>NZ_BNJG01000002.1 GCF_016587375.1 Ktedonobacter robiniae
CTTCTTCAAGCCTCGAAGACGATGGGCAGAAGATGCATCGGTCACCCACTCTATCATGCACCATATCTTTCGTTTCCGGCTTTCGTGAATGACGTCAGGGCAGAGTCTTTGTACCTTGGCTAAATCCTTGCATGACATGCCTACCCGGTTAGCAGAAGCAAGCAAGCTTGGCTGGCACCAAGGCTGGTCGCGCATACATATCTCTCTTCGCGTTCTTGGAGAAGCTCCTGCCTGATGCAATGCCTCCTTTCATTTTCCAGCATAACAAGTTTCTCAAATACGCATGAGGGCCATAGCATCCTGGGTTGGAGAAAAGCACGAGATTGGACTCCGCGCTGGCTCCCCAAATTGATCAATTACACAATATTACTTGTAGGAAATGGATACACAATACATGTAATCTTGCCTGGCTGATCATTCTTACTCAGAAGACATGATTTTCGCTCGAAGAAAAACTGGTTGTGTTGCAAGAAATGGCAGTAATGAGGTACACTCAACAGGATCCTACTGAGTGAGAGGCATTTCTTTATGCACCATGGTTCGTTGTTCAAGTGGCGACATTTTTAAGCCGATATCATTCTGTTATGTGTTCGTTGGTATTTGCGCTATTCGTTGAGCTATCGAGACGTAGAAGAAATGATGATGGAACGAGGACGCCCTATCGATCACACCACGATCTATCGCTGGGTGCAACGCTACGCCCCAGTGCTGAACAAGCGTTGTCGACCACACCTCAAGCCCTCCAATGACTCCTGGCGCATCGATGAAACCTACGTCAAAATCAAAGGTAGGTGGATGCATCTCTATCGGGCCGTAGATTCCGCGGGAAATACTTTGGAGTTTCGTCTGAGTCCTACCCGTGATGCACAGGCTGCCCAGAACTTCTTCAAGCAGGCGCTCCGAGCTCTTCGTACCACACCGCCTCGCGTCATTTCTGTTGACAAGAAAGCAGGCCATGTTCTCAGAGCGGCAACACGCTTGTTATTTTAAGCGAACCAGCGGAATTTACAAATTGGTTGGCCTGTTTTCTGGCTTGTCAAGCCGTTCTTGTTGCGTGAACGTGCGTAATGAGGCGTCGGCAGGGGCATTCTTGCCCTCGACAGCACGCATGCCTGCGAACACGCGGTATCCCCGACGCGCCAGGGTTTCCACGATCAAACGGCCAAAGCCACTGGTGCTCCCAGTGACAAGGATGGTTTGCTCCATGTTTCCAGACCCTTTTTTTATACTCTCGGCACAATGGCCACCGGACGGATCGGCGAGCCGGTCGCGCCTTGTATTTTCAGCGGGAGACAGACAAACAGAAATTCGTACACCTGGTCTCTGGCCAGGTCTTCGAGAAAGAGATTTTCCATGATATAAATGCCGTGACGGACGAGCAGGATGACGTGCCCAGGCAAGGACATGCCCCACTCGGGATCAATGCGACCGTCCGTATCCCAGCTCAGATGATCCGCGCCAACGGCTCGGACCTGTTGATCCGCGAACCATTGCGAGGCATCGGCACGCACGCCACCGCTGCTCAGATAGTCAGATGGATTGTGCCATCGGGCTCCGTTTTCCGTGCGGATAAGAGCGACATCTCCCTCATGAAGCGTCACCTGTTGATGCAGGCAAACGGCTTCTACCTCCTGACGAGTGACGGGTTGATCTGCGCTGATCCACTCGACCCCGCGATACCCTGCAACATCAAGCAACACCCCCCGACAGAAGATGGGTGCGATGGTCTCCGCGCCCATCCTGGTAAATCCGGTCGGGGTTTGGATACGGTAGGTCACCTTTTCCCCGCCATGTAGGCAGAGGTTCTCGGCGACATGGCTGAGCGCGTCGATATGGGTCCCCGCGTGATCCGTGGTCGCTAGGAAGCCGGATGCAGCCGTGCGAGGGTCCCCGGTTCCCTCTTCATGGCGACGATGTAAGGTATAGGTAAATCCCGGCACCAGCAGAGGAAGAAGTGGAGCCTCAGAGGAGCGTGGTTGCTCCAAATCATATATCTGTGTGCGAGTAAAGAAATCAAAAAAAGGTTCATTGTCCATAGAATCCCCACCTTCTATCGAACGCTCGGTTGTGCTGGCTACTTGGGACATCTGTTCGGGAAATCAGCCTGTTATGGACAATGAAATGAGCTTTCTTGCCAAACACGTGAGATGCGTGTACAATCAACACTGCCCATTCTGTGTATGCACTCCAACCATATGCCATTTTTACAAAGAAGAGGTTCTATTTGCGTGGTGGGTATTTTCCTCGGTCAAGCGATGCATGTCTTTCCACTTCCAAACATTTCTTGAATGCGTTCTCTGTTGGGTCAAACCATCGGCAACCTCCCTTGTGCCCGGTACGCTTGCCGATCTGACCAAAGGGAAATTGGAACTGCTGGCGGAAAATGCGCTCTTACGGCAGCAACTGATCATTCTCCGTCGACAGGTCAAGCGACCGACCTACCGGAAGACGGACCGGCTTCTCCTGGTGCTTCTTGCCAGGATGGCCCGGACCTGGAAACAGGCACTCTTCCTGGTCCAGCCAGAGACGCTCCTGCGCTGGCATCGTGAACTCTTCCGTCTGTTCTGGAAGCGCAAAACGAAGGCATGCGCGAGAAAGTCGAAGCTCTCACCTGAGACGATCTGCTTGATCAAGGAAATGGCAGCGAAGAATCGACTTTGGGGAGCGGAGCGTATTCGGGGAGAACTGCTCAAGTTGGATATTCGCGTGAGCAAACGAAGCATCCAGAAATATATGAGGCCCATTCGCCGGAGACGACCGAATGGGCAGAGTTGGAAAACGTTCCTGCGCAACCATGCGGCAGAAATATGGGCATGCGATTTCCTGCAGGTCCCTGACCTCTTCTTCCGCCCGCTTTTTGCGTTCTTCATCATCGAGTTGCAATCGCGAAAGGTCATTCATGTCAATGTGACGCGCTCTCCCAGCGATCCCTGGGTAGCGCAACAGTTGCGAGAAGCGACTCCCTATGGACACGCGCCAAATTATCTGATCCGGGATAATGATCGCAAATTCGGGCCGGAATTCGCGCGAGTAGCAACCACGAGCTGCATCAACGTCCTTCGAACGCCGTACCGGACCCCACAAGCGAATGCCATCTGTGAACGCTTTCTGGGAAGTGTGAGACGAGAATGCCTGGATCACTTCCTGATCTTCCAGGAAAAGCAGCTGTACCACCTTCTCAAAGCGTATGTCGTGTACTTCAACCAGGCTCGACCGCATCAAGGGTTGGGACAGCGAATTCCCGATCCATCGATTCCGTCTACTCCTCTCCCGAACTCATCGAACCAGGTGAGCGCCATTCCTGTGTTGGGTGGCTTACACCACAACTACCGCAGAGCAGCATAAACACTGGCAAGCATATACCCCCAAAAGTATGTGTAGCCTGTAAAATATCGAATGTGGCATCTGAACATTCTTTGCCCGTTTTCCCTCATCGGACAAAAGAACAGGTTATTTCTCTGCTTCATTACCGAGATCGGTGCTTCTCTGCTCATGAAGCAAAGGCCTCACCTTGCTTGGCAGTGCGTCTCTTTGTGAAAGCAATGTGGAAGACGAGAGCGTATCCTGGACCATTTATCCGATCTTATGAACAGATATTCCAAGTAGCCAACACACTATTATGCGTCAGGCATATGGCTACCGTAACCTTGGAAATCTGCGTCTTCGTATCCTGATCGTAGATGCTGTATGAGGCACAATTATCTCATCCTTCCCCCGGAAGGACGGAGAACCTCTTCTACTGGTAGTGGTCCTGGTTGAGCAAGATGTTGTATTCCTTTCCCTTCAATAATTGCATGTGTGATTACTATCCGTTACAAAGTTTCCTTGCAAGAAATATCGTTTATTTCTCTGTATCTCCGCAGATGCCGATTGATCGTATCCACCCAGTCCCACAGAAGCAACGACGGACACAATCAATCGGTCCCCGCGGCTTCAAAAGCTTTCGTGTTCTCTATTTAAGATGCTGCAACCAGTCCGCGATGGCCTGTCCAATCTCGTCAGGAGAATCCTCGTGGAGATTATGCAGCCCTTTCACGATCACCGTGCTCTGTGCGGGCCAGGCGCTGCAAAATGCGTGCTGCTTCGGCACTACCCTGCCTGGATCTCCCTGAATATAGAATTTGGGGACGAGACTGCTGGCAAGCCATTCTCCGTAGGCCGTGACGATCTCGATCACATCGGCTGGTTCTCCATCAATCGGAAGCTGACGTGCCCAAGAGAGCGTGGGACGGCGCCCTTCGCCAGGATCTGCAAACGGTCGGCGGTATTCGTTCATCTCTTCCTCCGAAAGGCGGCGCAGAATACCAGCTGGCATGTTGAACTCGATGAACGAATTTTGTTCCAGCGCCATCTGTTCGCCGGCTGACGAGCGCAACTTCTGGAAGACCTTGCGTGCTGTTTCTGAAGACTCGGCAGAGGAGAACGGCATGGCAATCGCTTCCATATAGACGATGCCGCGCACCGCCTCCGGGTGGCGGCGTGTCCAATCGAAAGCCAAGGCCGATCCCCAGTCATGCCCAACCAAAGTGACTCGTTCACGGACATCCAACGCTTCAAGCAGCGCGTCGAGATAGCGGCGATGCTCAACGAAGGTATAGGAGCCGGGTCCGCTCTCCGGGAGCTTCTGTGAATCGCCCATGCCAATGAGATCCGGGGCGATAACGCGCCCTGAACCCTGCACATACGGCAGAATGTTGCGCCAGCTATAAGAAGAGTTGGGATTGCCATGCAAGAAGACAATCGGGTCGCCCTGACCTTCTTCGACATACGCCATCTCTAATCCGAGAATCTGCTGGCGCTTTTTTTGATAGGGAAATGCAGCGCTGATCATAGTTATTGTTCGCTCCTTGTCCTATTCCAGGGCCTATACGGTTGCGCCCCTGGAAATGTATCTATTTGAGTATGCCTGAAGTATAGCTTTTCATCGACGAGCTGACTTCACCACTTCTGGTGATAGCGCGGGTGATTTTCAGAGGTAAGGAGCAGGTGATATCGATGGTTGCCTGTTCGTGAGAAACCCAACAGGGAAAGATCAGACCAGCGAACGAGCAACAGGTTAGAGCAGGTGGAGTTGCTGAGCCAGCGCAATGGCTTCGGCACGACGATTCACGCCCAATTTGCGATAGATACTCCTGACCTGGGTTTTAATGGTATTGGAGGAGACGACCAGGATCTGGGCAATTTCGTCGTAGGTGTTCCCGGCGCAGAGATAATGCAGCACACGTTGTTCTTGTGGACTCAAAGATCCTGCCTGGAGCAAGGATTCTTCGGTACCTGGGACACGGTGTTTGGATGCAAAGGCGTGTAAGAGGGTGCGCACATACGTTGCTAATGCGAGATCCTGGAGCTGGGGGACGACCGCTTTGAGCAGTGTTTCCATGGGCTGACCTTCGTCAAGAAAGAGGCGCTGGTATCCTTCACTCCTGGTTTGGGTGAGCACGTGCAGCACAATTTTTCTGGCCTCCGCCTGTTGATCGGCTGCGGCATACGCGAGGGCTTCAAGCAGCTGCAGCTCGAAGAGCGAGCGCCGACGCTCCTGCATGTCTGTTTTCCAGGATGCCAGGAAAGAGAGTGCTTGCCTGCTTTCCGCCCTGGCAATGGAGAGACGAGCCTGGAGAAATGCTTCTTCTTCGCGGCGGATGTGATACTGGGCGGGATCTTCTGAGACACGATGTGACCACACCTGGGCGCTGGCCAGATCACCTGTGGCCAGCGCGATGCGCGTCTGATGAGCCTGGATCTCACGCAGAAACTGCGGGGAGTGTGCTTGAGCGGCCAATCGACCCAGGAGTTCCTGTGCCTGGAGCGTCTGTCCGCGTGCCTGGAGGATGCGGGCGAGCAGCAGTGGCCCATAGGTTAAGAAGTGCAGCTCTTCTGTCTGAGCAGCATTGAGAAGGTGAGCTTGGGAGAGCAACTGCTCAGCAGTGTCTAGTTCGTTGCGCTCGTAGGCCAGTTGCGCCAGACCATGCAAAGCTTGGCGGATAAAAAACGTTTCCCGATCTCCGCTCACTGTGGTGAGTTGGAATTGAGCCAGTTCCCCGGTTTCCTGCTCTGTGGCTCTCAACACCTGTTGATACCACTGGGAAGCCTGGGACAAATTGCCTTGACCTTCCTCGATTTCGCCCAGAATCCATAGAACAGCGTACTGCCCCGGCAGCGACTGATCAGCCTCATAAGCCACGCGTGCTTCCAGGGCTTTCAGTCGGGCATTTTCCAGGCGTCCAGCAAGCAATTCTTCAACGGCGAGCAGTGAGAGGCTACTGCCGCGCCAATGCTGCTCCCCCTCCGGCTGAAGGCGCAAGGTCTCATGAGCGAGCGCGAAAGCGGTGGGCAGTTCGTGTTGAAAGAAGGTAAAAGTGGCACGGAGTGAGAGAACCTGGGCTAGTTTGCTTTCATCCTTCTGGGTGCGAAAGCTCCGTTCGGCCATCGCCAGAGGCTGTTCAATACGTATTCTCGTCGCAGGATCGCGCCGCTGCGATGTGAACATAAGGGATTCGGCATAGGCAAAGCTGAGCAACGGGTGGGCGCTGAGCGGGGCTTCTGGGAAACGTTCGAGCCAGCGGCGTAGCCCGGCGTAGTCTTTGCGAAAATGTTGGGGAGCCAGCATCCGCTCAAGCAGTGCTGCCACCTGCTCAAAGTTTCTGGCCTGAAACGCCGCTTCAATGGCATCAGGCAAATTGTCGTGTTCTGCATACCAGTGGCTTGCTCGAACATAGAGGCGCTGCACTCCGGCCTCACCCAGGCGCCGCCTGGCCTCACGCTGGATGGCCGTGGCCCACAACGGGTGATAGCGATACCATTCGCTATCCAGCGGTTGCAGGAAGAGATTGGCTCGTTCCACCTGGTCAAGCAGAAGGGCGCTATCGTTGCGGCCTGTGACAGTATCACAGAGCGAGGCACTCAAACGGCTGAGGACGCTCGTTTGCAACAAGAAATCCTGGAGAGAAGGGGTTGGCGCGAGAGAATCTCTTCCTGCACATACTCATGCAAAAAACGATCGCTCTCACTCAACGCTTGAAGAAAAGCAGAAGGGTCATCATGCTTTTGGAGAGAGAGCGCCGCCAGTTGGAGGCCGGCGATCCAGCCTTTGGTACGGTCTTCGAGTATCTGCACATCATCTTTCGAGAGGTGCAATCCCATCCCCTGGATCAGAAATGCGTGTGTTTCAGCCTGGCTAAAACGAAGCTCTGTGCCGCGAAGCTCGACAAGTTGTCCACGCACGCGCCAGCGTGCAAGAGCAAGCGGAGGATCTTCACGACTGGCAATCATCAGATGCACAGAGGAAGGCAGATGCTCGAGCAGAAAAAGCAGGCTTTCGTGAAGAGCCTGCTCCTGGATAACGTGATAATCATCCAGAATGAGCACCATTTCTTCCGCGAGCAGCATCAGCTCACTGATGAGCGTCACCAGGATCGTACGAAGGGTTGGGGAGTGACGTGCCTGGAGCAGGCTGAGAGCAGCTTCGCCAATCCCTGATTGGCAGGCAGGGCATTGTCTCAAGGCCTCAATAAATGTCATCCAGAAGCGGGCAGGATCGTTATCCTGCTCATCGAGAGAGAGCCAAGCAACCTGCCGAGGATGGCGCGCAGTCCAGACGGAGAGCAGGGTGGTCTTCCCCCAACCAGCGGAGGCAGAGAGCAGCGCCAGAGGATGCACGAGCGCGGTATCCAGCAGATCGAGTAAACGCGGGCGCTCGACCAGCGAGACAGGCAAGCCAGGGCGCTGAAACTTGGGGCGTTGTACAGTTCCTCTCAAGAGAGAGGAACTTGGAGCATCTTTCTCCAGGGCTTGCCGTGCTGTTGTAACCCCCTGCTGCCAGACAACATCGAGTGTTCTCACAAACAGCTGTTCTTTGGGGCCTGGGGTGCTGATAGTGCTCTCGTATTGTTCTTGAGCAATGCCGTTCAAGACCTGGGCCATTTCCTCCAGGTGAGCAAAAGTGATGGCAACGGCAGGACCAAGATAGCGCTTGACGAGGCGCCCATGCAAGCGTCGATACGCATACCAATAGCTGCTCCCGCGTTGCACCCGCTGCTTCCGGACGGTATAGGACATGCCCGAACGGCTGCGAAAGGAAAAGGAGGAAACGTGCTCAAGCCAATCACTCGTAAGTGTTTGTGTACTGGCCTGATCATTCATGAAGAGGACATAGGTCTGTGCTTGCTCGGACCACCGAAACTGAGCGTGGGCATATCTGGGCATAGAGTGTACTTTCTGCACAACGACAAGAGGCACATCATGTTGCCTAACACATGTGACCCAACAAATATAGCACAGCTTGCTCTGTTAGGCAACAAAGAAAGACAGGCCCGCAGGCTCTTCTTGCGTCCTGGCAGGTCCGCGAGTTCACTGCTGAATGGCCCTACGGATCGGATTACAAAGCGAAGTGCTTAGCGTTGTAAATTTCTCCAGCGGGCCTATTAGGCCTTTATGAAGGAGGAGTATGGGCTAGTGGTCACCATCTGACCTTACTCCTCCTTTGCTAAGTGTGGAGATGCCAAAGATCTGCTCCAGATCGCGACTGTATTTATGCTCCGCCCGCTTGAGCACCTTCAGGTAGCGTCCCGTCGTCGCCAGACTTTCGTGGTCAAGAAAATCCTGGATCTCGCTCGCGCTGATTCCCAGCTGGTCCAGGGTTTTGGCCGCAGTATGGCGCGTGACATGGGCCTTACTGGTTCCCAGGCGTCGCGCACAGATTTGCTCGATCGCCTGCACCGAGAGAGCCTGGCCTCTGCTCTGATTGCGCGAAAGCGAGATCCACACTGGTGCGTTGCCCTGCGTTGTCCATCTAGGACCATAGACCTGCTCTAGGTAGGACGAGAGGGCCGCGCTGGTTTCTTCCCCAAGTTGTCGGGCATTCGTTTTGCCGCCCTTGGTTCGTGGGAACATCACCTGCAGCGACGTACCGCCGGCACGAGTGAGATGACCCACGCGCATCTCACCGAGGGCTCCAACACGCTGGCCAGTGTGGAGCGCCAGACTCAGGAGGGCATAATCGCGCATACCCCCAAGCGATGTCCGGTCAATGGTTGCCAAAAGTTTACGCATCTCCAGGGGGTCGATAGCCTGGGCGCCAGCATACTGGTAGACCTTGCGCCGCTCCAGCAATTCGATGGGATTGTCGCCCTGGTAGAGTTGCTGGCGACGAGCATAGACAAAGAGACTGCTCAGGATAGCCAGGCGCTGGTTATACGTATTGTTGGAAGGTGCGCCGGCGTGTGGCGAGGTGGCTGCGCGTTCCCCGGCCCAGCGCTGGACAATGAGGAGCCAGTGCGCGCGGGTCGCGCGATCCGAAAGGTCCATGAAGAGGTCATAGCCCTGGGCGCGCAGTGCAGCGCGGCAGGAGAGCGCGGTGTTGTGATAGGCTACATGGGTTTTCACGCTGTGTGATTTGCCCGTCTTGGCATCCAGCCAGGCGACCAGGATCCCATCGTCTGGCAGATGCACCAGGTGCGAACAGGTGGGGACGATGCAGCGAAAGACCTGTTCCCTCGTGAGGGCCTGGCTTTGTAGGATGGGGAGGCCATTGGTGCCAGGGATGTCGTTCTGGTGATACTGATGTGTCTCTGAGGTGTGATGGTGCATACGCTGGATCCCTTCCTATATATATAAGGGTGGTAGGTGAGGGGTGGAAGATGGGTTGGTGCTGTCTCCCTGACCTCTGGATCCCCTCTGCTCTGTCTGTTCCCGATCGTCGCGTGACCTGGTTGAGGAGGTTCAATCTTGGCTCCTCTATACCCCAACTAATGACCCTTAGTTCAGGTATTCTCTCCAGTATACCCGCTTTCTCTCGGAAAAGGAAGCCCTCTGGTATACCTCTTCCTTCAATGCAACTGAAAGGTGTCAGAGGGATGAGGGACCTGAGGCGCCTCTCACTTTGGCCTCTGCTTGCTGTGAATGTCTGTTTTGCAGCTGGCGTGTGACTTGGTTGCCAAGATCCCGACAGCATTCTCGGCTTTCTTCTCAAAACTGTGCCTGGCATTAACATAGCTTGCTTGCCCGTGTTATACTTGCCCATATCTCTACGAAAGGGCAAATAGACATGCACGATATTTCAAAAACCCAATCTGGGCAACCTCGGACTTCTTCTAGAGCAGATCAACAAAACCGTGCCAAACTTCCTCAGCGAGCTGCAAAAGTACGTTAATACCATAGAAACATCTCTGTATTGTCAGAGATGGATACCGCTACCTTGCGACCGATGGCACAGAGTGTGAGAGACAGCGCAGAGCATGTAGATCTAGAGCTGCTCATGATTGAGGATGATCTCAAGAGGCAAAGAGCGCAGAGAACCTCTGGGAGTTCAGCAAAAGAAGAATAAACGAGCAAAAAAAGGGCTGAATGGCAATCTTGGGTTGACAGGAGGCGTAGACTGAGGTGGTACAGTTGTCCTTTTGAAGGAGGAGCAAGGACATGGCTCGCCGAAATCCGCGTCCCCAAGCAACGCACGAGAAAACGCTGACCCCGCTCAACGAGTGTTGTGAGGACTGTGGCCACCCGTTATGGGTAGCCAATCACAGTCATCGCACCGTCATGATGTTGTCCGGCCTCTGGAAATTAACGTTGGTCGTTCGTCACTGTATCGAACCAACCTGTCCACGCTTTCATCAGCGCTATCGGCCAGAAGAAGAAGGACATTGGGCCTTACCGCATGGGGAATTTGGTCTGGAGGTCATCGCCTTGATCGGTCAGTGGCGCTTTCGAGAACATCGCTCTGTCCCGGAAATCCACCAGGCGCTCCAGGCACGCGGAATGAGTATCGCTCAGCGCAGCGTGACCTATTTGATGCATCGCTATGAAGAACTGGTCGCTTTGCGTGTCACCGATCAGGAGCGGATCAAAACCCGATTGCAGAAACAAGGGCAGGTGATCCTGGCTCTCGATGGCTTGCAGCCTGATGTCGGGCACGAGGTGCTCTGGGTGGTGCGTGATTGCCTGTCTGAAGAAATCCTCTTGGCGCGCCGTTACTCAGCAGTACCCAAGGGGATATCACCGCACTGCTGCGAGGCGCGTCAAGCGGCTTCTGGAGCCCTTAAAGATCCCGATCAAAGGGATTATCTCGGACGGCGAAGAGACCATTCGCAGCGCGGTAGCGTTTGTCTTCCCAACCATCCCTCATCAGCTCTGTCAGTTTCACTACCTCAAAGATGCCATAGATCCCCTCTATGAAGCCGATCGACATGCCAAAACGCTCTTGAAGAAGAAGCTGCGAGGAGTCCGGCCGATTGAGCGCGCCTTAGAAGCGTATCCCACGCCAGAAAACGAGGCGATCCGGGGCTACTGCCTGGCGGTGCGTGCGTCGTTGACTGACGATGGGCGTTCGCCACTGGAAGCGTCCGGTCTGCGCTTGCATGCCCGCATCAAGCAGATCAACGATTCGATCGAGCGGGTGCAGGAAAAAAAAGATTGCCCCCATCCTTGAAACAACTACACCAGCTCCTTTTGAAAGGTCTCCAAGCGACTGCGCCCCTTTGGTCTCCGTTGCAGCGCGCGTACGAGTTCGTCCATTGGGCAGCTCAGATCTTGGCGAATCACGAGCAGGAGACTGGAGCGCAGGTACGCGAACGCTATCTGAGATACGTTGCTCAGATGCACGAACAGAAAGCAACTCTCGGGCCACTTGCTGAAGCCATGGAACATTTTTGTCACAAGGCCTCCAATTTCGCTGCGGGCTTATTTCAGTGTTATGACATTGAGGGCTTGCCCCGCACCAACAATGAGTTGGAACGGTGCTTTGGTGTGGCACGCGTCCATGAGCGGCGGGCCACCGGCCGACGGGGAGCCATTCCTGGCGTGGTGGTTCGAGGCTCAGTGCGCGTCATGACAGCTGTGGTTCCCAAAGAACAGCTCTTCTCTGCCGAAGAGCTTCGGCCCAGTGATTATCAGCGGTGGCGCGAGCTCCGTCGGCGTTTGCAGCAGTGTGAGGAAACTCGCCGTCAACAATTTCGTTTCCGGAAAAATCCCGGTGCTTATTTGGCCGCACTGGAAGCTCAGCTACTCACCTGAAGATTGCCATTCAGCCGAAAAAAAGCTCGCCACTGCTCTGAACGTGAGGCCGACTCTTCCATTGTCTTGTATGGCTTGTTTCTTTGCCTTTTCTCCATCTCATGCATCCACGTAGGTTGCCCCGCGCGTCCTGATACGGCTTTTATTTTAGAAGACGTGATACACCATCACCCAGGGCTTTCCAATTCTAATAAACAGAACATTGACCAAGGAGGATAAGATCAAGAGCCTGATCAACATGGGCGTTCAAGTAGCGCATCTGGCGAGCAACATTGCGAACGCCAAGGCGATCCATCAGACTCAATACGGCGCTATTGAGCTGAGCAAGCAAACTGGGAACGGATCCTGTACGGGTTTGACAGCGATCTTCCCCCAAAGTGACATCTCGCCGATGATGCAGCCGATTTTCGATGGCCCAGTGGTCTCTGGCGAGTTGGAGCATGCGTTGGGGAGGAGCCTTGCTCATCGAGAGACTGCTGAGCCCATAGACCACTTCGTGGCGAAGCTTTCCCGTTTTCAGGATGCGCGTCGTTCGTTCGAGGCGAAAGACTTGCTCGATGCCTTCCCAGTCCTTGCGAAACCAATCGTTGAGATCAGGGCTAGAGAGAAGCTGGCGATGTTCCAATCGTCCATGTCCTTTGTCCCAGGTCTCTGCCTGCTTCCAGCGCCGCCGATCAGGGAAAGCGTCCTCAAACAAATCAGCAATATCCTCTTGGAGGGTGGGCTGATTGTCCTTGGCAATGAGGAGATAGTCTCCTCTCAAGCGATGGATCTGCGCACAGAGGTCGCGTTGCGTATGCAGAGCGTCGAGGGTCAAAATGCGTCCACTGACCCATGATGGCGCCAACAAGGGCTTGAGGGCACTGATCTCATTTTCCTTCTCCTGCACATTGCAATGCCAAAGCACGATGCCAGTCGCCACTTCATAGCAACTGAGTTGGTGAACCGGATGGACCTCGTTGCTCGTCGCCCGTAGAGCTTTGCCATCAACAGCGACATGAGCGTGATTGGTCTGTAGGCTTGGAATGAGGAGGCGACTGGATTGCTCCCCACATCGAGCCTGAGCTTCCCAACGGATGAAAAATGCCGAAAGAAGCTCGTCGAGATGCTTGCTGTCTACCATCGCCAGGACATTGCAATAGGTCATCTGGCATGGCATTTGCTGGCGACGAAGTCCAAAGCGCTGTGCCAAAGGCACGCCATGATGACGAATCCAATCGGTGGCTCCACTGAGTGTCTGTTGCCCTGCGAGCTTGGCGAGCACAATCAGAGAAAGGACCAGAGCCAATTCGTAGCGTTTTCCTTGTTTGCGTCTCTTGTCTGAGAGGGCTTGCAAGGTGTGGTACAGCGAAGCTGCGGGAACCATTTCTGGGGGATGTTTCGCTCGTGTTGAAAGCGTCAATGTGGTATAGTCCATGCAGAGTTTTCCTTGAGAGATGATTTGGTTTTCGTATTCTACAAGGAAAACTCTTCTTTTTCATCACCCTTTTGAGAATTGGAAAGCCCTGCACCATCACCGCTTATACTTGACAAATTTGATCATATTACTCTACAATAAAGGCATGTATCGGGGCTGGTCGTCCTACTCTTTGCTGGCTTGCGCCAGAATCAACGACCATTCCTTCGGGGTAACAGGTCGCCAATCATCCCCCGAGGACGGTTCTCGGCTAGTCTTAGTTTCCCGCAATCTTCTAGAGTGAATGCGAGGTGATCTATTCGAGAGCTAAGAGGTTCTATGCTGCTCCGTCATCATACAATCTAAGGATGAGCTGCCCGCTGCTGCATCTGCGCGCTCATTTGCTGCTGCATCTGCGCAAGGGTATCGACCACAGGCGTCGTCAAGCGTCACGCAGCAATCGCTGCTGTGACACCAGAGAAAAGGGGGTATCAACAAAAACACCTAAAAAATTGAATAGAGCTTGAAGATCAACCAGCTTGATATCAGTAAATAGCAGGCAATGAGGCATGTTCCCACTATACAGGTAATGTAGCCTGTCCTCCATGAAGAGAACCTCCCAACGAAGGGGAATAACGTGAACCGCTCACGTAAGATCGGACCGCTCCTCGCTGGGTCGGCCGCTATCATCCTGCTCGTCAGGCGATGGAATCGCCTCGACTCCATCCAGTCGCAGTTCGCCACTCGGTTGGTGGAGACCCAGGCTCAGCTTGACACGATGCGCCAGGACTTCCAGGTTCTGCTGGACGCACGTAAGCGCTCCACGCAGCGCCTGATCATTTTCGTCAACGCGATTGGGCTCCTGTCCTTCGCAGTGGCTGTCATGTTCCTGATCGCATTGCTGTGCGGAGTGGGCGCTTCGGCGACCACCCCCACTGGCCTCGCTGGCTTCGTACAAAGGTATGCCAGCCTGGCACCAGCGTGCATCGACGTAGGCGGTGTGCTGCTGATCGCCCGGATGATGCGTTCTGGAGAGCAGCGTAGCCAGCTGTCTGGTAATAAAGGTGATTGGGCACCTCGCACGCTCGCAACCGTCGTTTTGTATATCGTCGGCACGCTGCTCGCTTACCAGAGCGGCAAGCTGGTCAGCGCGTGGTATCTCCCATCTTACCACGCGACCACCTCGGCGACGATTAATGCCGATAACGTGGTGCAGGCCGGTGTAAGCTGGCTCTTCTTCGTCATCCAGATGAAGCTAGTGCTTGATCCGCCGCGCTGGCTGCGGCTTCGTCGCAATATGGAGGCTCGCCAGAATCTGGCTGCTCACAGCTGGCTGAACAGCATCGCGTACCTTGCGGGGATTGTGCCCTTGCTGGTCTGTGTCGGTGTCTTCATCATCCCGATCTTCCTGGGAGTCGGAGCATCTGGCACGCCGAAGGGCTTCGCAGCCTTTGTCCAGCATCAGGCAACCTTCGGGCCTGCTCTTTTCGGAGCCGGTTGCACGTTGGCCATTGCACTTATGGGGCGTTACGCCGACAACAACCGAGGCAATGTGCAGGATCTACGTTCACCCGAGGAAGCGGCGCGAAGCTGGGCGAAGCGGCTGCTGGTGACATACGCCATCAACCCCGTAGGGGTGTTGAGCTCGTACACATCAGCCAAGCTGGTGAGCAGGTTGTACCAACAGACGTATCACCACGCCGCCGTGCTTGCGGTGATCAACGTGGACAACCTGTGGCAGGCCACATATGGGTGGCTCTTCTATCTGCCCATCCCGCTCATCCAGGTGGTGTTTCCCACCTGGAATGCCAAACGCCGAACGAAGAAGATGATCTGACCTTCAGGCCCAATCTGTCAGGCTCTCCAGGTGTCGATGATTGACACTCGGGGAGCCTGAACTCAGTTTCAGGAGAGTATAGATGGGAACGCTTATCCTACCTTCCTCTGAATCACCAGCTTCCCTCTTTTCGGATCAATTTCGCTCTGGCGATACGCCTCGTTTATGCCTTGTGCAGAAAAAGGGAAAACACCGTTCACATGGACCTGCAACTTCTGTTCCTGGACGCCACGGACGATGGCCGCCAGATCGTCGCGCAGATCGTCGCGGTTGGGTTCGATGTGAACACATTGGGCGTCGATGCCACGAACCTTCGGATGCTCATCAATCGCCAGAGCAACCAGAGAAATGAACTTGCCGCCATCCTTCAAAACCGTGTAGCTTTTTCGTCCCGTCTCTCCAAGTTTCAGGTCCACCACCGCAGCAGTTCTATTATTGACCATATCCAGTACGATATCGACTGCCGTGCTTATGGCTTTGGTAAAATCGGTGATGCTGTAATCAATGACCTCGTCAGCACCCAACCGCCGCACAAAATCGTCATTGTGCGTGCGAGCGGTGGCGATGACGTAGGCACCTCGCTGTTTCGCAAGTTGCACGGCAATATGTCCGACTCCCCCGGCGGCAGCATGAATCAGAATGCGTTGTCCCGGCTGCAACTGGGTATAGTGAAACAGTGCCTGCCAGGCGGGCAGCGCAACCGCTGGGAGTGCGCCTGCTTGCTGAAACGAAAGCGTCGGAGGAATGAGCGCAAGAGCATTCTCTTCTACGACCACATATTCCGCATAGGCACCGCCGACAGCAGGTGTCAGTCCCATGACGCGGTCACCTGGCTTCACAGACGTTACCTTCTCTCCAACTTCTTTTACCACCCCCGCCACATCCGTACCCAGCACATATGGGAACTGGATCGGCATTATGTGTTGTGCTGCCCCTGAGCGCAAAACATAATCGCCTGGATTGATGGACGTCGCGTACATTTCCACGAGAACTTGCGTTTCTTTTCGCTCTGGTTCAGCTATGTCTTGTTCTCGTAAAACCTCGTGGACTCCGTAGTGCGGCAGAACAATGGCCTTCATGAGCAATTTCTCCTTTGTTATTGCAAGAGAGCTTGTATTCGTGGTGTCAGAACCTCTCTTAGACATCTGTTGATTTATCAACGTTTGTTCCATATAATCTTATGAGAGCTACGCACTTCATTCAATAGAGAAATTTGCCAAAATTGTTCATTATGCAACAAAATCGATTCAATTGTTTATTATCGCGGAAAAGATGTGTGAAATAGCCCAAAGGAAGAAATCAATGGATAGACGAGTACGCAGAACACGGCAGGCCATTCTCGAGGCTTTTGTTGGGCTATTGGCAGAGAAAGACTTTGAGCACATTACGATGAACGAAATCGCGGATCGAGCCAATGTCAACCGGGGCACTGTCTACTTGCATTACATAGATAAATTCGATCTGTTGGATCAGTGCATAGATACCCACCTGGCTCAACTGTTGGGAGATTGTCTACCAGGCGGCGCGACTCATCATCCTACGAAAGCTGCGATCCAGCACATATTTGAATATCTGGAGCAGCATGCCTTCTTGTATAAGACGCTCCTGGTCAACAAAGGCATCCCTGCTTTCAGAAATCGCTTGATGGATGTGATGCTGCGTATCCTCAGAGAATATATTGATGAAAGTGGCATCGATCGGACTATGAACAAGGAGGTGAGCGCGCAATTTCTGGCTTCGGCGGTCATTGGTGTGCTGGAATGGTGGATCACCCAATCGATGCCCTATTCCACGACGGATACGGTAGAACAAATATGGTCGCTGCTGGAAGGCATGCGGGTAGTGCCTGCTCCATCTCACTAAAGAAGACTGGAAACGTGCTTTTTTCCTCTGCTCTGATGGACTGAGAGAGATCGAGTGACTCATGTCGTCATGAGCAACACTCCAGTACGCGCGTAGAATAGTTCCGTCGTGACTAGCGAATCCTGACAGAGGCCAGGATTTTCTCGCGAGCGGGTTTGTGAGGGAATGACAGCCTCACGGGATGGACTACCGGCAGATGAACCCTGCGCTCCCCATCCTCTACTCCCTCCGACCCGAAGGCATCAGGAGCTGCTTTTCTGATGATGTTATAGGACCCGTTGCAATCGGCGTGAATGAGTTGGCCATTGGATGCCCGATAGAGCCTCCGTGTGATCCGTTTGCCGCTGAAAACAGGCGCATGCTCCTGGCTTTGCTGGTAGATCGGCAAAGGATCGCGATCCAGGAAACTGGCCTTGCTGGTGTAGCTTTCTTCGGTGAGGATCACCTGGATGCCTTTTTGCTCAGCTTTGTAGGTGAGCATCTGGATGAACTGGGCATGAGGCACCTGAACAAAGTTCTGATTTGTCCGTTTCCCCAGGTTGATCTCCTGTTTCCAGCCCACGTTGCGACCAATCACGAGCGTTCCGATCCCCTCAGCCACCAGCACATCAATCACAAAACGCGAGATGGTGTGCAGATCATGCTCAATCCGCCGATTGCGCCAGAGAGTCAAGCGCTCCATGCGCCGGGTGTTTCCAGGACGACCAAGAGCTTGTTGGAGTTCTGCTCGCCGCTTGTTGTAGAACTGATTCGTACTTTTCAGACCGCGCCCGTTAACGACGACCGGGACAAAACCCGGTTTATTTGAAGTTAGTGCGATCAGATTTTCCAGACCAGGATCGATGCCAGCGATGAGCGCGGGATCGACGGCGGAGCGGCTCGGCTCCTGTTCATAAATGATCTCAACGACGACAAAACCGTGTTTGGGAACCACACGGACCTGAGTGATCGCCTTGGGATCTTGTTGGGTTTTGATCTGGATGCCCAGTCCCGAAGGCTGAATGAGGTGTCGTCCAAGGGTCCGTTTGCTGCGGCTTACGGCCTGCATCGTGTAGATGAGTACGTTGCGGCCTGTCGTTTTGTGCTTGTATTTGGGGAATTGGGGGCGTCGGCGAAATTTTGAGGGATCGCGCTTGTAGGCATCGAGCGCTTCAAAGAAGGATTTCCAGTTGCGTTCGAGCAGCAGCAATACCTGTTGGGCCACTTTCGCAGGCAGTGCTTTGTACGCTTCATGCGACTGCATCCGCCGATCCATTTCATTGTAGTTGAGGTGTTTTCCCTCAAAGATGAAGGCCTGACGGATCTCATACAGCGCCGTATTGTAGAGATTTTTGGAAGCAAAACAGGCCGCGTCAAGCGTGGCATAGCGTGGATCACTCCGAAGAATGATGTGCTTTTCAACCAGGTGCACGGTCGGCCTCCAATTCCTGCACAAGACGCTCTGTTTTGCGTTTGGCACGCCGTTGCCCATAGAGCCGGGCGCAGAACGAGTACACGATGCTGGTGAGGTCTGAGAGCAGGTCTTCTGTGCCATTGTCGGCCTGATTGACGACCTCGATCTCACGCCCATAGGTTTGAAGCAGGGTCTCGATGTAACGGAACCCGAAGCGGGTACCCCGGTCCTTGTGTTCAATGACGATACGGCCCACACTTGGATCGGCCAAGAGAGCCAGAAACTTCGGCCGATTGTCATTGACGCCAGAGCCAATTTCCTTGACAACTTTGCCCACTTGATAGCCACGGGCAGCGCAGTAGGCAACCAACCGCTCAGCTTGACTGTCCAGGTTGGTCTTGTTTTCTGCGGAAGACACCCGCGTGTAGACCACGGTTTGAGGCTTCGATGAGGGGACTGACACCCTGATTGGCTCGTCGATGAGAATCGTGTGAGCCCCTACGCGCCGCCCCTGGATTTTCCCGTCCCGGAACCAACGCCAGGCTGTCTCATAGCGGACCCCTTGTTGTTTCGCGTAATCACTGAGTTTCATGCTCAAATCATACTATGCTACTCAATGATTGTCAAGAATTCGCTATACTTTCAAAGATCGGTTTCAATACTCTTTTTACCAGGACGATGGTGTTTCTCTTACTGCAGCAGACACCTCGTCATATGATGCTTGAAGGAGGTGCGTACTCGAATTGGGCAAAAAACGGCGTAAACTCACCCCAAAAAGGTCCCGTTTCTTGTTGTCTGATGAGCAAAACGGTTTTGCCCCAATTTAGGTAAAAGCATCCCGAGCTTATTTGAGCATGGGATGCTTTTTACCTAAATTGGCGTCCCGACATTTTCCCAGCAAAATCCCCTCTAAGCAAGAGAAGAAGTGGGCAATTTGAGGGATGTTTGAGGATAAAAGATGATTCTTGAAAGCACTCTCAGGCTATCCAGAAACTGAGGGAAGAGCGATTTTTCAAGATACAGGAAAAACTTGATTGAGCTTCTTAACACTTCTCCAACCAATATCTCTCTGAAATCGTTCTTCCATCTTCTGTGTGAATTGCTGCCTGCTTAGAGGGGATTTTACTGGGAAAAATGTCGGGGCCTCTTATGGAGCACTATGTGGTATTAGATTGTATTCACCAGGAGTCCTCCATCCGCAACCAACTCCGTTCCTACGATAAACGATGAATCCATCGTGGCCAGAAACAGCGCGACCTTCGCTATTTCTTCAGGATTGCCAAAGCGCTTGAGCAGTAAACGCTGCTGCAATAGCTGCGAAAATCCTTGAGCTTCTTGCGCAGATGCCCCAAGTTTGTCAAAAAAACGGTGTGTTTATCGGTCCAATGGTGATGGCATTGACGCGAATCTTGCGATCGCTCAACTCAGAAGACAGGGTTCTGGCCAATGAATGGACTGCGGCTTTACTGGCTGAATACACGGAAACACCTGGGTAATCAACATGTCCATTGACCGAACCATTAAGAATGATCGAGGCTCCCTCATTCAGAAAGGGCAATGCTTTTTGAATAGTGAAGAAGGCACCCTTCAAATTGATATCCATAATCCTATCAAAAGACTCTTCCGTCACCTGTTCGATTGGCTCCATCCGAGCGATACCTGCATTCGCGAAAAGGACATCCAATTTGCCAAAGGTCGTCTGTGCGGTAGTAACGGCATGCTCAATATCACTGATCCTGGTAACGTCTGAGGGGATAGCCAGAATACGCTCCCCCAGTTCTGCCCTCACCTGCTCAAGGGCCTTTTTGTCACGACCGGTGATGGCGACCTTTGCCCCCTGGGCATGAAACTCTTTTGCCGTGGCCAAGCCAATACCACTATTACCACCAGTAATCAGGGCAACTTTCCCTTCTAAATGATTCATGTTATTCTCTCCTCTGGAAGTATTTCATTATGGCCGTGTTCCAGTTCATCTAGCCCGAAACGGTTGTAAAAGCTGTACTAGAACGTTGATCATCAAAACTCATTTCATGACGCAAGCCACCTGCACATTCGACCATCTCTGTGCACCATACCGCGTTTTGGGAACTGAGCGCTAGAGTGCGATGATGGCTAACCCGGATTCTGGATCGTGACGGCGATGCCAATGTGCTGGCAACTCTTCGAGGAGAAACTCCAAAGTTGGCCTTACATGAGCCTCCATGATGTGACCACCATGTACCAGCCCATTCGAGTCGCCAACGACAACGTGGGCATGAATCTGAGGTGTACCATCCTCCTTCAAGGTAATGTCACCTGTGAGGGCAAGCACCTCGACCTGCTCATCGAGGGAAATCTTCTTATATGACTTCTTTTCAGGCTCGAAATAACCCAGTATCGCATCGCTGAAACCACCGAGGCGGTAAAGCGAGCAGCAGCCAGGCCATTTTGCGTCGCAAATTGGAGTAAGGTTGCTATGAACTCATCACCTTGGTCGAAGACAAGGACATAGGTCTTCCCTCCCTGGTCATGCAGTAATTTTGTTTTCATAGGTTTCTCCTCAATGAGGTAGCTGCATACGAGTGTTTTTCATGATGTGAGATCTGCTTTGGAGCCTCCCTCCTCATCTGAGCTGCCCCGCCTTCTCCGGGATGCCCAGCAGGGCGTATCATGAAAGTCCTCTGAGTGTTCGCCGTCATTTTCGCAAGGTTCCTGGCGTTTCCTCAATCAACCCTGAGAGAAGAAGAGCTGAAGTGCATGATAGGTTTCTTCAGGGGCTTCTTCTGCAAGAAAATGTCCCGATGGGATACCATATCCCTGAACCATTTTTGCACGTTCGCGCCAGATTGCCAGGATATCATAGTGACGTCCGAGAAAGCCGTTTGTTCCCCACAAGACGAGCAACGGGCACTGAACTTTTTGCTGCAAATCCGCTTCATCATGCAGTAAATCAATGCTGGCGGAGGCACGATAGTCCTCACTTATGCCGTGGATCGTTGCCGGATCGCTGAAGCAGCGCACGTATTCGGCCAGAGCTTCCGGTGTAAATACGGAGATATCCCTGGAAAGACTCTTCAGTGTGCTGCGGAGAAAGTATTCCGCCTGCCCTGCAATCAAACGCTCAGGAAGTTCAGCAGGCTGGATAAGAAAGAACCAATGATAAAAGGCCGTTGCAAATGCTTTATCAGTGGTTGCATAGGTTTCGTATGTGGGTACCATATCTAGAATGGCAGCTTTTTTGATGCACTTCCCATAATCGAGGAGCATACGATGAAGGACACGTGCTCCTCGATCATGTCCAATCACGTGAAACGATTCGTAGTCAAGTTGGCTCATCACTTCTCTCATATCCTGAGCCATCACGCGTTTTGAGTAATTTGAGTGATCAGGTTCCCCTTGGGCTTGGAGCTATCGCCATACCCACGCAGGTCAGCGAGGATAACGGTAAATGATTCGGCGAGGCGAGGCGCAATTCTATGCCACATGACATGCGTCTGAGGATACCCATGCAACAATAAAAGCGGTTCACCTGATCCTCCTTTCAGCACATGAATGCTTGCTCCATTCGTCTTGATCTGCTGAAAAGTAAAGGTTTCCAACATATTCTGCATCTATTCTCCCTTTTGTTGGACCAGCATCAAAGGAATAGTTTTATCACTGACATCTGTGGATACAAAAGGTTTTCTGTTGCAACAAGGGGATAAAGTCACTCTATTATTCAGCTTTAAGCTGTCACTTTCTCCTCGTGATTCGTAGTTTATGACAGGAATGCAAGCACTTCCAATGAACGTCAACAAACCGATGAATAACCGACCTGCTCGACGGTTGTGTTGCAAGAAAGAGGAACGGAATAGAGCAAGGCCTGCAGAGGTTTTCTTGTTCAGCTAATGAGCGAGCCGAGCCAAGCGCGGCATTGATAGCAGCGCGTCGGAACAGAGCAGGGATATCTGGCGCGAGATCGGTGAGTGGCATGATCGGATTGGGGTTGGACTCCGTTGTATGCGTGAGTTTCTCCAGGGCCGTGAGGGCCTCCTTTTGCTGCGACCTATGAACGAAAACACCCCAGGTATTGCGCCGCCTGCTGCTCGTGAAGGCCCATGACGTGGTTCCACACGCCGTCGCGCCAGCACCAGGGATACCACTGGAAACAAGGAACCCACTCACTTCCCCGCTCTACCAGCACCACCAGGGACTTCATCTCCCAGGGTACCGTCGAGGCAAACGTTCTCCTCTCGGCCATCTTTCTCAATCGACGGCTATAGGATACTCCGGCGATCTGCAAAGGTGTGCGTTCCCCCACTCCCCTCACATCTCATCCTTGCTCCCATGGATCGAAAAGACGTATACTAAATTTGCCTTTCTTCTTCTTGAGGGGCCATCCTTCCGCCTTCTGGGCTTCCTGCTTGCGTCCAACGCCTTCATCGAGAGTTGTTTCAAACACCTTCTTCAGAGTCGTCTCTACCTCGGGGTGATCTTCTTCATTAGGCGTGAATGAAAAGAAAATAAAAAGAAAATAATAGGAATTAGCGGGAGGTAAAAGGGGTGATCTTACGCACTTGATCTAAAGAGAGTTGCCAGAAGGTGCCCTGGATTCTCTGTGTTTGTGGATTACCCCAGTACTCACTCTCATGAACGTTATTGATGTCAAAGATTCGCTCCCAACTCTGTACTATCCTTGCTCGATATACAGGATGAGACATGCATTCCACATATTGAATTCCCTGCCCCTCCACTTCAGCGTAGAAGGCTTCATCCTCCTCCTCACTCAATCCTAGATACCAAGCATTGAGGGGAGAATGCCACATATCAAGGTCTGAGAGTAAGATCTGATCTTCAGCTATTTCAAACTCGATGCGTATTCCTTTCATGCCAGAGTCAAGATGTCTATTGCGTAAATCAGGTCGGCACTGTTTGGGTCCATAGTATTGATACCATGCCCATAGGGGATAGGCTTCAGGATTGGGGCGAGGGCCGATACGCTGCTCCATTTGCTCAATCAACCAGTGATATGCTGTTCTCCATTGTGTAAAGTCACGTACAAGCTCAGGTGCTTCGGCTGGACCATAGAGAATACCGTCTCTTTGTAATATTTCCCAGACATAGAGGGGCTGCATCGTCCAAACGATCATAAATAGCATGTACCTCTTAGAAGATCAGAAAGTGGATGCTGAAAGAAGGAGGTGTGCCCGCCAGTAGTAACTGACGAGGCAAAACATATAAAAGTAAGGGATGTCATTGTTAATATAACAAACAATCAATATAACAGTCAAATGATTGAAGCATCAAGTGTAGAGCGCTACCAGGATGAGAGCATGTCATCCTCAGCTTTCACGGGTATTGTCAACTTAAGCAAAATTGTAGAGCTTAAACAAGAGAAGCAGACCCAAAAGTGGGGATGATGCCCATTTTCTGACCGTTTTTTCTGGAGGATCCTAGCGAATGTGGCGTCAATATGGTGAAAGCTCATCAACAAAAATTTTTAAGCTGACAATACCAGCTGGCTTATCCAGAACTCACTTTTTCTACTATCTTCACTTAGCTACTCGCCCCGCTTGTGCCCACGCTGGCGATACTGCTCGGCACGGCGCTTATACTCTGCAACGGCAGCGCGGGTCGCAAACCAGTGGTGGCCTCGCTTACGCGCTTCTAGCCTCCCATATCGGGCGGCCCAACTTAATACCTCTGGCTCATACCCAAACTCTCTGGCAAGTTGAGGCAAAGGGAATGCATCCTCCTCCTCTGTTGCCGGGGTCGTCGCGCATGCTTCCAGGTAGAGGTCAAGGCTGGCTTCGACGGCCTGACCGATCAGGTTGATAAGAGGATTATAGTTGCCGGTATTTCCCTCCTGTAGCGCATGGATATAACGCACGCGCCAATCTTTGAGCACCAGCGCGGGCGGGTAGCCCTCTCGCATGAGCATAAGATTCAGCAACAAGCGTCCTACTCTGCCGTTTCCATCGGGGAAGGGATGAACGGCTTCAAACCCGTGATGTGCGATGGCGGCACGGGTCACGGGATCGTACTGCCGTCCCTGCTTCCCTTCAACCCACTTCTCCCACTCCCGCATGAGACGAGGAACCTCGCGGGCTGGCGGTGGAGTCATGTTTGACCCTCTGATATATACCGGAACCGTGCGCCATACTCCGGTTTGCTCCTCGTCAAGAATGGTAAGCATAACAAGCTTATGCAAAGTCAGAACCACTTCCTGGCTGATCGGGGTGTTGCGTTGCCAGTGTTGATCGCCCTTGCCATTCACCAACTGCAGCACATAGTCATAGGCACGGGCATGGTTCTCCGTCTCCTTGTACTCCCTGAGCGAGTGACCACCCACGGTCATACCATACTCGATGACCATTGCCGTTTCATTAAGAGTCAAGGTATTGCCCTCGATGGCGGTGCTATGGTGCGTCAGCATGACTTTCAAGTCCTCATTGAGCCGTGTAACGGTTCCCGCTGGCAGGGGTCGATGTCGGTCTAGCTCCGCTTTCTTCTCTTGGAGGCGGGTGGCAAGCCTTGCGTTCATCTTTGGCTTTTGCTGCCTGCTCACGATACTACTCCTTCATTTGGCAATGCTTTAACGTAACGCATCTCTAAAAACTACTCTATCCGTTGTGTGATTTGTGCTCACTACTCTATTCTTAATACACAACGTATAGGCGGCAATAACGTAATGCGTTGCATAATTAAGGGTTGTGTTGCAAGAAGTAAGCTGATCTGATAAGGTTGAGAGAAAAGAACCAAAGAGGATCAGATATGACTGAGCAGTCCCCGTTCAAATGGCGTCATTTTCAGGCTGACATCATCCTTCTGTTCGTCCGCTGGTATTTACGCTACGCGCTCAGTTACCGAGATCTCGAAGAAATCATGCTCGAACGGGGACTGCAAGTCGATCATACCACTATTTACCGTTGGGTGCAGCGCTATGCCCCTGAGCTGGAACGACGGTGCCGGCCCTATGTGAGGGCAACAACGGATTCCTGGCGTGTTGACGAAACCTATGTGAAAGTCAGAAAGGTGTGGATGTATTTGTATGGGGCTGTCGATTCGGAAGGAAAGACGCTCGATTTTTGGCTGCGTTCAACCAGAGATGGAGATGCTGCTAAATGCTTCTTTCTCAAAACCCTCGCTACATCTCATGTGAGCTCGCCACGTGTGATTAATGTCGACAAAAACGCTGCCTATCCCAAAGCGTTTCAAGAACTCCAGGCGGAAGGACACATTCACATCGCACCGAAGCAACTACGCGCAGTTACGTCGACGCGGATATTACCAAAGTAAGGGAAACCCAGCTGTTTTTCGATATTCTCAAGCTGTTCTTTGGTGGCGACATCAGGAAAGGTTGTCCTGAAAGGGGGAGGATTGCGGAAGCCAGGGTCCATCCATTCATCCGCACCAAACCAGCCACGATCCCGGCACTGTTTCCGTATCCGTGTCAATAATTCCTCGGTTTTTTCATCAAGAGACATCGTCCCACTGACTCCTTTCGTGCGAGATCCTCTGTGTATCTCATCATTCCTCAGACGAGGGAGAGATCAATAGGTTCTCATCAATGAGATTGACCTGCCCAGAAGAGGAGCATTGGGGAGCGTGGCGCCTCTGCGAGCGCTGCTTCTTTCCCAACTGCACAACGCTGTCGCATATACGATTAATTGCCAGGAGTAGAATTGCGATTTTTCTCGAAGGAGGAAAACTCATGGGTCTTACGATTTGCCCAGCGACAGTTGTCGCTGCCCCGGTTGAGAGCGTCTGGGAACTGCTCTCGGAGCCAACACTCTATGATGAATGGTGGGATGCGCACACGGAGCGCATCGTGCCAGAGGGGAAAGCCTCGCCCGGGCAGGTGCTCCATGCGCACACCCGGGCGTTGGGCAGGAGGTGGAAAGTCGCGCTCAGGATAGAGGCGGTGAAGCCGGAAAAGCATCAGATCCAGGCAACCACTCTGTGGCAATCAGTCTGTGGATTTTGATGTCTACGTTTGTCAATGATCTTGAGGATGGTGAATATGAAGTGAATGAGTATGGGGTGCTTGTGAGTGAGGAGGTGAGTTTTTTGCAGTAGATCCTTTCCCTTCACTATTTGAGTTGTCCCTCAGGGTATAAATCCCAAGATTAAACTGGTGGAATCTGTACAATTATCCTGGTGAGCAAGCTATCCCGAACGGGTTGTTCACCAGGATAATTATTGGATTTCCGCCATGATACTGTTGGGATTTACACCGTAAGACGGTGCTACCGTTCAGCGCCATCAGCGTTTGGGAGAATCGCTACACTCTGCTGGTGGATCTCACCTCCGAGGAGCTGGGCAGTCCCCGGCCAGCATCGCACAGTTTTACCATTCGACCGTATTGCATCATGATGGAATCACCATACTGGCGCAACGGAGGATCGCTATGCTGGTCGGGATGAATGTGCTTGTATCTCTAGCATATAATCAAAAAATAATACCGTTTGCTTGGAGAAAAGCAAAGGCAGGCCATTATGTCAACGTATGATTTGTTATGGTGCCGCAACTGCGGAAGGGCGGTTGATGGGGAAGAGGCTAACCTACAAGAGGCTCCAATTTTTGGATGGTATCAATTGATACTACGACCATTTGGTATCAATCCGCTCATGAAGCGCCACAACTGGTCCCAATGCACCTGAATAGTTACCAAATTGGTTAGTACTATCCATTTAAATCGATTGAAGGAGGAAACAGAATGAGTTATATGTCAGTAGGAGAGGTACTGAGACATCTCCGGAGACCGTTGCAACGAGCACTAATTTTGGGAATATTCTGGTAGTAAGTGCGAAGAGTTGACAGATTTTCGGGCGAAGAGTGATCAATCGGCGCGAAGAGTGATCAGCTCATCTCTTGCTGATGAGCAACATGGCTCTACAAACAGATTTACCGCTTTCAATAGTGTAAATTCATGAGCAAAAATTGCTTGGATTGTGAGCTTCTGCCGCCCTGTTCCGGCCTGTTTTTGGGCTGAAACAGGCGCGTCTCGCTGGGTTTCATGCTACTATAGCCCACGCATAACAGGCAAAAACAGGAAAATTCGCACGCGAATTGACAGAAACGCTTGAGAACGATCCGCATCTCAAGCGGCTTCCCTCGTCGCCAATAGTTGAGCTGATCACTCTTCGCGCCGATTGATCACTCTTCGCCCGAAAACCTGATCACTCGTCACCTTATTTACCATATTCACCTCAATAATAGCGCTCTCTTTTGCTATCACCGCACCTAGTTCAACGGCACATGCAGCAAGTATGAGCAATTATTCCTCAGGAGCAGAAGGTGGAGCTGACCCTCAGCAGTCCATTATGGCAGGACCGAATGACCCTCAGCAGTCGCTGCCTGGAGCTGATTATGGACCCAATCAATCTGGTCCTGTGTACAAAAGCGAGCCTTCTTTCTGGGAACAATACTGGCAAAGTGTTCAAAATTATGGGGTGGGGCCAGGTGGAGGACAGCGCTGCTACGCATCAAGGGGGTTTGGCTGGATTTGTCCCGGGAGCACACATTGATGGCATCTCACTGCTAGAGCCTCTTGGATCGTTCTCAATTCTAAGTTAAGTTCTCAATGGACATGGTAATAAGCATGAAGGGTGAGCAGGTTTTAGGGCAACGAGTGAGCAATCGGTGTGAAGGGTGAGCAGCACAACTATTCACCGCTTGAGAAATCGCCCCACACCTGGCTTCTTCCATTAGTACTCTGTAAATTGACACTCCTCTAGAAGAGCATATCTGATGGAGGAGGAAGGGTATCATGCTCGTCCTCGGCAAAGAATACTGTCTTCAGACAGGGATGGGGCGTCTCTCGAAACGGCGCTTGTCTGTTATCCCCTCATGAGAGACCCAGGAGCTGGTAACAGTGCCACTCCTGAAAAGCTGCGACCAAGCATTGCATTAAGTCGCCAGTTAATTAAGCCTGATCGGAATGCATGTTCCATGTTTTTCTGACGCATATCTTGGTTCTGTCTCGCTTTTGTTGAAGGATGAGCTTATCTGAGGAAAGTGAATGTTTCTGCTCACAGAAACAGCACAGCTTTTCACCTCTGACAAAAGTGTTTTCACCAAATTTGAGACAGTTCCATAACTTTTCATCATGAGCACCTGAAAATGATTCCCATCTCCATGCAAGCAAAGATGTTCGCATGGAGATGGGGGATCATTCCTTCTCTCCTCCTCAACTCGCCGTGGTCATTTGTGGTATTTTCGCCCTGATCGCTTGGAGTTGAGCATCATCGGAGATCCCTTGGAAGTCGTAGCGTGGGGTGTATGGTTCTTCCAGTTGTTGGATTTCTTCTTCCGTCAACTCGATGTCGAGTGATGCTACAGCATCATCGATTTGTCCGATGGAGTTTGCGCCGACGAGCGGAGCCGTCACCACCGGTTTGCTTCGCAGCCATGCCAGTGCGATCTGGGAGCGCTTCCTCCCGCGATCACAGGCAATCTTTCCGACCGCCTCGATAATGGCCTTATCGCTTGCCTCGGTGAAAGGTGTGTATAACATATCGGCAAACCACGCATCACTCGTGGAACGTGTGGTGGACTTTGCCTCACTCCAGGCACGTGCAAGTCGTCCGCGAGCCAATGGACTCCAGATGATCGTCCCGACACCCTCGTCAAGACAGAGCGGAATCATCTCCCGCTCTTCTTCGCGAGCCAGAAGATTATAGTGATCCTGCATGCTCACAAAACGAGCCCATCCGCGCTCACGTTGCAGATGGAGCGCCTTAGCAAATTCCCAGGCAGGCATGGATGAGGCACCCAGGTAGCGGACCTTGCCCGCTTTGACCAGATCATGGAGCGCCTCAAGCGTCTCTTCCAGAGGCGTCGTATGGTCGTTGCGATGGATTTGATAGAGGTCAATATAATCGGTCCCCAACCGGCCCAGGCTGTGCTCTACCTCGGTCATGATGGCTTTGCGGCTCAAACCTTTCCCATTGGGACCTGACCGCATCGGATGTCGCAGCTTCGTGGCAATCACCACATCGTCACGATCCGCGTAATCTTTTAGCGCCCGCCCAAGGATTTCTTCGCTACTGCCTTGGGAGTACATGTTTGCCGTATCAAAGAAATTAATTCCTGCGTCGAGTGCGTGCCTGATCAGCTTGCGGCTTTCCTCTTCGCCAAGCGACCAGACAGGATGACCGCGCTCAGGTTCACCGAACGTCATCGCACCAATGGCAATGGGTGACACATCAAGACCAGTTGTCCCAAGTTTGACGTATTGCATACATTCCTCCGTTGTAGTTTAATAAGACTCAGAAAGGCGCTTCTAATAAACGGGGAGTTCCCCGTTTGCCTCTAGTATGTAGAATAAACGGGGAGTTCCCCGTTTGTCAAGTGTTCTCTACGTGGTGACAAGACCGTGAATCCAAAAGATCAGCGAGTGGACGCGCAGCAAAATCGGGTGGCTATTTTAGCGGCTGCCCATGAGTTATTGTCAGAAAATGAAAGCGTCTCATTGAACGCTATTGCAAAGAAGGCGGGCGTGGCCAATGGGACTCTGTATCGGCATTTTTCTACAAGAGAAGAACTGATTCTTGAACTGTACTGCCATGACGTGCAGCGCCACGCCGACACGGTTGACCAACTCCTTGAGGAAATGGAACCGCTCGCCGCGCTACGTGTGTGGATTGAACAACTTGCCGTCTATACACGAATGAAGCACGGTCTTGGGGAGGCATTAACCAAAGCCGCAGAAAGGAAAGTCGTTCAGATTACTTACCAGCCAGTAATACATGCGCTCTCTTCCCTTCTCAAAGCGGCTTCAGATGCAGGACAGATCCAGCCCAACATCCTCCCAGATGATGTCCTGTTATTAACTGGTGCGTTGTGGCGCGTTCCCCAGGATCAAGCTGGCCTCAAGCAGGCTGAGCGTTTGCTTGATATCATTCTTCGTGGCTTGCGTTAAGTGTGCGAAGCTGTTTGCTACTCAAGAAAGAGTTGCCAGAATAGACAAGTTTCCGACGCCTATCTTGGGCTCATGAGCCAAAGTTATGAGTCAATTTACAACCTTTTCCGTTCATACGACGACTTCCCAGATTGTTTCAGACAAAACCCATCGTTTTCCTGTATTGGGAGTATTCATTTTGCGTTTCTCATGAGGTTTGAATTTGAGCACACCCTTGCTTGGCATGAGCGTGCGCATTCTTCCACAGCCAGGGCATTCAACAAGCTGTGTGTCGCTCTCTTGAAAACGTTTGAGGGAGATTTCAACCAGCCCTGGAAACGTGCATTTGGGCGTTTTGCCCGTTTGCACGGGATTCTCCACCGTTTCCTGTTCTGGTTGCGTTTCCCGTTCTGTTTTGTTCTCATGCGCACCTTGCTCTGGTGGAGCCTGGGAAATGTCGATGCGTGGACCTGCTCCATCAGGCCTATTAGGCCCGCCGGAGAAATTTACAACGCTAAGCCCTCAAAATGGCTCAGAGGCGGGCTGAAGCTACCATACTGAGCACTTAGCGTTGTGATCTGGTCCGTTCATACTCAAAAGCCGCCCCTATTTGCTCAAGGGATTGCTGCCCTTCGGGTAAGATGGAGGCGAAGAGTTGGAAGACGTGCCACATGCCCTCCCAGACGGTCAGCTCGACCGGAACCTGTGTGGCTCTGGCGTGGTCTGCGACCTTGGAGGGAGTCATCCAAAAAGGCCCTCAGTTAAGGAACGATCGAGTTTGCCGCAAACTGGATAAGTGCGGGCACAGTTGGGATCAGATGAGCTTCCAACTGCGCCTTATATCAATCTTATCGGCAGAGTTGGCCCTGGTATCTGACGAAAAACTGTGCCGATAATCCAACTGGACCGATAACTCAAGCTGTTTTCAAGCTCAGTTACGTGAAACTGTGCCGCACTTATCTACCCTGTGGCAATTTGGCCCGCTCCTAAATACAGAGCCAAAAAGACTTCGTAATGACCGACATCAATGCGCAAGGATGGCAATCGTGCAAATCAGCGTAGATCGGTGAAAGTAGTGGATTCTGGAGATCTTCCGTGCCCATATAGAAGCTCGCCAGCGCGTTTATGACTTTTCCGGTAAACGTGGGAGCGGTCGCATCACGCGTCGTTCGGCTCTCAACTATCCCTTTCAGGTCGGTCCAAGGGGAGAGCAGCGTTACCCCTGCTGGCATGGGTACATTCTTTTTAGGTATAAAGATAACCAACCTCCTCTTTCCTTTCAATTGGTGACCTGAACGATCATCTTGCCCATATTGTCTCCATGGAGCATACCGAGGAAGGCATTAACGATATGACCGAAACCCTCAATCACCGTCTGATCAACGATGATGCGTCCCGATTGGATATGCGGCGTGAGCAACTCCTCTAGTTCGCCTCGAACGTGTTGGTAGTCGCGGACTGAGAAGCCCTCCAGGCGGAGGCTTTTCAGCACGACATTGAAGAGGTTGCGAGGAGCGACTGGAGGCTCAGTGCTATTGTACTGGGCCACCGCCCCGCATAAAGCAACACGCCCGTGTTCATGCAGGGTACTAATCGCCGCTTCGAGATGCTCCCCACCAACGTTGTCGAGATAGATGTCAATTCCTTGGGGGGCGACCTGTGTCAGCAGTTCGCTGACAGGGCCATCGTGGTAGTCGAAGGCGGCGTCGAACCCCAGGTCTTTCGTGAGATGCGTGACTTTGGCCGCTGATCCCGCACTGCCAATCACTCGACTGGCACCCAGCAGGCGGGCGATTTGCCCTGCTGCACTCCCAACGCCGCCGGCAGCAGCCGAGATAAACACGGACTCTCCTGTTTGGAGATGGGCAATTCTCGTCAGGGCCACGTAGGCGGCGAGGCCAGTTCCGCCAAGGATGCCCAGATACGCGCTACTAGGAACCGCTGGCACCTGTGGCAACACCTGGACATCCTCAGCACGAACCAGCGCGTGCGTGCGCCACCCTTTGCGGTGAAGCACAAGATCGCCTCTGACCAGGTGGGGAATCCGAGACTCCACCACGCGACCAATCGCTCTGCCATCCAGAGGGGCGTGGAGGTCCCATCCTGCATCCATAGACGAGCGCATATAAGGGTCTACAGAGAGGTAGATATTCTCCACCAAGGCTTCCCCTGCTTCGGGCCAGGAGATGGGAACCTCCACGAATGCGAAATGCTCGGTAGCTGGCCATCCTTGGGGACGACTGACCTGATGCACCATTATTGCTTTATTCTCCATGTTTCTCTCTTTTCATGTTTTTCACAAAAATCATCGGTTTATTTTTTAATCATTGATCGCCTGATAGGTCAGCGTCAAAAAATCATCACCAATCATGCTGCGCCAATCTGCGGCGACAATAGCATTCTGGTATTGGAGCAGGATAAGGGCTACCAGATCTTCTCGCGGATCTACGTACCACGCTGTGCCCAGGCCACCCGGCCAGCCAAAAGTGCCAACGCTGGGACCCAAATCGGTCTGTTTTGTCACCACTTGGACCCCATAGCCGAATCCCCGATTGGCCCACATCTCGGTCGTGCTCATGGCAAACGTAGCATGTGTGTGCTGCTCAGGCGTGAGGTAGTCGGTCGTCATGGCCTCCACTGTCTTGCGCGAGAGCACACGCACCCCATCCAATACGCCTTTCCCCAACAACATGCGTCCGAAACGCAGGTAGTCATCGGCAGTGGAAACCAGACCAGCTCCCCCGGAGGCGAAAAGTGGCGGCTCCGCCCAACCCGTTGTTTGGGGATGATCCAGCACGGCCAGCCCACCCTCAGGCGCGGGTCCGTAGAGTACAGCAAGACGGCTCCGTTTTTCGGCTGGCACGACGAAGCTCGTATCCACCATACCCAGTGGCTCAAAGATACGTTCGCGCAACGCCATTTCCAGTGGTTTTCTCGTGACTCGAGCTATCAGGATACCCAGAATATCCGAAGCGATATGGTAGAGCCAGCGCATGCCGGGCTCATAGGCCAGAGGAAACTCGCCGATGCGGGCCAGCCATGCATCAGGAGCCAGTCGCTCCGCATTTGGGATCTGAAGTGCCTGTGCTATCGGTGCAGCCGTCAGCGTGAAGAGGCTGGATCCAAGGCTGGTCTTTCCCCAACCAAGACCCAGACGATAGGTGAGCAGATCATGCAGGGTAATCGCGCGCGGAGAAGGATAGACATCGTTTGGCGAGCCATGCGGGTCACGCATCACCATCCGCTGTGCTAACTCCGGAAGCCAGACATCCACCGGGTCAGAGAGGCGAAGCTTGCCCTCTTCAACCAGCGTCAGGGCCGCAGCAGCGATAATCGGTTTGGTCATCGAGGCCAGACGAAAGATCGTGTCGCGCTGCATCGGGATCTGCGCCTCCTGATCCTGCCAGCCAGTCGTAGCAGCGTATGCCAGTTCGCCGTGTCGATGGAGCATGGCAGTCACTCCCGCAAACTCACCTCGCTCGACATACCCTTCCAATACTCTGCTCAAGCGCTCCAGACGCCCTTGAGACAACCCGCCGCGTTGACCATAACTGGATTCGTTCATCATTTCCCTCTATTTCTATTATTTTCCTTTTTTTACGATATCACTGTGTGTAAATGAACGTCTTGTTCATGAGCGCCTTCAGGCTCCGCCTTCATCACTTCCAATGGAAGATGCGCTTTTGCTCGCAGCGAGAGCCACCCACACAGGAAACCCAGGATGGTCAACAGATCGAGCACCAGCAGACCACCAACCATTTGCAGAACAAGCCCGGTCATCCAGAGCCAGGTGAGGCTCATGAGCAATGGTCCCAGGGCCAACCCCAGATTTCTCCCCATAGCGCTGAGGCTACTGGCCGCGCCGAGTGTTTCTCGCGAACCGCTGGACATCAGCAGCGTTTGCGTTGGCCCATCAAAGATCCCTCTGGTGATGCCGACCAGCAGCAGACGCAGGGCAAGATCAAGGGCCGTTACCCTGGTTCCTACCACCAGCGTGAGCACCCCCATGCTGCCAACCATCAGTGCCAGGCCAATCATCATCAACACTTTTGCCCCCAACCGATCAGTGAGATAGCCACTGATCGGCGCTGTTACGGCAATCCCAAAGGGGAGACAGAGCAACACCAGCCCCGCTGTCCCCGGCGAAAGCCGTTGCACACTACTCAGGTCGAAAGGCAGCAGGGTATAAAAGGCTCCTGATACCACTGAGCTCATCAGAAGCACAAACCACGCCCAGGAAAACGAGGGACGGCGTAACAGGTCAATCATCAGACGCCAACCATTACTCGACGTTCTCCCTTCCGCGAGCGTGAGACCGCGCAAGCCGATACAACCAAGAAGCACAGCCAGCAGACACACTGGGACGTTGACGAAGAAGATTGATGGCCAGCCAAAACGCCCTAAGAGCAAGCCACCAATGCCAGGCCCGGTCACAGACCCCAGTGTTGCCAGCGAACTCATGATCCCTATAGCTCCTCCTCGTTCAGAGGGCGCGACCAGCGCCGTCGCAACAGCGAGATTCTGCGTCATCATCACGCTCCCGGCAACACCCTGTACCATGCGTCCCAGCAGGAGTATCCAGAAGTTGGGGGCCAGTCCACAGAGGATACTCCCCAGCCCAAAGCTGACAACTGAACCGACGAAGGCGCTAAGCGGGTAGAGACGATGAAGCATCATGCCAACCGGTAGTACCAGTATCGTGACAGGCAATGAGTAGCTCAACACGATGGTTGAGGTTGCACTGTCTGAAAGGTGAAAGTGTTGCGCGATAGAAGGCAGCGCCAGAGCTACAATGGTCATATCTGTCGTGACCAGAAAAATCGATACCCCCAACGCGATAATCCCCCACCAGCGGCATCTCCTATTTTGCATGTTATTCACCTTTATTTTGCTTAACTCACCAAACCGTACATCATCGAAATATTTCTTATTCCTTATATATATGGAGATGCAGTTCCCTCATATGGCTCCTCACTGGTCTCAAGAGCAAGAAGCGACAAATTCAGAGAACGGATCTTCAGCAGCATACCATAGAGGGCTGCTTGGTCTTTGAGATAACCTGAGAGAACGGATGTACTGTTTGCTTCCTGCATAATATGTAATTCCTCCAATGATTGCTGCCAGCATGGGTCCAGGTGCCCTTTGACGCGAATACGGCAGTGCATAGCTCTGTCTTCCTCCGTTCCAGTTCTTTCTTCTGGGGACATACTACTGCGCAGGAGCGGAGAGCACAGCACACTAAGGTCTACTACGAGGTACCATTTGCCGCACGGTTGGGAAAAGGGTTGGGAGGTACAGCAGGGCTACTTGGGCGAAAGGAGATGAGCAATGGCTAGAGTAAAGATAACTCTCTGGCTCGTATGACCGCGTGGGTTCTGTTTTCCGCGTTGAGCTTCATCAGGAGAGCACTCACATGCTTTTTGACGGTCGTGAGAGAAATGACCAGTTGATTGGCGATCTCTTGATTGCTAGCGCCCCTGGAAAGAAGCTGCAAGACCTCCCGCTCACGCGACGTGAGTGGTTCGATGGGAGCGCTTGTGGGAGCGATGTCTTGTGGTCGCTGAGATAGGTTTTTTTCAGAAATGGTTACAGCGATACCTTTGGTTGGTGCATTGGACGCCTGCTCGAAGGCCGAGAGTATCCGGGCAATAGAGTCTCTGGGGAGAGCGGCACTGCCGTCCTCGGGCTGATATGGCATTCCCTGCAACGCCTTGAGGAATTTGCGCATCGGTTCTCCCTCATTCAGATAGACGCGCACATACCCTTCTGGCTTCGTGAGCGCGAACAGACGAGCTGCGATCTGGCAAGCCTGTGCATGTTTGCCTGCCTGGTGCAGTGCTAGAGCATACAGTGCGAGAAACGAGATAGTGGTAAGCAGATCTTCAGGCTGATCCAGATATTTACGAAAGCACTCCAACATTTCTACTGCCTGCGTATATCTGTTCTGAGCAAGATAGACGCGAATAAGCGCAAAGAATTCGTCTGTGCGTTGAACATCCCAGATATCTGTGTAAAACACCATCTGCGCTGCGCAGACATCCGCTGTCCCCAGATTGTCGTTTGCCAACCACCATTGCACACGAATTGCAATCAACACAGACTCGCGAACGACAAATCCCCGCTGTTGCAAACGTTCTAGCTCCTGGAGTGCTTGCCCGGCTGCGGAAAGATCTCCCGCCGCCAGTTCGATCTCGAAGAGCAGTTGATATCCCCAGGTGAGCAGATCGATCTGCTGCCAGAGGGTCGAGTGCTGGAGCATCGGCAGAAGCGTGGCGCGGGCCTCGGCCAGCCGATTCCATTGATAGAGGATATGCCCCTGGTGATACGAAAAATACGCGACCAGGAAAGCAGGGCCATCAACCTGTGTACTCAGCTCGCGAGCCACTAGCACTTCCTGATATGCCTGGTGCAGTTGTCCAGCATGCCGATAGACATGGATTAGCCAGTGCGTCACCTGGATGGTCGCAAAATGATCGCGTGCCTGGCTCATACGCTTCCTGGAAGCCAGGAAGAGCGGGATGAGCGAGGCAGCTTCATGCAGAAGAATAGCACGGAACATAAAGGCGATGGAGAGCAGGATCACCTGCCAGATCGGCTCATCGTCCCTCTCCAACTGCTGCATCTGCTGATAGAGCAGGCCCAGATAGGCCCGGTCATTGCGGAAAACCGCATCCTCCGCCGCGCTCCACGTACGCAGGACATGCAGGCGCTGCCAGAGTAGTTCTTCATCGATCAGAGGCGCGGGAACGCTCGCGGCGAGTCCTGGCTGGTTCTCCTGTAATCGGAGAGCCTCCTCCACGCGTGCCATCATCTGCTTCGTCTGCTCACGCGCTCGGGCGCGTTGCTCCTGGCTGGTCGAAGCAAAGGAGGTGAGCAGATAGAGTGCCGCAGTTAGTACCAAAGGGGCATGCTCGCGTACTACGGCATCGGGCAGTGCCATAATCCAGCGATGGAAAGTCTGGATCTCTCCATGCCACCAGGTCTCCCGGGCCATGCGCTCCATCAGAGAAGCGGCGACGGCGAAATCCGCTGCCGCCAGCCGGTGGGCGATGGCTTCCCGCGGCTCTCCCTGCTCTTCATACCAGCGCGCCGCCCGCCGATGCAATTCGGCAATGAGCGTGGGGTGTGTGGCACGCAGGCGCGCGAGGAGCGCTTCGCGAAACAGATCGTGCAGACGATACCAGCGTCGTTCTTCATCCAGAGCGATCAGGAAGAGATGAGCGCGCTCAAGCTCCTGAAGTCTCGCCTGACTGGCCGGTTCCTCAGTGACCGCCTGACAGAGGTCCGCGTTCAGATGTGAAAGGACCGAGATGCGAAGCAGAAAGTTCTGGAGAGGCGCTTCCAGATGAGAGAGAATCTCCTCCTGAATGTAATCCAGCAGATAGCGTTGACTGCCGGTAAATGCTCGGACGAAGGCCGCATGATCCTCTCGTTGTTGTAGAACCAGTGCTGCCAGTTGCAGGCCCGCAATCCACCCTTCAGTGCGCTGCTCCAGGACATCCACTTCTTCTTGCGAGAGGGTAAGCTTCATGGCTCCGTTGAGGAAATGGGCAGCTTCACTCTGCTGAAAGCGCAGATCGGCATCCCGCAATTCGCGCAGTTGATCGCGAACACGCAGACGAGAGAGGGAAAACGGTGGATCAACGCGACTGGCAAGCACCAGATGTACCTGGGCAGGCACATGTTCCAGCCAGAAAAGCAAAGCCTCGTGAATGGCCTGCTCCTCAATCACATGATAGTCGTCCAGTATCAGGACAAGATCTTCTGTCAGTTCCGTCAGTTCGTTGAGCAGGGCAGTAAGCACCGTAGCAAAGGGCGGCAGTACGGGCTGGTGCACCATGTTGAGTGCGACCTCACCGATCCCGGGCAGGTGCGTTCGCAAGGCCATGATCACCGACACCCAGAAGCGGGTGATGTCATTGTCGGTCTCATCGAGGGTCAGCCAGGCAACCCTGCGGGATCGGGCCGCAGAATGAGCCACCCAGGCGGAGAGCAGGGTCGTTTTCCCACTGCCAGCAGAGGCGGAAAGCAAGAGTAACCGGCGAGAAAGCACCGTATCCACCTCAGCGAGCAAGCGCTCACGCTCGACAAGCGTAGCAGGCACAGGCGGGTGAACAAGCCTAGTTAAGAGCAGCTCCATCCCGTGTTCAGTCTGGTGCAGAGCAGAGGTACTCGCCGTATGTGGTATCTGAGGCAGCGTGGCGTGTGCCAGATCATGTGCCACCTCTTCCAAGCGCGCAAACGTCACGTTGGTCGTCTGTCCAAGATAGCGTTTCGCGGTGCGATGGGCGGCGGTGTGGTACGCATACCAATACGCACCTCCTCGCGGTCGAGCCTCTTTGTAGACATTGAGACGGCCACAACGGCCCCGGAAAGTGAACGAGGTGGCAACTTCGAGCCAGGCTAACCACCGAGATTCGTCTCCCGGGCGAAAACGTTGCTCCAGATGACCGGAGGTAGACAACTCATAGAGGGCCTGATCGGCAGACCAGCGAAGTACGTGAAGCGGTGACCTCGGCATACGACCTTTCTTTTCTCGCGTTGTTCCCAACACCCCACATGTTCCTCCCAACAGGAAAAAGTATAGCAGAGACGATGGCAGCAAACAAGGAGCACTTTACATTCGGACACTGGTGCGGGATTGTGTGGGCGAAGGGTGCCGATTACTTCCCTTATCAGCACCGTGATTCTCTGCAAACGCGCCTACGGTGCTGATAAGGTGTTGCGTTTTGCCGCGTTTTCTGCTATCCTGACGCTGCCGATAAGTTGCACACAGCGGAAACAAGCCGCCTGAGAACGCACACGAGGGGCACTATGTTCGATCCCATCCTGGAACAATACCTGGCGCAGCTTTCCGCCGCCGGGAAATCACCAGCGACCCGGCGCGCGGTCCGCTCCGACCTTACCCAGTTTTGCACCTGGTGGGAGCGAACCAGAGAGCGTTCCTTTGATCTGACGCAGGTCGTGGAGCGGGATCTGCGCACATGGAAGGCGTGTCGTCAGCAGGACGAGGGAGCGGCCCCTGCAACCATCAATCGCGGACTCTCGACGCTGCGTCGCGTCTGTTCCTGGGCGGTCGAACAGCGGCTGCTGGCAGAAAATCCCACCAAGGAGGTTTCAGATGTTGCCTCCACGCCCGTCGCGCCGCGCTCGTTGCCGGATCAGGCAGTGGACGCCTTACTGCGTGCTACCCGCGCTGAACCCGATCCCCGGTTACGCTTGCGGGATGAAGCATTGCTCGCGCTGCTGGTCTACGGCGGGGTGCGCATCCAGGAAGCCTGCGATGTCCAGCTCCGTGATCTGGATCTGCCGTCAGGAACCCTGGTAGTGCGCAGCGGCAAAGGTGGGAAAGCGCGCCGCCTGCCGTTGCATTCGGAGGCGCAGCGGACGCTCTCCCGCTATCTCCAGGAAGTGCGCTGTCCGGAAGGATTGCCCCCGATCGGCAGTGAACAGGAGCGCTCCCCGCTCCTCGTGGGTATGCAGCGCGCGGTGGCCGGGCGTCCGCTGGTGCCAGGAATCAAACCACGGGTAGCTCGCCAACGTATTACCCAGATGGGTAAGATCGCGGCAACCCAGCTTGGGGAGGCAGCTACACGCGAGCGCGATCTGGAACGAGCAGAGCAGTTACGTGCCTGCGCGTGCCAGGTGGAAACTGCCTCACCGCACCAGCTCCGTCATAGCCTGGCGCGACGCATGCTCAAAACCGGGGCGCAGCTCCCCGAAGTGCAGCGGCTGCTTGGTCATAGCCGACTTTCGACCACAGGACTCTATCTCACCCCCAGCGAAGAAGATGTGCGTGCTGCGGTGGAGCGGGCTGGCCTCTAAGGTAGGCATAGGTAGAGCGAATCCGATGCGGAGCTGGGAGAACGAACACAGGCGTATCAGTGGCGGAAGAAGAGGGAGAAAAAGGTGGAACACGTGGAAGTGGAGCATGTGGAGAGGGAAGAAGAAAAGCATCCAGCAGAGAATCTCCTTGCCCTGCGGCGATTCAAGGTGCTGGATGGGGAATGGACCTCAGAAGAATTGGGGCGGTTCTTCTGGCTGACGCCAGAGGATATGCTCCAGGTGAAGACCTGTCGTGGCGCAGCCAACCGTCTCGGCTTCGCGCTGAATCTGCTCCTGATGCGGAGGCTTTCTTGTCCATTTCCTGAGCAGGGGCAGATCCCGCCTCGCATTGTGCAGTTTGTGGCGATGCAGCTCAATGTGCATCCCGAAGCGCTCACTGAATATGCGCTACGCCGTCCCCAGACGCGCGACGAGCATCTGGTCCAGATACGCACGTATCTGGGTGTGCGCCCGTATGTGCATGCGCAGGATCAGCCGCAGCTTACGGAATATCTGCTCACGCGCGCCTTGCAGCGCGACGATCCAGCCGTGCTGCTCGAAGAAGCGGAGGAGTGGTTGCGGGATAAGGACATTCTCTTTCCAGCGGAGTCAGCCATCCAGAAACTGATTGCTCAGGTACGTCCCCAGGCGGAACAGCATGTGTTCTCCGCGATCACTCGCCAACTCACCCCAGCCCAGAAGCAGGCGCTGGAAGACCTGTTGCAACGTGAACAGGGCAAACGGGGCTCCACCCTGGCCTGGCTGAAAGAACCTGCCGTGAAAGCCTCGCCCCCTGCCATCAAGATGCTGATCACGAAGCTCGAAACCGTCCGCCAGCTTCAGGTGAGTTCCATCGAACTCTCTGCACTCAACCGCAATCGCGTGCGTGTTCTGGCCCACCTTGGCGAGAAATACCATCGGGATTCGCTGCTGCGTTTCTCCGAGGAGAAACGGGCGGCGTTGCTCGTCTGCTATCTCCAGGATCTTCAACAAGAGTTACTGGATCGGCTCCTCACCTCGTTTACCGATCTGCTGGTCGGTATCTTCCGGCGCACCGAACGCAAAGAACAGGCACACCATATCACCCATGGGAAGGCGCTGACCCACCATGTCCATACCCTGCGCAAGGTCGTCAAGGTCGTGCTTGATCCTGCGGTGCCCGATGACCAGGTACGTCCACAGATCTTCGCGGCGGTTCCACAGACCCAGTTACAGGAAGTGTACGATGATTCGGGTGCCAAGGCGCGTCCAGAGGACGGGCAGACGTTTGATTTGCTGCTCAGGCATTACCCCTTTCTCCGCCAATTCTTGCCAGGTCTGCTCACGGCACTGGAGTTCACCGGGACCAGCGCCGCGCAGCCCGTGGTGCAAGCGATCGCCGCGCATTCGGGATCTTGCTGACCACTGTCTCTATCCGCTGGCCAGCGTCATGGATTATGGGGTGTTAAAGCCACTCTTTCGAGGAGCACCCATCTGGCGGGATCTCATTGTGCGGTGCTGGGATGATATGCATCGCATCTCCGCCTCCCTCAAGGATGGGACGGTGACCGCTGTTCTGCTCACCAGTAAACTCCAGGCTCTCGACAACAAGAACCTGATCCATCGCGGGCTGGAAGAATACGGGCGCATGCTTAGCACCATCGACATGCTGACCTTCATCTCGGACAAACCCCATCGGCGCAAGGTTGGGCGCATGCTCAATAAGGGAGAGGCGGTCCATAGCCTGGCCCGCGATGTCGCTTATGGGCAACGCGGCGTCCTCACCGATCGTGATTTCGCCAGTCAACTCAACCGTGCAACGTGCCTCAGCCTCCTGCTCAATATCATCGCTGTCTGGAACACCCGCTATATGCAGGCAGCACTTGATCACCTGCGGACCACCGGCTATCCTGTCCTGGAAAGCGATCTGGAGCATTTATCGCCAATTATCTCGGCCCATATCAACTTGCATGGCTCGCATCATCTGGACTTGCAAGCTCCCAAAAAGCGGAAAGGACAACTGCGCCCCTTGCGAACAACGCCTACACTCTTCTAAAGAGATTGGCGGGAGGCTTAGCGTTGTCGATTCAACCCACCTCTAGACAACATTGAGGGCTTAGCGTTGTAAATTTCGTCGGCGGGCCTAATAGGCCAATTGGCCCGTAAGTGTAGCAAATATCAGACGCAGCCACTTTTGAGGTTCAAGGCAGAACGGCGTCACGCCTTGTTGAGGGCACACCTCTTTGAACTGTCGCAGGATCTCACAGACCAGGCGCTTGATCAGTTTGATAAACTGCTGGGGGAACTCTTGCGAAAAGGAGAACGGCGTCAAGAGAAGCATTTTCACACGAATGCCCGCAAGCTCAATAGTCATCTGACGATCTTAGCCAGAGCAGCGGAAGCGTTTTTACTGGCAAGAACAGAGGGAAATGACCCTGTGGCAGCAGTGCTGACTGCCGTTTCTGAGCCTCAGCTTGCTGCCACAGTAGACTCCGCCAAGCAATTGCTGCGACCAGAAAATCTGGATTCGTTGGATCTGATCGAATCACGATATACCCCCATGCGACAAAGCCTCCTTTCCCTCTATCAGGCATTGGACTTCCAGCCCGTTCGTAGGAGTGAGCCTGCGCTTGCCGCACTGGAGTACGTCTCGGATCTGGCTGAGCGTCGCAAGCGTGTCACCGCCCGCGAACAGAAAATAGGGAGAGTGAAGATGATCGCCCCTTTGGGGCATCTCACCGAACGGTGGCGCAAGCATGCGCTGCAGGGGGACGAAATCTCACCTAATTACTATGAAGCTGCCGCTTTTGAAGTCCTGAAAGGACGAGTTCGCTCAGGAGATATCGCCGTGGGCGGAAGCCGACGGTATCGAGCCTTCGAGGGCTATCTCTTACCGGCACCACACTTTGAGCACCTCACTCAGAAAAGCCAAACGAGACTCGCTGTGAGTAATGAAGCGGAAGCGTATCTAGCAGACAAACAGCGAGAAATTCTGGAAAGGCTCGTTGCTCTTCAGGAGAGTATCGGGAAGGTCGAAGGTAGTCTCTGCCTCGACGAGAAAGGGCACTTGTATCTGCCACCACTGGAGAAGGAGATTCCTGCTGAGGTGGAGCGCATGCGGCCGCGTGCCTATGGCATGCTTCCGCCGGTCAAGTTGCCCGACCTGCTGCTGGAACTGGATAATTGGACCGGTTTTCTGCGGCCTTTTACTCATCTGACCAGTGGCGATGCGCCAGTAGGCGAAGCGAAACTGATCCTGGTTGCGGCACTGATGGGGATGGGCATGAACCTGGGACTGACCAAGATGGAACAGTCTTGTCCCTATACCTATCGCCAACTCTCCTGGTCAGTAGACTGGCATATTCGTGAGGAGACACTGCTAGCATCTCTGGCCTGTCTAGATAACTTTGTGCTCTCGGCGCCACTCTCGCGCAGTTGGGGGGATGGGACGACCTCGTCTTCTGATGGGATGCGCATGCATGTAGGGGTGAAAGCCGCGAACGCGGAATACAACGCTAAATACTTTGGAGCGGGGCGGGGGACCAACATTTATACCCATGCGGCTGACATCTGGGTTCCTTTTGGCAAGCCGCAGGTGATCGGGACGAATGAGGAGGCTCTCTATGCGATTGATGCGTTGTGCCATCACGAGAGCGACTTGCATATTCGCGAGCATTACACTGATACTGGAGGGAGCACCGAGCATGTGTTTGCCTTGGCATCGTTGCTCGGCTTCCGCTTTGCCCCACGCATCGCTGATGCTCTCTCCAAGAAATTGTATCTGCTGGATGAGGTGGGAGAGCATGGGCCGTTGAATACGCTGCTCTTCGATCAGGTGAATAAGAAGCTCATCATCGAGCAGTGGGATGAAATGCGGCGTGTGGCTTCTTCCATTCGTCATGGGACGGTATCAGCTTCGTTGCTGATGCGCAAACTGGCCGCCTACCCGCGCCAAAACCAGGTAGCGCGTGCCCTGACGGAAATGGGAAAGCTCGAACGGACGGTATTTCTGCTAGAATATTTCCGCGATGCCGCTCTGCGCCGCCGCATTCTGATCGGACTTAACAAAGGGGAAGCATTGCACGCGCTTGCTCGTCAGCTCTTCTTTGGCTGCTTGGGGGAACTGCGTGATCGAGCCCTGGAGGACCAGATCCACCGGGCTTCCTGTCTGCATCTGCTCGTTGCAGCCGTCGCAGCCTGGAACACGATTTATTTGACCGAAGCCTTTGCTACATTGCGCAAAGGTGGTGAGGACATTGCAGAAGCAACACTTGCTCACATTGCTCCACTGGGCTGGGAACATATTAATCTGATTGGGAATTATCATTTTGCGCCGCAGCCGGGACGCTCGTTAGAAAACCTCCGGCCTTTGCGTGTAGTAGAGTCAAAAGAAGGAAAAGAAGCCACCCAGGAGGTGGCTTCTTAAAGCTCCACAGTGTGTGTCAAATACGTTCGTTTCTTAGGACTGTTCTCTCAAGAGAGACGCATTTCCCTTCGTCGATTGTGAGTCGAGAAGAGGAGCGCGTTCCGCTTCTGCTCGTGTGATCAGAACGTTCTCCTCCTCAAGCGCAACTCAACTCAATGGAATAATCGAGCGGTACTTGCCACCGGGCGACTGCTGCGGTGGCTCCTCTGCACGCTCAAGCGTGATATGACCAGCCTTGTACTCGGTGAGAACACGCGTTACCTCGGTTTGCACCTGCTGCCACACATGGTCAGGATCTGTACCTGCTGCGTACCGCAGACGTACACGCAGGTTGGTAGGTGTGGTCTGCACGATCTGGAAGAGCGTGATTCCTGGCAAGCTATCAATTAGAGTGCCGAATACTAAGGGGGCGATGCTCACTTGTTCGCCTCTTTCCGTGGGGAAGGTGAGCACATCTGCGACTCGACCCTGGACGCGGACTGCCGGAAATGGGCTGCCACATGGGCAGGGATCGGGCCGTTGCAAGACGCTATCTCCCAGGTCATAGCGCAGAATTGGTTGCACTCGGTTGGCGAGATTAGAGATCAGTACCGTGTACGACTGCGTTCCCGGTGGGACAGGCCGATAGTCGGCATCCACGGGCTCAAACACAACCCAGTCGCTATTGACATGATACCACCCTTCCTTACAGGATACACTCAGAAAAGGGCACTCTGTTGCGGCATAGGCGGTGCTGACCTTCGCTTGAAACGCTCTGGCTATCCGCTCAAATTCGCTTGCGGGTAGCATCTCTGCGCCCGCTTGCACCATAGCCGGGTGAATGTGCAAGCGGCCCGCCTCTTGCTCTCCAGTCAGCAATATGATCTGGCTCGCGTAGCCGAAGAGGATGGCGGGGCGAAACTGGTTGAGCTGCTCGACCAGTTCGGGCAGAGGGGTGCGCACCGAGAAGAGTTTGGCCCTTTTGCGGTACAGTGAGCTTTCCCGGGCCGTCCGGGTGCTCCCGGCGGAACCCATAAAGTGTCCGCCAGTAGCAATCACCAGGGCCAGTCGTCCGTTGAGCGCGAGTATCTTGATGAGGTCGCGAGCCCCCAGCCCGGAGGTGTCTCGTGGACTGACGGCGTATGATGCTGCCATGCTCCACTCGTCCTGGAGAAAGATCCCACGTCTCCCGCTGGTGCCTGAGGTGGTAGCCACCAGGTACTTGCCCAGGAACTGCTCTCCAATCAGGTCAGGATTGTCCACGAACTCGCTCACCTGCTCGATGTTCACCTCTTGGTCAGTCACCCAGTCGTCGAAGTGGGGCATCAAGATCTTCTTGCTCGTGACAGGCAAGAGCACAGGGTTTTCGATCCGCTCCGGCAGATCCTGATAGAGCTTGCGATAGTAGGGGGAGTTGGCACGTGCGTAGATTACTATCTCAGCCAGGCGCGTACGCTGCCGCTGCATGATCGCGTCCAAACCCTGCTTCTTGGCGCGACTGGCATCAAGGAGCAAAGGCAGGGTTTGGACGCGATCTGGAGTATGAGCGTGTGACATCTTAAACAACCTCCTTTGTGTCTCTTGCTTGGACGTTCGAGAGCCTCATTTGCTCAATTCGTCCTTTCGTTTCTGCAACAACCTGGCGAATGACCTCCTTGCCCGCCTCGCTGTTGCCTCCATCTTCTGGCAACAGCCAACGATCCATCATGTCGGCAAGCGCTTCCATGACCACAGGAAAGGGGGGAAGCTGATCAGGTGATTTAAAGTCTGCTATCGTTAACTGTCCATACGAGAGCGTTTCGAGGAGGTGCGCTGTAACCTCTGGATCAAGGTCCTGGCGAGCCGCTCCTACCGCCTGGAGCGCTTTGATCAAATCGACGGTGGTCGAACCAGACTCCATCCAGGCAACCTGATTGTCTGGCTTGCGCAGATAATTGCCAAGCACACGCCGATCCCGTCGCATGATGGAGGCCATCAGGGGACGGCTGCCCACGGCACGAAAGATTGCTCGGTAGAACCCTCCAATGGTGCCGCCGCGTGGGTCGGACTCGATGGCTTCCAACCAGATTTGGGAGTACTGCGTCCATTCCCAATACAGGAGGGCTTCAAAGAGTTCCTCCTTTCCTTTGAAATAGAGGTAGACCGTCCCTCGACTGACGCCAGCTTCATCGGCGATATCGCTCATCGTGGTCTTGTCATATCCCTGACGGATAATAACGGCTGTTGCCGCACGGAGAATCTGAGTCTCTCGTTCATCATGGTCAGGCATTGGCTTCTTCCTCTCGTCTTGCAATGAACACTTTGAACAATATATGATATTTTGTTCAGTATAACCACAAGAGCGCTTCCGTGTCAAGGTGCATGATGGGGGATAAATTATGAGTTCCCAAGTACGCTCACCTCTAGCGCGTTTTTCCTGGTCGTCTGATGAGGCTTGTCTCGAAACCGGCCGTTTTTCGGCACAAACTGTTCAGTTTTTTCGGGGGAGCTGTGCATCACCTCCGCAAGCGTGAAATGGACGCTTGACGAATCTCAAAACTTATGTCAAAATCAAAATGTCAAAACTATCGATCTTAGATGAGTAAGTGACATTTACAGCAGAGATTCTATGAAGATTGGCTATATCCGGGTTTCCAAGCAAGAACAAAACGAGGCATTACAAAGGGATGCGTTGAAAGAAGCGGGATGTGAGAAGTATTTCAGCGATAAGATGACCGGATCAACCTTTGAACGCAAAGGCTTGGAGGATACCCTGGCGTTTATCAGGCCAGGAGACACCCTGGTGGTCTGGAAACTTGACCGTTTAGGCCGCTCCCTCCAAGACCTCATCGCAACCCTCAACGGCCTTCAGGGACATGGGGTAGACTTTATCAGCCTCACCGAGAATATTGATACTACAACCCCAGGAGGAAAGCTGATTTTTCACCTGATGGGAGCGCTGGCTGAGTTTGAGCGCGATCTGATTCGAGAGCGAACGAATGCAGGATTAGCCGCAGCCCGTGCGAGGGGGCGCGTAGGAGGGAGACCCAGAAAACTGACCTCCAATGGGAAAGTTGCCCTGGCCTTGCGTCTGTTTGCAGATCCAAACCATTCCATTGATGATATTTGTTCGACGCTTGGGATCTCCCGTTCGACCTTATATCGATACGTCAGAGAGCAGAAGGCACAAACACCAGAATGAAAGCGAGTAGATGGCCGATAGCCTTTCCTGCTTGCGCCTGCGTTAGTGGGGGGATTGAAGGCTCCTATCAGGCTTGCAACCCCTTAGCGGGGAAAAGTGTACGAAAAAATGTTATGACCCCAAAACAGGCTGGTGGGTTCATGTGTGCTCGACGGATCGGCTCACGCTCTACGCCGCGCATCCAAGCCGAGGGCGCAAAGCGCTCGATGCCATTGGCATTGCTCCTGCATTCCGAGGCATCAGTGTTCATGATGGTTTGAAGAGTTATCAGAGCTACGGCTTCACCCAGGCCTGGTGCAATGTGCATCACTTGCGCGAACTGACCTATGTTGAAGAAGAACTCAAGCAAGAGTGGGGGCACAAGATGAAAGAACTCCTCCTCTCGATGAAAGACGAGGTGGAGCGAGCCAACGTGTCGGGAAAGCAAGAAGTCGATCTCCTAGTGCTCGCATGCCTCCTTCGGCATTACGATGAGATCCTCGCTGAAGGCTATCGGGCCAATCCTCCTCCCCCACCGCCGAAGAAATCTGAACAAGGGAAGCGAAAACCAGGGCGAGCCAAGCAATCCCCTGCGCGCAACCTCCTCGATCGACTCTCGCAAGGGAAATGGATGGTCCTCCGATTTCTCCACGACTTTGCGGTCCCTTTTGACAACAATCAAGCCGAAAGAGATCTTCGCATGATCAAGGTCCAGCAAAAGGTGTCTGGGAGCTTCCGCACCGAAGAGGGCATTGCCATGTTTTGTCGCATCCGAAGTTACCTCTCGACATTACGAAAACAAGGCATTGCGCTGTTCCCTGCACTCGATCACGTTTTTTCAGGAACCCCTGTTCTTCCTGCATTCTCCTGACCCTTCTCAATAGAGACGAATTTGGTAGATTGCAAGTTACTTGATCAGTGCTTCAAAAATGACATTCAATATTTTGTTCATACCTTGAAAGGTTACACATGCTCTTGGTGACCAAAATCGCTACTTGCGAGTCCTCCTGAATCGTACTCATGATACCCACCGGCATCATCTATATAGGCCCAGTACCAAAACTCGTAGCCTAGTGTATAAATTACGGCATAACCAGCTTCCACCCATTGGGAACCAGCGCTGTTGCCTATCCACAGAGAGTTGTTCATAATTGCCTGTGATGCATCAGCATGCAACTGAACAACGCTTATCGATGTAAACCCGCCACTGACAGAACCTTGCCATCTAGCAACACCATAGCAGTGATTACTTGAGACAGTACCGCAACTATAAGCTGGCATGAATTTGTTAGATACTGCGTTGGTGTGGGCAAACGCCTTTTGTGGCTGTGCCGCAACACTTACCATCATGAATGCCATCACGAAAGTGATAATAAGTCTCCATTCATGAGCAGCGGAAAGAGAAATCCCCTTTTTGCGAGGCGCATCTTGCGCACGCGTCTCTTGTAAGCGCATTAAATAAACTCCTTAACGCCTTTAGCTTCTTGCAAAAGCGCTTTACGTACAAGTCGTTTTTTCTCCTCTGCTGTGACTAAGCAAACTTTCAGTTTACTAGAAACGCAATAGGTTTAAGCCTGCTGGTGAGACAGGACTAGGATCTTGACGAAAATGTGCATTAGCAGAGGTAGGGCTAGGATCACTAAGCGGAGCCCTATTGGGACCCGATGGAGCCCGTATGGGCACAAGTGGGGACCTGGCAAGCGAGAAAATAGGCGCGGGACAAAAAGGTACCCGGACAGATGCTATCCGGGTACTAATGGGGCGAGAATGGAGATGTCAAGAATACCATTTGTGGATAAAGGCCTCGATAGAATGAGGACGAAAGAACTCAGCCTCAACGAGAGCTTCAAAGGGAGCTGCCAGGAAGTCAAGAGAAGCATAGTTCGACATGCGCGCAAGAATGTCCTGATCCCGTGCTTCTGTATTCAAGAGAGGCGCGCCTTGGCGAATATAGTGAAGGATATAGCGTGTTTCCCATTCAATGACGCGAGGCGATGGCTCAATATGCGCAACGGTTTCCACAAGAGGTTTCTTCCCAAGTTGAAGCAAGTCATACCACCAGTTCGATTTGTAGTAGGGAACAATCTCACCTTGTACCTCTCTTGGCTCGTAGGGATAACTATCTTTGAGGTGATCCTGCGTTCGTCGTTTCAGGTCATTCGTGCGGCCAACATAGCGTATCTGCTGATCGCGAGGATCGCGATGAATATAAATGACCTGTCCATAGGGATACAACTGCTTGCAGCGCGACTGAATATAAAAGCGTTGCTTCCCGGCAGGCAAGGATTGAAAGGCTTCGAGGCAATCATCGCACACGACGCGAATGACAAAGCCAGCACGATCTACGCGGTAGCCTAAAAACTCAAAGCCCCGAGATCGAATCGGCTGCTCGCATAAGACGCAGGGAAGCAGGCGCTTATCTCGCATCGCTTGATGACACACACGACAGCGCTGAAAGGGAGTGATATTGGGTTCGCGCCAAAAATCTAGCGGGTCATACTGATTAAACATGAATTCTGTAATGGCATAGGTGTGTTTGCAATCCATGCAGATGCGCGTAGGTTCCTTTTCGAACCAGTACGCAAGTTCTGCCTGGCGTCGTTCCTGTCGCTCTCGACGCTCTCGCTCAATCGCTTCTTGCAACTCACGTGGCGGACGCTCACGTAGTGGACGCTCGCGTTCAGCACGTTCGCGTTCCCTTTGTTCCCATTTCAGTCGTTCTGCTTCTCTTGACGCGCTCAGATTTCCCTTATGGCATTCCTTGCATAGCCTCATGTGTCCATCACGCCCGTTTTTTGTACGGTAGAACTCATCGATATCTTTCTCTTTCGTACATTGCGCACACACCTTTTTCTCTTGAGCTTGCTCCATGGTGGCCTGCCTCCCGTTTTGCCCTTCATTCAAACACAACAATACGCAAGAGTCAAGAAAAGGGAGCGTTGTCGCTCCCTTCCCCGTTACTCGATACCTGCGCGTCGGCGCTCGATCCGCAGCGCCTCTTCGCCAATGGGGAGTGTCGCATCCTCCTGTTTCTTTTCCCCATTAGGGCCTATTAGGCCATACCTGGCTGCAAGAACCCCAGCAGTGCCATGCCAGGCCAACCAAGACTGGATGGCGCTACAGGTGTAACCACACCTTTGAGCATACAGCCATCTGGCTGAGGCGTCAGGGTCTGAATGTCGAAAATCACCTGGCGCAGTTGAGAGCGCTAGGGATCACCTGCGATTGTGGCATCCTCTCAATGCTCATTGACTGGCCCACACCCTAGCCAGTTTCTCTGCGCACATTTCATCATCATCATCTTCTCTTCCCTCTCCACTCCCACTGTTTTGTATTGCTTTGCTTCCAGCAAGAGCGCGACTCACATGACGATCGGATCACGTTCCTGCTGTGTCTCAAGCGCACAACTACGACAGGCATGAGGGAAGGAAGAGGAGCAGCTTCAAGACGACAAGCACACAGAGAAGACACGTCATCTCTGTGTGCTTGTCATGGGAAAAAATGCCTCCTCCCCGGCAATGACCACTGCTGAGGAGGAGGCTTTGTTGTGTTACAAAAGGAGAGAGAGTATGTCAGAACGACAGGCAAAACGCCAACGTCGTGCCGAGCGAAGAGCAGCAGCAAACCAGGAGGCGGCATCACCTCCTCCTCCCCTGGGTGCACCGCCGCTCATCACTGAGCGTTTTTCAGTCGCCTCAAGCCATCTCGCCATCGCGCTCAGTGCCTCCGTTCCTCTTCGCGTGTTGGGGCTCTATGAACGGCAGGGTCCCAATGAGAACGATTTGGGAGCGGCCCGTCAGGTAGGAACACTGCTTGCATCAAAGGGAGATGTCCTCCTCTTTGGAAGCCAGGTGAGAGGTGAAACTGCTGAGCTCTTCAATCAGGTTGCACAGGCTCTGGCGGTGCTCTCATTTGTACCAGGTGGCGTGACGTGCTTTGGCCAGCATTTTGATGCCCAGGCCATCCTCGCTGGCTTCTTTGGAGCGGAGGCTGCGAAACAGTATTGTCAGCGTGTAACGGGAACACTCCTTGCTGAACAGCAGGAGAAGACTCCTGACAACGAAGATGAGCACTGAGCCACCACTTCAAGAAAAGGCTTGAAAAGTGAAAGGCTACTCCTTCTAGAAGGAGTAGCCTTCTTGCTCTAGAAAGAAGAAGAGATGAGAGCACTTCTACAGAAAAAGAAATGCAGTCATTCCTAACAAGCAAGGAGAGATTCCTCCAGATACTGTCTCTTGAGAAAACAGTATCTGGAGGAATTCGCAGATGCCCTTCAAGTTATCCAATTTTTTTAGCATGCACTTCTATAAATAATCGTATTACCAAAATTTGGCAATTTCAGTTCTCCAAAGAATGGAAAACATATTGTTTTCATTTACGATCTTCATCACCAATATATACTCAATTGCATACAAGCTGATAGCTTGCACGTGTTTGTGCTATGGCGAATGGACGCATCTCTAATGAGCTCAATTCCCCTATCCATTCTATCCTGATAGGTCCATTTTATCCGCTACATCCGCCCTGTATGCTGTCAAATAAGCTGTCACGTTGCAGTGTATGATGGCGGTTGCAGAGCGGGATGAATAAACATCAACATTGCGCAGTAAAGAGTAAGGAAGTTTAGCAGTAACTCAAAAGCGAGTGGCCTGGACTCGCCAACAACAAAACAAAAAGGATCGAGGCCTGACCCACCAGGGAACGGCTTCCCCTTCCTCACTGGATATACTGAAAAAAGGAGGCAGGAATTATGAGCCAAACACTACAATTTGCCAGGGAACTGTTCAGCGACGAGGGGCTCGTCTCTTTGAAAGAGTGGAATGGCCCCAACGGCGCGATGGGTATGTACCACGCCAAAGATGTGGGGTATATTTATCTCTTGGTGTACATACAGGCCCAACAACGCCATTGTACGCATCAGTACCCAGATACAGAGAAAACCCAGGCGCTTCATGATGCGGAGATCATCGCTGCATTTGCGGGCGCTCAAGAGATTGTCGCGTAAGACTTATCAGATGCAAGAAGGACTACCTGGTAACCAGATAGTCCTTCTTTATGAGCATGATAATTACTGGCACCTTCAAACAATATTCTCCTACACTCTCATTTTCATCGATACTGAAGTTGTCCCAATTTGGTGGAAGCTGAGAACAGAAGAGAAACTTCATACAGGAAAAGATAACTCTTGAAAAGAGAAGCGCATAGCCGCTCACTGTGAAACCACTCCCACTTGGAGGGTGAACAACGAGATAACAGAAAAGAGGATTCAACAGTATTGAAAATACGTAGCTTATAGGGTATAATGTGTTCATGGAGCATACATATTCGCCTCGTGAGTTCGGCAAGCTGATTGGAAAATCCGTTAACACGTTACAGAAGTGGGATCGTAAGGGCATCTTGCATGCCTATCGAAGTCCAACCAATCGGCGCTATTATACGCACGAACAATACTTACAGTACCGAGGATTGGTTTCCTCCGATCAAGGAGTCACCATCGCCTATACTCGTGTCTCCTCCCCTGCCCAAAAAGCAGACCTCATCCATCAAAAGAATGCCCTGCGAGCCTACTGCCAAGAGCACCAGATCAACGTCGATGTATGGCGCGAAGATATCGGCTCCGCTCTCAACTACAAGCGCAAAGCTTTTAATGAGGTCATCGAGCTCATCGAATGAGGACGGGTGAAGCCGCTTGTCATTGGCTATGAGGATCGTTTTGTGCGTTTCGGCTACGATTGGTTTGAGTCCTTCTGCCAGCGTCATGGGACCCAGATCATTGTGGTCAATGGAGAAGAGCTTTCCCCAGAGCAAGAATTGGTTCGGGACCTGCTTGCCATCGTGACGGTTTTTTCAGCACGTTTGCACGGTCTGCGCTTCCACAAGAACGCGATCCGCGCTGCTGCTCTCCAAAAGGATGGGGCCAATGATCAAAGCTCATAAAATACGGCTCCATCCTACTGAAGAGCAAAAAATCTATTTTGCCAAAGCCGCCGGAACCGCTCGATTTGTTTGGAATTGGGCACTAACTGAGTGGAACCGCCAACATGAGGCGGGAGAGAAGCCTACCGCGCTCAAGCTCAAAAAACAATTCAACGAGATCAGACGCAAAGTGTTCCCTTGGACCTGGGAAGTGACCAAGAACGCTTGTGACCAGCCTTTCTTGGACCTGGGAAAAGCCTGGGCCATCTATTTTGACGGGCAGAAGAACGGGAAACGAAGAGGCCGCCCCAAGTTCAAAACCAAGAAACGCTCAAAACCTTCATTTTATCTCGCCAATGATCAATTCGAACTTGGTGATCATCGTCTTTGGATACCCAAGCTTGGATGGGTCAATCTGGCCGAGAATCTTCGTTTCAAAGGCAAGATCACAGGTGCACGGGTGACAAAAACGGCGGATTGGTGGTTTGTGAGCATCACGGTTGAGCTTTCCGATCAAGCGAGTGAGCAAAAGCCGAAACGTGTGGGAGTAGATGTGGGTTTGAACCGACTGGCGACCTTGAGTACCGGCGAGGGATTTGAAAACCAAAGATTCCTCAAAACAGCACAGAAGAAGCTGAGGCAGGCTCAACAACACCTCTCTCGTTGCAAAAAGGGATCAAAGAACCGCGAGAAGGCGAGGCGCAAAGTTGCACGACTCCATTACAAGATTACCTGTTTACGCAATGATGTCTTGCACAAGCTGACCACGCAGATTGCCATGAGCTACGGCGTTGTGGGGATTGAATCACTGCATCTTCGGGGCTTGATGAAAAACCGGTGTCTTGCTCGCTCGTTTGCGGATGCGGCATTAGGCTCTCTTTTGACCTTACTCACAAGCAAAGTCACACACAACGGTGGCCTCGTGGTGAAAGTGGATCGCCTGTTCCCCTCGAGCCAACTCTGTCATCAATGTGGCTGGCGCTGGCATGACATCACACTTGCCGACCGCCTCTTTGTCTGTCAAAACCCCAACTGTCTCTGGCAAGGGGATAGAGACTGCAACGCTGCGACCAATATCTTAAAGGAAGCCCTTCGCTTGGTAGGGCTCAATGACCAAGCCGCGCTCGGTACTGGCTCGGACGGCGCGTAAAAGTCGCTTGTGGACCTGGAGTCAGACCAAAAAGGCAATCGCCTTCAGGCATCTGGGAGTGAAGCAGGAACAACGAACGGTGTGGCAAATCTATGCTTGCATACGTTTGACTACATTAATCGGAGCAGGTTGAAATGAAATAGATTCCTTCAACCTCTTCCTCTTTGCTTTCCAGAACCCGGTTAGATGGTGACCGCTATTCCTTTTTTCTCAAACAATTCATGGATGCCACTGAGTATATCCTCTCACTCGCGAGGTTCTACAAGCTCAACTTCATTAAGATGAGGAGATCCTTCTGACACAACATCTCTGTTTCCAACGGTATCAGACGCTACTGAGTATCGCGTTAGAATCTCCTCTTTTCAACCTCTCCCAAAGTAGGTCAACACCAAACAGACGCCAGAATCACAGGAAACGAAGCAGGGGTCCCAACATATTTTCCCCTCTCGATTCCGCTAGGTGCAGGTGCATCTGTTAATGATCTCAACGCGCATTCCGCTCAGCTTGAGATTCAGGTGCTCCAGCCCTGGTCTTTTTGAGAGACCGATACAAGGTCGTACGAGAGATCCCAAGTGCCGCACACATTTCTAGGACAGAATGACTCTGATCCTCGAACATCCACCGAGCCAGAGCAATCTTCCCGTTCGTTGCTGCCACTTTCTTGGTCTCCGTTACCGGAATTTGAGTTTTTTCTGTCGGGACCAAAACTATGCCGCAGGGTCGTTCTGAATGGTGGTTCTTCTTTTTTCAGCTTTCAGCGAGGTTTTGAGACCTCTTTTTCCACGCTCACCGTCTGGTAAGGGTGCCTGCTCAGGGAATGGTTTGCGAAAGATAGCTCTGTCGAGGTTTGCGTCTCGTAGGTCCACTTTGTCAAGGTTGGCCTCACGAAGATCGACTCCAGCCATATTCGCTTTGTGAAAACTCGCTTTGCCGAGGATGGCTCCAGAGAAATCCACGCCGCGCAGATCCGTATTGTTGAGGTCAGCGCCCATCAGGTTTGCGTTATGGAAGAGAGCACCGCGTGCGTCTGCCCCATACATACGTGTCTTCATGAGATTCGCGTTACTGAGATCGGCTCCTCTGAGATCAGCATGGCGCAGGTCCGCTCCGTGGAGGTCCGCCCCTCGTAAGTTTGCTTCACATAGATTGGCTTCAGTCAGATCGACTTCGTGGAGATCGAATCCCGTGAGATCTGCTTTGTAGAGATCAACGCCATGAAGCTCTGGCTCGAATGCCTGTATTTCAGCATAATCGTGTCGCCATGCATTCCAAAGTGTTTTGCCTTCCGTGAGACGCTCAAGAGGGGATTGATTGACCATATACTTCACCTGCGGTTCTACTTATTGCATCGATTACATGTTTCTGAAGGCTGACATAGGGAAAGAAGAAATGCACTAGAGAGAACGAGACCATCTCAAACGGCAGATGTTGCTGATGAAAGGAGGGGTTCTGAGATCCAGTTGCTGTAGAGATTTGGTTGGAGGGGGAGTCCATGCGAAGTTGTATGAACTCCTTTAAGTATACCCTATTTCTGGGCAAATTGGAAGAGTATCGCTGCTTTTGGGCCCCCAGGGCTGTTGCAAAGTTCATCAGTGGCTCTCATGCGGCCACATGGGCTAATTTCTCGCTGCCCATGCCCTTTGTTGACTGAGGAAACCGAGCGAAAATCGGTGGGAGGAGCCAACCAGCCATCGCGACACCAGTTCAACGGATGGGCCTGCGTGCTACGGTGAGGGTGACCGCTCGCTCGACAAGATTGTCGCCGATGCCTCCAGTGGCACAGGCAGCAATGAAGTAGCTGGAGCGATCTTGGACGAGGTACCCCCAGCGTTCACCGGCATCAGCTTCGTCCTGGCTTCCTCTTCTCTTAAGCCTTTATCCGTCGCAGCGGAGCACCAATTTGATGTAAATGGCTCAAGATCTCTGTCAAGGATTGCCAGACACTTGTCTCATGATAGGCAATGGCATATGCCTGACAAAATTCCTTGACAATAGGTTGGGCTGCCTTCAACTGGTTACGAGCCATACTCGGGAATAAATGATGCTCAATCTGATAATTTAAGCCCCCATAGCAAAAATCAGTCACGGGATGGGCATGGATATTGCGAGCCGTCAGCACCTGCCGGTGCAGGAAATCCATGGTACACTCTTTCTCAAGCACTGGCATCCCTTTATGATTGGGCGCGAAAATCGCTCCGAGATAAAGCCCGGTGAGAGCCTGATGCACCACCACAAAGAGAAAGGCCGGCCAGAACGGGAGCAGTATGAACACGCAGGCCAGGTACGCCACAACGTGTGCAAGCATCAGAACCCATTCGAGCGCATAATACCTCGCCTTCTTGTGCAATAGGAAGGTAAAACTATTATACTGAAGTCCTAGAGCGACCGTCAGCAATGCGGGAAGGAAGAGCCATGCCTGATATTTCACGAGTAGTTGCCTGACCCTCCCCATCTTAGCAAGGTCGGCTGTGCCAGTAAAATCGAGGAGAGGGATCGCAAGGTCGGGATCGGTGTCCACTTGATTGGGATGGCTATGGTGTGCATTATGCTTCTCAAGCCACCACCCATAACTCATGCCAATCAGCAAATTTCCCCCGATGAGGCTCACGAGGTCATGTTGCCAGGCGTGATGAAACATCTGCCGATGTCCAGCTTCATGGCTCAGTAAGCCAATCTGCGTCCAGACAAACGCCAGATAGGTGGCATTGAGTAGTTGGAGCCACCAGACGTGGACAAAGAGGAGGAAGAGCACACCAAGTCCAAACATAGCGCAGAGCAGTGCAATCCGGTAGATGTAGTACGTTGGCTGCTTCTCCAGCAACCCTCGTTGCTTCAATACGTGTTTTAATTCAGCATACGTTCCCTGTGGTGTCTCCTGGGAGGAAGACGCCAGTGGTGACAGAGAGAGTGTCTGGTGCATGGTCATTGTCCTTGATTCTCGTATGGAATGCTTCCTGCGTTCCAGGGCATAGGGGACACCAATAGAGAGCGTAGCATTGCTGCTAGCATGTCGTGCTCTTTGGGAAGAGCTGTTCATTCTGCGGAAGTTCATCCCTTCTGGACGTTGTATCCCTGCTCATCCATTCGAGGCCCGAAAAATTCGATGTGGTAGATGCCACTTGGACATTTGACCTCATGATAGTAGCAGAATTGGGGGAAGATACGGTGGAGATCACTCCGGTCATGCGCCTCCTGTGATGCCAGGAGAGCAAAGCCCTGTATTACCTTGGCCCTGTCTGAATACTCATGGACTTGCCCATCAGCAGCAATCGCGGTGTAATAGGTCGTATAAGGAAACTGCATACACGGACGAAGGAAGAGCATATTACGGTGCGTGCTGCCATTGAGAAGCGTGGCAACGTCCGAAGAGAACCAGGCTCTCCAGGAAGCATTGGCAGCACGGCCTCGTTTGGGGTCGAGAGAGCAGACGGCATATTCAACCCCAGAGACGACCTCCGGCATTACTTTGGCGTTCCCATAAATGAGAGTGTACACGTTTCTATTTGGCCTCCATGTCTCAGAGGCTCCTTTCAAATGTTCCCACCGATGCTCACCATAGAGCAGGACAGGGCTTCCTGCCTGATAGCGGGTACATGCTTCTTCTGGTGAGATTTCCATCCAGGTGGAGATTGGGATGTACACGTTGGTACTCTTCTTGGCAGGCAACCGCTCCGGTAGCTTTGATTTCCAAGACTGCGACGAAAGAGGAACGTCGACATCAGTAAGCTGCTTCATGGCCCGTGTGAAGTCAGGAACAGAAAGCTCCCGACCATCGCGCAATTGGGCGTGATAGGTCCTCTCAAGAAGCCACTGTTCACTCTGTTGTTCAGAAAATGGGATGGTCGTTATCATCATCTTCTCCTTGCATCATACGTGTTCTCATGGAGCGAGCCGCTCAAACGCTTCGAGTTTCTACGTTCCCAATGCCGTTCTTATGAATGCTTCTTCCACAGCAAGCTCTTCTTTCTTCGCATCTCACACCTGGGAGTTGCCAGAAAGGTGCTCTTTCGAGGCACACTCGTGGCAGCACCTGAGAGGCGTTGCTTCCATGACAACGACGACTTCCAGCAGTCATCTAACGCGGGAGAGAGAACTCCTTCAGAGGAACATCGTTGGGTGGCTCACGTACTGCCCTGTCTGCCTTCTGGCGCGTCATCTTTAACATTGGTTCAATCAGATCGATCGGCAGCGGGAAGAGAATCGTCGAATTCTTCTCCACTGCGACCTCTGTCAGCGTTTGCAGGTAGCGTAGTTGTAACGCGGCAGGTTGTGAGCCAAGAATTTCAGCGGCTTGAGCCAACTGGGCCGAGGCCTGTAATTCTCCCTGAGCATGAATCACCTTCGCGCGCTTCTCGCGCTCTGCCTCCGCCTGCTTGGCCATGGCACGCTGCATCGTGACAGGTAACTCAATATCCTTGATCTCGACTGCGGTCACTTTGACTCCCCATCTCTCTGTCTGCTCGTCAATGATGGCTTGCAATTCACGGTTGACCTTGTTGCGCTGCGCCAAAAGTTCATCCAGTTCCGATTGTCCGAGAACGTTGCGCAAGGTCGTTTGACCAATCTGCGTGGTTGCCTGGTGAAAGTCCATCACATTGACGATAGCCGCAATGGGATCGACGACGTAGAAGTAGAGGACCGCCGTCACCTTGATCGTGACATTATCACGGGTGATGACCTCTTGCGGGGGCACGGTCAGCGTGATAATTCGCAAGTCAACCTTGCTCATACGTGAAATGAGTGGAGGAACCAAAAAGAGTCCGGGACCCCTGGCTCCGATTAAGCGTCCTAGCACGAAGATCACGCCTCGCTCATACTGTTGCACTATGCGAATCGCAGAAAGCGCGACGAACACCAGCAAAACCACGATGATCCCAAACACAAACACTGCAAAGAAAGTCATGGCAAGCCTCCTGATGGCGTTATCGTTTTACAATATGGTGAGATAAAAGCTCTCCCATCTCAAATGTGGCATCAGGTGTGCCGCCATCATCGAGCCAGCGAGCTATTGCCTCGGTCTCGGATGCGTTGCCATCATCACGCCAGCGTTCCACTGCCTCAGCTTCAGAAATCACCTCTAGGAAGTTGTCATCAGGAAGGTAGGCCCTGCCTCTCATCTTCCGCACAGCCCGGGTTGCAGGAGAAACGCATGGTCTTCCTTGCTCCTGATCATAGCAGCCATAGACCATCTGGTCAGTACGCTTGGGGTGTGGTTTCTGCCCTGGAAGAGGGGAGGTGACCTGTGGTCCGGGCTTAGATGTTGGCCACGCCGGGTAAGCAAACTGAGTTTGAGCATGCCTACCCAACCTGATCGCCTCTGCGAGGTTGTTTTTGCTTGCAATGCCTTCTCTCGCAGAAGAGTACTGCGTAGAGTCAGGTGCGCCTTGAACGGCCACTACTATCTCTGGATGCTCATCCGGTTGTGCGTTTCTCATCGCCTTGACTGGCGCGTGTGTTTCTTGAATGATCCTCATAGGTGTTGCCTTTCTTGTGACCAAGAAGAGGAGCGCTTCTTCTGCTGAGAGTATTCAACTGGGAGCAGGCTCATGAAACGGCGCCATCGGAGAGAGAGTGTCGTTTTCTTCGGTGAGTTCGTTGGCGCCGATCCTGTATCTCCCTGAACCAGAGAAGAGCTATCAGGAGTACGAAGAGGAGCAAGGGTAGAATGAAAGTTCCCATAATCATGCAGTCCTGTATTTCTCTCCTCCAGATGCATCTGCCTGAGGGAAGAGAGGAGGCACAAACGCGAGAGAGCGAACATGACCATTGGAGCAATCACGCTTACCGAATGGAGAGAGGAGGGCTCAGAGCATTGGTGGGTACGAGGAACATAGTGTAAGCGGCTTGACTCATGGAAGGATCTATGAGCTACCTTTAGTATACACTATTTTTAGGAAAAACACAATATAGAGTCCAACTAGTAATATTTATGATTTCACCGCTTTTTATAGAAAAGTTCAACTATCAAGTAATATCGTCACAGTGAATGAGCGGTTTTGCCACGTTTCTTAAGGTGGATAATTGGAAATGTAGAAACAACAAAAATACCAATAGATTCAACAATAACAAACACATAAAAAGTTAACAGCATAGACAAACTACTAAAAACATAATATTATATCTTTAGTACACTAAAACTAAACTTATTGCAGCAATTGTTGGAGAGGTGCCCTCTACAAGCCCTTTCTTCATCGATTGATCAACGGATAGCAATCCCAACATATTCCAGATTAAAATGCACACTCTGTACGAAAGAGAAGGGGATTTGAGTTGCATCCCTCAATGTGTTGAGAGACTGAATGTGTAAAGAGATGCGCTCTGTAGTAGAGCATGCATATGGTGCCAGAAAGGACCAGGGCCTGCTCCTTTTAGAGAGCTAATTGTCGTGTTGGTAAAGTGAGAGGGAGGGAATGATGGGTGAGCATCATGTAACGGTGCTTGTACCTGCATCAGTGAAGAATGTCTATGCGTTCTTCACGCATTTTCATGATTTTCCAAAGTATATGCATTGTGTTCGGGAGGTGACATACTATGACTCCCAGCGTAGCCATTGGGTTGTACAGGTAGCAGGAAAACAAGAGTGGGACGCAGTGAATGAGAACTGGATTCCTGAGCGGCAGGTGGGCTGGAGATCGACAAAGGGTTTGCAGAATAGGGGAACAGTCAAGTTCACTCCTTTAGGAGCCGAGCAGACATCAGTAGATGTCTTCATCAGCCATATCCCTCCGATGGGCATCGTAGGGAAAATTGCAGAATGGCTGGGAATAGATAGTCATTTTCAAACCGTGCTGGAAAAGGAGATGCAGAACTTCACCAGAATGGTAGAGGAGGCGCCCCGGGGAACAGCAGACCCAATGATGTCGCACTACTTGTTTCATCAAGAGAGCGCGTTCACAAGGGGAAAGACGACAGAGAGGCAACGGGCGGCAATGAAGAGTGATCCGATGATGTCTCCAGAGCATCTGCACGAGAGAGAGATAGTGGTAGCGTCTGAGCAAGAGGAGGAGACGCGAGAGAAAGAGAGCAGGCGAGTAGGGATGGAGCGGCGAAAGGGACAGATGCAGGAGGCAGTTAGAGCGCAAGACGAGATACTACGAAAACAAAGGGTGCTGGATCAGCAAGAAATACGAGAACGACATGAGAGGGAAGACATACAGAAAGGGATCAAGCATGAATTAGATCCAGTGCGTGATACATTAGGAGGGAGGAACGCATCAATGGAGCGTACAGCATTCGGGGACCAGGATGCGAGACATGAGCGTTTTCCACAACATCAAGAAGGCCCGATGACGGCACGTCCATTGAGATCGCAGAAGGATGAAATGCCAAAGCTTTCGGAGGAAGAAGAGAAGGCTGAATCGCAGTGGAAAAATCTTATTCGTGGACGATCACTAGAGGATGAGACGAAGTAGGTATCATGTCACCAAACCTCACGCATAAATGCGGGGGCTTGCATCTCTCCTCACGCTAGCCCGTGGATCAGAGGAGGATACATGAACCATCAAGACGAGCTTAATGACCATTAGGACAGGTGACAGACCGCTTTAACCAAGCGGTACAGGCCGTAGCCTATCGCCCCACACCGAGAGGGTACTCACAGGTTGAACGAGCGAGTAGAGCTTTGGCTCCATGCCGATCCGTGCATGTTGAACAGTTCGACCAATCGGTATCCATCGATTGCAAACAGTTTCTCATGCAAGTGGAGGAGTGCCTTTGTGCTGACCTGTTCTCAACTTATGGTTCCCTTGCAGAGAACAAAGCTGCGATATTCGACAGCGCCAGTGCGAAATGCCTCATACGTTTTTGACCCCTGCACTCCCGCAAACAATTGGAAGATTTTTTGTAACTTCTTGGGTATTTTTTGTTGAATAAGATTCATTTTGCGCTGATTGTCAAGATCCAATGCTCTCACAACATTTGGGGTGATACATGTTTCTTCCAGCGCTACGAAACCAGCATCTTGTAGCTGCTTACGTAACATCTCAACGTGATTCTTGTTACGAAAGTCAGTAAAGAGGAAGGAGCCATGTGGGCGAAGGACTCGAAAGACTTCGCGCAGAAAATCTTCCATTGACTCGTAACAATGGGAGGATTCGATATTCACGACTGCATCAAAGGTGTTTTCTCTAAATGGGAGCGATTGGGCATTTCCGAGGGAAAAGGAGAGTCCTTCTACCGAATACTGCTCGCGGCAGAATTGCACAGCGGTCACACAGCGATCAATACCAACCACTGATTTGGGCTGCAGATAACGCATCATGTAAGAGGCCCCTCCTCCACGTCCACACCCTATTTCCAGCACATCCAGGTTTTTTAGCGTAATCGCGCCAGCGACTGCGTGATACAATTGGATACAATAGCGATCCTTCTCATCTTCGTCTTGCAATGCTATCGCTCCTGCATCAGGTCTAAGGTCAATATATCCGTAATTCATGAAGAGCATCTGTGCTTCTTTATCTAATTGTGCCAGAGCCTGAAACCAGATTTTGAGGAGGAACCGTTTCGTGGCTGGAGAGATACGACAGGCCACATCAATCATTCCGGTTAACATACCTTCACCTCTTCCGTATAACAAAGCGTAAGAACGCAATCAGAATATATGCACTGTTCGACGATGGCAACAATGATGCTCCCAATGAGACCAACGTTGGTACCAGAGGTCATCTGGCTCGCGAGAAAACTACCGAGAAAAGCTCCAACGAAGCCAACCATGCTATCACTCGCGAGTCTGTAGCCACCACGACGCATAATTCGACTAAACTAGCGATTAAATCGATAACAAGTCAGATGACAATGCCTACGACACTCACACTGCGGCAAACATGAACGTTACAAATGTTCTATTGATCTTCTCCTTTGCATGAATACCAATGGCACATACAGTGAGAAGCATCCTTGACCTGTGAAAAGCTTCCCTTCAAAATTATTGAACGTAAAGATGCACATCAATCAGATGCACATCAATCATAGGAGATACGAATGATGTGAGTAGAGGTTTTCAGATCAATTGAGCATAGTTTATACGCAATTCAGCTAATTCATAATGAAAGATGGGTAGAAATATGTTTGTTCCTCCTCACGTAGACTTTATCCAATCGGTAGACAAAAACGAAAGGCAGAGTAAGCTTCTCTCAAATTCTTACCAAGGAAAAAGAAGAGATGCTGACGCTGCTTACAAGGATTATACAGTATCGAAAACTCATGACAAATATGACATTTGCATGAGATGTGTTTAGACGGCAAGCCGCCTGGGCCTCACTGCCACGGCCTCTACCCCCTGCCCGAAGGAGTCGGGGAATGCTTTTCGTAGGATGTTGTAGCTCGCGTTCACATCGGCGTGGATCCGCCTTCCACTCGCTGCCCGGTACAAGCCACGCCGCTCTCGTTTCCCACTGAAGCTCGGTTTCTCGGTTCGCTTCGGATCGTAGGTGGGGAGCGCGTCCAGGTCCAGGAAGGACGCCTTGCTGGTATAGCTTTCCTCGACCAGCACCACCTCGATGCCCACGAGCTTCGCCTTGTAGGTGAGCATCTCGATGAACCGTGCGTGCGGGATCTGCACGAAGGTTTGGTTGGTTTTGTGTCCCAGGTTCACCTCTTGCTTCCAGAGGGGGTTCTTGCCCACCACCAGCGTTCCAATGCCTTCCTCGACGAGATGATCAATGATCCGACGGCTTGCCGTGTGCAAATAGGCCTGCACGCGACGATGGCGCTTCGCCGTGATCCGATCCAGTCGGTGCGAGATGAAACGGTTGGTCTTGGCGAGCTGGCGTTGGACGTGGGCACGCTGTTTGTTAAGGAGTTTTTTGTGAAAACGAACGGGTTGCGCTGGATCTGTATGATGCTGCTGGCTCCCGTCCCCTGGGCGCAGCGGGTCTGGGCTTTGCCCTTTTTGACCGTTTGTGTAGGAAAGAAGGCGAGCGACGAACAAACTGAATGATGAAGAGTATGCTCCCCTGGGAAGGAAATGGCAATGGCTCGTTACATGGAGACAAAGAAGCAGTCTCTCTCCTCTGATACAAAGAATGTATCTCATGAGCATATGTTGTTGATTCCTCGCCTCAGAGGGCAAGGTAGCGTGTATGAAGAGCGCATTGCCATCATTGGCTCTGGCCCCGTTGGACTCGCTGCCGCAAATATTCTTTTTCAATACGGCTACTGCCATGTGACGATCTTTGATGCAAACCCGACGGTAGGAGGAGTGCTAGCGATGATGACGCCCTCCTTCGGTGTATCTCCACAAGCAGGAAAACAACTGATAGAGATGCTCCTTCGACCCGGTATAGAGGTTCGTTTGCATACAAAAATCGGGCGAGAGGTGATGTTTGAACAGATACTGCAAGACTTTGATGCGACATTGCTAGCTGTTGGGGCTCAACATGGTTTAGGTGGCGGCATTCCTGGTGAGAAAGAACTTCAAGGCGTGTTCTCCGCACTCGATATTCTACGTAACTCTTGCGCAGTCAAAAAAAGATTTTTCCAGGGGAGCATCGCTATCCTGGGTGGAAGCCGAGCCGCTTTTGAGGTTGCCGCTGTGGTCTTACAGGCAGGAGCACGTGTTGTCCATATCTTCTATCCAGGGCCATTGTCTGAGCTTCCCTTACAAGCTTGGAATCGAGTGACCTTACTGAAGAAGGAACTGTATCTTCATCCTTTTACCATGCCAATCAGCCTCATTGGAACCGAGGACATGAACATCTGCGGACTGCATTGTCGACAGACACGATGGATCTACGAAGAAAAAGGGCGTCGTCTTGCTTTTGTTCCTGGGTACGGTCGTCGTTATCCCGCCGAAACAGTCATCATTGCGATTGAAGAGGTGCCAGATCTGTCATTCCTCCCTCCGAGCATGGTCATTTCACGTCCTTCTGCTGAGGAACTTCGACTCGTCGACGTGCTGACGACTCCTCTTCCAGGAGTCTTCGCAGCAGGTGATGTCATGGCAAACATGAAATCGTTATATGAGGCCTTTATGCAGGGAGAAGAAGCCGCGCACCGTATTCATGTATATCTACGAAGAAAGGCCGAAATGGAGCTTCCAGCAGCACTCACTTCGTCTCATCCTCTAATGACCGTCCACGAATAAGGTTTTTCCACTAGGAGATGCTTGCTTTCCAACGCTCTCCATACATGGTATGATGAGGACAATACAGCGTAACGAAATTATGCTGTCCTCCCTTTTTGCTCTTTAGCAGAGAAGGATCGTCAAACAGCCTGTTTGAGAAATATCGTGCTCTCGTGGCATTGCCTCTTCTCGTTCTCGACAAGCGTCCCGAATACCTTGACCTTTCCCCGCTCATCTTCTGGTCAGAAGCATATACGGTTGTGCTATCTTTCGCGCATAGAGAATGCAAACAACAACACATCCAGATGTTGTCCTCCTCTCTGTACTACTTGTACGTACACCATGTTTGTATTTCATGACACCCAGGTTTTTGCATGCCCATTGAAGAGGAAAAGAGGCTGGATATGGGAAACGATCTCAAAGGACTGACGCTGTCTGATGCGTCCAGGGAGGCGCCCTTTCCTATTGTGGGAATCGGTGCCTCTGCTGGAGGCTTAGAAGCATTTACCCATTTGCTCTCTCACTTGCCACCAACGACAGGAATGGCCTACGTCTTTGTACAGCACCTGGACCCCATACATCACAGCATGTTACCGGATCTGCTTGCACGCGTCACCAAGATGCCTGTGTGTGTGGTCCAGGATCTGATGCAGGTGGAAGTGGATCAGGTCTATGTCATTCCTCCAAATGTCGATCTGACGCTGGAACAAGGAACCCTGCATCTTCTGCCACGAACGCAGCACGGCGGTCAGCACTTCACGATAGACCGCTTCTTCCGTTCGCTAGCGGCTGATCAGAAGCGTCAGGCTATCGGGGTGCTTCTTTCGGGAACGGCCACTGATGGCACCAAGGGTTTACAAGCGATTCAGGCGCAAGGGGGGATGACGTTTGCTCAAAACGCGGAGTCAGCAGCGTACCCACAGATGCCTCAGCATGCGATTTCCTCCCACTGCGTGGATCGGATCCTGCCACCAGAGCAAATTGCCCTGGCGCTGCTGGCTGATCTGGGGCATCTCACCTTCAAAACAACCGTCTCACGGGAACCGGAGCGATTGTCTGCTGATGAGCAGCAGGCGTTCACAACGATTTGTCTGTTGCTCAGCGCTGCTACCGGTGTGGATTTTCTCGCGTATCGGACCGCCACGCTGCAACGGCGCATCTTTCGTCGCATGGCCGTCATGCACCTGGACCAATTTCTTACGTATGCGACCTATCTGAAAGATCATCCGGCTGAGACGGAAGCGTTGAGTCAGGAAGTCCTGATCCATGTCACGCGTTTTTTTCGCGATCCACCCGCCTTTGAAGCTGTCACCCGCCTGGTCTTTCCAGAAGTCGTGCAGCATCTCTTGCCAGCAGAGCCCATCAGGATCTGGGTCGTAGGCTGTTCCACGGGCGAGGAAGTGTACTCGCTCGCCATCTCGTTGTTTGAGTTTCGTGAAGCACAAGAGCTTCCATTCTCTTTTCAAATCTTTGCGACTGATCTGGATGCGGGGGCTCTCAAGCAGGCCAGGGCGGGCATCTACCAGCCAGAGACCTTACAGGCAGTATCCTCGGAGCGCTTGCAGCGCTTCTTTCTTCCTCTCGATAGGAGTAGAGGGCGCTACCAGGTCAACGAAGCCATCCGTGAACGGTGTGTTTTTGCACGACACGACGTTATGCACGATCCGCCATTTTCGCGGGTAGATCTGATCAGTTGCCGCAACGTCCTCATGTATCTGATGCCTCCTGCGCAAGAGAAGGTCTTGCAAACCCTGCATTATGCCATCAAATCACATGGCTTCTTGCTGCTTGGGGCCTCAGAAAGTGTTGGTCCAGATTCCACGCTTTTTACCCGTGTGGAGCAGCACCAGAAAGTGTTTACCAAAAAAAGCTGGGCGCAACACCTCTTGCCGCCTGTTCTCAGCACAGGAGTTGAGCGTGCTACCAGACAAGAGAGCGTCAAGAAGGAGCTAAAGGAGATGATCCATGAACCTACTCTTCAACAAGAAGCTGAACGTCTACTGCTGACCACGTATGCACCGGCCAGCGTCATTCTCGATGCAAATCTGCACATCCTCCACCTGCGTGGAAACACCGGCCCCTACCTGGAGCCAAGCGCCGGGAAAGCCACTTTTCATGTGCTCAAATGGGTCCGTGAAGGGTTAAAATTGGGTCTGCGTGCAGCCATTTTTACCGCACAGAAGGAAGATCGTCCTATCACGAGAGAAGGATTACACCTGAGCAACACGAATCGCCTGGTGCAGATTACAGTCGTGCCACTCAAAACGTCTTCCCTCATCCGTGGTTTTCTCGTCCTCTTTGCAGAGGGACCGCCTCTGGCCCCGCTCGTCGCAGCACCGCTCTCCCTGAGGAAGCTCCTGGGTAGACAAGCCGGGCGCACCACCGGTGCCACCCGAATCGCCACCCTGGAACAAGAACTGGCACAGACTCAGGTAGAGGTGCAGGCCACGCTGGATGCAGACGAGAGAGCCAATGTGTCCTTGCAGGAAGCCAACGAGGAGGTCCGGTCAAGCAATGAGGAACTGCAAAGCCTCAATGAAGAATTAGAGACATCCCAGGCCGAAGTACAAGCCATCAATGAAGAACTGACCAGCACGAACCAGGAACTGCAAACGCGCAATGAGCAACTGCGTGTGGCCCAGGACTATGCGGAGTCTATTGTCGAGACGGTTCGCGAACCGCTGGTTGTCCTCAATGCAGAGATGCAAGTGCAGAGTGCCAATACGGCTTTCTATGCGTTCTTTCATGTCGTTCCCCCACAGATTGCGCAACAGACGCTATGGGAACTGGGCAATGGGCAATGGGATCGTCCCCAGGTCCGAGCGCTCCTCCAGCAGGTCCGAGACACACACCACTCGTTCCAGGATATTGAGGTCGAACACGACTTTCCCACCATTGGGCGCAAGATCATGCTGCTCAGCGGTCGCGCTATCGTCAGCGAACGAAAAGGCGCCAGGGATCATTTGATCCTGCTGGCGATGGAGGATGTCACTGCACGCAAGGAGCTCGAGCGGCAGAAAGAGACGTTCCTTGGCATGGTCAGCCATGAACTCAAAACGCCCCTCACCAGTGCGAAGGGCTTCGTCCAACTGCTCCAACGGCGTCTGAGCAACGCGGGAGATGAGCACATGGCACCCGAGCTTGAGCAGGTCGATAGAAGCCTGGAGAAGCTATCGCGCTTGATCAGCAGTTTGCTCGATGCCAGCGCGTTGGAAACAGGCATGCTCTCCATCCACGCAAGCGTCTTTGCGGTGGATGATCTGGTACGAGAGATGGTCAAGGAACAAAAACAGCTCTGGCCTCATCGCCTCTTTCTTGAGAGTACCATCCAGATACGGGCTTACGCTGATCGAGAACGTAGCGGACAAGTCTTACAGAACCTGCTCAGCAATGCATTGAAATATTCCCCTGTGAATGACCCGGTGTGGGTGAGCGTCTCAGTCGATGACGATATGATTCGGTTGAGCGTGCAGAACCGGGGCAAAGGTATTCCCCAGGACCAGCACGCCAGGATCTTTGAGCGCTTCGTTCGGGGTGCTCAACCCGAACAGAACACAGTGAAAGGTATGGGACTAGGGCTCTATATTGCCGCACAGATCGTGACGCAGCAGGGAGGGCGGATCTGGGTGGAAAGCACCCTCAATGAGGGAGCAACGTTCTTCTTTACCCTTCCTCTGGCGGCTTAAGCTGATTATCCTCTTGCTGGTTGCGAGCCTCGTCTCGGCAATACTGAGTGATCCCGTTGACGCCAGCATCATCGTTGTCATCGTCCTGCTCAGCAACGTGCTCAACTTTGTTCAGACCTCACGGTCTCAGAACGCCGTTGAGAAGCTGCGTGCGAATGTTGCCCCCACGACAAGCGTGCGACGCGATGGTGCATGGCTTGAACTGCCACGTCGCGTAGTGGCACCAGGGGATATCGTTCGCCTAGCGGCAGGAGGCCTGGTGCCTGCTGATGCGTGCCTGGTCAATGCCACCGATCTCCATGTGCAGCAGACTGGAATTTATCCTTTTTTTTCCGACAAATGTGTACAGAGTATAGTTGCTCATTGTATGGACAGGTATTCCCTGCCTACACAACTCGCCTTAACCTACGTCCGTTGACATCTCTGAGCACGCCCAAAGATCCAACTGGACGGGCGGTTCCACTACGAGGAACCGGAATTCTTGCTTCCACTGCTCATGCCGCAAGAGGAGCAGTGCTTTGATTTGGTGCCGGTCCTGGCAGGCACGCAACTCCCGATCGCCGAGCCGCGATGCAATATTCTGCGCGGCGTTAGTGTCTGCGTGGGTCGTGTGACCGCAAACCCGGCAACAGAACGTCTGCTGATTGGGGCGATTTTTGCGGTCTATGGAGTGGCACACATGGCACTCTTGCGACGAATAGGCGCTCTTAACCTTTGTGGCGGTGACACCGCGTTTGGTGGCATTCCACTCAAGTTGCACTGGAATATGCGCGAGGTTGGAGGCACGCAGGTACGCGTTCATGGCGCGGGCTTTGAAGCGCATCGAGGGCACTGATAATTGTTCGTAGGCAAACTGACAGCCTTCGTGTTCTTCAAAACAGAGGTTGACGGTTCGATTGATCGATTGCTTGATATGCCGGATGAGTCTCTGTCCTGTGCGACTGGTGGTGGAGGGGAGTTTCTCCTTAGGGACGCCTTTCTTTTTCAAGCAGGCTCGCAGTTTCGCCTTGCGCCGTCGTTTTTCGCGATCCTGCCGATTCCGTTCTTTCATCCGCCCATTGAACGAGCCGTACTGTTTGCCATCGGAGGTGGTGATGAAATTGGCGATACCGACGTCAATGCCAATGACCGGCGCGTCGTTCCTGGTCTCTGGCAGGATTTCTTCGTCATAGGTCAGGGTCAACCACCACGCCCCTGCTCGTTTATTGAGGGCCACACTACTATTGATCTTCCGACGCTTGCCCGTGTGAGGATCAGTGAGCTGTATTTTGTGGTAGTTAGCAAGCACAACCGGAATGAGAAGTTGCTTTCTGAACGTCAGGGTCGAAACCTTGAGCCAGTAATCCACGGTCGAATCGGTGGCTGCTTCCAATTGGACCACATTGACATTGGCTTGAATGCAGGGTTGGCGCAACGTCGGAATGTTCCACTCCCGCCATTGCGGTTCCTTTGCTTCTGCTTTGAGCGTGCCTTCTTCCCGTTGTTTCTGATACTCAGCCAACGCGTCCAGATACACTTGATAGGCGTTGGCGCGATTGGTCCGCCAGGACGCGGGCGATGCCCGCCGCCTGTTGGATCGCGACGCGCTGCCATCGCTCGGAGAGAGCGGTCGGAAAGCAAGGAGCGCGAAAGCCGTTGGGGAGTTCCTCATCGCAAAATAGAGTCACATACTGCTGCATCAACGCAAGATAGACCTCGGCCAGTTCGTTCAGGGCAGCGAGTTTGCCTGGATTTGCACGTTCCAATCCAATATGGGTGATTGCACGCGTGATGGTACGCGGCTCACCCTTCTTGGGGGGCTTCTTGCGCTTCTTCATAGCTTCCCTGCTCCAATTCTTGCACAATTTTTTCCGTTTTGCGCTTTGCCCGGCGTTGCCCATACAATCGAGCACAGAACGAATAAATGATGCTGGTGAGGTCAGCCAGCAAATCTTCGGTGCCACTCTCTGCTTGATTGACCACTTCAATCTCGCGCCCATAGGTTTTGAGCAACGTTTCGATGTAGCGAAAGCCAAAGCGCGTGCCACGATCTTTGTGTTCAATCACGATGTGCCCAATGCTTGGATCAGCCAGCAACGCCAGAAACTTGGGCCGAGTGTCATTGACCCCAGAACCGATTTCTTTGACCACCTTGCTCACCTGATAGCCTCGCGCCGTACAGTAGGCTACCAACCGTTCCGCCTGGCTGTCCAGGTTTGACTTGTTTTCGGCTGAGGACACCCGTGTGTACACCACCACATTGGGAAGGGCAGGCCGTTCTTTCACGGGCACTGGTTCTGTCACCAGAATAGTGCCCGTATCCATTTGGTGCCCGGCGATCTTGCCTGCCTTATACCACCTCCAGGCGGTTCGGTAGCTAATGCCTTGTTGTTTCGCATAATCGATCAATTTCATATCATGATTATAGCATACATGGCCGTATTTGTCTATATCTGTCTATTCCTCGAGTGAACGTTTCCCAATATCTGTCGTAATGGCGCATTTTGATCAGTTTGAGCAAGTAAAGGACCGGGTTATCAATCAATCGGTCCAGAAGCTGATACGACATTGCAGTCGTAGATCGAAGGAAAGTAATGCCAATCACCAGAGGTGCCTGCACGTCCTACCACATTTTTGAGCAAACCCCTCTCGAAGAGAGGCAAGGACGAATATGTTGGAGGAACAAGGATCTAACGTACTCATCACACTGCCAGGTGAGGTCTCTCCTGAGCATTGCCTTCTCCCAAACCAAGCAAAATGACGCTCAACTTGTCCAAGCGAGTCAACAGGGGAATCAGGACGCCTTTGCACTTCTCGTGCAAAGATACCAGCATTGCGTCTTCACTTTGAGTGTGCAGATACTCCTGGACGACGACGCTGCCAGTGAGCGTACTCAGGAGACGTTCCTGGCGGCGTGGCGGGGGTTGCCATCGGTTCCGTGGCGAAGTGCGCTTTTCGACCTGGCTGTATCGCATCGCCCTCACATCTTGTGTTCAGCAACGGGAAAGACGCACGCGGGGGAACGTGCGACACGCGAACAAGCAGATGGACCAGAGGCTTGAGGGGATGAACACCGAGCAGGCAGACGAGACCATCGTACGCGAGCAATTGGTACAACTGCCGAGCAGATATCGGCACCATCTTGATCTTGCGCTATCTTCACGACAGGACGTATGAAGAGATGGCGTACATCCTCAGCCTGTCTATTGGCACCGTCAAGACGCAGTTCTTTCGGGCTAGAACGCAGCTCTCGGAATGCATCCTGGCACAGCACTCGCTCGCACAAGAAACGGCTTAGCGACCTTACGCAGGGAACGAGAACAGGATGGAGACATCTGAGCAAGGTCGCTTTCACGCAAGGAGGCAGAACAGTCCTGCCGTCAACCAGGAGGCGAAGTGCTTTTCGCAGCAACAGCATGCCAGGCGAGAGCAGCAATAGGGCTGGGGAGAGAGCAACAGCACAGCGCGTTGATCTAAACAGAATGCCTGATTGAACCAATGGCGCGAGTGGTTGGGAGAGCACAACGGAGTTGGATTGAGCAACGACACGGCTGGGTGAGCCAGCAGGACGAAAAGCTGATGCAACAGAAAACAGGGGTCATCCCGCAAGTAGCGTGGCTGTACTGGCATTGACCCAATGTGAGAGTGGCTTGAATGTGGGAGAGCCATATCCTAGGCTGCGGGCCTGATTCGCTATGAACGTGGACATCGAGTCAGCCCAATCCTCTTCCATTGATGAAGGTGGGTATAGAGAACCTCACGACGTAGAGGACATACTGAGTGGCATCCATGGATTGTTTGAGAAAAAAGGAATAGCGGTCATAATTTAATGGGGCTATAAAAATAACGCACAAGAGGCTAAAGTAAAAAAGTCATTTTAGCCTCTTGTGCGTTATTTAGTGAAGGTTTTACAGCAAGCGACTGTGTATTCTCCTGTTCAAAGTGTATCTTTTTCATAGGTCGAGAAGAGGAGTTCTTATGTTCTTCTTCACCCACGCTATGCCTCGTGTGCTCCTGGAGTTAAAGTATTGCAACGCTTTATGCCGCGTTTTCTGGCGATCCTGTTTATGTACCTGGTTGTGCTGGGTGCTCTAAGTTTCCTGATCTACCTTATTGTATCGACTGCGATAGCCCAGGTCAGCTCTCTAGCCTCGACTATTCACACATTGCTCACACCTACGAGTGCAACGCGGCTCTCTCCTTTTGAGCAGGCATTGCGTTTGTTTGGTCTCACTCCAGACCAAATGCATCGTTTCGCACTCAGATAACCAGTCGACTTGAAGGAACTGCCGGAAGCGCACTGCCCTTTGTCACTGGTGTATTCGATGTGCTTTTTGACGTCATCGTGATTGCGGTCCTGAGTGTCTATCTGCTTCTCGACGGATCGCGGGCATCAAATTGGATTCGTCAAAATGCGCCAAGGCTTACGCAGGCCAATTTCGTGCTTGATGCGGTACCGCATATTGTGGGGGGCTATATTCGAGGTCAACTGCTTCTCTCAACCTTAATAGGTGGCCTGGTGGGCGGCGGAATGTTCGCCTTTCATGTTCCCTATGCTGTATTGCTGGGCGTGCTTGCATTTGTACTGGAGTTTATTCCCGTTCTAGGGACGTTGGTATCGGGTTCTATCTGCATCCTGATTGCGCTGACACAAGGATGGTTGATCGCGTTAGGTGTGTTGATCTACTTCGTAGTTGTTCACATTATTGAAGGTGATGTCGTAGGGCCGCGCGTCGTCGGGAAAGCGATTGGATTGCATCCAGTGATTTCTATTGCGGCCCTGATTGCGGGCGCTGAACTCTTTGGTATCTGGGGCGTGCTCTTTGCCTCACCTGTCGTGGGCGTCCTTCAGGTAATGATTGTCGCACTCTGGTCTAGCTGGCGCCAGCATCGCCCTGAACAATTTGTACAGGTGAAGCAACAGGTCACTGACCAGGTTGAAGGGGAGTATACGGCACCGGTAATGAGAGGGGTACAGGAAGAAACCATGTCATAGCGACGCATGAGAACGTGCGCTGTCGTTGTTTTGTATGCCAATCTACCAGGAGGAAGATGTTGTTGTCGTCTTTCTGCTCATGTGGTGGTAATGCGTATGAGAAGTGAGGAGCAAATACCCGAAAAACGCTCTAACGTGCTCAATACCTACGTAACAGAGATAACCATCTTCACGAGGAGTGCTGAACAATCCGATTCTTTGGACCTTCCTTGCGGAGTGGGGAATAGTGCCCTGTCCGGTGACGGTGATGCAGTTCAGGGTCATAAAGGGTCAGTGGAGGAGGTTCCGCGCCAGGCGAAAGCTTGTTGAGGAGTTCGTAATCCTTCTTGAGGAGCGCAAAGATCAGTGTAATTAAGCGGCCAATGATATGGCCCAAAGCCTTCCCTTTTCCTTTGTAGGCTTGCATTCTCTCATCATAGAAACAGAGTCGAGGAACCAAACGCTTGTAGAGCTTTGCCCATTCGGTGTTCATCTGGATCGCTTTCCAGGCCACAAGGAACATCACTTTCTTCATCTCACGTGATCCCGCCCTTGTGAGGCGAGTGCGATCAAAAGACACACCTGTTTGCGTTCTGATTGGTGCCCAGCCAAAATAGGATTTGAGATGAGCTGCATCTTCAAAATTGCCAATAGAGCCGATAGTCGCGATGATCGACGCTGCAAAGAGCGGACCAATGGGAGGGATGGAGGTCAGAATCTGGCCCTCGCGACTTTTCTCAACGATCTGGCCGATTTTCTCTTCAAGTTGCTCCAGATGGTTTTGAAGGAGTCGAAGTTCTTGAATCAACAAGGTTTGTTCGACAATCAGGCTGTCTTGTCGGGCGGTGTCTTTCGTTCCAATACTCTGCCTGGCGAGCTGCTGGATCTGTACGAACTGGGCTTCGGAGGGATGATTTCTCCTTCGCACTGTTCGAAGTTCTACTGAAGTCGCGGCAGCTATAGCGCTTGGCGTAGGAAAATGCTCACGCAGATCTAAGGCAAGAGCAGCATTCGGGTCTTTAAAGACTTGGGTGAATTCGGGAAAAAGTTCGTCACAAATGGCTGTCAGCTTGTTTTTCCGCTGAGTGGCTTCGTTCACCAGTTCATAGCGGTGGCGCACCAATCCTTTGAGTTGGGCTGCGGCCTCAGAGGGAGGAAGTGCCCGACGAATTGCCTGAAGCGTGTTGGCAACCTGTGCACCGAGTTCAAGTTGGGTGTAGAGCTGGTTTGCTAACCCTAACGCATCGCGTTTATCGGTTTTGACCATGCCCTCCTGACGGCGTTGAATATGGATAACAAAAACCGGAAGATCCAGCTCTAACAAATACTGGAGGAGCGATTGATGATAATGGCCCGTTTGTTCCATGAGAATGAAACACTGCTCAAGAGGACAATAGGCTTGGATACGCTCTACAAAAGCCCGGAAACCTTCTCGCGATTGCTCAAAGGTGAAGGCAGGACAATGATCAAAATGTTTATGGCGTTCTAAAAGTGTTTTCGAGAGGAAGCCAGCAACATGCTTGAATTTGCCGATATCAATACCAATGTAAAGGGCCTCATTCGAGAGAGTGGGCTGGCCCTGGACTTCGCGTCTCTGTTTGCTGCTGGTCATTGTCATATCTCCTGGTGGGTAGAGAGGCAAAGACCCGTGGACGTGGCCTGCCCAGTTACATACGAAAAGTTGTACTGGCCTTCAATGAAGTAGGGCACCAGCGAGGTACTTTTGCAGGTCCTTTTCCGTTACCCTCTTCCCAAACCGGACGGGACGATTTCTCGTCATCTCGGCTTTCCAGCGATCTGTTTCGAGGATGGTCATCGTGTTGGTTTACCAGCATGGATGGCATGGTGACACTCGTGACACGTAATCAGTGTTTTACGTCGTCTTGCGGCCATGACATGCATCCAGGCAGGCTTTTCTTTCTGTTCCTTCTTGTTGAGATCCGCAAGTTTTCGGACATGATGCACTTCTACGTTCTCCGTCGAACCGCAGAGTTCGCACGTATCCGCCAGTAACCGTTTCAAAAGTTCATTGCGTTTCATCATCACATAGATGGGTGCTTGATCTTTGAGAATTGCCACTTTTTGTCGTCGAAGGGGTATGCCTCCAAATCGGGCCACGAGGGGCTTCTTTCCTGCTCTTGGAACTACTACTTCGAGGCACTTCATCGAGCCAGAAGGTGTTTCAATGGTCCTGGTGTACTTGCATCGCATGACACTGGAGCGTGTCTTGTGTTTCGCTGCAAGTGTTTTGAGCAAAGAACTTTTCATGGTCCAGTGGAGTCTGTTGAGCCAACTCACATTGGTCGCCAGCAGGTAGTATTGGACCAATCCTCGGTATTCGGATTGATATTGTGAGACGATGCTGAAATCATCGTCGTGTATCAGCCCTGGTCGGTGGATCGGTTTTCCCTTCTTTTGATACAATGTACGCTTCTTCTCGACTACTTGTGCTGGTAATCGTAGTTCTATCTTGCTATTGATGCTGCGCCGACCATGTCGATCATGCTTATCATTAGCATGAAGAACCACAATTTCATAGCCGAGGAATAACGCTGTTTTGGTTTTCGCATGGGTGATGAGCGTCTTTTCCTGAGAGAGTTCTAGTTTGAGATGATCGCGTAAAAACGCTCCCAGTTCTTGTTTGATCGCTTCTACCTCTGCTTTTGGGCCAGCAAATCCGAGCAATATGTCATCGGCATAGCGTACATAGTGAAGCCGTCTGAAATCGGGGTCAGAGGGGTCGAGAGATGGGAGCCGCTGAGCAAGCTTTCGCAACTCTTTTGCTTCATCAAGGCGTCCTTGCTTCTTTCTTCGCACAGCAGCGTGACTGAGACGTTGATAGTCTTTGTTTCTCCTTCTCCCTTCGCCTCTGGTGTATTTAGGAAGAAGTACCTGTTCTACGTATTGGTCTAGTTCATTCATGTAGATATTCGCAAGAAGCGGGCTCAGGGGGCCGCCTTGAGGTGTACCACTGAGTGTTTCATTGTACCGCCAGTCTTCCAAATATCCTGCTTGTAGAAGATTCTGAATCAATCGTAGAAATCGATTGTCGTGGATTTTTCTGCGTAGGATCGAGAGTAACGTTTGATGGTCGATTCGCTCGAAGCATTTAGAAATATCACCCTCCAAGAACCAGCGGTCGCCAGTCCATGTGGTGACAATCTCGTTGAAGGCGGTATGACAGCCCCGTTGTGGGCGGAAACCATGTGAGTGCGTGCTGAATTGGGGTTCGTAGAGAGCCTCAAAGAGAGCCTCAAGCAGCATACGTATGACTTCCTGAAGGAGCTTGTCTTTCCAGGTCGCAATGCCGAGTGGTCGCTTTTTTCCATTTTTCTTGGGGATGTATTTGCGTCGGGCGGGTGCCCATCGATGCCGTTCATGTCGAACGTCATCAATGAGTTGCCTGATTTTGGTCAGCGACATGGCATCAACGGTTTCATCGGTACTTCCAGGGGTCATGGCCCCGTCATTGGTGTACAGACGGGCGTAGGCGTGTAAGTAAAACTCTGGATTGTAGAGTTTTCGATACAGGTCGTTGATGGGCAATCCTCGTTTGCCACGTTCTCGGATGATATTGAGGGTCGTTTCTGCGTTCCGCATCTCGCTTGCATCCCGCCTCTCGAATATCAAGATCACATTCTATTTCCCTTTGCCCTGTGCTGGTCTTTCTCCAGCGCCCTGGTGCGGCGTGACTCGCACGACTACTATGGAAACTCTGTGCCCTTGCCTCTCTCGACGTTTAGGGCATCCCATGTTCCGTCGCCAAAAGACGTACTAGAAGCAACGTAGGCTCCCAACGCATGCCCTTGAATGTGTTCACTACACATCGTTTCCTCAGTCGGGAGTACAACGAACCGCCTTTGAGTTCGTAGTTCTGAGGAGCATCGGGGTACAGACGTGCTACCGATGGGCGTTCATATTCACCACTGGGCATTTGGGTTCAAGCAGTTTCGCTTTAGCCATATTGTTCAGATGTTGCGGAGCGAGAGCTTTCACGTCTTCTTTTCTCCCCCGCTTTATGCACATGCTCTGGTCCCCATCTCCTTTCGGATAAGGGTAAGTACATTCATCTCAGCGTCTTTTCCCGAAACGCTGACCATCTCTGATGGTGATCTTTTGGTGCGTGACATGGCGCACAATGCGTATGAAGGATTTCGCGCACGCCCCCCAATTACCACCGAAAGGTTGTGCCTCAAAATGACCTGAAGGTTCTCCGAGTCCTCTTCTGAGGGGAGCTACTCCTCAGTGCCTCTCCATTTGCAAGAGTACCTGAAATATGGAAAACAATCAACAAACAGGTAGCGATAGCTTATCATCAAATATTGTATGTAAATGACCTACCATGTGAGCAGCTTTTGCCCTCAAACATGGATCTGGCACCTTTCTGGTGAATCAGCCTGCTTGCTTCAAAAGAGACTCCTGATGCTCCGCGCCAGCGAGCGGATAGGTAAAGGTACAGTCAAAGGCTCCCTTTGATGGACCCTCAAACGGATCTTGAGATTTTATAGCGAAACAGACATGCAGTTGGGTGCTTGCGTGATCAAAGCGCAACTGGGTTTGAATAGTTTTTGGATCTAAGGTATCGCTGTCTCCCTCGCGCGCATGGAGTGTATCGATCCCGATATCTTGTCGCACGAGATGCCACCACCAGCCAGACTGATCACACTGATAGAGGTCCAACGCATAGGCATCATTGAAATAGTGACTAGAACCATCACTCATCTTTAGGGAGCAGAATTGACGGGTTTGAGAACCAGGTGATAGACACTGCCCTGAAACGAGATACTAGCCTGGTCTGAGGGGAAAGTGGGGACATCAAGGAGAGGTCTTGTAAAAACGATTGCGAGCCCAGCTGCTAGACAGAGGGACCCTACGAGCATACCGAGGGCACCACATCCCAGCCCGACGCGAAGCCCGGTCGAGATGCTAGAATGATCCTCGTGAGGAAGTAAGTGTTGGACCCATCTCATAAACCGCCCATTGTGAAGAGGCGAATGCTGGATCGATTTCATGAACCACCTACTCAATACGAAACACCCGGCCATAACCCAGCAGAACAGAGCCAAATCGATATCAAAATCATCCCAGTAAAGCCACCACCACAACAGGCGGATACCTGTGATCAAAAACAGCACTTGGGGAAGAAAAGCCAAACAGCCAGCCAAAACGGAGACCAGCGTGACAATGAGCGGCCAACGCCGAACCGGGCGCGATGACAAAGATGTCTGCATATGTCAGAAAGCCTCCTGCTTTATAGTTCTCAAGATCAATGCAGAGCCCTTCTTGTTGAGAGAGCGCATGGAGCCAGTCTAGCACCAGTTGGAGGTATCTCGCAAGTTCTCAGAAGTGTATCCGGGGATTTGAGAGCCTTCTCTGCATCTCACAGGATGCTGTGCCCTCGCCTCAACGAGAACTGAAAGGGGAGAGATAGCTCCTCTCACTGGGAAGAGGTGTGCCCGGTAGATTCTCATTTCACCAAAAGCGTGCCAGATCCAGGTTTCAGGGCAAAATCCGTTCACATTTCAGGTCATGTCCACTGGGGCCGCCATGTACGCGTCCTTGAGCCTGTGTCCCTGCGCCAGCGCCTCACAGAAGAAGCGGCAGCTATTGCATGCCAATACCAGGAAGACCTGGCAGAATTTGAATAAAGCTTCTGGCTACTGACATAAGGTTGTCACTCGCCACGACTATACTGCCCATAAACGTGCGTAACTATAGTACAAAGAAAGCGAGCACAGATCCATGACAACCTTGCACAAACTCACGCCCAATCTGATGGTTGAAAGCGTCGACGAAACGCTTCAGTTTTATCGCGATGTCCTGGGATTTACCATCAATGCCACCGCTCCTGAAGAGAGGCCCTTCAACTGGGCGAGTCTTGAACGCGATGGCGTCTCGTTTATGTTTCAGAGCCGCGAGAGCCTGGCCGAAGAGCTCCCCGCCTTTCAGCAGGCCCCTCTCGGCGCGAGCCTGACATTTTTCATCTTCATCTCAGACCTGGAGGAGCTCTATGCCCAGGTCAAGGAGCGGGCTCACATTCTGAAGCCCCCCTACACCACCTTCTACAATATGCGTGAATTCGTCCTGAGCGACAACAACGGCTATCTCCTGGTCTTCGCGGAAGAAATAAAGGCCTGATCAGCCTCTAAATTAGAGAGGCATGCCAGGAAGTGCTTGTAAACGGCGCACCTCCCCTTCGCCGTAAGGGGAGGTGCGCCGTTTACAAGCACTTACCCATCTGATAATATGTCGGGCGCACCAATTATCGTCTTGTGGTAAATGACCCGAAATGTGTGCATGTTTTGCCCTGAAACCTGGATCTGTCTCAATCTTGATACTGGTGGCGAAGTCTTCCCAGCCACATGAACGTGGCTTGGTAAGAACATTCTCTGAATCGGAACGTGTGAAAGACGTTTACATCTTCCACTGACATGCACGATCTTTTAACATCTGCACGATATGCTAGACATAATGTCGCTCCTCCACTTGGAGGGCTTCGCCAGGTGCTTCATGCTTGGCTGAATCATCATGCGTATCGGACTTCGCCACCAGTATCAATCTTGGTGATAAGCTCTTCCTTTAGCAGGAACCAATGAAATTCTTGAGCTCAAGAAGTGGAGGTTGCTAGGGGAATAAACTCATCCTTCACCAAGATTGAGACAGATCCCAAACATGAGCAGTTGCCCTCAATCTTGAGCAGCACAACCATTGGTAACGGATCAAGCCGCTCCACAAGCGAATGGTTGCAAATCGTTTTTGTAAATGAGGAAGGAGGAAAGAGGTCCTTCATTTTTCTGTTACGGTGGAAAAGCTAAGTAGCAAAAACCTTGGGTTTCTTGAGATGTATCCATGCATCGAGGGGCAGCCAACGCTCTTCATTTACGTGCGAGAAAGGCGTAGAGCGTTAGCCAGCAGATATGAGCAATCGCCCACACGGTCCTCATACGCTCCAATTCCTTCCTGAATAATAACTGCGTGTGGTTTCCTTCCCCCCTCAACACCGATGCGAGGAGGAAACAGATGTGTCCCGGAACCCGCGTACAGGCGTCGATGAGAGGAAGGCTCATTTCACGCAGCCGCCTTTAGTTTTTGTGCCACCCAGGGAGCAGCACGATTTTGCCAGTGCTCTGGCGCGTTTCCATCAAGCGATGCGCCGCTGCGGCTTCCTCCAATGGAAAGCGGTGATGGACCTGCACGTGCAACTGCCCCGCTAGCACATACTGGAACAGCTTTTTCAACGCGGGCACCACGAGATCGGGGCGTGTTCCGGCATACCCCGCGTAGAAGCCGGTCACGGTGGAGCAACGCGCCGTCAGCTTTTCGGAGTCGATGACCGCGCGCTGCCCGCTGGCTTTGCCGAACGTGACGATGCGTCCCAGTGGGGCGAGGCACGTGAAGTTCTCAGAAAATTGCACCCCGCCAATCATATCCAGCATGAGGTCAACCCCTTTGCCATCGGTGGCCTGCAAGACCTGCGTGGTCCAGTCTGGTTGGGTATAGTTGATGCCTACATCCGCGCCCAGCGACAATGCGAGGTCCAGTTTCGCTGGGGTGCTGGCAGTAGCGATGATCTGCCCGGCTTCCAGGAGCCGGGCGAGTTGAACGGCCAGCGTGCCAACGCCGCCCGCCGCCGCCTGAATGAGAATGCGCTCCCCTGGCTGGATGTGCCCAAAAGTAGCGAGAATGTGATAGGCGGTCAATCCTTGGAGAGGAATGGCCACCGCTTGAGCGGCATCCAGACCAGGGGGTACCGGAATGATCGAGGCTGCTGGCACCGCCACATATTCAGCATAACCACCGTGCGAGAGCAACCCGATCACCCGTGTTCCCACAGGAAGAGCCGTTGCGCCTTCGCCCGCTTCGACGATGACACCGACGACCTCTACTCCTGGGGTAGAGGGGAAAGTGAGCGGTTCTCTTGAGGCAGAGGAACTGCGGCGGTGGTCAACATCAGTATAGTTGACGCCGCTCGCTTCAACTTGGAGCAACACCTGCCCGGCTTTGGGGTGAGGGATCGCGGTTTCCTCCAGCCGCAGCACATCCGGTTCACCACATTCGTAAAAGCGAACAATTTTCATCCTGTCTATCCTTTCATAGCTGTGAGGTTACTCTTGCGGGGCTTCTTCAATGCGCGCGAAACGCCAGAGGGCGCGCCGTGCAGCTTCGTTGCGTCCAGTTTCCAGTTCCACCAGGGCCGTCTCGGCACCCAGAGCGGCAAAGAAACGGGCGCTGATTTCGGCATCAGGCCAGCCCATTGCCTGAAAATCTGCCTGTGCTATAGCGGCGAATTCCCCGCTGCGCCGTTGCACCTCTGCAGCGATGAGCGGCTCAGAGCGTGCTTCTAACAAGAGGGCTTTGACGGCTCGCTCGTGCAGGCAGCCATCCAGGTAGGTTTCCATGCTCTTGCGTAGCCGCTCAGCGCCAGGGGAGAGTGGGGCGATGGCCTGGAGAAGAGCGTCGCGCAGCCGCTCATAAAACTGTACGTGCAGCGCCACCAGGAAGGCGGTGCGATCAGGAAAATGCACATAAAACGTGCCTTTTGCAACGCCCGCCTTGTTGACAACGGCATCGACCGTGAGGCGATTCAGGCCACCGCTGGTGGCCAGGTCAAGTCCTGCGTCAACGAGCGCCTGACGAGTGGGATGAGACATGGGACCTCCGATCGTCGGGAATGGAAAGGAAAAAGGCTTCAAGCGCTTTGAGGAAGGCGTCAGGATCCTCTGCAAAGGGTTCGTGGCCGGTTTCCAGCACCACATACTGGGCATGCGGAATACTCGCGCGCGCGTTGTCCCCATCTCGGATCACCGGGTCAAAGCGTCCGTAGATCAGCAGGGTGGGGGCAAGGATCTGAGCCGCCGCCGCGCGCAAATCATGGTCGGGGTGGGTAAAACTACGCCAGATGGCAGCATCGACGGCGACGCGTGAGGGGATGGCCCGCCCCGCGTCGATCTCGGCAATCAGCCGGTTCACCAGAGGCGTGCGCCGTTTGAGATAGAACCTGGCAAAGCTCGTCGCCATCAGGCGGGTCACGAACTCGCGCCCTTTGAGCCAGCAACCCAGCCGTATAAAGAGTGTTGGCGGACTAAACCCGCCCGAATCCACCAGGATGAGCGCGCGTACGCGCTCGGGATGCCGGATGGCAAGCCGTGCTGCCGCGTAGCCACCAACCGAGTTGCCTAAAAAAATGGCCGACTCCAGGTGCAGACCATCTACCACCTCCTCCAGCACGTCGGCCAGGAACATGGCCGAGGCCGACTGAGGCGGCTCTGGCGCAGGCGAGTCACCGTAGCCGGGCCAGTCCAGGGCAATCGTGCGGAAAGAACGCGAAAGCTGGGGCACGATGCTGTCAAAATGATGATGGTCGCCCGGATTCGCGGGCAGGAGCACGAGCGGAAGACCTGCCCCTTGCTCCTCATACGCGACGCGTCCAACACGTGTTCCAATCGTAAGCATGAGTATCTCCTTCGAAAGACCAGGAGCCTGCGCGCTGCTGCTCCCGGCCCAAAGACAGCAGAGGGAAGCTGCTATTCATTGGCCATGACTGACTAGTCGGTCACAGCATAGCAGACGAAAAGGGAGGCTGTCAAGGGACCTCAGGCGCATAGGGAGGCAGTACCAGAATTTCGTTGGTTCCAAGGGATCATCAGCAAGGGGAAAAGGAGGTGTTTACTAGGCTACCAGACTTCTGCCTTATACCATATTGAAATAAAACGGGTAAGTGAAGCTGATTGATGAGTTGCAGAATCGACCGTTTTCTGACATTCATAGTTCTGTTTTTCTGTCAGAGAAATGCGCTATCTCCGCAAGCGTGAGCACAGCGATTGGAAGAGTATCAAAAAACGTACCACAATCAAAGTGTCATTTTCTCCAGAGGCGAGATGAGTATCTGACACTCACAGGAGAGGTTTTTTGTAAGCTGGAGCAATCGGTGTTTCCTTAGCGGAATTTAGAGAGGTTTTTATGTTGGGACTCCAATTTCGCAGATAGGCTGAATTTACAAAAACGGTGTGCAACAATCCGCCTCTCTGGCGCTTTTTCAGCGTGTCAACCGCTGTGCTGCTCAACATTGAGGGCAAGTGCTAACCTTTGAGGTCAAAACCTGCCCACTTGGTAGGTCATTTACCAGTAATGGTAAATGCCTTACGAAGTGAGCAGATCTGGCCTGCGAACGTGAAAAATTGCCCTCAATCTTGAACATTGGGACACACGTTCCTAGAAAAACGGCTTTCTGTCGGGTATACTTTTCTGAAATCTGTAAATTGCATGCCGAGTTTCGGGAGTGGCGACCAGTTCGTAAGCGCAAGACGGACGCACATATCAAGCGAGGATGCGATGGCCGTACCAGAAGTCCAGGGCATTGATCTGTTCAAAATAGCGGGCCGTTCCATTTCAGGATGGGTTCCCAGTTTCAAAACGGGCATGATTGTCAGGCAACCGTTCTGTAGCCAGCTCGAAGAACGATTACTGCTCTGGCTTGAGTATCATCCCCAGGTGAAAAGCTATGCACGTGGCGACATCAGCCCAGCGTTCGCGAGCACCTATCGGCTGCCAATCCCGCAACACGCGCCTTTCGCGATTGGCTACACGTTTGAGGATAAACCCCATCATTATCTGCCCGATGCGGTGGGAACGCTCTCCAACGGGCAGCCGTTCATCGCCGAGGCGGGCATGGAGGATAACAAGCGAGGAGATCGTAACCTCGCCAAAGCGGAAGCCGCACGAAGGCTGGCCCGCTTGCAACAAGGTATCTTCTGGATTGGCACAGAGCGCACCCTGACCAAACGTCGTTACTACAACCTGGTCTTTTTGCACGCCAGGCGCAAGGCGTTTCCAGCCTTTGCAGACATTGCCGAATCCCTCGTTTCTGTCTGGCCGTGGGGAGAAATGGCCCCGGTCAGCGAGGTGGCAAGTAGGCTTTCACACCAGTTTCCCGTCGATCTGGTGGAAGCGGCGATCTGGAAAGTTGTGGCAGAAGCGGCTGCCCAAGGACATCTTCTGATCGATCTGGAGCAGTTCACACTCTCTCGCACGCTTCCCCTGGCTCTCCTTCCACCTGATGCTCCGGCGATTGTACCCTCACCTCTCCCTGACACGCTTCTGTCTGAACCAGAGACGTTGGAGGTTCAAACCGTTTCACATGCGCCGCCTCCCCTCATTCCTGGTCCAACATTTGATGCTTCGCGGCTTTCTTCGTCACAACGAGAGCAATTTCACCGTAACCTGCGAGCCGTCGAACAGGTGCTGGCCGGGGCGACCCAAAGCAGTGTCTCAATCCAGGAGGGCATCCCCCGTTCGACGCTTTCGCGACTGGTGAGTCGTACCCGTGAGAGAGGCCAGATGGCTTGTGTCCCTCATGGCAGCTACCGTCGAGCCACACGTCTGCATCCAGCTTTTGCCGAGTGTATCCGTCGGCTGTTTTTACTCCCCACACGCCTCACCATGACCGCGATTCGGGAGCACACAGAAATGCAACAGGTGGCAGCCCGAATATCCTCGGAAATGGGAACACCCATCAGTCTTCCCTCCTAACAAGCAGGTGCGAACAGCCGTAGAGCACTTGAAGATGGACCTAGACCTGGTGGCGGTGCGCGAGGGAGCCAAGTCGGTTGCACGGCCACGCGAGTCTGCCGAGTCATTTGTGCTTTCCATTCCGGCTCCAGCACTGCTCACGCAGGTCGACGAGCACACAATGGACTTGTATGTCGTTACTCCCTCCGGGGAAACTGTTGCGAGCCGTGTGCATGCGGCGGTCCTCATCTGTGTCAAAACGGCAGCGATTCTGGGCGCGATCCTGGCGTTGGGGCCACTAAAGGAAGAGGACTACATGCGCTTGGTCAAGGTCAGCATGAAAAGGAAAGATCACCTGGTCGCCATCAATGGATGTGAGCGCTCATGGCACTGTTTTGGCAAGCCAGCCATTATCTTTCATGACCGAGGGAAGATTTTCACTTCCGAGCGCGCGCGGCAGGTGCTCGTGGATCGATTAGGAATCATTACCGAACAAGCCCCACCCTACGCGCCATCAGCAAAAGGAACAGTCGAATCGCTCTTTCGGTGGATGACGGAGCGTTTTGAAAAGAGGCTCCCCAACACGTCGTACGGCGTCCACGACGCTGAAACAGCGGCGCAAGCGGGAGGCATGACGCTGGAAGAGTTGGAGCGTTGCTTCTATCAGGCTATCGTTGACGATTACCAACGAGACTTCGATACCCTACGGCAACAGCGTCGGTATGTGCTGTGGGAGCAGGCCGTGGCGGCATCTGGGGTGCCACAGTATCTGGGTTCACCTGATGACTTGAAATTGTTGCTCATGAAGGCAGTCAATCGAAAGACCCCGCATCATGGGTACCGTGTGCAAAATGGGAACAGGCTCTCGTTTCAGGGCCGTTGGTATGTGTGTCCAGGCCTTCTCTCACGGCTTCGGGGCCGTGAGAGAAGGCCTGGACTACGACAGGAGGGACGTAGGAGTGCTCTACATCTTTGTCGGCGGCGAATATGTTGGCGAAGCGTACTGTCCGCAACTAATGGGGAGCCGCGTCAGCGAATGGGAAGCCAGAGCCATACGTAAACACGATGAGGAACAGGCCAGAATCGCCCGTGAGCAAGGGTTGCCCGTTCGTGCTCGTATTCAGGACGAAGCACGAACAGCACGCCGTCGTCGGAGCACAGAGATTCGAGCAAGTGAACAAGCCCGCCAATGGGATCGCCAACGGAGAGACATTCATCCAGCTTTCGTGGCTGAGCGATTAGCAGAAGTACAAGCTGAGATCACGCAATTCGTTACGCTTGCGGAGGCAGTCCCAGATGCTGAACCTGATCGTCCTGTATCCATCCTACCCGTCCGCAGGATGCGAGAGGAGTAACGGTGATGACTCATCCACTTTTCAGAAAGCCCGTTTTCGTCGAAACGGCCTTCGAGAAACGCTTCCAACAGATGCTGCATGATGCGTGGGACAATCGTTCGTGGCATCTCATTGTGGCTGATCCGGGCGCGGGTAAAACAGTGGGCATTCGCGACATGCAAAAAAGGGCTGGTGGGCGCTCCGTGCTTGCTGTGGTGGCTCCAAAGAACAATGAAGATGAGCAGGCATTGGGCGACCAGTTTTTTACCGCATTAGGCATTCCGTTGCGAGGACACTGGCGCACTCGCAAGCCGAAACTCATGGGATACTTGTATCAGTACGGCACCGAGTGTTTAATTGTGGATGATGCACACGATCTCTCTTTGGAGCACCTGATGCTGCTCAAGGAAGTGACGGACCAGGGGCGGTTGCAATACGATCACCCGCTAGGGTTGTGCTTGGTGGCAGCGGGGCGCGGAGACACAATTCCCTTGAAGGAGACATTCGATCTGCCTGATTCAACCTGGCTCCAATTCCGCCGCCGTTTCGACAAATTGTCCCCTTTTTGCCGCATTGCCAGCCACACCTCGGATGAAGTCCGTGCTATTCTCGCCACGCTAGAAACAGTGTACCAGGAGATCTTTCCGCAGCTCAATCTCCGCCAATGGACCAGTTCCATCTATACCTGGTTAACACATCCAGTCCTCGACCCAACCCGGTCAGGCCGCGTGACGATGGACAACCTGATGAAATTGGTGACGACTGCCTTGGAAGGGTCCTATCTCGCTGGGGCAACTGATGTGGTTCCCTCATGGCTCAAGTCCGCCGCAGAGTTGCTTGTGCTGCGCCATGATACGCTCAAGCTCATTGATGGGGCAGGGAAGGATATTGGAAATCAAGATCAGAACAAAGCAGAATCGGCCAATAGGAATGGAAAAGAACCCGAACGGCAAACCGTTCCAGAAAGCGGACAAGCTGAAACGCCCCAACTGCACGAAACGATGAAAGAACAGGAGCGTACGGACACATCTTCCAACTGCATGTTTTCTGGAGAACTGATCCCCATTGATCTCAAACGATTTACAGAAAGTTCCATTAAGCTTGTGGAGTGTCCTCATTGTGGAAGAATGCGTACCCTCTCCCCAAGTAAAGGTGTTCTCCGGTTCAAACCACATACCCGACGCAAGCAGCAGACTCCTGTGACAGAGAAACGGTGGTCAGCCACGGGAAAAACAGGCTGGGATGTTGTCGGTGGGCAAGGCGAAACACTCAAATCAACAGATATTTTCTCATTTTGATATTATCGCCAATGTTGTTTCTCTGAATATTATCGCCAATGTTGTTTCTTTGAATTCTTTCTGTGAAAGGAATATCTCCAATGCGTAAAAAAAACATGGTGATCCTTACGGTCTTGAGTATGGGGCTTGGTCTCCCTGGGGCGTACTTTCAAGCGATTGTCTCGGCGGAGTGTGATGGCCGCTGTTTTGGGTCTTACACTCCCCCACTCCTCTATGTATGGTTTCCGCTTTTTCTTCTCGGCTTTATGCTCGGTTTTGCGGCCTGGACCGTTCTTTTCGTCACACAAATCAGCCAGCGCAAATGGGCGTGGGTGGGCCTCACGCTCATCAGTGGGGCGCTAGGTTTCTTTGGATTTTGGGGAGCCTTTTTTGGTGCACCAGAAGCTACGTTCCTCCTGCTTGCTTCCATCATGTATGTGCTGATTGCTCTGCTCGTCGCACCAGAGGCATCGTTCTGGTACGGTCCCAACCGGGCGTAATGCAGCGTTTTCTCAATGCTCATCCAGTTTGATCCAATGGACACATCCAGGAGACTCAGCACCTTCCGTGGCAAGAAGGGCATCTCGCGGGCGAGATCCGTGCCGCTTGTCGCTAGTGCCAATGGGCTGCGTCTCCACGCGTTCTGGCGATAAGAAGGTTCTCTCTATCGAGAAAATCGCAGATGATGTATTTTCAATACTTCATGCTGATATTCCAGATGAGAAGCAGTTTGTTCAGGGGATGCGTGTCCTGATGCTCAATATTGAGGGCAATATTCCACGTTTGAGGGCCAAACTGGCTCACTTCCTATGAAAATCAGAATCCTAACCCGACTCGCTAAGCAACCTCCTTGGGAACGAGCGTCACCGTGTAGCCGAGAGCCTCAAGTTGCCGGACAGAACGTTGTGTCAGCCGCGTGCTATCTCGTTGCTCGAAATAGTCTGCCCCCAGATCGCGGTAAGGTTGCTTGGTAGAGAGCACGTGATAGATGATCACCAGAAGGCTGTGGGAAACCGCCACGACCGCCTTCTTCTTTCCCAGACGACGCGCCAAGCGGTGGTACTGGGCGGAAAGATAGTTATCTTTCATGTGCGAGAGCACCCAGACCACTTCTGCCAGAATGGCCCGTAACGTGGCATTGCCTTGGGTCGTCTTGCCGCTGAGCCGTTTGCCCCCACTTTGCTTGTTGCCTGGGCACACCCCAGCCCACGACGCGAGATGCTTGGCGGAAGGGAACCGCGTCATATCATCGCCAATTTCGCCTACAATAGTAGCGGCGGCCAGGGCCTGAATGCCGGGAATACTCATGAGCAGTGTCATGGCTTCCTCAAAAGGGCAGAGGTGTTGCTCGATCTCCTGTTGCAGCTGCTCCAAGGTCTCTTCCAGAAAGATGATATGAGCCAGAATATGTTTGAGTAAGAGTCGATGATGGGCCTGGACACGACCATCTAAAGCCTGCTGTAATTGAGGAAGCTGCTTTCGCAATTTCCCACGCGCTAGCTCGGCGAGGGTTTCGGCATCAGTGGTCCCTTCAATCAATGCAGAGAGCATATCCCGCCCACTTTTGCCCAACACATCGGTTGCTACCGAGGACAGCTTGATATTGGCGGTTTCCAACACTTTTTGCACACGATTGACCTCTCGCGCACGCTCCTGAACCAAATTCTTGCGGTATCTGGTGAGATCGCGCAGTTCACGAATTGGGGCCGGAGGAATGAAACTAGCTTTGAGCAGCCCATGGCGCAACAAATCGGCGAGCCATTCGCTATCTTTAATATCGGTCTTGCGACCGGGAATGGCTTTCATATGCTGAGCATTGACCAGGATGACGCTGCGGCCCTCTTCCAACAAGTTAAACACCGGTCTCCAGTAAATTCCGGTCGATTCCATGGCGATCACTGTGACGGCCAGGCTCTCCAACCAATCAGAAAGCGCCAACAAACCAGCCGTCATGGTAGAGAAGGTCCTGATATGACGCTGAACTTCTCCATTGGCCAGGGTGATCAAAATACAGGCCACGACCGTCTTTTTATGCACATCTAAGCCACAACAGCGCTCATGGACGACTTGCATACCAACTCCTACCTCTCTCAATAGGCGTTCTTCATCTTCGCTGAGACCAACGAGAGGTGCGAAGTAAGACACAAATTTCCTACGCGTGCTCAGTTCTTTCAATCTGGCGACAATCAGCTCTGCTGGACGCACCCGGATCAGCTTCGTAGACGGGTTGATGCACACCACTGTGAGCCGACCTCTACACGTTGGCCTCCTGGGTATTCTATCCCATTTTCATCATTTTCTCTGACTCAGAGAGTCATCATGCTTCGTAGGGAATTTACCATGTGGTTATGAAAACGAGCAAGAATAATGCCAGTAGTGATCCCTGCTCGTTACTGCCGTTTAGCCGACGCTTCCCGACATCTCCAACTGGATCAGGCGGTTCAATTCAACCGCGTACTCCATAGGAAGTTCCTTCATGATCGGCTCGATGAAGCCATTGACGATCAACGAATAGGCCTCTGCCTCATCGAGGCCACGGCTCATCAGGTAGAAAAGCTGATCATCACCGACCTTCGAGACGGTTGCCTCATGACCGATTTCAGTCTGGTTCTCTTCAACGCGAATAGTCGGATAGGTATCGGTGCGAGCGTGCTCATCGAGCAAGAGCGCGTCACAGCGCACACTGGACTTGGTGTGGTGCGCACCCGGGTTAACGCGAACCAGGCCACGATAAGAAGCTCGACCATTTCCTTTCGAGACCGACTTCGAGAGAATCTGCGATGTCGTGTGCGGAGCAAGATGCGTGACCTTCGCTCCAGCATCCAGGTGCATCCCATTACTAGCGAATGCCACTGAGAGAATATCACCACGAGCGCCCGGCTCCATCAACAGGACCGCGGGATACTTCATTGTTACCTTCGAGCCGAGGTTCCCATCGACCCATTCCATCGTCGCGTCTCGGTATGCCACCGCGCGCTTTGTCACGAGATTATAGACGTTCTTCGACCAGTTTTGGATGGTTGTGTAGCGAACACGCGCACCTTCCATCACTTTAATCTCTACGACGGCGCTATGCAGGCTGTCGCTTGCATAGGAAGGTGCGGTACATCCCTCCACATAGTGAACATAGGAGCCGGGGGCCGCGATAATCAACGTGCGCTCGAACTGGCCCATGTTCTGAGCATTGATACGAAAGTAGGCTTGCAAAGGGATTTCCACCCGCACACCCTCTGGCACATACACAAAACTGCCACCACTCCACACCGCGCTGTTGAGCGAGGCAAATTTGTTATCAGACGGCGGAATAACGGTGCCGAAATGCTCTTTGACGATGTCGGGATACTCGCGCAGAGCCGTATCCATATCAGTGAAAATCACGCCGAGCTTTTCAAGGTCGGCCCGCATCTTGTGATACACGGCTTCACTCTCATACTGCGCCGTGACACCTGCCAGGAACTTCTGCTCAGCCTGCGGAATACCAAGTCGATCAAAGGTCTCCTTGATTTCCGCTGGAATGTCATCCCAGGTCTTTCCCTGTTGGGCAACCGGCTTAATATAGTAGTAAATGTTCTCGAAATCGATTCCCGATAAATCAGCGCCCCAGGTTGGCATGGGACGCTTCTCGAAGAGGGCCAGGCTCTTGAGGCGGAATTGGCGCATCCAATCAGGCTCGCCCTTCATTTCGGAAATTTGCTCAACGACCTTCTTACTTAGTCCTCGCTCAGACTTGAAGACATACTTTTCTGCCATGTGGAATCCGGCAGTATACTCCTGTTGTTCTGTACCGTATACCTGAGTACCCATCATACTTTGTTCCTTCTCACATTGCTCTTCGTGCAGGAAACTCGGTATTCCTGTATATAAATTCTGACTTAACCACCTTTACCGAAAGGGGACTGTGGAAAAGGAGATCTCAAAAAATCGGTGGAAGCGCAAAAATGGAAATCAAGACGTGCCACCATTGAGGATGACTCTGCGGTTTAGCGTCGATGCCCTGAAGACTTCCGTGCGAAAGCAGCGGGGGTTCTGAGCATTCCTTCCACGCTTCCAGCTTCCCTGCTTGGGCAAGGAAGGCTGGCTCTTGTGTGGGTTCACTCAGATTTTTGGACAGTCAGGGTCTCCACAGATCTGGGTGATGGTCAGTTTTCGTTTCCAAAACGCTACGATGAATAAGGTGGAGCTTCTGTTCCATTCTCTGCATCTGGGTAGCCATCATACTCATCTCCAATTCCGCTTTGAGGTTGATCTGATAATCCAGATTGGCGTTCACGCGATCTTTGGCTGATTGTCGATTCTGGCTCACCAGGACAAAAATCGAGAGGAAGATCGCCTCCAATGATACTGCCATTGTCAGGAATTGGAAGGGGTAAGGATCGAAATGAATGTCATTTCGTCCAACCGTATTTGCCACAATCCAGATCACAAAAACAATAAAATTGATCAGTAGAAAAGGAAGGGATCCACTGAATGCTGCAATGATATCAGCCACGTGCTGGCCAGCAGAGAGATGCTCATCACGGGTGTCATCAGGATTGCGGCTCACGCGTGTGCTGAGAATATCATCGGTGTGTTTAAGGCGATCACCTAACACCATCAGGACATCGAGTGCTGCCTCTGGCCTGCGACGCAAGAACGCGAAGAAGTCTGCACGACTGAGTTCCAATGTGGTGACGGTCTGCTTTGAGGTGGCGCTGGCAGAGCGCGTCTCCCCTGAAAGCATCGACAATTCGCCGAAGAATTTCCCTGAGCCAAGGACATCGAGCACCACTTTTTTTCCTTCGGAGTCTATGAGCCAGAGTTCTACCTCGCCTTGCTCGATGACATGAAAGGCTTCTTCCGTCTCTCCTGCCTTCATCACTACCTGGCCTGGCCGAAACAGCCGTTCAGTCATCAGTGCGCGCAGTTCGCCACGTTCCTCCTCATCCATCGTAGAAAAGAGGGCAATTTCTGCCAGTAACTGTGTGGTCACAATACTCATTGTCCCGTCCTTTCATGAGAATTCTCGCACCTGATTGCCAGTGTAGAGAGCTTCCTGATAAGATAAGAGAAGCGAAAACCCAGACTTTTTTCCTGCAGCCTCAAGCAAGCTTCTTCAACACTGTCCGAACAGCATCAACAAGTTCTGGAGTAAGCGTATGCTGCGTACGAGCGACGTCAGCTATATGCCATACTGTACCCCACTCCGCTTTGTAAAGAGCATCGCTTCTGACGTGCTTGTCCGTATACTCCCTGAGATAAGCGTCTAAGCGCATGGAAAGTCGCATTTGCGTGATGGTATCACTCATACTGTCACCTCAACAAGAGAATGCTTTGCAGCAGTTCTCCTCTCTCTTTTCGCCCAGTGAGAAAAGAAGCTCACTGGGCGTTTTATATCAACCCTTCGAACACGCTGTCTTGCCTCATCAATCCGTACCCAGTCTCGAATATTCGGCAAGCCTTTAAAGGCACACACTCCATCTCAGGTGAGCCAGGGGAAGCGGCGGACGAGGCTGGTCTGGGTCCACCAACGACCCAGCCCAAAGGTGTTACCTGCGCCGACGACGGCGAGCCCGAGGAGGACGAGCGCGTAGACGATGTGATTGTCCATGAAGATGTTGTCCTGGGGCGGCAACGACGCGCTCCACATCAAGACGAGTAGGACCGCTCCGGCGACGGCAGCGATCCGCATCCCAATGCCCAGCAGCAGTGCCAAAGCGATCCCAAGGAGGCCGATCATAAACATCCAGTTCACCCAGCCAGCACCCGCAATGGAGTGGTAGATGCTCGCAAAGGGGCCAACCGCGCCACTGAGGAAGCCATTGCTTGGCGAACCTCCGTTGATCCATGCGTGGGCGGCGGTCGTCTCGTGGCCGAGTCCTAACGTCTTGTCTAGAAACGGCCACAGGAAGGTCCAGCCCAGGCACAGCCGGGTTATTGCCCACAGGTAGCGAGCCGTCACCTCGTGGGACAGGAAGCGGGTTGTCTTCGTCTCCCTGGCTGGATCCACGGGGGTCGTAAGATGTATTTGTGTCATAAACGTTCTCTTTCTGGTAGTGTTGCAAAACAGCTAAGAGGAAGACAGGAGACATGTCGTTTTCTTCCCTATCCCTTGGGGGAATGACGCTCAATGGACTATGGAAGAGAAAAGATGTGTCGAGTAGGAGAACACGAAGTCAATAGGTAGAGAGGGTTTCACTCCAGTAAACCACGACGCATTTACACGGAGATATCTCAAGTGAGATGTCTCTTGTTACATGCGTAACATCCTGGTAGCGTGTGTTAAGGGACAGATAGACCTAAATGCTTTCTTTCTCACCATCAGATGGAGTTGCAAATGCTGAGAACTATTCTTCGCGTTAAGAGTGGTACGTAGACCACAGCAAAAAAGCTTCAGAAGTCGGAGCCTGCCTCTGGTTGGAACAGAAACCCGGATGATTGGGCTATTCTTGGCCATCGAAAATCGGAGCAGACATGGATTTTTGGAATTTCTGAGAGGGTTTTCGCTCTTGCACGGTAGTGCGCATCAAGTCATCATGAGAGGCGAGGAACGAGCGTAAACGCAGGATCTCCTCAGAAATGGAAAGCCAGGCCGCTGGCCGCTCGTCTTTGCCATAAATCCTTCTGCAGGATTGGCCCGCGAGACGATGGATGTGTTGGTCCTCCAGCAAAAGCACGGCATCAAACTTGCGTTTGGCGACGTCAATTCCCGCGTATGCTCTGGGGAGTGGTGAGGAAGGAGGCATATATCCCTCCCGTTGCATGTTCCAATGAACCCACGAGAAGAGAGGCTAACTCACATGAGGATCATCCTTGTATGCAAGCTCATCTCGTGCGAACGAGAGACAAGAGTTTACCGTCCGATCTGGCGAGTTGAACAGGAGTGGGATCGCCATCTTTCGTTCGAGGTCGACGCCTCATGGGTCAAGCTAGATTCACCGCTCCCGGCTCCCTTCTCACACCATCTCGTGGTGTATCCACTCCTCTCGTTCTGTGGTAAACATACAAGCGGGTCAAGGTCAAGAGATCGTATGATGAACAACTGCATATTTCCCTGTTCGAGAGAGATCGTTTTTCTACTCATGGCTCTCTTCTGTTCTCGGTTTCCACCGAATGGGGCAACTCCAATGAACGCCAGAGAGAGGGAGAGGATACGTTATGCCTCTCATTGTAACCTTCTTCGCCGTTGCTCTGGACTCCAGCGAGTCAGGGTGAAGGTCTCGCCTTCATTCTTTGGCTCGTAATAGACGGTTGCCAGATCAAAGTCCGTCACCGTGCTGAAACTTACATAATCAGGGCTGTGCTGACATTGCAACCATTCCGCCAGCTTTTTCTGCGCACATCCCTCACAAAGGTAACTGAAAGAAGGGCGTCCTTGCTCATCCCGGTGTTCATGCTCGAAGACAGGGATGACCTGTTTGCATCGCTCACAGACGCGATCCCAGTCTTCTCCACCAGTGGTGGTGGTACATCGCCTGAGACTCCAAACGAGTTGGCCTGTTGGTATTCTGTTCATAGACACATAGCCTCTCCTGAAGAAAACGAGGGAGAAAGTACAGTAGACTGGGTACGCCTATCCCACCCTCATATGCCTGTTCTCGAAAAGATGGTGTGCTTCTCCATGTAAGCACGCCATCTTTGAGGATGTCTTTATGGGTTCAACCGACTTGTGGCTAGAAGCGAGATCGTTTTTGTCTTCGGCGTTGTGCCTCTGCTTTGCGCTTCCGTCGAGCCTGGGGTGTCTCATAGTGACGACGACGGCGAGCCTCAGCCAGAATGCCCGCATTTTGTACGCTGCGGCTAAATTGTTTCACCGCAACTTCAAATGGTCTATCCGGGTTGACAATAATCTGGCACAACGGCATTACCAGCTCGATCGGTTGTTGGTGGAATATGACGTTTCACGGGGCTGATAACAATCCCGGCAATAGACGGGACGGTCATCTCGTGGCTGGAAAGGAACAGTGGCTTCGTTTCCACAACTCGCGCAGGTAGCGGTGTACATTTGGCGTGCTTCGCGCTGCTGGAAGCCTCCATGTGAGCCTCCGTTTGCTTGTTTGCGGGCTGCCCGGCACTCAGGGCAACGGCTTGGGGTATTCGTCAGTCCACGGCTCGCATAAAATTCTTGCTCGCCTATGGTGAAGGTAAACTCCTGGTTGCAATCGCGACAATACAGTATCTGGTCAGTCAAAAGGAACTCTCTTTCTCATTCTCCGCTATGCGGAGTGAATAGGTAAACTTCTGTATTGCGCACCATCACCTCAGTCAGTTTACTCGGAGCAACAAAGCACTATACAGTATCTATTTAGTATAGCACATTTTCTCCGTTTCTGCGAGAGTAGCAGCCTCTCAGATCCAGGGCTGTTGCAAAGTCGCCATCACCCTTTTCCTCAAAGGTCTGGAGCATGTTTCACACGTGCTCATCACCAGTAAACTGGCCAGCTATGCTGCCGCCAAGAAAGACATCATGCCCAGCGTCGAGCATTGCCAGCACAAAGACCTCAACAATAGAGCAGAAACTTCGCATCAACCCACCCGACAACGCGAACAAACCACGCGCCGATTCACATCACCTGGTAGCGCAATGCTTCTTCTCGGCCTTTGGACCCATCTCGGATCATTTTCGATCCAAAAGGCATCGTCTCAAGGCCTCGAACTATCGCGCCCTCATGCGAGACAATTTGAAATCTGCAGCGAGATCACCGTTGGACAGAAGGTTGCATAACAGGGTCTCTTTCCTCAGTTCTCACCTGCAATTGTTCACCTGACAAGCTTTTTCTCAGCCCTATGCTCTCACTCAATCACTCATTTGACAATGCCCCGTCCGCTGGATTCGTCATCAATACGTTGCTTAGGGTGGTAACGCTCGATGCTCTGATCGCTCTCGACTCCGCTTCAATCCTCGCCTTGTTGACGAGCCTGCCCTTGTTCTTTCAGGAGATTTCTCGCCCCAAATAGGTGGCCTTTAATAGTGTGGACTGGAAGGGTGAGAACCAGGGCCATTTCTTCATAGGTCAATTCTTGAAGATAGCGCAGGATCAAAACTACGCGAGCAATGGTCGGCAGTCTGGACAGATCTCCTCCTGCAACCATGGTCTGCTGATGCTGTCTTTCCCGTCGAGGTACAGCGGGCTGCGTTGCGTGCCCCCTCTTTTCTGATGTCTGCTGTTTCCGCTGTTGCATGCACCGTTGATAGGTCAGACGCGAGAGCCAGAGAGAAAATGGAGCGTCTTTGGGGAACGAGGGGAGCGCCTTCCATGCGGTCAGGAACATTTCCTGCGTGATGCTATCGGCTTCCTCATCGTTTTGCAGGATATGTAAAGCGAGCGTGAAGATAGGGCGTTGATATTTGCGCACAAGGAGTGCAAATGCTTCCTGATTGCGGTGTTGACTAGCGTTGATGAGGAGAACGTCGTCCTGCGCGGAAAGCGAGGGGTAGGAAACCAGAGAGATCTGTGTGAATTGGGATGAGTGTCTGTCGTTATTCATACCAAACGCTTTTGTGCATACAAGTAACGAGAGATGCGAGTGAGACCTATCAGCAGCGTTGTCTTGTTGGGAAACACGCAACACTCCACCCAAAAACAATAGGCGTTTTGCGCCCGATGTTCTTTTGTTGTGTTCATCACACACGTTTCCATCTCCGCGTCACGTGTGTTGCCTTCCTCCGTAGAAATGGATTTTGGCAATTGCTTGCGTGCCTGGAAGCGTTTCTTGTGTGCTTCTCTGCTCAGGAGCAGCAAGGAAATACCTCCATTGTCTGTCGGCAGCAAGGTCTTGCATCCCAAACAGAGAGCCCATACACTGATACTCTGCAGGGATAGAGCAAGTGTAGCATTTCTGCACGATTGCTGTCAACGTTCGGTCCCGTCCCTTTTTTGGCTCATCTCTTCGACGCATACAGCTCTATCTGACTTCCGCGAAGATGGGTGAGGATGCAGATGCAAGAAAGTCGTTGCAGGGCGAGGGCGAATGGACTTCTTCGGGCGGGAGAGAAAGGGGCCAGCGGCTGAAAGTCCAACTCATGTCTCAGCAGCCGCCAGGGGAGAAGTGTTCCCTTTCCTCTGGGAAGAGCTATGCTATCGCATCACGTCAGGAGTTCGCTCTCTCAACTAGGGGAAGGGTGAACCAGAACGTGGAGCCTTGTCCAGGGGAACTCTCTACCCCCACTTCCCCTCCCTGTCGTTGAATAAGCTGTCCGCAAATATACAATCCCAGGCCAAGATTGACACCTGTTCCACTTTGGACGGTAATTCCTTCAGCACGATAGAAGCGTTCCCAGATCTGTTTTTGTTGTTGCGGTGTAAGCCCCTGTCCCCTATCAGTTACAGCGACGCGCACCCGATGCCCTTCTTTCGTGACCGCAATCACCACAGGTTGGCTGGCAATCGAATATTTGAGTGCATTCGAGAGATAATTGGCAATGACTTGCCCTATGCGATCCGCATCCGCATGGATTGGCAGCTCTTCTTCTCTGGTCTGTAAGGAAATGGTGCGCATTGGAGCAATGGTATGTTGGTCATCAACTGCTTCGCGTACAATCGTGATCACGTTGCAGGGAGCAAGATGAAGTTCTAAGCCATTGACTTGAAGACGTGAGATATCAAGAAGATCATTCACCAGTCGACCCTGCACCCGTACCTGCCGCTCCACTCGCTCAAGGGCGGTTTGCATCGAACTGATCGTGGCGTGGAGCTCAGGATACTGCGCGGCATTCTCGCTCAATTGCGCGAGGCGTCGACTCACAAGCTGAAGATTCCCCTTAATGGTGGTCATGGGGTCTGTAATTCATGTCCGGTAATGCCAATAAACTCGTCCATGCGCCGAACCGTTTCACGGAGCACCAGTTCCGTTGCGTGAGAGATGGCCTGCTCTTCTGCAAGACGCTCACGTTGGGTAATATCATGGTTTATCTCTACAATAGCGGTTATGCGTCCTGAGGATGGATGTTGAATCAGTCCCTGACGACTTTCCACGATCACCTCTTGTCCATCACGACACGTATGGATCAGTATGCCCTCCCATTGGCCTTCCTGGCTGAGCAGAGTCGTTACTTCTTCCAGTGAATGGGGGAAGCGTGTCTTGAGCAGGATATGGGCCGTTTTCCCCACCGCATCCTCTGCACTCCAGCCGTAGAGTTCTTGTGCTCCTCGATTCCAGGAGAGAATCACATCATGAGGATCACGAACGAGAATTGCATCATGGGCACGTTCGAGCAACTGTGCCTGAAGCTGAAGAAAGTTGTCAAAAGAGGCGTCCGTAGCACGAGGATGGTCATGGGGTAAAGAAGAAACATTATCGTGATTCTGAGCAATGTTCCGCATCTGTTACAAGAGAGCTCCTTTCTTTGAGCATAGGCATGCTCTCATAGAGAAGAAGGAAGAGGCAGAGCCTGCCTTTGCCTCCTCTTACCGCATCCGTATCCCTTATCTTGTGGGGTGTAGAGCAGAAGGGCAAGCTATGAGGTGAGCACAACGAGCAGGGAATGCTCTGTTGATGCCCAGAGAACGCTGACACGATCGTGCGCATCAAAAACAGTGTGATACCTTTTATGAGGGCGTTGGATAAGAACCGTTGTGTCTCATTATGGTCAATTGCTGGGGAAAGATCTCCCCATTTCCCGCTCTAGTATAGCACAGACGAAAAGGAAACAGTCAGATACTCCATGGCGAAAGCCAGGGGCTTGTCCCTAAGCCGAAGCTTGAGACGAGAGGACGTCTGACAGCGACCCACTCAGGACAGGTCTACCACCCTGAGCAAGACAAAATTTGTCTCGGATGTTACATGCAGCATTGAGGTCGGCATTCAGTTGATACCCGCAGGAGCGACAGTGAAAGACCGATTGAGAACGCCGATTGTTGCGTGCTTGATGCCCACAACGAGAACAGGTCTGCGAGGTATGACGCGGATCAATGCGTTCAACCACCATTCCCTGTTCTTGCCCTTTGTAGACAATGAAGCCGTACAACTGCGCAAAGGACCAGGAATGCAACTTACGTTGTCCTTCACCTTTGCGATGTCGGACTCCTTCTCGAATATTGGTCAAGTTCTCAAGCACAATTGTTGCTCCAGGGGGTACGCTTTGCACGATGCGTTTGGAGAGAACATGGTCACAGTCCCGGTGGAAAAGCATCTGCTTACGCGACAGCTTTTTGAGATGCCGTTTGGCAGACGTGGTTCCTTTGGACTGAAGTTTGCGACGGAGACGGAAAGTACGGCGGTCAACCTCTTTCCAGTGGCGAGAGCCAAGGAAGTGACGGTTGGAAGTCACAGCAGGACGATTCAAGCCCAAGTCCACACCAACAACCGTGTCATTGGCTTGAACAACAGGTTCGGGAACATTGACCACGACATGCAGCCACCATTTCCCTTTGCGGTGGATCAGGTCAGCAGTAGCAATTTTACACCCACGATATCGCTCACTGAAATGAGGAACGGTAAAGGGAAGAGTCATTTTGCCTTGTGTGGTCGAAACGCGAATCGTTTGTGTTTCCCAATTGAGGGAGTAGGTGTGAACATTGTAACGAACCGCACACTGCTCAGAGGAAGGGCAACGAACAGGCTTGAAGAGAGGAACGGGTTTCCCCTGTTTCTGTGCTGTAGCAACCTTTTTCGGATAGGACGCTTCCTTCTTGGCTTTCCAGGTGAAAGCACTGCGAAGCGTTTCGGTGGCTTTGACCCGAGCCTGAATGAGCAAGTCACTCACCAGACCAGGACACAAGGATTTCGTCTCGTAGTAGGTGGCATGATGAAGCCTGACACCGTTCTTCTCGCTATGCTGCCAACCATAGACACACACATGATTGTAGGCAACGGTAAACTGCACCAACGTTTCCTGCAAGACTTGGAACTGTTCTGTATTCGGTTGAAGTTGAATCCGCACCGTTCTATCCATGCACAAATCATACCATATATGTGGTATTTGTACCAAATAGCAAAAAAAAAGGAGTGTGCCATGCTCTTCCCCATGTCTCAAGCCAGAGGTCCCGCATGGCGCGGTTCTTATGATGGAAAATGACAAAAATGATGTTTTGCCCTTTTGCACTCTATTTTTTTCTTTGACGGCTCCGCTCAATTTTTGAAAAAATACCCGTTTCGGGTATACTATCATTGACAATCGCTTGCCAAAGATGACTTACTAGGAAGGGAAGAACATCGTGCGAATTTTCTTCCCTTCCCATCTGCGCTCACTCATTACTGGTGATGACGTGCTTTGACGATCCCCATACCATCCGCAAGCCTTCTCGTAGAGAGCATGATGCGCGTAGCCGATAGCGTGTGGTCATCCAAGGAGTGATTATTCCAGTCAAGACATCCATGAGCCGCATTCCCCTCATTTTTATCGTGGAATGTTCTTCCCAGAAGAGGCAGGTTTCCTATCTGCCTTGAGAGGAGCCATAGCCGATGACCTACTCACCTCAAAACAGGAGCAAGGAACGCCAAGAAGCCTGTCACCAAGCCGAGCAGATCACAGCCATCTGCGAACAATTTCATATCACGCTCGATGCTATTGACTGGCAACAGTTTGGCATGCAGGCTTCAGTAAAAGTGGATAGCATTGAGATTGCTTCGCTCCTGACCCTCAGCCGGCGTACAAGTGATAATCTTCTTCGTCAAATCCAAATCAAGCTTTTTGAACATGCAGCACTCAAGGCTATTCACGCACACCCCAACCTGAAAGCCTTGATGTGGACCCCTGTTGAGGTTGTACAGCCACAGACCTTTTTCAGTTTCTGGATTGTGACGATGGAAACGGATGAGCGCGTCTCCATCATTGAGTCTCTTAAAAATGGGCGTCGCGTCTATGAACTCTATACGCTTGACGGAAGTGATGAACAACTCATCCAGCTTTTTGGGCCGATGGGTGAAGGAACGTACCCGCTTGGGGAGAAGGTCACCATTCAGGTGCGGGAACGTCAATATACCGGAGAAATCCGCTACATTCTTTCTCCCGGTAAAAATCCTCTGCTTCGCAAATATGTATCAAAGGGATCTCCAAACATGTCAGGCAAAGCGTACCCTAGTGAAAGCGTTGCAAGATATCTGGTGAATTGCCATGATGGCTTTCCCCATATTGTGACTCAGTTACAAATCGTCGGCTAGTGAGAAATGCACTCCTGAAAAGAGGATGGGCCTGCTGGAAGCAGGACAGGTGGAGAGACGAAAGAGGCAGAGAGGCCCCCGGCACGAACGGAAAAAGTAGAGAGCGTAGCCACGTCTCCCTTGCGAAGGGCTGCGCCTTCCTATTTCAGTGCGCATATCGCATGTTAAGCTATTCTTTTCTTCTCTCGTTGGTTTCGCCGTATGGATGGAGAATCCAACAGGTTATGCCCCGTCAGAACCTTCAAAAAGGTTCTACGGTAGAAATGGAAAAATTGATGGCGATACTAACGCTGAACCAGATCGAAGGGGTGAGAAGAAGGCGGGTATGCCCATGGGATACCCGCCTTTTGCGTCCCCTGCTCTTAGGGATGGGATGTCTGGTTCTCCGTTCGCTTGGTAGAGGCAAGTTTCATCCAATCGAGGGCATAGGTAGGGGTGGAATACCCAAGAAAGTTGCCGCTATCGAGCATGAGTTTTAACTTGCTGGTTTCCAGATCTGGTGCCATCGCCGCCACAAAGCGGTGCCCATCGCTTGCTTCCACCAAAGCCCAGCACACGACCGGCTCCGTAAAGTATCCTGGTTCGCCTTGTTCTGGCTCTTCTATCGTGCCCCAGACGGCACCCCAGCCTGGCAGCGCAGGCATAATCTGCACTATAGTGAGGTTCTCTGTTTCCAGTTCTGCTCCTTCGAGTTCTCTGATTGGTTCCATGCTTTCCACCTTTCTTTTATGTCTTGTTTTTCGTCATCCTTGAAGAGGATGCCAGCTCTTTCTCTGGGGAGAGCTCACGCAAGCCCAGAGCTGTAGCCCTCCAGAAACGCTCTTATGCAGACCCCTGCGCGTTCATGAGTCGCGGCTACGCTCATCTGTTGGTTGGATTTAAAGAGAGAGATCTGGGCAAAATCAGCAGCCAGAATCGCAAGGGCCTCCTCCGTGAGGACGCGCTGCTGTTGGTTGTGCCATTGCTTCATCTGTTGGCCTTGCACATAGGCTTCTTGCTGGATCTGTTCCTTACTTTCTGGCATGTCGGGCTCCTTCTCTGCTGAACATGCGAAAAGAGGACCATCCTCTTCCCCGTTCCCCTGTAGTGCAGTGTACACCCGCTTCTCTTGCGCGTCAACGCGCTAACCAAATCTCCTCGCCTTTCAACCGTGGTGCGGGTCTTTCTGAGACAAAAAGCATTTCGGGCATGAGGACGAGCACGCTCATGCCTGAGAAGAAGAAGGGGAACTTAACGCCTCCCCGCTTCCACTGCCACCTGCTTCTGCTCACTTCTCGTGATACTGATGCGCTTGGGCCGGTTTGACTCATGAATAGGAACAGTAATCATGAGGAGACCATTGATATACTGGGTTTCGATGTGCTCACTGTCAATGGGTTTGGGAAACGTGACGGAACGCTCAAAGGACCCGGGCGCGATTTCCTGGGCTAACCAGGTCACCTGTTGTTCTGGTTTGATAGGGGACTGGAATTGCCCACGAAAGGTAAGGGTGTTGCCCTGAACGGTGAGTTCAATCTCTTCGGGGGCAATTCCGGGAAGTAAGACATGGACATGGTACGCCTGTTCGCTCTCGAAGACATTGATGGGCGTAGCAAGAGATGATGAGGGGCCTGCACTCCAAGTCGGCTGGACAAAGCTTTGGGCAAACAGCTGGTTCATCGCATCATGAAGGGTTAATACTTCGCTCAACGGGCTAAAGCGTCGGACGATAGTCATGAGTGTCAACCTTCTGTCAAAAATGTGGTATTTGATTGGAGTGAACCCAAGAGGCCAGACCAAAGGGTAAGGAACCCAGTGGTAGAGTGAAAAGAGAACACCAACAAGGAGTCAAACACATGAACGGAAGGGTTCACTCACAAGCCTTCAAACTGATGATTGTGCATCAATTAGCAACGGGCGAACGACGTCCTGCCCAAATTTGCCGAGAGCATAACCTGCCGTCCAGTCTGGTCTCGCGTTGGCAAAAAGAATACCAGATGCATGGGGAAGCCGCCTTTGCCAGCAAGCGAGAAGCAGAGCCATCTGCCGAAGCGAAAATTGCTGAGTTGGAGTGTTTCTGTGGACAGTTGGCGATGGAGAATGCCTTATTAAAAAAAGCCTTGGGCAAGCTCCCGTTGAGCAACGGCATGCCGTCGTTGAACATGCTCTAGAGGAGCAGATGCCCTTTTCCATTCGCCAGCTCTGCCAGCTGATGCAGATCAATCGTGCGTGGTACTCTGCCAAGCGGCACCAACCTGATGAACATTGGAAACAGGAAGCACAGGTGGCATTGCGCGATGAGATCGAACGGATTGTCTTGGATTTTCCAGGCTATGGGTATCGTCGGGTGACGAAGGCATTACAGCGGGCAGGGCAGCCGATCAACCACAAACGAGTTCTGCGCATCATGCGGGAAGAGTCTTTGTTGTGTCACTTAAAGCGACATTTTGTGCCCACGACGGATTCGCATCATCCCTACCCAGTGTATCCCAATCTGGTCAATGGACACACCCCAGACGCTCCTGATCGGATCTGGGTAGCGGACTTGACCTATATTCGCCTCAGAAACGAGTTTGTGTACCTGGCTTGCATTGTCGATGCCTACTCACGACGATGCGTGGGATGGAATCTCTCACGCCGAATGGATGCATTGCTGGTGCTTGGAGCCCTGGAGGATGCGCTGGCAACGCGAGAGGTGACCCCTGGGTTGATCCATCATTCCGACCGTGGTGTACAGTATGCTTGCACCGCCTATGTGGAACGACTCCAGAGTGTGGGCATTCAGATCAGTATGTCAGCCAAGGGCAACGTCTACGACAACGCCAAGGCAGAGAGTTTCTTCAAGACTTTAAAACAGGAGGAGGTATATCTCAAAGCCTATCAATCCTTTGAGGAGGCAGAGAGCAACATCAGCCAATTTCTTGACGATGTCTACAATACCAAACGCTTGCATTCGAGCCTGGGATATGTGCCTCCTGCTGAATTTGAAGCTGCTTACTACCAGCAGCTGTTGCCTTGACTTTCCTTCTGGTCTGCTACCAAGGGTTCACTCCACTGCAAATGCGTCTTGTGGATGATGCAAGAGCCAAGGGGCCTTCTTGACTGTGCAAGCCACATCACCAAACGAGTCTAAGAGCCATATCGTGCCGCTCTCCTTGTGAAGCATGTCGCGCTCAATTTTTTCTTTTGAGACACAGACGTACCGCAAAAAACGATAAAAACGAGAACGTTTGACGTGAGAACGCCTTCGTTGTTGTCCTGTTCTCATGAGAACGCTAAACGTGACGCTAACGTTCTGAGTGACGCTCTCAAGCCGAACGAGATCTTTCCATGAAAGACGTATCAAACGTTTTTTGCCAGAAGAAACAACGGCGATGTGGCTTCTGTCCTCACACTAACGTTTTTTCAAAAGACCAATTTTGCCACAATATGATGCAAAATCACACGTATCGCTGGTTCTTAACGCGCGGCATGCCGATGCGCGATGATACTGGCCAGATCCTCAAGTGGTTTGGTACCAGCACCGACATTGAGAAGCAGAAACGAGCGGAGGAAGCACTGCGCCAGAGTCAGGAGCGCGTGAACGCCTTGATGAACTCCAACATTATTGGAATCGATGTCATCGAAAGGGAGCAGATTGTGGACGCCAACGACACCTTTCTGCGCATGACCGATTATACCCGAGAAGACCTGCATGCCCGGCGCATGAACATGATTGTGATTTTACCCATAATGTTGCGAAAATCGGCGCAATATGCTTCATTTGTCTATCACCATTTTCTGGCTCACAGACCAGTTTTGCGTTGCGATTGTTGCTCAATCCAGTCGTAGCCTGAATTGGAGGCGTATCGGAGAAAAACCCGTCAGGACAACGCATTGGGACTCCAGGTGCTTCTGTTGCGTTTGGACATCGGCAATATATGCTACACAAAGGCATTTCGAGTTGGTATCAATTGGTGTTCCTTGAAGCAGTTTTGGGGTATGTTCTTGCCCTCCGCTTTGTTGCCCGCTACACTACAAGGACAACGAGAGGTCAGGCAGAGGAAGGAACCAACGGAACCCAGGAACACGTAGAACTGCTTAAGCAAGGGGCCACCGTATGAAATGCCGGGTTCCGGGAGCACCCAGAGGTTCGGCCAAACCTCAATACTGTCGACCTCCGCTCTGCTGATCTTCGTCATGTCAACCTCAACTCTGCTGACCTCTGACAAAAGGCGTACTTTCCCTGCTCAGGCATCCCTCTTGAAGGGAAGGATCACCGTAAAGGTCGAGCCTTTCCCGACGGCGCTGTCCACTGTGATGGTTCCCCCATGGCTCTTGACAATCTCTGCCACAATGTAGAGCCCCATGCCCAGGCCGGGGATCGCTCTCTTCTTGGGATCAGCCGCCCGATAGAATCGCTCAAAAATCTTGTCGCGTTGTTCTCGTGGGATGCCCAGGCCATGATCTCGGACGCGGACGGTGACCGCATCTTCGGAGGTGCTGAGGTCCATTTCGACCGTCTCAGCGTCCGGGGAATACTTGATGGCATTACTGATCAGATTGATGAAGACCTGTCCCAGTCGGTCCGGGTCCCCGATCAGGCTGGTCTGGAGCGCTCCATGCACCAGGATGCGATGGCTGGGATGGGTTTGCTGCATGGTCTCGGCAATTTCCCGCAGCAAGGCATCAAGATCCACCGTTTCCCAGACGTACTCCACTTTGCCCGCCTGGATTTTGGAGACATCCAGCAGCTCTTCCACCAGCCGGATGACTTTCTTGATCTGGGCCTCCATGCTGGCAAGGGCCGGAGCCTGATCCAGTGTGCCTTGCTTGACCAGTTGCCGATGCAGCAAGGAGGTCTGCAGTTTCAAGGCCGTGAGCGGATTCCGCAGTTCATGACTGGCCATGCTGATAAAATCATCCTTGCGTCGTTCCAGTTCCTTGCGGGCCGAATTATCAAGCACAAAGCTGATGATCTGGCGCGGACCTTTCTGAAGAAGGATAGAGCCCGTTACGATCGGAAGAAGACTGCCATCTTTACACACCACCTCGGTTTCAATAGGCGTGTGTTGCCCACGTTCGGCTAACTCCTGGAGCGCGTGCTGAAAGAGAGGTTGTTCTGGGGCTATGATCTTCGCCCTTGTCAGCGTTTTGCTGCGCACATCCTCTCGGGTATAGCCGGTCAGATGAAGAAACGCCTCATTGGCGTCCACCAACACGTCCTCCTCCTCTTCAAGAGAAACAATCCCGATAATATTGGAATCGATGAGCGCGCGGATACGCTCCTGGCTCTGGCGCAAGACTTCCTCGATCCGCTTCTGGTCCTCGATGTCGGTGCTGGTACCAAACCACTTGAGGATCTGGCCAGTATCATCGCGCATCGGCATGCCGCGCGTTAAGAACCAGCGATACGCTCCATTCTGGCCATTTCTGAGACGCTCTTCGTGCTCATACATGGTTCCCGTGTCCAGGGCATGCTGCCAGAGAGCCTGGCTGCCTGCACGATCATCAGGGTGGATGAACGGAAGATGAGCCCATGGGTTGCTTTGCATGTGTTCAGCCGTGAGCCCGAGGTAGTCACAGCAGCGCTGGTTCACATACTCATTCAGACCGTCGGGGCCTACCACCCACACCAATTGCGGCAGCGTTTCGGCAAGCACACGCAAGCTCTGCTCGCTTTCTTTGAGCTGCTGCTCGGCGCGCTTGCGTGCGGTGATGTCGAGACCAGCGAAGACGAGGTACTCAACGTGGTGATCCGCATCCATGTGAGGGGTGATCGCGACTTGCAGGTGATGGTCTATGCCTTTCTTGGGGTGAACCACTGTCTCAAAATGCACCGTTTCACCCCTGCGGGCTCGCGCGATGGCGGCGCGCAGTTGCTCTTGACTGGTCGGATAAAAGGACCACCACCGGGCTTCGGCAAGTGGTTGGCCAATGACCTCCTCGCGTCGGATCTGCGCATACGCCAGGGGGACCTCATTGACCTCCAGGACGATCCCCTCGGGGGTCAGAACGCCGATCCTGCTTAACAAGCCATCCAGATCCTCGATGCAGGGACGCTCGCCCTGGGGAACCAGCGCCTCTCGTCGAGCTGCGGCTCTGCCCTGGTGGATCTGCACCATCAGCCCCCCAACCGTGGGAGAGAGCTGCACGTGCAGCCAGTTCCGGGTCACAGGGGACACATACTCCACTTCGGCGGGTTTTCGGGTTTGTCTGGTCTGCTGGACGGCCTGATAGAGCGCGGTGCTTACCAACTGGGGAGCGCCGCGCCACAAGGGCTTGCCCAATACATCCTCTCGTGTGGCTCCTGTGAGCGTCTGCGCGCTCACATTGGCATACACAATCGTCTCGGTGTCATTGACGACAAAGAAGGCACCGGGAAGCGTCTCAAGAATCTGTACGAGCGTATCACGCGACGCCAGCGTGACACGCCTGGTCTGTGGTGTATTCGACATAGTGCGGTAGATGTCCCTTTCATGTGTCCCCATCCCAGGTGGCGAAGCTGCGTACCAGCCCTCACCTCAAGAATTCTGTTGAAATGATGGGCACTCTTTGAGCAACAAGCAAGCTGTACAATGTAGCTATCGGTGAAATCGCTCGTCCTCTTCATAGGACTATCGGCCTATGCACATCAAGGAGACGTTTAGCCCTCAGAGGAACGTGTAAAAGTAGACTCAACATCTCTCTATAGCTGTTATTTGCCAGAATTCTTGGCGGCCTTGTAAATTTACAATTTCTGTACGCAACCATCCGCATCTGGAGCGCTTTTTCAGCTCGTCAATGGTTGAGTTGCTCACTTTTCTTCGGGGCATTTACCAATTAACCCAGAAAGAACTGGAGAGCGCCTTGGCCTCTCCGTCTCCGGCGCGAAATCGCGCGCCCAAAGGGCAAGGGAAAAACTCAAGCAAGAACTGTTGGCCTGCTGTCATTTTGAACTGGATCGGCGAGGACACATTCTGAATTACCAACGGCATTGCTGTTGAGGTGAGACACTTCTCAGGCAATACATGTAGATCCCAGAATGAAGTGAGGCCAAATCTGTACAATGAAGCGGGCGACTCTCTCGTTTCAGAAAGGGTTGCCCGCTTCATTTCCTCCATTTTCTCCCATACAATTTTGGGATCTCCACACCAGCGGCTGCTTCTGCGGCCAAGAGATTGCGACTTGCTGTCTCGAAAAACGCTAAAACGGCCTTCTGCCATCCTGAGTGGTCAATTGCAACGCAGCCCTAGCGTGTGGTGGTTGCGGTGCGGTAGAACTCGGCTGCGGAGACGCTGGCGGGAACACCGAGTTCGGCGGCGACCGCGGAAATCGCGCTGGCGCCGACGGCGAGGTCAGCCTGGCCGTCGGTGCTGAAATACGGTGCGTAGAACGTCTCGTAGTAGGCTCGGACCTCGTCTGCGGTGTATCGGCTGAGGAACGTCTGCATGTGCCGCACCGTGGTGTCGGGGTCGTTGTGGATCACCTGCAAGGCGCGCCGGTGGGCTCGTACGACGGCCTGGACCGCGGGGTCGTCCGGATGGATGTACGTGGGGTCAACGGCTACGCCTGCGGTGGGGATCTGGAAGTGGTCGCCGACCCAGCCCAGCACCTGCCAGCCGTGTTCAGCCGCTATCACCTCCGGTACGACGGCGCTGCCGACCAGGGCGGCGTCGATCCTGCCCTCGTACAGCCAGCGCAGGTCCATGCCGTAGTCGCCGGGCAGGCGGACGATGGTGTGGATGTCGCGGTCCGGGTCGAGGCCGACCTGGCGCAGCATGATCCGAGCGAAGCACCCGGGTCCGGTGTGGGGAGGGTGTACCGCCAACCGTCGGCCAGCCAGGTCGGCCAGGGAGGTCAGGCCGGGGCGGGCGAGGAACCAGAACAGCGGGCGGTGGGTGTTAACCTGGAGTGCGACCCAGGGAATGCCATTGGCCAGCCGGGACAGCAGTGTCCGGCCGAGCCCGATGGTGGCGCTGTGGCGCAGCCGCTCCTTGTTCCAGGAGCAGGCGTCGCGCAGCGCGACGTGGACTCCCTCATCGGCGTAGTAGCCCTCCTGGTCGGCGATATAGGCGGCCAGTTCCTCGTGCAGGCCCCGCTCAACGTAGGCGAGATCGATCGTGTCCATGAACGTTTCTCCTTGATTGTGTCACGGCCATGCGCCAGTGCGGCCTTGGCCGTGCCCAGGCTAAGAGCATATCTTTCTCCAGAACAATGCTCTCAGCATTGAGACTCATGCAAGATTCTGGCAACTTCAGATGGACTCTCTACGCCAGATACAGAACAGCTTTGCCGGTGAATTGCCTTTGCCGCAAGCGTTGCACGATTTCACCGATGTCGTGCCAGGAAGCCTCCACCTCGATGGGCGTCCGCAATTGCTGCTCGGCTACCAGTTGTGCGAGCCAGGCCAGGTCCTCAGATGCAGCACGACGATCGAATTCTGCAAACATCACCAGCTTGTAGAGGGTAACTCCCCCGGCAACCATGAAATTTCTGATATCAATGGTGACTTCTGGAGATGCCGACCAGCCCAGCGTGACGCAGGTTGCACCTGGTGCCAGCAGAGAGAATGCGCTCTTCAGTGCTTTTCCACCGAGCGAGTCGATAATCAAGTCGTAAGGGCCATAGGCACGTGCAGGCTCAAGATCGTCCCCCACGATCACCTCATCGGCACCCGCCTCGCGGACTACCGCCTCGTTGCGAGCATCGCGAGCCGTGCCGACGACAAAGGCACCGCTTCGCCGGGCGAGCTGATGCGCGAAGAGTCCCACCCCACCGGTGGAACCGGTAATCAACACGCGCTTGTGCAGGAGCGACCCTCCTTTCTCAAGTGCCCTGAGCGCGGTGAGTCCAGCAGTAGGTAAGGTGGCCGCCTGAGCAAACGTCACGCTGGCGGGAAGTTCGGCCAGCCTGTTCGTAGGAACCGCCACCTGCTCAGCCCATGCGCCTGCATTAACTATGCCCATCACCCGGCTCCCGACCTTCGGACCCGTCCCATTCGCCGCTTGCTTGATGACGGTTCCTGCCAGATCCCAACCGGGTCGCCTGCGCTCTTTGACCCGTATGATCGCATCTCCTCGATTCAAAGAAAATGCCTCAACCTGAACAAGCGCTTCCGACGGGCCAGGCTGGGGCGCTTCGACCTCTTCGATGGCGAACCGTCCTGGAACATCAGGATCAACGACTATCGCACGTATTGGACCCATTTATCTCTTTCCTTTCGTCTTTGACCAATTTCGCCTTGTGTCAGACACTACTTGTGCAAAAATGGCATCGCTCTTTGCCGGCGATTTCAGCAACAGCTTTCCCGCCTTAGATTATACGCCTCTGACCCATTTGAGAGGGCCGCACGTTACGCCAATAGCCAGGGAGGTCAGGCCGGGGCGGGCGAGGAACCAGAACAGCGGGCGGTAGGTGTTGACATGGAGTGCGACCCAGGGGATGCCATCGGTCAGTCGGGACAGCAGTGTCCCGCCAAGCCCGATGACGGCTCCGTGGCGCAGCCGCTCCTTGTTCCAGGGGATGCCATCGCGCAGCGCGACGTGGACGCCCTCATCGGCGTAGTAGTCTTGCTGGTCGGCGATGTAGGCAACCAGCTCCTCGTGCAGGCCCCGTCCGACGTAGGCGAGATCAATCGTGTCCATAACGTTTTTCCTTTCTTGTGTCACCGCCATGCTCCCGCGCGTGCCGCGGGCCCGGCTGCTGTGGTGACGGTATGGCCCCGTGTGCGGAGGACAGCGGGACGTTACTACATGTGCATCCCGCCGTTGACCGCAGCTATGGTGCCGGTCATGAAGGAGTTGTCCTCGCTGGCATAGAAGGCAACCACCTGGGCAACGTCATCCGGGTATGCCAGACGGCCCAGGGGAATAGCGGCCACCAGCCGCTGCTTGTGTGCCTCGCCGAATAGACCCGCATGGCGGGTGTCCTCCACATGGCCGGGCTCGACGACGTTGACGGTGATGCCCCGCGGGCCCAGTTCCTGGGCGAGGTACCGGGCGAACTGCGTCAATGTGGCCTTGGCTGTACCCAGTGCGATCATACCCTCACGGGGCCGATGGCTGAGGACGGTACCGAGATAGATGATGCGTCCCCAACCCTGTTCGGTCATGGCGGGCAGGACGGCTTTGGTGACCGCGAACGCCGCACGCATCTCGTCGTCGAGCTTGCCGCCCAGCTCTTCCCACGTCATGTCCTGGAACGGCTTGACCACATACGGGGTGAGCGCGTTATGCACGAGCACCTCGATGCCGCCCTATGCCGCCTGGACCTGCTCGATTATGCACACAACCTTCGCTGCCTCGCGCACGTCGGCCTGCATGGCCATAGCCTGGCCGCCTGCGGCCTTGATGCCGGCCACGACTTCCTCGGCTGCCGTGCCGCTGCGGAGGTTGTTGACCACCACTCGCATCCCTCGCGCGGCCAGAAGGCGCGCGGTGGCCGCACCGATTCCGCTGCTGGCCCCTGTCACCAATGCCACTGTCAGGAAGATCATAAACTCGCCATTTTTGACTCATAATGTCGCCACCCATTTGAGCTTGAATGGATGAGCCAATACTGAATTTTCTGACGCATAAATTCGTACAAATACAGATCGACTCATAAACTCGCCTTTTTTTCTCATTGCGGAAAAGAGTCGAATTTCTGCTCTGGGAAAGCCGCAAATCGCCGAATTTAGGTGAGTATATGCATCAAAGTGGCAATGATATGGATACACACGCCATTTTTGCCGCGAATCGTTGCCGGAGAGGTCACTGTGACCTTTTCCAGATCGAAGTCGCCAAAAAGGCGGGCAGAGAGACGAGGCAACCAGGTCCTAATGCTGTGAAGCAAGGCCAGTCCTTGATTGAGTAGCTGACACATATATTCGCCATGTTTGACCTATGACCCATTAACGCCCCTTTCGGCGAAGTTATGGTATTAATGACAGCCACTCTGCCAGTTGCCCCAGTCACGGGCCCACTGCTGCCAATAACTACCATACTGAACCTCCTACTTCGTAGCCCGTACGTCGGGCTTGTGATGTCTCAACAGAGAGTCCGATGAGGGCTGGAAAGCCCTGGATAAGCATGCTATGGAAATGCCATAGCCGATCATCAGCATCTCTGGTACCAATCAAAGGCTCGCCAGTTCGATGGGCAAAGCCCTGAGCGCAACACGATCGCGGATTGTCTCTGCAATCGTGCTTTCCTTTGGATAATAAGAAGCATTATGTATTCTCCAGCCTCTTTCAATAGAACCAGAGGCACGAGAATATATCTGTTCCCTTCACTCTGCATCGTGTGTTTCTCTTCTGAAGAAGATACCATCGTTTTCTCATACTGTCCAATATATCATATTATATATATATCATATGTTTGACAGTATTAAAAAGGAGAGATACCGTGGAACTCTTGCAGCTCAAATATTTTCTGACGGTTGCACGATTGGAGCACATGACCCGCGCACCTGAACTATTCAAGCTCACAACTTGCTGTGATAAAAAAGCATAACTTGGCCGGAAGTACAAGTTTCCAGAGTGGTTTATCTCGGCTTCTGAAGCGGTTTCTGCTCTTAGGCTCTGCCAAAGCAAGCCAGTTCGAGCGGAAAATTCCGAATGGAGATCTCCTGACTGCTGATGACCCAGATACGCTCTGTGAAGGATATTTTGGAAGCAAATCATGTGACGAAAAGTGCCAGGTCGGCTTTTCAACCCAAATCTCTGCTGGCTTGAGAAAAGTGGCGAAAATGGAGCTACTCAATCGTGAACGCATCCCACAAGCCAATTGAGATGGTGAGAGGTCTCCCATTTCAACTCCCGCCCCCTTTGTGAAGTATATCGTGGCTCATCGACACGTTTGGTGATAAAAAAGAGAACTATATCAGCCTGGGAACTGAGAAGAATGCCCAGAGTCACTGCAAATGCGTCTTGTGGATGATGCAAGAGCCAAGGGGCCTTCTTGACTGTGCAAGCCACATCACCAAACGAGTCTAAGAGCCATATCGTGCCACTCTCTTTGTGAAGCATATCGCGCTCAATTTTGCCACAATATGCAGCAAAATCACAGAAATCTTTGTGCCGTACAGGGACAGGATGCGCATCAAAGACGAACTCGTCGGACCAGAATGCGAAGGCGTCGAGCTGCTTCCTGCTCGCTCAAGGGAAGTAGACACTTCGAACCAATTTCACACGTGGATTATCGATAGTTCCACGTTCCGTTTTCCCTTTGGGTTCACGAAGCGTGTGGTTACCGAAGTAGCTCTTGATGGCGCCCGGCAGGAACCATGGCCTGATAGCGAGCGTCCAGCAGATTGCCTTTCTGAAGAAGAAATGAGAGCCCTACTCCAGCAAGAGAAATGGAAGCATTTCTAACATATAATGATAGGCGCCTTCAGGTATTACGTGTGAAAGGATGTAGCCCCTGAAGGCGTCAATAAAGGGCCTGTCAAATGTGCTTTTCTTTGCTCGGGTAATTCTATAAATAATCGTATTACCAAAGTTTGGTAATCTTGAGCTTCTTAAGAGCGGAGAGCGTCTTTTCTTTGTTCTCGAACGCGAGTACTGATTCTCACCCACGTGATTCCCTCTCTCGCCTTTCAATCGTTTCGGGACATCTGCTCTGGTCCTTTCACTACATTGATATCTCTTCTTACCATTTTCAAGAAAGAAGAGACGTATCCATAAGGCGAGGCAATGAGAACTCTCGGCCATTTCGGCTGATTGCCACAGCTGTTTCGCTGAGTGAGAGGGCATACTCTTCCACCCGTGGATCGCCCAGGTCATGATAAGTTTGGAGACAAGACTGGATAGCACTTGCTATGGGCTCTGCTTGCCCATAGCAGGTCAGACAGCCTTTTTGAACACAGACGATGGTTTCGTGTTGCGGCTGCGAAATCAGGTAGAGGGCATAGGGTTGTTCCTGCTCATGAGAAGGGCGAAAGTAGGCTTTTGTGAGCGTGGGGCAAAAACAATGGAGCAGAATGGCAAAGCCGTTTGATTGTTTTAAGAGCGCTTCAATATCCTCCTCAAGCTGAAGCGTTTTCTTGGGTAAAGTTGACAACTCTTTCCAGCCAAATCTGCGGATGATAGGTCTGCTATGGGTGCCGGTGAGTTGCATATAACCACCTCGAATGGGAAGGAGCGTCCCAACACCAGTATTTCCGACCTTCTCAATACGCACAAAGATACTTGCCAGGGGAAGGAGCACATTGGAAATCAGGATCCCCCCCTCTCGAAGTTGCGGAAGCCAAAATGGAGGAATGGCCGTCACGCCACACGTTGCTAACAGCCGATCATAGGGCGCATACGGTGCGTATCCTTCATATCCATCGGCAGCGAATGCCTGTACATTGATGATGCCTGCATGCCGGAGCCGATATGCCGCGCGCAGCACCAGATCCTCAGCGATATCAACGCTGACCACTGTTCCTGTTGGTTCCACTATATGGGCCATAAGACCTGCGTTATACCCCGTTCCTGACCCGATTTCCAGAACACGTTGCCCTGGGGCAAGTGCGAGTACTTCCAGTTGAGCGGCCATAATAGAAGGCTGTGAACTCGAGCTGCCTGGCATCTTGCGTTCATTGATTCTGGTTACCAAATACTCATCCTGATAGAGTTCCTCGAGAGTAGGGTGAAGGATCACACCCCAGTCTAACGTATTGCCGCGTTGCTGATAGTATTGGTCTACAAAGGCTTCACGAGGAATCGTTAGAAAGGCATCGCGAACAAGTGCGGAAAGATGATGTCCAAGTGCAACCTCGATGGTTTCCACAAGCTGCTGGCGATATTGTGCTGTTTGGGGCTGCCTCATTAGCTGGGTTATGTTCCTTTCTCGGCTCTTGTGAGAGGTGATAGACAGGACGTCCCTGGCTACATACGTAATACATTTTTTCAGGAACGAGATAAATATTCCTGTAAGGCGTGTATATCCTACGTGTTTTTTGTTTGTTGACACCCCACCATCCTCTCCTTTGCCTTTTTATAACCTATTCGTGATTTTTGCTTTTTCTTCTTTGAGTGTACCATGTTTATTGGGACAAAAGTGGGACGGGAGTGGGACAATTAGGCTTTTCAGGTAAAAGAAGATGAGATCTCTTGCCTCGTTTTGTGGCTGGTTTTCGCTGGTCCAAGTGCTCCCATTCCCGCGTTTCTCAGCAAAAGGGCTTTGGTAAAGGCAAAAGGAACATTTGTTATAATGCCTGTAAGTATTTTGCTGAGGAGCGATGTATACGATGGCGAGCGATTTCGCGCACTTACATGTGCATACTGAATATTCCTTGCTTGATGGTCTCAGCCGCATTCCAACTCTGGTGAAGCAGGCCAGGGCGTTGGGGATGGAGCACCTGGCGATCACCGATCATGGCGCGATGTATGGTGCCATGGAGTTTTATCTGGAGTGCCAGAAACAGGACATCCATCCAGTGATTGGCATGGAGGCCTATCTGGTTGAAGATGTCAACTACAAACCCAAGAAGAGCAATGCCTACTGGCATCTGGTGCTTCTCGCTCGATCCCAGGCCGGGTACGAAAACCTCATGAAGCTCACCACGCTGGGGTTTACGCAGGGCCTCTACTATGGCAAACCTCGTATTGATAAGAAAATGCTCCAGGCCCATGCCGAGGGGCTGATCGCGACGTCTTCCTGTCTGGGCGGAGAAATTCCCGAACTCCTGGTGGAGAAGCAGGATATGGAGGCAGCGCAACAGGCGGTTCGCTGGTACCAGGATGTCTTTGGTCCCGAGAATTTCTACCTGGAATTTCAACAGCATTATGGGAAAGGTTCTCCACAAGATGCATGCAACGCTGGTCTCTACCAGATCTACCGGGATATGCACGTACCTGCCATTCTTACCAATGACCTCCATTATGTCAACAAAGAGCAAGCAAAGGCCCATGACCTCTTTCTCTGCATCCAGATGAACAATCGCTATGATGACCCAGACCGGTTCCGCTTTGACTCTGATGAATATTTCCTGAAATCTCCACAAGAGATGGCCCTCCTCTATCCCGATATCCCTGAGGTGTTGCACAATACGGTGACACTTGCCGAACGCTGCCGGATTGATCCCACCGCAAAGAAGGCCGGGTTACCCATCTTCGATATTCCTGATGGTTTCTCATCTCCCGACGACTACCTCTATGATCTCTGTCAAAAGGGGGCAAGATGGCGCTTTGGTGAGGTCAGCACGCGCGTTCAGGAGCAGATTGACTATGAGTTTAGCATCATCAAGCAGAAAGGCTTTGCAAGTTATTTTCTCATTCAGCAGGATGTGACGAACTATGCTCGCGACCATGGCATCACCTGCCTGGCCAGGGGATCGGCTGCGGGAAGCCTCATCGCGTATTGTCTGGGGATTACCAATGTTGACCCGTTGCGTTATGGCCTGCTCTTTGAGCGCTTCATGAATCCTGAGCGTAACGATATGCCCGATATCGACATGGATTACCCCGACTCCAGGCGTGAAGAAGTGATCAACTATACCATGCAGCGCTATGGGCTGGAGAAGACGGCTCAGATGGTTACCTTTAACACGCTGGCTGCCAAAGGATCAGTTAAGGATGTGGCTCGCGCTCTCGGCAAAACGGAGCTTGGAGAACGGATTACGCGCCTGATCCCAATAGGACCCAAGGTGACGCTCCAGAGCTCGCTCGATGAGGTGTCTGAGCTCAATGTGCTCTACAGTCAGAATGGAGAGGTGCATGAAATCATTGACTTTGCTCGCCAGTTGGAGGGCCTCAATCGCTCGACTGGCGTTCACGCGGCAGGTGTCTTGCTCTCGGCCAGGCCACTCAATGAGATTGTGCCTCTTTCGCGCAAAGATCCCAAAGATCCCACGACGCCTCTGGTCTGTGGCTACGAGCACAAGTGGCTGGAAGATAATTTAGGGCTCATCAAATATGACTTCCTGGGGCTTGCCAACCTCTCTGTGCTCAGAGAGGCCCTCGCGTTTGTTGCCAGGACGCAGAGGGAAGAACTGCTTCTAGAGCAAATTCCTGTCGATCCTACACCTGATCCTGTCTTGAGTGAGAAGAGGGAGAAAGCCTTTGCGATGCTCTCGCGTGGCGATGCCATTGCAGTCTTCCAGCTTGAGTCAGCAAAGATGCGCGAATATCTTAAGCAACTCAAACCGACATGTATCGAAGACATCATGGCCATGGTGGCTCTCTATCGTCCTGGACCCATGGATAGTATCCCGGAGTTTGTGGCCTGTAAACATGGGCGCAAGAAGGTCACCTATCTCGACCCACGCCTTTCGGAATGGCTTGCCGAGTCCTATGGCGTCATTGTCTATCAGGACCAGGTGCTCCAGATCGCTAACAACCTGGCAGGCTTCTCCTGGGGCAAAGTGAACAAGTTCCGTAAAGCCCTGAGCAAAAAGAAGATGGATGAAGTCGAGGGGTACAAAGGCGATTTTATACAGGGCTGTGTCCATAATGGCATGAAGGCAGCGGATGCAGAAAAGCTCTTTACTCTCGTCTTGCCCTTTGGCGGCTACGGCTTCAACAAGGCACATGCCGCAAGTTATGGGGTAGTTGCCTACTATACCGCCTATCTGAAGGCGAACTATCCAGCGGAGTATATGGCGGCGGCCCTCACGGCTGATGCTGGTGACTCGAAGCAGGTCGCCGTCTTTATTGCCGAAGCCCACAAAATGGGTGTCAAAGTGCTGGGTCCTGATGTGAACACCAGCGAGCTTGGTTTCTCGGTCGAAGAGGGCAATATTCGCTTTGGCTTGCTTGCCATCAAAGGCATCGGTGAAGGGCCAATCACAGAGATTCTACGTGCGCGTGCCGACGGGGGACCATTCACCTCGCTCGTCGATTTCTGTGTTCGCGTCACTGTGGGCAAAGGTGTGATTGAAAATCTTATTAAGGCGGGCGCCCTGGATTCTATCGAGGGAGAAGGGAAACGCCATCGGCTTCTGGCCTCAGTTGAGACGGCAATCACCTATGGCAAACGAGAGCGCCAGGCGCGAGAACGAGAAGTCTTTAGTCTCTTTAAAGATCTCGCGTCTGCCCCGGCGGCGCTTGTCTTTTCTCTTTCAGAGGCCGCAGAGATCTCACGCAAACAGCTCCTGGACTGGGAAAAGGAGCTGATTGGCGTCTATATTTCGCCTCATCCGCTGACCTATCTGGCGCACCTGTTTGATGGACGCGTTACACATAACACCACAGAATTGCTGGAAAAAGGAGCGGAGGTCGGGAAAGGGACGGTCACGCTGGGAGGCGTCATCACCAACATTCGTGCCTTTAGCACCAAGAAGGGCGATATGATGTGCAGTTTCACCCTTGAGGATGCTCAAGGTGGCATGGTAGTTACCGTCTTTCCTCGTGACTATGAGACCTTTAAAGAATACATCGAGGAAGACAAGGTGGTACTCCTGACTGGCGAGACCCAGTATCGAGAGCAGCGTGATGAGGTCAATGTTCTCTGTAACAAGATCGAGCCACTTCAGGCAGTAGAAAAGGAGATGAACCGCCAGCGTCAACTGGTCTGGTTTACGCTGCATTCCTGGGGAGGTGATGAAGTTGCCATCTCCGACGCCAAAATAAAAGTGCAGGATCTTCATGCCTGCCTGCGTCATGCTGACAAAGGACATGATCTCTACGAAATCGAGGTCTGCAACGGGGAATGGGGTGTTCGCCTTACTCCTCATGAGAACACTATCGATTTTACGCCCCAACTTCATCAGCAGGTAGCAAGCATTCTCGGCAAAGAGAATATCAAGGTCCAGCCTTTGTAGGAGAAGAGGGAAGATAGTATGCCTTCCCTCTTCTCGTATGCTATCAGGAGAGCCGTGTGATAACGAGTTTTAAGAGCGTTGAGTCTCCCACTCAGGGCGAAGAATGGACATCACGATCTTGTCGTGATACGCTCCATCGCGATAACAGGCGTCACGTAGTATTCCTTCTTGCTGAAACCCCGCCCTCGTGTACGCTTTTATTCCACCTGTATTCAGCGAAGAAACAGTGAGCATGATACGATGCAAATTCAAGCTGGCAAAGCCATAGTGGACAATCAGTTGTGTGGCTTCTGTCCCGTAACCCTGTCCCCAACTCCCTTTCTCTCCCAGCAAAATATAATATTCTCCGGAATGGTTAATACTGCTTATCGAGGCGATTCCTGCGTATCCAATCAATTGACTTCCATCTTTTTTCATGACCCCAAGTGTCAGTGTATTTTTATCCTGAAGCGTTTGTTGTAGCCACTGTTCGGCCTCCTTTTTCGACCAGGGAAACAGCCATGTTCCCATTGAGTACCTGACGACCTCACGATCAGCAAACCATGTCCAAAACCTATCGAGATCTTCAAGTTTTGACGTTTAGACAAAAGAAAACAAAAGGCACCCCAACCTTGCGGAGGGCTGCCTCAAAGAAGTAAAGTTCTTGTAATTACAAAACCCAAAAAGGACTTTGCTTCCATGGACAGTTGTACCACATTGAAAGGATTTCGTCACGAGGCCTATGCCTGTTTTCTGCGATCTGCGGACGCGTTGTGGAATGCGGTGGATGCTCTCATGAGCACCCCGCAAGCCACCTCCTTTGCTGAACTCTCGCAATCGTTGTGGTTTGAGCGCAAATGGCCCAGCCTCTACAAAGCGTTTGTCAGAGGACGCATTGATGAAGGGCGCTTGCGAAGCATCTTCGTACGCTACCTCAAGCCACCAAAGCCGGGGAGCTGGGTATGGATCGGGATTGATGCCAGTAGCATTGCCCGTGCTGAGGCAGCCACCTCGGCAGATCGGACGGCTCAACACGTGCCGAATCTGCCTGAGTGTAAGAAGCCCGTGACCTTTGGCTGGCAGTTCTCGACCGTGGTCGCCTTGCCAAGCGTTCCCAGTAGCTGGACCTACATCTTGGATCAACGACGAGTGGATTCGCAGACCACAGCCATTGAAGTCGCTTACGAGCAACTGGCGAGCCTGGTTCCCCAATTGGGAGCCAAGGCCATTGTCTTGCTGGATCGAGGCTACGATGCGACCTGGTTGTGGTGTCGCTGTAGCGGCTTGCAGGCGGGTGTGCTGGGTCGGCTCAAAAGCAACCGCTGCCTGTATCGGGAGGCTCCCCCACCAACGGGGAAAAGAGGAGCCCCACGCAAAGATGGAGACAAGCTCCAACCCAAAGACACGAGTACGCATGGACACCCTGATGGGGTCTTTAGCGGTACCGATACCAAGGGTCGCCCGGTGCAAGTCACCTTCTGGAAGCACATGCATGTGAAAGCCGCTCGCTGGCTGCAACTGACCGTGGTCCGTGTGGTGCGGCCTCATGCCAGCAACAAGGAACGCGATCCCCGTAGCAGTTGGTTTGTCTGGATTGGGGATCAAGAAGCCGATGTGGTGCAGATTGCCTTGGGCTATGTGCTGCGCTTTGGCCAGGAGCATGGCTATCGCTTTGACAAACAGGCGCTCTTGTGGGAGCAAGCTCGTTTGCGCACTCCTGAACAATTCGAGCGCTGGAGCCAGGTGGTTGCCATTGTCCACAATCAGCTGGTCTTGGCACGTGGCTTGGTGCAACCCCAGTTGCGTCCCTGGGAAAATCGAGAGCGGCAGCCCACGCCTCAGCAGATCAGACGCGGCATGGACAAATTGTTGCGCACCCTGGGGACTCCTGCTTGTGCCCCTCAACCACGCGGAAAATCGAAAGGCCGCCAAAAAGGGGAGCGGGTGAAGAAGGCCGAGCGCTTTGCCGTCATTCGCAAAAGGCCAAAGCTGCCTCACCTTGTTCCATTGTGATCGCATAACGAGCCTTTCAATCAGAATGCTTGGTGTTCAACTGAACTTTGTGGAAGTTCTGTCATGGTATTTTTGTCTAAACGACAATCAAGTTCTAAGGAACGCAGAATTACTTTCTCGCCTGCCAGAAATGTATTCATCTTTTTTCGTGCTCCTCGCCTGTACATATATCGGAAAAGATAAAGTAGCATAAAATGTGAATAGCGGCAAGAGAACTACTTTGCAGAAGGAAGGGTATTCGATATGTGTCCATGCTCAGAGCATTGATGTTGTCTTACCTCATCAGGTGAGTATGCATCATGCGCTCCAAATCAATCAGGCAGGACTGTATCTGGATGGGATTGAAGATGTTGAGGAAGACGGAACCGTCGTCTTTACTGATGAGGCGATGATGTTTTACCGAGATATATTCGGCTATGAGTGTAAGCGCTTACCTCTTTCAGAGGTTGAAGAGAGGGCAATGGAATTACAGGAGCGATACCTTGTACTCACACATCGGTCTTCATAATGTTGGTATTACTCGGCTCTAGAAGAAGGACCAGAGACAGATACGCTCTCAGACATTTGTCGAACCTGTGAATTGTCTCCGGTTCTGTGTGCAGTATTACACAGGAATCCTACTTGTGGTTAGCATGGTTGATACAAAACATGGATTGCACTTATATCATCTGGCTTTGCGCGAAAATCAGGTTGTTGAGAACGATGATACGCGGCAGCTACCAGATTTCGCGCGGTACACGCTCCTGAAGTTGACAAAATCTCTTCTATTTCCTGACCAGTAAGATTGTCATGAACTCCATCCGTGCAGAACACAATGCGATCTCCAGGCTGAAGGGCAAGGCAACGCGTCGGAATCGACGCAAAGTCAGACCATCCTACTGCACAGGTGATTTTATTCCTTTTTTCAAAGTGCTCCTTGTCACATGGCAATAAATCATGTGCGCTTCTGGCTTGTTCAATACGCCAGCTCTCGTCTCTACTCAAGTAGCCTCGCTCAATAGCGAACGAAAAGTATCCATGATCTTCCGTGAGTCGTTGGAGGGATTGCCCATTTCGCAAAAGATAGATTCTGCTATCACCAATATGAGCCAAATAGAAAAAGGCCTGAGATTTCAGGACAGAGAGGATGCCAAGTGCAACCGTTGTTGCGGGTCTTCTTTGTTCCGGGGGGAGGACCAGTGAAGCAATGGTTGTGTCCGCGAGCTGTATCAATTGCTGCAACAGTGCTTCTCTTTCAATATGCCCAAGCAAACAATCAGTTTCAGGTAAAGCTTCAAAGGCAGAGGAGATTGTCATGGCAGCGAGATGTGAAACCAGAAGATTTCTATCTCTTCCTCCCACTGAATCAAATACCCCAAGCAGACCTCTCTCTCCATTCACCAGAACATAGTCTTCACTTTGAGATCGCTGCTCGTGCATTTGATTGGCACTATCAATGAGAAAGTGGTTTAACTGTAAGCCCATCACATGCTGATTCAAATAATTCGTACCTTCCTCTTGTCGCTCACTTCAGAGAAGAAATTTGCGTCTACATTCGCTTTTTATGCACATTTATGATGATGAGTGACTGCACATCTGCACCCGGCTGGATTTTACTAATCTCTCTTTTACTACAATTTCCTGTATCCTACTCTTGATGTGCCAAGTCGTCAATATTTATGAAGAAACGCATTCATTTGGCATATCATTCCTCTGTTGTCGACGTACAATAGCACGTGCCTGATCCATTTGTTGGAGCAGATCAGTGATGGGAGGGAAATGGGCATCATGCTCAAAGATAACGCTTTTTACCTGACACAGTGATACCAGGTATTCAAAAAGGCTGAAAATATTGGGGGGCACAAGCTCGCTGTGTCCATCAACATACCAACCACCTCTCTGATATCCGCCAGCAAGATGGACTTGCACGAGATGTGAGAGTGGCATGTGCGCTACAAACTGTCGGGCGTCAAATGCATGATTCGCTGCATTAATGAAGACATTAGTGACATCAAGCAAAATACCACAATCTGTTGCCTCGACCAACCTTTGAAAAAATTCGGTCTGGCTCATTGGGCTGGAAGGGATTTCCAGCATATAGGTGACGTTCTCCAGAATGAGTGGTTTCTCTAGATAGTCTTGAAGCATCTGAACACGACGGATGACGTGCTGCAATAATTCCTCTGAGAACCAGAGGGGCGCGAGGTGACCAATGTATCTCCCAGGCGTTTTGGTCATGCACAGATGTTCGCTATAGTAGGGAGCCTTCGTCACATCCGAAATGCGCTTGATGGCTTTGAGGTACGGTGTCTCGAGCTGCATCATCGATCCTATTGATAAATCCACTCCATGGGGAATGACAGGGAAGTGATCACACAGCTCTTCTAATGATCGATAGGCATCCGGGTGTGAGAGATAGTTCTCAGTAATAATTTCCAAAAAATCAATACGATCTCGGTTGGAAAATATGCCCTCTCTCAGTTCTGAGCGATAGCCTATTCCGACCCCTAGCGCCGGGATAGCCGCTGTGTAATTGGTTATTTCTCGCATTGATGACTCCTTTCTTCTTGTGTCCAGAGAAAGCTCGAAAGGATGGTACGTGTGTCAGCAGACATGAATCGACGCCATAAAGCGCACTGTTGACAGCGTTGGCACCCTGTATCTACCATCGTTCTCTGTTGTTGGTTCTTGCCAACGTGCTCAAGGCGAAACCGAGAGAGAGGAACTTGTTTCCCAGAGGTATCTTTGATCATCCGTGTACTCCCACGATATGTTTTTCTTGGAGCAATGTCAGCATGGCAAGGATATCGTCGGCCAGGTCAGTTTCGCCTAATTGCTGTTCCGCTTCCCGAATCACATCCTCTACTCTCGCTTCTTGCTGACAGATATCTAACAAAAGCGATGTTTCCTCGTTCAGGGTCAAAACATTCATAGTGAGTGAATGTCTCTCACGTTGGAACACCAAGTGATATTGGCCGGGTTGTATCAAATGGTTGTCCAGAGGCTGTTGTTGTACCAGGGCAGCAACGAGGTCAACGACTGGATAGGAAAAGGTTTCGCGATAGATTCCTGGAAGGAGAAAAAGAGAGGCATTTCTATGGAGTGGTGGTGGTGGTTGTCCCGCTTTGAATGATCAGATGAAGTGAAAAGTCAACGCTTCATGATCTCAAACTGCACTGGGCTGAGATAGCCCAGCGTGGAGTGCTTGCGCACGCGATTGTTAACCTAAGCGAGGGAGTCACCTCCCCCGCTCGGCTTCAAAACCGTGCTTGAGGGTTTCCCGTCACACGGCTCCTCAATGATCGGGTCTTTGGCACAGATACCATTGACACGTCGGGCGTGTCGTTCATCATGGCAATGTCGGTGGAGCAAAAATTTGTTACTGAGTTCTTCGCCGCCGCCTTCACTTTTTGGGGTAATGTGATCGATTTCAATGACATCGGTGTCTTGAAAGAGCAATTCACACCAGCGACATTTCCCTTGCTGTTTCTGCAAGAGCACTCCCTTGACGCCATTGCACAGGGGATGAGTTTTGAGTCGTTGGCTCCAGTAGAGAAGGTCGCCATTGTAAGGGCTGGCCGCTCCCTTGACTTTGATGTGTCTCTGGACATGTGCTTGTCCGTGTTTCCACAGCTTTGCTTGCTGGCTTTGAAACTGCCAGCCCTGTCCTTTATCCACATGCCAGTATTTGTTCGCGATCCAATGCCCTCCCTTGTTGGGATGGCGGCGCTTCGCCCACCGTTTTAATTGGAGGTAGAGCAGATGGTCACAGGCATGAAACGTCTTTGAGGCCGTTGTTCGGCGATGGTAGTTCGCCCATCCCCGATTCACGCGATTGAGTTCCTCAATGAGCTTCTCTTGTGGGGCATGTTGATTTCTGTCAATCACCACCTTCATATCAGCAGTGTGACGTTTGACCGCCTCTTTACGGGTGCGGCAAGTTTTTTTGCGCCAAGCTGAGCCTATCCTGACCGCAATGGCACGATCGATCTCCATTGTTCCCAGAGCTTCAGCGCTTGTCGCTGACGGTAGGCCCATTGGCGACACCGATCAGAACAGTACATCTTGGTGCGGTGTCTCTTGAACCAGACCAGAGATACCTGTGGTGAACGTGGTAATACATCGCTCTAAACTTCTGGTATAAGCTTATGAGGTTCACTTGCATAGAATTCTGTATAGCCACAATTTGGAGAGTGTATTCAACATCGTATGAATAGAGGAAGCGAGCCTCATATCTGCTATGGTTCACACAGACAGTACGAGGCTCGCAGCATCAGGTTATTTTACGTTGCAGCGAATGTCAGGCGCACAAGGGGCGTCGTAACATGCACAACAGCAAGTATGTTGATTTACTTCACATCGAAGGTGAACTGCCAGATTTTTCCCCACAGACTGTTAGTGGGAGCCGAGACATTCACTGTCCAGGTGCCAGTGTTGTTCACCAGATTCTGCCAGATGCCAAAGGAGTATCCCACCACGGGAATGGGCATAGGGCTGCCGGATATCTTCTTCCCCGAGATGGACAGATTCGTAATATCAAGCCGATTCACGTCCCGGCTTGAGAAGTAGAAACGGGACTCAGATGGCGTGATAACGACGCGGTCGAGCATAATCGTGTGTCCGTAGGCTGTCACAGTCTGATGCACATGAACAGTCTTGCCCACAGAGAAAGGAACGGTTGGGCTGAAGTGCTCAACTGTTGTCCCCCTGGAGATCGAGATATTCAACTGTATATGCTGAGGATTACTTTGAATGGCCGATGCGTTGAAGTAGGCCAGAGCCGCGATTGTTCGTTCTTGCCCAGGTTTGATCGTGTCACCAAATTTGATCAACGTGTTATAGGGTTTGATCGGTTGCTGACCGGGAAGAGTAATCGTTGGTAGGGGCATCTGGGGTCCCAATGGTCCAACCTTAATGGTAAAGGTATAGCCAAGCACAATGTTATTGGCATCAGCGTATACGTTCTGAAGATTTATGGTATTGGAGCCAGTTCCCTCTGTCTGATTCACTGTAGTAAAGGCCAATGTGCGAGCTTGCACATCACTCTTCACGAGTGACGAAAGCAAGGCCGCCGAGTTAACACCTGGGTTCAGCATGGTTTGGGCTGGCTGATCCGAGTGAAAACGAATTGCTCCAGTAGCATAGAAGGCGCCAGTCGCGAACAACAAGACAACAAGCGCCAGCGAGAAGGTAAGCGCGATCCTGCGCGTTGAGACACGATGAGAACCAGACGTTAGCATGATCCCGGTTGGCGAGAGCGCACGGAACCAGCGCTGCCACCAGGACTGCGGCTGCTCTTGCACAGGTAAGCGCCCTGCAAGGGTATTCCAAAACTCGCTGGCCGGTGAGGGATTACCGAATTCCTCGTGATAGTGTGTACGCAAATGCTGTTCTAAACCTTTCATGGGTGTATTCTTCATAAAAAGAGCTTCTCTTTCTCTCCTTGCAAGCTTGTACGCAAGGTTTGTAGCGCTCGATGTTGGCGCGATTTTATGGTTCCTAAAGGGAGAGAGGTTACCAGGGCTATTTCGTTCAGTTCCAGGTCGGCGAAATAGCGTAATTCCAGCACGTGCCGCTGCTCGATTGGAAGCCTATCCAGTGCGTGGCGGAGATCTGTCGAGATCTCTATGCGCGTAATCTGCTCCAGAACATCCTCGATGTCGCTTGGCAACCGGAGCATATCGGGATCATTTTCTAGAGAAACTGTGACAGGTGCTGCACGCCGTAATGTCATTCGGCAGCGATTAGCAACAACAGTCAGCAGCCAGGAACGAATGGTCAGATAATTCTGGAGTCGGGGTAAGCCCTTCCAGATATCGATCCAGGCTTCCTGCAAGACATCTTCCGTCGGGGCCAGATTTCTCAGAAGAATGCGAGCAGTACGCCAGAGGAGTTGATGGTACTCTTCAACGATCCGTTGAAATGCTTGCATATCTCCTCTCTGTGCACGAAAAATGATTTTTTTATCTATCACCCTGAATACTTTCTAAATCCGGACAACTTTCTGTAAGAAGCGCTTCTCACAAAATAAAGATGCGGTTCATTCGTGAAAGGTTCCCAGGTGGACACGTTGGAGAATATTCTTGAATTTTCTATCGTAATTGGCTATGCCAAGTGAGAAGATTAGCCCTCCCACTCATAACGGAGTGCGGTCATCGCATATACTCGCAGGAAGATGATTTTTCCCTCGTGCAAGCAGGCAATCGATGCACCGTGCCTACCCTGATTGCAATCCAGCTGAGCCCCGAAGTGCGGGTGCGGCAAGTTTTTTTGCGCAGAGCCTCTCCTGATCACGAGGACACGATCGATCTCCATTGTCCCCAGTGCTTCATCGCTTGCCGTTGACAGTTAGAGCGGCTTTACACGAATATGTGATCGAGGATCGATCAGGATCAGGATAGTTTGAACACAACAAATTCCGAAGGTCCCTTTTACATGCTGGATGGTTTGAGCACCGTGAGTTGGAAAGCGCCTCCGTGGTCGTGGGCATATTGGACGGCTTGATTGACCTGTTCAAGCGGAAATGTGGAGACGGAGAATGGTTCAAGGGTGAGCAGGCCACTGTGAATCAACTCAATGAGCAGCGAGGGCGCATGCCTTGGACACATCCATTGGCCGCGAATCACCAGATTGTTGCGCATCACGTAGTTATAAGGTATATCCAGATCGGCTTGCACGCCTCCCATCAAGACGGCTGTTCCTCCAGGGCGCACAGTCATAATGGCACGGCGGGTTGGTGCGGAATCGTGGATGGGTCCCAGGATATCCAGCAGGCAATCGATTGGACCTTCAGCCGCTTCCATAAAGCGTTTGCGGTTCATCGCTTCATCTTCAGATAAAGAATAGGCCGAATACGTGATGGAAGAACCTTCAGTAGCTTCTCTAAAGCGATTACTACCAGTCGCTTCATCTGCAGAAAGTAGCACAGGACGGACACGTGAACCGAATTGGTGTACGAGCGTGTTAAGAGCTTGCTCATTGCGCCCAGATGCAACGACGCGAGCCGCGCCCAGAGCCAAAGCAACGGCGACAGCGGCACTGCCGAAGTGACCGGTTGCTCCATTGACCACAATAACCTGTCCAGGCTGGAGGCCCCCAGCTAAGAACCCACCGTAGGAGACTAGCAGCGTATTCAGCCAGACAAGTTTGGCGGGATCAATGGAACGCACATGTTCAAGAGAGAAGGCATTCTCAAGGGGTAAGAGCATTTTTTCAGCAAACGAACCATTCCTGAAGTGTGCCTGGAGTTTCTGTGGTCCCTCGCCAGGAGCGACCCATCCTTGCAGCATGATATCTGGGGAAAGAGCATCATCACGTGACCGCACGGTGGGATCGCAGAAGACGAGCTGACCAGGTTTAAGTCGAGTAGCGTCGGGACCCGTTTTTTCTACAATACCGACAGCTCCACAGCCGGGAGCGAGCGGAAGCAATAAGGGATAGTGTCTTTGCCCAGTAAAGACTTCCTGTGCATAGGTCAGGACTGGAGCAGCTAGCACACGAACAAGGACTTCGCCTGCACCCGGCACTGGTTCAGGAATATCTTCAATGGCAAGGGATTGACCGATGGTTTTGAGAATTGCGGCCTTCATATACTATGTCCTTTCTGTATTTGCAACTTGACATTGCTGCTCTTATGCGAGCATGCTAATTCTGGTAGTAGCATGCCACAGGTTCTGAGGCTATACCAGAGCGTGCTAATACTGGTATTGGCACCACCAGGGAAAGGAGCGCAGCATGACAAATAACAACGAGCAACGTGGTGAACTGGCAACCTTCTTACGCACGCGCAGGGCTAGGCTGTCACCAACAGATGTGGGATTACCACGCACAGCACGCCGCAAGACGGTGGGACTCCGACGAGAAGAAGTAGCACAACTTGCCGGTGTCGGGGTCACCTGGTATACCTGGCTGGAACAGGGGAGAGAGATCAATGTCTCCGTCCAGGTACTCGATAGTCTGGCACGAACCTTACGGCTTTCTGCGGAGGAGAAAACACATCTGTTTCTTCTAGCAGGTCAAGTACCACTTCAGCATCCTGCACCTCAGCAGGAACATGCCAGTCCTTTCTTGCAGAAGTTTCTTGAGCACCAGGGAAGCAGCCCAGCCTATATTATGGGCCGGAGATGGGATGTGCTGGTCTGGAATCGTGCGGCGTGCCAGGTTATCGCAGACTTTGCAGCCCTGTCAGTAGGGGAGCGCAATATTGTGCGTTTAATCTTCACTAACGAGGAATTTCGCCGCCGCTTTGTGGATTGGGAGGGAATAGCGCAGCGGGTTCTGGCACAGTTCCGAGCGAGTAGCAGCCACTATCGCGATGATGAACGGTTGGGTGCACTGATTATGGACCTGCAGCATTGCAGTCCAGAATTTGCACGCTGGTGGCCGCGTCACGAGGTGCAAGGGAGACAAGATGGGCAGAAGGAAATCATTCATTCTCAGACGGGCTTGCTTACGCTCGATCATAGTACTTTTCAGATTGATGGCTCTCCTGGATTGAAAATGGTGATCTATCTTCCAGCAAATGAGGAAACTGCCAAGAAACTCGAACAGCTCTATAAACAGGGAAAAATTGCAGGAGGAGTGACACCCTAAGGGTGATTCCAGTGATGGTTGTGAAACACCACTGGAATCACGTATGTTGCTGTTGCTCAGGTTTGGTCTCCTATCTTGTCCGATTGGACACATTTCTACGCCAGTGAGTTCGCCCAAATTTGCGGTTCGCAGCCTCACGTGATCCACCATTGCAAATCGTTGCTGTTTTGTAGGAAGAACGCAGGTCACTCACAAACTGAGCAAGGACTGTGTTCAATCGCTCATCCCACTCTCCTTCGCTTTTGCCATCTTGCGATCTCACCTATGGGATATCGATATCGTTATCAACCGCACGCTGGTCTATGGTGCTCTCACCGTCTGTGTCCTCGGCCTCTACACGCTGGTGATAGGCGGATTGGGCACCATTTTGCAAGCGAGGGGTAACCTCATGATCTCCCTGCTGGCCACAGGCCTCATCGCGGTGCTGTTTCAACCTCTGCGCACCCATTTCCAACGCACTATCAACCGTCTGATGTATGGCGAACGAGATGATCCCTACCAGGTTATCTCGCGTCTGGGGCAGCGCCTGGAGGCGGTGCTTGCTCCCGAGGCGGTGCTGCCCGCGGTTGTTGAAGTGGTGGCTCAAACCCTCAAGCTGCCGTATGTGGCGGTTACTCTCAAGCAGGGAGAAGAGCTGGTTCTGGTGGCTTCACATGGAACGGCGCCAGAAGCGGTGCTCCACGTGCCGCTGATCTCTCAATCCGAGCAAGTAGGAGAACTGGTTCTTGCGACTCGTACCCCCGGCGAAGCGTTCACACCTGCTGAACACCGATTACTGGAGGATCTGGCGCGGCAGGCGGGCGTTGCCGCTCACGCAGTCCAATTGACGGAGGATCTCAAACGCCTGACGATCGACTTACAGAGCTCACGCGAGCGTCTGGTGACGGCTCGCGAGGAAGAGCGTCGTCGCCTGCGCAGAGACCTGCACGACGGGCTTGGTCCGCAACTGGCTAGCCTCACCCTGAAACTGGAGACCGCGCGCAACCGCCTGGGACATAATTCGCTGGCCGAGATGCTACTTGCCGATCACGGTGCAAACACAGAGCGCGGTGACCGATATTCGCCGCCTGGTCTACGGGTTGCGGCCGCCGGTCCTTGATGAACTGGGGCTGGTGGCGGCTTTACGTGAACAGGCAGTGCAGTACACCTCCGGCCCATCCATCCACTTTGACGTGCCCGACAGCTTGCCAGAGCTTGCGGCGGCAGTCGAGGTCGAGGCGTACCGGATCGCTCTGGAAGCTCTGACCAATGTCGTTCGCCACGCTCGGGCGCGCTCTTGCACTATCCGCCTGGAGCTGAATGAGGCGGCTATGACGCTGACCGTGGAGGTGCGGGACGACGGGCAGGGGTGTTTGAGAGATTGCCAGCGTGGCGTGGGCCTGACCTCGATGCGCGAACGAGCGGAGGAACTGGGCGGGTGGGTTGTGCTTGAGCCTGTACCAACTGGAGGGCTTGTCGTGCGCGCCCAGCTTCCCTGCGTGCTTTCGTCTCCTTTCCCTGTATCGGAGCGTCCTCTCTCATCACCATCCTGACAGGAGGCTTGATTATGGACCCTATTCGCATCCTCATCGCTGATGATCATCCACTTTTTCGCAACGGCATGCATGGCCTGCTCGACTCGGTTGCCGAGACGACTGTGGTGGGGGAAACCACTACTGGCGAAGAAGCCATTGCCCAGGTAGAGACTCTGCGGCCCCATATGATCCTTATGGACATCAAAATGCCGGGGATCAATGGTATCGAGGCCACTCGCGCGATCCTGGCTGCGCACCCCGGGATCAAGATCCTGATGGTGACGATGTTGGAAGATGACGAATTGGTCTTTGCCGCTATGCGCGCGGGCGCTCACGGCTATGTACTCAAAGGGGCGAACCAGGCCGAGATTATGCGGGCCATTCACGCTATCATCAATGGAGAGGCCATCTTCGGCCTGGGTATTGCCCGGCGTGTGCTCAGGTTCTTTTGGCTAATCGCGATAGTGCGTGGAATCGTGTGACAATTTCACAGAAGAAACAAGGATGTGCAAATGGGGAAGAGTCCATATAATTTGCTTGCTCCTCGGCAGTGTGAAGGTTGTGGCAACACGTTTCAACCACAACGGCGGGACCAAGCATATCATAGTCAGGCTGTAAATTTTGAAGAGAATGGCTTTACGGTGGTACGTGGCCCTGATCTGCTCTGGGGTAGGATGTGGGTACGGGCAATTGTCCGTTTTGCCCGTACCCACATCCTACCCCAGAGCGCCGAAGGCGAAGATTCGTATGTGCGGAGAGCGTCTGCCAAGCATGAAATAGCCATGAATGGCTTAGGTAATGTGTTGCGTTCAGGCCATGAACGTTGTAATCTGTGGTGAAAAGTATTGTCGCGATAGGTGTTATCGAAGGAGAGCCATGTGAGCGGTGACGTGCTGCCTCTGCTGCCAGTGTTGAGACCTAAACTGCATTTGCCACGCCTGAGAGCCTCTATGGTGCCGCGTGAGGAACTTCTGGCGCGCCTGGACGCTGCTTCGGAACACACACTTACCCTCGTCTCCGCTCCGGCAGGATATGGGAAAACAACGCTGGCGGCGGCATGGGCATCCAGGCGGAATACCTGTCAGTCAGCACCAGTGGTTTCCTGGTTCGCTCTGGATGAGAGCGATAACGATCCTGTTCGCTTCTGGCGCTATTTCATTATGGCCTGTCAGGTGTTGCATCCAGGCGTAGGGCAGGCAGCACTGTCTTTGCTGCAATCGCCACGTCAGCCGCCACCTGAGCGCCTGCCTGAACTCATGCTGGCCGCGTTGTTTAACGACTTGAGCCACTGTCAAGGCGTCGGAGTTGTAGTGCTGGAAGATTACCATCTGATTACCTCGCCGCAATTGCATGCGTCGCTTGTACGCCTGCTAGATCTCCCATCATCCGCCCTGCGCCTAGTCATCCTGACGCGGAACGATCCCCCTTTGCCCCTGGCACGCCTGCGCGCGCATGATGATCTCTATGAGTTGCGCGCCACCGATTTGCGCTTCTCGCTAGAGGAGACTCGTCTCTTCCTGGGGCGCGCACTGGCACGTCCTCTCGCCTATGAGGTCGTGCAACATCTCGCGGAGCGTACGGAGGGCTGGCCGGTCGGCATACAACTGGCGGCGCTGGCCCTGCGCGGTCATGAGAACGCGCCGGAGGCTGAAGAGCTTCTCTCTACTTTCTCTGGCAGTCACCGCCATATTCTGGAATATCTGGTAGAAGAGACGCTACGCGCGCAGCCGGAGGAGCTTCAGACCTTCCTGCTCCAGACCAGTTTGCTTGATCGTCTGACGGCCTCGCTCTGTGACGCGGTAACAGGTCGGAATGATAGCACCCTCGTGCTCGACCAGCTAGAGCGCGCGAACCTGTTCTTGCAGCCACTCGACGGCGCGCAAGCGTGGTATCGTTACCACGCGCTCCTCGCCGAAGCCATGCGACATGAAGCTCGTCGTCGCCTGGGAGAGAGCGAGATACACGCTCTTATGAGTCGGGCCAGTGCATGGTACGAGCATGAGGACATGTTACCGGAGGCGATTGAGGTCGCCATGCAGATTCAGGACTTTACTCGCATGACGCTTCTGATTATGCGCCTCGTTGAGCCATTGGGCAACTACTTTGAGCATCAGACGCTCTGGCGCTGGCTGAGAGTGCTTCCCATGGAGATCCTGCACGAGCAACCCGGTCTGGGCTTCCTCTACGCGGCGGCGCTCCTCTTTACCCAGGATCGCCACGCTCCGGTGACGAGAACGCGCATCGAGACACCTCTGCGTCTCGCCGAGCACTACTGGCGTGCCGAAGGCAACCTACAACGCCTGGCACAGATTCAATCGTTTCGCGCGCTGGTTGCTCTGTGGCAGGAGGATTATGTTGAGTCGTTCCGCGCAGCTCGCGAGTCCCTGCTACACCTGCCGGAGCATGAAGTGCAGTGGCGTGGCATGAGCCTGCTAAATGTCGGTCTGGAAGAGACATTGAAGGGACGACTTATCGAGGCTGGACGCCTCTTCGCTCAGGCCCGGCAACTGCTCGCATCTTGCGACTCGACCGCGCCTATGCTCGCGGCGATCAGCGGGCAGGGCGACATATGCGTTCTACAGGGCAAACTGCACCAGGCGAGTATGTTTTACCAGCAGGTTCTTAAGGAGATCGAGGAGCGGGTCACGGAAGGTTACTGGCTTGATGATAAGGGATTCGCGCTGCTCAGGCTGGGGCGTCTTTCCTATGAATGGAACGAGTTGGAGCAGGCCGAGCGGAAGGCTCACGAGGCCCTGGCTATAGCTGAGCAGCGGGACCTCGAAGAGCTTCAAATCCGGGCCTTGCTACTCCTGGCGCTTGCGACGCTTGCGCGCGGTGAACATGCTGATTATGAAGAGGCGGAGCGAGAGGCAGCGACGCGCCTTGCGCGCTTCCAGAGGCCACGTCTGCAACGTGAACTACTGCTTGAACAGGCGAACCTAGCGCTTGTGAGCGGCGACCAGCCTACAGCACGACGCTGGGCCGCGAATCTCCCGCGCGATGACGAAGACTTTACTTACCTCATTCGCGAGCGAGAAGGCATCGCCCTGGCTCGCCTTCTCATCGAGCAGGGACGCACGCCAGAGGCACTACGCATGCTCGAACCGTGGCTTACTGAGGCTCACGAGGGAGGACGTGCATATAACGAACTGGAGATACTGGCACTCTCGGCCCTGGCCCACGCCACGGGATCAGATCAGGAACAAACCATGTCCCAGTCCCGACGCCTCCTACTCCTGGCGCTAGAGAAAGCTCAGCCGGAGGGCTATCAGCGGCTCTTTCTGAATAAGGGCGAGCCCATGAGAACCTTACTGCGCGCTACCCTGCGTGACATACACGAGGAATCGCTACTGGCCTACGCTCGCAAGCTCATCCAGGGCTTCTCCGTGCCTGACAGCGATCCTGGCATCCCCGACCTGCTCAGCCCACAGGAGTTGCGCGTCCTGCGCCTGCTCGCGGCGGGCCGTTCCCGTCCAGAGATCGCACGCGAACTGGTTGTCTCCATCAACACCGTCAAAACGCAGGTCAAGAGCATCTATCGTAAGCTGAATGTCTCCACGCGCAAGGATGCCTACGACACAGCCCAACGCCTAGGCTTGCTCTAACCCATTGATGTCACCCTATCAAAATCATCCTCACAATCACCCTCTCCGGGTGATAGCGAGTCCCCTCCTTCATCCGTAATTGTTACAACGCGGACATCCCGCGAGGAAAGATATAGAATGAAGGAGAACTCTATGTTTCGTAAGACCCTCATCATTTTGTCCATATGTAGCGTCGTTCTCCTGAGCCTGGTCGCCTGTAGTAATAGCGCGGCGAGCGACGCTCCCAACACCGTTCACATGAGCGATACTACCTTCGTCAAGTCATTCATCACTATTAAGAAGGGCGAGAGCATTCATCTTGTCGCCGACACCTATACCCGCACACTATCGCCAATGGGACCTGGGAGGGCACAACGGCCAAGTCATCCAGCGAAGCTGGCGCACCCACAGTTCAGGATTTACAGATTAGCGGTAATAGTTCGGCTGATATCGGACCCTTCAATACGGCTGGCACCTTCCATCTTTACTGCACCATCCACGCGGGTATGAAACTTGAGGTGATCGTCAAATGATAGAAGAGAGCAAACGCAACCCTACAGATACAGTACACCCAATCAAGCGCGTCTATGGCATCGTCACTCGCGTGTTTCAGGTTATATATATCATTGTTACCTGGCTCTTTGCCCTGTGCGTGCTCATTCAGGCGTACTTCGCGGGCCTGGGCATCTTCGATAACGGAGGGTGGCTGGGAGTGCATTCGGGGCTTGGCTGGATGCTAGCCATGTTCTCGATATTCATGCTGATCCTGCTACCGCTGGGACGCTTCCCACGCAAGGTCGTGCTTCTACACCTCTTGCTGGTGGTGGATGTGATCTTCCAGGTAGGGCTGGTATCGTTCTTGTACGCCTTTCACGCGCCCGCTCTGACCGCGCTTCACCCGGTCAACGCGCTCCTGCTCTTCATCATCTCAGCACTTCTCGGCTATAGCGCGTTCAGTTGGACACGTTCGACGCGACAAAGCAGGGGTGATTGAAAATGTGGCACACCATTTGCATCAGTCTGCCATCGCTCACGCGCGAGCAACAGCACACCTTTGATCGACAATTGCGCCTCGCTCTGCGCGACTATGATACAGAGGTCGATACCATTGATATTGGTCTCTTCTTCCTGCGCTACATGCGGCCCGACGAGACGGCGCTCATCCTTGAAGAGCGCCGCGCCCTGGTCCAGCGTAATCTGATCCGCGTCCATGATGAATCACGGGCGCGGACAGAGGAGGAATACACGGACATCGTCCAGCAAATCATTCGTGAGCACATTCGCGTCATGCTTCGCGCCGAACTCGAATGGATCGAGAGCACACTAAAGCGCCTGCGTGCTCTCCACAGTGCTTGACATTAATGACAACGCTCTGACATCCTTGTTACAAGGAATGATGTCAGAGCGTTGCATCAATTCAAGTCCCTCTGTTTCCAACGCTTTCCAGATGACACCTCACCGTGCATACTTATACGAAGGCAAGATCCAGCTTCCTCTCTTAGAGATCGATAAGGTCCAGCGGCGAGAGGTCTCATCATGATTGCTGGTGCCCCCGATTGGAGAGTTCCTGATCAAGAGATTCCTGAAAATTCCGCATGGCATCGCGATACTGCTGCTCTGCGGCGCGTTTTGTCATCTCCTCAAAGGTCAGGTTCTCCAGACGTGTCTGAATCCACCACAGGTTGCCAAAGGGGTCACGAACGCGTCCCACTCGGTCGCCGAAAGCCAGGGAAGTCATCTCGGTGACCGCAGTTGCTCCGGCAGCGAGGGCTTGCTGGTACACTGCATCGCTATTCGGGACATAGAGGCGCAGGAAGCTGGGAGTAGTAGGCCACTCCTTTCGCGCATCAAACGCCATGATGACACTATCGCCAATTTCATCGTGTAGGAGGGAGCACGGTACCCAAGCGCAAGCGTCAGCAACGAGAGCATACCGAAGATTGGCAGACTATTCAGCAGTACACACTCTGGACGGAGCAAACGGCCTATGAACTGCTGCGCCCTGTAGTACTTTTCGGCGATCCGGCCATTCAACGGGCAAAAGAGACAGGTGAGCCGCGCACCAGCCTGGAGCGCAAAGCAGATGACTTTGACGAGCAGGGGATGGTCAGCTTTTTCGCCTCCAGGCCGCGCAAGCAGCCGCAAGAGACTGCGCGAAGCTTGCCACCAGATATGCGTCAGTTAATACTCGAGGGCCATATTCGAGATTTTCACCCACAATTGGGTCATTTTGGCGGCATCATTGGCGGCCCTCCCTGCCAAGCATTTAGCAGGTTCAAGTACCTAGTCGAGTACAACGGCTACCAGACCGCTCCTAATCTCATTCCTGAATTTGAGTGGTGCGTGAAAGAGGCTCAACCAGCCTGGTTCATCATGGAGAATGTACTGGATGCGCCGTTACCTGTTGTCCTTGGCTACCAAGTTCAATCACAATTGCTCAATAACCGTAAGCATGGCGGTGGCACCCAGAGCCGGACGAGACGCATTTCCTTTGGAACACGCGACGGGCGGCGGCTCCTGGTGCCAGAGACGCCAGAGCCGCAAGAATAGGTACTGGCTGCCTGTGCCAGTGGTGGGGTTAAGCCTGGTGTAGATCGATCTCGGACATCGAAGGCAAATGAGTTGGGGTACAAGTCGCGTGCCGCCTTTGAGGAGATGCGGCGTGCTCAAGGACTGCCTGATGATTTTGAATTGCCTTCGTTTACGGTTGCAGGAGCCGTGAAAGCGGTTGGCAATGGGGTTCCTCTTCCATTGGGGCGGGCCATTGCCAAAGCCGTTCTAACGGCCATGTCGGCAGTCTCGGGGGATGCGTCATGAGACTGTTGCTCTCTGTAGCCAGGTCGCGAGGTTTTTCGCAGACCATCTGTCAACAGCACTTTGGCGCGGATCGCTTCAAAGCTGTATCCGCGTCCCATTCGTTGGGTTAACTTCATCAACCCGTTCAGGCTCTCGGTATATCCGGCGGTGTAGCGATAGGTGAAGTAGCTAAAGATGGCGTCTCCGTAGTGCCCAATCGCCAGTGTCAGGGGCAAAAAGGCTTCGTACATATCAAGCGTGATCGAAGCCAGCCAGGCAAAGTAGCGTTGCAAGGCAATCTCCTGTGTTGGGGCTTCATAGATGCCGTAGAACGCTTCTTTGAGATGGTAGGCTGCCTGCAATCGAGGAAAGTTGTTGAGCCACGCTTCAACAATCAGTGTTTCTTGCTCGTCCAGGTCGTGCGCACGCCTGAGCAACAAGAAGCGATCATGCATGAGTGTTCGACGTTGCTTGTCTGTCAGGCTCTTACGGGTTTGTTTGCGAACAGTTTCCAGACAACCGGAAAACAGCTTGAGAACGTGAAACTTGTCTACAACCAGTGTGGCGTGTGGCAAGGCTTCACGAGTTGCATCATGATAGCTTGCCCACATATCAGTGCAGACGACAGTAATCCGCTCTTTGGTGGTATCGGGCAGGCTACACAGGTAGGTGAGAACGCTTGGTTTGAGCCTGTCTCGAAGCAAATCGATAATGTGGTGGTTCTGGACATCAGTAATGACGCAGCGGTATTGGTGCAACAAATACAGTTCATCAATGCCCAGATAGAGCAGCTTGTCATCTGGAAAGCGCGGCTGAATGGAGGTAGCAAACTCGTTGAAGAGAACGCGAATGGTGCTCTCGACGACTCCCACTTCATCAGCAATGCTGACAAACGTTCTCCTCAGCGCTTCTTGTTGGATGTAGCTCACCATGCGATGTGTCATGAAGTGGCGTTCATCCATGCAGGAAAGCGGCTCGAAGAAGGTGTGGCGACAGGCACAGCACCGATAGCGGCGGCGCTCGACGGTAATACCAACGCGCTTGCCCCGAATGGGCAAGTCCAGAAACAGTTGTAGTTTCGTCTCATGGCGATACAGCTTGTGATGACCACAATGGACACACTGAAGCGGTGGCGCGATGGGCGTCACCTGAAAGTGAAAGTGGTGTTTTTGTTCATCGGTTGCCAGAGTACGAAAGTCAGCCAGGCCCAGGAGGTCCAAAAGCATCTCTCCCATTGCAGAGTATTACCCAAGAAATTCTCAGCAATGAAAGTAAAAGTGGTAGCAAGGGAGAGACGATTACGAGAGGCATCCTGTTTCTTTTCCACGCACTATCGCGATTTCTGGTTGTCTTGTAGAGGTGTGAAAAATGAAGCGATTCCACGCGGTATCGCGATTAGCCGTTCTTTTCCACCTCCCGCCCGGCCGTTGCGAAGCAGGTTTTCTCGGAGCTCAGCGAGCGGGAAATGGAAATGCTGACTCTGATGGCTCAGGGCCAGAGCAACCAGGAGATTGCTGATTTGCTGGGGCTTACACTGAAAACGGTGCGCAACCATGTCTCCAACATCCTCAGCAAGATGCAGGTGGCAGACCGGGTACAGGCAGTGATCCGGGCGAGGGAAGCCGGATTAGGCCAGGTGGGAGAGGATCGTAGGCTGCGATGAAGATCCTTCCATGGTTCACCAGTACATCCGATCGGTATTGCCGTTTCTCGTTACAAATTCCCCATTCGCGGCGGAAGAGTCGCTTCACATGTTTATTACTACTGAGGAGCAGATATGGTATACTAGCTTTATCTATGATCTTTATTGCAATAGAGTCGCAAAAGGGGATCACCAGGCTGGAACAGATCGTAGCGGTTGCGCCCGAAATAATTGGAACAGTGGTCATTGTTCCTGCGGAGGTTTGCCAAGATGGCAGAAACAGCAGAGGATGCCGCAAACTGGCGTCTTACCGAGGAGGAGAAAAGAGCGTTGGTTCCTTACACGGCAGCCGTGCTGCTCTTTGCAGCGGCTCTTGATGGATTTTCAAATGATCCTGTTCGCCAGTTGCTGAGTCGACCACCCTTTCTCCAACTCAGTGAGTGGCTCCTGGCACATCCAGAAGCAATACGAAGCTAGTCGGAACTTGAGTTAGCATCTTCTCACTTCTCACAAGTTGGTAGCAATTCGCGCACATTTTCAGAGAACCATCTTTCCTCGAATCGTTGTCCTCTCAAAGCAATGGATGCCCGCTGAATGAGCACATTTTGGGGAAAGATACCAACGATGATCGACTTGTTCTTGGAAACAAGATGACGAGCACATTATTTACAACATTTCCTCTTGATACCTTAGATGTGGAGCGGCTTCTCCAATGGAAAATGGTTGAGCTGATCACTCTTCGCACCGCTTGACCACTCTTCACTCTAAAATCGGGTCTTGGTCACTTTCGGTGGAAAAACACAGCAAAAGATCACTGTAGAAGCCACCCAAGCTCTCTCTTTTCAATTGATGATGAGCTTTTCCACCGAAAATGAACAAGAGCCTTAAAAACCGTCGAACATTCGCACTATTTACCAGCACAGCCATTGGCAGCAGATCAAGCCGCTCCACAAGCGAACATGTGCACACCATTTTTGTCAATTCGGCACGGGAGAAGGCAGGCAAATTGAAGATACTGTTAGCGCCAGCAATCTTTGCGAGAGAAGGCTATTTTGTTGTAGTATAGACGTATGACTATGACTAACAATGAAATCTCCGGTGGTATTGTCCACGAATTGCCAGAGGACTTACGAGAAATCCTCGCTTCTGACGCGGAGGCGAGAGCCTCATGGGAGGATCTTACGCCTCTTGCGCGCAATGAATGGATATGCTGGACGATCTCCGTGAAAAAACCAGAAACCAGAAGGCAGCACGTTGAAAGGGTGCGCACGCAACTCAAAGAGGGCATGCGCCGACCTTGTTGTTGGATGGCTGTATTCACCGCACGGACAAGTCAATAAGCCCGTCGGTGCAGTGGGTGCTCGATAAACAATCTAAAAAGTCATCATAAATGATGACTTTTATAGAATAAGGGCTCATTTTGCTTTTGACTTGTTCAGCACCACAGCTTCCAGAATGAGTGCTTTTAACGCGGCCTCATTGATGGTGTCATCTTCGTGAAAGTCGATTGCACGAACTTTTTTGCTATCTAGGCGCGTGTTAAAGAGCTTTTGCGGATCTTTCATCTGAGCACCCTTGGGGAATGTTAACCTTACGGCATTCTTGAGAGTATCGCAAAAGCAGAGTATTCCATCATGAGACCACACGGGGACTCCCTCGGGTCTTGAAGGCTTTTTCCACTTCACTTCTTCAACTAAGGCAGGATCAGCTTGCTTGATTAAAGCGCGCAGCCGTGACAACATCTCACCCCGCCAATCGTCATACTTTTTGACTATGATGTTTATCTGCTGAGCAGCAGACGTGTCTTCCATATGCACCTCTTTCTCTTATAGTTGCTACAGCATTCTATCATTACCATCTTTCTTTGTGGTTTGAAAGAGACCGAGCTCATGGGGTTGGCGAACTGGCGAACCCGATCCGGGATGCGGGATCGGTACCTTCCTTTCCTCCTTCCAATTTACAAAATCTCAGTGAAAGAAGCTAGATGAGAAGCGGCTTTCCAAGAAACATGAGTTCCTATGCTCAAGATTGGGGTCTGCCCACGGGATGCGCAACGAGATGTAGCTCAGCATTAATTTGGCTTGAGAGTGTTCTTCGCTGCCCTCTCGTTTTCATAAAGCAGAGGTTTTCTGATCCTTTACCAGCAAAAAGCCGGAGCGTGAAACGACCTGTGAAGACACCTCAATCAAAAACACATCTCGTTGCGTATCCCGTGGGCAGATCCACTTTTCGCGTCATTTACCAGAAGCTCTAAAACTGCGGAGAAGTTGGAGTTTACAGAGCAACGAGAGGAATAAACTATGCAGATTATGGGGTTCTATTACCTGAAAGGCGATCACGCCTTTCAGCCAAAGTAATGTCGAGAGGTTATTTGCATGGCCGATTTGAATAGTCCCAAAGTTCAGAAGATACTCAACTCGAAAGCGTTCGCGCATCTTGCAACAATTGGCGCTAAGGGAGAGCCAAATTCATCAGTGATGTGGTTTTTGTGGGATGAGGAATACATCAAGTTTACCCATACCACTGAACGTCAGAAATATCAGAATCTCAAGCGTGATCCGCGTGTGGCTATCACGATTACTGACCCCGATGACCCCTACACTTATGCCGAGTTTCGTGGGGTGGTTGATAAGATCGAGGAAGATCCCACTGGAGCCTTTTACAATACCCTGGCAGAAAAGTATGGCTCCTCCTCGCGCTATCGTGGCGATCCGCGTGTGGTTTTGTGCGTAAAGGTTGACCGCATCCTGGGGTACGTGTAGGCGGTACTGCTCTCTCGTGTCTGCAACTTCTGCAACTGGCTGGTTGCAGAAGTTGCAGACACGAGTTTTTTTAGATGCAATTGCCCTGACACATACCTATACATCTTTCTCATGCATCTCACCTATCCATCGATCAGGGAAACACAGAAGCACTGCTTCTTGAACAATATGCCCCGTCATGCAGAAGACACGCCCTGACTGGGATCTCACTCAACCCAGCCTGCGCGAAAACTAGAAAGGCGACAAGACCTTGCATCATCCCTACAAGGCAGCCAGGCAATAAGCTTATAGAGAAAGAGGATGCCCCCCCTGGCTTCATCAGGGGGGGCATCCTCTTTCTCTATAAGCTTATTGCAACTTATTCGCGGAGTGCGTATTTGTACCAGGTGTCGCGTCCTCGCTGGAGGCCAGTTCGCACATCTTCTGGATCGGTCTCAGGCCAGACGCTTTGCAGGCACCAACTCACGCCCGCGTCCTTGTAGTCGATTAAAAGCGCCTGAGCATCCTCATCATCATATGCGGCAAAGACATTGCTACTTACGACTATATCCAGTGGTAGATCGGATTCACGGTGCTCATCCATAAAGGCTCGCAACTGGACAACCTCTTCTGGCAAGATTTCTCCTAAGGTTCCATCTTCGCGTTGGGCAAAGGCATTCACACCATCCCAACGCGCGGCACGGAGCATAGGTCCCTTTCGCGGCCAGGTTCCAGCTATCCAGACTGGAATGCGCGGCTGCTGGAGAGGAGTGGGTAGGAAGGTGATCTCCTGCACCTGGTAATGTTCGCCACTGTAGCTAAACGGCTCTCCGCTCCATAAACCATTCAGGATATCCAGGCTTTCGTCGAGCAATTTGGCACGTGTGCGACTGTCTTGCTCCTCACCAAAATGGGTAAAGCCCTTATCACCCTCGTCGCCAGCACCTACGCCAAGAATCAAGCGGCCACCAGACAGGCGATCCAACGTGGCCGTTTCGCGCGCGACCTTCCAGGGGCGGCGGCGCGTCAGAGCCGTAACCATGGTACCGATGTGAATGCGCTCGGTGTTCAACGCGAGGGCCGTTAGCGCGATCCAAGGGTCACATACCTCCTGGCTATCGGCCTGGTAGTGGAGTGTGTCCCAGAGAAAGATACCATCCCAGCCATCCCTTTCCGCCAGAAGCGCCAGGTCAACCAGCGTAGCAATATCACTATATCTGCCGACATTGGGCAGCGCCAGACCAAATCGCATATGAAGTTGTTTCCTTCCCGCCCTCTTAAGCGAAAACGTACTGTTATCTGTATCGAATTGCCAGAGCATACAGCAAAAACCAGGGGAGGGATGCAGGGCATCCTCGAGGATGCCCTGCATCCCTCCCCTGGCAATCTCCCACTTAGCCTTGGGAAGATGTTGGTGGCGAAAGGACCACCACTTACCGATCGACAATCTCCACTCCTGGATGGAGTTGGATTTCGTACGACCGGCTATTGATCATACCCACTACCTGGGCATTATCTCCAGTACTTGAGAGAGGGACCCATTCTCTTCCTTGCTCGGACAGAGATGCCAAATACTCAATCTCCCATGGCAAGGAAATGTGGACTGTCACTCCCTCTTGCCTCTTCATCAACCGCATGAGCCCTCCTTGTTCCATAGCCCCCCCTTATTGTACCGCATTCGACGCCTCGCCTGACGCTCCTTTTCCTCAGCCCAAACCCACGACTAGCAGCCATGGCAAGAATTCAGCCCCAGATCACGCGACGGCTCTGTTCAGTGAGTAAAAGGGAAGAGATGTCAGCGAACCACCGAGGTTTCCACGCCACGTTGAGAGGAAGAACCGCTGGGGATCAACACGTGAATACCTGCATCTCCCTCACATTGCCTGCTGAGTGCCGCACGAGATTTTGGCTGTCTTAGTCTGTTACAGCAACGTCTCTCTGTGATGTTCCTTGTCATGAGTAGAGCCTTCAAAACAGTCGATTACACCCAGGCGCTCGCGCCTTTCCGTGCACCTGGGTGATTGTTTTCCTCCCGATCATCTCGTTGAAGATCATTAAATCGAGGCAGGAGACCCCCGCATTCATGCGCGGGGAGGAATGCCCAGTCCTTTTCAGGCGCATGGGTGGCGGGGCCTGCCCTCTCCTTTCCGGTTTTCCTGTGTTGCCTAAGAAGAGATGTGTATATGTTCGCGAACAGGTCAGCACAAAGGCACTCCTCTGACTCAAGAGAAACTGTTTGTGATGCATGGATACCTGCATCGGTCGAACTGTTCAGCATGCACGGATCGGCATGAGGGCCAACGCCCTGTACGCTAGCTCAACCTGTGTACCCTTTTCCGTGTGGGGCGACTTCCTCCAGGAAGTGGCGGTTGGTTGAACCGCTTGTCACCCGTCCTAGTGGTGTTCAGGCTTGTCCTGAAGGCTAACGTATCCTTCCCTGATCCACGGGTAAGCGTGAGGAGAGATACAAGCCCCCGGCTTTATGTACGGGATCTTGATAGAGGTGAAAAGTGTGTTGTAGGATACCAATGGAGAGGCAGCGAGGAGGAGCTCCCCTCGTTCCAGGGAACTGAAGACCCCTGCCCGGCTTTTGGGTGGACCCCTCACGGCTGATTGGGCGATGCGTGAAGGACCCCTCATACGCATCTGGGTTGATCCCTTGTACATGAATGGGTGCGCCGCATCGGCAGTTCCTTGCCTCTCTCACCGGAGCTTTGATTGCCGCTTGCCTCCTCCTGTTCACGCCAACGTCATGACGCGCCGGTTGAAGACTGAAATGACATCTTTGGGAAGAGAGAAAAGCATGATCATTTTTTCGCTTCAATGGCACATCAATTCTCTGAGCATGCTTCTCAGGCGGTGTCAAGGGAAAGCGAAGCGACCTTGATAGCGCCTGAGAAGCATGCTACACTCGCAGAGCCATTGAGGCAAAACGCCCTTCATCGGCTTGAGATTGTACCGGTACTGACACCTACACATACTCTTCTTTTCCTGGCCAAGATCCCATACGCATCAGCCGTGGGGTCTGGTGACTAACCTTCAGGGAGACGTGGCAGAACAGAGGAGAGCCTCCCTTAGTTTTCTACGAAGCAGCCGTTTTTGCCTTCCGCTTGCCGTCAGTGAGGACACTCTTCCCACATTTTGCCAGGTACATCTCCATTTCGGGCGAAGGCACCAGCTTTGAAGCTAAAGCATTCGCAGATGAAGGCAGGGCTTCTTCGTTGAGCTGAGCGCGGTTCTTCACGCGCCCGAGCAGGAGGAAACTCCACGCCAGTCCAGTTCCCAGCACCGCACAACCGATCCATAAGGCGAATCCCCATTGCTGAAGGACCAGGCCTCCCAACAGAGGACCAGCAAAGGCAGAGAGGCCCCAGGACATGCGTGCCACCCCCTGGTACAGCCCACGCTCAGTGGTAGGAGAAAGCAGAGCAACAATCGTGGCTGAGACGGGGACAAAGATGATTTCCCCGATCGTCCACACCAGAACCGAGCCAGCATACAGAGGAAGCGAAAACAGGGAGTCAGCGAGAGCGGTCAGGCCGAATCCCGCCCCCAGGAGCAAGACCGATACCGCGAGGGCCTTGAAAGGGGCAAAACGCGTCAGCAGATGGGAGAGTGGCAGGCCAAGCAGGACCACCACGATCCCGTTGATAGAGATTACGAGGCCATAATGCGCGGCATCCAGCCCATGGAGCTGCATATCTGCTGGCAGCGTGGAAGAGTATTGAAAGTATATGCTTGTCAGGAAGAAAGACAGACCAGTATAGAGCAGGAAGCGACCATTCCGCCAGATTCCGGACGTACTCGCCGCCTGTTTGAGATGAGGCACTGAATGCATGGAGGATCTGGTCGCGGTTGGACGTGTTTCCGGTAGACCGAGGAAAATCAGCAGACAAAAGAGTACGGTCCCGATGCCATCGGCGCAAAACAGGATGGTATAGCCAATATATGGGACGATGATACTTGCCAACAGGGGAGATGCGGCCATGCCCAGATTATAGGCCCAATACACCAGGCTATTGGCCTGGGCCTGGCGCGCTTGCGGAATGAGATCGGCCAGCACCGCATTCGACGCGGGGCGATACCACGAGATCCAGAAGCCCATCAGGAATGTGAGCAGCGCAATCAACCAGGTCTCCTGAATACAGGCCAGGGCAAAGGTCGTCGCGGTCAGGCCCACCAGGCCAGAAAGAATGGTGGGGCGACGTCCAATCCTATCGGCTAGCACTCCTCCAAGCAGTGCCGAGACGCACGAGCCAATCCCATAGAGTGCGACAATGGCCGACGCCTGGCTTACCAGAAGATGTCGGACGGAGACCAGGTAGAGCGATTCAAACGGGAGGACAAAGGTGGCCGTTCCATTGATCAATGTCCCAAACAGCAGGTACCAGTAGGCTCGGGGATATCCCGTGAACATCGCGAAAGCATGAAACATGGTTCGCTTTCGATGTGCCGCAGGGATTTCCTGTTTGGGCGCATCCTGTTCTTCCATCAGGGCGCGCGATTCTGCAGGCAGAACAGTCCGTCGCGAACGTGTTTGCTGTCGATCTTTCTGAGAGATCGTCATGGGGTTGGGAACCGGGCGTAAAGCACGCTCAAAGAACGTCAGAACCCGTGTGCGATACGCCTGACGATCCGCGAAATACGCCCGACAGTGCTCTGCCCTGACACCTGCCAGTGTTCAGTAGAATCAGGCGCAGCCGCAATCAACCGCTCCAGTTCCTGGGGTTAACCGTCGTATCTCGTCCTCCGTGGATCAGCAACGATCGGACACCATAGAGTAAAAGCGCCATACCAGTAAGGATAGAAAAGCATATCCTTAAGAAAAGCGTGGGGTCAAACATCATTTCTTCACCAATCCTTCAGAGTCATCACATCCAATGAAGCATATTCTTCGTGTAAACAACATGGTGAGTGTGTACCACAACCCTCCTTCTTTGCTCTACAGAGGCAAGCAGAGAGAACACTCCCTGGTAGACCCCCTCACACACGGTTGCGAAAGCGAGCTCGAAACTCCATAAGGCATGCCGATGGGGCGTCCTGTACGCCCAGATGAGGCGCAATTCCTCGGGCCCCGGCCCGCCTGAGCGCAAGGTAGTGGCTTTGTGCCGTTTTTGTGTCGACCCATCCAAGGGCCGGGGGAACATCGAGTGTTGCCACAGCAAGCCCGGCTAGCAAGGAGCTTTTGATCTGGTATGGAGTGCGTCCTCCCCACCTTTCCTCAGCTTGTAAGAGCAGATCTAGCATCGATCCTTTTTCAACCCCCCGGTGCGCCTGTACTGCTGTGGGGAATGTCAGCTCATCTACCAGGGGGACAAGGATGTCCTCGTGTGCTCTTACCCGAGCCAAAAGCGGCTCTGCAACAAGAGGCGAGAGCCCGGAAAACCTGAAGACGATCGTACCAGCGCGAATGCGATCGATGTTGAGCTGTTCAAGAAAACTCCCTGTCCCAAGCAGAAGCGTTGCCTCGTACACAGCATCTGGAGCGCTTTCGCCTTCTTGCAGCGTGTCGATAAGCAGTATTTCCCCCTCAAAGCCAGAGGCGCGTAGTTCTCTCACAAGCCGCTCAATCTGTGCCTGCTGACCCGGCTGAGAACAGAGAATTACGGATGCAGGATGGGGCAAAGTTACAAGCAAAAGGCGAAGGAACGTGCTGGCAAGAGGGTCAGATCCTACTGCCACAATCTGTTTACGACGCAGATCACGGGCGACGCGAGCAAGTATCCATTCAAGCGTGAGCAACGCTGCAGCGCTGGTAGTTGCATCTGCAGTGGTGAGCCTTGGCCGATCATCTGCCCGCAAAACCTGGTACTCCTGGATCAGCTGCCCTTCATGCGTGACAGAGGCAAGAGGAGTAGAGAGGGAAACACTTCTGGCACCACAGGACCGGGCAATGGCTACCGCCTGGCAGGCCTGCTGAATCAGCTTCTGTCGCTGCTCGTCGTCATCAGCATGCGAGATCGCTATGGGCAGAAGTATATTTCCTACGCGCCCAAGTGGCGTTGTCACAATGTTCGTGAGTGTAGGGCGTCCCTGGTGCCAGAACCGCAGGAGCAAGGCCTCCTCCTCTTGAAGAGGAGGAAGACAATGAAGCGCTACGGTCTCAAGGGGAGCCTCGCGTTGTGTAAGCACGTTCTCAAGGAGCACATGGGAAAGCGGGAGCCACTGCTGCTCCCCTTGAGACCGTGGCGATGTTTCCTGCGGATGGATGGAGTGGGAAACTATATGCATCATACTCTCATCTCTTCTCTTTATAGACAACATATCCTTCTGTTGTCATTGCCAGACAAACAAGACCGCGATAGAAAACTGCCTGTCCTCTGGGGCGTTTATGAACGCACAACTACCGTCAACAGGACAGATCAGGAACACATGGAAGCGAGAAAGGCACAGTATCTGTCAGCTGGTTCTCCTCCTGAGAATCGGTTTCCGCGACGAGAGACACATCGCTCTGCGGCACAAGGCAGGAGAGGTTCTTGAGCGTCTGAAGAATCATGAGCGGCGTTTGCCAACGTGTGTACTCCGTCTCCATATGTTCAACCAGGTGGCAGAGAACATGATTGGCTTGAGGATGCACCAGTCGAACCTGTGACAGGAGTTCTCCATGTGCACGCTCTACGCCTACTCCATCCTGTGGAAAAAGAGGGGACAGCACCATTGTGAGCTCTTGAGCAGCATTATAGGAAATGTCGACATCAGTTGAGGCCAGGTGCTTCAGGAGAGAGAGAGGATAAGCGCATGGGAAGGGAAGAAGAGCGAATCCCCGTAGACGCTCTGCCATAACCACGTGCCACTGAAGCGCATCGAGCAAACACAGGCCAAACCGGCCTACTGCGACCACATGTATATCGTCCAAATGAAGAGTGGTATCGCACAGGCTTGCCAGGTCCTCAACCCAGGCGGAAATGGTATAAGCAGACTGTTCCGCTGATTTGGAAGAAAAACCGTGCCCAAGGAGATCCGGCGCCACAACGTAGTAGTGGCGAGAAAGAGATTCAAAGTAGGGGGTAAACACGGCACTACTTTGCCACTCGCCATGAAGCAAAAGCAATGGTGGGTTCTCAGGGGTGCCTGCGAAACGGCACCATATTCGTCGTCCGACTGAGTGAAGAGGAACATGCTGATCAGAGCAAGGTAAAAGGGATGTTCCCATCGCGAAAAATCCTCCGATTTTACCAAAATTTTGTAATTTGGCTAGACATACTATTGCTCTGTCGACATGTCTTCAGTGTGTAAACCGTTGCTATGAAAGCGTTAGATGATGAAGCAATCCTTGATCCATTCCTGGCACTCAGTCAGCCATCATCACTACCACCAACATGGTCCAGGGTGCTCCGGTCAACATCGTGAAGTACGTGACTAAGTGTACTTGAAGCAAAGGAGACAAGGGAAGATGAAAACCACCCAATAGTGGACGAAGTAATTCCCAATTCTGGGCGAAGTGCTATCCATGTGTGCAATGCCCCAGGCGTTTACTCATTCAGGCGCTAGATTGCTGCTCTCTTTTGGCTCATCCTGGCAATGGCGAAGCACATAGCCATGCCCTTTGACGACAACCAGTTCAAGAAATGGTGGCAATTTCTGCTTGAGTTTGGACACGTGCTTCTGTAGCGCCACAATATCTCGCAAGTCACAGCGAGAGACATCAAGACGAAAAGCATAGGCAGCCAGGTCACGAAAGGAGAGTTCTTGCTCAGGATGGTGAAGGAACGCAACCAGAAGGCGGCATTGCATCGGGGTACAATGCAGTTGAAAGCCCTCAGTCAGCTGTTTGCGCTGAAAAATGTAAATAAAACGTTCGTGGAAAATCAGCGCCTTATAGGACCAGCATGAGAAGAGGTCTGGATATCCACTGATCCATTGGCGATACTGCTCATATGTGCCTCCCTGAGCAAAAGTCATTGCTTCTTTCTTCTCATGAAGGCACATCCTTATTTCCCTCTGCTCTCTACGGGGGTCGTCGCTCGTTGCGCATCGCGTGGGCTATCGGAGGGCAAACCACGCTGTATCCTCTTGATTTTCCTTTAAAATAAAAAGGGAAAAGATAGGTTGAGAGGAAAAAGATAGGCAATCAAAATTTCAATCAGAAGGACAAAACCTTGATTGTTATATGCAGGGGCACCCATGCATATAACAATCAAGGTTTTGTGCCGTTCGTGGTTCCTCTGCTAAAACAAAGATGCTCTTCCTTCTCCCTTTCACTTCAGGTCCACTTCCAAAGCGGGTCAATCCCACTCTTCCAAATCGGGTCAATCCCACATGTTGCCATCTTACTCCCTGATAATCTTTGGGTGATGGCAATATTTGTGTTCTCATCTGCCGATCGAAGCCAATAAGCTCAAACACCTGAGTTCTTTAAAAGCCTAAGGAATCGCCGAAATTTCTTGAAGCGTGCTCTTCCTCAAGACGCCATGCTATCTTATCTCTTCGGGGGTCGCATTCAAGAGTTGTTGCGCAACAATGTAGCCTGATCCTCCATTAATTCCATGCCCTGGCCATGTTGCTGCTCCCAACAGAAAGAGATTTGGCACTGGGGACTTATGCCCTGGTTGACCGGGGAGCGGGCGGAAGAGGTAGCTCTGAGCCAGATCGTGTGCACCTCCGTATGGATCACCAGGGCCTTGATTGGGGCTAAACTGTGCCAGTGTATCGGGTGTCATCACAGTGTGACCGATAATAGCGCCAGGAATATTTGGAATATGCCTGCCCACAATATCAATGACTCGCTCTGCAAAGCGTTCAGTAAGGTCGTGTGTCCATGTCCCGTCACCTACATCGATCAGATCGGCAGCGTCACCCCGAGGGTGACAGGGCACCTCAAGAACCTGAACGCGCATAATGGATTTCCCTTCCGGTGCGCGTGAAGGATCGAGGTTCGTTGGGCAATCCACAGTAAACGTTGGTTTCACCGGAAGTAAGCCAGCCATTCCCTGGGCAATGGCGAGGGTACACCCATCGAGTCCATCCGTTAAGTGTGGCTGTCCCACGCTGTTGAAGCGCTCATCTGGCCAATGTGGCGGCTCACTAAGCGCCAGATGAATCTGTACACATCCACGTCCATACCTGAACTGCCTGGCCTGTGTACGCAGGGATTCATCGACATCTGTATCAGCAAGCAGTGAGAGGTAGAGCTGATCTGGATTCATTGAAGCAACTATAGCCTGGCGCGCACGGAACTCTTCACCGCTAGATATGCGTACGCACGAAGCTTGACCGTGTTCTACAACGATACGATTGACGTGAGCCTGCGTGCGTATGACTCCTCCCTGATCTATTACCAATTGTGTCAGGGCGCGCGCCAGCATTTCGCTTCCCCCCTCGGGTATCGGCATGCCCCCTCCCATTAATGCCAAGATGGCGAGTTTGACCCAGATACCGCTGCCAACTTCGTCGGGAGTGCGTCCCATATGCATGACCCAGGGGGCAAGCATTGCACGCAAGACTGAAGACTGGAAAGGACTGACCACAGTGCGCGCAGTATCAAATAACGAAGCAGCAAAGGAGGAATAGCCGGAATGCTTCTTATCATACAGTAGACGCGTAAGGATCTCCTGTGCGCTAGGTGAGGTAAGATCCAAGTTAAATAGAGAGAAAACATCATTCACATAAGGGTTGAGCGATTCCAGGAGACGAACGAGGGCAGCTCCATCGCCAGGAGCAAGTCGCTCCGCCTCTGCGATGAGTGCCTCGATAGAGCGTGGAAACACCGCTGTTTGACCCTCTTCCAGGGATACACCCGTTGGGAGATCGGTATTCAAATAATGTAATCCCCGCTTTGCCAGTGCGTCTCCGAGATCAGTATAGGCTGGTCCAGTGAGGAAGAGGGGATGTGCAGCAGAATAGACGTCGTGTTTAAAGCCAGGAAGTGTCAGCTCATCTGTGCGAACTAGTCCCCCTGGGCGGTCATTTTTCTCCAGCACGAGGACACTGCGTCCCGCGCGGGTGAGGTAGGCTGCGGTAACGAGTGCATTGTGACCGCTACCAATAATAACGATATCATATGTTTCCATCGTGTGCGCTCCCTGCTATATGGGTAAAACTACTCCGATCGCATATACTAGAGGCTTCCTAATGCATGAGATTTTCTAAGTATACATTAACGTTGATCCTACTCGGGTATGCTAGACGCATCGAAGAATTCCGCACAACATGTGCTGAAAGGATAAAGTTCCTGTATTGTGCTACTTTTAAATGCTATACGTTTGCTCTTTCATTTTTTAACTGATACATATTTTGACAGAGACCAGGAGCAGCGAAATATGAAAAGCGACCGGAGGCAAATAAGCTCTCCGGTTTCTAGCATTCGTGTTCATCTCAGGAAAGCCCTGCAAATCTATCCATCTTCGTCATTGCATTGAACACAGCATTGACCTGTATCTCCTCGCCTGAAGAGACTCGCCCAAACGACGAAGCGAGCCGTTGAAAGCGGGTCAGTTGCTCTTTTTCGAGTTTGGCGAGATCCAGGGCAATATCCGGGTGAGGCCAGAATCTTTCCTCCGGGTCTTCGCCTTTTTGGGGAAGCGGAGCATAGATGGAGCGATTTGCAGAAAATGCTGCTGGCATGGGCGCTCTATCTGTTCGCCCAGGTTGGTAGGTATCTTTCATCTTCTGAATTCTGCTGGCCATCTCGGCAAAAAGGCGACCATGGAATGCTTGCACTTCATCTAAGAATTGAGCGCGGGTCAGGTGGATCTGGCCTTTTTGCGCGGTCCAAGCTGGGATAGTGTCGATGTATAGCTTGCGATTATCCCAACAGGCCTGGATATGCTGACCATTATTCCAGAACCAGAGATGTGGCCCTGCGATCAAAGGATGTGTGTCGAGCTTCCGATCATACCACCAGCTTGATGCTTGTAGGTAGGTGTCCCACATTTCCCTCCCAGCTTGTTCTTCCTCTTCTGTTTCCTCTGCTTCCCCACTCGGTTCGAATAATGTTTCCCATTGTCTGATACGTTCCTGCCATTGATTCACCTGTTCTTCTGTTGCTAACAGCTGCGCAAGCCTGGGAGGAAGCGGCTCAAGAATACGGGGTAAAATGTCCAAAAGATCTTGCCAAAAACGGACGACGTAATAGTCGGCATAAGGGAGACGCCTGGGCTCATCCAGGTATTCCTGTTGCCAGTAAGCCAGAAGCTCCGGGCTATAACGGAAGATGTCATCCTTCTCGTTGACGTGCAACCAGTACCATCCTTCTGTCAAGCCAAACCAGTTCAGATAGAGATGTCCCTGATAAACCCAAGGGGTTACCTCGGAGAGTGCGCGCAATTGGAAATTGAAGAGCATACATCATCCCCATGAAAAAAATAAGAAGTTTTCACTGTATAAACGTTTCTTCTCGAAAGAATCTAACATCCTATCCTGGAAATCTGGAATCAAGAGGCACCGTTCTGGAGTGTCAAAATCGATTTGCATAGTGCTAAATGTTACCTCAATAGTTACCTTCTTTCTTCATATGTATCTATACAAATAACATGCTTCGTGGCAAATATCCTTTAAAAAATGGGCCTACTGGTCTGTATCTTATTCTCTTTGCCCCTGTTCTAGCTGGCATTGTCGGAAAATATTCATTCTAGCACCATAGATATGGTAACGACACCTTGTGTATTGCTTTAGAATCGCTTCTCATCTATACTTACCCTAAATAGAGAAGAAGGAAAGAAAAGGTACAGCAGCCAAAACTTCCTCGCATTCACAATGATGCTCTTGTCGCGACGCTCCTCACGGCGAGCGCTACGACTGGCTGGTTGGACTGGATTCATGGCGAACTATGGTTATTCCCTCACGGTCTGCTTCGTCTCCCGCTTAATCTCGCAACAACCTTTCTGCATGGAACAGGCCCAACCGTCAACCAAAAACAACGACCGCAACGCTCTTTCGATCAGGCAACCTTCCAGGCCCTCCTGGCATCGCCGAAAAATGTGTGGGTTCCACGTGAATTGCTTCAAAGAGCGTACTTACATCATGGGATCAGCACTGATCGACTCCATTTGCTCATCGAAAACCATCACGCTGTCACGTTCCTTTGGTTCCCTCACGATGGAGCACTCCCACTTCTTCAAGCTATACTCACCGAGTGGCTTGGGAGTGAATTGATCCTCGACTGACAAATCCTGCTCTTCAACAAAAGATGTAGCTATCATTGGGGGTCAGCCACACACAATGATCAGTCTCTTTGTGGCGGACCCCTTTGGTTGGACTCTCGCGTCCAAGGATGTGATATAGATTAAAGGGAACACCTGCAACTCTGAAAGAGGGAATAGCTTGTTATGCCTCACAAAGATGAAAGCTGGGAACTCAGCCATAACTGGGAAAAGATCCCTTCACTACCTACAACAGGGCTCACCTCTTTGGCGTATGTGGTAGGGGTTGGGTCTGATCTTGGCAAACAGAAGAAACTGAACGAAGATAGCCTTTTTGCGGCTCAGAGCATCGGGGATAGAGATACCTTACCGTTGTCCTTTGGCTTGTTTGTGCTTGCTGACGGGATGGGAGCATATGCCGATGGGCAAGATGCGAGCAGCAGTGCAATCCAGACAATGGTTGACTTTATCTGGCCACAGGTTGTCAGAAGCACTACATTTCGGCCGGAAGACTGGGTCACGTTGTTGGCTGAAGCAGTCCAACTCGCGAACAAAGTGGTCTATCAGCAGAATATCCCTCTGCAAGCTAGAGATGTGGATTTCAGTGTGATGACGACCGTTACCGCTGCAATGGTTGTTGGTTCAACTGCCTACGTTGCGAACGTCGGAGATAGCCGCACCTATCTCTATCGTGCCAGTGAAGGACTTAAAAAGGTCACGACTGATCATTTGTGGGTTGCTCGTCAGATTGAGGCAGGAATCCTCAAACCTGACGACTTATATACCCATCCACACCGCAATGTGATTGAGCGTGTCCTGGGCTGGAAATTGCCCGTGGAGGTTGATCTATTTACTGTACAATTACACCCCGGCGATACGGTATTGCTTTGTTCGGATGGCCTGTGGAACATGGTACGTGATTCTAAAATTGAAGACATTCTCTGTTATACACTTCCCGATCCATCTCATGCCGCTGAAGCGTTGATCCAATCCACGCTGAATGGTGGTGGCAAGGATAATGTCAGCGTGATTGTAGTCTCGATGTTAGAGGCATCAAACCAGACACTTGTGCCCAGCGTACAGTTCTTCGCCAGACCCGATAGTCTCCACACACCACAAGCCTAGCATCTGAGATAGGGTGATTACCATCGCCGAAATTGTGCCATCATCTCTTCGAAGAAATCTCCGTCCTCTTACACAATACTCGGCATGGTATCCCTTTTGTCGTCGGCTCTGCAAAGACGGCGAGTTCTTGCCAGAAAGCAGCGAAAGTGGGATCTATGCGTCTCAGAATCGCTTGCTTCTGCGTCACTTGGCGAGAGACCCATCTTGAAGCCTTTATATGCAGTCTCTAGTCAGGCAGCGACTTCGCCAGAGAGATGAGTTGTTTTCTAGTATCCTCGTCTGGCCTGTCGATGTCACCCCAAGGCCCTGGCGGCAGATCGGCAACTCCGAAAAGTTTCTGGCAAAGCAGAGATGCCTCCCACCATTCGCCTGGCTCGCTATCACTGGAAACCTCAATCTCAGGAAAGTAGTAAACCAGACGTATAAGGGCCGCCTTGGCAACGATATCGTGCGGATCACCAACCAGGTTCCAAAAGTAGTAGCCTTCCTGAAGAAGATCCTCCACCCTGAGGGAGAATGCGTCGCCATGATCATATATTGCAATGTCTATGTTGAAGGCAACCTCAATCTTTGTAACTATGGGTTCTCCTGTGCCGTCAGGTCCTCGAATGGGAATGGGTTCCGTCCCTCCTTGTTCCATTGCCAGAAGAAAATATCTACCTTTGCCAGGCAAGTTGAGCAACATAGAAATATTTGGACCGTGCCCATACAAGCTGCTGATGGTTTGCTCATAGTTATAAACTTGGGATCCTTCTTTGAGCTGCGCATCCACTTGGGTGTTTACGGGAAGTTGTTGAATAAATCGCTTATAGGCCTGCCACTGATTGGGAAGGATGAGCGGCTCCAGACAATGTTGTTCGTGGTATTTACGGAACAGGTTAGCAGAGATGAGCATTGTAGGAACACCCTCCCATGGTAATGCAAAAACACGCTGTTTTCTCCCTGCCGCAACGTAGCGAGGGAGGTAGTCGAGCACTGTTTGCACATCTCGGCTCCATGTAGAAAATTGCTCTAGGCGCTTGATTGACGATGTCACCGTAATGGAATGGACAACAGACATACCATGCTCTTTTCTTCGGTTATGGCACCATTTTTATTGGCTAAATACTATCAGCACAGCCTCTTTTTGCCCATCCAGGTGGATTATTTGCTTTAAGGCGTTTCGCCTCTGCCTCTTACATTGTCCTCAAATAGGCAAGAATCGCCTGGGAGCCTTGGGCAATGATCTTCGGCGGTGGTGTCTGTAATGGATTCCCATCCAGATGAAGCCGTTTTAACGACGGGAGATTCCCTAACGCCATAGGCAGAGAGCTGAGCTGATTATTGTTCACGTAAAGCCAGCTTAATGACGAGAGGGAACTGAGCTCCATAGGCAGAGTATTCAGTTGGTTACCATCTAAATGGAGCTGTTTTAATGACGAGACATGATCTATCTCTTTCGCCAGCGTGCCGAGTTGGTTATGGGATAAACGGAGTATTCGTAGGTCAGGGAGCTTGACGATTCCCATAGGCAAAGTACGAAACTGGTTGTGACTTAGATTCAGGAGGCGCAAAGCAGAGAGGTTACCAATTTCCGCAGGAAGACTTTGCAACTGGTTGTTGTCTAGATCAAGAAATTGCAACTCAGAGAGCTTGCCAATTTCCATAGGTAGAGTATTGAACTGATTGTGGCCTAAATCAAGCGAGCAGAGATGACAAAGGTTCCATAGCGGCTCTGGCAGCGTGCGAAGTTGGTTATGCTCCAGGTGAAGCCATTGTAATGAGGAGAGCCGACCCACATCTTCAGGCAAGGAGCGAAACTGGTTATGACTCAGGTAAAGCGATTTTAGACCCTTAACGTTCCACACTTGCTCAGGCAAAGAACTGAGTTGGTTGTGCTCCAGGTCCAGCCGTTGCAACGAAGAGAGCCTGCCCACATCAGCAGGAAGGGAACTGAGCTGATTATGGCTCAGGTAAAGATCCTGCAATGTTGAGAATTGCCATACTTCCGAGGGAATCTGCGTCAAATCGTAATCGCAGAGATGCAGTTCAATTACACGCCCGTATTGATCATATTGACACCGCTTATTCTTACTCAGATAATAGTGAATGTGACATTGCGTATCAGGGTCCCAATCTCTCAACTGCCGTTGAAGCTGTTTCACCAGCCTCTGTCGTTGCAATTGCCCCATGACCTGCCGATTCGATTTCATCGCCGTTCTTCGTCTCCATTCGCGTATTTCCCCCATTCTAGCTGATCAGCTTTCTTCTGTATAGACAAAATGCATAGTGAATTGCTCTGACCTCGTAAAAGTAACATGCTCGCAGAGAGAGCTTCTAGAGCGGAAAAGTTGCTTACGGCAAGCGTATGTGCATCGCAATAGACCTGGAAAAGGCCACCTATCGTTCTCTTTAGAATGAGCCAGACGACGTTTGTCCCTCGACACGTTCTTCTTCACAATTTATCCACACCCCTTTTGGATAAGTTCGTGGTTCTCTGTAATTACCGGTGTTCATTAACAGGCTCTTGTCCACTTTGGGGCTTACTAGTTGCGTTTTCGGTACGTGAGTTTTGCGCCATAAGAATCTTGTTGAGATGAAATTAGCCGAAAAACATATCACATCTGTTTTGTGCGATACTAAGACCAGGACGAGGTCAGATGAGAACCATTTGTTTCGCCAGCGAAGGAGAAACCTCATGTCAACCATCCTCAACGATTCTACGCCATTGGAGCGCTACGGACACAACCTGACTGAGCTTGCGAAACTCGGCGCTTTCTCACCTCTCAGTGGTCAAGATGCAGTGATAAATAGACTGTTTCAGGTTCTTCTGCGAGAGAACAAGTGCAATCCGGTGCTCTTAGGTTCTCATGAGGCCGGACGGTGGGCAGCCCTGATAGAAGTAACTCGTCGGATGGCCATAGGCGATGCACCTGATCTTTTACCCGACAAGCAGGTGATTGTGCTAGATTACGAAGCGTTGCTCGCTGGCCTCCCTGAGCATATTTTCCGTCCCAGAGTGGTGAAATCATACTCTTTCGATGCATTGATCCATGCAAAGCCGGGGTCGGAAGAAAGGGCGTTCCTGGAACGGCTACGCGGTCAGCCCTCTCTGGAGGAAAAAGATACCCCCACGAAACGACTCCAGTTGCTCTTCACTGCAATGCATCAAGCTGCTGGTTCTTTCCTGTTGTTGGTCGATCATTTTCATCGCATCGTTGGAGGCGAATGGGATCGCTACCCGATTGATGTGGCTCCATTGTTGAAGCCGATGCTAGCACGCCGCCAGATCCAATTGATAGGTGCTTGCACGCTGGAACACTATCGCCAACATATTGAGCGGGATGCCGCCATCCAACGCCGCTGCCAGGAAATTTGCATGCCAGAAGTCAAAGACCATCCTTGACGAAGTGATTGCGCAAAACTCCTGTCCCGAAAGCGCAGAATTTACCTACAATCTTCATTCATCACTCGCTGATAAAGAAACCGGAGGACAGAAACTCTGTCAATTCACATGAAGGGAGATCCCTTTAGAGAAGATTGAGAATATACCACCCATGCGCTCGCTGACCATGCCGCTCTCCCCTCCTGTCCATTTGCTCACCATTGATGGGATGCCAAAACTGATGGCGGGAGGAGATCCTCAGCACGCGCGGATGTTGCTCGGGCCTCACTTTGTTGGTCCTAGCGCCGATCTGGCGCCCGTCACACTCACCTTCTCAGGTGATATGCACCACCCAGACCTGGTTGTGACCGTCAGCAATCTTCAAGTGATGTTTCATAATACCGGCAGCAACTATGAACCAATGCGATGAAGCCTGCGAGTGTTCTCATGCTCGCTCGCTTCGTTCTCCTATGTGCATCAGGTCCTCAAGCAACATGGCGATGCTGTCCTTCCCACCACTCACAGAGACGACAACCCGTGTCGGTTGTCGCTAGCCAGCCATATATTTATTCATCCTGGATAGAGAGGTCCATTGTCTCACCTCAAAAAAACCTCACAGCAGGTGCTATAAGGGCTAGTAAGTGAAATCAACAACGGATAAACTAGGAGGAGCAAGAGATGAAAGGAGCACAGCATGAAAAACATGTGGTGCTGGCGCTGTCAACAAGAAGTTCCCATGTTAGATGAGGAGGAATACAACACGATGTACACGTTGTATGGTGAATGTTTCCTGCGTGCCAGCAAGGAGAGAAAAGAACGCTCTCGCCATGAACATCTTCCACTGCCAGATTACTTTCTCCCTGTGAGCAAAGAGTACGAGCGCATGACTGGTATGAAAGATATTCACCCAAACGTTGTTCTGCATCATCGCATCGCTACCTATGGGGCACCTTGCCCTCGATGTAGCAAACCACTATGCACACCTATAGCGCGTTTTTGTGCTGCTTGTGGAGAAGTAGTCAATTAAAAACCTCTCCACAAGAGGTATACACATCTCCGTATTTCCGCCATCTTCTGATCCCAGGCGGCATAGGTGGTCATGTACCCAGCTATGGCGGCCTCCGCCCGTTCCTTGTTCTTCACTCGTCGTGGCTCTCGCACTAATGGCTCCAACCGGTTTAGCTCTCTATCGCCGTAGCGATCAAAAGCCCGCTGTATCTTTTCCCAGGTGGGATGAGTCGGCCAGCGCGTTCTATTTTTCGTCTGGCCTGGTCGCACCATGCGCAACCACTCTTCTGTACAGTAGGCCCATAACCGCTTGACGTTGTGTAGTGTGTCATAGACATCATCCAGGCCCATCTCTCTAAGTACTTCGCGTTCCAGGGAGAACTCCACGCGCCAGACCTCTTCACCAGGTTCCCAGCTACGCTTCTCCCAGACGATTTCAAACCATTTTTTGTCTGAGTGCTTAATCTCTTTGGACTTGTTGTAGACTTTGCAGCTGACGGGGCAACCGTGGCCGCTAAAGTTGACCGTCTCCAACTTGCGACCCTTGTAGACTGCCTGATCTTTCTGAGATTCGCCTATAGGGCGTTTCCTGAGTGCGTGGAAAATGAAGACGCGCTCCCACTCTGTTGGAAGCTTCAGGCCTACCAGGTCGACACAAGCATCAATCTGAGCTACGTCCCACGAGTTGTGCAACGAGTTGGTCAAGGAGAGGAAGAGAGCAGAAAGTAATGGGCAGACCGAAGGCCACGTGACCCGTTTGAAGCTGGTTAAGCGTGAAATGTATGGCCGAGCTAAGTTTGACGTACTCCGTTTGCGCGTGATTCATGCCGCCTGAATCTCACATAGGCACTTTGTGTTAACGTTTCTGGCAACGCTCTTGAATAGATTGAATGGCTCTTACGGCAGAAGCACTGACTTTGTTTGCACCTGCATACCCCGTATCGTTTTGCTGTATCCAGCACAACGCAGGTAACGCGCGCTCATCGCCACGTTGGCCTAACATACTAGCGGCAGCAGCACGAACGCGACCATCTGGATCACTCAACACGTCAAGCAGTATATCAAAAAGGCGTTCGTCTTGTAGCTTTCCCAAAACAAGTACAATCGCATTGCGTACTCTGGGCTCTTGATCCTTAAGGGCATCGACAAGGAGAGCAAATACCGATTGGCCGCCTAGCTGACCTAAGGCAGAGATGGCACGAACTCGGACAGACCATTCTGCATCGGCGAGCAGAGCGGTAAGTGGCCCAATGGCATGTTCGTCACCAATCTGTGCCAAAGCTGCTGCTGCACGTCCTCGAACGATGCTTGCTTCATCTTGTAAAGCCTTGATAAGAGGATCAACGGCTCGTGGATCACGCAGCGTTCCTAATGCCTCAATAACTCCTTGTCGTACAGTGTCATCTTCATCCGAGAGTGCGTTTAGGAGAGCACCAAGAGATGGCTCTCCGATGGCAGCCAGGGCAGCTGATGCCTTTTGCCACGCCGTAAACGTTTCTGTGTCATTCCAGTCATGCCGAAAGACATTGATAAGTGGCTCAATGGCCCGTGGATCACCAATGTGACCAAGTGCTTTGGCTGCTTCTTGAGCGGCGTGAACATGGTCGCTAGCGAGAATATCAATCAGCAGATTGATAGCCCGTGGATCACCAATACCGCCCAGGGCTCGCACAGCCTCAGGCAAGTAGTGGTAACCGAACCGTGCGTTGCAGATCGCATCTATGAGTGGCAAGACCGCTGGCTTACCGAGCTGGATCAATGCGTCCGCAGCTTCGGTCCGAGTCCGCCACACCTGAGCACTCAATGCGTTGATAAGACTTTCGATTGTCTGTTCTTTCGCTGGTTGCTCCATATCCTTCTCGCTTCCCTGGCATAGATGTAGCCCCTTGTGAGCTCTTATCGCCTCATTCTAAGCTAACGCTTCTGGTTCGTCAATGAACTCTTAGCCTCTCAAAAGTGCGTTTGAGCCACAGTTTATTGAGTCATCCAAACCGGGACAATTACAACCCGGTAGGAAAGGGCCTTGCCCAGCTGCTGTCTGAAGTCGCCTTTCTGTATAGCTGCCAGGTCATCTGGCAAGGCAGTGTAGAGGCCTGACAAAGTCCCATTTTCGTCTTCGCTGGTCGAGCCTGCCTTGAAATCCCGGGCGAGCAATGACGCCAGGATCTGGCTGTGCTGATAATACGCGTACCAGGCATGCAACAAGGCCACCCACTGTAAAGTGCCTTCGTTCTGAGCAGAGATGCTCTTCCTTCCCCTTTACTTCAGGTATTCTTCCCAATCGGGTCAATTACAGATGAGCGAGAGAATAGGTAGGCGGCACTGCCTCTCAGCCACGCCTTTGCTTAGTGATATATACTATGGCCAAAGCTTTTTGTCCACAGAGCACTTTTTCTTGAACGAGCCCACATTGGCATGCCACATAGATGTGGAGGAGTAACAAGATGAAACCCAGCATTGATCAGACTATCTTTGGCTCAATTACCATTGAAGGAACCGTCTTCGCGCACGATGTGATGATCAGGCAGAGTGGCCAGGTAAAAAAGCGGAAGAAAAAATTATCTAAGGCCCTCTATGGTACATCGCACATACTTTCTCAAGACGAGGCGAAATACATCTATGAAAAAGGGACGAAACGGCTCATCATTGGCACGGGACAGTTTGGCAATGTCAGACTTTCTGATGAGGCAACTGAGTATTTCCAGCAAAAACAATGCCAGGTGGATTTGTTACCCACACCCCAGGCAATCCAAACCTGGAATGAGGCCACCGGCACAGTCATCGGTCTGTTCCATGTCACCTGTTAAGTACAAAGCGCTTTTTCAGTAATAGCTGTGTTTGACACTCCCCCGGATACATCCAGGGGGATTCTTCCTTGACCACAAGCGGTCCGCTTAATGGCGCGGTGCCAGTCTGCTGTACACGCTGCCCTGGGAGTGACATCAGGACTGGTTGAGGCGCTGAGCCATCCTGATTGACCGGATTGTACAGCGGATGCATTTGGGAGACTGTTGCGATATCCTGCGGGAGCGTGTTGGGCAAGCGTTGGATGGGTGCGCCCAACTGTTGCTGTTCGCCAGACGTCAATTCGATTTCCAACTGGAAATTCCCGCTGGTCACCTGCACCTGTCCCTGCTGCGCTTGTCCCAGATTGTTCGTCAGCAGCAGCATGATCAGGAAGGTGATGCTGCTTAAGAGGGTGACGGTGACTCTGGCACGAAAACGAAAAGTCAGCGGATACGCCATGCTCATGCGACTGAGCGGGGCGAGACTGCGCGAGCGTTTCAATACGAAAGAGAGCAAGGCCGCCACAAGATCCAGGTTGGTCATCACCACGATCACACAGCCCCCGATCTGTAACAGAAGGCTCAGGAGGATTGGTTCCAGCCCCACGGTCGTGTTGTCAAAGGTGGTATTCGGCAGGGAGGCCAGAGCTGAGAACAGGGCATTGCTACCCACCTGCATCCCGTACACCACCCAGCTCACGCCTATCCAACTCCATCCCAGTCGCTGGAAGAGTGCTCGCCACGGTTGTCCACTCCTGGGTCCCTGACCTGCCCAGGCCACGAGAAGACCGCCACTGGTGAGAAGCAAAACGGTCCCTCCCTCATGCATCCACGCCGGATCGGACACGAGCAAAACGAGGCCACAGAGCAAGCAGAGAGGACCACACCGGAATGCTTCCCAGAAGAGCTTCCCCACTGTCTCAAGAGAGCGGGTGAAGCACAGGGCCAGCTTTTCTGGAAGAGGCTGACCAGAGGCATCGCACGGTTTCTGCCAGAGCGCGCGTAACAGATCAGAGAGGGAGACGTGGGCCTTCGCGAAATCATCCAGATTACGGATTGCCGCGACAATATTCAGCCGACTGATCCAGAACGCGGCCAGACCCGCGACTCCTGCTGTGGCAAGCACGCTCAGACAGCCGGCGCTGAGCAGACTCTGCCAACTCACCTGGAGATGAAGTGGCACATGGAAGGCACTGGAGGCGATGACATCTGGTCCCAGATTGACCGTCGGCAGCTGTCCCAACGCCCACAGTTCCAACGCCACAGTCCCCACACCCAATGGCACGCCAAGCAGTGCGGCCAGCACACCATATCCGAATGCTTCCAGGAGAAAGAGCTGGACCAGATGCTGCCTTTGCAACCCCAGCGCTCGGCTGATCCCCAATTCGCCCCTGCGTTCAGTGGCGAGCAGCAGGCAAAGCAGGACCAGGAAGACCATCCCAGCGCCAATGAGCAGCCAGGTAAAAGCAGGGAGAAGCAGCGCGTATTCTCGGCCCGCAGGCGAATTGTCAAGCGCGAGGCCAGAGGTGAAAGGCACTTCATTCAACGCCCCCACGATCGCCGAGCGTAATGGGTGAATGTACGTGGTGTCGAATTGCGTCGTGCCCGGAATATGGATGCGGGGATCAAGAGGTGCGACCTGAAAGAGCTGCTGCAAAAGGTTCAGAATCACCTGGCTCGATCCCTGAGTCGTATTGCTGATACAGAGTATATTGGGCGCAATGGGCTGATGTAATCCCTGTTCGTACATCTGTTGAAACGTGGCCAGAGGAAGCAGAATTTCAGGAAAGGGGGCATTACTCAGCAACTCACCCGAGGTCACAACAATATCGGTTGAGAGAATATGACTGACCTTGCTAGAAAGCGCGCCGACTTCGGTCTGGATGCTCAACGTGTCCCCAGGGCGCACATCCATGATTTTTGCCACCGTAGCACTCACCATGATGTCATCAGCCCGCAGGTCCGCGAAATGAACGACGTGTCCTTGCTGGTCGGTGACTGGTCCGTAGACCTGATCGAAGGAGGGTGGCAGACCATAGATATCCAGACGGGTTTGGGTGAGCAAGGTCCGCTCATTCGTCACATCTGCACCGTGCCGGAGCAGCAGAACGCCGGCAGTTGCTCGGACCCCTGGTTGCTGTTTGAGGCGGGCGCTGGCTGTTGCAAACTGGTCAACGGAGAAATGACCGCTCACCGCTTCATCGACTTGTCCCAGTTGTGCCAGACGATACGTTTTCTCCGAGCCGGTAAAGCTATCGGAGAGGCCCAATGAGGCAGTGATAAAGATGGTGGAGAGCATCAGCCCACACAACAGAATCACACTCTGGCTGGGACGGCGGACCATATTGCGCAGGCTCATGCGCAAGAACACCAGACGGCTCAGCCCCACGACCAGCAAGAGGAATCCGGATGTCGCCAGCAGGAGCGCCAGGGCGATGGCGTCCGGGGCAAGACCAGAAAAGAGCGCGCTCATCGTTGCACCTGCTTTCCGGAAGTTTCCTGTTCATTCCCAGGACAAGTATCCACGGGTTGGTCCGTTTCGATCAGCCCATCTCGCATCGTAATCAGACGCCCGGCCTGTTGGGCAATATCCGGCGCATGGGTGACCCAGACAAAGGTCAGACCCTCTTCCCGGTTCAGGTGCAGCATCAGGTCAAGAATCCCCTGGCTCGTCTGGCTATCAAGCGCCCCCGTCGGTTCATCTGCCCAGACCAATGAGGGATGCGTTGCCAGGGCGCGCGCAATGGCGATGCGCTGGCGTTGTCCTCCGCTCAACTCCGCTGGACGATGGTGGGCGCGATCACGCATGCCCACGCGCTCAATACTTGCCCATGCCCGCTTACGCGCCTCATGCGCGGAGACGCCGCTCACCAGCATGGGCAACTCGACATTTTCGACTCCGTTTAACACCGGAAGTAAATTATATGCCTGGAAGATAAAGCCCATCTCGCGCGCTCGGAAGGCCGTCAGAGCGCGGTCCGAGAGGCCATGCAGATCCTGGCCTGCAATCCTGACTGTGCCGGAGGAAATGCTATCTAGCCCGCTCAAACAGTTGAGCAAGGTGGTCTTTCCACAGCCGCTGGGACCCATGATTGCCACCACTTCTCCAGGTTCAATGTACAGGGTGATGCCGCGGAGCGCCTGGACCGTGGTTTCTCCGAGACGATACTCCTTCGAGACGCTGCTTGCCTCAATCAGTGCCGTGCCGGAAACCATGCGTGGTGATGCCGCCTGATGAGATGGTTTCATATTGCCCATTCCTAATTCCTCTCCTTTATCGTGAGGAGAACGAGAAGACGAAAAACGCTGCCTACGAACTTCTTGCTCCCATGCATCACCATATCCTCTGGTCATTGATCTCCACATCGTGCGTTTGGGCAGACACCAGCTGTTTTTGGGGAAGCGGCGCAATCTGCCCAAAAGGGCAGAAAGGGAAGGAGTTTTTGCCCTTGCGGGTCGTGCCTGAACGGACGCTCTCTTCTGGTGGCTGTGTGTGTTATACTGGCGATAACTGACAAGCTCTTTCAAATGAGGGACGTTCAGGGCTATTTCGCGCATTGGGAAGGAGAAGTGCATGCCTGTTTCATCGCCACTTCGCACTCTCCTGCTCATTTGGGTAAGTATCGTGTATCTGTGGGGGCTGGAGGAGTGGAACCGGTTTGTGCTGCCTCTGTGTGTCACATCCGATCAAAGCTGCCAGTTCTCCCTCACCTTTTCTGCTTTTGATGTTCCAAGGACGACCGTGTTCACGCTCCTGCTGCTGTTGCTTGGAGTGACGCTCTGGTTCAGTCTTTCAGGCAAGCTGGTCCGGCCTTTCCTGTTCGTGTGCGTGCTCGCACAGATCATCCTCGTCTTTGCCGTGTATCTGCTGGCCCAGCAGGAGCCACTCACCCTCAGTTTGGCCCTGGCTCTCGCGCTAGAAATCATCACGCTTCCCAGGCTTTCTTCTGCTCAGGTGCTGCTGCTTGCTCTGGGGAGTTATCTCCTGCTGAGTATGGGAATGCTGGCTGCCCAACGCATCACTCTTGGCCCAGGCATGAAATGGCTGTGGATCGACGTCCTCCAGAATATCCCGGTGTACCTGGCGCAGTTGCTCTTCCTCACTGGCTATTTGCTGCTCTATCGGCAACTGGCCCGCTCCCACCGGCAACTCCAACTCGCCTCGACCCAGATTGAGGAACTGACGCGCCTGACGGAACGCCAGCGTCTGGCGCGTGATTTACACGACACGCTGGCCCAGGGACTTGCCGGGCTGGTCATGCAACTCGAAGTGGCCAACTCGCATCTCCTCCACAGCCGAGTCGAACGTGGACGGGAACTCGTCCAGGAAGCGCTCTCTGGCGCTCGCTCAACGCTGATCAGCGCGCGACAGGCTATTGACGATCTGCGTGAGGAAAGGAGTGCCGAAGGAAGATTGGTCGAATGTCTACAGGAAGAGGTGCATCGCTTTACCAGCACCACAGGGATGGTCTGCCAGGTTTGCCTGGCAGATTTTGCTACCTTGCCTCCATCGTTTTCCGAACCAGTCTCACGCTTCATCATGGAAGGACTCCAAAACATTGCCCATCATGCGCACGCACAGCAGGTGTGGATCGAAGTCAGACGGGAAAAGGCGCACTACGTCTTCGTAGTGCGTGACGATGGTCAGGGTTTTGACCCGGAGGCTCTGCTGCACGCACCTGGTCACGAAAACCTCGGGACTGGTCACTATGGATTGCTTGGCTTACGTGAACAGGCAGGGCTTGCTGGCGGGCAGCTTGACATTCGGAGCGCGCCAGGGCAGGGAACCACCCTCTTATTGCGCCTGGCTCTCGACAGAGGAGGAACGCATGGAAATAACAAACAAACCGCTGCGCATCCTGGTAGCTGACGATCACCTGGTGGTGCGCAAGGGTCTGCGCCTGCTCTTAGAGGAGATGGGAGAGGGCTTTACCCTGGTTGGTGAGGCGGGGGATGGGAAAGAGGCCATCCGCCTCGCAGGCGAATTGCAGCCAGATGTGGTCTTGATGGATGTCCGTATGCCAGGCATGGATGGGTTAGAAGCGATCGAACAGATTCACCGGTCCTGGCCGAAGACTGCGGTGGTCATTCTCACGACCTATACCGATGACGAAGCGCTGCTGCGCGGACTCCAGGCGGGAGCCTGTGGTTACCTGCTCAAGGAAACGAGCGCAGAAACCCTCTTTCACGCCATCCGTACGGCGGCACGAGGGGAATTGCTCCTTCAACCAGAAATCATGGCACGTATCCTTGCTCAGACCCATCGTTCGATGCCAACTCCTTCAACAGGAGCTCCTCCAGGTGATTCCACAGCGGAACTGACAGAACGTGAACGAGCCATTCTCATCGCAGTTGCCCGCGGTGAACGCAGCAAAGAAATTGCCCACCATTTTGGCGTTTCTGAACGGACAGTGAAAGCGCATCTCACCAACATCTATACCAAGTTGAATGTTGACTCCCGTGCCTCGGCAGTCGCCATCGCGCTTGAACGCGGCTTGCTGTGAGAACAGCAGCAGGCATGAGACGCGGGAACAAACGATGTTCGTCTTTTCATCTCCGCACGGCTCGCCTGGGTGAATGAAGCTGTCGTCTGAATAGCTGCGCGCCCTTTCATGGTGACGTGCGCCAGATCGGAGGTAACTCCGGGACTGGCGGGAGGTACTTTCTGAGTCTTGCCAAAAGATCTCGCGCAGTTGTAAAGAACGTTGGCCTTATGAATGCCGTCTCTGTTTGCTCGTCTCCGTCCTTCACTCATTACTCCACCTACTTACAACTGTAGAACTAGGAGGGATGGCAGCAATCTTTGCCGAGGTCGCCTTGCGTGCGGCCAAAGAACATCTCACTCACGAAGCGTACTTGTGGGAACTGGCTACTCACGAGCGAGACCTACGTATCCAGAGACGGACGACGCGGCTGTTGCGTGCCAGTGGCTTGCCTGCAGAGAAAACGTTTCGCACCTTGGACCTGGGCAAACTACCCAGCGCCATCCAGGTGCAAATGGCGCGACTCAAGAGCGGGACCTTCCTGGAGATTGCGACGAATGTGGTCGCCATCGGCAAGCCGGGTGTTGGAAAAAGTCATGCCCTGGCCGCTGTTGGCCACGAGCTAGTCACGCAGGGGCATCCAGTCCTCTGGCTCCCAACCTCAACCCTCGTCCAACGGTTGTTGGCAGCCAAACGGGACTTGCGTCTTCCCCAGGAGCTGGCCAAGCTCGACAAGTTCGCCTGTGTCATTCTCGATGATCTGGGCTACATCCAACAGGATCGCGATGAAATGGAGGTGTTGTTTACCTTTTTTAGTGAACGCTATGAACGCAAATCGATTATGCTCTCAACCAATCTCGTCTTCAGCGAATGGGAGCGGATCTTCAAACACCCGATGACGGCCTTAGCAGCTATCGACCGCATCGTGCATCATTCGGTGATCTTGGACATGATGGAGGTCGAGAGTTACCGAGCCACGGAGGCGACCATTTTTCAACAGGCTCAGGAGACAAACGCAGAAACGGCAAGTCTAAAGTAGTCGATGAGTACTAGGATAGTTGATCTTTAACAGGCACCCTTAAAGTGAAACCATTTTACCGATTCAGTCAGTCCACACAATGTCTTTTCATTCTTCAAACTCCCCACTTACGCGGGTTATTCTCAGTCATCCTCGATTCCTTCTAAAGAGAGAAGCTCAGCGAGTGTCTCATCCGCTGTCTGGCGGATATAGATATTTTCTAAACCTGGTTTAAGGCGTAGTTCTAGCAATTGTTCTATCGCTTTATCTGGTATATTCCGACGAAGCCTTCCTAAGGCTTGAATTGCTTTTAACTGAACTTGCCAATACGGCCAATGTAAAAGGCTTATTAAATCTTTGAGAGTTTGAGGAGTACCAAAACTTGAGTCAACGATGGCGTCCGCAAACATACTATTACTCAGTGAGGCTAAAATACTGCTTGATTCTCTTTTTTGAAGGACAGCGACCATTTCCTCAACTACCCCATATACTTTTTCTGAATTCTTCTGAGAAAGAAGCCGACTGGCAGTAGTACGAACGAAAGTCGACATATCTCCTAACATCTCGATAAGCATTTCTTCAGAAATATTGATCTTTAATACTTCTAGTGTTTGCAGCGCGGTGCATCTCACTTCTGCATCTGGATCATGAAGAGCTACCAGGAATGGATTAAGTGGCACACGCTCTCCTAGTTTACCCAAAATCTGAAGTGCAGTACATCTTACAGATGTATTTGTATCGTGAAGAATCTCCAGCAACGGTTCGAGAGGAACAGGCTTTCTTATATTACCTAAGGCTTCTAATGCCATGCGTTTCACTTCCTCATCTGGGTCATGAAGAGCCGATAGCAGCGGATCCAGTGGCACACGCTCTCCCAACTTACCCAGAGTTTTAAGCGCAGTGCGTCTGACATATTTATCTGAATTGTGAAGAGCTGATAGCAGTGGCTCCAGTGGAGCACGTTCTCCCAAATTGCCCAAGGCTTCTAATGCTGTGCATCTCACTCCTGAACCTGGATTATCAAGAGCGGACAGTAGCCGATCTAGTGGCGCACACTCTCCCAACTTACTCAAAATTTCTAGTGCTGCGAGTCTCACTTGCGTATCTGGATCATCAAGAGCCGACAACAGTAGGTTGAGTGGTACACGCTCTCCCAGATTGCCCAAAGCTTCCAGTGCTGCGAGTCTCACCCCCCAGGATTGATCATAGAAAGCTGCCAAGAGCGGATCCAGTGGCACACGTTCCCTCAATTTGCCTAAAGCTTCTAGCGCAATACGTCTCACCCCTGCATCTGGGTCATCAAGAGCCGACAGCAACGGATCCAGTGGCACACGCTCTCCTAGTTCACCCAAGACTTCTAATGCAGTACGCCTCACTTCCGCATCCGGGTCATGAAGAGCTGCCAGCAGCGGATCCAGTGGTACACGCTCTCCTAGCTTGCCTAGAATCTTGGGTACATTGTGCCTTATTGTCCAATCTGGATCACGAAGAGCCGACAGCAACGGATCCAGTAGCACATGTTCTCCCCGATTGCCTAAGGCTTTTAATGCAACGCGTCTCACTTGCGTATCTGGATCATCAAGAGCCGACAGCAGCAGCTCTTGTGGTACACGCTCCCCCAGATTGCCTAAAGCTTCTAGTGCTGCGTATCTGACACGCTTATCTGGATTATGGAGTGCTCTCAGCAACACATCCAGTGGCACACGCTCTCCTAGCATACCTAGAATCTCAAGTGCAGCACAATAGACAATTGGATTATCCACTATGTGGCTTTGTAAATACCAGTCTAACGTCAATTCTCTTTGTAGCTGCATGAGACTTCGTGCTGCAGTACGTTTGACAGTCTCATCAGAATCGTGCAGAGCCACCAAAAGCGGTTCTAGTGGCACACGATCTCCTAACATACCTAAGATTTTAAGTGCAGTACTCCTAACATATTGATTTGGATCGTGCAGAGCCGATAAAAGCGGATCCAGCGGCACATGCTCTCCCAAATTGCTTAAGGCTTCTAGCGCTGCACGCCTCACTCCCTCATCTGGATCATCAAGAGTCAACAACACCGGGTCCAGTGGCACACGTTCACCCTGTTTACTCAAGGCTTTTAGTGCTGCACGCCTTACTCCCTCATCTGGATCACTGAGAGCCAACAGCAACGGATCCAGTAGTACACGCTCTCCTAGCTTGCCCAGGGCTTCTAATGCAGCGCACCTAACTCCCTCATCTGGATCACTAAGTGCTGACAGCAACAGGTCCAATGGCACACGCTCTCCTAGATTGCCCAGGGCTTCTAGTGCAGTGCGTCTCACTTCCTCATCTGGGTCATCAAGTGCCGCCAAAAGCGGATCCAATGGCACACGCTCTCCTAGATTGCCCAGAGCTTCAAGCGCTGCACTTCTCACTTCCACACTCGGGTCATCAAGAACTGCCAAAATAGGATCCAATGGCACACGTTTCCCCAATTTACCAAGAATCTCAAGTACAGCACATCTCACTTCCTCATCTGGGTCATCAAGAACTGCCAGCAGCGGACTCAGTTGGGTATACTTTCCCAGATTACTTAGGACGTGGACTGCTGCATATCTGACACGCTCGTTTGGAGCATAGAGGGTTGCCAGTAGGGAAGCCTGAGGGACTCTATCCCCTAGCTTGCTCAAAAGCTCAACAACAGCGCCTCTTACAATTTTGTTTGAATCGTGGAGAGCTGCCAGCAAAGGTTCAACAGGTACACGTTCACTCTGTCTACCTAAGGTTTCAACAGCTAACCATCTTATAGGCGCATCTGGATCATCAAGAGCTGCTAGCAGGTGATCGACAGGTACACGCTCACCCAATTGGCTTAAAGCCAAAATACTAGCCTTTCTAACGCTCTCATCAATGTCGTGAAAAGCTTCTAACAAGAGCACGACAGACGCACGATTGCCCATTTCGCCCAAAGCGCTTACCGCGGCCCTTCTCAGGGAGGCATACTTATCGTGAAGAACGCGCTCCAAAAGTTCAATCGGGAAGTCTGTACCTAAACTCAATAATGCTTGGGCTCTTGAAATGTTTTGTTGGTCAAGTGCTTTGGAAAGTTCATCTGTGAAGAAGACTCTTAAGAAGTCACTTGCTTCCCCTCGAAAGAAATCTATATTGGGAATCAGCTCCTTAAATTTTTCGGTCCTTCTATGAAAGGGTCCTTCTTTCAATTGCAAAGATGCCTGTATCCAATACCATAAGAGTTCCTTCTCTAAAGAAAGTGTCTGTGGTTGTCGCCATTCGTCTATAAGCGCGACGTCATTCAATGTTTTTAGGGCTAATTTCAAGCTTAATAAACCTGGATCTCCTATAGTTGTCACATGTTCCTGCGACAACATTTTCAGCCAATGAGTTGCCTCCGTAACACCCCTTTTCGACGAGATAACGAGTACTTCCACAAAAAGCTTCAATACTTCAGCCCACCGACTATATCTTCGCTTGCTCCAAAGATAATCCCAGATTTGCTGTTGACTTGTGCCATTTGTGTATAAAATACGGCGGCTTAATTCAGTAGCGGCAAGATACTCCTGAAATGTTTGGTGCCGAAACCCATAGGTATCACGAGCGACAATATCAAGTATTCCAGATGACATCATTCGCTGAGAAATATCTTCAATTTCGTGCCAGTTTTTTTGCTGCTCATCTTTGAAATAGGCCAATACATCATCACTGGTAAATGTACGACCTTTATGCTGGTGTAGCCAGAGAGCGAATCCAGCTAGCTCACGTAGTATATGTTTTCTATTAAAACTATGCGGCTCTCGGAATGCAATAATTGCATCTATTACTTCCTGATATAACTTTGCGCGACTCCCCGGTAGCCCTCCCGCTTTGATGTACACAATACTCGCCAAGCTGAAAAGCAAAGGATTTTCGCCCCAAGCCTTCGTTTGGGGATGGGCATCGAGTTCCTCAACAAAGTGTTTAGGTGAAGGAACAAATGTCTCGAGCGTCGCAAGTGTACTTTGAAGAAGGGGAAATAGCTTTGAGGCTAATTCAATGCACAGTTGAGAGGTCATTGGCAATAATTCCCACTCTGAAAATAACCCTTGCTTAAACTGTCCTCCTTTATATTCTGTGAAGCGAGAGCCAATGATCCACGTATTACCAGCTTTTGCTGAGAGTCCATGAATAATATTGAACATTCTGTTTCGCTGGTCAGGTGCAACTTCATCCAGACTATCTAAAGCCACAAAAACCCTTCCCTGCTCAAGTTCTTCCCAGAGTGTTGTCGCAAAGCTTCGCTCTATTCCCATATCTTCCACAAGAAAAACAAGATACTCGGGAAATGTTTTTTCCGTTCGAGCAAGATCAGCAAGAGAAAGAAAAATAGGAAGATGCTCATCAGACATTACAAGGGCTTTTTTGGCTTGGCGCCCAATGAGATACTTCAATGTTGTTGTTTTGCCGGTTCCAGGCCCACCAAGAACTACGATTCGTCCATGCTGACTTTGCTGGAGTGCAGACTCCGCACATTCAGCAATCCCATGCTCTTTTTCGTCTCCTTTGAAATCTAAAGCACCATGCTGTTCCAACCAATCCTCACCTAGAAGAAGACGGCGGCTAGCATGCTCTAGGTCTCCTGCCACGAGTGGGTCTGAACGGAGCCAAAGGGGCTGAAAGAGAGCGGGTAGGGGAAGTCCTTCTGCTGGGCCAATAGGAAGAGCCAAGGTGCTATAGCGTTGATAAACAGCTTCCAGGTACTTCCGTCGCGTTTCATTTCTCTTCTGCAAGATAGGCTGACTAGTACGAGGAAGGTCAGTGAGCCAGATTTCACTGCCACTTCCACTTTCCAGTTCACTGACAAGGATAGGAGGTGGTAAGGGCTTCGATTGGCACATCGTTGTATTCACATACTCAAGCGCATTGGGAAGCCATTTCCAAATATCATGAAATGACAGCGTTCTGGCATGCCTATCTGAAGTGACTTCCTCAAAATGAGTGGTACAGGCAGCCCGAAGTGCCCAGGAAAGGAAGCCAGATCCACCATCAAGGTCATCAAATTCACGGGTTCGTTCTTTGCGGGCACATGCCGAAAGAATGATCGTAGCGCTCCCTTTCATTTCTTCATTAAGGACGCCACGAATATCATGTTCACTCTTGCCAAGCGCTCCTCCTGAAGCGCCTGCTGCATGACAGCAATCGAGAATGAGCAGTTTGTTGCGTGCTTTACACCGACGCAGCATGGTTTTGAGAGTGGTAATCTCCAGGGCTGAGGAGAAGATATCATCAAGATTCGTTTCATTACATAATAAATACAGCTGTTCATCAAAAATGGCATGTCCAGAGAAATGCACCAACAATAGATCTGAGGGGTTGCATTGATCAATTATAGCTTTAAAGCTTCCTAAAGCACTCTGGCGCGTATGAGCGATAACAGGTACTGCCTCAGCAAAGTGGCAGGGATTTGGAGTCTTTAGGGCTTCAGCCAGACGAAGGACATCCTCCTCAGCATGTTTAAGACGCATCCCCTCAGGACCATTGGCCCCAATAAGATAGGCATACCGTTTTTGACTCATACGTCGTTCTCTTGATCTTTCTGGAAGGTTGGTTGCTGCTCCATGTGTGGTTGGGATGGCTTAGGATAGGGGAGAGAGGCCCACGGACGCTGCTCATCATCTGCATACACGTATATGCGATGAACAGTAGTGATAGATCCATCAGGGTGATGGGTTTCAGTCGTTTCATCCGTTTTCCATTGAACCCTGCGATTTGGTGGGGTACATTGATTGAGGATACGAATAATAATGGGTGAGAGGCTTCCCACAAGTGTAGATATCGCCAGAATCACCGTTATTGCATCCCGACTACCTGAAGGTGCATCTGGATCTGGCTCAATGCGAAATTGGAGTGAAGGCAATTCTTGCTGAAGCTCTTCATATAAATTAAGATCTTGCTGCTCAAGTAACACAAGTGTTACTTCGGATAGTCTCAAAATAACCGATACTGTACCGTCCATAGTGTCCTCTTATATTCTAAATTATGTGCATTTATTAATTTAACATACAAATATATTATCATCAATGCTAACAGCCATAAGAGGCGGAAATGGGCCTGCATATAGACTGGGCACCAAAGTGCCTATCCTGCAAAAAATCTCTTTTTCAAATTTTCAGCATACCTATAATGGAAGGCAAGCAGACTTTTCTCTTACATTGATACGTATTGGACTCGACACCACACATCCCGACCATTTCCCAGAGATCTGGTGGATGACCTGATACCGGAGCCAATACCCATAGGCATGGGGATATAACGAGCATCATCAAGACCATAGAGGCGGGCGGAGGGACGGAGTTTTACGAGCGTCTCTTACGTCGTAGCTTCTATTATCAGCCGGAACAGGCATTGATACAACGTCTCCTCGCCTATGCTCGTCGTGTACCGCGTGAAGCGGCCCTGCAAGTGCTCACCAGCCAATCTATGGTCGACCTGGCGGGTGACCTGCCAAAGCTGACGATGCCCACCGTCGTCGTGCATGGGACACATGATCAGGCGCGAACAATTGCTCACGCTGAGTTCCTGGTAGAACACCTGCCACACGCTGAATTACGTCTGCTGGACGCAGGCCACACACCAATGGTGGAGGCGCCAGCCGCATATGAGCAGGCCGTGCAGCGCCTCCTTACCCTGACGCACAATTAAATCAAGTAGCAGTCAGGTAAAGGATCACAAATATTCTATCTGGCCCTTTTTATAGTTTGATATTCGCTTTTTGTGTCAAATCCAACAAAAATGGTTTTCATTATCTTCTGTGCTAGACCTGTGCATAGAAAAAGTGGTTTGCCCTCATTGGCTCCAACAGGGCATTCTTAAAAGGGTCCCTCACGCAGTGTGTCTCCTCGCCCGGAAGATAATGAAGAACCAAAAACTTCGCTCGACGCTAAGGCTTGGGAGGAACTCACTCTGGATGATTTTCAAAAAGCCAGCGTTCGTATCTCTGCTGGATTCGGTCGTCGCTCATGATATACTTGTCATGCATCCCGCATTTGCCGAACAGAGAGAGAAAAAAGAAAGAACCACGATGTATCATGCATGGTTGAGGATAATGGATGTATCTACTACGTGTAAAAAATATTTATGATGCAGGGAATGATTATTATAGGATCCATATTGAGGATCACGGTATCAATTCACACAATCGAGAAGTTCGCCAATCTGTAAAGGACGCATTTGCTACCTTGCGCAAAGCCATCAATGCCTATCGCCTCCTACCTGAGTATGCTGCGCTCTATCGTATTGATGAACGATATGTAGTGACCCCATGAAATTGGACGCTTTTTTGCCTATCCAAATCAACTCATGAGATAATAGGAACATCATTCTGCAATGATACGTCCAGAGCGCAACGAGACGGTAAATGGTCTCCAGCCACCAGGAGGGTCCCACTCGCCTTCTCCGCGTATCATATCATTTTCGACGCTTTTGATGACCACTCCATCAATTCCAAGGTCTTCCGCCCTCCATTGTAACCTGATCTCTGGATCAAAACACAGGAGTTCTGATGCTGATGCGACAAGAAGAAACGCTTCTGTCGGATAGAGGTGGTCAAAGTACCCGCGCAGAGGATAGGAATAGCGCTGCTTCGTATCAAGAGCAACGAAGTGGACCGCATCTGCAAAGCCAATCACCACCCACGTTTTCCAAATCTGCGCATCGGCAAATGCCCTGTCTTCTCCATACACATCGAACCTCATCACCTGGCTCTCCTGCTGCTCAACCAGGCAATAGCTCTCAGGCGTACCACGCCCGGATGGGACAGTTCCCAATGAGATCGGTTCTACAGCCGTCCAGGGCTCTTCAATGGTTCGCGCGAAGCGGCACGTATACATCTTGTCTTGCCTCCTTGTGGTTTCCATCCCTCATTTGCTTCGCGCTTTTCTATTTATCGATCATTCCTTCGCATTTCTTGACCGACGTTCTAGTGAATGTCTTACTCTCCAATAGCGCTGCCCTCTAACTCGGTTGTATCGATGCTTCTGTTTGATCCCCTTTTATGGGAGACGTATGGACGATCTTTGTTCCTGCTCGCATCCGAACGTAGACCATGCCTACATACACCACATCATAGATGAACGTGGCAACATAGAGGAACGGCAAGAGCACAGAATGGTGCCAGGGTGCGGAATACAAATAGAAGGCCAGCGACGCACAGGCAGTGCCAAGTAATTTGCACAAAGCGATACTCATCGATTGGCCACGTAAGGAGCGGCGACGAAAGAGCATAGTAATGAAGAGTATCGACATCATCAGATTTTGCCCAAACGCAGCATACACTCCTGAATCATGGAACTCAAGTGTGACCAGGAGCACTGCAAAGAAACTGGTGACGAGTGCCAGGCCCAACACAGTATAAAAAGCCCTCTTCGAGAGATTGAGAAATTCCCTGGGGCCATAACGGATCGTCAAGGCAAAAATGACAGCATCTAGGACGAACCAGATGAGATTGACGATGTGTTGGATAAGTTGAGGCGGAAGAAGAAACGAGAAGATAAATTCCCAGGATATATTGGCGCAGAGTGCAGCCAGGGGCATTCCATAGGAGCGGTCGCGCCAGCTACGTTGGATGATCAAAAGATAGGTAATAGTCCAGAAGAGGCCCGAACCGAGCATGAGGAGGGTAAAGTACATTTTGATATCCCTTTCGTGGGCAAACTCCGTGCATTAAGAATGCGGGTGAAGAATATTTGGAGCTATAGTGCGTAGATGAAATGGTTCTCCAGACCAAATGTTACTCAATAGTTTAGCGTGAGGAGCTTTCTCTGTCTAGATACCTCTCATGTGATGCCAGCCGGGAGAGGATATGCTCGCAATCACGCAAACGCATATATGACGCAATGAAAACGCCAATCCCAATAGGACGACTATAGGGGAATAGATCTTGCCCACCACATGTGAAAACATCCGCGGTGGATCTACTTCTAGCCAGACTGTATTCCGTTGAGTATCATCAAGCTAGAGCAACATCTGCCAATTATTTATGCTTGCCCTTTTTCTTTCTAAGCCTATATTTATGAAGAGGTTTCTCCCAGTGAGAAGGGACTTGTTTCATTCGACTCATTTCATTCTCATCCCTTTTTCGTGCTTCCTCAGCCCGTTTTTCAAAATTAAGAAGTCTATCCATCCAGATGGATTATTTTGCTTTCAGGTGTTTCGCCCCTGCCTCTTGCATTGTTCTCAAATAGGCCAGAATAGCCTTGGTGCCTTGGGCGATGATCTTCGGCGGTGGTGTCTGTAATGGATTGCCATCCAGACGAAAGCGTTTTAATGACGGGAGATCACCTAACTCCATAGGCAGAGAGCAAATTTGATTATTGTTCAGGTAAAGCGAACGTAGCGACGAGAGATTGCTTAGTTCCATCGGCAAAGAGCTGAACTGGTTGTTTTCCAAATGTAACATTCCTAGTTCAGAGAGATTCCCTATTTCTTTAGGCAGAGAGGTAAGCTGGTTGTGAGATAGGCGCAGTGTTCGTAGATCGGGGAGGTTAACTATCTCCATAGGAAGAGAGCGAAACTGATTATGGGATAGGTCAAGAAAGCGCAATGTAAAGAGATCGCCGATTTCCATAGGGAAAGAGCTGAACTGGTTGTTATCGAGCCAAAGCATGTGCAGTGAAGAGAGGTTGCCAATCTCCGCGGGGAGAGAGGTGAACTGATTATGAGATAGCCTGAGTGCCTCTAATTTTGAGAGGTGCCACACTTGCTCTGGTAACACACTGAGCTGATTGTTGCCCAAGTAAAGGGATTGCAATTCAGAGAGGCTGCCAATGTCTCCAGGCAGAGAGCAAAACTGGTTATTGCCCAGGTCGAGCAAGTGCAGATGCTGAAGGCTCCATACCTGCTCAGGTAGAGAGCTCAGTTGATTGTGATCCAATTCAAGCCATTCCAGTGAAAAAAGCCTGCCTACGTCTGAAGACAGGGTACTCAGCTGATTGTGGGTCAGGTAAAGCGATCGCAATGTTGAGAGTTGCCATACTTCCGAAGGGATCTGCGTCAAATCGCATTCGCAGAGATGCAGTTCAATCACTCGCCCATACTTGTCATATTGACATTGCCTACTATCACTCATCCAGGAGTGAACGTTGCATTGCGTATCAGGATCCCAGCCTCTCAACTGTCGTTGAAGCTGTTTCACCAGCCTCTGTCGTTGCAATTGCCCCATGACCTGCCGATTCGATTTCATCGCCGTTCTCCATCTATATTCTCGTATTTTACCCATTCTAGCTAATCAGCTTTCTTCTGTATAGATGAAGTGCTTGCTGAGTATTGGAAGAAATTGCTCAGTTGCCCTGACTTTGCAAAAAGCAACGTCTTCACAGAGACAATAGCACCGGAACGCCATTTGAACGCAAAATGATTTGCAAGCCTGGCTTTGTTCCTCGCGATCAACACTAGCTTTTTCTTCTTTCGGAGCCTATACTCTCAAATAGATCAGATAATCAAGCACAATGAAGGAGCTGGCTCTTCAAGTGTATAAGGCTCTCATGGCAGAAATCCAGCAGGCAATGGGCGGATCGTTCACAGCAAGAGATTTTCCAAAGGTAATCGGGGTTGGGACACTGGCATCGGTTTATGCTGTGACCGATCTGGCCATTGCCTCTCTTGCTTCGGCAGGTATGGCAATGGCTGAATTTATCGCTCTCCAGCGTGGCAAAAGACCGTCCATCCAGGTGGATCGACGGTTGGCATCCCTCTGGTTTTCTCAATCCTTGCATCCGATAGGCTGGCAGTTGCCACCGCAATGGGATACCGTTGCTGGGAATTATCAGGCACGGGACAACTGGATACGGTTACACACCAACGCACCACATCATCGTCGTGCTGCACTTCACGTGCTGGGGTGTGCGGAAGATCGGGAGGCTGTCGCGCGGGCAGTTGCCGGTTGGCAGGCAACCGAATTGGAGGATGCTATCGTTTCTGTCAAAGGGTGTGCGGCTGCGATGAGATCCGTGGAGGAGTGGAGGAGCCACGAACAGGGGCGAGCAGTGGCCAACGAGCCATTACTGCACGTTTCTCTGACGAATTCCGGTTGTGTACCAACTTGGTCCAAAGCAGCGACACGGCCTTTAGAGGGCGTACGAGTGCTCGATTTAACCAGAATTCTGGCTGGTCCAGTGGCCACCCGTTTTCTCGCCGGGTATGGGGCGCAAATCTTGCGCATTGATCCTCTCGGATGGGAAGAGCCAGGAACGGTACCAGAGGTTGTCGTCGGGAAACGCTGTGCGCGGCTTGATCTCAAGAGTTCTCATGGGATGATCACGCTGAAAAAACTGCTGGCTGATGCTGACATCCTGGTTCATGGCTATCGAACAGATGCCCTGGCACGTCTTGGCCTTGATCGGGAAGAGCGGCAGAAGCTGCGGCCTGGCTTGATTGATATTTCGCTCAATGCCTATGGTTGGAGTGGGCCGTGGCAAATGCGGAGAGGGTTTGATAGCCTGATCCAGATGTCGAGTGGTATTGCCCATATGGGGATGGTGAAGGCCGATAAGCCGCATCCACTTCCCCTGCCTGGACAGGCTCTTGATCATGCCACAGGATACCTGCTTGCGGGAGCGGCCATACGCGGTTTGACCAGGCGGGCGATGGATGGCAGGGGAGTAGAAGTACGGGCCTCGCTGGCACGAACTGCTGCATTATTGACTCGCTATCCTGTGGAAAATGGACTGATTGCACAGATTGAGCCGGAGCAAAGCGACGATTTTGCTCCGGTTATCGAAGAGACCGCCTGGGGACCAGCCCAGCGCCTCAGGCCACCTTTGATGCTAGAAGATTGTCCAATGTATTGGGATTTGCCATCGGTGCGATTGGGGTCTTCATCAGCCGAATGGATGTAAGTTTATCTGGCCTGCCTGTGTTTTTTATGAAAAGAGATGGCAGAGGAGAAACGGCTGTTGTGCGTTCTTGAGGGGAAGAAGCGGGGGTAGGAACTGGTCGTGGAGCGATGCTGCTTTGCGTCCCCTGGTGTTTCTCAAGCTCCGCTGCCAGAATGAGACTACACTCATGGCAATAGGATACCGGTGACAGGCGGTTGTAATCAACCATCGCAAGGTAGAAGATATGTTTACAAATCCGACAGGTGAGTTGCTTAATTGGCTCATTGTAACCATCAGGGATGAGAGGTGTAGTCTCCATTGACACATTCTCTTCTATTACTACAGTTGTAATTCTGTGATGACATGGAAACGTTTTACTCATCTTTGAGAATTCGTCGCGTTTCTCTGAATAAATCAACATGAGCAAATAAGATAATTGCTACAAACGCTGCATTCCATGTTGCCTCTCTCTCTCGTTGTGGGAATGATTCCGACTTGTTTCCACGCTATCTGCATATCGCTCACCCCACTGCCTCATCAACACTAAAATGGGCTCTAGAGTCAGGCCAAATGGAGTGAGCGAGTACTCGACCTTTGGAGGAACCTGTTTGTAGACTTCGCGATGAATCACCCCATCCTCTTCTAACTCTCGTAGTTGGAGGGTGAGTATCCGCTGGGTGGCCTCGGGAACCAACCGATTGAGTTCCCCGAAGCGTCGTGGACCATTAATAAGCAGGGCATGCAAGATCATTGGCTTCCACTTTCCTCCCATCACGTCAACCGTTTTTTCCACATAACACTTTGTTCCTGTTGTGTTGATTTCTTGCTGCATAAGGGGCGCCTCTTTCTTCTGTTGTCGTTTCCATCTCTCGCGATACTATCATTTATGTCAGTATCGCACATTTTTGTACGTACTTGTGCCTGTGGTGTGGAATACGTATACTTCGACAACGAGGGATCTGGGAATTGCATTTCCCTGATGACAACCGCTGTAGCGCACATAATGTTTACCGTATGTAGGGGAACCGATTCTCTCTGACTTGGTTCTGTGTTGGGGAGATCTGTTTGCATATGTGGCATAAAGCAACAGCTATGTGGGCTGTCAATTCAATCAAAGTGAGTGCTAGAGGTAGCATATCTAGATGATACACGTTTAGCTGAATGTCGCCTCTCGAAGGATGCTCATTCTTGCAGATAATCTGGCAGAAATACTTCTGCCAGCAGAGAAAGAGGTTATGTGTTATGTCTCTCAAATATGGTGTTTACCTTGCCCTGGGCGGTTTGACGGAACTGGCAGGCATCAAGGATCCCGTAGAAGCGTATGAAACGCTGACTCGCGTGGCACAAACGGCTGAGGAGTATGGCTATGAATCGATCTGGTTGGCGGACCACTTTCAGACGACGATCCCCCTGTCTCCACAAGAAGCGACCTTTGAGTGCTGGACCAGCGCAGCGGCTCTGGCGCGTGATACGAAGCGGGTGCGTATCGGCCAGATGGTGACGGGGAATAGTTATCGGAACCCCGCGTTACAGGCGAAAATGGCTTCGACTGTCGATGTGCTCTCGCATGGACGACTTACCTTTGGCATAGGAGCAGGTTGGTACGAGTCTGAATATCGGGCCTATGGCTACGAATATCCAGAGGCGAATGTCCGTGCGCGCCAGTTGCGCGAAGCGGTCCAAGTCATTTTGGCGATGTGGAAGGAAGACGAGGCTGTCTTTGAAGGCAAATACTACCAGGTGCGCGGTGCCATCAATCAGCCCAAAGGGGTGCAGCAACCCCATATCCCCCTGCTGATTGCTGGCGGTGGTGAGCAGGTCACACTCAAACTGGTGGCTCAATACGGCGATGCCTGTAACGTCTTTGGCGATCCTGCCACGGTTGCTCACAAGTTTGCAGTGCTCAAACAGCATTGTGAGTCTGTTGGACGCAGCTACAATAGCATTCATCGTACAGCACAGACGTTCTGTATCATTGGTGATACCGATGAGCAAGCTCAGGCTTTGATCCCAGAGTGGATGAAGGCCCTTTTGCCTGGAGATTCTCAGTCGTATGCTCTCATTGGCAGTTCTGAGACGATTCGCCAGCGTCTCGCTGCCTACGAGGCGGCAGGCGTCCAGGAACTGGCGATCATCTTCTCAGAGGTGACGCAACTGGATACCATCCGTCGCTTCGCCAGAGAGTTCATCGTGTAAACGTTGAAACAGAGGGAAAAACCGTAAAAGAGATAACGCTGTGAGGTGCTTTCATCCTGACTTTCCATCAGGTTGAGTACAAGAGCCAGAAAAGAGTGTTTCACGCATGCATCCTCCATCTCCTGAAGCCGTCTGGACGTCCACGTTTGATGGCCTCTGTCAACGGGTACAGCACTGCTGTATTCGGAAAGCCACTAGTACATCAAGGCATTGAAAGGCCCATGATAGAATAGGGGAAAAGAGCGAGGAGATCACACCATCGATGCCCAAACGAGCGACAGCGATTCGCCTGAGTGAGAAAGAGCGGGAAGAGTTAACGCGGTTGACGAAGCGTCATCGAAGCGAACAACAAGTGGCGCTGAGAGCACGCATCGTCTTAGCGGCGGAGCAAGGGGCTTCCAATGCTCAGATTGCGCGCGACTTGACTATCAACGTGGATACGGTGCGTTTGTGGAGAGATCGCTGGGCGAGAGCGAGCGGGCCTGAGAGCGATCACGAAGAGGGGAGAGAGCCGTCGGTGCGTCTGCTCCAGCGCTTGCAGGATGCCCCTCGTCCCGGAGCGGTTCCCAAATTCACGGCAGAGCAACGGGCTCAGATGGCGGCTCTGGCCTGCGAGGCGCCCGCGAAAACGGGTCGGCCTATCAGCCAGTGGACAGGTCGAGAAATCGCGGACGAACTGAAGCAACGGGGGATCGTCACCAAGATCTCGCCTCGGCATGCAGCTCGACTCCTCAAAAAGGGGCTTCCAACCACACCGGTTCCGCTATTGGCTGACCGAGGAAGAAGACCCGCAGCGAGAAGAGAAAATTGTGGAGGGCTGTCAGGTCTATGCACAAGCCGCCGAGCGAGCCAAACGAGGCGAACGCACCATCAGCATGGATGAATTGACAGGGGTGCAAGCCCTGGAACGCAAGCATCCCGACCTGCCCATGCAGCCCGGTCATGTCCTGCGGCGCGAATTTGAGTACATTCGGCATGGGACCTTGTCCTGGTTCATCAAATTTGATGTGGTCAGAGGACAAGTGATTGAACCCTCCTGGGGACCCAGGCGCACCGAAGAGGATGCGCTCGCACACCTTCAGCGCTTGATCGCCAGCGATCCAACCGCGACCAAATGGCACATTGTGCTGGACAACCTGAACATTCACCAATCCGAGTCTCTGGTCCGTTGGATTGCTGATCTGGAGGGGATTGAGCAAGACATGCTGGGAGTCAAAGACAAACGCGGTATTCACCACTCGATGGCTAGCCGTGCCGCTTTCTTGCACGACCCAACGCATCGTGTGGTGTTTTATTACACCCCCAAACATGCATCCTGGATGAACCAGGTGGAAATTTGGCTCAGTATTTTGGTCCGCAAGCTGCTCAAACGTGGCCATTTCATCTCGCTCGATGATTTGCGCGACCAGATGCTGGCCTTTATGGCCTATTACAATCGGACAATGGCTAAGCCCATCAAGTGGACGTACACCGCATACTGACTTAAAGTGTCATACCGATGAGCGTTCTTGCTCTCGCCTCTTCATTTAAGAGACACTTTTCTCTTTGGGCCATGTGACTTCTAAACACAGCTGATTGTTGTCAAAAAACACAAAGGATCCCAGTTCAGGAATCTCTGTGATGGAGACATGGGCATTGCTCAAACGCTCGCGTAAGGCGCGTGCGGCAATTCCATCTGGGAGTCGCAGGGCGACATGGGGGACGAAACTCTGTGGATGAGTGTCTGAAGCGCCGAGCGTTGTTTTTTCGAGCGGGCGTTCAAAGAAATGGAAGCCCCAGACGTTGTCGTCGTTTGGTTTGACGAAAATGAGACAATGCCTGCCGCGTCCCTCTTTGGACGGGGCGATATCACTCGTCTGCATTCCCAACACGTCCCGGTAGAAGCGAATAGTCGCGTCCAGGTCAGTGGTGAGCAAGGCAATGTGATGAATACCATACCATGGAAGCTGAAATGCTTGCTCTGCTAGAGACATCCTTCTTCTGCTCCTTCTTTCTAGACGATATAGACAGGCACAGCGACATGGCGAGGGTCGGGAACGAGAGGCCCTTGCTGCGCCCGCTGTTTGGCGAAGCCGAGAAACGCCGTTGGCGTACAGCCCGCCCATGTCTTGAATTCATGGATGACATGGGCCTGATCCTGATAGCCAAGATGGGAAGCGGCGTCAGCGAGAGAAGAGGCTGGCTCGTGTATCAATGCGTGAAGCAACGCCTCGAAGCGGAGGAGACGTGCGAATATCTTGGGCGATACACCGATGCACTGCTTAAATCGTCGCTCAAATTGGCGCAAGGAGAGACTGCAGTCAGCGGCGAGTGCACTCATACGGATTTGGCCTTGTGTGGTGTAAAGCAGTTCAAGTGCCGTCCGCAGGAACGTCACATCAGCAAGAGTCCAGCACGTTCGTGCGGCGTTAAAGTGCTGCGAGGAAAGCATCTGCTTGGCAGAAGAACTGCGGCGTACCGTCCCCTCCAAGGTGAGGGCAAGGCGGAGCCAGATGCCATCCCGTGGGACAGTCAGCGGTATTGTCTGCTGATTAGGCGGGGACATCTGTTTTTGATGAACTGTACCAGGTCTTTCCATCGTGCATCTCACCTCGTCGTCTGTTCTACGAGAATCAGTTTTGTGAAGAGCTTCCCACACGGCTATTTTCACTTGGATAGAGGGGTCTTCACATGTGATGTTCTCAGAGAGATCATACCAGAGAACTCCACCAGGAGTCTTGTCAAAAATCGACATTTCTTTATTCTACTCTGGACTCTCTCCTGATCATGGAGTTGTTTGAGCCTCAATGTACTAGTCATACGACGCAAGAAAGGGGAGCGCGTTATCCTCTCTGGGAACATTCTCATTGAAGTCCTTGAGGTGGATGAAGGACGAGCAAAACTCGGGATCACCGCTCCCCCCGAGGTCACTATCGTGCGCGAGGAATTATTGCAGCGGAAAACACCCCTCTCGAAGCCTCCTGTCACCCAACCAGAGTGAGGCGCTTGTTCCCTTTTCAATGGAAAAGTCGTTTTTTGAGAAAGTGAGGAGAAAACATGTAACCACAACCTCTACTCGCCCGTATTACAGGAGAACAAGTGTTCTCATTCATGAGAGCCGCAGTGCATAAGAAGGGATAGCAAGAGTGGATGTTGAGTCCCTCCATCTATCCTGCTATCCTGGCGCTGCACGTGCAACAGATAGAGCCTGGCTCTCTGTCTGCACCTCACGAGAAGACAACACGTATCCTGTGTCGACTGGTGCATGGTTCCCACCTTCTCTGGGAGGCAGGCGTCAGCACAACACAGGGCACCAAAGAGAGCACGGAGCCCCTCTTCACCGTCTTCTCCCTGCTCTGCAGAGGCAATCCTCTGTAGGTAGACGCTTCGCAATTACTGAACGCAACAACAGACCTTGTAAAACCACATCATTTTACACACAAAGAAGAATGTGCCCGCGATGGGGAAACGACCAGGGCTCCTTTATGAAGCGCAACAGAGGCTGGACAGTTTGATGGCGCTGGGACAGAGCCGCGCGCACGCCAAAGCCCAGGCTCGCGTCCTGGGAATCTATCACTGGCCGTTTTCTGATGGAAAGATTCACGCCTATACTACACGGACAACGTACCAGAACATCGTGATGCGCTTTTTATGCTGGTGCCGCGCAACGCATGGGACCAAACGCCTGCACGAGATCGACCAACGTGCGGATGCACTCGTCTCTGCCTACTTGCAACTGCATGTGCAAGAGGGCTATAGTCCCTGGACACTTGCAACCACGCGCAGCGCCTTGCGCCTCTTCTTTGGCTCTCCGACTCTTGCCAGCGAGGTGCCATTACCGGCACGGCATCGAGAGGCCATTCGTCGCTCCCGTACCCCTTCTTCGCACCAGAAACGGCCTCGCTACATGTCTCCAGAAGCCTGGCAGGATCTGCTTGCCTTTCTTGGCGCAACCGGCTTACGGCGACATGAGGCGCGAGCGCTACGGGTTGGTCAAATCGAGAGGCTGACAGATGGACACGTGGTGCTTGCCCACGTCCACGGCAAAGGGGGCAAAATACGCCAGGTTCCTGTCCTTCCAGGGCAAGAAACCACGGTGCTCCGCCTGGTAGAGGGTCGACGAAGCGAGGAGAAGGTCTTTTCTCGCCTCCCGAAGCACCTCGATATCCATGCCTATCGTCGAGCGTATGCCCAGGCACTCTATCAATCGCTCTCTGATCGTCCTCTGCCCCCGCCACAGGGTCGCCTGCCCCGTGGCATCCTTGATGAGGAAGCCGTCCTGGTCGTGTCACGGGCGCTGGGGCATAACCGTCGAGACGTGGTCCTGACCTCCTACCTGCGCTAAGAGCCTATCCCAATAGGTATATTTCCCTCTTACTCTGGAAGACGACGCACGACTTCGATGGCCTCTTCCAACCAGTCAATATACGCCTGTTCTCGTTTTAACCCCTGCTCTAATGTCAGGCGCCGGAGCATCTGTCTGCGACTCACTTCTGGCGTCCCAACCAACGCGTCCAGGGGAAAATGGACCAACTGTTGATACGATGCCAACCGCTCGCTGTGAGCGATACGCTGTTGTTCAAGCAATTGAATAATCTCAGCGTTTGATAAGATGGACGCGAAGAAGACCTGGATGAGCAGAGGATCACGGAAGAGGGGCAGATCCTGAGATTCGGTTAGCCAGCGGCGAAATTCCACGCGCCCGGTCTCTGTCACGGTGTAGACCTTGCGATTGGGCCGTGCGTGCTGGATCTCTTCGTGAACCGAGGCATAGCCCTGTTCCACCAGACGATCCAGGGTGCGATAGATTTGCATCTGGTCGGCAAGCCAGAAATAACCGACCCCCTGATCAAATTGCTTCTTGAGGTCATAACCCGTCATGGGTTCTTTGTGCAACCAGCCAAGAATAGCGTGGGCAAGCGACATCTCTTTTTCCTCCTGAGTTTCCTCTTGACAACGTGGGGCCCAATCGTTATTATACAACTGCTCTTATATTAGACTTATCTAATATAAGATAAGTATAGTAAATCAGAAAACAATACGCAACCCGTGACCTGAGCGGCCCGGAGAAGACGAGAGGAACATCTCTTTATGACTCAGAAGCAGGAAAGTGAAGTTCGCGTTCTGTATGATGTGCCTGCGACCATGCGCGATGGAGTAGTGCTACGCGCGAATGTGTATCTTCCGGCAAGCAAGGGGCACTGGCCGGTGCTGCTCCTGCGCATTCCGTATGGCAAGCATTTGCCGCTGGCAACGTCCCTCTTCGATCCTGCACAGATGGTACGCAAGGGGTACGTGGTGATTATTCAGGATACACGCGGGCGCTATGCGTCCGAGGGAGAATGGGAACCGAATGTCAATGAGTGGCTGGATGGGGTGGATACGATCGAGTGGGCAGCGAGTCTCCCCTACAGCGATGGCCAGATCAGCATGTTTGGGGCCTCGTATTCTGGTTTTGCCCAGTGGGCACCGGCCATCCTGCGGCCCGCTGCTCTCAAGGCCATTGTGCCGATGATCACCGTGGGCGACCCGCTGAACGGCTCACGGTATCGGGCCGGGGCTTTTGAGCTGGGCAAGCATACGAACTGGCATTTACAGTTGGTTGGAACTGATGTGATCCTCAAGCAACACCAGGGCCAGGCTGATCCGCGCAAACTGGGTCAGGCTCTGCGCGAACTGGCGGAGGAGATTGACGCACTGGGCACACGGGGCTACTGGTCACTGCCGCTCAAAGAGTTTGCGCCGCTCAAGCGCACCGGCACGGGGCAAGCGTTGTTTGAGGAGCTTGAGCATGTGATGGATCGTGAGGGATTGGATGGGCTTACGCTGGCGGGCAAATATGAGCAGGTACAGGTGCCTGCCCTCAATATCGGTGGCTGGTACGATGTTTACTTACAGGGCACCATTGAGAGTTTTCGCGCCATGCACGAGCGCGGCAGCACGCGCGCTGCGCGCCAGAGCCAGTTGTTGATTGGGCCGTGGTCGCATATGAACCGCACCAACCTCGTCGGCGAGATCAATTTTGGCATCGGCGCCAATAGCGCAGCGCTTGACCTGAAGAGTTCCATGGAGAGCGTCCACCAGCGCTGGTTCGATCGCTGGCTCAAGGGACTTGAGAATGGCGTCACGGAGGAGGCGCCAATCAAGCTCTTCGTGATGGGCGCGAATGTGTGGCGCGAGGAGAACGAGTGGCCGCTGGCGCGCGCAGTTGAGACGCGCTACTACCTGCACAGCGGCGGGCGGGCCAATACCCTGCATGGCGATGGGATGCTGAGCACGATCCCGCCGCGTGAGGAGGCCGCGGATACGTACGATTATGACCCAGCGCATCCGGTTATCACGCGCGGAGGTGCGCTGCTGATGACGGCGGAATATCCAGCTGGTCCCTATGACCAACGTACCACCGAGAGCCGGGAGGATGTGCTAGTCTACACCACTCCACCATTGAAAGAGGACACCGAGGTGACCGGACCGATCACAGTCGTGCTGTGGGCGACATCGAGCGCGCCGGATACCGACTTCGTGGTGCGCTTGATCGATGTGCATCCCGACGGCTACGCGCGCAACCTCACTGATGGCATCATTCGTGCTCGCTATCGTGGCTTCACGCGAGGTGAAGAGCCGTCGCTGATCAAGCCAAATACCGCCTACGAGTACGAGATCGATCTCTGGTCCACCAGCAATCTCTTCAAGCGCGGGCATCGCATTCGCCTGGATATCACCAGCAGCAATTTCCCGCGTTGGGATCGCAATCCCAACACCGGTCACGACTTCGGCACCGATGCCGAGCTGGCCGTCGCCCATCAGGCGATCCTGCATGATGAGGCACATCCTTCGCATGTCGTCTTGCCCATTGTGCCCACGGTCTCCTGATGCCCCTCCGCCTGTACCTCCACGCAGTGTTGAGTCAGCACTGCTGGAGGCCAGAACCCATGAACAACCACTTCGGCATAAACTGCCGAAGTGGTTGTTCACGTCAGGCGGGAGTCAGGCTCGATCCAGTGCATTTCAGGACTCTATCAAACGCTTCATTGTTCGTCTGAATCTCCTGCAGAAAGGAAAAAGGCCAGAATGGGGTCGTCAAGCACCAGCCAATGTTGGAGCATTCCAGATGCACTCTGGCTAAAAATACAGCCGCTCTTACCTCCAGGCAAGCCGCACTCACTGGGGTGCCATCGCCCACGCGTGGATGATCGCAAAGAGATGAATGCGATTTTCTACCGCTTGCGGACGGGATGTCAATGGAAAGTACTTGATGCAACGAGCATCTGCTCGAGTAGTAGTGCGCACCGACGTGTTCAAGAGTGGACCCAAGCAGGTGTCTTCAAAGCGTTGTGGGCACAAGGTCTGCTCGACTACGATGAGTTGGTGGGTCTGGACTGGGAATGGCAAGCGATGGATGGCGCGATGACCAAAGCCCCGCTTGGCAAAGAGAAAATCGGCCCCAATCCGACGGATCGAGCCAAACGAGGAGTAAAACGGAGTTTGCTTGTTGAAGGGCACGGCATTCCTATCGGTTTAGAAGTAGAGGGAGCCAATCGCAATGATTTCAAGATGCTTCAGGCAACAATTCCCATTGCTCGGCCAATGCCGATCGACACGCGAAAGCAGAACCTTTGCCTGGATAAAGGGTATGACTACAACGAGGTTCGGGACGCGAGGAAAAGCATTTGGCTATACCCTGCATATTCGGGCGAGAAAGGAAGAAGCACAAGCCCTCAAACAGCAAGTTGGTTTCAAGGCAAGGCGATGGGTAGTGGAGCGCACACACAGCTGGATGAACCGTTTTCGTGGGGTGTTGATCCGCTGGGAGAAAAGGTCGAGAACTATCTAGGCCTGCTCCATCTTGCTTGCGCTTGGATTACTTACCGCGCTGTGGGCCTATTGGGATAGGCACTAAGCAGACACCATCACCCAGGAACAGAGCTGTTCCTCTGCATATAGATTCTTTCTTCGTACGTACTGGCTCATCTGCCTGCACTGACAGGCAGGTGAGCCAGTTTTTTTCATGTCTTTTATGAAAGGAGCATTTCCTATGCGTCGAGAAGATACACGCTACCGCTTTCTGCTCAAAGAAATAGAGGCCTTCACCGGCCTCTACAAAACGACGGCCCGGGATTGGTTCGTGGAATTTACCAGCGATCCATCTCACGTGACCGACCAGGAATACGGCTACCGACACGTCTTTCCAGGGCTGGTCCTTGCACGTATCGAGGGCTTTGACACGATCAAAGGGCTCTTCCAGCCCTTTGGCCCCCTCCCTCATCCCTCGCGTTTCTTTTTTCCATACCGAGACAAGGTGCTGACCCCTTTCAACGACCACATAGAGCAGCAGTTAGCTCAGTGGTGGCGAAAAGAGTGGCGACGCCAGTGGCTTGATTTTGCCCATATTCCACCTGCGTCACCCACACGACCTCAGGCTCTCATCCCACGCGGGTTTCGCACCTGGCGCTACACCGATCAATTTTTCGTCACCATCGAGGGAGGAACAAAAGCGCGCCGATATCGGGTGAGCACCCTTACAGGCTACGTTCTCTGGCAATTTCCACTCCCTCCCACGCCCTTACGCCTGCTCCCTCAGCTCCTGCTCTCACGACTCCATCGGCTGGCCGCCCTCACCGATTGGCGGGAGGTAGAGCACCTCTCACCCCCAGTCAGTCGTGCCCTCGCCAGACTCACGGCACAACTCATCGCCTTCTATACCACGCGTCCCCTTCAGGTGACTCCGCTTCCATTGCCTGCACGCTCCCTGGTATCCAATCTGAGCAGCCCATCGCAACCACCCAAGCAGGGTTTCAGGCCGTAAGACGTTTCTGCACAGCAAGAAGGGGATGGAAGGTCATGCTTCTGCTCAAGGGAAGGAAGCCAGTTCCACGTGAAAAGGTGCTGAAGTTTCAGGCTCTGGTAGTTTTAGATGGCAAAAGGATGGTAAACCGTGCAGACACCTACTGACGGTAGAGTTGCTGTATTTGAGCAGGTGCAGCGATTTTCTCGGTACTCGCAGAGAAGACGCAATCGCACCGGTGGCAGTAGCAGAATTGCTCCCATTGGCGCACCAGATATTGCCAGCGCTCCCTCTCTTGCCGTTGTAGCTCTTGGCGGCACTTGTTCGCTTGACGGAAAAATACGTTGTGAGTCAGGAACGCGAGGAGCAGAGGGGGGCCGATGAGGATGCCACCGAAGATGAGAGGAAGCAGGAAGCAAGCAACAAGAGGTGAAAAGGCTACGAATGCATCGAGGACATGAGGAAAACTCCTCTCAAGAAAAGACATCAGGCCAAAACAAAAGACGAAGGCGAAGAGAGGGCAGAGCCAAAAAATGATTTTCTCACCAACAGGAAGAGGAATCCTCTTGCACTGAGGAGGCGAGAGCAAGGCCCCGAGTCTCGTCTGGTGGGTGACTGGAACGGTAGTCGTCTGAGGGACAGAGGTGTAGGTAGGATTTCCTGCGGAATCATAGGTGACAGTCGTAGAGGTGGTGACCTGGGTTTCCATCCTCGTGAAGGAGCTATTGCGATGAATAGCCGGGACTTTCTGAACCTGGTCATTGCGCTTACAGGCAGGGCAGTTGCTAGGGGGAGAATCATTCTTTTTTCCTTTCATCAGAGGAGGAGCGTCTCCATCATTTTCTCGCTCCATCATGACAACGCAACGTTCCTACTCAGTATAAATGTATATTTGCCCCTCTGCCTATGAAAAACGCCACACTTGGCAAAACCTCGAATCTCAGCCTCCTTTCCACCTTTTCACGTGGAACTGGCTTCCTTCCCTTGAGCAAAAGCATGACCCCCCATCCCCTTCTTGCTGTGCAAATGCGCCTTGTGGCCTGAAACCCTGACAAGTAGAAGGAGGACTACCAATGAAGAACAGTGTCTCCGGCTTTCCCCAATGCCGAGGTCCACCCCACCGTGACACGTCACACACCACTAGATATCACAGCATCTTCTCTCTACGAAAGGAGCACATTTTCTTATGTCTGAGACACCTGCGCCTCAGCACGAGCATTTCCTCGTTGCCACCGAGCACACATACCCGTCCGTCCTACCGCTATCTGTCGCTTGGTGGTCGTATTCTTGATCGCGAACACATCGTCACGCTCATTGATCACCGCTCACGCCAGCTTGCACCAGGGATCGAGGTCGTGTTCACCCACGAACGTCTGCCGTCATTTCTGGTCCAGGGCAACGACGAGCAGGAAACGCTGCTCACTTGGTACCTCAACGCCCTTCCCCAGGCGCCCCGGCCGTTTCTGCAATTCGGTGCCCATCTGCTCGCACGAGCATGCATCTGTGAAGTAATAGAGAGTAGCATCCGCTACTTCTCGCTGCCAGATCCACTGATGGGCAACGCAGAATCCTCGATCCAAACCCTGGAACTGCATGAGCAGAGCGCCGATGCGGTACGCCAGTGGCTCTCGACCCAGACAGAGGTCATCGTGCCACTACAGCCTGTCGCCTGTGCGCCTTCAATCACACTGGACGCAGCCCAGGACACCCCCATGTGCCCGCACTGCGAAAGCTGGCTGACCCCGCTTTGGAATACCACAACGCGCACGCTTACCCTGGTCTGCCTCCTCTGTCGCTACACAGACGGCCCCTTTCTTTGCACGAAGCAGGGCGAACATACATCAGACAACAATTGAAAGGAACAATACCACCGATGAATACCCATTACCAACGAGACCACCTCTCCCTCCTTATGCATTCAGTCGATGATACGACCGCCTCAGACTCAGGTGAGGGCAAGGACAGGCGAGATGCCGGATTGGAAGAGGATGCAGGCCTCGTGCTGTTGCTTGAGGCCCTCGCGAGCCCTGTCCGATTTCGCCTGCTCCGTTTGCTGACACGAGCAGAGGGAACCCTCTGCGTCCGTGAACTGGTCGAACGCATCCCGCGCACCCAGCCCGTCGTCTCGCACCATTTACAGAGAACGGCCCAGAAAGCCCCGCTCTTTCTCAGGCGGGGATGAATGGGCGTTCCTTTCGGGCTGGTTGGGTGGAAGGGAAGCATCACTCTTCTTTCGTACTGTGTTCTCCACAGAATGAAGAAAGATCATCGTCTTCTCTTGTCTCACGCTTGCGCGCGAAACTCATTTCAGTCAGAGCGCCGGATATAGTATCCTCCTCTTCGACCTCCCTGAAGAGCATGGAGTTGCTTCTCACGAATCCATTTCCGAACGGTACGTCGTCGAGTTACCAGAAGAAGCCTGCTCAACTGGAATAGCTGTGTAGGCATATGAACGTGGAGAAAGACACCAGGGGCGGGTAGCAGTCCCCTCTCTTTCTGAAGAGATCCTCTGCATTGGAAAGCAAAGCACGTCATGAAGCGAGCAAAGACACCGACCTTTCTTCTCGAACTCCCTCTCCAGATCGATTGGAGCCAGGAACGCCAGGTACGTGCGCACCTGGAAGCGGCTCGGTGCCTGTATAACGCTCTGCTTGCTGAAGCCATGAAGCGGCTCCGATGCATGCGCAATGATCCTGCATGGAACAAGGCGCGGGCTCTCCCACGCTCGCACAAACAGCAACGCGCTCAGGCTTTTTCTGCCTTACGCACAAAATACCACTTCTCCGAATACGAGCTACACGAGTATGCCAAGCTTGCTCGTGTCTCGTGGATCGCTGATCACATTGATAGCACAATGGCTCAGACGCTCGCTACACGCGCCTATCAAGCTGCGAATCGGGTCTGCGTAGGCAAGGCCAAACGGGTGCGGTTTCGGAGTAAAGGCAGAGGCATCGATAGCGTGGAGGGCAAACGCAACGACGCCGGCATGCGCTTCGTGCTGGACCCCAATGCGGGAGACGGTGGCTTCCTGATCTGGAACCAGGAGGTCATTCCGGCGATCATCGACTGGCACGATCCCGTGATCCAGCATGGGATGCGCCACAAGATCAAATATGTCCGCCTGGTCCGCCGCAAGGCTTCCTCGCCATCCGCTCAAGGGGCCGATCACGATGGCAACCGCTATTTCGTCCAGCTCATCTTAGAGGGTCACGCACTCGTCAAGAAAAAGCACGAGCAGACCGGAACCGACACGATTGGTCTGGATATCGGCCCCTCCAGCCTTGCCATTGTGCCGCGCGAGGGCAAAGCTGATCTGGTCACGTTCTGCCAGGAATTAACCCCAAACGCCCGAAAAAAGCGGCGCATCCAACGGAAAATGGACCGGCAACGCCGCGCCAACAATCCAGAAAACTACGATGAGCAAGGCCGAGTGAAGTGGGGCAAACGCCTGCGTTGGAAGGAGAGCAAGCGGTACCAGGCGACCAGGAGACAGCACGCCAATGCTGAGCGCAGACTCGCCGCTCACCGCAAGAGTCTGCATGGCAAGCTGGCTCATCGCATCGCTTCGGTGGGAAACACGATCCACATAGAAAAGACCTCGTTCAAAGGATGGCAGAAGCAGTATGGTCGGAGCATCGGACTTCGCGCTCCAGGGATGTTTGTAGCGCATTTGGCCCGCATAGTTGCGAAAACTGGCGGCATCCTGAGCGAAGTCTCTGCCTTCAAGACCCGACTCTCACAATATTGTCATGCCTGTGGAGCCTACGTCAAGAAACCCAGATCGCAGCGCTGGCACCACTGCCCCTGTGGCTGTGGGCCTGTGCAGCGCGATCTGTACTCGGCCTTCTTGCTCGCTCATCTGGAACATGAACAGATTATCCCCTCTCTCACCCAGCCTGACTGGGAAGGTGCGGAGCCGCGCCTGCAAGCCGTGATGGAGGGTCTGCAACAACGTGCGAATGAAGGGCATGTCTTGCCCCGAAGCATGGGCGTGGTGGCTCGACGCAAAAGCGGAGCTGCCCGTGCCGGAGCGCGTCGGCTGAAAAGTCCTGCCTATCTCCACCAAGAGCCGATTTCTCCTTCGGGAGAGGCCGGAAACGGTGGGTGAGCAACAGGAACCCCCGCGCATTCATGCCGGGGAGGTCTCAGTGTTCGCCGGTTTCCTGGGTGTCAAGCGCCTGGGGAATCACGCATATTACTACATTTTGCCCGACAAACTGAAGGAGGTCCGCGAGGGGCTCGCCTCCGTTGAACACCTGCTTCAGCAGAGGCGCGAGGATCAGCTCTAAACCAAAGCACCCGCTTCAAGGGCCGAGAGCTTATCTCTCTCCACTGAAACAAGGTGAGGAGAGAGCGGAAGTACGCCAATGCGCTCTCCTCAGAAGCATATCTCACGACCTCTCATCGTACAACACAGTTTCCAGCGTAACGACAGCCTCCCGGCGCGCCCGGGAGGCTGTCGTCCTTTTTGAAAGGAGACAAATCACATCATGCCCACATCATCAAGACATACTCTGGCACAGGAGATTGCAGACGCCTTGCACCAGGTGCTCACCCTGTATCCATCACATCCGCTCACAGCGGTCTTCGCCTGCGTCAGCGAGAATGGTACGATTGAGCGCACACGCCTCTCTGAATCCATTGCCACCTGGTCATCACAATTACGGCACTCTCAGTCCAGCCAGCACGCGCTCTGCTTTCAGAGAAGAGAGCAGACGCAACGCCTGCTTCTGCAACGCGGGGTCGCATTTGCCCTGCTTGGATCATCTGAGCAGGCACGGCAAGACCTTCACGCGCTTCTACAACACGCACATGGCGGGAGCCAAACACACAGGCGGCTGGAAGGGCTTGCCTGCCTGGTGCTCGCGGTCCTCTCAACACACCAGGAACGCTACCCGGATGCCCTCCCGCTCTGGAAACAGACACAGGCTTGGCTTCAGCCACATGAATACGACCGGCTCACATTGACCTGGCACTACGTGAAGGTCCTCATTAGGCTCAAGCACATACGCAAGGCCGACAGCGTTCTCACACAGATCCTCACGCCTGCCACCTCTGATCCACGCCTGCCACGGCAGGAGGAACGCGCCGACGCCTACGCCGAACTCTATGCACAGCGCGGCGGGGTCCGTTCCCTCCTGGGCTACCACCAGGAGGCGATTCGGGACCTCAACAGAGCACTCGCGCTCACCCCCACCTGTGCGCGTTTCTTCTCCATTCGCGGACTCCTTCATGCCAGGCAGCAGCACTGGCAGGCAGCGTATCAGGATCTGTGGCACTCGCTCCACGACATGCCAGAAGACCAGGAACTGGTGGCTTGCTTCTTCGTCGTGCTGCAACGCCTGGGAGCACAACTTGCGACACCTGCCACACCACAGACGAAAGAGAGCGTCACCCATGCATAACTCCACCTTCACCCGCCAGCTTCAGGCGTTACGCGCATCGCTTCCACCAGAAGCACCTGACCCCCTGATCGATCCACCACCCGACGCGTTCCTGCGCCTGTGGGAATGTGCCAGGGCTGCGGGTATCGTGGTAAGCGAGCTCTTCGTGGTGAGCCAGCCGCTTGATCCTCACGCTGCCGGAGCCTATTCCGTTGAGCATCATGACATTTGGATCTGGTCCGCCCTGGAGATACCGGAAGAGCAGGTCCTGCGTACCCTTCTCCACGAACTGGCGCATGCCCAGTGTCCCCCGAATCTGCCCTATGCGTCGTTTGAAGAGGAGTGGGCCGAAGAACAAGCGACCTGGCAGCGCGCCGTTGCCCTGGCACACAGTTGGGGTATGGCTCATCTGTTCCCGCAAGAGAGCATAGCAGAGATCCAGGAAGAGGTGGAGGCGTGTTTGCAGCAGCGTCTCGCCGCCTCTGCCATCCTTGGCAGTACCGATATGGCGCGCACCGAACAGGCCCTCAGACAAATCCGACTTGAAGCCCATGCCCGCGGATGGACCGGTCAACTGCTGCACGAGGTCCTCACAGGGACATGTGCTGATCCAGGATACCTTGCTGAAGTGCTCACCTTTGATCGCTGCGCCCTTCATACTTGCTGGGAAACGGCACATGAACCTGAAGCAGATCCCGACCCGGAGACGCTCTTTGGCCCCCTCTCCCATCTCCATGACGCGGCACAACTGATCCGCGCGGTAGAGATGCTCCAACGGACGCTCGCCTCCTGCGCCCGGCAGGAAGAGGCACTGCGAGCACGTCTTGCCCGGCGCTCCTGGCACACGACGACATCGGGCACAGTGTCATGTGAGCAAAGCCGACAGATCATACACGATGAGACCGCACTGCAAGAGGTCATTGCGCTAGTCAACCAGCTGTGCTTTGGAGCGCGTGGCTACGCCCTGCGCATGCATTGGCAATGCTATGAGACGCTGTTCGCCCAGCATGATCAGGGGAGGCAGCCAGCGCACCTCTATTGTCTTCAGCTGATCTTTACACCGTGGACGGAAGTGCTCACCACCATCGCCCCCTGGATGGACACGGAAGATCTTCCTTCCTGTGCCCCACGGCATCCCAGAGCCATCTGGTTTCTGTTTCCATCGGGGCAGGACACGACCCCGCTTGAGGCGGCCTGGCAACTCTTTGTCCTCTCCTGGGTCAATTGTGCTGCTATCAGCTATGAAGGGCTCTTTCACACATCAACGTCGCCTCTGCAAGACAGCGGTGAGTCTCAAAAGGCAATCGCTCCAGAGGGCATGGAAGGCGCATGAAAAACGTACCGATGATACATCGACACGCAAGACGACACCTCGTTGGAGGTGTCGTCTTGCGTGTGCTTTGGAGAATGGAAAAGATGAAACAGAAACCTCGCCACGGAGGGTTTACAAATCCCGGCAGTGACGTTGACTGATAGGTGCGAATAAACTCTACATTTAGTCTCACTTACTCATCTCGTGCTGAATGAAATAAGACGCTGATTGTGAGATGGGTTTTTGACACAAAAGCATCAGGTTATCCTAACACGAATGAACACCCCAGACCCTGATCCTGATGGGCTTCTCGCTGTGCCAAGAAACGGTCGATTACTGCGACATATGGCTCTGCCAGGGAATAAGCGGATGAGCGGGGAAGCTGCTCGTTCTCTGCTGTACTTTCTTGTCGATCATCTTTGTACTATAATAGTGAATGTTGGGGAACCGACGTGGAAAAGATCCCCAACAGCGTAGGGGGAGATGATGCCCGAACTGTCACGAGCAACACTCATGTGGTCGCAACGTAACCAGCGCTATGAACTGTATCTCCACGGACAGGCTGAGCAGCACTTCTCTGTACAAGGCGGAGAAGCCTTTTCTGCCTGGGTGAGATCCCAGATCTCGTTTGCCTTCGTGGGCCAATCCGGGCGGCTCTCGGTGCTCAAAGAAGCCCGCGAGCGGGGGCGTGGCTATTGGTATGCTTACCACAAACACGGCCAGCATACCCACAAGGGCTATTTAGGTCCATCCGAACGGCTGACGTTTGCACGCTTAGAGGAAGTAGCGGGGAAGCTGAATAATCCCACTCCTTCCCCCACACGCGCGATTCCCATCTCTCGACGAGAAAAGGCTGAGCAAGGAAGCAAGAGGACGGCTGCTGCACATCCCCATCAAGAGCAGAGCCCGCTGCTCTCCACCAAGTTCTCCCCTCCTCGTTTGCCGAGTTTTCTGGTGGAGCGGGCTGACTCGCGAACCTCCTTGCAAGCGGTTCGGACCCACGCGCTGACGCTCGTTTCGGCTTCTGCTGGTAGCGGCAAGACCACCCTGCTCTCAACCTGGTCGGCGACGGCTCGCCTCTCGCAGATTCGGGGAGAAGGAAGGCTCATGGGCACAGGGAGCGATGCCGAACTGGTGATGGCCTGGCTCTCTCTGGATTCCCTGGACAATAACCCTCTCCGGTTTTGGCATGTGGTCATCGCAGCCCTGCGCAACTCGCTGCCCAGCGTTGGAGAGCAGGCGCTCGCCTTGCTGCAGGCTCGGCAGGCTCCTCCACTCTCGACGATTCTGACGGCTCTGCTCAATGATCTGGTACCACTTTCCCGAGACTGTCTTCTGATGCTAGATGATTATCATCTGATCGAGGAGGCTGAGATTCATGATTCCATGCGCTTCTTGCTTGATCATGCCCCTACACATCTGCATCTCGTGCTTGCAACGCGCCGTGATCCTGACCTTGCCCTCGCAAGGTTGCGTGTGCATGGCCAACTGCTCGAGATCCGAGACCAGGATTTGTCCTTAACGCTCTCAGAGGCGTCCAGTTTCCTGGTACAGGGCATGGATCTGCCTCTTTCAGAAGAGCAGGTCGGTATCCTGTACCGGCGCACGGGGGGATGGATTGCTGGTCTCCACCTGGCAGCACTCTCGGCGCGCTCGTGCGAGGATCTCTCGGCCTGGATCACAGACTTTGGGGGATCGCACCGCTACTTGCTGGATTATGTGCAGCAAGATATTCTCGCACAGCTCCCACATTCCCTCCAGAACTTTTTGCTCCAGACAAGCGTCGTGAACAGAATGAACGCGGCCATCTGTCAGGCCGTCGCCGTAGGAATGACCCAAGATGCCTGCCAACACATGCTGGAAGAGGTGGAGAGAGCGAATCTCTTTGTCGTGCCTCTCGATGAGCGGCGGCAGTGGTATCGCTACCATGATCTCTTTCGTGAGGTGCTGCTTGCCCGTTTGCTGGCGAGGCAGCCAGACGTTCTTCCACTCCTGCACATCCGAGCCGCCCACTGGTATGAGGGGCAAAGCGAGATACGGGAAGCGATTATGCACGCGCTGGCAGCGCCTGACTTCTCGTATGCAGCGGACCTGCTGGAGCAGGCGGCTCCTGTCTTCTGGCTCAATGGAGAAGCCAGAACCATTCACAACTGGGTACTGGCTCTGCCCAATGCTGTGCTACGGGCGCACTTACGTCTCACCCTCAATGCTGCTTTTCGCTTGCTCAATTCCGCCAGTATCACTACCAGCGTGGGACATGCCGCTCTGCGGGCTCAGGTAGAGAGCCTGCAAACACGTTTGGAAGAAATCCTGCACCAAGCGAGTAGATTCTCGCTGACCGATGCGGAGGCGGGGTTCATCAGGTTGCGTCTGCACGTGCTGCGAGCCTTAATCCAGACACGGGTGCTTGTCAAACAGGGCGACAGAGAACAGCTGCAGCAGCTCACCCAAGAGATAGAAGCGCTCTCCCCTGATGAGGACATCAGCTGGAATGTCATACGGCTCACGCTTCCTTTCTTCCTGGCCGTCGTCCTTGGGGGCGAGGGAGCCTGTCTCATTTCTCGGTTGCAGACAGCTCAACAAGAGATGAGGGAGGCAGGTGATCCCCTGGTGGCTATCCGCGTCAGTGTTTGGCTCGCTCATTCCTTTGTCCAAGCTGGAAAACTGCATCGAGCACGAAAGGAAGCGAAGGCGGGACTTGCTCTTCTCGAACGAATTGGTGGGCGAACTCCGTGGGAAGGACAACTGTACTATGCCCTCTTCCTCGTTGACTACGCTCAAGGGAGGCTGGAAGAAGCGGCAAACGGGCTGAAGCTGATGCTTGAGATCGCACACAACTGGCAACAGGTGGAATTGTTGGTTATGGGAGAAGTTTTCTCTTTCCGACTTGCCCTGACGAAAAGGGATCGTGTCGCGGCCCAACAGTCTTTTCAACAACTTGAAACACTGATGGAGCGCGAGCGTTTTGCCGCACGAGCCCCCTGGATACCCATCTTGCGCGTCCAACTGTGGCTGTTGGAGGGCAATGTGGGAGCGGCATTGGCCTGGACCGTGCGAACCATCTTGCCGAAAAGAGCCTGGAACCCCATGTCCCGTTGGGAAGTGCTGATGGGCGTGCGGGTTTTGCTCGTTCAGCAGCAGTATCTTCAGGCCGCTGAACTCCTCTCTCGCTTCCAGGAGTACTTTGACCAGCCAGGGTTGCTTGACGCTGCGATCGAATGGATGGCGCTCTCGGTTGTCGTGCTCTCGCGGTGTGAGATGCGTGAACACGCCGTTCAAATAGCGGCGCGCCTGTTTGCTCTCGTCGAGCCAGAGGACTGTGTTCGTCTGGACCTTGATAGCGGATCTCCTTTGATGAGAGAGGTGTTGGAGGTCTGGTTGCAAGTGCGCCACGAAGAGATCTCCCAAGCAAGCACATCTGTCTTTTCTCAGTCTGCTATCCTGCGCCTACTTGCAACTCTGGAGCGGAACACACCAGGAGTTACCCAGGAGAGCGAAGCGTTCTCTGCTTCCTCGAAGAGGAGCCCACTTCTCAGTCCGCTCTCTCGGCAAGAGCAGCAGGTATTGCAGATGCTGGTAGCGGGGCAGACCTACAAGGAGATGGCTCAGACACTCGTTGTCTCTCCCAATACCATCAAGTCTCAGGTCAGCAGCATCTATCGCAAGCTCGGCGTGAGCCGACGCGCTGAAGCCATTGCCATAAGCCAGCGTTTGCAACTCCTCTAGCAGCCGCGTTCAGCAGGTGGTAAAGAGCGCGAATGTTTCGCGCTCTTTACCAGCAGGCGCATGCCTGCCGTTGGGGAACCTCTCGCGCCGGGAGTGGCGAGGTTGGCGTCTCCCCACAATCACCTCCTCAATCACGAACTCGGGCGATGCCTCTTCCTCCATTTTCCAGCTATGCTTTTCTCAGGCTGTGACGGCAAAACAGCAGAGACGATCTTATCAGGAGGCTAACGCGATGCATGTTTCGATCCGGGTACGGGGGCACCTGGACCCATCCTGGCAAACGTTTCTGGAGGGATTACAGATTCTCCATGAACCTGATGGTATCTCCTGGCTTTCTGGCACACTTCCCGATCAGCCAGCACTGCAAGGCGTTCTTGCGAAGATTGGTCGTTTGAGCTTACCGCTACTTGCGCTCGAAACAAGGGAAAGTTTAGACAATACGTCTCAATAGCATCCAGGTGCATCTGCTTGGCAGTGGAAGCAAGCAATCTCTGGGTGTAAGAAGATCAGAAAGGAAAAAAGATGTCAGATCATCCAATTTGTCATATCGAAATTCCAGCTACCGATCCCGCAACTCTCAGCACCTTCTACACAGAGGTCTTTGATTGGCAGATTGAGGGCGTCGATCCAACTCGCAACGCTCATCTGTTCCACGTGCAGCGCGGTCCTGGGGGCGCTTTTGTTCAAGCGGGAGAAAACACAGGAATTCAGCCTGGTCACGTCTTAATCTATCTCTTTACCGAGGACATCGATGCTACCCTGGCGAAAGCGGAGGAGCTTGGAGCAACAACGCTGACGCCGAAAACCGAAGTCCCGTATGGGTGGACCGCAGTCTTTGCTGATCCAGCCGGCAATCGCATCGCTTTGTTTTCAACGCCAGGGCATTCTTAGGCCAGTCGAGGTGCATTCATGACCACAGAGAATGATTCGGTGACACTTGGCTTTGATCTGATTTTCCCTGGCTTGCTGCCATTTGACGAGAGCTACACCCCCAAGGAAGAGGAACGGCGCGAACACCAACTGGACAACCAGTAGTGCAGGTGTGACTGTAAAGAGGAGTGTCCCCCCTCGGCTCTCATCGTTGGCCAGCAGAAGAAACTCCACCGGGATCCAAACCAACGTGAGCAGGAGCGATGTGCTGATGGCTCCCAACACAGACAGCAAAACTCGTGCCAACGTTGGACGAACGGCACGATCCACAACATGTCCCCAGAACAGGATGATGCAGAGGGTCAAGGTGACAGCAGAGAGACAAAATGGCACGAACACGACAAGAAAATCCCTTGCCTGAACGGGAGTATCTCTGAATAAACGCAGCAGATTCACCAATTGTCCCCCAATGCCACCCACATAGGTATAGGGAAAAATGTGCGAGAAATTCATTGCCTCGATACTGAGTCTGCCATGAAGCGAATGAGGAGGGAAAAAGAATGCTGAAAACAAAACGAGAGCACCCATGAGCCAACGCCCCCGCCGAACGCGCTGTTGAGGAAAAGAGGAAGTGATATGAGCCATAAGACGCCTCCAAACGGTTTCAAGAACAACAAGCAAGTGAGGCAGAGTACTCGTCACTTGCCTTTATACTCTACCTGAATCGGTGAGGGAGGGTCATGGGTCATTTGTCCCCTTTTTCGCTTTCCTGGATGCTTCAGAAGAGCCAACTGGTAAATAAAGCGCGTATACTCTTTTCCAGGAGAATAGTCGCGTTTTGAGAAAGCGAGGGAAACATGTAACCGCAGCCTCTACCCATCCGTATTACAGGAGAACATGCGTTCTCATTCATGAGAGCCGCAGTGCATAAGAAGGGATAGCAAGAGTGGATGTTGAGTCCCTCCATCTATCCTGCTATCCTGGCGCTGCACGTGCAACAGATTGAGCCTGGCTCTCTGTCTGCACCTTACGAGAAGACAACACGTGTCCTATGTCGACTGGTGCATGGTTCCCACCTTCTCTGGGAGGCAGGCGTCAGCACAACACAGGGCACAAAAGAGATCACGGAGCCCCTCTTCACCGTCTTCTCCCTGCTCTGCAGAGGCAATCCTGTGCAGGCAGACGGCTTCGCAATTACTGAACGCAACGACAGGCCTTGTAGGTCAACCACGTCATTTCACGCGAAGAAGAGTGTACCCGCGATGGGGAAACGACCAGGGCTCCTTTATGAAGCGCAACAGAGGCTGGACAGTTTGATGGCGCTGGGACAGAGCCGCGCGCACGCCAAAGCCCAGGCTCGCGTCCTGGGAACCTATCACTGGCCGTTTTCTGATGGAAAGATTCACGCCTATACTACACGGACAACGTACCAGAACATCGTGATGCGCTTTTTATGCTGGTGCCGCGCAACGCATGGGACAAAACGCCTGCACGAGATCGACCAACGTGCGGATGCACTCGTCTCTGCCTACTTGCAACTGCATGTGCAAGAGGGCTATAGTCCCTGGACACTTGCAACCACGCGCAGCGCCTTGCGCCTCTTCTTTGGCTCTCCGACTCTTGCCAGCGAGGTGCCATTACCGGCACGGCATCGAGAGGCCATTCGTCGCTCCCGTACCCCTTCTTCGCACCAGAAACGGCCTCGCTACATGTCTCCAGAAGCCTGGCAGGATCTGCTTGCCTTTCTTGGCGCAACCGGCTTACGGCGGCATGAAGCGCGAGCGCTGCGGGTTGGACAGATCGAGAGGCTGCCAGATGGACAGGTGATGCTCGCCCACGTCCACGGTAAAGGGGGCAAAATACGCCAGGTTCCTGTCCTTCCAGGGCAAGAGACAACCGTACTCCGCCTGGTAGAGGGTCGACGGGGCGAGGAGAAAGTCTTTCCTCGCCTCCCCAAGCACCTCGATATCCATGCCTATCGTCGAGCGTATGCCCAGGCACTCTATCAATCCCTTTCTGGTCGTCCTCTGCCCCTGCCACAGGGGCGACTGCCCCGTGGCATCCTTGATGAGGAAGCCGTCCTGATCGTGTCACGCGCGCTGGGGCATAACCGTCGAGACGTGGTTTTGACCTCCTACCTGCGCTAAGTAGACACCATTCCCCAGGAACACTGCTGTTCCTGTGCATATAGATTCTTTCTTCGTACGTACTGGCTCATCTGCCTGCACTGACAGGCAGGTGAGCCAGTTTTTTCATGTCTTTTATGAAAGGAACATCCCCTATGCGTCGAGAAGATACCCGCTATCGCTTTCTACTCAAAGAACTAGAGGCCTTCACCAGCCTCTACAAAACGACGGCCCGGGATTGGTTCGTGGAATTTACCAGCGATCCATCTCACGTGACCGACCAGGAACACGGGTACCGACACGTCTTTCCCGGGCAGGTCCTCGCCTGTATCGAGGGCTTTGACACGCCCAAACGGCTCTTTCAACCCTTTGGTCCGCTCCCTCAACCCACGCGCATCTTTCTGCCCTATCACGATAAGGTCCTGACGCCGTTCAATGATGGGATGGAACAGCGCCTTGCCGAATGGTGGCAGCATGAGTGGCGACGCCAGCATCTTGACTTTGTCCACATTCCACCAGCGTCACCGACACGTCCCAGGTCACTCACCCCCACTGGATTTCGTACCTGGCACTATACCGATCAGTTCCTGATCAGGATAGAAGGCGGGATGAGAACACGCCAATGCCAGGTGAGCACATATTATACAAGCTACGTTATCTGGCGCTTTCCACTCCCTCCCACACCCTTACATCTGCTCCCTCAACTCCTGCTTCCACGACTCCATCGGCTGGCCGCCCTTACTGACTGGCGAGAGGTCGAACACCTTCCCCCGCCAGTCAGTCGCGCACTGAGCAGACGTACGGCACAACTCATCGCCTTCTATATCACGCGTCCTCTTCAGGTGACTCCGTTTCCATTGCCCTCGCACACATCGCCCTGCCAGGACATCCCACAACAACAGACCATGCAGAGAGCTACTGTCCATGACTAGCCCTTCCCTTCCCCATTGCCGCAGCCCTCCATCGCGCCTCTCACACAATCAACGTCTCACCAACAACGCATGTAGAGAAAGGACATCATACCGTTATGTCTGAGACCCACAATGACACACATACATCTCTTGACGCCGACCACAAGGCCCACGACGAGGACCAGCCCTACCGGTACCTCCCACTGGGTGGGCGCATCCTTGATCGCGAACACATGATCACCCTCATCGACCACCGCTCCCGCCTGCTTGCACCAGGGATCGAGATCGTGTTCGCAAGCGAACGGCTGGCCCCGCTTTTGATTCAAAACCAAGCCGACCAGGAGGTCCTGCTCAACTGGTATCTCCACACGCGCCCCTCGATCCCTCGACCGTTTCTCCAGCTCGGCACCCACCTACTCTCACGCGCACACATCTGCGAACTGCTGGAAAGTGCCATTGAGGGCGACACTACCCTCCTCCTGCGCTATATCTCACTACCAGACCCACTCATGGGAGATGCCGCAACCTCTTCCATCCAAACGCTGGAATTGCGAGGACAGACCGCCGATGCGGTTCGCCACTGGCTCGCGGCGCAGACAGAGGTCATTGTGCCGCTGGAGCCGGTTGCCAGCCTGCCTTCCACGACCTTGGGGTTCATGCAGGAATCTCCCTCTTGTCCCCATTGTGAAAGCTGGCTCACACCCCATGTGGATCAGCAAACACAGCGCACCCTGGCCCTGGTCTGCCCGCTCTGTCAGTACACTGACGGCCCCTTTACCCGAAACGAGGTTCGCACTCCTTCAACCAACGCACCGAAGAAAGGATAAACATATCTCATGAACACACAGCAGCAACAACGTTCCCTGCATCTCTCGCTCATGCCTTCCGTCGCGGAGACAGCCTCAGAGTCGAGTGGGAACACAGACTGGCGAGAAGCAGGATTGGAAGAGGATGCAGGCCTCGTGCTCCTGCTTGAGGCCCTCGCGAGCCCCATCCGGTTTCGTTTGCTCCGTTTGCTCGCCCAGGAAGGAGGAAATCTCTGTGTCCGGGAGCTGGTCGAACGGATCCCACGCAGCCAGCCCGTCGTCTCGCACCATTTGCGGCTCTTACTGTTTGCTAAGCTGATTGGAGTAAAACAACAGGGAACGCATAACTACTACTACATCTTGCCCGACAAGCTCAAAGAGATACGCGATGCCCTTGCCTCCGTTGAGCACCTGCTTCAGCAGAGGCGTGAGGAGCAGCTTTAAACAAAAAGAACCTCTTCAGGATTGGATCTGCAATATCACCCCTGAAGAGGCACCACGAAGAGGGAGCGCATTCCACTCACGCTCTCTCTCCTCTGAGCATACCTCACGATCTCTCAGGCATGCAACATGTTCCCATTGTTTTCTGATGACGACAGCTTTCTCCATACATAGTGGGAGGCTGTCGTCCTTTGTCTGAAAGGACATACATATGACGCATATCATCAACCCATTCCCCTTTAATTACCAGCAGGCCATCGAGCAAGCACGAGCCCTCCTGGAAGAAGAGCAGCAGGCAAGCCTCATGCCCTCGGGCCTCTCTCGCAAAGCGCGAGCCCAGAGACGCGAACGGCTCGGGCAACTGCTCATGCAGATCCAGATCCGCATGCAGCAGGAGATTGGGCAATTGCGTTACGCCCTGCACACCCTCCCACCACTGCCACCGCTCCAGGAAATCCGGTGGGCACAGGAGATACTGGCACGCCCCGATCTGGCCATTTTCCACCTGACCACCGCCGGGCTCGCACACGACGCTGAAATCATCGCGGTCACCCTGGTTGATCGAACAGGTCTGCCCATCGAGCATCTCTTGGTTCGCCCAACAGACCCTGTCTCCTTTGCACGCGGGGAGACCTATGGACTGAGCGCAGAGCGGCTGGCGTCGGCGCCCTCTTTCCCTGAGGTGTGGGATCAGCTTGTCCAGGCCTGCCAGGATCGCTTCTTGGTTAGTTTCCAGCGCGACTATAACCTGGCACGACTCGAAGAGGCTGCCACACGGTTGCACTTTCCACCCCTCAGCGTCCAGATGGAGGATCTGCGCACCCACACCCGGGCCTACTTCGGGGAACTGAGTCTGCGGCTCTCAGATCTCTGCGAACGTTGTGGGATTACCCTTCCACCCACGCCTGATCCCCTCCAATGTGCCCAGGCTTTCCATGCTGTGCTCTGCGCCATGGCCCGCGCCGGAGAGGACTAACCGTTGGCCACACAACACAAGCCATGCCAGGGAGAGGGCGACAATGCGGCCCTCTTTCTCTGATACCTCACCATCAGACCATGCTCTCAGTTTTGAAAGGAGTAAGTTCCATCATGTCCACCATATCAGCACCAACGCTCGCATCAGAGATCGGGTACGCCTTGCACCAGATCCTCATCCTGCATCCAACCCATCCGCTCATAGAGGTATGCTCCTGCGTGAACGACGACGGCACCATTGAGCGCTCACGACTTACAAAGCACGTGAGCATCTGGTCCTCACAATTGAGGCGTCCTCAAGCCAACCCACGCGTGCTCTTCTTTCAACACAACAAGCACACACAACACCTGCTACTGCAACGTGGGACTGCCTATGCCCTGCTTGGAAACCCTGAGCAGGCACGGCAGGATCTGCATGCACTCCTGCAACGCACGAACGGCTCACGAACGGCTGTAGAGGGGGAGCAACGAGGCAACTGGAAGGGCTCGCCTGTCTGGTGCTCGCCGTCCTCGCCACAGCACAGGAACGCTACCCAGATGCGCTCCCACTCTGGAAACAGGCCCAGGCCTGGCTCCAACCACAGGAGTATGACCTGTTAGCGTGGACCTGGTACGACGCAAAGGTCCTCATTCAGCTCCGACATCTGCACAAGGCCCACAAGGCGCTTTCAAACATCCTCTCGCCAGTCAGCCCTGATCCACGCCTGCCACGACAAGAGGAACATGCGGAGGCCCATGCCGAGCTCTATGCCCAGCGTGGCGGGGTCTGTTCCCTCTTGCACTCCCATCAGGAGGCCATCAGGGACCTCAACGCTGCGATTAGGTTCCATCCCACGTGTGCGCGTTTCTTTCACATTCGTGGGTTGCTCCATGCCAAACAACAGCACTGGCAGACGGCCTATCATGACCTCTGGCGTGCCTTGCACGAGATGCCAGAAGACCAGGCACTGGCCGATTGCCTCTTCGTCGTGATGCAACGCCTGGGTACTCAGCTTGCAGTGTCTACGACCACACCTACCATGCGAACGAAAGGAGGGATGAGGCGTGCATAACCGCCCACCGTCCACGTTCACTCGTCAGCTTCAGGAGCTGCGTGCGTCACTGTCACCAGAGGCACCCGATCCCTTGATCGATCCGCCTCCTGACGCGTTCCTCCACCTGTGGGAGTGTGCCAAAGATGCGAGGATAGAGATACGTAACCTTCTGGTCGTTCGCCAACCGCTGGATTTCCGCGCTGCAGGAGCCTATTCTGTTGAAGATCATGACATCTGGGTTTGGTATGCCCCTGACGCACCAGAGGAGCAGGCCCTGCGAACCCTGTTACATGAACTGGCTCACGCCCAGTGCCCTCCTACACTGCCCTATGCGTCCTTCAAGGAGGAGTGGGAGGAAGAGCGGGCAACCTGGAAACGCGCCATTGTCCTGGCGCGTGCGTGGAGGATGGAGCATCTCTTCTCGGAAGAGATCATTGCAACGCTCCTGGAAGAAGTGGAAGCCTGTTTGCAGCAACGCCTCGCCGCCTCTGCCATTCTTGGGAGTAGCGATATGGCGCTGACAGAGCGTACCCTCAAGCAACTCTGGTGTGAGGCCAATGCACGGGGATGGACGAGTGAGTTGCTCCATAACATGCTCACAGGGGCCAACGCTGATCCCGGGTTGCTCATGGAGGTGCTTACCTTTGATCGCTGCGTGCTGCATGCCTGCTGGGAAATCGTGCATGAGCTCGAGGATGATCCTGACCCTGACATGCTCTTTGGCCCCCTCTCTCGCCTGGGAGAAGGCACACGCTTGGCGAGCGCGGTAGTCCTGCTCCAGCGGACCCTCGCCTCCTGTGCTCGTCAGGAAGAGGCGCTGCACACCCGTCTCGCCGCACATTCCTGGCAGGTAGTGACGTTGGGCAGCATGTCCTATGAGCGAAGTCGCCAGGTGATCCAGGATGAGGCCTCGCTCCAGGAGGCTCAGGCGATCCTCACCGGGTTCTTTGGAGGAGAGGCTGCGCAACGTTATTGTCAGCGTATAACGGGAACACCTCATATGAACCAGTCATTAGAGACTGCTGACAACGAACACGTAGCGGGTCCTCTCTTCTGAGGAGAGATAAGCGTTTCTATCTAAAGGCAAAGAATGCGGCCATGCCTCCAGGGATAGCCTCCTGAGGCTATCCCTGGAGGCATGGCCGCATTCTTTTTTTGCACAGATGTATTCTATAAATAGTAGAATACCAAATTTTGGTAAAATTGCCCCCGAAGAGTTGGGAGTCAAAGGATTGCTTTCGTCCATGCACATGTTCATTATTCCAACCGCCATTCTCTGCTGCCCACCGCGTGTCTACCTCTCAACGCATACGAGGGGGAAAGCAGAGCGAAGCTCATAGTTCGCGTATGGAAGTGTTGTAAAACTGGGGAGAAGCAAACAAAGGGGGATAAAATGAGTGGACACTATTACAATGCAAAAGAGATAATGGCAATGCTTGACATACCTACCACGCCCCTGTATCGAAAAGTAACAAAAACACCCAGAGTATAATTGGCCCCTGGGTGCTGTTATTTGTATGATCACCAGAGATCAAGAAGCAGTAGTAGTTTATGGAAAACGGTATTTCGTTGCTTTTCACCTTCTAGAGTAAACCTCTATCTTTGCATATTTTGGCTGAGCCGCATCAGGCGGCAAACAGATCAAACAACGCTTCAGGGTGAACGCCGGAAAGGAACTGCTCATGCAGCCACACCAGCAAGCCGCGACGATGGCGACGCTGGATCTCGCGTCGAGCTTCGCCAATGGTCACTGGACGTTGCCATGCGGCCCGCAAGCGCTGCTGCTCTTCCTCCAGAAAGGCATAAGCCAGCATCGCCAGCGTCCAAAAGCGCACCAGGGCTTGGGCACTCATGAGTTGGTAATGATCCAGACCAAGCTCTTCTTTGCCATCGCCGAAAAGCACCTCAATGTCCCAGCGAGCCGAGAGGTGAGCCAGCAGCGTCTCGGTATCGGCCTCTAGATCACTAGAGGCCCAGTACCGCGCCTGGGAGAGTAGGGCATCGAGCGTCTGGCGCACGATCACAATCTGACAGCGATACAGCTTGCGCACGCTGGTCGTCACGACATGGACGTAGACCGATCTCCCGCCCCGTAGCCAGCACGTCTGTACAAAGTCCTGCTCCGTCAAGTTTGCCAGATACTCGCTGAGCTTTTGCCAGCGCCAGCCTTGCTGCGTGGTTTTGTCAGGCACGCGCAGCCAACGGTTGCTCTTGATCCCGGTCGTAATGAGGAAGTCCCGTTCACGTGCGGCGTGCCACAGGCATTTGGCGCAGTACCAACTGTCCAGCAACACGTGCGTTCTCGTCCCAACGACTGGCTCGAACGCGCGAATGAGCGTTTCCATCAACTCGATCTTGCTTTGGAATATCACCTCTTCAGTTTCACACACCTTCGCCTGCCGGTACAACTGTGGAGCCAGAGGACACCGACGATCCAGCAAGACATAGAGTCCGGCAACCAGGCTGTGACCGACGATGCGCTGGTCATAGGTGGTCGAATGATGTTTGTTTGCCCAACCCTTCCATTTTGCGCCCTTTCGGCTTGCTCATGGTCGAGTCATCCCCAATCACATACCCTCTCTCCCTGACACATTTTGAGAATGAGGGAAAAACATCCTGAACGTCGATGTATTATTGCTTCCAGACTCTCGACGAGGGACAAAAGAGGATAAGCGAGTTAGGAAGAGAAAGATTCGCTTAACAACGGCATATACGACGTGTCTATCTCCTCATCAGTGCTTTTGACAGGAGAGAATCCTGCTCACCCACATCATCTTTTTGGAAGCCAAGAAGCCCTCTCAGCTTTTCTTCTGTCTCTGATCCTGGTGCTGCTGAATAGACACAGCACTTGAGATCAGGATCTCCACTGATTTGAAAGCTGGCGATTTCCAGCGTGAGGCGTCCGACTAGTGGATGCTCGATCTCGCGCCACTGTGAACACTGCCTCTGTACGTCCTGTTGCTCCCACGCGAGGCAAAACTCCGGGCTCGCTTGCCGAAGCCGGTCAAGAAACGCTGTGATGCGAGGATCCCCGAGATATTGGCTCGCTGTGGCTCGAAATGACGAGAGCGTTTCTAGAGCGAATGTCTCTCTAGCTGGAAAGCGCTGGCGAAAAGCGCTCTCGGTAAAGAGCAGCCAGAGCATATTACGCTCCTCCTCCGGGATCATCACGAAATCTCCGAAAACGGTGCTGGCCGCCTTATTCCACCCAAGAATGTCTGTCCTCCGTCCGGTAATGTAGGCAGGACTCCACTCCATCAAATCAAGCGTTCTCTGGTAGGCAGGGCTGATTGCCTCAACAAATGGTGGCGGCTCTGGAGGCAAGGGTTGATCAGCGAGCCAAGAGAGGTGGATACGCTCATCTCTGGTCAGTTGCAGCGCATTTGCAATACTTTCCAGCACGCTCTTGGAAACGTGCACATCGCGTCCCTGTTCCAGATACGTATACCAGGCAGTACTGACTCCTGCTCGTTCAGCGACTTCTTCTCGTCGTAGGCCAGGCGTGCGACGACGACGCGTGAGAGGCATGCCCACTTGCTGAGGTGTCAAGCGCGCTCGACGGGTGCGCAAAAATTCGCTCAGTTCCGCGCGGCGTTGTTGCTCATTCATCCCTTCTCCTTATCCAGAAAGAATTTATCCCAGGATAATCTCTTTCTGGTCCCAGAATATCGTACACGGTACACTTATGAACATATCATATCCCACTGCTCAGTCATATGTCATCTGAGCAATGAGAAAGAGAAAGGGTTTTACTCCTATGACATCTCTTACAGGAAAAGTCGCACTGGTAACCGGTGCAGGTCGTGGCATCGGCCGAACCATTGCTGAGCGGCTCGGCGAGGATGGAGCATCTGTGATTGTCAACTACAATCAGAGCGAGAACCTCGCCAAGGAAGTGGTTGATACTATTGTCGCTAAAGGTGGACGAGCTCTGGCTCTACAAGCCGACATCAGCAAACTTTCAGAGGTACGTCGCCTTTTTCAAGAGGCAGAGGATCATCTTGGGCAACTTAACATCCTGATCAACAATGCAGGCATCGGACTCCTTCGACCAACCGCAGAGATGACCGAAGAAGAGTTTGATAGCCTCTTTACGCTCAATACGAAAGGAACCTTTTTCGCTTTACAGGAAGCGGCCCGTCGCATGCGCGATGGCGGACATATTGTAAGCATCTCAACCGGAGCCACCATCGCCATAACCCCAGGCTTTGGGGCATACGCAGGGAGCAAAGCTGCCGTGGAACAGTTCAGCCTGGCGCTCTCGAAAGAGCTGGGGCCACGTGGCATTACCGTCAATACCGTCTTACCGGCTATCGTCGATACTGGCACCTTAGTGCTTCCCGATGAAGTTATTGCACAACTCATTCAGCAGACTCCGCTTGGTCGCCTCGGGCAGCCTCGCGACATTGCCGATATCATTGCGTTCTTAGTGAGCGATCAGGCGCGCTGGATAACAGGGCAAACGCTTCGAGCTGGCGGTGGGCTGATTTAACCAGCAATCTCTCAGTTTCTTTTCTCGTCTTCGAGAATACCTCAGTGCGGGTAGAAGTCTCTGAATAGATACGTGTGCCATACTCATCTATTCGGAGCCTTCCAGCTTTTCCCGCGATGCGAGTTGGTGCAAAAATACCCCCTTGGATGTCAATCACGCATGGTCTCGACCTCCCAAAAAGTAAAAACGTGAGGAGAACACTCTCTTTGAATACGACTCTTGTCCTGTGGGAAGATTGGATGAAGCAAGTAAGTGAGCTATTGCCGAGTGTTCATGGTCATCAGAAGAAGACATTGGCACTCTTTGCCCTTGGAATCGTGCTGTCGGGATGTGCAGTCTTGCAACGGGTAGCCGAACAACTCCACTTACAAGGAATCAGCGAAACAAAGATGACCAGCATTGAACGACGATTGGCACGTTTCGTGGCAAATGCGCGTGTGAATGTGGCGGACACGTGGAACGTGTTTCTTCAACAGGTATTACCGTTCTGGAAAGGGAAAAAGCTGCTCTTTGTGTTGGATGCAACGCCGTTCCGAGAAGATGCCACAATCCTCTATTTGGGGGTACTGGTGCATTCGCGGGTTTTGCCAGTTGCCTGGGCTGTGCTGCCAGGGCAGGAGAAATGGGAGGAAGGGCAATGGGTGATTATAGAGCGATTGCTTGATCGCGTCTTGCCGTATTTACAGGAAATGGAATGCACGTTGATCGCTGATCGTGGGCTAGCTGGTGAACCGCTCGTGCGGATTTGTCGCGCTCGGCATTGGCATTATCTCTTGCGCATCAGCAAAGAACACACGTGTCAACGCCAAATGAAAAACAAGTGGAGTTCCTGGTGCCGTTTGGATACCTTCGTACATAAAGTGGGGCAACAATGGTATGGCCGAACCAGGGTGTGGCAAGACAAAACGATCGATGCGTTTATCAGTGCATGCTGGCAAGATGGGTGCAAAGAGGCGTGGTTTTGCTTTCCGATCAAAAAGCGAGTAAGCAATGCGTGGTTACCTACGCCAAACGTATGCGCGTAGAAGCGACGTTTCAGGATAGCAAAAGTCGTGGGTGGAAGATCGAAGCTAGCTGGATCAAAGAGGAGGCTTGACTTGATCGCCTGCTGCTGGCTTTGTTTCTGGCGCTGTGGTGGGTCAGCCATCTGGCTGCTTCCTGCATTCATCATGGCAAACGAAATCAGTTTGATCGGACCGATCGACGCGATAAAGGGATTTTTCGTCTGGGTCGTTTGTGGCTCCTTGATCTCCTCCGGCGTGCCGCATTCTCCCCATTCGGTGCCGCAAGCATTACCAAATGTCTACCTTTCCGTCGAGCCAACCATGGTTGGGCTTTCTCTCTGCGTTTTTAAAATGTGTCAGGGAGAGAGAATCACATACCCGGTCACCAAGGGCTGTTTCGGGCGACCTCGGCGCTTCGGCTGAGCCGTACGCTGCTGTTCTCGTTCGACTTCCACCAGCGACTGCATTTCGGTGCGGAAATGCTCCAGCCACATGACAACCAACGCCTGCTGATCCCACGGGGCCACTGCGAGAAACCGGCTCAACCCACTCACGCTGGGAGACTGAGCAATCTTGCTTGCGATCCCGCTCAGCGTGCGCTTGCCTTCGCACTCCAGCAATCCCAGCAGTACGGTCACGAAGTACTGATATTGTGGCTTGCTAAACGCCGAACGAAAACGCTCGGCAAAGTGACAGACTTCTTCATCCAGGCATATAATGGGCTGTGGCATCGGACACCTCCGTGGTTTCAAGGGATTTTCCTTACCTGTTTGATACCACATGGTGTCCTCTGTAGACAGAAGATGGCCGTTCACAGCGTATTTAGAATGACAAGCAAACCATGAGAAAGAAAGGTTTAGGAAGCACGCACGTATGACACAAATACCATTTCCATATTTGCCATCTCTCCCCGAGATCACATTTCGTCATCTCTATGGTCCAGAAGATGCCCCCGCCTATGTCTCGCTCATCGAAGCATGTCGCGATACAGATGAAATTGATCCCCTCTCTACACTGGAAAAAATCCCGACCGTTGAGGGGATGCGAGCCGATTTTGCTGATCGCGATCCGCAGAACGTGCTCTTTGCTCTGCATGGCAATGAAATGATCGCCTCCATCCGTCTTTCCTGGTGGACAGAAGCAGATGGCACCTGGCTCTACCTGCATCTGGGTCAGGTTGTTCCACAATGGCGCGGGCGCGGGCTTGGCACAGCGATGCTACACTGGGCGGAGGAGCGTATCCGCGCGCTTGCCAACGAGCATCCCACCAATGGCAAGGGTGTTTTTGGGGCGAACGCTTCGAGTACGGAGAAAACCGCCACAGAACTCTTGTTGAACGAGGGGTATCGGTGTGTTCACATCAATGCCCTAATGGATTTCAATGACTTTCGCAAGCTCACCCAGCCGCATCTGCCCGTGAAGATTGAACGGCGTTCCGTAAGGCCCGATCAACTTCGCTTGATCTGGGAGGCGATTGCTCGTTTTTGGGCTGGAACCTCTTGGGGCACGGCGGTTCCGTCTGAGGAAGAGTACCAGGAATTTCACCACCAACCTGATCTTGATCAGACACTCTGGCAGGTGGCCTGGGATCAAGATCAGCCGGTTGGCATGGTCCTTGGGCGTGTCTCCAATGGTTGTGGCTATATTGACGAGGTCAGTGTAGACAGCATGTATCGACGTCAGGGCATTGCCAAAGCTCTCATCCTGTACGCGCTCGCGGCCCTGCGCGAACGTGGTGTGCAACGCGTCCGCTTACACACAGACGCCAACAACCGCCATGGCGCCAGGTCGCTGTACGAGAAGATCGGTTTCTCTGTGGTCAAAGAATTTCCGCGCTATCGCAAACCGCTGTAGTTGGTAGTTGATTGCCCTGACTTTGCACTTTTCCAAACCTCCTCATTGGGCATTTGCTTGCCTTCAACTCTCTCTAGGAAAAGTGCAAAGTTAGAGGTAAACTAATGCAGGTTCAAAAAAGCTCTTGTGCAAAGGGGAAAAGAACGGCTAACCAGGAACAAGCTTGTACGGGCCAAGCTGAAATGCGTATTATCCCGTGCTGGCTGCCTACCAAGAGTCCCTGGCTCAACCGCATTGAGCCCAAATGGGTTCATGGCAAATGCGCCATTGTTGAATCGGCTCGGCTGCTGATGGCAAGCGAGCTCAAGCAACACGTCTGCGATTCCTTTGCGTGCGAGTTGCTTGAGTTGCTTCTACAGCAGGTCTCTTGACCCAGTTCTAGCTCCCGACAGCTATGATGCTCTGCCAGGAACCGCCAGACCAACTTACCTCCAGAGAGTAACAACCAGCAGTGGAGAAAACGGGGAAGAGCCCCCATTCCGACCAGCTGGGACCTGATGAGCCATGTGGAATATCTGGTATGCCGGGTACGGAGCCGAGATCCCCTGTATCTGTGAGCGGGTTCAGGATCAGCGTCTGAGTGGCAGCTCTGGGGGGAGTCTGGCCATCGGTCCACCAGGCCAGTGTTTTCGTCTGTCTATCTCGCAGGCGCAACGTGACCGGCAGAGAAGCGTTTGGACCGACTTCAACGACCCATTTCGTCATTGGCCATCTCTGATCAGAGCCCAATTGGCTCAAGTGGAGAACATTCTGATAGAAGCCGTCATAGATCCAGAACGCTCCACCTCCGACTAAACGCACATTGGTATTGGAGCCCAGGCTGTCAAGGTGCTTCTGCTGCGGTGGGGGCTTGGTGGTGCAATCCTGGGGAGGCGGAGCCAGAGGTGTCGTCACCGGCGCGAGGCTCGTGATTACTGTTGAGGTTATCTGTGGAATGCTCGCGGGGACGGTGGCAGTGAGGCGTGAACTTCCCGATGCCTCCGTTGAAGTAGCGTTTGGAATGCCCGTGTTGGGGGAAGAGCAGCTTATGAACAGCAGTGCGATCAGCAAGCAAGCCCAACATGTTGAAAAGAGGGACGAGAGTCCAGCAAGATGAGGATGTGGACGTCGGAAACCCATCGATTTCTCCTTCTTTCTTTGGTCAAAGCAAGGCTTTCTTACCCAGATTACCAGTTTTTCCTGAAAGAGATCTGAACGTTTTGATATGGCAGAGCCAAACTGGAGCAGCGTCTCCGATGTGGCTGTGTTTTTGGGGAGTGGAATACCGTTTCATCGTGACATGAATACAAACTGTTGACCTAGTGCAATCTCAGGAGACCTAATGTGTAAGAGAGAGCGCCCCTCATCTTCGTTGACAGAGGAACGCTGGCTCTATTGCACTACAGGTCTCTGGAATCTACACTAAGACCTTATCCGAAAACAGGTAAAGAAAGCCTCTCTCAAATGATGAGGAACTGGCAGAGGAGGGCCTTGGCACTAGCTGGCTTCATTCTCGCCTTTGCACCTCCTGAGGAAGGTCTGGAGCAAAGGAGAGCGATCGTTCCGACGCCACAGGGCATGGAATTCCAGCAGATACTCACAGTCCTGAAGTGGGCGATAGACGACACCCTGATGGGGAAGCTGCTGCGACGTCCAGGTAGACAGGATGGCCAGGCCGAGCCCGGCAGCCACCTGACTCACCAACGTATGGGCTTGCGGGGTCCAGTGAACCACCTTCGGCTCAAATCCCGCCTGCTGGAAAAGATGCGCAAGATCATCGTGCCAACGTGGATTGAGCGACCGTGATGGCTGTATCCAGGCTTCCCGAGCAAGCGCGGCGAGAGGAATAGCTTGCTGATCGGCTAGCGGATGATTGACTGGCAAGACCACAACCAGCGAACTCGTGGAGAGCAGCTCACACGCCAATCCTGGCTCCTCAGAACCATGTGGCAGCAAAGCCACGTCCAGGCGACCATCGCGCAGCATGCGCAAGACCATCTGCCGCGAAACAGCAGAAATATCGCGAGGGAGCAGTTCGACCTCAGGAGAACGTTGATAGACCTGGACCAGTGCAGGAAGCACCCCAATGAACATCGCTAAGGGCGTATAGCCGACGACCAGTTTGCCTCCTTCACCCTGTGCCACCCGTTTGGCTACCTGTACTGCATCCTCATACTGCTGCAGGAGAGGAATGATCTGCTGAAGAAAGGTTTTTCCGGCGGGCGTGAGCGCAAACCGCCGTTTATTGCTCCGATCAAACAGCGTGAAGCCGAGGTCCTCCTCCAGTTTGCGCATGAGACGCGTGAGATTGGGTTGAGCCATCTGCAAGCGCTCTGCTGCCCGCGTGATATGCTGCTCTTCCGCGATGACCAGAAAATACCGTAAGGCGATGAGATCCATGCCGATTTTATATCACATTCAATATGAATATGTCTAGAAATGATATTGGACACGCGTGCTGCTCTCAGTGTACTCTTCCAAAGAAGAAACAGAGGTGTGGTGAGAGAGACACACCACCTCTTCTTTCTGCGAAACTATACAATGATGGAATGTATAGTCTATCTGTCAACGGAGCGCTAGAAGCGCTTCTCGTGCTATCAGTCAATGATAGCGCAATATGAAAGGGAATAGCAATGACTGAATCTCTTCCTCCCACGGCAGTTATTCGCGTCTCACGCGGCAATTTTGATCCTGCACGTTTTGAAGAAGTTGATCGTATGGCAAAAGAAACCGGTACGTACCTTATTCCTGCGATTCAAAAACTCCCTGGCCTGCTTTCCTACTACGCCGGCGCATCGCCAGATGGCTCTATGGTTCATGTCAGCATCTGGGATAGCGAAGAACATGCAGATCAGATGAGCAGGCTCAAAGAGATGATTGTCGATGCCAGGCGCGATGGGAAGGCAGCTGGCGTGGATTTTATTCCGATCGTCAACTATCCTCTTTGTTGGGCCATCTAACGCAGCAATCGTGTAGCCGATGTCAGGCTCACATCTGCCCATCCGAATTGTGTTGACGATCATTTATGCGACCTTCTCTTTCACCGATGTCAATCCGGTGAGTGCGCTGATCGTGCTCTTCATTTGGGGAGTCCTGGGATCGCTGGCTTTTCTTGCACAACAGCGCCGTCTCCTCGACCTGGCTGCTGAACACGCCAATGTGATCCTGGCCCTCAATAACTCGACCCTCTACCTGGGAATTGCTGGAGGGGCAGCTCTTGGTGGGGTTGCGCTCCAATTTGCACCGATCAATGCGCTTAGGGAGCATTCGTGTGCATACACAACGCTGATCACATGCTTTTTGTGAGCACCCCTCTTTGCCACATGTAGCAAAGAGGGGTGCTCACAAAAAGCATTCATAAACTCTGATTGATAACACTCTCCGACACCTTTCACGGCTCAACAGAACACAAGCTTTGTCACCTGCACTTTTTGCAAGATCATTGCCTATCTCAAGAGTGAAAATGATTCTCCTTACTAGAAACCTCAAGAGGAACAATCTGTATGGCACGAACTCATCCATGGAAAGTCAGCGACCCATTCTGGGAGCAGATCAAACCGTTGCTTCCAGCCGCACCGTCCCATGCAAAAGGTGGACGTCCCAGAATGGATGATCGACGAGCGTTTGAAGCCATCATCTATGTCCTGCGTACGGGTATCCAATGGAATGCGTTACCGAGAGAGTTGGGAGCTTCATCGACGGTGCATGACCGTTTTCAGGAATGGGAGCAGGTTGGCCTGTTCAAAGCTTTGTGGCAAGCAGGACTGCAGATGTATGATGAGTTGGAAGGAATTCAATGGGAGTGGCAAGCCGTGGATGGAGCAATGACAAAGGCTCCTTTTGGACAGGGTGCAACCGGAGCCAATCCCACCGATCGTGGTAAGTCAGGAGTCAAGCGCAGTCTCTTGACTGATGGAGCTGGGATTCCTTTGGCTATCGTTATTGATGGGGCTAATCGTCATGATGTGAAACTGTTGTGTGCTACCCTGGATGGCATCGTGATTACCCGTCCCGAGCCCATCGAGGGGCAGCCTCAGCACCTCTGCTTGTAGGTGCCTCCTTGAGAGCATGTGTTTGATTTTTCTCTCTCAAAAAGGCACATTTTTCTCCTCCATGCTACTGGTTCGTTGCTCATTGCGCATCTCGTGGGCTTGGGAAGAATGACCGTAAAGGTCGATCCGTTTCCGACGTCGCTCTCCACTGTGATGGTTCCCCCATGACGCTTGACGATCTCGGCCACAATGTAGAGTCCCATGCCCAGACCGGGGATCGCTCGCTGTGTGGAACCTGCGACCCGATAGAAGCGCTCAAAAATCTTGTCGCGCTGCTCTCGCGGGATACCCAGGCCATGATCGCGGACACGGATCGTGACCGCATCTTCGGTGGCGGAGAGATCCATCTCGACGGTCTCTGCGCTGGGGGAATACTTGATGGCATTGCTGATCAGGTTGGTGAACACCTGTCCCAGTCGGTCTCGATCCGCCAGCAAGCTAGTCTGCGCCGCGCCACGCATCACAATGGTATGGCTGGGATGGGTTTGCTGCATAGTATTGGCAATCTCCTGCAGCAATGCGTCAAGAGCCACCATCTCCTGCCGATACTCCAGTCTTCCTGCCTGGATCTTGGAGACATCCAGCAACTCTTCCACCAGCCGGATGAGTTTGTTGATCTGGATCTCCATGCTGGAAAGTGCCGGAGCCTGGATGCCTTGCTTTGCCAGTTGTCTGTGCAGCAAGGTGGTCTGCATTTTCAAGGCCGTGAGTGGGTTCCTGAGTTCATGGCTGGCCATACTGATAAAGTCATCCTTGCGCTGTTCCAGCTCCTTGCGCGCCGAATTATCCAGCACAAAGGCGACAACCCGGCGTGGACGCTCCTGGAAGATGACGCCTCCCACCAACACTGGCAGGCGACCGCCATCTTGACACACCAGTTCTGTTTCAAAGGGCGTATGTTGCCCGCGTGTGACTAATTCCTGGAGCGCGCGCTGGAAGAGAGACGCATGTTCTGGGAGAGTGGTACTCTCCACGCTCAGCGTTCCGCTGCGCACATCCTCCTGGGTATAACCAGTCATGTGGAGATACGCATCGTTGGCTTCCACCAGCACGTCCTCCTCCCCCTCAACAGAAACAATCCCGATAATATTGGAGTCGATAAGGGCGCGGATGCGCTCCTGGCTCTGGCGTAAGGCTTCCTCCATTCGTTTCCGCTCATCAATGTCGGTGCCAGTGCCAAACCACTTGACGATCTGGCCGGTTTCATCGCGCACTGGCATGGCGCGCATTAAGAACCAGCGATACTCTCCCGTATGAGCATTTCTGACACGCGCTTCATGCTCATACATGGTTCCCGTGTCCAGAGCGCGCTGCAAGTGCGCTCGGTTGCCTTCCCGATCATCGGGATGGATGACCTGGAGATACGCCCAGAGATCGCTTTGTGCGTTCTCTAACGTGAGCCCGGTGTAGTCACACCAGTGCTGGTTCATGTACTCGTGTTGACCGTCGGGTCGTGCCACCCACACGAGCTGTGGCACTGTTTCGACCAACACCCGAAATTGTTCTTCACTCTCTTTCAGCCTTTGTTCCGTTTGTTTCTGCTCGTCGATGTCGGTACAGGTGCCAAACCACTTCACGATCTGGCCTGCTTCGTTGCGCACCGGCATGGCGCGGGCTAAGAACCAGCGATAGGCTCCAGTTTGACCGTCCTTGAGACGATGTTCGCTCTCAAAGAGCTCACCCGTTGTGAGCGAATGTTGCCGAAGCGTGAGCACACGCTCAGTATCTTCAGGATGCAGGTATTGACGCCATTCATAGTCCCGTACCCGCTCAAAATCGGCCCGCGTCACCTCTTGAAAGCGCTGATTACAGTAGTCAACACGGCCATCTGGCGACGTCGTCCACACCAGTTGTGGTACCATTTCGGTGAGCACGCGCAAATGCTCCCGGCTTTCTTTGAGTTGCTGCTCCGTCCGTTTCTGCTCCTCAATGTCGGTGCAAGTGCCAACCCATTTGACAATCTGACCTGTTTCATTGCGCACTGGCAAGGCACGGACTAAAAACCAGCGATACTCCCCAGTCGTGCCATGGCGCAGGCGCAGTTCCGTTTCATATACCCCGCCGGTCTGGATGGCGCGCTGCCAGACGGAGCGGACGTGTTGCCGGTCCTCATGATGGAGACACTGCATCCATCCCTCCCCCTGGGCCTCTTCGGTGCTCTGGCCGGTATAGTCGCGCCAGCGTTGATTAAACGAGTCAGGATAACCATCCGGTCGTCCGGTCCAGAACAGTTGGGGGATAGCATCGATGAGGGTATGAATATCTGCTTCGGCTCGTTTGCGTGCGGTGATGTCAATGCCAGCGATGACGAGGTATTCGATGTGATGCTCCGCATCCATGCGGGGGGTAATCGCGAATGCAAGGTGAAGGTTCATCCCTTCTCTGGGCTGAATCAGGGCCTCGAAATGCACGGTTTCGCCCTTGCTGGCTCGCGCGATGGCGGCGCGTAATTGCGCCTGACTGGGAGGAGAAGATGACCACCAGGGGCCTTCGACCAGGGGTTTGCCAACCACTTCCTCGCGTCGGATGTGCGCACTGCTTAACGGGATCTCATTGATATCCAATACGATCCCCTCAGGCGTCAGAAAGACGATCCCGGCATGCACGTTATCGAGGACATCCATGCAGAGGGACTCGCGCTGGGGAATCGTCTCCTGGCAGTGGGCTGGTGCTCCCATCTCGTGGAACTGCAACGTAAGTCCCCCAATGGTCGGAGAGAGATGCACATGCAGCCAGATCTGGATCACGGGAGAAACATACTCCACTTCGGTCAGTGCTCGAGTCCGTTTCGTTTTGCGCACAGCCTGGTAGAGCGAAGTGCTCACCAGTTGAGGAGCGCAGCGCCAGAAGCTGTTTCCAACAAGGGTCTCTGGTGCGGCGCCTAGCATGGCCTGTGCGCTCGCATTGGCATACACAATGGTATCGGCCTCATCGAGCACAAACAAGGCACCAGGAAGTGTCTCGAGAATAGTGAGGAGTGTCTCATGTGAGACAGGCATGAGACACTTGGTTTGCTTTATATTCGACATATATGCGGTCAATCTCCCTTATACCTGCCCCCATCTCTGGTAGCGAAGATGCGTACCTACTCTGACCTCAAGAAGACTATTGAAGGAATACTATGCTATCTTCGAGCAGCAAGCAAGCTGTACTATATGTTCTCTTCCAGCATTTCTGGTAGCAAGAGGGCCATTGTCGAGGGAAGGAATCCGTGCCTCGCTGGCAATATTGCTTCCTCACCGCGTTGAGAGGGGTTCGCCATCAGTATCACTCTTGGTGATTCAGGTTTCTTACTTCACAAAGGCATTTTCTCTTGATACAATAGAGTTGATATTATAGAAAAGACCGCTCTTAAGGCCTTTGGATGTCATTGAGACAAGTGTAGGAAAAGAAAAGCATGGTAGAAGTCAAGGAACTCTCAGAGTGCTGGCATTCATGTGAATGCGGGTGCGAGCTTGACCGCGACCACAATGCCGCACTGAACATCAAACAACTTTGGCTCGGGCGGAGCCTTCAGGGGACGCAAGCCTCCTGAGAACCCCCGGCTTGAGCAGTGGGGAGTCGTCACGCCCACCTTCTTCTTGAACACAACAAAAGGAAGTACAATGAAACTGTTGATCCCACATAAGGGAGGAGGACAGGAGCGATGAATATGCGCGCCTTCGTTCTCACCCGCTATGGTGGGCCTGATGCAATGGAACTCCGTGATGTTCCCAGACCATCGCCTGGGCCCGGGGAAGTGTTGATTCACGTCTACGCTGCCGGACTGAACCCGATTGATTTCAAGATGCGTGAAGGAATGCTGCGAGTGATCTACCGCTACCCATTCCCGATCATTGCTGGGTGCGAGTTGTCTGGAGTCGTCGTAGCCAAGGGATCAGGTGTCACTTCCCTTGCCGAAGGTGACCGGGTGTTTACCCGCGTAGATAAGAGGGTGCTTGGTGCATTTGCCGAATTCGCCGTGGTTCGCGAGGATCTCGTCGCAAAGATGCCATCTTCTGTCTATTTCACAACGGCGGCGGGGGTGCCGCTGGCAGGGCTCACCGCGTTGCAGGCGTTACGAGACGAACTGCGGGTGACAAGCGGCCAGAATATCTTCATCTCTGGGGGGCTGGTGGGGTGGGAACGTTCGCGATTCAGCTTGGGAAGTGGCTTGGAGCTCACATCGCAACTACTGCCTCGGCACGAGGTGAGGAGATGGTGCGCAAACTTGGAGCAGACGTCGTGGTAGACTACGCTCGGGAGCACTTCGATCAGGTGCTACGCGATTACGATGGAGCACTTGATCTAATAGGCGGCGACACTCTCTTGAAGACGTTCGGGGTCGTAAAGCATGGCGCAAAGGTGGTCTCAATCGCAGGAGTTCCCGAACCGCAGACAGCGAGCAAAGATCTACAAGCCGGATCAACACTTGCGACGCTCTTCTGGGCCGCAAGCTGGAAAATCCGCCGCCAGGCGCGCAAGCATGGCGTTGCCTATCGGTACCTCTTCATGCACCCGAGTGGTAGCCAGCTCTCAGAACTGGCTACCCTCATCGATCAGCAAAAACTTGAGGTAGTGATTGACCATATTTTTCCATTTGCGCAAATCGCCGATGCATTCGCCTACCTCGAGCAGGGGCATGCCAAAGGAAAAGTGGTCGTGCAGATGGTCGAGCATTAGTGCGTTGGTATGCACCGCCATACTGCTCCCTATCTGGGGGGATGGTATGCAGTGGTGTCAATGTCAATGAACCGAGCGCACAGTCTTTTGAGTCATCTCCATCTGGAAATCCCTCTATGGCGCGGGCGGACCTTGCCTCTCTCTGTGGGTCGCTTCGTCCCAAAAGCTCATACTTCAGACAGCTTGCTAAACCGGAGTGGTCTACCAGCTCCGCCCGCGCCATAGAGGGATTTCCAGATGGTACGAAACGCGCAAGGGCATCCGCCGCAAGCGCGACAGACAGTACCATCCGTGCTCACACACCGATCTCGCCACCCTCACCGGCTCAGATGACGAGTGTGGCGTCCTTTCCAGGCTCAGGCATCCCTCCTCCTGGGAAGGGTCACCGTAAATGTGGAGCCTTTTCCAACGTTGCTCTCTACCGTGATGGTTCCCCCATGGCCCTTGACGATCTCGGCCACAATATAGAGCCCCATGCCCAGACCAGGGATCGTTTCATGGCTGAGACCAGCGGCCCGATAGAAACGCTCAAAAACCTTCTTGTACTGTTCACGCGGGATGCCCAGACCATGATCCTGCACCTGAATCGTGACCGCCTCTTCGGAAGCGGAGAGCTCCACCTCAACGGTCGTTGCATTGGGAGAATACTTGATGGCATTGCTGAGCAGGTTGGTGAAGACCTGTCTGAGCCGGTCACGATCCCCGGTCACGCTGGTCTGCACAGTCCCACGCACCACAATGGTATGACTGGGGCTCATGTGCTGCATGGTGCCGGCGATCTCTCGCAGCAACTCGTCGAGATCCACCCGCTCCCGGATGTACTTCAGTCTCCCTGTCTGCATCTGGGAGACATCCAGTAACTCTCCGATCAGACGCTCCAGTTGCTTGATCGGCGTCTCCACTCTGGAAAGCGCGGTAGCCGCCTCGTGCTGGGAGTGCTTTTCGAGGCGTTTGTGCACCAGTTGGGTCTGCAGCTTGACCACAGTGAGCGGGGTCCGCAGTTCATGGCTGGCCATATTGATAAAGTCATCCTTGCGTTGTTCCAGTTCTTTGCGCGCCGAATTGTCCAGAACAAAGTTGATGGCCTGGAGGGGGTGATGATGGAAGACGACCCCGCACACGAGCACCGGTAGGCGACTGCCATCTTGACAAATGTACTCTTTCTCATAGGGAGTCATCGACTGCTGGGTGCCCAGCTCCTGCAGGGCCTGCAGGGTCCGGGCCATATATTCTGGAGGCGTCATCTGCAATATGTTGATGCGCCCTTCACGCATGTCTTCTAGTCTATAGCCGGTCATGCGCAGAAAGGTCTCGTTGGCGTCCTCAATCTGCTCGCCTTGGGTGATAATGATGCCGATAATCTTGGATTGCATCAAGGCGTCTGCGCGTTCCTGACTCTCTCGCAAGACGTCCTCGATCCGCTTCTGCTCCTCAATATCGGTGTGGGTGCCAACCCACTTGACGATCTGGCCTGTTTCATCACGGACCGGCATGCCGCGGACTAAAAACCAGCGATACTTCCCCGTCTGGCTCTGTCTGACACGCTCTTCGTGCTCAAACATAGCTCCCGTGTCTAGGGCATGCTGCAAGCGCGCTCGGTTACTTTCCTGATCCTCAGGATGGATGAACTGGAGATGAGCCCATCGGTCGGGTTGTACCTGCTCAAGCACAAGCCCGGTATAGTCCCGCAAGCGCTGATTCGTGTATTCGTGCAGGCCGTCGGGTCGTCTCACCCAGACCAACTGGGGGATAGCATTGATCAGTGCGTCACATGACGCAGGAGTAACACGCCTGGTTTGCTTTGTCTTCTGCATACGGGAAACCTCCCTTTCACGTGTCCCCATCCCTGGTGGTGAAGATGCGTACCTGCTCTGAACTCAAGATGTCTACAGAAATGATCTACTCTCTTCGAGAAACAAGCGAGCTGGCACGTCATATTGCCAGTCACGGCCTGTGCGCTCGTATTGGCATACACAACCGTCTCGATGCCATCGACGACACATGAGGCACGGGGAAGCGCCTCCAATAGAGGTGGACGTGATGTGAGCAGTGCGCCCACTGATGTATCAGCTGGGCACATAGCATGACCTCTCTCCTTTCCCCCTGCTCAGTCCTTTGGACAAAAGGAGCAGACGTGCTCGCTCAATGAAACGATATGTTCTAACCTAGCTGGACGTTCACCACGTCACCCTTCTTCAAGAGAAGGTATTCTGCAACTTCGCATGCGCTCTACGACAAGTACCGTCTTCCTCTCTTTGAAAGGAGGGGTACCATGCGCAATAGAGGTGAAAGACGCTCTCTCCTGAGCAAGAGTTCCCATGACTATTCCTGTCGAGAACAGCCTTGTTCACAAACGTCAACAGACAATGGTCAACGTATAAAAAAGATTACCCCAAAATTGTATTGTTGTCAATAATATTGTGCACAATCTAAATTTCTTCATGAGCGGAGTACGTCAAACGTGGCTCGAACAATACATTTCACGCTTGATCAATTTCAAGCTGGTCACCTAGCCTTCAGTTCGCCCATTGCTTCCTGAGCGAGATCGTGCTACTTCTACTGAGGCACGATCCTGCTCAATCCCTTGCACAAACTAACGAACCAGATTTAAAATGTGGAACTGCCCACGGGATGCGCAACGAGATGTATCTTCGGCTGAGGTGGCTCCGCAGGCCCATTCCATGTTCTCAATTTTTTCTAGCAATGATGGGCGCTTTCAGGCCAATGAGGTAGAACTCGTTGCGCATCCCGTGGGCTATGCAGGATTATTCTATGTATTTTCGTTGCTAACGCATATAAAAGTAAAAAGTTGGTTCTTGAAGAGTCAGTATGGAGGTATGCGTCCTGATCAAACGAAAGCTGGCTCATTGGTTTTTTCATCTGTTCATCAGCTATAATCTGATGAACAGATGAAAGAGTCTTCTGTCCTGTTTTCAGGCACTCTTTGCTTCAGACGGCGAGGTAGCATATGTACATTCCAACCCTCCAAGGCACTATTGATCGGCGTCTCCTCGTGAATTACCGTGTTGATCCCGACTATCTCCAAAAAACTCTTACCTGACCCATTTCGGCCAAAACGCATCCATGGAATGGGAATCGCAGGCATCTGTCTCATTCGCCTCAAACAGCTTCGCCCCCGCCTGCTCCCTGCGCTACTCGGTTTCTCTTCGGAGAATGCCGCTCACCGCATTGCAGTGGAATGGGAAGAGCATGGCCAACATCGAGAAGGGGTCTATATTCCCAGGCGAGATACCTCTTCGCAGTTCAATATTCTTATCGGGGGAAGACTGTTTCCCGGCGTTCATCATCATGCGAGCTTTCAGGTGAGGGAAGAGGACGAGTTTTTCTCCGTGCAACTGGCAAGCGACGATAGGGAAACCAGGGTGACAGTTGAGGCTCGTGTCGCTTCACACCTGCCTGAGCACTCGATTTTTGCGTCTCTGGAAGAGGCTTCTGCGTTTTTCGAACACGGTTCGCTCGGCTATTCAGTAACTAATCAGGTGGGAAAACTCGATTGCTTAGAACTGCGATGCAGGAACTGGAAGGTCGAGCCCCTGCAGGTGACAAAGGCGCAGTCAAGTTTCTTCGAGGATCTCAGGCGGTTCCCCTCTGGCTCAGCAAAGCTCGATTGCGCACTCTTGATGCGGGCTATCCGCCACGAATGGTATGTACGGGAACCCTTCTCCTCAACCGGGAGCGAAGGTTCGACAAAGAGCGTCCATGTACCGACGGGGAGCCCTTGACCTCTCTCTTTCCACGGAGAAGGTAGCACCTCACTCTCTGGACCTTCCCCAAAAATGCTGAGGAGGTCGTCTCCTCAGCGAGAAAGGCGTATTCATGCAAAGAGAGAGAAATAGTCCCCAGATGGAGATATCATCTCGTTTCCCTATGGACCTCATCGATGTGGGAGGATATCGACTCGCCATCGCATGCACTGGCTCAGGAAGCCCGGCGGTGATCTTGGATGCTGGCATGGGAGATACGAGTGAGGTCTGGCGCCAGGTACAGGAAGCCGTGTCAGAGTTTACCTGTGTGTGTAGCTATGATCATGCAGGCCGGGGACAAAGCGACCCAGGTCCCACACCCCGTACAAGCCAAACCATCGCCACTGAATTACATGCACTCTTACGGCACGCCCACATCCCCGGTCCCTACATCTTCGTTGGACATTCCTTTGGAGGATACAACGCACGCCTCTACGCCAGCCAGTATCCAGAGGAGGTGGTCGGTCTGATCCTGGTTGATTCGGCCAGCCCTCATCTGGACCTGGTGGCAGTGTTGCCTCCTGAGAGACCAGAGGAGAACCAGGGCATACGGCAAGTCCGACGCGTCCTCATTCAAGAGACCCAGGAGATGGACAACCCTGAAGGGATCGATCCAGCCGAGAGTGCAGCCCAGGTGCGCGCCATCACTTCATTTGGGGCATTGCCACTATAGTGCTGACGCACACCTCTGACCCCTGGGTAGAGATGCTGGTGACAGCGTTTCCTGGTTTTCCACGAACGCTTGTCATCAGGCTCGACCATGCCTGGCAGGAACATCAACGTCAATTGTTGTCTCTTTCATCACACAGCCAACAAATAAGAGCACAACACAGTGGGCACTATATTCATCTTGAGGAGCCAGAACTGGTTGCACATGCTATTCGTTCTATGGTTGACCTGGCACGACAAAGTGGAGGAATGCAGGCATCATAAAAGGGTGTTCTTTTTTCTCATGTTGTTTGCCCGCCATCTGAAAAACGTTTTTAAGCTTAAGGCCCACGTTCTTTAGCAAATGCGCTTGCATCTATCTCAAGCATTTCGCTTTAAATCATACCCCACTTTCTTATCCTTGAAGTTTAAACTAAAATAAACTCAGCAATCCTTGAGAGAGGATTGCCAAGGTGGAGGAATGTATCCAAATAGTACAGTGGGTGCGCATCAGCACACCTTTTGAGCAAAACTGATAACATCAGCGCGAAACAGGGAAATTGGCTCTGGAGAATCGAGAGAAGGAGCCCCAGAGACGAATTGTTTCGCACTATTTTGGGAAATGGGTGAGGGCAGCGCAGGGGACATCTTGTGGTTCCAACAGGTGCTGGACGTTTCCCAACTATTACCATCTCTTTGCGGTCTGTGTCAGCTTCGCTGGTACTGGGCCTCCATGCCCGCTATCGAGAACGTTCCAAGGTTGGCCCTCCCCCAACATTGCCTTTCGACTTTCCAGCGAAGCGGGTGCGCATGCGCGACCTAGCGCACGCCGTTAGAAAGCAGGATCGACTCCTCGCTGAGAGGTGGCACCCCATCTTTCAGTTCCGACTCGGCTGTGTTCTAATGCCGGCGATGACGAGATCGAGCATGCGGTTGGCCCCATCAGGATCGGACGCATGTTCATTCACCAGGGCAATTCCGTAGACGAGTCGGATCACGTCGAGCATATGGACATCTGGGCGGATCTCTCCTGCGGCCTGGGCGCGCTGCAAGAGGACTGCTCCCGCCTCGTGCATCGCTTTGTTCGCCTCATAGATTCTCGTTCCCGGAACATGTTTGGCAGCCATGATGACTGCTCCCATGCTCCGCCCGAAAGCCGCGAAGTCCATTTGGAGACGAAGCCAGCTCATCAAGGCGTCGAAAGGGACCGGAGCGCTGGCGAGTGCTTCAGCACGCGCCCTCAATTCATTGGTCTCATCCAGGAACACAGCTTCAAGGAGATCCTGACGCGTGGGGAAGTGGCGATACAGCGTACCGATGGCGACCCCAGCCGATTTGGCAATGTCCTCCAGGACGATGTCAGCGCCACGCTCCGAAACCGCGACTCGCGCCGTGTTCAGCAGGCTGGCGTAGTTGCGCTGGGCATCAGCTCGCATGGGGCGGCTGGCTGGTGCTGGCTCGTGCATTTCATGTTCCTCCGTTCTCCTGGGGATACTGGTCCTTGACAAAGTGAGGGCCCCTCCGTTATTATATGAGAGGGAAATGTGAGGGTCCCTCCGTTTAGTATGAGGAAGTAGCCTCATTTTATCACAGTCACGATTCATTTTCCAGGGAGAAGGAGAACTTTCCTATGCGTGTTTTTGTCACAGGAGCAACAGGCTACATCGGTTCCGCCGTCGTCCGGGAGCTCATTGGTGCTGGCCATACCGTTGTCGGCCTTACCCGTTCAGACAAGGGTGTCGAGGCCTTGAAGGAAGTTGGGGCCGAGGTGCAGCGCGGTATCCTTAACGACCTCGACGGCCTGCGCGCCGCTGCGGCGGCGGTGGACGGCGTTATTCACCTGGCGTTTGAGCACAACCTCTCGGACTTCGCGGCCTCGCTCACCACCGATCTGCGCGCCGTCGAGACGATGGGGACGGCGCTCGCAGGCACAGGTAAGCCATTCGTGATCACCGCGCACCTCAACGGGGAGGCATCGGAGAACGCGCTGCTCGCCCTGGCGGGAGTGCGATCAGTGGTCGTCACTCTCTCTCCGTCTGTGCACGACGAGGATGACAGGCACGGCTTCGTACCGATGCTGATCAACATCGCACGCGCGAAGGGCGTCTCGGCCTATATCGGCGACGGGTCCAACCGCTGGCCCGCCGTTCATCGCCTCGACGCGGCGCACCTGTACCGCCTGGCCCTGGAAAGCGCCCCGGCGGGGTCACGGCTTAACGGGGTCGGCGACGAGGGTGTCCCCTTCCACGACATTGCCAGCGTCATCGGTCGCAATCTGAACCTGCCAGTGGTCAGCATTGCCCGCGAAGAGGCAGAGGCTCACTTCGGCTCTTTTCTGGGCAACGTGGTGGCAAGCGACTTCCCGAGGTCGAGTGCCCAGACCCAGGAACTCCTGGGATGGCGGCCTGTGCATCCGGGATTGCTCGCGGACATCGAACAGCACTATGTCAACAACTGAGATAAGGCTCAGGACCACTCTTTATGGCAACAGGTCATGAGGAGAAACGGACCTGGAGATTCAGAAACAGTTCTCAAGAAATCGAGGGAAAGCATGAAAGCAATCGTTCTCTACGAGTACGGCCCCGCGTCAAATCTCGCCTATGAAGATATCGCAGACCCCAGACCCTCCGAAGGCTCGGTGCTCGTGCGCGTCGCGGCCACCAGCATCAACCCTGCTGATTGGCGGGTACGCTCTGGCGCAGTCAAGGACTTCATTCCCATAGCGTTCCCCTACATCCCCGGCCTCGACCTCGCTGGCACCGTTGTCGAGGTGGGCGAGGGCGTCACCGGTTTCGAGCCTGGCGACCGAGTCATGGCTGTGGCTCGACATACCTACGCCGAACTCTGTACCGTCAAAGCCACCGACCTCGTCAAGATTCCCGATGGCCTGGAGATGGCCACCGCTGCCGCGCTTCCACTGGTCAACGTCACGGGTGATGCGATGATACGGCTTGGTGCCAAGGTCCAACCCGGTCAGACCGTCCTCATCACCGGGGCTTTAGGTGGCGTTGGTCGCTCAGCGGTCTTCGCAGCATCGCAGATCGGGGCTCGCGTCATTGCTGGCGTTCGTGGCAAGCGACTGGACGCTGCTCGACACCTTCCCGGGGTGAGCGAGGCCATCGCTATCGATGATGATGCAGAGATTGAGAAACTCGGTCCTCTCGACTGCGTCGCCGACACCGTCGTATACGTCGATTTGGGCCGACTCTGAGGGAGAGAGCGTGAAGTGCTGATAGTTCCCATCAGGAACGTGTACTTTCATGTCGCGACCATAGTAGGATCTGCGCTTTCTGTAGTCAGCGAGCGGGATGGTTGAATCAATCCTGCAGAGATAGGTGTTGTTGTCTTGCTTTTTATAGAGCAGTGTAATGGTGTCATTGTCCATAAAGCCTGTAACCCCTCTCCTAATGCCTCAAGACGGTCGAAGAACTGGAGCCTACAATCCAAACATCGCTTCTAGGCCCAAGTTATATAGTTTCTATGTTTGGACATTGTGACACTCCTCATTCTTTTAACATAATAGGGATAAATACATGCGAGATTTCATCTCCTATTCTACTCCAATCCGCACATGATATGCTTATACCACACTTACCTGTATTGCTCGCTACTCTGCTGGTAAATAAGGCGAAGAGCGGTCAGGTTTTGAGGTCACGAGTGGTCAATCAGCGCGAAGAGCGGTCAACACAATCATTGTCGTTTGAAAAAGCGCTTCCTATCTAGCTTCTTCCATCGGCATGTTGTAAATGAAACTGAATCAAGCAAGCGGCATCACCGAGAGTGAGTCCGGTCTGCGTAATGCCAAAGTCTACGCGCGGTCGCGTGTAGATACACGCTGCATGCCACGCAGCGGTAATCTTGTCACCCCAATAAGCAAAAAACCGATGATGCAAGACCAGAATCCAAGCCCACTTACATTGATCAAGATGCTACGCCACCCCCAGTTAGCATAATTAAGACATGAAAGGATGAAAATGATTCCCATCCAGAGAAGGCCTATTTGGCCGATATTGTTGTACAATCGATGAGGAGAAGTCCTTTGACGACGCCACAATTTCCAAATTTCTCCTCCTAACTCAAAAATAATAAGTGCAGCAAGGAGCCAAAAAGGAATAGTCAAAAGGAATGCTCCGAGTTTAGAGCGGGGTTGAGTGACGAAGGGAAAGGTCATGAGATTCCACGCAGAGGGGCCTTTTAAAAGATTCCCGTGATTATTAAAAGGAACAATGTACAAGGGTAAAAAGAAAAAGCCAATCAGAAGGAGAAGGTTGCCTAGAAAAAGGAGGGCAATTTTTGTTCTCTTGTTCATGATATCTCCTCAGTGGTGCATCTGCCAAGCTATGGTAAAAGGGGTGGAGTTAAGGTTGCTGTCACCAGCCGCAAAGTAGCATTTTAGGGGTCAGCGCATCCAAATCTGAAAACTGTCGGCTTCGGTTTGGATGCACGGACCCCCTTCAGGTTAGATGAAGGATGATGTCCTTCAATTCAATCAGCGTTTCGATTCGATAGCTCGCCTGTGAAAAGTCCTGTGCTTTTGTAAAGTCGTTAGAGACAATGACACAGTCAATACCGGCCGCCACGGCTGAGTTCAGCCCTCTGGATGAATCCTCCACAACCAGCGTCTCTTCTTTGATAGCTCCGAGGCGCTTTAAGCCGGTCAGGTATGGTTCCGGGTGCGGCTTGGTGAACTGGTAGTCTTCGCGAACAAGGACGAAATCCATGAATTGTCTAATTTGGCGCTTTTCATGGATAATTTCAAAATCCACACGTTTTGCAGTTGTCACGATGGCCATGCGAACGTATTTTGACAGTTCAGCAAGAGTTTCAACGACGCCTTCAATCTCAATGGCTTCTGTTTTAAGATATTGCTGATAATACTCATTACGAACCTCACGCTGCCTGCTGATGGTCTGTTCATCAATACCTGCTGCCCTGGCTTGGGCCCAAGTGCCCAATCCCTGGTTCATGTCCCGGAGGTATTGATCCTTGTCCAAAGTCACACCAATGTCCGCCAGGGCACGTTCTCCAGCTTTGTAATACCAGAATTCGGTATCCACCAGAACACCATCATGATCGAAGAGGATGTACTTTTTCACTGTCTTGATCCTTTCCGGTAGCTGTACATGTGTTTTATGGAATGGGAAAGCGTTCCATTGCCTGCTCATAGACTGGCTGTGCCTCCCCTAAAGAAAGGCGCGAATAGATTTCAAGCGACTGCCGACTTTCATGCCCAGAATACGGTTGGATCAGCGCATCATCAATCCCTTGAGCCTTGAGCCAAGTAAAGAGAAAATGTCTCCATTTGTGAGGAGAAAGAGACCGGGTAATCCCAGCGGCAGTCGCATAACGTTCGAGCATGCGGCGGACATCACGATCACTGTATTTCTGTTTGCGTACAGACTCGAAGAGATACCCCGCCTGCTTTTGCTGCATCTGTTGGATATGCAGTCCTAAGAGTTCGCGAAACGCATAAGGGAAAGGAACCATACGGTCCTTTCCCCCTTTTCCGAGGCAAATACGGATCTGACAGCGCTCCAGATCAACCTCCTGCAAACGAATATTAACCAGCTCGCTGACACGAACGCCTGTGTAGAAAAGGGTCTTAATCAACACCATATCCGTAAACTTGCGTGCCTGCCAGACTTGCTGGTAAAAGGCGCGAATTTCCTCTTCTGTTGGTACCTCTGGGAGCCGAGAAGATGGACGTTCCACCTCGATCTCTAGTTCTTTGCGCAATTCGCGAAACACGCTTTTGAGATAGGCGTAATCAGGCCGTTCGGTTCTGAGGAATTTGGCAAGTTCTTTTGCTTTTGTGCGAGCAGGAGTTCGTGTCATCAGTTTCAAGCCTCCAGGCGAAGACGCTCATTCATATCCAGACGAAAGGTGCCATAGGGATTGACATGGCTGTAGAAGAGGGGTGAGAGTCCTCGATAGTCGGGCACGGTGAGCTTGCCTTTCCATTGCTCCGAGCTGAGAACCTGCTGAACCATCAGCGTATTAATATACACCAGACAAATCTGAAGTAGATGTAGGGACAGGACGGCGATCTCCTGATCGTCGAGACGATTGGTCGCAATCTCTCCACTTCGGCCATAGAAAATAAAGCCATTGGCTGAATTCCAATTCTCGACGACATTGAGGCCCTCGTGGATTTCCCGGCGTAAGTCTTCTGATTGCAGATACTCACAGAGGAAAATGGTCTTCATGGCTTTTCCTAACTCTGCGAGCGCTCGATACGTCGGATGCTGAACGTTATTGCGTGTAAAACGGCGTAAAATCGATTCGGCATCGGCGGTCCCAAGACGAAGGGCTGTGGCATATTTGATCAGTTCATCGTATTGATTGCTGATCAGATCCCAGTCAATAGCGCGGGTGAGCACGGGTTGCAGGTTAGCAAATTCCTCTGGGTTCCCTTTCTCCGCTCGGTAGAGCCGCTGAGAACCAATATCTTTGAGCCGTGGTAACAGGCGAAAACCCAGTACATGGCAAAAGGCAAACGCCACTTCGGACTGTCCGTGGCTAGCAACATAGTTAGCCTGGATCTCAGCATCGGTACAATGGCGCAAAATGCCTTCAATCATCGCTGCTACCTCAGAGGATGAGCAACTTTTCACCTGAGAGTAAATACAGGTCGATTTCTTCTCCACGTGCCAGTACACCATAATCCCAGGCCCCCGGTAGCGGATATGCCACTCAGTAAGCAAGTTTTGGTTCCAGGCTCCAAATTTCTTCGAGTCGGACGCGCACGCCGTTGTTCCTTCCCCCAGATCTCCGCCTTGCGTGCGGCGAAGATGGCATTGGCTACCTGCCCAATCGCATTGCGCAACTGCTCTTTGTGAATATAGCGGGATCTGGCATAGCGCAGATCCTGGTAGGTCGTTCCTGGATCGGCATTGACGAGGCGCTTGAGTCCGGTATTGGTTCCTAATCCATACAGGCACAGTAACACGCGCTTCTGCAAGGTCTCACGAGGAAGGATCTCCCGCTGGCTGATGCTCGTGAAGAGATCGGTGAATCCCACTTGGAGGTCGGTTTCCTTGAGCATATCCAACAGGCTCGTCATCGGCCACTCTCTCGCCACGTCCAGCTTTAAACGGGCCAAGTTGGTTGGTTCAGGCTGCGCTTCAAGGGGGGAAAGATGAATCCAGCCATTGCGACGGGTGAGGATTTTGACCTTTGGTGAGAGGCGTGGCATCGCGGCATCCAGGGAACGGAGTGCCTGTTGCAACGTTGTACGCACCTGCTCTACAAAGTGAGTGGCTTCCGTGGGCTGTTTGAGGGCCTCATAGTAATCTGTGCGTTGCTGCTCAAAGTCAGGAGGCAAGTCCAGATCCGGGTTCTGATAGCGGTTGGCCCCGACCACCCAGATCTCCTTGCTCCGTACCTTGTCGCGCAGCGCTTGTAAGAGACAGACCTCATAATTAATCCGGTTGACCTTTTCAGTGCCATCCTCATCTCTTTCCACCACCAGATCGCGCCATTTGGCTTTGACAATATCCTTAATGGGCACCAGCTCTTCTTCAGGATAATACTGTCGAGGGCTATGAACATAGTCTTTCACCAAGGTCACGGCTCGGATAATGGGCTGATATAGCTCATTGTTACAACGGAATTCGAGCACATCAAGCAAATGAGGGAGGATACGCCGGTAGTGAGAGCGATAGGAAGAACGCATCACGAGATGAACCTGACGGCGAAACACAGGACCTTTGGATTCGTACTCTTTGATCAGGTCTTGCAACAATGTTTCAGAAGCGACCGGAAACACGACATCGCGCACCAGCCCATCAGGCTGTTTGACGGCAGCATCGGCAATATGATAGAGGATACTCTCTTTTCCAATCACCCGCTTGAGTTCGGCAACATAGACCTCTTCGACTTTGCGTTCTGCACGGACACCAATGCGATGCACCAGTTGAATGAGCAGATCGACCAGGCTATCGGTAATCTCCTGGTTCCGCTGCCAGCAGAGCGCAGCCAACAAGGTGTAGCGGATCGCTTCAGGGTGAGCACGCAAGTGGCTAGGCGCTTCCGCACTCGCACGTTGCCGATAAGAGCGGAGCACTTTCGGGGAGAGATGGCTAAAGAGGTCTTTGGGCAGGCCCAACGCACGAATTTGCTGGAGCTTTGCAACCTCCTTGAGCACCGTTTCGACCCCCACCTGACCAGGGTCCATCCGAAGGGTATGCAGGGTGACTGGCTCCTCATCGATAACCTGATCTCCTTCTGGTGGAGATGCTTCAACAAGCAAAGCGTCCAGAGCAGCTCGTGCCCTTTCGTCTATGCTGCCTACGGTGGCCTCATACAAACGTGTTTCAAAACTGCGATAGGCCGAACGAATGATGCGTGTGATCCGGTCTGGCTTGGGAGGTTCAAGGTGTTGAAGACGAAAGTGCTGATAGCAGCTCTGGCGGACCATATCTTCCTGGTGCTCATGGGGAAGGACATGTTCCGCGAGCCACTGACTCATGGTTTCGCCATCGGCCACGCTCGCCTCGCGAAATCCTAATGCTGCACGGATCTGCGCCCGGTGATATTCAATGGTGCGTCCCTGCCAATCATACTGGAGATAGGCTGCCGCATCCACATCCACCTGTGTTGCGAGATAGGTGATTACGATCCCCGGCACCTCGTTCTTATGCTCAGGAAAGCGCCCAGTCCGCTGAAAGTACTTCAGCAGAACGGCAAAGCCGAGCCGCGTTGCCCCTGTCTTATTGCCGAGAAGCGCCCGTTCTTCTGTATGTAAGGTCCATTGGTCGATGAGATCTTCCGTTTCCCATTGTCGCCTCATACCATGCTCTCTCTTTTTCAAAGTGTGAGGGATCAAGTGCCGAGAATCATTGGAGTCGGCACTCTCTGCTCAAGGCTGAGTATATCGAGAGCAAGCAATGAGCACAAGACGCAGACGGAAAAATAGCCAAAAGAGGTGGAGTTCATTTTCCAAAGAAGAAGTCGGTACTTGACTCTCTTCTGGTTCTACTTTGCGGCTGGTGACAGCAACCTTAACTCCACCCCATACTCAAGGGCCACTATCTAAATTACTTATAACTTTCACTGAGAAGCCCTTTGTTTGCAATAGTTACTCCAGTAAAAATGGCAAGGAGCAAAAAGAAAATGATAATTGTCCATGTGTTGCCTGCATATTGTAACGTAAAGCCCGCTAAGGATAATCCAAAAGAGTAAACTAGAAAATCACCAGAACGAGCAATACTAGTAATTCTTCCTTGAATGTGATGAGGTATTTCTCCTGCAATTCCTCCACAAATGATATAGAAACTCGGCAACAGCGCAAACAAAAAAGCGGTGATTAGCGTGAGAATAGTAAGATTAGTAGCAAATAAGTAGCAGAAAAAGACCACTGTACAGGCACTACCAGTAACAATCAATGCCGAGTACCTATTATACTTTCGTGCAATTTTTCCAAAAAAAGCAGAGCCTACTATACCTGCTCCTGCACTTATGGCTAAGATAATACCAATTGTGAGAGCGGTTGCATGTAATTGTTTTGCTAAAACGATAATAAGAAGTGATAATGCAGCTGTCACTATGCCACGTGCATAGGAAAGGAGGAGAAATAGTTTAAAGAGTTTTTGCCGCCAAAGCCAAAATGCTCCTTCCTTCAGCCCTTCTATTAAACTTGTCTCAGATACTGTGTGTTGTACTGATAAGGATGAGTTTATAAGTAAAAGTGCAACCGCATTTATAAAATATGACATGGCATCTGCAAGAAATGAAATTACAGCCCCAACAGTTTGGTATAAAAATCCTCCCAAAGATGGTCCGATCATAAGAGCAAGATGTTCTATCATGCTGTCCTGTGCAGCAGCACTGTGCAGGTGCTCATTAGAAACGAGAAATCTTCTTGCAGAAAAACGTCCAATATTTGCAAAGACAAAACAGCCTCCTTCAATACCCATAAGAATAAAAAGAGTAGGAACAGAGAGATGTTTTAACAAAAGTCCTACTGATACACTGAGCATTGCCAAACCACTTCCCAAATTACCTACTATCATAATATTTCTTCGATTCCATCTATCAAGTACATAGCCTGCTGGAATTGCTAAAAGTACATAAGTTATTCCTCTCATAGCGCCGATTGCACCAGCCAATGCAGGAGAACCAGTCAGAGTAAGAATAATAAGTGGCATTGCTATACCAGATATTTCGGTTCCTAACCAAGAAATACCTTGTCCTCCCCAAAGGAGCATATAGTTACGGTTTTTCCAAAGAGGTTTCGTAGGTTTCGTAAGGGTATCTGCTTTCGTTTGCATAACACTGTTCCTTGATGATGTGAATGTTTCTTCCTATTGTAGGGGTTGTAAGCCTGGAGCGCCAGTATCACTCCCTCCTTTCTCTTTCTTTCACTGCTCTCTCTTAAAAAAACCTCGTCTTGTCTTGCGAAAATGGCACTTATAGACCAAATGACCCATTTTTGTACGAATCCTTGTTGGGGTCCCGCTACGATCCGTGACACCAGGGGCAGAGTAGCGGGCAATACGGGCATATTTCTCTCTTCACTTAAAGTTCGGCTCTTGTTCATTTTCGGTGGAAAAGCTCATCAACAATTGGAAAGAGAGAGCTTGGGTGGCTTCTGCATGATCTTTTGCTGTGTTTTTCTACCGAAAGTGAGCCAGACCCTAAAGTTCCGTCTTTTTTTCCTTCTGCCATCTCCTCGGTTTCCGCTTACTGCCTCGCCTCAAGAACATTGCGCCTCAGAAGCTCTACCGGCCAGGAACTGGCAACCCGACCGAGTACGAGAACCTGCAACCCATTCTGACTCGGCCCATCAACTGGGACCTGATTAGTAGCCAGTACGACGAGATGGTCAAGTACGCAACAGCCCTACGCCTGGGAACAGCGGAAACGGAGGCGATTCTGCGGCGGTTTACCCGTAACAACCTCCAGCATCCCACCTATCAGGCGCTTGCCGAGCTGGGGCGTGCGATCAAGACCATTTTTCTCTGCCAGTACCTGGAATCTGAGGAGCTTCGGCGAGAAATTCATGAGGGCTTAAATGTCATTGAGAACTGGAATTCCGCCAACTCGTTTATTCACTACGGCAAGGGAGGCGAGTTCGCTTCCAACCGCTTAGATGACCAGGAGATCTCCATGCTGGCGTTGCATCTGCTGCAAATTTCTCTGGCCTACGTCAACACGCTTATGGTGCAAAAGGTGCTCGAAGACGAGGCGTGGATGAAGCGCCTGACCAAAGAGGATTACCGTGGCTTGACGCCACTGTTCTATGCACACGTTGAACCCTACGGATCACTCAGGCTGGATATGGACAAACGCCTCGCGCTTGCCTGAGCGCTCTCGTACGTAGAAAGGCCAGAACAATGACTCAGACACCACCAAAGAAAAAGGCAAAAGAGTTAGCGAAGCTGCTTCGAGCAGAGCGGCCCGATTATCCCTATCTCAAAAGTGTCTTCCGCGCGCTGCGTGAGGAACTGGAGATCGAGGTCCCTCGCAAAGAGGTCAAACTCCCAGAGGTTCCCACTGAGGAGGAGATTTGCCGCTTCTACCAGGCGGTGTGGAACTGCCGGAATTTCGCGGATATGGTGCTGATCAAAACCCTCTTCTACACAGGTGTCCGAGTGAGCGAACTGGTGACAATCCGTCTCAATGAGGTCGATGTCGAGCGTTGCCAGATCCGCATTACTCAGGGGAAAGGGAACAAGGACCGCCAGGTTCCCTTCCCTCGCCTCTTCCGCGAACTGCTCGCGCTGCACATGGAGCAGATGAAGGTCCGTGGAGCAGTGTATTTGTTCGAGTGGGTGCGCAAGCGTCGCTACACAGATCGAGGGGTGCGCAAAATGCTGACGCGCTATGCCCAGGCCGCTGGAATCACGCGCTCCATGTCTCCCCACAAATGGAGGCATTTTCTCTTCACCTGGCTGAAAAAAGAGGGCATCGATGATGCTCTGATCCAGCCCTACTCTGGACACGCCACACGACAATCACTCGAAATCTACTCCAGGCTTTCACTGGCGGATGCACAACCATCTTACAATCAAGCCATGGAACATTTTCCCATTCAGTAAAACAACAGAAAGATACTTTTGTCTTCTATGCTGTTTATACCCGCTACCTTGCGGCTGGTGACAGCTCGTATACTAGGAGCATCGGTTCCAAGATGATGGTGAGGACGAGGTGACAGCAGCGGTTCGACCGCGAACGTAAGATGGTCCCCCATCATCTCGGGCTGGCCCAAGTTTGAACCGTATGGTGTGGCTTTGACCACGTATCACGAGCTAAGACTGGCCTTGCCCCAGGTCCGAGACAGGAATGAATTTCTCTCTCGATCAGACGAAAGGAGTCGCTATGACATCCTCACCAGAACCATTGTATGACCTCTTCGTTGGCATTGACATCGCAGCGGTAACGGCATCTGTCGCTTGGAAGGAACCCTCCCGGAAGATCTGGCACGCGCTCACTATTGATCAGACCCCTCAAGGCTTCCAGACGCTCCAGCAACGCTTGCTCGCTACAGGGCATTCAGCCAAGAGCATTCTTGTTGTGATGGAAGCAACTGGTTCCTATTGGATGACGCTGGCAACCACCCTGGCTCAAGCTGGCTTCGCCATCAGTGTCATTACCCCAACTCAGGCTCACCATTTTGCCAAAGCCTTACTTAAGCAAGCAAAGACAGATGCCATCGATGCTCAAACGCTGGCGCAACTCGCCGCTTTGCTTCAGCCAGCCGTATGGACCCCTCCTCCGGCCATTTTTGTTGAACTCTATCAACGATTGAACGAACGTGAGAGCCTCATGCACATGCGTCAACAGCTCCGCAACCAATTGCATGCCTTGAGTCACTGTCCCGCGCGTGATTGCCTCCGTACACACACGCATGCAATTCTTGATAGAGTCGCTGACCGAACAGATGTTGGAAGGAGAGGCCGAGCTTGATGAGGCTCTTTCTCTTGATTCCTTATGGACAGCATCCGCCATCAGGCTCCAGACTATTCCTGGGATCGGGCTACTGACTGCCGCCTGGCTCCTGGTTACGACACTCAATTTTACGCTGTGTAACACGGTGGAAGAACTGACGGCATATGCTGGGCTGGCTCCTCATCCCTTCCAATCGGGAACCAGTGTCCATGGGCGAGCAAGCATTGGGCATACAGGAAATGCTGCACTTCGTACGGCAGTGTATCTGGCAACCTTGAGTGCCGCTCAATACAACCCCGTGATCAAGGCATTTTATGATCGTTTACGAGCGGCAGGCAAACCCATGAAGGTCGCCCGCTGCGCTGCGGCGCGAAAGCTCTTACACATTGCCTTTGCGGTCGTCAAAAACGAGGCGGACTTTGATCCGTTGTATGCAGCCAGAGCACAAAAAACGGCTTGATAGTTTGACACATCAAGAGAAGAAAATGTTTTCTTCTGCATATCCCACATGTTTTTTATTTTTGGTAAACTGAGCAATGCTCCTCTTGACAAACAATACCGTATCTTACGTAGCGCTACCCCAAGGAAAAACAAGGTCTGCAAGAGGCTCTGCCGCGATGAAGAGGTGAGGTGAGCAAGACGCGAGCCAGCCTGAGGAGCACAGGAGGAAAGAGCCGTTTCGCAGGTGGAAGTTAATCCGGTCTCGTGTGCAGCGGCGACAAGTAACAAGGCACAGCACCCTCTTGCCATTGAGCTTCCGGGAGAGAAGCGAGCTGGTGCCGTTTTTTTTCTGACACCCAACACGCTTCCCCATGCCCCATTGGGCACGGACGCGATTGAGATGCCCAATACTGACAGAGGTGCCGAACTGCTCTTGGAGCGCTGTCTGCACTTTACTGCTTGGCATCTGTGGATGTGCGCGACAGGTTGCAACCAACCATTGAAGGACGGCATCTCGCAGTTTGGCTGGATGTCCTTGCCTTTTGTCCTGGAGAGCTGCTTCTCCATGTGTCTGTACTGCTTGCACCAGCCGATAGGCTGTCGATCGACTCATACAGAGTCCTGCCGCCGCCACCGCCTCATGCCAGGAATAACCTGCTTGCATAAGCTGGACCAGATGGGCTTTTGCCGCCCGAACGAGTTCACGCTCCCCCTCTTCCTGCTCTTCCATACCATTTCTTCCTTTGTTTGCAAACCATCGAGGTGCCGTTCAGCTCTGTAGCAAGGACGTTGCGTGTGCGAGGGTCTCCACCAGGGATGGCAAACATTCGCCATCCCTGGTGGACGCGCCTCACTTTCCCAGGCTATTCGCTCAGCACTTCGCGCAAGCGCTGGGCGAATGCCTGGGGATGCGTGATGTATCCGGCATGGTGACTGGGAAACTCCACGACGGTCGTCCCGAGACGCTCTGCCACTGCGACTGCACAGCGGTAGGGCACCGACTCTCTCCCGGCACTTCCACCGGCCAGCACGATGCGGGTGGGTGCTGCAGAGAGCGCTGCAAAGTCGAGCCTGTAGCGGCGCACGGCCAGGAATGTGTACTTGAAAAGGGCGTCGGCGTTGGCAGCCCCCTCCCTGCTCACCTCTGGGAGGACAACGCCTGCCTCTCGATCCTGGTAGTCGATCCCGCTCTGGGCTGCGTACTGTCTCAGAGCGGCAAGTCCACCCTCACGGCGATAGATCTCAAGAGGACTCTGCTGGGATGGTTCTTCATCTGTTACCAGGTAGTGTGTCGGCGGCTCGTGTGCGACCAGTGTCCGTACCTGCTCCGGGTGACGAGCGACCAGATCAAGCCCAACAAGAGCGCCAGCACTGCTGCCAAACACATATGCTGGCTCGCTCGAAAGTGCCTCTAGCAGGCGGTGAGCGTCATCGCCGTGCGTCTCCAGGGGGATCTCTTCGACTGGAGCATCAAGCGTGCTGCGCAAGGCACCCCGCCGGTCGTAGGTGACGACGGTGTAAGCGTCGGTGAGAGAGTTGACGAAACCGTTCCAGTCACCAGCACCGCCACCTCCGCCACCAGCGATCATGAGAAGCAGGGGACCTGACCCACGAACCTCATAGTAGAGGCTCGCACCAGGCACACGTAAGGTATCTTGTTTCGTGAGTGTCATTCCATCTCCTCCTTGATTGACGTTCGTTCGGGTGCGAGTATGCGCAGAAAAATGTCTGCGTCAGGAAAGTGCTCCTGGAAGTCATCGGGGTCATGGTGCGCCCATCGGAGCAGGCCGTCCCCGCAGGCAAAAATGGCGCGCACCAGTTGGTCAGGATCACCTGCGGCCACTTCTCCGGTCGCCTGACCCTCGACAATCAGATGCCGCAGCCCCTCTTGCATCTGCTTGCTTCGCTGGCGAACCAGCGTCCGTAGCTCCTCCGGCGCGTCCGGTGAACGGAGCACCTGATCCAGGAGCAGGTAGAACTCGGGGTGGCGTCGGCTTTCCACGAACCCTCTCACCAAACTCTTCAGACGCTCCCCAGGTGTTCCTGGGGTGTGAAGAGGAGGGTGTAGATCCGCTGCAGGGGAGCGGAGCGCTTGCGTGACCAGCTCAGAGACAATGGCTTCCTTGGAGGCCCAGTAGTGGTAGGCCAATCCGTGACTGACCACTGCTTCAGCGGCAATATCATCCATGGTCGCCGTCAGCCCTTTGCGAGCAAAGACCCGCTTCGCCGCTTCCAGGATCTTGGCGCGTTGCTCGTCACGCAGGCGTTGCTTGACTTCTTCTGTTCGAGGCATGGCTCATCTTTCTATCTGTGACTGACTTGTTCAGTCACAATTGTAGCTGAGAAGGGCGGAGTTGTCAAGCGTTTGAGAGGAAACAACTGACCAAACAGGTCTCGAAGACAAGCTGAGAGGAAGAGAACCGTCTCATTCTAGATATGCAATGCTACGATTGGCCTGAAACCCTGATTGTACACTCCAACGCCAGCAGACGTGGCCTTCGTGAGTACGACAGCTCGTGGCCCCAACCAGAAATTTGCTCTCATGATTTTGTTGAAAGTCTTTCAAAAGCTGGGCTACTTTCCGGCTCCGAAGCTTATCCCAGGGGCCATCATCGGTCATATCCGAGGAGAGATGGAGCTTCCCAAAGATCTGGTGCCAGATATTACGCCGCGTACCCTCTACAAATATCATGCCGCTATTCGCACACACCTCAAGATCAACGGAGATATCAAGCATATTCGTCATGTGGCCCTCAAAGCCATCAGCGAGGTGGTTCTGGTCATGGACGATCCCGCTGATCTGATCAATGTAGCCATCGAAACACTGGTCAAAGAGAATTGTGAACTTCCAGCGTTCAGTACACTTGATCTTCTGGTTCGCCACCTCCGCAACCTCGCACACCAGCGGATCTTTCAAACGGTGCTTTCACGGCTCACTGAAGCGGAACAAGCACTCTTAGAGAAGTTAGTTGAGACCAATCCGACCGGGTATTTCACCGAGTTCAATCGCTTGCGAGAAGCTCCTAAAAGCGCAACCCTGACCCATCTGGAGGACTGGACGACGCGACTCACCTGGTTACTTTCGTTGGGCAATATGGCGCGACTCCTGGAAGATCTTGCTCCTGCCAAAATCACCCACTTCGCAGCGGAGGCCCGCGCGCTTCACGCGGACGACCTGCGCGACTTCACACTTCCCAAACGGTTGACCCTTCTGGTTTGCCTCATTTATCAAGAAACCATCTCCACGCGCGATGAAATTGCCGACATGTTTTTGAAACGGATGAGTAAACTGCATGATCGTGCCAGGGAAGAATTAGAGCGCTTGCGGGCGAGCGAGCGAAAAATCACTGAGCACCTGGTCGAAGTGCTGGCAGATCTGCTCCAAACCACCACCGAAACAGAGGACGATGCGAAGGTTGGGAGCCTCGTGCGCGAGGTCTTTCAGCGAGAAGGGGGCATCGCCACGCTTCAAGAGCAATGTGAGCAGGTGAGCGCTCATCACGGCAATCGGTATCAACCGTTCCTCTGGCGTTTCTACGCCAGTCACCGGAAAGCGCTCTTTCAGGTGCTCAAGGTGCTCGACATTCACGCAACAACAGCAGATCATTCATTAATGAATGCGGTGACGTTCATTCTGGAACATGAACATGACCCGAAGAAATATCTCGAAGCTACCATCGACCTCTCCTTTGCGAACGGAGACTGGCTCCGAACGATTCAGAAGCGACGGAGAGGGAAAGACTGGTTTATCCGCCAGCACCTGGAAACCTGTGTCCTGACGTATGTGGCAACAGAACTCAAAACCGGGGATCTGTGCATTCGTGGCTCGGAGCAGTTTGCTGACTATCGCGATCAGCTCCTGAGCTGGGAAGCATGCGAGCCACAGGTGGCTGACTATTGTCAGCAACTGGGCTTTGAAACGTCTGCACAGGGCTTTGTCGAAAATCTCAAGCGCTGGCTGACAGAGGTTGCTCTGGAGGTTGATCGCACGAAGCCAGAGAATCAAGAATTAGTGATTACCGAGAAAGGGGAGCCGATGCTGAAGAAGCCTCTGCGCAAAACGGCACCGAGGAGCTTTGCCAAACTGGAAACGGCGGTCGCCGAACGCATGCCGGAATCTCATGTTCTCGATGTCTTGTGCCGGATTGATTACTGGACCAAGTGGACACGCCATCTCGGTCCACTCTCGGGTGCCGATCCGAAAATGGAAGATGCGCGGGCACGCCATATCCTGACCGCGTTTGCGTATGCCAGCTACCTGGGACCGTATCAACTGGCCCGCCATTTCCATGGAGAGATTACCGGGGACATGTTGGCGACCATCAACCGTCGGCATGTCACGGTCGAGAAACTCGAAGCCGCTATCCGGGACATTATTAACCGTTTTAACCGCTGTCCCCTTCCTCGCTGTTGGGGCACAGGAAAACGAGTTGCCGCCGATGGAACACAGTACGACCTGGCCGAAGAAAATTTGCTGGCGGAGAAACATATTCGTTATGGGGGATTTGGAGGCATTGCCTATCATCATGTGAGTGACATGTATATCCTGCTTTTCTCCCACTTTATCGCGTGCGGAGTCTGGGAGGCAGTACACATCATTGATGGGTTAATGAAAAACCAGTCTGATATCCAACCAGACACAATTCATGCGGACACTCAGGGCCAGAACCTCCCCGTCTTCGCGCTCTCGCATCTCTTAGGAATCAAGCTGATGCCTCGTATTCGCAACTGGAAAGACCTCAAGTTCTACCGTCCCAGCAAAGATACCCACTACCAACATATCGAGTCGCTCTTTTGCGAAGAGGCCATCGATTGGGAACTGATTCAAACTCACTGGCAGGATCTGCTGCGTGTTGTCCTCTCGATTAAAGCGGGCAAGGTCTTGCCCTCGATGCTGCTGCGCAAATTAACCAGTTACAGCCGAAAAAATCGCCTCTACCAGGCATTCCGCGAGCTGGGATGCGTCATTCGCACAGTCTTCTTGTTACAATATATCTCTGATGCCAAACTCCGCGAAATCATTCAGCAAACCACGAACAAAATGGAACAATTCAATGCCTTCAGTAAGTGGCTCTCTTTCGGCAATGATGGCAAAATCAACGCGCTTACCACAGAAGAAAGCGAGAAACACATTAAATATGTTGATCTCCTCGCAAATGCGGTGATTCTGGATAATACCTTTCAACTCAGCAAGATCCTGAAAGAGCTGATCGAGGAAGGGTGGAGTATTACTCGTGATGAACTGGCAATGCTTAGCCCATACATGACCCATCATGTCAAACGTTTCGGCAACTATGTCATGGATCTGGAAACACTTCCTCAGCCAATTGAGGATGACTTTCCTATTCCAGTCTAGCATCCCTTGCGCTCTCAATGCCCTCAGTTGGTAAAAAGCGCGAAGAGCGGGCAGGTTTTAAGGCGTAGAGTGAGCACTCAGCGCGAAGCGTGAGCAGCACAATCATTGAGCGGCTGAGTGCATGGCTTTAGAAGCCGTTTCTGTCACTCAACTGGTGTAAATTTCCGCGCCGATCGAACCTGAAAGATCGGAGGAAGCAGTGAATGAAAGCTCTACAATGAGTGTCAAAACCGTTCATTCTCTGAGAAAAATAGCCTGTTTCTCATGGAGCATATTTGATGAATATGTTACACTCCGAAGTAACCTTTCAATGAAGGAACAACATGAACATCGCTATTTTTTCAGATTTGCATGGCAGATTGCTACTTGCCTTTCAGCTTTGTACGCGGTGGCAGAGAGAGACCGGAGAAAACATCGACTTGATCTTACAGGCTGGAGACTTAGGTGCGTTTTCTGATGTGGAGAGGCTGGATAAAGCCACTCGCAGGTATGCTGAACATGATCCAACGGAACTTGGGTTTCTAGAACATTTCCGCCGTTATGATCCTACTGTAGACATGTTACTGGCCGGAACAACTTGCCCCATGATCTTTGTACGTGGCAATCATGAAGATCATGTCTGGCTCGATGAACTGGAGCAGCAGAGCGGGGAAACCATCGTTCCCATTGATGCTTACAGGCGTGTGTACAATTTGAAAACGGGTTTGCCCTGGATATTCCAGAAAGGGAATGAGCAGATCACGATACTGGGTATTGGGCGTATTGCAGCACCATCGGGAGAAGAGGACCTGCAACAAGGCAAGTATATTCAGGATTACGAAGTAGAGCGTCTCTCTCAACTGGAACAACAACCTCTTGATATTCTGCTTACCCATGACGCTCGTCCCGATTTCGTGCTCTTGGAACGCGGCGTGAAAAGCAAGGGTAGTACTGGGATGAAGGAGATAGAAGACCTTCTGGAGAGAAATCGGCCCTCTTATCATTTTTTTGGCCACTATGGAGGTCCGCCACAGGTGCGCACCGATATCAATGGCTTAACGCTCTCGGTAAAACTGGCAGACCTCCATTGGGAACGCGGTACTTCGGTGCTTGAAAGGGGATCGATGGGCCTCTTACGCTGGCAGAATCGAGAACTCCATTCCTTCACTGTGCTCAATGATCCCTGGTTGAAAGAATACAACATCCATACATGGCGCTACCTCTAAAAAGGCGCAGCCGAAACTGAGAACGGTAGACCTGGAAAGGCGGATGTATTGAAGAGATCTCACAAGCGACCAATTTTATGACACCGATAGCTGAGTTCTTTCTCCTGGCTGCGCATCATCTCCGTAAGCATGGCACAGAGCTTTGGCTTATCTCAAAAAAGGTGTCAAAATCAACATCTCATTTTTCTGGGGATGAGATGAGTAAATGACACAAAAGGAAGAGGCTGTATGAAGATGAGCTCTATCTGGATCTCCAAGCAGAGGGAAAATGAAGCATGTATGTACGCTGACCATCCAAATGTACAATCTTCGAGCATGGGAAGTCACCTCTAGAGCGGTATCTCAGCCGCTCAATGGTTGTGCTGCTCACGCTTCGCGCTGAGTGCTTACTCTACGCCTTAAAACCTGCCCGCTCTTCGCGCTTTTTACCCTCAGTTTTTCCAAAAAACTGAGGGCTTTATTGCAAATTGCTCTAATTCCTACTATTTCGTTATCCGGGAGATACCTCCAGAGGCTTTGGATGCGCGAGGGCAGCGCGACTTTTACCAGGTGTTTCACCAGCGCGATGGGTTTCACCCATGCAAGGCTTGCCCACATCAGCCCCCGACGGGCTTTCATCATAATGGAGAATGGGTACTATGACAATTTCCACTCCTCCCACACAAGCAGAGGTGGAGGCAGCGGTTGTACATGCTTTAGAGTTGGTAATTAAACGTGAGTTCTGGATAAGCCAAGGCAATCAAGCGGCCAGAAGAGCGTGTTCATCGAGGTGCAAACCCGGCTTTTTCTCTTGATGAGAGTAGGCAATGAGTCCAGCGATCAAATGGATGACAAAATTGGTCGGGCTGCGATGGCGAGAATGCTCAATCTGGGAAATGTTCTTGAGTTGATCGATAATCGATTCAATAATCGCTCGTTTGCGGAGCAAGAGCTTGTCAGAAAGATGCATGAGGCAATCTTTCATGTTTTTACGCAATCTGGTGATGAGCTGTAATCCTTGTTCAAAAAGCCATAGGGTCAGAGGAGCGGAAATGTAGCCGCGATCTCCAAACAATTTGCCGCGCAGCTTTTTCACCAGAGTGGGAACAGGAGCGCGATCATCGACATTGCCAGGCGTGAGGCAACAAGCCAGCAACTCGCCGCGATCATTCACTGCCAGGTGCAGCTTGAACCCGTAAAACCATCCTGTACTGGTTTTTCCACGCTTAGCATCGGCGGCGAAGACGCGATGCTGACTGATCCGTTTGGGGTCGCAGACTTCCAACGACGTCGAATCAATGAAGCTGATGCCTGTGCAAGCTCCATAGCACCTTTGCAAGTACGCTAACAGTGGAACTTGCACTGAGGGAATGAGAGCCACAAAGCGCTGATAACTCACCAGGTGAGGAAATTCACTCGTCAGATGAACCTGGACATGTTGCGTGTAATAGGATTTAAAGGTGCGATACCGGGACTGATGAAAATGGATGAGAATAGTCATGATTTCGCTTGGCCAAAGTTGGCCCGCACGTGCTCGTTGTTTACTTGCTGCCAGTTGGCTCGCTTGCAGTTGTGGGGCAAAGCTCATCACAAAATCATCGACAGCGCAAAACAATTCGAGTACACTCATGTCTAGATCCCTCCGATGGTGGAATAGAAGCCCTTCATCTAACTCCTATTCTCGCCCATCGGAAGGGGTTTGCTTATCCAGAACTCACGTATTTTAACAAAAAACGTAGGAAAACCTCTTACCATCTATTCTATGGTGCATTCCAGATTTGCACCATTGCATTGACGCCGCAAGCAATGCGTTGGCCATCTGGGGACCACGCTACTGTATCCATCGGCTGTCCTGGGTAAGCCAAGATCTGTTTTCCAGTAGCCACATTCCAAACGTGCACTGTATCATCAAAGGAGGTGGCAGAGGCGATATTCCTGCCATCGGGGGACCACGTTATGGCCATTACAGGGGCAGAGTGTCCTTCATAGGTCGAAACTGTACCGCCAGTGGTTGTATCCCAAACCTGCACAGTTTCATCGACAAAGCCAACAGCGATGTGTTTGCTATTCGGAGACCACGCCACCGCATTTACTCCAACCGACGCCCAGCCCTGCGTCTGCAAAAGAGGCGACTCTCGTTCATAGATTGAGACCTTTTTCCCGGTGACCGCATCCCAAATGTCCACGCCATTATCATCGATAAAGCCAACAGCGATGCGCTTGCCATCCGGAGACCACGCCACCGCACTCACCGCAGAGGTATGCTCCCGAGAGGTTAGAATAGTCTCGCCAGTGGTGGAATCCCAGACCTGCACTATGCCCTCATCATGCCCGGAAACATCTCCACTGCCCGAAACGATGCGCTTGCCATCTGGGGACCACGCCACCGCGTTCACTTTTTCCGTATGCCCTCGGTAGGTCAACATATTCCTGCCAGTGGTTGCGTCCCAGATCTGCACAGTTGTATCAGCAGAGGCGGAAGTAATACGTTTACCATCCAGGGACCACGCGATGGCTGTTACGGTATCTGCATGTTGTCGGTAGATTAGAGCATCTCTCCCATCGGCTGCCTCCCACACTCGCACGGTATGATCATATGAGGCAGAAGCGATGCGCTTGCCATCCGGGGACCACGCTACGTCTGTTACATCATCTGAGTTCCCCTGATAAGTGTAGATGGGATGAAGAGAGGGACCCGCCAGGTGGATGATCTCCGCTACAGCACCAACACCAACTCCGACGGCGAGCGCACCCAGACCGATGAGTACTCGGCGGCGGGTGGGGTGTTTAAGAAGCCGGGGGGGCATGGGTCTTGCGGGCGGCGTCGGAACTTGAGGCAGATGCTGGAGTTGAAGCTGCGGGCTGTCAGGCGCAGAATATACCTGCGATACAGGCGGCAGCCAGATATGTCCGGTATTACTCATAGCAATCAACTGTTTGATCCGATCAAGCTCGCTGGCAACAATTCGCGCGCTGGAGGGCCGCTCAGCGGGGTTCGGTACGAGCATCCAGGTTACCAACATTCCTAATTCTTTGCTGCCAGGCAGACCATTCAAACGCAATGGAGACAAACCTTGTGAGTTGCTGGAAGGATCTTCGCCAGAGAGTACCTGATGGAGCAGCACTCCCAAGCTATAAATATCCGTCTGCGGAGTGGTTTGAGCGCGGCCATACTGCTCAGGGGCAGCGTACCCCGGCGAACCAAGGCGTTGGGTATCCTGGGCCTGCCCAGAACGATAGCGGCGTGCGACGCCAAAGTCGATCAGATAGAAGTTACCCGTGGGAGTGCGCATAATGTTGCTCGGTTTGAGGTCACGGTAGATGAGCGGCGGCTGGCGAGTATGCAGGTATTCCAGCACAGTGCAAAGCTGGGAAGCTAGAGCGAGAATCTCCTTGATCTGCAGCCTCTTGCCTTGCGTCTGGCATGTGGTCAGGTAGGTTTCCAGCGTTTGCCCCGCGATATATTCCAGCACAAGATACCAGTGATTCCGGTCACTGAAATGATCGTAGATGAGCGGCACCTGGGGGTGGCTGAGTGTGGAGAGTACGCTTACTTCGCGATTGAACGTATCAGTCGCCTCAATCGCTTCTTCGGCGCTCAAGCCCTGCAAATTAATTTGTTTGATAGCGACTGCTCGCCCATTCTCATGCATATCCCTGGCGCGATAGACCGCGCTGAAGCCGCCAGAACCGAGGAACACATCGAGTTGGTAGCGACCATGCAACAGTGCCTCATCCTGCGTTTCCGTTTTCTCTTCCTCCGTTGCCAGGAGTTGTCCGCAGGAGAAACAATGGGGGTGTGTTGATTCGTTAGCCGCGCCGCAGACGGAGCAGAAAAGGGTGGATATCATTAGTCTGGCTGTCCTCCCTGAGAAATCTATCGGATTGTCGGGGTCTCCTCTCAGATTATAGGGCTCGGCGGGCACCGGAAGCAAGAGGGATGATCTACGTTGCAGGCTTTTTAACGTGAGTTCTGGATAAGCCAACCCGATCAAGCAGCCAGAAGCAAGCGTTGATCGAGATGAAAGCTGGGCTTTTTGGCTTGATGACTGTAAACAAGAAGCCCAGCAATCAAATGAACGACAAAGTTGATCGGGCTGCGATGGTGCGGGTGCTCAATCTGCGAGATATTTTTGAACTGATCAATGATCGACTCAATAATCGCGCGTTTGCGCACCAAGAGTTTATCAGAAAGGTGCATCAGATGATTTTTTCATGTTTTTTTTCGCAAGAGAGGGATGAGTTGCAACCCTTGCTCAAAGAGCAACTGGGTCAAGGAAGCGGAAATATAGCCGCGATCCCCAATCAGCTTGCCACGCAGACGCTGTACCATTTGAGGCACTGGAGCGCGATCATCGACATTGCCTGGTGTCAAAGAGCACGCGAGCAACTCGCCTTGATCGTTGACCGCCAGGTGCAGCTTGAACCCAAAGAACCAGCCCATTGACGACTTCCCTCGCTTTGCGTCGGCGGCAAAGACACGATGCTGGTGGATGTGTTTGGGATCACAGACTTCCAACGAGGTCGAGTCAATGAAGCTGATGCCTGTGCAATCCCCATAGCGGCTCTGCAAGTAGGCGAGCATGGGCACGAGCAGAGTAGGAATGAGTGCGACAAAGCGGGGATAACTCACCAGATGAGGGAACTCACTGGTCAGGGAGACTTGCACGTGCTGCGTGTAATACGCTTTGAACGTTCGATAGTGCGACTGATGAAAATGGATCAGAATGGTCATGATCTCGCTTGGCCACAGCTGCCCTGGGCGTTGACGCTGTTTGCCTGTTGCGATCTGAGTGGCTTTGAGATTCGGTGCAAAGTTCAGCATAAAATCATCGACATCGCAAAACAATTCGAGTACACTCATGTCTAGATCCCTCCGATGGTGGATAGAAGCTTTTTGTCAGTGCTCCTATTCTAGTTCATCGAAGGAGAATCTACTTATCCAGAACTCACGTTAATTAAGAGTATACAAAAAGAGCAGACGTTTCGAGTGTCTCATGGGTCCCTGGTGCGTGAGGAAAAACGGCGTTATGCCTATCGCTTCGAGATAGAGGCTGGCGCATCTCCCACGCTCCTTGAGGGATCTGATGTACTACTTCGTGCGACCAGATTTGATGAGGAGATCGCTGCGCAGATTGTGAGTGTTGAGGACGAGACTTTGACGCTCAGCGTTTCTCGACGGCTGGAAGTGCGTGTCCTTGAGTCAGGGGAAGTGGTGGTTGATCGCGCCAGGCTCTATCGCAAACTCAAAGATGCCATGCTCGGCTCAAAGGCCGAAGCTGGCCTGGACCGCATCTTACTCAATGAAGTGGCTGGTAAATGCCCCACGAAGTGAGACGATCTGGCCCGCAAACATGGAACATTGCCCTCAATCTTGGACACTGGAACAAAAATTTCTGGAAAAACCGCTCCTCATCTGGCTTCTTCCATCGATATCTTGTAAATTGGAGAGAAAAAGAGGTTCGCGTTAGCTCTCCTGGAGGAGGAGTCTGATCAGGTCAAGTAAGGTATCCATCTCGAACGGCAGTGATCCGCGAGGACCAGATCAGGACACTCCCGGACCGATTTCGGCCCGTGAAGCAAAACGATTTACACATTTCCGCTTCTCCTTTCCTCTGTGAGAATGCTGCTTTAGTACCCTTTGGAAAGCATTTGTTCAAAAAAGAATTCATTTGGAGGAAAAATGATGAACATGCAAGACTCGACAGCCGTTACCATAGCACGCGCCCATATCAACGCTTGGAGTCATCAGGATTGGGAGAAGACAAGAGAACTACTTGCACCAGATGTACACGCTGTGGTAACAACGACGCAGCCCATGAAGGCTCCCACAGAATTGACAGGCATCGACGCTTACATGGAGCCCAAGATAAAAGCCGCGCAGCTTATCGAGCCCGGAAGTGTTCAGGAGATCTCGTCGATTGGCGATGAAAGTAACGCACTCGTTCTGGTAACTTTTAGAATAGGTCTGGGCCCAGGTGGGACAATGGTGACCATGGCGAGAGCTATTCTCTACTTGCTCGATGAGAGCAAGAAAATCAAAGAAGAACGGGATGAATACTTCATTCTTTCACAGTAGCGCGAATAGGGACTCACAGGACTTTCTGCTTCAAGAACCACGCAGATGAATGACTTGTTCCTCAAAGATGTGGAATGTCTCTGCACATCGTTCATTCCCTTTCTCGTTCGTTACCCGCCAACCACGTTCTAGTCTGTTTTTCCTGTGACCGACCAACGTTTCGCTGTCAAAGGCGTCTGCTGCTTACGTGGGACGTGCTCTTTGAATCGGAGGATGCCCTTAACCGGGGAAAGTGAACGCATTCTTCCACAGGAAGGCACATTCCATCAGGTTGATGCCACTGTCGGTAAATCGTTTGAGATCGATGCGAACTCCTCCAGAGAACGTGCAGTTGACTGTTTGGCTCGTGTGTTCCTGTTCTTTCTCCGTTTCCACCGTTTTCGTTGTTTCTGCTGCCCGTTTCCTTGGCGTTCTCGCTCCGTTCCATTCCGTCTAGTCGAGGGACTTTCATCCTTGGCTCGGCTCCAATCGTATTTCGACAACCTGTATAACCACGAGTATCCCTCCTACAAGGATGTGTCTCCAGAGCGCAATTTACAGATTTCAGAGGCAGTATATCAGATGTAGGGCGGTTTTGCCCAGATTCGTTTGTCCCTGTGCTCAAGATTGAGGGCAATATTCCACGTTTGCGGGCTAGATCTGCTTACTTCGTGGTTCTGGCTCGCTTTTGATACCGCTGGCGAACCTTGGAGAGAGCCATGAGGCAGCCAGGTAACAAGTGCATTGTGGATGTTGTCGGAGCGGCTAGCATTCATGAACCAAGCAGATGACCAGCAAAAGATGCAATTGTTGATCTCTTCTGCATCACGCTGAAGGCTCATAGATCTTCAGCGTGATTAAGATCCAGATGCGCTCTTTACAATGCCATCCTGATGCTCCTGAGGAGGATTCGCCAGCGGTATCAAGAGTAAGCCAGAACCACGTAATGAGCGAAATTCCTCCCATGAAATGAGCAAATTTACAGCACGGGGAAAATCGGCGCTACCTGGAGCAAGTCTCCTGCATCCATTCCTGTTACTGATGAGAATATGGAAGAGACAGGCCAGATACTGAGCCAGGCCGAAGAGAGAGGCATGGTTTACTTACAGCAAGATAATGAAATACTTTCTTTATTCGGTGAGGAGTATCCCCTCGGACCAATTAAACCATTGTCATTGCCTGCAACACTGGCAAACTGGCTGGAGGTCAAAGCTCTACTAGATCAAGGTTTTTGCGGTGACCTTCATTTGGAATTTGCTCCTCGCAATGATGGATCATTTACGAAAGAATACCTCCAATGGCTTCCTGAGAATGATGGTAGCTTGGCTGCAAGCTTGCATTCTGATGCAAATGGCCCTTCCAATTAAAATCGTCTGTTGTCTCTCTATAAGGAGGAGTATGGGATAGTGGTCATCATCTGGCCTTACTCCTCCTTTGCCAAGTGTGTGGAGATTCCAAAGACCTGCTCCAGATCGCGGCTATACTTATGCTCCGCCCGCTTGAGCACTTTGAGGTAACGTCCAGTGGTCGCCAGGCTCTCGTGATCAAGGAACTCCTGGATCTCGCTCGCGCTGACCCCGAGTTGATCGAGGGTCTTGGCCGTCGTGTAACGGGTCACGTGGAATTTACTGGTGCCCAGGCGACGCGCACAGATTTGTTCCAGGGCCTGGAGCGAGAGAGCCTGCCCGCGGCTCTGGTTGCGTGAGAGGGAGATCCACACGGGGGCCTCGCCCTGAGTAGCCCATCCGGAACCATAGACCTGCTCCAGGTAGGCAATGAGCGTGGCACTCGTTTCTTCTCCAAGCTGCCGCGCGCTGCGTTTGCCGCCCTTGGTACGTGGGAAGGTCACCCGAAGCGCGGCCCCAGCGCGGGTGAGGTGGCCGATCCGCATGTCGGCGAGCACCTGAACCCGTTGGCCGGTATGCAGGGCCAGGCTCAGGAGCGCATAATCGCGCAGGCCACTGAGCGATGTCCGGTCAATGGTGGCCAGGAGCTTGCGCATGTCGAGGGGTTCGATGGCCTCGGCACTGGCATAGTCATAGACTTTGCGCCGCTCCAGCAGTTCAATGGGATTGTCGCCCTGGTAGAGTTGCTGTCGATGAGCATAGACAAAGAGGCTGCTGAGAATCGCCAGGCGCTGGTTATAAGTGCTATTGGCGGGTGCGCCGGCGCGGGTCGAGGTAGCGGCACGTTCTCCGGCCCAGCGCTGGACAATCAGGAGCCAGTGCGCTCGGGTCCCGCGCTCCGAGAGATCCATGAAGAGGTCATAGCCCTGGGCGCGCAGCGCGTCACGGCAGGAGAGGGCAGTACTATGGTAGGCGAGATGGGTCTTGCGACTGTGTGATTTGCCGGTCTTGGCATCTAGCCAGGCCACCAGGACGCCATCCTCAGGTAGATGCACCAGGTGCGGGCATCCTGGGACGATGCACGCAAAGACCTGCTCCCCCGTGAGGGCCTGGCTCTGGAGGATGGGGAGGTGAGTAGCGCCTGACCAGTCGCTCTGGTGATCCTGGTGGGTCGCTGACTGGTGATCGTGCATCGGGTGAATCCCTTCCTATATATACATGTGGTGTGGGTGAGTGGCGGGAGATGGGTTGGTTATGTCCCTCTGCCCTGCTGGTGTTCGAGCGGGAGAATCGGGCCTACTTCGCGGCGGTGATACCGGATCGGGGGGACGAGTTCTTCGCCGAGTTCGATACGCGGCATGCGCAACTGCTCGCGCAGCAGGCCGCCGGGACGGATTACTTTTACCTGCTGGTGGCCGAGGGCGGCGAGGTAGTGGGGCGGGTAAACCTGTTCAATGTGGCAGACGGGTCGGCGGAACTCGGATACCGGATCGCGCAGAAGGCTGCGGGGCAAGGGCTGGCCACAGCGGCGGTGCGTGAGGTGCGCGAGCTCGCTGCCACAGAGTATGGGCTTACCAGTCTGCGCGCGAGGGTCACGCTGGATAATCCGGCTTCCCGCAAGGTGCTTGAACACAATGGCTTCGTCCCTGTCAGTGAGCTAACGCTTAACGATAAGCCAGCCAGGTCCTACATCTGCGAACTCCGGTGACGCAAGCACATTCGTGTAAATCCGAACACTATTCCGGCCGCTTTTACCATAATTGTCCTGGTGGGTAAGCTACTCTGAACAACTTGTTCACCAGGATAATTGTGGGATTTTTACTAGAATAGTGGTCGGATTTACAGCTATGTTGTAGAGGGGTTCCTGTTCTATCAAGCTTCTTTTTGCATAAGACATGGTCATTCGCGGCGGTGAGAACCTGTTCCCGGCAGAGATCTAAGCCTTTCTCATCCGCCATCCCAGAGTGGCTGATGTGCAAGTTGTGGGCGTGCCAGATGCCTTCTTTGGCGAAGAACTGCTGGCGGTGGTCTTCCCCAAAGCTGGCGAGCTACTCACCGAGCAGGAGCTACGGGACTATTGCCAGGGCCAGATCAGCCACCAGAAGATTCCGCGCTACTTCCTGTTTGTGGATGCCTATCCCCTGACGGCCAGCGGCAAGGTGCAGAAGTTCGTGCTACGCGAGCAGGCCATCGCAGCCCTGGGCTTGGAGGAGGCAGCGAAGACGAAAACCGCCTGACACAAGAAAGGCGGCGACGCAACGCCCTCTTGCGGGAAAAGGACGGGACCATGTCACAGCAGACGCCTGCACGGACTATCCAGGAGATCGAGGCCATTGAGCGTATTCCCCTTGAGGAACGCTTCGGCGCCCGTAGCACCTACGACCTGATTCGGGCAATGGCTGCACAGGATCCGGATCGGCCGGCCATCGCCTTGCCAGCAGGTGTGGTGTGCTCGGATCGGGCGACCCACCTCTCTGCGGGCGCCTTGCTCAAAGGGGTGCATCAAACAGCCAACCTGGGCGTTGAGGCGACAGATGTGATTGCCGAGCTGTTGCCCAATCTGTTGGAGGCCCACCTCCTGTTCTGGGGAGGACAGGCCGCCGGGATCGTGTGCCCGATCCAGCCCGGCGTCCCTGTAGAGCACGCCATCGAGCTGCTGCAGGCGGCCCAGGCAAAGGTCCTCGTGGTACCAGGGCCACAGGTGAACCAGGACCTGTGGCGGAAGGCCGAGGCAGTTCGCCGGGAAGTCAAGAGCATCACCAGCGTACTCCAGGTGCGGGGGCCGGGGAAGGAGCGAGATGCAGTCTATGCCTTCGATGCCCTCGTCGGGGAGTATCCTGCTGATCACCTCCATACCGGACGTGAGATCACCCTCGACGACCTCGCGGTCTCCTTCTCTCCCAGTAGCACGACCGGTGTCCTTGTCCTGGTGCCTTTGACGCACGGGAAGTTGCTGTACACCGCCTGGGCGCTTGGCCTGGTCACCAGGCTCGCGCCGGAGGAAGTGCTCTTGCGTGGCCTTTCGCGCTTTTTCCAGGGCTGGTAGCCAGCAGAGAGTTCATAGATCACCTGAGTTCACCCCGAAGAAACAGGCGCAAATCGAGCTTATGGGGAGTAAGCAATGTCGAGTGCTGTTCCCTGGCTCATTCTCGCCGTTTGCAACGTCAGTAGCGTGGCGATCCTGCCGCTTGCCGAGCGGTGTTCAATCGTTGCGGCCAGTACTGGCCGCAACGATTGAACACCGCTCGGCAAGGAAACATAGCGAACGTTCCTGGCATACCCTTTCTTCTTTCCCCATAATATCGATTCTCGCCTGTTGCTCGTTTCTTGTGGTCACTGGTGCAAGAACAAGAAACGTGAGCCAGTGGCATTAATCTGCACCCGCCCTCTCCTCTCTTTCCACAGCTAACGTCTTGATGCGTAGGGGCGCAAATTCTCCAGGGAACGCCCGTGCTGGCCTTGAGTTAAAGCTGAGTGCACCGTTTCGGGGGGTTATGCAAAAATCCCCATACGCACCAACTTAAGCAAGGCAGAGGCAAAAAGAGGCTCCATCTGCGATGATGTCAGAAAGAGAAACCTGATATCGAGAGCAGAGGGAGCACAGACATGGCAAATGTAGCACACGTCGAGCAGTCTTTGAAGCACATCCTGGAAGAACGAGCGAATGTCCTGGCCCGCGAAACGGGCTGTATTGAACGGCAGAGAAAATTCAGTGGAGCCGACCTGCTGCAAACGCTGGTTTTTGGCTGGCTGAGCCATCCGGATGCCAGTCTGGAGCGGCTCGCATCCATGGCGACCATCCGCAAGGTGGAAGTGACAGATACCGCGCTGCACAAACGCTTCACGGAGCCCTGTGCCCACTTCTTGCATGCGGTGTTTGAGGAGATGGCCAGTGTGGTCGTTGAAGCCAGCCAGGATGTCCCGTTGGAGCTCCTGTGTCGCTTTCAGTCAGTCGTGCTGGAGGATAGTAGCAGTATCGCCCTCCCAGAGGAATTGGCAGAGCAGTGGCAGGGATGCGGGGGATCTCCTGGAAAGGGGCAAGCTGCGGTGAAATTGCATGTTCGTTGGGAACTCAAACGGGGACAGGTGCAAGGCCCAAGGCTCACGCACGGACGGATCATTGATCGATCCAGTCCGTTCAAAGATGATGGCTTGCCGGTGGGAAGTCTGTATATCGCCGATCTGGGGTATCTGGATTGGGGAGCGATTGCTGCTCGACGAGCGGCTGGCAGTTACACGCTCACTCGTGCCCAGGCCAGAACCAACTACTGGACGCCGGAAGGCAAACCGCTGGAACTGGATGCGCTGCTCCCACAGCAGGTCGGACAGACCCACGAACGCTGGGTTCGTGTGGGCAAAGAGCATCGGCATCTGATGCGTCTGCTCATCTTGCGAGTTCCCCAAGACGGAGCTTCGCGACGACGCGCCAACTTGGAGGCTGATGCCAAGCGACGCGCTCAACCCGTGCGGGAGCAAGCCTGGAAACTGGCCGACTGGACCATCTTGCTCACCGATGTCCCTGCGAATCTTCTGAACTTGCAGGAGGCTCTCGTCCTGGTGCGGGAACGATGGCAAATGGAAATGCTTTACAAGTTATGGAAGCAATACGGGCGGATTGATGAATGGCGCACCACGAATCCCTGGCGCGTGCTCTGTGAACTGTATGCCAAGCTCATTGGACTGCTCCTGCAACACTGGCTCATTCTCCTGTTCGCCTGGCAAGATGAGCAGCGCAGAATGCCGCAAACTGGCACAGGTGGTCCGCGATACCGCCAGTTCGCTGCTGGAAGCTTTTGCAGGGGAGCGCTCGTTTCTCTCTGCCCTACAAGCCATCCAACGTCGCATGCGTTTAGGGTGCCAAATGAACAAGCGCAAAAAGCATCCCAATTCCGCCCAACTCCTCCAGCGGAGATCGACCAACTGGGCTTTGAGTCCTTAAGTTGGTGCGTATGGGGGGTTATGCAAAAATCCCCAAATTGGTATAATTATCCTGGTGGATCTCACGATCTTTTATCTGCACAGCAACCACCTTCACCAGAAGAATTTTGAAAAATGACCAGTTTAATGGCTGTTGCCCACTTTGGGGGCTTACGGCTTGCTTGCTGACCTGAAGGAGAGCTACCAAGTGCAAATCATCGAGCTTGTAATGAAGAGCAAGCGGACACTAAGCCCCCAAAGTGGGCAACAGCCGTTTAATATTGGGATTTACAATAGGAATTGGATTAAAATAAAACAATGAAGAAGAAAATTCTCATCACACTTTCGATAATTGTCGTTATTATTCTACTCATATATGTGCCGTTGGTAATCTACATTAGTCACATGGCAAAGCAGGATACAAAAGTAAAATCAGATGTAATCGTAGTCTTAGGTGAGGGGGCTATGGGTGGTATTTCCTGCTTCGGACCAAGATGCCAGCATGGTTTTGTTCCACACCCCCACGATAACCCTTGCCTGGTTTCCCGAATAAACCAAGCGGTTTCTCTTTACAAAAACCACTACGCGCCAAAAATCCTTATGTCTGGCGGGACCGACAAAGAAGATAATGTTAATGAAGCCGAAACTATGAAAACAATCGCTATGAAAGATGGCATTCCAGGAGCGGATATTCTAACTGAGAACAAGTCAACTTCAACGTATGAAAATCTCGTGTTCTCGCAAAACATACTTAATAAAGCAGGGTTACATTCAGCCATCATTGTTACTGACCCTGCCACAAATGCTAGGGCTGGGCTTATAGCTTCAAAGCTACATTACACATACTCTTTATCTCCAGATATGAACACAACTTGCTCGCATCTAAGTGATTATTCTCTCAGAGAGCCTTTAGCAATAATTGACTATTTTCTCTCAGGGAAAATATAGAGATTGCTAAAAAGTATCTGAGCAGCAGTTTGTCTGATAATTAAGATGTAAATCCCAACATTAAACTGGTGAAATTGGTATAATTATCCTGGTGGATCTCACGATCTTTTATCTGCACAGCAACCACCTTCACCAGAAGAATTGTTGAAAAATGACCAGTTTAATATTGGGATTTACACTCGCCGCCTCCGTCGTATACGTCAACCCGGGCAGACTCTGAGGGAGAGAGTATGAAGTGCTGATAGTTCCCATCAGGGACGTGTACTTTCATGTCGCGGCCATAGTAGGATCTGCGCTTTCTGTAGTCAGCGAGCGGGATGGTTGAATCAATCCTGCAGAGATAGGTGTCATTGTCCATAAAGCCTGTAACCCCTCTCCTAATGCCTCAAGACGGTCGAAGAACTGGAGCCTACAATCCAAACATCGCTTCTAGGCCCAAGTTATATAGTTTCTATGTTTGGACATTGTGACACTCCTCATTCTTTTAACATAATAGGCCCTGGGCTACGTAAGGTGTCATGAGCCGCAAGGTAGCGGTTACTACATGCATAAGCAGTATCGTCAGCCATCGCTAGTTCCTGATTCTGAGAGTGTCGGAACTGACAACTTCTACATGAATAAAACGAAGAATGCCCCTAAGCACAACATGTAATGATTCTCATAGGTCAAATGGGATCAAGTTCTTTTCCAGAAAAAAAGGCGGAACTTATGAGGGAGAAAGAGCTATGCCCGTATTACCTGCTACCTTGCGGCTGGTGACAGCTTACGTTGCGGGAGGCCTCAATGGTGCTCCTTCAAAAAACTTGTGGTCAACACACTGCTAGTAATGGCAATAACAAACGTAAAGAGCAAGCATGGATGCATATATACATATTTCTAGTTTGCGCTGTATAATACGTATGTCACAAACAACGTGTTCGTAAGACAGGGGATAACGTGTTGCGTATATTTTTCTTGTATAAAGCATTTCTTCGCATTCTTGGTATTTCGTTTATCTTCCTAGGTATTTGTGAAGCGTATATTGTTCTACATGCCTTTACACACCCACAGATTCTTAGCATCACATTACAGGTCATTTTAACTACCCCCTTTAGAATGGGTCCTCCCTACTATTTTGGAGCCCCATCATTTCTTGGTATTGGTATAGTATGCCTGGGTCTCAGTTCCATGAGGGGAACACTAGCTTATTGGTGCTTACAGGTTACTGTCTGGCTTATAGGTATAAATATCTGGTATCAGTTCAATGGAAATTTTGGAACTACAAGTGTTATTCCACCTTTTTCGATTCTCATTGCGACTCCAAACGATCCATGGCCACAGCTGATTGTCACTTTGGTTGTTTCCCTCATCCTATTCGCATTCTACATTCCTATTACGTGCATGTTGAGAAAATTGGATGGACGAGGAGGTGCATCTGTAGCAATTCACACTCATATAAAATAATAAGAAATTATTTATTTTCAGGATCTTGTAATTAATAGATGCCGGAATCGATATCAAAAGTTCTAATTTGTGGGTTTTGAAGAAATAGACTAGAAGGTATAAAAATCTACATCTAGTGAGCCTAAAGAGAGGGATGTAAGAACATGAGAAAATATATTTTTATTAGTTTCCCAACGTATGTTTTTTTCTATGCTTTGCTACTCGGTAGTTTAAGCTCATGCGTTTCTCCTGGAAGTCTTGTTCCCACAAGGCTTGAGGTGACACGTTCATCTCCCCTTCGCCCTCTGCCAGCGTTGCATATCGCGGTGACTGATGCAAAGGCTGTGCAGCAACTCTATCAAGCAGCGTATAAGTTGCCAAGTCCATCTCTGGGCAAACGGCAATGCCTCGAAAATACTGGCATTGTTTACTATTTGAAATTCATACAGAATACCCAGAGCAGCGAAGAGATGGATTTGCAGGTATCAGGATGCTTGACCTTGACAACGGCACAAGACACTCGTCAGGAAGACGACCAATTTCTACATCTCGTGGCCAAGGTTATACATGTTGATCCTCTTGTTCCTCTTCTCCCAGTAATCAAATGAGGATTAGCTCACTTTAAGCTCCTTTGAAGCTCAGCTTAGCATTAACGTAAAGGCGGTTACTGATCTGTAGCGCTACCTCTAGAACCCATGGCAACTGGGACTATCTCATTTACGCACTTAGGCAACGGGCGTAATATTTTTTGATCCTACGAGCTTGTGCAAGAAGCAGGCCACAGGCTTGTAGCAAGCTAGGAGAGCCAGAGAAAGGACCAGCGTCACCAGCGCGAATGGTGTAAAAACTCCGGGTGAATAAGATGTAGTACCAATCAAAATAGCAAAAGGAAACCAAACCGATAGGCTAATCAACCAGAGCGCGAGCTGTAAACATACATACGCCACCCACACACGCCCGCTCGTCACTCCCCAAAAGAGCACACCAATGCCTACCCAGAAAAGGGGACCAGGCATGAAGGGACCAAACAGATACAAATTACCAGGCAGAGTCGAATTTCCCATAAACCAGCCACCACACAGGAGATAGTTTATTTCATCCGTAAGGGCTTCAAATTGAGAAGTCAGAACGAGCACAATCACATAGAACCCATAGAGCAGAAAGAACACGCCAACAATTCGTAAAAGGGTTTTAAATGACACTGTTCTTTGAAGCATAACTGGCACTCCTTAGCCATTCACACAATTATAGTATCCCTCTAGATAGAATAAACGTATTTTGCTTGCTAAATCAAATTGTTTGAAATCTACCAAACAACAAGACTGTACTGGCTACCTGGTACATCCGTTCACAAAATTACCAGTATCACCTTTCTTGAGCCATCTGCTGACTACTGGCAAACCTTCAGAGCTTATAAGGTCATAGCACTTTGTTCGACCAATGTTCAGATGCTTTGCAGCTTGCTCTACAGTCAGGAGCCAAGGCTCAGTATGCTCATTTCTTTCGTAACTACTCAGGTCCCCTCGGAGAGGAGGTAGACAAAGCTGATAAACTACGGGTATGACAGAAGAAGAAATCCACCGGCTAAGAAAAGAGAACGCAAACCTTCACGAGGCGTATGCCCGATTGTGGGAAGAAAGCCAGCAGAAAGAGCGGCACATTGAGGAGTTAGAGGGGCGACTTTTGAGCGCGCTGCTGCGGATTGAGGAACTGGAACAGCGACTGGGCAAAGATAGCCACAACAGCCACAAACCGCCATCGAGTGATGGATGGAAGCACCAGCCCAAACCTCATCAGAAGACGAGCAGACCTTCTGGGGGCCAACCTGGCCACCAGGGCCATGCGCTGGCTCAAGTGGACGAGCCAGATGAGGTGATTGTGCATCGGCCCGCGGAATGCTCGACGTGTCACTGGGAGTTGGCAGAGGTGGCTGGGCACGTCAGCGAACGTCGGCAAATCCACGAGCTTCCTAACCTGCGCCTGAGAGTGACCGAGCATCGGGTCGAAACGGTGTGCTGTCCGGGATGTGGGCATCCCACCCGCGGCCAGTTTCCGGCAGATGTGCGTGCCCCCGCTCAATACGGCTCGCGCGTGCAGGCCCTGGTGGTGTATCTGTCGCAGTTTCAGTTGCTGCCCATGGAACGCGTCTGTGAGGTGTGGGAGGATCTGTTCGGGTGCACGCTCTCGGAGGGGACGCTGGCCAGTTGGGTCCAAGAGGCAGCCCGCACGCTCTCCCCAAGTCTGCTCATCCTCAAAGAATTGCTCCTGCGCAGCCATATCGATCACGTGGATGAAACTGGGGCGCGGATCAAAGGGATCTTGCATTGGTTCCATGTGAACGCAACGGCCTGGCTCACGCTCTATTCCTGGCATCGCAAACGAAGTCAGGTTGCGATGAATGAGATTGGGGTGTTACCGAACTACACTGGTCGCGCCATCCATGATCGCTTGAGTAGCTACGATCACTATGGCTGTGAACACAGCCTCTGCGGGGCCCATCTGCTGCGTGATTGTGTCGCGGTGGCCGAGCAGGGCCAACAGTCGTGGGCTCAAGCCATGTACGAGTTACTTCTGCATATGTGCCAGGTTGCGGGACAGTGGCGCGCGCAGGGAGTCACAGCCCTGCCCCGAGCCGAGCGGGATGCATTCGTGCTCCAGTATTTTGAGATTCTCCGGCAAGGCTTTGCTGCTAACCGAGCGTTGTCCCCACCTGAACAAGATCCAGCACGCCAAAAGCCAGGTCGCAAGAAACAAGAGGCCGCGAAAAATCTGCTGGATGCCCTGCTCAAACGAGCTGAACAAGTGCGGGCTTTCCTGGATGATCTCTCGATCCCCTTCACGAATAACCTGGCCGAGCGTGATTTACGCATGATCAAAGTGCAACAAAAGATTTCCGGCACCTTCCGCAGCGAACAGGGAGCCACGGCCTTCTGCGCGATTCGCAGCTATGTGTCCACCATGCGCAAGCAAGGCCGTCCCATGCTCGCTGCTCTGACCGCGATCTTTGAGGGTTCTCCGTTTCCGATTGCATGGGAGCCAGGGACCTGAACAGGGAGTTTGCCAGGTGAAAGAAGGATGCACCAAGGATGAGAAAAGAGTTGGAGAAGAGGTTTCCCGACTCCTCATTCTCGCAGATGATGCGTCCTCTTCAAAAGAGCTGAAATGCTCTTACAACTCGCTCAAGAACCTCAATACGATGCGGGTGAACTCCTCAGGCTGCTCCATGTTAACCATGTGGGCTACGCCGGGGATGATAACCTGCTGTGCTCCGATGATCTGGTCAGCAAGCTGGCGAGTAAGCGTCAGCTTGTCGGGAAGATCGTGGTCACCGACCATGAGAAGGGTAGGGACATGAATCTCGTCCAGACGCGTGAGAGCCGACGGTTGTAAGGCGATTTCATCCGCGCTCTCAGGCAGAGAGACGGCAATAACGGGAGACAGCATGTCATGCACGAGCTTCCGCACCAGCGGGTTCACCTGTGCGGATGTACGTCTGGGACCATCGACCCACATCCGCAGACTCAGCTCAGTTGCACCCTCCACGTCACCCCGCTCAAGTGCTGCCTCCTCTTCCGCGAAGAACTGCCGCACCAGTTCCGATGACTGCGCCCCGCTCACACTCGTGGCGACCAGCACGAGAGAGGTCACCATCTCAGGGTGAGCGAGCGCAAAATCGAGCGCGATCTTGCCACCAAGCGAGATGCCGACGACATGGGCTTTCTCGATCCCAAGAGATGTGAGAAGCGCAACCGGGTCCTCATGGTTGGCGAAAGATCCGGTGGGGAAAGGCGACTGGCCATAACCGCGGACGTCATAGCGGATAGTACGATAATGACGTGCGAATGCAGGGAACTGCTCGTCCCACATACGGCTATCAGCAATCCCGGCGTGGATTAACAGCAAGGGATCGCCCTGCCCGGCAATTTCATAATACAATGGGGCACCTTGTGCCTCCAAAAAGCCTGTCTGTGAATGGATTTCTGCCACAAAACTCTCCTTATTTCCATCTTGATGTGTTGCTGTGATACGTACTCACAGCAACAGAAAGAAACCCGTGGACTGCCTACGGCAGTGAGGGTTGAAAAACGATACGTGGGAACAGAGGATAAATGAGGCAGAACTTACTTCATCGGCGTGCAGGTGTACAGCTCAGCCTCATTTTTCGCGTGTCTCTCAAAAGCATCACTGTACACCTCCTTTCTCTCGTGTTATGAGTTCTCATAATAACTCAAGCAGACAGCTTTGGCAACCGGCAACGAGGATGAAAAAACGTGCTCATTGGGGTCTAGGCACCTCATCCACATCGAGGACGGCATCAAGAGCAGAAAGTCAGCCATTCAAAACGCTCTTTCAAAAGAGCTGAAACCCTGCTGAGTAGTTACTTTCTTTCCATTGCGTTGCTCCTTTAACCAATCATCAATTCGCTAATGTCTATAAGAATTCCTATTATTGGTGCTATCGTTACCTCATATCAGTTACCCATGAGTGCTAATTGTTGTTCAGCAGGAAAAAAGCAATACTGCTGCAACCACTGAAGAATTTGCTGTTGGTTGCCCAGATGCCAGACCTGTCCAACCGTCGACTTCTCTCGAATTTCAATGACACGTCGACGGCTTCGAGGAGCCAAACGCACGCCAATGCCATAATGATCAACGTCAATACGCTTGCCCAGTGCGCTCACCCATTGCACTAGGGGGCGTGGTAAATTGGTGAGGAGTTCCTGCTCTTCTTCTGTAGGAAGCCGCTGGGACTCACCCCAGGACAGATAGGTCTGGATCTCATACCTCACCTCAGCATCATCAGGGTCATAGGGAGTGGCGAGGATTTCATCGACCGCGACCTGGCGATGCTTCTCATACTCCTGAGGGGTCAAGAATGCACCATCACGATCCACGAAGAGATAGCCGTAGCGCTCCAGGCCTTGTGCGCCGCCTGCTGCCCAGAACTCTTGCAACCATCCCGCTTCAATGATCATCTCGTGAGGAAGTGGGCGTTTCCCCTCGCCTGGCGTGATGCTCCCACTGCGCGCTGCAACTTCAAGCACCCACTCCAGATGGTTATAGGTCAATCCACCGTTGAGAATCCACTCTGCCCAGGCCACCATTTCGGCGGGAGGCTCTTCCAGCTCCTCCACATACTCACGGTATTTCTTGATCACCCATCCTCCCCCAAGCGAGCCGCACGACGTCCGGGATCAGGGAACCAGGTGCGCACCAGGGCGTCCACCGCCGCCACATGCAGCCACTCCGGATGCTCATGCATACGCTTGAGGTAGACTCCAACGTTTTCATTGCTCTGGTTAAAGCGCTGTGAGTAATCCAGAGCCAGTGCCTCAAGCATCTCATGGGTCGCCGGTTCATACACGCGCTTCATTGCAGCCACCTGATCCCGAAGGGAGAGCAAAGGACTATCACCCTCATCCTCTGTGGTCACAAGAGAGACATTCTCTTGCGCGGGAGAAGACAGGGTGGAGGAAGACTCATCAATGACCTCTCTGCGAGAACAGGCAGCAAATGATTGACCTGGTTCCTCTGCGATACGCGCAAAACCATCGACCTGTTTTTGTGGAAGACCATGTTCTCTCAATTCATCTTCACTTTTTTCATCTATTTCTTTTTTTGGTAATTGATGAGTATTGAGAGAATTGAATTCAACGCGCGCACGCGCGTGTGTACGCGTATGGGCCTCCTGGGTCTGCGTTTGCGTGCCGCACAGATCGACGGTTTCTTGCACCAAAGGTCGACGATCCTCCACAGCAGTCGATGGTTTGGCGAAAAGTTGACGGTTTTCTTCACCCACTGAGGCGCTCGCTTGAGGTCGACGATTTTCTTCTGGAGTCGACAGTTTCTCAGGAGATTGTCTGTTCTCCCTCTGAGTCAATGGAGCGGCTTGAGGGCGATCGTTTTCTTCTGAAGTCGACACATCAGGTTGTGGACGAGAATCTCCCTCTGCAATTCTCGACCTTCTTCGAAAACGTCGACCTTGACGTGGTATTGTTGTTCGATCACGATGCATCACATCACAGGTTGGTTTCGTCTGCGTTTCAGGTGACGAGGAAACTGGCTCACGCTCCTCAAACGGTTGTGGTGAAACCGCTTGCGTTGAGTGGGTCAGTTCCTCCCAGACAATGGTGGTTATCGATACTCTCATGGCAGGGGTGAGACGCATCCCAGAGGACTGCATCATCGCCGTCAGGCGCTCAACCGTTCGCCCCACCCGCTCTTCTTTACCAGAAAGCTCACCACGCCTTTCCGTCATCTGGGAAGTATGACTACAGGTTCGTTGCTCATATTGTCCTTGCTGTGGAGGTGGAACTAAACGCAGATACCCTGGCCGGGTTTTCATGGCTCCTGCATCCTTTCCATCGTGATCACTCTCGACGCAGGGGGTCTGCTCCTCTAGACACACTGCGACCCGTTGCAACGCACGCGAACGTCTGACGCTTTTGCGTCGACTTGTGAGCTGTTGCACCTGCTCGGCACAGACAGGCAGGCAGGGCGTCGAGGTCAGTGGAAAATAATAGCGCGTCCCCATGCCTTTGGGCTGTTTCGCTTTGAGCAAGAGGCCTGCCGCCTGTAACACTGAAATGTATTTAGCTGTGGTGTCATAGCACCAGGGCCAGGCAGACAAGGGAGAGGTGCAGAACGCGCGAAGACTCTGAATCGTGAGCACAGCAACTGGTTGGGGAGGTTCATGAGGGAGAAGTGGGATCTGTTCGATGCGCGCCACACGAAGCCACTGGGCCAGAAACGCCTGCCCATTGAGACAGCGCCGATCCTGTGACCCAAATAACTGTTGCACCTGCTCCAGTAACGCAGGAGGAACCACTTGCAATGCGTGCAGTGCCATCATTTGCTCTTCATGCCCTTCCCTACTTCCAGGAGGAGCGTGTGGAAGACCTTTAGGAGCATTCGATGGTGGCAGGAGACGCTCCATATTGATCATGTTGTTCTGTCCGCCTTTCGTCATAATAAGATCGTGCAGCCCTCACGTATGTTGGTTGGTCGTGGAGAATAGGAGGGGAGGCATAGCGCGAGAGCCACACGACGTGCTCTTAGTGTACTAAAAAGCCCTCCAAAAAGGGAAGAGGAAAACCACCCAATAGTGGGCGAAGTTCTTCGCAATTTTCGGCGAAGTTGGACAGTTGCTACAAGGCACAGCATGATTTTTTCTTTGTCTCTCTCACCACCATCGCTGCTCAACCCGCTTCAAAAGCCAATCAAACACTGTGGGGAGGAGCGCCTCTGGCAAGGGAGTAAACACTATCTTCTTCGGCTTCAATTTTTACAGCTTTCGTCCCAGAAATACGCCATTGACCCAAGATACTTTTTTGGGTACAAACAGAGTGGAAGTTACTATTCGTCCACAGGGGATGAATGGTCCTGGCAATGTCCAGGGGAGTCTTCTCACCTCATTACTGAGGGAGGAGAAAGTGGCGCAGCCTGCACCAGAGAGTTCAGTGGTTCTCTCTTCTCTCGTCAATAAGAGAGAGTCGCCTGACCCTGGTGGCACCACGAGCGTGAAGCAATGTCGAGTCTCTCCATTGCTTCGCGCTTGCAGGCAACCCGCATGCAGACATCGAGTCTCTCTGCCGGCATGCGTTCCGCGTCTCTCGTCCAACGGTTTCCCTCGTATTTTGCGCAGAAAGGAGGTTGTCCCACACAAGAGGATCAATGACGCTCTTGCCCTCTTTCCCCTGGTGGAAAGAGGTGTGGCTCCTTTTTGTGCATTTTTCCCACCATGAAAGGAGTCACCACTATGAGTCAAGGATCACTCTGTCCCTGCGGGGCCCATTGCCGCGTTACCAAAGCCCTTCGCGACCTCGCCGACACCCAGAACCAACTCTGCCTTCTGGCACGCGAAGAGTCGGTCATTGTAAGCATTCTGGAGCATCTTCACAATGTGGTGAGCGCCTCTCAACACCGCTTTACCGCGTGGTTGGGTGCGGTTGCAGCCTGTGAGACTGCGCAGGCCAATCTCGCGCTTGCCCAAAGCGTCTCCCGCGCGCATACCACTACCCCTCGCTGGGCTGTCGAAGCCGAACAGCGCCTGTTTCACCAGTGGGTGAAGCAGCAGCAACACCACTGGGACCAACGGCTCGTGCAGGTCCAACGAGGCATGGCCAATTATCGTACCTATCTCCAAAAGTGTGCGCAGCAGTTCGTGCTGACCCCGGAGTGCCTGGGATTGTGTCTTCCACTTCTCGATGAGCTTTTGCGCCATCAAGAAGAACGGATTGAGCAACACCATCTGGCATCCATTTCCGCACACGAGATCTTCCTGCAATTTGAGCAACGCTGGACCTACGAGCGCGACCGTCTCGACTACGAGATCGCTCAGGTTCCCCAGGCCTATCAAGCAGGTCGAAATCAAGCACACAAACAATGGAGCTTACACGTCGTCACCGGTATCGGTCGTCCTGTGAGTCTCACCCAGACGAACATGAACTACCAGTTGATGGTGCATACCCGGCAGTTGGAGTTGTACGCACAGCAATGCAAGCTGTTCCTCTCCACCAAGGTTGAACAGTTTCGCCTCTTCATTCAAAAGATGGAAGGTGAATACAAGGCAACGGTACTTGCCGCCCAACAAGAGCGCTGGCACATGCTGCACGCGCAATTGTCTGTCGAGGTGGCTGATCCCGACCAACTCTCATCGCTCCAGGCATTAGCACTTTCCTACTTCCTTTAATCCTGTTTCCCTTCGCCAAACGCAGTCCCACTGCCTTCTCCCTCGCGAGAAGGACGGGCTGCGTTTTTTGTTGTTTGTTCCCTTGCGAACAAAGGAGTCTCACTTCATGACACATCATGCTCGCGCTTCCTGGTCCTTTCCTGGTATCCCCCACACTGGATATTCTCCCGATTGCGCCGCAGCGACCAGAAGCCTGAATCTTGTTCTCCGAGCACATGGCCCACTCTTGCTGCCCAGGATCAGCCCGTTTCCTATCTCCCGGGTCAGGTGGACGGTGCTTGGTCCCCTGGCAAGTCTCGAGGTCCCTCCCGGACACCTTGCCGCCAGGCAAAAGCAGCTCTCGCCTCGCGAATGGCAGAGCCTGCTGCTGGTCACTGGCGTGGTGATACATGCGTCGAGCCATCCATCCTACGCGGCCCTCTAAGGCATTTTTGGACAAAGACCAGGCATTTTCGCCTGAGTTTGATCGAGTGAAGAAGAGAGAACAATGCACATACCACAAAAAACGCCCGGCGTACTACGAATACGCCGGGCGTTCTCATTCCCTCTCTTCTCACGCGGAAAAGAAAGGCTATTACACATGTTTAGCATACCATCCCTTGATGCGGTTTTCAATGCTGTTCCACCCCAATATGACGATGGTCGTGTTCAGCAACAGGTGCTTCTCTCCAGGGAGTTCTCCCAGCTCTTCCCTGAGACCATCTATGGCGGACGGCAAGTCCTCTGGTGGTGCCCTCGCTGCGCTACGCCCTGGTGGCAAGCTGACCACCGCCTCTTTGTGCTTCGGCTCTCTCCCGAGCAAGCAGCCTACATTGGACACCAGTTACACGCCCCGATGCGCCAGGACGGCACCTTTCACGAGTTACCTATGCGCATCTGCCCGGACTGCCTGGGAGCCGTCTGCGTCATTGATACCTACCCCGGTCGGTTAGGGACACAGATCCTCTGGCATACCCTGCCTGATGCGACAAGCACCTCTTCGAGGCCTCTCCCCACCAACCTGGGTCTCGTCTCCACGACCGAGAGACGCGCTTCTGCACGAGACGCACTTCCTCAAGCCTTTCTCTTTGCCATGGCGGAGCAAACGCCGCGAGAGAGTGCGTGGTCGCTTGCACAGATGGGGGACGCCATGCTGACCTGGCAAAGGGACCTGCCTGGGGAACTCGATGCCGTCGCCTGGCAACTGCGCTGGGGAGAACGGACCCTTCCTCCTCCACGAGCCGACGAATGTGAGCCACTTGGCGCTGCTCACCTGGCACGCCTTGCCTACCTGATCGAGCCTCTGCCAGGGATGAGCTGGCAGGGATTTCTCTGGCAACCACCTGAGACATTGAGCAACGCCCTTTTTACACACCAGCCCCTGGTCTTGCTCCACGCGGCACTCCTGCCACAGGCAGAGCCAACCTCCATCTTTCATCTCTATACCCTCTGGCAACGCCTCTTGCCCAGAGTCTTTGAGGCAGCACAATGGGATGAGCCTCTCGCATGACCGAGACTTTTTGTCCAGGCTCTTCGGCCGCCCCTACAGCCCGTTCGCCTCCCCCTCCAGTCCCTTTCCCGCTCTCCATCTTCTTCCGATTCGTCCTTCACTCTCACCAGAAGCGCGCATACGCGTCATGCAGCATTGGACGCGTGCTGCTCCTGGTGGGAGCGTGTTTTTTGGAAAGGAATCCCGATGACGGATTTGCTTCTTCCTAATTGGTATCGCGCGGTTCAGGTTCCCAGTCGGAGCGTACAACAAGCGCTCTTCGCCACACTTGAAAAGATTGTCGCAACCATCGACCTGACATTGACCGTCAACACCTATATGGCGGGTGGCAACTACTACATCATCGTCTTTTGCTTAGGCGCCATCGCCCCTCCTGAGCAGGAACAGAAGCGCCTTGAAGCCCCACTCACGCCTTATGAGCCCTTTCTGACCCTTGAAGAGACACAGCTGGACGCGCTTGTTCGCGCACGTCTGAGCAAAGAGCATGAAATCGCCAGGGACACACAGTTTGGCAGAACTCACGTTTCCCATCAGTACCGCCCGGTCGCCTTTCATGAGACGCCCGACGCCACCCTCTCTCAGGAGGAGAGAGACCGACGCAATCAGGCCTGGATTGCCACCATTGAGACCATCCTCGCTGAGGGGAAGCCTTTCGTCGAGGTCTTCAAAATGATGTTCGCTGGGGAGCGGATCACGTCAGACGTTCCCCCGGTCCAGGCTGACCCCTTTTATGTCAGCATCTTCTGCCAGATGCTGGACCATGCACACCTCTGGCTCTGGACAGCCTCAGCCAGACAGATGTACCAGGACCTCCTCCAAACCATTGAGGATTTCTGGGTGCGCAAGGGATGGACAACACTTGATGACCAGCTGGCTCACTTTAACACGCTGGTCACCGACCTCTTCAAGACGGATCAACGGTACTGGATCGAGTTTGACGAGCCGCAGCCCGATCCCCTTGGTCGCGTGCGAGCCGTGTTTCTCTACCCGCGCTACCCGGCACGAGAGCTCAATAGACTCATTGACCCGAGCACGCATCTGGACGCCTGGCTTCAGGCGCATCAGATCCTTGGGCGAGAAGCCGCGCGCTGGAACATTGATATCATCGGCGAGAATGCGTCGGTGCTCTTGCGCCTGTCCTACGACACGCAGTACGCGTGTTGGGTCCTGCCACACGATCAGCATATGAGCCAGGTGTTTCCCTGGACACGCTGGCTTGCCATCGCAGCTGGGATGCTCCACAAACGCTATGCACGCTCCCCTCAGGCCCCGGCGTTTCCCGATCGTGTTGTCTCCTACCAGACCAAAGCATCCGTCCCGCGTAAACATGGCAAAGGGAAGCCCAAAGAGAAGTGGGTCACGCATTCGCGCACATATACTACCGTCACCTACGACCTCTCAGAGACGGCTTCTCGCCCTGCTACTGCCGAAGCCCCAGAACCTACAAGCACGAACAAACGCCAGAACTGGCTGGCCCAGGCCAAACCAGAAGATCTGCTCTATGAGCAGCGAATCATCGACACCTTTACTCGTAGCTATCCAACGCGCAAAGATGGCACCCGGCGAGAGGGAGAGGTCACCGTCAAACATCCCGACCCCAAGTGGGTCCCGCTGCTTCGCCCCGCGCTGCGCAAACGGCAAGTGATCAAAAAAGCGGTTGCCAGTGCCTACGAAGAGAACACGGTACCGCCAGAACAGGATACATCACCTACGAATCCGCCAATGCCGTTCGAGTCCATCACAAAAGAAAGAAGGGAACCATCATGCTAGTCATACGACGCAAGAAAGGGGAGCGCATTATCCTCTCTGGGAACATTCTCATTGAAGTCCTTGAGGTGGATGAAGGACGAGCAAAACTCGGGATCACCGCTCCCCCGAGGTCACTATCGTGCGCGAGGAATTACTGCGGCGGCAACCACCCCTCTCGAAGCCTCCTGCCACAAAAACGGAGTGAGGTGTGTATACTCTTTTTCCAGGAGAAAGACCGCTTTTTGAGAAAGCGAGGAAAACATGTAACCACAACCTCTACTCACCCGTATTACAGTAGAACACGTGTTCTCATTCATGAGAACCGCAGTGCATAAGAAGGCAGGGCAAGGGTGGATGTTGAGTCGCTCCATCCTTCCTGCTCTGCTGGCACTGCACGTGCAACAGATTGAGCCTGGCTCTCTGTCTGCACCTCACGAGAAGACAACACGTATTCTGTGTCGACTGGTGCATGGTTCCCATCTTCTCTGGGAGACAGGCGCCAGCACAACACAGGGCACCAAAGAGAGCACGGAGCACCTCTTCACCGTCTTCTCCCTGTTCTGCAGAGGATTGCCTCTGTAGGCAGACGGCTTCGCAATTACTGAACGCAACGAAAGACCTTGTAAAACCACGTCATTTCACACACAGAAGAGTGTGCCTGCAATGGGAAAACGACCAGGACTCCTTTATGAAGCACAACAGAGGCTGGACAGTTTGATGGCGCTGGGACAGAGCCGCGCGCACGCCAAAGCCCAGGCTCGCGTCCTGGGAACCTATCACTGGCCGTTTTCTGATGGGAAGATTCACGCCTATACCACACGGACAACGTACCAGAACATCGTGATGCGCTTTTTGTGCTGGTGCCGCGCAACGCATGGGACCAAACGCCTGCACGAGATCGACCAACGTGCGGATACGCTCGTCTCTGCCTACTTGCACCTGCATGTGCAGGAGGACTACAGCCCCTGGACCCTGGCAACCACGCGCAGCGCCTTGCGCCTCTTCTTTGGCTCTCCTACTCTTGCCAGCGAGGTGGCATTACCGGCACGTCGCCGAGAGGTCATTCGTCGCTCCCGTACCCCTTTTTTGCATCAGAAACGGCCTCGCCACATGTCCGCTGAAGACTGGCAGGATCTCCTTGCCTTTCTTGGCGCAACCGGCTTACGGCGACATGAAGCGCGAGCGCTACGGGTTGGCCAAATCGAGAGACAGCCAGATGGACACGTGGTGCTTGCCCACGTCCACGGTAAAGGGGGCAAAATACGCCAGGTTCCTGTCCTTCCAGGGCAAGAGACAACCGTGCTCCGCCTGGTCGAGGGACGGCGGGGCGAGGAGAAGGTCTTTCCGCGCCTCCCCAAGCACCTCGATATCCATGCCTATCGTCGACAATATGCCCAGGCACTCTATCAATCCCTTTCTGGTCGTCCTCTGCCCCCGTCACAGGGCGACTACCCCGTGGCATTCTTGATGAGGAAGCCGTCCTGATCGTGTCACGCGCGCTGGGCCATAACCGTCGAGACGTGGTCCTGACCTCCTACCTGCGCTAAGTAGGCACCATCACTCAGGAACACTGCTGTTCCTGTGCATATAGATTCTTTCTTCGTACGTACTGGCTCATCTGCCTGCACTGACAGGCAGGTGAGCCAGTTTTTTCATGTCTTTTATGAAAGGAGCATTTCCTATGCGTCGAGAAGATACACGCTACCGCTTTCTGCTGAAAGAAATAGAGGCCTTCACCGGCCTCTACAAAACGACGGCCCGGGATTGGTTCGTGGAGTTTACCAGCGACCCATCCAACGTGACTGACCAGGAACACGGGTACCGACACGTCTTTCCCTGGCAGGTCCTTGCACGTATCGAGGGCTTTGACATGATCAAGCGGCTCTTCCAGCCCTTTGGTCCGCTCCCTCAACCCACGCGCATCTTTCTACCCTACCGCGACACGGTCCTGACTCCGTTCAATGACGAGATAGAACAGCACCTCGTCGAATGGTGGCAGCAAGCGTGGCGACGCCACCATCTCGATTTTGCCCATATCCCACCTGCGCCACCGGCACGTCCCAAGGCTCTCATCCCCTGTGGCTTTCGCACCTGGCGCTATACCGATCAATTCCTGATCAGGATAGAAGGTGGGGTGAGAACGCGCCACTGTCAAGTGAGTACGTATTGCACAGGCTACGTTATCTGGAGCATGCCACTCCCTCCCGCGCCATTGCGTCTGCTGCCTCCCCTGCTCCTGCCACGACTCCATCGGCTCGCGGCCTTCACCGATTGGCGGCAACTGGAACACCTCCCACCCGCAGTACATCGCGCCCTCGCCAGACGCGTGGCCCAACTGACCACCTTTTACACGGAGCGCCCCCTTCAGGTCACCCCACTGCCATTGCCCTCGCACACACCGCCCTGCCAGGACATCCCACAACAGACCATGAAGAGAGATACTGTCCATGACTAACCATTCCCTTCCCCGTTGCCGCAGCCCTCCATCGCGCCTCGCTCTCAAGATCAACGTCTCACCAACAACGCACATAGAGAAAGGACATCATACCGTTATGCCTGAGACCCACCATGACACACATATATCTCTTGACGCCGACCACAAGGCCCACGACGAGGACCAGTCCTACCGGTATCTCCCACTGGGTGGTCGCATCCTTGATCGCGAACACATGGTCACCCTCATCGATCATCGCTCCCGCCTGCTTGCACCTGGGATCGAGGTCGTGTTCGCAAGCGAACGCCTGGCACCACTTTTGATTCAGGACCCAGCCGACCAGGAGGTCCTGCTCGACTGGTATCTCCACGCGCGTCCCTCGACTCCTCGACCGTTTCTCCAGCTCGGCACCCACCTGCTCTCGCGCGCACACATCTGCGAACTGCTGGAAAGCGCCATTGAGGGCGACACTACCCTCCTCCTGCGCTATAACTCACTGCCAGATCCACTCATGGGAGATGCCACAACCTCTTCCGTCCAGACCCTGGAACTGCGGGGACAGACCGCCGATGCGGTCCGCCACTGGCTCGCGGCGCAGACTGAGGTCATTGTGCCACTGAAACCGGTTGCCAGCCTGCCTTCCACGGCGTTGGGGTTCTTGCAGGAGTCTCCCTCTTGTCCCCATTGCGAAAGCTGGCTCACACCCCATGTGGATCAGCAAACACAGCGCACCCTGACCCTGGTCTGCCCACTCTGTCAGTACATCGATGGCCCCTTTACTCGAAACGAGGTTCACACTCCTTCAACCAACACACCGAAGAAAGGATAAACACGCCCTATGAATACACAGCAGCAACAACGTTCCCTGCATCTCTCGCTCATGCCTTCCGTCGCAGAGACAGCCTCAGCGCCGAGTGAGAACACCGATTGGAGAGAGGCAGGATTGGAAGAGGATGCAGGCCTCGTGCTCCTGCTTGAGGCCCTCGCCAGCCCCGTCCGGTTTCGTTTGCTCCGCTTGCTGGCCCAGGAAGGCGGCAACCTCTGTGTGCGTGAACTGGTCGAACGGATTCCACGCAGCCAGCCCGTCGTCTCACACCATTTGCGGCTCTTACTGTTTGCCAGGCTGATTGGAGTGAAGCGTCTGGGAACGCATAACTACTACTACATTTTGCCCGACAAGCTGAAAGAGATACGCGAGGCCCTGTCCTCCGTTGAACACCTACTTCAACAGAGACGTGAGGATCAGCGCTAAACACAAAGCACCTCTTCAGGGACTCAATCTCACAAATCACCCCTGAAGAGGCACGGAGAGAGCGGGAGTTCTGGAGAACTCTACTCTCCTCTGAGGATACCTCACGCTCTCCCGGCATGCACCATTCTCCCCATTGTTTTCTGGTAGCGACAGCCTCCCACTACGCATGTGGGAGGCTGTCGTCCTTTGTCTGAAAGGAACTCTATCTATGACGCATACCAACCCACCACGCTTTGATTACCAGCAGGCCATGGAACAAGCACGTGCCCTCCTGGCAGAAGAGCAGCAGGCAAGCCTCATGCCCTCAGGCCTCTCTCACAGAGCGCGAGCACAGAGACGCGAACGGCTCGGGCACCTGCTCATGCAGATCCAGATCCGTATGCAGCAGGAGATTGGTCACTTGCGTTACGCCCTGCACACGCTCCCACCACTGCCACCGTTACAGGAGATCCGCTGGGCGCAGGAGATGCTGGCACGCCCCGATCTGGCCGTGTTCCACCTGACCACCGCCGGGCTCGCACATGACGCTGAAATCATCGCGGTAACCCTCCTTGATCGAGCAGGCCTGCCCATCGAGCACCTCGTGGTTCGCCCAACAGAGCCCATCTCCTTTGCGCGCGGCGAGACCCATGACCTGAGCGCCGCCCAACTGGCGTCGGCGCCCTCTTTACCCGAGGTGTGGGATCGGCTTGCCCAGGCCTGTCAGGGTCGCTTCTTGCTCAGTTTCCAGTGCGACTACGACATGGCGCGGCTTGAAGAGGTGAGCACACAGTTGCACCTTCCGCCTCTCAGCGTCCAGATGGAGGATCTGCGCGCCCACACCCGGTCCTACTTTGGCGAACTCGGGTTGCGGCTCTCAGACCTCTGCGAACGATGTGGGATATCCCTTCCACCCACGCCTAGTCCCCTCCACTGTGCCCAGGCGTTGCACGCGGTGCTCTGCGCCATGGCACACGAGGGCGAGGAGCACTAACCCGTACACCCACCCTGCCAGGGGAGAAGAGGAGGAACATCACCACGCTCCCTCTGGCACCCTACCATCCACAACACATCATCCTTAGAAAGGACATGATGATACTATGCCTACGTTTTCATCACCAACACCCACCCTTGCCTCAGAGATCGGCTACGCTTTGCACCAGATCCTCATCCTACATCCACCCCATCCACTCACCGAGATCTTCTCCTCCGTGAGCGAGGAGGGGACCGTCGAACGTACACACCTCTCTGAGCACATGGCCGCCTGGTCTGCACACCTGAGACACCCTCTGTCCAACCCACGCATCTTCCTGAACAAAGAGCATACGAAACGCCTGCTTTTACAACGCGGGACCGCCTATGCGCTGCTTGGAGCCCCTGAGCAGGCACGGCAGGATCTGCATGCCCTCCTACAACGCGGTGGAACGACGACGAGGCAACTGGAAGGACTCGCCTGTCTGGTGCTTGCCGTCCTCGCCACGGAACAGGAACGCTACCCGGATGCGCTTCCACTCTGGAAACAGGCACGGGCCTGGCTTCATCCACAGGAATATGACCACTTAGCGTTGACCTGGTACTACACGAAGGTGCTCGTGCAGCTCAACCACCTGCGCACAGCCTACCGGGTCCTCACCGAGATCCTCTCCCCCACCACGCCTGGCCTACGCCTGCCACGACAGAAGGAACGGGCGGAAGCCTACGCCGAACTCTTCTCCCAACGTGGTGGGGTGTGTTCCCTCTTGCAGTACCATCAGGAAGCCATCGAGGACCTCAACGCTGCGATTGAGCTCCATCCCACCTGTGCTCGTTTCTTCTCCATTCGCGGGTTACTCCATGCCAAACGGCAGCACTGGCAGGCCGCCTATAATGACCTCTGGCGTGCCTTGCACGAGATGCCAGAAGACAGGGAACTGGCGGATTGCTTCTTCGTCGTCATGCAACGCCTGAGTACACAGCTTGCAGTCTCCACGACCACACCTGCCATGCACACGAGAAGAGGAGGAACAAGGCGTGCCTAACCACCCACCGTCCACATTCACCCGTCAACTCCAGGAGCTACGCGCCTCACTGCCACCAGAGGCACCTGATCCCCTGATCGATCCACCGCCCGACGCGTTCCTCCACCTGTGGGAGTGTGCCAGAGCCGCGGGTATTGTGGTGAGCGAGCTCTTCGTGGTTCGCCAGCCGCTTGATCCTCACGCCGCAGGGGCCTATTCTGTTGAGCATCGTGACATCTGGGTCTGGTCTGCACCGGAGATGCCAGAAGAGCAGGTCCTGCGCACCCTTCTCCACGAACTGGCTCATGCCCAGTGTCCCCCGAAACTGCCGTATGCCTCATTTGAAGAGGAGTGGGCAGAAGAACGAGCGACCTGGCAGCGCGCCATTGCCCTGGCACACAGATGGGGTGTGGCTCATCTGTTTCCGGAAGAGACCATAGCAGAGATCTTGGAAGAGGTGGAGGCGTGTTTGCAGCAGCGCCTCGCCGCCTCTGCCATCCTTGGCAGTACGGATATGGATCGCACCGAACAGGCCCTCAGGCAAATTCGACTTGAAGCCCATGCCCGTGGATGGACCGGTCAACTGCTGCATGAGGTCTTAACAGGAACATGCGCTGATCCAGGGTACCTTGGTGAAGTGCTCACCTTTGATCGCTGCGTCCTTCACGCGTGCTGGGAAACGGTGCATGAGCCTGAAGCGGATCCCGACCCGGACACGCTCTTTGGCCCCCTCTCCCATCTCCATAACGCCGCACGGCTGATCCACGCGGTGGAGATGCTCCAACAGGCACTCGCCTCCTGCGCCCGGCAGGAAGAGGCACTGCAAGCACGTCTTGCCAGGCGCTCCTGGCACAGGACCACATCGGGAAGCGTATCGTTTGAGCAAAGCCGACAGGTCATACAAGATGAGCCCTCACTGCAAGAGGCTATTGCGCTGGTCAATCAGCTTTGCTTTGGAGCGCGTGGCTACGCCCTGCGCATGCATTGGCAAGGGTATGAGACCCTGTTCGCCCGGCATGATCAGGGGAGGCAGCCGGCGCACCTCTATTGCCTTCAGCTCATCTTCACGCCATGGACGGAGGTCCTCACCACCATTGCCCCCTGGATGGACACGGCAGAGCTTCCCCCCTGTGCCCCCAAACCTCCCAGGGCCATCTGGTTTCTGTTTCCATCCGGGCAAGACACGATCGCGCTTGAGGCGGCCTGGCAACTCTTTGTCCTCTCCTGGGCCAATTGTGCTGCTATCAGCTATGAAGGATTCTTCTACACACCTATGCCGCCACTACAAGACAGCGGTGAGCCTCAAAAGGCAATCGCTCTAGAGGGCATGGAAGGCGTATGAAAAACGTACCAGTGGTACATTAGCACGCAAGACGGCGCCTCGTTGAAGGCGCCGTCTTGCGTGTGCTCTGGAGAAAGAAACAGATGAAACACAAGAAACATCGCCATACCCAGGACCTTCTGAGCACCCCCTGGACGCCGTTTGTCCCGTGTGAGAAAGATCCAAATGATCCTGATTGCGATATCTTTCGCAACAGCCGCTATCAGGTTCACGTGCGGCGGCTCAAGGCACATGACGGCGGGCCAGATCTGATCCACCTCTCGTTCCGGCGCCTGTATCGCGGAACGTTTCTGCCCTATAGAGATAAAATGCGCATTAAGGATGAACTCGTCGGGCCTGAATGCGAAGGCGTCGAGTTGTTTCCCGCTCGCTCACGGGAAGTAGGCACAAGCAACCAGTTTCACCTGTGGATCATTGATGATCCCACCTTCCGCTTCCCCTTTGGGTTTACCCGGCGCCTGATCACCGAAGCAACCATTGGTGATGCTCGACAAGAGCCATGGCCGGACAACGAACGCCCGGCTGATTGTCTTTCCGAAGAAGAAATAAGAGCACTTCTCCAGCAAGAACAACGCAGGCGTTCTTAACACACGCGACAATGCACTGGATACGGCTTCTTCAGAGGCCATATCCAGTGTAAGGGAGAGGCACAATTCAAGAAAGCGCTTTTTTGGAGATAATAATTCTATAAATAATAGAATACCAAATTTTGGTATTTTCGGACCCTCAAAAAGCTGGGGAGTAAAATGTTGCGTTCGTTCACACACGTGGTCATTGGTTCCATCTCAATCGTATGGTGGTTCATACCCTTTCGTGGTAAACACAGATGTAGCCCCTGTTCCTTTGAGGTATAGTTGCAGGAAACAGCTATACCTCTTTGATGGAATTTTGGAGTTTAGATAAAATTCCTATGAAGCTAGACCAGAAGCGGCTTGAGCTATTTCATGGCAAGGACTAGAACAATGCGACTCCAGAGCTTTTGACTCTCGCTCTTTTTGATAAAAGCTCTGGTTTTTAGAACGGATGCCCCAAGCAGTCAGCACAACCTGGGACGCTCTTGCGGGATTGACACAAGCGCTTGCTGCACGGATGCGGCGAGATATTCTGATCTTACACTATCCCGCAATCATTTCTTGTAAATAAACAGATGTTTGAAGTTTTATGGTGTTGCAGCCAGCTTAAAGATCTCCCGCAGTTTTCGTAGCTCCTCCGTGCAATGTCACTCTAGGTCGTAATCGTATTTTTACCGCTTTTTGACTAAAAAGTGGTTCAGTTGCTTTATTTGCCCAAATATATGCCTCACCGGGTTTGAGCAAAGCTAATTGTCCAGAAGTTAACTCGTTTAACGCAACTACCGATTTCTGGATATGCTTTAGCCAGCTGGGTGAATTAAAGCGATGCAGTAGAATGATCGAAGACAGTTCAATTACAGTGCCAGGTAAAGATAATGGATCTTGAGAAGCGATTAAAACCGAAACACCTTGGTGGCGCATTTGTCGAATTACGCTCACGACTTGGTTGGTCAGTTCGCTCCCCGTCATATACTTATGAGCTTCGTCAAAGACAATCAGTTTATTGAGATGATTCTCATCATGTGTCCCGACACCAGCAAAGATAGTAAGCATAACGACAAACAAACCAAGTGCTTGATCTTTACGGATAAGCTCGTCACGCAAGTCTACGATGATCAAACGTCCGGCTTTGAGATGGTCGGCCAATGGAGTTGCAGTGTCAGAGATATACTCCGCTGCAAAATCCAGGCGCATTTCCGCCAGATCTTTTTGAGCATCGTTGAGCCGCGAAGTGAATATACCTTTTCTCACATTTTCGATGGTAAGGTTATTTCGGTACTCACGCATGATTTTGTTGATTTGCGTAATATAAACGGATTGATTATCAACTGCGTTCATCAGGAATAACCAATCGCGTACTGTTAGTTCGTTTGAGCGGAAAGAGATAGGTTGTACTTCAACATCAGGGAACTCTCTGCGCCGCGCCGCAACTTTATCAGCAGAAGTTAAGATCAGCACATCTGATAGCGCGGCTGCTTCAGCGCCAAACTCCACGCGTAAACGCTGCAGCTCTTCCTCTCGGTTATTAGGTTGAACCATAGAAACAAATTCAGGCGCATAATCCTGTGACTCGTGATAATGGAAGATTACCGTTGCTAAAGGATGAGGCAGGCGATTCACTCCTGGAGAGTATTGAGTTGCCATCTCAACAACAGTCCCTATAGTGTAACTCTTCCCAGCTCCTTGTACTCCAAAGAGGCTAATCGTATTGACGCCATTCAAGTCCAGCCCGATAATCCTACCACCACCACTACCTAGCACACCATACTGTGGAGTCATGCGGGTATCGCCAACTAACACATCAATAATGGGCTCTTGTCCCTCTAGTATAGCAGATGACGCAGGCGCCGGATCATTGTTCACCGCTGCCGCACTGCTGGAAGATAGTTCTGGATCAAGAGCTAGAGCTTTTTCTGCCATTGAATTAGTCAATGACTCACCAACGGAAGCCTCCACCGACGGCTCGAATGGCTTGGACAACAAGCCCGGCTCCTCCTCTTTCCTTGATATCCTTGGGTCGGCTAAGTGCTTTGTTTCCGGTACGTTCGTAGGGGCATCTTTAGAAGTAGCCCCATTGCCGCGGCTCAATGCTCGTGCACCAAAAGATGTTGTGGTGAGAGCACTACGAATAGAGTTAAAACTAGGATCTCGTTGCATAGCAGAAAAGGATTGGCTCGAGAGTATGGGAATACTTTCCGCCTGCTCAACATACATTGATATGAAATTAAGAGAGCGTAGTCCTTGTTGTACCATCCGGCTAATGTATTCTGTTCCAATGAAATGAAAGGTAACATTTGCATTCGTTGTCTCTTTCAAAGAAGCCGAACTCAAATCGAAGATAAGGCCACGGCTCACAAATTGTAGAGCATACCCCTGATCTAAAGAGATAAAAAAGTCAGACATCTGTTCTGCTATCTCAGACTCAATCAGTCCATACCGTAGGGCGCGTTTCAAATAGAAATCAAGCAGTGTGATCAACTCTTTGGTTCGCACTTCTCTCTCCAGAAGAGGCCGCCGAGGATCAAAGCGATCTTGCAACACTCTTTGGGTATTTGTAAGTTGCTCTTCGATCTCATTTTCCAAGCCGTGCTCAGCCCCATAACGGCGCGATTTGACTTCCAAGAGGTGAAAGACCATGACGCGCTTTTCTGGCTCAACTTCTACCATAAGCAAATCGCTACGCCGTCTGGAAAATCCTGGATCTTGATGAAAAAGATTTATATGGGCATCCAGTGGAATAACCACGCGATTTCCCAACAAGCCATACTGCTCCAGAAATAAGCGTGCAAGAGCTAAGCTAATAACTTCATCTGCCAATTTAGGAGCAGCTAGCAACCTCAGCGTCAACGGGCCTGACAGTGAACGCAATAAGCGGAAAAAAAGCAACTCTTGACTTTCTCCCTCATTGATCCCATACCGTTCCAAGACTGGGCCAAGGATATTTACAACCTCATCAGTCGCCTGAGTGGTAAGCATTAAGTGTTCTCCTGTTGCCTCCAGGTATTCTGGAGCGAAGTCGAGCACAAAAACTGGGCGATCGAGCTCAGGCGCGCTATCAAAATATTCCAGACCTAGATTGCTATCTACTATCAATACCCAATCAGAAGCAGTATGAACTTGATAGAGTAAACTTTTTTCGTCCAGGTCAAGGGTAAGGCAAACAGTTGGGCGCAATGGTATTTGGGCGCTCTTTGTACAAAGCAAGGATTGCAAATGCGCAAATTGAGTGAGTACATCTGCCAATTGACGCGAAGCATCCGGAACGGCACTCAATTCTCTGGCTTGCCCTGGACGGAGTTGGTGCAACCATGCCAGATTACCCTGTTTATTGTTAAACCAAGTGACAGGTTCCTGGATCAGACCATGGAGATAACTTGAGCGCCCCTTTTCAAGCGCGTTCTCTAGTGAGACACTTGCAGGAAAAACGTTGAGGAGCAGGCTTATGTGTGCCGCAAAACGTTCCGGGTTTTCTTTGAAATCGCTGAATTGATTGCGGGCAAAACGTAATTTTGGGAAGAGCAAATTCCGGCTCGTCAGGGTAAACTCATCTTGTGTTTCCGATACTTGCCGATTAGGGCTCAACAAATCTTCCAAAGCTCCCCCAATATCATCTAAAATACCGCTTTCACTGAACAATTGAATCTGATACTTTAAATGCTGAGTCGGATATTTGGCATCTGGTCTCCCTTTCTGCAACTCCACCAATGCATCTGCAATTAGATGCGCGTCTCCAGGATTAAAAACGTTCAGCTTGAGTGTAGAGACATAAGGATGCTGCTCCAGGTAGTGTCTGAGTTTTTTTGCCAATTCGTCCACGCGGATGCTGCTGCTTGATGACATATGCGTTTGTATGCCAAGTGATGAGACCAAGCGTGAACGGATTGAGCGGCTGTCATGTATATTTGCTGGTAGATAAAGCTGCCAGAAAGGGGTGAGTGAGCCGTTATCAAGATAAAATTGATCAGCCGTATCTAACAACAGTTGTGGAAGATAACGTGGAGTGAGTTGACGCAAGTAATTAATAACGGCTGAGGAAAACAGGCTCCTGGGATTGTCAGCCTCAAACGCATTACCGAGCCATGCTTCAGCCAACCGTTGGTGTTGTAAATGCCACCAGAGGCGCAAAGGGTGTGTTGGGGCAAGCAGACGTATCGCTACCTTACTATTCATACCATGCTCGATCGTCGCCTGCACTACATCGATATCCAAGGCAACCAACAATTCGCTTTGGAGGCTAGATTGTCTATCCATATCACTCAGTGATGTAAGATCTTTGGATATCCTGCTCAACCAATTCCGATAGCTGGCAAAATACTGTTCTATTTCGTCAGCTAGAGGAAGCAGACTTATAGTAGCGATGAGCAGGCCAGCTGCCGAAGGTGTAGAAAGTTCTTGCTCGGCAATCTCCGCGTCGATCTGCTCCATACTTGAAATGGCATATAGCAGACGGCGGCGGGCTTCCTGAAAGTCCGGTGGTATATATATTTTTTCACGTTCAGTAGTGCGGCGCCCCTTTATGCGGGGCGATGGGCCATTATGCTCCGATAAATCAAGGGTCCATCGTCCCAGGGGATCTTCGAGTGTGAGTGTACGTCGCTCAATATCTGCTAGCACGCCGCTCAAAGGCAAACTATAACTGTTATTAGGGCCAAAACGCACATTAAAAATTTCTTCTACCGCATGCCCACGACCGCCCACATGCGCCCAAGATGCCTTCTCTGGCTTCAATCCCTTTATCTTAATGGCCATTTCACCACGCCCGACAGAACCTAACAGGCGATCAAGTGCACATAGGTAAGCTTCCTGGTATGAGGTAACGGTCTGGTTGCGTACTGTTTCGGGGGGATCGATAGTTATGCTGTTATCATCAATATACAAAAACTCTTCTGTTTCATTAATCCGTTTGCTGCTAGGATCATGTGGATTACGCCTTACCTCTGGGTCATTCTCTCTATCTTCCTTATTCAGTAATACGCCATCCATTGTATAAGCACGAACACGTAAGAAATACAGTCCTTCTTCCAGACCCACATCGGCTACATCTTTGATAGCATGGCTCATCCTCTTAGATGCACCTTTTTTGACTTTCACGCGTCCGCTCTCAAAGAGCACAGATCCAGCGCTATCAACCACTTCAACCCTAAAATGATCCAGGTGGTTTATATTTTTGAATTCAGGCTCTGTCTCCCACGAGACAGTAAGATGTTTCGTTTTGATTGGATGAAAGAGTTTGACCGGAGTTTCACCATTTTGACGCACGGGTAACTTCAGCGGATTCACGTACAAAAGACACTCCGGCTCGGATTTTGCGAAAGGCCAGAGGTCAAATGATAAATCTTGATGGGCAGGATCAGTTGCGATCACTTTGCCCCACTGTGTAACTTTCTCCAAAGTATATTCTTTAAGAAAACTGTAAAGTTTTGTCTGGATTGAATTGGGTTCTAGTTTAAGGCGGTAGATGCGAGTCAAGAGTGTCGTACTGGAATCGGTTAATATTTGTCGCGCATGTACATTGCGTTTTATACACGCCTCTAGATATTCGTTGTCGCTATCCTCAGACTCAAATAAAGCACGATCGGGTATAAGATCAAGCTGATAGAGAGAACAACCTATAGCTGTAACTGTCGCTCCATTTTGCCCTATAGTGAGTAAAAATTTTACTATCTGATCATCGGTTAGACGCCCTCCAAAGTGGGTAACCCGGTCCAGTAGTTTCGTGATTTGCGGCTGAAGAATTGCTGGTAACTGGGCGAGGACAGCTTTTCGCAAAATCTGACCAAGATTGGTGAAACTAAGATCCGTAAATGTCGAAACGTCAAAAGAGTCTTCCGCGCTTGTATGTAGGCCAGGTGCAATAAATACCAGTAGAGGCTTGTCCTCCGTATTACGCAGTGCAATGAGTTGCGCCGCCTTAACCTGCCAGGGATGTTCTTTGGTTTCCTCATCTTTGATAAGGAAACAAATATAGGTGCTCCCGCCCTTGCTCTGATAGAGCCGCTGGGCCAATTCTCGCATAACAGCAATGGGTAGATCGGAGATGCGTAGACAGTTACCAGGCGCACTATTCTCTAAGCGCTTCTCAATCTCTTCTGCAGCTTTCTCAGTGAGCAGATGGGAGAATAGGGTAGGGTCCAGGTCTTGAAACGGTCTATGAGAAAGATCTGTAGTCACTTATTTCCCCTCCAAACGATAGCGCGGGCGAATAGTCTGGGCGTTATAGGCATCACTCAGGTCGATATAGAATCCAATTTCGCGCAGGCGATCTTTCAACGCTCGCAGGTTATCCCGATATGCCGCCAGCTCTCGCACGCCGGCTTGCTCAGCCAGCGCCGGTACATCCAGGCCGTTAATCACAAACCCATACCGATCTAAGAGCCAACGAACTAACTCATCGATCAAAATAGGGCGCGATCGAAAGTGATTTGGACCATCTTGCTCCAATACGGCAATCTGCACTAAAACCTCCAGCAATCGGCTCCCAATGTGGAAACGCCGTCCATTTTTACGCGATCGCCCCTGCCGTACTAAACCAGTATCCTCATTTTTCTGCAATAGAGAATCCAACAATGCTATATGGTACTTTTGGTGAAAAGGAGTACGAATATAGCTCACCACCTCAATAAACATCTCAAAAGGAGATAACTGCATATCCCGAATCGCATCGATTTCCGACCACTGTGCCTGCTCCTTGGCTTGCTTGCGTGAACTGATGCCAGGGTCGTCGGCATCTTGCCGCTGGTGATCCAACTCCTGAAACAATGTGTTTAGCCGAAGCTTAAACATGATTTCGAAGTCTGCTGGTGGATTATGATAGGTTGCCAATGCTTCCTGTACAGATGCCGGTTCTCCCCGGCGCGAAAAATCGTTATTCAAATAATAGAGAAGCTGATTTACCGTGAAGACAGCTTTAATGTAGTCATTAATGCGTGCGAACTGTTCTAAAGCATTAGCTTGTGACATCGTAGCCATGGTACTCTGATAGTCATTTCCCATATCTATGAGCAGCAAGGGTTTATATAAACATGGGATCATAAAGTCATTTTTGGAAGGTCCCAGGCAGTGCTCACAGGTGCCACCTGTGCGCTTGACTTTTACCCAGCCGGGAAGCAAGGAAAACAGACGCAACATATACAACCCCATGTGAATACCTAGGATGGTTTTAAGATAGTCGAGCATAACGTGGCGAGGCACTACTTCTTGATAAGCAAGCAATCGCCGAACATCATCAGCGAGTAAACGCGCGGGCGCCTGAGAGAGCAGGGGTATTAGTAGTTCTTTGTTATCTGAACTTGGTGTATCATGTAAGTCTTTATCTGAAACCAACCGTTTGATCACGAGGGTATCTAGATCAAGTTGAACGGCCGGAGTCGCTTCTCTCTCTCCAAAACACTCACGCAGGCATTTAATGATATCTGGGTCACCAGCATAGAGCATATTATATGCCTGATCTGAACTATTGTAATCACGAGTGTATTTGGTGTTGCGCAGTTTATAGGCATCCAGACTTAAAGGGATGGGGGCGGCAACGGCCTCCTTCCCTTGTTCGCCACGCGAGACCACATCTATCAGATCGCTCGACAACCATTTTTTTGTAATTTCTGGGTAACCACTTAACCCCTTTTGGGTGTTTGGATCTCTGGTTAAGCGCTCGTAGAGAGAGTCAATCGTCACCTCGCCGCGCGCTCTGGTGGTCACTGGACGCCGTCCCCCATATTTGATCAACATAAAAAGATTTACCAGCATTCGATCTAGATTCACCGCCTTGGCATCGAAATGAGCAATAAGCGGTTTTCTAAATTCTTGTTCTTCTTTGGTTAATTTTATGGGCATGGTTAGTTGTTCCTCTTTTCCACTGCTCGCATGTAAAGAATGTTCTGGTCATCAACTCCAATTTGATAAAATTCCCGGTCGTTTTCGGTAAGCAACGCATCTCGGTAAGGCAGGTGAGCCAAGGCGTTCTTAAAGAGTGAAAGATTGAGGAAATACCCTTGAATATCAGCAGGCGAAGGCACCAATCCATCGCTGATCTGATTCAAAAGTTCGAATAGGTCGAGCGAAATAGCCAAGCTTACCGATTTATTCTCGTGCTGGAATATGAGCCGATCTGGCGTGTACTCGATATAATTGGCCAGCGTTCCCAGCGTGGGGGTGCGCAAGTTAAAAGCTTCAAGTGGAAAAAGGCGAAAACTCTTTAAAGAAGTCTTCGCGGTGGAACTGGCACGTAGCACCACGTTTTTCTCCGCATAGCTCCGTTCACGCATGCCGGCAGCACGGGAGATTGCAAAGACGATTTTAGATTTGAGTTCTTGCCCATCAGCTCGTTGTTTATCGACGTCGGTGAATTTCAGGAATTCTTGAATATACTGGTAGGGCAGCATCGCTCGCCAGTTAGCGTCCCGCCGCTCAAAGAAGCTCTTGCGGCGCAGCATAGCATGATAGAATAAGCGGCGTTTTAATACTTCTGGCTCATGACGGCGGATTGGATCATCTTCCTCGTTCTGTAATTCAGCATGGATTCTGCTCAGCAACTCACGTTCATACTCATTATTACCAAAGCCCAGGAGCGGCGATGAGACTAATTGACTACTGGTAGCAAAATAGAGCGCACGGTCATCGTCTGGATTAGCAACATGTGCAGGATCAACCTGCATGAGCAGGCCTACGAGTCGGTCTGCTGTGCCTGCTAACTCTGTTGCATTCCCACTAACTTTCTCCAATTCACTGGCTGGTTCATCTGAAGCGGCGATAGAGTTGTAGTAGAAATTTCTCAAGTAGTCAGCTGGCGATATATCTTCCTTCAGCAAACGAGCTACATCTTCACAATTATGATCGCGCAGCAAGATATAGGAGAGTGCGGAGCGAGTGTCGCGCATTGTGATATGCAGGCGACGGCGCAGATACACCACCTCAAACAAGGAGCGTAAACGCTCCACCACCTGTTCGCCTCCATTCACATCAGCAAAGCGATCAGCGTTGGCTTTCAGGAAACAACGCTCTTTATACTCACAGGTCTGACAAGCTACCCAAAAATGTGGATCGACCAGCTTTTTCACCTGACGACTGATAATTGACTTCTCGTTTCCTGCTACTACCGAACGCCAATTCAGATTCACTAGCAGTAGGCCCGGATCGAGGGCTTTTTCGACCTCCGAGAAATCCAGGAAATCCAGAACGGCTTTATGCAAGTAGGAGTAGCGCTGGCGATAAGCATGGAGGAAGTCGCGTAGCCGCCCTTCATTAATAGCAATAATGCGCGCTGCGGTTTCTTTATTAGCAAAGGGATCAGAACCAGTAAAAGGCGTAAAGAATTCATCCAGAACCTGGTTATTTGCTTTGCCGCCTTCATCTTGAGAACCATCATAGTTTGTCTCGAAATCGAGCCCGGCCACGGAGAATCGCTTCCCATTGCTGCTCTCGCGTGCCTGCAATATAGAACCCCGCCGCTCAGCCTCAGACTCTAGCTGTTGGATGAAGGCTGTTTTACCATCTCCAGCATTACCCGTAATGATCACCAAACGGTGTTTCCCAGCCAAGATATCAAGCAATAGCCGATCATCCAGCCAAGTAGGCACATACGTAACTCTGGCAATGGGATCAAGGCCTCGTGTACCTGCATTACTTTGGCGAGCTTGACTGTAGAGCGTGAGCAAGCGAGTAACATAGGGATTATAATTCGCCTTATCGCGCTCCCAGTCTTCGAGTTCAAAATCGGGTTCGTATAATTGTGCCTCGTCGCTTCTGGCTTCAGGGGTCTTTACCCCAACAGATGGGAAAGGTGTGATTGCCTTAGGCCGCAACAAATTATCAGTAACAGCAATCAACTCCGCGAGCATCGCCTGAGCTGAAGAAAAACGCTGTCCACGTACCGGTTGTATTGCTTTGTACAGAAACGAAGCAAATACATCAGATAGATCGGGACGATAAGCAAGGGGATGCTCAGGTACACTATCCAATTGGGGTGTATTTGGGAAGGGGTGGTGACCTGTAATCATTTCATAGAAAACGACACCGACCGCAAACAAGTCACTACTTTCGTTCCAGCCCTCAGTTACAATATCCGGGGCCATGTAGAGTGGAGTACCAGCTCGCGTGTTCTGAGGAAGTGTGCTGAGACGCGTAGCAATATTGAAATCAATCAGCTTGAGATCGCCATGCCTGTCCAGCATCAGGTTACCAGGCTTAATATCGCGATGCAGATAATGCGTGCTGACTTGCTGAAATTCCTCGAATTCTTCCTGGGTCAGTTCACCTGTTTCTTTTTTATGCAGCAATTCAGCTTCTCGCTCTCGATGCGGCTGGTGGAGATAATCAAGAGCACGAAGTAATTGTGCTATCAAAAGTGCAACTCTCTGGGGAGGAAGAAGATTCTCGGGCTTTGTATATGTAGTAAAAGGTTCCCCTTCAATAAACTCCAATAAAAGATAAAACTGCTTTGAATGGATACGATCAGCGAAGTATACTTTAGCAATATTAGGATGATTCAGAGCAGATAGAATACCATACTCTACTTGAAGATGCTTTAGGACATAATCGCCATTGATTATCTTCATCGCACAAACACGATTGGTCATATCGTGGAAGACTTTATACACCTGCCCAAATCCGCCAGATCCAAGCTGTGCTAATACTTTAAACTTCCCATCAATTTCATAACCCACCGAATAATAAAGCGGATAGGTTGGAGGTTGTTGCGCCACCACTGCTGTTTCCTGAACCTTTGGTGGGTGGAGTAATTGTTCTAGAAACTCAACTACCTCACTACAAGTATAGTGCCGAGCAGCAGGCTCTACCTGGTAGAGAGTGGCTGCTAGATCGACAAGTTGTGGTGGAAGATCTGGCGGAAACGCTGTCAAAAAAGGGGTGCTATCGCCAGCTTGATTTCGTTCCGCGAGGTTTGCAAAAGGAACATGTCCACTTAGTAATTCGTACATGATCGCCCCTAATGCATAGAGATCGTTCGCGGACGAAACAAGGGGATTGAGCTGATCTAATTCGGGAGCGAGGTAGCGTCTATCAGCATCGGCCGCCAACGGGCTCCAGATAGTTGCCTGACCTAGTGCCTCCACCCGAGCGTGTTCAAAGTTCATCAAACGAGACGTATAGTAAGTGTCGAGCAAGATATTCTCAGGGCGTAAGTCCCGGTGAACGACATTTTTGGCATGGGCTGCCGCCAGCCCTTTTGCGACGCCGATTATGATTCTTACTTTTTCTTCAAGGCTCAGGTGCTCTCCCCGCTCTAGTAGGTCACGCAACGTGCCGTGTTCTGACCACTGGGTGAGTTCAATGAAATGTCCCGAATCATCCGTAGAAAAATCATTAATCATCACGAGGTTAGGATGGTTCCCGATCGATTGCAGGGCCTGAACATCGCGCCTGATGCGCAACAATTGTTGAGCACGTTGATCCAGTGAGACATATGGCGAAAATGTATACATCCGCATCCGCAGTTTTGGTGAGTTTGGGAGCAAATTGTTCTGTACAATATATTCGTCAGTCAAATCAGTACGCGCCAGGGTTTCGACTACGGTATAGTGGCCAATTTGATGCGGTGCCTGTGTTCGAATGCGTGCCTCTTGTTCAATGCCATCGCGAATAGTATTGCGAGAGGACATCAAGGCGTTGGGAACTAGAGGACGCCTTGTGTTTAACCGAGACGGAACTTGTAGGAACGTTACCACATCAGTATAAAGAAAAGCACGCTCTGCTGCTGCACCGTGCAACCGTAGCCGAGTACGAGTATCGGCGATGGCAACACACGCTTCCACCCAGACACTATTAAGAGATGAAGAAAATTGTACCAGCCGACTTTTCAGAACCCGCGCCTTTTGATTGGCCAAGCGCAATGGATTGGCTTTCTCTTTGCCACTAGCCAGCGTCCAGGTATAATCACCACCGCTAATCTGCCCAAGCCAACGTTTGATCTCGACAACATAAACAGCGTGAGGAGTTACTACAATCACATCATACTCATACGGCTGGCGACCAGGCTCGGTCAATTCTATGTTGGGATAGAGTAAGTAATTGGAGGGAAGAGCATTCGCCAGATGCTGAACAACCAGCGCTTCTCCTTCATCGACCGGCTGAACCCCTCCTAGATTAATCACTTGGGCCATACTACTATCTCCTCTTTTTATTTATGGGAATGTTGTGCTTTGGTAAGCCGCGATCGCCTACTGACGCCGCTCCAATTTAATGACGATCTGATTTTTCTGGAATAAGCTTTGTATATCATCTATCAATTCGTCAAGGGCAAATTCTTGCACCTCACGTTTTTGCGCGAGCGAGCGAATAATTTCACTTAATTCTACAGTCTGGTTAGCACTCAATAATTCCAGCACCTGGCTTTCGCTACGCGTTGGGGCTTGCTTCACAAACAAAGCAGAAACCTGCTTTTGTAATTCTTCGATTTGTGTACGCGCGCGATGGAAACCTTCATCCCAGGAGTTTAACGATAGGGAATCTCTTTTCCCCAACACATCTCGCAATGCAAGCTCTAATTGCTCAATAGATGATAAATCCGGTAACTGAGAATTGGGAAGTATGAGCAAAAGATAGGCCATATCGCTCTTAATATGGTTCAGGCGATTGTTTAATTCTACCACAAGCACTTGGAGTTGCTTTTGCACCTCGAGATCGAGATTTCGATATGAGTCCGTGGGATGATAATGGTCAAAGTTCGCATAGAGCTGTACAAAACGGCCATTCAAATCGGCTAAAAGAGCCTCATACCGCTTTTTCACAGCCATAAATTGATCACGTTGCCCAGCGATGCGTTGCTGCGCTGCGCGTTCTAAATTCTCCAGTTTCTCGCGCAGGTGGGACGTGAGTTTAAAGCCATGACCTAAAGCTATTTCACTAGCGACAAACTGATCCAGAACTTCAAATTGGTCGCGAAACTCAGGCAAATCGTACGTATTAGCGCAATTATCTGCTTCACGTTTGACCCTGGTTGCTAGCTCAAGGAGAGAATTCCATGCATTAAATTGAGTACATAGATGAACCACCTTTGCACTCAGGTCTTTCAGATGTTTATGCTTGTCACCTATATCAATGCGTCCGCGATAAAAGACAACTAGTCGAGCTACAGGAGTCTCAGCACTTTCAGCATTGGTGAGAATGCCCTCCGCAATCTCCAGAAACGCTTGTGCCTCTTCAACTTCGGCTCGTATTTTCGCCTCCACTACAACACGAAGTGCTTGACTATGCCGTAACCAAGGGGATTGGCTGTTCACTTCAGGAATGGTAGGGAGATTCTTAAGGCTCTTGCGAGCGGTATCGAGAATACTATTGAGCTCACTCCGATTACTCTGGTTAAGTTTTTCAATGTGATGGTCCAGTTCATTGCGCAAGCGATTAATTTCCAAGAGCGCAGCTTCAAGTTCAGCTATATCTATCGCTCGTTCAGCCCGCCTTGTCTGTGTGGCAACTTGAGCACTATACTTAGTATCATCAAAATCCCCCATTGATGTGCTCAATTGTTTCAGTATTTCTCTAATAGTATTCAGCTTCTCGTTGATCAGGTGGCGCAATTCGTCAGGTGACTCTACCAAACGAGCCAATTTACGCGTACGTTCATCGAGTTTCACATAACGACGAGCAATGAGCAACTTCAATGCTTGGCTCATTTCTGATTCCAGGTAGCCCTGTCGACGAAAAAGGCTCAGTAATTCTTCGGCTCTTAATGCGCCAACAAGCATCCCTTTCATTTTTACCTTATCAGAGCTAGCGTCTAAAGCATCCAGGATAGCTTGTTCAAGGGGATGGAGTTTGAATTTGACCTGACCCTGTTCGCCTCCATCACGCCCACTCCACTTGATTAGGTCGAGCAAATATGGAATAGAACGCTGAAAATTCTGAAATGCCTGGCTGCTCGCTTGGCCGAATATGCGAATAATCTCATCTTTCGTGCCACTGAGCAGTTGCTGTCCATGGGCTATGGCTGAGCTGATACGAGCATTATCCAATGCATTGACATAATGAGCTAAAGACTTCTCCCAACCAGGTATAGTAATAAATGTTGTATAGGTAGGATAGGAGTCCTCACACATTCTCTTGAACACATCCTTCACCATCTCAGCACCAACGAGGGTGAGCGACCAATCACTATGCTCGCGTAATTCGTTATTAAATAGCAACTTGATCGCATTGCTTAACAATTGGTCGGTGAAAGTTTTCATTCCACGAACTTGCTCTTCGTTTGGAATAGCGCTGCGATTCTCCATAAGATGTTGCAGTAAAGCAAGCATAAAAAGGGGCGTTAGACGGGTTGAAGATAGCCCTAAATCACCCAAATATGCAATATTTAGCACGCCCTCTGGTCTGAGCAGGCCATTTAACCGATACATAGCTCTTTTAGAGCTACTTAGTTTGTGTATCTGGCCAGGATCCTGGTTTCCTGAACTCAGGTCGAATTGAATCCAGATCCCGAATTCTTCAATCACTCGTGTTGTATCAAGCTCGCTCTGCGTCAGCGCGACCTTCAAATAGAGTTTTCGGTCAGGAAATCGCTCATTAAAAGAGCCGCGGAGATCGTGTTCGCTTTCCCATTTCCACCCGGTCAAGGAGGAACCGCGGCGCTCGCTGAAAATCCGATCTCGTACTATGAGCTCCTGAAAAGCTGCAAGTGCTTTTTGAGCATGGTATGTGTCTTCTTGATAGCGTCCGATAAACTCTTTTGTCAAGCGTAGAAAAACTGGGTCGGGACGTACCTCTGTCTGGGCGAGTTTACGTAGAGATAGCCCCTCAACAAAATCATATAAATACTCACGACGATAAGCAGGAGGTAGTTGGGCAATAATCTCTGCTACTCCATAATAATCCTGAATTTCTTCTGGACAACCATCAGGAAACGCTCCCAGTACTTTAATAGCAAATTCATTGTCTGTGTTACCCACGATTGGAGCCACTCCCAATGCTTCGCGAACTGCCATACCCAGCTTCCCGTTTTGCTCGAATGCCACCTCACCATTCAGATAATCATCGACCAAATCTACCGGCATATAAGTGGTCCCACTCTTATCGTAAGAAGCAGCCGCCCGACGAAAAGCATCAATAACAGTGCGAGGACCAGCTCCCAGATCTGGCCGAGATGCAATCTGCCCGATACTTTTTAGGGTATATGATGGTAAAATTTTGCTCATATCATCAACAAAGCCGAATATTTGAGCATATTTACGCCAGAGGTCAGAAGCAAAAGAACGTCCGTACATCTTTTCAGGGCGCAGATAGAAGTTAAAGGATTGCATGCGGTGAATAATATCATTGCGCACATCAGCGATAAGAGCCTCTGTTGTAGTTGGCATACTAATCACCAAACCATAACTGCCTTGTTGATGATGTAGTTCATTGAGCAGACCAAACAGATCTTCTATGAATTCCTCGCGAGTGGGATATTCACTTAGTGTGACTTGTAATTCATCTGTAAAAACGACGGGGCCTTCTCGCCCTATTTTTGCTAAGAGATCGCTCACTTCAGATAAAAATTTGACGACGCCAATGGGCCTCATCTCCAGTTTTAAATTGCCATGGTCGAGTAACCTTTGCAATACATCTACTGTAGTATCTTGTTCGGTAGCTAAAGCCTCCAAAGATTGAGATTGATAACGCTCATAAATTACTCTAAGGGTTTGACAATAATCTGGTGCAAGCTGGCTCAAACGATAGTTTACCCAAACATACGTGGCTCTAATAATATCAGTCAACCCGAACCAGGCAAATGGGGGCACGGCAATCACATTCTGCTTCTCACACTCATGCCAGAGATGGACAGCAGTACTGGTTTTACCAAATCCGTAACGGCCAACAATGGCCCCAATTACACAGCCCTTGTTGTGATGGGCCCAGTGAATAAGCTTCTCAACAAAGCCGGACGTGTCTCCCATCGACATGTGAGTGCTAGCATGAGCAGAATAGACTGCATCAACTATCTCAGGGGACGTTATCAAAGACTCCGCATTGTAGGTAGAAATGACAGGGTCTTTCTCACGGATGGTGGTCAAACGATGATCAGTCATGCGTAAATGAGGCCTTTCCAACCTGGTGGGTGAATGATTGGATTATAAAACGTCCGAGTAAATGATTGCTCGCTCAAGAATAACTGAGAGCCCCCACTCACCACTAAGCACCTTGAGAAAAGAGAATGTCGATCTAGCTACTTCCAATACCTCTTCTAAAAGCGCAACCTCCATGAGACATAACTGCGATAGCTCGCTCCAAATTTGCTCCACAAGTAATAGCGGCGTATTATAAGGGAGCTCTGCACGTCTGTATAAACGATCAATTCCTAACACAAGTAATTCAGGGGAACACCATGATCTGCTATACGTTTTACAACTTTTACCTTTACCTTGCAAAAATGGAGGTTGAAGTTCTCTTAACCATACGACAGCAGTATTTGGGCTATCAGCATAAACCCCTTTGGTGTATTCAGGATACTCCATCAATAATTTGTCGTTGAGTATCGAGGCTTGCTCAGGGAAAGTCGGAACATTGGGACGAGCATCCCAAAGGAGGCGACAAGTAGCTTGATATACCCAACTCCACCCGCTAATATCGATGCCTTGCCCTTGTTGTTCTTCATATAAAGTGAAAAATAGATAGTGAATAATATCAGCATAAAGTTGAGGGCGTGTAGATTGCACCTGGTATAACGACTGCCCCAAATCTGATAGCTGATAAAGAAGGCCTTGTTTTCCTCGTTTTTGCCTTACCAAACCAGCACTTACCAATACAAGTAGATTATCTCGTATATAACGAGTGTTTTGTAATTGCTCATGAATAATAGGATTTTGAAGAAAATCACTACCAGATAGCCAAATATCAGATCTCAGTTCCTCTAGGAGCGTCAGTGCTTTTTTAGGAGAAACCCTGATATTAAAAGCAACACTAGAGATAATAAGCTGCTGCTTCATCTAACCCCTCAAAGGTGCAAGAGTATTAGCGCGTATCTCTTAAAAGATACCAACCAATCCTCATGAATAGTTTACAAATACTTCTTGCTGGATTTCAAGCCACTAACAGATCAAATTAGATTCCATTACACCCTTATCAATAGGATTTCCTATTAATTGGCGCTCAACTCAGGGCCAACTAGGCAGTAATCAAAAGGCTTGAGCATCAAACTGCTGTGCTTCTGGAAAGATGGCTTCCCCTTCATGGGCGAGATAGCCGCAGTGTGTAAACCAACCGCGGGCATCCTGAGCAGTCACGGTTTTCAGGGCTTCGGCAATCGCCTCTTGGAGTATCTCCCGTGTCCGAGCACCCTTGCGTCGTAAATAGGTTTTCACTTTGGAGAATGCCTGCTCAATCGGCGAAAGATCAGGCGAGGAGACTGGCAAGTACAAGAGATGGCATCCTTTGGCATCAATGGCCTCACGAACACGCGGACCTTGATGCGCACTCAAAGTATCCATGACGACCGTTTGTCCTGGCTGTAAACTGGGAGCCAGGGCCTGCTCGATGGAGATCTCAAAAGCGCGAGCATCGACTGCCCCCTCCAGGATCAATGCCTCACCCATCCTGTTCACAGAAAGCGAGGCGATCAAGGTGGTATTGGTTCCATAATTGCGAGGAACGTTGCCGTAGGCTCGTGTCCCTTGGGGCGATCGGGCGTACAGAGGAGTCAGAGCGATATGCGTTCCACATTCATCGACAAACATCCAGTCCTCCCGCTAGTGTTGTCCAACGAGGACGCGCCAAGCGGCTCGCGCCTCCTCGTCTCGTTCGATGGCTCTCAAGGTCTTTTTTTTCGCGTCCAGCCCAAATGCTTGATAGCGCGACCCATGGTAGCTGCACGTACCTGTTGCCCATGGATGGCTTCCCAGATGTGGCAGTGCTCTTCCAGCGTCGCGTCTCGATTGGCTTCTAACTGGCTCCACAAGCCTGATCGCAAGGAAGCTTCTTTGACTGCCGGACGGCCAGGAATGGGTTTGGGGCCGAGATCTCCTGCTTCCCGATACTGTTTCGCATAGTGTTTGATAGTTGCGCGAGACACCCCAAAGAGCTGGACGATTTCTTCGCGTGAGCGGCCTTCTTCGACGGCACGCACCACTCGTTCTCGTAGGTCAGTTGAATACGCTTTCATCTCTCTCGCCTACTCTTTGGCTCAAAACTTATGCGTACCGCTCTAGGGAAAGCAGCCTTCTTATCAGCTAATCTGACTCTATCTCTTTTTTAGGGTGAAAGGACTAATATTTTGCAAATAATGCCATACGTTGTGTTAAAAGTCAAGTATAGATTGATGGTGAGATGGATCCTGAAAAAGACTATCGAGGATAAGAGGCTTTTTGGATTTTTTCCACGTCGGTTTCAGAGGAAATATTACTGGCCAGTAACATTTCCCATGACGGAGTGCGGGCAGGCTGTTTCCTCAAAACGAGGCAGGCTTTTCTTGGAGCCCGCATTGCATCATAAAAGTTCTTACCCCTGGGTAAGAACTTTTATGATGCAATGCGTATGCCCATCACTGCGCCGTTTCGGTTGCCTCAATCCGAGTGAGTTCGTCAGTAGCTCTTCGGTCGATAATTCCGATTCGCTCGGCAAGAGCGGCACAAGTCGCGCCTGGCGTTGTCGCTCGCGATTCTCCGTTCCGACAAATGCCCATCGGAGCCGATCCAGACACCGAGCGGCATCGTACGCGGCCTCTCGAACCTCAGATACGAGGGGAGGTATCAGGTGGCGGGAGTTGGGCACGCCGCAGTCGATTGGTGAGCGCAACAACACGCGAGTGCGCCTCCGCGATATGAGCCACGGAGGCTGATAACATGCTTGCATGGCGGATTGCCTCCAGCAAAGCGTTTAACACAGGCCGTATCAGGTACGTGATATCCGCCTTAATCGCCGCATCTCCTGACAACTCATCAAGCCATTTGCGGCCCATCAGTCCAACCGCGACGAGATCCTGATTGCCGCTCAGAGGGTTCACATCCGGCAAATCTGCGCGTTCATAGGTCACCGGATCTCGTGGCTGATGTTCAGTATCATAGTATCTACATCGCTCCAACTTTGAAAGGTCATCGGTGCCAGGTAGGGAATATGTGGGGAACGTGCGTCCGTCCCTTCGGCAGCGACCGCTCGCACCGTCAGCGTGTTCCCATCTCGCTCAACCTCCACATGCAGGAGTCCTTGGAGCCCCGCAAGCAGGCGCACTATTCTCTCGGATTCTCTCCTCGTCGGAGATGCTGCTTGTCGCACTCGCACAACTTCTGCTGACTGATGCGTGAAAAGCCACGGAACTATGCCAAGCTGCAACGCCAGGCAGGTTTCGCTCAATCGAGCAAACTCCTCAGCGAACTCCGCGTCACTCATTTCGACGGTCTTCTCTTCCACCACAACCCCATTTTCGATCCTGCGCTGCGTGAGGGCAACCCCGTCATCATCCAGTACACGAACGCCTGCATGGGACCACAATGGTCCTAGACGTGACGCCATGCCGAATGTTGTGTAGCGATTCCTTCTCCCCAAAAGGCCAACTGAGAAGATAATACAGGCATAGAGTGACCCGATAGGTCAAGACCTTTATCTCAGAAAAGGAGAGAACTATGCCTATCCACAAGAACAACCATACCACGCGAGAAACCCGTCAATCTCATTCCTCGGAGTCGTCTGTTCCACTGCTTCCCGTCCCAGAGGACTTTCATCAGTATCTGCTTGCTCAGATTCGGGAGGCGACACGAGTGGTCATGGAAGAAATCATGTGTGAGGAACTTACCCAGTTTGTGGGAGCGTCCTGGGGGAATGCACACCGGAGCGCCGGGAGCATCGCAATGGCCCCTACACGCGCGATTTAGGCACGGCGAATGGTCCTCTTGAGGAGTTGAAGGTGCCCAGAGACCGCGAAGGAGCTTTTCACACGCAGGTGTTTGAGCGCTATCAGCGCTATGAGCCCCAGATCGCCGAGGGACTGACCCAGATGTTTGTGAGTGGCACCAGTACCCATAAAGTAGGAGAAGTAGCCCAAACGCTCATGGGTGTTGCTCCCAGTGCCAGTGCCGTCAGTCGGCTTAATCAGAGTCTCACCGAACAATTTGAAAAGTGGCGCGAGCGCCTGCTTCTGGCTCATTATCGCATTCTGTACCTGGACGGTATCCATTTCACCGTTCGGCATGGCAACCAGACCGATCTCACCATCATTTTAACAGCGCTGGGGTGGACATGGACGGGAATAAAGACGTGTTAGCCTTGCGGGCCTGTGCTGAAGAAAGCAAAAATGGCTGGAGTTACCTGCTTCAGGATCTGCGTACCCGTGGAGTTGCAGAGATCGATCTGATCATCACCGATGGGCATGATGGACTGCTTGCAGCGGTTGGCTCGCTGTTTCCCGCCACTCCTCGGCAATGTTGCCTCATCCATAAACAACGCAATGTCCTCAACGCCATTCCCCGCCGGGAACGGCAGGAGGTCACTTCGGACCTGCTGGGCATCTGGAAGCAGGAGAAGAAAGAGGATGCCCTGCTCAATTTGGCGGCCTTCAAAGCGAAATATCAGAAGCGCTATCCTGAGGCCGCTCGCAGCCTGTGTGAAGACGAAGCGCATCTGTTGATCTTTTATGCGTTCCCGCCAGTCATGCATCGGTATATTCGCCACACCAACGCGGAGGAAAGATTGTGGCTTTATACTCGCTTTCTCCCAACAGTAGTGAAGGCAGTGGGAGAAACATTCCAGCCCCTCCTATCTTAATCTGGCCAAACGTTAAAACTGGGAATTTGACGCTGCAGAGGCCTTGAGCGGTTTCACTAGCTCTACCGAGACAGGTAGTAGCGAAGCTGCTCATCAGCATGCTTGAGCACATCTATAACATCGTAGAGACGTAGTTCGCGCCATAGCTGTGGGGCAATCTGCAAAATACCTTCATCACGATTATACGTAATAAAGTTTTTGATCAGGAAACGCTCCAAAGGATTGCTAATAATAAGGCTCTTAATAGCCTGATCACTTGCAACAAGCGGATTGACCATAAGCGAGCTGCTTTGCTCTAGTGGTTGGCCAGCCTGGATCTGTTGCACGTAATAGTCTCGAAATGATTTCACCAGTTCGTCAATCTGTACCTTGCCCTCACGATCAACAAGCTGAAAGAAGGCCTTGATCATTACTGGCTTATACGATCTTGATAAGTTCCGACTCTTCGCGAAGTCGAGGAATTCCTGCTTCCACTCGTCGCTTGAAGTTGGCATATTTCCAATACCAAGCTTTTTTCGTATTACCTCAATGCTATCACGCCGAAAGTAGTAGTTCGTACGACCCCCTGATAGTTGGGCAGCATCTGGCTTGAGCATTTCAGATTCAACCCAGCGACGCACTCGGGCTGGATCGACACGCAAAGCATACCCGAGTGCATTCAGTGAGATGAGATCCTCCTCAGGCTTCAGGTCAATCGATTGCGTTTCTGAAGCTCCTGGCACATAATTTTGTACATCTTCCTCGACATGACTCGCAAGCAAGCTTCGCATCGACTCAAAAGCGGTAAAGTAATCGGGATCAATGTCTAGTTTCTGAGCATCGAACGTCGAGGATTTGACCCCCAAACGATGCTCAACCATCATTGTGACAATCTGGTCGCCATTTAAAGTCAGGATACGAGGAATCGATGACGTGGCCTTCTGCAGTGCATTCGGCGCGTAATTCGCAGTCGTCATGAACATGCCTTCAGAGAAACGCCCAGACAATGCCCCGATAAACCGATCAATATCTGGTCGTTGCACATTGTTTCTATGGCGCTTTACCTGGATTCCAATAGGAATGCGAAACTGCCCTGCTACCAGGTTGCCCAGGGCATCAATCCCGCCATCTCCAATATAGCGCGTGACGGATACCGCTTCTAACCCTGCGTAAACCAAAAAATCACCTGCAAAGAACTCAAAGCTCCTCGCAGACATACTCAGCAGTTGGTGCTTCAACTCGCGTTTGATATCAGGGTGAACTGGAGGAAGTGAAGCGTTTGAAGACATAGAGAGATCCTTCTCATAATCCTTTAAATAGAGATTCCAAGTGATATTGCAAGTATGTCGTGTCAGGAAAATGAGCTTTTCCTGGTAAAACAAGTGACTGGCTAAGTACATTGCCAAAGTAGAGAGCGACATTGAGATCACTTCTTATGCTCTCTTGGAGCGTATGAGAACGAAGAATAGCGTAGTTGCCATCAACAGCGAGTAACCCCTGATCAAATGCAGCATCATGCGTTGGGCAGGCAGCAACACCGTTGCGCACATCTATCCGCTCCCTTGGTGTAGATTTCGCCCAAGGTTTAATATGCGATGCTCTGAGAAGATTACTTCCTCTCCCGTAGAGAGAATGGGGAGCAAAACCACAAAAGACACAGGTTCGATTGCAATTCTCAAGGACTGCAAGGGCAAAGCGATGCTGGGCCAGACGCACTTTACGCTCAACAAGTTTTTCCGTTAAACGTTGGTTGATTTGAAAACTCTGCTCAATAGCCTCCATTTCCGTTTCCGCCTCTGAGAGAGCAATGGAGAGAGACTCAGAAACCTCGTCTTGAGCCAGCAATTCTTCTTGTGAAGAGGTAGATGTCAGCAACCCAAGGAAATCAGGCAAAACAGCAGCATCGACATTCATATCACGTGCCGCGCCGAGAATTTTACGATAAAGGCTAGGATAAAGATCAGGCTGAGAAGCCAACGTCGCAAAGAGGAGAGGTTCTTCACGAGCACCGTTGGTACGTGCGCCCTCTAAATTTAACATCTTGCTGGTGATAGAGCCAGGTGATCGACGAAAAAGCGCAGCAAGTTGATGCACAATTTGAGGAGCAGAGGCAATATTGCCTCCTCCATAGGTATGTGGATTTACCAGAGTGAAGAGACCATAACACAACAATGTCTCAACAGGATTAAAAGGAGCTTGACGCTTTCCAGGAGGAGGCATTTCTCTTGCCAGAAGAGTAATGATTTGACTTCGTATCTCATCAAAAGTAATATCAATGTATTTACTAATACTGATTTCCAATTTTTGCGCTCTCACTGCTTTTGCCGGTAAACGCGATACTCTGCTTACGATTTTCACAAAGAACAGGTATTGCTGTTACTGTAACATACATACAAGCATTAGAAAAGGGTGTAATTAGGCATCTCTACATCCGCCGCAGGATCTCACCATGATATGGCTACAGAACGCATTATTTCCAAGGGAGTTTGCTAATTCAACCCCTCTTACCAGAAAGATAACTGGCTTGGTTAGCCCCAGCCTTCAGAAGCGGTGTACTGCTCATGTTGCCAATACATCGAAAGGATCTGCTGTTTCTGCTCATGGGTAAAAACACAATGGAGAGTGGTAGGATATACTATCTGCATCTGAGATCACAGCCCTGTGTACAACGTTTATAGATGACTCTTTTGGAGCTAGATAGCAACCCATTATGGGGAAAGGATACTCCATGAATAAACCAAAGACAGAGAGGCATCTCGATCAGGAGCGTGTCGCCGCTATATTGGCCCTGGCAAGCAGACGAGCAGAGAGGCGAGAAGAGTATAATCAACTGGCTGAGAAGTTGAGCACAACACCTTATACGCACTTTTTTTATTTGTTTTACTCTTAAAATGGCTTTATTTTTGCTACAGATTGTTTATTTTTATTAAAATTTATAAAGTAATATTTGTCATGTCTTGACAAAAAAATTGTATTAAGTACCATTAGTAATATCTGAAAAATAATAGGCGTTTGGAGGTTTTGCATTTATGTCAAGCCTTGAAGAAGCTAAAATTCTTTTTGAGAAAGATATGTGGAATAGCTATACAGTTCCTCTGCGAAGTAGACATCATTATAATGCACATATTTTTCGGCAAAACATAGAAGATTATGGTGGAGTACAGGCTGCCAAAAATTTAATAGAGTCAGATAATATCCCCTATGGCCTTACTAAGCTCTATGAAATTGAGATGTTGGATCTTTCTGCTGAGGCTCTCATACTAAAACCGGAATATAAGAGTTTATTTACACCTCAACTGCGTGAGATTGCTCGACAGAAGCTAAAAATTCATTATGAGTATATAGCTCAATGGGATACTGGAGAATAGAGAGGTTTTGACTTCATTTTCCCATCTTTCAGCCAATCTTACTTAGTGCCTGTATTCCCATCTAAAATAATCCTCTTTAGATAGATTTGTCTGTACATAAAATCGGTATAATGCCTATATGTACGATGCTTAACGTTTTATTAGCACACGTCCTTTTTATACCTAAGTAATATAAAAAAAGCCTTCTCTTTTGTCGCGTGAAGCTCTATTTGGCATGCCCGTCTCAATACGTTTCCTGATCGTTCTATATGTTCTATAATGTTGCGACTATGGCAAGTTTTAAATGAGACGAATATGGATCGCTTTGAAGCTATTCCTTTGTTTTTTGCGGTCGTAGCTTTCCTCAACATCAAATTCGACCTGCATCGATGGAGTTGGACTCGTGTTGCGTGGCAGGTCACGGAAGCTGAAGTGAAAGTCATCAGTGTCTGAGCGGATAAAACCAAATTGTTTTTCTTCATTTACTGTCTTGATGAAACCTTGTCGGTGAGGGAGTGTGCCAGCTATTTCGTCTCTCCATAGATTCTGCAATTTTCGCTGTAGCTGATAGCCGTCTTGTGGGGTATATGTTTGTGGGGTGATTTGCGTTGTGTCGCCACTTTGTAGCAGTTCCATTTGCTCTCTAAGTTCTTGAGCTGTTTTTGCTTTGTCCCATCCTTCGCGCTCCGCAAGGAGATGGGCCAATCGCAAATGCTCGTATGCTTCTTGATTTCGCCCTAGTTGTTGTAGTGGCACTGACATATGTCCGATCATTTTGTAACGCCCCTTGATTGGGCCTTGGAGTGATGCGGCTTTGCAATACCAGATCCAGGCATCATCTGTGCGTTGGAGTTGCTCGCAAATTTTCGCGATGTCTTCGCGGATAAACCATTCCTGGTACTGTTTGTCTAAATTTTGTAGTTCTGTCAGTGCCTCTTCCTGATGACCCATTCTTGCTTTTGTTACTGCATTCCACCAGCGAAAATGTTTATTTGATGGATAATTCTCTGCGCCCTGCTGGGCCAATTTTTGACACCCTTCATTCTGACCCATCTCAAACAGCGCTTTGATCATGCTATAAAACCATCGCTCCTGGTCTGACATTCGGCCTTGTTGATAGGGTTCTTTTGTAAGCTGTGCTGGATCGAGCTGGTTGGCAAATTTGTAGACAATCTGCCATTTCCCTCGTTGTTTGGCTTCGCGACAGATACCAAAAACAATTTTTGTACGTATAAGCGTGTCCGTCTCAGGACTATTTTTGAGTATGTATTCAGCAGCATTCTGCATTTTTTTGAATGTAGCCTCATCTTGAGATGTCGATTTAATATGATCAGCCTCATCATCCTCTTTATTTTCAGATGTTTTGAAGTAGTAGTCGTAGATGGCCCAGGCCCAAGCGTTGTGTACATATTGGTTCGCGCGTAGCTCTTTGCTAAGACTCCATCCAAAATCCATCGCTTCTTGTGACTTGCGCAATTTGCGCAGACAGTGTATATAGCGAGAAGCTGCGTAACTGTCACTAGGTCTATTTGTATGTATCTGCTTATAAATTTCGGCAGCTCCGGCATAGTCTTGTGCCTGTTCGCATTCGGTTGCCTGTTTACTTAAAATGGCGTTGGGATTTGACAGATCCTCAAACATTGTGTCAAATACTCCTTTGCATAGAGGAAGTCAGGTGATAATGGTTTCTGCCATGCTTCCTGGAGCGCTTGTTGATCCAGATACGCATAACGCGAGTCGCTGAGTATACCCTGAAGGCCTATTTTTACTTGTTCGCAGATAATGGCGAAATCAATATATTCTTTGGCGAAAGGCTGAAGAATATGTAGATATTCGATTGCCGCTTCAAAGTAGGAGGAGGGGTCCCCGGGCACTTTTGTTGCGGTTGATCTGTGCTCATGAACTAGTGTATGCTGTAGTCCGAGTAGTGGCATAATTCTGGATTTCAGTTCACTAGTTACCCATTCATCGACGGTGTGAAGTTTCCATGTGTTGTTTTTAGGTTTGTAGTAAATCGTGAATTGTGCTGTTTGTCTAGCGAGGTGAACTGTAAAATTTATACCAAATTGAATAGGGGTATAGGTGCAACGGTAGTCGAGTGATACAAGGTACTGTTTCACTTCATTGGCCTTGCTCTCCAGAATATCGTTCAGTGTTTTATTATCCATCACATTACATACTCATTTCTAGTTATAACTGATTGATTTCTCGTATAAAAGGATGTTGTTGGTTAATGTAGTAGATCCGAACGGTTCGTATTGCTCGTGTCAAGGCTATGAAGAGCTTAATGCGATCTTTGCGCAGTTTTTTTTCATACTGTTCATCACTTTCAACTATGCCCTGTGGTCGAGCCAAGTGATCAGCGTCAACTATAAAGACGTAATCGCGTTCTAGTCCTTTCGCTTCTATGTAATCCGCCAGGAGAATGAAATCACCTGAATTTGCTGTAGTCTCTGTTGCCAAGCGAGCAGGTATGTGTTGTTCTGCAAGCCTGAGTTGAAGCTGTGTGAGTAAACCGTCTTTGAGACCAATGCAGAGGATTTTTCGCGGCAAGTCAGTGTGTAGATAATCTTCTATATCTTCGACAAGATTTTGGAGTAGCTCGTCCTCATTGCTAAAAGAAATAAAGCAAGGATGAGTCTGTATGGGACTCTTGGGTTTAACTTTTGTTTCGTATTTTTCTTCTACCAGTTCTTGACGGATGAACGGGTCCGCCATAAGAAATTTCCAGGCGAGCTTTGCGACTGGTTGGGGGCTGCGATACATGAGAAAGCGACTTTGAATGCCAACACGCTCCGGCCCGATATCGAAGTCCAACCATTCGATGGTGCGATCAAAAATCCTTTGTCCAATATCACCTACTGCGAAAAAATTCTTTTTCTCTTTGAGCAGACCTCTAACAACTGTGAGAAATGCAGTGCTAAAATCTTGCACTTCATCTACATATAAATAGTCGTAGATTTCATAGTGATGGGGATCTCCTGCGATGATTTCGATACATTCCTGTGGCAGTCTTGTTTCTTCATAGGTGGTCTTTGATGTTTCTGCTTTTACGTTTCTTTGCCAGGCTGCGAAATCACCTTGTAATGTTCTCTCTATAATTTCTTCCATGATTGTGACAATATCATATATACGAATGCGCCTTTCATAATAGCTTTCAAGAGGGTCGTGCTTGATCTTGGCTTTAAAGATCCGTTCTAATTCGTACTTGAGTGCTGTATTGTACGTTGTTATTAGAATGCGGCAACCTCCGCTATCATAACGTTGTTTGGCTTGATAAATGGCTCTGGATAGGAGCACATTGGTTTTTCCACTGCCTGCAACGTCTGAAAGATAGTGTTTTTGCTCAAATGCTTTGCTAATTGCCCACTTCTGTTGTTCCTCATCAAGTATCGCAAGTTTTTGGGTGGCCTCGTTCTGTTCTGGCAGACCTCCAACACGCATCTCTGCAGGGATAAGCCGAACTATAACTGCTTCTATTTGCTTCTGTGTGTAGCTGCGTGAGATGCGATTCGCTGATGTTTGAGTTTTTATATAGTGCTGAAGTATGTTAAGGAGCTCGCATTGTGATTTGTTTGCGATATCGTCTTTAAAAAGTGTTTTATTCAGGTCCAGTTGCCACCTGGTTTGGGGATTGTATGGCTGGGGATTGACGAAGACATCTTTGAATTCGACCCTGTTAAGTCCAGGAAAGACAACTGCGTGATTGATCCATAGCTGCTCGTTCTGAGGAATTATCTTGAGCAGGTCTTGTAATGCGTGTGCGTATTCCTCAGCCTGGTACCAGGGATTTTTGATGGATATTGTTGTGCCGTTTTGCCTATCGATTTTATCTATCATAACCTGATCCGTCAGTTTAAATTCGTTACGCTTAATATTCCAGTCTTTAACTTCTAGAACGAGAATTCCCAACTCTGGACCGATAACGATAAAGTCAGCGCGATCTTCCTGTGATCCGTGCGCTTGTTTCTTCGCGCTGGGTAGAAATTTGCATTCGCGAAGAATATAATATTCGTCGGGTAATTCTTTAAGCGCTTCTAACGCTTGCCTTTCTGCTCGGCCTCCGGCCCCTGTAAAATCTAAACCGCGTGCGGGAATAATCTTAGGCATAGTCATGCTCCTCGCTGGTTACTTGCCAGTTTCGCCAGCGCATACGTTCTAGCCATAGGGCGAAAAAGGCATGTTTCCCTTTATTGATGTTATACTCACCACTCAGTTGATTTCGTATGTATTCCTGGTTCGAGCATATTTGAGTAGAACGCGCACCTTTTATCCATTGCTTTTGCAGTAGTTGACGTAGCTCTTGGTAGAGGACCGTATTGCTATCGTGTGATTTCGTGGCTCTATGTTCTTCCTGTTTATTTGTGTGCGTATCTCGCATTTCGAAGATCCAATCATTGCCTCGGCTCTTGATGTGTAGAACAATGTCAGGGTGATCTATTGGGTTCTGCTTGAGTGCGAGATCTGGTTTGAGTCGTTCTTCTTTCATATAAGCTGCTAAAAAGTTGACTGCGTCGGTATGCGAAATGCGTCCGGCAAGCATTGACGAATTAGAGCTGAATAGACAGAGATAACAGCCTGAGCCATGGCATTCGCATTTTTTTAATTTTTCGAGGGCTTTTTGTAAAAAACTATTAAAGCGTGCAAAAATTCTCTCAAAAGGAACAAGTCCACTTTTGTCCTGGCCATAGATAAAAAAGTCGGCGTAGTGATCATTCTGTTGGCCTGCATGGGCAATTTGTATATTCTGGATAACGCGTAATTCGGTATCATCCAGATCAAAGTAGTCAGGAATGCTGCGCAGTAGGACTGCCAGGAAGCTTGTCTTCATCGTTGATGAGAGAATACTATTTGAGCATCGGACAAGCAAACCACCACGTACAATCTTCGTGCCGAAGCGATATGGCTCTCCATTCGTATCTGTCAGTGGCTGCGGCTTTTCCTGATCCGGTTTTATCTCTCCCTCATTGATAAAGTAGAGTGTACTTTCAGGAACAAGATAAACTCGGCTGTAGAGCGGCCCGGTTGCCTCAAGCTCCTCTAGCGGCTGTGCAATTTCTATCATCCGTGAGACTCGATACGCTTTGTTCGGATCGCGCCATTTTTCAATCTGTGTAGGTTCCTCTGTATTAGCAATGACATAGTGTGGTAATCTAAAATGGTTGTCGTTGGGGTCGCGTTTAATGTGATAGCTATCTAGAGGTTGCTCTTCTTTTACCTGTACCGCCCTACCACCACAGAAGACAATCCGCCCTGGTGCCAGTTTTCTTGCCGCCCCCTCTGGTTCGCGCGCGGTAAGAAATCGATCCTGGTCTTCTCTGGATGTTGCTTCGTTCTTATCATAGAGTGGTAAGCCGTCGTTTCTGAATCCGTAGTCGGGAAAAATATTATGGGTATAGCAGTACTCTAAGGTGATGTGTTGCGTTACTTTTTCTTGTAAGACGGTTTGTTTTTTCTGATCAAGATCGTTATAGAGATAGCGCGCAAAGTTTCTGTATGATTCATGCCCTAACGTTTCTTTGAGATGTAGTTCATCGTCAGCAATGAACTTCTGCACATCCCATTGTATGTTTCTGATTTTTGTTGCGAGGAATGATTGCTTTGTTCCTGCAAGCAGATAGGCGTAGCTATGGGCTGCGAGCAGGGAGAAGTTCTTTAATGTGAATTGCGGTGGAGTAATTTCGCCGTCGATCATTTTTCCGGGTTGTGCATAGTAGTAGGTATCGTGTGCATCATCTGATGAAGATAGCACTACAATTGTGGCTCGGCGTGATTTTTCGCTGCGTCCCGCCCTTCCTGCTCTTTGTGCATAATTGGCGGGGCTGGGTGGAAAGCCTATCATGAGCACGCTGGAGAGACTTCCGATATCGACGCCCATCTCTAATGTGGGGGTACAAATTAAGGCCTGGATCTGTGTGTCGCTAAAGCGGCGCTCTATGTCCGCTCTTCTTCCTTCGTTATGATCGGCTGTATGGCATTCAACCAGGGCGAACTCGTTCTTCCATGCATTTGCGTCTATACTCACCCGGTTCTCTTCGTTTGTTTCGAGATAAATATACTGAGGACAGATCTGGTAGTACTCGTAACCATTGGGGGTTGTGCGGCACTGTACGATGCCCCTGTCTGCCAGATCGTGTAGCATCTGTTCAATGGTAGCCGCTCCAATACGTTGGATAACCTCCTGGTAAAGCACTCCACGCTCTCCCAGAGACGTAACATGATAGCCTTGCTCTGTCACACTGCGTAATCCTATGCCATATTGCGTTTCTACACGATATTTATCCAGATGGAAATGCTTCAAGACTGTTGAATGCGGAAAACTGCTGCGGTCAATAGCATTTTCCTGTAGCATGACTTTTTCAAGTAGCTCAGATTCTTCGCTAGTCAGTTCGAGATTGGTATCAATACTGATCTTCCAGTCAGGATTCTCATTAAACTGCCCATCTTGAATGTAGGTAAGTGCTCGATGAAACCAGAATGGCATCTCCTGAAGCAATTCGGCAACCGTCTTGTCCCGTTCGTTGTGGTCGCTATCTTCAGATGCATCTTCCTTGAGAGCATCTCTCAGTGCTTCAAATGCTTCCACCAGATTTATTGGTCCTTCATTCTGCCAGATGCTTGAAGCTTTCTTTGTCAGGGCGCGTTCAGCGAAATCGTCGTTGAGGCGTAGTTTGAGTCCTGAGGCTTTCTCTCGATTATCGATGAAGCCGAGCAGTTTGTCTGAGATGCGTGTCTCCTGTTGCGTGACAAGACCATCAATTATTTTGAAGACATTGTGCCAGTAGATATGGGCATCGCTGATCGGTAATGTTTCCAGGTCTTGTTTATTCTGATTAAAATCAATGGTGATGCCCTTTTTTAGTGAGTCAAGTTCTGGTTGCAGCACGTATCCTTCTTCGTCTGCATAGCTTGTATGTTCTTCCAATAGGAAGACGGGGGATCCTGCCTCATTCGTCGTTGGTATATCCATGCTAACCAATACGGAAAATACCTGTTTGCCTCCTATCTTCTTTGGATAAAGTTCGTTCCTGGTGAGGTATGCTATGCATTGGTCGGGATGTTGCTTACTGACTTTGAAAAGCAAGCCATTGCAGTGTCTACAGCGTGAACACCTGCCATCATGATAATGTCCACAGTGCAAACAACGAGTCAGTTCTTCGCTGACATCGTTCAGAATCAGGTGAATACGATAATCTAGAATGGGCGCAAGTTTGGCATCCGCACATCCTTCATTTATATAGTCAATTAAGCTCCAGTATGCCTCGACAACACTTTTAGGATCTTCCGGTTCATATCCGTAGTGTGCTTGAAAAAGCTTCTGAAAAATATTGAGAAGTCTGCTAAAAGGAGCGGCTTGATGCGTGAGCTGTTTACGTATTGCGTCTACAAATGGACTGGCCTGGATAAGGTCGTAGCCAGGAAATGCACGTAGTCCAGTTTCTCCTCGATGCTGCTGCTGATAGTTTTTAAAGGCTGCTGCTCCGAATACCTGTTGACAGAGTGCGTTGGCTTGTTCTCTGTTGCGCGTATCGATCAGTGTCGGTCCAGCTATTTTCTCCGTTGGTGGGAGTGGATCAAGGGGCCGCTTTTCATCCTCTTGAAATGATGGTTCGACAATTTGAAAACCGCTCGTACCTATCGCTTCTTGCCCAAAAATCAAGCGTGCGAATTGTTCAATTTGTGTCTCTGACGAATCTGCAAAGTAACCACCGCTTTGGCGTAAGGTGCCGCTGGCCCCGATCTGGACAATGGTGTGTTGATAGAGTGCGCGCAGGCGCCGCAGCAAAAGGCTGAGGTTGGCTCCTTTGGTGCCTCGGAAATAATGAATCTCGTCTACCACTAGATACTTTAAATTGGGTGAGTTGCGAAACATTGTGTAGGTATCCGGTTTTGTGATCAGCCTATCTAGCATAATGTAGTTGGTGATGAGAATGTCTGGTGGATTATCAATCATTTCCTGGCGGCTTATGCATAGTTCTGGCTGTATTTCTGCAGTTCTCTGCTTTGTGGGTGGCGTAGAGCCGATAAAACAACCAACACGAATACCTTGTCTTGCAACTGCTTTGAGGATACGGCTAATTTGATCGTTCGCTAGCGCATTGAGCGGATAGAGGATCAGTGCTTTTATTCCTGGTTGCCTGTGGTTTTTCTGTACAAGGCAATGGTTCAAGATGGGGATCAAAAACGATTCGGTTTTGCCACTGCCTGTGCCTGTGGCGATAATGGTGGTTTTGCCATCAATGATACTTTCAATGGCTTGCGCCTGGTGTTGATATAGGGTCTTTCCGTCTGTTTTGAGATGGGATAGTGTTCTTGGTAATTCAGTATGAAATGCGTGACTCTTGCAGAATTCGTCGAAGGTTTGATCTATAGGCTTGTATGAGCGGTTGCGTGAGAAATAGATGGTGTCTTTGGCAAATATGTCTGTGGTGATTGTTTTGCTTATGCCCGACTCTAATCCATATGCAAGCAATTTCGCTTCTACATCGTGATGGTATTGCTTCTGAATATTTATTGCTGAGACTATCGGTGAGGAAAGCTGAGAGCCACTCATCTTGTCCTTCTTTCTATACGCTGTTAACATGCTATAGTTAAGAACATTAATTAAGCGCACTAATAAATTTTACATTATTGCATGTGATCTTTACAAGTATTTGCTGCGATTGTTATAGCCACCTGCCATACAGATACAAGAATCAGTCCAGCTCGATGAAATCACGCATCCTGAGCAACTTGTGCAATGAGAGCAGCACAACCTGAAGCTCCGGCCAGGATTGTTTGCTTGCCGCCGTATGCCCCATCTTCTGCAAGTTCGCGCAACTCCTTGACGAGCAGGCGGCTCAGACTAGGCTCATTGTGTGCCAAGCGAATCACATAATCGCTGCAGCGATCTGGCGGCAGCAACTTGACCCAGGAGGCCACGTCATCGTCAGTCGATGGCGCGGTCGCTTTGCTATGTCGAGCCGCCGCGACGAGCAGTTCTCGGGACTGGAGTATCGGCAGAAGAGGGTGGATCTCGGCGCATTGCTGTGGGAGATCACCGACACCATGCAGCAAACCCATCCTAGCCATATCCTGCTACTGCGTGGCGCGGTGCAGAGTAGCCTGATAGCGGATCGAGACCGGCTCGGATAGAGCACGGAGCCATTGAGATATGTTCCCATTCTCTCTTTACAGTTCCGAGTCTGTAAAGTATTTTATGTATGTGTTTTTGTCTATTGAGGAAACACTCCTTGAATCCAATGGCAAAACAATTGAGTGCAGGTGTCCAGTTGCGGATGGGCATGGTCCACTTCTTGGCAATATTGTGCATGGCCATACTTGGCTCTCTGTATTGTTGAGTACGGAAAGTGCGGAAGAACCAAAGCTCTGGTTCTCCGTCATCTTTCGTGCAATAAGATGCTGCCTGAAACCATTATGTCTAACAGATTGGCTATTTGAGCGAAGAGCGGCAGAGCACTTCCTGTTTATAGTTGTGCTTAGTACGAGAGATGATGGGGAACCAAAACTAACTCTTTACAGACCCCTGCGGCAGACAACCTCTGGTACAGCCCTCTCTAAGCCAAACATTTTCACCACATCGTTTGCGTCTTGTGCCAAATCTGGATTAGATGCATATATCCCAACTATTTTACTTATAGGTAAGCGATCAGGGATAAGTACCTCTGAGCTTCGTATCCTTGTAAATTCCTCTCGATTATCGATAAAAGTTCCTCCATTAAGAACGCCCCAATTAAGCCTATCAAGAAACGCAACATCACTATAAAAATCAGACCAGTTTTCACCCGTACCGTGAGGGCCACCTGGATGGTATCGACGAATGCAAGTATCTCTTCGAGCGTTTGCTGGATCTATCACTACAACTTCCGTACCATACCTGGATAATTTCTGCATCGATGCATTTCCATCTGTAAATAGAACCTCTGGCTCGTTTAAAATAATAAGTTCTATTTCTAAAACGAGTAATCGATTTTGCTGTCCTTTAACATTGGGTGCATAGGACATAGGGGCGCGAAGAATAAAATAAAACGGAACATAGCTATGAAGTTGGCGAGGTGAGGGCATGCCAGGTCGCTGAACAGTAATACGTTTCCGCAAAGCTTGCACACTCTCTAATGCAATAGAGTAAGGGTTAATCCCCTTTTGACTCAAACTTTCTTTAGAAAGAAGAGCTTTTTCTCTCAAGATGCTTGGGAAATTGCTAATGTGAACCATATGATATGCATAGCCACCTAAAAAATTGTGCACAACCATTGATTCCTTTCAAATGCATAATACACTTATATTCGCTATTGCATCGAATTATATTAACATATTTTCATGAACTCTTCCATAAACATACGTTCTAATTAAAACATGTAAAGCAATTTAGGATAATCCTATGCAAATGTTGTATTTAAACAGATAGGATGTTAGACTTTAAAAAAGTAGGACAAAATTACGAATCTATGGAGTGAGAAGTATGGTAGCCATACATTATGTAAAAGGAGATATCTTTCATTCAAAAGCTCAGGTACTTGTAAATACCGTAAATTGCAAAGGTATTATGGGGAAAGGTCTGGCACTTGCGTTTAAACAAAAATATCCAGCAATGTTTCGTGAATATCAGCAAGATTGCCAGACTGGCAGACTACGCATAGGGCATCCAACTCTTTACAAAAAAAGCACTCCCTGGATACTCAATTTTCCCACGAAAGATCACTGGAAAGGCAATTCAAAAATTGAGTATCTTGAAAAGGGCCTGGCATATTTTGCAGCTAATTACAAAAAGGCAGAAATAACCAGCATTGCATTCCCTAAATTAGGTACACAAAATGGCAAGCTTTCTTGGGATGAAGTTGGCCCACTTATGGTACAGTATTTAGAGGATCTTGATCTCGATATTTATATTTACATCAGCGATGGAGATAAGGAATATACCAACAATAATCAAGCCGAAGCATTCATATGGGAGCAGCTTAATAAGTTAGCACTGAATTGGGAAGAACTGGCTCAAGAGGTTCAGCTCAGTGCAAAGGGAGCAAAACAAGTTGCTGAGAGGCGTAGGGAAATTGAGTTTCATTCCATAGGAGACCTGGCAGAGATACCAGACCTTGCAAAAGTTTCTCTCAAACGGCTCAAAGACTATATACAAAATCAGCGTTATGCAAAAAAAGAGATTCCTGGCATGCCAGACACAGAACAGCCAAATCCCCCAAAGACTAGGAGACGCCAGCCATCTTCAAAAAGCACTAAAAAAAAAGAGCATAAGTCAGTAGAAACTCTAAATTCCCTTACCTTGTTTCCTGCTATATTTTAGTTTCCTAAATAGGCAAGGAATACTCATCATGGTCGTCAACAACAAGCAAAAAGGCCAGGAACGCTCCTGGCCTTTTTGTTACCGGTAGAAGCTTTGGAAGTATTGCACCTATTCGGTAGAATCAGTCCCTGCGAAGGGCTTCAAGAAGAGTTCGGAGTGCGTAGCGTTCGGGCTCACCAACTTCTGAGGATCTGTAAAGAGCTTTGGCTCTTCCGCAACTTCCGTGCTCAGCAATAGAGCGATAAAGAATATCACACAGTTTGGCAAGACTCACAGCACTTTATAGGTGATCCACTTCTTCAGTCAGCCTCACACATTTCACGATAGTTCCACACCGACGAAGCACTTTCACAAATTGTTCATTGTTTATCCCAAAGTAGACGTTGGAGATTGTAGTGCCGCTCCGCCTGGATAACTTGGGTTGCCAACTCACACAAAGCGGGATCAAGCTCCTCTAGGCTTGCCAAAAGCGATGCATCATATCCATTCATCAATAAACCCGGAGAGAGTTTTTTCGATGCACGCACCACCCTTCCAATTTCACGCGTCCACCATTTTCATATTCTGGCAAGTCTGTTGCATCAACACTACGCTATCGTTCATCCCACTAGTGGTGCAATGCCCAGACAACTACGATCTTTTTTATTGTTCTACTCTATTAGCCATATAAACTCTCTATCAATGTATAGCAATTCTAACTTTGATACGGTATAATATTGCCACAGTTCTTTTACTGTACCCCTTTATAAATATGCACTCCATGTCAGTTCTTTATGCCATAGAATTCTATCCTTACATTATTTTAGATGATCCACTCCATCATCTTTTCGGACCTAGTCAGGAGAATATATCCCGTGGTTCGCTCTATTTCGCTCCCAGAGCCCGGACAATTAGTCCATGTTCGACAACGCCGCTATGTGGTGGTAGATATTCCTACCAGTGTGCACAATTCTCAAACACTTCATTCTCAACATTTGATTACGCTCTCTTCAGTGGAAGATGATGGCCTCGGTGAGGATCTCCAGGTGATATGGGAAATCGAACCGGGCGCGTCACTGATTGAGAAAACACCCCTCCCACAACCGGTCGGCTTCGATACGCCCCAGCGCCTGGATACGTTCCTCAATGCGGTACGCTGGGGTGCGGCTTCTAGTGCCGATGTGAAGGCGATTCAGGCTCCGTTCCTCAGTGGTATCGATCTGGAAGATTATCAGCTCGATCCGGTGGCACGCGCGATTCAGATGCCGCGCGCGAATCTGCTGATCGCGGACGATGTTGGCCTCGGTAAGACCATCGAGGCCGGTCTGGTGGCGCAGGAATTGATTATTCGCCAGCGCGCTCGCCGCATCCTGATTGTCTGCCCGGCCGCTCTTCAGGTCCAGTGGCGCGATCAGATGCGCGATAAGTTTGGTCTGGAGTTCCGCATCGTGGATAGCGAACTGATGAAGTCGCTGCGCCGCGAACGGGGTCTGCATGTCAATCCGTGGAAGCATTTTCCGCGCCTGATTACGTCGATCGATTTCTTGAAACGTGATCGGCCTCAACGTCTGTTCCGCGAGGCACTCCCCAGCAGCGGCGAGTCGATCTATCCACGCCGCTTCGATCTGCTGATCCTCGATGAGGCCCATAATGTCGCACCATCAGGACAGGGCAAATATGCTATTTCGTCAATGCGCACGGAGGCGATCCGCCTGCTCGCCCCCCACTTTGAACATAAGTTATTCCTTTCAGCCACACCACATAATGGCTATAGCGAGAGCTTTACGGCTCTGCTGGAACTGCTCGATAATCAGCGCTTTGCCCGCGGCGTGAAGCCCGACCATGAGCAACTCAATGCAGTGATGATTCGTCGCCTCAAGACGGAACTCCCACGCCGCTGGAATGGCTCGTCCCGCTTCCCGGTGCGCGAGATTACGCCTCTACGGGTGCCCTATACACAACAGGAACGTGAGGCCCATCAACTGCTACAGGAGTACGGCCAGTCACGCATCAAGGCATCAGGCGATAATGTTGGGCGCTACGCGACCGAATTCGTGCTGAAGCTGCTCAAGAAACGTCTCTTCTCTTCCCCGGAAGCGTTCTATCTGACGCTGGAACAGCATCAGCGCACCCTCGGGGAGAAGCAACGCCATACATCGGTGACAAAACGACCCGGTGAGGGTATTCTGCGTGCACGCGTGGAACGACTCGAAGAGGAAAGCGATAGCGATGAGTCGCTGGATGAGGCAACAGCAGAAGCGCTGGATACTGCCGCGCCCCTCTTCCACGAGCCAACGGCGCAGGAACAAAGCTTGCTCAAACGCCTGCTGACCTGGGCGGACGATACACGCAGACGTCCCGATAGTAAGGCGCAGGAGTTGATCGACTGGCTGCATCGCACGATCAAACCTGGCGGGAAGTGGTCGAATGAGCGGGTAATTATCTTCACAGAGTATCGCGCGACCCAGAACTGGCTGTATGGTCTGCTGGTACGCGAGGGCTTTGTAGAACAAGGTCCCGATGGCGAGGCGCGCCTCCAGACGCTCTACGGCGGCATGGATACTAAAACTCGCGAGATGATCAAAGCGGCGTTCCAGGCCGATCCAGCCGATTCGTCGGTGCGTATTCTGCTGGCGACGGACGCTGCATCGGAAGGTATCGATCTACAAAACCATTGTTCGCACCTCATCCACTATGAGATTCCCTGGAATCCCAATCGTTTGGAACAGCGCAATGGTCGTATCGATCGTCATGGTCAGCGTGCCGCCGTAGTAAATATCTACCACTTCGTGAGCAGTCTCTACGATCAGCGCTCAATGAGCACACTGAAGCGTGAGCAGCTCGACGACGACCTTGAGTTCTTGATGCAGGCGGTCAGAAAGATCGAGACGATTCGTGAGGATCTGGGCAACGTTGGTCCGGTGATCGCAACGCAGGTTGAGGAGGCGATGCTCGGTCGCCGTCGCACGCTGGATACGAGCGAGGCCGAGAAGAAATCCCCGTCGAAACGCCTGCTGGCCTTCCAGCGCAAGCAACGCGAGAAGATCGAGGCACACATTCGGCAGTTGTACGAGCAGTTGCAGGAAGGCAAACGCGAGCTTGGCCTGACACCTGAGAATATCCAAGCGGTGGTCGAAACGGCGCTGGAACTGGCGCACCTGCCAGCTCTCCAGAAACGCATCCTGGAAGATTCACACGGCAAATATCCCCCGATTGAGGTTTTCGATGTCCCCGACCTGCCCGGGAGCTGGGCCAGGTGTACGGAGGGACTTTACCACCCACACAACACACAGCAGAGGCGCCCGATCGTCTTCGATCATACGCTGGCACAGGGGCGCGACGATGTCGTGCTCGCGCATCTCAATCACCGCCTGGTGACGATGTCGCTACGGCTGCTGCGTGCCGAGGTCTGGGCTAGCGGTGAGCAAAGCAAGTTGCATCGCGTCACCGCCCGCATGGTTCCCTCGGTGACGATGGATGTCCCGGCTGTGATCGCCTATGCGCGCCTGCTGGTCCTGGGTGGCGACAAGCAACGTCTGCATGAGGAGTTGATCACGGCGGGTGGTTATCTACGCGAGGGTCGCTTTGTTCACATGCGCGAGACTCAGTTGAAAGAGGCGCTGGCGGCAGCCCAAAACTATCCGGTATCGGAAAACATGCAGCACCAACTGGCCGCGCAGTGGGATCACCATCGCGAGCCGCTGGTCAAGGCGCTAGAAGAGCGTATGAATGAACGCATGAAGAGTCTGCAAAAGAAGTTGTCCGATCGCGAGAACAAAGAACAGCGTGATATCACATCTATCCTGATGGAGCTGAAAAAGAACATCGCGGAAGAACTTGGGCACCTGGCCGAACTCGAACAGCCCGGTATGCGGCAACTCTCGCTCACCGGCTTCTCGGCTGAGGAGCATCAGCAATTGAGACGCGACATCAGTGCCCTGGAAGCACGCGAAAAGCAGATCGACGACGAAATCCGGCAGGAAACCGAGCGCATTCAACAGCGCTTCGCCGATCCACAGCCGCGCGTCTTCCCAGTCGCCATCACCTATCTGGTACCGGCACATCTGGCACGGTAGTTTTCGCTAGAGGCAGGGATGCAGGGTGTGCAATCCTCTGACTGGGGATCTGGGGGTTGTGCCCCAAAATCCCCCTTCCCTCCTCCTCACCGCCGCAGGCGGCAACCCATCATACAAGAAGTAAGCAACATTACGCACAGGAAGCGCACCATCCATATATCGATTAATCAATATATGGATGGCTCCCTCCTTTTTTGAAAGGATTGAGACACAACCATGCCAGCACAACAAACCATTACGCGCCAGCACGCTGACTGGCTCTCGCTGATTGAAATATCCGGCCCCTTCGTCAGCCTGCCAATCCTCCAGGAAACCTTCCCCGATGGCCTCGATCTACGCGAGGATGATGTCGAAACTCGTCGCCGTCTACGTCTGGCCTATGAAGAGTGGGCCGACAACCAGGGTGGCGCACATCCTGACCCGGCCATCCACTATCAATGGCTTCGTTTTGTGCTCGAAGAGATTCTGGAGATGGAACCACGGACCATTCTGGAGGGACCGCAGATCCCCGCATCAATCTGCTACGAGCATAAAGAAAATGGCATGCTCCTCCGTCCGACACTGATGATTCGCTCATCCTCACCCTCTGAACCCGAACCACGCCTGCTGGTCCATCTGTACCCGACTCAACAGAATCTCGAAAAATCTGTTGCAGAGAGCACCTGGAAAGCCACGCCCGCTGCACGCATGATGGAGCTGCTACGCTCAACCGGTATGCGCCTGGGACTGATCACCAACGGCGAACAGTGGATGCTCGTCGATGCACCCGCCAATGAACCAACGGGCTACTACTCCTGGTATGCTTCACTCTGGCTGGAAGAGCCGATGACATTGCGTGCGTTCTATAGCCTACTCGGGATGCGGCGGTTCTTCGGCGTCCGCGTTAATCAGACCATCGAGGCGCTACTGACGCAAAGCGCAGACAAGCAGCAGGAGGTAACGACCCAGCTTGGGAATCAGGTCCGCCGCGCGGTCGAGGTGCTGGTGCAGACGCTCGATCGCATCGACAAGGATAGTCAGCGCACCTTGCTCAAAGACATTACCGAGACCGAACTCTACGAGGCAGCGCTGACGGTGATGATGCGGCTGGTCTTCCTGCTCTCAGCCGAGGAGCGCAAACTGCTCCTGCTGGACGATCCGATCTATGACAGTAACTATGCCGTCTCGACGCTCCAGAAACAGCTCCAGGAGCAAGCCGACCAGCATGGTGAGGAGGTGCTGGGACTGCGCTACGATGCTTGGAGCCGTTTGCTCGCCATCTTCCGCGCGGTCTTCGGTGGGGTTGACTATCCCGACCTGCAACTGCCCGCATATGGTGGACATCTCTTTGATCCTGATCGCTTCCCCTTTCTCGAAGGACGTGCGACGAGTACATCCTGGCGCGATGTCCAGGCACACCCGTTGCGCATTGATAACCGTACCGTCCTCTATCTGCTCAACGCCCTGCAATACCTGCAGGTCAAAGTCGGCAATATCGTCGAGGCACGCCGTCTCTCCTTCCGCAGCCTGGACATCGAACAAATTGGACATGTCTATGAAGGACTGCTCGACCATACGGTGAAGCGTGCCGAGCGAGCGCTGCTGGGGCTCCAGGGAACCAGCGACACCGAGCCCGAATCTACACTGGATGATCTAGAGCGCGAGGCCAGTAAAGGAGAAAAAGTTTTCCTCGACTATCTCCATACACTGACCGGACGCAGTGTCGTAACGCTCAAGAAAAGTCTCGCCGTGGTGCTGGAGAAGCAGACCGAGCGCAGCCGTCTGATGGAAGCCTGCGACAACAAACAGGACATCTTTCAGCGTATCCTTCCCTTCGCAGGCCTGCTGCGTCGGGACACCTTCAACAACTTGGTCATCGTCGCCCCCAACTCGGTCTACATGACCAAGGGCACCGATCGCCGTTCCACCGGCACCCACTACACACCCCGCAGCCTGACCGAACCTATCGTCAAGCACGCCCTCGATCCCCTCGTCTACGTGGGACCGGCCGAAGGCTGGCCTGAAGAGCAATGGCAACTACGCTCGGCTGCTGAGATCCTCAACCTCACTGTCTGTGACATCGCCATGGGATCGGGCGCTTTCCTGGTCCAGACCTGTCGCTATCTTTCGGAGAAACTCGTCGAAGCCTGGGAAAACGTCGATCTTACCTTGCACGGCAATAGCCTCACATCCAAACCCCAGAAAGCCCCCGAAGGAGGGCCATCACAGGGTAGCATCAGCGAAGAAATCATCCCGATCGACCGAGAAGAACGCCTGATCATGGCTCGTCGCCTCGTCAGCGAACGCTGCATCTACGGTGTCGACAAAAACCCGATGGCCGTGGAGATGGCCAAACTCTCGATGTGGCTCATCACACTTGCCAAGGGTCGCCCCTTCACCTTTCTGGACCATGCCCTGCGCTGCGGTGACTCGCTGCTCGGCGTCAGTGATCGCCAACTCGCCAACTGGTCTCTCGATGCCAAATCCGGTGAGATTGGCAAGACTGTTTGGGGTCTGCGAGATCAGATCAGGCGCAACCTGGATACCGCCATCATCTTGCGCAAACAAATCATCAACTCGCCCAATATCGACATTCATGATACCGAAAAGAAAGAGCGCAACCTCAAGAAGGCCGAGGATGTGACCCGCATCCTCAACCTCGGAGCGGACCTGTTGATAGGTATCACATTGAGCGATCCCAAACGCCAGCAGGCCCTTCAAGATACTCTGACGCTTGAATATTCGATTCTGGCCAAAGCCTACGAAGAGGCAATCCATGAGAGACACACTGAGGCCAGTTGGGCTGCCAAAAGGGATGCGTTTAACAAGTTGCGTAAAGAGGTCGATGAGTTGCTGAACTATAACGGGCAACCTCGTCGTCCGTTCCACTGGCACCTGGAATTCCCCGAGATATTTATTGGCAAGGGAGATGATGCGGGCTTCGCATCGATTGTGGAAAATCCGCCATTTCAGGGTGGAAGTAAGATTACAGGAACGTTGGGAACGGATTATAGGGAATATTTAGTAGAACATATTGCAAACAACAAAAGAGGAAATGCTGATTTATGCGCCTACTTCTTTTTAAGATCTACTAAAATCTTAAACAAATCAGCAGTTAGCGCCTTAATTGCAACAAACACAGTTTCACAAGGTGAAACTAGAGATGTTGGATTAGCTCAAATCTTAGATACAAATTGGACAATTATACGTGCTATTTCAAGTCAAAAATGGCCCGGAGAGGCAGCGCTAGAAATATCTGCAATATGGGTAAGCTCAAAAGAATGGCAAGGGAATTATATTCTCGATAACCGTGTTGTAAGGGAAATTAATGCATATCTTACAGAGCCAAATACTGTTGAAATCAAACCTTACTCATTAATCTCTAATATACAGCAGAGCTTTACTGGAACAAAATTGGATGCGATTGGCTTTGTCTTACAACCAGAGGAAGCTCAAAATCTCATAACAAAAGACCCTCACAATAAAGAGGTGTTATTTCCATTTTTAAATGGAGAAGACGTCAACACAAGGCCAGATCAATCTGCAAGCCGTTGGGTAATAAATTTCCAAGACTGGTCGTTGGAAGCAGCATCCCAATATACTGATTGCATGGATATAGTTATTAATAAAGTAAAGCCACAGAGGGAAAAAAATAAACGCCAAATTTATCGAGAAAAGTGGTGGCATCATGCAGAAAAACGTCCAAACTTATATAAGACAGTCTCTAGCCTAGAAAGAGTTTTAGTTTGTTCAGAGGTAACAAAACATTTAAGCTTCTGCTTCGTTCCAAGTAACATAATTTACTCAGCTAATCTAGATATTTTTGTTCCCCCAACAGGGGGCCTGTTTGCCATCCTTCAAAACTCTTTTCACGATGCGTGGGCAAGACTTCTCTGTTCACATCTGGAAAATCGTTTAAAATATTCTCCAGGAAATGCATTTGAAACATTTCCATTTCCACAAGATATTAATTGTCTTGATAAGATAGGAAATGATTATCACAATTACCGCCAGTCCATCATGCTCGCACGGCAGGAAGGGCTCACCAAAACCTACAACCGCTTCCACGATCCCAACGAATCCTCAGCCGATATCGTCCAACTGCACAAGCTGCACAAAGAGATGGACGAAGCCGTCACCCACGCCTACGGCTGGGATGATCTCGCACTCGAGCATGGCTTCCACGAAACCAAGCAGGGGCTACGCTACACCATCAGCGAGGCAGCACGTCGCGAAGTGCTCGATCGGCTGCTGCTGCTCAACCATCAACGGCACGCCGAGGAGGAGCAGGCTGGTCTGACGGCGAAAGGGGGCAAGGGGAAAAGCGCGAAGGGGACACGCAGTGCGCCTGCGTCGAAAGCGGCACAGAACGGACAGCATGGTAACGCAACGAATAGCGATAGCACACTACAAAGCACGCTACTCTAGGCACCGATAACACGTTTTCGTTTTTCTGGATGGGCGAGCAGGGATGCATGTTGAATAGCATAATGCGGATCAATGGCGAACTGCTCCGCCGCCCGGATGGAAAGTCTGGCACGATGGCAACACAATGGCAAATCTTGATGAAAGAGGCCTTTTTGCAGGATCTGGGAAAACTCCAACCTAAGGATACCCATCAGATCATTGCCAAGGTCAATACGCTGATCCACAATCCCTTGCCTGATGGCGATGTCAAAAAACAATTGATCTATCATCCAGGGAAACCCTATCGCATTCGCTCCGGCGATTATCGTATTCTCTATACCTTCGACAATGCGAATGTCTGCGTCTATAGGATCGAGCGACGCAACGAGACAACCTATAAAAAGAACCTCACAGCCGAACCGGTTGAGGGACTCGATACCGATTTCGATGATATCAGTGCGTTCAAGGATGCACCTCCAACGGACGGTGAGGGCTGGTATCAGGAGGAGTGGTTCAAGCCACGGGATACCAGTCGGCTCCTGCCGGAACCGATCACGTCGGAACTGCTGAATAAACTCTATGTACCGAAGGGCTATCATCAGCGGCTGCTGTCCGTCAAGACGGAGCAAGAACTGTACGACTGCGAAGGCCAGGTCGATGATGCTATCATTCTGCAACTGATCCATGAACTCTTCGAGACGCCACTTGAGCAGGCCATACAGCAGCCCAACCTCGTCCTCAAGGATGTCGATGATCTGCTGCGCTATAAAGAAGGCGAGCTGCTCACCTTCCTGCTGCACCTCTCACCCGAACAGGAGAAGTATGCCCACTGGTCGATGAATGCCAGCGGTCCCACGCTCGTCAAAGGCGGTCCTGGCACCGGCAAGAGTACCGTGGCGCTCTATCGCGTCCGCTCGCTGCTGGAACAGCTCGCCAAAACCAACAAAGCGCCGCGCATCCTCTTCACCACCTATACGAAGGCGTTGATCAAATCGTCCGAACAACTCTTGCAGCAACTGCTGGGCAAGCAAGCGCAGCATGTACGCGTCGATACCGTCGATAAGTTGGCCCGCGAGATCCTCCACCACGCCGGACAGGTCAAGGATATTCTGAGCGAGCGAGAACAGCTCGCCCTGCTCAAACAGGCGGTGGACGAGACGCCAAAGGCGGGCAGTCCGCTCCAGCAGCTTGCACAGAAACAGACGCTCGAACGCATGGGCTACGAGTATCTCTTGCAGGAGTTCAACACCGTCATCATCGCCCGCCAGTTGAACAGTGCGGATGACTATCAAAAAACGTCACGCAATGGACGCAAAGTGCGTCTGAATGCCAATCAACGTGTGATGCTCTGGAAGATCTACGAACGTTTCTGCGCCCTACAAGAAGCAAGCGGCAAGGAGACGTGGCAGCAGCGCCGCGCACGTGCCGAGAACATTGTGGAACAGAGTCCGCTCGCCCAATCGTATGATGCGGTAGTGATCGACGAGGCGCAGGACATTGATCCCAGTGCGCTCCGTCTGCTCATCAAACTCTGCAAAGCTCCCAATCGCATTTTTGTTACCGCTGATGCCAATCAATCTATTTATGGAAGTGGCTTCTCCTGGCAGGATGTCCACGACTGCCTGAAGTTCCAGGGACGCACCAGTATTTTGCGCGCCAACTATCGTTCGACGCAGGAGATCGGTGAGGCAGCACAATCCTATCTCACCTATGGCACACTGGAACCCGAACAGATCGAGCGCCAGTATATTCATAGCGGTCCCATGCCCGATGCACGCTCGGTCCACAATGCATACTACGAGGCGCAATTGCTGGCCAGCTTCTTTCAGAAGGCCGCCCGCAGTTTCCGCCTGACGCTCGGCTCGTGCGCAGTGCTCTGCCCCAGCGAGCACGCCGGTAAGACACTGGCCCAGGCCCTCAGCGATCAGGGATTAGAGGCAACATTCATGACTGGCGATGATCTCAACCTGGCGCGCTCCGGCATCAAGGTGCTGGTCTTGCACTCATCGAAAGGGCTGGAGTTCCCGATTGTGGCGCTGGCCGGTTTCGTTGGCAGCAGCTATCCCTACTTCCCCTCCTCCGCATCGGAAGAAGCGCAACTGGAGATCCTGGCTCGTGAGCGGCGCACGATGTTTGTGGGCATGACCCGCGCCATGCGCGCCCTACTTGTCATCACGCCAACCGATCTGGGCACATCGCTTTTCGAGGGATTTGATGCAACATACTGGAACTTTACCAGAAAAATATGAGCTAGAAGAAATGATGGTTGAGATAGAGAGACGATAGAAAGAGAACGAGCGTGCAAAGCATCCGCTTACCAGAGCAGTTACCGAACGATCCGCAAGCATTGGCTGCCCTCAATCAACAACTCAGGGATCACACAATTTCCCTCGATTGGTCGGATGTGAAGCTGCCGATCACAAGCGAGCAACTGGCGGCCTTATTCCAGGATATGGCGCTCGCCGATTATGTAGAGGATCTCGACAACGGGACGATGTCCGAGAGCGTCTTGCCGGTGGTCCTGGCACACTTTGAGAAGAAAGATGTGGTGGACGAGGGACAGGACAATCCAGAGGCCGAGCAGCCCGCGGGCAGCGTTCCCGATGTCTGGCTCCCGGAGAAAGAATTAACGCCCATCGTGGACGAAGAGGGCGACCCACTCTCAGCCACCGTGATCAGCAAAAAGCCGTCACCGAAAATCCAGAAAGAGGATACCACTCCCCTACTGGAGGCCCCAACGCAAAGTGCGATCCGCGACGAGCTTGAAGAGATGGTGCTGCGAGACCTGCTGGGACCGGCGGGCGGTGAGAACGAAGAGCTCGACCATACAGAGAGCCGCGTGCGCGATCGCTACCTGGTTGGGATGCTCGCCCCGATGAAAGTGCAGACCCAACCCGAAGAGCTCGACTCGCTGACAACGCTCGAAGAGGGCAAGAGCGAGGAGAACACCGTCGATGCCGATGTCGCGCAGATGTCCAGCCTCAGTCCCTCATCGATGGGCCTGAGCTTCTGCGTCGAGAAGCAGACCACCGCCCTGCTCGTCACGGCCAGTTGGGGACAATATCAGCGTACCACCAGTGAATTCCAGAACAAAGCCAATGGTGAGCCCTATACCGTCTGGCGGCGCACACCCCGTGGTGGCACATCACGACAGATCCCCTTGCAACCAGGACACATCGTGCCGTGGTCACCCGAAGAGGAAGAGCAGCCGGAGGTTCACGTCAAGGGGCTCATTCGTGATATCGGCGATGGCTGGATGATCACCCTCTTCCTCGTCAATGGACAGAAGGAGCCCGAACGCCTGCGTGACCAGGCATGGCTCTTTCAGCCAGAGCTTGTCGTTGAGGCACCAGACGGAAGCCCAGTCTTCCAGCGTCGGGCCAACGAGCAGCAAAAGCATTATACAAAAGAAGAGAAAGCGATGGCCATGCTCTATCGCCAGCATGTCAGCTTCGCCATTGGGCACGGTGTGAGCGTCCATGCCGAGACTTCCTCTGACGATCCCACCTGTGCCGTGCGCATCTCAACGCGCATCGTCCCTGAGTACGATGTCCCGCGCACTGACGCTCCCACCGCAGCGGAAGTGCCAGCCCTGGCCGGTCTCTGCCTGGACATGCGCGAACTGGCCGAAACCCCGGTCCAGGAGCTCTCCGACAAGTTGCAGCCTTTGATTACTGCCTATGGGCAGTGGATCGAAGAGCAGGAACAACGTATCAACAACCCCGCGAGCGGTCTGGCCAGTTACGAGGCCGCCGCCAGGGACGCCCTGAAAGGCTGCAACCGTACGCTCTTCCGTATCCAGACCGGTATTCAACAATTGCAGAGCAGCGACGAGGCCGCTCAGGCCTTTGCCTTTATGAATCGCGCCATGTGGCAGCAGCGTATCCATACGCTCTACGCCGAAGAGCGCCGCAAAGGGCACAATACCAGCCTGGAGGATGTCGATCAGAGCAAGAATCGTAGCTGGCGGCCCTTCCAGCTCGCCTTCATCCTGCTCAACCTGCCATCGCTGACCGACCTGAACCATCCCAATCGGAGCGAAAGCGCCAACGCCATCGCCGACCTGCTCTGGTTCCCGACCGGTGGTGGTAAGACTGAAGCCTATCTCGGCCTGACCGCCTATACGCTCGCCATTCGTCGCTTGCAGGGAACCGTCGAGGGGCGCTCCGGCATGGACGGCGTCGCCGTGATCATGCGCTACACCCTGCGTCTATTGACGTTACAGCAGTTCCAGCGTGCCGCTTCATTAATCTGCGCCTGTGAGATCATCCGTTGTGAGGATCCCGCCACCTGGGGTAGCACACCGTTTCGTCTCGGTCTTTGGGTTGGTATGCGCTCGACGCCCAACACCACCGAGCAGAGCAAACAGGCCAACGAGCTGGCGCATGGTGTCTATAATAGTGGTGTCGGTGGCATCGGCAGCCCCCGCCAGTTGACCAGTTGTCCCTGGTGCGGCACCTTGATCGAAGGTGGCAAACATATCAAAGTAGAGCCATTCAATCGTGGTCGAGGACGTACACTGATCTATTGTGGCGATAACCTGGGACAGTGTCCCTTTAGCGAGCGGAAATCGCCCGAGGAAGGGCTCCCCGTCGTGGTCGTCGACGAAGAGATCTACCGTCTGCTCCCAGCACTCCTGATCGCCACCGTCGACAAATTCGCCCAGCTTCCCTGGCGCGGCACCACGCAGATGCTCTTTGGACAGGTCAATCAAAAGTGCAGCCGTCACGGATTCCGCTCACCCGACCTCGAAGATAAAGATGCTCATCCCGCCTTTGGCAAGTTGCCACGTGCCACATCCACGCCGCATGCTCCGTTACGTCCACCCGACCTGATCATCCAGGACGAACTGCATCTCATCTCGGGTCCACTGGGCACCCTTGTCGGACTCTACGAAACCGCCGTCGATCATCTGGCAACCTGGGAAGTCAACGGCAAGAAAGTACGCCCCAAAGTGATTGCCGCCACCGCCACCATTCGGCGCGCGGAATATCAACTGCAGGCGCTCTTCCTGCGCAAGGTCAATATTTTCCCGCCGCAGGGACTCGACGTCGGCGACAACTTTTTCTCGCGCCAGCGCACACCGAGCGAGGAGACACCGGGACGACGCTACCTCGGCATCTGTGCCAATGGTCGCCGCTTGAAAGCCGCCATCATCCGCGTCTATGCCGCCTATCTCTCGGCTGCGCAGGCGCTCTACAACAAATACGGCGCAGCCGTGGACCCCTGGATGACGCTCGTCGGCTACTTCAACTCGATGAGCGAACTGGGCGGCACACGCCGCCTGGTCGAAGATGATGTGCGCATGCGTATCTGGCGTATGAACCAACGCGGGCTAGCCCAGCGCAAACGGCCCATCGTCGAAGAGCTTACCTCACGCAAGAGCTCAAGCGTCATCCCGGAGATTCTCGGGAGACTGGAAGTCGGCTTTGGCTCCGAGGGCGAGAAACCCATCGACGTCTTGTTGGCAACCAACATGATCTCGGTCGGCGTCGATGTACGGCGACTCGGTCTGATGGTCGTTACCGGCCAGCCAAAGACAACTGCCGAATATATCCAGGCCACCAGTCGCGTTGGACGTACGTTCCCCGGTCTCGTCTGCACCGTCTTCAACTGGGCCCGTCCACGCGACCTTTCGCATTACGAACAATTCGAGCACTATCACGCCACTTTCTATCAGCAGGTCGAAGCGCTCTCGGTCACACCGTTTGCACCGCGTGCACTGGATCGCGGACTCGCCGCGCTGCTCACCAGCTTTGTGCGCCTCTCGGGTCCCGAATACAACAAGAACGAGGAGGCCGGTGACGTCACTGACGAGACGCCCTACTTTGAGCAGGCCCGGCAGGCCATCGCACGGCGCGCGGAAGAGATCACCAATAATGACGATGGTGAGGTTGATCGTGTGCAGAGCGACCTGGAACGCCTCAAGCACTACTGGGTACACAAAGCGCAGACCGTCCCAGTCCTTGGCTACGAAGCGCGCCGTGATGGCAAAACGCAGGAACTGCTGAAGCAACCGGAGCGTGGCAACTGGGAACCCTTTACCTGCCTGAACTCACTCCGCGACGTCGAACCAACGGTCCGGCTCATCTTCGACGAGCGCCCTATAGGTGGCAATAACGATAGCGACGACGATAACGATACAGCAACTGGCGAACAGGCCGCCCAATAACAAGCAGAGGAATCACACGAGCATGAAGACCAACGAAAAATACCACGTCGGTGATATACGCCCCAGCCAGCTCCTCCAGACCTACGGCGTCGGCGCACTGATCGCATTACCCAACCTTTCGGCTCTGATCATGGGGCTGGACGATTGGGACATCAACAATTCGCAAGAAATTACCGAAGAGCGTTTGTTGCATGCGATTCAAAGCGCGCTCGGTCCCCAGGTTAAGCGTCTCCTCACGCCACCAGCTAGCGAAGTTGAGCCGGGAAATCCCTTTGATTACGCGGCGCGCATCGGCGTGCCGGTAGCCGCCTTTCCGCGCTGGCTCGTCTGCCCGCGTTGTCATCTGCTCGCGCCCGTCGAGTCCGGTTACTTCCAGCTCAAAGTCAATCGCTACCAGCCGGAACAGACACGCTACATCCATGTCAACTGTCAGCATCAACCGTCCGTCCTACCCTCACGCTTTATGATCGCCTGTGAATCCGGCCATCTGGACGACTTCCCCTGGATGCACTTCTTGCATGGCGATAAACACTGCAACGCCATGTTACGTATGCTCGAGCTGGGAGTATCAGGTGAGCCATCAGACATCTTGATCGTCTGCGACACCTGCGGGGCCAAACGTCCAATGTCGGATGCACTGAGTAACGACGAGAAGCAAAAGTATCGTCCAACTTGCACTGGTCGGCGTCCCCATCTGCGCGACAAAGAGAAAGCGTGCTCGAACGAGGCACGCTCGATCTTACTGGCCGCATCAAACACCTGGTTTCCACTCATCTTCTCGACGCTCTCCCTGCCAAGCACACCCGATCTGCTGGGCCAGCGTGTCGAGAGCAAATGGCCCATCCTCCAGGAGGTCCAGAGTGCCGAGAATATCGCCATGCTGCGACGAATGAGACTGTTGGGCGATCTCAGCGAATATAGCGACGACGAAATCTGGAACCGCGTTGAGTTAAAGCAGGCCACCGGCAAAGCCGAGGAAACGGTCAGACCGGCCGATCTCAAAGTTCCCGAGTGGGAAACGCTCAGCCATCCAGAGCAGGCACCGAAATCCGCCGATTTCGAAGTCACACCAGTCGCGCTACCTGATGGCTATGAGCACTATCTAGAACAGGTAGTGCTGGTTGAACGGCTACGCGAAGTGCGGGCACTCACCGGCTTCACGCGTATAGAATCGCTCAACGACTACGCCGAGGAGGACAATCTGCCCACGGACCATATCATGCCGCTGGTACGCAAGCGAACCACCTGGGTACCGGCCTCCGAAGTCCGTGGCGAGGGGCTGTTCATCCAGTTTCGAGAGGACACCATCCAGGAGTGGCTACAGAATTTCGACGTCAAACGCCACAGCGCCAGTTTCTTCGATGCGCACCGCCGATGGCGTCGTGCCCGTCGCATCGAGAATCCAGAGGCTAACTATCCTGGCATACGCTATGTGCTGCTGCACACCTTCGCCCATGCTCTGATACGTCAGCTCACCCTCGAATCCGGGTATACCGCTGCCAGCATACGTGAACGCATCTACGCCCTGCCACCCGAGCACGAAAACGGGCCCATGGCGGGAATCCTGCTCTATACAGCCGCATCGGACAGTGAAGGGACGCTGGGTGGTCTGGTCAGCCTAGGGAAACGCATCGGCTACCATATCGACGGTGCTCGTGAAGAGATGCAGCGCTGCGCCTCGGACCCATTGTGCGCCGAACATACGCACTTCGACGACAACAAACTGCATGGGGCGGCCTGCCATGCCTGTATGTTCCTACCAGAAACATCCTGCGAACGCGGCAACAAATACCTGGACCGTTCGGTCTTTGTGCCCACCGTCGATCGCAGCAACCTGGCCTTTTTTCCCGTCATCTAGCGAAGGAGCATATCCATGCCAACCACCCTGGCAGAAGTCATACACGCCTATCTGGCCGATACAAAATTTCGGCAAGCGCGCATCCAGCTAGCTGCAAGGCGGAACGCCAGCATTCCAGCACTTCGCGCCCTCGTCCAGGAATTTATCCAGGGAGACATCGATATACAGAGTTTGCGTATACAACTGGAGAAAACGTTGCGAGCAGGAGAGGACTGGGAAGCTACCGGATTTGGCTTCATGATGGAGCTCAACAAATTCGGAAAATACCATAATGATGCCAGTTCCTATGCCGAGAAGCAGCTCCGCCATATCCTCAGCGGACTAAACGCGCGCAACCTGGGACAACGCATCGAACAATGCTACAAATTCCTGCTCCAGGAACGAGAGCGTCTCCGTCGCGACGGTAAATCCAGCAATATGATTGTCGCCGCCCGCAACAGCGCCTTTATGATCTCGCTGTTCGCCTTCTGGCTCGATGCAGAGCATAGCAGCATCATCTATTATGAAAGTTTGCGCAAGGGAATCTTCCTGCTCATCAAAGCCTACCTGGTATCGCAGCCGCCCAACCTCCGGCTAGGGCCGAATGCCATCGAAGTGCATTCGAATACCGAGCACCAGGCCTGTTTGCACCTGCTGGATTCTCTCGTCGAGCAAGATGCACGCATCAAAATCGACGCCTACTGGGCCGGAAGCTTTTGCCTCTGGGTCACCCAAAACCTGCAATCTCTCGCCGAGCCAACGAACACGCTGATCAAAGAAAGAGAAACCAATACCTTGCTGGCACACAGCCCGGCCCGACCCGAAACCACACGTGAACCGTCAGATACGGACTTCATCAATACGAACAGCGAGCAATCGTCTGAGGGTGTCACAGAACCGGACATCACCCGGCACAGTACCGCTCAACTGATCGAGAACGGGCCGTTGCAAGCCACCCCAGAGCCGCTCCTCACGCGCCTGATTCAAGAGGTGCAACGGCAGATTCTCCTCGATGAAGAGACGATCCGCAGTATCTATTACGCCTTGCTGGCAGGGCACGTCATCCTCTCGGGACCGCCGGGAACCGGCAAGACCGAACTGGCCCGCATCATCCCCGAATACCTGTGGAGGAGCGAGGAAAATCCAGAAAGTGATGATGAGAGTGAGCCGAACCTGACCACGAAGACAGCCTATACAACGCAGCTGGTCACCGCCACCGACGAATGGAGTGTGCGAACCCTGATCAGTGGTATCGCCCCGCAGAGCCAGAACGGCACCGTCACCTACAGCGTGCAGTACGGCCATCTCACCACCGCCATTCTCAAAAACTGGTCCTTCCAGGGTAGCCGACCGGAGGACCGACCGGAGGAATGGAGTAACGTCACACTTCAACGGAGCACCGTGACCACTACTAGTGGCTTCCAGCGTGGTGTGGCGCAACAATTTCGTGGACAATGGCTCGTCATCGACGAATTCAATCGCGCCCCTATCGATCTTGCGCTCGGTGATGCGCTCACCTCGCTGGGCGGCAACGACGTTCTGCGTGTCGCCATCGATGGAGGTAGCGCGACACTGCCCATTCCACAGGATTTCCGTATCATCGGGACTCTGAATAGCTTCGACCGCAGCTATCTCAACCAGATTAGCGAGGCATTAAAACGACGATTCTCCTTCATCGAGATCAATCCACCGGGAAGAACACAACGTGCCGCCGAACAAAGCATTGCGCTCTATAAGGCCCTGAAGAAGATCAGCCATCTGAGCCCGACCATCACCATCGGTGAGGGCGACAGCATCTATTGGCAGAACCACGCAACCATCGAATCCGACAGCAACGGGACCTACACCATCGACTGGAAGCAGGAGCAGCTCGCCTTTCAGAAGATCTTCGAGCAGATGTGGAATCTCCTGGAGGTCATTCGCATCTACCGTCAGTTGGGAACAGCCCAGGCGATTACGCTGCTTCAGCATATGCTCATTCGGGGTGTACTCGAAAACTACACCACAGATATACAATGGAGCAAGGCCCTGGATCATGCCCTCTGCCATACTGTCGCGGACCAACTCCAGGTTCTGCTACCCGATGAAATCGACGTTCTGCATACCTATCTTAGCGTCGATCATACAAGCTTTGGTGCACAGTACAACACTCTGCTGATAGACCTGACCAGCACGCCACAACGTCTCACCGGGCAACTGATTGCACTTGGCAGCGTCCACGATAACCAGAACAAACCAATATTGAGCGACGAGGAGGTAGAACGCATCGTTGCCCAGGATCAGCCGCAGGTTTCCCTGGACGTATTAAACTGGCTCTTCCACTTCGAAAGTCCACTTCCAGCGCTTCCACAGTTCCCCCGTCGTCTGCGCTCGTTTAAAGCGGAACGCGGTCTGTAGAGGGATGAGGAACAAGCACGAGAAAGCACAAACGTGAGCGAGACATCAACCATCAGTGACAAGAGAATGGGACAGGCACAAGAATACGGCTGGTCGCAGCATTTGCAAAGACGTGTGCTGCGTCTCCTCATGCAGCACGACCGACCGCTCCTGCGCAACCAGTTTCGTCTCTTCTTTGCCAGCAGCACATTACCGTCCATCCCCCTCTTACAGAAATACGATCGATACATCAAATTACAAACATTGAGTAATGAGCTCCTGGACGACATTATGCCGCGTATCAGACGACAACTGAGCTTACAGACCAATCATCTCCGTCTGAGAGAGGAAGCGCCAACACGTGGCAACATCGACTGGAATCGCACGCTGGAGCGAAGTTGGCAGCAGCTACCCGGACAACCGGCATTGCTCTTCGAGAGCCGTATCCGTCAGCGCAGCATGAAAACGCCGGAGAACCTGTTGACTGTCGCCATCCTGCTCGCCTTTCGTCAGGAAGTCCAGCAGGCCATCGGAGAATTTTTTGACGACGAAGCCTTGAACGTTCAGGAGCGTCAGACACTGGTCAGCGCCGACGAGCGTGTCGAGCGCGAGCTTAGCGCCCCCTACGCCCGTATGCTCAAAGAACAGGCCAGCCAGATCGACATCCAGGCTCACATCCAGACAATTGCACCCCGTCTGCGTCCCGGATCCTATCGGGATCTCCTGGCATGGTGGCAACACTTTACCCGCTTCAGGATTGGGCGTGCAACCGACAAACGGTCCACCACCCTGAGCACCACCCGCAATGATGAAAAGACGGACGCATGGTTATACGAACTCTGGATCATGCTGGAGATGATTCACCTTTTACAGCAGGAGGCAGCAATTCAGCCACAAGACATGACAATTGCTACCGACCTGTTGCAGTGCACATTTAGCTGGCAGCAACGGCGTTTCCGGCTGATCTACAACCGCCAGCTTGACACTTCAAGCAACTATCGATCGACATGGGAGCACGGTCCCGCAACGCGTCCCGACTACACTATCGAGCGCGAAACCCCACTCACAGTCGAGCATCGGGAGAAATTGATCTGGCGTGAGCCATCCGTTATTCTCGACGCCAAATACTATCTAAGTGGTAGCGACCCGACCAGTACCCATAAACCGATCAAAAAGATGCTCGGCGACATGGAGTTGCTGGGATCACCATGCGGGATGCTCTTCTTTCCCCTTATCGCCGAGCCGACGGACGATACTCAGATTACGCGCACCATTCAGCGTAGAGAGGGGCACTATCAGCCATCATCAATCGCCTCGCCGGGAATCCACCTGTATCAGATCAGCCCGGCGCTTCCACTATCCATCTTGCAACAGCGGCTGCGGGCCATCCTCGATCGCGCCACCGACAACCTGCCGGAGCGATCCAAACCGGTCTGTCAGGGAACCTTTCTGGAGAGAGGAACCGTAAATGCAGCAGGTTATACACCACAATCATGCAGCATACTCTGTCCCAAACCGCATATTGGTCCGGGAGTATTTGACATCGTCAACCGAGATAGAGATTGCCTGAAGAATCCGCGCGTCTGTCACGTCATCGGACAGCCAATCGAGCCTCCGAGGATGGAAGAAGCATTGAATGAAACCATATAAATTGTCAAATAGAGGTTTATGATACAAACAGGCGTATCAGCTAGGCAAGTGTCATTTGTAGCCTTTCATTTTGTGACGACTCCCCACGGCTTAAAGAGGATGTAAAATATTTTGTGTAAGTGGTCACAGAAAACGTAGTAGATGAAGATGATGCAAGAAGGAGGAAAACCGATGACCATTCGACGCGAACTGATCGATGAGTTGCTCAAAGAATGTGGCGACCCCAAGGAGATTCTTGCTGAGGGTGGCTTACTCAAACAACTGACCAAGGCCCTCATTGAGCGCTGCCTGGAAACAGAGATGGAAGAGCACCTGGGCTATCCTAAGCACACCAAACGTAGCGAGAGCCCAGGCAACACCCGCAATGGAAGCAGCCGCAAGACCCTCAAGGGATCACAAGGAGAAATCACGGTTGCTGTCCCACGTGACCGTGAAGCCAGCTTTGAACCGGTCCTGGTTCCCAAGCACCAGATGCGACTGGAGGGCTTCGAAGACAAGATTCTGGCTCTCTATGCGCGTGGCATGACAACCAGAGATATCCAAGCACAAATCCAGGAGTTGTATGGGGTGGAGATTTCTCCCACCTTTGTCTCTAACGTCACCGAAGCCGTGATGGAGGAGGTACGTCAATGGCAGAACCGTCCACTGGAGCAAGTCTATCCCATTGTCTACGTTGATTGCCTGGTGGTGAAAGTCCGCGAGAACCAGCGCATCATCAATCGAGCGCTCTATCTGGCTCTGGGCGTGGATATGGAAGGGCAAAAAGAATTGCTTGGGATGTGGCTGGGACACAATGAAGGGGCCAAATTCTGGCTGTCAGTTTTCACCGAGCTGCATAATCGAGGGCTTAAAGATATCTTCATTGCCTGTGTCGATGGGCTGACTGGCTTACCAGAGGCGATTGAAACTCTCTACCCACGCACCCGTGTCCAGCTCTGTATGGTGCATATGGTGCGCAATTCACTCAAATATGTCTCCTACAAACACCGCAAGGAGGTGGCAGCCGACTTAAAGCTGATCTACTCCGCCGCAACGGAAAGCGAAGCGCAGGTCTACCTCGACCTCTTTGCCGAGAAGTGGGATCGGCAGTATCCAAGCATCAGTAAGCTGTGGGCTATGCACTGGAGTCATGTGATTCCGCTGTTTGCCTTTCCTGAGGACATCCGCAAGGTCATTTACACCACCAACGCCATTGAGTCGGTCAATATGTCGTTACGCGTGCGATTCGTTTGTTCCAAAACCGTGAAAACGGGGGAGGAACAGCACCGGATATACATCCGGCTGACAACTGATAGTTCGATGATGGGCGTAATTCCCATCCCTCCAGGTGAAAAGAGGAACAGCATTCTCCCCTCAGTAGCGACTGGTCACCAATCTGAGAAGCGGGAGGAAATGGGGTTAAGTTACAAACTCGATGCAACGAACATCCCTAGCAAGTTGCTATGGCTAGCGTAAGCGAACCTGTACCAGAACCGTCGTTAACATGAACAAGCCAACGCGAGTTAACGCAAGTATCATTGAGCCAACGCGGGGCTTGGTCCAAAATGGACAAGGCTAGGGGCCGACATGTGCGTAAATGATCGGCATTCACCCCCACAAAACCCGGCGGATAGCAGGAGTCCTACGGCAACGGAAAACGGACTATCGGAACGAAGTAACCAGCAGATTGTTCTCATGCAAGGTCGAAAGCATGAGCAGGCACCAGCCGCAAGCATCTGTCTGGTGGGATGGTCTGAGAAGCAAATGCCTGGGGTAATGCCCAGGATACGCTGACGCAGACCCGATACTGTGGAATGAAGGAGTGCAAGTCGCATGGAAGAAACCAAGGCACCGGACGCAAGTTCGAGTGAGGAATGGGCAGGATTACCCTGGCGTAAGCTAGAGCAACACCAGTACCGCCTGCAAAAGCGCATCTTCAAAGCCTCTGAACGTGGAGATCTGAAAACAGTTCACCAGCTACAGAAATTGTTAATGAAGTCTCGGTCCGCTCGACTCTTAGCAGTCCGGCGAGTGACCCAGGATAACCAGGGCAAGAAAACCGCTGGCATAGATGGAATAAAATCCGTCCAACCAACCAGTCGATTTGCCATGGTGGAAGCAATTCACCCGAAACGGATGAGCCAGAGGAAGCCACAGCCGCTCAGGCGCGTCTGGATACCCAAGCCGGGAAAAACTGAGCAAAGGCCATTGGGCATTCCCATATGTGTTGCACACTGCCTCTCTTTCCAGGCAATGTTCGGGATTCCATGTGTCCTCCTCCTGGTGGATCGGAAGATTCGATCCACCATCATAGTATTACTTTACCACAGACGACGTTGCCTCTTGGGCTTGGTGCCGCTTCCATTTCCGCTTGATGGGCTTGCGTAACGCGGAGATGATCTCAGGGGTGAGCGTGATCCAGCGCGGTCCCAGAGGCGTAGAACGAACGCTTTCCAACCGCCCCGTCTTGCACCACGCGGCAATGGTCGAGACGTCCACGTTAAGCAATTCCGCAGCGGCTTTTGCCGAGTAGGGTCCGTCTCCCCGCTGCCCGGTTGGAGCTGCCTTCGGACGTTCTGGACAGCCAGTAGGAATGTGATAGGCATAGCGAATCCACTCAACTTTGCTCGTCGTAAACGAGCCTCCCATCCCAGCTTGCGCCCCTTCCTCATTGAGCACAACGGCAATTTGCGCATTGGTATGGCTTGCAGACAACTCCCTCACGCGATCCACCACCTCTTGGCTGGTCTGACGCTCTTCCCACGATTTTTTGTGACGTGGGATGGCTAGACGCGTGAGGGCCTCGGTCTGCCAACGAATGGCAACATCGATGACGTTGCCTCGCTTGGAGAGCGTCACATCCTTGATCAACCAACGCAGCAGTCGCTTGCGCTCTGCGAATGTTGTTGTTGGAGCATGCCAGATGGCGGGCAGATCCTGGGAAAGGGTGCGAATCTGCTCCCGTTGTGAGGCTGTGAGCGAGAGGGCTGCCTGTTTGGGCAAGAGGGCATATTCTCGCTCCAATTGCTCGACCTCAGCCAATTTCTCATTCCATTCTCGCTCCAGACTCCTGGCCACCAGGCGATTGTCCGGATCCACGGTCTTGTAGCGTCGGCAAGCCAGGTCAGCTTCATACTGCGCTCGTTCAATCTGGCGGTGCCACTGCTGATCTGCCTGTCTGGCACGCGCTTCCACCTGATCAAGTGCCCAGAGCGCCACCTCCAGATTGGCAGGCTCGATCGCTTCCAGAAAACACCGAACCACGGCTTGATCGATACGATCTCCCCGCATGGTCTGGCAGGTTTTCCCGGCAAGTTGCGAATGGATCTGGTGACATTCATACATCAACAAGGAGCCATTGCGTTGATAGCGAATGGTCATGCGTCGACCACAGGAGCCACACAACACCATGCCTTGCAAGAGCGATGGCCCTTCACGAACTGCTCCTCGATGTTCCTCAGCACGCCAGGTGCGGTTATCGTCGAGTTGTCGCTGGTTGCGCAGAAATTGTTCCCAGGTGATGTAGCCGGGATGGGCATCCAGCAGCACAATGGGCCAGTCTTCCTGTTTGATCCGGCAGGTTCTCCCTTTGATGCGAGGTTCTTCACCAGGAAGGGGACGTCGCCGGAACTGGGTGCGCCCGTAGACGTAGGCTCCTGCATACAAAGGGCTATGCAAGATATTCAAGACCCGTTCATGGGTGAGACGGCCCCAGATCAGTTCATCGGCTTGCTTGCCTCCCCACCAACGCGTCGGAAACCGCAAGTGCTGGTCAGCAAAGGTCCTGACCACAGCTAGCGCCGAATTGTAGTGCTCAAAGAGCGAGAACACCAGACGAACGGCTTCGGCAACTGCCTCATCCGAGTCAAGCACGATCTTGCCGACCGGATCGTAGACGAGGCCAATGGGCAAGCGAAAGCGCAGCTGTCCTTGCTCTGCTTTCGTCAGTTTGCCTCCTTGCAGCCGTTGATGCAACCAATGCAGTTCGGCCTCGGACATATTGCCCTTGAAGCCAAGCAGCAAGCGGTCATTGTAGGCTCCCGGATCATAGATGCCCTCTTCGTCAATGACGAGCGTCTCGGAGAGCGCACAGATCTCCAGCAGTCGATACCAGTCACTGCACGAACGAGCCAAGCGCGAGACTTCCAGACTCAGTACGGCTCCAACGTGTCCCAGACCGACTTCAGCAACCAGCCATTGAAAGCCATCACGGCCAAGGGAAGAAGAGCCCGATTGCCCTTGATCCTGGTCCACTACCTGGATGCTGGTAGGAGTCCACCCCAGGTCCTGAGCGCGCTGAACGAGATCATACTGCCTGGTGGTACTGCCGCTGTTCTCTCGTACCTGGAACAAGGTCGATTGTCGCACATAGATGACAGCGAGCCGGTCGAGATGATCAGAACGGATTTTTGGAGCGGGTTGTCGGGTAAGCACAGCCGGCCTCCTTTGCAGTGCAGGCGTTGCCAGGATGAGCAGCTACCATATGTAACGCAAGCTCAGCCAGCAAACCAGCAATACGAGTGCGCAGATCATGAGGGAGGGCAGGCCACACCTGCCTCGGTGTCACCTGCACATCACGAGAACATGGGTGTGAGAACATGGGCAACATACACACACCTCCTTGTTGAGCACCGATCAGATGAAGCACGACGATCACGCTCATATCGTAAGACCTCCTGCAAGCAAATGACGTTGGCGTTGCTGCTCAATGAATTGGGCAATCTGCCACAATCCTTCAATCGAGAGCAGGGCAGGTACTGTTGCGCCAGAATCAGCCTCGCAAGCGCCTGCGTAATCCGTTAGGCTTGCCGCAATCGCTCCGTGATAACCATCGGGCAGACGAATGATGAGGTCAGGATCTGACCCGCGGCGCACGCGAACGAGTCGCACGCGTTGACCATGCAAGGGATGGAATGGATGGGTAACGGTCACCCATTCCACAGATGGCTTGTCAAAGGAGGTAGTGTGCGGTGAAGATGCCCGTGATGTTTGACAGGGCATGTCAGGCACTCGCCAAAGCTGCCCTGGAACCACAATGGGAAGCCTTGTTCGAGGCCAATAGTTACGGTTTCCGACCGGGACGCGGTGCCCATGATGCGGTAGGAGCAATCTTCAACAATATCCGATTAAAGAGCAAATATGTTCTGGACGCGGATATCAAGGGTTGTTTCGACAATATCGATCATCAAGCGCTCTTAGAAAAACTGCGCACCTATCCTGCAATGCGACGATTGATGAAAGGCTGGCTCAAGGCTGGAGTCATGGAAGTATTGGAACTTTCTCCGACCAAAGCGGGAACCCCGCAGGGCGGGGTCGTATCTCCATTGCTTGCCAACATCGCCCTCTACGGAATGGAAGCAGCATTGACTTCCGCCTATATCGGTGAGAACAAGGCTCCATCCGCACTGCGGGGAGCGCCTCAACTCATCCGTTATGCCGACGATTTTGTGGTGTTGCATGCCCAGGAAACAGAAGTTATCAAGGCGCAGCAAACCATCGCTACATGGTTAGAAGGCATCGGACTGGAATTGAAACCGAGCAAAACACGGCTCTCCCATACCCTGAAAGAATATCAAGGGAATGTAGGGTTTACCTTCTTGGGATTTACCATTCGACAATTCCCCGTAGGGAAAACCCATACAGGCAAAGGAAAACCGTCCGGTTTCAAGACGATCATCACGCCGAGTAAAGAAGGCATCCAACGCCATTTGCAAGAACTCAGGAAGATAGTGCAGAAAAGTCAATCGCTTCCGCAGGAGGAAATCATTGACCAACTCAACCCGGTTATCCATGGTTGGGCGCTATACTATCGAACGGTCGTGTCTACAAAGCAATTTGTGACATGTGACCACCACTTGGTACGTATGCTGTGGCAGAAGATGACCCGAAAACACCCGAAAAAAAGCGCGAGATGGGTAAAAGGGAAGTACTGGCGGACAATTGAAGGGAACACCTGGACATATGCTACGCCAGAGGGACCAGGGCAGCACGTGCTGAGATGGCATGCGGCGATACCCATCCAACGCCACATAAAGGTAAAAGGCAAAGCAAGCCCGTTCGACGGAAATCTCCTTTATTGGGCAAAACGCTTAAAAGATCACCCATTAACGAAGAAAACGCTGGGAAAACTGCTACGGAAACAGCAAGGAAAATGCCGATGGTGTGAACTTTACTTCCGGGAGGAAGATCACATAGAGATCGACCATATCACCCCAAGAAGTGAAGGCGGCGGAGAGGAATTAAGCAACAAATGTGCGCTTCACCGCCACTGCCACGACCAAAGGCATGCGAAACACGCGACGGAGCGTATCAATGACAAATGACCGCAGTATTGAGGAGCCGTGTGAGGCGACAAGTCTCAAGCACGGTTTTGGAGCCGAGCGGAGAGGGCGACCTCTTCGCTTAGGCATCAAGGTCACGCGCAACCATCGCATTTTTCCCTCAGATGAGGCGGTGTACAAGGTGGTGTACCTGGCCATGCACAACATTGCCAAAAAGTGGACCATGCCCATTCGAAACTGGATACCTGCGCTCAACTGTTTTGCCATTGCATTCGGGGAGCGTTTTCCCCAATAGACAAAAACACATACACAAAATACTTGACAAACTCCATTGTATTAATGGATAGAGATGATCAGATATTGGACTTGCATCCACTTTACCAAATTTTGGCAAACGAATATACTCATCACGAGACACATTTGTGCTTCTTCAAACAACGCAAGGAAGGCGATAAGCGGCTAGAAGGGGAAAGCGTACAGGGCGCATTTAATCTAAATTTAGATGGATTTGATGACTTTAAAACTTTTAACTGATGAGTCAAACTAGCCCTCCAGAAACACAAATGTTAAAGCAGAAAAACATTTCATTGATCTGATGTAAATACTATGCTTACTTTATGGAGATTAGAGCTAATCTGACCATCATCCATCATTATAATCTGCAAACATATCAACCTATATAGCCTCTTCAGCATTATCAGTTTGTTACTACTATATATCTTCGTCACTCTTTGCTATACTATGATGCAGGCCAATAGGACGCACTTTTGTTTTGTGGAACTTTACATATTCGCAACGTCAAAAGCGCTCACAATACACTTCTAAGGGGATTCATACATGGCAACAAAACTGGAAGAGATAGAGAAACGATTATGGGCCATTGCAGACGATCTACGTGCCAACTCAGGCCTGAAAGCTTCTGAATACTCGGAACCGGTACTTGGCTTGATCTTCCTCCGTTTTGCGAGTGAACGCTTTAAGAAAGTGACCGCAGAGATACAGGCTGAGAAACCAGCAGGCTATGAGATTACAGACGATGATTATTTAGAGCGTGGTGCGCTTGTACTTCCTCAATATGCCCAGTTTGACGAACTGCTGAAGCTACCAGAAAGCACCAATATGGGCAAGATCATCAACCAGGCAATGGGAGACATCGAAGAAAAAAATGAAGACTTAAAGGGCGCGCTCCCTAAAAGCTTCACCCGGCTCAGCACCAGCAATATATTTGCGCTCCTCAAAGCCCTCGACAGTATTTCTTTCGATATTGAGGGCGATGTCTTCGGCAAGGTCTATGAATATTTCCTGGGTGAATTCGCGATGGCGGAAGGACAGCGCGGTGGTCAATTCTTCACGCCAACCTCAATAGTCCAGTTAATAGTAGAAATCATAGAGCCCTTCAAAGGACGCATTTTTGACCCAGCTTGTGGTTCCGGTGGTATGTTTGTGCAGAGCGCTCGCTTTGTGCGCAATCATCAACGCCAAGCAGATGATATTTCCATCTGGGGCCAGGAAATCATGGAAGAGACAGTACGCCTCTGCCGCATGAACCTAGCGGTCAATGGACTCCCAGGCAATATCACCTTTACCAATAGCCTTTATGGTGAACTACACAAGTTTTGGGGACAATTTGACTTTGTGATGGCTAATCCTCCATTTAATCTTAAAAATATTGATAAGGTCAAGCTACAAAATCAGGAAAAACGATATCCATTTGGAATACCCAACATCAACAAAGGCAATTATTTTTGGATTCAGATGTTTTATAGTGCCTTGAAACAGGATAAAGGCCGCGCAGGCTTCGTGATGGCAAGTTCTGCGAGTGATGCAGGTAATTCAGAATTAGCTATACGCCGCCAGCTACTACAGACAAAATCTGTTGATGTTATCATCTCAATAAGCTCAAATTTTTTCTACACAGTGACACTTCCTTGCACTCTCTGGTTTCTCGACAAAGGTAAGCGCGGCACACAAAGGGAGGATACAGTTTTATTTATCAATGCCCAACAGATTTATCGCTACATTGATCGTACTCACCGCGAGTTCTGGCCGGAAGATATAGAATTTATTGCGAACATCGTGCGACTCTATCGTGGGGAAGAGATTGAAACGGTTAATGGTAGTCAACCAAGAGTGCAGGAAACTTTCCTTGAAGGCAAATACTCAGATATACCTGGTTTATGTAAAGTGGCCACATTAAAGGAGATCGAAGAGCAAGGTGGAAATCTCAATCCCGGGCGTTATGTAGGAATTGCAGAAAAAGCGTTCGAGGACTTTGATTTTATGATGAAGCTTGAAGAACTGAATGAGGAATTAGAGATGCTCAATCTTGAAGCACGTGAACTAGAAACGCGAATTAGTGAGAACATGATTTCTTTATTGGAAGGTAAAGAAAGATGAAGTTAATTTCTCGTACGCTTGGTGATATTTGCGATGAAGTTAGAGGAACTATACGTACAGGTCCTTTTGGATCACAACTGCACGAATCTGATTACCTGGAGCAAGGAACCCCTGTAATAATGCCAAAGAATATTGTGGACGGCAAAATATCAGTTGAGGATATCGCACGCATTGGAGATGACGATACTCGTCGCTTATCACAGCACAAATTACACGTAGGAGACATAATATATGGGCGTAGGGGAGATATAGGACGGAGAGGACTTATAACAAAAAAAGAAGAGGGATGGATTTGTGGTACAGGTTGTTTACGTATTAGCCTCGGACATAGGGTACTAGATCCAACCTTTCTTTATTACTATTTAGGCGATCCTAAAGTAGTAGCATGGGTTGCTAACCAGGCTATTGGTGCTACACTTCCTAATTTAAATACTAGTATTATTCGTAGCATCCAGGTAAAGTATCCCCATCTATCCGCTCAACGCAAAATCGCTTCCATCCTCTCAGCCTACGACGATCTCCTCGAGAACAATACGCGGCGTATTGCTATTTTAGAAGAATTGGCTCAGTCGCTCTATAGTGAATGGTTTGTGCATTTTCGCTATCCAGGACATAAGAAGCATCGGATGGTAGAGTCGGAAATGGGAATGATACCGGAAGATTGGAACGTAGTAAAGTTGGATTCAGCACTAACTTTACAAAGAGGTTTTGATTTACCAACAGCACAGAGAGAAAAGGGAAACATACCAGTTTACGCCTCCACAGGTAGAGCTGGTACCCACAATCAAGCAAAGGTTAAAGGGCCAGGTGTATTAACTGGTAGAAGCGGTTCTTTAGGAACTGTAACATATGTTAAAGAGGATTTCTGGCCTTTAAATACAACACTCTGGGTGAAACATTTTCACTCTGTTACGCCTATCTATGCCTTTTACTTACTCAGGTCTCTTGACTTGGCTGGGCTTAATTCTGGTGCTGCTGTCCCTACACTCGATAGAAATAATGTACATAGACTGTTGATCATACTTCCGCCTTATGAAATAATCAAACAATTTGATTCATACGTTTCAGCGATTTTTGAGCTAAAAATAAAACTAAGTAAAAAAAATGAGAGCCTTCGTGGCACTCGCAACATGCTACTCCCCAAACTAATCTCAGGCAAAATCGATGTCGAAACATTAGATATTACAGTCCCAGATATTATAGAACCTGAAGAACAACAAGACTCGGCTATCATAGCGAATCCAGAACCAATCAACGCAACTCAGCTAGCATTGCCTTTGTTCTAAGGATAGAACTGATCACATCTCGCTACCTTGAAATATCTTTACAAGGGATAGTATTTTGGCCTTATCACAGCTTCTTTGTTGCTAATTGTGTAATCATAAGGTAAATTTTACGGAAGAGGCGTGAAACGCTCTTGCGGAAGGGATACAGATATGCCCAGCCTGCTTGTTCGCTGTATGCTGTTTTTTAGTTCGTACTTCCCTTTAATGCTCATCTTCAGCATATTACTATGGCGGTCAAATCTTCCCTGGGCGCTTAGTATTCTTATTCTTGCGCTCTTTAGCCTCCTGGTTACCTTTCTCTTTATTGGCATGCGTAAGAGTAGAGGCGGTGTGTCGCAGGCAAAAATTACAGGCGTTGAGAAACGAGACGAGAATGTTGTAAGTTACATTGCAACGTATCTGATCCCATTTGTCACTTTCCCACTGGCTACTCCAGAGCAGGCTGCAGCCATACTGATTCTCGTTGCAGTATTGCTCATTCTGTACGTCAATTCCAATATGATTTACGTAAATCCAATGCTCAACTTGGTCGGATGGCACCTATACTCGATCACCATTAATACCGACCAGGTGCCACATTATCTGATCGCACGCCAGGATATCAGGCCGAATAGCACACTTTACTTCGTGGAGATTAGCACCAACGTTTATCTGGAGAAGAAAGTTAAGAAGACGATATGACAGTTGCCAGAGCCAAGTATTTTCGAGCACTTCAAGATATTCTCAGCCTAGACATCAGCACTTGTACGGCAGAAGTTTGTATTGCAGCACGCAAGGATAGTGAGAGCTTACCAGAGTTCCGCAGACTACGGTTGGCTGAGTCAATCAAGAAGGAATTTCGCGATCTCGTAGCTGATTGCCTTGTCGAATATCAGAAACAACTGCATCTGCATAACCTACAGGTACTCGATTTCGATGTAGCTGGAAAGCCAGAGAAATACCAGGTTGAACATATTGAGCTAACTAAACCACCTTACGACCATATCGTAGAGCAGAACCAACCCCTGAACATGCTCCACGGCCTCGAAACCTTCAAAGAAGAACCTTCCTTTACAGAGAAGATGCGCTTTTACGTCGTTATTCTCCAGCCACCCCAGGGCCAGCCTATCTACTTCTATCGTCGCTACAGTCCCAAGAGAGTATTACACGCCTCTGCGCCAATCGCCATCAAGCGCATCCTGGGAAATACAGATGAGTTTGAAGACGTGAAAACACCGATCTTCCTGTTTGATAAAGCCATTGACTGCATCGGGTGCAATACAAGTTTATTCGTTCTGGCAAAAAGCCACTTCTATTACATGTTCCAAATTCTCAATGAACTGATTGAGTCAGCGAAAGAGACGCTTGATCTGATACAGCAGCGCATACCAATAGAAAACTTCAGCCAGTTTGCACGGGCCTGTATCAACGACAAGAGCAAAATGCAGAAGCTGACTAGCATTGCCAGGCGACCTTACCTGAGCAACCTCACGATTGCTGAGATGAAGCCAGCCATCAAAAGGCATCAACTTCATATCCCTATTATAGATATCAACAATGGGCAGCAAGAGATGTTACATTATGATGAAGATTATCCGTGGGACATTCTCAAACTGCTTGATGATGATTATCTTACCTCCATCATGACAGGGCAGAATTATGAAGTTGACGCCAAAAGAGATCCATAAAAAGAGATACCCCATGACGAACTATGTTATTCTATTAGTGCGAGAGAGGATGATAGTGAGGGTGAAGATTACAAACATGGTACCGAGCAACTAGAGACCAACAAACATATTTAACAGGGGTTTATTCGCCTTAGAAAGTGCTTTAGTACATGTACGAGTACAATGAGCTTAACCGTATTGAGAAACCAGCGATTGACCTCTTCACACAGCTTGGATACACTCCCAAAAACGCTTATTACGATAAAGCTGGACCATATAGTGCATTAGGGCGTCAGCATGAGAGCGAAGTTGTTCTGGTTAAGTATTTGCGACCTGCACTAGAAGAGCTGAATAAGGATATTTTATCTCCCATTGCAGAACAAGCAGAGGATCTAATTGGCCAGGCAATAGAAGAAATCAGAAAAGACCGTAGTGATCGATCTTTAGCGGAAGCTAACCGCGAAGTATATCAGCTCTTGAAAGAGGGCGTAAAGATACCTCTTGCAGGTGAAAATAAGCGTGATGAGACTCAAAGCATTACGCTTCGATATATAGACTGGGAAGAGGCAGGCAATAATAACTATCTATTGGTCTCCCAGCTCTGGATTCGCCATGATATTTACAATCGTCGTACTGACCTGCTTGGATTCGTGAATGGTATACCACTTATTTTTGTTGAATTCAAAGCTATTCATGAACGCCTGGAACATGCATACAACAATAACCTGAAAGACTACAAAACCTACATTCCGCAACTCTTCTGGTACAATGCCTTCATTATCCTCTCAAATGGTCGTGAAAGCCGCATTGGCAGCTTGACAGCGGGCTGGGAGCATTTCTCCACATGGACGAGAATCGAACGTGAAGACGAACCTCCGAGAGCATCCCTGGAAACCATTATCAGAGGAACTTGCCAACCAAAGCGCTTGCTAGACATGGTCGAGAATTTTACTTTATTCAGCGATGAAAGCGGAGGAGTAAAAAAGATCATTGCCAGGAACCATCAATATCTTGGCGTCAATAATGCTATCGAAATTTTGAAGCATCGTAAGGAATATGATGACAAGTTGGGCGTCTTCTGGCATACGCAAGGAAGCGGCAAAAGTTACTCAATGGTTTTCTTTGTCCAAAAGGTTCACTACAAACTCAAGGGTGACTGGACCTTCTTGATCGTGACGGATCGTGAAGACCTGGATAAGCAAATCTATCAGACATTCAAAAATGCCAATGTGGTCAAAGGAAACGAGACCCATGCCAGAGGAGGCAAGCATCTTCAGCAATTGTTAAAAGAGAATCATCGCGTTATCTTTACCACCATCCAAAAATTTCATCTCCGCAAACTCAATGAAGGAGAAAAAACAAAGAAAGAAGCTAAACCAAAGAAACCAGCAAAAAAAGAGCGGAAGAAATATCCAGCACTCACTGACCGCTCAAACATCATCGTCATTTCTGACGAGGCACATCGCTCTCAATATGCTGATCTTTCTCAAAACATGCGTGAAGCTCTGCCTTATGCGGCGTTTATCGGCTTTACAGGCACACCCCTTATTGAAGGTGAAGAACGCGAAGAAACACGCAAAAAATTTGGAGATTACATCAGTAAGTATAATTTTGGTCACTCTATAGAAGATGGTACAACAGTACCGCTCTTCTACGAGAACCGTTCTCCCGAAATACAGGTGATTAATAGCGAGATTAATACACAGATTAGTGAAGTGCTCGCTGAGGCAGAAGCGGAGGAAGAAGAGGAAGAGGGCGTACAAAAGAAATTTAAGGAACTCTACAATATTATCACTTTAGAACCTCGCCTGGAAACAATAGCTGAAGACATCGCACAACATTTCATGCGCCGTGGTTATCGAGGAAAAGCTATGGTTGTCTCTATTGACAAAATGACAGCAGTCAAAATGTATAACAAAGTACAAAAATACTGGCGTATTGAGATCGATAAGCTGAAGGCCCAACTGCAAGCCACGGATGAAAATGATGAAACGCAAGAGGACTTGCGAGCTAAACTACAACATGACATCAATTATATGGAGGCAACAGATATGGCGGTTGTTGTCTCTTCAGAACAGAATGAAGATGAAAAGTTTAAGAAAAAAGGGCTAGACATTCAGACGCATCGCCGCCGCATGGAGACCGAAGACCTTGAAGGCATGTTTAAGTCTCCTATCCATAACCTGCGTATTGTCTTCGTTTGTGCTATGTGGATGACAGGTTTCGATGTACCCAGCCTTTCCACTGTCTATCTCGACAAACCAATGCGTAATCATACCCTGATGCAAACTATTGCACGGGCTAATCGTGTTTTCCGTAACAGAGAAAATGGGCTTAAGGTCAATGGCCTTATTGTTGACTATCTCGGAATCTTCAATGACATACGGAAAGCGCTGGCTATTTATGCATCCAATCGAGATAAGAATACAGATCCTGCTGATAAAGGCGATATGCCGATCCGAAACAAGCGTGTTCTCCTGCCTTATCTACAAGGAGCTGTTCGAGAAGTCGAAGAATTCTGTCAAAAGCAAGACATTGACCTCCCAGCAATCTTGGCAACCAGTACTATGGACTCCATTCATTTACTTGCCGACGCTACAAATAAAATCGTTAAAAACGATCAGACACAAAAGCAATACGTCTCGTTGGCAGCGTCTGCTGAGCGCTATTACAATGCAATGCTGCCAAACAGAGAGATCCGAGAAACCTACGAGAAGCGTGTAGCCCTCGTAGTAGAGATTGCACGTATCCTTTACTCCCTCAAGGAGCCAACTGATGTATCTTCCATAATGGAAAATATCAATAATTTGATGAGCGAGTCTGTAACTACCAAAGATTACGTTGTTCGCAAGGTAGATGAGTCTACTAGCCAGTATATCCTGCCAGAGCGCATTGACTTGAGCAAAATAGACTACCAGGCTCTGGCGGAAGATTTTAATGCTGGAAATCAAGCGATCAAATATGATCGACTACGTGGTAAGGTTGCGGGCAAGGTACAGTATATGCTGCGCCGTAACAAGAAACGCGTCAATTATCAAGAAGAATTCCAAAGGATGATTGATGAGTACAACCAGGGAAGCGCCAATCAGGAAATCCACTATTACAAACTGTTGCAATTCATGAAAAAATTGGGAGAAGAAGACGAGCGTCATGTCAAAGAAGGTCTAACCGAAGAAGAGCTAGCACTCTATGATATAGTGCTCCTGCCTGACATCAAGCTTACCGAAGATGAAAAAGATCGCATCAAGATAATAGTGCGTAAACTTTTAGCGACTCTAAAAAATGAAAAACTGCGTTCTGATTGGAATACAAAGCAAGCAGTGAAAGCACAGGTGCGCAACGCGATCAAAGCGTCTCTAACAGAGATGCCTAACCCCTATCTCCAGGAGCTAAACATGCTGGGAGTAAAAATTTACGAGCATATCGCGAGTACTTATGATGGTATGGGGAAGAGTATCTATGATGAGGCCAGTTAATTAACGCGATATGCTATTTTGTGTGAACTGGGTCCAAGGACGCTGCTCCTAGCGAAGTTGGGAGGTTCCCTATCTCTTTCTCCCCGGCAGTATGTCAAGTACTGTGTAAAAGGACAAGATCTGGCTGAGCTTGCGATGCTGGTGGCATCGTGAGCTTGTGGAAGGTCAAGCCGCGAATGACGGCATAGAAGAGCAGCAGACAGCTCCCCTCATTGCGAAACGCGGCAGCCATCTTGTGCGAACGACGTTTGACTTCTCCAAAGAGCCGCTCACTGACATTGTTGGTGCGAATGGTCTTCCAGTGCGTCTTCGGAAAGGCGTAAAAGGTGAGACAAGCCTCCAGATCCCGCTGCAAGCACTCTACCGCGGTGGGATAGACCTTCTGGTACTTCTCAAGGAAAGCAGCCACGGCTTGATCGGCCTGCTGTCGGCTTTCTTGGGAAAAGAGGGCTTTGAGCTCAAGTTCAAGCTGTTCTCGCTGCTTGCTCGGAACGTAACTGAGCACGTTCTCCATCTTGTGCAGAACACAGCGTTGTCTCTGTGCGGTCGGGAAGTGCTTGGTGATGGCATTGAGCATGGCTCGGTTGCCATCACTGATCCAGAGCCCGATTTCCTTGACTCCTCGTGCTTTGAGATCCTCCATGAGATCTTCCCACGCCTGCTGATTCTCCCGATCCCCCACGCGAAAAGCCAGCACTTCTCGCTCTCCGGTGATGGCAATGCCCACCACCGCCAAGATGGGCATCTTGCAGCCTTCGCTCTGGTAGATCACGGTGAAGTAGGTCCCATCGGCAAAGGCGTAGGCATAGCGCTGAGCTAGGGGACGGGCTTTCCACTGCTCATACTCCTCTTGCAGCGTATGAAACACCCGCGAGACGGTTGAGGCACTCGGATGCAAACCGGTTAATGTCTCGATGATCTCTCCGACTTGAGCCATGCTCACTCCTTTGATGAACATGTCTTGCATGGCGCCATCCAGCTCGTCGCGGCGGCGATGATAACGCTCAAACAACTGCGTGTGATACCCTCCTCGCGTGCGAGGAACGGGCACATCGGCGATTTCTCCCACAGTGGTGTCCAGATGACGGCTGTAGTGTCCGTTGCGTTGATCTCGACGGTGTTGGCTGCGCTCATACGGCTTGGCTCCAATAAAGGCCGTCACTTCTTCTTCCAGCACATTGATGAATGCGATGCGAACGGCGTACTGGAGTCGCTCTTTCACCAGCTGCTCAAAGGCCTCTTGACGGGTGATGATGTCTTCGCTAGAGTGATCGTAAAGGGTCATGGCTATCCTCCTGGTTCAGTTTCACTACATTTTCCAGTTCAGGATACCAGACCTTTTTTTTACACACCACTCAGAATACTGCCTTCTCCCCTTGCTGCTACGGATGGGCAGAAACAGCTTGCACATCCCGTTAACGGGTATAGAAGATCTTCTTAAGAAGAGCAGGAAGTTTAAACGAAATTATTCAGGAGCTGAATCTATGCCAGAATATCCATTTCTTGAGGATGAACCTCCTACTTTTTTATCAAGTGGGGAGAAAGAATGGAAAGAAAATGTTAGAGCAATATGTTCGCAATCCTTGCAGCATCCATGCTTACGATTCGTCGTTAGCTCATGGGTGCGCAGATATAATTATTTCGACTTGGATAATATTGCAGGGCCAGTTTTGAATGTAGTTGGGATGGAGTCCTCCACTGTATGGGTATCGATGGAACTGGGCGAGACTCCTGGTGTTGCTATAAGTAACCACCCCCCTCCAATCCCCTCTAATCTTTGTCAAGAACCCTTGTATATACGTAATCCACCCATTAAATCCATTAGCTCAGCAGCTTTACTTCCTGAGTTAGAAGGGCAAAATATTATTGGTGATGAAGAGCCGCTTGGATTGATTTTAATCTTTGATTCAGATGAGACACGTATAGGTGACTTCAGTTTTGAAGGCCCTATAAAACCTCTAATAGACAGCTTTGGCCCTCTTCTAGGAACTTATCATCAAAGCGCTAAGGATTATAGAATTCACGAAATTAGGATCCTTAAAGGTCATCGGATCGGCGAAAGAGGGGTGCGAGTGGGCTTCTGGTTTCTTCCTTCTATTTAAAGTTTGTCATCTACTAGAAAGGCCATTCTTTACGAAACAGGTATTTTGTATGTCTGGTGCCTGATATACTAAACAAGAGCAAATGAGAGGAAGGTACTGGACTTCATGTTAATCCAGGATTATTTTCCTTTCTTTTTCATTGCTACATTGAGTATTGCTTGTATTGTATCTTCTCTTCGTTGAATTTTTGCATTATCTTGCCCACTCCATGAAAGCACTTCATCTAATCCCGCAGGAATAAAATGACGATCTTTAGGTAATATACCCTGCTGTTGCAATAGCAGGACTTGATGTAGCTGCTGCTTCTCCTGAGCAAGTAATGCTGCAAGTATCCAGAGCATCGGCACTGTGAGAGGGTCTTTATAGCGATCTTCCTCTGAAAGATAATAGAGAAGAAGCGAGAGCGCATTGTAGAGCTCGTCAATCATATTATCTCCCGGCATAATATCCTTACCCTGTCCTAGAAAATGACGCATACGCCGGAAAAGTGTTTCACTGACTCTATCAGCTACGAAGCCGGGCTTTTTTGTTTCTACTGATGTGTCGTTCTGCTTGCTCTCTTCGGCCAGGATATCTTTGGGTCCCTTATTTTCCTGAAGTGGGTTGCCGGTCGCCCAACGCCCAGGAATATCATAGACACGCGCCAATATCTCTAATGCTGCGTTCAACCCATCCTCGTTTCCATCTTGTAGTTGAGTGTTGTATTCGAGATTGCCTAGGCGAATTTCCCTTAATCCTTTGCTGAGATCAACCGTCAGATAGAAGGTATCTTTTCGTCTGGTTTCTTCAGCATAAGGCATCGCCTCTTTATATAAAATGCCAGGACCAGGTTCTCCTTTTGTCACATGAAGGGGATCTCTGAGTCCTTTCACACTAGAATTGCAACCGTAACAGGTGGGTATTAAATTGTGCGGATGACAGGCAAAATGGGGGTATGTATCTTTGGGGAGAAAATGATCAATGGTTGCGCGTATCGTACCACGACTATCAGTGTAATAGCCGTTTTCGTCACAGACAGGACAAATATGGAGGTTATTATTCTCCACTAGAAACAGCTTCAGTAATTCCTGTCGGCCAAAGTGCTTCCCTCCGGGGATGAGCGCGCTCATATCAGGAGGAAAGAAGCTTGCAGGAAAGCCATCTTTTGAATCCTCCAGGTAGGCATTGTAAAAATAAAGAAAAAACTCTCCTGCCTTTTGTTGCCAGACTGGTGCAACCTCCGTGTTTTCAGATTGGTTTTTGGTCGCCTTACCTTTGATATACTGTATGCCATCGCCATAGAAGTACCCTATCTCTATCTTTGCTTCAGTGCATTGGTACAGGTTCTCTACCTCTTTACGAATGCGTTTCAGCCAGTTTCGCTTAAAATCCTGGGCATTGTATACGGGTCGTGGATCGTCTGAGCTATGAAATGATTGGCTGAACTCCTGAAGTAATGCGATTTTTGCGAGTGGTCGCTTTGGACGATGTCCGTGCCATACGGCTGCTGCAATGTGCTGACCGTAACCTTTGAAGCAGCAGTCATCTCTATCGAGATACTTCCCGTATGCCTCTAGTTCGATGCGGGTAGCTGGATCTGAAGCTGCAAAATCCAACAAGCTCATTTGTAGCTGAACAATTGAGAATAGACAGCGTTTTGTGAAGAGGGGAAGCTTTATGTCATGGATCATGAAAGCGTTTCTTCTCCTGAATCTAGCGGATTCCAGATTTGGGGAGCCTCCAGGCTCAGTATTTCGCGACGAATTAAATAGCGCCAGTAACCAGGACCTACTTGTTTGAGCAGCTCGTTGAGCTTCTTGATGCGTTTATCATCAGGAAATTCCTCTGAAGCTTGTAGTTGTTCACGAATATAAGCGGCGCTATAGGCACCAATTGCGCTGTCAGCACGAAAAATATGGATAATAATATCACTGGGATCGGTGCCTAGTGTACGTAAACGGGGCTGAGTTGCACGGCTCTGATGATCGTAGTCACGCTCAAGTATCCAGATGTTAGTGTTGGCAACATCGCTCAGGGTAATGCTGGAATGGGTCGTCATCAAAATATGACTACTCGTTGGACGTTGGCCTGGTTTCTGTTGCTGTAAGGAAGAGTGCAGCATTTGCAGGAGTTGACGTTTCCAGTAATCGTTAAAATGGACCTCCGGCTCGTCCAGCAGAACCATAGCTTCGGTGTAACTGAGCAATGGCAGCAGGCACAGACGGCCTAAAAGGCTTTGCTCTCCATCACTTAACCAATCGAACAGATAGAGAGATGATTGTTCTGAGGGGCTCATCTCCTCAGTTGAGTTTTGAGGCAGAGGACGAGCACTCTTGAGAAAAAGGTTGGTCTTGCGCATAATTTGGCTATTAGGATCATCAGCTATGATTAAAGGTAACATCTGGGTAAAGAAGGTTAATCCATCTCCTGTTTCTCCTAGTAATTGTTCTGGTCTGCTCTGTCCCTGATTCTCCTCGTCTGGAGAAAGTGTTGCGTCAGCACTTACCTGATTGTCGAAGAGGAAGACTAGAAGATAGTTTTTTCCAGTTCGCACTATGTAGGTTGCGCACTCCCAGAGATGGGCGATAAATGGGACAAGATCCTGTGCGATCTGATCCTTGTCTAGATAGAGTTGCAACGAGAAGCCGTAGAGTTTTTCAATTTTTGCGGATTCCAGTATGGGTTGTAAATATTTGCTATCATTGCACATGTCACTTAATAAACCACAAAGCACGACATAGGGCATGAGGTTTGCAGTAATTAACTGGAAACGGCTAGATGGATTGGGATGAACCTGGCCTCTGTCACGCTCTAAAGGGTTGCCCGGCACTTCTGTGAGATCCCAGGTCTGGAGAAAACTTTCCAGATCCTCTATCTGAGCGCCTCTAGAGAGGATGCCAACCTCAGTTTCGTCAGTTGTCTCGCCGTTATAGAGCCAACCGGTTTCACTTCCGCTGGTCAGGGCGATAATGTGACGAGGGAGATATTCTTCCTTAATCTTCCCTACGACGACCTCTTCCGGGTCATCTCCCAGCCGAAAGCGCAAGAGGGGGGTGAGTTGATCAGTATTGTCGTCCAGATTACTGACAAAAATCATTTTCGGTTGCTCATCTAACATGTATTTTATGGCAAATCCGAAGGGAGGTATACTATTGTTTTGCTCTAAACATTGAAAGATGATTGCCAGCGCCCGCAATAACGTCGATTTACCTGTTCCATTTACTCCTACAAGCAGATCAATAGAGCTTTGAAGACCTGGAGCGCCATTGAGTTGAGATGTTTTCCCTGGGTGAATGGTGATATCGCGCAGTATTTGATAGCCAACTATTCTTAGTTCTTCTATTCTCATCGCAGACTACTCCCAGGGGTGCTTTTCTCTAGGGAAAATGTCGCGTCTTGATACCCGACGATATGCGACCCTGGGCAGTTCTCCATTTCCTTCAGATGGATTGCCACTGACTTTAATTACTATTCCCAGGTGTTCTAGCAGTTGCAGCAATTGAGCGATTTCCGTTTGATTCATGCCAGGTGCTTCAATCTGCTGAGGATGAAAGGGTATGGGATAGGTGTCTTTGCCTCTCAGCGAGACTTCAACTAATGGCTGAAGCTTTTCCCAGTGGTTGTATTGTTTCGTCCCCAGATAGCGCAGAATAAGTGCTGATATGGGCTGAATGGGAGGAAGGGGTTCACCGAAACGTCCTGGTGTTTCCAGATCTTCCAGCCGCCCTTGCAGATTGCTGATCTGTTGCTCTATCTGACTCAGCTCCAGGAAGAGGATGTGAGCCGATTGATACGCTTCTGAAATTGCCTCATTCATAGATAGTGATATATGCGCACTTGTATTTGTAACGAGATCACTGGTCTCTCTTGTCGTTGCTGTGAAATCACTCGTTATGAGGCTATATGCGTTACGCGCCAACTCTGAAAAAGCTTTTGAGACCCCCAATAAACGACCTTCTCGTGTAATAGCAAGTTTTTGCCCTGCTATGGCTTTCTCTACAAGCAGATCACCCTCCGGCGGCGGCACTTCCTCAGGAATGTTATACAATTCACGTCTCCAGGCCACTGAATCAGTAATCGGCTGCAAGGTTTGTTCTTGCAAGGAAACAGCCGTTAGGGATATGTGCTCGTTCTGTTGTACTTGCGCAAGGAGAAAATGTTTTATCTGTGTGTTTTTTTGCACGGCGAAATGCCTGAGCCCAACCAGAGTAGCGTTTTCTGGCACTTGCATAAGCGTGATTGGAACCGCCGTTTGATGCTGAATGTCTAAACTGGCTTGCGCTGGATGGCTGTTCTCTATCTCGGTTGCATGATCTTCAGGATGCAAAACCTTTTGCGCAAGTGGCAGGTCATTCTCAAGCAGAGAAGGAGGTGAGAGTAAATCACGATTAGGGTTGCGTGGATACCCGTCATATTCCAGATTGAGAAACCAGCACTGCTCTAAAGGTGGCCAATTCTTCTGCTTCTGTTGTATCAACAACAAAGCGACCCGTTCATTATTGAATGGTTGTAGCATGCCAGCCTGAAAGGTGATGACTGCTTCTAATACGTGTTCATCGATTAGCCTTTGACGAAGGGCATTGCCAGTTCTATTGGTGAGTAGACTGATAGGCACCATAACCACGGCCCTCCCTCCTGGCGCTAGCTTTTTGTATGCCATATAGGTAAAGAGCACTTCGCTGACCCCCGTTGTAATGGTGTCATCTGCAAGCACAGCCTGGGCTAACCTTTTGTCGATGGTGCGTCCAAATGATGGTGCCATCGCAATGCGGTGAAATGTTTGATTGCTCAAAACGCCTTCTGGACTGCAAGCATGGAAAGCGTTATCGAGGTGAAAATCTATCTGAGGTCGTTCTAATTGATGAAGCGCTGCATTTGCTACGGCAATAGAGCGCCAGTCAGAAGAGATTTCGACACCAATCATTCTCTCCGGCCTTCTCGCAGTATTGACCAGGAAACCGCCAGAACCGCAGGTGAAATCAGCGAAATGATGTTCAGGGCGAATATCTAGCAGGTTAAGCATAAAATGAACAATATGCCTAGGGATAGGGTAGGCGTCTTTTGGCACGAAGGATGAGGTATAGAAGAGGACAAATTGATCAAACAATTGGGCATCACCCTGTAATCCCTCCTGTGCCCTTACTTGCTCTAAATAGTGCTTTAACGTCACTTCGTCAATGCCTCGAATGACTGGTGGCTTATGCGGTCTATATTCTTCTGGAAAAGAGAGCAGATGCGCGTTACCCTCAGTGAGCAGCGCTGCGATATAGACAATACGTTCCTGTGAGCTGGTGAGTCCAGCTTTTCCGAGGATATCCCATATTTTTGCGAGCAATGAGCGTGTGTTTTCTGCCATACTTTATGAAGCCCCTTGCAACGCCTGCACAATGATGCCCTGTTCTAATTGATCAAGTTTTTGTCTCTGCTCCTCCTGCTTCTTCGTTAATTCTGAGAATGTTTTACTAAGGGTGTCGATCGTATCAACGATCCTTTTTTGTTCGGCCAAGGGCGGCAAAGGCAGGCGATAATTCAGTAAAGCTGTCATGTTGACACGTGGAATAACCATGCCAGATATAAATTGAGTGATCGGCGCAGCTATCAGTGCCCACATACAAAATGTGGGATCACATTTGGGATTGGTCACTGTGAGGGCAATGATGTTGGGGTTATAGGTAATGTACCCGTTATTGCTTATATCATTCACTAAAGCGATGCGTCTTAGTTCTGGATTAATCAATGAGTAGAGTATGGTAGAAGATGGAGATGATTGCGAGCCATAAAACTTTGCTGGTAGGGAATTTATCTCACGCAACGGCTTTATCTGTTTTGGTACAAGAGTTCCTGCGCTTAACCCTTGCAGCGGAACATAAATATACTCTCCATGTGTTTGATCGTCTCGTGAATGCACTGAGTGTTTTATTTGCGTAACTACATTCCGCAAAGGCAGGCGTTCGATGACCGGGTCTTGTTCCAAAGTAGTAAAAATTTTATCAATGCTTGCTCCTTTGGTCTGAGTAATTTTTGGACTGATCTGGTCTAATGTACTTTTGTTCTGTTGGATCTCTTTAGTGAGGGCATTTAAACGAAGCGTGATGTTTCTTTGCACGTTGAGCGGTGGCAGAAAAATTTCCAGCGCCTCGGTATCGCCACGCCGTAATTGGGTTTGTCCGCGATGGATTAAAATATCCCTCAGGGTTTTCTGGGTTGAAGGTAAGCGAAAATAGTAGAAAAGGAAGTCAACCAGTAACTCTTGTGGATTACGAGGGATCAGCGCCTGGGTGACGTTATTAATAATGGCTTCCTCCGAGAGAATACCACAACGCCCTACCGTATCAGGTCGTGCAGCCGCTAACAGGACGCATTTTACCGGGACGCGGCGAATGTTAGTAGCGTCACTTTTGAGAATTCTCCTGGTTATCACAATTTCTCTAGTGTTTTGCAGATCCCCTGATTGAATGTATGGATAAGAGTTTGCCGAGACTGCCAGGTCATCGGTGGCCTTCTGAGCTAATTCATCGGCGGCTTTCTCTGCCAGCGCGTTCGTCGCTTTGGCGTCTCCTCCCTGAATATAGACGATATCTCCAATGGTTTTCTTTTTCCAGACAACGGCCTCCGGCGTCTCGATACGCTGGTCACTCATACGTTGTTCCCTTCCTTGCTAAACCGAGAGAGGAGTTCTTGCAAACGTTGTATGTGCTGTCGCTGCTGCAAATGATTTTTCTCAATCTGCCTAAGCAATTCATCTGGAGACAATTGTTCCTCTTGCGAAGGTGTGGAGGGAGGCAAAGGCAGTAACGTGTAAGGGTCATGAGCAGGAAGCCAGTCAAAAGTCTGTGGATCGTACCTCATGATCCATCGAAACTCTGTCTGATCTGGCTCCTGGATCTGTTCAGGAGATTCCAGATGAGCTTTCCAGTGTTTCCATGTCTCCAATATTTCAGCAAAATCACTATCCTGGATCGATTCTGTATAGGTGTACGTTCTGTTCCCCAGGCGTGAGGCCAAGTTATAGTGCAAAATTTTCTTTGTTAATGGTCGCTTGTCAAAAAAGAGTAAGAATGTCCTTTCGCTCGATGTCGGGCTAAATGCAATTTCTGGCAGCCAGACGACCATTAAAATATTCCATTTCTGGAGAATTTCTTTGCGTAACTGTATTTTTTGTTTTTCCCTACCATCCAAAATGGCCGATGAAACAACCATTCCACAACGCGCATATGCTGTATAACCTTGCATTTTTCTCCAGCTATGTTGGAGAAACCACGCCTCGTAACAGTCAAAAGATACCGAAGATTTTGGGGAATGCGCGTCCTTTGCTTTAGAGGAATAGCGGCCTAAAGGTGGGTGCATCATTATTACGGATGCATCCGGCACTTCCCCATTGAGATAGAAAAGTGGCCGATTGAGTGTATCCTCAATTCTGAGTGCACTCTCAACTGCTTGTTGCTGGACCTGTTCAGCATTTATGCCATGCAGCAACATATTCATACGCGCCAGTTGAACAACCTCCTCGACGCTATCTCTCCCATAGAGACGGTTCGTATCAATGGCATCTTTTTTCTGAGTACAATGCCTCTCAGCGGCTAGCAGAAAATCTCCTGTACCACAGGCTGGGTCATAGACGATATCCTCTGATCCAGGATCGAGAATCTGGACCATAAAACGTGTGATCGCAGGCGGAGTTGCGAAAATTCCCTTCTTTTTATCCTCTTCGGCTAAAAGCGCAAGAAGTGCACTATAGAGTTGTGCAATGCAATCTTCCCCTGATTTGCTAATAAATTCAGCCTCATCAATAAGTTGTATGAGACGTTGAAAGATCTCAAATTTTTTGTTGATCTCCATGTACTCGCTTTTGAGGCCAAAAAGTTTTCCAAGGAGTGGATGCAACTCCTCACGAAGAGAGCGCCGACATTCCTCAAAATGAGTAGCTCCTTGTTGAAGGACGCGGGGAACCCATGTAGACCATGAATAGTGCCAACCTTCTTGCTTCTGGGAAGCAAAAAGCTCCTGACCATTTCCAGGTTTATCTAAATGTTTGAGAAAGAGCAACCAGGCCAATTGCTTCACAATATCTTTATTACTTATAATGCCAGTGCTATCTGCTTTCAATAATTGCGTCGCTTCATGAATGAAAGCATGAACAGGTATTTTTCTCATCGTTCGCTCTATTTTACACCTTCTTCCACAGCCTCGATCTCTCTCAGATTGTTTATGGCTTTAAACTACTCTAAAGAATTGTCCCTGGTTCTCTGCCTTGATCAGACCCATGACCTTCCTATCTACCGTATGCAGGAATTATAGCAGATTTGTATTTATATAGCATTTCCAGTGAATACCGGTTCATGCTCCTTGGCCTAACAATAACCAAGCTCTTGCAGAATCAAGGAAAACTCAAGACCAATATGCTGTTTGGTCAATATATTGCCCACAAAGCGCTCTCGAAAGACCCACACCAACGTTATGCATATGTCAAGACATTTGCGATGGCTCTGGTCCAGGCATGGATGCTTTCCAAATCTCTCCAAGCGCGCATATAAGCACCTTATTGTAAAACTATTCTATTGTTACTCAACTGTGATATCTGCTAAAGAAACACCTGTGATGCTACAGAGAAAAACAACAGCATCCGCAGGTCGTAAGATTCTGCCGGGAATGTTCAGTTCCCGGAGTCCAGCGACTTTTGTTTGCTTGAAAAAATTATTGTCATTGGTGACAAAAACGGCTCGATCCGGATAGATGGTATGAACAGCGTTCGTGATGTGGCCGTAGAGGCCTAACGCATCATTCTTTGCATTCATCCACCTGCGACGCAGGCGCTTAAGAAGCATATGCATCTCTTCTCGCTCTGTCTGCTCGAGCGCGTCGAGTGCCGGGGTTAGCATCTGTTCCGGTGCTTGAGGCGAAGATTGAAAGTAGAAATCTCGGGCGTCTAGCTCAATGAGTGCATCTCGCTTTATACCTACGATGTTTTGGCGTGTGCATTCTTGGTTGCGGTACTCAAACCAGCTGAAGGGGGTCTTAGGGAAAAGGATGCGGTGAATGCGCTCATTGAGTGCGCGTTCGAGTTGAAAATCGAACGTGATTGTATTGGGATCAGTACTTGGCACGCGAAAACCGATTGTACGCGAACTCGTGAAGATGTTGCAGCGATCAATACCTTGCTCTTGCAGCCAGGTCGCATATTCGTGCATTGTTAGTTCTGCATCTGGGCGCTGCTCTTCGAGCGCGGTGCTCAAGGTAACATTGAGCGTAATCACGCCGGCACGATTTAAGGCACGAAGTTGACGTGCTAGCTGAACGAGAGCATCGTTTGGATCGTTGTTGCGATACGCAACCACAACGTTATTGTCGAGCGTGACTAACGGGCGTTCGGCTGGATTGCCTCCACGTTGTTTTTCTACTTGCATGGGTATTCCCATTTCTGCTTTTCTCTACCTAGCCACTTTGACGACGATGAAGGATTGGCCTGCGCTGATTGTCGTGGATTACGGACTTGCTGTCAAGCATGTGGGTAGCTCCAGAATGATTGCATGAGTGAAGAAGCAGAAACAATGGATGAGTTATAGATCTCCATAGATTACCCGCCTAGATCTGCTGCACATAGTAGTCTCTAAATACTTTTACTAAGTCATCAATATTTACCTTGCTCTCACGATCAACAAGCTGAAAGAAAGCCCTGGCCATTACTGGCTTATATCTCGATAAGTTCCGATTAATGATGATTCATTAACTGAAATCTTGGCATCGTTTGGAATTGAGCATAGTATCCCCCCAGAAGATCGTTTTCAACCTCATGCCGTTGGTAGGAAGGCGTGCCCTCAGGTAATGTTACAAATGAAAAGAGGGGTTGCTGGCATTGCCAATTCTTTTTCGCGTGAGTAGTTAGGCGGCTCCTCAAATTTGCTGTTTCGCCTATATAGAGGAGGCTAGATATATCAGAATCAAAAATTTTGTAGACACCTTGCAATGTTGGAACTTCTCGCAGTGCAGTTTGGGTGAATGATAGAGCTATACTCCACTGTAAACCCATCCAATTACCATCGCTTGGTTTTGCAACAAGTGAATGCACTGGAAAGCTTTTTCCTCCTGCTGGATTCTCAGGATCATCATCAGCTCGGCGGCTCCCTCGAATGTTCTTTCTCCGATCAGTTGATTTAGAGCTTATCCGAAAACCGGTTGGTACAATAAAAAGAAAACCAAGCGAGGTGAAGCAGACATATGGCTCGAACACATCCATGGAAAGTCAGCGATGAGTTGTGGGAACAGATTTGCCCCCTGATTCCTGCTCGCCCTCCTCACCCCAAGGGAGGACGACCAGCCGCCGATGATTGAGAAATGTTTGAAGCCATCGTGTACGTCCTGCGAACGGGCATTCAATGGAACGCTTTGCCCCGTGAAATGGGCGCCAGTTCCACCGTGTATGACCGCTTTCGCCACTGGGAAGCTCAGGGCGTCTTTGCTCGCCTGTGGGAGGCAGGTCTGCACCTCTACGACGAGTTGCAAGGCATTGGCTGGGACTGGCAGAGCCTGGATAGCTCGACCAGTAAAGCTCCTTTTGCCCAAGCCGCTGTCGGACCCGCTCCCACCGATCGCGGCAAGCAGGGAACGAAACGGAGCATCCTCTGTGATCGCCGAGGTCTGCCCTTGGCATTGGTCATTGATGGGGCCAATCGCCATGATATGAAACTGGTCGCTGCGACGTTGGAGTATCACGCGATTGCACGTCCTGAACCCACCATCGAGCATCCCCAACATCTGTGCCTGGATGCTGGCTATGACTATGATGTCATTTACAGTCTGCTTTACGAGGAAGGATATGAGCCGCATGTTCGCCTTAATCGCCATAACCATGCGTGGTATTGGCAAGCGCTTTCGCAACAGGGAGAGACCCAGGAGTCTGCCAATGCTCTGGAAACGACCAAAGTCCCCAGGCGATGGGTGGTCGAGCGCCTCTTCTCCTGGCTCAATCGCTGGCGTCGAATCATCATTCGTTGGGAAAAATTGGATCGCACCTATGATGCCTTCCTGCGTTTGGCCTGTGCTCTCATTTGTTTCCATCATTGTGAACGTCTCTCAGTTTTCGGATAAGCTCTTAGTATAACGTGAATGGAAACGACCATGATTACATCGAGTTGATGAGCCATATTCTAGGCGGTATTGCCAGAGAAGATAAAACTCTAATCCCTCACGACGCTTCCTTGCTTCCTCAGAGTCATCGGCCAAGATAACGGGAGCTGCAGAGCACTCAAAATGAAGGTTTTCAGCGTGTCGCCAGGCCCAGAGTGAAGGAGCTGCCGTATGGGGATCGTTAAATGGCATTTCAGTTCGCATCGTGTTGCGACGCAAACCACCGAGACGTTCTCGCAAATCGCGACCTGTTTCGCCAATGTAGAAAAGTTCCTCAATGCCAATTGCGCGAATGCGATAGACTCCTGGCATTGCGGGAAGTTGTCTAAATGTGAGAGGATCGGAGAATGGCTGCCAAGAAGACCATGATAAGCCACACCAGTTAAGCGTAAGAAATTTCATTAAGCTCCTAATAAACCAAGGAGATAGTTAGTATTCCCAAGCAACCTAGAAATATTCGATAAAAAAGGATTTCTATCCAACTATCAGTACTCCTCGGAGAGTGTGTTGAAATAGACTAATCCCAGTATCTGCTTTCCTGGAGATATACACCAGGTCTTTAGGCTGACAATATGACCGGATCCTTTTTGACTAAAGTGAGAAGCACCAATACAAAGACGCACAAAAACAGTCTTGCAAATTGATTGAATTCAAATTACGCCTCAGAATCCTCTGGACGATCATGAGGTTCACCGTGTATCTCCAAGATGTCAGTCAAAGGGACATCAAGCGCCCAAGCAATCTTTACAACTGTGCTTAAGGAGACGTCTCTTGTTGGATCCTGAAATATTCGCTTCACTGTTTTGAAATCTACATTTGCAGCTCGGGAAAGAGAGGATTGGTTAAATCCCTTCTGCATCGCGATCTCTTTAACTCGCAACCTAATTTCCATGCCTTTTAATATAGCAGTGATTACGCCTTGACAGTATTGGTCTTATTAGGTTATCCTTATTTCATAACCTTATAAGGATACCCTTTAAAGGATAATCGACACTAAATCTTCCTTCTTAAGAGGACAACATCTGAGCGTTCTTTTGACTTCTAAAGCAATAGGATTATGAATAATGCACGACCGGAAGAAAAAGCCAACTTTAGAGCAAATACGGACCCTATTTCCTTTCGACGTACCTGATCTGGCACGAACTGCAAGAGTAGAAACAGGCATTGTCTATCAGGCATTACTCATGCGCCCCATCCATCGCCAGGATGCAGAACAGATCCTTCTTGCGCTCTCCACTCATACAAACCTCACCCTGACCTTGGAGAACGTCGGAATCGTGCTCTGGGAAGAATACTTGACCCTCTGGCTGCTTCGAGCATCAGCCCAGTCGGAAGAATCAGAAGAAGAGCATACAGACGCCTACCATTTCGTCTATGCCCGTGACAAGTTGGAGGCACAGTTCCGTGCTCAGATCTGGCTTGCCCAGCATCTCCACCTTCCCACTCACACGTTCACTCCCTGCCCAAACGGCTTTGAAATCGGGCCACTACGTGTCCCAGGCATTTGCCCGGATGAACTCGTGGATACGGAAACACTTCCATACCCATTTTGACCAAAGTGAGACCTATCGATGTAGGAAGGACCTATTTCTCGCACCATGAGCACTATCCAACTACCTAACGCCACGCGCCCCCTGTTGCTTAATAAGCAGCAGTCTACGTTCAACGGGACCATACACTATTTCCTGGCTCATCACACTAACCGCGCACTCGATATCTGCACCGCTTGCCTTTCCCTTGCTGATTGGAGACTTGTACCTGAACGTCTCCAGCACATAGGGTACATGCGTCTGTACCTCCATCCCACCGCCTTCGCCACCATTGGCAATGATCCTCTGGATAACGCCTCAGGTTCCCTCCTCTCAGAAACTCCTCGCGAGGAAACGTGGGCAGATCATGACTATAAGCAGCATTTGTCAGGTTGACACTCACAGAGATATACGCTTGTCATTTTGTCAGGTTGATAATAGCGAAGAAGAGGAAAAGGAACGATGTTTCACGCTTCCACCCGTATTTATGCAGGAGGACCCGGCCCCCATGGTCCCCTGCTGCTAGATCCACTGGCCTCCGCTGAGCAGGCCCGCGTCATCACGCAGCATCATATGCTCACCTCAGCCCTCAAGGAGCCCTTGCCTGAACTGGAGGAACACAGCTTTGCAGTCTCTTCCTCACCTTCCCTCATTCTGGATCTTGGGTGTGGACCAGGAGGCACCTGGGCCTATGATGTCGCCTTTCACGATCCCTTCTGCCTGGTCTTTGGCGTCTCGGCTCTTGCCCCTTATGTCCGGCAAGCCAATACCTTTCGCCGGATGCAGGAGCAGACCCGTGTCCGCTTTCTCCAGATGGACTTTGCCAGAGAACTCTGTTGTCCTGCCAACTTCTACACCCTCATTAATGGCCGCTTCTTACGCACGTTTCTCGCACAAGACGGCTGGCCACACCTGCTTCAGGAGTGCTTGCGTGTTCTGCGCCCAGGAGGACTCCTTCGTCTCACTGAATGCACGGCCGCAACCTCGAATAGCCCCGCCTGTGAACTGCTGAGCCACTACTGCGAGCAGACCCTTGCCATACGAGCACAATCTCTCCTCGCTCAACACACGGGGAGCACCCAGGAGTCTTCGGCTCTTGCCAGTGCGCCCTTTGAGCACAAACACCTCCTGAAGTTGCTCCATGAGCTTGGCTACTGTGCCATCGAGGAACACAACATCGTGCTTGACTTCTCGGCTGGGACGCTCTATCAGGCCAGTATGCGTACCAATGCGGAATCCTTCTTCTATCAGATTGCCCCGTTGTTGTGTCAGGCCACAGACCTCACCCCGGCGCGGTTTACCGACCTCTTTGAACAGATGCGCGCAGAGATGAGCGCTCCCACCTTCAAGGGCCTCTGGACCCTCTCACGCGTCCATGCCTACAAACCAGGAGGAGCCCAATGAATCACACCCAGAGTATCCCGCTCCGACACGGCCTGCTGCTCTTCTTCGAAGAAGACGTGAACGAGCACCAGGATCGCGCCACACGGCTGCCTATCCTCCTGCCGCAGGTGCAAGAGGAGCCACCTTCTCCAGCGTCCAGAGGAGCGCTTTATCCCTTCTATACCCCTTCCGACCCGCTGGTCCTTGATGAGCAGGTCTTGGTGCCGCCAGTGCATCCTCTGGAATGGCGACGCCGCAGCCAGCAGGCACGCATGCTCATGCAGCATTTTCGCGCCCCCCTTCCCGAGCAACCCGAGGGCTTCCCAATGAAGCGCGTCCTGGACCTGGCCATCGATCCCAATGGCGAGTGGCTGCGACACCTGGCGGCACACGCGCCCGGAACGGAGTGCATCGGTCTCACCTCACAGGAAAGCATTGCCAGGCAATCCTCCTTCTTTGCTGCCGTTCAGGGCTGCCACAATGTCTCTGCTCAGGTCTGGCCGCTCACCCGGCCGCTTCCCTTCCCAGAAAAGAGCATAGACCTCATCAGTGGGCATTTTCTCCATGCGATCCTTCCCGAGTACGCATGGCCACTCTTGCTGGAAGACTGTTTTCGGCTCCTTCGACCAGGTGGAGTGTTACGCCTGCTTGAGTGTGTGCAGGGTGAGAGCACCAGCGCGGCCGCAGGTACCCTGTATGCCACCTACCGGCAGCAAATGAACAAATTGCGCGCGGCGGCCCGTCCATCTGCTCCAGGAACACAGACCATCCGTTTCGCCCGGCCAGAACGGCTCCCAATCCGAATGGAGAGGACAGGCTTTGTCGCCATTGAGCAGCAGGAGAGCCTGCTCGACTTTTCTGCCGGGACGCCTTTTCATGGCACGCTCCTTGAGCAGGCCGATGACTTCTTTCAGCTCCTGGAGCCGATCTGTACAGCACACTCCTGTTCTCGCGAGGCCTACCAGCAGGTCTATCACGAGATGCAATTGGAACTGCTCGAACCGACCTTTCGCGGCTACTGGCACCTCCGCACCACCTGGGGCTACAAGCCATCGAGGGACGTCTCACGACCGATCCCCAGCATACATGTGGAGCAGCCATTCCCGCAGGTCCTTCACACACGCTCTCAGCCATGTTCCCTTTTCATTGAGCAAGAGGGAGCACAGGCACACGAGAGTGAGCAGCGTAGGGAGGCAACGACACCAGTACACACCAATTGATCAGCTGTAAGCAACAGATGCACACCATCACCAAGGAGAAAAGACCATGCAACAGACACACGCGACACAGATAGCGCCATCCTATCACCTGCCTCTTATCGCCATCTGTGAGCAGATGCGGGCGACACACGCAACCCTGTCCCTGACAACCATCCTTCCACCTTCTCTTCCCCTTCCAGGTCAACGAGAAGGCGAGGAGACCATCGCCGAAGTGGCCTTTGAACAGGGGAAGATTATTCACTGCCAGATCTACATCCGCGCGAACGGACGAGTCCTCATGCAGCATCGTGATGCGCTCCATGTGCTGCACACAGCAGGCATGCTTCTCTGGCAGGAGTCTTCATACCAGAACATCCACGTGGCCGATGCCGAGACCACATCGCTGCCCGCCGTAAGCAGCGACACAGAGGAGCCAGATCGTGTTCCCTCTCAGGCAGTTCCCGTTGAGCAGGTGCCTCTGGGTACACTTCCGATTCGTCTCCGCCACGTCTTTTTGCTCAGCAATGGACGCCATACGCCCCGAGATATTGCGTGTATGCTTCACTTGCCACTCGATGAGGTGGAGCGCTTCATTCATATCCTGCACACACGCCACCTCACCATCTGGCAATCGAAAGCATCCTGAGCCAACCCAGTGGATGCACAGGCCCAAACGTCTGTGCATCTCACCCCCACATCGACAGGCCTTACAAAAGGAGTGCAAAGAAGAGATCATGAACACCAGATATTCCCTGGAGAGCGGGCAACAACACCCGCCTCACATCCTCGTGCTGGGGACACAGGAAGAAGCGCGCATGCTCCGACCACGGCTGCGAGGTGGGCAGTTCAAGGTAACCCACCTGGCCCATCTCGGAAGTAGCGCTTCCGCCATGACGGTACGACTGATGCAACACGATGTCTGGCTTGCCTGCTGCATGCATACCCAGCAGGTGCAACAGATTCGCCAGATCACGCCGCGCACGCCTCTGGTGATCTATTCTGAGCGGGAAGAGGAAGCGCACATTGTCAGGATGCTTGATGCCGGCGCCGACGATTATGTCTTCTTTTCCTGCGGAAAACAGGAGCTCCATGCGCGCTTACACGGGCATGCCAGGCGCTATCGCGCATCCCTCTCATCCTCGTGTGATACCTCAAGGCAGACTGGCCCATGCTCGGTGCTGGAAAGCGAGGACACAAAGATTCGCTTATTGTGCGTGGAACGATGTGTCGTCGTTCGTGGGCAGATGCTACGTCTGACACCTATAGAATGTACCTTGCTCCTGACGCTCATGCGCGAAGGGGGGAAGGTCCTCACCCATCAGTCGTTGCTCCACACCGTCTGGGGTACAGGGTATCACGAGGAAGTGGATTACATCCGCGTCTACCTGCATACCCTGCGCCTCAAACTGGAAGACGATCCCAGGCAGCCTACGTATCTCGAAACGATCGCAGGCGTAGGATATCGGTTCCGCCAACCATGCATTCCCATTTTTTCGGGTTGATCCAATGTGGAAGAGTCTACGACACGCCAGGTTATTTGTTCGCATTTGCCATACTCTGAACTATCGTGACGTATCAGTCATATTGGAGAATTCTGTTTATTTTTCCCGTTTTATAGGAGAAGGCGAGGGGTGAGAGCGTCCCTTCGCCAATATTCCAGGGCTCCAGGCGCTGAATTTCGCCACCTTCGAGCTTCAAAGGTGCTGTTGAAGTAACCTGGATATGCGAGAGGATAAAGAGCGCGACATTGGGATAAAAATTTTGCGCATGCGTCACTTCGTTTGCTGTGAGCAAAATTTGTGTTCCGTCCGAGGTCGTTCCTTTGACCTCGACGTGAAGTTCCTTTCCAGTTGCCGAGGTGCAGAGCAAATCATAGGAATGAGTGGCAGAAACATCGAAGATGCTCCGCCCCTGTTCTTCATAAAAGGCCTTTGCGATCTCCATCGTGTACGGTTCGATAGCTCGACGGAGATCGGCATCGAGGACATATCCCTGTCCCAAACGTCTTTTTTCTGCGTATTCTGTGATAGCACGTTCAACGCTGGCTATTTAGGAGTGCTTCCAGGCCACCCTCCGACAATTTCCATAAGCGTGTCCCATTGATCAGCGGTGACGCGAAATACCGATCCACCTGTCGCACGAAACGCAGTCAATTCTTTCAAAATAGGCACATCTGTCCGATCGTCCCACAAGGGCAAAATTGAGGGGACATAGTAGCGCACTTGCACTCGATCTACTTGTTCATTTGCTTTTTGTTGATCTACCCAATACTGCCACCCATTACGGGCTTTTGCAGGTATGGGATCTGTCAACACTTCGGCTAGTGCGACAATTCCTCTGTGCTGATCCTTCCCTTTGGCTTTCCAGATGATGGCCCGATCGCCAGCTCGAACTTTACTCCTTTTAGTAGTCCAGCTATCTTCCTCCTGTTGAATAGCTTTTTCAATATTGTATATTTTTGGATTGGCAAGAAAAGCCCAATACTTTTGCTGTCGTCCTTGCATAGAAAGCCACTCCTATAAATAAATTTACTTCCTGGTACTTTCTCAGGAATTGTAGTGTTTTCTGAGGCATGTCTGTAATGAACTCCATTAATCAATGGGTATTTTTCTATTCACCTCATGCTGCTCTTCTATCCATTGTTTTGTCTGGCGTAATCTCATACCTATCTCCCCCGCCGCCTCTTGAACAATACCAGTGCGGCGAGCCTGATCAATCTCGGAGGATAACGCAATGCTCTGCATATATATGCTGCCCAGATTCAGAAAAATCTGATTATAGTTCCTCTCTTGTAAAAGCACATCCAGATTGCTGCTGACCTCTTTTTGCAATTCTACGGCACGGTCCCTGGTCATCTTCTGTTCGTACATCTCAATGGGCGTGTCTTCAGAAATAAGCCCATACTTAGCGGAAATGATAAGGATATCCGTTTCCGCTGGCCAATATCCTTCTCTCCTAGCTTTTTTAATACTTTTATACACGCCACCGATATAGCGCTCTATCGCGGGAAGCATTCCAGAGGTAGGATTCTTGCTACCGGAGCAGCTAATCAACATCAATCGCTTCATACAATCACCTGGCAACGCACAAATATTTTTACAATCAAACAAGTAGATTGTATTGCAGTTGCGAGTAAAAGAAAAGGGAATTCCGGCGTTCGGGCTGTTCAGAGCATAAACTCTTCCGCACGAAAGCATTGTTCTTGTTGAGATAACACAAAAACGTACCTACTGCAGAATCAAGAAACTTCCTGTGTACAACGTCCAAGAAGCTCACAGTCTGTGGTTTGACAATCTCTTTGTCCTGATCGGAACGTTTATGGGTCAATGACCGGCCGGACAGCTTATGAGTCAAAATAGCAAAGTAGTTCACTGGCCTGAGAAGCCACTTGAAGCAGCAGAGCTACAGCCACTCATTCGTGAGGGAATCATGGTTCTCCGTCCTTTAGGGGGAACCGATGAGCTTGATAGAGCCAATGCCCACCTTTGGAATACAATGTGAATGGAGATAATGCTTGTACTGCGTGGTTATTATCCAAGCACACATTATTCTTCAAACTCGCGTGCCAATATATCCATGTAAATCACGTCTATGTACTTTCCGTCTTTGAATACCCACTCGCGCCGTCGTCCTGTTTCCCGTAAACCCGCCTTTTTGAAAGAAGCGATGCCCGCATAATTGTCAGCATGGACGGAAAGCATGATGTTGTTAAGATTCATTGTATTGAATCCATAGCCAAGTATTAACCGAATGGCTTCAGTACCATACCCTTTGCCTTGCTCCTCCTCGCCTATAAAAATGCCAATGAAAGCGTTACGGTTTAGGTGGTTGATGTCATGTAGGCTGATGCTACCAATCAATACATCACCGTCAAGGAGCACTATAGCATAACGATGTACCCCATTTGCAGGCTCAAAAAGCCATTTCAAATCATTTTTCGATGATACGACCGATGAATACTGAGCGTATGTTTTGGCTACTGCCTTATCGTTCAGCCATTTTATGTACTTCTCTGCATCATCGGTATTTATAGGTGAGAGATATAAACGATTACCAGTAATTTTTTTATAATATTTCATTTGCTCAACCTCCTCAAAAAATACATGTTCTACGCTCACCTTGTCGCCCAAAGGCGAACAAATTATAATGAGCATATTTTATTCTGGCTGTTTTTATTCTTACCAAGTCAACGAATGATAAGCTTTTTTTCTTCCTCCCTTTATCTCATTTCACCCGCAAGACAGAGACCCGGAATCATTTAGTCACGTGCCCTTGCTCGACTACAAACCGTCTTTTTGCCACTTTGAACTATATCCCGTCCGGTTTGAACCAATTACTGTCCTCGTAGTCCATGCAGAGACGAATAAAATAGCTCATCTCTGCATGAATGGACCAATGGACACGAACTCTGTCAAAAATGGTGCCACAGTCACGGATATGCGTCAAAAACTGAACTATACCGATTTTCGGCACGGTTCTCGACTGGCTTGACAAGCCAACTACTGGATAGCTTATGCGTCACTGGCAAGGACAAATCGGTTGTCAAATCACACAGTCACAGTGGTTGCAATCCCGTCGCCTGACCTCTTGAGCCATCAAATGCTGAGTGGGTTCAGCAATGGCATGCTCGCTACAAGAGAAGCGTTTATTGATCTAAAGTTCCTCCAGAATATCCTTCGAGGAAATCAGCACCAAAATGGCGGCTGAGGACTGCTCTGATAGAGGCGCTAAGATGGCCGGTTCCTCCATCCCACCCTATTCGGACACAATAACATGTTGGACGGTAGTGTCTGTGGCTCCATGTACCATCATACTGCTCTCCTACATCTTCCCGAGCCTCGACCATCTCCTCCAAATTCCCCAGGTCGCTATACTCATCCTCTCCTTCGTAATCTATTGGGATCCTCTGGGGTTCGCGGAATACAAATACTTTTGCTCTCACGCGTATGCCAGACCACTGGTGCTCCTCTATATTGTTTTTAAAGCCAGATTGATAGAGTGCCGCGATATCCTTATTCCCAAAATTGAGATTGTCGAAGCGGAAACAAAGGTTGGATTCCCCAGAGGGAATGTTATCAATGGCTTCGCGCAAGGTAGCTTCATCATTACAATAGAAGAGGAGGTCCGCCTGGCCCTCTTGATCCAATGCACCACTCACTGGTTTGGGAAGTCCAGGCCTATATTCCATGGAGTCCAGATACATACATGATTGATATGATTGATGATCAAAATGTTCTTGAGGTTGCAGGATCAGGCATGGGAACATGACAATGTTACTTTCCACGAGGTCGTGACAGAAGGAGAAGAGTTGTTCCCTTGTTGGAACGAGTAACTGCCTTGGCATGGCAGTTACGTCAAAATAATCGGTCATATTTCTCACATTCTTTTTAGAATTTCAGGTGTTATTATCAGTAATCTGGGCGAAAAGGCAAGTAGGTAAACAGTCGACTATCCTGCACAAAAGGCAACTTGTACCTGCATTCGTCACCAAAAAAACACACGATATAGGCGTAAGAGCCCTTCATGACCAAGGCATCTACATATTGCCCCAACAAACAGCGATCAGATCATGTTTGCCTCATAGAGAATGTCATGGAGCTTTTTTCTGGCCGCCTCCTGGAGATGTGAGGGCATATTGGGTCGTAAGGGAATGCCTCCAACTTCGCCGTCTCCTTCCTCGTAAATACGATTTCCAGGATAGAGCACATATGCAGATGAGACGATATCGCGTGTCCTGAAATCTCGAGCCGCACTGTCATACCGTTGGTACTTGATGCGAGTCACGTAGTTCGTCATTTTGTCCATGTCCTCAGTAAGCGGATAATAGTACCCATCTGTTTCTCGTACCCGTTTATACTTGGCGTCGAAAATACAAACGGCTTGTGGCTTATTGTGCTCATAAAGCTCAATAGACATATCCGGTGTCTGAGGTAAATTCCTCCCATTCGTCGTCACCAACGCCTCCGCCCTGGTCACATTGCGATTGGGGTAGACCGGCTCATAAATGATTTTGATGCGCTTCTCCTCTTTGGCGAGCACAATACTGGCAGCATTTTTGCGCACCTCGAAACGAAAGTTATTTTTCTCTACCTCGTAGAAGAGACCCTGGGAGACCTGTTCGTATCCATTGCGCAGCAATTCGTCAATCGCCATCCTGGTGAGCGCGAAGACACTCCACATCTCGTAGAGCTCAGGGATTTTCCGCACACTGAGCTCCGTCAGATAGTCCTGCGCGTTCAGGCTTATTTGAAGCTGCTGCTGAAATTCCAAGTAGAGCTTATAAAAGCGGCTGTAAATAGGGTGCTTGAGCAGGACCTGTGTTGCTTTTCCGCCCAATACGTTGCTTTGTACAGAATGGAGAAACCGCTCACTACCCCACTGTCTGCAACGAACCTTCATGCTTTGGCATTGCTCGATTGCACCTTTTAGAGCCGTAATCTCGCGCTGTTCATCTTCGGCATTCTGAAAGTGATTTCGTTGCATGTATGCCAGAGTAACGCTGCGCTGCTTGATCTCGCTCTCCGCCCGTTCCTGAATTGAGTTGAGTTTCGCCACGAGCTGTTTTTGTAAAAATTGTTTTAGCAAACGATTCTCGTACACATCATAGGAAACGGTGGAGTGAGCAACTTGCCAGCGTGTAGGGAGTGTTAGTGAACGCGCGTTTCCAGTTGATCGCCGAGGAACGTGAATCGCATCTCCACCAATACTCTGACAGTCCGCATTAAATTGCCAGACATCGTGCCAGTCTCGCTGTTCCGTCGTCTTGCTCAAGACATAATAAGGATCACGACGAATCTCACTGAGAACATCGCCCAGTTTATGAACGATGGCTCGTACATGACGATAATCTTGCAAAGCAGAGGTCTCTTGAAGCCGCCTGACGCTCTTCACACGTTCGCTCACACTCGAGACCAAACTAAAAAGAAGATCAGCAGCGATCGCACTCAGATCATCCTGCATCCTTTGATAGAGCGTTTGCGTAAAGTACTGAGGGATGACCCGAACGTTTGTCATCGCATCAGGGTAGCCAGGCGCAGTTACGCGCACCTCATACAGGCCAGCATAACTGCGTGGCCTCCACTGCCAGTAGCCATAGTCATGGGTATGCAATTGAACCTGATCGATAAAAATCTCTATTGGGCGAGGCGCATAGGCAGTAATAATGAGTTCATTACGCCTGTATTCCATCGCTCCAGCTTCAAGATTTTCGGCACCTTCTTGAAAGCTCAACGGTTTTCCGTTCAGTGTCAGCCACGTGTCCGGATTGGCATTAGCGCCAGAAGCTGGTGTAGCCATCGCGTTTCAACCTGCTCCTCATTTCTTGCAGCCGCTTTTCGGTACGATCGAGCTTGTTTTTTTTGCTGAAGGCGATCAAGTCGCCCAGCATCTCATCAATGGATTCAGACCCGTGAATTCTCGGCAGGATGCGCTGTTTGCACTGCAGGTCAAAAGCGACCAGAGGATCGAGAAGCCCGCGACTATTGGCAAGGTAAAGTTCTATCTCGCGGACGATACGGTAGCCCAGACCCATATTCACTTTCTTGAGGATCTTGTCTATTTCGACGATCTGGTTGCGATAACGGGTATCGGGATGGCTAGCGCGATAGCTCTGCCAGGCGCGATTGGAAATGGGCAGCGGCAGCGGTTGACGAGAATCGCCTGGCTCTGGGATAGTGCTCAGGTCAACATTGAAAAACTCTATCGTGTTCGCACGATCGATCACCTTGTCGCTGATAGGCTGCGTCGTCTCATCGACATTGATCGTCCCAGTAAAGAGAAGGTTATCTGGCAGGCAAATCTCCGCGGGCGGGAGTCTGAGCCGTGCATTCTTCTTCTGGCCGCGGTATTGCTCTTGCAATTGGGCGAATGCCCGTTGGCTCATCAGCTCAATACGCCGCTCTTTCTCGCTGTCCCCTTCCATGGCGCTAAGGAACTGCGAGAAGTAGTATTCGACATGTGCAAGGTTCATTTCATCGAGGCAGAGACTGTAAAGCTTTTTCTGATTGGCAATCGCGGCAAGGACAAATTCCACGGCAGGTTCTGTGATGTACTCTCCAGTGATCGTATTGAGATGACCCAACAGGTACCGGTCATCGTTCCAATTGGGACGTACCGGGAGGCGCTTAAACGTGCCGTCTTGCCCCAGGGCCTCAGCGTAGAGTTGGGCAAGCTTCGATTTGCCTGTTCCCGAAAGTCCGGCCAGGATAACGAAGGGGCGCGTCTTCAGGCAAATATGGTAGTTGTAGACAGTCTCATCATCAAAGGAATAGCCCTGCTTGCGAATGCGATCTTTGACATAATCTAAGACCTCAGTTTCTTCAAAGAGCGCTTCGTCTTCCTCATCGGAGTCTATGACTTCAATCGTTTCTTCGTCATCAACGTCACTATCCTCATCTACCACCTCCTCTGATTGCCCACCAGAGGCGAGCCTGGACAAAAGAGAGGATTGCATCGACTCAAACTGCGTGACCATTTTACTCAAGTTGGCATTGAGCACGTCAAGGCCTGCCAGTGTAAGTTCCCCTGGTTCATCTTTTTTTGGAGCATCGGCGCTGGATTCACGGATGAGGGACGCTTTAGGTTCACCTTCATTGAGGGGGTAGCCATCGAGATCACTCAGGGTGAAGGCATTCATCAGACTGACAATCCCTGAGACCTGTTGCCTGGTGAGTTGTGTACCAGTAAACAACTCAAGTTCTGGTAACAGGACAGCAAGCGTTGCGAGCGGTAAACCATTCTGGTAAATATCATTCACACGTAACACCAGTGTTTGTGCCGAGCGGTTGATGCCCTCAATGCTGAATTCATAGGGGAGCAGATATTCTTCTTTAATCTGAAGCACGAACACACGCTCATCCACTTGAAATGATAGCAACCCATCTGAGGAATAGCTAATCGTCAGTGTGTCATTGAATGGGTAAAAGTTTTTTATGGTAAGTGTTTCACTCTCGTCAGGATAAAGATAATAATTCATGCCTTGCCTCAATAATGACTGTCTTATTTCTTCTCTTCGAGCAGCTCATATTGCTTCTTTTCAGGTTGCCTACTATTGTAGGGCCGCATTTAATGCTTGTCAAGCAGCAAAAACTCACTCAGCATAGAAGAGAACAAATATTTTTCTTTATCGTGATTGACTTATTTTTACACAAGATATAAAATCCCATCTATATGCCTGGATGAATGCAAATAAACACCTTCTGCCTTTGCCATATGAGTATTTCCGGCGATGCCGCTTGACTGAACAGCCTTTTAGAAGTATGCCGACAAGCAAGCGGCTACATTCAACATCCCACGTAAGAGGCATTCTCTATCATCAATACGCGATGGGGCATATTTCATATTTTTTAAGAAAAACTCACAATCTGGAGATCGCTGCTATGCCCATTCATGATATTGAGGCGCTCAAGCGCGCGTATCTCGATTTCCGTCGCAACACAATGGCAAACTTCATTGTCGACATCCGCCGCACTCGTGCACAACAGATCCGTGCTATGACCTCTGATCTGGAGGTTCTATCTGACATTGAGACCTTTGAACGGGAGATCTGGCAGCTAGAATCACGCACCTATTTACGCAGCAGTCGCCTGAAACTCCATATTTTCTCCCAATACTACGAGCAAGCGCAACTTCGCAAAGCCATGGCCGAACATCACCTGGCACTAAGCGATTTGCACAAAGCGTTGCATACCGGGGATCTCGAACTCCAGGGGAACTATACCTTCAGGCAAACTTCGGATATCTTCGCGCCTATGCTCAAAGAGCAAGACACTCGGTTCAACCTGGTCAAGCAGGCTCTCCATCTCTTCAACAATACAGCACTCACTCCACGCCAAAAGGTAGAGCAGGCCTTAACCATGAAGGGCTTTGATGAGAACAACGCCACCGGTCTTGCAATGATCTTTCATCCTGAGGCCATCGGCATCGTCAATAGCATCACCAGGATACACTTACAACAGATGGGGCACACTATAGCAAGTCAGCAGACCTGGCAACAACTCCAAGACGTACTGTTCTCATTACATAGGTTACTCAGAACACGCGACTTCATCGAATTGGACGGGTTCCTCTATGTGTATGGCACACAACTTACGCAACAAAACGGTTCTGCGCCTGCACACAGACAACAGATCACCAACCTTATGATTGAACATGAACAGCAAAACAAGCAGGGCAACACATCTCTACCGGGAGTAGTTGCCATCAAAGAATCGTCCCAACCATATACTGAGCACAAATCATTTATGAGCTTAGATTGGGAAGGCATTGTCTGGACAGGTTGGCTCCCATTATCTAGCCCTGCTCTCCCCACTGGTCAAGGTATTTATCGAATTAGAGCGATTGAACGTGACGAGTTATTTTATATAGGATCAACGGGTCGCGATTTGCGTGGACGTATTGGGGATCTCTACCGTAACCTGGCAAAAGATAGTACACAAATGCCGTTCAACGATCCGCATACAGCAGCGCCATCACTCTGGGCATGGCAAAACGCAGAAGGCCTTCATTTTGAGTGTTCCGCAGCAACAGATACGACGCACCCAAATCTGGATATTCTTGTCCACTATCTCTTATGGAGATATCGGGTAGAAACCGGTACTTCAACCCTTGCAAATCATGGCAGGTTTCATCCGTTGTATACAAAATCGGGTGATAGAAAAGCTGGGCGGAGAGGTGAACGTCTGCCAGAAGGGCAAAGGAACTTACATGGAGGACCAAGCTATCCCCCATTACTATTAACCGCCACCCCAGTTGAACAAACGTGGATGTGGCTGAACTGGAGCGAACTCTACTCATTCCATAGTAGAAACGAGGTTCCAACGTCGTATGGTATCTACAAAATAGTAGATAGTGATTCTGGTGAACTGCTCTTTATTGGCTCCGCAAAAAATCTACGCAGTGCCTTTCAAACACAGGCTCGCAAAAATTGGCAGTGTTCAGGTCCAGCCTTTGCCTACTCGCTTTTGCCAGATACCCTGCTTCCTCATCACATACACGAAATTGAAAATGATCTCTTAGGCGGCTATTTTGCATATGCCAAAGTAGCGCCAAAATTCCAAGGGTAAAAGCAGGCAAAATAGCGGTGTGGAGATGGCTGAAGCTGTATCAGACGATGGGAAAGCATTACCAAAAGAATAGCAGACACCTAGAGAGTAGGGAAATCTGCAATAGGCAATATCAAACCGGATTTGGATTAAAGGCTTAATATGCGATTGACTTATATACATATAAGATATACAATCCGTGTATCTTCTTAGGCCAAGCAGAACCAACTGTAATTATTAAATTTTGCGATACGATCATTTTCCACGACCCTACCTATTCTCATAGAGAAGCAAATGTGCCTGGAGTAGTATTCAATTCTGTGATAAAAAGAAATCTTTGCCATCCATAAACAAACGAAACACAGCACATCATATTTCTATGTAAAAACCAACAATTGAAGCTGGAGATTGCTGCTATGCCCATTCATGATATTGAGGCGCTCAAGCGTGCTTACCTCGATTTCCGTCGCAACGCAATGGCAAACTTCATTGTCGACGTCCGCCGCACTCGTGCACAACAGATTCGCACCTTGACTATTGATCCCGAAGCCCTACCAGACATTGAGACCTACGAACGCAAGATCTGGCGGCTTGAGTCACGCACCTATCTACGCAGCCGTCAAGTTAAATTGAATATTTTCTCCAATTACTATGAGCAAACCCAGCTGCATAAAGCCATGGCCGAACATCACCTGACGCTGGACGAATTGCACAAAGCACTGCATACCGGAGACCTCGAACTCCAAGGGAATTACCACTTTGGGCAAACCTCGGCTATCTTTGCTCCCATGCTTAAAGAGCAACACACGCGCTTTCACCTGGTCAAGCAGGCGCTTCATCACCTCAATAACCCGACCCTCACTCCGCGACAAAAGGTAGAGCAAGTCTTGAACACGAAGGGCTTCGGCGAGAACAACGCCACCGGGCTTGGTATGATCTTCCATCCTGAGGACATCGGCATTATCAACGGAGCCACTAGGGAGCACTTACAGCATATGGGGCACACTGCTGCCAGTACGCAGTCCTGGCAGCAACTCCAGGATGTACTGCTCTCATTGCATAAGATACTCAGAACACGTGACTTTATCGAGTTGGACTGGTTCATCTACCTGTATGGCACCCAACTTATACAACAACAAAACGGTTCTGGGTCTGCAATCGTAGACGAACCCATTAGTGGAAACGAAAGCCATTACGCCTTACTTGCTTTTTATTTACGGGAACGACCTCTTACGGAGAGTAAAGTTGCATTAACGTTTCAAGAGGTAGAAACTATTATTCGTGGTCAATTACCTTCATCAGCACGCCAGCATCGCTCCTGGTGGGCAAATGACTCTGTCGCCCACATCCAATCTCAGCAATGGCTTGATGCGGGCTGGCGCGTCTCCAGAATTAATATGTCTGAAGAAAAAATCATATTTTCACGTATTAAGAAACGAGAAAGACAGCATATTGACTTTTTTAGTGAGCTTCTTCAGACATTACAAGAAAAACATCTTCCATACTACCGTCTCCCTTCTCCCGATGGTACACACTGGATGCGGTGGAGATGGATACCAGATAAAGGTGCCCCAGTTACCTGGCTTGATTTCTCCTTTACTCATTTTCATAGTTTTAGGGTGGAATTATATATTGATACTGGAGATAGGGAAAGAAACAAACTCATTTTCGATGCGCTTTATGAGCGTAGAGAAGAAATAAAAAAGGAGTTAGGAGAACTGGCAGAAGCATTGGAGTGGGATCGTATGGATGATAAACGAGCTTCCCGCATCGCCTTGTACCATTCAGGAGAAATTACAGATACGAAGTCAAACCTTACCGCATTACAAGAGTGGGCAACGGAAGCCATGAGCCATTTCCAACCAGTGATGACCAAGTTTCTTCACCCCATTCTATAAAGATTTGATTTTCCCAGCATATTCTCATGGAGGAGAATATGCTGGGAAAATGGCCTTCATTTGCCAGCTTCTTGTGATTCAGTAGCAGGCCCGTTCAAGGCAAATTGAGAGATGGCTCTCAGTCCAAGATTGCTAGCGCTGAATTGGCCTGCTGAACAGAAAAGAGTTCGGCATCGTAAGACGCACCAACCCACTGGCGCAGACGTGTATGTTCAGGATGCTTGGGATTCCTCAGTGCCTCAAGGAAAGAAGTGTATCCACTTATCCCACCGACATCCTCTGGAGGACATGCCCGCCCACCGGCGAGACAGCGAGGTGTCATCCAAAAAGAATCCTCATTTCTGTTTTCATCTTGGAGATGCTCGATCTTTTCAATCGTAATCTGGTGTATCCAGCTATCTCCCAGATCATATTCATAGGTCAACTTCAGCCACTCGGCCCAGACGGTTGCATCAAGTTTTGTGCGTCGGCTATCCCTGATGCGCATATCTGCATTATCCCAATCAGGATCAGGAAGACCATACACCATTGTTTTCTTATTGATGGTTAACCTGAACAAGTAGAGATGGGAGTTCTCCCACCCCATGACTACCTGAAGCATTTTATGGAGGGTGTGTAGACTGATAGCACCAGGCACCACCATTTGGCGCCAAATAGGTGGCTCAATGCCGGTCAACTGAATATGCAGATAAAAGCGGCTCTCTGACTGATATCTTCCCAAATGCGTCTCCTCTTCTACGTCTGCTGTTTCCTAATAAATCAGATTAAGTGCAGATAAATCAAGAAAGCCAAAAATCCCAAAAACTGCCAAGTGAATTCCTTTTAACAAATTTGCCCTGTCAACGTACTGGTAGTACTCCCTTAACTGGTGGAGGGACATACAACCCCCTTGCTTCGTTTCCGCAAGGAGCGAGAGGGTGGAGGTCCCGTTTTCTGGCCCGCCTTTTCCAGGGTTGGAGGTCGCCCTCGTCGTCTTGGAGGAACCCAGGCCGGGGGAGCCACGCGAAACCAGACCACTTATTAACCCAAGAAGTCATACTCGTGAAAGTCGCAAACGGGTCGGTAACCCACCTGCCGGTAAATGCTATTGGAAGTAGCATTGGCGAGATCGGTAAACAGACTGCACCGTTCCCAACCGCTGTCAAGTAACTGCTGGCTAAGCGCAGCAACACCACGTGAGGCGTAGCCATGACCCCGCAGTTCTGGCGGGGTGTAGACGGGAGCAATGCTGATAACTCGCGAGATCGGACGCGTCGTACCTATCAGTGAGACAGTCGTCCCATCAGGCAGTACCCAAAGATAAATTTCCCCATTGCCGATACGTACGCTGGCCCAGGAAGCTGCCTCCTCATCACTCGGAGTAGTCTGCAATGCCTCTTGCTGAAAAGCCTTCCCCCAGCTCGTAACCAGATCGCTATCGTCTGGAGTAGCGATACGCAGCGAGCCTGGTCCGGGTCGGGGAGCAGTGACTCGCGTCAACTCAAAGAGCCGCTCGCGTGTTCTCAGGTGAGCTACCTGACCGGTCAGGCTGGTCCAGGTCTGGGTAAAGAGGTCGGAGAGGGACGCTGGCCCCATCACCCCCGGAACTGACCACTCCTGATCGCGCAGATTGTGGATGAGCGATGCGGGGGCCTCGCCAAAGCCATCTCCTTGATTACTAGTGACAATCAGCCTGAAAGGAGGCGTCATTACCGCCGCCATGATCAACTGCCCCGTCTCTTCTACCGTCGCCAGATAGGGCAGACTTTTGATACGATCCGGAAACTGCTGTAAACGCAGCGCGATACCCAGAGGTAAGCCGTTCAATACCTCATTCCGTTCCATTTCGGCTCGTGCCCGTGCCAGAAAATCGCTGGCCTGGACGTACGTTGTAATGATCACTGCTTTGTCCTCCTTTAGCATTGCTACCTTGTGCCTGAAAAGTCTCTCACCCGTAGTTCTCCTGGTAGGGCTCTCTTAGCCGGCGGATGAAAAAGCGGCTGGATTTTGAAAAGAAGCATCCATCAGTACTCTGTAATATATGAAAAGCACGACATTATTGAAAGATGCATCGCAGCTATTTTGCCCGAAGCAGCATGCCCCGTGCCGGGACACCACCAGGGATGAAAGAGGATATACTGGAGAGATCGCGGCCAGGTGAGAACGGACGCCCAGTTATGAACATGAGCGTGAGCCCGAAGCTGTCTCCAGGTACCCGTTTGCACCGCCAGTTGTCGCTCTTTTCCAGAAGCACGTAGAGGAATCTAACCTCACAGGCCGGGTACTTCCTGGTCGCTGATCGCTAACCATTGACCACAGCGTATCAGAAGGAGGAACCCTGATGGAAGTCCTGTATCGAAGCTGTTGCGGGATTGATGTCCACAAACAATTTCTGGTGGCATGTTTGCTCGCTGTCGATGAGAAAGGGCAGCAACACAAAGAGCTGCGGCGCTTTTCGACGATGACGAGTGAATTACTCTCGTGCGTTGACTGGCTGAAAACAGCGCGGTGCCAGGCCATCGCGATGGAGTCAACCGGGGTGTATTGGAAGTCCCCTTTCAACCTCATGGAAGGGCACTTTGAGCAGGTCATGATTGTCAATGCCGAACATCTCAAACGCGTTCCAGGTCGCAAAACCGATAAAAAGGATGCGGAGTGGATCGCCGAACTCTTGCAGTTTGGGCTCCTCAAACCCAGCTTTATCCCGTCACCCCAACAACGAGAGCTTCGTGATCTGACCCGTCTGCGCACAACTCTGATCGCCGAGCGAACCCGGCTGGTGAATCGGCTCCACAAAACGCTGGAAGATACCAATCTGAAGCTCTCGTCCGTGTTGACGGATATCATGGGGAAATCAGGACAGCAGATTCTCTCGGCTCTCCTTCGCGGAGAGGAAGATCCAGCCGTGTTAGCAGATCTGGCTCTGGGACGTGCGATGAGCAAACGTGACGCGCTGGCACAAGCACTGCGTGGACGCCTGAGGGACCATCACCGCCTCCTCTTGCAGGAACTGCTCTCCCTGATCGAGCGACATGATCGGGGAATTTCGCGCCTGGACAGGGAGATTGAGGAGCGCTTGCGCCCTCAGGAGGCGTTGATTCAGCGGCTCGATGCTATTCCTGGGTGTAGCCGTCGAATCATCGAAGTTCTCCTGGCTGAGATAGGCTCGGATGTGTCTCCTTTTCCGGATGCCGCTCACCTCGCCTCCTGGGTGGGCATTTGTCCTGGCAATAACGAGAGTGGAGGCAAACGCAAAAGTGGACGCATTCGCAAAGGCAATCGCTGGATCAAAGCGATGCTGGTTCAAGCCGCCAATGCCGCCGCTCGAACCAAGCACAGCTATCTCTCGGCACAGTATCATCAGATTGCTGCTCGTCGTGGCAACAAACGTGCTGTCGTGGCGGTGGCTCACAGCATTCTGGTCATCTACTATCACATGCTCACGACTGGTGAGCCCTATCAGGAAAGAGGAGCAAACTACTTTTCGGAATTAGATCGCAAGCATGCTGAGCGACGGGCAACCAGGCAGCTTGAACGGTTGGGATATCAGGTGACGCTGACCCCTACTCAGATCGCTTAATCCTGCTTCCAGCATACGAGCTTGCGGATGAGGTTCTCTTGGGTCACTTGACCCACAGGGGGGTGTTTTTGTCTCTTTCTCCAGCTCTTTCAGAGGAACCTGGACTGTCCTGCAAGAGGAAAGATCGGAACTGGGAACATCGTCAGCCACGGAAAGGAGCGTGAGCGCTATAAATGCAACGTGTGCAACAAGACGTTTAGCGGACGGGCAGGAACCATGTTTGAGGGTCTGCGCAAACCAGAGGACCTGGTTGTGATTGTCGTCACCTTGCTTGCCTATGGGTGTCCACCTCAGGCCATCGTCCATGCTTATGATCTGGATGAGCGAACCGTTGGCCGGTGGCAACAACGAGCAGGAGCCCATTGCCAAAGAGTCCACCAGGATCAGGTGGTCCAGGCGAAGCTGGATCTGCAACACGTGCAGGCGGATGAGATTCGAGCCAAAGGCAGCACAATCATTCCGTGGATGGCGATGGCCCTGATGGTTTCGACACATTTGTGGTTGGGAGGAGTGGTCAGTTTGACTCGTGATCGTCACCTGTCCGATCAGCTCCTGCAGATGGTCAAAGCCTGTGCCCGGTTGCTGCGTCCCCTGCTGATCTTGACCGACGGCTGGTCAGCCTATCCGGGCAGCATTCGGCGGGCGTTTCGAAAAAAACACCTTCTCCTTCTGGTCGTGGGCGTCATCGGCTCCAGACCTGGCCTGAGGTGCTCATCGGAACCGTGATCAAGAAAACGGCGAAAAAGCGGGTGGTGGAAGTGATTCGGCGGATGGCACAAGGATCACTTGAGCGAGCCAACGAGATCGTGGCTCAAACGCTGGGAGGAAAGGTGTTGAATACTGCGTTTATCGAACGCTTTAATGGAACCATGAGGGAGCGTCTGGCTAGTCTGAGTAGGCGTTGTCGGCACGCCGCACGCAAAGTCTCTCAACTCGAAGCCGGGATGTGGTTGGTGGGCTGCACGTATAACTTTTGCTGGCCTCATCGCGAGTTGAGCAGAAGAGCGACCAGAGTACAGGCACGCAGAGGAGAAGTGCTCATCACCCCTGCTCTCGCGAGCGGACTGACCAACCACATCTGGAGCGTGCGGGAACTGCTCACTTTTCGCGTGGCTCCCCCGGCCTGGGTTCCCCCAAGACGACGAGGGCGACCTCCAACCCTGGAAAAGGCGGGCCAGAAAACGGGACCTCCACCCTCTCGCCCCTTGCGGAAACGAAGCAAGGGGGTTGTATGTCCCTCCACCAGTTAAGGGAGCACTACCTTCCCTCTTGCATCCGCGCCTTTATCTGGTATACTCCTTCTGGGAAATGGACGCTTTGGCAATATCCTCAGTGGTGATGGACACTCTCTTCTGGCTTTGTTGGCGAGAGGCAAGACAGCTTGACCTGTCTCTCAGGATCGGACCTCCCAAGAGCATACTGGTTTTCACATGGCCCAGAACATGAGAAGGTTTCCTTCCCAATATCGGGCTTTCCCAAAGCAGAGATGAGTCAAGATCAAACATGGAGACGAAGCCTATTTCAGAGAGTCAGCCTTCCCACGAGAGGCTGTTTCTTCTCTCAACACCATCCCTTGAGCACAACATGGAGGTTGAAAATTGGATCAAGTGCTTGCAGAACAGCTTATTCGCGCCTATGTAGATGGATGGAAGGAACATAACCCTGCCAAAATCCTGAGTACACTCCATCCAGACTGTGTTCTCATCGAGTCTCAAGGCCAGGCCATTCGGGGCGCTCACAAGATCATCCGCGAGGTGGAAAAGCGCATTGCAGGCGAGTATGGCCCCTGGAAGATCAACCGATGGGACATTACCACGCTCGTTGTTGCCAATGAGCTCTGTTTTCTTGAATGGATCTTCGAGGCGCATAAGAGCTTTGAAGGAGCCTCCCTTGTTCGCTTCAAGGAAGGGAAAATCAGTTCTGTGCGGGAATATCGCACCACTCAACCCCTCTGGGAGGCAAGCGAGGAGTAACTTGCACCGCCAGAAACTGCTTCAACATTTCTCTCTCGTCTGTTTTGTTCTGCCTGTCCTTTCCTCTAGGAAGGGGCAGACAGAGACTGCTCCCAACTCGACCCGCACGTTGAGAGCATTTATAAAGTTCAGCTCAATACAGCCCCCCATACCGTTTTAGCACACATGGTCATTTTACAAAATTTTTGTATTTTTGGGCATCAACTTCTTTTCCAGCGAGAACTATTCGTATTTTTCACGTCTCCCCCATAAAAACAATTGCCAGCCAAACGTATGCAAAAATACATAAAGGGAGCCACTCATCAAGACATGGCCTCCTTCCCGTCTCCTGGCAGATGCCGTCATGGGGTCTCATTCCAGGCGATGCCCAAAACGTCGACCCTTCTGGAGAAGGTCGATCTTCCGATAAAAGTCTAGCATTGGCGAGAATACGAGACCTTTGCTCAAAACTTCGACTCTTGCGAAAAATACTCGACCTTCTGGAAACGAGTCTATGATCGTTGAAGATTATAGACCTTTAGCACCAGAAAAGGTCGACGTTTCTGCGCAACAAACGCAGACCCGAGAGAGCCATACGCATACACGCGCGCACGCGCGTGATGAATTCACTCATCTCACATATTCTCTTTCACCAAAAAAGAAACATGAAAATAATGACAGTGAGATGAGTACATATCACCTCACCCAAAAACAAATCAGCCATTTCGCTATGGTTGGCACTGATGAGCAATCAGGTCGATCGTCTCCATCCTTCAGGGCTGCAACTGAAGATCTCTCTGCACTTCCGGTAGCAGAAGAGACCTCTTCCGCTGATGGCAAGGAGTTGCTCCCAATGTATCGGCCTCAACGTGCGCCTCGAGCGAATATACAGGCACACCTCGCACCCATATGGCTCTGACTTCGCCCGAAACTGGGAAGAACTTCGCCCACTATTGGGTGGTTTTCCTCTTCCCATTTCATGCCCTCGTTGAGTACACTTACCCTGACACAGAGAGATCAACAACGAAGAAGGAGCCACCCTATGTCTCACCTGTTTACTCGCGTATTGCTTTCACTGATGACAAGAAGACCGTACGTCATGCTCACACGCTCGGGAGGTATTGTTCTCCTCGTGATGGTGGGTATGCTGCTCACTACACATCCACCTGCTCCCTCTGGCGCATCTTCCGACGTTCAATACACCTCGCTTTCTGCTCCTCCCGTCATCCAGGCAGGTGGAAGCGAATACGCACTCATGCCTTTCACCCCTTCTTCTCAGCAGCAAACCTTTGCCTGTGGCATTGGAGATGTCACCTGCTACAGCAATGAGTTCCTGGCCAACCTGACCGAGCAGATCTGGAACATCGTGCGCCCCATCATCGAGCTCTTTCTGCAAAATCCCTTTAATTTCCTGTCCCAGACCCCGGCTCTCGCCACCTATGACAACAGTCAGATTCAGCAGATGGTGAGCTGGGAGCTAGGCTTTCTGGATACAGCGGTGGTGGTCCTTGTCGGCTTCCTGGCCTACAACGTGCTCATTGGACGAAGTATCGGCGTGCCCATGCCCTCCTTGCAGGAAGCCCTCCCACGTCTCTGCGTGGCCTTTCTTGCCGCCCACATCAGCCTATACATCTGTCGACTCATCATCGATTTCAATAATGCGCTCTGCCTGGGTATCGACGAGCTATTTCTCCATTCCTTTCTCAAAGACACCCTGTCCTTGATGATCAATTTCGTAGGGCAAACACCCGATCAGGTGGCCATCGGGTTCTTACTACGCGTCTGGTTTGTGGTCTTTCTCTTCTGGCACATGCTCTGGCTCGCCTGGCAGATGCTGGTTCGCCTCGCCGTGGTTGCCTTGCTCACTGCCCTCTCTCCGCTGGGCCTGCTTTGCCTGGCGCTCCCACAAACCCAGCGCTGGGGCCAGATCTGGCTCTCTGCCTTTGTCTCCACCGTCATGATCCAATTTCTCCAGATCACCGCGCTCAGCCTGGGCGGGCTCCTGGTCAGCTATAGCACCAGCATCCAGATCAGCACAGGCCCAGTCGCGGGGCTCGACACGATCATCCAGCAGATTGTGGCGCTCCTTCTGAGTGGAGCCGTGTTCTATTTAGTCCCACGCTTGCCCTCCATGATCCAGAACTATGCCCTGCGCCCGATCTTGCAGGCGCAACAGCAAGCCGACTCCGTCCAATCACAGGTCACGACCCAGGTCGAGTCGATGGCCATTCGAGCCATCGCGGCCCTCTAAGCGAAAGGAAAGGTAGGTGAGAAGGGATGCTCAAGTTCCTCCTTCTTGGCGGCATGATCCTTGTTGTGTTTGGGATGTTTGGCGCAAGCATGACGGTCGCGATGGACGCACAGGCTCAGGGAGCCCCTCAGACAGCATATCCTGGTCTCTCAACCATCGATGCTTCAGGCTCGGGGAAACGCGGCGACGTGGTGCAATGGGTGCTCAAGATGGCGGCTCACCTTCATTGCACCCCTGCTCGCCTCCCTACCGATTGCCAGGGCAGTGGAGCTGACCACTACTATGACGCGGGCTTTCCGCCCGAGATCATCGCGTGGGCCAACGCGCACTGTCCCAGGTGTGCCTCCTGGCAGCCAGACACCTTTCAGTGTGTGGCCTTCGTCATCGCCGCCTATGCCTATGTCCAGCCACTCCCCGTCCAGGGGCAGAATGCCAATCAGTACTGGGAGCACTTTGCCAGTGAGCCGGGTTGGCAACGCCTCCCTGCGCGTGGGAACCTCCCACAACCTGGCGATATTATGGCCTGGAATGGAGGGGCCTATGGACACGTGAGTATTGTCCTTGGTGTTGACCCTCACCATACCGCCATCACCTTTGCCCAGGCCAATGGCGAGTTCCCGGTTCAAACCCTTCCTCTCAACCCGGATGGATCCATCAATACTCAGAACGGGTACTGGAATGTCTTTGAGGTGGTGGGCTACCTCCACCCCCTGACCATTTCCTAAAAAAAGAACGAAAAGGAGAGAATAACAATGATTACCATGATTTACTGGCACCCGGCGCTCGCTGCCACCGTGGTGCGGGTCCTGGAAGGACTGCTCGCGCTTCACCTTGTGGGCTGGCTGGCTACCCCTCCCATTCCCCATCCCCTCTTCCCACTCGCCATAGCAGCCGCTGGGGGAGGAGGAGGAGGGGACGCCTCGACCATCACCCAGTTTTTCAAAAATCTCTACGACAACGGCATCAAACCCGTGGCCTATGCCGTCGCCCTCTTCTTCTTTGCGTGGGGAGCGATCGGTCTCATGTTTCCTCATGAACGATCCCAGGATCACGCGAAGGCCGCGCTCTATCGCGCTCTGGGAGGGCTGGCCCTTGTGTTGCTCGCTACGGCCATCTCGTCCATCATCAATAACGCCGCCCCTTGAGGGGGTATATATGAAAGGAGCTTTTTTGCAATGACATCGACCCACACGACAGAGGTATCCACCAGACGCCAGACCTACACCGTGCCTACGCACATAAATGAGCCGGATAAGCTGCTCTTTGGGCTCACCGCACGCCAGTTGTTGCTCCTCATCACGGGCGCAAGCCTGGCCTATGCCACCTGGCTGCAGGTCCTGACCTGGGCCATCGCCTGGGGAGGAGGGCTTCTCTGGAGCCGAGGACTCGCGTTCCTGGCCGTGCTCCCACTGGTGCTGGTGACACTGGCCGGCACCTTTCTCCAGATTGCAGGCCGCCCCCTGGAACTCTGGGTCCTGGTGTGGATACGCGCACATCTCTCCCCGGGAACCTCTGTATGGCGCAGCGCCAAATGGGACGCAGCCGAGGAGCGTCGTCTTCACACGCACAACAGCGCCCATACGCAAGAGGGTCAGCGTGACCACGAACAGGAGGGATGGTCATAATCGTGTACGATGATCAGCCTACCAACGACTCATCGCTCCTCGCAGCACAGCAGGAGCGGTCCCAGGCGGAAAAGATTCGGTCAGCACGCTCGCAGCGTTCACCTCGTGCTCGTCGCCAGCATCGACGGAAGCGGAAACATGGGAGCGTACAACAGCAATTTGTCTTGCTCGATCATATTGTTCAGGATGTACAGGTCAATCGTGCGCCCCTCTCAGAGGGACCGCGGGAACGTGACTATCTGGCAGCCCTTGAGATTCGAGCCACCAACTATACGCTGAAATCTCAAGAGGAACGCAGGGCGATGATGCTCACCTTTCGCGCCCTTCTGCGTTCGCTGCGCTTTCCCATCCAGATCCTCATTCGTTCGAAGCGTATGGATCTCTCCTCCTATGTGGAAGAGCTTCATGCCCACGAGGCCCTCTGGCAAGGAGAAGCCTTCGAGATTGCCATCTCGCATGAACGCGCGATGCGTCTGCTTGGAGCTGAGCGTACCCTCATTGATCGCCGCTTTTACCTCCTGCTCACCGCTGATCAAGAGGGGCCAACCACCACCTGGAACAGCTCTCTCTGGCGCCTGCTCAGTCGTCGAGCCAGAACGCGTGCACGAGAGAAGCGTCTGGACGAGGCCCAACAGATCCTCGCCACACGCGTTCAGGCCATACAGCATCAACTGGCCGCGATGGGGTTACTCAGCTACCGTCTGGCAGGCAAAGAACTGGCCGATCTGGCGCATGGCGCGCTCCAGGGAGAGCAGGCGCTGCGCTTTCCGCTGCCTGAGCGTGTCTTTGCGCTCTCCGATAAACCCTTTGCGCGTCCAGCCCTTGATGTGCTCTCGCCCTCATCCCAGGAGGAAGAGGCAACGTTCGATCCGTATACCGTGCAGATGGAGGAGGCCTTGCTCCTGCCCTCGGCTCGCGACCGTTTGCTGGCACCAGCCGACCTCATGGCCCTCAAAGACCTGCTGGCCCCGGAAAGTGTGCGCGTCACCCCGCGCTATCTGCAGGTCGGCGAGGAATATGTGCGTGGGCTCGCCGTCGTCGGGTTCCCACGCGAAATTGTGGAGGGATGCCTCTCGCCGCTGCTCGCCTGCGATGAGATCTTTGATCTCTCTTTCCATTTCTCGCCACAAAACACTGCCGAGTTCGTCAAGCGACTGCTCTTCCGCAAAGAGCAGTACGCCTCCACCCAGCGCATGAACCTGCATCGAGGCCGACAACAGGACCCGACGCTCCAGGTCGCTGAAGCTGATGTGACGGCACTCATTGGGCCGCTGGCATCCGGGGAAGAAAGCATGCTGGAGATGGGATTCTACCTGCTCGTCCGTGCGCCAGATCTCACCACCCTTAATGAACGCACCGACCGTCTGCGCCAGATCCTGCATCAGCATCTCTTCGTGGCCCATCCAACCACCCTGGAACATGCGGAGGCTTTCCGCGCATGCCAACCCACCTGTACGGATACGCTGGGGCGCACCTTCACCACAACCAGTACCGTCGCTGCCTGCACCTTCCCCTTCATGAGTGAGTCGTTCGCCATGCAGGACGGCACCTTTGTGGGAGTGACCACCAGTGGTGAACCCGTCCTACTCAATCCTTGGGCGCTGGAAAGCCCACACGAATTTTGGGGTGGGGTCACTGGCAGTGGCAAGTCCTATTCGGTCAAGCTGTGGCTGTTGCATGAACGCTTCCGTCATCCCGATACTCAGGTCCTCATTCTTGACCCTTCCCGCGAATATGAACGCCTGGTCGACGTGTTTCGGGGAACGGTGCTTCGCCTCTCGCCGGGTTCAGAGCACGCCATTAACCCCTTTGATGTGTTACCCCAGGGGGTCGACATGGACTGGTATGTCACCACTCAGCGGCGAGGAGACCGACTCGCGGAAAAGATGACGCAGCTGCACGCGTTCCTGGATCTGCTGCTCGCAGAATACATCCCTCATCCTACCACGCTCTCTGCGCGGGAGAAGGCCTTCCTTGATCGGACCTTCTATGAGTGCTACCGGCGGGTGGGCATTACGGCAGATCCGCGCACCCATGACCGGCAGGCCCCCTTCTTGCGCGATCTCTACGATGTGCTCAAAAGCGGGGTAGTTGGCCAGGATGACTATGGTCTCTCCGACCGACTGGAACGCTACGTCCATGGCAGCCTCTCTGGCCTCTTCAATCGCCAGACCAGCGTGACGCTTGAGACCTCGCTCATCAGCTTTGACATCAGTGAGTTACGTGGCAGTCGAGAACTGCGTCCCATTGGCATGTTTTTGATCGCGGAGCTCATCTGGTCGCAGGCCCTCTTTCACCCACGCCCCAGGCGTTGCTACATCGACGAGGCCTGGTCGCTCATCGCACACGAGGAAGGGGGACGCTTTCTGGAGCGATTAGCACGTGAGGCGCGCAAGCACTACCTGAGCCTGGTCACCATCACCCAGAATCCGGAACAGTTTATTCTCAACCCCTACGGCAACATCATCGCGCAGAACGCGCTCATCAAAGTCTTAAAACGCCTGGATAGTGTTGGTGCTCAGGCAGCTCGTGAGGCCTTCGGATTGACACAAGAAGAGGAGCAGTTGCTGCTCTCCATACAGCAAAACCGGGCCTTGCTCTCCGTTGGCTCCAAACGCATGCTGGTCGAAATGAATGCCTCACCTGAAGAGCATGCCCTCATCACCACTGACCCACAAGAACTGGCAGTTCAACGCCTGCAGACACAGAAGGAAGGGAAGAGAGCATGAAGAGCATCTGGCCATTGGCACAGCAAAAGCCTCTCTCTTTTGTCGCCCGCATCATCCCTGCCCGCGGGATGACGCTTGTTGAACGCAGCGCGCTGGAGGGGACCATGCAATCCCTGGTGCTGCAAGGAAGCGCGCTCGCTCTGGAAATCGCAAGCACACCTGCCACCACACAGCAGGCGCGAAGCGTGCAGTTTCTGCTACGCGCCCCATCTGAAAACGCCTTACGTGCCGCGATACGGCAGATTCAGGTGCGCTATCCCCAGGCCATCGTACGCCACGTTCCCCCTGAAGAAGATCCATTACACGTACAAGAGCACGAGATCGTGAGTGCCATGGAACTGCGAGCCGGGGAGAAGCCTACGAGACCTTACGTTCCTGGACTCCTGTAAAGACCCATGAGCAAGGGATCGATCCGTTACTCGGGCTTTTGACCACGCTTGAGCATCTTCCCGCCGGGATACGCGCAGTCACCCAACTGGCACTCACTCCGCTGCCGCCGACCTGGGCACGCAAGTATCAACGCCTCTCCATCGAGCACCCACTCGAAGAAGAGCGAGAGCAACGTCGAGAGGCGCAAGCACGTCTGCGCAGCGGGGCACCGGGCTCCGAACAGATCGTGCTCCTGGGTATGGTAGTAGGGCTCCTGATCCTATGGAATTACGGTCAGGCGCATCATCTCTTCCCCTCATGGCTCCAGGAGGGCGTGCTCAGTCTCTTGCATGGCACCCTCCCGCATCTCTCCTCTTCTCAGCAAGCCATCCTTGGGGTCGGGCTGGTGGTGGGAATCATACTCATCGCGGGAACAATCAGAGGCATACGCGCTCTGGGAGAGCATCTGTTTGGAGGGGCACGTTATTACGATATGAAACGAGTGGCCGAGAAAATTGGCAAGAGTGCCTACCGGGCGCGTCTGCGTATCTATCTCATCGAAGAGGCTGACCACTTGCAATCGCCTGCACAGACGCAACAGACGCAACTGGCACACACCACCATCAGAGCGCAGCTTGCATCCTCCTGGCAAGCATTTCAGCAGCGGCGAACACAGCAACGGCGTCATCAACAGATCCTTGCCACGCTCACTGCGGCGTATAGGCATACTCACACGTCAACCGCCTATTTCACCGCTCACAGGCTCTCTCAGCGTCATGTCCAGCGCCTGACCCGAGAAGGCACCTGGTGGCGAGGTCTCACACAGGGGACACTCTTTCTCACTGGAGAGGAAGTGGCGACCCTCTGGCATTTGCCGCCTGGAGACCACTTGAGTGAAGGGACCAATGTGGAACAACGGCAAGAGCGCTCCTTGCTCGCTCCCCATGTGCTCACAACTGGAAACGGGTGGCAGCTTGGCACCTCGACACACGCGGGGCGAAGCGTACCGGTATGCTTTCCTCCCTCCGAACTCCTCAAGCACAAATTCGTGATTGGGCGTACTGGCAAAGGCAAAAGCACCCTCTTTCACCACCTGGCACTAGCACACCTCACCACCTGCCCACGACCACGCTCGGGCCTCTGTGTCATCGAACCGCACGGAGACCTGATTGGCGATCTCCTGAGTTTGATCCCACCAGAGCGAGAAGAGGAGATTGTTCTGATTGACCTGCATCACCAGGGATATCCTCCAGGGATCAATCCCCTGGACGCCACACAGGTTTCCTCTTTGGAAGAAGCCGACCTCATTGTTAGTCACCTGCTCACCACCTTCAAGGGCATCTGGAGCACGGCCTGGGGACCGCGTGTGGAGAATGTCATGCGCTTTTCGCTGAAGACGCTCTTAGAGGCAAACCGGACACTCGTACATACGGACCCCCACCAGGGTCCGGCGCAGCAATACACCCTGCTTGATCTCACCGTCTTACTCAACAAGCAGAGTTTTCGCGCACGCGTGCTCGATCTGGTGGAGGATGTGCATGTACTTGACTGGTGGCACCAGTATTACGAACGTCTTGATGCCAGAATGCAGGATGAGATTACGACGCCCGTCCTGACCAAAATCTCGGCCTATGCCAGCGCACCGATTTCGAGGCGCCTCCTCGGGCAACCAACCTCGACGATTAACTTCGCGCAGATCGTGGAACACCAACAGATCCTGCTGGTCAACACGGCAAGTGGGCATGTCGGCCAGGATGTCTCCTCGCTCATTGGGGCCTCGATCCTGGGGCTTTTTTCAGCGGCGCTCTCCCGACAACTCTCCCTCCTGCCGTCAGAGCGCAACGTCTTTTTGCTCCTGGTCGACGAGTTCAAAAACTATCCGGTCAATTACGGCTCCATCCTGAGTGAACTGCGGAAAGCTGGCACCTTCCTGGTCCTTGCCACTCAATCCCTGGCCCAACTCGATGTGATTGACCGGTCCTTGCGCCCAACAGTGTTTGCCAATAGCGACCATCTCTTTGTGTTTACGCTCGCCGGAGAAGATGCCTACTTGCTGCGGCATGAACTGGGGCATCTGCTCAGCCCCGAAGATGTGACCAACCTCCCCGACTATACCTGCTATGCTCGCTGGTCGCTCAACGGGCAACGGTTGCCGTTCTTCTCCCTTACCCTTGATCTCCCCCCGTCCGGCAATGGGGAGAAAGCAGAGCGCCTGCGTGAGCAATGCGCACTCCGTGACGGTCGACCGGTCGGAGAGGTTGATGCCCTGCTTGAGACACTCAACGCGCGTCACGGGACACATCATCCACGCAAGAAGGAGAGTATCCATGAACCGACACAGGCATCAGCAACACAACCAGGGCCAGTCACGCGTGCCCAGGAAGCGGATGTGGCACCATCATCATCCTCGCCTGACACCACACTCCTCCCGGTGGCACAGGCGGGCACATCACCTCCGGGCGAAAAACGCGTCCGTATCCGCCGTCCGAAAGCGCAGGTGATGCACTCACCACCACCCGTTGATGAGAAGCTTCATTCGTAGACAGGCTTCACGACAAGGAAGACGAATACCGCTATCAGCGAGATCATCAGAGAAAGGACTTCATCAGAGATGCATCTTTTTTCTTCCCTTCACACATCAGTAGCGATTCAGGAACACAACGAGGCACACATTCTCGAACAGTATGCCGAACGCCAGGCGCTTTCAGCGGTACGCGGCGCGAACTTTACCCAGTGCCTGGCTCTGCATCAGCTTCCAGCAGACCTTGAACTGGTCGATCCACGTGGAAGATCGTTTCTCTTGCATGGGAAAGACCTCTGTAACGAGCGCACCTGGAGCAAGTTCCTCGCCTCGCTTCCACACCCCGCGAACCTGCTCTCCCTGACGCAAAACGCGGAACCACTTGCCAGGCTCTACCGGACCTGGCTCATCACAAAATACACGCAGCGCTACCGCTGGCTCAGCACGCCTGCACACATCCAGTGGTTCGAACAGGTCACGGCCCTGGTCACCATTCGCAAGGTGATGGAAGCCAAGCATCATGCCTGGACCTATGAGCAAAACGAGCACGCCTTTGCCGACGCTTGGTGCGCCACGGAGATGAGCAACCTCATGGCACTGAGTGCTATGACCGCGGAAATCGCCAAAGCCATTCACCATATCGTGAAGCAACCCGAGCAGGCCAAAGAGATGATCGAACAGTTGTTTGACGCGCAAGCCACCCGTCTGCGAGAGAATCCGTTTCAGATGCAACAGCCACTGCCTCCACTTCCCCCGCTGCCCGAAGGGGTTGCGCTCCCGCAAGCACTCCTCCCCCATATCACTCATCACATAGACGAGGCAGAGGCATCGTCCTCGGTCTCAGGAAAGGAGTGAGTCGTGGACGCCATGCAGACACCTCGAGGACAAGATATACAAGCACCGGGTCAGCAGTTCGAGTTCGACTATTCCCTTCTCGATGAGGAGACGCGTCACTTTGTGTATCAGAAAACGGTTGAGACTCAGGGGTACCTGAAACGAACGGCTGAAGATGTGGTTCGCATTGGACTCAATCTCCGTGCCGTCAAAGATCACCTCCCGCATGGGCACTTTATGGCCTGGGCGAAAAGCGAACTGGGGCTGAGCCGACAAAGCTGTCAGAACTTTATGCGCGTGGCAGAGCGCTTTGGGGAACGTATCCACCGGTTCGGCGCGATCCCCATCAGCGCCCTGTATGAGTTGCTCGATGCCCCCGAAGACGTGCTCAAGCAGATTGAAGAGCAGCAGATCCCGCTCACGCGCCCCGCCGTGCGCGCAGCCAAGGAACAGGCCCATCAGGGAACAGTCGAAGAGTATCACCTCACGGCGTCATCAGAGCAGATGCCAGGCGACGCGACATTGCTCCAGCTTCGCCAGAGGATCACGCTCCTGGAACAGGAGCGGCTGCAGCTGAGCCAGGAAGTTGCATACCACAAGCAAAAGGAACGCGAGGGGCCCGTTCTGCCATCGCACGCCCAGCAACACATACAGGCGTTAGAGCACCAGGTGAGAGAGCTGAGCGCACAACGCGAGACACTCTCACAGCATCTTGCCAGCGCGACCGCTCAGGCAAGAGAACAGGTACTTGAGCGCAATACCTTGAGCCATGAGCAGCAGACTCGCACGCGTTGGCGAGAGCTCACGATGGAATTTCTGCGAGGCGGGGGGATGTTACTCTCACACATACCCTCAGCCCTGATGCTTGAGACCTTTGAGGCAGAAGATTGGACCAGATTGGAACAGGTCGAGCAAGTCTTAGCACAATTAGCACAGGCCATGAGCCAGATCCGTCATTACACGTCTCATACAGTTGAGTCTGGCTAATCCTACAGTTGTAGATATTGTTGAGAGCTGAAATCTCTCCTCTTGTTGGCGGCTTTTTGGCAAAGATGCAAACAGAGGCGAACGTTTTTCATCAGCAAATACGAGCGCTACGCTTCTGATCTCAAGCGTAGGATCAGCTTGACAATTTCTCTGGCGAACGCATCATCCAATGGCGCAGGATATAAGAGAAAGCGGTACCATTTGGCTCCATAAATCAAGTCCGCCAGGACCTCGAGGTTGGTATCAGGGGCCAGTTCACCTCGTTGTACGCCGCGTTGCAAGAGCGCAACCAGCTCTTGCTTGCGTGGCACAATGAACGTCCGCTGAAATTCCCGCGCAAATTCCGGGTCCAACTGCGCTTCAGCAGCGAGCCCGCTCAACACCGTTCCTGATTTCCCCCGCAAGCCTGAAAAAGAAAGCTCAAAGTAGGCGAGTAAGTCCCCCTCCAGAGAACCTGTGTCGGAAAAAAGCACCTGCACCTCGGTATGCGAGGTCAGGGCTTCAAGCGCTACTGCTGCTTTGGAAGGCCACCAGCGATAAATGGTCTTTTTTCCCACACCAGCTCTCTCCGCAATCGCTTCAATGGTCATCGCCCGATAGCCCACCTGCTCCAGCACCTCCCTAGCCGCTTGCAAAATCGCCCGATGCGCCTGATCACTGCGCCGACGACCAGGCGTGAAGGACTCCAGTTTCTTCGCCTGCTGAGTCATCTTGGTGTTCCTTTCCACTTCTGGAATGTCTCTCGACAGATACGCCACGTTTCGTATATATTTATAACCAGTCAATGAGTGACACGCTACGTTTCGTTTATTATAGCAGAAGCTGGATGGAGAGACAAGCTGTTCTCTTCTTTCAGCGAAAGGAAAATGATTTCTATGGCGACAACGACTCAGGCACGGAGTGGAGCCGTTTTGATTACGGGAGCAGCGGGTGGTATTGGTGCGGCAACTGCACGCCGGCTCGATGCATCAGGATTTCAGGTCTTTGCAGGTGTACGAAGATCCTCTGATGGGGAGAAGCTCCAACGTGATATCTCTGCCCGGATTACTCCTGTTTTGCTCGACATCACTGATTCCGTTTCCGTTGCTCAAGCAGCGGAAACCGTTACCAGGGTAATTGGGAATGCAGGACTGGTTGGGTTGGTGAATAATGCCGGTATGATCGTTGAGGGTCCGGTTGAATTGGTTCCTATCGAGGAGGTACGCAAACAATTCGAGGTGAATGTCATCGGACATATTGCGGTCACACAAGCTTTTCTGCCTCTGCTACGGAAAGCGCGGGGACGTATCATTAATATTGGAGCGCCGACTGGATTGGTGTCAATTCCCTATCTGGGGGTGCTCTCAGCCTCGAAAGCCGCGCTAGAATCGGTAACCGATGCGCTGCGGAGCGAGCTTCGCCCTTGGGGGATATCTGTCTCTATCGTTGAACCGGCGGCTATGCAGACAGAGATCTTTCAAAAGTCGAAAGCCTCGGCCCAACAGGCCAGGGAGCAGTTGCCTGGCGAACTTGTGCAACTGTATGCGCCAGCACTTGCCGCAGTAGCTAAAGCTTCAGCCAGCCAGCCACTGGAGAACCCTGATGTCGTAGTAGCTGCCATTGTTCAGGCGCTGACCTCCCGCAGTCCCAAAACGCGCTATTTCGCTGGGCGAGGGCTCAGAATGATTGCTGTCCTACGCTTGTTGCCTGACCGTACACGTGATGGACTGCTGCTAAGAGCATTAGGCCTTGCAAACGCCCAACCCGTCTCATAGATGAGCGCGACGCAGAGCGGAGCATCCTCGTAAACAGAAAACATCATGCTTGAAAAGAGAACGAATGATGAAACCTCTTGCGCAACAAACAATCCTGATCACCGGATCAACCGATGGACTTGGAAAACAGACCGCGCTTGCATTGGCCAGACAAGGCGCAACCGTGCTGCTTCATGGGCGTAATCAACAGCGATTGGAGAAGACGCTGCGAGAAATTCAAGACGCAACAGGAAATAGGAACCTGGAGACCTATCTGGCAGACCTGGCCGATCTTTCAGAGGTACGCAGTCTGGCCGAGCGTGTGCAAACCCAACATCCTCAGCTTGATATGCTCATTAACAACGCCGGTGTGGGGAGCGGAAAGCTCCTGGGAGGCAAACGCGAACTCAGTCGAGATGGGTATGAGCTTCGTTTTGCAGTGAACTATCTCGCGCCTTTCTTACTCACACATCTACTGTTACCCAGTCTGCGCATAAGCCCGCCGGCCCGCATTATTCACGTGGGATCAGTCGGGCAGCTTCCGATTGATTTTGACAATATCATGTTTGAACGCCGCTATAATGGCTATGATGCTTATCGCTGCAGTAAGCTCGCGCTGGCGATGTTTACCATTGATCTGGCTGACCTGTTGAAAGGAGAACATGTTACCGTCAACTGTGTGCATCCAGCCTCGCTGATGAACACCAAAATGGTTCGCGAGACGATCCTTTTTACCCAGACCACGGTCGAAGAAGGTGTTCGTTCCGTGATGTACCTGGCAACATCGCCGACGCTAGACAATGTGACAGGCCAATACTTTGATCAGCAGCAGCAGGCACGCGCGCATCCTCAAGCGTATGATCCTCTCGCACGAAGCCTTCTCCGACAGATCAGTGAACAACTGACCGGGTTGTCCGATGAGAAAGCCTCGCAAACAGGTTAAGTCTCTTCCCCAACATCAGAAGTGGAGGTGTGCGGGCAAATACGAGCTGGGTAATCCATTCACCCCTCGGGAGAGACAAATCTTCTCTCCCTAGTTTGCGTCTTTGTTCGTGCGCCTCATCTGCCGTCTGGCAACAAAGGAGGACCATCTATGTCCCTATTTGCTTCTACGGCTTACCCCCCTTCAAGGGCGGAAGAGGTGTGGACAACGACCTTCAATGAACTGGGCCAACGGATCAGACAGCATTTCGTACGACCAGAACCTCACCAACGAGCACTTGCCTACATGCAGGCATTGATGAGTCCTGTGGGACGAAAAAACGGATGGCAAGCAGCGGAAGAGGTAGGAGAGACCACTCCGTATGCCATGCAACATTTGTTGGATCGGGCCAAGTGGGATTGCGATGGGCTGCGAGATGCGTTGCGTATGTACGTCTGGGAAACGCTTGCGGAGTCCCATGCGGTGTTGGTGATTGATGAAACAGGCTTTCTCAAAAAGGGACGCAAATCGGTAGGAGTGCAACGGCAGTACAGCGGCACGGCTGGACGTATCGAAAACTGTCAGGTAGGCGTGTTTCTTTCCTATGCGAGTTCGCGTGGACACACGTTGCTCGACCGAGAATTGTATCTGCCCAAAAGCTGGACTGGTGATCAGGAGCGTTGTCGAGAAGCTCATGTGCCTGCTTCGGTGACCTTTGCGACGAAACCAGAATTGGCCGCGCAAATGCTCTGGCGCACTTTAGATGCTGGCTCTGGCTTTTTTAGCAGCCTTACGAGCCAACGGGGAAGAAGACGTACTAAAAAAGTCTGAGCAGACACCGGAGCCGGATGCCCTTGACTCAACCCAAGCCAACATGTTTTCCGATCTTCCGGTGATGGTTCCCCTTAGCGTTGCAGAAATTCGGCGGCTGTTATCTCGTCTCATCGGCAAACCGCCTCTTTCTTTTGCCTACCACCTGGCTTGGTCATTTTGGAGACGCGCCCATCAGGCTCTTGCTCGGCTTTGTCACTACAAGCGCCGAAGTGACATCTCCAATCATCTACAACTGTAGGACTAACAAGAGCTCTTTGCTCGTCAGGCACAGGACTTCTAACGTACTTCGATTGCGGCATTTTTTATTCGTCAAGCGAGCAAAGAGCGAAAACAGAAAACCCGGTCAGCTCATTGCAGACCGGGTTTTCTTTGGTGGACGCTACTTTCTTTACCCTCGTTGCGACCAGGCTAGCACTGGCAACGTCCTCCGCCACGATGGACCTTTATTATAGAGTCAGATACCCTACGGCTAAAGCCGAGGGCTTGTGTCTGAACTCCACCGCAATTCAGCATACCTTTTCAGGCGTGCTGCTTTGGCTTCATTGTCCGACACATCAGGGCGTACTGACAAGACGCCCGTTCCTATCCAGTCTTGCCGGATAAGAAGCGTTCTCATGGCAATATTCCTCGCGCCAACCAGATCAGCATGGAGGGTATACTGACAATTCTGACAGACAAAGAGCAAGCCCTTGTGAGGACGATTCTCCTTGCAGGTATGCCCACATTTGGGGCAGGCCTGAGAGGTATAGTTGGCATCCACCTTGATCGCCATACTTCGGTGCAAGAGCGCTTTATAGGCGATCATAGTGTGCAACTCACCAAAAGCCCATTTGGAGAAGGTACGATTGGCTTTTCGCTGTTTGGCACTGGCTTGTTTGCCTTTCCGTCGTTTGGTCCGCTCACGAATGTCTGTCAGATGCTCCAGTCCAATTAAGCTTTGTGGGTGCTCTAGGACGATCCGCTTACTCACAACATGATTGACGTTTGCTTTCAACCGTCTCTCTCGTCCACTGATGGCGACGAGCCTTCTCGTCGCGGAACGAGTGCCTTTTTTTTGCAGACGCTTTCTCAGTCGTGCATAGTGGTGAGACTTGGCAAGAGGAGAGATGTCAGCATGGAAGGTGCAATCGCCTTGCATCGTTGCCGTGACGGCGAGGTACCGCATCCCAACATCCACACCAACGACCTGCTTGTGCGCTTCAGGGGTAGGATCAGCCGTCTCCACTTCCAGAGTGACGAGCAGATAAAACTGCTTCTTGGGCTTGTCATACCAAAGTTTCGATGCACCTATCTGCGCACCATGCTGGATCAAGGCGACGTGTGCATCGTAGCCAGTATAGGGCACAACGATACGTCCCTCAAGAGTGAGGAGACTAACGTGCTGCTCTTTTTTGAAGGTATAGTCCTTCTTATACTGGTAGGTCAACGTGGGGGAGAGAAACGTGGGAGCCTGATCAAGCCCTTTGTATCGTTTCTTGGTCTTACCTTCCTTACGCATGGCAGCATTGTTCTTCACCTTTGTCCAGAGGGCTTTATAGGTAGCACCAACTTGGCGAGGAACGGAACAGGCCATTTGTGAGGGCAGATGAAAACGGAGGCGAATCTCATCATAGGTTCCCTCTTGCAAACGAACAGCATTGCTCATCTTGCCATGTTCAAAGGCATATGTACTGACAGAGTTGAGAGCATCACGATAGGCCAGTTGTATGGTGCGTAATGCCTTGAACTGCTCGGGCGTTGTATGCAATTTAAGTTTTACTGTTAATACCGTTTCCATACTGAAAAGTCTATCATGCTTTCAACAGCCTGTCAAGAGAGAAGGAGTAGATGAAAGCATGCCTACGGCGTATTCCACTCAAGATACCTACAAAGGAACGCCGCATTCCTCCCCATGCCTGAAAGGGCAGGGGCATCCTGCGGCGTTTTCGGTGAAAGGCATCGATTTGTCGACATTCTTTGTTCTTGAGTTTGGCAAGCAAAAAAAGCGTTTGAGAGCCCAACCAGAGAGACGATCCCAACCGCAGCATTCTTCCGTCTTCTCGAGAAGCCGGAAGAATGCCTGTGTTTTTTTTGCCGACATGCGTGGAGGTGCTCCCATGGGACATCGGTGAAATGGAAGGAGCCATAAGGTATGCCTGCCCCCATGGCTGTTCCCTGGAAGGGGGACCCCATAGAGCGGATGTCTATGGGGTCTGTAAGGGGCTCTAGATAGGATTGGAATTACTGTGGGTCACAGATTCTATTATAATATGATTATTAACAGAAATGCATGTATTTCTGAAGAGCATCAACAAGATATCTGTACGATAATAGGATCTTGTGCTGGTACATATCTCCCATTTGCTCATCTGAGCCATCTATGTAAGATCGAGCCGGCAGCGTTTTCTGGATGTGTAAATTGCCATTGAACTTGGCCTACGTGGACAAGAGCAACTCCTCAAGCAAAAAAACGTTGAGGATGCGCTAGAGCGCGCCGGTCAGAAAATCAAAAGACTGCTCTCTTGCCTTTCCAGGTCTTTGAGGGGCCATCAAGTGGTCTTCCCCTCTGAATGAAAGGGCAGGAGCTGCTGTTGCTATTGCATACTCATGGAGAACCATGCTCTACCTGGCGCGCCCCTCTTCTTCAACCACAAGCCGCGCCGCAACCTCTCGAAGCTCACTCACACGAGAACGCTCTCGACCGGTTTGGGCGCAGTACCATTCTCCCCAGTCTGCCAACTGGCAGATCACTGGCTCTAAACTCTGTCCCAGTTCGGTCAACGAGTATTCCACCTTCGGGGGGACCTGCGCATACACCTGCCGATGCAGGACTCCGGCCTGCTCTAACTCGCGTAATTGCATGGTGAGCATTTGCTGGGTGGCTCCCGGAATCAGCCGTCGAAGCTGGCCGAAGCGTTTGGTGCCACTGAGCAAATACCAGATAATGATCGGCTTCCACTTCCCTCCTACAATCGAAAGCGTCACTTCGACCGGGCAGGCTATCTCTTCTACCTGTTTCATAACTCGTTCCTCCTCCAGGGTATGATTTTTCACACTATGTCAGATTATTTTGCGTACTTGTTTCTTTCACCTGTATCAGGTACATTCATTGTAACAAGAAGTTCTAGAGCTATGCAATGCTCATCAGTTCATCTGGACCTGAGGACCTGCTGCTGTCATATGAGAGAAGAAAAGCAGAGTTCTTATGCTGCCCTGTTGCTCGCCTCTTACCGGGCACTTTTTCTCTCCGGATGAGAGGATACTCGTCATTGTGACAAGAACAAAGGAAAAGAACATGGATAGGAATACCGCGAAACACCGATCTGGGCCTGTCACCCCCGCTGTTCACCAGCCTTTTACTGATCCTTCGACCTGGTATGAAGCTGTCTATAGCAGTGCTGAAAACGATATCAACAAGGTTCCCTGGGCCAGGAGTGCCGACTACTCCCTCCTGACCCATTGGCTCTCTGAGCAGCATCAGACGTTCGCGAACAGGCGAGCACTGGTAGTTGGCTGTGGCCTTGGAGATCATGCCGAGATGTTTGCTCGGCTTGGTCTTCAAGTGACCGCTTTCGACATTGCACCACGGGCCATTGACTGGTGTCGCCAACGGTTCCCTACCTCTGCCGTCGCGTATCAGGTTGCCGATCTCTTCCAGCTTCCCGAGGCCTGGCAATCCGCCTTTGACCTGGTTTTTGATGCCTTTACCATACAATCACTCCCACCAGACCTGCACGACAGAGCTATTGCAGCCATCGCTGATACTGTCACGAAAGCGGGCACATTGCTCATCATGTGTCATGGACGCGAGTCGGGCGAGCCAACGGATGGTCCTCCCTGGGCCCTTGCGCACACCGAACTGGATCTCTTCCTTCACTCTGGCCTTCAAGAAGTCCGTTTTCAGGATCAGGAGAGAGCAGGAGTACGCCGCTTTCTTGTGGAATATAGGAAACCACAAGAAGCTCTAGAGAGCAGCGACTCAACAGCTGACGACCGTGATGCGCGTAGGATCCGCGCCTCTCATCGATGAGTGAAAGGAGGCGATTGTTCCCTTGCGCATACACACAAACAATGGATCTCTAAACGAGGAGAAGATTTCTCTCAAAGGAGCAAGATTTATGCATTCGTTCGCGCATCACCACTACAGGAAATCGGGCGAAGCACAGACAGGTGTAACACGAGGACACGTCATAAACTGGGGCTGGCGCTATGATCTGATGCTGTGGTGGAGCGACCTCATGCTGCATGGCAAGTGGCAGGCGCTTCAGCAAATGATCGTTGATCTCGCCCAGTTTCACGCCGGAGAAACAGTCCTGGACGTGGGGTGTGGCACCGGAACGCTCGCGCTGGAAGCGTACGCGCGCGTTCGTCCAACGGGCCACGTGGCTGGCATCGATCCAGGGCCCAGGCAGATCACCCGTGCCCGTTCTAAAGCGAAGCGAGCAAGCTTCCCTATCGACTTCCAGATCGGGGTGATCGAGCGGCTCGTCTTCCCTGACCACTCGTTCGATATCGTGCTGAGCACCTTCATGATGCACGTCTTGCCTGACGGTCTTAAACGTCAGGGACTCTCTGAAATTGCTCGCGTCCTCAAACCGGGAGGGCGCCTGCTGGTTGTCGATACCAGGCGCCCGAAGGAGCACGACCAATCTGGACGGCTTGTTCATACCGGTCCCTGGAACAGTGGCGTCCAGGATCAGCCGCACTTGCTGCAAGAAGCGGGATTCTCGCAGATTGAAAGCGGGAAGTTAGAAACTGGGGAGACACGGCTCCCCGAAATAGGCTTTGTATTGGGAAGGAAGCTTTCATGAGAGTGGTACGCATCATCTCTTTGATAGCCCGACTGGCCTTGATGGCTACCATGATGCTTGGGTTGCTCTTCTGGATAGCCCAGATAAGCTTTCTGAGCATGCTTTATCATCTTCTTGTACAGGAAGGAAGGCCTAGAGGGTGTAGAAGGAGGAATAGGAGACATGCACCAGTGAGCTTGGTCCCAGTATGAACCAGCGCAAGGCACTGTCCCGTGCGCGTCGTTGCACGACGGGATGCCAGTAATGCAGGAAGCGTCGTACCTACATTCGCCCCAAGCATCAGCGCAAGCACAGGTTCGGGAGCAAGGGTATGAGCGGAGACCAGAGCAAGTGCCAGCCCGATAGCAGCCGTGCTCGAGTTCAGTAGCATCGCCAGCAGTATTCCCAGCACGAAGAGGAGAAACGGTCTGCCCGCGTATGTATCAAGTATTCCAACCACCCAGGGACTGCTCGCGAGGAGTTGGCTTGCCTGAGAGAGAGTGAACAGGCCCAGGAGCATAAGACCACAGGAAAACAGAGCCTGTCCCGCGCGCTTCCAGGAAGTATGAGCAGTACAGAGGGCAAGCAAGGCAAAGAGACCAACAGCATACAGCGCATAATCAGTCACGTGGTAGGAAAGCAATTGTACCGCAAGCGTCGAGCCAACGTTCGCCCCCAGTAACATGACAACGGCTGTTGAAAAGGGCAAAAGGTCCGTACTCACCAGGTCAATCAACAACGAAGACATGACACTCGAACTTTGCATACATGCCGTCACGACGAGACTGATGAGATAGGCTACGGCGGGGAAACGTGCCACATGCAAGAAACATTGGCGCAGATAGCGATTGTCCGATTGCCCGATGACCTCTGTCATCGAGCGGACGCCATAGAGTAAAAGCGCCATGCCCGCCAGGACAGAAAAGAATATCTAAAAAAAGAGGGTAGCGTTCAACATCCTATTTTCGCCGATCTTTTAGAGCTATCACGTTCACTACCTGCTTATCCGAAAACCTATGATACAATGACGACAAGAACCAAAGAGGTCAAGACCCATAGCACGAACCTATCCCTGGAAAATCAATGACGCACTCTGGGAGCGCGTTGAGTCCTTGCTTCCAGTTCGCCCACCTCATCCAAAAGGAGGCAGACCCGCTGCCGATGATCGGCAGATGTTTTCTGCCATCGTGTATGTGCTGCGAACGGGTATCCAATGGAATGCGTTGCCGCGCGAGTTGGGCGCTTCGAGCACGGTCTACGACCGCTTTCGCTGGTGGGAAAGCCAGGGCTTCTTCCAGCGTCTGTGGCAAGCAGGATTGCAGGAGTATGACAAACTGGCTGGGATCGGCTGGGATTGGCAAAGCGTCGATGGCTCGGCGGTCAAAGCCCCTTTCGCGCAAGCCGCCGTCGGACCCGCTCCCACCGACCGCGGCAAACAGGGGACCAAACGGAGCATCCTGTGTGATCGGCGAGGAATCCCACTGGGCCTGATGATTGAGGGAGCCAACCGGCACGATATGAAGTTGCTTTCCGCCACGCTGGATAGCCAGGTGGTTGAGCGTCCTGAACCGACGATGGAGTACCCGCAAAACCTCTGCCTGGATGCTGGCTACGATTATAACCCGGTGTATGCAGATCTCTATCTTCGAGGCTATGAGCCCCATGTGCGCCTGAATCCCAAATATCACAGATGGTATTGGGAAGCACTCAAGCGTCAACCTGCCGAGGATGGGCCCACGAACAGCCTGGAAGCCACGAAACAACCGAGGCGATGGGTAGTGGAGCGGCTTTTCTCCTGGCTCAATCGCTCTCGACGGCTCTTGATTCGCTGGGAGAAGCTTGCCGCTCCTTACGAGGCATTTCTCAAGTTGGCTTGTGCGCTCATTTGTTTTCATCGGTGTGATCGACTTTCGGCTTTCGGATAAGCTCTTCGTCAGAAGGAAGGTTTCACATAGATAGTTTGTCTACTATGCCGCCTTTTCGAGATATGGTATTCTGTAGCCAGAAGAAACCACCCATTTGAGGATATCGGAGAAGAACGTGAGCCATAGCATGCATCATTACTCCTGTATATACGTTCACAGAGAGGGCCAGAAGTAGCTCAGCTCTCTGTGAACGTATCACCGTGCTCCCCAACAGCCACCTGATAATCGCTGTCTCCTTGCGCGTCTCTTGTCTGAGCTACCGCCTCTTTCACACCTGTTGACATCTAGAAACGCTACCTATTGCAGAGGAGATATGCTCATGTCGTTGCATAGACAGAATACGTCAGCAAAGCACGAAGAAGGTACTATTACCCGCCCACGCGGAGGAGATATGCCTATATCATTAAAAGTCTATAATACACTGACACAACGGAAAGAAGATTTCGTTACCCTCCAACCGGGGCTGGTCAGGATGTATGTCTGCGGCGTGACGGTCTACGCCAGCAGCCACATCGGTCACGCGATGAGCGCGCTGACGTTTGATATTACCCGCCGCTACTTGGAGTACAGGGGCTATCAGGTTAAGCACCTCGTCAATTTCACCGATATTGATGATAAGATCATTCAGCGCTCCCTCACCGAGCACGTCGATTGGCGTGCCCTGACCGAGCGCTACATCCGCGAGTATCTCGATTGGATGGATGCCCTCAATGTGAAGCGCGCTACGCATTATCCGCGCGCGACAGAGGAGGTCGATGGGATTATCGATGCGATCCAGATTCTGATCGCCAAAGGCTATGCATACGAGTTGAAGGGCGATGTCTACTACCGCGTTTCCCGCAAGCCCGAATATGGCGAACTTAAGCACCAGAGCCTGGATGAGTTACGGGCGGGAGCGCGCGTGGAGAAGGATGAAGAGAAAGAAAATGTGCTCGATTTCGCGCTCTGGAAGGCAGCCAAGTCGGAGGAGCCGAGCTGGCCAAGTCCCTGGGGTCCAGGGAGACCGGGCTGGCATATCGAATGCTCAGTTATGTCGCTGCACCACCTGGGTGCGCAGATCGATATACATGGTGGTGGCACCGATCTGATCTTCCCGCACCATGAGAACGAGATCGCGCAAAGCGAGACGCTCACCGGAAAACGTCCATTTGTGCGTTACTGGATGCACAATGGCATGATGCAGGCCAGAGTCTGGAATGAAGAAACAGGCAGCTATCAGGTAGAGAAAATGTCCAAGTCGCTGGGCAATACGCTGACGATAGATAAGCTGCTCGCTCTGGGCGATCCCGATATGCTGCGCATGTTTGTGCTGGGCTCCCATTATCGCAAGCAATTGACGTATACTGATGAGAGCTTCGATATTGCCCTGCGTCAGCTCGAACGTCTCAAAAGGGCCTTCGAGCCTGAAGAGAAGTGGCCCGATCCGGTATCTGAGGCGGGTGATCCCGCCGCTACGGCCACATTAGAAGAGGCCACCCGCACCGCACATCACACGTTTGAGGATGCGATGGACGATGATTTTAATACTTCGGTGGCGCTGGCCAGCCTCTTCGAGCTTTCGTCCGAGATCTTCAAAGGACGCAGCGCCAATGCGAGCGGGAAAGCGCTTGAGGAGGCACGCGAAACGCTGGCTGAACTGGGCAGTGTGCTCGGACTGCGCATGAAGGAGATCCCGCAGAAACGCTCACAGGAGAGCGAGCCACTCATCACTCTGCTTGTTGATGTGCGCCGCGAACTCAAGTCTGCGCGCCAGTTCGCGCTGGCCGACCGCATTCGCTCTCAGCTCAAAGAGCTGGGTGTGAGGCTGGAGGATCGCAAGGACGGTACCACCATCTGGAAGTTCGAGCGCTAAATACGCGAACATTGAGAACATATCCGAAAAGCCGCGTAGGAGGCGCTTCCTCTGTTCTCGGCAGCGCACTCCTTGTGGCCCTCTAGTTGGGCGTGGAAGGCCACCCCCAGAGACCCACCAGAGCGTCTGGTCTGCTCCCGACAGGACGTGTCACCTGCGCGAAGAAGGGGGCGGTTTTCGGATAAGCAGTGAATGCGTCGCCAGGATCGAGTGCATCCCGACCAGGCGTTGCGCAAAAGCCTCTTCCTGGACCGCATCATCCGGTTTGACAATGACCAAGCAGCGATATCCACAGGCCACCAGGTGCTGCGCGGCGAGTATGCCAACTTTCGATCAGACTGAGTAGTTCTTCTCTGTGCTACAAGCCGCGTCCTTTCATTCCAGTGAGAAACGATCACCCCAAAAAAGAGCCTGGTGTCGGGTGAGCACTGTTCGGGGTGAACGATGCATTGCCTCAGTCAGGGTGATGGGATAGCGGGGAACCACTCATGCCTTTTCTCCTTGCTTCACCACCAGGCCTCTGGCGATGTGAGGCCGAGACTTACGGGTGTGCAAACCTCATGCTCAGGGCTTCAGAAGCTTTTCGCCTATGTTGCTAACGCCGCCTGTGTAGGGTGCCTATCGCTTAGAGTATGTTCTGCCCCTGCCAATCTAGTGACCCCTAAATGACCCCGTTTGACGAGCGTATTGGGAAGACATCAAGATGGTCCTTGTTCTTTGAGATAGATATCAAACACCAGAATTTCCATATATCGTTCAGGGAAATTCAAAGCAGTAAAGCCAACTTTTTGATAGAGAGAATGAGCATCTTTCGTCGAGAGAACCCAGCGCCGCAATCCCTGCAAGTCTGGATGCGCTCTCACCGTCTCCATCAACCATATTCCCAGCCCTTGACCTCGATAGGGGCCCAGAATAAACACATCAGCAACATAGGCAAAGGTAGCATAGTCCGTGAGAATCTTCGCAAACCCCACCTGTTGATCGTGCAGATACAGGCCGAAGGTCAGAGCATGCTCAAGTGAGCGCCTGACTGTTTCCAAGGGAATGCCTTGGGCCCAGTAGGAGGTGGTAAGAAAGCGATGAATGACCTGAAGATCGAGGCGATTTTTATCCGTGCTAATAACATACATTCCACGACGCCATTCCTGGATCATGAGAGTTCCTCCAAAGAAAGTGATATTGGATCAAGATACCAGAGGCTCTCTGCGGTGATAAGAGCCAATTGGGCAAGGGCAGAAAAGCCAGAGCATTTACAACTGAGTCCTCACGCGGACCCAGTTGGCCATCTTTCAAGGCATGTAGGTCTGAGTCACATCTCACCAACCAAACATCTAGGCATAGCCTGAGGCCATGCCAAGCCTCAGACGTCCACATAGGCCAAATCTGAGAAGAGAGTGAGAAAGGAAAGCCAATCTGTCAGGATTAGGAAAGGAAATCCAGTCTCCTGCTTTCGTTGCCTCCGACGACTTGTTGATACACATACCAACAGGTCACCAGATCCTGAAAAGCCAGACCAACACCGCCATAGATGGTAATTTGCTCCGCGCTGCTGCGCCCTGCTTTTCCCCCGGCAATGACTTCGCCCAATTCGGCATGTATACTTTGCCGATCCAGGCCCAGACTCCCTATGGTTCCCATACTGATGGCCAGATCTCGATCATCGCAGACAAAGAGCCCGTGTTGGAGAAGCTCGGCTGCCACTTCACATTTGCCTGGTTCATCGGGTCCCAGCGTGGTGATATGGGTGCCGGGCTGCACCATATTGGAGAAGAGAAAAGGCTCGCGCGACCAGGTGGCAGCGACAATGATGTCTGCGTCTTTCGTCGCCTCAGCCAGCGTGGAAGCGACTCGCACCGCACACGGCAGTTCCTCCTCCATCACACGGGCTAAGGTCTCGGCACGCTCTGCCACGAGATCATAGACCAGAACCTGCGAAAGCTGACGGACAAGGGAGAGCGCGCGTAATTGCCACCTTCCTTGCACTCCCGCTCCAATGAGAGCGACTCGTGAAGCGTCTGAACGTGCCAGGACATCGGCAGCTACTGCGCCTGCCAGTCCGGTACGGACGGCGGTGATCGCGGTCGAATCCATGAGAGCGAGTAGATCCCCTGTCTGGAGCTCATGCAGCAGCAGCACTCCGGTAATCGCTGGTTGTCTGGTGGGAAATTTGGCGTGAACTTTCACCGTATAGGCAGGAATATCGGGAAGCAGGCCAGGAAACAGGAGCATCGCGGTGGGAGCAGGCTGGCCAGGGAGAAGCGAGCGCACCCGCTGAGCCGCGATGGAACGCGTGAGCGAGTAGGCTTGAAAGGCTTGACGCATCTGGGGCAGCAAGGCAGGTACGTGCAACAATGGCTCGACCTCTGAACGTGTCAGCAGAACCGTCTTCATAAAATGATTACGCTCCAGTCATGGAAATTTGAAACTATCTTGCCAGATGTTCGCTTTCTCTCGCAAGAGCCAATGTGCGAGAAACCATGCCAGCCATGTTCTCTGTGGTGAAGTGGTCCTCAACCTCGTTGTGCAACCCGTAGGGAGTTCCTCACATCCAGGCTGTACGATCGGGTTTGAGTTCGGGAGGCTCAAACCAATAATTGACTCGATGTTGGTTGGTGGCGAATGGATTCGAGAAGGTTTCTTTCTATAAGGCCCTTGAGCTACTGCATGCTCTCATGCTCTTTGACTTGCTTGTATCGTCTCCGTGAGCGAGCACGATCCATACATTTCAGACAACACCACTGGCGGGTGGCACTACGGGTTCGGTCATAAAAGAAGAGATGACAGCGCGGATTGTGACACGTACGCAAGCGGCTCCTGGTTCCCTCGGTGAGCAGCCAGATGGCAGAACGAACGATCGGCAGGAACACCCGTGCCTGTGGCTGAGCATCAAGGTTATCTCTGAGACGAAAGGTTCCGGGTTCGGTCTGTTCCAGAACTTGCGATCCCATTTTGAGGATGTCATTGAGGGGAGCAAGATTCTCCTCATGGATTTCACGCTCTGCCATCACATCCTCAAAGAGTCGGCGTAAGGCGGTACGGAGCACTTTGAACGTATCAAGCACTCCCGGGTCTGCTGTCAGCCCTTCCTGGTTTCCTTGTTCCAATTCAAGGGGAGGGTAGTGAAGCTGCGCTTGATGCCACCAGTGAGCAAAAGCATCAGGTGACACGAGTAGATCTCGACGCGTTCCCTTCACAAGCCTCTCGGTATTCACCGCATCAAGGGCCAATGCATCGCCAACAAACAGATCGCCAACAAACGGCGGAAAGAGATCATCGTTCTGCTTTCCTGGATGAACCAGACCACCTTGCTCCGATCTTTCCATAGCTTTTTCTCCTTTGTGTCTACTCTCTTTATTATCCAACACTATTTCCATCTTGACAAGGATTTTTTTTGCAGATATACTTCGTTCATCCATATCTAGCCATTATTAGCTATGGATAAAAACAGAGATTTTCTCTGCTTCCCCGAAGGCTGAGACTTTGCGCGCGACTCTCGAGGAGGAGAGGACCATCGAGGTTCTGTAATAGGTATCTATGGGAGCGAAGCTGTTGCTTTTTGGCAATGACGCTGCTGATCAGAGGGCATTGCTCCTCGGCTCGTTGCCTCGTGCATTGGTTTGGGAAGCCAAAGGAGGGAAAGCTCTCTCGCCAGGACACTTGCAGAAACCCCAACAGCTTCATTTCGCTATTTATACTCAGTAATATAAAAAAGAGGAAAAATACTTCATGAGAAAGCATCCACCCTCCAAATGGCTCACACTGGCTGCCACTTGCTTTGGTTTACTGATGCTCTATATCGACTTGTTTATTGTCAATGTAGCTTTGCCAACCATTGGACAGGATTTTCGTACTCCACTCAGCACGGTTTCCTGGACGATTTCAGGCTACGCCTTGATGATCGGAGTCTTGCCTATGGGCATTGGTCGCCTGGGGGATCTCTGGGGCCAGCGTTCCGTCTATCTGGCAGGTTTGGTAATCTTTAGTGCCGCGTCATTCGCCTGTGGTCTGGCCCCTGATATCACCGTTCTGATCGTCTTTCGAGTGGTTCAGGGCATTGGCGCGGCAATCATGACACCTGGAACCCTCGCGATTATCGTGCGGGCCTTTCCTCAGAGTCAACATGGCCTGGCAATCGGTATCAATGGGGGCATCTCTGGTCTGGGCTTGATTGCCGGACCAGTTCTCGGTGGCCTACTCGTTCAGGGAGAGAGTTGGCGCTGGATCTTTCTGGTGAATATTCCCCTTGGGATCATTGCATTGATCATGACGATACTCTTCATTCCATCATCACACGAGGAAACTGCTTCCGTACCCGTTGATTGGCTCGGTCTTGCGCTTTTATCTGTTGGCCTGCTCTGTTTATTATTCGGCGTCACACGTGCCGGTGAGGAAGGATGGACCAATGGAGTGGTCGTAGGAAGCTGCCTGTCAGGTGTGGTACTGTTGGCACTGTTCGTCATCACTGAAAGGCGGGTTCGCTGGCCACTGATTGATCTGGCCCTGTTTCGCAATCGTCAGTTCGTCATGGGATGTCTGGGCTTTTTCTTTTTCTCTGCGGCACTTTATGGATCACAGCCTTATTGGAGCTTATTCCTGCAAAACACCTGGAGATTTTCCCCGCTGCAAGGTGGCCTGGCTTTCGTCCCTGCTACCGGCTTGATTGTCCTCTTGACACCAGTGACAGGCATTCTTGCTCAATGGGCCAAAGCTCGACGCGATGTGTTTCTTCTCGGTGGATTATTGCTCAGTGGCATCAGTTTTCTCTTTGTGACCCTCACCTTGAGCCCACAGAGCACATATAGCAATGGATTGCTTCCTGCTTTTCTCATGCGAGGTCTGGCTATTCCTGTGGTAACATCCTGTACTACGCTTGCCGTGGTAAACGCGGTGTCGCTCAAGCAATCAGGGCTGGCCTCCGGCACCATCGCTATGGCGCGCAATATCGGAACTGCCTTTGGGGTTGCAGTACTGAATCAAGTGTATCTTTTTCATGTGAACTCCACCCTGTCACTCTCTTCTGCAGCCAGTCGAGCGGCCGCCGATCAATTCCTTCTCCCGGCTCAAGGAGAAAATGTTCTGGGGGTAGAAACGAGTATTTTTCAAGCCTTCGGGTTGATCGCACTGACTTGCGCGCTTCTTTGTGGAGGAGCAATAATTCTGGTTTTCTTTATGCATCCCAGGATGCGCAACAAAGTCCTTGCCACTCCTGCTCAGGAAAACTTCTCAGAAACATTATCGAATGTTTCTCATGGGAAGAAGTAACTTGTAAATATTGGAACGAAGCTGTAAGTATTCCGAGAAACGTCATTTCACTTATTTGGAGGTACTAATGAAACAACTGTTCATGCCCTTTATGCTTGGATCAGATCGGCTGGCTCATCGCATCGTGATGCCGCCGTTGACACGGATGCGCGCCGGCGCCGATGATGTCCCTTCGCCTCTGGCCGCCACCTACTATAGTCAACGCGCGACCGAAGGCGGCCTGATCATCGCAGAAGCAACCCAGATTTCACAACAAGGACAAGGCTATCCGCACACGCCTGGGATCTATACGCCGGATCAGGTCGCCGGGTGGCGAACCGTCACCGAGGCGGTCAAGAAGCGAGGTGCAATTTTCTTCCTCCAGTTGTGGCATGTGGGGAGAATTTCACACTCCTCGCTTCAAAGGGACGGAGCCCTTCCTGTGGCACCGTCTGCGATCCGACCAGCTGGCAATGCCTTTACAAGCAGTGGGCAGCGCATGCCCTTTGAAACACCTCGCGCCCTCGAACTGAATGAAATTCCGCAGATTGTGGCTGACTACCGCAGGGCTGCGGAGAATGCCAAGCAAGCCGGATTCCACGGAATCGAGATTCATGCCGCCAATGGCTATCTTCTTCAACAGTTTCTGGAAGACAAGACCAACCACCGAAATGACCGTTACGGCGGCTCGATTGAAAACCGCGCGCGGCTTCTTTTTGAAGTACTCGATGCCGTTTCGGAAGTCTGGCCGATCGATCGTGTCGGTGTTCGGCTATCGCCCTTCAGCGATGTCGGCGATATCGCTGACAGTGATCCGGCGGAGCTGTATACACACGTGATCAAGGCCTTGGCCGCGCGCGGAATTTGCTATCTGCACCTGATCGAGCCGCAGGTGCGTGCTGGCCTGGTGGAGGAGACAAATGATGAGGCGCCGCGATCTGTGGCGACGCTATTTCGCTCACGGTTTCCAGGGCCATTGATCGTGTCGGGGGGATTTACCGCTGATACCGCGGAGCAAGCGCTCGCGGCTGGAACGGCAGACCTCATCGCGTTTGGACGCGCCTTTATCGCCAATCCCGATCTGTCGAGGCGCTTCGCGCTTCGCGCGCCACTCAACGCGCCTGACCGATCCACATTCTATGGTGGCGGCGAGCGCGGCTACACCGACTATCCAAGCATCGACGAGATCAGTGCGGATACCTTGGGATGATAGGAATCCGAATGCCAATGGCTGTTTATGGCCCGACTCGGCCGACGATGGGACGTAGTTGACCGTCGGTTGCCGGGGTATACCGTTTATGAGGTACCTCCAGGATACGATCCAAAATAGTAACTATTCAGTAGGGTCATGAAAAAGCGGGAAGAACGGGATTGCCCGCCAGCGTCTGCTCCAGTGCAGAAAGCAGTTTCATCCCTTGCTTGCGCAAGGTTGGAAGATAACTAGAGGTAGGGCTAGGATGTTAGCATGTCAGTTGCAGAGAGTGCGTTGTTCCGGTATCCTTGTGAGGTCAAGCTGACGGGGACGCCGAGGGTACGCGGCGTCAGGGTTGGCCCGTTTGCAGGTTGGGACACCAAGCCCGATAGGATGTTTGGCCACCCGTCGAGTCCGCTAAACTGGGAGCGTGAAAGAGCGCAGCCCGAATCGGTGTGTGAACACTGCGAAACCCAAACGGCGTACTCTCGTTCTGGTCATTGCCTGAACAAGGAGGACATACCTCATGCTTGCAGATGTGTCTGGAGAGCGTTTCGTTGCCCTGGATGTTCACAAGCACTATGTCGTCGTCGGAGCCGTCAATACTACTCAACAGGTGGTGCTCTCTCCTCGTCGAGTGGATCTGGATGATCTTCCTTCCTGGAGTCAGCAGCATCTTTGCTCAACTGATGCAGTGGTGTTGGAAGCTACCACCAATGCCTGGCATCTGTGCGACCAGCTCCACCCTCTGGTTTCCTCTGTGACCGTCGCTCATCCCAACCTCGTAAAGCTCATTACCACTGCTCGGGTCAAGACCGATGCACGAGACACCCTCCACCTGGCTCGACTTCTGGCCGCCGGTCTCATTCCTGCAGTGTGGATTCCCCCTCAGAACGTGCGTGAGTTGCGCGGGCTCCTCGCGCATCGGGCTCGCTTGATTCGTCAGCGTACCCAGGCCAAAAACCGGCTGCGCAGCACCTTGCACCGCTACAACATCGTCCCGCCATCTGCAGGACTCTTCGCCCCAGCCCAACAGAGTTGGTGGGAGAACCTTTCCCTCTCGGCAGTTGAGAAACTGCGTATCCGCCAGGACTTGAGCCTGATAGAGAGTCTGGAGCCGTTGATTGGCGAGGTGGAAACGGAACTGACTCGCTTAAGTGGGACTGAGCCGTGGGCAAGTCAGGTGGTTTTTCTGCTCCAGGTGCCCGGGATTGGGGTCATCAATGCCCTCATCCTCCTGGCCGCTATCGGGGACATTACCCGCTTTCCCAGCGCGAAACAGCTCGTGGGATATGCTGGTCTGGGAGCGAGTGTCCACGCTTCTGGGCAGATCTACCAAACCGGGCATATTACCAAACAGGGGCGAAGGGACATGCGGGCAGCATTAGTCGAAGCAGCCTGGATGGCGGTCGAGCACCATCCTCATTGGAAAGACCAGTTTGAGCGACTGGCGATGCGGATCGGCAAGAAGAAAGCCATTGTAGCTATTGCACGTAAGCTGCTCGTGATCATCTGGCATGTGCTTTCCAAACAGGAGGCTGATCGGCAGGCCGATCAAGCGATGGTCACACGGGCGATTATGGAATGGGCACGAAACAAATCGACCGCGACTCGACAAGGGCTTTCTCGTGTCGAATTTGTGCGCCGCGAACTGGATCGGCTCGGGATCGGAGCCCACATGGAGAGCTTCGTCTTCAATGGTCGGACCTATCATTTACCAGCATCGACTCGTTCCGGTTGAGCCTGCCCAAAGAGATCATCAAAGAGGTTTTTCATCTGGAAGGCCCCAGAGCCTTTGCGGGGTCAGAGGGATTTTGCGTGTTTTTCTTTCTACTTGACAGGGTACTTCATCGGTCACTGCAAAAATCTATCATAAGCACCCTTATGATAGATTTTTGCAGTGACCGATGAAGTACCCTGTCAAGTAGAAAGAAAAAGAGCCTTCAACAGTATTGAAAAAGCTAGGATAATATATTAAACTGTATGCATGGAACATACGTATTCACCCAAACAATTTGGGAAACTGATTGGCAAATCCGTCAATACCCTGCAAAAATGGGATCGCAAAGGCATCTTGCCCGCGTACCGGAGTCCGACGAATCGGCGCTACTACACGCATGAACAATACTTGCAGTATCGCGGGTTGATTTCGTCTGAGCAGGGATTAGTGATTGCGTATGCCCGTGTGTCATCTCCCGGTCAGAAGAAGGATCTCACCATTCAGAAAGAAGCGTTGCGAGCCTACTGCGTGGAACATGGCATCAAAGTCGATCAGTGGATCGAAGATATTGGCTCCGCGCTTAACTACAAGCGCAAGGGCTTTCATCAGATTATTGAACTCATCGAGTTAGGGCAGGTCAAGCGGCTGATCATTGGCTACCAGGATCGCTTTGTGCGCTTTGGCTATGACTGGTTTGAGCAGTTTTGCCAGCGGCACGGAACTGACATTACCGTGATTAACGGTGAAACCTTCTCCTCCGAAGAAGAACTCGTGCGGGATTTGATCGCCATTGTGACTGTCTTCTCTGCCCGCCTCCATGGTCTGCGCTCGCATAAAAATCTGATTCGAGCGGCGGCGCTGGGAAAGGACATCAAGGATGATCAAGGCACACAAGATTAGACTCCATCCCACGCCTGAGCAGACCATCTACGTTGCCAAAGCCGCTGGAACCGCACGGTTCGTTTGGAACTGGGCCTTAGCTGAATGGAATCGGCAATACGAGGCCGGAGAAAAGCCGACAGCATTAAAGCTCAAGAAGCAATTCAACTCCATCCGGCGTGAGCACTTCCCCTGGACCTGGGAAGTCACCAAGAACGCCTCGGATCAGCCGTTTCTTGATTTAGGCAAGGCGTTTACAGCGTTTTTTGAAGGCCGTGCCCGCCGCCCGAAGTTCAAAAGCAAAAAGCGCAGTAAACCGAGTTTCTATCTTGCTAATGATCAATTCGAGGTAGGCGATCATCGCATGTGGATCCCCAAACTCGGTTGGGTGAATATGGCCGAGAATGTGCGTTTTCAGGGCAAGGTGACAGGGGCACGGATCACGAAGACGGCAGACTGGTGGTTCGTGAGTATCCAGGTCGAACTGCCTAATGTGCTTCCAGAGAAAAAGCAAGCTGCCATTGGCATTGATGTGGGTCTCAACCACCTGGCGACCTTGAGTACAGGAGAGGAAATCGAGAACCAAGCTTTCCTCAAGACCGCCCTCAAGAAACTGCGCCGGGCCAACAAACGCTTACATCGCCGCAAACTCAGCTCAAAGAATCGGGAGAAAGCACGCAGGCAGGTAGCACGGTTCCATTATCGGATGACCTGTTTGCGCGATGACGTGCTCCACAAGCTGACCACCCGGCTCGCGAACTGTTACGGGATCATCGGCATTGAGGACCTCAATCTCAAGGGCTTGCTGAAGAATCGCAAGCTCGCTCGGTCCTTCTCGGATGCGGCATTAGGCAAGCTCTTGTCGCTTTTGACAAGCAAAGTGGAGCAGCGCGGCGGGCAGGTGATCAAAGTGGATCGCTTCTTTCCATCAAGCAAAACGTGTCACTGCTGCGGCTGGAAATGGGAAAACATGCAATTGTCAGATCGGGTGTTTCTCTGCCAGAATGCCGAATGCGCGTATTGTCAATTTGAACAGGATAGAGATTACAATGCAGCTTTGAATATCCTGCATGAAGCCTTGTGCTTGATTGGGCTGATAGATCAAGCCGTCTCCGGTACTGGCTCGGACGAAGACGCAAACTTGGCTGTGGACGCGGGGTAAGACCAAAAGGCACAGGTTGTCTTGCGGCTCCTACGGAGGAAGCAGCAACAACGAAAGGTGTAGGAGAGCGGTGCTTGCATATGTTTTCCTACATTAATCGGAGCAGAAAACGTGGTATGCTGCCTCTCGCCAGGCACAAAATCCCCTGGTCTCACAGCATTTGCTGTGATCTCTTCCAAAAACGTGATGGGAGGACAAGCAGAGCTCGCTTCCTTGTCAATTTTGGCAGGGTTAGCCTAAACGAGCCGATGCCAGTAAATGGTAGGTTCGGCTATTGAACACGAAGCTCTCCATATCGAGCGTTGCCTGATTCGCATTATTCAGGGGAAAGGGAACAAGGATCGCCAGGTTCCCTTCCCTCGCCCTTTCCGCGAACTGCTCGCACTGCACATGGAGCAGATGAAGGTCCGTGGAGCAGTTATTTGTTCGAGTCGGTGCGCAAGCGTCGGTACACAGATCGAGGGGTGCGCAAAATGCTGACGCGCTACGCCCAGGCTGCTGGAATCACGCGCTCCATGTCTCCCCACAAATGGAGGCATTTTCTCTTCACCTGGCTGAAAAAAGAGGGCATCGAGGATGCTCTGATCCAGCCCTACTCTGGACACGCCACACGACAATCACTCGAAATCTAATCCAGGCTTTCACTGGCGGATGCGCAACCATCTTACAATCAAGCCATGGAACATTTTCCCATTCAGTAAAACAACAGAAAGATACTTTTGTCTTCTATGCTGTTTATACCCGCTACCTTGCGGCTGAATAGTCCGTAAGCAAATGACAAAAACGAACCTGTTCATTGCGCGGTGAGGTGGGGATCACATAGCGGATCTCCACCTCATCCATCGTGACGACCACGCGGTCGACGAGCAATTCTACCAACTGCCTTTTCTGCTCAAAGGTGGCCTGGTGACAGCTCGTATACTAGGAGCATCGGTTCCAAGATGATGGTGAGGACGAGGTGACAGCAGCGGTTCGACCGCGAACGTAAGATGGTCCCCCATCATCTCGGGCTGGCCCAAGTTTGAACCGTATGGTGTGGCTTTGACCACGTATCACGAGCTAAGACTGGCCTTGCCCCAGGTCCGAGACAGGAATGAATTTCTCTCTCGATCAGACGAAAGGAGTCGCTATGACATCCTCACCAGAACCATTGTATGACCTCTTCGTTGGCATTGACATCGCAGCGGTAACGGCATCTGTCGCTTGGAAGGAACCCTCCCGGAAGATCTGGCACGCGCTCACTATTGATCAGACCCCTCAAGGCTTCCAGACGCTCCAGCAACGCTTGCTCGCTACAGGGCATTCAGCCAAGAGCATTCTTGTTGTGATGGAAGCAACTGGTTCCTATTGGATGACGCTGGCAACCACCCTGGCTCAAGCTGGCTTCGCCATCAGTGTCATTACCCCAGCTCAGGCTCACCATTTTGCCAAAGCCTTACTTAAGCAAGCAAAGACAGATGCCATCGATGCTCAAACGCTGGCGCAACTCGCCGCTTTGCTTCAGCCAGCCGTATGGACCCTCCTCCGGCCATTTTTGTTGAACTCTATCAACGATTGAACGAACGTGAGAGCCTCATGCACATGCGTCAACAGCTCCGCAACCAATTGCATGCCTTGAGTCACTGTCCCGCGCGTGATTGCCTCCGTACACACACGCATGCAATTCTTGATAGAGTCGCTGACCGAACAGATGTTGGAAGGAGAGGCCGAGCTTGATGAGGCTCTTTCTCTTGATTCCTTATGGACAGCATCCGCCATCAGGCTCCAGACTATTCCTGGGATCGGGCTACTGACTGCCGCTTGGCTCCTGGTTACGACACTCAATTTTACGCTGTGTAACACGGTGGAAGAACTGACGGCATATGCTGGGCTGGCTCCTCATCCCTTCCAATCGGGAACCAGTGTCCATGGGCGAGCAAGCATTGGGCATACAGGAAATGCTGCACTTCGTACGGCAGTGTATCTGGCAACCTTGAGTGCCGCTCAATACAACCCCGTGATCAAGGCATTTTATGATCGTTTACGAGCGGCAGGCAAACCCATGAAGGTCGCCCGCTGCGCTGCGGCGCGAAAGCTCTTACACATTGCCTTTGCGGTCGTCAAAAACGAGGCGGACTTTGATCCGTTGTATGCAGCCAGAGCACAAAAAACGGCTTGATAGTTTGACACATCAAGAGAAGAAAATGTTTTCTTCTTCATATCCCACATGTTTTTTATTTTTGGTAAACTGAGCAATGCTCCTCTTGACAAACAATACCGTATCTTACGTAGCGCTACCCCTTTCAGAAATGCAGTTATTTGCCGTTTTTTTAATCCTCCTAAGTGTATATTTTTTTTGCTCTTCAGGACAGGTAAAGGCGGCAGAGTTAGCCAAGCATGCCCCCATGAGTTATAGTTGTGTAGGTTTTGCTCGCTGTTATGGAGTAAATGATTGGAATGGACCAAACCATGGTGCTTATACAGAAATGGATGTTGTACAGCTCCATGCAGGTTCCCTCATTATGAATAACACGTTATGGGTGACAACTTCAGATCTTTCTCAATGGGCTGAGGGAGGCTACAAGGTCCATAGCACCATGTTATATGAGTTCTGGTATTGGGCATACAGTGCAGGTGACACTGACTATCATGAATATGATTCTGGAGGCTTGCATACAGGTACATATGGGGATTTTGGCCACCCTGCTGCTGTATATGTCTGGTGGGAGGATAGCAGTCATTGGAATGTTGCAATATATGGAAACGCCACTTCTTGGCTTCCTAATGGTTTCCCTCTTTCAATGAATGCTACGGTTATACAAATAGGACAAGAAATAGGTGGCTCGGGCGTTTCGTCGGATGGTGCCGCAAACTTTAATTACAATCAATACATAAGTCCAAGTAATGGCTCATACAATTATCAATTCCAAGATGGACAGATAGGGGAATTTGTAACTCAAAATACAAGTCCTCCTTATTCAGATTGGAATACAAGACCAAGTGGAAGCACATCAGGTGGAAGCTGGTGGGCATGTACGTGCTAAGGCCGCAAACTCGTATTCTCTTACGGAGGAAGATGTAAGAAATTTGTGAAATGAATTAGCTGTTACAGCATCATACCACAAAGGAAGAGGAAAAATGAAACGCATCGCTCTAATTGGCTTACTTGCTGCGCTTGCTTTAACAGTGCTTTTGTTTGTTACTATAGCAAATCCACAAAATGCTTCAGGATCAGGAAGCCATGGCCCCAAAGGTTTTACTCCCCCTGCACATACAATATCAGCTGGACATATGAAAGGTATACCAGTTGCTAGCAACAAGCTGCAAGCCAATAATAACGCATTGCCAACATTTACTGCTAGCGACGTTGAGGCCTATCTCAAGACAAACCCCTATCCGGTGGGAGAAAAATCTAAGCTCAAACACATTATTACCTTTATGTCTTCATCGGATTTAGGGAAAAAGGTGAATGCTGACTTTAGCGCAGAAGCTCCTACGCTTTGCTATGTAGAATTTACTGATACCCAACCTATTCAATTAGATACTGTAGCTAAGCCAAATGGACAACTTCTTAGCTTCAAGAAGGTTTACATGATTTTTGATGGCCGAACTGGTGATCTAATTACTTGGGGAGGCAATTAGATCCAGATCATATTGCTTTGATGCAAAAAATAGCAATGAAATAGGGAAACGAGTACAAGGTTTCAGGGGGATATGCACCCCCCTATTTGACGCCGATCTCCCACGGATCAAGGAATTGCTCAATCTCGGACTTTCCGTGCGCAAGATCGCCAAAATCCTCAACTATCCGAACCATCACTCGCTTAACACCTACGTCCAGAAACGCGGACTACGCGGACCAGGTTCGTCACCCCGCAAGTGAAGAAGTAGCTTCTTCTCTCAAATATAACAAATTGCTTTACTGCACATTTTCGCTAGGATCTTAGTCCACCTTCTGCTGTCACAAGGAAAAACTGTTTCATATGGAAGGCAAACTCCTTGCGAAGCATTTCAGTCAGGCCTGTCACATCCTAGCGGATGACGACATGCTGCACGGCGGCCGAATGCCTGTCCAACAATTCATCTTTTGCTCCCGAGAGGCCATGTCCCTGGCGCCATAACGAGGGCTGATGAGCGAGCCGAGAGAGCGCTCTCGCCAGGCGGTCACAGGCCGCAGAAGAGCACTGGAAACAGAGGTGTGGCGCAACCAGATGGAGTTCACTCAGCCGCAAACGCCCGGTTGTATCGCGAAGGAGATCCACACGCGCGAACAGGGTTGGGGAAAGACGAGAAAGGACGTCACGAGCAAAGGCCACATAGTCCCTCTGTAGTGGAACCGCAACAGCGTTCCTCACCTCATCCTCCTCCTGTGAGAGCTGGCAAGGCGTATGGACGGCATGCGTAATCTGTCCACAAATCGCCATCACGCTCTGCTCCCCCTCGGGAAGGAAGGGCTGAACCATCATGGCAGCGCCGTGAGCCAGGGAAGCATCGAGATGTGCCTGTCCCTGGATCAGGCTTTCCTGTGCACGTGTCACCAGGCGAAGACCGGTGGGACCAGTGGCAATAACCGGTTTGATTATCGCCTCTTGCCAGCCACGCTCTGCGAGGAGGTGTGCCAGTGACGGAGGCGCGGCAGTGGTTGGCTTCACCCAATGGGTCGGGACAACCGGGATCCCCTGGGCCGCGAGATCACGGAGATACCACCGCTGGGTGTTCCACTCCAGGAGTGGAAGCAGGTTGAGCAACAACGCCTGCCGGGCGACACGACGCGCCCAGTGCAAAAATGCACCACGCTGCCGGTTATAGTCCCGAACGGAGCGCACGACCAACAGGGATGGGCGCTCCCACTGATAGGTAGGGTCGTTCCAGCAGACCAGGTCGACATGGACACCCAGGCGGCTCAGCGCTTGCTGCACGACCAGGTCATCGTGATCGCGATAAAAGTCGTCCGCACAGGTCGCAAGTGCGACGAGAGGGTACAATTGCGTCATCTTTTGTCTTCCTCGTCTGAGAAAGCACGTTCCCAGCACCTCTTGCTCGTGAGGCATGTCAATCACCTCCGGTCAGAGACCGGAGGCTTGTTCGTTACACCTGGACTCCACCGCACCTCGGCGTACCTTCGCAGGCGCGCCGCTTTGGCTTCACCGTCCGATGCATCAGGGGCCATTGACACAAACCCCGTCCTGATCCAGTCTTGCCGGATCAAGAGCGTCCTCAAGGTCACATTCCTCGCGCCAATCAGATCAGCGTGGAGCGTGTACCTACACTGCTGACACCCAAAGCGCAACCCCTTGTTCGGGCGATTCTCATCAGCCGTGTGCCCACACATCGGGCACGCCTTCGAGGTGTAGTTCGCATCCACCTTGACGGCGAGCGACCCGGCAAGCGTGGCCTTGTAGCTCACAAGCGCCTGAAGTTCGGCAAAGGACCACTGCGAGTGCACGCGATTGGCTTTGCGAGCCTTCGCAGACACCGCCTCGATGCCCTTCCCCTTTGTCGTGCGCTTGCGCTTTCTGCGTCTGGTCCGCTCCCGGATATCGGTGAGTTGTTCCAGCCCAATCAGGGCGTGTGGGTGCTGCTCGATGATCTGTTTGGCGACTATGTGGTTGGCGTGCAGTTTCAACCGTCTCTCTCGTTGCTCAATGCGTCTAAGACGACGTTTCGCGCCACGAGTGCCTTTCTGCTGCAAGCGTTTGCGTAATCGTGCGTAATGGTTGGCTCGGTGCCTCACTCGCTTTCCTGAGTGAAAGCTCGCTTTGCCGGTCGAGATGGAAGTGACCGCCAGGTAGCGGATACCCACATCCACCCCAACGACTTCGGTGAGTTGTGCAGGAGTGGGATCAGAAATCTCAATCTCTAAGGACACCAGCAGATAGAATTGCTTCTTTGGCTGATCGTACCAGAGTTTCGCATCTCCGATGCGCGCCCCGTGTTGGATGAGGGCCGTCTGCTTGTCGTAGCCCTGATAGGGGATGCTGATGCGTCCGGTGAGGGTGCCGATGCTTACCCGGCTCTCGCACTGAAAGGTGTAGTCCCGCGCGTAGGTGTACTGCACGGTTGGGGAGCTATACTGTGGCGGCTGGTCCAATCCCTTGAAGCGCTTTTTTGTGATCTTAGCTCGGCGATGCTCGATATTCTTCACCAGTTTCGTCCACAGCCCTTTGTACGTTGCCGAGACCTGCCGTTCCACGCTACAGGCCAGTTGCGAGGGAAGACCGAAGCGCGCGCGTAGCTCGGCATACATGCCTTTGTGCAGTTTGGTCACACTACTGGTTTTGCCGTGCGCGAAGGCATAGTGACTCACCGCATTGAGCGCGTCGCGGTACGCCAGTTGCGTCTGGCGTAAGCGTTGCTGCTGCTCTGGCGTGGGCAGAAGTTTCAGTTTAGCGGTGATGATCTGCTTGATGTCGTTCGCTTTCTCGTGATAAAGTAGGAAGCCAGCTTGTAGGTGACATGTGTGATGTGCTGTACATCCATACCCATCAGTATAACAAATGTTCTACTCCTTGTGAAGCCCCTGAGATGGCGGCGCTTCCTCCCCTGGTTGAAACGCAGGAGTTCCGCGCCGCCTGTATCATGAACACAGCTCTCGGTGGAGAGATCCCCTGGTCAAAGGCAGTGACGGAAACGGGCGCGAAACTGCGTGAGGTAGAGCGATGGGGAATCATGCACACCCAGATCAGGTGCCATCCCTCGGAACCCGGCCCGTCTCAGCGCGAAGTAGTAGTTCTGCGCCGTTTTGGTGTCGACCCATCCAGAGGTCGGAAGGACATCGAGTTTCGCGACCGCCAGCCCGGCAAGCAGGGAACTCTTGACCTGGTATGGGTTGCGTAGCCCACCCCCTTCCCCCGTTTGTATGAGCAAATCGAGCAGTGACCCACTCGCAAACACTCGCAGTTCTCGCATCGGTGCTGGAGAGGTCAGTTCATCTCCCCGAGGAGCAAGGATATCCTGGTGTGCGCGTATCCGAGCCGAGAGGGGCTCTGACACCTCTGGGGAGAGAGCCGACGGAAGCCGAAGGAGAATCGTCCCGGCGCGAAGGCGTTGCACATCGAGTCCTCTGAGCAAATCGCCTGTCCCAAGGAGCAGGGTGCCCTCCTCATACACGCCATCTGGCAGCATCTCCCCTGCTCGCATCTCGCTGCGCACGATGTCTCCCCGAAAGCCAGACACCAACAGTTCCGCCACAAGGTGCTCACCATGCGTCCCCTGCCCCGGAAGCGTGCAGAGCATCAGAGATACGGGATGCGGTCGCGTGGCGAGCAGGAGACGAAGAAACGTACTGACGAAATCATCGGGTCCTACTGCCACCGCAAGCCGTTCACGGCAGAGATCGCGACCAACGCGTGTGAGGATCCATTCGAGATTCAGGAGGACCGCGGCACTGGTGGTGGCGTCCGTGGTGGTAAGGCATGGACGACGACCGGCACACGACACCTGGTGCTCTCGAATCATTTGCCCACCTCTGGTCTGCAAGGCGAGGGGCACTGAAAGGGAGACGCTTCTAGCACCGCAGGCCTGAGCGAGGGCCACAGCTTTGCAGGCCTGCTCAGTCACCTTCTGCTGCCGCTGTTCATCACTGTGGGTATCCTCTAAGGGCAAAAGAAAGGTTCCCACCCGTCCGAGCTGCGTCGTGACGATCTGCGTCAGTATGGGGCGTCCCTGATGCCAGGTCTGTAGGAGCGAAGCTTCCTCCTTTTGAAGGGGAGGAAGACACGTGAGCACAGCGGCATCGAGCGGGGCTTCACTTTTGGTGAGCACCTGCTCAAGAAGCAGATGGGAGGATGGCAATCCCTGCTGCTCATCATGCACGGGTGAGGACGGTGCTTGCGCGTGCACAGGAGAAGAAAACGTAGTACGAGTCATAGCGATGTTCTTTCTCTTTATAGACAACGTGACGGCGTGTTGTCATGGATGAACGAATCATAGAGTGAATGAGGCCAATACAAGAGCGCATAGTACGGATGCACACCAGCTTTAGAGAGGTGTCTCGGAGACAAGCGCCGTACATGCGCTCGATTCGTGCTCCTGAGAGCCGGTTCCTCCGGCAAGAGATGCATTGCTCTGCGTTACAAGGCCCGAGAGATCCTTGAGCGTCTGAAGGATCATGAGCGGCTTTCCCCAGCGGGTGTACTCCGTTTCCATATACTCCACCAGGTGGCAGAGTTCTGCACTAACCAGAGGGTGCACCAACCGGATCTGCGACACCAGTTCTCCGTGTGCACGCTCAGGAGCGATACCGTCCTGTGGAAAGAGGGGAAGCAGGAGCGAGGCAAGCTCGTGAGCGGCACTGTAGGAGACATCAACGTCAGGTGAAGACAAACGCGTCAGAAGGGCAAACGGGTATATGTGTGGGAAAGGAAGGATGGTGAACGCGCGCAGGCGCTCTGCGAGCGTCGCATGCCACTGTAACGCATCGAGCACGCACATGCCAAAGCGTCCGAGTGCGACCACATGTATGCCATCCAGGTGAAGGGTGGTATCGCATAAGATCGCCACGTCTTCAACCCAGGCGGGAATAGTGTAGGCAGATTGTTCCGCTGGTTTGGAAGAAAACCCATGTCCAAGGAGATCCGGCGCCACAACGTAGTAGTGGCGAGCAAGTGATGCCATGTACGGCGTAAACACCGCGCTACTTTGCCACTCGCCGTGAAGCAAGAGCAACGGTGGGTTTTGAGGGGTGCCTGCGAACCGGCACCATAGCCTCCGTCCAATTGGATAAAGGGAAAGATGCTGATCAGAGCAAAGGGAAATGGATGTTGCCATCGTGAAAAGTCCTCCATTTTACCAAAATTTTGTAATTTGCCTGGACATACTGTTGTACTGTAGACATACTGAAAGCGCTCAGCCTTTGTCATGAGAAGCAGTCCTGGATAGATTCCTGGCGCACAGTTATCATCACCATCACCAGTGTAGATCCAGGGATGTTTCGGTCCATGTCGCGAGGTACGTGACAAGTGTACCTGGAAACAAGGAGACAAGGGAAGATCTAAACCACCCAATAGTGCGCGAAGTTCTTCCCAATTCCGGGCAAAGTACTATGTATATAGGAAAACCAACAGCCGTGAGATCATTCAGACGTATGATTGCTTTCCGCCTTGTGCCCCTCCTGGCGATGGTGCAGCACATATCCATGCCCTTTAACCACAGCTAATTTCAGAAACGGTGGGAGTTTCTGCTTGAGTTTGGACACGTGCTTTTGGAGCGTTACAATCTCTGGTGCATCACAGTGATCGGCATCAAGGCCAAAAGCACAGGCAGCCAGGTCACCAAAGGAAAGAACTTGCTCAGGATGGGATAAAAATGCCGCCAGCAGGCGACATTGTATGGGAGTACAATGCAGTTGAAAGCCCTCGGTCAACTGTTTCCGCTGAAAAATGTAGATAAAACGCTCGTGAAAAATCAGCGCCTTATAAGACAAGAACGAAATAAGTACCGGAGCGTGACCTGAAGTTCCACCCTGCTCCTGTGGCAAAGATGGTAGGCCTGTAGGCGACATATCATCCTCAAGAAAGATCATTGCCTTCCTCTCTATCTATTCTTGGTAAGAGAATTGAAGATGGCGGGCCAGAATCGTACTTGTGCCGTCACCTGCAATGTGAAGATAACGACGCTGAGAAAATTGAAGAGGCATACCACCCTCTCTCTTGGCAACATGTTCATCAAAAGTATGTCTCTTTTTTGCTTGATTGCACAGATACAACACCGATACGTTACCGATACAATGCCTGTACCACATCTATACAACATCTCTGCAGCACGTAGGGTCCTTATTTCTAGTAAAAAAGACTTGTGAAAATACACAAGACATGTTATGATCTTTGAGCCGTAGATGCATTATGCATCTTTTTTAAGAGATAATACATACATTGTAAAACAATGTCTTCTCTTCTCTATATGTTTTCACTTGCTTTACCGATGGAGAGACCAAAGTAGATGACGACGAAAAAAGCCGCGAATACTTTGTTGAAGCAAGCGCGCCAGGAACGAGGATGGACCCAACGCCACCTGGCTTTTGAGCTCCATGTTGAGGAGCAAACAGTGAGGTCCTGGGAGCGGGGTATACGTTCCCCGTCGTTAGAGATACGCCCTCGACTGTGTGAAGTATTAGGCAAATCATCAGAGCAATTAGGATTGCAAGCTGCTGAGGCAAATGGGATACACAATGAGAAGGCTCAGGTAGATATGTTTCCTTCGGACCCTGTGTTCCTCACAGATATCTCTCACCAGGAAATTCAACACGCAGGGAATGTCGTTCTGGCAATGCCATCGCTGCCACGAGATGGCGTCGTGCTGAGAGGGGACAAGAATCGCCAACGGATGCTCAAACGAGTACAGATGCGCTGGATTACCGATGGGCTAGAGCATTCTCTCTATCAGAAGGCCCTCATTTTGCTGTCCTTGCGAGAGGAACCAGAGGTCGTTGAGAATCCCTGGCGGAACGTGGCGCAGGAATCGGCACAGCGACCAGGAAACCTCCTCCCTGTTGGAAGTCATATCAGCCAGGTCTATGATGACGCTGATGGAGAACTCCTTATTTTGGGAGAGCCAGGTGCAGGCAAAACTACATTATTATTAGCGCTTACGCGCACGCTTCTAGCGCGAGCCAAGCGCGATGAGCAACACCCCATACCAGTCGTGTTTAATCTATCGGAATGGTTGGAAAAGCGGCAGCCGTTACAGGATTGGCTTGTGGAGGAGCTTCATGCCAAGTACCAGGTTCCAACCAAACTTGCCCTGGCATGGATGGAGACAGAGCAGATCGTCTTGCTGCTCGACGGACTAGACGAGATAGCTTCCGAGTATCGCACCGCATGTATCGAGGAAATCAATACCTATCGGCGAAATCGTGGGTTGGTACCCGTTGTCGTTTGTAGTCGGTCTGCTGATTATTTGTCGCAGCCAGCTCGTCTCTTGCTCAATCGAGCCATTGCCGTTCAACCACTGACCACGCACCAGGTCAATGAGTATATCACTCACGTTGGCCCAGACCTGGCAGCGCTGCAACTGGCACTCCAGCATGACCCAGCCTTGCAAGAAATGGCCTCAACACCATTGATGCTCAATACATTGATGGCTGCCTATCAAGGGGTGTCAAATGACGAAATTCTCGCCGTTGGATCCCCCCAGATACGCCGTGACCTTCTCTTCGCAAAATATGTTGAGCGGGTCCTCCTGCGACGAGGCCCCAAACATGGGTATACGCTTGAGCAGACGAAGCACTGGTTAGCGTGGCTCGCCCAACAACTGACCCAACACAAGCAAACGGAGTTTTATATTGAGCATATGCAACCTGATTGGCTTGAGAGTCATGTGCGTCGCTCATATCGAAATGCCATCATTCGGATCATTTTCGGGCTCAATTTACTGCTGAATGCAGCCTTCTTTGGCGCCTTTATGAGTGACTCCGTTCCAGACCCATCAGGATTATCCTTCTATCTGAATGGGAAAGGGTGGGGAGTACATATCCTGGGATGGATGGCACCAGGATTGGGAGGTGGACTACGCGGTGGAGGAAGTCTCGAGATTATCGCCTTTATTGTCGATGTGATTGCCGCGCTCATTGTGGGACGAAGTGGACTGCCCTCCATTACCCTTCAGTTCCTTCCACGCGTCGCACTCAGCGGTCTCCGCAGTGGTCTTCTCTTTGGCTGCATTATCGCCCTTTTTACTGCGGTGCTCTTTGGAATTACAGAAGGGGTGGCGACGGGAATATACCGCGCTCTCGGGACTGGCGTCTTTGAAGGATTGCTTGTTGGTTTGATGACCGGGCTGATCGCTGGCCTGAGCTATGAGCGGGGTAATGCTTCAAAAGAGCAGAAGAAGCAAAAGTTGCTTCAGGGACGCAGTCTCGTTGATCGCCTCGTGAATTTTGTCATCTTTGGTCTGTGTTCAGGAATTGGGACAACGAGTGCCTACGCTCTTTTCGCCGGGGGCTACGTGATCGAGGCCCTGGTCTATGGGCTCGTTGTCAGCGTTGCCTGTGGCATACTCTTTGGCCTGGGGAACGGCACGGAGCTCGTGCCAGACCTTGGCCTGACCATCAAGCCTGCCGAGAGTGTAGCATGGTCCTGGGCGAACGTGACCCAACACCTTGCCTCCAATGTGAAAAAAGGGTTGCCCATGGCAGGGACCATTCTCATCCTGATGGTCGTGGTCCTTGGATGCGCAGGCCAGGTTTACTATGGCGCAGGTTACGCCTGGCGTTATGGATTGGTCTATGGCTCGATCATCGGCATCGCCACTGGCGTGGCAGCCATCCTGACGGGTGTGCTCAATAGCGGGTGGTCGAGCAATATGATAGCTGAGAATCAGCGCCTCCTACCAAATGAAGGTATTCAGAACTCGCTCAAACATGCCTTTTTTGCCGCTGGCCTTTTTGGCATCATTGGCGCCATCGCGTGTGGCCTCACCAGTGGGCTGTCCTTTCGCTTGGCAGGCGTCCCAGGATGGTCGATTCTTCTGGTAGGGATGACGCTGGCCTTTGGCGCTATCTTTGCTTTCCGGTTTTGGACAGCCTATGGTGGCAATGCGTTCGTTGAGCATTATATCCTTCGCTGGTATCTTTGGCGTGCTGGCTCGATCCCCTGGAAATATGTTTGCTTCCTTGATGATGCGGTGGAACATACATTCATGCGCAAAATCGGCGGAGGGTACATGTTCTCGCATCGCTTGCTCCTGGAGTATTTCGCCAGCTTATCAAACCAAACAGAAGAGACCCAGAGAATTTGAGAGGAACGCGCCACCGTGCCCTCCAGGAGGATTCATCCCTATGGCTAAAGCCAAGAGGCATTCTGGCGCAAATACTAGAATAAGAGTAAAGAAGAAACCATGCACACCTTACAACGAACCCACGCTCTTGTCATCGGAGGCGGTATCGCAGGTCTTTTAGCGGCGCGCGTCCTCATCAAACATTTTCAGCACGTCACCCTTGTGGAACGAGATCATTACCCACAGGAACCGATCTTTCGTCCGGGAGTTCCGCAGGGTCGGCAGGTTCACACGCTGTTGCTACGAGGGCAACTGGCCCTTGAAACCCTTTTTCCTGGATTGGGAAAGAAGTTGCTTGCACATGGGGCCATCGCACACGATTATGGCAACGAAAGCCTGTACTACTACGGTGGTCGTTGCCCCCACATTCCCTCTACCTTACTCCAGGGATGGACCAGTTCACGCTTACTGCTGGAGTGGCAAATTCGCCAGGAACTTTTGGGCTACCATAGCCTGTGCTTTAAGGAAGGCCATGAAGTGGTTGGTTTGGTCGCGTCTGCTGAGAAGAAACAGGTGACCGGTGTGTGCATCCGAGAACGCACGCATACTCCCCCGGAGAAGAGAGAAATCAGCCAGATCACGGCGGACCTTGTGGTAGACGCCAGTGGTTCCTCATCTCTCGCACCGCGGTGGCTGGAAGAACTGGGCTATGAGGCACCCAAAGAAACCGTCGTCGATACGTTAGTTGGGTACGCAACACGGTTCTATACGCCTCCTGCACAGCGGAATGACTGGAAACTCATTGCCATCCAGGGAACCCAGCAAAGTCAACGCGGTGGCGTGTTAATGGCGATCGAGGGAAACCGCCGGATGGTGGTTCTTGCGGGAACGAAGAAAGATTACCCCTCAACCAGGGAGGAAGAATTCCTCACATTCGCGCGTAGTCTTCCTGACCCAACGCTCTACGAGACAATAAAGGAGGCCACTCCCATCTCGCCAATTTACGGGTATCGACGCACCGCAAATCGCATTCGACATTTTGAGCAATTACAGCGGTACCCGGAACAGTTTCTCGTTCTCGGCGATGCGGCCTGCTGCTTTAATCCAATCTACGGACAAGGCATGACAGTTGCGGCCTTAGAAGCGCTCATGCTCGATGTCTGCTTGGGCGAAGCCAGGAGACAGCAAGGGTTCGCTCATCGTTTTCAGAGAAAAGTGGCCCATGCTATTGCCACGCCATGGCAATTAGCGACCGCCGCAGCCCTCCCGGGGACCAAAGAGAGCCTGACAGGAAGAGTATCTCGCTGGTATCTGGAGCACTTGATCTCACTGCTGCCGACAGACCAGGCCATATGGCTAACCTTTCTGGAGGTGATCCACATGCTTCGCTCTCCGCTCTCCCTCATGCACCCAAGGATAGTGGCAAAAGTCTTGACCTCTCAAAAGCGTGTTTCGTCACCGGAGAGTGTAACGTAATTGTGCCGGTGCGTGTGATGCGTGGACAGGGGTCACGTCCCCAGTTTCAATACTTTTTTGCACATTCGTAGAGTTACCTCTTGAGGAGCAAGGAAAGCATGATAGAGACGGGAGGCAGTCATCGCTCAAACGAGGCGATTACACCAGCCCAAAGAGGCGGTACATGAGGAGCGTCACGCTGACGGCCAGGATGGTTCCGGCCAGAGCCTGGAACCATGTATGCGCGTGCAGCCGCCAGCGTGCCCAGCCAACAAGCACTACCAGCGGTGACAGGAACAAGCAGAGCGGCCCCCAGAGCAGGCAGCAGACCGTCACCGCGCCTGCTATCCCGACCAGATGCAAGCTGATTTTCCAGTACTGGGTGATAACCGCAGCAACGGCGACTGCGACCAGCGTAGCAGTCACCGTTGCAAGAAGGGGTAACGATGCATGCAAGAACAGCAGCAAGACGAAAGCAAGCACCATACACGCCAGGCCAAAGAGGAGTGGAACCCGGCGTTGCTCGCGTTTGCTGACATGGTGATCGCTATAGCGTCCTCGACGCACCCCTTGCCAGATGAAGAGGAGCGGAGCGAGAGAAATGCCGAGTACGGCAATACCCCACCAGAGGAGCGCGTGGAGGACATCCGGTGCCGTTGCAAGAGCGACAAGAAGAAAGGTGGGCAGGGCAACAAGAAGCGGGTTCGCCACTTCAGAAATGACCTTTGCTCCCCATTTTCCCGGCCCGATAGGGAGGGGAGTGGGTTCCGAACGAGGATATTTTTCTTCAAGGAGTGTGGATCTCTTTTTCATACGTGCCTTCAACGAAAAACGGTGGTCTCCTCGTGGATGCAGGTGCATGCCATCCAAACTGCCGTCGTGTCAGACCAGTTAGGAGGAGACAACCTTGTATACAAGCAGTCTAGCAGAGAACAGCAGGGAAGGGAAGCACAAGCGTGCAGAAGTAGGAGAGAAAGGCCCTTCAAAAAGGACGGCAAGCAGAGTGCAAAAATCACCTTAAAGGAGGAGGCAATAATGGGAAGAGCAGTTGGTACAAAGGCAAAAGATTGAGGAGTTTATTTTAACCTTACCTTCTAAGGAACTTTGCATTTGAGTTTGCTAATTAAAGTCGCATTGGTGCTTTTAATTATACATACATAGCACAGCAGTTTCAAGGAATGTTTCTTGATAGAAGATATATTGCTAGTAAATATACTTAGCAGAATCTCGTTCATGATCAAGTGAATGTATCCAATTAACTGGTAAAGTACCCGGCAAAACCATACCCTTACCAACAGCATGCCTCTCACTCTCCAGAAGAGATGAGAGAGACACGTGCATATACAGATGTTCCTCACAGCACTACCACATTCCTCCAGGCGTCTTTATTCGAGCAAGGTATTCTACAAATAGTGGAATACAAAATTTTGGTAAATTCGCATCCCAAAAGGACCGGAAGCAGCGTGCAGCCTTCGTTCACGCCCATGCTCACAGGGTTTGCAATAAGGAAGCCCCGTGTCTTAAGACCTGAAAGGATACCATGGATGATCGAAAGTTCGCACCCTGCTCTCCCCTTTCCAAGGTATTGATGGAAAACGCCGGCTGTGGAGTGGCTTCTCCAGACAATCGCACCGAGGTCGCTCACCCTTTGCGTTCCTTGAGCACATTTCATAAAAAAGATAGCTTTTGCGTTCTGCCTTATGCACCGGGCCGACGCGAGGTTCCAGCACCCCATACTTCCACCACTTGCCCGTTTTCGACACGAAAGATCTCCAAAATGGTTGGCAAGGGCTGTCCAGGGGCCGTTGAGATGCCTTGAATAGTGACACGAAGAGCAGCTTTATTGTCTTCAACAAGCACATCTTCGACGATAAAGCGCTTCTCAGGAAAGGTCGTAAAGGCGCTCGCCACAGCCTTTTTGACGCTCTTAATGCCAGTCTCTCCTGCCGCATGTCGAATAATGTGTGGAACAAAGACTTCCTCCAATGCCGCGACGTTTCTGCTATTAATGGCTTCATAGGCACGATGGGTAAAGCCAACGCAATCCTGTTGCCCCATAGTTTCTCGTGCTTCATCTGAGTTTGTATTCCTTGCCCATCTCAGCAAGGAGAGCACATGGAGCAACAAGATCATCGCTGTTTATCTGGACTGTCGCTACCTTATGGGCCCCCCCTCATCGGAGCTCCTCCGTTTGACATCATAGCCACAGAGCAGGAAAGCTCGTGCGACCATGCTCGTTTCTGTTGGGAATCTGAACGTGCCGAGATCATGATCCGTCCTCTGAGCTAATGGTCCCAATCGAATATCAAGAACTCCATGGTAAAAATCCGGCCACTCTTCGCTCGCAACACAGGTGATCTCATACACTTGGCAGTCATCCCTATCTTCATCTATTTTCCCGGCCCTCTGACCGACGAGGAATTTCACCACTTTGTGCCGACCTGGTTCCGCTTCTGGCGCTTCGAAGAAGATGTCGAACCGGTTGACCCACAACGCTTTGCGGCCAGGAATGAAGGGGAACATGTCGCGGCTGAGCCGGATACCGAGATGCTTTGGCGCTTTTTCACGATTAAAGCTGCCCTGGAAGCGGTGCCAGGCATCCGGGAACTCGTGCCTGATGTCGAAGTACCGCACACCCGCGCCGGGAAGATGCCGCTGGGCGACCTCGTTGGCAGCCCGGCGCAAGACTTCCCCGCCCTCGCGCGCTGTGTAGTTCAAATGCAGAATCACGTCGGTCACGCTGTCGATATCGAACTGGTTGTTCTCCTGCGGAAGCTCGACGCGCCAGCGACTGGCCGCGCCCATGAACTCGAATGGCAAGTAGCGCTCGTCGCGGAAGTTGAGTTCGAACAGGCCCGAGTCGTTCTGCCCTCCCGATGTCGCGATAGCCTCTGTGGCGGCATACTGGGTAACAATGCGCGGGTCATCGTACACTGGTCGGTAGCCGTTATCCTCCTCATCGTTATCGCAGCACTCGATGAGCGGATCGCGTAGGCGTGGATGCACCCGCGTCATGCTGCGCAGCAGGGTCAGGCGGCAATGCACGCCGGTGTAGGGGCCAACGACGCAAGGAATGGTCAGCGATACATTTCTGATGCGGCGCATGTAATGGCCGGGATAGTCGAGATCGAACATCCATTCGGGGATTTCGATCTCACAGCAGCCAGTTTCCTTGAGGAGCAGGAACTCACGTGGGAAATGCAGGCGCAGAGAGAAATGCTTGGCTAGTTCGTACTCGCGAAGATTTTCATCGAGGTAAGCCTTCTCCATCTGGCGCAGCGCGAGCTGCAGCCGTTCGCCTGCGAGCAGCCCCTCGTGCAAGTTATCCCATATTTGGGTGGGCAGAAAGTGGCGCGTAGTATGACCGCGTTCGTCGTTGAACGCTCGCTGGGCCTGTTGGGCAGCACAGAGCGCCAGATCGTACATGCGGCTATACAGCATGGCGGTATCCTGTTGCAGGAACAGGTAGAGCGCGTGGTTCGTGAACTTATCGCGCAGGAAATCCAGCACTTCCGCCGCGTGCTCCATTTGCAGCCGATGGTTATTGAGTTCGCGCAGCGCGGCATCCCGCCGCCGCTCGGCGGCAAGGATCTGGCGCGTTACCTGTTCGATCTCGATGGTGAGAACCTGGACCTGGAAGTGCCATTCCTGCTCGCGCCGGTCCCAGCCTGCTTGTGTCAGGTCAAGCGATGCTGTTGTGCTGGCGATCTCAGCCGCAACGTTCAATATTCTCGCAGCAGTTGCTAAGACTCCGGCCAGCTTGCTTCCGATGGGCATCTGATGGTAATTTAGCGGAGTGCCGCCGAAGCCAGCTGCGCCTAACCACCAATCTGGGGCGCCGCCCATGCTCTGAGCAATCATCTCAGAGGTGCCAGCCGCCGCCCGTGCGGCTAGAGAGACCTCTGTGAAGGTTTTGTATTGTGCCTCGTTGCTGATCAACCTGTTCTGGATGAGGCCAGTGTAGTAGTTCAGCCGCGCCTGCGTTTCCTCCAACGTTTTCTGCACCGCCTGCACCTGCCAGTCGGCCTCTCGCCACTGGTACTGGCGAACTTCCAGAGTCAGGTCCAGCAGTTGACGCTCGTGGAGGGCGCGCAGCGAAGTCAGGTACTCGGCATCGCCCTTCTCGAACGCGGCAAGCAGGGCGGCCCCGAACTCTCGCACCTGGTTGGCGATCTCCTGTGCCTTCTGGATGAGGAACGCGAAGCGATAGGGGCTGTGGGGGCAGCATTGCTCGCCCCCGAGAGCGCACATCTCGCTCTCGGTCATTGTCTGCCAACCATTGCGCAGTGGATCATTCCCCCAGTAAGGCATATCGCGGCTGGGGCGTCCATTGCGCAGCCTGCGCTCATCGAGGCACCTATGAATCAGGGCAAGCCGGTCGTCTATCTGCTCATAGAGATCGAGGAGGCGGGGATTGAGAGGAGCGCACGCCGGGACGAAAGTGAGAACGACCTGGGGCTCCTGCCCTTCCTTTCCATTGCTGGCCTGCATATCTCTGACGGAGCGAGGACGTTTCCCCAGGATGCTCTCGGCGGTGTCAAAGATCACCCGCGCCTGCTGAAACGCCTCCGGCGAGTTATGGCGCACCAAGGCATCACCCCATTGCAGCAAGGTTTCCAGGTAGTGCAGGGTGATGGAGCGGTTACGCGCCACCTCGTCTGAGACCGCGACGCTCGAACAGCAGGGCATGCCTCTGGTACCATGCGCATCCCCTTGTCCGGGTTCTGGATTGACGATCGATCGTCCGGGAGTGCCCTCGATACTGCCAGTACCACCAGCTGTTTGTCTACCATTGTCGCTCGCTCCGTCCATCGGCCTCTCGGCAGAGTTTCCGTCTGTACTGGCTGCGCGTGCACGAGATTTCTTCCTGGGCTTTGGCGCTGGCACACTTTCCCTGTTTTTCTGAGCGCGAGCGGATTCCCCGGTTCTGCTTGAGCCTTCTGCCAACAAGTTCCTCGCTTCGACAACGGCTCCTGTGACAGGTGTTATCGGCTCCTCGATAGAGACTCCAACCGGGCTTCCTGCGACACCTCCTGTCGTGACCGTTTGCTCCTGGGGACACCATGAGCAGTCTTCGCTGAGAGGATTGAAGGCCAGCGCATACCATTTCAGCGCCTCCTCAAAGCGGCAGTGCGTGCAGAGTGTACGGGCAACAACCAGGGACGGGCCAAAGAGAGAGCGCGGCATGACCGGCGCACCCGGCTCGAAGTAGGCAAAGTACGGATAAGCCGCCAGTCCACCCGGATAGGAATGAGATGCTGGCGGTGGCACGACTACCAGCGGCAGCGTCACAGCAGTATCGGTTGCCAGGTCGTAACGGAAGCCGGGTGGTTCAGGATCAGTGTAGCCTTCAGGCGCGAGTCCACCAACTACTTTGAAGGTGAGCGAGTCGCCAGCCCTCCCCAGTAATTCAAGCTGGGGCGTGGACTGAGCATCTACCTGTATGCCCTCATCAGACCGGCGCGGTTGCTGGAACTCGCCATTGTGAACGCGGCACCACGCCAGGTGAACCATTGGCTGGTCATCCCAATGGAGCAGCTGCGGTAGAGCGTCCGCGTTTTGCCAGTCCCAGGCAGCGTCCTGTGTTTGCGCTGCGTAGGAGCGCGAGTCGAGCAGCCAGAAGTAATACTCATCGACAACGGTGGGGTGTACTTTGCCGCATTCGCAGCAGCATCCTGCCTCGTCATCCCTGTGATGAGGAGTGAACGCCGTCGAAGCTGGCGGCTCAGCAGCGGCGGCCACGCGCAGGAAACGTACATTTAGCCTGATAGCTGCCTCTAACCATAATGGCAGCTTCTGCGAGGCACCAGGTTGTGGTGGTGGAGTAGACGCTGCCAGGATAACCGGTCCGTCGGGATTCCCATTGTCTTGTTGAGGAGTTTCTTGCGGCACCGCCGAGAGCCACGATAGGCGTGCATCACGCTCCGGCATACCGAGCAGGTCAAGCCCCTCCGGCTGCTGTGGCTGGGCAAATTCTCGTATGTGTGAGGGATCGTGTCTCTGGAGCAGCGCAAGCCCGGCGTGCGTCGGCGTGAGTTGCCCTGGCCAGTATTCCATGCCGCCCGGCCTGGGCATGGTCAGGATGGCGCGCTGGAGTTCGGCTTCGAGGAAGCGAAAAGCTTCCGTGCGTTTCGCCTTCTCCAGTTCATCCCAGTCGATCCAGTTCTCACGATAGAGCTCGCGGCGCTTCCAGGCTTCCCATATGCGGAACGTGGCAAAGCAGCTCTCCCAGAGCTGGATGAACTCCGGTGACACGGTAAAACCGGCTTCGAGGCCGAGGCGGCAGCGCTGGATATAGGTCTGCACCGCGCTGATCGCCTCTTCGATGCGCGCTGTCCGCTCGCAGAGACCGGCTGCGACATCCAGCAGCAGCAGCGCGCTCAGGTCGTCCGCCTCTTGCGCATGGCCGCCCCAGGGCAGCGGCACGCGGTTCATGCCACACAGGTAGGCCAATAGCGCTCGCCGGGCGCGTTCCCGCAGCTCATCATTGAGCCGCATGACATCCTTGTAGCGGCGCGGTCTGCCATTTTCGATGGAGCCATCGCGCACAAAGCGCGTGAGGTTATCGTTTCCAGACCGCGTTTCTCCGGACAGCACGGCATTTGGGCCATCGGAGGCCCATAGGTCGGGACGTGCCATCTGAACATCCTTCGCCGCGAAGTTGGACAGCAGGTTTCGAAGCCACTTTTCGGCCCGCCAGGCGCGGACAGCCCATCGCTCGTCTTCTAGATCATCACTGCTGACGTTGTAGCCCTGATAGTAGCGGGTTGCCAGGTTAGCGTGGTCAAGCTCGACACCCACATGACGGAGCAACTGGGCCGGGTTATCCGGCTGCTTCTCAGCCGCTTCGTCGAAGAGCAGCCAGAGAGGATGCTCGCGCACGCGTTGCGTTTCCTTGCGCACCTGGACATAGTCGAAGATGCGCTCCCACCAGTCAAAGAGCGCCTGCTGCCGCTTGACCGAGGGTTTCACGCGCTGGTCCTCTGCTGACGATGGCGCGTGATAATTGTCGAGCAGGGGCAGGAAATTGAAGTCGAAGTAGGCATGATGCGTACCGAAGCTGGAATTCTGCCCCTGTCGATAGTACGATGTTCCCTCGAACAGGTCGGGATGAGCCAGCATGTAGCCGATCTCGGATTGCCCATACTCGGTGATGGGTCTGGCAGAGAGGCTAAAGCGGTGCGCGAAGAGCAGCGCCTTGAAGGCGCGTTGATACGTCCGCCGCATGTCGCGTAGCGTGCTGGTAAAATGCAGATTCAGGAACGCACTGGCCGCACCGCCCCTTTCAATTCCGGCCCCCAGTGTTTCATCTTGCTCATCACGGTACAGCCGCTCAAGAGGAATGGCGACGAGGTGATTCTCACTGTCCGGTCCGCGGTATTTCACCTGGAAGCCAGTATGCTGAGGACAGGTCTCCTCGTGGGTGAAGGCCGCTTCCGGTTGAGCGAGCTCGACGGTGATACGATAGGCCCCGCGCTTGAGCAGGAGTGGCTCGGCATGTGCGGCCGGTGCCTGTGTGTTGGACCAGTGATGGCCCAGAACGAACCAGGTTTTCTGCCCCTGTTTGAGCGTGACGCGCCACCTGCGCTGTTCAGCTGCCTCAAAATTGGGCCTCTCCCCGTCGGGGGTCGGCGCGCCGGCGTAAAATTCATACATGCCTTTGTGTTCGATGAGCAGGATGCCCTGCCAGCGCACGCCGAAGCCTTGCGGCCCACCGAGCGGCTCTCCATTGCGCCCTTTCATGGCAAAACCGTTGCGGACACCAGCAAATCGTGCCTGGGCAGGCGAGAGATTCACGTTCATCGATGGCAGGACGGTTGGTACGGGAATGTTCCAGCGATTCTTTTCATGTCCGAAGGCGCTCACTGGCCCTCGCACCTCGCGCCAGGTAAGGTTGCCGCCCTCGGGTATAAACTCACCGAGCAGCCCGGTGCCCGTCAGCCCAAGCAGAGCCGCGAAGGCGCCGCCATTGGGTTGCGGCTGCCAGGCGACGGCTGGCACCTGCCCACCATCTGTCTCCCAGGGGCTTTTTGCGCGATTCTCATCGGCAAAGAGGTGTTGCAGCAAACGCCAGGCGAGTTTGACGCCATCGGGCTGCTCCTGGCCGGTCGCGGCGGCCACATGATGCGCCAGGTGTTCGGCGATGACGCGGCTGCGAGCGTGACAGCGAGCGAATGCACGCCGGAAGTAGGCCCAGCGCTTCTCCTCCTCATCTTCCTGGATGAGGTGCTCCACCGCCGCGCCGAAGTCGGAGAAGATGAACGCGAACGCGGCGAGGTCAACACGAGGCGCAAAGTACAGGTTCTGTACCGCGTCCTGTTCCTCCTGGTTCAGTTCCCGGATATGGCTCAGCTTCTCAAACATCTCCTCGTCCGTCAGCGGCAAGCGAATCCAGAGTTCTTGCGTACTCGTATCGTAGCGGAATGGGCTATCCGGCGTGTTCCACATAGCGGGGTTTGTGCTGGCGGCAGTAAGAGGAACCCGGTACTGTCGAGGCTTCGTATCCACGTGGTTGCCGCAGGCCGAGAGAACACCGGGGAAGAAGTGCTCGCCGATTGAAAGCAGAGGGTCCGCGCTGGCTATCTGCTCATAGCCGAACTCATGGCGCAGGGAAGACTCAATGTGCCGCCATGTCCATCTCTCTGCTTCTTCTTCCGAGATGCGAACATTCAGCAGCTTGCGCCGTAATGCCCAGAGCGAAAAACCTTCCTCATCGTCATCGTCTGGAAAAGCGAGGGGGAAATCAAGCCCCTCGTTATCGTCCGGCAAGGGAAATGGATCATCGCCATCCAGGTGATTGCCCGCCGTAAACAGGAAGAGAATCTCGCCGACGCTAAAATCGGACGCATAGATCTTTGAGAGGACTTCGGCAAAGCGCAGGGTGTGGGTGGGCAGCGCGTGCCAGGTATTGGCGGACCGGCTGGGATCGAAGCCCGCCAGCAAGGAAAGCGGGTCAAGATTCTCTGCCAGCAGCTTGATGAAGTGGGGCGGGCGACTGCCGCACTGATGCCGCATGCGTGCGTAATGCTGGACGCGATCAAGAAGATGCTGCACGGCCCACGCCCACTTGCTGGCGCTCGCGCCAACCCACAGCGCCAGCAGGTGCGTTCGCTCCACCCCGGTCTGTCCTGTCGCGGCCTGGTGGTTGGTGTTGTCTCCGAGCCTGAGTCCAAGGTGGTCGCGCAGGATCTGGAATGCCGCGAGCTGGCGGATGAAGTCGGGATTGATTGAGTCGCCATCGAACAGCTTCAGAACGCTGCACATGTCGCACAATTGGGTGAACGAATATCTCGCATTCTTTACGTGCTGGAGCTTGCGCCAGAGGCGGATAAAGACGGCCAGATGCTTGAGCGCCTCGCTAGCTGCCTCGGGATTCTCAAACTCAATCACGCACTTGTCCAGGCAGCACGGCTCACAGTCGGGGAAAGCGCCATCTTTGCCGGCGCAGCGGAATTGCACGAAGTTCGACTTCCACAGTTCGAGGAAATCGCAATACGAGAGGCCCGTTCGCTTCAGGAATTCGGGCACCTGGACGACAATTTGCGTCCAGGGGACGTTGGTATTTCCCACTAATACCGTCTCCGAGTCGAAGCCGTAGACCTGCCAGAGCAGGAGCCGGCTGCCTGCCGGAGCCGTGACGATGTCCTGCGTGAAGAGCAAGTCATATTCTTCTGGAGTGATGCCCAGGTATTCTCTGGCAATCTCGATACGGACCGGGTAGCGCCAGAGATGCCGCTGGAAATCGCCCGGCTCGCCGGCGGGATCGAGGACAAACTCGGTGATGTCTTTACGGAATCTCCGCATCACGGCGTAGCGGCTCGTCTCCAATTGTCGCAGGTAAGAGCGCGAGATGTCCAGCGGTTGCGAGTAGGGCAGCAATGGCGATGAGAAGTCGCTTTCCAGCCTGTCATACGCGCCCGGCTGGGCTACCGGCGTGGCTGGAGAGGAGTACTGTGGCGCGGTCTCAAACAGCGTTGCCGGGTTGTGGCAGGATTCGACGTGCTTATTGTGCCTGTGTGAGTTGTGTTTATCGTGCGTATCGTCCTCATCCGCGCAGAGTGTATGCTCGTCAAGCATATCGCAGGCAGTGTTGTAGACGACGCCAGCAGGCGGACTTGATAACGGAACCTGAGCGGCGACGGCTTCAAGGCACTCGTTCACGATGTCGATGAGCGGCAAGGGTGTCTCAAGGTTGGCCTCAGTTACCTGAAGCGAACCCAGGTTGCCGCGCCGCTGTGCGATCATGTCTTCCAACGTCTGCTCAACATCTTCAGGCAATGGATTCTCACAGGTGGAGGCTGTGGAGACCCGCAGCAGGTCGTGCAGATAAGCCACCGGGCCGAGCGGCGAAAGGTACAGTGGTGGTACGCAGTTCACCAGGCAGCCATCAGGGTTGATCGGCTGGAACCCTTGCCCTCCCTGCTCGTCCGGCTGCTTTGCGGCCTGCGCATTTTGATACATCTGGGGAGCGTAGCCGTAGGCTACCGTGCCCGTCAGCGCTTCCTGGAAATCAGCCTGTGTCAGATCCTGTACGCTCTGCACGCTGGTGAACCCACGAGCGTAAAGGGCCTCCATGACGGAGAAGCGCAGGTCGGGCGCACCAGGCTGGCTGGCCTCTGGGATGCCACTCGCCGTCAGGATAGAGAGGGCATTGATCGTTTCAAGTACCTGCGTCATCCATGCTTTAGCCGCCTCATCATGCTGGAAGGTGGCATCGAGCGCATTCTGAAATGCTGGCTGCGATGGGAAGCTCTGCCCAAATGTAAGAGGGCCATAGAAGCTGATAAAGGTGAGAATGGGATCTCCATTGTGCAGGGAGAACGTTGGAGGACTACCCAGCGCAAGAGGAGGTGGACCTGCAGACCCGTAAGAGACGGTGAAGAAATTTTGTAACTGACGGACAAAAGCCTTTGCGCGGTCTGTGGTAGAACCCGTAGCGATGAAAGGCGGTAAGAGATTGGGATTGTTGTTGAAAAAGGTTACCCAGGTATCAGCCGATACATTGACCAGCGCGCCGACCGAGTCGACGCCAAGTGAGTTCGGGCCAGCCGGACTTTGCTTGATAGCGTCAATCAACAGCTGGAAACCGCCGGTAACTGCGCACAGGACCAGGTCCAGGTATCCACGTTTGTAGGTTGTCACAGCAGTTTGCCAGAAGGGGTCGATGGTTGTATCGTCGCCGGTAATGGCAAGCCACGCTCCCACTAGCGCTTGCAGGTCGGCATTGATTGGACTTGATGGGTCTGTTTTGCTGACTACGCCTAGCGCGTTCAACTGGCGCACCGCCTGTTCGGGTGTGATCGTAGGTGCATTGGGATCCTGGGGATTGGGGGGGGAACAGGGGCGCTGATGATACCTGTATCGATGGCATGATGCAGTTTGGGCAGAATCTGCTGCTCGCTTGCCAGGCACGCCATCTGGTACTGTTGTTGGGGTGTGACCTGGGACGGCAAACCGAGGCCAAGCGCGTAGAAGTACTCGGCGGGAACGGCAAAACTGGGATTCATCGGAGCGTTCCCATTTGTCAACAGAACAGTGGCTTCACTGATTCCTGCCGGAGGGGCTTTGCCGGGATCGACGATGATGGGAAACTGGAAGTGCACGCTGGTCGCCTGCAGACTAAGCTCAGAACAGGCGATGGCTGCCGAGAGCGTGTAGACGAAACCAGCTAATCGATCTGCTTGTGCGTTAGCCGTGGCATAGTAACCCTGGAGATTCCCCTCGAACTGCTGGCGGTCTCCCTCATTCTGGTTAGGGGTGGTTCCAGACAGCAAAACTCCGTTGTTAGGAGGGTCGGTATAAAGATTTTCGATCGGGTCGGGCGGAGTCGGAAGCGGCTTCTGCTGGCTCCATATAATTTCATAAGCAATATTGCGGCACTGGGCGGCGGATAATTTCCCCAGGTTCGGCTGAGGTCCGCTCGGGTCAACATTCAACGTGCTCTGTACCGCGCTCAGCAACGACGCGAACGGAGGAGGTGTGCCATCGCTCGGCAGAGTGAAGGAAACAGTACTGGCGGTCACCGGTGGTGCCGGTAGCGAGAAGTAGAGGCTGGGCTGGAGTGAGGACCATTGGCTGGGGTCTGGTGCCGGGCCAGGGGTAAGCGCAACGCTGTAGTAATCACCACTAACAGGGATCGCCACGGAGTTCACGCCACTGCCCCAGGTCGCAACCAGCCTCAGATTCTCGAATGTCGTCTGACCGACTGCGGGTGACGGTATTTCGATGACTGCAGTTGCCACGGATTCATACTGATAGTAGGCGTCATCCGTTTGCAAAGGGTTATTTGGATCAGGCCCGACAGGGATCAGATCCACCTGCTGCGCAATCCTGGCGTTCCCATAATTGGGAGATGCGGGTACATCGCCTGGATTATAGGGAACGGGGTCTGGAGGCTCTGGTCCTGCAATCGGCGTGACGTAGGCTGCCGTTCCCACGCTTTGCCCGCTTGTCGGACTATTGAACGACAAGTCGTAAGCCGTGATTTGCAAGCCGCCCTGATAGCTCAGGTAGTTGGTAAAAGTTGCCGCGTTCACCGGAGACTGCGGAACAATGCGGATGACGATTAAATTTGACATCTGTTTCTCCTTTCAGCTACCAGGACGCAAGAATTCTGTCTGAAGCCCTTTCAGGACAGCAACTGCGTCAGGATCCAGCACCCAGCTCGCTTTTTCATTGACCGGAACACTTCGACCAAGTACCTACGCAACCATTGGCTTCTGGCCGTTCTGCACAGCATCCAACGGGCTCAGATCCTTCAGTGTCCGGTTGAGACCAGCAGCCGAAAACTGGATGATATCCTTGCCGCTCAGCAGCAGGAGCGCCCCCTGCAAATTTGCCACGTCCGCGCCGTGGTCGCCAACCTTGAGTGGTGAGATCACTGGTTTCATTTCAACTGCCCTCCCGGGAGATAACGGTTCTTTTTGTTTCAACACTTAGCAAATAACGGGAGCGATGCTCAGACCGTTTATCCCGGTCTAAAATGGATAAGAACACGGTCCCGGAACATTGAATGGGATTCCGGTTGGAGTCCAGAAAGAACAAAACGGATTAACGGGTGTGAAGTTGCTTCCGTCCGCCCCCGACGGCTGAGTTTCCGTGGTTGACGCTTCAACCGGCGCGGGGGCATTCGCCTGCGGTGATGCGGCGAGGCCTACTGCAGCAGCAAACAACATCAAGCCCTGCGCCTCATTGCCTCGGTCTGGTTTTCTTGGCGCTGGCCGATCGACGACTGGAGGGGCAGACGGAGCCTTCTGCTCATCGTGGCCGAAGATTCGGTCCATGGTCGCATCCTCTTCCTCCTGCATTTTCTTGAGCGTATCTACGCTCTCCCTAATCCCTGCCAATGGATCCGACACGAATTTGGCCGCATCCTTCACCAGGCCGGCAGCATCGACCACAACCCCGACAGTCTGGTCATACGCGAACGAACCCACTTCGCGCGCGGCTCCACGGAAGTCGCCATGAACCAAGCGATCCACTGTTCGTGCGGCCGCGACACTCGCATCCAAAATAAACGCGACTTCGGCGATACGTTCAAGAATCCGCATCGCTTTGCGGCCCTCCGTGGCCTTAAAGTGTGACCCTCCCGGTACACCCGCGTGCCCCTTGCGGATGCCGAGATTCATTGGATCGAGTGCGCTATGTGGTCGCAGGGCCAGTTCCTCGATCGCATGGTCGATCTGCACTCCGGTGAGGCCAGTGCCGTTCTCGATCATTTTTTCGATCATATCCTGGGGCAGATCGATGCCTCCGAAGGCTTTGATGCCCTGTTCATAAAGCCTTCCAACTCGTCGGTAAAAACCTGACCTCACCGAATTGAATACATCTCGAGCGAGCTCGGTCCTTCTTGGCCCTACAGGCAAGGCATCTAGTGCGGCATGGAACGCTTGCATATTTGCCTTAAAGCCTCCCTGACCGTACTTATTTTCCAGGACGGTTTTGGCCGCATCTTGCCAGGCCTGGCCGAGATACGGATAATCAGTGATGAGTCCTGGCAAGAATTCATCAGGTTCTGCGCCGCTTTTATCGGTATACCTTGTTAGATTACTATTAGCATAGCCGTATAGATTGATGCCACCTTTCAGTCCAGATGGGTCCGCACTTACCCACCTCCCCAACCATGGCGCGTAATACCTTGCGCTGTGGTAATTCAGTCCACTCTCTTCATCCCGTTCCATGCCAGTGTATCGATACCGCTTCAAGCTGACCTCCGCCGCGTTGCGCCCTGCTTGATATGCGGTGCTGCCGTAGGGGGTATATTCCTCATAAGAGATGATCTGTCCGGCATCATCCAATTCCAGAGACACCGAGCCCAGATGGTTGCCGTACTGGTAACGGATGAGTTGTTGTGGCGCTGGGTCATTGCTAGCAAGGTCGATGGTGCGCGTCTCCACCAGGGCGATGCGCTGCTTGTCGTCCATAATATGCAGTATCTCACGCTCGAGTGCTCGTGTGTCACCGTCGCTCTGATACTCACGGTAGATCTCGAAACCACCAAGGTAGAGGCGTTCTTTCATACGCGTGGGCGTCTGCCCGGCACTGGCCTGGCGTTCGCTTACTTTGCGCACGCGCTGCCCATTGGTATCGTAGCAATAATAGGTCGTCTCTACAGTGCCACTATTGTTGATCTTCTGTTGCGCAGTAGCCTGGAGCTGGTCGCGGTAGTCCCAACCCATCTGTGGTAGGTGGGACATGGCCATGATGTTGCCGTGCAGATCGTAGGTGTAGTTGGCACTGTAGCCAGGCATTGCGACGTGGTCGGCTAGGTTGGCAGGGTCGCCGGGTAGGCTGGCGGCAAGCAAGCGGTTGCTGTCTAGCGCATACTGGTAACGCCGATTCCACATCACCTGACCTGGTTGCTCAAGGTTGCGCCCGACGTGATGCACCATCTGCATGATGTTGCCGACCGGGTCGTAGCGATACGTCTCAACGTAATTCTGCAATGCCTGGCAATCATTGGGCAGCGTTGGTACAACGTGGGAACTGTCATCCCAATCATACTGCTGGCCGTTGCCTCTGTGCTCACGCCCACTGGCGGCCATCAGGCGATACAGTGCGTCGTAGCGATACTCCGCGCCCGGCAAGACACAGGCGTTGCTGTGGTATACGTGATCATTGGCATTGTCAACAATCTGGGTGATGTTGCCCATTGGATCATAGGTGTAGTTCAGGTCTTGCAACACTGCGCTGTCGCTGGTACGCGTGGTTTTCAATTGCTTGAGTCGGAACGTGTCATGCTCGTAATCGTATCTCGTCTCTGAGCCATTGCCATATTGCAACAGGAGGCGCTGGCCCTTCGCATTGTAGTCGATATTGGTGATGGCATGCAGGTTCGCAGTCGTTGGATTGAGCAAGGTGATTGGCTCTGCTGATTGGTCGAGCCACACGTCCACGCGCTCCAGCAGCCCTGCTTCGTTATAGACAGGCTGGGTAATGTTGATGCGTTGCGGGTTGGTTGCCAGGCTGTGGAGCGCGATGATCTGGACTGGTCGGTTCAATGCATCGTACCGTGTGCTGGCGGTGAATATCTCGGCTTCCAGCGCGGGATGCTGCGACCAATCGGGTATGGCCTTGTAATCCACGGTCAGTTGACGTGTCGTGTGCAGTGGATTACCTTTGAAGTCGTACGCATCGCTTGTAACCACGCCCGCTGTGTCAGAATGCTCATACAGCTTGCCGCGTAAGTTACGTTGCTTATCATTGACCTGCCCTTCGCCGTAGATGAGCCTCTCAACTTGAACTTCTGGATCTGGCGACAGAGCAGGGTTGCGCGGCGCACCGGAGAGCGTTGAGTCGCCCGTCGCTGTGACGAACGAGCCAGTGGGCCGATGCAACACATCATATTCCATGCGTGTGATGAAGCCACGGCTGTTCCAGGCGAACATCGGCTTGCCCGCAGCATCATTCAGCATCCAGCGGTCACCGGCATCCATGCTGTGCTGAAAGAGCAAGTTGCCAGCAATGTCGTAACAGGGCGCGAAACCTTGCGCGCTCAAGTTGCTTGCGTCATTGAATGGGTGAACGCCGTCGGGCAGCGGCGGGAGAACGTATTGCATCACACAGTTGCCGCGTGGATCTTGCACCCACAGGGGTTTGCCCTCGGTATCGAGCTTGCTAAACGTGACGTATTTCTCGTCGACCAGCACATTGGCTGACCCCACGCGGTTATGAGCGATAGCGACGACCTCGCGCCCGAGGCTATCGAGCACGGTCACAGATGGCGTGTCTGCATGTTCAGCGGCCAGGCGTGCCGCGCGTTGCTCTTCTGCCGAGGCTGTCGGCGCGCTCTTACGGGCAAACCAGGCATTGCCCGTTTCGCTCACCGTGTCGTTGGCGTCATAGTGGGTCACGTACCAGGGCGAGAACTCGACGCGGCTGTAGGAGCCATCCGGCGACTCGGTGCGGATCACCCGCCCGACCGCGTCGTAATACAGTACGGGTGTCACCCCCACTTCGGCCGGTTCCTCGAAGCGATGCCCCACCTCGGGCGGGCTGAAATACAGCTCATACTGTTTGACAGGTTTTCCCTTGTTGTTAAGGATGGTCTTGCCGCTGGCGACCCAACGCAGAGGCCCACCAGGCTGCTCTGGCTCAGCTTGCACCTTCTTCACCAGCACGTTGCCCGTGCCATCCGAATACGCAAAGGCACTCTGCACCGCGCTATCAGGCTCGTCGGCTACATGTCGCTCTCGCACGATGCTACAGGCGCAAGAGGGGTGCTGTCCCCAGAGCGTCTTGCCGTCTGTGATGATTTCGCCGAATGAATACACATGCCGCACGCTGGCCCCGCGCAACAGGTTTTTGGCATCGGTAACGTCGTAGTCTTTGGTGGCAAAGAACTCCTGCATGGTAGCCAGATCTGGGTTCAGCAGCGCGTCATCAAAAGCGTTCAGGCTATCGCCTTCATTCCCTTTGCCCATCACCGCCATCGCGGCGGGCATCCCCAGGATATCGAAGCGCACTTCTGAAAGATTGTCGTTTGCATCTTTCATCTGGCATGGGGCCAGCACGCGAAAGTCGAACCCGGTCACCTCGGTGCGGTTGCCCAGTGCATCGGTGCTGGATTGGATGTAGAGATTGCATAGATCGTAGGTGAGCGCGGTCGGGTTCCCAAATGGGTCAGTGTACCGCTCGGGCAGATAGAAGTGTTGGGCAGCATCAGCGTTAAAGCCAGCCACACCCGAACACATCCAATATTGTCCCGGCACAGCCTCGCCGCCAAAACGTTCGGTCAACTCACTGCCGCTCAGGTACCCGCTAATGTGCTTGTCCGAGAGGGCCGTTTGAACGCCCGGCTGGATCTTGTCTTTGAAGATCAGTCCAAGCATGTCATCGGTCAGTGCCAGCTTGTAGCTCTCGTAGGGCAACCCCAGCGCATTGAGCTGCCCCAGCACCAGTGGCTTATCCAGGGTCGTATCGAAGAACAGTGAGCGAGCGTGCTCGACGATGCGCTTTTGCGGCGAGGTGCGGTTGGGCAGCACATGATAGGCGATCTCCTCAACGGCTATTCCACCGGTCTGATAGGTATCACTCAGTTTGTAGGCGCGCACGTCGTCCAGCGTGAAGTAGCGACTCGTGGGCACGATGCCGGTCAACTCATAGGTCAGCACTTCGCAGGGCAGACGCAGGCGGTAGGCGTCCGGCTCGAGCACGTCGTTGGTGTAGCGTGTCTCGGTAGAGGCCAGGTGCAACTCGGACTGCACCTGCTGGATCAGCTCCTGCGCACCGTCCCTCAAGGCGGCATCGACATACGTGCCCAGACGGGGGTAAACCACGGCGACGGATTGCTGAATGTTGCCGTACTCGTCGATGCGCATGTTGAGCGTGTGGGCGATGCGCGGATCGGGGGTCAGTTGTTGGGGGCGCAGGTCGAGTTCATAGTGATACGTGATCGCTTCGCTTTCGGTGACATGAAAGACCGCGTGCTGGTTGGCCGCTTTCGCTTGCAGGCGGTGAATGTGGCAGGTGTGGTAGGCAGCCGAGAACAGTTTGACCGGCGTGTGTCTGCCAGTAGCCAGCGCATCCACATCCAGTTCATAGACCTCTTGTCGCAACATCATGCCTTTGCACGCGCGCAGCGCTTCGCGCCACTCTTCGGCGCTGAGGTCGAGGACATCGAGGTCGGGTTCGGGCAAGGTACGCTCCTGGAACGTACCCAGCACCTGCTGACCAGGTTGCTCATCCTCAAACCAGTTCGGGAAATACTCATCCTGAAAGTGATTCAGGATGCGTTCGCGGTCGAGAAACACGCCGGTGTGATACCAGGTCACGGTTTTGATCGGCGGCTGATAGAGCGTGTGGTCGTCGGTAATGTAGGGACTGCCAGTATTGCCCGCTGCAAAGGTGCCGTAGTCTTCGACATCGACCTGTTCCACGCGGCCAAAACCGCGAAACTCACGCTCTGGCCCATCAAAGTAGCCGTGGTGATAGCTGTAGGTAGTGGAGAAGGTGGTATTGCGCCATGTGTCGCGCACCGTCACCTTCTCCACACAATGCACGGGGAAGGGCAACCTGGTGACCCAGGGGTTGCCTGCCGCCTTGTCTTGCAGGTAGAATTTGGTCGAAGGCGCATACGCAACTGTCGTCTCCGCACCCAGATTGTTGACCGTCTTGACGAGCAGGTGAGGCTTTTGCCCGCCCATCAGGTCAAGGTAGCGCAGCGGGCGGCGCGCCTCATTGGGAAGCGGCGATGACCAGACCAGGCAGGCGGTGCCATTACCGAACAGATCCAGCGTCTGCACGTCGGCGACGTTATCGAGTGCGGGGAAGTGCGTGATCGTAGTCGCTGCGCTCCAGCTATTGCCCGATTGATTGAAATACACACGCACGCCCTCACGGTGCAGATACAGCAGGTCGGTTGTGCCGGTGCCGTCGATATCGGCCAGGCGGAGGCGGCGGTGATCGAATTGATCGACAGCGTCAAACAGCGGCGCATTGTCCATTGTGACTTTCGCGCCAAAGCGGCCATAGCCGAGATTGGGCCAATAGCATACCTCGCCGTTGCGAGTGCGCACGATATCATTCAAGCCATCGCCCGACATGTCCGCAAGCGAGATGGACTGTTCCCCATCAGCAAAGACGATGGCTGGGCCTTGTTCTTCATCCCAGAGTTTGCTCACGCGTTGCGCGGCTCCAAAGCCGTCTTCGCCCAATGAGCGATACCACACAAACGCGTCGTGCTCGCTGATCAGGATATCGGCGTGACCATCCCCGTCGAGGTCGATGAACCTGAGATTGGGATCGCTCCAGTCCACATTGGGTAGGGAGGCGAACGAGACAAATGGGTCCCACTGCTCGCCCATGGTCCGATCGTAAAACCCCGGCGTCGGGCCTGCAAATTGCACCACGTCCAGGCGGCCGTCGCCCGCCAGATCGAGGAACTGCGCATGACCGGACAGCGCCATCGCAGGCTTTGACAAGACGACCTCTACCGTGGCGAACTTCGCCTCGATGTGCACGTCACCATCATTCCCAACCATGTTGGTCGGGCTGAGGTTGCGTTTGTAGAACCACGCTCCAGCCTGTTCGGTCAGCACGCCCGAGAGCCCCTCGCCATCAAGGTCAACCCATTGATACTGTGCACCGTCAATGCCGATCGGCAGATCTGCCAGGCTCTCACCGCGCAGTTCGCGCAGTTCGCGCAGTTCCGCCTGGATGGTGGCGTCGCTGTAGGTGAACTCGAGCGGGGGGAGCGACGCAGAGAGATCGTCTCCACCTGCCTGCCGTTGATAGCTGCGCGGCATCACCCCGATGAGCTTGGAGAAAAGAGGCGCGCGGACGTTTGCCGCGTCCTGCTCGTACTCGTAGGTAAAGTCGGTCGAGCGTACGAGACCGTCGTACCCCTCCTGGCTGTCTGAAGCTTCAGGGATGTGATGGAACATCAGCGCGCGCTGGCACAGGCGATGGGTACGCACTTCAAACGTCGAGCGGTAAGATGAGAAGGGGTCCTGGCGGACCGTCCATATGCCGTCCTCTTGTGGTGTGGGATGGGCCTGGTCGTGCTCGCCATAGTCGAACACGACTTCGAAGTACCAGTTGCCCTCTCCCGGTGGCTCCGGCCACGGCTGGCCGGCCTCAAGTTCGGGTAGATAGGGTGTGTAATTGCCATAGAAAATGCGCTTGAGATAGCGGTTGGCAGTGCGTCGTGGGTCGAGCGTGTCTCCACGATTGTACTCGTGGGCTTGCGCAAGATCAACGTGTTCGGCGTCTTCTGGTTTATAGTGATACGCTATGATGTTGCCCTTGTCGTCGTAGGTTTCGCTGATCAGCCAGCCGAAAATGCGTTCAGGATGCGTGGGGTCGGCGATGCGCGAATTGTCGCTTCTACCGTACCAGGTGGTGATGTTGTCTTTCGAGATGGAACGCCAAAAGCTATCGTCTGGCTTATCCGCGTTTGTCCATCGCTCAATGCGGGCGAACAACCCTTCGACGCGCGGGCGATAGCGACGAATACGATAGGTGGTGCCGTTGACGGTTCGCGGAGGCAGTTCCTCGTACCTCCATGTGTCCGATGCATCTTGTTTGAGCACGGGTACCAGATCTTCAGCACCCGAGAGGGTGAATACATCCGATTCCGTGTCCTGGGCATCCTGATAGCGCGGCAACCCTTTATCCGTTTTGCGCGTGATCGCAGGCAAGGAAAGATTCCAGCCGAGGCCGAAGGGGCTGTTACCGGCACCAGAGTCATACGAGAGCGAAAGTTGTGGACCAAAGCCAGAGCGGCCTGGGCTGGTGGCAATGGGCACAGTCATAGAGCCAGTGCCAGTGACGGGATTGGCTCCGAATTTCTCGCCAATTCCTCGGATTGCACCACCGCCTTTGGGCAGCGAGATCGAGGGTGGCGTAAATAACGTTTTATCCTCGTTTGTGCTGGTATCTTTTGCAGCACCCTGTCGTCCGCCTTCAGGAAGTGATGCCTCTTGATACATTTTAAGGCTCCTCTTTTATCAAAGATAATAAAGGTATAGGTATTGTCAACTTAAAAATTTACCTTGATGAGTTTTCCCGACTAAACCTTCTGTTGGGGCCTTTCAGAGAGCATCCTCTTGAACAACGTTTTGGTTGGCTCTCCACTTTCACACTAAATCTCATACAATTAACGCTGCAATTAGTAGAAACTCGTTACTGATTCTGTGAACATATCCAACTATCCGTTAAAACTTCTGTAACTGCCAATGCCGTTTTGAGGCGAGCAATTGCGTCAAAGTGGCGATAAAATAGCCCCGTACGGCTCAGCACCTTGTTCTTAGCACAAGAATTAAGTATGCTTAGCCCGTAGAGCCTGCACAGGCGGTTAACGGGGGCAAACATATTCAAAAACAGATAGTGGAGGAAAAACGTATGTCAGAACGGCCCTTAGTAGGCGTTGGCGTGATTATCAGAAACGGCGATCACGTCCTTCTCATGAAGCGCCAAAACGCTCATGGAGATGGAACCTGGTCTATGCCTGGAGGCCATTTAGAGTATGGGGAATCGCCAGAGGAGTGTGCCATTCGTGAAGCAGAGGAAGAGGTTGGGGTACAGATTACCAACCTCACCTTTTGCACGATCACCAATGATATTTTTGAGGAGGAAGGAAAGCATTACGTCACCATTTGGATGGAGGGAACGTATCTCTCTGGAGAAGCACAGATCAATTCTGCTCGTGAGATGTCAGCCGTTGGATGGTTCTCCTGGACTGATTTACCAACTCCACGTTTTCTCCCTTTAGAACATCTACTTACCCAGGGATATATTCTCGGCAACGAAAACTGAGCGCATGATTTGGTTTCTCAAAGACCATGAGATGAGATGTTTTGTCCCACGATCTCGCCAAATTATTCTATTGACGCACCCCCCTTTCGGCGAATTTACGGGTCAGATCACAATACGAGTGCTGATTGAGATGGGGGGGAAATTCACGTTCTTAACAAAGAAAAGGAGCATCAGAGCCCATGAGCAATGCCTTACCAGAGGGCTTCACCCTACGTCCGGCAACGCTAGATGATGTGCCAGCGATCTATGGCCTGTTCCAGTCTCATGAGCGTGCACTCTATGGCTATACCGACAAATTCCTGGCATCGGTACAGGTACCATATTCCTCACCGACGCTTGATCTGGCAGAACAGACCTGCCTGGTCTTTGATCAAGCGGGACGACTCGTTGGCTCAATGCTCCTGGAACAGAGTATGTATACAACCTTTAGCGTGACCATCTGCGTGTTTCCACCTGAGCCAGGCTCACATGTGAACCACTATCTGTTGCGCCTGGCAGTGAGCAAGGCACGAACGCTGATGGCACAAGCTCAGCCAGGCGTACAGGTGACGTTGGACAGTTGGGTCTCCTCGCTTGACCAGGAGAGTCTCCAGTGCTATGAGATGGCAGGCTTTCAAGAAGTGCGACGAAACTGGCGTATGGAGATTGAGCTCAATGGACGACCAGCTTCGCCAACGTGGCCCGAAGGTGTAGTGCTACGACCCTTTGTCCCTGAGAGAGATGACCACGCGGTCTTCGAGATGATCGAGAGGGCCTTTCGAGATCATTGGGGACATTCACCCGAAGATTTCGCTGAGTGGCGGCATTGGGCCATTGAACAGGTGGGTTTTGATCCTTCACTCTACCATATTGCCTGGGTGGGCGATCAACCGATTGGTGGTGCGCTATGTAGTACAGGTCCAGTAGGTTGGATCAATACCCTGGCCGTTGCCCGTGAATGGCGAGGCAGAGGTGTTGGCCTGGCACTTCTGCAACACGCCTTTGGCGCGTTCTACCGTCGTGGTTTGCGTCGAGTCAGTCTTTCCGTTGATACTCAAAATCTCACCGGCGCGACTAGGCTCTATCAACGTGCCGGCATGCGTAAAACACGCGAATATCTTTTCCTGCAAAAAGAGTTGCTCATAGGGATACCACCACTTGCGAAGTAATGGAACACAGGCGCTAGGTATCAATCAATCCACTTTGGCGGGAACTCAGCTAAAGGCAATTGCGCACATCATTTTACTTCATCATCAGAATACAAAATTTTTGTATTTTGTCTTCAAACCTTTTTCTAGCTGTAGAGAGAGGCAAAGCATGAAAAAAACCTAAATCGAGCGGATACAACATTCCTCGAACACATTCTAGCCAGCTGGTAAATGACCTGAAACCTGGCTCTGCCCACAAGTTGCGTAATGAGGTTGTAGTAGGTAGCCAAAGAGCACAAATGTATCATATGCTGTTCACAGTGGTGAACAGTCTACTTCGTGCAGGTAACCTCGCACCACAAACCGTTTCTCTTATATTAGAGGAGTGCCTTGAGGTGAGCCTGTTCACAACATAGACACATCTCTCCTTCTTCAACACAACACAAACGGAAAGGAGCGGCTTTGTGCTCCTCCCCATGGGAGAAACCAGGGATCTCCACAAAGCCGATGTATTCGATGGGAACGTATCGACTCGCGGTCATACCAGGCGACGGAATCGGACCAGAGGTTATTCCAGAGAGTATCCTGACTCTGACAAGCCTTGCCGAGATGCATGGTGGCTTTCAGTTTGACCTCCAGCACTTCGACTGGGGAACGGACTATTACCTACGGGAAGGAGTGCTGATGCCAACAGATGGACTCGCCACGCTGGCGCAAGGAGGCTTTGACGGCATTCTCCTGGGTCCGGTGGGTGATCCACGCGTGCCAGACCACGTTACGTTGTGGGGCCTGCTCTTGCCTCTGCGCCAGACGTTCGACCAGTATATCAATCTTCGACCTGTGCGCCTGTTGCCGGGTGTCCGCAGCCCCCTGGCCGAGAAGCATCCCAAGGATATTGATATCGTGTGCATTCGAGAGAATACCGAGGGAGAATATGCCGGTGCCGGAGGACGCATCCATCAAGGGACAGAGAACGAAGTAGCGATCCAATCGACGATCTTTACGCGCAAGGGCACGGAGCGCATCATGCGCTACGCGTTTGAGTATGCCCGCCAGTCTGGCCGTAAAAAGGTCACCAGTGCCACTAAATCCAACAGTATGCAATACAATATGGTCTTCTGGGATGACGTTTTTCGGCAGGTGGCCGCAGAGTACCCAGATATTACACACGAACAGCAACTGATTGACTCACTGGGTGCCCGTTTCGTCTCCTCTCCAGAGAGTCTGGATGTGGTTGTTGCTTCGAATCTCTTTGGGGACATCCTGACCGATCTGGGTGCAGCGATTTCTGGCAGTATGGGACTGGCTCCCAGTGCCAATCTGAACCCAGAACGGCGCTTTCCCAGTCTTTTCCAGGCGATTCATGGTTCTGCACCCGACATCGCAGGCAAAGGGATTGCCAATCCGATTGCCTCTCTCTGGTCGGGACAACTCTTGCTAGATTTTCTGGGTGAGCACGAGGCTGCCACGCTCCTTATGGGAGCTATCGAAGAGGTTCTGGCACGAGGTCAGGCGCGCACCCCCGATCTGGGTGGGACAACCACCACTCACCAGTTGGGCGACGCCATTCGTGAACAGATGCGGAGCATGGCTGTCTAGTATGCCAATGGCATGACCACTCTTCGGATAAGATACCCGCTGCGGATGCGAAGGCAATTCCTGCAACTGCAGTCAGAGAATCCTCAGCCATCTGAGAGCTCCCCGCGCGAAAGCAGCGGGGTTCCAGGTGTTCGTTCCACGTGCGTGGGGGGAGCTGGCGGGAGTCGAGGTTGGTGCGCACCAGCCCCTGGCCATCAAAGCCACGGGTCGGGGTCGCTACAGCCACACCAATGTCGACGAGTCGGGTTCCCGGTGGGCTATCTCATGCGTCAGAAGCAGGTCCTCTTGATCAAAACGGGGGACCGGGTGCGGGCGGTGGTTCCCGGGGGGTTTGCGGCGCATGGCACCCATACCGGGCGCATCGCGGTGCGAGCCAACCGGCAGTTTCGTATGGGTCGGGGGAAGGAGGATACCCGCGCGTTTTTGTCGGGTGCTCCAACGGACCAACGGCTACGATTACGCCATGGTGGCCACGATCCTGCATGTCTGACGGACTGAGGAGCCCCCCTTCCCTTCCGCCCTGAAAGGAGCGCCTGCTTCCTCCCCATGGGTAAACCCAGGGGCATCCGCCGGCGGGACTCGGTGATGGACCAGAACAATAATGTCGCGAACTGGATTGCTCCTGTTTTGACTTTTACCGGAGAACAGCGCCTATTAAATGCATTGATACGCATCTAATTAACAAATTATGATATATTGGATCTATTGACCTCCTTGTCAATGTGCTGATATGCAGAGGAACGCTGAATGAAAGAGAGTGGAGATGGAACTCGTACTTACCCAACTAGAAGATTATCAGGTCAACGTCACCTGCGATAATCACGCATCCCACACCTTTGACCTGCAACCGTTACGACTCCTTGGTCATTGGTTTGAACGGATCTCACATGATCCTATCAGTTATGGACAACTCCTCTTTCGTGCTCTTTTCCCTGGGGGCTCCACAGCACGGCAAGCATTGAATGTCCGTCCAGAACGCATTGTGCTGGTAGCGACAGATGATGATCTCGATACACTGCCCTGGGAATATCTTTATGGTCCCGCAGGCTTTTTGGTACTCGAAATACCTTTTGTGCGTGGACTTCCCTCAGAACAACGTATATCTCCACCTGTTCTCGAGACATCATTGCATATCCTGGCCGTTCCTTCAAATCCATTGAGTCCTCTGGTTAAACCGCTCAATATCGATGCGGAGTGGTGGCATCTCAAAGAGATTATCGACCCGCTCCCTTTCAACATCACCCTGGAGCGCGTTAGCCCTCCCACCTTGCAACAAGTGCGCAGCCTGCTTGCCAATAAACACCAACGCGTTCTCCACTTTATGGGACATGGAGGACAGGTGAAGGACGGAGCCTACCTCTGCTTTGAGAAAGAAAATGGAGATCTGGATCTCGTCGAAGCGGAACAATTGATCTCCCGCATACGTGACACCACATTTCTGATCACGCTCAATGCTTGTGTCAGCGCGTCTCCGGGACCTACAGCGTTCAGCAATCTCGCGGCCTCCATCGCCAAAACGAAAATCCCTTATGCGCTGGGTATGCGTTTCCACATTTATGACGATGATGCTCTCGCCTTTTCCCGCACATTCTATACGCAACTGGCACAAGGTGCTCCTGTTGAAGAAGCGTTGTTGCACGCTCGTCGTTCCCTGGCACAAAGACCCCGCATGTGGATCGTGGGTGTCCCAGTCCTCTATACATCTCTGGCAACACCAACAGGTGGCTTTGTGCAGCACGCTGGCGCATCCTCCATCGATGAACATCAACCACGCATTGAAGTGAGTAGTATAGCCCGTGCAATCGAAACCTTTCAGGGGCGTATCGATGATCTGAAGCGCCTTGGAAGCCTGCTTACTAAAGGGAATCGACCACGCATCCTTACCATCCATGGTGGCGGTGGACAAGGTAAGACCGCGCTGGCGCGTGAGGCGATTGAACGCTTTGCTTATGCCTGGCCCGGTGGAGTCTGGGGTATCATGCTTGATCCGCTCCCAGATCGCCCAGGCTTTGTCAGTCAGTTAGCGCACTTTCTCGGGATCAACGTACGGGAGATTCCCAATCTGCAAGACATGGAACATCTAGTCTCACGACAGCTTGCAGCAAGACGCACACTCCTTGTGCTGGACAATGCTGAAACGCTCATTGATGCAGTCGAGGCGCATGATCCTCAAGCAACGTCCCTCGCTGAGTTCATTCAACAACTTCCCAGCACATCCGTGAGCCTGCTCGTCACCTCACGCATCCAACTTGGCTGGCCCAGTGAAATTACCCATGAACTAGGCGGCTTAACAGCAGAAGAAGGAGCACTCCTCTTTCGTCAATATGCCCCCGAGCGTCTAGAAACTATTGGCAAAGAAGAAGCCAGGCAACTCAGCAAGAAAATAGAAGGGCATCCACTGGGTCTGCGCCTGCTGGCTGGAGCATATAGTGCCAGCACCCTCTCACTGAAGGATTTTATCCAGGACTATGAAGAGCAACTGGTTCAGGCCGAAAACGCCTATGTTGGAGACGAGCATCGGCATCGCAAACTCTATGCCAGTATCGAAACCAGCGTTCGCTACCTGAACGGCGATCTGCGTAACCTGCTCAGCAATCTCTGGATTTTCCAAGCACCTTTCTTGCCAGAGATTGCTCGTTACATTTTTGATCCAGACACAGAAGAGACCCATTCACTAGTAAGTACACAATTGGCTACTCTCTGGCAGCGTGGACTGCTGGCACGAATCACAATCACCGCCCGTGATGGCACACAAGTTCTGTATTATCTCTTGCCAACCACACGCCCATATATCCAGTTCTATCTGCACAGTACCATGTCACAAGAAGAGTTATTTCAGCGCTATGGGGAAGCGTACGAAACGTTCATAACTATGGCGTGCATCAGGCTTGACCAAAGTGCCCTTATGGTCGCTATAGTGAAACACATAGAAAAAGACCTGGAACAAGGAGAACGCTACATAGCAGTTCACAGGCAAAGATACTACAAAGCGCATTGGGCTCTGGTCCTTTATCGCTTAGGGAAACTGCATAAAGCACAAGCAATTCTCGAAGATGTACTGGAGCAGGCACAAGGATCTGATCAGCAAACTGAATTAGTGATCCTCAACAATTTAGGTAGTGTGTATCAAGACACCGGGCAATTGCAACAGGCTCTCTCCCTCTTTAAACAGGCCCTTTCCCTCTCTCGCAAGGTCGGCAATCGCGAAATCGCAGTAGCCATCCTCAACAATTTAGGTAAGGTATATCAAACCATGGGCCAACCACAAAGCGCCCTCTCCTTCTTTGAGCAAGCCCTCTCCATCAGACGTGAGACTAACAATCGGGCCGGTGAAGCTGCTACGCTCAGTAATATAGCAGGGATATATAAAGACACCTTTCATCCACAACGCGCCCTTACTCTCTTTGAACAAACTCTTCTTATCATGCGTGAGATAGGTGATCGCACTAGCGAGGCAATCATATTAAATAATATGGGGCAGATGTATCAAACCATGGGCCAACCACAACGCGCCCTCTCCCTCTTTGAGCAAGCACTCCCCATCAGACGTGAGATAGGTGATCGTAACGGCGAAGCAACCACACTCCATAATATGGCTGGGGTGTATCAAGACATCGGACAACCACAACAGGCTCTTTCCCTCTTTGAGCAAGCTCTCACTCTTAGGCGCGAAATCGGCAATCGCCCTGGCGCAGCTACCGCACTCAACAATATGGCTGGGGTGTATCAATATATCGGGCAACCTCAACAATCGCTGTCCCTCTTGGAGCAAGCTCTCCTTATCATACGCGAAATTGGTGATCATGCCAGCGAAGCTACCATGTTAAGTAATATGGGGCAGATGTATCAAACTATTGGGCAACTCCAACATGCCCTCTCCCTCTATGAGCAAGCTCTTCCTATCACACGCAAAGTTGGTAATCGTTTCAGCGAAACAAAAATACTTAACAATATGGCTACGGTCTATCAAACCATGGGCCAACCACAACGCGCCCTCTCCCTCTTTGAGCAAGCACTCCCCATCAGACGTGAGATAGGTGATCGTAACGGCGAAGCAAACACGCTCCATAATATGGCTGGGGTGTATCAAGCTATTGGGCAACCTCAACAGGCTCTTTCCCTCTTTGAGCAAGCACTCCTTATCGAGAGCAACACTGGCGATCGTGCCAGCGAAGCTACCACGCTCAACAGTATGGCTTTGGCCTATCAAGCTATTGGGCAACCTCAGCGTGCCCTCTCCCTTCTCGAACAAGCCCTCCTCATCACACAAGAAGTTGGCAATCGTGCTGGCGAAGCTATCGCACTCAACGGCATGGCATCGGTATATCAAGATATCGGTCATTCGCAACGTGCCCTCTCCCTCTTCGAACAAGCCCTCCCCATCTTGCGCGAGGTCGGCGATCATACCAGAGAAGCGACCTCGCTCACTCGTATGGCAATTCTTCTTTATAGCAATTTTGAACGTCCGCATGAAGCATTACACTATCTAGAACAGGTTCGGCAGATATTTGAGCATGATAGCCTTCCGCAAGGTATAGATGGGGACACATTAGAAATAATAGACAAGATCCAGGAAGCGATACAGCAGAGCTTACCACAAAGCCAATCGACCTCCCAGCAAGCAACGTCATTCCTTGCAATACAGCAGCAATGGATCGTTACTATCATAGCAATTATGACAATAATGCCAGAACATCAACAGGAATATCGCATAGAGATAGAACAAATGCGTCATGAGGCACAGAAAAATGGGCCATCCTGGCAAAACGAGGTTGATTTTTACACATCGCTACTCGATATTCTGGATGGCGAAAAGCCCTCCCTTCCCTCAGATCATCCTTATTCTCTTACTATCTCAGCTATCCAGGCCGGCATTGCACAGAGAAAGCTTCCCAAACAGGATGAAGAGGACGAAACATTTATCAGAGTAAGCGACGATGATATCGCATTTCTTGTGAATAATACGCTTGCAGTGCTTGGTGAAGCCGCGAATCAACGAAACGAGTGGCGAGAACAGCTTGTCCAGGAGAAACTGGATGAAGATGATAACGATTTTATTATGTTACTCGATACAATCCTAGCATTACTCGATGCAAATGGAGATCCAACCGGTTTGGGAACAGCCTTGGCTGGAGAATATGCACAAGCCTGGTACGTACTGGTTGCCTCTCTTGCGATAGAACGTGTCCAAGAACCTTTCAGAGGCTGACTCAGATATCGCTAGAACTGAAAATATGCTCCTCCATCATAAGGCAGAGCGGAGCAGAATCGCCCGATGAACTGCAGTAATATAGGTATTAATCAGTCACAGCAATCATAACTTCACATAGAAAGAAACTACGATGGCCTTACGTATTTTTGTCTTATCTACACTCGAAGATTCGGCCTGCGCTGAACAAATTATTCACGGTTGTGAAACTCTGGGCTACCAAACCAGGCCCAGGTCACAATCGCTTCGATTTCACGAGAGTCTTTCCCCTACCAACCAAGAGCAAATGATTGTAGGTAGTGCGGTATGTATCCTGCTCTGGAGCCAGGCAGCAGCGCAGTCAGAAGAAGTGGAACGCTTACTCCTTTTTGCGCAACGCTTACAGAAAAACATCATCGTGCTCAGGCTCATCACCAAATATACGCAGCGCTACCGTTGGCTCAGCACGCCTGCACAAATCAAGTGGTTTGAGCAGGTGACTGCCCTGGCCGTTATTCGCAAGATGATGGAAGCCAAATATCATGCCTGGACCTATGAGCACAACGAGCACGCCTTTGTTGACGCCTGGTGCTCAATGGAGATGAGAAACCTCATGGCGCTAAGTGCCATGACGACGGAAATTGCCAAAGCCATCCACCATATTGTCAAGCAACCTGAGCAGGCCAAAGAGATGCTTGAACAGCTTTTTGACATGCAGGCCACCCGTTTGCGAGAGAATCCGTTTCAGATGCGACAGCCACTGCCCCCCCTTCCCTCGCTGCCAGAAGGCGTTGCGCTCCCGCAAGCGCTCCTCCCCCGTATCACCCAGCAGACAGAAGAGGCAGAGGTGCCCTCCTTGGTTTCAGGAAAGGAGTGAGTCGTGACCACCATGCCAACGCCCCGACGACAGGATGCGCAAGCAGTGGACCAGCAGATCGCGTTCGACTATTCCCTCCTCGATGAGGAGACGCGTCACTTTGTGTATCAGAAGACGGCTGAGACACAGGGGTACCTGAAACGAACGGCTGAAGATGTCGTGCGCATTGGGCTCAATCTCCGTGCCGTCAAAGATCACCTCCCGCATGGGCACTTTATGGCCTGGGCGAAAAGCGAACTAGGGCTGAGCCGGCAAAGCTGCCAGAACTTTATGCGCGTGGCAGAGCGCTTTGGGGAACGCATCCATCGGTTCGGTGCGATCCCCATCAGCGCCCTGTATGAACTGCTCGATGCCCCCGAAGACGTGCTCAGGCAGATTGAGGAACAGCAGATCCCGCTCACGCGCCTGGCGGTACGTGCAGCCAAAGAGCAGGCCCGTCAGGAAACAGTCGGAGAACATCACCTCACCGCATCATCAGAGCACGTGCCAGAAGAAGATGGAACAGTGCTGCTTCGCCAGCGGATCACCCTCCTGGAACAGGAGCAGCTACAACTGCGACAGGAAATCGAGCACCACCAGCAAAAGGAACGCGAGAAGCCCGTTCTGCCAGCGCACATCCAGCAACACATCCAGGCGTTAGAGCAACAGGTGAGAGAGCTGAGCGCACAACGCGAGACACTCTCACGACATCTTGCCAGCGCGACCGCTCAGGCGCGAGAAAGCGTGCTTGAGCGCAATGCTCTGAGCCACGAGCAGCAGACCCGCACGCGTTGGCGAGAGCTCACGGCAGAATTTCTGCGGGACGGGGGGATGTTGATCTCAAACATGCCTTCTGCTCTGATGCTCGATACCTTTGAGGCGGAAGATTGGGCCAGATTGGAACAGGTCGAACACATCTTGGCGCAATTAGTGCAGGTCATTGGCCGAATTCATTATCACACGTCTCATACCGTTGAGGCTGGCTAACAATAGCTCGCTGCTCGTTAGAAAAAGGAAAAACCTTGCACGGCTTGTAGAGCAAATTAAAACGAAAAGATGGCGATTTCTTTAGATTGTCTTTAGTTTCTGTAGATTGTTTGGGTGTACAATAGCAGGGAAGTCATCCAGACTCCCGCACAAATCAATATCCCTGGATGGCTTCTTGCTTTGACACTCCCCCCTGCTTAAAAGGTCTGTCTTTTTCCCACATTTTACAAAGGGAGCTTGAGCACAGACTGTTTCCATTGAAAATGAAAGCCCATCAACAACGTTTCCAAGCTCACACATGACATCAATTGGAAAATGTGGGGAAAAGACAAGCATGAATGACCGAGGCTTTCTGGCTCGGTTCCTGTAAGCGGTGTTGTGAGTAGATGTAGCGTGGTTACGACTCGTTCAACACCGTAGTGGGTGAGAAATACGCTCAAGCGCTGGTCTCCACACCAGATATCTTGAAGGGCGGTACCCTGCCCGTTCACGCTCTCATGCCTTGCTTCGCCGTTGTGTAGCCCTGCGAAGCTTTCGGCAACTTGGAGAGGGTGAACACCTTTCTCTTTCAAGAACTGCTGGGAAGAGCAGTGGGAGGCTTTTCTTCTGCATGTTCTCCGTGCTCGCAACACGTCCTAAAGCCGTACCGCGCGTTACTGCATTTGCTTATTCTACCAGAAGGACACGTGTTTGTTTAGGGCAAGGGCTCAAGTCACAGACGCCTCACCATTGCCATTCATATGGCATGGCTTATGGCGGGCTCAAGCCCATCGTGTCACAGACGCTCTGCCAACCATTGCTCAATCTGCTCCACCTGCTGATGCTCCAGTTCCCGAAAGAGCGTCTGGCTCTCGCGGGCATACTGAAGTGCTTGCTGGCCCCGTCCTCGCTGATCCTCGACCTGGGCCAAACCAAAGAGAGCCTGTGCCTGCAAGAGCGGCGCCCTCATGCTCATAGCATCTTTCAGCATCTGCTGGAACGTCTCCCAGGCGGCATCCAGTTTCTGTTGGTATACATACAACGTTCCCCACTCTCCAGTCGTCTCACAGATCAACCAACGGTGTCCCATAGCATGTGCCACATCCAGGCTTTCCTTTAAATAGGCCTCTGCCTGTGCATAGTGACCAAGGCATCTTTCGATGATTCCCAGGTTTTGCAGCACAGAACTGATCCGCACCCCGTTACGAATCTTTCGTGCCAAGCTCAGGCTCTGCAGAGAGAGTGTCAAGGCCCTCTCGTATTCTCGACGATAGCTGGCGAGAAGACCCTGGTTCATAAGTATGGCACTCTGTCGCTGCAGATCCATCAAGTGCTCGGCATAGGTCAGGCCTTCCTGATAATAGGCCTCTGCCTGTTCATACTCTCCCCGTTGTGCTGCCTGGGAACCCAGATCTTGCAACAGCGCGCCTGCCACTTTCCAGTTTTCCTGCTGGCGCGCAATCGCCAGGCTTTCCAGGTAGAGCGTCTGAGCTCTTCGTGGATCGCCCAGATTATCTGCAATCTCACCCAGATTCTTGAGCGCAATGCTGCGCTGCTCCTGCTCATCCAGCGTTGTCGCCATCGCAAGCCCTTCCTGCAGATAGGTCTCTGCCCGCAGGTAGTCCCCTTGATCGACGATTACCCCTCCAGCCAGCACAAAAAGAGCAGCGGTCAACTGAGTGAGTTCTCGCTCACGAGCGATTGCCAGACCTGTGAGATAGGCATATTCGGCTTGTGCAAGATCACTTCTCAATTCTGCCATGTGCCCTCGATGACGCCACATATGGGCAAGGCTCTCCCAATCAGCTAACGCGGTAGCGGCCTCTTGAGCCCAGGTGAGCAGCCTGTCCGCGAGATCAAAAAGCCGCAAGGTACTTAAAAAGGGCATAAAGGCCAGGCTTCCCCGCACCAGGGCGGGGAACAGTTGACCTTCCCTGGCAAACGCGAAGGCTGTGAGAATAGTATGCAGATCCTGTTCTAGAAGCTCATGCTCGTCACTGTGTTCACAGACGAACTCGACAAAAAAGGTGACCAGGCGCATTTTCGCCTCTGGGTCTGGGGGTTGGAGCTGTGCATAGTCTACAATGGTCTGATGCAGATGATATCGTCCCGATTGATGAGTGCCCAATAGACCGCTATCAGCTAATAGATCCAACACATCTATCCCCATGTTACAAACCGCCAGAGCCGCTTCCTCTGAAAAGCTGTAGGGTTTGGGTGAGAAGAGAGAGAGGGCGTGGAGTGCTCGTTGAGCGTCTACTGGGATTCGATGAACACTAATGTCAATAGCCACCTGTAGCGACAGACTTGTACCAATAGGCAAGCTAGAGATGTATTGCCCAAGTGTTTGTGGCCTGTTGAGGTGCAACCGTCTCTCGACATTCTGCTGGAGTTGCTCACATGCCCTTTGCAGCCGGCGGGGTTGCCCACTCTGTGCTTGCACATAGAGATACCCTCCCATAAGGACGAGGGCCAGGGGAAGACCGCCAACCGAATGAACCAGGGCCCGCATCTGGGACGCGGATAGCTGCTGAGATGCCTGGGAGACGATGTGCCCCAGCAGCATTGCCCCCTCCTCTTCATTTAATTCCGGCACGTGGAACACTTGCTCTGGGGCAAAGGTATGAGCCAACACAGGAATGCGCGTGGTGAGCAGATGCACACAGTTCGTTCCACCGATTTGGAACGTCACAGCATCGCTCAGATCCCAGGCATCATCGAGAATCAAGAGCATTCGGCGTTGGCCAATCTGTTGATAGAGGCGCCGGGCCCAGGCATCTGGCGTCGTCAGTTGCCCCGCCTCTGTGGGAGTGATACCCAGTAGAGTCCCCCAGCGATACATGCTTTCCAGCACCTCTGGATATTGTCCCAAACCGACCCAAAGAATGCCATCCTGAAACTGCTGCCGTACCTGGGGATGATGAGCCAGGGCTACCGCCAGAGCCGTCTTGCCTATTCCCGGCAATCCAGTCAACGCAAAAGCATTATGCCTACAACGGCAAAGCTCCTGAACAAGTTGATGTACGAAGGTCTGACGACCAATCAGAGTAGGTAGCTGCTCTGGTGAAAGGGGCAATGCCGGATCACTGAGATGAGGATGAGGAGCAGATTTGAGAGGAAGGTCATTGACAGCCCCTGCTTCGGTGTCCCCGAGCAAACCGAGTTCCTGAGGCAGTTTGCCAAAGACTTCACAGAGCCTGGCACGGAAATAAGGACCAGGGGTGGTCATTCCTGCCTCCCAGCGGCTGACATTATGCCGCGTGGTACCAAGACGATCTGCTAGCTCCTGTTGTGACCACCGCTGCCGTTTGCGCTCTTCAATCAGAGATGTACGCGCTTTCTTTATCATCAAACAGACTCCGTCTCAGGTGTATTTGGGAAATGGTACAGATGGTACACCTTTTATAGCATATGGTACTCTCTTTTCCCGTGCAATCGGGTATGCTTGAAATGTACCACATTGACAATGAGTGAGCAGGCGAGTAGTGCGAAATGCGTAGAGGAGCCGAATGAGACAGTGACTATTTTTTATGCGATTTTTGCATGAAATTACTTTTTTACATCTCATTCCATTGGCAAACCCCTTCCATTGAATTATAGCATTTACATGCATCAACTCAATCTGACTCAATTCAAGCACATCAACAGAAGGAGAATTACATGAAACACATGAAACGACTCGCAGTGATCTTGGTATTGGTTTGCGCTCTGACGGCTGTCAGTTTCGCAACAGCGCCTTTAACCCATGCAGCTTCTACTCCGGCGCATGTACAACATGGAGCTGCTCAAGTTCATCCCTTGATCAACTCGGTCTCGTGTGGGACGAGAACTGATTTCTTGAAAGTTCAGACACAAGGTCCTGCGTACTGTTATGCAAATGCGGGATATATCCCGGCCACGATCTACGGCGTCGAGTACATCTGCTTTGGACATAATCATGGTTATGTTTGGTATTACGGGGATCCCACTGCTTATTATTTTGGTTGGGGAGAATGCGCATATTATGATCGCGCGACAGTCGTTGCCCTTCAAATTCTGTGACGACTCCTCACGGCTGCAAGCCCGGCTCTTCTACACATTTACAAAGTGAAGGTGGGAACCAGATGAAGTCGCCTCTTGGTCGAGAAGAGTTGATCCGTGACCTCGCCAAAGCTCAGACTTGCCAGGCTGGTAGGCTTTACACTCGATTTGTTCAATTGCGGAACTACACAGCACTTTTGAAGTTGTTAGCTCTAGAAAGTTCTAAGGAGATAAGATGCACAAAGCGAAACTGTCTCGTGCCACCAAATTCCTCCTCATCTTCGCTCTCGCGCTGCTCCTGAGTGTCTTCGCCTTTTCGGCATCGACACCACAGACCTATGCAGCTTCTATCTCGAAATCCCCGGCACCTGTCGCTCACAAAAGCAAGGTACAGCCCCATTGGTCCGGTGGTGGCTGTAGTGGCTGGTTCACTTATGGTCCTAGCACGTCTCAATTCACTTACAAATCATGTATTAGCGGTTCCTTCAGCAATATAGTTAGTAATGCCTATGTTACGTTTACAGCCCAGACCCCATCTTTATGGAGTTCATGCTCTGTTACCATCAGTATCAGAGATGATACAGCCAGGGACACTCCCTGGAGCCAAACAGATGGTTGCTTATCTGATGCCAGGGCAGATGGCGTTTATGTGGGCTATAATGGTCCTTTTGCAGCCACCTTCTCTTCAGATAGCTTCCACACCTACGTTTCGGTGACTGGAGTCTATAATGGCAAAACGATTTCTGGGGGAGTGGTAAATAGCCCTGAGTTAAAGCCTTAACAGGGAACAAAAATGACCCGAAACATTCCGCGCTCCTAGAATAAGGACAGTGTTCCAGGATGGCAGTGAGATCGTTTTCCCGCTTGCGCCATTGATCGCGTGACGCGAGAGTCATCCCTGCCATTCTCGGCACGGCGACAGTCTGACCAGTATCATGTAGCACAGAAGGCGTATTATACGCATAAATGACAATCTTCCGGAACGATACCCTCGGGTCGAAAGTACAAAAGGAAATCTTTTCGCTGCCTATGGGCCATTTCGGCTCCAAATGCTCCTTTGTACAGGTTGCCTGCTCACCAGCGTAATTATACAGAGCCACCAGCTTCAACGCAAAATTTACACCAAAAGAAAGGGCCTCGATGAGAAGATTACTCACCACAATCATCCTCGCAGGTTTACTGAGCGCCGTTTTTATGGTTGGCGCTGTCTCTGCTCACACACACCAACCTGCTAGTTGTACCTATTGGGCGACAGATGCTGAAACCATTCAAACTATTAACGGCTATCGATGGGACGTCTCATTGTTATCGTTCCGTGCTTGTGGAAGTGGGGCCTATCTGGGAAAAGTGTCTGATCATGATTGCGTCACGGTCCCACCGCATCAGCCATTTGACTTGCTCATGTGGAACCAGTGGTACATCAATGGCAACTACATCAATGAAACATCATATCGATTCTACCCACCGTACGATTCGGCTTCAGGCCCGTATTGTTCTTACAGCGGTTCGTTTTCTGTCCCCTCTGGAAGTAATGTTATGAATTACGCCAACTTACAGTACCTGGATAATAGCCACATAGCAGGCTACGTGCTCTTGACGGACTACAACGTACATTGATCTCTCGCCGCCCTCTTCACTGAGAAAGCACAAGATCAAGGCACAACAAACATCAAGAGAGGCAAGCGGAAGGAAACCCCTTTCGCCTGCCCCTCTGCATGATCGTATCCGAATGCTTTTAACTTGCCTGCTAGAGGATCTGAGCTACATCGGTTTTGACGAGATTCGACGGGATCGCGAAACCAACGCCATTCGCATGGCATGGCTTGCTGCGGGCTCAAGCCTATCGTGTTGCACTGTCTTTTGCCAGGAAGGAAAGCATACGCACAAGATTTACGCGGGTGCGTCCTGCGTGCCGTAAACCTGGGCGCTTGTCTGGAATACCACTGGCAGGCTTGTAAGACCGTGCAGCATGGGATTATTGTTCCAGGTGAGTTGGTTCGGTTGAATCGCCAGACGCAGGTCGGGCAGGCGTCGGAGCAGCGTACCGAAGGCTATCTGTCCTTCCAGGCGTGCCAGCGGCGCACCTAAGCAGTAATGGATGCCTTTGCCAAAGGCCAGATGTTGGTTCTCCTGGCGGGTGATGTCCAGTTCGGTGGGATCTGAGAACTGTTGCGTATCGGCATTCGCGGAAATCAAAGCAGCCATCACCTGCTCTCCTTTGCGGATCACCTTGCCATGCAATGGGATATCTTCGCTTGCCCAGCGCTCATCAGAGAGACTTACCGGGGCTGTGTAGCGCAACAGTTCCTCAACGGCCGTCGGAAGCAAGGAAGGGTCGGCCCGAAGCAGGTTCATCTGATCGGGATGTTGTAAGAGGGCGAGTGTGCCATTGCCAAGCAGATTGACCGTCGTCTCGTGTCCAGCGACAATGAGCAAGAAGACCATAGACACCAGTTCGGTCTCACTCAACTGGTCCTCGTTCTCCCTTACCTGCACCAGGCGACTCACAAGGTCATTGCCTGGATGAGCGCGCTTTGCCGCCAGAAGGGACTGAATATAGTGCAGAAAGGCCTCTAGCGCAGTTCGGGTATCTTCTCGCTGATTGACAATGGCCTGGGTCCAGGCGCGAAAAGAAGCCCGGTCTGAGACGGGAATACCCAGCATTTCGGAGATGACTGTGATGGGCAATGGATAGGCAAATTCGGTAATAACATCCATACTTCCCCGTTCCTGTACCGCGTCCAACAACTCATCGGTAATCTGCTGGATGCGCGGGCGCAATTGCTCAATCATGCGAGGGGTGAAAGCCTTTGACACCAGGCGGCGCAGACGTGAATGGTCGGGCGGATCAACCGTGAGCATATTCTGGAAGATGCTGGCGAATAGAGGGTCCTGCTCGTGCTGCTGTGCTGAGATCTTGCGCCTGTCCTTGGTAAAGCGAGGATCCTTCAGAACAAACAGCGTACCCTCATAGGTAGTCGTCAACCAAAAATTCAAATCCTCCACATAGTGAAGTGGTTCCATAGAGCGTAGTTGCGCATAGAAGACATGGAGATCTCGCTTTGTTTCCTGTGACTGGAACTCTTGCAAGCTAATTCGAGACATCGGGTAACTCCTTCCGATACGTTGCTTTGTCAATCGATCGTTTGATCGTCGTCGCTACATAGCATAGCGCAGTTGGAAGAAACAGCCATGCCCCTTTGTGAGCATTACCAGGGAGTATTCTGGGCTTCATTCAAGCAGGTGGAGTGCGCGGGCGCGCGCAACTGCCTGCGTCCGGTTCGTTACAGAGAGCTTTGCCAGGATGTGTTTGACGTGGCGCTTGGCTGTATTGAGGCTGATTACCAGGTGGTCTGCGATCTGCTGATTGGACGCGCCAGTGGCCAGGAGCGAGAGCACTTCCACTTCGCGAGCACTCAAAGGCTCTATGAGCGATTGTGATGCTTCTGGCTGTGTTGAACCGAGAGCCATCCGGTGTGTGAAAGGGATGGTGGCCTGAAGTTGCTGGATGTAACCGGGCGAGGCCGTGGTATATGCGGAGACCTGCACGAGCAAACGCGCCATTGGCTGGCCTTCATCGGCGAAAAGCCGTATATACCCCTCCCGCTCTGCCTGAGCCAGAACGGAACCGAGTGTGACAAGTGCCTGCCTTGCTTTGCCCTGTGCTTGCAGGGCGAGCGCCGTGAGCACCTGAACCTCAATCAACCAGCCATGAAAGCCCAGGCGCGACGCACAATCGCGCCAGTTTTCGAGCAAGACCAGGGCCTGTGAGAGCGTTGTTCCCGTTCTTTGGGTACGTCCACGCACGATCAAGATACGCGCAAGTGTCAGATACGCCAACATCTGTCGGCTTTCCAAAAGCGTAACGGGGGCGTCATCATAGCGTATCCTGCAGGTGCCTATCCAATACTCGGCCTCTTCCACCTGATCGCAAGCGAGGGCGAGACGCGCGGCGAGTGTGGGCACATCTACCGGTGACCGTTCCTTGCCTTGAGGTAACTCACCGCCTATTTCTGGCCGCTTGCGTACCAGTTCCAGAAAATGCCTGGCGGCCTCTGGTTGTCCCTGCGCCAGTTCAATGCGCGCCTGTACCCAGAGACCGAACGCGTACAGAGGACTCTGGGCCGGAGGCGGTATGATCTCCAGTATCGCGCGTGGAATGACCTCTACGACCTGTTGTATCGCGCTCGCGGCTTCTGGCAAACGGTTCCACTCGTACAGCAAGCAGGCTCTACGCATCAGGGTGAAGCCCACCAGGAGCAGAGGCATAGACGGAAGATCCTGCCGTGCTCCGAATGCCTGGAAGACACCATCGTAAAGTGTTCCTGCCTTGCGTAACTGGCTCTGGGCTTTGCGTAATTCGCCCAGCAGGAACGTTGCCGCCATCTGTATGAGTGAGAGCGATTCCGCTGATTGTGGAACACTGAGATCGAGCAGTATGTGTTCAGCGGTCGCTAGATCGCCACGCACGCCATAGGTAAGACTGAGAATGATCTGGAGAAAGCGTCTGAGCAGCAGGCTCAAGTCAGTTTCATGTGACGTCAGGGTACGCAGTGCCTCGCGTACAAGGTTGAATGCCTGTAATGGATTGCTTTGCGATAACGCAGTAAGCGCGCGGAAGAGGGTTAGGACGCTCTGCGGCTCGGCCCAGGAGGCGGCCTCGCTCTGTTGCTGCCCTTGCACATACTGTTCCATGCTTTGGAGCACCCGTTCAGTATTTTCGGGCGTGCGTTTCCCCAGCGCATGGAGCCAGGGCATGGTGATATAGAGTTGAGGCGACGTGGCAATCAGGTCTGGTGGAAGCTGGCGTAACCAGTACTTGAGCCGTTCGAATCGTCCCTGCTCCACCATACGAGGCAAAATCCGCGCGACCAGGCGCGCAGCGCGAGGTAGATCGCCAGCCAGAAAAGCGTAATCACACGCCTCTTCTATGCGCTCTTGCTGCTCGTACCAATCGCTTGCGCGTTGATAGAGTTGCGGGATCAACTCTGGTTCGAGCTTTTGAAGCTGGGCGCGTAGGGCGCTTGCGAAGAGCGGATGGTAACGATACCAGGTTTGCGTGTCATCCAGCGCGCTTATAAAGAGATTGGCCCGTAGTAGCGCCTCAAGTCGGGCTTGCCCACGGGGGCCAGGGAGTCCCGTGACCGCGTCACAGAGTGACCCTGTCATTCGATCCAGAATGGAGGTCAATAGCAGAAAGCGTTGTGTTTCGGGTGCCTGCTGCGTTAGAACCTCTTCGCTTACATAGTCGAGGAAAAAGCGATGCGTGCCGCGAAATGTCCGTAGAAAGGTCGTCGCATCAGGTTGTCCACGGAGAGCGAGCGATAGCAACTGCACGCCAGCAATCCAGCCCTCGGTGCGTTGTTCCAATAAGCTCGTTGCCTCGCTAGAGAGCGCGAGTCCCATTGTATGTACGAGAGCTTCGACCTCACCTGAGACAAAGCGCAAGGCTTCAGTGCGTACTTCGCTTAATTGGCTGCGCGCCCGTAGACGCGCCAGGGACAAAGGAGGATCAACACGTGTTCCGATGATCAGATGTAAGTGAGGGGGGAGATGATCAAGCAGAAAATGCAGCAGGGAATGAATGGTGTTCGCTGTCAAAACATGATAGTCGTCTAGAATCACGACTGCATCTTGCTTCAGCAGGTATGTGAGATCGTTGAGAATACCGGTGAGCACTCTCTTGGTGTCCTGCACGTCGTTACATTGATACGCCCGCATGGCGCAATCAATAGATGTATCCAGACTTGCCATGGCGGTCTTAAAATAGGAAAGAAAAGCCAACGGGTCGTTATCCGTTGGTTCGAGCGAGATCCAGGTCACCGGGAGGTTTGTGGTAGAGGCCCATTCCGCCAGCAGCGTTGTCTTGCCGGAGCCTGCGGGGGCCGAGACTAACGTCAATGGTTTCTGGATGCCTTGTTGTAGGAGTGTGAGCAGACGAGGACGCGAGACATGCTGCACTGGCAGGCGAGGAATGTGTAGCCTGGTCGTGAGGAGCAGTTGAGAAGGGGGAGAGGACTCAGGCAAGAGCGTGGCGCGTGTTTCCTCTGCGCCCTCCTGACGGTACTTCTCCACATCGGCGAAACGATAGGACCTGGAGAGCACTTCGGCATCATTGAGGGCAGCGGTAATCATCTCTAAACGCGCAAGCGTCAGGTCAGTGCTACGAGCAAGGTAGCGTTTCACCATGCGCCGTTCCTTGCGCCGGTAGGCATACCAGTAGGTTCCTCCTCGCTGCACCGTCTCTTTCCGAACTGTACAACTTCCTCCATAGCGACTCTGAAAGGAGAAAGAGGAGATGGTCTCAAGCCAGTCAAACCAGCGCGAACCGACTGGCTTGACACGGGGAATGAGCAGCCTCCCATCGTGAAAGACTGCGTATTCCTGGTTCGGCGCAAACCATTGTAACCGGTAAGATATACGTCTCGGCATCTTCTCCTCGCCAAGGAAAGCGTGCACTTATGCTACCTAACATTTACAACATCTGTTGAGTACTACGTTTCCTTTGGAGCCAGGTTGTATTCAGGAGAAGGGCGTTATGTAGCAAGTAACACACCGCCGGCGGTGTGTTACTTGCATTTTGGGCGACTCGTGGTTTCATTCCTGTTCAGATTTCTACATTGCTCTCTTTCGATATGGAAAACATGTGGATAACCAGGACAATAGAGACGAACGAACGCGTTTTGCCGATCATCCATCTGCTACTGGTGAGGGCCTGGGATAGCTGGTAGACTCTGAGATCTGGCGTACAGACACTTTTTCTCCTGAGGGCATCAAAGAGGTGAGCAACCAGGTAAGTGGACTAGCCAGAGGCACACAAAAACAGGTCAGCAGGACATTGAATCCGAGATGCGCCATGCCAACTTGCATAGGAGGGTTCGGCCAGCACACTGCGAGCAAGGCAGCAAAAGGCTGTAACAACAAGAAGAGAAGGCATGCTCCCAGACACTTTGTCCCTGTATGGACGAGCGCCAGACGCTGTCCTATAGAGGCATTACGAGAACTTGCTGTAAGCAGCGCTGGGAGCGTGGTCCCAATATTTGCCCCCAGCACGGCTGCTAGCGCTGGGACCAGGGGTAACGTGTGACGGGATGCCAGAACGAGCACCAACCCGATCGTTGCCGTACTCGAATTAAGAAGCATGGCCAGAGCTACTCCCAGAAGAAGAAGCAAGAGCGGGGTCGTAGCACATGCCTGGAGTGCCGCTACCGCCCACGCACTGCTTACCAGAAGCTCGCTTGCCTGGGATAGGGTAGAGAGCCCCAGGAGCATGAGACCACAGGGGAACGCGATTTGTCCGACACGTCGCCAGCGGGTGCGTGCAGTCATGAGCGCAAGCAAGGCAAAGAGACCGACAAGAGTGAGCGCGTAATCGGTAATATGAAAGGAAATCAGCTGCACCGCAAGGGTCAAGCCAACATTTGCACCGAGCATCATCACAATAGCCGTTGAAAATGGCAAAAGGTCCGTACTCACCAGATCAATCAACAACGAAGACATGGCACTCGAACTTTGCATGCATGCCGTCATGATAAGGCTGATGAGATAGGCTACGGCGGGGAAACGTGATATGTGCAAGAGGCATTGACGCAGATAGCGATTGTCCGATTGTCCGATAACCTCTGTCATCGATCGCACGCCATAGAGCAAAAGCGCCATGCCTGCCAGGACAGAAAAGAATATCCGTAAAAAGAGCATAACGTCAAACATCGTATTTTCACCTGTCTTTCAAGGTTATTGTGTTCAATACAAAGCACACCTTCAGGAAACGATACTATGAGCACAGGACGCCCATATCTGGTTGCTCTCTTGCTTTGCGCACCCAAACCATGCTGCCACAACAGAACCTATTTCATACGCAAGAAAAGCTCCTCGGAAAGCACGTCCGTCACCGTTGTCACCTCTTAGTCAAACAACGACATGCGACACGACAGATGAATGCCTCTCCAACAATTCATCTTCTACCCCCGAGAGGCCAGATCCCTGGCGCCATAGAGATGGCTGGCGAGCGAGCCGAGAGAGCGCTCTCGCTAAGCGTTCACAGGCCGCAGAAGAGCACTGAAAGCAGAGACGTGGCGAACTAGATGGAGCTCACTCAGCCGTAAGCGCCCGGTTGTATCGCGAAGAAGATCCACACGCGCGAACAGGGTCGGGGGAAGGCGGGAAAGGACGTCACGAGCAAAGGCCACGTAGTCCCTCTGCAACGGGACCGCAACAGCATTCCTCACTTCATCATCCTCCTCTGAGAGCTGACAAGGCGCATGGACGGCATGCGTGATCTGTCCACAGATCGCCATCACGCTCTGTTCCCCCTCGGGAAGGAAGGGCTGGACCATCATGGCAGCGCCGCGAGCAAGGAAAGCATCGAGATGTGCCTGCCCCTGGACCAGGCTTTCCTGTGCACGTGTCACCAGGCGAAGACCGGTGTGACCAATACCGATGACCGATTTGATCACCGCCTCCTGCCAGCCGCGTTCTGCGAGGAGATGTGCCAGTGACGGAGGCGCGGCAGTGGTTGGCTTCACCCAATGAGTAGGGACAACCGGGATCCCCTGGACCGCGAGCCCACGGAGATACCACCTCTGCGTATTCCACTCTAATAGTGGAAGTGGGTTGAGCAACAACGTCTGCCCGGCGACACGACGTGCCCAGTGCAAAAATGCACCACGTTGCCGGTCATAATCCCGAACGGAGCATACGACCACCAGGGACGGGCGCTCCCACTGATAGGTGGGGTCGTTCCAGCAGACCAGATCGACATGCACACCAAGACGGCCCAGTGCTTGCTGCACAACCAGGTCGTCGGGATCGCGGTGAAGTACCCCACGCCTAAAGGCGGGGGCTTCGACAGCGGCCCGGTTTCTCCGAAGAGACAACCAGGTGCTGTGGGGCGCTTCCCGCCCCGGCCACCCTACGGGTGGACTTGCGTTTCTTGTTGGGGAGAAGCGGCCCTTGCTCCTCATAGCGGCGGAGAAGGTTGCGCGCCGCGTTCTCATCGCGGTCGAGCTCGGCCCCACACGTGGGGCAGGAGTGCCAGCGCACCGAGAGATCTTTGAGCACCAGCATCCCACAGCCACTACACGCTTGACTCGTGTGCTGGGGCGCCACCTTCATCACCATGCCGCCAGCCTCAGACGTAAGGCATATAGAACTTTCAGAAAAAAAGACCACTACTGCATGTCATGGAGCTTCTTCGTGACATGCTCCACCTTTGCCACCAGCAAGCCGGAGCGCGGACGATGCCGCCCTTGACGGTATCGGCTGACTGGCTCTTGCCGAGAGCGACCGGGTCCTGCATTGATGAGTTTTTACCGCAGCCGGTCGCTCTCGCTCGTGCCGAGTCTAGCCTCTCCGTCAAGGGTCGGGCCTGGCGGCATCGTTTGCCCCGCGTTCCAGCTTGCATGAGCACGCTGGGAGCACTTCGACCGAGCCTCAAGCTCCCAGGATGCTTGATGAGCTTCTGGCTCTCTTTCCCTTTTGTCTTCGGAGAAATTCTACGACTCAACCTGTACGATGCGGTTCTCTCTAGGTCTTCTTTTGAGAGGATGATAGTGACCTGAGCGGTGCTGGTGATGAACTTCGAGGTCATAGAGCATTGGCGCTGGAGGATCAGTACCAGGAGCCAGATGATTCACTACTTCATAGTCATACCGCAGCAATGCATAGGCGAGGGTGATCAGTCGGCCTGCGACATGACCGATTGCTCGCCCTTTTCCTCTGTAAGACTGCGTTCTCTCGTCGTAGGAACATAAGCGAGGAACTAAACGCTTGTAGAGCTTCGACCACTCGGTATCCGTCCGAATGGCTCTCCAGACGATGAGATACATCGCTCTCTTCGCTTCACGTGATCCTCCCTGAGAAAGCCTGGTTCGATCGTAGGAAGTCCCTGTTTGCTCTCGCTTGGGTGCCCAGCCCAGGTACGATTTGAGGTCGCATGCCTTCTCAAAATTGGCAATGGAACCAATGACTGCAATGAGGGTTGCGGCATCTAGCGGGCCGATCGGAGGAATGGAAGTGAGAATTTGCCCTTCGCGGCTTTGCGTGACAATCTGGCACACTTCCCCTTCCAGCCGCTCTAGATGCTCCTGGATGAGTCGTAATTCCTTGATCAGCAAGCTTTGTTCCAGCACCAGACTGCGTTGCCTTGCTACATCTTTAGTGCCGATACTTTGCGTGGCAAGGTGCTGTAAGTGGAGCAAGTCAGCGTCTGATGCTCGCCGCCCCACTCTCACTTCGCTAAGGGCTGTGAAGCTCGCTGTAGCAAGAGCATGAGGTGTAGGAAACCGCTCGCGCAGTGCCAATGCGGTTGCCAGGTTGGGATCTTTCAAGACCTGGGTTAATTCTGGAAAGAGTTCGTCACAAATGGCCGTCAGTTTGTTTTTCCTCTGTGTGGCTTCATTGACCAGTTCGTAGCGATGACGCATTAAGCCTTTGAGTTGGGATGCAGTTGCCGATGGAGGGACAGTACGCCGCACGGCCTGTAATTTGTCTGTCACTTGTGCTCCCAATTCTAGTTGCGTGTAGAGTTGGTTAGCCAGGCTTAATGCATCCCGCTTGTCCGTCTTAATCATGCTTGCTTGCCGGCGTTGAACATGCATCACATACACGGGGATATCCAACTCGAGCAGATACTGCTGTAGCGACCTATGGTAGTGGCCGGTCAGCTCCATGAGCACAAAAATGTGCTCGAGTGGGCAATAGTCACGGATACGCTCAACAAATGATCGAAAACCCTCACGAGATGCTTCAAAGGAGAAGGCCGGACAGTTCTCGAAGTGCTTGTGGCGCTCTAAAAGGGTTTTTGAAACAAAACCAGCAATGTGTTTTTGCTTCCCAATGTCTACCCCAATGTAGATGGACTCATGGGGAAGCATCGGCAATACTTTGAGGTCGGGAGAGGTTTTCTTGTTTGGCATGGGCTGGTCCCCTCACACACGTGTGAAATGAGGCTTCCTTACCCTCTCTATTGGTGGGTGGAGAGGTCAGAACCCGTGGATGTGGCCTGCCCAGATACACACGAAAAGTTGTTCTGGTCCTTCAAAGGCATATGAAGGATTTCGCACACATCCCCCACTTACCTCTTACAGGTTGACTCATATGGAATCTAAGGTTTGGCGGGTCCATCGCTCAAGGGAGCGACCCCTGAGTACCTCTCCAGAAGTAACACGATGAAACGTGGCCATTATATTCAAGCTCTTGCATGCTAATCTTTTGTGTGTATGGAATCGTTACTCCTGATCTACAAGCAGAACAATTGGATTGGGCATGGGAGCTGTTTTCATCGGACGGTAGTGTCCCTCTCGATGGTTTCGATGCACTTCTGGATCATAGAGTATCGGAGGGGGTGGTTGCCGGCCAGGAGGTACTTTACTGAGCACTTCTGCGTCTCGTTTGAGCAAAGCATACATCGCTTCAATCATTTGCCCTGCAACGCGTCCGATGACCCTTTTTTTGTCAAAAGGGTAAAGACGATTGGCAACAGAAAGACCGCTTCGATTGCCAGGAGCAACCAGGCCGGGCCAATCAGCAGTTTGGTGGGAAGAAACGTGTGAAGGACTCCTACCGCAAGCATACTCAGCATTGCTTCCCACAGAGAAGGCCTATTGAGATGAAATTGATCTGAATGCGGCATGTGGGTCGGATCAGCTGCGGACACTTTCTTTATTCGCGCCATTGGTATTGTCCCTCTTTGCCTCAAACAAGCAAGCTTACGCAGTCCCGTTATTCTTTCGTTTGATTTTAGTATGAGAAAAGGGAGAAAACTTAACCTGACGCCTCCAGGCAATCTGTGCCTGGGTGTTAATTACCCGTCTATATGTCTGTGGTAGCAGTGATGTGTTTGGCTTCTACAGCCGCCACTAAGCGGGCGTAGTCTCGTTCATTCTGGTCAGCATACGCACAGGCAAACTCAGCCAGGGCCTGAGCAAAGGAGTCGCTTTTTCCCAGGTAGCCGCTGATCAACGCCGGATCACCAGCGCGCGCGTGCGCCCTCGCCAGCGCCCATCCACACAGTTGAGCATATACGGTGAAACGGGCAAGACTCATGGTGGTCATGTCGCTTGACCATCTCATATCGCGCAGTTGACGTACATAGTAGTTGACGTCCTCGAACTGAGTCCAGCCCAGGAAGATATCGCTGGCAGCCTGCATGAGTCGTTGTCCATGCACGATACGCTGAGCCGGGTTGGAATACGGGCTGGGGCCAGTATAGGGTTCAAGGGCCGAGGGCCGTGCTTCCTTGATTTGAAGGAAGAGCGGATCGTTTTCCTCTCCTTCCCCCAACAACAGCACGATATAGCAGCGCGTGCCGACACTGGCGACTCCCACCACTTTCCAGGCCAGATCGATGGGCTGGTACCATTGGAGCAACGTTTTTTGCTCTTCCCGGGTCGATTCCAGGTAGCCAGCGACAAATGCCGACAAATGCGTGGAGAGCCGTGCGTTCGGATGATGACCAATCAGCGGCGGATCATCCTTAATGCGCACTTGACCATTCACCACATGTGTAAGTTTGGGAAACGCGCGAATGCTGGTGCGCTGCTGAGCCCGGGAGATTGCGCGGTCAAGCCGAGGAAGAAGGTCACGATCAGCGACCGTACGAAGGAGTTCGACATCCACACGCGCGTACCAGAGATCGATCCGGCGCATCGTACTAAACGCATACATACGCTTATGATATGACGCGACGCAGCTCATAACCGCTTGCTTGCAATCACGCGCGGAAAAGCCATTCTGCCGTCCCACCACAACAATACTGGTCGTGAGCCGTTTCACGTCCCATTCCCAGGGACCAGAGACAGTCTCGTCAAAGTCGCTCACGTCAAAGACGAGGTTGCGCTCGGGCGTCGCATAGATCCCGAAGTTGCCCAGATGGGCATCGCCACAAATCTGCGTCAAGATCCCGGTGGTAGGCGTGCTCGCTAAATCATGTGCCATCATCGCAGCCGATCCGCGCAAAAAGTTGTAGGGCGAGACGAGCATGCGACCGTAGCGGATGGGCACAAGTTGCTTCACCCTCGTGCGGTTTGATGCTTCCAGGATACTCAGGGGGTCTGGGCGATTGGGAGCGGGCTCCCACCGGGCATGGCTGGAGCGAGGGCAATGAGCACGGAGCGCCTTGCCAGCAGCATAGCGTTCCGCACTGGTTCGTGCATACAGTGTGGATGAAGATCGCAAAACGTTGCTCATTATTCCCTCCTAACCCAGATGAAGCCAGGTCTTCTCGTGTGCATTTTTCCCTTATTCCGGTGTCCGGAGGAGATCAACGAGGCTACGGAAGAGCCATTGCCACCAGTGCGACAAGGCCGATGATCATCAGCAGAACCGCCACCAGCGCACTCAAATACCAGGGCCTCTGGTACGTGGTGAGAGAGCCCTGCTTAAAACGCATCAGGCTCCATCCACACTGAATGACGGCCCCAAGCAGACCCAACACGCCAAGGACGATGAGGCCGACCGCAACTGTGGTTATGAGATACTCCCTTGGCGTGTCCACCAGACTCTTTGGTTTACCAGTTCTGACAATGCTAAAAGCCTCTCCAAGGGCAAACCCGAAGCCGATCAGCGTAGGAGACGTTTTAATCCATCCCATGAGCGTCATTTCAATGCCTTCATGGAACTGTTTCCTGGCATTCTCATCGAATGGGTCTGTGCTGATGTGAGATTCTCCCATGACCATGGCCCCCTTCGAGCGATTTGGCTGCACGTTGCATGCAACAAGTATGTATGCCCCCATCCGATTGATTAAGGAATCAGCGAACGGTGCTCTTCACCCTTCGTCATACTTCTATGAGGTAACGGTGTGCAAGCACAGCATGCTTGGTCAGCGTTTCAGCCAATTGGTAATATAAGTGTATCAGACCCGCCAAAAATGCCCATTTTGAAAAATAGCTCTACAATGGGTTCCGCCATGGGTTGTCGATACTGTTGGACTCATCTAGCATGCTTCATGGGGATGCTCAGGTGGGCATAAGCAGAGCGGCTTTGCGTTTCAGAGAGGAGCATGACTTCACTGCATCTACGCAGCGTACAAGGAAAGCTCATCTATTTTGGCGGTGGAGCACCATGTTTAGACTGGAGATCTTCACACAAAGGAGCAAACGACATGGAAACGACAAAGGAGTATCCAAAGCGGAAGGGGCTGAAGTCGGGGGTAAGGACAGAATTTACCGTCATTGGGAACGTCAAGCCAGGCCACCAACAAGCGCTGCGCGAGGCTATCAAGCGGAGAGCTGCCGATCCCCGCCGAAGAGAGGACGCCAAAAAGTTCGGCACGATACACGAAGCCAGGGTTACTCTCATCGACAACGATACGCGGCTCCTATTTTGCAGCAGCTTCGACGGCACGTGGGATAAGTACATAGATGACTTTGCCGTTGCCGATAACGCCGTCTCGCAATCATTCGCTGAGTTCTGGTCGCATGTCGAGGGCTACCCGGGCATCACGGACCCGAGCGTCAGGGACTGGTTAACGGCGCACCAATATGAAGCTACCGCTTATGATAGCAGCTATCCCGAGCCCACGGTCAAGCAGATCTGGAAAGCGCTGGAACTGCAGCACGCGTTCCAGCAGGTGCTCGACAACCCTGAAGCTGAGCAGGCGCTGAAGCACCCGGCGTTGAAACCACTGCTTGAGCAGGCATCGACGTAATCGGGAGAGCAGCTCAAGCCGGGCGGACAGGCCGGCTTTGGCTCTGCCCAATCCGACAGCAAACAATCGCTTACAAACCACGCCTGGGGTAGTGACACCAGGAGGATCAACCATGCTTGAATTCAACGACATTCAGAGCGGCGTGCTCCACCCTCGTCCGACGCCGTATGCCGGAACGTACATTATGCTTCGCATTGACGATCGCGCCGCCGGACATCAGTTGCTGAAGCGACTCATACCCGCGATTGCCTCAGCCATCGATCTGACCAGCCCTGCAGGCGATGCCTGGGTTGCGGTGGCGCTTTCCTATCATGGCCTGAAGGCGTTAGGCGTCCCCCAAGCATCGCTTGAGAGCTTCTCACCAGAGTTCCAGCAGGGGATGGCGGCACGCGCCGCGGAACTGGGCGATGTGGGCGAGAGCGCTCCTGAAAAGTGGGAGTGGCCATTGGGCACATCGGAGGTCCATCTCGTGATCGCTGCGCTCGCACCTGATCAGACGCGCCTGGCGAGGGTCCTAGAGCCGGCAGGACATGCCTACCAGCAGATGCCTGGCGTGACGGCGATCTACCGGCAGGACTGCTATCAACTTCCCACGGGACGCGAACCATTCGGCTTTCGGGACGGCATCGCCCAACCAGCGATCGAGGGGAGCGGTCTTGCTGGAAGCAATCCCCAGGAAGCGCCGCTCAAGGCGGGGGAGTTTATTTTGGGGTATCTCGACGAGTCGGGAAGGCTGCCTCCGCAGCCCCAACCCGAGGTGTTGGGCCGCAACGGGTCGTATGTGGCCTTGAGAAAACTGCACCAAGATGTCGCCGCGTTCCGCCGATACCTGGCGGCACACACTACCAGCGCAGCAGAGGAAGAATGGTTGGCCGCCAAGATGATGGGGCGCTGGCGCAGCGGCGCGCCCCTCGCGCTCTGTCCAGAGTCTGATGACCCGGAGTTGGGGGCCGACCCGCAACGCAACAACGATTTTCTCTACGCTGACGACGACCCCAAGGGCCTCAAATGCCCGCTTGGATCGCATATACGGCGCACGAACCCGCGTGACCAATTCAAGCACGAAATCACCCGGGTCAATCACCATCGCTTGATTCGCCGCGGCACCGTCTACGGTCCCCTCCTTCCTCCAGGGGTCCTGGAGGACGACGGAGCCGAGCGTGGCATCATCTTCGTCTTCATCGGTGCCTCACTTTCGCGGCAGTTCGAGTTTGTCCAGAGTGAGTGGGTCAATCAGGGCACCTTTATTGGAGCACCCAGCGAGAAGGATCCGATTTGTGGGCCCAATGACGGGACGGGTGTGTTTACCATCCCCAAACAGCCCATCCGCCAACGCCTCCATGGCTTGCCGCAGTTCGTGACCAACCGCGGTGGGGAATACTTCTTTCTGCCCGGCGTGCGGGCTTTACGGTGGCTGGCGGACGCCGAGTATGTCTCCAAGGGAGGAGGTGGAGCCGAGCGCTAGCCGGGGTCCAAACCGACTCCCGACAGCGTTGACACAAAAGTAGAGCATGCATGGCAATGCCAGTGGGATTGCGAGAGCTCGCAATTGGCTCGGCGGGACGATGTGGAAGAGGCGAAGCGAATCGTCGATCCGGTACTCAAAACGGTCACCCCAGTCCACGAATATGAGCCGAATACAGGGCAGGGCCAGTGAGGCCGACCAGAGCGTTTCGCCTGGCGGAGGCTGGCAGAAACCGACTGTGACAGGAGACCTGCTATGAAGGATCAGCGTTCTTTAGTGTCTATTCAGCCAACCATGAGGTTCCGTATGAGGAAGGGAGAGAGTGATGGAAAGAATGGCAGTTCTTTTCCGCAGCAACCCTGGCGCCAAACCAAATTCGGTCAAAGGCTTCTATATCGCCCTGGCGATGTTCCTGCCCCTGCTTGTCCTGACCTTACTTGGTCAGCGCGCGTTTGGTGTCCTGGTCATGACGGGTGCGTTGCTTACCTCATTCGGGGACGTCGGCACGTCGTCCCGCACACAGGCATGGTTGCTGGGAATGACCGCGGTCGGCGGTGCGCTCATGACCGCACTGGGTCGGCTCATCGGTGGGCCATGGTGGGGAGAGATCGTGGAAATCTTCCTCGTGGTCTTCATCAGCGGACTCCTCTCAGTGTATGGTCGGGTTGCGGCTGTCATGGGATTCCTTTTGACGATCCCGTTCGTGATCTCGCTTGCGAACCGTGGCGGTCCGGCAACGGCACTACCCGCAGCGGGAGGCTTTCTGCTTGGTGGGGCAATCTTGATGCTGTTCGCGCTCTTGTTTGCATGGCTCCCAGCACACCGGAGCACGCTGAGAAACGAAGCGCGACCGAACAGGCCACAGCCAAGATTCACCACGCTTACAGCGCAGTTCACGTTGACCTCTCCGCTGCTGCGCTTTAGCTTGCTGCGTGCCGTGGGAGCAGCAGTTGCAGCAGGAAGCGGCTGGATCTGGGGAGGGCCGCCGTTCTATTGGGCAGCCATCACCGTCATCATCTGCACCCGGCAGGATCAGGAGGCCTCGCTGATGATGGCGCTACAGAATGTCGTTGCGACGTTCCTGGGTGCGCTCCTGGCAGCAGTAGTGATTACTGGCATGCAGAACACTTTGGTGTTAGGGCTGATCGTAGTGGCGATCACATGCCTGGCATTCTCCGTAAAAGAGCTGAACTACCTCCTGTACCTCTTCTTTTTCACGATCCTGATCCTGCTGCTCATCAGTATCGCGACGTCAGGTCAGTCCCTTGCCGTATGGCGAGTGGTAACCATCTTGGTCGGCGCAGGGATCGTCCTCGTGATTACTTTTCTGAGCCAGTTGCCCTTCTTTAAGCTGTCTTGAGCGATTAAAAAAAAGAGAGAGAAGGAGCAGAACATGATTGATCCAGCAAAACATGCCGAACAGCAGGACACGTCTGCCGACCTCAGGAAGATGCCGCCTACCTTTGACCCTGCCTATGTCCAGGGCGCCGTGAAGCCGTTTTTCCGCAGCGCCATCTATCAGGGCGAACGGCCAGTGCTTCCCATGATTGACCTCGCCCTGAGCAAGGAGGCAGCAATGCCAGCTCACCTCGTCGGGATGCTCTACGACAATTGGGAGCTGAATATGGAGGAGGAAGGACTTACGGTCTTCATCCAGGGGTACCAGAAGCGCGGACCAAACAACGAGAGAAAGAGGATCTACTACTCAGCTGTCACGCCGGATCTGTATGGTCCGATGTACTCGGACAAGATCAAACGCTTCCTCGATGCCCTCTTCGACGAGCCAAACAAAGGCAAGCCACTGATGCACCAGTACTACCAGAGATACTTTGACATGTACTGGGACCTTCACCTTGGCGTCACGGGGGACGACATTCCGCCCGAAGTCAGGCAGATCGGCCAGAGCTTCGTGGCTGTCGTCGGATTCCGGTACCCGACCTTGCAGGTTGTTCATGACAGCTACATGCGTGTGTGCCAGCTCCGTCAATTCCTCAAGGACTGGATTGACCAGCGGGTGCAAGATCTGATTGACCGTCGTGTGCCCAATCCCGAGAAGACCCTGGTCTACTATTGGATCAAGAACGGCGCGCTGGGGGAGAACTTCAGGAGGAAGGACATGGTTTTCGAGTGCTTCCACAACTTTCTTGCATTCAGCCAGTGGGGCAATACGCTCTACAACATGATGGACCGCCTAGAGGTAACACATGGAGACCCGGTTGTCCGCTCATGGTTTGAAAAGACAATGAAGAGTGGCCCCGACGAAACGGACACCTCCGCCTTCAGCAGGCTTGACCGTTTCGTGATGGAGTTGTTCCGGACCATCTCGCCCAACCGCGGCAGCGCCTCAGTGCTGCCTGCTCAGGAACAAGCCTTTGGCACTGGGGACACTGGCTTGAGCACCATTATTACGCCTCATCCGGAAACCAGCAGAGACCCGCTTCACTGGAACAATCCGAATGACTTCGACCCAGATCGCTATAAGCAGGCTCACACGAGTGAACAGAACGACGAGGCCAGATGCAAGCAAGTCGGGTTGGCCCAATGCCCCTTCAGCAGGGAAGCTTTTCGAGTCAAGGATGGTCGGCAGGCTACGATACCCAACAGTGCGTTTGGTGCAGTATACGCGCGCGTCGATGACCAGGCCTATCCCGTATGCGACGATGCCGGGTATGCGCCATTCGGCTTCGGGTATCGCCGTTGCGCGGGTGAGTTCCTCACCATTGGTTTCTTCAAGGATCTCCTCAGAAAGGTATGGAGCGAAAAGATCGACTTCACCAGGCTCAACATCGACCCTGTCGAGTTGTTACCGGTGGGACCGGCAACGGTCGTGCAGGACAACATCGGCTTCAAGACGGCACAGTAATAGGAGATATGCATTAGAAGCATCAACAGCCGATCAGAGGTAAGGAAAACCAGAAGGTCGAACCCTTCCCAGGTTCACTTTCCACACCGACCTCACCCTGGTGCTCAGCTATAAGTGTTTGGCAAATGTAGAGGCCTAGACCTAACCCTTTGCCCGAACCACTCTGCACATGAATGCCCTTGATCTGAGAAAAGCGCTGCCACAGGTGTGCTTGCTCCTCTTCCGTAAGCCCTGGCCCCTGGTCTCGCACCCAAACGCGAGCCGCGTTTTCTTGCACAGTCAGGCCAATGTGGATGGGCTGGCCAGGAGGTGAATAGCGGATCGCATTGGTGAGATAGTTGGTCATCACTTGGCAGATGCGTGCCCGATCAGCCAGCACCATAATCGCACAGTCTTCGGGCACCTCCAGCACCAGCGAGCGTTCTGGAGCGGTAACGCGCAAATCATAGTAGTGTTGCAAAAAAATTAAAGCTCAGCAAATGGAAGTGCACACAACATATTTCATGAGGAAAAAGGTGCAGAATGCCCACCCTTTCTCTACGAAAATGATTCTTGTACCGTAATTACTTACTTCATTTTCTCGGTTCTAAATTTTTTGCAACACTACCCTCGTAACTACCGGACATGGATGAGAGAGGGCTGCATCGGAGAGATTGGAAGCGCCGCCAGGCACCTTCGTCGCTGTTGCTCTCAACACCTGAGCTTGTTTTTGCTATCTTCCGCAATTCACGCAGGGCATCGCTCGCGATCCAGCGAGCAGCTCTGGAATTGACCTGCTGAATCTCTTCACCGCAGGCGATAGCCTGGGTGCGCAGTTGGACGTTCCGCTTGCCGATCTGGCGTAAGGCCCAGTTGACTGCCTTCTTCACAAAATTGCGCTCGTCAGTGGCATACTGCTTGATCAGGGGAAAGAAGGGCGAGAACATTTTATCGCTGGCTCGCTTGTCGTGAACCGCCAGGTATGCCATCAATACGAAGCCCGCGCGCCGCACAAACTCCTCCTCGCGGTGGCACCACTCGATGGCTTTCTGGTAGGCATAGGGAGTCTTATCGAAGAGGCCGCCGCATACCTGATCGCATACATCCCAGGTATCGAAATCACGCACCCACGCCTCCATTTGTTCACACGTGACATATTGCGGCTCATCAATCATGGCCGCCAGGATACGAGCCTCATGAATGCCTGATGTCCATAACGCTAACCCAAGAGCATGGTTGCGCCCGATCTCTTTCGCTATGGTACGCAGGACTGGTATTTTGATACCTAGTGGGTGCGCGGGTCGGCTGCCAAAGCGAGATTGCCCCTGAACAACCTGCGGATCGGCGTGCTGCCTCAATTTTTCAAGTACCTGCTCTGGCGACAAGACCGGAGGGGTGTTGGACATTGGACGAGGCTCCTTCTGATCATGGTATATTCCCAATGTGTGACGACTCCCCACGGATACATCCGGGGGCTTCTCGAGCCGCGCTGAAGCGCGCCTTCAGGCCCGCCCGAGCCAATGATTTCTTATGTTGTAGAGTAGACGGCCAGCGAGGTTCTGTTTCCAGACCTTTTCTGTCCGTCCCTCTCCGAACCTGGGCTTGCACCCTTTCGATGCACCCGGCTCTCCAGTTTCTTGTCGCTTCGTGGAGGTAGGCGGTGCGCATCTCGCGCACCGCTCCGTTCACGACAATACTCCCTGCTTCCCTTCCCCTTGTATCAAGCATTACCTTGATCATTTGAGTACTATGAAAGCTCCGTCGTCATAGGCTCGCACCCGTAGACGATCCCGCATTTGCGCATATCAAACGTTGAGTACGTGTAGGTGCCCCGTTCGTTTCCTTGAACCAGCTCATTGCTGGTCGTTCATCGGAGAGAGTCTTCCGCACTCGCCATCAATAAGTGCGTATTCCGATGACATCGCCACAGGTATGTTGCGATGAGCCAACGCTTAGACCACTGGAGACTAGGGTTCAGCCAATTCAGGTTTCACCATGCGTACAGGACTTGCGGTGCATCACAGTACATACCTTCCTGTTTAACCGCGTTCCCGACATGCTAATTTTCCCTTTGTGTTTCCACGCCAGGTAAGTTGGGCGCCCTTGAGGTTCTTACTCTCAACCTCATCTCCCTCTGGGAGAAATTTGATATGTACCGAAGCGGCGCACCAAAGCGGCGTTCACATCCCGGTCGATCACCAGTCCACAGATCTGGCACTGATAGGTGCGGTGTTTGAGCGGCATGCGTTTCTTGACCTGCCCGCAGCACGAACAGCGTTTGGTCGAAGGAAACCAGCGAGAGGCGATGAAGAGCTCTCCCCCTGCGGCGGCGACCTTGGTCTTCAAGAATTGCAATAGTTGCCCCATCGCGGCATCGGCAACGGCTCTGGCGAGCTTTCGATTGGTCATCATTCCCAGGATGTTGAGGTCTTCGATGCCAATGCCCCCACAGGTGCGCGCCAGTTCGGTCGTGAACTTGTGCTGCACATCTCGGCGAAGAGTGGCAATTTGCTGATGCTTGCGCGCTACCTTGAGCCGTTGCTTCTCGTAATTCTTGCTGAACACGGTTCGCTTGGTTTGAGGGTCTTTCGTCTTCTGTTTTTTACTGAGTTGGCGTTGCAGCTTGCCGAGTTTCTTGAGATGGAGCGCTAATGGCCTTTGGTTCTCAAGCCTGCGTCCATCGCTCACCACAGCAGCTTGCTTCAAGCCCACATCTACCCCCACCACTAGTTCGGGCGTTTTGGGGCACTCCCGTGTGATGTCTACTTGAATAGAGACGTACCAGTGGCCCGCTTCACAGCAGACCGTCGCCCCCAGGATCTTGACGCGTTCGCACACGACGTGCTTGCGCTTGTTGCGCTTCTTCGTGGGAGTGGTGGCTTTCCCCTTTTCGACGAAGCGCAGTTTTTCGGCGACGTTCACCGTTCCCAGTCTGCGTAAGAGCTTGCCTCGGTCCTTCTTCGTTTGGCGTTGATCGAGGATGAAGCGGCCCAAGCCAGGAATGGAGATCCAATGGGTCCCCAAGGTGAATTTATCGTTGGAGAGATAGAACGACTCGTGCGACTTCCCCTTTTTCTTGTACTGGGGGTAGTTCGCTCTCCCCGCGAAGAAGTTGTCGTAGGCGTTTTTGAGATCATCGAACGCCCCTTCCACCACACACTTCGTCACGTGATAGGTCCACGGATACTCCTGCTCCCGGATCTGGTTGAATTGCTTCTTGAGTGCGAGGGCATGTGGCGGTTTGAGCACGCGCTGCTCTTCAGGAACGATTTCCTGCTCAGCTTTATACGCCTGGTACTGCTTTTCCCACTGCTCCCGTCCCCAATTGTAGATGAACCGTCTCGTCCCACAGGCTCGTTTGAGATACTCCACTTGTTCAGGGGTCGGATGCATCCGGATTTTGTGCGCCGTTTTCATTGTTGAGTGCCTTCTCTCACGCTTTGCGGTACTGACGCCATCCGCACAAAGAACAACTCACCACAGTGACTGCTCCTCCCCGCCAGGAATGGGATGGAGGCTGGGTTGGCTGTCACGCTCCTTGCCCAAAGAACAGGTTCGGGTGACAGGTCCCCCAGACGTTGGGTCGATGGGCTCGCCCCCTCCGCCACATCGGGGCTTCGGAGACAGCGGTCTCCTCATTCGCCCAGTGATGGGTTCTCTCGTCCGACCCGAGCCCGCACCCGGACGCTGGTGGGAATGTCCGCCATCGACGAGAGCGACGCTCCTTCTGGTAAATTGGAACAAATGCACCAGAGAAGGTGAGAACTGTCAAGGGGAGTTTGGTTGGGGGAAAATCGATTTTCCCGACTGCGTCCCAAAAAGGAACGACTTGCGCGTCCCCTGGGGTTGAAACACCAGGGCTTTCCAGTCCAATTTCTGGAACCGTGTGGAATGTTTCACACACATTTGCACACTTTGTCAAGATCCAGTAAACATCTCCTTTCCAACGCATCTTGACCGCATCATTGCCCAAACAAGATGCTGTTTACGGAATTCGAGAGCAGCCTGAATGATCAAGGATCAACGTTTTTTCCCCCAAATCTTAATTGACAGACTGCCGCTGGCAATGAACCGACTATCGGGACTGATGGCAAGGCTGTAGACAGGACCTGCATGGCCCGGCAAGGTACGAATAGTTTCTTGAGAGCCGTAAAGATTCCATTCCTTGATGGTTTTGTCTTCGCTACTACTGATGACCGTTTGCCATGCAGGATGAAACGCGACTGAACGGACAGGCCCGGCGTGACCCGTGAAAGTGGAAATGAGCCTCCCCTCGTCGGCCCCCCACCATTTCAGGGTCCTATCTGCACTCCCACTCAGCAGCATCGTTGAGCTGATGGGAAATTGCCCGTCCTCCACCATGGTCAAAGACAACACTTTCCCACTGTGGCCTCTGAGAGTACGAAGGAGTTTTCGAGTGCGAGCGTGCCATAAGCGGATCACGCCGACCTCGTCTCCACTCGCAATGATCTGGTGATTGGGACTCATAGCAACGCTGTAAAGAGGGCTTGGATGGTCGATGAAGGGCAGCAGAAGCCGTCCAGTCTGCAGGTCCCAGAGTCTGACAGTCTGGTCGGTGCTCGCGCTGACAAGGGTTTGTCCGTCAGTGCTGAGCGCAAGAGAGCGCACTGCATTGCCATGGCCTTCAAGAGGGCGCAAGAGTTTCCCGCTCTGAGGATCCCAAAGTTTGATCGCGCTGTCCTGTCCACCACTGACCAGAAGCCCTCCGCTCGGACTCCAGGCGAGAGCGAACACGCCGCCGACATGACCCGTGAGGGTGTGCAGCAAGTGGCCGCGCGAAGGATCCCAAAGCTTGATGGAGCCATCGATACTGCCACTGGCAAGAATCTGCCCATCGGGACGGAAGGCAAGGCAACGCACCCAACTCGCATGCCCCTTGAGCGCCTGCACGACCGCATCTTCTTTCACTTCCTCCGTCAAGAGATCCGCGACCAGGGTTAAAAATGCTCTCAGATCCTCTTCGGAGGCGGATTGACCATGGATGTCACGAACGGGCTGGCTCGGATATGCGAGTTCTTGTCGAATGTCGGCAACGATGTGAGTCAATTGCTCCCGGCTCTCTCGGTTGCGGAACATGCTGGCAATACGCCGGGCATCTACCTGGGGCTTTTGAGAGAAGATCGTGCCGTATAAGACCAGGCTGAGAGATCCTCCCCATCTTTCGGTGAGCGATCGACCTGGGAGTTGGGCAAAGTGGCGATGACAGGTAGGACAGCGGTAGAAAGTGATCTTTGCGTCGGATTCGGGCAGTATTTCTAATGGGCAATGTCGGCAGGACAAGCAAGTAGCTTTTGACGTCACACAATCTCCTCCTCGAAGGAAGCGGAAGCGCTTCATGACCTTGCGTATTCACAGGTACATCATAGCATTTTCTATGCCTCGATGTGGCGGGCTACAGAGAACGTGGGGAGAAAGCCCCGTGCATCAATGACTGGAGCTTTCTCCCCACGTTCTCTGTAAATGTGGTGTGATCACAGCCCACACAAGTGATCTGCCTCTTCTCTAGACGCTATCCGTTGCCCATTGTCCATTCCATTGCGCCATACGACAGTGGCCAGAAGTCAGAGAAGACCTTCGGTGGTTCCGGCGAATCCATCATGCGCTGAGTGAAGAGGATACCGATCATGCCCTCCGCAGGAACAATGTATGCCGTCGTGCCTAAACCGCCAGTCCAGCCGAATCGGCCTGGAGTATGGAAGATATCGTTACGCCGAATGTCTACCGCCATGCCAACCCCCAACTGGAATGCGTCCCGAAAAAGATGCCCGGGCCTGCTCGCTGCTCAGGATGAGGTAATCTGAGGTCATCAACTCCACCGTGGCGCGGGAAAGCATTCGTTCACGACAGGGTCTTTATCTGAGCGAACATTCCACTATTTATACAATACAAAATTTTGGTAAATTCGCATCCGGGAAAGAGTCGGGAGCAGCATACAGCCTTCGTTCACGTACGCGATCATCGGGTTTGTAATATGTTCACTTGTATTGCTGGCTACTGCTTCTGTGATAGAGTGAGTCCTGTGTCATAGCACTAGGCATGCTTGTCTACTTAGAGAAAGCGACTCAACGTTTCTGGACTGATGATCTCATTGAGGGATGGTATGAACAAAACCAATAAAAGTGAAATCACACGACTGCTTGAGGAATACCAAAGGAATGCCCTTTAGGACATCATATCTGCACTTACTATGTTAGCACAGAAAATGCATTCAAGATTGGACATCAGGAAATGCACGACAGAAAGACAAAGCCAACACTGGAACAGATGCGAATACTGCTCCGATTTTCCTATGCAAACGTATGCAAGCACACGTTCACACCGAATTTCGTTGTTCCTGTTTCATCCGTAGGTGCCTCCGGGCCGAAGCCCTTTGGTCTTACCCCGCGTCCGCAGGCAAGTTTGCGTCTTCGTCCGAGCCAGTACCGGAGACGGCTTGATCCATGAGCCCGATCAAGCGAAGGGTTTCCCGTAACACATTCTGACCTGCGTTGTGATCTCGATCCTGCGAAAACTGATCATACGGGCAAGCAGGATTCTGACACACAAAGATGCGATCCTTGAGCGTCATCACTTCCCACGTCCAACCGCAGCAATGACAGGTCTTGACTTCCAGGAAAGAAACGGTCCACCTTGATCACCAGTCCCCCACGTTGCGCCACTTTTGCCTCGAGCAGACGCCTGAGGGTGCCCAGCGAGGCATCGGCCAACGAGCAAGCGAGACGGCGATTCTTGAGCAGTCCCTTGAGGTGGAGATCTTCCACCCCGATGATCCCGTAACTGTCGGCCAGCCTGGTTGTGAGCTTCTGAAGGACATCCTGGCGCAGGCAGGTGATACGATAATGCAGACGGGCGACCTGTTGGCGCGCTTTCTCTCGATTCTTTGAGCCCAGTTTTCGGCGGTGCAGCCGTTTGTTGGCCTGACGCAATTTCTTGAGGGCGGTTTTGAGGAAGGCTTGGTTTTCGACTTCCTCTCCTGTACTCAAGGTGGCCAGGCGGTTGAGCCCCACATCAATTCCCACGGCGGCTGGTTTGTTCACCGGGATGGGATCATGGATCTCGACCTGGATGGAAACAAACCGCCAATCCGCTGTTTTGGTGATGCGTGCCCCTTTCACGCGGCCCACAAACCGCAGCTTCTCCGCCAGATTGACCCATCCGAGCTTGGGGATCCACATTCGATGATCCCCCAACGCGAATTGATCGTTGGCAAGGTAAAAGGAGGGTTTGCTTGTTTTCTTGCTCTTGAACTGGGGACGGCGGGCACGCCCTTCAAAAAACGCGGTGAAGGCTTTTCCCAGATCGAGAAAGGGCTGATCTGAGGCATTCTTCGTCACCTCCCATGTCCAGGGAAATTGAGAGCGCCGGATCTCGTTGAATTGCTTCTTGAGTTTCAAGGCAGTGGGTTTTTCTCCGGCCTCATACTGCCGATTCCACTCGGCAAGCGCCCAATTCCACACGAACCGGCTCGTTCCTGCGGCTCTTGCAAAGTAATGGGCTTGCTCAGGTGTGGGATGGAGTCTGATCTTGTGGGTCTTGATCATCCTTGATATCCTTTCCCAGAGCTGCTGCTCGAATCAGGTTTCTGTGCGAACGCAGGCCGGGGAGCTGAGAGCTGAAGACGGTCACAATGGCCATCAAGTCCCGCACCAGTTCTTCTTCGGGGGAGAAGAGTTCGCCGTTCACCACCGTGATCTGGGTTCCATGCCGTTCACAAAACTGCTCAAACCAGTCATAGCCAAAGCGCACGAACCGATCCTCATAGCCGATAATGAGCCGAGCCACCTGTCCTAATTCAATGTGCTCGATCACCTGATTGAAGCCTTTGCGTTTGTAGTTGAGTGCAGAGCCAATGTCTTCGATCCACTGGTCCACGTTGATCCCATGTTCCAGGCAGTAGGCGCGCAGAGCTTCTTTTTGGAGAGCCAGGTCTTTTTTCTGTGAGGGGGAAGACACACGAGCATACGCGATCACCAATCCCTGCTCGGAGGAAATCAGCCCACGATACTGCAAGTATTGTTCATGTGTGTAGTAGCGCCGATTTGTCGGACTCCGAAACGCGGGTAAAATCCCCTTGCGATCCCATTTTTGCAAGGTATTGACCGATTTTCCAATCAGTTTTCCAAATTGTTTTGGTGAATATGTATGCTCCATACATACATTCTAACATGATTTCCCTACTTTTTCAATACTGCTGAAGACTCTATTGCCATGTTCTTTTTCCCTGGATTTTAAAAGGTCCAGACTTTAACATCGCTGAACGATGCCGATGCCAGGCTGGTCCAGTCTAGAACAATCAGAGCAATTTTACCACAAGTCAAGGAGCTATCACTGGCGCTAACCAGAAATTGCTGATTCGCATAGAAGTAGAAATTGCTCCCACGAGCAATGACAGTTACCACATTACTCACATTATAGCCAGTGTGAACGGCGGGTGATGAGGTGCGCGTATAAGGAATGAGATTTACACCGGATGCTAGAAGGTCATAAGCACCTTCAGGCTTGAGCGTAAACGTATATCCCTTGCGTTTGGTACCATTGTTACTTGCACGATAGGTTATACCACCACCCTCACCGCTAAAATTAGTGATCTGTACCTGAAAGGCCATATTGCAAAAGTTGGTATTATCGGCATAGCATGTTTTCACGGTCTTTGTTGTGGTAGAGGTGATATGGTATACACCTCCACTGAAAGCGCAATTCTCCGAGACAGTCCAGTTATTGTTATCCTGGGAGCTGAGCGGGTCCTGCCACGTGGGGCTGACGCTAGTGACGACATTATAGAGCTGATCTGGTCCTGCGCTGGCAATGGCTGCGGCTCTTGAAACTGGTGTGGGAGTAGCAGTGGGATGGCCCTGATTATTTTTCGTTGTACCACTTGTTGCTGTTGATTGCGCTGTTCCGCTAGCGCCTTCCATTTGCTGAGATCCAGTTCTACCTGGTGCAGATCGTGCGAACGCCGCCACTATTCCCCCGGTGACCAGCAAGATTACTAGCAACACACTCCCCAAGACAAGGAGTAACCGGTGGCGACGCGGATACTGCCGAGCGCTCTGCTTCAACGATGGCGACATTGACATACCCATTGATGCCTCAGCTGCCAATGGTTGCAATGGAGCCGCCGCTATTGTTGGTGGTGGCGGGGACAGCGGATGCATTGGAGTGGAAAAATCCCCCATGCTGGCGTAGCCCAGGCTCTCTTCGGGTAACTGAAAGTTGGCAATCGAAGCGTTCCATTGTTGCGCGAGCGAGCCGGTATTACTGGCACGCTGGGCTTGCTGTATACTCCCATTTGCTGAATCGAGCAGGGCATTGAGCGTATGAGCAAGCGCAACCAGCGCATTATCGCCGAGAAGAGGAGCTCGCCTCTCTCTCTGTCCAGCCATATACGCCTGGCAGACCTCAATCAGCTGCGCGTACTGCTTTTTTGTCGCGCGTTGCATAAAACTTATCAGAGCGATTTCAGCTCCAAAGACCGCAATAGCACAGGCAAAAAGCACAAATAAAAAGGGGCCGACATCTGTCTGATCGTTCTGCCTCATTCCTACCACACCTACAATAAAAATCGCGGTGACAGGCAGCATCGAAGCGAGAAGGAGTTCTATGCGCAGAATGCTTAATCTCATCTCTTTCCTCTCCATGAGTGAAAATCCCCAACATTAAACGGCTCATGGTCACTCTTGTTACTGGTGGCAGAGTCGAAACTGCGATCTCAGGCCACTGGCTCCATGACCCGTTTGAAAGGAGAGGTACGGGTCTGCCCCAGCGTTCTTCCTCGCAGCCAGCTCATGAGTTGAATGTCATTCATAGTGGCGGCAATGGCTACATGAGGTCTCTCCGTATTTCTCCCCATGCGCATGAAATTTTGAAAAAAGACAAGAGAATGCTCCTTGAGAGAGAATGAAGGTCCATCAAACATTCACCGACCAAGGAGCGAGCCCGATGAGCAGTATAACATAGTGTGAAGTTACATTGAACCAGATCTTGAGCGATTGACACTCCCCCAGCTAAAGCACGGGGGATTCTTCCTTCATCCAGGCGGCTTGCTGATTCCCATTGCTGAGAGGCAGTAGAGGCCCTCCTGTCCAGAAGCGTTTCATGCACTCAACGATGCATCAGTTCCCGTCTACCCGACGGTACTGAGCGTTTTTTGCAAAATGTTCACGGCGGCGTTGTGATCTCTGTCCAATACCACGCCACAACCGGTACAGATGTGTGTGCGCACGCTCAGGCTCTTCTTCACGCAGGTACCACAAGCGGAACAATTCTGACTCGTGAAGTGTGGCGGGACCGCAATCACAGGAATGTTGTGCAAGGCGGCGTAGTAGTTGACCCAGGAGAGGAAGCGACCCCACGCGGCATCGCTGATGCTTTTCGCGAGACGCCTGTTTCTCACCATGTTTGCGATGCGCAAGTCTTCAAAGGCAATCAGGTCGTGAGACGAGACAAGCGCGTTCGCTGCTTTGCGAGCGAAATCTTCACGCTGCCTTTGAACTTTTAAATGCGCTTTGGCGACGGATTGACGTGCTTTCTTGCGATTCTGACTCTTCTTCTGTTTCTTGGAGAGGCGGCGTTGCAAGCGTTTGAGGCGCTTTTCAGCCTTGCGATAGTGGCGGGGATTCTCGACGGTCGCGCCTTCAGAGTCGGTGTAGAACGTCTTCAAGCCAACATCAATGCCGACCAGTTTGCCCGTGGGGACATGCTCAATATGGCGCTCGGCCTGCACGGCAAACTGGCAATAATAGCCATCTGCGCGTCTGAGAATGCGTACCCGCTTGATCTGTTTGACGGGGAAGGTTTCAATGTCACGCGTGCCCACGAGACGGAGCCGACCAATGCCACAGCCATCGGTGAAGGTGATGTGCCTGCCATCGGGTTCTAACTTCCATCCGGTCGCTTTGTCCTCCACGCTCCGGTTATCATGCTGAAACTTGGGATAGCCTTTCTTGCCTGGCTTCTTCTGCTTACAGTTGTCATAGAAGCGGGAGATGGCAAACCATGCCCGATCAGCACTGGCTTGACGTGCCTGGGAATTGAGAGCGCGCGCAAAGGGGAACTCTTTGGCAAGGGCGGCACAGTAGCACTGCAAGTCATTCTTGCTGGCATGCTCATCCATCCACAAGCGTAGGCACTTGTTCCTGATGAACTGCACAACGCGGATCGCCTCATCAAGAGCGGCGTATTGTGCTTTGGTGCCATCCAGTTTGTATTCGTAGATCAGCACGTCCTTGCCTTGTCCTTTCCTGTTTGCTGTGGTAGTATTATACATCAGAATAAGATGTACTGCAAGAGAGGATACGCCATATGTCGCTCACCCGTACCAACATCTACTTAGATGACCAACAACGAGAACGGCTCAGGCAGAAGAGTGAAACAGACAACATCCCTGTTTCTGAAATTGTGAGAAGGGCAATTGACGCCTACCTCGCATGGAATGACCCAACGTACCAGCCCGCCCCTATCTACCCCCAAACAAGGAAGAGCCATTCATCCCCTGGATAAATCACAGGGGCTTTCTGGCTCGTTTTTTGTAAGCGAACACGCTGGCCAAAGAAGCCAGCTTTGTGAAACGCGAGCGCAAACTGGCGGGAGCTACGTTTGTGCAAGTTTTTTCTCCTGCTTAAAGAGATGGAACTTTTTTCGAGAAAAGCGCTTCTTACGAGATGAAAACTGTGCGATTCCCCCGATGGAACATAGCCTGAAAGGGGTGCGGCAAGTTTTTTTGCGTCGAGCTCATCCAGAGCAATGGAGAGACGGTACGATAGGAGAGGGCTGGTAAATTGAGCAAACTTCGACCGATTTTCAGGTGAAACGGGGGACGTCAATCACGGGAATCGGTGGTGATCATCCAAGGAAAGTTGCTCCCGATGTTTTTTTGCCATCACCATGGTGTACGTAGTCCACTGAGGTGCCAGAGAAGTGACCGCTGTTTGTCAATTCCAACAGTCTGCTGACGAGATCCGTAGAAATATCCTGGCGTTCGAGATAACTTATCCAGAGAATACTTCTGAAAGGGAAGTACAAGCGCAGCAGCAGGTTGTGTGGTACATCATACTTTTAAGCCAAATATTCATGTATACTCTTCTATATACGAAAGAGACATTTATGCATTTTGTACGCTTTCATGTGGTTTGATTTCGAATGCCAAAAGTTGTTCTGAGGATACAATGAGCACATTCAACCGATTTTCAGATACCGCTAGAGCTATACTGCATTCCGCACGAGAAGAGACCCAGACACTAGGTTTCCCCAGGATCGAGCCGGATCACCTCTGGCTCGGGTTACTGCACGCAAGCGATTGTTCTTTGGCTGAGATGTTGCTCAAGCTAGACATGGACATCAATATCCTCTATGAGGATTTGCGCGCTCGCTTAGCACAGAAGGAAAAGGCGTCGGTCGAAGGTGAGATTGTGTTGTCCAAGCGAAGCAAGGTCGTGGTTGGTCGCGCTGCTCGCCTGACTAGCTCTCCGCTTGGGCCAATCATCAACCCGGAACATCTCTTATTGGCGCTCTGGTACGAGGAGCAGAGCCTGGGAGCAAGGTTACTCCGTGAAGCGGGGATTACTCTTGAACTTCTCCAGGGACAGCTGGGCCTCGCCTCTTTTGATCTCGCATCCCTTCACCTCGAAGCACAAGAAGCTCCACCAGCGAGGCCGGATGCAGCTACTAGGCGTCGTATGCGCAGGCTGAACCGTGCCCGACTGTATTATATCCCTTTTACCTGGTTGACCTGTGTCATTGTCTTCCTCCTGCTGTTGATCCACTATTGTATTTCGTATGGAGACCTCATCGCTCATTCGCTCCTGATGCTCTTTGCTGCGGCGCCATTTGTGCTTGCTCAGCCGAGACCCGAATGGTTCCCCTGGCTGGCACTTGGCATTGGGTTCATTGGGTATGGTCTCAGGTATCTGTTGCGCTTGCCACTGCGCTGGATCTACGCTGTCTGGCTCCCCTGTCTCTATAAAAAGAGAGGGTGGAAGTCTCTCTTCGCTTTTTCACTACGCTGGTTTATAGCGTATAGTCTGGACCACGCCTCCAGCCTATGCCAATTCCTGATGTCGCTTGAGGTGGTCTATGCGCTCTTTATCCTCCTACCCACTGCCTGGTGGTTGGCGAGCACGCTCTACTTTGGCCTCTTGTACCTGGCACAAGCCTCTATTATGACGGTGCTAGACATATCCCTGTTTACCAGAGAGATCCCGATACCACAGGGGCCTCTGACAGCGTGCCTGGAGGGACTGCTTTAACGCACAGGCACGCATGTGGATGGTCTGTACATGAAGGAGTTGAAAGGTGCCAAACCTACGGGAGCAATCCTGGTGCCCAATGCGTACCTGACTCACTGGGGTCATCAAACACGTATCGTCCTTACTGATACTCTTCACCAAAAGTTTCCTCTCGACGAGCAAGAAGTTATTCTGGCACATGAACTTGGGCACCTGGTTCATCGCGATGTCCTGCATGACATTGGCTGGAGGACTCTTTTCATCGGCCTATGGTTATTTGCCTGTCAGCACTTGTTGTTTGCCTCTGGCTCGCCTACAATGCGTCTGCACTCCTTCGTGCTGAGTTTTACTCACCGAACGGTCATTTTGTTGCTTTTTTGCTATACGATTTTTATCGGTTTCTTCCTCCTGCGCCGCTGGTTACGGAGATGGAGTGAATATTGGGCGGACGAGTATGCCCTGCAAGTAACGCAGAATACAGACGCTTTTAAACGTTCGATACAGCGCATGGCACACCACAGCGTATTGCCGGTAAGCAACACAAGATGGAAGTTGTTGGTCTCAACGCACCCCATACTCAAGCAACGCCTGGAGCACGCGAATGCCTTTGCCCAACGCCAGGCGAGCAGCACAGCTCGCCTTTCGCAAGTGGATGTGTGATAGAACGAAGAATGGCGATGGTAGGCTTCTTTATTCATATCGTTTGACAGAAAAGGGCTTGAGCCCGCCGCAAGCTATGGGGCTTTAGCCCCAGTAGTTAGGCGTACGCGGCTTGAGCCCTTGCCTCTTGAGAGAGAAGAACCCGCCGCAAACCACGTAGCTTGTCGCCCCAGCAGTGAGGCTGGTTTGCCTTGGCTTCATCCTCTGCTGGCTTTCCTCGAAGAGGGTTAAACGCGTGTTCCATCTGTGCTATACTCTGCACGAGCCATATGAGGCAGATGCCTGTTTCGTTGGCACGAACAAGGGGAGCAGAACCCTCTCAACTCCTATTCAGCGGCAAGCGGGAACACCGCGAGGAAGAAAGGAAGAGGTGGATCCATGGCAGGGAAACCTTTCAGGAGTACCAAGACCATGAAGCAAGCTGTGCTCCTTCGCTCCAAGCAGGCGAACTGGTTTCACGCCACGCAGACCCTCTTCAATCAGGTAGCGTCCTTCTACTTCGAGGTCATCCAAGCCCACCCTCTGATCCTCGACCTCTCCAGCCAGGAGGCCTTGACGGCTCTGGAACGCCTTACCCATGCCACCAAACAGAACCCTCACCCGGTCATGCCGCTCTCCCAGATCGCGCAAGAGCTCCCGGCCATGTTCCGCCGTGCCACCATCCATGCGGCTTTAGGAGCTGCCCACGCCTTCACGATCAGCCTGGCCAAATGGCGTGCGCGCAAAGAGAAGGCCCAGGCAAAACAGAAGCGGTTTACTGAGCGTCCTCCGGTCCCTCCTCGCACCTGGAATCGCTCCGTCTCCTTCTACGCCGGAATGTGGAAGGGCCGCTCCCTGGGACAGCAGGCCAAGGGACCCCCTATCCAGGGGGCAAGACCAGACACAACTGAGGAGAGGGCTTGCCCCAAGATCCTGCTCAAGCTGTGGACGGGGCGCAGCTGGGTCTGGACCAAACTGCGCCTCTCAGGCCCTCCCCTGCCCCAGGGCTGCACGCCGCAGGAAGCAGGCAGCCCCCAGTTGGTGCGCAAGGGTGGGCGCTGGTGGTTGCACACCCCACTGCAACGCGAGATCGAGCGTCCACAAAAAGCGCAGACGCAACTCAGCGAGCAGAAAGGCACGCGGCTGTGCGCCGTGGACCTCAACATTGATACCCACCTGGCAGTCTGTACGATCCAAACCGTCGAAGGCACGGTGGTGGCGACCCGCTTCATCAGAGGCGGGAAGCGACTCCACGGCCTTAGGAAAAGACAGCTTGGACGCATTGCCCGCAACCGACGAGCCACAGGCATCATTGCGGAGGGGGAACAGGACAATGTGCAGCGGTGGGCGAAGGTGCGCGCCCTCGATGAGGACACCGCGCACCAGGTGAGCCATCGCATCGTGGCCTTTGCCCAGGCCCACGGCGCCTCCATCCTCGTCTTCGAGCACCTGGGGCACTTCAAGCCAGTGAAGGGCAGCTTCAGCCGTCGAGGCAACGAGAAGCGCTCGTACTGGCTGCGCGGACGCATCTTCCGCTATACACGCTACAAAGCCTTCCACCAGGGGATCATCACCTGTCGGGTGAACCCGCGCAACACGAGCCGGGAGCATGCCGACTGCGGAGGGGCGATCGCTCGCTATGCCTATGGGCAACCCACAGAGGGCTATACGCCAGGAGCACCCCTCATGTATTGCCCCAGCTGTGATGCGAGGGACCATGCCGATCGCAATGCCTCCCGCGTCATCGGCAAACGACTCCTGGCTCGCTTTGGATCCTACCAGTGTCACAAGGAAAAGCCTCACGCTCCTCTGCAGGCAGAGAGGTCCGCGAAAGCGGGAGGTGGGCACGGCTCCCAAGCCGCCCAATGCGCAGGAGAACCATCCATTCTTGGCGCAGGGCATGGAGCCGTGGTCGCGCAGGGCACCGCGCAGAAGAAGACGTGAGGGATGGCAAGCGTCTCTTTGGGTATTGCTCACCCACTACGATCCTCGCCGAGTCGTCCCCACGGGACATCCACTCAGAGGATCGCGTACGTAGCAGTGCCACAAGAAGCCGCGCGGTTTTAACCGCCGGCGGAGTGTCACAGAAGGTAGACCTTTCATAGGGGCAGGAATGGTAGACTCTTCGGCAGACGGTAGACTTTTCACATATGCGGAGATAGTAGACTTTTTGCGAGAATGGTAGACTCTTCGAGAAGACTGAGATGACCAATGACATATTGGTTCTTCTCTCCTTGAAAGGATACATTGGGAAAGTATTGTTATTGATGACACGAATAGTGCAATGCACAAAGAGAAGCCCTAACTGAACGAGAACAATCCTTCGTTGAAGCGAGATATGGGATTGTCAGTGGGGAGCCACATACGCTAGAACAGGTCGCTCAGACATTTTCGCTCTCACGCGAACGCATACGCCAGGTAGTAGAGCGTTCTTTGCACAAAATAAAACACAAAGGAAAAAGAGAATTAGCGCAAGGAAAGACACCATCGAACAGGCTGGTTTTGATCCTTCACGCTACCACGTTGCCTGGTCAGGCGATCAACCGATTGGTGGTGCGCTATGTAGTGCAGGTCCAGTAGGTTGGGTCAATACCCTGGCCGTTGCCCGTGAATGGCGAGGCAGAGGGGTTGGCCTGGCACTTCTGCAACATGCCTTTGGCGAATTTGCTCGCCGTGGTTTGCGGCGAGCCAGTCTTTCTGTCGATGCGCAAAATCTCACTGGCGCGACAAGGCTCTATCAACGTGTTGGCATGCGTAAAACACGCGAATATCTTTTCCTGCAAAAGGAGTTGCGCGCTGGGATGCCACTACCTGCAAATTGACACTCCCCCGCTTAAAAACCCTGATTCTTCCTTCGAAAATGGGAAAAGGATCGTTGGGAAAAGGGGCACAAACCTCCTGTGCTCTTCATATTGATGAGGAGTACAGGAGGACATCTCTGGTGAGATGAAAAGAAAGATCGCAGTTAGGCACTCACCTCCTTAGGTGTTAAGACCACTTCATAGCCTAAAACATCAAGTCGCCGTATTGCTTGTTTCTTTGCCCTCTCTCCATCTAACGCATCCAAGTAGGTTGGCCCTAAGTCCTGATACGGCTTTTTCTTTTTGAGAACATGATAAACAATCACTGCAAGACTATGTGAGGTAGCTACAGCGGCTTTGGGCTTGATCATTCGACGCGCAAAGCGATGATGTTGGGTGGAAAGATAATTGCCTTTCATCCGGCTCAGGCACCAACACACCTCGGCTAAAGCTGCTCTCAGAAAGACGTTGCCTTTTGTTGCATGTCCGCTCAGCCGTTTGCCTGCACTTTCTTTGTTGCCAGGGCACACGCCAATCCAGGAGGCGAAGTGCTTGTCGGAAGGAAAGGCACTCAGGTCGATGCCTACCTCAGACAAGATGGTGAGCGCACTTAGCAATTGGAGGCCCGGAATACTCATCAACAAGTCGAGTGCTTCTTTGAATGGGTACATTCTCGCTTCAATTTCTTCAAGCAGGTGTTCCATCTGCTGTTCCAGAAAATCAATGTGGGCAACTATCTCTTTGAGTAAGAGACGATGATGTGCCTCGACTCGTCCTTCCAAAGCCTCTTGCAATTGTGGGAGTTTTATTCGTAATTTGCCTACCGCAAGCTCGGTGAGGACGTGAGGGTCATCTTCACCTTCAATCAATGCCTCAATCATCTGCCGCCCGCTTTTTCCTAAGACATTGGTCGCCACCGATGCAAGTTTGATGTTCGCTGTCTCCAACACTTTCTGTAAACGATTGATCTCCTCTGTGCGCATATAGACCAAGCTTTTTCGATAGCGCATGAGATCCCGCACGTCGCGAAAAGGCTTCGGGGGAATGAAACTGGCCTTGAGCAATCCATGGCGCAAGAGATCAGCAATCCATTCACTATCCTTCACATCAGTTTTCCGACCAGGAACCGACTTTATATGATGAGCGTTCACAAGGATGATCGTGTGTTCATCTTCTAAAAGATTGTAAAGAGGACGCCAGAAGATGCCGGTACTTTCCATGGCGATATGGCTCACGTGTTGCGCATCGATCCAATCTCGTAATGCCACAATCTCTGCGGTGGTGGTCCCAAAAGTTCTCACGGTCTTCTGCACCCGACCGTTTGGTGGCGTGAGCATGATACAGGCAACAACGGTGTTCTTATGGACATCTAAACCACAACAGCGTTCATAGAGCACTTCCATCGCTTCTTCCTTTCTCTCATCTGAACTGATCATCGTGTGTACAGAGAACGATGAGGAGTGAACATGAACAAACAAGTTTCCTTCACGTGCTCCTTTTTACAAAGGGCAACACACTTCTCTTCTGGAGACACTCAGGTCAGCTTACCCATCGGGCTCGATGGCACCAGTGAATCTTGACCTTGACTCACCGCTCTCACTGCTATTGTAGCCCATTTTCATTCACTTCTCTGGCAGAGAGGTCATAGCGCTTACCCACATTTTACAAAGTGAGCTTGAGCGCTGGGAGCTTCCATTGAAAAGGAAAACCCATCAACGGCGTCTCCAAGCTCACTTTGTAAAATGTGGGTAAAAGACAGCGCTTTAGCCGTGGGGAGTCGTCACGTATAATATCTACCGCTTGCTTATCACTTGAAACACCGGGTGCCGTAGGGCTTCGCGCTCAAAGTCTTGCAGCGGGGATTCGGGAGTCACGTCGAAGTAGCCCTCAGTGATGGGGCCACCTGTGCCGATACAGCTTTTCAGGATAGGGGCCGCCTCCGCTGGCGCTAGTTCAACCACGCTAATGGCCTCGGGACGCCGACCACGCGTGAGTGTTGCCTCCTTTGCCGCGCGCAGATTGCGCACCCAATCCACCAGGCCGAAGGTCGCTACCAGGTAGCGCTGCCCGTTCCGCTCCACAACCGCTACTGGGGTCGTGCGCGGCTGCCCGCTCTTGCGACCCCGCACGGTGAGCAGGTGAATTGGCCCCGCTTTGATTCCAGCGCGAACGAGGGTCGTCGCCAGGGCATTTCCCGCTTGCCTTATAAATGTGTGTCGATATGTCTTTGCCATGTACTTATCCTTTACCCTTCAAGAATAGTGCGAACTTTGTATTCGTGTGCATCTGGCGTCGCGATCTGGCGCAATTCGATCAACAGGGACGTATCCGCCTTCTCAAACACCTTTGCCGTGGCAACCTGAAACGCCTCATGGCTGCTATATTGGGCGTAATTCACCACGCGGGTACCATCGACGCTCATGTGGAAGTTGGCCGAAAGAAAGCCAGGCACCTCCTTGCGGATCATCTTCGCAATCTCAACCAGCAATTCCAGTCCTCGCTGCTGGTTCTCCGGCTCGAACATGAAGGTATTGATTGTGGTCACGACATCATTGTTTTCTGAGATAGTTGTCATAGCTGTCTTCCCTTTCCTCAAGTACTCTCTCACGATCTGGTTGTATGACCAACCAAATTCGCGCATAAAAAAACGCTACTTCTCCGGTGCAGGTTCTACAACAAGCAAGTGCTGGACAAGCTCATAGGCCGCCGTGAGGTCGAGACCGGGCTGTGCCAGTTGTTGCAGGGCCAGGCCATCAGTACAAGCATGGAACACCGACGCGATAGCCCGTGCTCGCACCTCATCGATACCTGTCTGCTCTTGAATCGTCTGCGCGATTCCCTGCCGTCCCTTCGCCAGCATCTCGCCTATCGCGGGCAGGAAGTCAGGATTGCGCAACCCGAGGGCATAGAGTTCGTAGCGCAACCTGTACCACGCCGTATGACTGCGACTGACCGTGGCAACCGCGAGCATTGCCACCTCCGCGAATGGGCGCTCGACTGACAACTTCTGAAATTCCTGCATCAACTGTTGATTAAAGCGCGTACCAGCTTCATAGATCACGGCCAGTAGCAGTTCGTCCTTAGAGGCGAAGTAATAATGGAACAGACCGGGCGAGACATCGGCTAGGCGTGCAATCTCTTTGACCGTCGTGGCCTCGATGCCATTCTCTGAAAGCAGAGTATAGCCAGCGTCGATCAGACGCTCACGGTTGTCTCGCTGGTGTGTCCAGGTTTTCTTCGGTTTCTTTGCTATTTGGTCGTCCATACAAATATGATAGCGCGATAAACAGTCCCTTGTCAAGCGTGCTTTCACGCTTGACAAGGGCAAAACACAGGTGGTTTTGTCTCTCAAAAGGCCGGCATTGCTCTCAAGGCGAGAACGAGATGGTCGTCAGACGGCTTTCCTTGCATGAAGTCGCTGAGACGTCTCAAAGGTCGTCGTCTGATAGCTGATACCGTTACGTCTGATGGCGAAGAGGATTCTGACCCACACATTGGCCAGGGTGAGCCTTTCCCGATTTGGTAGATTCCCTAAAGCTGAGCTATACTCTACCAAATCGGGGAAGGCTCATACTGTAGAGTATGCAAACACCAATTACAGAGCCAATAGACACATCGAAGCAATTTTGCCCTAATCCAATATCTGCTTATCCGAAAACCTCCCCCTTCTTCGCGCAGGTGGCACGTCCTGTCGGAGGCAAACCAGACGCTTTGGTGGGCCTCCGGGGGTGGCCTTCCATGCTCAACTGGAGGGCCGCTGCCGAGGGCAGAGGAAGCGCCTTCTACGCGGGTTTTTCGAGTAAGTTCTAAATGTTAGCGCATTTAGCGCTCGAACTTCCAGATGGTGGTACCGTCATTGCGATCCTCCAGCCTCACATCCAGTTCTTTGAGCTGAGAGCGAATGCGGTCGGCCAGCGCGAACTGGCGCGCAGCCTTGAGTTCGCGGCGCACATCAATAAGCAGAGCGATGAATGGCTCGCTATCCTGTGAGCGTTTCTGCGGAATCTCCTTCATGCGCAGTCCGAGCACACCACCCAGTTCAGCCAACGTTTCGCGTGCCTCCTCAAGCGCTTTCCCGCTCGCATTGGCGCTGCGCCCTTTGAAGATCTCGGACGAAAGCTCGAAGAGGCTGGCCAGCGCCACCGAAGTATTAAAATCATCGTCCATCGCATCCTCAAACGTGTGATGTGCGGTGCGGGTGGCCTCTTCTAATGTGGCCGTAGCGGTGGGATCACCCGCCTCAGATGCCGGATCGGGCCACTTCTCTTCAAGCTCGAAGGCCCTTTTGAGACGTTCGAGCTGACGCAGGGCAATATCGAAGCTCTCATCAGTATACGTCAATTGCTTGCGATAATGGGAACCCAGCACAAATATGCGCAGCATATCGGGATCGCCCATAGCGAGCAGCTTATCTACCGTCAGCGCATTGCCCAACGACTTGGACATTTTCTCTACCTGATAGCTGCCTGTTTCTTCGTTCCAGACTCTGGCCAGCATCATGCCATTGTGCATCCAGTAACGCACAAATGGACGTTTTCCGGTGAGCGCCTCGCTTTGCGCGATCTCGTTCTCGTGGTGCGGGAAGATCAGATCGGTGCCACCACCATGTATATCAATCTGCGCGCCCAGGTGGTGCAGCGACATAACTGAGCATTCGATATGCCAGCCCGGTCTCCCTGGACCCCAGGGACTTGGCCAGCTCGGCTCCTCCGGCTTGGCTGCCTTCCAGAGCGCGAAATCGAGCACATTTTCTTTCTCTTCATCCTTCTCCACGCGCGCTCCTGCCCGTAACTCATCCAGGCTCTGGTGCTTAAGTTCGCCATATTCGGGCTTGCGGGAAACGCGGTAGTAGACATCGCCCTTCAACTCGTACGCATAGCCTTTGGCGATCAGAATCTGGATCGCGTCGATAATCCCATCGGCCTCCTCCGTTACGCGCGGATAATGCGTAGCGCGCTTCACATTGAGGGCATCCATCCAATCGAGATACTCGCGGATATAGCGCTCGGTCAGGGCACGCCAATCGACGTGCTGGGCGAGGGAGCGCTGAATGATCTTATCATCAATATCGGTGAAATTGACAACGTGCTTGACCTGATAACCCCTGTACTCCAGGTAGCGGCGGGTAATATCAAACGTCAGCGCGCTCATGGCGTGACCGATGTGGCTGCTGGCGTAGACCGTCACGCCGCAGACATACATCCTGACCAGCCCCGGTTGGAGGGTAACGAAATCTTCTTTCCGATGTGTCAGTGTATTATAGACTTTTAATGACATAGGCGTATCTCCTCCGCGTGGGCGGGTAAGAGTATCTTCTTCGTGCTTTGCTGACGTATTCTGTCTATGCAACGACATGAGCATATCTCCTCTGCAATAGGTAGCGTTTATATATGTCAACAGGTGTGAAAGAGGCGGTAGCTCAGACAAGAGACGTGCAAGGAGACAGCGATTATCAGGTGGCTGTTGGGGAGCACGGTGATACGTTCACAGAGAGCTGAGCTACTTCTGGCCCTCTCTGTGAACGTATATACAGGAGCAATAATGCATGCTGTGGCTCATGTTCTTCTCCGACATCCTCAAATTTGTGGTTTCTTCTGGCTACAGAATACCATATCTCGAAAAGGCGGCATATCGGTGGGAGCGGGCCCGACGGCGGCTTGGGCCAAAGGGGCTTTTACGATCGATCCATCTGCGCTTTGCGAGCCCCAGCCGATCCCAGCCAGTTCGTCGTACTCCGTCAAGCCAGCTTGCCACAATCGCTGGAAGAAGCCTTGTTCTTCCCACCAGCGAAAGCGGTCATAGACCATGGCAGAAAACATCTGCCGATCATCGGCGGCTGGTCGCCCTCCTTTGGGATGGGCTGGGCGAGCCGGGATCAAGGGCTTCACGCGTTCCCAGGGAGCATCGCTGACTTTCCAGGGATAGGTTCGTGCCATCGATGTTGACCTCTTTGATTTTTGTCGTCATTGTATCATAGGTTTTCGGATAAGCTCTATGTTCTGCAAGAGGCAAAATGGGCGAGGGAACGATTGCATCTGAAGTTTTGCCGCTCTCATGTATTTGTCCGGGAAATACCAACAGAAGTGCGTGCTGGTCAGGTGCATCTCTCCGTTTCACTCACACCCGTGTTTATCACTCGATAAGTTACAGCATACCCCAAGAGGAATATTCCTTTACAAGAATATTCCTCTTGGGGTATAATTTGGGTATGAAAACACTGTGGACTGCTCTGACGGAGCCAAATCGCTTACACATTATTGAACTGTTGCGCGATGGCCCCCTGACGGTAGGGGAAATCACGGATCGGCTGGGATTGCAGCAGCCGCAAGTGTCGAAGCATCTCAAGGTTTTGAGCGAGGCAGGCATCGTTGAGGTACAGCCGCAGGCCAACCGACGGATTTATCGGCTGAGGCGTGAGCCATTCCAGGAACTGGAATCCTGGCTTTACTCCTTTCGTCACCTCTGGGAAGAACGCTTCGACCGCCTGGATGACTACCTCCTGGAAATACAAGGCACCGAGCAACGGACAAGTAATCGAATTGAGGAAAACGATGTTTGAGTATCACTCTCTGAGTTCCCGTGCTGGCGAGCAAGAATTTACCGTAGAACGGCAATTTGCTGCCCCCCGCGCACTAGTGTTTCAGGTATTCACCCAGCCTGAGCATCTCAAGCGTTGGTGGGCACCTCAGCCCTACACCGTGCCCACCTGCACCATCGACCTACGACCGGGGGGCATCTGGCACTACGCGATGCGTTCGCCAGAGGGGCAGGAGCACTGGTCGCGTAGCGTGTACAGCGAAATCATCCCGCCGGAGAAGCTGGTCTACACCTCGACCTTTGCCGACGAACATGCTAACCCAATTGAAGGCATTCCTGAACATCTGACCACTATCATTTTCACTGAAGAGGGTGGGAAAACGAGAGTGACTGCGCATGTTCAGTTCGAGAATGTCGAGGCTCTCAAAGTCGCTCTCGATATGGGAATGCAGCAGGGAATGAACATGACCTGGGATTACCTGGTCGAGTATGTGCAAACAATACAAGCAAAGTAAAGGAGAAGGTCCATGTTCACAGCCATCGCGCAGCATACCGTTACGTCCAAAGACGGCACCACTATCGCGTACTCTCAGATTGGTCAAGGGCCGGCTCTCATCCTGGTAGATGGAGCGCTCTGCTACCGGCAATTCGGGCCGTCCCAGGACCTGGCGGCGAAGCTGGCTCCTCATTTCACCGTCATCACCTATGACCGCCGGGGGCGTGGTGAAAGCGGTGATACTCAGCCATATGCGGTTGAACGCGAAGTCGAGGATCTTGCCGCCCTCATTGAGGCCGTAGGTGGAACAGCGTATGTGGCCGGGCAATCCTCAGGGGCAGCGCTTGCCATGGAAGCGGCGAATCAGCTACCAGGGATCACAAAACTGGCTCTGTATGAGGCGCCATTTGTTGTCGATGAGACAGGCAAACCGGTAACGCAGGCATTCTTAGCCAGGCTCAAAGAGGCGGTCGCGCAGAACCAGCGCTCGAAAGCGGTCAAAATGTTCATGAAACAGGTCGGAACGCCCGGTTTTATGCTTGCCATTATGCCGCTCTTCCCTATGTGGTCGAAATTGACCGCTGTGGCGCATACCTTGCCGTACGACATCAGCATCATTGTCGCTTACGGGTCGGGCAAACCATTACCGCCTACGCTGGGGTCCAATATCAACGCCCCAATCCTGGTCATGGATGGGGGAAAAAGTCCGACATGGATGCGACATGCAATGCACGCACTGGCCCAGACGCTCCCTAATGCGAACTACCGCACCCTGGAAGGGCAAACCCACATGGTCAAGGCAGAAGCCCTTGTTCCCGTCCTGATCGAGTTCTTGACCGCCTGATATCTCTAAACCGCCTGATATCTCTAAGAAGAACTGAGAAAGGAAGCTCACGCGTGCAATTTCGTGCACAAATAGAACGACACGGGAAGACAGCAACAGGTATTCAGGTCCCACCCGATATCGTTGAGAGCCTCAAGTCGGGCAAGCGCCCACCGGTTCGCGTCACGATCAACAACTACACCTACCGCAGCACAGTTGCCCCCATGGGGGGCAAGTTCCTGCTTCCCGTCAGCGCCGAGAACCGTGAACAGGCTGGTGTGAAGGCTGGCGACGAGGTGGATGTAGAGATCGCATTGGATACCGAGCCGCGCGAGGTGGCAATACCCCTCGATTTCAAGGAAGCCCTTGACGTCCACGCAGATGCCGGGCGCATCTTCGACGGACTATCAAAAAGCGCGAAGCAACGCATCATACTCTCCATCGAAGGAGCCAAAACCGCCGAGACAAGGCAGCGGCGCATCACTAAGGCCATCAGCGAATTACGCGAGGGATGAGCCTGGCGCAGACATTCATACAGCGATTGTGATCTGCCAAGCAAGCTCTTACTCGCCCACCACTCCACTCGAGTGAGAACATGTCAGTATCCCAAACAGAGAGACGCCCTCGGGAACGATTTTAGACGTTCCCGAGGGCGTCTCTCGTCTCGCTTGCAAGCGAGGCTCCATACAGCTTTCGTGGTGGAACTCCGCTCAGAGTGTGTTAGCGAATTGCAGCTTCATGCTCAGAGCAAACGACATCTCCATCTCGATACCGAACAGCATTATTCCACAAACAGTATTAATTATAGGAGGGGAGATTGCGGTTCTTGTGGGCAATTCCCCCTTATGCTACAATTCAATCCATAGGCTCTTTTCGATAGAGTTTCGCTCTTTATTTTCCGCAGAAACGTTCCTCTCTTTATCTACAAAGGGGTGATCCATGGCACTCTTTGACCAGCGTGGGCAGCACGTACATACGCAGTACAATGCCCAGCAGATGAATTTTGGCGCAGTACAAACGACTCAGGACCTGATAGTGGAACTGGAGAAATTAAAAGCCGGGCTCCTCAAAGCAAAGGAAGACGGGCAACTGGATAAAAAAAGCTACAACGGTAATCTTTCCTTGCTGAGTTTTTGTTCAAGAGCTGCAAGGTAGCGTTCAGGAGACTTGCGGAAGCGACATTGCATCTGTCGGGCCTCATGGCGGTGGTTCAATTCGCTGCGCAAGGTGCGCCAGCGGGTAAGATCAGTCGGACATAGTTCTGCCCCAGAAAAGGTATGCAAACGGGAAGCGACGGAGGCAACCACTCGAACCGCCCCACGAACAACGACACCTGGTGACGCCTGTTTTCGCCCGGTTGTGCGTCGTTCATGATAGCGCGCCGAGCCGAAATACTGCTCTAACTCATTGTTGGTACGTGGCAGGTCAGCCTGATCGTAGCAATGAAACAGGCCAGGCCAATAGCTGGCGGTCACTTTGCGAAAGGTAGAGAGCATTGTGATGAGGGGCTCAGAGGGTGTCGATATGCGCTCCATTTCGGTCAAGAGCGTTTCGTACGTCTGGCGCACCTGAGCTGCCGACAGTTCGTCGCTGTTGGAGAGAGTATGCGCAGCGCGATGCACCCAAGCATATCCTTGCTTCACATCTGACCACAAGGCCGCGGTTTCGGTCAGCCCTTTCGCCAGAAAAATCTGCATGCGTTCTAGCTCACGCGGCAAGCCCCTTTTTCAGAGACCCGCGTGAGCGAGGCAGCAATGGCAGTAATCCGTTCATGGAGCTTGAGCCCTGGGGCCGCTAAGGGTGATCTGCCATCATCGGTTAAGGCACTGCGGACCGCCAGGCAATAGCCACGAATGGCTTCAGCCTCTACGTCATTCCGCTTTTCGACGGCACGCTCAATCGGACGGACTCCGCGAAGGTGCTTTTTCAGTTCTTTCTTGGCATGCCGATCCGCTTCATAGATCGGCTTAGCTGCCTCGCGGAGATAATGGAAGTGACACAACTGATGTGGCACGTCAGGTAACGCCGTTTGAACCGCATTGCGGATGGAGTGTTGCCCATCCGAGATCACTCCACAAATAGAGATGCCGTCAATCACCTCCTGCACCTCACGCAGCAGATCTGCCAGTTCTGCCTCACGGGCGCTCAGTAGGCTTCGAGCAAGGAGGACTTCGCCAGAAAGACAGTCACGCACGACCCACAGAACTTCGTGGCCCACATCTGGTTGTAACCCGTCAAGCGCAAGAGCCACCTGGCCCTGTTCTTTGAAGCGTTCCCGTAATCGGCGCCGGTCGGAAAGATGGAGCGTCACCAATTCCTCATAGCGCTGGAGTAAATAGGTCACCGTTCGTTCAGCAATGGGAACGCCTCGATCACGAAGCGCTTGATGGATTTCAGGAATGCTCCGGTGAGCAGTATAGCGCAATGATCCCACCAGGGCAATCACATCGAGGCCGAACTCTCCATGTGGTAAGGCCCATTTTCCCTCCTCCTCTGGCCGGTAAGGCCGATGATACCACGCGCACGCTGGATTGCGGTACGCCACCGCTATCGGATAGCCACAGCAACTGCAAGAGGTATGCAGGCACGTGAGCTCCTGCTCCATCGTCGCAGGAGCTCGGCATGCTTTTCTTGCCATCAAACACGCCCTTTCTCGACATTGGGGCGGTGCCATGCCTGACCTGTGTTCAAAACGACCGGTCGGCTGGCCTCCATTCCCTCAATCGCTTCGTTTCCTGCGACGACCGAGAGCTGGACCTCATATCCAGTTCTCGGTCGTCGCAGACAGACAGGCCCGCAGCCGGGCTTGTAGGGTCAAGTCCATGATCATTGGGCAGTCGGGAGAGGAGCATCCATCCTGGAGTACACATCCATAGTAAAGCCTCCATCTACCGGCGTATAGGTTCCGGTGAGGAACCTGCTGTCATCGCTTGCTAGGAAGGCAATGACGTGGGCAACATCATCAGGTTGTCCCATGCGGCGAAGTGGTGTGAAGCTCCTGAACGTTTGCTTGACCTGCTCCGGGAGGAAGGCTGTCGCATCGGTTTCGGTGAGACTGGGAGCAATGACATTCACTGTCACCCCAAGAGGACCAAACTCGTGGGCAATGTATCTGGCAAAGGTATCAAGTGCTCCCTTGGCTGTGCCATGGGCAATGAGCCCGTCCATAGGATATGTTCCCGGACCGGCTGAGAGATAAATGATCCGTCCAGTGTGTTGTGCGATCATGGAAGGAAGAACCGCTTTCGTCAGAAGAAATGCCGCCTTCAGTTCTTCGTTCACTTTCAGTGCAAAGCCCTCCCAGGAGGCTTCGGCAAAAGGGGAAAATTGAAAAGGAATATTGGCATTATTCACTAGAATATCTGCATAAGCACCAAAAGTGGCTTGCGTAAACTGCACGAGTGCGTCAACGGCTGCTTCCTCGCGTACATCTGCTTGAAAAGCGACAGCCTCACCTCCATTTGTCCGTATATCCGCAACAACGGATGAAGCTGCGGTTTCGTTACTCAGATAATTGACGATGACCTTCGCACCACGCTGAGCAAGGAGCTTTGACGTTGCTGACCCAATTCCACGGCTGCCTCCAGTCACAATCGCTATTTTTCCATTGAGATTCATGTTCTTCTCCTTTATTGGTACTCTCTTTTCGGGCTCTTTTCTGCTTGTGCAAAAAGGGCTTCTTGCACAAGCATAGTGAACCATGGTAGTTTTGTAAAGTAGTTTTAAAAAAGTGCAATAGTTTCCGAAAATGAACTAAAGGAGATCATGCATGAGCGAACAGACCTGCCCTGGCTCGATCGAGCGCCTCGTGGAGATCTTAGAAGGGAAGTGGACCCTTCTGCTCCTACGTCATCTGTTCAATGGTGTTACACGTTTTGGCGTATTGCGTCGGATGCTCCACCCGATTAGCCCGAAGACCCTTACCGATCGATTACGTCTGTTAGAAGAGCGAGGCATCGTGACGAGAACGATTTACTCGGAAGTGCCTTTGCATGTGGAATATCAGTTGACCGAAAGGGGAAGACGCCTCGAGCCTCTTTTTGTAGCCATGGGTGAATGGGTTCGGTCGGAAGATTCCGGTCCAGAAAACGAACTGATAAGTACGTCTCTCTCGTCATAACATGCCTTTTCTTCAGGGAGCTTTCAGTGAAAGCTCCCTCGAAACTCTTGAAAGCTCAACAAGGAAAGATTGCCATTCAGCAAAAAAGCGCCAACGATGCCGTCAACCAGGTAACGCAGGCAATCGATGAGGCGGGAGAAGCCAGGCCGAATAAAAAATCGCTCCTTGATTACCTCGTCACTGCCAGGTCTCTCCTGGAAGGTGCCAGCGCAGTAGCAGGATTGGTGCCCGTGATTACCGGTGCAATTGAAACCATACAAAAGTTATTTTAATGATCACATTTGATCAAAAAGGCCAGAACGTTCAGACACAGTATAATGCTGAACGCATCACTATTTATCAGCGCATAGAGAATGCTATTGGCAATTTCAGGTCTCCTGACGCCAACCGAGCGCGGTTCTTAGTCCGTCTGTATGCCCGCTACTCCGCTATTCTTGCGCAATCCTTACAAGGAGCAATGCTCTTTGCGCTTGGTTTACATACCAGGTTGGAGGCGGTGAATTCGCCAACGCGTCTCGTCTTTCGCCATCTGGACACGGAGGAACGCGCGTTACCACAGGATACGTCGATCACACAGGTGTATGACGAAGCGGGAGGAGAAATCCTGCTACTGGGCGAACCTGGTTCCTCTGAAAGAGCTGGAGAAAGAGACAAAAACACCCCCCTGTGGGTCAAGTGACCCAAGAGAACCTCATCCGCAAGCTCGTATGCTGGAAGCAGGATTAAGCGATCTGAGTAGGGGTCAGCGTCACCTGATATCCCAACCGTTCAAGCTGCCTGGTTGCCCGTCGCTCAGCATGCTTGCGATCTAATTCCGAAAAGTAGTTTGCTCCTCTTTCCTGATAGGGCTCACCAGTCGTGAGCATGTGATAGTAGATCACCAGAATGCTGTGAGCCACCGCCACGACAGCACGTTTGTTGCCACGACGAGCAGCAATCTGATGATACTGTGCCGAGAGATAGCTGTGCTTGGTTCGAGCGGCGGCATTGGCGGCTTGAACCAGCATCGCTTTAATCCAGCGATTGCCTTTGCGAATGCGTCCACTTTTGCGTTTGCCTCCACTCTCGTTATTGCCAGGACAAATGCCCACCCAGGAGGCGAGGTGAGCGGCATCCGGAAAAGGAGACACATCCGAGCCTATCTCAGCCAGGAGAACTTCGATGATTCGACGGCTACACCCAGGAATAGCATCGAGCCGCTGAATCAACGCCTCCTGAGGGCGCAAGCGCTCCTCAATCTCCCTGTCCAGGCGCGAAATTCCCCGATCATGTCGCTCGATCAGGGAGAGCAGTTCCTGCAAGAGGAGGCGGTGATGGTCCCTCAGGCGTCCACGCAGCGCTTGTGCCAGCGCGTCACGTTTGCTCATCGCACGTCCCAGAGCCAGATCTGCTAACACGGCTGGATCTTCCTCTCCGCGAAGGAGAGCCGAGAGAATCTGCTGTCCTGATTTCCCCATGATATCCGTCAACACGGACGAGAGCTTCAGATTGGTATCTTCCAGCGTTTTGTGGAGCCGATTCACCAGCCGGGTTCGCTCGGCGATCAGAGTTGTGCGCAGACGGGTCAGATCACGAAGCTCTCGTTGTTGGGGTGACGGGATAAAGCTGGGTTTGAGGAGCCCAAACTGCAAGAGTTCGGCGATCCACTCCGCATCCTTTTTATCGGTTTTGCGACCTGGAACGCGTTTGAGATGTTCGGCATTGACAATCATGACCTGCTCAAAGTGCCCTTCCATGAGGTTGAAAGGGGACTTCCAATACACCCCGGTTGACTCCATCGCGATGGCCTGGCACCGCGCTGTTTTCAGCCAGTCAACGCACGAGAGTAATTCACTCGTCATCGTCGAAAAGCGCCGCAGCTCTTTGTGTTGCTGTCCTTTCTCATCGACAGCGAGCAAACATGCCACCAGAAATTGTTTGTGGACATCAATCCCGCAACAGCTTCGATACAGGACTTCCATCAGGGTTCCTCCTTCTGATACGCTGTGGTCAATGGTTAGCGATCAGCGACCAGGAAGTACCCGGCCTGTGAGGTTAGATTCCTCTACGTGCTTCTGGAAAAGAGCGACAACTGGCGGTGCAAACGGGTACCTGGAGACAGCTTCGGGCTCACGCTCATGTTCATAACTGGGCGTCCGTTCTCACCTGGCCGCGATCTCTCCAGTATATCCTCTTTCATCCCTGGTGGTGTCCCGGCACGGGGCATGCTGCTTCGGGCAAAAGCACGCTCCTCCTTACCCTTGCTCTCAGCCTGATTGAGCGGGCACAGGCAGACGATCTTCAACACCTACCAGTCATTTTCAACCTCGCTTCCTGGGCTGAAAAACGCCAGGCGTTGGAAGAGTGGCTGGTCGAAGAGCTTTTCATAAGCTATCAGGTTCCTCGCAAGCTGGGTAAACGCTGGCTGGAAGACGGCCTGATTCTTCCATTGCTTGATGGGCTAGATGAGGTGGTCGATACGGCCCGCAGCGCATGCATCGAGGCGATCAATACCTATCGTAGAGCGCACCTGACGCCGCTGGCAGTCGCGAGCCGCACGACCGAATATTTCTTACAACAGAAGCTCCTGGAATTACAGGGGGCAATTGCGTTGCAGCCGCTTAGCACGGAACAGATCGACGGCTATCTGGCCATGGCTGGTGAGCAAGTAGCCACGCTCCGCGCCGCCATGCAGCAGCATGGGCTGCTACGAGAATTAGCCCAATCCCCCCTCATGCTCAATGTATTAATGCTCACCTACCGCAACGCGCCAGAAGACAGCCTGCCGAGCACTGGCACAGCAGGGGAATTACAGCAACGAATTCTCGCAGCATATGTGGATCGTATGTTGCAGGTGTCTCAAGCGAAAAAAGATATCCTTGCGTGGCTCAGCTGGTTGGCCTGCGGCATGCGGCAACACAACCAGGTAGTATTCTATATCGAGACCCTTCAAGCAAGCTGGCTCTCCAGAGAGCGCCTACGGCAGACCTATACCTGGCTGGCAATACGTTTCGTAGCATGCTTTCTTGGCATACTGGTCAGTTTCGCGGTCAGCGCTTTTTTCATCAGCAACGGACCAGGCACACTCGTATTTATCGTCTGTCTGGGTATCTTCATGGGCCTCAGCTTCATCCGAGGGGCTACTTTAGAGGAAAACCATCGTGTGCCTGCTTTTACGCGCTGGCCGGGAGCACTCATCGCAGGCGTTGGTTTTGCGGTGCTCTTCGGCTCATTGTACTCGCTTGTAGAAGCGCTGATTGCAGGACTCATCGGAGTGGTGTATGGTGCCGTACTCCAGAGAGCATTAGAACCGACCCGCACGACGGGAAAGACGATGCTGACCGGACAAGGATCGAAAGCTCCTATCAGGCAATTTCTCGTAAAACAGGTGTGGCTGCGCAACGGCCTTCTTGTTGGATTGGCAACCACCCTCAGTTTTGGCCTATGCTACGGAGTATTTAGTCTTTTTCTCACTGGCACACCAACAGGACAGGCATCCAACGGGTTCTATGCTGGATTGCTCTTCGGACTGCTTTATGGATCATTCTTTGGATTGATCTTTGGCATCACCGGTGGTATTCTCAGCAGACTTCTGGTTGGCAGAAATTGGGAGATTCAACCAGCGGACCTGGTTACCTGGTCCTGGTGGAGTGTGAGAAACCATCTCGGCTCAAAACGTCAAATCGGGATTGTAGCAGGCATTGTCGCAGTATTTGCACTCATAGGAGCATACTCATATATAGCGCCCAAGTGGCTAGAAATGTATTTCTACGGGTATCTTGGCTTCGCAGGGAATCGCCCTACCAGCCTTCTCAGTTTTCTCCTTATGGGTCTCCTCTTCGGGCTGCTCTACTGGCTTGTGTCGGGGTTCTATCAGGGATTATCGAGTGAGACGATCGACAACGACCGGCGGACAAGACCCAACCAGGGCATTCGCCGCTCACTGAGCAACGGCCTGCTCTATGGCTTCATAGGCCTGCTCGTCATAGGAGTGGTTCACCTCGCTCTCGCATGGATTCAGATGCAGGGGAATCATACCATTTCCTTCCTGGGCTATTTTCAAAGCAACTGGGAAGGGGTTGTCAGTGTTGCACTTATAGCGGCCCTTTTCAATGGCTGGCTCGTCAGCTTCCAACATCATGTGTTGTCTTTCCTGCTCACACGCAAAGACGGAATGCCCCAAAAGTTGTCATCGTTCCTTAACGGTGCAGCACACCATATTTTGCTCTACAGGGTCGGCGGCGGTTATGCCTTTACGCATAAGGTGTTCCTTGATTATTTTGTGTCCCTGGCACCAGGGGCAAAGGCTGAGCCCCCCACCGGGACAACGCCGACGCCCCAACATACACCTGTGGCACCCGGGCGGGCACAAACAAAGCGACCCGGGCAACGATTAGGCATTATGCTGGCATTCCTCGCGTACCTGGTGTTGCTCATAGCGCTTATGGCCCCACGCATCCAGAACGAGACCAAGGCATATCAGATCAGCGTCACTAATACGCGCACAGCGTATTTCCTCCAACAGACGGCAACGGTCAAAAACAAGCACCCATATCCAAGCTACTTACCCGGGCAAGGGAAACTGGTCCAGTATAACTTACTGGCAATGTCGGGGATGTGGAGCGTTCCTTTCACCGATGCAAATGCGGGGGGGACGTGCTATATGAAGCCAGACGGAGAACATGTCATAGAAGACAAAACCCATCACGCTTATGGGTGTGCAATACAAGATCCACCCGAAAATTTCGCATTGCAAGTACAGATGAGCATCCTCCAAGGGGATTGCGGAGGCGTGGGATTTCGTGGCGGGTCAGAAAATGGCTATGAATTTCTCGTCTGCTCTGATGGGCTCTATGCACTACGCAAATATGAGGGCACAGGGAACGAAGCAACAGTGAAGGTCATATTTTCGCAACATGATAGCACTGGCGCGATCCACCAGGGGATAGGGAAAAGCAATATCGTGACGCTTCAGGTACAAGGCAACATGTTCCGGTTCTATGTGAATAAGAACCAGCTCGTCAAAATTCAGGGTGAGAATAGTAGTCTGAAGACTGCCGGGTTGGTTGTCCTGGCAGGGACAATGCCGACACAGGTAACCTATACCGAAATGATGGTGTGGCAACTTGTGTCAATCCAGGATCGCCAGCGCTGAATTGGCCTGCTGGACAGAAAAGAGCTCAGAATGGTAAGACGCGCCGACCCACTGGCGCAGACGTTTGTGCTCAGGATGCTTGGGATTCCGCAATGCCTCAAGGAAAGAAGTGTATCCACCTATCCCACCGACACCCTCTGGAGGACATGCCCGTTCACCAGACAGGCAACGAGGCGTGATCCAAAAAGCATCCTCATTTCTATTTTCCTCTTGGAGATGCTCGATCTTTTCAATCGTAATCTGGTGCATCCAGCTATCTCCCAGGTCATATTCGTAGGTCAACGTCAGCCACTCAGCCCAGACAGTTGCATCAAGTTTTGTGCGTCGGCTATCCCTGATGCGCATATCTGCACTTTCCCAATCAGGATCAGGAAGACCATACACCATTGTTTTCTTATTGATGGTTAACCTGAACAAATAGAGATGGGAGTTTTCCCACCCCATGACCACCTGAAGCATTTTATGGAGGGTGTGAAGACTGATGGCACCAGGCACGACCATTTCGCGCCAAATCGGTGGTTCAATGCCAGTCAACTGGACATGCAGGTAATAGCAGCTCTCTGACTGATAACTTCCCAAGTGCGTCTCCTCTTCTATATATGTTGTTTTCTAGTAAATCAGGTTAAGCGCAGAGAAATCAAGAAAGCCAAAAATCCCAAAGGGTAGCCTACAGTGAGCATTCAAGCATCCGAAACATATTTCTAGGAAATATGCTTCTTCTGGCGAGTCCTACATCAGCATCTCGTGGGAAGATCCAGTTATTTTGAGATAATGTCCCGTGCTATTTGAACAAGGCACGGATGAAAGGAATCAGTATTCTCTATCACATGCAAGGGATAGACCCATTGAGAATCGGCATACTCTTCATTAAGTTGCACATTCGCTTTTTCTTCATCAGTCAGATTGACGGATGTTGTGATTGAGAACATATGGCATCCGTTCGTTGTTGGCTCCCATGCTCTTGTATCCCAGATCTGACTATAGTAGCCGATAATATTTCGGAGGCGGTCTTCGGGAATATCAAGGTGCAATTCTCGTCGCAAATTCCGCCGTAATGCCTGCTCAATAAGCTCACCTTTGCGCATCCGTCCTCCTATAACCCACCAGTCGGGATGGGGTTCCCATGCCCGCTTGGCAATCAACCACAACCCTTGATGCAAGAGAGCAGCATCAGCACAACAAATTACGAGCGCATCCAATGCTGCTGCATAGGTTGAATCTGGCAGGAACGTTCCTGGTTTTTGTTGTTCTCCCGTCACATATTGACGATTCGGATACTCTCTGACAGGTTGGCGATACATTGTTTCTCCCTTATGAATGAATCATCACACCTAACCGAATGACCTCGATGTTTTTGCTATCGAGCTGGCTCAGTTGTCCTTGTAATCCGGCAATGCGCGTGATGTGGATACGGGACTTTATTTGCTTCATTCTGGCGAACGCATCTTGTGCTGGAGTGGCTGCGGCATCAATCAATCCCAGATTGGCGTAGGCTTGTGCCCAAAGATAATCGGTATAGGCATTTTTCCGTGTCATGTCCCCTTCTTCTGGAAGGTCCATCAGGTCTGTAAGTTCCTGGAGGGCTTCGCGGGACCAGCCTGCTTCCAGCATTGCGGCTACTTTTGTGTTACGATAGGTTCGCTCGGTGATTCTAATCGAGAACTCCTCCTCAAGGATATCTCTTGTCTCTGTTATTATTTTCCCACCAGCCTTGAGGTGAGCCAGCGCAGTTCGTTTTGCCTCCCGATTTCCTTGTGCCAGATGTGCCTTTGCGTATCCCTCATCGAATAACATCACGCCGTGTAACGCTTCGGGAAGCCGCTCAAGATTGCGTATCCTGGTATAGCAGTCAATGGCTGCCAGATAATCAGTATTCGCTTGTCTTCTTTTTTGATGCGCACCTGTGCTATTCCCTCTTGCAGCCTCCATTTTTGCTTGAGCTTCGAATACCGTTCCTCTATCGCGGAGCACACTACCAATCCGAAGCAACGTCACCGCGAGCAAATGAGGACGTCCAGCCCTTTCAGCTAAAATAGCTGCTTTTTCTAATTCTACAATTGCTGTATCATACCGACCCTGATCACGTAAGATATGTGCAAAAAGATGGTGATAGCGACACAGTACTGCCCGTACCTCTTTCTCATCGTCCCCACTGACGTAGGGTAACGTAGTCGTGAGATCTGCCATAGCAGCGGCAATCTGGGTCAGGCGGTCTTGCGCAGTGCCAGTATGGTTGCGATTCCAGAGGGTTTTGAGACGATCTGTGTAGATTGCCAGATCGAAAGTTGCATCTTTTTCTCTTGTTTCTCCGGCATGTGGCGTGATCGGTACATCCTGGTACTGTTGGAGCAGAATTTCCTCAAGGGTGACAATGCCTAATGCTACTGGTGGAATATCGAGCAACAAAGCCAGCACGCGGCGGCGCGCAATGGAGTCTAGCCCGATATTCCTTTTTTCCATGTCTCGTATGGCTTTCTCTGTCATGCTGAGCGCTCGTGCAAGTCCTTTTTGGCTGCGCAAGGGGTGTTCTTTTTGCTTCATCTTACGATGTGACCTGGCGGTCTGTCCAGGATCGGTTTCATCCTCAATAGAAGCCAGCCCGAAGAGAATGGGGGGGATGTTAAACAACAGTGCCAGTCTGCGACGAAGAGAAATCGAGTCGAGTCCAACATCGTGGCTCTCCAGGTAACACACCGCCCGTTCCGTCAGACCTAACTCCTGTGCCAGGCGCTTCTGTGTCCAGGTCGCATCAGTATGCTTTTTTTGTTCTCGATACCAGCGTGCAGTTCTGCCAGGGCGCGGGAATCCGTCCGTTCCCATCTCGACTGGAGAGAGAAGTCCGAAACGTGCCCAATCAACACTTTCCATCGTGCATGCCTATCCTTCTCTGGTACGTTTTCTTACCAAGAGTATACAAAAGATGCTGTCTACCATGCAATTCGAAAAGCGCACCTCAAATTTCAGTATGTCTCTCACCTGTATTAAAGGAATTCCCCTTAGGACATAATATCGGCACTCATTATTTTAGAACAGAAAATGTATTCAAGAATGGACATCAGGAAATGCACGACCGAAAGAAAAAGCCAACACTGGAACAGATACGAACCCTCTTCCCCTTCGACGTGCCCGATCTTGCGCGAGCCACAAGAGTAGAAACTAGTATTGTCTATCAGGCATTACTTCAGCGCCCCATCCATCGCCAGGATACGGAAAAGATCCTTCAGGCGTTCTCCAACCACACCAGGCTCACACTGACCTTGGAGAATATCGACATGGTGCTCTGGGAAGAATATTTGGCCCTCTGGCTTCTCCGCGCCTCCGCCTCAATGCAACAGCAGGAAGGATGGGAAGAAGGAGGCAACGATGCCTACCATTTCGTCTATGCCCGTGACAAGTTGGAGGTAGCATTTCGTGCTCAAACCTAGCTTGTCCAGCATCCTCATCACACCTTTACTCCGTGCCCAAACGGCTTTCAGATTGGACCTGTGCGTGTGCCAGGTCTTTGCCCTGATGAACTGGTGGGTACAGAAGCACTCCCATACCCATTTTGACCATAGTGACAACTCTCGATATAGAAAGGATGATCATCTCTCACCATGAATACCATCCAGCCACCCAACATGGCGCGCCTTTTACTGCTTGACAACCAGCGCGTCACGCTCAACGAAACCTTACACCATCTCCTGGCTCACCACGCTGGCCGAGCCCTTGATCTCTGTACGACACGTCTCACCCTGGAAGGGTGGGCACTTGTCCGTGAAGGTCTCCAACAGGTAGGAAACCTTCGCCTCCTCCTTCATCCTGAGACCCTCACCACCATTGAGGATGAGTCTCTGGAGAACATGCACCATTCGTCAGGCAACGAGTGCTCTAAAGCCCCTCAGGAGGAACAACTCACGCAGATTGAAGCTCTGATCGCCTTCTTGCATCAGGAGCACGTGGAGGTCCGCCTTGCCGAGCACACGCACCTTCATGCCCGATGCTTTCTCTTCTACGCCGACCAGGATAGCGCATGTATCGCCCCACAGACTGCAATCGTCGGCTCATCCGATCTCACCCGAGCAGGGCTCCTCATCAATGCCGAACTCAACATTATGCATAGCGCTCACCTCACCCACGAGGACATCTCGCTCAAGCGCCTTCGAGGGCTCTTAGAGCGAGAGGAACGCACCCTCCTGCTCCAATGTTCCCAGGAGCAGCGTCTGCTCGCCGCCCGGCTCCCTACCCTTTTGCTCCTGGAACACCTCACCACCTGGTTTGCCCACCACTGGGAGCACGCCACCGACGGCAAACACCGCCTTATCACCCACATGCAAGCGCATAAAGCGCAGTACTATGACGCGCCCATCAAGCAACACGGCCAAACTGGTGGAGCACCAGAAGAAGCGCAATCACCACACGAGAATCATGGCACTGTTCCCCTCTCAGATATCCCTCGTGAGGAAACGTGGGCAGAGCATGACTATATGCAGCATCAACGCGATTGATGCGAAGAGAGATACGCTTGTCATTTTGTCAGGTTGAGAGGAGTGAAGAAGAGGAAGGGAAAGATGTTTCACGCCTCCCATCGTATTTATGCCGAAAGCAGCACGCATGGCCCCCTGCTGCTTGATCCACTGGCCTCCGCCGAACAGGCTCGCGTCATCACGCAATATCACATGCTCGCCTCAGCCCTCAAGGAGCCCTTACCCGAACTGGAAGAGCTAGGCATTACCACGTCCACCTCACCACACCTCATTCTGGATCTGGGATGTGGGCCAGGAGGCACCTGGGCCTGTGATATGGCCTTTCACGATCCCTTCTGTCTGGTCTTTGGCGTCTCGGCCCTTGCCCCTTACGTCCGGCAAGCCAACACCTTTCGCCAGATACAGACCCAGACACGTGTCCAATTTCTCCAGATGGATTTTGCCAGGGAGCTATGCTGCCCTGCCAACTTCTCCACGCTTATCAACGGTCACTTCTTACGCACCTTTCTCACCCAGGCAGGCTGGCCCCGGCTGCTCCGGGAGTGCTGGCGTGTCCTGCGCCCTGGAGGTCTCCTCCGCCTCACGGAATGCATCGCTGCCTTCTCAAACAGCCCCGCCTGTGAAACGCTGACTCATTACTACGAGCAGGCCCTTGCTGTGCGCACACAGACACTCCCCTCTCAGCACGAAGAATGCCAGGAGGGCTCAGGCCTTGCCAGTATACCTTTGCAACACACACGCCTCTTCGAACACCTGCACGACGTTGGCTACTGTGGCATTGAAGAACAACGGAGTCTGCTCGACTTTTCGGCGGGCACGCTCTACCAAGCCAGTATGCGCACCAATGCCGAATCCTTCTTTTACCAGCTTGCCCCAGTGTTCTACCAGACCACCGACCTGACCCCGAAGAGGTTTGAGGAGATCTTTGAGCAGATGCGAGCAGAGATGAGCGCCCCCACCTTCAAGGGGCACTGGACCCTCTCTCGTGTCCATGCTTATAAATCAGGAGGAGCACAATGAGCCTACAACAGAGCATTCACCTTCCCTCACCACAAGGCCTGCTCTTCTTTGAAAAGAACGAGCACCCGGCACATGACAAGCCATCCCACCTCCTCATGCCACAGGTGCGTGAGGACGTGGGATGCCAGGCCCCTCGTGCACACAAGGGAGCGTTCTATCCCTTCTATACCCCCTCGGATCCTTTGGTCCTCGATGAGGAGGTGTTGGTGTCGCCGGTGCATCCTCTGGAATGGCGGCGGCGCTGCCAGCAGGCGCGTCTGCTCGTACAGCATTTCCGTACGCCGCTTCCCGAGCAAGGCGAGGGCCTCCAGATGAAGCGCGTACTGGAACTCGGAACAGACCCTCACGGCGAGTGGCTGCGACAGTTGGCCTCAAGGAGGCCAACCACGGAGATCATCGGCGTCACCTCACAGGTGATCTACGCCAGACAGGCTGCCTTCTTTGCCGCCGTCCAGGGATGCCGCCATGTCTCTCTTCAGATCTGTCCACTCACCCGACCTCTTCCCTTCCCGGCCGAGAGTATGGACCTCATCAGCGGACGTTTCCTCCATGCGACTCTTCCTGAGTACGCGTGGCCGTTGGTGCTTGACGACTGTTTTCGGCTCCTTCGACCAGGCGGAGTGTTGCGCCTGTTGGAGTGTGTGCAAGGAGCGAGTACCAGCGCTGCTGCTGGCACGCTGTGTGCCTCCTACTGGCACCAGATGGACAGGCTGCGAGCGGCGGCTCGCCCATCACTCCCAGGAACACGAACAATGCGTCTCTCTCGACCTGAATGCCTCCCCACTCGGATGGAGAAGAGAGGCTTTGTCTCTGTTGAGCAACACGAGAGCCTGCTCGACTTCTCTGCCGGAACACCCTTTCATAGCACGCTCCGTGAGCAGGCCGATGACTTCTATCAGCTCGTGGCGCCACTCTGCACCCGTCAAGATACGCCTCTTTCTCGCGAGGCCTATCAACAGATCTATCACGAGATGCAATTGGAGCTCCTCGAACCCACCTTTCGTGGGTACTGGCACCTCTGCACCATCTGGGGCTACAAGCCCTCGGGACGCGTACCACGAACGATCCCCACCATGCAGGTAAAACACCCAATCCCGCAGTTCCTTCGACCATGCTCCCAGCTATGTTCCCTTTTCATCACGTAGGAGGGAACACAGCTACGCGAGAAAGAGCAGCCAAGCAAGAAGAAAAAGCAAGAGATCAGCACAGAGAAATCATCACACCAAGAACAAGGAGAGACACCATGCAGCACAGACACATGACACCGACCGCACACGTCTATCACCTACCACTCGCCGCCTTAATTGAGCAGATGCGCACTGCGCAAGCAACCCTCTCCATTTCTGCCGTCCTTCCCCCATCTGTGCCTGTTGCCACACGCTCGGAGGGGCAGGAGATCGTCGCCGAGCTGTCCTTTGAGCAGGGAAGGATCACGCGCTGCCAGATGTGCCTGCGTACGAGTGGCCGCGTGCTCATGCAACAGCGTGAAGCCTTCCAGGTCCTGAACGGAGTCAGCGCACTTCCCTGGCAGATTCACGCACCCCAGCACGATCATGAGGCAGAAGCAGCGCCACGGAAGCGCCTGTCAATGTTCCGCTCCAGGCCGTTCCTGTTGAGCAAGCGCCTCTGGCTGCGCTCCCTATGCGCATACGCCACGTCTTTTTGCTCAGTAATGGGCAACGCACTCCCCAGGACATTGCGAACGTGTTGCGATTGCCGCTCGATGAGGTTGAGCACTTCATCCAGATCCTTCAGAAGCGCAACCTGATGACCTGGCAGTTGAGAGCATCCTGAGCGTGTCGCCCAATGGTCTTCACATCGTGGACACAGGCGTTTTCTCATCTCAATCCCGACAGACGGCCTCACTGAACACAGGAGAGAAACAAGAATCTATGAACGCAGAAGACACCAGAGGAACCGTGCCATTGCACCCGCCTCACATCCTCCTCCTTGGTACTCGGGAAGAAGCGCGCATGCTTCGGCCACAACTGCGAGGAGGACAGCTCAAGGTCACGCATCTGGTGCATCTGGGAAGTAGTGCCGCCGCCATGACGGTACGGCTGATGCAACACGATGTCTGGCTTGCCTGCTGTACATGCTCACGTGAGGTCCAACAGATTCGTCAGATCACGCCTCGCACACCCCTGGTGATCTGTTCCGATCAGGGGGAGGAAGCGCACATCGTCAGTATGCTCGATGCTGGCGCCGACGATTATGTCTTCTTTTCCTGTGGCAAACAGGAGCTGCATGCCCGCTTACACGGGCATGCCAGGCGCCATCGAGCGTCTCTGACATCATCATGTGACGCATCAAAACATCTTGGCCCGTGCTCTGTGCTTGAAAGTGAGGATCGGCAGATTCGCTTACTGTGCCTGGAGCGATGTGTCGTTGTTCGTGGGCAGATGCTCCGTTTAACGCCCATCGAATGCGCATTGCTACTCACCCTCATGCGCGATGGGGGAAAAGTGCTCTCTCATCAATCGTTGCTCTATGCTGTCTGGGGCCAAGGGTATCACGAGGAAGTGGACTATATTCGTGTCTACCTCCATACATTGCGACTCAAACTGGAAGATGATCCGAGACATCCCACCTATCTTGAGACCATTGCAGGAGTGGGATATCGGTTCCGCCAGCCATGCATCTCTCTGTGATAAGCATGTATAGCATCGCTCATTGTTGTTTTTACATGTTGCCATTAGCCCCACAATGAGACGATGAGGTGCGCACCTGCCTGATTCGATTGGCGTCGTAATTTCGCCGCAATGCGTGTTCCCCGCACCAGGACATCTGCCTCCAACTCCAGCCGGGCCTGCCCATTTGCCAGTCCCTTGGGAGCCTTGACAAGCAGATACATCCACCTGGTTCCCAGGACTCCAGACGGTGAATCACTTCTATAGTCCCAACTCGGATCAAAGCTTGTGCCGAGGGCAGCGCTAATAATGGGAATGTGTGCAAGGCTCTCGAACCCAAATTCTGCGCTGCCAAGACTTGCCTCCAGTTCTTGAAACTTGAGTAAGGGACTCAGTGTCACTTTGATCTGGCGTTTTGCCCCCTCCTGCATCACCTGCTGGGGATAGAAATCAAAAGCCATTGGGTGCTCCCTGGTTGTTAGATGAGGAAGGAGATTCACACAGAAACGAGCCCACTCCACGCGGCTCTCCTCGTGGAGTGGGCGAAAAGAGCAGGAGAAACGGACCAGATAGAAATCTGCCTGTTTAAGCTTGGTCTGAATAGGGCGCGGCAACGTCTTAGATGTATACAGGTCTTGAAGAGGCCACGTCTCGGGCTGGCCGATGCTCACCACCGGCAGGATGCGCAACGCATCGTGAGAGGTGAGCTTCACTCCTCGGCTCTGCCAATCACGTGCAGATTGCTGAAGAGCATCATCGCTTACTGGTTCCAGTTGGCCCTCAAGCAGGATCTGCTCAATTGTTTCAGGGGTTGTTATCCACATGAATCATCTCCTTTGCGTGTTCACACTTCTGGGAAAGAACTGTTATAGTGCACCATCAATACTTAGTCCCAGTCCCCTACCAGGGTAAAAGCGCCCCAGTAGTACGGGTGTGGCCAGCGTGGGTCCCGTTGGATCTGTGTCATGGCCTCTCGGAGTGCCTGCGCTTTATCGGCTCCAGCCTGCCGAGCAGCATAGAAGGCTTGCATAAGAGCCGCCGTTGCCGGGTCGTTCACCTTCCAAAGGCTCACAAGAAGAGAGCGAACACCCGCCTGTAAGAAGGCCTGGCTTAATCCTGCAAGTTCCTCACCACCCAGAAAACCAACCCGACCGCTTTCACAGGCAGAGAGCACGAGCAAATCAGCTTGCAGACGATGCTGGAGGATATCGCGCGCTGTCAAGACGCCATCGGCCAGGACGACGCCCGATTCGAGCGGGTCCTCCGGCTCAAAGCGCGCATGGGTGGCAAGATGGATCATGGTTGCCTCTGGGAGGCGAGCCAGCACTGCGGATGTGGTGGCGGCAGTCCCCAGAAGCGGGAGTGCTCCAAAGCGCGCTGCCACCTCGTTGGCCTCAACTTCAGCATAGGGTAAGTCACCACGAGGATTGCCCACGACAAGAGCCGAACCAGTCCCGATACGCACACGAGGGTGTTGTCGTAGCCTGGGAAGGATACCTAAAGTTGGGAGGGTCACCAGAGGAATGGGTTGTCCTGTCACAGTCTGCCATCCAGCGCGATCAGCCAGCACCCCCCAGGGGAGCAGGTGTCCATCCCACTCTGGTGCCAGGATCAGTCGCTCGGCTCCAACCAGATGCTGCTGTGCTTTTGTCAACAGCGCACGCAACGGTTGCTCCCAGGTCTCTCCTCGCCACTGACCAGGTGTATAGTAATGGACTTCGCGCGCAAGGCGCTCCACAATATCAGTCCAACGTCCCAGGTTGAGCGGCACCTCAACGACACGAGGCACACGCCAACCAGCCCGTACGAGGAAGAGCAACGTGTGATCAGCAGCGGTAAAAAGCGAGAGGAGCACAGTTCCTGGCCCCAACGCTTTCGCCAGATGCGAGAGTTCTTGCCAGGTAGGGGCAGATCCACGACGCAGAGCCACATAGGCTGCTCCCTCCGGGCTAAGGCGCAGCAGACTGGTCCAGAGGTTCTCTAGTTCTTGTAAGGCGGACTGACGTTGTTGAAGACGGTCCAAATAGCCAGTTTCCTCCTCGACAAAGGTTAGGCGACCAAGAAAGGCTAGTTCTTGAGTATCTAAGGTGGTCAGATGAACCAGGAGTTGCCGTTCGCGCACAGCATCCTGAGAGGAAAACCCATCCGGGAGCGGCAGAGGTCCTCGACCAACCAGTTGTGTCAACACACGCGATTTGTTGCCTTCCACGACCTCCAATGCTCGACGGAGCGCACTGGAGGTGCGAGGATGAAACTGGTTCGTGCGTTGTAAGTAGGCGTTGACAAGACGAGCAATACCTCCACCCACCTGGCGTTGCTGGCCCAGTTGATAGACTACAGGGAGTGCGGCGAACTGCAACTGAGGGATGGACCAACTCGCTTCCCACGCTTCGATAGCAGCCTCTAGATCCTTTAACGCTCCCGTGTGAGCGTATCGGTCGTGCAACTCCATACCCAAACTGTTCAGGTAGAACAGGCGATTGGGGGCATTAAAAGGCGCGACCTGAATAGCTTGCTGGAGAAGGTCGATGGCGCTCTCCAGATCTTCCAACGATTCTGTGCGCTCATATCGGATATAGAGTCCATAGCTCAGATTATTCAGATAGATTGATTGATCAAGCGCGTCGGATGGAGCGATCTGAACAACTTGTTGAAACATGCGTAGAGCAGCCTCCAGGTCTTCCAGGTCCCCAGTACACTGATATCGGTCAAGCAACCCTACTCCCAGGCTACTGACGTACAGGAGCCGGTTGGGAGCATCGACTGGAGCGGTCTGGACAGCTTGCTGAAGGACAGTGAGAGCATTCTCCAGATCTTCTAGAATGCCTGTACGCTCGTATCGGTTGCGTAACCCAACGCCCAGGTTATTCAAGCAAAGTGATTGATTCGATACATTTATATGAGCGGCGTGAACGGCTTGCTGGAAGGCATTGATGGCAGCATCTAGATATTCCAGCGTTCCTGTGCGAGCATACCGGACATACAACCCCACACCAAGATTGCTCAAGATTAATGCCCGATCAGGCGCTTCGGTTGGGGTAACCTCAACGGCCTGCTGAAGGATAGTAATGGCTCTTTCCAGATCTTCTAGGCTTCCTGTACGTTCGTATCGAAGACGCAGCGCTACTCCCAGATTGCTCAGGTAGAGCAATCGATTCGACGCGTTCGCAGAAGCAACCTGAACGGCTTGCTGGAGTGCGTTAATGGCAGTATCCAGACCCTCTACGTTTCCTGTAAGATTGTAGTGGTCAAGTAACACTGCACCAAGGTTACTCAGGTAGAGGGAACGACCAGGTGCATCTAATGGCGCAATATGAGCGGCTTGCTGCAAGGCATTGATGGCGCTTTCCAGATCCTCGAGCTTTCCCATGCGCTGGTATCGGATACGCAGTCCCAGGCCTAGATTATTCAGGTAGAGCAGCCGATTGGGGGCATTGGCTGGCGCGACCCGAACAGTTTGCAGGAGAACGTCGATGGCGGCTTCCAGATCCTCCAATGCTTCCGTGTGAAGATATCGATCAAGTAACCCTGCTCCAAGATTGTTCAGATAAATCAACTTGGATGCTCCAATCGAGCCCTGAGTGGCTTGCCGAAAAGCACTGATAGCACGCTCTAGATCTTCAAAGGCTCCAATGCGCTTATAGAGGAAGCGCAGCCCATTGCCCAGGTTGTTCAGGTAAAGCGATTGATCTCGCGTATCCGTTGGAGCGATCTGCACAGCTTGCTGGAGAACGTCGATGGCGGCTTCCAGATCCTCGAGCAATCCCGTACGAGCATATCGGTCGCATAAACTTAATCCGAGACTGTTGAGGTATATTACTCGATCAGGCGCTTCGGCTGGAGTCAATTGAATAACCTGCCGGCTCGCATGAATACTGGCCTCCAAATCCTCTAGTACTCCCGTATGTGCATATCGAGCACGTAATCCCATGCTCAAGCTGTTCAGATATTTTGGCCACTTGGGCGCATCAGAAGGAGTAGCCTGAACAGCTTGTCGCAAGACGTTGATAGCATCCTCCAGGTCCTCCAACACTCCTGTATGAGTATATCTGTCTTGCAACGCTTTGGCCAGGTTATCCAGATATCCTGGCCACTTGGGCGCGTCAGTGGGGGTGGCCTGAACAGCCTGCCGCAACAGGGTAATGCTGACTTCTAGATCCTCCAACACTCCTGTATATTTATATCGAATACGCAGCAACTCTCCCAGGCCACTTACATAGTCTGACAGATCAGGTGCATTGGCTGCTAAGGCGTGAATTGTTTGCTGAACGGCGCTGATGGCGGCATCCAGATCCTCCAATGTTCTCGTGCGTTCATATCGCTTCACCAGTCCCAAAACTAGATTGCCCAGATACTGCGATCGATTGGGCTCCCCAGTTGGGGTGGCACGAACAACCTGCTGGAAGGCATCAATACTCGCATCCAGATCCTTCAACTCACCTGTCCGCTCGTAGCGGACTCGTAACACGACACCAAGTGACACCAGATAAGGGATTCGACTCGCCATGTCAGACGGGGCAAAATTGAGTGCCTTCTGCCAGTATGTTACTGCTCGGCTCAGGTCTTCTATGTGTTTACTGGTTTGATACTGATTAAATGCTAGGTTACCAGCCTCGTTATATATGGCAGGACCTTGTAGCACCGAAGAGGTTACAATATCCTGATCGTTGCCAGGTCTGGCATGTGCAGAACGCAGTTCTCCTTGACGCCCCTCCAGAACAAGGTCTATGCCATCCTCTACAACTGGTTTAGTCCCTTCCTGCGCTCCATCTTCATGTGAGTGTTCCAGGCTCACAATCATTCCTTTCTTACTCAGGCCGAGATTATTCATTTATGCATATACTCGCTCAGGGTGCTTGAGCATACAAAGGTAAATTCAGCCAAAGTGTGATAAACCTGCTAGCTAGCTGTTTCTGTTGGCTTCTTTATTCATCTCGCAAGAGCTGCAACATAATCCAAAGCAGATTTTTCAGTTTTATTATCTATATGAACGACAGAATGAGGCAAAGCAAACGTATCATTTCATCTTCAGCATTTCGTCTCTATGGCAATCAACGTTTGTTCACGTGATGACTTTCGCCATAGCAAACAGAGAAAGTACATACAGTATCAGCATTTTATACAAAAGAAGATTTTAATCCCAAGAAGAAAGAGCTGGAGCGTTTATCATTTGAAATACTTCAATTGGACACAAACAGCTTACCCGTTGCAGCATACTGGTTGTCACCCACGCAATCATCACATTCTCTTGAGAGAAGACCAGAAAGGAATCTTTGATGAACCTGGAATCTTCACATAAGCATGCAGAGCAAGCGCCACCTCTGTCTGATGCACCAGATGAAACAGGTTATAGCCAGGAGAACGGCAAAGAAGAGCCACTTGCCTCCAATGGTACGTCTGCAGGAGTACCGCTGGATCCTGAAGAGCTCATAGCTCTCCTCCTAGGCTGGCTTCGTACCCCAGACTGGCTTACCTCTCAAAAGTACTTACAGGCTCACGCTGAACTCTTAACAGAGGCAGCCGAGCAGGCATTGTTGGCAACGCTTGCAGAAAGCCAGATCGACCTACGAGCGCATCAGATTCTGACAACCCACTACCTATTACTGCAAACAGCGCGACAACAGGGAGTAGACGCCGCATACCTGCCTTTCTTACATCAGGAAAAAGGGAACAACAGTATGGGCGCGGCAAGTTTTTTTGCGCGAGGCTGAGTCCATATCGTTTCACGTGTCGCATTGTGTCATTTCACCTAACTTTTCGGCAATATCTCTGTAATATATCCTGTCCACGTGTGCTACACTGTGGCAAGACGGCAGAAACTTTCTATCACGTGCAATAGAGTGGGGAAAGGACTTAGATGAAACAGGATGGATATGCCCCTAGAGCGCAACTGTGTGATGTCTCCTTCCTCAGTGGACAGTATCGTCTCGGCTCGGTGAGCCTCGTCAGGGATCTAGGGGGAGCCTACAATCTCAATCCCTTGTTGCAAACAGAGAGGGGTAAGTATGTGCTTCGTCTCTATCGTCCTTGGGTCACGCAGTTGCGTCTTTCGCAACAGCATCAGGTGAAGCGTCTCCTGGCTCATGCAGGCTTTCCAGTGCCCTTGCCGTTGCCGGCCATCTCTGGCGAGACGATCCTGCGCAACCACGATCATCTGCTAGAGTTGGAGCCGTTCATTGCTCATGATGGAGAAGCTGATACCTGGGAACGCAATGGCATAGCTTTCTCCCTGCTAGGGAATTTGCACGCCTTTTTGGGAACAGAGGCGACCAACATCCATCTGATCGATCCCGTCGTGAGCAATTATGGCACTCCCGAGATGCTTCTCGCTTGGACACGTCAAGCAGCAGAAGAAAGCTCTCAGTCACCCCAACAGATCAAGGCTCAGCAAACGCGGCAAGCGCTTTCTCTGTATACAGAGGCGATGCAAATGCTCATCACTTTGCAAGAGCAGTGGGATAAGACACAAGAACAACTCCCCAGGCAGTTGACTCATGGCGATTATGGTGGAGGGAATCTGCTGTTTCTCCATGAGCAGCCAGTAGCGATGCTGGACTTCGATTTCATGCGAATCAGAAAACGAGTGTTTGAGCTTGCCTACACCTTGTATTGGTGGCTCGGCAAGCAGGGGCACATCGCAGCCGTGAGTTGCTGGCACCGAGTCAAAGAACTGCTTGCTTTCTACAATGAAGCAACCTTCATGCCACTAACGGTACAGGAAATAAGAGCACTCCCCCTGGAAATGGCACGTGTTCCCTTGTATTGGATTGCAGAAACGCATTTGTTCCCCAACCCTGCGAACGAGGTCATCAAGCACGTCGAAAAAATAACAGACGCACACTGGATACTTGAACACGCCAGCCAATTGGCAGATTTGTTTGTACAGGCAGTATGACCAGAGAGGATACAAAAAGGAACGTGAAAGATGTTGCCTGTTTTGCCTCTATTTTGAAAACAGTCTCACCGATGTCCGCGCAAAAAAACTTGCCGCACCCCCACAAGGGAAAGAAATTTGTCAATTAGGAGGAATGAGAAATGTCGTTTCCATGCTCTTCTTGTCGAACACGCTGACGTACCTGCTCGACAAAAGCCTTGTACGGTTCGAGTGTTGCCAATTTGGCTTCTAACTCACTTACGCGTGTCTCACGGAGAAGATAAGCATCCGCAAGTGTTGAAAGTTGGTACTCTAGATCTTGAATAGTACTCTCTGCTTTCCTCAAACGAGCTACTAATTGCGGCTTTTTGTAGTTGAGGTAGGAATCACGCGGTGGTGATGTCGTCTCATCGTTGGGGCTGTGTTTGCGTCTTGACCGTTTTTTCTGTGCGTTTAGATGAGTACTGTTGGCTCGAAAAAGCGTAATGGCTTCTTCGTTACGAACATAGGATGAATAGTGTAAACCGCACTCAGCATAGATACTCTGAGCAGTAATCGGCAATTTTTGGCCCTTGAGTGATTCGATAGCTGTACGGAGACGCTCTACAGTCTCTTGCTTGCGTGTTGTTGTGGATGCACGCAAACCTGCCAATTGTTGCTCTGAATAGGTACGCACTCAAATTAACTGAGCAGCCAATACGAGCGCTTCTCATTGCCCCGTCGGCTGTAACGGCCTTTCACTGGCTTGAAGTGCCCGAGGTGCTCGAAGACGAGGATGGAGGCGCCGTGGGCCTGGGCAAAGGGCACGATGCGATGGCTGACCTGGTGGGCAGTGTCCTCGTCGAGGGCACGCACCTTGGCCCACCGCTGCACATTGTCTTGCTCCCCCTCCGCGATGATGCCCGTGGCCCGGTGGTTGCGGGCGATGCGTCCTAACTGCTGCTTCCTAAGGCCGTGAAGTCGCTTGTCGCCTCGGATGAAGCGGGTGGCGACCACCGTGCCTTCGACCGTTTGGATCGTACAGACCGCCAGATGCGTGTCGATGTTGAGGTCCACGACGCACAGCCGCGTGCTCTCGTGCTCGCTCAGCTGTACCTGCGCTGTTTGCGGGCGCTCGCTGGATTTCTTCTGTGTTGTGGAAAAATGCATTTCACGCATTTTTCCACAACACAGAAGAAATCGTTGTTATTTCACTACACGAAACGAGAGGTGCGTTGCTCCCGGCGTCTCCAGCGTGCGGATGTGTTCCAGGTGGATCGGCTGTGAGCCAAGGTGATCAAAGAGGCGCACGCCTTCACCCAGCAGGACATGGGCCACGCTCATATTGATTTCGTCGAGCAGGCCCGCCCGCAGGGCCTGTTGAACCGCGCTGGCGCCGTGCAGGGCAATATTTTTCTCGCCGGCAAGCTCCCTGGCTTTGGCAAGCGCGCTCTCGATGCCCTCGGTGACAAAGTAATATTGCGTCTGGCCTTGTTTCAGGGGTTCGCGCGCTTGCGACTGCATGACAACCACCGGACCGGGTAGAGGCGTGCCATCAGGCATGATCCACCCCTGCTCATTGTCAATCTGATGAAAGCTTCGGTGTCCCATGATGACCACGCCGCCCTCGCTAAACTGGTCGCCTATAACCTCATAGAAATGCTCCATCGCACGCCCCATCCAGGCGAAGACCTCCGAGACATCATCGTTTTTGTCGGCGATGAAGCCATCGAGCGAGACCGAAAGGCCAAAGGTAACTTTTCCCATAGGGTTCTCCTTTACATCTTTTCCAGCAATTCTGTAAGCCGCTCGTAGGAATCGTTGAGCCCCTCTTCCATGCCGCTCTGCAGCATCCCATCGCGGTCGGCGACCGACTGGAAGACGGATTGAGCAGTGAGCCTGGTTCTGCCTCCGGGCAATACTTCCAGGGTGAGCGTCTCGAGACATACGTGGCCCGCTTCCGGCAGCCCTTCAAACTCGAAGGTGTCGATAATGCGTTCGGGCGCGAGTATTTCGTGATAGACGCCGTGAAAGCCGTATTCGTTCCCATCAGGATCTCGATGGATAAAGCGCCATTGGCCGCCAGATTTCGCGTCCAGCTTATCAACCAGGGTTGAAAGGCGTCTCGGCCCCCACCATTGCGGGACAAGCCCTGGATCGGTGAACGCTTGAAACACCAGTTCGCGCGTCGCGTCGAATTCGCGCGTGATGAGCATTTCCTGTTTCCCCGGTTCCGCGATAATGGTCGTTTTGTTCTTGTCTGCCATTTCTCCTGTATTTCCTTCCTTTCGGCTCTTTAGCGTGGCCGGTAATGCGCGCGCATCACACCGGACCTGTAGGTCTTCACGCTTACCAGATCCAGGTTGACTCTGCTGGTGAACAAGCTCTGCCCCTGGCCGATGGTGACGGGATGGACTGCCAGTACGTACTCGTCAACCAGGCCAAGGCGCACAAACGTTTGCGCGGTGCGAATGCCGCCGGGCACGCCCAGGGCACGCCCAGGCTTTTGCTTGATCTTTTGCACTGTTTCAATCAGTTCGTCATCGCTCTTCACTACGAGCAGCTCTGTATTCTCCCACGCAAGTTTTTCTTCCTTGTTCGAGAGAATAAACGCGTGTAATCTGTTCACAGCCTGCGCGATGGCGCGTTCCTCCTTTGAGGCCGCAGGGTTTTGTGCGACGCCCAGCCAGTAGGGAATCATCCCGGAGGCCGTTGGATAGCCAATAAACCCATCATCGACTCCTTGAAAGAAGGTAACCATGTCATCGTTGAGCTCCTGGTCCGGCGCCTGCGACATCCAGTCCAGTTCGCCGTTCGGCCCGCAAAAGAAGCCATCCAGCGTCATCGTCAGAGTGAGAACAACTTTTCTCATGGCGTCCTCCTTATTTTGTTCATGTTCTCATTTCTCTTTTTGCTCATTCTGCGCGCGCTTCTGCTTCTCAGCTTCTAGCACTCTGTCCAGTGCCCCGAAACGCTCTTCCCACCTCTGCCTCGTCTGCTGGACCCACTGTTCAAATTGGGACAGCGTCTGTGGATTGAGGCTGTACAGGTGCTTCTGCGCGCGTTTTTCCATCACTACCAGTCTGGCCTCGCGCAGGACTTTGAGGTGCTGCGAGATCGCCTGCGGGCTGATGGAAAACTGCTCGTAGATGTCGGTCGCGGTTAGCTCGCCGCGGCTGGCAAGGATCTCTAAAATGGCCCGTCGTGTCGGATCGGAGAGCGCAACAAACATATCCATAGACATATTATAAACCATTCACTTAATTAAGGCAAAGCTTAAATATATTTTTACCAGAGCTTCTCAAAAGTCGCGCTCTGCTTTCCCCCTTTAGAACATATCTGATTTTCGGAGACCTCGCTCTCTCAGGTCAAGGTGTTCGCGCGACGAGCGCCGCAGGCGCGAGCAAGCAACTGCTATGGAGTTCAGACACACTCTGAATGGCCGCGAGTTCAATTCTTGTGAAGACCGCTGCAGGCCGCCCCTCAAAGAAAGGGGCAGCGCTGCACGCTGAACTCCTCCCTCAACTTAAAACTCATCCTGATGCGACCCTTGATGAGCATTGCCAGTGGTGGGAAGCCACGCATGGCATCCAGGTGAGTTCCGCGACCATGAGTCGGGCGATCACGCGTCTGAACTGGACTCGCAAGAAAAAGACGATCCGTGCGAGTGAGCAGAATGAGACCGACCGCGCTACCTGGCGCGAGCAAGCCAAAGAGCTGGATGCCAGCAAATTGGTGTTTCTTGATGAATGTGGCTCTAACATTGCCCTCACGCGCGTGTATGCTCGATCCCCTAAGGGGACACGCGTCTACGGTTCTGTTCCACGCAACAGGAGGGCGAATATCACGCTGCTCGCGTCGCTTTCGCTGCAAGGGATGGGTGAAGCGTTCATCCTGGAAGGCTCAGCGGATTCTGCGGTGTTTGAGCTGTATATTGGCTCATGGCCAACTTTGGTGAAAGCCCTTCAATAAAAGAGACTAAAACTCATTAGTTTACGCTGCAGAGAGCAGAGGCCTTTCTTCCGATAACCTCATGATTCACCAAACCTGGCCATGAGCCGTATATTGAGCAGATCCTGGCCCCAATTTTACCAGCCGGACAGATTGTCATCCTGGACAATTTGAACACGCATGTGGGAGAAAAAGTGCGGCAGGACATCGAAGCACGAGGATGTCAGCTCCTCTTTTTGCCCTCCTACTCTCCCGACTTGTCGCCGATCGAAGAGGCGTTTTCCAAACTCAAAGCCGTGTTACGCCGAGTGGGAGCACGCACTCCAGAAACTTTGCAAGAGGCGATCGGGCAAGCTCTTCTTACGATCACCCCGCAGGACGCTCACGGATGGTTTACACATTGCGGATACCGTTCAGATGCGTGCTGAGACGGTTCCTTGTTTTTCGGTGGAAAAAGCAAGGTATGGTGTAAAGAGAAAGCAAAGAAGATCATGTCGTTCGTCGAGATTAATGGCGCGTATCTGCCAGTAAGTGATGGCGTCTGTAGAGATTAGAATCACTCCTAGCCTCGTCTGACCCAAAAAGAGGCTCTGAACCATAATATGGCATGTCATCTTATCTCATCTATTTTAGCGTTCTTCAGAAAGGACACAATGACCAACTTTATTTCCATAAAATGGCGCGTATCTGTTGGAAGCCTCTCTCGAAGCGGCACAATTTTTTGCCACCATAAAGTGGCGCGAGATTTTAATAATAGATGAGTAGTAAACAAGGCGAAGAGTAGTCAGATTTGGGGGTCATGCACACTTTTGGTGGAAAACCTCATCAACAATTGAAAGAAAAAAGCTTGAGTAGCTACTGTGGCGATCTCTTGTTGTGCTTTTCCACCAAAAGTGTGCATGACCAAATTTCTTGTGATAGATTTTTGCAGTGATCCTAGCCCCACCTCATGTGGTGTCTGGAGTCCAAGCCAATTTCAGCGAGTGGTTGGTAAAGACTGATGGAAGTGGAACACGTTGTGGCGGTCGTACAGGTACTTTACCTCAAGAAGGCGTTCGTAGTTGGCTCCGTAATAGGCGTGACCCCAATCAGCCAGGTTGGGATCGGGGAAGTTAGGAAACACGTGGCCTGTCCCCCAACCTCGTACGGTTTGCCACGAGCGGTTCGCCCAGCGTTCTGCAGCGAGTTTCTCATGAGCCTCGGCGGAAACTTCGACGGCCGCTGTGTGCTTGAGCCAATAGCGCCCGTCGCGATGCGCGAAGGCAGTGGCGTCAGCCGGAACGCGATTGTACGCGCCACCCCACGCAGAGAAGTTGAGTTCGCGGAACGAGCCCGGCACTCTTTCTCTTGTCAGATTGTCAACAAGGGCGACGACAGCTTCGGGGGGCAAGGGCTGAGCAAAGAATTCAGACTTGATGGCCTCATATCGGCGTTTGGTGTTAGGCGCGCGTGGCACCTCCAGCCGTTCGCCAGCCCGATCGGCCCAGTGACGAAGGGTCTGCTGGTAGGTCATCTCCTCTACGAGCGTTGAGGTCGGCGAGGTAGAGAGACGGGCGGTGAATGCCTCGAGCAACTCCAACGTGTCAGATCGAGTCCCAAGGTTCATCCCAAACAGTTCACACGACGGCGGTTCCGTGGGATCTTCGCTGGCTCGCAGATCGAGGCTGGCCGCCATTTCGGAAGGCGCGCCTCCTGCCCAACCAAGCCAGGCGTCCACGACCCGAGCAGCGTGGGAAAAAGGCCATGTCAAGCGAAAGATCGTCGCGACCTGTGGGGCGGGGAGGGTCTGGAAGAGGAGTTCGACGACCACTCCGAAGTGCCCGGTCCCAGCGCCGCGCAGCGCCCAGAACAAGTCCTGGTGGTGACCCTCATCGCAGGAGAGAATCCGACCGTCAGCCACAACGATCTTTGCTCCGATAAGGTGGTCTGATGTCAGACCATACTTGCGGCCCAGCCAGCCCAGACCTCCGCCGAGAGTGAGTCCAGCAATGCCAACCGACGGGCATGACCCTCCAGGAATGGTCATACCATTGGCCAGCAGCATACTATAGACCTCACCAAGCCTGGCACCGGCCCCAATTCTGGCAGTCCCGTTGGACAGGGATACGGAGTTGATGGCCGACACATCGATCAGCAGTCCTGGCGTCGACGAGCGGCCCGCGAAGCAGTGGCCCCCGCATCGCGTCGCCGTCTCAAGGCGGAGACTTCGGATGAAACCAACGGTCTGCGTCACATCGGCTGGTGTGGAGCAGAGGACGACTCCTTGGGGCTGAATGTGATCGAAGCGCGCATTGTTCAATTTCGGGAGGGCAGTGTACTCGAAAGATCCTGGCTCGATCACTAAGCCGTCAATTTTTGAACGCAAGTCGTCAAGATGAAGAGAGGATTGGTTCATCACTTGTCTCCTTTCAATGCTTCAGAAAAGATCAGACGCCTTCGCACTTCAGACAAGGGGCTTTCGAGAAACGTCCCCACTCTCGGTTTCAGCCTATTCTCCAACCGTCCTCCCCGTGGCAACCTCGCCCGCTCGCTCCAGATTGGTGACAATGACCCCAATTGGTGTAACCAGACTCTTCGAAACCTTGAATGCCGCCGGAATCGTGCCTTGCGCGAACAGACGTTTGCCTGTCCCCAGCGTAATCGGATAGATTTTCAGCCAGAAGGCATCGATCAAATCGTGTGTGAGCAGCGTCTGGATCAGATTGGCGCTACCATAGATAAAGATGTGAGGACCACCTTATTGTTTGAGCTTGCGGACTTCCTCGGCAACCTCGCCCTTTAAGAAGACGGACTTTTTCCACTCATGGGAGGTAAGCGTCTTGGAGACCACATACTTGGTCGCGTCGTTGATGCCCGGTCCTGGTCCTTGCTCCGCATGAGAAGGCCAGTACGACGCGAAGATGCCAAAGGTTTTTCTTCCCAAAAGGAGATCAAAGGGGTCGCGCAATTCCTCATCGAGGACCTTGTCCAGAACTTCCTCAAGATAGGGAGCCTGCCATCCACCGTAGGGAAATCCGCCGCTGGTGTCCTCAAGAGGCCCGCCAGGAGCCTGGATCACGCCATCGACGGTGATAAAAGACAGGACAATCAGTTTTCGCATAGTTGTTCGTTTCTTCCTTTTGCTGCTCGCGCGATGCTGGTAAGTATCTCTCAACAAGAGGCCAACATGCGTGGAAAATCGGCCATGTACTGACTTTATGAGCTGGTGTCAGCACTCTGATTCCCCTTGTTGCGCCTGGGAGAGCAATGCCAGGAAACCAACGCTGGTGCGGGACACATGCCTCTTTGTATCCGATCAGCCAGTTCAGGCCTGTACCTGGCAGAGCCCCGCATCCATCCGTGCGGGAGTGTACATACGGTGAGCCCGCTACTCCCACGCAGTCGGGACTTGCCCGGAAGGAAACGATTGGACGCCTCGTGCGGCACCTACGTCACGTGTTCAGGCGGGCGTGGCCGTTTCGTGACTCAGGATGGTCGGTAGACCTGGATCGTCACGCCGCTTGGGGTGGCCCGCGAGGAAACCAGTTCGAGCGCCCTTTCCCGGCCGGTGTCAGGGAACAGCCGCGTGCCCTGTCCGACGATCACAGGGAAGGTAAATAGGTTCATCTCATCGACAAGGTCGTTGTTGAGCAACCACCGGAACAGGGCACCGCAGCCGTGCACCTGCAGTTCACGTCCTGGCCTGGCTTTCAACTCGCGGATGGCAGCCGCGACCGAACTTGCGAGGACGGTCGTATTCGTCCACCGCGGGTCGGTGAGTGTGGTCGATGCCACGTACTTGGGCTTCGTGTTCAACGCTGTCCAGATTGGGCTGTCGCCCGGATCGTCCCACGTTCCCCAGGAGCCGGCGAAGATCTCGTAGGTCCGCCGACCGAACAAGAACGCGTCGGCGCGCAGGTAGATCTCGTCCATGACCTTCCCGGCTTCGTTGTCGAAATGGGCCCATCCGCCGCGCTCGAATACCCCGCGCTCGTCCTCTTCCGGCCCGCCGGGTCCTTGCATCACTCCGTCAACGGAGATCTGCGTGGTGGTCGTCAGTTTCATATGTTCGTCCTTTCTCTCATGTTGGTCCTACTCGTCATGATCGCGCTGGTAGTTACTTGGCGTATTTCGGGCGCCCGGCCGGTCGATAGACCTGGAGCGTTATGCCCTTGGGGAAGGCTCGCGCTTCGACTAGGTCAAGCGCTAGGTCAGGGCCGGTGTCAGGGAACAGCCGCATGCCCTGGCCAACGACCACGGGGCAGACGAGCAGGGTGATCTCGTCGACGAGGTCGTTCTCGAGCAGCCACCGGATCAGGGTGCCGCTGCCGTGCACCTGGAGTTCACCCCCGGGCTTAGCCTTCAGTTCCCGGATGGCCGCCGCGACCCGACTTGCGAGGATGGTCGTGTCCGCCCATTGCGGGTGAGTGAGTGTGTTCGATACCACATACTTGGGCCGCGTGTTCAAGGCACCTACGATGGGGTTCTCTAGATCTTTCCTCACGCCCCAGTAGTCGGCGAAGAGCTCGTAGGTCAGCCGACCGAACAGGAACGCGTCGGCGCGCTGGTAGAACTCGTTGACGAACGTCAAGACCTCGTTGTCGAACAGCGGTCTGGCCCATCCGCCGCGCTCGAAATGGAACACTCTGCCGCCGCGATTCTCATCCGGCCCGCCGTTTCCCTGCACCACTCCATCGACGGAGATCTGCGTATTGGTCGTTAGTTTCATGGGTTCGTCCTTTCTCTCGTGAATGAGTGCGAGTAAGAACCATTGTTTGGCCCTTGATGCACCGAAAAATTCAAAGCTTCTGCTTTCCATGCTTTGATTGCTCATACAAGCGTTGCTCTGGTGTTCGCCACCATTGTTGCAGCAAATGGTCGTTGTCCGTTCGCTCCCGGCGTTCTCGCTTGGCCTGTGGCATATGTGCAGCTCCCGCGCTTGGCCGACAAGTTAACGCTCGTGCGTTCCCTGTGGTGTTTCATCAGGCTGCGTGCCGCCGACCCTGCCGCTCTTGCCAGATCTTCACCAGGAGGAGAACGAGAAGCACGCCTTCCACAATATTCACTGAATAGTCCATCAGACCCTCGTTACTGCGGTTCCCAAGGAGATACCACAGAAGCATCGTCAGGGCCGTATAGCCGATCAGGAGAAAGCCTGTGATGCGCCGAACAGGCTGGAGCGCTGGCAGATAAAGCGCGCTCACCAGTGCCAGATAGCCCAGACCATTGAGAATGAACAGGATCGCAAACATCTGCACGCCCGGTGCTGCTTTTGCACTGCTCGCCATCCACTCAAACAGGTAGTAAGCCAGGTAGAAGTGGTAGATCGCAGCGTACGCAGTAAGCATCATAATCGCCACTGGCAAGAGGCCCAGGCGTTGCAGCCCAGTTCTTCTCTTTCCATTGGTCAGTTGAATGTTCACGGTATTCCTCATGAGTGTTCTCCTTCGGTGTTGCTCTTGTTTCCTTGCAATTTGCAAGTATTCTTGCGAAAGTATTCCAAAATGCGGAAATGATCATGTTCTACGTCAGTAATCGGTGTAGATCCTGGAATTGGGTGCAGTCATCTCTGTACCAGTCTCTCTTGGGAATGGGTAGAGGGGAGACGCTCTTTCCCTCCTCTCTTCCTCGAAGCATGAGACAGCCATCACCGCACTCCATGCTGGGATGTACATCTATAAGAGGCGCGCATCCACCTGATGAAAGGTGAATAATGTCGCCGCTGGCTAGAAGCGCCAGCGGGTCGCGCCGTAAGGCTCGTCCGTCCCCAGGCCGACGACGGTCACAGGAACGACTTCGTAGACGTCGTATGGGGGTGGACCCCCGCCTGGCACCTCGTCATCAGCAGAGAAGACGCTCTTGCGCACAGTGGGGTGCCATCCCTGCGCGGCATACGCGTCGGCTATCCGCTGGAGTCTGGTTTCGTCGCTCACCCTCCTGGCCTCGCCTTCGACCACCAGGTCGAGTCCTGTGCTGGCGACGGTGATGACGCAGTGGGCATTGTGCGCGAGATTCTTCCTCGTGCGCGTGGTGGCGCCTGCCACAAAGGAGAAGGCGCCATCCACCCAGACCGTCCATACTGGCATGACATGCGGCCTGCCATCGGGACGTACAGTTGCCAGCCAATGGGTTGGCGAAATGCCCGCATCCTCCTCCAAGCGCTCGCGCACCCGCTCCCATGCAATGGTCGGGACACCAGAGCCATCGAGGTTCACCTCGTCCACCGGTTGCTTCTTAGCCATCTCTGCTCTCCTTCATGATGCGTTCTGGAACTCATCCTGGTGCTCGATTTTTTTGCTCCCCGGCGCGTCCCCTGATCTTGGGGACCTGCTTGCTTCTGGGTCCTCACCCGGGTTCACTCCTCACTCACAGTGTACGTCGAGAAGCGGGCCAAACACATCGTTCGCAGGAGGTATTTGTGTCGCGGGGAAAAGCGGGGAAGGTCTAGTTCGAAGGAACTAGACGGTGCTTGAGGAACATCGAGTGTTCATGCCCCCTGCACTTCTCGAGGGTTGACCAGGCCGCAAGAGGTGGGCAACCTCTCATGCATGGTCTTCAGCTGAGGTCGTGCTCCAGGGTATAGCGGGTGGCCGCACTGCGGGAAGTAACCTGCAACTTGCTATAAATAGAGCGCAGATGCGCTTTGATAGTTAGCTGGCTCACAATGAGTTCTTCGGCGATTTGGGCGTTGGAGAGTCCTTTTGCGAGCAGCCGCAGTACCTCCACCTCTCGGGCTGTGAGCCCGTCAGGATAGGATGGAGGAGAGAGGGGAGTTGGGGAGAATGCTTCTTCTTCTTGGCTGGAGGCAGGAAGAGCTTCCCATCCTAGTATGCTAAGGGCTTGCTGAAGTTCCATCGTGCGTCCTTGGGCCCATGCAGAGGCAAAGGCTTGCTCTCCAAGCCGGGTACGGGCAGCAGTGACGGCTCGATTGTAGGGGTCACGTTCAATTGGCGGGAGTGGCGCTCCAACCATCTCGCGCCGGGCTTCGGCCGCTCCCCAGAGGTGGGCCGCCCAGGCATATTTTCCCTGAACGGCAACTGCTGCTGCTAATCCTTCCAAGCCCAAGATGACCGTGTATTTGTTGCCTGACTTGCGAGCCAGAACTATACCTTGCTCGTAGAGAGCCTGGGAAGCCATGTGGTTGCCCGAAGCCTCGGCCACCTGCGCTGATGCGTACAGTGAAAGAGTTGTGCCATACTGTAGTTTCATCTCCTGGAAGAGCACCAGGGCTTGCTCGACTCGCGAGGCGGCACGAGCCGTATCTCTCTCATCGAGGGCAAGCATCCCTGAGAGGTTAAGGCAGGAGGCGACCCCCTCTTTGTCGCCCAACTCCTGGAAGAGGGCGAAACTCTCGTCAAGCAACGTGTGTGCCTGCCTCAGATCACCTCCAGACAAGCGGGACACCTGCGCCAGGTAGAAGAGCGAGTAAGCAATGATTCGTGTATTTCCGAGTTCCCTAGTGAGCGTCAAACTCTCCTCGAGGAGGTCGTGCGCCCTGGCGTACTCCCCTTGCTCGACGGCAACAACCACCAGGTGATAGAGCAAATAGACGACTGATTGCTTGTCACTTGCTTCTCTGAAGAGCATCAGAGACTCTTCCCCGAGCACGCGAGACACGGCGAGGTTCCCTCGTCCCTCGGCTTTGTCTGCCAGCAAGTGCAGGCAGGAAGCAACGCCGATCGCGTCCCCCAGTTCCCGGTACAGTGCCAGACTCTGTTGACAGAATTCCTCAGCTCGATCAAGATCATCATCCAGTCTCGCAGCAGCATATAGTGCATTTGCTCGCACAGGTGCTGCAGCTTCATCGCTTTGTGGGAGTGCCCGTGCCCAAAAATCCTGTCCTTCACTGAAATGACCTCGAATATGCCAGAATGATTGTAACGCTCCTCCCAGGCGTAAAGCTATTTCTTTCCTTTCTCCTGCTTGTTCTAGTGACCACTGCATGGTTGCTCGCAGATTGTCGTGCTCTTGTTCCAAGCGCTCCAACAAGAGCGCTTGCTGTGGACCTGCCATGTCTTGCTTGGCTTCCTCGGCTAACGCTAGGAAGTAGGCGGCATGTGCCCTTCGCGCTGCCTCTGTTTCCCCATGGGACGCAAGACACTCCAGGGCATACTCCCGAATCGTCTCCAGCATCACGAAGCGTGGCTCGTCTCCCACTTGCCACTCCATCTGTTGCAGCAGACTTTTGTCGACGAGGGAAGCAACACTGTCCAGGACGGCCTCCGATTCGCCGTCAAGCGAGGTACCGAGGGCTTCTATCGCCTCCAAAGTGCATCCAGCAACAAAAACTGAGAGCCTGCGAAAGATCCGTTGCTCACGAGCGTCTAACAAGTTGTAGCTCCAGGCAATGGTGTTACGCAAGGTCTGCTGACGGGTGGGCACATCTCGTGACGCACTGGTCAAGAGGGAGAGGCCCAGCCGGGCGAGCAAGGCCCGTGGGGAGAACAGCTTCATGCGAGCCGCAGCCAACTCAATGGCCAGGGGCAACCCATCCAGGCGGGCACAGAGTTCAGCAATGGCGCGGGCATTGGTCTCCGTCAAATGGAAGTCGGGCTTGACGGCCTGAGCTTGCTGAAGGAAGAGCGCGACCGCCGCCTGGTGCGACAGGGTTGCCAGATCGGGCAGGTGATCAGGGTCAGGGACGGTCAGCGGAGAGACTGGGAACTCGTGCTCAGCTCGCACATGCAGCACTTCCCGGCTCGTCACCAGGACCTTGAGTCGTGGGCAGGCGGCGAGCAAGGCTGCTACCTGCTCTGCCGCGCTCACCACCTGCTCGAAGTTGTCCAACAGCAGCAACAGCCGCCGCTGTTGCAAGTGCTCTGTAAGCTGTTGCAGGAGCGCTCGGCTACTTTCTTCCCGGATGACGAGTGCCTCGGCGATGGTTGGCAGAACCAGGGCCGGATCGCTGATGGGAGCCAGATTCACGAAAAACACCCCACTCTTGAACCAATCACTCAGGTCTGCTGCCACCTGCAGGCCAAGGCGGGTTTTGCCTGTCCCTCCCGGACCAGTGAGAGTCACCAGGCGCACCTCCTCGCGATGCAGGAGGTCTCGGAGCGCTGCCACTTCGTGCTCACGTCCAAGGAACGGCGTCGGTTGGACCGGCAGGTTATTGGGGAAGCTCTCCAGGGTGTGCAGCGATGGGAAGTCGGCAGAAAGGCCAGAGATCACCAGTTGGAAGAGGCGCATGGGGCGTCCCAGGTCCTTGAGGCGATGCTCCCCCAGATCACGCAAGGACACCCCCTCTGGCACGTCCTGCTCCACAAGGGAAGACGTCGTCTGGGAGAGCAGCACCTGCCCCCCATGCCCAGCCCTCATGATGCAGGCAGTGCGGTGTACATCCAGGCCAACGTAGCCCTCAGCCGAGAGCACGGGCTCGCCCGTATGCAGGCCCATACGAACTTGTACCACCGAATCGTACGGAAAGGCGTAGGAGGCGAGGGCGCGTTGGCCTGTCACGGAGGCGTGGACGGCATCGGTGGCGCGGGCAAAGGCCACGAAAAAGGTGCCGTCCTGGGTGTCCACGACATTCCCATTCCACTGTCCAAATGCGTTGCGCAGGATCTGGCGGCAATCTGAGAGCGCACGGGCATACTGCTCACCCAACTGGGTGAGCAGATGGGGGGACCCGACGATATCGGTGAACAACAACGTGACCGTACCGGTCGGTAAGTTCTGCATCATTGTCCTCTCTGTATAGCTTCGCTTCCAAAATGGACAGCACTTAGGAGTCAAAAAGGTTCCAGACGCTTCCTCTCTTCACCCAACGCGACCCCTGATTTGGGGTATTGGTCATGCGCCTGGGGTGCGAGGGAAACTTCACCCGATCTCCCTTTGGCTTGATATCTCTCACCGCTAAACAAGTTGGACATTCAAAGCGTGAAACTCCAACTTCTTCTATCTGAACGAGTGTCACCGGAATTGCTTCGATAAAAGAACATCCGGAAGTTTTCCGCGCAGATGGAACACTCGTCCTCCCCACCGGGTCACGCTCTGGGGCGCGTTGACCTACACGAGGTTGAGTGGGTTTGGGAGAAACTTGCGGCAGAGGTAGTGTCACAGAGGCAGGCTCTGCGACGCTTGCCTCCGCTGGCCTTGGCCTGCTTCCTTGCGTTGGTATCACCTCTGCGTTTGTCGCTTTTCCAGGCTTTTTTAGCAGAGCCTGGAACTGCTTGGCACCCTCGCTATCGTGGAGAGCTACTTTGTGTTCGCCAGTACGTGCTTCCATTTCCAGACTCACCCGCCTAGCTGGATGAGGCATAGTTCGGATAAGAACCTCTTCTGTTAAGCTGGTCCCTCCCTGCGCAAGGGTTGCTGTTACTGCATCGACCAGCCAGTCCCTTAAAATGCCAACACATCCAACACTGCCTTCGGCAAACCAGCGCCAGCGTTTGAGAAAGGCATCTATGTCACAGGTCAAAGGAACCCGTTCGAGCAAATACTGCACGGCTCCCGCAAACGCTTTACGTTCTTCGGATGAGTTGACATGGTAGCGCTGAAAATGAATATCCCGACCACGACGAGCGAGTTGCCCACTCGTATTGCGAAACCCGAAGAGGGCATAGGGACCGGCGAGAACGTGTAAGACATTGGTGCGATTGCTTAACGACTTCAACCATTCCAGTTGTTCATCGACAGTGTGACTGCCATCCCCTTGCATCAGGCGATGTCCCTCATCCACGAACACCGCTTTGACGCGAGCTCGGATCAGGGCTTGCTCTGCTACTGCACGCATCTTCAGCCAATCGATTGCCCCCAGTTTTGAACGGGTCGCTTTGGGTGCGGCCATAAGGTGAGCCACATTTCCCACAAGTTCTTTGACCAGAAGATGCTCTTTGAGCGCATCGATGATTTGCCAGTAATAATCGAGCCTGAGGTAGGGTCCCAGGTCGGGTGGGATCGGCTCTAGCAAGAGAATCGGAACCACAAAGCGATCTGGCTCTTCCCTCGTGAACCGTTCTGCCACAACTTTGAGGGCTTTCGACTTCCCAACCCCACCTGGTCCACAAAGGAGCACATGTGTGGCATCTGTATGCTCTTCAACCCACAAGGACAGTTGGTCATCAACTGCTTGCAAGTGCGTGTGCTTTACGGTGACGGCCTTAAAGGTATCAAGTTGTGCTCTTGCCTCTGCTGAAAGCTTTGCCATCTTAGCGATACTCCTCATACTGGGGAAGAGTTGTCAGATCAAGCTCGTCGTCTTCCTCTTCCTGCACTACGGGGATGGCGGGAGAATCCTTCTGAGCCGAACCTTCAATCGCCTCGCGGATAGATTGCCCTTCCAGGTCGCGTTGCCGCTGGAGCAAAAGCTGTTCTTCAGTTGCCACCTCTTCCAGAAACTGAGCGAGCAACGGACCATTGACTGTAACTCGGTTTTTGCCATGTTGTCGTTGTTGCCCACGCATCTCATCAACAATCAATTCCCATTCGCGCTCTGAACGTCCCTCAACCAGGAGAAAGATGTCGGCAGTACATGGCAACCATTGCCCATCGACAAAGGCATATGCTCTTGCCATATTAAAAGGCTCGTACCGGACTGGCACACACTTGCCCACATCCTCCGACTCATTCATCAGAGGATGGTGGTAGTGTAACCCATTGATGATGACGCCATGCCTTCTATCGAGCTTTGCACATCCGGTGCGTGTTGTCGGACACGTCAATTGCAGGAACTCTTCCGTGTAGTGAGTCAGACAGTGGGTACGCATGCCTGCAAGCTTCATCCCCTGCGCAAATGCTTCACGCGGACTCATGAACAGCGCAGGATGCTCCATCTGGTCATACACCTCGTAGACGTATTGGCACAGACGGGCAGAAAACCTGGGCAGTGTCCAGACAGCTAGCCGTTTGGGGTCAACCTCACGTGTCAGAAGTCGCGACTTTTTCGTCGCCTGGGTGTTGCCTAACAATTGATGAAGCAATTGCGTCGTCACAGTCCCAAAGAGCCGCTCGATAACTGAACCCATGCGAGGTTGCCGGGCTGGACGCTCTTTTTTGGTAATAAAGAACCGAGTGAGCAACGTCTCAAAGTACACACTGCCAAACTCTGGACCACGATCAACGAAGCATTCCTGCGGCAAGCGCTGATGACGCCTCACGCACTCCCGAAGGACCATCATCACTGACCGATAACTGGGGGATCATACGTCACATAGCAAGCCAGAACGCGTCGGCTGTAGGCATCCGTCAGAAAGGTGGCCCAGGGTTTCTCCAGGGGCTTGCCTGTTACCGACGAGACGAGAAGGATGTCAAGCTCTGTATGGTCTATGTGCGCCAGTGCAAAGGGGCGTTCTCCGTGGCGAGGGGTCGTTTGATCTAACCAGGCAAAAGGGGCAGATGCGTAGGCGGCACTCGAGCCATGACGCCTGACCTCGACCTCGTTGGTGGTGAAACGGGCGCGAACCCGGTAAAAGGTTCGCTCGCTCACGGGAGGAATGCCCTGTTGTCCACACTTCTCTCGATACATCTGATAGACGACTGCTGCGTTTTTGGCCTGGGGAGTCGCATAGTGGGTCTGTAAATATGCCTCTAGCAGTTGCACAGACGCATCAGGGATACGGGGCGTCCGGTTTCCTCGCGCTGCGACCCGGTCAAGCAGTCCCAAATAGCCACATCCATAGTGCTTTTCGGCTTCCCGGTACGTCTTCCACCATCGTTGGACAGACCGCCTGGGGGCTGTTGTGGGTTCACCACGTGCATAAGCCAGCATGTGAGCCATCCGCCGATTTGCGGCCTCTTGTGCTTTGGGACTAGCACGTTCTAGAATTTGACGAACCTCCAATGTCATAGGAGAGGGAGAGGCTGAATCCACGAACCAGAGCAAGCCGGTCTGCTTGAGGTGCTCAAACTCGATTTGCGGCAACGTCACCAACTCGCCGATTTCTGGCCGCAGTTGCACTCTATCCCCCAAGGCTTCGATTCTCCAGAGTCGTCCATCCCAGGCTAAGGGGAGACTTTCAGATCTCGATACATCTGAGGTCACTTCTTCACTGTCGCGTGCATGAACCTGTGTTTCCTCCGCATAAAGAGAAACGTCGGAATGGTTCGTGAGCAGAGTCCTGGAGAGATCAGTGAATGCCCGACAAGTCGAGAGGAGGACCCAAAGCACATCAACCGGAAGATCAGGATAGATTGCAAGTAATTCGTCTACCGTGACGCCAGGATGAGCCTTGATGTGGGAAAGCGCGAGTGTTTCGAGCTTTGGGGCCGGAGGAACCTCGTGTGCCCAGAAGTCCTGGAGAAACTTCCGGTTTTGAATTTCAAGTGGGTGGAATTCGGCAGAGGAACGCAAACGATAAGTGAGTCCGAACTGTTGAGCATATGCCTCCCCTGGTGGACAGCGCCACCGCCCGGTGCCTTCCTGCTGATAGCGAGCGGGCTTGTCTGCGGCTTCCTTCTCAAGTGCGCAGGCCTGCTTCCACTCCTCCCATCCGGCAGATGTGCGGCGTAAGACGAAGAAGTCTGGAGTATGCCATTGGGTGGTCTTGCGGCCTGATTTGGCGCGGTAGGAGAGCGGGATGCGAGAAGACTGCTCGTAAAACTCCAAGACATCGTCATCTCTTTCCATGGCATAGATAGCCCACAACTCCACACGCTCACTTTCAAACTGAATGGACATCCCCATCTTTGGGCTAGGATAGCGTCCGGTGATATTGTTGGCACGCCCACTCACACGACGAACCGGAGGCGAAGAGCGGATAGTTGCAATGAGCGCCTCAGTCGTCTCGGAGAGTTGGAGACGTTGGCTCCAGCTATGAAATTCTTCGGGCGTCATCCTCATGATTGTCTTCTCGTAAGCAGGATTGAAACCGTGTATCTCTTTCCCTCATCTTCTCTCAAGTATACCTGAGATCAGCCCAAAATACGACCCTTTTGCCACATATCATGACGCATGCTGCAAAAAAGAGTGTCAAATAGATGAGTTATGAGCATCTTGAAACGAGAAGACGATGCACGCCATATTATGGTGGCAGAAGGCTCCATTCCTGCTCGTTCTGCATGGTTATGCAGCGCCAAGAATGAAGGCAAACAGGTTTTTAATCATGTCAAATGACACGTGGGGAGGATGTCAACTTATAGAGTGCCACTACTAGAAAAAGTTGTGAGCATGCAGACTGGCGCGAGACGAGAGAGGAAGAAGAGGATTGAGTAGTAAATGGGAAGAAACCTTAAAAGCAGGATATGGCTCATCGCATCCCTTGTTTCGATCATTGTCGTGATGGCGAGCACGATTGTCCTTCCACCACTGTTGCATTCTGACAGATTCGCACTCTTTACCCAGAACACAACGCATGCAGAACAGGAGTCCCATCCCTCTTCTCTCCCCGCGCACGTCTTTGCCCCCTATCTTGAAATCACAACGCCACATTCTTCTCTCAACCTGGAGGCGCTGGCTGAGAAGACACAAAGTCCATACTTTACGCTTGGTTTCCTTATGGACGGCGGCAATTGTCATGCAGTTTGGGGAACAACAGGCATTGCTGCGACAACAGGCTTTCTGCACCACGAGATAGAAGCGCTACGCACAGGACCAGCCCCTGGCGACGTAATTCTTGCCTTTGGGGGCGGAAGCGACACTGAGCTTGCTCAACACTGCAGTGAGTCAGAACTTGAGGCACAGTACCAATCTGTTCTCGATACCTATCATGCCACCGCCATCGACCTGGATATCGAGGGAGAAGCTCTCCTTGCTCATAATGATTCCATCGAGAAGCGCAATCACGCCCTGGCAGCCCTCCAACGCAATCCTCGCAACCAAGGTTTAGTGATCTCCTATACCCTCCCTATAGGCCCCTATGGACTCGATGATCCCACCGTGCCTGATGAGGAAACCTTCACCCAAGTCAAACATCTCCTTACAGATGCTCGAGATCAACATCTGCAACTTGCCACCGTCAACTTCATGATGATGGACTATGGAGACTACCCACTCCACCGCAACATGGAGCAGGATGCGGTTCATGCAGCAACGTCCGTTCACGCATGGCTACAAACCCTCTTCTTCTCAGCAACAGATCCAGAAGCAGCACAACAAGCCTGGGCAATGCTCGGCATCACCCCGATGATTGGGCGCAATGACATAGGGGACCAAATCTTTACCCTCGATGACGCACGTACCCTTCTGGCCTTTGGACAGGAACATCACCTCGCTCGGCTCTCCATGTGGTCGCTCACGCGTGACAGAGCTTGTACCAATCAGGCAGAATTTGCACAGAACAAAGAAACCCCTAATTCGCAGGCATCCACGGTGTGCAGCGATAGCATGAGCCCTCCCTGGCAACAACCATCTTCTTACGCTTTTCTGAAACAATTTCGCTCATTTATGAGCACATGAAACGATACACTTTTCATCTTACTTTCGAGAAAGCGCTCTAGAGGTCAGCAGGCTCACGATCGCTACTGGCCGCATCTTAAACCACATTCACTGGGTAAAACGCGAGGGGCACTGGCAATTACTCAGCCTGCTCGAAACACACAAGCACTCCCTCTGCCAACAACACTTGAAGTAGGCTTTGGCTTTGAGCTACATCTCTGGATGCTTATGACGATTTGGCCTATAACGCTCTTTCTCTTCTTAACTGAATATAGTAAGCACCTGGACGAAGCCAGGTGCATCGCCACGCGGCGAGACATCATAGTGGCCGTCAGCTCCCGATGTCCCTATCAGCAGAAAGGGAGGGTGAGCGATAACGTTGCGACGGTGACTATCCAGCGTGGAGAGCTGATCGCGCACAACAAGCTCGCTTAGGAAACCCAGCAGCTCACACAGATCTTCCTCTGAAGTAATTATCTCTTGAAATTGGGGCGTATTCATACAATAAGCGCGTCCTTTCACTAGCGTTTTTTCAACAAACCACTGCAGGAGTCCCCCTGCCTTGTGTCCTGTCTTTTCTACACATTTTACAAGGCGAATTCGCCGCGTGGCTGAAGAAGCTTTCCGGGAAAGAAGAGTTGACAAATATGGTCTTGAAATCTCAGGTTTGTCAATCCGCATCTGGTGCGGTCTCTTCTTTACCTCGTTAAATGTGTAGAAAAGACAGGCCTTGAAGCGTGGGGTCACTGACTCCCTCATACTATCAGGCCGAGACTTCGCTCAGATCGCTCAACTCTTGCTGGGTGAGCTTCACCTGGGTAGCGGCGAGGCTGGAGTGTAGCTGCTCGACGGAGTTGGCCCCAGTGATAGGCGCGGTAATCACGGGTTGGGCCAGGAGCCAGGCCAGAGCAACCGCGGAGGAAGTCGTCTCATGAGTGTGAGCGATACATTGCACGGTCTCCAGCGTCTTCCAGGCGCGGTCATTATCATAGCGCCTGAGGATACTCTCGGCACGCTGGCTACTGGGGACCTGATCGCCACGCCGGTATTTACCGCTCAGAAAGCCGCCCGCCAGTGAGCTATAGGGGATAACCCCGATCTGGTAGCGCTCGCAGATCGTCTTGAGCTCGCTCTCGAACTCGGCGCGATGCACCAGATTATAGTGCGGCTGCAGCGAGTCATAGCGCGTTATTTGTCCCACATCGGCCTTCCAGAGCGCCTCTATCAAGCGCCAGGCGGGATAGTTGGCCGCGCCCACATAGCGCACCTTGCCTGCACGCTGGAGATCATCGAAGACGCGCAGGGTTTCATCAATAGGCGTCTCATCATCGAAGGCGTGGGCCTGGTAGAGATCAATATAGTCCGTTTGCAGACGGCGCAGGGAGGCCTCAACCCCTTGAATGATGTGCTGACGCGAGAGGCCGCGCTCGTTGGGTCCAGGCCCCATTGGTTGGTAGACCTTGGTGGCGATCACGACTTGCTCGCGCCTGCCACGCGCCTTGAGCCAACGCCCAATGATCGTCTCCGAAATACCGCCCAGCTTCTCATCTATCCAACGCGCATAGAAATCCGCCGTATCCATAAAATTACCGCCCTGCTCGACAAAGGCATCCATCACAGCAAAAGCCGCCTGTTCATCAGCGGTATAGCCCCACTGCATGGTTCCCAGGCAGAGCTGCGAGACCTTGAGCCCCGTTCGTCCCAGCTTGCGATACTCCAACGTTTTCCTCCTGATCTAATTCAGTAGAGGGCAGAGCTTGCTCGGCCTATAAGCGCAACGATGAGCGGGAATAGGCTGAGCAAGCTCTGCTCCCACAACATAGTTTCTCCTCGCATCTGGCAAATGTCCTGATCTTTTTCACTCTCTCACCCACACATAGCATACCATCTCTCACCTGCCTAACGTTCGCTGTCTACAAAACAGAAGGTGTGCTAGGCAAAGTGATCGTGATCACTTTGCCTAGCACACCTTTTCCCATTACTGCTCTACCTAGAGCTTTCTTCTGAGCACCTGGCCTACCAGGTGCTTGGGTAGTTCATCACGAAATAGTAAATACGATAATCAAATGAGGGGGTTTTATGATAACTCATTGCTATCTGGTTGTTGTCAATCAAACGTTGTTTAAATCAAGTGAAGGGGTCATCACAAGCCTAAGCAGATGATCAGCATTCCCCCAGCCCTGTAAGAGCAAGGGCCATGCCTTCTTCAACGGTCAGTGCTTCCCCTTGCTGCCATGCTGTCGTAAACAGATGTTCAGCGAGACAGGAGCGTGCTAGGGAGATGATCATATTGAAGGCTTGCTGCTCATCGGGTGGCAGTGGCGTGTGGGCTTTCTCTCGCAGAATGGCTGCCTGTGCACACAGGCGGACGGTTTGCTCATGATCCCCTTCGACACTACTGAGAACTGCAACCCCTTCCAGGCAAGATGCGATAGAGGTAAGGTTGCCGATGGTGTGATAGATGTACAGGCTTTCTCGATAGCAGGCCCGGGCAAGGGCATACTGCTGCTGGTCGCGAGCAACATGCCCAAGCATAGTCGAGACGTGGGCTACACCCCAGGTAAAATGTTCGCTCCGACAATAGGCCAGCGACTCTTCTAGTATCTGGTGGGCAAGAGCAAGATTTCCCTGTGCTCGTGCAATCATCGCCAGATTGTCGCGTGCACGACCCAGCGATCCACCATCGTCTCCCGTTCCTCCGAGGCGCGCATGCTGATAACTCTGCTCAAAATAGGAAGCTGCTTCTTCGAGTTGGCCGTGAGCCTTCGCCAGATGTCCCAATAAAGCCAGCGCATTGCTCATCCCCACATGCTCATCTGTTCGTTCGCCCAGCAAAAGCGCCTCTCGAGCAATAGCAGCCGAGCGCTCCGGCTGTCCTAAATGCCTGGCAATTCCTCCAGCGCAGTAGAGTGCAGCGAGCCGCACCGAAGCGAGGGCCCTGTCCTCTTCGGTCGCCAGGTCGTCTAGTTTGAGCATCTTTTGCAGCCACAGATCACCTTCATGCATCTGGCCTCTCCTGATCCAATAGGCACCGCAGGCCGCAACCAGTCGTAGTCCTGGCCCTACTTTTTTCTGCTCGTAAGTCCAGTGTAATGCAGCTCGCAGGTTAGGCTGTTCAGGTTCTATCCACTCCTGGCGGGTGCCTGGCCTGATAGCCCTCTCTATCAGGCGCGTCATATGTTCGAGGTGCCGCCAGCGATAGGCCGCCTCCTGTCCCGTTCTGCGCAATTGTTCCTGAGCATACTCCTGGACAAGTTTGAGCATGTAAAAACGCATCGTTCCATCTTGCATCACCTCACTCTGTATCAGGCTCGCTTCAACCAGCGCTCTGAGATGCGTCAAAAGATCAGTGGCAACGATACTGTCTTCAGCACAGAGAAAAGCCAACGCCTCTTCACTACAGCCTCCTTCACAAACACTGGCGATACGCAAGAGCTGCCGGGCTGGTGGTGCCAGCAGATCATCGCTCCATGCAATCGCAGTTTGCATCGTCTGCTGGCGCTTCGGTAAATCCCTGGTTCCACTTTGAAGAAGAGGCAAACGGCGTTGCAGGCGTTCCAGGAGTTGCGGCAACGAGAGAACTTTGAGCTGAGCCGCCGCCAGTTCTATCGCCAGCGGTAAGCAGTCCAGCCGTTCGCAGATCGTGGTAGCGATTGGTGCCTCGCCTGCTACGTCAGAGCGTATTGCCTGGGCACGCTGGAGAAAAAGCGTCACAGCAGCTTCGACTGCTAACGGCGATAGCAGAAATTCTAGCTCGCCTCGTAGCCGCAGTGGGGTACGGCTGGTAACAAGTACGCGTAAGTGTGGACAGCTTTGCAAGAGATCAGCGACAATAGGTGCAGCATCAATAATATGCTCAAAATTATCGAAAATAAGTAAAAGATGTTTTCCCGTCAGGAAGTCTGCGACCTGTTGTGAGGGCGAAGGGCCAGCAGACTCTTGCAACTTCAAAGCCTGGGCTACCAGTGAGGGGACCAGGGGAGCGTCGGAAGTGGCAGCTAACGAAACAAATACCACTCCATCTTTATAGTCGCTGCGCAGCCGGTGAGCGATCTCAAGAGCAAGATGTGTTTTGCCAACACCGGCAGGTCCCACCAGGGTCAGGAGTCGCGTTCTATTCCCCTGAAATAGCATCGTGACACGGGCAATTTCCTGCTCTCGGCCAACTAGTTGCGTTGGAGGAACAGGCAGCACATACAGTGGGCTGGCAGGAGCAGAGTCTGTAGCGGTGATTGACCGGGCGGAATCAATGAGTGCCTGTCGTCGCTCCTCTGAAAGGGTGAGAGCTTGCAAGAGAGCATTGAGCGTATCGGAGCGGGGGGCGCGATTGATGCCGCGTTCCAGATCGCTAATAGCGCGGGTACTGATATTGGCACGCTCAGCCAATGCTTCTTGAGAAAGCCCTGCGGCGATACGGTACTGCTTGAGGAGCGCACCAAAGGAAGGTGTTTTCATAAGTCTCCCAACGAACTCTGTTTCTCACTCTATAGAGATAGACGATGCACAATTCAGGTTTTTGTCTCTGATTGCCAAACCACAGGAGAAAAAGCTGTGAGAAAGATGTGGGTCTCCCTCATGGTATCCAGATCAATGATTACATACACTTCTAGTAATCCGCTCTGCTCTCGATAGAGCAAGCTGAAGTCAGCCGTGGGAACGATATATCCCTGGTGAGAAGACAGGGCAGTTGCAAAGTCGGGAACAAAACAGCAAAGCGGGAGTGTAGAGGGCGGCAGCCCTTTGCCGGGGAGCGGGATGTCCCCGCACAAACCTCTTTTCCCCTCTTTTGCTCGTCGCCGCAGGCGACAAACAGGACTTTGCAACAGCCCTGGTGAGAAGATGCAGAAAAACCTGCAAAGGAGAAGAAAGTATGTCAGGTCAAAACCTTTTGCGCTTAAGTGGAATAGCGCTACTTGTTGGAAGTCCAGTGTACATCATTTCTGATGTGCTCAACATTGTCTTTAACTCACAGGCAAGCGCCCCCCCGCCGCCTTTGGCGGCCATTTTCGGGCTGATCGGTATCATGTTCCTCATCATAGGAATGCCTGGCATTCTCGTCAGACAGGCGACGAAGGCTGGCACCCTCGGTCTTATTGGATGGATTGTTTTTTTCTGCAGTGCTCTGCTCGGTGCAGGACTATTCGTGGGTTTAGCAGTATTCTTCCAGTTGATTCCCCAGGCGGCTCAAGATGGAGCTCCGCCAGCCTCCTTTTTCGCGTTGATTATTACTTTAGCCGCCACTCAACTGGTGGGCGGTATCCTTCTTGGAATAGCAACTATTCGAGCGCGCATCTTCTCATCGTGGATTGGCTGGTTGCTCATAGTCTCATCACTAGTATCAGCAGCAGCATTCCCCCTGGAAGGCATAGTAAATACCGTGGTTACTACCGGGGCTGATCTTCTGCTCATAGCGGCACTCGGCTGGAGCGGCTACAGTCTGATACAGACATCAGAAGTTCCTGCGCAGGAAGCGGTGTCAGCCACGCAAACCGCTAGCGCTTAACATTGAAAGAGTCCGTCTTCTATGCAATTTGCTCGTATGTGAAGTGGTTATACGACGGAAACGCCTCTCTTATTGCAGAGGCGTTTCCATTTTATCGCACAAATACAGAAGCCTTGGTAGCGATGTCGCACCTCTCCTTATCCCGACGCTACTTGACGCCAAAACATTTCAGCCACGTCACGCAGGCTCAGTTTGTAGCGTAGCCGCCACAAGACCGCAAGCAGGACAACGTCGGTAGGAAATTCAAGAGCGTTAATCAGAATGGTAAGATCAGCATACCAGAAATATGAGCTCCGTGCCAAAATCTGGTTTGAGTTCTGGCAGAACCGTAGAGAGTACAAATAGGGGAGCTAGGTCACCATTCTCTTCCTTGCGCTGCAAGAGACGCTAGATGTTCTATCTCCCACGGCAAGGAAAGAGGAAAACTGCCAGCAGCGTCCCCTTTTTTGTCATCAAAGTTGAGCAAGAAGATCAAGCGCACCCTGCACAAGCACTTCACCGGCTTCAGGAGCGAAACCGGCAGGATAGTTATAGAAGCGATATGCCTCCGTCACTTCGTAGCCGCCTGTCTCATAGGCAGATCTATCGGGAATATATCCAGGGCTGCCATTGGCGTACCCTATCACCATGAGAGTTTCATTCCCGGCCCGCGCTTTTATCGTGAGACCAAGCTCCACAAATGGTTCACCTGGTAACATCACTATACTCATCTCGCCTAGCGCAAGGACGATGATCTCAGCGGTAATGCTACGAGCAGGATGAGGATCGGTGCTCATCTTCTCAGCCCAGGCCGCCCATCCGCGCAACAATAGCACATCGCCGGTCGATACGCCGGTACACTGGAGTCGCGCCGCTTCTTCATGGCAGCGCACAGCGAATTGACGCAACGCATCAGGTGACTCAGGCTTGAGCAGAGGAAGCTCTACGACTCGCCGCAAAACTTGCACTGCTGCACTTCCCTGAGCGCGGGAGAGCATCGCAAGAGGTGCTCCCCCCGGAGCAGCGCCGCGTTCGGACGCCTGTAAAGCAGCGCCAGCAATCAAACGGCCCAGGCGCTGACACTCCGCATACGTACGCCGCTCTAAGCCACGCCCCTTGACGCTATCCTGTGCCGAGTGACCGGTATTAATTTGACCGCAACAGCCAGTCACAAATTGCACATGCGCGTCCGCATAGACAGCTTCAAGTGCCCGCACGGTATAGCCAGGATAATCTGCCGTCGCCAGGAAATTATCAGCTCCCAGCGTTACCGGATGACAGGCGTAACTCACCAGCAGAGCATAGGGGCGACCATCCAGACCATCAAAGCGCAACACAGGAACCGCTGGATCAATAATACCGTCCGGGATACGGCGATTCTTCCCAACCGTTGGCTCATATCCAACCGTGAAGCGAGCCGTGACAGGAACCTGTTTACTGACAGCTGTCACGGCCGTATCAGCGGAGGTCTGAAGCAGAAAATCCAGATAGCTGGGATCAACCTTTCCTCCCAAGCGACCATCCATAACCGATGGACCGCCATGTGTATGTGTAGCAGTGATCGCGATCCGTATTCCAGGTATAGTGGTGCGAGCAGTAATGCGCTGCCGGATCGCTTCCACAGTCGAGAAATCGAGGCCAATAACATCAAGTGTCAGCAAGATTGCACGTGAGGCATCATCGCCGTTGGACCAGGCCATCGCCCGCACATAGAGATCATCATGCACTCCCAACATGCCAGAATTTCTGGCGATGAAGCCTGACATTTCGCTTCCCACAGGAGGAGTGATCACCGCGCGCGCGACGCCCATCAAGAGGTCGCGCCTGGTAGTAAATTCAGCATAAGACATAGTCTGCTCCGCTTCGTTGCCATCTTAGATGAGAAAAACCGCTCAAAATATGTTTATTCATGGCGCTGGTAGACGACCTCACCCTGAACGATGGTAGCCTCGATGATGATTGCTTTCGTCTCAGCATCGAACCGGAACAGCGTCAAATCGGCTGATCTCCCACTGCGCACCGTCCCCCGCTTCGCCCTTTCGTCCAAGCTAAGCAGCCGTACCGGATTTGTGCTCGCCATGCGCACAGCCTCGGCCAGAGTAACATCAGTATAGTGTAGAACATTCGCAAGACACTCCGGTAGAGAACTCACCGAGCCAGCGAGGAGGGGCGTACCGTAGAGATTGAGGCGTCCACCAGGCAATAGCTCTACCCTGCCTCCCACCGATGTATCATAAATGCCGGGAGTCAACCCCGCAATAGCGACCGCATCGCTCACCAGGATCGCACGTTCCGTTCCTTTGGCACGCAGCATTGCCTTCATAACCGATGGTGAAAGGTGGTGGCCATCACAAATGAAGCTCGCGGCAAGGCGATCCTCGGCTAGTTGCTCCCAGATATAATTCGGGTGACGCTTGAGCTGAGCATGTGCGCCATTGCCCAGGTGAGTAGAAAGACACGCACCAGCGTTGACAGCCGCCTGAATCTGCTCCGCGCTGGCTGCCGTATGCCCGATGGCGACAACGACATTATCGGCGTGCAAGGCGCGAATATACTCGCAAGCCTGAGGATACTCCGGCGCGAGCGTTATCAGACCAACGCGCCCTTTAGCCGCCACCTGCCAGCGATGATATTCAACCAGACTTGGCACTCTCACATGTTCTATGGGATGCGCGCCGCGTGGCCCATCCTCTGGCGAGATGGCTGGACCTTCAATATGAACGCAAGGAATGGAATGGGCCACACGCGAATCGGCCTCGCAAGCGGCTGTTATGGCATGCAGGCTATGACAAATAGCTTCTTCCGATTCAGTAATCACAGTAGGACAAAACGCAGTCACCCCGCGCTGCCAGAGTGAGTGGGTCAATGCTATGATAGCTTCTGGCGTTACGTCAGGACCATTTACATCATGTCCGGCATATCCATTCACCTGAATATCGAGCCAGCCAGGCGCAATCCAAATGGCAGAGGCAGCACTCGCCGCTTCTATGCGACCAATCATACCATCTGCTACTTCCAAGCGCACCATCTGATTGCTCTCGACCAGTCGCCCTTCAATCCACATTGATGTACAACCTTTCTGTATAAAACCTTTCTCTTTCCAGCACATTCCGGACATATTGCTTCTCTAGAGCTTCTTAATTCGCCCTTTAAAATGTTCGATGAATCTGGCATTGATCTCATCTCCGTCCGGCGCATTCCCGCTGCGCCAGATAGGAGGGTCCACGCCCTCTTGCGCGAGCAGTTGGACGGTCTCCGCGACCAGTGAGTTGAGCAGGTAAGCCGTGGCAAAGGTAGACATAGGGGCAACAGGCTGGCTAATGCCTTCAATCTTGATTACTGCATCCCCTACCTCAATCTTGCTATCGAGAACCACATCAACTAACTCATACAGATTCTTCTTAGAAGGGTGGCGCGCCGGATGACCCTCTGGCGTTGCCTGCGCATGGCGAACCGATGTCACACCAATAGTCTTGACACCGCGATGCCGGGCCTCTAAAGCGGCATCGATCAAAGCAGCGTTAATACCATAGGCATTGATCAGTATCAGCAAATCACCTTCACCCAGTCCATAGTCATCGATCACGATTTTGCCATAACCGGGCGTTCTTTCAATAGCCATCGAGCGCAGCGCGCCTCCGCTTAGCAGCGTTCCCTCATCCAGCATCGCGCTCACATGCATCAATCCACCCGCTCGGAAGAAGAGTTCCTGCGAACCAAGATTCGAGTGCCCACCCGGTCCGTAGGCATAGACAAGCTTATCAGCCTTCACCTGATCGGCCACCATACGAGCGGCCTGCTGAATAGACGCCCGATTCGATTCATGCAATAGCTGTAAATGTTCTACAATCAGTTGTAGATACCGGGTCATCGCTGGAGTACTCATCGTTATTTCTCCTCATCATATCCTGACTGGAACCGCGCCAGTCCCTTACTTATCCAGCCCCTGCCCCACTTGTGCTCTCTTTAGAGCAGGGCAGCGGAGTCGGTATCGAGATAGGCCACGCAATCGGCATGCTGGCGCAGAATGGTCGCAGGGCATGCGGTCGTAATGGGGCCGCGCAGCGTCTGCCGCACGGCATCACGCTTTGTTGCCCCTGGCACCATACAGAACAATGTCCTGGCGGATAGCAATGTGGGAATCGTGAGCGTAATCGCATGAGTGGGCACAGCATCGAGGCGCGCAAAACAGCCATCATTGACCTGCTGCTGACGCGCGGTGATATCCAGTGCGACCGGTTTCACAAGCAATGGATCGTTAAAATCGGCGACAGGGGGATCATTAAAGGCAATGTGACCATTCTCACCGATCCCTAGACACACGATATCGATGGGAGCCGAACGCAACAAATCGGAGTAGCGCTGACATTCGACATCGATGTCACCGCTGCTATCAATGAGATGCGCCTGGCCCGGTTTGACGATATCAAATAGATGATCGGATAGGAAACGCGTGAAACGCTGGGGAGCGCTCGCCGACAGCCCAATATACTCATCCATGTGAAACGCAACCACGCGGGCCCAGTCGATGCCTTCGTACCGCGACAACGTGTGCAGAAACTCGTTCTGTGAGGGCGCCGCTGCAAAGATCATGCGTACCTGCGCCTGTTGCGCAAGCAACTCCCGCAACCTGGCACCAACATCCTGGCCGGCGGCTAGACCAAGCGCCTGTCGATGCGCGTAAATCTGGACCCGTAGCTTATCTACTGTTTGAGAACTGATTGGCTGCACTGGTGTACTCATGTTCATCTCCTTGTCAATAGAGTGTATTTCATGCCCTGCGCACATTCTTATGCCATCGTCAACTGTTGCTGTAGTAATTCAATAATGAGCACGAGATCACGAATAATGTGATAGGGGTCTTTGACCGGCAAGGCCACAACTTTATCAATGGGTCGCCCCTGTCGATCGCGGATCTGAATCCACTCGCCGCTGCGTTGATCGAGATGAGGAAACGTCTTGAATACATACGCATGAGTGCGCTGATACAATGAAGCGAAGCTTGCATCCCCGGTAAGATAGTACGCGAGCAAAGTGCCATACAAGGCCTCTGAATGCGGCCACCACAGCTTTGTATCCCATGTGTCCAGGATTAAACGCTCATACACAGCGCCAGTCTGCGTGCCACCAGGCTTGCCGCCAGAGCGATCGACGAAGCGAAACAGACCGCCGTACTGTTGATCCCAGCCCACCTCATACGCTTTCGCTATCGCCTGCGTCGCCTGTCGCACCCACTGCTTCTGTCCCTTGGCCTGGGCTTCGCGCAGCACAAACCACATGCTCTCAATGGTATGGCCTGGCGTCACGTGTCTGCATAACACTGTATCTGGCGCGTCGCCAGATTGTGGAAGAAGTTCGGCGACAAGGCCATCCGGCTGGTAGAAACGCTCCATGATCGCCTGCATATACGCAAAACTCAAGTGGCGCAATTCCTGGGACTGGGGATGCCCGAACACCTCCAGGGCAGAGGCCAGCTCCTGAGTCACATTCAGCATAATCATAGGGGTACTATGGGCCTCAAATCCGGCTGGAACGGGATACGGCTCGCTGCGAATAGAACCGGCCTTGATGCGCTGCACAATGCGCGTACACAGCGCTAAGGCTTGCTCAAGCACCTGGGCATCCTGAGCGACACGCGCGTATTCGGTAAAACCAAGCGTCACAAAGCAATCGGCAAAAAAACTGGTATCAAACCCCTGACCGGGAATCGGCTCCTTTTTCTGTCCAGAGCGATCAAGCAGATAGGCACAGTTTCCATTTGCAAGAAAGGCGTGGCGCGTCACAAACTCGACGCCCTGACGCGCCAGGTCGAGTAAGCGATCAGCATCCTGGTGTAGCAAGCCATTGTGGCTCAATTCGCTCAGGCGAGCCAACAACCAGATCATGCGCCCCTGCGACCAGGTATATTTATCGGTGCTCACGAGCCGTTCGCCCCGGTTATCGAAGCAGGTAAAGTACGCCCCCTGCTCCGTATCTATGCCCCGCTCTAACCAGAACGGCAGAATCACCATCTCAAGGTGTTGTTGATAAAAGTTTTGTAAAGCTTGGGAATCGTCTATATCCACTATGTCACCTCTATCTCATTCATCTCAATGTACCGCTGAGCATAGATCGCGTGACGATCTATGCTCAGCGATGGCAACCTTATAGCGGGCTAAAGCTGTTTTGCGTCTACCAGCTCTGGCTCCGCTAACCCCTCACCGCCATCCTCACTGTTGAGCGATTTGACGAACGCGTCGGTATCTGGATTGGCACGACCGCTTATTAATCCGATACCAACATAGAGGATGATGGATACAAGGACAGGCAGGGACACCGTAGCGGCAACATCATTGGTAAAGCCATATTTAATGATGCCGAAAGCGATAATACCGCCCGCCCAGGAGATAATCGCTGCAGCCGGGCCACAACGACGAAAGGCTGGCAGCAATCCAAAGAGCATGGGAATCGAAATTGGCCCGATGAGCGCGGCAAACCACGTCACGATCAGCCCAATGACCCCCCCAAAGAGGTTCGATTCCAGGGCAATGATCATGCTCAAAACCGTAAAGATAAAGGTAACGATACGCGCAGCGCGCAGTGTATCTTCACCTGACAGATTGCGCAGCCTCCGTGAAAGGAACGGCAGGATATCGCCGGTTACGACCGCTGAGATAGCATTAGCATCCGAGGAAGTCATCGCCATCGTATGAGCGAACATGCCGGCAAGCACGAAACCAATCAGACCAGGAGGCAGGAGGGAACGAGACATAATGGCATAGGCCTGAGAGGGATCTGGCAGGTGCGGAAAGAGGATGGGGGCAGCCCACATCGGGTAAAACAGGATAATCGGCCAGACAAGGTAGAGCACAGCCGATAGGATAGCAGCCTTGCGTGCCTGAGAGCCACTGGGAACCGCGATAAAGCGCTGTGCCAGATTCCAGGTGCCGCCATTGTAACTTAAAAAATTAATGAGGAGATACGCCAGGACAAACCAGATGGTATATGGGCCACCAAAGATCGCATGGTGGCTAGGCGGAAGCTGATTCCACATTCCACCCAGAGCAGTTACCCCTCCCAGTTTCGCCAGCACAATCACAAAGAGCATAACGCCGGCAACCAGCTGCACAATAAACTGGGCAAAATCGGTCAGCGCGTCGGCCCATAAGCCACCGACAGTAACATAGATCAGCGAAGCACCGCCAGAGATTAGAATGCCTACAGCCAGGGGCAGGCTGGTGTAAACGTTCAGGATTATCGCGATGGCAGACCATTTCGCACCCACGTCAAAGACTTTCAGCAAGGTGCCGCTCCACGCCAGCAACTGCTGCGTCGGTACATTGTAACGCGTTGCCAGGTACTGCATCGGTGAAATAATATGCAGTCTTTGCCTGAGACGTGACCAGCGAGGAGCAATGATAAACGCGCCCGCGATGACGGCGACACTAATGGCAAAGGCCCACCATACGTAAAGGGTAAAGCCATAGGTATATGCGATGGCAGCATAACCAACAAAAACAGCCGCGCTATAGCCGGACATGTGGTGTGAGATACCGGCGAGCCACCATGACATCTTTCCGCCTGCGGTAAAGTAATCACTTGTATTGTGGACCTGGCGATGGGACCAGATACCGATAGCAACCATGAGCAAGAAGTAGAGTGCCAGGACAATCCAATCAAATACTGACATCCAGATAGCCTCCATTCAAAATCGCGCTTAGATGAGTGACAGACGGCGACGATCGCCGTCCAGTACTTGCGCATTCGCTTCATTTGCATACATTGCACGGATAATTACACACAACAGTGATCAGGGGAACTGATTTTCCTGCAAAAGCTAGTAGTAGAGCTACGAAAGCGGAAATTCTGCTTTCAGAACTCCTTTCAATGCCTTGCAGCAACTTCTTTCAGAAAATTTCATGAAAGTATTGAAGAACTATAACATTGACAGCAGCAAGCTGTCAATGTAAGTGAAGGGAAAGTAATGACGTTGGAAGAAAAATGAGATAGAATAGGGCAGTAGGCTGAGACGCGGCACTATACAGTGAAGCAGTTAGGAAGGCAACGAGTTCAGATTCATGGTGAAGAAAATTAACGCAACGCATGAAAGATTACCAGCCGCTGATGAGGCAGCAACAATTGATAATGTCGCGCAAATGGCAGGCGTCTCTCCCGCCACTGTATCGCGTGTGATCAATAATCGGCCAGTCGTATCAGAAACAACGCGGCGGCGCGTACTTGAGGCTATTGCGCACCTGAACTACCAGCCCAGCGCGCTGGGGCGTAATCTCGCGATACGGCGCACAGGAACGCTTGGACTCATTATTGCCGATATCACCAACCCATTTTACGCGGAGATTGTGCGGGGAATCGAAGAAACGGCATTCACCCATGGATTGAATATACTACTCTACGATACGCTAGAAGATGCCGAGCGTGAAGCACAGATTTTGAGTTTACTTGAAGAGCGCCAGACTGATGGATTGATCATTTGCGCCTCATGCTTGCCAGAACAGCGCCTACTCCCACTGATGCAAGTGGGCATCCCGACTGTTCTCATTAATCACCTGCCACTTTCAGCGAGCATCGGGACAGTGGAAACCGACCAGGAAGCGGGAATCAGAGCTGCGATGCAGCATCTTGTGGATCTTGGACATCGCCGGATCGCCTACATTGGAGGCATCACGACCGCGCAGGTCTATCAACGCCGTCTCGCCACATTTCGCGCGACATGTGCAGAGGCTGGCATCAGCATTCCAGAAAACTACATTGTGCCAGCCAAGCCCACACTCGATGGAGGAAGAGAAGCGGCGCGCCATCTTTTACCAACAGGATCGAAGGTAGAGCCACCAGAGAGAGCTTCCTATCCTACTGCCATTCTTGCCTATAACGACCTGGTCGCGATAGGCGCTATTATCGAAGCTCAGGAAGCCGGCCTCACTGTTCCCGAACAGCTTTCAATCGTTGGCTATGATAATATTCCTCTCGCCGCCCTGCTTCATCCCTCCCTCACTACCGTCCAGCAACCAGCTCGCATCCTTGGCGAACAGGCAATACACCTGATCGCTACTTATCTTCAGCTCCAAAAGTTGCCCGAAGGCAGACCTACGTTCATGCGTTTCACGCCAACACTCATCGTACGCGCCTCAACAGCTCCAGTGGTATTGTCGTCATCTTAATGGAAAGTTGCTCTACTTTCCTACAGGGGTAACTGTTCAGAAGGGTCACGCAGTTGCGGAAACACCTTGCGTCTGTTGATGCATGAGAATGGATGAGGAATGAAGCAAACTACATCAAGCAAATCACGACTTACGTGAGGGACTCAGGCAAGCGATCAAAGCCATTGAATCGCAGCAGGAGCACCTCAAGATGCTTGAAGAACTCATCACTTCTCAACAAGAGCGCCTCAACCTGCTGGAAGGCCAGCTCGCCAAAGAGAGTCATCATAGCAGTTTGCCTCCGTCCTCTGATCGTTTTGTGCATCCCCCCATGCGCTCGGTGAGACAACGGGCTATTTCCTTAGTCATTCGCACCCCTAGGAGCGTTTCAAGCATCTGAGTGGCTTTCTCGAAAGGCATGAAGCACGCTAGATGGGTGAGGTGCTCTTGCTGCCGAGGCGCCAAGCGACCTGGCAGCAGTGCGAGTTCCTTATCGAGGGGGAAAAAGACCAGCCCCGCACCTGGGGCAGATGCCGTAGGTGCGGGGCAAGGTCACGCTCTGGCCTCCATTGCCATGCAACGTTCGCTCTCGCTTGCTTCGTGCTTGCAACGGAACCGCGCAGGTGGGGCACAATGGAGCAGGAGTGACCGTTGAATTATCCCACTCCCGGTTCTTGCTGGTCGAAGCCGCATCTTGCAAGATGTATGCTTCCAGTTCCATCAGGCGCGTGTGGACTTCCTCTTCAATGCCTACAAAGGTAGCGGCGGGATGCGCTTGTCGCCACGCTTTGATCTCCGTGAGGATCTCGATACTCTTTGCATGCCAGGCGTGTTCGTCCATTGGTGTTCCTTCTCTTTTTGTCATCTTGCTGATTGATAACTAAGGTAAAGAGCGGCCCTGGCATAATTCAGGTGATAAGTATATCAATAGAACAATGGGAAGCAATTCTTTGTACTCAAAAACGCGAGGAGCTTTCAAAAATATGCTCATCCTTCGCCTGAATGGTGAAGACCGGCTCTTTCTGTTTTTTACCAGTTGCCTTCGATGGTGCTGGAAGTGTTTTTGTGCCTGACCTTATTTCTGTGCGTGAGACCAAGCAACGATATCCGCCAGCTTTTGGCGAACCTTGCCCTCACGCAGTGTTGCTCGCGCCAGTTTTATACCATCAGCCAGCGACTCAACCAGATCGTTCGTGTACAACGCGGCTCCGGCGTTCAGACAGAGTATATCTGTGGCCGGGCTGTTCGTATCTTCGCTAAGCAATTGTGTTAAAAGCGCGGCATTATAAGCTGGATCCCCCCTGTAATACTACCTGATCGCTGATACGCGTCAGCCCAAAATCTTCAGGTGTAATTGTATACTCTCGCAATTTGGCGTCCCGGCGAACCTCGCACACTCGCGTGGGAGCTTGCAATGAACATTCATCAATTCCATCCTCACCATGAATGATTAACGCGTGCTTGCTCCCCAGATGAAGCAGTACTTCACCCATCTTACGCAAGAGCGATGCATCCGATACCCCCAGCGTGCCGAGCGAAGGGCGGCAGCGAGCCAGGAGGAGGTACGACCTCGTCCTCCCCTGGGTGCAGCGCCTCACACTGCTGGGCAACCTTCAATCGCCTCAAGTCATCTCGCCATCGCGCTCAGTGCCGCCGTTCCTCTTCGCGTGCTGGCACTCTATGAACGGCAGGGTCCCGATGAAAACGACTTGGAAACAGCCCATCGGGTAGGAACACTCCTGGCCTCGAAAGGAGATCGTCTCCTCTTTCGAAGCGAGGTAAGAGGTGAAACGGCTGATCTCTTCAACAGGCTGGCGCAGGCCCTGGCGGTACTCTCGTTTGCCTCGGGTGGCATCGCGTGCTTTGGTCAGCATTTTGACGCTCAGGCGATCCTCGCTGGCTTCTTTGGGAAAGAGGAGGCAAAACGGCATTGTCAGCATATAGTGGGAGCGCCTCATACGACCCAGCCAGAAGAGGTTGCTGACAATGAACATGTAACTCATCATCTCTCCTCAGAAGAGACATAAGCGTTTCTATAGACAGAGCATGCAAAAATTCCTCCAGGTACAGCTTCTTAAGGAGGCATACCTGGAGGAATATGCCGATATTCTTCAAGAATGTGCTTTTTTTCGAGCAGAATAATTCTATAAATAGTCGTTTTACCAAAATTTGGTAAAATCGCTAGCTGGAGACATCTCTCTCTTTTTGTCAGATATCTATCAGAGAAAGCATGTGACTACTCCCCCGGCTGAAAGGAAAGCAAGAGCATTCTGAGGAGACAAACGGTCACAAAGACCTGGCGAGAGAGGCAAGGAACTGCCGATGCGGCGCACTCATTCATGTACAAGGGGTCGCCCCAGATGCGTATAAGGGGTCACCCCAAAAGCCAGGCAGGGGTCTTCAGTTCCTTGGAACGAGGGGGGCATCTCCTCGCTGCCTCTCCATGTATATCCTACAATGTGCCTTCCGCGAACATCAAGATCTCGTCCGTAAAGCACAGGGGAGGATATTGTCAAGTTGCTGAAGCCATACACAAAAAGCTAGACAGCATGATACAATGCCCTCATGAAAAAGAACATCTCATCTTCACCCTACAAAGGGTACCGCTTTCCGCCCATGATTATTGGTCATTGTGTCTGGCTGTATTTCCGTTTTTCGCTCAGTTTTCGTGATGTCGAAGAACTCATGGCAGAGCGGGGAGTCGTGCTCTCCTACGAAACGGTCCGTCAGTGGTGCTTCAAATTTGGGCAAATGTACGCCAATGAGCTGAAGCATCGCCGCGTCAGGCCGGGAGATACGTGGCATCTGGATGAGGTGTTTCTCACCATCAATGGAAGCAAAACTATTTGTGGCGGGCCGTCGATCAACATGATAACGTTCTTGATATTCTCGTCCAGAGCCGGCCAGACAAACAAGCAGCCAAGAAATTCTTTCGCAAACTGCTCAAAGGACTGGAATATATGCCGAGAGTTATCATCACCGATAAGTTGGCAAACTATGCCGCCGCCAGAAAAGAAATCATGCCTCATGTTGAGCATTTCCAACACAAAGGCCTCAACAATCGAGCGGAGAACTCCCATCAATCAATGCGACAACGAGAGCGGGCAATGCGGCGTTTCACATCACCAGGCCATACCCAACGGTTCCTCTCGGCCGTTGGCCCCATCTCTGACCATTTCCGACCGAGAAGACATCGTCTTAGCGCTTCAAACTATCGTGCCCTTCTCTTCTGCAAGAGCGCTTTGAGATCTGGAACGATATTACCACTGGAAACAAGGGGGCATGACACGTTCACTTTCTCCAGCTCTCGCTTGTCTTGTTTTTCCTTCATAAGCCTTTCTTCACAACGACACCTTCTTCATACACCAACTTGACAATACCTAGCTAACCATCAATTAATAAAAAATCAGGAAACCCTTTTCTTTACTAGCTCTTTGAGCCTAGCTATCATCGATTTTATCGACAAAAAGGCGCGATATTCGCCGTTATATCCCTTGACAGAGCCATAAATCGGGGGTAATCTATATTCGTAGCAAGGAAAAGCTTTTCCTTACCAGATCGTTCGGAGATATACGTGAGTAGCGAAGTAAGTAATGAATCCGTTAGTCGACAGATGCAGAGCGTGACTATCCACGATGTAGCGCGCGAAGCCGGAGTGAGCATTGGCACGGTATCGAAGGCCCTCAATGGACAGGGAAAACTGAAGTCCGAGACACGTGAGCGCATTCAAGAAGTGGCGGCACGCCTGGGATTTCGCCCAAACATGATGGCACAAAATCTGTTACGAGGCCGCAGCTATACCGTCGGTCTGCTCACCACTGATAGTTACGGGCGCTTTAGCATCCCCTTGATGAAGGGTATTGAGGACGCGCTTGGTACAGCGCAGATTCTGGTCTTTCTCTGTGACGCGCGCGACGATGCCCAACGTGAGCGTCAGTACATTGAGACACTGCTCAGCAAGCGTGTTGACGGTATCATTGTTACCTCGCGCCGGACCGATCCGCGTCCCGCTATCGACGTTGGGCAAACGGGTATACCAGTGCTCTATGCCTATACACAGGTAAAAGAAGGAAATGCACTCTGCATCTTACCTGATGACGAACAGGGTGCGCGTCTTGCTATTGAGCATCTCGTCGAGCATGGACGACGCCATATCGGCCATATCATGGGACCAAGCCACTTTGAGTCGACGCAATTGCGACAGAAAGCAGTGCGCCAGGTACTTAAGGAGGCCGGGCTGGCTACCCACGAGCAACGCTTTCTCTCCGGGCCTTGGCAAGAAAGCTGGGGATACAACGCCACTCAATTTCTCATAACCTCTGACCCACAAGTAGATGCGATATTTTGTGGCAACGATCAAATAGCTCGTGGCACTATTGACATGCTACGAGAACTGGGGAGGAAGGTTCCTGATGACATCGCCGTCATCGGCTTCGACAACTGGGAGATCATCGCGGCGTCCAGCCGCCCACCACTGACGACTGTTGACCTGGACATCTATCACCTGGGACAACTGGCAGGTAGTCGCCTGCTAGCGATGATCGATGGCTCAAGAGAGACGGGTGTCATCCGACATCCTTGTCACCTAGTCATACGCGCTTCCTGTGGAAGCCACGATTCGGTACCCATCCTGTGAACTACCGCTCAGCTAAAGACTGAGCGGCTTCTTCGGAAGAGGAAGCCTGAGTTCACCAGACTCAGCCACCGAAAGGTGAGCTATGTTTGGGAGGTCATGATACCAACCCTTGGCGCATCAGACGGTTGCTCTATCGCCTGAGTTTAAGTAGGGATGAGGTAAGTCCCGGTGATTCAGGCCCAACAAGCCTTCTGAACCTTGTCGAGATGAAGTCGGATTCCCTGTATGGTCGCAGTACAGGGATACGCACCACCTGCCACCTGGCAGAGCATTTTTCTGAAAAGGAATTTTCGATGAACGTTGTTTATGTATTGGCACCAGATGGCACGCCATTGATGCCATGTTCGTGTGCTATTGCACGATTACTACTTAAAGATGGCAAGGCAAAAGTCAAAAGGAGAACGCCCTTTACGATCAAGTTGTTGGTTCAGCCAGCAACGACCTCTACCCAACCATTGACCCTTGGGGTAGATACGGGCAGTGCCGTGATTGGTTCAGCGGTGACCGATACGCAGGGGCAGGTGGTGTATTTGTCAGAAGTGCAGGTTCGCAATGATATTGCCACCACCATGAAAGAGCGTGTAAAGTATCGCCGGAACCGGCGCAACCGAAAGACCAGATATAGAAAAGCACGATGGCGTAATCGTAAGAACTCCATCAAAACAGATCGCTTCTCTCCCACGATGCGTAGTAAAATTGACGCACACCTGCGGGAAATCCATTTTGTGCAATCCATCCTGCCCATTCGCCATATCGTGCTGGAAACAGGAACATTTGATCCCCATGCCCTTAAAAATCCTAACGTTTTAAAGCACAAGTGGCTCTACCAGAAGGGCATCAACTATGGTTTTGCCAATACCAAAGCCTATGTGCTAACACGCGATAGCTATACCTGTCAACACTGTGCAGGAAAATCGAAAGACAAGCGGTTAGAAGTCCATCATATCGTTTTTCGCAGTCAGAACGGCAGTGATGAAGAAGCCAATTTACTCACCCTCTGCAAAACCTGTCACGATGGGCTGCATGCCGGAACCGTGACGCTCAAGCGCACTGGTAAGAAGAAAGGAAACTTGAACCATGCCACACAGATGAATAGCATTCGTCTTCAATTGTTGAAGCAGGTTCAGGCAGAGGAAACGTGGGGATTTGTGACCAAAGAACACCGTCAGATAGCAGGCTTGCCCAAGGAGCATTGCTTTGATGCGGTCATGATTACCACGCGAGGGGCCATGCCCACGTTTCAGACCACGGTGGTTCTCAAGAAGCGATGCATCCCCGATGGAGATTACCAGCAAACCAAAGGGCGACACAGCGAACAACGCATTCTCACAGGGAAAATTGGCGGCTTTCGGAAATTTGATATGGTGCGCTATCAGGGACAGGAGTACCTTATTAAAGGCCGAATGTCTACTGGCTATGCCATTCTGATGGACATTGATGGGAACAAGGTCGATCTCAGGCCAATTCCGAAGTTTGAGAAGATGAAGCGAGTGAGGGCACGATCTTCATGGATGATGTGTCAAGCGCCCATGCCGCATATCTCATCCACTGCCAATTAATCAGGGGTGAATGTGGCAATTCATCCACGAAGCTAAAGACTTCGTGGTTTTCTTGCCACAATTGGATAAAACAACTTCCACTTACCAGGAAGGCATTTTCACATCTGTCTGTAGATATATCACAGGGAACATCACTCTCTGATGTAATGGTCAGGATATATTTTGTCGTCATGCGGACATAATTGCAACATGCCTATATGTTGAATGCTTCTAGAAAGGGGAACCCAAACAAAGTAGAGCCTCTATAGTTTTTCCCCAGGAACGGGCATTAAGTGCATTGCAGCACATGAAACGACGAGGAAAGGATATTTTGCAATGAAGATGCGAAACTTATGGCGGGCTGCAAGCCTGTTGTTCGCTTGTGTAGCCGTCTCGACGAGTCTGCTCGGCTGTTCGGCACTAGGGTCAAACGGGTCCGACGCCAATACTATCTCCTTCTGGGTTCGCGCGGCTGATGAGAATTTTGTACGCCCACTGGTCACCACTTATAACGCCAGTCACAAAACGCAGGTCAAACTGACGACCATTCCAGACGCGCAGTTTGTGACCAAGTTTGGTACCGCTGTCGCGGGCGGAGACGCGCCTGATGTCGTGGCTATCGATCTCGTATATATGCCTTCTTTCGCGGCTGCTAACGAGATGACCGATATTACCAATATGGCGCATTCGCTCTCGTTCTATGATAAGCTCAGCCCTTCCCACATGCGCCTCTCTACTTACAATGACAAACTCTATGCCCTACCCTTCAGCGCCGAGGGTTCGGTGCTCCTCTATAACAAGAAACTCTTCCAGCAGGCAGGACTGGACGCAAACAAGCCTCCGACCAACTGGAGCGAACTAGAGACAGATTCCAAGAAGATTACCGCGCTCGGCAACGGCGTGAAGGGATACTACTTCTCCGGTCGCTGCGCGGGCTGCAATGCTTTCACCTATCTTCCCTACATCTGGGCCAGCGGCGGCGATGTGCTGAGTGATGATGGCAAGACGGCGACCATCACTTCATCCCCCGCAGTCAAGGACGCGCTGAACTTCTACAAACGCCTGTGGGACGAGGGACAGATTCCCGCAGGTGCCAAGGTCGATGATGGCTCAAACGGGCTGAATGCCTTCTCCACAGGTAAAGTCGGCATGGTGGGTAGTGGAGCCTTCTCAATCGGCACGCTCAAGGAGCAGCATCCAGATATCGATTTCGGCATTACCTATCTGCCTGGCGAAAACGGCAGTTTCTCATCCTTCGCGGGTGGAGATACCATCGGCATTCCTCGCGGCTCCAAGCACGTCAATGAAGCCTCCGACTTTATCAAGTGGGCGCTCTCTGAGGATGTCCAGATCAACCAGTTCGCCAAAAACGGTAGTATTCCAGTCCGTACCGACCTTGCTGAGAACAAATATAGCAAGCTCGATCCACGCTATGTTACCACATCGCAGGCCATGGCAAAGGGTCGTACACCCTATTCAGTCCACTACAATCAACTCTTTAATGACGCAAATGGCCCCTGGCTGGCTATGCTGCAAAAGGCCATCTTCGATGGACAGGTCGATAACGCCATGAAGACAGCTCAAGACCAGTTCACCAAGATACTCAATAGCTAAGCTATCCAATCGGCGTCAGAGGTTCTAGGCGATGTCTGATCATATACGACGAGACATCGCCTGAGATACCTCTTAGGCACTTCTCGACTAAATACTCCGGCGCAGCGATTCTCCTGGTTTATGCCACTTCTCGCCGTGCTATTTAGAAGAAAGGACATGTTTATGGCCTACGCCCAAAGCAGTCAAAGTGTGCTTGTAGGGAAAAAGCAGACGCGTGCATCCGGCAGATTCGAGCGGAAACAGCGTTGGGCCGGGATCTTATTCGTTCTCCCCAGTGTGCTCTTCGTGGCGGTCTTCTTCCTGGTTCCGCTCATCATGACGGCTGTTATGTCTCTCTATGACTGGCCCCTGCTTGGTGACCATCACTTCATCGGACTGCAAAACTATATCCAGATGGCCTCGGATAGCACATTCTGGCAGAGCCTGTGGTTCACAACCAGATACACGATCATTGTGACGCCTGCGATCTTTATTATTGCCTTTATCCTGGCTCTACTCATTCGTCAGCAGGTACCGGGGGTAGGAGTCTTTCGCACGGCATACTTTATCCCCGTTGTGATTGGTCTTAGCACGGCGAGCCTGCTCTGGACATGGATGTTTAACGATCAATTTGGCATCTTTGACAGCGTTTTGCTGCGCCTACATCTCATCAAAGAACCCATCGTCTGGCTTGCGGATTCGACAACATCGCTCATTGCTATCGGCATCATGGTCGTCTGGAAAACTGTAGGTTCAACTATGATCTTCCTGGTCGTGGGCATGAATGCCATTCCCGATGAGTTGCTGGCGGCGGCCAACGTGGATGGCGCTGGACGCTGGGCGCGCATCCGTTATATCATGCTGCCGCTCTTGAAACGTACCTTAGCGCTGGCGCTTGTGCTCTCAGTGATTGGCTCATATCTGGCCTTCGACCAGTTCTATGTTATGACGCACGGTGGTCCACAAAACTCCACGATTACGGTTGTGTACTGGATCTACAATAATTCGTTTACGTACTACAAGCTTGGCTACGGCTCGGCGCTTTCTATCATCCTGCTCATCATTCTGATTATCCTGAGCGTCATTCAGTTATATCTCTTACGCGATGACACTCAATACTAGAGATGCTGTCCTTTTTCGAGAAAGGAAGGCTTAAGTAACATGGCTATCCCAATGAAAGTTCAATCAAAGCACCGCCTTCAGGCCAAAGCGCCTGTAACCCGTGCGCTTTACTATATCGTTTGCACTGTACTCGCCCTGATCTTTCTCTTTCCCATAGGATGGTCTATTCTTGCCAGCCTGAAGCCAGCCAGCGAGTCCATGCAATCGCCAGCGACATTTCTGCCGTCACACATCTCTTTCGAGAACTATACCAGCATCTTGAACACTGGTATCGTCAACTATCTGCTCAATAGCGGCTTTGTCGTTATTGTCACAGTTGTCTTGACGCTCGTGCTCAGCATTCTAGGAGGCTACGGCTTCTCACGCTTCAAGTTTCCGGGGAAAGACATCATCTTTATGGTCATTCTTGCCACAATGATGATTCCCTTCCAATCCATCCTGACGCCCCTATTCCTGCTCTTACACTCCTTAGGGCTCCAGAATACACTTCTGGGACTGGCTCTGGTCTACACGACCTTCCAACTCCCTTTCGCCATCTTTATGATGCGCAACTCGTTCGATAGCGTGCCTAAAGAGTTAGAGGAGGCGGGCTATATTGATGGTTGCACCTCAGTAAGTGTGCTTTACCGCGTGCTCATCCATGTCATCTTTCCCGGCGTGGTCACTGTGGCACTGTTCGCGATATTCGCCGCTTGGAACGAGTTTCTGGCCGCTCTCATCTTTATGACGGATAGCGACCAGTACACTATGCCCGTCTATCTCATCAGCGCACAAAGCGGACAATATGGAACGGTAGACTGGGGAGCTATCCAGGCCGGAATGACCATTACGATACTCCCTTGTATTATCGTTTTCCTGCTGCTTCAGCGCTATTACATCAATGGCCTGATCGCCGGTGCCATAAAATCGTAGCAAGGTGACTTTTCCTCGCCCACTTTTGACAATGAAAGGATCTACAAAACCATGACTCTGCGACAAACAGAATCACATCCTCACCTTCACGAGCCATTCGTAGTAGATACCACTTACAGCCCACAGGCACGCCTGCATCCATTACACTTGCGCCAGGTGCGCCTGCAAGATCGTTTCTGGGAACCACGCCGCCAGATCAACCGTACCATCACACTTCCTTCGCAGTACCAGCAATGCGTGCAGACGGGGCGTCTCGACAACTTCCGGCGCGCGGCGGGCCAGATCGAGGGTCCCTTCCAGGGTCGTTTCTTCAACGACTCCGACGTGTACAAATGGGTCGAAGCCGTAGCCTGGACGCTTGCAGCCGAGAAGGATGAGAAACTGGAAGCGCTAGTTGATGAGGTCATTGGACTGATCGCCGCCGCCCAGGGTGAAGACGGCTACCTGAACACGTATTTTACCTTCGAGAACGCCGATAAGCGCTGGACAGACTTACAGGTCATGCACGAACTCTACTGCGCGGGACACCTGATCCAGGCTGCCGTAGCTCACCACCGCGCCACGGGCAAGACAACCCTGCTGGATGTCGCCACCCGCTTCGCTGACTCTATCGATAGCGTCTTTGGCCCCGGCAAGCGTCCTGGCACCTGTGGACACCCTGAGATAGAGATGGCCCTGGTCGAACTGGCCCGCGATACGGACGAGGAGCGCTATCTTAAACTGGCACAATTCTTCATTGACAATCGTGGTCAACAGCCTCCCATTATCAGCGGCAAGACTTATTACCAGGATCACGCGCCCTTCCGCCAGCAAGACGAGGTAGTGGGACACGCTGTCCGTGCTCTCTATCTCTATGCCGGGGCCACTGATGTCTACACAGAAACCGGTGAACAAGCTCTCTTGCATGCGATCAATGCCCTCTGGGCGGACCTACAGCAGCATAAAGTCTATGTCACGGGAGGCGTCGGATCACGCTACGACGGTGAGGCCGTTGGTGAGAGCTATGAGCTACCAAACGATCAGGCGTACACCGAGACCTGCGCCGCCATCGCGCATATCATGTGGGCCTGGCGTCTCCTCCTCCTCACCGGCAATGCCCTTTATGCCGACGCTATGGAACTCACCCTCTACAATGGCATGCTCGCTGGTATCTCGCTGGATGGTGAGAGCTACTTTTATCAGAATCCCCTGGCGGACCGTGGCAGGCATCGCCGTCAGCCCTGGTTCGGGACTGCCTGCTGCCCACCCAATGTAGCGCGCTTGCTGGCCTCGCTTCCGGGTTACATCTACACAACCTCGGACGCTGACCTCTGGGTTCACCTTTACACGAGTAGTGAAGCCAATGTGCGTTTGCCACAAGGTAGCGTGCTCAAATGTAAGCAGACCAGCAACTATCCCTGGGATGGTAAGATCAAGCTCAGCATCAAACCCGAACAGGCAAACACTACCTTTGGCCTCAATCTGCGCATCCCTGCCTGGGCGCATGGCGCGACGGTCAGCGTTAATGGTGAAAGACTCGCGCCTCCCATCCAGCCTGGCAGCTATTGTCGCATCGAACGCACCTGGCAACCCGGCGATCAGGTAGAGCTTGTGTTGCCACTGGTCATGCGCGCCGTGACCAGCCATCCATACATCTCAAACAACAATGGGCGTGTTGCTCTACTGCGCGGTCCGCTGGTCTACTGTGTCGAGCAGGCCGACCACGAGGCCGATGTCTGGGATTTGTACCTACCCAAAGACTTTCAGTGGAGCGAGCACTACGCTGAAAACCTTCTGGGTGGCGTCGTCACCGCTCAAACATTAGCCTTCGCGCGTACAGACACAGACTGGCAACAACAACTCTACCGCACCTATGGCGAGGAACAACCGACCTACGCCCCGGCGACGCTGACCGCTATCCCTTACTACGCATGGGCCAATCGCGAGGCTGGGCCCATGCAGGTCTGGCTCCCCATTAAGCCAGATTGACACTCCCCCGGATAAATCCAGGGGGATTCTTCCTTTACCCAGGCGACGTGCTGACTCCCATCACTGAGAGGCAGTAGCGGTCTTCCTGTCCAGAAGCGTTTCATGCACTCAACGGTGCATCAGTTCCCATATGCCCTATGGTACTGAGCGCTTTCTGCAAAATGTTCAACGCCGCATTGTGGTCTCTGTCTAACACGACCCCACAGCCAGTACACACATGCGTGCGCATACTCAACGTCTTTTTGACAAGTGTGCCACACGCTGAACACTTCTGACTGGTGTAGTGAGGCGAAACAGCGATCACAGGGACGTGATGCAATGCGGCGTAGTAGTTTACCCACAAGAGAAACCGTCCCCAGCCAGCATCGTGAATACTCTTGGCAAGGTGGCGGTTTCTTCCCATATTGTGGATCTGCAAATCTTCAAAGGCAATCAGATCGTGAGACGAGACGAGCGCGTTTGCCTGCTTTCTGGCAAAGTCTTCGCGCTGCCTTTGAACTTTCAAATGCGCTTTGGCGACCGCTTGACGAGCTTTCTTGCGGTTGGCTGACTTCTTCTGTTTCTTGGAGAGGCGGCGTTGCAGCCGCTTGAGACGCTTTTCCGCTTTGCGATAGTGGCGTGGGTTCTCAACAGCTTGCCCTTCAGAGTCGGTATAGAACGCTTTTAAGCCAACATCAATACCAACCCGTTTCCCTGCGGGAACATGTTCAATCTTTCGTTCTGCTTGCACTGCAAACTGTGCATAGTAGCCATCGGCGCGACGAATGAGGCGCACACGCTTGATCTGCTTCACAGGGAAGGTTTTCATGTCACGTGTGCCAACGAGACGAAGACGACCGATCCCACATCCATCGGTGAAAGTGATATGCCGCCCATCGGGTTCTAGCTTCCAGCCTGTCCCTTTATACTCGACGCTTCGGTTATCGTGCTGAAAACGGGGATAGCCTTTCTTCCCTGGCTTTTTCGCTTTGCAGTTGTCATAAAAGCGCTGAATGGCAAACCACGCTCGGTCGGCACTGGCTTGACGTGCCTGAGAATTGAGAGAGGAAGCAAAGGGGAACGCTTTGGCAAGGACAGCACAGTAGCACTGCAAGTCATTCTTGTTGGCGTGGTCATCCATCCAGAGGCGGAGGCACTTGTTACGAATGAACTGCACAATACGGATCGCTTCGTCAATGGCAGCGTATTGTGCCTTGTTCCCATCAAGTTTGTACTCGTAGATGAGCATCCTTGCGCCCTTGCCTTTCATGTATCTCTCTGTTATTATGCCACCTAATGGGGTTGTATGTCAAAGAAGAAGGGAAAAGGAATATGCGCAAAGAACGAACGAACATCTACATCACAGAACGTCAAAAGAAGCAACTTGAGAAACGGAGTGAGGAAGAGGATTTGCCAATGGCAGAGATCATACGCCGAGCCTTAGATACATATCTGGCGTGGGATGACCCGGCGTATCAGCCTACTCCATCCATGCCCCAAACAAGGAAGAGCCATTCATCCCCTGGATAAATCACAGGGGCTTTCTGGCTCGCTTTCTGTAAGAAGCGTCTCTCGCGCTCATAGAGAAGAGGAGACATCGTACATTTTCAACATACAATGTCTCTTCTTTCAACTCGTTCTACACAGCTCGATTTCCAGGCCCTTTCCAGGCGCACTGATAAGAGAAGGGCGAAAAGGGGTGAACAATGGCCGAGAAGACACTTGAGCCTGGACAGCCTGAGATTGATCCTATAGATCCTTGTCGTTGCTTTTAGAGAGAGGAGCATATCAACAGTTAGTGAATTTGTGTGTAATTGTGCTTAAATATCTTCTACTTGCATACATTTTTCCCTCTTGACAAATACAGCGCAATTGCGTACAACGCGTACATGGATACTAAAAAGTACGCAAATTTTCGTGCATTTAAAGAAGACATTGAAACTCTCAAAGTGGTAGCTGCGCTTCGTCGAGAAAGTATGGTTCACACGTTCAAGCATTTGGTTCAGCAAGAATATATCCGTTTGCAACGACAGCAGAAGGAGGAAAGCAAGGATGCTGCTTTGCAAAAAGATCAGGATTGAGGTTTCTGAGCAAGATGCCGCCACCCTTGAATTTATGCAAGGCAAGTGTCGGGGACTGTACAACTGGTGGGTGATGAAGCTCAGGGCGGGTGAGAAGTGGGATCTCTATGAGGCGAAACGAAGCTTGCAAGAAAGTAAGCAGCATGATCCTCAACTTGTTCAGGTCTATGGCAAACTCCTTCAAGAGGTCTACTATCGCCTTCATGGCGCAATGAAAGCCTTCTATCGCAGAGTCAAAGCAGGAGAGAAACCCGGTTTCCCACGTGTGCGCCCACGGCACTGCTTTTTTACGCTCTGCTATCCAGCCATGTACATCAAGATTGAAGATGACAAGCTCATTCTACCCACAGGAGGCGGAGGCAAGCATGGTGCAAAGGTCTATCACAACATCATTGCACGTCTCACAGAAATACCTCCAGAAGGCTATAAGGAAGTGGCGATCAGCCGAGATGCCAGAGGCAACTACTCTGCCTCTTTCCCGGCTGAGCGAACACCCAAGCCATGCACAACCGATGGTGTTGCCGCCTTTGATGTAGGCGTCAAAACACTGGCAACGGGCGTGAATGAGCAAGGCAGAATCTATACAGTCGAAGGCTTCAAAGGGTCACGCTGGTACAACAAACAACTGGACAAAATTCGGTCAAAGCGTGACAAGTGCAAGAAAAAGTCACGCCGTTACTTGCATTTGCGCAAGGTGTACAAGCGCGTTTTCCAGAAGAAACGCAATAAGCAAAGGGACAGTCTGCATAAGGCTTCCCATTTGATAAGCCACAACTTGGTTGAAAGAACTATTGTGGTGGGGGATCTTTCCCAACGGCAAATGGTCACAAAACAGCATAGAGAGCGCAATAAACACCTGAATCGAGCGGTCTATAACGAGTAGGGGCTGTATGCCTTTCTCGAAATGCTCAAGTACAAATGTGTCCTCTCTGGGAAAGAGTTGCATTTCTTAGATGAGCGCAACACGAGCAAGATGTGTTCTGGCTGTGGCAATGTACAAGCAATGCCGCTCTGGAAACGCACCTATTGTTGCGTTGAATGTGGACTCGTGATGGATAGAGATGAAAATAGTGCTCACAATATCCTAGCGAGGTTCTTTGCTCGGCGAGAGCCACACGCTCAGGCTCGTTCTGAGTGCGGTGTGCTGCATGCGACCCAAAGCGGTGTAGAAGTCAAGGAGGCTTCCTGTGAGGGGCAAGTGCAGCAATTGAATCTATTTGAGCGTGCGTGAGCACTTTTGAGTAGATTTAGAAAGGCAGCAAGAACCATGCAGCAAAACAGGAAGAAGCTAGTCAGAGCCACCTTCGATCCTCTTCCACCAGGCCATATTCGTCCAGTTGGGTGGCTGTTACGTCAGTTGCAGATCCAGGCCGAAGGGTTGACCGGGCACCTCGACGAATTCTGGCCTGATATTGCAAACAGTGGCTGGATTGGTGGAACAGCAGATGCATGGGAGAGAGGTCCCTATTGGCTTGATGGTCTGGTTCCTTTAGCCTTTCTTCTCGACAATCAACGTCTGAAGGCCAAGGCTCACTATTGGATAACGTATATTCTAGATCACCAACATGAAGATGGATGGATCGGTCCTCTGCAAAAGAACAAGGATGGATATGAACATGATCCATGGCCCGTATCGGTAGTACTCAAAGCCATGACCCAGTATCAGGAGGCCACAGGAGATTCGCGAATCATCCCAGCTCTGGTACGCTTCTTTCAGAGGTTGCAAGAACTGCTTGCGCTGCAATCTCTGAAGTCATGGGCTCGGATGCGGAGTGCCGATCTTGTTTTATCTCTGTACTGGCTGTATGAGCGAAGAGAAGAGGATTGGCTTCTTGCGTTAATACAGACTGTTCAACAACAAAGCTATGATTGGATAGAGCATTTTGAGCATTTTCTCTATACAGAGAGGCAGGATACCTGGGAACATGAAAATCATGGGGTCAACACAAGTATGGCCTTGAAGCAACCGGCTGTGTGGTATCGCCTCTCGCAACAGCAACAGCACCGCCAAGCCATACAAACAATCATTGAGACGCTCGATACCTATCATGGACAAGTCACTGGAGTATTCTCGGCAGATGAAAACCTTGCTGGAAAGAATCCCTCACAGGGGACAGAATTATGTGTTGTCGTCGAATACTTGTTTTCGTTAGAAGTGCTTCTGGCTATTCTGGGGGAGATCTCTCTGGCTGATCGTTGGGAAAGAATCGCTTTCAATGCTCTTCCTGCGACGTTCAAACCAGATATGTGGGCACATCAATATGACCAACAAGTAAACCAGGTAATTTGTGCAATTGACGAGGATAAGATCTATACAACGAATGGGGCGGATGCAAACATTTTTGGTCTGGAACCACACTTTGGGTGCTGTACGGCCAATATGCATCAGGGCTGGCCGAAGTTTGCGACGCATTTATGGATGAGAACCCAGGACGAAGGACTGGCAGCACTGACCTATGCTCCCTGTACCATTGCTACTCAGGTGTTAGGAATACCAGTGCAGATTCAAGTGGATTCGAACTATCCTTTTAGTGAAACAGTACACATTGTCGTCTCTACTGAATGTCCGATACGTTTCCCCCTTCTTTTACGTGTTCCAACCTGGGCTGAAGGTGCTCATATTATTCTGGAGGGTGGTAGGCAAGAGCCAATGCAACCTGGCACCTATTATCGCGTTGAACAAGAATGGCATCGGCCCGCTCTCATTTGTCTGCACCTTCCTATGCGGATACACGCACAAACGCGCTATCATGCCAGTGTCTCGGTTGAGCGAGGCCCTCTCGTCTATGCTCTGAAAATAGAAGAAGAATGGAAGCAGATTCGAGGCGAGCCTCCACATGCTGATTGGGAGGTCCATCCAAAAGGACCTTGGAACTATGCGCTCAAGATGGATAGGGCACATCTAGAGCACTCCTGCCACACAGTCTTTCATTCACCAGGCGCAGTCCCTTTCTCTCCAGAAGGAGCCTCTGTGCATCTGAGGGTAAAGGGGAGGCGAATCCCTTCTTGGACGCTTGAACACAATGCCGCCGGTCCGCTCCCTGTTTCTCCAGTCTCATCAGAGCAGCCCGTTGAGGATCTCACACTGATCCCCTATGGTTGTACGAACTTGCGTGTGACGGAATTTCCAGTACTTGATGAATAGTTCATATAGAAGATAGTAAACAGTTGCTCTATTCGGTCAACCGAGGCATCGTATTCCTCTGTTCACGTTGAAGATATTTTCCACAAGAGAAGGAGAATGCAACTGTTTCCCAAAAAGTGGGAAGCAGGGATCAATCGTGGGCAAGACGCCACGCTTTCGGGCTTCTTGACAGATGAGAACGTTTGTCCTATACTAAAAAATATGAGGTAAGAGAAAGAGCAGAACCGCATGATTCGTGCCCATAAGATCAGACTGCATCCCACACCTGAGCAGGCCAACTACTTTGCTCGTGCCGCAGGCGTTGCTCGCTTTGTGTGGAATTGGGCACTGGCCGAATGGAACCGCCAATATGAGGCCGGAGAAAAACCCACCGCCTTGAAACTCAAGAAGCAATTCAACGCGATTCGGCGGGTGCAATTTCCCTGGACATGGGAGGTGACGAAGAACGCCTCAGATCAGCCCTTTCTCGATCTGGGAAAAGCCTTCACCGCGTTTTTTGAAGGGAAAGCCAAACGCCCCACGTTCAAGAGCAAGAAAACAAGCAAACCCGCCTTTTACCTTGCCAATGATCAATTCGAGTTGGGGGATCATCGCATGTGGATCCCCAAGCTCGGATGGGTCAATCTGGCTGAGAAACTGCGGTTTGTGGGCCGTGTGAAAGGGGCGCGCATCACCAAAACAGCGGATTGGTGGTTTGTTTCCATCCAGGTTGAGATCCCTGAGGCCATCCCGGTGAACAAACCAGCCGCCGTGGGTATCGATGTGGGGCTCAACCGCCTGGCCACCTTGAGTACAGGAGAGGAAGTCGAAAACCAAGCCTTCCTCAAAACCGCGCTCAAGAAATTGCGTCAGGCCAACAAACGGCTGCATCGCCGAAAACTGGGATCAAAGAATCGGGAGAAAGCGCGCCAACAGGTTGCCCGCCTGCATTATCGCATCACCTGCCTGCGCCAGGATGTCCTTCAGAAGCTCACAACCAAGCTGGCCGACAGTTACGGGATCATCGGAGTGGAAGATCTCCACCTCAAGGGACTGCTCAAGAATCGCCGTCTCGCTCGCTCGTTCGCCGATGCCTCGCTGGGCACCCTCAGGCGTCTGCTTGAGGCAAAAGCGGCGCAACGTGGGGGACTGGTGATCAAGGTGGACCGTTTCTTTCCTTCCAGCAAGACCTGTCATTGCTGCGGTTGGACGTGGGAAGCGATGACACTCAAGGATCGCTTCTTTGTGTGTCAGAATCCTGCTTGTCCGTATGATCAGTTTCCGCAGGATCGAGATTACAACGCAGGTCAGAATGTGTTACGGGAAGCCCTTCGCTTGATCGGGCTCATGGATCAAGCCGTCTCCGGTACTGGCTCGGACGAAGACGCAAACTTGCCTGCGGACGCGGAGTAAGACCAAAGGGCTTCGGCCCGGAGGCACCTACGGATGAAACAGGAACAACGAAATTCGGTGCAAACGTGTGCTTGCATACGTTTGCATAGGAAAATCGGAGCAGAAAGTGCCTCCTTCTCTTAGGGAAATGCTGAGATAAATCTCGTTATGCATCCTATGGAATGAACCACAAATCAAGTTAAATGACATTCAAGGATGTGTCCTTCCACTTTCAATTCAGCATACACTTTGGGATAGACGGCATTTTTGTGCATAATGATAACGGGATTCTGCTCGGTCATTAGCGATCCTCTTTTCTCGAATGTAGCAGATCAGCTTATTTCTTGCAACACAACCGGAATAAGTTCATCAGAAGGACTGTTTACAAGTTATAGCAGGATAGAGTAAACTCAACAGTAAGCCTCTCGATCTAAACGAGGTGCATCTGCACGCACCCATTATTCTTTGCTCAAACTGGCGATATTTTGAAGCCGACATCATTCTAACATGCATTGTATTGAGCAAAAATCCTATGAATGTCTATTTCCCTGGAGGATTCTTTTTATGCACCGCTTTCGTCTCAATCCGAAGGTAAGTGTAAGCATTGTTTTCGTCGCGGCATTATTTATGAGCATTATGGACGGAACAATCGTTACTGTGGCCTTACCCTCACTGGGTAAACAGTTTCATATGGCAGGCACATCTATTAATATTGTAATGGTAGTGTATATCGTAAGTTTATCAGTTATTATTCCTGTATCAGGGTGGATGGGGGATCGCTGGGGAACAAAACAGGTTTTTTTGTCGGCCCTGGCGCTTTTCAGCCTGGCCTCCGCGCTCTGTGGCCTGGCTTGGAATATCGAGACACTGGTGGCCTTTCGGGCTTTACAGGGACTGGCAGGGGGAGCACTCCTACCAGTCGGCACAGCGATTCTCTATCGCACCTTTCCACCATCGGAACGGATTCGTCTGTCAAGCATCCTGATGATTCCAACGGTTCTTGCACCAGCCACCGGTCCAGTGATCGGTGGATTCTTTGTAGATCAATTATCATGGCGCTGGATCTTCTATGTTAATATTCCCTTTGGGATCGCGGCAACGATCTTTGGCCTGCTCTACCTACAAGAGCATCGACAGGCTGCCGATGAACACTTCGATCTACCCGGCTTTGTGCTGGCTGGCGTCGGTCTGGCTCTGACGATGTATGCATTAAGTGAAGGGGCATCCTTTGGCTGGACCTCTCCGAGTATTCTGAGTAGCGCCATCATCGGCCTGCTCTTACTGGCCGCCTTCGTGATCGTTGAACTACGCACACCAACACCAATGATTGACCTGCGACTGTTCGGCAATCATATTTTTCGCACCTGTACGCTGGTCGGCTTATTCGGTAGCGCGGGCTTTCTGGGCGTTCTTTTTGTGGCCCCGCTCTATTTACAGGAAGGACGCGGCATATCGGCGCTCCTTTCTGGTCTGACAACTTTCCCTGAATCGATAGGTGTAGTTGCGTCAATGCAGATTGTTTCGCGCCTCTACGGACGTATCGGTCCGCGCCGCCTGACGATCGGGGGGTTGCTCTGGGCTACCGGGATGATGGTGTTTATGTGTTTCGTGGATGGCAACACGAGTCTTTGGCTGATCCGCATCCTGCTGTTTTTAATGGGTGGAGGCATGGCCTATATGTTTCTCTCCATGCAAACGGCGGCCTTCGCCACGATCACGCCCGCACAGATGGGCAGAGCAACGGCCGTCTACAATGTGCTCTGGCAACTGGGGTCGGCCCTTGGGATTGCGGTAATGAGTACAGTGCTCAGCATCGTCGGACTCTCACGCCCCGGAATGCAGGGCATCCCGGTCCCCAATCTGTCCGCCTATCGGATTGCCTTTGCTGTCGCCGCTGTACTTGTCCTCATCGGCGTGAGCATTACCCACCAGGTACGCGATAAAGATGCAGAGGCAACGATGAGACGTGAAATCTCCGGCCAGGAGGAACTCTCAGAAGTACCAATGCCGGTGCTGTAATACGTGCTTTTCTCTGCCCCGGTTCTCTATACGCAATCGTTCGACACAAACTGTGAGACTCTGATAAAGGTAAAATTTATCAGAGTCTCTTCTATGCCAGGAGCGCGGGCTATACTGTCACTGTGCCAGACATACGGATGTGTCATACCAACTCGCAATCTGTGGTAAAATCAGAGAGGAAAAATGTCAAACCGGCCCTTGAAGCTCGCTGATGAAATAGACAATGCGGAGGTCTCCCTTTCATTGGAACGGGGTAGCGTTTGTGCGGTGTCTCAAGGCGGCAGCTAACTCCTCGCATTTCCTCCTATCTTGGTCTGAACCACACTTGCTCACTTCCTCTGCATTCGCTGCGACCAATACTTTCAGAAATTGACAGGTCAAGTGCCTGTATGTGTCCCCTCTGTCTTGATCACCGATGTTACCATCTCTCAATTTGTTGAGAAGAACTTCTATGTCAAGCTATGGTGGTACCGTTTGTCTAGACAGAAATGGGCCAATTTTGAGAGTAAACTCAGCATTATGGAAAAGTCATGACGAATGTTTGGAGCGATACACCACAAAAGGTGTTTTGTAGTCCAGCGACTGGTGATATCGCTCATGATTGTAAAACTGGAAGTAGTGAGTCAGTCCACTCCTCGCCTCTGAAACCGTTTGGTAGTCTTTGAGGTAAACTTCCTCATACTTCACACTGCGCCACAAACGTTCTACGAACACGTTATCTAAGGCTCGTCCTCGCCCATCCCAGCTGATGCGAATGTTTGAGCGAAGCAGACGAGTGGTAAACTCGTGACTGGTAAACTGAACCCCCTGGTCAGTATTGAAAATCTTGGGTTGCCCAGCCCCCAGAGCCCGATCAAGCGTATCGACACAGAAACCAGTGTCCAACGTCGTTGAGAGCTCCCAGGCCAGGACGTAGCGGCTAAACCAATCAATGATGGCCACCAAGTAGACAAACCCTCGGGCCAGGCGGATGTAGGTAATATCGCTACTCCAGACGTGATCTTGGCTGGTGATACTCACTCCTCTCAAGAGATACGGATAACGTACGCTTGGTTCGCCAGGTCGGCTCAGCCGTGGTTTGGGATAGATCGTCTCTAGCCCCATTCGTTGCATGAGTCGTCTGACGCGTTTGCGGTCTACCTGATATCCTTGCTCGGCAAGAAAAGTGACCATCTTGCGCTTCCCGTAAAAAGGCGTCCTGGTATACTGTTCATCAAGCAAGCGCATCAAGAGAAGATCTTCCTCGCTCTCAGGGACAGGCTCATAATAGTAACTTGAACGGGCCAGCCCCAACAGCTCACATTGACGAACGATCGACAAGTGAGGATGCTCAGGCTCGATGAGGAGCCGCTTCTGCTCAACGGGAAAGACCAGATTTTTTTTTCAGGAAATCGAGCTCGACTTTGAGCTGACCGATTTCTTGATACAAGTTGGCGATTAAGGCTTCTTCGCTCTTGGCCCGCTCATGACCGTTGCGTGCGAAGATCTGTGGCAGTTCATCAAGCACTTGCTTTTTCCATTGCGTAATTTGAGTGGTGTGAACTCCATACTCAGATGAGATCTCGTTGAGGGTCTTCTGTCCCTTGATGGCTTCTAAGGCCACTTTCACTTTAAAGTCACTATTGTACTTCTTCGGCGAACTTGCCACAATCTGCCTCCTTGTGGATGTACTCTCCCTCCTGCTATTTTATCTCATCTCCCTGTCCAGTTTTCCGCCCCCATTATAAGCCCCGGAAGGGTAATCAGAAACTGAGAGAAAGCGATGAAGTTGCCGAGGGAGAAAACGAGTATGAGAAGCCGCCCCACCCTTTGGAATGATGGGTTCAAACAGGTCTCTCATCGAAGAACGGCCTCAGGCGGCGTGTTGAGCATGCAAGCGCTGAGCACTTTCAAAAGTGGCGCGCTGATACACTTCACGTTTGTGCCACATGGCAAAGATGATACGCACCCAGACATTTGCCAGGGCGCGAACGGCCATGCTGTGACTTTTGCCCTCCGCGCGCTTGCGCTGGTAATAGTGGTTAGCCCACGCCTCCTGCTGCGTACTCAGCCAGGCAAATTGGTGCAAGGCGTTGCGCAGCGGCTTAACACAGGCAAAGCGTTGATGGACCGTGGCGTACTCCCCGCTCTTCCAGGGGACGGGACAGGTTCCAGCCAGAGCCTGGATGTTTCTGGTTTCTGCGTAACGCTGGCGATCGTCTCCCCATTCGGCCAACAGCCGGGGAGCCAGGCGTTTGTCAGCTCCGGGAAGACTCTCAAAGATCGGGCTATCGACGTGGGTCAAAAAACGATCAGCAATCTCCTTGTCATATGCCTTGATCTGCTCGATCAGGGACAACAACTGGGCGACCAAGGCCAGCGTCAGGCGAGATGCGGGTTTTGACCGTGATGGGATCAGCGCACAGTTGCGGTTGTCGTACCGCTTCGACGATAGTGGAGGCAACTTTGGCAGGCATGGGGTGGCCTGCCTGTTTGAGCAGCACTTGCAGTTGCTCCTGGGTCGCCGCCTGAACCGCTTCAAGCGTAGGGTAGGCTTGCAAAAAGAGCAAGGTCGATTTTTGCTGGAGCTTGGTGAACAAGGTCAAGGCCACAGGAGAGTACGCTTTGAGACAAGCGGTCAGTTGATTGACCAGCCGGGTTTGCATCTGGATCAGCGTATCCTGATCACGAGTCAGGACTTTCAGTTCTGCAACGGTGGGGCTGTCAGGGTCCAGACGGCGCAGATCAGCAAACTCCGAACGGCCATGCTTGGCCAGCAAATACGCATCAATCAGATCGGTCTTCGCTCCACTTGCAGGGCGCTTGCGATCAACGGTTTTAGGATTGACTGGATACAAAGCGACTCCGTCCTCCAACAAGGTCGCGCATGAGCAAACCATGAGTCGTCTCTACAATACAAGCAATTTGATTGAGAGGAGCAATGTCTTGCAAGAAGCTTACCAATCTGGCGAGCCCCTTTGGCGTGTGTTCCACTCGCAGTTGGCCGACTTTGCGGCCTGTTTCGTCGATGACCACGAGGTCATGGTGTCGATCAGCCCAATCGAGGCCAGCATACCACATATCGAGATCCTTTCGCGGGCCGGGCCATTCCTGGATAAATGGGGGTCCTTATACTTGGCGCTCAAAGCGCGTCCTTCCAATCATCATTGGCTTCCAGGAACAGGGAAAGCGAAGCTCATTCTTTTCAAGTCGGTCAAGCCGGGTGGAGAAAATGCGCTTTCGCCCTCCTGCCCATCGCAGTCAGTTTATCCACTTCCTGCCGCCCTCATCAAGGGGGCTTGGTTTAAGCTTAGCGTATAAGGGGAAACATGATTGCTTCTCTCTCAACATCTCTCATCAATCATCTTTCTAGATTATGCGAATACATCCTTAATGTAGCGTTGAGATGAAACACAGCGCTACATTGACCCATAACCTGGCTCTCCGTTTTTGGTTGATCTTTGTTCCTGGGTTCATACTATGAAGGAGCCTCTCTCATCCACGGAGGTGGATCAGAAATAGTATAGTATGAAGGAGCATTGACATGAGGGTTGTGATGGATCTGACACGCTGTCAGAGTTCTGGGCGGAGTGTTTCTGGCGCCAAAAGTCTTTCGCTTTCATGGGGAAGAAGCCCTCGCATATGACTCTCCCCTCAATTCGTCCCTTCCTGGAGTCAAAGGGAGAAACGACCGATGATCACACAACCGGCTTTCGCCGTCGAAGCGTGGACCATTCGCGAGAGGGAACTCAACCTTGACGTGCTGGCACAGACCGAATCGATATTTGCCCTTTCCAACGGACACATCGGGCTGCGTGGCAACCTGGATGAAGGAGAGCCGTGTGGCCTTCCCGGCACCTATCTCAATTCCTTCTATGAGCTCCGGCCCCTGCCGTATCCAGAGGGAGGCTATGGGTATCCTGAATCGGGGCAAACGATCGTCAACGTGACCAATGGCAAAATCATCCGCCTGCTGGTCGATGGTGCCCCGTTAGATATCCGGTATGGCCAGTTGCAACGTCATGAGCGGGAACTCGACCTGCGCGCAGGAGTCTTACGCCGGACCGCCATGTGGAGCTCGCCGACCGGCCGCACGATCAAGGTATCGTCGATCCGCCTGGTTTCCTTTACCCAACGGGCGATCGCGGCGATCAGCTATGAGGTGGAGCCACTTGACGCTCCCGTGCGCATCGTGGTGCAATCGGAGCTCGTGGCAAATGAGGCGCTACCCGATGTCGGCAAAGATCCGCGAGCAGGCGCGGTTCCCCTGCTCCCGCTCGAAAGCGAGGAGCACGATGTTCAGAACCTGCGTGGACTCTTGATTCATCACACCCAGGCCAGCCACCTGCGCATCGGCGCGGCAATGGATCACCTGGTCGAGGGGCCGGAGGGGATGACGATGGAAGCAGAGAGTACTCCGGACATCGCACGCATCTCCTTCAGTGCCAGGTTGCAACCTGGCGAGCGACTGCGAATCATCAAGTTTCTGGCCTATGGCTGGTCGAGCCAGCGCTCGCGATCAGCGATCCACGACCAGCTCCTCGCTGCACTCACTGCTGCCCGGTCCACGGGCTGGGAGGGCCTGCTCGCGGAGCAGCGTGACTTTGTGCAGATGTTCTGGAAGCATGCAGGGATCGAGATGGAAGGGGATGCACAGCTGCAACAGGCAGTACGTTTCGCGCAGTTCCATGCGCTCCAGGCATGCCGCCGAGGAGAGCAGCGACCGATTCCGGCCAAGGGATTGACCGGACCCGGCTATGATGGGCACACCTTTTGGGACACCGAGATCTTTGTTCTGCCCGTGCTGACCTTGATCTACCCTCACGCTGCCGCCGAAACCCTGCACTGGCGTCACTCGACCCTCCCGCTGGCCAGGGAACGGGCTCGCCAACTTGGACTGCGCGGAGCTGCCTTTCCCTGGCGAACCATTCATGGTGAGGAGTGTTCAGGCTACTGGCCGGCTGGTACGGCTGCGTTTCATATCAACGCGGATATCGCGTATGCGGTGACCTTTTACATCGCATGCACCGACGATCACGTATTTGAGCAGGAGGTGGGGCTGGAATTGCTTGTCGAGACTGCACGGTTGTGGCGCTCGCTCGGTTTCCTTGATACCCATGGGCAGTTCCGCATCAATGGTGTCACCGGACCGGACGAGTATAGCGCCCTGGCCAACAACAATGTCTATACCAATCTGCTGGCTCAGCAGAACTTGCGCGCAGCGGCAGAGGCTTCCAGGCGTCATCCGCAGGTAGCCTGCTCCCTCGGCGTAGACACGGACGAGATAGCCAGTTGGAACGAGGCAGCCGAGAAGATGTTCATCCCCTATGACCAGGACCTCAACGTCACCCCCAGGATGACGCCTTTACCTCCTATGAACGGTGGAACTTTGCGGACACCACACCAGAGCAGTACCCCTTGTTCCTGCACGTTCCGTATTTTGATCTCTATCGCAAGCAGGTGGTCAAACAGGCTGATCTGGTTCTGGCCATGCATCTGCGGGGCGATGCCTTTTCGCCAGAGCAGAAGGCGCGCAACTTCGCCTACTATGAGCCGCTGACCGTCCGCGACTCCTCGCTCTCAGCAGCGACGCAGGCCGTCATTGCGGCTGAGGTGGGCCACCTTCAGCTCGCGTATGACTATTTCGCCGAGGTGGCGTTTCTGGATCTGTATGATCTGGCGCAGAACACGCGCAACGGCCTGCATCTCGCGTCGTTGGTGGGAATCTGGACCGCCCTGGTCGCTGGCTTCGGAGGACTGCGTCTGCGCGGCGATTCGCTCGCGTTTGGCCCCAGGCTGCCAGAGGGAATCACCCGGCTCACGTTCCGCGTGGTGTTCCGCAACCGCTGTATCGGGGTGGACATCACGCCGACAGAGGTGCGGTATGTGCTTCTGAAAGGCTCGCCGCTGGCGGTCTGGCATGAGGACGAGACCATCACGCTTTCCACCCAGGAAGTCGTCATCCGGCCCACATCGCAGATCCAGGCAGGCCCACGACCGGATCAGCCACCTGGGCGTGTCCCTCTGAAACGTGCTGCCCGTCCCCTCTCCGACGGACCAGCGGAACTACTCCATCATAACAGGTAGGGGTGTCATGCTGTTGACGCACTCGCCGGTTTGATCATGGGTAAGGTCAACCAGAATGTCGTTCCCTGCCCAGGGGTGCTTTCAACCCCAACGGTGCCGTGATGATGTTCGAGGAGTGTCCGGCACAGGTAGAAGCGTAACCCCCCACTCAAATCCAGTTCCTGCTGAACGGAGCTGCCTTTTCCCCGATAGAAGCGATCCCAGAGGCGAACCTGCTCTTCAAGTGGGATACCTGGCCCTTCGTCATGGACCGAGACGCGGGCCATCTGCTCCTCTTCTTGCACTTGAAGGGTCACGGGCTGCTCCACTGGGGAAGAGGCGAGGGACGTGGTCAGGTAGATGGTGAGCACCTGGGTGATTCGCCCAGCATCGGCCAAGACAGGGATGGTGAGTTCGGGAGTCAGGATTTCGAGCTTGATCGCTCGTTCGGGTATAGACTCCTGCTGCTTTGCCACCGTCTGTTTGACCAGCACGAGCAGATCACAGGGCGCAAGCGTAAGATCTAGCTGACCAGCCTGGATACGCGCGTCATCGATCATATCCTGCACCATGCGCTCTTGCAGCCGGACGCTCTGCTCAGCAGATTCCAGCGACTGCCGGGTCCGTTCAAGCTGCACACTCGTGCGCTCAGCCTGTTGGGCGAGCTCGCTCTGTAATCGCTCTAAGCGGCGCTGTGCTAACTGCAGATTGTCCTTGATCCCTGTCAGCGGGGTGCGCAGTTCATGGCTGGCAAGCCGCAGGAAATCGTTGAGCAGCCGATTCACTTCGGGCATGACCAATTCCCTGGCCTGTTTCCCCAAGTACGTTTGCAAGGAGCCCAAACATTCAATGAACAGCCGGACGTGCTCGGCGACCGTTCTGATGAGATCAATCTCCTCCTGGGTATATCCACCCTCCCACTCGTGTTTCTGGATCACCAGCACCCCAACCAGCCTCTGCTTCCAGAATATTATGGGAAGCACCAGGAGGTTCGCGTTCCCCAGCTCCTCAGGATACCCGGTCGGAATGCGGAAGCAACCTGGTGCGAGAACCACTTCCTGATTGGCCTGGAGGCGAGCGAGCACGGTTTCGTCAAAAAAGTCGGTGGGGTAAAAGTGTTCATTCAATGCACGTAAGAGGTATTCTCGCTCGGCGGTGAAGCCGCTGCCCACCACGTACCCCCACATGAGGGGATGGAGGGCGAAAGGCCATTATACTCACGCACCAGCACGCCAGGATCTGACGAATGAAGTCCACGAGCTGTTGGCCGACAAAGAGTACTGGAGGAGAGAGGAGAAGGTTTTCTTCAGAGGGCGCTCCCTGGAATTGCTCAGGAATCCGCGCGATGGCTTCGTTCAAGGTCATCAACGCTTCGTAGACCCGCTGGATGTGAAGGGCCTTTTGATAGCGGGAAGCCACCACATGAAAGGACGCTAGCACGCCTGTTGGCTGTTGCTGTCCGTCAAACACCAGTGAACAGCGCAGTTCGAGGCACACCTGGTGCTGGGAAGGATGAGCAAGGACAAGGATCTGCTCGTAGGGAAAGGACGCGGTTTCTTCCTTGAGAGTGGTCAGCCACGGGGGAAAAGAGAACGGTCGTTGCTGTTCGTCGTACCACGCATAGCGCTGGAGGAACTGCTGAGCGGAGGTGCCCAACCAGGGAGCTGAAGGCTGGGCATCAAAGAGCGTCAGCGCCGCAGCATTCAGGAAGAGGAGCTTGCCTGCCCGGTCCCACACCATGATGGCATCGGGAAGAGAGGCAAAATACGTTTCGAGGTGCCATAACGACATCGATTTTTGAAACGCTGATGGTACTGGTTGCGGCGCGTTCTGACCCATCTCGTCCCTCCTTTGTGGACGTGAGTGCATAGGCAACGAGTAAGAAAAAGACGCGAGAGGGGAGACAGACGATCATCCTCCGCCGCAATGGAAGAGATAGCCTGCTCATCAAGTTCAAACAGCCCTTCCCTGACTCTCTTCATAATAGCACCGGCGAAAAAATCGGCTGATCCGATCTATTGGCGTATGTATAGAATATTACTGAAGGGACTCTTCCTGAAGTTGTTGTCAAGGTGAAACACTATGATCACCTGGTCGATCACGTCGGTCAGGATGGAGGTAGTCTCATATGATCGCATCGCAAGCTCTCCTGGATCTACCACTTGATGCCAGGATAGACCCCCAGGAGTTTCTTCACACCGCCATGGAGTGGCATTTCAATCCAGAGACCGGCTCGCCATACTGGCTGAAGCGGGCGAAGTCGTTGCCCTTCGATCCGCGCAAAGACGTCAAACGCATCGAGGACCTGGCGCTTTTTCCCAATATCGTCGACGAACTGCGCGATGTCCGAGCGGAGGATCTCATCCCCAGAGGATACGGGCCGCACCCCGATGTCTTTGGCGTTCCCGAAAGCGGTGGCACTACTGGTATCCCCAAGCGAGTGGTCTTCCTGCGTGACTGGGCGGACAAAGTGGGAACATGGCTGGACGCCCGGCTCGACGCCCACGGGTTTCCACGAAACGTGAACTGGCTTGCCCTCCTCCCGAGAGGACCTCATATGGTCGGCGAGTTTGCCAGATTGCACGCTACTACACGCGGTGGTCTCGCGTTCATGATCGACATGGATCCGCGCTGGGTCAAGAAACTCATTGCCGCCGGCAAAAGCGAGGAGGCCCGCGCGTACGTCGAGCACCTCGTCGAGCAGGCTTCGTTCCTACTGCACAGCCAGGACATCGGCGTCCTCATGACCACGCCACCTCTGTTGGAGCGCATCGCCCAACACGACGATCTGGTGGAACTGATCAACCAGAAGGTGAAGGGGATTCTGTGGGCCGGAGCGCACATGGATACCGACACCCGCCATTTGTTTCAGACCGAGGTCTTCCCCAACGTGAAGCTCGTCGGAGCGTTTGGAAGCACGATGATCCTCTGCGGTATTCCCGAGCGCGTGGGTCTCACCGAAGACGATCCCCGCATTTTCGATCCCCCCTCGCCCTTCATCACCTTTTCCGTGATCGACCCTGCCAGTGGCCACACGGTGGACTACGGCAAACGAGGCCAGGTCGTGATGAACCACGTCAGCAAGAACATGCTGCTCCCCAACAACCTGGAGCGCGACCTGGCCACCCGGATCGCACCCCCGGCGGGTCAGGTAGGCGACTCGGTGGCCGACGTGGCTCCCGTCGCGCAGTTTGGCAACGAAGCTGTTATCGAGGGGGTGTACTGATGAGTGTACTCAGTCAACTGCTCTGCATAGATGCGCTGGGACCCAAAGGGGCGTACCGGACACATAACCGTCTGACCGTTACGGATGTTGCGGGCCACCCGCTGGCCGAACTGAGCTTGGTGCCCAGATTGTTCGTCACGCGGGCCATGGCCGCGCTGCATAAAGCGAAGACGCTCCCCGTGGAGGACCGCCTGACCGCCCTCCGCAGGGCTGGGGAACTGTTCGCAATGGGAGAGGTCGATGGCATGTCCTCTGCAGAGTACCAGCATACGGTGTGTCGCATGTCCGGAACGCCACTATCCATCGTACGCGGAGCCGTGGAGGCCGTTGCCCAATACGCGGCGAAGGCTTACTGGAGCGCGCAGCAAGCCCGGCCAATCGGAGCGGTGAACGACTGGCGTGACCCACAGGCCCGTGAGGGGACGGGAGTCTGGATCCGGCGTGGAAACGTCTTTGCCGTGCATGCACCTGGCAACGAACCTGGCGTGCACAGTCTCTGGCTGGAGCCTCTGGCCCTGGGCTACCGTGTGGCCGTCCGGCCCTCGCGGCGGGAACCGCTCACCCCATATCGATTGATGAACGCGCTGCGGGCCTGCGGGTTCGGCGATGATCAGGTGGTCCTGCTACCTACCGATTATGACGCTGCCGACGAGATCTTGCGCCAGGCCGATCTGAGTATGGTCTACGGGGGGCAGGAGGTCATCGAGAAGTACGCCGCAAACCCCACCATCTTGCCCAATGGGCCTGGTCGGTCGAAGATCCTGGTCACTGCAGACTCGGACTGGCACTCCTCCCTCGACATGATTGTTGACTCGATCAGCAATATGGGCGGGACGGCCTGCATCAACACCACGGCAGTGTTTGTAGAGGGCGACCCGGCGCCGGTCGCACAGGCCATTGCCGAGCGGCTCGCGGCGATTCCAAGCCTGCCGCCCGAAAACGAGCAGGCGGTCCTGCCCGCCTATCCCCTGGAGGCCGCGAAGAAAATCGAGCGCTACCTGCTGGACAAAGCCGCCGGGACCCGGGCTCATCTGGGCGGCAACGGAGTCGTGGATGAACTGGGAGATGGCAGCGCGGTGCTGCGGCCAGCCGTTCACCAACTGGACAATCCGTTCGCCGAGCAGGCAAATATCGAACTGGCCTTTCCGTGCGTATGGGTTGCGCCGTGGACGCAGGAGGCCGGGATCGCTCCCCTCAAAAACACCCTGGTGCTTACGGCGGTCACCCGGTACGAGAAGTTGCTGGACGAACTGCTCACGGATCCGACGATCAAGAACCTCTATATCGGCAACCACCCGACGTACTGGATAGCACCAGGCGTCCCACATGATAGCTATCTCGGCGAGTTCTTGATGCGCACCAAAGCCGTCATCCGCGACTGACATACACGGAGTGGGAGGCCGCGTCCACGATCCAGAGAACAATGGATGGGAGAGAAGAGAAAGACACATGGATGATCGTGTGGCTGGTCGTGTGGCCGTCCAAGTAGCGACATCGCCCACCTGGCGGTGGAAATCAACGATGCTCAGTTCGAACAGCTCACGTTGGTGCAGGTTCTTCAGCCCTACCTTGTGCTTCCATCTGATTGCGTGCGCGTGTTCGCTTCCTCTTCACGTGAGGACCTGGATGAGCAGTGAGAGCGAGAAATGACAGAGTGACAGTGGGTCACCTTTCTCTCCCAAGGAATATAGTTAAGCATAAATCAGACGAAGTCAAGCATCCTCCCCTTGAATAAGGGGAAAGGTGCTTGACTTCGTGGTGCGAGACCCGATATGGTTATAGAATCAAAAGTTTACTTCCCCTTGGCTTTCCTGCGAACGAGTCAGAGGAAACAATGGCATGTCACGACTTTCTCGTCGGCGAAGCCGTGGCAAAGTCAACGCTTTCGTTTCATTTTAAGATGTTGCGTGAAGCTGGGTTGGTACGAATGGTGCCACAGGGAAGACGGATGCAGGTTACGCTACGTCGAGAGGATTTGGAGATGCGCTTCCCTGGGCTACTGGAGAAGATACTTTTGACCTACCAGCAGAAGTAATAGTTTCGCTGTCGTTTTGTGTCACCTACCTCTCCCCTAATGAACTTTAACAATCAAGATCGGTAATGCTATCCTCTCAAAGGAAGGTATTTCTCAAGAGAGGAGTTTCTGATGAGCCAAATGAGCAAAGTCGGTCAGAGTTGGCACGTGACATTCAACAAGCCAGAGCGTGTAGCGCTAGAGGAAGCGGTTCATCATCACCCCTTGCCTCATGTGCGAGAGCGTTGCGCAGCCCTGCTCAAAATCGCCCAGGGGCATTCACCCCATTGGGTTGCTAAACATGGACTCTTGCGGCCACGAGACCCTGATAGCGTGTATCAGTGGCTGCAGTGGTATCAGAACGAAGGCCTCATGGGTCTGGTTGTTCACCGACATGGTGGCCCTCATCGGATTCGTCTTCGATCATACTCAAGAGATTGAAGAGCGACTGAGAGCAGGCCCTGGAGCTCAGTGTCGAGAGAACCAAGAAACGCTGCCCAGTCGGTGGACGCTCTCTGAGATCGCCAAGGTGTTTCCTTTTCTTGCGAACTACAGTCTGGCTGGGATTTGGAAAGTCCTGCAAGACGCAGGCTTTTGCTTGCGTGCTGCTCGTACTCAGATGTATAGCCCTGATCCTCAGTATCAGCAAAAGCTTGAGCATCTCCTGGCCGTCTTAGAACAAGTTGCTCGCGCCCCTTCTCGCTTCGTTGCCTTGTTTGTCGATGAAATGGGCTTCTTTCGCTGGCCCGACCCAGCTCCTGATTGGGGAGCGCGTGCTCCTGCACCACCGCCAGTAGCTGACCGCAAACGATCTCCTCAAAGGCAATGGCGGATCATTGGTGCTCTTGATGCCTTAACTGGCAGAGTGACGACCCTAGACAATTACATCGTGGGACGCAGGCAGGTCTGTGCCTTCCTGCAACAAATCGACCGCTGTTACCCCAATACTGAGAAGATCTATGTGATCATGGATAACTGGTCGATCCATACCCATGCCGAGGTTCAGGCGCAGTTCAAGCTTCTCCCTCGCCTAGAGATTGTCTGGCTCCCGACCTATGCTCCTTGGCTCAATCCCATTGAAAAGCTCTGGCGCAAATTTCGACAAGAAGTCTTGCACTTACACCGTTTCGCTGATGCATGGGACCAATTTCGTCAACGGTGTCGTGCCTTTTTTGCTCAGTTCGCCCAAGGGTCGCAAGCTTTGCTTCGCTCTGTTGGGCTCCTTGGTAATGGGAAGCTCGCTATTGCCCTGCGTAGTCCTTGATTACCGACTTTGATTGTTAAAGTTCATTAGGGGAAAGGCTTGCCCTCAACTCCGAGGAGAGCCAGGGCTTCAGGGTCGGGTGACCTGATGAGCCTGTTGGGCAACGGACTGCTTTCGAGTCCGACCCACTGCGCACACATCACCTTAGGATTGGGCTGATCATCAGCCCAGGATGTATTTACAGAAGCGCTCTTTGCGGGAGCCGATCAGCGTACAAGCCGTTTCTCTTCAAGGGAAGAGTGCCTTCCCATACTCCTGGACCACATGGCAGAAGGAGGATTCTACCAGGCTATTCTCATTGGGGCTCAGGAAATCGGAACCCCGGTACCCAAGTCCCAGAAAAGGACTCTCCATTTCCCATCGCCCCCTCAAAAGGGACGAGCGCTCTGGTTTGAGGGTAGACTAAGATCCTAGCGAAAATGTGCAGCAAGACCAAATCAAGCTGAAATAGGGCCGCGCTACGGAGCTGTTACTAGCCGCAAGAGAGCGGGAAGAAGATGCGCATATGCATGTCAGCCTCGAGAAATTTCGGCTAAACGTTTTTAGTCATGGTGCACAAGAGGTAAAAAAAGTATTTATTCACTGGATATTAGAACAGAAGTGCGCTAATGTACATTTTTGCTAGGACCTTAGCCCATCCTCATGTTTTGTCGCATTCGCAGTTATCTTTCCACGTTGCGTAAGCAAGGGATAAAGCTGCTTGCTGCATTGGAATAAACATTGGCGGAGAATCCTGTTCTTCCCGCTTTTGCTTGATCCATCTGAATAGTTACCATTTCCGCTAGGATCTTAGCCTTCCCTCTGGCTTGGGTATTGTGGCATACAACTCTTCAGGTGATCTCGGTGGCTCATGTGCCATGAATGAAGGGAAGGCCTCTAGCCCGATCGCTTCTGAAAGTGTGATCACTGGAAAGATTTGCCTTCGGGTTGCCACTTCCCCGAATGGGAACACCAAGAAGCAATTGCTGAAGATATTCGTGTTTTTTCGTCCTTTGTGGGAAATACGCAACCAGCATGATCATTTCCCGTTGGTGTAAAATGTCCCTTTCGTTATGCTCAAATTTGTTATACACATTGAGAAAAAGCCAAATTGTGCGATTTCTCCCCACCACTCCAAAACAGCACCACTTCCATTCCAGTGCAAAGTCAACTTCTACAGTTATTGATCTCAGCATAAGAACCTAAAGAGCGTAGCCGGCATGAACAAAACAGTGACGCAAAGCCTGCTTGCGATGCCCGTGCAAGGCTCAGGCAAGCAGCAGTTCCTGCTCAAGCTCAGCCAGATCCTTGCAACAGCGATTCTTGAGCTCACGGCGTTTGAGCAGATTCCAGACCCCTTCCTGAGGATTGAACTCGGGTGCATAGGCAGGCAAACGCTCCAGGTGAATGCGTGCAGCAGCGCCTTGCTTGCGCCAGGAAATCTTTGACGGCCTGGCAGCGATGGATGGTGGAACCGTCCCAAATGACGAGCAACTTGCCTGAGATCTCGCGCAAAAGCAGTCGCAGAAAACACACCACATCTGGTCCCTTGTAAGAGCGTTGTTGGGTCTGCATGCGCGAGGCGCCCCTCAGGAGTCAGCGCCCCAATAGCCGAGATGTGGTCATACGTCAGTGGCACGCGCAGGACCGGCGTTTGGCCCACAGGAGCATAGGTGCGCACCGCCATCGGCAACAAATAAAAGCCCGACTCGTCTACAAAAACGATCTGTCGCTGTTCCTGCTATGCTTTTTTTTGAGGGCAGGCCAGCACTCTTTTTTCCATGCCTTGATGGCCTCTTCATTCCTTTGGGTGGCCAGTTCGACCGGTTTTTGCACACTGTACGCGGGATGCGCGAAGGAGGCGACTACAATGGGCTGGATGATAGCTGACGCCAAATTGCTGCTTGATCAACACTGCCACCCGAGCTGTGGTCCAGACCTCGCCGCGAAATCCATAGTGTTCGGATCCTTTGGCCAGCAGGTCAGGCAACTGGACGCGTTGTTCCTGGCATCAGTTTGGGTTGGGGACCTGGAGGCGGTTGGTGGCGCAGCCCATCAGGACCATCTTTCTTCGCTCGACGCATCCATTGACTCACCGCGCCTTCAGTGACTCCCAAGGCCTCGGCGATGTCTTTCTGTTTCCAGCCTTGCTGATAGAGTTGCCAGGCACACAGTCGTCGGCCTTCGCGCCAACCTTTGGGAAGGGCTTCTTTCTTACTCATACCTCCGTTCATCGGCTCGCATCGTTCTTCACTTTAGATCCTCATGCTCAGGTCAATAGTAGAGCATTGCTGATTAGCGTTCTGAAACCACTGGTCGGCAAAGAATCGCGGAACACATCGAGCAACGGCTAAGCAACGTTCGCTAAAGTAGACTGTAAATCAGATCTTTGTGTGAACGAAAATCGGATAATGACGTGGTTGAGCAAAGAATGTAAATGAGATCACTGGATGAGGGCAAAATCGCACCATTATCTGAAGCAGAAGAACCCTGTACTCCCTCAAATAATTATGCCCATTTCCCCTCATCCAGTGATCTCATCAATCTGGCCCGTACGCAACGAGATGTGTTTTTGATTGAGGTGTCTTCACAGGCCGTTTCACGCTCCGGCTTTTTGCTGGTAAAGGATCAGAAAACCTCTGCTTTATGAAAACGAGAGGGCAGCGAAGAACACTCTCAAGCCAAATCACTTCTGAGCTACATCTCGTTGCTCATCCCGTGGGCCTCTCCCATCCAAGACGGAGTTGAGGGCTTCGATTCTGGCGCAATCTGGACGGTGACGGAAGAAAACGTCATACGACAAGCGTCTCCTCTTCAATGCGAGAAAGCAACCGCCAAAGTTCGGCACGGCTTCGGAGAACGAACCAGAAGACAGGTTGGGCTGGACAGGGGGAAGAGCTTCTCGCTCGAGTTTTGGCAGTATGTGCTCACGCGCCCTCCATATGTCGTTTGTCTGTGGGATGGGTTATGCATCGGGCCGGCGCAAGGTTCCAGCTCCCCAGATTTCGGCAACGCGTCCGTTTTCAATGCGAAAAATCTCCATGATGAGAGGGAGAGGCTCTCCCGGAGGCATGGGAACACCGTGAACTGTGACCCGCAGCGCGACTTTGTCGCCTTCAGCAATCAGATCTTCGACGACGAAGCGTCTCTCGGGGAAGGTGGCAAAGGCATTGGTCACAGCCGCTCTCGCGCGCTCGATGCCAACTTCTCCCATGGCATGCCTGATAATGTGTGGATCAAAGAGTTCGTCCAAGGTCGCGAGGTCCTGCGTGTTAATGGCTTCATAGACACGAGAAGCCAAAGCCTTGTTGTCTGTTGCTGTCATGGCCAAATCTCCTGTAAATGATTCTTGTCTTTCGATCGATTGCTTGTGTATTGCACATGCACTCATTGTTGCTGTCGGCTTTCGTCCTGAAGAGCGCGTATGTTGGCGCGTAAGCGTTCGAGAACGCGCAGCGCCGTCTCTTGCTCTTCTTTGGGGATATCAGCGAGCAGCCGTGCCTGAAAGAGGCGGTGTGCCGCGATCAGGCCAGCAACGGTTTGCTGACCGGAACCCGTCAAAGAGACGAGCGTGTAGCGATTATCTTGGGGATCGAGGCGACGGCTGAGTACTCCTTCGGACTCAAACTGCTTAACCAGACGAGTAATCGTGGCTCCATCAACGGCTAAGTGGTGCTGTAAAGCAGCATGGCTCACCTCGCCGAGCTCGGACAACAGGATCAGCAGTTGTCGTCGGAGCTGACTCATGCCGACATGGTGATCAAAGGCTTGTCTGGATTCAGAACAGACAGACGCCAATTGTTGAAAGAAGGTATCATCAAGAACATCCATTCGTCACTTTGCCTCCGAGTCCTCTGTAATTTCCGCACTTTGGGAGAAGGCGTTATCTTTTTCATTTATATCATCAACTCTTGATATCGTCAATAGATAGCAATGTCAATGATATGGCTCCTGGCCTTTTTGACTCCCGGAGACGCGCGTATCTGTGAGGAGTGACCGTTGCTTTGTAAGAAGATGACTCCTTTTACGGTTCAAGAGAAGAGCATTTTCCAGGAGAGGTGGGAGATCCATACACTGGAGATGGATGGAGAAGCAATGTCATCCCATCATCATGAGGCCGTTTTTTTATTGTTCAGCTATGATTCTCGTTGCGCATCGCGTGGGTGACACCACTACCAAGTACTTCTCGGTGTTACAAGCAGCAGGCTTGCTTCTCAAAATACCACAACCGCGAGGGCAGGGATCACGCTACTATCTCCCACTCACCTCGACGCCCTGTCTGCCCGTATATGCGGAACAGGTACAGCAGTTAACGGGCCAACGCAAAAGTGTTCGTCGTTCACGTGCGCTGCAACGGGTATCTGAGTGTCTTGAGACCCCTCGCCAAACGGGAGACCCGAAACGAAAGGAAGAAAGCAGTCATGAATATGGCACTCACAAGACCATTCGTCTGGGCGTTGTTCCCCAGACACAGCAACAGAGGAAGAAGGGACAGAACACAAAAGAGGTCATTCCCCTGACACCTCAGGATCATGGCGAACAGCCTGGGAGGGAAAAACAGGTTTCGCATGCTCTTGGGCGTCTGATGGGCTTCATACACTCTCATGGCATTCCTATCGCATCTGAGATAAGAGCATCCATACGCACCATTTTGCTGGAGGAGTTCGCCCGTCCGACACTCCTACGCGCTCTTATGGAGTCAACGAGAGAGAATCTGTCTCCTCGCCATCCACTCGCCAGGTGAAGCGATCAAATGATGTGCTGGTGCAGGAACAAGCAGCAATGCGACAAAAAGGTCGATCTTCTGAGCAGAGGTCGACGATTGGGGAGGGTCATAAACCTCAGTTCGAAAGGTCGACTCTTCTAGAGAACGGTCGAACTTTTGAGAGCAGGTCTACGGTTGGCGAGAATACGAGACCTTTGCTCAAAACGTCGACTCTTGCGAAAAATACTCGACCGTCTGGAAACGAGTCTACGATCGTTGAAGATCACAGGCCTTTAGCACCAGAAAAGGTCTACGTTTCTGCGCAATAAACGCAGACCCGAGAGAGCCATACGCATACACGCGCGCACGCGCGTGATGAATTCACTCATCTCACATATTCACTTTCACCAAAAAAGAGAAACATGAAAATAATGATAGTGAAGTGAGTACATATCACCTCACCCACAAACAAATCAGCCATTTCGCTATGGTCGGCACTGATGAGCAAGCAGGTCGATCGTCTCCATCCTCCAGGGCTGCAACTGAAGATCTCTCTGCACTTCCGGTAGCAGAAAAAACCTCTTCCGCTGATGGCAAGGAGTTACTCCCGATGTATCGGCCTCAACGTGCGCCTCGAGCGAATATACAGGCACACCTCGCACCCATGTGGCTCTGACTTCGCCCAAAACTGGGAAGAACTTCGCCCACTATTGGGTGGTTTTCCTCTTCCCATTTCATGCCCTCTTTGAGTACACTTACCCCTGGACACAGAGAGATCAACAATGAAGAAGGAGCCACCCGATGTCTCGCCTGTTTACTCGTGCCTTACTCTCACTCATGACAAAAAGACCGTATGTCATACTCACACGCTGGGGAGGTATTGTTCTCCTCGTGATAGTGGGTATGCTGCTCATTGCTCATGTACCTGCTCCCTCACCTGCTCTCGCACCTGGGTATGGCCCACCCACCACGGCCTCCTCCTGGAAAACGGGTCGCTTCTCGGGGCAAGACTTTCCTCTTCAGCCCGATGGAACCCTCCGGTGTCCAGCCGGACAGCCGCTTCATGCTCAGGAACAGCGTCGAGAAGCTGACGGGAGTCTGCGCGTCGTGTATGCAGCCAGCATTCGCAGTTGTCGCCCCTGTCCTCTGCGCGAGCAGTGTCAATGGCAGGGCAACGCAACCGCGAAGCCGCGCCAGGTGAGCGTCCTACAGCATCCATTAGTGATCGGCTCGGCTCCTGTGCTCTGGCATGATTGGAATCGTCGGTACCATCGACGGGTGTGTATGCAACTGCTCCGGCACCAGAATGTGGAAGTGCAGGTAGAGCAGAAGCTCTCTGCCAACCCAACGCTCGCGCCTACGCCCGCCCAGCGGGCCCATTATCGGCTCTTGTGGGCTGAGCGGCTGGCTCACAATGCACGAGGGCGTTCAGCTCCTGATGTGGCTATCACCCTGTTTGGAGCGCCCTTAGCCACAGCTCACGTTCTCAGCCTGAAGACTGTCTGAGAGATGAGCACGGATCAGAAGAAGCGTGGGAACTTCGCGGTTGCCCGGCACCCGCTCAGCTTGTCTGGTAGATGGGCCTGGTTCCAGGACACGTTCCAGTGTAAAACCTGCGGTGGCGAGTTGGTTGAGGTACGTGCTGAGCATGCGGTGATAGTCTCCAACTCGGCTACGGACTCCATCGGGGTTCGATGAGAACCATTGACGTTCGTCAAAATAGCCAGTGACGATCCTACCCAGCGGATGCTCGGGATCAGACAGCGACGTCCACTGAGCGTGAGGGGTCTCAAAGCAGGGGTGAGGAATGGCAAAGACCAACCAGCCTCCTGGTTTGAGAATCCGTCGGATGCTCTGAAAGGTGGCCTGAAGATCAGGAATATTGATCAGTGCCATCACACAGATGCAGCCGGTAAACTGATTGTCGCTCAGTTCCTCAGCACGCTGAGCGTCTCCTTGAATATACTCAATTCCCAGTGGCTCCTGCTCTTCATAGCGTTGGGCGAGCGCCAGCAGGTTGGGTGCCAGGTCGAGACCGGTGACCTGAGCTCCGCGTCGAGCCAACTCGCGCGCTACCCACCCCTGCCCGCAGGCCAGATCACAAATGACTTCCCCATCGACTTCTCCGACTAGAGCGAGCAGGCTCGGCAGGATCACTTCCGTGTAGATAGGTCTCTCGCGCAGAAACTGATCATACCACTGGGCGATATCATTGTAAGAAGCTTGTACCATAACTGCTCCGATTAATGGAGGAAAACGTATGCAAGCATCGCCTTCCTGCGTCTTTCGTTGTTGCTGCTTCATCCGCAGGTGCCTCAAGACCGGCTGGTCTTTTTGGTCTTACCCCACGTCCACAGCCCAGTTTCCGTCTTCGTCCGAGCCAGTACCGGAGACGGCTTGATCAATGAGCCCGATCAAGCGCAGGGCTTCCCGCAGGACATTGTGACCAGCATTGTGGTCGCGATCCTGGGGAAATTGAAAATATGGGCAGGAGGGATTCTGGCACACAAAGATGCGATCCTTGAGGGTCATCTGATCCCATGTCCACCCACAGCCGTGGCAGGTCTTGCTGGAAGGAAAGAAACGGTCCACCTTGATCACCTGTCCACCCCGTTGGGGGACCTTGGCTTCCAGCAGGCGTACCAGAGTGCCCAGCGAGGCGTCGGAGAACGCGCGGGCCAGGTGTCGGTTTTTGAGCAGTCCCTTGAGATGCAGGTTCTCCACCCCGATGATTCCATAGCTGTCCGCCAGCCTGGTGGTGAGCTTTTGAAGGACATCCTGGCGCAAGCACACAATCTGGTAGTGCAGGCGTGCCACCTGCCTGCGCGCTTTTTCCCGATTCCTCGATCCCGGTTTTCTGCGATGCAGGCGTTTGTTGGCCTGGCGCAGCTTCTTGAGCGCGGTTTTGAGAAAGGCTTGGTTCTCGACTTGCTCACCCGTACTCAAGGTCGCCAGGCGGTTCAGTCCGACATCGATGCCCACCGCTGCCGCTTTCTCCACCGGGATCTCCTCAGGGAGTTCGACCTGGATGCTCACGAACCACCAATCGGCTGTTCTGGTGATGCGTGCACCCAGAACTTTTCCCTGAAAGCGGAGTTTCTCGGCCATATTGACCCATCCGAGCTTGGGAACCCAGAGGCGATGATCCCCGATCTCGAATTGGTCATTGGCGAGATAGAAGCTCGGCCTGCTGCGTTTCTTGCTCTTGAACTTCGGACGGCGAGCCTTGCCCTCGAAGAACGCCGTAAAGGCTTTGCCCAGATCGAGAAAGGGCTGGTCAGAGGCGTTCTTGATCACCTCCCAGGTCCAGGGGAAGTGCTCCCGTCGGATCGCGTTAAATTGCTTCTTGAGCTTGAGGGCTGTCGGTTTCTCCCCGGCTTCATATTGCCGATTCCACTCGGCCAGCGCCCAATTCCACACGAAGCGGGCCACCCCTGCGGCGCATGCAAGGGAGTTGGCCTGTTCTGAGGTGGGATGCAGTCTGATCTTATGGGCGCGAATCATGCGGTTCTGCTCTTTCTCCTGCCTGATGTTTTCTTAAGTATAGGTCAGGTGTTCTCATCTGTCAAGAAGCCCGAAAGCGTGGCTCCTTGCCCACGGTTGATCCCTTTTTTCCACCTTTTTGGAAACAGTTGCTTTCTCTCTCCTTGCTCGATGGCAACTAGCTCTCCTTCTTACGTGATTTGGCGGCTCTTGGCAATCAAGGCTGCCTTTTTTCTTTGGTTATCAAAACACCAATTGATAAGCGCGCTTCTGGATTGGGGTCACCGAGAGCAGACCGTGTATCAACGTGGCCTTAGCGCGCGTTCCCCAGATCAAATCCCCTGATTTACTTTCTTACGAACTCAACCAGTACAGGCAGATGATCGCTCGCCTTTGGAGTCAGTTCGTTCCTAATGACTTCGCAGGAGTGTAACGACTGAGCGAGTTGAGATGAGGCGAAACAGTAATCGATCCGCATCGAGGGCCTCCTCCTGGCATCACTGGTGTAGCCCTCATGTCTGGGATGCAGCACACGGTAGCAGTCCACTAGCCCAGCCTCCTGGAGTCGGGCAATGGCGAGACGCTTTCCCTGTTCTATAGAACCGCCGATCAGCGAAACCATCCTCGCCGATAGGCAAGGACTCGACCGGATCATCAGGAGCAAAGGCATTCAGATCTCCTACTAACAGGAAAGGTTCTCCCTGTAGTGGTTGTATTTCCCTCAGAATGACCTCGATTTCGCGCAGACGACACTCTTCATATTCATCAGGATAGCTCGCTTGCAGGTGTGTCGTGCAAAGATGGAGGAGTGAGCCATTCCATTCAACATCAATACTCAGCAAGGTTTTATGCATTGTAAATTCCGTCAGCGGGCCTTCATGAAGTAGAGGAAGCTGATAATTGCGAATACGCAAAACGGGCAAGCGACTAAGCCAAGCCACATGGAATGTGTTGTCGGACTCGCCAAAAATCAGGTGCATATTCAGTGCGGCTGCTAATTTCTCGGCATTGCTTCGGTCATTGGCTTCTTGAAGGGCTACCATATCAGGATTCTGGTCACGCAAAATCTGAGCGATCAATGGAATCCTTTCCTCTCCTCCATAAAAGATGTTATAGGTGATAATTCTCATTCCATCCACGCTCCCTTTGGTCCGGGTATTTCCCCTTGCCTTCCGATGCAATGTTGTTTGCCTCAAGTGTACCTAACGCCCTAAAAGTTTGCAAGCAATCCGGGTATGGTCAGACAATTTGCCTGCTGGCGCGCGTGAAGTCTTAGTGAGGAAGTCTGCTTGCTCCTATTCTAGCTCATCGGAGTGAGATATGCTTATCCAGAACTGACGTTAAAAAAACTAGAGTCGCATTAGTTGCTGGTTTCCTCAAACAACGCCTCTTCTGGGAAAGGTGGCGGACGCAGTGGGACCGGCGAGGATTGGATCAGGGAGGTGGTCGTGGAGCCATACACGAGAAAGCTGTCGAGCAAGCGATCAAGTTGATCGATGGCGGGAATGTACGCCTTCACGAGAAAGCAGTCCTCGCCGGTGATGCGGTGGCATTCAACGACTTCAGGAATCTGTTGCGCCAGTTCCGCAATCCTGGGAAGCTGCCCTGAATTGGGACGGATGCGGATGTAGGCAGCAATTGGTAGCCCCAGCGCCGCTGGATTCAGATCCAGTCGGTAGCCACGAATGACTCCAGTCTCCTCCAGTCGGCGGACCCGTTCCGTCACCGCAGGCGACGACATCCCGATTCGGCGACCCAGTTCTGACATGGTGAGGCGTGGTTCGCGCTGCAATTCCTCCAGAATGCGCTTGTTCACTGCGTCAATGGCCTCATTGGGAGCAGTGTAAGTGAAGAGCCGTTTTTCCTTTAAATCTTGAACCATAGATGCTCTATCTCCTTGACATTGCCATGTACTTTCGCTGATCTCCATTGTACCATACAAACAAGAGCGAGAAGCTGTAAGGAGGTGTGTACGATGCTGCTGCAAGGGCAAAAAACGTCTCTGACCAGGCGAATTCCGCCTCATGTCTTCTTTTTCGTGAGCGCCGTCTTCCATTACCTGGGACCATCGTTTGCAGTGCTGCTTTTCTCCACTGTCTCGGTGCTTGGTGTCGCCTGGTTCCGCATTGCCAGCGCCGCTGTCGTGTTTGCCGTCTGGCGGCGGCCCTGGCGTCACTTCACCCAGATGCCCTGGACAAAGCAGCGCACCCTGCTGGCGCTTGGGGTGGTCCTTGGCTTGATGAATGCCTGCTTCTACCTGGCGATAGCTCGCCTCCCCTTGGGAACGGTGGGTGCCATCGAGTTCCTTGGCCCGATTACTCTCGCCGCGCTGGGCGCACGGACGCGCAGAAATATCGCCGCGTTGCTCCTGGCGATCGGTGGTGTGTGGCTGCTCACTGATGTGCGCTTCAGCGGGCAGCCGCTGGGTTTCCTGTTCGCCTTCGCCAACTGCGCTTTCTTCATGCTCTACGTCATGCTTGGCCATCGGATCGCTCAGGATGGGGGCGCTGCCGGGATTGATCGCCTGGGAGCAGCCATGCTCATCGCGCTGGTAACCATTACCCCGCTGGGGTTGGGCGGCGCGCTGCCAGCTCTGACGCATCCGCTGCTGGTCCTGGCCGGTGTTGGCGTGGGGATTTGCTCGTCGGTCATTCCCTATGTCTGCGATCAATTGGCCATGGCTCGCTTGCCGCAGGCCACTTTCGCACTGCTCCTCTCGTTGCTCCCTGCGTCCGCTACGGTGATCGGCGTCGTGGTGTTGCGCCAAATTCCCAGCACCCCTGAAATCGTAGGGATTCTCCTGGTTGCAGGAGGCGTAGCCCTCCACCGGGAAGTTGAGGCGCAGCCTGGCAAACAAGCCAGGAACAAAGCCACAGCTTCGGAAAGGCGAATCGAAGCCAAAAATCAAAAGAAAGGAACAACTATTCCATGACACTCCAATTTGGTGTACTGGTGCCCCAGGGCTGGACCTTGGATCTGGCACACATCGACGATCCGGTAGAAGCCTACGAAACGATGACACGGGTTGCTCAAACGGCTGAAGAGGTGGGGTTCGTTTCTGCTTGGCTGGTTGACCACTTTCATACGATTCCTTTCCCCTCGCAGGAAGTAACGTTTGAATGCTGGATGAGTACAGCAGCCTTGGCACGTGATACCAGGACGATCCGCATTGGCCAGATGGTTACCTGCAATGGCTATCGTCATCCAGCCCTGCTGGCGAAAATGGCGAGCACAGTCGATGTGCTCTCGCATGGCCGACTCACTTTTGGCATCGGAGCCGGGTGGTACGAGCATGAATACCGCGCCTATGGCTACGAGTATTCCGACGCACCTGAGCGCCTACGCTCTCTGCGCGAGGCGGTGCAGGTGATCCTGGCGATGTGGACTCAAGAGGAAGCGGTCTTTGAGGGAAAATATTACCAGGTGCACCAGGCAATCAATCAGCCCAAAGGCGTCAAGCCTCCGCATATCCCGCTGCTGATCGGCGGAGGTGGCGAGCAGGTCACGCTGAAGCTCGTGGCACAGTATGCCGATGCCTGCAACGTGGGCGGTGATCCTCCCACCGTGAAGCAGAAGTTAGCTGTCCTCAAACAGCATTGCGAGCGCGTGGGACGTGACTACGAGAAGATTTATCGTACCTCCAGTACCGTCTGTCTTCTCGCCGACAGCGACGAACAAGCGCTGGAGCAGCTTCCTGCTGATCGCAAAGCCAGGTTGGGAAACGCCGTGCAGACGGCCTTGATTGGCAGTCCTGAGACGATTCGAGAACGGCTGGCTGCCTACGAAGCAGCAGGGGTGCAGGAGTTAGTGCTCCGCTTTGTGGATGGAACCGATCTGGAGGTGCTTCGCCGCTTCGCCAGAGAGTTCATCGCAGAAAGAAGCGGCTGTTCTGGCAACGAAGCGAAAGACAAGGCAACAGACGTCCACAGGAGGATCTCATGAGTCGCCCTCGACGTATGGATGAAGCAGCACCAGTGGTTTCCTTCCAACCACTCTCAACCACATGTCCCATCTGCGGGCATCCAGCACCGGTTGCGTATCACACGCAACGGCGGATCACGATCTTGCAGGGCCGCTTCTGCTTGTCTCTTACTGTACGACGGTGCCAAAAAGCAGCCTGCCCTCGTTATCACCAGCCCTACCGCCCCGAAGTAGAAGGGCAATGGGTATTGCCATATGGGGAATATGGTCTGGACGTGATTGCGCTGGTCGGAACGCTCCGGTACCGTTACCATCACAGCTTGGAAGAATTGCACCGGGCGCTCCGTGACCGTGGTCTCCCAATTGGGGAACGGACCGTGCTCAACTTGCTGGCCCGCTACGAGGAGTTAGTGTCCCTTCATCTCTCCGATCACCAGCGCTTCCAGCAGATCTTTGCTCATCAAACCGCTGCCATTTTCGCCCTTGACGGACTCCGTCCGGATGTTGGTCATGAAGTGCTCTGGGTCTTTCGTGATTGCGTGTCTGGAGAAATTCTCCTGGCGCGCCCTCTTTTGAGTGAATGTGAGACGGACCTGGCAGCTCTGATCACAGAAGTGCAAGCCGCTTTGCCAGTGCCAATCCACAGCGTCGTTTCTGATGGACAACACTCCGTTCGCAAAGCGGTCGCCTCTGCTTTGTCAGGAGTGCCTCATCAACTCTGCCATTTTCATTACCTCCGAGAAGCCGCCAAACCCGTCTACGAGGCAGATCGTCATGCCAAAAGGAGTTGAAAAAGCAGGTACGGGGTGTCCGCCCCATTGAGCGGGCTGTCGAGAAACGCACCGATGCCGAGGCTACCATTATTCGCCAGTATTGTCTGGCCGTGCGTAGCACTCTGACCGACGATGGTCGTCCCCCGCTTGCTGCTCCTGGACTCAAACTTCACGAACGGTTGACCCTTATTGCTGCCTCCCTTGAGCGAGTGGCTCAAAAGAGAGCCTCCCGCCAGAACTGGAGCGATTGCAGCATCTGGTAACGAAAGGGCTGACTGCGACCGCCGATCTATGGCCCGATGTTCAGGCTGGGTATGCTTGGGTGCATCGAGCTGCGCACATCCTGGCTCATTCTGAGCAGCACACAGCCCAGAACGTACAACAGCAGTATCAATCCTTACTGGATGAGATGCGACAGGAAGGTGCTGTTTCTGAGCCGCTTCGGAACATGATGACCACCTTTCTGAAGGTAACAGACAGCTATTGGGCAGGGCTTTTCTTCTGCTATGAGGTGGCCGATCTTCCACGCACCAACAACGATCTGGAACACACCTTTGGTTCTGTGAGTTACCATGAACGGCGTGCAACTGGTCGGAAACAGGCGTCACCTGGCCTGGTGATTCGGGGTGCAGTACGCATGGTCGCTTCGGTTGCCAGCCAGCATTCTCTTTTCTCCGGCCCGGACCTTCAGCCATGCGATCTTCGGTAGTGGCGAACGTTACGTCACCAGGTAGAAAGTCGCCAGAAAGCTCGTCGTCAGCAATATCGTTTCAGAAAGGCCCCTGTTGAGTATCTCTCAGCCTTGGAGGAAAAACTGCGCCAGCAACCAATGCGGTCCTAGAAAAAAATAAAATGTGGTCGTTTTTGCAAACAATCTTTCTTGAGCGTATAAGAGTCATCTAGCCGGAAAAATAGAGCGAGCCCCCAGATATATCCGACTTCGCCCAAAACTGGGAAGAACTTCGCCCGACATTGGATGGTTTTCCTCTTCCCATTTTCTATCCTCGTTGAGTACACTTACCCCTGACAGAGAGATCACTACAGAAGAAGGAGCTATTCGATGTCTCGCTTGCTTATTCGTGTCTTACTTTTACTTATGACAAGAAGACCGTATGTCATGCTTACACGAGGAGGAGGGGTTGGATGCTGCTCACTGCTCATCCGCCTGCGCCCTCTGGCGCATCTCCCGCCGTTCAGGGGACCTCGCTTTCTGCTCCTCCCGTCACTCAGGCCGGTGGAGGCGAATACGCACGCATGCCTTTCAGCCCTTCCTCTCAGCAGCAAGCCTTTGCCTGTGGCATTGGAGATGTTACCTGCTACAGCAATGAGTTCCTGGCCAACCTGACCGAGCAGATCTGGAACATTGTGCGTCCCATCATCGAACTCTTCATGCAGAATCCCTTCAATTTTCTGTCTCAGACTCCGGCGCTCGCCACCTATGACAACAGTCAGATTCAGCAGATGGTGCAGTGGGAACTGGGCTTTCTGGATACAGCGGTGGTGGTCCTTGTCGGCTTCCTGGCCTACAATGTGCTCATTGGACGAAGTATCGGCGTTCCCATGCCCTCCCTACACGAAGCTCTCCCACGACTCTGCGTGGCCTTTCTTGCCGCCCACATCAGCCTGTACGTGTGTCGGCTCATCATTGATTTCAACAATGCCCTTTGCCTGGGTGTCGACGAGTTATTTCTTCACTCTTTTCTCAAAGACACCCTCTCCCTGATGATCAATTTCGTGGGGCAAACACCCGACCAGGTCGCCATCGGATTCTTGCTGCGTGTCTGGTTTGTGATTTTTCTCTTCTGGCACATGCTCTAGCTCGCCTGGCAGCTGCTGGTTCGTCTTGCCGTGGTCGCCCTGCTCACTGCCCTCTCCCCCCTGGGCCTGCTCTGCCTGGCCCTCCCGCAAACCCAGCGCTGGGGCCAGATCTGGCTCTCCGCCTTTGTCTCTAGCGTCATGATCCAGTTCATTCAGATCACTGCGCTCAGCCTGGGAGGGCTCCTGGTCAGCTATAGCACCAGCATCCAGATCAGCACAAACCCGGTCGCGGGACTCGACACGATCATCCAGCAGATTGTGGCGCTTCTTCTGAGTGGAGCCGTGTTCTACCTGGTCCCACGTCTGCCCTCCATGATCCAGAGCTATGCCCTGCGTCCGATCTTGCAGGCGCAACAGCAAGCCGACTCCGTCCAATCACAGGTCACGACCCAGGTCGAGTCGATGGCCATTCGAGCCATCGCAGCCCTCTAAGCGAAAGGGAGAAAGGTAGGTGAGAAGGGATGCTCAAGTTCCTCCTTCTTGGCGTCATGATCCTTGTTGTGTTTGGGATGTTTGGCGCAAGCATGACGGTCGCGATGGACGCACAGGCGCAGGGAGTACCTCAGACAGCATATCCCGGTCTCTCAACCATTGATACTTCAGGCTCGGGCAAACGCGGCGACGTGGTGCAATGGGCGCTCAAGATGGCCGCCCATCTGCATTGTACCCCTGCTCGTCTCGCCACCGATTGTCAGGGCAGTGGCGCTGATCACTACTACGACGCAGGTTTCCCACCTGAGATCATCGCGTGGGCCAACGCGCACTGTCCCGGGTGCGCCTCCTGGCAACCAGACACCTTTCAGTGTGTGGCCTTCGTCATCGCCGCCTATGCCTATGTCCAGCCACTCCCCGTCCAGGGCCAGAATGCCAATCAGTACTGGGAACACTTTGCCAGCGAGCCGGGTTGGCAACGCCTCCCTGCGCGTGGGAACCTCCCACAACCCGGCGATATTATGGCCTGGAATGGAGGGGTCTATGGCCATGTCAGTATTGTCCTTGGCGTTGCCCCTCACCATACCGCCATCACCTTTGCCCAGGCCAATGGCGAGTTTCCGGTTCAAACCCTTCCTCTCAACCCGGATGGATCCATCAATACTCAGAATGGGTACTGGAATGCCTTTGAGGTGGTGGGCTACCTCCACCCCCTCACCCTTTCCTAAATTCAGAACAAAAAGGAGCGAATAACAATGATTACCATGATTTACTGGCACCCGGCACTCGCTGCCACCGTGGTACGGGTCCTGGAAGGACTGCCCGCGCTTCACCTTGCGGGTTGGCTGGCTGACCCTCCCATTCCCCATCCCCTCTTCCCACTCGCCATAGCAGCCGCTGGGGGCGGAGGAGGGGACGCCTCGACCATCACCCAGTTTTTCAAAAATCTCTACGACAACGGCATCAAACCCGTGGCCTATGCCGTCGCCCTCTTCTTCTTTGCGTGGGGAGCGATCAGTCTCATGTTTCCTCATGAGCGATCCCAGGATCACGCGAAGGCCGCGCTCTACCGCGCTGGGAGGGCTGGCCCTCGTGTTGCTCGCAACGGCCATCTCGTCCATCATCAATAGCGCCGCCCCTTGAGGGGGTAGAGATGAAAGGAGCTTTTTTGCAATGACATCGACCCACACGACAGAGGTATCTACCAGACGCCAGAGCTACACCGTGCCCACGCATATGAACGAGCCAGATAAGCTGCTCTTTGGGCTGACGGCTCGTCAGCTCCTGGTCCTGATCACCGGGGCAAGTGTCACCTATGCCATCTGGCTCCAGGTCCTGACCTGGACTATGGCCTGGGAAAGAGGGCTCCTCTGGAGTCGAGGCCTCGCCTTGCTGGTCGTGCTTCCACTCATTCTGGTGACACTCGCCTTCACCTTCCTCCAAATTGCAGATCGCTCGCTTGAACTCTGGGTCGTGATCTGGATGCGCGCGCGTTTCGCACCAGTCACCTATGTCTGGCGCAGCGCCGAATGGGATGAGGCCGAGCAGCGTCGTCTTCGCACACAAAACAGCGCCCATACGCGAGAGGGCCAGCGTGAGCACGAACAGGAGGGATGGTCATGATCGTGCACGATGATCAGCCTACCAACGACCCATCGCTCCTCACAGCACAGCAGGAGCGTTCCCAGGCGGAAAAGATTCGGTCAGCACGCCCGCAGCGTTCACCTCGTGCTCGTCGCCAGCATCGACAGAGCCGGAAACATGGGAGCGTGCAGCAGCAATTTGTCTTGCTCGATCATATTGTTCAGGATGTGCAGGTCAATCGTGCGCCTCTAGCAGAGGGACCGCAAGAACGTGCGTATCTGGCAGTTCTTGAGATTCGGGCGACCAACTACACATTGAAATCTCAAGAAGAGCGTTCGACGATGATGCTCGCCTTTCGCGCACTGCTGCGTTCACTGCGTTTTCCCATCCAGGTCCTCATTCGTTCGAAGCGTATGGATCTCTCCTCTTATGTGGAAGAGCTTCATACTCACGAGGCCCTCTGGCAAGGAGAAGCCTCAGAGATTGCCATCTCGCATGAACGCGCGATGCGCCTGCTTGGAGCTGAGCGTACCCTCATCGATCGTCGCTTTTATCTCCTGATCAGCAGTGAGCAGGAGGGGATACAGAACACCTGGAACACCTCCCTCTGGCGCCTGCTCAGCCGTCGAGCCAGAACGCGTGCGCGAGAGAAGCGCCTGGACGAGGCCCAACAGATCCTTGCCACCCGCGTTCAGGCCATACAGCATCAAATCGCCGCGATGGGACTCCCAAGCCATCGCCTGGCAGGCAAAGAACTGGCCGATCTGACGCATGGCGCGCTCCAGGGAGAGCAGGCGCTGCGCTTTCCACTGCCTGAGAGCATCTTCGCGCTCTCGGATAAACCATTCGCGCGTCCAGCCCTTGACGTGCTCTCACCCACATCACAGGAGGACGAGACTTCGTTCGACCCGTACACCGTGCAAATGGAGGAGGCCTTGCTCCTGCCTTCGGCCCGCGACCGGTTGCTGGCCCCTGCCGATCTCATGGCCCTCAAAGACCTGCTGACCCCGGAAAGTGTTCGCGTCACCCCGCGCTATCTGCAGATTGGTGAGGAATATGTGCGAGGACTCGCCGTCGTTGGCTTCCCGCGCGAGATTGTGGAGGGGTGCCTCTCGCCGCTGCTCGCCTGTGATGAGATCTTTGATCTCTCTTTCCATTTCTCGCCACAAAACACTGCTGAATTTGTGAAGCGGCTGCTCTTCCGCAAAGAGCAGTACGCCTCCACCCAGCGGATGAACCTGCATCGAGGCCGGCAACAGGACCCGACGCTCCAGGTCGCTGAAGCCGATGTGACGGCGCTCATTGGGCCGCTAGCATCCGGGGAAGAGAGCATGCTGGAGATGGGCTTCTACCTCCTGGTCCGCGCGCCAGATCTCACCACCCTTAACGCGCGCACTGACCGCCTGCGCCAGATCCTGCATCAGCATCTCTTTGTGGCCCATCCAACCACCCTGGAACATGCGGAGGCTTTCCGCGCATGCCAACCAACCTGTACGGATACCCTTGGACGCACCTTCACGACCACCAGTACGGTTGCCGCCTGCACCTTCCCTTTCATGAGTGAGTCGTTCGCCATGCAGGACGGCACCTTTGTGGGCGTGACCACCAGTGGTGAACCCGTCCTGCTCAATCCCTGGGCGCTGGAAAGCCCGCACGAATTCTGGGGCGGGGTCACTGGGAGTGGCAAGTCCTATTCGGTCAAACTGTGGCTGTTGCATGAACGTTTCCGCCATCCCGATACCCAGGTGCTCATTCTCGACCCGTCCCGCGAATATGAACGCCTGGTCGACGTGTTTGGAGGAACGGTCCTTCGCCTCTCTCCCGGCTCCGAGCACGCTATTAATCCCTTTGATGTGTTACCCCAGGGGGTCGATATGGACTGGTATGTTACCACTCAGAGGCGAGGAGACCGGCTCGCGGAAAAGATGACGCAACTGCACGCTTTTCTGGACCTGCTGCTCGCAGAATACATCCCTCATCCCACCACGCTCTCTGCGCGGGAGAAGGCCTTCCTGGATCGGGCCTTCTACGAGTGCTACCGGAAAGTGGGCATCACGACCGACCCACGCACCCATGATCGGCAGGCCCCCTTCTTGCGCGATCTCTACGATGTGCTCAAAAGCGGGGTCGTCGGCCAGGATGACTATGGTCTCTCCGACCGGCTAGAGTGCTACGCCCATGGCAGCCTCTCTGGGCTCTTCAATCGCCAGACCAGTGTGACGCTTGAAACTTCGCTCATCAGCTTTGATGTGAGCGAGCTGCGTGGCAGTCGAGAACTGCGTCCCATCGGCATGTTTTTGATTGCAGAACTCATCTGGTCACAGGCCCTCTTTCATCCACGCCCCAGGCGTTGCTATATCGATGAGGCCTGGTCGCTCATCGCACACGAGGAAGGTGGGCGCTTTCTGGAACGCTTAGCACGTGAGGCGCGCAAGCACTACCTGAGCCTGGTCACCATCACCCAGAACCCGGAGCAATTCATTCTCAACCTCTACGGCAACATCATCGCGCAGAACGCGCTCATCAAAGTCTTAAAACGCCTGGATAGCGTTGGTGCTCAGGCCGCTCGTGAGGCCTTCGGATTGACACTGGAAGAAGAGCAGTTGCTGCTCTCCATACAGCAAAACCGGGCCTTGCTCTCCGTTGGCTCCAAACGCATGCTGGTTGAAATGAATGCCTCACCTGAAGAGCATGCCCTCATCACCACTGACCCGCAAGAACTGGCAGTTCAACGCCAGCAGGTCCATGAGAAAGCAGGCAAGAAATGACATCCATCTGGCCGTTTTCGCAAGCAACAAGCACACCCTCTCTCGCCCGCATCATCCCTGCTCGCGGGATGACGCTGGTTGAACGCAGCGCCCTGGAGGGCACCATGCAGTCACTGGTGCTGCAAGGAAGCGCGCTCGCCCTGGGAATCGCAAGCACACTACCACTACACAGCAGGCACGAAGCGTGCAATTTCTGCTACGCGCACCATCTGAAGACGCTTTACGTGCCGCGACACGGCAGATCCAGGTACGCTATCCCCAGGTCATCGTACGCCACGTTCCCCCTGAAGAAGACCCATTACACGTACAAGAACATGAGACAATAAGTGTGATGGAACTGCGAGCCGGGGGCGAAGCCTACGAGACGCTGCGATCCTGGTCTCCCGGGAAGTCCCCTGAGCAAGGGATCGATCCCTTGCTCGGGGTGCTCACCACGCTTGAGCATCTTCCCGCCGGGATACGCGCAATCACTCAACTGGCGCTCACTCCGCTACCACCAACCTGGGCTCGCAAGTATCAACGCCTCTCCGTCGAGCACCCGCTTGAGGAAGAGCGAGAACAGCGTCGGGATGCGCAATCACGCCTGCGCCGGGGCGCACCAGGCTGGGAGCAAATACTACTTCTGGGCATCGTGGTGACGTTACTGGTTGGCTGGAATTATGGCCAGGCGCATCACCTTCTCCCTCCATGGCTCCAGGAGGACATGCTCAGTCTCCTGCACGGCTCCCTTCCCCATCTTTCCTCTTCCCAGCAAGCCATCCTTGGGATAGGACTGGTGATCGTGATCATGCTCATCGCAGTGCTTACCAGAGGCATACATTGGCTGGGAGAGCATGTGTTTGGGGGGGGCAAGATACTACGACATGAAACGGGTGGCCGAGAAAATCAGCAAAAGTGCCTATCGGGCGCGTTTACGTGTCTACCTTCTTGAAGAGTCTTCTCCCATAGATGCAAACCAGATACGATCTGTTGCACGCACACACACCATCAGAGAACAGCTCGCATCCTCCTGGCAACAGTTTCAGCGTCAGCGAGCACGGCAACGACGCCATCAACAGATCCATGCCACACTCTTTGCCGCCTACCGGCACTGCCACACCTCAACGGCCTACTTCACCTCCCACAGGCTCTCGACACATTACGCGCAGCGACTAACGCAGGAAAGCACCTGGTGGCGAGGTTTACAACAGGGTTCGCTCTTTCTTACCGGAGAGGAAGTCGCGACCCTCTGGCACTTGCCACGTGGAGACCATCTGAGCGAAGGGACCAATGTGGAACAACGGCAAGAGCGCTCGCTCCTCGCTCCCCATATGCTCACAACCGGAAACGGGTGGCAGATCAGCACCTCTACCCATGCTGGTAGATGTGTGCCAGTGCGCTTTCCTCCCTCGGAACTCCTCAAGCATAAATTCGTGATTGGGCGTACCGGAAAAGGCAAGAGCACGCTCTTTCATCACCTGGCGCTGACGCATCTCTCCACCTGCCCACAACCGCGTCCTGGCCTCTGCGTCATCGAGCCGCACGGTGATTTAATCGGGGATCTTCTCGGGTTGCTGCCACCAGAACGAGAAGAGGAAGTCATCCTTCTTGATTTGCATCAACAGGGATTTCCTCCTGGGATTAACCCCCTTGATGCCATACAGGTGGCCTCTCTGGAAGAGGCAGACCTCATTGTCAGTCACCTTTTGACGACCTTTAAAGGCATCTGGAGCACGGCCTGGGGGCCGCGTGTGGAAAATGTCATGCGCTTTTCGCTGAAGACGCTTTTAGAGGCCAACCGGACACTTGTACATACAGATCCCCACCAGGGCCCGGCGCAACAATATACCCTGCTTGATCTCACCGTCTTACTCAACAAACAGAGCTTCCAGGCGCGAGTGCTCGACCAGGTGGAGGATGTGCATGTGCTTGACTGGTGGCACCAATACTACGAGCGCCTTGATGCCAGAATGCAGGATGAGATTACGACGCCCGTGCTCACCAAAATCTCTGCCTATGCCAGCGCACCAACCTCACGACGTCTGCTTGGGCAATCCACCTCAACCATCAACTTTTCGCAGATCGTGGAAAAGAGCCAGATCCTGCTGATCAATACTGCCAGTGGGCAAGTAGGCCAGAATGTCTCCTCGCTCATTGGGGCCTCGATCCTGGGGCTCTTTTCAGCAGCGCTCTCCCGGCAGCTTTCCCTCCCGCTATCAGAGCGCAACGTCTTTTTGCTCCTGGTCGACGAGTTCAAAAATTATCCGGTCAATTACGGTTCCATCCTGAGCGAACTGCGCAAAGCAGGCACCTTCCTGGTCCTGGCCACCCAATCCCTGGTCCAACTCGATGTGGTGGACCGGGCCTTGCGTCCAACCGTGTTTGCCAACGCAGATCATCTCTTTGTCTTTACGCTCGCCGGAGAAGATGCCTACTTGCTACGACATGAACTGGGGCATCTGCTCAGCCCCGAAGACGTGACCAACCTTCCCGACTACACCTGCTACGCGCGCTGGTCGCTCAAAGGACAACGCCTTCCCTTCTTTTCCCTCACCCTTGATCTGCCGCCATCTGGAAACATGCAGGTAGCAGAACACCTGCGCGAGCAATGTACGTTGCGGTACGGTCGACCAGTCGGGGAGGTCGATGCCCTGCTTGATGTGCTCAATGCGCGCCATGGAGCGCGTCCACGCAAGAAAGAGAGTGTCCATGAACCGACAGCTTCCCCATTCCCACACCTGGAGTCAGTCCCCTCTGTTCAAGAAGCAGACCATCAAGGGGTGGCACTCTCCTCCTCACTTGCCATCATCCCCCTCTCCACGCTCTCCCGGCTGGAGGCAAAAGAGGAAACCCCACGCACACAAGAGGCACAAACGATCATCGTTCAGGACGAACAGGCACACGCATCGAGTGAGAAACGTGTCCGTATTCGCCGCCCCAAGGCACTGGGGACGCAGGCCTCAGCAGAGAGTGATACAGTCCCTCTCCAGGAAGCGTCCATTACGCCACACGAACAACAGGCCGTCTCTCAGCCTGTTCCATCCCAGACGATCCCAAAGAAACAAGAGTAGAAAGGAAAGACAGCTATGCATCTGTTTCATGCTCCCCATATACCTATCGCTCAGGAACACGCAGAAGCACTGCTTCTTGAACAACATGCCGAACGCCAGGCGCTCTCGGCAGTACGCGGTGCCAACTTTACGCAGTGCTTGAATCTGCATCACCTCGCAGCTGACCTGGAACTGGTCGACCCACGAGGAAGGCCCCATCTCATGCACGGCAAAGATCTCTTTGATGAACGCACCTGGAACAAGTTTCTGGCCTCTCTTCAACATCCCGTGAACGTTCTCTCGCTGACGCAGAGCGCTGAGCCGCTGGTCAAACTCTATCGCACCTGGCTGCTCACCAAATACACGCAACGCTATCGTTGGCTCAGCACCCCCGCGCAGATTCAGTGGTTTGAGCAGGTGACCGCCCTGGTCATCCTGCGCAAAGTGATGGAGGCCAAACACCATGCCTGGACCTACCAGCAAAACGAGCAGGCCTTTGCGGATAGCTGGTGCGCCATGGAGATGAGGAATCTCATGGCGCTTAACACGATGACGACGGAAATCGCCAAGGCCATTCATCACATCGTCAGACAACCTGAGCAGGCAAAAGAAATGATCGAGCATCTTTTTGAGATCCAGGCAACCCGCCTGTTGGATTGGACGGTTCCTATCCGCCACCCACTGCCCTCACTCCCTCCATTGCCTGAGGGAGTCGCCTTACCGCAGGCAATTCTGCCTCTGATCGCGCCCTCTGCAGACCAGGCAGAGATGTTGCCTCAGAATACCACAAAGGAGTAACGACGAGTATGCAGACACCCCAGCACACTCCTCAGCAATCAGTTCAGCATCTCGGGTTTGACTACACCGTTTTTGATGAAGAGACCCGTCACTTCGTCTACCAGAAAACAGTGGAAACACAAGGCTATCTCAAACGAACTGCCGAAGATGTAGTGCAGATTGGGCGCAATCTGCACGCCGTCAAAGAGCGCCTGCCCCACGGACAATTTATGGCCTGGGTCAAAGGGGAACTGGGACTGACGCGGCAGAGTTGTCAGAATTTCATGCGGGTGGCAGAGCGCTTTGGAGAGAATGTGCATCGGTTTGGTGCTATCCCCATCTCGGTCCTCTACGAACTGCTCAATGCGCCCGAGGACGTGCTCAAGCAGATCGAAGAGCAGGAGATCCCACCCACCCTCCCTGCGGTGCGCGCGGCCAAAGAGCAAGCGCACCAGAAGACACCCACTGAGGGACCCGTCGTAGCGGCTTCACCACCCGAACAGGCACCAGGCCATGACGAATTGCTCCAGCTTCGTCGACAGATCGAAACGTTGGAGCAAGAACGCCTCCAACTCCGTCAGGACATTGTCTCCCACCAACAAAAGGAACAGGAGGCGCCTTTTCTTCCAGCACACGTCCAACAACACATACAGACGCTGGAGCAGCACGTCAAAGAGTTGATCACTCAGCGCGACATGCTCTCACGCCATCTTGCCAGTGTGAGCGAGCAAGCACGAGAGAGCGTGCTGGAACGCAATGCCTTGGGCCACGAGCAGCAGACCCGTCTGCGTTGGCGAGAAATGACCACGGAATTTCTCCGTAGTGGAGGAATGTTGCTCTCAAGTATGCCTTCTCCCATGATGCTAGACACCTTCGAGGCTGAAGATTGGGCCAGACTGGAACAAATTGAGCAGATCCTGACACCGTTACTCCAGGCAGTTCATCAACTCCACTCTCATTCATCCTCTACTGTTGAGGCCGGGTGAGAGGTGCTCACTTTTTCCAACATGAAAATATCAACCCACCACTGAGCACTCACCTCGGGCTGCGATTTGCCTCAACGCTCTCCACCTGCCAAAAATGCTGAAGCCGAGTCGCTACCTGATATCTGGCAAGCTCTCGGCTCCAACTCATTTCTCTCAATCGTGAAAGTCTAAGAGACACTGAGAGAAACGCATCTTCGCTGTCGGTGTTTCCTGCACAACTTTCATTCGCGCAAGCCACATAGCAAAGATGGTCTTCAATCCTGACGCGTCTATTGATTGAGACATTACTAGTATAGACCCCGTTTTCCTTTTTTACAAACACGACTATCCCTCTTAGCTCCCAGCACGACAGTGGTATTTTGTGCCACCCCTCGAATAGTTTTTGTATGAGCTGTCGAACATTTTTGCCCTTTGCCACAATGGTAACCATTGTGGCAAAGGGCAATTTTGCACGCACTATCGAACAGTAGAGGTTAGACGCCTATTCGTACATGCTCCTCCTACTGTGCACCAACAATAATGTCTGCTACTGAGAAGAATGTTCGCTACTCACGATTGACATCCTCCCCATGGCTAAAGCCAGGGGATTCCTCGAGTCACCTCGAGGGGTTCCTGCTTCGCGGAGTCTTGCCCAAACGAGCCAACACCCGTCCAGGTCTTACGGACTCTCCACAGGCGTTAAGGACCGTGAGCCCCACGGCCACAATGTTGTAGAGTAGACGGCCAGCGAGGTTCTGTCTCCAGGCCTTTTCTGCCCGTCCCTCTCCGAACCAGGGCTTGCATCTTTCGATGCACCCGGCTCTCCAGTCACACCCACTTCATGTCTGAAGCATCGTCACAGAGCGCCCGGCATGGATATTTCTGTGACACGACCAACATACGACAAGAGTTTTCCGTTTGCGGGCCGACATCACTTTTGCCCACAAAGGTTTTTCTCGTCTTCCTTTCTGTTCGAGGTCTTTCAGGGCTCGAATATGATGCACTTCCACTCGATCTGTTGAGCCACATAACTCACAGGCATCAGCTAGGAGGCGCTTTTCTAGTTCTGACCGGTTCGGCCAGAAAGGTTGGGGGTGGTCATTGAGGATTGCGTGTAGTTTTCTCTTGAGAGAAATGCCTCCCCACTTGGCGGTTAATGGTTTCTTTCCTTCGCGTGGGACAATGACTTGAAGCCCTCTGTAGAGTTTTCCGTCTCCTGTCCAGGTGGCTCCGTACTTCTTGTGGACCTTTTTCACGGTCGTTTTCAGTTTCGTTGCCAACGTTTTTGCTAGGGATTGTTCCATTATCCATTTCAGACTGTTAAGCCTGTGAAGGTCATTTGCTAGTTGGTAATATTCCGCGAAACCCCGAAATTCCGATTGGTACTGAGCAACAATGGAGTATTCCGTGTTGTTGCTCAATTCTTTTCGGTGGACGGGCTTGTTGTTTCGCTGATATTTTTGGCATTTCTTTTGCAAGAGATCTGGTGGGACTCGTAGCCGAATATGGCCGTTGCTACTCCGTTTTTTCTTGGTTTGACGGGTGTCATCCTGTGAAGCTGAAATGTGGTAGCTGAGAAATCGAGCAGCCTTGGTCCTTGCGTGAGTGATGAGAGTTTTCTCGTCCGATAATTCGAGCTTGAGTTCTTCACGGAGAAAGGTCTTCATCTGCTCTTTGATGTCTTCAGCTTCTTTCTTTGTACCAGTGAGTCCCAGAAGCCAGTCGTCTGCGTACCGTACAAATTTGAGCCTTCGATAGTCAGGGTCATAGAGGTCTACTGAGGGGAGTCTCTGTGCGGCTTTGCGCGCTTTGATCGCCTGAGTATATTGTCCTCGTTTTCGTAATCGGTAGCCTTGACACAGAAGGTTATCGTACTCATGGTTTTTCTTTCGTCTGGCTCCTTTGGTATACATTGGAATGAGTGTATTTTCAACGTAGTCGTCGAATTTGCTGAGGTAAATATTGGAAAGGATGGGGCTAACAATCCCGCCCTGGGGTGCGCCACTGACTGTGGCGTTGTATCTCCATTCCTCTAAGTACCCCGCTCGTAGGAGTTCTCGGATGAGTCGAAGGAATCGCCCATCGTGAATGTGTTCAGCCAACGCTTGCATGAGGAATTCATGTGAGAGGCTGTCAAAGCACGCTTGTATGTCTCCCTCAATGAACCAATTGACTCCGTGCCAGTTGTCGTCTATCTGCCTGAGCGCTGTATGGCATCCTCTGCCAGGGCGGAAGCCATGAGAGAAGTTGCTGAAGGTCGGCTCAAAGTAGCTCTCCAGGATCAATCGAATGACTTCCTGAAAGAGTTTGTCCGACCAAGTGGGCATCGAGAGCGGACGTTTCTTCGTCGAGTTCTTTTTCTCAATGTAGACACGTCGCGTTGGTGCCCATCGGTACCGTTCGGAGCGTAAAGCTTCGATAATGGTATCAATTTTTTGCAAGGACATCTCATCCACTGTTTCAGGGGTGCTCCCTGGCGTTGTGGCTCCGTTATTTCTGTAGATTTTGCCGTAGGCCATCAGATACAGATCGCGATTGAACAGGAGCCTAGACACTCGTTCCAATGGCAATCTCTGTTTGCCTCGTTCATGAATGATCCCTAAGATAGTTGTGGCAGAGCGCATCTCGCGCACCTCCCTATGTTAGTTCTCGGTGTTCCCTGTTTTCCTTCCCCTTGTCTCAGATATTATTCTGAGCATTTGAGTACTATGAAAACTCCGTCGCCATGAGCCTTTCGGCTTGTAGGCGATCCCGTATTTGCGCGTGAAAGACGTAGTAGTATGGGGAGGTGCCCTTTGATTTCCTTGAACCAGTTCCTTACTGGTCGTTCACCGGAGAGAACATTTCCTATCCGCCAAGAAAAGGTAGGTATTCCGGTGTCGTCACTTTAGATATGGTGTGACGGGCCAATGCTTAGACCACTGGAAACTTGGGTTCAGCAATTCAGCTTCACCATGCATACAGGACTTGCGGAGCCATGATGTACATATCTTCCCTCATACCCGCTTTACCAACATGCTGCTTTCCTCTTTGGGTTTCCCCTCTAAGTAGGTTGGTTGTCCTAAAGGTCTTGTTCTCAACCTTTCTCTCTTCAAGAGAGGATCTTTACACGCACCGAAACGGCGCACCTTGGCAGCATTGATGTCGCGGTCGTGCTGCACAGCACATGCTGGACACGTCCACTGACGGACATCAAGCGCTAAGGAGCCGAGGAGATGACCACACTCGAAACACCGCTTGCTGGAGGGATACCACTTGTCAATTTTGACAAGATCTCGACCGTACCAGTCGGCTTTGTATTCCAGTTAGACCACAAACTCACTCCATCCCACATCGCTGATGGCTTTGCTGAGGGTGGGATGCTTGACCATGTTCTTGACCTGCAAACTCTCCACGCAGATCGTTTGGTTCTCACGGATCAAGCGTGTAAAAGTTTGTGCAGAAAATCACGGCGGCGATCAGCGATACGGGCATGCATGCGAGCCACCTTGAGACGCGTTTTGTCTCGGTTCTTCGAGCCTTTTTTCTTCCTGGCGTGACGGCGTTGGGCTTTGGCCAGGTTCTTTTCATCCTTGTGAAAGAATTTGGGGTTGCCTACCACTTCACCGGTCGAGAGCACCACACCTTTCATTATTCCTGTTTCATTCCAGGTGCCTCCGGGCCCAAGCCCATTGGTCTTCCCCCGGGTCCGTAGGTGTCTTTAACGTCTCGTCGGAGCCACCAGATGGCGATTCTCTTCAGTTCTCGGCTTCCATCGAATTGGGGTAACTTTAGCTCCAACTGTTGCAAAGTCCTGAGGAATAGCAGAAAGCCTTTTGCTCAGGAGTACCGAATCGCTGGCATGATTTCGCGGGAGAAAATTTCCAGCGTTTCGGTATCCGTGGGAAAAACATACATAATGAAGTATTGCATCCCCATATTCACCAGGGTCTGGATCTGCGTCTTTACTTCCTCAATTGTGCCAACGATAGCTCCCTTGACCGCGTCTTCTCGGATAGGGTTGAGAAGTTGTTTGGCGACCAGTTCTTCCGGAGTGCGGGCAACCTGGAGGGTTGGAACAAAATAGCTACGCAAAACACTCTCAGGGGGACGGTTATACCTTTCACAATACGAGTTGAGCACATCGTATTTACGCTGGACATCCTCAAGACGATAGGCGCTCCCAGTCCAGACATGGGGACCGAAGTTACTCATGTCAGCATATTGAGCAACCTGGCGCAGGGTGACACGCTCACCTCCGCCACCAATGAGAAGAGGGACATGCGGTTGTTGCACAGGCAACGGATAGCCGTTTGTTTGCTGAAGCTGAAAATGACCACCCAGATAATTCAGCGGTTTCCCTTGCCAGAGACCCTTAATAATCTGAACAGTTTCTTCCAGTCTCTCCTGGCGTTCGCTGACACTCGGCAAAGGTATACCTAACTGCTCAAACTCAATTTGATCATCGCCCATACCCAGTCCAAGAACCAGGCGACCCCGGCTGGCACGATCGACATCCGCCGCCATCCGCGCCAAGATTGCCGGATGCCGATAAGAGGCACTGCTAACGAATGACATAAGACGAATACGTTTGGTCGTAACGGCAAGCATAGACAGAGTTGCCCAACAATCAGAGCTTCCAGTACTCACTGGATGATCATAGATGCAGGCCGCATCATAGCCAAGTTCTTCGATGTAAAGAACTTCTTTGAGCAAACTTTCCCAGTCAAGAAAGATGTTTGAGAGGATACCATACCGTATGGTGCGCTCTCCTTCGCGGATCCAGGCGGGAGAGGTCCAGGTCTGTTGTGCTTTTTCTTCGGTCAATGCAATCTCCTTTATGGTCAGGGGAATAACAACATCTATTGAGAAAATGGATGGCTGATCTTGTGGGCTGCTCCTGATCTAACGCAGGTCAGGCACTAAGCACAATCAACTAACTTTTTGGGCAATGAGGCTGCTCACAGAGCGCAGACAATGCCGCGAAAGTTCCATGAATGCACTTAGTGGTTTTCCTGCCAGAAGTCTCTCTGCAAGGCTAGTTTTTCCGTCAGAAGGACAATTCAGCTAGACCATTTCCAGGGCGACAGGTGTTATAAGAAGCAACGTCCAGTAGATAGCCAATCTGGATGTTTCTAAACGAATAGGAAGAACAGGTTATACTAGTAATTCAGTATCCAGGATTCAATTACAAGCCCTTCCGTATAATTATATTCAAAAATATATTTTTTTGCTACTTCACTGTTTCGCTTGCTCTACAAGAAAGGTGGCACTGGTGTAGCCTTGGTCCACCAAGATGGTAGCAGGTGCCACCTCGCGTTCGCGCAGGTCCTGCAGGATCGGTTCCACTGCCATGCTGTCAGGAACGGTCGCTGCAACGGTGTGAACCTGGATAATCAGATGAGGCACTTGCGGATCTTGATCACAGGTCTATGTCAGATGCACTTTGTACCCTAACCAGACCAGTTCTCGTTTGCGAGCAGAGCGCGCCTATTCATCATAGGGCGAAACGATCCGATCCTCATTGAGGTAGTGTTGCAAAAATTTAAAGCTCAGCAATTGAAGTGCATATGAACATATCTCACGAGGAAAAGATGCGGAATATTCGCCTTTTCTCTGCGATATTGATTCGTAAGACGTAATTACTTGCTCCATTTCCTCAGCTTAAATTTTTCTGCAACACTACCAATTCCCGTGGTGATCTTGCATCCGCTCTCCTCTACGCGCTTATGAGATCGAATCACCAAATTTGTGCCAGACTCAACATTCAGGGATTTTACCAGTAATTGCAAAAAGGCCGGGATTACTCCCGGCACATACGGCTCTTGCGATATGAGGATGGGGATAAAATTAGGTAAATAGAGATAGGTTTATCCGTATTTCACAAGAGCCATGCCAAGTATAGCAAAGAAGAGCAAAATACGTGAGGATATTCACACTAATAGATATAATTTAGCACGCTCACAGAATTGTTCGGATTGAGAAAGTGTTCAGACTTGACCTCTTTGATACACTCAAGCCATGACTCAAGAGGAAGAAATCGCCCATCTTCGGGCAGAAAATCAAGCCCTGCGAGAAGCCCTGGCTCGCATCGAGGAGCTGGAACAGCAGAAGATGCCTCCCCCAGCGTTTGTGAAAGCGAACGTAAAAAAGCCAGCAGCACAGGGGTCTATGGTGAGCGGGAGTGAAGGTTGTTACCTGTATCCCTATACTCCCCGCTCATGTCGTTTCATGCCACAATCATTGAACAGCAGAGGTATGCCTCTGGCTTTACTTTACAGCACCCTGGGTAAGACCCGCAATAAACTGGCGCTGGAATATAAGGAACATAAGGATAATGGGTAGCGAAGCCAGCACAGCGCCCGAGAGTAGAATCCCATATTGATAGTCATATGGACCAACAAGGGACGCGATTCCCAGGTTAGCGACAAACATGGATGGATCGGTAGTCACGACGAGTGGCCAGTAGAAGTCATTCCATAAGCCAGTGAATGAGAGGATGCCTAGCACGGCCAGCCCCGGACGAACCAGGGGAAGGACGATGCGCCACCAGATCGCGAACTCAGATGCCCCATCAACGCGGGCAGAATCGAGAATCTCGTTGGGAACGGTTGTTGTGTACTGACGCATCAAGAAGATCCCAAATGCTCCAACTGCGCGAGGGATAATCAAAGACTGGTAGGTATTGAACCAGTGAAGTTCGCGGATCACCTCAAATTGAGGAATTTGCAAGACCTGAGGCGGGATGAGAAGTGTTACCAGCATAAGGGTGAAGAGGGCATTCTTGAAACGGAAGTCATACTTCGCGAAAGCAAAGCCCGCCAGCGAACTGAGCAGCAGAGAGGTAATTGTGCCGCCAATGGCTACAATTGCCGTGTTTAACATCCAGCGTGCGAAGGGAAATTGCGTAAGCAAGGCCCCCATATTTGCCAGGGTTGGGTTGCGAGGCAAGAGCGTAATTGGCGTACCAAAGATCTCCGTGTTGGGCTTGAAGGCACTAAAGACCATGTAAAGGAAAGGTATAACTGTCAGAAGCAACAGCAAAAGGAGCAGAAGGTTGACCAGCACTGATCCGGTAATAAAAGAATAACGACGTTTACGGGCGGCAGGAGAAAGCTGCATTTTTGTCTTCGGTTCCTGAAGCATTGTATCAATGCTTGCCATGATGAGATCCTCTCTAAAGAACCCTGTGCGTGAGGCACAGGCAAGGCACATAGCGCAAACTACCCGGCTATCACGCTACATCTGAAGAGGCTGCAGTTCCATACCCCCCGAAGAGTTTAATATTCAGTACGGAGAGGATGAGCAGCAGAAGCGTCATCGAATAGGCAATAGCACTCGCATAACCAACGTTAAAGTTCTGGAAGCCCTGGGTGTAGACATAGAGCGTAATGGTGAGCGAGGCATCTGAAGGACCTCCACCGGTGAGCAGCAAAGGCTCAGCGAAGAGGTTATAAGAACCGATAATGGCCTGGATGACGATAAAGAGCGTCACTGGCTTAAGTAGCGGAAGCGTAATGCTCCAGAAAGCCTGCCAGCGATTAGCGCCGTCGATCATAGCCGCCTCATAGTACTCTTTATTAATGGCATTGAGACCCGCCATCCAGAAGAGGGTATTGATGCCCAGATAGGTCCAGATACCAATGAGGATAAAGGCTGGCATGACAACTGGCTGATCTGTAAGCCAACCAATCTGGGGAATACCAAACCAGCCAAGCGCGACATTGAGCAAGCCATATTGCGTATCAAGGACGCGCGCGAAGATAACCGTAATGACCACGGTTGAGGTAATGACTGGAAAGAAGAGTCCTACGCGGTAAAGCCCTTTCCAGCGCACGAAGAGGGAGTTGATAGCAAGGGCCATGATCAGGGCCAGGGGAGTGAGGACAAACAAACTACCGAGAGCGTACTTAGTCGTATTGAGCACAGCAGTATAGTAGCGGGGGTCCTGGAAGAGATGGATGTAGTTGCCAAAGCCAAAAAACGTCTTCTTATCAAAGCCAAAGCCTTTGAAGAAGCTGAGCCACAAGGAGTAGAGGATGGGATAGATCCCAAATACCAGGAAGAGAATAAAGAAGGGTGAGATGAAGATGTAAGGAGCGAGCTTGCGTTGATTGCGATGCCACCAACTGCTACTCTGGCGAGGTTGGGCTGTCATGCTGGTATGTATCTGAGTCATGTGCATCCCTCCTTTGGGTATGGCATACGCGAATATTCTCAGGAGCTAAATGGAGCCATGTGCTAAGCAGTTTCGAAACTGATGATGCTTAAAGCCTGGTTATAAGCAGTTTGTAGCGCCGACTCTGGCATGACGCCCGGCTGCTGTAAACAGGGAGTGAGTGCGAGACGTGTAAAAGCATCGGTTGTCTCAGGCCAGTAGGGAGAGTTATACCACTGGTTTATCTCTGGCGAAACCTCTTTGATGATCTCACCCGCCCTCTGATTATCAAAGAACTTCAACGGCTCGCTTAATTTGGCCTGTTCCAGCGCTGGCTTATAGGTTGGCCAGGTCTGGCGTATCCCATAGTCGCCAAGTAACGCTTCGATGCTTGTGTGCTCGTAGAGCACAAAGTCGAGTGCTTCCTCAATACTGGAAGAGGTCTTAAGCACAGTAACGCCAGTACCGCCCTGCGTGGCGGTCCGTGAACCTCCCGCCTCCCATTGCGGAAGTGGTTGCAGATGCCACTTGCCAGCAGTATCTGCCGCGTTCTGTTGTACGAAACCGCTAAAGTTCCAAGAAGGGCCGATCAGAGAGGAAAATGTACCATCAGAAACCTTGGCCCAGTATGCCTGACCAATGGGGCGTATCCCTGCCCACTTTTCGTTGATGGCCTGCTTCTGATAGCGAAGCGTGTTTAAACCTTCAGAGGAGTTGAAGATAGGTTTGCCATTGGCATCAAAGAAGCCGCCTTTGCGTTGAAGTGTCTGTATCCACCAGTAACCGGAGTCGTTGAAGGGGAAATCGATGAAATATTTGCCTGTAGCTTTTTGATAACGCCGACCTGCTTCCGCGAACTCATCCCAAGTATTAATGGGGGCCTTAATACCGGCCTTTTCCCAGAGATCCCAACGGTAACTGAGCAGACAGGTGTTCAATTCATTGCCAATACCATAGATCTTGCCTTTCCAGGACCAGGGATCGGTAGCCGAAGGATGATAAAACTTGTCCATGACTCCCATTTGCTGAAGCTTAGGAGCGATATCCACAAAAATGACGTCGCCTTTAATGAAGCGCGCGAACTGGCCAATCTCGATGTCAGCGATATCGGGACCGCCTGAGCCAGCCAGGGCCGTAATCAGGACCTTGTCGTGCATTTGCTGAAAAGGAAAGATCATCCAGTTGATCTCGAAGTCGGGCTTCTTCTCCTTCTTGTAGAGTTCCCAGGCTTGTTGTTGCCATTGGATACGGGTGTTGGAGAATGCCCAGAAGTTGAGCGTCTTCTTGGCTCCGGTATTGATAGCTGGTGCGCAACCACTCAGCAATAAACTGGCTCCCGCAGTCGCACTTCCCACGGCCTTGAGAAAGGATCGTCGATGCATCTGCATATACGTACTCCTTCGTCCATATATCCATCTATACGCATGAGTAGACAATAGCTCATCTGTTACTAAATGCTAACTTCCATATTGTATAGAATGAACAATGTGGTAACAGGCAAACAGATAAGGCTTATAAAAAAGATAACGTTTTCTGGATTGATTTGTCAAGCTTTTTGTGTAGAATTGAGCAACAAAACCATAAGACGATTTGACATGAGCATCTTACTTACAGGGTTATTGAAGAGGTTTCACCAATCTGTGTATGAGCCCCTCAAGACCTTTGCCTTTCTCTCCGATAGCTCCCACATTGACAACCCCAGGTTTTTTCGTGAGGAAGAGAACGCTCTGGCCAAAGCCCAACGCCGCCTCGCCAGGGCCTAGAAAGGAGCAGCGGTTCTGCTTGCCAGAACGAGCCTGAAGCGAAAGGGGAGGAGGAAGGCCAATCGCGCTAGAACGCGATGTTGCATACGGACCTCCCATGACACCAGCCTCCCACGATCATCTCCTCAAGAAAGCTCTCAGTGTGTCGATGCCGCTTGTGGTAACGGCTTGTTGCCTGAACTCCGCCTCATGCAAAAAAACTTGCCGCACCCTTCACAGAGGACAAGTGAGTTGTATGATATTCACCTCATATCATTGGTTGCTGACACTCCACGTCCCGTAGAAGCCATTCCATGGCCAACGTTGAGGTGAAGAGAGATGCCTCCCATTCCTCAAGCAGTGAAAAGCCTCGGCTTTTTGTCTCATGTTTTCCGCCGAGATGGGCACGTTTTGAGACGCCGTTTTTGAGACGGGTTTCGATCTAATGCAACAGGTTATGAGGTGCATGAAATTGGGAGCAAGATCCTGAACGTTTCGAGCGCTTGACGATCTCAACAAACGGGCCAGCCTGTTGAAAAACCCTCCGATGGATGAGTGTACCTGACAATTACACTACTATTCACGCTCAGATTTTGCACGCCATCTGTAAAATGATGAGCTAATTCGGACTTTTTCAACAGGCTGCGGTCAATTTTGCAACTTGTCAGTCTTCGTGCGCAGAAATGAGCTATGAACTGGTGTCAGTCGAATGCCGCCGCCAAGGTCGCCCTGCAAACGGATCTGCTCAACGACGATTGGGCTATCCCTCAGTGGTTGCGCGCTTTTCCTTCGCCACCAGCCTTTTAATAGATATCCTCAAAGAAGGGTCGATTCTGACCTCCTTTGAGGATATACTGTCTCTATCGAGACAATATAGAAGGAGTACACATATGACGACACTACCAAAGAACGTGCAACCAATCCCTAATGGCTATCATAGCGTGACGCCGTGGATCATTTCACGAGACACGGCTCAGTTCCTTGATTTCATACGCAAAGCATTTGGCGCACAGGAATTGGGACGGGTCTACAACGAGGATGGCACCATCTGTCATGCCGAAGCCAAAATTGGCGACAGCATCGTTATGGCCTTTGATGCGCAGCAAGAGGGATGGCCTGTTACTCCTTGCTTCCTGCGTCTCTACGTCCCCGATGGGGATGCCGTGTATCAGCAAGCGCTTGCTGCTGGAGCGGCCGCAGTCTCCGAGATGACTACCCTGGCCCTTGGCGACCGCGTGGGACGCGTCCGCGACCCCTTTGGTCATGTGTGGTGGATTCAGACCCGCCTGGAAAACCTCACTCTTGAGGAAATGGCAAAACGTGCCGCAGAGCCGCAGTATCGTGAAGCGATGCGCTCGTTTCAAGCATCTCTTGATCAGGAGATGAAGCGCCGAAGCGATACCGAAAGCCATATAGGTGTCTCTCGATGACGCGATCAACAACAGGGGGACTCTCCCTCTCATGGAGCCAGGTGACTGCTCGTAGACTAGTTCGCCAAGGGCTCGACATCCACTCACAGAGCGCTCGACCAGCAGAGATCGTGAGAGCGCTCTGTGGAGCGCACGCTCAGGTCGCCTCTGCTGCCTTCTGGTCCATCGGGCTACGAGGTGCCTCTCTCACCTCGACAGAGGTCAAAGATGCCCTGTGGACCGAACATAGCTTGGTCAAAACATTCGGCCCACGCGGCACGGTTCACCTGCTCGCGACACAAGATCTGCCTCTATGGGCTGGTGCGCTTTTAGCGATACCTCCGTCCCACAACGGTCATAGCAAAGAGGTACGGCTTACTCCCGAGCAAACCGATGAGGTCATCAAGGCCATTGCTGCCGCGCTTGTCGATACCGAGTTAACCATTGACGAACTGAGCGATGCGGTGATTGCTGCCACCGGCCCCTGGGCTGGCGAGCGGGTCATGCCTGCGTTCAACGATATGTGGCCTCGCTGGCGCATGGCTCTAGCTCAGTCCGGCTTTCGCGGCGCGCTGTGCTTTGGCCCCAATCAAGGTACCAAAGTCACCTACACCAGTCCGCGAAGGTTTCTCCCAGCATTTGCTCCCGTGGAAGAACGAAGTGCGCTCGTTTGGCTGCTCAAGAGCTATCTCTCTGCCTATGGGCCAGCCACACCTCAGCACTTCGCACAGTGGCTGAACGCCCCACGGAGTTGGGCAAGGGAGCTATTCAACGCTCTTTCTGATGAACTTGAGGAAGTTTCAGTCAACGGCAGTCTGGCATGGGCGGTGGCTGGAGATACCGCCTTCCCGTCCAGTTCGCTTCAAAGCGTCCGGCTCCTTCCCTACTTCGACGCCTATATTGTCGGCAGCCAATCGCGGGAGCTGCTCTTTCCCGGACAAGCCGCCCAACGTGCTCTGACTCCGAGTGGGCAGGCGGGAAACTACCCGGTGCTCCTCATCAATGGAATTGTCGCAGGGGTCTGGCATCAACGGCGCTCTGGCCGCTGGCTTGATATTACCGTAGAACCATTTGACCAACTCACCGCAACTCAACGCCACGAACTCGATGGGCAGGTAGAGCGTATGGGAGCGTTTCTCAATGCTCAACCTCGATTGACTCTTGGTCCAGTCATTGCAGGCGCACATGCATGAGTATGCAGCTATCCCATTGTCGAGGAAGCCTTTGCTTGCTTGACAATGGGACAGGCATACAAGAAGTTTGAATGTGGGATGCAACAAACGAAGGTTTAGCCGCAATACCCAATGACGCTCATATGCTTACCTTATCCCAATTAATAAATGCAAAAATATGGAGCAAAACATGAATTTGCCATCTTCTTTAGGGGTCAATAAGAATCAAGTAGTGTGCCGTCCGCAATAATTTTAGAAAAAGGACTTTTAGAAAGTTGAAGAGCCAGAACGAGTCAGTAGCTGGCTCAAGGGAGGTGATGCTGGTAATTTTGTTAACGGATGTACCAGGTAGCCAGTACAACCCCTTCGGACGCAAACCTGTAATAATTATGGTAGGCAACAACCAGGCACCTTGTCAATCTCCCGGTCACCTTTACAATAAAGCAGAATAGATTGACTGAAAAGAATCACATTATAGAGGTAGAAGAGTAAAGAGGTCAGCCAGGGCTCCAGTCCGGTTGCGCTCATGCTTCTGGCTGATCTCTTTACTCTTCTATCTCTATAATGACTTTGAGCGCTTCGCCGGGGTTGGCTACTAATTTGAAGGCCTGAGAGGCTTCGTCGAGGCTGAAGCGGTGGGTGATGATGGTTTCGGAGCGGATGCGCCCGGTGCGCAGGAGTTCGAGGGCCAGGCGCGTTTCGTAGGGGCCAGCGGAGTAGCTGGTGCGCAGGGTGATCTCCTGGAAGAAGATGGCATTGGGTGTAATGGGCAGGATCGCTGCGGGCTGCGGAGGGGCGAAGAGAAGCAGTGTGCCGCCAGGTCCAACTAGACTGAGCCCCTGCTGCATAGCAGAAATTTTCGAGGGCGTGACGATCACGATGTCCGGCTTGCGTCCCTGGTTGAGCGCGAAGATCGGCGTGAGCAGGTCGTCGGAGAGATCGAGGGCGTGATCGATGCCGGTTTGTAACGCGTGCTGGCGGCGATAGGCAATCGGGTCGACAATCACGACAGTCGTGGCTCCGCGCTGGCGGGCTAGTTGCGCCAGCATCAAGCCATTGCTCCCCGCTCCCAGCACACAAACGCTGTCGCCAGGACGTATGTTCACGCGCTCGATGCCGCGCAGACAGCAGGCCAGCGGCTCGATCAGCGTGGCGCTTTCATATGAAAGATCGCCAGGCAAAAGCAGCACGTCGCGCTCAACGTTGGGCGCGGGCACGCGAATATATTCGGCAAGCCCACCCGGATAGAGGCGGGTCGCTCGGAAGGTCGCGCACTGCGAAAAAGCGCCGCGCTGGCAAAAATGGCAGACCATACACGGCACATGATGGTGCACAAAAACGCGATCTCCCACGGCGAACTGCTGCACTCCCGCCCCGAGCGCGACAACGCGCCCGACCGGCTCGTGGCCAGGATAGAGGGGCGCGCGCGGCTTCATATACCACTCCATGACATCGGACGCGCAGATACCGCAGGCCCGTAGCTCGACCAGCAGCTCGCCCGACCCGATCTCCGGGACGGGAAGATCTATCAGACGCACATCATCGTTTGCATAATACTGAACCACGCGCATACCGCGACCTTCTTTCATCTTTTCGCTGGCACAATACAGAGAAAGCCAAATGGCTCTTGCTCCAGGGCAAAGAACTGGTGCACCTCGTTGCCCGAAATATAGACAACATCGCCCGGGGCCAGCTCGTGCTCCTCCTCTCCCAGGCGCAGGCGCGCCCGGCCATGCAAGATATACACTCCATGGTCGTGCGCGTGCTGATCCAGCGAGGTATAGCCACCTGGCTGCACCGCGAAGTAGCGCATATGAAAATTGTCTGAAGCCTCGTCCGTACCAATCATAATCTGGCGCGTCGCCCTGTCCGCGCCGCTGTTCTCCGACCCATACGCGCGCACAGGAACACCCTGCCAGCGCAATTCGCCGTTCTCACCCGCGGCGGCACGATGAATAATGCTCATAGGATCTTTTGCTTTCTTAGCAACTGTTCAGATGACATTCTTGCACCGCCTGTGGCGGCGCATAAAAAGAATAAGGGATTTTCGGGGACACCCCGAACCCCAGCAGAGGGTTCGCCGCCCTCTGCACTCCCGCTTTGCTCAATATACGTTTTTGGGACACCCCAAACCCTGGTGGAGACTAGTCATCCCCTGTACTCCTGCCATGCTCACCACACATTGCGCAATAAGGCTTCATAAGGCGCGCGGAAAATCCCTTTTTCGGTGATCAGCGCGGTGATGTATTGGTGGGGAGTTACATCAAAGGCGGGGTTGGTGACGTTGACGCCTTCTGGGGCAATGATGCTCCCACGCACGCTGGTGACTTCCTCTGGCTTGCGCTGCTCAACCGGAATCTGCTCGCCGGAGGAAAGCGAGAGGTCAAAGGTTGAGGTTGGAGCAACAACGTAGAAAGGAATCTGATGCACGCTGGCCAGCACGGCCACGGAGTAGGTGCCTATTTTGTTGGCGACATCCCCGTTGGCCGCGATGCAGTCAGCGCCTACGAAGACTGCCTGTACACGGCCCTGGCGCATAAAGGAGCCAGCCATGTTATCGGTAATCAGGGTCAACGGCACGCCAGCTCGTTGAAGTTCCCAGGCAGTCAGGCGCGAGCCCTGCAGCAGGGGCCGCGTCTCGTCGACCAGCACGTGGACGCGCTTGCCAGCGTTATGCGCGACGTAGATGGGAGCCAGCGCGGTCCCGATACCCATAGTCGCCAGCGCGCCCGCGTTACAGTGCGTCAGCACTGTATCCCCTTCGGCCAGCAGGGCCGCGCCCAGTTCACCCATGCGCTCGCAGGCATCGTGGTCTTCTTGCACGATAGCCCTGGCCTCGGCCAGCAAAACGCGCTGGAGTTCCTGTGCATTCCGCACGAGCGCGAAATTCTCGTCCACGCAACGCAGTAAGCGCTTGATTGCCCAGGCCAGGTTGACCGCCGTGGGACGCGTGGTTGTTAGCAGAGCACCAATTGCCTGTAGCTGCTCGCGAGCCTCGACCAGACCGAGCGTCTCCCCGCGCTCGCGTACCTGGCGGGCCAGTCCCAGCACCAGGCCAAAAGCCGCGGCTGCCCCGATCGCGGGCGCGCCGCGCACACGCAGCGCGCGAATGGCCTCCGCGACCTCCACTTCACTGGTCAGCCTCAGATGCTTCGTCTGCTGCGGCAGCAAGGTCTGGTCAATGAGGCCAACATACACACCCTGTTCATTTTCTTCCCACCAGACAGGCTGAAGCAGTCTCTGATCGAGCATAATAGTAAACGTAATCCTTTCCCGGAAAAAACCAACTCCTGCTGGCATTTTCACACGACCTTGCAGCGAAATCAAGGTCATATTATGGCACCAGGGCCTGCGGAATGCCCTGGCTGTGGAAAAACGCGAAAAACGGCAGCGGCACAAAACCGCTCACGATATTGGGGCCCCGGCATTGCGATTCCATTCATCAAATTCGGACATCGTTCCTCCTAATTGTCGATGCCAGTCGCATCAACTAATAATGTTAGTGTAAGATGCTTATTCCAGCATGCCAGGAAGTTTGATACTAGCTGCTTCTGGCTGCTTCGTCTCTTACTCATTAAAAGATGAGGAGTCCGCGAGAATATTCCCGAAAAGCGACGATTTTTCTGTGGCCGGGGTGTAAATGGAATGTTTTTGCTTTTTCCAAAGTTAGCGCGGACGTTTTCAATCCATTCTAAGAATTTTTTCTAAAATCATTCCGGATTTTATGGTTTTTCTCGAAGAGCGAGAGGCGCTCATAGAACGCTTTCAACGTGGGCTCTCCACTCACAGCATAGCCGAGGAGGGCCACCACAAAGTCAATGGTGTCATAGTGGCCAAACCGAGGACGAGCAAAACGCATGCGTTCCTGGGCTGCTTTGAGCAGACCAAACTGGGTAAGCACTTGAGCCACAATGGCCACCTCACCAAACCATGCAGGAGTCGATGGGCCGACGCTGAAGAGATCTGGATTGTTACGGTTGGATGTCGCATACGCTTGTCTACCCCCTCCTGAGAAGGAAACTAGGACAATTTCTCTTCCCCTGTTGGTGCTCGTTGGAAGGAAGAACGCAGCACTCCTCATGTGAGACTGAGTCACGAAAACGGCTCTCTGGTGTCTAGGTCGGAGAGCCGTTTCTGTACGCTTGCCTTGCTGCTCTTCCTGTCCTTACGCTTGGAATTGCTTGGGACCAAGCCGAAGCGTCACTTCGGCCACCTGCTGTCCCAGGTAATGAGCCACGGCCAGATCATCTTCGGAGAGGGTACGGCCCACGGCCCCACCGGCAATCGCCATCGCCCCATACGGCGATCCTGCACGCTGGAGCAAAGGGGTGGCATAGCCACATGGCACAATGAGCATGCCCAGGTGCATCAGTTGCACCATCATCCCCAAAGTGGCCTGTTCAACGCCCCCATGCGGGGTTGAAGCCACAGCCATCACCCCAGCAGGACGACCAAGCAGGGCATTGCTCCTCCACAGGGGACTCGCTTGTTCCAAAAAGGCTTTCATGGCTGCTGACATTCCTCCATAGCGTGTTCCTGAGCCAAGAATCAGCCCATCAGCGTGTGCCAAATAGACTCAACAGGCTTGCACTCCGCAGAAGGGGATTTTTGCATACCCCCCCGAAACGGTGCACTCAGCTTCAACCAGGCATCTCCTTCGCCCACATCGAGAGAATGGGATGATGGGGTATGGCACCGAGAAGGGGTCACTCGATTGACGGGGGCAGCATATACTCTAAGCAATAGGCGCAGTTCTCAAGCGGCTTCACCTCAAGAGAAAAGCAGCACCCAGGAAGTCTTTTCAAGACTTCCTGGGTGCTGCTTTTCTCTCTTTTTGCGGTAAAAACAGTTACCTTAAACCCATTCGACTGCCTTAGAGTATGCGCTGCCCCTGTCAATCGAGTGACCCCAACAAGGAGAGGCGTTTCATTGCTTCTGGTGCTCGACCCACTGAGCTCGCCAGGCAGGTGCCTCGAACGGATTGGCAAAGTACTGCGTCTCGTGGGCAACCTTGCCATCGCGAAACTCCATAATGCTGACGGTTTGCGTTGGCTGCTCGTTATAGCTGAGCACGTACTCGGTGATCCAGAGATCGCCGCTCCCAAGGACGCGCCGGATGGTGAAACCCAGCTTCGCCGGGTGGTGTCCGCGAAGGGCTTGAATGTTGTGGCGACCGCGGATTCGCTCGCCCGACTGAGGATACTCGACCAGGACATCATCGTGATAGATCTCGTGTTCCACTTCAATGTCCCCAGCGGCGGAGGCTGCCCAGTGTTGATCCAGAGCTCTCCGAATTTCTTCGTTTTCCATAGTTTCTCTCCCTTTGGCTCGTACAGAGCACCATCCATCGTATGTGAAGATGACACAGCGCCGTATTCATGTCAAGGCTAGAAGTCTGACAACCACTCATAAATCCAATCAAGGGCTTCGCAGCCACATTGGTAGCGACTCAGGTCTGTATGTCGCCTGCGGCGACCATTTTGTGCATAGTACGGCATTGATGAACTTGTACCACTTCAATGCTGCACCACGCACCATCCTTTCAAATGGGAAGCTCTGGCAAAGCGATTTATGAGTGGATGTCAGTAGAAGTAATATATCGACATTCTTTCTCGTGTGCGTAGCTCAACAACCGTTCTCCAGAGGCACAGGCGAATATCTTGAGGGGCAGGCGTTAGGGCTATTTCATGCTCCCTGAACTCTCTAACCATGTTGCCCCTGAAACCACAAACGTTGGAAATGGCCCATCATGACCTCATTCTTAGTGATGAAAGACGCTTCTGGAAGGGATGATATCACCGCCTCCCAATATATCTAAAAGCAACCAAACAGTAATTTCCGAAGTGGACAAGAGCCCACAATGTTGGGATTTACATAGCAGTCCCCGTGAGGCATGTGAAGCGCTCAAATAGCTTCTCATGCTCATCTCTCTCAGAGAGAACGAGAAGAGCGCTCATCGTCGCCAGTACGTCTCTAACCAGGAAGCCCGGCGCATAAGCAGAGGAGAGAGACCGTCTATGCTGTGATGGAAGACACGCATCATGCCAGGGAGAGACGAGCAAAATAATCGATGGCAAACTGGCGGAATTGCAGTGTCGCCATCGAGAGGCGATGATCGGTCAGCCAGGAAAGTCCAATTGTACGCTGACACGTTGGCTCTGAAATCGGCATTAGGATAACGGCTGGATCGACTAATCCTTGCCAGGAAATCGCTGGCGCAAAAGCGATGCCTTGCTCCGCTCTGAGCAATCCTCGGATCGTCGAAGGATCATCACTTTCAAAAACGATCCTGGGACGAAACCCAGCCTGCTGGCAGAAACTATCGGTCAGTTCACGCCAGCCGTTCCCTGGCTGCATGATGATAAAGGCTTCCTGGGCAACCTCCTGCAGCCGAAGCTGGGAGCGCTGGGCCAACGGGTGGCCCGAGGGAAAAGCAAGCCAGATATCCTCAGTCAGCAGGGAAACGCTGGTGATGTCCGGTTGTTGGATTGGAGGAGAGGAAATACACAGGTCACATGTTCCCCTGGCAAGGTGCTGCGCCAGGCTGGTGACGGTATTGGTCTGATGCCCCGAGAGCAAAAAATGAACGCCCGGGTGATCTTTGCGAAAGGCGCTGAGCAGGTCTGGAAGCAGGTGGGTTGCCGCATACATCGCGAGCCCAATCTGTCCTTGCCTGCCATCCGCAAGATCGTTCAGGTCACGCCTGCCCTGCTCCAGTTCCTCAAAGATCCGCTCAACGCGCTGGACATACGCTCGACCAAAGTGATTCAGGCGAATGTTTCGCCCCAGACGATCAAATAAAGGCACGCCCAACTCTTCCTCCAGGCGAGCAATGGTCTGGCTAAGAGGGGGTTGAGCAATCCCCAACTCATCTGCTGCACGAGTCATGTGCTCCAGGCGTGCAACGGTCAGGAAATATTTGAGCTGCAAGAGTTCCACCGTTTCTCTTCTTTCTAATACCGTCTAATATATGATAGCGATATCATATTATATATTGGACAGTATGAAAAGGATGGTATATGCTTTTCAAGAAAAACACACGATGCAGTATGAAGGGAACGGTTTATGCTTGTGCTCCTGAGTTTATGGAAAGAGGTATCCGAATAAATACTCTTGCATAACTCTGTTTGTGGTTTATGGTGGTCTACGTGATCTCGGGCCTGGACCTGTACCCTCTCAAGTGTATCTGAAAGTGATGATAAATTCTATGTTCTTCTCTTTCTTACAGCCACCTACTAAGCGTGCACGGAACGCGACCCATGCGCATATTCGCCTTGATACCGCCGCCTGGCAGAACGGCGTGCGCATGACTATTATTGGCGTGGTACCTATTCTCATTGGCGTGCTCACTGCTAATCTCGCGTTAAGCACTATGGTCCTCCTTAGCGCGTTGAGCGTCTCTTTCGCGGATGTGGGTGGGGCGTATCATAACCGTGCCATATCCATGCTCACCGCAGCTGTCTTCATGACCGTTACGGCCCTGGTTGCGACCATCACAGGGGGTAATCCCTGGCTGGTAACGCTCGTCATGTTCGCCTGGGCCTTTTTCGGTAGTATGGTTGGTCTCTATGGCAGTCTGCCGGGTAAAGTCGGCTTCTCCGCCAATTTAGTCTTCATTCTCGTTATGGGTCAGCCCGCGAGCATAGAAGTAGCCTGGGTACGCATGATCGCCTTTATCATTGGCGCTGCCTGGTCTATGGCAATATCTCTCTGTCCCTGGCCTTTCCGCCGCTTTCTCCCTGCACGCCAGGCTGTAGGCGGATACTATCAGGCGGGGAGTGCTCTGCTACGTAAGGTCTGTCATATAGAACTGGGGCAGCATTGGAATGAGGAAGTCAAGCAGGAACGGGCACGCTTGCGGGAGGCCTACGATAAGGCGCACCGGATCGTTGCTGACCGGCGCTCTCAAGGCTCGGGCGCTCATCCTTTCAATTACCTCCTGTTGATGCTCATCCTCAGGGCCGATTCTATAATGGAAGCCGTGATTGCCCTCTTCGAAGAACTGGCGGTGTCACGCACTTATAACTATCATCGAGGCGAGCAGTCGGCGTTTGTAATGGAACAGTGTGCGGCGCTCCTTGAACAGCTGGCATACGCTATCGCAGGCAAGAAACACGCTCTCCGGCCAGAAACCCTGGAGCACTCTCTGTATGCCATTGAAACGCAGGAGTATGCCCTGCGCGCTTCACTTCCACAACTGGAGAAAGACTATTACGCGTTCGCCAACACGCGCAAGCTGGAGCCCCAACCCGAACCCCAGCACTCGTTAGTCCATGAGTGGCTCTCATTACGTCTCGTCAACACGCGCAACCTGGCAAATCTGCTCGAACGTATGAGCGAGCTTATCCGCGAGACGCGTGATCTTCTCATGCAATCGGACGGCCAGGAGATCTTGCAGGGAATGCTTCAGACTGAGGCAACAAGCAAAAGCAATTTCTCCTGGAAGGCGCTTTATGCCGTTGTGCGGGAACGTGTCTTGCTCTTCAAAGACAATCTGACACTGCGCTCATTTATCTTGCGTCATGCCCTGCGCCTAGCGGCTATCTTAGCCGTTGCGGTGGCTATCGCCAAACTGTTGAACATCCCCGATGGTAGTTGGATTGGTATGAACATCCTCTTTATCCTGAGGCCTGATTATGGCTCGACGCGCAAGCAAACAGTTCAAAGGATTCTCGGAACCGTCATTGGCGCAATCCTGGCGATGTTGCTGATAACCGCCCTGCACATAAATTTTCTCACTTTCCCAATAGCCGCCCTGCACATAAATTTTCTCACTTTCCCAATAGCCGCCCTGCACATAAATTTTCTTATTTTTCCAGTGTTGATCGTCGTGTCTTTCTTCTGCTTTATGTACCAGGACAACAATAATACTCTCTTCATTCTGCTTTTCACTACCTTCCTTATTATAATGTTCAGTTTGGTCATGCCGGGAAACGGGTTGGTACCCTTCATTCGCATCGCCACTGCGCTGGTTGGTGGCAGTATGGGCATCCTGGCGAGCTATCTCTTCTGGCCTCTGTGGGAGCATAAGCGTCTTCCCCAGCAAATGGGACGCACCATCCTGGCCAACCAGACATACATTGCCAGCGTTCTCGCGGCCTATATAGCTGGCGGTAACAAGAAGGACAAACTGGAAGCGGTGCGGCGGGCAAGCAAAGACGCGCACGTGCAGAACGTGAACGCGGCAGCGGCTTTCCAGCGCATGCTGAACGAACAAAAGGCCAGTGAGAATGAAATTGAGCGCTTCCAGATGCTCGTCACGTATAACCAGCGTATCTGTGATAGTGTCACCACGCTCGCGGCTCACATTTCGACCCGGCCCGAGCATGGCGAGTTTCATCAACTCGAACGTTTTCGCCAGCAAATGAAGTGGGTGCTGCGCGACGTCGAGGATGCAACCCGTACCGGGCAACGCATTAGCATCAATCCTCCACTTAAGGAGATGCTGCGCGAGGTGCTAGTCACACTCCGATATATGCTTGCTACTTACCCGGCAAACAACCAAACAACAGGAGGGAGAGATGGCGCGACGAGCATAAAGCGTATTTAGTCACTCTTGAAGAAATGCTTCTTACTGAAAAGATGGTAGGACCCTGCTAAGATAGTGTTGGCGAATTGGTTTTCTAAGGCGGCTCACGGAAATAACCTGATCAACCCTCATGGGGGTTGAGGGTATAGTTCCACTCTCCATGAAAAGATGCTTGAACCAGACGAAGAGCCGCCAATTCGTCATCAGTGACCTTGAGACCAGTTGGATAGGCACGTTCACGTTGGTGTGCTCTCTTTTCGCCTGCCATTCTGCTCCGTTATTCTTGAAGGTCCCAAGCAACTCTTTTTTCTTGCAATCCACGGAAAGAATCGGCTCTGCGCGCTGTTCAAACTGCTCGCACTGAGCTTTGATCTGCGCAAATTGGGCATCACGATCCTCATGTGAGGTGCCTTCCAGATTCTTCTTGTTGGTTGCCAGTCGGTAGCCCAGCCTCAGGAGCAGATCACGCACCGCGGTGTCAGCAACTTCTGATACCATTCGGTCTGCCCAAAGAGCGGGTGACACCGGGAGGGGATCTCCGTCTACCTTTCGCGTTGTTGACGCGAGGTGCACCTCAGATTCACCCTCGGGGACTCCCTTTTGCTTTGTTTCCCTTAGTGTATCAGATCCTTCCTGTTCTCTAAACATACAAGGTGCGCCGTTTACAAGCACTCTTCCTACCTGCTAACTGGTGAAAGTGAGGAAAAGGCTTGAAAAGGTCTTGTCAACTTATCGAAAGAGTGGAAGAGGTTACAAAAAAGAAGCAGAAGAGGAGGAGTGGGCCATGCAGCGTTATGCCGCAGTTTTTGTTTTGGTTACCTCATTCCAGGTCTGGAATCGGGTCTGTAACATGGCATGGTATTCCCCAGCACTCAGACGGTGTCTTCGCGGTTGAAAATGTCCCGAGATTGGGCCGAAGGCGGAAAGAAAGTGTTGTGCCTGTTTTGCTGATGTGAAACGCCGCATTTTCTTCTCTCGCAACCGTGTGGGTTGGTGCGAATTTTCTGCCCGATTGTTCAAGCCTTTGAATGTTTCGCCCCAGACGGTCAAATAAAGGCACCCCCAACTCTTCCTCTAGGCGGGCAATGGTCTGGCTGAGAGGTGGTTGGGCAATTCCCAATTCCTCCGCTGCGCGGGTCATGTGCTCCAATCGTGCAACGGTCAGGAAATATTTGAGCTGCAAGAGTTCCACCGTTTCTCTCCTTTTTCATACCATTTAACATATGATATAGATATTATAACATATATTGGACAATATTAGAAAACGATGGTATGTTCTTCTCAAGAGAAACAAACTTAGAACGTCTCTTCGTCAATTACAGTGCACATGCTCAGTAGCGTGCCAGAAAGAAGCTCTAAATGACATTCGATCGCTCTTCTGAACTTCGATTCGAAACAATACCGCTCAACTTCGGAGGCGGAAAGATTCCAGCTCTCGGCTTTGGCACATTGATCCCGGACGCGACCGAGACAAGACGTGCGACCAGAAGCGCCTTGGAAGTCGGATTTCGACACTTTGATTGTGCCGAACGATATGGGAATGAGCGAGAGGTAGGCGAAGCATTGCAGGCAAAACTCAAAGCTGGCGGAATCACGCGGGAGGATCTTTTTATCACCACAAAGCTATGGAATACCAACCATCGTCCGGAGCGTGTTGAGCGGGCGTTTGAGGCGAGTCGGAACAGGCTCGGAATCAGTTTCATAGATCTCTACCTCATTCACACTCCATTTGCGTTTCGACCGGGGGACGACTATGACCCACGGGATGAACATGGCAATATCCTTTACGACGAAGGCGTGAGTCTCATCGACACCTGGCGGGCGATGGAAAGTCTCGTTGACGATGGCAAGTGCGGAGCCATTGGATTGTCTGATATCCGTCTCCAAGAACTCGTGCGCATTTACAATTCTGCGAGGATTAAACCTGCCGTTGTTCAGGTTGAATCGCATCCTTATTTTCCACAAGCAGAGTTGTTGGAATTCTGCAAACAGAAGGGCATTGTGTTCTTGGCATTTGCTCCCTTAGGTCATGGAACAAGGCCGGGCCCTCTCGATGACCCGGCAATTTTGGCAATCGCAAAGGAAGTCAACCAAACCCCAGCACAGATTCTGCTCGCCTGGGCAATCCAACGTGGCACGGCAGTTCTCACTACTGCGAAGACACCAGCCCACGCTCAGGAAAACTTCAACATCCGCGCTATTCCAAAGACCGCTTTTGACAAGATCAACCAAATCCAAACTAGACAGAGACTCAATGCGGTAGTGGAGACCGGGATTCCGGGTTTCATTCCGAAGCGAAGCTGAACGCCCATCGAACTGGCGAGCCTTTGATTGGTACCAGAGGTGCTGATGATCTGCTATGGAATTTCCATAGAATGCTTATCCAGGGCTTTCCAGCACTCATCAGACTATATGTTTCGACATCACAAGCCCGACGTACGGGCTACGAAGGAGGAGGTTCAGTATGGTTATTGGCAGCAGTGGGCCTGTGACTGGGGCAACTGGCAGAGTGGCATTGGTGACAGGGGCCAGCAGCGGAATCGGTGCGGCCACCGCGCGCCTTCTGGCCGCGCGAGGGATGCGCGTGGTGGTCAACTACCTCCACAGCAGCACGGCAGCCGAGGAGGTCGTAGCCGGCATCAAGGCCGCAGGCGGCCAGGCCATGGCCGTGCAGACTGACGTGCGCGAGGTAGCTGCGGTCGAGAGCATGATCAAGCAGGTTCAGGTGGCATGGGGTGGCATCGACGTACTTGTGCACAGCGCGCTCACCCCGTATGTGATCAAGCCGTTCCAGGACATGACGTGGGAAGAACTGGGTGGCAAGCTCGACGACGAGATGCGTGCGGCGTTCACGGTCACCAAAGCCGTTCTGCCCGCCATGACTGAACAGGGCTGGGGACGCATCATCTATCTCAGCACTGGCCTCAGCCGCCAGCCTCGGGAGGGTATGATCGCACTGGGCACGGCCAAGGCCGCATTGACGCAGTTCGCGCGGTACCTTGCCCAGGAACTGGGCCCGCGGGGCATCACGGTCAATGTCGTCGAGCCCGGCCCGGTGGGGGACACCCGCAGCACAGCGGATGTGCTCGACGAGGAGCACAAGCGGCAGTTGGTGGCTACTATCCCCCTAGGCCGTCTGGCATACCCGGGCGACGTCGCTCAAGCGGTTGCCTTCTATGCCAGCGAGGACAATTCCTTCATGACCGGCACCACGGCCGCGCTCAACGGCGGGATGTCCATGTGGTAACGCCCCGCTGTCTTCTGCACACGGAGCGATACCGTCCCGGTCCGACCAACGGTTGGACCGCATCCTGCCCACCGTCACCTCAGCACCATGGGCCGCAGCAGCCGGGCCCGCGCGTGCCGCGGGCCCATAGCGGTGACACAATCAAGGAAAAAGGAGAAACGTTCATGTACACAATCGATCTCGCCTACGTCGGGCGGGGCATGCACGAGGAACTGGTCGCCTACATCGCCGACCAGCAGGGGTACTATGCCGACGAGGGTGTCCACGTCGCGCTGCGCGACGGCTGCTCCTGGAACGACGAGCGGCTGCGCCACTGCGCTACTATTGGGCTCGGCCGGACACTGCTGTCCCGACTGGCCGATGGCATCCCCTGGGTCGCACTCACTGTCAACACCCAGCGCCCGCTGTTCTGGTTCCTCGCCCGCCCCGGCCTGACCTCCCTGGCCGACCTGGCTGGCCAACGGTTGGCGGTACATCCCCCCCACACCCCACCCGGATGCTTTGCCCGGATCGTGCTGCGCCGGGCTGGCCTCGACCCGGACCGCGACATCCAGACTATTGTCCGCGCGCCCGGCGACTACGGCATGGACCTGCGCTGGCTGCGTGAAGGCAGGATCGACGCCGCTTTTGTTGGTAGCACCATGGCACCAGAGGCGATAGCCGCCGAGTACGGCTGGAATATGCTGGCCTGGGTCGGCGATCACTTCCAGATTCCTACTGTAGGCGTGGTCGTCGACCCCACCTACATCCAACCGGACGACCTCGCAGTCCAGGCCGTCGTACGAGCCCACCGGCGCGCCTTGCAGGTGATCCACAACGAACCCGACACCACAGTGCGGTACATACAGACGTTCCTCGGTCGACACACCGCCGACGAAGTGCGAGCCCACTACGAGCGGTTCATCGCACCGTACTACACCACCGACGGCCAGGTTGACCTCGCCATCGGCGCCACCGCGATCACCGCGGTCGCCGCCGAACTCGGCGTCCCTGCCACCTTCACCGCAGCCGAGTTCTACCGCACCGCAACCACCACACACTAGGGCTGTGTTGCAATTGACCACTCAGGATGGGGTAGCGCTAAGCTGGTTGTCTAAAGGCGGCAGAGGAGCGGGTATCAAGTGCAAAAGGATCATTGAGTTCTTGTTTTGTACCGTTGTGAAAGGAAAGAGTTCTATGTCGCTTGCGAACACTCTTGGCCGTGGCCTGTTGGCCAATATGTTTATTCAAAATGGTTTCGGCGCCTTTTTAGAGCCAGATAGTCGTGCCAAAAAGGTTGAGGCTGCTGGTCTTCCTCAAGCTCGTCAGTCTGTAATCCTGAATGGCGCCCTTATGGTCCTTGGTGGCACTCTGCTGGCCGCCAACATTGCCCCTAAGCTGTCTGCTGGTGTTCTGGCGGCTTGTCTGATTCCTACGACCTTTGTTGGCCATCCTTACTGGAAAGAAGAGAATCCTGCAGCAAAAGCTAATCAAAAGATTCATTTCTTCAAAAATCTTGCCATGCTTGGTGGTCTCCTCGTTGTTATTGGAGGAGAGGGCGTTTCTTAACTTGACTTGATGCAACCTATGAGGAGTTTATTTCTCCACGTAGCCATCTCTTGAATCAGAGCCCGGAACTGCGCGACTGCCAACTCCCCAGAGAGCGTCATCGTCGGTGCTGGTATCAGGTATCAATACCGGCGGTGACGCTCTACAGGGGCACTCTTCCCTGGCATTCTCCTCGGTCTGTTTCTCCCTGCTTTGTGTCTCTTCTTATCCATCGCACAATCGCACGTGCTCCTCTTGATGGACCTTGCACGTACCTGCGGCCACACACTTCCTATCGCCTCAGTAAACTCGACTTGATAGTTTGGGAGTGAGCCTGGGAAGAGGCTTCGCGGCTTCGCGTTGTTTTTCGGTTCCATTCATACTCAAGGGCCTACACCATCCTGTCGTGTCTGCGTCCTTATCGCAGCTAATGGGTCATTAGCTGCGATAGCTTGCTCTGTTCGGGCCAAAACGTTATACTGGTCTCGCACGGGGAGACCATGCCGATGATCCCCAGAATCCGCATTAGGTGCGATAGCAGATGGAGCGACCTGATACTTTGGAAACACCGACCCTGGCCGACGCGTTTGCACAGTTTCTTGATAGTGCATCCTTTGCGCGGCGCACGCGGGAAAGTTATACCGATGACCTGGCACCACTGCTTACACAGTATGGTCACGCGCCCGTGTCTGTACTCACCACAGAGGTCATCCAGGCGTACCTCGCCCGGCAGGAGCCGCTTGCTCCAACGACCTACAATCGGCGGCTCGCAGCCCTGCGCAGTTTTCTGAACTTTTTGGATGCGCAGGGATGGCAAACCAATGAACTCCTTGCAGGCGTTGAACGGAAACCGGAGCGGGCACGAGAAACGCGTGCTCTCGACGCAGGGCGTGTGGAGTCGGTGCTGCGTCAGATTGCCGACCCGCGCGACCGGGCATTCTTCTGGCTCATCTATGATGGTGGCCTGCGGTGTCAGGAGGCACTTGCGATTGATATTGACGATATTTCCTGGTTGGATCGCTCGATCCTCATTCATGGCAAAGGGGGATACCAGCGCGAGATGTTTTTCTCCCGTGCGGTTGGGACACTCCTGGACAAATATCTGACTACGCGCGGCGGCCCGACCACAGGACCGCTCTTCGTGACCCATCGCAAAGCACGGCTCCCTCGACGCGCTGATCTCACGCCTGACGGCTATGCGCGCCTCTCGTACCGCCAGGCTGACACCCTCTGGAAACAGTATACGCCGGACTGGGATCTCCACCAACTGCGCCACACAGCTATCAGTGTCAGAGCTGCCCACGATTATACCGAAGTGGACCTCAAACGCTTTAGTGGTCATACCACCTTGCGCAGCCTGGAGCGCTACATCGCGGACAACCGTGAGGCAGCCAAACGCAAAGCCCGCGAGTGGGAACGCCGCCATCGTGAGATCTGACCGTTGCTCATGCCCCGTCTTGATAAGACTGTGTAGAGGAGGAGGATGTATGACCACGCCGGATGTCACGACACAACTGAAGCGACTGCATATTCTCGACGATGAGGAAATTGAAGCTCTCTATGGCAGACCTTGCTTAACTGGAGACGAGAGAACTGATGTGTTTACACTGACTCAGCCGGAGAAAGACCTCCTCGCATCCTTTACATCTCTCCCTATTCAGCTCTATTTTCTCCTTCAACTGGGCTATTTCAAAGCCAAACAACTGTTCTTCGCCTTTGCCTTTGACGACGTGGCCGAGGATGTCATATACCTGCTTGAGCGTTATTTTCCCGAGACGCCACGACCAGAACTGCGAATGCTCAATAAGCGCACGATCCTCAAACAGCGGCAATGTATTTTGAAACTGTTCGGCTATCGCCTCTGCACGCCGACAGATCGACATGATCTGTTTCTTCATGCCCAGCAAACCGCACGAATCAGTAGCAAGCCCATCTATATCTTGCGTGAAATCCTCCATTACCTCACCGAACATCGTCTTGTGAAACCTGGCTATACATTCCTGCAAGAAGATTTGGTTGGGAAGGCCGTCACAGCAGAAGGAAAGCGCTTAGCGACCATGCTCCACACGCTTTTATCCTCTGAAGAGTGTCTGGCACTTGATGCTCTCCTCACGGAAACTGACGAGTTCTATATCATCACCTGGTTGAAACGACAGCCAAAGGACTTCAGCTTAGGTGAAATGCGCCGCGAAATGACCCGTGGCGAGTCTCTCGTCCAACTCTACACTATGGCCAGACGGATCGTGCCACATCTGGATATTTCTCGCGAAGGCATCACGTATTATTCCTCGTTGGTCTCCTACTATTCGGTGTTTCGGCTCAAGCAACTCGACACCTGGATCGTCTACCTCTACCTGTTATGCTTTGTTGTCCATCGCTATCAGCGTTTCAACGATCATCTGCTCACCTGTTTTCTTCATCTGGTGAAACAGTACTCAGACGAAGCGAAAGCCACCGCCAAAAGAGCCGTGTATGAGTACCGTGGGCTCAGTCATCAAGATCTGCCCAAAGCTGGGGAGGTCCTCAAGCTCTTTACTGCCGAGTATGAATCCACCACGCCATTTTGTACGGTCCAGGAACAAGCATTTGCTCTTCTCGATCGGCAACGCTTAACACGTGTTGCTGAGTATATCAGCAACGAGGCGAATTGCGATGAAATGGCCGTTGAATGGGAGCATATTGACTCCATGGCCCGGCGCTTCAAGCAACATCTCCGTCCCCTCTTTCGCGCCATCGATCTCTCTGCCACCCGAGTCAACGCGCCCATCCAGGAAGCTATCCACTTTCTCAAGACCGCCTTCCAAACAGACCGCTCACTCCGCCAGGTCGAGTCGGGAGATTTTCCCACCGCTTTCTTTCCCGTCCGAGACAAACGCTACCTCTACCAGCGAAATGAAACCGATCAGAAACACATCATCCCCGACCGCTATGAATTTCTGGTCTATCGCCTGGTGCGCCAGCGACTCGAAGCTGGCGATCTCTTTTGCCGCGACAGTGTCCACTTCCGCAGTTTTGAGGATGATTTAGTGGACGATCAGCAGTGGGCCAGCAAAGAGGTGTTACTTGCGCAGACGGGTTTAGCACTCCTGGCACAGCCCATTCAAGACCATCTCGATGCGCTGAAAGGCCAATTGGAAGAGCGTCTCAGCACGGTCAATCAGCGCATCAGTGCCGGGGAAAATAGCCACTTGCACATCACGACCACGGGGAAACGCAAGAGTTGGACGCTGCAGTATCCAGCGAGTTCAGAGCCCATCAACCATCCGATCTTTGAAACGGTGCCTCAGGTGAACATCAGTCGTGTGCTCCACTTTGTGAATCACCACTGCCACTTCATGACGTGTTTCGAGCATGTTCTGGGACGGTACAGCAAACAGGCTGCCGATGAGCGCATTCTGAGTGCCTGTCTTGTGGCTTGGGCAACCAACATGGGTCTTGGGCGCATGGGGGACATTTCGGATATCACCTTCGCCACGCTGGCAAGTACCTCGGACAACTTTCTGCGCCCCGAAACCCTGAAAGCGGCCAATGATTGCGTCAGTAATGCCATCGCTGCTCTGGCGATTTTTCGGCACTATGATATTGCGGGTGCTGTCCACTCCAGTAGCGATGGACAAAAGTTTGAAACAGCGCTTCCTACATTCAATGCCCGCTATTCACCAAAGTATTTTGGCCTCAACAAGGGTATGGTGGCCTACACCCTGGTTGCCAATCATGTCCCGGTGAATGCCGAGATGATTGGTGCTCACGATCATGAGAGCCAATTTGTCTTCGATTTGCTTTTCAACAACACCACGGACATTCACCCGCAGGTGCATTCCACTGACACGCACGGAACCAACCAGGTGAATTTTGCGTTGCTGCATCTGTTCGGCTATCAGTTTGCGCCGCGCTATAAAGGCATCCAGGAGAAACTGCGCACCTCACTGTATGGCTTCAAGCACCCCAATCAGTATGGTGAGGTCTTCTTGAAACCCATACGCAAACTCAATACCGATTTGATTGTGGAAGAATGGGAGAACCTGCAGCGCATTTTCGTCTCATTGGCGTTAAAAACCACCACGCAGAGTATCATTGTCCACAAACTCAACTCCTACGCGCGCAAAAACAAAACGTGCCAAGCTTTGGGGGAATACGATAATATCATCAGCAGTCTCTACTTGCTCGATTTTGTCGACTCACCACTTCTCCGCAAGAATGTCCAGACTGCGCTTAATCGGGGTGAAAGTTACCATCAACTTCGTCGTGCGGTTTCCTACGCAAATTTTGGGAAATTGCGCTTCACATCAGAAGATGACCAACATCTGTGGCATGAGTGTAGCCTATTAGTCACCAACTGCATCATCTACTACAATATGACCATCTTGTCGCAGTTGTGGGCACGCCAGGAGGCCACCCAAGACGACATGACACCCATCGCACACATCTCCCCGGTGGCCTGGCAACACATTAATTTCTATGGTCGGTATGAGTTTACCAAAGCGCCAGAGTCCATCAATCTGGAGGAAATTGTCGAAGCATTAGCACATAACCCCATCATCTCGATGTGGATGAAGGAGACGTCTGGGTGAAGCCGAATGCACCGTTTCGGGGGGTTATGCAAAAACCCCCATACGCACCAACTTAAGGACTCAAAGCCCAGTTGGTCGATCTCCGCTGGAGGAGTTGGGCGGAATTGGGATGCTTTTTGCGCTTGTTCATTTGGCACCCTAAACGCATGCGACGTTGGATGGCTTGTAGGGCAGAGAGAAACGAGCGCTCCCCTGCAAAAGCTTCCAGCAGCGAACTGGCGGTATCGCGGACCACCTGTGCCAGTTTGCGGCATTCTGCGCTGCTCATCTTGCCAGGCGAACAGGAGAATGAGCCAGTGTTGCAGGAGCAGTCCAATGAGCTTGGCATACAGTTCACAGAGCACGCGCCAGGGATTCGTGGTGCGCCATTCATCAATCCGCCCGTATTGCTTCCATAACTTGTAAAGCATTTCCATTTGCCATCGTTCCCGCACCAGGACGAGAGCCTCCTGCAAGTTCAGAAGATTCGCAGGGACATCGGTGAGCAAGATGGTCCAGTCGGCCAGTTTCCAGGCTTGCTCCCGCACGGGTTGAGCGCGTCGCTTGGCATCAGCCTCCAAGTTGGCGCGTCGTCGCGAAGCTCCGTCTTGGGGAACTCGCAAGATGAGCAGACGCATCAGATGCCGATGCTCTTTGCCCACACGAACCCAGCGTTCGTGGGTCTGTCCGACCTGCTGTGGGAGCAGCGCATCCAGTTCCAGCGGTTTGCCTTCCGGCGTCCAGTAGTTGGTTCTGGCCTGGGCACGAGTGAGCGTGTAACTGCCAGCCGCTCGTCGAGCAGCAATCGCTCCCCAATCCAGATACCCCAGATCGGCGATATACAGACTTCCCACCGGCAAGCCATCATCTTTGAACGGACTGGATCGATCAATGATCCGTCCGTGCGTGAGCCTTGGGCCTTGCACCTGTCCCCGTTTGAGTTCCCAACGAACATGCAATTTCACCGCAGCTTGCCCCTTTCCAGGAGATCCCCCGCATCCCTGCCACTGCTCTGCCAATTCCTCTGGGAGGGCGATACTGCTACTATCCTCCAGCACGACTGACTGAAAGCGACACAGGAGCTCCAACGGGACATCCTGGCTGGCTTCAACGACCACACTGGCCATCTCCTCAAACACCGCATGCAAGAAGTGGGCACAGGGCTCCGTGAAGCGTTTGTGCAGCGCGGTATCTGTCACTTCCACCTTGCGGATGGTCGCCATGGATGCGAGCCGCTCCAGACTGGCATCCGGATGGCTCAGCCAGCCAAAAACCAGCGTTTGCAGCAGGTCGGCTCCACTGAATTTTCTCTGCCGTTCAATACAGCCCGTTTCGCGGGCCAGGACATTCGCTCGTTCTTCCAGGATGTGCTTCAAAGACTGCTCGACGTGTGCTACATTTGCCATGTCTGTGCTCCCTCTGCTCTCGATATCAGGTTTCTCTTTCTGACATCATCGCAGATGGAGCCTCTTTTTGCCTCTGCCTTGCTTAAGTTGGTGCGTATGGGGGGTTATGCAAAAACCCCCAGAAGCGGATAGGGGGTTGAGTCGTTGTGCTGCCCGTTGACAGCGCAGATGCCTACGCTCTTTCCGACGCTGAGAGCTTGCCAGTTGCCAGGTTTCCTGCCACCGCTCATTACAGATCCCATTGCGCAACGCAAGCATGGGATTCACATCGTGGCGCTCCCAACGCATCCCTGGTCCTTTAAGGCGCCTTTCTACCACGAGTTTGTTGGCGCTCTCAACCATGCCTGAGCCAAGGGGCCATCCTGCCTGTCGAAAGAAAAGATACTGCATCTGTGAGCATCGCTTCTGTAAGTAGCCTAGATGCTCTCGAACCTCTGGCTGAGAGATCTCTTCCTCGCTCAAGCCAGCAGCCATCTTGGCTAACGTCGCCGGTCCCCGCTCTTTGAGCACGTGCAGACACCGTTGCAACAGATTTTCAGGAAAGCACGTTCCCTGTGCACTCAGCGCTTCCAGCAGCTTCGCTACATGTTCTGCGGCATGGGGAAAATCCGGAATACGCACCGCATCTGGCCGATGCACGTCGATCATCCCTTGCAACCACTCAGCCCCATCCATTATCGCGCACACCTCTTTGGCCCCAACAAGATGGCGTCGGCGGGTTTCGACTTCTGCCAGATCAATAAAGGTTGCGGAATCACTTAAACGGGAGAAGTAGGACAGCTTGCCAACGTGCACCGTCGCCAGGGTGGTGTTGGTGGCACCAGTCGCAGGAACCTCTCCAATGGCCAGGGTGCGCACCTCAGCCCATTCTCCCCCAACCAAAGGGACCATCGCGCCATCGGCGCTCATGGCCAGGCGAAGGGCCTTGAATCTCAAGATGGCCTCTTGCTTGTCAGGAAGATAGGCCTGGGTGGTTTGGACATGCTCCACATGCTTGCCAACCTGCTCGCTGAGTCTGCGGGCCGTTTCCCCACTTACATAAACACCCAGCAGATCGTTGAGGATGCTGCTGGCATGCTCAAAAGGCATGACACTTGCCAGATGGACGAGATGTTCCTGTTGCCTGGGAGCCAGTGATCCAGGAAGCAAAGCCAATTCTTCATCAAGGGAAAAAAAAGCTTTCCCCACACTTGGGGCAGGTTCCGTAGGTTCGCGTGAGGGTCACCGATTCTCCCCCATTGCCTTGCAAGGTTCGTGAACGTTTGCCTCGCGCTTGTAATGCCACATGACAGGTGGGGCAGGTCGGTGCTGGCTCAGAACGGTCTCTTCCCCATTCTCGACTGCTCCTCTCAAGAGCTGCATCTTGCAGGAGCTGGGCTTCTAACTGGACCATACGCCGATGAACCTCATCTTCAATTTCCACAAAGGTGGCTTTGGGGTGAGCTTTGCACCATTCTTTGACGTCAGATAAGACCTTTTCACTCATGATGAGCTATGCTTCACGTTCCACGGCTTGCTCCCTACTTTCTCTTTTGCTACGACGATCTTACCTGCTTTTCTTTTTCCTGTCTATCCCTTTTGCAAAATGTTGAGTCGCACCCCTATGTGGAATGACATTTGACAGATGGGAACATTCTGTGCTAAGCTCCAAACATCTTTTCAAACAGCTAACAACAAGGATCTTGATGCAGCCATGATGAAACCACTTCACCTCTCCCTGACCTGCCTCATACACGTCCTTGCTCACTCTGCGGGTGTGTTCGCGCCGCATGCGGCGCGAATCGAGGAGTGAGCGGAGAGGCAAGCTCTCCCCATTGTTTCCCCTGTTGGGACCTATCCCCTCTTTTTCGCACCGCACCCCTCTTGAGACACGCTTGAACCGATCTCGCATCTCAACGCTCTGTGTGTGTGAAAGGATTCCTATGTTTCCTCGCTTTTCCAAACGCCTGCGCGCCTTCCCAAAGCTCGCACTGCTCATCAATCGCAACTACACCTTGTTGTGGCTTGGTGGTATGATCTCGCTGATTGGCGATATTCTGTTCACGATGATGCTCATCTTATGGGTTGGTACGCTACTGCATAACCAGAGCGCGGCCCCCCTTGCTGTCAGCGGCGTGGTGCTGGCCGCCGCGCTCCCGGCCCTCCTGATCGGCCCATTCGCTGGCGTGTTTGTGGATCGCTGGCCCAAACAACGGAAGATGCGCCTCATGGATGCGCTGCGGGCCGTGCTGGTGTGCTCCCTTTTGCCGATAAGTTTCCCGCTCCCGCTGCCACTGGCTGTCAGGCTCACCATCATTTACCTCGTTGTGGCAGCCGTCAGTGGTCTGAGTCAGTTCTTCACTCCGGCGACCAAGGCGATCCTTAAAGAGGTGGTCCCGCAAGAGCAGCTTACCCGCGCTTCGGCGCTGACCGTCGGGAGCGGCGTGTTCAGCTGGGGCATCGGGTCTGCCTGTGCCGGCATCTGCTATGTCTCCCTGGGAATCGGGTGGGCGATTGCCTTGAATGCGGCCTCGTTTGCCTGTTCCTGGGCGTTGATCGCGCACATGCGCGTATCTGCGGCAGAAAGGGTCGCGTCAGCCTACCCCACATCACTGCGGCGCGTCTTGACTGAACTGCGCGAGGGGTTGCGATTCATCCAGGGCCAGCTCCAACTCCGCACTCTTCTGCTTACCGAGAGCCTGTTTTCCTTTGGATGGGGCATAGTGAGCGTCCTGGCCTTCTTCTACATCACCCAGAATATTCATGTGCCCATGAGCCTGTTTGGCCTCTTCAGCGCTGTGCCAGCCATTGGGGGCATCTTGGGGACCTTGCTCGTTGATCGTGCGGCGGCCAAAGTCGGAGCGACCAGAGTCTATGCTCGCGCCCTCCTCTTTGCTGGGGTGATGGTTGTCGTCTCAACCGTACCAAATCAGGCGATCATCGACCTGGTGGGTTTCACGCTTATTGGCACCGCCACGATGCAGGCCGAGGTGCTGGTTGGCCCCTTGGTCCTCTTTGCCACGCCAGAGCAGATGGTGGGCCGCGTCTTCTCCACCCTGGGAACCGTCACGGCCCTGAGTTCATTCCTCGCCACGTTCCTCAGCGGTTATGTGAGCAGTACGCTGCTGCAAGGGGTCGTCGTCCATCTGCCCACAGGCGAACTGAACGCGACCAACCTGCTTCATATCGGGGCTGGGATTCTCATCTTTGTGGGGGACTGCATGCCTCTCGCCAGTTCAGAAAACTTCAATAGCGTAACCACATGGGCAAGAAAGCGGGCCACCACCCAGGCACATTGTGAAGCATATCTTGGCTCATCGACACGTTTGGTGATAAAAAAGAGAACTATATCAGCCTGGGAACTGAGAAGAATGCCCAGAGTCACTGCAAATGCGTCTTGTGGATGATGCAAGAGCCAAGGGGCCTTCTTGACTGTGCAAGCCACATCACCAAACGAGTCTAAGAGCCATATCTTGGCTCATGGACTCGTTTGGTGAGAAGAAATGGAACCAGATCGGCCTGGGAACAGCGAAGGGCTATGCTGAATCCTCTCCATGCTCTCGAAGGTGTGCAAGGGCTTGGTGCGCTCTTGCATACGCAATCCGTATCACCAAACGAGTCCATGAGCCAAGATATGGCTCATGGACTCGTTTGGTGATGCGATGAAACGTACAGATGTGATAAAATGGGAAGTAGGAGTTTCCCATGTTCTTGAACACCTTGTTTCCCCATCTCCAACATTTTCGCGTAGACAAGCTTTCCACGAATGACCAGCAGATTACGCTGATCTGTATGAGCACACGCAAACAGGCACCATGTCCTTGCTGTCAGCAGATAGGCTCTTAGACTCGTTTGGTGATGTGGCTTGCACAGTCAAGAAGGCCCCTTGGCTCTTGCATCATCCACAAGACGCATTTGCAGTGACTCTGGGCATTCTTCTCAGTTCCCAGGCTGATATAGTTCTCTTTTTTATCACCAAACGTGTCGATGAGCCAGCAGATATCGCACCGTATTCATAGTCGGTATGAACGGACGCTGACGGACGTTTCCTTCAGTGGCCAGACCGTGATGCTTCGTCTCCGTGTTCACAAATTCTTTTGTCAAGCTGCCGCCTGCCCTCAAAGCATCTTTACAGAACGACTTCCAGAACTTTGTGAGCCCCACGGCAAGCAGACGCTCTTACGTAAGCGGGTGCTTGAACACATTGGACTGGCCCTCGGAGGGCAAGCAGGAGCCAGGCTCGCGACACACGTGGGGATGCCAGTCTGTGGACGAACCATCTTGCGTGCGCTTCATGCTTTTTCACTCCCTGAAGGAAAGCCTGCTCCTAGGATTGTGGGGATCGATGATTGGTGCTGGAAGCGTGGACGAACCTATGGGAGTATTCTCGTTGATTTAGAGAGACACCAACCCATTGATCTGCTACCTGATCGCTCTGTTGAAACCGTCAAGTCCTGGTTTCAAGCGCATCCCGGCGTGGAAATCGTGAGTCGCGACGGTTCTGCTGAATATGCCACCGCCATTCGCCAAGGCGCTCCCCAGGCGCTCCAAGTCTCAGACCGCTTTCATATCATTCAAAATTTGGCCAAAGCAGTGAAGCTCTTGCTGGCCCGTTGTCGTGATGAGATCGGCTCGACACAGTGGCGTCCTTTGACCCCACCGCATGTACAACGAGCCCAGCAAGCGCGTCGGGGCCAACGGCTCAGCCAGTATCAGCAGATCATGGCCCTCGCGAAAGAGGGAGTCAAAGACGCTGAGATTGCGCGTCGTACCAAGCTGAGCGTACGCACGATCCAACGATGGCGGGCACACGACTCGTTCCCTGAAGTCAAGCGTCGCCAACGCCGCAGCCGCTTTGATCCCTACAAAGGCTATGTGTTACGTCGATGGCAAGAAGGATGTACTAATGGGTATCAACTGTGGCGGGAGCTGCGTGAACAGGGATATGCAGGAAGTGCTCGCTCGGTCTACAACTTCTTGCAACCACTTTCCAAAGGTTTGGTGACACCCGCCTTGCAGCAGGAACTGGCATGTTTTTCCGCTCAAGAAACCACCTGGCTCTTTGTCCGTGATCCTGACGATCTGGACGAGAAACAGCGCACCAGCCTCTCGACCGTGTGTCAGACAAGTGCAACGGCAAAGGCAGCATATCAGCTCGTCCAAAGCTTCATGACGATGGTACACCAACGGACAGGAAACCAGCTTGATGTCTGGCTAGAAACCGTTGCCCAGAGCCAGATTGCGGAGTTAGACAGCTTTGCCACTGGTATCGAGCGCGACAAAGCTGCTGTGCTCGCGGGATTAACACTGCCTTGGAGCAATGGGCAGGTGGAAGGACAGATTACCAAACTGAAACTGATCAAGCGAAGCATGTATGGGCGAGCAGGACTCGACTTATTACGGCAACGTGTGCTTAACGCGGCTTGAGACACTTTTCCTTTCCTACAGGTGTGTGAGGCCCTTCTGCTTCTCTTGTTTCAGCGAAAAAGGAGGAAAAACCTACGAATGGAAACAAAAAATGATCACACGCTCCTGCTCTATGAGTCGCTTGATCGAGGTCTGCTCACGCTGTATCAGCAAGGTAAAGAGCGGCAGCAGCAGCAGTGCATCTTTTTGGCAGGTATGTGCCAAGGGCTTCCTGCTGCTATGGGGAAGGTTCAGTTGCAGGAAACGTGGTCTTCCATTGGATTGCAGTGGCACTCTCAACTCCCCAGGCCTGTACTACACTGGCTGGATCATGCCTTCACTCACTACAAACAGCAGAAGGCTTTTGCTGAAGAACCGAGAGATACCATGAAAGATCTCAGCGATCTTTCTGTTTCTGAGCAGAGATCATGGCTCCATTGGCTGCTCTTTTTTGCCTTGTTGGAAATCCGCGTCGAAGCCTACGAGACGCAGAACAGAGAGATTTTCTCGCTGGCAGATACGTTCCATCTCCTTCCTCTCCAATTAGAGCGGAGGTGGAAGCAGAAGCTTCCCACGAGTGAGATTCTGGCTGATCTACGGCGGCGAGCCCAACAACGAGGATATGATGATTGGCTAGAGCAAATGATAAAAGAAGTCACTTCTTCATGGTCTCATTGAGATTCACTAGTAGGAACTCTCTCGACCTCTTGTATTCCTTCAAGTGGTATCACCAAACGAGTCCATGAGCCAAAATATGGCTCATGGACTCGTTTGGTGAGAAGAAATGGAACCAGATCGGCCTGGGAACAGCGAAGGGCTATGCTGAATCCTCTCCATGCTCTCGAAGGTGTGCAAGGGCTTGGTGCGCTCTTGCATACGCAATCCGTATCACCAAACGAGTCCATGAGCCATATCTTGGCAGGAGATCTTGTAACACAAAAGCGCCCGACCCACGAGCCACCCTCACCCCAGCCAACTTGAGAAAATCGGCGCGGGGTGAGGGACTTTTCTACGGACGCTCCTCGACACTCCGACTCAGATGGGAGGAAATCTCCTATTTCGACCGCCCCCCCTTTGTGAAGTATATCGTGCCGCTCTCCTTGCGAAGTATATCGCGCTCGATTTTTTCTTTCGAGACACAGACGTACCGCAAAAAACGATAAAAACGAGAACGTTTGACGTGAGAACGCCTTCGTTGTTGTCCTGTTCTCATGAGAACGCTAAATGTGACGCTCTCAAGCCGAACGAGATCTTTCCATGAAAGACGTATCAAACGTTTTTTGCCAGAAGAAGCAACGGCGATGTGGCTTCTGTCCTCACACTAACGTTTTTTCTCAAAAGACAAATTTTGCCACAGTATGGCTCATGGACTCGTTTGGTGAGAAGAAATGGAACCAGATCGGCCTGGGAACAGCGAAGGGCTATGCTGAATCCTCTCCATGCTCTCGAAGGTGTGCAAGGGCTTGGTGCGCTCTTGCATACGCAATCCGTATCACCAAACGAGTCCATGAGCCACAGTATGCTGCAAAATCACAATCTTACCCATCCGTATCTTTTCTCTTACGTCCTTAGCACATCCATGTTATTGCGCATTGAAGGTGAACGTCCATGGCTGAGCAGAAGAGTCCTTCGATGGTGAACTTGTACTCTCATACCCGACATGACCATCTTGAGTCACTTTCTTCATCGGCATATCCATCTTTGTGATCGTCAGGGTCCAGGTACCATGCTGGTTGGAGAGCGGCTGGAAGAGCGAAAAACCCACCGTCTGGGAATCGAGCCGACCAGGCTCAAAAAATGATCCTCCCTTATCTACAAAAGATGAAGCTGTCTCCGAGAAAGAACCGGGACCGAAACCTACGCGGCAAGGAAGCCCACCACTCACTTCACAAATCGGGTAGGTCTGCCCACCTGCAGAAAGCTGTAGATCGTAGACCGGCTGGGTATAGGTCGCAGGTCCTGCTGGCCCGCCTGGGAGCACAAAGGCTGGTTGCTCCAAATCACCTTTCAGCCAGCGGACATAGACGCGTGCCTCAGAAGGAGTGACTACGACTCTCTCCAGGGTAAGTCTATGTCCATTCGCTGTCACCGTCTGATGGAGGTTCAAGACACGACCTTGATGAAACGGCAGCGTAAAGTTATAGGTCAACGTCTGCTTACAACCATACTGCGAATTGACGAGGCCACATTCCGCTCCTAACGTGAGATTAAGCGGAAGCCTTGCTGGCTTCCCCTGAATAGTCGCTCCATCGAAAGCCATCGCGATGCCTTCTTTTGCAGCTTTGGGATTTCCACCGTCCAACCCATTCGTTGTACCGAGTAGAGAGAGAGACTGACCAGACGACGTCTTCAAGTTGACCACTTCCCGACCGCTCCCCACAAAAGAGGTGTTCCAGGTTTTCGGGTCGATCCCATGAGGATAGGTGACGATAAACCCAACAATAATGCGGTTGGCATCCGCATACCCCTTCTCCAACGTGACTGTATAGCCATCAATGACTTGGCTCTGTTGCAGTGTTGTAAATTGCTTCGTTTGCAACAAGTGCTGTGAGGCTGGCTCAGCGTGAAAAAGGGTATCCAACACGCCAAGATTGAATGTGGCGTACGCAAAGCCACTGAGCAACAGGAGAGAAAGAAGCAGGCTTGCGACCAGAACCAGACGACGTGGTTCGCGAGATGTTGGATGCATCCAGTTCAACGCCATTTTCTGCTGTTTCGAACTCACAAGCTCCTTCTTACGCAATTGAAGCTGCAAACGCGCCCAGGAGAGCTGCGCAGGCGGTTCGTGAGCACCATAGAGGGCTGCCATTTGAGCAAGGTCTTGCTCAAATGAGGCATCGAATGGCTCATCAAAGATGTCAGTATAGCGATCTTTAGTATGCATGTGATCGAAGCTCCTTGTATGACTGGAGGAGGCGGCTCAGCTGTTTCTTCGTCGCTTCCGGTTTCTTCCCAACCACAGCAGCAATCTGTGGAACCGTCAATTCAGCAGCGAAGCGCAAGGCAAGCAATTCACGTTGATCCGCCTTCAGCTTCGCTAACCACATACGCAGTTGCATCAATGCTTCCTGGTGGAGCGCCAAACTCTCCGGATTCTGATCATCCAGAGGCTGGAGGGTGTCGGGAAGGGCATCCCAGGAAACCACAGAACGTTGGCGACGATTGATATTTATTACCGTATGGTGCGCAATGCGGAATAGCCAGGCAGCAAAAGGGAGTCCGCATTGTTGATACTTCGGGAGCGCATCCAGCGCGATCAAGAAGACCTGATGAGTGACATCTGCTGCATCTTCGTCACTCGTCAGTCGCGTGCGCAGATAGCGGTAGAGACGCGTGCGATAGCGCACGTAGAGTGGCTCAAAAGCAGCGGGGTTTTCGCGTGCTGCCTCTATCCACACAACCTCGTTCTCCTCGTCGTCCTTGACAGACAACCCCTCCGCAGACGATACAAGTCTCTCATTCATCACACGTTTCCTTACAATGGTGTATTGGTTGATCTCTTTCGGTTTTCAATGAATCACCTGTGCAGGCCTACTCGGGTGATTGACCTTCCACATATAGAAACACACCAATCGTCCAAAAGGGACAGGGGATTTTTGGAAACATCTGAGGAGTACAAGATGCTCGCCCCATCAGAGCGCGTGTATCAACCCTCCTCCCTGGGAACCTGCATAGACACACCCAGGTCCGTGCCTCTTTATCGTCTTCCACAACCCTTTACCCAAGCAAATCCAATTCGCCACCGGAAGACCCAACACATGCTCACTGCGAGATCTTGCACAGATTCCCCGTCTCAATAGTCACAAGACCCCTAGCACTCAGAGCCACATTGCCACAGGATCTCAAACAGATCTTTGAGTTGCTCTGCTCGATCAAAGGGATTGGAGCCAAAACGGCGACGTGTTTGCTGGCCGAGTTAGGAGATCTTTCGCAGTTTGAAGACGCTGATGCGCTGGTGGCCCATCTGGGCCTCTCGCCTCATCAACGTCAATCAGGACGCAGGCGCAGGGGGCGTTCCCCTCTGTGTAAAATCGGTGCCCCCAGGCTTCGCCGTGCGCTCTACTTCCCGGCGATGGTGGCGGCGCGCTTCAATCCACAGGTCAAAGCCCTCTATCAGCGGCTCTTGGCACGCGGCAAGCTCAAGATGGTGGCGCTAGGAGCCGCCATGCGCAAGTTAGCCCGCATCATCTTTGGCGTGGTCCGATCCGGCAAGCCCTTTGATCCGACCTGTGGTCTGACCGCCGCATAACCTGATCCACGCACGTGGATCTGTCTGCTGGCCTCATCGGGGCGCTGTGCCTGCGGCACAGCGCGGGGAGAAGCTGTGCTCATTTTTTCGTCAGCGACCAGCCACCACCCCTTGGCAATCAAAACACTATCTACATCCCGTTTACAAGTCCGTTTTGCCCCCTCCACCCATCTTCCCTTGTTGCTCTCCAATCCCTCTTTAAGTGGGACACAAATGCAACGCCGAGAGTATCCCCATAAGCTGCCGACCCCTATCCTCATCAGGGGCGCTCACACGAGCCGCCACAAAGCCGTCAGGCCGAACCAGGAGCATGCCATGATCAGGCAGGCCGGTCGCCCGTTGCCAGCTCTCCTTGCTTGCTAAAAGCTCTCCTTCAGAACCAACACTATAGACGGGCAGTTCGATGCCAGAGTGAACAGCACATTCCCGCGCAGCCTGTTGCCAGCTTCTCCCTTCTGAGCCTGTCAGCAGGACGAAATGACGACTGGTAATATCAAGAGTTGAGATGCATCGGCCCTGATACTCTACCCACAGGTGAGGCACACGTGAGCCGGACTGCCCTTTCAGCTCCGTATAGTCTGGTGTGATTCCTTCTTCATCTGAGAGCACAGCTGAAGAGGCGTAGAATCCGAAGCGAGCCTGTAGTTCGTTATCCGTCGTTTTTTCTCGGTCGGTGATCTCTTCCTGCTCGGCAGCAAAGCCAGCCACGTGACGCCTTTCCGTCTCGTAGGTCGAGAGCAAGGTGGAATCAGCGTAACCCTGGAGAACGGCAGCCAGCTTCCAGGCAAGGTTCTGTCCATCCTGGATGCCCAGATTCGCACCCACGCCGCCTGTGGGCAGGATGATATGAGCCGCGTCGCCAGCCAGGAAAACTCGCCCAACCTGGTAGCGCTCAGCCAGCCTCTCCTGCGGCTCCCAGGGGAGAATACCCATGATTTCTACCGCGAGGTCAGGTATCCCGATAGCCTTGCGCACCAGCTCCTGGCAGCGTTTGACAGATGGGACCTTCAACTCTCCATTTTCGAGATACCCGGGCATCTGAAAAAGCCAGCGATCACTATTATTGACTGCCATGAGCAGGCCCTGAGCTTCAGGGGTCTCTATCGTACAGAGTATAAACTCGTGGCCTCGTACCAGCTCGCTCAGGTCTGCACGAAAGTCAATCGCGAGTGTATGCATCTTTGACAACGTAAAGCTTTTCGTCGGGATTGCAAGAGTGCGCAGTGCAAGGCTATTAGCCCCATCCGCGGCAACCAGGTAGTCAGCACGGATACGCTGCTGCACTCCCGTCTTGCGATCCACAACGAGAGCCGTCACACCCGTCTCATCTTGCTCAAAAGACTGCAATTCAGTCTGAAGGCGCAGATCTCCCCCTCGTTCCCGCGCCGCCTCAAACAACACGGGCTCCAGAGCAGCCTGATTGCACAGACAGCCTGTGGCAGGACTGATAGCCTTCTCTGCTTCTTTCATCTGGTCGAACGTCTCAAGATCTTTCCCATCCAGATTCAGGCGTTTGACCTGTGCCATGTTGGCGGAGGCAAGGGTCTCGACAAAAATTTCACCCCGGCTCCTGCTGAGCGGCTCGGCGGCTTTCCTGACTCTCTCTTCCAGCCCTAGCGCCCGAAATACCTCCATCGTCCGCGCTCCCAGGCCAACTGGTCGGGGATGGATCGCTGTGCCTGGATGTCGCTCAATGAGTATATACGGGATCTGTTGCTGCGCCAGAAAGAGCGCGGTCGAGAGTCCGGTTGGTCCGGCACCAACAATCAAAACCGGAACAGAGACATCTGCCATTATTGTTCTTCCTTTCTGCACTTCATAAATTTTTGCATTCACTTAAATTTTTAAGTTACCACAATTATAAATGCGGTGCAGAAAGAAAGTCAACCCCAATCTTGCGGTCCATTGCAAAAAGAGCTACAATGCGTTTATGACACAGACACCAGGACGACGCGAACGAAAAAAGCAGCAGACACGGGAGAAGATCGCAAGAGTGGCTTTAGAGCTCTTTATTGAGCGTGGCTTTGAGCAGGTGACAGTGACCGAAGTGGCTGAAGCGGCTGATGTGTCGGTAAATACCGTCTATAATTATTTTCCAACTAAAGAGGACCTCTTTTTTGGACTCAATCAACCTATGGAGGCTTCCCTGGCCGGAATCGTTCGTCACCGTGAGAAAGGCGAATCATTGCTCACCTTTCTGCGTCAATTGCTGCTCGGCAGTCTCGAACCTATGAAAGCGATGCCGTCCCCAGAGCAAGATTCTACGCGGCAGCAGGTCTTCCGGGTGATTCGGGAAAGCCCTACCCTGCAAGCTCGGGGTCGGCAAATGACTGAGTCTGTTGAAGAGGATCTGGCCCATGCCCTTGCCGAAGACATGGGCACAGAATCGGATGATATCGTGCCTCGCCTCGTTGCGCATCTGATCCTGACCCTTTATTCGAGGATCTTTGCGGAATACGCGAGGCGGCGATTAAAAGGCGAATCTTCCGAGGAGATTCATGCTGGTCTCTCCGCTATGGTCACGGCTGGTCTCGATCTGTTAGCACATGGGATCGATGCTTCTGGGGATTGAATTAGCTTCCTAGCGCCTCCAGCAACATATCGCCCTCTTCCGGGGTGATAGGCCCTTGAGTATTAACGGACCGGAATATCACACTAAGTGCTTAGTGTGATATTCCGGTCCGTTAATACTCAAGGGCCAAAATTATCCAGGCGGGCAAGCGAGGCAAGCAAGGTTTCTTCGTATGGTCGGCGAGGGAATTGCTTCCCCCACCGCCAATCCAGAACCGGACACGTCATTTTCACGACATCCGGCTCCTCAGTGTAGAGTCAAGAATGCTTGATACCAGCAGCCTTCTGTTCTCTGATCTCAGAGAGGTCTCGTGCTGTTTTCTCATCGTGGCAGTGTCGATGATAGACTCTCTTGTTCGACAATTCATTGGACCCTCCTAATGCCTGTGGGATGATGTGGTCAACTTCCAAGAGGTCCTCATCTCGTTTCACAAAGTACAGATCACACCAAGCACACCGTCCATTCTGCTCTTTTAAAAGCGTTCCTTTCTCTGTGTGCAATAGTGGGTGGTTCTTGAGTCGCCGCGCAGGCCGTGGTCACCGTCCTGCCTGCCCTGCTGGCGCGCGGGTTGGCACGAGCTCACACCGCTGAGATCCAGGTACGGGAACGCGTCCTGCGTGAGAGCATCGTGGAACTGAGCCAGCACCTGCGAACGGAGAGTACCGGGCGTGTGGGACTGCATGGTCTGGGCGCGACCGTCGTCGTGGCCTGGCTCCATGATGCCCAAATGACTCTGGCGCACCTCGGCGATAGCCGTCTCTATCTCTTCCACGCTGATCGTCTCCTGCCGTTGACAGAGGATCACTCCGTTGTAACACTCTTGCGGCAACGCGGAGAGATCACCCCAGAAGAGGAACGCACCCATCCCGCCCGTGGGCAACTCACCCGTTATGTGGGAATGGAAGGCGAGGTCACACCTGTTGTCCAGACGCTGCCGCTCCTCACCAGAGATCGGCTCCTCCTGTGTACCGATGGGCTCACCGCTCTGGTGCCCGACCAGCACACATCGCTCAGATCTTGCGAACCTCTCCGCAAGCCGAGGCCGCTTGCCAGGCATTGGTGCATGCGGCAAATATGGTGGGGGGGAAGGACAACACTGCCGTGCTTATCATCGATTGTATCGTGGACCATCATGGTTCACGACCCTCCCCAGGAGATGCAACGTGATGACAGGACTGACCCTCCCCCAAAACAACGAGGAGGTAGCGCGGAGGGATGTTCCCATGGAGATTGTAGCCATTCCAAGAGCAGATGAGTTCGGATCACTCAGGGAAATAGCTCTCATCTTCAAAAACTTGATGGAGATAACTTGAAATAACACAACGGATAAATATCAGTATATAACATATTTGGAGCAAAGTGGCCGGAAAGTGTCCTCCTTTCGTCCTGGTACCTACATGTCTTTCTGCTTATACTCTCACTATAAGAGAAATAAATGCATGCATTTGCTTCAAAAGTGAGAAAAATTGCCAAAGGGGTATTTGTTCCCGTTAGAACAAATTATTTTTCTTTCTATATAAGGAGGATCCCAATGAAAAAGATGTTGACTATTTGGGGCCTGCTCAGTCTGCTGGTGCTCCTAGGAGTATTTACCATCACTGGCGCTACTCCCTCTCCTGTCTCCGCCGCGACAGTACAGAGCAACATGGCCCAGGCGGCTAGTAGTTGTCCACCTACTATCAGTCGAGGCTCAACCGGGAGTGCAGTCAGATTGCTCCAGTCAGACCTCTATTCACGTACTCCTGGCGGCCTCACGGTCGATGGAATTTTTGGTTCACAGACAGAGAAGGCTGTAGAGAACTGGCAACGTGCACTGGGTCTGAAAGTCGATGGAATTGTTGGACCAAAGACTTGGGCTACCCTGGGAGAATGCAATTAGACCTTAAGGGAGAAGTCCTCGTGAGGCCTTCTTCCTAAGCACACGTCTTAAGTACCTGTGAATCTAGTTGGAGATTAAGCATACAAGAAGCCTTTGGATTATTCAGAGGCTTCTTGTATGCTCTTGATTTTCACCGTTTCTCTCTTAAATTCTCTGATAAATTTCCGCGAAAAAAAGAGCAAGTCACAAGGACTCACTCTTTCGCCTAATCCTACAGTTGTAAATGAAAGAGCAGGCTCTCTGGAGAAGCCCGATTAGCGTTCCTGGCTCACATGAGCAATCGGGTTATGCTCTCTTCTTGTCGCCTCTTGTTTGATAGGCTCTCCAGAGAGTGGCGTGGATAGAACAAGGGATGTGGTGACAGGTCCAACACTCATGAGTTGATTGAGGGCCTGTTCCAAATGAGTGATCGAGGTGACGACTAATTTCACTAGAAAACTCTCATTTCCCGTGACACGGTGACATTCCAACAGTTCAGGAAGATCCTCCATGAGAGCGCGCAGACCAGCCTCCGTCTGGGGAGTCGTGGTAATGCGAACAAAGGCCATCATAGGCAAGCCAACCTTTGCCGCATCGACGCGCGCTCCATAGCCAGTAATCACCCCGGCATCTTCCAGTTTGCGTACCCTCTCAGCAACAGCCGGGGTAGACAGTCCCACCCGTCGGCCCAGTTCAGGAAAAGAAAGCCGGGCATCTCTTTGCAACTCACGCAGAATACTCCACCCCGCCTCATCTAGGAGACGATCATCTTTGAAAGCCATTGCACCATTTCCTTTCGATTTTGAAAGTAGTATAACATACCTCTTTTAAAAATGCATGTACTTGGTACTGTTTTCCTGATATACTCTGCACAGACAAGCAGACTTTTCAAGGAGATCCCATGACCAAAACCTTTTCGGAACAAGAAGTTCTCACCTTCGCGCGTCTGGCCTATCGAGAAGGAAACTCCGCCTTTGGCGTGGAACGAGACCACTGCGCATTGCTCGTGATCGATATGCAGGAGGAGTTTGTCAAACCACACTCCACACCCTTCTGGGTTCCAGAAGCCACGCGACAGGTTCCTCACATCAAGAGACTGATTGAGTCGTGCCGCGCAGCAAGCATTCCGGTCATTTATACAGCCTTTGCCAGAACCCATCATTACCTGGATCGTCCCCTCACTGGGCAGTTCATGCCCAATCGCTATGCCGAAGAGGATGCTGCCTGGTTTCGCGATGGCGTCATCTGGCACGAATTGGCGCCTTTAGAAGACGAGATCGTGCTCTACAAGTCGTCGTATGGCGCGTTTTACGATACTCCCCTGGAAACGATCCTCAAGAACCTACGCAGGGACACGGTGATCATTTGTGGCACCCTCACCAATTTCTGTTGTGGAACCACCGCTCGGCAGGCATATGAACGCGGCTTCAAGGTCATTTTCGGCAGCGATATCACCGCCACTGATGATCCTGCGATGCAAGAGCCCGAATTACAGGTGCTCAAAAAGGGCTTTGCGAAAGTCCTCTCTCTTGATGAGATTCTCGACCAGCTCTCCGGGCTTTGAATTGTTTCCCACGATCTCTCTCTCGGAAGGAGATGCCTCCATGCCTCTTTATGCCTCCACTGCCTTACCTGAAGAGATATGGGCCACTGCATTCAACGAGCTGGGCCAGCGATTAGACATGCTTTTGTGCGACCAGAAGCCCATCAGCGAGCGATTGTCTATGTGCAGGGATTGATGGGAATGGTGGCACATAAAAATGGATAGCAAGTAGCTGAAGCGGTGGGAGAAGCCACGACCTATGCCATCCAGCGCCTATTAGATCGAGCAAAATGGGATTGCAAAGAGGTACGAGATGGGTTGTGTGCCTTTGTTTCAGAGAACCTTTCGACTCCTGAAGCGATCCTGGTGATCGACGCGACGGGCTTCCTCAAAAAGGGGAGCAAATCAGTTGGCGTGCAACGACAGTACAGTGGCACAGCGGGGCGGATCGAGAATTGCCAAATCGGCGTGTTTCTCTCCTACGCAAGCGTGCGCGGACACACGCTGGTCGACCGCGAATTGTATGTGCCGAAAAGCTGGACAGGTGATCCGCAGCGATGCCGAGAAGCACATGTGCCCGACGGAGTGACGTTTGCGACCAAGCCGGAGTTAGCGCAACGCATGCTCGAACGAACTCTGGACGCAGGTCTTCCCGCCGCTTGGGTCGTAGGAGATACCGTTTATGGGAGCTCCCAGTTACTGCGGATGGCGCTGGAGGAGCGCCGACAGGCATATGCCTTGGCGGTAACCTGCAAAGAGCAGGTGGAAGTGCAGGGCGTTCGCAAACGGGTGGATCAACTCGCCCAGGTTCTCGCGAGAGAAGATTGGCAGGTCCTGAGTGCAGGCGCGGGGAGCAAAGGCCCGCGCCTCTTCGCGTGGGCCCGCATCGAACTGGCGGCACCAGAAACCACTGGATGGCAGCGCTGGTTGTTAGTGCGACGCAGTCTGGAGGAAGGCATGAAACAATGTGGGTAAAAGACAGTAGCTAAAGCTAGGGGTTTTACGGCGCGGTTTGATAAGCACCCATTGTGAGATAGTTAGTAAATTGGGTGAAATCCGGGTTTGCCCACGGGATGCGCAACGAGATAAACTCAAGTAAAGAGAAAAGAAAACGTCATCCCTTGAAGTCTTCACGTGCTTTCGCATCTCACCAGATGTGAAAGCATGTGAGCAGGGATCAGCTTTCCCGTTTAGCGAGCATGGAGGGCTCATACCGCGCGGAGAGGGCGATAGAAGGTCCGCAGTTAAAGTCCCCACCTGCGGCGGCGAACCGCTGGTAGCCAAGCTCGTTGCGCATTAAGCGCGCCCACAACTCGGCGGTTTTGGGGAGTTGCCAGCCACGCTCACGTGGACGGTCGGAAAAGCCGAATCCCGGCAGCGATGGCACGACCACATCGAAGGCATCGGCAGGGTCACCACCATAACGCGCCGGATCAGTGAGCAGCGGAATGATCTTGAGCATCTCGAAGAACGAGCTGGGCCAGCCGTGGGTAAGAATGATCGGCAGCGGGTTGGGTCCTTTGCCGCGCTCGTGGATGAAGTGAATACCCAGGCCATCAATATCTGCACGAAACTGCGCAAATTGATTGAGTCTCGTTTCCTGTGCTCTCCAGTCGAACTCATGCTGCCAGTAGTCTGCCAGTTCCTTGAGATAGTCCAGGTTGGTGCCATACTCCCAACTTGCTCCCTCCACCTGATCAGGCCAGCGGGTTTGGCTCAAGCGTACGAGCAAGTCGTCGAGGGTTCCTTGAGGAATGGCTATAGTAAAAGCTTGGATACTCATGAAACGTTTCTCCTTCGGAATCTTGGTTGTGATGAGGGACGACTTGTCCCTCCCGAGTGTTGTGAAGTGCTCTTGTGAAGCGCCCTTAGGCAAGCAGACACATAGTCCCTGTTCTCCGCCCCTCTCTTTGTCTCTGGCAAAAGAGCGCATCTCGCTTGACTCGCCTATAATTGAGAGTATTGAAACCGATCTTTGAAAGTATAGCGAATTCTTGACAATCATTGAGTAGCATAGTATGATTTGAGCATGAAACTCAGTGATTACGCGAAACAACAAGGGGTCCGCTATGAGACAGCCTGGCGTTGGTTCCGGGACGGGAAAATCCAGGGGCGGCGCGTAGGGGCTCACACGATTCTCATCGACGAGCCAACCAGGGTGTCAGTCCCCTCATCGAAGCCTCAAACCGTGGTCTACACGCGGGTGTCTTCCGCAGAAAACAAGACCAACCTGGACAGTCAAGCTGAGCGGTTGGTTGCCTACTGCGCTGCCCGTGGCTATCAAGTGGGCAAAGTTGTCAAGGAAATTGGCTCTGGCGTCAATGACAATCGGCCGAAGTTTCTGGCTCTCTTGGCCGATCCAAGTGTGGGCCGTATCGTCATTGAACACAAGGACCGGGGTACCCGCTTCGGGTTCCGTTACATCGAGACCCTGCTTCAAACCTATGGGCGTGAGATCGAGGTCGTCAATCAGGCCGACAATGGCACAGAAGACCTGCTCTCAGACCTCACCAGCATCGTGTACTCGTTCTGCGCCCGGCTCTATGGGCAACGGCGTGCCAAACGCAAAACAGAGCGTCTTGTGCAGGAATTGGAGGCCGACCGTGCACCTGGTTGAAAAGCACATCATTCTTCGGAGTGATCCACGCTATGCCACGCTTGACGCGGCCTGTTTTGCTTCCAAAAATCTCTACAATACGGCGCTGTATGAGATCCGTCAGGCCTTCATCTTTGAGGAAAAACACCTCAACTACAATGAAATGGATCGGCGGATGCAGTCGCATGAAGCGTACAAAGCACTGCCTGCGAAAGTGGCCCAACAGGTATTGCTGCTGCTCGAACGCAACTGGAAATCCTTCTTTGAAGCGCTCGATGCCTACAAGCGCGATCCCTCAAAATTTCGCCGACGCCCCCAATTCCCCAAATACAAGCACAAAACGACAGGCCGCAACGTACTCATCTACACGATGCAGGCCGTAAGCCGCAGCAAACGGACCCTTGGACGACACCTCATTCAGCCTTCGGGACTGGGCATCCAGATCAAAACCCAACAAGATCCCAAGGCGATCACTCAGGTCCGTGTGGTTCCCAAACACGGTTTTGTCGTCGTTGAGATCATTTATGAACAGGAGCCGAGCCGCTCCGCCGTCGATCCCGCGCTCATCGCTGGCATCGATCCTGGTCTGGAAAATCTGATCGCACTAACTTCAAATAAACCGGGTTTTGTCCCGGTCGTCGTTAACGGGCGCGGTCTGAAAAGTACGAATCAGTTCTACAACAAGCGGCGAGCAGAACTCCAACAAGCTCTTGGTCGTCCTGGAAACACCCGGCGCATGGAGCGCTTGACTCTCTGGCGCAATCGGCGGATTGAGCATGATCTGCACACCATCTCGCGTTTTGTGATTGATGTGCTGGTGGCTGAGGGGATCGGAACGCTCGTGATTGGTCGCAACGTGGGCTGGAAACAGGAGATCAACCTGGGGAAACGGACAAATCAGAACTTTGTTCAGGTGCCTCATGCCCAGTTCATCCAGATGCTCACCTACAAAGCTGAGCAAAAAGGCATCCAGGTGATCCTCACCGAAGAAAGCTACACCAGCAAGGCCAGTTTCCTGGATCGCGATCCTTTGCCGATCTACCAGCAAAGCCAGGAGCATGCGCCTGTTTTCAGCGGCAAACGGATCACACGGAGGCTCTATCGGGCATCCAATGGCCAACTCATTCACGCCGATTGCAACGGGTCCTATAACATCATCAGAAAAGCAGCTCCTGATGCCTTCGGGTCGGAGGGAGTAGAGGATGGGGAGCGCAGGGTTCATCTGCCGGTAGTCCATCCCGTGAGGCTGTCATTCCCTCACAAACCCGCTCGCGAGAAAATCCTGGCCTCTGTCAGGATTCGCTAGTCACGACGGAACTATAACCGAGAAGTGGGAAATGGCGAGCGCGCAAGCAGATCCTTGTGAAAGAGTGTCCGCAAGGCTTCCACTGTGGATTGATCAAGAGCAGCGAGAAAGCGGGACAGGGTTGAGCGATGGGGCAACCGGTTTCGCCCAAAGAGCGCCATGAATGGTCCGGCAAACGGCAACAGCCGTTCGTAAAATGCTTACAGAGTGGGTTCGCCAGATACAGTATACCCAATCAGGATGGCAACGAAATCGATCACATCGTAGGTGCCAAAGCGTGCACGGGCGAACCGCACCTGCTCCTGGATGCGTGCCAAGATTCCCATATGGGTGAGAACCTGAGCAAAGGCTGCCACTTCTCCCATCCAGGGAGGCGTTGAGAGCAGGTCAGTGGAAGCAATTTGGACATGGACCGAAGCGGGTATCATACGCTTTCTCTGTCCTCTTTCAAGAGCATCTATGGGGCTATGCGATGACGCTGTTTCTCCCTCTTCTTCATGGCATCTTTTGTGCCGTGAGGAAGAATTCGGTGCCAGCTCCATGTGTAAATTTTGGCATTACGCTGTCGATTTTCTCGGTAATTATCCTGCTGGCGAGAGGCACTCTCGTGACCAGCCGCCGGAAAGTCGGCTTGAGAAGCCAAAGGGAGAGAAATATTCTCGACAGCAGAATTCCCTAAAAATCGACAGCGTAATGCCAAAATTTACACATTACCAAGATGCTCTCAGCATTGAGAAGCATTCAAGATTCCTGCAGCTTCAGTACTCTCTACGCCAGATGCAGAACAGCTTTGCCAGTGAATTGTCTTTGCAGCAAGCGTTGTGCGACCTCACCAATGTCGTGCCAGGAAGCCTCCACCTCGATTGGCGTCCGCAATTGCTGCTCGGCTACCAGTTGCGCGAGCCAGGCCAGATCTTCAGATGCCGCACGGCGCTGTAATTCTACATATATCACCAGCCCGTAGAGGGTAGTTCCTCCAGTAACCACGAAATTGCTGACATCAAAGGTGGCCTCTGGAGATACTGACCAGCCCAGCGTGACGCAGGTTCCCCCCGGTGCCAGCAGAGAGAGTGCGCTCGCCAGTGCTTTCCCACCGAGCGACTCGATAATCAAGTGGTACGGGCCATAGGCACGCGCAGGCTCAAGATCATCCCCCACGATCACCTCATCGGCTCCCGCCTCACGGACTAACGCCTCGTTGCGAGTCTGGCGAGCAGTACCGACAACATAGGCACCGCTGCGCCGAGCGAGCTGGTGCGCGAAGAGTCCCACCCCACCAGTGGAACCGGTAATCAACACACGCCTGTTCAGGAGAAGTCCTCCTTTCTCAAGCGCACGGAGCGCGGTGAGTCCAGCAATAGGTAAGGTTGCTGCTTGAGCGAACGTCACCCTGTCAGGAAGTTCGGCCAGCCTGTTGGTAGGAACTACCACTTGCTCAGCCCATGAACCTGCATTAACCGTGCCCACCACCCGGCTCCCGACCTTCGGTCCTGCCCCATTAGCAGCTTGCTTGATGACCGTTCCCGCTAGGTCCCAACCAGGTCGCCAGCCCGCTGCGGCCTGCATGACACGCCCCACCTCTCCTCGATTCAACGAAATGGTCTCAACCTGAACAAGTGCTTCCGATGGACCAGACTGGGGTGCTTCGACCTCCTTGATGGCAAGCCGCCCTGGAACCTCAGGATCAACGACGATCGCACGTATTGAACTCATGTATCTCTTTCCTTTCGTTTTCGAGCCATTGCGCCTTGTTTCAGACATTGCTTGTGCAAAAATGGCCTCTTGTACAATACTATGCCGGCATAATAATAAGCGAAAAAAAGTTTCTATGGGTGTTCATCTGCCGGAGAAAACGAGCAGCGCGAGAAATTGGCTGCCGCCTGGACGAGCAAGCGACGAAAGAGGAGCTGTTCTGCTTGACTCATCCCCTGCACGAGGCAAGCATCGAGATCTTTCCAGATGTGCAAAGCTGGTTCGCCTAGACGCCGTCCTTTTTCAGTCAGATACACCCGCGAGATCCGAGCATCCTCAGCATCCTGACGACGGATCAGCAGTCCCTCTTTTTCCATGCGCTGGACCGTTTTGGCAACTGTGCCAATCTCGACGCCAAGCCGAGCTGCGAGATGAGACTGCGAGAGGCCATCCTCCTCCAATAAGCGGAAAATGACAAGCTCTTGAGCTGTGTGGAGGCCGATTTTCTGACACCGTACTTCCGCCTGTTGGTGCTGCGCTTTATAGAGCCGTACAAGGGACAAACTAATACTCTCTTCCAGATACGTTGTGATTGGTTCTTGCATAGACCTCACCTGTTATTATTATGCCGTCTAAATAATAACAGGTGTGACGGGTAATGTCAACTCCACTCGCCTCTCGAAAGCCTGGCAGGATTCTCTCTCTTCGTTGCGCATCCCGTAGGCGTTTCCCACGCGATGCGCAACAAAGTCGTAGAAAGGGAGGGGAAAGGGGCAAAAATGTGCACCGTCTCGCAGCTCAACATGCGCGAGGAGGCAACGATATTTGCTCTTGTGCCCAAGCCAATGCCGTTTGGACAAACAATGTTGCTCCTCTGGAGGCCATTTCCTGCGACCTGACAGCAAGTCCGATTTGCAATGGTTGAGGGGGATCAAGCGGCAGAGCCACTACTCCCTTAAGCTTTTTCGGGAGCATCATACGCGGAATGAGCGTGATGCCGAGTCCCTCACGAACCATTGCCAGGATCGTGGCGCTATCGCTGGCCTGACAGCGCAGAGGTGGCCTGCTACGGCAACGCTCCAGACCAGCCCTTTCCATCATCTGAAATGAGCATTCGGTCTTTGCCATGCTACTCTGCTTGGCCTCGCGCTCTTGTACAAAAAACAGAAACGCTATGCGCAGGCCATTGCGCTCCTGCGCCCCATTGCCGCAAAGCAGCAAAACAGGTCAACAGATTCAGCCTTTCAGGTACTCCTGCTACACTACCTCTCCGACTTGTATGCCAGGGAGGAGGAGTATACAGAGGCCGAGGACTACTTTCAACGCGCCCTGACCCTCTGGCAACAGACCCAGTCTCCCGTGCAACATGCTTCTCATCCTTCTCAAGTGGAGTAACAAGGAACGACATATTGATGACGACGGTTTGGGCAATTGGGCATATCGGTACCGCTACGCCATCACCGATCAGAGCGTTTTTTCGTCTGATCGGTTCAAGCTCACCTGAACCACTCTTCTTGACTGAAAGAGGTTTCTCATCTACCTGCGTTCCTTCATCTCGTTGTGCAACCCGTGGGATCTCCAATGCTCGACACAGATTAGCAACCTCTTCCAAGAGCGGAACCAAATTCTTCTCTGTCGCTCCTAACAGGCTCCGCGCCACCAGCACTTCTCTCGAACAGCAATCGCGCAGGACCCACAAGACCTCGTGTCCGACATCTGGCTGCAACCCATCGAGCGTCAGGATTACCTGCTTGTGTTCTTTCAGTTGCTCGCACAGCCGTGTTTCATCAGCCAGGTGTAACGCGAGCAGCGCTTCATAGCAATAAAGCTGGTTCGTGACGGTGCGCTCGGCCACTTGGAGTCCCCTTCTTCATGGATCTGCGGAAATACTGCGCTGCTGCGGATAGCGTAGTGTTCCCACCAAGGCGATCGCATCCAGGCCAAATTCTCCGTGGGGCAATGCCCATCCACCTTCCTCTTCCGGTCGTGTTGGCTGATGAAAGCGCAAACACTCCGCGTTGCGGCAGCGATACACTTTGAGGGTTAACCTTGTGACGCCCTGTAACGTGGTCACTGTTCGGTGGCTATGATGCCCCATCCGCATGCGGCAGCTACATGCTCGACAGGTGGTCAGGAAGGGCTCAAGAGTGACGTATTGGCCGGGTTGAGGGCGCGCTTGCTTTCTCGTCATAGCGAATCTCCTGTGCAGGGCAATCGCACCGAAAAAGAGGCCAGGCAACGACGACGCTCACTGGCCTCTCATTTTTCTGGAAAGACACGAACAATCAGCTTCTGACCGAACTATTCGCCCTTACGTACTGGTTGAAGGTCTGTTATTTTCCAAATGGGAGAACAGATGAGCCACAAACAGGAGAGGCAAACACCCCCAGCTCCAAGAAAGAGTGTTGCGCGTAGACCAATGACTGTGCCGAGAAAACCGCCAAGCAGGGAGGAAAAGGCGACGACACCGCCAGCAATGAAGCGTATGGTGGCATTGACCCGCCCTTGTAAGTTGTTGGGAGTCCTGATCTGGCGCAGACTCAGCTGGTTAATATGGTAGATGAGATCCATTCCCCCCATGAGAAAGCGCCCGGTAATGAACATGGGAATGGCGAGCCACAGCGAACCTCCAGCCAGCGGGATCAGCAGAGCCCCCAGTCCTTCCAGGCAAACGGCTCCCACTATCGCGCGTCCGACGCCAAACCATTTGGCTGCCGGAGTAGCCGCGAACGAGCCAACCAGTGCTCCAACGCTCCCTCCTGCTATTGTCAGTCCCAGGAGTGCTGGACTCATATGCAGTTCGCTAATCGCGTAGAGGGTAAAGACCGTGTATGACAGAATATTGAAGAAGTTCAGGCTTGCATTGCAGCTGGCAATGGAGCGCAAGACGGGATTGTGCCCAACGACCTGGAGACCTTCCCCGATTTGCGACCAGATACTCACCTGCTCCTTTCCAGCGGACAGTGCCGGTTCGCCTCGCCGAATGAGTCCCAAACACAGGGCTGAGACCAGGAAAGAAACAACATCGGCAATGAGAGCGAGAGGAGCAGTCATGACCTGAACCAGTGTACCCGCGATCCCCGGACCTGCCACTTCCGCAAAGGCCCCGCTGGCCTCTAGCTTACTATTCCCCTCCACCATCTCCTCTGTTTCTATCAGCGTTGGCAGGTAAGACTGGTAGGCCACGCCGAAGAAGACGGTCAGGATGCCTACCAAGAAATTGATCACGTAGAGGGACTCGATCTGTAAGATCCCAAGCAGTGCCATGAATGGGACCGTACTGAGTAGGAGTGCCTGCCCAAGGTCGCTGATGAGCAGCAGCGTGCGTCGAGGGAATCGATCAACCCATACTCCTACGAAGAGGCTTACCAGGAGCATCGGGAGATATCCAGTTGCCCCAAGGATGCCCACTTGCATAGAGGTAGCATGCAGAGTCAGGATCGCGGTAAGAGGCAAAGCCAGCAAGGTTACCTGGCTCCCCATGAGCGAAATGGTCTCGCCAGCCCAAAGTTTTAGAAAGTCAGCGTGTCGCCAGAGTCCAGAATGGCGCAAAAACATGACAAAGAGCTCCTTTGTTTCAAAGAAAAATTTCTACGGAGAAATTGGGGTCTGGCTCATGGGCAAAAGGAAGAGCATTTGCGAGTGAGACTTGGCTTACTTTGCGCCTTTGTACCACGAGTGCCCCCGGAAAAGTGAAAAGAGGAGCATCTCACTCAATCTGGACTGCCGGAAATGATGAGGAGCGGTGAATGTGCGGGAAGATCGTATTGTGTGAAAAGCTGATCGAAAGAGCGTAGCCCGGCATATCTCACGCTTGTATCCATGACGAGATACCTCTTTCTTGTTCTTTTGGGCTGCATGTTCTCGCAATCGGAGCAGCACGCCAGTGATTATAACCCAGGCATCGGCCTGCCGTCAAATGTGCTGCATTTTATGCAGGGCTATTTCATTCTCCCGCCGAAGGGAGAATGAAATAGCCCTGTGGACTTCCTTGCCGTGAGAAGAGAATGTCCAGTTCAGATCGAGTTTGCTGTCGCAGTTTCCCACTGATACCGAAACGCTGGAAATCTTCTCCCGCGAAATCATGCCCGCGATTCAGCGCTCCTGAACAAAAGGCTTTCTGCTATTCCTCAGAGCTTCGCAACAGTTGAAGCCAGTGAGGACCATTGGAGCGAGAGAGGGCGAAACCCCTCTCTCAAAGGAGCAACCAATGTGTGAACTGATCCATCTCCACGCCTACGCAATGAACACTGATCCTCTTCGGCTGGTTGGAGGATTGGGGCACCCGATCAACCAGCCATCTCTTCTCTCTGACCCTGCTCGATGGTAAGGCATAGGGCGCGATCCATAGCAGGGGATCACGCACCCAGCCCTTCACCGCTCTACAACCCAAAAGGTTCGGATGTGTTATCGCTTATGGATGTTGATATCGCCACTACCGGTACGGATAGAAACGGGCGCACGCGGGCCGTTGCCGACGCTTTCGGTATCGAAGTCGTTCTTAATATCAGCATGGCCGGAATGCAGGCTAAACTGGAGTGCGGAATCGGCGGGTAGAGTCACATCAATGTCGCCACTTCCACTCTCAAGTGTATAGTCACCATTCGCGTTGAGCGAGCCATCGAAGCGGATATCACCACTCCCGGTATGCAGAACACTCTTCCCTTGTAGGTGCGCATCCTCCAGGTCTACGTCACCCGAACCCGATTGTATGTCCGCCGTTCCGCTTATCCCGCTCGCTTGAATATCCCCTGAGCCTGTTTTCAGCGTCGTTGTTCCCTCTACATTTGTCACTTCAATATCACCACTACCCGTCTCAGCCTTGACCTGCCCAGTGATGTCTGACACTGTAATATCACCGGAGGCGTCATTGATGTCGACATCGCTCGTGGTTGGAATGGTGATATCGAGATCAATGCTGGCTGAATTGAAGAGAAACCCGCCACTATTGCCCTCGACCTGCACGGCGATAGCATTGCCATTCTGAGTATAGTCTACCTTCAGATTATCGCCAAAATTGCCTAGAATGGGTGTGCGTTTGGTGGCCGTCACGACAACAGTATTCGTGTTCCCCTGGTGGATATGGACATCGCCATGCGTACTTATGATACGCAGGCTATCTTTGCCCGTGAGCGTGAACGTATGCGCTGGGAGCGTGCCGCTGGTATTGCTTGAGAGCATATGTCCTCCAAACAACGAACCTGCACCCAGCAAGAGGAGCAAGACGAGCAAGACACCCAGGAATCTTGATCCCCGCTTCTGCGGACGCTGTGGAGGTTGTATGTAATCCGCCTTTGATTCCCGATAACCATACGCATCGGGCACCTGCTCGCGCGGATCGCGATTGTCCTTCCGTCTTTCATCAAACTGCTGTTCAGATTGCATGTTTCCTTCTTCCAGAACATATATGCTTTAAATGGGTATTTAAGCTCATTTTATCGTGACAATATCAATAGTGCCTCAACATAACCAGTATAATCGGAACCATTAGGAGATCGCAAGGGCAAAAAAGGAACACAAATTAGTTCGTCCGTTTCATGCGCGTATGGTCCTCAATAAGCAAGAAAATCGACGTGCCCATGCAGGTGCAGATGCAGTGATCACCACCGGAAACAGAGACTCGCAACCACGCCTCCCTCTTGTTTTGCAAAGCTGGTCACTTCTGTCGAGCAAGTAGAAGCTGCCTGGCTTCTAGCTATTCGCTAACACGATCCGCGTGCGGTTCTACTACCGGGGTTTTCCCGCCGATGTTTTGAAAAATGAGGTATAACCGCTAAAAAATCTAAGACCCTTATAATCTAAACCAAACAAAATTATCCTTAAAGCATTTATATTACTATAAAATGGTGTAATGTAGAAATAAGAAATTTACAAAGGAGCAATTATGCGCGTTGTAGTTACAGGTGCCAGTGGTCGCCTTGGCCGAATAGTTGTTACTCACCTCCTGCAACAAGGTTTCACGGTAGTTGGAGTGGACGGGGTTTGCCCACAGTAGGAACAGAAAGTCGGAATAGGAAAACAGCCCAAAAAGGCCAGCGATCTTTTGGGGACAGCTTAGAACTGGTCTTCTGGCGAGGAGGATGGTTGCCGGAGAGGGCGGCGGTGGCCCAGGGCAACGGCTTCTGGGAGCGTGAAATGATATCGTCCGTGGACATTGATATGTTGGAAGCGCAAGGGGGCCAATCGTTCGACATCCTCTGGTCGGACCTCTTGCCCATTGCACCGCAATTCGTCGAGTGCATCCTGCATGTACCAGGTATTCCAGAGCACGATGATATTGACGACCAAGCCCAGCGCACCCAGTTGATCTTCCTGCCCCTGACGATACCGTTGACGCAACTCGCCGCGCTGGCCGTGAAACACATGGCGAGCGACACTGTGCCGCCCTCTCCCCGATTCAAATGAACTGGTCGCGCGCAATATCCGGGTGATCATCCTCAAGCAGAACCTGGATATCTCCCGGCACGATATGAGTTCAAAAATTGTGATTACCCTCTTCTCACTCTTTGCGGAGCTGGAGCGAGATCTGATCAGTCTGCGAACGAAAGAAGCGCTGGCGGCAAAAAAGCAGCAGGGGAAAACGCTCGGAAAACCGAGGGGCACTCTTCAGAAAAGCAAATTTGACGCAGATCTTGACCGTATCAAGGACCTCCTCAAATTGGGACTCTCGTTCCGCAAAATTGCCACCCTCCTTGGGTATAAAAACCATCTCGCGCTCAACACCTACATCACCAAACGCCAGCTTCGCGAACAAAGCTCATAGGTGGCGAAGCGGGGAAAATGGGGACAAAAAATGTCATCACTCCAAAGAGGGAGAAGAACTCCTTCCTTGCAGCGCAAAAGTCGTATATAGTTAAGCTACTGCTTCCATTAGAGTAGGTTCTGTACGTCTTTCCTGGGCTCCTCATGGAAGAGCTGTTGGAGTGCACGCCTTTACCTGACTACGCCGCCTTGACGCCACTTCGTGGTCGAGCGCGAAGGAGGGGCTGCAGTTCTCTCTAGCGCTCTGGATCAGCATAATCGATCCTTGAGCCCGTACCGTCCTTGACAATGGAGCTGCGCTCGTTGCGCGAGGATGCTAAAAGATCTACCACGCGATCGTCGTCCAATTCGTTATCGCCAGCACAAAGGAGGCGAGGCGATACAAGTTGTCAATATCGAGAGGAGGTGCACTAACACAGAGTCGCCTCAGGCGATGCTGAGGAGCTTTTCCATGTGTGAGAAGTGCGAAATCTGGTAACGCATGTCTTTTCAGGACAGAGTTTCAGTCATCATCCGCCTGGAAGACTTCGGGTGGGTTGTGGCCGATGCACGACCCTGGATTGAACGCGCAGTTCCAGGCCTGTTCCATCAACACATCACACACGAGAAGGGAATGGTGGTCTTCGTGGCTACCCCCGAAACGAATGTCCTTGGACCTGACCTCCTGAGCGGGGCTGCGAGGCAGATCAACGACTGGTACGAGCGCCAGATCGCTGCTGGACTCATCCCGGACTCGTCTGGGCGTTCCTCCATCTACCCCCTGGCAGACCGCATCGTCGCCGAGAACTTTGGTCGGCTGGAGAGGCGGTACCCGTGGGACCCGAACTGGTACTACGGCGTCAACTTCGTCGGCGAGCCGAGCGCCCTCGACCTGGGGGTGCTGCAGCGCGTGCATCTGGGCTTCCAGCATGTGCCGGGCTTCCAGCGCAAGAGCAAGAAGACCCTGGCCATCGGCATCGGGCCATCGATCTATGAGCTGCTGATGACAGTGGCTCACACCGAGGATGGGTGCCCGATCCACGTGATCGACCCGTCACGGACAAACCGGGAATTCCATGAGAAGGTCCTGGAGGTCCAGCCTGCTCTCGTCACGTACCGTGACGGGCAGGGGCGTCTGGTGGAGATCGACCTCCACCACGAGGCTCGCAAGTGGGAGGCCGTCCTCGTCGCGATCGGTGGGGGGTTCTACCGTGGGGCGTTCCGCAAGGCGCGGCTGGCCTACCAGGCTGGCACGCTCCAGGTGCTCGACGGGAGCGTTTTCAGGCTTTCCAGGGGTGCCTACCACTGGGGGTTCATGTTCTGCTGCTCGGAGAGCATCACTCGCGAGATGTGGATCTTCGGGCTGGCGAACCAAAGCTTCGCGGAGGCCGCCGAGAACTGGGTGGCCTCCTTCGTCACCGGCGAGGGGGAGGCTACCCCGCTTCGCCGGCGGGGCCCATCTTCCCGAACACGCCGGCGTCGGTGCTTGACGTCGAGTACACGACCCGCAGCAAGCTGGTTTTGCCGGGCAGCGAGGAACTCCGACCGGGGGAGACGATCACCGTTGCCCTGGGGCAGGGCTTCCCCTGCTGATCATCAGGGCTCAAGGTATGCTAGTACGCTAGCTACCTGACGAGCGCTGGCAAGGCGCAAGCCAGGGTTCTCGGGAGTTGGTTCTGCAAAGAACCGCTCTCCCGAGAACCCTGTGCTTTTCCTGAAGTGGCATTCAGAAATCATGAGCATATTCCCCAGGCATGCCTGTTTGGGCTGTTTTCCTATTCCGACTTTCTGTTCCTACTGTGAGCAACCCCTAGATATTCCTTGTCTTTCCTCTTGACAGGCTTCTCTCTCTCATTTATTATCTAACTAATCACTTAGATAATAAAAAGCGTCAGATGGAAAGGGAAGAATCACATGGCTGAACCAGGAGGCAAACGAGGACGAACGCGTGATGCCAGGCTGGCACGTGAGGTGATTCTGGATGCGGCAGAAGTGGGCTTCGCTGAACATGGCTTCGATGGGGCACGCATTGACGCAATTGCGAAGGCTTCAGGCTACAACATTAGTTTACTCTTTCAATATTTTGGGGGCAAGCTCAGCCTCTATACCGAAGTACTGAAGCGCACCGACCAGGATTTGACCGCCCTGCAGGCGCGGATTCTTGCTCCTATGCTTGAACATGCCGAAGGCTCCATACCCACCCAGAAGATGAGGAACTTCCTCGTCACCGTGGTGCAAACGCTGTTTGATTATCTGCTGGAGCATCCCCGTTTTCTGCGCATCTTAACCTGGGAGATGGCTGGAGGCTGGCAAACCTACAAACAGATCGCCTCCCACTTGCAGAGCGAGGATCGGGAGCCGTTCGATCGGCTTTTTCAACAGGGAGAGCTGACTGGGCTGCTGCGCTCCAGATTCACGCCGCTCATCCAGTTGGCGATGATTACCCCGATCTGTCAGTCCTACCTGGCCTCTTTGCCCCTGTATCAGGTGATGCTCCCAGAGGAAGATCTCTCCTCCCGGGAGGCGCTTTTCCGCGCCCGCGAGTACCTGGTGACCCTCATTGTGGCCGGCATGCTCGTCGATCCACAAGCGCCAGGCTCATAGTCATGACAGAAGAGCAGGCATCATGTACTCAGAAGAAGGGCCATGAATACATCAGATAACGATATGAGAAGAGATGACAGGCAAGAACAGTCAGGCGAGATAGCAACGGGAACCATCTTTAGCTGGTTCTTCCGCCTGCTTCGAGCGCTCCTGAGGAGAGGTGACCAGGCAGGTGGCAGAGCGGTGGTGACGGGAACACCACCTGGTCCGGGCCAGACCATCGTCGCCTGTCTGGGAGCCAGCGCGACCGACGCAGCAGGCAGTTACGACTGGATCGCAGACCTGGCGCGGCGGCCCGAAAACGCGTCGTTGCGCTTTTACCGCTTCGCCGAGGGAGGAGATCTGGCCTACAATGGCCTCCAGCGCGTCGCCGCCATCAGCGCCAGTCAGCCAGACTACGTAATCGTGCTGCTTGGCGAGAACGATGTGTTGGCGTTGATTTCTCCGCAGGTCGCGCAGTTTGATCGCCTCACGAAGCATCTGCCCGTCCAGCCCACGCCGAAGTGGTATCGTGAGAATATGCAAGTGATCGTGCGTCGCCTGAAACGCGACACTTCGGCCCACATTGCGCTCTGCTCGCTGATCCCCATTGGGGAAGATCCGGATTCGCAGCATCCTTTCCAGGCTGCGGCCAACCGGCGTATTGAGGAGTACAGCGCCATCATCAAGGACATCGCGTGCCAGGAAAAGGTGAGCTATCTTCCTCTCTACGAGCGCCTGCGCGATCTTATCCGTGCGTCTCCCGGTCGCGCCTTCACCAGCTTCGACTTTCTCCCGTTCTATCATGACGCGTTCCGGCAGTTTGTTTTACGCAAGAGCAATGATGAGATTGGACAGCTCAATGGCTGGCGTTTTCATCGCGATGGCATTCACCTAAACAGTCGCAGCGGCACCCTCCTGGCTGATCTCGCCCAGGAGTTTCTCAACACGACCACCAGCGGAGACAACTGCAAGGAGTGGTGAGCGCGCTCGCCCCTCCCTTGACACCTGCGCGACGGTCAGTTGCCAACACCTATCACGAAGGAGCGGTTTTCTGTCTCAGAAAACGAATGGGAGCGATGCTGTTTACCAGAGCGCAGTAGACAACATGCCCCTCCTCGCCGTCGGAAGAAAACGGCTTTCGCCTCCACAAGGAGAACGCATCGGTAGTATGACGCATGCTTCTGTCACGATCCAGATTACGCCGGAATCAAAGCCCGCCATGCCCTCCTGGATGGGAGAAGTGGCCGCTTTTGCCCAGGCTCTTACGCACACAGAAATCTTGAAAAGATCCAGGATCAAGTGCGTTTCTCCCGCGCCCGCTTCGGCCAGTACGACCTCATCGATTTCGTCGCCGTGTTGATCGGCTACATGGTTTCAGGCGAACCAACGCTCCTGGCTTTTTATGAACGGCTGTCGCCATTTGCCGAGCCATTCATGGCCTTGTTTGGCCGAGATCAGTTGCCTCATCGCTCGACCTTGTCTCGTTTTCTTGCTGCCCTTAATCAGCCAACGGTGGAAGTACTCCGTACACTCTTTGACAAGGATCTGCTGGCGCGCAAGCCATTTGCATCCTCAGGGGGTCTTTTTGACCGGACGGGAGGGCAATGGCTCGTTATCGACGTGGACGGAACTCGACAAGCAGCTCGCCAACGAGCGCTGCCACAGACGGACGCCTTGCCTGCTCCCCATCGTCGCTTTGATCAGGTCTGCGCACCAGGCTATCAGGGCCGCAAACGAGGAGAAGTGGTTCGTACCCGGACGGTGATCCTCCAGGCGCATACGCATCAGCTTCTCGGCACGTTTGGCGGACCTGGCAATGGGGATTATCGCGGTGAGTTGCGACGAGCGATCGGAGCAATTACCAAATATGCGACACAGCTTGGGCTTTCTGCTACATCGAATATACTCATAAGTGATTACAAGTACACTCTTTGTTGTTCCTGGTTCATCCCCATATGCCTCATCCCCGGAGGGATTTTGGTCTTGCTCCAAGTCCCCAGGCCGTTTTTCGTCTGGTCGTAGCCACTACCCCGGACGGCATGTTCAGGTTGAGGCCAAACATGCGAAGTGCCTCTAAGATGAGATTGTGAAGTAGGCGGCTGACGCGTTGCCTTGCGGTACGTTTTCATCCGCCCCTTCCCGAACCAGGGCTTGCTGCTTTCACAGCACCCGGCTCTCCAGTTCCTGCACCTTGACAATCGAATATCGACTTGGACTTACGCATCTCACGGCCTCGTCTTGCGATTGGGTTCAGTGCATTTCCCTGTTTCCCTTCCCCGTGTCTCAGGCGTTACCCTGAGCGGTTGAGTACTATGGAAACTCCGTCGTCATAGGCTCGCACCCGTAGACGATCCCGCATTTACGCGTATCAAACGTTGAGTACGTGTAGGTGCCCCGTTCGTTTCCTTGAACCAGATCACTTCTGGTCGTTCATCGGAGAGAGGGTTGCGCATATGCCAAGAATATATGCGTGTTCCGATGACATCACTTCAGATATGGTGTGATGAGCCAACGCTTAGACCACTGGAAACTAGGGTTCAGCCAATTCAGGTTTCACCATGCGTACAGGACTTGCGGTGCATCACAGTACATACCTTCCTGTTTAACCGCTTTCCGTGACATGCTGCTTTCCCCTTTGGGTTTCCCCGCCAGGTTGGTCAGGTGTCCTTAAGGTCATCTCCTCTCAACCTCATCCCTCTCAGAGGGAAATCTGATACGCGCCAAAACGGCGCACCCAGGCAGCGTTTTCGTCCCGGTCCCCAACATAGCCACACGCAGGATTCGGGCAGACAAAGATGCGATCAGCAAGCGTGAGGTCTTCTTTGCGCGCTCCACAGCACTGGCACAATTGGCTGGATGGGAAAAAACGATCCACTTTGATGAGCATCCTCCCCTGAGCGGCTACCTTGCTTTCCAGCAGGTCTAGGAGTTTGCCCACGGCTGCATCGGAGAAGGCGCGTGAAAGGCAACGATTGTGCGCATTACCAGAGGCAATATCCGCTTGATTGAGCGTCTCATGATACAGGTGGAGCATATCTTAGCGGCAAACCAACTCCAGGTAGTGACCAAGGAAGTCGTGGAGACCGCTCGTGATAATCTCATCATTGGAGATTGATCGGAGCTTCTGGCTCGTAAGTCAATCAGCATATCGGTTGAGTTGCCTCAAAATCGTTCCAGCCTGTTGAAAAAGGCTCCAATGGATGAGCATATCCTACGATATCACTACCATTTATGCTCGAATTGTGTGCTCCAAGGGTAAAATGATGAGATTATCTAGACTTTTTCAACAGGCTGGTTCGTTTTTGAAACTGCCGAGCCGCCCACTTCATTATCCAATTTTTCCTGCTGAATTTTGGGATCTACATCCTGTTCATCCCGTCCCGACGCCAGTGGCAAGCAACGCTGCGAGCGCTCTGAGCGGAGCTCAAGGCTCGCGTTTGAGCGCCTCACCAGAGCCTATTGTGCCCAATTGTTCGTCTGTTACCTTTGCCTCGCGCAGATCGGCCATCTCGAAGATTGCCAGGGTGAGCCTCGCCCCGCTGAGGTCAGCCTGGCGCAGGTTCGCGCCAATGAGGGTCGCCTTGCTCAGATTTGCCTCTGTCAGGTTGGCTCCCTCTATATTCGCCTCCGTGAGAGTCGTCTCCGTGAGGTTCGCGCCGCTGAGGTCGGACCCTTGCAAATTCGCCTCCCTGAAGTTCACACGCCTCAGATCCATCTGGGCTAAATTGATCTGCGGCAGCACTATCTTCTGGAGATCAGCCCCGACCAGGGCTTTGCTTCCCTGCAAGCCATCGCCGAGAAAGGTCGCGGGCAAGCCGTTGTGATTGAAAAACTCCACCATGCTAACCTGCTGATCGCCATTTAAGGTTTTCAACACCTGGCCCAGCCGTTGTTGTGCGATCTGTGAGATCTCTGGATTGTCGGTAGCAGCGTGAGGAAGTAGGTCTGGAAGACCATCTCCTGCATCATCGCCATCCATTGCTTCCCGCTCTGATCCTGCGTGTACATTTGCCAGGCCGCGAGACACAGACTGAGCAATAGTGCGAAGACCAGCGCGGTGACAATTTGACCTGAAGTATTTCCTCCGCTGAGAAGATTGATGAGAAAGGCGATGATCGCAGCAAACAAACCAGAGAAAACAGCCAGTGTCGAGGGATGAGACACGACCTGACCCACGTGAAAAAGACGTTTCATAACCAGAACTGGCCTCCGATTCGTGCATGGGGTTTTGCGAGAGAGCGGTGATGATTGGCTGATCCCTCCGATGGCTGTGTAGAAGCATTTGGGAGGGCTTCTACACAGCCATCGGAGAGGGATCTCCTCGCCAGCACGCACGTGCTGTTACTTGTTCCAGGTCAAGGGCAGCTTCTTTATGCCAAAAGTGGACATGTTCTTGATCGGGAACAACGGCGCATCGGACACGTGCCAGGAGCCAGGCAGGCGGTCGAGCATCGCGTTCAGCGCAATCTTCGCCTCCAAACGCGCCAGGGGAGCCCCCAGACAGAAGTGGACGCCGCGCCCGAAGCCCAGGTGCCGATTCGGCTCACGCTCGATCTTGAATTGATCGGCCTCGGGGAACTGGGCCTCATCACGATTCGCCGAGATGATCCAGGCAAAGAGCATTTGACCAGCCTCTATGCGCTGCTCGCCAATCGTCGTCTCGGTCACAGCCCAGCGCGGTTGGAGTCTGACCGGCGAGTAGTAGCGCAGGGCCTCTTCAAGCGCTTTGGGCAACAGGTCGCGCTGGGCACGCAGGCGTTCCACTTCTCCTGGATACTCATCCAGGCACAGGATGGCATTGCCAATCAGATTGGTCGTGGTCTCGTTGCCTGCGACCAGCAACAGCACGCAGAATCCGATCAATTCCTCGTTCGAGAGGTGCTCACCATCCACTTCTGCCAGCAGCAGCGCGCTCACTAAGTCATTCTGGGGATGGGCACGCCGCTCCTCAAAGAGCTGGGTGAAGTAGTTGACCATGCTGCTCATTGCCTGCATGCTCGCCTGCATATCCTCTTCCGTCGCTTCTCCGTCTCCCGAGACGAAGGCATCGGACCACTGCTTGAACTCTGCACGCCGCTCGGTGGAGATCCCCAACAACTCTGCAATGATCGTGATCGGCAGCGGATAGGCCAGATCCCTGATCACATCCATCTCACCCTTTGCCACTACTTGGTCGAGCAAGCCGTTGGTGATCTCCTGGATGCGCGACTCCATCTGTGCCACCATGCGCGGCGTGAAGGCTTGCGACACGATCTGGCGCAGCTTGTGATGGCGCGGCGGGTCCATGCGCACAATGCTCGAACTGATTGGGCTGCTATCGCGGTACTCGGCTGGTATGAAGCGGTTTTGCTCGGAAGAAAACGTTGCGTGATCGCTGAGCACGCGTGCCACATCGTCATAGCGGTAGAGGTTCCATGCCTGGAAATTCGGGTTGAAGGAAACGGGCTGCGTCTCACGCATCTGACGAAACCCGTCATACAAGGCAACGATCTCTTCTCTATTGGTCTTTATCTGCATCATATTTCTTCTTTCTCTTTTTCATATCTTCTACTTGATTCTCTGCACTAGAGCTCTCGCAACACTTTTTGTGTCATCCCAAACAGCATCACCACAGCCAGCACCAGCCCTGCAAATGGGAAGAGGATCGCTGGACCGAAATGGTTCGCGAGGACACCGGCCAGGACCGTCGAGACAGGATACAGCCCTTGTGAACTGAACATCAACAAGCCCATGATACGCCCCATCAGATGGCTTGGAATGTTCATTTGGACCGCGGTGAAGAACAGGACGGCGAAGCCACTGCTGGCAATGCCCCCAATCAGCATGCAGGCCACGGCTCCAAGCACACCCCCAACCGGGAGCAGCGCAAACATGGCGGCTATGATCATCCCCCCCAGCAGGATAATCAGTCCTTTACGTTTGTATTTGCCCACCATGCCAGCGAGGATGGACCCGATGAGCGCGCCCGCACCCCAACCCCCTAGGATGAAACCAAACCCGCTCGCGTTCCCTTGCATGGGACCCTGAACCAGCGCGGGCAGCGCCACCTCGATCAACCCGCCTGTCACAAGGCTGCTCACGATGAACATGAACAGGGCAATCTGAATCAACCGTGAGGTGCCGAGATACCCCCAGAAACTGATCTGCATCCCCACTTCCTGCGCGCTGGCTTGTGGATGGTCCTGGCTTGCTTCTGGGCTTGCTTCGATCTGGCTTCCATCAGGTGTGGCATGTTTGGTCCCCCGCATCAGCGCGAGCGAGCCCGCCGAGAAGAGAAAGGTGACCGCGTCGATAGCTAGAGCCACTGCCGAAGTAAGCCCGGAGACGATCACGCCAGCGATCGATGAACCAATCAAGTTCGCGCCCTGCATCGAGGCCATCATCAGTCCATTGCCAGCTTGCAGATCGTCTCTGTCCAGGATATCTGGCACCATGGACATGGAAGCGGGGGTGAATGCGCCTCCCAGGGCTCCCAGCGGCACCGCGATGGCGCAGAGCTGCCAGAGGAGAGGATGACCACCAAAGGCCAGCACCGCCAAGACTCCCATCAACAGCAGGCGCACCGTATCAGCAATCAACATGAACCGGCGTGGGCGCAGGCGATCCGAGAGCCAGCCGCCCGCCAGCATGCACACCGCGCGGGGAATACCGTACGCGGACAGCACAATGCCTAGCTCCTGCGCGCTGCCGCCCGTGGTCAGGATCAGCCACGGCAGCGCCACCATGTAGAGCGCATCGCCGAAGGTCGAGATGGTCTGACCGCCGAAGAGCAACATAAAATTGGGCACTTTGAAGAGCCGCATCATCCCCCCAGCAGCCGGTTTGGCTGTGTCTGGCTGCGCTGCGCTTTCCATCGAACCCTTTTGTGTGTTCGTTTCGCCTGTCTGCTTCACTCGTTCCGGCGTGCTAGCCGGTGCGAATTCCTTTGGACTCAAAGTAGTTGACATGATAATTCCTTATTCTTGCTTCTCTGCTCGTTCTTCCTAGAAAAACTCAGACACATCGCTTATGGTTCGCTTTCCATGGTGAAATGTACGCATTGTAAGACATCGAGCTTCTTGTATGATTTGTGGAGATCGTTTCCCTGGATGGAAATGTTGTGCATCGTCTTCTTCTCATGAGAGAACAGTGACCTTGGAGAGATCAACCTCCAGGCCTTTGAGGGCGGCATAGGTGAGCTTATCCATCAGCGCACCGTCAAAGGAAATGGTTTTGAGGGCCCGGTAATATTTCTTCGACCACAGAGACGCCGAGCAGAACGACATATTTTTGAGGGTCGCGCCCTGAAATGACGTGTCCTTGAGTCCCGCCTCGTCAAACCTGACACCCTGAAAGGTCTGCCCATCAAAGCGTTGTCCGCTCAGATCCGAAGAGGTGAAGTCCACACCGAGAAAGCGACAGCGTTCAAAAGTTGTTTTTCTCAGGTCGGTCTTCGCGAAGTTGATATCCGTGAGCGTGACACCGATGAATTGTGCTCCGACCAGCCCCGATGTGCTGAAGTTGGTGCGCACAAGGATGGCTTCACGGAAGTTCGCCTCCGCCAGATCAAGGGTAGAGAAGTCGCAATCGGTCAGATTGGCGCCCGCAAAATTGGCTTCACGGACGTCACTGCCCCGGAACGAGCTCCCAGTGAGGTCGGCGCCCGTAAAGTCAGAGCCGCGTAACGCGCTACTTTTAAAATTGCCTTGATGCGCGACAACGCCCGCAAAGTCGCTCTGTGGCAGATGGCTCGCACTCAAGTTGATGGCCACCTGCCGCTGCAGCGCGTGGGAGAGGTTGGCGACCTCCCGGACGGTTTGCTCAATGTCGCCGATACTCTCAATGGTCATGTCAAAGGTGGTTTCATCATCCTTGCCCTCGGCTTTGAGCTCACGGAAGCGCTCCTGCACATCGGAGAGCAGATCAGCTTTCAATTCGGCGGTGCTTTTGACCTCCTCGTAGGGAGCAAATACGCCGTTGACATAGTTGGTCAATTTCTCGTTCATAACAATACCTTTCTTTTACAAGAGGTTCTCCAGTACGCGCTTGGCGTACTCCCAGTTGCCTTTGTTGCGCTCGTATGTTGCTTTCCCTTTTTCAGTCATCTTAAAGTATTTCCTCCTTCCGCCTTGCGATTCATCGCCCCAATACCATTCGATGTCCCTGTCGACCTCAAGCCGCCGGACGCTGGAGTACTTCGATGGGTAGGCCGCTCTCGTCTCCATTTGAGCATGCTTCCATCAGGCTCAAGACGCTGCATGCCTATTTTCTCAAGCACTTTGATGGAACCGATATTGTCATCAAGACACTCAGCTGTGACACACCTGATGGAAATATGCTGGAAGGCCCAGGATATGAGGCCTTGTGCCATTTCCGTCGCATAGCCTGCCCCACGATATTCGGGAAGAATGCTGTAGCCAATCTCGACCATTCCCTGCTCATCTGGCCCGCCCTTAAAACCGATGTCATTGATGACCTGTTGATCGGCGGTATGAAGAATGATGCTATCCCAGATCGCGCCTTTCGGATCATTTTCCATGAGTTGAATGAAAAATGGTAAGGCTTCAAGGTAATCTGGCAATGGCCAATGAGGAGGCACATGCACTCCCAGCAATTGCTCCAGAGCGCTTCTATCCTCAAGCGTTGCTTTTTTCAATGTCAGAGAAAAGGGAATGAGTTGCAGTCGAGCTGTCTGAATAGGTTGTAACATGGTAGAGCTGTGTTCTCCTTTCAACGAATGCTTTGGTCTACGAGCGCTTGTCGTACTGGAGAATCATCACGCCACTTTCAAAGGGCTTTGTAGACGCCAGACGAAACTGCTGTACCTGGAACGGACCAGAAAAAAGCGAGATCCCATTGCCGATCACAACAGGGTTGAGCTTGATAATCAGTTTATCTATTTCAGAGAGCAGTTGTTGAGCCAGCTTGCCGCCTCCACAGAGCCAAATATCCATTCCCTCTTCCTGCTTGAGTTCCTGAATCTTCTTGAGAGGATCGCCAGAGACAAATTCGATGGAAGGATCGGTCTCTGCTGACAGGCTGGAGCTTATGACAATCTGGCGGAGCTACGGATAGGGGCTAGTCAGGCCCACCTTCAAACCAGGTTCATACGTTCCACGTCCCATGACAACCGTATCAAAATGTCTGTTGGCAGCGCTGATCCCGAAGTGCGCGCGGTCAGGTGCAGGGAACGTCTCGGGGAATTCCCCGAGAAGATAGGGGAGATGATCAGTCATCGTGAAAAAGAAATCGTATTGGCCCTCTGGTCCGGCAATATAACCATCTAAGGTCGATGCAATATAGTAAATGAGTTTTCTCAATTGTTTTCCTTTCCAAAAATGTGCTTGATGAGTACACCACCTTTTAAGGCGAGTAAGCACCTATAAGATAGAGAGTCAAATTGATGGGAGTTCATCCGTCTCAAGGGAGAGTAGAACCAGCCCGAGGCTGCGAATTTTCAAGAGCACCCGATAGAGCGCCGCTTGATCGACCAGGAGTCCGTGGAGCACTGTTCTGCCGCTTGTCTCGTGAAGAATCTCAAGGCTCTCAAACCATTCTTGCCAGGATGGGTCCAAATGTCCTTTAATAGCAATGCGACAATGGATATTCAGCGCCTTCCTCCTTTCGTTGAACATGCCTGGAGTATAAGGCGCCAGAGGGTGAGTTGCCTTCACCTGATCGGATGGTTGTGGGTGGGTGAGGAAACAGAATGGATTAGAGCAAAGACAAGCGTCGTGCCACCTCACTGGCTTCAACGCGATTGTGGACGCCCAGTTTGCGATAGAGGCTTTGGACGTGGGTTTTCACGGTATTGAGCGAGATCACCAGGGCATTGGCGATCTCAGGATTGGAACGCCCGGCGACCAGCAGGCGGAGGACCCGCTGCTCCTGCTCGCTGAGTGGTTCCGGGAGCAATGCATTCTCCCTGAGAGGCACCACCTCTTCTGTGGACTGAGCGCCTGCTTTCTGGGTAAATGCGCCCAGAAGGGTACGCACGTAGGCAATCAGGGAGGCCTCGCGTAGTTCTGGCAATAGCATGCTCAGCAGCGCTTCCATCGCAGGACCCTCATCCAGAAAGAGGCGTTGGTAGTTCTCAGGGTATGCCAGCCGCAACGCCTGGAGAAGAGAGGATTTCGCCTGGCTGTATTCTTGACAGGCAACATGGGCCAAAGCCTCCAGAATCTGGATTTCCAGAACGCTGCGCTTGCGTCTCTGAGCCTGGGCTTTCTCTTTCCAGGGGACCAGCTCGTTCAATGCGGTCTCCCCTCGCTTTTGCGCAATGTGCAAACGCACGAGGAGCAGCGCTTCTTCTTGCTGGAGCAGGAGTGGGAGTGCTTCCTCCTGTTCGTGTGTTCGGGAACTGAACGTCTGATCCTTTCCCTGCACCCATTGTTCGACCGCTGACAGATCTCCATGTGCCAGTTGGAGCCGCGCCTGGCAGACGCGTATTACTCTCAAAGACCAGGAAAAACGAGTATGCATCTCCCATTTCGAAAGCATCTCCAGAGCCTTCTGTGTCTCCCCACAAGCGTGTAGCAGGCGAGCTTGGACGAGAGCGCCCGATGTCAGAACGTGAATCCCTTTCTCCGGCGTTGCTCTCAGCGTCTGCGCTCCAGAGAGATGGCGCTGAGCGTCGGAGAGTTCATTGCGCTCATAAGCAAGTTGAGCAAGAGCATGATAGGCCCAGGAGAGGAAGAACGGTTCTGTGCTTCCTGTAGAGAGCAGCAATTGCTGTCGAGCAATCTCCTGATCTTCATCCATATGGGCAAGGGCCTGGTGGTAGTAGTGTGAGGCTCTGTGTAGCTCACCTTTTTCCAGGCAGACTTCTCCTAACATGAGGGATGTCGCGAAGGCAGCAGAAAGATTGTCAAGGTTTTTTAACCCCCTATACCCTTCAAGGAGGCGCTGGTAGGCCACGTCCGTCTCGCCTGCCAGAAAGGCTTCTAGTCCACTCATCACAACGTTGTCCGAATACATTAGACTCTGTCCGGAAAGGAGTGAGCTGGCTTGACGAGTCAACGCCAACGCGCGGGCTTGATCATCCTGAAAAAAAGCCAGCTCGGCGTGCAGTTGCAGTGCTTCTCCCAGTTGCTCCCACTGTTGCGTCGCCTCAAAGCCCTGCTTTGCCCACTGAAGCAGCCTCTCGACCTGTTCCCAGGTCCCAGGCGAACGTCGATCAGTCGTAAACGTCAACGCGAGCACATACTGAAGGCAGAGCTCCGGTTGAGCTTGCAGCGGTTTCTCTGGCATGCGTTTGAGCCAGGAGCAGAGCAGATGATACTCATTGTGAAAGCTGTGAGGGACCAGAAATCGTCCAATGAGCACAGCCGCGCGGGAAAACTCCTCGCACGCCAGTGCCGCTTCAATCGCTTCTGGGAACATCCGCTGTTGCTCATACCACTGACTGGCTTTGCTCCTCAGGGAACGGATGGTGGCTGTCCCCAGGCGAAGCTGTGCTTCATGCTGCATAGCCTGTTTCCACAGGGCATGATAGTGATACCACTGCCGACTCTCGGAGAGGGGTTGGAGAAACAAATTCGCTCGCTCTATCCATTCAAGCAGGTGAGCACTATCCTCTCTGCCTCTGATAGCATCGCAGAGGGAGGCACTCAAAGGATTGAGCCAGCTGGTCTGCAACAAGAAGTCTTGCAGGTCTTCCGGCAGGTTGGTGAGGATTTCTTCACGCAGGTAATCGAGCACGAAGCGCTGGCTGCCACTGAGCAGATGCACCGAAGTGGAGGGATCAGCCTGTTTCTGGAGGAAGAGGGCGGCCAGTTGGAGGCTGGCAATCCAGCCCTCGGTGCGCGCTTCCAACAGCGTCACGTCGGTCTCCGAGAGGGCAAGTCCCATGCGCTGCGTGAGAAAGCGCTGCGTTTCTTCCCGCGTAAAGCGCAGGTTGGTATCGCGGATCTCGACCAGGTGCCCGCGCACCCGCAAGCGAGAGAGCGGCAGATCCGGGTCGACGCGACTGCCCAGCACCAGGTGCACCTGCGGGGGCGCATGCTCCAGCCAGAAAGTCAGCGAGGCATGAATGCTCGGTTCCTCGATCACATGATAGTCATCCAGGATCAGCACCAGAGGGGAGTTCTCTGCATGTTGACCTGCGAACTCATTGAGCAGGGTGGTCAGGCTGCTCGAAAGCGGCGCAGAGGTGTGCAACAGGGCAAGGGCACGCGTTCCCATATCTGGCCAGCACGTCCGCAGAGCCGCGATCACCGAAATCCAGAAGCGCGTCGGGTCATTGTCCAGGGGCTCCAGAGACAGCCAGGCAACGGCTCCCTGATGCTGCTGCGCCCACGCAGAGAGCAGGGTGGTTTTGCCCCAGCCAGCGGAGGCAGAGAGCAAGGTCAGTGGGCGGGACAGCGCAGCCTCCAGAGCAGAGAGCAAACGCTCCCGTACCACGAGAGTAGCAGGAAGAGGGGGAGGAGTCAGCCTGGTCAGCACCATCAGCATGCCGGGAGCATCGAAGGAGTCACCAGGCTCGACGAGGCGAGAAGGAGCCTCGTTGCCAGCAGGGAAGAGATGCAAGGAAACAGGACTCGCCTCCAGCACGCGCGAGGGGAACGATGACGGCTTCTGCTGGTTCTCCTGGAGATCCTGTGCCATCTCCTCTAAACGAACAAGGGTCACGGTCGCATCGGTTCCCAGATAGCGCTTCCTGCTCTGGCCGGAATGGGTGTGATAGCCATACCAGTAGCCATTCCCACGAGAACGAACCTCTTTGAGCACATTCAAGTGACCATATTGGCCCTGAAAGGAAAAGGAGGAATGCGTCGCCAACCAGGCCCGCCACGCTCCTTTGTCTTCTGGAAATATAGGCAATGGTGGCTGGTTGAGGGTATGCAAAAGATAGCACTGGTTCTCGGGAGACCAGAGCAGGGCATGAGCTGCTGGCTTTGGCATGGCTTCCTTTCTTCTCCACAACTCCACAATGAACGTCTTCCCCAACTCCCCAACAGGGTGAGTATACCAAAGGGGAGGCGAGCCTGCAAGCGTGCGCATCCGCTCCAGCTTCATCTGTCCAGACGGTTCAATGACGCGTCAGGAGAATAGTTCAAAATCGACCGTTAAATGCATCTCAAAACCGTCCCCTTTAATGAGACATATAGCTCTGCTTTTCTAGAGTTGCGGCGCATGGCCTTCCTACGCACGAACTCTTTTCTTGACAATTCTCAAAAAGTTGGACAATCAATGGGAGTCTTGAGACAAAAGGAAGAGATTATGAAGATTGGCTATGTGCGCGTCTCCAAACACGAACAAAACGAGGCACTCCAGATTGATGCGCTGGAAGCAGCAGGATGTGAGAAATGGTTTGTGGACAAGATTACGGGATCAAAAGCCGAGCGCAAAGGACTGAACGAAGCGCTGGCCTATGTCCGATCAGGCGACACCTTCATGGTTTGGAAATTGGATCGGGCAGGACGCTCCTTGAAGCACCTGATCGAACTCCTCAGGAATCTCCAAGGGCGAAACATCGAGTTTGTGAGCATTACCGAACAGATAGATACCACAACCCCGGGTGGCAAGCTGATCTTTCATCTGATGGGAGCACTCGCCGAATTTGAGCGTGACCTCATTCGTGAGCGGACCAATGCCGGGTTAGCAGCAGCCAAGGCCAGAGGACGGGTCGGCGAGAGGCCCAGAAAGCTCAAGACCAATGGAAAAATTGCTCTGGCGAAGCGTATGTTCGACGACCAGAGCCATTCCATCCCTGAAATTTGTGCTGCGTTGGGGATCTCTCGTGCCACGCTTTACCGATATATCAAAGAGGCAACCACTCCATCATCAGACTCATAAGCTAAAAAGAGGAAGCGATCTGTTCGCTGTCATTACCTCAGATAATTATACAGAAATTACCTCACTGAATTTTTGGATTTACACCCAAGCGATCTTTCTGATGTAGAGTGAAAGTGTCACCAACGTTATCTCCCTCCCCAGTCCAGACAAGGCAGGCCTCCAATTCACTCATTGCGTTCCATTTTTGATGCCATCTTCTACGTCCTGCGTACCGATTGCCCGTGGCGTTACCTGCCAACTAACTTTCCGCCGTGGCAAACAGTTTTCTATCATTTTCGTTGCTTACGCCTCAAAAAGATCTGGGCCGACGCAGCTTATCGAGGCCAAGAACTGGCCGAGTGGTGTCTGACCCAAGGCAACTGGAACCTGGAGGTCGTCGAGCGACAACCAGGCACGCGTGGCTTCAGTGTCTTACCCAGAAGGTGGGTAGTCGAACAAACATTGAGTTAGATCTCCCACAATAGGAGACTCAGTAAGGATTACGAACGAAAGGTGCAGACCAGCGAGACGCTGATCCAGGTGGCGATGATTCGGCTGCTCCTCGCCCGTTTGGCGCGGCATCTACGAACCCGTTCCCACCCATTATTCTAGATCTTGGTTGATATCCCAGAGGTTGCCTTCAGGATCGACAAATATGGCAGTGCGTACCCCCCAGGGATGATCGGTGGGTGGTCGGAGGAAGGGAACACCCGCTGCTTTGAGGGTTTCATAGGTCGCATGAACATCTTCAACTCGAGAGGCTATCATGGCACGCGGGTTGCCCTCGATATTAACTGCGTCGGGCTCAATCCCAAAGAGTTTTGCGACTCCTTCTGGTGATTGCAGGGTCAGGTAGCGGTCTTGCACCTTGAAGGTGGCAACGCCGGGATCGCTTCCTACAAAGGGGAGTTTGAGGACATCACGATAAAATGCGGTACATTTGTCCAGTTCGCGCACAAAGAGCAGTATGGCGTCTATGCCGAGCTTCATCATCAGGTATACCCTTTCTTTATTCAGCAACCAAAATCGAGGACAGAAATCAAGAACCAATCAGGCGGCCTATGATGGTTCTGCTTCTGGTTGCGAAAACTCTCAACATGCGCAGTCGTATGCTCACGTTTCCGTTACTATACCAGGGAGGGATCGAGTAATACTTCTCCCATCTTGCTCTTTTGGCCACGCAGCATTACCGCCGCGCATTGCAAAACACGGTCTGAGCAGAAGAGCCTAACCCTGTCCCAAACACGCTCTTACATTTCCTCTCTCAAGCGAAAATCCGTTTTCAGATGCATTTGGATTTTTTGCTGAATGTTGTTCATACCCTCTTGTCCTCGTCTCAAACGCCCTCTTGCTCCTATAATCTGAACAAAAGATCAACTATTGAGAAACGCTTTCGAGGTATGCTGGACATATGAAGCACTCCCCCCTTTTCTGTCCAAAGTGTGGCAAGAGGAATGAAGCCACGTGTACTCACTGTTCCGCATGTGGAACTGCCTCCCGGCTCTCAGGAGCAACGGCTCTTGCGGAAGAGCCGTTGCTCCGATCAGCCTTTAAGTCCCATACTTGCGATACCGCCGATCAGATGCTTCTGAGAGAAATAATAAATGAGCAGGAGTGGTAGCAGGAGACTATTCGCCAGTACATTGAAAGCCAGGGATAGGAGGAAGGGGCGGCGTTCATCCACGAGGCTGAAGACCTCGCGGTTTTCTCGCCGCGCCCCGTATAAAATACCTGTTTGCTACTGTTAGAGCTCGCGGCATATGAGACAAGCCTCAAACTGCCCTCGGCAGTGCTCGATAAAGCGAAAACGGTCTTCCACGGATGCGAGAAGATGGAGAGTGCCTTTTCCAGGATGTCACGCTCCTGCCTCAACGCCTCATTTTCTCACCGTAAGCGGCGCAACTTCTCAGCTTCTGGCTGAAGATGTTCACTACCAACGAAGGCTCGTTCTCCGTTGGCAGCCAAGCACACAAGCAGAGCGCTAGGATAGGCATATACCCTGCTTGTGCGAAAGCCATTACTGCTACCTAGCATTCAGAGACGCAGGCAGCTGCTGCATATACCAAATCACCTTCTCTATATCATCCTCTCCTGTGTGAAACTGGCAAGTGGGTAGGTCTTGAGATTTGTCGCATACCTTTCTGGTACGCCTCCTGCGTTGCTTGTTGGGTCCATTGGAGCAAAACGCAGATGTGAACTTGAACGTATCATAGTAAGGATAACAAATAAAAAGAAGCAAACAGGAGGCCATCCTATGCGCTACTTGATCCGTGAGAAGATCTTCCATCTGGGGGAAGATTCGACTATCCTGAGCGAAACAGGAGAACCGATCTTTGAGGTCGACGGCAAGGTCTTCAGCCTGCACCATCGGCTCATCATTCGCGACAGAAGTGGAAACGAGGTCGCGAGCGTTCATCGACGGCTGTTCGCCTTACGCCCAACCTACGAGATCACCCGTAGGGGCAGGAACTCGCAGAAGTCCGCAAACACCTGATTAGCCCATTTGTTGACCGCTTCACCGTGGACATTCCCGGACCAAATGATCTGCACATTACCGGGTCGATCTTTGAGCACGAGTTCAGCATCACACAGGCAGGTCAGCTTGTTGCAACAGTCTCGAAACGCTGGTTCGCTTTGCGGGATACTTATAGCGTCGATATCGCTCCTGACCAGGACGATGTCCTCATTCTTGCCAGCGTGCTCGCGCTCGATCTCGCCGAAGATCAGGAACGCGAACATCGTGATGAGTAGTATCCAGAAGTGAGTTTGCTTGCTTTGACAACAATGCTCGGTTTTGATATGTTGATCTTCAATCTGCAGAAAAAGCGTTTGAGGAAGACCTGAGGACAGGAAAGAAGGACATGGCCAGTTATTTAGAGCGTTATCTCCAAGGTGAGTGTATCCAAGTCTTGTCGCGCTAGGTGATCAGATACAGAACGAGCCAATATACTCCGATGCTTGGGCAGTGGCCTGCGAAACCATGAGACGGGTTCGGCAGAACATTGAAAGAATGATCCCTCGTTTGCGAGCACTTGGCTACGTATTTCTCCACGATCAGCTCCCCAAGGAGAGAGGCTGCTCCGTGCAGGAGCTTGCTTGGATCCAAGCAAATCCACCAGTACGTACCGAACCTCCTTCAAATATCGTTGTGCAGTTAGGTGTTTTGGAGCGTGAAGTAGGACTCCTTCCCCTTTCCTTGCGAGCCTTCTATCAAGAAGTTGGCGGGGTGAACTTCGTGGGTTGGAATGAAGAGGCGGAGATCTTTGATCCGTTGGTTGTCTACGCATTTGGTCGGGAACTGGTTGAGGGACCGGATGAAGAGCCACCAGAGGATAGCGATGACTGGGCCGATGGGTATAGAGAAGAAGAACAGCCGCTCCCAGAGGAATACTATCATGTGGTTATTGCTCCCGATTTGTATCACAAAGCGAATATGAGTGATGGCTCCCCCTATGAAATCCGCATTTCGAAGACCGCCACTACCGATGCAATCTTGCTCAATGAAGAGCATCACACGACCTTTGTCAACTACTTGCGCCTCTGTTTCAGGGGAGGAAGGGAACGCATCGCAATGCATGGTTCCCTTCCTCCCCCTGAGATCGTTGCCTCAACGAATCTGCTGTACGATACTTTCACGTTGAAGACATATCAATGCCGTCATTTGTGCGTATATTGTCACTGAACTTCAGATAACTATAGCCGTGGGGAGTCGTCATTTCTTACCCAACAAGGAGTGCCTTGCCTCCCTGCCTCTGTGCCTGTTGTGCATAGCGCACCGCTTGTTTCGCATCTGCAAGCGCGAACGCCTGGCCAGATCCCAAAACGATCCTTCCCTGCGCCATCAAACTCAGCAACTGGTTCGCGATCCCCCTAGCCTCCTCAAGAGACACGCTCGAGAGCCAGGGATAGATCCACCAGCCTCGCACACTCGTCACGCCATATATCATCTTTGGTGCAAACACTGGTAGAATCATCTTGCCGGGGTCCGTCTGTCCATGCGTCGAGAGTGCTCCGTATTGGAGCATGACGCCACCAAACCGGAGACTTTGTAACACGTCTGCACCAACTTGTCCAGCAACACTATCCATTGCCTTACCGACACCAGTGCTGCCAGTAATCTGTGCTATCCGCTCGACGACATTCTCATCGGCAGAACAGATCACCTCGTCAGCACCCATGTCCAGAAGTCCCTGGACCTGCTCTCGGCTCCGGACAATGTTGATTGTTTTCAGCCCAAGAATTTGGGAAAGTTGGATCACCAGGCGTCCAACCGCCGAATTTGCCGCAGTTTGCACGAGCCACTCACCTCGTTCGACCTGGAGTTCCTGGGTCAGCATAACCCACGCTGTCATGGGATTGATGATAAGCTGTGCTGCCATCTCATCGCTCACCGTATCAGGAACAAGCAAGAGTCTGGACGCGTCAGCAACCAGGTATTCTTGCCAACATCCCCAGCTATTGAAAGGAATCACTCGTTGCCCGACGTGAAAGCCTTGAACGCCTTCACCAAGGCTCTCAATAACTCCCATCCCTTCAATTCCTGGGCTGATCGGCAATGGTGGTAAGATACCGTAGCGCCCTCGCATAATATGGAGATCTGAAGAATGGACGGGGCGTACACGCATACGTATCAGAACCTGATTGGTCTTTGGTTCCGGTACGGGCACGTCAACAACCTGGAGAACCTCTGTAGGCTCCCCGAAACGTTCAAATTGAATACTTAACATCGCTCAATCTCCAATCCTTTCTTCCATTCACAATCTTGCAAATTACTCATGAGTTTTTCGGACTTGACATAGTGCTACTTTGTTGACCAGGGAAAATCGCTCCCAATTTTGGAAGTATAGCCTGAACAATTTGTGCTTAGATAGGCATCATTTGATGGGTTTCAAACGAGACAAAATCCATTGTCAACAAACTAGCGCTACAGCGGTGTTCACAAAGATTGAGCCAGATGGCAAGGGAACGTGTCTCATTTTCCTCGAGATGGTGTGATGGGCACGGTAAACCAGAACGTGGCGCCCTCGCCAGGAGCACTCTGCACTCCAACGCTCCCCTCATGCCGTTCAATGAACACTCTACACAAATAGAGGGCCAATCCGAAGCTCAGATCCAGTTCATGCTGGACAGCACTCCCTTTGGCACGATAGAAGCGCTCCCAGATATGGTCAAGATCTTCTCTCGCAATGCCTGCTCCCTCGTTGTGGACGGTGATGCGGGCGAGAGCTTCCTCAATTCTTAACTGCACCACCACAGGCTGTCCTGGAGGAGAATAGGTGCGTGCATTCGTCAGGTAGGTGGTGAGAACGTGCTTGACTCGCCCAGCATCGGCGAGGATGGGCACCCTTTGTTCCGGAGAAGGAATATCCAGCATAATGGGGTGCTCTGGCGCAGATCGTTGCTGCCTGGCCACCACCTCTCTCAGCAGTGTGAGCAGATCCTCAGGGTTCAGGAAGAATGGGAGCGTATTGGTCTGGATACGCGCATCATCGATCAAGTCATTGATCATCTGCTGCTGAAGCTCGGCACTCTGCGAGGCAACGGCTAAGGGGTGCTGAACATAGACAATGGGTTCGCCTATCTGAGCAGGCGGAGGGACAAGCTGCCCTTTGAAGGTCTGCAAGCGGCGCTGGGCTAATTGCAGATTGCCCAGGATCCCCGTCAGCGGGGTGCGCAGTTCATGACTGGCCAGGGTCAGAAATTCGCCAGCCAGGCGACGCACTTCCTGCTGGGCAAGGGCTCTGTTCTTTTTCCCTTCCTGTGCAGAGAAACCGTGAATGCCCTCAATGAGCAGCATGGTCTGCGCGGTAACGGCTTTCACGAGCACGATCTCCTCTGGCGTGTACGCTCCTTCCGAACGCGCTTTGACGACAAGCAGCGTACCAACCAACCGCTGCCCCAGAAACAGAGGAACGAACAGGATGGTCTCGGAGCCAGGAGACACGGGGTAAAGAGACGCCGGAAAAGGCAATTGTTTCCCGAGACGTTCAATGGTGTGCAACTGATCCATAGCAAGCACGACCTCCTGGTTGGCGCCCAGGCGAGCGTATGCCGCATCGCCAAGCACTTCTGAGCCATGGAAGTATCCCCCGATGTCCCGCCAGTACTGTTCTTGTTCAGCGGTCAAGCCACTTCCTGCGACATAATACAGATGGCCCGTTCGATGACCGAGCGCGATCATATTCACATTGTGACAATTCAGGACAGACTGGATGACATCCACCACCTGCTGGGCCACGAAGAGCACCGGAGACGAGAGGAGGAAGGTTTCTTCCGGCAAGACGCATTCCATCTGCTCGGGAATCTGCGCGATCGCGGTGAGCAGATCCAACATCGACTCGTGGACACGTTGGAGATAGGAAATTTCATCCCCACAATGGAAGATCGAGACGGTTTCTTCTGTATCGTGCCCTTGAGCACTCACGGGAAAGGTGCGAACCGTGACCGAGATCTTGCGCCCGGAAGGGAGGTGCAGCAGCATCTGTTCTGGCAAACCGGCTCCTGTTGTCCCGGCAAGAGCGAGGTTCATCAGCCATTGCTCTGAGGGAGCACATGGTGGCTGCTCATCAGAGCGGATGTAGGATGTGAGAAATTGCTGGTAGTCTCTTCCTTGACATTGGGCTTCGGAACCCACTTCAAAGAGCGTGCGAGCAGCGGCATTGATCCGTACAACCTTCTGGTTATGGTCACACGCAATGAGACCCTCCGGGAACGACTCCCAAATGGCTTTCAACTGGTGAAGTTGCATCTGGTCGTGTGGTGTGATCCTCAAAGGGCGGGAGTGAGGAATCGACTTCCCTCCAGACATCCCCCCCATTCCTGTTTGCGTGGTGTGACATGGTGCGAGCTTTTACCCACCTTAGAGTTCCTCTCAGAAATGCTCAATCGTGTTGCAAGCTGAGAAAAAGAACACCTCTTATTAAGGCTATTGTATGCGTCGTGGAGAAAGGCTGCAATCTCATCACACTAAGATCGCCAGGGCGAGCACGCTGGTTTGAAAGACAGGCGAAAAAATGAGGTGGCTCAATCGTTGTGAATATTGCTATAGCGGTACTTTGTGGACTGGGGAAATTGCGTCTGATAGAACGTTTTTATCTCGAGCAATTTGAGCTTGAAATGCTGCTCTTTCATAAGCTTAAAACAAGACAAAATCCCGAACCAACAAAGTACCGATAGACTGCCGGAATCATTCTTGATTTTAAACAAAGGTTCGTGTCCTATTGAGAGGAGAGAGGTCACCTGGGAGTCGCTCTTCCGGGACAAGAGGAGAACTGCGGAGCATTGACAGCGTAAGGCCGCAGGGCCTGATCATACATATTGGTAATAATGCGTGCTATGCGACGCGTGCGCGTGAGCAGGCAAGTGCGAGTGATCTCGCCAACCACACCAGCATCGGCTGTCTCAGTTTCAGTGCTCATCATCGTGACCCCACTATAGTGTATATACAACATATTGTCAAGGTCTGGCACTGGCCTGCCCAGGGCTTTCCAATTCTAATAAACAGAACATTGACCAAGGAGGATAAGATCAAGAGCCTGATCAACATGGGCGTTCAAGTAGCGCATCTGGCGAGCAACATTGCGAACGCCAAGGCGATCCATCAGACTCAATACGGCGCTATTGAGCTGAGCAAGCAAACTGGGAACGGATCCTGTACGGGTTTGACAGCGATCTTCCCCCAAAGTGACATCTCGCCGATGATGCAGCCGATTTTCGATGGCCCAGTGGTCTCTGGCGAGTTGGAGCATGCGTTGGGGAGGAGCCTTGCTCATCGAGAGACTGCTGAGCCCATAGACCACTTCGTGGCGAAGCTTTCCCGTTTTCAGGATGCGCGTCGTTCGTTCGAGGCGAAAGACTTGCTCGATGCCTTCCCAGTCCTTGCGAAACCAATCGTTGAGATCAGGGCTAGAGAGAAGCTGGCGATGTTCCAATCGTCCATGTCCTTTGTCCCAGGTCTCTGCCTGCTTCCAGCGCCGCCGATCAGGGAAAGCGTCCTCAAACAAATCAGCAATATCCTCTTGGAGGGTGGGCTGATTGTCCTTGGCAATGAGGAGATAGTCTCCTCTCAAGCGATGGATCTGCGCACAGAGGTCGCGTTGCGTATGCAGAGCGTCGAGGGTCAAAATGCGTCCACTGACCCATGATGGCGCCAACAAGGGCTTGAGGGCACTGATCTCATTTTCCTTCTCCTGCACATTGCAATGCCAAAGCACGATGCCAGTCGCCACTTCATAGCAACTGAGTTGGTGAACCGGATGGACCTCGTTGCTCGTCGCCCGTAGAGCTTTGCCATCAACAGCGACATGAGCGTGATTGGTCTGTAGGCTTGGAATGAGGAGGCGACTGGATTGCTCCCCACATCGAGCCTGAGCTTCCCAACGGATGAAAAATGCCGAAAGAAGCTCGTCGAGATGCTTGCTGTCTACCATCGCCAGGACATTGCAATAGGTCATCTGGCATGGCATTTGCTGGCGACGAAGTCCAAAGCGCTGTGCCAAAGGCACGCCATGATGACGAATCCAATCGGTGGCTCCACTGAGTGTCTGTTGCCCTGCGAGCTTGGCGAGCACAATCAGAGAAAGGACCAGAGCCAATTCGTAGCGTTTTCCTTGTTTGCGTCTCTTGTCTGAGAGGGCTTGCAAGGTGTGGTACAGCGAAGCTGCGGGAACCATTTCTGGGGGATGTTTCGCTCGTGTTGAAAGCGTCAATGTGGTATAGTCCATGCAGAGTTTTCCTTGAGAGATGATTTGGTTTTCGTATTCTACAAGGAAAACTCTTCTTTTTCATCACCCTTTTGAGAATTGGAAAGCCCTGCTGGCCTGCCTCTGTTGCTTGCATGCGGGGTTCCCGGCACTTGAAGCGATGCCATCCTCACTCGCTACACATCTCGATGAGGTACAAAGAGACATGATACCTTTCTAAGTGGCGCATTCGCTAAATACGCATAACTTTGACCTGGAAAGAGAATGTGTGAGACTGACGAAGTGGCTGGTGACGACGACGACGTCCCCAGCCAAAGGGATGCTTGTGCGCATTCCAATAGGCTGTGGCGGCTTCAACGGCCCTCATCACCTCCTCCCACGTTTCAAAACGTCTTCCTTTTAAGGCAAGGGAGCGTAGGGTCTTCCACCAAGGTTCAATCAAATTGAGATAGGCGGCGCGACTGGGTTGATAGACAAATTCCCAACGAGAATGGTGGATCTGGAAGAGCAGCAAATCGCGGCAATGGTGCATATCCAGATTGTCCAGGACAGCGTAGATGCGCTCAATCGAGGCATCAAGCCAGTCATCTACCTCACAGAGAAAGTCGATAAAATGAAGCAAGCAACGACGTGGATAGCACTGGGTGAAACATTCTCCTGTCGCTTCTCGTAAGGCTCCATAGACATACCCCTTGGCACGACGGCCATAATCAATCTCTTGTTTGGCTCGCTGCGCGGGACGCACGTTGATATTGACCGCCTCTTGTCCTGGATAACTCTTTGCCGCAACTGGTCCCATTTCATCGATGTCTACAATCACACTGCCTAGCTGGGGTATCCTTTCTCAAGGCTTCAATAGCCCCCTTTTTTGGGCGAACTCGGGGTCGAGTCGCTCACCAAACCAGCTCTCTTGCTGCCGCCAACGCAAGCCTTCTTCGTGCAAAATTTCAAAGATGCGTGTCTTTTTCATTGCAATCCCGAACTGCTGTTGAATAGAGGTCGTGAGTCGGTCAAATGTCCAACAGTTGAATGCGAGCCCCAAGTTGGCGGGTCGGGTGAGAGCCACCTCAATGATCTTTGCACGATCCAGGTCGCTGTAGTGTCTTGGGGTCCCAGGGCGCCCGACATCCTCTAAACCAGGGAGTCCCATCAGCTCAAAGCGCTTCCACCATTTGCGAACGGTTGGCTCTGAGAGGTGCAATTGCTGCATAATCTGCGGGATCGTCTGTCCCTTCTGGGCCAGTTCAATGATCTTTGCCCGCTCCACCAAGCGAGCCGAAGCCGTACGTGAGTGGGCGAGTTTGCCAATCACCCGTTCTTCTTCAGCTGTTAAGGCACGCATTCGCAATGGTCCACGCATCTGATTTCTCCTTTCTGTGCTCGCTTCTCCTTTCTCTATTCTACAACTCTTTTAGCGAATGAGCCACTAAGTAGCATCACATGACTTTTACAGAAAGCCCCTGTGATTTATCCAGGGGATGAATGGCTCTTCCTTGTTTGGGGGTGGGTGGTGTTGGTTGATACGTTGGGTCATTCCATGCGAGATAGGCATCAATCGCCCTCCTCACAATTTCAGATTCATCAGGTATAGCAACAAGAGAGCCCTCCTCTTGCTTCGGAGAGGGAAGTGTCTGGGAAGGATCTTCAACCGTTTCTCCACGAGAGCATGCAGCAGATAGTCGACCTGGTTCCTCTGCGATACGCGCTCTGGATGAATGATCGACTTGTTTGTTTGTTGGACCCTGCTCTCTCATTTCATCTTCACGTATCTCAATTATTTCTTTTTTAATGAAAGATGATAATTGAGATGATTGAATTCAGCGCACGCGCGCGCACGTGTATGTGTAGGGGTCTCACGAGTCTGCGTTTGTGCGCCGCGAAGGTCGACAGTTTCTTGCGCCAAAGGTCGACATTCTTGCACCGAAGTCGATGGTTTGGGTTGAGGTTGACCATCTTCTTCGACTACCGATGTGCTCACAATAGGTCGACAGTTTGTTTCAAACGTCGACGATTCAGGAGACGCTCGGCGTTCTTCCGCAAGAGTCGACGTTTTCTCAGCACATCCTCCGTTCTCTCTACGAGTCGATGTATCAGGTTGAGGTCGACGTTTTCCTTCTGGAGTCGACTCATCACATTGAGGTTGACGTTCCTCTTCCACGCCTCTGGACCGTCTTCGAGAACATCGACGTTTGCGCGTCATCGGTATTCGATCATTGAGCATCCCATCATTGCGTGTGTTCATCTGCGTTCTGGGTGGCGAGGAGACGGGCTCGGTCTCATCAGACGATTGTGATGAGACCGATTGCACCGGGCGAGTAAACTCCTCCCAGACAATCACGGACATCGATGCTCTCACCGCAGGGGTGAGACGCATCCCAAAGGACTGCATCATCGCCGCCAGACGCTCGACCGTACGCCACACCTGCTCTTCTTTGTCGGATGAATCACCATGCCTCTGCGTCATCTGAGAAGAACGATCGCGTGTTCCGTGATCGTGTTGCCCCTGCTGCAGAGGTGGGACAAGACGGAGATGAACTGGACGGGATTTCACGTCTCCTGCTTCCTTTCCATCGTGAGTGTCTTCTGGGCCAGAGGTCTCCATACATGCCGAGGCGCGTTGCAGCGCACGCGAACGTCTGACGCTTTTGCGTCGTCCCGCTAGCTGCTGCACCTGTTCGACGCAAACTGGCAGACAGGGCGTCGAGGTCAGTGGGAAATAATAACGTGTCCCCATCCCTTTGGGCTGTTTCACTTTGAGCAGGAGGCCTGCAGCTTGTAACACCGAAAGGTATTTTGCGGTGCTATCATAGCACCAGGGCCAGGCAGGTGAGAGTGAGGTACAGAACGCGCGAAGGCTCTGGATCGTGAGCACAGCAACTGGCTGAGGAGGTTCATGAGGGAGAAGTGGGATCTGTTCGATGCGCGCCACACGAAGCCAGTGGACCAGAAACTCCTGCCCATTGAGACAGCGCCGGTCCTGTGGAAACCCAAACACCTGTTGCACCTGCTCAAGCAATGCAACAGGAACCACATGGAGAGTATGCTGTGCCTCCACCTGCTTCTCATGCTCCCCTTCTCTGGCTGGAGGAGTGTGGTGAACAGGTTCAGGAGCAGGCGAGGATAGCAGGAGACTCTTTTTGCTGATCATGTTGTTCTGAAAAGGGTCTTTTTGGGGAAGCACAGTTTTGCAGAAAAACTTCACGAATAGTAGAAAACAGGTATAAGGCAGAAGCGATCCAAGATGGTAGGCTTCTGCCTTCGTCTCTCATTATATTCACCAGCATATATGTTGGTAAAACGGTCATTTCATCTCTGCCGTCCCCTCCTCGGTGGGAAACCCTTGCTTGCTCCACTCATTGAAGCCGCCTGCCATACTCACCACATTGGTGTAGCCCATCGACTGGAGTGTCTGAGCCGCCAGCATCGAGCGCCCACCAGAGGCACACGCTACAATGATGTGAGCATCCCGCTTCGTCGTGAGTTCTGGTTTGGCGTAAGGCGTTGTTGGGTCGGCATACCATTCTAGCATGCCGCGTGGGGCTAGTACTGCCCCTGGAATATGTCCTTTCTCCCACTCAACGGGTTCCCTGACATCAAGCAGCAGACCAATTTGTCCCTGATCCAACTTCTCTCTCGCCTGTGCGACGGTGAGTTCTGGGATGGTTTTGCGGGCTTCGGCAACAATCTGAATTGCACTCTTCCCCTGTTCGCTGTTCGGTGTTGACATGGTTCTTTTCCTTTCTTCTCGGTATGATAATTAGCGAGCGTTCATTGAATCGAGGCATTCCTCCCCCCGCATGAATGCGGGGGGAGGAATGCCGAGTCCTTTTCAGGCGCATGGGTGGCGAGGTTCCTTCTCCTTTCCGGTTTTCCTACATTGTTTGAGAAGAAGAATGTAGACGCTACGAACAGGTCAGCACAAAGGCACTCCTCTGCATAGCACGAGAAACTGTTTGTGATGCATGGTTACCTGCATCAGTCGCGCCTGTTCAGCATGCCAGGATCGGCATGGGGCCAAAGCCCTACTCGCTCGTTCAACCTGCGAGTACCCTTTCCTGGTGGGGCGACTCTCTACGGAGAGTGGCGGTTGGTTGAACCGCTCGTCACCCGTCCCAACGACCTTCAGGCTTGTCCTGCTGGTGAATGCGTCCACCCCTGGTCCCCTGGGGAGAGGGAGGTGAGGTGCAAGCCCCTGGGTTTACCCATGGGGTCTGGTGACTGAAGAATAAGGAGAAAGCTCGAGATGTTTTTTCAGAGTAACTCCCCTTCATTGAAACCCAATCCCATCCCCCCTGCCTGCGTCTCGCGGTCAATAGTAAGCGTGCAATGCCTAGCCCATCCTACGGCAATACAGGCATCCTGACCGGTTCGGATATGGACAGTGGTTTGTGCCATGATACATCCTCCTCTCTTGCGCCAATGTTGCTCCTTAGTGGATGGACAATTCCTCATTGGTTCTGCAGGATCCTTGATCTCGCTTTTGCATTGCTTTCGTCTTCCTAAGCATAAGGAAAATGAGGAGAAATGTCACCATTAGAAAGAATGGAAAAAAGCGGTAGACAAGCCCAGCAAAAAAAGAGTAGAATGTTTGTGTTCGTGATAATACGTAATAATTGTGTATAAGTCTCCTTATCATCTGGGAACAGGCTTATGAAAGGAAAGGCGACGTCGCCTGATCTCCTGAACGAACGCGAACAAGAGATTTTGAAGCGACTATCAACCGGATTATCAGATCAGCAGATTGCCGACGAGCTCTTTCTGAGTCCAAATACCATTAAATGGTACAACCGCCAGATTTACAACAAACTGGGGGTCAAAAGCCGTACTCAAGCTATCGCGTGCGTGAAAGACCTCGGTTTGCTCGAGAGCAGGGTCTCGACGTCGCCGCATCCGGTATCCAGGTCCAATCTTCCCCCACAGACCCTCCTCTTTATCGGGCGCAGCCGTGAAATTGCTGAAGTAAAGCAACTGCTGGGCACATCCCGTCTGCTAACTCTCACTGGCACCGGAGGAACTGGCAAAACGCAGCTAGCGTTGCGGGTGGCGGCAGAGGAAGCTTCAGCATACGCTGATGGTGTCTGCTTCGTCGACCTTACTCCCCTCTCAGATTACACTCTGGTGACAAAAGCCATCGCCTCCGTGCTTGGTGTAGTTGAACGTCCTATGGAACCCCTACCAGATACCCTGAAACGGGCGCTCGCCCAACGAGAGCTGTTGCTGCTGATTGACAACTTTGAGCATGTGATCAAGGCAGCTCCACTGGTATCCAAGTTACTGGCAGCTTCTTCACGCCTGAAAATCCTCGTCACCAGCCGGGAGCCATTGCGCATCGCCGGGGAGCAGGAATACCTCGTCCCGCCGCTCTCACTACCTCTCGCTGAGGCACCTTCCGTTGAGAGCCTCACCAAATCCGAAGCAGGTCTGCTCTTCCTTAGACGTGCACAGATGACACTGCCCCGCTTTACGCTGAGTGAAGTTACAGCCCCGGTGATTGGGCGAATCTGTATCCGTCTTGATGGGTTACCGCTAGCTATCGAACTGGCTGCGGCGCGTTGTAAACTGTTCACGCCGCAGGCGTTGCTGGAGCGGTTGGAAGGAACGAGGGATAGCTCGCCTTTGCGTCTGCTCGCAGGTGGTTCACGTGACACCCCGCCGCGACAGCGAACCCTGCGCGACTCCATTGAATGGAGCTATAACCTGCTTGATGAGGATGAGAAACATCTGTTGGCGCGACTAGCAGTTTTTCGTGGGGGCTGCTCGCTGGAAGCCATCGAGGGCATTTGTGGTGAAGGTCTATCCATTGATGTATTAGACGGGCTGGCATCCCTGGTGGATAAACATCTCGTGCAGCAGAAAGAGATGCCAGACAGTGAACCACATTTTGTCATGTTGGAAATGATCCAGGAGTACGCACGTGAGCGACTGAAAACAAGCGGTGAAGAGGAAACAACGCGGAGACGGCACGCCGAGTATTTTGTTGAGCTGGCAGAACGTGCCGAGCCAGAGTTGCGGCTGGCAGGGTACGATTATTGGTCTGGGCGGCTCGAATTGGACATGGAGAATATCCGTGCGGCGCTCTCCTGGTCCTTGAGCAGTGGAGATGTGGCGCTGGGCATACGATTAGCGGGTGCTCTCTGCCTGTTCTGGTACGGTGATGGGTATCATGTTGAAGGGCGCCGATGGACCCAACAACTCTTAGAGCGGCTTGATGAAGTATCTTTGGTGTATCATCCCAAGTTCCTGCTCAGCGCTGGACATCTAGCCTTTCTCTACGATCTCGATGCCGGAAAGCCCCTGTTTAGGAGAGCGCTTGAGATTTCCCGTGATTTAGGGGATCGGCTCCAGATGGCCTGGGCACTTGCTTTGCTGGGCTACACGATGTTGCGAGAGCGATCTGCAGCCATGCCTCTCGTTGAGGAAAGTCTAGCATTGTTCCGCGAACTTTCTCATCAGCCAGGGATGGCGCAGGCGCTGAACATCATGGGGGAAATAGCGCGTTTCAGTGGGGATGATGACCTTGCCAGGCATGCTTATGAGGAATGCCTTGCAGTATCCCAGCAAACGGGAGAAACACGCCGGATCGTCTTTATGTACAATAACCTCACCTACATCGCCCTACATGAAGGTGAGGCTGGGCGCGCCAGAGACCTGGGACGCCAGGGGCTACAGTTAGCACGCGCAATCAACAATAGGCTCCAAATAGCAACGGATCTGGCGCTCCTCGCAGGGGCCGTTGGTACGTTGGGCCAGCCGCAGCAAGCCGCACGTTTGCTCGGCGCTTCAGAAAGAACCCTGGAGAGATTGGGGGCCTTCCACCAACCGAATGACAAACGGGAGATAGATGGCATAATCGCCGCTGTGCGCGCCCAACTCGATGAGGAGACCTTCCAGGCTACCTGGGCCCAGGGACGCGAGCTGACACTAGAACAAGCCGTGGCCCAGGCGCTTGATGAGTAAGACGTCCAAATTTCAGGCGATTCTTAGTGGTCTTTGACGAAGCAGAACATGAGGTCAATTTCCTGAAATTGCTTAAATGATTGCAAAATCTCTTAATAGGTAGATGTGAAGCATAGTTTGGAACTCCCCACGGGATACGCAACGAGCTAGAAGCAAACGAGCAATAAAGGGAGAACGAGTGGCTGCTGTAACACGCCGTTATCTGTCCAGGTTTGGGAAGAATGTATACTGGCTCTAGAAAAGGAGATTGACCATTTTGTATGCATATCTCTCGGTAACAAAAGGAGAGCAAGAGGAGCAGAAAAATGTTCAAAGCGTTTCTTCCTCTGCAAATTCAGACCGGTGGAGCCAGCCTTCACGTGCTGAAAGGAGGAGCAGGTGAACCGCTTTTGCTGCTGCATGGCTACCCACAAACGCATGTCATGTGGCATAGAATCGCGCCTCGCCTCACCGAGTCATTTACCGTTATCCTTGCTGACCTACGTGGGTATGGCGATAGCTCCAAGCCCAAGGGGGAACCTGATCACTCGAATTACTCAAAACGCGTGATGGCTCAGGATATGATTGAAGTGATGAGTCAACTTGGCTACGAGTCGTTTCACGTGATTGGACATGATCGAGGAGCACGTGTCCTTCATCGCATGCTCCTCGATCATGGGAAGCGCATCAAAAAAGCCGCCATTATCGATATGGTACCCACATACGAAACATACGCAACTGTTGATAAAGCATTTGCAACGGCCTTTTATCATTGGTTCTTTCTCATCCAGCCTGCTGAACTCCCTGAGCGTTTGATTGCAGGGCAGGCGGAATACTTTCTCCACAACACACTGAAGAGTCTATCCAGGGATATCTCCGTATTTACACCGGAAGCTCTGGCCGAATACGTGCGCTGCTTCAGCGATCCGGCAACTATCCACGGCATATGTGAGGACTATCGTGCCTCCGCCAGCATTGATTTACTGCATGATGAAGCGGATTTGCAGCAAAAAGTTCAGTGCCCGTTGCTCGTCTTGTGGGGAACAAACGGCTTTCTCGGACGCCACTATGATATCCTGGCAATCTGGCGCGAACGTGCAGAAATGGTCCAGGGATATGGTATCCCATCAGGACACTTTCTTGCAGAAGAAGCCCCTGAAGAAACCTATCATGCACTTCAGCTCTTCTTCTCTCAGGGTTGATTGAGGAAACACAGGAACCTTGCGAAAATTACTACGGATACTCATAGGGCTTTCATGATACTTCCTGCTGGTCGTCCCAGAGAAGGCGGGAAGCTCAGATAGGGAGGGAGGCTCCAAGGCAGATCTTACGTTAAGAAAAGCACTCTTGTGTAGCTACCTCATTGAGGAGAAACCTATGAAAGCAAAATTACTGCATGATCAGGGAGGGAAGACCTATATCCTCGTCTTCGACCAAGATGATGAGTTCATAGCAACCCTACTCCAATTTGCGACGCAAAATGGCCTGGCTGCTGCTCACTTTACCGCCATCGGTGGTTTCAGCGATGCGATACTGGGTTATTTCGAGCCTGAAAAGAAGTCATATAAGAAGATTTCCCTCGATGAGCAGGTCGAGGTGCTTGCCCTCACAGGTGACATTACCTTGAAGGAGGATGGTACACCTCAGATCCATGCCCACGTTGTCGTTGGCGACTCTCATGGACTGGCGCATGGTGGTCACATCATGGAGGCTCATGTAAGGCCAACTTTGGAGTTTCTCCTCGAAGAGTCGCCAGCACATTGGTATCGCCGTCACGATCCAGAATCCGGGTTAGCCCTCATCGCACTCTAGCACTCAGCTCCCCAAACGCGGTATGGTGCACAGAGATGGTCTCATTTGCAGGTGACTTGCATCATGAAATGAGCTTTGATGATCAACGTTCTAGTACAGCTTTTACATCCGTTTCGGGCTAGATAAACTGGAGCACGGTCAGAATGAAATCCTTCCAGAGGAGAGAACAACATGAATCATTTAGAAGGGAAAGTTGCCCTGATTACTGGTGGTAATAGCGGTATTGGCTTGGCCACGGCAAAAGAGTTTCATGCCCAGGGGGCAAAGGTCGCCATCACCGGTCGTGACAAAAAAGCCCTTGAGCAGGTGAGGGCAGAACTGGGGGAGCGTATTTTGGCTATCCCCACAGACGTTACCAGGATCAGTGATATTGAGCATGCCGTCACTACCGCACAGGCGACCTTTGGCAAGTTGGATGTCCTTTTCGCAAATGCAGGTATCGCTCGGATGGAGCCAATCGAACAGGTTACGGAAGAGTCTTTTGACACTATCATGGATATCAATTTGAAAGGTGCTTTTTTCACCATTCAGAAAGCGCTGCCCTATCTCAATGAGGGGGCTTCGATCATTCTCAATGGCTCGGTCAATGGACATGTTGGTTTCCCTGGTGTTTCCGTGTATTCAGCCAGTAAAGCCGCAATCCATTCATTGGCCAGAACCCTGTCTTCTGAGTTGAGCGATCGCAAGATTCGCGTCAATGCCATCACCATTGGACCGATAAGCACACCATTTTTTGACAAACTTGGGGCATCTGCGCAAGAAATTCAAGGATTTTCGCAGCTATTGCAGCAGCGTTTACTGCTCAAGCGCTTTGGCAATCCTGAAGAAATAGCGAAGGTCGCGCTGTTTCTGGCCACGATGGATTCATCGTTTATCGTAGGAACGGAGTTGGTTGCGGATGGAGGGCTCCTGGTGAATACAATCTAATACCACATAGAGAAGAAGGAGAAAAGCAATGACTGACTACATCAACAAACGCGCAGTCGTCAACGGAGTGAAGCTGCACTACATTCTGGCTGGTCAAGGACCTGTGGTGCTCAGCATACACGGTTGGGCTCAGAACCACCGGGCCTACTTGCCAGTGATCGAGAAACTCGCAGGCCACTACCGCTTTATCGCCCCCGACCTCAGGGGGTTCGCTGACAGCGACAAACCCTACTCGGGTTACGAGCCGAAGACGATCGCTCAGGATCTGGTAGAGCTTCTCGCGGTCGAAGGCATCGAGACGTTTCACATCCTGAGCCATGATCTCGGTGGCCCGCCGGCAGTCGCGCTGGCCTACATGGCAGGTGATCGGGCTTTGTCGCTGTCAACGATCGAGACGCCTTTCTTTGGGCTCAATTACCCTGGCTATGTCGACCCGCGCGTGTCGTACTGGCATCATAACATGCATATGAATATGGACATCGCGACCTTCCTCATTGAGGGGCGTGAGGATAGATATCTGCGTCACTTCTTCCGCGATTTTGCGTACATTCCCAACGCGATTCCGGAGGAAGAGGTTGAACGCTACGTCATGCAGATGCGCCAGCCGGGCAATCTGCGCGCCAGCCTCAACTATTATGGCTACATCCCGCAGATGGCAGAGCAGACGGCAGAACTGACACGGGAGAAGCTGAAAGTCCCGATGCTTGCCTGGGGTGGAGTGGGGTTTTTCGGGTCGCACTGCATCGACAGTGCCAAGGCGATCTCCCTCAGCGCTCAAGGCGGCGTGATCGAAGAATGCGGTCACTGGGTCTTTGATGAAAAGACCGACTTCATTTGCCAGCAGCTCGAAACCTTCTGGCAGCGCAATAGGACCGCGCCCAACCCGATGGAGATGGCGCGAGCATTGCATAGAAAAGGTTCTTGATCAATCAAAGTGGGGCGAGCGCATCCGTTGTGGTTCTTTCGCCAAAGGAACGCCGCGAGGTAGGTGGACGCTTTATCAGCACCTTTGTGCGTGCCCGTAAGCCTGCACAATAAGTGTCTGCCCTATCAGGAAGGTGGAGAAAGATTCCACAACGTTTCTTTCTCCACCTTCCCCTTCTCTCCACTATTCTCTTTTCTACCATATTTCATTCTATCAATCTATACATCCTATGCTCATCCTGCCCGCTACTTTGCGGCTGAATAGTCCGTAAGCAAATGACAAAAACGAACCTGTTCATTGCGCGGTGAGGTGGGGATCACATAGCGGATCTCCACCTCATCCATCGTGACGACCATGCGGTCGACGAGCAATTCTACCAACTGCCGTTTCTGCTCAAAGGTGGCCTGAGAGAGGCCACAACGAATACGCTGACAAAATTCGTTGATTGAACAAGTGATGCTGGCTCATTCCATGTGCTGCTGGACACTCGCTTCAATCTGGCTTGTTTGCGCCTCCACCGCTGCCAGCCGCTGTTCCACGTCCTGCCGCCGCCGTTTGTATTCTCCCAGAGGAAATGCATCGGCCCGGTAGGCCTCAGTCAGCCGTTCCAATTGCCCGCACAGGGTGTTACGCGCTGTGCGGACCTGTGTCCGGCGAGCTTGAAGCTCTTGCGGAAGCCACGCCCCCGCTTGTGCTCGCTGCAACGCCTGTTCAATGACGACTGGGTGCTGCAGCACCTCACAGAGGTCCTGCCAGACCAATGTATCCAACTGCCCAGCAGGAATATAACGAGAATGGCAGCATTCCTCTCGTCGAGAATGGATAGGTCCCTGCTTTCCTCGGCAGACATAAGAGGTGATCAAGCAATTTCTCAGATCCAAAGAAGGCAAGCGTTTGCATTTGGAGCGCCTGCCTGGCTACGCGCCTGATCTCAATCTGCAGGAGCAGGTCTGGAATTTGCTCAAACGGCGCGAATTGAAAAATCTTTGTTTCCGGGATCTTGCTCATTTAGGCCAAGAACTGGTGCGCGCGAAAGAACGCCTTCGCCATCGGAGAGAGAGCCTTCAACGCTGTTTTACTCACGCGTTAGGAGCAGAAGAGAAAGAGGTGCAGAGATGAATCTTCCCCTCCTTTTTTGCTTCGTCATCGGAGCTCGCAGATGTAGGATATGGCTGGCTTGCCGTTGAGCGTTAACTCACCGACGGCGACGAATCCGTTGTGTTCAAGCACCTTGCGCGAGGCCGGATTGTCTAACGTGACCCTCGCGCGCAGCTTGGTGAGTCCGTACTCTGTGGCAGCGAGCTCGCGCACCTTGCGCACCGCCGCTGTGGCCAGTCCCTGCCCCGCGGCCTTCTGCGCGATCCGGTATCCCAGTTCCGCCGACCCGCCTGCCACTTCGGCCAGGTTCACCCGCCCCACCACCTCGCCGCCCTCGGCCACCAGCAGGTGGAAGTAATCCGTCCCGGTGGCCTGCCGCGCGAGCAGTTGCGCATGCCGCATGTCGAACTCAGTAAAGAACTCATCCCCCGATCCGGTATCACCGCCGCGAAGTAGGCTCGATTCTCCCGCTCGAACGCAAGCAGGGCAGGCGCGTGGTCGAGGCGGACCACAAGCAAATGCTGTGGCCAAGATAGCTTCTGAAGCCGTTTCGCACTCTACCAACTGTGTGCTGCTGCAATCTCGTTGCGCAACCCGTGGGTTCAGCGCGTTCAAGTACATACCCAATTAGGGGGAAGTATGTTCCGCTATAATTGAAATATAGAGGTTATCTAAACTTCTCCGGGATAGCACCATGCGTCCCGTTTCATGTTCCTTATACGACCACACGAAAGGAGCAGATATGTCCCATCTTTTACATTACATACGACGAACCATTATGTTCGCTCGTCAAAATCATAGTCAGCTGCACATACGGCGAATCATTATATTTGCTCGTCAACATTATAGTCAACTGCGCATACGGCGAACCATCATGTTTGCTCGTCAACATCATAGTCAACTGCATGGAATGCTCCTCATCGTTGCTCTCCTGGCCAGCATGATCCTGCTTGCCCACTCCCTCGCTATCTCCCATCAAACGGCAACGTACCATACACGCTCGTTACATCCATCTATCGGCTACCCGCATGGTGCTAGCTTCCCTGCTGCCGTTCCGCATAACTCGACCCCCCAGGTCGCCTACCCGCATGGCGCTAGTTCCCCCGCTGCCGTTCCGCATAACTCGACCCCCCAGGTCGCCTACCCGCATGGCGCTAGCTCTCCCGCTGCCGTTCCGCATAACTCGACCCCCCAGGTCGCCTACCCGTATGGCGCTAGCCACCTCGATATGGCCTATCCTGGGCGGACTCGCTCCTATCATCGTCTATCCTGGCTACAGCCCATCCATCGTCTATCCTGGCTACAACTCATCCATCGTCTATCCATATGGCGGCCCTTCCGCAGACATCGCCTATTCTGACTACAGCCCATCCATCATGTATTCAAACGGCTAAAGACTCCTCCCTACAACCAGCGCAACACACGTGGCTCAGCTCAGTGAGAACAAAGGAGGCCGATGATGTATCATCGGCCTCCTTTGTTCTCACTGCCCACGGGATGCGCAACGAGATGATAATGATTAATAAAGGTGATCTCTCATCCGCATTTTCTTCATGTGCCACCATCATCCCTCGCCTGCCTCTCCTTTAGCCAGCGCACTAAATCCTCCTGTGAGACCCGTATGGCACGCCCAAACCGTTGGACGGGTAAGTTCTCCTTTCCAATTAATTCGTAGACTTTGGTTCGCCCCAGGTTCAGAGCCTTGGCGACTTGGGGAATCGTTAAAAGTAATTGAAGAGATGGCATAGCATCATGCTGTTCCATAACTGCTCCTTCTCATAATTCATATCATTTACAATGGCTACAAGAAATTCACAGTGAGAGCACCTACACCCCGCGTCAGTGTTTATGCTTGAGCTTAGGCCTTTTTGTAGAGGCTCTAAAAATTGAGATAAACACATGATTTCTTGTGCTTTCTGCATATATGACATACCTATGCTGTCCAGCAAAGTGCTACTTTCGCCCTTAGAGGGAAACGTCTTCTCTCACCTGTTCAGGCACAACAACAGCTGAGTGAGGATACCAATCCAGCCATGCAAGAATCTGCTGCTGGTTGCGCAAATGCCAGACCTGTCCAAACGTTGGCTTCTCTCTAATTTCAATCACCCGTCGACGGCTTCGAGGAGCCAGACGGACACCGATGCTGTAGTGATCAGTATCAATACGCTTGCCCAGTGCGCGTACCCATTGCACCAGGGGACGTGGTAAATCGGTGAGGAGTTCCTGCTCTTCTTCTGCAGGAAGCCGCTGAGACTCCGCCCAGACTAGATAGGTCTGGATCTCATACATCACCTGAGCATCACTGGGGTCATAGGGGGCAGAAAGCACTTCGTCGACCGCCGCCTGACGATACTGCTCGTAGTCCTGAGGGGTAAAGAATTCTCCATCAAGATCCACAAAGAGATAACCAGAGCGCTCCAGGCCTTGTGCGCCGCCTGCTGCCCAGAACTCTTGCAACCATCCCACTTCGATAATCACCTCATGAGGAAGCGGGCGTTTTCCCTCATCTGGGGTGGCTGAACCCTCGCGCGCTGTGACTTCAAGCACCCACTCCAGATGGTTATAGGACAACCCACCATTCAGCATCCACCCTGCCCAGGCCACCATTTCGGCGGGAGGCTCTTCCTGCTCCTCCACATACTCACGGTATTTCTTGATCACCCATCCTCCCCCGAGTCTGGCCGCACGACGTCCGGGATCAGGGAACCAGGTGCGCACCAGAGCGTCCACCGCCGCCACATGAAGCCACTCCGGATGCTCACGCATACGCTTGAGGTAGACGCCAACGTTTTCACTCGTCTGGTTAAAGCGCTGTGAGTAATCCAGAGCCAGTGCCTCAAGCATCTCATGGGTCGCTGGTTCATACACGCGCTTCATTGCAGCCACCTGATCCCGAAGGGAGAGAACAGGACTATCACCCTCATCCTCTGTGGTCACAAGAGAGACATTCTCTTGCGCTGGAGAAAATAGGGTGGAGGAACGCTCATCAATGACCTCTCTCCGGGTACAGGTGGCAGATGATCGACCTTGCTGCTCTTCGGTACGCACCAAACCGTCGACCTGTTTTTTTATAAGACCATGTTCTCTCAATTCATCTTCACTTTTTTCATGTATTTCTTTTTTTTGTAATTGATTGTTATTGAGAGAAGACGACCAGCACATGAGCCAGGTGTTCCCCTGGACACGCTGGCTTGCCATCGCGAGCGGCATGCTCCACAAACGCTATGCACGCACCCCTCAGACGCCGTCATTTCCTGATCGTGTTGTCTCCTACCAGACCAAAGCATCCGTCCCGCGGAAACGAGGAAAAGGGAAGCCCAAAGAGAAGTGGGTCACGCATTCGCGCACGTACACCACCGTCTCCTACGGCCTCTCAGAGACGGCTCCTCGCCCTGCTGCGGCCGAAGCCCCAGAACCCACAAGCACGAACAAACGCAAGAACTGGCTGGTCCAGGCCCAACCCGAAGATCTGCTCTATGAGCAGCGGATCATCGACACCTTTACCCGGAGCTACCCAACGCGCAAAGATGGCACCCGGCGGGAGGGAGAGGTCACAGTCAAGCATCCTGACCCCAAGTGGGTCCCACTGCTGCGCCCCGCCCTGCGCAAACGGCAGGTGATCAAAAAAGCAGTTGCCAGAGCCTATGAAGAGAACACGGTGCCTCCAGAGCAGGAAACGCCACCTGCGAACCCGCCAATGCCATCAGAGCCCTTCACAAAAGAAAGGAACAACCCATCATGCTAGTTCTACGGCGCAAGGAAGGGGAGAAAATTCTCCTCGCTGGCAATATTCTCTTAGAAGTGCTCGAGGTACATGAGGGAAGGGTAAAACTCGGGATCACGGCCCCTCCCGAGGTCGACATTGTACGCGAGGAAATAGTGCGACGTGATAACCATTCTCAACTCCCCTTTTTCAAGGGAGCATCAAATGTGAGCTAGATCCACTCTCTACGCTTCTTTCCCACTCTAAATTGCGCTATTGTCCCCATGCGTTTGGGCTTCCGTCCTGGCTGGAGAGCGCCCAGATGAGCCCGGTACGAGAACTGCGGCAGTTTGCGCAAGGGATTGAGCGGGGGCGTGCCGCTTCTACTGCGGCACGCCCCCGACCAGAAAGCAATGAGCGAAACGAAGGCTACGTGACCAAATTGAAACTTATCAAGCGTGAAATGTATGGCCAAACCACGTTTGACGTACTCCACTCATGAAGAAATTTAGATTGAGCACAATCCTATTGACAACAACACAATTTGGGGGTAATCTTTTTTCACACGTTGACCATTGTATGTTGACATTTGTGAAAAAGGCTGTTCTCGACAGGAATAGTTATGGGAACTCTTGCTCAGGAGAGAACGTCTTTCACCTCCGTTGCGCATGGCAATCCCTCTCTTCAAAGAGAGGAAGACGGTACTTGCCGTAGAGCGCATGCAAAGACGCAGAATACCATCTGTTGAAGAATGATGGCGTGGTGAACGTCCAGCCAGGTTGGAACAGATCGTTTCATTGAGCGAGCACGTCTGCTCCTTTTGCCCAAGGGACTGAGCAAGGGGGAAAGAAGAGAAGTCATGCTATGTGCCCAGATACTACATTAGTGAGCGCTCTGCTCACATCACGTCCTCAACATACGTCTCTATTGGAGGCACTTCCCCGTACCTCATGTGTCGTCGATGACACTGAGACGGTTGTGGATGCCAATACGAGCGCACAAGCCGTGACCGGGGAATACGAAATGCCAGCTCGCTTGTTTCTCGATTAGAGCAGATCATTTCTCTAGACCTCTTGAGTTCAGAGCAGGTACGCATCTTCGCCACCAGGGATTGGGACACGTGAAAGGGATATTAACTGCACTATGTTGAAGAGCAAGCAAACCAGGCGTGTTCCTCCTGTATCAGGTGACACACTGATCGAGGCTATTCCCCAGTTGGTCTGGACGGCACGACCCGACGGCTGGCACGAGTATGTGAACCAGCGTTGGTGTAACTACACCGGGCTCACCCTTGAGCAGGTGCAAAGCGTATGGGCTCATTTCCAGTTCATCCATCCTGATGATCAGGAAGGGAACCGAATGCATTGGGAGTATGCCCTGGAGACGGGAGCCATGTTTGAGCACGAAGAGCGTCTCAAACAGTGCCCGACGGGAGAGTATCGCTGGTTCTTAACTCGTGCCATGCCAATGCGCGATGAAACAGGTCAGATCGTTACGTTGTTTGGCACCTGCACCGATATCGACGAGCAGAAGCGGATCGAAGAAACCTTGCGCCCGGCTCTGGAGCGCGCAGACACCTTGATGAAATCCAAGATTATCGGGATCTTTGTCACAGAAGGCGAGCAGATTGTGGATGCGAACGATACCTTTCTGCACATGACCAGCTATACGCGAGAAGACCTGCGCGCGGGGTGCATGAACGTGTTGCAGATGACCCCTCCAGACTATATGGCTCGGACCCGGCAGGCTCGTCAAGAACTGGACACCCAGGAGTCGATGACGCCCTATGAAAAAGAGTATCTCTGTCAAGATGGCCGTCGCCTGCCGGTGCTCGTGTGCGGAGTCGTCTTCCAGCATTCTCCACGCCAGGTGATCCACTCTGTGCTGGATAATTCGGCGCGCAAAGAACTGGAACAACACAAGGATGACTTTCTCAATATCGTTAGCCATGAACTGGGGACTCCGCTCACTGCGGTCAAGCTGCAGACCCACCTGGTGCGAAAACACCTTGAAAAGCACTCCCAGCATGAGGCGGCCACCGAGCTTTCCAGGGTGGAGGGGCCCGTCAAGCAACTGGAACGCCTGATCGCAGAGTTACTGGATGTCTCCAAGATCCAGGCAGGGAGATTGGAGTACGTCTGGAAGCGTGTGGATCTCGACGAGCTGCTGCGGGAGGTCACCGACACCATGCAACATACAAGTCCCAGTCATACCATTGTGGTCCATGGGAGCGTGCAGACCAGCCTGATTGGGGATCGAGACCGGCTGGGACAGGTCTTCAGCAACTTGCTCAGCAATGCCATGAAGTATTCTCCCGATGCAAAGACCGTCGAGGTGGAGCTCTCCTCCTCCGAAGAGGCGGTCACGATCTTGGTGCGAGATCATGGCCTGGGCATCCCTCGAGAGCAGTGCGACAAGATTTTTGAGCGCTTCTATCGGGCCGATGTTGCCAGGCTGCGAGCGATCCCCGGGCTGGGCATGGGGCTCTCTATTGTGGCTGAGATCGTCAAGGGCCATGGGGGAACCATCGTGGTAGACAGCGACGTTGGAAAAGGATCAACCTTTACCGTCACCCTTCCCAGGAGGAGGGAGGCCTGAGTGTGGAAAGCACGCCACGCACGTCATCTGAGCCCGTGAGATCTGTGTTTGGGCACGGATGGTGCTCCTGCTTGCTGTGGACGCCTTCGCGTGTTTCGTGCCGCCCGAGAAAAAATCCCCCTATGGCGCGGCGGAGCCGGTAGACCCCTCCGGTTCAGCAAGCGGTCTGAAGCATGAGCTTCTGGGACGGGAGCGACCCACGACGGCAACCATCCCCAGTGAAGCCTCCTACCACTCAACCGGAGTAAGGCGCATATTCTGTTCCAAACTCTTTTTCCAAGAGAAAAGTCGCTTTTTGAGAAAGTGGGGAAAAACATGTAACCACAGCCTCTACTCACCCGTATCACAGTAGAACATGTGTTCTCACTCACGAGAACCGCAGTGCATAAGAAGGCAGAGCAGGGTAGATGTTGAGTCGCTCCATCCTTCCTGCTCTGCTGGCACTGCACGTGCAACAGATTGAGCCTGGCTCTCTGTCTGCACCTCACGAGAAGACAACATGTAGCCTGTGTAGACTGGTGCGTGGTTCCCAACTTCTATGGGAGGCAAGCGCCTGAGCAAAACAGGACACAAAAGAGATCACGGAGCGCCTCTTCACCGTCTTCTCCCTGCTCTGCATATGTGATCATGTGCAAACAGACGGCTTCGCAATTACTGAACGCAACGACAGACCATGTAGGGCAACCACATCATTTCACACAAAGAAGAGTGTACCTGCGATGGGGAAACGACCAGGGCTCCTCTATGAAGCGCAACAGAGATTTGACGGCTTAATGGCGTTGGGGCAAAGCCGCGCGCATGCCAAAGCCCGAGCCCGTCTCCTGGGAACCTATCACTGGCCGTTTTCTGATGGGAAGATTCACGCCTATACCACACGGATAACGTACCAGAACATCGTGATGCGCTTTTTGTGCTGGTGCCGCGCAACCTATGGGACGAAACGCCTGCACGAGATCGACCAACGTGCAGATACGCTCGTCTCTGCCTATCTGCACCTGCATGTGCAGGAGGGCTACAGTCCCTGGACACTTGCAACCACGCGCAGCGCCTTGCGCCTCTTCTTTAGCTCCCCTTCCCTTGCCAGCGAAGTCGCATTACCGGCACGTCGCCGAGAGGCCATTCGTCGCTCCCGTACCCCTTTTTCGCATCAGAAACGGCCTCGCCACATGTCCGCTGAAGACTGGCAGGATCTCCTCGCCTTTCTTGGCGCAACCGGCTTACGGCGGCATGAAGCGCGAGCGCTGCGGGTTGGTCAGATCGAGAGACAGCCAGATGGACAGGTGGTGCTTGCCCACGTCCACGGCAAAGGGGGCAAAATACGACAGGTTCCGGTCCTTCCAGAGCAAGAAACCACGGTGCTCCGCCTGGTCAAGGGACGACGGGGCGAGGAGAAGGTCTTTCCTCGCCTCCCGAAGCACCTCGATATCCATGCCTATCGCCGACAGCATGCCCAGGCACTCTACCAATCCCTTTCTGGTCGTCCTCTCCCTCCGTCACAGGGGCGACTCCCCCTTGGCATTCTTGATGAGGAAGCCGTCCTGGTCGTGTCACGGGCACTCGGGCATAACCGTCGAGACGTGGTTCTGACCTCCTACCTGCGCTAAGCAGACACCATCACCCAGGAACAGCGCTGTTCCTGTATATATAAATTCGCGTTTTCTTCGTACTCACTGGCTCATCTGCCTGCACGGACAGGCGGGTGAGCCAGTTTTTTCATGTCTTTTTTGAAGGCACAAGAAGGAGCATTTCCTATGCGTCGAGAAGATACCCGCTACCGCTTTCTGCTTAAAGAAATAGAGGCCTTCACTGGCCTCTACAAAACCACGGCCCGGGACTGGTTCGTGGAGTTTACCAGCGACCCATCCAACGTGACAGACCAGGAACACGGGTACCGACACGTCTTTCCTGGTCAGGCCCTTGCACGTATCGACGGCTTTGACACGATCAAAGGACTCTTCCAGCCCTTTGAACCGCTCCCTCAACCCACGCACTTCTTTCTGCCCTACCGCGACACGGTCCTGACTCCGTTCAATGACGAGATGGAACAGCACCTCGTCGAATGGTGGCGGCAAACGTGGCGACGCCACCATCTCGATTTTGCCCATATTCCGCCAACGCTACCGACACGTCCCAGGGCACTCATCCCCTGTGAATTTCGCACCTGGCGCTATACCGATCAATTCCTGGTCAGGATCGAAGGTGGGGTGAGAACACGCCGATGTCAGGTGAGCACCTGTTGCACAGGCTACGTTATCTGGAGCCTTCCGCTCCCGCCCGCCCCATTGCGTCTGCTTCCTCCCCTGCTCCTGCCACGACTCCATCGGCTGGCGCCCCTCACCGACTGGCGACAACTGGAACACCTCCCTCCCGCAGTACATCGCGCCCTCGCCAAACGCCTGGCCCAACTGATCACTTTTTACACGGAGCGCCCCCTTCAGATCACCCCACTGCCATTGCCCTCGCACACACCGCCCTGCCGGGGCATCCCACAACAACAGACCATGCAGAGAGCCACTATCCATGACTAGTCATTCCCTTCCCCGTTGCCGCAGCCCTCCATCGCGCCTCGCTCTCAAGATCAACGTCTCACCAACAACGCACGTATAGAAAGGACACCATACCGTTATGTCTGAAACCCACCATGACACACATGCACCTTTTGACGCCGACTACAAGGACCAGTCCTACCGGTACCTCCCACTAGGTGGTCGCATCCTTGATCGCGAACACATGATCACCCTCATCGATCATCGCTCCCGCCTGCTTGCACCGGGGATAGAGGTCGTGTTCGCAAGCGAACGCCTGGCACCCCTTTTGATTCAGGACCCAACCGACCAGGAGGTCCTGCTCGACTGGTATCTCCACGCGCGTCCCTCGATTTCTCGACCGTTTCTCCAGCTCGGCACCCACCTGCTCTCACGAGCACACATCTGCGAACTGCTGGAAAGTGCCATTGAGGGCGACAATACCCTCCTCCTGCGCTATAACTCACTACCAGATCCACTTATGGGAGATACCTCAACCTCCTCTATCCAGACCCTGGAACTGCGAGGACAGACCGCCGATGCGGTCCGCCACTGGCTCACGGCGCAGACAGAGGTCATTGTACCGCTGAAACCGGTTGCCAGCCTGCCTTCCACGGCCCTGGGGTTCATGCAGGAGTCTCCCTCTTGTCCACATTGCGAAAGCTGGCTCACACCCCATGTGGATCAGCAAACACAGCGCACCCTGACCCTGGTCTGCCCGCTCTGTCAGTACACTGACGGCCCCTTTACCCGCAACGATGTCCACGCCCCTTCAACCAACACACCGAAGAAAGGATAAACACACCCTATGAACACACAGCAACAACGTTCCCCTCACCTCTCGCTTATACCTTCCGTCACGGAGACAGCCTCAGCGCCGGCTGAGCACACGAACCGGAGAGAAGCAGGATTGGAAGAGGACGCAGACCTCGTGCTCCTGCTTGAGGCCCTCGCCAGCCCCATCCAGTTTCGTTTGCTCCGCTTGCTCGCACAAGAAGGCGGCAACCTGTGTGTGAGTGAACTGGTCGAGCGAATCCCACGCAGCCAGCCCGTCGTCTCACACCATTTGCGGCTCTTACTGTTTGCCAGGCTGATTGGAGTGAAACAACAGGGAACGCATAACTACTACTACATCTTGCCCGACAAGCTCAAGGAGATACGCGAGGCTCTGGTCTCCGTTGAACACCTGCTGCAGCAGAGGCATGAGGATCAACTTTAAACAAAAAGAACCTCTTCAGGGACACAGTCTGTAACATCACCCCTGAAGAGGCACTGAGTGAAGAGGGAGCGGGATTTCCTCCAACGCGCTCTCTCCTCTGAGCATACCTCACGATCTCCCAGGCATGCAACATTCTCTCCATTGTTTTCTGATGACGACAGCCTCCTCCATGCATAGTGAGAGGCTGTCGTCCTTTGTCTGAAAGGAAATGTATATGACACATATCAACCCACCACGCTTTGATTACCAGCAAGCCATCGAGCAAGCACGTGCCCTCCTGGAAGAAGAGCAACAGGCAAGCCCTGTGCCCTCAGGTCTCTCTCACAAAGCGCGAACACAGAGACGCGAACAACTCGGGCGACTGCTCATGCAGATCCAGATCCGCATGCAGCAGGAGATTGGTCACTTGCGTTACGCTCTGCATACCCTGCCACCACTGCCACCCTTGCAGGAGATCCACTGGGCACAGGAGATGCTGACACGTCCCGATCTGGCCGTGTTCCACCTCACCACCGCCGGGCTCACCGATGATGCCGAGATTATTGCCGTCACACTGGTTAATCACACAGGCATGCCCATTAAGCATCTTGTCATTCGCCCAACGGAACCCATCTCGTTCGCGCGCTGCGAAGCATTTGGTCTGACGGTGGCTCAACTGGCTTCGGCGCCACTCCTTACCGAAGTATGGGAACGCCTTACCCAGGCTTGCCATGATCGCTTCTTGCTCACGTTCCAGCGCGACTATGACCTGGCGCGGCTAGAAGCTGCCGCTAAGCGTTTGCAGCTTCCACCTCTCTCCATACAAATGGACGATCTACGCGCTCACACTCGCGCCTATTTCGGCGAACTCGGGCTGCGTCTCTCAGATCTGTGCGCGCGATGTGGGGTCACGCTCCCATCCACGCCTGATCCCCTCCAATGCGCCCAGGCCTTCTATGGCGTGCTCTGCGCCATGGCTCGTGCAGGCGAGGACTAACCATCACCCCAAAGACCAGCCAGGGGGAGCGAAACAGCACCACTCTCCCTCTGGCACAGCACCATCAGACAACATGCTTCAGTAAGAAAGGACTTTGGTTACATCATGCTCACATTTTCATCACCAACACCCACCCTTGCCTCAGAGGTTGGATACGCATTGCGCCAGATCCTCACCCTGCATCCAACCCACCCGCTCACCGAGGTCTTCTCCTCCGTGAGCGAGGAGGGGACCGTCGAACGCACACGCCTCTCTGAGCACATGACCACCTGGTCTGCCCACCTGAGACGCCCTCTGTCCAACCCACGCATCTTCCTGAACAAAGAGCGCACCCAAGCCTGCTTTTACAACGCGGGACGGCCTATGCCCTCCTTGGAGCCCCTGAGCAGGCACGGCAGGATCTGCATGCGCTCCTACAACGCGGTGGAACGACAACGAGGCGACGGGAAGGACTCGCCTGCCTCGTGCTTGCAATCCTCGCCACGGAACAGGAACGCTACCCGGATGCGCTCCCGCTCCGGAAACAGGCGCGGGCCTGGCTCCACCCACAGGAATACGACCGCTTAGCGTTCACCTGGTACTTTGCGAAGGTCCTCGTGCAGCTCAACCACCTGCGCAAGGCCTACCGGGTCCTCACCGAGGTCCTCTCCCCCACCACTCCTGATCCACGCCTGCCACGACAGGAGGAACGGGCTGAGGCCTATGTCGAACTCTTCGCGCAGCGTGGCGGGGTATGCTCTCTCTTACAGTACCATCAACAAGCCATCGAGGATCTCAACGCCGCGATTGAACTGCATCCCACGTGCGCTCGCTTCTTCTCCATTCGCGGGTTACTCCACGCCAAACAGCAGCACTGGCAGGCGGCCTATCATGACCTCTGGCGAGCATTACACGAGATGCCAGAAGACCAGGCACTGGCCGATTGCCTCTTCGTCGTCATGCAACGCTTGGGCACACAGTTTGCAGTCTCCACTACGACACCTGCTAGGCGAGGGACGAGGCATGCATAACCGCCCATCTACTACGTTCACTCGTCAACTCCAGGAGCTGCGTGCATCGCTGCCTCCAGAGGCACCTGATCCCCTGATCGATCCGCCACCTGACGCGTTCCTCCACCTGTGGGAGTGTGCCAAAGTCGCGGGGATAGGGATGCGCGACCTTCTGGTGGTACGTCAGCCACTGGATTTCCGCGCTGCGGGAGCCTATTCTCTCGAGGATCATGACATCTGGGTTTGGTATGCCCCTGACGCGCCAGATGAGCAGGCCCTGCGACCCCTGTTACACGAACTGGCACATGCTCAATGTCCTCCTCAACTGCCCTATGCGTCCTTCGAAGAGGAGTGGGAGGAAGAGAGGGCAACCTGGAAACGGGCCATTGCCCTGGCCCACGCGTGGGAGATGGGGCATCTCTTCTCGGAGGAGATCGTTGCAGGGCTCCTGGAAGAGGTGGAGGCGTGTTTGCAGCAGCGCCTCGCCGCCTCTGCCATTCTTGGGAGTACCGATACCGAGCGGACAGAGCGTGCCCTCAAGCAACTCTGGCTCGAAGCCAATGTACGGGGATGGGCGGGTGAGTTGCTCCATGATGTGCTCACAGGGGCCAACACTGACCCTGGTTTGCTCATGGAGGTGCTCACCTTTGATCGCTGCATGCTGCATGCCTGCTGGGAACTGGTGCATGAGCTCGAGGACGATCCTGATCCTGACATACTCTTTGGTCCCCTCTCTCGCCTGGGAGATGGTTTCCTTCTGGTCAAAGCAGTAGAGATGCTCCAGCGGACCCTCGCCTCCTGTGCCCGCCACGAAGAGGCGCTGCGCACCCGTCTCGCCACGCGGTCCTGGCAGATGGTGACGTTGGGAACGATGTCCTATGAGCGAAGTCGCCAGGTAATCCAGGATGAGGCCTCGCTGCAAGAAGCCATTGCCCTGGTCAACCAGCTTTGCTTCGAGGCCCATGGCTATGCTCTGCGGATGAACTGGCAGTGTTTTGACGAACTGTTCTCAAAGCAAAATCAGGTAGCACACCCGGCAAGGCTCTACTGTCTCCATCTCTTCTTCACTCCCTGGACAGAGGTGCTGACCGAGATCACACCTTGGATAGACCCGGAGATGCTCCCAGACTGTCAGAAACGTCTCCCCAGGACCGTCTGGTTCCTGTTTCCCAGAGGGGTAGATACCATGCTGCTTGAGGTCGCGTGGCAACTCTTCCTGCTGTCCTGGATCAGGTGTGCTGAGATCAGCTATGGAGGCTCGCTCTCCACTCCGGTGAATCCTCTCCAAGATAGGAGAGAGGCTCAGCGGGCACCTTCTCCAGAGGACAGCGAAAGCGGTAATGGGAGCACGATGGGAGGGACGGTGTGACGATGTTGGATCAACGTCAATTCGATGCGCTCTCTACCTGGCTTCAAGAACCCCAGCAGTGCCATGCCAGGCCGACCAAGACTGGATGGCGCTACAAGTGTAACCACACCTTTGAGCATACAGCCATCTGGCTGAGGGCGTCAGGGTCTGAATGTCGAAAGCCACCTGGCGCAGCTCAGAGCGCTAGGGATCACCTGTGATTGTGGCATCCTCTCGACGCTCATTGACTGGCCCACCACCTAGCCAAGTTTCTCTGTTTCATTTCATCCCCTCTTCCTTACAAAGAGATGAGAACACTAGTTCGGTTCTGTTTTCCGGGGGAGCCCAAGCCTCAATAAAGGATGGAAGTTCGTTTCGTGGCACTACAAGCTGCATGATGGTGTCGGCCAATCGCCGATTCTGAATAATTGCAATGGTAGTCGTTGGAAAGAGAGGGACACGAGCGACTCTCACATCATCAACACGACAGCCCTTTGTGCCCCCAGCGCATGTGTACCTATCATTCCATACCTCAAATCGTCTACTTGATGACCCTGACTTCGCAGGAACTCAGTGGCTGAATGGGGAATGATCACCTCTCGAAAGATATCCCCCTCAAAGACGAGTACCGAGTTGGTGCCCACCGAACAGATCTCGACTCCCTCTGGCAGGCACTGCCAAGTCGTACCAACCAAACATACATGCTTAGGATCATTGATCACCGCATCCGCAGTATCAACGAGAATCTGGGGTGTCGAAACACGGTGAGGAGAAGAGGCAAAACCGATCGCCTCAATGACACGATGGGCAAACGTCATCCCAGTGCGCCGAGCCTCCGTGAAATCCTCATCATGTTTTCCAACTATCGCGCGGGTGAGAATACCACAGCCACCGATACTGAGAGCGACCCATACAGTAGGTCGACATTCCAGGATCATCTTTTCAACGAATTCTAATGGTCGAGGGAGATCCCTTCTCATTGTTGTTCCTCCTCAGGAGATACTTTATACATCATCGATAGCTGCAGACACTTTTCAATGTCGCGCTTTTTTTCTACAGCAGCAAACGTTGCAGGGGTAAAACTTAGCAAAAATGCTAACAAAGAGTCTGATAGCTTCCCTCCTCACTGGCTTTTTGCATCTCTCTTTCTTTCGTCTGCTTGACTCTTTGTTGTTACTATGTTATTTTGTTACCAATGTAATATAGTAACATCCCCTGAAAGAGAGAAATATGATGGGTCAGGTTGAAGAAACTGCCAATCCGCATGGACAGACTATTCCCGTTGAGCGGGTGCAAATTGGCGCGCGCATGGAAAAGAATCTGGTCAAAGTGCTCAAAGCTCTTGCAGAATATTTTGACATCTCGCTTGGCGATTTGCTTGAAGGGATAGCTTTACATGCTTTCGAGCAAAAACATCCCTTTAGCGAGGAAACCCTCAAACGCATTGCCCAGCTCAAGGAGGTTTATGAGATGGACTATGATGCCAGTGCCAGCCATCGATTTATCGAACAGACCACACGCAAAGAGCCATCCTGAATGATCTCCTCGTTCATCTTCTACTCACTATTCGCTTCTCGTTCTTGTAAAACGGTGTCTTAAAAGGATGATACTGCTATGTCGACTTTTGTTGCCTTGCATGTCACACGATCTCATGTGATTCATCTGCCTGCTGCCCTCCACCAGGTATTTCCGCTGTTTGAACCACTCGGTGAAAAGCACTGGGCAGCAGGTTGGGACCCTGAAATGCTCTATCCCCCCTCTGGAGTGGCTTCGGTCGGTACCATCTTCACGACGCACCATGCCAACGAACCAGCCAAGATCTGGACCATTATCGCCTATGAGAGAGAACAGGCTCATGTGACCTATTTCAACATCTTGCCCGGGTCTCATACGAGTTGGATTGATGTTCGGTGTGAATCTGCTGGGACGCAGGCGAGCATTGCGCATATCACCTACACCTTGACGGCACTCACCCCGCAGGGGAATACCTATCTCGCTGCGTTTACTCAGGAGTATTACCAGACCTGGATCGCATCCTGGCAAACGGCAATCTCTCATTACTTGCTTCACGGGCAGATGTTTTCTCATGAAGAGGAGTGAGGCATGTCTCGCATCAAACGTTCTCCGGCAATAGTTCTTGCCCATCGCCTTGAGCCTGAGCACCATCACTGCCGGATCTGTGGAAAAGCCGCATGGGTTGCCTACCAAACGAAGCGGACGCTGACACGATTGGATGGTACCTATCAGACCTCGCCACGGATAGTTTACAGATCCGGGCAGTAACGATGACCAATGGGCCTCTGAAGCCATTTCAGAGCACGAACAGCCACCAACTCACACGAGGTTTGACTATGGCAAGTATCCCTTGCTACCAAAATTGACCCTCAACAGAAGGCGGGATAGAAAGGTTGAGCGAGAGGAAGATGGGGCCAGCGGAGACGGAGGGCCTGACTCACATCGGTGAACCAGCCAGCGAGGGACTGCAAGCTGCGGGACTGTTGCGAACAGGTCACGGTGGTGGCGATCGTGTCCAGGAGTTGTCCTCGCCGTGAGAACCCCATTGGTTGGGGCTCGTCGGTCTTTTCCAACTTGGGCAGTCGGGTGACACGCACAATCGTCCAGGCCGCACACGCCGCTGTTAACCCCTGGGTGTACCTTATGGGGTCGAGTACCTCGGGGCAGGAGCGAACCACCTGCTTCTTGTAGGCGTCTTCAGCCCTTTGGACAATCTCTTCAGGCACATGCGACCAGCATGGACAGGCTGGAAAGGGGAAACGGAGAGCGGCAACGTCGAGCAACGCGTGGCGAAAGCACGCATGCTCAAAGTCGAGAAACCGGAGACCGCCATCGGATAATCGGCAGTTCGCTGGGCTGGTGTCTCCATTGGAGAAAGTAAGAAAAGGGCCAGGCTCAGCCAGGACACGAAGGATCTCATCGACATCTTTCTCAACATCAACAGCAGGAGGTAAGTAGGGACGGGAGGCAGTGATCTCTTGGAGTCGTCGAAATGCCCCACGAATGTCAATGCCAAGGATGCTGAGCCGATCGAAAGCAGGATCAACCGGCCCGAATCTGCTCCTCAAGTGATAGTACGACGCTGCATGGTCAACGGTCGTTGCATGCATCCGCCCCAGCGCTGTAGCAAAGGCGATAAGCCCTTGCTCAGCCCTCCAAGCATCATGACCCACGAGCAGATCTTCCAGGGCTGGACCAGTCCCAAGATCTTCCAGAATGAGAATCCCCTCCTCATAGTCAGCAGCAAGCAGGCGTGGCCCAGCAGCACTCTCGATCCTGGTTAAGAAGTCCAAAGCCACAGCCTCGTTGTGGAAGCGCTCTGGCTCGCTGCGGAAATGTCTCGCCGGATGGCGGGCTTTGACGATTACCGAAGCAGGCAGGGTGGTGGTCTCGGCTGCGATGGCGCATCGGGCCACCCAGGGCCAAGGGGACATCCCGAACCTGGCCGACCAGCCCTCTGTGATGGGCTCTGTCTTCACAATGCGGACGAGCGTTCCAGCAGATGTGCTCAACAGGTGCGTGACCCGTTGGAGGAGGGTGTCTGAAAGGCTCATGGCTTACTCCTCCTCGTCGCATGTGGCTTTCGCGTCTTCCAACAGGGACAACTGGATCGGCTTCGGCTGGACCGTGCGTTTCCTGCGGGGCGCGTAGTCTGGAAGCCGTTTGGCAAGCTGCCAAAGGGTGCCGTCTAATTCCCAGAACTGTCCCTGCAAGGAACGGTAGGGTGTTTCAAACCGTCTGGCTTCTGGGATGCTTTTGAAATGTTTCTGATCTGGCTGGTAGCGCACGATATATTAGGCAAGTGGTGTCTCTCGGTATTCCACGGTAAGCGCATCCCCATGAAGCCAAATCACCGCCGGATAGCGGGCCAGCGTTCCCTCTCCATACAGCTTCCAGCGCCGAAAATGGACGTAGCCGAGCCGATCCAAGCGCCGAAGATGTCTGGTCGCATAGAAAATACGGTGCAATTGCTCTGGGGTACGCAGCTTCCCGGTTTCCTGACCCAAGACTTCCGCAGGACTCAGGCGGTGATCATCCCGCTTGCGATGCGCCCAATGTGGCTGCTGGTTGTAATCGGTGACAAAGCGCTCATGGGCCAACTTCGCTCCCTGCCAACTCGTCACTTGCTCAAAATGCACCTGACTCATCCGTCTCATCACGTTGAAATGAGTTTCGACCAGATTTTCCCAGCTTTGACGGGCATGGATGTATTTCTTCTCGATATCCAGAGCTTCACATATGGCCAGCAATTGCTTCGCTCGAAAGACGCCGCCGTTATCGATGATAAGTTTTTTCGGTGCGCCAAACCGCTCGATCGCCGCATACAACACAATCAACACACAGGAGAGATCATGACTCCACCGACTACTATGGATGCTCCGTCGTCTGGTCTGATTTTCAGGCTCTTTCGCCATAGCGTCAGGTCGCCGTTGACCCGATGCGTTCAGACTCGCACGATCCCCGTTTAGGTACGTAGCCAGCTACTCTTGACGTAGGTGATCCTTTCGAGTCGTTTTCCTGGGATCCAGGTCGTGTTCCCCGCGTAGACACAAGACCATCGGATAATCGGTTCCTGTTCATAATCGGTTCCTGTTCAGGGAAGAGTGGGTGTCACTCCCGTTCCCACCCGTCAAAGTTGATGCCACTGGACTCTCGATTTGAAGCAGTGTAGCTTTCACCCTATCAAGATTGCTCTGAGAGACCCGCTTGCCTGGGAGAGCCGTCGTTTTCCCTTGCTCCATCGCGCTATGGTCCCCCTTTGCCTTTCGGCTCTGGAGTAAGATGGTGAGCACATTCTTCGTCTACAAGAATGAGGATTGCTCCCGCTGTATTACGTACCCTGTTACGGGCGCGCCTCCGAAACTTACCCAGATATGGACATGCCATTCGGCAAATGGATCGCCGGCACCTGGCTCAAGAGCGGGGAACATCCCGCGCCCCGGCAGAGAAGGACCCCTGCACCTCCTTTCACGAAGGGGTTTCGTCTTTCTGCATTAGTGAGACACTCTGCGTGTTTCCAAATCATGAATCACTTCGGCCCATCGTGCTTTGGCGTGTCCAAGCATAGGAAACAGGTGTCCTTTCCCACCTGGTGATTGCAACGCCTCAGCCTGATCGAGCACGTGCCAGAGCTCGGCTTCACGCTCCTCTTGAGAGGTAACATGCTCCGGTTCACAGAGGAGGCTCGTTGCTAAGCGAAGATGGAGAGTGAGTGGCTCTTCATTGAAGGCTGAACCAGGGAAGGTAGCGATGTCCCACTCCTCCAGCAGATAGTGCGCAAGCTCCTGGCTGGTCTTGATTCCTCGTTGCAGGAGAGCGGTTTTCCATGGGGAGAAGTCCGGATAGAGATAGAAGCCTCCTGCTGGGCGTGGGCAAGGAATGCCAAGTTGCGTGAGCGCGTCATAAAGCTGACGGGCGACATACCCGTGAACAAGTGCCGAGCATTGGACATAGTGCTCAACTGATGAATTGGGTAGGAAGGCGGCAAGAGCCGCTTCTTGGATTGGTGTAGCGGCCGCAGACCAGATTTCACTCGCCAGGGAGCGTAGAGCTGACATAGCCTTGTTGCCCGCGGTCGTCGAAGGCAGTGCTGCATATCCAAGCCGCCATCCTCCAGCCGAAAAGGCTTTAGAGAGCCCTCCGGTCACAATACAGCCTTCAGGGTAGAAACGAGCAGGTGAGATGTGTTCGCGCCATCCGTGAGCCAACTCAGCATAAATCTCGTCACTAATAAGAGTAACCCCTGCTTCGCGTGCCCAGCGTGCGAGGGCTTCCACGTCAGTAAGGTCAAACATGCTTCCGGTTGGATTACTTGGCGTGTTCACAAGCAAAATGCGTGGGTCGGCTCCGTCCTGTCGCGCCTGGGTCATCGCCTGCGAAAGGACTTGTGGCGTCAGACGATGATGATCATCTGGCTCGGTCTGTACTCCGATCACGCGCCGATTCCCGAGATGGGCTATTGGAGCATAGCTGACCCATGAAGGAATCGGCAGCAGAATGTCGCCTTCGAGGATCTGCACAAGTGCAAAGAGCAATGCTTTGCTTCCTGGACCGACCACGATCTGATCAGCACAATATGACACCTCACGTGTGCGTGTGAGGTACGCAGCGATGGCCTGACGCAGTGCAGGTATCCCAAACACAGGGGCATAGCTTGTGCTCGTTGCAGCTTCAGCCAGGGCCGCTTTCAGTAGGGGATGCAGCGGGAATGCGGCTTCGCCAAAGCCGAGATGGATCGTCTCACGACCCGCCGCACGCCGTTTCACCACCGCCTCGTTCATAGCAAGGGTGGCGGAGGTGGAAAGGGTTTGCGCTGGAGAGGTGAGGCTGAGCAGCGTATCTACTGGAGTTCCATCTGCATGTGCCTCTCTCTCGTGGGTGGTACTCATTATCGTCTCCTTTGTTTGCTCTCATTGTTCTCAAAAATGGGAGAAACTTCTCTCTGCTTGACAAAAGAGTCATTTCCTCGGTGATTTGCTTGTATATACTCAGTATAGAAGGAAAATATGCAATAATACAGGAGAAATGATAAATATTTCTTCGTGATAAGCAAGAAATGTAAAAGAAAAGAGTTTTATGACCTTACAACATGACGATTCCCTCCTCGATGACATTGGATGGAAGCTCCTCCAAGCGTTGCAAGAAAACGCCCGACAATCCTTCAGAGAACTAGGACAACGCGTTGGACTCTCCGCACCAGCCGTGATTGAGCGCGTCCGCAAAATGGAGGGAGCGGGAATTCTTGTTGGTTACAGGGCTGAGATTGACCTGGCAAGGGTCGGTCTGTCAATCATAGCTTTCATACGAATAAGCACCCCGAGAGAGCGAAGCGGGTATGTTGGGAGACAATTACAGGACATTCCCGAAGTCCTCGAATGCCATCGTGTAGCAGGTGAAGATTCCTTCCTGATGAAAGTGGCTGTTTCCTCAATGAACCATCTGGAGAGGCTCATCGACCATCTCGCCCAGTATGGTCAGTCTACGACATCTATTGTCCTCTCTTCCCCGGTGACCAGCCGCATCGTGGAAGCAGAGAAAGACTGAATATGCCTTTGTGAGGTTTCATCGTATTGATGGGAGATGTGTTCTGCTCTCGGAACATGCCTAAAGGGGTCCGGTCAACAGCGTCATCAGTTTTCTCCAGGTGGGAGTTGTGAACAGTGGTCGCGCACGGAGCCACAACGGCTATCATGGCTTCGGGTAGGCCACCGTGAGAAACCCTTCGCAACAATACCCTTTACAGATAGGCTCTCGCCAGGATCTGGCCATCACACACAGCGGAGTACAGCACCGCGCTCTTTCAGAGGTGCGTTTTCATCATGAAGACCGTCTTCACCTTTCTTCATGAAAAGCGTGTTCCACAATCCCTGGCAGATCCCTGGTCAGCGCCCCTGCCTCAAACACATCAACAGGCCCAGGGGTCCAGAAGTACTGAATCATCAGGTGCCCCGTCGGATCACCCTGGAACAATTCATACATGTCCGCCTGCCACACGGCAGGTACGCGCGCAAGAAATACACACAGACCACACAGACACACCATCACCCACCTTCCAGTGTCCCCACAAAGACACTCCGCGAAAGGAGCAGAAGCGACATGAAAAGACGATCTCTGCTTGGACTCCTGGCACTCGTTCTCCTCCTCCAAATACTCATCCTGGGAAGCTTCTGGGCGACCATGAACATAATGGCAAACCAGAATGCCCACCCGCGCGCGAAGACAAGCCAGGATACGCACCCCCGCGCGACTATTCCTCCTCCCACGCCCACAAGCACCATGGACGCAGCGAACGCCTTCGCCCGCGCAGGCCATACCCGTCAGGATGCCACCGCTACCACGACCTCCCAGACGTATGACTCGCGTCCTTGCGCCCAGCACCCATCACCTGAACACTGCAATGGCGTCCTCCCACTTATCCCTCACGTCCCACTGAACAATCGGGAGCATGGCAGCGGCTCTTGCTTCGATCAGCAGATCGCGATCATGGAGGATCAGCAAATTTCTAAATCAAGGAAATTGATGGGACTCTCAAAAAACACGCGAATCGTCGTCAAGGCTTGCTCTTCAGCTACCTCATAGCTGAAGGTCTCAGGCATATTGCCCAGAGCCGCGCACCCCACACAAAGAGGGGTCACCCGCAGCCCTGTCCTTCCCAATTGGCGCCGAGGGAGCAAGGTTATCCGTGTCATAGAGTCTCTCCTGTTGGCGCAAACGCTATTACTCCTTTAAGCAAGTTACTCTTACTATCAAACCAATGGAGAAAGGATTCCAGGGCCGTATCTGACGTAGTTCGATGCGTGATCCAGGGGGCAATATCTATACGTCCACTCTCAAGATGATCGATTACACGACGAAAGTCCGTGGAGTTCGCATTGCGACTGCTCAGCAACGTGAGTTCGCGGCGGTGAAAATCAGGATCATGAAAGCTGACATCCCCCTGAAAGAGACCCACAAAGATCAGGCGTCCCGCGTAACCAACATAGGAAAACGCAGCATGCATAGAGTGTGGATTTCCAGTGGCATCGAAGACTACCGGCGGGAGATCATCCCCAACCTCGTGTTGCAGAAGAGCCAATGCATCACCATGAGCATGCAGGCAGGCGATGTGAGGCCATAGTCGTTGACAAAATGCTAGCCTTGGCTCGCTTATATCCATAACCGTCACCTGAGCACCGGCAAGCAGCGCGAACTGCGTGACTGCCAGACCAATTGGTCCCGCTCCTACGACAAGCACGCGCTCATGTGGGGTCAGTTGAGCGCGACTCACCGCATGCGCACCTATTGCCAGGGGTTCAACGAGGGCGAGTTGTTCCGAAGAAAGGCTGGTCGATGGGTGGAGTTTTGAGGTTGGAATATGCACAAATTCGCGCATACCTCCATCGATATGCACTCCAAATACCTTGAGATTGAGACAACAGTTTGGTTTACCGCGCACGCAGGCAGGGCAAGTTCCGCAATCGAAATACGGTTCAACTGCGCAAAGCGTACCAACCGCCAGCGACGGATCTGCAGACTCAGTCGCGATCACCTCTACGCTCAATTCATGGCCAAGGATACGCGGATAGGTAAAGAACGGTTGCTCTCCCCGAAAGGCATGCAGGTCCGTTCCACAGATGCCTACATGGCGAACCCGCACAAGGGCAGTACCGGGGTCGGGTGCTGACGGTGCTTCTTGCTCAAGAAGACGGAATTGACCGGGTTTCTCTAAAAGAATAGCTTTCATAGTCTCTCTTTTTGTGGCTCCTTCAAGTGTGTAGTCTGCCATACTTCATGTGAATGCTTGCCCGCTACGCGGGCGGGGAAGGAAGAAGCCAGGACACAGCCCTGGAAACCAGTCAAGGGGCTACCGCCCCTTGCATCCCCGCCCCTCATATCATTTCTTTGGAGAGATCTTGAGCACAAAGGCCTGTTCACAGGGCTTTGTAGAGGACATCTCAATGGTCAGCCCATCTGTATCATGCCTCCACTGGACCTCCTCTTTCTGCCCCAGCAGTGCTACTTTCTCTATCTGCTGACCGAACACATTGCTGTCAGTTGCCAGCGACTTGATGGTCACACGACCATTTTCCGGCCAGGCTAGAACGGTCGCATACAGCAATTCGCCACGAATCGTAAAACGAATATCCTGGCTGGTAAAGCTAGCCCGGTGAGTGTCCGTAAAGCTTCCATCCTCGATGCGAGTTGGTCCCTCGCCAAAGATCTTCCAGGGACGTGTGCCATAGATCGCCTCACCATTCACGCTCAACCAGCGTCCAATCTCTAGCAACATCGCTTCCTCTGCCTCAGGGATCGTTCCATCGGGGCGCGGGCCAATGTTGAGGAGCAAGGCCCCATTCTTGCTCACAATATCGACCAGGTCACCAATAACGGCTTCAACTGTTTTATATTCCTGATTCTTGACGTAGCCCCAGGAGTTCTTGGAAAGCGAGGTATCCGTCTGCCAGAAACGGGGGCGGATATCAGAGAATTGCCCCCGCTCAATATCAAACACAGCAGCCTCTTCGGGAAATGCCTGGTGCTTATAGTTGATAGCGACGCCTCGCCGCCACTGTGCCGCTTGATTGTAGTAATAGGCCGCGAATTGCTGTAAGTATGGGCTGAACGCCGGCTGCTCAATCCACCAGTCAAACCAGACGATCTGTGGTTGATATTTATCCACAAGCTCACACGTTCGAGCCAGCCAGTCGTCAAGGAATTCCTCATTTGGAGGGAGTGTTTCGGGTTGGGCTGGACCATACAAGCCAATAGAGCGAGGGTCTTGCACATCGGAGTCAAAGGCCATGCCACCATTGAAGAACCACCAGTGTTCAGCGCGATGACTGGAGAGGCCAAAGACCAGCCACTGTTTACGTACAGCCTCGGCCAGTTCTCCAATGATGTCACGCCTTGGCCCCATCCTGGTCGCATTCCATTCGGAGAAACTGCAATCATAGAGCGCGAAACCATCGTGATGCTCAGCCACAGGAACGACAAACTGTGCCCCGGCCTGCCTGAACAGATTCGCCCAGGCGTCAGGATCAAACTTATCCGCGCTAAACTGAGCAATGAGGTCCTTGTAGCCAGATTGCTTCTGTGAACCGTACGTCTCCAGGTGATGCTTGAACTCGGGCGAATCTTGCAGATACATGTTCCGTGGATACCATTCATTCCCAAAGCCGGGAACAGCATAGGCACCCCAATGAATAAAAATACCAAACTTGGCATCTTCATACCAGGAAGGGATGCTATACCCCTTGAGCGATTCCCAGTTAGCGGCGAATGGACCGACGTTGATGCTCTGCTGAATGGCTTTGGTTGCTTCAGTGCGATACATAGACGCTCTCCTCTTCTCACTAGTCTATATGAAACACGTCCTTCATACTGGCCCACCAACTTTTCCCCCCGCTCTCCTCTACAGGCTCTTGCATGGGATCGGTAAGAGACCACCATTTCTGTGTCATGGGATCCTCTGCCATTTTCTTCATGTCCGCAGGAAAATCATCCCCTACATACTCAAAGTAGGCAAAGAGCCATGTTTTGTAGCGAAAAATGGTATAGTTACGCATGTTGCAGGCATGAATGGTCGCTAACACCTCGGGCCAGACCGACGCATGCATGCACTCGTAGTCTGCTATACGATCAGACTTTACTCGAATGACTTGCCCATAACGGCGCATCAGTTATATCTCCTTCTAAGCGGCTAGCGATCCATGCCAGTCAATGCTACGCCACGAATAAAGTATCTCTGCGCGAAAAAGAAGGTAATCACAATTGGTAGAATGGAAAGCACCGAAACCGCCATCAACTGGTTATAGGCCGTCAGAGATTGACCGTAGAACAGATTGAGGCCAATTGCCAACGTATAGTTATCGGTCGAACGCAAGTAGATCAACGGCGCTAAGAGGTTATTCCAGTTTCCGACAAAGGCAATGATCGCCACCGCCCCCAGGGCTGGCTTAGACAGCGGCAGAATAATCTTCGTCAGGATCTGGAAGTGCGTAGCACCCTCGATGCGTGCCGCCTCGTCCATCTCTCGTGGCAGGCTGAGGAACGATTGCCGCAGCAGGAAAATCGAGAAAGGATATCCAAGCCAGGGAGGTATGATCAACGTCCACAGTGTGTTGATCAGGTGAACCTTACTGTACAAGAGGAAAATGGGAACAATCGTGACCTCTATCGGGATCATCATGGTAGCGAGCATGAGCATAAATGCGAACCGACTTCCGCGCGCGCGTAGGCGAGCAAAAGCATACGCTGGAAGCGCGCATGATACCAGATTGCCGATGATCGCAGCCACCGTTACCAGGACCGTATTCGTTAAAAAGCGCGTGAAGGGTAATGCCATCCACCCATCAAAATAGTTGTGCCATTGCACACTCGAGGGGAGAAGCCGGGGTGGAAAAACAAAGACCTCCTGCGAAGGCTTGAGTGACGTCGAGATCATCCACAGGAATGGCGAGAGAAAGGCCAGTGAGCAGACAACCAGTACGATGTAGATCGACAAACGACGCACGTGACCACGGGATCTAGTCGGCTGGACCTGTTTCCCCTGCTCCGACAGAACCTCTGCCAAAGGGGTCGGGCGTGAGATGCTGACTTTCATAAGCTACCTACTTTCGTACTCCCCCTTCATAATAGACCCAGCGCCCAGCCAGAGCAAACTGAATGAAGGTAATGATAATGATCAAGACAAAGAGAATCCACGCGAGTGCCGAGGCATAGCCCATATTGAAGTACTGGAATGCCTGGCGATAGATGTAGAGTCCATAGACCAGCGAGGCATTAGCAGGCCCTCCATTGGTCATCACCAGGATCAGCACAAAGGCTTGCAACGATGTAATGAAGCCAGTCACCAGGTTGAAGAAGATGACTGGTGACATCATAGGGACCGTCACATTCCAGAATTTTGACCAGTGACCCGCCCCATCAATCGAAGCCGCCTCATACATATAGGATGGAATGCTCTGTAAACCTGCCAGGTAGATGACCATGGTATTGCCAGCACCCCAGGCACTCATAATGATCAAAGCAGGAATCGTCCAGTCTTCAGAGTAGAGCCATCCAGGCCCCTGAATACCAAACAGGCCTAGCAGGTAGTTGACCATCCCGAAATCAGGGTGCAGGATGTTAATCCACAACAGAGCAGTTGCAATTCCAGAAACGACCGAAGGCAGATAGAATACGGTACGAAAAACCGAAATCCCCTTCACCTTCTGATTTAAGAGCAGGGCCAGGGCAAAGGATACGACAACGGTGAGCAAGACGCTCCCGATACCAAAGTACAAGGTATTTCTGAGCGTCAGGTAGAACAGCGGATCCTGAAACAACTGCACATAGTTCTGCAGGCCAATCCACTGTGGATTCGAGAGCAGCGACCAGTTCGTAAGGCTAATCACGCCCGAGGCGATAATAGGACCGCCTCCAAAAAGGATGAAGCCAATGATCCATGGCAAAATGAAGAGATAAAACTGCCTCTCTTCACGCAACTCCACCTTGCTAAGCTTCCTCCTACGCGCATGGCTCGCTGCTTGCCCGGTACGCCTCATAAAGAGTTGCATAATCTGTTCTCCTCTTTACTTTGCATATCCATACAGATGAGTGAACTGATAGAACAACAGCCGCTCATCTGTATGTCAGGAATTGTTAGCGCAAGCCAGCATTTTGTGCCAGTAAGGGGTCGATCTGCTGCTTCACCTGCTTCAACCCATCGGCAACGCCTAATTGTCCATTCACGACGCGGTCCCAGATTGGCTGTGCGGCATTCACGACCTTTGGCGTGGCAGGCAGGTAGAGCACTTCGTTCGACCCGTAGTTATTGAGGGCATCAAGGATATTTTTCGCCCCTGAAGGCGCGAAGGAGGATTTGAGATAGGAATCCCAGGCCGAAGAGCGTGCGGGACTGCCTCGTCCCGTCATACCCCACATAAACTGCTGCCCTACTGAAGAGAGATACTCGTTCAGATAGATCCAGGCCGCATCATTATGCTGGCCGCTCTTACTGATCAGGTATCCGCTGCCCTCGGCAGAGGTTGATTGCGCTTTCGGTCCCTTTGGACAGGGTGCGATATCCCATTTGAAGCTGGCATTTTGGCGCAGGCCAGGGGTGATCCAGGAGCCATTGTAGGCCATAGCGGCTCTACCAGCAGTAAACTCGTCGGTTTGTTGCTGCTGCATTGCCTGTTGTTCAGCCAGACCGGGTGCAGCATTATGCTTGAGTTGGATTTCCATCCACCACTGCATGGCCTCAATCGCTTCAGGCTGATCGATGAGAGACTTTGTTTGATCCTCATTGACATACCGAGCGCCAAAGGGGAACAGGAAGGGAGGTGCGATGTTAGCAGAAGCCGGGGTGGGCAGGGAGGCCAGGCCATAGATTCTGTTGTGGGAGTCACCACTCGTGAGCTTGATAGCAGCTTGCTTGAGGGTGTCAAGAGTCCAACTGGCATCTGGATACTTCATCCCTGCTTTATCAAATAGGTCTTTGTTGTAGAAAAGCACAACGGGACCGCAGTCATAGGCAACGGCGTACAATTGCCCTTTTTGCTTGTAGAAACCCATCGATGGTTTGGTGAAGTCAGCCATATTGAAGTCGGGCTGCTTCGCGATGTAGGTGTTGAGCGAGAGAGGAATACCCTGGGTGATGAACTGCTGAATCCAGCTATAGTGGGTGTACATGATATCAGGCAAGGTCCCTCCTGCTGCCTGAGCCAGGTACTTCTGCAGGTAGTTATTCCAGGGGGTATTCTCGGCATTGATCGTAATATTCGGGTGGCGTTTGGTGAAGAGTTGATCGAACTGCTGTTGACGAGCCATGAAGGTAGCATCCCAGGCATGAGAAACACTCAATTGTACCGGGGAAGTGGGTTCAGGAACCGCCGTCTTAGGCCACTGAAGTCCATCGGCATCACGGATAGAGTAAATGGAATTGGTGTTGCCCGCCTGCTTTCCCTGCTGGGTTTGTGGCCTGACATCACCGCATGCAACGAGCACGCCTGAGAGGCTAAGCGCGCCAGCAACTTTGACGAAATCGCGCCGACTATAGCCACGTTCCGCGAACTTTTGCTCCAGTTCGCGCATCCAGGTCTCCACACTCCTTTGTTGGTCCATCTGTTGTTTCCTCCATGAAAAGGCCAGCCATTGGCCCTCTGGTGTCATACTTCTCCCTACACCATCGACTTATGAACGATGGCCCGGGACAGCTACTACGCCCTTATAGGAAACCACTTCCCTGCCTTCAGGGAATATGTCACCATTGTTGGAGATGGCCATTACGAGAAAACGCTTTCTCAACAAGAGTAAACTACACTCATGGATTTGTCAAGCTTTCAACTGTTCTGCCGTAAAAGCTTCAGTAAACTTGCATAAATGTCGGAAATACGCTATGATATCCCTATCAACAATATGAGGGATTTCTTTCCGAAGAAGATATTTCTAGAGAGCGCTTACTTTCCACGTGCAGGGCCAGAAGCAATACTGCAGCTCGACAAAGCACAACAACACGACACACAGATACTTGGGGAGGAGTCGCTGACACTTATGGCAGATACAAAACATGACTCACAATCGCACAAACCTGTCACAATCCGCGAAGTCGCAAAACAGGCAAGTGTATCGATGGCAACCGTTTCCCGGGTCCTCAACGGCTCCAATACCGTTGATCCTCAACTCGCAGAGCGGGTACACACTGCCATAGAGGCGCTCAAGTATGAACCGAATAGGGCCGCTCGCGCATTGGCCGGTAGCCGTTCAGCGCTTTTAGGATTGCTCGTCTCCGATATTCAGAACCCCTTTTTTATGGACCTTATGCGCGGTGTTGAGGAGGTCTCCCAGGAAAATGGTTATCTCCTTGTCATTTGTAATACCACTGAAGATCCTCAGAAAGAGGCGCAATATATCAAGATTCTGGCAGCCGAGTCAGTCGCCGGTGCAATCATTGTGCCTTCAAGAGAGCGATTGGACGCACTCACCATACTCCAGGGACGCAATATCCCTATCGTGACAGTAGATAGGCGTGTGCATGATTCCTCCATTGATGCCGTTCTCGTCAACAACGCTTTGGCAGCCAAAGAGGCTACGGCTCATCTGATAGGCAATGGATATCGCCGCATTGGCATCATTACTGGCCCACGATCCGTTACGACCGCCAACGAACGTATACTTGGCTATCATCAGGCATTGCAGGAAGCGGGTATCGTATATGATGATTCACTGAAGTACCGGGGACCATTTAGAGAAGAGACTGGTGAGCGTGGGATACAACGTTTGCTGCAAGTAGATCCTCCGCTAGAAGCCGTCCTGACAGCAAACAATCGTATCACCGTGGGAGCTTTACGTGCCCTCTATGCCAGCCAGAAACGTGTGCCAGCAGATATCGCCATTGTAGGCTTCGACGAGGTGCGCTGGGCTATTCCTGATCTGATCTCCATCACAACGGTCACCCAGCCTGCCTATGAATTGGGGAGAACGGCGGCCCTTCGCTTGCTGCAAAATCTACGGCAACCCAACCTCTCCAGGCAAGAAATTATCCTACAACATCAACTTCTGGTGCGTGCTTCCTCGCAAGCACGCCCGGTGCGTGACATACTCACTGACCTCACCTGAAATAGGTTTCGTCAGGTAGTGTTGCAAAAAAATTTGAGCTGAGAAAATGGAGCGGGCAATGACGGCACAAGAATCATTGCCGCCGAGAAAAGGTGCGTGTTCTGCATCTTTTCCTGGTGAGAGATGTTCGAGTGCGCTTCAATTTGCTGAGTTTTAAATTTTTTGCAACACTACCCGTTTACTTCCCTGCCAATTGGGCCACAACCGGCGCGAAGTCACGCATATACTCGGCGCGGATAACAAGATATGAGACGCCCAGGCGCTCGCGCCAGAGCTGGATATGCTCGACTATTTGTTCGGTGGTTCCGAGCATGACGTAAGGATTGGCAAGCACCTGCTCAACCGTGGCGTCTGTCAGTTCTCTTTCGCGGATATATTGTTCCGCGGCCTCCTGCTGATTTTGTGCCAGGGCCAAGCCGGAGATAAGAATATTCAACTCGATGGACGAAAAACGCTCGCCCGCGGCCTCGCGAATCCACCCGACTTTTTCGGTCAGGGTATCCTCAATATTTTCTGTGGCATCGACTGTGCCATTATCATTCACCTTGATGTGCAGACCAATAACATTGGCTTCGCGCGCGGCCAGGCTCAGGAGTTTTTTGCCACCACCACCCATGACGATCGGCGGGTGAGGACGCTGAATGGGTTTTGGCGTCACGTTGAGATCGGTCACGGTATAGTGTTTGCCGGTGAAATTGACGGTTTCATCGCTGAAGCTTTGTTTAATAATCTTTAAGGCTTCTTCCAGGCGTTCAATGCGTAGTCCGGCACGTTCAAAGGGCACACCAACCTGGTCGTATTCCGGTCGATTCCAGCCCGCTCCAATGCCCAGTTCAAAACGTCCACCGGAGAGCATATCCAGCGCCGCTACCTCTTTCGCGAGAAGGACCGGGTGACGAAGATCGTTGTTATAGACCAGCGTGCCAATTCTCAAGGTTTTCGTCGCGTCCGCGGCTGCCATGAGGGAGGCCAGAGGGAAAAACTCGTTGGTAAAGTGATCTGGCTGTAAGAGGGTAGAGTAGCCCAGATCTTCGGCCTCTCGTGCCCGTGTGATCCATTCTTCGCGGGTAGGGGCGCCATCTGTAATGATGCCAAAGCGAAACGGTCGTACTTGTGGCATGTATCTTCTCCTGATTCCTTTGATACGGCTATGTTCATCGACAATTTTGTCTGCCTGTTAAAATTTTGTCATAAATCATGGCTGTTTGCCAGAACAGTCTCTATCTCAGGTTCAGCTTGTGTCCCGTTTTTCGTCTCGTTAAATGGGTTGGGTTCAGCCTCGATCATTTCCAGTACGGCTTTCTCTTCGACGCTTTGTGGTAAAGAATCTGTCGGAACGGTGTCAATTTGTCAGGCTTGAGCAGCCATGCTATAGTAAGGGAACGTTAATACGCCGTCGTCCATGGCGAGCCACGTGGTCTCTACGACTACCGCTCTCAATCACTGCACACAGCCTGCCAGTGCTTAGGGATCTCGCTCCCAGAGGGTGGCTAGTTCCACAGCGCGGAGCGGAAGGCCGGGCATGGCTATGCGCTGGTAGTTTGTAGATACGAGCGCTCGCGGCCGAATGTGGGTGCGTTTCCCACGCAAATGGCTAAAAAGCCAGCGTAGCGCTACCCCTGCTTGAAGGTGCCAAATTCATCTCTCGCGCCACCTCGGAACACGCCTGGGGAACTTTTCATCGCCCAGCCGGTGGCAGACATCTTTCAGCCGCTCGTAGGCGCCCTGCCATTCCAGATCGGCGAGCGTTTCCTTCAATGGCACATCCTCGCGCAGCGTAGCCAGTTTGCGGAAAAGCAGCGCCTCAGCCCAGTGCTGTGCCAGGCTCTCAGCCAGGCGCGCCGCGCGGCTGGCGCTCAAACCCCAGGTTTGCGGATCTGCAGGGATCGCCTCGAGGTGCTCGTATTTTGCAAGCACGGCTGCCGCGGATTTTTCACCCCAGCCCGGGATGCCGGGGAAGCCGTCGGCCGCATCGCCCACCAGCCCCAGCCAGTCGGGGATCGACTGCGGGCGCACGCCAAATTTCTCCACCACGCCCGCCTCATCGATGAGAATATCGCGGCGGCGGTCCCAGCCAACGATACGGCTTCCAGAGACCAGCTGGGCCAGATCCTTATCCGGCGAGCAGATCACGATCTGTTCGATCCCAGCTTCGTTCTTGAAACGGGCGGTCGCGCTGGACAGGGCATCGTCGGCCTCGAACTCCACCATCGACCAGACCACCAGCCCAAGCGCGGAAACAGCCTCTTCGGCCAGCGGGAACTGGGCGATCAGGTTGGAGTCAACGCCCGCGCCGGTCTTGTAGCTGGGGTACTGGTCGTTACGGAAGGACTCGATCACGTGATCGAACGCGCAGGCCACGTGGGTGATGCCAGGCGTAGTCAAGAGCATCAGCAGGCTGCGTAAAAGGCCCAGCGTTGCGCCGACCTCGCGCCCATCTGGTGCCTTGCGCGGCGGCGCGCCAAAGTGGCTGCGAAACAGCTCATAGGTACCATCCACTAGGTAGATTTTCATAGAATATCTGGTGCTCCTCCCATAATTTCAGAATTGTCCAGCCTCTGCGAAAATAGACATCACCATAGGGCAAGATAAATGATGTCATCTGTATACTTTTAACGATCTGGATGATCGGTGCATACATTGCTGTCTTCGTCGTTTATCTTATCACGAAAGACACATCCGTTGTTCTCATCTGGACGAGCTGCGCCGCTCTGGCTACCATCATCTTCACGTTGTAAATCCCAACATTGAGCGGGAGAAATCTGTATAACGTTGCGGGCCGTTGTAGGCTCAGGAGTCTCTCTCCAGACGGATGTGTCAGAATTGAGAACACAGAAAGCAATCCAAGGTTATTGGGGTTCTTGTCCGCCAACCTTCGGTGTTAGGTTGCCACAACCAGCGTCTGCAAGTTGTCGAGTCGTCGGAGGAACAACTCGCGTTGTTGTGCTAAAGACACCGATTGGTTTATAGTGGTGCGAAACCGGAAGCACTGGCGTACCTCGTCAAATGCCCTACAGAAGTGTGCGGACTACAACAGGATAGGGAAATCTTGTCATTCAGCAACCCTGTTCACATGCAGTGGCGGTTCTCAATGGCTTTGAGGTGCAGTTTTCGAACCAAAAAGACCACCATTTAGGGCGGCTCCAAGTCGATGTCGAAATCGACTCGATCAAAGAGACCTTTGTGACGGTGAAAATCACCTACGGTCTGTGTGACTGGTCAGGGAGTTGGGACGATGGATATGATGGAACTATACGCTTTTCCGTTATAGCTGAATAGGCTTCTTCAGCCTCTGAAGAACAACAGATACTCTTCCAGCGTTTTCTGCAGACGAGCGATGGTACGCGAGCGGGCAAGCTTACGAAGGCGCATTGCCCTCTGGGTGGTTTAAAGCTGGGATGTAAGAGACTATGCAGGAGGAGATTGACCATGGCCCACCTTTGTGGAGGGAGTAAGAGACAAAAGAGAACCACAAAGGAGAAAGCAGATCATGGCCAAAGAGCAACGAACCTTCAGACGCCATGCCGAGTTGTGTGTAAGGGCAAAGAGAGAAAGAGGGACAGGGAACAGATCAGCCTTCGTTCGTTCCCACAAGCTCAAACAGAATGGAAAAAAGAGGGATGGGTATTCGGGCAACTCATCGGAAAAGGCCCAATCTCGATGTTGCCAGCCAGTTTGTCCCCACAGGACAGGATACATGGGTCAATGACAAGTCAGACGGTTTATCGGTCAAAACCGTGTTGTAGTTCATCTGCCAGAAAAGCCTGTGTATGCGGCTGAGCAAAGAGGAACTTTTCCAGCAGAAGCACTTCGTTCTGAAGAAAACAGATGATATGAGTCGTCATCAAGAGATGATACGTACAGCTCCTGAGATAATTTGCCAGCGCTCATCCTGAAACAGCCATACACGCAGATAGCGGCAGAAAGCCTCAAGAGGTTTTCCCTGCAATCGCACCTTTACATGAGCTTTTACTGCAACAATTGCGCTTTCTCCATAGAATTGCATAACTGGTTCTTCGACAAACTCCACTGCTGTCTGAACAACAGCACCAGACGCATGACTTTCGATATCATCGCGTTTTCCCTGTACATTTCCCTCGACATCAATAAACACCAGATCATCATGTATTAGTCGTTCAAGGGCTTGCACATCATTGTTCACCATTGCCTGTTGAAGCTGCTTCTCAGCATGCACAATTTCCTCAAGGGAGTGGTTCACTTCTCTCTCCTTTCATTCGGGCTAACAACACTTGTCTGTCTGTCCCCTTCCTCAAGGATAAATACTCAAAGCAAAGAAGTAAAGAGGAAACCCATGCTCATAGCATACTTTTTACCCATAAGATGGACTCTTACGCAACCTCGCTGATCACAGCGGTGGTATGCTGAGAGTTTACGGTTTTTTCTCCGCTTCTCGGCACGGTTGCGGGATCTTGTTGTCGATGATGCACTTTTCTCGTGGTTTTGTCCACCTTCGGGTTATCTTCGGCACGATGGAGGACGCGAAGTCGGAGCAGGTCAAACTTTGCCCGACCATACATGCTTCGTTTGAGCAACTTGAGTCGTGTGATTTGCCCCTCAGTCTGACCGCTACTCCACGGTAATGTGAGACCAGCAAGGATTGCGTTCTGGTCCTGTCGCACCCCGGCAGCAAATGACTCGAATTCTGGGATGTGGCTCGTTTCTGCCGCTTTTAGCCATGTCTCCAGGTGCTAACCGGTGCGCTCCCGCAGCATCTGGAGAAACGTCTGAACCAACTGATAAGCAGCCTCAATCTCCGGGCTAGCTTGTCTGATCTGGAATAATTCCTCCTGCTCCTCCTGACTGAGATCCACCGATTTCCGCAGAAAAAGCCGGGTGATACGCCCAGCTGATAAACGCTCCAGCGGTCCAGCAGGCACCTGCTCTTTCTCCAGCATGAGTGATCTTTGACGAGGCGCGCGTAAGCGCGCGAGATAGCGATAGAGAGCTTTTTGCGAGCCACGATAGCCTTGGGCACGCAGTTCCCGATACAAAGACGCGCCGTTGTGGTTTCCTTGCTCCCATCGTTTGAGAACCTCGCGTTCATAGCGATCGACCAGGCTGGGTCGTCGTCGCCGACGTTTCGGCTCAGGATAGCTGCCGTGAGCCAGCCAATCTCGAACAGTTCGTTCCCCCATTCCGACGTGCTTGGCAATGTCACTCGTCTTCAGACCCTGCAGATGAAGCGTGCGAACCAGTTCATACCGTTGCTCCCGCTCTGCTTTTCGAGCCAGCCGCGCTTGTTCCTCTCTTCTGATCGATAGGCCGAGCGCTCTTGGGAAGGTTCTCGCAGCGGCTCCTCCTGGTGCCCATTTGCTCGGTTTGCTCGTCTCTGCTCCGCTTGGCACTGGGCCAGGACCGCTGTGAGCGTCTCTGACAGATTCTTGCCAAGATGCCAGCGGTCGGCGACTTGTATGGCCTGAGGTGCCCCTTGAGACGCAGCTGCGGCAAACTCAGCGGAGCGGTCGCGGCTGATCACTTCAATGCTGGGGTGCCTCTTGAACCATGCTGCAACGGTTTCTACTCTGCGATCGGGAAGGATGTCCAGAGGTATCCGCCGTTCGAGATCGCATAGGAGGGTTCCGTAACGCAGTCTGCGCTTCCACGCCCACTCGTCCACTCCAACGACTCGTGGAGGCTCTGGGGCTGGCAAATCACGTTGGCGCACCAGACGCAAGATTGTATCGCGGCTGGCTTTGAGATGAAGCTGTTTACTGACGCGTGCGCCAGCCTGCCCTCCCAGAGCAAATCCGAGCATCTGCAGTGTTTGCTGCAGCCGGATCGTCCGCTGGGCATGGGGAAGTGCCAAGAAAGGAAACCTCTCCGCAAAGATTTTGCGCTGACACGTCTTTTTTGGGCAAAAGAAGCGACGGACTTCTACCAGCAAATGAACAGCTCGTTCGCTGCTGGGAAGGTCATGTAAATGACGGATGTAACGACTTTGCACCCGTTTGGCCACCATACCGCAACACGGACAAGCGGCTGTTTGGGAAGCAGATCGCAGCGTCACCGTGATCTCATCGGCGACCTGAACCTGCTCTACCATTCCGTCAGAAAGATCTGGGAAAATCACCATGGGAGACACTCGAAGAAGCGAAATGGGTAATGAAGGCAGGGAAGATTGTACCTTCTATTTTATCACATTTATGATCAGCGAGGTTGCGTAAGAGTCATAAGATGTCCCGTTTGACGCATATCTGAGAACGCGAGTCCGAAAAACAAGAGCATTTCGTCCTCTCACAAAGGGAGACTCTCTGCAATGGGCCAAAGGACACTTTATAGTTCCTAAATTGGACCAATGTGACGTATATGCGTCAAAAGATCAGCATTTCCTGCTCAAGCGGTTTCTCTCAAGCCGCTTCTCAGGCAGGTCGTAGGACAGGATACACACGAAAGGTGAAAGTAGCAGAGCTTGAACCCTGAAATCATTCCCAAACGTGTTCTCGGTGGAGAGGTACTGAAGATTAGCTCTCTTCAGGAAAGGACTCGCAGAACCTTAGACAGGATATGAGTCAACCTTTAAACCATAATTGGGGGATGTGTGTAAAATCCTTCATACGCGTTTGAATGAAGGCCAGTACAACTTTTCGTGTGTAACTGGGCAGGCCACATCCACGAGTCCTGGCCTCTCCACCCACCACAGGATGCTGATCGTTCTGTGAGAGGGGGAAGGCCCTCCTGCTGGAGCCGCCAAACGGTCCCCATTGTTTCTCCTCTCGACGACCGTGCGAGTCATCCTCAGCGTGTCCCTCTCTGCCGTCTGCCGCAGCCCGCTCCGCGTCCCCTCCGTGCGGGTTACCCTTTACAGAGCCTAGCAGGTCAAGGCCGCGCAGGATGAGCGTGGAGGAGTTGGGGCGTGCTCGTCTTGGCCTTGACCTGCTAGGCTACACTTTTAATACCGCACGGGAGATTCACATGAAATGACATTCCTCTGATGAAAAGCAATTCGCGTATTTGCTCCTGACCTCTCATATGCATTATGATTCGATATCGAGGACGAAACCAGTGTCAAATCACACATGCAAAAAATCACAGCGCTCTTGACAGGGATTCGCCAAAGCCACGTTTTGGGTGTCCGGTTGGGCTGAGCCAATCGAGGCTGAGGGTGCATGGGAAATGGCAGACCAGACGCAGCATGACAAAGATGTTGGAGTCCAGATTCCATCTTGGCGAGTGATAGCTTTGATGATGACCCTCCTCTCATGGGCGAAGAGCGGATTGAAGTGTTGGCATCATAGGCGCCAATAGAGAGGAGGGATGTAACTGCGCAGCCTGGTAGGTGGCTGGGCGGTCTGTCGGGCAGCAGTTGGGACCACTGCACTTGGGACCACCCCGCTCGTGACAAAGGCGATGCGCGTGGCTTGAACGTCCGCAGGGGAAGCGGTGGCTGCCGCGGTATGATTGCCACTGGCCCAGAAGCCCAAGCCACCGAGAAGGATTGCCCCCACAGGGCAAGCACTACAAGCTTGTTCATGAAAACCTCTCTTTCACACGATAGAAATGCAACAGGCCTTGTTCAAAGTATAGTGGCTGCGATCCGTGCGAGCGAGGAAATTTATTGCTCATTTCCCGCAATGATCGTGTCTGGAATGCGCAACGTGCCGAAGGGAGGACAGGGAAGCGTCAGGGAGAGGGAAAGGACCGGGGGAGGTCGTGAAAGCATGTCAACGTTGTCCTGAAAGCAGAATGGTTTACTGCGCTGTGGGGGGGCGTCTGGGATATGAGCGGGGTGTACATCTGAGACGGGCCCATTATCAGCTCTTGAGCCAGGTACCGGCGATCCATTTGCCAAATGGCAAGCCATATACGAATGCCAACGAGGCCTGGGAGATGTTGTTGCAAGCCTCCAAACATGCGCGGTATCTGGGGTTGGTGGATCCGGCAGCGATCATTGACCGGAAGAACCCGCAGACGCGGGTGTACACCGCGCCGAGCGAAGGCGTTTGCAGCGAAAGATTGAGGCTAGTGCTCGGTCACGTGATGGCGCAGCGGAGCTTCCTGCCGAGAATGTTGTGTCGTTGTTTCGGGAGAGAGGAGCAGGAGGTGCGTGATAGGTCCTGGGGAGCTAGACCGGGGCAGAAGCGTTGCTATATACTATTGCTATTCCCCCGCGAGCAAAGAGTTTCATCCATAGTATTGAGCGTGAAAGAGCGAGTTGTTGCGAACCGCTCTTTTTTTGCTGGTTGCGAGCAGGCGGGCATGTGAGAGCGAAAAAGGGCAAGTATCTGTCGCAGAGGGAGCCTGGCACGTCTGATGAACGGGATAATGACCCGGCCCATTTTTGGGCCTATATCATCGCGGCCCTACGTGTGCATTCTGGCGTCGCTTCACAGCGTCAGCTAGAACCAGGCGAAACAGCGTTGACCATGCTCTACTCTCCTCAGCCAACAGGGGTCGTGGAGGTGGCATCGTGTGTGCTTAGGGTTCGCTCAGACCCGCCTCTGGCTTTCTGAGGGCAAGCTAGACGCGGCAAAACGCTGGGTGGCTTACTGCGACCTTGATCCACAGAGCCGCGCATTCTACACCGATCCGGCGTCCATTGAACATTTCATGCTGCCTCTCATACAGGTCTATTTAGCGACAGAGAAAGATAACGACGCTCACGAACTGCTGACTTCATTGCTTCTCCATGTGGAGCGAAACCAGGATACATGGAACTTGATACATATCCTGGCGCTACAAGTCCTCGTGTGGCAGACTTCCGGCGAGTTTGCGCGAGCACAAGAGTGCGCGCTCCATCTGCTCCAATTGGCCGAGCCAGCAGACTACCTCCGTGTCTATCTGGATATAGGCGATCCTATGCAACAGGTGCTTCAGAAGATTCTGTGTGAAATTGATGCGCCACTGAAGCAGCAACACATCCAGATCCCTCTCGATGCTCTTAAGGCGCTCCTCTTGGCCTTCGAGCAACAGATGAATGGTCAGCACATCCTTGTGGGCCACCCTCCTAGCTCATTTTCCAGGTCATCTCTTGCCACTCTCACCGCACGTGAACAAGAGGTGTTACATCTACTGGCACAGGGAGCCACCAACCAGGATATTGCTAATGAGCTTGTCATTGCATTGGCAACGGTGAAGAAGCATGTCACGAATCTATTGAATAAACTAGGAGCTGAGAATCGCATACAGGCCATTGCTCGTGCTCGCGATTCCAGGCTCCTCTAGCACAATCAACATCGGCATCCCTTCTCCTGCTCTACTTCTTCAGGATTATTATACTTCCACCCCCAACCTTTGGGACATTTACACCTCAAGAGGTATTCTTTCGGCTACCAACGAGCACACCGCTTTTCTCTATACTCTGCATAAGCAAGAACAAAAGTGAACATCTTACGGTTCACTGCTTAGCAGAGCATATTCCTGGTGCATGACGAGAAGCAGAGAGAAGAAGGAAACCATTGTAATGAGATACCGACTTTTAGGAACAAGTGGTTTGCGCGTCTCAGAAGTCTTTCTTGGCGCGATGACCTTTGGCGAGGAATCAGGGCCGGGCGCCTCACTAGAGGAATCCCGCCGGATGCTAAACACTTACGCTGAGGCTGGCGGCAATGTAATTGATACAGCCATCAATTATAGAAACGGCGAAAGCGAGCGCTTTGTTGGAGCGCTACTCGAAGGGCGCAGAGATCGCTTTGTGCTTGCAAGTAAATACACAGTGACACGCGACCGTGAAGACCCTAATGCCGCTGGCAATCACCGCAAGAATCTTATGCACTCCCTTGAGAGCAGCTTGAAGCGCTTACGTACCGACTACATTGATCTCTACTGGGTGCATATTTGGGATCATCATACTCCCATTGAGGAAACTCTGCGTGCTCTTGATGATGCTGTACGAGCAGGAAAAATCCTCTACGTGGGTATTTCGGACGCGCCAGCCTGGATTGTTTCACGTGCTAACACACTTGCCGAATGGCGCGGTTGGAGCCCGTTTGCCGCTTTGCAGGTTCCCTATCACCTCCTCAAACGCGACATCGAGCGCGAGTTATTGCCTATGGCTGAGGCATGTGGAATGAGTGTCGCCACCTGGGGACCGCTCGCCGATGGTGTGCTTTCAGGGAAATTTACGCGCGCTGGAGGCGTTGAAGGGCGAACACGTTTAGCACCCACTGCGATCAGCGAACGTGCCCATACCGTTGTCCGCGTGGTTCAAGATGTGGCATATCAGCTTGGCGTTACTCCCGCTCAAGTAGCTATTGCCTGGATACGCAGCCGTTCACGGGCCATTCACCCTATCCTTGGAGCACGCAGACATGAGCAGTTGGTGGAGAATCTAGGGGCGCTCACAGTTGAAATTCCCCCAGAACTGATGACCCACCTGAATACCGCCACGGAATTTGACCCTGGTTTTCCTACCAATTTTATCAATGCCACCGCACCTTGGATCTATGGAGATAAGGGGCAACTCGTTGATGGGCGCTTATAAAGAGATTTGTTGACGGGCGTATGACATTCACACGCGCAGAACGAGGCATTGCGCGTCTTGAAGCAGAAAGGAGCATGATTGTGACACAAGCAGAGATACAAGCCACTACCGAAAGGATAGACACCCTCACACCCCATATCGTTGTACGAGACGCAGGGAAAGCCGCTGAATGGTATAAAGAGGTCCTGGGGGCCGAAGAACGGGGGCGAGTTCCTGTTCCGGGTGGTAAGTTTATGCAAATTGAGTTATGGTTTGGAAACTCAGCGGTGATGCTGGCTGATGAGTTTCTCGATGCGGGTATTTTCTCGCTCTTAGCAATCGGGGGAACGCCAGTTGTTCTCCACCTCACAACAAAGAAGGTCGAAGCGCTCTGGCAACGCGCAATAGATGCGGGGGCTGTGATCTTACAGCCATTGCAAGAACAATTCTGGGGCGACCTGCATGGGCAAATCCTTGATCCGTTTGGCTATCGTTGGAACCTCGCGCAACATCTACGAGATGTTCCTTCCGAAGAGATTGCACGTATCGCAGCCAGTATATTCGGTGGTCAAGCATAAAGGTTGCTTATGATCTCAATGAGAAGAGCGGTCACGTTTTAGGGCGCACACTTGTCTTCTCATTGAGATGCTCAGTAGAGTTGGTCAGCCAGGCACTTTCGATGGCCTTGCTGCGCCGCAATCCGCCTGCCGAAATGCTCTTGCACTCTGACCAAGGCAGCCCCTACACCAGTCACGGCTACCTTGGCAAGCTGCTCGAACGAGGCATCGTGGTCAGCATGAGTCGCACGGGAGATTGTTACGACAATGCGGCCATGGAAAGCTTTTTCAGCACCCTCAAAGGCGAGTGTGTGGATCGCACGCGGTTCGCCACGAGGCTCGAAGCCAGACAAACGATCTTTGAATATTTGGAATGTTTTTACAATCGGGTTCGCCGACATTCCACCCTCGCGTATGTGAGTCCGGTGGAATTTGAACAACAGAGACGCTAGTTTCCCAGTTTCTTCTCTCCCCAAAAGTCCTGCAAGCCCATCATAATGGTATGGTGTTGTATCGATGAGATCCACTTGAATATAGCAATGAAGCAGACATTCTGGCAAGAGAGACAGCCTGAATATCCTATTAATCTTGAGATACACTTCATCTAAGTGCCACGTATCTCCCGTTTTTGGGCGAAGACGTTTCAGTTGATTGGCATACACTTGGCCAAATTTTAGACACCACTGCCTGATGGTCTCCGTAGGTTACCACAACCCCGCGCTCAGCCAGAATCTCTTCAACATCACGGAAACTCAAGGAGAAGCGGAAGTACAACCAAATGCAATGGCCAATAATCTCAGCTGGGAAACGAAAGCCTTTGAAGAGGGATGGAAGTGCTTGTGTTTTCATGACTGTCAGTCTACCAGAAATTGGAGACGCTCAGCAAGTTGACAATACCAAGGGAAGACTCCTGGTGTTGAAGTGTCAGGGGAATGCCTGACTCCTCTCTAAGGTGAGAGAGGAGTCAGGAAGGAGGCAGACAGGCAGGCAGTGTCGTAATGAAGGTGTTCCTTAGAGTGTAAATTTGCGAATTAAGTGGGCGGATTCTGACTAAATCTTGACAATTAAATGGGCGGTAGAACGGGCAGCAGAGCACAAAATTTTTGCTCCCCATCAAGGCGACGTTTCGAGATCTCTCTGTAAGCCGATTCATATTGATTGCTTGCTCTCCCATTTAATCATCAAAATTTTTAACAATCCGCCCACTTAATTCGCAAATTTACATCTAACCAGGCAAACATGGATGCCAACTCGAAGCTAAAAACAGCGAGTCGGCATCCATGTTTATGCTCATCTCTAACAGCGAACGTTTAATATTGACTTGTATCGGCGCATGGGGTCGCTGTCGAGATATAGATGTTTGTCCAATCGTCGGGTGGAATCATGCTCTGCGCGTTATCCGCAATACCAACCACACATGGTTTACGCACAATCACGCTTCCTACCTGGACAGTCGGCAGCCATACCACATCGTTGACAAGCTGCTGCTCCGCCTGATTGTACAGTTTCATCCGCTGCGCTTGATCCTGAGTGCTATCAGCCTGCTCCATTAACTTCTGCGTCTCTTGCTGCTGAGATGCGTTAGCAGAATGATTCTGTCCGTAGTTAACTACGTTGTTGGGTGATCCCTTATCGAACTGCAGTGTCAGCCAGTCCTGCGGATCAGGATAGTCGGCGACCCAGCCCAGGGCAAACATCTGCACACCATTGGGGTTATTCAGCGCCGCCGGAACATCGCTTAGCAGCTTTCCGTAGTCAATATCATTGAGTTTCACCGAGATACCCAGCACACTCTGCCACATCTGCTGGACGGCCTGGAGCTCATTGCGTGTATCGGAGCTACCATTGGTCGCGACCGTGAAAGTCACCGATGGGAACGTCGAGGCGGTATAGCCCTCATCCTTCATGCCCTCCTCAAGCAACTGTTTCGCGAGTTTCGGATCACCCGCGGGACTCTTAACGCCAGCCGGTCCCGTGAGGTCCGCATCGTAGCCCGGCATCCCCTGTGGGACAATATGATTTGTCGCGATAACCTTGTCTTTATACGTATTATGCGCCAGTGTTTCTTTATTGATAGCTAAAGCAAAAGCCTGGCGAATCTTAATGTTGTTAAACGGTTTAACGAGATAATTCATCCCATAATACGTAATCCACAACTGGGGAATGGAATGGAATTGCCCCTCGGGCAAGGCTTTCGCGGCATCTATATGCGCAGAGGGAACATTACTCTGGTCGACCTGCCCCGTCTGATAGGCCTTATAGATCGTATCCGCCTGTTTATAGAAGGGAATGACAATCTTCTTCAACTGCGGCTTGGGACCATAGTAGTGCGGATTAGGGACAAACTCGATAGCCTTTCCATGCTCGTACTTGGAAACCATAAACGGACCGGCCCCGCCAATACCCTGGCTGAGATGGTCTACAAAGTTCAGGTCGCCATACTTCTCAATCATGCCCTTTTCTATCACGTACGAGCACGAATACGTCAGTTCTTCCAGGAAATAAGATGCCTTTTGAGTCGTAATAATCACCACCGTATCAGGATCAGGCGTAAGAATGCCATCACCAATGATGGTCTTCACTTTGCCCGCAGCCAGTTCTGGCGCGCCTTTAATCAGCCCCATATAGGTCAGAGCCACGGCAGACTTTACCCTGGGCTGGAGGGCGCGATCAATGCTATACGCGACATCGGCAGAGGTCAATGGGGTACCATCGCTAAACTTGAGGTTGGGGCGCAACTTAAAAGTCCAGATGAGGCCATCAGACGAAACGGAGTGTGAGGCCGCGAGCTGATCGTGTATCTGCAACTTATTATCAAGCTGGAGCAGACCAGTGAACACCAGGTCGATAGCGGCAATAGAGCCCCCATCAGTCGAGAGCGCGGGGTCAATCGTCTTGAGATCATTACCACTGCTAGGCCAGATGAAGACTTGCTTACTATCGTCGGCCCTGGTCGTTGATACAGCCCCTTGCTGTGCACCACCACAGCCTACGAGCAGGAGCGTGAGCAGACAGAAAAACGTTGGAAGAATGCCCTTCACAAATTTCGTGCCAGATCGCATAAATACATTCTCCTGTTCTTTGTGCTATAGAGAGAATGACATGTCGTAAGGTCGCCCATGCGAATACTTGTGCTTACAATCTGAGAAAGCAATCCAAACATGTCCAAAAACATGGAAAGCACTACAAATTACTGTATGCCTTTCCTTATTTTATCGTTTCAAAAACATGCATGTCTTGTGAAAACGAGTTGTTAATAATGCTGATTTCTGCATAACGCTATGCTGCTACATTCGCGTTGATTGGTGCGGAAAGATGGCAAGAGAACGTTTCGGCTCTGGCAATAGCACAACAGGAAGAGACACAGAAGTGGATGGTGTATTCTATAGAGAAAAGCAGTGTGGAGGTTCGTGTGTGCCTTGCAGCATACATGAACCTCCACACTGCTTTCCAGATAACAAACACAGCGGGTACGAGAAGTAATATCAGAAGATGTTACGCAATTTTTGCGCAAAGCGTGTTGGTCGGAATGTAACACGAAGCTATGTGATCTCGATATTGCCTTTCCCACCATACGTGTCCCACCAGGCGCTAGCATGGGTGGTCAGCACCCTATTAAGCGCCTGGATATTTTGAGCGCCATGCTCCGCTAACCAGTACTCCAACGCTTTCACACCTTCTCGCGCAAATACCTGAATGCTCTGCTGCCAGGTGGCTCGCCCACACAGCACACCCGCAAATTTCGCTCCCGCTTCGGCGGCCAATTCCAACATTTCGCAGAACACCTCGTTATTGATACCCGCGCTCAAGTAGATAAATGGCAGCTTCGTTGCATCGGCGGTCTTCCGTAAGTGCATTAACGCTTCCTGGCGTGTATAGGCTGCCTGACCGCCAGCAAAGGCGCGCGTTTGCGCCACAAAGATAGGGTTTATTGGCAATTCGACCTTGAGCACGTCCACACCATAGCGAGGCTGTGAAAACTCCTCCATGGTACGCGCAACATAGAGGGGCTTCTTCTTCGCAAACTCCAGCCCCTTCTCGTCCCCTATTGCGTTATCGTATACTAGCGGCTCAAGAAAAAAGGGTATATCTAGCGCGATGCATTCGGCACCAATGCGCTCAACATAGGCCTGCTTGATGGCATTGATCCGCTCTTTGTCGAATGGGTTATAGTAAAGAAGAATTTTGATAGCCCTGGCTCCGGCCTCGACGAGACGACGTACGCTCCACTCCAGCAGGAGATCAGGCAGCCGATCTCCTGTGCTGTTATCGTAGCTCGACTTTTCATAGGCCAGCATTATAGCCTTATCCTGAGGATCATGCATCAGGCTATACTCTGGATCTAAGAGTATAGCGCTGGCATATGGGGATAAAACCTTTGCTACCGCTCCTTTGAAGGCTTGCATATCATGTGCCGTTGCCTCCGCTCCGCGCGCTGTCGCAATGGCTTGCAAGAGATTCTGGCGGTGGTCAACTGCCAGCGCGGCAATACAACCGTACTCATTAGCGCAGGCGTTGAGTCCCTCGAATTTGCCTTTGCTCATTCTCACTGTCATTGCGCATCCCCTTATCTCATTTTATCAATAGAAATGGGTCGTCGTTCATCCAGCGAGCGGCGTGCCGCCAGAGCCAGGACCACCGGGGCGCGCCCATCTTGCTCGTTGACGGGCACAGGTTGGTCGTGCAATACAGAATCGACAAAGGCCGTCATCTCCAACAAGAAACTCTCGTTATAGCGTTCGAGGAAGAAATGTAACGGAAGGTCGCGCCGAATGCTCTGCCCATCGCTGATAATGGCCGTATTGGCATACTTATTATCAATACTAATTGCACCGCTACTTCCCAGCAACTCTACACGCTGGTCATAGCCGTAGGAAGCGTAGCGGCTATTATTAATTGTGGCAATGGCGCCATTGGCAAAGCGCAACATGACCACCGCCGTATCCACATCGCCCACCTCTCCAAGCGCAGGATCGTGCATGACACCCGCCATGGTGAAAACTTCCTCAACCTCGCTATCAATCAGGAAGCGAGCCATGTCAAAATCGTGGATCATCATGTCAAGAAAGAGACCACCTGAGACCCGAATATAGGCCAGCGGCGGCGGCCCTGGGTCGCGGCTGGTGATGTTGAGGATCTGAGGGCGACCGATTTCCTGACGCTCCAGGGCCTGTCGCACACGACGATAGTTCGCGTCAAAGCGTCGATTAAAGCCAATCTGTAATTTCACTCCGGCAGACGCTACTACTGCGACAGCCTGATCTATGGAGGGAAGATCGAGGGCGATAGGCTTCTCACAAAAAATATGTTTGCCAGCCTGCGCCGCCTCTTGAATCATACGAGCATGCGTATCCGTTGGCGAGCAGATCACTACGGCTTGAATATCTGGATTTTCCAGTATCGCCTGGTAATTCTGTGTGGCATAGGGTATCGCAAAGCGCCGGGCGCATTCCCTGGCGGCCTCCTCGTTCGCGTCGGCAACCATGAGCAGGCTAGCCATCGGAATGTGTCTGGCCAAATGTTGAGCGTGTAATAAACCAATACGCCCGGCACCAATCAGGCCGACCGTCAAGGTGTCTACTGACATAAGGCTCCTCTTCCTCTATTACAGCCCGATTGCCTTCAGATAGGCCCGATTGCGCTGAGCGCTCTCTTTAGGACTCCCCATACCAGGCAGAACGTCCTGCTCAACGACAATCCAGCCATCATAGCCGCGTCCGTGTAGCCAGTCGCGCACCACCTCAAATGGGACGCTGCCCTGCCCCAGTTCGCAAAATACCCCATTGCTCACTGCCGTAAAATAATCCCAACCTTCGGAGCGCGCTTGCCGGGCAACCAGAGGATGACAATCTTTAAAGTGGACGTGCTGAATACGCTTCCCAAAGCGCTCAAGCCCTTCCAATACCCTCTGGCCATCGATGTCCCCTGAACCATAGAGGTAATGCCCGGTATCAAAGACTAACCCTAAGAGTTCGGGATCAGTCATATCCAACAAGCGCTCAATCTCCTGTGGTGTCTCGACGTAGCCAGCACAATGATGATGGAAAGCTGTTGGCATGCCAGTCTCCTCACGTACCCTGCGCGCAATGCGTTCAGCTCCACGGGCGAAGGTAGTCCATTGCGCCGCGCTCAACCCCATCTCGTTTGTGACATGCCCCGCATTGTGAGTACGCTCCGGCTCTGTTCCATTGGCATCAGCGAGAATAAGGAAGGGCGACTGATCTTCCTCCTCGGCCATGGCGGACAGCAGGCGGGCGACCTTGAGCGCCTCGGCTTCTCCAACGGCATGCATACGCGCATCTTTCAGCGCCACCGGTACAAACGCACCCACCATACTCAGGTTGCGTCGCTTCAACTCTAATTGCAATTGTGCGGGAACAGTGGGCATAAAGCCCCAATCGCCAAGTTCGGTCCCAACGTAGCCTGTATCACGCAGTTCATCAAGCATTCGCCCGTAGGTGATACCTTCGCCCTTCACATCGTCAAATTCGAGTGCTCCCCACGAACAGGGGGCGTTAGCAATACGCATCTTCGTCCCTCTCACGTTTCTAGAACTCTAGAACTTGCGTGACCACTCGCAAGGCCAACGCTCAACTACGACCTTCTTCTCGGTATAGAACTCAATGGCATCGCGCCCCTGAGCGTGCATATCGCCGAAAAAGCTATCCTTCCAACCCGTGAAAGGGAAGAAAGCCATCGGGGCTGCTACGCCCACATTGATACCGATATTGCCCACACGCACCTCATAGCGGAACTTACGGGCCGCGGCGCCGCTACTTGTAAACAGGCAGGCCATGTTTCCAAACGGAGAGGCATTGATCAGCTCGATGGCGGCATCGATATCCTGAACATGTATCAGGCTGAGGACAGGCCCAAATATCTCGGTACGCGCAAGCTCACTTTGCGGCGCGAGATTATCAAGTAGTGTCGGGCGTACGAAATACCCGCGCTCATAGCCTTTGACCTGTGTATTGCGCCCATCTACAAGCAGTTCCGCGCCCTCCCGAGCGCCCTTCGCGATAAGCGACTCGATACGTTGCTTGCTCTCAGGGGTAATGACTGGCCCCATCTCAACCTCTGAATCCAGGCCAGATCCTACTTTGCGTTGCACTGCCGCGTCTGTTAGGCGTTCGCGAAACTCTGTCCGGGCTTCGCCCACCGTAATCGCGACCGAGGTAGCCAGGCAGCGTTGCCCGGCGCAGCCAAACGATGAGTCGGCAACGATACGTGTAGTCATCTCCATATCGGCATCGGGAAGCACAATAACGGTATTCTTCGCGCCTCCCTGGCATTGAGCGCGTTTTCCATTGGCTGCCGCCCTGCTATAGACATACTTTGCCACAGGCGAGGAACCCACAAACGAAATAGCGCGTACCAACGAATGATCGAGCAGCGCGTCAACGGCCTCTTTGCCGCCATTGACCAGGCTCACGACCCCCGTTGGCAGGCCAAGTTGGTCAATCAGTTCGAAGACGCGCGCCATCGTCAGTGGCACTTTCTCCGATGGTTTGAGGATAAAGCAGTTACCGCAGGCGATAGCATAGGGTAGGAACCAGAGCGGGATCATACCGGGAAAATTGAAAGGTGTTATGGCGGCCACCACTCCGACTGGCTGACGAAACATATGCTCATCAATGCCAGAGGCGATATCCTCAAGGTTATAGCCCATCATCAAAGAGGGAATGCCTGTCGCGACCTCAACATTCTCGATGCCGCGCAAGAGTTCACCCTGAGCTTCCGCCAGCGTTTTACCACACTCCTGCGTGGTCAAATGGGCAATCTCTTCGGAATGCTCTTCCAGAAGCTGCTTGAACTTAAAGAGGTATTGGATGCGCTCGGTTGGGGGTGTACGTCGCCAACCGTCAAAGGCGGCCTGGGCAGCCTGTACGGCCGTATCTACCTCGTCAGCAGGTGAAAGGGGCACATGCGCCAGGAGCTCATCTGTCGCAGGATTGCGTACTGGGAGATATTCAGCGGCTCGCGAGTGTGTCCACTGGCCGCCAATATAGTTCATAAGTTGACGATGCTGTGTCATACCTGTCCTCCATCCCTAGTAGGGTGTTGATGATGTAGCGTTTCAAGCTCGGCCTCAAATTCTTGCGCAGCCTCCGCTAGTTTTTCGCCAGCTCCGGCGTCGATACGCGCGAACTCAGCCAGTTCGTGACTCAGTTCCTCCAGTTCTTCACCACCTGCCATCATAGAAACGACCTCATTCCTGCTGATTTCGGCTTTTGTGAACGTTCCCTGGCTGCGTCCACGGTTGAGCAGGGTAAAACGGTCACCGATCGGATAGGCGTGGTGAGGGTTATGCGTGATAAAGATCACTCCCAGTCCACGCGCACGCGCCTGGGCAATGTAGCGTAATACCACGCCAGCTTCCTTGACGCCCAGTGCCGCCGTAGGCTCATCCAGAATCAAAACCCTGGCTCCAAAGTAAACAGCACGCGCAATAGCGATGGATTGGCGCTCTCCACCAGAGAGCGAACCTACAGGCTGGCTCGTATCGCGTATATAGATACCCATCTTCGCCAATTCGTCGCGTGTCAGGTCATCGGCGCGAGCCGCATCAAAGCGCTTGAAGGGTCCCCAGCCTCGCGTCGGCTCCGAGCCAAGGAAAAAGTTGCGCGAAATACTCATCATCGGGATCATCGCCAGGTCCTGGAATACAGTCGCGATACCCGCGTTGAGGGCATCTCGCGGCGAATTGAAATGAACCTCTTTGCCCCTTACCAGATAATGCCCATCGCTTGGTTGATGCACACCTGAGAGGATTTTGATCAGTGTCGATTTCCCTGCACCATTATCGCCAAGCAGACACATGACCTCGCCAGCACGTACACTCATGGAGACGCCTTTTAGCGCGATGACACTGCTAAAGTACTTTGAGACATTTTGCACTTCGAGCAAAGGAGTATCGTTTGCCTTCATCGACGCACCTCCATTGCATATTTGCGCACATAGCGGTTGAGCAACACTGCCAGCAAAAGCAGTAAACCAAGCACTACGCTATTCCAGTCGGCATCCACACCCGCGAAGAAAATGCCCTGGCCCACAATACCGTAGATCAATGCCCCAAAGGCGGAGCCGATTGCCGAGCCATAACCGCCGGTCAAGAGTGTGCCACCAACGACCACGGCAATAATTGTGAGAAATTCTTGATTCTGTCCGCGCAGGACGTCAGCTCCGGTCGCGTGAACTGCTTGAATAACTGCCAGCAAGCAGGCAGCAAGAGCCGTTCCTATAAAGAGGAGGATCTTTACGCGCCTGACTGGTACCCCTACGTTACGCGCTGCCTGAGCATCGCCTCCAACGCCGAAGATCCAGTTGCCGAATGGAGTACCCAGCAGCACCCATGTTGCTATCGCCGTGATTGCCAGCCACCAGAGAATAGATACTGGGAACTGAGCATCGCCAATCGTAATGCTGCTGTCGAAGACGACCCTGGCCAGTTGATAGCCCGCGGTCTGGTTCAAGCCACCTACCTGGGTAAGCCCTGTCAACGCACGTGTGACGCCTATCGTTGTCCCGCGCAGGATAAACTGAGTTGCCAGGGTCACGATGAACGAGGGCAGGCCGGTACGCAGCACCAGGTACCCATTGAGAAATCCCACCAGTAAGGCGAGCAGCATAGCGACCAGAATAGCGAACCAGATATTCCACCCCAACTGCACCGATAAGATCGTGACGACCATGCCAGAAACACCGATAATGGAACCGATTGAAAGGTCAAACTCTCCGCCTATCATAAGGAGCGCAACGGGAACAGCCAGAATGCCTAATTCAGCAGATACAGTCAGATAGTTTGCCGTGCCTGCCAGAGTGAGAAACCCGCTATCGCCAGCGATAATAGCGAAGAAGATCCAGACAGCAATTGAGCCTCCAATGGCTCCCATTTCAGGGCGAACCAGTAACTTACGCCATACACTCACGCGCATGACACGTTCATCAGTATTGACCTCGCGCTTGCTCGCGGCCCCTCGAGATACACGCATATGTTTCCTCCCAAATGGTATGGTTGGAGCCAATGCGCCTGGCTCCAACCATGTCCCACTAACGCGTCCCTTGCTGCGCTAGCTGAGTGACCTTATCCGCGTTATCCTTTGTGACAAAGCCCGGCCCGGTCATTAAGACATCATTCGCAATAGTGTTGAGGTTGGTCCGGTACAGGGTCAGGAGAACAATGGGAAGATAGCCCTGGAGATACTGCTGCTGATCAATGGCGAAGAGCATAGTACCACCCTTGATGGCCTGCAATACGTCCGGTGAGAGGTCAAAGGTCGCAAGCTTGACTTTATCGCCTTTATTGAGAGCCTGTAGAGCCTTCAGGGCCGGTGTAGCTCCGGTTGGTCCGAGAGCCATCAAGCCATCTACGTCAGGCTTGGCTCTAAGGGCTGCCTCAATGCGTTGCTGCGATTCCGTGGGGTTCGCCAGGTTCACAGCAAGCACTTCAACTTTGGCTCCGGCTTTCGCCATCGCGTCGGTGAAGCCTTTACAACGTGCATCCAGTCCAGCGTTGCCGACTTCCTGATTGATACACAGCGCGTGCTTGACACCCGAGCTCGCCATACGCTCACCACCACCCAGGCCAGCTTCATACTCGGTCTGTCCAACGTGGACTAGAATACCAAGTTTTTTCGCTACGTCACTTCCTGAATTGATGGAAATAACCGGGATACCAGCCGCTATGGCCTTCTGGATTGAAGGGCTAAGGGCGTTCGCGTCAGGGATGGAGACGACCAGGCCATCAGGTTTAGAGGCGACGGCGGCATCGATCAGGTGCGCCATGGCAACCATATCAAAGGTTCCGGGAGCCTGGTATTCGACCTTCACTCCCATATCTTTGGCTCCCTGATCAACGCCTTTTTTGACGACCGACCAGAATGGGTCCGATGCCTGTCCATGCGTGATGACAACAAAGCGTAGGTTGGAGCGAGCAGTGTTCCCAGAGGGCGCTGCATTCTGGGAGCTATTCGCTCCTCCACTGCAACCAGTAAGGATAAACAGTAGGGTCGCGACCAGGGCTACTATACGGCAGAACCGCTTCATTATTCTCCTCCTTGAAGAACTACAGTGGCTATTACAAAGACACTAATGTAGTGATTGGTTCTCGCTAGCCAGGGACGGGTTAACCGCTTGTCCACGTCATTGAGGCCATAGCGGCATGTTATAGGAAGTAGCGCTCCTGCTGGCGCTTTTCTTCCCACTGGGCGCGGGCTACTTCTACTTGCGGCTTTGTACTGACTTCCGCAACTGGTACATCCCACCAACTTTCGTAGCCTGGGACTTCTTGATAGCGATCATTCTGCACATAAATAACTGTTGTACGCTCAACTGCTTTGGCAGCTTCAAGCGCGGCAACAAAATCCGCGTGACTTTTGCACTCAATGACATGTGCTCCAAGGCTACGCGCATTCGTTGCCAGATCAACAGGCAGAGGACGAACCTCTGTGCCCTGCACGTCTCCGGGCAAGGCACCATTCTCCGGATAGGCATAGCGTGTACCGAAGCCTTCCTGGCCCAATGACCGGCTGAGGCTACCAATGCTCTTGAAACCATGATTATCCAGTAACACAATGATCAATTTATAGTTTTCCTGAATGGAGGTAACAATCTCGCTGTTCATCATGAGATATGAACCATCCCCTACCATCACATACACGTCGCGCTCGGGCGCGGCCATCTTAATGCCGAGGCCACCTGCGATCTCGTAGCCCATACAGCTATACCCATATTCGAGATGGTAATTCTTGGGATGACGCGCCCGCCAGAGCTTATGCAGGTCACCGGGTAGACTACCCGCGGCACAGACCATAATAGCGTCAGGTGAACTCAGTTCGTTGACAGCACCGATAAGTTCACCCTGAGATGGTAACGGCTCATTACGCAGTTCATAAATCCGCTCCACTTCACGATCCCAGGCACTATGAAGTCGCTCGGCCTGCTCCCGGTAGTCAACCGCAACCGCATAGTCTCCCAGAAGTGTCTGAAGCTCTTCTAGCGTCGCTTGCGCATCCCCAACCAGGGGGCAGGCTCGGTGCTTGAAGGCATCGAATTCGGCGCAATTGATATTGATAAAGCGTACATTGGGATGCTGGAAAGCCGTCTTCGAGGCAGTTGTGAAGTCGCTGTAGCGCGTGCCGATGCCAATCACCAGGTCAGCTTCCCGCGCAAGGCGGTTGGCGGCGAAGGTGCCGGTAACGCCTATTGCGCCAAGATTAAGCGGATGATCATAGCGCAGGCCACCCTTGCCAGCCATTGTTTCTCCGACGGGAATCCCCGAACGCTCGACGAAATTGCACAGCAGTTCCGTCACCCCCGCGTAAATCACGCCTCCTCCAGCGATAATCAGAGGCCGTTCACTGGCGCGAATCCAGGCGGCGGCTTGCTCTAGTGCGCGGCGATCTGGCCGATTGCGCGCTATATGCCATGTGCGGCGCTCGAAGAACTCCGAAGGATATGCATATGCCTCGGTCTGCACATCCTGTGGGAGGGCCAGCGTTACCGTGCCGGTCTCTATGGGACTGGTTAGTACGCGCAGAGCCTCGGGCAGTGTCGTCAAGAGTTGCTCGGGGCGACTGATGCGATCCCAGTAGCGGCTCACTGGCTTAAAACAATCGTTAACCGATATATCCTGTGAATGCTCAAACTCAAGCTGCTGGAGAACGGGTGCGACATTGCGACGCGCGAAGATATCACCGGGCAAGAGCAGCACTGGCAAGCGATTGATCGTGGCTGTGGCCGCTCCCGTGAGCATATTAGTGGCGCCCGGGCCAATCGATGACGTACAGGCAAACGCTTGCAGCCGATTCTTCGTTTTGGCATACGCCACAGCGGCGTGTACCATTGCCTGCTCGTTTCGTGATTGATAGTAGCGAAAATCGGGCATTTGTTGCAACGCCTGACCGATACCGCCGACATTCCCATGGCCGAAAATGCCGAAACATCCAGCAAAAAAGGGACTTTCTACGCCATCACACGCGATATACTGATTCTTGAGAAAGGCGATCAGTGCCTGGGCCATTGTCATCGTCGTCAACTTACTGAACCTCCGCTTCTGGAAAACCCCTATGATGGATCCAGGGGTTGTTGACAGCATCCTTCCCGCGAGCATTAGAATCCGCCGTGATCCTGAATAAAAGCCATCACCTCATCGTAAGTAGGCATAAAGTTCGCGCACCCATGCCGGGTCACCAGAATAGCTCCGCAGGCATTTGCCAGGCGCACTGTCTTATACCAATCCCACCCATTGACCAGACCATACAGCACACCAGAGGCAAAGGCATCGCCCGCGCCCAGGATATTCTGCACCTCCACTGGAAAACCTGGCACCGATAGTGGCCCGGCAAGGCGATCACTGGAGGTAGAGTGAACGAGAGAACTTTCAGCCCCCCGTTTCTGGATGACCCATTGTGGCCCCAGCCCCAGCATGGCCTGGATAGCAGCCTGGCTATCACCACTCACCCGCGCATCCGAAATCTGGGAATGGGTGAGCCGTATCTGACTCACATCGGTCAGCATGACCGCGTTGATTTCATCTTCAGTGCCTAAAACGACATCCACCAGGCGTAGCGCCGAACGCAGCGTCACGCCAAAGGCGCGCTGGTCGTGCCACTGGTCAGGGCGAAAGTCGATATCCAGCAGCACGGTTACGCCCGCCTGATGTGCGATCTCAGCCGCGAACAAGGTCGCGCTTCTGCTTGGTTCCTGGCTCAGGCCCGTGCCACTGATCAATAACGCGCAGCTGTCGGCGATGGGTGTTGCCAGCACATCGTCGATAGTCAAGGCGATATCGGCGCAATTTTCGCGATAATAGGTCAGCGGGAAGCGGTCCGGCGGCTCAATGCCCAGTACCACCGCGCTAGAGCGTCTCTCCGGTTTGCGCGGAATGAAACGCGTCTCGACCCCTTCGCGCATGAGAAAATGCAGAATAAAGTCGCCTACCTGATCTTCTCCTACCGCCGTGAGCAATGCGACATTCAATCCCAGGCGGCGCGTGCCCACGCTGATATTCGTTGGACAGCCGCCAACGTAAGCGGCGAAACCCGTAATCCCCACAAACGGGGCACCAATATCATTCGAGTAGAGGTCAATCGACGAGCGCCCCATTGTCACGACATCATATTTTTTGCCCGTATTCATGCCTTTCTCCTATGCTATAGCCTATGCTTGATCTCGTAGAGCGGTATACGTTCGTCAAGCCCTTTGTAGTGTTCCTTGACCCACACGTAGCGCGGATCTTCGCTATTCGCCAGAGATTGGGCGCTACCAGCCAGAGCATTGAGGTAGTACGTCGTGTAGCCGGGCGGGCTCGCAACGGGGTGGTACCCTTCTGGCACCAGCACTGCATCGTTATCATGCGCCATCAAGAGAGCATCGATGGGAAAGCCAGCCTGGTGCAAGGGTGACTCAGGATCGGTATAGATACGTTGATAGGCATACCCTTCAGGGCGGCTCAGCTTATAAAAATACACCTCTTCGAGGTCAGCCTCCACAACTTGACCGTGTATGTCCGTCTTATGGATATCGTGCTTATGCGGAGGATAACTCGACCAGTTACCGCCGGGCGTATACACCTCTACCACGACGAGCCGCTGACAGGAGAAGCCGGGCGGGATGATATTGTTAATCTGCCGCGTGGCATTATCACCACCTCGAATCTCGGTAGCGATATCGTGTGGCGTGATCAGGCATGGTGCGAAATCCTGGTCTGCAGGAGCAGAAATAACGGCATATTCGCACTCCGTTTCGGCTCGAACATTCAGCGTCGTCTGGCGTGGCAGGTAGAGCGCGTGTGGTAGACCAGCAAAGACACTCTCGCGTTCCCCAATGTGGGACCATTGACCGCGATTCGATTCAACCTGAATACGACCACCCAGGACTACCAATGCCAGTTCACGCTCGCCTGTGGCAAACGTCCATGTGTCCCGCGCAGACAGGTGTTGCACCTGAAAATGGAGGTAATCCCAGCCCGCCATCTCCGCTGTTACCTCGACGATAACATTGGCATCATGTACATTACCAGAATGAACAATCAGGTTGCTTGCATCATATTGCCGCATATCAATTCCTTTCTCATATCTACTTGTCTGCTTATACACATTACAGGTCTACAGGCAGGCCGGTCTGATAGAGCCGCATGGCCGCGGTACTAACGATACTGCTCTCGCAATGGCGCGGTGCTGCCACGTAACACAAGAGATGGGGGCAGGCTATGATTTTTACCTGGATGACCACTCAATAGGTCTAACATTACCTGAGTCGCAAGGCGTCCTAGTTCTACTCTGGGCTGATGAATGGTAGTCAATGGCGGCGTCATACAACTGGCGATCTGGATATCATCAAAGCCGATGATACTCAGGTCTTGTGGCACCGCGATCCCTTTTTCGTGACATGCTGTCAGCATACCAATAGCGATCATATCGTTATAACAGAAAACAGCAGTAACACCTGCGCCGAGCAAATCGAGCAGGGCGTTCTGCCCCACACTTATATCTTCATCCTGCGAGGCCTCATCACATGGCGGCTGGATCACCCATGCTGCTTGCCTCTGTATACCAGCCTGATCAAGCGCGTCTATGTATCCCTGAAGCCGTTGTTGATTTGAACCTGGGCGACTCCTACTGCCCAGATAGCCTATAGCGTGATGCCCGAGTTGCAGCAGGTGGTTGACGGCAAGCTGCGCGCCCTGGTGATCATCTACTGCAATCCAGTGCAGCTGACTGGCCTGTAACTCGCCCTGACTATTGATTAAGACAGTGGGAATGCGGATATGGGAAATGCGGTGGCTGTAATTGGTAGCAATACGCGATGATGCGACCAGGATACCATCGACGCGTCGACGTTGATAGGTTTCGATGATATCTGTAGCCTTTTGAGGGTCGTTATAAGAGGCACTGAGCAAAACACTAAAATGCGCGGCACGCGCCACTTCCTCAACGCCTTTGACAACATCGCCAAAGAAGGGATCAGCAATCGAGGTTACGACCAGGCCGATAGTGCTGGATTGCTGTGTTTGCAGGCTTTGCGCGATAGCATTGGGTGTATAACCCATTTCATCGGCCAGCTTCCGGATGCGCTCGCGTGTATCCGCGCTAATGAGCGGATTCTGGCGGAGCGCACGCGAGACGGTCGTGTGTGAGACGCCGGCAACGCGAGCGATATCGGCAATAGAAACCTCTTGTCGGCGCAACGCTTGCCCCCTTTACGAGAGATCCTCACAAGAAATCTTTATGCACACGTGTGCATAAAAGAAAAAAATAAAAGTGCCTGCATCCGGAGTTTTTTTTGCACGATGGGGAATATATTCACTAATATTAAGCATAAGAATCAACTTCCCCTTTGTCAAGTGCTAACGCAACATTCTAGTCAGAACCCCCCATGCCTAGAGCAGTGTACAGAAAGGTTGATTTAGGGCTTAGGATAAATGATCAAAATCAGACGCGGCTCCCTTTGTCAACGAAGTACCGGTAGATGAGGAAAGAATTGGGAAAGTGAGAACTGTGCAAAGGGAAGTACAAGCGCGACAGGCGTCGTCCACTCGCGCGCGCGAGTGGACGACGCCTGTCTGTCACGCCTCCTTGCCGTTCACTTCTTTTCCGTTGCCTGACTGGCTGCCTCAGCCGCCTTACGGGCCGCCTCGGCCGCTGCCTCAGCCATCTTTGCCGCGATCGCGTCGATCGTGGCCTGGTTGGGGTCCGGGACGTTCTCGGGATTCGGGTTCGTGGGCATTGCTCACTCCTTCGAATGAAGCGGAACATTGAAGAGTCGTGCTTTGCGCATGTGCTTTTGCGTTCCTTCCCATCCGAGAGATCATTGCTGACCTCGTTTTGCTTAATCGGAGGGAAACACACGCGGGACACATTACAACCCTTGTGCGTTCGATATCCCCAGCAACTCAGCCAAGCCGAGGTGGGACAGAGGAACATGTACAATGAGTATATGATACCAGAAAAACAGAATTTGTGGAAGGGGGAAGAAGGGAAATAGGATTAAAACAAGTCAAAATCCCTACTCAACAACCTACCATTAGGAGGATGATTAATCTTTTGTGCGCGGATCGAAAGCATCGCGCAGTCCGTCCCCCAGAAATGAGAAGGCCAGCACAATAGCTGCCAGTACTCCCGAAGGAAGCAAGGCTTCCCAGGGGTGCGTACTCAACAGGGTCGCACCATCTGAGATCATCAGACCAATGCTCGCACCGGGAGGCTGAACCCCTAACCCCAGCAGGCTAATACCAGCTTCGCTAATAATGGTATTGGATATATTCAAGGTCGAAACGATAATAACCACGCTAAGCAGGTTGGGAATGATATGTCGCACGATAATGCTAAAGTCACTCGAACCCGCTGTTTTGGCTGCCTCAATAAACTGCTGTTGCTTGATCTGCATGGTTTGCCCACGTACATAGCGCGCCATGAGGGGCCAGGAGGTGAGAGCCAACGCCATCGAAACCAGGATCAGACGCGCGTTACCGTTTGGTCCCAGGATGGGGACGCGAGACAACGTTACGTCAGCCTGCGTCCCAAAAATGCCGGTCAGCAGGATGACGAAGAGGAGGCCAGGAAAGGCAAATATCAGGTCGGCAAAGCGGGCCAGGAGAAAATCAGTCCAGCCCCATAGTAACCAGCAAGGACGCCCACAATGAGGCCCAGTAGCACGTTGACGACCTCGACCAGCACGGCGACAAGGATTGATATCAACAAACCTTGCAAGACCCGGGCAAAGAGATCCTGCCCGATACGATCAGTTCCCAGCCAGTACTGCGCCGATGGTCCCTCATCGAGGCGATTAAGCTCCTGGTGCGAGAAGCTATGATAGACCGTGGAAGGAACTCTCCCGTTAATAGGGCTGTTGTAGTCGCCACCAACGTGCTGATAGATAGGAGGCCCTACGATGGCAAGCAGCACGAAGAATACGATGATCCCCAGGCAGATCATGGCTCGTCTATCGCGGCGTAAGTGCCTGAGTGAATCCTGTAGAGGCGTAGGGGGCTTCTGAAGCGGTGGCAACGTTGTCTTCTCTGGCGTACCGTCACCTTCAACCTCCAGCAGATCGACAGGAGGCGGAGTCACAGCTTCAACAGATGGTGTTTCTTCCAGGTGTTGTGCGACCTGTTCTTCACGCTCCTTGCTGGCTTCCATATTATCCCTGGTATCCATGTCCATAACTTTACCTCGCGCTTCTATTCCGCTCTGATACGTGGATCGACGACCGTGTAGAGGATATCTGAGATCAGATTGCCAAGGACCACACTACACGCCAGCATAACCGTTGTCGCCTGGAGAACCGGGTAATCCAGCGAATCAATCGCCTCCAGGGTTAGATTCGCGATGCCAGGAAGGTTAAAGATTTTTTCGGTAAAGAAGGCACCAGTTACCAGGAACCCAATCGAGACGCCAATCACTGTCACCAGTGGTATTAACGCGTTGCGAAAGGCGTGGCGATAGACAATGGCATTTTCCAGCAGTCCTTTGGCGCGAGCCGTACGGATGTAGTCCTGGCGTAACACCTCAAGCATGCTGGTACGAGCGAGACGCGCATAGTAGGCCATACCTGCCGCCGTATAGACCAGAATAGGGGCAAGCTTATACTGTATATCCTGCCAGGTGTATTGCCATGGCGTTCCCCATTGCGTAACGGGCCAGCGCAAACCAGTCTGCTTGTCCATCCAGATGATGAGCAATTGGAAGAGCACACCAAAGATAAACACTGGTATGGCGTACAGGACCAGCGCCAGGCCCATATTGAACGTATCTACCCAGGTGTTTGCTCGCAGCGCGGAGGCCACGCCGAGGGGAATACCAAGCAGTAATTGCAGAAAGAGACCCCATAAGCCTAACTCAAGAGAAACTGGTATGCCATCTTTGAGAATATCCCAAACGGGGCGATTGATACTCCGAAATGAAAGCCCAAAATCAAGCCTGATCAGGTGTCCCATATAGTTGAGATATTGCTGATATAAGGGAAGGTCCAGGCCATACTGATGTTTGAGCTGGGCCTCCAGCACCGCGTTCGGGTGGTCGCCAAGCAAGACGCGAATGGGGTCTCCGGGCGCGAAATGACCCATAAAGAAGGTGATAAGTGTGACCCCAACAACGACAAATAGCAGGCCAATGAGCCGTTTTAGCAGAAAGCGAATCATACAACACTCCCCATAGTTCTTCAGGGTCTGTTCTTGACGCTATGCCATGGGCACTCCTCGGCGCGCGTGGAGGACGGCAGAGTAGTCGTGCGCGTAAAAAGTGCATAGGTCGCGGTTGCCATTCGCAGATAGCCTAAGAAATGTGTTTCTGCAAACAGCAACCGCCTGGTGACGCATCCTATGTGAGAGAGCTTTCCATTGAAAGTTCCAACGCATAGAAACGCGAATGGTACCGGACCTGGTAAACGTTACTGGGTGATATAGATTTTGCTCCAGTCATCTGGTGGAATCAATTGCTGCGAATTGAGCGAAAGATTCTGCACGTTTGTCCTGACCAGATACTGGACCTTCTCCTGCCAGAGAGGAAGCCAACCAACATCGTTTATCGCCTGCTGTTCGGCCTCGTTGTACAGTTGCATACGCTTGGTAGCATCCTGTTCCTGGTCAGCCTGCTCCAACTTCTTCTGTACGTCTAACTGAGCGCTGGTATCTTGCATCTTATTCTGACCATAGTTGAACTGGTTGTAGTCCTGCCCCTTGTCGAAGAAGAGCGTCAGCCAGTCCTGAGGATCGGGATAGTCAGCGTTCCAACCAGCCTGCCACATCTGAAGGGAACCATTGTTCTTGGTGGCGGTCGTCAGATCGAGCAGTTTAGGGCGCGTGACAACGTCGATGTTCACCTTGATGCCCAATGTCGTTTGCCACATTTGCGCAATCGCGGTGAGAGCATCCTTAAAGTTTTGGTTGCGTGGGTAGAACGTGAGCGTAATAGGGGGGAGCGCGGAGACACTGGCGTAGCCCGCCTCTTTGAGCCCCTCAGCCAGGACTTGCTTTGCTTTATTCGCATCGCCCTGGGTGCCCGTGCCAAGCGGCCCAGTAAGATTCTCGTCATAACCAGGCATGCCCTTGGGAATAACATGGTTTGAAGGCGTAAAGGCGTTCTTCATGGCGCTCTGCACGATCAGGTCTTTGTTAATAGCAAGCGCGAAAGCCTGGCGAATTTTGATATTATCGAAGGGCTTCACCAGGTAATTCATCGCAATATAACGAATGGTCAGGATAGGTGTCTCTTTAAAGCCAGGCGTGCTACGCTCCTGCTCCAGGTTTGTTGACGGAACAGGCGTGAAGTCGAGCTGCTGAGCCTGGAAGGCGCGGTACATTGAGTCCTGGTCCTTATAGAAGATCACTGAGAGTCTCTTCATCTGAGGTTTCGCCCCATAGTACGCGTCATTACGTACCAGTTCGAGACCCTTGTTGTGGGTGTACTTTTCTACCTTCCAGGGGCCAGCACCGCCACCTTCTTCAACATGGTCGGTCCACTGTGCGCCATATTTCTCGACCAGTTTCTTGTTGACCACATAGGAGGTTGGATAGGAAAGGGTCTGCAAGAAGTAAGCTGCCGGCTGGCTAATCTTAATGACTACTGTTTGAGGATCGGGGGCCAGCAAACTCGTGCCAATCAGGGTCTTCACCTTGCCGCCGCTCAGGTCCTTATAACCCTTGACAAGCTGAAGGTAACCAGAGACACTCGACTTCGTGGCAGGATCGATCGTGCGATTGATGCTATACACGACGTCCTCTGAAGTGAGCTTATCTCCATTGCTAAAGGTCAGATTGGGCTTAAGTTTGAAGGTCCAGGTCAGTCCTCCATCGGACTGCTGGTAGCTCTCGGCCAGTTGAGGTTTTACCTGTAGATTGGCGTCCAGGGTGACCAGGCCCGTAAAGACGGCCTGGATAGGGAAATTGGAGTCAGTATCCTGAACGAGGGCCGGGTCAAAGGTGTTAATATCTGGATCACCTACAACTGGATAACGCAATGTTTGCTTATCATCCGAAGCCTTTGTTGAGGAGGGTCCAGAGGAGCCACCACCGCATGCCGCTAACAACATCGTGAGCAGGCATAGACAGGTCATCAGGAACAAGACAGGTTTCTTTCCAGGTTCCAAGCTTTTTTCTCCTTGAAAAATAAAAACGCCTACAATGAACCAAAGCTTTAAAGGATGGGCCAGTTCTTTGATTCGAGAGAAGCCTATCTATATTTTTATTCACGTTACTACGGCGGAAATGAACAAAAATATAGTTAAAGCAAGGAAGAAACAAGTAACCATATAAGATTACGCTTTGAATTATTCAAATCTCACAATACAAAAGGAGCATTTATATTTGAATTGTTGGCTCTACATCCTTTAGAGGGAAAGTAGGGGAAAAATTCGGATCTACCATGATGAAGCGCCCCCTTCGCATCTGATCTTGCCCATCATCGAGCGCGACTGAAACCGATTTGAGAGCATCCGAGAGCAAAAGACATCTGTTTGATCATGAACATTCACTCCAGTTTTCAGATTGAACAGAGGAAAGGCGAAACCACATGCACCCTTGAAACCATCCGCAAGCGCATAGCAGCCTACGAGGCGGCAGGCGTGCAAGAACTCCAGATCATTTTTCCTGACGCTGTCCAACTGGATTCTCGTCGCCGCTTCGCCCAAGCGTTTATCGCATAGCATTCAATGGAGTCGATATGCTTACTATGGATCAACGGAAATTAGGGGCATCAGAACTAGTTGTCCCGGCTCTGGGAACCGACGTCGCGAGTTGGGGCGACAAGCAAGCTGGTTACGGAACGTCACACACCCGCGAGGATATTCTCCAGACCTATCGCCTGTGTCTGGATACCGGACTCACTTTCTTTGATACGGCTGAACCGTACCCGGCATCAGAGCGTTTGTTGGGTGAGTGCCTCAAGGTCGATCATCGCCCTATCCTCATCGCCAGCAAATTTGCGCCCCCACTCACCCGTTTTTCTCGGAAGCGTTCCTTGCTAGATGCTCTAGACCAAAGTTTGGCGCGTCTGGAAATCAAGCAGATCGATCTCTATCAAATCCATTGGCCCTCACCTCGCCTCAAGGTGGAGGAACTCATGGATGTCTTGGCGGAAGCGGTCCACGCGGGGAAGATCCGCGCGGTTGGTGTTAGCAATTACAGCGCTCCATTGCTGCGTCAGGCACATGCACGCCTGGCACAGCATGAGATCGCGCTCGCTTCCAATCAGGTCCGTTACAACCTGTTGCATCGCTATCCTGAGACCAATGGGGTACTGGATGCTTGCCGAGAATTGCAAGTTGCGCTGATTGCGTACAATCCGTTGGAGAAAGGCATCCTGACTGGCAAGTATCGCAGCCAGGAGACATCAGCCCCCAGGCAGTTGAATATCTTTCACAGGCTTGATCCCTTCGGGGACACCAGAGGGTCAACGCCAGCCGTGAAGCGCCTGCTCTCGCCCCCTCGTGTTCTCCAGCGTGAGCGCTTGGAGCCGTTGTTTGTGGTGTTGGAGGAGATTGCCCGTACGCGCAAGAAAACGAGTGCACAGGTGGCGCTGAACTGGCTCCTGATGAAAGACGAGTGCGTGATCCCCATTCCTGGCGCAAAAAATGCCCGACAGGCGCGCGAGAACGCTGGAGCGCTCGGCTGGCAATTGACGGAAGAAGAACATGGGCGGATCAGCCAGGCTGAGATTGCTTCACGTTAAACCCAGCTTTTGTGGTCATTGGAGACGACCTTTTCTGGCTTGTGCTTCCCAGTATGCCTCGGCTCCCGCCACATATCTTGCTTACGTTCCCCTCAGTTGTCTGGCTGAGGGGAACGAGTGGTCTGGGAACGTGAGTGGGTGACGAATTGAGACGCCACTCCTTCGCCATTCAGGCAACCTCTTCACAGAGAAATCAAAGGGAAAAGCGTCGGAACTTCTATGAATGTCCGATGCATCCAGACAAGGAGGAGTCTATGAGTCGCCCTCTTCTGGGCAACACTCCATTCGCAAGACGGTCGCCTCCTCACTGCCGGATGTGCCTCATCAACTGTGTCACTTTCACTATCTGCGAGAAGCAGCCAAACCAGTCTACAAGGCAGATCGTCATGCCAAAAAGGAATTGAAAAAGCAGGTGCGCGGCGTTCGCCCCATTGAGCGTGGGATTGAGAAACGCAGTGATGAGATAGCTACGGTCATTCGCAGCTATTGTTTGGCCGTCCGCAGTGCCCTCACCGATGATGGGCATCCCCCACTGACTGCCTCTGGGCTGAGGCTACACGATCGGTTGACTCTCATCGCAACCTCCCTTGAATGGGTCGCAAAAAAGGGGGCCTCCCAACAGAGATTGAGCGCCTGTACTGCCTTCTCAAAAAGGGATTAACCGCCACTGTTGCCTTGTGGCCCGACGCGCAAGCTGGATACAAGTGGGTGCACCGAGCGGCACATCTTCTCACCAACGCTGAACAACAATCTGCCGAAGAGGTGCGAGCGCACTATCAATCTTTGCTTGACGAGATGCGGCAGGAAACAGACACCTCCGATTATTGCCACAGAGCAGCCACGCGAGCCGCCTCGTGCTTGCCCTGCTCTCGTCCCAAATTGGCGGCGATTCCTCGCAGAGAGGGATCGAGCGCGTTGCCTCCAACGGAGGCCAGGGCAGCCTTTATTGCCTCATCGGGCGTGATCACCTCTATCTGCGCTCCCTCGCGCTGCAAACGCTCTCTCTGCTCATCCAGGCTTTCCAGGAAAGGGAATGGAGGTAGGTCGGGCTGGAGTACCAGGACCTTGTCGAAACCAGCTGCCAGGTCCAGATTTGCTATCGAGTAGCACCCGCCATCGATATAGCGGTGCTGATTGATCGTAGTCGGAGGATACGCATAGGGTAACGCGGAGCTCGCCATTACCGCGTCAACTAGCTCAACCCCAGAATCCTGTTTGAAAATGGTTCGTTTGCCGCTCTGCGCATCAACAGCCACGATCTCTAACCGGCTTTGGGGCCAGCTATGCACCGGCAACCGTGAGACAATTACCTCCCGGCGTTGGGCCTCTGGCGCTGTAGGAACTGCTAACGCCAGAGCGCCGATGCGTTGCAGAATCTCTGAACCGGTTCCTCCTTCTTTGAAAGCACGTGTGAATTCAGCGAGCATCTTCTCAAAGTCCGGCTGCGGTGCCAGTTCGTGAGCCTGTAACGCTGGATCAACCTGCCGCTGGAAGAGTTCATCCAGTGCAAGGCCACTGGTGATCTGTGCTGACACATTGGCACCTGCCGAAGTTCCCACAAACAAGTCGGCATTGCGAATATCTATCCCGGCTTCCGCCAGCCCCACCAGCAGCCCGGTCTCCCAGGCAATTCCTACTATTCCCCCTCCGCCGAGCACTAACGCGTGTGTTGTCATCGTTGTATTCCCTCTGAATTGCTCAAAATCGGGCTGATCGTTGTGCATTCTCTTCCTCCGCAGTAATGTTTTCATCACTTATCTATGGGAGAGTATAGCAAGAGAATGGCGACAACCTTATGTCATAATTCCGTGTGGTGACGAGCAATTTTTTGAGCCTCTTGCTGAACACGAGTGCGCAACTCTTCTGGAGCAAGTATTTCGGCGTCGGTGCCCAGGCTCAATAAGACGCGCACAAGCCAATCGTACTCCTCTGGTCGCCAGTGCAAACGAAGCAATCCTTCGTCATTGTCCTGACGTTGTAGGCGGGGACCCAGATAAGCATTGCGTTCCAGGCGAAGAACGCCACGGGCTGTCAGGTGGACACGTATCTCAGGAAATGAAGGATGTTCACGGGTGGGAATTGGGATAGGGTGTTCCAATGGTGGTGGAGGCGATGGGGCGGTTTTCACGTCCAGAAAACGGTCAACTCGGTAGATGCGCCATGCCTGGCGCTCATGGGAGTAGGCATCGCAGTACCAGAGACCTTCGTGGGTACGCAGGTAGGTCGGCAGGATCATTTGCTGCGAGACACCTTTTTCGGAGCGATAGGTTACGCAGACCCACTGTTGCTCGCGTGCACTTTCCAGAAGCTGATCGAGAAACGGAGTCGGATAGGGCAGAGAGGGGACGTTGAGAGAAAGTGTGTGTGTGAGCTGTTCAAGATGCTCGCTCTCGCGTTGGGGCAGCAAGGTCTGGATTTTGGCGAGCAGCGATTCGCGCTCCTGTTTGAAGGGAGTCGCGCTAAGTTGAGAGAGACTGCTCAGTGCCAGGCGCAACCAGAGGGCTTCGTGCAAGGTCAAAGCGAGCGGGGGCAGGGTGTAATCTGGTGGTAAGCTATAGCCGCCAGTGACACCCAGGTCGGCGGCTATGGGAATGCCCATTTCGCAGAGAGCGTCGATATCTCGCTGAATGGTGCGCCGGGACACCTCAAAATGCTGGGCAATCTCTGCGGCGCTGCATTTGCCTGTTTGTAAGAGCAAAAGGATAGCGGTCAGGCGGTCAATACGATTCATCTATAAACTCTCGTTGTGGGCCTTTCTTCGATCTGTTCAGCAAAATCGATGCGTTCACCATCTTACTTGATCGTTGGGGAGAAAGCAAGGCGTATGGAGTAGCTCCACGGGTCTGTATCGCATTGAAGGAGTCATCTCCTGTCAAGAAGCATGGCTTTACGAAGAAACGTACTTTTAGAACAGTATCTTCGCCATTCTGTGCTCACTGATAAAACCAGCTTTCTCTATGGCTTTCTTTGAAGCATGATTGGCAGCCTCACATGAACAGATAGGCTTCCAGCCAGCTTCATAACAGTGTTTCTTTAATTGAATGAGCATAGAGCTACCCAGACCTCTTCCACGATGCGATTGAGCCACCACCATCCCCAAGTCTGCGTAAGGTGGCTGTTTCTGACTGGGCCTACATTCCCCCGTTGCTATCGGTGTTTGCTGATCCAACAAGACAAACAATTCTTCACAATCGAGACGAGCTCTCAGAAATGCCTCAATCCACTCTCCTGGCCCCTCCGTATTTACTTGATAAAAGCGCACAATATCACTCAACTCGCTCTTTTCAGCCTTTCTGAAAATACCCTTGCTGAGATTGAACGGTTGCTCGACTGGTCTACTATCTCGAAAAAGATAACTGTGAAGTGCAATGCTTCTCTGAATATCAAGGCATAAAGAGAAATACAGGGGTTCTATGGTGCTCGCAATAGCACCTTGGATGCCATAGGCCGAGATAACCCAACAAAAGATCTCCTGCGCCCGGGCCTGGTAGCTTTCCATGAGGTGAAAGCGCAGCAAATCGTTGTTGGAGTCGATACAAAAATATCCCGCCCGTTGCTCTTGGACTTGTACTTCCCAAAAAGTTGCCTGCGTAATAATCGCGCTTTCCCACATTCCATCCATTGGAGCGACGAGGGTATGAAGGTAGTCATCCCTTAGCCGCTGTATTTCATCGGGATGCTTTAGTTGAACACTCGTTATCATTGGAAGAACGAAACGCCTTTCTGTGCCTTAATTCATCTACAATATCTGCGGAGTATCACAATGGAAGTGGGCCAAAAGCTGGAAGAGCGGCATCCGCAGCATCGGTGAGGTTACAGTAGGGATTCAAGCCCCAACCATACCATAAAAACGTATCAGGTGGAACAGGGCGGTCAATAAGATGTAAAACAGCGGCATTCTCGTCCAGGGACACCTTATGCACGAGAGGTAATTCTCTCTCGTTACGATCACGCAAAGAAAAACCTGATGGACGAGCACTCGCATGGAGGCCACCACGGACATAGCGATATGAGACCCGGATACGAGATTGTTCAGCCTCAAACGTCGCTCCTATCAATTGAGGTGATGGCAGGCCGTCAGCCACATCCGCCAGGCGACGTCCAAGCCGTTTCAGTCCTTGAGTACCTATATGGATCGAATCATCCAACTCAAGATCAATCGCTGAAACCATCGCGGTGTGGGACAGGAGGAGAGGCCATGTGCGCTGCGCTTCCCGAATGCCATTCCAATTTTTGGCATCCGCGTCATATGACACAGTACAGCCGAGCTGCACGTAGTAAAACGGCAGATCAGGCTGTTGAAGATCACGACGTAGAGCCTTCAACAGAGCATGCATACGGCGATGATAGCGTTCTATGTTTTCTAAGGAGGATGTCTCGCTCTCACCCTGGTACCAGAGCACGCCTGTCACCTTGCCACCAGCATCCTCAATTCGCTTGAGCAATGCACCATAGAGCGATGCATCCCCCTGCTCGCGTAACTCCGGGTCCCACTGTTCCAGAGAAGTTCCACCATGAGCGGCAGGGATCAGTCCAATCGGCACTCCTGTCCGGATATAGCGCTCTTTCGCGAAGGCTAAGCCCAGGCCCGCTCCTGTTTTGCGCATGGGATCATGGAAAGGCAAGGGATGAGGCACAACGTCAGCGCCCATCAGTTTATGATGGATAATGCGTGGCGACTCGTTCGGCCAGTGGAGTGGTTCTTCGGCCACCGCCCATTCCTCGCGTGATTGTAACGAATGCACAAATGGCGAAGGTTTCTCAACATCAATTAAATTCCCAACCCCTTCCATATTACTCTGTCCCGCGAGCACCCACAGATCCCCTACTAGAATATTCTGCGCATTTCCTACGGTGTAAGGGCCTCCAACGGGTAATACAATCCCCTGTCCATCTTCTTGATCTACACGCGCTTTATTATCGCCATCGCGTTGGAATACCTGATAGCTCTGAATTTTTGTATTTGTCATATTGTCACCACAGCCTCATCAATATGCTCTAGTGCTCTGTCAATCTTCATCCGAAAGGTTTCACGCCGCCTGCGTCGGCAAGGGGAGAGACGCAGAGGGGCATCAGCCCCTCTGCACTCCCCACCTTTCCAATCAACTTTGACAAAGTACTAGTACGCACTTTAGCGAAAGCTCAATGTATAGTTCTTTCCATGTTGCACCACAAGGACAACGCGACCACGCTCACTGCTCCATGGAATCTGTTGACCACTCTGATCTTTTATGGCTACTGGCTGTTGATCTTGAGGAAGGCGTAGCAGGTAGCGCCCATCTTGTTCTGCGCGCAGAACGACGGATATGGCATGCCCATTATTCCACTCCACATCGACTTCAAGACCGCCCCGAGCACGCAAGCCGCGTACATATCCGTCGTTCCACGTATGCGGAAGGGCGGGCAAAATCGCCAGTTCGCCAGCATGACTCTGCACCAGCATCTCGGCAATTGCAGCGGTCGCGCCGAAGTTACCGTCAATCTGGAAGATCACGGGGGGATGCAGATCAAAGAGATTTGGAGCAAGCGAATCTTTGAGCAACTGGATTGCATGCTCATGGGCCGCATTACCTTCACCCAACCGCGCCCAGAACGCGATTACCCAGGCTCGACTCCAACCAGTGGCCCCTCCTCCGTGTTCAAGTCTGCGCTCTAGGGACTTGCGTGCTGCCTGGAAGAGCTCTGGCGTCTTTTCAAAGGTAATTTGCTCGCCAGGATAGAGACCATACAAGTGTGATATATGACGATGACCAGGCTCCACTTCAGCAAAATCCTCGTTCCACTCTTGCAATTGCCCATACCTGCCAATCGCTGGCTGCGGCAAACGGACAAGTGCTTGCGCCAGTTCATGCGCAAATCCCTGATCAATGTCTAATACCTGGCTTGCTGTAATACAATGTGTAAACAGATCGTGAATGATGGCGAGATCCATGGTTGAACCAGCACTGACACCAGCCTGTTCTCTACTGGCAGTCAGAAAGAGATTTTCTGGGGAAGTTGAAGGACAGGTTGTCAAATACCCTTGCTTGTCTTCCACCAGGAAATCGAGCAGAAACTGGGCGGCTTTCTTCATAATCGGATAGGCGCGTTGGGAGAGAAACGAGCGATCGCCCGAAAAGGCATAATGTTCCCAGAGATGCTGGCAAAGCCACGCTCCTCCCATGTTCCAGTTTGCCCACTGCGGATCGCCGCTACAGTTGCCAACTGGGGCGGTATTTCGCCACAGGTCCATGTTGTGATGAGCGACCCAGCCACGGCAACCATAATAAACCTGCGCGGTTCGTTCCCCACTCACGCTGGCCTCTTCCAATAGGTCGAACAGGGGGGAATGACATTCCGCCAGATTGCAGGTTTCAGCAGGCCAGTAATTCATCTGGGTATTAATATTTATGGTCCAGTTACTACTCCAGGCAGGTCGTACTTGATCATTCCAGATTCCCTGCAAATTCGCGGGCTGAGTTCCCGGACGTGAGCTGGCTATAAGCAAATAGCGGCCATACTGAAAAAAGAGGGCCAGCAGCGCATCATCCTTGGCCCCCTTTTGCACCGCGGCTAAACGCTCATCAGTAGGAAGTTTTCCCCCTTCACTGCTGCCCAGATCCAGGGTAACGCGTTGGAACAAATATTGATAATCACTGATGTGCGCTGCACGCAGAACTTCATACCCTTTGCTCATGCCCGCGGCGAGCCTGGTTACACACCGTTGCTCCAGGTCAGGCGCAGGAAGGTCTGGACGAGAGGCGAAACCACGGTAACTGGTAGCCGCAGAAAGGAGTAAGGTCACCGTATGCGCGTTTTCCACTCGCAGTGTGCCGTCTACATCCGCAGAGACCTGCCCTCCCTCAACAATGGCCTGAAGCTGTGTCTCAAAGCGCATACCTTGGCCGTCTTCGCCGTGGTCATAAATAACAGGATCATTTGTAGAAATGTAGCTTGGATCAACGTGCCTGGGGCAACGGCCCGTCATCCTGATCGCATTGGGGCCAGCGGGCGCGCAGGTAAACGGATGTATGCTCTCTAAGTGGACAGTCAAGGAAAGAGCATGAGAGGTATCGCTAGTCAGGCGTATAGCCAGCAGATCATCTACAGCCGAAGAGAATACCTCTCGCGAGAAGAGGATATCACCTGCTTTATACTGTACCGTTGCCAACGCGGTGTTCAGATCCAATGCACGCTGATATGCCTGGACCTCGCCCTGTTGCTCAAACTTCAAACGCAAATATCCAAGCGGCTGATACGATTCATTATAAGGACCTTGCATACGGCGCGCAACCTTCTGAGCAGCCGCATAGTTACGCTCTTCCAGAATTAAGCGCCTGAGTTCAGGCAGATGGGTAACTGCGTCAGGGTTATCCGTATCATATGGCTCGCCAGACCAGAGCGTATCCTCGTTAAGTTGAAACACCTCCTCTCTGATGCCACCATGAATCATCGCCCCCAGGTGTCCATTACCCACCGGAAGTGCCTCTAGCCATTGTGTGGCGGGTTGGCGATACCATAATTTTAGCGGAGGTTTGACTTGTGGAACACGCGCTGCCTGGTGCATGCGTATCGACTCCTTTCAATTGACAACTTGGACAAGGGATGAAGGGTTGTCTGGCGAGCCGCTCGGCTCGCCAGGCAACCCATTTCTCATCAGAAAACATTATACCTCAATACGGTCGATATCAGCCCCATACATTGAGGTAGTGGTTGCGAAGAGGATCGTATTTGTTCCTGCCCGCAAGTCGAGCTGAATCACCATTGAGTGTACAACATTCCAGTTGTTATCGTTGGTGCCATTGGTGTACATGGTGAGCGCCGGGCCGCCATTGGCGCTCACATTTAACGAGCGACCAGAGGAACCGTCAACATAATAGACCGTGACGTTATAGGTACCCGCGTTGGCCACAGTAATGGTATTGAATTGCAGGGAGCTACCCAGCAACAGATTGCCGACCTTCTGACCACCAGAACAGTCCGAGCAACTGGCCACTGATGCTCCTCCACGCAAGGTATTACTGGAGGCTTCCGCTTCATAAGAGGTCGTTTTCACAATGGGGGCGACCACGATACGGTCCACATCGGGAGCATAACCTGTGGGATTATCGATCTTGATGGTATTGTTGCCAGCCTGGAGTTGCACCGGGATCTGCATCGATTGGACGTTCCCCCAGTTGCTATCGCCATGGAAGGCCATCAAGACACTTGAGCCACCGTTGAAGCTGAGATCGGCAGATCGGCAACAACCATCTCCGTCAACGTAATAAATCGTCAGATTGTAGATACCGGCGCTCGTTGCAGTCACATTATTAAACTGGACGAAGCCACCACCACCCAGATAGCCAACCTTCTGACCACCAGAACAGGTCGAGCAACCACTTACAACCGCGCCCCCGCCGATAATACTCGCGGGCGCCTCCGCTTCATAGGAAACGGCATTACCTGTGGGAGGGGGAGGAGCCGAAGTGACAGAATCTGGCTGGACATTGAGGAGGCGAGAGCCATGAGCGGGTAACGCAGCGCTGAAGCTATTTCCAAACTGGCCCAGCTGCTCGTGAGCCCAGACGTTGCGTACATGGGCTTTCCCTACAAAGCCCAGATCGCTCCAGTTCGCGGTGACCGTCTGAGGGGTGTTATCGAGATTGAAGAGCGCGACCGTATAGCTGCCATCCGCGTTTTTAGCATACCAGACCTGCTGGTTGCTTGATAGCGCAACCGGCCTGGCTGGACGGCCAGCCTGATCGATGGCGATGACATCCTTGTTGGTGAGCAGGGAAAGGCCATAGCTATCCAGTTTTGTCAGGTCATCCCCAGTGTAGAGCGGAGCCGCCTCGATAGCCCAGAGGGTCTCATAAGTCTGGCGCTCGTCGTTTGTCAGGCCATCCATGCTCCCGACACCTACATCGAGCGAATCCAGGTTATTCCAACCACCCGGTTTGGCAGCGGAGATCCAGGGTACCACGTCAGTAAAGCGCTGCTTCACCGAGTTATCCCAGGTCACCAGCGTATTGCAGTAACACTCGACATCGGTATCAATGCGCCAGCCATTGGAATTCTGCTGCCAGGTGTTGACAAAATCGTGATCTAGCGACCAGGAGAGGACAAACTGGATCGGTCTCCCTGTCTGAAACAGCGCCTGTGACCAGGCTTGAACATCTGAACGATTGTCCGCAGAACTGGCGCCATTATTGAACGAACCTGGTGTGACCCCATCCAGCTTCATAAAATCGACGCCCCAGCTTGCAAACTGATTGGCAATCGAATTGATATAGGCCTGGGCGCAGGGTTTGCTATAATCGATGGCATAGGCTCCCTGCCAGCCATTGGTCTTTGTCAGCGGTTGGACAGCAATGTCCTGTGTGTGACAGCTCGTGCCATAGATGGGATAGTTGTTGTTGTAGGCAACAAAATCCAGACCCGCACCATAATAGATCCCAAGTTTGAGCCCATAGTGATGGACATAGTCAGCAACAGCCGCGATGCCATCGGGAAAGCGACCTGGGAAAGGCGCCGGACGTCCGAAGGAATCGAAGGTAGGATTCCAGCTATAATCCATCCACCAACCAGCATCAATGTTGATATACTGATATCCACTCCCCTGTAACTTTTGATGGAGGGCATCAGCCTGGGTTTTGACATTCGCTTCGGTTAGCCAACTCGTCCCATATCCACTGGCATTAGTGGATTCCAGGCTCCAACTACTCCAGCCCATATACGGCGTCTGGGCCAAACCATTGGTGACATTGGTTGCAGCATGGGCGACAGGCGTCCTTCCCTGATGCCAGGCTGCAAAGGTCAGTAGACTACCAGATAAGAGCAAAATGGTGAGGGCAAAGAGAAGTCGGGGCATCGTTCTCTGACGTTGAGACATAAAAAATACCTCCTTGTAGCGGCCAATGACAAGAGTCTCGTGCTCTTCCCATACAAGCACAGTGACCGGTTAGTTTAATCAATGATTAAACTAAGTATACTGATAAGCATACTGAGAAAGGGTTCCCTTGTCAAGAAGAAGCCCTTTCTGCTCCTATGGTCGCTTTTATTCCGGGATATTTCGGGACGGAGAAGGCAGGAGTTATTGCAATCCAGAGGATTGAGGGCTTGACACTAGCTTTTTTCGCGGGTATACTCTGCCTAACTTCAATCACTAAAGGAAGTTTTCGGGGTAGAAAAACGATGCAGGGGAAAGCAGTGCCGGCGGATCGCAGGTTGATCCGCGCAATTAATCAGAATAACTTGCTGAATTTGATTCGGCTGAATGCGCCAATCTCGCGCCCCCAGCTGGCTGAACTTTCGGGTCTGAGCCTGGCTACGGTGATCGGTTTGACTGGCGATCTTATCGGACGACATTTTGTGGTGGAGAGTGGCCCGGCGGAATCGACAGGAGGACGCAAGGCGACGTTGCTGGACCTGCACCCCGAAGGAGGGTTTGCTCTTGGTCTGATGGTACGGGGCTTTGAATGCATCGGAGTGGTTGTTAACTTACGCGGCGATGTGATTTTTTCGCTCCATTGGGATACTGTGCTCAGACATCAAGGTGCCCAGGCTCTGGAACACATCGTCAGGATGACGAACGATCTGCTGGCCCAATCGGGGGTCGAGAAAGACCTGGTCATCGGGCTTGGCTGCGCGCTCTCCGGCTATATCGACGCGCAAAATGGCATCTGCATCGATTCCTGGAATCTGGACTGGCACTCTATTGAGCTGGCCGAACCACTTAGTCGGCGTCTGGGGTTTCCTGTGGTAATTGATAACGATGTGAGCTGCATTACGACCTACGAGAGGCTCTTTGGCTGGGGGGCAGCAGCGAGAACTTCTTTACGGTCGTACTGGGGCGCGGCGTGGGCCTGGGGCTGGTGCTGAACGGCGAGGTCTATCACGGCTCGACCGGTGGGGCCGGCGAGTTTGGCCATATGGTAGCCGTTCCCGGTGGCCGGCGCTGCGAATGTGGCAAACGTGGCTGTTTGGAGGAGTATATCTCCTTTCGCGGCATCATCGCCAATTATCTCGAGCACAACTATAAGAAAACGCTTCCTTTCAATACGCCTCTGGACAGCTCCTCGGATCGGGCTGTGCGCTCCGAGGAGCGCGTGATTCATGAATTACTCGAACTGGCTTTGGGAGGCGATGAACTGGCCGCGCAGGCTTTTGAACACAGTGGTGAACTGATGGGCATTGCCCTGGCCAACCTGGTGAATGTCCTGAATCCCGAGAGTATTGTTCTCACGGGCGAGGGAGTTTTTGTCGCACCGGCAATGTTCCAGTCGATGGAAGCCGTACTACGACAGAATCTCTTCTCCCAATTAGGGAAAAATCTGCGCCTGCTGGTTGAGCCGCTAGTTGGCTACGAAAGCTGGGCGCGCGGGGCTGCGGCTCTGGTTCTCCATCGCTTTTTCGTCTTGCCCGCTCACCCCTGAATTCTCTAAAGAAAGGAGTTAGTTTTTTTCGGTATTTGTCTATCACTGTCTCGTGTGTGTCCCGGCACTTGGGAGAGCAGGGATGACCTCAACAAGACGTCAATTCAACCGTTTGACAGTATGACTGCCTAACATTACTACATGGCTGTAGTAATGGGCATATCTCGCTGTCGGGGCTTTTACTGGCAAGGCCATTTACATTGTTAGGTTTATTTGCGATGATGCAGAAAGGTTAAAAGCTTCTTCATGGACACTCAAACAATTCTCGACAAAATCAACCGCCGGCGTTTTTTACAGGCCACCGGCGCAGCGGCGGCGAGTGCCGCTTTTCTGGCTGCCTGTGGTAATACCACTCCGGGTAGTACCGGTGGTAATGGCCAGTTGGTGTTACAGCAGTGGTATCACCAGTATGGTGAAGCGGGCACCGAGGAGGCTGCCAAGCGTTACGCAAAGGAGTACACCCAAACCTCCATCAACCTCGTCTGGAAACCTGGCGATTATTTCACTCCCCTCAATGCATCCTTATTGAGCGGGAATCCTCCTGATACTTTTGAAGGATGGGTTCATGCAGATCAGGTGAATGCCGGATTGCTTGAGCCACTAGATGATATCCTTGCTTCTGCGAAAGACGACTTTTCCGCTTCCAGCCTCATCCCCTACACATACAACGGAAAAGTTTATGCCATTCCAATGATTGTAGATACTGGTTTGCTCTACTATCGCAAAAGTGTCCTTACAAAGGCTGGAGTCAAGCCACCTGAGACTATGGACGAGTTGATCAATGCTGCGAACAAGCTTACGACTGGTAATCAGAAGGGTCTCTTCATTGGAAACGATGGTGGCATTGGCGCATTGCTACAGATCGCTCCCTGGTCTGCTGGTAGCGACTTCCTGACAACGGATAATAAGCTTGTGTTCAATAATGATCGGACTGTGTTGGCTTATCAAAAGGTGCGTGAGCTCTATCAGTCGAAGAGTCTGCTGCTGGGTTATACCACTGACTGGGCGGACCCTGGCGCTTTCATTAGTGGAGCGACTGCTATGCAGTGGGGTGGCTTATGGTCAATGCCGGCTATTATCAAAGGTCTTGGCGATGACTTTGGAGTCGTACCCTGGCCAAAACTTGATGCACAGGGGACACCAGCGACATTTTCTGGCGGTTGGGGTGCGATGGTTGCAGCCAAAGGGAAGCACGTGCAGGAGGCCAAAGCGTTTACAAAATGGCTCTGGATTGATAATACGAAAGATCAGCAGGATTGGAGTCTGAATTACGGCTTCCATCTTCCACCACGGAAGAGCGCTGCCGCTTCCGCCTCAAAACTCAGCAGCGGTCCAGCCGCAGATGCTGTAAGTATCCTCAACCAATATGGCAAGCCCAATCCTCCCGCCTGGGATACGACCATGAGTACAGCACTTACAGATGCCGTCACCAATATCGTCAAAAATGGTGCCGATGCCAAAACTGAGTTGGCTAAAGCAGAAGCAAAGTGCCAGGCCGAGTTACAAACGATTGTAAAGTAGTTTTATCGAGGAGCATGAACAAACCTGGCGGAATGTTTCATGCTCCACTGCAGGCCTATGACCATATCGATACCTGGCAGTGTACTGGACTGAATTTACTGGTTCATACCAACAGGTGCCTTTCAGGAAGGATAGCTGTATGGAGTCCACCAAAGTCATTTCACCTGCTCAACCAGAGGCACCTCTGGACGTGAAACAGAGAGGGAAACGCTCTACGCTACGAAAACGTCTCAAGATTGAGCTCGCCTTCTGGGGTTTTGCGGCCCCTCTCCTAATTGGTCTGGTGGTGTTTGTCTATATCCCTATTCTCTGGAGTATCTTCCTCAGTTTCTTCGATGCCCGCAGCACCATAGCACCGACACAATTTGTTGGCCTGGCCAATTATGCCAGCATACTCAATGATACAGCCTATCAGCAGGCTCTGGTCACGATCACGCTCTTCGCGCTTTTCATTATACCGACCACTTTTGCGCTTTCTCTTGGACTTGCGCTCATGGTCAACAGTATTCGTTTTGCCCAACCATTCTTCCGTTCCGTGTTCTTTCTTCCAACGGCCTGTTCTTATGTCGTGGCCTCGCTCATCTGGAAGCTCGATATCTTCAATGGTCTCCCTACGGGGTTTGCCAACACCATTTTGACCTCCTTGCATATGGATCCTATTAACACCTGGATTTCCAGCCCAAATCCCCCGTACTACTGGATTGTACTGGTCTCGCTCCGTCTCTGGATACAGGTTGGCGTCTATATGTTGCTTTTTATTGCAGGATTGCAAACCATTCCGCAAGAATTGTATGAAGCCGCGACGGTCGATGGTGCCAGGCGTGGTTGGACCACTTTCCGCTATATAACCTTTCCTTTGCTACGCAATACTTCGGTTGCCATTCTGATTCTGAACTTGATCGCAGCCTATCAAGCGTTCGATGAGTTCTATAACATTATGGGGAGTACGGCGTCCAGTGGCAATGCGTCTCTGGGACGACCGCCGCTCCTCTATATCTTCCAGGTCGCTCTAGGTTCGCAAGATTATGGTCGTGGGAGCGCAGGTGCAATCATTCTCGCAATCATTATTATTGTGTTTACTGTTGTGCAGGCAAAAGTGTTTGGCTTTGGCAAAGTACAGTCGTGAAGAAAGGGAATAGCTTATGTCGTTAACTATTTCGAGGCAAAAACCCGATAAGCGTTCCGTCAGGGCTGCCAGGTCAATAAGATCTATTGTGAGCGTTGTGCTACGCTATGCGCTGCTCATTTTTCTGGCAGGGCTTTTTCTGGTTCCTTTTTATTTAATTCTACGCAATAGTCTGGCAACCGAACAGGATATTCGCCTTGGTGTCCTCTTTCCCAATGTCCTCCACTTTGAGAATATTCAAGAGCTGTTTAGTGATAGCTCTACGTCGATCCTTGTTGGTTTGCAAAATTCTGCGTTGATGGCTGTCCTGGGTACGATCGGGCAGGTACTTGTCACGTCGCTGGCGGCTTATGCGATGGCGCGTATTCCTTCTCGCTGGTCCACTGTTGTGTTTGGCGCGGTTCTGGGTACGATGATGATTCCAGGTGCGGTCACGTTTCTGCCAACATATATTGTGGTTTCATATATTGGTTGGATCGGGACGTTACAGGGCTTGATTATTCCTAGTCTGTTTAGCGGCTTTACGACTTTTCTGTTTCGCCAGTTCTTCTTGAGTTTTCCACGGGAACTTGAGGAGGCAGGGCATGTCGATGGGCTTGGCTATTGGGGCATCTATTGGCGTATCGTTGTTCCGAACTCGCTTCCCATTTTCGCGGCTCTCGGTATTACGGGGCTGATTGCCAATTGGAATTCTTTTCTCTGGCCTCTTGTGAATGCGCAGAATAGTGATTCGGGTCAAACGGTGCAGGTGGTCATCTCTACGTTCGAGACATCTCAGACGATTATTCTGCATGAGCTATTTATGGCGGCGGCCATCGGCATCCTCCCCCTGATACTTCTCTTTCTCTTCTTTCAGCGTTACATCGTCCAGGGCTATACACAAAGCGGCTTGAAAGGATAACAAAGGTGAGTCTTTCTGCAAGCCCGTCCCCTTGAAGGGGACGGGTGCTTGACCAGTGCCTCAAAACAGGCGCTAAATCAAGCCACCTGAGAAGACCCCGCATGTGTACGTGGGGAATCGTCACGATCGATAAGGTTTAATCTCAAAGGTAGCCAACCTCTGGTTATCCTGGTAAATCTGCGTCATACCCATTATCTTTACCTGGTGAGTGGCTGTATCTAGTTGACCTGCGTAAGCGATATTGGTCCGCGTTACGATATCATTCAGAAGTGCAAGAGACGAAGGCTGAGCCAGTTGGGCATTGTTCATATGCACCAGTTGAATGGCATCCAGCCGTACTTGCACTAACTCTAATTTTACGTTACTGAGGCCCGTATTGATTTGTAGTGCTAGTGAACGTTGATACTGAGTAGAACCGGGTGAGGAAAGCACACCATTGAGATGAAGCGCGATATGATACAGATAGCTGGGATGACCTTGACTTCCGGAATTAAGGTTAAGCAAACCAACCTGGGCATCCAGGGGATTGGCATAGAGAGGGGTACCCGCTGGCACATCTTGCTTAACATATGAAGCTCCGTCAAGGTAATCAAGAATGGATACGATACGCTGGTGCATCGCGTCAAAATTCTTTGCCTTCCAATCGTTCTGCGCCCCTTTAGACCACTGAGCAACCTCGTATATATTTCGGTTGGCCCAGATATCCAACCCTCCAGACAAATGGAGCGACATAAGGTCAGGGTCATCCGCCAGCAGGTGACGGACATGACTAAGCAAACTATACTGCTGACCGGCAGGCACCATTTGAGGAATCTCTGCATAATAGCGCCAGGCATTAAGATCAGGAGAAGGGATATCCGGTGTGATGGTGGAACTTTCTTCAGTAATGAGAAAACGGCTGGTCATCGCAAGCAAATCCGAGATATCACTATTGCCTGGATAGATATAATGAACAGTTCCATCCTTCACTATAAGTTGTCCCAGGAGGATAGGCGCCCCTTCAGGCTGATTTTTATCAGGCAGTAACCAGGCATAATAGCTCTTCCCATTTTGAGGGGCCGGAATGGATTTGAGATCTAGTTCTAATTTACTGTTGTTTCCCCTGGCCGTATCCTGGTCCATATTTACGCTACTGAGAAAGAAAGCCTGCCCAACAGTGCTATTTGTGCTGGTGGTCGTGGTGGCCTTATGCGGCGTTTGCAGGAGAAAGAACACGCCTGACCCCGCCACAATCAAGATACTAATGAATAGGGCCGCGATCACTATACGCATCTTCTGGCGCTTTTGCGCTCCTGGTGCATGTGACGGTAGGGGGGCTACCGGTGGCATCTTTGAAGGAGATGAGGATGCGGACCTTACCGGTATTGCAACCGTCTGCCCCTCCCTGGCATCGCTTTGAGCAGCTGCTTCGGATTGCGCATCATCATCAGGCACTTGTTGGCCTGGTTTGGAGAGAAGAGTTGCTCCGGAGTCAAGAATATCAGCAGCCGCTATTTTGTCACTGGTTGCGACTCCTGCCAATGGCGGTTCAGAATCTGGCAAATTCAGGGGGCCGCCAGTGTCCTCCACCCTTTCTGCTGAGAGCAGATCGACTTTCGCTGCATCGTCATCAACAACCGCATTCATCTTTTGCTGACCCAGCATAGCCGCAGGAGGCGAAGTAATTACCGTCGCGGCTTCTTGATCAACTGGTTGTGCATCATTCGTTGATCTTTGCGCCTGAGGTGTCGAGGCCAGTGCCAGCCGCACAGCTTCTGGCACTGGGAGATCGAGTGCCTCCGCCACTGCGGTGGTCATAGCAGCAGCGCTGGAGAAACGATCCTGCGGATCTCTGGCGATGCTTTTGAGGAGAACTTCTGACAACGCAGAGGAGAGGCCGGGATTAATGCTGCGTGGATCAGTGGGCTCTTCGAGAACGTGCTGGAGCATAATATGGCTCGAACTCCCACCAGAAAAAGGTGGCTGCGAGGTAAACAATTCATAGAGAACAATGCCCAGAGAATAAAGGTCAGTGCGGTTGCTTATCAATCCATTCTGCACCTGCTCAGGAGAAATATAGAGGGGAGTGCCAAACACCATTCCGGCTATTGTTCGGGAAGGAGCATCCATCACCTTGGCCAGGCCAAAATCTGAGAGAATCGGCTCTCCCATTGGATTATGCGTCCGATTCTTTTGGTCAAGCAAAATATTCGCCGGTTTAATATCACGGTGGATTGTGCCTTGCCGATGTGCATAATCTAAAGCCAGGCTAATAGGGGTAAAGAGCTGAATAATATCGTTAGCAGAAGGAAAATTCTTCTGCTGGGACGTAGTACGGATATAATGAGCCAGGGTCTGGCCCTGGATATACTCCATAACCATATAGGCTGGTGTATCTTCAGTCTCAGTTGACTCCGAAATATGAAAGTCATAGATTTGTACAATGTTTGGGTGACGCAGGGCTGCAACCATCTGCGCTTCCTGAGTAAAACGAGAGATAAAATCCGGATCTGCATGTAAATTTGCATGCAGTAATTTTATAGCGACATAGCGATGCAATTGAGTATCAAGAGCTTTCCATACCTCTGCCATCCCACCACTTCCCAAAAGCTCTTGCAATTCATATTTCCCAATGCGTCGGGGAATATGGCTCATGAACTGAATCTCCTTTATGCTTTTTCATATCGCTTAGCTCAATTTCACCATCATATACATTGATGCATTTACATATTAACATGAAATAGAGAAAAAGATTACTATGTGTTGTGCTCTTGTTGCCCTCGCCTTTCCTCCAGTTGGCGTTGCAGAAAGACCAGCTTATCAGGATTCAAAAGATGACTCGCCTAAACGATTACACTAGTAACAGTGAGAATGAGGCCCTATAGCAGAGTTCATGGAGACTAACAAGGTTTTATGGCACGTCACCAGGTCGCGATCAAACGCATTTATGAGACACCCGAAAAAGATGACGGCACGCGCGTTTTAGTTGAGCGTCTCTGGCCTCGCGGTTTCACGAAAGAGCGCGCTCATATTGATCTCTGGCTCAAGGAGATCGCGCCCAGCAACGATCTTCGCCACTGGTTCAATCACGAGCCAGCCAAATTTGACGAGTTCCGACACCGTTACGAAGAGGAGTTAAAGACGCCAGAGGGACAGGCCACCCTCAAACGCCTCAACGACATGGCATTGCAGGGGCCGCTAACGCTCGTGTATTCCGCGCATGATAGCGAGCACAACAACGCTGTTGTGCTACGCGACCTGCTCAACCACTAGACCAAAAGACTTGAAAAAATTAAAATTCTTCGCTTTCCTCTTCTCGTTCCGCAGTTGTGCCGCGCTCGCCCTGCCCGTTGCCCCACTCTGCTTGCTCGATTGAGGCCAGTCCACGCAGGACGAGCGAGCGGGTGAGGGACTGAGCCAGCGAGGAGTCTCGCTCTTCGTAAGCCTGGATCAGGCGAGCGTGATCTTTGAGTGAGCGTTCCATGCGCCCTGGATAGGACAGCGTGTGATGGCGCAGGTGAAGCGTGCGCAGGCCAAGGGAACTGAGCATCTGTTGCAGATAGAGGTTACCGCAGATTTCGGCTTCGGTGGCGCGAAACGAGAGGTTGCTCCAGAAATACGCGTCCAGGTCATTGTTTTTGACCGCTTCTTCTAAGCGCACCTGGTGCTCCCAGAGTGCGTGAATCGCTTCGTCTGAGGCCTGGGTGACGATGAGATTCGCGACCAGGATGTAGAGATGCGCTCGCACCTGGTAGATTTCGCGCACTTCGCGTAGGCTGATGGGCGTCACATAGGGCCGCCGGCGCGGCGGAATCGTTACCAGGCCCTCTTTTTCCAGGAGCATCAAGGCCTCGCGCACCGGTGTACGGCTGGTCTTAAATTGCCTGGAAAGCGCGACCGAGTTCAGGTCGTCACCTGGCCGCAGGCGCCCATCAATGATGGCGAGGCCGACCCACTCAGCGATTGAGCCAACCAGCGAATCGAGGTTTGCCGAACGTTCCAGTGCGTTGGCGAAGATGCTGTGCATTGAGACTTCCACGACTATCCCCCTCTTTGTGTATTCTCTGAGAGAGAATTATATACTATTCTGCCCGGCTTTTATAAGTGTCTACACTTTTCCTCAAAATCGGGTTGACTAGTGCTATTTTAGCATGTTATTATTGATTTGCGAAACAAAGTGTCGACTCTTCTTCGGGTGACAATAAGTAGCAAAAATAAAAAGTCTCAGGAAGAGTTGGCTATAGCAAGAAGACGGCGCTTAACAGGAGGAAACTTATGCTTGCTTTGCGTGCCCATTTACCTGGCACTGATCTGGAATATTATCCACTCTCAGCTCTCCAGGATCAGGGGCTGGGAGATCCAAGTCGTCTGCCAATGACGGTGAAAATCTTGTTGGAAATGCAGTTGCGTGATGAACACGCGACACATGAGACCATCAGAGGCCTTGCGCAATGGACAGGAGAGCCGCCCTCGGAGAAGTTTGAAGTTCCTTTCAGGCCCGCTCGCGTGCTTTTACATGATTATACTGGCATACCGGCAGTGGTCGACCTGGCCGCAATGCGCACAGCTATGGCGCGAGCTGGCAAAGATCCACGCCGCGTCAATCCGTTTGTGCCGGCCCATTTAGTGATTGATCATAGCGTTCAGGTCAGCCAGTCTGGCTCTCAACGAGCATATCAGGCCAATAGCGAGCGCGAATATGAGCAGAACGGTGAGCGCTTTGCCCTCCTGCGCTGGGCCCAGCAAACCTTTGACAATTTTGCGCTGGTACCTCCTGGCATGGGTATCTGCCACCAGATTAACCTGGAACACTTGAGTCGCTGTGTTCAGGTCCAGTCGATAGGCGGACGGCAGGTTGTCATTCCTGATACCCTGGTTGGCACAGATTCCCATACGCCAATGGTCAATGGGCTCGGCGTCCTGGGCTGGGGAGTTGGTGGTATTGAAGCGGAGGCATGTATGCTGGGGCAGCCGATGTATCTACCGTTCCCGGTTGTTATCGGGGTACGTTTCTCCAACGCGCTGCCGCCTGGCACGACTGCCACCGACCTGGTGCTGACACTCACCCAGTTGCTGCGCAAGCATGGTGTTGTCAATACCTTCGTTGAGTTTTGCGGGGATGGACTCTCCAGTCTGAGTGTCGCGGACCGGGCCACGCTCGCCAATATGTGCCCGGAGTATGGCGCGACCGCCGCCTTTTTCCCGGTTGATGCGCAAACGTTACGTTATTTGGAGACCAGCAATCGCGAGATCGAGCTTATTCAACTAGTTGAGCGCTATTGCAAAGAGCAGGGGCTCTTCCGCGTCGATGGCGCGCCACTGCCCATCTTCAGTGAACTGCTCGAACTCGATCTCGCGACGATCGAGCCGAGCCTGGCGGGGCCAAAGCGCCCTGAGGGTCGTGTGCCGCTCTCCGGAGTGCGGGAAAATTTCTCCGCCGCTTTCCCTTCAAAGGAGCAAGAGGTGCGCCCTGCTGACCTGGTTTCCGCCGTGCCCACGCCAGTCAACTCGGACGAACAGTTGAGTGATGGCTCGGTAGTTATTGCGGCTCTGACCAGTTGCACAAACACCTCAAATCCCTCTGTAATGATCGCCGCGGGCCTGCTGGCAAAACGTGCTGTCGAGGTCGGTTTGCGCGTTCCTGCTCACGTTAAGACAAGCCTGGCTCCTGGTTCGCGTGTTGTCACCGAGTATCTGCACGAGGCCGGGCTGCTGAGCTATCTGGAAGCGCTCGGCTTCTATCTCGTCGGCTATGGCTGCACCACCTGCATCGGTAACTCTGGTCCGCTGGTCACCCCGGCGATAGAGGAGCAGGTTCAGCGCGAGCAACTCAATGTGGCCGCGGTGCTTTCGGGCAATCGCAATTTTGAGGCGCGAATCCACCCGTTAGTGAAAGCTGCCTATCTGGCCTCACCTCCACTGGTTGTCGCCTACGCCCTGGCTGGAACGGTGCGCAAGGATCTGACGAGTGAGCCGTTGGGCCACACAGACGCGGGCCAGCCAATTTTCCTCAGCGATCTCTGGCCCTCTTCTGAAGAGGTGGCGCATATTGTGCAGACTTCGCTGCGCAAAGATCAGTTCGCGCAAGAATATGGCCGGATCTACCAGGGGGATGAGCAATGGCAGCAGGTACAGGCGCCTGCTGGCTCAACGTATGCCTGGGAGCCTGCCTCAACCTATGTCCAGGAACCGCCCTTTTTCGCGGATCTCACACCTGAGCCGTCTCCATTGCGTGATATCGAGGACGCACGCGTCCTGGTCGCTCTCGGCAATGCCGTCACGACCGATCATATTACTCCCGCCGGAAGCATTGCCGCCGAGAGCCCGGCTGGCTATTTTTTACTTGAGCATGGTGTGCGCAAACCAGACTTTAACACCTATGGGACGCGGCGAGGCAACTATGAGATCGTGATGCGCAGCACCTGGGCGAATATTCGCCTACGTAACGAACTGGCTTCCGGCAAAGAGGGCAGTTGGACTACTCATCAGCCGAGCGGGGAGTTGATGACGATCTTTGATGCCGCCATGCGCTATCGGAAAGAGGGTGTACCACTGATCGCTCTGGCTGGCAAGGAGTACGGAAACGGCTCTTCGCGCGATACCGCCGCGAAGGGACCATCTTTACTGGGGGTCAAAGCGGTCATTGCGGAGAGCTACGAGCGCATCCATCGCTCAAATCTGGTGAGCATGGGAATTCTGCCTTTGCAATATCAGCCGGGCGAGAACCGCCAGTCGCTGGGACTAACAGGGCAGGAAGAGTTTACGATTCGGGGCATCGCAGATGGTCTGGTACCGGGTCGGTTGCTCGAAGTAGAGGCCAGGGACGGTGAGCGCCTGCAACGCTTTCCTGTGCTGGCTCGCGTGGACAACGCAGCCGAAATTGAGTACCTGCGCCATGGCGGTGTGCTCCACATGATCTTGCGCCAGTTGCTCGCGCAGGACTAAGTTATAAGAAACATTGCTGCTGTCCAGCAATGAGAAGAAATGCATGCCTGGGTTTCCTGAGTAACTCGTGGTCACTCTCGCTTCCGACTGAACAATATGTTCAGTCGGAAGCAACAACGCGTGTGCCATTTCAAGCACATAGCCCATCCAAGCATTACGATATCATAAGATGATATTGGTCCTCTTCGACCATTAACGCACTCAGTTTTGCCGCAGTGTCTTCCTGAGCCAGTGGAGTATAGATAATCATCTGTAAGTCAGGCTGTTCAGGCATGGGGAAAACTGTGGGATGCAAGGCAAGACGGCCAACGAGCGGATGATTAATTTCGTAGAGGCTGCCACAGTCCAACACAATCTCATGCTCAGGCCACCAGGCGCGAAACTCTGGACTGGCTTGCTGCAACTCCGCAATCAACTCGCTCAACCATTGATCATCAGGGTATTGGTCATACCTGGCATGCAAGGCGGCGAGGCAGCGCCACGCCTCCCTTTCCCAATGAACCTCAAAAATTCGTGACGATGGATACATGAAATGAAACCAGGGGGCATTGCGCTCTCGGTCAGTTCGGCTGGGATAATCCCCAAAGACCCGATTGGCACTTTCATTCCATCCGACGACATTTAAACGTGGATCGAAGAGCCTGGCCGGGTACTTGAAGCCATCAATAATGTTTTGTACGGTAGCATTGGGCACATACTTTTGATCCTCCTGGTCACCCACGAATGGGCCTGGACCTTGCGCCAGGAGAAACAAATGGCGGCGCTCCTCCTCATTAAGTTGCAAAATGGATGCGAGACGTTCCAGCACCTGATCGGAAACCTGAATATTCCGACCTTGCTCAAGCCAGGTATACCAGGAAACACCCACGCCAACCAGTTGAGCAAGCTCTTCTCGTCTGAGGCCAGGCGTTCGTCTCCTCTGAAATGCTGGAAAATCAAACTGTTCTGGATGCAGACGAGCACGACGGCTTTGTAAAAAATCGGCCAGTCCCGCACGGCTCTTGATTCTTTCTCTCATAGGTTCCTCATGACCTCCCTGCACGTTCTCCGGAGGCTATGTCTTTCTAGACATATGATACAACACACTCCTGGTTAATGCAGAGGAATCGTTCCATACTATCACCAGACAGACAAAGTGATTGTTCTGACACGCGCTACAAACGGTGTCTGCGTCTCAGATGCGCCACGACTTCAGGCCAGGAATGATCCTGATACCTGTCTGGTGTGCCGTTTTCGCTGATAGAATAACGCGATTATGTGAACACGTTGAAATTGGATGAAAAGAAAGAAGAAAGAAATGAAACTGGTACGATATTACACCTCTGGAGCACCAGAAGTCTTACAGGTCGAGGAAGTGGCTATTCCTCAGCCTGAGGCTGGCCAGGTCCTGGTCAAAGTCGAAGCCATTGATGTTGGGTATGTTGATACGCAGATACGTAGCGAGAACTCACCGTGGGGAACACCCACGTTCCCGGTGGCACCAGGCGACTATGTGTACGGCACGGTGGCCCAGGTGGGGCCAGAGGTAGGCGAGGTTCAGGTGGGAGAGCGTATCCTCGGTTTTGCTCCAGTGGGAGCCTATGCCGAATACGCGCTGGTGCCTCTCTCGCTCCGATTTCAGCCCTTGCCAGAGGCTTCGCTCTCGCCAGAAGAGTTGGTGGCCCTCCCCGTTGCGGGCGATACGGCGTATCATCTACTGGCGACCTCGGCGCAGTTGCGCCCTGGTGAACGGGTGCTGATTCACGCAGCTGCCGGAGGCATTGGACATTTTGCGGTGCAATTGGCACGCGCAATGGGGGCAGGACAGATCATCGCCACCGCCAGTTCCGCGACTAAACTCGACATGGCGCAGACCCTGGGAGCTGACACGCTGATCAACTACACCGAGCCGGGGTGGACCGAGCAGGTTATGCAGGCAACCGGAGGGAAGGGCGTTGATGTCATCCTTGATGTAGTGGGCGGTCAGATCCTGGTTGAAAGCCTTCCACTCCTAGCTCCATTTGGTCGTCTCATTGTCTCCGGTGCAGCTAGTGGGCACATTCCCGCCTTGCCATCGGAGAGCGTCTCCCAGCTCATGATGGGGCTGAAACGGATCGAAGGTTTTTCGTCCTTCACCCTCATGCAGCAGCATCCTGATCTCATTGCACAGGGGAGGCAGGCCTTTAGACGCTACGTCGAGCAAGGAAACGTTCGCCCACGCATCATGCGCACCTTCGCGCTTGAAGAAGTTGCGGAAGCGCACCGCTTGCTGGAGTCGCGGGCCTCGTATGGCAAAATCGTGCTTCGTCTCTAAACTCAGGAGCGTTCAGTCGCGTGGCTCCAAAAGCGCCGGGGAAAAAGATGGGAACCTATAGAGACAGAAGGGAACGCCTCTGGATACTCCTGCCTTGAGGCATGGAGTATCCAGAGGCGAAGGTCTGATGTATAATCGCATGAGGTCATTGACGCCTATATGATGAGTGAGTAGAACATGTACCCGGCATCATTTTTTCGTGGGTAGAAAAGGAGACAAGGAGTGGAGCAGGTTCCTTTAGGAGGCGACAGACACGGCACTGTTTTCGATGTTCCGCCTGAACATATTGTGCAGTCGAGCAGCGGAAAGGGCTGGAATGGGCTTGATATTGCGGAGGTCATCCACCCGCTCGATGATTTTGCCTTGCCTGCTCTTCCTCGCCATATCCTCATCATCAATCTCAGTGCGCCTTCTACTATTCAAGAACGGCTCGCTGGGCGTCAAGGACAACTTGGAACCGGCAACCTGGTCATTTTGCCTGCGGGAGCGCCGACCAACTGGCACCTGGAGCGCGAGGGAGAGGTACGTCACCTGCATCTGTATCTCTCACCCACCTTCATCCAGGAGATCGCCACCTCGGCAGACATTTATCCTGATACGGTTGAGTTCGTTGGTGCCCTCGGCATTTTCGATCCGCAGATCGAGTCCATCGCGCTCTCGCTGTTCTCGGAGCTTCGCTCGGATGGTCTGGGTGGGAAGCTCTATGTGGAGTCATTAGCGAACATCCTGGGCATCCACCTGCTCAGACAACACTCGTCGGTGAAGCAACCCTCCCTCTCAAGATCTGTTGGTCTAGACAAGGTGACGCTCAGACGCGTCAGCATGTACATCGAAGACCATCTCGCCGAGGGTCTCTCGCTTTCAGAAATCGCGGCGGTCGCGTCTCTTAGCCCCTACCACTTCACACGTCTCTTCAAAGCGTCAACCGGCTTTTCTCCTCATCAGTACGTCATCCAGCGTCGAATTGAGCGAGCCAAACTGTTACTCTCCACAACGAACTGGTCCCTCACCACCGTTGCGCACGCGGTAGGATTTGCGAATGAAAGCCACCTGGCACTGCACTTCAAGCGTCTCACTGGAATCATCCCCAGTTCCTATCGTTAACCGCGCAAGAATATGTTGTGCTGGCTTTTGTTCTGCTCACGCGGAAGCTGGTACCAGATCGCATTGCATGCTGCGAGCAGTCGCTCATCGAGCGGGAGATCATAAACAAGAAGCGGTGCCCTGGAGTTACCCAGAGCACCGCCTCCTGTTATCCCTCACATTTCAGCGAGGGAGTGGAGCTGATGTTCTCCACTCACCTGGAGCACTTACAGCGACCGGCGTCGTCGTAGACCTCGCCGCAAGAGCCGCACTTGCCGTTGTTCTGCAAGATGACCTCCTTGGGTCGAAAACGGTTTTTTTTCCTTCGAAGCAGTACTAACAGTAGCTACTAACTTCGAAAGTCTATGAGTGAGCCGGAAAACACCATCAGCTCAGGGAAACCAACTACGACAAGCAATCTCTGTGAGAGATGCAAGTTGTGAGTTGGTCAAAAAGCACCTTGTAACACATCTCGGTGCGAGCGTAAGCCCAGCGAACAAGCGAGATGGAGAAGGTACTACATGCTTTAATTTATAGCATATGATAGGCACATTTGTCAAGACAAAAAGGCGAAATTGTCTCAACCTATTTTTACAAGTAAATGATGTCCTCCACATGTCCTATATATGCATCATCCTCGCTTTGAACCATTGCCTCTTCCTTTACGGTGACTTTCGTTTGATCTTGTGACCGGGCGGCCCCCCTTCGTCCCCGTTTCCGCTTCCGCCCCTGTCCGGAAGATGCATCCTCCTTAGCCGCAATTACTGTAGTACGCTCTGGCAGCTGGAAATGCATCTGAGACCGCTCGACCAAAACCTGGTTCTGATAGTATGGAATGCTCTGCACAAGCACTACAGGAAAACTACCCGATATCATGAGAATCGAACCTTCGCGCATAGTTCTCATCTCATCGGGTGTCATAAGATCTCTCTTAGTTTCTGCTTTGTTAAAACTCTGGCTATCAGCAAAGAGTATCGCATATATGCTGATCCCACGTATACTCTTGCTCTGGCTCTTCGTTACAGTAGTTGTCTGCCCGGTCAATTTGCTAAAGTACTCGCACTCTTCCAGGCCAGCGCCTGGTAGCAGCAATTTAGTACGTGAGTTGCTAATGATCGTTTCCTTGCCTGCCGGCTCGTACACTTCTTCAAGCTGAGAAAACGCCTGGATTGCCATCAACAGTGCAACACGCTTACTTCTGAGAGTAGAAATATAACTCTCAAAGTGAGGTATACGCCCCGCATTGGCAAACTCATCAAGGTAACATCCGATAGCCCGGGGAAGTTGCCCGTTAGGGCTATGGTCGGCACGCCGGATCCAGGTGCGCATCATTTGCATTATCAAGGTTGCGGAGAGAGGGCGTAACCGTTCGGCGTCGCCGAAAGGGATGGAGAGGTAGAGAGCAATAGACCGGTCACACATGGCGTTAAAGTCAATGTCATTCTCCGCGGTTGCAGCCTGGACCTCTGGTGAGAACAACATAAAAAAGCGATTAGCAATGTCCGTCATGACACTACCTATCAGCTTCCCATTTTTTTCCATGTTGGACAGAAATGAAGTTGTTATCTTTCGCGTTGCCTGGTTATCGCTCTTTGTTAGCAGGGCCTTGAGATCTTCAAATGGCATACTAAAGATATCAGCAAGCCGGGAGAACGGTGCATCTGGTTCACAAGTGCGCAAGTGGAGTACTGTTGCTGTGATCAACAGCTCGGCCGCACGATCCCAAAACGGTTCCTTTGACTCACCCGTATTTTGAATCCAACTCATGGCAAAGTCACGGGCATCGTCGAGGTTTGTAATGTAGGCAAGGGGGTTATAGCTATGGCTCCTGGCCGCGTCATTGGGCGCAAAGATCCAGACTTCGTGATGCTTAGCAATATACCCCGCACTCTTTTTCACAAGCTCTTGCTTGGGATCGATCACAAATAAGCTCCGGTGGCCCGCCTCCCTGAGCAAGCCAGGTAGAATGACGCGGCTTGTTTTGCCTGCGCCTGTTGGTGCAACCATCAAAACATGATTCTCCAATACCTCCTCATTCAAAGCGATTGTCTTCCCTTTGTATCGGCCTAACAGCAAACTGCTGGGAGCAGGCTCTCCTTCTGCTTGCTCGGGACCATCGAAGTCCTTTTTTGAGGAAAGCAACGATTTGATGTCGCGGATCTGCGCGAACTTTGCCGACCCATAAGAAGCAGTCGTCTTGTTTCCACGTAGGACTCCCTCGAAGAGTAAAGCCAGCGCAAGTAATATCAATGCTAGCAAGATAATAAACCAGAAGGACCCATCCAAGCCCTCACCCAATTGTAGTATCGTTTCCATACGCGTCGTATATCCTTTTCTTTCTCGCTCTTATCTGTAGTGAAGTGGTAGGCCGTCGTTTACAGTTAATTCAATTTTAACAGAGTATTGACATTCACCTTCTAAATACAGCTATTTTATCTTATTGACTAGGATTCCGAAACCAGTATAACAAGAAGTGGGGCCCTAAAGCTATGAAATTCCTCATAGTTTTGGGGTCCCAACATTTTTCCCCAGCAAAATCCCCTCTAAGGGCCACCTGGCGCTGCGTTTCAAGTGTCTCACTGGACTCATCCCCAGTTCCTATCGTTAACCGCGCAAGATTATGTTGCGCTGACGCAAGAATATGGGTGCATCCCTCTTCGCTTCATACTAGAGTAAGGAGAGAACAAATCCTTCACGGGAACGACCAGGAGGTTGCAGCCAAGAGTGCTGTCTGCTTCTTAGGTATGTGACCACATTGTGGCACTCGTATTTTGCAGAATCTGTACAGGAGACGCAGGAAGATATGTCAAGAGAACTCCATATTCCATCTATCCCTTCAGAGAAAGAGTCGCTTCATGCCCTTGGGTTAACTGCCATCTGCTTCGGGTTCTTCATGGTTATTCTCGATACATCCGTTGTCAATGTGGCTCTTCCGGCCATGCAGCACGATCTGCATGGCTCGCTTGAGGGATTGCAATGGGTGGTCAACGGCTATACCCTGATCTTTGCGAGCTTGCTGCTCAGCGCGGGCACGCTCGGGGATCGACTCGGGCATAAGCGCACATTTCTTACGGGATACGTGCTGTTTACAGGGGCATCGCTCCTCTGTAGCCTTGCTCCCTCGCTCAATATCTTGATAGCGGCACGGGTGCTTCAAGGAGTGGGACCCGCACTCCTGGTTCCAAGTTCACTCTCTTTGATCACTCACGGCTTTCAGAGCCCTGAGAAACGGGCAAGGGCAGTCGGTTTCTGGGCAGGTAGTTCGGGCATCGGCTTGGCAGGAGGTCCTATCGTCGGTGGATTGCTTGTTGAAACGCTGGGGTGGCGCAGCATCTTTCTACTGAATGTGCCTTTTGGTCTACTCGCTCTCGCTCTCACCATGCGTTTTGTTAGCGAGACGCCACGTACAACAACGCAGAAACGTGACCTGTGGGGACAGGCATGCGTGATCATTGCCCTTGCCACGCTGACCTACGCACTTATCGAGGGGCGCAGCCAGGGATGGATCTCGCCCCAGATCGTTGGCATGTTTCTGCTGTGCATAGGAGCATCCGGTGGCTTCTTGCTCATCGAAACCAGGCACAGTACGCCTATGCTTCCCCTACAATTCTTCTCATCGGCAGCCTTTAGCATGCCAATACTGGTAGGGTGCATCCTCAACTTTGGCCTGTATGGTATCCTATTTGTCCTTTCCCTGTTCTTTCAGGACATCTATCATTACCCAGCGGCTCTGGCAGGTGTTGCGCTACTGCCAAGCACTGTTGCGACAGGAAGCACAGCTCTGATCTCAGGGAGGATCACTGCACGTTTGGGCACGCGCCGACCAATGATCGCAGGGCTGGCAGCAAGCTGTCTTGGCACACTCTTGCTCCTGTTGGGCGAAACTGGCGCTTCCATCCTTTTGCTGACAGCCGGAGAAATCCTCATTGGCCTTGGCTGTGGTATGACGGTCCCTGCCATGACGACGGCTATCCTTAATACTGTTCCCAAGAGCCAGGTGGGTGTCGCTTCAGCACTGCTGAATGCGAGCCGTCAACTGGGTGGTGTGCTTGGCGTTGCGATTTTAGGCTCGATACTCGGTTCGTTAAGTGAGAGGAGCGCATTTCTTGCTGGCATGCATATCGCGCTGCTGCTGGTCGCGCTACTGTTCCTGCTGGGCAGCGTGCTGGTCGCAATCACTTAGCACACGGCGGACAAGCGAAAAAGACTTATTCTTTCCACTTTTTGGTTCCCCATGCAGAATAGTAGAGTGTCTGCACTTGTAAAATGCAAGTAAATCAAAAGAAAAAGTAATTTCAGGTGTTGGAAAGGTGGGGAGTGCAGAGGGACGTCAGCCCCTCTGCGTCTAAAGCCCCTCCCGCCGTAGGCGGCTTGAAACCTTTTCAATGAAGATTGACAGAGTAATAGTGTACAAAAAGAAAGGTTGCATACCATGCGAAACATTATTATGACCATGTGGGTGACACTTGATGGTTTTATCGCTGGACCCGATGGGGAAATGAATTGGATGGGTGAGATCAACGATGAGGACAACGGACCATATCAGGACCAATTTGTCTCTGCTGCTGATACGCTCTTACTAGGACGCACCACGTACGAGAGCTTTGCCGGTTCCTGGCCACATGTACCCAACTCCCCGGATGCTCCAGAGGGTCTAAAGGCATACGCTCGCAAATTGAACGAGATGCGCAAGATTGTCTTCTCCAAGACGCTAAGAAACGCCGAGTGGAACAACTCCACTGTACGCCGGGAAATTATCCCTGACGAGATTACGCAACTGAAGCAGGAGCCAGGGAGGAACATCATTATCTATGGGAGCGCCAGCCTGGTTCAGGCCCTCGCCAGTCACAACCTGATCGACCGGTATCAGCTTCTTCTCTACCCTATCGCCCTTGGCAAGGGAAAACCCCTCTTCAAGGACTACACAAAGCTGAAACTTGTCAACACCATAACTCGCTCATCCGGCATCGTCGAACTCCACTACCAACCCAATGAGCAGGCAAACGCTCGATAACGAACATACCATATGGTTGAAAACCAGCCAGCAAAACCCTTCCATATCGACCGGGTATGCTCAGGCAGACAATCTGAGGTCGTCGGTTTGAGCATACCCGTTCCTGTAACAAGGATAGAGAGACATTACTTTTTCTTAGAGGCAAGTACAGATGAAAAATCAGTATTTGCTCTGGTGGGATGGAACTCAATTACCTCATACCTGGTAACGTTTGCTTTAAGCAGTGGGTCTTGCGCAATGATAGCCTGGATAGCTTCCTGGCTACTCGCTTTCGCGAGGATGATTCCTCCTGTCCATGGATCCTTGCGGCCAGAAAGCAGAAAATCACCTCGATCAAATGCAGACTGGAGATAATGTGAATGCTCATCAATTAAGAGCTCGACCTCAGCCAATGGGCGAGTATATATCAGGTTCAGGATATAATAATGCGTTGTGCTTTGAGTCATTTGTCCTTCCTCCTCTATCAAAGTATTCACCACACGAAGGTGTACATTACTGCACAACAACTTCAAAGACTACATCCAGGACCACTGGGGTTCGAACAGGCAAGCTGTAAACCCCAGAGACCAGCCGGGTATGCCCCTGTTCCTTCCCAAAGATCTGTGCAAACAGATCTGAGGCACCGTCTGCAACTGCTGCATGCTGCGTAAATGCCTCGGTCGTCGCCAGAGCAATTCCGACTCGTACCACTTTCTGAATACGATCCATATCGCCCAGGAAATGACTCGCCGCTGCTAGAGCATTCAATGCTGCATACCTGGCCGCTTCTTGCCCCTGTTCCACCGTCAGATCGACACCCAAACGGCCTGTGAACAGGAGCTTCCCATCAACAAAGGGTAGGATACCGCTGGTAAAGAGCAGGGTCCCAACCAACGATGTTTCCACATAATTCCCAAGTGGTGTGGGAGGCGTTGGAAGCTGGATGCCAAGCGCATCCAGCCTCTCACTATGCTTTCGCGGACTGTTTCGATCACCATTTGCCGGCATGTGCTCCTCCATCCACATGAATGATCTCACCGGTGACAAAGGTTGCGGCGTTTAAGTACATGATCGCATCAACAATCTCAGATGCCTGACCCATACGTGCGATTGGATGCATGCGGCTGAGGAAACCATGATCATCGTTTTTGTGTAGAGGAGTTGCAATGTTGCCTGGCGCAACAGCATTGACGCGAATACCTTCACTTGCATACTCAATGGCCAGTGCTTTGGTCGCCGCGTTTAATCCACCTTTTATTAAAAGAGCAATGGATGCCGAAACACCTGCGACGGGCTGATCTGCTAGCGTGGTGGTAATGTTTACAATATGCCCAGCATGCTGTTTTCGCATCTGCTCCACGGCATACTGCGTCACAAAGAAGAAGCCTAGCAGGTTTGTCTTGACCAGGCGATCAACATCCTCAATGGTATAGTCAGTAAAGGGCTTCGCGATAAAGATCCCGGCGTTATTCACGAGCAGATCAACCCCGCCAAACCGTTGAACGGCTGTGTCTACGACTTTTTTTGCGGTTTCCTGATCGGCAATATCCCCGTCAACGAGAGCAAGGCGATCAGAAGCGGTCAGCGTTCCCGCACGGGTAATAGTGCGCGAGTTGGCGACGACCTGATATCCCTGAGCAAGTAAGGTCTTCGTCAGTTCAAGCCCAATCCCCGATGAAGCTCCAGTCACAAGAGCGGTTTTTTTCTCAGACACTGTAGTTTCCTTCTTTCAAGCTATATCGTAATGGTTGTCCATGGAAAGCAGTATGTCTTACTCACACCTGTTTCCATAGATCCCTGGAGAGAGAGATCATGTACAGAGAAAGGAGCTAACCGGGTCTTTCAAATGGCTCCTCTACACCTTTCTCTTACTCTAAGAGTACCTCAGAGAGAATGTGCAATCGCCTATGTTCTTGCGCAGTTTGAATAGAATCTTGCGCCGAACACGCAAGAATATTTATTGCGATACTCGCCTCCCCATGCTCAATCACGATGTCGGCTCCCACTTACAGCTCCTGGGATAGTCTCGTCTTTTGAAGATAGGAGAAGAAACGATAAAAGATCTACTTAAACCTTTTGTTTTTTGAATTAAAGTATATTTTTGAAAAGGGTATATATAGTTTCGATGACATCATTTAACTCAAATTTATCATGAACTTTATATATACTTAATATTAAATTAACGCAAGAGGTTTATTCTAAGTAAGCTTGCTAATCAAGGAAGTGGCTATTATCCCTAATAGAAGGAGTATCTGTGGTAAGTTGAAACAATCCTCTATACAACACCTGGATGTAGATGTCCCGTTACAAGCAGAGAAGCTATCTGCGAAATCTGAGCAACCAGAGGGAAAAAGAATAAATGTTCAGGTATATAGAAATCTAGGCAGGCGGGTACGCGAATTTAGCCTGGGATTGCTCTTCCTGGCTCCTGTACTTGTGGTATTCGCCGTTTTTACATATTTCCCCTTCTTCCGTGCCATCTGGCTCAGTCTCAACATCACCAATGAGCTGGGTGATCCTGTAAAGTTCGTCGGCTTGCGCTACTATCAACAAATCCTGAATTTTAGTGACCCGGAAAATGATTACCTGAACAGCCTGTTGATAAGCTTTGAGTACGCATTGCTTGTAGTCTCACTACAAATCGTCTGTGGGCTGGGTCTTGCCTCGTTAGCGATGGCGAAGGTGCGCGGTATTGGCGTCTTCCGTTTGATATTTACCGTTAGTATTGCTATATCGCTAGCAAGCTCAAGTGTCATCTGGGCGCTGATCTTTGATCCAACGACGAACATTACTACCTGGTTGGTCAACTTATTGAACTTGCCACAGCCGGGATTACTTAATAATGCCTCAACTGCGCTCATCTCCATAGCCGTGATGTCGGTTTGGTCGGGTCTGGGCTTCAATTTTGTTATCACGCTCGCTGGTATGCAGGCTATACCCGAGGACCTCTACGAGAGCGCCTCTCTGGACGGCGCTGGTCGCTGGAAGCGTTTCCTCCACATCACACTGCCAATGTTAACGCCTATCCTGCTCTTTCTGTTGATTATTAACACCCTTTCGTGCTTTCAAGCATTTACACAGTTCAATGTATTGGTGAATGGACCAGGACCGGAAAGCTCGACCAATGTCTTTGTTTATGCGATCTATCAATCGTTCTGGGCTGATCATCGCTATGGCTTCGCGTCGGCAATGTCAATTATTCTGTTCATCATTTTGCTCATTCTTAGTGCGATGCAATTTCTCTTCCTGGGCAGGAGGGTACATTACCGATGAGTGCCATTGTCAATACAATGCCCCAGGGAAAGATCAGTATTGGGAAACGCCTGGGGACAATCGTCACCTATATCTTATTGGTGCTGGTTTCGCTGATTATTCTCTTCCCCTTGCTTTTCGCGTTCTCTATCGCATTGCAGGGGCAGACTCTAACACCACAACTCCTTCCGGATCTGACCCAACTTGACTGGGGAGTCTTTGTGCGGGTTCTGGCTCAGCAACCGGATTTGCCGCGCTGGATTCTCAATTCTTTTGTTGTCTCGTTTCTGGTCACCGTTGGCATATTGGTGACATCATCGCTGGCCGCTTACGCGTTTGCGTTCCTTAATTTCTGGGGTAAACCGATCTTCTTTGCTATTGTCATGGGAACAATGATGATCCCCTTTGAAGCGACGCTGGTGCCCAATTTCCTGTTGATCTTACACCTGAACTGGACAGATAGTTATCAGGGACTGGTTCTGCCATTTCTTGCGGGAGGCTTTGGCATTTTCCTGCTACGCCAGTACTTCATGACCATTCCGCCCGAACTGCAAGAGGCGGCGAAGTTAGATGGATGCGGACACTTCCGCTTCCTTTGGAGCTTCCTGCTTCCGCTGGCACGCCCAGCCCTGGCGACGTTGGGTCTCTATACCTTTATTACGACCTGGAACCAGTTTTACTGGCCCCTTCTTGTCACTAACGAGTCGACGTGGCGTACTACGCAGATTGGTATTGCAATCTTTCACTCTAGTGAAGTCAATTTTCTCAATACCCAGATGGCCGCTACGCTTATCGTTGTGCTTCCAACGCTTCTACCTTTGATCTTTGGCCATCGTCAACTCGTGCGCGGGTTAACAGCGGGCATTATTAAATAACAATTGAAGTCCTGTGTAGATACTAATACTTTTATTGGAGGATCATATTTCCCATGCGTTACGCAAAACAAATCATATTAGTGCTTCTCGCAACCATCCTGTTGGTTGGTTGTGGTGGGGGTAACACAAGCACTGCCAATACCGCGTCCACACCTGCCGCGCCTGCGGCAACCCCGGCGGTCAAACTCGATCCACAGAAACCAGGAACGCTCAAAATTTCCTTCTGGTATGGTCTGAGTGGTGTGAACGGTGACGTTCTGCGCACACTGATCAACAAATACAATGAGAGCCAGAATAAATACTATATTGATGGCATCTTCCAGTCATCCTATGATGACACCCTCAGCAAGTTCAATGCCTCGTTGAGCGGAAACCAGCTTCCCAATGTCGTGCAGGTCTATGATATCGGCACCCAGCGCATGGTCGATACCAAGCAAATTATTCCGGTGCAGGATCTGATCAACCGCGATCATCTGCAGAGCGTCGTTGATGACCTGGAGCCAGCGATCCGCAACTACTACACGATTAACGGAACACTCTACTCCATGCCTTTCAACTCCTCGACGATGGTGATGTACTATGATAAGAACGCCTTCAAAGCAGCAGGTCTGGACCCCAATCAGAAACTCTGGAGCTATGATCAGGTGATTGCGGCTGCGAAGAAGCTAACTCAGAAGGACTCTAGCGGCAAGGTCACTCGTGCAGGCATTAGCTTCTATGACTATAGCTGGTTCTTTGAACAGGCATTGGCCTCGAGCAACCAGTTCCTGGCTACCCCCAACAATGGTCGTTCGGGTCGCGCGACGCAGTACAGCTTCAACAACGATGCCGGCGTCAAGTGGCTGGAGTTCGAGAAGCAGTTGATTTCTGACGGCTCAGCAAAATACTTTGGTGCGAGCGGCTCAAGCTCTTCCTCGTCAGCCTTCCTCAAAGGCCAGTCGGCGATGACCTTTGAGTCTGTCGCTTCAATGCGCAACTTCGTCAATACGGCGGCAAAAAACGGTAATAAGCTGGATATCGGCGTCGCTTATATCCCTCGCCCGACCCTCCCTGCCCAGGGCCGCACCGCCATCGGTGGCGCTTCTCTCTGGATCACGAACAAGGGTACGAAAGAACAGCAGGAAGGAGCCTGGGACTTCACCAAGTTCCTGTCTCAGCCAGACACTCAGGCGTACTGGTCCTCCAACACTGGCTACATCCCGACCCGTCTCTCCGCCTATAATCAGCAGACGATGAAGGATACCCTGGCAAAGTACCCCCAGTTCCAGGTAGGCCTTGACCAGATTCGCTCCAGCCAGACTAACTACTACAATGCTGGCGCGGCTACCGGGAACATGCTTACGATGCGTAACAATGTTCAGACCGCAATGGATGCCTATCTCACTGGTCAAACCAGTAGTGCTAAATCTGCATTGGATAGTGCCGTTCAGAAGTCGAATGACTCACTACAAGAGTACAACGACGCCAACCAATAAATAAAAGCCAGAAAAGCGCATAACCAATGGGGTCCATTTTCTGGACCCCATTGGCATTTGGCGGATTCAGTGGATACTTTTTTAGCAGGGCTGGACCTTTGAGAGAACGACGTTCCAGACCTGCTGGTCGAAGTAGAAGCCCTTGGCAGAGGGCCCATCGCTAGAGGGCGTTGTCTTGTTGACCAGGCGGCTCTGGGCAAGATAGTAGCCTTCATAGCCATGCTGTAGCTTGTAGAGGAGATCGCCAGAGCCGACGCTCTCCAACCGTATATCCTGCGTCTGGGTTGTGCCACAGCCCCAGGCATTCAAGAGGGTGATATCCGTGCGCGAAGAAATACTGTTCATCCAGCCCTCGTAGGCGTAGAGGGCATCACTGCGTGCGCCACCAGAGTCGGTCGAGTTAAACTCATGCTCCATGCCCTGCTGGCCCTGGTAGGGGCTGGTGGTGTTATCGGCGATATACGCATTGCCGCCTGCACCCGTGCTGGTCACCGTATCCTGGTAGGTGAAGATAGCCAGCTGGTCAAAGATACCGGCGGGATTGGAGAGTGGAATGTTGTTGTAGGTAAAGGCGGTACGCACGCCCGAACCAGTGCCGCTACAATTGTCGCTGCCACCGCTCATGAAGAGCGTCTGGGCATTGGCCCAGGCAGCCTGGATATTGGTAAAGCCAGCGGACTGCAACTGCTGATTAAAGCTGGTGTAGTCAAACGAGGTGAAGAAGGTATTTAGTGTACTGGGACCAAAGTAGAGGCTGGCCGCAATCATGATATTGAGGTAGCCCTCGCGATAGTTCGGGTTGTAGGACTTGTTGAACTTACATTGATTCCCTTCAAGGTAGTAATCAATGTCCTGGTTGAAGTTGTTGGTGTCGTTGAAATCGAAGTTGGCCGCGATAGCCAGCGCCTGCATCAGCAAATTGACTTTCGCCTGCTGAGTGGAGGATAACTGGTTCCAGACCGCTGGCTCATTACGCGCAAGCAGCAGTCCCTGCGCGGTATCATTATGGCCCCAGCCCTCCAGGCCACCATTGGCATCAGGCTCGTTGCCGCCCGCGACCAGCTGGCCGATAGAGGCCGCCAGGCGACTGGCAACCGAGGTGCCATTCGTTGCGGTAGCATTGGGATTATACCAGCTCACCAGGGCCAAGAAGTAGAAGGCCTTCGCGTTATAAACCGCCGTTGGCGAGTCGCCAGGCCTGCCACTATTGGCCGTTGTTGGCGCCGGGAAGGCCAGGAGAGGCGCGGCTACCGCGGCGTCGATCTGGCTCTGGTCGAAGCTTGTGGGTGGTGGCGTGGGCGTTGGGGTAGGCGTCGTAGTCTGGGTCGGTGTGGGTGTTGTCGTTTGGGTCTGGGTCGGCGTTGGTGTGGGCGTCGTAGAAGAGCCGGTCGGCTCGACTCCCCAGACTAGAACGCCGTTCTGGTAGAGCGTGACGTTCTGCCAGTCAGTAAAGGCTGTGAACAAGGCGTTAAACGAGTAGTCGTTGGTCTGGGTAAAGCTGCTGAAGTCGGCCTTACTGGCGCGAATCTTGATCTTGCCTGTGTTGGCGTTGGCATTCAGTATACCAGATGTAAAGCCGACCTGGACGTAGTAATCGGCCGTCGCTACGGGTTGGGCTACCGCTGCCGCCGTCCCCGTCACACTGCTACAACCAATGGCTGCATAGTCACAGAACACCGAGATGGCCTGATTAGTATCGCGCGTAAACCAGTAGCGCATGGTAAGCCCACTGAGCGCGACGCTGCTGCTTCCAGTATTGACAATTTGCAGCCCCGCCTGAAGCTTATTCGTCGTCGTGCTGGTGTTATCTGGCATGTATTGCACCTTCAGCGGAGAAGATGCAGCATGACTGGTCTTCGGCAACTGTGACAAAATGCCCATCATAATGACCAGGAGACAAACCACTCCCAATCCAAGATAACGAGAGATGCTTTTCATAGAATCCCTTCTTTTGTTAGCACAAACACACAACCGAAAAGAGACATTCAAACAGCTGTCAGTGGATAAGCCTCACCTCCTTTCAGACCTGCCGCCAGAGGTCGCGCAGGTAGGGCAGCGCCTGGGGCAGAGCGACCTCTGGCTCTTCAATCTCGGGATGCCACTTCTTCTCCCATTCCAGCGAGAGATAGCCATCATAGCCCCCTTGCTTGAGGAGAGTACATATCGTGCGCAGCGGCATATCACCCTCGTTGAGCAGGCAATATGTCCAGGCTCCCGGCTTGCCATTAAGCAAACGGCTATCCTTGAGATGGACATAGGCGATCTCGTCTCCGAGTAGCGCCAGGCTCTGCGCGGGAGTCTCGCCCGCGCGATAGGTGTGATGGGCATCCCATAAAACCTTGACCGTGGGCAGAGCCACGGCCCGGGTGAGGTCTAGAACATCTTCGCTCCGGGTCCAGGCATCGTGGGTTTCTAGCAGGATGGTAACGCCGCGCTCAACACCATAGGCGCCAAGCGTGTGTAGCACCTGGGCGGTGGGCGCGAGCATGTCGGCGCGCGTCGTACCTGTAGGGAGAGCGCCGCCAAAGACGCGCAGAAAAGGCGCGCCCAGTTCAGCGGCCATATCGAGCATACGCTGACCGGCCTCGATCACCGCCGCACGCTCCTCAGGTGTGCCTTGCGTCACCCGACACGAACTATCCAGGCAGGCAATCTCGATCCCATAGGCACTGGAGGCCTGGCGCAGGCGACGCCGTACCACGGGCGAGGCGTCAGGTTCAAGCGTCTCGCCATCCGCCAGGCGCCATTCAATGGCCTGGTAGCCATAGCGTGCAGCCGCCTCGGCGGCCTCTTCAATCGTCCAGCCTGGACAGGCAAGGGAAGAATATGCAAGGTTCATATTTATCTATCTCCTGGCTCGATGGGAATTAGTGTTTCTGGAAGTTGGTCGGCCCTGACCAGCAGCGTAGTCGCTTCCTTAGCCAGCACGGTAATACTGGCGCGCCCATTGGCGAGCTCAATCACGCTGCTTCCACCGGCGATTCCCAGGCAGGCGAGCAACCTTCCAGCACCACTTAGTTCGAAGGAGACGCGCCGGCGATCCTCGATAAGGGGATGCCCATCCTCGTCTACAAGCTGGATGGTGACCTGTTGCCCCTCCTCACCACCAACCGTCTTTGCTGGCTGAATCTGCCACTGAAAGGCGGCGCCAGGACCCGTTGCAGCCTCGTGATACTCCACACTAATCGTATGCTCTACGCACTGTCCATCGACGGCGAGACCCACGGCACGCAGCTCGTTTGCTCCCAGGCGCAGAGGGACATGCCAGACCAGGCCCGCGGCAGGAAAGGCCATGCCGTCGCGCCGCCGCTCGCCACAATCCCGACCATTCACAAAGAGCGTGACCTGGGGGCAGTTGGAATAGATGCGCACACGCTGCAACGCGTCGCGCTGGCCTGTACGTATGGCCCAGGTTGGCGCTTCAATAAAGCACATGGGCGTGGTCGCCAGGTAGCTCTGGAAGAGGTAATAGAGCGCTTTTGGTCGACCCGCCCGGTCCAGCAGGCCCTTCTGGTTGACATAGGGGATGGGATTCTCGGGCCGCAGCGGCGTGCCAAAGTCCTTAAACGCCCACTGCGCGTTGCCTACAAGGCGCGGGGTACGGAGCTGAACTTGCAGGTGCCACTCCATCAGGTCGAGAATATAGCTCTCGCTCCAGTCGCTATCGCGGCTACCACGCGCCGGACCACCTACACCGGTCGCGATACCTGGCCGCTCGGCGTGGTCGCTCTCCTGATCGATTTCCGCGTTGATATGTTCGCCAGCACTATAGCGGGCGTAATGACTATCGCCACCCCATTCGATATGCAGCATGCGGGGATGGCGCGCCAGGGCCTCGTTGAGCGCTGCCTCATAGTCTTCATAGCGCCCACGATACCAGCCGGACCAGATCGAGGGCGAATAGACATCCACGATGCTCGCCCCCGGCTCAAAGCGCCGCAGGGCGGTCAGGCGTTGAGGATCGCGGGCATGGGCAAAGTAGTGCAGGGTCTGCAAAAAGGCACAGACCTTCTCATCGCTAGAATCTGGATGCTCGCTCTCCCAATCCAGTTCGTTGCCCAGGCCCCACATGACGATGGAGGGGTGGTTATAGTGCTGCTCTATCATCTCCTCAAGCATCGCCTGAGTCTGAGCGCGGAAGTGTTCGCCGCCAATACCACCCCGGCACCAGGGCAGCTCATCCCAGACCAGCAAGCCCAATTCGTCACAGGCTTCCAGTACCGCCCGCGCCTGCGGATAGTGGCCCAGGCGCACGAAGTTAAAGCCCGCCTCCTTGATCAGCCGTAACTCCTGGCGCGACAGGGTATCAGGGACGGCGCTGGCATAGCCCGCCCAATCCTCATGCCGGTGCGTACCATGCAGCCTGAGCGGCTCCCTGTTCAGGAGAAAGGGGCCGCCCTTGGGAAAGTCGAAGAAGCGCAGGCCAATCCGCTCCGTGACCACATCCCAGGCCTCCTCACCATCCAGCAGCATCACCTCTACGGTATAGAGGACCGCTTGGCCTGGGGACCAGAGTTGCGGTTGCTTAATAATATAAGCAGGCAGTTCGAAGCTTTCTGTTGTAACTGGCCCCTCGATGGTACTGAGCAGCTCGCCCTGGGGCGAGAGGAGCCGGGCGCTCAAGCGCAGCGCTCGCGGAGGCGGCGCATCCAGCTCGCCACGGATAGTGAGCGTGGCTGACTCCATACTCACCTCCGTCTCACAGCGCAGGCTCGCCAGGCGGCGCAAGCCGGTGGTATAGCACCAGGCGTTGCGCGTCAGACCGCCATAGAGGAAGAAGTCCGACATGTCAGAGGGAATGAGATCGGGATCGGGAAGGTTATCCACGCGCAGCGCCAGCGTCAGTGACTCTCCCGGCATGCTCTCTTGCGGCTGCCTGGGAAGTTCCACCGTAAAAGCCGTATAGCCCCCGGCATGCTTTCCCAGGCACACGCCATCGCACCAGGTACTGGCACGCTGCGAGGCGGCCTCAAACTCCACCCAGAGGCGCTGTCCAGCGGCAGGCGACTCAAACTCGCGCACATACCAGCCCACCGCGCGGGTATAGTGGTACGCTTCCTCTACTGTCAACGCGTCCAGGGCGTTCCAGCTATGGGGCAGCGTGACCCCGCTCCAGGTCTGCCCCTCAGCTCGCATCACGTCCGAGGGCAGAAGGTCCCCCAGGTGAAAACGCCACGCTTCATTGATACATCTAGCAGCTTGATGGCGCATACGCCTATCTTTCTTTCTAGCAATTACTCTCTAAATCACTCTTTCACCGCGCCAGAGAGGCCGCGTACAAAGTATCCCTGGAAGGCCAGGAAGACCAGCAGCACAGGCACAAATGAGATGACGGTACCCGCGGCAAAGCCGGTCCAATCAAAAGAGTTCTCGCCCTGGAAGGCGAACATTCCCACGGCCAGGTTGCGCAGATCCGGCGCGCTCAGTGTATAGATCAGCGGGATATTGAAATCATTCCATGTGGCGATAAAGTTGAAAATTACCACCGTTGCGATCACCGGGCGCGCCAGCGGGAAGACAAGGCGGAAGAGCCGCACAAAGCCCGCGCCATCGACCTTTGCCGCGTCAAACAACTCTTCAGGAATGCCCTTGAAGAAGTTGACGAAGAGCAGCACATAGAGGGCGCCCGTGGCCCCGGAAAAAGCCAGGATTACCCCGGCCTGGGTATTGAGTAGACCCAGCGACTCCACCACCAGGAATTGCGGCAGGACAATCGATGCCAGCGGCACAAAGAGCGTGGCGACAATTAGCGCATAGAGCAGGTTGCGTCCAGGGAAGCGATAGCGCGCCAGGACATAGCCACAGAGCGCCGATTTGAACAGCTCAATCACCGTAGAGGCGGTAGAGTAGAGCAACGTATTGAAGAAATACTGACCAAAGCCAGCCGTCACCCAGGCGCGCTGGAAATTGGAGAAATCCCACTCATTGGGCCACAAACTAATCCCTGAAGTAAACAGACCGCTCTGCGTCTTAAACGCACCCGCGATCGCCCAGAAAAAAGGGTAGACCCAGAAAAAGCCCACCAGCAGTAGCAGGGTAACCGTAATCAGATTGTAGCGGAGGAAGCGGCCTCCACTCCGTTGTGAGAGCAATTTCATGCGCGGCCTCCACCAAGCTGGCGCGTGGTCTGCGTGTTGTCCCGCCCCAGCCACCACTGAATAATAACAAAGATCGCTGCCAGCAGGATAAACAGGACGGCCGTCGCCGAGGCATATCCGTAGCGGAAAGGCAGGTTCTGGAAAGCCGCCTCGTAGATATAATAGGAGAGTACATAGCTGCTGGTACCAGGGCCGCCGCTGGTCATGGTCACGACAATGCCAAAGACATGCAGCGAATTAACGAGGCCGAGCAGCGTAATCACAATCGCCATGGGCGCGATCGTGGGCAGCGTAATATGCACAAATTGCTGCCACGCGTTAGCCCGGTCGATCTGTGCGGACTCATAGAGTTCCTCCGGCACATTTTGTAACGCGGCCATCCAATAGAGCATATATTGACCGAAAATCTGCCAGACGGAGATCAGAATAACGGTCCACAAGGCCGTGTTCCCATTTCCCAGCAGGTCGATAGGTTGCTTGATCAGCCCGGTCCCTAGCAGAAAGCTATCCAACGCCCCATTGGAGGGATTAAGCAGGAAGGTAAAGATCTGTCCGGCAAGCGCAACAGGCAGGATGATCGGCACAAAGAAGAGCGTGCGGAAAAAGCGTTTAAACCAGAGCCACTTGCGTGTCAGGATAATGGCAAGAAAGAGCGAAAGTGGGAGCTTAATGGCAGTATTGGCCAGAGCAAAGAGCAGGGTATTCCAGAAAGACTGCCAGAACAAGGGATCATGCCAAAGTTCCAGGTAATTGCTCAGGCCGACAAAGTTTTGCGCGGAGAGAGCATCAATGCCATTCCAATCAAAGAACGAGTAGACCACGGTAGCCAGCAGCGGCCAGAGCGTAAAGGCGCCAAAGAACAGGAGAAATGGCAGTAGACAAAGGAAGATCCAGAAGCCCGTTGTACCCTTGCCACGAACACGCGTCTGAACACGTTTTCCTCCACCTGCCGAGGCGGATGCAGCAAGTGAGCGAGAGGATTCTATAACTTTACCCATTGTGTACCTTCTCTTCAGATCGCGAGTAGGCGATGCTAACAACGTTGCGGTGATTTGGTCTCGCCTGCGGTTGCTCAGGCAATCGCCCGAGCAACCGCAGGCAATCGATATTATACAGGCTAGTAGCCACCTGTGTAATTCTCGTTATAGTTCCAATTGGAGAACGCGAAGCAGGACTGCGAGACTTTCAGGCCCGAGGCCGCCTCCTGCTGCAACGTATCGAGGAAGGTCTTCTGGCGCTGCGTCACCAGTTTATCGGCACCTGGCTTCAGCGGCGTATTCTTGACAATGGCGTCAACCATGGTCTGCCATTCGCCGTTGGGCTGGGTCCCTGCGGCCTTGGAATAAGCCTGTGACTTCGCCAGGTCGGGGCATTTGAGCAACGGTTCAGGATAGTTCACACGCAGACCGCTGGCAGCAATCTGCTCCATGGTCTTCATGGCCGGATCGGTGATCAGCGATTTATTATCCGCGAAGGCCAGGGTGCCAAAGCCATCCTTCAAATAGTTCTTGGCAAAAAAGCCAGTCGGGTCAGTCATCCACTGGAGAAACTGCCAGGCCTGGTTGGCGTGCTGCGTCTGACTGCTGACCCAGTAGACATTCTGCGTATTCAAGATCGCCTCGGCACCGCGAGGGCCATTGTCAGGAGAAGGAGGCGCCGCGATGCCATACTGGCTCTCGGAGAAACCAAGCTGCGTTAAGGTACTGGGCAGCCAGGTACCATCAAAGTAAATGGCCACCTGCCCACTGGCTAGCTGCTGGCGCGAGAAGGTCTTGTCGTTCACACCAGGAGCCACCAGGCCCTTCTGGTAGAGACTCTGAATAAAGCTGAAGGCCTGGAGCAACTGTGGATTGTTAAGATCGAAGGTCCCGGTTTTGTAGTCAAAGAACTGGTCGGTCATGATGGAGCCAGCGATGGGATACCACATGCGCTGTAAATCGGTCCCCTTGAGCGATACACCCAGGCAATATTTCCCGGTCTTGGCTTTAATTGCCTGACAGGCGGAGGTAAACTGACTCCAGGTTGTGGGCGGATTGGCGGGATCAAGGCCAGCCTGCTGAAAGAGCGACTTATTGTAGAACATAAAGCCCGGACCCCAGATCACATTGTCGGTGAAGGGAAAGCCATAGACCTGGCCGTTGTGCTTATTGATCCCTTCCTGGAACATGTCAGAGGACCAGCGGCTCAAGAAACTCTGATCTGGATTACCCGTGGGATCGAGCTGGCGAATCCATCCCTGCTTGAGCAGAAAAGACATGGAGAGCTCGGGAGAAAGCTGCGACTTGTAGAAGAAAATATCTGGAGCCTGGTGGCTCTGGAACGAGAGCGGCAACGATTGCAGGTACTGAGCCTGCGCCGTCGATTGCCACTGAATGGTCACATCAGGATGCAGTCGATGATACTCGGCGGCAACCGCTTCGTGAAACGCTTTCTGTTCAGGAGAGTAATCGGCGATCTTTAAGACAATAGTTGCTTGAGCATTGCTCCCACCACAGGCGGTAAGTAGCATACTCAGCAACATCAGGGCAACAAATGCCAGACGGCGCCATTGACGCATATGAAGAACCCTTCCTGTTGAACTGAACCAAACGACGCTGTAAATTGATACTTTTGCATGAGTACCAAACACAATCAGTTTGTTGAACGAAATAAAACGACATTGCACATGGGCTACGTTGCGCTGAGCAAGAACTATGGCGTTGCCATCAGCGAGAGTCGTTCCCGCGTGATCGCATAGCGCAGTGGTTCTCCCGCAACAAAGTGTTGCAATTCCTCCATCATCACCTGGCCCAGGCGGCGACGCTCTGAGCCAAGCGAGCCAGAAATATGTGGCGTGAGCGTAACGTTAGGTAGTGTGTAGAGCGGAGAGTCCGGCTGCGGCGGCTCTGGATCGGTCACATCCAGAATCGCATGCAGGTCACTTCTCTGCTCCAGCACCGCGATCAACTCTTCATGCCGCACCAATCCTCCACGCGACGTATTGATAAACGTGGATCCTTTCTGCATAGAGGAGAGGTGAGTGCCACGTACCAGGCCTGTGGTTTCGGGCAGCAGGGGCGTGTGCAGAGATACGACCTGGGCCTCACGGAAGAGCTCCTCCAGAGAACAGAGGGAGACATCTAGCTCAGCTGCCTCAGCAGGAGAAACATAGGGATCATACACGAGCACATGCAGGTGAAATGGGCGCAAGAACTCGCGGACCTGTCGCCCAACCATGCCCAGGGAGATAATCCCCACCGTGGCTCCATACACGCCAGGTACCCCATCGCGTGGAGGGAAACGCTGCTGCTGGCGTGCCTGCCCGGCCAGGCGCCACCCATGCTTGAGTGAGAAGAGGATCGCGCTAAGTGTGTATTCCGCCACCGGGATAGCATTTACCTCCTGGGCGCTCGTTACAAGGATGCCACGCTGCCACAGGGCATCCGTGACAAAGCCGCGAACAGAGCCCGCGCCATAGAAAATGGCCCGCAGGCAAGGGGCATGCGCCAGAAAGGTTTCGTCTATGAGGGGCGCGCCCCAGCCAGAGAGAATCACCTCCACCTCGCGCAAGAGCTCGGGATGGGCGAGTATCTCCTCAGCCGTCTGCGGCGGCGCAACCACGTCGATCAGTTCGTCAATCGCTTCGCGCACCTCAGGCCCATATATCTCTTCGTATGCGCTAGAATGCAAGATAAATATGCCTTTGAGACGCGGCATAGAGAAGAATCCTTTCGCTGAAATACATCACAGGAGGCAAACTAATAAAAGTAAGTATGAGATACTGTAGAGTAACGGGATAACTTCTCCTTTGATCTAGTGCGCTGCAACTTCGCAACATAAAGCAATCTATGACTTCAAGTATACCGAGGAACTTCGCACCTTTTCAAGCCATTATGTTGCGAAAACGTTGCGAAATTTTCCGTTTCTTTCCTCGATTCAACCACAATTCATTTCCTCAGCACGCATTTCAGGCGGATTTAGCGTAAAATTCAGAAACACTATTGCGCATAATTTCACAATAGCGTAAGCTATATACACATAGATAAATCTGATTTGGAATTTCCTCCAACTCTAAGAGCTTATTCCGAAACCCAACGTCACTCGCGTGCCTAGCGCTTCCCCCATTCGGGGACACGCGCGCTCAGGTTTTCGGATAAGTAGTAAAGAGAGGACATATGAAGAACAACGCTTCCCCTCACCTCCTGGCAATGCGTCGCGTCTCACAACGGGCTATTGCCAAACACGCGGGTGTCTCCCCCAGTACCGTCTCTCGGGTGCTCAATAACGTGGAAGGCATTAGTGAGGAGCTTCGGGACCATGTCTTAAAAAGTGCGGCGGAGCTTGGACACCAGGACACAGCAACGCCCGGCAAGTTGCAGCAGCTACATCTTTTTACACCGTCCTACGCTACGATGAAAGCCCCTCACACATTCCACGTCAATATCCTGGACGGTGTCGCGGCGGAGTGCCGTCAGCATGACATTTTACTGAACTATTCCGTGGTTGAGCAGAGCGCAGCCGATAGAGCCAGTATACTGGCCCAGGCCCGAGGACGTCCAGAGGTTGGCATCTTACTGGTGAGTATTGATGATCGTGAGCTCATTGAAGAGCTCCTTAACCTTAAAACATCAGTGGTTCTAATTAATGCCGAGCAGCGCGACCTGGCGGTCGATACCTTTCTTCCCAACAATTTCATCGGAGGTCTCCAGGCCACACGCCACCTGCTCCAGCATGGACATCGGCGTATCCTACACATGACCGAGCCTGAGAGTAAGCGGAGGAGCACCTTGCAACGCCGCCTGGCTGGCTATCGTGCAGCTCTGGAGGAGGCCCATATTCCCTATGATCCCGCCTTCCTACTCGAAAGCCAGCTCAAGGTAGATGACGCGCATCACATGATGCAAACCTGGCTCTCCAGGCTGCATCCCCCTTCAGCGCAGTCTTCTGTGCCAATGACGCGAGCGCAATTGGTGTCATGCGTGCTCTACAAGAAGCCGGGAAGCGTATACCTGAAGATATCTCTGTGATCGGCTATGATGATGTTCCCGCAGCCTCACTTCTGATCCCTGCGCTTACCACGCTGCACGCCAACAGCGAGGAGATGGGGAGGCTGGCTGTACAGCGTATGATCTACCGCGCCCTTCAGCCCGAGGCCGCTCCTATCCGCGTCGAAATAACGAGTCAACTCATTATTCGTCAATCAGTCAGCACCTGCTCGCCGGCGGTTCCATCTCAGCCTGGTTAAGACCGCCGCAAACCTATATTTTACTCAGGGGGATATATTGGATAGGCAAGATTTCCTCAATGCAGCATTTTACTCGTTCATTCCTTGCAATAGAACACGTAGGCGCTCATGAGTTTCCACCGTTTTCGGATGCTGTTGTCCCAGAACCTGCTTTTGGATGCCCAGCACACGTTGGTATAAAGACACAGCCTCGGCATTGTTCCCCTGAGTTTCCCTAAGGGTTGCCAGGTCGCGCAACGCTTCTGCTGTATCAGGATGCTCTACCCCCAGCGTTTGCTCTCGGATATGTAAGACTCGTTGATACAACAGCTCCGCCTGCTCGTACTTCTTCTGCTCACGACAGATGTTGGCTAATCCGTTGAGTGGGTGAGCAATGCCAGCAGAGTTTGGCCCCTGCGCTTGTTCAAAGATGCGCAGAGCTTGCTGGTACATCACCTCTGCTTGTGTATATTTCCCTTGCTCTACATAAAGACTGGCCAGGTTATTGAGTGGGCCAGTAGTATCGGGATGGTTTGCTCCCAGCGCTTGCTCTCGGATGTGCAAGGCTCGTTGAAACAACAGTTCTGCCTGCTCATACTTCTTCTGCTCAAAATAGAGGACAGCCAGATTGTTGAGGGCACGAGCGATATCTGGATGCTCCATTCCCAATACTTGTTCCCGGATGCGCAGCGCTCGCTGGTAGAGCGTTTCTGCTTGCTCATACTCTCCCTGTTCGTGATAGATAAGGGCCAGATTGCTAAGGGAGCGGGCGGTGTCTGGATGCTCCGGTCCCTGCGCTTGCTCTCGGATGTGTAAGGCTCGTTGATACAGCGGCATCGCCTGCTCATACTTCCCCTGATCATAAAAGAGCATGGCCAGATTGTTGAGCGAGCTAGCTACATCGGGATGCTCTGGCCCCTGCGCTTGCTCTCGAATACGTAAGGCTCGCTGATTCAGCAATTCTGCTTGCTCATATTCCCCCACTCGCGATAGAGTAGGGCCAATCCGTTGAGCGAGTTAGCTACATCAGGATGCTCCGGCCCCTGCGCTTGCTCTCGGATGCCTAAGGCTCGTTGGTACAACGGCTCGGCCTGCTTATACTTTCCCTGTACGCGATAGAGGTCGGCCAGGCTATTGAGTGTGGCGGCTATTTCGAGACTATCTGGTTCTAATATCTGTTTGTAGATATTCAATGCCTGCCGATACAATGGCTCTGCCTGCTCATAGAGCGCATACATCTGTAAATAGATTGCTGTACGATAGAGAAGCGCTGCTGCCTCCTCAAAGGTGAACGCGTAGTCCTGGATCAACCCACTGCATACCTGCGCTTGAGACAGATAACGTCGACAAAGGGGCCAGGTATCAATCTCAATGCGTTTAGGAAATACAGCATTAGTCGCTCGTACTACTTGCTCTCCCCATTGGCGCTGAGCATCCACCGCCATGGCATCCTTGAGGACAACTTGTACCAAACGATGGATACGCAACATTTGTGTCTCGGGATTGCGTTGAATGAGGGAGAACTTGCGTAGCTCCTCGATGGCTTCGTTTAACCGAAAAGCATTGGTCGCGACCCCCTGTAATGTCGAGCCGAATTGCGCCCCTCCCCCGCTGAATAATTCCTCCGAGATGGTATCTGGTTCCAGAAAGGCACAGAGACGTAATAGGTCTGCAGCCTCGGGATTAGCCTGCTCAACTTTCTGAAAGTTGAGAGACCATGTTGTTGCCACTGGTTCAGGATGGTCGGTCGGGATGTGCCCCGGCGTTGCAGAAGTTCTTTGCGGTGTGTTCGGTAGAGTTCCAGATAGGTCGAAAGATTACATCCTACTTCTTCAATGTATGCTCCTGCTTGATCCAGTGCGAGCGGGAGAAAATCCATTTCTGTGACGATAGTTTCTGCCGCAGCGAGTGTTTCTTCCTCAACCTGATCGAGTAGCATATCAGGAGGCACAATTTTGGCACGGCGCAACAAAAATAGTGTACCTTCTGCCATCCCCATAGTTGCAACGTCGATCCGTTGTGCCAGTGCCCCCAATGCTTGTGCACGAGTGGTAAGCAACATATGTCCAGAACGTTTCGTCGGTACAAAGTCAGGCACAATCGTAATATCATCTGCATTATCCAGAATCAGCAGCCATTCCTGATGAGAGGCGAACCACTGTTTGACGGCTGTAACCACTTTCTTCTGATCCTGTTCATTTCGCTCAGGTAACTGCAATTGGTCCATAATGGTCACAATGTCAGCGAACAGGCTCTCCCGTGTCGCTGCGCTTACCCAGAAGATGTAGTGATAATCCTGACGATACTGATAGGCATATTCGAGCGCGATCTGGGTCTTGCCGATGCCTCCAAGTCCACTGATAGCCCAGGACTGCGTGAGGGCCGTGGTATGTTCTCGATTGAGTAGCTCGTGCAGGTGATGCAGGACCTCCTCCCGACCAGTAAAGAAGGGGTTGCGCGGATATGGCACACCCCAGAGGGGTTTGAGGGGTACCTGTGCCTCATGTTCTCCAAAAAACTCTTTGGGAGGGAGATTAAAGAAACGACTGAGTTGTAGCCGGATAGACGCCTGGGGAAGGGCCTGACCTTGCTCCCAGCGAGCGATACTGCGGGGAGAGACGCCCAGCGCTTCCGCCAAAGCTTCCTGAGAGAGATGACGCTGTATCCGTTCCTGACGCAAACGTGCACCAAATTGCATGCTATCTTCCTGCCCTTTCTCAGAGAGGGGGTTCTCTCGACACATCATACTAAGAACAGTATAAAGGAAATAAATCGGCTGTGTAAAGCATTTAAAGCAAAGTGTCAGGGTAATGGCAGGTCAATGGCATGGTCAAATCCCGTTTCTTCTGATATCATCGGGAAGCGTAAAGCTGCCGTCGCAAGCAAAGCGAAGAAAGAAAGGAGGTGTATTGATGGCAAAAATGCCAATTCAGACAACTAAAAGTAGCAAGCGCTCTCTGAACAAGTCCTTGTGGTTGCTTCTGGTTCTTCTCATCGTTGTGGCTATTCCAGGATATATTTTGTCGGCGCGTCAATTTGTAGAGAAGCATACTGCTATCACACAGAATCAACAGAGCCTACACATCACCACAGTGCGCGGGGAAGCTCTCTCCATTGTTATCGATCTCGGGTTTTCAGGTTCAGGCGACGGAGCATGGGCGAGTCCTACAGGTGTGCGGTTGACACTGGCTGGATTAAGCACCCCCTTGCAGATTGTTGGATCAAGCCAACCCGACTGGGGCGATACATATACCATCAGTAATCAACCTAAAAAGGTCGAAGTGCGGGGGGTTGTAACTCTTCCCACATCGCTAAGTGGCCCCATGGACCGGCAGCTTTCCGGGCGGATTACGGGAACTATCCTCACGAATGGCCCCATTGGAAATAGTTCGGAGGATCTCGCTATTCCTGTTCAGATCCACCTGCTGCCACAAGAAAGCTATTTCTGGTCTGGTGGACGCGCGCTCTGGTACGGGTTTATCGCACTCACCTATTTGCTCCTGATTGGATGGCTTGTCACTAATCTCTGGGATTGGCGACATTCCCGGCGGCAGAAGAGCAAACAAGCAGATGCAAAATCAGATAAGGGGAATAGAAACCTCTTAGTCGCCATGATAGTTATTCCTGTCTTAGTCGCCGGCCTGGTTATCTTTGGAACCATTGAAGGAGACCCGCAGCTTCCTACTGATGGCTTTCCAGAGATCAGTGCTAGCATCTGGCTTCTCCTGGCGCTCCTTGCGATCTCGCTCTTTCTGCAAGGGGTCGTATCACTTTACAGGGAAAAAAATGCGTCTGCCAAATAATCCATGTATTTATACTTGAGATTATGTCCCCCGGAAGGAGGATCACCGCTATCCATGTTTTATACGCTCATTCGAGGACTCATCAACTTAATTAATGGAACACCGCAAAGGCTACTGTTACACTGTATTGTAGCTTTCGCGCTGGGCACGAGTTGTGGTGTTGTCGGCTTAGGACCATCCGGCTTTCTCAATCCTCTCTCGATCATCTTTTATGGCTACGCGCTGTTGGTAGTAATTGGCGCGGCATTTAAGTATGTAGTGTGGCGGCAGCAGGGGCTGATGGATCCGCTCCCAAATAACCAGGTCTTGCTGCAATTAGATCATATTCTGAGCGTCGAGACACGCGAACGCGCATTGCTGGGAGCACGCGAAACAACCACCCAGTACACGAGCCAACCCGTCTTGTTCAGCCCGCCTCTCAGTGGGAACCGAGTGGTGCTGGTAAAATGTGCGGATTGTCAGCAGGAGGTCAAATTTAGGGTAGACAGCGTGGAAGTGCGCAAGAAGAGACGGCTGCGCGCGACCCTTATATCGAGTATTGGCTTCCTCTTCTTCCTGGGTCTGGAAATCCTACTCAGTGATGCCTTTCAGCCCTCTCCTATTCCCGATTGGATAGGATGGACACGCCTCATCTCCCTGATCGCGCTGATTGGGTTTGCTTGCAGTTATGCCTATCTTGTGAACTATACGGGGGTGGTGTATATAGTTACTGGGCGCGGGCATCGGGCCCGGCATCCGAAGAAGGCAGAAATGGCCAATTCTCGCCAGAATCTGCATCTAACCCCTCAGGGGTAAGTTATAAATCTGGTGACAAAAGCGCCACAAAAGCGTTCAGATACAACAGGGCTCCCACTTGTGGCGCATTTCCCAATTTACCAGCAGAGTTACGGATCGACACACCTTCTACATCTTCTCCAGCGGCAAATCGCGATAGACTCCCCGCTGCTCTGGCGGCAACAGGGTAGCGATATGCAACATCATTTCTTGTGTGATACTGCGTAACCCCTCTTTACGCGTCAATCCTGCGGGCAGAACGGGAACAAAGGGCTCACCAAACTGAACAGAGACATGAGGGCGCCACCCAGCTCCAGGGCGTAGAATACGTCGTGACCCTTTCAACGCCACAGGGAGAACTGTCGCTCCGGTACGCAGGGCAAGCATCGCGACCCCCGTGTGGGCCTGAAGCATCTGCTCCTGGCGGGCGACAGTCCCCTCAGGAAAGATGAGCAAGGGTCGTTGCTCCTGTAAGTAGGCAAGCGCCTGTTCCAGAGCCGCGCGATCGCTCTCGCCACGATGTACAGGAATTTGCCCGGTACAGCGCACCAGCCAGCCCACAATGGGCCAGGAAAAAATCTCTTTCTTAGCAAAGAACCAGGTACGGCGAGGAAAAAGACCCGCCACCAGGATGGGATCGAACCAGCTGAGATGATTAGAGACGAGCAAAAGGGGACCAGTCACTGGCACATGCTCCGAACTACGCACCGAGACACGGCAGACCAGCAATATCAACAACCGAGCCACTGGACGCAACAGAGTGTAAATGATGCTGCCTGGTCGGCCACTTCCATAGGTTGCGGCCTTTTTCATACACGTACCCACAAGGCCTTCGGCAAAATGGTGACATTGAAGCTGCTCGCGGACATGGTTTCGCCATCCATCTGCATATGCACAGGCTCCCGACTCTCAATCTGCACGGTTCTAGCACGATAGAAGGTTACTTCTGGCAAATCGCTGTGTTCACCTTTCTGGACGATTGGTAATAGGCGCAGGGCACGCAACAAGGGTGTGTAACGAATGGTACAGATATCGAAGCGGCCATCTGTATGATCGGCTTGAGGATTGATGCGAAAGCCGGCACCATAGGTTGGCCCCGTGGTAATCGCCATAAGGATAAAGCGCTGTTCCTGCTCGCGCCTCTCTCCATTATCATCCAGACTGAACTTTAGCCAGGGGCAACGGTGGTAGCCGAACAGCAACTGGCGCAGGGTTGAGGTGTAATAGAGAGGCATACCAGCCAGGCGCAAATATTTTTTCAGGCTCCCCGCTGCCACAGCAATATCGGCATCAAGCCCCACGCTAAACGAATTGGCGAAATATTGTTCATTTACCTGGCCAGCATCCACATCAATCAATCTACCACTAAAAGCACGCTCGACTGCGGCTTGGGGATCATGAGGCAAGTGGAGGGTATTCCAGGCGAAATCACAGCCTGAACCTGCTGGCACGATGCCCAACGGAACACGCTGGCTCACGCTCAACAGGCCGTTGACGATTTCATTTACCGAGCCATCCCCGCCAACAATAATCACGGGACGCTTCTGCATAGCAGCCTGCCGGGCACGCTCCCGCGCTTCTCCTGGTGCGCTTGTCTCGATATATTCGGCCTTTTCCTGTTCCGCGCGGCTGCGTACAAGTGTACGATAGAGGTCTACTTTGCCATGTCGAGCGGCAGGATTAAGCATGACAAGAGGTTGAGCAGACTCCATAAATATCTCCTTCAGTGGTGGATCTTAGGCAAGATTGTACCATACCCCGAAGACCTCTACAATTCCTGAAAGGATGATATCGACGAAACGGCGTGAGAACACTTGGTGTGAGAGCACTTAAATTAGAGGTCAGCCCCGAACAACCTCAACCGTCTTCATATCATGGCGCGATGTGCCCGTACCATTCTCTGAGATAGTGTTTTAAAACGGTCGCGATGGGAAAGCTGGCACGAGCGTGGTGAGCATACGGTAGCTGGCAGAGAGCTTGATAAAGGCCTCACTGCTCTGTGGGAGCCCCTCGTGATCGCGGCAAAGCCTCCTCCAGCGCACGATCCAGGAGAAACTGCGCTCAATGATCCATCGCTTGGGCTGAGGCCGCAAGCCTGTGGGAAACAATGCGTCCCAGTCCACCTCCTCCCCTTCGGGCACGAGCAGGCCTCGTTTGGGGAGCGTGACTGCATGGATGGTCTCAATCGTCCAGCCCAGCGTTTCTTTCACCCAGGTCAGAAAGGTTCCGCCGTAATGACTATCGCCCCAAATGAGCTGCAGACGGGGAAGCGCATTCTTGAGTGGCTCGAGCAGGGCAGTGCCGCCCTGGTGATCAGAGGCCTGGGCTCCTGTCACCTTCACAGCCAACAGGTTGCCCTGCGTATCGACGAATGCATGACGCTTGCGGCCCCACGTTTTTTTTCCCGACGTCGTAGCCCTTTTCAGGACCCCGAACCGCACTCGTTTTGATGGATTGACTGTCGATGATCGCCGCACTTGGCTCTTCCTCTCGGCCTTGCCTGGTGCGCATCCGCATGCGTAGGGTTTGCAGAATACGATCCCAAACGCCTTCGCGCTCCCAGCGGTGAAAATTGTAATAGACGCTTTGCCACGCGGGAAATTCATGGGGCAGCATGCGCCAGGGACATCCACTGCGCAAAACGTACAAAATTGCATTGACGACCTCGCGTCGCGAGACAAACGGCTTGCGGCCCTGCAGGGATGGTTGAGGGATCAGGGGTTCCAACAGTTCCCACTGCTCATCCGTCAGATCGGAGGGATAGGCTTTCCTCCCCAGTGTCACCTTCATACGCCTTCTGCACTTTCTTTCTGCTTCTTCGACTCGTTACATCAACCCCTTTCTTCTTCCTCTCGGCGAGATGACCACTTTCAAACACTATCTTAGACCATGTTTTGGAATGCACGACAGCAACCCTGCGTGGCAAGAAGAGCAAGATAGGAGAAGTTTTGTGCTTGGTAAGACGGTAGAATGTCTTGCATGCAATGAGGGAGCGGAAGACCTTGGTACGCAAGACTGACAACGAGAGCAGACGACTCAAGTTGGGAGAAACGCAGTCGTTCCGTTCTGGGGGAGTTCTGCTTCAGTCTCAAAGAGAGGGACTGGAGGAGCCTTTCGGCTCCCATTCAATCGGCAAGGAGAACCCCTCATGAAATTTCTGCTCACCTCTGGTGGCATCAGCAACGACAGCATTCGTAACGCCCTGGTTGATCTGCTAGGCAAACCGATCTCCGAGTCCAGCGCCCTCTACATTCCCACCGCGTTGTACGCCAACCCCAATGGTCCAGCCATGGCCGCCCGGCTGATCCGCGGAGAGACCAACACCGCTCCATTCCCTGACGGATTCACCTCCATGTGCGAATTGGGGTGGAAGTCGTTGGGCGTGCTGGAACTCACCGCGCTGCCCAGTATCGATGAAAAGTGTTGGCTCCCGCTAGTCAAAGAGACGGACGCCCTGCTGGTGGAAGGCGGCGATCCCCTGTATCTGTGCTACTGGATGCGGCAATCCGGACTGGCCGACCTCTTGCCGGAGCTTGGGCGCGAGACGGTCTATGTGGGACTGAGCGCCGGAAGCATGGTGATGGCCCCCAGCATCGGGGAGGACTTCGTCGGCTGGAAGCCGCCCACTGGTGGCGATAGAACGCTGGGACTGGTTGATTTTGCGATGTGTCCGCACCTGGATCACCACGATATGCCGGACAATTCCATGGCCAACGCTGAAAAATGGGCCGCCGGCATGCCGGTGCCGGCGTACTTGATTGACGATCAGACCGCCATACAAGTGGTTGATGGCGTCGTCGACGTCATCTCCGAGGGGCACTGGAAGCTGTTTACCCAGGAGTAGGCTGGTTCGGCCCTGAGCCGTTCGTGCTCCAGCTTGGTTGAACCGATCGTGCCGCGTACACCGACCTCACACGACTTCCCCCAACGGGATCGGGCACACGAGGGCAGTCGCTCGGCGCACACAAAGCAGCTAGTAAATTGGGTCAAACTAGCACGAATTTTAGGGTGAATGTCAGGAAATCAGCGCGAATTGAGCAACAAAAAAAACGTGGTGATTGAAAGGAGTGCTTTTGATGAACGAACCAATCACGAAAATCGATCCGCGATTCAGCGACTCGGATGCGGTTGCCACATCATGGGATGAGACGCGTCGAGTACTTGAAACAGCCGAGATATTCTGGATCTCGACGGTTCGGGCCGACGGTCGCCCCCATGTTACTCCGCTCGTGGCCGTGTGGTTTGATGGGGCCATTTACTTCTGTACCGGTGCTACCGAACAGAAGGCCTTGAACCTTCGTGGGAACCCGCATGTGATCTTGACGACCGGCTGTAACCACTGGGATGCAGGACTAGACGTCGTGGTCGAGGGCGATGCCGTCCAACTCACCGACAATGACCTACTCGAACGCCTCGCCGAAGCATGGACCACAAAGTGGGACGGGCGATGGCAATACAAGGTGCACAACGGCGTCTTTCAGCACGAAGGAAGCGATACGATTCCTGTGTTCTCGGTCACGCCCACCAAGATCCTTGCGTTCGCTAAGGGCACCTTTAGCCACACCCGCCACCAGTTCTGAAGCGGGTATCCATATCATGGGGAGTACCTATCTCTCCATGGCGGAGTACTGGCCCTTCTCAGCCGAGGTCTTCGCTGCCCCGATGAATCAGATCCCCAAGGTGTCTTCTCCAAGTCTCTCAAGAAGGCCAACTGGGAGGAGTCGCGGATGACCAGACCAGCGGCGACCTAGGAGAGGAGATTGCCCGTCTGAGGCAACAGGCGGATTGGCGTCAAGTGAAGGGAGTATCTCTCACCAGACAGAGAGGCAATAGAGAGTTATGCACGTAAAGGGGGACTAAAACAGTACGACGAGCTGCACCACAAATATAAAATATGTTTATCAAACAAGTATCATCAGATTGTTAAAGTCGCTTTTAGCCGCTACCGGTGTACGCGGCTACTGCTCGAGGGCGAGAGTAGCCGCGTACGCCAGGGCACAGCCCCAGTAGCCGCGTACGCTAGTAGCGGGCTACCTACGCTGGTTAAAATCAACTATGGCATCTGCGGCGGCGTGGTAGCCACCGCCCTCGCGCAGGGCACGCTGCATACGCTTGGTGCTGACGCGGAAGCTAGAGTCGCTGGCGATACGATTTACAGTTTGCTTCAGGACATCGGCATGTAGATCGCCCGTGTCCAGCGAGAGGCCCAGGCCAAGCTCCTCGACGCGGCGCGCGGTGATCGCCTCCTCGGAGGTCTGAGGTACCACGATAAGCGGCACACCATAATACAGCGACTCCATGATACTACCCACCTCGCCATGCGTAATAAAGATGTCGGTATACTGCAAGACCTCCAACTGCGGCACAAAGGGATAGACCATAAAGTTGCTGGGGATCTCTTTCAACTGTGAACGGTTGATGCGCTGGCCAATAGCCTGCACGACCTGCCATGCGCTCCCGCCAAAGGCCTCAAAGCAGGTGTTGAAGAAATCGACGCGGTTATTAAAGATCGTTCCCAGGGAAATATAGAGCGCAGGCTGGCTATTGATGCGCTCCAGGGGAAACTCCGAGGTCGTGAGCCGCGAGACAATGGAGGGTCCGACAAAGCGAAAACGCTCATCAAAGGTCTCGCCCGCAGGTTGGAAGGCCTTGGGAATAGAAATAACATTCAGCGCTTCCGCCCGAGCATACATCTCCTGTAAGGGAAACGCATTCACGCCATAGACGCGGCAGAGCGCCTCGAAATCATTGTTCGCCTGCTCAAAGGGATGGGGATGAATCGATTCCGCGGCCCCCTCCCACAGCTCGCTCGCAAATTGAAAGTGCTCATTGAAGACATAGCCGGGCCGGAACTGGATCGCTGGCACACCCAGCATTTGAGCCAGCACATAGCCCCAGAGGCTGGCCGGGTCATAAATCACGCAGTCCGGCTTCTCCATACGCACGACATCTCGTAGTTGCGAGAGGACGTAGCGGCTCTCCTCCACCAGGCGCGCGGGCGTGCTTGAGGAATAGGGGCCCCTCGGCGCGCTCGGCGAACTGAAACCAAACATCGTCGATCGATAGGGCTGTAGGCGCGCGCCAGTAGCCTCCACCGCGCGCCGGAAATCCTCGGTTAAGCAGTACACCACCTGCTCTCCCCGCACAACTAGCTCCTGCACCACCGCCAGCGTGGGATTGACCTGTCCATAGCGTGGCACGTTACAAAAAAGAAACTTAGCCATATATCCTTGCTCACTCATTTCCAAATTTTTTGTTTCTGCGCACAGCCACCCCTGTTTCAGCGAGGCTAGGAAGAGATCTTCCGGCTGCTGGGATGATAGGGATGGGTATCGATGCCCCACGAGATAATATGCGTGGGCGTAATACGAATAAACTCGGCATCTACATTCTCATTCTGCAAGATCTCTTTTCCACCTTGCTGGATGGCTTCAGCACGCCCACGGATCTCTATGCCACGTGGCTGCCAGGGCGACAAGACATCATCAATGACAAAGGCAGCGCGCCCATGACGCCCCGCGTCGCGGAACTTCTTGCTCTGACCCATATTGTAACCACCCACGTCGATGGTATCCAGCTCGCTGTTATAGCGAAAGCCCACCGGAACCACGTGTGGATCCCCCTTGGCATCCACCGTTGCCAGCCGCCCTAGCTTCTGCCCCTGCATATATGCAATCTCAGTTTCGGTGAAATGGCTCAAAGCTCGCGCCTCCTTATTTTATATCAGGGATTTTCGTGCGTGCTCAATCATAACTTCAGTGTAAGACACAATAGCAACACAAAGCAACACTTTCCCAACCACCTGGCTTCTTTATGAATATTACGCCTATGTATCAATTCAACAAACTTTGTGTATGAGCGTGCGTCCCTTGCTACGTTCCTGCTCAGTACAATGGCAAATACCCAATTTCGTATTTTGATGCGTTCATACATATCCAGGGCTTTCCAATTCTCTTTTGCTCTGTTTCGGCTCGCTACGCTCGCCTCGGGGGTAAGGGGTCTGCGTGGAAAATGGCGAAGCCATTTTCCACGCAGACCCCTTACCCCCGAGCGCCGCAGGCGCGAAGGACTCCATATGCATGAGAATTGGAAGGCCCTGCATACATATCCTAAATCCTTCTCACTTTCGCATATAAGAGGTATATCTACAAGAGGTATATTTACGGAAAGGAATATATGTTTTAGGGATGTATGATGGACCCAACACAATCACACTTTATATCACCTCCGTCTCCGCCGTTTTTGCCATTGACACCACCACGTCCGCCGCGCCGACCCTTCGCGCCCTGGGCCTGGTACAAAAAACAATCGAAAAAGGTGCAAGGCTGGATTGGCTGCTTTACGATATTTGTAGCACTCATACTTTGTCTCTCGTGCGCTAGCGCGAGCACCCACATGTTCTCGGGCAATTTACTTGCGTCACAACCTTCACCCGTGGCGAAGGCGCAGGACACACCAATGGACCAGTTTAGCCCAACGCCAATCCCCACACCTAAACCATCCCCAACACCAACACCTATTCAACCGCCGACACCATCGCCTGTCCCAGACACAGGCGTTAATGGAAACCCTTGGGGATATGATTTCAATCCAGGAAATGTGATCACCAATGCGCCCGCTGGCTTCTGTGGGTACTTTGACCGTATATCTTCGTTTTCGAGTGGGAAGGGTTATGTGGTTGAGTGCAAGGATGGGCAATATAGTAAGTCGGGTGGGCGATCAAGTGCCTGCTCACGTGATGGAGGGGTGAGCCGCACGCTCTATTCCCATTAGCCCAGCAAAAAATCCACCCCACGACCGGATATATATGCTACAAGCATATGTATCTTCTTCCCCATACGGCCTGTCTTTGCTATGCTTTGCATAGAGACATAGAAATGAAAGAGGAGTTAACATATGAAGATTGCGGCCCTCTATGATATTCATGGAAATCTGCCTGCTCTAGAAGCGGTGCTCAATGAGCTTGAGGAGATAGAGCCCGACCTGGTGGTACTGGGCGGCGATATTGTTTCGGGTCCCTTCCCGCGTCAGACGCTGGAACGCCTGCAACAACTCGATCTGCACATGCGCGCCATTCGTGGTAATGGAGAACGCGAGGCCGTCCTGGCCTTCGACGGCCTTCCCCTGCCCTCACACATGTCAGAAGAGAGCCAGGCGGCAACCAGCTGGGTTGGGCGGCAACTGGAGCAGGTTCAGCGCGATTACCTGGCCAGCCTACCCGAGAGTCTAACCCTCCCTCTCGAAGAACAGGGCGAAATTTTCTTCTGCCATGCCACGCCCCACAACGATGAGGACCTCTTCACTCCCCTGACGCCCCAGAAGCGCCTCGACACGCTCTTCGCCAATACCGCCCATCCTATCGTCATTTGCGGCCATACCCACATACAATTTGAGCGCCAGACAGGCAACACACGCATCATCAACGCAGGTAGTGTGGGCATGCCCTACGCGGATAGCCCGGGCGCATACTGGCTGCTTCTCACCCCCGAAGGCCACGAGTTCCGCCGGACGGAGTATGACCTGGAGGCTGCCGCCCAACAAGTACGCGAGAGCGGCTATCCCCAGGCCCAGGACTTTGCCGACGAGAACATTCTCAAAATACCCACAGCCACCGAGGCCGCCGAATTCTTTGAGCAACTGGCCGCTAGCCGCTAGAGTTTCTGACCAACGCTGCTAAAGCACGCGTCTACATATAATGATATGGGCGTGCCATATCATTATATGTAGACGCGTGCTTTAGCAGCGTTGTGCCGCACGCAGCTTAGCGATCTTGCTCGATTGGGCGAATCAGAATCTCATTGACATTGACGCGCTCGGGCTGGGTCGCAGCGTAGACGATGGCATTGGCAATGTCTTCGCTCTCCAACGGGGTAATGCCTTGCAACCACTCGGCCTGCTTTTTCTTAGCCTCTTCATCGGTAATATGCTCGGTCAACTCGGTCGCGACCGCGCCAGGCTCGATGACGGAGACACGAATATGGTCTTTATAGACCTCCTGCCGTAGCGCCTCAGAGAGCGCCACAACACCCCACTTGGTGACATTATAGACGCCGCTCCCCGCACGCGCCGTGCGGCCCGCCACCGAGGAGATATTGATGATATGCCCGCTCTTCTGCTCCTTCATGATTGGTAGCACACTATGCGTTGTGTAGAGTAAGCCCATAATATTGACATCCACCATGCGCCGCCAATCCTCGGTATTCGCGCCATCGATCATGCCCAGCAGCATCAGGCCAGCGTTATTGACCAGGATATCGATGCGCCCCAGCTTCCCCTTCACATGGTTGACCACATTCTGCACCTGTTTCTCGTCGGCCACATCCGCCACCACGGGCACCGCCGTGCCATCCTGCTCATGAATGAGCTTAACCAGCTCCTGCAAGCGTTCAGCCCGACGCGCTACCACCGCTACCTGCGCCCCCTCAGCCGCCAGGGCCAGCGCCGTCGCCTCTCCAATTCCAGACGATGCGCCCGTAATCAACGCAACCTTACCCTCTAAGCGCTTTGCCATCTCTCTTGTCCCCTTCGCTAACACTAATTCAGGCAGAAAATATGGTTGCGCCGTAGCACGCAACCACGCATCCTTCAGCTATATCACGTATCATTCTTGGCGAAGGGAGACGCCCACCCTGGCTCCCTTCCACAAAGAAACAGATATGAAAGCATCATGGATTTTACATACGGCGGATATGGTCTGTTAATGATATACTGAAGATGCTTTTGTTGCACGACAACCTTAAACTTCAGATATAGATTAATACATGAAATACAAATTAAGCTTCTATTTGTGACAAGAAGCGCTAAAATAATGGAGATAACACAATGGGCCTCATAAGCGACGCCTTTATTGCGACTGAGACTGAGCTAGAAGAGACACAATTCATGAGTCAGGGCAATCCAGGCCAGTTCTTTCCAACCATGCAGGGCAAGAATATCGACCCTCTCATGCTGGCTCAGTTGGAACTCATCGTGATGAATCTGGAAAAGAATAGCCTACCAGCTATCTTGTCCAGCCTTGATGAACGCATGCTCGGCGAGGCCGAATCCACCGAGCAATGGATCTACCAGTTCCCCGATTCCCTGGTTGACAGATTAGCTACGCTACAAGACACTGAGATCAGCCACTATGGCGCGCAGTGGGGAGCGACCAAGGAATGGCAAAGCAAGAAAGGCCTGCCCCCTACCGAGGCGGCCACGCAATTTCTCCAACAGCTCTGCCAGCTCGCCGTCCGCGCTCACGCCGAGACAAAAAACATGTACATGTGGATCAGCCTCTGATATGCGCATTGACATTACATACACTCAACCACGTCCAGTCCACTCATTGATTTCATCACTGCTTATGGCACTGGACGTATTATGCCATCTCCAAATAAGTTCTTGTGTTATGATAGAGCTAATCAATATGCAAGAAAGCGAACTACAAAAAGACTTATGCTAACCTATGATACTCTGCTCTTCGATCTCGATGGCACGCTGACTGATCCCAAGCCAGGCATTACGAAGTCCGTGCAGTACGCCCTGGCACGCTTTGACATAGATGTTCCTGATCTTGAAGTGCTCGTTCCCTTTATTGGCCCGCCCCTTGCCGAGTCTTTCCACCATTACTATGGCCTCACGCCCGAGCAGGCCCAGCAGGCCATTGCTTACTATCGTGAGTATTTCGCTGATACCGGGCTGTATGAGAACGCGGTCTACCCCGGCATTCCTGCTCTGCTCGCCGATCTGCGTGCCAGCCATAAGCGCCTGCTGGTCGCGACCTCCAAGCCTACGGTTTTCGCCGAGCGCATTCTGGCCCATTTCGATCTAGCACATTATTTTGAGCTTATCGTAGGCAGCGAACTGGATGGCACACGCATTGCCAAGGCCGACGTCATTGCCTACGCCCTGGCCTCTCTTCCTGCTCCAGCTTACCAGAACGCGATCATGATCGGCGATCGTAAACACGACATCATCGGCGCCCAGCAGAATGGCCTCCCTTCCATCGCCGTCACCTATGGCTATGGCTCCTACGAGGAACTCCAGGACCAGCAACCTACACACCTGATAGACAGCGTAAGTAACCTTGCCATATTGCTTGGGCACGAAATGAAAGCGGAGAGCGCCTCCGTTTAGCCACCATTCCACATTTGATAAGAGATGCCAGCCAGGTTATAAATTTGGCTGGCACTATACTATTTCGCTCCCAATTCACCACACATCTATAGTATTTAAAATTTGCCCCTCTTTTCTGCTTGCGCCTCTGGACAGAAGGTGTTATAGTATTTAACATTCTCTTAATATTCCGTTAACATTCTCTTAATATTAATTGTTTGATTTTCACGCCCAAACTGCCGGTTGCCGGGTTATACACAAAGTCGGAATCTCTCGATTGAGAGCTACCAGCGAGAAAGGAAACCCACTAGCAGAAGAGGTAGAGGCATTTCCCGACAAGGATGAGAGGAGGCCCCTTTATGCAGTTGCCAACATCGCCCACCACGGTGGTGAGTTTTCTAATTGCAGGCGTCCTGCTGCTCCTCTATGGAGTACAGCAAATTTCTGATATCTTTCAGAAGACAATGAGCGCCCGTTTGCGTAGTGCCCTGGCGACGCTGTCACGTCGCCCCTGGATGGCGCTACTGCTCGGACTGATCACCACTGCGATTACACAGAGTTCTAGCGCCACATCCAGCCTGCTTGTTGGTCTCGTCAATACACAATTTATTACCCTGACGACGGCTTTTTTTATGTTGCTGGGAGCCAACATTGGCTCTACCCTGGTTGTCCAGTTGCTAGCCTTACATATTACGGATCATGCCCTGGAAATCCTGGGACTGGGCACCGCCATAGCATTCTTCACCCGCCGTTCCGGGCTACGCCCATTTGGGAAGGCATTTTTCGCCTTTGGCTTGATCACGGTTGGATTGGCGGCACTCGAAGCTGGGAGCCGTCCCGTCGCCGCCAGTCCTCTTACGGCAGATGTACTACAAGCTATGGTCAACGCTCCTATTGTTCTGGCTCTTATTGGCGCCATCCTCTCAATCGCTTTTACCTCGAGCGCAGCCTCTATTGGCCTGGTCATCGTCCTGGCAGGCAATGGAGCGCTACCGCCTATCGCAGCCCTGGCAATCATGCTGGGTACAAACGTTGGCAATACCTTCACAGCACTTTTATCTGCCCTGGGTGGCTCATCCCGCGTCGGGCGTCGCCTGGCCTACCTGCATACCGGAACCAAACTCATAGGCGTGACTGTGGCGTTCCTCCTACTTCAGCCGCTGGCTCAGTTACTCGCCCATCTTGGAAATGGTGGGACGCAGGTCGCAATCGCGCATATGGGGCTGAATATCGCCCTGGCACTGGTCTTCGCTCCCCTGGCAACACCACTGGTACGCCTGGTAACGGCCCTGGTACCCGATCAGGAGAGTCAGAGCGTAGATGGACCACGCCATCTTGATCCAGAAGCCCTGGCAACACCGGCCGTTGCCCTCGGCCAGGCTATGCGCGAGATTGTGCGCATGACTGACCTGGTCACAGTTATGCTTAAACGTGGTATTCTGGCTTTTGATGAAGAAAGTGATAACGTTCCCAGGCATATCGACCAGCTTGATGACCAGCTCGATGATCTAGAAGAAGCTGTGAAAAGCTACCTGACCCGGCTTGATGAAGAACAGATGACAGAGCAACAGTCGCGGCGTGAGCTAGCTCTACTATACATTGTAACAGATCTAGAGGCGATTGGCGATATTATTGATAAACAGATCGTCCGGCTCGCACAACGCAAGCAGCGCGAACAGGTCGTCTTCTCAGAGGAGGGCTGGCAGGATCTTATTACCTATTATCAGGAAGTGCAGCTCGCGGTACAGCAGGTGCTGGCAGCGCTGGCGTCGCAAGATCCAACCCTTGCCACGGAATGCCTCACCCGCAAAGCAATTCTCGCCCAAACCAAACGCACACTCCACCTGCGTCATGTACGCCGCCTGCAACAGAGGGTCGCGCCCAGCCTCTCTTCAAGCGCCATTCACCTCGACCTGCTCAACGCCATGAGCCGCGTTCTATCCCACGCCTTTAATATCGCGGCCATCGTTCAAGGCGAGATGTAGAGCATTCCAGACCCTCACTTTTATTTCGCACCACATAGCCGGAGAATGCTTATGCACTCGCCGGCTTTCCCATCTTGAATAGAGCACAGTATAGATATATGCCATAATACAGTGTGAGTTCGGTGAAGATAGAGCATTAGTGTGCTCCGACAAACCACTATTGCAGAATGCGATGGTGCATCTCTTCAGGGAGGGCGAGATGAAATTAACTCAGCATCCCGAGTATCAGCGGGTCTATATAGCCAATGGAGAAGCTTTTCGTCTCTGTGAACAGGCCATCATTCAGTGGCAAGCGCACAACAACACAATCTCAGTGCCAGCATATGGGCTTACCTGGACCTATGAGTCAGCACGGGAGTTTGTGCGCGACCTCTCCACTCTATTTCAAGAGTATAACCATATCCTCTGGAACGGCTTCAACTATTGTTGTCAGTGCGGTGGGCAATGCTGTGTCGCGGATGCCTCGAACATCCAGCCTTTTGATCTACTCGCGATAACGCTCCTCGACCAGTCTGCACCCGGGCTTGCAGAAAATATCAGTGCCAGCGAGCGCCAGTGCATCTATCTCGTCAACCGGCGATGTTCCTGGCCCGCTGAGTGGCGAACTATCAAATGCTGGTCCTTTTACTGCCTGGGTACTGGTCCCTGGCGGCCTGACACCTCGATCAGTGAACTACGCGGCGAGATTACGCGTGAACTCCAACAACTCGTCCGCACGCGCCTCCCTTTGCCTCTTCAGCGTTACGAAACCATTCAGGGATTTGCGCTGGCAGACTCCCTGGACGATCCTGTTGCCTTCTCTGAGGCCATCCACAACGCCCTCTTTGAGATTTTTGTTGATCCTCTCAACGAAGTATATCCCATCATTGATCTCCAATTGGGAAATAACAGTAGTAACACTCCTCCTGAACCGAGAGGCACACTCACAACAAGCCTGTTACTAGATGACCAGGTTGCCACCTTCATCGCACAGGCGGTCGAGGAGGCCAGCGAGACACCTCCGGTGGTGCCAACAGAGCTTGCCATCTCAGTTGAGCAACTCTTGCAAGACCTGGAGGCCCTGCAATGGATCATCGAAGGCCATCCCTCCCATGAATCCAAACTGCTCCATGAGCTATACCTCCACTACGCCAACGCACCAGCTCCCGCGCCTGGCGATCCTCCCAGCATCTGGTATCGCATGTGTGACTATTTAAGCAAGATGTAATTAAGCACGGCAAACAATTGAGCATCTTCAATGCGCAGGATAGCGTTACCATCCCTTGTCCTCAGCAGCACAGGCAGAGCGAAGGACAGTAGCGCGTAGCCCCCACCAGGAGCCGCGTACGCCAGTGGTGGGCTGAGAAAAAAGGGCCTCTTGCGACGCCCTCGGCTGTGTGATAAACGGAATTGGGTCTACTTTGCCCACTCTACCAGGCGAGTGAGCTTGTTAGTACCATTCTGGGTCTCCAGGCAGAGGAGGTGCTGGAACCTCACCTGGCGAAATCAACGTGCTTACCGTATTGCTCCGGGTATCCAGCAGCACCAGGGCATGGCTCTTGCCCTGCAAAAGCGCGCACGATGGCGTAGCGCTCATAGAGCGATCAGCTCAGGTATCGTACGAGAAACGGGAGGTCGAAGCTAGTACATTTTTGAGCATAAGAGGATAAATTGGTCTACTGACAACCAATATTGCCCAAAAATAATTCCTGAATGGCATATACACGGAGGCAAGGTATCAGCGTGCAAACTCATGCCGAAACGTTTGGCGCTCGCTTATCGTGCAGCCTGCGTGAGTAACTCTCACCTGGCTGCAACTCAACGATAGAAAGCCATGAACAACAACACGGAAAGGATAGAACGCGATGCAAGAGCCGCAAAGCACCTCCACACACAACGATGTATACAATGTAGTTAGTGTACTGTACCACTCATTACGGGAAGCACAGACCTGTGAGTGCTACAAGCAAGACGCCCAGAGCCAGGGGCAGCAAGAGATTGCTCAATTCTTTAATGATGAGCAGCAGGCTGCCAACAAACACGCCGAACAGGCCAAAAATTTGCTCAGCCAGATAAGAGGTGATCGCTAGCTCGAATTTAGAGTAAGAGATGACGGCGTGGGTGGCGGGTACATACCCACCACCCACGCCGTCATCATTTCTCATCAAGTCCGTGAAAACCTGCTTATTCAGCCACCTCCAGAGCTAATAGGCTGTGAGCAATGCTAAAATGCCATGCCAGGGTGCCATCCGCCTTATAGGCATAGACCTTGGTTCCCAATGGAGACTTGGAATCGAAGGAATTGCAGTCGGCGACGTAAATCAAGCCATTAGCCGCAACTGGATTGAGCATGATACCCAGGGTAATGGGCTTCTGCCACTTTTGGCTGCCGGTGCTGGCGTCCAGAGCGGTCGTTGTATGACCATTGCCATCTGGACCTCCATAAGTCGGCACATAGACGACACCATCGGCGACAACAGGCGCGCTCTGTACCGCACCATCTACAGGTGTTGACCAGTTTGGCTGTCCATTCTTGATATCGTAAGAATAGACCGTACCCCGGAATACATTTAATTTGTCTGGACTATGTCGCAGGATACCCAGGTACACAGCCTTCTCATCCAGGGCAATATCATAGACCTGACCGGGGATATCGTTCGTCTGCCATAGCTGCTTGCCGCTCAGGGCATCAAACGCCTCAATATTCGAATGGCTCGGTCCAGCTTCATTAGTGTAATCGAAGGAGGTATACACTACGCCATTCACGATATGTAACCGCGTCACGTAAAATTGCTCATGTGATACTGGCTGGCTCCAGAGGACGGTACCATCGGCTGGCTTAATGGCATACAGACCGTGATTGGTACCAAGGTACAACTTACTTGCATTCCACGTCATAGAGTTGATATCCATCTGGAGGGAGTAACTACGCTTCTCAATGCCTGTGCTCACGTTAAAAATGTGTATTTCAGACGTAGGAGAATCTTTAGCGGAATACGTGATGGTACTAACATAGACCTGGCCATCGCCTAAGGCAATATCCCTTAAACCTTGATCTACATTCTTATGCCAGAAGACTGAACCATCCTGGGCATTGAGCGCTATTATCCCCTGTTGCGCCTCCGTACTTTGACTCGCAGAACTAACAATCAGGGCGAAGAGGGTATTGCCACTCAAGATAATTCGATTAACACCTGCACCGAGCATACTCGGTGGTGTTCCCTTCAAGGTCTTATTAAGTGTTATGCTATAGCCCCAGATCACATTTCCCGTCTGGGGATCGATCTTGGTTACGCCACCGTCGCCGCCAACATATACTCCAGACGGCGTTTTCACCTGAAGATTGGGAGCATTGGTAACAACTTGTGTATGCCTTGAAGTGGCAGGACCATTATGACTATTATGTTGCCCGCGCGTAGCGTTCAGCAAAGCAACCAGGCTTCCCACGAGGAGGGCCGTAAAGAGCACTGCCGCAATCAGGCCAAAGCGGCGCGTAAACGTCGAAGGTGATTTGGCTTTATCTCGTTGAGTATGCTGTCCTTGCATATATCGAAACCTTTCAAATTCTAATGATTTGTTGTTGTGAGAAATTCTCTTTGTCCAGGGATTTTTCCCAAAGCCTGTGTCTGTACCCAGGTCCAGGCGCTCCCATACACGCTCCAGTGAGCGCAGATCGCTCCAGTAGAGGCCTTGTAGATCGTGTACAGTGCGCGTCTCTTCATTGGGATGGCTCCCAGTTTGCAGTAACGCATCGATCTGCTCATCTACAATCCCTGGGTTAAAGTACTCTTTATCGTCCATCGTGTGCCTCCTCGCCATCCATGTTGTAGATTCCCCGCAAACTGTTGAGCGCGCGCGAGAGCATGACACGCACCGCCGCCTCGCTCTTATTGACCAATGCTGCGATTTCAGGGCTACGCAGGCCGTGGGCGAAGCGTAAGCGCACCACTTCCTGCTGCACCTCTGAAAGCGAGAGCAAACGCTCGCGCACCTGGGCATGCGCCTCATTGCGTAAAGCGACAAGTTCTGGCGCATCCATCTCGTCCTCCAGCAGATCCTCTACCACATCCTCCAAATTCGTATGAGTGCGATGTTTGGCGCGCCGGTGATGATCCATCACCTTATTGTGCGCCACACTCCAGAGCCAGCCTTTTCGCTTATATTCATTCAGCTTACCAAGCAATTTGCTCTCTAGCGCGACTGTAAATACCTCTAATAAGATATCTTCCGCATCCTCCTGAGAAGGTACTTGCCGACGTATATACATCATTATGGCCGGCGCATAACATGTATATAATTCGGCCACCAGGGCTTTATGGTCCGGGTTTGTTTGCTGCTTAAACAATTGCATCCATGTCCTCAGCAATTTTTCTAGTTTTGAGATCTCGTTTGTTCCGTCGCATGAGCTATATAAAGTGTTACGCCAAAAATAAAAAGAGGCCACATGCACTGTTACTACCGTTATGGCATGTGACCTCTCTCAGAGAAGGAAGTGTTTTCAGGCTACCGCGCCTCCAGATACCACTTCAAGCGTTGAAGAATGCGTTCGTTCTCCTTACGAATGCCGCGTACAAGAACCGGCTGTAAAAGGGCTACCAGGCCCTTCGTACGCAACTTCAGTTCCCTGACAACCTGCGTACCACCCTCCTTTGATTGAAGCGTATAACGCACATGAATATCTAGCATACCCTTACGCGCCGCCTGGTGGAAAGCGATATGTGAATGTGGCTCAAGAGCTGTGACCTCGCCCTGCATCTCCGAAGAGGGACCCTTATCCACATAGGCTGTGCCTACCTGTACCGGGCCATCAGTCGTAACAGCAGTCTCCCTAAACAGGTTCGACGATGGCAGCCAGGACTTATAGCCGCGCAGGTCGGCAAGCACCTTGTACACTGTCTCCGGCGGGCGTTGAATGAATATGGTGAAGCGCAATTTAGCCATAATTATTTTTGTTACTCCTTCATCCGTTTCCCTTACATTATCATGCCAGAGAGAATGTCTTGTAAAGTTTGCTAGTCTGCTTGCTACGTAGTCTTTCGCGCCTTTGGCGCTCATAGGTTTAAAAGTATATATGTAGAGACGTACTACTGGCTGGCGAACGCCAGCCAGTAGTACGTCTCTACATACTTCTTATGTCAGGCGATATTATTGTTGATCAATTGCTTACCAGCAAAAAACGAAAAGGACAAGAGAGCGCTGCTTTGTGGTCAGTGCAAGCACCCTCTTGTCCATAAGAAGCAGTTAGCTTTTATCCTGCTGCCATTGCCGACTGATAGGCAGGATGTGCCAATCGGTCTCGAAGATGCGCTCATGCAGCTCCATCTCGACGATGGCAGCCAGGATAGTGCGTTGGCGCTCAGCGTCCTCAGCGTTGAGAATCTGTAAGGGCCAGTTGCCGCCGCTAGAGCCAGAGAGATGTGGGTGCAGAAAGCCGCGCCCATAGTGCGCCTTGATGATTATAGGTCGCAGTGGAGCGCGAGGGCCACGCATGACCTGGGCCGTCCGCTGTTTCGGCCAGGTCAGCTCAAAGCGTGTCTCCAGGCCACCCTGACCATCATTCTTTGGTCCAATAACACGCACCTGGCCTGTACCATCTAGAAATAGGCAGTTGGCCTCTTCCAGGACCGACTGTACCACTGGAGTTAATAGCTCGACGGCCTTACGATAGATCTCTTCTTTCTCCGCACGACTTACCTGGCCTTCATAGGTTCCGGTACTGAGGTCGCGCAGATGGCGCAGCAGGTCCTCTCGCCGTACGACCTCACTCATACTAACACCTCCTGAGTGCAAACTTATCTGCGCGCAACTCCCTGATCCTGTTCGCGTGGCAACTGGAACCAGACCTCGTTGCACACGTTGAGTTCCTCTTCATCCAGTGCCAGCTCAACACCTTTAAGGCTATCGGTGAGTTGCTCAGGCCTGCTTGCCCCCAGAATGGCGCTGGTAATTCCAGGCTGCTGAAGCACCCAGGCCAGGGCAACATGGGTAAGACTCTTATTACGTGGCGTGAAGAAATCATGGAGTTGTTCGACAGCCTCGAACATAGCCTCCTTCCAATAGCGACGCTGATAGAGCTGACCACTACCTCTAAGACTGAAGCGTGTCCCTTGCTGCACCTCTGGGGTTTGCCGGTAACGACCCGTCAGGACACCAGCGGCGAGGGGATTGTAAACGATGACTCCCAGGCCATGCGCGCGACAGAGAGGCAGAATTTCGTCTTCAATCATGCGAAACAGCATGTTATAACGCGGCTGATCGCTCACAAAGCTGGACAAACCATGCATTTTGCTGGTCCAGAGCGCATCTGCTAATTGCCAGGCAGGGAAATTTGAACAGCCGATATAGCGTACCTTACCCTCACGTACAAGCTGATCCAGGGCGCTCAGCGTCTCCTCTATGGGCGTCTGGGGATCGGGCCAATGCACCTGGTAGAGATCGAGATAGTCAGTTTGCAGACGGCGCAGGCTGGCCTCGCAGGCTGCCAGGATATGCTTACGACTCAGGCCCGACTGATTTGGTCCCTCGCCCATCGGACCGCCGCACTTCGTCGCCAACACAATACGCTCACGCGCCTTACGTACCCGCAGCCAGTTTCCCACAATCTCCTCGGTGCGTCCCTGCAAGCCAGCCTCGGTATCAGGATAAATATTAGCTGTATCAAAGAAGTTGACGCCCGCCCTCTCCGCAATATCCATCATCTGAAAGGCCACCTCCTGGTTCGCCTGGTGGCCAAAGGTCATCGTCCCTAGCGCGACCTCGCTCACCTGCAAACCAGTATTACCCAGCCGTTTGAGCTTCATACATGCCCTCCTGCACAAAGTTGAAATAGATGGTGCTCCTTACACGTTACCACACGGACCATTACACAGGAATACAGTTGGCGGGCTAGAAGCAAAAACAAAGAGCATGAGAGAACGCCATATTGGCCAAAAGCGCTCTCCCACGCTCTTAAAATGCATTTACTCAGCGATTGCAATCTCTTCCTGTGGTGAGGATGGTTTCTCATCAAGACGGATATGGCGCAGGTTGATCAGGGCGTAGAGGCCGCCCAGGATGATAAGGATGGCTGAGACGCTGAAGATGGTATCAATAGTGCCAAAGGTGACACCAAATGCAGTTGCATGAAAACCCAGGAGCAGGTTACTGGCCAGAAAACCCGCCAGAACTGTTGAGAGCAGCGAGGCCAGGGTCAGAGAAGGGGTAAGCACGGCAACGACGCGGCCCAGCAATTCTCGCGGCGCGGCATGCAATAAGAGAGGGAACATGGCGGCATTCAAAGCGGCAATCGGAATGCCAACAAAGCTGATCACAATGAACGCGGGTACGAAGCTATTCATGCGCGAGTACAACAGCATCAGCAAACCAGCCGAGACCAGGCAACCCCAATAGGTACGCACAACACCCAGGCGCTGAGTGAAGAAGGCAGAGAGCAGCGCGCCTAGAATTGAACCCACGCCAAGACCCATGCCAATAACGCCATACAGGTTGGGATCGGTATGGAGATTTTGCGTGACAAAGAAGACATCGAGGGCATTCAGGGCCCCAGTACCAAGGGTAACAATGATGATGCTGATCAGCAAGGTCACAAGCACACGACTATGGGCAAAGAAGCGTAAACCCGTTGCCAGCTCGCTCCAAAAGTTGGGTACCTGCTTGCTCGCACTCTCGCTATTCTCTACACGCGAAGGGAGACGTACAGCCAGGATCGCGATAAAAGAGGCCACAAACGAGAGCGCGTTGATAAGGAGAGCCCACTGGACGCCGACGACGAAGAGCAACGGCGCAGCCAGCGGTGGACCAATAATGACCGCGAGATTGCGTGAAACCTGGCCCAGGCCGCCAGCCCTGGCCTGGTCAGCTTCATCGACAATATCACCGAGGAGAGTTGTACGCGCCGGCTCAAAGAACTGCGCGCAAGTACTGGCCAGGGCCACAGTCGCATAGATAAGGCCCAATTGCACAAATGGCGAGAAGTGAAGAGGCAACGGGAGCGCGGTAAGAAATAGCAGGGCGATCAGGAGTGTACGAATGCCATCCATAAGCAGCATCGTGCGGCGCTTATCCCAGCGGTCGACAAATACTCCGGCGAGTGGTCCCACAAGCAGCACAGGCAGCGCAGCAGAGAGCATTACACCACTAACCGCCAGGGGAGACCAGCTCTGACCAGCCGCGATTTTCGTCGCCACCCAGAGCACAAGCGTGGTATCGAAGACCATGTCACCGAGGTTGGAGATGGCCTGCCCACTCCAGAGAAAGGCATAATTGCGGCTAATCAGAAGATTTCTTTTCCGTGGGTTGGTTGTACTGGTAGTTGCGTCCATGAACTCTACAGAACCATCCTTTACAAAGTTTTGTGTAAGAGATTATCAAAAATAAAAGTTTGCTCTAAGAAGCGTTGGCAGGGTCTTACTATTTCCAAGTTATGCGCAAAACACAATCAGCCTGCTTACTTAGGTCGGCTCATGCAAAAAGGGTATAGCTGACCTTCAATGTAAAAACAATCCAGTGTACTGAGGACTTGTAGAGATGGCTTCTAGAGGCACCCTATGCGCTTTTTCCATTTTAACGTCCACTGGTGAATAAGAGAGAGTTCATTCTGTGTGAGCTTTGTTGCCAGGTCTCTCTCCATCACAACACTAGCCCAGGCGTAGAAGAGGTTCATGTCTCCTAAGGCTCCTCTTTTTTGTTCATAGCCCCTACGCCAGCCAGCTTCAAAGATCCTCAGCACGAGCAATTCTAAAATAGATCGTCTTCCGAGACTAGCATAACGAAGGATAGAGACTGTGCGGGCCGCATCAGCGCGAGGGTCGCCAGAGAGAGCATTCCTCCAATCAAGCACTGCAGTTATCTTGTTTCCGTCAGTCAGTACGTTGAGAGGGTGATAGTCCAGGTGAAGCAGCGTAAGAGCTTGCTGCTTCTCTCGATGCAGGCGCTCTTGCAGCAGCCTCTCGTCTGGGCCAGACCAGTTGATCCACGCCTCGGGTTGTTGGCAGAGCACTTCAGGTGCAGCAAGGGTATGAATAGTGGCCTGCATCTGGCCAAATAGCAGCCCCAGAGACCAGGCTCGCCAGGGATGTGCGCGCAGTTCCTCAGCAACAGGCCTTCCTGGGAGCCAGGATAAAAGAAGTGCGGGAAAATCGTGCCATTTCCCCATTGCATGAACCTGCGGCACAGGCAAACCTGCTGCCAGTGCGGCCTGCATTATCACTTGCTCGCGCTGGCAGTCGTCACCCTCCCCTTTCTGGAAGACACGCAAGGCATAGACCGTTCCAGCTTTTTCAACGCGCCAAATAGCAGTATCAGTTCCTCCATGCACAGGGGCTACGACAGTAATATCAAACAAACCAAGCGTTTCAAGAATAGCATGTGGATCAAGGTGTTCATGTGACATACCCCGTTATTGCTCCTCAAATATCTTTGTTGGACATCTTTATCTCAACGGTTATTTTACCTCTTGCCTGTTGCATGTGAAAAGGGCATTTAAGAAGAGGCCTGTTTTTTGCCCTTCATGAGCGCAAGCGAGGAAAGAGGAGCAGGGCATTCTCGCGCTCGACCAGGTGGATCTCCTGGCGGTCGAAGCCATCGTAGTTGCGCAGTTCTTTGATATCGCGGGCGATGGCGTCCACTGGCACGAAGGGATAGTCACTGCCATAGAGAATGTGAGAGGGGTCGGCCAGGGCCTGGAGCGAGGGGAGCGAGTAGGGCGAGATTGACATGGCGACATCATAATAGAAACGCTTGAGCAGGGCTAGCAGATGCTCGGGAGTACGATCACTGAGCTTGGCAAGCATTGCACCAGTCATCAGGCGCTTGGCCAGAAATGGGACTGTACCTCCTGCGTGGGAGAGAATCAGGCGCAGCATGGGATAGCGTTCCATGGTACCGCTGTATAACAGGTTCGCAACCGCGCGCGTGGTATCGAAGGGGAATTCGTAGAGTGGCGCAGGAAGCCCGAAGTGCGGCTGATCCTTGGATGGAGGAGTGGAGGGATGGATAAAGACGGGGATCCGTCTGCGGTTCAGCTCGGCGAAGAGTGGGTCAAAGACTGGAGAGCCAAGATAAGTTCCGCGATAGTTGGTGAGCAGGCCAATACCGTCTAACTTGAGCGTATCGAGCGCGTACTCTATCTCTTTGAGCGCGGCATCAGTATCGGGCAGGGGGAGAATGGCAAAGGCACCCAGGCGTGTGTGATGGCTCTGCACTAGCTCAGCCAGGAATGTATTGACGCGGTGCGCCATGGCCTGAGCTTTGACCTTCTCCCCAAAGTAGATGCCTGGCTCCGAGATCGAGACAATAGCAGCCGCAATGCCCTGTTGGTCCAGCATGGTGATCATGTCGTCGATATTCCAGCTGGGGAAGGATACACCCGGCACCGCTTCAGTAATGCCCTCCTGGCGCAGAACCTCGACATAAAAGGGCGGAATAACATGATGATGCACATCTATACGATAGGGTATAAGCTCTGTGCTGCTCATAAGGCGCCACTCCTCAAGGCCCTTCTCGCGCTATGGGCCACGCTGAAAATGCTTATGCTGCCAATAACAAATTAATTAGCCATTACAAATAAACTGCACGCTTGAGTTGGTCTCTCTGACAGCATACTCTTCTCAGCCAAGAAAGAGAATGACCGCAAGTATAGCATCGAATGCTGCAAATTTCTACAGTTGAGCGTATCACATGTTATGGTAAAAGGGCATATTTTGATAAGGGATGCCAGAATTGTGCGCTGGAGTGAGAAGCGCATCTTGACATAGACTCCACGATGTGTGAGATTGAGGAGGCGTAGAGTGAAAGAGAAGCTCCTGATTATCCTATAGGTGTCCTTGAAAGGAAGTGTTTATGCAATTTACCGTGATTGCTTATGATGGAACAGGTGAAGAGGCCTTGCAAAGGCGCTTGGCAGCACGCGAAGCTCATATTGCCTTGGGAGATTCTATGGTCTCCTCAGGCCAGCAATTATTTGGAGTAGCGCTGCTCAACGAGCATGAGAAAATGATCGGCTCGGTCATCGTCTGCGATTTTTCTACTCGGGAAGAGCTTGATGCCTGGTTAGCGAAAGAGCCCTATGTCACAGGCAAGGTGTGGGAGCGCATTGAAGTGCTTCCCTGCCACGTTGGACCCTCATTTCAGAAGAAAGAGCCGTGAGGAATATGAATATGTTGCTAGAATGATAACGAAAAAGGGTTCGCAACATCATTCTTTCGTTGCGAACCCTTTTTCGTTCTGATGTAACCTGCCAAAGAAGTATTCCCTCAATTTTGCTGAGCCACGCTGGCCTGCTCACGCTCCCCGTGCCGCGATGTCCTCTCACTCGTGCTCAGATCCGATCTCAGACCGCTCTCACTCACACCACAAGGACTCACCACATACGCGAAGAAACAGAATGGGAAACAAGCCGTACGATCATTAGTACTGCTCCGCTCCACCTGTTACCAGGCGTCCACGCGCAGCCTATCCACCAGGTCTTCTTCCTGGGATCTTGACTCTTCTTGAGAGTGGGAAAAGTTATCTTCGGGTCGGCTTCGCGCTTAGATGCTTTCAGCGCTTATCCCTTCTTGACGTAGCTACCCAGCTCTGGAGGAGGCCCCCCAACTGGCGCACTAGCGGTCAAGCCATCTCGGTCCTCTCGTACTGAAGATGACTCCCCTCACTTTTCCGACGCCCACGACGGATAGAGACCGAACTGTCTCGCGACGTTCTGAACCCAGCTCGCGTGCCGCTTTCATGGGCGAACAGCCCAACCCTTGGGACCTACTCCAGCCCCAGGATGCGACGAGCCGACATCGAGGTGCCAAACCTTGCCGTCGATGTGAACTCTTGGGCAAGATAAGCCTGTTATCCCCGGGGTAGCTTTTATCCGTTGAGCCACACTCCTTCCACACGGGAATGTGGGATCACTAAGCCCGACTTTCGTCCCTGCTCGGCCTGTACGCCTTACAGTCAAGCTCCCTTGTGCCTTTACACTCTACAGAGGGTGATGTCCATCCACCCTGAGGGAACCTTTGGGCGCCTCCGTTACTCTTTGGGAGGCGACCGCCCCAGTCAAACTACCCATCTGGCCCTGTTCACGTCCCGGATCACGGTGACGTGTGAGACACAAACCATGGTGAGAGTGGTATTTCACTGCTGCCTCCCTCACCCCCACAAGGATGAGTTCTCCGGCTCCCACCTATGCTACGCACACCATACTTCGTTTCCAGGCCAAACTGTAGTAAAGCTCCACGGGGTCTTTTTGTCCTGTCGTGGGTAACCCGTATCTTCACGGGTACTTCAATTTCGCCGAGTCCTCTGTCGAGACAGCGCTCAAGTCGTTACTCCTTTCGTGCGGGTCGGAACTTACCCGACAAGGAATTTCGCTACCTTAGGACCGTTATAGTTACGGCCGCCGTTCACCGGGGCTTAGATTCGTGGCTACGCACACCACTCCTCGTAACCTTCCGGCACTGGGCAGGAGTCAGCCCCTATACTTCCGCTTTCGCGTTCGCAGAGACCTGTGTTTTTGGTAAACAGTCGCTTGAGCCGATTTCTTGCAACCTTCTCACCATGTGTGCAAGCACACACAGCTACGCAGGCACCCCTTCTTCCAAAGGTACGGGGTTAATTTGCCGAGTTCCTTAACAGAGGGTCGCTCGATCACCTGGGGAGATTTCCCCCTGCCTACCAGTGTCGGTTTGCGGTACGGGCGGAACAATTTCTGGCGAGAGGCTTTTCTTGACGGCCTGGGGACCAATGACTTCCGCACCCTCGCGGGCGCTCGGCCTCAGTGTCACGCATAATGTGTCCGGGATTTTCCTCGGTCACGCGCTTCAACAGAGGCACCGATCCTGTCCATTCGATCGGCTCACCTTCCCTACCGCGTCCCCCCATTGCTCATAACGAAATGTTCCGGTGCAGGATTCTCTGACCTGCTTTCCATCGCCTACGGCATGACGCCCTCGGCTTAGGGCCCGACTCACCCTGGGACGATTGACGTTGCCCAGGAACCCTCAGGCATTCGGTGTGTCTGGTTCTCGCAGACATTGCGCTACTCATTCCGGCATTCTCACTTCTCTTACCTCCACCAGTCCTTGCGGTCTGGCTTCTCAGGCGTCGAGAACGCTCCCCTACCAATATAGGTAGTCCTATATTCCACGGCTTCGGTACGATGCTTTAGCCTCGATACGTTGTCGGTGCCATTGCACTCGACCAGTGAGCTATTACGCACTCTTTAAATGGTGGCTGCTTCTAAGCCAACATCCTGGCTGTTTGGGCGCATTGACCCCCTTTGACACTGAGCATCGATTTGGAGACCTTAGCCGATGGTCTGGGCTGTTTCCCTTTTGACGACGAAGCTTAGCCCCCGCCGTCTCACTCGCGATAAACACGTAGTGGCATTCGGAGTTTGAGTAGGGTTGGTAACCCGCACAGGGCCCCTAGCCTATCCAGTGCTCTACCTCCACCACGCTCTTGGTCGCGGCTGTACCTCAATACATTTCGGGGAGAACCAGCTATCTCCGTGTTCGATTAGCATTTCACCCCTACCCACAAGTCATCCCCCAGTTTTGCAACACTGGTGGGTTCGAGCCTCGACGGACTGTTACATCCGCTTCACTCTGCTCATGGGTAGCTCACACGGTTTCGGGTCGCATCGCCGCTACATACCCGCCTGTTTGAGACTCGGTTGCCCTCTGGCTCCCCAGCTTTAGCGCTGGTTAACCTGCAACGTGCGATGCACTCGCCGGATCATTCTACAAAAGGCACGCCATCAGCCCTTGGTGCCTCGTGGCACAGTGGCCTCTGACTGCTTGTGAGTACGTGGTTTCAGGGACTCTTTCATCCCCCTCTCGGGGTACTTTTCACCTTTCCCTCACGGTACTTGTTCGCTATCGGTCGCTGAAGTTCTTTAGCCTTGGAGGGTGGTCCCCCCAGCTTCCCACAAGATTGCACGTGTCTCGTGGTACTCAGGATGCCAACCACGCTCATGTCCTCGTCCTCTACGGGACTCTCACCCCCTCTGGTGGCACCTTCCAATGCCTTCGAGTAAGCACATGATCGCTACTGTTGGTCCTACAACCCCGCCTATTCACGAAGAATAGATGGTTTGGGCTCGTCCCGGTTCGCTCGCCACTACTACGGGAATCTCGGTTGATTTCTCTTCCGCAGGCTACTGAGATGTTTCAGTTCACCCACGATCCTCCATATCGCCTATGTGTTCAGCGATAGGTCTCCAGACATGACTCTGGAGGGGTTGCCCCATTCGGACTCTCAGGGCTCATCGCTTGGATGCAGCTCCCCCTGAATGTTTCGCCGGTCTCCGCGTCCTTCATCGGTCTTCAGCGCCAAGGCATCCACCTCGTACTCTGTTTCGCTTGTTCTGCCTTGTCTGCTTCTTCTTGTGTTAACCCTTGTTGTATGGGATCTCGGTCTTCGTTCTTCACTGTCACGAGCTTCGAATGACTCACGTCACGGTTGAGCATTTGCATGCCAACGTGCTCGCTCAGCAAAATTGAAGGATACTTCTTTGGTTGTTCAGGTACAATGCGGGCTTCGGATCTGGATTGAACCAGCGGCCGAACCGCTCAAGAGTGGAAGCAGGGTACATCCGGACAGGTCGTTCCTGTTCGACCTGAGAGTGCACTACCGAAATCGATAGTGATGACTCCCTAGAAAGGAGGTGATCCAGCCGCACCTTCCGGTACAGCTACCTTGTTACGACTTCACCCCAATCACCGACCCCACCCTCGACGCCTGCCTCTCACAAGGAGTTAGCCTGGCGGCTTCAGGTGTTGCCGACTTTCGTGGTGTGACGGGCGGTGTGTACAAGACCCGGGAACGTATTCACCGTAGTGTGCTGACCTACGGTTACTAGCAACTCCACCTTCATGCAGGCGAGTTTCAGCCTGCAATCTGAACTGAGACCAGGTTTTTGAGCTTGGCTCCCCCTCGCGGGTTGGCATCCCTTTGTTACTGGCCATTGTAGCGTGTGTGTCGCCCAAGTCGTAAGGGCCGTGCTGACTTGACGTCATCCCCGCCTTCCTCCCGTGAGGGCAGTTCCGCCTAGAAGTTGTAATAGGCAGTAGGGGTTGCGCTCGTTGCGGGACTTAACCCAACATCTCACGACACGAGCTGACGACAGCCATGCAGCACCTGTGCAAATGTCCCGAAGGAACAGCGCATTACCGCTGGTGCATCTGCATGTCAAGACTTGGTAAGGTTCTTCGCGTTGCATCGAATTAAACCACACGCTCCGCTGCTTGTGCGGGTCCCCGTCAATTCCTTTGAGTTTTAATCTTGCGACCGTACTCCCCAGGCGGACCACTTATTGCGTTTGCGACGGCACGGAAGGGGTCGATACCTCCCACACCTAGTGGTCATCGTTTACGGCTAGGACTACCAGGGTATCTAATCCTGTTCGCTCCCCTAGCTTTCGCACCTGAGCGTCAGATGCTTCCCAGGACACTGCCTTCGCCATTGGTGTTCCTCCGGATCTCTACGCATTTCACCACTCCACCCGGAATTCCGTGTCCCTCTGAAGCCCTCAAGTCTCGCCGTTTCCAAAGACCTTTCCCAGTTGAGCCGGGAACTGTCACTCCAGACGTACGAAACCGCCTGCGTGCGCTTTACGCCCAGTAACTCCGGACAACGCTCGCCCCCTACGTATTACCGCGGCTGCTGGCACGTAGTTAGCCGGGGCTTGTTCCTTGGGTACCGTCCTTACTCGTCCCCAAGAAAAGCAGTTTACACTCCGAAAAGCGTCCTCCTGCACGCGGCGTTGCTCGTTCAGGGTTGCCCCCATTGACGAAAATTCCTCACTGCTGCCCCCCGTAGGAGTCTGGGCCGTTCTCAATCCCAGTGTGGCTGACCATCCTCTCAGACCAGCTACCGATCGTGGCCTTGGTGAGCTCTTACCTCACCAACAAGCTAATCGGCCACAGGCCCATCCCAAGGCGCCCTTGCGAGCTTTGTTCCCGAAGAAACATATGCGGTATTGTCGGCGATTTCTCGCCGGTATTCCTCACCTCGGGGCAGGTACCCATGTGTTACTCACCCGTCCGCCACTCCCTCTCTTGCGAGAGGGCGTTCGACTTGCATGTGTTAGGCACGCCGCCAGCGTTTATCCTGAGCCAGGATCAAACTCGCCATTCAAGTGATGAATGTATCTTCCACATCACTGCTACACAGCGACGTAGTAAGCATTGTAAGTTTGCGTCCAGGCTAGAAGCACGTTGTCGTTACTTCATTGCTTTGTTCGCAGAATTGACAGGAACGGTGTTCTCCGCGATTGAGACATGCCCAATCAGCGAAGTTCCGTTGTACTTCTGCATTCCACTCTTCAGTTGTTCAGGGTGCTCTGGTTCGTTCTTCTTTTTGTTGTTGATGAACCGCAACCCGGCAGGCCTCGTGGGCTTGCCTCATTCGTTGTCTCGCTCCGGCGCTCGCGGTGTTCGTGTTCGCCGTTGACTTCGTCATTATCGCATACACTTTGCGCTTTGTCAAGTACTTTTCTGACGTCTTTTTGCGACTGCTGAAAACTCGTTTTCAGGCGCGCAAAATCTGGTCAGGGACCCTCTTTGCATCCTATCAGAGACAGCATAAAGTCACGTCCACTCTTCTTGGAGAGAACGTGTCATGCAGCGGGGGAAGTACCCGTGGCGAGCCACCTTAGCGTGGCACCTGGGCATCTGTTCACCTGCGCTTCAAAAGCGAGGTAGAGACGCCGGGTAAATCGGACAGGAGCACCGATCAAGCCGGTGATTGTCGCTGTTTACCGTGTGTTGGAGCGAAGTGCATTATCCCACAGCCTCCCGGCGCTGTCAAGCTGTGCAAATAGACCCACCCATATGGGTGACGCCCCAGCCCAGTAGCCGCTACTTGCGTATGCGGCTACTGGGCTGGGGCGTAAGTCCATGCTTGCATGGACCCTACATGGGGTTTGTGCGCGTGCCATCATCAATGCATGCCACTCTTTTCAAAAAGAGATAGCTTGTTCCTCTTTCACGGTGACAAACCAATCATTGAGCAGTGAATTATGGTGGGCAATAATTTGAGGTACTGTAAGTTCACCTCTTTGCCAGGTACTATGGCCGTCTTTGACCAGCGTGACATCATAATCCCGGTTACAAGCCTCCCGGCAGATTGTGTCAACACATAGTTCTGTTTGGATGCCAGCGATAACGAGCTTTTGGATCTGGTGGCTGGCTAGATACTCATCAAGTGAGGTTTGATAAAAAGAGGAGGACATATGCTTCTGGATAATGGCGTCTTGTGGTTCCGGTGCAAGAGCAGGATGGATCTGCCAGCCTGCGCTCCCCACTTCCATAGGATGTCCCTGGCGCTGACTGCCATGCTGGATGTAGATAATGGGTATCTGGGCTGAGCGCGCCTTTTCGCGGAGGCGAGCAATTGTTGCCAGCAATTGTTCACCTTGATACACGGGGTTCTCAGGCGAGAACATGTTGACCTGGACATCAACAATGATAAGTGCAGTTTCTGTATTTTCCATAAAGCATCCTTCCATGGATATTTAAAGCATACATATCATAATTTCGAAAATACGGCAATGTTTGATGAAGTACATATGCTGATAGCATTGTAACCTTGCAAACATATGCTATCAGCATGCATTTGCTCTTTTCACTCAGAAAGAATCTCATGTATCATTTTGTTCAGTGCATTCTGGAGAAGGAAAAAGAAAAACATGAGAATTCTTATTTTTGGCGGAACTGGTTTTCTGGGTCGTCATCTTGTTCAGGCAGCGTTAGAGCGCCAGCATACAGTAACACTCTTTAATCGTGGACTCTCGCATCCCGAACTGTTTCCGCAAGTGGAGCAGATCCATGGCGACCGCGACCGCGATCTCCAGTTGCTTCATGGGCGCATCTGGGATGCAGTGATTGATTCCAACGGACAAATTCCGCGCCAGGTACACGAAAGTGCTAGCTTGTTAGCAGAGAACGCTGACCACTATACCTTTATCTCTACTACTTCGGTCTACGCAGACTTTACCGTTGCGCCAATCAATGAGCTCTCACCACTCTCAGAACTCGAAGATACCGCCATTGAGATCCAAACACGGGAGACTTACGGAGCACGTAAAGCACTCTGTGAGCACTACGCAGAGCAGGCGCTACCCAACCGCGTGCTGGTTATTCGCCCAGGCCTCATCGTGGGGCCACATGACCCCACTGATCGCTTTACCTACTGGCCTCATCGTATCGCTCAAGGTGGCCAGGTTTTAGCACCCGGTAATCCAGAGCAGCCAGTTCAGTTTATCGATGTGCGTGACCTGGCGGCGTGGTGCATTGCTATGGCCGAAGCGCGCCAAACTGGTATTTATAATGCGAAGGGACCTGGTAATCCATTAACGATACGTCAACTCCTGGAATGTTGCCGCCAGGTGAGTGGCAGCGACGCACAGTTTGAGTGGGTAGATGAACAGTTTCTCCTGGAGCAAGAGGTCACGCCCTATCTTCAATTACCCCTCTGGGTACCCAGTGAGATGGTCGGCTTTGCACGGGTTGATTGTAGTAAGGCAATTGCTGCGGGCCTGCGCTTTCGTCCACTTACCGAGACAATTCAGGATACTCTTGATTGGGACGCTACACGCCCAGCAAACAACGAATTGCATGCTGGCCTCGCGCCTGAACGTGAGCAACAGCTTTTACGCGCCTGGCACTTGCTATCGAAGAAACAGTAAAAAAATAGTACCTTGGCTTTTAGAAAGTTCTTGAGATTCTTGGAGAAGAATTCTCACACACTGTACGCTTTCATTGAGAGGTTGCCAGTGAGTTAAGAAGCGGCTGTGGTATCAGGTTCGTATTTGACGGTAGCCTCACCGGTCAGAACTTTTACTCCGTCCTGATTGATGCATTCGGTTTGGAGGAAGACCAGGCCTTTGTCAGCCCGGACTTTGGTAACCTCGACGCTCACGGTTATGGTATCGCCGATGTAGACGGGGGCGGAGAACTTCAGGGTTTGTCCCAGGTAGATGCTGCCTGGTCCCGGCAGTTCGGTGCCGATAAGCGCGGAGATCATGGAGCCGGTAAGGAAGCCGTGCGCGATGCGGCGACCAAAGCGCGACTGGGCGGCGTAGGCCTCATCTAAGTGAACGGGATTCGTGTCGCCGCTCACCTCTGCGAAGCGCACAATGTCCTGGTCAGTAATGGTGCGGGTGCGGGTAACCCTGGCTCCGACGGGTGGCAGGTTGGGCTCAAGCTCTGCGTTCATGTGCAGGTCTCCTTATGAAAATAAGCTAGTACGGTTTGGTTGCGCCTTTTATTTCGGGGTGTCTTTGTGGGCTGGCTGGGCCAGCCCTTGCTCGATAAAGCTCATGAGGGGTTCGAAGACTTCGGGTGGTAGGTCATGGATCTGGGCAGGCTCCTCCTGGTTATCCGCAGGCCAGATGAGATAGCGCAGGGCGACGAAATGACCTATTCCCATCAGGGCATATGCCAGGGGTTCGGGTTCCATGTCTCTTACCGTTCCCTCAGACATAGCCGAGCGGAGACCGCGAATGTAGCCCTGACTTATGCCCTGGTAATACTCCTGCGCGGCCTCAGGAGCTACACGCTCCGCCTCCTGGACGATGCGATAGAGCCCCCGGTGCGAGGCGACAAAGCTAAAGAAGGCCTTAAAGCCACGCCTCTCCGTCTCCAGGCGACCTGAGGAGCCAGCCGTGGCCTGACGCAGCGCTCCGCGCAGTTGCTGGCTCAGGTCACGCACCAGCTCGGCGAAAATGTCACGTTTGGTTGGGAAATAAATATAGAACGTGCCCTGCGCCACCTTCGCACGCCGCGTGATCTCTGAGACACTGGCCTCGTAGTAACCTATTTCGCCAAAGACTTCTTCGGCGACATCCAGGATACGGCGACGCGTGGCCTCGCCCCTGGCAGTGAGTGGGGCATTCCCTTTGGCCTGCTTCTCCGCGCCTTCCTCCGGCTGCGAAGTCGTTGAGGTGTGTTCTTGCATCTATCCAACTCCCCTTTATGATCTAGAACTCGTCACTGTCAATAATCGCATATTCATTATCGGCTGTCTATTCTCAGCTATCTATTCTCTCTTGCCCGCTTGACTTTTCTGGAGATGGTTGAGTACCATATATGAAAGGTGACTCAACTGTCATATTATAACACAAGGGGGTAATGGCGTGAGCCTGGAACAGAATGCGTCACAGGAGCAGAGCGGCTTCAGGGCGATAGAAGGCGAGGATGGAGGGCTGGCGGCGCCGATTGGGCTGGTGGCATTCGCGACCTATTTACCAGAGCAGGTACAGGATGCGACCTATATTGCTGAACAGAGTGGGATTCCCGAGGAGATCGTGCGCGAGAAGCTTGGGATTGAACAGAAGCGGCGCGCGAGCTATGAAGATCAGACCTCGGTCATGGCGGTAAGGGCGGCGCAAAGGGTGCTGGAACTGGCGGCGCTTGAGCCGGGAGAGATTGACCTGGTACTCTACTCGGGAAGCATGCACAAGGATTTCTATGTCTGGTCGGCGGCGAATCGCATTCAGTACCTGCTAGGGGCCAAAAACGCCTACGCCTTTGAGTTGGCGGCTCTCTGCACAACAAACGTGCTGGCGCTCAAGGTTGCACGCGACTTAATGCGTTCAGATACGCGGCTGCGCACGGTCTTGATCTGTGGTGGGCATCGGACGGCGGACCTGATCGACTTTCGCGAGGCCTCCAGTCGCTTCCTCTTCAATCTCTCAGATGGAGGGAGCGCGATGCTGCTGAAGCGCGATTATGTGCTGAACCAGGTGCTGAACTCGGCCTTTATCACGGATGGCTCGTTGGCAGAGGATGTAATTATTCCCGCGGGCGGGACGAGGCATCCAACCTCGCGCGAGACATTGGAGCAGGGACTGCATACCTTTCATGTTCCAGATACTGAGCACTTGCGCCAGGGGCTGGACCTTATTTCAGAGCAGCGTTTTGTGCAGGTGGTAAGTGACGCTGTAGAGCGCAGCGGGTACTGCGTGGAGGATATTGATCTGCTCGCGATCAATCATATGAAGCCCTCGATGCATCGCCGCATCCTCTCCATGCTTAACCTGCGCGAGGAGCAGTCAATCTATCTCTCGGATTATGGCCATATTGGCGCGCCCGACCAGGTTTTGGCCCTGGAACTGGCACAACAACGCGATATGCTTCGCCCAGGGCAACTGGTCGTCCTGGCGAGCGCGGGCCTGGGCTTTACCTGGGGCGCGACGGCGTTGCGCTGGGGCTAGCCTGAGCACAGAAAGTGAGTTTTAAAGCAGCAATTTATTCTGGTTGTGTTTCAATCGATTTTCATGCATACTTGTTAGCAGAGAACGCAGAGAGGCGATGTGTGACATGACATTCATCAATGTTGGCGAATGGCTTGAGCGCCGTGAACAACTGACGCCAGACAAAGTCGGTCTGGTAGATAGCGAGACGGCCTCCAAACATAGGCGACTGACATATCGTATGCTCAACCAGCGCGCACGCTCCCTGGCGGCTGTGTTTCAGGAAGAATACGCCGTGCAGCAGGGAGAACGCGTGGCGATCCTGGCGCAGAACGCGCCAGAATACCTGGATGCCTTTTTCGCGTGCGCCCTCATCGGCGCGATCCTCGTTCCTCTAAACATACGCCTGACAATTAACGAATTGACAACGATCCTCATAGACTGCGAGCCGCGCTTGTTGCTGCATGACGCGACCTTCCAGCAGCAGTCCCAGACTATCGCGACAGTCCTGGGACTACAGAGCTCACACGCGCCACAACTACGCGCACTCGCAAGCTTTCCCGGCGCTGATGCGCAACTCGCAGAGCGTGCCAGGCCCTTCCAGAGCCAGGATGGCGAGGAGATAGCCCTGATTCTCTATACCTCGGGGACCACGGGTACACCCAAGGGGGCCATGCTCTCGCACCGCATGCTGACCTGGAACGCGATCAACACGCAGATTAGCTGGGGCGTACGTGAGAACGACATTACGCCAACCTTCGCACCCTTCTTTCACGCGGGCGGTCTGAATGTGCTAACCACGCCACTTTACCACTGCGGCGGCACGGTAGTGCTCCTGCGCAACTCAACGCCTGAAGCCATTCTGGAAACCATTGAGCGGGAGCGCTGCACGATTGTCTTTGCCGTTCCGACCGTCTTCCAGATGATGCAACATCACAAGGCCTTCGCTACAAGTGATCTCTCCTCGCTCCGCTTCTGTGTCACGGGTGGCTCCTCGTGTCCGCTCCCAGTGATTGAGGGCTATGCCGCGCGGGGCCTGGTTTTTCGCCAGGGCTATGGCCTGACAGAGGTCGGTGTCAACTGCTTTAGCCTGGCACCCAAGGATGCCCTGCGCAAGGCAGGCTCGGTAGGGCAGCCCGTTTTTCATTCACGAGCGCGCATTGTGGATGAAGAGGGGCACGATGTTCCCACGGGGCGCGAGGGCGAGCTGCTACTGGCGGGTCCCCATGTCTGCTCAGGCTACTGGCGGCGTTCCGAGGCCACGGCGGAGGCGCGCTTAGATGATTGGTGGCGCACCGGGGACCTCGTACACCGGGACGAAGAGGGCTATTACTACATCGTGGGGCGCAAGAAGGATATGCTGATCTCGGGCGGCGAAAACGTGTATTTAGCCGAGGTCGAACAGGTCCTGGCGCGGCATCCCGCTATCTACGAGGTAGCGGTCATTCCCCGACCAGATCCCAAGTGGGGCGAGGTTGGCCTGGCCGTGATCGTACCCCGCGAGCAGGCGGAGCTTACGCCAGAAGAGATCGTAGCCTACTGCGCCGACAAACTGGCACGCTATAAGATTCCGCGTATATTTATGTTTACTGATGCTTTGCCACGCAACGCCATGGGCAAGGTCATGAAGGCACAGTTGCGCACACAATTCGTAACGGAGGGATAATCAGATGACGACATCGCTTTTGCTGGACGGAATTAGCCAGCGCACGACGCAGACCAGGCGGCTCACAATGGCATATTTGGCCACGGGGCAGGGGACGACGCCTGTGGTCCTGGTGCATGGTAACTGTTCGTCCTCACTCTTCTTTCAGGACTTCATGCTGGCCCTGGCGGCCACGGGAAGCTACACAGTCTACGCGCCAGATATGCGCGGCTATGGTGAGAGCGAGACACTACCCGTCGACGCCACGCGTGGGGTACGCGACTACTCCGATGACCTTGCCGCCTTTGTCCAGGCGCTCAACCTGCCTCCCTTCCATCTCCTGGGCTGGTCGCTGGGTGGAAATATCATCATGCAGTACGCCATCGACTATCCAGGCACGGCGCGCACGCTCCTGTTGGAGGCGAGCGGCTCGCCCTATGGCTTTGGAGGCTCTAAAGACGCTGCAGGCACGCCAACCTGGCTGGACAGCGCGGGCAGCGGCGGAGGGACCGTCAACGCCGATTTCGTCAAGAGCCTGCAGAGTGGCGACCGTGGCAGCGGCCCCACCTCGTCACGCACGACGATGAACGCCTTCTATTTTAAGCCCCCCTTCCAGGTGTCGCCTGAGCGTGAGGAGATCTATGTAAGCGCCATCCTCTCGACGAAGGTCACACCCGGCAACTATCCCGGCGACACACTTCCCTCCGAGAACTGGCCCGGCCTCGCCCCCGGCAAGCTAGGCGTCAATAATGCCCTGGCGCCCAAATACCTGAATCAGAGCGCCCTGGTCGATATCATAGACAAGCCGCCTATCCTCTGGTTCCATGGCGCGGATGACCAGATCGTCTCCGATACCTCAATGTTCGATATTGGCTTCCTGGGGCAACTGGGCGTGATCCCTGGCTGGCCCGGCGCGCAGATCTATCCACCCCAGCCAATGAAGACGCAGATCCGCACGCTGCTAGAGAGCTACCAGGCCAATGGCGGCAGCTACCAGGAGCATGTACTACCCGAATGCGGCCACTCGCCCCACATCGAGAAGCAAGATGAGGTACTCAAGTTATGCACCGAGTTTATGGACGCGCATTAATATAAGTAGCCGTGTACCCCAGGAGCGAGTCCGCTCCTGGGGTACACGGCTACTGCTGTTCCGGAGAAGAGCGTTCAGGTTTCCAGGCGGCGCTGGGGAGTTTGCCGCCAAAGCCTCTCTTGCCAGCCACAATCTCAGTACAAAGAAATGTGAGAGCAATAAAACGAAGAAAATAAAGAAGCATAATGATCCAGGAATAGGGCAAGGCCGCGATGCCAGATATTGATGAAATAGAGAGAAAGAGCATGAACAAAACTAAATACTGAAGTGAAATTATTACTCTGCTACGGAACATATCATCAACAGCATCAACCTCAGGAATGCTAGTGGGGACAATAGGTGAGGAAACGGAAGCAATGCGCACCAGCATTAGCTCTACGTACAACAAAACTACAAATAGCAATCCAACCCAGGGATAGATAATTTCAGGCTGCCAGGGCATAGGAAAGAAATCGTCGCTTACGCAAGCACTTGCAGGCATATGAACTACATGGAAAAGCAAGGCAGTGGTGCTAGTCAGAGTCAGCACCACAAAGAGAAACCAGAAGATAATTGGAGAACGATAATCGCTCAGGGTGCGACGCGGCCCAGGCTCGCGTATGCCACGGGCAGCGCGTTGTAGACGACGAAGCGCGAGAGCGCCACCAATACTTGCCCCAATAATTCCAATCAGATAGCAGACATAATTTAAGAAAATCGTGATGGCAAAAGGGCAGATCAGCAACCACACGGGACTTATCAACAAAAAGGCGTAGATTATCATGAAAAATAGGAAAGCCACGGCAGCGCCAATTGAGGCCGTAGACATAAAGATATTTATGCTAGACATGTAATCGGATAACGCAGCTTCGGGAACATGCCAGCGCTCCGCTTCTTGACGAAAACCTTTGATGCTTGCATCATCTCAGGGCTTTTTTGTCGTGGCTCGCCAGCGCGTTAACCAACCTAATGCAATCAAAGATATAGCAAAAAAAGCACTGATCCAGACATAAAATGCGGATGAAGAGGTAAACACAGAGAAGTTCATGGAATCCCTCCAGGCTGAATAAAAATAGGCAAAGTTTCCCGGGGATATGCGACGAAGACGCTTCTTAAGCGGGTGCTTTACTTGCGGCTCCGTCGCACATTTCCTCATAGAAGGATAAAGGATATGTTTGTGCTACTCCGGTAGGTGGGCGATGGCTTCGATTTCGAGCAGGAATTCCTCGCGAGCCAGCCTGCGGACCTCGACCAGGGTCATGGCGGGCGGGTTCTGGGTATTGATGTAGCGGTCGCGTACTTCGCGGAGAGTGAGAATTTGAGACATGTCCACAACGTACATGTTCAGTTTGACGACGCTGGTGAAGTCGGCTTCAACGGCGGCAAGCGCGGCCTTGAGGTTTTCAAAGACCTGCTGGGCCTGGGCATGGAAGTCATTCAGGCCCACGATCTCGCCGGATGGGTTAAGGGCGATCTGGCCGGAGATAAAGATGGTCCGCCCTCGCGTGACCTCGACAATCTGGGTATAGCCTGGCGTTGGCGGAAGCGTTGAGGGCTGAACGAAGCGTATGTTTGCGGGCTGATTATTCACGGTTTTTCCTTTCTGCCCTGGTTTGTTGCGCGAACTATATTATTCCTGACAGGTATTGACAGGTTTCAATGATATATTAAAACAACGTAGCAAGCGAGAGAAAGTCCAAGCTAGCTTAGACCCCACAATTTTCTAATTGTATTACTCATACAAAAAGGAGAATAGAATGTCTGTAAATAGCAAGTCAGGAAGTGATATGGGCAATAAGAGCAGTGTGCGGATTGAAGCATGGGGTGAGGGTGACCTGCCGCTGTTGAAAAAGCTGTTGGGCGATCCAGCGATGATGGAGCATCTCGGTGGGCCTGAGAGCGATGAGAAGCTGGTCAAGCGCCAGGCCAACTATGAGAAACTAACTGAATCTGGCAAAGGGCGGATGTTTAAGGTTGTGCTTCAGGAGACGGGCGAGGCAGTCGGATCGGTCGGCTACTGGGACAGTAGCCATAATGGCGAAGAGATCTATGAGATGGGCTGGTCGGTGCTTCCCGGTTTCCAAGGCCAAGGCATCGCGGGAAAGGGCGCTGCCCTGGCAATTGCCATGGCAAAGGCGGACGGCAAGCACCGCTTTCTGCACGCCTTCCCCTCTGTGGAAAATCCGCCATCGAACGCACTCTGCCGCAAGCTGGGCTTCACCCTGATCGAGGAATGCGAGTTTGAGTATCCAAAGGGCCACTTTATGCGCTGTAATGACTGGCGCTTAGATCTTTTGTGAAGGAGTTCGCATGCCCATATTTATCCCGGGAGTTGAGTTGAGCCGCCGCTTCTATGAGGAGATCGTGCGGCCCTTGCTCGTAGAGACTTTTCCCGAGATGGCGTATGCCGCCGCCCTGATGGGTCCGGGGAGCGAGGTGCTGGGTTTTGACAGCGAGATGTCAATGGATCACGATTGGGGCCCACGCCTCTTTCTCTTTGTTCGCGAGGAGGATGCCGGGCTGAGCGAGGCCATTAGCGATATGCTGAGCCAACGGCTACCAGCCACCTTCGCGGGCTTTCCAGTCTCGCTGCCACTAGACGTCAGCGGGTCGCCCCTACGTGGCCTGAAGCGCCCCCTGGTCGGCCCAATTCAGCACCGTGCGCTCACGATGACACTACGCGATTTTGGGCGTGCTCAGCTTGGCTATGATCTCACGCAACCCTTGCAGGCCGCCGACTGGCTAACTTTTCCAGCGCACTCACTGGGAGAGATCGTTGCGGGAGCGGTGTATCACGATGACATAGGCGAGCTTACCACGCTGCGCGAGCGCTTCGCCTGGTATCCCCATGATGTGTGGCTCTATCTCCTGGCCTCTGGCTGGCAGCGTATTGGGCAGGAGGAGCACCTGATGCCCCGCGCCGGATTTATGGGTGACGAGCTAGGTTCGGCGCTCATCGCCTCGCGCCTCGTCCGCGATGTGATGAATCTATGCTTCTTGATGGAAAGGCAGTACGCCCCCTATGCCAAGTGGTTTGGCACGGGCTTTCAACGGCTGCGCTGTGCCGGGGAGGTCTACCCTTTGCTCTGGCGGGCGCAACAGGCCGCGAGTTGGCAGGAACGCATGGATGCCCTCGCCGACGCCTACGAGGTCCTGGCTCGCATGCACAATGCGCTGAGCGTAAGCAAGGTCCTGCCCGAGGTCGCCTCCAGCTTCTATGATCGTCCCTTCCGGGTTATCCACGGCGAGCTATTCGCCCAGGCGCTGCGAGAAGAGATTACCGATCCCGATGTGCAGCGTATCGCCGGGCGGCGCTTGATAGGAAGCCTGAGCCAGTGGAGCGATAGCACGGATATGGAAGGCATAGAACACGAGCGGTTACGCAGACTATACGAATAGCCCGACGCTGCTAAAGCACGCGTCGGGCATTAGCTCTAGTGGGCGGTCCAGCCGCAGTCGATGGTCTGGGCACTACCGGTGATACCGCTGGCGGCGTCGCTACAGAGGAAGAGAGCGAGCTGGGCTACCTCGCTGGGTTCGAGCAGGCGTTTGATCGCGCCCTCGGCGGCCATGACCTTCTCGACGACCTCCTCTTCGGGGATGTTGTGGATGCGGGCCTGGTCGGCGATCTGCTTCTCGACGAGGGGTGTGCGCACATAGGAGGGACAGATGGCGTTGCAAGTCACACCATGCTCAGCCGCCTCCAGGGCGGTGACGCGCGTCAGGCCTAGAAGACCGTGCTTGGCGCTTACGTAGGCAGACTTGTATGCAGAAGCCCTGAGCGAATGTACGGAGCCAATATTGAGGATACGGCCCCATTTGCGCTCATACATGGAGGGCAGCACAGCTTTGGTGAGGAGGAAGGGCGAGGTGAGCATGATGTCGATGATCAGGCGCCACTTCTCCTCCGAGAACTCGGTGATGGGCGAGACATGCTGAATGCCCGCGTTATTGACCAGGATATCGATATGCTCCTCGGTCTTCAAAATCTCGTCGACGAGGCGCTCAATCTCGATGCTCTTCGACATATCGGCGGCCAGGAAACGCGCGCCGGGAATTTCCGCGGCTGCGGCCTCGCCACGCTCTATATCAATATCAGTCAATGTAACGCGCGCGCCCTGTTCGGCGAGCGCGCGGGCAATTGCCAGGCCAATCCCTGATGCGGCACCGGTGACCAGGGCAACCTTTCCTTCTAAGCCTGTCATAGCTTGTTTCTCCTTTGAAAATTAATGTGTAAGGTCTGCTTAGCCTCCAAGATAGAGTTGCTGGATGGCGGCACTGGAGGCTAGTTCTCGCGTTGTGCCTTCCATGGCAATGGTCCCTCCACGAAGGACGTAGGCCTTGCGTGCAATGCGCAGGGCGCGGCGAGCGTTCTGCTCTACCAGTATGATAGTCAATCCTTCGTCGACATTCAAGCGAGCGATGGCGTCGAAGACGGTATCCACGACGACTGGGGCCAGGCCAAGCGAAGGCTCGTCGAGCAGGAGCACACGTGGATGGGCCATGAGAGCACGTCCAATGGCGACCATCTGTCCCTCGCCGCCACTGAGGCTGGCGGCATAGGCATGCAGGCGCTCTTTCAGGCGCGGAAAGTACTTGAGCACGCGCTCCAGGGTCTCCTCGCGCTCCTGGCGCGATGCACGCGTGAAGGCTCCCATCAAGAGATTCTCGTACACGGTAAGCGAGGGGAAGAGCTCACGTCCCTCGGGAACAAGGGCCAGGCCTTTTTTCACACGTCGCTCAGGACTCCAGCTTTCGATCTGCTGTCCCTGCAATGTGATTGACCCCTGGCGCGTCTTGATCAGTCCGGTGAGCACACGCATGAGTGTGGTCTTGCCCGCGCCATTGGCGCCGAGGATGGTCACAATCTCGCGCTCAGGCACCACGAAAGAGACGTCATGTAGGACATCCACCGCGCCATAGCCAGCGCTTACATGCTCTACTTTTAACACGTTGAATCCTCCCTTCGCGCCTCTTGATCCTCAGAGATACTGGTTGCTTCATGCACAGCGCTGCGCACAACTTCTGGCTCCTCAAGCGCCTCGCGGCCCAGGTAGGCCTCCAGCACGGCAGCGTCGGAGAGGACGGTGTGCGCCTCACCCTCTGCTAGTTTGCGCCCATAATCAAGGACGCAGACGCGATCAGCCACGGCCTGCACCAGGCTCATGTTATGCTCGATCAGGAGCAGGGTCGTGCCAAGCTCTTTACGCCAGGTACGCAGATTTTGCGCCATGGCCTCAACATCCTGATGCGTGATGCCTGCGGCTGGCTCATCGAGCAAGACCAAGCGTGGACGGAGCACCAGCGCACGCGCCACCCCTACAAGCTTCTGAATGCCATGTGGGAGGACGCTTACCCTGGTGTCGGCGTACTCCTCCAACCCGAGCAAAATCAGGGTATCACGAGCACGCGTACGGGCCTTGCGATCCTCACGCGGAGCGCGACCAAAGGGCAATATTCCCTCAAAGAGACCCGAGCGCATGGCGGAGTGCTGCGCGACCAGCAGGTTCTCCAGAACCGTCATGCTGGCGAAGAGTTGTAGCTGCTGAAAGGTGCGCCCGATGCCCAGGCGGATGCGGCGGTCTCGTCCCAGCGGCAAGAGCGAGGTGCCCGCGAAGGTGATCGAGCCAGCCACGGGGCGGACAAAGCCGCTGATACAATTCAGCACGGTCGTCTTGCCCGCGCCATTGGGTCCGACCAGGGCGTAGATCTCTCCCTGCTCGACCGTCAGCGAAAATTCGGAGAGGGCGAGCAGGCCACCAAAGCGCACGCTCAAATCGCGAATCTCCAGTAGAGGCGTGTTCTGTGCAGTCATCATGCCTGTCCTCCTCTTGTATCACGCCTCCCCTGGAAACGCTCTACCAGGCCGCTCAAGCCGTGGGGGAAGAAGATCAGGGCCAGCAGCAGGAGCAGGCCGTAGATGCCCGTGGTCAAGGTCGCAACCTGGATCTGCATACTGCCCATGACCAGGGGATTGGGCAACTGGCCCAGGAGCAGGGGTAGGAAGCCGACGAAGAGCGCGCCCAGCACCGAACCAACGATCGAGCCCAGACCGCCTACTACGATCATCGCCAGGAAGGCAATCGTCTGGTCCGAACTGGACATCGAAGAACTGGCGGTCGTGGCCCAGGTGGCATAGAGCGCGCCCGCCAGTCCGGTCAGCACGGCGCTCACGACAAAGGCCAGGAGTTTATAGCGTGTGATATTAACTCCAAAGGCCTCGGCGGCGGCCTCGTCGTCGCGAATGGCAATCCAGGCCCGCCCCACCCGCGAGCGCAGCAGGTAGAAACTCAAAAAGAGCAGTAGCGCGACCACGGCCATAATCAGGAAATAGAGCGCGCGGTCATCGCTTAGCCAGAGAGGGATCGTATTGAGATCGTAGTTCTGGCGGCCCGCGGCCTTGTCCCATAGATCGAGGAGTGAGCCTGTGATTAGCACCAGTCCCAGGGTCGCCACGGCGAGGTGCGCACCCGAGATACGCAGCGCGGGCCCCCCAATGATTACCCCCAGAATAGCCGATGCAATCATGGCTATAAGAATTCCCAGCCAGAAGGGACAGTTGAGATCATTGGTCGTCCAGGCCAGCATATAGGCCCCCACGCCAAAGAAGGCCGCGTTGCCCAGTGAGGGCTGAGCGGCATAGCCCGTCAGCACATTCTGGGCCAGGGCCGCGATGACAAAGATGCCAATCAGACTCACGCGATGCAGCTCAAAGTTAGCACTGCCGCCGAAGAACCCATCATAGAGCGTGGGGAGCAGCAGGAGAAATAGCAAGAGACAGGCGCTGGCTATCCAGCCACACATGCGTCCCGAGAAGCGCCCGGCTGTCTCTGTCGGGACGGGCGAGAGCACGGGAGACCGGCCCTCAGCACGCTTTTTCATTGCCATAGCAAAATCTTCCTTGATTGGAACGGCTATACCCTGCGCAACAATGCGCGCCCAAGTAGCCCTTGAGGCCGTAGCAAGAGAACCAGCACAAAAGCCACGAAAATGAGCATCTCAACGATACTCCGGTCGCCAATATTCAGCGCCCCCAGCGTGTGGCCCGCGAGCAGCAGCGTTAGCAGGTTATCGACGACACCCACCAGGATACCACCCAGCAGGGCACCCAGCAGGCTTTCCAGGCCTCCCAGGACCGCGCCCACAAAGGCCAGCAACAGGATGGGGTCCATAAAACGCACCTCGATCAACTGCTGGCGGCTGGCCAGTAATATGCCAGCCAGGGCCGCGATAAGGGCCGCGAGCGACCAGACTAACAAGAAGATCAGGCCCACGGGGATGCCCATCAGGCGCGCCGTGGGGAGATTATCCGAGGTCGCGCGCATAGCAATGCCCAGGCTAGTACGGGTAAGAAAGAGGTTTAGCGCGAGCACGAGCACAACAGTTACCCCCACCACAAGCAGATCGATGAGCGAGAGGTAGAGGCCACCCGGATGGAGCGCCAGGCCCTCGAAAGGCGTAGAGAAGCGCACTGGAGAGGTAAGCTGAGGCCAGATAAGCTGCGCCACAGTCTCCAGCACCAGGGCCAGGGCCAGCGTCGCGATGGCCTTGGTAAAAATGGGAGCGCGCAACACAGGATGGGCAAAGCCTCGCTCCAGAAGCGCGCCAAAGAGCAGCGAGCCGAATAGGGTCAGCAGGGCCGCCAGCCAGAAGTTCAGGTGCGCCAGTGACATAAGCGCATACATAAAGCAGGTGCAGAACGAGGCGATGGCTCCATAGGCGAAATTGAGCACGCCCGTTGTGCGATAAATAAGCACGATGCCCAGGGCTAGCAGACCATACAGACAGCCCGTGACCAGCCCGGAGATGAGAACCTGGACCAATGCAAGCATGGATGGTGTTCTCCTTTTACAGTAATCTCAAATCAATCCCTTTATACCCACTTCATCCCTTGACACAATTATCATTTATCTGTTATATGATACATGACTCAAGTGTCATGTTTATAGTAATGTATCTTTTTATCTGGCTGACGTCAAGTATATTGAGGCGCATCCCACAAAGAGTGTGGGGGAGATCAAAGAGGAGGAAACCAGGCGACATGGGCAAATTATTTTTAAAAAGAGCATCATACCTGGGCAGGCGCAGATGGTACGCCACTCTGGGGCTGGCAACCATGCTTCTACTGATTTTGTCCGCGTGCGGCGGTAGTAGCGCAGCGGCAGGTGATAGCGGCAACGTTCCCGGAGTGACGAACGACACGATTACAATTGGCGGAGTACTCGACACCACGGGCGCTATTAAGGTCATCTGTCAACCTATTTTGCAGGGCGACCAGCTCTATTTCGACAAGATCAATAAGGCTGGCGGCATCAATGGGCGCAAGATCAAGTTCGTGCAGGTCAGCGATAACGGCGATACAACGAAGACGCGTGACGCGGTACGCCAACTAGTTGAGCAGGACAATGTCTTTGGCATCTTCCAGGTCTGCGGTTCGGGTGCCGCCAATGTCGCCTCGGCCTATCTTGGCCCCAAGGGCATTCCCATGGTGGACCCGGTTGGCGGCGGCTCCAAGTTTACCGATGCTCAGGGCAAGACGCTGCCCTGGATGTGGATGACGCAGCCCAACTACGGCGACGAGGGCCATGTCCTGGGCTACTACCTCACCAAGACGCTTAAGGCCCAGAAGGTGGCCCTGCTCTACGAAGATGATGTACTGGGTCTACAACAGAAGACAACCCTGGGCGAATCCTTGCAGAAGTATGGTGGTCAGCTCGTGGCCTCCACCGGCTATAAGGCGACCGACACTGACTTCTCGGCGGCAATCCAGACCCTGAAGTCCGCCAACCCTGATATCATCGTACTAAACGGCCTGCCAGGGCCTACCGCCAAGTTTGTTGCCGCCGCCGCGCAGCAGGGCTACCGTCCATCCCTGGGCTATCTCGCCAACTATCCCATGGCCGATAACTCCTGGGCGAAGGTGCTGGGCAAGGCGGGTGAAGGCATCTACGTCAGCGGCTATACCAGCACAAACACCCCGATTGGGCAGGAATACTTGCAGGCCACCAGCGGGGATAGTGTCTTCAGCGCCTACAAGTTCTATGGCTACATCAACGCCAAGATCTTTGTAGACGCGCTACAAAAGGCTGGCAAAGACCTGACCCGCGATAGCCTGCGCAAGGCACTCGATAGCCAGTTCAGCGGCTATGACACCGGCTTTGGTCCCTCGCTGACCTGGAGCGCCGATCACCACAGCGGCGTCAGTGACTTTATGTTCTTGCAGATCAAGAATGGCCAGCTCGCGCCCGTCAGTGACTTCATCAAGGCTTCCTCCATCTGGCCCTGATCGCTCATACAACCATCGTCTGACGGTCCTGGATTAAGGGAGGGTATGAGTTGCGGATGTACACCCGCAACTCATACCCTCCCTTTTTGTCTAATAGAATAGTCATGGAGCAACAAGATTTCCGCTTTTCCCTGTAGAGGGAGAATAATTTAGCACAACCCGAGAAAATCCCAGATAGGGTCATAATAGAAAGAGGAAAATTCAATGGGAAAGATCGTTGCGACAGAGTATGTAACCCTGGATGGCGTCATGGAGGCGCCCAATGAATGGTCCTTCCAGTTCTGGAGTGATGAGGCAGCGAAGTTTAAGCTCGATGAACTATTTGCCAGTGATGCGCTACTCCTGGGTCGTGTGACCTACGAGGGTTTCGCCGCAGCATGGCCCACCATGAAGGATGACGCAGGCTTCGCCGACCGCATGAACAGCCTCCCCAAGTATGTTATCTCCACGACCCTCAAAGAGGCCACCTGGAATAATTCCACTGTGATCAGGGAGAACATTGCCGAAGAGGTAGCCAAAATCAAAGAGCAGACGAGCCAGGACATCCTGCTCTCAGGCAGCGCCGACCTTGTCAACGCGCTCGCGCAACATAACCTCATTGATGAGTACCGGATCATGCTCTACCCTGTCGTAGTGGGCAAAGGTAAGCGCCTCTTCCAGGAGGGTATCGACAAGAAGACGCTGCGCCTGGGTGAGGTCAAGACGTTTAGCTCTGGTGTCACTATTCTCTCCTACTATCCCGCCTAAAAGAGCCTTCAACAGTATTGAAAAAGCTAGGATAATATATTAAACTGTATGCATGGAACATACGTATTCACCCAAACAATTTGGGAAACTGATTGGCAAATCCGTCAATACCCTGCAAAAATGGGATCGCAAAGGCATCTTGCCCGCGTACCGGAGTCCGACGAATCGGCGCTACTACACGCATGAACAATACTTGCAGTATCGCGGGTTGATTTCGTCTGAGCAGGGATTAGTGATTGCGTATGCCCGTGTGTCATCTCCCGGTCAGAAGAAGGATCTCACCATTCAGAAAGAAGCGTTGCGAGCCTACTGCGTGGAACATGGCATCAAAGTCGATCAGTGGATCGAAGATATTGGCTCCGCGCTTAACTACAAGCGCAAGGGCTTTCATCAGATTATTGAACTCATCGAGTTAGGGCAGGTCAAGCGGCTGATCATTGGCTACCAGGATCGCTTTGTGCGCTTTGGCTATGACTGGTTTGAGCAGTTTTGCCAGCGGCACGGAACTGACATTACCGTGATTAACGGTGAAACCTTCTCCTCCGAAGAAGAACTCGTGCGGGATTTGATCGCCATTGTGACTGTCTTCTCTGCCCGCCTCCATGGTCTGCGCTCGCATAAAAATCTGATTCGAGCGGCGGCGCTGGGAAAGGACATCAAGGATGATCAAGGCACACAAGATTAGACTCCATCCCACGCCTGAGCAGACCATCTACGTTGCCAAAGCCGCTGGAACCGCACGGTTCGTTTGGAACTGGGCCTTAGCTGAATGGAATCGGCAATACGAGGCCGGAGAAAAGCCGACAGCATTAAAGCTCAAGAAGCAATTCAACTCCATCCGGCGTGAGCACTTCCCCTGGACCTGGGAAGTCACCAAGAACGCCTCGGATCAGCCGTTTCTTGATTTAGGCAAGGCGTTTACAGCGTTTTTTGAAGGCCGTGCCCGCCGCCCGAAGTTCAAAAGCAAAAAGCGCAGTAAACCGAGTTTCTATCTTGCTAATGATCAATTCGAGGTAGGCGATCATCGCATGTGGATCCCCAAACTCGGTTGGGTGAATATGGCCGAGAATGTGCGTTTTCAGGGCAAGGTGACAGGGGCACGGATCACGAAGACGGCAGACTGGTGGTTCGTGAGTATCCAGGTCGAACTGCCTAATGTGCTTCCAGAGAAAAAGCAAGCTGCCATTGGCATTGATGTGGGTCTCAACCACCTGGCGACCTTGAGTACAGGAGAGGAAATCGAGAACCAAGCTTTCCTCAAGACCGCCCTCAAGAAACTGCGCCGGGCCAACAAACGCTTACATCGCCGCAAACTCAGCTCAAAGAATCGGGAGAAAGCACGCAGGCAGGTAGCACGGTTCCATTATCGGATGACCTGTTTGCGCGATGACGTGCTCCACAAGCTGACCACCCGGCTCGCGAACTGTTACGGGATCATCGGCATTGAGGACCTCAATCTCAAGGGCTTGCTGAAGAATCGCAAGCTCGCTCGGTCCTTCTCGGATGCGGCATTAGGCAAGCTCTTGTCGCTTTTGACAAGCAAAGTGGAGCAGCGCGGCGGGCAGGTGATCAAAGTGGATCGCTTCTTTCCATCAAGCAAAACGTGTCACTGCTGCGGCTGGAAATGGGAAAACATGCAATTGTCAGATCGGGTGTTTCTCTGTCAGAATGCCGAATGCGCGTATTGTCAATTTGAACAGGATAGAGATTACAATGCAGCTTTGAATATCCTGCATGAAGCCTTGTGCTTGATTGGGCTGATAGATCAAGCCGTCTCCGGTACTGGCTCGGACGAAGACGCAAACTTGGCTGTGGACGCGGGGTAAGACCAAAAGGCACAGGTTGTCTTGCGGCTCCTACGGAGGAAGCAGCAACAACGAAAGGTGTAGGAGAGCGGTGCTTGCATATGTTTTCCTACATTAATCGGAGCAGAATACCGTAGCAGCAATACGACATACAAAAAGGCCCGGGGCATTTGCCCCAGGCCTTTTTGTATGTCGTAGGATTTTATTTGTTCAAGGTGGCAATGGCATAGCCAGGAGAGCCAACTGATACACCCCAGTCCTGGCCAGTAACAGTTCTAGAGGTATCGCGAGCGCAGTCTGGCACGTTCAAAGCGAGGTCAGGGAGAGTTATCCATTCAAGGCTTCGATGGATCGAGCTACCATCTCCATACTGGCATTCGCCAAACGCTTGATAATACAGGTGTGCTCGCGCCGGGGCGGGCGCGCTAACAAAGATGCGCGAGCCAGAGAGCCGTAAGGATAACCTCCGCTCAGCAGGTATTTGCGGGCTGACGTTAAATGCCAGGGTGGGAGTGTGATGGATAAAGGCATCGTTTGTGCTTACAATATCCCCACTTCTACTGGCTAACGATGCGCTCGCCTGGAGCGTTACAGCGCCGCTCGCGGTCATGGGCAGAAAATAATGGGTCGTCACAGTCTGATGAGGCTGAACCGTGACCTCCCCAAAGGCAGCACAGCCATGAGTAACCCCATTTTGTTCATGGGGAAGCTGAAAGTGTGGCTCGCCACCACCTTTTATAGAAAGTTTTACAGCTGCATTACAGAACAATGTAGAGTTGATGTCACCCATGAGTGTGACAGGTTGGGAATTCTCATTAGTGAGGGACACATCGACAGGTAGTAATTCACTTAAGAAGATTGGTTCATTGGGGACATGTAAAGTTAGCTCGACCCCATTTGACCTGATGCTCGCGACGCGCTCCTGGGCGGGTGAGGCCGCCACAACCGTGGCGGATGTGGCAAAGATGCTTAATAGAACAAGCCAGAAGAGGATCTTTTTCGGCAAATAGAATTTCCCAATGTGCATATGAGTTCCTTCTCTTCTCTATACGCTTCAGAAATTACGCCTGGCGGCCAGCATAGAATACTTAAGGCATATATAAAGCTTTTGATAATGTATAGATTATACGTCATATATCAGTGCAAAATGCACAAAGTTGGCTCAAACGCGGAGAAAGGGTGAATGATACTTCCACCTGATGCATATTGGACGCCGAGGATAGACTTCTTGATTGACATACATTGATATAATTTAAATATCTGGATGTGGTTATTACCATTCTCACCCCCGGCTATAGCCGCTATACACTTCTACATTATTGCCCGCTAGCTTAGCACCACGAAAGGACACACATATTTTATGGAATTTTCCGATGTCGTACGCAAACGCCGCATGGTACGCCACTTTACCTCTGAGCCGGTCGCGCCCGAAACTGTTGAGCGCCTGCTGGCCCTGGCTCAACGTGCTCCCAGCGCGGGCTTTACTCAGGGGCAGTCCTTTATCGTCGTGACGCGCGAGGAGATGAAGAATGCCATCGCCGAGTTGTGCGACGAGCAGGAATATGTCTCCTCTGGCTTCCATTCTTTTATTTCTGAGGCACCCGTGCTGGTCATTCCTTGCACAAGCGAGGCGGCCTATCATAGTCGTTACCAGGAGAGCGACAAGGTCGATGAGGATGGCGAGGAGATCGCCTGGCCCGTCCCCTACTGGCACATGGATATTGGCTGCTCGGTCATGCTACTGCTGCTAGCAGTTGTTGATGAGGGGCTGGCAGCGGCCTTCGCGGGCGTGCCCGCGCATAACTTTGCGCGCTTCCGCGAGTTACTGGGTATTCCGTCTGAGGTCACCCCTGTTGGCGTGATTCCCGTTGGGCACCCGGCACAGGACCGTCTCTCACCCTCGCTCAAACGCGGTCGCAAGGCAACCACGGACTTCATTCATCACGAGGGTTGGTAAAATTAGATAGAAGATGGCGGGTGGGCAGATGCCCACCTGCCATCTTCTATCTAGAATTGAAAAGCCCGGGAAATATGGATATTGTGCTAGCCATAGCAGAGCAAAATACAGTATATTATAGATAAAAAGCTGTGCTTTTAAAGGGATGCGTTGGGCATATCATTCAGAAAGGAGAAAGGAAAAGTCAGATGTTCATTCGCCGCACATTTACGGGGAAAAGCAGGGAAGCGCACTCTGAAAAAATGCGTAGCGTAGAACAACGCTTTCGTACGCTTGTCGAATTTAGTTCAGAGGGCATCAGGCTTCTCGATCTCCATGGGCAGGTCCTCTACACGAATGCCACCGCCGCACAACTACTCAACCTGTCCTCCTCCAACACGCTATCTATTAGCCTCTATGATGTCCTCTCTCACATTGATAAGCAAGCAGTAGCTAAGGCTTTTGAACGGGTTACTACTGCTCCAGGCCTATCGGCAAAGGCGCAGTATAGCATCACTCAGGCCGATGGAACCACGCGCTGGCTAGAAGAAACCTACGTCAACAGGCTCAATGTACCGAACCTGGCAGCCATTGTCGCTACATTGCGCGACATTACTGAGCAGAAACAGGCTGAGCTAGAGCGAGAAACCAGGCTACAAGAAAGGGGGGATGTGCTAGCACAAATGCAGCAGATACAGACAGAAGAGGCACGCCTGCAATTACAAGATTTTGTAAAAAAACTGGTTATCGAACAGGATATGTTGCGCGAACGCGAAGCACAGGCTCGTACAACTGCCGAACTGACTTCAGACTACGCCTATGCCTACCACTTCCGCCCCGATGGGACGATTGAGCGAGAGTGGACGACCAGCGCCTTTATGGCTTTGACGGGTTTTGAACCCGAGGAGTTCGACGAACGTGGCTGGGAGCAGTTCATCCATCCAGATGATAAAGAACAGGTTGAGGAACGCCTGCGAACCGTGCTTGCGGGCCTATCCGATGTGCGCGAGTGGCGCATCACAACCAGGCAGGGTGAGATACTCTGGCTACGTGACTACTGCCGCCCTATACTCGATCCGGAAACGGGCGAGGTCGTGCGCGTCTACGGCGCAGTCCAGGATATCACCCAGCGTAAAGAGGCCGAGCAGCAGAAAGATGATTTCATTGGCATGGCGGGCCATGAGTTACGAACACCTCTTACCTCAATCAAAGCATATGTACAGCTTGCGCGGCGCGGCCTACAACGCCTGGCCGATCCAAACGTTAGCGAGGCGGAGAAGATAACCCGAATCGATGACCTGCTTGAGCGGATAGAGCACCAGGTACAGATTCAGACGCGCCTGATAAGCGATCTGCTCGATGTCTCACGTATCACTGCCAATAATTTAGAGCTGCATTTTGATGTCTGCGACCTGGTCAAGGTCGTACGAGAGGTAGTCACCGATCAACGAGCTGTCAACACCGAGCGGCCCTTTAATCTTACGCTACCCGAGGTCGACACGCTGCCAATCATTGCCGACGCAGACCGGATAGGGCAGGTACTCAATAACTATCTCACTAACGCACACAAATACTCAGATGATAATAAGCCTATCGAGGTGCGCCTGGAGATAGAGCATGAGTTTGTGCGTATCTCGGTTCAGGACGAGGGGCCAGGCCTGACATCCTATGAGCAGCAGCGTATCTGGGAGCGCTTCTATCAGACTCCAGGCAAGAAGATCCAGCATGGGCAACGCCCCGGCCTGGGCCTGGGCCTCTACATCTGCCAGACCATCATCAGCAAGCATAATGGGGACATTGGAGTCACAAGCCAGCGCAGCACGGGTTCGACTTTCTGGTTCACGCTGCCCATAATTCAGCAAGGCGATTGAGTCCATGCTAGCATGCATCCTACAGAGGGGTGGTATACCACTCGGAGGCGATAGTCAGGCCCGCGTCGCTTAGCATGGAGCGTTTGGCGTGGTCAAGGTGGGCGCAGACAACGACGATCTGGGCCGCGCCTCGCTGCTTTGCCTCCTCCATAACGGCCTCCAGTAATTTTCGCCCGTAATGCAGCCAGTCTTCGTGCGTTGCGACACAAAAATCATCGACATTACACGTCAGGCCGGGTACATCGTAGACAGGCGGCGAGGGTACAAAATTTGCGATTACGAAGCCAATGACCTCTCCGTCTCGCTCATAAACCAGCGTAACGATATTTTCACGCCGAACTAGCTGCGCGAACCAGGCACTCTGCTTCTCGCGCGCATCCGTGGCAGGTTTCCAAAAGACAGGCTGATAGTGTGCATACTCCTGGCGCCTCTGTTCAGCCAGGTCAAGCATACGTGGCACATCGTCAGCGCTAGCCTTCCTGATAGTTTCGCTCAAAATCGCTTCTCTCTTTCACTGGCAGAGTGCGGGTGATACTTTCTGCATCACTGGCGCTCTTACTGATTAAAAAAGCAAATTGCTAAGCAGGGCACTCATCGAGAACGGGATCTGGAGTAACCTGCGTTCCTTCGGGGCGGGAAAGGGCTGTTTGAAGGCAAAGGCAAAGGCTGTGGGGCCGTGAGCTTGCAGGTGCTCCAGGCGCGCCTTCGCCTCTGTGACTGACGGCATATGTCCTTCTGGCACCCACCAGAGCGTGGTGTATACGCCTTCGAAGCGCTCAAACCATTGCCGGCGCTGCTGTAAGACCTGGCGATGCGCGCTGTTATAAACATAATCCGCAAGCGCCGGGAGCGAGGCCCAGACCGAGAGATTGACCAGGATTGCATTATCATCAAAGGGGCGAATGGCGGTGGCGTCGCCCTCCTCAGACTGCAAACGCCAGATAAAACCAGGGCTATGATCTGCCAGGGCATTAATCGGATCAAGCTGGGCAACGAATTCTGCCATCAGGGGATCGCTCAGGGGGGCGCGCATACGCGCGATATTGACCTGGGCCAGGTGATACATGTACGACTCCTTCACACTTGATTTTTTATTCCTAGAGATATTTATACATAGCAATAGTATACAACAATGCCTGTATAGCCTCTTGAGAAGCACATATTTTCATTATTGACCAGCTTTAGCACGATGGCTTACGCTCGACCGGTTATATTAAGGAATTTAGAAAAGGATTGTACATGTTGTCAGACCTGGGCGCGGAGGAAGGCCAAGACGAGACGGTTGAACTCGGCTGGTTGTTCCATGTTGGGGAAGTGAGCGGTGCCGCTGATCGTGGCTTTGCGCGCACGCTGGATATGGGTCGTCATATAGTGGGAGCCGGCGAGAATGTTGCGGTCATCGAGATCTCCTACAATAATCAGGGTTGGGACACGGATATCTTCCAGGCGTTCCACGGCGGGCGGCTGTAGCTCCTGTTCGGATACGCGGTTGAAGAAGGCGACTTTATTAGCCATGGCGACACGGTTCATGGCTTCGACGCGCTGGATGAGGGCAGGCGGGAGGTGGTCGACCCGGCGTTGCACACCAACGAGCCAGTAGCGCGTCTCAAGATCGGCGGCGCGCTTGATATTTCCGGCGCGTACCGCGGCCACGTGCTCCTCCAATAGGGTTTGCGCGGAGGCATCCTCTATGTGATATTCATAGCCATTGGGAGTACTGGCTACCACGGTCAGGGAGCGCACACGCTGGGGATAGGCCAGGGCAAAATCCAGGATGGTGCATCCTCCCATGGAGCAGCCTACCAGGTGTGCGGACTCAATATGCAGGTAGTCCAACAAGGCATGGAGGTCCTGGTAGTGCGCATACGTGCCTTCCACCAGTAAAGTCTCGCCAAAGCCGCGCAGGTCATAGCGTACGGCCTGGTAGGTGGCGGCAAAACTAGCAAACTGCTCGCTCCACATGCTTTTATCGGTGATGCCATCGTGCAGGAAGACGACTGGCTGGCCCGTGCCCGCGATCTCATAGGAGAAACGTGTGCCATTCAGCGTGGCAAAGCCTACGCGTCCGTGCTCCTCGCTCATAGGTTGCTCCTCGCTTTCCCTCTAACGATCTTCTGGCTTTTAGCATAGCACAAATATGGCTCAGGCAACAAAAAATCCGACAGCGCTGCTAATGCGATTTTAATAATTAAGCCGAGAAATGTGAAGCACACCCTGGCTCATGGACTCGTTTGGTGATACGGATTGCGTATGCAAGAGCGCACCAAGCCCTTGCACACCTTCGAGAGCATGGAGAGGATTCAGCATAGCCCTTCGCTGTTCCCAGGCCGATCTGGTTCCATTTCTTCTCACCAAACGAGTCCATGAGCCACACCCTGGCGCGAAATTTCGCTTGACAAGAAGGCTGAGTATCTGGTATCCTAGCCTCTAGTAGATAGGAAAAAGGCCCTGAGCCCAGGTGGCTCAAACATTGAAAGGAGCGTGCCATGATGCGCAAAGAAATCATGTCGTATCAACTGCATCACGTCTCCGAGAGGGCCATTGCTGCTAGCTGGCATCCATAAGCCAGGGCAAAGATAAGACCATAAACTGACAGGCCACCTCGTGAAGGTTGGTCTTTTTTATTGTGTGAAAAGAGGCCATGAGCGTGATGCTCATGGCCTCTTTTCGTTGTTCTGGAGCACATATCCGCTCTGAAATAAGAGGTGACACATGCACAACTTTCTAAACAACTACGACAACCACAAACAACATCTGTCTACATATATAAGGAGTAACCATTGTCTAAGCGAAAATTGTTACGTGCACTCGAAGAGCAGGAAGAACTAGAAGCCTTACAAGAGCAGGACCAGGAGGCGGCGGACCCCATTCAGGCATCGCTCGACTCTTTCTTCGCCGATGGCCTGATTAGCGAGATCCTGCACGTTGTGAAAAGTGGCAAGGAGGCGACCGTCTATTGCTGTCGCGCCCATCCCTCTCAGGATGTTCCCTATATCGCGGCCAAGGTCTACCGCTCACGCAATAATCGCGGCTTTAAGAATGATTCGGTCTACCAGGAGGGACGCTACGTCGGCGACCAGCGTATCAAGCGCGCCATGAAGAATAAGTCGGACGCGGGACGCGAGGCCCAGTTCAGTATGTGGATCGCGCACGAGTTCACGATGCTCACCGGGCTATATAAAGCCGGAGCCACGATTCCCAGGCCCATCGCCCATAACAGCAACGCGATCCTGATGGAATACCTGGGAGAGCCGCAGCAGCCCGCGCCCGCCCTCCAGGGTGTACAACTGGCCCCCGACGAGGTCTATCCCACCTTCGCCAACCTGATGGACAACATCCAGCTCTGGCTCAAGCATAATGTCGTGCATGGTGACCTCTCGGCCTATAACATCCTGTACTGGCAGGGCAAGGTGACCATCATCGACTTTCCCCAGGCGGTCGATCCCCGCTTCAACTCACACGCCTACAACCTGCTACTACGCGATATCGACAATATCTGCAAATACATCGGGCGCTATGGCCTGCACCGGGATTCTACCGAGCTTGCGAACCGCCTCTGGCACCAGTTCAAGAACTCGCGACTGTAATCTGGCGTGATTTTTGGTTCGTAATTAGCCTTGACTTTTCGCACATTTCCAGGTATACTTGATTGTACTTAATAAATTTGATTTTGCGAAGGGCCACAAAAATGTGGTCCTTTTCTTTTTGTCTTCTTCAACAAGCGCCCTGCCTAGATCTCCAAAGAATACCTCAATCAGAGGAAGATCCTCTGCTCTTCTTTCGCCTTTTTAATGTATCGACGCGGCTCCCGCCCTCTTTCTCCAAATTTGCTGATCATCTGCGATGAGTTTTGGATCAACTCGCCGTCCTATAAGTGAAAAGTGATCGATCTCATAGTGAACCATCATCTTCACCCAGGCGCGAGGTGCCTGGGTGAAGGTAGCGAATGTCGAAAGGACATCAACTTATGCGCAAACTTATCGAATCTACCCTGATCTCAGTAGACGGCGTTTTCGCAGAAACAGACTTCTCGAAGTTTTTTGCGTACCAGGACGAGACGTATCTGAGGGACGGATTGGGCCTTCTGCTCTCCGGTGACGCCATCTTAATGGGGCGTAGTACCTACGAGAGTTGGGCAAAGATATGGCCCAGAAGCCCCCACCCGTGGGCAGAGAGGCTCAATACGATCCCAAAGTATGTGTTTTCCTCGACTTTGGAAACAGCCTCATGGAACAACTCGACCCTGGTTCGAGGCGATGTGGTGGCAGAGGTGAGTCGGCTCAAGCAGCAGGAAGGAAGCAATCTGCTCATCTTTGGTCATGGTCTTCTTGGTGAAACGCTGCTCAAGCACCACTTGCTCGATGGGCTGGATCTCTCTGTCCATCCGCTGGTTCTGGGTCACGGGAGGCAGTTCTTGCGAGAGGGTCTAAACACCACCTTGAAATTTGTTGCGGCCAAGAGCTTCTCGACAGGCATTGTCACGCTCACCTATGAACTACCATCTGAAGGGAGGTAGGGACCACACGGCATGCCGGAGACACGCACGATGAAGGAGGTTTCCGACGTCAAGGCGGCATCGGGCATAAACTGGGAACAGGTCCAAGGGTGCCTCGCCAGCACGGCCCACCCGCAACGGATCATGACGCTCAAGGAGATGGCAAACATCGCGGTCTTCATGGCGTCCGATAAGGCGAGCAGAATGACAGGAACTACTGTCAATTTAACTACGGGTGGCTCGGATGACTAGCGGCTAAAAAGCTGCGGTCCAGGTCTGTTGAACCTGATTTTGCGAGTTACCATCGCGGTCGACCCCAGCTCCTTCGGGCGTTGGCTCATGTTCGTCGCTGGCCTCTTGCTGTTTGTCGTGGCCTTGGCGGCGTGCATGCTCGCTTGCAACATTGGAGTCATAACATTTTTCCATACCAGAATTGGAAAAATGTTATGACTCCAAGTCAACTTAATGAGGACCAATATTGTCCACATAGGAGCATATACTCTATATGAGTTCACCAACGGGTGATGAACTCATATAGAGGAGTGAAAAACATGGATCAGCGCGCCGGTTTACACGACTTCGATTTTTTCTACGGCTCATGGATTACGCAGAATAAGCGGAGAACTAACGCACTCTACCGTAATCAGGAGGGCGTCTGGCAAGAATTTATCTCCACCGTTACCTGCATACCCTACCTCGATGGCCGGGCCAACATCGACCATTTTGAGGGCACATTGCCCGATGGCGAGGTACGCAAGGGCTTGGGCCTGCGCTCGTTCGACGAAGCGACCCAACTCTGGTCGATCATGTGGCTGGATAATCGCAACCCGCCAGATCTGAGCGCCGTAGTAGGCAAGTTTACTGATGGCATCGGTCTCTTCTACCAGGAGATGGAGACGTTCGATGGCTTTCCCATGCGTGTGCGCTTTCTGTGGGATAACATCACCGAGAACACTGCGCGCTGGCAGCAGGCTTTTTCCTTCGACGGCGGCGCAACCTGGGATACCAACTGGATTGCCGAACACACCCGCAAAGCCTAAGCTCACACATACTTGGAATACGCTCCAAGGTAGTCGAATCCCTGAAGCCTGCAAAGATTCTGTTTGCGCCCTCTTGCAGTGTCTTCTTCTGGGGTGAAAGAAGCGCCAGGTACTCTCGTCATACGTGAGAGAGCATAATACCTGGCACTCCCTGGGCTAGATATGCTCTCTCACATATGGAAGGGTGGGCGGCAGGGCAAAGGACGAGAAGCTGGACAATTCCAGGAACGAGACCATGTTTGCGATCTGCCCTTCCACCACACCCAGCACCATCAGACCAAAGAGCTGATAGCTGTCGGACTGGGCCTCCTGCCGATAGAGACCAAAAGCCGGACTGCCATTGGCGCGCGTCGGAAGCAGGCGCCAGTGCCTGCCAGGAACACGGATCCTTGTCGAGAGTTCTGTGACGATAGCCACTGGTCCCTGGAACCAGAGAGGAAGCGGCGGCATGGTGAACCAGGCATCCTCTCGCAGCAGCGCCACGAATCCAGGGATGTCCGCCTGCTCCCAGCACGTCACATAGCGGTCCAGCAGCGATTGCAATTGAGAGAGTGGGAGAGCAGTCTCTTTCTCTGAGGGGCTGTTGTGCTCCTGCAACGCGCGTCGGGCCCGCTGCAGACCAGAATTGACGGCAGCGACCGAGAGGTTGAGCCATTCGGCTACCTCGCTGGCGGGCCATTCCAACACCTCGCGCAAGAGCAGAATAGCCCGCTGCGCTGGCGTTAAGTGTTGTAGCGCCACCAGAAAAGCCAGGGTGGTCCGTTCGTTCCTCTCCGCTCGATCTTCGGGATCGCTGTGTTGATCGGCGAGCAGGTCATCGGGGAACGGTTCCAGCCAGATTGGCTCCCGTATTCGTTTCGGGGAGGGACTATTGGAGTCACTCACCGGGTGCAGAGATCGTTGAGGAGCACTCCTGAGCCGATCCAGGCAGAGATTGGTGGCGATACGGTACAACCAGGCCCGGTATGATGCCGGACTCGTGAGGGTGGTGCGTTTCTCCCAGGCACGTAGCAGGGTTTCTTGCACCAGATCTTCGGCGTCATGGAATGAGCCCAGCATCCGATAACAATGCACGAGCAGCTCGCGCCGGTATGCACTCATCAACGCCTCGAACGCCTTCTGATCGCCCGCCTGAGCGGCGAGCACCAGTGCGGTTTGGGTTGGCGCCTCCATTGCAGTCTCTCTCTTCCTCTCGTCTGGCGGCCATCTGGTCCCGGTCTGGACCAGGGTTGCCGCCAGAAGAAGTATACCTGAGATGGGCCAGAAATGCGACCTTTTTCAGGTATTTCTTGGCGCATTCTCCAAATATCTTGACGAACGTGTTGCGGAATCTGACACGTGAAGGGAAGTGGAAAACGGCAAGAGCGTTCTTTGCGATGCTACGCCATATTATGAGAGAGGCCGATTCGCTGAACGTGCCTGGCAGCGTGGCAGATTTCCTGGAGCTACGCAGGCGTGAGCACTCAAGGTTATGCCTATCTACTCAGAGGGCGAGATTGCGAGCTGGAACGAGCTCAAAGAGCTGTATACCTGCCGCAAGCCTTGCCTGTGGAGGGCCATGAGGTCCGCCAGGAGAAAGGTGACGAGGAAGGAGCTGGCTCCAATGAGGCTGAAGGCGCACCAGGCTGGCAGAGGGAGGCGTAGGATATAGTAGGCGCTGATCACAACGATGGGAAAATGCAGCAGGTACCAGTGGAATGAGGCGCTGCTGCTATACTTGAGCAGAGGGCATGTGCGGTTCATATATATGCCTCCCAGCGCCAGCATGGCGATGAGGCTGGACCAGAGGGCGATACATTGGGTCGCCTGGTAGAGCATGGAGTTCAGGGTATAGCGAGGTATCAGCAATTCGCCGCGTAGGAGTCCCATACACCAGAGGGCCAGGAGCGTGCCGAAGCAGAGCATGCTCAGTGCGAGCGCCTGGCGTCCCTGCTGACGCAGCATCTGCTGGATAGAGGAGTTGGCAAAGAGCATATAACCATACATATAGGTAAGCAGCCAGCAGGAGGCATCCGCGAGGCTACAATACTCAGGGAAGGCTGGAAGCAGGGTCAGCCGCAGAAGCAGGAGAGGGAAGGCCAGAGTTAACAGGCCGCCAGGACAGTTGCCCAGGCACGCGGTCCACGTCTGCCCTCTAGCGCTCCGTAGCAAGAGGCACAGGGGAAGCGTCAGTAGCGAGAAGCCGAGGAGGTACGCCAGGAACCAGAGATGGTGAATATAGAGAATAATCAGGTATAGCTTTCCCCTGAGCAGGATCTCGCTTAAGAAGTAGGGATAGAAGGCAAAGAGAGAATCTTGATAACTATTATTGCTTACCATCGTCACATAGGCCTGTAATGGGAAGAGCAGAACGAAGCCCGACGCAAGTGGCATAAAAAGGCGGGAGAAGCGCTCTCTGACAAACTCGGCTGGCGATTTGCGTTTTAGCGCGAACCAGGTACTGGCCCCTGCCAGGAGAAAGTAGAGGGCCATACACCATTGAGTGAGCGCGGGCAGGAAGGCCGCGAGCGCATCATTCTGTAATCCTGGCGCGTTGCGGGCCTGGTAGAGGTCATGAAACATCTCTACACAATGGATCAAGACAACGAACACGAATGCAAGCGTTCTCAGCCAGTCAAAATAGTAGAGTCTTTGTGTTTTCTGTGCTTCTTTATGTGCAGTATTCATACTATTACATCTTTCTTTGCAACTACTGCGCTGTTCGGTTTCATTGAAAGGTATTCATGCCGCCTGCGGCGGCAGAGGAAAGGGAGTGCAGAGGGGCTGACGCCCCTCTGCACTCCCCACTTTAGAAATGTGTGCGTTGAAAGGGACGCAGAGGGGCTGACGCCCCTCTGCACTCCCCACTTTGGAGATGCGTGCGTTGGGCAGAGGGGCTGATGCCCCCCTGTGCACTCCCCACTTTGGAAATGTGTGCGTTGAGAGGAATAATAGAGGTTAAATGTGAACGGGTTATCGCCAAACTGGAGTAAATTTGTGGCCAAAGTGTGTCAATTATGTATTGGGGTAAGAAGGGGCTGTAGACATACTTCTGTAACATCTTTGCCTTATGCTATACACATTCTCGTAATTTCACACTGTATAGCGAGGTCGTCCAATGCAAGCGCAGGAAACCCTTTCAAGCAGCAATAGAGGCCAGGCAAAAATATGGCCCACCGCTGCCTATCTTTTACTCTCATTTCCGTCAGGAATACTGTATTTCGTTGTCCTGGTCGTCTTCCTGGCCCTGAGCGTGGGCTTATTCATTGTCTGGATTGGCATTCCCATGCTCATTCTGGGGCTGTATCTGAGTTGGCAATTCGCCATCTTCGAGCGCTACCTCGCTATGCGCTGGCTCAATTGCTACATCTCGCCGCTTACGCTCTCCCGGCAGCCCAAACAGAACTGGCTCCAGTATCTCCGCGCGCGTCTCACCAATAAGATGACCTGGAAGACGCTGGCGTTTCTCTTGCTCAAATTTCCCCTGGGGATACTCAGTTTTGTCTTCGCTATCCAGGTTCCGATCTTGATGCTGGTACTGGCCTTGATCACGTTCATCCTGGGTTTCTTCTGCACGCCCATACTCTATTTGATACTCGTGGCCCGCAACGCGCCGCTTGTAATACGCTGGCTCGGACGGAGACCAATCTACCTTAATGGCATGAAGGATCTCGTACGTTACGTGTTTACGGGCTTTGGCCTGGTGCTGCTGCCCAGATATATTCTTCTGGGAATGGTCTGGATCTGGCAGCAATTGGGGCGCGCCTTGTTGGGCATGAACAACCAGGATCTGCGCGTCGCCCAGGCAGAGGAACAGGTGAGACGTGAACAGGCCAAAGCCGAGCGTGCCGAGTTGAGCCGCCAACAACTTATCGTCAATGTCTCGCATGAGCTACGGACGCCGGTCGCCAGCATACGCGCGCATCTGGAGGTGTTGCTTAAAGCCTGCGCGCAAGAGAACGGCCTCGTACTCCAGCCCCAGGAGTTGAGTAATTACCTGGGCATCGCGCATCGAGAAACTGTACGCCTCAGCTCTCTGGTTGAGGACCTGCTCTCGCTCTCGCGTACGGAAGCCGATAAGTTGCGCCTGAATATGGCCTCGGTTCCACCCGGCGAAATAATTGAGGAGGTCTACCAGGCGCTGCTCCCCCTGGCGCGCAAGGAGCGTATGATTACGCTGGTCCGCTCGCTGCCTGAGAGCTTGCCACGCGTACAGGCCGATCACCAGCGTCTCACTCAGGTCCTGATGAACCTGGTACGCAATGCCATCACCTATACACCCGATGGGGGCATTATCTCGATCTCGACGCACCAGGAGCACAGCGATTACCTGGTTATCACGGTCGCGGATACGGGGATGGGCATTCCAGCCGATCAACTAACGCAGATTTTCGAGCGTTTCTACCGTACGGATGCATCACGCTCACGCTCCTCAGGCGGCTTTGGCCTGGGCCTCTCGATTGTCAAAGACCTGGTAGACGCCATGGGAGGGAAGATAACGGTTGAGAGCCAGGACGGAGAGGGAAGTTGCTTCCATATTCATTTGCGGCTCGCCCAGACGATAACAATCTAGCAATAACAACCTGGTGATAACAAACTGGCGATGACAAATTAGCGATAACAAACAATACCGCAGCAATAAGGCCTGGACGCCAGCCACAAGCAGCGTGTACACTAAGCATGGGCTTGGGACCAATTCCCATGTCCTTATTTTCCCATGTTGTTGCGAAGGAGAAGTTGTCACATGGCTCGTGTGCTTGTTGTTGAGGATGAAGTCGCTATTTGTAACCTGATTTGTGCTGAACTGAGCGCCGAGGGGCATACTGTCTACCAGGCCAATGACGGCCTGCAAGCGCTGACCCTGGTTGAGCAGCACCAGCCACAGCTTATCATCCTCGACTGGATGTTGCCCGGCCTGGACGGCCTCTCCGTTTGTCGCCGTGTGCGCCTGAACTACCTCATGCCTATTCTTATGCTCACCGCGCGCAATGAAGAGATCGACCGGATTCTAGGTCTGGAAGTGGGAGCCGACGATTATATTAGCAAGCCTTTCAGTATGCGTGAGCTTATGGCCCGGGTGCGCGCCATGCTCCGCCGCGTCGATCTGGATCAGCGCCTGGCCCAGACCCTCCAGCAGGCCCGAACAGAACCCCCAGCGGCGCAAGTATCACCCGCGATAACACCCACACCAGGCCAACCCCCTATCATACGCGGACCATTGGAGATCGACCCTAATGCCCGCATTGCTAAACTTCATGGCGAAGGTATCATGCTCACGCCCAAGGAATACGAACTGCTGATTTTACTGGCTTCACATCCTGGGCGCGCCTTTAGCCGCGAGTTCCTGCTGCAACAGCTCTGGGGATACGACTACGATGGCTTTGATCGCACCGTCGATACACACGTCACACGCCTGCGCAAGAAACTCGGCGGCGTAGGAGAAAAAATTGTCACCGTCTGGAGCGTTGGCTACCGCTTCGTAGAATAGAGCCAGGGCTATTTAATTCTCCCCTTAATCTTCCTCTGCAGATGCTCAACCTCTTCAAGGTACTCACATCAGGGAAGCGCTGTTCGAGCGCTTTCTCCAATGCTTTCAGAATCACCTGCTCTGTGCCTGGCGCGATAGTGACAAATTGGCTCGGGGGTGGAGGTGGGACCAGGTTGAGAGGAAAGTTGTGGTTGTATTTATACTAAAAAAACAGTGGTGTATGAGCAACACTGTTTGCTTTTCAATCAAAGTTTACCGGTGGTACGTTAGTTATCCATCGTGACCGCCGAGCCAGAAAGGGAAAACGCATGACTACTACGTTACAGCGACCCGTACGCACGCAACTCACCAATGTTGCTTTCAAGAAGACCGCAACCGCCTCCTCCGAGTGGAGCGAAGCATGGAAAGCAGAGTTCGCTCTTGATGGACACCGTGAGGGAGGAGATGGACATGCCTGGGCTCCCAAAAATCGCAATGTGTTACCAGCAGATGAACTGACGTGGTGGCAAGTGGACCTTGGTCGTCTCCATCGGATCTGGGAACTCGACCTCACTACGCTCAGTGACCGCGACTATCCGCTGAGCCGCTACAACTTCGAAATCCAGGCTTCTGAAGATAGGCAGAATATGAGTCATTATCGCGTACTTGGAAGGGTTGATAGCGTCCACAGCCTCCCTATAGGAGGGACCCTGACCCTCGCGTTTGATACCCCTGTCTCTGCGCAATACATTCGCGTTGTCAAACTGACGACAGAGGCCAATCCCTATTTTGATATGGCGATTGCTGAATTTCGCGTGTGGGCGGAATAAGGAGTCACAGTGGAAACTTCACATCCAGGTGTGAAGTTTCCACAAAAACGAGCCTCGCCGTTGCTCCTGCTATTAGGCATCCTGCTAGTTTGCCTCCTGTTCAGGAAACAAAGGGATCAGGAGGCGGAAACAACCCATATCCTGGACCCAAGCCGCCGTTACCCACTTCAAGGTAGATCTCTTTAAGCAGTTGGTTCTCACGTTCTCAAGCGCGGCGCATCTTTACCTCAAGTCCCGCTTTGACCTGCTGCCATTCGTTTTCAATAATACTGTAGTAAACTGAGTGGCGATAGGAGCCATCAGGCATAATCCTGTTATTACGCATAGTACCCTCTTTCACCGCTCCCAGACGCTCAATAGCCCGTTGCGATTGTATATTGGCTTCCCTGATTGCCTCGTATAACGCTGGGGCATGTGCAAGACAAAGTGGCTCCAGAAGCACCTTTTGACCCCTCAAAGTGATAGGTTCACATCTCATCATGAGAATTTATTCCTCCTTCTCCCTCGCGCGATTTTCTCCGCCTTTTCCAGGTAAATGAGTATTTTTGCGCGCGTTCCATGCTCTCTTTTTGCTCAAGCAGCATAGGCGGGAGTTTTTCTGAGTGTACAGGCCGATTGGTGTTGTGACCAGAGCCAATATCTGATATGATCGGCATACCAATTCCTCATGAGAGACGGAGGGAAGCCCAAACATGAGCAAGCCACCGTTGGTGGCTTGGCCTTATCTCCTGCCGCTTGATCCGCAGAGGGCAGAGCCGCTCTACCTGCAACTCTACCATGCGCTCAGGCAGGCTATTCTGCGTGGCCAATTGAGCGCAGGAACACAATTGCCGCCCACACATGTGCTGGCGACTGAACTGGCAGTGTCGCGTACGACGATCGTGACGGCCTTTGAGCAGCTGATTACCGAAGGATATCTCGAAGCGTGTGTAGGGTCAGGAACGTTTGTGTTATCGACCTTGCCTGAAGAGATGCTCCAAGTGTCAACCCAACCCCTACCTCTCCCGGGGCGGATGCCTCAAGTGTCACAGCGCAGCCAGCAGGTGATGCCTGTTCCGTTACATTCCCTGCCCTACACACCGCCAATGAAGGCTTTCCAGCCAGGCTTGCCTGCACTGGATGCCTTCCCTGCTGATGTATGCAGGCTCATTGCACGGCGTTCTCAGCACTCCTCATTGGAACTGTTTGCCTATGGTGATCCAGCAGGCTACCGTCCTTTACGCGAGGCTATTGCTCACTATCTGACTACCTCGCGAGCAGTATGTTGTCAGCCTGAACAGGTGTTGATTGTTTCGGGGGCGCAACAGGCCATCGACCTCACCGCTCGTCTTCTTCTCGATGAGGGGGATGTCGTGTGGGTAGAAGATCCTGGATATCCTCGCGCGCGAGATTCTCCTGGGAGCTGGGGCCAGGGTCGTTTCCGTTCCACTTGATCACGAAGGGCTCAACCTTCAGGAAGGCATACAGCTGAGCATGCAGGCACGCCTGGCCTATGTGACTCCATCACATCAGTATCCTATGGGAATCACCATGAGTCTGGCCCGGTGCCTCGCGCTTCTTGAGTGGGCGCGGACCACCAGAGCATGGATACTAGAGGATGATTATGATAGCGAATTTCGCTATCGCGGGCGTCCTCTGGCCTCTCTGCAAGGTCTGGATACGCATGGGCGTGTCATCTATATGGGATCATTTAGCAAAAGCCTCTTTCCGGCCCTACGCCTGGGCTATCTGGTGTTACCACCTGAGATCCTGGAGCCCTTTCTTGCTCTCAGTGCACTTTGCGGGCGCTCCGCCCCCACATTCGAGCAGGCCATTGTGGCGGATTTTATCACAGAAGGCCATTTTCTCCGCCATATCCGGCGGATGCGGGCGCTATATGCTCAGCGCCAGCAGCTTTTGATTGAGGTGATGCAGCAGGAGCTTGGCGAAACAATAAAACTGGAGGCGCATGAGGCAGGAATGCATATCATTGGCTGGCTCCCACAGGGCGTTGATGATCACCTGCTTTCTCAATTGGCTGCTCAGCAAGGAATAGATGTTCTGCCTCTCTCAGCGTGTAGCGAACAGAAGCCTGAGCGAGCCGGGCTGCTCTTAGGATATGCGGGAGTCAATGAACAGGAAATACGCGAGGGGATCAAGCACCTGGCCAGGGTTGTAAAGGGAATAACATAGCAAGAGGGGCAAGAGACGGGAACCGCTCGCGGCCCGCCTGCACATCGCTTCAACCGCATTCGGAAGCAGAACTTTATCGAATGCAAGCAGAGAAGTATCAGCTTTGAGCCTGGCCGCCAGGAGCATGAGACTGAGTGATGGCTGCTGAACACGAAAAGTACGGAAGAGCTATTTTACTGGGTACCTGACAATAACGCTACTTAGTTGCCTGGTATTCATTCTTCATATCCTGGTATGGCAAATGACGAACATAACTCTTCCACCTTTTCTCTGACTTCCAATTTTACATCTTCAGGTAATATATATTGCCTTTCATTACGCACAGAGATCGATGAAAGGACACGATCAACTAGTTCGGCACACATCCTCATCTCTTTTACACCCATTCCTCGCATCGCAACACTGTTCGTTCCCAGGCGCAAACCACTTGTTATCAGTGCAGATCGCGTGTCGCCCGGAATGCGGTTCTTATTTACCACAATGCCACATTCTTCAAGAGCTCGCTCAGCAATGATACCTGTCAGCCCATTTGACGCTATATTCAAGATGACCATATGATTGTCGGTTCCACCGGTAAGCACATCATATCCTCGAGCCTGCAACTCGCCAGCCAACGCCCTGGCGTTCTCTACCACATGATATGTCAGTAGCTTGAATTTCGGCGATACCACCATTTCCAGGGCACGCGCCTTGGCGGCAATAACATTAAGGCTAGGAGTGCCCTGAAAAAACGGAAAGGTGGCCTTCTGAAGCCTCTCAGCCAATGTACTTCGTCCATCTGATGACAACTGTTCAGAGTCTCTTCCCATCAGTATCAGACCACCACGCGGACCATAGAGCTGTTTATAGGTACTGGTCGTTGTAAAGTGCGCCTCATTGATCGGGCTCTGGTGCTCACCAGCAACCACAAGACCCGCTATATGCGAAACGTCCGCCAATAAGTAGGCTCCAACTTCATCCGCGATAGCCCGAAAACGCGCGAAATCAATACTGCGGGGATACGCACTCGCACCCGCGACAATCAATTTCGGTCGCGTCTGACAGGCTAAACGCCACACTTCATCATAATCAAGCAGGCTCTCCTCATTGACATGGTACTCAACAACATCGAACCACTGACCAGTGAGCGAGGCGCGCGATCCATGCGAAAGATGCCCACCAGAGTTCAATCCCAACCCCATGATCCTCTCGCCAGGTTTGAGCAAGCTTCCAATCACTATTTGATTCGCGCTGGTCCCTGAATGTGGCTGTACATTCGCATAGCACGCACCAAAGGCAACTTTTGCTCTCTCAATGGCTAACCGCTCTATCTCATCAGCAACTTCGCATCCGCCATGAAAGCGCCTGGCTGGATAGCCCTCAGTGGTAAGATTGCCAATCGAAGAGCCTAAACAGGCGAAGATTGATGGGTGCGCAATACTTGATGCAGCCACAAGTGTCAGAGTATTGAGTTGACGCTGGTGCTCTTGAACCAGTAGTCTCTCAAGTTCGGGATCCTCCTCTTTGAGCAAACTGGTCCCCTTTAAAAGAAAGTCCGCTAACATATCCTTATGCATTCTAATCTCCATCCTTACGCAGAGACTCATCCTCAAGAGTGGAGGTTTGACAAATAATCTTCGCTAACTCGCTGGCATTGTGCTTCACGAAATAGTGCCTGGCTCCGTCGATTGTTTGTAGATGAACCTGATCCCCGAAATACTCCCATTCTCGGTATCTTTCTTTGTAATCCCTGGTCGCGGCATCTTCGGTACCCACGATACAGATAATGGGAGTTTTCAACTTCACAGGTGGGACCTCATAAGCATATCTATAATGTTCGGCAGCATTCAGCAAATCGTGACGCACAGCGCGGAGGATGTGCTGGAGATCATCGTGCGCAAAAATATCCTCAAGCCCTCCCAGGTATTGTAGCCATTCTAAGAGGTCCTCATCTGAGACCTCTTTTCCAAGCGCGATTGAACGCATTGGCTCTCTATCGGGCAATGCCGCGCCTAGATACACTGCTGTGAGTGCTCTCCCTTGCGCTTCCAACTGGCGCGCAATCTCAATTGTTAAGGCCACACCCGCGCACTGACCATATAGGGCAAGGGGCTTGCTCTCCACCGTCTGCATAATCTCCTGCACGCATACACGTGCCACCGTTTCCAGGGGCATGAGTGGCTCCTCGCGACGTACAAAATCGTGTCCTGGCAGAGCCACAGAGTAGAGATGATACATTTCAGGCAAGTTATTCGCCAGCGTTTGATAAGATACGACATTGCCTCCTCCATATGGCACACATACGAAGGATAGTTCAGGTAAGCTCTCATGCCCTGTGAGTTCATAGAGCAAACGTGTGGTATTTTCCGGGGATTGGCGCAAATGGGCCGCGAGATCTTGAATGGTTGCGTTCCGAAAGAAGTCAATCAAGGACAAGGTATCACTACATGCTCTGGCAGCCCGAATCGCCTTGAAGGAGTCGCCTCCGAGTTCAAAGAAGTTGTTGGTAATCCCAATCTGCTCGATGCCCAGAATATCCGACCAGGTACGCGCGAGACGGCGTTCAAGCTCATCGCGAGGCATGACCAGATCTTTTCGCAGTGGTTGCGCCCGATCTGGTTCCGGTAATGCCTTACGGTCAACCTTGCCATTAGGAGAGAGCGGCAAGCGCTCTAGAAACACATACGCCTGGGGCTGCATATATTCGGGGAGGCTCCTCTTTAAAAGAGAGCGCAATTCCGTTGGCTCTGGCTCACCTTCAGGTGCAACAATATATGCGACCAGTTGCTTATCGCCGGCTCGATCATCTCGGGCGAGTACGACCGCCTCGCGTATGGCTGGATGCTGCTTTAACGTTGCTTCTATCTCGCCAGCCTCAATGCGTAATCCACGAATCTTTACCAGGAAGTCCAGGCGCCCCAGTAGCTCTATTACGCCATCTTCGCGATAGCGCGCAAGATCACCTGTTTTATAGAGCCGCTCTCCAGCCTCCCGAGCGAAGGGATGAGGCACAAACTTCTCCGCCGTCAAATCCGGTCGATTGAGATATCCACGGGCCAGGCCTATCCCCCCCAGGTGCAGTTCACCCGGTATGCCGACAGGGACAGGCTGAAAGTTCGCATCAAGGATATACGCTTCCTGGTTCGCCATGGGGCGCCCATATGGAATGCTCTTCCAGTTGGGGTCAGTCGCCTCCACCGGGTAGATAATCGAGTGGATCGAGGCTTCGGTCGCACCGCCCAGGCTAATAAATTCGATTCCAGGCGCCAGCATCTTGAGTCGATCCGGTAACGTGACAGGCACCCAATCGCCACCCAGGAGCGCCAGGCGCAGGTGTAACGGTCCCGTCTGCGTCTGCTCACAATGAGTTACCAGCAAGTCCAGTAGGGATGGCGCAGAGTTCCAGAGCGTAATACGCTTGCGCACCAGCAATTGCGCCCAGTGTGCGGGATCCTTGCTCAAAGAGGCTGACGGAAGTTCGATTCGCCCGCCCGCCGCAAGGATACCTAGAACGTCGTAGACACACATGTCAAAGCTCAGTGAAGATAACGCTAACACGCTATCACCTGGCCCAACCTGGAAACGCCTGTTCAGGTCGGTGATATTATTGACGACCCCTCTATGTGGGATGGCAATACCTTTCGGTCTTCCCGTCGAACCAGACGTTGAGATGACATACGCCAGGTTTGTCGGAGCAACATCTGATAGTGGGGCATCACCTTGCACCTGCTCAATTCTTGTCCAGTCAGAGTCTAGACATATGACATATCTCTCCTGCGCAGGCAAGTTGGCCAATAACCTTCGTTGTGTCAAGACGACGGAAGCCCTGGTCTCTTTGAGCAGAAACGCCAGGCGCTCTTCTGGATAATTTGGATCAAGTGGCGCGTAAGCACCTCCAGCTTTCAGAATGCCCAGTATCCCTACAACCATCTCTACTGAGCGCTCCACACAAAGGCCAACGATAACATCAGGACCAACACCCAGACGACGCAGGTAATGCGCCAGTTGATTCGCGCGCACATCGAGCTGAGCATAGGTAAGTTCCTGCTCTTCATAGCTCAGGGCGAGAGCTCCTGGCTGTTGCGCAACATGTCGTTCAAATAACTGATGCAGGCAGAGATCATCTGAGAAGGGAGTCTCGGTCTGATTCCAGGCCGATATCATTGTGTGCCACTCACGCTTCGTTAGAACCGGTAGCTCTTGAATAGGCTGCTCGGGATGCTCCATCAGAGCCTCCAACAAGCTCAGATAGTGCCCCAACAGGCGTTCTATGGTCTCAGCCCTAAAGAGAGCGGTGTTATATTCCAGTTCAACGCTAATCTCCTTTCCAGGCTCGCGAATGCTTACTAACAGGTCGAACTTGGAGGTTCCTGTTTGTAAAGCATAAGGTTCCACGACCAGGCCAGGAAAGGTTCCACTCTCGCTCAGGCTCTCAACGCTCTGAAAAAGGACCTGGAAGAGTAGCATGCCCGCCGAATCGCGCTCCGGATGTAGTTCCTGAACCAGGCGCTCAAAAGGAAGGTCTTGATGGGCATACGCCTGCAAACATTCTTCACGCACATGTTGCAAGGCTTTGTGGAAGTTTAGCGATCCTGGCAATACTGTGCGCAAGATCAGCATATTGATAAAGAAGCCGATCAGGTCTTCCAATTCCTTCCGCATGCGACCAGCAACAGACGTTCCAATGACAATCTCTTCTTGTCCACTATAGCGCGTGAGTAGGATCTGAAAAGCGGTCAATAAGGTCATGAAAAGGGTTGCCTGGTTATGCTGGCTAATTGCCAGGAGTTTCCGCTTGAGCGTCGACGAGAGTAAGATAGTCTGCTTCTCCCCAGTAAACGCAGGGCCTGCCAGGCGCGGATAATCAGTTGGGAGGCGCAGGGTTGGGAGATTGGCCAGGTGCTCTCGCCAGTAGGTAAGCAGGCCATCAAGTTTGGGGCCTTGCAGGGTCTGGCGCTGCCAGAGCGCATAATCGGCATACTGAAGTGTAAGCGGCGGCAATGGCAGCTCTTTTTGCTGCTGATAGGCATCATAGAGGGCGGTTAGCTCGCGAAAGAAGATGACGATGGACCAGGCATCCACGGCTATATGATGAAAAACCAGGGTCAGGATATGCTCTTCCTCACCAATAGTCATGAGCAATACGCGAAATATTGGGCCTTGTGTGATGTCAAATGGACGTTGCGCCTCTTCACATGCAAGTTTATATGCCACTGCCTCTCGCTCGCTCTCAGGCAGTGCGCACAGATCTATGCTCCTCAGGTGAAGATCGGCGTCTGAATGAACCACCTGCACAGGTTGTTCGTCTTGCACACCAAACGAGGTCCGTAATACTTCATGGCGCCACATGATCTCCTTGAGGGCACGCTGAATAGCGGCCCTATCGAGCACACCACGAAGGCGAAGCGCCAGGGGCGAATTATACGCCGGATTACCTGGCGCAAGCTGGTCGGTAAGCCAGAGCCGCTGCTGCTCAAACGAGAGAGGAGGCGCTCCGACCTCGCCTCTCCATGCCATGATACGTGTTTCAGGCTGCGCGGTAGACTGCTTCTGGCGAAGTCGGTTCTCCAATACCGCCCGTTGTTCCGGTGTAAGTTTGGCAAGCCGCCTGGATAGATCTGTCACGCTTTACTCCCTCGCTCATATTCTCTGAGTCGACTGCGCTGTCGAGTACATTTATAATCTTCTATTTATTCGTCTCGGGTGCAAGATTCTCGACCTCCGCAAGCAGCCTCTCAAGCTCATCATCTTCGCTCTGCTCCAGTTGCATCTGTACGATTGCCAGTGCCAATCCCATCACTGTTGGCTGCTCGAAGAGGGTGCGCAATGGCATCTGAACCTGGAAGAGAGCCTGAACCTGCCCCACGAGCCTGATTGCCAGAATGGAATGCCCCCCTAGCTCAAAGAAGTTGTCAGTAATACTCACGCGCTCCAGGTGAAACAGCTCTGCCCATAGCCTCGCCAACTGCTCTTCAACTGGCGTCCGAGGTGCGAGATAGGAGGCGGCATCTCCCTGCCTGGTTGGCAATGGCAGTGCGTGCTGGTCCAGTTTGCCATTTGGCGTGAGAGGCAAACGTTCCAGCCACACATAGGCTCCTGGCACCATATACTCCGGTAGCCATTGCAACAGGTGCGCGCGCAGTTCGCTCGATGCCTGCTCACCTGATAGAGGGTTCGCGACAAGGTAGGCAATCAATAACCTTTCGCCAGACTGGTCCTCACGCACGATCACCTTCACCGAACGCACCGCTGGATGCTTGAGTAAGCTAGCCTCAATCTCTCCACATTCAATTCGATAGCCGCGCAACTTCACTTGCCCATCTATGCGACCTTCAAAGAGCAGTGTTCCATCCTCACGCATACATGCCAGATCGCCTGTTCGATAAAGTCGCTGACCTGCAATCTCGCTGAATGGGTCAGGGACAAAGCGTTCAGCCGTCAAGGCTGGCTGTTTAAGGTAGCCGCGCGCGACACCTTCTCCACCTACATAAAGTTCGCCAATAATGCCAGGAGGAAGCGGTTGCATAGCCGCATCCAGGACGTAGGCACGTGTGTTGGCAAGAGGTCTACCAATTGGGACGGATGGATCAAGTGCATCATCTTCGTGTATAGCGTAAGCACATGAGAAGGCAGTGTTCTCGGTCGGCCCATACCCATTGATGATCTGGCAACCACCCAGTTCTTCCCGCGCCTGGAGCACATGGGGCACTGAAAGCGCCTCACCCCCAGCCATCAACTGTTTTACTCCCCGTAGGCCATCAAGATGGGTCTCCACCATCTGGTGAAAGATAGCTGCTGTTAGCCACATAACGCTAACCTTTTGCCCCTGGATAACCTCTACCAACTCGTCCAGCGAAGACACGTCCGCTGGCGCGACCACCAGCCGCGCACCATTCACAAGACTTGCCCATATTTCGAAGGTAGCTACATCAAAGGCGATGGAAGAGAAGAGCAACAACACATCTTGCTCACTAATGTGAACATATGTTGGCTGATACGCCAAATTAACAATACTGCGATGCGTGATAATGGTTCCCTTGGGATTACCAGTCGATCCCGAGGTATACATAACGTTTGCAACATTTGCCGCTACCACAGAACTCGCAAGATTTGTGCCCTCCTGGTGACTCAGCAGTTCTCCCGCGAGATCGACAACCAGGAGGGAGCTTTCTTCGAGCTGCGACAATCCTGCAACCATCTCTTGCGTGGTCAGCACCAGGGGGGTCTGCACATCTTTCAGGATATAGGCAATGCGCTCACCCGGATAAGCGGGGTCCAATGGAACATAGCCGCCCCCGGCCTTCAAGATCGCCAGCAGGCTCACAATAAGCTCAAGAGAGCGCTTCATGTATACAGCTACGCACACCTCTGGCCCCACGCCCTGCTGCTGTAGGTAGCGCGCGAGCTGATTGGCACGATAATTGAGCTCCGCATAGGTCAGAGACGCTTCTCCAAAGACCACCGCTCTTGCCTCTGGCTGATGCTCCACTTGTGCTTCAACGAGTTGATGCACACATAGACGTTGTCGCTCAATACCGCCTACTTCTGCTCGCTGGTCAGGTATGTTAATGGCTCGCAACCATTGTTCACGCTCTGCTGAACTTAGCATCGACAGTTGTCCAAGTGACTTTGCACTCTGCGCTGGTATACCCTCCAGCAGGTACTGGAGATGACTGAGCATGCGCTTGATCGTGGCGGGAGCAAAACGTTCGCATGAGTAGCTTAAACGCAATGTCAGCGTCTGGCGTGGCACGACAATAAGTTCGAGTGGATAATGCGTACGCGCATTGGCTGACAGCGGTGTAATGCGTAGTCGCTCCGCGCCGTCATTTTCCATTTCGACAACTGGATAGTTCTCAAAGGCCAGAATGCTCTCGAAGAGGGGTTGACCACGGGGAACCTCGCTCCACGCCTGAACCTGCATTAATGGGCTGTGCTCATATTGGCGTAGATCGACCTGCTGGCGCTGTAACTCCTTCAGCCAGGAGAGCAGGTCCGTTTTAGCAGAAAACCGTACACGCCCAGGCAGGGTGTTCACAAATAACCCAATCATAGATTCGACCCCTGCCAGAGCAGCTGGACGTCCAGAAACGACCGTTCCATAACTGAGATCATGCTCTCCGCTATACCAGCTGAGTAGAAGCGCCCAGGCCCCCTGTACGAGCGTATTCAGAGTCAATTGGTGTGTACGTGCAAAGGCCTGTAAAGCGCTTGTAGTCTCCTGCGAGATCGTCAGCGTTTGCGCTTCAAAGTGACCCTCGCGTCCTTCCTTATCCGCTCCAGATCTATGCTCTACCACTGATAGATCGCGCAGCCTTGTAGGCTCAGTAAAGCCTTTGAGCGTTTGGCGCCAGAACGTTTCTGCCTGCGTTACGTCCTGCTTCTGTAACCAGGCGATGTAATCGCGATAGGGACGGGACTCCTCCCACCTGGGTTGCTGCCCCTCCACCAGAGCTTCATAAGCGGTGAAGACATCTTTGAGCACCAGCGGCGAACTCCAGCCATCCAGGAGCATATGATGGTAGCTCCAAACGAATCGGTATGTTCTCTCGCCCAGGCACACGAGCGTCAGCCTCAATAGGGGTGCTTTGTCAAGCGCGAAAGGGCTTGTCTGATCAGCTTCAAGGAACTGCTCCCAACGTTCCTGCTGTTCAGTAGACGCCAATTCACGCCAGTCGTGCTCCTGCCAGGGAATATTTACACTATGCATCACCACCTGAAGTGGTTTCTCCAATCCCTCCCAGACAAAGCCCGTACGTAGAATAGCATGTCGATTGATAACCTCCTGCCAGGCTTGCCTGAATAAGGCAACGTTCAAGCCTCCTTCGAACTCCCAGCCGGATTGCAGTATATACGCTCCCGTGTTTGGATCATACAAGGTATGAAAGAGCATTCCTTGTTGCATTGGCGACAGGACATACACATCCTCTACGTTGTCAAAGCTCATCTCGGTGGCTCCTCTGTACTGGTCATTTTACCAAGCAGGCTGGCAAGCTTGCTAAACTCTTTTGCATCCAGGTCCGCCAGGGGAAAGGGTTGCTCGTGCTCCTGTACTTCTGGCTCATCATGTTCTGGTACGCTCTCGGCGCTCTCAATCGCCCTGGCGAGTTCCGCGATGGTCTGATACTGGAAGAGATTTCTGGCGGTCAAACGTAATCCTGCCCGCATGGCCCTGGTCACGATCTGGATAGTAAGGATAGAGTCTCCTCCCAGCTCGAAGAAGTTTTCATGCCGGCCCACACGTTCCAGGTGCAAGACTTCAGCCCAGATGGACGCCAACACTTCTTCGGTTGGTGTGCGCGGCTCCTGATCACCTTCCTCAAGATCCACGCGCTCAAGTTGAGGTGCTGGGAGTGCCTGTCGATCCAGTTTGCCATTGGGTAGTAATGGCAACGCATCAAGGAAAACAAAGGCTGCGGGCAACATATAAGCGGGTAGGTGTTGCAGGAGCCTGGCCCGCAGGTCCTGCGCCGATGGAGAGGGTTCCTGGGACGCGACAAGGTAGGCGACGAGGCGCTTCTCGCCCGATGGGGCTTGCCCCACCTGTAGCGCGGCATGGCGCAGACGCTCATCCCGCATGAGAATAGCCTCAATTTCACCTATCTCAATGCGGATACCTCTTATCTTGACCTGCTGGTCTATCCGTCCCAGGTACTCAAGAATCCCATCCGAAAGCACGCGCGCGCGATCTCCGGTTCTGTAGAGCCGTTCGCCTGACTCCTTACTAAAGGGGTCAGGAACAAAGCGTTCAGCCGTCAGGTCGGCACGCCCCTGATACCCCCTGGCAAGACCAATCCCGCCTATATAGATTTCACCCGGCACGCCAACAGGCAGGGGAGACAACTGCGCATCCAGGATGTAGACACGCATATTGGCAATGGGGCGCCCAATCGACACCTTCGTAGCTGGTTGTGTACCAGCAGGCAATTCATAGCAGGTGGCATCAGCCGCCACTTCAGAGGAACCGTACAGGTTTAGAAGCGTAGCTCCTGGTAAAGCTACCTGAAAACGCTGTACTAGTTCCCGTGATAAAGCTTCTCCACTTACACTCCAGAGCTTGAGGCCTGGCAAATGCGCCCCTATCTGGGTATCCAGGTCAAGCAAGCTTTGAAGCAAAGAGGGCACCAGGACCAGGCGGGTAACGTTCTGGCTTGCCAATGTCTCTATGAGGTCATGTGGGTCCTGCAATTGTGCTCTTGGGATCAGCACTATTGGGACGCCCTGAAGCAGCGGACCAAAGATCTCCCATACGGCGTCAACAAAGCTTAATGATGTTTTCTGGCAACAGATCTCATCATCCACAAAGGGATAGGTCTGCCACATCCAGTGTAAACGGTTGAGGGTAGCCTGGTGCGTCGCCAACACACCCTTTGGCCTTCCCGTTGATCCCGAGGTATATATCACATATGCCAGATTCTCTGGCTGAATATGCACATTCAGAGGCTCCTCTGGCAAACGCATAAGCTGTTCCTGGTCGCTATCCAGGCACAGGAAGCGTATGGAGGGAGAGAGGAGGCGCGAACGAAGATGTTTCTGCGTGAGCACAACCGACACCTGCGCATCCTCCACCATTAGCCTCAAACGTTCAACAGGATAGTCGGGGTCCAGGGGTACGTATGCTCCTCCAGCTTTCAGAATGCCAAAGATACCGATCACCATCTCGATTGATGGTTCCAGGCATAAGCCAACCCGCATCTCCGGCCCAACATGTAGCTCGCGTAATGCGTGTGCGACCCGGTTAGCTTGCCGATCCAGTTCACGATAATTGACTCGCTGCGCTTCATAGATAAGCGCGGTCGCTTCCGGTGTACGTGCCACCTGCGCCTCAAATCTATGCACAAGGCTCGACGCTATGGGATAGGTGACTTCGGCCTTGTTCCAGGATGGGATAAGCTGTTCGCGTTCGTCAGGACTCACTGGTTGGGCCTGACTGATTCGCTGCTCAGGATTGGCGACCAGCGCCTCAAGCAATCCCTGGTAATGCTCGACCAGGCGCGCTATGCTCTCTAGATCAAAGAGATCCGTGCTGTACTCAATCGCGCCTTGCAATGAGCCATCCTGGTCCTCAGAGAGATAGAGGCTCAGGTCAAACTTGGATACGGAGCTCTCCAGCGGTTGCATCTCAATCACAGCCCCTGGTAGTTCCAGAGCATCGATGGTCATATTCTGTAGCGCGAAGAGGACCTGGAAGAGGGGATTGTAACTCAGGCTGCGTTCAGGCTGTAGGGCCTCGACAAGTTTCTCAAAGGGGAGTTCCTGGTGTGTATAAGCCCCCAGGCAGACCGCGCGCACACGACTCAGAAGCTCTCTAAAGGTGGGATCGCCTCCCAGGTTGGTGCGCAACGCTAATGTATTCACAAAGAAACCAATCAGACCTTCGGTCTCAATACGCGTCCTGTTAGCAATGGGGGTGCCGATAACGAGGTCCTCCTGACCACTGTAATAACGCAACAGCACCTGGAAGGTTGCCAGAAGCGTCATGAACAGGGTGGCATCCTCTCGCTGGCTTAAGGCCCGTACTCGATCCGCCAGTTCAGCAGGCAAATGGAAGCTATACATAGCTCCCGCAAAGCTCTGGACCGCTGGCCGGGTCCTATCGGTTGGCAAGTCGAGTAGTTCGGGCGCACCCGCCAGTTGCTCACGCCAGTAGGCGATCTCCTCCTCCATTGTCTCTCCACGTAACCAGTTCCGCTGCCAGACCGCATAATCGGCATATTGAATGGGCAACGGTGGGAGCACAACTTGCTGATTGGCACACAGCGCGGTGTAGATGGTCGAGAGTTCCCGGTAGAGAATGCCCTGCGACCAGCCATCCGAGGCGATATGGTGAATAGTCAGCAGCAGCACATGGCTCTCTGAGTTCAAGCGCAACACTCGTGCTCGTAGCATTGGATCTCGCTCAAGGTCAAAAGGCGTACGCATCTCCTCATTTGCGATACGCTGTATAGCCACATCGTGCTCCCTCTCGGGTAAAGTGCTCAGGTCGCTCACTGGAAGGGCAACGGTATATGCTGGCATGATCACCTGGGTTGGATGCCCATCCTCTCCAACACGGATAGCCGTGCGAAGCACTTCATGTCGCTCTACAAGTATATCCAGGCTACGCTCAAGCACCCCGATATTCAACCTGCCAGTTATGCGCCTGACTCCCATGATAACGTACGCCGCGCTCTCCGCTTCTAGCTGCTCAAGGAACCAGAGCCTCTCCTGAGCAAAAGAGAGCGCCAATGGATGCGTGCGCGCGACCGGTAGGAGTGGGGGGACCTGGCGCGGCCCGATAAGTACACGCTCCGCCGCAATCCTCTCCGCCAGTTCAGCAATGGTTGAGGCTTCAAAGAACACAGCAAGGGGTAGATGCACATGGAAGGTCTCCTGGACCCGAGACATGACCTGGGTTACCAGCAATGAATGGCCTCCAAGCGCGAAGAAGTCATCATCAATACTTATCCCCTCCGCAGGATCGCCAAAGACCCCAAGCGCAACATCTTCGGGGTCAAGCAAATCCGTCCAGATCTCTATAAGCTTCGCCTCGATATCGCCACGCTCATTCTGTGCAAGAGGTTCTATCACACTGCTCTCTTCTACCTCTGGGCGCGGCAAGGCCTGAAGGTCGATATTCCCGGTCACATCTACCTGGAAGGCATTCACCTGAACCAATCGAGCAGGCAACATATAATCAGGCAGGCGCTTCTCCAGGTATTGGCGCAACTCGCTATACGTAGGCCTGGGCTGATCCTGGGTAGGCACAAAATAAGCGATAAGCTGAGACTCGTCAGGCTGGTCATCGCGCACGACCACCACACATGCTTGTACACCAGGATAGGAGAGTAACGCCGCCTCAATCTCACCGAGCCTGATCCGGTATCCACGCAACTCTACCTGGCGCTCCACGGGTCCCAGGCGCTGAATCATCCCTGTAGCATCATGCAGAAGGGGAAGCGCATCGATCCGCTGCTCAGGCTGTTCTACAATCCCTTCCAGCAAACGCTGGTAGTGTGAAATAAAACGCGTAATGGTACTTGCATCAAAGAGGTCGGTGTTGTATTCAATAGTGCCAAAGATGTCCTGCTCTTGTTCCCACAGGAAGATCATCAGATCCAGGCGTGATGAACCTGTATCGATTTCTAGCAGATTCAGTGTCAGGCGGGCCAGTTCCAGCGTTACCATGGGCATATGCTGGAGCGAGAACGCAACCTGGAAATAAGGAGGATGGCTCAAGCTGCGCTCAGGTTGTAGCGCTTCTACGATCTTGCCAAATGGCAGGTCCTGGTTTGTATATGCCCCCAGGGCAACTTCGCGTACACGCCCCAGGAGTTCACGGAAAGTGGGGTTACCATTAAGACGCGTCCTTAGGGCCTGGATATCGAAGAAGCAGCCAATCAGGTTCTCAATCTCCACATGCGTTCGATTGGCGTTTGTCGATCCAATGACAATGTCATCCTGCCCCGTGTAACGGAAGAGGAGTGTCTGAAATGCGGCAAGCATCGTCATCGAGAGGGTCGCTCCCTCCCTTTGCGCCAGCGCCTTGAGCGCCTGCACAAGCGTCGATGGCAATCTGAATGGGTGCTGTGCGCCGCGAAACGTCTGCAAAGGTGGGCGCGGGCGATCAGTTGGAAGAGCTAGCATTGGGGGCGCGCCTTTCAGGTGCTCCTGCCAGTAGGCTAACTGTTGTTCCATCAATGACGCGCCCAATTCACCAGTTTGCTCATCACGCGCGCGGCTGTGCAAGCGCTCCTCCTGCCAGAGCGTGTAGTCTACATACTGAACCGGCAAATCCACCAGCGGCGTACTATTCTCACCTTCTGTCAAAGCGTCATAGAGCACGCCGAGCTCCTGTAAAAGAATACTCAGCGACCAGCCATCAGAGACAATGTGATGCACTGTCAGTGAGAGCGCATGCTCTTCATCGCTCAAACGGAATAGGCGAGCGCGAATCAAAGGCCCCTGGCTCAAATCAAAGGTCCGTTGAACCTCCATGCGCGCCTGGCGCTGCATTTCCGCTTCGCGCTCTTCTACAGGCAACATGCTGAGATCCACCTCTGACAGTAGCAGGTAAAGCTCGGACAAGATGACCTGTGCCGGTCGCCCCTGGTGCACCACAATGATGGTAAGAAGCGACTCATGCCGCTGGATGATGGTATTCAAGCCTCGTTCTAGTACACGAACATCCAGCGGTCCCCGGATCATCACCAGGCGCGAGATATTAAAGAACGGGTTGTTCGGCTCCCACTGATCGAGGAACCAGAGCCGTTGCTGAGGGAATGAGAGAGGAAACTCCCCTTCCCGCTTAGCCCGCTTGATTGGTTCTTGTCGAACCTGGGCACGCGCTCTCAAATGCTCAATACGCTCCGCCAGGGCCGCAACCGTCTGTGCTTCAAAGAGGGTACGGAGCGGGACTTCTACCAGGCAGGCATCACGCAAGCGTGAGATGATCTGTACCGCAAGCAGTGAATGTCCACCTACTTCAAAGAAATTGTCATCAATCTCAATGGCCTCTCGTTGGAGTACCTGCGCCCAGATTCCTGCCACCAACTCTTCAATTGGCGTTCGTGGCGCGCTATAATTTTCACTTGCCTCCTCGATAGGCCTGGGTACGGGTAGCGCACGCCAGTCAAGCTTGCCATTTAGCGTCAGCGGCAACTCCGCCAACCAGGCAAAAGCGGAGGGAAGCATATACTCTGGCAAGGTCGTTCGCAAGAAGCGCCGCAGTTCAGTCTCCGTCGGATTGATCTGCCCATCCGCTGCTGGAACCATGTAGGCCACTAACTGCTTCTCACCATCATCCTTGGCATACGCTCGTACAACCGTCGCCTGAATGGCCGGGTGCTGGAGCAGAATTACTTCAATTTCGTGTGGCTCAACCCTGACTCCACGAATTTTCACCTGTTCATCCAGGCGACCAAGAATCTCCAATGTACCATCAAGGGTGTAGCGCCCACGGTCGCCGCTATGATAAAGCAGGTCTTGCTCGTCGTCGCGGAAAGGGTTCTTCACGAAGCGCTTACCGCTCTCCTCTAAGGCATTGATATACCCAAGACTCCTGAACGGTGTACGAATGACAATCTCGCCCAGTTCGCCCGGACCGCAGAGTTGACCGCCTCTCCCCATAACAAGCATTTGCGTCTCTGGCAGAGGCCTCCCCACTGGTTGTACACCAGGAGTGGCCTCCTCAGGTAGTTGGTACCAAGCCTTAGCAAGCGTCGTTTCAGCTGGTCCATAGAGGTTGACAAGCATCCCCTCGCAACCAAAGGCCTCGCGCCAGCGCCGGGCCAGGAGGCCCGTCAGGGGCTCTCCGGCGAAAAAGACGCGCCGCATAGCGGGTAGCTTATCTTTGACCGCCTCATCATTGAGCCAGCTTTGGGCCATCGTTGGCACAATATGCAGGATCGTAATTCTCTCGTGAGCTAACCAGGGAATGATACGCTCAGGCATCAATTCGGCATACGCTTCCGGCAGACAGAGTGTTGCTCCGCTCACCAGGGGCGTGAAAATGTCTCTGAGCACCACATCAAACGAGATAGAGGTTATCTGCGCGCAACGGTCGCCCGGCCCGATATCGAACGTCGTGCGCTGCCACATCAGAAAGTGGCTCAAGCTCTTATGCCGCCCCAGCACCCCCTTTGGCACGCCCGTCGTTCCCGAGGTAAAGAAGAGATAGGCTGGGTCATCCTGCATAATCTCTGGTAGTTTAACCGCTTGCAGGTCCTCGCCAGGCTCACCCACCGGTCGCCCACTTTGTCCATCTACCGCTAATCTGGTCAGCGCGCTCAGTTCTCCCAACGCTTCCACCTCGCTCATGTCCAGAAGCACCAGATATTTGGCTTGTGCCTCCCGCACCATCACCTCTCGCCTACGCAGAGGAAGTGTTCGATCCAGCGTCAAGAGCACGCCTCCACTCATCAGGGTCCCTAGCAGCGTCGCGTAAAGCCCAAAGCTCCGCGTCCCCTGGATCGCAACCGCATCCCCACGCCTGACGCCTCGTTTGATCAGCGTACATGCGATAACTTCTGCCCGCTCAATCAGTTCACGATAGCTCCATTCTCGTCCCGCCTGCCGGAGTGCGCTCAACTCGCGTGGATCATCGGCCCAGGTTTTTATCAGGTTCGTAACTGGCTCACAATACGGCACTGGCAGCATTGCTGTTGGATCAGGAAGTAGGTGGCGAACATCGGGAGTGATCAGCGAATATGAATCTATCACCCTCTCTGGCGACTCCGTGATCTGCTCTAGCAAAACCTGAAACTGGCTCAAGAAGAGACGCATACGCGCTTCCGAAAATAGGGCGCGTTGATAGACAAGTTGTAATAGCAGTCCCTCTTCTCGTTCATCGATATAGAGCGTTATGGGTAACTTGGCCTCTGGCTCGGTCAGTTCCACACTATGCACTTCCAGATCTGGAAGCCTCAATGCATTCTGGGGCATATTCGCCAGATTCAGCATTACTTCAAAGAGGGGATTGCGGTTCAGGCTGCGCTCAGGCTGCAACACATCTACCAGGTACTCGAAGGGAAGATCCTGGTGTGCGTATGCTCCCAGCGTCGCCTCGCGTATCCTGCTCAGCAACTCAATGAAGGTTGGTTTGTTCTCCAGATGTACACGCAAAACCAGAGTGTTCAGGAAAAGCCCGATCAGTTCCTCAAACTCCGAGCGTGTGCGCCCAGCAATTGGGACACCAACCAGGAGATCATCCTGTCCACTATAGCGCCCGAGGAGGATGGAGAAGGCACCCAGTAATACCATGAAAAGCGTGGCATCTTCTCTCTGGCTCAACGCCTTGAGCTTGCTGGTCAATTCACCTGGTAGCATCAGCTCCAGGCCCACACCCTGGAAATTCTGCGTGGCTGGTCTTGGGTAGTCCGTAGGCAGATCGAGCACAGGTGGCCGATCCGCCAGTTGCGCTTCCCAGTAGTGCAGTTGCTTCTTCAAGCCCTCGCCTCGCAACTGTTCCCGCTGCCAGGAGGCGTAATCGGCGTACTGTACAGTTAGATCCGCCAGAGGTGAAGGACGCCCCTCTGCAAAGGTGCTATAGAATTCACCAAATTCCCTCATAAATACACTCAATGACCAGCCATCGGAGATGATATGGTGCATCGTCAGGAAGAGTACATGCGTTTGCGCGTCCAGGCGTAGCAGTGATACGCGCAGCAACGGTCCTCGTTCAAGGTCGAAGGGTTGCCGGGCCTCAATGGTCAGCCTTCGCTGTATCTCTGCCTCCCATTCCTCCTCCTCAATACCCGTTAGGTCGAGCAACGGCAACTCCAGAGAAAACTCTGCCTTGATCCGCTGTACCGGTGTGCCCTGCACCTCCACAAATGTCGTTCGCAGGATCTCGTGGCGCCTGATAATCTCATCAAGGCTCTGTTGCATGCAGTCCAGTCGCAAGCGACCATCCAGGCGAAAAGCCATGGGCATATTATAAGCTGTATTCTCAGGTTCTAATTGGTTCAGGAACCAGAAGCGCTCTTGCCCAAAGGAGGGCTGCAGATCACGCTGCCGGGAAACCCTGGATATCGATGGAAACTGCAACTCACTTTCAACAGGGCGTACTGCCTCGATCTGACTGGCTAAGCCCATCAACGTCGACGACTCAAAAAGCGCTCGAAGCGGTAAGTCTATATGAAACTGATTTCGCACGCGCGAAATCAACTGGGTAGCCAGGAGCGAGTGCCCTCCTAGTTCGAAGAAGTTTGCCTCCCGGCCCACCTGTTCAACAACGAGTACCTCGCGCCATATACTCGCTAACTGCTGTTCCACCTGTGTACGAGGCATTTGCTCTTCACTCAGCGTCTCCACCTCACCCCATTGAGGCTGCGGCAACGCCCGTTTATCCACCTTCCCATTGGGCGTCAATGGCAACGCCTCCAACCAGACAAAGGCCGCTGGCACCATGTACTCCGGTAAGCGCTCACGTGTATACGCTCGCAATGCTTCCGCCGTTGGGGTCTCCTCGCTCTGCCTCAGCAAGTAAGCAACGAGACGCTTCTCCCCTGGTCGATCCTCGCGCAGGATCACTGTTGCCGAACGCACTGCCGGATGCTTGAGCAACTGGCTCTCAATCTCTCCCGTCTCAATACGATAGCCTCTCAGCTTGACCTGCCCATCCTCTCGCCCAACAAACTCCACCGTTCCATCCGCTCGCGCTCTCACCAGGTCCCCGTCCGGTACAACCGCGCCCCTTCCTCCTCGCTGAACGGATCGGGCACAAACCGCTCAGCGGTCAACACTGGCTGGTTGAGATATCCTCGGGCCAGTCCCTCCCCACCCAGGTAGAGCTCCCCTATCACCCCAATGGGCACCAATTGCTGATATGCATCAAGCACATAGGCTCGTGTATTGCCGATGGGACGACCAATTGGGATGGTTGCCTCCTCTTCCGCTACAAACTCAACCTGGAAGGAGAGTGCATAGGTCGTACATTCCGTCGGACCATATATGTGCCGCAACCGCCCAGGGGCTCCCACCTGTTGGATGGCTCGTATCCAGCGTGGCTCAACCGCTTCACCGCCGACTAAGAGGGTTTGCAATGAGGAAAAGGCTGTCGGCTCCTGCTGGGCAATCTGATTGACCAGGGCCGTCGTCAAAAAGAGCGTAGTGATCTCTTGCTGGCGCAAGGTGCTCGCCAACGCCTGGGGCTGCAACAGCGCCTCCTGACTCAGACACATCAGTCTCGCGCCATGGGTCAATGCCGCCCAGATCTCGAAGGTCAGCGCATCAAAGGCCACGCTCGATGCTCCCCCTACCCGGTCCTGCGCGCTCAGCGCCACATACGTTGGAGCATAGACCAGGTCCACGATATTGCGATGGGTCACCTGGACACCCTTGGGCAAGCCTGTTGATCCTGAGGTATACATCACATATGCCAGGTTCGTTGCTCCTACCCCACTTGCCACATTCGTTACCGGATAGGGTGACAAAACAGCATCCAAGGCATCCAGAGCAAGCACGCGGCTTCCTGCTTCTGACAGATCCGCTTGCAAATCTTTCCTGCTCAGCACCAGGAAAGCACCCGAATCCTTGAGCATGTACGCTAACCGTTCACGCGGATACCCCGGATCCAGGGGCACATATGCCCCTCCCGCCTTTAAGACGGCGAGCAGCGCCACCACCAGTTCAATCGAGCGAGGGAGGCAGACCCCTACCCGTACCTCTGGACCGACCCCCTGCTCCCTCAGGTAGTGCGCCAGACGGTTTGCTCGCTCGTTGAGTTCTCCATAGCTCAGTTCCCCCATCTCGTCGCTGACGGCTATGTCGCCAGGACGCACCCGCGCCTGCTCTTCGACAAAAGTATGCACACAACGTTCTCGTGGAAACGCCTGTGCGGTCTGGTTCCACTCCACTATCTGGAGCGCCCTCTCCGACTCACTGAGCATCCCTAGTTGCATAACCGACTGCTCTGGGTCCGCGACAAGACCCTGCAAGACTGCGAGCCAGTGTTCGCACAGCCGCATGATACTTGCCGCGTCGTGTAGGGCCGTGTTGTATTCTAGCAGGCCCTCTATCCCTTTGGGCGTCTCCCAGGCCAGGACGGTAAGCTCAAACTTGGCCGTGTGACTTGCCCATGGCTCAACGTGTAAGCGCAGCCCCGGTCCCAGTTCCTGGCTTTCTGGGGGCAATTCTTCCCAGGCAAAGGCCACCTGCACCAGTGGCGTCGCGCTCCCCACGCGCTCGGGCCTGAGCACCTCAACCAGCTTCTCCAATGGCAACTCGGCATGTCCCTGAGCCGTCAACAGGCGTTCTCGCACCCGTTGCACCAGTTCGCGTCCATTGGGCTCGCCTTGCACATCCGCACGCACCACCAGGGTATTGACCAGCATTCCGATGAGGTCCTCGGCTTCAACCTGCCTGCGTGTATGCACTGGCATCCCTAGCAGGAAATCCTGCTGGCGACTATAGCGACTCAGCACGACTTCCAGCCCTGCCAGCAGCACCATATAGAGCGTGCAGCCTTCCTGGCGTGTGAAAGCTTTCAACTGGTCCGTTAAAGTCTCAGATAACATAAACTTCTGGCTAGCGCCCTGAAAGCCTGGTACGCCTGTACGCGGTAAAGAGGTTGGAAGATCGAGGGAGGTGGGCGCTCCTGCTACCTCCCTTTGCCAGAAGGCCAATTCTTCCGCTAGCGCCTCGCCTTGCAACCATTCTCGTTGCCAGCGAGCGTAATCGGCATACTGAATGGGCAAGGGTGACAATTGCACGCTCATTCCTGTTACTCTTGCCTGGTAGAGTGCCTTCAGTTCGCGAAAGAAGATTTCAAGCGACCAACCATCGAAGACGAGGTGATGAGCAGTAAAAAGGAGATAGTGTTCCTCAAGCTGACAGCGTAGCAGCAGGGCACGTACCAGCGGCGCAGTTTCCAGGTCAAAGGTGGTATCTGCCTCTTGCTGGACCGCCAATCGCAACGCCTCCTCTCGCTCCGCTCTATTCTGGGCTGATAGGTCAAGAAGAGGCAAAGAGAGTTTGACATCTTGCTCAACTACCTGATAGGGACGCCCCTCCTGCTCATGAAAGCTTGTGCGTAGGCTCTCATGGCGCGCTATAAGAAAATTCAGGCTAGCTTCCAGGGCATCGACCTGCAACGATCCTTCCAACCGCAACACAAGTGGCACATTATAGAAAGGATTATTCGGCTCCAACTGCGCCAAGAACCAGAGCGGCTCTTGCTCGTAGGCGAGAGGAATTGGCGATCCATCATTATACGCGCCACGTGTGATTGGAGGCCTGACGGATACGTTGAACCCTTCTTCCGCGAGCAACAATGCTAAAAGTTCACCCTGCTGCTCGGAAAACGCCTGCTCCTGGCTCATATCGTTAGGCTCCATACTTATTCCACTCTTCTCTTTGCTTTCAGTTGTACCTCTAGCTCCTCAGCTGACATCTTGCTAATTCGTAGCAACAGGCGCGCACTTGCGTTTGCTAGGCCTGGTACCTGCTCATATCTTGGCAAGATTGCCGCAAAATCCGCCAGGGTTGGCACTTCAAAGAGCACACGAACTGGAACCTCCAACCTCAGACGGCTCCGCACACGCGAGATGCACTGGATTGCTAGCAAAGAGTGCCCTCCCAAGTCAAAGAAGCTCGCATTCCGGCTTATACGCGGTATCTCCAGAACCTCTGCCCAGATGGCCGCCAGCGCCTTCTCTAAATCGGTATGAGGCATTTGCTCTTCACTCAGCATCCCCACCTCACCCCACTGGGGCTGCGGCAAAGCCCGTTTATCCACCTTCCCATTGGGCGTCAATGGCAACGCCTCCAACCAGGCAAAGGCTGCTGGCACCATGTACTCCGGTAAGCGCTCACGTGTATACGCTCGCAATGCTTCCGCCGTTGGGGTCTCCTCGCTCTGCCTCAGCAAGTAAGCAACGAGACGCTTCTCCCCTGGTCGATCCTCGCGCAGGATCACTGTTGCCGAACGCACTGCCGGATGCTTGAGCAACTGGCTCTCAATCTCTCCCGTCTCAATACGATAGCCTCTCAGCTTGACCTGCCCATCCTCTCGCCCAACAAACTCCACCGTTCCATCCGCTCGCGCTCTCACCAGGTCCCCCGTCCGGTACAACCGCGCCCCTTCCTCCTCGCTGAACGGATCAGGCACAAACCGCTCAGCGGTCAACACTGGCTGATTGAGATACCCTCGGGCCAGTCCCTCCCCACCCAGGTAGAGCTCCCCTATCACCCCAATGGGCACCAATTGCTGATATGCATCAAGTACGTAGGCTCGTGTATTGCCGATGGGGCGACCAATTGGGATGGTTATGTCCTCTTCACCCACGCGCTCAATTTGGAAGGAAAGCGCAAAGGTGGTATATTCTGTTGGGCCATATGCATTTCTTAGTTGCCCGGGTGCGCCCGCTTCTTGCATGACCCGTATCCAGCGTGGCTCAACCGCTTCACCGCCGACTAAGAGGGTTTGCAATGAGGAAAAGGCTGTCGGCTCCTGCTGCACAACCTGATTGACCAGGGCCGCCGTCAAAAAGAGCGTAGTGATCTCTTGCTGGCGCAAGGTGCTCGCCAACACCTGGGGCTGCAACAGCGCCTCCTGATTCAGACACATCAGTCTCGCACCATGGATCAATGTCGCCCAGATCTCAAAGGTCAGCGCATCAAAGGCTACGCTCGATGCTCCCCCTACCCGATCCTGCGCGCTCAGCGCCACATACGTTGGAGCATAGACCAGGTCCACGATATTGCGATGGGTCACCTGGACACCCTTGGGCAAGCCTGTTGATCCTGAGGTATACATCACATATGCCAGGTTCGTTGCTCCTACCCCACTTGCCACATTCGTTACCGGATAGGGTGACAAAACAGCATCCAAGGCATCCAGAGCAAGCACGCGGCTTCCTGCTTCTGACAGATCCGCTTGCAAATCTTTCCTGCTCAGCACCAGGAAAGCACCCGAATCCTTGAGCATGTACGCTAACCGTTCACGCGGATACCCCGGATCCAGGGGCACATATGCCCCTCCCGCCTTTAAGACGGCGAGCAGCGCCACCACCAGTTCAATCGAGCGAGGGAGGCAGACCCCTACCCGTACCTCTGGACCGACCCCCTGCTCCCTCAGGTAGTGCGCCAGACGGTTTGCTCGCTCGTTGAGTTCTCCATAGCTCAGTTCCCCCATCTCGTCGCTGACGGCTATGTCGCCAGGACGCACCCGCGCCTGCTCTTCGACAAAAGTATGCACACAACGTTCTCGTGGAAACGCCTGTGCGGTCTGGTTCCATTCCACTATCTGGAGCGCCCTCTCCGACTCACTGAGTAACGCTACCTGCTGAACCGATTTTTCCGGGTTTGTGACAAAACCCCGTAGGGCCGCACACCAGTGTTCGCACAACCGGGTTATGCTTGCCGCCTGGTGCAAGGCTGTGTTGTATTCCAGCAAACCCTGTACCCCTTCCGGTGTCTCCCAGGCCAGGACAGTAAGCTCAAACTTGGCCGTGTGACTTGCCCATGGCTCAACGTGTAAGCGCAGCCCCGGTCCCAGTTCCTGGCTTTCTGGAGGCGCTTCCTCCCAGGCAAAGGCCACCTGCACCAGTGGCGTCGCGCTCCCCACGCGCTCGGGCCTGAGCACCTCAACCAGCTTCTCCAATGGCAACTCGGCATGTCCCTGAGCCGTCAACAGGCGTTCTCGCACCCGTTGCACCAGTTCGCGTCCATTGGGCTCGCCTTGCACATCCGCACGCACCACCAGGGTATTGACCAGCATTCCGATGAGGTCCTCGGCTTCAACCTGCCTGCGTGTATGCACTGGCATCCCTAACAGGAAATCCTGCTGGCGACTATAACGACTCAGCACAACTTCCAGCCCTGCCAGCAGCACCATATAGAGCGTGCAGCCTTCCTGGCGTGTAAAAGCTTTCAACTGTTCCGTCAGATCTTGCGGCAACGCAAATGAACATGTTGCGCCACGCGAGCTTGAGCCTGGTATACGAGGAGAATCGGTCGGAAGATCCAGGAAGGTTGGCGCACCTGCCACCTCCCTTTGCCAGAACTCCAGTTCTTCCGCCAGCGTCTCCCCCTGCAACCACTCCCGTTGCCAGCGGGCATAATCTGCATACTGAATAGGCAATGGGGGCAATTGTGTGCCTGTTCCTGTCACCCTGGCCTGGTAGAATATCCTTAATTCGCGGAAGAAGATCTCCTGAGAGAGGCCGTCAAAGACGAGGTGGTGCGCCGTCAGCAATAGAACATGCTTTTCAGGACCAAAGCGTACCAGTTGGACACGCACCAGTGGGGCTTGCTTCAAGTCGAAGGGAGTGTTCGCCTCTCGCTGACAACTTTGCTCATAGTGCGCACACTGCTCCGCCTCACTGTACTCCGACAGGTCAAGCAGTGGCAGAGAGAGTGTGACCCCCGACTTACTAACTTGAAAGGGAATGCCATCGCGTTCATGAAAACTCGTGCGCAGGCTTTCATGGCGCTCAACAATTGCGTTCAGGCTCTCTTCTAGAGCCTTGACCTGTAATGGACCTTCCAGTTGCAAGAGCAACGTTGTGTTGTAGGCAGGGCTTAATGGATCAAACTGTGCCAGAAACCAGAGTTGCTCCTGTTCATAGGCAAGGGGGACCTCAGCCTCCAGCTTCCGAGCACGTAGCAATGGTTTGCTGCTTGCCTTTTCATCCCGTGTCAATGCCTCTATGCGCGCCGCGAGCGCCGCCAATATTGGATCTTCAAAGAGTGCACGTACCGGTAGATTCACTTGCAGGCGATTGCGCACACGCGAGATCAACTGGGTCGCCAGCAACGAATGGCCCCCTAGCTCAAAGAAGTTCGCTTCCCGACTCACCTGTTGTATACCAAATGCCTCCGCCCAGGCCTCGGCGAGTGCCTGCTCTGTTGGCGTACGTGGCATCTGCTCCGCGCGCAGTTCTACCGAGTATTCCCACTGAGGCGCAGGTAAGGCCTGCCGATCCACTTTCTTATTGAGTGTGAGAGGAAACTCCTGTAGCCAGACAAAAGCAGCAGGCACCATTGCTTGTGGCAATTCTGCCTGGAGAGCCTGTCGCAACTCATTGGTCGTCAGAGGTACCATCTCTCCCTTATTCGCCCTGGCGACAAGGTACGCTACAAGGCGTTTATCACCAGGCCGATCTTCGCGCATCCTCACAATGACATCTCTCACACCAGGAAGACGGCCAAGTACAGCCTCAATCTCCTCGGTTTCAATACGGATACCTCGCACTTTCACCTGGTGATCAACACGCCCGAGGAACTCCAGATCGCCATCTGGTAAATAGCGCGCTACATCACCCGTACGGTAGAGCCTCGCGCCATCTCGTTTACTGAAGGGATGAGGCACAAATCGCTCGGCAGTTAGCTCCGGGCGCTGAAAGTACCCATACGCCAGACCCTCGTCTCCCCCTAAGTAGAGCTCACCCTCCGTTCCCGCTGGCACAGGCTGCAAAGCGTCATCGAGCACATAGGTTTCCATCCCGGGCATCGCCTTACCAATGGGCAGGTTTTGCAGGCTCGTATCCCCATTATATTTCCACGATGTCACACTGACCGCAGCCTCAGTTGGACCATAAAATTGATAGAAATCGACTGGCACTCGCGCCAATAGACGCGGAGGTAAGGTGACTGGCACCGCTTCGCCGCCTGAATAAATCGCGCGCAGACTGGTGCAGTTCTCCAACCCAGGCATCTCCACCAATACCTGGAGAACGGCGGGGGTAAAAAACGAAGCGGTAATACGCTGCTCATGCATCAGCGCTACCAGGTACTCGGCATCAAGCTGCCTGGCAGGGTCCACCATCACCGAACGCGCCCCACTCAGCCAGGGGCCAAAGAACTCCCAGGTCGAGGCATCAAAACCAAATGAGGTGAACTGAAAGACGCTATCCCCTGGCCGCAAGGGGTTCTCGCAGTACGCCCATAGCAGTCGATTCGCGATTGCGCGCTGTGAAATCATGACTCCCTTGGGACGACCTGTAGAGCCAGAGGTATACATGATATACGCGATATTTGCAGGAGTTGCCGTAACTGGCGGGTTCGTAATATGCTGCTGCTCCAACCCCGCTCTGTCTGTGTCTAAATACACGTTTGTGGTCTTGTTCTCGGGAAGCCTATCACATAAATGCTTCATGGTCACCAGCACAAGTGGTTGCGCATCCTCTACCATAAACCGCAGGCGCTCTGGTGGATATTGCGGATCCAGGGGCACATACGTTCCGCCAGATTTAAGTACTCCCAGCAATCCAACCGCCATCTCCACCGTTCGCTCCAGGCAGATGCCCACTCTCACCTCTGGACCAACTCCCAATGCTCGTAGCAGGTGTGCGACCTGGTTTGCGCGCTCATTCAACTCCTGGTAGCTCACGTCCTGCCCATCGTACCAGAGCGCACTAGCAGTCGGATTTTGTTCCGCCTGAGCCTCAAATAATTGCACGATACACGTATCTTTGAAGCGAACATCTTCCCGCATGGCTTTATAAGCAGCCACTTGTGCAGCGCTTTCAGACATGATTGGATCAAAGCTATGCATGGTTTCTCCACCCTCTAGCGGTCGGAATGGGGTCAACTTAATAGTTCTCAATAGTTCGTACAATTCATGATGTGCGTGCATTATTGCAATTCGCGCACACCACGAAAACTAAGTGCGATCAGGCATAGGGCCAGGCTCACGATTCCACCAACAACGAAGACTGGAGCTGCTCCAAACAGATCCGTCAGCACGCCAACCAGGGCATAGCCAATCGGCAAGAGCGCGAAAGAACCAAGCATATCAATGCTACTCACACGCCCCAACTTATCGCCAGGTACCTTCTCCTGTAGTAAGGTAATCCAGATAATCGAGAAGAATCCCAGGCACCCGCCTCCTATGAGAGCCGCCACCGTTACCACTACTGGCTCCCAACTCTTTGGTAAGGGCAGGCCGAACGTGATCATGGCCGCACTAAGGCCAATGAGTCCGAGAAAGATGAGCAAGCCTCGCCGCTTCTGCAATTGAATTTGCCCTACCAGAAGCATCGCGATAGTCGCGCCAATGGAGTTCGCCATGACAATTGTTCCCAGGAGCCACGCACCTGCGCCGTAGAAGTCATGCACAAGTTTGGGTGTTGCGACCTGGCTGGGTCCGGAGATCACGATGTTGCACAAAGCTGAGATTGGAATAATGACACGTAACCAGGGCGATTTGAGGACGTAGCGAAACCCTTCACCCGCGTCTTTGAAGAGGCTACGTACATGCCCAATCATCCCTACGGGTGTAGTTGAATCTGACGATGCAACTGTTGCGCTTTCCTGTGCTGCGGGAACACCTTCTAACCCGGCGGGCTCATCCACTTGCTTGAGGTCGGTCGAAGGGAGAGCGCTTGCCTGGGACTGAGCAGGTAGACGCAATAGCAAAATACATATCGCCGAAACGATAAATGTTACGCCATTGAAGGCAAAGGCACTGGCCGGGCTTGTAAATAATGTAATACTGCCAGCCGCCACTGCTGACCCAAGGATCAAGCCCACCTTTTGACTGATACCCGTTAAGGCATTGGCTGATGAGAGGGCTTCCTTCTCCACCAGTTGCGGGATGATCGCCTGATAAGCTGGATTGAAAAAGCCATCTACAATTCCAAATAAAAGCGCAAGCCCTACCAGGTGCCACACCTGAAGTACATGCATCCAGCTGAGCAAGGCAACCACCAGCACAATAACAGCGCGTGCACTATCGGAACAGAGCAAGATCAGGCGACGTGGTAAACGGTCAGCGGCCACGCCACCGATCAAAAAGAACAGGATACGTGGAATCGTTCCAGCGACAAGCACTCCAGCTATGGCGGTTCCAGAGCCCGTCAAAACAAGCACCTGCCAGGCCAGGGCAATATAAAACGTTCCATCCCCAAGCGAAGAAATAGCCTGACCCAACCAGAGCAGGGCAAAGGCGCGGGATTGTAACGCACGTGGGTAACGCGTTAGGCCAGTTGCAGCTTGACTCATAAATTTACATACCTCCCTGTACGAAATACTGACACTGCAAAAATAAATAGAGGCTTATCGGATAGGAAAAGCTTGCTTAATTGCGCTCTTTTTCCGGGAGGGCCTCCCAGATCTCAGAAAGACTGGTCAATTGACGAAGTTGCTCGGTGGAGAACTGTACCGCAAACTCTTGCTCAATCTCCATCATCAAACGTAGATGACCCAGCGAATCCCAGGCTTCAATATCGCCCATTCCAGTTTCCAATGTCAGGCTCTCTTCAGGAACCCTGAAAACCTGGGCAGCCGTCTTAATCAGTTGTTGGTGCGGCATTACGTATCTCCTCAGGAAGTTCTAGCTCTATATAATCGGGCGCCGATAGGCTGGTAGTGTGCAAGTCAAGCTGCCACAGGCAACCATCAGTATCCAGCGATACAAACTTATGAAGCTTGTAAAGCTCACGCACAGCTACATTCCTCTGGGTTGGTAAGAACTCACCAATCAGATAGCGCATCCCCCGAGCTAACGCAGCATCAGCGATAGAAGCAAGAAAAGCGGTCTCAATTGTGCGCCCCATTACCCGACAACTTAGAAGAAACGTCTCGATCCGGGCACTTTCGCCTTCCCATTGCACTATGGCGACCCCTACCAAACCATTATCTCCATAGCGGTCATAAAGCGTAAGAGTATACACATCATGACCTGGATCCCTGGCGAAAGCACTCACCTCGGCCTCAGTATAGCGTCGTGCCGTCAGATTAAACTGGTTTGTCTTCTGGGTCAGTTGCGCAACTCGCACCAGCGTTGCAGGAGTCACGTGTTGGATCACGGCCCGCATCTCTAGCGAGGCATAAAACGCTTTAAGCGTGCTCGCCGTATGCTGCTGTTGCTGGCGCTGCTGCTCACGATAACGTCTTCCACGCACCAGGTCTTCATCGGTAATCTTCAATGTTGCAAAGGCGTCAGATTCGCGCAAGCCACGTACCATCTCAGCAGGCTCCGCGGGCATCTTTAGTACCAGGACTTCAGGCAATTGGTCTCTTACCCAGGCGCATTCAACATTGTCATCATCTACAAAGACAAAGCTCTCCAGTCCCAGGTTCAGTTCATCCGCGATCTGACGCAGATTACTCGCTTTGTCATCCCAGTTTACACGAAGCGCCGCAAAATGCTCGCGCTTCAACACCTGCTCTGGATGCGTATCCAGCACTTCAAGCACATCGGCCAGGTTGTTCTTACTCACGAGTGCTAAAAGGACTCCTCGCTTATAAAGCGTCAGCGCCTCCAGTTGGAATTGTCTATAAGCAAGGCCAATACCTTCATGCCCCAGTTGAATACCCGCGACACCATCCACACCAATCACACCACCCCAGAGTGTCTGATCCGCATCTAACGCCAGCACCTTCTTCGGACTTCCGTATATGGCCTGGATGGTCAAGTAATAACGACGCGCCACATGCTCTAGCGCCCGCCTGCTCAGGCGCATACGTGCTAATAACCACATGCGCTCATCGTTCCATACATGCCAGCCTAGCTCCAATGCCAACGCCTCACAATCCACAATGTACATACGCTGGCCTCGCTGAGCAAACTCTATCAGTCCGGCATTATATTGAGAGATAGCACCACGTATAGAGTAAAGGGAGTTATGTTCGAGAAGGCCGAGGGAGGTGACAGGGGGGCAACTAGCGTGTTCAACAGGAGGATGCTATCAGGGAGGCGTTTACCTATGAGGTCGATAGCGTGCCATAAGCTCTCAAGCTCACGTTCGACTCGCGCTCGTCGCAACTCAAGCGGGTAGTCAAGCGGCTGCTGAATCAGGTCAGAGTAGACATCCTGGCAATCGAGAAGCAGTATCACAATCTCTGGTTGCGACCTGTAAAACTCTGACTCAGGATCAAGGATCGCCTGTTGATATTGCCCATAACCGCTGACATAAAAGGTTGTCTGAAGATGGCTTTCCTCTTGCAAAAACCTGGCGAGCCAACGAGAAAGAAGGTCTGCATTGAAGGAACTAAGCAAAGCAATCTTCATAAAGGACACGATTTCTTTCTGTCAAAACGTCAAAGAGCCTCAACGAACTCAGTGAGGCCCCCCACTGCCGAATACACAAATGCGATACGTCTTCCCTCAAAGGCACGGGCCGGAACCGGTTCACACACGACAAGAGCACCAGCTTCACGTGCCTGCGCAACGGCCTGTCCAAGATCCTGCACCTCATAGCAAAGATGATGAAGATTCACACCCTGCCGCAAGGCCCGTATCACTGGCGACGCCTCACCACCGGGCTCAATAAATTCCAAAGTGACGTTGTTGCCTGCATCCACAAATGCGACTCGCACTTGTTGTATCTCGTCATAGACGATTTCAGATGGGAAACCAACTGGCACTACACGACGATAGAGCGCCACCTTCTTATCGATATTATCGACAACAATACCTACATGATGCAATCTCATGCGTATCCTTTCGAGTGGCTCCTTGTCTGTTTTCATATACTGTAATAGATTACAATAAAGCAATCAACCGGTGCTTCCTTGACATAATGTAGTATTATATTGAAGAGCAATCAAGCTGTCAATAGATTGGAGAACTCAGTATTCAGACTATTCAAATTACTAGATCTGTCTTTAACCAGAAAATTTAATAGATCTAGTAGTTGTTGCAAAAGCAAATATTTCAACATCTATACCCATTAGTATTAACAGGCAATACAAGGTATCATTATGCCAAAACAACCTGGTCCATTTCGCGGACCCGCAACATCATGCATACAGCAAGGATAAAATGGTGATTGATACAACAAAGGCCAATCCCTGGCTCCCCTGGCCAAGTGTCCATCCACAAGCCCCCCTTCGCCTGTTCTGTTTTCCCTATGCAGGAGGTGGGGCCTCTATGTTCAGGAGTTGGTCACGGGAGCTACCTCTTGAGGTTGACCTGCGCCCGATCCAGTTCCCAGGACGAGAGCGGCGTCTCCGCGAGGACCCATACACACATATAATGCCACTCGTCCATGCAACCAAACAGGCACTATTGCCCTACCTCGACAAACCTTTTGCTTTCTTTGGCCATTGTCTGGGGGCGCTCGTAGCTTTTGAACTTAGCCGTCAACTCCAGGCCGAGCAGCATCTCCAACCAACCATTCTCTTTGTCTCTGGTCATCGTGCCCCACAGATGCCTGACCGTTTTACGCCTGCGCACAGACTTTCTGACGCCGAGTTCGCAGCTGAGCTGCGCCAGCGCAATGGCACGCGTGAAGAGGTACTACAGAATCCGGATGTCATGCACCTTGTACTCCCACTTCTACGGGCAGACTTCACCGTCTGCGAGACCTATACATACACACCCGGAGAGTTGCTGCGTTGTCCTATTGTGGCCTTCAGCGGCGCCGGTGACAAGGCCGTTCTGCCCGAAGAGCTTGTGAGCTGGTCTGCAATGACAAGTGGTCCCTGTGCCACCCAGACCTTTCCCGGTGATCACTTCTTTCTGCAGACAGCACGCTCCCAGCTCCTTCAAAGATTGACCAGGGATCTGGCACAGATTAAACTGGAGCCTCCAGTATCGCCATAGCTATTACTAGCTTATTTGTGCATAAGTCGTAAAGCTTGCATGAGACAACTAATGATGGCACTATAAATCTGCTCCGCGAAAGGAGTCTAGAGGAATAGCCATTGTCTTCTTCCGACAACTTGCGTTGTTTGCCAGTAGTTGATAATCAGCATATCCAGCTGCAATTAGGGCGCTAAATCTGAGGGCGCCAGGAGAAAGTAGGACATTGACGGATGGCGGACTATATTGGACAGCAATTAGGCAACTATCGATTAACGCAGTTGCTTGGAAAAGGAGGCTTTGCCGAAGTGTATTTGGGAGAGCATGTGCGGTTAGGAATGAAAGCGGCTGTAAAGATCTTACATACCAGCCTTTCGGAAGATGAGACTCGCGCCTTCCAGCAGGAGGCACAGACCATTGCTGCTCTCTCGCATCCACATATCATCCGGGTATTGGATTTTGAGGTACAAGCGGGTATTCCATTTCTTGTGCTGGATTACGCCCCTAATGGTACACTGAGACACAAGCATCCCAGAGGTACCCGATTGACTCCATCGCTGGCTGTTGATTATATAACGCAGATCGCCAGCGCACTGCAATTTGCCCATGATCGTAAGATCATCCATCGCGACATCAAGCCAGAGAATATGCTCATTGGGAGTTGGGGAGATATTCTGCTCAGTGATTTTGGCATTGCCACGATTGCCCACTCCACCTCCTCTATGAGTACGCAAACATTAATGGGCACCCTGGCCTACATGCCACCAGAGCAGATCAAAGGGAAACCACGCATAGAGAGCGATCAGTATGCCTTAGCTGTAACAATCTATCAGTGGCTAACGGGAGAGCTCCCCTTCCAGGGCTCTTCCATGGAAATGATCGCGCAACATCTGGCAATACCAGCGCCTCCCCTGCGTAACAAAGTATCAGACCTGCCAGTCGAACTGGAACAGGTTGTCTTGAAAGCGCTAGCGAAAGACCCCAAAGACCGCTACGGGCAGATTCAGGAATTCGCAGATATGTGCGAAAAAGCGATAAAAAATGTGAAGCAGCCAGGAATGCAGCTTGCGAATCAAGAAATCTCAAACACGCTTCCTGGAAGAGCTTACACTTCTGTGAAAAGCAGCGATATCATAACACCAATAGTATCACAGCCGCTTCAGCAAACTACGGATTATTATCTTAACCAAAGCAAGGCTCTCATTGAAGTGAAGCAATATCAGGAAGCATTGGCTATATGTGAGCAGGCGTTGCGCTTTGACCCCTCCTCTGCTTTGCTTTATGTGAACCGAGCCAGTGCTCTCTGTGGATTGAAAAGATATCAGGAGGCCCTTGAAGCCTGCGATCAAGCGCTTCAGCGCGATTCTCGTATTTCCCTGGCTCACTATAATGCAAGCGAAGCCCTCATGCAGTTAGGCAGACACCAGCAAGCCCTTGAAGCCTGCGAACGGGCACTTCAGTTTGACCCTTCCTTCCCCAAAACCTATATCAATAAAAGTCGAGTTCTCATTGAATTGGGCAGATACCAACAAGCCCTTGATACCTGTAATCAAGGGCTTGTGTATGACTCTCATAACGCTCTAATACACAACAATGCAGGTGTGGCTCTCGCAAATTTGGGCAGATACCAGCAAGCTCTTGAAGCTTGTGAGCAAGCCATCCGGCTTGATCCCTCTTCAGGCCTGCCCTATGTTACCAAAGGTTGGGCTCTCATTGAATTGGGACGATATCAGGAAGCCCTGGTTGCTTGTAATCAGGCACTTCAACTTGATGCTCAGGATGCATGGGCACACAACAATGCAAGCGTGGCGCTCATGAAGATGGGTAGATACCAGGAAGCCCTTCATGCCTGCGAGCAGGCACTACAGCTCAATCCTCACAACACAAAAGCACATGCAAACAAGGCGTTCATACTTCAAAATCTCAGGCGCTATTAGTCGATTTTGTCCTGCTTTAGGCATTACTGGTTATCATCACTTTGAGCGTGAAAGGCTATGTAAGATGGCCGTCTGTATGGTCGCGACGAGCCTTTCCTGCTCTTGCTGCAAAAAGAAATGCCCTCCCTTCCACATCTGCATACCAAACGAACCCAGAGTATATCTCTTCCACGCCTCCAGATCTGAGAAATTCGCCTGGTGATCATCTTCCCCACCAAACACTGAAATAGGGCAGTTCAATGGCAAGCCTTCCTTATATTGGTAATCAGAGCAGACAGCAAGATCAGCTCGTATAGAAGGAAGCAGAAAACGCATAAGCAATGCATTTGAGAAGAGAGATGCCGGTATTCCACCCACTTGCCGCAACACATCAACGAGATCAGCATCCGACAGTGTGGAGGAGGGATAGGGAATCTTCGGTGGGAGATGGGGGGCACGTTGCGCCGATACAAACAAGTGAACTGGTTCACGTTGATAATGCAGATGTAAATAATTCGCAACCTCAAAGCTCAGAAAGGCGCCCATGCTATGCCCAAAAAAGGCAAATGGAACGCGACACTGAGCGGCTATCGCTTCAGCAATAGCTTCAACAAGAGGTAACACATGGGTGTATGGAGCTTCGTGTATTCTTGCTTCTCGTCCCGGGAACTGGATTGGACGGGCAAGTATGTCTGATGACAGAAAATCAGGCCAATGACGAAAGATTCCCGTCCCGCCTCCAGCATAAGGAAAGCAGAATAATACACAGCTCGTTTGGGGCGTCACCTGTATAGGCGAGAACCACTGGTCGGCTACGCGTGAATAGTTCATCTTTAACTCTTTAACTTCTTGCGCTTTGCTTACAGGTTCAATCACAAGGGGAAAGGGACGCGGAGGGGCTGATGCCCCTCTGCACTCCCCACTTTTCCTTTTCAATAAAGCTTTAATAGAACACTAAGATATATGTACATGCACACGGTCAATTTCCACTACAATATATTCCGTGAGCTTGTCTAGAATGCTCCTCTCGTAAAACTGCACCGGGTCCAGCGAGACATGAAAATCATTCTGACAATGACCAATGATATCCACCACCATCAATGAGTCCATTCCAAGATCTTTCAAATCTTTTACATGCTCTATTTCTGCCAAAGGCTTTCGCAATAAGAGCGCAAGCTGTAGCAGCAGATATTGCCTGATCAAAGCCAATCGCTGCGCTTTTGAAGCTGTCTGTACCTGTTCAACGATCTCTTTCAGCTGAAAAGGGACCCCACTTGCGCCAATTAGTTCTCCCTCACGTGTTACCTGCGATCCTAGAATATCCACTTCACGATCAGGTAGAGAAAGAGGAGGCTTCTTCTCTGAGGTTAGGGCTGAACCTGTAATTAATGGTGTGGACCCTTTCGCGGTGGATTGAGCCTGGCAACGCTTTCGTAGGGCATTGAGAGCATATAGACCACTCAATACGCTATCATCGTCAACGCCAAAGTCAAGCAAACAGGCAATTTCATTCACACCTACAGCCTGCAATCGCTCAACCCAAGCCATGCCTGTCTGCGGAGTTGCAAATAAGGCGCTTTCGCGGAAGTAGCGCTCAAAGGAGTAAGCCAGAAGTTTTTCGCGTTCGGCTACCGTCAACTGATCAAGCTTCTGCTTCCCATGCCTCCACAGGTTGACCGAAGATTCAAGGTAAGCTGTAAATGGTGCGCGCACTTTTTCACGCACAATATCGAGGCTATCGTGGATAAAGGTATGCATCATCAGAGTCACATGGCCTGTTTCAGGGTCATAGCCATGCTGGGCACGCGCCATGCGATACGCCGTGATCTTCTCTCCCAGTTCCTCTACGCTCTGGAAAAGCAAGCCAGTCAGCACATTCAGCCCCATAGCACCCGCTTCTTTAAAACGTTCGAGGCTCCCTGTGCATGTAAGCCAGGGAACAAGCGTCTTTTGCCTGGGAAGAGGATACACACGCGTCGGAGTCGCCTGCTGCTTCCCATTAGGGAATGAGAGTGATTTCCCTTCCCAGAGCTCCTGTACGACCCTTATACTCGCTAGCGTCTCCTCTTTGCGCTCGGCATAATGTGTCGGGGCCAGTACAAAATCGTTGACATTCCAGCCCGTCGCAAAGGCCAGGTCAACCCTGCCTTGAGAGAGATTATCTACAACAGACCATTCTTCGACCACGCGTAACGGATGATGCAGCGGCAAGACGACGCTCCCAGCACGCAGGCGAATGTTCTGTGTAATCATAGCCAGAGCCGATGCCAGCACTGAGGGATTGGGGTAGAGGCCGCCAAATGGGTGAAAGTGCCGCTCCGGTAGCCATACCGCAGTAAAACCATTGCGATCCGCAAATCTCGTTCCCTCTACTAAGAGGTGATACTTGTCATCATCGCTCGTCTCCTCGTTGCTAGAGAAATAGAGCAGACTAAACTGCATATCCTTCATAGGTTGCCGAGAAGCGCTCTCAGCAATGCCATCACTATCTCGCGCAACGACCTGAACTGCTTCAGGAGCATGTTGCTTCTGGGGAATGGAAGCATTCTGCGTGTGCTGAGAAATCTGCGATGCCAGGGGAGAGGGAATATCAGCATGGAGAATCGCCAATTCCTGGGAGAGTAAGGCATTGCGACATCCCCGGCGCTGTACCTTGCCGCTGGTCGTTTTAGGCATACTTGCAGGCTTAATTAGGATAATCGCATAGGCATGAAGATCATAATGCTCGGATAAAGCATGGCGCATCGCAGCGATCACTTCTCGCAAATCTGTATGTCGATACGCCCGTTCGACCTCCTGCACAATGATAAGCTTCTCCTCATTTTCTACATCGAGAGAGAAGGCGACAGTACAATCCTGACGAGCCGCCGGATGACTCTCTACGACACTCTGCTCGATATCCTGAGGATAGTAATTACGCCCATTGATAATAATCATATCTTTCAGGCGACCAGTGATGAATAATTCCCCCTGTTCAAGAAAGCCCAGATCACCAGTGCGTAGCCAGGGACCATCTCCCCATTCCTGAGAAGAGGTATGGTACGCTTGAAAGGTCTGCCGGGTCTCATCGGGCTTATGCCAGTAGCCTTTGGCGGTACTTGGCCCTGCCAGCCAGATCTCACCGATCTGTCCCTCTGTACACGGAACGAGGTTTTCTGGGTTCACAATCAGCAGTTGCTGATCTGCTCGTGGATAGCCACAACTCACCAGTAAGCGCGCTCCGTCTTCGCCAGGAGCCACTTTCAGTGCCTGATGCAATTGTAACGCCTCATCCTTAAACGCAAGCACAAGTGGCTCAGTTTCCTTCTTACCCATCGTGGCTACCAGGGTATTCTCCGCCATACCATATCCAGGCCTCATGTGCTCCCAGCGCAGACCCGAGGAGGCAAAGGCGGAAGCAAAACGCTTCAATGTCTGATAGCGAACAGGCTCAGAGCCATTCACAGCCGATTTCAAGTTACTGAGATCCAGACCTTCCTGTTGCTCAGGAAGCACTTTCTGGGCACATAGCTCATACGCAAAATTCGGAGCAGCGCTGACCGATGCCTTTGTGCGCGATAGCGCCTGTAGCCACCTCACAGGTCGCTGCAAAAAGGCTGTAGCTGAGAGGAGTGTCACTGGCACATCAGCAAAGACTGGTTGCATTAAACCTAATAACAGGCCCATATCATGAAAGAAAGGGAGCCAGCTGACGATATGGCTGTCCGCGTCATGCTCTAATATGCGATAGATCTGTAATGAGTTATGGAGCAGGTTTCCATGCGTCACCATCACGCCCTTTGGCACCGCGGTAGAGCCAGAAGTATATTGCAGAAGCGCCAATGAGTCAGACGTCACAATGGGCGCTTGCCAGCGCTCATACAGTTCAGGCGTCAGGAGGTCATGAGTAAACCAGTGAAATACCTGACCTTCCGCAACAACAGCGGAGTGTTTCTCCATCGCGGCTTGCATTGACACTGACGTACAGATCACCGTTACCTGCGCATCATGAAGGATAGCATCGATACGCGGCGTTGGCCGGTTAGGCGAAGGTGGATAGGCTGGAACAACAATACCTCCCGCCAACAGGCATCCCCAGAAACAGGTAATGTATTCCAATCCAAAGGGCTGCATCAAAAGCACTCTATCACCTGGAGTCATCCGCTCTTGCAGCCATCCTCCTATAGCTCTCGCCTGGCGATAGAGGTCTTCATATGAAAGGGATACAGCTTCCTCTTCACCATCCACAAGAAATGTATATGCCAGCTTCTCAGGGTGTTGCTGAGCCCTCCATGTGAGCAAATCAATGAGAGTATCTATCATCTCAAAACCTGGAGGTAGGCCTTCACATCTATTCAACGCATTCTCTCCTTACCAGAAATGCTTGTGTAGGTAGCTATGCCCGATGGGGTAATGGAGACACCTTCAGAGTCACCTCTTGTACACAGCCAAAGTGATCACCACTTCCAACGAAGAGATGCTTCATGTCATAGCCCGCTACATCCTTGACATTCTCACTTCCAAAGCGAACAGAAACATCATCTGGTAATGTAGCCTTGATTGCCAGCAGATGCTCAAGGATCGCCGGGCGCGTACTATCCTCTTGTAGAAGTTGAGAAAGTGTCTGGTCTTCATATCCAGGTAAAAGCAGGTCAGAAGAGAGCCCTTGCGCGCTAAGGGATGCTCGCAAAAGAGAGACAGGAACATGAGCCAAAGCCGTTATGGTCAGATTTTCTACGTTGATCTGTATACCAGGGTCCGCTTGTGCTCCTTGAAGGGCTGTGGGGGGCGTTCTGGCATGGAAAGCCGCTGCCTGGGAAGTACAAGCTGAGACAGCTTCAAGTACACGTTGCTGGAAGCCTGGCAGCGCTGGCTCATCGACATACGGATCGGGAAGTAGAATACCCGGATTCAAAATATGGGCTGGATCAAACGCGGCTTTCAGCACTCGCTGAGCAGCAAGTTCACTTTTTGAGAAGCGTAGATGCATATGCTTGCGTTTCTCGCCACCAATTCCATGCTCTCCTGTCAATGTTCCCCCATACCCAGGGCTGCCAGCACAAGTTCATCGCATACCTTGCGCACAGCCTCGATGTGCAAAGGATCGTGCTTGTCAAAGAGGAAAACAGGATGAATATTACCATCGCCAGCATGGCCAGTAGTAATTAATTCCAGTTGATGAGTATCCGCAATTTCGTGTGCGGCATACAACATATCATGTATACGATGGCGAGGCACAGTTGTATCCGCGATATAGAAGCCACGCCCAGTCGTGAGCAGAACCTGTGCGCCAAAGATCCGTCCCTGCCACAAAAAAGCCCGCTCCTCCTCGGTCTGGGCTCGGCGTAGCTCTCGTGCCTGGCCGCGTAGTAACTTCTCTATGAGGGCACAATCAACCTGCACTTCATCATCAGTACCAGTGACATCGATAAGCAACAATGCTTCCGCATCCAATGGATATCCTGAGGGGCGAACGCTCTCAAAGAGCCTGGCAGCCTTATTGTCAAAGAACTCTAAAGCGGTGGGGATGATCCCGGCACGAATCATAGCTGACACAGCATGAGTGGCCAGTTCGGCTCTATCAAATACGGCAAGCAGAGTATGGGTAGTCTCAGGCAAGGAAGAGAGCTTGAGCACAGCCTCCGTGATGACTCCCAACGTACCTTCCGAACCGATAAGGAGGCCTCGGAGATCTGGTCCTACATCATCTGCATTCAGACGCACCACTGATCCATTCGCTAATACGGCAGTAACTTCCTGTACATGGTGAGTCGTCACTCCGTATTTTAAGCAATGTGGACCACCAGCATTTGTAGCGATATTTCCGCCAATTGTTGAAATTTGCGCAGAGGCTGGATCAGGAGCAAAGAACAGGCCATATGGCTTTAGTTGAGTTTGGAGCACGCCATTAATAACGCCAGGTTCGACAATAGCTCGCCTTTGCTCCACGTCGATCTGCTTGATACGCTTAAATTGCCGCATATCTAGCATCACGGACTCAGAAGAGGAGTGGAATCCCTGGCAAATATTCGTTCCTGCTGCACGTGGTATCACAGGCACCTTGTATGCTGAAGCATATTGCAATGTCTTGATAACGTGCTCGATATGGGTAGCACGCACAACAGCACCCGGTTCACTCTGTTGCGACCAGAAGTCACGAGCGCTGTTCTGGAGATCTTCGCGCTTGAGAGAGAAAGCCTCTTCAGGCAAAGCAAGACGTAACATCTGCATAAATTCAGGATGAATCCCCATCAAAAACCTTTCTAACCAGATAGAGCTAGAACACCCTTTTCATTTCGTTTACTGGCCTATTCTTTTGATCAGGCTTCCGAGACGCCGTATGCCTTCTTGAATGTTTTCGCAATTTGTATGAGAGAAGTTCAAACGCATATATCGATCTCTTCTGGCTGCTTGTGAGGCTGAAAGAAATGCTCTTCCTGGAATGAACGCAACCCCCTCTTCAAGAAGCGCGCGTCGTGCTAAAGAGGCTATATCATATACTTCCGCCATCTCAACCCAGATAAAAATACCTGTTTGGGGTGTATGCCAGCATGCGGAAGACGGAAAATGAGCACGCAGAGCCTCAAGCATTGTGTCTCGGCGCTCACGATAGGTAGTTCTCAAGAGCGCCAGGTAGTCATCAAAGGATGTGTTTTTGAGATAAGCAGCCAGAGCATACTGGGTGGTGCTCGACGTTTGAAGATCCTGGGCGTTTTTCGCTGCCCAGAGCAGATGCTGAAACTGAGTTGGGGCCACTAGCCACCCTACGCGTAACCCTGGAGCGAGGATTTTGGAGAAAGAGCCAACGTAAAATACCCAATCTTTATCCAGACTATATAATGTTGGCAGTTGTTCATCAGCATACGACAAGAAGCCATATGCATCATCTTCGATTATAGGTATCTGATACCTACGTGCTAACTCAATCAACCTGTAGCGCTTTTCCAGGCTCAGGGTCACTGACACCGGGTTATGCCCCTGAGGAATTGTATAGATAAACGCTGGTCGTGCCCCTTCCCGTAGTTGCTGCTCAAGCGCATCCACATCCAATCCGGTTTCGGTATCTATTGGGACTGTGAGTATTTCTGGCTGCCAGGGTGCAACAACCTGGTAAATACCCGCGTAGGTATACTCCTCGACCATAATCTGCCGCTCGTGATCAAGGAATAGCGAGGCAAGTAAGCTCATTCCTTGTTGCGCTCCCGCAGTCACAAAGATGAGATCTTCCTGAACGTCACACCCTCGCCCTCTCATCATGTGGGCAATCTGCTGCTTCAAAGCGCTGTCCGGAAGTCCATATTCCGTTACCTGGCGCTCTCGTAAAGCGTGCGCGAGCGCTTGCGTGTATGTTTCGGCGGGAAATAATTCTGGAGCAGGCATGCCAAGAGCAAAAGAGATACTATCTGACCGTTGTGCCTGCAATCCGGCCTCCTGCAAAACGCTTGGCGCGATCCCTTTCGTCCACTCAGCCAGTCGATAATCAGATATCAATGAGTGTTTATCACTCATCATTCTTATCCTTTCTAAAAAGAATACATAAAAGACCTTTTCAGCCTCTCTTGTTATGCTGAAAGGATCTATAAATAAGGTGAATGATGCGGTTAAGCGAGTAACGGGAAGGCAAGAAATAACTGTTATTAGCAAGGCTCTACATCCACAAACATATTATACAAGATTGTAATTCAATTTACGAACTTTTTATTACACTTGTTGCTCAAGTATAGCAGCCATATTAGAGGTGCATAGACAGTACATCCATGCTCAAGAGGAACTACAAAAACAGGTCAATAATAATTGCGGTTCAGACACTACCTTCAATGATGCCAATCTCCGTTTGAGCATAGCTCCCTCTGTCAGGGCAACTTACCGGATTTCGATGCAAAACTTGGATATTCCCCTATAAGCACCTTACACGGTTTATGTTGTCCTGACAAGGGTTTTTAGCCCAATGGGTAGGTCAGGTATGTGTCAAGAAGGTTGACTCATACATCCTTTATAACTCTTGGATTGACACGACAATTGGTGTGAAGGTACTGCGCGACTCCGTTCTTGAAGTCGTAGATCGCGACGGTCTGTGTGTCCTCAAGCGGATCGTCCGAAGGCATTAAGAAGTGCGTCTCGCTTATCGGAAGCAGCTCGTATTTGATGCGTTCTGGTTTATCGAGAATTTGTGCCTGCAGAGAATTGAGGATGAATGTCAGGTAGAGCTTCCCGCCTTCGGCTTCTACTTCGTAACGGACACCAGGCCGCTCGTAAGCACCTTCATACCTGGATAAGTCGAGCGAAAGCGTCGGATCGGGTTTCGGCAAGTCTGGGATCGTGGCTGCTCCAAGGTCGGCCAGGATTTCATTGAACACCTTTTTGTAGAAGCTCTCTCGCGGTCCTCCGTTGGTCAGCATCGAGATCGCGATGTTCGAATCCGGCAGAATTCGCAGACGCGCGTTCTGACCAACGGTGCTGCCGTCGGTCGCGTAGACTGTCTCGCCGTGCCAATTACACACAATGAGACCCAGCGCCCAGTACGGCCCAAACATGTATGGGTCAGGTATGGGAACACGAGACTCCATCATCTCGCGCATGATTTTGGCTGAGACAATTCGCGTTCCGTTTGGCGCTTTGCCTCCGTTGAGGAAGACGTGTGCCATCGCGAGCACTTCCCGAGCTGTCGAGGTGATGTTGCCTCCAGGGCCGAAAGCACGCGGCAGGTAACCCAGTGGCGAAACAATGGGTCCCTCTTCAAGGGACCGGATCAAATGCCCCGTCGCAGCCCGATCCTGGTCCACTTGCTCACGCCAACTGCTCGTGCTGGTCAATTCCAGGGGATCGAAGAGACGATCCTTCATGATGTCGTCCCACCGCTTGCCGTCAATCACCTCCATGATGCGTGCGAGGATCGCGTAGCCCAGGGCTGCGCTGTATCCATGGGTGTAGCCCAAAGGCTGAACTTGAGGTGCACTGGCGATGTTGTCGACCATACGCTCATAGACATCATCGTCTTCGCCGGGATAACCGTAGTCCTCCTCGATACCGTTCGTGTGGTTCAGGAGATGACGGGGCGTGACTTTGGCGCTGACCTCGGGGTCGGCGACCTTGAAACCGGGAAGGTAGGTCCGCACCGGTTCGTCCAGGCCGACTTTCCCTTCGTCGACGAGTTGCATGAAGGCGAGGGCAGTCCATGTCTTGGTCATGGAGCCACACTGGTAGATGGTGTCGGTCGTTGCGGATTCCTCAGTTGACAGGTTCTTGACACCGGCGGCGAAGTCGGTGATCTCTCCGTCATGAAGCACACCGATCGCAGCACTCGGGATCCCGTATTCCGAAAGGAGCTCGGAAACCCGAGCTTGAATTTGCGTTGGATCTATCCCTTTTGTCATTGAGGGCCTCTCCTTATCTCAGTCTTGTGCTGGTGTCGACAGCTACTTCTTCGGGAGGCCAACCGCGTTAGCGGCGTCGGCCTCGAAGTACTCTGTCGTGCCAAAGGGACCGGCGTGCTCCTCGAAGAAGCTCTTGACGCTGTCGATCGAGTCATGAACGATAACGTTCACCGCCTTAGTCCCATCGATGCTCCCCACTGCCAGGGTCCACCTGGCCCCCTTGGGCAGCTGGCCGTACGCCTTCTTCAGCGAACCCCAGAACTTGTCGTTGTCAGCGATTGTGGAAACAGCCATTACGTGCATCCTTTGTCCTCCTCAAATTTTAATAATAAAACGTGGAATAGTCTGATGTCGCCGGGCACGACATGTCGCAGAAGGAGCAGGCACGTTCGCCCTGCTTCGCCTCATCGTGACACCTGGCCCTCGCCATGCTATACTATATTCGCTGCTCATATCAGCGAATATTTAGAATCTAACCTTACATTATCAGATGAATATAAAATATTTATCTGATAATGTAAGGTAAATATATTGTAGGATGGAGGGACGAGCCTTGTCAAGCTTTTCTCAGGATGAACGCGCGAACACCCGTGAGGAGTTTTCGCGGGAGATCCGGCAATTCACTGAAATCAACGCCTCCTTCTTTCGGGTGGCAGCAACGCGAATCGGGATAGCCGTTACGGATATGCAGGTGCTCGATATCCTTGATCTCATCGGCCCGGCGACTGCTGGGCAACTTGCCGATCTCACGGGACTGACGACCGGGGCGATCACCAGAATACTCGACCGATTGGAGAAAGCCGGGCTTGTGCGCCGGGAACGCGATCCCAACGATGGCCGCAAGGTCATAGTCCGCCTCGAAAGGGGCAAGGATGAAATGAGCAAGGTTCGCTCGATTCTGGATTCCGTTGAGAAGACGTGGGGTGAGGTGGCGTCGCGCTATGACGATGAGCAGCTCGCTTTCCTCCTGGAGTTTCTCAAATATAGCAACGCGCGATCCAGGAAAGAACTTGCTCAGTTGCAACAGGAGGCGCCAGCGGGCGAAGGGGAGATCTTCTCCGCGCCGCTGGAAGGCCAGGAGAGTGGCCGGCTCGTCGTCTCCTGCGGAATCTCCCGGCTGACTGTGCGCACGGACGAGGAAATGGCGGAGCTTTACCAGGCCCGCTTCGAGGGACCGATACCGGGCGTGAAAGCGAAAGATGGGGTGGTCAACATCCGCTATCCACGGCGCCTGCTGGGCCTGGGCGAGAAGCAGGGCCAGGCGGTGGTCGCGCTCAGCGTCGCCATCCCGTGGCGGATCGCGATCCAGGGCGGAGCAGCAGAGGCTGTCGCCGAACTGGGCGGGCTTAATCTCGCCGGGCTGGAAGTCAAAGGAGGATTTAATACGATCCGTCTGGATCTCCCCACGCCCTCCAGCATGGTTCCTATACGGCTCGCAGGAGGAGCGTCAGAGATTACTGTGCACCGCCCCGCGGGCGTCGCCATCCGCATCAACTTCAAGGGCTGGGCCTCCGAGCTAGCCTTCGACAATCAAACCTTCAGCGTTGCGGGCAACGTCTCGCAACTGCAAAGTCCTGGTTTTGATCCGACTGCCCCATGCTACGACATCGAAATCACCAGCTACGCCAACAGAGTCACCATCACCTCTGGCTGACGACAGATCTGGCTTCCGACATGCTTGTATGTTTCCCAAAGGTGAATCGCACCCGAGAGCAAAAGAGAAGAGGTTTTGTCAATCCTTCTATGTTATACTGCTGCTTTGTACAGCTAGAAGCGGAGACGCGGAGGGCCTGAACAAAGGCGTTCCGACAGCGCAAGCCAGGTAAATCCTGGTTAAAAGATCAAGAGGGAACATATATCAACATGGTTCAAGAATATATCGAGATTCGTGGCGCCCGCGAGAACAACCTCAAGGATGTCTCACTGAGGCTGCCCAAGCGCAAAATCACCATTTTTACCGGCGTATCTGGTTCGGGGAAGTCATCGGTGGTATTTGATACCATGGCAAACGAAGCACAACGGCTGTTGTTCGAGAATTTTAGCATGTTCATTCGCAGCTTCCTGCCACGCTATCCTCAACCAGACGCCGATGCGATTGAGAACCTGAGCATGGCGGTGATTGTTGATCAGAAACGCCTGGGTGGGGGATCGCAATCGACGGTGGGCACGGTTACTGACATCGCGTCTGTGTTGCGCCTGCTCTTTTCGCGGATTGGTCAACCCTACGTGGGCTCTGCAAATGCGTTTTCCTTCAACGATCCCCAGGGCATGTGCCCGGAGTGTAATGGGCTTGGCCGCAAGGTCGGCATTACCCCGCAAGATCTGATTGATACAACAAAATCGCTGAACGAGGGAGCTGTCATCGCCCCAGGACTGGCCGGATGGGAAAGCGAACTTTATGCGAATTCTGGCTACTTCGACAACGACAAGAAGATAGCCGATTATACAACAGAGGAACTGGACCTGCTTCTCTCCAGCGAACCGCGCAAACATACGGGTCTGGCGTACAACACCTATGAGGGTCTGGTGTACAAGTTCAATCGCAAGTTCGTTGCGCGGGACATCCAGACGCTCTCGCCCCGCATCCGGCAAAAGGTCGAGCCTTTATTGAAGCTCGGCCCCTGTCCGCTCTGCAAGGGTGCCCGGCTCAACCAGGCCGCCTTAAGCTGTAAGGTCAAGGAGTACACTATTGCCGACATGGCAGCGATGGAGGTTGATGAGCTTTTAGAGGTAGTCAAGGGTATCACAGAACCGGCGGCGGCGCCAATCGTTCGCACGTTGACCGAACGGCTGCAACACCTGGTGGAGATTGGCCTGGAGTATCTCAGCCTGGATCGATCCACCGATACGCTGTCCGGTGGTGAGTCACAGCGAGTGAAGATGGTCAAGCATCTCAACGGGAGTCTTGTGGATGTGGTGTATATCTTCGACGAACCGAGTGTCGGATTGCACCCGCGCGATGTCCACCGTTTGAACGAGCTGCTCGAAAAATTGCGTGATAAAGGGAATACGGTGATTGTGGTGGAGCACGATCCCGATGTCATAAAAGTCGCGGACTACCTTGTGGATATGGGGCCGTATGCAGGGAGTGAAGGCGGCCAGGTCGTTTACGAGGGTAGCTTTGCTGGCCTGCTCAAAGCTGACACGCTCACCGGCAACCATTTGCAGTCTACAAGGCCGCTTAAGGATGAATTTCGGCAGGCCAGCGGTATCTTACCGATTGTTCATGCGACGGTCAATAACCTGAAGGATGTAAGCGTGAATATTCCTGCCGGTGTCTTGACGGTAATCACGGGTGTGGCTGGCTCGGGCAAGAGTTCATTGATCAATGAGGCTTTCCTGGGCCAGCACCGGGACGCGGTGGTGATTGACCAGTCAGCTATGAGTACGTCCAGCCGTTCCAATCCCGCCACCTATACTGGCATCATGGATGACGTACGTAAAGCTTTTGCAGCGGCGAACCACGTCGATGCCGGTCTATTTAGCTTTAACTCAAAGGGGGCCTGCTCCAATTGTCAGGGTCTGGGCGTTACCTACACCGACCTGGGCTTCCTTGAGGGCGTCAAGCTTCCTTGCGAAGTATGTGGTGGGAAGCGTTTTAAGGACGAGGTGCTGACATATACATTAGATGGGAAATCCATTGCCGATGTCCTGGGCATGACCATCCACCAGGCGCTGGAGTTTTTTACAGTCAAAGGTGTGCAGCAAAAACTCCAGGCTATGAGTGATGTGGGTCTTGACTACCTGACACTTGGTCAACCTTTAAGTACGCTCTCCGGCGGCGAGTGCCAGAGGCTCAAGCTAGCCAGCGAACTCCATAAACAGGGCAGTATCTATGTCATGGATGAGCCGACAACTGGCCTGCACCTGTCGGATATTGGGCGCCTGCTCACCATCATGAACCGGCTGGTCGATGGCGGGAACACCGTGATTGTGATTGAGCACCATCTCGATGTGATTCGCAACGCAGACTGGATCATTGATATGGGTCCAGAAGGCGGCAATAAGGGCGGCATGGTCATCTTCGAGGGGACACCGCGAGAACTCCTCGGCGCCAGGCATTCGCTGACGAGCCAGTATTTGGGATAGATGCTGGTCTTTGATTTCTGAGAGACCGGGCTAGTTTCCTCCACTTGTGAACATGAGTGGGGGAAACTGGCCGCCCAGAACCGCATCCAGGTGGTTGCCCAGAGCAAGAGAGAGGAGCATACTGTGATTCAAATCACACAGCAGCTGGTTGAACCCAAAATTGCCCCAAAACTCCTACAATAACCGCAACAGGAATTTTTCACTGGATACGTCCATACCGCTTCAAAATGGCCAGGGTCTCGACGAGTGGAAGGGCTTGTGCCCAATGGTTATCTCGCCCATCCATGGAGTGCGCGGTACACAACGCATTGATCACGGCTTCTTCAGTTGCCTCGACCACCGCTGCAAAGAGTCCATCTATGGCTGGGTTCTGTTCGTTAAGCACCTGCACGCTGCGGACGAGAGGACCTGCATCATGTGGAATGCGATCAGCCGTCGAAAAGGCGATAGCCAGGTCGCCACTGCCATGTCCGCCAGAGGTCCCGGTGCGTGCGAGACCAAGCGGCACCCGCCGAGCAAGGCGACCAAGCTGGCGCGCATCAAGGGGCGCATCGGTTGCTAATACCACAATAATTGATCCCTGCTCCTGTCCCACGTGTTGCGCCACACGCTTTTGGCGCGGCTCCTCCAGTTCGCGACCGACCGGAACCCCACCGATAACCAAATCGCCGCAGCGTCCAAAATTCGACAATACTAGCGCTCCAAGCGTGTATCTGCCCTGAGCGGGCGAGAGACACCGGGAAGCTGTTCCAATCCCGCCTGCAAAGCAATAAGTCGTCATCCCTGTTCCTGCACCAACGTTGCCCTCCAAGACCGGCGTGCCAGGAGCAACAGTGAGCGCAGGGCGTACCTCTTGCTCCCCGACATGCCGGCCCCCGATATCGTTAAGAAAGCTATCGTTGCATTCACACACGACGGGATTGACCGTGCCCGTCGTGACGCCGATCGCCGGGTTTCGCTCGACCATAAAGGCCACGAGCGCGTCAGCGACCCGACCCACGTTGAGCGTGTTTGTCAACAGAATGGGCGTTTCGAGTTGCCCAAGCTCATCAAGCTGCACCAGGCCGATGGTTTTGCCGAAACCATTGAACACCGAAGCTGCAGCCGGCACCTTCAAGCGGAAAAGATCGTCGTCGTGCGGCAGGATTGCAGTGACACCGGTGCGTACCGGTCCCACTCCGCGGACCAGCGCGCCATTTCCGCGTATGAGCGTCGTATGGCCAACACGTACGCCTGCGACATCGGCGATGCTATTGGTTGTTCCCGGAGGCAGTGTCCCCAGGATAATCCCCGCCTCGCGCGCACGCATGCGCGTGTTGGGATCTCGTTCACCCATCATCTCTCTCCTTCTTCTGTTTCCCCCTGGCCCCTGTTGAGGGCTAGTACGCTGTACAATTTCGTTTGAAAGGGATTCATACCGCCTGCGGCGGGAGGGGAAAGGGACACAGAGGGGCTGACGCCCCTCTGCACTCCCCACTTTTCCATTGACACCTGCTCCTCCAAAATCTTATACTCAGTATAAGTTTGTTCCCGATGTATGCTTATATTCAATATAGCAAACAGATGAGAGGAGAAGCTGTGTGAATAAGCAATCTGATATGAACGGTGGAGGAGTTGCATTCAACTTCTTCAGCAACCAGTCTTCTGAGAATCCGTTTCCATTGCTTGCCATGGCACGCTCAATGGGGGCCGCTCTCCCGGTTCCTCTTCCATACAGTGACGGACAGAAAGCCTGGATGATTACACGAATGGAGGAAGCAGTACAGGTCCTCAAGGACAACAAACGCTTCACTGTTGATAGAAGGGCAGCCGACTCGAAAGGTTTCTTTCGGCAACGGGAACGTGAGTTCGCTGACGCTCCTGGTCTACTCGGGCAATCCATGATTTCGGTTGACGAGCCAGACCATCGTCGTCTTCGAGGCCTGGTTTCCAAAGCCTTTACACCCAAATATATCCAGAGCTTGCGACCTTCCATTCAACATATTGCCGATGAATTGCTTGATCGTGTACAGGACCAGGGGCATATGGACCTTGTGCATGACTATGCCTATCCGCTCCCCATCAATGTCATCTCCGATATGCTTGGGGTACCTAAGAAGAACCGGGAACAAATTCGCCAGTGGTCAGAGGCTCTTGCCACTGGAGGGCCCGGCGATGAACAACGTCGCAAACGCATTCAAGCCTTCTCCAACTACATTGTGGAACTGGTCGCCGAGAAGCGCAAGAACCCCCAGGATGATTTGATCAGCCAGCTTATCCAGGCCGAAACCGAAGGCGACTATCTCAGTGAACCAGAACTCCTCTCGATGGTGGGCCTGCTCATTTTCGCGGGCCATGAGACGACATCCAACCTGATTGGCATCGGGACGCTCGTCTTGCTTGATAATCCAGAACAGTTGGCAAAGTTGAAGGCCGACATGAGCCTTATTCCCTCAGCAGTCGAAGAGCTTTTGCGCATTAACGGACCGGTGCTCATGCCCGCGCCACGCTTTGCCACAGAAGACACAGAGCTAGGCGGGCAGCACATTGGCAAAGGTGATATCATTATTACGGCACTGGCGTCTGCGAATCGTGATGAAACACAGTTCTCACAGTCCGATGAACTGGATATCGCACGTGACTTGAATCGGCATATCGCCTTTGGGCAGGGCATTCATATCTGCCTGGGTGCCCCTCTCGCTCGTCTGGAAGGAGACATTGCCTTCACGACGCTGCTACGGCGTATGCCCGACCTGAGACTCAATGTACCACGCGAATCGGTTACCTGGCGAGGCTCCTTCAATCTGCGTGGTCTGACCAGCCTTCCCGTCGCATTTTAGCCGAAAGCCTCAGATACTGATTGATTGCAGTGCGGGCGCATTACAATCAATCAGTCCTCTCCACTATGGAAAGCAAACGTGCCAATTTTCTTGAAAGGGGGTGGGCATGCGTGAAACAAGAGATTGACCGTTTACCCCTGCGTGAACGAAATCGACAACGTACGATGCGGCGTATTATTGAGGCAGCGATCGAATTATTCTCCACCGCTGGCTACGACCAGACGACGATGGACAACATCGCAGACAAGGCCGAGGTTAGCCGGGCCACATTATTTAATTATTTCTCCACCAAGCGAGCCCTGCTGCTTCCTTTCGCAAATGAACTCTACGAGAAGAATATTCAGCCACAGATACTTTCCTATCTGAAGGAGCAACCAGCCACACATGATGTGTTACGGTTTCTGTTCATGAGCATCTACGAGCAAGTACTCACACTCCCTGAGATGGAGCGAGGCCTGCGAGCCGAGCTCTTTCAGCCACAGCCCGCGATGATGAAGCTCAGCCACGGTCATGGCTTTTTCAAGACACTTGTCATGATTGTTCAACAAGGGCAGCAGCGGGGGGAGATCCGTACTGATATCTCAGACGACAAACTTGGTCGTTATGTGGGAACCCTCTACGTATCACTCCTGGTAATGGAACGTAAAGACAGCACGTCCACGAGTTACGTGAGCGAAATCGACACCTTGCTCGCCTTCCTCCAGGGCGCACTCAAGGGATGATACCTTCACAGACCGAATCGATCACTACTTATTTGCATTTTTTACATGTTTATGTTATAATTACAGTTGCATAGTTCTTCCTCAAAAACAAGCCTCTCCAGTATATCCTCGTAAGGTGTTCTCTGTACGTGCGCGTGTTGGAAGGGATGGGTGACGTGTGGAACAGAAGCAGCAGATATCGTGGTTTGGACGTATACGCCAGGCAGTGAGTGGTGGCGCGCGGGATGCGCGTATCAGTGAGCAGATGAATCCCGGTTTTTTCTCCTCGACGGCGGGCGTGGAGGAGGAGCGGCGCTGGGGCTATGCCAGCGGCACCGAGGAGGACTACTACTGGCGGCGCCTCTCGGACAACTTCTACCTGAAGGATCTTGTGCCTTCAGCCTACCTGGAGATGCACAACCAGGTCTACGAGGCCTATCACGCCAATCCCCTGGCCTTTGCCATCATTGAGATGACGACCAGCTTTGTCCTGGGGCGCGGTGTCAAGCTGGATGCCAGCAATAAGCGTGTCAAGAAGCTCCTCGACGAGTTCTGGCAGGCCAATAGTATGGATGAGCGTGTCTACACCATCTGCAATGAGCTGGCCCTGTATGGCGAGATCTTTGTGCGCTACTTCGTCAATCGCTTCGATGGCAGCGTCAAGGTGCGCCTGACCGACCCCTCGCTTATCGACCAGATCGAGACCGATCCCGAGGATATCGAGACGCCACTCCGCTTCCATCGCCGCCCGGTGGGCGAGAGCGCCAGCGCTCCATCCTCGACGACTGGCGGCTTAAAGCTGGTCTTCCGGCCGGGCGAGCGTGAGACGGAGGGCGAGTGGTTTGAGGCCGACAGCCAGATGCAGCAGTTCGCCATCAACAAGGTCTCCAACGCCAAGCGTGGCAACTCCGACCTGGCAACCATGCTCCCCTGGCTCCGTCGCTATAAAGATTGGCTCACCGACCGTGTACGCATCAATAAATATAAAGGGGCCTTCATCTGGGATGTGACCCTGCGCGGGGCCGACCGCAAGACCATCGATACCAAGCGCATGGAGTACTCGACGCCTCCCCAGCCCGGCTCCGTCCTGCTGCATAACGAGGCCGAGAGCTGGCAGGTCGTCCAGCCCGCCATCAACGCCAATGATGCCAAAGAGGATGGACGAGCCTTGAAGCTTATGATCGCAGTTGGCGTCCTCTTCCTAACGAATGAGTGTTCGAAGAAGAGGTGGCTCCCCCACAGGGACAATGCGTTCAGATTGCTTTTTTCGCCGTCCTCGCTGCTTGGGCTCGATCTGGATATGAAAAATGTTATGGCCAAAGGGCTAATGACAGTAAAAGAAGCATATACAACAAAAGTCGTAGTAAGACCTCAAGAATATTTCTACAGATATTTCCGAAAGGCTCTTTCTGCCGGCGACTCAAGCACTACGCAGGATGTAAAGATACAACTGAGCTGTCTATATAGGCAGAAAGTTTCTGGCACAGGAGTGGTTTCGCACGATAGAAGCGTACCTTCGCAGTTGCTGTTGGGATATTGAGCGCTTTCCCAATTTTAGAAAATGAGGGTTGATAGGCATAGCGCAGCCGGACCACGGCACGTAACTTCGGCGGGAGAGAGGTAATTGCCTTATGTAAAACCAGTTGCATCTCACGCCTTTCCACTATTGCTTCTGGCAAAGGCTCCTGATCGAGAATTTCAAGCAAGAACTCCTGGTCGTCATGAGCCTCCTCATAGAATTCGACTTGCGAAAAGGAAAGGGGGTAGCGGTATCGACGTCGTATTTCATCAACACAGCTATTGCGTGCCACACGAAAGAGCCAGGGCTTGAAGGACCGATTCGTGTCTAAGTTGGGTAGTGACATAAAGAAACGCAACAGAACCTGCTGCAAAACATCCCATGCCTGATCATAGTCGCCAAGGTAACGATAAATAAAATTGAAGAGCGGATTCTGGTAACGCCGGACTATGGTTTCAAAGGCCAGTTGATTGCCGATCAGAACCTGCTGTGCCAAAAGTGTGTCTGGCATATTTATGGACGAATTTGTAAAGCAATATCGTTCTTCAAGAAGGGATTTGTTCATTTTCTATTTCCTCGCTCATTGCAGAAAAGATGCGTAGCAACGCCCGACACCTCGCCGTATGATGCTTGAAAGGGGTGCGCACTCAAATTGGGCAAAAAACGCCTGGGCGCTTGAAAGTGGGAGAGAATCTGGGTACGATTGATGCATCAGTCTATCTCATCGTGTCAAGGGGGATCACACGGTGCCCAAGCGCAAGCGCGTCCAGCGGGAGCATACCGAAGACTGGCAGACCATTCAACAATATACACTCTGGCCGGAGCAAACGGCTTACGAGTTGCTCCGCCCCGTTGTACTTTTCGGCGATCCAGTTATTCAACGGGCACAAGAGACAGGCGAGCCGCGCACTAGCCTGGAGCGCAAAGCGGATACGTTCGATGAGCAAGGCATGGTCAGCTTCTTCGCTTCCAGGCCGCGAAAACAGCCACAGGAAACGGCACGGAGCTTACCGCCAGATATGCGCCAGTTGATTGTTGATCTGCGCATGGAAATGCCGAACATATCCATCCGTGAGATTGCGGAGATCTGCGACACCCGCTTTCAGCGGCGGCCCTCTCATCATTCAATCAAGACGGTGCTGGCTTCTGGCCCACCTCCCTCTATTCAGATGCGCCGCTTCCCTCCCTGGAACGACACTCCTGATCCTGCGCAGCGCCGCCACAACATTGTGCAACTCCATGCGGAAGGATGGTCTGTGGCTTCCATCGCCGAGTATTTGGCGGTGAGTAAACAGACGGTGTACACAACACTGAAACGCTGGTGGCAGGAAGGAGTCAAGGGACTGGATGACAAATCGCACGCCCGGCATCCGCGCCCAAGAAAGGTCACGCTTGAAGTCGCTAATGAGATTCGCAAAAAGCAAGAGAACCCGCTCATTGGAGAATGGCGCATGCATGCCGCGTTACTCCAGGAGGGAATAAAGCTGTCTCCGCGCACATGTGGACGCATCATGGCAAAAAATCGTGCCATCTATGGATGGGATAAGCCCAAAGCTCCACCTAAGCCGAAGAAAGAGATGACCTTTAAAGCCGCTCGGAGGCACGAATATTGGTCGATAGATATACGATATATCGAGCATCACCAGCTTCCCAACATCAAAGGTCCAGTCTATGTAATTAGTATTCTGGAAAACTTTTCGAGAATGCTGCTGGCATCTGCTATCTCGGAAAGACAGGACACCATCGCCTACCTGAAAGTGCTTGCCAAAGTCTTGCGTAACTACGGCGCTCCAGAGGCTATTGTTACAGATAGTGGTGGGGTGTTTTATTCAAAACGCGCAATGGCAATATATGAGGCCCTAGATATCCGCAAGGAGCGGATAGACCCCAGACAGAGCTGGCAAAATTACATAGAGGCGCACTTCGGGATAATGCGGCGTCTTGCGGATTATTACTTAAATAAAGCTCCTACGCTTGATGAGATGAAAAAGGCCCACCGCAAATTCATTCGGGACTACAATACCCAAATTCACTTTGCGCACCGGGAGCGTAATGACAATCGCCATAGCCCCCAGGATGTCCTGCGTGGTGTACTGGCGCGTACTCTGCCTGCACCAACGCTGGCCCGCATCTTCTTTGCCACAGAGTTTACCCGTCACTTGGATCGATCAGGGTATATTCGCTTTCGCCGATGGCGCTTCTACGCTGAAGAGGGACTTGCCAGGCAACAAGTTCAGGTGAGCTTTTACACCAGCACGCTCAAGATCGAATATCAGGAGACGGAGCTGGCTTTCTACACGATAGAATGGGAGGCTAACAAGCACATTAAAGAGGTCAAGAATCCGCGTCTCATCGAGACGGGCTATCAGTCGCCTCAATTGAAACTGTGGACGCTCGGACCTGATGAATGGCTGCTCTTCCTGAAATTGCCGGACTACGCAGCGCGGAAAAAGCCGCAGCGGAAGCCAGATGTGATCCAACTTCCTCTGCCTGATCTCGATGAAAACCAGCGGCAGCAGGTTTCTTCATGAGTGGCGAGAACTGGCCCAAACCTTGCCGCGAGATGCGTGTACAACTCCCAGTCATGACGCGTCTTTAGAGAGACAGCTTCTTCAACAATGAGGTACTTTCTTTCCAGATTCAATTGCCATGAACCCCCGTATTGAGAGGTATTCCCCGCAGACGGGACATGTCTGCGGGGAGGGGAGCCGGGCCCCGCAGGATAGACTGTTGCCCGCACTGTAGGGCCACAAGCCCGCGTGACGCGAGTTGCCGCAACTCCATATCCTGGGTCTCGGTCAAGCTCCCAGGCCGTTGCCTGCCCCTGTAGGTGAGGTATCTGCGCCAAGGGCGCAGTAGTTTGGGCGGACACCCCGCACAGAGCTCGGCGTGAGCCGAGAAGCCTCCGGCATAAGCTTCGGGGAGTGTCACACGCCCTGACGAAATCCTTCCTCAATCCAGGTCATGTGCGTGGCTGCATGCCCCGCTCTCCCGGCAAACAAGTCGCCAGCGGTCTGGTCACCAACGACAGTGGGCACCAGAGCGGCCAGCTGATCATCGGTGAACTGGTGCAGGAGGTCCACTGTGTCCTGCCGCGCCGCCAGGTAATCCGCTGCCACCTTCTCCAAACTGTCGTCATGGTGCTCGTTCACGTAGGTTTGATTGACACTGGCGACGGCCATCCCCAGCCGCTCCTCCTCCTGCGGGGTCAGCGCGCTCAGATCGCCCAGGATGCCCGGCATTTCCATTCCCGCCGGGTATTGAGAGCGTAAGAGAACGTCTCGAGTGTCGCCGGCGAGTGTACGTCGCAGCAATCGCTGGATGTTGCGCTCGCTTTTCACCAGGTGAGCAAAATGATCCTTGGCGCGCCACGGAGCAGCTCCGGGAACTTCACTCGTCGTTGCCGGGCGCTCCAGGTCTTCCGGGCTTAGCCCTTGAAAAAACGCCATGACCTGCGTCTGCGATGCCGCAAGTGTGTCCAAAATCTCTGCACGAGTTGGCATGATTACCCTCCTATCGATCATTCAGTGATGCAGCTCTGTAGCTCTGGTCATCTGGTCTGTGAGAAGTCGAGTTGCGCCCGCTTTCGAAGTATAGCATGCGAACCCGAACAAAACTTCTCCCATCTTGCTTTTCTCTACCTATAGTCAGCACCCATTCCCAGAAAAGGTGAGAGGCCCTCTATCAACCTCGGCGATGACACCAACTTTTTTGCCCAATTTGAGTGCGCACCCCTTTCAAGCATCATACGGCGAGGTGTCGCAACGCCCAACTATGGATTTCCCTTTCCAATAAGTACTCTAATGTACATTTGCATCCTTATAGCATCATGTCCTTTCGAAAGGATATGAATGATATCACCCGACTGCTGAGGATGGGTAGGCAAGCTCTTGCCTACCACCTTGGGAGAGAAGGGTAAGAAACACTTCAGCTACCTGGGAGTCGTAGGCAGTACCAGCACCGCGCTCAATTTCTGCCCGGGCCTCGGCTGAAGAGAAAGCGAGCCGGTAGGGCCTCTGCTCAGTCATTGCAGCATAGGAATCTACGACAGCCAGGATGCGAGCATGTAAAGGAATGGCTTCTCCCGCCAATCCATAGGGATATCCATTCCCATCCCAGCGTTCATGATGAGCCAATACAGACGGGGCAAGTAATGGCAAGATTCCGCCAGCCTTCTCTAGCAGGCGAGCGCCAATTATTGGATGAAGGCGCATGACTGTCCACTCCTGTTCTGAGAGAGGCCCAGGCTTATTGAGCAGAGCAGAGGGAATGGCAATTTTGCCAATATCATGCATCAGAGCGGCTAAGCCCAGCAGGTGTATCTCATCTTCACTTTGCTGTAATTGGCGTGCCACTGCTTGCGCCAGAAACTTCACACGCTCAGCGTGCCCAGCCAGGGCATGCTGATAGCAATGAAATGCATGAGGAGAGAGATGAGAAACAATTTCGCTGGAGAGTTGTGCCCTACCAGAAGGTACTGGAGTCGTAAGCATGTACATAATGTGGCTTTTCCTTCTTCTTCACACGTTATTCAGGCGTAAAGGCTGCTCACATGACCTCTGAAAGGCTCCTGAAGTTTGCCTCCATTGTGAACCCAGCCCGTGCAAATCTGCTGTGCTATGAGCGCTCGCTATCAAGTTCAGTCATCAGCAGTGCGGCGTAGCGCGAACCCACAGCAGCACCGGCTGGCACCGCGCGTTCGATTTGTGCAAGATCAATCGCGCTCAGTTGCAACGCGGTCGACCCCAGGGCCTCGGTGAGTCGCTCGCGGCGGCGCGCTCCGACCAGGGGAATGATATCCTGGCCGCGTGAGAGGACCCAGGCGATGGCAATCTGTGCAACTGTCATGCCCTTTGCCTCGGCGATGGCGCGTAGCGCCTCTACCAGCTCCAGATTGTGATCGAGGTTCTCTCCACGAAAACGTGGGCTGATGGTGCGGAAATCGCCGGGAGTCAGAACGCGCTCTTTGGACCAGTGACCGCTCAGCAGGCCGCGCGAGAGCACGCCATAGGCTGTGATACCGATACCCAGCTCGCGACAAGTTGGCATAATCTCGGCCTCGATGCCACGCGAGAGCAGTGAGTACTCGATCTGGAGATCAGAGATCGGATGCACAGTGGCGGCGCGGCGGATCGTTGTCGCCCCAGCCTCCGAGAGCCCAATGTGCCGGACGTGACCCGCCTTGACCAGCTCGGCGATAGCGCCAATCGTCTCCTCAATCGGCACGGTCGGATCAACTCGCGCCAAACGGTACACATCCACATAATCGGTGCCCAGGCGACGTAGTGTATAGGCCAGGAAGTTCTTGACTGAGGCCGGGCGCCCGTCATAGCCCAGCCAGTTGCCATCAGCATCGCGCAACGCGCCAAACTTCACGCTGATCGTCACTTGTTCACGAGAACGTCCCTGTAACGCCCTGTTCAAGAGCAGTTCGTTGTGCCCCATGCCATAGAAATCGCCCGTGTCGAGCAGGGTCATCCCGGCGTCCAGCGCCTCATGAATGGTCGCGAGACTCTCCATCTCATCTGCAGGACCATAGAGATCAGACATTCCCATACAGCCCAGACCGATCTCAGAAACGCGTGGGCCAGTCGAACCGAGTTGACGAAAATTCATCTTTCTGCCTCTTTCAAGTGGAGTACAATATCAAAACAACAACAAATTAATAGTTGAGATGACCAGGGCGCACTTGCCCTGGTCGTTAAAAAAGCCGCCCCTTGGACCATCCTCGTCTCATTGCACTAGCCGTGGCGTCTTGCCAGAAAAGGCACTAGCTGTTGGGGATCACTGGATGGAGCAGATTGGCAAATCCCATGCGCGTCAGATAGTCTTCCTGGAGCTTCCAGAGCAGCGCATTGGCATCTTCTACACGAGCGTTCGAAAAAGTCGACCACTGTGCGCAATGGACGGGTCCCGGCGGGCAGGCTCACAAGCCGCACAAACTCGTCGGCGACCGCCTGCGGGTGCGCATCCACTCCGGGCGTGAAAAGGCCACTGGTGGCCTCTTCATTGCGCGCTACCATACTGTCCAGGCGCGCATAGGCGGCTGTTGTGGCACGATCGGCGGGACGGGTCGCGTCTGGGAAGTGTGATGTACCTTGCGTAAAAGGTCCAGGCATCACAATACACGTTTCAATGCCGAACTGACTGACTTCGTAGGCCGTGGTCTGTGCCAGGGCATCCATGGCCATCTTCGAGGAGACGTAGGGACCCATAAACGGCGGGACGACGACTGATGTGGTACTTCCCGTGTAGAGCAGCAGACCTGCTCCGCGCTCGCGCAAGTGTGGCAGGACGGCGCGGTTGACCCGCGCGACACCCAGGACGTTGGTTTGAAACAAGCGATCAATTTCCTCGGCCTCAAAGGCTTCGACATATCCAACGACCAGATGACCTGCATTGTGCAGGACAGCGTCTATATGGCCCCGTTCCGCCAGAATTGTCTGCACCGCCTGGTTCGCCGACTCCTGAGAGGTCACATCCAGTTCGACAACGCGCAGATCCACTCCATGGGAGTGAGCGTAGTCGCGTTCTGCCTGCGCGCGTGCCACGTTGCGAGTCGTGATATTGCGCATACTCGCGTAGACAGTGTGCCCCGCCTGGGCCAGGCTACGAGCGCTCAGTTGCCCAATGCCGGTGGCAGCGCCAGTGACAAGAATGACGAGTGGGGTATTGGCTTGACTCATGGTTGTATCTCCTCATGTTTGTTGCTAGTGTTCTTCATTGATGGTTCTCACATGAACTGGCCTATGGATGATGCCCTGCATGTAGCATGAGAGGTTGACAGGGAAAGCGTATCAGGCGCTAAATAAAACCACCGTTTGTGCGCAGGACCTGGCCAGTAATCCATTCGGCTTCCTCGCTTGCCAGAAACATCACCACTTTGGCGATATCTTCCGGTTCCCCAAGACGACCAAAGGCAATCATCCGCTTGAATGTCTCAATCTGAGCTTCTGATTTCTCAGCCGTAAACAAGGACGTGTTCACCGGTCCAGGAGCGATCGCATTGATTGTATTTTTTTTGGAGCCAAACTCCTTGGCAAGCTGCCGCGTGATTTGTTCAACGGCGCCTTTGGTGCCCGCGTAGAGACTGTAGGTGGGAACCATTTGCCCAAGAATAGAGGAGGAGAAGTTAATAATTCGTCCACCTGTTTGGAGGTACCTGGCCGCCAATTGGCAGGCAAAATAGGTCCCTTTCACATTGATGGCAAACTCCCGATCGAAATCCTGTTCCGTGACCTGTTCAAGAGGCTTGGTCGTCATAATCCCGGCATTGTTGACAAGAATATCGAGATGTCCAGAGTGTTCAACGCTTGCCCGGAACAACGCTTCCAGGTCAGCTTTGTTACTGACATCTGCCTGCACAGCCAGAGCTTGACCGCCGTTTTGTTGAATACGATGCACGATCTCCTCAGCGAAACGGTTGTTGTGAGCATAATTGATGACAACGTTTGCTCCATTGGCCGCCAGTGCTTCCGCGATCGCCTGACCGATCCCACGAGATGCTCCGGTGACCAGCGCGACTTTGTTGATCAGAGATGTACTCATTGCATTCTCTCCTTTAGATATATTTCATGATGGCAAAGCGAGGATACCGATAACAGGAGGCTTGCGATCGATGCTCTCTACTTTCTCCATCGCACGTTTGCTCTTTCCTCACTTAGTGGATCTCTAAACGCTCGACCATATCCCCACGCAGGGTAAAGTGAAACGAGCCTGGACCGGAATATCCTCCATGAGATGCGGCCTCAATCGCCAGGGAAGTGCCATCGGCATTGGTTTCTCGCTGGACATCAATTCGCATTTCCCACGGGATGCGCAACGAGGCCCGCTAACTGAACAATAATGGCGAAAAGGAAGCCCATTGACTTGTATTATCCTGGATGAAAAGGGCAAGAGTTCTCGGCGCAACATCTTGCTCAGTCCACGCAAACAGTCATGTTTCAATCATCAGCCCTTCCCGTCTTCTCGGATCGAGACTCCCTCCTCTCCTGGTATTCCTGAGCGTGATTCAGCTCACTGACCTTGTCGGTCGCTCATCCAGGACACTCGCTTCTGAAAAGACTTGACTCTGACATGATGTCATGGTTTAGAATGCTCTTGACGAGATGAACAGGGAGGTGAGAGACACATGAACATTGGCGAACTTGCGCGCCAGACGGGCGTCAGTATTCGCTCCTTGCGCTACTATGAAACCAAGCAGTTGTTATCCTCTCAGCGGGGGGAGAACGGGTATCGCTCCTACGATAGCACGGCGATTGAACGAGTGAGAACGATCCAGTTTTATCTGGATCTGGGATTGACCACCAAGGAAATTTTTGACGTGGTGTTTTGTCGCAACCCGGAAGAGGGCGAGGTTCTCTGTGAGGAGACAGTATCATCTCATTGCCCAAATGAGGTTGGCTTCTATCAGGAGAAGCTTGCAGAGATAGAGAGCCAAATCGCCTCTCTTGAAAAGGCAAAAAAGTACCTCGAACAACGTCTCGAACGGGCCCAGCAGCCTCTCTCCAGGTGACGAGAGGCTGGATACTTAAACGAAGGAGAAGAGAGATGGAACAGTATACAGGAAAGAAGGCCGTGATTATCGGGGGGACGACCGGGATAGGACTTGCAACAGGTCTAGCCCTTGTGAAAGGAGGTGCGCAGGTCCTGCTTACCGGTCAAACGGAGACCCACCTCGAAGCCACACGAGGTCAAGTGGGAACGCAGGCAGACGTGGTCTGCTTCAATATGGCGAGCATAGCCGATATCCACCGCCTTTATGAGTTGATCGAAGAGAAGCTTGGTCAGGTCGATTTTGTGTTCATGAATGCCGGGGTTGCGCGCCTTGAGCCGTTCGATCAGGTCACAGAGGCCACCTACGACCAGGTTTTCAACGTCAATACCAAAGGTGCGTTCTTCACCGCACAGCGATTGGCTCCCCTTGTCAAGGAGGGAGGAGCGTTCGTTTTCACCACCTCCATCGCCGACGGGAGGGGAACGCCTGGCATGGGTGTCTATGCTGGGTCAAAGGCGGCGCTCCGAGCTTTTGCGCAGGTACTGGCTGCTGAACTGCTGCCCAGAAGCATCCGAGTGAACATTGTCAGCCCAGGCTTTATCAAGACAGAGACGATGGGGGCCGCTGGGCTGCCCCAAGCGGAGAGGGAAGCGTTTGAGAAGGTGGGGGACCAGATCACCCCCATGAAGCGTCATGGCACCGTCGAGGAGGTGGCTCGTGCAGTCTTGTTCCTCGCCTTCGACGCGACCTTCACCACAGGCAGTACGCTCTTTGTCGATGGGGGGCTCGCCCAAGGTCTCACTCCCCCACGTCAGTAGAGCCAGCGATCCGAGAGAACTCCTGTGGTCGTAACTCCGGTCATGACCACAGCTTTTGGCTTGTTCTGCTGTTTCAAGGATGTTTCAGCCTGGAAACCGGACGATGCTCAATGCCGGATATTCTTCTGTCCCGGTGGGAACAGCATGACGGTGTTCCCACCGGGACACCGCCTCGTGAGACGAGCTGATAGGATTGGCTGGTATTTAACCTGGGAGGACCCCTTCATTTATGACGCCACCTGCGGTCTCTATCCAGATTACCCCGGAATCGGTCCCTGCAATCCCTTCCTGGTTTGCAGAAATGACCGTGATCGCGCTCTATCTTCGACACAGAGGCGCGCTTTCGATGATTGAAGAGCGAGTGCGCTTCGCCCGGCGTCGGTTCGGCCATTACGATCTGATCGACTTTGTGGTTGTGTTACTGGGTTACGCCATCAGCGGCGAACGTACACTGGAAACGTTCTATGAGCGTTTACATCCCTTCGCAACCCCATTCATGGCGCTCTTCGGGCGAGAACGCCTCCCTCATCGCTCGACGCTCTCTCGCTTTCTCGCCGCACTGAATCAAGGAGCAGTTGAGGCATTACGCACCGTTTTTCTCGAAGATCTGGCCGCCCGACCGCTGGAGAAAGAGGGAAAAATGGGTGGATTGTGGGATCGACAGGGAAACCAATGGCTCATCTTCGACATTGATGGCACACGGCAAGCTGCCCGCCAGCGCGCTTTGCCGTCCATACCTGATTTGCCACCCGCACAGCGCCTATTGGACAAGGTGTGTGCCCCAGGCTATCTCGGACGCAAGCGAGGGGAAGCCGTTCGGACTCGAACCACTGTGCTTCAGGCCCATACGCACCAATGGATCGGCACGTTTTCTGGGGCATCGGGAGCAGGCAATGGCGATTACCGTGGCGAGTTGCGGCTGGCGACGAAGGCCATTGGTGCGTATGTGAAAGCACAGTTTGTCTCCCTAAGCCAAGCCGTGGTGCGCCTGGACGGCCAATACGGCAATGGAGCCATTGTGGCAGATGTAGCTGGGCTGGCATATGTCATGCGGGGCAAAGACTACAGTCTCCTCGATGAACCAGAAGTCCAGACCCGTCTGGCGCAGCCCCCGGACCAGCACACTATCCATCCCGAAACAGGAACCAGCCGGGCACTTTTTGACTGCCTTAATGTAAATCTTTCTCCAACAGGGCCATCTACACGGGTCATCATCGCCACACATCCGGCGAGCGCGGTACCAGCGAAGGTCGGTACCACACGTGGGGCGGTCGTCTACGAGTTGTTCTACACGGCCTTGCCGCAAGGAGCGTTCACGCCTGCTGATATCGTGGATCTCTATCTGCATCGGGGAGCATTTGAGTGCACGCTCGCTGATGAAGACCAGGAGCAAGATACAGATCGTTGGTGCTCTCATACCGCCTGGGGCCAGGAGTTTTGGCAAATTCTCTCTCAGTGGGCCTGGAATATCCGGCTCGAATTGGGGCACACGCTGCACCCCACACCCATGCGTACGACGGAATTTGCTCCGGCAGCAGAGAATGAAGAGGCGTCGGCTGCACCTGCTTCGGCCCCTCAACCCTCTGAATCTGTTTCCGTCATCTATGGGCTACCACAGTGGGCACGCCCATCGTACACCAAAGGATTTTCCGGAGCCGATTTCTCTTTACAGCCTGATGGGACGCTGCGCTGTCCAGCCGGGCGACCTCTGTATGCACAAGAGCGGCGACCAGAACGCGATGGCTCCTTACGAGTGCTCTATGCGGCGCGGATTGGCCATTGTCGAGCGTGTTCGCTGCGTGAGCGCTGTCAAGAATCAGCAACCACCATCAAAGCACGACGGGTCAGTGCCGTCTATTGGCCTCTCTCTTCGTCCGCACTGACCTTAGATGAGTCTCTCTCTGCGTCAGCGGTCCCTTCACGTCCATCGGCTTCCCATCCAGTGCTTTGGGGCGACTGGCAGCGTCGCTTTCATCGGCGCGAGTTGGTGAAACTGCTTCGTTCCCAGCGCGTCGATATCCAACTGGCCGAACCATCTCCATCTGAGCAACCTCCGCCAGTCCGGTCACTTTCTCGTGCAGAACGAGCACACTACCGTCTCTCCTGGGCTGAGCGCCTGGCGCGCAATGCTCGCCCGAAGGCCGCTCCAGATGTTTCTATCAAGCTTTTCGGAATACCAGATGCCTTTGCTGCTTCTCTCGGTCTCCGTATCGCCTGAGCATGGCTCGCCTCGCTGGCTCTTTTGATATCCCTCTCTAACCTTCTTAGCGGCTTCGTAAGCCTCACCGTTGCTGATCAACCTCAACGAGAGCAAAACATCTTCAAACCGTGCAGCAGGCCATTCTCTCCGCCCTCCTCATCTCGTTGCGCATCGCGTGGGCATTTGGACCCCAAATGTTTCTCGTTGCGCCCACGCTCGAATCGCTTCTCGGCCATGATAGGTGGCCCCATCGATGAGAGTGGCGTTTTCCGCGAATAACGCCAGGAAATCTTCGAGCCGGCCCTCGTTGATGGCTTCGATGGCCCGGCGCACCAGTGGTGAACGCAGATATGCGCTTTGGATCATGGAAACTCTCCTGTTTTGTAGGAACGAGTGGACAAGGTGCGATCAGGTATGCAGACTCAGAAGAATACGCTACCTCTCGCCTTCTGCCTGGTTATCTGCTATGATAAAGAGCAGAAGAATATTAAGGAGAGGGCCTGGAAGCCCGTGAGAAGTCTCCAGGCCCTCCTAATATCACAGTGGACTCGCATGGAGTACATCTGATAGAACAGAGTATACTGGCAGAGGTCGAGGGAAGCAGTACCCAACAGGTTCCATTTCACGTCCATGTCTGTTCCCTCCTGCAGTCCGTCGAAAGGAGTCTCCTCATGAGTCGATCCTTCCACGGAGAGCTAGATTATGTCTTCGGCCAGAGGATGCTGGCTATGCGCACTGGCATCGGGCTGACCCAGGAGGGCCTGGCGACGTTATTAGGCATCACGCGCAAAGCCATTGGTCGATGGGAGACCGGTGAAACGTACCCGAAAGCCTCGCACCTGCAAGCCCTGCTGGCGTTGGCCCTGCAGCACGGCGTGTTTCCTGCCGGACAGGAGGAAGAGGAGATCCGCGCTTTCTGGCGCGCGGCCCACCAGAAGGTACTCCTCGATGAGAGGTGGCTGCAGGAACTGCTCAGTCGACCGTCCCCCACCCCGACCCAGACCGCGAGCGAACCGTCCTCTGCTGCCGGGCAAGATAGCGCGGTTGCTACTGAGAAGATCGCGCTCTGGACTGTGCCATTTGCCCGCAATCCTCATTTTACCGGACGCGACGAATTGCTCGAGCAGCTCATGCAGCAGCTCACCCCTCCCGCGTCAGATCAGCCGACGACCCTCCATCGCGCGGCCCTGACCCAGGCGCAGGTTATCAAAGGGCTGGGAGGCATCGGTAAGACGCAGACTGCCGTCGAATATGCCTACCGTGCCCGCGAGCTGGGACGCTATACCCATACCCTCTGGATCGCTGCCGCCAGCGAGGAGACCATCTTGACGAGTTTTGTCACGCTGGCAGCGCAACTGCCCGCCTTTGCCTCAGCCGCCGAAACTGATCAGCGCAAGCTCGTCGCTGCCGTCATTCGTTGGTTGGAGCAATGCCAGGAACCCTGGCTACTGATTATGGATAACGCTGATGACTTGTCCCTGGCTCAGCCGTATCTTCCTCTCAAGGGCAATGGGAGTGTCTTGCTGACGACAAGAGCCTCTGCTGTTGGCTGGCTGGCATCCTCCCTTGAGGTCGATGTTATGGGAGTGATGGAGGGAACCGAATTGCTCCTGCGCCGCGCCCTGCGCTTTGCCAGTGCTACGGATGAGGAAATCAATGAGGCGACCAATCTGACGGTAGCGCTCGCGCAGTTTCCCCTCGCGCTTGATCAGGCTGGTGCGTATATTGAAGAGACAGGATGCGGCATCGCTGACTACCAGGAACTCTACCAGACGCATCGTGGAGCCTTGCTTGCACGACGGGGAATGCAGGCGACGCAGTATCCAGCCTCGGTCGCCACGACCTGGTCCCTCTCTTTTCAGTACGTTCAGGAGGCCAACCCGGCAGCCGCCGAGTTGCTGCGTTTGTGCGCGTTTCTCGCCCCGGACCACATCCCCGAAGAACTGCTGACTGGAGGTGCCCCCTATTGGCCTCCTCTGTTGCAACAGGCCGTGACGGATCGATTTCGCTTTAATCAGATGCTGGAAATCCTGATGGCCTTTTCCCTGGTGAAGCGGCAGACCTCGGATCGCCTGCTCAGTACCCATCGCCTGGTACAGGCGGTACAGATGGAGGGCCTTTCTCCCGAGGAACAACGCCAGTGGGCGCAACGGATAGTAAGCTCGGTCAACGCTATTTTTCCTGCTGATCCAACAGACCCGGTTGCTGCCTGGCCCCAGTGCCAGCGCTACCTGGAACAGGTGCAGGTATGTGACCTATTAATCAGGGACCATCAACTCTTCCTCCCTGAAGCAGCACAAATCCTCGAGCGCGCAGGTATCTATCTCTTTGAACAAGCCTTGTACGCTAACGCAGAAAAACTCTACCAACAGGCACTCTACGTTTTAACCCAGCAAGGCCCCCCCGAGCCACTGAGCGAAGCACGGATTCTTCATCGTCTGGCAAGGCTCTATTACTGGCAAGATAAACTCGCACAAGCCGAGGCATTGTTTCAGCAAGCGCGACACCTTCGTGAAGCGTATCTGGAACCCGAACATCTAGATATCGCAGAGTCTTTACATGATATAGCGGGTTTATATACAACACAGGCCAACTACACAGAAGCAGAGCCGCTCTATCTGCAAGCATTGCGTATCCGTGAACAACAGTTGGGTTCTGAGCATCTTCAGGTAGCCGAACTTCTCAACAATCTGGCTGTCCTCTATACCTCTATGCCAGGAATGCACACCAAGGCCGAACCGCTTTATCTACGAGCGCAGCACATCTGGGAACAGCAATATGGGCCAGAGCATCCCATGATCGCCTTTATCTTGCAGAACCGAGCCTGGTTCTATGGAAAGCAAGGGAGATATAGAGAAGCAGAGCCGCTCTACCAGCAAGCCTTGCGTATCCGCGAACATCACTTAGGACCTGAGCACCGCAATGTTGCAATCATTCTTAGCGGTCTTGCACTTCTCTACGAAAAGCAAGGGAGATATAGAGAGGCCGAACCCCTCTACTTGAGAACATTACATATCCGTGAGCAACAATTAGGAGTTGAACACGCTACACTGGCGCCACCACTTGATGGGCTAGCCAATGTCTATACCGCTCAAGGCAGATTTACAGAAGCCGAATCGCTCTACCAGCGGGCACTGTGCATCTGCGAGCAGCAGTTAGGGGCCGAGCATCTTGAAACGGCTCGTGTCCTGCATGATTTCGCAGGCTTTCATCAGACCCGAGGACAAATCGGGGAAGCAGCGGTCTTGTATCAACGAGCGCTAACAATCCGTGAAACTATGCTTAGTCCAGCGCATCCTGAGACCAACGAGACCCGTGACCGATTGCATGAAGTATTGGTTGCGCTGGGCCAAGTACCGGAAACGATGCCAACAGGTGCATAGAGACGAAGTTCCTATTGGGTCGGGTGGTCTCTACTGAGAGTGCTGATGTCAAAGACGATCTGCAGGTACAGGCCAGCCACATCATGTTTTGTTAGCAGAGAGACAGAGCCAGGGTCCGCACCACCATTAGGGAACGGAGCCGTCGCCATGTCTCTCCCATCTATCCAAAGCGTTCGGTTTTGATATGTTCTGGCTCATATCCAAGTTCAACGAGGCTTAACACGACCCTTCCGACGAACTGGGTAGGGCTGCACACAAACACGAGTGGTTGCTGCCACAATGGCCAAGCAACTTTTTGTACCATCTCGATATCGATCCTACGGTCATATCCTGCCCAAGCTGGTGGCTGCACACAAGTCAGCGTATGTACCACTTCCAGCATGTTTGAGCTGACACTTAGGTGGGCAAGTCCATCACGATAAATGATGTCAGAACATAGTGTACTGGCAGAGGTAGAGGGAAGCAGTACCCACCAGGCCCCATTTCCACCACAGCCAGCCAGGAGATCCCGTGCGGGCGACTTTCGCTGTTGCGTGAGCACGGACTCTCGCAAGCCCAGGCTAAGGAGTATGTGCGGCAGACGCAGGAGCGGATGCTGCTTACTCCCCTGCTGGATGTCCTTAAGGGTGTGCACTGGGAGAGATAGCATACTGCAAAAACCATGGTGGGATCTGGGGGCCTTGAGGTTGCCCCGGATCCCTCCATGGCAATCTCCCACTTAGCCTTTGGAAGACGTTGGTGGCGAAAGGACCACCACTTGCCGATCGACAATCTCCACTCCTGGATGGAGTTGGATTTCGTACGACCGGCTATTGATCATACCCACTACCTGGGCATTATCTCCAGTACTTGAGAGAGGGACCCATTCTCTTCCTTGCTCGGACAGAGATGCCAAATACTCAATCTCCCATGGCAAGGAAATGTGGACTGTCACTCCCTCTTGCCTCTTCATCAACCGCATGAGCCCTCCTTGTTTCATAGCCCTCCTTATTGTACCGCATTCGACGCCTCGCCTGACGCTCCTTTTCCTCGGCACAAACCCACGACTAGCAGCAATGGCAAGAATTCAGCCCCAGATCACACGACGGCTCTGTTCAGTGAGCAAAAGGGAAGAGATGTCAGCGAACCACCGAGGTTTCCACGCCACGTTGAGAGGAAGAACCGCTGGGGATCAACACGTGAATACCTGCATCTCCCTCACATTCCTCAGTCACTGTCGATGGGAAGAGATGTTTTGCAGGTGCTCGCACTGGGCTTGCAAACGCCTTTCTCTCCGTTGGCACCAGACGCACGAGAAGCCAAACCAGAGGACTCACCAGAGGCACCCAGAAACAGGTCAACAGGATGTTAAATCCAAGATGTGCCATAGCGACTTGCATTGCAGGGCTGGGCCAGTGAGACAGAAGAAAGGCTGCAAACGGCTGCAGAAACAAGAAGAGCAGGCACGCGCCAATGCACTTGGTCCCAGTATGAATGAGTGCCAGCCACTGCCCCATGGAGGTATGACGAGAATGCGCCGCGCTGATCGCCGGAAGGGTTGTTCCAACATTTGCTCCCAACATGACGGCCAGTGCTGGCACAAGGGGCAGGGTATGGGCAGAGGCCAGGACAGAAAGGGTTTGGAACGCAAGAACAGCAAAGCCCGTAAACAGATCGGTTTGCTCAATAACACCTTCACATCCAGCATTAAAAAGCTGCGCGAATCGGCTCGTAACACGGACGATAGTGGCTAAGGTGTGTTGCTGCTATACCAGGAGATGAGCAAACAGACGAAAGCTGTTGCTGAGTTTATCGACAAAGAGCTTCCTGGCTTGCAGAAGCAGTTTAAGCCAGTCAGCGAAAAGTATGGCGGGGCGCTGGAAACGTATGACGCATATATGGAGCAATGGCGCGGTAAGCTCCCTGAGAGCGATTTATCTGGTCGAGCACTCGAGCTTGTCAAACAAGAAATCGAAAAGTCTCTCAGATAATCAAAACCCTCACTGGACACTTAGGTGTCACGGTGAGGGTTTCTTTCATATAAAAATAAGTGCTGCTGGCGCGGTTAATCCAGGTTATCTTCAGATGTTTCGCCTTCGCTCAGGAACCTGTCCAGTTCTGAACGCCGGACGCGCAACCGGCCACCAACGCGGGTGGCCCTGAGGCGTTTCTCGCGTATGTAGCGCCGTATGGTGTCTGGATGTAGTTGCAGCTCACTGGCTACCTGATCAATGGTCAGTAACTCATCCGCCAAGTCGTCGTGCCCCCTTTTCTTGAAGTCATTAGATTATATGACCTGTCTGTTTTTTGGTCAATAGGTTACAAACTCCGACAATATATTACGAAGCTTGACAAACTATTATAAAAGTGGGTATTCTTTGATTGCATCCGATTTTGGACGCCAAAAAGGCATCGCTCGATTTCGACCCCGGACGATGCCTTTTCTGAACCTATCTGAGTAGGCTCCTATGGTTATAACGCGCCAGGAGCCTTGAATGGAACAGAGAGGAGCGTTATGAGCATTAAACCTTATGGCGACAACTTTGCGCCGGTTATTCCCCTCGACGACGAGCCTGTCCACACTGAGGCTCAGCAATTCTGCTTTGACCCCACCTGCAATTGTCACGACGATCCTGCGCTGGTATCGGTTGCGAACCAACAGTACAACGACGGCCTACTTACCGCTGAGGAAGCCACACGCACCATTCAGGGAAGGCAGGTGTAACCGTGACATATATTCCTGTGCGTGAGTTGCCAGACCCGCCAAACAAGAAGAAACCCAAGCTGACGACGGCATCATTTGCCACGAACGGTTATGTGCTGGTAGAAGATGCGCGGCCTACGTATGATCCCCACCAGATCCAGTTCATGAAGAAGAAAGAATTGCAGCGACATAACGACCAAACAACTGAAGATTTACCCGAGCCTCGTCCCAAGAAAGGCAATGCTGTACTGCTTCTCGGCATCGGTATGTCCGTAGGTCTGCTCCCACTGTTGTCTACCATTAATGTGCTGCTGCCCTGCTGGAATGGATTACAGACCCAGTGGCACTACGGTGACAGCCATATGACCCACTATAATCAATCCGGCCACCACTTCGTCGGAGAGGTCTATCGCGGCTTTGTGACCATCTATGACATCCCCGAGGGACATCCCGAGAACAGCCAGACCTTTATGCTGCAAAGCGCTGGCGACAACGCTGTGGTGGTGTTTGAAACACGCGACGTCAATAGCGACGGTATTCCTGATGTGACTGTTGGCACGGAGGAAAGCCCCATTGGTGTTACCCTCTACGGCACCAAAGGCAACTCATTCAGCAAGAATCTACCGGAGGGCAAATAGATGACCGATTTGCAGTTACCGTTTAATATCGAGCATCCTGACGTCAAGGCTGGCTTTCGAGCTGGCCAAGACGCTATCTACCGCGACACGCGGCCAATTACCGATATGGAGCTGGTAACATTCATACGCGACTTTATGTCTAAAGAACTAATTGAGGCTAAAAACAATACTTCACAGACAACACTCAAAGAAGACTTCCAAGAGTTAGCAGATGTGCTGGCTGACATCCCTGGCAAACTTGACGGCTGCACAATGGAGCGAAAGCAAAAGCTGGCAAGACTTATCACTGAAAGCATCGTAATCGAGGATGTCAGCGTCCACTGGCTCCGGTTTACCATTTTCTGGCGCAGCCCTCTCGCTGCTCGGCCCGATGTTTGTCTTATCTGGTGCCAGCGGGGCAGACGGCATATTGAACGATGGACTGTCGAAGAAGACGAATATATCAAAACCCACTATGGCGCTGGCAATAAATGGGAGATTCTTAACCACTTCCCAGAGAAGACCTGGAATATGATACGGGAGCGGGCGCTGTTCCTGGGTGTGCGTCGGCAAATTTCCCAAACCTCACCTATTGCTGACAATGTGACAGTTTCTGATCTAAATGTTATACCAGACAGAGCCATTGCACTTAAAATTCTTGAACAGGTCGCTCAAACGAGCAGCAAGACCATTAAGAGGGATAGCCAAAGCTTTGCCGTATGGCTCTACCCTGCGGGACTGAGCGAATTTGCGAAGGCAATAGAACATCGGGACGGCGACCATGGGCTATGAAATATATCCTGCGCTGTATCCTCGACCGCGTGCTTGCCGAGGCTCAGGGCGCCGGTCGTCTCGGCGAAAATGTCAATCTCAGCTATGACCTGATCTTTCCCGAGATCGACCTCGACGATAACAAGCAGCTTGCCGGGGCCGCTAACGCCCTCACACAGGCCCTCACAGCCGCCAAGGCCCAGGGCTGGCTCAGCGATGAGACCGCCATGCGCCTGCTCTTCAAATTCGCTGGCGAAGATATCAGCGTCCACGACGAGCTGGCCAGAATACGCGGCGAGCAAGCCTCAGGCCAGGCTCCTCCTCAGGACGCCTGAAAAAGGCCCCAGAAGCACAGGATCTGGATCAAGTTCTGTGCTTCCGGGGCCTTCTCCACATCGGGTCTATCTCATACGTTTCTGTTTTCACCCTATGTGTACAACAAACAAGACGAGGGCGGGCATCTAGCCATTTTTCTTTAGGATTCCCACTCTTGACAGTGCCATATTTACCTATTAGAATGCACGCAAAGCTTCTTCAAAGGATTTGATATGTCACAAGATCTCTTGATTCTTCTTGTTCTGGCAGGCATAGTTTTACTCGGTTTCTTGATCTACATTGGTATCCAGGTCTATCGAAGCCGCTGGTATAAGACCCATGGGAAAGAAGTCATTGCCACAGTTGTTGATATTGAAGAACGCGAACGAGTCTACAACCGCCGCATTTACACAAAGTACAAAGTCTATGCACACTGGAAGGATCCCCTAACAGATCTCTCCTATGACTATGAAAGTCGTTGGGTATATAATCTCCCGCGTGTCCTTTATCCCGGTAAGAGCAAAGTCAATGTCTATATCCAGCCAGATGAGCCTGAGAAATATCTCTTCAAGTTGTAGCTGACCACCATCCCCCACTCTTCCTTTTCAGGTCTTCCGTTGATCCAATCACTCACTATATGAAGGCGGTGCCCGGTCGTAAGACGGACGTTCAGGACGCGGAATGGATTGCCGATTTGTTGCAGCACGGCTTGCTTACTGCTAGCATTGTGCCTGATCAGGTACGAGACCGCAATGCTGCTGGCCGCTTATGTCCTATACTTCCGGGCTTCCTCCAATTCCTCTGGGGTCAGTGTGTCCGCCCTCACGTTACTAACGGTCACGACCTTCCCATCTACTGGGCACTGCATCCTCCGGAATGGACCCAGATGCACGGAGCCGAATAGGCGGGACGTCTGGCTCGCCCGGAAAGACACACGGTCTGAGCGTTTCAATCCACCGCAGCTATTTCGCTTGCTACCTCTGTAATGTACATCCAACGCTTGGCAATTGCAAGATATAAATAGTTCCGTCGTGACTAGCGAATCCTGACAGAGGCCAGGATTTTCTCGCGAGCGGGTTTGTGAGGGAATGACAGCCTCACGGGATGGACTACCGGCAGATGAACCCTGCGCTCCCCATCCTCTACTCCCTCCGACCCGAAGGCATCAGGAGCTGCTTTTCTGATGATGTTATAGGACCCGTTGCAATCGGCGTGAATGAGTTGGCCATTGGATGCCCGATAGAGCCTCCGTGTGATCCGTTTGCCGCTGAAAACAGGCGCATGCTCCTGGCTTTGCTGGTAGATCGGCAAAGGATCGCGATCCAGGAAACTGGCCTTGCTGGTGTAGCTTTCTTCGGTGAGGATCACCTGGATGCCTTTTTGCTCAGCTTTGTAGGTGAGCATCTGGATGAACTGGGTATGAGGCACCTGAACAAAGTTCTGATTTGTCCGTTTCCCCAGGTTGATCTCCTGTTTCCAGCCCACGTTGCGACCAATCACGAGCGTTCCGATCCCCTCAGCCACCAGCACATCAATCACAAAACGCGAGATGGTGTGCAGATCATGCTCAATCCGCCGATTGCGCCAGAGAGTCAAGCGCTCCATGCGCCGCGTGTTTCCAGGACGACCAAGAGCTTGTTGGAGTTCTGCTCGCCGCTTGTTGTAGAACTGATTCGTACTTTTCAGACCGCGCCCGTTAACGACGACCGGGACAAAACCCGGTTTATTTGAAGTTAGTGCGATCAGATTTTCCAGACCAGGATCGATGCCAGCGATGAGCGCGGGATCGACGGCGGAGCGGCTCGGCTCCTGTTCATAAATGATCTCAACGACGACAAAACCGTGTTTGGGAACCACACGGACCTGAGTGATCGCCTTGGGATCTTGTTGGGTTTTGATCTGGATGCCCAGTCCCGAAGGCTGAATGAGGTGTCGTCCAAGGGTCCGTTTGCTGCGGCTTACGGCCTGCATCGTGTAGATGAGTACGTTGCGGCCTGTCGTTTTGTGCTTGTATTTGGGGAATTGGGGGCGTCGGCGAAATTTTGAGGGATCGCGCTTGTAGGCATCGAGCGCTTCAAAGAAGGATTTCCAGTTGCGTTCGAGCAGCAGCAATACCTGTTGGGCCACTTTCGCAGGCAGTGCTTTGTACGCTTCATGCGACTGCATCCGCCGATCCATTTCATTGTAGTTGAGGTGTTTTCCCTCAAAGATGAAGGCCTGACGGATCTCATACAGCGCCGTATTGTAGAGATTTTTGGAAGCAAAACAGGCCGCGTCAAGCGTGGCATAGCGTGGATCACTCCGAAGAATGATGTGCTTTTCAACCAGGTGCACGGTCGGCCTCCAATTCCTGCACAAGACGCTCTGTTTTGCGTTTGGCACGCCGTTGCCCATAGAGCCGGGCGCAGAACGAGTACACGATGCTGGTGAGGTCTGAGAGCAGGTCTTCTGTGCCATTGTCGGCCTGATTGACGACCTCGATCTCACGCCCATAGGTTTGAAGCAGGGTCTCGATGTAACGGAACCCGAAGCGGGTACCCCGGTCCTTGTGTTCAATGACGATACGGCCCACACTTGGATCGGCCAAGAGAGCCAGAAACTTCGGCCGATTGTCATTGACGCCAGAGCTAATTTCCTTGACAACTTTGCCCACTTGATAGCCACGGGCAGCGCAGTAGGCAACCAACCGCTCAGCTTGACTGTCCAGGTTGGTCTTGTTTTCTGCGGAAGACACCCGCGTGTAGACCACGGTTTGAGGCTTCGATGAGGGGACTGACACCCTGATTGGCTCGTCGATGAGAATCGTGTGAGCCCCTACGCGCCGCCCCTGGATTTTCCCGTCCCGGAACCAACGCCAGGCTGTCTCATAGCGGACCCCTTGTTGTTTCGCGTAATCACTGAGTTTCATGCTCAAATCATACTATGCTACTCAATGATTGTCAAGAATTCGCTATACTTTCAAAGATCGGTTTCAATACATCTAATCCTTTTCTACGAAAGAGATTGCTTCTCCACAACCTGGGCCAGTCCCGATGTTGCGCAGTCGTAGATGGCACGGATACAGGAAAAATTGAAGAGCGCTTGCTCATTTACTACTGCTGCTGATGGTTGATTGTGTATGCGTTGATAGAAATACACGAGCGGTTTCTCTCCGAAGCGCAGTGCCTCCGCTGCTGGTGGGGGAAAAGCGATGATTCGGCTCTCGCTTGCCCCGTCGCGGTCATAGGTGTGCGTCAGGGTGGCACGACCTCTGGACAACGGCCAGCTCCAGCGTAAGGAACCGTTGACGCCGGTAAATTCGATCATGGACTGCTCCTCGCTATGAGTGCCAGAGGCGCGTTCGTAATTCATGATCACGTTGCTGCCATCGACGAGCGTATAGCGGAGCGTAGCTCCGGCGTGCTGTTCGACGTCAACGATGGTTTGCGGAGGAAGGTGCAGGGCGGTGGCGGGATTGGCCAGCCAGGCGTTGAGCACCTCCACGCGCCTGGGTTGTAAGAGGTCATTGAGCACGGTAAATTCGTAGGGAGCGCGATCCATTAAGGTTCCGCCGCCGCTTCTGGCCTGGTCGAGAAACCAGTTTGTCTGAGGCTGAAACTCGATCCCTGGCCGATTACGCTGCTCTAGATTGAGAAAGCGCACATGATAAAGCTGGCCCAGTGCTTGCTTCTGCAGGAGACGGCGTGCCTCCTCGGCTGGCGGCCAGTTAAGACACCTGACGCTACAGCAGCCAAGCAAACGGTGATAAGCGTGGGCTACCGCCAGCATATGCCGCGCCTGCTCCTGATTGAGCGCGAGGGGCTTCTCACACAGCACATGCCGGCCTGTAGCCAGCGCGGCACAGGTCAGTTCTTCGTGCGCGAATGGTGGAGCTGAGATGATGACGATGTCATTCTCATCTGCTGCTTCAGCCAGCATGGTTTGCGCGTCCTCAAAGACCCGCGCCTGAGGATATTCCCTGACAAAAGCTGCCATTGCTTGAGGATTGGGGTCTGTGACCGCCAGCATAACCTGTTCCGGGTCAGGCAGGCGTTGGATAGCGGCGGCGTGGGAACGCGCAATGACTCCCGCCCCAACAAGATAAATACGTTGCGTGCTCATTCTCTGCCTTGATTTCTTGAAAGCGACTACTGGTCTTTGATCTGATCCGCTTGATGATTGGCCTGCGCTTTTTATGCATGTGTAAATTGCTTGAGATAGGTCAGGCTTTCCATCAGCTGTTGCTCTTCATAGGCCACGATGACCTCGGCTGGCTCATGGCGTTCAAAAGGCGTTTGCCAGTTCTCGGATTGTCTTGCGTTCGTATAAACGAAGCGCAGCACACGCGCAAGCTGTGGCACTGAACGCTGTGGATACGCTGGCCAGTAATCGTCGGCTAGCACTCGGATATGACGCGCCTCTAAGGCTCCCATTTCCAAGGACATGGTAATATCTGGGCAAAATTCTGCCACAATGGCAAAAAGTTGCGGGAAGTCGATGACTCCCTGACCTATGGGACTGCGTGCCAGGCGATAGCCTTCGTCTGTAGGAAAGATCCAGTAGTCTTTGAGATGGACGTTTTTGAGATGTGGTCCGATGCGCCTGACAAAGTCCAGGGGTTCTTCAGCCGTAGCCAGCGGATTACCAGTATCCAGCGTAATTCCAAAGCGGGATGAGTCGATAGCGTTGCATAGCCAGAGAAGCTCTTCCGAAGCCAGGTCTTGATGATTTTCGACGGCGAGATTCACTCCGACACGTTCGGCAACCTGTGTGGCCGCGCGCAATCCCTCCAGCACTTCTTCTAAAAACGCCTTCCAACGGTTTGCAATGAGCCTGCGATCCCCACCAATTTGCGCGCCTCCTACCACGGTACGCACTGTTTCCACACCCAGCCGCGCTCCCAGTTCAAGCGTTTCCGCCAGCTTTTCAGGGGCATATCCTCCTGTTGCCAGATTCAGGAAGAGCTGATGCTCCCGAGCGTACCGCGCCACAGCATCAATGTCCTCCCCCTCCAGAAGCACTGCCGGCAGCTCAGCTCCCATCAGTCCACAGATCCGCGCGCGCTCTAAAAGCTGGATCGGCTTGATCCGGGGGCGCCCGGACTGGGGAGTCAGGCCCATGCTAAAAACGGTACCATATGCTGTAAGGCCAAACCGCATAGAATTTTTCCTTTCTTATTCGGCTGTCCATCCACCGTCAATGGTCAGGGCTGCGCCGGTCATGAAGCTAGAGGCGTCCGAAGCCAGGAAGACGATCGCCCCCGCCAGTTCCTCCGGTTTGCCCCAACGCCCCAGCGGAATGTGGTTGAGAAAGAACTGGTTGGCCTGCGGATCATTGATAACCGGCGCATTGAGTTCAGTCGCCATGGGACCAGGACAGAGGGCATTGACAGTAATTCCATGTCTGGCCCATTCCAGCGCCAGAACTTTGGTCAGTTGAAGTACACCACCTTTGCTGGAGGCGTAGGCGCTGCGCTCAGGCAGAGCGACCTGCGCAAGCATTGAGGCGAGATTGATGACTCTGCCCGCGCCCTGTCTCTTCATATGGGGAGCCACAGCACGCGCGCAGAGAAACGGTGCCTTGAGATTGGTCTGTTGCACCAGATCCCAACTGGCTTCGTCAAAAGCCTCGGCTGGCTTACGAATATTGATTCCGGCGTTGTTGACCAGGATATCGATGCGTCCGAAGGCTGCGATAACGGCCTCAACCATTTGCTCAATCTGCCGGGCGTCGGTGACATCGACCGCCAGGCCAAGAACACGGCGTCCAGTCGCGGCAGCCAGAGCCTCCGCGCCACGCTGCGCTTTCTCTTGATCCCTGCTTGTGACTACGACATCAGCTCCAGCTTCCGCCAGAGCCCGAGCCATGACCAGGCCCAGTCCTCGCGTTCCCCCAGTGACCAGCGCGAGTCGGCCATCCAGCTTAAACATGTCAAGCGCCATATACACTACTCCTTTGTGACAACTACGGCCTGGCGGCGGCGATTGGCCGTGTGACGGGCGGCACATCTGGCACATCGACCCAGCGTCGCTCCCGCGCGGATTGCAAAACAGCGTCGATCACCGCCTGGCAGCGCATCCCATCATAAAAGGTTGGAATGTCATTGCCTCCCGTAAGAATAGCCTGAATAAAAGCAAAATCCTGATCATAGCGGAAAGTCACGGTTGGTTCGCCGAGAGAGGGATTGCGTGGCGAATCGGGATAGACCAGGAACTCACGTGGCACCTCCCGCACCTCCAGCGTGCCGTCAGGGTGACCGACGAGAACCTCATGAGGGCGATGCAGATGATAGATGAGTGTGCCTTCTGTTCCGTACACTTCAAACTCATCGAGGCCATATCCGCCCTTTCCGCGTCCTTTGGCGACCTTGCTCAGATCGAACGAGGCCATTGTGCCCTGCTCAACACCCACACCAGCGGCAAACTCGGCCAGAAAAACAGAGGCATCCTCAACATCCGCGGGGAACGGTTCTCCGTCAGGAGTTGGGCGCACAGGCGCGAACGTACGTGTCAGGCCGACCACACGGGCGATCGGGCCAATCACGTCATGACAGAAATCGATGCGGTGCGCGCCCATATCTCCCACCTCACCAGAGCCTGCCAGGTGACGCTGCTGGCGCCAGCCAAGCGAGGTCTCTGGAAAATCCTGCAAACGTGCCACGCGCAACTGACGCGGCAGACCGACCAGTCCCTGGCCCACCAGGTGTTTGAGATAGCGCATAGCGGGCACAAAGCGATAGGTAAACGCGGTCATATGGCGCACCCCAGCGGCGACCGCTGCTTCATACATTTCTACTGTCTCAGCGTAGGTCATGCCAAGCTGTTTCTCAACCAGCACATGCTTCCCCGACGCGATAGCCGCGTGCGCAATCGGCGCGTGCAGCAGCGTGGGTGTCGCTATAACCACCGCGTCCACAGCAGGATGCTGGAGTAAGCGCTCGTACTCCGTGAAGGTATTCGAAACATGATACTCCTGTGCAACCCGCTTGAGCCGCTCAGCATTATCATCACACAGAGCGATGATTTCCGCCTGCTCGCAGCGCTTCAACCCAGGCAAGTGGACGCTGTTACTGATACCCCCCAGACCAATCACGCCTACTCCAACCCGCGATTCTCGCATGGCATTGCTCCTTCCCTGAAAACAGGTTGACAAACTGAGTGGTTATTGGCTACAGTAATTGGTAAAGTTATATTACCAATTACTGTAGCCAATAACCACTCAGTTTGTCAACCTCGAAAGACGATTGAGAAAGGAGGAGAAGCCGGTGTTTGAAATATCTCCCAAAAATGCCCTTTCCGAAGACATCGTGAACAAGTTGCTCGCTCTCCTCAAGGAAAAGAAACTCCAACCGGGCGATCGCCTACCCTCCGAGCGGGATCTGGCGGAACAACTCCAGGTGAGCCGTCCTTCGCTGCGGGAGGCCTTGCGAGCGCTCTCGATCATGCATGTTGTGGAAATACGGCAGGGTTCTGGCACATACATTTCTTCTCTCGAACCCCAACGCCTGGTCGAGCATCTTGATTTTGTCTTTGCTCTGGCTGATTCAACCTACCTCTCGCTTTTTGAGGCACGCAAGGTGGTGGAGGTCGGCATCTGTGGCCTGGCAGCGCAGCGCATCACCAATGAAGAGATCACTCGCCTGGAATGCTGCCTGGAAAAATCGCTGTTTGGATTGACCGATGCGGAACTGTATTTTCAGGCTGATGTGGAGTTGCACGAGATCATTACCGAAGCAGCCGCAAGCCCTATTCTCAGCAGGATCATGGCCAGCATCCATCATCTGAGCCTCGCCAGTCGTAAACGCACCGCTGTGTTGCCGGGGATCGCTTACCAGGTTATTGAAGATCACCGTGCCATTATCCAGGCACTCAAGCAGCGTGATTCCGAGGCTGCGCGTCAGGCCATGTATCAACACCTTACCCATATCGAGCAGCGACTGCTCGATGATCTCGCGGCCAGTGCCACCACGACCACGCCCCAGCCGACTACAACGGCTGAATCATGAGAGGAGACAATGGAATGTTGACCGATTCAGAGATGAAAGCACTAGTCTGGCTGGGACCGGAGGATATGCAGCTTCGTACTGTCTCGCTCCCCGAACCTGCTCCCGGTGAAGTGCTGATTGAGACAAGCGCTATCGGCATCTGCGGCTCTGAATTAAGCGGATATCTCGGCCAGAACAGCCTGCGCCGTCCACCATTGATTATGGGGCATGAAGCTTCTGGTCGTATCCTACAAGCAGGCGAGCAAACGACCTTCGCCGATGGCACCACAGGCCAGGTGGGGACGCGTGTGACCTTCAATCCGCTGATCGTCTGTGGTGCCTGTGATCGGTGTCGTGCAGGTTACACCAACCTCTGTCGCCAACGCCAGCTCGTTGGCGCGCACCGCCCAGGCGCTTTTGCCTCCTACGTAGCCGTTCCTGCCACCCAATGTTGGCCCGTGCCAGAGAATCTCTCGGATACTGCTGCTTCTCTGGCAGAGCCGCTGGCCTGCGCTATCCGCGCCGTCACACTCGCTCATATCTCTCCGGGAGACAGCCTGCTCATCATCGGAGCCGGCCCCATCGGCCTCTTTTGCCTGGCCTATGCCCGTTCACTAGGTATTACAGAAATCCTTGTGAGCGATATGCTTCCCGCGCGCCTAAAGATTGCGCAGCAATGGGGAGCAAGCGCAACCCTGAACGCGCGCACAAGCGATGTCGTGCAAAGCGTCCAGCAGATCTATCGCGGCGGCGCAATGGCGGTGATTGACGCCGTCGGCGCAACCGCCACACGAGCGCAGGCCATTCAGGCCGTGGTCCCTGGTGGCCGCGTCGTTTTTATTGGCCTCCATGATGAGGAATCGCCGCTCGCCGCGAATTATCTTATTCGGCAAGAAGTGACCATTACCGGCAGTTTTGCCTATACCCACCATGATTTCGGCAGCGCCGTGACCATGTTGAAAGCAGGCAAGCTGCGGCCAGAGGCTGACTGGCTGGAAGAACGCCCGCTGGCTGAGGGACCAGCTGCCTTTGCCGAACTGGTCAAGGGCACGGCCAGAGCAACAAAGATCATACTACGGATGGGGTAAGATTCTTCTCTAAGAACAAGAGAAGCGTCATGCGCCGCAGGCGCCCCGTTCTGAATGAAAAAGGACTCGAAGGACTATACTGTGGAGGAAAGATGCCAAGAATGAAAACGATGTCCTTACTAAGGCCAGAGAGCTTGAAAGAGAAGCTGTCTTGGGCGTCTGGAAGAACCGCTCATTGTCGCTCCATTCCTGGAAGCACGTAGAGGAAACTCTCATTGTGGAAAGACGCCCTCTTGGTGATCTTTCAGTGCGTCTGTCTGATCAGTTTTCAGGAGGAACAGCAATGGAAGTCGTGTATCCGCGATGCAGTGGTCTGGATGTCCATAAGCGCTTTGTCGTGGCATGCCTAAGTATTGTCGAGCATGGGCAGCGCCACAAAGAATTGCGACAGGTCAGTACCATGACCAGCGACATCCTGGCATTGAAGGCATGGCTTTTAGCTTCTGGCTGTCGCCAGATTGCCATGGAGTCCACCGGGGTCTATTGGAAACCCATTTTTCACGTGCTCGAAGACTCCTTTGAAATTGTGCTGGTCAATGCCCAACACATGAAAGCCGTCCCTGGGAGAAAAACGGATGTGAAAGACGCAGAATGGCTTGCCGATTTGCTGCAACATGGGTTATTGAAAGCCTCCTTCATTCCAAGCAGCGAGCAACAAGCCGTTCGTGACCTCACCCGAACACGCATGCGCTTGCTCCAGGAACGCACCCGCCTGATCAATCGCATCCAGAAGGTGCTCGAAGATGCCAATATCAAGCTCGCATCGGTGGTCAGCGATATTATGGGAGTAACGGGACAAGCGATTCTGAGCGCGCTGGTAGCGGGGCTAGAAGATCCTGAGCACCTGGCGCATCTGGCGCGAGGGAGCCTGGTCAGGAAACAGGACCAGTTACAAGCAGCTTTGCAAGGTAAGCTGACCCCACATCACCGGATGCAGCTCGAAGAATTGCTCCCGTTGATTGCCACATTAGATCGCTCCATTGCCCACTTCGACCGGGAGGTGGCTGAACGCTTACGGAGGTTTGATGCCCTCATTGAACGGGTCGATGCGGTGACGGGACTTGCGCGACGGAGCATCGAGGTCTTGCTTGGCGAACTCGGCTGGGACATGAACCACTTTCCTGACGCCGCTCACGCAGCTTCCTGGGTCGGCATCTGCCCAGGCCAACATGCGCACAGGAGGCAAGCAACAGAGTGGCCGCACACGTCAAGGCAATCGCTGGGCCAAAACGGTGCTTATTCAGGCGGCTCACGCCGCAGGCCATACTCAGACGTATCTCGGCGAACAGTACCGTCGGATTAGTGCGCGACGAGGAAGCAAGAAAGCCGCAATGGCTGTTGGGCACAGCATTCTGGTGATTTTCTATCACATGGTCAAAACGGGTGAGCCATACCATGAGAAAGGAGTAGACTACTTTACAACGGTCAACAAACAGAAGATCCAACAACGGCTCGTTCGCCAATTGGAACGCCTGGGCAATACAGTCATCTTGCAGCCTCAGGTCGAGATGACTCTCGTCTAAGTGTTCTTACCTAATCTGAACAATTGATAACGAAGGTTCAGATGGTGGGGGAGAGATTTTTGTCTTTTGTACTCAGTTTTCAGAGGAAAGGATAGCGAATGAAACTGGCTTTGATTTCTGATATTCATGGAAATCTTTTCGCCTTTGATGCGGTTTTAGAGGATATTCGTCGGCGTAAGGTTGAGCATATCCTGTGTCTGGGAGACGTTGTTACCTCTGGTCCTCAACCACGTGAGGCGCTCGCTCGCCTGCGAGAAATCGGCTGTCCTACTGTGATGGGCAATACCGATGCCTGGGTGATTAAACCTCGTCTGCGCGAATACCCAGATCTGTATGGGCAGAATTTGCAGGAGGTTGAATACTGGTCATCACAGCAGCTGACTGATCAAGACAAAGCTTTTCTAAGCACCTTTCAGCCTACCATTGAATGGCGGCTCAATGAGGAGACAACGTTGCTGGCCTACCATGGCTCTCCCAGGTCATTTCTGGAGCGCATTTATCCTACGACCCAAACGGAACAATTGGACGAATACTTCGCTAACCACACAACGGCGCAGATTCTGGTCGGTGGACATACCCATCAACAACTCTTCCTCCGTTACAGAGACAAACTGGTGCTCAATCCCGGTAGTGTTGGTCAGCCGCTGGATCGCATACGGGTAAGAGTCGAGATGGGAGCACGTAATCCACCCTGGGGGGAATATGCCATTCTGAATATCGATGAGAACCAATTCAGCGTCGAGCTTCTCCGGGTGCCGTTTGATATCGAAGGGTTCCTCGCACTCCTTTCACAACGTGGAATGCCGCACACGGAGTGGTTAGTCAATTCGTGGAGCAAAGATTAATCAATTTGATGCTCCCTGTTGTAAATTAAAGTCAAATGAAGAGGTCGTATTTTCTTACCATAGTGTCGCCTCGCCGCATTGAAAAAGCGCAGGATTGGAGCGTACAATTTGCCTTAACAAATACAATTGATGGCAATTTCAGTAGAGAATTTTGCAGGAGGTTGAAGAAAGATGTTTCGTTGCCTCAATACAGGTGCATTGTCATTATCTGTGCATGTTGAGGAAGCACTGGGGCTGGCGTCTCGTCATGGTTTCGCGGGCCTGGATCTTCCTATCGGTGAATTGTTTCGACTCGCGGAAGCATCATCTGCGCAAGAGGTAAAGGATCTCTTTCATTCAACAGGAGTGCGTGCTGGGAGTTGGGCACCACCGGTTGATTATTATGGAGACGAAGCGTCGTATCGTGCTGGACTGGAGCTACTCCCGGCATACGCGAAGTTCGCTCAGGAACTGGGGAGTCCCCGGTGCTGTACCTGGGTTAAGCCTTTCTCGGATACACTAGAGTATGATGCCAACCTGGAATTCCATATACAGCGCTTGCGGCCAATTGCGCGCATCCTTGCTGATTATGGCTGCCGCTTCGGATTGGAATTTGTTGGGGCGAAGACGTTTCGGGCTGGTCATCGTTATGAATTTATCTCTACACTTCAGGGGATTTTAGACCTTGGCGAACGCATCGCCACAGGGAATGTAGGACTACTGCTTGACAGCTTCCATTGGTATACCTCGCATGGTTCATCTGAAGATCTCACATATTTAAGCGTTGATCAGGTGGTCTCTGTTCACTTGAATGATGCCCCTGTTCATAGGAGCGTTGATGAACAGATAGATAATCAGCGCCTTCTACCAGGCACAAGTGGGAAGATCAATATTACTGAGTTCCTTCAAGTGTTGAAGCGTATGCACTATGAAGGTCCTGTAGTCGTTGAGCCATTTAATGCTGAATTGGCGAAGTTGCCTGCCGATGAAAGGGTGGACGCAGTCAAACAAAGCCTGGACAAGGTATGGGCGCTGGCTGGCCTCGCGTAAGCCACGAGAATAGAGTCGACATCAATACATAACATTCTCAGCTATCTTCATATCCATCAGCTGCTGTAACTTCGCTAGAGTATCCGTTTCGGGTAGCGGTGTATAGATCATGATTTTGAGTTCGGGCGTGGTAGGCACCTGTAAGGTTGTATGCTCAAACATCAGGCGCCCTACAAGCGGATGCTCTATGCCTTTCTGTGCATCGGCTCTACCGCGTACATCGTGACGGGGCCACCATGCGCGAAACTCAGGGCTTACGCGCTGTAAGTCAGCGATCAAGCGTTTGAACCATTCTTCATCGGCATAATACACACTATCAGCACGGAATTCCGCTAGCACTTTCTGCGCTACCTGCTCCCACTTAGGGCTGTATATATGAAGACTCATCGGATCAGCAAAAATCCGCCAGACGGCATTATATTCATATGGCGGCACCGACCTCGACAGCAAAAAGACATGCTCAGCAGTGGTATTCCAGGCGAGATAATTCCAACGACGACCAACGACGAAAGCTGGAGTAGGACTGAGCGAGTCAAGCACACGGCGTAACGCAGGGCTTACCTGTTCATGAGATGCGTGTGTATCAACGAGGTGTTGCTGACCAGCAAGCAAGAAAAGATGTTGCCGTTCGTCGGGCGTGAGTTGTAATGCATCAGCAATGCTATGGAGCACCTCGCTCGAAGGATGAATATCGCGTCCTTGCTCCAACAGGGTATACCAGGAAACGCCCACATTCGCTAGCTGCGCCACCTCTTCGCGTCGCAATCCTGGGGTGCGCCGCCTCCCACCACGTATTAACCCGACCTGTTCAGGCGAGAGGCGCATACGCCGAGTGCGTAGAAAATCCGCCAGGTCCTGTCTACGTTGTTCGTCGCTCACCATCCTCTTTGCTCCTTATCCTGCTAGTCTCAATCATATGATAAAGCGGCTCTGGTTATACGATAGCCACCATGGCATACTCCTCAGTGTATCACACATCGTGATCGTCATCGTTTCAACGAGAGAAAGAGGAAATTTTCTATGGTATCGCATTCAGCGAATGAACATAGCAATCTGCCAGCCACAGCCGCAGGAACGTTCACCATGGCCGAGGGTCTGACGGTCACCCGCATGGGGTACGGCGCGATGCAGTTGGCTGGCCCGCACGTGTTCGGCCCACCCGCCGACCGTGACGCTGCCGTGGCCGTACTGCGCGAGGCGGTGACGCTGGGTATCACGCACATCGACACAGCCGACTTCTACGGCCCGCATGTCACCAACCAGATCATCAAGGAAGCCCTGCACCCCTACCCAGACGAGCTGCACATCGTCACCAAGGTCGGAGCGTTGCGAGACGCCGAGGGGAACTGGCCGCAGGCGCTAGCTCCCGAGCAGCTGCGCCAGGCCGTGTACGACAACCTGGGGAACCTCGGGCTAGACGCACTAGACGTCGTCAACCTGCGCGTCGGGGGTTTCGACAGCCCCACTCCTGGCTCGATCGCCGAACCGTTCACGGTACTCGCGCAACTGCAGCAAGAAGGACTGATCAAGCACCTCGGTCTCAGCACCGTGACCGCCGAGCAGATCGCCGAGGCACAGTCCATCGCACCGATTGTGTGCGTGCAGAACTTCTACAATATCGCCAACCGGGCCGACGACGACCTGATCGACTCCCTTGCCGCACAGAGCATCGCCTACGTGCCCTACTTCCCGCTCGGTGGCTTCTCTCCACTACAGTCCGACAAGCTGAGATCAGTCGCCACCCGTCTCAACGCCACACCAATGGCCGTCGCGCTGGCGTGGCTGCTACAGCGCTCACCGAACATTCTGCTTATACCAGGTACCTCATCCGTCGCGCATCTGCGCGACAATGTCACCGGTGCCACGCTGACCTTTTCCGAGGACGAGCTGACCGAGCTGAACAGCGTTGCCTCATAAGCACAACCACAAAGACTTGTCCCCTGCCTCCCACGAAGGAGAGGCAGGGGACAGCTACATGTTTAGGACCCTACTCTCAAGCCATGCAAACAGTGATTCCCATTTCTTGTAAGTGCATCACTACATCAGTGGGAGCGTCGCGATCAGTGACTAGCGTCTGCATAGTTGTTATTGGCGTGATCGAATGGAGTGCTACTTTGCCAATTTTCGTGTGGTCTGCGAGGATGATGGTTTGTTGCGCGCGCTCCATCGTCAGGCGGTGTGTCAGGGTTTCCAGTTGATTGGGGCCCGTCAGCCCATAAACGGGGTGCAGGCCAGTAACACCGAGAAAGGCCTTCTCCACATAGATCTGACTCAAGCTCTGCTCAGCAAGAGGACCAACCAGAGCAAAGAAATCGTCCAGCTGTAAACCGCCGGTCAATGTTAGCGTAATCCCCTTTGTGCCCGCCAGCTCCATGGCAATATTGACAGCATTCGTCACTACCGTCAATGGTTGGATCTGGGTATGACGGATAGCGCGTGCCAGGTAGGTCGTTGTGGTGCCTGGAGAAAGCGCAATGGCATCACCTGGCTGAATCAAACGTAGGGCGATTTGCGCGATTTGCGTCTTCTCTTCGACCTGCCTACTCATATTCGTTTGAAACGTAAGCTCATGGCCATAAGCGCTATAGGACAACGTGTCGATGAGAACAGCACCTCCGTGAACGCGGCGAAGCAGGTTCTGCTTTTCCAGGCGCTCTAAATCACGCCGGATCGTAGAGGTGTTTACCTCTAGTTGACAACTCAACTCTTCTGCATCAACGCGTCCAAGACGACGTAATTCCTGTAAGATAAATTCGGCTCGCTTTGCTCCGTTGGCCATGTTCCCTCTCATGCACATTCTCAGTGGGGCCATTATAGGTCTCCCTTGACTACAAGTCAAGAAGCACGCATATTTTGTAGGAATCTCCTAAAAACGCGCAATATTTTTGCGCGAATGTGCATTGACAGCAACGAATTGACGCATTATACTGGGAACAGAACGATATGATTACATCTTTATAGTAGAAAATGGAGCTTAGATCTTCTATGAAAGTGTTAGTCACTGGTGGTACTGGCTATATTGGCTCACACACAGTGCGAGAACTAACAGCTCGTGGCTATGATGTGGTGGTGCTTGATACGCTGGAGAGAAGTAGCAGGCAGACGATTGGTTCACTTCCCTTCTATCAAGGAAGTATTACCGATGATGCGTTTCTTGAGCGCGTCTTTGCACAGGAGAAGCCCGACGCAGTTATTCACTTTGCCGCCTACAAAGCGCCGGGTGAGTCGATGCTTGAGCCAGAAAAATATTTTCGTACCAACGTTGGCGGAACCATCTCGCTGCTCGAAACAATGGCTCGCCATCAGGTGCGCTTCATTGTGTTTTCGTCCAGTTGCTCTGTCTTTGGTACCCCTACGCAACTACCCGTCACGGAGAATGCCCCGTTCAGCCCAGAGAGTGTGTATGGCGAGACGAAGTTGATGGGCGAGACCTTGCTCAGGTGGTTTGAGAAAACACGAGACATTCGCTATGCGGCGCTGCGCTATTTTAATGCATCAGGCGCCTCGCTCGACAATGTGATCGGCGAAGACTGGGACCGCACACAGAATCTGATTCCGCTGGTCATGAAGGCGGCGCTGGGTGTTACCCCATCGATTAAGGTATTTGGCACTGATTATCCCACCGCGGATGGGACCGCTGTGCGTGACTATATCCACGTGGTGGACCTGGCGATTGCGCATGTGAAAGCGCTTGAGTATATCCAGCGGACCAATACCAGCGAGGCCTATAATCTGGGAACGGGCGTGGGCAATTCGGTCCAGGAGGTGATCAACGCAGCCAAGCGTATCAGTGGTGTTGACTTCAAGGTAGAATATGCTCCACGCCGCCCTGGCGATCCTGCGACAGTCTGGGCTGATTGCCGCAAAGCAGAAAGTGAACTGGACTGGAAAGCCCAGTATGATCTGGAAGTCATTCTGCAAACAGCCTGGAAGTGGCACAGCACGCATGTGCAGGGTTTTCGTAACTGAGCACAGGCCACCTTTCCACAAACTCGTTCAAGCATTCCTTCTCATTATGTATGGAGTATGCTATGACACTACCCCCAACAGCGCACCAGGCAGAAGCTATCTGGGAAGAACGCTGGCATCCACTACGTGAGGAGTGGGTGGTTATCGCCGCCCATCGGCAAAATCGTCCCTGGATTGGCGCAACGGTCGAAAACACGGCCGCCTCTATCCCATCCTATCTTGCAGATTGCTACCTCTGTCCCGGCAACCAGCGGATCAGTGGTCAGAGCAATCCGCAGTATGAACGGACGTTTGTATTTGACAACGATCATCCCTGTGTTGGTCAGGATGCGCCCGACGAACTGGCTATTCCTGCCCTCCCCAACCGCGTACGCCGCGCCCAGGGTCATGCACGGGTAATCTGTTATAGTCCATTACATAATTTGACACTTGCCGAGATGCCCCTTGCTCATATCACCGAAGTGGTCCAGGTCTGGCAACAACAAACGCTGGATCTGGGCAAGCGCGATGCTGTAAAGCACGTGCTCTGCTTTGAGAATAAGGGCGAGGTGGTCGGAGTCTCCAATCCACATCCACACGGCCAGATCTATGCAACCAACTTTGTGTTTAAGACGATTGAGCAAGAATTGCAAGCCTCGCAACGCTACTTGAATGAGACCGGGCGTAGCCTCTTTGCGGATATCATTGCCGCTGAACAGACCGATGGCCGGCGTATTCTTTTTGAAGATGAGTATAGCATTGCCTTTATCCCCTATTTTGCGCGTTACGCGTATGAAGTTTACCTCGCGCCAAAGAGAGGCGTTCCACATATTCACGCCTTGACCGACGCGGAAACGGCATCTTTGGCACAGGCACTCAAGCAGGTGACGGTGCGTTTTGATAACCTCTGGCAGATGCCCTTTCCCTACGTGATGCCTTTGCACCAGGCCCCCTGTGATGGTGGAGACTATCGCGCCTATCACTTCTTCATTGCCTTTCACCCACCCTTGCGACGCCCAAATGTGCTCAAATACCTGGCTGGCCCCGAAATCGGAGGTGGAAATTTCATCAGCGACACGTCCCCGGAGGCGAAAGCCGCTGAACTGTTGGCACTACCATTAACGCATTATCGAGAGATGTGAGGTGTGAAATGATCGCAAATGCAGCCAGGCTCCTGGCTCAGTTACGCACTATCCATGCCGCCATTCGTGACGCGGTGGTGACTGTTTGTGAGCAACAGGCCATTGAGCAGCTCTCGCTGGTAGTGGCAGAACAGGCCGGTGATACCATTTTCGCCATTGATCGCGTCTCTGAAGAGGTCTTGATCGAACATTTCAGCGTCCTGTCCCAGGAACGCTCATTTGTGTTAATCGCAGAAGGCCTGGGTGAGGATGGAATTATGACCTTTCCTGCGGGAACTGCGCCTGACGAGGCAGAGCTACGTATCATTATCGACCCCATTGATGGGACACGAGGGTTGATGTATCAGAAACGTGCGGCCTGGATTTTAACAGGGGTGGCTCCTAATCGTGGTCCCCTGACCGGTCTCCACGATATCGAGATCGCGCTTCAGACGGAGATTCCGCTGGTCAAGCAGCACCTGAGCGATACGCTCTGGGCTATTGCGGGCCAGGGCGCGCAAGGCGAACGCGTGAACCGCATAACAGGCGAGCACTCTCCGCTGCAAATCCAGCCGTCACAGGCTACAACGATCGCCAATGGGTATGGTAGCATCGCGCGTTTCTTCCCAGGTGGCCGCGCCGAACTGGCAGAGATTGAGGATACGGTGATTGATCGTATCCTTGGCCCAGGAAGCGAGGGGAGGGCGCGCACCTTTGAAGATCAGTACATTGCATCGGGTGGCCAGCTCTACGAATTATTGGTGGGACACGATCGCTGGATCGCGGACCTGCGCCCCGGCATTGATGCCCAGATGCGCGCTCGGGGGCAGATTTTTGGCTTATGCGGCCATCCGTATGATCTCTGCACCGAATTGGTTGCGCGTGAGGCAGGGATCATCGTGACCGACGAGCATGGAGAATTGCTTTCAGCACTGCTCGATGTGACTTCCAACGTCACCTGGATCGGCTATGCCAACCAGGCTATTCAGCAGCAGGTCGCTCCAGTGTTACACGACGCGCTACGCCAGCGAGGGCTTTTCACATCTCAAACAACAAAGGAATACACCTAATGTGGCGATTTACAGACGTGCCAGAGTCGACACGGGCGGACGCCGAACGCTTTCTGTCGAACCTGAACAATCAGGCTGATTTTTTCTCTCCCCAGCAATCAATAGTGGTGGCGCGCGCGCCTGGCCGCCTGGATCTGATGGGCGGGATCGCCGATTATTCGGGCGCGCTCGTCCTGGAATTGCCGCTTGCCGCCGCCACCTGGGCCGCAGTCCAGTTTAGCGATGAGCCAGCAATCACGCTCCGGAGTACAGGGGTTGAGGATACACCACAGGTGACGATAGAACTCGCCGAACTCGCCAGGCTGGATTATGCCGCGGCACACACCCTCCTCACTCGTGATCCCGAGCGTTCCTGGGCAGCCTATGTTGCCGGGTGTCTGATTGTTTTACAACGTGAGTGTGGGTTGCTATTGGAGCGTGGCCTGCGTCTCTTTCTCCACTCAAATGTTCCGGCAGGCAAGGGCGTCAGTTCGTCGGCCGCGCTTGAGGTTGCGACCATGCAGGCGTTATCTACGCTCTATGATATGCATATCGCTGGTCGTGAGCTGGCACTTCTCTGCCAGAAAGTGGAAAATCTCGTTGTCGGGGCGCCATGCGGTATTATGGACCAGATGACCTCGGCCTGTGGCGAGCAGGATAGTTTACTGGCCCTGCTCTGCCAGCCAGCCGAATTGCAGGAGAGCATCACGCTTCCAAACGAGCTAGAAGTCTGGGGCATTGATTCAGGGATTCGTCATGCCGTGACCGGCGCAGATTATGGCTCAGTACGCATCGGGGCTTTTATGGGCTACCGCATCATTGCTGATCTGGCTGACCTGCCAGTCCAGACCCATGGTGAGCAAAGCGTTTCCATCGAGGACAGTAGATGGCAGGGCTATCTGGCAAATATTTCCCCCTCGCTCTGGGAGAGAGCGTATCGCGATCGTCTTCCACACCAGATCCATGGCGCAGCCTTTTTGCGTCAGTACCAGGGCTCGACGGATAGCGTGACACATATCGACCCAACGTGTACATACGCCGTTCGTCAGCCGACGGCCCACCCCATTTACGAGCACCATCGCGTACGCCTCTTCCGTGCCCTACTCGCGCGCCCAGCGCTCACTGACGAAGACTGTTACCTGCTCGGCGAGCTGATGTATCAATCACATGCCAGCTATAGCGCTTGTGGCCTTGGCTCAAACGGAACCGACCGTCTGGTAGAACTGGTGCGTCAGGCCGGACCTACAGCCAATCTCTATGGAGCAAAGATTACTGGCGGTGGCAGTGGTGGAACCGTCGCAGTCCTTGCCCGACGCGGCTCACAGGCGCAAATTGAACACATTGCTGCACTGTACGCGCAGGAGACAGGGCATGCTGTCGAGATTCTGGGAGGCTCTTCTCCTGGGGCAGTTGCCTGGGGTTCTCAACAACTTGTCGTCACGTGAGCTTCGAAGAAGAGGGAAGAAGGACAAGGCGTGATTGATCACGCCTTGTCCTTCTTCTCCTAGAAAGGAGTGATACCATATCCATAAGGGAATAAGGCACCTGTGCAGCCATTATTCTGATTGCAAGGTTCTTGCGTCACCGCATTCGGCCAGGTATAGGTCAATTTCCCTTGAAAACCATAATCGCCAAACAGGACATCGGTGATGCCCTCGCCTTCCGTTGAACCGATCCACGAGGCGACGAATGCCGAGGATTGGTTCAGCTGGGTATTGATGATCATCGGACGCCCCGAGAACAATAAAACAATACACTTAGTGACCCGACTACACACGTCCGAGACTTCAGTTGCGTCGGTACTGCTGAGTGCCAGGGTATTCGTATCACCATTGCCTTCGGCATACGGCGTTTCCCCAACAGCGACGATCCCGACATCCCCTTTGTAATTTCCCTTCGTGCGTGTACCAACGAAGTTGAGTTTCACCGAGGATGAGAGTCCTGCCTGCTGAATAGCCTGCCAGAGCGTTGTTCCAACGGTAGTGGTCCCGCTTCCCCCTTGCCAGGAGATCGACCAACCACCTAACTGGTAGCCCAGATTATCCGCGTGATCGCCTCCCACCACCAGGGTATAGCTCCCGGTCTTTGATAAGGGCAGCACACCGTTATTCTTCAACAATACTTGCGATTCTCGCTCCGCCTGCCGTGCAACCGCGCGATGTGCCGCCGATCCCACATTGGGAGTGTAGCTGCGATCTGCATAGGGTTGCGTAAACAAGCCTGCCGCAAACTTCTCGGTCAAGATACGCGTGACCGCATCATCAATACGGGACATAGGAATGTTACCTGCCTTGATTTCAGCATCGAGGGTACTGATGAAGGTTTTGTAATTATCCGGGACCATCACCATATCGATGCCAGCGTTAATCGCGGTACGCACATCATAGTTGTAATCCGAAGAAATCTGGTCGATGGCTTGCCAATCCGAGACCACGAAGCCCTGGAACCCTAAATTGGGTGTGCCGTAGCTGTCTGTTCCCGTACCTTTCAGCTTAGTCGTGATCAGATACTGATTGGCATGGTCTTTGAGCCCATTCCAGCTACTATAGGAGATCATCACCGAACCGACCTTGTTTGAGACCGCTGATTGATAGGGTGGGAGATCGATCGTATCCAACTGCTGCTCAGAGATCCGGGCATCACCCTCATTAAGGTAAGGTGACCCGGTACCCCAGGCAGTGTGACCATCGCCGATAAAGTGTTTTGCCGTTGCCAGGATATTGGTTGGCCCCAAAGTACCATTCGGCCCCTGGAACCCCACGATGGCTGCAGAGCCGTCAGTCGCATTATCAGATGGAACCTCACTATAGCCCTCGTACGTGCGTCCCCAGCGAATATCCTGTGGCGTACACACACATGGAGCAAACGTCCACCGGACGCCAGTCCCTAGAACCTCGTCACGGGTCACCTGCTCGACTTGGGTGATCAGGGCAGGATCATGCATCGCTCCCAAGCCGATATTATGTGGAAAGAGCGTCGCGCCATACACGTTGTTGTGTCCATGGACCGCATCAGCGCCGTAGATGAGCGGAATGCCTAAGCGGGTCTGGAGGGCATAGCTCTGGAAATTGTCCACCATATTCGCCCACTGAGTGGCGGTGCCGCCCGCGCCATTAGGGCCGCCGCCGCCGCCACTCAACACCGAACCGATGAAATAGGTTCTAATATCCGTTATCGAGTTTCCGGCCCTGGTGAAGGCATTGTTCTCTACCTGGGTCATCTGCCCCTCTTTTTCAGACAGAGTCATTTTCGAGACACAGTCACTAGGCGAAATACACCCAGAGGACAGAGGGGTGAGCAGCGGTACTGTTCGAGTGTTTGCAGTATAGGCTGGCAATACCAATTGCCATATCAGCAGTGTCACAATCACAGGGAGAGCTACCGTGGCGAGGCGTCTCGGACGGCAAACTCTGAGCAGCTTGAGAGAGAAGTATGTGTACGTAAGCATAAACCAATCCTTTTCCTTGACCGCTTGATCAAAACGTGACGACGATGTACCGTTGAGCGAATGCGATTTGACGCTTACGAAAATTTTCTCCCATATTTCTGCTAGAACAGGTACTCTGGATAGGAGGATGACGGAGAACAACATGGGGTTTGGCAAACAACAGCTTGCTTTGCACCCTATAGCAGGTTACGTTGTGCACTGGGGCAAACGGGAAGGCAAAGGGGTTTTGCACCACAGTACAAATCCTTTCGTGCTGTAACAAATACATCGGTGACAAAAATATCATAACACATATAGAAGGCCGCAGGGGTAACAAGCCAGAACAGATAGAAAGCACTTGACCGTCAATGCGACAACATATTTTTAAGGGGCCTGCCTCTTATCTGTCGATTGGATGCTTCGTACATGCTGTGGTTTTGCTGGAGAGAAACGGTATACTTTTCTTCTGTATCACTATGAGCGGGATGGGTGGACCCCATTGAGAGCAGGAGGGATATGCTTCATGCTCATATATCTAGGAGGAAAGTATGTCAAGGAAGAGACACTTTCGACTACTATCATTTGCCATTGTAGCGCTGCTACTCTGTTCCGTCGCGGCAATGCTCACGCTGCAGTCGCCTGGTGCGGCCAGAGCAGCCAGCGTACCAACGGGTCTGCATGTGGTAGGAAATCAGATTGTAGATGGCAGTGGACATGTCTTTGTGTCCCATGGGGTAGACCGTATGGGCACGGAATACCAGTGTACCAAGAACGCGACAAACGCGCCCACCGACTTCGACGGGCCAGTCGACCAGGCGACCGTCAGCAATATGCTGGCCTGGGGCATCAACAGCGTGCGTGTACCTCTGAATGAGGACTGCTGGCTGGGCATCAATGGCTTTCCCGCCAACGGGAGATCGGCCGCGCAATACCAGGCAGACATTGTCAATTGGGTGAATTTGCTGAACGCGAATGGCCTGGTGGTCATTCTTGATCTGCACTGGAACAATTCCGGGAGCAATCAGTCAACAGGTCAGCAACCAATGACGGACCTGGATCACTCCCCAGCCTTCTGGACCTCGGTGGCAAATACGTTCAAGAGCAATTCATCGGTGATCTTCGATCTGTATAACGAACCCCACGACATTAGCTGGGCCTGCTGGCTTGGCGGTAGTACGGCCCCCCAATCGGGGAACTGCTCCGGTGTGGGATTTGCCGTGGCTGGAATGCAGACGCTGATCAACACCGTGCGTGCCACAGGGGCGACCAATATCCTGCTATTGGGCGGCCTGGCGTGGTCAAATGATCTCTCGCAGTGGCTGGCGAATAAGCCCAGCGATCCGCAGAACAATCTGGCCGCCTCAGTGCACATCTACAATTTTAACGCGTGCTCCAACAGTAGTTGCTGGGATTCGCAGATCGCGCCAGTCATCGCACAGGTACCGGTGATCGCTGGTGAGATAGGCGAGAATGATTGCGCCTCTGGTTTTGTCAATACATTGACGAGCTGGTTCGATTCGCATAATACCGGGTATCTGGCCTGGACCTGGACAGCCAGCGGCAACTGCGGCGGCACACCGGCGCTGATCAGCGACTGGAACGGTACGCCGACCAACTTTGGCGCTGGATACAAAGCGCACTTGCTCTCACTGGGTGGCACGCCTACGCCCACGCCGACCGCGACTTCAACCAATACACCTATGCCTACTCCAACCACCACGAGTACGCCTACTCCTACTCCAACCACTACGAGTACGCCTACGCCTACTCCGACCTCCGGGAGTTGTAAGGTAACCTACACGGTGACAAATCAGTGGACGGGTGGCTTTGGCGCGACCTTTACGATTATCAATACAGGGTCAACGCCAATCAACGGCTGGAGCCTGCAATTCGCCTTCCCCAATGGCCAGACAATCACCCAGCTGTGGAACGGGAACTACACGCAGAGCGGGGCCAACGTGACCATCACCAACCTCTCCTATAACGGAAGCATTCCCGCGGGAGGCATGGTAAGCTCGGAACCTGGCTTTAATGGGTCCTGGAGCAGCGCTAATAATCCGCCGACCTCCTTTACTCTCAATGGTTCTCATTGTAGCATCGGATAAACATTGTAAACGAAGCAGGCGGCTGGTCAGTCGCCTGCTTCGTCTCACCCTCGTCTCACGCCCAATTTTCCGCTCGACTCACTGAACGCAAATGATTTCCAGTATCCGTTCCACCATGAGAGACAACGGGATGATATCCCACTAGTACTCTGTCAAAGTTGATTGGAAAGGTGGGGAGTGCAGACATGAAGATTGACAGAGCACTAGATAATCCTGGATGTTTCCTTACTACTTCTCCGAAACCCTGAGCGCGAAGCGCTAGGCACGCGAGTGACGTTGGGTTTCGGAATAAGATCTTAGTCCAAGGAAGGAAAAGGAAAATAATGATGTTTCATCGTCTCACTCGAAAAGGATTTTTCGTAGTAACATTGGTGTTTCTCCTCTTAGCGTTTGTGTGCAGCATGCCTTTGCTCAAGGCATCGGCCGCCGATACGCTCGGTTCAGCAGCGGCGGCAAAGGGCCGTGTCTTTGGGGCTGCAGTCGCAGGCAATCTCCTTGGCACGACGCCGTACACGACCGTTTTTGATCGTGAGTTCACAGGCACCACTCCCGGCAACGAAATGAAATGGCAGACGACCGAGCCTTCGCAAGGTTCATTCAATTTCGGACCTGGTGACGCCATTGTCGCTCACGCCCAGGCTCATAATATGAAGGTACGTGGTCATACCCTGGTCTGGCATAACCAGCTTGCAAGCTGGGTCAGCAATATCACCTCGGGTACCGCGCTCCTGAGTGCTATGCAGAACCACATTACCGGTGAAGTGAGCCATTATAAGGGCGAGATCTGGTACTGGGATGTCGTCAATGAGGCATTCAACGATGATGGGACACGCCGGAGTGACATCTTCCAGAATGAAATCGGGAACGCCTATATCGAAGACGCCTTTGTGTCTGCTCACGCGGCTGATCCCAATGCCAAGCTGTGCTACAACGACTATAACATCGAAGGCGTTAATGCAAAGAGCACAGCCGTCTACAACATGGTCAAGGACTTCAAGGCACGTGGTATCCCTATTGACTGCGTCGGTTTCCAATCGCACCTGATCGTGGGCCAGGTGCCATCAGACTTCCAGACCAACTTGCAGCGCTTCGCCGATCTCGGCCTTGATGTACAGATTACGGAGCTGGATATTCGTATGCCAACGCCTGCCAGTAGCGCGAACCTTCAGCAGCAAGCGACCGACTACAGTAAGGTTGTATCTGCCTGCCTGGCAGTTACCCGTTGCAACGATATTACAACATGGGGTGTAGGAGATCCGGACTCATGGATACCAGGTACCTTCTCTGGTCAAGGGGCGGCACTGCTTTTTGATAACAACTACAACCCGAAGCCAGCATATACTGCAGTTATTCAAGCTCTTGGTGGTGGGATAAGCGTCACTCCCACGCCAATCGGGCAGACGCCCACGCCGACTCCAATAAATACACCGTCCCCAACACCAACTCCATCGCCTGTTGCTGGAGGTGTCCATGTGGCCTACCAGGTGGTGGACCAGTGGCCGGGCGGCTTTACGACAAATGTCACCATTACCAACAATACGTCGACGGCCATTAATGGATGGACATTAAAGTTCTCGTTTCCTGGAACGCAACAGGTTACCAATCTCTGGAATGGCCAGGTGACGCAATCCGGGAACCAGGTAACGATTACGAATGTCAGCTATAACGCGACGATTGCTCCGGGAAGCTCTATCTCGCTGGGCTTCAATGGGAGTTGGAACGGAAGCAATCCCGCCCCGACCTCGTTTACCCTGAATGGGACGCCGACCAACTAATTCATTGATACCTTACAACGGAATTAAAAAGCCGAATTTCAAGCCGCTGCCTGTGAGGCAGGTAGAGGTACCTAAAGCAGTGTCCAGATGCATTGAGCGTGTGGTAGCACGACGCTACTAAAGTACGCGTCTACATATCAAGGTACGGGGCATTTCGTCCTTGATATGTAGACGCGTACTTTAGTAGCGTCGGTCGATAGCCCTAAATCAACCTTTCTATACACTGCTCTAAGCCGGGAACGAACAAAAACGGCCCTTAAGGATCACCACCGTAAAGGACCACTGTGTTCAAACAGCGACGACGCGGGGGCGCTTGCTCTACCTGGTGGTAAATGTTGATCGCAGGTGCTTGCTGTTGACGACCCCCACGACACCGAGCAGGAGCAGTCCGCAGACGCCCTGTTCGATCTTCATCCACAGCGGGAAGGTGCCGGGGAGCGCGATGATGACCACGATGGCTACCAACATGATGGCGGAGACGAGCCGGAGTCGGAGATACCCGCCACGGGAACCGCGGGCCATCTGGGCGGCGAAGAAGGTCGTGAGCAAGGCAGAGGCCACGACAATGGTCCCACGGACCCAGACCGCCGGGGTCACGATTGCGGTGTTGTCGCGCAGCAAGACGATGGCCACGAGGGTAAGCATGCTGAGGCCAAGGTAGCAGCCAACGAGCAGCTTCACGTTACGAAATGCCGTCTGACTCTGCGGATGATTCAGGTGTTCTTCGGTGATGATGCGGGCAGTCATGATATAATCCTTCCTTCAAACATGTCTGTTGTTTCTCTGTCTTCGGTTCGACCATTCGGTGAACTCGATGGGTCGAGTATAGCCGGCATCAGCTCGTTGACGCCCGTCCCTTCGGTCACGAATCACAGGTCTATTTCTGCGCCTCTCTGGTATGACCTGCGTCATAGGTCAATCGGGCGGACCTATGACCGCAGACACTAGCGAGCGAGAAGAAACGTCGGGTATACTGAGGAAAACAAACACAACATATCTCTCACAAGAAGCTGGACGGATCCATGATAGGCAAGCGAGAACAAATCATCCATACACATCCCATCCCATTCGGCTGGTTCCAACGCTCGGCTGCCTCTTGCGTCGCTGGCATTGGCTATCTCTTCGGTCTCTTTCTGGTGCAGCGCACCCTGGTCAGCGTTCTCCTGCTTACGGGGATCTATGGTGCCTGGCTCTTGATCTATCATCTCGGAAGACGACGCGCCCATCCCGGTTGGTTGCTTGCCTTGTTCTGTCTGGCTTGCGCCTCTCTCTTTCTCCCTTTGCCGCGCACGAACGTCTATTGGCTCCCGATCCTCCCAACCATGACTGCTTGCCTGATGATGGCGACCAAACCACGCGTTCTCGGTCTGCTCGCGGCAGGTATCCTCTGGCTGAGTACCAGCCTCGCGCTTGGCCTCCTCACCCGGCAGTGGGATGCTGGCGGTCAGATGATTCTCCTGATCTCGTTTAGCTCTACCTGTGGATGCACGGCGACCATCAGCGAACTCGCGGCGGCCCACGCACAACTACGGGAGTATAGCGCCCAGGTGGAGGAACTCTCCATCATCCGCGAACGCAACCGAATTGCCCGCGAGATCCACGACACGCTTGGCCACTCGCTGACGCTGCTCGCGGTCCAACTGGAAACGGCCACGCAGCACGAAATGCGCGGCGATCCCCGTTTGCGCGAGGAGCTCCTGGAAGCACGCCAGGTGGCGAAATCCTGCCTGACGGACGTTCGTCATTCCGTCGAGGCGCTCCGGCCCGAAGAAGCCACCAGCGGTTCGTTGCAGGAGCAGTTGCGCAGGCTTGTGACGGCCTGCGAAGCCATCAGCCGAGAACCCCGGATCACGCTTGATCTGGAAGAAATACCCCCCCATTGCATCCAGACGTGTGCCTGACGCTTTACCGCTGTGCACAGGAGGCGCTGACCAATATTCGCAAGCATGCACACGCGACGAAAGTGCTGCTACGCCTCTCCTCAAACGATACGCAGGTAGAACTGACGGTGCTGGACAACGGCCAGGGGTATCTACCAAAGCACGAGCACAGCGCATCTGGCTTCGGCCTACAGGGCATGCGCGAGCGTGTCGCGAGTCTTTGTGGGACACTGCGGGCTGGTCCGGAACCACGGCACGGTTGGCGCGTTGAAGTGATCATCCCGCTCACACAACAAGGGCAAGCGGAGCAGAGCTCAACATGCGCACACCAAAAGAAGGAGAACATCTAGCTATGGCAGAACGGATTCGTGTCATGATTGTGGATGACCAGCGCCTGCTGTGCGAGGGCTTTCGCAAGCTGATTGAGCTGGAATCGGACCTGGAGGTGATCGGCATAGCAGGAGATGGCAAGGAAGTGTTGGCGATCGTCGAACGCCTCCAGGCTGAACACATGCTTCCTGATGTGGTGCTAATGGATGTACGCATGCCACGTCTGGATGGAATTGCCGCGACGCATGCCCTCAAAGAGCGCTGGCCTGGAATCCGCGTCATCATCCTGACAACCTTTGACGATCGAGAGCTGATCCAGACTGGTCTGCAAGCAGGGGCTCTGGGCTATGTGCTCAAAGACATTACCGCAGAGCAACTCGCGGCAGCTATTCGGGTGGTCGCACAGGGACAGGTTCTTCTGCATCCCGATGTTGCACATAAAGTCCTGACTTCCCTTTCTTCTGCACAAAGCTTGCCCGCCGTGACCGCTCCTGCTCCCCCTACATTCGATGGCGTGTGCGACGTAGAGCAGTTAACCGAGCGAGAGCGGGAGATCCTGACCTTGCTTACGCGTGGTGCCTCCAATCGTGAGATCAGCGAGACCCTCTACATCGCGAGCGGCACCGTCAAGAATCACCTCAGCAACATCCTGGGCAAGCTAGGGGTACGCGACCGGACGCAGGCGGCACTCAAAGCCAGAGAACTCGGGTTGCTGTAAAAAGAGGAGGTATTACTCTGGCAACGCATCAGGAGCCAGATGTGTTACACCTTCTAAAAGCATCAGCAAGACATTCTGGGCCATCTGTTCTGATGACATCGTAGTGGTATCCTGGCTCCACTGGATAGCCGCTCCGAGAATCGTCCAGCTCATGAGTTGAGCCACCATCTCCACTGGTATCTGCCACCTCATGTGCGTGCGCCTGCTCTTTTTCAACCAGATGTAGAGGAGTGTGGCCAGTTCCTCCTGGGTTACCTGTTTAACCAAGGGGTCAATGATATCCAATGGGGGGCACTGACGATGCATGCTCTTGAAATAGTCCAACGTGGTCTCAATGAGCAGATGCAAGGTCTTTCGCTCCCATTGCGACTCGGACGGGAGCGTGCTTGTCAGCAAATCTCGGAATTCCTCACGGATAATGGCCTCCAACAATGCATACTTATCTGCAAAGTGAGCATAAAAGGTTCCTCGATGGACATTAGCTCGCTCGGTAATCTCCTGAATACTCATGGCGGTAAAACCTTTCTCTTGCATAATTTCAAGGAAAGCCTGCCATAATACCTGACGGGTGCGTTGGGCACGTCGATCGACGTTTTTCGGAGGGGTCGCCATTGGCAAGTGCTCCTGTTCCTGCTTTCTTTGACCACGATTCTGCCAGGTACTGTACTCTTTTTCCCGACAGGCGGGCTCCTTTGTTCCCTAACCGACAAAAGGGCTTGATTGCACATGGCTTGCTGTGCATTTTCCCCTTATCATTGTAGACAATGCTTGCCTGGCCTGGCAACAGGAATGACATACAGGCAAGGCTCTTTGAGCAATACCGTCAAAGGAGAAATAGATGGAGATCGATATTCCCAAAACCATGAAGGCCATACGCTTTCATACCTACGGAGACCCCGAAGTGTTACAGTTTGAGGACATTCCATTGCCCAGTGCCCAAGCAGGAGAGGTGCTCGTTCGTGTCCATGCTGCTGGGGTGAATCCCGGTGATTGGCAGATGCGTTCAGGGCTTGCCCACAGAAAATTCCAAATCGACGTCCCGCTCCCCTACATTCCAGGCTATGATGTCTCTGGGATTGTGGAAGCCGTTGGACCCGGTGTCACGACCTTCCAGAGGGGAGATGCAGTGTATGGCATGACCACTCACGGCGCGGCGTACGCGGAATATACCACTGCTGATCCTTCGCACCTGGCTTTCAAGCCAGTGTCCATTGATCACATTCAGGCGGCAGGGGTGCCGATGTCTACCTTTACCGCATGGCATACTCTCTTTGTGCGTACGCGTGTCGTGGCTGGCCAGACGGTTCTCGTCAATGGGGCAGCAGGAGGCGTTGGGCACTTTGCTGTGCAACTGGCAAAAGCACAAGGGGCGCGGGTGATCGGGGTCGCTTCAGGACGTAACGAGGCATTTCTGCGCGAACTTGGCGTTGATCTCTTTATCGACTATACTACCACACCTGTGGAACAGGTTGCACATGACGTTGATCTCGTCATTGACACGGTGGGCGGTGAGAACGGGAATCGCTTGCTCTCTGTGCTCAAACGCGGCGGTACGCTGATTCCAACGACCTGGGGCCATTACTCCACTAAGCACGCAGCCTCGGCTTCTTTGACCGTTGAGGACGTGGTCCTGTTGCTCCCCACGACGGCACAGCTCGCTGAGATTAGCAAGCTTATCGATACAGGTCGTGTGCGCGTCGAGGTTTCGATGGTTCAACCGCTGGCAGAAGCATATAAAGCACACGAGCTGAGCGAAAGTGGTCATGCACGTGGGAAAATCGTTCTGCGTGTCGTAGAGGAACGTTCACCACACTATGTCGTGCGCACATCATTGTGACGACTCCTCATGTATGACAGCCTCACCATTATGAGCAAATTGGACCAGACCAGGTGCACAATAGAGAGTGTTGGGGTGTTCATCCAGAACACCCCAACACTCTCTATTACTATGAGCGCCACAGCGCGAGGATGCAAGCGGCTCAGGAGGTACTACAGGTCGTGCCATTGAGGGTAAAGGAAGTGGGAGGCGAATTGGCGCTACTCCAGGAACCGTTGAAGCCCGGAGGGGAGCTCAGGGTAGTCCCCGGAGCAATCGAGCCATTATACGAGAGGTTGGTGATCGTCACGTTGGCCCCGCTCTGCGTGTAGTTCCCGTTCCATACCTGGGTGATTGTCTGCCCATTGGGGAAGGAGAATTTCAGCGTCCAGCTGTTGATCGCCGTGCTCCCGGTATTGGTGATCGCGATGTTTACGCCAAAGCCGCCAGGCCACTGGTTGGTCACCGTATACTGCACTTTACAGGCAGTGCCGGGGGTAGGTGTCGGGCTTGGCGTGGGCGTGGGTGTCGTAGTCTGGGTCGGCGTGGGCGTCGGAGTCGTGGTCTGGGTCGGCGTGGGTGTAGCAGTTTGGGTTTGGGTCGGTGTGGGCGTGGGTGTCCCTCCTGACGAACTTGGGAACAGGATGTCGACATCGGCCATGGCCATAGCGATATCGGACTGCGCCCAGAAGCGGTGGTAGTTGAATGTAGGCGCGGAACCACCGTTCAGGTACGTCTGCACTTTCGACCAGGCGGGGTCCGATGGATACTTGGGGCGCTCAGAGAGGAAGGTCGTTGAAGAATCCAGTGTCGCGCCCTGAGCGTTCTTGCCCGTCCAGCCAGAAGGAATAGAAACGGAGTCGTTAAACTGGTTGTAGTCCTTGCGGGTTTCCGGGTTGGAAACACCAATGCTGTCCGAGTAGTTGGTCCACATATCATCCAGCAGCGTCTGGGCCAGGGTGCGTGACGCGGTATCGCCGGACTTGGCGGAGTAGTAGAGCAACGTCTTGGCCAAAGCAGCTGCTACACCTACATCCGTTGTGGTGTCCACTACGGTTACATGCAGGCCTGAATTGTTCACCGAAGTCGTGCTGGAAGTCCAGTTACCACCCGGCTGGCCGCTCCAGTTCAGAGTCGAGGGGATGGCATAGGTTCCATTGGAGTTGACCGTCGTCGCCGACTTGGTCCAGGCAACCCATTTATCCAGGATCGACTTGGCCGTCGCGTTACCAGTCTCATAATAGTACTCAGCCACGCGCTCCATGGACCAGGCCTGGAAGCCAAACCAGTTGTTGCTGGGTGGATCGTGGTATACTGGCTGCCAGTCATATGCCATGCCATAGAAGGTTGGAGTACCGGCAGGAGGAGCACTGTAGCTGCCATTCCAGCTATTGGTCGCACCACCGGCAATCGCGCCTTCAGACGACTGCAACCATGTATAGAACTGCAACTGGCGTTGCAAGCTGGTTGCCCAGTCACCCGGTGCGCTTGGAGACTTCGGTTCGAGCGCGGGCACGCTGCTCAGCGCCCACGCGGCCAGGGGGTTCTGATAACCCTGGTGGGCCGCACTGGAGCCAATGCGCCATGCCCAGCTACCGGAAGAGGGGACCGCCCCGCCCCAGGCGTAGTACCAGTCCAGCAGGTAGGTCGAGCTGTTTTTGCCACTACCAGCAGCGCAGCTTGTGCTCGTACAACCTAACGTCTTAAAGTATTTGTCATACGTACCATAACGCAGATAGTCGCCCATCTTTGCAGCTTCGGCAACTTGACTGGCAACGGCACTCGCCTGCCCCTGGGCATTCGCCCACGTGTAGGCCCAGAAAGCCGCCTGGACGGTACGCGCGTCAGCGTCAGGAGCATCGGTATAGCGCCATTGCTGCGAGTAGCCGCCACCCGAAGCCGGTGTGTTGAAGAGGCTCAAGAAGCCGGTACCATCGTTTCTGCCCCAGGTGAATGTCTCACACTCTGGATGAACGACCGTCTTCCAGACTGACTCTGAGGCACCGCGCTGGTATGAGTTCACAAAGGACGGCTTGGTTGTGCCATCTCCACAATGGCCGTAGCCATACCAGTTGTCGGTGTCCAGCAGCCAGGGCATGCCATAGATGTCGGCGGTGCCATAGGTCTGCTGGAGTTCGCTCGCCAGTGGGTCCTGTCCCACAGACACGCTGGAAGACAATTGAGTCGGGTAATCGGTGATGTTGGGGGACTCGGGCGCATATTGCGCGGGGCTGCTAGCATTATAGCCACTATTGGTCGACTGGTCGGCATGCGATGGAATCATGTATTTGTCCATCGTCGCCCAGGCGCTCGTGAAGGGTTGCCAGTTTCCCGTCACTTCACCATACGTCGCCTCCAGCCAGATCCAGAAACTGAAGGCTTCCGAGGTCGTTTCATGTCCATAGTCTGGCGCTTCAACGATGAGCGTCTCCACCGAGTGATAGGGGATGCCCAGTGGGCTGAAGTACCCGTTTGCCGGGTTCTTGATCTCGCCATACAAAGTCAGGAAACGCTGGGTATAAGTAGATGTGGCTTGAGTAGCGCCCGGACTGGCATGCGCGACCGGAATACGTTGGACGCCTAAAAAGCCAGAGATCACAAGCGCGATTGCTATGATCACCAGTGATATGGATTGAGAGATCCTCTTCCTGGTCATTCTAACCTCCTTGTTATGAAAGATGTTAACCCAGAGGATGCAGGTCATCCTAATATTGCCCGCCTGCTCGTGAGATTGATGTTCCATCATAAAAATCGCGGGCAGTTCACCTATCGATTCATCACCTCCTTCCATAGATACCTGATATATAATTCCGCTGGCGAATTTAGCAGGTTGTCCGAACAGGATTGCACGGAACGCCCGAAAATAGTGGTTTGGACGCGGTAAACCGGGTCCAATAAGCGTCAAGTTTAGGAGTATTGCTTACCTCCCACGCCCATGCAGGTGCAAAGGAGGTGCTTCTAAAGGGCGCACCTACCTTTTTTCTCCTGCCGGGCGTGGGCATTTCCATTCCCAGGGAAGTGAGGGTAGGTAATGCCCCTGCGCCCCCGAATGGGGGTTTAGAAGCACTACCCGATCTGTGATGCAAGCGCGATACTGGCCTTCTCTTGACACTTATGGGACGCGCTAAAGCTGGTCCCTACCGACATTTCGAGCCTTTCGCAAATGCCCATTTGGACAACCTGCTAAAATTTACCGGCGGAGCCATGTATCGCATATATAGTGAATTTGTGCGTGTAAACGTTCACGTGAGCGTTTACGGGCGAGTGTAAGTAATGTTAATATACTAAAATAACTGATTTTGTTTGTATTGTAGCTAGTCCTTCTCTAACACACAATGACATGCGCTAGACACCCTGTAGACAGGTAAAAGCAACAATACATGGGAGGGCTAAGCTGGCACTCTCATGGGATTCTTGGCCAGGTGCTTAGTAACTGTCTAGTATATGCTCTTGTGCCCAGCTCAGGAGGTAGATACAGTAACATCATAGTTCCTAAAATCTAGCGAATCTTTGATTTGTTCGGTCATGGAGCTACCAGCGGGTCACTGCTTCGGCAGACAGCAGTTCAAGAAGTGCATCACACCCTGGAGTGTTGTTCCAGCTTCAGGCCCTGTGGGAAGTGATTAAGGGTAAGCGAAAGCTGAAAGTGTCCCTTCTGGAAAAACCTTCTTGAACCTTCGCGAGGAGCATCTCACTCTGAAAGGAGAGCTTACAGCTATGACTCATCCTCTTGTATACGTCGTCAACCAGAATGGAGCATGCTTGATGCCCTGCAAGCCAGCCAAGGCCCGCAAACTCTTGCGAGACAGGCGGGCCAGGGTCATCAAGCACAGCCCATTCACCATTCAACTGCTCTGGGACTGTGAAGAGCATGTCCAGGAGGTGACACTCGGCATTGACAAGGGCAGCCATGTCACGGGCTTTTCCTGCGTTGGGAATGGGCAAATTCTCCTCTCGGGGGAAATCCACCATCGCCTCGATGTCAAAGACAAAATGGATGCGAGACGAGCCCATCGTCGTAGTCGGCGTCACCGCCTCTGGCACCGCCCACCGCGCTGGCGGAATCGAGCCTCAAGCAAACGGAGCGGGCGCATCCCGCCGACGATCAAAACCAACGTGCAGGAAGTGATCCGCGTGGTAAGAAAGCTTCCTCTCCCCATCAGCGCCATCATCGTCGAGGATGTGCAAGTGGATATTGCTCGGCTCAATAACCCGCAATTGCAAGGGAGTCAGTATCAAGATCCGACACGGCTCGATGAGAATCTGCGCATCGCCTGCCTGATGCGCGATGAGTATCAGTGCCAATCCTGCCGGAAGAAACAGATTCGTCTGGAAGCCCATCATATTCAGTATCGTGAGCATGGCGGCAAGGATATGCTTTCAAACCTCCTGACCCTGTGTGAGGAATGCCACCACAAGCTGCATCAAGGGAAGCTGAAGCTCAACGTGAGCGGAGTCAGCGGGCATCTTGACCAGATTGCTCAGCGGACGATGCAAGGCAAGAGCCATCTGTACGCCATGCTTGGAGCTCCCACACGGCTCGCGACGCTCTTTGGCTACCAGACGGCAACCTGGCGCAAGGCACAACAGCTTCCCAAAGAGCATGATGTTGATGCCCTCTGCCTCGCCACCTACACGACTGGAGAGCGTGTCCCCTATCAGCGAGAGCGCTTTTTCACGATTTCCTTCCGACCTCGCCAGACGCGTCGGAGGTTTCTGGATGTACCGCAGAAGGGCAAAGGCCGGGTCCGCTATCAAGTCAACGAACAGCTCGATGGCTTTCGCAAGGGGGACATCGTGCGCGTGAAAGAACGATATGTGAAGCAGATCAACTCGATCTATTCCACTGGATATCTTGCCTTCCCCCGCGTAAAGGGCGAGCCAGCCAATGCTCGGCCCAAAGATTGCTGCCTGCTGGAGCGAGGACGCACTATCCTGTGGGAACGAAAAACCGGCGAGGATCGTCAAGAAACATCAAGAATTCGCCATGGTTCCTAAAAACGTTTATGATACCTGGCTTTTAAAGGGACAAGAGGGGCAAGATAGGAGGACAAGATAGGAAGACCCAAACAATTTACTCTGTCGTTCTCGCTGTTCACAAAATACGAGTATTTGTGCTGACGTACTCTATGCTACCTGGCGTAGCTGGGTACACTCTGAAAGGATGCAGAGTTCTATGATGTTGCTCAAGACGCTCGGCACACGCAGGTTGAAACGACCATTTACGATGATCCTACCCCTGCTCTGCGTGTTTCTCCTGGTGGTTTTTCTCATAGGTCCGTTGCATATCCCAACCGTACATGCTGCTCCAGTCATTAACTATGGGGAAGCCTTACAAAAGAGTATTTACTTTTATGAAGAGCAGAGTTCCGGCCCTAAACCGTCCTGGAACCGCGTCCCCTGGGTTGGAGACTCCGCCCTGAACGACGGTTCAGACGTTGGTCTTGATCTGACTGGTGGCTGGTATGATGCCGGCGACCATGTTAAATTTGGTTTGCCGATGGCCTATAGTGTGACCATGCTCGACTGGGGCATCATCGCGAACCGCAATGCCTATGTCCAGGATGGTCAGTTGCAGTATAGCCTGAACAATATCAAGTGGGCCACCGACTACTTTATCAAGGCGCATCCTTCGCCTGACGTATTATATGGCCAGGTTGGTGACCCTAATGCGGATCACTCCTTCTGGGGACCAGCAGAGGTTATGCAGATGACTCGCCCCGCATACAAGATCAGTGAGAGCTGCCCAGGCTCAGATCTAGCAGGCGAGACAGCAGCCGCAATGGCCTCGGCCTCAATTGTTTTTCAAGCGACCGATCCGACCTACGCCAGTACACTCCTCACCCACGCCAAGCAGCTCTACTCATTTGCCGACAATTTCCGTGGCAAATACGACTCCTGCATTACTGCCGCCAGCAGCTTCTACACCTCATATAGCGGCTATAATGACGAACTGGTTTGGGGAGCCCTCTGGCTCTATCTCGCCACGAACGACTCCAGCTATCTCACTAAAGCCGAGAACTATTACAGCAACCTCAGCTATCAGTCACAGACCACCATCCACTCTTATCAGTGGACGATTAGCTGGGATGATGTCTCCTATGGCTGTTACATCCTGCTGGCACAGCTCACGGGCCAACAGCAGTATAAGGACGACGCCCAGCGTTTTCTCGATTGGTGGACGGTCGGGGTAAACGGACAGAAGGTTACATATTCTCCTGGTGGCGAGGCATTTCTCAGTCAATGGGGATCGCTGCGCTACGCGGCCAATACAGCATTCTTAGCCCTTGTCTATGCCGATTACCTGGGAACAAGCAATTCACTGTACTCGCGCTACCATGATTTCGCCGTTCAGCAGGTCAATTACATCCTGGGCGCGAACCCGCGCAACTGTAGCTATATGGTCGGCTTCGGCTCATGCTATCCCCAGACACCGCATCATCGTACCTCACATGGCTCATGGGACGATAATATCACGGACCCCTCCTACCAGCGCCATATCCTCTACGGTGCTGTGGCTGGTGGTCCCAGTTCAGCTAACGACTCCTTCACCGATAATCGCCAGGATTATCAGACCAATGAGCCTGCTGACGACTACAACGCGGCCCTCACTGGCGCGCTGGCGCGTCTGTACAGTGAGTATGGTGGCAGTCCGGCGGCTTCACTGCCCGACAAGGCCAAAGATGACGATGAGATCTACGCAACGGCCGCCGTTAATGCCTCGGGTACAAATTTTACCGAGATCAAAGCCATCTTCGTCAATAAGACCGGTTGGCCCGCGCGCGTAACCAGCAATCTCTCCCTGCGCTACTACTTTACGCTGGAGCCAGGAGTGACCCCGAGCATGCTTTCATTGAACACCAATTATACCGAGTGTGGAAGCCACCTCTCAGGGCCAACCCAATACTCCGGCAACATCTACTATATAACGGTAAGTTGCGCGGGCACTCCAATCTACCCTGGCGGGCAGAGCAATTACCAGAAACAGGTACAGTTCCGCATCACCAGCTCGGGAGCGTGGGACCCTACCAACGACTGGTCCTATCAGGGGGTCGCTACGCCTGCCGGCGCCACTCCAGTCAAGGTCACCAATATTCCGATGTTTGATGGCAGTACGCAGGTCTGGGGCAATACTCCCAACGGGGGCATACCAACGCCCACACCTACACCTGGCACTACGCCGACGCCTACACCCACGCCTGGCACTACACCAACTCCCACACCCACACCTGGCACTACGCCAACGCCTACACCCGGGACGAACTGCAAGGTGCAGTATACGGTGACCAATCAGTGGGCTGGTGGTTTTGGCGCGAACATCGCGATCACCAATACCGGGAGCACGGCGATCAACGGCTGGACGCTGAAATTCACCTTCCCCAATGGCCAGACGGTCACCCAGGGATGGGGAGGCACTTTCTCGCAGCAGGGCAGTAATGTGACGATTACCAACCTCTCCTATAACGGCTCGCTTGCTCCGGGCGCTACTCTGAGCTCCCCTCCGGGCTTTAATGGCTCGTGGAGTGGTAGCAATTCGCTTCCCACTTTCTTTACGCTCAATGGCACGACCTGTAGTACCTCCTGAGCTGCTTCCGGCCAGTTATGGGCTTTAAGAGATTCACCGGGCAATAAGCCAACTGGCCCGACGCTACGAGAAAGTACGCGCCTACATATGGCCTGGATATGTAGGCGCGCACTTTCATAGCGCCGGACCACGCACGCCTGAACCATCTTAGTCTGCTGCGAAAGGAGTTGCGCCTTGCTTACACGAAACGCGGGTGACGGTCGTTACACCATGCATTGTTTTCTTCTGTCGCTAACGATGCTCTTGCTTTTACAAGCATTTGCCAGTTGTAGCACCGATGCTCATACGACCTCTCTGCCCCCTGGTCCCACGGCCTCACAGACCCAACCCGTGCCAACTTCTGCGCCACCAGCACCGACTTCAACGTTACAGTCATCAGCCTTGCATGGGCCGACAAACTTCCTGCTCGCTACGCCCCTCAACTTTTCCAGCGCTGATGGGGCAACAAAGGATAATAATGGAGCAATCACACCCCTGGCTGCAAATGCCATCAAAACAGAGATCACCGGCGAACTGAAACGCCTCCTCTTTGTGGTCGACAACAGCGATCACGTCAAAGTCTACAGTCCAGGAGCATCGCCCATAACGGCCCAGGTTACGCTACATACAGATGGTGGCACGGCTATCGACTATACCCAGGTGGTGAACTCCGAGGCGGGCTCCGTCACTATCACGTTTAATGGCGTATTGCTCAAGGACCAGATGACGGCCACCTATCAACAGCAATACGCTCCTTCCATCCTCATTAACGCAAGCGCGAGTGCGGTAGTAGTTGCCTTCACAACGCAGGTGAGGTGGATAGAAGCAAGGCAGATACCAGCCGCGCCTGGGCATGGGCAATATCAGCACACGAGTAATGGTGGGGTTGCCCTCTCCTGGTCCGCGGGGCAGAATGCTACGGCGTACAATGTGTATCGCCTGATCTCTGATCATGATCAGCAGTTTCAATTACTGGCTACGGTAAAGGATACCTTGTATATCGACAATTCAGTGGAAGCCATACACGATATCAACTTAACCAAGGGGATTACCTATGCCATTTTCTCTCTTGGGCCAACCAGCGTTGAAAATCCCGGTGGTATCATCATAGCCGTATCGCAATGAAAATTCATTTTTGCCTCTTAGGCATCAGGCTCACAACTTTTCAAAAATTTCTCATAACACCACCACAGACCCATCAACATGATGGCTCCATGCCCGCATCAAGCGCTAGCCATATGCAGATATATGGCTAGCGCTTGATGCGGGCATGGAGGGGAGCTAGTGCCCAGCGTAGTAGTTGGCGACGGCCTTGAAGGCGTCCTTCGGCTCCCATGTCATATCCGGGTAGGTAGAGCCGTGGTTGTTGGCGTAGCTCTTGACAATGCTGAAACTCGCCAGGTCCAGGTCGTGGCGCGGGCTTTCCTGGTGGATAAGAACAGGCGCGACGAAGGTGAAGATGAAGACGCCCTCGACGCCCGCGCCATCCAGAAGTGTCAGCACGTCGCTGAGTTCGCGGGCCTGCACACCCTCGTCGCGCACGTAGTCACCGTTGAGTTGCGGAGGATCCTGCTGGTCAATGATCATGAAGCCCCTGGCCCCCAGATCTTGCGCTCCCTGGTAGGCACAACACCCAACCTCGGTGATGATGACAGGCTTGTTGAGCGCGAAATAAGGCTTCAGCTTTTCAATGTAGGATGCTCTGTTGGTGCATTCACGGTAATGGTCAAGGCCGATACAGTCAAACGGCCTCCAATCAGGCCATTCAAGGGGAGCGGCGGCATAGGTCACTTTGCCATGAAAGACCTGCCTGATCTCTTCGTTCGCTCGCTTGAGGAAGGCATTCAGCTTCCTGGTAGGTTCCCCGCTTTTAATGACCTCAATCAGCCTGGGATGGTTCACGCGCTCAAAAATGTCATTGCCTTCCAGAATGCCCTGCATAAAGAGTGTTAGTTCGCAACCAGCGATGAAGATGAGGTCGGGCCACTGCTTGCGCAGGGACTCGGCGGCCTCAGCACACCTGACGGTGTAAGCAAGTGTTTCTTGCTCATCGTTATCATGCAGGTGTGGTGAGAGCCAGACCTCTAAGCCCTGCTTGAGCGCCTCTTCAGCCGCCGCGATCAGCCTGTTCATCTCCGTACCCGATATCCTGACTGCGTTACAATGGAGGTCATTGCGAATAATCTCAAGCTCACGCTGAACCACGCTACGTTCAAAACGGGGGCGGGACAGGTATTCGGGAGCGAAGGAGATCCCTACATCATAGTTTATCCCTTTGCGTTGCATACTTCTTCCCTTCTCTTTGCATTGATATATCAGTAGAGCATGCAATGTATACGTTCGTGCATGTAATAGAGTTATTCGCGCCCCTGGCGCTCACTAAGGGAAGACGCAGTGGGTCGGAGGAAAGCGCTAGCGGCCAAGCTGATGCACATGGTAAATGACTTACGAAGCATGATGACTCTCTGCGTCAGAGAAAATGATGAAAATGGGATAGAATACCCAGGAGGCCAACGTGTAGAGGTCGGCTCACAGTGGTGTGCATCAACCCGTCTACGAAGCTGATCCGGGTGCGTCCAGCAGAGCTGATTGTCGCCAGATTGAAAGAACTGAGCACGCGTAGGAAATTTGTGTCTTACTTCGCACCTCTCGTTGGTCTCAGCGAAGATGAAGAACGCCTATTGAGAGAGGTAGGAGTTGGTATGCAAGTCGTCCATGAGCGCTGTTGTGGCTTAGATGTGCATAAAAAGACGGTCGTGGCCTGTATTTTGATCACCCTGGCCAATGGAGAAGTTCAGCGTCATATTCGGACCTTCTCTACCATGACGGCTGGTTTGTTGGCGCTTTCTGATTGGTTGGAGAGCCTGGCCGTCACAGTGATCGCCATGGAATCGACCGGAATTTACTGGAGACCGGTGTTTAACTTGTTGGAAGAGGGTCGCAGCGTCATCCTGGTCAATGCTCAGCATATGAAAGCCATTCCAGGTCGCAAGACCGATATTAAAGATAGCGAATGGCTCGCCGATTTGTTGCGCCATGGGCTGCTCAAAGCTAGTTTCATTCCTCCGGCCCCTATTCGTGAACTGCGCGATCTCACCAGATACCGCAAGAATTTGGTTCAGGAGCGTGCGCGAGAGGTCAATCGTGTGCAAAAAGTGTTGGAAACCGCCAATATCAAGCTCTCCTCGGTAGCAACCGATGTGTTGGGCAAAAGTGGGCGGGATATGCTCTCTGCATTGATTGAAGGGACCACTGATGCCGAAATCCTCGCCGAGCTAGCGCGTGGGAAATTGCGCAAGCAGCTTCCTCAATTACAGCAGGCTTTAGATGGTCGTGTCCAGGCCCATCATCGACTCTTACTCAAACATATTCTGGCTCATATCATCTTTCTGGAAGAGACCTTGGAGCAGCTGCAACAGGAGATTGAGCAACACCTCTGCCCTTTTGAGGAGACCATGACCTTGCTCATGAGCATTCCCGGCATTGCCGCCCTTGCTGCTGCGGCTATTCTGGCAGAAATTGGCGATGATATGACGCGGTTCCCTTCCGCCAAGCATCTCGCGTCGTGGGCTGGGGTGTGCCCAGGCAACAAGCAAAGTGGGGGCAAACGGCTCAGCGGCAAGACGACCCAAGGCAATGCCACGTTACGGGCCATTCTGGCAGAAGTGGTCTGGGTGATCTCACACATGAAAGATAACTATCTTTCCGCCCAGTACCACCGCTTGGCGCGTCGTCTGGGGAAGAAGAAGGCGGTCGTGGCGGTTTCCCACAGCCTTCTGGTGATCATCTATCACGTGCTCTCTACCAAGCAACCTTACCGCGATCTGGGGGCAGACTATTTCGAGCAACGAGATAGCACGCGGCTGACCCAACGTTCTGTCCGGCAACTTGAGGCTCTCGGCTACACAGTGACGCTCGTTCCCAAGGAGGTTGCTTAGCGAGTCGGGTGAGGATTCTGATTTTCATAGGAAGTGAGCGGTTTTTGCCCTCAAAGGTTGACATTTGCCCAGAAGGTTGAGCAGTTCAGCCATTGATAGCGGATCAGGCCGCGCCACAAGCCAACATGTGTGGAACGTTTTTGTAAATTCGAGCAGCAGGAGCGTCCTCTAATTCGGCCTGCTCCCGCTCCGGGGGCGGCACGCTGCCCTGACTAAAGGGGGAATCAGGGCAAGTGAAAACCACCAGTGACCAGGCCGAGGCCTCGACGATCACCCCGGCCAGGCTAAGCAGCAGCAAGTCACCCCGGCCAGCTCTGGCAACTTGGGGGACACCACCCCACCCCGCCAACTCCCCCGCGTGCGTGGCTACGCGACGCGAGCAGTTAGAACTGGTGGCGGGTTTGGCTGCGACCTATGGCGAATGCGAAGACCTTGGTGGGTTTGACGGAGAACACGAGGTTCGAATCTGTGAGAACTCTTTGTTCGTCTTCATCGTAGAGGTAAAAATAACCGTTGCGTACCTGGTATGGCCAGTCTCCATCCCACTTGGTCGCCCACACCGAGGCTAAGCGTTCGAGCGCGTCCTGGTCGGTGATCCGCACGGCGTCGCCCTCAACCACCACGGTGAGTCCTTCTTTTTTGTGGAACGAGTCGATCTGGTTGCAGCCGGTCGTCAGAACGACGTGCGGATTTCCACGCAGGTTGGCAGTCTTCTGTGCGGTGTCGGTAGCGGTAAAGTAAAGAGCCTCGTCGTGCCACACGGCCACGAGCGGCGTGACGTGAGGGCGACCGTCGGCCCGCACTGTTGAGAGCCAAAAGAGCTCGGCTGTTTCCAGCACCCGATGCGTCTCCTCCCATGGCGTGACCCCTCCGCGTGGGGCGCTGTGTTGGGTGTCGAGTGGTGTGATGGGTTCGTTCATCTAAGAGCTCCTTTCAATAGTTCTGTTTCTCTCGCAGGAAGCGAGAAGATATCAATCCATTCTCTTTGCGCGAAGGAAAACCGGAAAGGCCAAAAACGACGCACGCAAAGTATTGAACGTCTGATGCTCCAGGTTGAGCATGTCCTTCCTGCAAATCACATGCAGATGGTGACGAAAGACGTGGTCGAGACAGCGCAGCAGAATCTGATCATCGGACCAGGTTGAGTAGCGCTCTTCCGATGAGGTGTCACAAAACCGTTCGTTTGATGAGAAAAGGTGGGTCAATGGTTGCTTTCAATCTTGACCCGCCCTTTCTCAAAGCTCGGAAACCTCTCCAGCAGAGAGCTTTATGAATTTGAGGGCTGCGCTCTCTTGTTCTGAATAATGATGAACAGTCCAGTACAGAAGAGAAGGAGGCCAACTGCTATCATGATGATAATGATGGGCCACTGATACGGCTCCGGCAGATACAGCGCGAGAAACCAGGAAAGCACCCTCGTACCACTCAGTTTCATCACCATCGGCACTATCCCTTGAGGGATGAGCGGAATCCAACACGCTGATAAGCAAAGAAGAACTACTTGCCGTTTTGCGGGAGAAAGACCAGAGAGCAAGCCATTCGCGCCTCGGCGCCTGGAGGGGCTACTCGATCCCGAACGCATCAGATGCAGCAGTTCAGATCCCCGAGCTTCAAGTCGTCGGTAAGCAATACGACCAAGCAACCAGGAGAAAAGAGCACCAGTAGCAATGCCCACACCAACGCCCGCCCATTGGAGAAGGGCATTGTTCTGTGTCATACCAACCAGCACTACGGAGGCCGCAGGTATGGCTGTTATGGGAACCAGTACAAGCATAAGGACGGCCTGCCCCATATCGCTACTTGCCTGCAATAGATCCTTTTTTCGCAGATGAGGCTCGGTTCTGGGAACAAGATAGAAGACTGAGGTCAACAGAAGAAGTCCTGCTGCTCCACCCAGCAATGCTGGAAGCAGCGCCAGCACCCAGGGCCAGGCCCAACTTTGCCCACTCACAGCAGTGCAAACAATGGTGAGGACCATTGCTGTCGGGGCAACGACCAGCACCCATGCTGCTTGTCTGCCACGCACATCATAACGCTCTGCATGGGAAACCACCAGGGTGAGCCAGAGCGCGCTCCCATCTGTCCCGTAGAAGTTGGTGATCATGGCAGCCATGACGATGAAGATTGCACTCACGAAAGGGAGGAAGACTGTGAGGCCTAGCGCCAGAGGGAGGAAGCAGAAGAGAAGGGCATAGAAGAGTGCAAAATAGAAGTAATACATGCGCATCGGATCACGCAACCAGCTCACAAGCTCTTTGCCAAGCACTGCGCCTACGGGGGTGGTCGAGAGCAGATGATGTTGGAATACTGCTCCCATCCTCCACTTCGACGGATGAGCTGCTTTTATCGTTGTCGTGCGCCGCACAAGCAATGCGCTCCATATCATCAGTAAGAGACCAATGAGTGTCACCTGACAAAAGATTATAGCAGTAGAGAGCAACCAATTCGACCTACTGGCTGCATCTATCGCAACAAGCCCCCAACCAGAGGGGAGTGCACGTACTGCCCCAGAAAGCAATGGTGGGAACCCCAGGGTGAGCGCCTGGCTAATGGTTGGAACCAGTGCCCATCCTGAACCCAAAAGAGCCATGATCGTGGCACTGATGAGAGCGCCAAGAGCGGCACCGATCTGCGAACTCATCGCCTGGTTAAATACTTCGGTTGTCAAGCGAGAGAGCAGAATAATGAGAACCAGTTGGAGGAAAGCGGCTGGTATGGCGACGATAAGAGGTCCAATGCCTCCTCTGGCACCATAGACAATGAGACTGGTGAAGGCGACCAGTGTGACGAGTGCTCCAGGTCCTACAAAAGCTGTACCCAGCAACCCCAGAGCTAAGCGACGTGGGGAGATAGGGAGCAACGCGAAGTGCTCTAGGCGCAGGGTTTGATCCCCACCTCCGAAGAAAATCGGCCCCATGATCCATCCAAGCAGCCAGAGGGAGAATGTCGCTGCAAGCACATCTATTGAGAGGCTTTCGAGGCTGAAAGAACGCGTAGCAAGCCAGATGGTCCCTACTGCAACTAGCAGACCGAGGGAGATACCACTGACCAGATTGCTCGCTCGTTGTGAACTCATGGAGTGTCGTAACACTGACCATTTCATGCGAATCAGAATGCCAACCATGATAACTCCTCATCACCTTCGTGACGCGTACCAACTAACTGGATGAAACGATCTTCCAGAGTCATCCCACCACGTACCTGTTCCAGGGAACCAGAGGCAATCACGCGCCCTGAAGCGATCACCGCAACCTGATCACAGAGCTGCTCAACCAGGGCCATCACATGGCTGGAGAAGATGACAGAACCACCAGATGCCACGAACCGTCTCAGAAGTGACTTAATAGTAGATGCCGAGAGAGGATCTACCGTTTCTAACGGCTCGTCGAGGATGAGCAATCTCGGGTTATGCAGCAGGGCTGTAGCCAAGCCAATCTTCTTGCGCATCCCGGTCGAGTAGTCGATCACCAATGTATGTTCAGTGTTAGTCAGTTCGAGAACCGAGAGGAGTTCTTCAGCACGCTGAGCAACCGTACTCGCCGACAGTCCTCGCAGTAAACCGAAGTAGGTGAGGATTTCCCGTCCCGTCAAGCGTTCGGGCATGGAAAGTCCATCAGGCAATACCCCAATCAGTTTTTTTGCCTGTGTTGGCTCTTTCCAGATATCGATGCCGAAGATCCTGGCCGTCCCTGTATCTGGTCGTAACAAGCCAACGGCCATTGACAATGCAGTCGTCTTACCAGCGCCATTGGGGCCGACAAGTCCGAAGAACGAGCCAGCAGGCACGCTTAAATCAAGAGAATCCACTGCAATTGTCTCGTCGAATGTTTTAGAGAGTGCAGTGAGTTGAAGTGCCGGAATAGGTTCCTTATTGGATAGAGGGGGTTGCGGAAAGGCATGTTCAACAGGAGTATGGTTGTTATTTGGTTGCAGAAAATGTCGATTCATTCTTCTATCTTTCTTACTTGGTTCAAAATCAAGAGGTGTTTCCAGTTCCTCGCATGAGAAAGCCGGATAAAGCTCTTACGAGGGGTTGTGTGATTTGACAATCTCTTTGTCCTGATGAGAAGACCTTTCAGAGCTTACCGTATGTTTCGCCCGCTGTGATCTAGTGACCCCAATACCCATGCTCTTTCTGCTGCTCTTACCCGCTACTTTGTGGCTGGTGGACAGCTTACGTAGCGCTGCTTCCAATGAGCAAATTTACTGCTCCTGGTCCAGGGCTTGCTCATTCGTCTCAAGGGAAAGCAGAACGAGCCCAAGACTTTGAATTTTCAAGAGAACCCGGTAGAGCGCGGCTTGATCGACCAGTGATCCGCGCAGCACCGTTTTGCCGGATGCCTCGTGAAGAATATCGAGTCCCTCAAACCATTCTTGCCAGGACGTGTCCAGATGTCCTTCGACAGAGATAAAGCATCGCACCTGCAACGCCTTCCTCCTTTCGTTCAGGATGGTTGAAGTATAAAGCCCCATCGGGTGAGTTGTGATCGCCCGATGGGGTGGTTGTGAGCGGGTGAGGGGAGGAGGAGGAGAGATTAGAGCAAGGAGAAGCGCCGTGCCGCCTCGCTGGCTTCGACACGACTGTGAACGTCTAGCTTGCGGTAGAGGCTTTGGACGTGGGTTTTTACGGTATTGAGCGAAAGCATCAGGGTGTTTGCTATCTCTGGATTGGAGCGCCCGGCGGCCAGCAGACGGAGAACCCGCTGCTCCTGCTCGCTGAGCGGGTCCAGGAGGAGTACATTCTCCCCGCGAGGCTGCGCCTCCCGGGTTGGCTGAGCACCTGATTCCTGGGCAAATGCACGCAGAAGGATCCGCGCGTAGGAGATCAGCGCCGCCTCGCGCAGTTCCGGCAACAGCGTTTTCAATAACGCCTCCATGGCCGGACCTTCGTCCAGAAAGACGCGTTGATCGTTTTCAGGTTGAGCCAGCTTGAGTGTTTGTATGAGAACGGATCTGGCCATCCTGTGTTCTTGACGGACAGCGTGAGCCAGGGCCTCCAGAATCTGGATTTTGAGAACGCTTCGCTTGCGCCCCTGCGCCTGGGCCTTCTCTTTCCAGGGAGTCAACTCTCTCAATGCGGCTTCCCCTCTCCTTTGTGCAATGGAGAAGCGCGCGAGGATGAGCGCTTCTTCCTGCTGGTGCAAGAGCGAGAACGCTTTCTCCTGTTCGGACGCCTGGAAATCCAATGTCTGTCCCTTTTCCTGCGCCCATTGCTCAACCGCGGCGAGATATCCCTGTGCCAGATGAAACCGTGCCAACAAGACACGTATCGAACACAAAGACCAGGGAAAGCGGGCATGCCTCTCCCATTTCAAGAGCAATTCCTGAGCCTGGGAGGTTTCTCCACAAGCATGGAGGAGGCGAGCCTGGATGAGCCCCCCCGAAGCATGAACGTGGATTTCGTCCTCCGGTTTTGCTCTCAACGCCAGTGCTTGCAGCAGATAACGTTGAGCGTCTGCGAGTTCATTGTGTTCATACGCGAGCCGAGCAAGACAATGGTAGGCCCAAGAGACGAAGAACGGCTCGGTGCCCCCTGTTTCCAGGAGAAATTGCTGCTGGCCAAGACTTTGATCTTCATCGATGTGGCCCAGTGCTTGATGGAAGTAGTGCGAGGCCCTGCGCAGCTCGCCTTTTTCCAGGCACACCTCACCCAGGAAGAGAGCTGCCCCGAAGGCGCCGGAATAATCGCCGAGGTTTTTTACCTGCTCGTACCCCTTGAGAAGATGCTGCCAGGCCGCCTGCACCTCACCCGCGAGTAAGGCTTCATAACCCCTGGTCAAAAGATAATTAGAATACATGAGACTACGCTCGGTAAGGAGTGGTTGAGCCTGGTGGGTCAGCGCAAACAGATGCATCAGGTCTTCTTGAAAAAAGGCCAGGACCGCGTGAAGTTGCAGCGCATCCCCTCGCCGTTCCCACTGTTCTCTGGCTTCAAAACCCTGCTCTGCCCACTGCACCAATGACTCGATACGTGTCCATGAGATGGACGAACGTCGATCCGTGATAAACATCAGCGTGAGCGCATACTGAAAACAGAGATCTGGTTGGGCTTGCAGCACCTCCTCCGGCATACGTCTCAGCCAGGAGTGTAAGAGTCGATACTCGTTCCGAAAGCTGTTGGGAGCCGCAAAACGCTCGATCAACTTCGCCGCGCGGGCAAACACTTCGCCCGTCAGCGCGGCTTCAATCGCTTCAGGCAGCATCTGCTGCTGCTCATACCAGCGACTAGCTTTGCGGTGAAGTTCACGCACTGCGGCGGTTCCCAGGCGCAGGCGGGCTTCGTGTTGCATGGCCTGCGCCCACAACGCATGATAGCGATACCACTGCTGACTGTCATCCAAAGGTTGGAGGAAGAGATTGGCCCGCTCCACCTGTTCCAACAAGCGATCACTATCATCTCTCCCTGTGATACTGGCGCAGAGCGAGGCACTGAACCGGTGGAGCACGCTGGTCTGCAGCAAGAAATCCTGGAGCGCTTCCGGCAGATTCGCCAGCACTTCTTCGCGCAGGTAATCGAGCAAGAAGCGCTGATTGCCACGCAGTGTTTGCACATAAGCGGACGGGTCGGCGTGTTTCTGCAGCACAAGGGCCGCCAGTTGCAGGCTGGCAATCCACCCTTCGGTGCGAGCTTGTAGCAGTTCAACATCTGTCTCCGAGAGGGTAAGCCCCATGCGTTGGGTGAGAAAATCCTGCGTTTCTTCCTGCGTAAAGCGTAGCTCGGCATTGCGAAGTTCTCCCAGGCGCCCGCGCACCCGCAGGCGAGCCAGGGAAAGCTCTGGATCGACGCGACTGGCCAGCAGCAGATGCACATGTGGAGGCTGATGCTCCAACCAGAAGGCCAGGGAGGCGTGAATCGCCGGTTCGTGAATGACGTGATAGTCATCCAAAATCAGCAAGATGGGCGAGGTCTCTGCTTGCCGGTCAGCCAGTTCATTGAGCAAGGCTGTCAAGACAGTCACAAGGGGAGCCAGCGAAGGGGCAGACGCCTGTAGCAGGGTGAGCGCGCGTTCCCCGATCCCAGGCCAGCATCGGCGCAGAGCCTCAATCAGCGAGGTCCAGAAGCGCGTCGGATCATTGTCCATCTCTTCCAGAGGGAACCAGGCCACCGATTGAGGATGCCTGTGTGCCCAGCTCGCAAGCAAGGTGGTCTTGCCCCATCCAGCGGAAGCGGAGAGGAGGGTGAGCGGGCGAGAGAGGGCGGTATCCAACGCCGCGAGCAACCGTTCTCGTACGACCAGCGTGGCAGGCAAATGTGGAGGGGAGAGCCTGGTCATCACAATCGTCGTTCTCAGCTCACCGGGTTCGCTGCCTTGCTGTGTCGTGGTGGAAGTGGCCTCTCCGCCCATACGAGCAGTCTGCAATTCGCCAGATGGCAACTCCCGAAAGGCCCGAGCTACCTCTTCTAGACGGGTAAGCGTCACAGTGACACTTCGTCCGAGATAGCGCTTGTGGGTCTGGCCAGCGGCTGTATGGTAGGCATACCAGTAGCCTGCGCCTCGTGCTCGCTGCTCTTTATAGACGTTAAGATGCCCGTGTTGTCCCTGGAAAGAGAATGAAGTATGGGTTGTTAACCAGGCAAGCCACGGCCCCTCGGTTCCCGGCTCAATCCACATCGGTCGGTGGTCAGAGATATGGAGATTGTAGGCGTTGCTCTCAGGGGACCAGGTGAGAGTCGCTGCAGGTGATTTTGGCATACGTTTTTGTTCCACAAAGAGGTTCTTCCCAACATCCCAACAAGGATGAGTATATCATAGAAGAGAAACAGCAGACAAGACGAACTTTTCTATCACATCCTGCTTGAGAAGCCACTCGGCAATGATGACGCTCTGCTTCCCGATGATTTTCCATGGTTTAGAACTCGAAATCTAATTATGAAAAACATAGCTCTTGAGGGTTGTGGTGCTGGATACCTGCGGTATCCAGCACCACAACCCTTACCCCATGTGAACCACCTCAGGTGCCAGAGGTGAGATGGAAGAAATCCCCTCCACTCAGGAAGTACTACACGGCGCTCCGTTGAGGGTAAACGAGGTCGGAGCCTGGTTGCTACCACTCCACGAGCCATTGAAGCCCGGAGGGGAGCTCAGCGTAGTACCTGGAGCAATCGAGCCATTATACGAGAGGTTGGTGATCGTCACATTACTGCCCTGCTGCGAGAAGGTGCCGTTCCATCCCTGGGTGACCGTCTGCCCATTAGGGAAGGTGAATTTCAGCGTCCAGCCGTTAATTGCTGTGCTCCCGGTATTGGTGATCGCGATACTCGCCCCAAAGCCGCCAGGCCACTGATTGGTTACTGTGTACACCACCTTGCACGTACCGGATGGCGGTGGAGTTGGGGTGGGTGTATTCGTCGGTGTATTCGTTGGGGTAGGAGTGGGCGTTGTAGGCGTAGGTGTAGGTGTCCCTCCAGTGCCCGGTTGTAAAACCACGGTTGTGAGCGAGTAAGGCGCTATGCTCACGCTTGAGGATGATCCCTGCGTCGAGGTGATAGCACTGCTATTCTCGCCATAGGTGTAGAGCGTCGCGTTCGCGCCCGCGCTGTAGCCGTTAAGCGAGAGCGAAACGTTATAGGTCGTGTTGGGATCCTTGTTGATCAGTAGCACGGCGAGATTCCCATTGGCCTGTTTGACCGCGTGGACAGCCACCAGGCTCTGATTGGACGAGGACGAGACCTGCGTATCCCCCGGGCTGAACACGTGACCGAGCATCTCCAGGCCGTAATATGGCGGGAATGGTGTGTCCGCCGGTGGCTCGCTGACGCCTCCCGATGAACTGCCATTAGACAACACACCCATATCGCCATAATTGGCCGTACCGTACAGGCTGGAACTATTGTCCCCACTGGTCGAGATGCCATTATGCTCAGCCCACCAGTCGACATTGAAGACACCGTTTTCTAGCCAGGTCATATACGCATCGGCCAGGAATAAGCCATTGACCAGGCTGACCGTTTGCTTACCAGGAGCATAGCCACCGCCATTGGAGTTCATTTCGGTCACGGCGATGCCAGTCTGGCTTGCCCTCGAACCCAGATATTGCGTATAGAGGGAGCGCAGCGTGGCGACCTTCCCGGCGATTTCGGCAGGGCTACCCAGTAGCCCGGCGTCGGTGTAGTTGCCACCCGAGGCGTAATCCGTGTACCAGTGGATAACCCCAAAGTCCATGTAGGGACCGGCAATGGAGAGCACGGTATGGTTCCAATCCATCGTATCGCCATCGGTCGTATCGACACTACCATTGGGCCAATCGCCAGGGGTAGTCAGCACCACGCCGACCTTGATCGTCGGGTCCACGGCTTTCATGGCCTGGATCATCTGCACGGCATTCTGAGCGTAGGCGGTGGCGCCTTTCTTAGAGTGGGTATCGTATTCCCAGTTGGCGGTATAGCTGCCATTACCGTACAGCTCATTGCCAATCTCCCAATACTTGATGCCATAGGTATGGCCGGTGCTACTGCCTCCCGTGTAGGTCGGCACCGGACCGCTATAGCCAGAACCGCCTTTGTTCGCGTACTGCACCCAGCCAGCGGCCTCTTGCGGCGTGCCCGAGCCATAGTTGACTGTAATGATCGGCTGCGCGCCGATGTTCTGGACGACGCCCATGAAGGCATCAAAGGTATTGCTGGGGTTGGCATAGCTCTGACCTGACACCGTCGTATTCGACTGCCAATGATAGACATCTGAGGTCGAGCCTCCAGGATAGCGCACGACGTTGACATGCGCGTTTCCAAGCGCGGTGACCGCCGCGCTATCAAGCATATTCCCATTCCAGACGGCGGTATTGATCCCTTCGCTTGTGTTGGGAAGAGTACCAAGAGGTTGGCCAGCGTTAATCGTGACCTGGGCACTGGTCGCGGCAGCCGCGTGACTCAACGGGCTTACAACCAGGATGGACAGCATCAATATGCAGCACATCCCCGCGCCGATCATCCATTTTACCCTCCCATAGGGCAAACTCAAACTACCCGACATCCTTGTCATAACGAACTCTCTTTCTCTTCATAAATAATCGAGCGTAAGCAACGGTAAGAGCCTGAAAGAGCCGATTCTGTCTGTATTGTAACGAATCCTTATCTAGCATCCAATAGCATCTACTAGACATATTGTAGACAGATAGAAGCGTCCAAATGAAGTGGGCGACGTCGCCTGTGGTGGCGGCGACAGTTCTTCGTCCCGATATTGCGCGGCGTAGGTCTGTCTGGTGATCCTGTTCCTGGCGATCCTGGGCAGCCTGAACGTCTTCGATATCGTGCAGACACTGACTGGTGGCGGCCCCTACTTTGATCATAGGTTAGAAGGGGTGATACCATATCCATAATGATTAGAGATATTCTCTCTTCAGAAGCAATGAGAAATCTGAGAGGAAGAAAATATGCCCCCAATAGAAGAAAAGAGCAAGCGCTTCGGTGATTTGACCTACCAGGAGATTGGCAAATGTGCTCAACAGGGCTGGTTAGCGATCATTCCTACTGGTTGTACCGAGCAGCAAGGCCCTCACCTTCCGGTCGACTTTGATACCTGGTTTGCTGAAACGCTCATGGTTGCAGCCGCTGAAAAAGCGGCGCAAGACGCTGCAGTCCAGGCTGTCGTGTTACCGGCGATGCCCTTTGGGCCAACGCCGGAACATCGCAACTTTGGTAGCGGATTTATTGATGTCCCCGTCAGCTTGCATGATGCATTGATCGAAGCGACCTTGACCTCGTTGGTAACACAGGGGTTTAAGAGAATGGTCATCTGGCGAGGCTGTGGCGGTCATGCTCTAAACGGGGTCGTTGAGCGCTTCAATCAGATGTACCAGGGCAAGGCGCAAGCATTCTTACCACCTCATCCCTTTCATGAGATCTGGTGCCGATTAGCTGACCCCATGATTCCTGTCGGGCACGCGGATAGCTTTACCACATCTATTTCGCTCTATCTCCGACCGGAAACAGTTCGACAAGAGTGGATCACCAATCCCCATTCCACAGAGGTTGACTGGAATGATCCAAACCTGGATTTTGCTCGCTATTCCTCTACCGGTGTGATCGGCGATCCGACGTACGCGAGTGCTGAGTTGGGAAAGAGATTATGGGAAGCCGTTGTCGAAGAAGCCGCTCAGATGCTGCAAGAAGCTGTATCTCGCGGAAGCGACAGGTAAAATGGATGGAATAGTCACGGTAAGAGTGCATGGCACTACAGTTGCACTTTTAACTGAGCCATATTTAACCTTCAGCAACCATGAAAAAAGCTTCATGAACTTCTTGGTAACGTGCGTAAATATGGAGCCTCCAGTTCAACAGAATCATTCTCCATGAGATAAACGGCTGAAGGACGTTGAAATAAAACACTCACACTATGAAGATGAGCCTCGCACCTTGATGGGAGAGATGCGCAACGCCACCGAATACTCCGCTGCAAACTGTTCCGGCGAGCCAAACTTGCTGGTCATCCAGTGACGATATTTTGCCAGATAGAGCGGATGCAGATCGGCAGGAGGTTCAGCGGTGCTGATCTGGGCGTGCCCGGTAAACACAATGATCCCAGAGCCAGTCTGGTCGCCATTAAAATGCAGAGCCACCTGGGAATTCCGGCGCACAAAATCCAGGCGTCTGGCATGAGTCAGATTATAGACCAAAAAATTGGATGCCGTCTCATCCCACCAGAACCAGGTGGGTGCGGGCTGAGGCATCCCGCGCGTATCTACTGTGGTCAGCCATATGAGATACTCTTCATGCACGCGACGCCGTACATTTTTCCCAAAAATTGTGCTCTCATCTGGAAGTTGAAAGGTCATTCTCCAAAGTCCTTCCTTGTTTCTTGCTCTTCTGCACGGTGGCGCAAGAGCGAACGTCTCGTTGGGACCAATTCCAACGCCTCTTCTCGCGAAGTTCCCCACATCTGCAGGGCGGGAACAATTGAGGTGATCCACTCCTGACTTTGTGTCAAAGTGGAATGAGAGCTTCTAGAAGCTGCCTCATCCGCGAACGAAGCAAACCAGACGACTTACGCTCCTCCACGTACTCACGAAAAGTGGCGATGGGATATCCTCTAATAGGATTGCGTGGCATCCGCTCCGGTTACTTTCGTCCCCGGCAATTTACTGTGATCCATTTTGGGAAGGTTATCCATGATATTGGTCAATACCATGGCATTTTCCAACTCCAAAGCACTGTGTCCCGCCGTAGTTCTTACATAACTCGCTGGTTCCGTCCCTACATTCCTGAGCGCATCCACCAGAATATCCGCCTGGTACATAGGGCATACCTGATCAAAACGGCCGTGTACAATATGTATAGGAATATCTTTAATTCTTTCCACATTCTTAATCAAATAATGATTTTCCATGAACATATTATTCGTAAAATAATGATTTTCAATCTGGGCAAAACTAGTGGCAAATTCATCACTGCCGTATTTACCAACATTTTTAGTATTAGGAACTATATTGCTTATTACCTCTTCCCACTTCGACCACGCCACCAGCGCTTTCCTTTTTGTTTCCTGCTGCTCGGGAGTCCTCGGAACCATATCAAAAATTTCTTTATAGGCCTTTATCATATCCTTGCGTCTGTTCTGGGGAATAATTTCAACATACTCTTTCCACTCTTCAGGGTAGAATAGATAAGAGCCGGGCACTGTCACGTTATAGGGGCCTTTATGATACGTTTCCGCATTGCCCTGATACATGTAATCCAGATCCTGCTTGGTAGCCTGCCAGATACCCCGCAAAATCAGAGTTTGCACGGTTTCCGGGTATTTGATTGCATAAGCTTGGGCCAAAATACTTCCCCAACTGCCGCCAAATACATGCATTTTGCTTTTAATCTCCAGATGGTTACGCAGCTTGGCAATATCGTCCACCAGATACGACGTTTCATTATTCGCCAGCCCCGCCTGTGCGCCATCCTTTGCTACGTTAGGCACACTTTTGCCACACCCGCGCTGATCAAAGAGAATGATACGGTAACGTTCGGGATCAAAAAAACGGGAGAAATTGGGGGTACACGTGCCGCCCGGCCCTCCATGAAGAAACATAACGGGTTCCCCGTCAGGATTGCCATATTCCTCGTAATAAATCTTATGCGGAGATTTCAGGGGAGGGTTATCGTCTACCTGTAACCAACCGTTCTTTCTGTAAGGCTGCTGGGGATATTTCCAATCCTCATCGGTCATTTTGCTCGTCTGCTGTATCGTTCTCTGTGGCATATATATCCTTTTCTATTAATCATTGGCATTCTTATGTGCGGGCAAATCCGCATAAACTACTCAACTTACTCTCCCGGCACTCTTTATTATACGACTCGCGAATCCTCCTCTTCATCCTCTCGCCTGTAGATTGGTCTCGATGTGGTGGTGATCTGGCCATTGACGATAGGCGTTCTTGTCTCGGTATAGGCACACTCGTAGGATTGATAGCTCTCAGTGTGCTTTGCCTGGTTTCTGCTTCCTTCTGGAAACCTCTAAAGGAGTTCTCATCGGTTGTGCTGCAAAAAAGAAAACTCCTCAGCGAAACAGGATGTGCGTCATATTTTTGCACAATATACTCCATAGGCACCCGATTTATCGCGTGCAAGGCTATTTATTGCAAGAATACAGCATGAAGGGCATCTTTCCAGAACACTCTAACTCCCTCGGGCAAGCCACACCACGCTCTCACATTGGTCGCAACTCTGTACTCCTGCGATAAATCGCCTTGCGCGCCGTAAACGGAGCGCCTATGCGATTGGAAGCACTCTTGCAAAATATTGACGGGCGCCCAGCGAAACAAGATTTCTTGACAGAAAGGGGCTATAGAAGCTACACTATATTCATAAAACTGAATAAACGTAAGCGTTTAACGTCAACCAACGCACATCGGTACGGCCTGCGATAACATAGAGGGCTGTAGGATGTGGAGGTTGGCGCTTTTTTGTTCTTCCACTATCCTAACACCTCTTATGTCTTAAAGTATTTCTTCAAGACTTCTCGCCACTATGTGGCTCGCAGGGTAGGGCTGGTGTGGAGTGGAAATGCCTTCGGCATTTCCACTCCACACCAGCCCTACCCCAAGTAGGTTATCGCGGGAGACAATTTCTAGATCAAGGAAAACACATGGAACCTATCGCTGATGAAACGGCATTATCAGAGGATCAAGCCAGAGATATTTCACCTCCAGTAGAGACACCAAATACTTCCACCAGTGCCTTACAGTTCCTCGACTTTCGCCTGCTTTTTACTGGCGTGGGCCTGGCGGGTTTTGGGCAACAGATGCTAGCGGTCGCCATTGGCTGGGAATTATATATCCAGACGAAGTCCGCGCTTGTGCTTGGAGGAGTCGGACTGGCCCAGGTGATCCCACTTATTCTCCTCTTCCTGCCCGCTGGCTATATCGCCGACCGCGTCAATCGCAAGTATATTGTGCTTGTGGCACAGTTCGTTAACGTGCTGGCCGCTCTAAGCCTGGCGCTTCTCTCCTATCTGCATGGTCCCCTGGTGCTAATCTATTGCTGCCTGGCGGCGATAGGTGGCGCGCAGAGCTTCAGCCAGCCAGCCAACTCGGCGCTGGTCTCCCAGGTCATTCCAGAGACGGCTTATGAGAACGCCATGACGTGGCGCAGCAGCATCGGCCAGCTCTCAGCTGTGATCGGACCTGCGGTGGGCGGCTTTCTGATCGGCTTCTTTCAGGGCGCGACTCCCGTCTATCTCCTGAGCAGCGGCTTCTTCTTGACCTTTGCCATCTTGCTAATCTTTATCCATGTTCAGCCACAAAAGAGAACCCTGGGCGAGGGGCGCAAGCTCAGCTCACTCGTGAGTGGTGTGCGCTTTCTTGGACAGACCAAGGTCATGCTAGCGGCGATTACGCTCGACCTCTTCGCGGTCCTGTTTGGCGGGTCCGTCGCGCTCCTACCTATCTACGCGACGGGCATCCTGCATGTCGGACCTGTAGGACTGGGATGGCTCCAGGCAGCAGACTCTATTGGGGGCATCGCGATGGCGCTCTTCCTGGCACGCCGTCCTCCCTTCAAGAGGGCTGGCCCGGTGCTGTTGCTGGGGGTAGCCGGCTTTGGCCTGGCAACGATCGTCTTTGGCCTCTCGCACTGGTTCTGGCTCTCATTCCTGGCACTGTTCTTCATTGGCGCCTTTGATAATATCAGCGTCGTGATCCGCTCGACCCTCGCGCTGGTGCGCACTCCGGACGAGATGCGCGGCAGGGTGAGCGCGGTCAACTCGCTCTTCATTGGCACCTCCAACCAGCTAGGAGGCTTTGAATCGGGACTCACGGCCCAACTGCTGGGTCCCGTGGCCGCGGTCGTGGCCGGTGGCATTGGCACCCTGTTAGTCGTGCTCATCGTCGCGGGCGCCTTTCCCGACATCCGCCGCCTGACCACGCTACGCGAGACGCCGCAGGAGTAGCGCCACTGGCGTACGCGGCTACTTTGGAGAGTAGCCGCGTACGCCAGTGGCGCCCCCTCGCTATGGAATTACACACAAACATGGGCTGGACCTGCTCAACAAAGCAGAACTACAGCTGCGGGATGTTTATGTTCATTTATATAAGATGAAATCCACAGATGCGGTGAAGGATATGTTATTTTTCCGCACAGAGGCGTACGGGGTTTTAACGAAAGTCTTCCAAGCCCTTGCTCTGCTAAACCAAACATATTTCACCAAGGGCTGGGAGAAAAATATGGACCAAATACTTCAGCTACCGTTAAAACCAGTTCGGTTGGAATTACTCATAAACGCAATCATGTACGCGCAGTCACCAGCCGATATTCAAGCAGCCTGTGAACGATTAACCAAGGATACACTGGAGTGCCTCCTCTTAAAGAAACCAGATTTCTCAGATGGGCCCTCCTATCCCAAGAGAATGGAGGGTTTTTACGAGGAGATGAAGGGTGTATTCGATAAGATTATTACTTTCGTTTAGGGTTTTCAGATTTGGTAGGCCTCTTGAATAATCAAAATTTAGTGTCACTTCGTGAAGCTGTGGAACGTCTTGACTCTCTTCTCCAAAGTCACCTAATGGGCCAAGGAGTCGGAATTAAGCGCTTTCAAAATATTAAGCAATTTGAAGAATTTCTTAAAGATAGTTCAGCTATTGGAAAAAGATAGTGGAAGATCTTGCTGCGTGGTGGCTCTTTTGTAGCATATCGTGGCACCGCGTTGATCTTCCGCCGTTTTGTGGCCTTTTCCCTCACATTCCCTTGATTTCTCTGCCAGGGCATGCTACGCAGTACCAACATATGCTTCACAGGGTTGTTCTATCGTTACACTCGTGGGACTCACTGCCAGCAACTTCGTATCGCACGTTTGGGTTCTTTCGTATTGCTGGGTTGTGGTTTCGCCATGCTTCCCTCCTCTGGAGAGGGTGCCAGATGGCTCTGCTTCCACTCTACGAAACCGAGAGAAGCCAACTCCCCTCATTCAAAGCTGGAAACCCCTCAAAGGTGGGTACGATCTCATCAAAGATCTGCTCAAATGGTCGACCATATTTACGGGAAAGGGTATCCAGGAATTGTGTGAGTTGTCTCCCCTCATCAGAGGAAGAATTGGCCTCAAGAAGGGTGGCAATCATCGACGGATTGACAATTTCACGCGGAGATACCATTAAGCCATTCATCAGCGTATATTTCATGTGCAGGCCCATGCTTTGCGGATTTTGCGGATCTTGAGCTATCTGCCAACTGGCGTGCTTGAGGTACAGATCAAAGTATTTCTGAGCCAATGTCATCCCCTCCAACGACAAAGAGCCAGCATACTCGACACCAGGCCAGCGTCGATCCGCAATAGCACTGAGCCACCAGGCAGGTTCAGTTGCATCCTGCATGCGCTGGAAGAAACGACGTTCAAAGTCGGGTTGAGGCCACTCGCGTTGCTCACGCAAACAGGTTTCTAGCATTTCTGCTTCCATAGCCGACATGCTCATGCCTTGACCATAGATAGGATCAACATTGCAGAATGCATCACCCATAACCAGCAGACCTGAAGGCCAGCGTTCCATTTGCCCATAGTGCTGACGAAGGCATTCCAGGATCCGATAGCCTCTCGGCTGTGTGACTGGCTCCGCCTCCTGCAAGGCATCTGCAATTTCCTGAGAAAGTAACTGATGCAGGCCCTGATCGAAACCCTCTTGGTCAGTCGGAGGGAGGAGTGCCTGGACGATTCTCAGGCTCCTCAGGAAGCGTATCTCTTTCTACCACGCAAACCTGGTCGTAATACTCTGCAAGGATACGTGCGGTGAACAGTCCGGCTATACCAGCCCCAAGCACAAGCGCCTGCGTTCCGCTTCCATGGGTCTGTGGGATATCGCTCTTTTCATTAAGTGGCATTGCCATTATATTCCTTATCTTCTTCTAAACTGAGAACGGTTGCGTTTTCAAATGGCTACAGGTGTATAATTACACATATACCTGTTTCTATTTACTATAGACGGAAAGCAAACGAGTATCAAGATACAAAATGAGACCAATGGTAGCCTAACTAACATAGAAGGAGAAAATGTTGCCAAACACATCCCAACCGCCAGAAGATTTGCGGGTCAGACGAACCTATAAGCTCTTATGGGAAGCGCTACTCACTCTCTTAGAGCAGCGTCCATTCGAATCGATCAGCGTCACAGAGATCTGTGAGAAAGCAATGGTGCATCGAGTCACGTTCTATAAACACTTCGAGGATAAGTATGACCTGTTAGAGTATGGCATCCAAACCACCCAAATGCAGCTACTTGAAGAATTTCATCAGGTAGAAGCCTCTCAAACAAAGAGAAGGCACATACGAATGCTTGAACAGATCGCAATGCACCAGCGTTTCTACTCTCTGATGATGGTAGAAAAAGAAACCCATTCACTGACAAACTTGATGCGCCAGCAGTTAACCAGAGACATAGAAAACGATCTCAAACGGACTCAGGAAAAAGGAATCCAACTGCCTATGCCACCAGAGGTCATGGCACAATTTTACGGGGGAGCGATCGTAACGCTTGGTGGCTGGTGGCTTGAGAATGGTATGTCTATCTCCATAGAGGAACTTGCTCACTATCTGGATCTTCTGCTTACTGGACTAGAACTCTTGTCATAGGCAGGAACGCGTCCAGGCGCGAGGACAAAACCTTTCGTGAAAGACAGGCTAAAAAGCGTGAAATGGAGCAGATAGGGGACGCAATAGCCGGGCCATTCTCCAATTTGGGAGGTATAGTGGTTAACATTCTTGGTTTTCCCCTGGGGCATATGGCCGTTTTTGGGGAGAAACTGGTGTATGTCCGGCATTATCGCATATACTTATTGATAGATAACGATACATACTGGAGAAATGCTAAGCGCGGCGTCATCTCCGGCGAGAGCAAACGCCGGGGCGTGCGGCGCCAGATATATAGGGATATTTAGAGGGATATTTATGTCGGCAGCTACGATGACGTCTTTTCTGGCCATCTTGATGTTGCTTATCACCGCCGTTGTGGGGGTAAGCGCCTGGCGAGAGCACAGGCATAACAGGCAAGTGCTTGCCACGCAGAATCGCCTCCCGGCCCATCCACTCGACCGACATGTGACCGCTATTTTGCACCTCAACGAGGGCCAGATCGTCTCTATCGAGAGTCCAACGGCCTCTCTGCCGTCAGTCGTGACGCGCTCTCCCTGGTCGACGCATAGGCGCTCGCTGGTCTCCGTAGGTGTGCTCGTGCTCTTTGGCTTAACCCTCTTTCTCCAGGTAGGCCTGGCGGGTGGGACGCTGGCGAAGTTTTCGCAGGGTACCCTGGATGGACAGTACAGCAATAGCATAAGCTATTCGCCCTCTGGCCATGTCCTGGAGCAGCCCGCGAAGACCAACCCGGGCAATCCAGGTACTAACGATCCGGTATTTCTCGACGCGAGCGCGCGCCTGGTGCGCCTCGACTCCGCTGATTCCAGCCAGTACTCCACGCTCTATGAGCGCCAGACGTGGGTCTATTCCTCCTGCTCGGGCTTCGCTATGGTGATGGTCATGGATGCCTATGGACGCCACCTGATCGCCTCCGATGTGTTGCAAGAGGAGCTTAACCTGGGCGTCTGGAGCGTCGATCAGGGCCTCTTGCGCGAAGAGGGCATCTCCATGACGGCCAACTACTTCGGCTTCAACACCAGCTGGGGGCACACCATGACGCTCCAGCAGGTTATTGATACCGCCAACAGTGGCAAGCCTGTGATTGTGAGCGTGCGCCATCCAACATACTACCCCTATGGGCATATCTTCGTGGTGCGCGGTGGCGATGCGCAGAACGTCTATATCGCCGATTCCGCCCCCACCAACTTCCACAGCATGTCACGCGCCATGTTCCTCGGCATGTGGCAGACCTTCAGCGCGGTCCTGACCCCACGCTAGGTAGAGCAATTGCAAAGTTGTAGGGTCCATGCTGGCATGGACTCTTCGGCCCGCAGGCCGCTACATCCCCGAATGGGGAATACCCTGCCGCTGGAGAGATCGCTTCGAAGGAATGACCATTCGCGCCTTCGATCAGGAGACGCAACAATGGTCGATTGTCTGGCTCGATAATCGCAATTCACCGGATTTCAGGCCGCTATTGGGACATTTCGAGCAGGGCGTGGGGCTTTTTTATCAGGTCATCGAATCTCCGCTCGATGGGAAGCCAGTACATAGTCGCTTTATCTGGGACCAGATCACCGAGGAGAGTGCTCGCTGGCAGCAAGCCTTCTCCTTTGATGGTGGTCAGACCTGGGATACGAACTGGATTATGGACCACCAGCGACAGTAATCTAGAAACGAGTTATTTTGCATGCGAGCACTTCGCGGATGCCATCGCGCGCAAGGTGAAGGCCCGAATTAGTGGTAGGGACCCGATTTATCGCGTCCAAACGCCATTTATGGCCTGTCGGCGCAGCCGTGCTTTTACGATTGAGCAAGCGCATGGTGACGTGAAAGGTCTTTTTCAGCATCTTTCGGGCTGCGCTCACAGGCGATGAATCGCCTTCGGACGCGGTAAACCGGGCCCCTACCGGTCTTGAAAGCCTCTGGATACCTTTCCACGCTCAGAACTTGTCCAGACAAAATTTGCCAGCGGAATCAGCATATCGCGCCATTATATGTAGACGAATACTTCAGCAGCATCGTCCTCCCACGAAACCTAAACGGCCTCTGCGGCCGCGAGATGCACTAACTCTGCATCCTTGGCATCGAGGGCTAAGACTTTGCAGGCCTGGAGAGGGAAGACAAGACGCACCTGGCTGCCTGGTGTATAGCTTGCAGCCTGGCGCGTGGGAATATCAACCAGGAGCGTTGTGGTTTCATCGATGCTTACATGCAGGCGCGTAAACGGCCCTAGAAAGGTACGAAGGCCAATTCTTCCCGCCAGAACGTTCAGGCCAGCTTGAGTGTCCACATCAACCTGGATAGCAATATCTTCAGGGCGAACCATGATCAATACGCTCTCGCCATCGCGGAATTGAGAGAGGGAAGAGACCTTCAAGGTCCGTGTGCCAACCTGGCATAGACCCTTGGCCGCCGACTCGATGATCCCGTTGAACTGGTTACTGTTGCCGACAAAGGTTGCGGCAAAGGCTGTCTGTGGCTGATTATAGATGTTTTCGGGAGCATCCAATTGTTCAATTTTGCCTTTTGCCATCACCGCAATGCGGTCGGAGAGCGAGAGGGCTTCTTCCTGGTCATGGGTAACATAAATGGCCGTTATCTTCAGCTCTTGCTGGATACGACGAATCTCATTACGCAGCGAGATTCTAACCTTGGCGTCAAGTGCCGAGAGCGGCTCATCAAGCAACAAGACTTTCGGCTCGACGGCCAGGGCGCGCGCGAGTGCGATACGTTGTTGCTGCCCACCCGAGAGTTGATGCGGATAACGGTGTCCCATCTCGGCCAACCCAACGAGCTCAAGTAATTCGGTCGTGCGTTTCTTGATAACATCCTTCGGCTGACGTTTAATAGTCATGCCAAAACCGATATTATCCTGAGCGCTCATATGCGGGAAGAGAGCATAGGATTGAAAGACCATTCCCATCAGACATTTATTGGCCGGGCGGTTGGTGATATCTTCGCCATCAAGCAAGATGCTACCAGTTGTAGGCGTTTCAAAGCCCGCGATCATACGCAGGAGCGTGGTTTTACCACAACCACTCGGCCCAAGCAGGGTCAAGAACTCACCCTGCTTAATCGACAGGTCGATGTTATCGACAGCAGCGGTATGTCCAAAATGCTTGGATATATCTAGTAGTTCGAGAAAAGCCATATCTTATTCCTTATCTGCAAATCCATAAACCCAAAAGACACAATCCTCGTTTATCTCCCCCCGCCAATTTCAACGGTCTGTCCTTTGCCTTGAGCCCTGCTGCGCACCAGTACAAGGATGCCGAGGACACAGAGCAGCGTGATGAGAAAGCTCATAATGGTGAGTAAGGCAGCCTGGTGAGCGTTACCCTGTCCAATCTGATTCAGATACACAGGGAAGGTATAGATACCTGAGAGCACGGCGATAGTGAACTCACCCATAGCGGTCGAAAAGGTCAGCAGGGCGGCGCTGATAACACCCGGCCAGATATTTGGCAAGATGATAGTGAGAAAGGTGCGCCACCAGCCACATCCCAGGTTTGAGGCCGCTTCAGAGAGAACCCGTGTATTGAGCGCGCGCAGACTGTTATCGATAGGACGATAGATAAAGGGGAGAGCAATCACCACGTAGGCGAAGATCAATAGCTGTGGCGTATTAGCGATAGTGAATGGCTCATTACTCAGCAAGGGAACCAGCCCAAGTGAAAGCACATCAATCCAGGTATGGGAATCGCCAAAAACTTCCAGGTAGCCCAGCGAAAGAACGATTGGAGGCACCGCAAAAGGCAGGAGGGAGAGAAACTCCAGCAGGGGACGGGCCTGGGGTAGGCGGAGCTGCATCCAGTAAACAGTAGGCGTAATCAATATAACCGCGATAAGCGTCGATGCAATGGCTAATCCCAGCGAAAGGAGCAGCGTTTTCGCAAAATCGCTATCACTGAACACCTGCGTCAGGACACCGAGGTTGAAACGCGAACCATCGTTAAGGCCAAAAACCAGGGTCGCTCCAAGCGGAATAATAAGGTAGAGCATCACTAGAAACAGGATAATTTTATCCAATGCCAGGGAGAAACGTTTCGCCTGTTGTTGTTTCATATCACTTCCCCTACCTTCCCTGCCAGTTGCTGGCGCGACGCAACATAAACACATAGAGAGAGACAGAGATCACAAGGACAAGAATCATCCCTACGGCCAGGGCATTTCCCAGGCCGACATCGACACTCACATTGCCTGCAACCGCGAAGCTAATCAGGATCGTAACCAGGTTAATATTGCCTTGCGCCAGTGCATAAGCCGTGGCAAAGGCGCCAAAGGCGTTAGCGAAGAGCAACATCAGTGCCGCGATAAGCGATGGGAGGAGGATTGGGAATGCCACCTTACGCCAGTAGGTAAAAGTCGATGCGCCCAGATTAGTCGCCGCCTCGCGCCACACATTCCGTAAAGCGCTTAACGCGGGAACAGTGATCAGCAACATAAGCGGCAGTTCAAAATAGACGTAGGTGAGAGCCAGGCCCCAGAAGTTATACAGATTGAAGCCCAGATCATAGAGATTGATATGGAACCACGTCTTAAAGAGCGCCGTCACAAAGCCCGTAACCCCCAACGTCGAAACAAAGGCAAAGGCCAGGGGAACGCCTGAGAAGTTAGCGGCCAGGCTGGAGAAGCCTATAAGCAGGTTGCGCAACCAGCTGGTGCGCATGGTATAGACACCATAAGCCGCAATAAAGCCGATAACAACACTAATCAGCGCGGAGACCAGCGAGAGCAAGATGCTTGTCTGGAAGGCACGTAACGTGCTGGGTTGCGTGAGAATTCGCTGATAATTGTCCAGCGTAGCGGCTCCCTGATCATCCGTAAAACTGCTCTGGAGGATGATAAGGGTCGGTAGAATTTCAAACAGTAGGCAAAACACAAGGAACGGGGCCAGGCCTAACCAGCTTACCATCGAATATCCCCAACGTATGCCCGAGCGGCGCTTGACAGAGCGGCTAAGCGTGGCCTGAGTTGTATCTGTGCCTGGAATAACAGGAACGTCCATCACACCACCTTCTACAAGAACATGTGAGGGGCAAGCATACATCCTGCGCCCTCACACGAGTATGAACGCTTCTCAATCGAAGAGAAGCATGAAAAGCAATTATTGTCCAAGCACCTGGGACTGCCAGTTATTGGAGAGCGCGGTCGCGGCAGCATCAAGCTTGCTGAGGTCTGTCACGAACTTGACATTAGCATACTGTTCAGCTGGTGGAAGTTTGGCCGCCAGTTCAGTTGGAACCTTGCCAGCCTTGACCAGGGACTGGTAGCGAGCAGGGTGCGCATAGCCCTTCAGGTAGTTCAACTGGCCCTCGTCTGAGAAGATATACTCCATCCACAGACGCGCTGCGTAGGGATCCGGGGCCGTTTTGTTGATAATGGAGACATAGGGACCTGCAATAGAGCCATCCGAGGGGATAATAACCTTTAGATTGGGCTTGCCCTTGAGTTGATCGCGGAAGCCTAAGCCCAGGTAGTCCCACATGATCGCGATAGCGACCTCGCCCTTTGTGACATTAGCCAGGCTCGAACGAGCAACGGTAAAATTACCTTTTCTCTTGAGCTGAGCGAAGAAATCAATGCCTGGCTGAATGCTATCAAGGCTACCGCTCGTCGCCAACGCGGCGCTGTAGACAGAGATGAAGGCATCGTTGGCTTCACGTGGATCGCCATCGATACCAACCATATTCTTGTAATCACCATTGAGCAGATCCTTGAAAGAGGTCGGCTCATTTTTTACCAGGTCTGTATTAATGATGAAGGCCTGGGCGCCCCAATACTCGGTACACCAGTTGCCCTTAGGATCCTTCAACTCAGCGGGGATATCATCCCATTTGGAATGTTTATATGGAGTCACCAGTCCCTGCTGAACAGCCTGTGGACCGAATTTAAAGCCGACATCGCCGATATCGCCATGGGGGTGAAGCTTTGATTTTTTAAAGACCTCCAGCTCCTGGGCGGATGAGAACTCAGCCTCGGCCTGGTACTGCACCTTTACATACTTCGAGGTATAGGTATCCAGGATGTCTTTATAGTCAGCCCATTCAGGTGGAATACCAATTGCTTCAAGCTTCCCCTCTTTTTTCGCCTTCTCAAGAAGCGTCTCGATAGCGATTGGACCGGCAAGGTCAACGGAGGAGGCAGTGGTGGTGGTGGCGGCGCTACCACATGCCGCTAAAAAGGCGGAGAGAGAGGCGGCGGAGAGGCCTAATGCGCCTGCCTGTTTGAAAAATAAACGGCGAGCATAACGCTCATTCATATCTACCATAATGCATAGCTCCTGGTCTGAAAAATTGTAATGCCTACTTACGCAGCCAGGCGTTCAGTCAGGCGTCCAAGACATTCTGACTTTTGCGCAGTTGCGGGTAAGGCATACAAGACAGCAAACAGAGAGTTATCTAGTAGATACAGATTAACAGGGCAGAGAAACTCGATATCATCGAAGGCAGAGAAAAGATCTTCTTTGATACCTAAAAGACAGTGTAGTGTTGAGCTTAAGAGATTACAATAGCAATCTGCCTATAATTCCCATGCAATGCATAGATACTTTATCCATGTTTAATCCTTTAATATATTGTTCATAATAACATTACCATACACACACCTATTGTTAAAAAGTACTTAACAATAGGTGTGTACATTTTGGCTACAGAGAAAAAAGAGATACAGACATGACAGAGGCAAGCATATATATATATGTTTGGTTCGTTACACGGGTCAAGAAGGGTAAAAGAGTGTGGGAAGCGGCTATTGCGCCACTTTCCACACTCCTTACCCTATTTTTGTAGGGTCCATGCTGACATGGACTTAAGGGCGCGAGGGGCGATCGCCCGAGGCGGGTTGCAGAAGATAGCGACCAGCCAGGTTCTTCAAAAGTGGATCAAGCAACGTACCAGTGGGGGCAAGGCGCAGCGGGACGCGTCTCGCCTCCGACTCACTGACAATATTCACCAGGCGCAGCACCTCGCCACGGATGCGCTGTAACTCTTGCTCTGACTGGCTGGAGCGTTGTAAGCGTGAGAGCAGCGTATTCAGCGAGACGGCAACCGTCCAGAGCACATTCTCCTGGGCAAGCGGTGCACGCATGGCAAAATTGCCGTTTGCCGCCTCTACCAGTGCCCGCTGAATCTGCTGAATGCCAACCTCCAGGTCACGCTTCTGCTCGGCTAGCGCGAGCTGCAAACGCTCAACCTCCTCGATACGGTCTACGCGCTTAAAGGCTCGCAGGGCGCCGCGCACCCATAAGTAGGTCACGACCGCAACGACAATCTGCAAAGCGATGGGGCGCACAAGCAAGGTATATGACATCGTAAGCCAGAAATGTTCGAGATCGGGGGCGTGCGGTTGCAGGAGGATATCTCCCCAAATGCAGCCAATATTGAGGGCCGCCACAAAAAAGACGCTGCTCGGCGGGAGCAGCGAGACCGCCACCAGTTCTGAGAAGACGAGCAGATCAAACGTAAGAAAACCATTCATGTCCAACATGCCACTTGGCGAGGTAATCAGGTTGAGCATAATGGCCGCATTCACCGTAATCACGCTTAGTATTCCTACCAGGGTCACATGGCCCAGTCGATTGAGGAAGAGAACCAGTAAGCAAATCCCAATAGCGGTCAGAATAATGGGAAATAACAGGGGATTTTTAGCGAGGAGTGCGAGTCGGATAAAGGAGACAAGGACAACCAGCATAAGGAGAAGGATAAGGCTGGCAAGACGAGATCGGCGAAGCTTATCCTGCACGGCAAAAGAGGTTTTGGCCTCTGGGTCAGAGGGAGTGGCAACTTGGTACCACCAGTTTAATGGTTTCATAGAGCCGGTCGGCTGGGCCGGTTGAGAAGAAACAGTTTTCCATACATCGTTGTTCTTGTCTTCAAAAGGAGACAAATTTTTGCTATCCATGCGAGCGAAGCTCCTACGCCACAAGGCTATGTCTATGCCTATTAATTTATAGAAAAAGCGTTTTTTCTATACCCCACCTATTTTGCTATATATTTGTATATAAAACAAGGGAGCGTAGTACTATTTGAGGGGTAGAATTTAAGGTGTGCTGAACAAAAAGAGGCGCAGAAGGATTCCCTTTCTGCGCCTCTTTTTGTTCAGCACACCATTAAGAAACTGAAAACAGGGCCGCTGACTCGGCAAAGCCATAAAAATAGCGGCTCATGGTTTCGTAGGTTCCCTGTTCGTGAAGCTCGTTGGCAATAGTGCGCACCAGGCCCATGGTCGAAAGCATGGCGTTGTGGCCAATACTGATACGCGCTACGCCCAGTTGAAAGAGTTCGGGTGCGGATGGTCCGCCAGGAAGCGAGAGAAGGTTGAGCGGGACGGGAATTTCGCGCACCAGGATCTGGATAATTTCCGGGTCGAGGAGCAGGGGAACAAAGATGCTATCGGCACCTGCCTTAATATAGGCATTAGCACGTTGGATAGTTTCCTCCAGGCGCGCCTCTCCCTCACCCACCTGCGCCAGGTAAGTATCGGTACGCGCGTTGATAACCAGGGGGAGACCAGCATGATCCGCCACTTCACGCGCGGCTGCGATGCGCTCCACCTGCGCCTCTAACGGGAAGAGTGGATGTGTGGAATTGCCAGTATTGTCCTCAAGATTAATGCCGACTGCCCCAGCTTCAATAACTCCTTGAACGGTGTCCGCCACGTCCCTGGCCGATGGACCATAGCCAGCCTCAATATCCGCGCTCACCGGAACCTGAACAACTGAGACAATACGTGCGATAACCTGGAGCATCTCCTCGCGCTTCATCCGCTCCCCATCGGGATAACCATAGCTAAAGGCAATACCCGCGCTTGTGGTGCCTAGCGCGGAAAACCCTGCCTCTTCAAAGAGGCGCGCGCTCGCCGCGTCCCAGGCATTAGGCAGTAGTAACGAGGAGCCACGCTGCTGTAAGCGTAGGAGCAATTCCGCTTTTTCGCGTTTTGTCATATTATTTTCCATCTCTCCGCAATTAATATATTGTAAGTTTATTGTTGCTTTGATGACATCATTCTACGCGAAAATCTGCATGCTTGCTGGCGGTTTTCGGACATATACACCGAGACACACCATTAAACAATATGAACAAGAAGAACCAATATAGGCCTGGCGCGTACATAAGTAGCGCCGGGCCTATACTATAAACAGCTATTTGTCGCGGTGCAGTTTAAAAAAGAAGGGTTGCTCCATGCCTTTGAAGTCCATGATGCCCAGGAGCGTATCTTGATCAATGAGGCGGAAAGTGTCGCAGATCGGCAGGTTGTCATAGAGCATGGAGGCACTGACTTTGCCGCGATACTCCACCATGCGTACTCGCGCCTTCGCCTGGCGGGTCTGCAAGAGGAAGCGCGCCATAATTACCAACCGGCGTATTAGTTTGTTGCGTGGAATAGGCAATTTGAGCACGAAAGAAAGGGGCAGGCGCTTGGGATCGATGTAGAAGATCTGGTTATGGTTATCAGAAAATAATAGAGGGTGAACATGGTCACGATCAATAAACTCTTTGCCGTACCAGCCAAAGGCCTCCAGCATCCCATCCATTGGGTGATGGGTGGAGACCTCGCTGCCACGCCACCTACCCAGTATGGTTTCGATCTCGACACCTGGCAGGGCATCGCACAACTCAAACGCCTCTTGCAGGCTCATACGGTCCTGGTATGCGCGCTCGCGCAGCGCGTCTACTTGACTGGTATCTGTCATAGATGTTCTCCTCGCTACTGGCGTACGCGACTACTCTGCGCAGTTATTAGTTACGTGATGGTTGAATTCATGGCGTGAGTTTTCGGTGAAGGCCAGGTTAGAGATTTGTTGCGTGATAACCTCTCGCGAGATATTATATCGCCGAGCGTAGAGCTGGTCGATGGAGCCAAAGATGGCCTCCTCGTAGGGTAGCTGAAGGTGGGTGCAGGCACCTCGTACGGCCTGCTCAGATGATCCCTCGACCTCGACGAATGGCTCTAAGAACGGCCAGGTATCAAGGGTGATTTGAACGCCATCCAGGTCCCATAGCTCACGCTTGCTCTCCTGGTAGGCGCGTCTGCTACATCCCAACATACTCAGTAACACCGATGTTTGCTCAAAATCGTTGACTTCGATTTCGAGCTCTTGCTGTAGTTCGATGGCCTGGCCTGTGATCGCTTTCAGCGTCAGGGTAATCCGATCTCCCTCGTGCCGCAGACGCAACCATGCGCCAGGAATATCCTGTCCCTCTGGCAGGTCAAACACATAACGCTTCTGGAGGAATTCTTCGCGCTCTAGCCGGGCTTGACATTGTTTGAGGCGCTGGCGTATCTCCTCCAAATCGACATCAGGAAATGTGGCCTCATATTCAGTACGCATGGCGCTCACTTTCTCACCCCTAGCTACCAATATATCAATACACGCCAATTATACTTCCTCGCCTGTTATCACACAAGAGATTTTCCACCTCCCTACTACACCTCCCGCACTCATGCAGGAAGCTCCGCATCCGAGGGACATGGGCAGCGCTGATTCACGTAGCTCTCCCACGCCCATGCAGGACGGGAAGATAGTGCTTCTGAAGGGCGCACCTCCCGTCCTGCCAGGCGTGAGTGCATCGTCTCTTGGTCCAGATTGAATAGATGATATAAAAGCGGCTTCCCCATGATACAATAGGGGATACAAAAGTTGAAAGGAATCGATATGACATCGACATCTACCAGACCGCGGGCTGCTGCCGCGGTTCTCCGCAATCAAAACCAGGAAATTCTGCTAGTAAAGCATCGGTGGCGTGACGGAAGCTCTTCGTGGATCTTACCAGGAGGTGGGCTCTTGCCTCAAGAGAAGCCTGAAGAGGCTGCGTTACGTGAGTTGGAAGAGGAAACAGGCCTGAAAGGAAAGATGCTTCACTTCCTCTTCACCCTCCCCTACGATTTAGGCACGTCGGAGATCTTTCTCGTTGAAATTGATGCTCAGGCGGAGATTGCTCTAGGGTATGATCCAGAAGATGCAGGTGTGGAGCACAAAATGCTAGAGGATGTGGCATGGTTCCCTACTGAGGCAGTCTCTGACCATCCCGAGGTACAACGAGTGCTTGCCTGTCTTCAAGAGATTTAATATTTTCATCACCATACATGCCCCAGGCACCTCGTGGGATCAGGCTCACATTTGATGAATCAGGCATCTCTCTTGAGGGGAAGGGTCACTGTAAAGGTCGAGCCTTTCCCGACGTCGCTGTCCACCGTGATGGTTCCCCCATGACCCTTGATGATCTCCGACACAATGTACAACCCCATGCCCAGGCCGGGAATCGCCATCTGCTTCGGATCAGTGACCCGATAGAAGCGGTCAAAAATCTTGTCGCGCAGTTCTCGCGGGATCCCCAGGCCATGATCGCGGACCCGAATGGTCGCTGACTCAGGGGAGGTGGAGAGATCCATCTCGACGGTCTCGGCGCCCGGGGAATACTTGATGGCATTGCTGATCAGGTTGGTGAAGACCTGTTCCAGCCGATCTCGATCCCCAAGCAGGTTGGTCTGCACCGCGCCACGCATCAGGATGCGATGGCTGGGATGGGTTTGCTGCATGGTATCGACAATTTCTCGCAGCAACGCGTCGAGATCCACCGTTTCCTGCACATACCCCAGTCTGCCTGCCTGGATCTTGGAGACATCCAGCAAGTCTTCTACTAGCCTTGTGAGTGTGTTGATCTGGGTCTGCATGCTGGAAAGAGCTGGAGCCAAGGTGCCTTGCCTGGCCAGTTGCCTGTGCAGCAAGATGGTCTGTAGTTTCAAAGTGGCCAGGGGATTCCTCAGTTCATGGCTGGCCATGCTAATAAAGTCATCCTTGCGTTGCTCGAGTTCCTTGCGCGCGGTGTTATCCAGCACAAAGCCGATCGCTTGGCTTGGATGATGCTGTAAGATCACCCCACCCACGAGCACCGGAAGGCGACTACCATCTTTACACACGTACTCTTTCTCATAGGGGGTTATCGACTGCTTGGAGGCAAGCTCCTGATGGGCCTCTAAGGTCCGATCCAGATAGTCTGGAGGGGTCATGTGCAACCAATTCATGCGCCCTTCCCGTAGGTCTTCCTGGGTATAGCCGGTCATGCGCAGAAAGGTGTCATTAGCGGCCACAATACGATCGCCTTCGTCGACAAAGATCCCGATAATGTTGGAGTTCATCAAGACACTCGCGCGCTCCTGACTCTGGCGTAGGGCTTCCTCCGTCAGTTTCTGCTCCTCGATGTCGGTAGCAGTCCCAAACCATTTCAGGATCGTCCCCTGATCATCCCTGTGTGGCACTCCTCTGACAAGGAACCAACGATACTCCCTGGTCGTGCCATGGCGCAGGCGCTGTTCCGCTTCATAGGGCCTGCCGGTCTGGACGGCACGCTGCCACCTCTCCAGGACGCGCTGTTGATCATCGGGGTGGATGGCCTGGAGCCAGCCATCCCCTTGAGATTGTTCAGAAGTCATATTAGTATAGTCACGCCAGCGTTGGTTACAGTATTCACACGAGCCATCGGGGCGCATCATCCAGACGATTTGGGGGATGGCATTGGCCAGAACACGGATTTCGTCTTCGGCCTGCTTTTTGTCATGTATATCGGTGCAGGTGCCAACATATTTGAGGATCGTGCCCTGGGCATCTGTGTAGGGCGTGGCTTGCATCAGGAACCAGCGATACTCCCCGGTCGTGCCATGGCGCAGGCGCTGTTCCGCTTCATAGGGCCTGCCAGTCTGGACGGCACGCTGCCATGTCTCCAGGACGCGTTGCCGGTCCTCAGGATACGTACACTGCATCCATCCCTCTCCCTCGACCTCCTCGGTGCTCAGGCCGGTATAGTCGCGCCAGCGTTGATTATAAAAATCGACATAGCCGTCTGGTCGCCCGGTCCAGACCAACTGGGGAATGGCATCGATGAGGGCACGGATTTCTCCTTCGGCTCGCTTGCGCGCGGTGATATCGGTCCCGACATAGACGAGGTACTCGACATGGTGATCCACGTCCCTATGGGGCGTGATCGTTGCCTCAAGGTGAAGGTCCATCCCCTCCCTAGGGTGAACCAGCGTCTCGAAACGCACAGTTTCTCCCCTGCTGGCGCGTGTAATGGCTGCGCGTAATTGGTCTTGGCTCGCGGGATAAAAGGTCCACCAGGGGGTTTGGGCGAACGGCTGGCCAATCACCTCCTCGCGTCGGACCTGCGCATCTGCTAACGGAGCCTCATTGATGTCCAACAAGATCCCCTCGGGCGTGAGAAATCCGACCCCGACATACATGTTCTCCAGGACATCAGCGGCGAGGTGTTCGTCTGGGGAAGACGTCTCTTGGCGTCGAGTTAGTGCTCTTTTCTCGTGGAAATGCAACACCAGCCCCCCAGCGGTTGGAACGAGTTGCACATGCAACCAGTTCTGGGTGACGGGAGAAATATACTCCACTTCGGTTGGTTCCTGGGTCTGTCTGGCCTTACGCACTGCTTGATAGAGCGTGGTGTTCACCAGGTGGGGAGCGCCACGCCAGAAGCTGTTCCCGACAAGTGCCTCTGGTGTGGCGCCTGGCATGGCCTGCGCGCTCGCATTGGCATACACGATTTTCTCGGTGCCATCGATGACAAATAAGGCACCAGGAAGCGCCTCAAGAATGTGGAGGAGCGTCTCACACGACCCAGGAGTGGCACGCTCGGTCTGCTTGGAATTCGACATATAGTGATCCCCTATCCCTTTCACACGCCCCTATCCCTGGTAGTGAAGATGTTGTTCCTGCCCTCACCTCAAAAAACCCAGTGAAATTATGCGATAGATGCGAAAAACAAGCAAGCAGTACTGTACTACAACACTGCTCCAGTCTTCCCGGTGAAATTGCTCGTCCGTCTGGGGATTGCCAAGCCAGCAAACGCGAAAGTGATCGTTGCCCGCCAGGCTCAAACAATGTATGCGCACCCATGCATGTTCAATCGCCCACCAATCTCGCAAGGTGTACGCTCATGTTTACATATTTAGAAAAAGGAGGGCAACCCTCAGATAAGCTCATCATTCACCAAAATTTGGTCAGAGGCAATTTCTCCCTCTTTTGCGCAAATAAGACAGAAGGTGTCATCCAATTTCTCTCTTCCCCCGCTATTTAAAGCGGCTCCTCACCTCAGTTTATTGGTGTCGACTCTTGAAGTTTTAAAGAGTTGACACCAATAATGACACCAAAACGCCCCGAAAAACGCTCAAATCAGCCCTTCAAACAGGGTATTGAGTTTTTCCGCAACCTCCGCTTGCATGGTGGGGAGAATATGAGAATAGGTGCTCATAGTGGTGTCGATATTCTCGTGACCGAGGATTTCCTGTACCAGCCTTGGGTGAATACCCAGGCTTAAGAGTAATGTCGCGACCCCATGCCGCAGGTCGTGGATATGCACCTTTGGGAGCTCGGCCTTTTTCAGCAGCGAGTAGAAATGAGCAATAACAGTTGGTTTCAAGAGATAGCCGCCAACACGCGTGCAGAAAACCAGACCACGCTCCTCCCATGTATCGCCAGCCCTGAGCCTCTCCTGGAGTTGCCGGGTTTTATGTTCCTTCAGAGCGTCGACGGCGAAACGTGTTAGCAAGATTTTGCGCTTGCTCCGTTTTGTTTTCGGCTCTCCTTCGACGAAATGGCACACGCCATTCGCATCAGCGAGGTAGTTCACATTCCTCTGCACGGCGACGCTCATCTCCTGAAAATTGAAGTCGCTCCAGTGCAGGGCCAGTAATTCCCCGTGACGCATTCCCGTTGTGAGGGCCAGAATAAAAAAAGCTTCGAGGCGATCCCCTTGGATAGCCTGCAAAAACTTCTGTATTTGCTCTATCGAGAGAGGCTGTACGCGACGCGCGGTTTCTTTGGGGACCGTAACGTGCTCGGAGACATTGTGCGTGACAAGCCGCCAGCGCACAGCGTTGGCGAGCGCATTATGGATAACCTTGTGCATGGACGTGACAGAGCTCGCAGACTGGCCCTCCTCCAGTTTGCGCGTGTAGAAGGTCTGGATCTGCTGCGCCGTTAGCTTCTGAAGCTGGATGTGCCCCAACGCGGGAAGAATATGGTTCTTAAGAAGCCCGTGGTAGCGAGCATAGCTACTCGGTCGAAGGGTTGGCTTATGTACCTCTTCCAGCCACTGTGTTAAGTACTTGCCCACTGTTTGTTTCGGGCCTGTCGCGAGCACGCCCTGTTTCTGCTCAAATAGAGCCTGCTGAAGCTTTTCGTAGGCCTCATCTTCGCTTTGGGCATACAGTTCCTTATAGCGCCCGGTCTCCTCGACCTTAAACTTTGCGACCCACCGACCATCACCTGCCCGTTGGTAAACGGACCAGTTGCCGGGCAGAACCTTCCTGCGCCGTTTAGAACCCTTACCGTCTTTCTTCCTGCTTGCCATAACGACCTCGCTTTCACCTTTGATGGGGTCTTTGTTGCTAAATCCTGCTGAAAACCTCAAGAAGCCTCTGTTTGAGGTTAGGCTATAAGATAGCAAAGAGGTTTCCCTGGGCGTTGTGTGCGCGTTTTTTGCTTACTCTTTTTCGCCTTCATTGTGGAGAAAATCAAGAATTCTTTGTATCGCATTCTCATAGTGGTCGAGCGTGATAGGTGCTATGGATATCGTGGAGGTATCGCGCCAACTGACTCCTAACATGCTCTGTACCACTCTGGGCTCGGCTCCAAGCATCAGCAGCAAAGAGATGGTCGTATTACGCACAGCGTGAAACGGGGTGGAAGGAAGGTTCGCCTCTTCCAGGGCCTGCTGAAAACACTGGCTGAGGCGATAAGGTGAGAGATAGTTTCCCCTCTCGTTGGGAAAGACGAGGCCCCTTTCTTCCCACTCCTCACCGGCCTGCTGGCGTACCTCGTGTTGCACTTGCTGATGGCGTTGGAGGTGTTGTACGAGCAAAGCGGGAAGTTTGATTGCTCGCTGGTGAAGAGGCGCGCACTCCCGTTCTAAGAAGTCACTTTTCGGGAAGAGCGATACGCTCCGATGAATGGAGAGGGCTCGCGTTTCCATCTCCAGGTCTTGCCAGTGCAGGCCGAGCAGTTCTCCCCGTCGTAGGCCTGTACTGAGTGCTACCAGAAACAATAGGCCGATCCCCTCCCTTTCCGCGGCCTCCTGCAAAGAATAAAGCTCGTTTCTTGTAAACACCCTCACCAAGTTTCTCGTTTGTGGGCCACGTGCTCTCTTCTTCGGTTCTGTCATTCTCTTGTTCCTCTTGTTCTTTCTGAAGCTGAGAGCCACGTACAGAATGATCTTGTACGTGGCTCTCATCTTCTTTTTTCAATGGTAGACGGCATTCATGTTGCTTTTAAAAAGGATGGTCGCCAGTCTCGAAAGGGTGATCCTCGCTATTTTCCGAGCCAAGTGCTTGCGTCACCGTGCTGCACGAGGTGACCGCATTCGCCATGGCTTGCAGGGTGTGTAGCTGTCCCTTGGCTCGGTCAATCCCTGTCTGATAAGGGCGTTCAGGAAGTGGATGTCCGATATGTGTGCAGGCATCTGCCAGCTTGATGTAGTTATCATTCAGAAAATGCCCCAGGTGCGGGCGGAGATCCTCACCAATAAAATTCATGCGAGGGAGCTGCTCACGGAGGGCTGTCTCGTTGAGCTTCTCCCGGTCAAAATCCTGCGCGAAGCTCACGATATAGCGACCCTGAAGATACTGCTCGATCCGTGGCCAGGCCTCGTGAATCGAGGGGGCGTGCTCCAGATCCTCATTGCGCAACCCGTTGATCTCGCTAAGATGTGGCGTGAGAGGATGCTTGGGTTTGATCAGGATGTCCTCAATGAGGGTGCCCGTGCGATCTAGAAGCGTCACGCGTACGATCTCGGCGTCTTCGGAGAGACCCGTGGTATCAATCTCCAGGAAGGCCAGGTTCGGCAGGGCAAGCACCGCATTTGCCCAGAGGACTTCTCGCTCTGGCGGGAGAGCTGGCAGAGACCGAACGATTCGCTGAAGTCTTTGCAACTCACTCTCCATGTATTGCAACCCCTCGTACAAGCTCGCTCGTAACTGCACACGCTCTTGCAAGTCCTGATAGCTTTGTACAGGTCCTTTGGCGCGTTCATCGGCGACACCAGTACCCAGAGTGACAACAATAGAATCCAGACTTTTAGACATAGAGAGGTTCCTTTCTGGTCTGAGACCACAAAACTTATAAAGAAACAGGCGAGACCAGATGAGGCATACCTCGTCTCGTCTCGCCTTTACAGAGGGGAAGGGCCTACACAACACCGCGCGTCTCTAGCTCTTTGAGCCAGGCAATGAGTGAAGAGAGCATGACGCGACGCACGCCATCACTCAGTTTGACCGAGGGAAGGCCGTCTCGGAGGTAGTCATAGACTTTAGGACGCCCAACGCCCAGATATTGCGCTGTCTGCTCAATGGTAAGCGCACGCTCCTGGCCAATATCGAAGGGTGGTTGTTGGGGCGTAACATCAGTAGCGCTCTCTTTCTTCTTGCGACCACGTCGGGTTTTCTCTGAGGTGCTAGAGGAAACAGGTGCTACAGGTATCAAAGCACGCGACATAGGTGTTTCTCCTTCTGAACTATTCGCTTAAAGAGCAGGGAATAACGCCAAATCGAAACCGGAGGAGCGCGTGTTACTAGACCGCGCCCCAACAGTGTCGCTTGTTAACAATTTCAATATGCTGGTCCTGATCTGGTCGAGTACGAAGCGGTGCATCAACAGCAGGTTTTGACTCTTCACTAAAGGGGAGAAAACCTATACCATCGACTATCCATGCAACCAGAGCACACAATGACTGCTATTCTAACTGGATTATTTCTTTCTCCATATCAGCCTCCATAAGAAAAGCTCTTATAACACCAGCTATAAGAGCTTGAAATCTAGACAAACATCATTTTGAGTTGTAAGGGTGGTAGCGACTTGTAGTGGGGTGTGGATCGAAACGAGAGTAACCAATCACGCGGCTACTCGTGATTGCAGACAAAGCGTGATGGTTAAAGACTCCCTCCCTTCTCTACGACAAGCCAGCAATAGTCGCTCAGCTGTTTGAAGCCTAATATGGAGTAAGGGATTTCTGGTTGCTCGTGTTCTAGAAGATAGCGCAGACTCTCAGGGCGCTTAGCATAGAAGCGTTTTACACAACGCAATGCGCTTTCCCTGGATCGGAAACGTACCATTGGCTCTTGAAGTGGGGGGAATGATTGGTACTGAAAGCCATGACTGGCAAACCAATGATAATCCTGTGGTAGTGGCCAAATCATCACAATTTTGCCACCCGCTTTCGTCACACGCCACAATTCGGCCAATCCAGACTCGCCTCCCTGGGCTTCCTTTGGCTGGAACGCTGAGCAAGATAGGGCCAGATCGACGCTATCATTTTCCAGCGGCAAGTGATCAAAACTCCCCTGACGTAAGATCACACGCTCAGATTCTCCTTCGTCGAACAGCCTGTGTTCCAGAATACGCAATAACTCTGGAGCAGGATCTACCGCGTAGACCAGCCTTGCTCCATGGCGTAAACACTCAAAGGTAGCACGCCCACTCCCTGCTGCAGCATCAAGGACGATGTGATGATGTATATCAGGCTCCAACTGCTCGAAGATGCTTGGATGCAATAACTCACCTTCTGTTAACTCGTGGTACCATTGAGGGGTTTTCCAGTAGGTCAAATCCCAGAAGAGCACATTGAGCACATATTCACGGGCTTGACGGATCTGATCGTCTGATATCGGGAGGAGCAATATTGTTCGAAAGTAGGCTTGTTGCTCAGTTGGAAGAGAGTATTCGATACGCTTGATTATGACATCTGATACGCCGTGGAGACTTTGAGCAAGGCGCGTCACTTCTAGTTCCGTTCCTCTACTTGCCAGCAAGCGGTGTAAGGTGGAGTCATCAAAGACCATAATATCTTCGATATGGAAAGGATTCTCGAAGAGTGAACCCATTTTCGGCTCTTCACTCGCATCTTCTAAAAAAGGCCATGTATCCATTTCTGCTCCTTTTTCTCTGTTTCTCTTAGAGGGTGCCTTAAGCTGGATTTCATGGGAGAGATTTGTGTAAGCAAAATATGCAGTATGCAACAAAGTAATATATTTCTTCTGCTCACAGCACTCGCAAGCATCTCATCTTCCATATGCTCCAGTGAAATTTACAATTTTCTCATCTCAAGACATGCTCTTATGATAGCAGAAGCGAGTAGTGCTTTTAGGGGTAGAAGAGGGACAATTCATCTCTTTGCAGACCTCAAACTTTCTGAGCGCTGCTGTAGATTGATCTTGCCTCCAAAGCCCTTATAGCACCATCTATAAGGGCTGGATATATCTTTACGCCAACATCTCAGCAAGGGCGAGTCCATGCTGGATCGTGTGTCCTGTCTTCGCTTCAATGGCTAACGCTCGTTCCATCACTGCCCGGCCCTCCTGGGTGTAGTAGCCAGTGCGCAGCTGCTCAGGACTCTTGAGAAAGCACATCACACACGACATCCGGGGGCCGCCCTCCACGTCTGTTTCATACATGTCCTGCTGGGTCATGCCCTGGAGCGCATAGCAATAGTGCGGTTCGATCTGGTAGGCTCGCATCTTCTGAAAGACCTCGATCCGTCGCCAGGAAAGCACGGGCCGCCATTCGTGCATCCATCCTTGCTTGAGGCCAGAACGTTCACGCCAGACAGGTAACGTTGCACGTCCACGAGACTCTAAGGCTCGCTCACCCAGACAGATCATGGGATGATCACCCAGAAGTTTCGCATTGGCTCTGGCCCAGGAGTTGAAGTTATCGCGCTTAAAGTAGGATGTACAGAAGCGAACCGAAAGAGAGGGCCATGCTTGCCGCCACTCCACCAGGTCAAGCACGCTTTCCACCTGGCGCAGGTACTTCGCGTGACGCGAGCCACAGGCCCGACAGTAGGGGATAGAAAGCGTGGCACACGAGACAAGGTAGCGATGGTGACACTCCAGGCATTCATAGCCGCTGTAGCTCGCTTGCGTGCAGTAAAGCGGGACGTTTAACCGTCGGCAAATCGTTTCACAATACTCCACCGTTCCAGGCCAGTCCTCCAGGACAATTTGATGGTGGGCTATCACCAGTTCATGAGGAACGGTTTCTAGCACCTCAAGCAACATGGCGATGCTGTCCTTCCCACCGCTCACGGAGACCACAACCCGTGTTGCCTGGTGGAGATCAGGGAAGTTCATAGCTTTACCTCAAAAGAAAAGCCCCCATAGCAGGTGCTATGAGGGCTGATAAAAAAGGTTTTAAAGTGACATTATGAATGTATCGTTATGCTGCTCATGTTTGAGATTGCTTTTCCTCTAACCAACGTTGCCATTCCTTCCATATGGTCTCAGCAAGGGCATCAAAACACGCTTGCATTCTTTGTGGGAGACGCTGACAACGACTCGTTAATGCATCACCAAACCAGTGATCAAATTCTTCGTAAACAATCCGACGAACGTCTGTTGAAGATTGAGCTTCTTGCAATCGAGGCAAAATGGTTGTCAGCTCACTTTCATACTCATCTGGATTTTCATCAAAGGTTAATCCAAAGCTCAATCCTATTGGATCAGCATCAAACAGTATATGCATGAGTGAACTATACAACCAACTATACTCGGTTTGAAGTAGTTGTCTTCGTTGTGAAAGCGGGGGCAAGCCCCGTACCATATTGTTTCCTCCCTCGAATCTATTTTGCTTACCGTCACATGAATTGTACAGCATTTGCAGGCTCAAGCCAGCCCTATAACAGGTGCTATAAGGGCTGGTTATACCCCTTTTTAGCTCTATTCAAGAGATGTAATAACCCGCTCCATGAGGAGCTTCATGATCGGAGGGGTGACAGCATTCCCCAACATTTTGACCTGCTCTCGACGAGTACCCGTCAGAATATATCCTTTCGGGAACGCCATTGCGGCCTGGATCTCTTGAGGAGCGAGCATGCGAAATCCGCAATCTTCAACCGCTATTTTCTCTGCTGAACTGTGACTCGTCACTAGGGCATGGCGCGCAAGGGTTGTCACCGTTGGTGCAGCTTCCTGTAGAGGAACTAACTGCCCATTGTTGTAGTAGGTCATCAGCCAACTCCTGGCAGGCGGAACAATAAGGCTTTGATGGTTCCCGGCCGCGCAAATGGTTGAGAAGGGGCGTGTCATCTCGCGAGGTCGATATTCACCCAGGTGATCAAGGATGAAAGGTGGAACAGTAAGCCCGCTCGAGTCGTACGCTGTCTGTGTGGGGAATGGCTGATCAGCAATCGCGACCGGGCGTACCTCTGGGTGATTAAGGTTGAGCAGGAATGGCGGCGTTACCAATCCCTGCGTTTCCGTCGCTGTTTGGGTTGGGAATGGCTCCCGGGTCATATCTCGGAGCCAGTCCTGTACCCTGGTCATCGGAATGCTAAAAGGGTTCCCCGCAAACTTCTCCAGGCCATAGGCGATCCGCTGTAGGGTCTTCTCACGCAAGGGCTTTAACCGGTCACCAATCCGGGGTGCTGGCAGCGACCATTCAATGGCGTTCGCCGCGGCATAATAGTACGGAACGACTTCACGAGCGCACCGTGGGCAGCGGTAGACGTATTGCTGTTTGTACTTGCCATAGCGCTTGCCCGGGTTCTTCCAGGACTGGATCGCATCGATATCTGTGCCACATGGCCTACAATAGGCCGCTGGCGTGACCTTGAGGTCTGGCTTGCGGTTCCCGCGCTTCCAGGCCACGAAGTACATCCGGTCGCGGCTTTGAGGCGTCGGGTGAGCATGCATCGAATTGAGATACACCAGCTGGTATTCATAATCCAGGCTTCGCCACGCGTGTAGCCAGGACTGGAATGGTCGCCAGAGATGCGCATCAACGACATTCTCCAGGATGATAGCCTGGTAGTCGTGATACTCTGCCCAATCGAGGGGCGTCCACATCGTGCAGCGGGAGCGCTCCTCGGCCTCGGATTCTAGATCCGGCTCGTTCATTCCTGGGAGCGCATCCTGCTGTTTTTTGCGCTTGCGCCCCTTCGCTAGAGAATGGGACGTGCATTCGGGCGAGGCCATCAATATGGTCGTCGAAGGGAACCGCCGGGGGCTGGCCTTGTGCAGGTCTGTCAGCGCGTGTAGCGTCTGCGGATAATTGGTGTTGTGCGTTTCAATCGCACGGCTCCAATGATTAATTGCCAACTTCACAGTAGCGCCAGCAGCGACGGCTCCCGTGGTGGACCCACCCGCGCCACAGAACATATCTGTGGCAGTGATATCGAGAGTCATAAAACGCTCCTTCTTTTGATGCTCTAAGCGCTCTTTTGCAGAATGGCGCTAAATCCACGCCAATCCTTCAGGAATGTGGCTCGGTCCATGATCTGGATGTTGAGGCGTGAGGAGTCGACGAGGCGGACATTCTGTGTATCTCCCCCAGCCAGGACGATAATATGGCCTCCATCAAAGGCAGGAGGGGGAAAGCTCACGATACTTGGCTCCCCTTGCTGTGCCAGTGCTATCAATTCATCGAGGGTGCGCACGTGGCTGGTAGCGGTACCCAGGCCAAAGCGTGCAGCCGTCCGTGTGATCCCATCTTCATCGAGGAGACCCAGCTGCGCAGAGATGGCTTTGACTGCCAGTTGCGCGTGCAGGATGTCTGTGAGGCGATAGGCCTGCCCGGTGTAGTAGTTGATGACCACTGTCAGGGCTGCGGAGGAACAGGTCGAGAGGTGCCAATCGTCGTATTCCTGCTGGTTAGCATACTGGCTCACATCCCACTGGTTGACGCGTATGAGGTGACGTGATTCCTCTGCTGGGTGTATATCTGCCTGGGTTACTGTGGCTGAGGGCGATTGCGCATGCGTCTGCGCTGAAGGTGTCGCGCGGACATAGCCCCAGAAGACAAAAAGGACACAGGCAAGCAGAAGCAGCAGTAGCACGTTTTTTGCAAGGTCTCGCATAACGGGTTCCCTTCAAAAAGAAACCCCCACATCTGCTTTACACGCATTTGTGGGGGTAACCATAGGCTTTCATGGTAAACATGGCAATCACCTTCTGGTGACGTATGCGCTTGTTGTTAGGAGGTGTATCGTTCCTGATATCGGTCTTTTCGTGTCCCTACCATAGCTTGATGTTGAAGAGCTTTGGTCCAGCGCCAGAGCCCGTAGAGCACGATTGCCCCAAGCAGGTCAAAGAGTGCAAACGCTGACGCGCTCCAGCGTGATTCTGGTGTGCCGCCCATCATCGAGGGCAGGAAAAAGGCAATAGCATGGCCACCAAGCATCACCCAGACGATCCAGAGCGAGGACTGCATCTTCGCGACAGAGCGCCGATAGTTCTCGCTCCACGCGAGTGGATAGGGGCGTGGCTGGTTTGTGAGTCGCCATGCCAGGCTCGCCACGGCAAGAACATACAACAAGGTGATCACTGCGAGAAACCCGAGAATCCATTCCATATATGGCTCTCCTCCTTGACTATTCAATCCTAAGGCGTTTTCCACGCTTCAAGTTCGCATAGGCCCGGACTTTGGCCTTGAGCCGGTAGCGTGTCGAGCGTGGAATATATCTTTCGTCTTCTAGCAATGTGAGGGCCTCCTGTTTTTGTGTGAGAATGGCCGCGATAAAGAGCGCGTGCCCCGTGCGAGATCCTCGAAATGTTTTGTTCTCCAGAGCTGAAAGGAGGTAGGCTGTCTCTCCAGGGTTGTAGACTTTCCCCTCTTCCACTGACCACACAGGGATGGGGAGGCAGCTATCGTGTCTGGCACATACCACCATTTCAATCAGCCCCATGCCATACAGGTTGAGTCGGTGCTCGTACCAGAGCGAACTGCGCACCAAGACCACACATTCAAATTCCCGGTCAATCGCCCCTCGTTTGAAGTGAACGCGGATGCGATGACCGGGACCGTCATTCATCTGGCGTACGCCCGTCGTGTACGCCCTGGATTCTAAGACAGAGAGGATCTGGTGACGCGTACGTAAGAGCATGCCCATGTCCTCCCTTCATCGAGCTAACGCAGCGTGCTGTTCTCCTGATCATCGAGGCCCTGGTTGCGCAGACGCCTAACCGCTTCACGTTGGCGTTTCGCTTCCTCGCGTGCATCTGCATACAATTCCGTTAAGAATCGCTCTCCCTCTCGCCGAAGGTTCCGATCCTCTTCCATCTGTTCCAGCTTCAAGCGGGCTTCTTTCTGCTTGGCTCTCGCTTCGCCAAGCGTCGTCATGACGCGTTGCAGTTTCGCGGCGCGTTCGACCTGCTCATTGGCGACGGTATCGACATCCGTCATCAACTCCGTCCCGGCAAAGGACACCACAAACATGGTGATGAACAAGGAGAGAATACGAATGCCGACCAGCGCCCAGACCACTTGGTGCGTAAAAAACGTTGAATCTTTGGTGGCACCGTAGAGAAAAACCACCTGAGCGCTAATGTCCATGACCGCAACCATCCACCAGAGCTTTTCCTGAAGGCGGACGGCTTTTAACTCGTGGTCCTCGACCTCCAGGCCTGCCCGCCGTCGTTTAAAGATGGCTTCTTTGTTGAGTTCAAGCAGGACCGTGAGATAGAGATACCCGAAATCAACCAGGACAGCAAAGATGCCTGTCAGAACTTCCAGGGTCTGGTCGGTCTTGGTATAAATGTGGCTAAAGACCCAGATACTCTCTGGAATCGTCAGACACAGGACGGCAAAGGGGGCAAAGGTTTTGAAGACGAAGATAATCCACTTCTTCATCCGCGCATTGAGGGAAACCCCTGTATGGGCTTTAAGCACAATGCGTACGGCCTCGGCCTCCAAACTATCAATAGAGGTGCCAGGAAGTTCCGTCACGTTGGCATTGATGGTGATCGTCTCATCTTCTGCTGCTTGCTGCCCCAGGGGTGCTGGCGTATTGGTAACCTGAGGTGCAAGAGCTTTGGATGTGTTCCTTGAGCGTTCCTGCTCAATCAAGCGTTGAGCCTGGGGACGCAAACGTAACTTAACATCGTTTGGGTTAATGTCATCGCCGGAGCCGTTAGAAAGCGCCTGTGTGAGATCAGCATCCTCGACCTGAGGATCAAAGTACACAATCTCGATCACGCGCTGGAGCGCAATGTCGTGCTTCGCTTTCTTCTTGGCTCGTTCAAGGACAGTGCTCTCATCGTATTTCTGTTTGAAAAAGTCGAGACGTGGCATAGATGAAAAACTCCCTCTCATTTTCAGCACAAAAAAAGGAGAGGCAAAAATGTTAAAGGTACCGGTTTAGTTGGAAAATGTACCGGAGATGTACCATTAAGCTCGCCTCCATTCTCACCGAAGTCCCATGGGTGTCTCACGTCATCTCATGAGTGTCTCACGAAATGATGCGCAAAAAGACAGCCCAGAACTTGGCCTCGTGATACTGCCAGCAACGTGTTCTAGAAAAAAGGGAGAAGATCACCGACCATTCTCTAGTTCGATGCAATGTTTTAGTGAAGGGAGCCCTCTAAAGAGAGGATGCTCGGTGATCTCTCATGATGTTAGGCTCTGCGCTACTAGACTTGCGCTGGTTGCGGCTGTGTTTGACTCGATGAAGAACCATTCCCACCTTTACGAGCCTGGAGGCGAGTTTGACGGGCGCTCTGGAACTTCGTAGTATGCTGCGTTCGTGTGGTACGAAGCGCGTTGCGCGCAGCTTCCTGGGCCAGCGCCCTGGAGCAGGCGCGCCCGATCTTGCCGTACACCACGGCGGCCTCGGCAGAGGTGCCGGTGTTTTCAATCGCCTTGATCATTTCCTCGGAGAGTTCCTCCAGACGCTTGACTTCGGTTTCTGAGAGCATGTGTTTGTACCTCCCTACGCTCACGATAACACTATGAGAGGGAACGAGCTGCACCTCGGAGCGTGATCAGTGCAGCATCCTCACGAACCAGGGTGTCTCTTGTGACACCACAAACAAAACCTTCACCTATATATGTACAAAAGCGTCAACTACCCCAGGGTTTTACCAAAATTTGGTATTTTCCTTCAGCTAACACACGCGCCTGCTCATGATGAGCCAGATGTAACGTTGCGTCGATTGCGGAATATGACATCCCCATTGCTCTCCACCAACCTTGAGGGCATGGAACAGACACTCACCGCCGCAGTTATAGCCTGCCAGGGCTTTGGCATAGTCCTTTCCATTGGCTTGATAGTATCTCGCCATCAACTGGGCCGCTGCGTGCAGGGTCTGGTGGGGGTCTGCTGGATCAATTCCCAGGCCTTTGGCTGTCTCAGGCATAAACTGGGCAATGCCAATCTCGCCCGATCCTCCATGAGCGTTCGAGTTGAATCCTGACTCTTGATTGATCTGGTTCACGAATAGATCAGGGGGGACACCTGCGGCTGTGGCTGGCTCGCTGCGGAACCATTTCCACCTTTACGGGCCTGAAGGCGGGTCTGACGGGCGCTCTGGAACTTGGTGGTATTGCTGGTACGAGCGGTACGCAAGGCGTTACGTCCCGCTTCCTGAGCCAGCGCCCTGGAGCAAGCGCGGCCGACCTTGCCGTACACTACGGCGGCCTCGGCGGATGTAGCGGTGTTTTCGATCTCCTTGATCATTTCCTCGGGGAGTTCCTCCAAGTGTTTCACTTCGGTTTCTGTAAGCATGTGGCTTTTCCTCCCCGCGCTCAGTACAAACACTATCTTTAAGAGTGGACCGCGTCCCTGAGCGCAAAAGGCGCGGCTATTCCCACGGGACAAGATGCTTATTGCAGCACCAAGAACAAAACCTACACCTATATATGTATGCGGGCACACACTACTTTTGGGGAGATGCATAACCCTCTCCCGTGTTATACCGATAAATGTCCCGGAAAGTGGCGGCTCACCCATTGACGAGCTGAAAAACTGCTCCAGATGCGAATGGTGTGTGCAGAGGGGTACATTCATCGAGAACGACCTCAGAGCAAGAGGACAAGGCGCCTTTCCCAAGGTTCTCTGTCGGGCAGTGCAGCTGCGACACATGACGTCTTCGGGCGGTCAGCGTGCCGCTCGGTGGGAAAAATGGTATGGCCCACAGAGAGATGTTGAGTCTATTTTTACAAGTTCCCCTGAGGTCTCAACGTCTCATTGATGTGCATAAGCCGATAGTCCTATGAAGAGGACGAACGATTTCACCGATATCTAATCGTACAGCTTGCTTCTCCCTCGCATATATCACATCATTTCACTAGACTTCTTGAGGTGAGAGCAGGTACGCATCTTCGCCACCAGGGATGGGGACACGTGAAAGGGAGGTTGACCGCATTATGTTAAAGACAAGGCACATTACGCGTCTCACGCCAGAGTCTCATGAGACGCTCCTCACGATTCTCGAGACCCTTCCTGGGGCCTTGTTTGTGCTCGATGATGCCTCAATAATTCTCTACGCCAATGCAAGCGCACAGGCCTTGCTAGGCGCCACACCAGAGACACTGGTTGGAAACAGCTTCTGGCGCTGCGCGCCACAGTTGGTGAGCACGGCGCTCTACCAGGCCATCCAGAAGACGAAACAGACCCGAGCTCTGACCGAGGTGCAGTATGTGTCTTCCGTCACCCAGCGCTGGCTGCACGTGCATCTTTCTTCGACTAGTGGGGGACTCACCTTGCAGTTCCATGAGATGGGAACACCAGCTAAGCGCCAGGAGATAGTTCACCAGCGCGAGTCCCTCTACATGGAGGTCCTGGAGAACGTGCATGCTGGGATCGTCTTTCTGACGCCCGAGGGGATCGTCTTGGACCTCAATAAGGTTCCGTTAGACGATGCGCAGATCCGACGCGAAGAGGTGGTTGGCAAACCCCTGGTTGAAGGCCCCTGGTGGTCCTTTTCTCCTCCCAGTCAAGCGCAATTACGCGCAGCCATCAAACGCGCCAGCAGGGGCGAAACGGTGCGGTTCGAGACCCCCATTCACCCCAGAGAAGGCATGGAGCTTCACCTGGAGGTCGCGATCACCCCCCACAGGGATGCGGATCACCACGTCGAGTATCTCGTCATGGCTGGCATCGACATCACCGCGCGCAAGCGCGCCGAAGCGGAACTCCATACCCTCATCGATGCCATCCCCCAGCAGGTCTGGACCATGCGACCGGACGGCTATATCGACTATTATAATCAACGCTGGCTCGACTATACCGGCTTGAGCACCGAACAAGCACAGGGTGATGGGTGGATCCAGTGCCTGCATCCCGATGATCAGCAACGTATCCAGGACGCATGGCAGACATCCAGGAAAACAGGCACCCTCTTTGAGACAGAACAGCGCCTGCGCCAGGGCACGAGCGGAGCCTATCACTGGTTTTTAGCCCGCGCCATGCCGATGCGTGATAAAACAGGCCAGATCATCAAGTGGTTTGGCACCTGCACCGACATCCATGACAAAAAACAGGTCGAAGATGAAATCCGCAACCTGATCGATGCTATTCCCCAGTTGGTCTGGACCGGGCGACCAGACGGGTATGTCGATTTTTATAATCAACGCTGGCGCGACTATACCGGCCTGAGCACCGAGGAGGCTCAGGGGGAGGGATGGATGCAGTGTACCCATCCTGAGGACCGGCAACGCGTCCTGCAGACATGGCAGCGTGCCGTCCAGACTGGCAGGCCCTATGAAGCAGAACAGCGCCTGCGCCATGGCATAACCGGGGAGTATCGCTGGTTTCTCATGCAAGCAACGCCCTACACAGATGCCCAGGGTACGATCCTCAAATATGTTGGCACCTGCACCGACATTCACGACAAAAAGCAGGCCGAAGACGAAATCCGTGTCCTGATCGATGCCATCCCCCAACTCGTCTGGATGTTGGGCCCCGATGGCTCGAGTGAATACGGTAATCAACGCTGGTGTGACTATACCAACATGACCGTTGAACAATCCCAGGGGGACGGCTGGATCCAGGCCATCCACCCCGACGATTCTCAGCACATGCTGACGCTCTGGCGTCATGCGCTTGAAACAGGTGAACCCTTCGAGTGCGAATATCGTCTCAAGAATGGCAAAACGGGGGTCTATCGCTGGTTCTTAGCTCGTGCGCTCCCGGTACGCGATGAGGCAGGCCAGATCCTCAAGTGGTTTGGCACCTGCACCGACATCGAGGAGCAGAAACGGATCGAGCAACAGCTCAAAGAAAGCCGGGAAAGCTTGCGCGTGCTGGCCGAAACGGTGCCGCAGTTGGTGTGGACCACTCGACCAGATGGCCGTCTTGACTACTGTAATCAGCGCTATTGTGACCTGACGCAGACCGATTTCGAGCAGATACGGGACTATGGATGGCGTCAGTTCCTGCATCCCGAAGATGCCGAGCACACGCTTGCGCTTCGGCAGCAATCCCTTACCACCGGTGAACTCTTTGAGAACGAACAGCGTCTCAGAGATGGGCGAACTGGAGAGTATCGCTGGTTTTTAGCCCGCGCGCTGCCGGTGCGCGATGCAACCGGTCAGATCCTCAAATGGTTTGGCACCTGCACTGACATCGAGGAGCAGAAACAGGCTGAGCAGCAGCTCAAAACCAGTGAGCAGAACTTTCGCACGCTCGCCGAAATGGTGCCGCAACTGGTGTGGACCATGTGGCCCGACGGCCGTCTAGACTACACGAATCAGCGTTATCGCGACGTAACGCAGGCCAATCTTACCCTCGAAGGAGACGATATATGGCGTCAGTTCGTGCATCCAGAGGACATTGAGCGGACACTGGTGCTCCGGCACCAATTACTCAGAACAGGGGAAATCTACGAGAACGAATATCGTCTTAAGGATGGACGGACTGGAGAGTACCGCTGGTATTTAACCCGTGCGCTCCCAGTCCGCGATGAAGCGGGTCAGATCATCAAGTGGTTCGGCACTGGCACTGATATTGATGACCAGAAGCGCGTCGAGGAAGCTTTACGCCAGAGTCAGGAACAAGCGAACGTCCTGATGAACTCCAACATTATCGGGATCTATGTCGGCAAAGGCGACCAGATTGTGGATGCCAACGACACCTTTCTGTACATGACCGGCTATACACGAGAAGACCTGCGTGCCGGGCGCATGAACTGGTGGCACATGACTCCTCCAGACTATCTGGCTCGGAGCTTAGAGGCCCGGCAGGAACTTGACGCCCAGCAGTCGATAACGCCCTATGAGAAAGAGTATGTGTGTAAAGATGGCAGTCGCCTTCCCGTGCTCGTGGGCGCGGTCCTCTTAGAGCATCACTCGTCCCAAGCGATCACCTTTGTGCTGGATAACTCAGCGCGCAAGGAACTCGAACAACGCAAGGATGACTTTATCAGCATGGCCAGCCATGAACTGAAGAACCCCCTCACCGCTTTGAAACTGCAGACCACCTTGCTGCACCGGCAACTGGCCAAGCAAGGCCTCCAGACTCCGGCACTTTCGAGCATGGAGACTCAGATCAACAAACTCACCCGGCTGGTGGAAGAATTGCTGGATGTCTCCAAGATCCAGGCAGGCAGATTGGAGTATCGGCTGGAGATGGTGGATCTCGACGCCTTGCTGCGGGAGGTGGCAGATACCATGCAGCAGATCTCCACTACTCATACCATTGTCGTGCGTGGCGCGACTCTTTGCTCTCTGGAAGGGGATAAAGACCGACTCGGACAGGTTTTCATCAACCTGCTCAGCAATGCCATCAAGTATTCTCCCGGCGCAGAGACGGTCGAGATGGACCTGAGCGTCTCCCCTGAGACCACTACCATTCGGGTACGCGATCATGGCCTGGGTATCCCGCGAGAGCAGCGCGACAAGATTTTTGACCGGTTCTATCGGGTCACTGGTCCCAGGCAGCGAGCGATTCCCGGCCTGGGCATGGGGCTCTACATTGTGGCCGAGATTATCAAGCACCATGGAGGTACCATCACCGTGGACAGTGAAGTTGGGAAAGGCTCCACCTTTACGGTCACCCTTCCTAAGAAGCGTGATGCCCTGGCGGGCACCAACACGGATGAAACAGAGTGAGATGCTTGACGAGTAGACACCAAGGGTTGCTGACAGTTGCAACACATGTTGATTTTTCGTATACTTCAAGTATCGAGGTCAACGCATCGATGGCCCGGCAGCGAATTGTCTCGCGGGGTCAGAACCCAGGAGGAAGCCAGGAGGACGCAGGTGGTCAAAACGCACACGCTCTCGTTCCCCATCCGCGTGCCCGATGGCATGCAAGCTCAGGCCCTGCGGCTCCTCGATGCCAGCCGCCTCGCCATCAACCAGATCATCACCACGCTCTGGCCCCAACTCGATGCCTTTGCTGGCGAGAGGGCTGGTCCTGCCTGGAAGCAGGTCGAGCGCCACCTGCTCACCCGCTCTGGTCACGGCAGCCGGCAAGAGCGCTGCGAGATGGAGCAGGCGGGCCGCATCCTGCGCGCGCAGGCCAGCCGCAAGCGCGTCTTCGAGGCGATCGTGCCCCTGCTCTCCGAGGGCTTGATCATCCCCGCCCAAGGCAAGCAGCCCGCCAGAAAAGATCACCGGCAGATCACCGAGCAGGTCAGCACCCTGCGCGCACAGCTGCAGGATGCCGGGGAGGATGCTGAGGCGTTTGTGGCCATGACCAATCTCATGGCACAGGCCTGCAACTGGTACCTGCACACCGGAGCGTTCCCTAGCACCTATGAAGCCCTTCAACCTGTGCCCGTCCTGTCGGTTGGTCACCTGACCTTTGCCGGAGACGACGGCATGAAGGCCGGTCAGACCTATCGGGCACGCATCGAGCTGGCCCCGGGCTGCGATCTCGAGAGCCGGCAAGAGCGACAACTCGCATCGCTCTCGCTGCGACTGCGCACCCCCGATGACCAGGGGAAATGGAGCTGGGGTGCCTGGAGCCAGGCCATCGCGCTGCCCCCTGCCGTCTGCGCGCTCCTCGCGCAAGGGGCTCTCCCCCAGGCGCCGACCTTGAGAGAGATCCGGGGCGACGATGGCAGCCGTGTGGCCGTGCTCGATCTCACCCTGGAGGTATCGGCCAGGTACGTCTCTCCGCTCGAGCAGGAGACGCGCGTGCTGGGCTGGGACTGGGGGGTGCGCTCGCTGATCACGGTCTCGATCCTGCAACCGCCGGAGGAGGGCGACGAGGAGCGGTACCGGCAGGTGAGCCGTCCACTGTTCCTGGATACGGGCGGCATCGATGGCAGGCAGGCGCGCTTGCGAAGGGAGATTGATCGGCTCAAGGCCTGCCGCGATCGCTACGGGCAGCTCGTCAAGGAGGCCCAGGCCGCCCAGCAGGAGCATGGAGCCCCGCTCCCCGCGCATCTTGCGGGCTGGCAGCAGCGCGTCCGGGAGTACGATGCGCGCATCAGCCAGTGCTGGAAGAGCTACGAGCGGAGAAACCGCGAACTGGCGCACCTGGCCTCCAACCTGTTGATCCTACTGGCGCTGCTCTCCGACTGCCGGCTCATCTGCGGAGAAGACCTCAGGACGCTCAAGACGCAGGGGCGTGGCCGTGGGGTGCGGGGACGCTTCCGCAACTGGCGCAACAATAGCACTGTGCGAGGCGAGCTCTGGCGTGTCCTCAAGTACAAGTGCCACCTGTTGGGCATCCGGGCGCGGCAGGTGGAAGCGCGTGGCACGACCCACACCTGTCCTCGCTGTGGTGAGCCGGCCAAGACGTACGCCTCTGCTGCACCAGAGGACCGGAAGAAGGCCGTGGCGTGGGGGCCGATGCTCTGCTGCTCGAACGCCGAGTGCCTGTGGAACGGGGCGAGGGATTACGCGGCGTCGCTCAACATTGCTCGGCTGGGCATGGCCTTTCTCCTCACCTCTCAGCAAACCCGGCGGTACGAGTCGTACCGCATGACCTCTCCGGAGGTCAACTCCTGCTTGTATAGCGGGCAGGAGGCGACGCTGCTGTTGCCGTCGCAGGGGATCACACCCCGCTCGCCTGAGGGCAAACATGTTTACTATGCCGGATGGTCCTACGCCATCGCACTGCGCACCTCTCAGCCCAGAGGGGTGCTCGCCATCCTTTCGACGTCTCAGCTGAGGAAGGACGTGCTCTCGAGTGCGTGAACATCGCATAGTATCCTGTTTTTGCAACGGTAGACTAGCCAATGGAAAGACTCTCATCAGAGAACGTTTCCCTCCATAAGGTTGCAAACTTGAACCAAGAAGAGGGATGCCTGACTGTAGAAAGCGCGCTACGCACGTTATGAGTACATGCGCTGAAAGCGTGAGGTCGCTCGCCACCTCACGCTTTTAGGGAAATTTACCCTTTTATACCATTTCCGCTCATTTTTACTAAATTTTGGTATTTTTCCTGTTGAGGTGAGTGTACGCCTGTATTCCGTCTATTCACTGTTTTGATGATTGAGACGAGTCCACGGAACCGTGAGCCTCCTTAGCATACACGCCTGCTCATGATGAGCCAGATGTAGCGTTGCGTCGATTGCGGGATCTGGCATCCCCATTGCTCTCCACCAACACTGAGCGCGTGGGCCAAGCATCCACCGCCGCAGTTATAGCCAGCCAGGGCTTTGGCGTAGTCCTTCCCGTTGGCCTGATAATATCTCGCCATCAGTTGAGCCGCTGCATGCAGGGCCTGGCGTGGGTCTGCTGGGTCAATCCCCAGCCCCTTGGCTGTCTCAGGCATAAACTGGGCAATACCAATCTCGCCCGATCCTCCACGGGCGTTTGGGTTAAAGCCGGATTCCTGGTTAATCTGGTTCACAAACAGGTCAGGGGGGATACCTGCGGCCGCTGCTTCCTGGCGGGCCATATTCTGGTACGATGTCGCGCTGGAAGAGGTGAGGGCTGCCGAAACGGGTTTGACATTCGTTATGAGGTTCGCAATCACGAGGCCAGCGACGAGGCAAAGGAAGACAATACCAAAGAAACGCTTCATGCGTTTACCCTCCCGCCGGGCCTGCACGTCATGCTATACTACACATGTACATGCCCCGGCATGCTACAACCTGTAGCGGGACGTGTTTGGACGGCTCGGCCCGCTATAGTACAAAACTAACAGTAGCCCTCCTATAGGGCTACTCTTTACGCCAGTAGGTATCAATGAGTACCTCTGGCGCGGGGATATGAACCACCTTGAGAAAATCCCGGCAGGCCTGCACCATCACCTCCTTCATGGCCTGCTCAGCTTCCGCCATACATGACTCTGGACACTCCACTACGATCTCGTCATGTACCGCTAAAATCAGGTGCGCGCCAGGTGGAAGCGATGCATGCAGGAGTGCCAGGGCGCGCTTGAGAATGTCCGCATTCGTCCCCTGAATGGGGTGGTTTTTCGCTGAACGTTCTGCGCTGGCGCGTACCTCTCTGCTCCAGTCCACCGAAGTCGGTATCGATCCGAATGTGCGCCGTCGCCCAGCCAGCGTCACTGCATAGCCTTGCTCTAGTGCCTGCTTCGCGGTAAGTGGGAGCCAGCGCGCAATTCCCCGGTAGGTTTCAAAGTAGGTGCGGATCAAGGATTTTGCCGTCGGGAGGTCGACGCCTGCGCGGTTCGCAAGACCGTTCGCTCCCATCCCGTACGCGAGGCCAAAGTTAATGGTCTTGGCGATTTTGCGCACCGGTACGCCTTTGTAGAGATGCTTTTTTGTGTCGGTCTCAGGCGAGAGATGAAACATCAGCTTCGCGGTCTCAGCGTGCAGGTCCTTGCCTTCGGCGAAGAGGCGGAGCATGGTCTGATCACGCGAGACTTCCGCGAGAATACGCAGCTCGATGTTACTGAGATCCGCCTTGAGGATGCTGTACCCAGGCGGTACCACAAAGCAGCGACGCACCGGTTCTTCCTGGCCTTTTTCCTCTTCCTCAGCCGGGATTTGCTGGAGGTTGGGCTTGCTACAAATGATGCGCCCGGAGACGGCCCCAATCTGAGCGTAGTCGGTACGCAATCGACCGTCGGTGTCGACCATGGCAAGCAGGTTCTCCCCAAAGGAGCTGGCAAACTTGTGCAGCTCCTTCCATTGCAGCAGTGACGCAACCGCCGTATGTTCCTTGGCATAGGGCTCGAGCGTTTCCTCGTCGGTCGCAGTGACGGGAACGCCAAGGGCTCGAAGCGCTGCCAGCAGTTGTGGCGGCGAGGCCAGATTGATAGTTCCCCTCTCTTTCGGTTGTAGTGGCTTTTTATGCGTCGCCTGCCACTGGGCAAGGCCCTTGCGCCGGAAGGGTTCCCAGCTGCTCTGTGCAGGGTTGGCGCGGTAGGCGTCGACCAGGCGTTTCTCCTCCTGGGTAAGGGCGGCCTGGTAGTCGTCACACGCGCGCTGCAATGCAGCACCTAGCGCCTTTCTTAACTCAGGCTCCAGTGCCTGCTGGCGCTCCTGTTTGCGTGCGAGGATGGAGCGCCAGCGCTCGACATCAATGCAAACACCGCGCATCTCCATCGCTGCCAGCGCTGGAACGGCCTCGTTTTCGAGGTGGACGACCCTCGCTAGTTTCAGCTCCTTGATACGGGGTCGTTGGTGCTGCGCAATGGCATAGGGGATTTCAATGTCCTGCACCATGTAGACCAACTGCTCAGCAGGGAAGGGGGCCACCCATTCCGTTGGGCGAGTGTGCAGACCTGGGAACCATGCGCGTGCCTCTTTGGAGACTGGCAGGCGGTAGCGAGCCGCTGACTCGCGCATTCCTGCTCGGTTGAGGCCAACGCCATGGATAAGTTGCTCGGCCAGCATGGTGTCATAGACGCGAGGAAGATGCACCTCAAAATGGGCGGCCAGAAATTTCCAGTCAAATTTGAGGTTATGCCCGATCCAGGTGATGCCATCCTGGTGAAAGAGGTAGTGGAGCACTTCGCGCCACGTGGCCTGCTCTTCAGCGGGAAGACCGTAGTAGGGGCGCATGTCAAGAATGGCAATCTTTCCAGGTCTGCCCAGGGTGATCGCAACCACTCGGTCGAGATGTTCGTGCATACCCGTCGTCTCCAGGTCGACGATGAGGCTCTGATAGGTCTGCGTCCATTCGATAATACCTGCGACATCTTGCAGGAAGAACGGGGCCGAGGTCACACGTACGAGTGCCGGGGAGGCCGCGCACTGTGTACGCGAGGCCTGGTTGCGACAGTCCTCACAGAAGGAGTCTCCCTGGTCGCTGTAGCAGGTTGCGGGCTGCTGGCACCGACAGATGCTACCATTTGGCGTGAAAGGGGAAACAGGGGGCGAGGGAGTCGAAAGATGTGCGATCAGTTCGGCCTTCCTCTGCGCCAGCTGCTCGCATAGCTCGGGCGTGATCATTCCCTTTCTCGGGGCCTCTATTTTGAGACGATCACCCGCAAGTGTGACCTGAATATGTTGCTTTTGAAGCTCTTGAAGAAACGTCGTAAGAGGGTGTGTTTGTGTTTGCATGGTTCACCTCTCTGTTGAGAACAGGCAGCGCGGGGAGTTGTCTGCAACTCCCCGCGCTGCCTGTTCTCAGGTCCGCAATTAGCCGGGATAATAGAATGGCTTTACAAGCCAGGACGTGTGGTTTTTCGTCGAAGAATAGAGGGGCAAATGCGGGGAGTGGCGGGAGTTGTAGCCACTGTTATATATATGTAATATCTTTCTCAGAATTTTGTGTAGATTCGACGGTTACAACTCCCGCCACTCCCCGCATTACTCGCCATTCCCCTGTTTTTTGATGCGCATTCATCTTCCGTTCGAGGCGAAAATTCTCCTCACCAAAGCATGCATCAACCCACTTCTCAAGCGCTCTACCAAGCCGTATACGGAAGCTTTGAGGCTTCTCTTTGAATGCCGTTTGGAGAGTTTCAGGGAGTGACTCAAAAAGAGAAAGATGCTCGCAACTCCCCGCACTTCCTTCAGGCTCTGGATCATCGTCATCTGAGAGGTGAGTTACGATCTTTTTAATAGTGATCCATTCCCCATCAAAGAGATCGTGCCAGGTGCGTAGAAAGCTTTCCCATTGCGCTGAGATCTCGTCAGCTTCCTGATAGAGCTGTTCTAGATTGGAGAGGAAACCGGAGACCCCTGCATATTCAAGAATGCCGCCTACCATAGTGACCCACCCGCTAAATGTTCCCAGAGCCGGTAGATGCACGTAGCGAGGTTTTCCAGCTGCAAACCAGGCACGTGCCAAGGTGAGCAATGCTCCCACTAACTCGGCACGATTTTCTGTCACCCAGGAAAGTAAGTCTTCGTGCTTAAAATCCTTGCGCATGAAGGGGCGAGCCACTTTGGCATCCAGACGGATGCGGTAGCAACGGCGTGCGAGGTCTCCGCCGAGTTTGATATTGTTGCCTGTAGCAAGCCAGGTTGCCCGATGGGGAACCTTTGTCATCTTCGACTGACCAAGAATGCGACCCTTCCAGGTCGTGGAGGTGAGAACGCCGTCAAGATGTTTGGATTGAAGGCGGCCCGTGATATTATCGATGGTAATAATAGTCGAGCCTTCCAGAAGCAAGGATGTGATAGCCTTCTGCAACTCCTCCTCGCTGTCTGACATCGTGAGAATGGCGGCACTGGTACCGGTTGCGATCACGGAGACAACATCGCTGAGTAGGCCCTTCCCCGTTCCCTGTTTGGGGGCATCAATCAGGGCAAGGGGTACATGACGAGCGATAGCCGGGCGCAAGATCGGGGTGAGAAGCAGACCCAGAGCATTCGCTTTGTCTGCTTCGCTCACGTACGGGAATTCTCCGATGGTATCCCAGAGCAGAGCCAGGGCCGCCTCGCGTTCCTGGTGTGTAGGATGAAGCGGCACCTTGCAGACTTTCATGCCAGGAGCCGGTGCATAGTAGAGCGCGGTTATCGAGTCATACCCTGGCATATCAAGAATCGATTCATCCGGGCGAATCACAGGCGTTTCTACGATGGCTGCCAGCGGAGGGAAAGGGAGGTAGGGGGCCTGGGTTTGTCGTGCAAGCGTCTGCTCGGCCAGTTCTTTAGGCGGTGAGATCGGTACCTTCTCGTATGCGCCTTCTTCTCCAGCGACTTTTCTCAGCCGGTAGTAGTTGGCAGTCTGGGTGAGCACCTCCTTGACTTCTGTGACGCCCATCTGGGCAATGATCGGACGTCGCATCTCGTCACGACTGACACGAACCATGCGCGAAGACTGCATGAACAAGGAGGGATTGCGCCGTTCCTGCCGCATAATTGCGTCAATCGCCTGGTCAGTGCGCTCACGTAGTTGCGAGTTGTTGATCAGGATCTCTGGCAGTGGCTTCGGCTCCTCTGGCTCCTCAGGGGTTGCGGTCCCCGTGACCGTCGTTCTCGATCCGTTCCCTCTTCCACCGCCTCGCTGACCACTTGAAGCAGACTGCACACCTTCAAGAGGGGTCCAGGGTTCACGGGCTTCTGAGCCATAGGCACTTCCCAGGCTTGCTAGTGCTTCATCGATGGTATAGGGCTCCACGATGCCTTTGGTATTTGTCTTTGGGGTGTGCTCGACATACTGGCTCATGACCCCCTCCGCCTCGTTGGCAGTATAACCGTTGTCGCGCAGCTGGCACACGAGCCAGAAGCCAGTATCGTTGCGCCCATTCCCCTGCTCATGGATATGTTTGAGCGCACGCTCAAGAAGGGTCGAGGCTGCAATGCGCGTCGTCGATGCCGCGCTGGTCACTTCCTGCCCTCTGGCGGTGCTGGCTGAGACCGGAGGCTGAAGCAGGTTCAGAAAGGCCCTCAGTTCCTCGGGCAAACAGTCGAGAGGGTCAAGCTGAGGATCACGGAGCCAAAGGTAGGGTCCGCTCTCGCTCTCCCCGCAGAAGGCCGCATAGCCTCCATCTGCTCGGATATCCAACCCCGGCCAGCGCGCTCCAAGTTCACGCTTGCTCTTACTGTTGAGAGTGGGAACAGGCCAACCGGGATGCTCAAGGTAGACATGCGCGCCGCCTGAGCCTGTTTGAACGTGTGGGCTGAGTCCCAGCCTATCGCGTGTTTCCTGCCCTGCTTCCCCATCGAAGTCGAGCACAACCAGACGGCTGATTTTGCCAGTGATGACCGCCCACAATTGCGGTGCGTATCGCCGCTCCCAATACTGGATCTCTTTGAGCGAGGCGCACCGCGTTTGATGTATTTTCCACCCCAGCCGCTTGGGCGTTCCATCAGGATAATAGGTTCCTAAGGGAAAGGGGCGCTTGCCAGCATCGAGCGGAAAGACGGACCACCCACGCTGCTCTAATGCATCACGAGCAATCTGGGATGGGACCATCTCAGCCCAGGCCGGGGCTGTGGGGCGCGATGAAGTGAGAAGCATTCGAGACCTTCCTTTCAGACTCGATGAGCGATTGAAGGAGCAAAAGAAGGAGAGCAGGCCATGCGGGACTACTCATATGGGGAATTTGCCTCATGATGTCTTTTGCCTGGATCTGGGGGCCTGTCTGGCGACGCGCTGTTTGGCTTTTGCTTGCTCACGTCTCGCCTTTTCTTGTCCGATCAGATCCGAGGCCTCGCCGCTGGTAATCTCTGGCTGAAAGTCGAGACCATAGTAGCGCAGCGTGGAGAGTTGTTTGAGAGATGCTGGGTACGAGCGCCAAGGCGCATGGCTATCGACCAGCACCCGCTTTTTCTCGTCGGTCTGCAAAAGCCGCGCTTTCATCTCGGCATGGGTCTGGGCCCATTCCAGCGGGGATTCTTTGAGCCAGAGCTGTGGCTTGAAGGTGGGTGCGAGTTTTGCCCAAACCGCATAGTACCCCTCCCTCAACGCGGAAGGGACGAGCGCGATCCGGTGCCTGTGCTCGCCGACTTCGAGGACATACGCCCCACTTGAGAGGCGCTTCCAGTCCATGGGTGCCAGGATATTGACGAGGAGATCGCTCGTGCGCGCCAGCACTTTGGTGGTTCGTTCATTGCTCTCCTTCCCTGGCTCCGATGGAGCTGGAGCCTCAGCCGCTTCGGTGTGAAGGCGATGGCGTGCCTCAGTGATACTCTCCCCATTGCGCATGTCTACACCCAGCGCCTGCTGAAGCAGTTGCGGTTGTAGTCGATGCTTGAGGCAGTTGTCGGTGACATCGAGGATCACACAGTCGCGCTTGCCTGGAGCCAGTCGCGTCCCTCTGCCTATCGCTTGAGTATAGAGCGCACGGGACTTAGTTGGACGGGCCATGATAATACAAGAGGTTGCGGGATGGTCATACCCTTCAGTGAGCACGCTGACATTGCAGAGCACCTCAAGCTCTCCTCGTGCATACGCCTGGAGGATATGCTTGCGCTCTTCTTGAGGCGTGTCGCCGCTGACCACAGCGGCCCGAAATCCCGCCTTCTGGAAGGCTTCGGCCAGGTGGTGGGCGTGCTCGACGGTAACCGCAAAGCAGATGGCCTGCCGATCCTTAGCATGCTCCTGGTAGGCACGCATGATGCGTAGGTTACGCTCGGGGGTATCGACAGCCTCCTCCAGGTCTCTGGTTTTAAAGTCGCCTCCTTGTGTGTGTACACCATCGAGGGAGGTTGTGGTTCGGACTGCAATGGCGCGCAGGTCGCAGAGGTAGCCTTGCTCGACCATCTCAAGGATGGTGGTGGAAAACACCGGCTCCCCAAAGCTGGACTCAATGCGCTGCTTATCGAGCCGGTCAGGGGTTGCGGTCACTGCGAGCACGAACGCGTTGGAGAGGGCTGCAAGCACCGCCTTGTAGCCATCAGAGGTCGCGTGGTGGCCCTCATCGATCACAACCAGCTGGTACCTAAACTGGGAGAGGTTCTTGAGGTGCTCAGGCCTGCTGATCGTTTGGATCGAAGCCACTGTGGTGGGTGCGCCCCACTCATGTCGTCCAGTTCCCACCTGCCCAACGACTGCAGTCGGGTCAGCGAGGCGAAACTTATCCGCCGCCTGTTGGAGCAGCTCCTGACGGTGAGCGATCACCAGGGTCGTGAGACCGAGCCGTCGCGCTACTTCGGTAAAGACGACGGTTTTGCCGCACCCGGTGGGAAGCACCACCAGTGCTTTTCCACCTTCGGGCTGTTCCTGGTACGTATTCAGGACGCGTTGTACACATTCCTCCTGGTAGGGCCGAAGCGTGAGCGCCAGTGGTGGTGACGGTGCTGAAAGCATAGGCAAGGGGTCCTTCCTAGAAAAAGCCCTCCTGCACCTATCAGGAGGGCTCATTACGCTTCTCAATGTCTACTTTTGTTCTCTCGCTTTTATTGCGTTTACTTACTTGATTTGTCGCCCCTTTACGAGTTAAATATCTGTGATGGCTACATTGCTCTAGATGTAAGAGAAGAGGAAAAGTACAGTGAAGCAAAAATTGGCACATTGGTGGGGAAAGCGAAAAATGAGCATCGCTACGATTTTGGGAATCACAGTGTGCGTGGGGTTAGTTGCACTTTCACAATATCAAACGCCCAAGTCTCTTTGGGAATGGATGCAACTCCTTGTCGTACCTCTTGTCCTGGCAGTGGGTGGTTTCTTGCTCAATCACACGACAAGCAAAACTGAACAAGAAAACACCGAAAAACGATACGTAAATGACCAGGAAATAGCCAAAGAACGATATTTGAACGACCAGGCGATCGCGAAGGATAAACAACTGGAAGATTTACTCCAAACTTATTTAGATCGAATGTCCGATCTTTTATTAGAAAAGAATTTGCGCCAATCGGCAGCCGATGCTGAAGTCAGGAATGTTGCCAGGGTAAGAACACTGACTGCATTGAAGCAACTAGATACACCTCGAATAAATTATCTGCTTGCATTCTTACGAGAAGCCAAGCTCGTGACCAGTGAGCGAGGCGCCAGTATTGTCTCTTTACATCAAGCAGATATGAATCGTATGGATTTGAAAGGATTTGATGCCCATAATCTAGATCTGAGCGAAGCAGATCTCAGTGAAGCGAACCTGAGCGGCGCCAATCTTGAGCAAGCCGATTTGAGCGGGGCTCGCCTCAATGAAGCGAACCTGAACATGGCCAGACTCAGTAGATCGAGTATCAGAGGATCTCACCTCTTTAAAGCTCGCCTCAACAGGGCAATACTTGTCGGAGCCGATCTCAGCATGACTGACCTTATAGGAGCAGATCTCTGCCGAGCGGATCTCAGCGGGGCAAGATTGCACAAAACCCACTTCGATGGAGCAGACCTCAGTAACGCTGATTTGAGAGCTGCCAAGCTTGAAGGAGCCTCTTTCTGCCGAGCGAATCTCAGAGACTCTTACCTGAACAAAACCGACCTGAGCGATGCAGATCTTAGCTTCGCAGATCTCAGCAATGCGGATCTGAGCGGAGCGTGTCTCAATGGAGCGAATCTCAGTGGAGCCAATCTGAGCGGGGCGGATCTCAGCAATGCAGGCCTCAGCAATGCAGACCTGAGTGGTGCCAACCTACGTGGGGCGGATCTCAATGGTGCTATTCTCAACGGAGTAGTGCTTCTCGATACAAACATCCAACAGGCATTGCGTGTCTCTAAGGATCAGCTCAGTAAGGTAAGGGTGAATCATGGCCAGCCATCGCAGTAATGCCCTGGAGGGCTAGCATATTCATTTGGAAGCTTGTCCGGTTCAGTATAGTAGCCCCGACCAGTTCCTTCCGCGATGGCTAAGCGGCTAAAGGACAACTGCAAGATCTGAAGAAACCGAAGACTGGCTCACCAGAAAAATGGGTGTGACAAAGAATATCCGAGCAATGAATGGAAAACATGAGGAGGATTGCTGTATGTTTGATAGTCTTTCGCATCTGAACCAGAGATTTTCGCCGTTCTGTGTGACCTTCGCTTGAGGGATAGATGGGCCCGAGATGCTCACCCGCTTCGGAGGAGACCCGTCCCATGCCTGGCCGATCCCCTGTGGAGATCTTGATACGTTCCAAGATCTTGAAGCCTATGAGGATCTCGATATCTGGCAAGATCTCCACGGACCTATTCTTCAGGTAGGACAGTGCGGAAACTGGGCTTTTGCCATTGAATTGATGCATGAGGATCAAAGCATTCGTCCGGAAGTGCTTTGCGCCCTTGCAGCCGGAGCCGTAGCAGTCTCGGTGTACCGTGACGTTAATGCTCTCACACTCTTGAGTTATGCGGAGAATGGAGTGCTCTTGGAACAGTTTGAAGCATCAGATCCGATTCCAGATCGTCTCCAGACAGTGCTTCGCCAGGCAAGAATCGATCCGAATAGCGAGAATCGGAATGCCATCCAACTCATGTCTGCCCTCCTTGAGGCTCTGGGGATTCGCCTGGATGAGGAAGACCTAGCAAAACCGTTGCTCACCGGGATGATGACCCCATTGCCATAAACCTGAGAGGGCTGTCTGTCTAAGGATATTGTTCTTTGGGCGTTCGAGGCTCTAGATCTTTTTCACAGCCCATTCCTGCAGCCAGGAGTTGAAGGGCTTCACTGTCTTCTCTAGTTCATAGTACCCCGGGCGTTCTGAGGCGTACCAGTAACACAAAAAACCATGCTGATCACAGCAAACTTCTACGCAATCGCCCCAGTCGCAAAGCGGGATAATCTGGCGCGGCCAGACCTCTGCAGGGAGAGGAAGGACCTTGGAACCTGATGCCTGTTGTTTCCACTGGTCGGCCTTATAGGCATTCAGATCCACGAGATAATCCTCGGCCCATAGATGAAACTTCACTATTGTCTCTTCGTTATAGAACATCCCCCCATTCGGAAGTGCGGTATAGCGCGTTCCGTACCCTCCAACCGTTCCCCTCAGTCCCGCTGCAGGCCCGAACCCTCCATTGGCGAGAGCGTGATAGAGGGTAGCCAACTCCTTTGGTAGGGGGAAGCCAAGGAGTTCTTCTGTGACCCGAATTTGTTCGGATGTTGCTGGAAGGCACCAAAAACCAGCTAGCGTTGTGTTTCTCGGGCGCAAACCCGTTGGCCCATATCCCGTCACTTGAGCCTTTAACCGAATTTGCTCAATAAGTTGTTCTGTCGTAGGTGTGATATTCATTTGTTGCTCCACAAAATCCTGCAAAGGGAGAGCCAGCCAGTCTGAGACCAGCAATGCAATCGCAATATCCGAGATTTCGGCCCGCTCAATTCGTTGCAAGGTTGCAGCGCTGACGCCAATCTCAGAAGCGGCATCGCGCAAACTCTGCTTCCCTCGCTTCGTTTGGACCATAGCGGCCATTCTCTGCGCATCAAAAACGCTTTTCACCATCCCATCTCCTATGGTGCTTGTTTCTTTAAAGTTACATGTACCATAGGAGAAACAACCTTGTCAAGTCTTTCAAGGATACACCTGGATGACATCCTGAGCCCTCACGTTTATTGGTTTCGTCGTGTTGGGCTTGGGATCGCCAGGTGTATAGGGGCCGTAGAGGTAGTCAGCAGGAGCAAACCCGCTAGGAGAACCGGCCTGAATCTCCCAAACAGAAAGATCGACTGAAACGTTCTCTCCACCTGGCTTCTGCTTGATGAGTTGTTGCAACGTTGTCTGCCAGGCAGGAAACCCCTCATCGCAGGTATCACAGACTCGTACCTGCGAAAACACCACAATATGAATGACGTGAAGGTTTTTGAGTTTGGGGTAAACCTGGTCGGGAAACAGGTTGAATTGTACGTATCTCAGTGATTTCTGCTCACAGTGATTCTTATTGTTCTCCCTGCCGTACCCCTCATAGATCAACCCGGGAAACGTTGCCAGGTTACCCTGTGCATCTTCAAGGACAACGGAGAAATCGCAATAGTTGGCATTACTGCGATTGACTCTCCGATAGGCCTCGGCTTCCTGAGCCAATGCATAGGCTTTTGCCCCGGCATCAAATCCGCCTCCTGGCACACCTTTAAGCCCGCTACTGCCAATGCGAGCGCCGCTATACAACAGGGCCGCCACGACAAGGCCTACAATGAGTATAATGATCCAACAGCCACCAGAACGGTGATGTTGCGCACCGCCAGTACGGAGCTTTTCGCCCTCGTCTTGATCCTGGTCCAGCTCTTCGAATTCCTGGTCTGGAGAAGACATGTTTTTCCCCCTCTTTGTGAGGTGTTAAAACTGTAGTTGCTGATTTGTAGGCATAAAAAAGCCCTTGAACGAAAGTGATCAAGGACAGGTGAAATTTAGGCGTAGATCCAGGGAACCCAGTCCCCGGCGTCATCGACAGGGGTTGCGGCGCTATTGTCGTAACGATGCCCTGTGTACGAGTCGTTAGGAAGCCCATCAAAGTAGTCACACCCCCAGTAGAGTTCCCCTTTAGAATCTTCTTGCACATGGTGCAGATCGCAGCAAGGGCAGTAGATTCGACGACAATGAGAACAAATCATGGTCTGCGCGCCACAGGAAGAGCAGGTTTCCGTATCCTTTGGAAGGGTCACCAGTGGCTCCTCCTTCGGAGCGGTGCCACCTCCAGGTATCGCCCGCTTTGGGAAATGCAGTCGCATCAGTTTTTTTCCTTCTTTTTCTTCAATCCGGCGGTCTTCCACCAGCAGGTATGAGGGTTGCCAAAGCGTTGTAAGAGCCTTCATGAGAGCAAGCCCAAACTCTCGAAGATGACACACCAGACGGGTTCAAGCCCCGGTGCACGCTCCCAGTCATGTGTGTTGATATGACCCGCAGAATAAGCGGCAGTGCGCTCAGCCAATCGTTTCACCGTTTCGAGCGAATACCATCCAAGAGAATGTGCTTCATCGAGGCGGGGAAGCAACGGACCATTGGCATATGCCTGGTAAACATGCCAGTCGTGGTAATTTCCCCCTGGTCTGCAACAAGCAAAGTCCAGGCGGCCGATGTAGACCGATTGCATGGAAAAGATGTGGAGCCCAGTTTCTTCTTCGAGTTTTCTCTGAGCAGCGCGTGGGTACATCTCTCCTGGCTCGACATGCCCAGCTGGGGCCGCGATCCCAAAGGGTGGTCGAGCGTGTTCCTGAAGCAGGAGGGCATGACATTCTGGATGCCAGACCAGTATGCCGACGCTTCTATTGGTGCAAGGAGAAGGCCTCTCAAAAGGGAAGAATTGCATAAGGATGATCACCTCACTTTCATAGCTGTGATGGGGTGACGTGCAGGCTCAGAAGCCTATGGAGGTTCGCAAGCGCCCGCTGCTTATGCTGTTGGACATTTTGCTTACTCCAGGTAAAGCGTCGACTAATGGCCGCCAGCGACTCAGGAGGGCCGTCAATGCCATAGAAATGATGAAGAATGACGGTTTGCTGTGCTGGCGTCAGTCTCGCGATAGCTGCCTGAAGGTGTCGCGTAAGGCTTTGAGATCTCTGAGAGAGGGGCGCCTCTTCCCGCTGTGGGACTGCGATCACATCAGCCAGACATGTCACGCGACCGCTCTCGCGTGAGAGAGGTGCATCCAGGCTCATCATCCGTACTCCGTGTGTTCGCGTATGAGAAGAGGCACTTTTGATCATGGTCAGACGCGCAGCGCCCATCAAGTACGCATATGGATTGGGCTTGCAGAGTGCTTCTGTATAGACTTCGAGCAGGACGACATTCGCTTCTTGTACGAGATCGGGCCCATCGACGGCGTTCTCTGCAAGATGCATCTGTCGTGCAAATCGGTGCGCCATCGCTCGCAACTGAGGTTGCAGAGACATGATTACCGTATCGCGCATGGACGCGCTCATTTCGGCTGGCGGCGTCCTATCAACATCATTGGCGGTACCCTGGGTACTCTCGCGGTGCTCAGTCGTGCAGATCGGCTCTCTTAAGAGCGTGGCAGTATTTTGAGGCATAACGTCTCCTCAGTCGGCTCGCGAGGAGCAACTGCATGCATGATAGACAAAGTACAGGTGAGCAGAGTGAAGAGCGCTAGACAGTCTGGAGGAGGTGTTCAGGCACTCCGATGAGCAGCCGCCAGGTGTGCCGCTGTTCGCGCTTGTTGAAGTATGGGATCGCATTTACCACGCGTTGCCTGGCGTCGCGATGCCAGCGTTGTACCTGGGCGATCAGAGCACAGTTTGTCTTCACCATGAGGTGATGGACCTGCTCCGTGGAGCGATAAAGCCTATCCATGAGGGTATCTATGGCCGCGCAGAGGAAGGCCTGCTGCATATGAAATGCACCGATAGAACGGGTCGAGACTTCGCGCTGTTTCTGGAGAGTATGTGCCTCGGTAGGTGTTCCGGCCGTGATGGCTTCAAGGGCCTCTTGTAAACGTTTCTGTGTGGCTTCCACAGGTAGATCCAGGCGCTGAAGGGCGACGACTGGCTCAGGAGTGGCAGGCTTTTTCTGTTCCCCTGGCTCGATGCGGATGACTGGCTGATTCGCGGCTGCGCGTGCCTCAAGCCGTGCGAGGATCGAGTCGGGATCTGCGCCGTCTAGCCGTTTGTCCCAGGGCGCTGCATAGCGTAGCTGTTCTTCTGTGAAGTAGGCGACAACTGGTTGTGCATGAAGCAGCTGGGGTGTGGCCGCAACTTCAGCTTGATAGAGATCTCCACAGGGCAGGCGACGGAGGACGCGGAGATGGCAGAGACCGTCGTGCGAAGCCTCTTGGCGTAGAGTAAGTGGCGTGAGACCGTCTTCCTCCATCCGAAGAGGACCGTCAGAGAGAATTGCTGCTGGTGCAACACACGGGCTGAAGAGACCAATGCGTTGCGCGAAGGTTCGCGGTGTCGTTGTCATAACAGGCTCCTTCTCTTACTATTAAAGCCAAGTGATAGTTGACACCCGAGCCTGCTTGCGCTACTGTTAGAGCAGGCCCGATGTTAAGAGCATCTGGACTGGAAAGTTTCTCAGGCTTGTGCCAGTCCAGGTGCTGGTTGGGTTCCGAAACCGCTTGTGGTTGCCGCCGCAAGCGGTTTTCTGTTGTGCATATTATGCGGCAGAATTCAGGGTAAATTGGATCTAATACAAATCTTTTACGTATCTTTTGATGCTGCTAGGATATCTATTTGATCCTTCTTTGATCCCTAAAGTCTCCTCGAGAGTTCGTATAAACGAACTAATTAATTTATACCGGATAAACGAACTAATTGTCAAGGGTATTTAGGGTGAATTGGTGATTTATCCAAGAAATGGTATACTTAGAGAACTATAAAGTCTTGTTAAACAAACTAATTGTAGGTGAACGCGTATGTCGCAAAGAATTGGAGGAGATCGTATCCTCATAACCACCCAGGAAGCCAGCGTAGTATCAGGTTTTAGCCGAGAATATATTCAAAGATTGCTACGCAAGGGGCAAGTTGAAGGCTTTAAGACAGGCCATGATTGGCTTGTTTATGAGGATTCCCTCAAGGTATTTCTTGCGACACCGCGTAGAACAGGGCCTAAGGGGCCACGGAAAAGCTCAACCAGTTAAAATCGAAAATGTAATGTGTAGGCCTGGTAGTGGAGTTTGAGTGATGATTTTGGGAGGGATACCCTATGCACCCACTCAAAAAAGCGCGACTGGAACTAGGTTACTCACAGCAAATACTGGCAGACTTTATTCAGGTGGGAATCGCAACAATTAAACGCGCCGAGGCAGGGAAGGCTTTAAGATCTGATAGCATCCATCGTATCTGTAGCTTTTTTAGCGAGCATTATAATCGTCGTGTTCTCCCCAAGGAACTGGGTTTAAATTTTGAAGGAGTAGAGGCGGCAAAGGAGCATAGAACCCACTATGATAGTAGCTCGTATTTAGGTGAAAGAAGCACACCAGCCGAAGGCGAAGAAAGCGAGCAGGACGTGAACAGACGTGAAGCCGCAAAAAAGATAGCGGGTATTATTGGAACAACTCTTGTAGGCACGCAAGCAATAATAACTGCGCCTCCTCCCTGGGAGCGCCTCTCTCAGACTCTGAGAAAACCATCCATAATAGATAGTAGTGCTTTAACGAGCTTGGAACAAATCACCTCAGATTATTGGTCACTGCGTACCAGTCTTGGCTATCAAAACTTGCTCGGTAGCTTCTTGGGTCATCTGGATACAGTTATAGCGCTTCTAAGGAGGCCACAAGCAGCTAGTACTCACGAGCGCTTGTGTGGCATTGCCAGCCTGATCGGGCAACACATTGGGGCGATCTATTTTGATATGAATGATTATTCCAATGCCCAACATTATTACAAAGTCTCCATACAAGCGGCTCAGGAGGCGAATAATCCAGTTATGTGGGCGGTTGGTCTAGGTCGTATGAGTTCATTGCCAATCTACCTTCTAAAACTACTTATCCTTAAGGGTAGTTTAGGCTCAAACGTACTTTTGATGATGAGATTGAAAAGTATAAGCAACCGAACAAACGAACCCCGAAAAGCTGCGTTCAACGAAGCAGAGGGCAGCCACAGTGAGGTTCATGTGGCACGTTTTAATACGCTTTGCCGCTCAGATATTCCCCTCAACATCAAAATGGCAGGTGAGCCTTATTTACCAGCTGGCTCAGGCCTTAAAACAAGCGCTTCAGTGATGTTTGTCGATGTGGAGCAAAAAGCATCGAGGTTGGTGCTGGTCAACCTCGATGCTTTTTGTTTTTTGCTGCTGGTGAGTTCAGGACTCGATGGCCAGGGGCTTTTCTTCACGCTAGTCTTCAAGCACCGCCTTGTGCTGCGCGTGTTTTGCCTGGTGTCCAAGCGCTTCCTCTTCGCTTCTTGTTCGGAAGTCGCATCCTGGGGCACTGCACTTCCACCAGCCTTTGTCGAGCAGATTAAATACCAACACAACCAACAGGATAACCAGAAGTATGGGCAAGGTCGATACTGCAAAGGCGTTCGGGTTGTTTAGTGGGTCCATTCCTCTTCTCTCTCCTTATTCCTGAAAAAAACAAAAGCGAATTCGAGCATGCACATTTACAATTGTACTCGAGTTTACAAGAGACAAGCAGCATTATGTTGAGAGCCGCTTTTCGAGCTGTGACAAGGTAATATTGTGACACCAAATTTGACACCAACGACACCAAACGCAAGAGAATTCCACGTAACACAAGAAGACACAAATATGGAGCAAGAAGATAGATTCATGCCTGTAATCTACAAAAATGCTCCTTACTATGGTGTGGATGGACAGTAAATTTCCGCCTCTTTTGTGCAAATAAGACAGAAGGTGTCATTTTGGCGGGCTATACTGCTTATTACGACCTTGGAACGGATTAGTCTGAAAGGAGTCGGTTTATGCGGTATGGTCTTTCGCTCCCAAATGGTGGCGTATGCGGGGATGCACGGGTGCTGGCAGAGTTGGGATGCCTGGCGGAAGAAGCAGGCTGGGATGGAGTGTTCGTCGAGGATTATATTGTGCATCAGAGTGATGGAGCGGTGCCAACTTGTGATCCCTGGATCGCGATGGCAGCGATGGCCATCGGCACGAAACATATACGCCTGGGAACGTCAGTGACGCCATTAAGCAGGAGGCGGCCATGGAAGGTGGCACGCGAGGCGCTGGCACTGGATCAACTGTCAAATGGACGCTTTATTCTAGGGGTAGGTTCAGGCGACGCGGGGGAGGCCGGTTTTACTCGGGTCAATGAAGCGAGCGATGCTAAAGAGCGCGCGAAGATGCTAGACGAGGCGCTGGATGTCATAGTGGGGTTGTGGAGCGGCGACCCCTTCAGCTATGAGGGGCAGTATTACCAGGTGCGAGAAATGACCTTCCTGCCAACTTCAGTGCAGAAACCACGCATCCCCATCCTGGTCGGAGGAGGCTGGCCACTAAAGGGGCCATCACTCCGGGCGGCACGCTATGAGGGATGCTGCCTCTACAAACAACATGAGCCGGGGGGAGATGACAGTGACTGGACACCAGATGAGGTGCGTACACTCAAGGAGTTTATCGAGAACCATCGCAGCGAAGAGCAGAGAGGCAAGCCCTACGAGATCAAACTTGGAGGACGCAGTCGTTCAGCAGACTGGGAGCATGATCGCACCCTGATGAAATCCCTGGCCGATGCGGGAGTTACCTGGTGGGTAGAGTACATACCCGCTGGTAATCTGGAGACCATGCGCGAGGGCGTATTACGCGGGCCACTGCGGGTTGTGTAGTGCGCTACTGACGTACGCGCCTACGCTGGCTGGCAGGAGTAGCCGCGTACGCCAGTAGCGGGCTCCACCTTAGAACGTGACCGGCAGGGCCGCGAGGGCGCGCAGGGAACCAGCATCCTTGTAGGCGACCTGCTCTGGGAGCACTGCCAGGCGTAGGTTGGGCAGGCGGCGGAGCAGGGTGCCGATGGCGATCTGGCCCTCCAGGCGAGCCAGGGGCGCTCCCAGGCAGAAGTGAATGCCTTTGCCAAAGGCCAGGTGCTGGTTTTCCTGGCGCAGGGTATTCAAGACTTCGGGGTCCGCGAATTCCTGGGGATCGGTGTTAGCCCCAAGCAGGGCGCAGCGCACCATCTCGCCTCGGCGGATTACCTGGCCATGCAACACGATGTCTTCCAAGGCCCAGCGCGGAGCGGTAAGGCTTACAGGAGTAGTATAGCGTAAAAGCTCCTCGATGGCCGAGGGAAGCAAGCCAGGATCGCTTCGCAGAAGCTCTAGCTGGTCGGTATGCTCTAAGAGGGCCAGCGTACCGTTGCCAAGCAGGTTCACCGTTGTCTCGTGTCCAGCCGTCAGCAGGAGAAAGATCATGGCAATGAGTTCATTCTCGCTCAGTTTGTCGCCTTGCTCTTCAACCTGAATAAGATCACTTGTCAAGCTGTTGTCTGGATGTTTTCTCTTTGTAGCTATCAGTGCTTTGACATAGTTGATGAACTCTGCCTCGGCGGCCCGGCCTGCGGCCTGTTTCTCGGACGAAAGCGTGGCACCCTGGCTCTGCACGATGGTCTGGGTCCAGGTACGAAACTGCTGGCGGTCTTCCGATGGGACGCCCAGCATTTCCGAGATAACGATAATGGGCAGCGGAAAGGCAAAGTTGGCGACCAGGTCCATCTCTCCCTGCTCCTGAACGGCGTCGAGCAAGTCATCTGCGATCTGCTGGATACGTGGGCGCAACTGCTCGATCATGCGCGGGGTAAAGGCTTTGGAGACCAGAGTGCGCAGGCGGCTATGGTCTGGAAGATCCGTGTTGAGCAGGTGCCGCATGCCAGCGAGGGGCACATAGCGCTCAGCACTTCCTCCACCGAGACTCTGTTCATGCTCTGGGGGTAGAAGCTTCTGCATGTCTATGGTCAGGCGCGGATCTTTCAAAAGCGCGATGATGTCCTCATAGGTGGTCGCCAGCCACATATCCTGCCCCATCCAGTTCCAGCGGGTGAGGGGTCCCTGCTCGCGCAGGCGCGCATAGGCTGGATAGGGATTATGTTTTTGCGCGAAAACGTCCTGTAATGTGATTTCTGTCATCTTGATTCCATTCCTTTCTCGGGCCGCGACTCTGTGGGATCGGCCATCATACCGGCGACCACAAAAGCTACGATATACTCGCGAGCGCGTTCCAGGCCTGCGCGCGATGAGAGATCCTCTCCTGGTAATAGCGTCTTATATAAAGGTAGAGAGGAGAGATAGGTCAGGCATAACTGCGTGATTGTCGACAACTGGATCGCGGGCAGATAGTCTGACCTGAGCAGTCCCGCACTACGCGCCTTATGAAAGAGGCGCTCAAACTGGTCAAGATCTTCATGAGGGAATTGTGAGGCAATCTGGGTATAAATCTGCCAGCCCTCAGCCATCTCCCAGGTCATGATACGCACAAAGCGTGGATGCTCAAGCAGGTAATCGAAAAGAGCATAGAGCATGGATGTAAGGAAAGATTTGAACTGCTGAGCCTGGAGGATGAGGGGTTCTTCCGCCAGCAGGGGCGCGAAGATGCGAGCCAGGAGGGTATTCGATTCCTGATCGGCCCGCTTAAGCACCTCGGTATAGAGGCCAAGCTTATCGCCAAAGTAGCGAAAGATCAGCTTCTTATCATAGCCCGAGGCATGGGCAATTACGTCGACGCGCGCACCATCAAAGCCATGTTCTGCGAAAACGCTCTCCGCCGCCGCCAGAATAGCCTCGCGGCTGGCCTCTCCCCGTCTCTTGCCAGCTTCAGTCATACCAGATTTCTCCTCACAAATGTCACCAATTAGTGACGTCACTAACTAGTGACAATAGTACACGGAAATGCAGGGAGATGTCAAGGGGAAAAGAAGGTAGCGACAGGAACGCGCTCTACACACTTGTATGTAACCCAGCTTGCCTGTATGATTGAAGATGTATTTAACGTGAGTTCTGGATAAGCCAAGGCAATCAAGCAGCCAGAAGAGCGTGTTCATCGAGGTGCAAACCCGGCTTTTTCTCTTGATGAGAGTAGGCAATGAGTCCAGCGATCAAATGGATGACAAAATTGGTCGGGCTGCGATGGCGAGAATGCTCAATCTGGGAAATGTTCTTGAGTTGATCGATAATCGATTCAATAATCGCTCGTTTGCGGAGCAAGAGCTTGTCAGAAAGATGCATGAGGCAATCTTTCATGTTTTTACGCAATCTGGTGATGAGCTGTAATCCTTGTTCAAAAAGCCATAGGGTCAGAGGAGCGGAAATGTAGCCGCGATCTCCAAACAATTTGCCGCGCAGCTTTTTCACCAGAGTGGGAACAGGAGCGCGATCATCGACATTGCCAGGCGTGAGGCAACAAGCCAGCAACTCGCCGCGATCATTCACTGCCAGGTGCAGCTTGAACCCGTAAAACCATCCTGTACTGGTTTTTCCACGCTTAGCATCGGCGGCGAAGACGCGATGCTGACTGATCCGTTTGGGGTCGCAGACTTCCAACGACGTCGAATCAATGAAGCTGATGCCTGTGCAAGCTCCATAGCACCTTTGCAAGTACGCTAACAGTGGAACTTGCACTGAGGGAATGAGAGCCACAAAGCGCTGATAACTCACCAGGTGAGGAAATTCACTCGTCAGATGAACCTGGACATGTTGCGTGTAATAGGATTTAAAGGTGCGATACCGGGACTGATGAAAATGGATGAGAATAGTCATGATTTCGCTTGGCCAAAGTTGGCCCGCACGTGCTCGTTGTTTACTTGCTGCCAGTTGGCTCGCTTGCAGTTGTGGGGCAAAGCTCATCACAAAATCATCGACAGCGCAAAACAATTCGAGTACACTCATGTCTAGATCCCTCCGATGGTGGAATAGAAGCCCTTCATCTAACTCCTATTCTCGCCCATCGGAAGGGGTTTGCTTATCCAGAACTCACGTTATTTAGCAAATCTTTTGCGGCATACATATCTTGAGGCGCTCATGGATTCAACAGAACGTGCAAAGTTAGATAGAAGAATAATAGTAAGCGGCAAAATCTCTTCACTTCAGCCCTTGGTTTTTCACTTATGATAATAGGTATGGTCATCATCGCTATCCAGGCCTCGTTCAACCTGGAGCAAGCGCTACGTTTCCCAATCACAATTACTTTGGCGTGTATTGGCATGAACCTGATACTTGTAGCTTATATGAAGGATAAAGGAGTTTGATAAAATCATGGTATCAATGGGGGCTGCACTCACAGGCGATTAATCGCCTGTGAGTGCTAAAGCGGGTCCCTACCAGCCTGGGAACCATCTCGCGAAAGGGGCCGTATAGTTTTCTTGTAGATTGGAGGTATAAACTGGTATATGCCAGAAGCGGCACGCTATACGTTCAATATGGCGGGTATTATCATGCATCCTGTGAGAATGCGAGTACTCTTGCGGGCTGTGCAGGGTGGCTGGATGCTGCCCCAGGTGGAGTGGCAGGCAGACGAGTATAGTTCGTGGAAAGAGGTCGCCCGCTTTAATCGTGAGATGCAGGGCTTGCTTGCTGTGGGTTTGTCGACGGTCCGCTGCCTGGGCGAGGACTTTGAGCGCGCGACAATGCGCTTTAGCCGGGTCTATGTCATGGAACTACACTCGTCCCATGATAATCTTCCGGCGGATACCTGCTGGATGGATGTTGAAGCCTTGAAAGAGATTATGATCACGCCGGCGGAGCATCTTGTATGGCTGGAAGAATGGTTGGTAAAGCGGGACGAAGAGGAGCGCACTCCCTGGTATCATCCTGGCTGGTTGTCGAGGGCTGAGGACTGGATTGAGCAAGCATTGGCGAAACTGGAGGTCCAGCCCATAGTCTCAATAGAGCAGATAGGCGTGGCGGAACGCGGCTGCCTGCTGCGAGTGCAGGCAGCGGAAAACAACACTTTTTATTTTAAGGCCCTGCCTGCGTTCTTCCGACATGAGCTTACGCTGCTACAACACCTGGCACGATACCGGGTAGGGTGTATGCCAGCGCTTGTGACCGTGGATGAGCGTGAACGCTGGCTCTTGATGCATGACTTTGGCGATAGACATCTGGACCAGAGCCTGGACCTGGCGGATTGGCAGGAGGCGCTGCGCCGCTATGCCATATTACAGATTGATCACAGCACACAGGTGGAGCAACTGGAGGAGCTGGGGTGTCCACGCCTCCCACTGGCGACTTTGTCAGAGCAGCTTGGGCACTTGCTCGCAAATGAGCAGTCGCTGTTATTTGACACTCCTACGGCCCTTTCGCTGGAGCAGGTAAGGCGACTGTATGACGCACTACCACTTATACGCTCACTCTGCCAGAAGTTAGCCAGCTATGCGCTCCCAGAGACCCTTGAGCATGGCGACCTGCACGCGCAGAATATCGTTCTGAGCGAGGGCGACTACCTGTATTACGATTGGACTGATAGTTGTATCGCCCACCCCTTCTTTAGCCTGTACCCTTTCCTGCTCGACATTGAGGCCCGCTGGCCCAAGGCCCGGACTTGCCTGCGTGGGGCCTATCTTCAGCCCTGGGAACGCTATGCCACGCGCGAACAACTGGTAGAGGCCTTCGAGCTGGCGCAACGACTGGCACCCCTGTACCTGGCTATGCTCTACGCGACACTTATCATTCCTCATATGAAGGCCAGGTGGGAGATGCAGCACGGCATCCCCCTTAACCTCAAAGTGCTGCTAGACCGCCTGCGTGAGGATGTTACTCAACGGTGAGCGCAAGCTTGCCACGCACATGTCCACCTTCGCTCAGGGTATGAGCCTGGCCTGCATCCTTGAGCGGGAAGGTGGCATCGAGATGTGTTCTGAGCTGACCAGCATCCGCCAGTTCGGCCATCTGAGCTAGGTGCTCTCCCGAGGTATGCACAAAGGTCAGTACAAAGGTCACGCCATACTGGGGAGCCAGCTCCTCGCCAACCGCTTTGACACCTTTGTGACCCGGGAGAGACACTACAATCCCACCCCGTTTGACGACCTTGAACGAGTCTCTGAGCACATCTTCGCCAATCGCATCCAGCACAACATCGACATCTTTTACGGCCTCTGCCAGGGATTCCCGCGTATAGTCGATGACGACATCGGCACCCAGTTCACGCACGAACTCCACGTTGCGCGTGGACGTGGTCGTAATAACCCGCGCCCCTCTCCATTTCGCGAGCTGGATGGCATAATGACCAACGCCACCAGCTCCACCAGTAATAAGAATAGTCTGTCCGGCTTGCAAGTGGGCTACCTCGAACAGCGATTGCCAGGCCGTCAACCCGGCCAGGGGAATACCAGCGGCCTCCGCGTGACTCAAGCTGCGCGGCTTAAGGGCAAGATCCGCCACCGGCGCAGTAATATACTCGCTATAGGCCTTCGCTTCATGGGGAAAGCGCGGCATTCCATAGACCTCGTCGCCAACTGCGAACTGTGTCACGCCCTCGCCCAGCCCGACGACCTCACCGGAGACGTCCCACCCTACGACATAAGGCAAAACCGACGTACCTGTGCTCAGGATTAAGCCATGCGCGCGTGAGACATAATCCACTGGATTTATGCCAGCGGCTCGTACCCGCACCAGGATTTCACCCTTTTGCAGCACTGGTCGCTCAACATCTTCGTATGTCAAGACGTTAACATTACCTGGTGTATATATCTGAACAGTTTTCATGGTAGCCATCGTATTATCATTCTCCTTGTTTTCTTCATGACTATGCAGTTCAAGTAACACAAAGGAAGTGGTAAGAGGCGCTTGCGGCCTCCATCCCTTCTTTGTAGCCTTACCGTGTTTGATGGGCATAGTATACCCTTGAAGGGTGAGAGGATCTATGCCATACTGTCCACAATATATGTCTAAACGTCCAAATTTTGGAGACTATCATGGATATCCTGACAAATGTGCTCAACACACTGGAGTTGAAAGGCTGGCTTGGTTCACGTACCGAGGTTTCCCCTCCCTGGCGTTTTGATTTTCTGGCCAGTCCAGACAGCACCTTTCACATTTTCAATTTTGGTGGGGGCTATTTACATATTGAGGGAGATACCACACCTCTGCGAGTCGAAGATGGAGATGTCGTGGTCTTTCCCCATGGACATGCCCACACTATCTATGATGAACCTGCCTCGCCCCTGACCCAGGCGGCGGTCCACCTGGACTATGATGCGCACGGTGAGTACGAAATTTATCCCTTTGAGGGCGAAGGAACACAGACAATTTTACTCTGTAGGGCGTTCCATTTCGAGAATCCGAGCAATTACCCCTTGCTGCAAAATCTCCCTAAAGTCATCCATATCCCCGGAGAACAGGGGCTCATGGTAGAGGGATTCGCCAATATTGTAAGTTTGCTTGCCTATGAATCCACCTTGCAGCAGGTTGGCACAGAGGTCATGTTGCGACGCCTGACCGAGATGCTCTTTATTCAGGTTATCCGAGTCTGGATCGCGCAACAAGCGACGGGCACTGAAGGATGGTTCGCGGCTCTACGCGACCAGCCTATTAGCGCCGCCCTGGGTCTGATCCACCAATCGCCCGAACGCGGCTGGAAGGTAGAGGAGTTGGCGAAGGCGGTCGCCCTCTCCCGCTCAGCGTTCTCCTCGCGCTTTACGCAACTTGTGGGGGAGCCACCCATGAAATACCTTACACACTGGCGTATGCACATGGCAACCCACCTGCTTAAGCAGGGAGTAGAGGTAGAAAAGATCGCGCAGAGGCTGGGCTATGATTCGGAAGTAGCCTTTCGCAAAGCCTTTAAGCGTGAAGCAGGCATTCCTCCAGCCCGGTATCGCAAGCTTGCTTAGCCCGCTACTCGCGTACGCGGCTACTGGCACATATGTGTTCACAGAAAGAGAGGGCTTTTTGTCTATAGGAAAAATATATCTACAGGATATGGCGCAAGCAAAAGAGCTGTTGGAGATGCAGCGAGCGGCCTATCTGGTTGAGGCGGAACTGATCGGCTCGTTCGCCATTCCAGCCTTGCAGGAGGATCTGGAGACGCTCCAAAACAGTGACGAGATCTTCTATGGCTATTGGATAGATCACAGATTGGCGGGCGCCATCTCGTATAAGAAAGAGGGCGGGCTCCTGGATATTTATCGCCTGATGGTTCATCCCCGTTATTTCCGGCGTGGGATCGGCAAGGCGCTTGTAAGCTTTGTGGAGGGGGTTGAGGAAGGGATAGAGAGGATTATCGTTTCAACGGGGGCCAGGAACTTGCCTGCTAAAAAGCTATACGAAGGCCTGGGCTTTCGCGATATAGGGGAGAGAGAGGTCATAGCGGGACTCTGGATCACGCATTTTGAGAAGTGTAAGCGTTTTTAGTCCATGCTTGCATGAACCCTATAACACAATTTCAGAGATCTCTTACAAGAGGTGCTCGTCGATGGCTTCGGAGAAGCGTTCGAGGGCTATGAGGGATGACTCGGAGCGGCGCGAGGCGACGGCGACGTAGAGGGCGTCGATCACGCTGAGGTGGGCGATGCGGCTGGTAAGAGCCGCGGTACGGAAGGCGGTCTCGCGCGAGGCGGTGATCAGGGCGATATCGGCGTACTCGCTGAGCGGCGTGTGTACATGACTGCTCAGGAGGATGCAGAACGCGCCTGCGGCGCGAGCTGAGCGGAGCGCGTTCAGTGTCTCACGCGTGCGACCAGAGTGTGAGATGGCGAAGGCGACGGAGCCTGGGGGCAGATTCGCGGCCGAGACCGCCTGCATCACGGCGTCATGGGTTACGGTCACGGTTAGGCCGATACGCAGGAAGCGATAATAGGCGTCCAGGGCAATGGGCAGGGAGGGGCCAATGCCATAGAACTCAATGCGCGTCGCGTTCACCAGGGCTTCGACCGCGCGCTCTAAGAGTTGTTCATCGAGCACGGCCAGGGTGTCGGCAATGGCCTGGATATCCGATTGGAGCACTTTACGCGCCACCACGCCTACACTATCGTCTGGCAGAATGTCTTCGTGAATCTGATGGAGCGGAGTCATACTCTCCGCCGCCAGGGCGAGTTTGAGGTCGCGTAATCCCTGGTAACCGAGCGAGCGGCAACAACGTACGATAGTCGCCTCGCTGACCTGAATGCGCTGGGCCAGGGCCTGGACAGAGAGATGAATCGCCTCCTCGGGGTGCTGTTCAAAGAACTGTGCCACGCGTCCCTCGGCCTCAGTCAAGGTCTGCGAGGCGGCGCGTAAACGCGCCTGGACGCCTTCCGAAATGAGGGGACGCTCCTGTGATTGCGACATGGGTATGACCTTCCTCTCCATCACATCTTCTGTGTCAGCAAAAGTATATCCCGCTTTTCCACGCGAGGCAACTTGTTGGCATGACTTCTCACGCCTGCGGCGCTCGCCTGGGTAGAGGGTGTGATGCGGGTTGGCAGCATGCGGCTGCCAACCCGCATCACACTCTCTACCCAGAATAACTTGTACGTGGGGTGTGGAGAACACCCCATTTATAGCGGAACCTCAAAAATTCTTGTCGTCAGGATGCCATCTTGAACAGTCACCAGGCGATAGTGCAACGGTTGAAGACAAAAGAACGGCTCATCCAGAAACACTACCTGGGGAGCCGTCGAGCGCAGCCCAAAGACGGGAATGCCGCGCTTCACCTTCTCATAGGTCGTATGCACATGTCCACTAAGCACACCCAGGATCTGTGCTTGATACTGGGTTGCAATATTCCAGAATATTTCACTCTTCTCTTTATCCAGAAAATAATCATCCTGCCAACGATTGCCCATGGGAACCATGTGATGGTGGGTCAAGATCACTGATGGGAATCCAGCTTGTAATGAGCGCTCAAGGTAGTCCAGAGTCTCAGGATAAGCAACAGCATCATCGCCCGCGCCAAAATCCAGGCAGATAAATTGCACGCCTTTGTGCTGGAAGCTGACATTCATCAGAGGCATGGAAGGCGTATCGGCAAAGAGATAGCGGAAAAACAGCTCGCGGTCATCGTGATTGCCAGGCAGAAAATACATAGGGAAGGCCTGCAAGCCCTCTAGTGTGACTAACGCTGGTCCCGGCGCAGCGGAGACAGCCTGCAACTGAAACATCTGGCAGAAATTGCTATAAGATACCTCCGACGCATCATTGACCTGATCGCCGGTCGTGATCAAGAAATCGATACGCTCGCCGACATTTTCCGCGATATGACGCAGCACCTTGCGCACAGCATGTGCGGTCGAGTACCCCTTCATCAATTGAGACTCGGTCTCCCCCAGATGGTGGTCGGTAATCTGCACAAAAGAGAAAGTCATGCCTTTTTTCTCCTTAGCTCATTAACGAATGAAACTTTATTTCTTTTAGTGTATAGAGAAATAAAGTTTCTGTCAAGAGGGTTAAGCTTTCGCGCCTGTGGCGCTCACTGATAATATGTGTATGATGCGGATTGCCCGGCAATGCCGGGCAATCCGCATCATACACATATTATCAGTGATTTTCCTTGACAGAAATGAAACTTTATTTTATCTTTATTCTAGGAAACAATATTTCTTTTTTTTGAGCAGGAGGCTGGGTGATTATGAGTTCATTTGTTTTTCTGCTGGTGCTTGTGGCGGCGTTTTTGCATGCGAGCTGGAATTTTCTGGCGAAGAGGGCGGGGAATAGCAAGGGTTTTGTCTGGTTATTTAATGTGCTGTCGAGCATTATCTATGTGCCAGTGTTATCGTATGTGCTCTTCGCCGAGCATACATCGTTCAGTTGGGTCCAGGTGTTTTTTGCGCTGGGGAGCTCCTGCCTGCACCTGGCCTACTTTCTCTTCTTGCAGCGAGGGTATGAGACTGGGGATCTCTCGCTCTCCTATCCGTTGGCGCGTGGCACGGGTCCGCTACTCTCAACGCTCTTCGCCATCGCGATTTTTAACGAGAGACCAGCGGTGGGCGCGCTGGTGGGCATAGCGCTGCTTATCGTGGGAATCGTCTTCCTGGTGGGGAATCCCCTGCGCATCTTTGCTGAGGGGAAGCGCCGCGCTATCCTGTACGCCCTCCTTACAGGTGTGTTTATCGCTATCTATACGCTGTGGGATAAAGAGGCCGTGAGTACGCTGCATACCTCGCCGCTACTGATGATGGAGTTTACAAGCATTGTAATGGCTGTTTTGCTGCTGCCAGCTTCGCTAAAGCATTGGGGGCAGGTCAAGGAAACCTGGAGATCACAGCGCCTGGGGGTACTGGGGGTTGCGATTCTCTCTCCCCTGGCCTACCTGATCATTCTGTTTGTTCTGATCTCGAATCCAGTCAGCCAGATCGCGCCACTACGTGAGAGCAGTGTTTTGATCGGCACCCTGATGGGGACGCGCCTCCTGGCGGAGAAACAGGGCGCGCGGCGCATAGTCTCGGCCGCGCTTATCCTGGTAGGGATTACTCTTCTCGCGATCAGCTAATAATGACTGACAATGGTGCGGAGAGGTAGGTATATCGCATGGTGAGAAGAGTCCATGTTTGCATGGACTCTTCAATTTGCCAGAAATCCCTCGGGGGAAGCCAATAGTTGTTTTAACGGCAGAGGGATTCTGGTTGAGTTTGACCTCGTGAGATAGAATGGGAGAGTGCAAAACGCGCACACCGTCGTCTTTACCGCAAGGAGAATGGATTTTATGGCGAGCAACTTCACCTCATCCGAAACCGGCCTCCCCTCATACGACGAGCCTATTCGCATTGTTCCTGTACATTCGCCCTCTCTAGAAACTGCTGCTCCTACGGCGCAGCTTGTCTATAACAATGGTCCCCTGCTTACCACTGTGGAGGTCTACACCGTCTTCTGGGGCTCGCAGTGGCAGCAGGCACCCGAGAGCGACCTCGCGCAGAAGCTGAACTCCTTCTTTGATTATATCCTGACCAGTCCGCTGCTGGACCAGATGGCGGAGTATAGCACCGCCGAGCAGAAGATTGGGCGCGGGAGCCGCTCTGGCACGACAACCCTTACCACTTCAGAGCCCGGCTCTAATGTCACAGACGACCAGATCCAGCAATTCATAACCGATGCGATTGCTAACTCTACGCTACCACAACCCACGGCCAATACGCTTTACTTTGTATACCTGCCGAGCGGGACAACGGTCACGATGAGTGGTGATAGCTCCTGCTCTTCGTTCTGCGGCTATCACAATGCCATCAACAACAAGGTCTATTATGCCGTCATGCCCTACCCCGACTGCGCAGGCTGCACCAATAATCTCAGTGCATTCGATTCGCTCACATCGACCAGTTCGCATGAGCTGTGCGAGGCGATCACAGATCCCATCCCCGGACAGGGCTGGTACGATCAGAACAATGGTGAGATCGGCGACATCTGCGCCTGGCAGACTCGTCAGGAGGGGAACTATACTATCCAGAAGGAATGGTCAAATAGCGCCAATTCTTGCGTCTAGAATGGCACGACGCTACTAAAGTACGCGTCTACATATAAAGATATGAGCGTGTCATATCTTTATATGTAGACGCGTACTTTAGTAGCGTCATCCGTTGCGTTAAAAGCGAGGGCTGTGCTTTTATAAATTTATCCTCTTCTGTGATATCAGGCTAGTAAAATGCGTATTAACGACATATATGCAATTACTCTTAAAGCTTGCTAGCAAGCTTTAAAACTATCTGTTTGAATTGCCCTTTCTAAGAAAGAGATACTACATGCCACTATCCTCGCCGTTAGCCGCCACGTCACAGGATAGCAATACGGCTCTGGAACATAAAAAATATCCTCACGCAAATACGTCTGGCAGCATGGGTGAACGCCTCCTCCCCTATTTATTGGCGTCTATCGATGCCTGTATCGTCCTGGTAGTGTTAAAGGGCATGGTGACCTCTCCACCTTTTAGAGAAGTTGACCAGGTTGTTCCAGCCTGGTGGCTCTTTCTTATGGCCTGTGGCTTGCTCTGGCTGGCACAAACGATGCAGCGGCTGCTTGGTTTCTGGCTGGCGCGACGTTCACAAAGCGGGGGCGTTACGTTAAAAAGACTGAGGCAGCTTACCACGCGCTGGTACTCGGGATCGCTTCTGGTGCTGCTCCTGGTCGTGATCTGGGGTCAGTGGTATACTCAGCAAGCCTTCCTGCTTGATCCGCGCTGGCTACCCCTCGCATTCGATGATATTACCAACAATCCCCTCTATATCGTCCAGGCGCTCTTCATTGCCATGCTTATAGGCTTTTTCGGCATCCGGGGTCTCGCCCTGTCGAGGAAGGAGGTCGAGGCACAAGACATCGTACAGGTATTCAAGAGTGGAATTGGCTTTCTCCTGGGCGTACTGCTGGTGCGCACGATTGGGGGAGTAAACACCGCAGACAGCGCGCTCTTGCTGGTCATTCCGGGCTTCCTCTTTCTGGGCCTGCTAGCACATACCCTGGTGAAGGCGGCGGAGAAGCGCAATGAGCATTATCACGCTCAAGGATTATTGGGGAGTGTCCGGGCACAGGAGGGAAAGCTCTTGCTCAACACCCTCCTCTTTAGCCTCATGCTACTCCTGGTGACTCTATTGATTACCTTTATACTCTCGCCCAACTGGCTGGCTCAGTTGACTGATCCCTTCTTCCACTGGTTAAAGTCTTTGCCTACAAATCAGGTTCCCCCTCACGGAATCATTGATAACAAGCATAAAGTAACTAAACAACCTGGACCAGGGCAGGCCGATCCAGAGTGGACCATTTTGCTGCGCCTGGGAGCTGGCATTCTGGCAGTCGTACTAGTGCTCATCTTAAGCACAAGGTGGATGATAGTGCGGGCCGCGAGGAGGCGCCATACACAGCAGATCATTGTGGAGATATATACCAGCGCGTGGTCCTGGGAGCTTTTTAAAGAGCAACTCAAGGCCTTCTTCAAGAGCCTCTGGCAAGACATCTTCAGGAGCCTGAGCACTCTGCATACACGTATGCGTAAGCAGCAGGACATAGCCTGGAGCGAGGAGCTCACAGGCGAGCCTGCCACGCGCACCGTGCGCGAGATCTATCGCGCATTTCTTCGCCACGCCTTCAAAGCAGGTTATGCGCGCCGGATTGACGAGACTCCGGCCGAGTTTCGCCAGCGCCTGCTTGAATCCATGCCCGCTGGAGAAGGAGAACTAACCCAGCTAACCAATGTGTACACTATGACGCGCTACAGCGGCACCCAACCAGGCGAAGGCGAAATAGCAGCCATGCGCCAGAGCTGGCAGGAACTACGCCCCAAGATAAGGTGAGGATTAATTGTGTGATGCCGGGTTGCCTGTGGCAACCCGGCATCACACAATTAATCCAAATATCAATATAGAAGCGCACTCCTTTAATCGGTGTGAAAGACCTCGCGCATGACGGACCACCACTCGCCCTCGGCCTGGTCGGCAAGCGGTTCTTGCATGGGATCGGTGTGCTGCCACCATTCCTGCGTCTTGGGATCGGCGGCCATGCGCGCCATATCGGCGGCAAAGTCGTCTCCGATATACTCAAAGTAGGCAAAGAGTAGAGTGCCGTGGCGAAAAATAGTATAGTTACGAATATGGCAGGCCTCGATTGTGGCCAATACCTCCGGCCAGACCTCTTCATGGATGCGCTCATAGGCTTCGATCTGCCCTGGTTTTACCCCAATAATCTGTCCATAGCGTTTCATGTTCTGAATCTCCCTCCTCGAAGATAAGAGTACGTGAGAAAAGGGAGGATTGTCAATGAGCAGGTTCTCCTTCCTCGTTGCAGAGACCGATTGCCTATCCGGAGAGCCGTGCTGATTTTCCCACCCGTGATATTTGTCATGGTCAAATCTGGAGGAATTTCACTTCTCCTCCTGCCCAGATGCAGGTACACTCCTGTGTAGAAGTTCACCAGGATGAACACACGGAAATAAGCATATCAGAGCAAATCCGTAGGAGGTTGATTGTCATCATGACAGCACGTATTCTTCAGATCATCGTTGGTCTTGCCGGGCTATGTGCCCTGGTGCTTGGCCTGGTAATCTGGATCGCCAACACTGACCTGACTGACATCCATATGTTCTTCGGCCTGCTTGTCACCCTGGGGCTGCTGGTGATGAGCATTATCGCACTCACCGCCAGGGGACAGCGCATCTGGGGCATGGTCGGGATCGTCTACGCCATCATCCTGCTAATTTTTGGCGAGTTGCAATTCAACCTGCTCGTCGGGAATCTGCACTGGCTGATCCAGGCGCTGCATCTGCTGGCCGGCATCGGCGCTATCGTGCTAACGAGCGCAATCGGCGCGCGCTACAGGACGCTTAAGCGCGGCGAGGCGAAGCCTGAGGCTGCATCTCAAGTGTCGCGGCTCTGAGTTTCTGTTTGCTGAAAAGTCGTCACACGCCGCAGGAGGCCGATACATGTATGCGCAGCATGCAAGATACAGGGAAGCACGGAAGGAAAAACGATGCAACATATTCTGGTGACCGGCGGTGCAGGAAGGCTGGGCAGCCTGGTGGTAAAGCACTTGAGCGCCGCTGGCTATCGGGTGCATGGGATGAGTCGCCGGGCCAGCCCGGGAGAGGATTGGCCCGGCGCTGAGTGGAAGCAGGCTGATCTGGTGACCGGCGAGGGCCTCTCTCGCGCCGTCCAGGGCATGGATGTGGTGGTCCATACCGCCGGCCAAGGGACCTGGCAGGTCGATTTCGAAGGCACGCGCCGCCTGCTGGATGCTGCCCGCCTGGCGGGTGTCTCGCATGTGGTCTACATTTCGATTATGGGCATTGATCGGGTCCTATATAACTATGGCAAAGTCAAGCTCGCCTGCGAAGATCTCATCGAGCACAGCGGTATTTCCTGGTCCATCCTGAGAGCGACCCAGTTTCATTACCTCATCGAGCTCATGCTGCACAAGCTGACCAGGCTTCCCCTGGTGCTGCTTGTGCCGACTGACCTGCTGCTGCAACCGGTGGCCGAGGAGGAAGTGGCCGGGCGCCTCTGTGAGATCGTCCAGGCCGGCCCCTCCGGTCGCCTGCCAGATATGGGTGGCCCGCAGGTCTACACTTCGGGAGAGCTGGCACGGATCTGGCTCAAGCAGCATGGGATGCACCGTATCATTCTCCCGATCTTCCTGCCTGGCAAAACCGCCCGCGGCCTGCGCCAGGGTGGCAATACCTGCCCCCAACAGGCGACTGGTACAATCAGCTGGGAAGCATGGCTCCAGCACCACTAAGATCTTATTCCGAAACCCAACGTCACTGGCGTGACTAGCGCTTCGCGCTCAGGGTTTTCGGATATGAAGTAAGTCCGTATCCTGGAATTCTTGGAGATGTGTTTCGCTTTCGCAGCCAACTCAAGCTAGCTGAGAGACAAGCGAGGGTCAGGCTGACTGGGTGAGAACCGGAATCAAGAGCGAGAAGAACTCTACGAGAGGAGGAAACAGATGCATATTTCCCGAGAGGGTCAGCTAGTAACGTTGATCAATGTTTTTGAGACGAAACCCGAGCAGCAACAGGAACTGATCGATACGTGGGTGCGCTTCGTCGAGTCCGTCATGGAGGGTGGGCCGGGCAAAACGGCGGTGGTAAAATGAGAGCGGATGCCCAGTGACATCATTTGTGGCGCCGAAAAGAAGGGGTCCTGTTATGCGAGTACGAGACGAGAATCCGTGGCGAGCAAAGGAAAATATAAGCCAGGAGGAAGTCGAGACGAACGATGAAGTGATGAGGGAGAGTGGCGTCACCATCCCCATCTGGCGGCTCTACCAGCACTTCTGGCTACTGATTTGTCTGTCTTTTCCTCTGATTTCTTTGGTACGCAAACCAGATACCTGGCTTCGTCTCGCTGTGAGCAGCACGGCCCTGCTCTTTTTTGCGATCAGTTATACCTGGATCATGTGGCCGCATCCCGCGAGCCGGGGAGTGCGAACCCGTGGCCGATCCCATCTGTCGGTACCCCTGTTGGTTGCGCTCGGCCTCCAGGTCACCGTGTTCAGCCTCCTTGATGATCCTGCCTGGCTCTGGCCCTTTCTTGGGGTGAGTGCCATGGCTGGAGTGGTGCTCCCCATGCGCCGGGCGGGGGTGGTCGTCGTGATCTTGACGCTGTTGCCGCTCCTCATCACTATCTTCACCCATGGAGACGTGGCAGGAATCAATTGGTGGTGGCTCATCGCGCTGATGCTGCTGGTGCGAGGGCTGGGCCTGGATATGATTGGCGTATCCCGCCTGGGCAGCGCCCTTCGAGAACTGCATACGGCACGCCGAGCACTTGCTCGCCTGAAAGTGGAGGAAGAGCGCCTGCGCCTGGCGCGGGATTTGCATGATCTGCTGGGACAAAGGCTCTCGGTGATCACCCTGAAGAGTGAACTGGCCCGTGGCCTGATCACGGAAGATCCCGCCCGCTGTGCCCAGGAACTCGCTGAGATTGAACAGGTCGGGCGGATGACACTGCGCGAAGTTCGCAAGACCGTCGCGGGCTACCGGCAACCGCGACTTGTGAGCGAATTGGACGGAGCACAACAACTGCTCGAAGCAGCGGGGATCGAGTATTCCGTTGAGCAGCTTCATGAAGAGCTTCCCCAGTCACTCGATGCGGCCCTGGCGTGGACGGTGAGGGAAGGGGTCACCAACGTCATCCGTCACAGCCGGGCACGACACTGTCTGCTGCGGTTCACGCGGGTTCAGGGGTGGATTGGGGTGGAGATACTCAACGATAGGGAAGGGACAGCAGATGCTGGCACGCAACGCATCGGCCAGGGGAGTGGGCTGCTTGGCCTGCGGGAACGGGTGAGTGTACTGGGAGGAATGATGGAAGCTGGTCCACTTCTGCTGGAAGGCGAGCCACATTTTCGCTTACATGTGGAACTGCCGATGCAGCCCCAGATGGAAGTGACAACTATACCGGAGGAATGATCATGATCCGTGTGCTATTGGCAGAAGATCAGGCGATGGTGCGTGGGGCACTGGCAGCGTTACTGAGTCGAGAACCAGATATCGAAGTCGTCGCGGAAGTGGCGCGGGGGGATACGGTCGTCGAAGCAGCCCTGACGGCTCTCCCAGATGTAGCGCTGCTGGATATTGAAATGCCTGGGGGAGGCGGTCTCGAAGCTTCCCACGCGTTGCGCACGGCGTTGCCATCCTGCCGCGTAGTGATCCTGACTACCTTTGGGCGTAGCGGCTATCTGCGCCGGGCGATGGAGAGCGGGGCAGTTGGCTTTCTGCTCAAAGATGCCCCAGCCTCCGAACTCGCTTTCGCTCTACGGCGGGTGATGCAGGGGGAACGAGTCGTTGATCCTGAACTGGCCTTGCTGGCGCTTTCGGAGGGAAACAATCCCTTGACCTATCGAGAGCGGGAGGTGCTCGCCGCCGCCCTTCCTGGCCTCAGTCATGCAGAGATCGCTGCACGCCTTTCTTTATCCGAAGGAACGGTGCGCAATCACCTTTCCGCAGCCATGCAGAAATTGGGGGCACGCAATCGGATGGAGGCGGCACACCTGGCCGAACAAAAGGGATGGTTGTGATCCCGCTTCTCTCATTCCCTCGCTTTGTGGAGCGGCATGGGAGCTACCCTGAAACGAAAAGTATTCTGAGAAACGCCACATCCATTGTATGTGCTATACTCAAAGGTACTTCATCAGAGGAGAGAAGAGGGAATAAAGTGAAGCAAGATCTATTTTCACCGACCTCGCTGGGTTTTCTGCGTGTCGCGGTCGTGGTACCAGAATTGCGCGTGGCGGATATTCGCTATAATACACAAATTATCATTGATGCCTTGCAGGAGGCGGCGGCACGCGGGTCCCGCCTGGCCCTCTTTCCTGAGCTATGCATCACCGGCTATACCTGCGCCGATCTTTTCTATCAATCCGTGTTGCTCGATCAAGCGAGCAATGCCCTGCTTGCAATCGCCCAGGCAGCGGCAGAGGCACAGATAGCTGCCGTTGTGGGCCTGCCTATGCACCTGGGAGGAAAGCTCTACAACTGCGCCGCCTTCGTCAGCGATGGAAAAGTCCTGGGCATCGTTCCCAAAACCTATCTGCCAAGCACAAACGAGTATTATGAGGAGCGCTGGTTTAGCTCCGCCAAGGATTCCCCGCTGAGCGAGATTCAGCTTGGCGGCGAAAGCATTCCCTTTGGGACCGACCTGCTCTTCTCCGCCAGCAACTTCCCCGGTTGTATCTTTGGTATCGAGATCTGCGAGGACCTGTGGGCGGTCCAGCCACCCAGCGGCAGCATGGCCCTGGCGGGCGCGACCGTAATCCTGAATCCCTCGGCCAGCGATGAGATCCTGGGCAAGGCCGAGTATCGACGTGCACTAATCCAGCAACAGGCAGCACGCTGCCTGGCGATCTACCTCTACGCGGGGGCGGGACCGGGCGAGTCCACGACCGACGTGGTCTTCTCCGGGGGCGCCTACATTAACGAGAACGGGCGTATGCTGGCCGAGACGGAGCGCTTCCTCTTCTCCACTCAGATGGCCGTGGCCGATGTGGATGTGCAGAGTATGAACCACGAGCGCCTGCGCAATAGCAGCTTCTCCTCGGCCCTGCCCGATAGGGCCTATCGTATGCTGGCTTTCAACCTGCCCGAGGGAGTTGGATCAAGAAAACAGGCAGAACTCCTGCGCAATGATCTCACACCAACGCCTTTTGTCCCCGCCGATCCCTCGCAGCGGGCCAAACACTGTCAGGAGATCTTCCACCTCCAGTCGGTGGGCCTGGCCAAGCGGCTCAAGCATACAGGCATCAAGAAGATTACGATTGCCCTCTCTGGTGGCCTGGACTCGACGCTGGCCCTGCTGGTCGTCCAGCAGGCATTTGAGATGCTGGGATTGCCACGCGAAGGGATTGTAGCAATCACCATGCCTGGCTTTGGTACGACGAACCGCACACGTTCCAACGCGGAGCGGCTGGCGGAATCTCTGGGCATCTCCCTGCGCCAGATCCCCATTCGCGACGCGGTTCTCCAGCACTTCAAAGATATCGGACACGATCCCAAACTGCACAATGTAACTTATGAGAACGCCCAGGCTCGCGAGCGCACACAGATCTTGATGGATATCGGCAATCAGGTTGGCGGCCTGGCGGTAGGTACTGGCGACCTCTCCGAGCTGGCCCTGGGCTGGTGCACCTACAATGCCGACCATATGTCGATGTATCACGTCAACGCGGGCGTACCTAAGACGCTTGTGCGCTACCTGATCGAGTGGTGCGCCGAGAGCGTCTACAGCGGCGTCACCTCCGAGGTGCTGCACGACATCAACGCCACGCCCATCAGTCCCGAGCTGCTGCCCCTGGGCGAGAACGACACGCTTGTACAGGAGACGGAGGCCACTATTGGCCCCTACCTGCTGCACGACTTCTTCCTCTTCCAGGTGGTGCGCCACGGCTTCACGCCGCGCAAGGTCTACTGGCTGGCCTGCCAGGTCTTCGCCAAGCATCACCAGCCCGCCGAGGTCCTGGAGTGGCTGAAATCCTTCTACCAGCGCTTCTTCGCCGCCCAGTTCAAGCGTTCGGCCATGCCCGACGGCCCCAAAGTAGGCTCCGTGGCCCTCTCGCCCCGTGGCGACTGGCGCATGCCCAGCGACGCCAGCAGCGCCCTCTGGCGCCAGGAACTGGAGGAGCTAGCCAATTAATACGAGACCGCTTTTGATGCCGGTAGGGACCAGCTTTAGCGCGTCCAAAGGCGATTAATCGCCTGTAGGCGCAGCCCAAACCATTTCTGGGTTGTGATGTAGCCCTGCAAAAGAATGGCTTGCGCCGCGCTGCCATGAATGGCATTCGGACGCGCTAAAGCTGGTCCCTACCAGGCTGGGGAACCATCTGGTGTAAGGAACGCTATTGTTAATAGGTTAGGGGTACAATAAAGGCGCGAAAGGCGTTATTATATAAGGGCATAAGAATTGTAGATAGATTCGTAGATTGCGCAAGGATGTGGGTAGATGGCACACTCGCTTCAACCGGGCGCGCAGGGTGCACAGGAACCATTCGACTTTAACCAGATCTTTATTGGGCGCGAACAGCAGATGGCCGAATTTGGGCGATTATTGCGCGAGTGGAAGTATATGCTAGCCCAGGAGGAGGCCGAGGTGCCGGAGGTGACAGAGCTACCCTCGCCCCGCAATAAGCTACCGGGGCTGGTCGTGATGCTCTATGGACGCGGCGGCTTTGGCAAGAGCACACTGCTCAACCGCTACTATGGCATTGCGGCACAGGCAAACGAGCAGGGATTGGGTGGGCGGCTCACGCTCTGCGGTCCTGTGGATTGGGAGTTCGCCGTCGAGGGGCGGCGCTCGATCTATAATCCCTCTCAGGGGCAGGCGCTCGACCCGCTGGCATACTACAAGGATCTGTGCGCCCAGCTCGCCTCCAGGCTCGACAGACAGCCTGGAAATTTTCGCGCCTATCAGCAGGCGGTTGGCGAAGTGGAGAAGGTCAGGCACGAGAGCAGCAAGATCCTGGAGGAGGTCAGGCGCGAACAGGATGATCTCGGCTCAGCCCTGCGCGGCGCCACTATCGACATCGTTGCCAGCGCGCTCAGCACCTATGTTCCTGGAAGCAAGGGAATTGTCCAGAACGAGAAGGTTAAGAAGGGGGCGGACGCTCTACTCCAGCTTACGGGCGAACAGGTGGCCTACCTCTACCAGCGCTTTCAGCGACGCCTGGGCGAGCGGCTGGAGGATTATCTGGACCCGGCGCGGCGCCTGGGTTTCGCGCTGGGACGAGACCTGGCCCGTTGCGCCGCGAACTATCCCATCCTGATCTTCTTCGATACCTATGAGGAGATTGACGAAGGCGATCAGCTCCTGCGCCTGGTCATGGCCGCTGCGGGTCCGCGCGTAGGCTGGATTAAAGTAGCAGACCAGTTGGAGCAAATAGCAACAACCGATCCGCAAGCATCAACTGCGCACCTTTGTCTAGGGGTTGCGCTAGGACTACGAGGGAAGCTTAAGGCTGGGTTGGAAGAGTTGGAGAAGGCAATTCAAGCAAGAACTACTCTAGAAGATGCTTTTTTCTGGAAAGGGATGCTGTGTGCTTATTACTACCGAGGGAGACCACACCTGGCAATCGAGGCAATTGAGCATGCGCTGGCACATAATTTGCCGCCGGTGTTGCTGAGACCACTCTATTGGCTGCGGGAGGATAATCCGGCGTTCTTTGAGCAGTATGCCAGGCCTCTGCTGGAGCGGTATGGGGTGTGAGGCATTTCCCGCAACCTCCCACGCTCAGCAGGAGAAAAAGGAAGTGCTTGTAAACCGCGCACCTACTCGGTCTGTAATTGTTTGTTTGCTTTTAATGGAAAGGCAGGAGGCCAAATGACATTTACGACACGGGCTTATGTTGAAGAGGTGGATCGGGAGGCGGTGTTGGCATTGCGGCGAGCATGTACGACACCTGAGAACGTGGCCGATTACCCCTCGCTGACGGATCTGCATGAGTTTCTTAATTCTGTGCGGGAAGGACAACATATACATATTCGGCTGTGGGAGGATGGCGAGGGCCAGCTCCTGGCTTATGCGAATGTGGCGCTTCCGTCTGGCTTCTTCTCATTCTTGATACATCCACTGGCATGGGAGACGAGCATTCCCACAGAGATTATCGCCTATGCGACGGCGATGTGCGCCGCCAGTGGAGTGGGCGAAGAAGAGCGAGGGTTGGGAACCAATTGCCGCGATAGCGATGAGCAGCGGCTGTACTACCTTCTCCAGGCAGGATTTGTGCTTGAAGAGGGCGAGGTATCCGTAATGGTGCGGACACTTGCCGAGGAGTTTCCCGAACCGAAGCTACCAGAGGGCTACAGGCTACGTCATGTGGCGGGAGAAGCTGAGGCCGAGGCGTGTGTGGTGCTGCATCGTGCCGCCTTTGGCACGCAGAATATGACGGTTGAGCAGCGCCTCTCGATCATGCGCGAGCCGGATTATAATCCTCGCGGAGACCTGGTGATCGAGGCGCCAGGTGGAGCACTCATCGCGTACTGTATATGCCAGGTACCCCCTGAGGAGAACGCGCAGAGTGGGCGCAACTGGGGCTATACCGATCCCATAGGTGTCCACCCTGACTACCAGCGCCGGGGACTGGGCCGTGCCGTGCTCCTGGGCGGTCTGCATTACCTCAAGTCACGAGACGTCGACACGGCCTCCTTCATGACCAGCAGCGATAACGCCGCCATGCTCGGCCTGGGCACCACCGCTGGCTTCCACAGGCTCTACGCCTACCACTGGCTCTCAAAAAAAGTGTAGTAGCCGCGCCTCTGAACCCTCACTCACTTGCGCATCACGTTATATAAATATGATCAGACAGGCAAGGGCTTTGAGATTGTTTCGACAGAAGGAAATGCCTGTTTTATGGACTTCTTAAAATCACTTACACACCGTGCTTTTGCCCTGCTGTGGAGCTGGCAGACTATCTCGCGCCTGGGTGATAGCTTCTATACGGTGGCGCTGGCCTGGTGGGTGCTGGAGAAAACGGGTTCGGCAACCATGATGGGCCTGGTGCTGATATTCGCTAATGCGCCGACGCTCCTGCTACTCCTGCTGGGAGGCGTGGTTGTGGATCGCTTCTCGCGCTTGCATATGATGCTGGGCTCGGACTTTGCACGCGCTGCTATTGTAGGCGTGGCCGCGCTCCTGGCCGCCATGCAACTGCTGGAGGTTTGGCATGTGCTGGTCATCAGCGCGCTCTTCGGTGTGGTGGATGCCTTTTTTTATCCCGCCTATACCGCCATCGTGCCGGAGGTGGTGCCATCCGAGGCCCTGCCCAGCGCGAACTCGCTGCGCAGCATTAGCGGGCGCCTGGCGGGTATCATCGGTCCCCTCCTGGCGGGCCTGGTAATCGCCCAGGGAGGCACGGCGCTAGCCTTCAGCCTGGATGCTCTGTCTTTTATCGTCTCGGCCATCTGCCTGCTCGCCATGCCGCGCAAGGGTGCCCTGGTACGCACGATGGAGGCTGAAGCGAGCGTGCTGAAGGATCTACGCGAGGGGATCGCAACGGTGCTCGCCTCGCCCTGGCTGTGGGTGACCATCGCCGTCGCGGGCCTCAGCAACCTGACTCTGAGCGGTCCCCTGGACGCGGCGATGCCCCTGCTCGTCAAGCTGCGCTTTGGCGCGAACGCTCAGCTCTACGGCTTTATCCTGGCCTTCGAGGCCACGGGTTCAATTCTGGCGGCAATCTGGCTGGGGCGCATGAAGCGTCTGCGCCACCGGGGCTACCTGGTCTATGTTCCCTGGGTGGCCGCGTCACTGATGCTTTTTGTCATGGGCCCGCCCCTTGTGCTTGTGGTAATGTGCCTCGCCATGTTCGTCCTGGGAGCGGGTACGAGCACACTCAACCTGGCCTGGGCTAATAGCTTGCAAGAGCTGGTGCCTGACGAACTCCTGGGGCGCGTCTCCAGCATTGACGCGCTTGGCTCCTACTCGCTTCTGCCCATCGGCTACGCCCTGGCGGGCATCGTCGCCGACCACATCGGACCCTCCATGACCTTCCTGGTTGGCGGCCTCCTCAGCGTACTTATCGTCGGCCTGGGGCTGCTACATCCTGGCGTGCGCAACGTAGATTAGCTCAATAAGATACAGCGCCGCCTCCTGAGCGGAGGCGGCGCTGTATCTTATTGATATATTATTTTGCATAGATGATATAATTATATTAAAAGTTTGTTTTCGCTAGCTAAAGCATCTAAAAACTTGTGCAGGAGGAAATGTTATGTATAGTGGGAAAGGTTACATATAGTAGGGAATGTAAGCTCAGCGTTGGCTGACAAATTAGAGTGGTATCACGATACTTTTGCATCGTTGCATAAAAATGTAAGAACTGAACGAATCATTTGATCACTCATGGAAACAAGAATCTACGCGAAGTCGCCCTGACCTTTGATGATGGCCCCTTTCCAAATTTTACAGCGAAAGTGCTGGACGTACTCGAAGCGTATCGAATTAAAGCCACCTTCTTCTGCATCGGTCGCCAGGTTCAGGCCTTTCCTAACCTGACATTGCGCGCCTATAAGGCCGGACATGCGGTCGAGAATCATAGCTGGAGTCATCCCGACATGACTGGTTTAAGCCTGGAGGACCAGTTGCAACATACCAGCAACACGATTGAACGAGTAACCCACCAGCGACCTCTTGTGATGCGTCCCTCCTATGGGGCGTATAACGCATCTTCACTTCAGCTCGCAACCAGCCTCCGACTGGTCGCGGTGGCCTGGGATGTTGATGCACACGACTGGTCGCGCCCCGGCACGGATACAATTCTGCATAATGTGCTCGACCATGTGAAGAACGGCTCAATCATCCTGATGCACGATGGGGGAGGCGACCGCTCCCAGACGCTTGCCGCCCTACCCAAAATATTAGAAACCCTCTTTGAGCGTGGCTATCGCTTTGTGACCATTCGCCAGCTACTCTCGCGCCTCCCCCATGAACATAGATGACTGACCTCAGCCTCGTCTTGTGAAGACCGTGAGCTCTGTGTTATGTCTCCCCGATGAATTCAGATGGGTTCGGAAGGGCTTTCTGGATCAATGAGACAGTATGCTCGATGATTGGCTTATGCACTGGCAGCAAGATGGGAGAGAGCAACCTTGCTGTTAGAGCATAGAGCTGGAGACCGGCCTGCACCTGTTCGTGCAGAGTGAGAGCCTGTCCGCATTCGTCCTCAATCCCAAAGGCGGCGCGGCGCAGTTTCACCCATTCTGGCTGATCATCCATAGCCTGTGCTACCTCGTCATAGATAGCATTATCACCAGAGAGCAGGATACCACGCTGCACTTTCATTACGCGACTCATACTCCAGGACAGGCCAAAGCGAGCGTTCAACAGGCGTCCAACGTCATTGCGGCGCAGACCCTCCAGTCCCTTGCGAGCCTCCTCGGCGTTGCCCACCAGCATCTCGCTCGCCCAGCGGTTGGCCCGCTGCTGCATGGTATCATCCCACACAAAGGCTTTGGCCCGGGCCTGGATCTGAGCAAAATAGCCCTCGCGATCCAGCAACGCCCGAGCACAGTGCACACCAGCAATTGTATCAGTCGCCGCCTGTGGCTCATGAAACCAGCGCTCGACTTCATCCGGCGCAACCGTACTCACAACCAGCAAGTGCTCCTGATAGAGAAAGCTCTCCGGCTCAGAGGACTCTGCGTTATATGTAAAGCGTACCAGGTCGATATCGCTATAGGGTCCAGCCTCACCTCGCGTATGGCTTCCCATCAAGACAAGCGCGCGCACCTCTGACACATCAAAACGTGCTACCAGGTCATCGAATGCAATACTCATTTTATTTACCAGCCACTTTCACTACATCGCCTTACAATTTTTTGTCCCCGATTCGAAGTTGTGTCAAATAAGGAATCACACAGGCAATGAACTAACTGTAACATGATATACTCTCATAGAAGAATACAAGCAAGAACAAGCGAGGAAAGATGTTTACCCTTGAGACTGAACGCCTCCTCCTGCGCGGCTTTACCCTGGAGGATTGGGAGGCCATCAATGCCATTGTTTCAGATCCAGAGGTCACACGCTATATGCACTTCTCTAATTGGGATGAGACCAGGCGCCACAAATGGTTTGACTGGATGCTTGAACATGCCTTAAAGCCTCAACGCGACGCTTATAACTGGGCATTACGCTCAAACACAACGCGATGCTGATCGGGTGGCTGTTCATCGGTGGTTCCAGTCATGGGGAAGACACAAAATCTTTTGGCTACGCCCTCGGTCCACGCTTCTGGGGACATGGCTATATGACGGAAGCATTGCAGGCTGTATTTGACTATGAGTTTAACGTTCTAGCAACATCTCGTATTGTTGCTGAGTGCGAAACGCAGAATACCGCCTCCGCACGGGTGATGCAGAAATGTGGTATGACTTTTGTAGGAACGTTCTTCGACCAGGACTTCGAGGGTAACTGGGCAGAGCGCCACCATTATATGATCAGCTCATGAATGAACTAGCAGATTTGCACGAAGCAATCGAGAGATTGTACACAACCTTCGCTGGCTATCCTTTGCGCCATCCCGTCATAGGCTGTACATGTTGCGTTTCCAGGGCAGATCAGGAGCGTATTGCCTCCAAAGTTCTGCGCCATTTGGACGGCTACGACCTGGAGCGGTTTACATGGAAGGCTATGAGCACCTGGGGAGACGAAGACGATTTTAAACATTTTCTGCCGCGTATCCTGGAATTGGTGAGTGACGCCCAGGAGCGGAGAGACCTACCGTATCTCTTCGTCATCTTTGGGAAGCTGGGCTACTGCAAAGAGTGGACAGAGCAAGAGCGTGAAGCGGTCACCAACTATCTGCTAGCGCTCTGGCGCTGGATACTGGCGGGCCATCCGGAGCGCGAGGAGGATAGCCTGCTTGCCAGTGAATACCTGGAGGCGACGCTCTATGGTATCGATGATTTGGCGCCTTTTCTGAACGCCTGGCGAGATATGTGCATGCCTTCGTCGCTGCGCCAGCTCGCCGAGGTAATCAGCAACCATGCTTGGGATAGCCGATTAGCCAAAAGCAGCCAGGTCCAGGCCTGGCTACGCGAGGATGCAACCGGGCAGATGCTGGAAGAGGGATTTTACACCTACATGGATGAGGCCTGGGCAGTGGAACTGGCCCAGGCGGTAGAGGTGTGGGAATGGTTGTCGTGAGCGACGCGTACTTTAGTAGCGTCGTGCCATACATACGCTCAATGCATTGTACACTGCTCTAGTAGCGTTCTGACTCACTCTCAGCGATCAAGTCCCTCATGAATTGCAGGCTCGTCTGGATGCGTGCGACATCGATCTCACCCTCGGAGTTGACAGCTCGCGCCTCCAGGCTCAGGGCTCCCTCAAATCCTGTTGCTTTCAGTTGCTGCACAAAGCGATGAAAATCGATGTGCCCCTCGCCCGGATGCAGGTAGTAGCGCCCCTCGCTTGAGGCGAGCAGACCATGGTGGTCTTTTAGATGCACATGGCGTACCAGCTTTGCCTGCCAGAGCCAGGAGGCCGCGAAGACGGCTTCAAGCTGGTCATGCCAGGCCAGGAACTCTGTATCCAGGGCCACGCGTGCACGAGGGTCATGCTCAAAGGCTTGCTTGACGTTGGAGAGGGGGTCGGCACGATTACAGGGAATGGTCTCGATGGCCAGCGTGAGCCCATACTGCTCGGCGAGATCCAGGCAACGCGCTAAGGGTTGCAAGTTATACTCCAGATGGAAGTCAGACGATGGCATCCCCCACAAATGCAACACTGCGATCTCTACCCCTAGCTGTTGGGCGAAGATGCAATTCTGCTCAAAGCGCAGGACTCCCTGCTCTCGTTCGCTTGCATCGCTGCTACCGAAGCATTCGCCGATGCTTTTCTCCATATGCATTACCGGGAAAGGCAGCTTGCAGGTGCGTAAGGCACGGATAATGGGTTCGGGTTCCTGATACCAGCGAGGATAAAACATAATTTCCAGGCCATCCGCCACAAACTCCTGGCTATACTTCAAGATGACCTCGTGGCAGTGAGGGTCAGAACTGCGGGTGAAGGCACCAGTTGAACAGAGTACTTGCATTTTGCTCCTTTGTAGCCGCGTACGCTAGTAGCGGACTCACTCATTAACCGAGATTTCACTCCCCACAGGGGACGCGGCGGGAAGCGGCTCGGCGACGTGTGGGGCAAGACGGGCCTCGCGGATACGGCGCGCGTTGCCCAGGATAAAGTAACCAAGAGCGATCAGCAAGCCCGTGACGAGACAGCATTGCCAGAAGAACGTCGCACCCAGGTATTGTAGGGCAAAGCCACCCAGCGCGGGCGCGATAACGGTTGACAGGGCGCGTACAGTCTGGAAGACACCTTGATAGGTACCACGCAGGTGCTTTGGCGAGATATCGACAATGATGGCGGTCGAAATGGGATAGTTCAGGATCTCACCTACCGTCCAGATCATGACTCCCACGAGATAGCCAGGGTAGGAATGCCACCAGCTAAACACGCTCATGCCAGCTCCCAGGAAGAGGGCGGCAATCGCCAGCGAGGTGTTCGGCGAGCGTCGATTGAAGAACGCGGTGAGCGGCAGGCTGATGAGGACCACCTGGACGGCGTTGATGGCCATGACCGAGCCATAGATAAGTGGACTCAGGCTGTGCGCCTGCATATCAAGCGGCATAGCGGTCACATGCTGGAAATATACTATATCGAAGAGCAGCGCTAATAGTGCGTAACTCCAGAGCCAGGGATCGGCCAGGGCTACGCGCATCAACCCAGGTCGCTCGGCACTCTCCTCACTCTTGACTGTGCGAGGCAGGCGTGTCTCAGGAACGCCAAACCAGATCAGGACGCCAAAGCAGAATGTGGTGAGCGCGTCGCCCAGGAAGAGTAGCAGATACGAGACGGGAGCCAGCAGGCCCGCGATGATCGGGCCAACGGCTGAACCAATATTGTTCGCCCAGTAACGCAGACTATACGCCTGCGCCAGCTTATCACGCGGCGTCATATCGGCAATCGCCGCCGAGGTCGCGGGACGCGCGAGATCATTAAACAGCATATAGATGATTGCCAGGACCACAATCAGCCAGACGTTTCCCGCGAAGCTCAAGGCCAGCATCATCACCGCCGCAGCCAACAAACTGATCAGGATCGTGACCCTGCGACCAAGCATATCAGCCAGCATTCCACCACATGCACCTGCCGCCAGCGAACCAAATCCCATGAGCGAGACGACCAGCGCGGCCTCGCTAATGGGGAGATGCCGGGAAGAGGTAAGATAGAGCGCGAAAAAGGGCATGACAAAATTCCCGGCACGATTAATAAAAGAACCTGTGATAAGGAACCAGAAGGGACGCGAGAATTGGAGATTTGTAAAAAAGGTTTTGAATCGATTTAGAGGCGATAGCAAAAGAAGATCCTTCCATGTATAGAGCATACAGAGATACATCATTACCTGAACAGTTTCAGTGTATAATCCCTGGGGATAGCTCGTCAAGGAAACGGATCTGGCCAGTAGCCGCATATGCCAGTAGCGGGTCCGCTACTGGCATATGCGGCTACTGGACGTGACTACTCGCTGAAACCGTTGATCAGCATGTCGCCCCAGGCCTGGCGCTGGGGCCCGGCGGGGTCGTGCTCGACGCGACTCTCGCGGTTGAAGATCATGGTCGCGCGCTCTTCAGGAGTATAGGCGGGCCAGTTGGGGCCAGGAGCGCCTGTGCGGGCGAAGGCGAGCCAGGCCTCGCTCATGGCGTCGGCAATGCCCTGGAGTTCGGGGCCGCTACCACCGGTAAAGCCTACGGCATAGGCGAGGTTATCAAAGACGAAGGGGATCTCCAGGGCGTGCGTCGACTTCAGACGCCCATTCAGAATCGGCGTCTCCCAGGTGAAGAGGTACATATAGACCGGAGCCGCGCCCTGGGCATATTTGCGCTCGGCCAGGGTGATCGAGTTGATACGCATCATGCGGTCGCTGCCGATGGCCGTGTAGATGTTGGCAGGGGTTCCCTGGGGCTGCGCGTCACGATAGGCTGCAATCAACTCGTCCGCTCTGGCACCCGCGAATTGGCTCACACGAGCGTGCAGGCCCGCCTCGTCGAGCGTCGCCAGTCCAGTATCGGCCAGCGTAAAGAGGGTGATCTCGTCTTTGTTTGTGCCGATCAGTAACGGCACATTAGCGGAGATGGCGGGGGCGACGGGATCAAAGGGCTGATTGGGGATGACCACGCCATCCATGACTGGTCCCCAGCCTGCCAGCGCGTTCGGGTTAATCCTGGCGTTGGCCTCAAAGAGCCGCTCAATAGGGATATCACGCAGACGCTCGACATCGCCTGGGGCGATCTCAAGCTCACGCAGGAGCTTCTCAGCGCGGTGAGTCGCCTTCGCACGTGGACTCACACGCAGGGCGGGACCGCTCTGGATGATGGCGCGATGGAAGAGGCCTTGCGCGTCAGGCATGGCCATGAGGATGCTGACCTTGGCCCCGCCGCCCGATTCACCAAAGATCGTGACATTACCGGGATCGCCACCGAAAGCCGCGATATTGTCACGCACCCACTCCAGGGCCGCCACGAGGTCGAGCATGCCGACATTGCCGGAGGCTGCATACTCCTCGCCCGCCAGCTCTCCCAGGTAGCAATACCCCAGCGCGCCAAGGCGATGGTTGACTGTCACGACCACGGCATCGCCCCGGCGTGCCAGGTTGGTCCCTTCGTAGAAGCCTGCCGAGCCCGAGCCCATGGTAAAGCCGCCGCCATGGCACCAGAACATTACTGGTCGTTTGCCACCATCATTGAGCGCGGGGGTCCACACGTTCAAATAGAGGCAGTCCTCGCTTAGAGGCTCTGGCTCCGCGCCGCCACTCAATGAGAGCATCACTCCCAGGCCGCCCTCTGGCTGGGGACTGCTAGCGCCATAGCGCAAGGCATCGCGCACGCCGCTCCAGGGTTCGGGCTTCTGTGGAGGAAGAAAGCGTCCACGCCCGGCGGTCGAGGCTCCATAAGGAATACCTTTGAAGACATAAATGGAATTTCTCGTGGCGCCTCGGACCTGGCCCGAGGCAGTTGCAACAATCGGGTCCATCATGGTTCTTCTTCCTTTCTAATAAATCTATCCGCTATAGGCGCCCACAAATTCATTAATCATAGGTGCCCGATTTATCGCGCACAAGGCGATTTATCGCAATGATACGGGGTTGCAACCAAGCATATGGCCTGGTAATGCTTGTCATATGATACCCCATCGTTATAGAGACATAATCGTTATCCTGTATTACTGCGATACATCGCCTTGCACGCGATAAATCGGGTGCCTATGGCATTAAAATGCTAATCGTTTTTTATCTTAGCGATACTCTTCGGTGAGCATCTTCTCTAGAGGCGCGATGCTGTCGGCCAGGCCACCTTCGCGGTTACGGGCCAGCCAGACCTGGCGGAAGTCGCCGAGAAGGCTCTGAACATCCTTGCGCGCGCGCTCTAATAGATCGGCGTTGGTGGGATCATGCGCTAGTTGAACGCGCAGGCTGGCATGGTGCATCAAGCGGCACACCAGTTCGTACTCCTGCACAATCAGCGCGGCTTCAGGACTTTGCAGGCGGATGCTCACGAGCTCACGCTCGATCTCCAGAAGTTGCTCATCGGCCTGGATGAAGGTTTGGAGCGGGAAGAGCGGATCATCTTTCACCTGCGCGAGCGGGCGGTGCAGAGCCCAGAAGTGAGGCGTGCTATTATGAATGATCTCGAAGAGCTGGTAGACATTACCCAGACGCGCGATAAGCTGGCCCATCTCCCCCTGCTCATCCTGAAAGGCATAGCGACCCGTCAGAGCTGGGATATCGCTGTCGGAATTGCTCGCCAGGCACCAGGAGTAGGCGGCACCCGCTGCGTAGCCAGGATAGCTTATCGGCAAGGGCTGCCAGTGTCCGTTATCACCCCAATCGGTGTTGAGATAGCCGCTGGCACCATAGGTTCGAGCCGCCTCAGCCGCGCTACGCAGGTTCCCCAGGGCGTTATCGACGCGCCCCCCAGCGAGTTCCATGAGGAGGTACCTGGGCAGACATAGAAGGACATACCAGACGCCGCCAGGTGCTGGCTGCGCTCGGCGAAGGGATGGTTATCCTCATAGCCCCATTCGAGAGCAATCATATCACGCGGTAACTCTTTAAAGAGCTCGGGGTAATCATTCAGGATATCGCTCCAGAACTGCACAGTGCGCCCCTGACGTTGCGCGATATCGCGAATCTTGAGCACATACTCCAGGTAGACCTGGTCCAGTCCGCGCTCCTGGCAGGCCTCCTGGCTCTGGCCGTGTCCCACATCAAAGGTCTCGTCGCAACCGATATTGACTACACGGCTCGCAAAGTGCGGAAGCAGCTCACTAAGGAGTTCTTCCACCAGGGCCACGCTGCCAGGCTGAACGGGGGCGAGGCTGAATGGTCCCTCTAGCGTTCCCCAGGGAACGGGGAAGCTCCCGCTCGTCTCGGCCAGGTGCGCGTAGGTTGGATGAATCAGCCAGCGCTTCATATGTCCAAAGGTGTTCTGGTTGGGGACCAGCTCTACAAAGCGCTCACGGCAATAGGCATCCAGCTCCAGAATCTCTTCGCCTGTCATGGGTGAGGACTTGCCCCACACCTCCTGGTGCGCGCGATAGGCGAAGGTATGCTCAGTGTAGAGTTGAAACTGGTTGATCTTCCAGGAGGCCAGGAGATCGATGAGCTGGAACAGCGTCTCCATGGTCGGCACTTTATCGCGGCTGATATCAAGCATCACGCCACGTGCCGGGACATCGGGCCAATCGAGGATCTCCAGGCAGGGCAGGACACGCCCACACTGCTGGAGCAATTGGATCAGCGTACAAACGGCGTAGAAGAGGCCCACGGGCATCCGCGCCGTAAGCGTGATGGCCTTAGATGTCACCTGGAGCTGGTAACCCTGCTCGTGGCCCTCCTGCTGCGGATCAAGGACGAGCTGTATACCAAATTCATCACTCGCCATACCTGCTCCAGAGGCACGGATCTCGGCCGTTACAGCCGCCTGGTCGAGCAGGGCATGCTGCAAGCGTTGCGCGCTGGGGAAGATAGCCCCGGCCTCGCTGGCGTGCAAAATAATAGAGGCGCGGGCCGGGAGGATGCAAAGATCCACGTCTCGGCGCACTGAGCGCGGCGCGGGCAGGAAATAAAGGTCTTTGAGATCGTTCATAGAGAGCGGTTTTCCCTTCCATGCAAATAATCATGTGTGTATATCTATCAATTAAAAACACCCACCGCTGACTTTGTCAATTGGAAGAGTTCGTTATCCTTGAGGCCACTTTCGTTTCAAGACAAATAGGGGGAAGAAGTGAAGAAACGTGTGCCACCCTGCTGGCGAAAGAGGGCTGGAGTCAGGCCAGTGCGCTGACGAAAGAGCGTGGTAAAGTAGCGGACGTCGGGGTAGCCGCAGACCTGGGCTATCTCTTTGATCGGCATACGAGCCTGCCGGTCCAGGAGAAGCTGCGCCGCCATCTCCAGCCGCAACCTGGTGAGATAGTCCATAATCGAGTCGCCCGTGACCTTGCGAAAGAGTCGCGCAGTGTGGCGCTCGCTGAGGTGCACCTGGGCCGCCAGGTCGCGCATGGTAACCGGGCGCGCATAGTTATCACGCAGGTAGCACTTGATTGTCTGCGTCACGGCCTCCTCTGGACTACGAGCCGGCGTGGGAAGCGGCTCATACAAGTCACTCGTATCCACGACGGAGCGCGCAGTATCCAGCAGGAGCTTGATGACCAGGCCCTCAACAACCTGGAGATAGCCCGGCTCACGACGCGTACCCTCCTCAGTCAGGAGTTCGAGCGTGGGCAGCATCGCCGTAGTACGCGCACTAACCACGGAGGACGAGGCGAGATAGGCCCGGAGGAGCTCGTCCACGCCCGAGGCAGACACATTTTGTGCATCAGCTCGCTCATAGAGCGTATACGACCAGAAATAGATACCCAGCGGGTCTTCCTCGGATGAGATAATCTCATGCGCCACACCGGGTTTCGCGATAAAGACATCGCCTGCCTGGACAGCATAGTCCACTCCAGCGAAGCGGAAGAGGCCCCGGCCCTGAAAGGCATAGCAAACCTCGAAGAAGGAATGAGTATGCAGGTAATTCCGCCACCAGCGCGGCCCGATAAAGCCCCACCCCACAATCTCACTCTGGAAGCTACCCAGACATAACGAGAGCGTGAGATGGCTGAGATCAGTAAAACGCTGGCGCGGCGCGAGACTATCCAGGGCGAACCTCCTCTTAGGAACGGCAGGCACTCTACAGAGTCAGCGGATCAATACCCCGCAGGATCATGCCCTGCCCTCGTGACTTATGTGTATCGACAGTAGGCGGATCGGCGGGATCGCGCATTTGAATCAGGACGGTTGTGCGCGCCTCGCTGCTCACGTTGACGCCCGAGCCATGAATGGTCAGGTAGCTAAAGAAGAGCACATCCCCAGCCTCGGCGGGGCAGGGCTGCGACGCCTCAAGGGGATACTCATCAAACGAAAGGTGCCAGCTCCCCTCGGGATTATGCGGAACCGGACCCAGTTTATGACTGCCCGGCACCACGCGGACACAGCCCTTCTCCAGCCGCGCGTCATCGAAATGCACAATCGCCGCTATCATGCTATGGTTGGCATGCGGGAAGAAGGGATGATCCTGGTGCAGCGGGAAGGGCGAACCCTTCTCGGGCGGCTTGATAAACATCTTTGTATGATGCAACTGCACATTCGGGCTACCAATAACATCAGCCGCAACACCCGTAATCCGTTCATCGAGGATCAGACGACCAAACGAGGCCCCGTAAAACTGCACATCATGACAATGCAGGATTTTTGTATCGGTCGCCATGATCGCGTCGCGCGCACTAGCCCAGGTCGCATCGATATTGCGCTGGGCTGCCAGCCGATCCGCCAGTTCATGACACTCCTGGCGATATGCCGCCGCTTCCTCTCTGGAGAGCAATCCCTTTACCAAAATATAGCCGTTTTCATGGTAGAACGCCAGTTGTTCCTGTGTCAGCATGCCAAACCTCCTTGCCGCATGGCACTCATTACAACGATCAAACTATAGCCATAGTCTAACCGCCAGCATGACTGAGAACAATCAAGCGCAGGGACAACTTTGTTTGTAAAACAGACATAGATATAGATAGATAAAACATGGTAACTTCGGTTAGCGTTTGCTACAATAGCTTGTATGGCTGCAAAAACACATTTCTCAGAAGATACTTTGAAAGATATTCTCTCCCATTACACATTGGGGGAGCTTCTCGCGTTTGAGCCAGTTACCACGGGGACGGTACAGACGAATTACTTTCTTCAGACGACACAGGGTAGGTTTGTTTTCCGCTACTATCAGAATCGTTCCCTGGAGTCCGTCTTGTTTGAAATCGAGCTCATTCGCTACTTGACACGCTGCAATTATCCCTGCCCGGCTGTATTACAAGATAGAAACGGGGAACATGCTGGCATCTATAACGAAAAACCGTATACCATCTTTGAATTTGCCACAGGTCAGCATCTAGAGCATCCTAACGAGGCACAGAAGAGGCAGCTTGTCCAGCAGGTTGCCGAGCTAAACACCATCACCAGGGACTATAAACCACTGCATACGCCATATAGGTTGAACTATAATGTAGAGACTTGCTGGGAACTAGCTCAAGAGGCCACTCAAAGGATCAACACTGCTCAAGCCAGAGAAAAGCTGGCGTGGCTTGAGCACACGCTCGCAGGGCTCCATCTACCGCCATCCCTCCCCAGGGGAGTCTGTCACTGTGATTTCCATTTCTCCAACCTGCTCTTCACAGATGGGAAGTTTAGCGCTTTAATTGACTTTGATGATGCTAATTACACCTTCCTTCTCTTAGATCTCGCTGCCTTGATCAATCCTTTCCAGGCTTCTTTCGACTGGAACACCTGGCCTCATTTTCAGGAGGAAGAGAATGTATTTGATTTCAACGAGACAAGGGCCATCTTGCAGGAATACGCCAGGCATCGACCTTTGAGCATGGACGAAAAGTGGCACCTCTTTGATGTGTATAAATTGAGTATCCTCTTCGACTGTATCTGGTATTTCGAGCGCTGGGAGGGAGAGGATTTTTACGAGCGACGCAAAATCGCCTATCTTGACCGTTTGGGAAGAGACCAGTTTTATGCTCAAATCTTTGCCGACTGAACGTGGATATGCCATATTACAGCCTGATGGAAGGATCTCTCGATAAATAGAGAGATGGTGATGAGCAATGCCCATCACCATCTACATGGTAAGCCAGATCTAGAAGTGACCGCCCGCGCCACCACCAGTATTCCCGCCGCCAAAGCTTCCACCACCAGAACTACTTGGAGGTGTGTAAGTATGCACATGAGTATAGGTGCCGGGTCCGCCGTAAAAGGGACCACGGCCACCTGAGCGCCGGGGACCTCCACCCGTTGAGGAACCTCTCCGCCGCCCGAGGGCAACCACAATAATAATAAGCGCACCAAGCAAAACAAAACCCAGCACAATCGCAACTACGATGCCAGCTGGAGTAAGTGAGGATTGCTCATGATTCAGTGTCCCCTGGAGCGATGAGAGAGCCGCGATAGTAGCACTGGTATAATCGCTCTTGTTATCCTTGTGAAAGGCATCACCAAAGGCAGAGACGGCGTCCTGCGCCTGCTCATTCGAGAGTGAGACACTGGTGCCGCTCTGAATAGACACATTGCGATGAACAGTATCAATATCGATCACAATTGATTGCTGATCGGGAAGGAGACTACGCGCCTCCGTGTTGAGTGCATCCAGGTCTCCTTGAAATGTATTAGTTGTATAAACGATGAGATCATTGGGAAGCTTCGCTCCCGCCTCCTGCACAGACGATGCATTGAGCACCTGCGCCTGATCATGGATAGTCACCGTTTTGGCCCACCCACTCAGAGGCAGCAACAGCAGGCATAGAAGCGCAACGAGCATGGCCAGAAAGAGGGAGAGAGCTTTATTTCTCATACGCCAGATGGTAATATGCATTACGTCCATCCCTTCAAGATAGATACACAAGATAACAATAATCCCTCAAAGAGATTGACGCTAATTACACGCGCTTCTCAAAAATATGGATATGTCCATATTCAGGATAAAGAGGCCACCATCTGGCGCTTCACCGTGCGATAGCCAAGCTTTTCGTAGAAGCGCAGCGGTCCGGCGGCAAAGTCCCAGGACTCAAGCTGGAGCTCGATCGCGCCCCGCGCCCTGGCCCAGTCATGAGCCGCCTGCATAAGGGCTCGACCACAGCCCGTTTTCCGGCAGGCCTCGGTTACAAAAAGGCTCTGTACATAGCCATAGCGATGGGCCACCCTGAGCGGATGCACCTCGTCTTCGCGTAGGTATACCTCTACAAAGCCGATGATGCTGTCGGCTTGCTCAGCCATCAGGATCGCGGCATCCTCCCGCTGGATGATGTCGCGCAGACCCTTTGCTAGTTCGCCAGTTTGCTGCTCGCGCACCTCCACTCTATCGGGCATACGCAGCCAATCGGGAAGGCCCACGACATGATAGAGGTGAAAATCCCAATACAGGGGGCAAAGCTGAGGAATATCCGCTTCCGTTGCGGGACGCGTCGAGAATGTCTCCATTGTTTTCTCTTTCTGCGGCATATACATTATTCTCTTTTTAGAGTATAGATATATACAGGGAATTTGTCACGCTTCTAGAGCGCAATTATCTGGACCACCTTACTACATTTCGTTGTGATGGCTACCAGAATAAGCAAAATCGATGAGATACTCAGCGTAACCACTACCCTAAAATGAAAGAAGAAGAAGTGAAGCGAGGAGAAAAGCACGCCAGGGCAAGCACAGAGAAGTGCGCTGACTGCGGCACCCCACTCGTCCTCATAGGTCATGGCAGTGAGCAAACGAGTGGTCGGAAGATATGGAGCCATGCTAATGAGCACTGGTCCTGGTACCAGTGTCCTTATTGTGGACTCTACACACGCATAAGCCTCTTCGATAGCTGGCCCTTATCGACACTTAATCAGCGTGAGATAGATATTCACGAGCGCCTGATACCAGACCCATTTGAACCAAGTGAAGGGTACAGCGCGACCTGGCCTGTTATACAACATTGCCTGGCATGCCAGGGCGTATATCAAGTTTCTGCTATACGCACCTGGCAGAGCCAGGAGAGCACACTCGTACCAAAGACAGAAAAAACGCCCCAACGCCTGCCAGTCGAAAGCAATTCCCTCCAATTTTCACTACAGAAACCTCTCTGCCATTGTGAGTATATTGAAGAAGGAATAGGAAACCTTGAGCAGGTCTTGGAGGCACTACCCCAGGAATGCATTTTGCTTATCCCAGAAAAGCATAAGAGCAAGCGAATGTGGGCTGCGAAGTACCTTATTGAGCAATGTGGAGCCCTTGTCACGACATGGCCATACCCTCTCAAGGTTACAGAAGCTCTAATAGCCCTCCGAACTTATGGGCCTGACCCCGATTATCCGCATGAAAGCAACATGTATTTTGCCTGGAGTCCCTCAGCCCAGCAAGGTACTATCTGGATTGAGTTCAGATCTCGCCCCGAAAGCATATGGGCCAGGATAGTTTCCGGCAGATCATGATACAATCGACGCCACCCCTCCTGGGTTCCCTATCGCAGGAGGGAGGCAATCTGTGTCATTGTGCTTCGTTGAGCATGTTCTGTGAGGTGTTCCACAATCTTACAGCGTTCTCAGGGTCGATTGCATGTGCCGCTACCCCTCTACGAATACCGGGCTGATGTGGCCCAGCTTCGTTACAGTCTTCAAAGTAGCGACCGCTTACGCCCTCGACCAACGGTGAGGCGGCCAGCAACACAGAGGTCGCCGCGCCTTGCTCAATATTTTTAATCGATACCCCTGTGCTTGCTGGGCCTGACTGTGCGGGGTTCACCGGTGCATCTTTCATGTGGCGTCCAAGATTGGTACTGGCGATTCGACCAGGGTTCAGTGCATTGGCAACGATACCATCACTTGCCCAGCGCCTGGATGCTTCTACTGCAAACAGGATGTTGGCCGTCTTGGATTGTCCATAAGCAACCCATGTATCATAGGGGCGAGCGTGAAAGTCGATGTCATCAAAATCAACCCCGCCATTGATATGCCCCACCGAACTGACTGACACAATACGAGCATGGCCCGTCGCGGCCATCGCGTCGTGCAAACCAAGCGCCAGCGCAAAGTGGCCGAGATGGTTCGTGGCGAATTGCATCTCGTGCCCCTGTGCACTGACCTCCCGCTGTGGAATGGCCATGACGCCGGCGTTGTTGACGAGGATATCAAGTGAACCCTCCCAGCCTCTCACAAACGCGCGTACCGAAATCAGGTCTGACAAGTCGAGCTGTCCAACACGAATATGCTGGTTGCCTGTCGTCTGCCTGATGTCTTTGGCTGCCTGTTCACCTGCATCGGTATTACGAACGGCGAGCATCACTTCAGCACCAGCTTGCGCCAGGGCGCGAGCCGTTTCCACTCCGATACCGCTTGAGCCTCCTGTGACAAGAGCTCGTTTCCCACGGAGATCTATCCCTTCAATGACTTCCATCGCGGTTGTTGTCGCACCGAATGGTGTTGTGATTAATTCTGCCATTTGCTTCCCACCTTTATTAGTTATCTTAAATTCTTCACAATACTCTCGTACTCTTGATCCTCAAGAGATAATTTCTTCTTCATGTCCGTAGTATAAAAAACCTCAAGTGCTTGAGGTCAAGACCTTTCAGTATTTCTCTTTATACTAATATTGCTGCTCTTCTATTTGCATTTTTTATAAACATATGTTATAGTTGCAAAAGTTACTGTAATATAATGTTTTGCTCGTAGTTGGCTCCTATATATACCAGGAAAGGTCCTGGTGCTTCCATAGTCGTATAACATATTCTCCTATCCACATGCTAGAGGGTTTATACGTTCACTGGCAGGGCACGTAGGACGGGAGAAGGTTGGTAAGGATGGGATGGAGAGGGGTTTCCACAATGAGACAACTACTACGTTTGCCACAATCACTACTACTAAGCAGCCCAATCTTCCTCATGGGTGCAGTCCATGCCGCTCGATAACCAGAAGGCGGCTCACATCCAGCAGATGGTGAATAAAAGCTTCACCGGGCGCCAGCGTAATGTTGTGCTGGTCACCAATACTGCTGGCAACTACAGCTATAGCGCGATGGCGGTCGTCTTCCGACCCGACCTGGCCGCCGATCCACAAATACCCGATCAAAGCGGGATGCCACCACATGCGCAAGCGGAACTCGTGCTGATCGCGCCCCTGGGCACCAATCTGGCCGGCGTCGTCTTCATCGCCGACACGCCGACTGCGACCACAGCAGCCGTGCAGGCCGCGCCCAAGTACGAGATCATCACCAGCGTTCCCGCCGGCATCATCCCTGGCGGCACGCATCTACGTGTCTACCTGCGCCGCTTCAGATAGAGTTGTGGGTGTGTTGGAGGCGAGGCACCTCCAACACACCTTGACCCGGTAGGGCACCCGATAAAGAGTACAAACGGCGAGCCATTCTGTGGGCAAACAAATGACACCTCCAACACACCTATAACCCCGGTGAACCACGCAGTGGCGAGAAGTCTACGCGACCTGAATGTATATAAAGAAAGGATCAATGCTATGAAAAATAAACAACAGCTTGATATACATATGCACAACTCCTTTCACGAGGCGGACGCGATCCCGCCCACAAGTACACGCCCCACATTGGAGCCTGATGCCTACCCCGGCAATCCCTATAGCGTCCGCAATATGTCCTCTCTGGCCCATGACCCCATTCAACCTCAGTTCGACAGCGAGCTTCCCACGCACCAGGACCTGGGCTTTGCCGACCAGCTGGAAATGGAGCTCTGGCTGGGACTGGAGATGACCCCACCACTGCCGGCGACGCCTCCCCCGCTAGCGAAGGATGAGCGCCCAGGCGACCTGGCCCCCCAGGCCGAGGAGATGCTAGATGAGCAGCTACACAATGAGGACATTGGGGAGAAGATATATCCCGAGGTATTCATGGATCAATCCAACATCAATAGCCACCGCAGTCGTGACCTGACCCTCCAGGCCCAGGGACTCGCAGACGACCAGCTCTGGCAAGAAGAACAAGGGGAGGACGGCGAGCAGGAGCCGAACTCATGACCCAGCACCCACATCAGGTAGGTGCGCGGTTTACAAGCACCGCTGCCTCTCAACAACCGATCACGATCACAGAGGCACACATCATTGAGCGCCTGGCCGATGCAAGCGTAGGCGCCGGACATGCCGTGCGCGTGACCGTCATCCAGGGCGGGCGCTCCAAAAACGGCTTCGTCTATGACCAGGCGGCACTGCGACAGATCGCGGCACTGCTGGAAGACACGCACGCCTACGCCGATCACTCGCGCTCGGAGGCCGATCTCCAGACGCGCAGTGTCCGCGATGTCGTGGGCTTCTACCACGACGCGGAGTATATCGCGGGTCCGGCAGGGCAGCCAGGACATGTCGATGCCACCCTGCACATCTTCGAGGCAGCCAACTGGCTCTGGACACTGATCAACGAGGCCTGTACCCTGGGTCGCCCCGAGCTGATCGGTCTCTCGGTCGACCTCTTCGGTGCCTGGCAAGTCAACGAAGCCACGGGCGCGAAAGAGATCAGCGCCATTCACACCCTCAACTCCTGCGATGTCGTTACTCGACCCAGCGCGGGCGGCGCCTTCCGCCGCATTCTCCACGCCGAGTCGTCACTATCGTCACTACCAGAAGGAGAACATCCTATGGCAGAGCAGCACAACACGCAGACCTCCGAAATCACCTCCTCGCCTTCTATTACTCCGATAGATGCGCCCATTACCAGCACCCCTGCTATCGCCACTCAGAAGATCGACCGCCTGCGAGAGGAGCTGCAACGCCAGCGCTGTGAGCTGCTGCTGGAACGCCGCCTGAGCGAGAGCATCCTGCCCGAGCCAGTCAAGTCCCAGGTGCGAGGTCGCTTCCAGCAACGCCTCTTCGAGGAGCAAGAACTGGAGCATGAACTCTCAGCCGCGCTCACCATGATGGCCCAGTTGACGCGCGACGGTCTCGTGCGCGGTCACGGCTATGAGAAGGCTAGCATCACGGGCATGGTGAGCGAGGCCGAGAAGGTTCAGGCCTCCTTCGACGCCATGTTTGACCTGGAGATCGACACGGGCCGCCTGGGCAATGTGCGCGGCTTCACCAGCATCCGCGAGGCCTACGCCCGCGTAACGGGCGATTCCAGCCTCCAGGGCGGCATCAGTGGCTCCAGCCAGCTTGGGCAGCTTCCTATGTCTCCTTTCGGACCCACGGGCTTCATTAGCGAGGCCGATGTCACCACGGCCAGCTTCTCCTACCTGCTGGGATCAAGCATGAACAAGCGCCTGCTCAAGGACTACCAGGCCTGGCCCGCCGAGTGGATGAAGTTCGTTTCTATCGCCCCCATTCGCGACTTTAAGCAGCAGAGCCGCGTGCGCATGGGTGCCTTTGGTAGCCTTGCCATCGTGCCCGAGGATAGCCCCTACCAGAGCATCACGCTGGGCGATAGCGCCGCCACCTATGTAGCACAGAAGCGCGGCAATCTCGTGCCCATCTCGCGTGAGGCCATCATCAACGACGATCTGCACGCCATCAAGCAGATTCCTGGCAAGCTGGCCGTGGCCGCCGCCTATACCCTGGCCGAGTTCGTCTATGGCTTCCTCGCCAATAATCCGAGCATCTACGATGGACAGCCCCTCTTTACCACAGGTGCGCCCCATAACAATCTGGGAGCGCAGGCCCTCTCAACGCTCGCGCTACAGCAGGGAGTCACCGCCATGCGCGAGCAGACCAACTTCGCGGGCAAGCGCATCGGCCTGCGCCCACGCTACCTGATCGTCCCACCCGAGCTAGAGTGGACCTCGATGGTCGTGACCAAGTCAGCCGGCGTCCCCGGCTCACCCAATAACGACATCAATCCCATGCTCGGCTACGTCCAGCCCATCGTCTCGCCCCAGCTGACCAGCTCTACGCAGTGGTTCCTGGCGGCCGACCCACGCGAGATCGACACCATCGAGGTCGGCTTCGTCGGCGGGCAGGTCAACCCCGCCCTCTTCATCCAGGACCAGCCCATGCTCGGGCTCAACTTTACACAGGACGTGCTGACGTTTAAGTGCCGCCACGAGTATGGGGGCGCGACTACGGATTTCCGCGGTCTCTATCGGGGCGTCTAGAGCCTTCTTGTAGGGTCCATGCTTGCATGGACTCGCCCGGCCCGCAGGACGACTCCCGGGCGCAGGGAAAGTCGCTTCGCTCGGAGTCCAAGCTAGCTTGAACCCTACAAGCTCTTCCAAAGGAGCCTTAGACATGAGTGGATTTACTAATAATGATGGCTCTGGTCTGGTTGGCGCGCTCAACCCACAGGGCATCGGGCAGGCCCTGCGCGTCGACGCGGGCGGGAACCTGCTTGTCACGGGCGGGACACTCCAGAACGCCCTACTCAACGGCAAGAGCTTTAGTGCCACCACGGGCAAGCAAACAGCCAGCAGCGCGGCGATCGTGGCTTGCTCGCTCTACAACAATACCAGCGCCAACATCCTGCTCTACTCGATTACCTGCCTCTCGGGCAGCACACGCACGCACCAGCTCACGCGCGGCAGTAGCAACCTCTCCCTGGGCAGTAACGCGCTCGTCAGCAACGCTAGCCTGGGCGGGAACAGCTCGCTCCTGCCCGCTGGCAACGTGACCTATGCCAATAGCAACCAGACGATCAGCGGCACGGCGCTCGACGCCTTTAGCGCTCCCATAGGCCAGCTCATCGAGGTCCTGGGCAACGGCTCCCTGCTCCTGCTGCCAGCCAGCGCCAGCAACAGCCTTACGCTCTACCTCGACCTCGCCGCCACCGGTGACTGGAAAATCACCTATAGGTGGCTTGAAATATAAGTGTATTGGTGGACGGGCTGCGCCCGTCCGCCAATACACCTGACCCGGTGAGCTACCTAATGATGCAAAGTCAATGTGTTAAAGAACATAAGAAGGAGCAAGCATCATGATGAACATTATGGAAATCAACTTTGGTCGCTATAGTGGCACGCAAACCTGCCCCATTGGCACCTATGTCAACATGCGTACCTTCGCCTATTACCAGCAGGCCAGCGATGGGACGCTCCCCCTGGCGGGCACGTGGCACCTGGTCAGCACAAACGCTACCCTGACCGCCACGGTCATCGCCAGCACAATCAACACTGTCCTGGGAACAACCTATACCGCTGGTAACTTCCACAGCTACAGTGCAGGCAGCGATGCCCTCCCGCCAGCCAGCTCGGCCAGGCCTGCAACGACGCGTAGGGCCTCCTGCCGGGCGGGGCAACCTCAAACATAGGCGCCAGATTTATCGCGCGCAAGGCGATTTATCGCAGTGATACAGAATAGCAAGCGTTTTCCCATATTACGATATCCCATAGCAAGCAACGACAGGGCATAGAGCGGATTACCACTCGGTACTCGGGCGATAAATCGCCTTGCACGCGATAAATCGGGTGCCTATGGGTTTAAAGACAGATAGGAGGAGAGCAGCATGGCGCAGATCATCAAACGTGGCTTCATCGCCAGCTTTAACCCGGCAATCTATACCTGCTCGATCTACCTCATGGAGGCGCAAACCGTCACGCTTGATAACGTACCGGTCGCGCTCCACGTGGACAACACGAGTATGCTGACCGGGGCTTACTGCGCCATCCTCTTCTTCGATGAGCATAATATCAATGACGCCGTCGTCATCGCGGCCTATGCCAGTCCCACCAGTGGTAGCGTCCCAGTTTATAGGCCGGGACGCGTCGCCTTCATTCCTAAATACAAAATCTACGACGCCAGCCTTCCCGTCGGCGCGACAACCATCACGGCGGCTGGCGTCAGCAACGTTCCCGGCGCGGCCAACGCCGTGCTCTGTAATATTGCCTACATCTGTTCCAGTAGCGCCAGCGCGACCCTGAGCATTGGCCCCACGGGCGCGCCCACCTGTACCATGAACGTCCAGGCGACAAATAAGGAGATCGACATGAGCTGTACCGTACCCCTCAGCAGCGGACAGTTCGTGTTGAACGCCAGTATCGCCAGTTACGCCACAGTCTACATTTACGGCTACATCATGTAAACTGGTCTGCCCGTTGATGGCCTCGCCTGGTGCCTACCCATCAACGGGGTTGCAAGGGGCGCTGCCCCTTGACTGGGGTCTGGAGCTGTGCCCCAGTATTCTCTCTTTTCGCCGCCGCAGGTGGCGCATCTCTCAGCAAAGAAACAAAATAAAAGAAAGGACACAACACCATGCCAGAGCAGAAACCGGGCCGCAACGCCAAGAAAAACACCCCGCAATTCACCCTGCGCTACTGGATCGAGCGGATAGAGCAACAGGTCAACGCTCTGCTTGATGGCGTCAACCTGGACGAGCTTAACGGCAAACAACGCCTGGAACTGGCGATCAAGTACATTGGCCTGCTCCAGCGCTACTACCTCGTCGAGCAGGAGCAAGAGCAGGCCCAAAACTCAGACGACGAGACCTATGTCCAGCAGAAGATCATCGATTTGGCGGAATGGATGCGCACGCCACCCTCATATCACGACAAAACGTTCGAAGATGAACAGGAAGAATAAAAAAGCCTATTACTATAGTACTCATTGATTTACGCATATCCTGATGCATGTTAACATGGGGCATGCTTCAAAGGTTTTTGGTAGTGTGGTATTCGGAGTAGGAGCGTAGCAATGATTGCCCTCGTACAAGACAATAACGACCTGGCCTATGTACTCGAAAAGTTTCTCGAAATGGAGCACATAGACGCCACCAGTTTCCCTAGCATGCTTCATTTTAACCTTCAGCGTTCACAAGGCTACGAGATGCTTGTAGTAAGTAGCGATAGTATTATAAAAGTGGGGTTGCCCCTGGAGATGCTCTTGGGCAGCCCCATCCCAACCATTGTTACCACCGCCTACGATGAGGTAGCTGATTGGTGCAGCGAGCACGACATCTCCTGTCTGCTGCTCCCCTTCACGCTGCACCGCTTTCTCAAATTTCTGCACAACAGCCAGGCCCAGGCCCTACAAGCCTGATTGCCAGAGACACCCGGCTCGCTATCCCACCCACCCGGCCCCTCTTGACCATATAAAAATTTGTAATCCGAAACACATTAGAACATGCATAACTATCAATACTAGAAATGCCCAAATTATTGGGAGGGACCTCCGCGATGAATCGGGAGGCTAGCGCGTCCAAAGGCCATTTATGGCCTGTCGGCGCAGCCGTGTTTTTGCGAGGTGGCAAGCACATGGTGACGTGAAAGGGCTTTTTCAGCATCTTTCGGGCTGCGCCCACGGGCGATTAATCGCCTTTGGACGCGCTAAAGTGGGTCCCTACCGTCTTGTTAGGCTGGCTTGTTGAGCTGGCTCGTGAGGCCAGGCGCCTCTGGCGGCTCACTTCGTAGAGGCAGATAGAGGTGGCGCAGGCTACGTTCAACGAGGAGGCAGAGCCTACAAGGGGGATTTGCACAACCGCGTCGCACAATTCTTTGTAGGCCGCGCTCATGCCCCAGGTTTCATTGCCGACGACGAGGACCGTTGGAACAGTAAAATCATGCTGCGAGATTTCCAGCTCGGCTTTCTCGTCGGTGCCAATAATCTGTAAGGCGCCAAGCTGCTTTTTCGCGCTTTGCAGCCAGGGTTCAATATCTCTCTGCGAGGGCAGCCTGACCGTCGGCAGGGCAAAGAAGGAGCCGGTGCTCGCGCTAATCGTTTCAGGATCGTAGAGATCGACGGCATGACCGGTGAGAATCAAGCCATGGGCCTCAAGCGCGTCACATGAGCGAATGATCGTTCCCAGATTGCCTGGGCTGGCCGGTCGGTCAAAGACCACCACAAGTAGATTCTGAGTCAGGGGAATGCGTGCCAGGTCGTCCTCGGGCATGGCAATCAACGCCAACAGCTCTGAACTCTCGGCTTTATTGCTCAATTTCTCTAGCAAGTGCAGGGGAACTTCAAAATGCGTCTGCGCCTGGGAACGCGCTAGAATACCCTTCGCCCAGTCCGAGAGCTGCTTTTCGCGCGAATACACGAAGGCATTGATTGTCCAATGGTGCGCAAGCGCCTGGTTGATAGGTCGCACGCCCTCAATAAAGAACTCTTTGTGGCGGAGCCGTTTCTCCCGTTTTCTGCGCAGCGTTTCGATATATTGAAATTGGTTATTCTCTGAATAAATCTTGACTATGTTCGGTCTCTTCACGTCTACTATCCCTCTATCCCAGATTATCCACCGGATGCAGGTGGATACTTTTTCCGTATCTTACCCGGTTTTTATAGATTGGGCAAACTTTTACGGCATAGCGAAAAGAATGGAGGAAGATCCTCCGCACCCTCTCCTTTGCTTTTTCACCAACACGAGCTATGCTGTCTTGCCCTTTCCAAGCAGACCACCGAGCGCGGCCAGGCCGATACCCAGGCCTATTTGCACGATAAGAGTGATCGCTATGCTCACACCCAGGCCAGCCAGGGAGTTTCCTACCACACCAATGCGCATAATCACTCCCCAGATAGGGGCTAGATTGATAATCAGCACGATAAAATAGGCCACAAAGAAACAGAGGCTCGCCAACAAACCTGTCAGGGTGGCGGCTGTCACATTTCGCGCCTGGCGAGCGGCGAATAGACCTGCAAGGAAATAGATCACCCAGTAAACCAGGGTGAAGATAATAGTCGGTATATAGGAAAGGGCTTCAATGGTGCTTTGGGAATATGCAGCAGCACTTATCAAAACCTGAATGAACGCATGGCCCACACTGGCATCGATAAGTTTGGCAACCACCAGGATCGCGCCGAAGATCAGCCCATATTTCAAAACGGCGGCCCTTGTGGTTCGTGGTCGCGCCGGCTGAGGCGGATAGCCAGGATAAGGATAGCCAACAAGTGGCATACCAGGCTGACTGGGATAGCCTGCATAATTGGGCTGCGCAGATGCAGGCGGATACGCCTGGGACTGTCCCGGCTGCTGGGGAACTGGTGGGAATGATCCGGGATAATTCGCTGGGCCTGGGGATGGTGGTTGTTGCACGATATTACTCCTTATCTCTTACAAACCGGGGGCGGGAAAACCTCCTGCATCATGATCATGAGTGGCTTACACAAGCCAGTATAGCACCTTTTGCAGGAGCGCGTATGATATTCCCACTCTTTATCGTAGAGCGTCAGGCAGTCTATCACGTCGTGTTGTATCACATCGCCAGGTCATTTTGCAACGTGTGGAAGGCGGGGCTATCTGCCCCGCCTCCCACGCCCTCTTGCTTTATGGCAAAGTGCTCAAGTAAATCAGGCTACCGGAAACACCCGAGCAACGGTCTGGGGATCGGGCATTATTGTGGGCTGGGTATCGGGCGTTGTTGAAGGTGTGACCTGACCTTTGCTCGTTATGATCTTCATCTCAATGGCGAGCATATACTTTCCATTGGGCGACCAGAACAGCTGAGAAATTTGCACAGCACCCTCTTTGTAAACATGCACGACCTTGCCACTATTAGCAGCTACAATCGTGATATTGCTTTCATAGCTATTCTTACCCAGTTGTGTAGAACCATTATAGGCTACCTGCTGACCATCAGGCGACCACGTTACCAGGTTAGCTCCAGGGTAGCTGGTGACCGTTTTATTGGTCTCCACATTCCACACTTGAATGAGCACAGGAGCATTCATCGCATATTTGTTGAAGGCCAGGTTGTGCGTTTTGGGCTGGAAGGCAAGCGAGCCAGGGTTACCGCCGCCATTCTGTTTGAAGACAAGCGCACGGCTAGAGAGCTTCCAGGCCCAGATAAAATTCGAGCTTGTGGGATCGCCACCTTGCGTATTGAAAACAGTAGTGGCCAGGTACTGACTATCTGAGGACCAGGCCAGGCCTTCTCCATTGTAGCCACCATCCCACTTCAGCGTGTAGTCAAGCGTAGCGGTCTGTGTGTTCACAACCTGAATGTAGCCGTAGGGTCCCGCGCTCACGTTTAACGCGATGGATTTACCATCAGGCGACCAGGCAGCGTCCCTAAAACCCAGGCCACCACTGGCGGGGAACAGAGTCGAGAGATGAGAGCCGCCAACCAGCGAGTTCATGGCCCCTGGAGTTGCCGTGCGTGCCAACGATGTAGTATACGAGCGCACCACCGTACCCGATTGGCTGTTGGCGATACGCAAGGCCTGATTCGTCGCAATCGCGAGCGACTGGCTATCTGGCGACCAGGACACGCCATAAGCCCACTCACCCTCCCCAGGAAGCTTGATTGTCTGGAGCGTTTTACCAGTCGCCGCGTCCCAAATCTTTACACCATCATCAGTAGTGGAGGCAATCCTCTGGCTATCGTTTGACCAGGCCACACTCTGGAAACCCATCTGATCGCCTGGAATGGTCACAGCATTGTTGCCAGTAGGCTGCGGGGTAGGCAACGGCTTTGGCGTTGGGCTAGCTACCGCTTTAAGGTTGTTTGAGCCGGAGGCACCCAATTGCGCGAAACGGCTCTGCGCGACAAAGAAGCCGCCGACCAGGACGGCCAGGATAATAACGGCGACCAGGAGGCTCAGAGAGCGCTCGTAGCGTCTAAGACCAGTTTTTTTATCGTCCATGATATTCTTTCTATTTCCTCGCTGTATATGTTGTGCCTGGAACAGCGCTTGCTCCTGCGAAGCTGGCAGAGGTCTGAGAGGTGGGCGCGGCGCGGCTCCGATCTTTTCTATCAATCCGCGCTGCTCCACCAGGCGCTCTTCCACCCGCTGCAACACCTGCTGATAGCGCTTAAACTCTGGATCATATACACGCTGTAGATCCTGCACCAGGCGTACATCCACGTCCTCAGGCTGCTGTCCAGGCAGATATTCTTGACCCATGGTCAATATCTCTTCAATTGACTCATCTACGCGCTGAGGGGAGAAAGGCTCATTGTGTTCATTCATAATATGTGTTCCTCCTACTCATTTTCGTAGACTTTGCGTAATAATTTGACTGCGCGTGAGAGCATGACACGGACCGCGCCCTCACTCTTTTGCACAATAGTCGCAATTTCAGCGCTGCGCAGGCCATGAGCAAAACGTAGGCGTACCAGTTCCTGTTGCAGAGCGGGCAAACGCTTAATGTGCTCCTGAAGGCGTGTCGCCTCCTCTTTACGAAGCAGCACGACTTCAGGCGTCACATAGTCCTGCTCATATTCCTCCTCTGGCACAAATTCCAGGGAGATGCCCTGCCGGCGCTTGAGCTTGCGATGATAATCCGTCACCTTGTTGCGCGCCACGCACCAGAGCCAGGCCTCCTGCTCCTTCGCGCCCAGGCTTTCAAAGCCTGAGCGCTCCAGGGCCGCCAGAAAAACGTCGAGGAGCAGGTCCTCCGCATCCTCCAGCGAGCGCAGATGCCGGTACAGATAAGCCAGGAGCGCTGGCGAGTATTGCCGATAGACCGCGGTCAAATAGGCCTTATCATTCAGCGAGGGAGTGTGCTCTTTCCGCATATATTCCCCTACTTTATGTATTTTTGAGATCTCGCAAAACACATCGTATAGGTGCAATTTTTGTTACAACAGCAATTCAGGCAATCCACAAGGGGGATATTTGGGGAGACTCGCCACTGTGAGGTTCGCCGAGTAAAAGGGTGTGGTGGCTGCGTGACAGAGCCACGCAGCCACCACACCCTTACCCATATCAAGAGAGGAGTGAAGTGAATTTTGTTATTTTGCTTTCTTACGTGAGAGGAGTTGCTGCAATTTCAGCAGGTCTGTACGCGGAAACCCGTACCCCCACTCCTTCGCGTAGCCTTCCTCGCCCAGGGTATTAAGGAGGTGCGAAAATTCCCTCCTCAACTTAGTAGCGAATTCGCGCAGCGAACATGTGAGAACCAATTCACATCTCCCTGCGTCATTTAGCCGATGAGAAAAGGTCTCTTTAAACCAGAGAATACGGATCTCGATCTGTTCTTCTTGCCGAGAGAAGAGCCAGCGGTACTCTCCAGGTTCTTCTTGCCAGCGGCATATGCCCTCTTGCGCCCCTTCAACCAACGAGATGACGGTCTTAAGGAGATCACTCAGGCCATCGGAGAGATAAGAGGCTGTGATGGTCCACTCGTTGGTCCCATCAGAGAGTGATGCTTCTGCCCATCCCCTTCCGGTCACAGTACAATCCAACCACACTGGTGGCAGACTCATATTTTCTTCTGTGTTACTCATTCTGTTTATGTTGGTTCCTTGACTTACTCACCAAGCACGCCAGATACCACCTGCTCAGGCTCGGCTACACTGGGTGATACGCGTACCAACCAGACGCAGGCGCCTACCAGCAGCAGCGCGACGCCCGCCACAGCAAAGACGTTGCCCACGCCGAAGAGGGCCGCATTCTGGCTCCTTCCACTAGCAAAACAACCATGCTAAATATACTTCGCTAAATATGCTTCAGTTTTGCCAGTATAGCATACCAGGGTTGCTTGTAATGTTGTTTGATGGTTATAATCCACACACATCTAAAACTATAGAAAACACAAAAAGAGGCATCCTTTATGACACAACCCTATATTAAGCCATGTCCTGAATGTGGAGGGCAGCGTGTACTTGTCGAGGCTTTAACACCTGTTCATGGAGGATTTAATCTCCTTATGCTCAAGCAACCCCTGCGTTCAACTCCACTCTTCAGTAAGAAAAATAGATACTCTGATACAGTCGCCCTTACCTATCTTGTGTGTGGATACACAGCGATGTATGCGACCAAACCAGATAATCTTAAACCAGATAGCAAGTAAAAACCTATTCTAGATATATTATTTTTCCAGGAGCGTATCTATGCCCAACACCCTGTCCGAAGCTATTTACAGAGAGGCAAGCGAGCACCATGTTGGTAAACCGCTCAAGTCTTATCGCAATAAAAGAGTGCTTGCTCTTTTAATTCTTGCTTTGGCCTTGTTTGTCATAACCACGTGCAACATCGTCTTTTCTATTTATGATTATCATCAATGGCAAAGCCGGGCTCAGAGTACAGACAACTTCTTCAGAGTATGCTCAACCTGTATCGAGAGTAATAAAGAGAGCATACAAAACATAGTTAACTCTACAGCACAGCAAATGCAGACAAAAATCTGGATATCCAGTCTCCCGTTGCTTGTAACGCTCGTCCTCTTCCTTCTCTACTGGCCTGAGCGCAAAAAACGCCTGTACCTGTGCAGTGAAGGGCTACTATTTACCACTGGCAAGCAGACAAAGGTTATCCGCTGGGATGAAGTTCAAGAGGTGACCAATGATACAACAAGTTGCACCCTCAAACGGAGCGATGAGAGTGCATTTTCTATTGAGAAGGGTCTTATCAATAGTGAACTCTGGAGAGTTATTGAAGATAGATTGGAAGAACGCTTGCGTTCGCGCATACTTGAGCGTTATGAGCGCGGCGAGACGCTTAATTTCGGCGATATCCTTCTCGACACACGTGGAATAAAACGCAATGGCTATACCAATACCTGGCACGAGATCGCCGATGCGCGCATCGAGGGACAGCGGATCGCATTGAAAATTGGCAACGAGTGGGAAAGGTTGCCGGGGAAGATACCCCTGGCACGGCTCTGCGTCGAGATGATTCAGCACGCCAGGATTGGGGTATAATAGGCAGGCGTTAAGCAGTATAAATAGAGAAGGAAAAGCACTATGTCCACAATTCAGATATTTCTCCACGAGGAGCAACCAATTGATCCTCACGCAGTGCGCGAGCTTTACACTAGCGTCGAGTGGTGGCCTGAACGGACCGAAGAGCAGATCGCCCAGGTCCTTGCCAGCGATGTCGCGGTCGGCGCCTGGGATGGAGAGCGCCTGGTTGGCTTTGCGCGCGTCGTTTCTGATCATATCTTCCATGCCTATATAGAGGATGTAATGATCCACCCCACCTACCAGCGGCGAGGCATCGGCCAGCTCTTGGTATCCCGCTTGCTAGAGGCGCTCCCCAATGTCAAAACCATCACGCTCTTTTGCCAGGAGAAGCTTCTCCCTTTTTATGAAATACAAGGATTTCGCGCCTTCCCCTCCCAGGTCGTTATGCATCGCATACCCACTGACTAAATTAGAAAAGTTTAATCGAGCGTAACGATTAATTCAACATAGGCGCCCGATTTATCGCGTGCAAGGCGATTTATCGCAGTGATACGGCTTGGCAGGTCCTACTTATATAAAGATGATATAGTTCTGCATAGAGTTTTTCGGCTTGAAGATGCTTCCCACGAGAGAACCCAGCGTGGCGAAAAAGTCCCGTTCTTCTGTATATATGCGATAAATCGCCTTGCGCGCGATAAATCGGGCGTCTATGGTTTTATAACGCATATATAGTGGTGTTATAGGATTGCTCATGTAAGACATCTATTAACTCTACAGCTATACAAGTACCAGGAGAGCGCGTATGAAGCCTGGAGATCCACCCGAAGGGGCATTGTCCGAGTCCTCAATATGGATGAAAATTCGCCATCCACATATTACTCTGGTGGGGAACTATGGCCTGGTGCTGGTCTTCATTGTGCTCTCAATTAGCATTATCGCTGGGAGCGCCAATCATTTCTGGGTGATCGCGCTCAGCGTCCTTCTGACGTCAATAACGCTCCTGCTGGCGCTGTGGGCCTCTGGCTCGGGCCAGCGCACGATGTATTTTGGCCTGGGCGCGCTGACTATCAGCGTTGCCACAGTCTTTGTACAGGCCGTCATTCGCGGGGAGCAGTATCTCTGGCTGCCGGAGACAATAGATATGCTCTTGATCTTGATTACGCCTATTGTGATCGCGCGCCGCCTCTTTTTGCGCCACATTATCAACATGCAAACGCTGCTGGGGGCGCTCTGCATCTATCTCCTAATCGGGCTGTTCTTCGGCTGCCTCTATACAGTCTTTGATTTCCTCATTCCCGTACCGGTCTTTACCAAAATCATGAAGCCGACTATCAGCGACTATCTCTATTTCAGCTTTGTCACCCTTACCACGCTGGGCTATGGAGATCTCGCACCCGAGGGCGGATTCGCCCGCTCCCTGGCCGTCATCGAGGCCCTCTCCGGCCAGCTCTACCTCGTCACAGTCATCGCTCTGCTCATCAGCTATATCAGCGGCAAACAATCAGACAAACACCCATGACTTAAATCTAATATTGACCTCATCATTTGCACATTCGCATGTTATACTTCTTGAGAAAAACCACTTTGCAAGATAGAGAAAAATGTATGCAGCAATCATCGATGGTACTCTTCTGCGATGAGTGCGGACTGGCTAACAAAGCTACCGCCAGCCATTGTGTCTCCTGCCAGCATTCACTTGCCCATCAGAGCCAGGACAGTGAACGCGACGCTTCACCGATTGCACCTATCACTTTCACCCCAAAGCCAGTACTCGAAGTGTGCGCCGGAGCCGCTCTGGACCTGGAGGACCAGGAGTCGTTTGCGCCTGTAACAGCATCCAACACCTTAACCTGCGATTTTCGACCTGACAGTGTCCTGGCCGGACGCTACCAGGTTCAAGAAGAGATTGGACGCGGCGGCTTCTCTACGGTCTATCGCGCCCTAGACTTGAAAGCTGGCCCCGACCAACGGCTGGTCGCGATCAAACGTATTCAACTGGATAAGCTCTCCTCGCGCGAGGCAATCGATGCCACCGAGACCTTTTACCGCGAGATCGCCATGCTGGCACGCGTGAAGAACCTGAGTGGCATTCCCACCTATTGCGAGCACCTGACCGACGCGGAGAACTGGTATCTGGTCACACAATATATCGAGGGCCAGACCCTGGAGGAGTATTTGCAGAAAGCTCCAGGTGGCTATCTTGATGAGAAAGAGGTAATCGCGCTTGGCCTCAAACTTGCGAGCCTCCTGCACACCCTGCACATCACGGCGCCACCAGTTATTTTTCGCGATCTCAAGCCCGCGAACATCATGCTCACGCCCAATAACAAAATATTTTTGATAGACTTTGGCATTGCACGCACCTTTACCCGTGATAAGGCAAGGGATACCGTACCACTCGGCTCGCCCGGCTACGCTCCGCCAGAGCAGTACGGCCGCGCCCAGACCAGCCCGCGCTCCGATATCTACAGCCTGGGCGCGACTCTGCAAACCCTGCTCACCGGACGCGATCCCTTGGAGCTAGCGGAGGGCGAGCCCTCGCGTAATCCCAGACCAATTTCACCCAGGTTTAGAAAACTTCTGGATAAGATGCTCTCCACTGAGCCCTCGCGCCGCCCGAAAGACATGGAGCGGGTAAGGTTGTATCTGGAAAATAACCCTACCATGTTTTTTTTAATGGGCATGGTATATGGAGGTACCTATAGCCTCCTGGCTCTCCTGAATCTTTTTCTACCCGTTGACTGGAGGGCCTGGGTCGGCTTTATCTGGCTGGGTATAGCCAAATCTGTTGAGAGCATCATCCGAAGCAACCTCAAACTACCCGATAAGAACCCGAAGGGAATGAAACGCTACTGGTGGCTTGGCCTGCTCACCTGGTCATTATTGCTTCTAGTATTTTTCTGGTTAGGGCACATCTTTTTCGGCTGGGCTTTTTGATGCGCTTAAGATAGAGGGCCAGGAGTGTATTCCAGTGACCAGTCTAAAAGCCGGTGGTCGCTGGAATCCGCCAGTCACCGCTGTAAGCGCTTTGACTATCACCAGCAGATGCGACTTCTGCCAGCATTTGCCTGTCTCCTGTATGCCGATGGGCAAAACTATCCTCATGCACCCTTGACAGTTAACGATATATCGTTTATGCTTCGAATAAAGATAACGATATATCGTATTGTGTGATAGAGGTAAACATGAAAGGGGAAAAGACGCATGAATCCTGCTACCGTCCTCGACTTCGTGAGCTTATTCTTCGCCGGTATCTTAGCTGGCGCACTTTTCGTCATTGACTACGGGGTAGGGCACGCAGTCGCCGCCATTCTGGACGAACAGTCGCAGATCCAGGTACGCCAAACCCTGATACGAAGCCTGCGTATATTGATGCCTGTCATCTTTATTCTGACGATCCTCCTGGGAGTCGCCATAACGGTTCTAGATGGGTTCGATCAGGGCTTTGCCTTCCGCTTAGCAGGACTACTCGTTGTGCTCACCAGTTTCTTGCTCGCGCTCATCGGCACGGCCCCCATCAACGCAGCCGTGCTCACCTGGCAGCCTGCTGCGCCGCCGAAGAATTGGCGGACGCTGGTCAGTCGGTGGCAGCGATTCGATAGGGCTCGTACATGGGTAGCGATCATGGCATTTGCACTCTTCTTAACGGCCACGGCACTCAAGCTGACAGTTCATTGACCTTTGAGAATGCGGCCTCAAACGATATATCGTTAATAATAGAAAGGAAAACACTCTATTGGAAAAAGACATAACTATTATCGGTGCGGGCCTTAGTGGTCTTACCCTCGCCAGCGTGCTGCATAGGCACGGTATTGATGCCACGATTTACGAGCTTGAAGCGTCGGCTACGGCCCGTCATCAGGGGAGCGTCCTGGACATGCACGAAGAATCGGGGCAGCTTGCCCTACGGAAGGCTGGACTTTTTGAGGCTTTTAGAGAGATTGTCATTCAAAGTGGCGATGACATGCGTATTCTTGACAAGACCGGGACCGTTCGCTGGGAAGACAGTGGTAACGATACTCGACCAGAGGTTGATCGCGGAGCGCTGCGCCACATCTTGTTACAATCACTGCCAGCCAACTGCATTCATTGGGGAAGCAAAGTGACCAATGTCGTCAAACTGGAAGGTGGAAGACATGAGGTAACGCTGGCGAGTGGAGAGACATTCACGACAGCGTTATTGATCGGCGCGGATGGTGCCTGGTCAAAAGTCAGGCCGCTGCTTTCAGACGCGCAACCGATATACTTGGATATCTCATTCGTTGAAGCGCATCTTCTTGATGCAGATGTGCGTCATCCTGAGAGCGCCGACCTGGTTGGACATGGCTCTATGTTTGCTCTGTCCGACGAAAAGGGTCTGATTACGCACCGGGACGGCGATGGACGGATCAACGTCTATATTGCGCTCAAGACTCCCGAGCCCTGGGCGGCTTCCAGTGAAATTGACTTTCGTGATACTGAGGCCGCCAGGCGATGGCTGCTCAAGCACTTTACTGGCTGGAGTGACCAGTTACGTGCCCTCATCACAGAGAGTGATGCAGAGTTTATTCCTCGTTCCATCTACACACTGCCAGTTGGCCACCGTTGGGAACGCACCCCTGGGGTAACATTGCTTGGCGATGCCGCTCACCTGATGTCGCCGTTCGCTGGCGAGGGTGCCAATCTCGCCATGCTTGATGGTGCAGAGTTGGCAGAAGCCATTCTTGCTCATCCAGACGACATAGAAACAGCGCTCGCACTCTATGAAGAAGCGTCATTTCCTCGCAGCGAAGCCGCCGCTGCTGCATCCGCCAGCAATCTCACCATCAGCTTCCGCTCCGATGCGCCTCAAGGCATGCTCGATCTCATGGCTCATTATGCCCACCAGGAAGGTTAGTTTTCAAAAGTTCGCGTTTCACGTGGAGTAGTGCACCCCGCTAGCGGCGCACAGCGTTTCGCATATTACACCCATATCCTCTTAGGAAAAGTCTCTGGCGTGATCAATTGCCCATTCTTTGTAGGTATGTGCCGGGGTGCCGGTGATCTCTTCAACTTTGGACGAGATTGGCTCTGGCTCCCTGACGAACCCTGCCCAGGCGTTGAGCATGCCATCTACCATCGCGGGCGGCAATTGGGTCAGCATCTTTGGTCGGATGACCTCGGGCGAAATCTCTTCATAGCGCAATGGACGTCCGATAGCCTCACCAATGGCCTGCACCTGTTCAGCCTGGGTGAGCACTTGAGGACCGGTCAGGATATACTTTGCCCCGTTATGCCTGTCGCTGGTCAAGGCTTGAACCGCCACCGCAGCCACATCCTTCTCATGAATCAGCGTCCTGGCAGCCGCCGCATAAGGCCAGCGTACAACATCGCCAGAGCGAGTTTGTTGTGCCCAACCGAGCGTGTTCGTCGCGAGTCCACTGATACGTAGGAAAGTCCAGTTAAGGCCAGATCCTTCGATCAATTTCTCGATAGTGGCGTGAAAGTCGGTAATCGGTTCAGCCTGTTGCGCGCGTCCTTCACGTGTGCTCATTGATGAAAGGTAAACCACGCGCTGGGCGTACTTTTTCAGCTCATCCAGAACCGCAGGCGCCAGGCTCGTAGGTAAGCCAGGCCAGACCAGGAACACAGCCCCAACTCCAGCTAAAGTCTCACCTAACGTGCTGGGCTCTGCCAGGTCCCCGCGCACAATTTCAACCCCATCCGGCAGATCAACAGAACCGGGATTACGAACCACGGCCCGGACAGGAACGGCCATGTCCAGCAACTGAGATACCACGTACCGGCCCACATTACCAGTCGCTCCTGTAACCAGAATAGTTTTTCTCTCTGAAAAGCCATTTTCATTTATGCTCATCTTACACACTCCTCTTTATAGCCTTTAAGGAAAGCTTGGCCTCGTTACAAAAGAGTTTAAGGCACAAATGAACATCCCGCCTTGTCTGAAAGGCCAGTTATTCCCCTGCCCATTAGAGCGGTACGCCGTGGCAGAGCCGATGCCCTTAAAAATGCTGCCAACCTGGCCTATGAAGTATGTCACAATATGGTCGCCCAGCATGGCTATGCCTGGCCTCAAGAACTGGCAGAGCGTGTGGAACTGACTCTTGCTCAATGAAAAAAGAGAGAGTTATTCTCGATAAGTTAAGAATGCCTCTCTCTTTGTTGTGCTTCGACTGCTTTGACGCCCGAAGGGATTTTAGTTCGCGGTCAGAGTCACATCATCGACGTACATATATCCATAATAGGACTGGCTGTTAGAGTTCTCGTGGTCCAGAAAGCGGATGCCAATCGTCTGGCCCGCGTAGCTGGAGAGGTTGAAGGTTGCCGGCACCCAGGCGCGGTCGTTAGCAGTCTTCTTAAAGAGCTGCTGCACTACCTGTCCGCTACTGTTAATGACGTCTACCTCCTGCCAGGCATACGTGCTCGAGTCATTAGTAGTTGGCCAGTAGTAGAAGCTGAGCGACGCGCTGGTAGAGGTACTAGGAATAGTCACCATCTGGTAGGCGATTGAATCCCCTTGCTGACCACTGGTGGCACCGACACGCAACGAGTAGCTTCCACTGTGTTTCTGAGTGGTCGAGCGTACCGGATTAGGCGAACCCGAGTAGGTCCAGTTGCCGCTCGCTTCAAAACCACCATTTTGAATCAGGTTGCTGCCCGTCGGCGTCCCAGTTGGAGAGGGCGTAGGTGTAGTAGATGGCGTATGCGTTGGAGTGGGGGTTGGCGTTCCACCGCTACCGCTGCCAAACTGAATATCAAGGATGGCATGCAGTTCAATGCCGTTGGGGGCAACGCCCGTCTGACCATGCAGGAAGTCAAAGAAGCCGACACCAGTAACGGTCACAGGGACATTGGCAGTCTGGAAGCTACTCGTAACGTTATAGCGGGCATCAAAGGCCGTGCGGGCCTTCTGAATATCCGACATCAACGGGCTGGAGGAGCCGACGCAGGCTGGATCTGGAATCTCGACAATCATGGTCTTGCCTGATGTATCGCTGAGGATCAGGTGATAGTCAGAGTCGCTCTCCAACTTGTATTGTGTCAGTGTTCCCTGGACCTGGTAGACGGTGGTTTCGGTTGGCTGGATACGGTTATTGGCTGGCAGAGTGCCTGGCGCGGACAAAGCAGTTAAGGTGGCAATCGTGGTTGGGGTGATTGACTGGAGATTGACCAGGCCAATATCGGCATCCGTACCTGTTTTGACCGCCCAGCGCTCCACACCACAGCTTCCCGTGCTGCTCAATGGTTGAGGTCTAAGGCTCTCATGGTCTGCTTCAGCATCTTGCAGGTCCTGTGGCTGTGCGGGCTTCGCGCTGACAAGCGAGTTGTACGAATACCCCACGCCTATAACCACAAGCAGAAATACAAGGGCGAGGGAGAGCAAGAAGCGCCTTTTGACGCCAAAATCTCGGATGAGTAGGAACAATCTTTTCATACAAAACTCCCTTTCTGAATGAAAAGCGTACCCTCTTTGGTTAAGAGAGGAATGACACCAGAGGCAAAATAGAAGAGAGAATTTTTATGGTTCTCTGCATAAGTATAACGTATATTCTTTCTACAAACATTAATAACGTGTTAAAGCAGCACTTTGACGTGAGCCAAGCAATGCATTGGATACATTTTATATCAAGCTTGAAGAGGGAGTTAAAGCTATGCAACAATTTTCGCTGCCAGGCGAGCTTCGGACCCTGATTACCCAGATTTATGGGATCACACTGGGTGAGGCCGAGCGGTGTTTAGCAAAGTACATTCTTTTTTACCGATTTCTAACTGCTCCATTATAATCTAGAGAGGAGTACACCACGAAGTAAAAAGAGAGGAGTTAACACACCTTGACATCATCGAAAAACGAAATCCAGCAACGAGCGAAAAATGACGTAGGGGCCTCCTTCCCGAACGTCTTGCGTGCCGATGGGGATCTAAGAAATCACGCCTTTGCTATCGCGCAACAAGAGGTGCAGAATGTTCCCGGGCAAGATCCCCTTGCGGTACAAGATTATGCCGAACAGTATATAGCAGCTTACCGGCAGGCAGTTGAAGAGCGTGATGCCCAAAGATAACTGCCACCCGAGTTGAAGGCATTACAAGCGATATGCCTGGGGTTTGCGATGCTCTAAGCAAGGACATACACAAGTTTCCTTTCATTGTGCTATCTGACCAACGCTGCAATTAGCCTGAAAAATTACGATGTTCACGCACCTCACGTACCCTCAACCAAAGAGCATCAACAGCGTCCGTCAACAATCAGGGATCAGCCTCCCTACACACCTCTCTAAACGCTTTACATTCTTCAAGAGTTCTGTTACATTCTTACAGAGGAATATACTTTTATTCTATTCTTCATATCTCAAACGTTTTGAGACTGTCAAGCAAGCACCATACCATACTTCTTGAGCATTCCTCTCCCTATTACTCATCTTCACAAAAAGAAGGGTTTCTTTTTCATGAGTGATCAGACCCCTTACAGCTTCAATCTACCACAACATACTCTCTCTAGCGAACACCATCAGACAGGTCTGGTTGCGAGACTTTCCAAGAGGTCATTATGCTAACCATCAACATCGAGACAGCCCGTCGCTTCATCCTCGGCAAACAGGGCTTATGGCCCGGACGGCGCTGGCGAGGCATCGAGGGCGCCGAGCAGGCCATGCGCGCGATGGAGTACCTGCAACTCGACCCGCTGCACATCATCGCGCGCAGCCAGGACATTAAACTGCACAGCCGCGTCCTCGATTACACGCCTGGCATGTGGGAAGACCTGGCCTATCAGCAGCGCAAGTTCTTTGATTGGGGTGGCTGGCTGGCTGTCCGTCCGATGGACGAGCTGCCGCACTGGCGCGTGGTCATGCGTCGCGAGCGTGATGGCCACTCTGGCGACTCGCGAATTTGCCGCATGGCGCGCGAACACGCCGATGCCATCGACGAAATGCGGGCCATCCTGCGCGAGCGCGGCACCGTGAGCAACCGCGACTTCAAGATGGCGACGCGAACGCGAACACAGAATTATCGCGGTAGCAAGGACAGCGCGCTGGCCTTGTATTATCTCTGGCGCACCGGAGAAGTGATGACGCACCACCGCGAGAACTTCGAGCGCGTGTACGCCCTCACGGAAACGGTCGCACCTGCGCATCTCATTCGCGAAAGCGACGAGGCCGAGGCTGAGCGCTTCTTGATCAGAAAGGAAGTAAGCTTCTTTGGCCTGTCGCGGCTGAGCCGTACGAGTGATGCGTTTCATGGGCGCGGCGAGCCGGATCGCACAGCGAAGAAGCTGCTTGGGGCAATGGTGGCCGATGGCGACCTCATCGAGGTGCAGGTTGAAGGCTGGAAAAGGGTGCACTACGCGCTGGGGAGCGACGCCGAGGTACTGGGCGATTTGAGCGCTGGACGCGTGCCAAAGGCCTGGACGCCGCTGGAGACAACCACGACTCAAGAGGTCGTCTTCCTTGCACCGCTCGATCACGTCAGTGCGCGAGGGCGAGCCAAAGTGTTGTTCGGCTTCGACTACGTGTGGGAGGTCTATAAGCCTGAGCACCAGCGCAAGTTCGGCTACTACACGTTGCCGATTTTGTGGGGCGACCGGCTCGTCGCGCGGTTCGACAGCAAACTCGACCGAAAGACCAACACGTTTATCATCCTGGGCTTGTGGCTGGAGGATGAGGCTCTCGGCAACGATGAGGCCTTTGCGGAGGCATTGGCTTGTGGGTTTGCGCGATTCGTGAGGTTTCTCGGCGCGAGCAAGCTGGATACAACGGCGATTCGCGAGCCGCTGCTGCGCAGACGCGCCTGCGAATCTGAACATTCACCATCTTCCCAGAATCAGTCTGATGATGTATGACCAGACCTCAGCTAAATGAATGCGCAATCTTTTGGCCCTCCTCACCAGTACTCCAGGTGACACCCATGTTTGTGCGATAATGCAAGAAGTGTAGCAGGCACATGCGTATGCGTGCACGCCTGCTTTTCGTCAGGAGGAAACTATGCGTTTAGGATTACAAGTAGGCATAACGAAAACTCAAAATCGCTCCCTGAGCGATTATCTTATTGGCCTGGCCAAACAGGCGGACCAGGCAGGCTTCTCAACGCTAACAGTGCCGGACCACTTCTCGCTACGGCCAGAGAGTACACCCTGGCTCAGAAGAGATGAGAGTAGCTCGATACCGGCCGTGACCGATTTTTATGAGGCCTGGAGCGTGCTGGCCTTTATCGCGGCTCGCACCAGCCGCATTAGACTTAGCACCATGGTCTCTGGCATCACCATGCGCTACCCGGCAGTCCTGGTGAAGACGGCGGACACCCTGGACGCGCTCTCAAATGGCCGGGCATACCTGGGCCTGGGCGCGAGTCCTGGTTTCGGCGCCGATGAGCACCAGCGCATGGGTCTGCCCTTTCCCCCGGCAGGCGAGCGCGTGACACGTTTAGAAGAGGTGCTCCAGATGGCTCTGCAACTCTGGTCAGGCGAGGATAAACCGTTTGAAGGAAAATATTATCAGCTCGCAAGCACCCTGGGCGACCCCTTCTATATCCAGCGGCCCCATCCCCCCATCTTGATCGCGGGCCAGGGCAACAGGATGCTGCGCCTGATGGCCAGGTACGCTGACGTGGTCAGTATTGGCTTTGCACAAAATCTTGACGACATGCGCGCCAAGCTGGAGACTCTGCATAAGCATTGCGAGGATTTGAATCGCCCCTACGAGCAGATTCAGAAGACCACGCTCATGATGGCGCCTACAGCGCATAATGGGCACCTGGATCCGGCGGTGCTCAACACATTCAGGGCCCTGGCCGAGCTTGGGATCGATGAAGTCATGATTGGTGCTCCCGCCGATCCCGCGACCTTTGATCTCCTCGCTACTGAGCTACTCCCGGCCGTGGAAAAAATCCCCGTCACCGGGCGCTAAATTGTAGGGTCCATGCTGGCCTGGACTCCGAGCGAAGCGATATGCTCCAGCGTTGGGGGGTCGGCCTGCTAGCTGGGCGAGTCCAGGCCAGCATGGACCCTACACATAACCAGCAAGAGAAGGAGAAGGAATCTCATATGGGCAGCATCAAACAAGCGGTTTCCTGGTGGTGTTTCGCCAACAGGGGCTTGACGCCCCGCGAGTTACTACAGGCCAGCGCCGACATTGGCTATCAAGCTGTTGAGCTGATCGAGCCAGAATACTGGCCCCTGGTCAAGGAGTTCGGCCTAACCATTGCCTCGACCAATGGCGGTCTCTCCATTGAGCAGGGGCTCAACCGGCGCGAGCATCATGCACAGTTGGAACGGGATATCCGCGCCACCATCGAGCAGGCGGAAAAATGGAGCATCCCCAATGTAATCGTCTTCAGTGGGAACCGCCGGGGGCTTGACGACAGAACCGGGGCCGAAATCACAGCAGAGGGCCTGAGCCATGTCGCCAGGATCGCCGAGGACGCTGGCGTCACGCTGGTTATGGAGCTGCTAAATAGCAAGGTCGACCACCTCGATTACCAGTGTGATAAGTCTGCCTGGGGAATCGAGGTCTGCCGCATGGTCAATTCGCCACGCGTCAAGCTGCTGTATGATATTTACCATATGCAGATCATGGAAGGCGACATTATACGCACCATTCAGGACCACCACACGTATTTTGCTCACTACCATACGGCGGGCAATCCTGGCCGCCACGAGCTTGACGAAACCCAGGAACTCAACTATCCACCCATTGTACGCACAATTCTAGCCACTGGCTACGAGGGCTACCTCGGTCAAGAATTCGTCCCCCTCGGCGACCCATTGACCTCCCTCAAGCAAGCATATGCCCTCTGTAATGTAAAAATATAATTCGATGTAGATGTTGTACGGGACGTGGGCGGATGCCCACGTCCCGTACAACATCTACATCGAATTATGTACCCAAAGTATTAAAGGATGGTCCCATACTCGGCACACATCTGTTCGTACCAGATGCGGGAATACTTGTGCTCGTGGGGGTGCAGGGCGTGCTGGCAGCGGGCGCTGTAGAGCTGTCCCAAGAGTGTGGCCGCTTGAATGATGCGCTGCTCCTCCGAGGTAAATGGCTGCTGGCGCGCCGCCTCGTAGTCGACGATAAAGGCTGCGGCATCCGCGTAGGTAGTCTCGATGTTGGTTATGCCTGGCTGCTCGCTATAGGTGAAGGTGGAGGCGGTGGCGCCGACGCTGACCAGCTCCGAGCGTAGGGTGAGGCTATCCCAGTCGTAGACCATGCGCAGGTGATCGCCCACTAAGCGCATCTGGTTAGCCGAGAAGTCGCCGTGGGACAAGACAGGGGGCTGCTCATCCGCTTCGATGATTCTTTTGACCTTCCAGGCCAGTTCGTCGATCCACTCCGCGCCCTCGCGCGTGGCCTCAAAGTCAAAGATGGCATTATGGGGGTTGGGCCAGAGAACATCGGACGGGAGACGCAGGTCAAAGGGCGTTGGATCAATGCCAGCCTGCTCTACATGCCGCAGGAGCTGGATCAGTTCATAAAGAGCAGTGGCGATGGCCTTACGAATCACCGGCTCGTGCGCGTCCCTGAATACACCCTCATCGATCAGTTCATCAATGATTGCCAGCCCCCTCCCCAGTGGACGCGGTCCTAAGATAGGCCGTGGACAGGGATAGCCTCGCGCAACTAAATAGCGTTGCACGTTTCCCATCTGGGTCAAGAACGTAAGGGGCCGCTCAGGCTTATGGGCCTTGATGACGATACGTTGCCCACCAGGCATCTCTAGCCCAAAGACGACGCCGATACTACAGAAGAAGAAGAGCGCCTCGGTTGGCTGCTGGCCCAGCTCCGCTTCACAGAACTCATAGATATGGCGTGCTACCGTCGCTGGCTCTTCGCTCTGAAAGATCTCTTGCAGCAGCGGGACCTTGCCCCAGGGGGCGATGCGTTCAGCAATTAGCTTCGTCATGTAATCGAGCATCTTTTCTGCCTCTTCCTTCAATGTGCTCCTTAATAGTATCATATGCAGAGGAAAATGATGAGCAGAAGGAGTTGTTATGAACTGGTTGGATCTTAACGCAGAGGCTGTAAGCACCGGGCTGGGGCTGGGCGAAGAGTTCGCGCCCTGGCTGGCGGAGTTGGAGCGTATTGGGGCGCCTACGCTGCCCGCAAGTTTACCTGATGAGCATGAGATTGATGAGCTATTCGCGCGCCTGTGCATCACGCCGGAGGCTGGGGAGGAGCTGCGCGCCAACTGGCCCTCGCCCGAGCGCAATCCAGAGTTGTGGTGGCTGCTGCAACACTGTCATAGGCAGCTGGTAACGCTCATGGGGAGATCGGATATCTCCCTTTATGGTCAGTGGCACCGCCTCCCATCTCACCTGGGAGCCTTGGGCAGGCTCTTCTTTATCTATGTCTACCTGGCAACTGTGCCTGCTGTGCGCCAATGGCACCAGGAGCGGGACATTGAGGACGCGGTCTCCTGGGCGACCCTTGCCGATCTAGGTGAACATATCGCCATCCACCGGCGTGTATATGGTAACGCGGGCCTATACAGCCACATATGGCTGACGCTACACTTTCGCGGGATCATCTACCGGTTGGGCCGCCTCCAGTTTGAGCTGTGGCGCTTCTCTCCCAAATGGCCAATCTATGATGAGGCGAACAGCGATAGTCTGCCCGAACCCAAGCCCTTCCCTGAGGCGCCCGCGCTCTCCATCCATATTCCCGAATCAGGAGGATCAATAGACCCGGCAGCCTGCGACGCCTCGCTCGCCTGGGCCCGCGAGTTCTTCGCCCGCCACTTCCCCGAGAAACAATATCTCTTTGCGCGCTGTAACTCATGGCTGCTTGATCCCCAACTTGCGGACTATCTCCCACCCACGGCCAACATCGTGCGCTTCCAGCGACACTTCCACCTTGTTACCGGCGGCGAAATCGGCGATGAGGACGTGATCTGGTTCGTCTTCAGACAAGATGGGACGCCGTCTGTCGATCAATTACCGACGCGCACAACGCTGGAGAAAGCCGTCGTCGAGCATCTACAGGCTGGCAAGCACTGGGAGATGCGCTCCGGGTGGGCGACTCTTTAAGGAGAAGTCTCGTGCTCTCGACCGACGCTGCATAAGCACGCGTCTACATATTACATATGCCGTTACCGTTCTAGGGTCGCGTGTAAATGATATGACACGCGACCACGTAAAACGCGCGCGAACGTCATATGTAGGCGCGTAATTTATTAGCGCCGAGGCTTGTCCTACACTGTTTGAGTTTCGCATAGGATCTGCGTCTACTAGAAAGTAATAGAAAGAAAAGGCGTGCAAGCATATACCTATCCTGCCCTTTTCTGTGCAGATGAGGAAAGAATGAAACCTACACCATTAGATTCACGCTTCTATGAGTCTCAAGGGCTGGCAGAGACCTATCAACTAGGGGAACTACATAAAGAATTCACGCCCAATATCTGGGTGTATATATTCATTTGGAGCTCGTTTCCTATTGTAATGCTGTTTATAAACTTTTATCTCCATCCTATCAACGATGCTTCATTCGCCACCATATGGCTTCCTATCTGTGGCCTGGTCATCCTGGGCTGCCTTACGGTCATAATTGTCCTCTATAGAGGGCGCAACAGGCGCATATATATCTATGAGCACGGGCTGCTTGCGGTGCGTACCAATGGCGTCGAGGCCGTTCGTTGGGAGGAGATAGCCATTGTCTGGCATAAGGTGACGCGGAACAAAAATAGTATTACGCACTCCTACACTCTTCAGCGGAAAGATGGCAGCGAGTTTAAGCTTGGTTTCTTCTTCCGCACAAATCAAAAACTGGGAAGCATGATCGAGGAGGAGACCGCGCGCCTGCTCTTTCCGCAAGCGCGGGCCTCCTATCAGCAGGGGCAACCACTTTACTTTGGGCCATTGACCCTCGATCTATCTGGCCTTACCTACAACACGAAGTTTCTGCCCTGGAACGAGGTCGAGGAGATACAATTCGGGAGGACGGTCATAGTGGTGAAAAAGCAGGGGAAGATCTTTAATTGGGCCAGCATATCCTATGGGGATATTCCCAACCAGCGCGTATTACAACAGCTCTCCACCAGTGTTTTGTACCGATCATATGAGGGAGCGTGAACATCCTCTGCCGCACGCTTCCTCATACATAGCTTACTCGATGACGCGGAGGACTATTTTGCCGCGCACATGGCCCGCCTCGGCGATCTCGTGTGCCTTGCGCGCCTCCGCGAGCGGCAGAATCGTCTCGAAGGCGACACACACGCGTCCCTCACCAACCAGCCTGGCGATTTCGGCTAGCTGGCCCACATTGACCTGTACTCGCTTGCCCTTGACGAGCGCGCCAGCCTCGGCGACCCGCTCGGGCGTGTAGTAGTTGAAGTTCACCGGGATCAGCGTGCCACCGCGCCTGAGCGTAGCGAGCAGCCTGTCGCTGTTCGCGCCTCCTACCATATCGATGAGCAGGTCGACATCGCGCGCCGCCTGTTCTACAGGTGTAGTTGTGTAGTCGATGAATTGATCGACGCCCAGGTCGCGCAGGAAGTCGGCGTGACGGCCTGACGCTACTCCGATGACCCGCGCTCCCCTGACCTTTGCCAGTTGGACCGCGAAGTGACCGACGCCGCCCGCCGCGCCGTTGATCAGGACCGTTTGCCCGGCTTGTAGATTTGCCTGGTCAAAGAGTTCCTGCCAGGCTGTCAATCCAGCCATCGGGATTGCCGCCGCCTGGAGATGATCGATGGTCGCTGGCTTGCGGGCCAGTTGCGTCACGGGGGCCGTGGTATACTCGGCGTAGGTCGAGGCCCGTTCGGGGAAGCGGATCATGCCGAAGACGGCGTCGCCCTCGCGGAACTCGCTCACGCCCGGTCCCACCGCCTCGACAATGCCAGAGGCATCGAAACCCGGAATACTCGGACGGGCGACGCGAGGCCGGAACTTCTCCGGAATGTCGGGAAAGCCCCTCTGCCCGCGCCAGTCAGCGGGATTAATGCTCGCGACATGAATGCGCAGCAGGACCTCGCCCGGTCCCGCCGTAGGACGTGGCACGTCCTCATACACTAAGACTTCAGGCCCTCCTTCCTTATATATGCGTATGGCCTTCATAGTTTCAGCGTTCATATCTCCTCCTTGTATGCTTGTTAAGATTATCTTTTGTCCAATCGCTGCTGCTTGACTTCTCAACTGCTGCCTTTCATACTAGGGGGAAGAGAGCGCGCGATCAATAAGCAATCGCGGATGTGTGTTGGAAAGTGAACAAAAGAGTCAATCTGTCGGGTCGCTACCCAGCAGTAAAGGAACAGGAGCAAGCGTCATGACGACCCCTACGAAGCGCATGGACCGGAGCGTCCAGCGAACGCGCCAGTTGTTGCGGCAGGCATCCATTGATGTGATGAAAGAGAAGGGCTTCAGTGCCACGAGCATTCGGGATATTGCCGAGCGTGCCAACGTCAATCGAGGAACCTTTTACGCGCACTTCGCGGACAAGTACGACTTGCTGGAGGCGCTGCTCCGCGAGGAGGTTCAGCATCTCATACTAGACGGACTTCCCCCCTTGTCGCGCTGGGACAAGGACACGTTGTGCTTGCTCATTCAGACTGTGCTAGAGGGATTCGAGAAGCTGCTTCACGCTTGCTATCCATCGCCAGTCAGGGACGCCTTGCTCGAAAGGGTTATACAGGAGGAACTGGCAGCCCTCCTCCTGGCGTGGTTGAAACAGGCGAGGCAAGGGACGACGCACAGGCAAGTATCGCTGGAAACGACCGCGCAGGTCGCGAGCTGGGCTATCTTCGGCGCGGCGGTCCAGTGGAGCCGGGGAACGACCACAAAGACCTCAGAGCAAACGGCCCAGGATGTCTTGCTCATCATCACGGAGGGGATGGCTCCTGGCATGTTACGCGCCAGGTGAGATCAAGTGTAGAGAACGAGTCACAGGTTGCGCTGCTAATGCAGTTTTAATAATTAATCCGCTAACGTTGAGCGTGTCCATTAGCGGATTAATTATTAAAACTGCATTAGCAGCGTCGTGCCATAGAAGAGAATCTAATCTCGGCGGAACGCTCCAAAGCCAGTGCCAGTCCAGAGGCGAATGAAGAAGATGATACCCCAGATGGTGGCGGCGGCTGTAGACAGGCGTTCAAAGAGGCCAGCGATCTCACTATGCTGTCCATTGAGTATCCCGAATGTGGTGATAAAGACAATCGTTAAGATTCCTGTGATTACTGACCATGTGGCCCAGCCACGCCATTCGGGTTCCCGGGTAAAGCGCCGGGCAAGGACGAAGAAACCTGAAGCGATGGATATAAGAGAGATGAAGGCAAAGATGACATGTAGCGTCCCGTGAAGCGTGGGAGGCACGAGGACCGCGCCCTTGGGATAGCCAAACGCCGGGTCCTGTGAGAAGATGCCATCTGCGATCAGGGCCACGCCCTGCAAGGCGCGAAAAATCGGATACCAGGTCGCTCCCACACCGCCTTTGAGGAATACGCGCCAGCCGATAGCAGTCAGGATGGCGCTCAAGCCGAAGACGATAAAATTGACTTGCTGAACCCAGCCGCCAGGCCCCAGGCTCAGCGAGCTGATCGACTGCTGTAAGGCGTTGTAATCGGGACGTGTGGCCCCCTCAATCAGGTAGGTGATCGCGAAAAGCAATGATCCCAGCGTTCCGCAGGTAAGCCACACTAGTAAAGGCGTAGGAACTGGTCTGTTAAGCTGAGATGTTGCCTCAGAATGGCTCGCTTGCTTTTCTCCATACTCGAAAGTCTCTTCCATTGTTAGAATCCTTTCTTTATTGTTCTTAAATTATCTGCCAACATATACAAGTTGTTTCTGCCGCCTACGGCGGCAAGGCAGAAAAGAATGTGGGGACACCCCACACCCCGGCAGGAGGGTCTCCTCCTGCACCTCCCCTCAATTTTGTAAATCCATTACTCAGGTTTGTTGTTTCTGCTGGTAAGTGTAGAAGAAAACAGGCAAATCTCCATCCGCGCCAGGGATGACTTAGGGTTGAGGTTTGCGCGTGGATAATCTCAACCCTGGGGTGGATGTTAATGCGGATGAGATACTCTACAATGCGATACAATAGAGAAAGGCGTTTCTATCGCTTCAATAGGAGGTGTTTACTAGATCTTGACGAAGTGTATAAAAGTGCATTACACTTCATGGAGATACTCAATCTCGGACGTTGCCAAACACGTTCGCGTGAGCGTGAAAACGTTGCAGCATTGGGATGGGGAAGGCAAAAGACTCGTGAAGCGAACCGCCTCCGGGCGACGGTACTCTTCCGAAGCAGACCTTGCTGCAACGTGTATGGATGGCGTTCTTATCGCAAAGCGTGAGAGAAAGCACTGAAGGATGAAAACCGCGCACAAGATCCGGATGAACCCGACACCGGAACAGATTGAGTATCTCAAGCGAGCGTGTGGCACAAAGCGCTTCATTTACAATTGGGGACGGGAACAGTGGGAAAAGCAGTATCAGGCGTACAAGCTGGAGCAAGACGCTGTTCCCGAAGGGGAGCGCGTGCTCAACCCACCCAACGCCCTGGCTCTGAAAAAACAGTTCCATGCCCTGCGAGAAACAGCGTATCCCTGGACGTATGACGTGACCAAGTGTGTGGTGGAGGGAGCCTTTGATGATTTGGGAAAAGCCTACAGGAACTTCTTTGCCGGACGGGCCAACTATCCTCAGTACAAGAAAAAGGGCAAGTCCCACGAATCGTTTTATCTGTCCAATGACAAAGTGACCCTCGGCAGTCATTGGATCGCCATTGCAGGCTTGGGCCGCTTCATCCTCGACCAACGCGAGGTCAAGAAGGATCGAGGAAAGCTCAGACGGAAACTGGGAACGGTCAACCTGGCAGAAAAGCTGCGCTTTGTCACGCAGGGGAACGCCTCCGTCCCAACGAAGAAGCGCACGCGACGCAAACACGTCCTGTGTGATGAGACCAAGATTCTAGGGGCCACCGTGTCATGCGAAGCGGGGCACTGGTACGTGAGCATCCAGGTCGAGGTTACCCGTGAGCGACCTCCCACGCCCGAACCGGTGGTGGGAGTGGATGTGGGCGTGAAGCAGGCTGCTGTGGTTTCGGATGGACGCAGGCTTGAGAACCAAAAGCCGTTGGCACACCATCTCAAGAAGCTCGGCAAGCTGCAACGAACGCTCAGCCGCAAACAGAAAACCCACGATCCAGAAACCAAGAGAACGGTCTTCAGCCGGAACTATCAGAAGCAGCGGTTGAAGGTGGCGCGGAAATACCAGCAGATCGCTCACATCCGCCGGGATATCCAGCACAAGTTCACGACCGAACTCGCTCGAACGTGCAGAGCCATTGGCATTGAAGACCTCAATATCCTGGGAATGATGGCCAATCGGAAGCTCTCCCGCGCCGTTGCGGATGCGGCGATGGGACAACTCCTGCAGTTCTTGAAAACCAAGGTGGCGGCTTCTGGCGGAAACCTCTTCATGGCCTCTCGCTGGTTCCCCTCCACCAAACGTTGTTCGGGGTGCGGCCACGTCAAAAAACGCATGCCTCTCAAGCATCGAACGTATCAGTGTCAGATGTGTGGGCTGGTCATCGACCGAGACCTGAACGCGGCCTTGGTGCGCCGCTTCGGTACATATCAAATTTCTCCCAGAGGGAGATGAGGTTGAGAGTAAGAACCTCAAGGGCGCCCAACTTACCTGGCGTGGAAACACAAAGGGAAAATTAGCATGTCGGGAACGCGGTTAAACAGGAAGGTATGTACTGTGATGCACCGCAAGTCCTGTACGCATGGTGAAACCTGAATTGGCTGAACCCTAGTCTCCAGTGGTCTAAGCGTTGGCTCATCGCAACATACCTGTGGCGATGTCATCGGAATACGCACTTATTGATGGCGAGTGCGGAAGACTCTCTCCGATGAACGACCAGCAATGAGCTGGTTCAAGGAAACGAACGGGGCACCTACACGTACTCAACGTTTGATATGCGCAAATGCGGGATCGTCTACGGGTGCGAGCCTATGACGACGGAGCTTTCATAGTACTCAAATGATCAAGGTAATGCTTGATACAAGGGGAAGGGAAGCAGGGAGTATTGTTCGTGAACGGAGCGGTGCGCGAGATGCGCAACGCCTACCTCCACGAAGCGACAAGAAACTGGAGAGCCGGGTGCATCGAAAGGGTGCAAGCCCAGGTTCGGAGAGGGACGGACAGAAAAGGTCTGGAAACAGAACCTCGCTGGCCGTCTACTCTACAATCTGGAATGGTTTGCGCGAGAGATGCTTCGCCAACTTCTTGCCTAAAGTTGGCCGTCCTGGGTAGTGGCTACGACCGGACGGAAAAGTGCCTGTGGAGCTGGTGTGAGACCGAAACGGGAGGGCTGATTCAAAGGTTCCCGTGCCATGGCAGTCGGCGAGGAAGCAGGAACAACTGACCGCTTGGAGGTATCTTTGGGTACATTCGAGTATGAGAAAGGTAGCAGAAGGCGGCTATGAACCTGTTACCGGAAAGTGCAATATTTGAGGTCATATCCGGAGAAGAACGGCCAGCCTGGCGCTGGCGCTGGTGGCGCGCTGTCCAGTTGGGACCAGGCGTCCCTTTTGCCTTTGGGCGAGGTATAGCGCTAACCTCGGATATGATCCTTGTAAGTGTTCTGGTCGTTATTGGCCTCAGCACGCACGCGTCCGCCGCAACAGTTATACTGATGGAACTGCTCTTCGCGGGCATTCTCGCGCTGATGCTTGTTACAAGGCTGCTTAAGCACAGTCTGCTAGTCGTCTGTGCCTACCTGACCGTGCTTGGTCTGGGCAGTATCTTGAATCTCGCCTTTCCGGGCGCCTGGGGGAATGTAGGCTTCTACTCGCTCTGCGTGATCACCTGCTTCCGCCTGCCGCGTCGCTGGTCCCTGCCCCTGGTGAGCCTATGCATTCTGGCGTTCGCCTTCACCAATGGGATGCTGAGCTTTCTCCCCCTACCACAGCCAGCCTATGCAGGCGTCTCCGTCTTTAATCTCATCCTCCTGGGGGCACTATGCTGGTTTGGCTTAAATTTGCGTGCGCAATACCGGCTCGTCGTACGCCTGCACGAGGTTCAGAGGCAGCTACAGGAGCAGATGGCACGCAATGCGGAGCTGGCGGCCGAGCATGAGCGGACGCGAATCGCACGCGACATTCATGATGTCCTCTCGCACTCCCTGGCAGTGCTCTCAATCCAGCTCCAGGCGGCTCGGCACCTGCTCACACATAATCCCGAGCGCCTGGCGAGCAAGCTAGATGATATGGCGGCGCTCCTACGCGAGAGCATCACCGAGAGTCGCCAGGTGGTTGGCCTGCTCAGAGTACAGCCAGCGGCACATGCCAGGAGCGAGAACCTGGGCGAAAGCCTCTCCCTGCTCGCCAGCACCTTTAATGAGCGTACCGGCATTCATTGCCACTTCAGCGAAAGTGGCGCGCCCCAGCAGGTAAGTGCCCAGCAGTGGGAGACGCTGCACCAGGCCCTGCGCGAGATGCTGACCAATGCCCATCGCCATGGTACAGCCGAGGCCGCCGAGATCACCCTCCGCTGGCAAGATACCAATCTTAGCCTGGCGGTACACGATAATGGACAAGGAAGCGCTCAAACAGCTCAAGGGACTGAGAGTATTAATGTAGGTGGACATCATGGAATCGAGGGCATGCGCGAGCGGGCCATGGCTCTGGACGGCGAGGTCATAGCCGGACCAGCAGTCGAAGGTGGCTTCACAGTCACGCTGCACCTACCACTACAACCGCCTGTTGCAAACACTATGCAGAAAGAGAGAACAGCGTGAGCGAGGAAAAAATTCGCGTTCTCATCGTTGATGATCAGCGCCTGATGCGCGAGGGGCTGCGCATCATCCTGGAGGGTGCACCTGACATCGAGCTTGTTGGCGAGGCCGAGAACGGGCTGAGCGCGCTCCAGATCGCCGAGAGCCAGGAACCTGATGTCATCCTGATGGACATTCGCATGCCCGTGCTCGATGGCATTGCCGCGACCGAGCGCGTTCTCCAACAGGCGCTCAAGAGGCCACGCATCCTGCTCCTGACCACCTTCGATACACCTGAGCTGGTGATCGAGGGCATGCGAGCTGGCGCCTCCGGCTATCTGCTCAAGGATTGCAGCGCGGAGGAGTTGTGTACCGCCATCCGGGCCGTGGCGCGCGGCCAGGTACTTCTACAGGCATCGAGCGCCGCTCAGCTCCTTGCCAGCCTGCAAACTCGACCAGCGGCCCCAGAAGTCACTCCCTTAAGCGTAGCAGAGCAACTGGGGCTGACCACGCGCGAACTGGAGGTCGTGCGCCTGGTCACGCTAGGACAGAGCAACACTGAGATCGCCGCCACGCTCTTCGTCAGTGAAGCTACCGTTAAGACCCACATCAACCATATCTTCTCCAAGCTGGGCGCCCGTAACCGCTCCCAGGCCATCATCAAAGCCCGCCAGCTCGGCTTAAGCCGAGAGTGAAAAAGTATTATATATCCATTTAGGCAAAGGGACTATAGGTTCGCGAAGAGCAAGATCGAAGAAGTTTTGGCCTCTCCTCTATGTTACGATACTCACACTCCCGCTCATGGGAACACATCATCGGAAGCAAGGAGCAGACATCCATGACAGAACAGGCATCTCCCATCGTCACATTTTACCAACAAGGTTGGGAGAACTACCAGCAAGCCCTCGTCGCAACCATCGCATCGCTTTCATCCGAACAACTTGCCCTCCCTATTGCACCACATTACTTGTCAATCGGAGAACTTCTCGCCCATATGATCGATGCACGCGTCTCCTGGTTCTCCAGGTGGCTGGGGGAAGAAAATGCCGATATGGCTCACTGGCATGAGGTGCGGAGCAGGGACGAGCAAGCTGTGTATGAGGCAGCAGAGCTGGTCGCCATATTCGAGAAGACCTGGCACGTAATGTCTTCCGCCATGACCCGCTGGACTTCCGCTGATTTGGAACAGCTTATTTCACCCCCGGCCTCTCATCAGGCATGGCTACAGGATCAAGGGCTAGAAGAAGAGCCTGCGCACACCCGACAGTGGATTGTCTGGCATGTCCTTGAACATGAGATCCATCATGGAGGCGAGCTTTCCCTGGCCTTGGGAACATATGGTCTGGCAAGTTTCTATACCTGGTGAGCATCAAAGATCCCCTTTACCCAAATCAGCCACATCGGCATCACTCTCACTAAAAGAGCGCCAGTTGCCCATAACGTATCCACATGTTATCCTGGCGCTCGCACCTGCTCTCTTGTGGAATCATACTATCCCTTTCTCGCGCGCTCTTGCAACCACCTGGATGCGGTTCTGGACGTCTAGTTTCTGGCACAGATGCCTGACGTGGACTTTGATGGTACTGACTGCGACGATCAGCGTGTCGGCTATTTCCTGATTCGACATGCCTCTGGCGACGAGTTGAAGGATTTCATACTCACGCTCGCTCAAGCCACAAGGGCGCGCGGGCGGATCGAGGTTTTTGTCGAACGCTCCAAGCAGTGTGTGCGCGTATCCCCTGGCGCTTCCCGCTCTCTCAAGTCTTCGCAAGAGTTTTCGCAGCGGTTCCCCCAAATCAAGAAAGGTGCGCAGGTAGCCCTCTGGTCCCGCCAGGTTCAGCGTCTCGTTAAGCATTTGCACGGCCTGCTGGCGTCGCTGCAATCCCAAAAAGGCGCTCGCCTGTAGCGCCTGGGCCACGAAGACATTTCTCACGTGTTTCCTCTGCTGTGCCCTTGCCCCCACCACTTCGAGCAAGCTGAGCACGGCGTCATACTTCTCTTCGGCTAGCCAGACTCTGGCCAGAGCGAGCAATTCGTCATCCCACACCTGGCCTGGAGCGTGTTCTCTCCCTTGCTCTACGTCGATGCCCCGTTTGTGCAGCACCCACTTTGCCTTTCCCAGGTCCCCCTGCAGGAGCGCCAGGTGAACGGCATTGGCAGCTATGCGTTCGCTTAGCCAGGGGACATTTCCTATGAGCGCGATCTGCTCTGCCCGCCGCACTTCGCGCCATCCTTGCTCGATCTCCCCCTGGGCCGCGGCAATGAGGGCCAGGAGACAGTAGCCATATAACAGCGATTTGATCTCACCACAGCGCTCACCCATCTCGATACCTAGCAGGACGTGACGCCGGGCTGCAGCAAGTTCATTGCGCTCATAGAAAAGTTCGGCCAGCCCAATATGGATGAAGCCCGCGACTGGCACGCGTTGTTGTTCCGTATCTCCCGTGATGTGCAGAGCCTGCTGGAGAATGGCCTCCGCTTCGGTCAATTTGCCTTGATCCATACAGGTCGCGGCCAGGTATCGGCTGGCAAACATGGCGGTGCGCAGGCTGCCCAGAGCCAGGCTGAGGTGTTGAGCTTCTGCCAGCATGCGGTAAGACTCATCCAGATTTTTGGATGTTCCGCTCAGGCCAAAGGCGACATCGGCACGCAGCAGCGCTCGTTCTTTCGGCAGCACCTGCAGGGCCTGTTGGGAGAAAGCAAGCACTTGCGGGAGATCATTGCGAAAGGCGGCAAGCCTGGCGCGCAGAGCCATGATCTCCCCTCGCAGCGCACCTTTTGCCGCTTCTTCGTTTCGCCTCTCAATGGTATCAAGCCTCGTTTTGACCTCCTCCAGGTTACTCTGTCCACTCAAAAGTAGGGCCCAGGCGTACAGCATCTCCAGATGTGGATACCTTTCACGCGCTGAGACAGGAAGTTTCTGTATCCAGGCCAGCAGCCTTGCCACCTCGCCTTTTTTCCACAGCCATTCCTCACCCATGTGTTCAAGCAGACGCCTGGCTCTCTCGGTGTCCTGCGCGGCCAGGGCGTACTCAAGCGCCTCTTCCCTCATGCCCTGCTGCTCATACAAGTCTGTTGCTCGCCGGTACAGGTGTGAGACGAGATCAGGCAGACTACGCTGCAATTTCTCGCAGAGAAATTCGCGGAAGAGGGTGTGATACCGATATCGTTGGCGTCCTTCGTCCAGCGGGACAAGAAAGAGATTGGCACGTTCAAGCGTGTCGAGCAGACGCCGGGCACGCTCTACGCTGCCCTGGGCTCTCTCGTCATCACACATGGCGGCACAGAGAGGAGGGGTAAGTTCCGTCAGCAGGGTGGTCGAGAGGAGAAAATGCTGCACAACCTCCGGCTGCTGGGCGAAAATCTCTTCGGCGAAATAATCAAAGAGAGAACGCTGACTCCCGCTCAAACGTGTCAGCACTTCGCCTGGTCTCTGTTGCCCTCGCATGGCTAGACCGACTAGGTGCAAGCCCGCGATCCATCCGTCGAGCCGCTGCTCCAAGAGAGCCTGTTCCTCATCCGAGAGCTCCAGGTCGGTGCAGGTATGCAGAAAACATCTGATCTCGCCTGGCGTTACGCGGAGATCGCTGGCACGCAATTCGACGAGTTCCCCATACAAGCGGGCTCGTCCCAGGGCCAGCGGTGGCTCACTCCGGCTAGCAAGAAGAAGATGCATGCTGGCTGGGAGATGGGCCAGGAGCATGTTCATGCCCTCATGAATCTGTGGATGCGTGATCACATGATACTCGTCGAGGATGAGGATACCAGCTGGCCTCTTCCCCAAAGTATTCACCAAGGTTGCCAGAACAGTTTCCAGCGGCATCTGGGGGGTCGAGGCGAGCGAGGCAGCAATATCAAAATCCGTATTTGCCTGTTCTCCCTGCAGTGCATGCCAGACCATCCTCCAGAAACGGGTGGGATCGTTGTCTCGTTCACTCAGCGTGATCCAGGCGATGGTGCTTTCGTCTCCCCGTTGTTGCCTGAAGCGTTCGTACCACTTGCTCAACAGCGTTGTTTTTCCGAAGCCAGCCGGGGCTGTCACCAGCGTGAATTTGACGCTCAGGCTTTGATCGAGCTGTTCCAGCAACTTTGGCCGTTCGATCATCCTGTTCGCGTGCAGAGGAGGAAGAAAGGTGGTCGCAACCAGTGGCTGACTCTGACTCAACAAGGTCGTGTTGTGCTGGCTTCTCCACTGGCTCACTAGCCGGGAAGTTACCTCGCGTAATCGCTCCAGGCCCAGATCTTCGCTACGTCCAATATAAGTCTTGGCTAGCTTCCCGCCCTGGCTGCGATAGGCGATCCAGTACCACCCTCCCCGTCGTCGGCGCTCCTTACGCGCAGTAAAAGAACCAATTTCATTCACAAAGAAAAAGGACCGATTCTCCTCCTCAGTCAGCCAGGAATACCACTGCTGCGACCCAACTAGCACCGAGGTCTTTTTGTTCTCTGGTAGTACCAGGACTTCCTGTTCAACTCGTGGGGTGGTTCGTGCCATCGTTTTTTCTTATCCCGTCGATACTTATTAACCCATGTGAGTACAGCATAAACACTGAACGTTCCTGCTGTCAACAGAAGCCAACTCACGCCGCCGGGATTTTTGAAATGCCAGTTCCCCTACTCATGCTTGTCTTCCAGGGGAGCTGGCTCAATTTCTCAAAGAAACGCAGATTCACAGCCTCATTAAGCTCTGCCCGCTACTTCTCCACTGGCACTCCCCAATAGCTCATCAATCTGGCGCATCTGTTCCTGATTGAGTGGGCCGTACTGCATGGCTGCGGCATTCTCCTCTACCTGTTTGACAGTCTTAAAGCCGGGGATAGGGATAGTATGCCCGCTGCGCGCCCAGAGCCAGCCCAGAGCACCCTGTGCCAGCGTACGGCCATCACTCGTCAGGACCTCGCGAACCTGGTCGAGTCGCTGCAACAATCCTGGTAAGCGTTCGCTATTGAGGTAATTCCACGAAAAGTCAGACAGTCGAATATCTTCTTGTCCTATCTGCTCTCTTGAGGTATATTTCCCGGTCAACACGCCCATCGCCAGGGGACCCCTGTTGATACTCGCCAGATTGTGTTCTTCGCACACCGCTAAGATGGCGGGATTGTCCTCAAAGACATTGAGCGTATGCTGAATGGCCGTACAATGCGGTCCCTGGGCGAAAAGGCTCGCGCGTTCTGGATCGTCCGTGCTCCACCCATAATAGCGAATTTTTCCCTCCGCCACGAGTTGTTCCATCTCTTCACGCACCTCTACGGCCCTCTCAAGATCATAGTCATTAAAATGGAGTTGGTAGAGGTCGATATAATCCGTTTGTAGGCGGCGTAAGCTCTCTTCGCAGACCCGACGAACGCCTGATCGAGGATCATCCAGACCGCCGGTAATTCTGCGTGTTTCTTCGTCGAACTGGTCCCCAACCTTGGTAGCGATCAGCACATTTGCGCGCCGCTTTCCTAGCGCCTGGCCGAGGATACGTTCGCTATGCCCACAACCATAAACCCCGGCCGTATCAAACAGGGTCACACCCAGGTCGAGCGCCCTCTGAATAGCTCGAATAGACTCCGCATCGTCTACTTTGCCATATCCTAAGGCCAGGTCGCCCGCCCAGAACGGCCCGCCAATCGCCCAACAGCCCATACCCAGCGCACTCACTTCAATGCCGCTTCTTCCCAGCGTTCGTGTCATTTCTGCAGACATTGCTCTCTCCTCTTCAAATAACATGTTTATGACATGTGTCCGTTTTCATGCTCCAAGCATAAACGTAAACACGCTTCCCGCCATCCACCAGAAAGAGAAGCATCAGGAGTATTTTTCCAGAAGCACAAGAGGATCTCTGCCTGATTTGGGAGGCAAAAATCCTCTTATTATGGGTGCTTCTACCTCCACTTTTCTCCCAAACTTACCAAACATCTTTGGAGGATGACTTCATACCTCATAAGAAAGCGGGACGGTAGACCTCAAGAGGTCTACCGTCCCGCTTTCTTATCATAGGCTCAGGCGTAGATGCCGAATTCCCAGAGGGAGTAGCCATAGGTAGTGCCACGCTGCGTGGCGTACAGGCGTACATACCTGCCGGAGCCGGTGACATCGAAGTCGTCGAAGCCTCCGTCACCGCTGGTGGTTGAGTAGATCGTCGTCCAATTGGTGCCGTCATTCGAGGTCTGGATCTGGTAGGCACTGCCATAGGCGCTCTCCCAGGCCAGTTGAATGTGCTTGATCGAAGTCACCTGGCCGAGATCAACCTGAAGCCACTGGGGATCGCTCCAGTCGCTTGCCCAGCGCGTCGAGAAGTTGCCATCGGTCGCGTTCGACGCCGGGAAGGGCGCGCCAGTGCCCGTTGCCTGGTAGGACGAGGCGGTCGTGGGCTTGCCAGTTGACACATTGGTCCCGTTTACCGGCGGCGGGCCAACCTTGAATGACTTTGTCTCGATGCCAACGTTCCCCTGGCCGTCGTAGGCGTAGACGTAGACTTTCCAGACGCCCATCTGCTGCGGAGCGGTAACCGAGAAGGTTCCCGCGCCCGTCTGAGTAAAGGTGGCGTAGGAGAGCCCCGTACCTCCATCGACGTACTTATGGGTAAACATCAGGTTATAGCGGACCGGGTCGTTGTTGGGATCGCTGGTGCTCACCGAGACGGTAAACTGGCCGCCCGCCGGAACATTTGTCGACGGACTCACCGACATACTGGAGATGACGGGTGGAGTGTTGGCCGAACTCTGCCCGCTATAGGCCTGCTTGAGCGAGTGATAGGCCAGCCGCTTCCAACCGCCGGTTAAGAGATTCAGCCATACACCGCCAAAGTCGTTCTCGATGCCGTAGTTGAAGAGCGTGCCACCCAGGGCCACGCCGGTATGCCCCGTGATACAGTTCCAGTCGCTGGGATAGGCATCACGCTTCTGCACATCTGTTGGCTCCGTGGGCACACCATTGGCGTCGTTGGGAACCTCCCATTCGCCTGGGGCACCACCCTCGGTGAGGATGTATGGTTTGGTGTAGCCACCATTAATCCAATCCTGCTTGACCGAACAGACGGCGCCATAGGAGTTGACCGCGTAGAGGTCGAGGTTGGGCGAGTTGGCCTTGTAATACGCCCAGGCTCCTGTCCAGGCATCGGTCGAGGTCACCGGGTGATTGGGATCGATGGCGTGAATGGCCTGGGCAACCTGGTCGACGTACTGCGCGTAGGCGTTGCGCTCCTGCTCAAGCTGCGTGCCTGAGTAGGTATTCTGCATCGTGAGAATGACCTCGTTGCCGACATCCCACATGAGTACGCCTGGATGATCCTTATAGGTCGTGACCCAGTTCTTGATGTCATTGAGGGTGTTGGTCTTATAGGTCGTATCGTTCAGGTAGTCGGCGCCCTGGTTAAGCCAGAAGCCATTGACAACCTTGATGCCATAGGCCGCCGCTGAGTCGAGAAGAGGCTTGGAAGAAGCATCCGTCCCCCAGGTGCGAATGGTATTTACGCCCATCGATTTCAGGTCGGGCATATAGGCATCGGCAGCTGCGGCAGGAGGTCCATAAGTCAGGCCCTTGACCTGGTAGGGTGAGCCATTAACGTTCAGTTGCCAGTTCCCCTGGGTACCTGTGACGTGAACGACGCTGGGCGTTGTGGGCACAGGTGGCGTCGTAAGCGGGGTTGGCGGGGTACCAGTCTTCTGCGAGACAGAGAGCGAGCCCAGGCTGAGCGTTCCACCCGAGGAGGTGGCGCTACTGGGCGAGGTACAGCCACAGACCGTATTGGGAAAGGAGCCGCCGATGGCGAGATCAAAGACCATGAAGAAGCCATGATCGATGGCCGCCTGCCAGGTGCTCACACCAACCTGGCTCTCGCTCACAATCCAGATCTGCTGGTTGTCCAGGTAGAAGCGTACCTGCTCGTCCGAGAGGGTACGGTCAATGATCACAGAATAGGTGTGGTAGTCGGTCTGGCAGCCGGAGCAGGTCGCCAGGCCGCTGGTCTTGCCATTATACTCGTTGCAGGGGCCATTGGGTGCGGTTCCACAGTGCATGGTCGCGGCCTCCAGGCTGCGCCCATTGACATTCTCCATGACGTCCAGCTCGCCTACCGAGGGCCAGGACGAAATGTTATTGCGGTAATCGGCGCCCATCAGCCAGAACTTCGGCCAGTAGCCCAGACCATTGGCGGGATTAGGCTGCTTGATAGAGGCCGAGATCATCATCTGGCCGCCCGCGGGGGCCGCGAAGTCGCTGCGCTTCGTCTCGATGCGGCCCGAGGTCCATGAGCCATTGGAGTTCAAAGCTGTAATGTTAAGGTGACCGCTGCCATCGAGGGAGACGTTGCTGGTCAAACTACTCATCGTCTCGACCTCGCTAGTACCCCAGTTGGCCGGGCCGCCTGGATAGCTCGTTCCGGTATCCAGGGTCCAGTCATTCGCGGAGGGAGAGCTACCTGCCGAGCCCGTGAAATTGGCGCTCCAGACGGGGGTCCAGCCCGCAGGCTGCGTTGGGGTTGGCGTGGGCGTGGTAGATGTGCCACCGGTATAGACCTGGAACTCCCAGAGCGAGTAACCATAGCCGGTTCCGCGCTGCGTGCCGTACATACGGATATAGCGCCCGCTACCAGAGATGTTGAGGGTCTCGGTGCCACCGGCCCCTGTAGTGGTCGAGTAGATATTTGTCCAGGTGCTGGCATCATTGGAGACCTGAATCTGATAGGCCTTGCCATAAGCGGCCTCCCACTGCAAGACGACCTTGCAGATGCTTTGGGAGCTACCCAGGTCGACCTGCAACCACTGTGGATCACTGGAGGCACTGCCCCAGCGCGTGCCTGTATTGCCGTCAACGGCGTTGCTTGCCGCCAGGTCACTACTCTGGATGGAGGAGGCCGTCGCCGACTTATTCAGCGCGGCATTGGTTGTGCCGCAGCCCGCCCCCTGGAGCGCTCCATAGACCTGGAACTCCCAGAGCGAGTAGCCGTAGCCAGTCGCGCGCTGCGTCCCATACATGCGCACATAGCGGCCCGTGCCAGAAATATTGAGCGTCTCCGTTCCACCTGCCCCCGTCGTAGTGGAGTAGATGCTGCTCCAGTTGGTTCCATCGCTGGAGACCTGGATCTGGTAGGCCTTGCCATACGCGGTCTCCCAGTTCAGCACTACCTGGCTAATGGAGGCCGTCGCGCCCAGGTCCACTTGCAACCACTGTGGATCGCTAAAGGCACTCCCCCAGCGCGTGCCTGTATTGCCATCCACGGCAGCCGAGGCAGGAGTACCAGCCGATTCCGTCGAGGAGGCTGTCGCGGGCTGATTCTGCGAGAGCAGGGTAGCAGCAGCATGAACCCGGGAGATCGAGGTAAAGAGAGGCGAGGCTAGCAACAAACTTACGAGAACTGTAGAGAGTGCGAGGCTGAAGGCCAGCCCCTTCAAACATTTACGAGCGCGAGCACGAGCATCAGAATGCGAACGAGCGGCGAGAGGAAGATCAGCCCGCTTGCCCATGACAGGTTGAGGCATCGCATAAACTCCCTTCATGCACTGAAGTAGGAACATTCCTTTGTCCCTAAGCCAACCAGTTAGTCACACGCCAGTAGCCGCGCAGCCCCAGTAGCCGCGTACGCCAGTAGCGGGCCCTGGCTAAAAACATACGAAATCGCCAACCTTATAGGCCGCATAGTCATTGGTGCTTCCATTCATCCAGGCCGCCTGGTTGGGTGGATCATAGGGCATCTCGTTCTGGTTCTCTCCTGACTGCCTGGTAGCATTCTACCAGCGAGAGAAGCTAATCTGCATTTATCCATGACAATGCACTAATTGTTTAATATCCCGGAGTATAATAAATGTAGGTCATGTAAGGGTCGGTTATTTCCCTCACCTATCTACTAAGTCGCCCTCAATTACAGAAACTACGAGAATAAGGCGAGCCGGGATCTCTCCCGGCTCCCTTTCTGTTAAGAACCTTCGGTAACCCGGCTATGGATGCGTCCAGGTGTACCAGCCAGTATCATACTGGAGGCCACTCTTCTGGTAGGTGAAGGAGTATTGGACAGTTTTGCCTGCGCTAAAGCCGCCAACACTATACTCCCAGTGTCCGGTGCCACTGTTATAGCTCATGTAGACGTTCTGCTGTGTGTTGCTGCCCACGATATAATGCACGATCACATAGCCCGCCGTCCAGCCACAAGGCTGGAACCAGAGGAGGCCCGTACTGGAGTTGACGCTCTGTGCACCCTGGGTGAAAGTGCTTCCCGTACAGCCACCACTGGGTGTGGGCGTCGGTGTGGGCGTAGAGCCAACAGGCGTCGGTGTGGGCGTGGGAGCCGTCCCACTCGAGGTAAAGACCTGGACATTGTCAACGAGCATCGGCACATTGGGCTGGGTCGCAGAGGTGGGCGTATTGGTGCCGGAGACGCCGTTGGGGAAGCCACCGCCGATGGCGAGATCGAAAATGATAAAGAAACCATGATCGACGGCACTGGACCAGGTAGCCGCGTCAACCTGCGAGGCGCTTACCGAAAAGTAGTTGACGCCATCCAGGTACCAGTGAATCTGCTCTGGGGAGACACTGCGATCAATGATCTCAGTATAGGTATGATAGCCGGTCTGACAGCCCGAGCACGCCCGCTTACCGCTGCCAATACCCGAGGTTTCATTGCAGGGACCGCCGGGCGAGACGCCGCAGTGCAACGTGCCATACACTGAACTCAGGCCGTTGACATCTTCCATAATGTCAACCTCGCCATCATGGGGCCAGTTCTGGTCTGTGCGATAGGGAGTTCCCAGGGTCCAGAAAGCAGGCCAGTAGCCTAGAGCCGCCGAGCCAGAGACATTGGGCTGTTGCAGCGAGGCGGTAATCTTCAACTGACCGCCAGCGGGCGCGGCAAAGTTATCCTGTACCGTTTCGATGCGCCCGGAGGTCCAGTTTCCATTCCCGTCGCGCCTTGGGGTGATCGCGAGATGTCCACTTCCATCCAGGGAGACGTTAGATGTACTGTTGGTCATGTTCTCAATCTCGCCCGTACCCCAGCCCGTGCCAGTATCATACTTCCAGACGCTTGTATTTACACCAGTACCAGAGGTCCCATTGAAATCCTCGTTGAAGACCTGGTTCCAGGTAGCAGCCTGGGCGCTTGACGTCTTACCATAGGGGAAAAAGCTTAGAGCGGCGAAAACCAGAGCGGCAATAAGCAGGAGTGCCGCGATGTGGAAGGTGCGCCGCCGTCCTGGCGGTCGCGAGGAAACAAAATTGTTTTGCATGGATTGTTCCTTCTCCGATGACATTATCGGCTATAGCAAATCAACATCCTTGTATTTGAGCTATTGACACAGCTCCTGTGCCTTCAACTCTGCTATCGCGGAGATGGGTCATACGCGAGATCGCTGCTAGATACAGCTTGTTTGTGGTTGCAACCACCCCCTTTCCGGCTAAAACATTACAACGAAAAAACACGACAACATGATGACTATGTGACAAGTCTACAGGCTACACACTACATAGGCGCCCGATTTATCGCGCGCCTATGGTAGATGGGTACACCACAGGGCTTCTAAGTCTTGACGGACAGGGATGCCTGGGTGCTGGATGCTCTAATCACCATGCTGGTTGGTAGTTGCAGGTGCACAGGTTGATCCCGCTCGGAGAGCCGGGGGAAATCTGTTGGCGCCTGGACTTGCTGCGATGCTTTTGGGCCAGCGAGGTATTGGGGGTCGATCATGTTCAAGAGTAGCTCGGTGGCTCTGCGACCCATTTCAGAGAAGGGCTGGTGCACAGTGGTTAAAGGAGGGCGCGTATAGGCAGAGAGCAGGTTATCATCGAAGCCCACAATTGTCACATCTTCTGGGACGCGGATTCCCTGCTGCTCCGCGTACTCCAGTACGCCATAGGCCATCTGGTCATTGGCGACAAAAATGGCGCTGGGCCAGCTCGCCCGCTCACGTGAGAACAATTGCTTGGCACACTGGCGACCATGCAGTGGCTCAAAACCGCCCTGAAGGAGCAGTTCAGGCTCAGGCGCGATCCCTGCCTCCTGCAATGCCTGGCAGTAGCCCCTATAGCGCTCATTCGCCCAGTAGTAATGCTGTGGGCCACTAATATGCGCAATGCGTGTGTGGCCAAGTTCCAATAGATAGCGGACCGCAGTGCAAGCACTCTCCCTGTTATCAATACCCACCCAGGGGATGTGTCCAGGCTCCTCCTGGTCATCGATCAGGACGATGGGCAAACCATCTTGCGCGAGGCGGGTAATCTGAGGCATGAGTTCATCTGTGAAGATCGCGAGCAGACCGGAGACCAGGTGCAGATTCAAAATACGCTTGACCACTTCAGAGTGATTGCACTCGGCATTGGCAAAGTTAATGCTGTAGAGGACAATTTCATACGCGCTATCTTCGATATATTCGGCGACGCCACGTATAATCTCGGGTAGAGCGGGCCAGACCAGGGGAGGAGCCAGCACCCCTATCAGGTGCGTATTTCCGCCCGCCAGGCTAACCGCGGTAGCATTAGGCACAAAATCATGTTCCTCAACCACGCGCATAACGCGCGCGCGCAACTCGCCATTCACGGATGGATTGCCGTTCAGCACACGCGATGCCGTGGCCTTCGATACGCCTGCCAGGCGCGCAATATCCTGAATGGTCAGCTTTTTCTGCATGCCCACGCTCCCGCTTCTTCGCGATACACTCCTAGTAAACAACTGTGTTGTTGTGAAAAGTATAAGTTAGAAACCGGTTTCTGTCAAGGGAAAATAAAATTGTGAGGGACTGGCTGCCTGGCACCTGCCAGGCAGCCAGTCCCTCACAATCATAATCAGGTTAAGCACTAACAGGAGCGATGATGTCCGCTTTCCCTGGTACAATAAGGGAAAGATGTAAGAACAATACCATAAGCCTCATTGAAAGGATTAGAATCCATGCCCGAGAATGGCTCGACCCTCGCGGTCTTCTACGAAAACTGGCAGAACTATCAGAATCTACTCATTAAAGCCATCGCGCCCCTGACCCCTGAACAGCTGACGCAGCGCGCCGATCCCAGCCTGCGCTCAATCGATATCATCCTGCGCCACATCATCGGAGGCCGTGCGCGCTGGTTCCACCAGATGATGGGGGTAGGAGACGAGGAGTTTATTAGCATGGGAGGTTGGGATAGACGGGATGCGCCTGAACGCAGCGCCGCCGAACTGGTCCATGGACTGGAGAAAACCTGGAGTGTCATGTACGAAGCAATCTCCAGCTGGACAGAGGAGGACTGGCATATTACCTACCAGAACGATCCTGGCGACGAGCCAGAGACCTTCACCCGCCAGTGGATCATCTGGCACCTCATCGAGCACGATATCCACCACGGCGGCGAGGTCTCCCTGACCCTGGGCATGCACGGCCTGCAGGCGCCCGATTTGTAACGGATCATCGGTGTCTCCCTGGAAGATGAAAAAGGGCAGCTCAAAAAACAAGACCGGATTTCAAAGAATTCATTGAAACAGAGTCATTGTATCGCCATCATCAGCAGGCCTCCCATCGTCAGCCTGGGATTGAAGGTAAATGTACATCCTGTCGTCTCTCTGTCATATGGACGTGCTGAACGTGTCGAGCAAGAGGAGAGATGGTGTGAACTTCTTTCCTCGGAGAAGGCCCTCTGTTTACACGCGCTTTTGATAGGCCCTCATCGCAAAGATGTAGGCCACCACCAGAATGCCGACGCACCAGGCAAGCGCCACCCAGATCTCCTGAGACACGGGCTGTCCATATAGCAACGCACGGATGGTGTTCACGATCGCCGTCACGGGCTGGTTTTCGGCAAAGACGCGGACTGCCAGTGGCATCGATTTGGTCGGCACAAACGCCGAGCTGATAAAGGGCAGGAAGATCAGCGGATACGAAAAGGCGGTGGCCCCTTCCATCGATTTGGCGCTCAATCCGGCAATCACCGCTAGCCAAGTTAACGCCAGCGTAAACAACGCGAGAATACCGACGACGGCCAGCCATGGCAGAATGCCCGCCGACGAGCGAAAGCCCATAATCAGTGCAACGAGGATGATAACCGCCAACGAAAGCGCGTTGGAGACCAGCGAGGTCAGCACGTGTCCCCACAGCAGGGTGGAAGGGGCTATCGGCATAGAGCGGAAGCGCTCAATGATCCCCTTTTGCACATCGTTAAACAACCGGTACGCCGTATAGGCTATCCCGCTCGCAATCGCAATCAGTAAAATCCCAGGTAATAAGTAATTGACATAATTGCCTGTCCCGGTTTGAATGGCGCCACCAAACACATACACGAACAGCAACATCATCGCAATAGGCGTGATCAGGACTGTGATAATGGTGTCCATACTGCGGAAAATATGGCGCATAGAACGACCAAGCATCACGCTCATATCGCTGAAAAAGTGCCTCTGTATGGTTTCCTGTTTCTGTATCGCTTCCATTTAGTGTTCCTCCTTTTTGCCAATGATGGCCAGAAAGATCTCCTCCAGAGTCGGTTGTTTTTCCACATACTCCTTTTGAGCAGGGGGAAACAGCTGTTTGAGCTCTGCGAGCGTGCCGCTAGCAATAATCTTGCCCTCATGGAGAATGGCAATGCGATCAGCCAGCTGTTCCGCCTCGTCCAGGTACTGCGTGGTCAAGAAGACGGTGATGCCCCCATCAGCCAGCTCCTTCACGACTTTCCACATCTCGATGCGTGCCTCGGGGTCCAGCCCGGTGGTCGGCTCGTCAAGGAACAGGATCGGTGGTGTTCCCACCAGGCTCATGGCCAGGTCAAGCCTGCGGCGCATCCCGCCTGAATACGTCGAGGCCCTGCGGTTGGCAGCATCGATTAAACCGAAGCGGGTCAGCAACTCGTCGGCCACCTGGCGCGGCTGTTTGAGGCGTCGGAGCCTGGCGATCATGATCAGATTTTCTTGCCCGGTCAACATCTCATCCACGGCGGTAAATTGCCCGGTCAGACTGATTGCTTGCCGCACGTGGTCTGGCTGTGACGCCACATCAAAGCCGTTGACGATGGCCGTTCCGCCGTCCTGTTTGAGCAGCGTGGTGAGGATTTTGACAAGCGTGGTCTTGCCCGCGCCGTTGGAGCCAAGCAGGGCAAAAATGCTGCCCTGCTCCACGCTGAAATTCACGCCCTTTAAGACATTGAGCTTTTTGTATGATTTTTGGAGATCTCTTACCTGAATTGCAGTGTTTTGCACAATCTTCGCTCCTTATGATAGAACAGCCACCTTCGAGACATCAGCTCCCAGGCCTTTGAGCGCGGCATACGTGACCTTATCCATCATCGCGCCCTCAAAGTGAATGGATTGAATGGCACGCTTCAAAGACCAGATCCCCACCGGGCGAAAAGACACATTTTTCAGGGTCGCTCCCTGAAACGAAACATCCTTGAGTGCTGGCAGGTCAAACGTGACGCCGAGAAAGGTCTGCCCATCAAGTCGCTGTCCGCTCAGGTCGGAATGTTTGAAGTCCACGCCGAGAAAGCGACAGCGTTCAAAAGTTGTTTTTCTCAGGTCGGTCTTCGTCAAGGTGACATCAGTCAGCGTGACGCCGATGAAGTGTGCTCCGACCAGCCCCGATGTGCTGAAGTTGGTGCGCACAAGGATGGCTTCACGGAAGTTCGCGTCCTGAAGGTCAAGGGTGGAGAAGTCGCAATCGGTCAGATTGGCGCCTGCAAAATTGGCTTCACGGACATCACTGCCCCGAAATGAGCTCCCGGTGAGGTCTGCGCCCGTAAAGTCCGAGCCGCGCAAGGCACTCGCTTGAAAATTGCCTTGATGCGCGACAACGCCCGCAAAGTCGCTCTGTGGCAGATGGCTTGCACTCAAGTTGATGGCCACCTGCCGCTGCAGCGCGTGGGAGAGGTTGGCGACCTCCTGGACGGTTTGCTCAATGTCGCCGATACTCTCAATGGTCATATCAAAGGCGGTTTCATCATCCTTGCCCTCGGCTTTGAGCTCACGGAAGCGCTCCTGCACATCGGAGAGCAGATCAGCCTTTAATTCGGCGGCGCTTTTGACCTCCTCGTAGGGAGCAAACACGCCGTTGACATAGTTGGTCAATTTCTCATTCATACCAACACCTTTCCTTTACAAGAGGTTCTCCAGCACGCCCTTCGCGTACTCCCAGTTGCCTTTGTTGCGATCGTAGGTTGCTTTTCCTTTTTCCGTAATCCTGAAGTATTTCCTTCTTCCGCCTTGCGATTCATCGCCCCAATACCATTCGATATCAGCGTCCAGCTCAAGTCGCCGGACGCTAGAGTACATCGTGGCTTCCTTTAATTCATAGTCCCCACCCGAGCGCTCAGCAAGCAGCTTGACAATCTCGTAGCCGTAGCGGTCAGCTTCCGATAAGAGCCGTAAAATCATCGTATCGATATGTCCGCGCAGCAGGTCGGAGGTCAGTTTGTGTTCACTCATCTCATCACCTCATAGTTGGAGTATACATCACATTACTATTATTGTCAAGGTAGTATTTCGATTGTAATACCTTTCTCGATAAACTAGCGCCCGGTTCTTTCTGTGACATCCCTGGGGTACATGACAAGCTTCCGTGTCGTCGTTTTGTACATCCTAGGATTTCTACTCGACCTTCTTCCGCTCTGTCAAAGGAACCCGGAAAACACCAGGAGCACAAGCTTAGCGGAAAATATCCGGTTTCGCTCTTGCCCATCAGATCCTTACCGTAATTTTGAGGTTTTTTATGTCGGGACCCTAAGAAACGTGCGGCTCCTCAGCCTGGGATGTCTCATCCGTTTGCAGGGAAAGAAGGCTCAGATTCAAACGGCGCAGCGTTCCTAGCACTCCATGCAGCGCCGCCTGGTCGAGGAGCGTGCCAGTGAGCAGGGTCGTTCCCGTGGCATCATGGAGAATGGTTAATCCTCCCAGCCATTCTTGCCAGGACGGGTCCAGGTGCCCTTCCACATAGATGTGGCAATGCATCTCGCATGTGTCCTCCGCTCCATTTATTTCATTTGATAAGAAGAGTATAGAAGATCTGGGTGAGTCAGACTCATCCAGGTGGGTGATTCAGGGTGGGTGATAAAGAAGGATATTAAGGAAGGCTAGAGGGATGAGAACAGGAGTGATTAGAGCAGATGGAGGCTGCGTGCGGCAGCACTCGCTTCTACGCGGTTGGTGACACCCAGTTTGCGATACATACTCTGCAAATGCGTCTTCACTGTATTGACCGAGACTACCAGAGCACTTGCGATCTCGGGATTGGTGCGCCCGGCGACAAGCAAACGCAGCACCCGTAGCTCCTGGGGACTCAGCGGCTCGCTGAGCGCTGCCTGGGCGAGAACAGAGGGATTTTGCGGCAAGGGTGACAGCGTTCCTTGAGAGTTGGCAGATGATGCATCTGCCATTTTCGCATGATATTGCTCCTCTTGCTCGAAAGCTGTTAGCAAAACTGAGACATAGGAGCGCGAGAAGCTGGTGTCCTCTACCGGTGCGTTGAGCAGCTCCTGGAGCACACGGCGCATAGGTTCGCCTTCATCGAGATACACACGCAGGAAGCCCTCTGGCTCGGTCAGTGCAAACAGGCGAGCCGCGACTCTGCGAGCCTCTGCTTGCTTGCCCGCATGATGCAGGGCGACGAGGGAGAGCGCGAGAAAACCGATCGTATCAAAGATATCTCCTGGCAGATCAAGATAGGCACGGAAACGTTCGAGCATCTCTATCGCCCAGGTATATCGCTGTTGTGCGCAATACACATGCATCAGCGTCAGAAACTCAACTTTGCGCCTCGGGTTCCAGTTCTCCGTGTGAAAGACAACGTGCGCTGCCCAATCGTTTGCCGCAGCCAGGTCGCCTGTAGCAAGCCAATATCGTACCCGAACCGTGGTGATCCAGGGCGCCCAGAACGTCTTCCATCGCTCCTGTTGAAGCATGTGCTCCATCCCCTGGATCGCCTGATGTGCGCTCTCCAGATCCCTCGTTGCGAGCGCATGCTTGGCAGAAAACACATATCCTGTGCTCTGTAACTCGATCTGCTGCCAGGCAATAGCATCATGGACCATCTTCTCTGACAAAGCGCGCACCTCTTCCAGCCGATTCCACTGATACAAGACGTCAGCCAGGCCCCAATCACCGTATCCTGCCAGAGTAACATGCCCCTCAATCTGTTGCAGCAGGGTCTGGACTGCCAGACCTTCCTGGTACGCCAGGTGCAGTTGTCCAGAACGAACAGAGGCCAGTGCCAACCATTGCGTGACCTTGAGGGTCGCATAGCGGTTCCTCTCCCGGCTTACGCGCTGCTTCATCTCCTGGAGTTCTGGCACAACCACGCCTCCTTCACGCAAAAAAGTGTAGTAGCGAACGAAGCGGCTGAAATATGGGATCATCTGCCAGATAATCTCGTCCTCCCTCTTCACATGCGGCATGGCCTGAGAACTCAAGTGCAGAAATTTCACATCGCCTGTCGTTGTAGCCTCAAATAACAGCATCCATGCGCGCAGCAAACGAAGCCGCTGCTGGAGGATTGCCACCTCCTCCGAGGGCCGAGTATCATTGCCTTGTTGCCCGAGAACCCCCTCCACGCGTTCTATCATCTGCTCTACCTGCATGTGTACTCTGATTTGCTGTGCATCCGCTGTCGAAGCAGAGGAAGTGACCAGATAGTAGGCGATAGTTAGCACCAGACGAGCATGTTCGCCCACCACCGCATCTGGCAATGCCATGATTCAGCGGTACAGTGTATGGGTCTCGCCATGCAACCAGATGTCTTCGGCTGTACGTTCCAGAAGCGAAGCCGCGTAAGAGAAATCTGCTGCCTCCAACGCGTGAACGATGGCCTCGCGCATCTCACCTTGTGCCTCATACCAGCGTGCTGCCCGTAGCCACACAGACGGTACATGCTCCGCCTGTGTGGCCTGCAAATGCGCGAGGAGCACCTCGCGAAAGAGATCGTGGAAGCGATACCACCTCCTCCACCGAGAAGGGGAAATCCGACGCCTGGACGAGAAAGCTGGTCGCCTCTTCTTGAGTAAAATACAGATCAGGATCGCGGATTTCGAGCATCTGGCCCCGCGTGCGCCAACGAGAGAGCGGCAAGTCAGGATCGATACAACTGGCAAGCACCAGGTGCAGGTTGACCGGAAGATGGTCGAGCAGGAACGTGAGGGCTTCGTGAATCGCTTGATCCTCAATTATCTGATAGTCGTCCAGCGCCAGGATGATCTCGCTGCCCTGCTCCAGAATCTCATTGATGAGTGCGGTCAAGATCGCCTGGATCGGCGCCGGCTGCGGGGTGGAGAGCATGCGGAGTGCTTCCTCTCCGACAGCAGGCAGGTACGTGCGCAGAGCCGCGATGACCGTGGCCCAGAAGCGGATGGGGTCATTGTCCCATTCATCGAGCGAAAGCCAGGCAACCTTGCGCGCAGAAGAACGCATGTGGATCGCCCATGTGGAGAGCAGCGTGGTCTTTCCGCTGCCAGCAGAGGCGGAAAGCAGGGTTAGTCGGTGAGCAGACACCGCGTCCAAGTCTCTAAGCAGGCGCTCCCTCGATACCAGTGCCAGAGGAAGTTGCGGATGAGCGAGTTTGGTCTGTAACAGAAGTGTGCTGCTGCTCTTGCTTGAAGTCTGTGACATAGATTCCTTTCCCGTTGCTTCTTCTGCCTACTCACCTCATTATCCGCCAAGGATGAGTATAACACACTAAAGAGACAGCGAGCAAGCAAGAGTAATTCCCCATACAACTTCGTCGAATACAGACAGCGTCAGATTGTCATCCTGGAGGAAGGGTGTGAGCAGTTTTCTGACTTCTGCATCAAAGGTCTGTGTCGCAGCCTTGTCCATGCGTTCTCGTGAGAGGCCATTGCGCGAGTGGAGGGAGTGAATATAGTCTTCTATAGATTGTACAAAGACGCTCGAACGTGTACGAAAGCTTCCCTGTTTCTGGAAGAGGTGACGCTCTTCCAGTTCCTCAACGAGATTGTATGGGCGATACTCTTTATTCGTGGAGAAACGCTGAATGAGTGCCCCGAGTCCCTGGTTCCAAGGTGCAGGCTCGTGTCCGCGCTCAACAATCGCCAGGTAGCCATGCGAGGTCAAGATGCGGTGAAACAGGGGCAGGACCACACCCCATTCCATCCAATGCAGGCTTTCTCCAGCCGTGACAAGCCCATAGGGAGGCTGTAACTCGACCTCCTCCACACGCCCATAGATCCAGCGCAGGTGAGGATGATCGCCACCCGGAAGCGCTCGCCCCTCGTTTAGCATAGCCTGCGAAAAGTCGACGGCATCAACGCGCTCCACCAGGCCTGCAAGCCGGCGCGCCAGGTCCCCTGTGCCGCAGCCTACATCCAGGACCGTCCGTGGCTCGTCAGTAATAAGCTCAACGAGCTTGTGAATGGCCTCATCAGCATAAGGCGATCGGTGGTGATACGCCTCAGCAATGCTGCTATCCTTAAATTGTTCGGCATACTTCAGGCCGAGATGACCAGGTTTCGGCTTCATGCCAATGCCTCCTTTTTCCCATAGAATCAATGCAATTTGGCTCAGACACAGCTTTGGGGATAAGCGACAGTGGAAAAGTGCTACGGAATCGGGAACATTGTACCATCTCGTGGCAATGTACGACCAATGACGCGCGTCTCAAGCTACATCATCTTTCTCCTCGCGTCACCGATCATCTCGATTGACCATTCTTTGTCTGTGATATCCGTCACCGTTCTGGAAGAGTTCTTATCCCAAAGGATGGCGGATCACCGTGCGCATTTTGTTTGGGGCAACTCTGCGCAGATCGTTCAGATAGATCTCGTGATGCTTCCCGCGAAAGGTATATCCCTGTTCCTCCAGAAAACGGTCAAGCTTCTCGAGCGTTGGTCCTTCATCTGCAAATGGACCAACATGCATGATCTGGGCTGCGGTTCCCTCGTGGAACCTCTCCAGGCGTACTTTCTCCAGCGCGCGCAGGTTCTTCTTGCGCTGCGCCTGTCTGCATGCCTCGGTAAACCATACCTCCGTCACACAATCCGGCTGCATCATCATCGCCGTCCACTGCCAGTCTTCACGTGGAGCGTCCTTGCCACCATCAGCCCACCAGAGTCCCTCAAGAGGCATGATAGGATAGTCAATGGCCGCTTCTTTCTTGAGCAAGAACTTGGTGGTATAGGCAACCGTATACAATGCCTCAACTGCATCTTTAAACTCCTGTGCCGTATTGGGATCGCCTTTCCCATCCAGCATCAGAAACTGCATTGCAGGAACCTCTACAACCACGACCTCCTGCACAGGAGGGGTATAGAAGTGTTTCAAATCTGTTTTGAGATCCAGTTTGGTTGGCTCAATGCTTCTGTTCATACATTCCTACTTTCTGCGTTCTCTTTTCGCTCAAAAAGCGAGACGTGGACGCCATGATCTGCTATCGCTCGCCATCGGCTGGCAACGGCTCAACACATAATCTTCATCTCAGAGCATACTTGATGCTCCCTGACATCTTTTGTCAGGGAGCGGAAGAGATGGTACACTCTCGTTGAACATGCGGAACAATCAGAGGGGAAGAGAGATGAGAGCCGATCGTTTACTGACCATTTTGTTGCTGCTGCAGGCACGAGGGCGCATGACTGCCCAAGAACTCGCAGAACGTCTCGAGGTATCTGTGCGGACCATGTATCGAGATCTTCAAGCACTCAGCCAGGCAGGTATTCCTATCTATGCAGACGCAGGGACAGGAGGAGGATACGCACTCGTCGAACAGTATCAAACGCGCTTGACGGGGTTCACGAAGTCCGAAGTACGCGCACTGGCCCCATCGCAATCGGGAGGACCTCTTCACGATCTGGGTCTGGGATCGGCTTTGGAAGCAGCATTCCTCAAACTTGAAGTAGTGCTCTCGCCGCATTGGCAGGGAGATATTGACACCGTCAAACGATCCATTCACCTGGATTCCACAGGCTGGCTTTGGGCACATGAGCCTGTACCGTTTTTACCTCTGTTGAATGAGGCGCTCTGGCTGGGTCAGAAAGTGGAGGTGGATTATTCTCGCCACGATGGTCAAATCCGTCAGCGCATCATTGATCCGTACGGGTTGGTGGCAAAATCCACCATCTGGTATCTGATTGGCGCGGTTGATGGCCAGATACGGATCTTCCGCGTTTCGCGTGTGCGCGAGGCTCGGCGCCTTTCGGAAAGCAGTCAACGCCCGCGAGAGTTCGATGTGCGGGTCTACTGGGAAACGTGGAAACATACCTTGGAAGCGAAGTATACTCCTTATGTTGTTCGTCTTCGTCTTGCGCCAGAGGGAATCCAGAAACTCTTCGAGAGAGTAGATGAAACGGTACGAACCTCGATGAGAGAAGAGCCAATCGACGACGATCAGGGATGGCATCTCATTTCGATGACGTTTCATTCTCTTCTTCATGCGCAGGCAGTTGTTCTGGGCATGGGGAATCTCCTGGAAGTCTTAGAGCCGTTGGAGCTTCGTGAAGCCATTCGCGCGCAGGCCCAACAGATTGTCGCCCTCTATGAATGAGAGGGAAGGTGTCTGCTGAAAGCCGCCAAAGAAAGCGGCATCATCTTTTCGCCGTGGCACCCGGCAGTTCTCCGGAAAGACGACAGCGCACCGCGTTTTCACGCAGTGCTTGACCCGATCGCCGAAAAGCACGGAGTATCGCTGCAGCAGCTCGCCTTAGCGTGGCAGTTGCACCGCTCTGAAAACATGCTGCCGATTCCGGGCACCACAAGCCTTGAACATCTAAAAGAAAACCTTGCCGCGGCTGCAACTTCGCTTACGCAGGATGAGGTAGATCCGTTTTTCAATCATTTGGGTCATGCTCATCAATTCTTTCCTTCTCTGATGCCATGGTGACATTCTCTTCTTCCGGGGTGGATGGTGTGCGTGGCTCATCAAGCAGATAGCTCCGCAAAGCAGCCAAACGATGATCCCAGCGTGCTTCGATGGTCGCAATCCAGGTCGTGACGGACTGCAAGGCCTCTGGATGTGGCGTATACCGCCGTTCTCGACCGGCCTCGTGGACTACCACGAGGCCGGCCTCCGCCAGAATCGTCAGGTGCTTGGTCACTGCCTGGCGTGTGATTGGTAAACGTGCAGCAAAGCTCGTTGCTGTCCCAGACCCTTCTTGGCAGAGCTGTTCGAACAACAAACGGCGCGTTGGATCTGCGAGGGCTACAAAGACCTGGTGTGTCTGTGAATCTGTCATCACATGTTCCCCTCTCCTGTTTGCGATCCTGAAAACACCACATACAGGAGAAAACGCAAACGGTGGATGCTGCTTGTGCTATATTGCTGAAATGGTGCTCTCAAGGTAAACACGCAGCTAAGGTGTTTCCTCCTTGTGAATTACTCCACTTTTCCATTCTTTTTAACTTGCAACTATCCAATTGCATAATGATAGTATATCTCAGAAAACACATTTACGGTTGAATGATAGATCGCCGAGCGGTTCCATCGGCCCCTGTCCTTGCATCTCCAGGCGTCAGATCTCCTGCACTAGTTGCCATCCGCACTTGCGGTAAAAGGCACGGGCATGCTTATTGCTGGTCGTGATATACAACTGTATGCACGCTGCTCCACGCGTGGCCGCCTAATGCTGGGCCTGGCGCATCAGATGCTGAGCCAGGCCCGTATCGCGATACGAGGCGCACATAGAGCGTGGGCTGAGGCAAAAAGGGAGAGGGAGTCTTTCTTTATCCATGAATATCTATTTTGTCTTGCAAAAGGGCGCGAAGTTGGGTACAATCAAAGCATTATAGTATCGCTTAGACAGAAGCGGCCTGGGTGGCTGCTCGCAAGAAAGGTAGGTATCTCTGCATGTTGTTGTTTTTCGCTTTGGGCTACTTTGAGGTCAAACAAACAAGGCAGAGATTACATACCAGAGCACCGCTCGCATTGCATATGACGAGAGAAGCATCTCGCGCCTTTATATGTAGACGCGTACTTTAGTAGCGTCGTCCCCTTCGTGTTTGCTCACCTGGCCTCATTGTATCCCTTTAACCTCTCTCCTCTTGCCTTTTAAAGATGTTTTTGGGATTTCATGACTATAAGAATCAGAGGCTTTGAGATGCAAACACGCCATAGTGCTGCTACTATATACCTGCTCTTGAGGGGTATCTCCTCGCTGTTTGTGGCCGTTGTCTATACGGTTGAGTTGATCTACCAGGCTCAAAGTATTGGGCTTAATCCCTTCCAACTCGTCCTGGCTGGTATGGTTAATCAGCTGGTGGTCTTTGTGTGCCAGGCCCCAACGGGCGTGCTGGCAGATATGTATAGCCGCCGCTGGGCGGTGGTGAGTGGACTGCTTATCATTGGACTAGGCTTCTTGATCGAGGGCGGGATTCCGTCGTTCGCGGCTGTGCTCGCCGCCCAGGCGTTTTGGGGCCTGGGGTCCTCGCTGATGGATGGCGCCGATGCAGCCTGGATCGCCGATGAACTGGGAAGCGAGCAAGTAGGCTCGCTCTATCTGCGCGCGACCCAGGTTGGCTGGCTCTGTACCTTGCCGGGCATAGCGCTTGGCGCAGGTCTGGGTAGCATCCACCTGAATCTACCCATGCTTGTAGGTGGAGGCGGCTACCTGGCCCTCGGCCTGCTACTGGCCGTGATCATGCCGGAGCGTCGCTTCAAGCCCGCCACCAGGGAATCCAGCTCATCCTGGCGCCAGATGCAGCAGACGCTTGTGAAGGGCTTCCGCCTGATCCGCTTCCACCCCACACTGCTGGTGATCCTGGGAACAGGTGTTTTCTCGGGGATTGTGGGAGAGGCCTTTGGGCGCCTATGGCAGTATCACCTGCTACACAATTTTGCCTTTCCAACTATAAGCAACCTGCCCTCAATCACCTGGTTTGGTGTTATCGAGATCGTCATTGCCCTGACAAATATCGTCGGGATCGAGATCGCTAAACGCCGCCTTGATACCAACAACCAGCGAGCCGTGGCCTGGGGCCTCTTGCTCATCGAGGGCACCACTCTACTGGGTATTGTGCTCTTTGCCCTCTCCGGACAATTTATCCTGGCCCTGGCGGGCCTCTGGCTCCTCACAACCGCCAATGGGCCTCGCATTCCTCTCCGGCAAGCCTGGATTAATCAGCATACGCCCTCCAACATTCGCGCCACCATTCTCTCGTTTAACTCCCTGGTGGGCGCGCTGGCGGCGATAGCAGGTGGGCTACTTATTGGCGCGCTGGCTACAGCCTTGACAACCCGGCCCGCGCTCCTGTTCTCCGGACTGCTACTGCTTCCTGCCCTCTACCTCTACACTCGAACCCTTCGCGGGAAGCTATCAATTACAACAACAAAAACTGAGGGGGAGGACATGATGCCCGAAAATACGTAGTCGCTTCTCATACATACATAAACGTGCAGTACTGATGTACGCGCCTACTCAAGTATGCTGGACGAATGACTTGCGTTTCCTTCACCCAGCATACTTGAGTAGGCGCGTACCTTGCCCTTATGAACTTTAACAATCAAAGTCGGTAATCAAGGACTACGCAGGGCAACAGCGAGCTTCCCATTACCAAGGAGCCCAACAGAGCGAAGCAAAGCTTGCGACCCTTGGGCGAACTGAGCAAAAAAGGCACGACACCGTTGACGAAATTGGTCCCATGCATCAGCGAAACGGTGTAAGTGCAAGACTTCTTGTCGAAATTTGCGCCAGAGCTTTTCAATGGGATTGAGCCAAGGAGCATAGGTCGGGAGCCAGACAATCTCTAGGCGAGGGAGAAGCTTGAACTGCGCCTGAACCTCGGCATGGGTATGGATCGACCAGTTATCCATGATCACATAGATCTTCTCAGTATTGGGGTAACAGCGGTCGATTTGTTGCAGGAAGGCACAGACCTGCCTGCGTCCCACGATGTAATTGTCTAGGGTCGTCACTCTGCCAGTTAAGGCATCAAGAGCACCAATGATCCGCCATTGCCTTTGAGGAGATCGTTTGCGGTCAGCTACTGGCGGTGGTGCAGGAGCACGCGCTCCCCAATCAGGAGCTGGGTCGGGCCAGCGAAAGAAGCCCATTTCATCGACAAACAAGGCAACGAAGCGAGAAGGGGCGCGAGCAACTTGTTCTAAGACGGCCAGGAGATGCTCAAGCTTTTGCTGATACTGAGGATCAGGGCTATACATCTGAGTACGAGCAGCACGCAAGCAAAAGCCTGCGTCTTGCAGGACTTTCCAAATCCCAGCCAGACTGTAGTTCGCAAGAAAAGGAAACACCTTGGCGATCTCAGAGAGCGTCCACCGATTGGGCAGCGTTTCTTGGTTCTCTCGACACTGAGCTCCAGGGCCTGCTCTCAGTCGCTCTTCAATCTCTTGAGTATGATCGAAGACGAATCCGATGAGGGCCACCATGTCGGTGAACAACCAGACCCATGAGGCCTTCGTTCTGATACCACTGCAGCCACTGATACACGCTATCAGGGTCTCGTGGCCGCAAGAGTCCATGTTTAGCAACCCAATGGGGTGAATGCCCCTGGGCGATTTTGAGCAGGGCTGCGCAACGCTCTCGCACATGAGGCAAGGGGTGATGATGAACCGCTTCCTCTAGCGCTACACGCTCTGGCTTGTTGAATGTCACGTGCCAACTCTGACCGACTTTGCTCATTTGGCTCATCAGAAACTCCTCTCTTGAGAAATACCTTCCTTTGAGAGGATAGCATTACCGATCTTGATTGTTAAAGTTCATTAGGGTAGTCAGTAGCGCACCTCCTTCGCTGGTGAAGCAGCAGGGTGGGCTGCTCCTCAAAAGCCACTCTGGCTCAGATTTCAAATTCCTCCCTTGAGAGATATACTGTGGGCAAGCTAGGAGCAAACATCATGACTCAACGACCATTAAGCCCAGAAGAAAAACTGCATATTGTTCGACACTTGGTAAGCGGCGAAAAGTACCTGGGCCAACTCAGTCGTGAGTACAAGGTCTCGCATACCATCATCAGCAACTGGCATGAAGCCTCCATTTTTGAGGTAGGCAATGAAAGTCAAAGAGAAGCAACAAAAGCATCGACAAGTTGACCAACATCACTCATGGTGGCATTCTCCTCTTCTTGGCTATCCTTTTGCTGTTCTCTTTGCCACCGGCGCGTTTTTGATCCCCATGTCTGAGAAATCCTTGGGCATTGAGGATCTTTTTATTGAGCCGCCGTTTGTCATCGCAACGCTTCTGGTTGGATGGTTCTGGGGCATCGGTCCAGCACTGCTAGCTTTGCTTCTCGAAGTACTTGCAATCGATTATTGGCTTGTCCCCCTCTCGGGAGCATCTCGTTTTTTCTGTGGCCCAATATTGCTTCATTCGCGCCGTTTATTCTCATCCAGCTTATGGTCCTGGGTCTGGTCGTCGTTCAGAAAAACTACCGACAGCAGCTTCTCCATGCTAACCAGGAGATCTCTCAACATGCTGAGGAATTGGCGGAGAGCAATGCTCAACTCGAACGGGCGGACCGGGTCAAAGATCAGTTTCTCTCGATGGCCTCCCACGAACTGAGAACACCGGTGACGGGTATTCAAGGGTATGTACAATTGCTCCTGCACCGATTGAAGAAGCAAAGCATACAGAATCCGGAATGGCTTCCCATGTACGACGCTCTGGGTAAAGTGGATGAGCAAACCCGGCGGTTAACGGGTCTAGTGAATGATTTGCTCGATATCAATACGTTGCATTCAGGGAAGATGCCAGTGCACCTGGCATCCTGTGAGCTAGGTTGCCTATGCCGGAGAATTGTCGAAGAACAACAGGCTTTGGTAGATCGTTCAATCGATCTGCGACTTCCTGCCGATCCTGTGACTGTGCAAGTCGACGACAGGCGATTCTCTCAGGTCGTGAGCAATCTGGTCAGCAATGCTCTCAAATATTCACCTAAGAATACGCCCATACTCGTGGAGGTGAGCCAGAGACCAGGAGAGGTCATCCTTGCAGTTAACAATGAAAGCCCTGTGCTTACCAAAGAACAACAGGAAACCCTTTTTGAGCCGTTCTATCGGAGTCCTGAAGCCCAATCCTCCGCGACACCCGGATGGGGGCTGGGACTTGCCATTTGTAAAGAAATTGTTGTATTGCACAACGGGCGCATCTGGGTAGAGTCTTCGCCAGAAAAGGGCACGACCTTTTTTGTCGCCTTGCCTCTTCCAACGAGTTCGGAAAGCGCATAGCTCAAAAATGCGCGACAAAATCATATTCAATTGTATCATACTATTCAGTGGGTATGTGTTACAATAATTGAGCCGTAAAGCGCAAGAAGCCAATGATAAGCAGTGAGAAAGGATGAGCACAAGTATCTATGGACTACCAACAGGTCACGACCCTTTTGCAAGAAGCCTACAGTCGCGAGAGTGCCAGCAAGCGCAACCAGACGAAGAAAGAGGATTGGAAGGTTGCCGAGCGGCAGGATTTTCTCGACCTCTTACAACGTGAGGGGAAGCAAGCACTGCTGGAGGTGGGAGCAGGAACCGGCACGGATGGCCTCTTCTTTCAGCAGCAGGGCCTGCGCGTTGTCTGCACTGATCTCTCGCCCGCCATGGTCGAGCTATGCCGCGAGAAGGGCCTGGAGGCTCACGTCATGGATTTTCTGGGCCTGGATTTCCCCTCGGCCTCCTTCGACGCGATCTACGCGCTCAACTGCCTGCTCCATGTGCCAACAAAGGATCTCCCCAGCGTGCTGGAGAAGCTGCGCGACCTCCTCCGCCCAGGCGGCCTCTTCTTCCTTGGCGTCTACGGCGGCGACGAGCAGGAGGGCGTGCGTGAGGAAGACTGGCATATACCGCCGCGTTTCTTCGCCCATCACACTGACGAGTTCATGCGCCAGGCTGTCTCACCTTTTTTTGAGATTGTCTCCTTTAAGTCTATCTCAATCACAAATTCAGATTGGCGCTTTCAATCCCTGGTGCTCAGGCGCTAGTGTGTTTTGAGCTTCAAATTGACATGAAAACCTCTTTTCATGGAGATGCTCTGGTCAAGTTCCAAAGGTATAAGGCTGGTTACTACAAAATATCCTCAACCGTTCTACGAACTGAATAGATAAATGCTACTATAAGGCTACAGAACGCCGCTTATTGCCGCAGAAACCAGGCCCTTCTCAATTTTTTCATAGTAGCCGGAGGTTATCTCATGTCCCTGACATCTCTAAAGCCCCAGGTGAGCGATGAACAAGCTCCCCCAGCCAAAGGGGCTCGTTCCCTATTAACCTGGCTGAAAAGCTGGGAGCTCTATGTCATTCTCCTATTAGCGATTCTCTTTCGCTTTTATTTGCTTAACACAACCTCATTTATGGATGACGAGGCGATTGTCTTTCGTATGGCCCATGACGCCTTTGCGCATGGGCTCTTCCCCGTTACTAGCAATAGGGCCTCGCTGGGAAATCTTAATTTTCCCCTCGTTGAGTATATCTTTATGCTACCCGCCGCCTTTAGCGCGGACCCGTTGGGAGGTGAGATTCTAGTCGCGCTCTTCAATGTCGTTGCAATCTTCCTTTCCTATTTCTTCACTCGGAAGTATTATGGACGGCTCGCCGCGATCCTGGTCGCGCTGCTCTATGTCACCTCCGTCATGGCCCGGGCATACAGTCAGAATATCTGGCAGCAAAACTTGATGCCGCCTCTGATCATGCTCTTCTTCTTCTGCCTGTTTCGTGGCGTCGTAACCAGGCGCGGCAACTGGCTCTTCCCAGCACTCGTCCTGCTGGGCCTGCTCTATCAGCTCCATGGCAGTTCGCTGCTGCTCGTCATTCCCTTGCTGGTAGCCTGCGTTCTGGCGTATAAGACCATTCGCTGGCACGAAATTGTGCTGGCTGCGCTGGTCATCTTGCTCATCATCACGCCCTTTATCTACTGGGAATTTCAGAACAATTTCCAGGACATTCAGATCCTGCTCAATGCATCCAAGAGAACAGTTCAATTCGATACACAAACCATCGATTATTATCAATACTTGTTCTCCGCCTACTTTATGAGTCCAGCACTGCGCGTGAATCATCTGCCAAACTATCCAACCTCGGTACTTGTCAGCACACCACTGCACTATTTGCAGCGCCCCCTCCGCTTTGAGAGCGAGAAGGTGATGCCACTACTCTTCTTGGTCAGCGCCGTAAGCGCGTTGATTTCCGTCATCTGGTCCCCCAGGAAAGAACAGGCGACACAGGCATCACAGGGCATCAAGGGGCAGGTTTGGAGCTGGCTGAAGAATTTCTGGGTATCGCCTGCTCGCCAAGGCCTCTTGCTCCTCCTCATCTGGCAGATCATTCTGCCCTTGACGCTCCTACGTCGCTCGATTCCTCTCTATCCACATTACTACATCATGTACCTGCCAGGTCAGTTTATTCTGATTGCTATCTTTGTGGTCAGAGTTGTGAAGTTCCTGCAACAATATCGCTCCTCATATACGACTATCGCACGCTTTAGCCTGCTAGGATTCGTTGTTCTCATCCTCTTCGCCCAAACCCTGGGTATATCCATAATGATGATTGATACAGCTCAGGGCCGCTTTGATGCGCATGCCGCCTACCCGGGCTATGAGAATCTCTCGTCTATGCAATCGGCCTTAAATGAAGCAGATCAGTTTGCCCGGGCTCACCACATTCAGCGCATCTATATCTCGACCACGTTCGCCGATGGACAATCGCTGCGCTACCTGGCGGAGCAACTACACACCCCGACCACACTCTATGGCTCGACCATGTGTACCGTCCTGCCCGGCTCACAGGCTGGCTCAGTCCTCTATATCGCTGACCCGAGGAATGCTATTCAGAACCAACTTATCCAGCAGTATACACACGCGACGCTTGTCGCCCGCCCACCCCGCCTGGGCGAGCAACCCTACAATATGTATCTGCTGACCGCCCAGGCCGAGCCTGCGCCCGTGGCAGGCACGTTCAGCAGCAATCTCAAGGCGTTAAGCTCCTCCGCACAGGTCCTGCACACACCTGATAACCAGCTCCAGTGGCTCTCAACCCGCTGGCAGGTTCAGCAGACCCAGCCAGCGGCGGCGCGCACCTTCTACAATACCCAGTTTCTCTTTAATCCCGCTGGCTTGGCCAAAGACAATCCCACCTGTCAGCTCACCGCTCTCAACCGGGGAGATCAGATCTTCACGCAGCAAGCCATTTCTACAACAGATCCTATACCAACCGCGCTGACCTTCCAGGTACAGACCAATACCAGCGTGCCTGTCACCAGGCCCCTGGGTCCCTTAACCCTTACCACCTATGACAACGTCCTACAGCAGGTACAAACCTTGCAGACCACAACAGGCCAGCAAAGCGTGACCATGCCTGTAGTAACGAGGTAAGGGATGCGCCACATTTATGATTCCGCTGGAAAATTTCGTCAAGTTGTCCGAACAGGCTTGTGAGAAACGCCCGAATTGTTGGTAGGGACCCGATTCATCGCGTCCAAACGCTATTTATGGCAGTTCGGCGCAGCCATGTTTTTGCGAGGTGGCAAGCGCATGGTGACGTGAAAGGTCTTTTCAGCGTCTTTCGGGCTACGCCCAAAGGCGATTAATCGCCTTTGGGCGCGGTAAACCGGGTCCCTACTAGCCTCTGGAGCTGTATGGCTACTTTTTTACTCTCTGCAACATGTCCTACAAAATTTTCCAGCGGAATCGTAAACGTGGCGCCTATGTGTTCGCAGTTACTCGCGCGAGGCGCTGGTAGAGGTCCTCCCATTGCTCCAGAACTTTTGTGCGATCATGGTCGGTGATGATTTCCAGGCTTTCCTGGCCCATGCGGGTACGCAGCTCTTCATCCTCCAGCAACTGGTCCAGGCGCGTGGCCAGTTCCTCACTGTCACCGGGGGTAAAGAGGAAACCGTTGCGCTCATGATGGACCTGCTCGGGCAAGGCATAGCTGTTGGCTGCGACTATAGGAAGTCCGCAGACCATGTCCTCCATCATGGCCATGCTCTGCAAGTCGGCCTCAGAGGGAATGGCAAAGAGGTGCGTAGAGCGGCGCAGGGGTACGAGATCGCTATCATGGATATAGCCCAGAAAGCTGATGTGCTCCTCTATGTCCAGCTTCTGGACCAGGGCGCGCAACTCGGCCTCGGCTGGTCCCGTGCTGACCAGGGCGACGTGCGCGGGCATACGCATGCGTGCGACGGCGTGCAGCAGAACGTCGATGCGCTTCTCCCGACTGAGGCGGTTCAGGTGCAGGATCAGCGGGCGGTCCTCAGGAAGCCCCAGGCGACGCAGCACCTCCGGTTGGCGCGGTCCCGGCACGTAACGGTTAAGGTCAATTCCATTGGAGATCACCTGCGAAGGTGAGCGCAGGCCACGCTCGATCAGCAGGTCCAGGGCGATCCGCGTGGGCGAGGTGACGAAGTCACAGCGATTGTAGAAGTGGACGAGATACGAATACGTAATGGTGGAGAAGGGCTTGCTAAAGACGGGGTGCTTCGTCAGCGAGCGGCTCATATTAATCGGCAGGTAGTGATTGGTGACGACGATTGGCTTGGCAAAATGCCCCGCCAGGATCAGCGCGATATTCCCCAGGACCACGGGCGATTGAATATGAATGACATCGGGATCGCACTCTTTGAGCAGGCTATATACCGGCGTGAAGGGGAGGAAGGGGATGCGTTGCTCCCTATAGGTTGGCCACTCGATGGAGGTGAAGCGTGAGACGTGTACCCCCTGCTCCACGCGCTGGCTATCGCGCACGCCATAGTTGGGAGCAATCACCCAGACCTGGTGTCCCCGCTTGACCAGGTCGCTCGCCAGGCCTCGCGTGAGCTGCGGCACTCCTCCAATCATGGGAGGATACTGGTCGCTTACAAACATAATACGAATAACTACGACCGCTCTCTCTACAAGAAGTACAGGCAATTCTGTCTGCTTCAAGTAGAGACGAGCGAACAGTGCTTTTTGCTACAATTTTTGGCAGGGATAGAAGGCCACGGGGGCGCGGCGCAAGACGTAAACCTTGCGCTGGCGCAGGAGGCGCACGCCCTTTGGTGTCGTGTTATAGCGCACATAGAGTTCGAGCGCCGCCCGGTCGCGAGCGGCCTCATATGGGCATGGCGGCAGGCGCCAGTTGCTGAGCATGGCCCACATCTGCTTCAGATAGGCCTCAAAGTGCTCTCCATCACGGAAGTACTCCTCGTAGAAGTACACCTTGGAGCTTACTGGGAAGAGTCCCAGACCCGCGTATGTGCTTATAATCAATTCGTGATCGGTGTAGTAGTAGGGCGTATAGTGCCTGCGGCCAAAGATCTCGCCCAGCGGATAGCCATCGAAGCCGCTGACAAACTCCTGCACCACCATGGCCTCCTGGCGCAACTTAGGCACAAGCTGCTCACTGAAATTCGGCCCCCGGCGGCTAAAGGCCAGCTCAAAGGTAGCGTCTGGCAGACTGGCAATGGCTTCAGCATCGTAACTACTGCCATACACAGTAGTTATGTTCTCCAGGCCCAGGCGCTCAGCGCGCAGACGTGTGGCCGCCAGCAGCTCTTGATTTTGGTCCAGGCCCCAGATATGCTTCACCTTTGGCGCCAGGCGGCAGAGGGTCTGGCCCGCGCCACACCCCAGATCCAGCACAGTACGCTCCGACGTGGCATACAGGTCCAGCAAGCGATCAACTTCAGCAGTGGGATTCTCGCCATAATACTCAACGAGAGCGGGGGAGACAGCAGACGTATAGCTAGTAAAGGCGCCATAGTGCTCAGCCAACTCGGCATCAAAATCAAACATGCATCAAACTCCAGTCATTGCTTAGCACAGAGAGGGCGTAACCAAGCAGCCCTCCGGCCAAAAGGAAAAGTAATAGCTCGCGGACACGCCTCATCTGTAGGGTCCATGCTTGCATGGACTCTTCTCCCAAACGATCCGCGAGTAATTATTCCGCTATAGCCTCTCAAGAGGCAGGCAATGACTAAAGCAGCACAATAAAGTTCCAGCCTTTCAATCTATATACTCAAGTATAACACGAAAAAAACACCAACCGACCAGTTATATATGCACAAGTGCTAGTTGTCGTATTCCCCATTCAATTTCGTCGTCTCTCTCAGAGACTTGTGTGAGGACCCGTAAATCCTCCTCTATGCTATTGATCAGGTCAGGGGAGTAGTGTTGTTGGATGAATGGCTGGTGTTTCCAGGATTGAATATTCATCCAAAACATCATCGCGGCTTGTGCCGTCGTCACTTTGACGGCCTGCACCCGATTTCTATGTATTTGAAGGGAATTGCTTTGTGTTAGCGCCTCTAAGGATGGTCCTATGTACAGATTATTTGCTTGATGAGCTAGCATGGCCGCAACGATCTCTAGATACTGGGCAAGCAATTTATGCTGTGTATGAATCCATTCCGTCTCTTCTATCAACAAGAAACCGCCTGGTTGCAATTGTGTAGCCCAACGCTCAATGATAGATTGGGGTTGTTGAAGGTGAGTCAGCAGGAAGCGACAGTAGATCAGGTCCGCCGGGCTGCAGGGAAAGGGTACAACAGTGATATCATGACAGGCAAACGAGATATGAGACGTTGCAGTCTTTTGTGCAGAGGCGATAAAGCTTGGAGAGAGATCCAGGCCAATCACTTGTTTTGCTTGAAGCGTGTCTGCAAGCAGGTGTGTTGTGTAGCCTGGTCCACATCCCAGATCTATCACAAGAGAGGGCGTCTCCTCAAGGCACTCGCGCAAAAAGAGGCTTGTTGACGCAGAATATACTTCCGCGAGCACTTCTAGTCGTTGTCTGGCACGATCTGTGTGCGTAAAAGCGTAGGTCATCTATCCTCCTTAGAAAGAAAAATCGCTTTATTTTCTGCAAAACTATCTTAACACATCTGAAATTTGTTGGACTAGATTATCCGTGAGATTGGGTGTGCGGCAACTTTTTGCAATGGGCACTCCACCCTCATAGACGCCCGATTTATCGGGCGTCTATGATTGTTTTCCTACGCCGTTTGCTCCATCTTATCATATGCTGCGGACTTGCTGTACGCGGTCGTTTGCGAGAGCCTGCCGAACTTGCTGGAGGAGCTCGGCATACTCAAAGCTGTCCGGTGTTGTGGTGTCAATTGCAATTACCTGGCTACCAAGCGCCATGGGCGTAAGCTCTCCCTGCAAGAGCCGCTCTTTGTTGTCTTCGAGCCATGCCAGGTCGCTGTGGCCTGCGTGGCGTTCTACGCTCTCCACACGGGCCAGGAAGCGCTCCAGCAGGACCTGGCCATCAGCCTTACAGAGAATTTGCAATGGCTCAAAGTCATAAGTGCTTTGCAGTTGCAGGAACTCGGCGCCCCTCAATTCTGGGCGCCCAAAGAAGCCTTCAATCAACAGGGATTGCCCTGCTGCTAACAAGCAACCGGCAATGTAATAGAGCAGGGCGAAAGAGGCGGAGCCAAGCTGTGAGGGTAGCTCATTGTTGGCGCCTCCAAGGCCATCATGAAGGGTTTCAAATATCCCATCTCTGGAGAAAACTGGAAGGTGCGTATCCGCTCCCAGGCGCCTGGCCAGGGTTGTCTTTCCAGCCCCAGGGAGACCATTTACAATTACCAGCAGTGGCTTGCCCATATAAATCCTCACCTTCCTCTTAAAGAAGTATCAACTTCAAGACCTGGATCAACCTCTTTTCAACCTTCCTCGATGCACCATATCATCGAGGGACATAGGTAGAGAAAGTATATGTCAAATGCCAGAGGAAAACACCGGCATTTCGCCCGATGCGCCCAGATTGACGCTTATGCTATGCTACAAGAATGAGCAAAGCCTCTCCTGTATGTGATAGAATGAAGCGAACATAGAAAAAATGTTCATCAGGATAGAATAGCAGCCAGGAAGGCAGGGACAAATGAGCCAACCCACACCAGATTCCACGACCAATCAGATTCTCCTGCGCGATGTGATCGCAAGTGACCTCCCCATTTTTTATGAGCAGCAGTTAGACCCCGAGGCCAATTATATGGCGGCCTTCACAGCCAAAGACCCAACTGACCGCGAAGCCTTTATGCACCATTGGCAGAAGATTCTCAATGATGAGAGCAACACGATTAAGACGATTATTTCTGGGGAACAGGTGGCAGGAAGCGTCTCGAGCTATCGAGATGAAGAGATGGAGGGGCCAGAGGTCACCTACTGGCTTGGCAAGTCCTACTGGGGCCAGGGCATCGCCACCCAGGCCCTGGCGGCCTTTCTGAAGATTATGCAAGTACGCCCCATCTTTGCCCGCGTGGCGAAGGATAACCTCGCCTCACGCCGCGTTTTGGAGAAGTGCGGCTACACCATCTGCGGCGAGGGCAAGGGCTATGCCAACGCCCGTGGCGCGGAGACCGAGGAGTTTATTCTGCGCCTGGAAGTTTGAAGCGCAAGAATCAGATAGTCTCCCATTCATTTCTGCCGTATGCTTGGCACATGTAGGGGCCATGCTGGCATGGCCTCTCCTCGCATACAGCACAAAGAATGGAGCTATCCTAATGCATAGAGTCATCGAGCCGAAAATTCTCTACTTTGGCACGCCCGTCGTCCTCATCAGCACACGCAATCCAGATGGATCGTTCAATCTCGCCCCCATGTCCTCAGCCTGGTGGCTGAACCAATCATGCATGTTGGGAATGAGTGGGAGATCAAAAACGGTGGAGAATCTGCTGCGTGAGGGTCAGGGCGTGCTCAATCTCCCCTCGACCGAGCTTGTCGGCGCGGTCGACCGGCTGGCCCTCACCACGGGACGCAATCCCGTCCCCGAATCCAAGGCAGAGATCGGTTATCGCTATGAGCCGGACAAGTTCGGCATCTCAGGCCTAACCCCCATCCCTGCGGACCTCGTCAACGCGCCACTCGTAGCCGAATGCCCGGTCCAACTGGAGGCGCAGGTCGAGCAGGTACACGCCTTCGACGAGCAGAATGGAAGCATCAAGGCTATCGAGATGCGCATTCTCCGCGTCCACATCGCGGAAGACCTCCTCGTCCCCGGCACGGATAACTACATCGATCCCGAGAAATGGAGCCCCCTCATCATGAACTTCTGCGAGTTCTTCGGTCTCAGCGGCAAAATCCATCCCTCTCGCCTGGAGCCCGCCTTCTACGGCCTCCCACGCAAAACAGAACCAGCCTTGCACAACTCCATGCAAGCATAGTCCTAAATTATGAAGCCCGAAATTTGACAAATAACATTTGCATTCTTTGCATCCTTATATTACCATACTGTTCCCCCTTGCACATCGTTCCTTTGGCCGATTTTTTCTGCTGCTTCTCGCCATATACTCTAGTTGAGGCTGAGGAAACGATGGGGACCCGTTGTCCTCTCCAGATTAAAACGCTTCGCGAGCAAATTATATACGTACGCTATTTATGAGCTAGAGGAGTCATAATGACGGCAGGTAAAAGGCTGAGCTTTGGCATCAAAACGGTACCACAGCATACAACATATGAGGATATGCTCCGCGTCTGGCAGGAGGCCGATAGTATCCCATCCATTGAACACGCCTGGCTTTTCGACCACTTTATGCCCCTGGGGAAGGATTTCACAGGTCCCTGCCTGGAGGGTTGGACGCTGCTGGCAGCCTACGCGGCTGTAACCAAACGCGTACGCCTGGGCCTTATGGTGACGGGTAATACATATCGGCATCCGGCAGTGTTGGCCAATATGGCAGCCACTGTAGATATTATTTCAGGGGGTCGTCTGGATTTCGGCATCGGCGCGGGCTGGAATGAGCGTGAGCACAGCTCCTATGGTATCCCCCTTTACTCTACTGGAGAACGTATACGGCGCCTTGGCGAGGCATGCGAGATCATTAAACGGATGTGGACCGAAACCACGCCAAGTTATGAAGGCAAATACCATCAAATTAAAGACGCTTACTGTGAACCCAAACCCATACAGAAGCCTCATCCACCCTTTGTTATTGGCGGAGCGGGCGAGAAACTGACGCTGCGCATCGTTGCTCAGTACGCCTCTATCTGGAACTTCGTGGGAGGGGACGCTGAGGTTTTTCAACAGAAGAGCGCCGTCCTTGATAACCATTGTGCCTCCATTGGACGAGATCCACAAACAATTCAGCGCTCAATCCAAGTACTGGTCTATCCCGAAGACCTGGAGGAAACTCGCAATCAGGTACGCAGCTATGCCCAGGCTGGCGCGACCCATCTCATTCTGAGTTTGCGCGCGCCCTATCCAGAAGGTATCGTTCACCGCCTCGATGAGGAGATAATTAAACCTTTGAGAGCAGAATTTGAGGCATAGGCTTCGATTCTTCGAGAGGGATTTTCTTGTAAAAGAGAGAAAAGGGCTTGTACAATAGAGCAGGCTGCTACAAGTTTTCTGAATTATTTGTCTATTTTGCATCAAAGAGGAAGTATGACCGAAACTCCCATCAAAGAAGTCAGTGTACAAGAGGGATATGCCCTCTGGTCTGCCTCGTATGACCAGGAAGAAAATGGCTTGATCTTTCTTGAAGAACGGCAGGTAGATCGGCTACTGGCTCCGCTCTCGTTCAACAAGGTGCTCGATGTGGGCACCGGGACTGGCAGGCATGCCTTAAAGCTCGCCCGGCGCGGAGCACATGTCACCGCGATTGATCAGTCCCCCGAGATGCTTGCCGTGGCGAGTCAATCGGCACAGCGCGAAGCCCTGTCGATTGATTTTCACCTCCTCTCGCTAGAGAGCGGTCTGCCTTTCGAGGCTGGCCAATTTGACCTACTGATCTGTGCTCTCACGTTGTGCCACGTTCCTGACCTGGCTCATACGCTTCGGGAGTTTGCGCGTGTATTGCAGGATGGTGGTTCCCTGCTCATTACCGATTTTCATCCGGACCATACGCTCTACGGTTGGAGGACGGCCTTCCGGAGCGAGGAAGTACTCTATCACCTTCCCACCGTAGAGCGTACCAAAGATGATTACCTGGAGGCAATCCAGGCTTGTGGCTTGACGATCCTCGATGTAGCCGAGAGCCTCGTCGGTGAAATGCCAGAGGGCTATATTCCGGAAGAGATGCGACGCACAGATGGTGATAAGCCGTTTTGCCTAAGCATTCTGGCACGCAAGTAGATCCATAAATTAACGCCTACGCCACCCCTTTACTTAAGGCAAGCTTGCTAGCCTCGGAGTAAGGGTGTGTGGGTGGACAACGGCTTTGCCGTTGTCCACCCACACACCCTTACTCTTGAGCGCCGCAGGCGCGAAAGCTTATGCAAAGCGATTAAAAAGCGATAAATTAACGCCCTAAACTATCTTGACAAAAGGGTCTCTCGTCGTATATGGTACAGCTATTAAATATCGCTACTATGTAGCATTACCACAAAAGAATGGAGAATTACATGCGCCAATTCAACAATACAAACGAGGAGATAAAAATGAGAAAAGAGCACATACAGAGGATTCTACTGAATGACAACAGTGAACATTGGGATCGTCGCACACGTAGACGCGGGAAAGACCAGCTTGACGGAGCGCATACTGTTTGAAACCCATGTTATCGACGCCATTGGTCGCGTTGACCAGGGCAATACCCAGACCGATTCGCTAGACCTGGAAAAGAGACGAGGCATCACGATTAAAGCCTCGGTCGTTTCCTTCTTTATACAAGATAAAACCCTAGATAAAAACCTTAAAATTAACCTGATTGATACCCCCGGGCACGCAGACTTTATCGCTGAGGTTGAGCGTTCCTTCAGCGTGCTAGACGCGGCGATTCTGGTGATATCCGCCGTGGAGGGGATTCAAGCGCAAACCAAGTTCCTCATGTCCCTCCTCACCAGGCTTGGTATTCCCACGATCATTTTTATCAACAAGATTGATCGAAACGGGGCGCAGTCCCACACCCTCGTCAAGCATATCAAGGAGAAGCTCGCGGAATCGGTGCTTCCCCTCTATATCCCCGAAAATCTCGGCACAAAACAGGCCTTTATTGTCGAAAATAGCTTTAGCCACGCCAAAAATCCAGCCTTCATGGAGGAGTGCATCGGGCTGCTCGCGCTCAACGACGATGCCTTCCTTGAAGCCTACGTCAACGAAGAGCAAGTGGCGGAAGAGCAGGTCAAAGAGGCACTGAAGCGCCAGGTTCGAGATGCCAGACTGTACCCCATCTTCTTTGGCTCAGCTATGACCGGGATCGGCGTCGCGGAACTGCTCGCGAGCGTCGCAACCTTCTTCTCAGAAAATCCCAGGTCAGAGGATGGCCCTTTATCCGGGGTCGTCTTCAAGATTGAGAAGGAGGCATCGGGCGAGAAGATCGCCTATGTGAGGGTATTCTCGGGCAGCTTGCATGTCAGAGAGTATGTGCCTGTGAGCCGAAAAATCAGCGAGAGTGTGGTTGAAACCCACACCGACAAGGTGAAAAAGCTGCATGTCTTCTGGGAAGGGAAAACGCTTCAGTCCTCCTGCATTGAGGCGGGCGAGTTCTGTAAGGTCTGGGGCCCGAAGGACATCAAAATTGGCGATGTCGTGGGGGAGTGGTCCGACAGCATCAAGGATCTGCATTTTGTGGCCCCGCAAATGGAGGCGCGTATCGAAGCCAGGCACCGGGAGCAGAGTCACCAGCTCTATCAAGCCCTGCTGGAGCTATCGGAAGAAGATCCGCTGGTCAAAGTGCTGCAAGATACCTTTCATCATGAGATCTACCTGCGACTCTTTGGCGAGGTACAGAAAGAGGTCGTCGAAACGATACTTCAGGAAAACTATGGCCTGGACATCCAATTCTCAGAGACAAGGGTCGTCTGCATCGAAAAGCCTGCCGGGATCGGGCAGGCCCTGGAGGAGATGAGAAAAGGAGGAAATCCCTTCTATGCAACCGTTGGCTTCAGAGTCGAACCAGCGCCCCCTGGCAGCGGCATCAGCTATAGGCTAGAGGTCAAGCTGGGTGCGCTCCCCCTCGCCTTTCACCGGGCGATTGAAGAGACAGTCTACGAGACCTTGCAGCAAGGACTCTACGGCTGGGAGGTCACCGACATTGTCGTAGTCGTGACACATACCGGCTACAGCAGCCCTGTTTCAACGGCGGCAGACTTCCGTAACCTGGTGCCACTTGTGGTGATGGAGGCACTCTCCCAGGCGGGTACCGGGGTCTATGAGCCCCTGAACCAGTTTGAGTTGAGCGCCCCCGCCCATGCTATCAGCCAGGCACTATTCAGGTTATCAGCGCTCAAGGCAAGCGTGGAGAGACCAATCCTGCGCGGCGACACCTTCCTCTTAACGGGTACGCTACCCATGGCAACGACGGAAGAGTTTAAAAGAAGCCTGCATTCGTTTACCGAGGGCGAAGGCATTTTCCTGACGAGGCCTTCCGGGTTTCGCAAAATAGAGGACGCCTTCCCCACCAGAAAGCGCGCCGACTTCAATCCCTTGAACCGCAAGGATTACATGCTGCACATCCTGCACACGTATTAAAGCGTAAGGCGGCACGCCGCCCATGCAAGAGGACTGAGAATGTGCTTCTAACCCCCATTAGGGAGCACAGGAGCACAACCTACCTCAGTCCTCCTGCTGGGCGGCTGCGCACGGTCGATACGCCCCACACCCGACAGGTGCGAAAGGTAGGTGCGCCGTTTACAAGCACTACCTTTCACACCTGCACAGGCGTGGGATGCTGGCTTCCCCTCCCACATGGATATCGCTTCGCTCGGAGTCCATGCTAGCATGGACCCTACAAACGCCAGATTTTGAGGTTGGAGAAGCTTACCTCGGTGGGGCTGCTTTTGGTAGAGGCAGTCAGGCCAAGCGTACCTTCAGCATAGGTGCTGTCATAAAGAGTATCCACAAATTTTCCATTAGCGTATATATCAATGGCTGATTTATGCGCAATGATCATGACTGTATTCGTTTGCTCTAGTCCTGGTTTAAGCTCTTGCGAGCGAAAGCCTGACGCCAGCGAACGCTTATATTCTCCCCCACTATAGATCTCAACGCTATAGATTCCTTGCGTATTGTAGAGAAAGGTATAGTAGTCGCCAGTGCCAGGGTGACGGAAGGAGAGACCCGCTCCTTCCCCCCGTAAGATCGAAACATCGGCTTGCATAGCGAAATCGCTATAACTTGTCTTCTCAAGACATGTGTACATGTATTTCAGTTTCGCTGTTGTTACATGATATGAGCCGTCCTTAAACTCACAGGCATAGGGATGACTATCAGAAAGGGGGGCGCTCTCCTTCCAGAGACTTCCACTTGCGCTATCAAGTGCCGAGGTCGTTGTTGGAGTTAAGGCTTGCACTCCAGAATAAAGAGAGTTGGGATCATCCCATTGCAGGGCTTGAACGGCTTGGCTCCTCTGGTTATTCTGGACGACAAAATAAGTTATGCCACCACCTAGAAGCACAACCAGCGCGATCACTGTCACCAGCGTGACGATGAGAGCAGTCTTCTTACGACGGCGAGGCTGATTTGGCGCCGCCCCGGCGAAATATGGAGTGTATGCGCTCTGTGTGGCATATGGATCATTGGCATTGGGCGGAAAGCCCGGCGCGGGATAGCCCGCATAGGGAGCGCCAGGGGCAGGCGTTCCCGGCTTGGGTGCGTAGGCCGTAGCAGTAAGCGGAGCCTGGGCATTCTGAGATGGGCCCGCATACTCCTGATACATAGCAGGTCCCACGTACTCCTGATAAGATAAAGGGACCTGGTAGACCTCGGTCGGCTCGGATGCCGCATGGGATGTTCCCTGCTCCTGGTCGAAAGGAGAACTTTGAAATATCTCAGATGGCGTAGGCACCGCCTGGGGAGCGGGTGCAATCGAGGTTCCACACTCCAAGCAAAACCTGGCTCCCTCAGGCAATTCACTATGGCAATTCTGGCATTGCATAGATGTTCTGTTCCTTCACAAATAAATACATACATAATGGAAACTCATCCACATGATTATGCCATATATCTGTTTGCTTGTATATAATGAAGAACATAGATTTTCTGCAACTCAGGCGGCTTGCTATCGTAAAGAAGTGAAAGATTAATAGATACCTATTGCATAAGGTAGAAATTGATGCAAACAAAAATGCGCCTACTCATTGGTAGCGCCATTGGAGCGGCAGCGGGCATTATTGTTGGTGGTCTGATCGCGCAATTTCAGGGAGCCTCAACGCCGCTGATAGGTATGGGAATTGGCTTGCTTTCAGGAATACCCCTGGGCGCGCTCCTGAGCCTTGTTCCCGCCGAGGTATGGATAGCATTCGGCGTTATCATGGAGTTACTCAATGCGGTCGTGGAAATTCTAGAATGCTGTAGTGTTTTTGCCGTCTTCTTCATAGGTATTACGACTGTCCTGGCCGCTCTCCTCTTTACGCATCGCTTACTGCTCTCCCTTGGTATTGGAGCGAGCTTGATTACGATTTTATTTCTAACTTTATTATTTGCCGTGCTCATGGAAAAGAGGCACCACGCACAACTAGCTTAGAGTGGCAATAGTAGCACATCTCCAGGCCTCATCGTTTTTCATTCCTCGTCCGTGATGTACTTGAGTGTTTGCACATAACATTGTTGAGTCCATGCAAGCATGGACTCTGGCGCAAGAGAGGAAGAGGAGATGATTCAGCATCCTGCCTTCAAAGTGGAGGAGTGGAGCGTACGCGAGACAAAGCTGCATTTGGATGTCCTGGCACAGACGGAGTCTATTTTCGCGCTCTCAAATGGACATATCGGGCTACGCGGCAACCTGGATGAGGGCGAGCCTCACGGGCTGCCCGGCAGCTATCTAAACTCTGTCTACGAACTGCATCCCCTCCCCTACGCGGAGAGCGCTTACGGCAACCCTGAGTCCGGGCAGACAATCATCAATGTCACCAATGGCAAACTGATCCGCCTGAATGTTGAGGATGAGCCATTTGACATCCGCTATGGTACCATTCATAGCCATGAGCGCGAACTAGACTTAAGAAATGGCGTCCTGCGCCGCAGCGTATGCTGGACCTCGCCAGCCGGGCAAACGGTAAAGGTGACCTCCACCCGGCTGGTCTCCTTTACCCAACGTGCCATAGCGGCGATCAACTACGAGGTCGAGCCAATAGATATACCCATGCGCCTCGTGCTCCAGTCCGAGCTGGTCGCCAACGAAGAAATATCCTCAAAACAGGACGATCCACGCGCGGCAAGCACGGTTACCAAGCAGCTGGCAAGCGAGGAGAACTATGCCAGAGGAATGCTTGGGCTGCTGGTACACCACACCCAGGATAGTGGCCTGCGCATAGGGGCGGCAATGGACCATGTGATCGAGGGGCCAGAGGAAATGGCCGTTGATGCCGAAAGCTCGCCTGACATTGCGCGTATAAGCGTCACAACCAAGGTGAAACCGGGCGAGAAGATCCGCCTCACCAAGTACATCGCCTACGGCTGGTCGAGCCTGCGCTCTCGGCCTGCCATCCACGACCAGGTCATTGCCGCGCTCTCGGCGGCGCGCATGACGGGCTGGGAGGGCCTGCTGGCGGAGCAACGCGCCTACCTGGATACCTTCTGGGGCCATGCCGATGTCGAGATCGAGGGCGATCCCCAGATTCAGCAGGCGGTACGCTTCGCGCTCTTCCACGTCCTGCAAGCCGCTGCCAGGGGCGAGCGCCGCCCCATTCCCGCCAAGGGCCTGACTGGTCCCGGCTACGACGGGCATACCTTCTGGGATACCGAGATCTTCGTCCTACCAGTCCTGACGCTCACTCAGCCCTCAGCGGTAGCTGATGCCCTCTACTGGCGCTACTCTATTCTGGATCAGGCCTGTGAGCGCGCAAGGCTTCTTGGTCTGAAGGGTGCGACCTTCCCCTGGCGCACCATCGCGGGCGAAGAGTGCTCTGGCTACTGGCCCGCGAGCGTCGCCGCCTTCCATATCAACGCCGATATCGCCTACGCGGTCGTGCACTATGTAGGGGCCACCAATGACCTCAAATTTGAGCAAGAGGTTGGCCTGCCCCTGCTCGTGGAGACTGCCCGGCTCTGGCGCTCGCTTGGCTGCGAAGATGCTGAAGGCAAGTTTCGCATAGATGGCGTGACCGGGCCAGACGAGTATAGCGCCCTGGCCGACAATAATGTCTATACGAATCTCATGGCACAGCTCAACTTGCGCGCCGCCGCCGAGGCGGTCGAACGCCACCCGAAGGCCGCGCATAAGCTCAACGTCAAGGATGAGGAGGTCAAGAGCTGGCTTAGTGCCGCTGAAAACATGCTTTTGCCATACGATAAGCGCCTCAAGGTGACGCCACAGGACGAGAACTTTACGGAACACGAGGTATGGGACTTCTCACAGACGAAAAAAGATGACTATCCTCTCTTTCTCCACTACCACTATGTCCATCTCTACCGTAAGCAGGTCGTGAAGCAGGCCGATCTCGTGCTCGCCATGCAGCTCTTCAGCAGTGCCTTTTCTGCCGAACTCAAGGCACGAAACTTCGCATATTACGAGCCGCTCACCGTGCGCGATTCCTCGCTCTCAGCAAGCACCCAGGCCGTGCTCGCCGCCGAGGTTGGTCATCTCCAGCTCGCCTATGACTACCTGGGCGAGGCCGCGCTTATGGACCTGTATAACCTGGAGCATAACACCCAGGACGGGCTGCACATGGCTTCACTGGCTGGAAGCTGGACCGCCCTCGTCGCGGGCCTGGGCGGCCTGCGCTGTCAGGATGGCTCGCTCACCTTCGCGCCCCGCCTGTCTAAGGGGATTACACGCCTGGTCTTCCGCATCTGCTTCAAGGGTCGCTGCCTGCTCATCGAAATCAAGCCGGACGAGGCCAGTTACCGCCTGCTGGACGGAGACCCCCTGCAAACCTGGCATCACGGCCAGAAGATAACACTCTCTACCAAAGAAACCACAACCCGGCCCATCCTACCCATCAAGGCTGGGGCACCACCCAGGCAGCCGGCGGGACGCGCGCCAGCCCACCGCGAGTCAGTTTACGATTCTTCTAGCGGCTCTTCAAATTCAATGTCGTAGTAAATCTCATCCATGCTTAGCTGCAGGTCCAGGCTCGCCAAATGCAGAAGCTGCCCGCGTTGGTAGTCCTGGGAGCGCCATTCGCCTCCTGATCTAGAGCAGACCCGGACTTCGGGAGCGAATTGGTTCACAAACATGATCTCTTCGATAGTGCTACATGCCATATAGGCCTGGAGCTTATGGTTCTTATCCTTGTACTCAGTTGATGGGGAATGGACTTCTACCACTATATGCGGCGATTGTATGATCTTAATGTCTTGTTTGTGGTCTGACACATCACATGAGATAGTAACATCTGGATAGACTTTTTCACCATTAGCAAGCACCTGCATATCTGAGCCAACGACAAAGCAAGGGCCTGAGCCTCTTTTGAGCTGGCTTCGTAACTCTGCCGATATATTCAAGCAGATCGTTGCATGTGCGCGTGAGCCACCAGCCAGATTATAATACAACCTGCCGCCGATGAGCTCCAGGCGAAGCTCAGGGTAAGCGCGCTCCAGCGCTTCATACTCTTGCTCGCTGATAGGCGAGCCATATCGGGGCAACGCTTGCCTCTCGGGGTTTATCGCCATACGATCCTCCTCCTCATACACAATACTGCATCAAGTATAACATATGGTATGATAATATGATGGCTACCGCGTGCTTTAGCAGCGCGAGCCTACGGAGTATTAAAAAGGAGTAATTTCGTGTCTATTACACGCTCTCCCTTTCGCGGCATGGTTGATGTGCCGCGCATCCTGCCCCTGGTCGCCGCGATGCCACTCTCCTCTCGCCACGTGGTTGACCTGCCCTGGCGCTTGAGTACTCCGCGTATGCAAGAGGAGCACGACGCCGTTCTGTGGGAGGACACGCAGGGACAGGTTGTAGGCTTCGCGGCCTGGCAGTATTACTGGGCCGCGCTCGACTTCTTTATCTTGCCGGGACCCACGGCACAGCAGGTTGAGCAAGATATTTTTGCCTGGGCTGAGGAGCGCTTTCGCGAGCTGGACGCGGAGCGCGGACGACCTCTCCCCTACTGGGTCGAGTTTCGCGATGACGACCTGGCACGGCGCGAGCTAGTCGAGGCACGTGGCTATCTGCTGGACGAAGGGGATCACTATGTGGCGCTTGAGCATCCGCTGACAGATCTCCCACCGATCCCGGCCCTACCCGAGGGCTTTACCCTGCGACCACTCGCGGGCGAGCAGGAGGTCGCGGCCTATGCTGAGCTTCACCGGGCGGCCTTCGAGAGCACCTCCATGACGCCAGAATGGCGCGCGCGCACGCTCCAGATGTCCCAGTACCGGCCCGAACTCGACATAGTAGTCAGTGCGCCCGGTGGCGAGCTGGTGGGCTTCTGCGTTGGCTGGCTGGCGCCTGAGCGCGGCATTGCCCAGATCGAGCCACTGGGCGTCCATCCACGCTATCAGCACCTGGGCCTCGGGCGCGTCCTCCTGCTGGAGATGCTGCACCGTTTCCAGGCACATGGAGCAGAAAAGGGCCTCGTTGAGACCAACCTTGAGCGCACCGCCGCCCGCAAGGCCTACGAGTCGGTTGGCTTCTCCCAGGGCCACATTGTCTACCGTCAGGGCAAATGGATGACAAATGTGTAGGGTTCGTGCTAGCATAAACCCTACAACTTAACGGCTGCTACAAACAGGCATTGGAGGTACGATGTCCGATACACTTAAGACAATTCACGGCGTTCAGGTTCTCATCTGCGCGCCAGAGGGAGAGAAACTACGAAGCGAACAGAATGCTGTGGAACTGATTGGTGAGACCTTTCAGCAAGGGGTAGAGTGGATCATTGTACCAGTAGAGCGCCTTGAAGATGATTTCTTCCAGCTCAAGACCCGACTTGCAGGTCACTTCATTCAGAAATTCGTCACATACAGGCGCCACCTCGTGATCCTGGGTGATATCTCTGGATACATAGCTCAGAGCCGCGCATTCAACGATTATGTCTACGAAACGAATCGTGGCAACGACGTATGGTTTCTGCCCAATATGCAAGCACTCGAAGACCGGCTAAAGCGCATACAGCAAGGTTGATACGTGAACAAAGCCGAGGTAAACAAAGATTATTAAGAAGGGGACAGATCTACTCACCTCCAATCAAGGAAGGCTTGCTGGATTGGAGATGAGGTTTCCCTGCGGTGGCGCACAGGACGCGCGTTTGATGAGGGGGGTGGCAAGTTCAATACGAACGCTCTCGACCGGCTCACCAGCTATCAAGCGCAACAACAACTTGGTCGCGACACGCCCCATTTCTAAGAGGGGCTGGTGGATAGTCGTCAAAGCAGGCGTCACCCATTCCGCGTAAGGCATATTGTCAAATCCAATCACACTCATTGCTCCTGGGACCGCTATGCCACGCTCAAATAATGCTCTATACACACCGAGACACTGTTCATCACTCCCTACAAAGATGGCTGTAGGCATTTCTGGCAACGCAAGGATCTGCATCATCTCTTGATATGCCTGCTCGGCATGAAAATTAGCAAAATGGATCAGGGCTGGATCAACAGGGACACCTGCCTCTTGTAGGGCGTGACGATATCCAGCAATCCGATCTTGTGTGCAAGGATGGTCAGGCAGACCCATCAGAGCCGCGATACGACGATGGCCCAGAGATAACAAATACGCGGTCGCTAGTTTTCCGCCAGACCAGTTCGTCGCGCTCACCGAAAGATCTTCTGGTCCCAATTCTCCAAAGGGATCCACAACAACGAAGGGAATACCACGACGGGTTAGTTCTTGTAGATAGAGAGACCGCTTGTCAGCGAGAACCAGGACTGCTCCATCGATCGCTCCTTCGGATAGTCTCTGCCGCCACTGCTGCTCACGTTCTCTAAGGGCATGGGTTGAGGCAAGCACCATGCGTACCTCTGTAGGCAAGAGGGCCTCTTCGACGCCGCGCAAGATCTCGAACGCATAGTAACTGTTCAGTTCTTGCCCAACGAGAAAATCGATCTGCCCGCTGTTTCCTTTTCTTAGCGAGCGGGCTGCTTTATTAAGCATGTAGCCTCGTTCCGCCATCACCCGCTCCACACGTTCACGAGTAGTTGGGGCCACATCCGTGCGCTGATTAATCACTTTCGAGACCGTCGCAACCGAAACGCCAGCCACAGCAGCAATCTGTGCCATTGTCAGCGGCGGCTCTTCTGGAGATTTCGCCATCTCACACCTTTTCGATAACCATTTCGACAGTATATTCGACAGTGTAGCGCACTACCTCCAGGACTGTCAAACGAGTTCCACCTGACGGATATGCAGCAAATTTTTGCAATGCCCTGCCCCTCTTCACCATAGGCGCGCGATTTATCGCGCGCCTATGGTGAAGAGGGGCAGGGCATTCTCCTTGACAGCCAATTTTCTCCATGCTATGCTCTAAAAAACCTTAAAATTATCGCAATGGATTTCGGTACACATTTAAGCAAGAGGAAGCATCTTTCATGGATAGCACGCCATCTACACTACCTAAGCGTCGCTTGCAGGGCTTGATGCTATTTAGCATACTCGCAGCTCTACTCTCAACTCTCTTTCTTGAAGCACTCGATAATACAATGGTTGGCCCGGCGCTGCCACAGATCATTCATCAGTTTCAAGGTGCTGATCGATATAGCTGGGTTGCAACAGCCTATCTCCTCTCCTCTACTATCGTAATTCCTGTTGTTGGGAAATTCTCAGATCAGTTTGGGCGCAAGTGGCTTTTGCTTGGTGGAGCCTGTCTCTTCCTCCTGGGGTCGCTCCTCTGCGGAATTTCGCAAACGATGGATCAACTCATTGCTTTTCGCGCCTTGCAGGGCCTGGGAGCTGGTATGGGAATTACCCTGGTGGCGACACTCATCGGCGACATCTTTCCGCCCGAAGAACGGGCCAAGTGGCAGATGAGCGTCAACATCGTCTATGCGCTTGCCAACCTGCTCGGACCAGGACTGGGCGGCTGGTTTACCGATCACGGCCCCTTGCTTACTCCGTTCGTCACAAATATGACACGGTGGCGTTGGATCTTCTACTTAAATCTCCCACTCGGCATTATTGCCCTGACTACATTGCTCCTGTTATTGCCCTCAGACATCTCGGAACGCAGTCCCAATCCCGATGGGCGCTCAATATTCAAGCGCATCGATATTACTGGCTCACTCCTATGTATGAGCGCCACCACATGCCTGCTGCTGGGACTTACCTGGGGGAGCAGCCAGCCCTCGGCCTGGACTTCGCCGCAAGTGGATGGCATGCTAGTTGCCGCTGCCATGCTTTTATTGTTCTTCTTGTACGCTGAACATCGCGCGTCAGAACCAATTCTGCCCCTACATCTTTTCCGCAACCAGGTCTTTGCAGCAGACGCCACCCTGGCGCTGCTGGTATATATGATCCTGCTTGGCCTGGCGATCTATCTACCACTCTCCCTGCAAGTAATATGGGGTCTATCAGCCACTAGCGCGGGAATAAGCATCACGCCCTTTCTCCTCTCCATCACTGGGGGAGCCACCCTCGCTGGCTGGCTGATTGCTATACGCAAACGTTACCAGGCCATACTTATTGTGGGCATAAGCATTATGGCCTGTGGGGTCTTTTTCCTGACACGCATAGCGCCTCCAACTAATCTCCTGGCGCTGATCATCTGTATGGTTTTGGCTGGACTTGGCATTGGCTCGATTTTCTCCGTACTCTATCTCGCGGCCCAGAACGTGTTGCCATTGACACAACTAGGCGTGGGCAGCGCGGTCATACGCTATCTCGGTCAAGTTGGTTCAACGCTAGGAGTAGCTCTAATAGGCGCTGTAGTCAACCAGTCTCTCATCAGTTCTGGCAAACAAACAACTGCGACATTCGTGATTGCTCTCCAGCATGGCTTCCTAGCTGTACTGGTCTTCTGCGCTATCGCTCTGCTGGCGGCCTGCTTCCTGAAAGATCCTCCAGTCATACAATCGCCAGGATAAGAAGCAGCGAGGATTGCGCTTCAGTGTAGATGAATTCATGCTAGACCATGAAAAAGAAGAGATAAGTAAACAGCGGAAGGCCCTGGCATCATGCCAGTGCCTTCCGCTGTTTGTCACCTTATGAGATGTAACCCTTTATAGAAGAGGAACCTTTGAAGTGTGTCCTCCCAATGCCCACGGGATGCGCAACGAGAGTCCAGCGTCCCGCTTCATCAGTTTAGAATGCCTATAGCTTGAAAAAGCCCAGAGGAAACAAAGGTGGTGCACCAAAGCGCCATTTGCTGGGGGGATAGGGCATTCCATTTTCGAGCCACCAACGGATCATACTGATTAACCAGTTCGTCAGAGAAGCAACGGCTAGCTCTTCTGGCATTCGTTCGAGAGCGTTCTGCGAACTTCTAGGGGGCAGATGGAGACGCTTGCCCAGCAGTTCCGCCAGGGTGTCATACATCTTTGCGGTGAACCATACATTCCTCACCATCACCCGATACAATCTCGAATACTCAGCAATGTGTGTGAAAGAGGCAGCCAGGAGGAGGGTCGCCCCCTCGACTTCGGAGGCGGAGGGGGACTTAAGTGGAGAGCGCAGATCGCAGGTAAGTTGATCAATCGCTTCTTGAAACAGGCTGTTGCCTAACGCATATTTATCCTGATAATGGCGATAGAAGGTGGCCCGATTCACCATCGCCCGCTCGGCAATTTCCCCCACGGTAATCATCTCAAAACGTTTTTCGGCCAGTAAAGCAATCAACGTCTCCTGAAGGAGTTTGCGTGTAAACCTGGCTCGGATATCCTGGTGTTTGCGCATCAATTTTCCCTTTGTGTCGTCAAATGCGACAGCGTTCCATCTTTGATGCTTGCTTGTGCTCGGCTGTCGCCCTATACTCCATTCAGCGACAGTATATCGTATTTTGCGACAACATGTTGCCTCTACTGCTTACCCTCCATCTGGTTTTGAGGAGAAAATATGTCTTTTGAAACAACATCGCTCGTGGTCAACCTGCTCGGCATTGTCCTTGGCATCTTCTTCCTGTTTGCTGGGGCAAGGAAACTGTATGGATGGGAATGGGCAAAAAAGAGCTATCTCGAACACTTTCCCCTTTGGGTCTACTACGTTTCTGCCGTCGTAGAAGTCATTTCCGGCATCGGGCTCATCTTGCCCCCACTGCGATTCGCGGCGGCTCTGTTACAGATAGTGCTGATTCTCTGCGTTTCTCTTCATCCCTGGCATCATGTCAAGGCCAAAACGATCATTCTGCCAGTGACCACGACGGCTTTGCTTCTCTTGTTGATGTGGCTCGCCCGTCCTTGACGGAAATCAAGCATGGTTCTGATCCTGCGGGCAAGGAGCATATCTCACCCGTATGACGCAATCAGAAGTCATCATCCAGATTACGTCAGAATCCAGGCCCTGCCGCCCTGGCCATGCTCACCAACAAAGATCTGACGCAACCGTCACCAGCTTCATCCGTAAGAGATTGAGGGAAGATGATTCTAAAAAGAGGGAGCAAAAATATGCAGGGGACTGATAGATATGCAAATGTTCTTGCTCCACTGGGATTTGAGGGCTGTAACTGTCACCGATAGGAGAAAATCGCATGAATAAAGTTACCTGCTCAATTGCAATGTCATTAGATGCTTTCGTTGCAGGACCCAATCAGAGTTTTGAAAAACCTTTTGGGGACATCCCTGAAAATTTACTTCACCACTGGATGTTCGATGAGCCAGAAAAACACCAGGCTGAATTGGATGCATCACAAGATGCGGGTGCGTTCATTATGGGGAGCAACATGTTTGGCCCAAAAGAAAAGCGAGGGAGCACCGGCTGGAAGGGCTGGTGGGGAGAGAATCCACCCTACCATGCTCCTGTCTTTGTATTGTCTGAAAATCGGAGAGACCCTATTGCTATGGATGGTGGCACAACATTCATCTTCATTCCAGACGGTGTTGAAGCAGCACTGTCTCGAGCAAAAGAAGTGGCCGGGGAGAGAACTATTGCGATAGCGGGTGGAGCAAATACCATCAATCAATATTTATCAGCAGGGCTTATTGATGATTTGTGGCTACACATAGTACCCGTAACCATAGGTTCTGGAGCGCGTCTCTTTGAGGGCGTTCCCGATATCGAACTTGAACCTTTTGAAATAAGTGGCACAAAATTGGTAACGCATATCAGGTACCGTGTCGTTAAGAAATAATCAACTTCTCAGTGTATTTTTGTAGAATACAACGTGTGATATAACGTTACTTATATCGCACATTGTATTCAGTGATCGAAAAAATACTTATGGGTCTACTGAACGTTTTATCTACTTCTCCTGCCTGCTGAGATCCATTACCCAGTTTGTCTCCCAGGTGTTTCCTCCATCCACAGAAAACGCTTGCTCCCAATGGCACGACGTAGGGGTGATGTCCGACCAGAGCCACCGACACAAGACGTGCTTGCCCCCAAAGGTTTCGTGCGCATAGAATGCTCCACGCCCTTGGTGAAACCCGCCAATCATTGGGAGAGTATAGGTCCCCTGGGCTCCTTCTGCCGTTCCTCCTGCATAATAGATGCTCCACTCCCCTGACTCGGGGTCAAAGAGGCGCGTCGAAAAAGCTTCCGCCATACCCGTTGCTCGATACATGTTGACCTCGCTGACACTGCCCCACCCCGCCAGGATCTTGTGATCCACCGCTGTCCCCTCAAAATCTTCCCAGGATGTGGAACCCTTGAGCCACTCCCGTAGCCGTCGATGGTGGATATTCCACCGTCCAATGATGAAATCAAAATCAGTCCGTCCATCCTGGGATGCTCCATGTGACGCGGTCATTGTGTTTCTCCTCTATCAAACGACCATTTTCACGTTGGGTCGTGTAATTCATACACGACGGTCTCCTTTGTAAAACTGCAATGGCTCGCGACGCAACGCGAGCGCGCTCTGTTCAAACATGCCTTTATGCAGTGCTTCGCGCATCCAGAAAAAGCTGCCATTGTTTAAGCAGGCTCAGGGCAAAAATGTCATGCACTACAAACGGATCGCGCGCAAACAAGTCAACGACTGCTTGTTTGCTTTCAGCCTCAACGACGACCAGTGATCCTGTGGCATCGGCGAAGGGGCCACCGAGAACCACCATCCCGCTTTCAAAAAGCTGGTCCATGAAGTCGGCATGTTGCGCCCAATATGACTGTTCGCGCACCGTTTTGCCCTTCATCCAGGCCGACCCAGGCATCCAAAGAAGAACGAAGGTGTTGTTCATGCTCTTTTCCTTGTTTTGGTAGTAGTTGCTGCTTGCTTCCCTTTGCGTACCTCACGTACAATACTATAGCCTGAGGATGGCATTCCCAAAAGGGCCACATTTTGCAGCATGGCAGATGCCACTTGAAGGAGCAATGATGCCTGGAAAAAAATTCGCACCCGGCCTCGATCTGCCCATTACGCTTGATCGTACCGCACCAACATCGATCTATCGACAACTCTGTGAGCAATTACGGCGAGCTATTCTCGATGGGCGCGTCTCAGGAGGTGCGCGACTCCCCTCGACGCGCACCTTAGCACAGGCTCTTGGCGTCTCACGGACGGTCACGAGCTCCGCCTATGATGAGCTTTTTGCCGAAGGGTATCTGGAAGGGCGGCACGGATCGGGGACCTATGTCAGAACGGATCTTCCTCCGCTGCCACGTCAGACTCCTTCGCTGCCGAATACTCTTCCGCGCTGGCTTGAGAAAGCTCCCCCGCTGGGGTACGAAGCATCCATTCCCCCGCAGGCTATCGCGTTTCGCCTGGGGATACCTTCCCTCTCATCTCTTCCTCTCCGTGTCTGGCGCGAGACCTGGGGAACGGTCACTGCTCGTTTGCCACCGAACAGCCACAGTCCCACCGATGGGGACCCGACGCTGCGAGCAGAGCTTGCCGCCTACCTTGGGCGATCTCGCGGCCTGGCCTGTACCCCAGAGAACATTCTTATCACAGCGGGAGCCACGCATGCGCTTGACCTCATCGTGCGCGCAACGCTCTCCGTCGGTGATGACGTCGGAATGGAGGAGCCGGGCTATCCTTCTGCCCAGCAGACCGTGTTGGCCCGGGGAGGACGCCTCTTGCTGGTGCCGGTTGACGAGAATGGGATGCAAGTCGAACGGCTCCCACATGGACCTGCCGCTCCACTACTGGTCTATACCACCCCATCGCACCAGTATCCACTTGGAACCCGGCTCGCCGTTGACCGACGCCTGGCGTTGCTGGCCTGGGCACAGGCCAACGATAGCCTGATTATCGAGGATGATTACGATAGCGAGTTCCGTTTCGATGCCCTCCCGCTTCCGGCCCTGGCCAGCCTTGATGAGGTCGGGCGCGTCGCCTACATCGGAACATTCTCCAAAGTGCTGACCCCTGCCTTGCGCGTTGGCTATCTGGTAGCTCCTCCCCAGCTGTGTGAACGGATCAGGCAACTCACGTATCTGACGGATGAGCAGGTTTCCTGGCCGCTGCAACAGATGCTCGCTGACTTCATCGCTCGGGGGCATCTGGATCGACATATTCGACGCATGCGGTATCAGTATGCGCAAAAGCGACGCATCGTGGCGCAAACTCTTGCACCCATCGCCCATCTCGCGCGCTTACGTGGGCTGGAAGCTGGCCTGCATGTTTATCTTGAACTGGAATCCTCAATTTCGGCCACGCGCGTCGCGCATCTGGCTCGGCAGCGCAATGTCATCGTCACCCCTCTTGACTCCTACTATCTTGGTCCCCCTGACCGTTCTGGTCTGCTTTTGGGCTATGCAAGCCTGGAGATCCCTGAGATTCTTCAGGGCATGGCGATCCTGAGGGAAATCATTGCACACGTTGCAGGCCTTTGAAGCGCTCTACCACCTGATCTTCAGGTGCTCTCATTCCCAACATGTAAATCTTCGCGTAAGGTCCTGTCAGGGTCACGACTCCCGTGCCTGTACGCACTCAGTTTGAGCTTTTGTGGGCCAGGACAAAGCCTGCGCCTGGGAAAGCTGAGAAGCGTGAAGGCCGCATCTCCTCAGTTTCTATCTGCGAGAAACTGGACTCCGAGACGAGGACGGTCAAATCGTGCGTGCGGCTCCCCCCGGCGTGAAAGCGCGCAGGCTGGCCCTGGCGTTCCTTCTTGTGAGTGAAATCGGCCATGACCAGCCGCCCCCCAGGTTTGAGTACCCGGGCGATTTCCGCGAGCCCCTGGCGTTTGAGAGGAGCAGGCAAATGGTGCATCATCAAGGTCGAGAACACCACATCAAATGATTGATCGGGAAAGGCGAGTTGCTCGATCACCCCGATCTGGAACTCGATGGGTATGTCGCGCCGAGCCGCTTTCGCGCGAGCCCGGACAATCTGCTGATGTCCGGGGTCAACACCCACAACACGGCCTACACGGTCCACGCGGCGGGCCACTTCCATCACCAGCGTTCCCGTGCCGCAGCCCACATCCAGCACCGTCTCTCCAGGCTGAATGCGGGCCAGGTTGACGATTTTTTGCCTCAGCTCCCGCACTTTGCCCCGAAACATGAAGATGTCGGTGAGCCATTCGTGCAGATCGTAGCGCCACCCTCCGCTCCCAACCAGTCCTTTTGTCTCTTTGTCCGATGCCTCGCCCGCAGTGCGGTGGCGATGCTGTGAAAACGAATGCATAGATCTTGCTCCTTTAAGAGAAAACTTCTCTTTTGAAAAAGTGTCTGTTGACAGGCAGACACGTTTGAGACATACTGTTTCAGATGAACCTTTGTGGTCTTTTTCTAAGTGTAATTGGGCGAGAGCTAAGAGACAAGGCTCAATCAGGGGAATATGTCTCAGATGAGACAAGGAGCGTAAAATGACTCAATCGGCAAGCAATCTACGCGTGAGACGGACGCAGAAACTGTTGCGGGAGGCGTTAGTTGAGTTGATCGAGGAGCGAGGCTTCGAAGCACTCACTATCGGCGAATTGACCGAGCGGGCGATGGTGAGCCGGGCCGCATTCTATCGCAATTATCAAGATAAATATGACCTGGTGGAGCAGATCTTTGAGGAAGCCATGAGCGCCTTGCTCAATGCGGTCGGAGAGATGGGTCCAGGGCAGCATCCCCCAGAGGTCTGGGTAACATTCTTCGAGCATATCGCAAAATACGAGCGACTCTATCGAGCCCTGCTGGGCAGCAAGGGAAGCCCCTGGTTTGTAAGAAAGATGCGTATGGCTCTAGCTGACCTGGTCGAGGAGCATGGGCAGGGACATAGGCTAGCCAGGTCAGCCACAACAGACCAGCCCATCCTCTCATTCTCCGATGGGTTGGTGCCAGACCTGGTGTCCACGATGCTTGTGGAGGCTATTACCTGGTGGCTTGAACAGGGAAGACCATCCACTTCCAGAGAGATCGCCACACGCTGTACCCTGTTGGTATCTGCACTCTTCAAGGAAGTGAGCACATGGCACTGATAGGGACCAGCTTCAGCTGCCGTCAACATCATGGATATATCTCGCAAAATAAGCTCTCCAATCGCTCTTCCTGCGCCTCTGACTTCCTTGAGCGATTGCAAGGCAAAGAAGATTATCCAGCCTCTCTTGAAGAGCATTTGGACTGGCTGAGACGTGCAGGATTGCCCGCCACCTGTTTGCCTCTGCACCTCCGCCATGCGCTGATCGCAGGGAAAAAGTGAGATAAAACAGGTGGATTGGGGAGAGAGGTGAGACCCCTCGTTGTCATATGAGGGCAGGCGAAAAGCAGTTGGAAGGACGGTTTATCGCCTTTTGCCCGCGCTGCTCATACTCTCTTGCTGGTCGAGCACAAGAAGCGCCTGTTGGATGCCCTGCCGATAGGTCGGGGCAGCCACTGGTTTCCAACCAAGCTCACGCACCGCCTTCGCGTTGGAGACGCGCATGGAGGTCGCGAAGAAGTCGGTCGCCAGGGGCGCGAGTGGACGCATCATCCAGCTTGGGAGTGAAAAGGGCCTCGGCAGGTGAGCCTGCTGGCAGAGGAACGTGAAGAAGTCTGTATTGTGTACCGGTTCGTCATCGACGATGTTATACGCTTCTCCTGCCTTGCCCCGTTCGAGGGCTGCGACCGTGGCGGCTGCCGCATCTTCCAGGTAAATCCAGGAGGTGACCGCGCGGCCCCCATCAGGCAGAGGAAGGCTTCGGCGGCGCAGGGTCTCCAGAATAGGGACGAGAGAGGCTGGCCCATAAAAGTATCCATAGCGGAGCGAGATCCCCTCGATCCAGCCCTCCTGGGTCGCTTCCCAGAGCTGCCGCTCCAATGAGCGGAACCCGGCCACGTGCCGTTCTAGTTGGGAAGAACTTCCAGCAGGTGCGAACGGACTGTCTTCAGTGATGACCTTTTCGCCCCAGTCACCGTAGCCGTAGCCCAACGTCATCGACTCCGCTACGAACCTGCGTGCTCCTACCTCCCTGGCGGCAGCGAGCAGATTCGTGGTCCCAGCATCGCGCAGCGCGTTGGTGGCATACATATCCTGATGACGCAGAGGCGTCTTCTTGAGCGCGGTCAGCGCATGAATGACTGCGTCGGCTTGCACCCCCGAGACTGCTCTGAGCAGGTCGTCGCGATCCATCACATTTGCCTGGATCGGGTGAGCGCCAAGGTGAGAGAGGTGATCTCTACTCTCAGGGGAACGGGCCAACCCAAAAACTTCGTGTCCTGCTACGATGAGGGCACGGGTCAAGGGGGTGCCCAGAGCTCCACTCGCTCCAGCAATCAGCACTTTCATGATAGTCTCCCTTCTGCTGACTAACTACGAAACTCTATCAATAAACATTGACAATATTGTACATTTTGCTTTCCCAGATCTTCTAGAAGCCAAGCTGCTGCTTGACCAGGACCATCGTGATACGACCGGGCTCGTGCTCTGCATTGATGACCAGCAGTTTATTGATGGCGCTGGCCTGGCCGTAGACTTGCTGAGCACGTTCATTTTCTAAGGGAAGGCTATATTCGCGGATGCGGCGAAGTCCATCTTCCAGCGTGCGCACGAGCTTTTGTGTGCCAACCACCCAGATCACTGTGTCCGCGCCAAAGACGGCGGCACCTAACTGGCTGCCAGCGGCTGATGCAATGAGCACCTCGCCCTGTTCGGTGATCGCGTGGATGCTGCCCAGCAGTACATCGGGGGCTGCGACCAGTTTGCGCATCTCGTGGCGCTGGGTCGCGTAATCAAGCGTAGATAAACGAGCGCGCACCGATTGAAAGTGGTTTGCGTGTTCGATCTGCTCTGTCAGGCCAATCAATTCAAGGGTACGCGAGGGCCCATCATAGACCTCTGCGCCATCGGGGATCTGGTCAAGCACATACGTTCTTGCTTCTTCGCCGGTCTCAAAGACGACAACGCGTATGCCGTGCGCTTGCAGTGCCTGGACGGTCTTCTCGATCTGCTTCTCTGATGCCAGTTGCGTGAATTCGGAATGTGATAGATTGGTAGTCATTGCGATTGTTTTCCTTTCTTGTCTTTTGTAAATCTTGAAATTAACCGTGTTCTAGCCTACTTTCGAGGTTGTTTAGAGAAATGCCCATCTCCTTACATGGTCCTTATCTCTCCACGAGGTCGTACTTCATTCGCTGCTGATTGAGCATATGGCCGAATCAACTCCTCTGACACTTGCCAGAGACGTTTGCGCACTGCTACGTCATAGGAACGCTTGGAGGAAGGTGTCTGCTTGCACTTGGAGAAGTACTTCCCACTTACTCCCTCTACCTCAGGCGAGGTTGCCAGGTAGAGCGTCGTCTGCGCTCCTTTTTCTGCACTTGTTCCCACCAAATTGTTGAACGCTCCAATCAAACCCACCAAGCCTCTCAGGTTGTCATTGAAGTTGGTGGCTACCGCTCCTGGATGAAGCGCATTCACGGTGATGCCCGTCCCTTTGAGCTGTTCGGCCAGTTCGTACGTGTAATAGAGTTGTGCTAGCTTGGTATCAGCATAGGCTCTTGAGGGGCTATACCGTTGTTCGCCTTGCAAATTTGCAAAATCGATTCTCCCAAGGGTATGCCCGGCGGAACTGACACTGATGATACGTGCCGGGACACTGGCCTTGAGCGTATCCAGCAGTAGTTGGGTGAGCAGGAAGGGAGCCAGGTAATTGGTGGCAAAGGCGTACTCCAAGCCGTCAGTTGTCACTTCCCGTTCACTCTTCAATCCCCCTGCGTTATTGATCAACACGTGAAGCTGCGGGTATTTTTGCGTAAACTCACTGGCGGCGCGGCGCACCTGGGAAAGCTCAGAGAGGTCGGCGACAATCAGGTCCACCTGCGCGTTTGCACTCGCCTCTTTGATCTCTGCCTGTGTGGCTTCACCTTTGGCGCGATTGCGGCAGACCATCACCACCGTCGCACCCATCCTGGCCAGTTCTCTGGCCGTCGCCTTCCCAATCCCCGAACTGCTGCCTGTTACCAGACACACTTTTCCTTGCATGTTTATTGCTGCCATGATAGATGTCCCTCCAATCTTGGAAACTCTCTCAATAACCATTGACCGTATCATGCTTCTGAGAAGCCCCTTGCAGGGAGTCTCATTTCACACAGGATGAGACTCCTGAGGCATCAGAACTTCTTCCCCTGGTGCGAATGCTTGCAGATCCTCAAACGACAAGGAGAAGTCAGGAATGATCTCATCGAGGATCGCCTCGAAGCGTTGAGGATAGCCCTGGAGAAGCACTGCCAGCAGTTGCTGTTCTGCTGAAGCTTCTGAAGCTTCTCCCACAGCGAGTAAGGTGGCAAACGCAGGGGCATTGAACACCGCACGCGGTGAGATCAGCAGTCCATTCATCAAGAAATTTTTGAGCATGTACGTTTGCCCCAGCATTCCTTTTTGCATCAATTCCCGATCATGTACCGGAGCATATTTGAGATACAGGTCGAGATACAATTGGATCAACCTGACGCCGCGCAATGGCGAAGGACCCGTATAGGTGACGCCTGGCACGCTGAGATCAGAGACACTACTGAGCCACCAGGCCGGGGCGATGGCCTCCTGCATGCGCTGGAGCACGTGCCGTTCGAATATGGGTTGGGGATGGCTCTGTTGCTCGTGCAAACAACGCGCCAGGGTCTCCGCCTCAATCGCGGCCACGCTCATGCCTTGTCCGTAAATGGGGTCAAAATTGCAGAAGGCGTCTCCCATGACCAGCAGACCAGTGGGCCAATCCTCCATCTGCTCAAAGTGATGGCGCACACATACTGGGATGCGGTAGCCGCGCGGATCGTCCAGTGGCCGAGCGTCTTGCAACAGTGAGGGGAGGTGTGCCCCAATGACGGCGGCGAGTCGTTGCTCAAACGCCGCGGCATCGGTAGGAGGATAATGGCCTCCGATATTGCCGATGATCACGGCGCAGGTGTGGTTCTCAAGGAGCGAGAACGCGACCCCATCGCTCTGAGAGAAAGGTTTGAGCGCGTTACTCCACTCGTGATGTGCATCTGCCGGGAACTGGTAATAGCGTGTGCTATAGCCAATGGCGGAATGGACCTGCTCATCCTCAGGCAGATGGTAGCCCAGTTCCTGGAGCCAGTGGGGAAGTTTGGAGGAACGTCCACTGGCATCAATGATCAGATCCGCTGCTATGGTTGTCCGCTCGGCGATTTGTCCATGCTCACGCACGCAGATACCCGTGATGCGTTTGCGGTCAGATGACGCGACGAGGCCAATCACGTCCTGATGGGTCAGAAAACGCACGCCTGCACGCGCCTGCACGCGCTTCCGTATTTCCCACTCCAGCAGGGCCCGGCTACACGATGCATCCTTGCCCGCCAGGTTTGGAGTGCTGAGTGTGGTGCGTCCATCCTTGGCAATCAGAAGACTTTTGGTATGCTCCAGAGAGAAGGCTCCGTGCTCGAGCAAGCCATCAAGGAAACCAGGAAACAGGCGTTCCAGGATCATCTTGCCACGTGGCAACAGCCGATGGAGATGATGTGACTGAGGCGTGCCTGCACGTGGTTGGGGCTGGACGGGCAACGCGTCTCGTTCTACCACCAGCACCTGCTCATAATGCTCCGCAAGAACTCGTGCCGCCAGCAGGCCAGCGATGCCCGCACCAATCACCACTGCCTGCCGTTGTTTTTCTTGCGTTCCTGTTGTTTCATCCTGCATACTATCGGACCTCTCTTGTACTTCTATTTCTTTTTCTGCGAGCATTCTGGTCGCAGGTATGGCGACATATGTTGATGGACCTCATCCGTTGTTTGACGTTTCGGGTTGATCTTGACGGATCGCCCGGTCGACGCGAGAAGCGAAAGTGCGTCTCCCTGTCACATCGGCCAGGTTTCCTTTGTCATTACTATGACAAAACGAAACGAGGAAATGTGACCGATGAAGGGGACACACAACTGGCTGGCTGCATCTGAGCCGTTCCGACTACATCGGACAGATTTCCTTCGTTATTTCTATGACAAAACGAAACGAGGAAATGTGACCGATGATAGAGACACACAACTGGCTGGCGGAGCAATTCGAGGCAGAGCGTCCTCGCCTACGAGCGATGGCCTACCGCATGCTCGGCTCACTCGCCGAGGCGGAGGATGCCGTCCAGGAGGCCTGGCTGCATCTGAGTCGTTCCGATACGAGTACTGTCTCGAACCTGGGCGGGTGGCTGACGACGGTGGTGGCGCGAGTCTGCCTCAACATGCTCCATGCGCGTGCGTCACGGCGTGAGGAGTCTCTGGAAGCGTCCGTGTCCGCGCCCATCACAAGCCGCGAGGGCGGGATTGACCCCGAGGAAGAAGCGGAGCTTGCCGATTCCGTGGGTCTGGCGCTGCTGGTGGTACTCGACACGCTTGCTCCCGCCGAGCGCCTCGCCTTCGTCCTGCACGACATCTTCGCCGTGCCCTTCGATGAGATTGCTCCTATTGTGGAACGTTCTCCCACGGCGACAAGGCAGCTTGCCAGCCGCGCCCGCCGTCGCGTGCGCGGGTCGGCAATGGTGAAAGACGCCGATCTGGCCGCAAGCCGAGATGTCGTTGATGCCTTCCTCGCCGCCTCGCGCGAAGGTTCCTTCGACGCGCTGCTGGCAGTGCTCGACCCAGATATCGTGTTCCGAGCCGACCACGCAGCCGTGTCCCGAGGCGCGGTAAGGGAGGTCCGTGGTGCGCAGGCCGTCGCCAGGGGAGCCAGCCGTCTCCTGGGACGCATCCCCTTCGCACAGCCGGTACTCGTGGACGGAGCGGTGGGAATCGTTATGGCCCCGCGTGGATGGCTCCTGCTGCGTCTCACCATCAGGGGCGGCAAGATCGTCGCCATGGATGCGGTCGTCGATCCTGCACACCTGCACCAGTTGCGCCTGGCGGTGCTTCCTGACTAACGAGCCGTCGCCCGTCAAAACGCCGCGTCCTTGTTCGACGATCAAGCCCATGCTCGTCTTCATCAACAGAGGGAGACCAAGAGGCCCACATTCCTTTTGATGGGTTGCAAAATCGACCCTTTTCTGACACAAGCCGGAACGTCATCGAGCCTCAGCTCGATGAGGCCATCGCCCGCCAGCACAATGCGGAGAGGTATTGGCACGTTCCCGGCTACATCGCCATCTCCACCAGCAAAACCTTCTAGAGATGTGTGGGAGATGATTGTCCTCCTGACCTTTGGAACAGGCAGGAGCTACCCTAAAGGACAGTGTGCTTCCATAAGAAGAATGCTATTATTTTTCAGCAAACAAAATGTAAGTATCTATTGAGAAGAAAGTTCAAAGCTAATTGTAAGGAGTGATGAACATGAGCGTCTTTACGGAAGCAGAGTTGAAATACATGCAGTCTCAGCGTCTGGGCAGGCTGGCGACGGTGAACGCGAAAGGGGAGCCGCAGGTAGCTCCTGTATCCTTCCGCTACAATCCAGAGCTTGATACCATCGATATTGGTGGCCATAATATGGGGCAGTCGCAGAAGTTCCGCAATATCGCGCGCAATGGCCGGGCCTCCTTCGTCATTGACGATGTTCTGCCACCCTGGAAACCACGCTGCCTGGAGATTCGCGGACGCGCCGAGGCGCTCGGAGAAGGTGGGCAGGCGGTAATGCCTCAGTTTAGCTCCGAGGTCATACGTCTAAAACCATCACGCATCATCTACTTTGATTCCACCGACCCCGACAGTGGCTCCCGGCGCGACGTTGAGTAACTGACCTGACCCACACATCACTATCAGCCAGCATAGAACCAGGCCAATGGTAAACTCCTACAAGCGAAGGGCGAAAAGATGGAACGCTCTATGGCGCAAACTACACGCCTGCGTTCTCCTCAGCGGCTGCCTGTTGCCAGGCGTAGAAATATGCCTTGTCTCCAGAGGTAAAGAGACCATACCAGGCCTCAAGCACACGTGGGCTATAGGCCTGTAACTTCTGCAAAATATGGTATGCGAAGGCAAGAGAGGCGGTCGCGCTCGCCGTAATCAGGTTGCCATCGGTCACCACTGGCTGCTCTTGATAGAAAGCCTCGCCACGATAGTCCAGCGCTTGTAGGTACTCGCGAGCATTGCTCGTATGGGGTCTATCATCCAGCAGGCCTGCCAGCGCCAGGCCTGCTGTCGCACCACAGATAGCCGCTACAGGCACATCTGCCGCTAAAAACTTCCTGGCTTTATCGATCGCTTCAGGATAGCCGCTCTGCTCCCAGGCACCACTACCAGGTAAAATCAACATCGCGCTCTGCGCTGGTTCTAGCTCAGCAAGTTGGAGGTCAGGCAGGATGGCCAGGCCGCCAGCCGTCCTGACTGGCTCCCGGCTCACCCCAACAGTTCGCACGCTATAGCCTATAGCTGGATTATTCAGCATGGGCAGCACATAGCCTATCTCCCAATCGGAGAGGCCATCACACACAAACAAGTGGACAATTCTTGAGTCCATACGTACTCACCCTATCCTTTCTCATGCGCACAGAGCACTATTTGCGCTCACACGGCTACTGTAGCACATTTACAGGACAGAATCGGACCTCTTAGCCCACCCTGCTATTCACAAAATCGTGCATGCCTGCCCATTCGCGCCAGATATTGGTCATGCATTCCCATTGCCACTGTTCGTGGTTGACGTGGCGCAGGCGGAAGAAGATAGCGTAGCGGATATAGGGCGAAGTATTTATGGTGATTCCATGCCCCAATTGATAATGGCAGAGGACGGCATCGCCGGGCTGGGCGGTAATCTGCTGTAGCTCAGGCAAATTTACCTCGGGCAGACCCTTGAGGAGGGACTGTGGCGTGTGCTTGCGAAAATAGTCCTCATATAACCGATGCGTTCCGGGCCAGACCGCCAGGTTCCCCATAAAATCATGAGGAATAGCGCTCAGGAAGACACCGATAAGTGCCGTAAAATTGGCTATCGTTCCCTCTTTGACCCCATTGTTTGACGAATGCATGCCATCCAGGTGGGGACGAGGCGGGCGGGCAGGACCGGGCGCGGGAAAGCGCAGAGCAATCTGGCCACTTTTTACAGGACTGATACTCCCCTGTCCAATAACCGACTCGCTCAAGCTCCAGAGCGGCGACTCAGTGAGTAAACCGGTAATTTCTGGCGATGCCGTAATTTCTGGACAATATGTTTGCGCCCGCAAGGTAGGTAGGCGCTCGGGATCCATCCCCTCAGAACCCAACGAGGCGTTTATCGCATGCAAGGCCTTCTCAACCAGTTCCTGCGGCACAATACCAGGCAGCGCCACATACCCTTGTTCGTAAAGCGCTTGCTTCTGTGTAGGTGTCAATTCCATGACAGAAATCTCCTTCCATGGGTAAACACAGCATTTACATGTTTCTACGCGTTTTTTTATAGTATCAGTTTTTGAGAAAGATCGTCAAACGCCTGGCCAGGCCCTTTATTTAAAATTACTTCATGTAGCGTTTTAAAAAGGCTCGCGTTTTGGCGGCATACATTTGAGGGTCAGTCGAATAGGCCATGCCATGGGTCGCCTCAGGAATGATCAGGAGTTCTTTATCGACGGGGCAGGCCTCGTAGAGAGGGTAGACCATCGAAGTGGGGACGAAGGTGTCGTCCGCGCCGTGGATAAAGAGGGTCGGGAGCCGGGTCTTGCGCACCTGCTTGAGGGCCGAGGCCTCGCCAAAGAAGTAGCCAGCGTGCAGCTTGCAGGCCAGGCTCGTCAGGTAGACCAGGGGGAAGGGTGGTAGCTTAAACATGCGCCCCAGTTGATAAGAGAGAATGTCCTTCACTGAGGTATAGGCGCAATCGGCAATCACGCACTTTACCTGCTCCGGCAAGCGCTCTCCGCCCGTCATCAGGACCGTCGCGCCCCCCATCGAGATGCCATGCAGGACGATTTCGCTCTCTGGGCCAACGCGCTGGATAATAGAGTGGATCCACTTGATGTAGTCCAGGCGGTCGGGCCATCCAAAGCCAATATAGCCACCTTCGCTGGCGCCATGTCCACGATCATCGGGCATAAGCACATTATAGCCAAACTCTTCATGATAGAGCTGAGCCAGCAAGGCCATATCTTTCTTGGCGTGACCGGCATAGCCATGTGCCAGGATGGCAGTCTGCGCCGTCTCCCACGGCGCGGGCAGGTAATAGCCGCGCAATTTCAGCCCATCCAAAGACATCATGTCGATGTCCTCAAAGGGCTGCCGCTCGATCCAGGGCGTCTCCTCGACCGGAACATCCCCCTCCTGGTAATTAGGCAGGTCGGGGCTCGTCGCCAGCATCTCCTTGCTTGCTTGCCGTACAAGCCCCAGGCGATAGAAGTACAGCGTTGTGGTCAGCAACACCAGCAGAACAATACCGAGAATTGCGAGTATAATCACAAAAATTGTCGACACGCGTTACAAATCCTTGTTGCTTAAGATTTTTTCTTGTTTCGGTGGTATGGTGGTCCTGGCAGGTTGCGCCTGCCAGGACCACCATACCACCGAAACAGCACGCGCATATCTTATCATCACACCTCTACTATAACAAGCGAGCAGAAGCCTCTTGCGTTTACCGCCAGCCCCAGTTCTTGACCTCTTCAACGGGAAGGCTCAACACCTCTAAGACGCGCTCGTAGAGCTCATCGGACCATGCCAGGGAGGGTGCACAGCGACAGCAGTAATAGTCGTTCCCGCCATCGCCTCGCGGTTCGATATACGCAAAGCGGCAGCTGCAGGCTGGGCAGGTATTTTTCAACTCAAGCTGCTCCTGCACTCCCAGGCGCTCCAGCAAGCGTCTGACCTTTTGACGCGCCGGATAGGGAAAAGGGTCCACCTCTGGCTGCCTCGCTACAGGGATCGCCTCCCCCTGCTCTACAGAGAACCCAGGCTGCCCTTCTCCTGGTAAGCTATCGCTGCTTGCCTCATGACTATAAGAATATCTCTGGGATTCGCAATTAGTATTAGTCGGTGTATCAGTTGGTTGCTGAACCACACATTGTGCCTCACTAGCTGACCAGGCCTCGACTGGCTTACCTGGCTGCATGGGTATATGGTGCTCTTCGTATGATAGCATAGTGACTTCATGCCATACGCTTGGCTGCTCATCAGGTGTTCGCGCGTTGATTTCAGCTGGCTCGGCTGGCTGCATAGAATCCTCCTCACAAGACTCCAACATTGGTGTGATAGCCTCTTTATCCATTTCTTCATTCCTCGCCTGATTGGCAGGTTCTGGCAGAGGTTCACCGCGTGAGAGTGCCTTGCAGGCATCGACGACGGCGTTTTTCAGGGCTGTAATAAACCAGGGCATGCGCTTGATATGCCCCTGGTCGGTACGGCTACGCATACCAGCCAGGCCATAGGCAGCGTCCAGGTAATACTCTATGGTCCGATAAAACCAGTCTTCGACGATGCTGGCATGGTTCTCCAGGCGGGCCTCGGCGGCGAAGTGCAGGAGGCGCTGCATGTGGTTCACCAGGTTGCTCTGCGTCGAGTACGGATTGGCATCGCGCAGCTTCTCCGAGGCCCTGTAGCCCAGCAACATCAGGCGGTGCGTCAAGGGCTGGCGAGGCTGCATACGCTGCTGCTCCTTGATGCTAGGCAGGCGCTGCGGGCGATACTGTTTCGCCACGTCTTTCTTGCCTGTTGGCCTGGTTTTCCCGCCTCCAGCCTTGCGCCGGGCTAGCTCCTCGTGTGTGAGCGGTCCCTGCGCCAGGGGCTGATAGCGCTCCTGCCAGTCACCGCCTCCCCCAGTCAGCACAGCGACCTGGGCAACTAGCGCCTGTTTCGCCTGCCCGCTCGCCTCTGTCACTGGCTCTTCAGCCTGTACGCTTGCTTCGCACTCGCTCGCCTGCTCCAGGCCAATTTCTCCAAAAGCAGGCGGGCTGAGCAGCATCTCAGCCCGAGAATGTTGCCCACACAGGTGACTCTGAGTAAGGGTCATGTGCCCACAATGCTCGCAGCTATACTTCTGGCGAAGATCCTTTTCTTCTCGAAGAAAAATCTCTAACCATTTTTGCAAAAAATCCGACTTCGAATTCGGACTCTCAGTATTAACTTTAGTATCTATACTATACGGGGAATATCCTTGGAGATATTTATTCCAAAGTGTGCTTATCCTGCCTTTATCACACTCTAGCATATCTTCCACATTATGGAGCGCCATAAAGCGCATATGAAGCTCAGATTTGATTGCATCCGCTTGATCATAGCAATAACAGCACTGAGTATTGGAGCAACGGATAGCGGGTAGATGTTCTTGTTCCTCCCCCTGGTGGCGTTTCTTGGGTCCCGGCTTCTTTTTGAAGAGGCGCCGATAGTTTGCGAAATCGCGCACCTGAAAGAGAATTTCCTCGTGGTTGAGAATAAACTCAGCATGATCCCAGGTGGGTGGCACATATTCCGGGGACTTCTCCCAATGCATATAGCGAAAGGCCAGGTCATGGAGTGGGTCAAATTTTTTGCACGTTACCTTACGAGCTTGAAAGCTCCCATCGCTTTGCCTGAGGAGGATGCGCTCTTTTTGCAGTACCAGCAACCCCAGGTCTTGCAACGCCCTCAAGCCATTACGTATCGTACGTTCACAGCGGTTCATATACTCTGCCAGAGCATCGACCCCGATATAGGCCTCTTGAGATTGCTTTTGAAACTCGATGATCGCTTCCCAGAGGGAACAGAGCGCTCCCGGTAGGATATATTTCATCAGGCGTTTCAGGAGGCGTTTGCCCTTAAAACCCTCAAACTCGCGATAGCCATATTGGAAGTTAGTACTTTCAGGAGATTCACTTTTAAAGACTTTTTTTGAGGTTATTGATGCTACTGCTGGCGTATCCTCGCCCTGGTGGCTTCCCTGCACCGGCTTTTGGTGCGGCATAGAGACCTTTCCAGACTGTGGTACTACGCTACAAGAGGCACTTATATTGATATTTAATTCGTTGACAAGCACAAAGAATGGCTGTATTATACCCATATGCTTATGGGACGGAATCACCTGAGAAAGCTGCTGACGGCTAATCGGCACTTCTCACACAAAAGGTGGTTCCGTTTTCCTTTCTATAAAATTACGGTATGCACCTGCGTAACAGTGAGAAGTGTGGACAAGCGCCATGGGCATATCTGCGTGTTTGACTCGTGGTCATAGTGTTGTTGTCCCTTCCACCTATCAACCGCCGCGTACACATGCAAAGAAGATGAAGCTACCCTCTCGCATATCTTGTATATTGGTGCATTTGTTCTTACTTCCAATCATACCACATAAACCCATCTATTGTACAGCCTTTATCCAAATATTCTAAGCACGAATTTGTGGTAATACCTCACAGCCAAAATAGTGCTTGCAGATACATAAAGAATACCGCCATTATTTGCTAGGCCATATCAGCCATAGGCCCCAATTTATGGTTTTGCTGGGAAATTTTGTCAAATTGTCCGAACACGTTTTCAAGAGGCGCCCCAATTGTTGGTTTGGACGCGATAAATCGCGTCCAAACGCCATTTATGGCCTGTCGGCGCAGCCGTGTTTTATTGCGATGTGGCAAGCGCATGATGACGTGAAATGTCTTTTTCAGCATCTTTCAGGCTGCGCCCACAGGCGATTAATCGCCTTCGGACGCGGTAAACCGGGTCCCTACCGGTCTTGAAAGCCTCTGGATACCTTTCCGCGCATGGTAACTTGTCCGTACAGAATTTTCCAGCAAAGTCATAAATGGGGCGACTATGGGATGCAAAAATGTGAATCGCGCCCTTTCCACACAAAGATCTGGCTTCCAGAGCGCTATGATGATATAATACGCCAAATAGAACATATTTTCATAGAGGGACCTGATGAAGGTAAAGCAACGCCTCGCGGGTAAGTGGCATGAGCAGCACCAGCGGCCAAGGGGCCAACTTGGGCGCGTGGTTGGCGAGAGGATGATACAACAGCACCAGCCAGAAACTGACTGGACGCTTGAATTGCTGGACATTCAGCCAACGGATACAGTTTTAGAGGTAGGCTTTGGTGCGGGCCGGGGCATTATGCTAGCTGCAGCGAAGGCCTCGGCAGGGCGCGTCATGGGTATTGACCTCTCCGAAACTATGGTGCAGGTAGCGACAAAGCGGAACGCACAGGCCATCCAGGCCGGACGCGTCGTCTTAAAGCAGGGAGACCTCGCAACCCTCCCCTTCGAGGATCAGCAATTCGACAAGGTCATGACCATCCACACCTTTTATTTCTGGCCCGAACCTTCACAGATAGTCCAGGAACTAAGGCGTGTTCTCAGACCCGGTGGCAAAATGATTGTCACGCTGGCGACGGGCATGCTCAACGCCCAGGGAGTGGAAGAACTATGGCCCCTCCAGGCCACCCTTGAGGAACAAGTCGTGCCAGACATGCTGCGCAACGGCTTCAAAGTGGCGCGCCTGGAGCGTGGCCCCTTCTCCCGCCAATACAACAACGTGGCCTTGATTGGCGAGAGATGATAATTGGCTTGACAGTGGTTTGTTCCAGCGCATATGATCCTTAACAGTAACAAGCAACCGATAGCGCCGCTGGCCTGTGGCGCTATCTGCGAGTAATTGTGAGGATACATTCCATGTTCACCTTGCGCCGTTATGAGCCTGCTGATCGAGAGGCAGTTGAACACTTACATGTGCATGCCATTCAGCAGACCGGGGCCTACCTGGGGCGTGGTCCCTGGGATGATGATGTCTATGCCATCGAGGAGGTGTATCTCCAGAATCAAGGAGAGTTTCTGATTGGTGAATGCGATGGTCAGTTCGTGGCGATGGGCGCCTTCAAGCGCACAAGTCCGGAGCGCGCCGAGATCAAACGCATGCGTGTCCATCCCGATCACCAGGGGCACGGCTACGGCCAGCTCATCCTGACCGAACTCGAAGCCCGTGCCCACGCCCTCGGCTATCGAACCCTGCACCTCGACACCTCCATCCTCCAGCTTCCCGCCCAGAGGCTCTACGAGAAGAACGGCTTCCGCGAAGTTGGCCGCGATAACTACCAGGGCCTGGAAGTTATCCTATACGAGAAGCAAATAAGCTAGAGGCTCCTCGCAAGTAGCCGCGTACGCCAGTAGCGGGCGCCCGCTACTGGCGTACGCGGCTACTGAAGGCGGGATAGTAAGGCGGGTTGGCGGCCTCGGGCCAGCGTTGGGTGAGCTGTTTGGCGCAAGCGTGCAGGGTATCGCCCACAGCGTGGAGGTAGCCAAAGGATGCGCAGGCCTGGACAGCTGAGTTGAGATAAAGCAGGAAGCGCTGGCGGTCGGTGAGCGCAATCAGCAGGCGATCCTGCTCCAACATCTTTTCCAGGGTGCGCATCATGGCGTGGAAGCTCAAAGCCCAGGTGATGCAGGCTCCAACCAACCCACGGTAGAAGAGCGCGTCATCCGCTGCCTCGGGACAGCCCTTTACCAGCTCGGCCCGGTAGACAGTCTCCATACGCTCTATCAGCGGCTCCGGCATGCGATAGACGCACCAGCACGTTGGGAAGGGCATGCGACAATAAGAGGCTTCTAGGAGCGCGTGCGTATAGCGAGCGCCCTCAAAGTCCAGCAAGCGCCAGTGCGTGCCATCGAAGAGGAAGTTATCCGGCGCGGCATCTGACTGCACAAAGACATTGAAGGGACCAGGAGCAAGCAGGCTAGCGCGCAGGTCTTGTAGTTCCTCATCCGCACCCAGCTTGACCGGCACATCCAGCAAGCCAGTGATCTCATACAGCGCCGCCGAAAGCCATTCGTAGTTATAGTAGCTATCACTGCTCGCGACTGGCCCCAGGCGCTTGCGTATCCGCAAATACTCTGCCTCGCGCCCGGCGGTCAAAGCATGCAGGCGACCATGCAGCCTGGCGTAGGCCATCAGCCCGTCCTCGGCGGCCTCTGAATTGCTTCCCAGTGCAAAAACACTTGACGTATTTGGCTTTTCCTTGTTATACTCTTCTTGCAGATCCAGGCAGGATGTGGGACGCGATTGCTGAGCTAACGGACTATTTCTTCGATCCGTCTGAGGATCCTGCAATAGCAGCAGATGATCCAGGCGCGTCCCTGCCTTGAGATCCTCCATGACATACAGCCCCACCTGCGCATCTCCGCCATAAAAGGCAGGAGCAAACGGCTCTGGTGCTTCCACCTGGCTTAGAAATTGTAAGCTAGCCCAATCATTAAACAGACGCCAAGCCGCGCCATTACTCGCCTCGCGAGCGAATGTCTCGCTATTGGTATGCTTCACTATCACGCTCTCAGGCGCCGATCCTGGCCCCTCCTGCACCGGGAAGCGCAACACGCGCGAGCGCGCATTCCCCTGCAATTCCTCCCCCTCACCCAACTTTACCCGCCCACCAAATCGCTCTGAGAGAGTGCTCTCGGTTCTCTTCCCAGCCGTCAGCAAGAGATCGCTCATGATACCTTCTTTCTATTCAAAAGACATAGTACGCTGCCCATGCATGAGGACTGAGGATGTGCGCCAGGGTGCTACTATCTCAATCTTTTAATGCGTACCTGCTTCAACACCCCTTGCGGAAAAACACTCCTACTATTCAGCAAGCCAATAGTAATAGACTCCAGCTTTTCAAGCCGCTCCAGCACTGTAAAATCGTTTACCTTGGGTAGATTGTACAAATCTAGGGATGTGAGTCCGGGCAACCTCTCCAACCCAGAAAGATCTGCCAGTTCAGGAAAATCAGATAATGAGAGTGAAGTCAGAAATGGCAACTTCTCCAACATTGTCAGACCTCTTATCTCTCCCAGACCTGACAATTCCAGAGAGGTCAGTCCCGGTAACCTCTCTAGCACTGTTAAGTCCTCTATCTCGTCCAGATATGACAACTCCAGAGAGGTCAGTCCCGGTAACCTCTCTAGCACTGTTAAGTCCTCTATCTCGTCCAGATATGACAACTTCAAGGATGTCAATCCCGAAAACTTCTCCAACACGCTCAGGTCCCTTACCTCGCGCAGGGCTGACAACTCCAAAGAGATCAGTCCTGGCAACCTCTCCAGCACGGTTAGGTCCCTTACCTGGGGCAGACCTGACAACTCCAGAGAGGTCAGTTCTGGTAATCTCTCCAACACGGTTATATCTCTTACCTCGCGCAGGACTGACAACTTCAGAGAGGTCAGTCCTGGTAGACTCTCCAACACGCTCAGGTCCCTTACCTCACGCAGATCAAACAACTCCAGGGAGGTCAATCCTGGCAATCTCTCTAACACCGTTAAGTCCCTTAACCCAGGCAAGGATGACAACTTCAGGGAGGTCAGTCCCGGTAATCTCTCCAGCGCGGTCAGGTCCCTTACCTCGTCCAGGTCAAACAGCTCCAGGGAGGTCAATCCCGGCAATCTCTCCAGTACGGTTAAGTCCCATAACAACTCCAAAGAGGTAAGATGAGGAAGCCGGGGCAAAAGTTCAAATGTTTCTGATGAGGCGACAATACTCTTGACATGAGCAAGGAAGCGTTGGGCGTAGGCAGGCTTATCGATAGCGTCTTTAAGTCCCAGAACCAGCGCTTCTATCACCCTATTAGTATCGTCTGTAGTGTAGGCCATGAGCGCCTCATATGCCGCTTCAGTCCCTATCTGGAGAAGGGCGCGAACGCAGGCTGCGACTATATATGAGCTATACTCAAAGCGGGGGGCCAGGTGAGGGATGGCAAGCGCTCCGGCAGCGCTCATGGCCTCAACCTCTTCGACGCTCTGGAAGGGGACGAGGTTGGCGAGGCCCCGCGAGATCCGCGCCTGGATCTCTGGCTTCATCTCTTCGTGTGCAACCTGGGTGCAGGCTGCGGCCAGGAGATAGAGCTTCTCGCGGACGCGCTTTCTGGTTTCAGCTCGCTTCAGGAGACGCTCAACAAGGTTTTCGCGGACGGTGCGCGGGGCAAGACCGACGGTGAGCAGGACGACCTCGCGCCACTGGTCGTCGTGGGCATGCTCTACGAGCAAGGGAATGTCGTTCTCATCGACCACGGCTTTGGCAGCGAGATACTCCTGGAAGGTACGGTGCGTAAAGTCGAGCGCGTCCTTGACTGGCTCGCGCAGGATGCCTGAGCGCTCAATAAAGAGCTGACGCGCATCCGCTCCTTGCAGATTGCCCGACACGCCTAGCATATGGCCAAGGCGGCGCGTCAGTCTCTCGTCAACAGTCTCTATGGAGACCTCGGTCTGCCCGTTGCGCACGAGCCAGTAGGCCAGGTCGGAGAGCAGCAGGCTCTTTTGCTCGTAGGAGAGCACAGCGGCGGGGTAGTCCACCAGCGAGATACGCCTGACCCGGTCGCGTCGCTCGATGAGCAGCTCACAGCAAGCCTCGTAGAGAGTGACCCGGTTGGAGGGGAGCTGCTGACGCCACTCGCGGTTGAGCGCGCAGAGCATGGCGCAGAGTATGGGACTGGTGGCTAGCTGCTGGAGGGCGCGGTTGCCACGGATCTCGGCGACGAGGCGCGTCGCGGATACACGCAGGCCTTGCTTCTCCTGCGCATCCTGGAGATTGGCCGCAATGGCATCGTGCCAGTGGGTAATAAAGTCCTCGATGGCCGCCGGGCTCCTAGGAAGCACCTGCGCTTCCGTGAGGCGCTCCTGAGCAGGAAGATCATTCTTGCTCGCTGCGTAGGGACGCGAGGTGGCGATAAAGCGAGACGCGGGATAGCTTTCAAGCAGATCCGCCAGCCAGGTGTAGACGCTCTCGCGCATGACCCCCGGCACCTCGTCGATACCATCGATCAATACAATGGCGCGCCCATCCTGCAATTGCCTGTGGACCCATCCCTGGGGCATCGCGCCCGCGATGGCCGGCGCGACCAGGCCTGGAAAGTCTTCAGGCGCAGGCCAGCGCGGCACACCCCCACCTTCAAGATGCACATGCCGGCGCAAGCGAATAAAAAAGGGTACCAGCCCATTCCAGGAGGCCAGCTCTGGCGGGAAGCACAGCGAGGCGGCCTGTACAGCAATCCAGCGCATCAAGGTAGTTTTCCCCGATCCGGCATCCCCACGCAGCAAGAGATAGGAAGACTCCGCCAGCAGCTTAGGAGCCTCCACCACCGTACGCACCAGATGCGACTTTCCCGCCAGGCCGGAATCGAGGCGACGAAACTTCTCATGTTCCTGTGAAGGCCTGAGTACCTCGTACTCAAGCGAGGGCGCGACATAGGATAGACTCAAGGAGTATTTGCGGGCCGTGACCGACATCCCGGAACCAAAGAGTTCTAGCTCATCCAGCTTGCGGATCACCGTCCGGCAATAGTCCAGCTCAAAGCGCTTCGCCTCTACCTGGGGATTGAGCTGCTGGCGCAGACGCGTGACCTCGTCCACAATACGCTCGGCGGTCTTCACGAGCTGGCGCTCGCGGAGAAGTACCTCGGAGAGCGTGCGCTCGGTAAATTGGGGAAGCTGCGAGGCGATATCCACAATATACTGACAGGATTCATTGACGATCCGCTCATAGAGATACCCCTCGCTCTGCGAGAAATGATAGGAACTTGCGGGATACTCTTTCAGTAACTCGCGCGCGATCTCGACCGGCTCCAGGTTATGCCGCGCCAGGAGGGCGCTATTAGCCGTGTTCAGTGTATCGGCTACGGCGTTGGCGATGGCTGCGCGTGAGCTCTCATCCAGGGCGGCTCCCTCTATCTCGAAGATAGGGGCCAGGCTCTCACCCACCTTCTCCCCAATGGTCTCGAACTGCTGACGTGCACGCTGTTGTGCCAGGCGATCACTGATACGCGCCTTCAGCACGTCCGCCAGGCTCGACGCGGCATCTGAGACCAGGGCATTGCTACTGAGCCAGCGCGTGAGCAATCCCTTGGCTATCGCGCCTCCAACATCAAGCATCAATATCTCTAAAAGCGGCATAGCGCGGCAACCTCTCTGTACAGAGTGTGGGGAGAGCGGAAGACGACGCTGCTAAAGCACGCGTCTACATATGGAGATACCAGGCTATCGCGCCTTTATATATAGACGCGTGCTTTAGCAGCGTCGGCAACAGCGTCGATCAGTTTCTACATCCCATAATTTCACACTCTTGAAATGAAATAGAAGCACTTCGATTTTATAAAAATTTCAGGCTCCTGTCAAACAGAGAGTGGCGCGCTGCTGAAGCACGCGCCTACATATCATGGCGCGATACGCTCCGTACCTCTATATGTAGACGCGTACTTTAGTAGCGTCGTGCCAGGTTCACATATTTGCCTGCAAGCAGGCCTGTACATCGGCGATGGCCTGCTCGGTCTCGCCACAGTGGATGGCATGGATGCCCAGCGCCTGCGCCGCTGCAATATTCTTCTGGTTATCATCCAGAAACAGCATCTCCTCGGGTCGCACGCCTAGACGCCTACATGTCAATTCATAGATGCGTGGGTCAGGCTTGGCAATGCCCTCCTCGTGAGTATAGATGATCAGATCGCACATCTCCGCAAAATGGTAGCGCTGCTGCTCTTCGCGCCGAGCACCTACAAAGCTATTGCTCAGGATGGCCGTCTGATAGCGTGGGCGCAAACTGCGAAAGAAGTCAGCCATGGGCACATTCAACCGGCCACAATACCAGTCCCACATCTCACGCATATACTCCTCTATCTGCTCCTGATTCATGCTCAGGCGTTTACCCATCTCCTGATGCACATGCTCCTCAGTACACTCACCCAGAGAGCCAGCCAACCATATCGGTTCCATGCGTTGATTCAACTCTCCAGGTTGCAGGCCCAGACGTTGCTCCCATCGAGCATCGAGGCCAATATCCACCAGTTCAATCACATCCAGTTCCAACACACCCCCAATATCAAAAACCACGGTACTAATAGCCATGTGTCCATTCCTTTTTTAGTAGAATTCTCTGTCCATTATTACATCCGTTACAGATATATCTGCCATGGACATAATAACCTCCACAAATCCATATGTCAAGGTGGATGTAAAGCTTTGGAGAGGAAACTAGCTGTACCAATTTTTGTGATGATGATACAATCAGAGGCATCCACATGGGAATAGAAAGCAGGGAAATGGTGATGTCTGAAAGCTTACAACAACTGGCCGAGAATATCTGGATCTTTCCTCGGGATCGAGATGCCAACAAGGTGCGGCCAAATGTTGGTATTATCTGCACCGCGACGCAGACGGTATTAATAGATAGCGGCAATAGTCCCTCGCACGCGCGGCGCATCCAAGCCGCGCTGGAGAGCATCCAGGCGCCCCCGGTCAGCCGTATCATCTACACACATCATCATTGGGATCACACCTTTGGCGCCTGCGTCTTTGGCGCGTCGGTTATCGCACATGATCTCTGCCAGGAACTGCTCACACATTCAGCGGCGCAATTGAGCAAGCAGCAAGAGTCGGCACAGCATAACCCGCTCGCCCAGGCCATTGAGCGAGAGAGCACATTCCGCTATATCCTCCCCAGCACCACCTTTGCGCGGACTATGACTTTGCCGCTGGATGGACTGACCTTAGAGCTGGAACATGTTGGGGGCGTGCACGCCGCTGACTCAATCGTCGTACGCATCAAAGAGCGTGGCGTGATGTTTCTGGGCGATTGCTATTATCCCCCGCCCGCTTATCAGCAGAGCGACAAGCGGAAGACCAACTGGTCCATGCTCGCATCCTTCATCAAGGAACCAGGCTTTGAGATCTTTGTTGATGGTCACAGCAATCCCCTCAAGGGAGCCGAGTTCCTCAAACGGCTAAGCATATCGCTCATGGCGCGCATCTAGAACATCGGTCACATAACAGTGATGAGGGGGGACAAGCCAGCAATTACGACTGTCAAGACGTGATGGACCATCTCCTCTGCCAGGATGATGCGTTCTCCCCGGCTCCATTGAGCGGCTGGACCAAAGATCGCCCAACTGATGACCAATGCTGTCGTTTCTACGGTTTCCCTTTGGTTAGGATCTCTTGAGACAACAGGCGTGAGCCAGGCCAGGAGAACCTGATAGAGTTCTTGTTGCAAAGCAATCTCGAAAAGCGGCTCAAACTGTCTATCGGCAGGCTTGAGCTGATCACGAAAGCGAGCAAGAAAATGAAACACGGCCAAAATAAGCAAGCGGAGCGTGTCGATCCGCAAAGTGGATGAAGCAGGGAGCTCACTCAAAAGCGCCCGGTGAAACTTCTCGCGCATCCAGCTCTCCAAAAGGGCATATTTGTCTTCAAAATGGGCATAAAACGTGGCCCGATTCACCGTGGCCAACTTCGTAATCTCTTGCACAGAGATGGAGTGAATGTTGTGCCTTTCTTCCAGTAACACCATGAATGCTTGCAGCAGCAACTGACGGGTGCGCTGCACTCGTGGGTCGTTTGTGTTCACCGCTCCAGACATCTTTTCTCCTCGCGATCTGCGCGCTCTTATTCACACGTCGTAGAAACCAACACTTTCCCTTTGATGTTGTCTACACAACGATCTGGTCTGTTTGCTGATTGCCGAAAGCCGTGATTTCTCTTACACTTCCAACAGTACAACAGTGTAGTATACACTAAACTGTTGCTTATACAACAATGTTGCATATTCGATGAGCACTGTTGAAAGAGGAAAAGGAGAGAGAGATCGATGACAAATATGCTTTCCAATGAGGCCAGGGAATTTCTCCGTGAAGACCATGTAGCAGTGGTCAGTACTTTAAACAAAGATGGGAGTTCCCACGTCACCACAATCTGGTATCTGCTGGCAGATGATGGGACACTGGTCATAACTACCCCGGGCCGCAGCCAAAAAATCAAGAATCTGCGTCGTGATCCTCGCATCGCGCTTTGTGTGGGAGGTGCGGGTCGCTCTGTCAGCCTCTATGGACGCGTTTCCATCATCGAAGATCAGACGCTCGTCCGGCAGGATCTCGAACGCCTGATAGAACGCTATGTGAAAGAGGCAGGCATACGACCGCAAGTAGTAACGAACTTACTCCAGCGAGCTCCTGTGGCTCTGCATTTCCTACCAGAAAAGGTCACCGAGTTTTCCGCTATGAGCGCCGGGAGTATACTGAGCTAATAAAGTATTGCTCCGTGTGCCTGGCAGGGTCAATTACTGCACCGTCTTCTTCAGGCCTGGCTCCTGCTCCAGCCGACGCTACTGAAGTACGCGTCTACATATCAAGGACGAGATGCCCCGTACCTGAATATGTAGACGCGTACTTCAGTAGCGTCATGCCCCCGCACAGATGAAAAACCCTTACACAGATTTGATATGTTTTGCCGCAGCAGGGTCCAGATATATCGTTACATTGCTATGTGAGCGGAGATATGTTGCGGGAACATTCGCACTGACGGGGCCATTGATCGCTTGTTGGACAGTATGCGCCTTCTTGCTCCCTGAAGCGATTAAGATAATTCTCTGGGCCTCCAAGATGGTCGCAACTCCCATCGTAATAGCTTCACTTGGAGTGTTCTTTTCGCCACCAAATTCGGCGGCAGCGTTCTGCCGAGTGATCGGATCAAGCGTTACCAATCGCGTGCGCGTATCCACGTCTGATCCAGGCTCGTTAAACCCAATGTGGCCATTCTCACCTATCCCCAGAAGCTGCAAGTTTATCCCTCCTGCCTGCTGAATTTTTTCCTCATATTCAGCGCAATAGTTTGCTATGTCCTTTCGGGAGAGTGTACCATCGGGAATGTGGATATGAGCAGGATGTATGTCAATGTGATCAAAGAGATTTGCACGCATAAAGTGATGATAACTTTGGGGAGAATGAGTGTTCATAGGATAGTATTCATCAAGATTGAAGGTAATGACCCGTGAAAAATCCAATGCTTTCTCGCGAGCGATGCGAATAAACTCATGATAGAGTAAGATCGGTGTTTTTCCCGTAGCTAAACCAAGCACGGTAGGTAAATCTGCGGCATTGCGCGTCTGAATCAAGTTGGCAATTTCTGCCGCTGCCATGCGCGCAATAGCCCTGTCGCTTTCTGCGATCACAACCTCTGGTTTTTTCTGAGTTACTATATGCATACTTCCTGACCTCTATAAAGCTTAGTTGCGCTTATAGGTATAGATGTCTATACCTATTGTTCTCTCATTTGAGACGTCTCATAAGAATATGAAGTAACATTTTCAGGCAGAGTTAGGGGACAATTCCCAACGCAGAAAAACCAGCAAACGGGGAGTCAATCGTTCTACCCAGTCTATGCCAGCATCTCCAAACCTTTCCTGGAAAGCAAAAAGGCCTTTCCTTCTCTGCTTCCAGAGTAGGATGCCAGCTCAACGACCGCATCGACAACATCTTCGGCTGTTGGCGACGATCCCAGACCCTTGACGAAGTCCTCGACGGAAATACGCGGACTCACGGATGATAGTAGAATCGCTCAACCCATTTGCACTGGTAAAGCGTGTCACTTATGGCCCGCATCTAAGCCTGTCTAGCTTCTGCTTGCTTCATACCTTATCGTGAAGGTCTGTGCCACACATGTTCGCGCAGACCAAAATCAACATCGATATAACCGAGCTTCTGATAGACGCTTTTGCCCATATTTGAAGCCCATATCCAGGTATCCATTTTGTATAAGCAACCATCACAAAGTATCATCATCTCTTGCATATCTCAAGCAGATAGAGTAAACTTGGATGTATGAAGTTATCGAGTTATGCCAAGAAGATTGGGATCAGTTATAACAGCGCCTGGCGTATGTGGAAACGCGGCCAGATTCCCGGCTATCAATTGCCCACCGGCACCGTGATCATTGATCCGCCGGAGCTTCGCTCGGTTCCGGTCCACGCCGTCGCTGTGTATGCTCGTGTTTCAAGCAGCGAAAACAAAGACAACCTGGAAAGGCAAGCCGAGCGGCTGGTGACCTGGTGCAATGCCCAAGGCTGGTCGGTCAGCAAAGTCGTCAAAGAGTGCGGCAGTGGCATCAACGATCAGCGGCCCAAGTTTCTGGCGCTGCTGGCAGATCCCAAAATCGGGCAGATCGTGGTTGAACACAAAGATCGCGCTTCTCGCTTTGGCGTGGCCTATATTCAGACCTTGTTGGCTATGCAAGGACGGAAACTGGTCATCGTCAACACAGCTGATACCGCCGAAGATGATCTCATGGGCGATTTTATCAGCATCATTACCTCGTTTTGCGCTCGTCTTTATGGTCGCAGACGAGCCAAACGCAAGACGGAACAAGTGCTAGCGGCTTTGCAGCAGAATGGACCCGCCCGTGAGCAAGAAGCCCCAAAAAGCCTCGCTTGATGAGAAAAAAAAGCGCAAGCGCAAAAAGAAGACGAAGCAGACCATCACTCGAGCGGTGACCCATATCCCTCTCATTGAGGCCAATCCTGGCAAACTTGAGGCGCTCGATCAGCTTGTGGCGGTTTACTTGCCGCTGTGCCAACAGTACACCACCCTGTTTTGCGAGGCCGAGACAAGCCCGGACAAGTACCAAGAAACCGTCTTCAAAACCGATCTTTCCGACCGCTTGCATCGAGTGGCGATACAGCAAGCCGCAGGCATTGCCAAAAGCTTTCGCACTAATCGAGCGAACGCCTATCAGGCGTACCTGGAAGATGTGGCTGATTACGCTCAGGCCAAGGCCAAAGCTCAGGCGGAAGGCCGGATGCCCGCCTTCAAACGCCGCGAACCGACCTGGACCGAATGGGATCTCCCTGTGCTGCGTGTGCCAGTCATCCAAGCCAATGTCAACGTGGTGGTGGTCGAGAAGTCGGAGGACTCCACGTTCGACTACTGGCTGCGCGTGTCCACCTTAGATTTCGGGAATCCGCTTCGAGTCCCAGTCAAACTCGCCTCCTATCACAAACGAGCACTCGAAGGCCGCACGCTCAATGCATCCACAACACTTCACAAGCGCAATGGAGTCTGGTGGCTGACGCTCTCCTTTGACGAGGACGTTCCTCTTCAAACCAAGCCTGACGCCCCTACAGTAGGCGTCGATGTGGGCATTGCCCATTTCCTCACGACCTCCACCAATAAAGAGTATGGCAGTTTTCATGGCAAGATGGCCCGACAGCACAAGCACGATCGGGAAAAGCGTCGCCGCAAGGCGAAACTGCGAGCCTGTCTGGAAAAGAAAGGCGTCCCAAAGGGCAAGCTTCCTTCGACACGTTCTGAAACGTCGCAACGCTTGAGCCGTCACGTCAAGCAAGAGATCAACCGGGCGGTCAATGAGTTGGTCAAAGATCATCCAGATGCCAGACTCATTTATGAGGACCTCAATGTGGCCTCGATGCGCTTCAAAGCAAGGGTGATGAACAGTTATCTGTATGCTTCTCACCTGGGGCATATCCCAGAGCAGCTGGCCTGGGCCGCCGCCAAACAGGGCATGGCAGCCCACACGGTCCGAGCCGCCTATTCCTCTCAGGAATGCCCCCGCTGCCATTATGTCGATCGCGCTAATCGGCCGAACCAGAAAACCTTCAAGTGCCTGGTCTGTGGTTACGCAGACCAGGCCGACCGCAAAGCCGCACAGACGCTCGCGGGACGCTGGGGGGATCGGAAACTGGCGGCATGTCGCTCGACCTCGGAGGTCAAGGCGCTCCTCATGACGCGGCATGAAGCGTGGAAACAGCAGAATCAGCAGAGGATCCAGGATGCCGGGCCTCCCGTCCAGTTGAGCTTCTGGGATCCCCCAGAGATGTTCCTGGAATCATCTCACGAGTGAACATCTCTCAGTAGAGAGGGGTGCATAGGATGCTCGTAGTGCATCCTCCCGCCTAGTCCGCTGTTTGGTAAACAGGCGTAGGTTAAAGTGAGAAGGATAATCATTGCAATAGATGGTTATCCTTTGATCAACTATCAGCATAGCCCCGGTTACGAATCTCTTGCATCAAAGCATGCGTGATCGCGCCTCCAAACCCTCTATGGCGAAAGGCTGGTGGTGTCGATATATCATAGATTGTGGCACAGCCCCCAGCATCCAACAGGGTACCAGCAGTTACTGGCATATTGTTCAGATACCCAATATAGTGCAGTGAGAAGGCGTCCAACCCATACCCATGCCGCATATAGGCATCGTAGAATATTGATAGATCTGAGCCAAAACCTGCCTCGGAGACGTAAACCCACTCTGAGAGCATCTGATCGTTGTGAACCTGTTCGATACGAAAGTTATCCGTCACAGTGGGGGCAGCGCCAAGAGATGTTAGATCGGCTAATAACCAGTTGCCACCTGGTCCGCCTGGCATTCCGCGTGCTTCCAAACGCTTGCCAAGGTCCCCTGGCTGATCGTCAGGAAACACAAACCAATCAATATGCTCAATACATTGGCCAACCTGTTCGAGCATGTCATTTATTCGCTCCTCTGTACGAGAATCTTCGAAGCTTGTGCGCAAAATGTAGTTACCAGGGGCCGGTTTGTTGCTTACGAACCAGAACGACTCCGCGTCATACATAGTTATACCGGGCAGTCCAGCAAACAAGCGCATATAAGCTATCAAGTTTTCCTGTATCTGGCGAGGTTTTTCTTTGCCTGATAAGTCCAGAGGTAACAAGGTCATAAGTGTTTCTTTCACTTGCAAAACACATTGATTTGAATAATTGTATACTATGCAAGCAAACAAGACAATCTATTGTCTTGCATCTACTACCTGGCACCTTGTCTAGTGAGTGTAGTCCTAAAATTGTAGATAAGGTAACGACTTTTTCCCGCAACAGACGATCCCACCATGCAAGAAGCTGAATTGCAGGTCTTGCGTAAAGGCTTCGCGAAAGTCCTCACCCTGGACGAAATCTTCGAACAACTCTGAAAATAAGTAGCGCTACTTACCAAGACTTTCAGCAAGATCGGAGAAGTTTTTTTCGCTGGTAGCACGTAAGATGGTAGCAAAGAAAACATTTTATGCATACTCTGGAGGTGTTATGGGAAAAGTTATTATCGGCGCTACCATCTCACTGGATGGGTTTATGAATGACCGTCATAATGATATCAGCCGCCTATATCCTGATTTTGAAGCGTTGCGAAGCACAGAGATGTTACAGGAGGAAATACGGACGACAGGCGCGGTGGTAATGGGTCGACGTTCCTACGACATGGCAGAGGGAGATTTAACGGGTTACGAGTATCAAGTGCCAATCTTCGTCCTGACGCATACCATTCCAGAAGGGGAAATTAAGGGGCAAAATGATAAGTTGACAGTGACATTCGTCACCGATGGCATTGAAAGCGCTTTTGAGCAGGCTAAAAACGCCGCGGGCGAGAAGCAAGTCACGGTGGTAGGAGGCGCGAATACTGCTCAGCAATGCCTACGAGCCGGGCTGGCCGATGAGATCCATATGGGCGTCGTCCCTGTCCTTTTTGGTGAAGGCCTACGATTTTTCGATCCTCTCGTCAATGAGCAGCTACAACTGGAGAAAATAAGAGTCTTCGAGTCTCCCACGAGAACCGATCTCTGGTTCCGCATCGTCAAGTGAACAAGCGCCACTGACGTACGCGCCTACGCGGTTGTGGCTTGATGAACGGATAGTTTAACACCTATATCCTTTCACTTCGTTGACTCCCCCAACGCCGCGAAGCGGGTAGGCGCATACATCAAGTAACGCGCCTCCTACTTCTTGACGCTATATGTGAGGTGGGTGACCCCTTTGCCGATACTTACGTGAGGGCCATCGAGTTGGACGGGGGCCACCTTGAGGTGCTCAAAGAGACGCACGCCCTCGCCCAACAGGACGGGAACTAGGTCGATGTGAATTTCGTCGAGCAGGCCAGCATTGAGGCACTGCTGCACGATAGTCGTGGAGGCAATAACAACCTTTTTGTTGCCTGCGATCTTCTGGGCCTGCTCAATGGCGCTCTCGATGCCATCTGTGACGAAGGTTACCGGCCATTCCTCCTGAACCCATTCTGGTGCGGGGCGATGCGTCACGACGACGACCGGGGCTGTTATGGGATGGTGCCCTCCCCATCCATGAGTAAGTTCGTACAATCTGCGCCCAGCCACGAGAGCCCCTGCGGTGTTGATGGCTTCATCATACATCTCGATGCTCGCCGCCGAGAGCTTGAGCGTTTGCTCTCTATCGCCAATTTTGATTGTGTAATCGGTATCGCCGCCCATCATCCAGGCAAAGAGGTGTTGGAAGTCTTCGTTTGGTCCAGCAACAAAACCATCCAGTGACATCGAGAAGCCCGTGGAGACCTTTCCCATATCTATTTCCTTTCATATTCCTCTAGCTGTAATTATCGTTATGCAAGAACATGCATATGGTAACTCAAGCAATGCTCAAGCCTCTGTTTCTCATCTCTCTAATGTTACAACACCAATTAAGAAGCACCCAGGTCTACCCAATTATGCATTTCTGCCCATCTATTCTTTCTGTCCTGGCCGTATCCGGCAAGGCTTATTATTCGGGCACCGCGCCCAACATGACCTTTCCCCAGCAAGGCGCCCCCTACTGCGATAAATTGCTTGCCTTGTATTTTTGTCTATGATATATGTGTAGTATTGTAGAGGGCATTATAAGTGTTGAGCTATTTAAAGCAGAACTAATTGATTGAAGAGTAAAAGTAGAAATGTGACCAGGAACGAACAAAAAGGATCTTTGCTCTTGCTGTAGGGAAAGGATAGCCCTGGCTTTGCAGGTTAAAAGGGGCTGGCATTATGGGTCAGGAGCCGCAAATTGATAATATCTCGGCGAGAGTGAAACATATTGTAAAATATCGCGAAGTTGTCAATTATGGCACCCGGTTTGGCCTTATTGTCATGACACGCGATGGCCGCTTCCTGGAAGTGAATCACGCCATTTTAGAAGACACCGGCATGAGCCTGAATGATCTTGTAGGTAAATATGTTGTGGAGATGCCCTGGTGGTCGCACTCCCTCGAAACGCGACTCCAGATCCGCGAGGTCATGGAACGGGCTATGAGAGGCGAGACAGTACGTTTTGATATACGTGTGTTCCCTCGTTCCGATTTTTACCGCGATGTCGATGTAACGATCATGCCATTTCTTGATAGCACAAGGCAGGGTGAGTATCTTATCTGGACCGGGTTTGACGTGACCGAGCGCAAACGCTTAGAGGATGAAAAGCATTTTTTGATCGACGCCATTCCAACCATTATCTGGACCGCTCGACCCGATGGTTATATTGATTACTTGAATAAACAGTGGAGTAATTATACCCTGACATCGATTGAACAATCGCGTGGGGACGGCTGGAGTGAGTGTGTGCATCCCGATGATCGCCAGAAGGCGCTGGCAAATTGGTACAATATGGTTCATACGGGAGAACCCGGCGAGAATGAGTATCGCTTACGGAATGGGATTACCGGTGAATATCGCTGGTTCCTGGTTTACACTGTGCCCATACGTGATGTGCAAGGAAACATTGTTGGCTGGTGTGGCACCTGCACAGATAACCACGACAAAAAGATGACTGAGTTTGCTCTACGTATGAGACAGTTGCAATTTCGCACCCTCTTTGATGCCAACATCATTGGTATCGGTATCACTGATATTTATGGGCATGTGTGGGAAGCAAATGACGCATATTTACAGATGTTGGGGAGCACACGCGAAGATATGAATAGAGGCGAGGTGCGGTGGGACCAATTGACGGCACCAGAGTATCTTGAGCGAGATGAGAAAGCGATCCAGGAATTGCGGGAGAGTGGTACCTGCTATCCTTATGAAAAGGAGTATCAACATCCTGATGGGAAACGTGTCCCTGTGGTAGTAGGGGCAGCGTTGCTTGATAAAGAGAGTGGAAAAGCCATCAGCTTTTTTGTGGATATCACCGCACGGAAAGAGCTTGAAAAGCGTAAAGATGAGTTTATCAGCCTCGCCAGTCATGAGCTAAAGACCCCCGTTACCTCGTTGAAAATGCTGGTCCAATTCCTGCGGCGCAGAGTCCAGAGAGAGGGCGATAAACGCACAAACTATGATCTTATGCGCATGGAATTGCAGGTTGATGCCTTAAAGCGTCTCATTGACGACCTGCTGAACGTCTCAAAAATCCAGATGGGCTTGTTCAGTTATGAAGACGAAATTCTCGACCCAGACAAAGTGCTTCACGAAACCATTGAGATACTTCAACCTACGCTTTCCGACCATGTGCTCATCTTACATGGACACCTACACCACGTCCTGGTGTGCGACCCGCAACGCTTCACTCAGGTCGTGAACAACCTGGTAACAAATGCGGTAAAATACTCTCCCGAGGCCCATGAGGTGGATATCTTTCTCTCAGAAAGCGAGCGATGGGTTTGTATTAAAGTATGCGATCATGGCGTGGGTATACCAGCACCCCAACGCGAGAAGATCTTTGAGCGCTTCAACCGTGGCGCGTATGGGACAAGCGAGAAGGCCTTCCCCGGCCTGGGCATGGGCCTTTACATCACTTACGAGATCGTCACGCATTACCACGGCTCGATTACCGTCGAGAGCGAGGAGGGCAAGGGCTCCACCTTTACCGTCTGCCTCCCCTTTGCACAGCAGACCTAAAACAGGATGGCTTGACAGGAGTGGAGCGCATCTATATACTTGCCATCAAACTCCTGTTCTAATTCAATATGCAGGAAGTATTGGGTAGCAGATGGCCCGCCGTCGGGGTGCCACCGTTTGCTGGAGAGGATTCATGAAGTCAACTGTCACCAGGGAAGGGACGAATAGGGGAGGCCGCATGGCCCTCTGGCGCAACCGTGATTTTATGCTGCTGTGGAGTGGCCAGGCGTTCTCGTCCCTTGGCACGACGGTTACCCAGACCGCCTACCCGCTCCTGGTCTGGGACCTATCGCATTCAGCGGCGTTAGTTGGCCTGGTGGGCGGCCTCGGCACATTGCCCTATATCTTTCTCAGCCTGATCGTAGGCGCGTTGATTGATCGTTGGGATCGCAAACGCCTGATGATCGTCTGTGATACTGGTCGGGCCATCAATCTGGCAAGTGTGCTTGTCGTGATGTGGCTGGGACGCCTGACCGTCGCCCAGATCTGCGCCAATACGCTGATTGAAGGGACATTCTACGTCTTCTTTAACCTGGCTGAAGTCTCCTGTCTACCTCAGGTTGTCAGCAAAGAACAAATTCCGTTGGCCACGTCACAGAATGAGGCGACGACGGGTACCACAGTACTCGTCGGTCCGGCACTCGGCGGCGCCCTCTACACACTGAGCCAATCTGTGCCATTTCTGGCTGACGCGATCTCCTACGTGATCTCTGTAATCACACTGAGCTTTATCAGAGTGCCTTTTCAGGGGAAACGTCAGGAGGGTCAGCAGCGCAAACTGCTGGCCGAAATTCGTGAGGGCCTCGCCTGGCTCTGGCATCAGCCACTCATTCGCTTTATAGCCTTTCTCACAGGCGGCTGCAACTTTATCGGCGCGGGTTTACTCCCAGTTCTCCTGGTTCTAGTCAAACAGCAGCACGGCTCTTCGCTGGCCTATGGAACGATCTTGACTATTGGTGGAGTCGGGGCGATTATCGGCTCTTTGTTGGGCGCGCCAATTCAGAAGCGCTACCGCTTTGGTCCGGTCATTATTTGCCTCATCTGGTTTGAGGCTTTGTGCTTTCCGCTCTACGCCATAGCTCCTAACCCGCTCCTGCTAGGAGTAATCTCCGCGTGCCTCTTTGTGGCAGGCCCCATCTATAACGTGGTCCAGTTTAGCTATCGAATCTCGCTGATTCCCGACGAACTCCAGGGACGCGTCAACAGTGTTTTTCGCCTGCTGGCCTTTGGCTTCCAGCCGTTCGGCTTTGCCTTGACTGGTCTGTTGATCCAATGGTTTCAAGTAATTCCAGCAATTCTGTTTCTATCAGCCTGCGCATTGCTCCTGGCGATCCTGACGTCTGTCAACAAACACGTCATCCATGCCGGACGCACATAAGAAGCGTCGAAGACTGACCCCAGGCCCCACACGGCGGCGAAGCTGAGATTGCCGCCCTCTGCGAACGCCTGCGCACCTACCTTATAACACAATGAGAGTAGCCTATGTATCAGGCTACTCCTATTTCTCTTTTGTAGTCCGAAAATGGCATTCTCGGACTTTGCATAACTGATACAGCACCCGCTCATTTTTCGCGCAAAGTCCGAGGGAGCCTGCAAGTCTTTATCCTTCCTTTGTGAAAGATTTTGTTGGAACGAGCAAAATCAGCGCCATTGCTCCCAATAAGCAACCTGCACCAAGGAGGCCGAGAGACCCTAGCTCCTCCCGGAAAAGGAGCCATGCGAGGAGCGCAGCAGTTAGCGGTTCGCACATTGTCACAATACTTGCCACCGTTGCCGACAGGGACCGGATGCCCATTTGAAAGAGTCCATAGCCAAGTGCGGTTGGAATACTCCCCAGGTAGAGCAATATCAACCATCCCCACGCTGGATACACGAGCACTAAATCCGTTGCCGAAGCACAGACGAACAACATGAGCGCACCAGTCCCAAACGCCACAGCACTTATCTGGACCGGGTGATACTTGTTGGTCAGCAAGCGTCCACACAGAATGAAGCCAGCATAGCCACAAGCCGAGAGAAACGCCAGCCCTATTCCCGCGAGTGAGACCGCTTCTTTGCCTGCGAGAGAACGTGTCCCGATGAGAAGAATAGTTCCGCTTAAAGCAGCTACCAGGGCGATGAGGGTCATCAGGGTCAGGCGCTCTCGTGTTATAAGGGTAGAGCAGACAGCGATAATCACGGGAGCCGCACAAATGGCAATCAGTGTTGAGACGCCGACGCCCGCAGAAGCAATGGCCGCAATATAACAGGCCTGGGAGAGGGCGATCAAGCTTCCCATAAGCATCATTACACACAGGTCACGAGACTTGATGTGAAAGAGGCGGCGACCAAGGCGTATCCAGCCTACGAGCAAAAACAGAGGAGCGGCAATTGCCAGGCGCAAAAAAGTCAATGAGAGAGCATTGGTCGCGCCATAGGTATACATAGCCTGGTTCGCGATGCCAACCGTACCCCAGGAAATCGAGGCGCAGACGACGAGCAAGAAATCACGACGAGATGAAGGTTGCGAGAACATGAAGTATCCCTTCCTCTTGATGCACACGGAGAATCAAAAAACAAGAATGCACAGAGGGCAGGGTGAGATCGCAAGAAAAAGACACAAACTCTTCAGAGAATGTGTTAAAGAGGCGGATAAAACCGTTCTCCCTGCCCTAATGGGTGGAGAAGGGAGGAGGGGAGCACAAGGGATGGGAATAAGAAACGGTACGATCAATCATTTTAAATGCGTCCTTGTCTATGACGACACTAGAAGCAATACATTTGCTCTTCTATTTTACCAGGGTGAAGGGGAGTCATGTCAAGCATTTATCCACCCATGGGTGACGTGTTTGGATGTCTTTTTCGTTTTGGGCCGTTCCTTGACGGTCTCAGAGCGTTGATTTTGTTCGATGTAACTCTACTATTATACCATAACGAGGGCATTTAGAAGCTCTACCAGGTCCCTCCTGCATGGGCGGCGGGCCTTGCAATAGACATTCTACAAGGCAATGCCTCGGGTGATAACGGTCAGGACATGCTCGCATACCTGCTCAATTGGTAGATGACGCTCGCCACGACTCCACTCGACGGCCGCGCCGAAGATGGACCAACTCGCCACGGTGGCCGCCGTCTCGGGATCATTATGCGGCTCGCCACTGGCCTTGCGCTGCTTGATACCTCGCAGCAGCAGTTCATATAATTCTTGCTGGACCGCGCGCGCGACCAGGGGTTCAAAGGGGCGGTTCCCCTCCTCCCAACGCCGTTGTACCTCTCCCAGGAATTCAAAGATAATGTGGATAAGGACCTGGAGCGAATGACGCTCCCATTTGAAGCCTCCCGGCAGCCTCTCACCTAACATCTGCTGAAAGCGGCTATGTACCAGGGCATTGAGCAAGGCATATTTATCCTCGAAATGGGCATAGAAGGTCGCCCGGTTCACCGTGGCGCGCTCGGTAATATCCTGCACCGTGATCGTGGAGAAACTCTTTTCGCGCATGAGATCCAGAAATGCCTGCTGTAAGAGAGTACGCGTACGCTTTACACGCGGATCAAGACCTTTGGTTAGATTCCTCATGCGCCAATCCTTTCAAGCCAGAACCCATTTTTCCATGCACTGAGCTACAACATCACAACACATTTCCATGTTTGTTGCTTAGACAACAAATTCTTTTATTTGTCCCTTGATCAGGCATGGTACTATTATAAACGACACCTGTTGTTTATACAACACTCGCTTAGTTAGTATTATTAAGGAAAAGAAGATGAACATCGCGCTCTGGATTATACAGGTTATTCTCGCGCTGCTATTTATTATGATTGGCATCATGAAACTTTTTATGCCAATCGCGGGTCTGCAAAAGAGCCTGCCCTGGGTAGGTGACGTGACCTCGATTACGGTGCGCTACATCGGTACATGCGAACTTCTCGGGGGCCTGGGGCTGATCCTGCCCGCCTTTATCCATTCCATATCTGACCTGACGATTGTCGCGGCCTTCGGCCTGGCGCTTGTGATGATCTATGCTGGTATCTTCCACTTTACGCGTAAGGAATTCTCCAATATCCCCGTCAATGTCGTCCTTTTCGCTCTCACCATCTTCCTGGCCGTTGGGCGCCTGCTTCTCAGTCCGCTATAATCTATTGTAAGATAGGGATGCATGAGGCGTGAGCACGGCTGACGCCGTGCTCACGCCTCATGCATCCCTATCTTACAATGAACCAAACCAAGCCAGCGGAAAGGATCGGACATGGAGAGTCAGGAGATCGAGCTGTATTTGCAGGACCTGGGCGATGAGTTGGAGCGGCGCCGCTTCAAGGAGCCATTGCGCATCTTCCTCGTGGGGGGCGCGTTTATGCTGCTGACGATTAAGAACCGGAAGGCCACCGACGATGTGGATGTCGTGCTGCTCGATATACCCGATACAACCAATGTCACGCCTCAGGCAAAGGCCTTTCAGACGGCTGTCCGCGCCGTGGCGAGCAAGCACCATCTCAAGCGCAAATGGATGAACGACGACGTGGCCTATTTTATCAAGGATATGGCGCCCGATCCCCAGCCCACGCTCTGGCGCAAATACAATATGCTGCATGTCTATCTACCACCCAGGGAATACATCCTGGCACTCAAACTGATGGTCTTCCGCCAGAAAGATATGAATGATGTCCAGGCCTTGCTCACAGAACTCAAGGTCACGACCCGCGAACAGGCCCAGGCCATCGTCGACCGCTTCATCCCCGATCCCCGCTGGCAGGAAGAATACCTCCTCGAAGAGACGCTAGAGGCGCTATTTTGATAGGGATAGGGGGGTGTGGGCATGGATGGCGGGCTCCGCCCGCCATCCATGCCCACACCCCCCTATCCCTAAGCGCCGCAGGCGCGAAAAGTCAAACCAACCACATACAAATGGCGTATGTTACAATATTCGCAAGGGCGAAATATTGTAACATCCCATATGAGGTGAGCGAGTGAAGCTGCTGCACGAATTGCAGACGATGAGCGTATCCTATCAAGAGATCTGCGCGGGTGAAGATCCCTGGATCGCGCTGGGGAACTTCATGAATGACTTCTTTGGCAATTTCACTGAGCAGCGCTTAGAACTCGTGCAAGATCCCATTCAGCTCCCTGCGGATGCAAACCCTGAGCAGTGGCACTGGGCGGTCTTCTGCGCCGCCTCGGTCGAGTACCTCTGCCAACAGTACGCGCTCGCTTGCCCCGCCTGGGCGCTCAATCCCGCCTATACCCTTGATGAACCCTGGTACTATGCCCCTGGCGCGCACAAGGAGAACATACGAGAACGCCTGCGCCTGCGCACCCCCAGCGAGTTCACCCGCCGCAACATCTACTGCGGCAACCGCATGTTCGCCAACAAATACGAACTCACCGCCCAGCACCGCGCATAACATCATGGTGTAAGGGTATGTGTGGCCGGGCTAGCAAAGCTAGCCCGGCCACACATACCCTTACACCATTACTTCAAAACGAAATTGATGAGCTGGCGCGCGAAATGAGCATCGAGGGGCGCATGTTGGTTGAGCAAGCGATACCACATTGGGCCGTAGATCATATCCAGGAGGAAATCCAGGTCGGCATCGGGCGGCAGATCCCCTTGCTGTATGCCTCGCTCCAGGAGAGTCTTGAGGGCCTTGCGGCGAGCCTCTATGAAGGTCTGACGAAACTCCTTCCCAAACTCAGCGTCGAATTGTGCCTCGGCCATCAGGCTGCGAACCGTCTTCTCCATCCCCTCGTTCAGGCTGCGAAAGGTATTCTCGATAAAAGCTAGCACATCTTCACGCACAGTGCCAAGATTGGGAAGCGGAACATCTAACGCAGCCCGGGTGGCGAAGGCCTCGAAAACCACTGCCCCCTTTGAAGGCCACCAGCGATAGATGGTCTGCTTTCCCACGCCCGCCAGGGCAGCGATAGCCTCGACCGTCAAGGCTTTATATCCATCGCGCTCCAGCAAGTCGAGCGCCGCCTGCAAAATTGCTTCGTGTGACTCCTTACTCCGCCGACGCACAGGCGCTTTCGATTCTTTTCCTGGCTCTTCCATACGTTTGTCCCCTCTTTTCAATTTGCGATACAATCCCCTTGACGAGACGCAACGTCTCGCTATATAATACCAACAAGACGCAACGTCTCGTTCCATTGTAGTAAATTGTAAATGGGAAAGCAAGCTCATAATACTAGCATTTCGAATATAGAAGGGATCACATATGAACCTCGATCAGCAGCGGATTATTATTCTTGGTGGCACCTCGGGTGTTGGACTGGCAACAGCGCAGATGCTCGCGCAGGCGGGCGCGCAGGTTATCATTGGCGGACGCCAGGCGGAGAAGGTACAACAAGCCATGGCGGTCGCTGGCAGTAATGTGACTGGAGAGGCAATCGATGCTACAGATGCGGAGCAGCTTCGAACCTTCTTCAAGCGTGTGGGCACGTTTGATCACCTGGTGCTCACGCTAAGCGGTGGCAAGGGCGGCGGCGCCTTCGCCTCACTTGACTTGAACGAGCTTCGCGAGGGTTTCGCGGCCAAGTTCTGGCCACAGGTCCAGGCGGCCCAGCTTGGGCTGGAGACGCTGCGCAGAGATGGCTCGCTCACCTTTGTCACGGCCATTTCGGCTCGCTCGTCCATGCCTGGGGTCGCGGGCCTCGCGGCGATCAATGGCGCCCTGGAGGCCATGATCGCGCCACTCGCCGCCGAGCTTAAACCCTTGCGCGTCAACGCGGTCTCCCCCGGCGTCATCGCTACCCCTGGTGGGATAACCTGCCCGAGAACCAGCGCCAGGCGCTCTTCGACCAATCAGCCACCACGTCGGCTGTTGGACGCGTAGGCCAACCCGAGGATGTGGCCCATGCTATCACCTTCCTGCTCAGCAACGGCTTCACAACTGGCTCCATCATTGAATGCGATGGCGGCCTGCGCCTGGGCTAGCATATACACGGGAAGCGGCCCGACTCCCCCGTCTCCTTCAACGGCAGGCGAACTTCAAAGAGTGAGCCTGCCCCAATCGTGCTCTGGACGCGTATCTCCCCTCCATGGCTGTGGGCGATCCACTGGGCAATAGAGAGGCCGAGGCCCGTGCCACCGGGTTGGGTGTCCTCGGGTTGGGCCTCTCCCTGCCTGCGTGTGCGCGCTTTATCCACTCGGTAAAAGCGATCAAACAGGTAGGGGAGGTGGTTGTCCGCTATACCAGGACCATCGTCCTGGATGCGAATAATACCCCAGGATTTTTCAACCGTTAGCTCTACGCAGACATGTTTCCCCACGCCACTGGTATACTTGATAGCGTTCTCCACCAGGTTCATGAGCATCCGGCTCAAATGCTGGGCATCTCCCTCGATCAGAAGTTCGGGTAATTCACCCGTGGCCAGGCTTATCTGATGCTGCTGCGCCAGGGGCAACAGGCGCTCAACGCTGGCAAGGGCGATATCACTCAAATCGACCTCTTCCTTGTGCAAAGTAAACTGGCCCGTGTCCGCCCGCGCCAGGAGGAGCAGGCTGTTGACGATAGTCGTCATCTGCTCATTCTCGACCTGGATACGCTCCAGCGTCTCACGGTAGTTCTCGGGGGTTTGTGATTGCGTTAATGCTTGATTGATCTCCAGGTTGATAATGGTGAGCGGCGTGCGCAGTTCATGGCTGGCGTCTGCGGCAAACTGGTTCTGGCGTTTGAACGCAGCCTCCAGGCGCGCTAACATCTGGTCAAAGGTCGCGGCCAGCTCACCAAATTCATCTTTGCGCCGGAGATGCAGGCGTCGGCGCAGGTCGGTCGCATTGATCTCGTTGGCGGTACGCGTGATCATCTTGACTGGCTGGAGAGCCTTGCCAGCCAGCCAGTATCCTCCTATGGCCGCGACCAGCAGCCCCATGGCGGCATGGAAGAGCCAGATGGACAATAACTGCACAGGATATGCTTTTGCCTGGCCCACCATGAGCGTCGCGACCCGCGCATCCTGCTCCAGAAGAGGCGTGACCAGGAAGCGATAAGTACTGTTTGCTCCTCGCCAGTTTGATGAATGCTGCGACTGAGAGATGGTTATATCAAATAATGCCTGGTTGCTATCAGCACGTTCCTGAAGCTGCTGTATACTGTCAGCCGGGAGTGTTCCTCGCGCGTCCAGAACTGTGTGATCCGGTCGTAGCAGGAGCACGACCTCATTTTGGGAGAGAGAGAATCGCTGTGAAGAAGGAGCGGCTTTCTGCAAGAGGGCCTGTTTATAGGTATCGCGCAGGTGCTGCGTGTCCTGGTATAGCTGCGTCTCCAGCTTGCTTTCAGCCGCATCAGGACTCAGAAATGTCTGGGTCGCATACAAGCTACCACCAAAAAGGAAGAGGATGAAGGCAATAATGGCCAGGTACCACAGCGTCAGGCGCACACGCACGCTGGAGAGAAAGGACACGCGGGCAGGTTGGCGTTTTTTCATTGCGCTTCCTGCTTGCTGTCCGGCGACGAGAGGCAGTAGCCCACGCCGCGAATAGTTGTCAGGAGCTTCGTAGTAAAGGGGGCATCGATCTTGCGGCGCAGCCTGCGCACATAGACATCAATGACATTCGAGCTGCACTCAAAATCATAGTTCCAGATATGCTGTTCAATCATATCTCGCGTTACTACCTGTCCGGGATGATACATGAAGTATTCCAGTAATGCGTACTCCCTGGGTGTAAGTTCAATGGCCTCCCCTTCGCGTTCCACGGTATGCGTAGCCGGGTCAACAACAAGACTTCCTATCTCCAGGCGCGCGCTTTTGTAGGGCTGCTGACGTCTCAACAAAGCTCGCAAACGCGCCAGCAATTCATTCATGGCGAAGGGCTTGACCAGGTAATCATCGGCGCCACAATCCAAACCCCGCACACGGTCATCGATGCTATCGCGCGCGGTCAGGAGCAAAATGGGCGTTTGCACACGGCGCCGGCGCAGCTCACGACATACCTCCAGGCCATCCTTCTTGGGCAAAAGGATATCCAGGATGATCAGGTCATAGGGAGCTAGCTCGGCCAGGTCCTGCCCCTCCTGGCCATCATAGGCTGCATCCACGCTATATCTCTCATTGACGAGATTCGTCTTCAATGATTCGCTGAGGCGGTAATTATCTTCTATCACAAGAATACGCATCGTAACCTTCCATCCAATAGGCGCCCCATTTATAGTTCCGCTGGCAAATTTTGTCAAACGGTCCGAACACGTTTTCAAGAGGTGCCCCAATTGTTGGTAGGGACCCGATTTATGGCGTCCAAGCGCCATTTATGGCCTGTCGGCGAGCCGTGCTTTTGTGATGTGGCAAGTGCATGGTGACATGAAAGGTCTTTTTCAGCATCTTTCGGGCTGCGCCCACAGGCCATAAATGGCGCTTGGACGCGGTAAACCGGGTCCCTACCGATCTTTAAAGCCTCTGGATACCTTTTCGCGCTCGGAAACTTGTCCGGACAAAATTTTAGTGAGCGCGCAGGCGCGAGAAGTCACATGCCCATCAGGTTCAATTATCGCATATATACATGACAAAACGATGACAAAAAAAGGCGCGAAAGTTCACGCCGCTGTCATTCAAGCTGAGTACACTATGGCTACCACTAAAGACGGTATATGAAAGGAGTCTTCTTAAATGATTGCGGTACAAATTACACGCTGGGTAGCCAGTATCATTGGTCTGGGGGCGCTCTTACTGGGCCTGGCCTTCTGGCTCTTCCATATCGATCTGCTTAATGTACACATGCTGTTTGGATTTATCGTGACACTCTCGCTGCTGGGCCTGGGCATCGCCATGCTCTTCTCCCGAGGTCTACGCCTGCTAGGCATAATCAGTATCATCTATGCACCGATCCTGCCGATCTTTGGCATGACTCAGGACAGGCTGCTTATCGGCGACCTTCACTGGCTTATTCGCGTCGCGCATATGCTCGTTGGCATCGGTGCCCTCGTGCTCATCGGCCTTATTGGCGCACGCTATCGAGCCCTTAAGCGCAACCCGACCCTGAAGGCGTCTCTCTCTTCCGAGAAAGGATAGCTGCATGTGGCAAACCATCTGTCTTTGCCCCCCTACAATGCCTGAGAGTGAGCGACTACGTTTTCTTAACCTCTATGGACAATTTGTCCACCCACCCCAGGAGTTTAACGAGGTAGACCTGGGGCTGGCGTTTCTCTCGCATCTCACGCCCGCCGAGGCCCTGACGGTCCTTCAGGAGCGCCAGAATCTCATTGAGCGCTCTCAGGAGTGGCTAAGCATACACAAGCAGAATGATGATGGAGAATTGCTAAACCTGCTCATTCAAGATCACACATATACCTTGTTAGAGGCCGAGCACAGCTGGCTAGAAGGCGCTGTTCGCCGCTTGCGTAGCGCTGCCACGTAGATAGTCCGACGCTGCTAAAGCACGCGTCTACATATGACGCGCATATGTAGACGCGTGCTTTAGCAGCGTCGTCCCAGCCTCGGGCATAGACTCCAGTTTTTATGGTGCCTCCTGCTGGTACTTTGCTTTGCTTGCCTGCGTGACATGCTCCATGTCGACGGGCTGGGGACGCACAATCAGTAGGGGCTGGCTTGAGGCTTGCAGGACATCCTCGGTGATGCTCCCCTGGCGTAGGCGTGGCAGGCCCTCGCGTCCATGCGTCGCCATGGCGATAATCTCACGTTGCGTGTCATAACAGGAGGCGGCGAGAATCTTCTGCCAGAGCGGCTCGCCGGGCCTGTAGGTGACAATGGAGGAGACGATCTTCAACCCATATTGCTTGAGATCGCCAGTCTGGAAGCGCTCCTGACAGGCTTTCAGGTAGATCGCCGCCTCCTCTTGCGCCTCTCCGGGCTCTTCTGTAGCTGAGGAAACCTTAACCGCGTACATGAGATGTATACGTCCAGGCTCAGGCTGAGCAAGGGCCTGCGCAAGTTCAGCGGCGGGCTGAAGCACGGTCTCTGCATAGGGCGAGCCATCGAGGGCACATAGAATTCCTGGTGCCTCTCCCTGCCTCAGGCCCGTGAAAAATCGCTCATCTCGCACAAGCAGCACGGGGACTGGACTCTGCCGCTGAACATACTGCGCCACGCTGCCCATAAGCCAGCGCACGCCCTCCGCTCTCTCCCCATGACTACACATGACAATCAACTGAGCATCATACTCCTGAGTCTGGCGTAAAATGCAATCGCCTGGCAGCCCAACTACGACTTTGCTGCTCGCCCTCACGCCCTGGAGGCGCGAGGACGCCATGACCTGCTTCAGATATGTCTCGGCCTCCTCAAGATACATCTTGCGCGCCTCCTCCAGCACATACTCCGAGACGTCCGTATGCAGATGCATATGGAACTGCTCCGGCGTGATGACGCGCATCAGGAGTAGCGAGGCGCCCGTAGCTCGTGCCAGGCGCCCGGCAATAGCCAGTGCCTCTTCTGATCTAGCCGACCCATCAAGCGGGACAAGCATGCGCTCGATCATAACCAATTCCCCTTCATAAACAAACCACTTATCTTTGCATTACCCTCTACCTTTAAGATACTCTTAGACCATGAATGAGTAGGGCCACCATATTTTTCTATCTCGAAGGAGTGTACATTATGTCATCGACACCGCCGTCAGAGCTTGTGCTCAGCGAACACCAGGGGGATGTCCTGATCGTGACGCTGAACCGTCCCCAGGTCCGCAACGCCATCAATTCCGCTACAGCGCGCCGCCTGGCCGAGATCTTTCGCGCCTTTGACGAGGATGATACGCTCTCCGTCGCGGTCCTGACGGGCGCGCAGGGAACCTTCTGCTCTGGCTTCGACCTGGCCAGCGTCTCACAGCAGAGTGACATGCCGGACCTGCTGCAAGGTGGCGATGCGCCCCTGGGTGTGACGCATATGCAGCTCAGTAAGCCAGTGATCGCAGCCGTTGAGGGCTATGCCGTCGCAGGTGGGCTGGAGATCGCCCTCTGGTGCGACTTGCGCGTGGCCGCCGAGAACGCGACCTTTGGCGTCTATAACCGCCGCTGGGGTATCCCACTCATCGATGGCGGCACCATTCGCCTGCCCCGCCTGATCGGCCAGGGTCGCGCACTCGACCTGATCCTGACCGGGCGCAGCGTCCCCGCGCAGGAAGCCCTCGCCATAGGCCTGGTAAATCGCCTCGTCCCCAACGGGCAGGCTCTTGCGCACGCGCTCGAACTCGCGCGTGAACTGGCCCGCTTGCCACAACACTGCCTGCGCTCCGACCGCCTCTCGGCCTATGAACAATGGGGCATGGAGATGCCCACCGCCCTGCAAAACGAGGCTAGACGGGGCCAGGAGGTACTCAACTCGGGCGAGGCCCTACGTGGCGCCCAGCGCTTCGCCTCAGGCCACGGGCGCCACGGAAATTTAAAAGACATATAGGGTGTGAGAGCGAGCAGGCTCTGCCTGCTCGCTCTCACACCCTATATGTCTTTTGGGTACCTTTGTGTGATATTCTTTGGGTACCTTTGTGTGCTAGCAGGGCAGGCTCCATCAGCTCTGCCAGCATATACCCTTACCATCCCAATACAGGAGTATACATATATGACACAAGCGCGTCTGCGTGACCTGGGCATTACGATTGGCAACTATCCCACGGGCACCTATAACGCCATTACCGATGTACCGGGCGTTCTGGTGGGGCATGAGACCATTATTTCCGACGAGGGCCGCACTGCCCGTACGGGTGTGACCACGATTGTGCCACGCGAGGGGGCCATCTGGAGCGATCACGCCTTCGCGGGCTACTTCAGCTTCAATGGCTGCGGCGAGATGACGGGCCTGCCCTGGGTCGCCGAGGCCGGGCTGATTCATACTCCTATCGCGATCACCAATACCAACTCGGTCGGCGTGGTGCGCGACGCCCTCTGCGCCTATCCGCTTGAGATAGCCTCTAGCTTTGAGGTTCCGCCCTCCATCGCCTCGTCCTGGTCAGGGAGCCTGCCCGTGGTAGGCGAGACCTGGGATGGCTGGCTCAATGATATCGAGGCCTTTCATGTGACGCGCGAGCATACCTTCCGCGCCCTCAAGGCCGCCCGTACAGGCGTGGTCGCCGAGGGAAACGTCGGCGGGGGCACGGGCATGATCTGCCACGAGTTCAAGGGTGGCATTGGCACCTCCTCGCGCATCATCAAATATGCTCATGCCAGTTATACTGTGGGTGTCCTGGTACAGGCCAACTATGGCAGTCGCAACCTGCTCTCCATCGGCGGCGTTCCCGTGGGCCGCGAGCTCGACTTCTCACAGATCGCCAGTCCCTGGATCGAGCCGCCCAAGGGAGGGTCTATCATCGTCGTTGTTGCCACCGATGCCCCACTCATCCCGGTACAGTGCCAGCGCCTAGCACGCCGCGCAACCGTGGGACTGGCGCGTGTGGGTGGCGTGGGTAGCAATGGCAGCGGCGATATCTTTATCGCCTTCGCCACGGGCAACCACCTCCCGGTCGGCTCACAGACTCCCATCGACCTCCAGATGCTGCCCCATGACCACATGGACCCCATTATCGAGGCCGTCGCCGAGGCCACCGAGGAATCCATCCTTAACGCTCTCACCGCCGCCGACACCATGGTCGGCTATAAGGGCCGCACCGTCTATGGCCTCCCCCTCGACGAGGTCACCCGCGTCATGCGTAAGTATCGCCAGGCATCAATATAAGAAAGGGAGGGTGTGCATGGCAAACGGCAGAGCCGTTTGCCATGCACACCCTCCCTTTCTTTTGCTCAAGATCACTTTTTGTTGTATCCTAACACATGTATAGTATATGTAATTAATAGTTCAGTGATCTTTACAATTCTAAATAAAGTAGAGATTATGATCTCAAGGAGTGTTTCACTATGCCTTTGGGAACCTGGTGGCGTGGAGATAACCTTCCACAACTCCCCCCTTTACCATCCTTTTCTGCGCGCACCAGCACAGATACCTCTCTCATCACTGGGATAACTGAGCTTTCTACGCAGGAGGTTAAAAAGCGCCTCGGCGAGGAGAATCTCTTCTACATCGCCTACATGGAAGAGACACCCACCTCCTATGGCTGGGTCGCGACACGTGAAGGCTACATTCTCGAATTTCAACTCTTCTTCCCCATTCACGCCAATGAGCGCTACCTGTGGGACTTCAGGACACTTCCCGAATGGCGTGGACTCGGCATCTATCCCCATCTCTTACAGGGCATTATGCGCCAGGAACCCGCCCAGGTGGAACGCTTCTGGATTGGCTATGCCCCTGGTAATGAAGCCTCCAGGCGCGGCATTAGCAAAGCCGGCTTCCACTTTGTGGGCGAGTTCGCCTTTGATGGCGCGCATAAACTCAGCTTTGAGACCTTTGATATGAGCGAGCGCTCCCTGGCTGGGGCCGCTTTCTATCAGCTTCCCATCCTCGTCCAGAAACCCTCCGAGCAAGATGTCCAGGGCGCCTGACGCGTTTATGGATCGCCTATGAGGTTTGTGATTCGTGGTTTAACAGCCAGCGTTTCCGTTCCAGCCCACCCGCGTACCCGGTGAGAGAGGCGTCCGCCCCGACGACGCGGTGACATGGCAAGACGATTGCCACCGGGTTCAACCCATTGGTGCGTCCCACCGCCCGGGACGCCGTTGGCCTCCCTAGCTTGCTCGCCAGTGCACCATAGCTCAGCGTCTGCCCTGGCGGGATAGAGCGCAGTGCCTGCCAGACCTCCTGCTGGAAAGGCGTCCCGCCCGTATTTACAGGTATCTCATCCAGGCTATGATAATCGCCCTCCAGGTAACGGCGCACCCGGCTGCTAAAGCCACAAGGATCCGCCTGTGGCTCCAGGCTCACCGGCCCATACCTCCGCTCCAGCAGCAGTAGCATACGCTGCTCATAGTCCGCGTAGTCCAGCGAACAGAGCCGCCCCTCATCCTCCACCAGCACAATCGTACCAACCGGCGATTCCAAACTATCCACATGTAAGCGCTTCATAAGTCGTTTCCCATCCTTTCGCAACAAGAACTACGGTTATGATAGCGCATACCCTGGACCCTCGCTGGCGGTTTTCGGACACGCACATTGTAGGATCCATGCTGGCATGGACTCCGAGGCCCGCAGGCCGATACCCAACCGTGGGGGAAATCGCTTCGCTCAGAGTCATGCCAGCATGGACCCTACAGGCACTTTCGTTCGTGGGAGTAGTCTTCAGGCCGACCTGTACGCTACGCTCAGGCCCTTGCCAATGGGAATAACCAGCTTCTCAAACTGTGGGAGTTCATCGAGGGTCTTCAAGTAGCCAGTAATCTCGTCGGGATGCGAAATGACATTATCGGCCAGGAGGAAGACATCGGGAGCCAGTTTGGGGAGCAGCAGCCCGACCTGCGCGGGCGCGCTATAGCGGTCGGCATCGAAGAAAACACAATCCAGTGGGCCGGATAGGTTGGCGATAATCTCTGTGGCATCGCCACACTTGAGGTCGACAAGCTCGCGCAGGCCAGCCTGGCGCAGGTTGGCGTCTGCCAGTTCATGCTTATGCGGATCGCGATCAATGCTCACCACGTGACCGCCATGCTCTGAGGCCGCCCAGGCCAGCCAGGTCGTACTATAGCCATTCGAGGTGCCAATTTCCAGAATATGCTTGCGCCGCGTGCTACGCAATAAGATATGGAGGAACTGAGCCGTCTCTGGCTCCAGATTGAGCATCTTCTGGCCGCGCTCTTGCACGTGGGCATCGTTCGCCTGCCCCTGCGCATACAGTTCTTCCAGGAACGCTTGAACATCAATATTACCCATACATCGCTCCTTTTTTCTTCCCAGTGTAGCACACACTCAGGGTAAGGTATGTGAGAGTACGGCAAGTTTTCTTTCCGATCACGCTATTCACGCGTATTCTGAGAAATGTCAAAAACTGGAGTGAATTATCTTTCCGTGAATACCAGCTTGACCGCTAGTGCGCCAAAGGCAGCAGCAAAACTGCGTCGCAGCCAGAGCATAACGCGTGGACGCGTAAGCACATGATCGCGCATGGCAGAGGCAAAAATGCCGTAAGCTGAGAAGATCACAAACGTCACCAGCATAAATACCCCCGATAACTCTATCATGCGCAAAAGCGGCTGTGTTTCCTGCGCATTGACAAACTGGGGCAGGAACGCCACAAAAAAGATAGAGAGTTTGGGGTTGAGGATATTGATGAGAATGCCTTCAACGATAATGCGTAGGTGAGACCGCTTGACCTCTTTGCGATCAACCTGCAATGCACCTTTTTCCTGCAGTGAACGCCACGCCATAAAGAGCAGGTAGGCTACGCCAACGTATTTGACCGCATTGAATGCAAGGGCACTGGTATGCAGGATAGCCCCAAGCCCGAGTAGTGCTGCAGCCAAGTGCGGCACGATGCCGAGCGTACAGGCAAAGGCCGCTACGATGCTGGCACGAGCACCACGCGAAAGCCCGGCAGTGATGGTATAAACTGCTCCGGTTCCTGGTGATGCAACAACAATCAGGGTAGTGATGAAAAACGCGATGGTCATCTGCGCTCCCTTTTTAGATGATTAACAACTCAGATGGGGAAGAACGGTGGGAGGCGAGCAACATTGAGCCTTTAACTTCTTCCACACTTCTTCCCCTTTCCTTAAGCATTTTGGTTTTTGCAAAAAATCACGATGAAGATCATCGAACAAAGTTGGCGAGGTCGGCAAAATCCCAGGCACGCAGTGTTCCCGGCTCCAAACGGATATGCACATGTGGTGCTCTCGCCAGTTCCTGCAAAAAGGGTGCAACATACTCCGGCAGCACATAGCGCTGCAATATTCTCTTATACACCTCTTCTATACCATCACTTGTGACATACGCAATACCCCGCACTTCAATTCCGCGGTTGCGACCTCCATTCTCGGCAACGACGATACTCGCTCGGGGTCAGACTGCAAATTACGGTGCTTGGCATCATGGGCCTGAACGACCACATTAAATCCTCCATCCAGCCATTCATACCAGACGGGAGAGAGCAATACTTCACCCTGAGAGCGATACGTGGCTAAGACCCCATTTAAAGGCTGTTCAAGCAGATCATCTAAATCTGCCACGTGCAGATTCTTCCGCATACCCTGATTTCTCCTGTTCAGCAATGATGAATCAGACGGGGAGACAGTCCCTCCCTTTCCTCCATGTATCCTCTCTCATTCGTGGGGCAAAGATGTTTGGAAATCAATGCCTCTGGCGACTGCTTGAGCCATTTCTTCTCCTAAGAGACGCTCAACCACATGCAACGCCATATTGAAACCCGCCGTTACCCCTGCCGATGTGATAATGGTTCCTTCATCCACAAACTTTCCTGTGCGTTGGACCTGGATCTGAGGAAACTGCTGTTCAAAGAGATCGAGCGCGGCCCAATGGGTTGTGGCTCGCTTCCCATTGAGGAGTCCTGTCTGGGCGAGTAAAAAGGCTCCCGAGCAGACAGAGGTCATAAGGGTGCTCTGAGAGGCCGAACGGGCGATCCACTGGATAATCTCATCCTGGGCACGCACATGAGCAATGATGCCAAGATTCCCGCCAGGGACGACCACGATGTCAAAAGCAGGGGACTGTTCAAACGAATAATCAGGCTCAAGGCGAAGCCCATTACTGGCTTTGAGTTGTTGCCCGCTCTGGGAAACCGTTCTGACAACAAATGGGTGATTCTCAGGAGTATCCTGTCCTGATAGCGTTTTTCGGAGGTCATGCATGGTATAGCCTGCGTTATAAAAAACTTCATAAGGTCCGGCTATATCTGTCAGATCGACGTGCTCAAACAGCAGAATACCCACTGTCCACTGGTGTTTCATAGCAGATGTTCTCCTTCTAAATACGAACGTTCGTATTTATTTCAAGGCAAAAAAATTAGCTCGCAGATCGTTGAAACAGATCAACCATCGCCTTCTTTGCTATAGCTATCATCTCTGTGTCGCGCCCTAATCCTCGCCATGCCAGCGTTGAGAACTGGATGCCAAGGAACTCAAAGGCGAATTGATGGATCTCCAGATCCGATCGGAAGTGGCCCCGCGCCACAGCATCACGAGCGCACCGCTCAACCAGCTCGATGAAGCGATTGTATTGCCGCCTGACCGCTTCGCGGACTTCATTGTTCTCCAGATCGTCTACCTCAAGCAGCGCGTTGGTAAAAAAGCATCCTCCTTCAAAGGTTCTTGCCACAAGATACTCAAACCAGGCATCACTGAGAGCCTGGAGTTGCGGCAAGCCAGATGCTTTTTCAAGCGCGGGCACGGTCACGACCTGTTGGAAGATCTGTGCAGCCCTCCCAACAGCCGCTACTTGCAGATTGATTTTTGATGGGAAATGAGCACAGACCCCTCCCTTCGAGAGGGAGAGCGCCTCCGCCAGCCGCCCAATTGTTAACCCATTCAAGCCTTGCACGGATGCCATTTGAACCGCGCGCTCTAAAATGAGCTCTTTGGAATTTTCGCGATGACTCATGTGTCTAGTATAAAATACGATCGTATTTCATATCAAGGGCAAATTCTAGCATGGGCTTGCCTCTGTGACTGAGTATCTCTAACTCGTTCCGAATGCTCTCTGCGAGCTTTTCGATCTTCTTATTTGAAGGTGCCTTATGCTATACTTTTGAAAAACACAACAATTCTAGCAGAAAGGACCAGAATGCCGAACACCATACGTGCGCTTCTCTTCGACCTCGACGATACCCTGTACAGCAGAAATGCAGCTTTCCGCAGGTGGGCGCAGGAGTTTGTACACAATGACCTCGGGCTGGCGGAGGATGACCAACGTTGCCAGGAGGCTGTCGAGCACATCATTGACCTGGACGAATGGGGGTACAGTCCTCGCGAAATGCTCTTCCGCAAAATAAAGGAGGCCCACCACCCGATACTCCAAAAGAGCGTAGACCAGTTGATTGAGACCTACAATCATCAGTTTCTCGACCACATACGCCTGGAGGAGGAGACACAGCGCCTTCTCACTGCTCTGAAAGGTGCTGGCTTGCCTTTTGGCATTATTACCAATGGGGCGATATCCCGTCAACTCCACAGGATACGCGTTCTAGGTCTCGATAAATTGACCTCCTGCATCTTCATCTCCGAACGTTTTGGATGCGAAAAGCCTGATTCCGCCATTTTTCTGGCTGCCGCAGCCTGCCTGGGCTATGAACCAGACGATATTCTCTTCATTGGCGACCATCCACAGAAAGATATCTGGGGCGCACGACGGGTGAGGATGCATACCGCCTGGTTACACCATCAGCGCGAATGGCCCGCTGAACTAATGGAGACACCACCGGATTACAGTATCGGCTCCCTGGGTGAATTATGTGCCTTGTTGACCCCCAACTCAACTTCTTCGCTATAGATACAGATTATATGAATAGAACTCTTCGTCTCTCTGCCATCCTGCAACCTCGTAGAGAGTTTGCGCACTGCTATTATTGACGGCTGTTGTTAAGGTTAAGCCTCTGGCCTGGGTTTCTACGGCAAATTCTCTTGCACGGTCTAAGAGGGCCTTGCCGACGCCAGAACGTCTTGCTTCCAGTATGACAAAAAGATCGTTTAATATCCACAGAGGTTTCAGTGAGACCGAGGAGAAGGAGGGGTACAGTTGCGTAAATCCATACGCCTGCCGTACTCCATTTTCGTCACTTTTGAGGGACAGGGCGAGGAAGATCACTGAACTGTTTTCCTGCAGTCGCGCAGTGAGAAAGTTTTGCGCGGCTACTAAGTCTGTTGCTTGCTGATAAAACTGGCGATATGCGTCGAAGAGCGGTGTAATGAGTGCTACATGTTCTATTGTTGCCCTGGTAATCTCAAAGGTAGATTTGCGCGTATTCATAACTTGTCTCTCTGGCCTTTCCAATACTAATTGCGGAACTGACAATTGATGGTAAATGGCATCGAGCAGTTACGCTCTCTCTTACAATTTGTCCAGCTATCTTAGTCAGAAGATGGTCTGCTTGCAAGGGCCACTTTGAGATATATTGAACATACCAATTGAGATGAGCGCTATTATTTTGTCGTTTTAAAGAAAAAAGTATAAACGAGCACTTATCTGGCACACCCGGTATGTGATGAGCAAAGTTGGTGAGCATCTGCCCGCCAACTTTACTCATCTTTAATGTTCATGTCCGAAAACCGCTAGCCAGAACCTCCCTGGTGGCGTATGATAGTCACACAAAGGAACCAGGCCCAGGTGTTCCGCGTGTGTCGTAGTCTCATCATGCCAAAGGAAAATATGCTATGGAAGCCTCCACCAGTCTGCATACCGACTTCGATCTCTGTTACCGCGCGGTCTGTAGCCGCGATCCCCGCTTCGACGGGCGCTTCTATACGGCGGTGACCTCGACGGGCATCTATTGCCGTCCCATCTGCCCGGCGCGTACACCTCAGGCCCGCAACATACGCTTCTTCTCCTCCGCAGCGGCCGCGGAGGCGGCGGGCTTTCGCGCCTGCCGCCGCTGTCATCCAGAGTCCAGCCCCGGATCCTCGGACTGGAATGTGCGCGCCGATCTCGTGGCGCGGGCCTTGCGCTTGATCGCCGCTGGCCTGGTGGATAGCGAGGGCGTATCCGGGCTGGCGCAGCGCCTGGCTGTTAGCGAGCGCCATATTCATCGCGAGCTGACCGCCGAGGTCGGAGTGGGTCCGCTGGCCCTGGCACGCAGTCGCCGTGCCCAGGTCGCGCGCCTGCTCATAGACCAGACCGACCTGCCCCTGACCGAGATCGCCTTTAGCTCGGGATTCGCCAGCATCCGCCAGTTCAATGAAACTATGCAACAGCTTTTTGGCTGCGCGCCCTCGGAGTTTCGCCGCCGCCAGATCTCAGAGGGGAATGGCGCAGGCAAACTGGCACTCCGCCTGCAATATCGCCCACCCTACGCCTTTGGTCCGCTGCTGACCTACCTGGAGAGGCGCGCCCTACCAGGTGTCGAAGAGATCGTCAATGGTGTCTACCGCCGCACCATCCACCTTGCACGCTCTCAGGGCCTCCTCGAACTGGAGCCCCAGCCCGCCATACACGCGGTCGCGGTACGCCTCTCGCTGGACAATCTTAATGATGTAAGCACCATCGTCCAGCGCTGTCGCAACCTCTTCGACCTGGACGCTGATCCCAACGCCATCATGCAAATGCTAGAAGCAGATCCCCTGCTCGCGCCACTCGTCGTTGCCCTGCCCGGCCTGAGAATTCCCGGCGCCTTCGATGGCTTTGAGCTGGCGGTACGCGCCATTCTTGGGCAGCAGGTCTCGGTCGCAGGCGCACGCACGCTAGCGGCCCGCGTAGCCCGCGCCACCGGTGAGCCGCTCGCCCAGCCAGATGGCACGCTCACACACTACTTCCCCACGCCCGCCCAGCTTATAGAAGGCAGCCTTGATGGCCTGGGCATCACCACCTCACGCATAAAAGCCATCAAGGAGCTGGCGCGTAGCGTAGACGCGGGCGAGATCGTCCTCGACCGTGGCGCCGACCGCGCAGAGACCGTTGCTCGCCTCCAGGGCCTTCCCGGCGTTGGCCCCTGGACCGCCAGTTACATTGCCATGCGAGCCCTGGGCGATCCCGACGCCTTCCCCGTCACCGACCTGGGCCTGCGCCGCGCCTTCGAGCAACATAACCTGCCCGCCAGCCCCAAGCATATCGCGGCCCATGCCGAGGCCTGGCGTCCCTGGCGCGCCTACGCCACCCACTACCTCTGGCACAACCTCGCCTCCTCGAATAAGAGCAAGATAGGAGAAGTTTTTCCCGATGTGAGTGAGTAAGCTTGATATATATGCAAAGCAAAAAAATTTGAAAACGGGAGGCGTACCCGAGTCCCTCCCCAACACAGCCCCTGGACGGGACGAGATCATCTCCGGGCTAGAGCAGGCGACCTTGCTAATAGAGAACGGCACAACTCGCAGACGTGGGCAACGTGGCAGCCTTCGTAGCTTCAGACCAGGCTCGCACCATGACCGCCTCCACCGTGAATATCTCCTGTGGCGCGCTTATGGACTACTAAGCCACAAGAGACACGATCCGACTCTTTCTTTGCATTTACGAAGCGCTCGGCTGAGCTGCGAAGGAGCGCGCATAGGCAAACGCCGCGTGGAGGACCGCCTGCTCATAGAGGTCTACGAGGAGTTTGGCCTGGTCGATATCCTGAGGAACAACGTTGGCATTTACACCTCTATTTCAATCGCAGTCTGGCTTATTACAAAATAAAAAAACTTCTCTCGCGCTATTGCTCTTCACTTCACGCATAACAATACAAATAAAGTAAACACGTCAAAATGATCGTAGAGGATAAACTGATCGGAAAGTGTCCGGTGCCTGTCCTGGGAAATGGTCATCTTTTCTTCTATACTTTCGATTGTAAGAGATCGTTTAACCAATCTGATGTTTCACAGTCAAGGAGAAAATACCATGCGAAAAGCATTGAAAATGGTGGTGTGCGGTGCACTTCTTCTGGCGGCACTGTTCTCATTGAGTGCCTTTACCTCTGCACCTTCAGCACATGCAGCAACCCTGGGCATGAATCCTCATACCACGCCAACAGGGACAACGGCGCATGTTGTATCTTATGCAAGCATTCCGCCTGATGGACCAAATTGTCCAAGAACAGTCCAAAAAGGTGATAGAGGATCAGCTGTGAAGCTCGCGCAACAATCCGTGAATTGGTTCTATAACCATACAAACCTTAGAAGCTTAGTCCGTGGTAAGGGTATTCTTCCTATTGCGGAAGATGGGATTTTCGGTCAACGTACAAAAGACGCTATAATGGCTTTCCAAGAATGGGATTATCCTGCTGCTGGTTCTATCGATGGCATTGTTGGACCAACGACCTGGCATGCTCTCTACCACTGCTAATACTTCGCTGACGACTGTCATGGGTCTCTAGATCTGAGGCAATCGGGATGATGTGAGCGCCTTCCTAGGCACAAGGAAAGCGCTCACATCATCCTGGATTCATACACGGCTGACAATTTCAATTGAAGGATACTGTTTGAGCCAGGCGGACACCTGGGCTGCATCCCGATCAGGTAGGACATCGAGTCGGCGATGTCATTCAAGGTCGCAAATGATTGCGCCATATCGGTGTCCATGGCGCCATGCCCAATCATCTAAACTCACGACGCGAGGCGGCTCAATAGGATCGTCGTTGACGGAGGCGGCACGCCGTCTAAGCGCCACGAAAGGTGCGGGGGCGACGCATGGATGATATACGATTTCACCCATGGGCCGCCCCCGCCCTTGCTATTCAAGGTCGTGTATAATTGGAGAGAACTGTTGTTATTTCTCGCTATGTGCCTCATCCTGGAGGGAAGGTATGCCTGTCTCGGTGACTCATTCCAGGCTGATCTATGACGCGCTTAAAGCCTGCGATGTCAAAATTATTTCGGCCCTGCCCGAAACCTGGCTCGTACACCTCATTCAGATGGCCGATGATGACCCCGAAGTGACGCTGGTACGCGTCGCCAAGGAGGAGGAGGCGATTGGCATCTCCGCCGGCGCGCACATAGCGGGCGTCAATTCGGCGCTCCTGATGCAGAATCACGGCTTCTTCGCCGCCATCAATCCCATCGTCTCCCTTGCTCAGTTGTACAAGATCCCGCTTTTGATGCTTATCAGTTACAGAGGATCCTTCGGTGAGCGTGATCCCTGGCAGACCCAGGGCGGGCTGGCTACCGAGCCGCTCTTGCGCGCCCTGAATATCCCCACTACCCAACTGCGTCATCCCGAGGATGTGCCGCGCTGTATCAAAGAGGCTCAGACCCTCGCCCTGGCTTCGCTGCACCCGGTCGCTGTCCTGCTCTCGCGCGAGCTTATGTGGGAGGATTAGCCATGTTACGCATCGACGCGCTTAAAGCAATTTATCCCGAGTTGGAGCGCTGCATAGTCGTCACGATCATGGGCGCGGTCGCCGCCGAGCTCTACTCGCTTGGTCATCGCCACAACTTCTTCTACCTGGAGCACGCTATGGGGCTGGCCTCCTCGATGGGTCTGGGCATCGCGCTCTCCCTACCAGAACACCCGGTGGTGGTACTGGATGGCGATGGCTCGCTCCTGATGAACCTGGGGACTCTGAGCACGATGGCTCGCTATCAACCAGGCAACCTGCTCCATATCGTCTTCGATAACGAGAGCCTGCTATCGGTCGGCGGCTTCCCCACAGCGACGGCGGTCCATACAGACCTCGCGGGTATCGCGCAGGCCTCCGGCATTCCCAGGGTCGCACGCGCCAACACGCCCGAGGAGCTTCATGCCTGTGTGCGCGAGGCCCTGGCCAGCCACACCCTTACCACCTGCGTCTCTAAAGTCGAGGCCATCGGCCCCAAGACCTTCGCCATGGACCTGCCCCTGCTGGAGAACCGCTTCCAGTTCAAGCGCTACCTGGAGACCCTGCGCCAGCCAGGGCGCTAAATGACTCCAGAGGTTGGTAGGGACCAGCTTTAGCGCGTCCGAACGCCATTTATAGCAGTGCGGCGCTAGCCTGATTGTTGCCAGATCGCAAGGTAAACTATCCCAAGACAGGTCGAAGCAAAAACGTTTTGGGCTAACGCCGAAGTGCGATGAATCGCCTTCGGGCGCGCTGAAGCTGGTCCCTACGGGCTTCTGGATCCGTTCCGCTCAAACATTCACACAGATGGAGGTTACAATTATGGCAACTCCCGACAACGCTATTTTACTGCAACTAGTACAGGAACTAGCCAGTGGTCGCCTGCGCGTTATTGATCTCACTACGCCACTGGGCCCGATACCCCTGTCATTGATCTGCCGCCCCAGTTCGCGCCCTCGCCCGGCCTGACCCTCGCCGAGATTTCGCGCTATGACGAGCGCGGCCCCGCCTGGTACTGGAACATCCTCAACCTGGGCGAGCATACTGGAACGCACTTCGATGCCCCGGTCCACTGGATCACAGGCAAGGACCTCCCCAATAACACGACCGATACCATTGAGCCACGCAACTTTGTCGCGCCAGCCTGTGTCATTGATGCTACCAGGCAGGTCAGCCAGAGCCCCGATTTCTTGCTCAGCATTGAAGATGTACAGCGCTGGGAAGAGCAACATGGGCGCATCCCCACAGGCTCCTGGCTCCTCTACCATACCGGCTGGAGCCATCGCCACGGGCGTGAGGCCTTCCTCAACGAGCGCGAGGACGGCGCGCACTCGCCTGGGGTACACAAGAACTGTATCCAGTTCCTCATTCAGGAGCGCGGCATCCTCGGCCTGGGCGTGGAGACGGTCGGCACCGACGCGGGCCAGGCGGGAGGCTTCGATCCCCCCTTCCCCTCACATACCTTCCTGCATGGTGCAGGCAGGTTTGGCCTGACCAGCCTCATCAACCTGGACCAGCTCCCACCCACGGGCGCCATCGTGCTCGCCGCCCCACTCAAGATCGTCAACGGCTCCGGCAGTCCTCTACGCGTCCTCGCCATCGCGCCCGGCAAGTAGCGCCCTGCACACCTGCTTAAGTTCGCCGCTCTGCTCCTGGGCACGCCAGGCGATGTAGCCGTCGGGGCGGACCAGGAGCGCGCCGCTGGGCGAGATGCCAGCCAGGGCGGGCCAGCGATTCTCGGCATCGAGGAGGTCGCCATCCGCGCCTATACGGTAGGTCTGGATATCGAGATTCAGGTCTTGCGCGATCTCCTGAGCCGCCTCGTGCCATTTGTAACCCTCGGGGCCAGCCAGGAGCACAAAGCCTGTGCCACAGAGGTCAAGCGTCGAGATGGCCTGGCCCTGGCGCTCTACCCAGAGGTGAGGGACACGCGTGCCGGGTCGCCCGTCCAGGTCCAGGTCGCTGCTGATGGGTGCCTGGTCGGGAATGATAGCCTGAGAAGGCTCGCCATAGCTGTAGTAGCCCAGGATACGAGTGAAGCGATTGGCGATGTCACCGGGCACCCCCTGCTTATTCATGGACATCAGGCCGGAATCATCAGCTGCCGCGGCCGACTCCGCCGCCGCGAGGTAGTCGACCGGGTGGCGCTCAGCATTATAGCTCACGAGCAGGTCGGGGTCAGCCACCCCTTTGAGAACAAGTCCTAGCTTCCAGATCAGGTTATTGACATCGGCGATGCCGCTATTGGCGCCTTGCCCACCCCAGGGAGGCATCTGGTGCGCGGCATCCCCGGCGAAGAAGACACGCCCATGCTGAAAATTGTCCATTACGCGCATGGCCGATTCCCAGGGCATGATGCTCTTGACCTCAATCTCGATATCTGGTAGCCCCAGGGCAATACGCACCAGCTCCTTGCAGCGCTCGGGCGTAAACTGCTCGGCACTCATGCCCTGGCCTGGATCATAGCCAATGTGGAAGACCCAGGCGTCCGACAGGTTGATCGAGGTAAAGAGGCCATGCACCAGGGGATTATTGATGGTGCAGAGGCTAAACTCGCGCTCATGCACCAGCTCACGCAGGTCTGCCTTGAATAGAACGTTGATCAGGTGTCCCAGCGAGCCTTTCCCACTTACTGAGCAACCAAGCTTCTGACGAATTGGGCTATTGGCCCCATCCGCAGCGATCATATAATCGGCCTGCACAGTGCTCTCTTGCCCGGTCGAGCGGTCGCGGATCGTGGCCGTGACTCCCTCCTCATTCTGCGTAAAGGAGGTTAGCTCTGTGAAGAAGCGCAGATCGCCTCCCCGCTGGCGGGCACTCGCCAGCAGAACCGGCTCAAGCTCGTCCTGGGTGACGCGTGTGCCTGCGGTAGGGCTGACCTCGCCCAGTGAGCCAACCATGCCACCAAAGGCAGCGCGAGCCTTAGGCGCCTGAAAGCCGTCCAGGGCCTCGACCAGGGTTGAACCATTCAAGATACCCATGGCGGGCGCCAGTGAGGCGCCCGCCTCGCGTACCGCCTCCTCCAGGCCCAGGGTTCGATACAGCTCCATCGTGCGGTTATTGACTCCACGCGCGCGAGGATGGATCGAGGTGCCACTATGGCGCTCCACCAGGAGGAAGGGAATATCCTGCTGCAACAGGAACAGCGACGCGGAGAGTCCCACGATGCCACCGCCCACGATCAAGACTGGAACCCGGAGGGTTGTGTTATTGTTATTCATGGTTTTGCTCGCTTTCTATGAGAAGCTTTGTGTTTGCGCTCCGTTGATGTTGCAAGTATAGATCGTTAGGGGGCAAGGGGGCATCGCCCGGGCGGGTGAACGGGAGGATGATTATTGCGGGAGGGCTTGAATGTTAGGGAATACCGAGTAGCCGCGTACGCCAGTAGCGGGTTCGCTACTGGCGTACGCGGCTACTCGGTATTTCGCATATTTAAACCAGCTTCAATTGCCGGGCAGCCTCGCTGGCCTCGACGCGATTGCTGACATTGAGCTTGCGGTAGATACTCTGGAGCTGAGTCTTGACAGTGTTGATGGAGACGACGAGTTCGTTGGCAATCTCCGGGTTGGAGCGGCCAGCCACGAGCAGGCGCAACACACGCGCCTCCTGTGAGCTTAACGCCTCGCTTAGCTCCACAGCGGAGCTGCCCCGGGTCAGCATTTGTAGGAGTTCGCGCACGAAACGGAGTGGGGTCTCGCCCTGAAGCTCTGGCAGCAAGGAACGCAGGAGCGGGACCAGTTCTTCACCCTCGTCCAGGAAGAGGCGGAGGTAGTTTTCGGGGGCGGCCTGGAGTACGACCTCCTGCACGAGTCTCCTGGCTTCACGCACCTGGTGCAATCCTGCATGCGCCCGCGCCATAAGAAGCTTCATCTTTAATGCTCTGTCGATACGCCCCGCGCCCTGGGCTTGCAGCGAGAGAGCAACCAGGCGCAATAGAACTTCCTCATACTGGCCCTGCACAAGCTCGTAGCGAGTAATAAGTAGCTCTTCTTTCTCTGCAAAGAGGGGTGGGAAAGGCTCTTCGTTCTGTTCCCGATCCTTCAGCCAGCGCTCAACCGCTACCAGGTCGCCAACTACAAGATGTAAATAGGCCTGGACCGCCTGGACCTGGCGATAGAGCTGGGTATGCAGAGGCGTGAGGCCAGGCTGTATCCCAGCCTGAAGCTCGCTCAATAGCTGCAACGCGCCCCCGTTGTCGCCACGTGCCTGCCGGATATCTACTAGAAGGAGCGAGGCATAGACAATTGTCTCTTCCACCTGGATCTGCTTTGCCAGGACCAGGGCCTCCTGCGCCTGTTGCTCCGCCTCGTCGAGCCTATTCCAGGCATAGGAGAGGTGCGCTAGCTCCAGCAAGGCATCAGAGATATCGTCGCGATCCTCATCTTCACGCGCCTGTGCCAGGAGGGGCCGCAGGTGTGCCCCCGCCTGGTGCAGCACGACCTGCTCGCGGCAGATGCGGCTATAGATAATAACGCCTGGTCGCGTAAAGGAACGCCTTGGTGGTAGCACAGCTGGCGTAGGACGAGGCTGAAAGAAGTCTCGCGCGCCATTGAGCTGCCCCGAGAGATACAGGTGTGTACCAATGACGCTCAAGCTGATGGGGCGCCACATAGAGGAATCTTCAGGAAGATAAGTGAGCGCCTCTTGCGCCAGTTCTATAGCCTCGTTGATCGCACCATACTGCCTGGCAAGTATCGCGCGATAGCTCAGAACCTCTCCCAGGCGCGGCATGTTCCCTTCGCGCTGCCAACCCTCCTGAGCCATGTCCAGGCTCTTCATAAGGAGCCAGCCCTTCTCCTCCGTCAACGGTATCTCATCCAGCACAAAGGTGTAGAGCAGAGCATTGGCATAACTAAAACAGAGCATGGGATGCTTGCGCAGCATATCTTCAGGAAGCTGAGCCAACCAGCGACAAAGGGTGTGGAACTCGTTGATAATAAAATGTTCCCTCGGTCGTTGGGGATGGATGCTCTCGACCAGCTGCTCAATAAGATCAGCGGAGCGCGTGATATCATGTGCGCGTAGCGCCGCTTCGACCGCCTCGATAGGCATCTGGTGCTGCTCAAACCAGAGGCTGGCCTTCCGCGCCAGGTCTCGTAGCGTCTCCTCGCCCAGGCAGGTGCGCGCCTCGGCCTGCATCGCCTCGGCGAAGAGAGGATAATAGCGGTACCAGCGCTCGCCCTCCCCTCCCTCAAGCTCTTCTAGAAAGAGGCCCGCACGCGCCAGGACTTCTAGCAATTCGGCGCTCTCCTCGCGCTCGGTCAGCGCCGCGCAGAGCGAGCCACTCACGCGGCTCAGAATGCTCGTGCGCAGGAGTAGAGACTGGAGCGGCTCTGGCTGTGAAGCCAAAATTTCTTGCACAAAGTAGTCTTGAAAAGAGCGCTGCTCGCCCGTAAGGCGCAGAATATATTGCTCGACCTCCTGCGGCGTCCGCTTGCCACGCACGGCCAGCGAGAGCAGGCGCAGTCCGGCGACCCACCCCTCCAGGTGCTTTTCCAGGTGGTGCAGGGCCTCAGCCGAGCAGGCATATGGCAGAGCCTGGCGCAGAAAATCCGCCATCTCCTCCCGCGAGAAACGCAGATCGTTTGTGTAGAGGTCAGAGAGTTCACCCCTGGCACGCCAGCGTATAAGCGGCAGAGGTGGCGCGCTCCGTGACAGCAGTAGGATATGTACCTTAGGGGGAAGATGTTCGATAAAAGAGGTCAACGTCGTATGGACGCGCGCCTCCGTGACCACATGATAGTCATCGAGTACCAGCAGGCTCTCCTCAGCCAGTTGAGCCAGCTCATTCAACAGCGTAGTCATGATAGCCTCAAAAGAGGGCGTCGCGAAGGGAGAAGGAGGCACGGCTGAGAGCAACGCCAGGGACTCTGTTCCCAGATCCGGCGCAAGGCGCTGGCAGGCCATAATCATATAGCGCCAGAAGCGCACCGGGTCGTTATCACCATCTTCTAGCGAAAGCCAGGCCACGGGCGTCTGCGCGTGACGCGCATTCAGCCATTGTCGCACCAGGATCGATTTGCCAAAGCCCGCCGGGGCACACACCAGCGTTACCTTCTCTCCCCAACCCGCATCGAGAAGCGCGAATAGACGCGAGCGCTCAACGGGAAAGGCGGGGAGGCGCGGAGGCTGCAACTTGCTATCCAGCAGCGAGGAGACCGTGGATACCGAACCCGAGGACACCTGGCTGACAGGTACATTAATCTGAGGGCTATTCTCCACACCTACCTTGGGCATGGCTACCTGGGGAGAAAACTCCGCGACCTGCTCCAGCCTGGCGGGCGTTAACTCCGCGTGGCGACCAATATAGCGCTTGCTTGTGTGCCCATTAAGCGAGCGATAAGCGTACCAGTAGCTATCACCCCGCTGCATCTTCTCCCTGCGCACCGTGCAGTGCGGCCCCAGGCGACTGATAAAGGCGAACGAAGCGAGTTCAGCCAATCCCTTTGACCAGGACTCCTCACCCGCCAGCGGCACCTGCTGCCCTCCAGCATCGCGCAACACATACGCCCTTTCCTCTGGCGACCAGAGTACATGGTAAGACGCGCGCCTGGGCATACAGGTTCCCTCCTCATAGTATTTAGTAGACCAACGCTGCTGAAGCACGCGTCTACATATGATGATACGGAAATTTTCGTACCATCATATGTAGACGCGTGCTTCAGCAGCGCCGCCCCCTCGCACAAGGGATTATATCACACATTAGAATGCGTAACGCACGCAGCAATAGGGCGGGCATCTGCCAGTGGATATCTAGCTAAGTCCCCAAAACGCTATTTGTAGGCATCAACTTCTTGGGCGCCTCTCTAGCTCATGCTCATTTATAACCTATAACCTGTATATTATAGGATAATCCGCCTGCCTGCACTGGATAGAGCATTTGCCACATCGAGACAGTTTTACCCATGGTGTCAGCCTCGCTGCTCAAAAAGTTGTAAAATGAAGAGAATAGGAGGTAGCTATGCAGGTTGATTCTTTAGATCATCTCGTCCTCACCGTACAGGATATTGAGGCAACGTGTCAATTCTACTCGAACATCCTGGGAATGCGCGTGATCACTTTTGCCGAAGGACGAAAGGCGCTTCAATTCGGGAGTCAGAAAATCAACCTTCACCCAAAGGGGAAAGAAATCGATCCGAAGGCTCAATTTCCAACGCCTGGTTCTGCCGACCTTTGTTTCCTGACATCGATACCATTAGAGCAAGTGATCGCGCACCTTGAAGCATGGAATGTTCCTCTCCTTCTAGGGCCAGTAGAGCGAACTGGTACCACAAAGTCCCTCATATCTCTCTATTTTCGTGATCCTGATGGCAACCTGCTTGAAATTTCAAATGCTCGTTGATCGGTTTCTTTGATCAGCGAATACAGTCATCAAAATATTAAATGTGTATCATAAATGAGTTTTTCATGGTATAAAAGAGAAGAGACAGGACAAGAGGAGGAACATTAATACTATGGCTCAACCCATTATCGTTCCAGGGAAACAAGCGCGAACAGAGAGCCAGGCTCCTATCAGTGCCACAGGACAATCCTTTGACCTTCATGAATGGAGCGGGAGTGGTCCGGACTATTTGCACGTCCATTATTCTGACGACGAGGCCTGGCATATCCTGGAGGGAACCCTGACGTTCCGCTTCGCTGACAAAACCATTGAGGCTCCCGCCGGGACAACTGTGTTCGTGCCAGCGGGCGTCCCTCATACCTATTATGAGGCTGCGGGTCCGACCCGATATCTCATCATCATGACGCCACGGTTACGCGAGCTGGTTGCCGCATTACATCAGGCTCCTCACCAGGAACATCGAGCCATTCTACGCCAGTTTGCATCCGATATGGTAGAGTAGATACTTGTTTCAGGTTCGAGACAACTGATTCGGATAGGCTGTGCGGACAATACGGGCCGTTTCTTCTGGCGCCGGGCTGATCGCTTGTGGCTTGAGTGACATTGGTTGCTCTCCTCTTCTCTTCTTTCAGTTCGGCTGAGTAGATGTTGCCTATCATACCAAACCATGCTCCTCATTACCTATTCGGTTTATCTCAGGGGGTTCGCCATCAGCTTCATTTCTGCGGGAGAACCTAAATATTGGGTACTGGACAAGGAAAAAGGATGCTCACTTGATTCTTTTGTACTGTCAAGGGAAGCAAAAACCACACGCGCTGCCTCATCCAGGGGAAGAAACGCAGCAATACAGGGATACCTGTGGCTACAGACTGAGATGTGGATGTGCCGAAGTTGTATCGGAAGTAGTTCGGACGTTTCGGCATGCCGGCTGAGCACTATTTTTGACGGAGTATCTCGTTGGAGAAGCGGCTTTCCATCTCGTTCCCAGTACGCGCGAAAATCCGCGAGCGTAGAGAAGCGTTCAATCAGTTCCTGATACCAGGGCTCAAATTGGTACAGGATATTACTGTGCTTAAAGAGGTGAATGCCGAGGGATGCCTGGGCTTGCCAGACATTCCTGGCCTGATCATTGAACGTCGAACGTACGCGCATAGGGAAGTTGGGATGAAACAGGAAATGGAAGAGATGGCGTTGTGGCTCCTGGAGAGCTTCGAGTGGTGGGATCTCAAACACCCTCTGGAAGGCGTCGTTGGCCGCATGGACCGAGAGGGTGTGGGTCACAATGATTGCCGGGTAAGGCAACATTCCCATCACGTGTTGGGCCTGCTCTAGCGCTTGCTTGAGCGCGCCCCCCTCCAATTCGAGACTTTCGGGAAGATAACGGGCGGCTAAGAGCAAGTCGTTGCGCTCTTTCGCACTACATTCGAGATACTGTGCAATCCGCATGATCGTCTTTTGGCTTGGCACCCGGCGCGAACGCCCCTCCAACAAATTTCTGTAGGTGGGACAGGCTTCATTGGCTAACTCTTGTTGGGTAAAGCGTTTGAGAAGTGGATGGGGACGCTTCCTCGCCTCCTGCTGTCTTTTGATCCGCAAGGTTTCAATCTGGTGAAGAACATCACGTAGGACATCCAATCTGTGAGAAGAACCGGGTTCGCTGTTCATCATGCCTCTCTCCTATTCCGAAGCCGTGGCAGAGGTCTGTCTTTGACAGATGCCTCGATCTCTCGCCAATTCAGCGTAGTTTTACACTTGGTATAACACCCTTTCCCCCATATACTATTTCCTGGAAACAGAAAGCACCCGATGCGCATGGCTGCTTGGCAGAGGTTCTCTTGAGGAGGGCCAATAAGCGTTTCGCCCATGCATGAGCCAGAATGCTGAACGTCTGGCAAACTGGCTCATGTGTGTGCGTCGCAGGCACCCGGAAAGGTGAATTGGTACATGTATCAATTTTCAGGAAAGGTGCTGATGAAAAAAGAAAAAGGAGAGAACATATGGTTACTGTAGGATTTCTCATTCAATTCGAGACAAAACCAGGAAAAGAGGCGGATGTCGAGCGCGAGCTCAAAGCAGCGTTGGCAGTAGTGCAGAAGGAGCCAGCAACGACCGCCTGGTTCGCGGCCCGCGTGGGACCCTCGAAGTACGCTGTCTTCGACGCTTTTCCAGACGAAGAAGGGAGACAAGCTCACTTCAACGCCAATGTGGCGCCGTTGCAGGCGGTAGCTTCCGAACTGTTTGTTGAAGGATCACTGGTCATGGAGAGGGTTGATATCCTGGCGGCCAAGCTTCCTGAGTAGAGACTGCAAAGATCTTTATTGGTTCATCCACCAAGTGGGGAGGGGAGTGGGGTGTTCCCCACTCCCCAGCAGGAGGGAGACCCTCCTGCACCTCCCCTTGGTTTAGCGGATGCACCAGTTATGTGCCGAAGGAAACAGATGGAGTTTGAACATTGCCAGGATCTCATGATCCTGGCAATGTTCAATACACGAGAGAGCAGATATTCGGACACATTGAACATTTGGAGAAAAATGAATGCTGAATACACAAATTGTGAAGCAACCATTACAGATACAGGTTGATAACATAAGCCTTTCTGGGTTGTATGCAGCCCCAACTGAGCAAACGCCACGAGCCTTGCTTGTCGCTCTTCATGGTGGAGGCCTAAGTGCAGGGATGTTTGATGTTTCTGTCACAGACGAAGCTACTTTTCTTGAAACGGCAGCAGGCCTGGACTACGCAGTCATCGCCCTTGACCGTCCGGGATACAGGGCCAGCGCAGAGATCGCACCCGACCAGAGTACCTTTCCCAATCAGGTTGACCTGCTCTTGCCACCCTTACAACAAGCCTGGGAACAGTATGGAGGAGTGTCGGCAGGGATTCATCTTGTAGGACATTCAAGAAGAATGCCGTATCCAGGTACTGGCCGCCAGTATCCAAAGGGAAGAGAAGGCATCAGGAAGCAGACAGGATAACTAGAAGAGGAAAGTGATTTACACTTTCCTTTGTGGGCGAAAATTGGGTCTGGCACACTCTTCACCTCATTTACCAGAAACACCGTACCATGAACAGATAATACCGTGCTCAAAGAAAAGACGACCAGGAACGATTAATGTCCCTGGTCGCATGCTACTTGCATTCTTAGAGGAGCACGCCGGCCTTTTCGCGCTCTTCGGAGATGGTGAGGCCGAGCTGGGTGAAGCGGCGGATGACGGCGCTACAGCCGCGCTCAATCATGCTGGCATTCTCGATGATGGTCTCGCCCTCGGCGACGGCTCCGGCGAGGACCAGGGCCATACCTGCCCGCAGGTCGAGGGCCTCAACGGTCGCGCCTACAAAGGCGGTGGGGCCCTTGACGACCGCCGCCTCGCCGTCCAGGCCAATCTGCGCGCCCATGCGATTGAGCTCCTGGGCGGCGGCGAAGCGCTTGTTGAAGACGGTCTCGCGAATATAGGAGGTGCCCGAGGCACAGCAAGCAAGGGCCATCATCTGCGGTTGCAGGTCGGTGGCAAAACCGGGATAGGGCCAGGTGGTAATATTGATCGGGCGCAGAGTGGAAGGGCGACGCACGCGAATAACGGGACCTTCCTGCTGCAACTCGACGCCCATCTGCTCTAACTTGGCGCGGGCCACGCCGAAGTGGCGCAGTTGCGCGCCAATCAGCTCGATATCGCCCTGGGTGGCCGCCGCCAGCATGGCGAAGGTGCCAGCGTCGATGCGGTCCGGCATGATGGTGTATTCTACGCCGGAGAGCTCGGAGACGCCTTCGATCTGGAGCACACCTGTGCCAATGCCGGAGATGCGCGCGCCCATCATGTTGAGGAAGTTGGCGACGTCGGCGATCTCGGGTTCGAGCGCGGCATTCTCAATGATGGTGGTTCCCTGCGCCATACAGGCCGCGACCATCAGGTTCTCGGTTCCAGTGTGGCTGGGAGTATCCAGGTAGAGATAGTTACCCTGCAAGGGTCCCTCGCGGCTCACGTCGATATTCTCGCCTTGCTCGCTTACAGTGGCCCCCAGGCGCGCGAAGCCGCGATAGTGGAAGTCCAGGCTGCGCTTGCCCAGGCTACAACCACCCACGGTCTCAATCGCAACATTCCCCACGCGCTGGAGCACGGGCGCCAGGAAGAGCACGGAGGCACGGAAACTACTCGTCAGGCGCTCGGCGAGGGTGCTCACATTCAAGTTGGAGGCATCGACTACCAGTACCTGGTCCTCCTCGTGGAGGGTCATTTTGACGCCCAGGGAGCGCGCCAGCTCAATGGCAGCGTAGACATCGCGGATCAGGGGTACATTGCGCAGGATAGTCTGGCCCTTGGAGACCAGGAGCGAGGCGGCAATAATGGGAAGCGCGGCGTTCTTCGCGCCCTGCACCACTACTGAACCCTCTAGCCTCTGTCCACCCTCGATGCGATAACGTAGCGCCTGGCTGTTCAGCATGTCCCGCTGGGCCTCTTTGATGAAGTGCTGGGGATTAACCTCAAGCCAGTCGCAGAGCCGCAGGAAGGTCTCTACATCTAGCATCTTGCCGTTCTCGATGCGCGAGAGGGTCGCCGGGCTGACATTGCCGATCTCCTGCGCGATATCACGCAGCCCCGATCACCACGCCTCTCCTTCAAAAGGACCGCCAGTTGCTGTGTATCTAACATGCTTCCCATGATTGCTTTCTCCTACTCTTTTCGTTTCTTGCATGAGACAATTGTATAATATATGAAACAAAGCTGTCAAGAAAGCAGTGATTTGCTGTGGATGTGTGGCATGGGCATTCGACCATGCCACACATCCACAGCAAATCACTAAATAGGAATAGCTCTTGTATTTACTATACTCCTCTATATGTTATGGGCAGAGGAATGATGGCGCATGAGAGAGCGCCGGGCCGGTAATAATTCCAGTACTTCTTGTGGCCTTGCCAGCCATTCTTGCAGGGTAGGAGTAAGGGCCGCGGTCCAGGCATCGCTTTCGGAGAGCGCGGAGAGATAACTCTCATATGCCGCTTCATCGGCGAAGGAGGCGAACCAGGCAAAGATGTGCTCACCTTCACGTACTGGCAGTGCCGGAAAGGTATTCTCGCTTGCTTCAGTAACGAAATACCCTGAAATAGCTGCGCCAGCCACACGCTGTACAGGGGCCACCCCTTTTTCGAAAAGCTCGACGAATTTAGCTTCAACCGGGGTAGCGAATGTGTAGAGAGTCGCGATAATAATTCCTCCCGCCGCCTCTGGCACGTCTTTCCCAGGGCGGTTGTTCAGTTCAAGATGGAATTCTCCTGTACGACTGGCTGGTTTGAACAACAAAACGTTATCCGAGTCGATCATTGTATCGTTGGCGGCATCTCGATGCTCTCGCCAGATCGGACCGTAATAGAAGTTCTGGAGAGCCAGGCGACGTGCCTCCATATCGGTAAAGCCACGCAGCCAGACGAATTGATCTGGCCTGTTGCGCCGGCGAAACTGACCCAGAACGTGCGCGCCAGCCTGCTCCTGCCCCTCGATAAAATGCTCCTCAAACAAGGCAATCAGCTCATCGCGCCGGCCAGGTTTGAGCGTATATTGCCGTAGCTCGATGATGCCGCTATATGCCTCTCCGGCTTGCCCTGGCGTTTGTGAAACATCCTGTTCTTTGTTTATCTGAGTGTTTGTATCTGACATTTCTCTAAATCCTTCCAGAGGGTGCCCTTTGACGAATAAGGCAACCCATCGCACGAAACTGCTCTAAAATCTGGTAGGGACCCGATTTATCGCGTCCAAAGGCGATTAATCGCCTGTAGGCGCAGCCCAAAACGCTTCCTCTTGAGAATGTTGCGTTTCAAAACAAAAACCGGCTTGCGCCGCACTGCCATGAATGGCATTCGGACGCGGTAAACCGGGTCCCTACCGAGATATTCGCCTCGCTTTTCATGTTAGGTAGAGACCCTACGCCTCCCTGGTGAAATTCATGATCCAGTTTGTTTCCCAGTGTTCGCCTCCATCGAAGGAGAAGGCCTGCTGCCAGCGCGCGGTGGTCGCCGTAAATTCGTCCCAGATGTAGCGTACGTGGAGTGGCTGGCCATCGGGGGTCTCGATGACCTGGAAGAAGGTGCCGATCTCATTCTCAAATGTGCCATACAATGGCCTGTAGTCGAGAGGATTACGATTATCGATCCAGATAATTGACCATTGTTGGGTTGTAGGTTCAAAGGCCTTGATGCTCAATCCTAGAGCACGCTCGCCCGAGGGAAGTGTGGCTTCCCAATGCTCAACAATCGCCCGCCCATCAAGCTGCTTCTCGAAGTGATCACAGCCCTGGAATTCCTCCCACACCGCCTCTTCCCCAAGAGCTTGATTCGCAAGAAAGTAGTTTCCCGCCTTGCGCCTGTTCACCACCTTCCAACTGCCAATAAGCGCATCGAAATCGTGGCCAAAATTCTGGGTATGCTCGTGTGTCATGTGCATGTTTTCTTTCTGTTCTGGCTCGCTACTTGCGTACGCGGCTACTAGTGAGCGTTGCCCGTTTCTTGTAGGGTCCATGCCGGCATGGACCCTACTTTTTGCAGTATAGAGCTTAAAGGTGGTAATATTGACCCTAATTAAAGCTGATTTTAGATAGGAGAGAAGAAAGTGGTCTATCGTCCAACGGCGCGGGTCTTGACGGTCCTGGAATTGTTGCAAGCGCATGGGCGCATGACCGGGAACGAGCTGGCACACAGGCTGGAAGTCAATATCCGCACGGTTCGGGATTATATTGAGACGCTAAGCGACCTGGGTATTCCTGTGGAGGCTGAGCGGGGTCGCTATGGGGCCTATCGGCTCAGGCCCGGCTACAAACTTCCGCCACTTATTTTCACCGAGGATGAGGCCCTGGCCCTGACATTGAGCCTGATGATGGCTCGCGAGAACGGCCTTGCGCAGACCTCGCCCGCGTTTGAAGGGACGCTGGCAAAGATCGAGCGCGTCCTGCCCATATCGACACGTGAGCGCATCCAGGCGGTTGGAGAGACGGTGGTCTTCGAGAACAGTTCTGCACATGCCGCGCCTTCAATTGTGGCTGTGATGATGCTGAGTACCGCTGTCCAGAGTGAGCGCAGCGTTCGTCTGAGCTACCACACCCCCGGCTCAGAGGTAACTGAGCGTCTATTTGATCCTTATGGCGTGGTCGCGCATGAAGGCTTCTGGTATACCATTGGCTACTGCCACCTGCGCCAGGCTCAGCGCCTCTTTCGCCTGGACCGTATCGTTAAGATTGAGACGACGAGCGAGCCATTTCGGCGCCCAGAGAGCTTTGAGACGCTCTCCGCCGTTCAGAGCGCCCTGGCCTCCGTCCCTCGCGTATGGCAGGTTGAGGTCTGGCTGGAGACGACATTGGAGGAGGCACAACGCCAAAGCCGGCTTTCAAAGGGGCATTTTACAGAGGTCAACCAGGGGGTTCTTGTGCGTAGCGAAGTGGGAGATCTGCCCTGGATGGCGCGCTTGCTTGCTGGCATGGGCCTTCCCTTCGTCATTCATCACCCACCCGAGTTGCGCGAGATGGTGCGCCAATACGCGCTCACGCTCATGGGCTATGCCGAACGCACCAGGGAGGATCAGGCTGAGGTGTAAAAACGGAGGCGTGTCTCCGGCAGAAGTGTAATGCCGAAATGGCGGGTTAGCACGGCCCGGTACTCTTCCTCCGTCTGGATCTCGCAAAGGGAACGTTCAGCGCTTGAGGCGATGACGAGTTTGCGGTCGCAGAGCGTGATGCGCCCGGTCTCTGTCGCCCGCGTGAAGAGGAGATTCTGCGTGAAATAAGACTCTGGCGAGGTCTCTTGATAGCGGCACCTCTCAGCAAAATGGTGCATCTCGTGTGGCTGGAGTTGGAAACGGTAGAGCGACTCCCAGGCGCTGTTCCTGGCTCGCTGCACGATCCAGTACGCGTCCTCGCGGTGCAGGCGATAGCTATGATCGTGAAAGACCTGGACAACTTCGGCCTCAAACTTTAAGGGATGCCTGAAAGAGCTGCTAAAGCCAACATCCGCCAGCCAGTCGCCATCCGCGAGATGCACCAGTAAAGCCAGGTGATCGAACTCGGGACCAAAGTGTACATGATCGCGCGTGACGCCAGCGGAGATTAGCGAGACATGAAAGCCCAGCCTGCGTAGTAGGGCGGCAAAGAGGCCATTCAACTCATAACAGATGCCCCCGCGCCTCATGAGTACGATCTTCTTAAAGATCGCCGCCTCGTCCAGGCATAGAGATTGGCCGCAGTGGATATCTAGATTCTCAAATGGGATCGCGATAAGATGCGCCTCGTGTAACACCTGCAACGTCTCCAACGTCGGCTGCCATCCGCCAGAGATTACCAGTTCACTGGGGGTGAAACGACGCAGGTAGTCCATAACGTCCATAGGCACACTCCTCGCATACTCTTCTATACCTCCAGTATAACCCGACCATAGAAGTGCCTGGGCGAGGGTATGTGATGGCGGCATGGTGCCGCCATCACATACCCTCGCCCAGGCGAACCACGCAGTGGCGAGAATACGCTGCATGGATATTACAGGTATATGGATATGCTTATAGACCGGTGGGCATGTTGGGGATGGCGGGCTGCCAGGGAGAGTTGTCGGCACCTATGCCTTTAGCGTCGCCGGGAGCCTTATCGTTCACGTTGGTGAAGAGGTAGTATCCCTGGTAGAGTACAACACGGTTTCCATTAGCGTCGGTACCTACACTCAGCTTGCCGGGAAGCTTGGTAGTGCTAGTTGGCGTCCCCGTACCCTTGAAGAGGAGCGGCTTCCAGGTTTGCGCGCATGTACCATCACAGCTAAAACCACTTGCCCCTTGCAACAGGTGCGCATAGACGGTCATACCCTGCGTGGTGGTCAGCACAGTAAAGGTAGAGCCGACAGCCTGAGTGCTGGGGATATCCCTCACCGCGATAACGACATTAGGCGAAGAAGTACTAGATGTACTGGTAGGGGTCGCGGCAGGCGTGCTATCACCGGTCGCTGTCGTGGCAGTCGGAGCGGCGCTAGTTACTGTCACATCCGGAGTGCTGGCACTGGTGGCGGTCACAGTCGGAGCGTTCCCGGCTGATGCTGACGCGGATGTAGAGCCACACGCCGTCAGCATTGCCGCCAGCAGAAGCAGTAAGAACATGATAAGGATAGAATTCTTTAGACGCATAATAGAGTTTTCTCCAGAGCTATAAGTATTACAGCGTTTCTAAATTAGAATATACTCGGTACATCAAGGTGGCTCATCTTTTTTCTGCTTGCCTGTTTGCCACACCAGCATAATAGCGAACGCTTGTTAGGAAGTCTGCGAGCTATCTCACATTTTTGTTTATGCCTCGACCAGGGTTATCGAGACCTCTTAGGAGGCGCCAGGAGAGCCGCCAGTGGCCGGGGCAATGACCTGGCTGTGGAGATTGAGGATGCGCTCCTGATAGGCATCAAAGTGGACCGCGATACTGCTGGAGCCGATTGGCTCGACAAAATTAATAGTTGTGCCGCTGCTGGCGAGAAAGCTGGCGCGCAGGGCGTCGCGATACTGTTGCCCCGTCAATGATACATTCGCGCCATCATAGCGCTTGAGCTCGTTGAGGCAGAGGATAGTCAGCTCCCATACGCGCTTGCCTGGTCCGATATCGACATAGGCATTGGTGCCATCGGCGCGCACAGTAATCTTGCGATTACGTGGCTGGCGCATAATATAGCTCCCCGGCTTAACAAAGTAACCGGTATTATCGAGAATAATCTCGCAATCCAGGCCGATTTGTGGCATATATCTCTCTCCTTATGGGTGTGATGTGTCTGTCATGCATGTGGGCAACCTCCGGTTGCCCACATGCATGACAGACACATCACACTAACTATATCCTCCACCAGTAGCGCTGGACCTGGCCCCATTGGGCGATGGCGGAGGAGGCATAGTCACGCTGGCGCTTGATCACCTCCAGGCGTTGCTGGAATTGTGTCATCTTGTTCTGGGAGACCCGCAGCCAGGCGCCGGGAATAGCTGTGTCATCCAGGTGATCGCGAACACTGCCATCCTGGAAGGCGAAATTGTCGTTGGTCGGTGTCTGGTAGGCTTCCAGGGCATAGGCACAGGCACCTAGCACAATGATGTCGCGGTGAATCTCGGGAATAGTACTCCCCAGGCTATCCAATTGGTGGCGGGTGGCATAGAAGACGCGCATGGTCAGAGTGTTATCCTTTGGTAGCTCACTATTATCGAGCTTGAGGGTAAAGGTGGGCGCACTGGTGCCTGTAGCGCCCTGGCGACTGCCGACCGCGCCCATGCTTCCCAGGTTGCCACCTGCCGCCAGGGCCGTCGAGCTATCATAGAGATTGCTATACTCGGCGAAGGCGCGCTCTATGGGCGGCCAGAGCATGATGCCCGAGGTATTGACGAGAGGTGGTTGAGGCATGTTCGCCAGGCTGGCATCGCTGGCGGTATCGAGGTAGCTTGTGGTAGTGTTATCGGCGAGCGTGGCGAGCAGGTAGAGTGTAGAACCGCCCACGAGCGTGCGGTAGATGTTGCGCCCGATGACGGTATTGCTGCCCACGGCGGGGAGGACCTGGGCGAGCGGCCCCAGGGGAATACTGGCCAGGTTTACGGCCTGGTTGCTGCTCGTAGTCGTAATTTGAACCAGGGGACCGGGCGTTGTCTCGCCCCCCTGAGTGAGCAAGCTAACTGCATACTTGTAGACACCCAGGCCCAGGTTGGTACCTGAAGTGAGGGAGAGGCCTGGGCCAGCAGTAGGAGATGCGAAGGCGCTACCATAGACCTGCAAGGGATAGAGGATACGCTCCAGCCAGAGCACGGGATAGGCAGGATTCCAGGAGGCCGGATAGGGATAGGTACGTTGAAAGGGCTGAGCCTGCATATCGACCACGGCAATATTGGGATAATACTGGGTATAGCGCTCCACAGCCTTATCAATGGCGCGGTCCAGATCCGCATTGCTCCAGCGCTGACTCGCACCCGCCGGATCAAAGAGGTCTAAGCGGCAAGCATTCTCAACATCGCTTAATAGCATAGGGCTACCTCCTTTTGTATACATAAAATTAAGGCTCGCCGCCCCTGCAGGGGCGGCTGCGTTCAATGCGTCGGTGCGCCCCACGTCCATGCTGGCGAAACAGGGTAAGTGCGCGGTTTACAAGCACCGTTTTTACGCCAGCATGGACGTGGGAAAACATGCGAATACAATAGACATCTATGCGCCCTCCAGGCTGATGACATGCTCAAACTTCGCGGCCTGGGCGCTGTACTCTGCCTGCATGGAGTTGATGCGAAACTTGCCGCTCTGGCCGGTGCCTCTGGGCGCGGCGTAGTCTGTCAGCGTCAGGGGATCGTGCAACTGTAGTGCTGGGTTGAGCGGCACATTGATGTGGTGCGCGACGGTGGCGCGTTGCTCCTGGTAGAGTATCGACGACGCGCGTAGGGCACATTGTGCAGGCGTGGTCAGCTTCAAATCAACGACATGCTTGATACGCTCGAACCCGATCAGCTTCTCGGCCGTCATGTCGTAGGCCTCGCCCGTGCTCACCTTGGCCGTCGTGGTGTTGGTGGTCGCGGCGCCGGTTACTATGACGTGGTTCGCTGGCTCGTCGTCGGTGCCCAAACTCAACACCTCAACCTATGGCTGATACGCCCACATTGAACTCGCGGAGCTGCACCTTCTCATCCTGGTCTATGAAGTAGCGGAGGTTATAGGTCTGACACACCTCGTTCAGCGTGGCGCGTAGCGTGCGATTGGCCTGCAAGATGAAGATGGGAACCGTCTGCGTAAACGTCGAGCTACCCGGCACCACAACCGTAAACAGTACGGCCCTGGCGCAGATCTCCGTAATGAGATAGGCCACGGTCTGAGCTGCATACTGGATCTGAAAATGATTGATCGTATCGAGCAAGTACGAGGCATCGACCCCCACAATCTTGATGAGGTGTGTGCTCGGCCCCCGCTCAAACGTCACCTTCTTCATCCTGAAAGTTGCGGTCTTCACTATCTCGGGCGTTGTGTGGGCCGCGCCTGTCTTATACCCCTCATTCACGATCAGGCTAGAACCGATATTGATGGGGGCAAATGTCGTCAAGCTGCCGACTTTGCTGTTGAACGCGCCACCTGTATTGTCCAGCTCTAGCTCAATCGTGGCAGGCTTGCTCTCGTGCTCGGTGCGCTTATACGAAAGAATAGCCGCCGAGATGTCGAGGTAGCGCGCTGTGTTGGCCTGGCTATAATCGCTGCGCATATAGGTTCGATTCTGTGCCACCATATAGACGGTAGTATCCGTGGAGCGATAGAGCGGAATGATGCCCAGATTAGCCGCCAGGTTGGCATCTTGAAAGATGTATCCATTGCTCCAGTGTATAAAGTCTATGCTCTGGCGTACCCTTGGATAGAAGAAGGTTGCGCCTGTGATCGTGCCCGGATCATAGTCAACATAGGTCACGGTATACACCCCATTTGGCTCCCTGAGCAGAAAGGGCGATTGATGGATGAGGCCGTTAGCGCTTGCGGCAACGAGATAGTTTTGTCCGCTCCAGGTTGTACCTGTGCTATTCACATTGAAGCTGTAGATCTCGGTCGCCGTCGAATAGACCAGGCGATAGAGTAAGGCTGAGGAATCCCAATACACAGCAACTCCGGCCAGGCCTGATACAATTCCGCCCGGCCAAACCGCAATAGCCGACCAGGACGTACCATTAAAGGTACACATCCCCATTGACTTACCGCCAACGACATCGTACTGCAAAAAGATGTCGCTATTGCCCCCACTGCCCAGGCCCCTCATCAGCGCGCCAGTTGACACAGGTGTATAGACCACGCTGGGGCTCGCGCTCCACGTCACGCCGTTATCGGTCGAACTCCAGGTCCAGAGCGAATTCGGGCTAGTGCTTTGCTGGGCGAAGGCACGCAGCGTGCCACCATTGTTGGAGACGCAGCAGGCACCGTTGAGCGCGATGGTCGCGCTCGCCCCGCCAAAAGTTGTCCAGGTCGTCCACTGGCTAGATGTCGCAGGGTTAGTGATGCGCTGATACTGGAAGGTCGCCGGAGAGCTGCCCGCTACCACCCACACGCGAATGATCGAGCCATCGTTGGCGATGCAGGCGTTAAAAAAGCTTTGCGACTGCGCCGTGTTGGCGGCTGCGAGCTGGTTGTAGCGCGCGATATGATCCTCACACGTCGCCGCGATCACGGGAACGCGCGTGGTATCTCCTACTGCTGTGGTAAGTGTGGTGGTGAGCGTGCGAGCCATCCTCTTCCATCCTCCTCTTTTAACCCCGTACACCTTCTACTACGTTCTAAGCTATTCTTTTTGTGCCACCCAAAAACGGAAATTACAGGTGTTTTCTTCCACTATGCTTCCTGGCGGTACTGACAATAGTACACAGGGTAATCGAAGGCCTTCTCGAAACCTAGTTTTTTGGCGGTGGCGACCGAGGGAGTGTTTCTGGCCCAACAATGCCAGCCAATCTCGGTCGCGCCCTCTACAAAAGCTTGCTCAATGACGGCCTGAGCCAGAGCGGTCGCGATCCCCTGGCGCTGGTAGTCCTCCAGCGTCTCAATGCCCAGTTCGCAGCGCTCCTGGTCGCGATACTCGGCCAGGCACCAGCCAGAGAGCATGTGTTCATGCTGTGCGCAGAGACCAAAGTTATACGTAAGAAAGTGTTCAAGTGAGGGGCTTTCTGAACAGATCTCCTCAAGGACATGCGCTCTATTTGTTGGCTCCAGTTCTTGCAGAAGTTTATCATCGAGGCGGCGCAGCATAAAGCCCTCGGGAAGGGGAGAACTTACAATAGTATGTGGCAACTTCAAGCGGTGGAACTCTCGCTGACCCATAAAGGTCTTCTGCCCCTGGAGAACAGTATCGAGAAGAGCCTGCCAGCTCTCGCCTCCAGGAGGATAGTACAGCAGGGCTCCATAGCCATCCGCACCTGGAGATAATTTGTGATATTGTTGCGCTATAATAGCCTGGATGGTCTGTTGCAGGTCTGGATGCTCTGCTCGGCCCGCGAGATAGATACGATGAGGATTAGTAGGCAGAAGCAGCGCGGTTTGGGGCGCCTCAGGGTCATCAACAAACACCTGCCCCGGTGTCTTTCCCGCCAGGACAGTCATAATGGCGAGGTGGTACGCCATATCGGCAAAGAGAGGCTTCACACGCTCAAAAGCAGGGGGAGTAAGAATTGTAAACATGCTCATCTCCTATGGTGTTTCGCCAGGGTCATTCAGGGTATAGAAACATGCGTCCCTCTTCGCGCAAAACGTCGATGAAATTCCGGGTCGCGTTTGAGAGGTGCTGCCTCTCGCGACTCAGACACACCAGGGCACTCTCGCGCGCGAAGGCGGGAAGGTCCTGCACAGGAAGCTCTACGAGGCGTCCGACAGCCAGGTCATCCGTGACGAGGGGGCGCGCCAGGAGCGCTACGCCAATGCCATGCACAACCAGGTCATGGGCGGTATGAATAGGCAGCGAGGTCAAAGCCTGCTCCGCGCCTATCAGATGTGTATGCCAGCTTTGCGTCTCCGTTTCCCAATCGACCTGCCAGTAAGGATTCCCCTCACGTACTACGTCCAGCGATGTGAGGCTCTCTCGTTGCGCCAGTGGATGGGCGGGATGGGCTACGACAACTAAAGGCTCGCGAAAGTGCAGAAGAGGCGTCAGACTGATCGGACTAAAGAGTGGCCAGTTCAACAGGCCAAGCTTGACCAGGTCATCGTACAACATCTCCAGAATTTGATCGCTGTGGTTCGTGTGAATATTGAGGTCGACCTGCGGATAGCTGGCGTTAAAGCGAGCTATGGCGGAGGAGACGAAACCCGTGGTCATGGCGGGCAAGGTCGCCAGCGAGACCCTTCCCCTGGCACCTTGCTTTGTCTGGCGCACAATCTCGGTTCCTGTCGCCAGGGCACTCAGGGCCTGCCTTGCATAGGGGAGAAAGCTTGTTCCCAGTTCCGTCAGTTCCAGTCGGGTACCACCACGCACAAAGAGTACGCCTCCCACGGCCTCCTCCAATGCCCGAATACGCAGGCTGATCGCTGGTTGCGAGATATCGAGCGCCCGCGCGGCCTTGCTAAAGCTCCCCTGGCGCGTCACCATGTCAAACGCCTGCAACTGATTGATCTCCATTGCCCTCCTCCCATAAATAAATTCAATAATGATTATATCAGCTATTATATTGCCTCATAGGCCATTATCGATTACTCTTATGCATACACGATGCATCCAGCGATGCAACCCTGGCCAGGGACAACAGCAACAGCAATGGAAAGAGAACGAACACGATGGATTTCTTGAAGGTTTTACGTACGCCGCACCTGGCTATTCTCTGGGGTGGGCAGATGCTTTCGGCGATTGGCGATCAATGTTTTAGCGTGGCGCTTATCTGGATTACGACCCGCCTCCTGGGCAGCACAGCCGGAGTCGTGAGCGCGCTGGGATCGTTGACGGTCCTCCTGTTTAGCCTGCCCAGTGGAACCCTGGCGGACCGTTGGCCACGACGCGAGACCATGATCTATACCGACCTGCTCCGAGCACTGCTAGCAGGTGCGCTTGCGCTCCTGGCGGTCAGCGGCATGCTTCAGATCTGGCAGCTCATCCTGCTGAGTATCGGCCTTGAGGCGCTGGGCACGCTCTTTGATCCCACGCTTATCGCCAGTCTGCCCCTCCTGACGCGTGATGGCAAACAACTCTATGCCGCCAATACCCTGATGGATGGCACGCAGAGGATGGCGCGCGTCCTGGGTCCGGGTCTCACTGGCCTACTACTTCTGCTCATCCCGCTAGCCCATTTCTTCACCCTGGACGCCATCAGCTTTACCCTCTCAGCCTTCAGTATTCTTCTGCTTGCCAGGCACTTCCCCGCCAGAAAAGCGAAAACAAGCGAGCAGAAGCCAGAAGCCAGGGGGCATATCTTTAGCGATATGCGGAGCGGGCTAGTCCAGTTACGCGCCCATCGCCCGCTGGCCTGGGCGCTTGGTAGCCTTGGCCTGAGCAATATTTCCTGGGCGGCCATCTTTCTCATAGGGGTACCCCTGCTGATCGCGCGCATGCCGGGCGCCAATGCTGGCACCTATGGCCTGGTCGTGGGGGCATACGGCGTCGGCAATGTGCTGAGCCTCTTCCTCACAAATCACCTCTCGCGCACACGCGACCTGCGCTGGATGTACGTTGGGCAAATCATTCTAGGACTGGGCTTCCTGCTTATCGGCGTAGCAACGACCCCCATTCTGGCCATGCTAGGCGCCGCCATCGCGGCCTTCGGCAGCCCAATGGGTGACCTGATTCTGGTGAACATCATACAGACCGACTTTCCCTCCACAGACATGGGAAAGATGTACAGCCTGCGCCGCCTCATCGCCGGGATTGGCCTGATGCTTGGTTCCGCGCTTGCCACGCCCCTCTTCGCCAGCCACCAGTATCTAGCCAGTGGAATCGCGCTCTGCTCCTGCTCCATCCTGCTCATCGCCATCATCAGCCTGGCCCACGAATGGCTCACCAAAACACCAAACAATCACTCCTCACTTCCATAGGCGCCCGATTTATCGCGTGTAAGGCGATTTATCGCAGGAATACGGAATATCGGGCTTCTTCCCATCAATATGTAATAGAAGAATCAAGAGGAAGCCCATCTTGCATAGACGCTACGCCGCCTATGCAAGATGGGGCTGAGATCATCACACGGCTGGCACCAACCTACCAGTCCCCTCCTGCTGGGCGGCTGCGTTTCCCTCAACTCTCGACAATAGTGGCTATTTCACCCTGAATCAGGTTCACCCTCACCATCAGGCGGGACTTAATGTTAGCGAGAGCCTGCATTTCAGCATCAATTGCCTGGATTTTCTTTGTGTAGAGATTCAGCACATTTTTTCCACATTCACCCGGTTTTACGTCTACATCTCTCCGCTTGCCCAAACTCTCGCAGGTAAAAAGCCTCCCAATTTCATCGGTGTTGAGACCCAGTCCCAGATATAATTGAATGGCCCGAATCTGTTCAATTACACTCTCGTCGTAATCGCGATACCCATTCTCCAGGCGAGCTGCCTTAATCAGTCCACGCGACTCATAATGGCGTAGAGAACGCATGCTCGCGCCTGTTAAACGCGATAGTTCACCAATGCGCATGTAGCAAATTCCTTCCCCTTGAAAAGAACTCTTTATTTCCCCCTTGACTATAACACTAATGGCATAGTTTATATTCTTCAACATAAAGGATTGGTGTTGCTGTTACTGGCTCAACCGGAACTAGTAAAGATCTCATGTTTCACGTTCTCGATAAAGAAAGGACATTTATGATGGCAACCAGGCTATCTGATAGAGCACGGGCGTTTCTCAACGAAAAGCATTTTGCGGTACTCAGCACCCTTAACAAAGATGGTAGCCCGCAACTGACAACAATGTGGTACATCCTCGATGAGGACGACAACATCATCATGAATACCCAGATCCATCTTCAGAAAGCGAGGAATATTCGCCGAGATCCCCGCATCGCAGTCTGCGTTGAGGACGGACCTCGCTATGTAACCATTCAAGGCACCATTCAGGTCCTCGAGGATCAGGCACTTATTCAGCGCGATTTAAAGCGTCTAGTGAACCGTTACGTCGAAGGCGAAGAGAACAGACAGCAATACATTGACACATTCTCCCAACAGCAACGCATCTCCCTCCGCCTCCCATGCGACAAAACGACCGAGTACTTCGCGTAGGGAATCTTGAAAGCTCGGTAATAACAACTATATTGCAAGAGCGGTAGAACCACATTATCCGATGAAGAGCCCAAAGAACTTAAGGGAAATGAGCTTAAACAATGAAGTCTTCACCACTTAATGTGGCTCTACCAGGAAACTTGAAGGCTTGTAGGAAAAGGGAGATGCTATGATGCATCTCCCTTTTTGGTTTATTGCCCAGGAAAGTGGGCGCGTTTGAGGTCGCATCTCGTTTCATGGGATAAATCGGCGCGCCGTACCCCCCCATTCGGAGGCACGGCGTGGCACCGATATTGCCTGTTCTATTGATCCAGTGTGGAGAAGAGGTTGTTGAGAGCCTCAGAGAGATTGGGGTGGGAGAAGATGCCATCGCGCAGGGCTGTATAGGGCAGTTTGCCCATCATGGCGATTTGCAGCATGGCCATGACCTCGCCACCCTCAAGGCCCAACACGGCCGCACCCAGGATTTGCTTCGTCTGGGGGTCGACGATGGCCTTCATAAAGCCACGCGACTCGTCGGTCTCCAGTGCGCGGGCGACGTAGCTCATGGGCATCTTCGCCACGCGGATATCAAGCCCCTGCTTGCGTGCCTCCTCTTCGCTCAGGCCGACACGCCCCAGTTGTGGGTCAATAAAGACGGTATAGGGCAGCAGGCGATCCTTGATGCTGGCGTTACCATTCTCGATCAGGTTGGTGCGCAGGATGCGGAAGTCGTCATAGGAAATGTGGGTAAAGGCCGGGCCGCCCTTGACATCGCCAATGGCGTAGATGCCCGAGACATTAGTCTCCAGTTTGTCATTGACCTGGATCAGGCCATGCTCATTAGCCTCGACATCCGTGGCTGCAAGATTGAGCTTATCTGTGTTGGGAACGCGGCCAGGGGCCAGCAGGAGGTGCGAGCCTACCAGGGTGCGCTCGCCCTCGGGCGTCTCGACTGTGAGATGGATCTTGCCGTTGGCGTCCTTCGCGACACGCTTGAGCTTCGTCTGCAAGAAGACCTCGACACCATCCTCGCGCAAGATCTTTGCCACCTCTTCGGCGACATCCTTATCTTCTCGCGAGAGAAGCCGCGCGCCGCGCTGTATCAGCGTGACCTGGCTGCCAAAGCGGCGGAACATCTGCCCAAACTCCAGACCGATATAGCCACCACCAATGATCAGCAGATGCTCAGGCACAGTATCCAGCTCCATGATGCTGGTCGAATTGAGCGTGGGAATGGTCTCTATGCCCTCCAGGGGCGGAATCGCTGGCCGCAGGCCGGTATTGATGATAATGGTCTCGGCCTCAATCTCGCGCACATCGCCATCGTTGAGGGTGACGCGCAGGCGCTTCGGCCCTGTGAACTCGCCCTCGCCCATGAGCAGGTCCACGCCGGAGGAGACCAGGCGCTTCTCGCTACCTGAGCGAAAGCTATCTACGATATCGCGCTTGCGCTTGCGCACGACCTCCATATCGATGTTTATGGGACCCGTTGAGACACCATAGTCGGCGCCTCGACGTGCCAGGTAGGCCACGCGGGCGCTGGCAACCATGGTTTTCGTTGGCGTACAGCCTTCATTGACACAGGTGCCACCCACATGTTCACGCTCGACCATGGCGACCTTCTTCCCGCTCTGTTCCAGGGCCGAGGCCAGCGGACCGCCTCCCTGGCCTGCGCCAATCACAATCGCATCATAGGTTTGTATCTCAGCCATCGCTTTCGCTCCTCATTTTTATAAGGAAGGGAATTTGTGGGGACACCCCACGCCCCAGCAGGAGGGTTTCCCTCCTGCACCTCCCCTCAATTTAGTGAATACTTCACCATACTGGTACACGAATTGGCTAACGGATATGATCCAGGTTGCGCAGAAATGCTTCGGCTTCCTGCCGCCAGACCTGAGGTTGACTCAGGTGAAGATCATGGTCCGCGTTAGCGATCTGGACATAGCGTGCATGAGGGAGCTGTTGAGCCATGGCACATAGCTTCTCTTGCGGAAGGAAGCTCTTTTCACCACCCACAAGCAGAGCAGGACATTGGATGCGCAGCCACTCATCCGTATAATCGTGTCCCCCCTGGTCGGCCACTGAGCTGATCATATCCTCGAAGTGGAACTGAGGCCAGAAGCCATCACTGCGCTCCTCAAGGATCTCCAGCCAGGTCTGAGCATAGAGAGTGTCACCACCAAAGTATGCTCTGGCATCGGCCAGCGAGGGGAAGGGGAGGGGCCAGCTATGCAGCCACTTGCGAATCTTCCCTTGCACATCAGGCTTATCGGGATCGGGGCTGACCGTGGCTTCAACCACAATCAAACCACACACAAGATCTGGCCGACGAGAGGCCACAAGATAAGCATTCTGCCCACCCATGGACTGCCCAATGAGCAACACCGGCTGAACCTGGAGCTGTTCAATAACGCTTATCACATCCTTGACATAGGCATCCCGTGAGTAGTCGTTTAAGCCCTTGTCGCTCATACCATGCCCGCGCTGATCCAGGGCGTAGACGTGATAGTGCTCTCTTAGCCAGCTCGCGCTCTCCCGCCATTCCAGCCCCCGTCCCGCGAGGCCATGCAGAAGCAATACTGGCGGACCATCCCCGCCAAAGTCCACACAACAGAGGCGTACACCTCCAACCTTCAGATAGCGCCGCATTTTAGTATTCATCTATGCCTCTTCCCTTAAATTGTATGGTCCCGACCGACGCGTGCTTTAGCAGCATCGTCCCACCACAGCGTCATCCCTCTTTGAATCCTATGCCTCGTCCTTGACGCGTTTGAGCCACTTGGTAGCAGTGCTGCGGGCACACCTCAACTCATCAACGATATCTGCCACTTTCAGATCAGGATTCTCCTGGTACATGTCCGCGATAAGCTTGCCGTAATCTGGCGTAAATGGTTGGGCACCACGAAACTTGAAATCAATCGCGCTCAGAGCCTCTGTTGTGCGCCCAGACTCATCTTCAAAGAGGTTCTGCTCGTTCAAGGAGGGGCGCGACTCACTTGTGGCCTCGTCTTTGGCCTTGCCAGCGGGCAGGGCAGGCGACTCCGCAGAGGGGAGGGCAACGGTGGCGACGGTACGCTCAATTGTCTCGCGTACCAGTTCAACGGTGACCTGGGAGAAGCGATTGAGCATCTCGTTGTTCATGGCCTGCATGGCTGCCAGGTTCTGCGCGTTCATCTCCTGCATGGCCTGGACCACCTGTGTGAGCTCGCTGGCCTGCGCGTTTTGCGCAGGCTGGACGCTCTCTACCGATGTCTCCACCTCGCTGACCTGTGCCTGCTGCTTCTCAAGCTGCTGCTGCCGATTCCCCACCGCGATCTGCATCCGCCAGCGCTCCATCGTGCGGTCAATAGCCATCAGGATCAGCAGGCAGGTCGCCAGGGCCGCGCGTTCATAGACAAAACTGGTTGAGTTGATGCCCAACATTTGCATGGCTTGCGCTATGGTTCCCGGCACATCGCGATGTTGTGTAAAGACAGCCCCAATGACGATTGAGACGTAAGCAAGGAAGGCCAGGAAAACAATATTAAAGGTCACAAGCACCCATTTGCCCACCGGATGCCCAACCATACGCGCCAGGTCGGGAACGCGCCCGATCACCAGCAGAATCTGGAAGTCAACGCCCAGGCCCATGATGAGAAGCCAGATATAGAAGAGGAAAGGTACATGGCCCAGGACCTCACCATTTGAGAGTACATCCATAAAGCCCAGGACCGAAGCGATTGCCAGCAGATACCCGAGCACCAGGTTGATAATTTTGTCGGCACGATGCGTCCATTCAATGGCCTGCTCATAGAAGCTTCCAGGCTCTGTCCGTGTCACATCAAACGCGTTGAGGGATGCCGCCTGGTCTTTCCTGGCTGTCTTAGCTAGCTGCCTGGCAAGTCTGGCCGCCTCGCGCTCCTCTCTACGCCTCGCCCAGCCACTCTTACCCACGCTAGAAGATGCCTGCGATTCCTGCTGCGAATTCTGCTCTATAGCTTGCTGCATACGCAATGAATCCCTTCAATATACCTGTGCTTATAATAACAAAAATACTTAATTTATAAGACTACAGCTACTTATTATACACACCATGGCAATAAAGCTCATAAGATAGGTGCCACATTGAACAGGGCTATTTCATTCTCTTCTGCTTCTCGCCTCGGTTTGCTACGCTCATCAGGGGAAAGGGGGTCTGAGTGGAAAAAGGCTTCGCCTTTTTCCACTCAGACCCCCTTTCCCCCTGAGCGCCGCAGGCGCGAAGGGCTACTTCTGCTCGGGCAGGCGTTCTTTCCCGGCGTGCTTGTAGACGACTACGAGTGCGCCGATGCCGAGGATGCTGATAATGAGGGTCGCGACCGAGATGGGGAAACCTGGGGGGACCACGAAGTAGAGCGAATGGGGCAGGCCATCCCAGGCCCCATGCAGCACCACGACGAAGGCAAAGACCAGGATGACGGGAATTGTGATACGAAAACGGTGGGGCGCGCTCTCATGGAAGAGGACGGCGCTCAGGATGGCGGTCCACGTGCCATGCCCAAAGGGCGCGATCAGGCCACGCAGGATCGTCTCTACGATAGACGCGCTAAAGCGTCCATGGCTGTAGATAAAGGCATTGAAGGCATAGCCCGTGCTCTCCAGGGCCGCGAAGCCCATGCCCACAGCCGCGCCAAGCAGCAAGCCATCAATGGGCGAGTCGTGGCGCATCTTACGCGCAATGAAGATCACAGCCAGGATTTTACATCCCTCTTCAATGAGACCAATCAATAAGCCACTGCGAAATGAGAGCTCCTGATCAGGGCTGGTCTGCGGTGGAAGCAATAGCGCCTCAAGTATCGACGCGCCCAGCACCCCAAGCACACCACCCAGGCAGAAGCTTTTGGCTATTTGCTCTGGCGAAAGCGATGTGATGTGCTGATGATCGTACAAAAAAGCGACAAAGACGACCGGAATGAGAAAGTTACCGATCACGATCACGGTGGGATAAAGGTTTGAGTTACTCGTCAAGGCCATAACTACCACAGTTAAAACGAATAGTAGAAAACCGAGAAAAAAGACCTGAAGCCAGCTACGCGATGGGCGACGAGGCGCCTGCCAGGTGCCTGACATAGATCACATCCTTTCATAGCCATGCCTCTTTTATAGGCACATCTTTGAGCGTTTTGCTCCCAGAAGCCTGATTTTTTGCCATCCAGACCTTTCCTGCTTGCGGAAGACCAATCACGACTGAGCCATCGGAGCAGCCATAATCGATGCGCTGATTATTTACCAGGCCGGTGGCACCTGTGAGGAAGGAGCAGAATGAGCCATTGGCAAGCACAAGCAGCCAGGCCTGAGTGTCTGGTCCTTTAAAAGCTTCCGCCCGAGGCAGAGGCTGATTCAGATTTACCCGAATACCTTTCTGCCCCGTAGCGGGATTGGGATTGCAGATGACCAGGCTTCCAGACTTGGACGCGACTGGTTCAAAGCATGGATCATAGATGATATTGCCGGTAGCACACCGCCAGGCATCACTGCGCGAGGCAGCCAGCGAGCCAATCCAACAATAACCCGACGCGGTGGCCTCTGCCGTTGAGGAGGGATAAAAGTAGGTCACGAGTGTAGGCTCAACACGCGCTACCGCCCTGGCAAGAGGCGTATACCCACCGAAGGAGAGTGCCCCCAGCAAAAGGGCCAGGCAGAGCACAACCAGGGACTTTCCTGAAGAAAGCCAGCGCTTACCTTGTATCATCAATCCTCCACTCCTTTCAAACAGGTGTGTTCACCACATCCAGGGGAGGTGCAGGAGGGTCTCCCTCCTGCCGGGGCGTGGGGTGTCCCCACACATTCCCCCACTTACCATTCTCAAACCAAGCAAACATCTATCTCTAATAAAGCATAAACACATGGAAAAATAAGTACTAAGGTAACGCTAAAGGAATAAAAATTGAAGTTCATAGTATAATATATAGGAGAAAACTTACCCATCGGCGGAGAGAGGGCGTCATTGTTGTCTAGAGGTGGAATAAATTTAACCCCACAGGTGTTTTCTACTATGCAAATGCTTATGTAAATGCTAAAAGCACCTATCCTTCCACCTGCTTATGCTACAGACATTTAGAAATTGTGTCGAGATTGTATCGCGCCCGACCTGTCTTCCTGGTACGAGGTGCACTTACGAACGATATGTACTTAAGGACTCCGCTATTCCTGCCGATATTTAGATGAAGACCGACCAACCTATAATCAATAGCTAAACTAGCAATAGCTAAGCCGTAATACACTGAGCGAAATGCACGCGCACACATTGCCTTATTTTATTGTGCGTTTATCAATATGGAGACCCGCCTATGGCAATGTTACTTCAAGATCATGAGAAGAATATGACACGTTTACTCCCTCTTCAGGAGTCTCCTTTTAGGACGAAACCAGGTGAGGAGGAGCACGATTTCGACCTGGACGAGGCCGAACTCCTTCACGAGGAGGACGCTTTGGATGAGGACGAAGAACAGGAAGAGGCTGAAGACACAACAGAGGAGCCTCTGCAAGAGGAAGAGCCTGTTCCTACATATACAGCGAAGTCTAGTCATCCCGCCGCCCTTATAGAGGCCGCGGGCGAGCCTGGAGATACCCTTGAGACCTACCTGCGCGAGATGGGTCGCGTTCCCCTGCTAACCAGCGAACAAGAGGTGCAACTGGCGCAGCAGATCGAGCGAGGCAAACTAGAACAGGAGCGCGCACGCCTGCTCAAGGTCCCACCAGAGCGTGCGATCATAGACTCGGCTCAGAATGCGCGCGACCGCCTGACTGAAGCCAACTTGCGCCTGGTCGTAAGCATTGCACGCAAGTACATGGGACGTGGCATGGCTTTAGCAGACCTCATTCAAGAGGGGAACGCGGGCCTGATGCTCGCCGTCGAAAAGTTTGATTATAGCAGAGGCTTTAAGTTCAGCACTTACGCCACCTGGTGGATTCGTCAGGCCATCAATCGCGCCATCGCGAACCAGGCCCGCACCATCCGCCTGCCGGTCCACTTTCACGAGGCCGTCAACCGCCTGCACCGCACCAGCTCTCAGCTCTTTCAAGAACTGGGACGCGAGCCAAGCGCCGAGGAGATCGCGGAGCGCATGCATATCAGCATAGATACCGTCTACGATATCCTGGAGGCAGGCAAGCAACCCATCAGCCTGGAGTCGCCTGTTGGTGACGATGGCGATAGCTCCCTGGGCGACTTCGTCGAGGACCAGGTCACAGCCTCGCCAGCCGACATCACTACGCGCAACATCCTCAGGGAGCAGATCGCGCATGTGCTCGACGAGCTGAACGAGCGTGAGCGTCACATCATCCAGTACCACTTTGGCTTCCTGGATGGCAAAGAGCACACCCTGGCCGAGATCGGCGAGAACCTACATCTCTCCCGCGAACGCGTACGCCAGATCGAAGCCAAAGCGCTCCGCAAGCTACGCCAATCCTACAACAGCCGTCAGCTCAAAGACTTCTTGAACTAAAGAGACAAGCACGAGCAAGGGCGGCCAGATACCAATATGAGTATCTGGCCGCCCTTGCTCGTGTGTCTGTCTGTACAGTTTCAACAAGAGTTCAGTTCGTTTGTCCGGTGAAATGAGGCAGGACTTCCTGGGCAATGAGCCGCATTGAGCGCGAGACAAGTGCTGGTGGCAGGCCGCCAAAGTCCGACCAGAACACGACATGACGAGGATCGATGTGTGCCTGGAATTGTGCAATCACCTCGATCAGATCGCTGGGCGTGCCAAACCAGAGGAGATTTTGATCCATTAGATGATGAATAACATGCATTATCTGTTCATGACTACCGGGATGCTGATGCTCCATATAACGGCGCAGCGCATCAACAGCTATATGGAGGGCTTCCGTGCTTGTGGGGGCCACAAACGTGTAGAGGATCAGCGGTAACTCATAGTGCTCGTTATCGCCGCCTGCTGCCAAATAATGGCTGCGATGGTCCTCGACCAGCTTCTGAGCGTCAGCAAAGCTCTTCGCGCTAATGTGGGGCAGGCTGATCACTGGTTGAGTTGCTCGACCCCGCATGGCAAATGAATCCCCCTTGATGGCGGAGAACCAGTGGCGTGGGACAGGCTGTTGCACTGGCGTGACGTTGAGCTTTGCATTCTCAAGCTGAAAATAGCGACCCTGAAACGTCACCTGTTCTCCACGCCAGAGTCGCTGAATGATTTCCCAACTCTCCTCAAAACGGCCAAAGCTCTCAGCCGCGTCCTGTCCCATGGCAGCATATTCGTGCGCGAAACTTCCGCGCCCAATGCCCAGGCCCAGGCGTCCCTGGCTGAGCAGATCAACCAGAGCGTAATCCTCGGCGAGTTGGAGCGGATGACGCAGGGAGAGGTTGGCGACGGCAGTATTCAGGCCGATCCGTTGTGTCAGCTTCGCAGCAGCAGCGAGCAAGATCGCAGGATTAGGGCAGGCCAGCAGTTGATCCGGTGTAAGATATCCATGATGCTCCCCGATCCAATAAGAGTCGAAGCCCAGTTCATCGGCGAGGACAATCTGCTCCAAAGTCTGCTGGTAGATCGCAACAGAGGTGCGCGCCTCGGTGTCATACACGTCGAGCAATGAGAAAAGACTAAAGCGCATTAGTGTTGTCCCTCTTTCGGCGGCATTTCGGTCAGGCAATGGCTAACCTCCACACAATAGTTCATTCCATGAACTGCTTTTAACTGAGCAATCATGCGCAGCTCCTTCTATTTCTAAATTGGTAACTTGGTAACTTGGCAACTTGGCAACTTGGCAACTTGGCAACTTGGCAACTTGATAAATTTAAGCTGTCAATGATTGTTCTTCTGAAGGCAGGGCTTGTGAATGACAGAGAGGAAAGGGGCTTCGATTTGCTATGTGGAGGAAATCAATTCACGTAAGTGCCTGATTTATCGCGCGAGGCGATTTGTCGCAATGATACGGCATAGCAGATTTTCTTGATTGAAAGGTGTATTTTGTCGTGTATGGAGTTTTATGACGTGCCGACGCTTCCACGAGAGAATCCAACACGGCAAAAAGACACCCGTTCTTCTGCATTACTGCGATAAATCGCCTTGTGCGCGATAAATCAGGCACTTATGATTTGGGGCTGCCGTCCCGGTATAGCGTGAGGATCAAGCAGAATTTCTTCAATTGACGCCTATGGACACGCTAGCCCCCCGATTCATCGTGGGGGTCCCTACCGGCCTTTTTTACCAGGCGTCGCAGCAATGATGGCAGCCATTGGCGTAGGTAGTCCCGGCGTTCAGGGGTTAGCGGCTTCGCGCCATAGCGCTCGCGGGTATAGTCCTGGGTTAAGGCCACAAGAATGTCCTGATCCGCTGGCGTTTCCTGCTCCTCCGCTTCAGGCAAGACCTGAGTGAGAGTCAACAGGCGGGCCTGATATTCAGCGGGCGTCTCGTCAGCACGGCGTGGCAGCCCTTGCGTCGCCATGGCTGTGAGGAGTTCACGGTAGCGCGCACGTGCGGATGAGGAATCTAGCGCCTCAAGCTTGGTCCGCTGATTGCGCTCCTTCCGCCGCTCTTTTTGAATTTTCTCCTTATCGAGATTTTCGCGCACCTCGTTTCCTTCCCCTGCATTTGCCTCGTGCACCCTCCTTTTGAGTATGACCAGCATAAGTATGACAACCAGGAGAATGCCGCAGACAAATCCGATCAGGGTAAGAGGCAAGGCAAGAGTAGTTGGCGGAGGGGTATGCAATACCGGGATGGAAGATGGTGGCTGAAGTTGGCGTTTGGATAGGTCTGGTAGAGATGGCCCCTGTGAAGCCTTCCCAAAATTGAGCAGGCTAAAGAGATAAGCCAGCAGGCTCAGAAGCGAGATAAACAGGCCCAGAATTACATTGACCACGCTGGCTAACACCTCGGGCGGAAGGGCTTCAAAGGCAATACCGCCAATAATAACGGCCACCCAGGTGAGCGCCAGACCCGTAATCCACCTTCCTGTCTTAAAACTGCCTTGGCCCTTGCTCTGCCGTGCTTGCTCTTGCTTAAGGATGCTGAGGCGTTTAAATGAGAGAGCCAGCAGGCCTGAGAGGAAGAAAATGGGGAGATCGGTCATCAAAGTGCGGTTCAGGGCCGGAAATCCCATGGACTGTTCGGCGAGAGCAAAAACCATTACACCGAGTAGGAGCAGGAAGCCAAACTTTAAGCCCCACACAAGCTGATTCGTCTCCTCGTCGGGCCGCGTACGGGAATAACTGCGGTACCAGACCACGGCGGTCAGGAACAGCATGATCGTCCAACCACCCGAGTCCTCGGCAAAGGCGGGATTCGTCCACAGCAGGAACGCAAAGGCGACCAGTACGCTCAGTATATGCATGAGCTGAACAGGTATTCTTGACACATTGGTTGCTGCAGCTTTTGTACGTCGCCACAGCATCCACCAGTGCAGACCAAGCAATACGAGTGCCACACTGGCAACGTTAAGCTCAAGTTGAGCGTCGGAAGCAAAGAAAATCTTCTCGACCAGGACCTGGAGCGCCAGGGCGATGGGCAGCGCCTCCATGATGGCTGAAGCAACCGGGATTGCAAGAACCTCAATCCAATTGGAGGTGAACTGCGCTCCTACCGACGAGCGTTCCCTGCGCATCGTTGATCGCGTGGGTAACTTCATGCCATTTCTCCTTTCCTCCAGGATAGTAGCAGGAAAAATCCTCAATTCCTGGAAGCTCTCGTCGTTCCTCTGGCTCCCCGACCAACACGAGATGGACCGCGCACTCATGCCTCTGCTGTTCCTGAAGCAATTCAAGCGTGTCTTCACTGAGCGTTTGGGTAGCGCTGATCAGCAGGATAGTGGTACCCCGCGCAAACATTTCATACCCGTTTTCAAGCACATACTCCATAGGCATGTGTTGATCAGGAGTCAAACATGCAAGCATAGTCAAGAGGTCCTCAGCTTGCTCATAGTTCAGGCCAAAGGGAACGCTCACCCCTGGCACAGAGTAGTCTACCGCGTTGGACATATCTGTCGTCTCTGCATCTCCTTCCTGGTCAGTATTGACTACAGAGCTGAGTGCATGGCTGGGCGTTGCCAGTGCGCAGTTGGCGAGCAGGCCCACCTTATACCCCTCCTCGAGTCCCCACATCGCCAGTGAGGCAGCCATTGAGATACAAAACTCCTGAAGAGCGCTATCGGGTCCCTGGAGTTGAGGTGAATAGGCGCGGGTATCCAGCAAGAGTAAGAGCTGGCGCCGGGTAGTCGACTCGTAGATTCTGCTGCATAGCTCACCTGTGCGTGCGGTCGCTTTCCAATCGATGCGGCGCAAATCGTCGCCCGGCTGATAGGCGCGAATACCGGCAAACCAGAGCGGATCTTCAAGCAGTTGACGTGGCCCGATATAATCACCCATCAGGAACTTTGAGGGAAGGCCCAGGCTCTCCAGTGGGGCGATCAGCGGATAGACTACTACTTCTTCGCTGGCAGGCAGAAGAAGCTCGCGTTCCAGCCAACCCAGGGGATCACTGCAGCGCAGCTTGAGCGGCCCAAAAATATGGCAGCCGCGCACATAAGCGCTCATCGTAAAACGCTGCGTCACACGCTGATAGGACCACAGCAGCCATGAACTGGTGAACGTTTCGCGCGGGACAGCCTGTAATCTGGTCTCTACCTTCTTCAAGATCACAAGTGGGGGAGAGATAGTATTATCCATCTGTACCCAGGGGAGAGGCAACCACTTGCGGTTCTCGATGCTCATCGTCAGCGTGACTTGTTCCCCCAGGAAAAGCTTCTTCCTGTCTACACGCTGGCGGACAAGCAGGTGCCTCAGCGCGTAGCGAAAGTAGAGGTCCGGGACAATCGCGATCACGAGCGTGAAAACGCCCGCTTGCAGTGGAAGCGGCTGACGGCTGAGCCCGCTCACAACAAAAAGAATGCAGGCCACAAGATACCAGGAGCGGCGCTGTTTAAGGATCTCCCGATAAAAATTAGCTTCGTAAGCGTCCTGTATATTCATCGCCTGGCTACCTCGGGGCAAGCACCGAAGAGATTTCCTCGGTGGGAACAGGTGTCGCCTGGATGATCTCGGCAATAATTTCCGCGTTGCGCCTGCCACGCATACGGTTGCGATGCGTGGTCATGAGACGGTGGCCCAGAACAAAGGGGGCCAGGTACTTAACATCGTCCGGCACGACAAAATCGCGCCCCTGGATCGCGGCATAGGCCTCGCAGGCACGATAGAGCGCCAGTGTGCCGCGTGGACTCACGCCCAACTGGATGTCCTTGTGCGAGCGCGTGCTACGGACCAGCGCCAGGAGATAACGCTCAACGACGGGTTGCCATTGCACCTGGCGAATGGCCTGTTGCAAAGCAAGAAACTCCTCCCCACTCACCACGGCCTGTAACGTGTCCAGTGGCTCTTCCAGCTTAAAGCGATGGAGAATGGCCTGTTCTTCCTCCTCACTGGGATAGCCCATCTGAACCCACAGGAAGAAGCGGTCAAGCTGAGCTTCTGGCAGCGGAAAGGTTCCCTCAAGCTCGACCGGATTCTGCGTCGCAATGACCAGGAACGGCTGGGGGAGGCGCCTGCTCTCGCGCTCGACCGTGACCTGGCGTTCGGCCATCGCCTCAAGGAGAGCCGCCTGGGTGCGCGGGGTCGTACGGTTAATTTCGTCTACCAGGAGGATTTGTGAGAAGAGTGGTCCCGCGCGAAAAGTAAACTCGTTCTGCTTCTGGTCAAAGTAGCTGACACCAATAATGTCAGTAGGGAGCAAATCAGGTGTTCCCTGGATACGCTGGAAAGCCGCATTGAGCGAACGTGCCAGCGATTTTGCCAGAACTGTTTTCCCCATGCCGGGTACATCTTCAAGGAGCACATGTCCATTGCTGAGCAGCGCGACAAGCAAAAGATCAACGATCTCTGATTTACCAACAATAACACGCGCAATGTTCTCGCGGATCAACGCAGCATACTGCCGGGTAGAACTCAAGGAAGGGGTCAGCGAATCATTCGCCATCGATGGGTACCTCCAAAAATACTCGCTTCTGGGTCCGTAGCCAATAATAACTATCTGCTATAACGATTATAGCTGTTTGCAATTTCACCTGTCAAGGTAGAAACTGCGCAGCTCCCACGGCGCGATACCGCAGAAGCCAGCGTTGCTCCAGCCTAGCTCTATCTCACGCTCAGCGGCTCGCGCGCTTAGATATGCGTAGAGCTGGTGGGCCGCGCTCGTCTCAGACCAGCCAGACTCCGCCTGGGCAAAGGGGCTATGCGCGGTACGCCTGCCTCCAGAGCCATCTCCATCTACGACGGTATCCACAATGACACGCCGCGCTTCGCTGGTGAGCAGGCGCTCACCAAACTGTTCTACACTGGAATAGGGGAGGCAGGGGCTGACGGTGATCTGGGTAGACACACCATGCTGACTCGCCTCCCGCACAAGCTCCCAACGCTTCTCCAGCGCGGGGCCTCCTCTTAGCTGCTTTAAATACGCCTGGTCGTCTGTCTCGATGGTGACGGAGAGCCAGGCATAGGGGATACGCGTTAGCAGGGGCAGGTCACGCTCCGCCAGGGGCGAACGCGTCTGAATTACCAGCAGGTCCAGGTCGGGAAAGCCCGCGAAGACCTCCAGGCACTGGCGCGTTACCTCATATGTCCGCTCAAGTGGTTGGTAGGGATCGGTGGTGCTGCTCATAAAAATGCGCAGGCGCTCGCGCGCCTCGGGTGACATACGCTTGAGTTCTCGCTCCAGCAAGGTAGCGGCGTTCGTCTTTACCTGTACCGCGTCGCCCCATGCCGCTCCGTTACTACCAAAAGACCAGTTGGGCAGGAATTGAGCATAGCAATACATACCACAGGTGGTCCGACCAAAGCCACACCCCACATAAGCCGAGAGGGCATGCGTGAAGGGGTATGGTCCGCCCGCCAGGAAGCCCTTGCGCTGCGGCGTCAGGATGCTCTTCGCCTCCTTCAAGGTAGTTTCCATCTCGTCTCCTTCCTCAATCCTTTAATCATAGCATAGAATGACACGAGAGGAACATTTGGATGCAACAGAAAAGGGTCCAGGCGAGCCTGGACCCTTTTCTGTTGCATTTTTACCTTACCGCTCGCCCCAGAGGGAATTATAGTCCCTGGAAAGCTGGTGGCGAATTGCTCTAACTGCCCTTCGGTGAGGGCATCCTGGAGAGTGCTAAAGACGGCCTGGACATCTCCCGCCGCCTGCTCCGCATTGACGCCTTCGATGTCGCCCACATGCTGGCAGAACTCGTCCGCGGTCATATCATATCCCATGCCTGCTTGCCCCGAAAGTGTATACTGCGCCTCCTGTGGAGGCAACTGCGAAGCCAGGTCCTTCGCCTCGCCGCCTCCCAGCCGCTCCCCCAGCATTTGTAAAGTGGCGCGGGAGGCTCGCTCGGCCTCGTCTCGCGACAACAAATGTGCTCGTTCCTGTACTTCGCGGATAAACTCGTCGTGTTTCATATCCATCTCCCTGAAATGAAACTATCTATCAAGCGTCGTATTCCCGGCTGCATGTATGAAAGCACATTGTCCAGTTGGCATAGATGCGTTTATATGCACATACCCTCTCGCCGTTTCACGCTTAATCAACGAGTCATGTAACAAGCGCCTAAACCCGCACTACTACTGACGTGAGCCAGGCTTCACACCATCGATGTCAATCAGTAGGTGACGGGGGCCACGCAGGACGGCATTCTGGCGATAGGGAGGCGGATCAAGCACGAGGCGGGGATTGATGACGCGTCCGAACAGGATATTGAGCGCGATCTGGACCTCGAGGCGCGCCAGGGGTGCACCAAAGCAGTAGTGGATGCCACTGCCAAAGCCCAGGTGCTGGTTATCTTCGCGGTCAGGAATGAAGCGCTCGGGGTCAGGGAAGCGCTCAGGATCGCGGCTGCCAGCGGCCAGCATGAGATAGACGGGCGAGCCTTTAGGAACCGTTACCCCATCGACTGTTATGTCAGCAATAGCAGTACGCTGCGAGTTAAACTGCACGGGTGGCTCATAGCGCAGCAGTTCTTCCACTAGCGACACAGCCAGCTCAGGCTCTTTGCGCAGGCGCCCAAGCACATCGGGATAGCGCAAGAGGGTCAGCACACCGTTGGTCAACAAGTTGACAGTGGTCTCATGACCAGCGATCAGCAGCAGAACCGAGGTTGTTACGAGATCCATGGGTGTGAGCTGACCCTCAGGTCCGTCATCGTTGATAAGCCGGGAGAGCATGTCCTCGCCTGGCTGCTTGCGCCGGGCATCTATCAGCTCGCTCATGTACTGGGCGATCTCTTTTAAAGCCTCCTGGACATTCATGGGCCCATCATGCCCGCTCGCCTTGGGCTGCGGATCAAGCGAGGCCACGATAGCTTCCGCCCAAATATGGAAGCGGGCCTCGTCCTCCTGGGGTACGCCAAGCAGCTTGCAGATTACCGTCACGGGGAAGGGATAGGCAAAGTCATCGACGATATCGACGCGCGTTTTGCCCTCAAAGCCATCAATCAGGTCATTTACGATCTGCACTAGCTCACCTTTCATGTTATCGATCATGTCTGGCGTATGCGGCGGACCAAACTGGCGCGATACCATCCGGCGCAGGCGGTCATGATCGGGTGGGTCCAAGCGCAGGAAGGGAACGGGATAGGGATTGGCTAGCGCGGCCTTGGCCTTGGGATCTTCCGGCGAGCGTTTGCGCACATCCGAACTCAGGCGTGGATCATGCAGCAGCGCAGTGATCAAACGATAGCTACTGACGAGATAGCTACCATCCGGTTCGCGCAGGACAGGCGTCTTACGCAATTCAGCATAGAGTGGATAGGGATTAGCACGATTGGCATAGTCGTTTATCTGCTGAAACAAGCTTGCTTCTGTTATCATTCTTTTTCTGTCTTTCTATTTACCTAATCCGACACGCAATTCCATCACGTGACTTCTCGCGCCTGCGGCGCTCGCCTGGTATATGGGTTGTGATGCATGCTGGCAGCCGTAGGCTGCCAGCATGCATCACAACCCATATACCAAAACTCTATATGAGCACACGCGGAAAGCGGGCAGGTACTGGCTGGAGCGTGGTAGGTATGTCGAAGGAGGGCGACTCTGGCGGGAAGGGCGCGGCGGCCGCGATCTGCTTCTCATAAAAGGGGAGCCATCTTCCATGATCAAAGCTGACCGCCGCCACCGTCCGGCCCTGGTAACCGTAGGCAGCCACGAACTGGCGCTTCTCTACTGACCCCTGCATGATTACTACTTCGTCGGCAAAGGGTGGCAGACCCACGCACTTGATATTGACGCCGAATTGCAGGGACCAGAAGGCGGGAATGGTCAGGTAGGGACGACACTCGGCCTGGGAGCTGAGCATATTATGCGCGGCAACCTCAGCCTGGGCTACGGCATTCCCCCAGTGCTCTAGCGCGACAAGCTGGTCGCTATACAAAGGATGAGGGAAGCTCGCAACATCGCCCGCCACAAAGACATCGCCAATGACGCGTCCATCGCTATCCAGGACTCGGCAATCAGCATCACAGGTCACGCCCATCTTCCCCACAGCCAGCCCTGAATCTTGCAGCCACTCGATATTGCGGACCGCGCCCAGGGCGACTATCGCCACATCTACATCCAGCGAACTACCATCGGAGAAATGCGCCCCGCGCAGGCGTCCACTCGCGTCTCCCTCCAGTGAGGAAACCATTGTATTGCAGCGCAGGTCTACTCCGCGCTGACGTTGCAGTTGGGCCGCCACAGAACCAATCTCACCGCCCAGCGCACCGATCAACGGCGACTCTCCCCGCTCGGCGACCGTGACAGATAAACCCAGGTCCATGCAGACCGAAGCGATCTCGGAGCCGGTGAAGCCCGCGCCGATGATCAGCACGCGGCGCGGCTTCTGGTCCAAAAGCTGGCGTAAGTGCTGGGCGTCATCACGTGTGCGCAGGACTGCAACACCCTTCAGCGCTGCCTCGTTGGCCTTAAACCAGGGGCGCGCACGCGTCCCCGTCGCGATCAGTAGGCGATCAAAATCCACTGTCTCTCCATCGGCGAGCTGTACCTGCTTATTTGCTATATCCAGCCCGGTCGCGGCCACACCCAACCGCCACTCCACATCATCCAGGGGCTGCAAACGTGGGAGGGTAGTGTGGTCTGCCGGTATCCAGCCACTCAAGACCTGTTTGGAGAGCGGGGGCCGATCATATGGCTCATATGGCTCGTCGCCAATCGTCGTCAGCTTGCCAATGAAGCCCTCCTTGCGCAAGATCTCGGCGGCCCGCAGACCCGCCAGAGAGGCGCCCACAATCACAATATGGCCATTCTTCTTAAAGCTCTCTTCAACCTGCGTCATACTACGCTCCCTCCCTAACGAGCGCTTGCTCTTTCTGCTTGTCCTCATGACGACCTTTTGACCGCTCTACCTTCTCTATTAAAATGGCCTGGACGGGACAAGCAGCGGCAGCCCGCAGAATCTTCTCACGCAGGGCCTCGTCGGGATTGGCATTATACATAAGTGCCTCATCACCAATGAGCTTGAAGGCCTCTGGCGCGAGGAAGCAGCATTGGGCATATCCCTGGCAACGATTAAGATCAACAACGATTCGCATCTATATTTCCTCCTCTTGTAAGGGCCTTTCAAACCATAGGCGCCCCGTTTACGGCGCGCAAGGCGATTTATCGCACGAATACCGGATGGCTATCAACCATATCACATGGAGAACATGCTCCGTTCTCCATAAATTGCACGTAATTTAATATTACTGCGATAAATCGCCTTACGCGCGATAAATCGGGTGTCTATGGAAATTGGACTTATATGTCGGGATGGAGCAGGTGATAGATCATAAGGGCGGCGGCCTGCACCTCGACCGCCATCTCCTGCTCGCTCTTCTCGTCGAGCATATCCGTCAGGCGCGAAACAATCGCCAGCAGCATCCAGGCGCAGGTCGAGCAGCGAATATCCTCGCGAATGTAGCCTGCCTGGCGCAACTGCTCCAGGTCCCACGTCAAACGCTCGTGCCTGCGCTGCTGATAGGCGCGCTCATGCTGCGCGAACTCAGGATCTAACAGTAAAAGTTCCTGGCGCGCACGCAGCAAACCACTTCTCTGGTAGAGAATTTTCCAGATGTAAGCCTCGGTCTCGGACAGGGTTAGCAAGCGCTGGGGAAGCACAAAAAGGCCGTCATCGTCCGCCTCCATCTCCTGACGAAACAGGGCCAGGAGCAACTGTTGCTTTGAGGCGAAGTAACTATAAAACACGCCCACGCTTACACCGCTCCGCTCCACAATTGCGTCTATAGTCGTCTCGGTATAGCCACGCTCACCAAACAATTCAAGCGCGGCCTGAAGTATTGCGTTATATTTGGCCCGGCTTCTCGCCTGCCGTGGAACTCTCTGACCCATACATAGTGCCTACATCTTTTTCGACTATCAAAATAGAAACGTGTATATGCGTTCTTGTTTTCATTATAGCAAACCCTGATATAGAAAGCAAGCGGCTTGCTTTCTATATCAGGGTTTTCCATTCACACACCCTTACCCCTGAGCGCCGCAGGCGCGAAGGCGCTCAAAAAAATAGGTATGTTGGCATGGGTGGCGGGATTTGCCCGCCACCCATGCCAACATACCTATAACACTAATTCTCTACGCCAGTGGAATGCTCTGGGCGAAGTGGAAGAAGTTGCCGGGATCATAGGTGGCCTTGATGCGTTTGAGGCGCGCCAAGTTGGAGCCATAGTAGGCCTGCTGCCAGTTGGGCAGGTCGGGATCGATATAGTTCTGGTACGAGGTGCCGGTGGCATAGGAGCGCATGGCCTGCCAGGTGGAGCTAAGCCAGGAGCGGTTGGCCGCGACCAGGCTGTCCGAGTCGCCTGGCTCCCAGGTCGCGGTATATTGAGCCGAGAAGAGAGCATTGCGATGCGAGAAGGCCGTGGCATCGCCGGCGACGCGGTTGATCGCGCCACCATGCGCATCAATGCCAATGCCTCCGCCCGTGAAGTTCCCGTTGGCCTGGCGAGTATTAATCGCGTTGACCAGGGCATTAATGCCCGCTCGCGGAAGCGCGTTGGTGAAGTAGTCGGCCTTGGAGAGATCGATCTCGCGCTGTACCTGGCCCTGAGGCCCCATGCTGGGCAGGCGACACTGCTCCACGCTCTTGCCATAGCAACCAGCCTCGTAGAGCATGGCATCGCGCACGCCAGATTGCCATACATAGCGGCTCGTCGGCGCGATCCCCAGGCGATCAATCAGTTGCTGGAGCTGCGCGTTGGCCGCGCCCTGGTCTCCCACATACACGCCATTTACGCGCACCAGCGGGCCATCTTTAGTCGCTAGCAGCAGACAGTTAGACCAGAGTTCGTCGGGAGCCTGGGGTGCCCAGTTTTGCCAGGCATTCACAACATCCCCAGCGTTGTTCCACGCCCAACCCAGCGTAAAGAGCGTCACAGAGGAGAGCTGGTGTACCTTGAAGGTAAAGGAGGTCACAACACCAAAGTTGCCGCCGCCACCGCCACGCAAGGCCCAGAAGAGGTCTGGCTCCTGGCTCTCATTGCAGGTAACGACCCGCCCATTGGCCAGCACTACCTGCGCTCCCAGGAGGTTATCAGAGGTCAAACCATACTTCCGACCCAGAACACCAATACCCCCGCCCATAGTTAAACCCGCGATGCCCACCGAGGGGCAGGAGCCTGCGGGAATAATCACCCCCTGATCAGTAAGCGCGGAATAGACATCGATCAAGCGCGCGCCTCCGCCAATAGTCGCGGTCCCCGCGCCCGTATCCACATTGACATCGCCCAGCTTCGTCATATCCACAACCAAACCAGTGGTTGTGGAGTAGCCCGCGTAGGAATGCCCGCCCGAGCGAGGCGTGAAGGGCAGGTTAAAACGTCTGGCAAAGTTCAGGCAGGCCTTCACGTCCTCGGACGAGGCACAATACGCGATACCGGCTGGCTTGATATTATCGAAGCGCGGATTAAACAACTGGTGCGCGACATCATATTTGCTGTCTCCAGGCCGCACCAGCTCTCCCTTGAGGCGCTTCCCCAGGTTCACCCAATCAGCATCAGTCAGCGTCGGAGGCTTCGTCGGGCTCGCCGTCGCCTTAGGCGTTGCCGTAGCGGCGCTCACAATACCCGAGCCTCCACTCTGGCAGGCCGCCAGCAACGCGGATAAACCGCCTGCACCTAGCGCGAGAAATTTGCGCCGATCCATTTCATCTATATGCTCAAAAATTGTCAATGCGCTATATCCTCATCTATATCAAAGTATTTATATATCAACGCCACTATGTAGCAAATTTTGCTTACACTTTTACCAACGACATCGAGAGTCGATTCATCTCGCTAATTATTCCGGGCAGTGTATGGTGGCACGACGCTGCTAAAGCACGCGTCTACATATCATGTGCTTATATGTAGACGCGTGCTTTAGCAGCGTCGGTCAGAGTACTTCTGCTTTATTATGTGACGGGCAGCCTTAAGAGCAGCCTCCCACTCATCTATATAGCGTTCTATTCTCACTCTAAACCAGCAGTGGTATCCATCTATATAATCGTCAATATCACCCTCAAGAACATAGACGTATTCGCCATACTCGAAGATCACCTGATTCCGACTTTGCTGCAAATCCCAAAAGTCTAACGGGATGAAGAAATTGTCTTGAGAGTAATCAATCTCGCACTTTCTTCCTCTAATAAATCTGGGGAGCCATCTTTTATGATAGCTCCCCAGTTCCCACGCACCTCCATGGGCGGCGGTTTTGTGTCTATGCCCAGACAGGATGCGAGCGCCCAGCGTAGGCGCGTACGTATGTAGCGCTTTTACTAGAAATTAAACTTGTCGATGTTGTCCTTGTCGAAGACGGTTGGCGGGCCAAGCAGGACTACGTTGTTCGCGCCAATAGTCTTCTTCCCAAGCTTGCCAGCGTCAAAGCTCTCGCCTTGCTGGCCCTTGATCTTACCCTGTACTAGGGCGCTTGCTGCGTAGTAAGCCAGGTAGCCAAGCTGACCGGGATCCCACAGGGCGAAGGAGGGACAGGTGCCATCCTTAACATACTTACGCATCTGGTTAGGCGTCCCCAGACCTGTGATCAGGACCTTTCCACCCTTATTTACGGATTCGACGGCACGCGCGGCTGCGGCGATACCAACAGTCGTCGGTGAGATAATACCCTTGAGATTGGGATAGGCTTGCAGCAGGCCCAGGGTCTCGTTGAAGCTCTTCTGGTCATCATCGTTTCCGTACGCTACCTTTACAAGCTTCATATTCTTATAATCCGGCTTGCTCAGCTCGTCCTTCATAAACTGAATCCAGGTATTCTGATTGGTCGCGGTACTGGCCGCTGAGAGAATCGCGATATCGCCGGTGTAGTTGAGCTGCTTGGCCAGCGTCTGCACCTCGATGCGCCCGATATCCTCAGAGTTCGCCTGATTAATAAAGACCTGACGCGCATCGGGCGCAACATCCGAGTCATAGCTAACGACCTTGATGCCCTGCTGAATGGCCCGCTTGAGCGAGGGAGCCAGGGCGTTTGGATCGTTCGCGGAGACAACAATAGCGCTCACATGCTGCTGTGTCAACGTGTTAATGTACGTCACCTGCTCCGAAGCGCTGGCATTCGATGGGCCGACCTGCTTGAAAGTTCCTTTCAGTTCACCCGCCGCGTCTTTGCCACCATTGGCAGCGGTGTCGAAATAGGGATTGTTGATGGCTTTCGGTAAGAACGCGACGTTTAGTGAAGTCCCGTTCCCGCCAGTAGCGCCCGCGTTGCCATCCGACGAACCGCCACAGGCCGCTAGAAGCAACAAAATACCAACCATGAATCCGAGGCCAAGTGTGCGAAACAGCTTCATTGACTGTCCTCCTTCGTGACACACGTTAAGCGTAAAAAAGTTAGTGGCTCGGTGCTACTGGCGCACGTGCGCCAGTAGCACCTTTGAGACGCCTGCGGGTTATGGTAGCCTGGATGCGTTGTGCCAAATTTGGCCCAAGCACTGAGAAGATCAATAACACGCCGATCACAGTGTTCTGGATATCGCCACTGATATTGGCGAGTCCCAGGGCGTTATGTAGCATCGCTATAATGATGAGCGAGAGGATTACGCCCACCAGACTCCCGCGACCACCACAGATATTGACACCACCCAGGAGCACAATTGTCACTACATCCAACTCAAAGCCGACCGCGTTATCGGCCCGCGCGCTCGCGAAACGCGCGGTGAAGAGGATGCCAGCCAGCGCCGCGATGGCTCCTGAGATGACAAAGAGCGTCAGTTTCAGGCGGTCCACGCGAATGCCTGAGAAGCGTGCTGCCTCCTTATTATTGCCAACCGCAGAAATGCGGCGCCCAAAGCTGCTCCAATGCAGGAGGACCACAAAGACCAACGCGAGCACGATAAAGACCAGCACCGTCCAGGGAATCAAGGTACCTGGAACCACGCCAAAGCCGAAGTTGGTAAAGACCACGGAAAAATCGCTTACGGCCTGATCGCCAAGCACCACATAGGCCAGGCCGCGATACAGCCCCAGTGTACCCAGAGTCACCACCAGCGAGGGCAGACCCAGGCGTGTCACCGCCACTCCATTGAGCAGGCCCGCGCACGCCCCCAGCACCAGCACCAGCAGCATGCCCAGGCCAATGGGCAATCCTGCGCGTACGCAGACACCCAGGACCACGCTTGCCAGGCCCAGAATCGAGGCCACCGAGAGATCAATCTCGCCCACTACGATGATGAGCGTCATAGCCAGGGCCATGATGGCCTTCTCCATCACGTCGCTGGCCATCAGCGAAAAGTTAGAGAAGCTCAGGAAGTATGGTGAAAGCGAGCTACCAAGGATCATTACCAGCACTAACAGGACTAGCAACAGGGCCTCCCATGAGCCAACATTTTTCCGTAGCCAGTTCATCTCTGCCTCCGTGCAAGCAATCTGCGCCGTATCCAACGCGTGATAAAGGCGTCCAGGGTAACCGCCGCCAGGATCGCGGCCCCGTCGATAGCCTGGAGCCAGAACTGAGAGAGCTTGAGCAGCGTCAGGGAGTTATCGATGGTACCCAGAATAATGGCGCCCAGAATGACGCCCAGGATCGTGCCCGAGCCACCAAAGATATTCACGCCTCCTACCACGACCGCCGCGACCACCTGTAACTCCAGCCCCGAAGCGGCGCGCGCATCGACCGTGGCAAAACGCGCTCCCCAGAGCACGCCCGCCAGGCCACACAGCAAACCCGAGAGCACAAAAGTGCCGAAGATCAGCCAGTTACTGCGAATACCGACCAGCGAGGCAGCCTCGGGATTGCTCCCAATGGCGTAAAGCTGGCGACCAGAGCGGCTGTAGCGTAGGAGGAAGGTGAAGATCAGAGCCACGACCACGGCAAAGATGATTAGCGCTGGCACACCCAGAATCTTTGTCGTTGCCAGGGCGAGATAGCTATCCGGCACCTGGTAGGCTGTGACTTCGTTGCCACCTGCCATCATGAAGTCAAGGCCGCGAAAGACGTAGAGCGTACCCAGGGTAGCGACAATAGCTGGTACACGCCCCCAGCCCACTATCAGGCCGTTCACTGCTCCCAGCGCCAGGCCAACGATACAGCCCAATAAGGCTATGAGTACGATATTGGTGCTCGGACTATTCTTGAGTGTGTTCGCGGCGATATAAGCCGTCAGACCAACAATGGAGCCAACCGAAAGATCTACGTTACGCGTGAGCACCACTATGGTTTCGCCAACAGCTACAATAGCCAGGATCGCGATTGAAAGCAGGATCTGCTCCAGGTTGTCCAACCCTAGAAAGCGCGGCACCTGGACACTTACTACAATCACGATCAGCAGCAGAACCGCCAGCAGGCCAAGCTCGCGCATCCGGCTCACCAGGTTCACAAAACGGCTACTACTGGCCCGCACTGGCGCGCGCGGCTTCTCCAGTTTGGTACTTGTTGTGCTCATACAGCCACCTGCCCCGTTGCAGCAAACATAACCTTCTCCTGATTTGCCTCGGCACGTGTGAAGACCTGGCTGACATGCCCCTCGTGCATAACCAGCACGCGATCAGACATCGCCAAAACCTCTGGCAGCTCACTAGAGATCAAAATAATCGCCAATCCGCGTCCCGCAAGTTCCGAAATGATGCGATGCACCTCGGCCTTGGCGCCGATATCAATACCACGCGTCGGCTCATCAAGAATCAGAATCTCTGGCTCGGTCGCCAGCCACTTGCCAAGGACCACCTTCTGCTGATTGCCGCCCGAGAGGGCTTTGGCCAGTTGATTGAGGCCCGCGGCACGCACATGCAGTTGCTCGGCATAGCTCTTCGCCAGCTCCATCTCTCGGCGTTGATCAACCAGGCCCAGCCTGGAGAGCTGATCGAGTAGCGGCAACGTCACATTCCTGGCGATGCTGAAATCCAGTACCAACCCATGCTGGTGCCGATCCTCGGGTACATAGGCAATTCCATGACGCATGGCCGCCTTGGAGGAGGAGATCTTAATCACGCGACCTCGGAGCAGGATCGTGCCGCTATCAGCTCGGTCAATGCCAAAGAGGACACGTGCGACCTCGGTACGGCCCGCACCCACCAGGCCCGCAAAGCCCAGAATCTCGCCACGCCTGAGGGTAAAGCTTACATCGCGGAAGACACTGGCACGCGTGAGATTACGTACTTCGAGTACGACCTCGCCAATCTCAGCCTCGCTTTTGGGAAAGAGCGCCCCCAGTTCGCGACCCACCATATGCCGGATCAGGTCTTCTGTGCTCAATTCTCTGGCGGGCGCGGTAACGACATGCTCGCCATCCCGCAGAACCGTCACACGATCCGCCAGTTCTGCGATCTCTTCCAGGCGATGACTGACAAAGAGAATCGCCACCCCCTGCTCGCGCAACTGTCGCACGATCTTGAAAAGCTCCTGCACCTCGTGGGGTGAAAGCGCCGCTGTAGGCTCATCCATCACCAGGACGCGTGTATCCAGTGAGAGCGCCTTGGCGATCTCCACAAGTTGCTGATCCGCGACCGAGAGGCCCTGTACGAGAGTTCGTACGCTCAACTGGACATTAAGCCTGTTTAGCAGCCGGTCAACCTCAGCGTACATGTGTCGCCAGTCCACGCGTCCAAAACGGTCGCGCGGGTGGCGGCCCATAAAGATATTCTCAGCCACGTCGAGATCGGGAAAGAGGCTTGGTTCCTGGTGGATAACAGCGATACCCAGGGCCTGCGCCTGGGCGGGGTTCCGCAGCTCGATAACTTCTCCATCCATCTTGAGCATACCCATGTCGGGCCGGTAAACGCCAGCAAGCATCTTTACGAGTGTACTCTTGCCTGCTCCGTTCTCTCCGACCAGGGCATGCACCTCCCCTGGATAGAGCGCCAGGTCAACGCCTTTGAGAGCCTGAATCGCTCCAAACTGCCTGGCTACGCCTATGAGTTCAACAATGAGCTCAGAAGGTTTCATACAACCTCCCCTTTGTAAGTAGCCTCAGCCAATTAGAAGTTCGAAGTGTATGTTTTGCAAATAAGGTGAAAGAAAAATGTCCCGACAAACATTGCATTGAAACGTTTCAATAAAACAAGTATAATCAACATACAATAGTTTTGTCAAGGGTAAAGCTGGCATAAATTGCGTTTTATCGTTTTTCACATCAACTATAGACTCTACAATCCTGGCAGTCAGCTTTGCATAATGGCATACTATAGCTGGTGCTATGTTTCTCTTCAGCAGTAAACAAACAGGCATTATCAGCATCTTCTGGAGCAGGGGCATCGGGACATCGCCTTTATCAATGGCCCTTTGAGTATGCGCCAATGTATCGACCGTCTTGAAGGGGTTAAGCGTGCATGCAAGCAGCCCAAGGGTGTGATTCATTCCTCTGAAACTGCTGCAAAAAAGGCCGCAATTACTGGTAGGGGCGCGTCCGAACGCCATTTATGGCAGTTCGATGTAAGCCTTATTTTTTCCATCTAAAAGGTAATAGATCACAAAACATGCCATCATTGGGATGTTTTTGGCTAACGCCGAAGTGCGATGAATCGCCTTCGGACGCGCTGAAGCTGGCCCCTACCGACTTGGGAAGCCATCTCGCGCCAGAGATTGCTCTCCAAGCTTGCATGGATCCTACATTTATTGTGCGTTTACTGCCAGGAGCTTGCCTGGTCCAGGGTCTTAATCGCGGCCTCGTCGAGCTTGAGATCAATCGCCTTCATGAGGTCATTGACCTGCTCCACTGAGGTAGCGCTAGCAATGGGGGCCGTCATGCTGGGACGAGCGATCAGCCAGGCCAGTGCGACCTGGGCCTGCGTGGCATGGTACATCGCCGCAACCTTGTCGAGAGCTGCCAGGATGCGCTCACCGCGCTCATTCATGTAGCTCTGCTTGACTCCCTGCGCCCTTGAACTCTGAGGCAGATCCCTATCTGAGCGATATTTACCCGTCAGGAAGCCGCTCGCCAGGCCATAGTAGGGAATGACACCAATCTGCTCTTGAAGGCAGAGAGGCTCCAGGTCACGCTCAAAATCGGCACGATCATAGAGGTTGTAGAGCGGTTGCAGGCTCTCATAACGTGGATTGCCATGCTGCTGACTCGCCTGGAGCGAGAGCCGCAGGCGCTCAGCCGTGAAGTTTGAGGCCCCCAGCGCCCGAACCTTTCCCTGCTGCACCAGTTCGGCATAGGCCGCCATCGTCTCTTCAGGATCAGTCTCGGAATCATCCCTGTGTGACTGGTAGAGATCGATATAGTCTGTCTGCAAACGCTTGAGCGAGGCCTCAACCGCCTGCATTATATACTTGCGCGAGAGTCCCTTCTGCTCCGGCCCCATTTCAGAGCCCACCTTGGTCGCGATGATCACCTGCTCGCGGTTACTGCGCTGCTTCATCCACTTGCCCAGAATGGTTTCAGACTCTCCACCCTGATTACCAGGTACCCAGCGCGAGTAGACATCGGCGCTATCAATAAAATTGCCGCCCGCGGCGACATAGGCATCCAGTACATTGAAAGAGACGGCCTCATCTATCGTCCAGCCAAAGACATTGCCACCCAGGCAGAGCGGCACAACCTCAAGCGATGAACGACCCAATTTACGTTTCTTCATACTATATATGCTCCCCATTTTCAACAAAAGTAAATACAGTCAAGCTGCCTTCTCTCACACGCCAGGCAAGCCAGCCGCGTTTCAGCGACCACGCCCACTCAGCAGCCACGCGGCCCAATCTGCCCGCCCATTGCGGATCGCCGCCCTGGCAGCTGCCTTCCAATGCTGATGGCTGCTGAGGCGGGTTTAATAGCACTCTATCATCGTTGCCACTCACTCCTTCAATCCCGCGCTCCATCAATAAACGCGCCGTCCCCACAGGGTCAAGCGGCCCCAGAATCGTATCCCCCAGGTGGGCATATGCCTGATTCCTCTCCGCTCAATATCCTCCAAAACCGCTTCCAGCGCCCATTTATTCCCGTGGATATCCGCGATAATCGCGATCAGGACCAGAAATCACGCAGTCTGCGATAATGGCGACGATTTCAGGTTCCCCTGCCTGCTCAAGAGCGGCCAGTTCAGACTGATGACGCTGTTCTGCGAGCGAAAGTTCTGGCCCTGCTTCAGTGCTTATTTCTGCCAGCTTTTGCAAGTAGAGGGCGACTTGTGGATCAAGAGGCATAGGGTATTATTCCTTCCTTGAGAGCATGTGTATACAATGCGGCCAATTGCTCAAGCATGTGCGTGTTTCCCTCCTTGGGAGGCGTTATCTCAACGATACTCCACCCAACAGATAACAAACTGCTCGCGATTGCGTGATGAATAATACTTGAGCGTCTCTATATCTATGCCACCATCGGATAAGCAGTAAGCGGTACTTTTAGGAAACCCCGCTTCCTTCTCATCATTTTCTCATTTTTACTTCGTACACTCGCAATAAGTAGAGATTTTAGGTAATATGGTGTGGTACAGTAGCCACGTACGCCACAGCAGCCGCGTACGCCAGTAGCGAGCGCAGCACCACACCCAGAACGAGCGCCGCAAGCGCGATAGCACAGCAACATATACAATTTATATATAATCTCTACAAAAAAAGAAAGAAGGTAGATCCCAATGAATAATCGCAAGTTCCTCTTCATCGGCGGCATCATCGTTGCCATCATCGCGCTCCTGTGCAGCATCTATTATATCATTCCTGGTTACGATCACATCCTGGTTACTCATGACTCGACCGCCTCGCACCCCACGCATTTTGTGGCCTTCCTGGGCCTGGCTATTGTTGGCGCGCTCGTCGCCCTCGTCTCGCGTCCGCGTCCCAATAAGGGCGTAAAGCCGGAGCAGGCATAGAAACAGCTTTAACGTCTCTTAAGAAAGAAAAGGATTTGTAAGGCATGAACCTGACGCTCTGGCAGGCCATTCTCCTGTCTCTTCTACAAGGATTTACAGAACTCTTTCCCATTAGTAGCCTGGGTCACACCGTGATTGTCCCTGGTCTGCTCAACTGGGGAGACCTGGTCCATGATGAGCGTTTTCTTCCCTTTATCACCGCGCTCCACCTGGGGACCAGTATCGCGCTGGTTATCTATTTCTGGCGCGACTGGCTCCAGGTCTGCAAAACCCTCTTTACCAGTATTAAAGAGGCAAATGTACAGGTAGGAACCGAAGGCTGGGTAAGCTGGCTCATTATTATTGGCTGTATCCCTGCTGCCCTACTGGGCGTTTTTCTAGAGAAACCGCTCAAATCACTCTTTGCCTCACCTATCATCGCGGCAACCTTCCTCATCGTGAATGGCATCCTGCTCTTCATCGGTGAGTGGTGGCGTCGTCGTAATCTGAAGAAGCTCCAGGACATGCCAGCCAAAGAGCAGGAAATTCTCTCCCGCCCGCTCAAATCACTCAAATGGTGGGAAGCCATCCTGATCGGCTTCGCTCAGTCGTTGGCCCTGATCCCCGGCATTTCACGCTCGGGCGCGACCATGGTTGCGGCCCTCGGCGCGAAACTAAGCCACGAGGATGCGGCGCACTTCTCCTTCCTGCTGGGCACACCTCTCATCGGTGCCGCCGCCCTGCTCGAAGTGCCACAGCTCTTCCATGTGCCAACCGCGACAATGGGCATGATCCTCCTGGGCATGGTCCTCTCCGGTATCATGGCCTTCCTGAGCACCAAATTCCTGATGCGCTACTTCCAGACCGGGCGCCTCGATCCCTTCGGCTACTACTGTATCGCAGTCGGCGCGGTCTCCCTGGTCCTCTTCACCCTGGTTATTAAATAAGATCAGAAAAGAAATTGCTGTGTGCAGCGGCATCTGCCGCTGCACACAGCAATTTCTTTTCTGATCTTGTCTCCCCTTCCGCTTTTGGGATTGAGGAATGTATAGGTATATTTAGGAAAACAAAGTAGCCGCGTACGCCAGGGCGCAGCCCCAGTAGCCGCGTACGCCAGTAGCGAGAAGGAGAAAAGGTATGCGCATTCTTGTCGCGGAAGATCATCCTAGCTTAGGGCCAGACATTCAGCGGGGCCTGGAGCGCTTTCACTATGTCACCGACCTGGCGACTGATGGCGAGGACGCGCTGGCGTCCGCACTGGCGACGCCTTACGATCTGCTGATCCTCGATGTGATGCTCCCATCGCTGGATGGCTTTGAGGTGTGCCGTCGCCTGCGCAGCGCTCATCGTACCCTCCCCATTCTCTTTCTTACCGCTCGTGGCGAGATCGATGACCGCGTGCGTGGACTCGACCTGGGCGGCGATGATTATCTCGTCAAGCCCTTTGTCTTCCGCGAGTTGGAGGCCCGTGTACGCGCGCTGTTGCGCCGCGAAAAGAGCGCTACCTCGGCAACGCTCCAGTTCGAGGACCTAACCCTGGACACCCAGACGCGCGAGGCCTGGCGTGGCTCACGCCAGCTTACCCTCTCCAGCCGCGAATACGCCCTGCTAGAGTTTCTCCTTCATCACCCACGCCAGGTGCTCAGCCGGGAAACCATCGCGGACCACGTCTGGGATGGCGAGGCCCCCTACCAATCGAATATCATCGACGTGTATATCCGCTATCTCCGCAACAAGCTCTGCGCATCGGGCGAACCCGATGTCATTCAGGCGATTCGTGGCGTCGGCTACCAGCTCAAAGGGAAAACTATATGAAAACCTTGCAGCGCCTGCGCTCTCACCTCTGGCCCATGGGGACGCGGCTCCAACTCACCTTCTGGTATACCGCCGTGCTCGCCCTGATTATCCTCTGCGCGGGAGCTATCGTCTACAAATACCTGGAAAGCTCGCTTGAGGGCAGCTTCGATACTACACTCTCACTCCAGGCTGGCCTGCTCACCAGCGAAATCAGCGAACAGAATAACCACCTGACCATTAGCGACCGTACTGGCAATATCCCGAGCCTGGAGGCCACGCACTCCGATCCTCGCAGTATTCCCGCCGATATCACTAATGGCTTACTGGTCCGCATCCTTGATAGTAATGGGCGCGTTGTACGTGAGTCGCCGGGCTTTCGCCTCTACGCTCTGCCCACCCTCACCTCCGCTCAATTTGGTACCCAGCAGATCATGCAGCAGACGCTAAAGCTAAGAGAGCAGAAAGGCGACAAGGTTGAGCTGCGCCTGTATAGCCAGGTCCTCACAGATCATGGCCGCCCCTACGCCATCATCCAGGTTGGCGAGTCTCTAAACCAGTTGCATAGCGTACTGCGCAACACCGCCTATGTCCTGCTACTACTCACACCCTTCTTGCTGGCTATCAGCGGCCTGGGTAGCTACTGGCTGGCCGCGCGCGCCTTCGCGCCTATCCACCAATTGACCTCGACGGCCCGCGCCATCAATTCCGGTGATCTTAGCCAGCGTGTCCCTCTTCCGCGCGCGCGCGACGAGGTCTATTTCCTGGGGGTCACCCTCAACGCTATGATCGCTCGCCTGGAAGATGCCTTTACTCGCCAGAAGCGCTTTGTCGCCGACGCCTCACACGAGCTACGCACGCCTATCGCTGCCATTCAAAGCAAAACCGACGTCGCCCTGCTCCAACCACTCAGCACACAGGAGTATGTGGAGGTCATCCAGCAGGTCAATACAGAGACCCTGCGCCTGGGCGACCTGATTAGGAATCTCCTGGCCCTGGCACGTTCCGACGAGGAAGAGGCTCATCTCATCTATGAGTCCGTCCATCTGGACCAGGTTGTCGACGCAGTCATCTCCACCGCCACCGAATTAGCCCAGGAGCGCGACATCACCCTCCAGGCTCAGGACCTGGCGCCCGTCGAAGTCCAGGGCGACGAAGCCCGCCTGATCCAGGTTGTCATGAACCTGGTCGATAACGCCATCGCCTATACATCACCCCACGGCTGCGTTAGCGTGACCGTCAAGCAAGAGGGCGCTCAAGGGCTACTCGTCGTGCGCGATACAGGCCGGGGCATCGCATCTGAACACCTCCCTCATATCTTCGAGCGCTTCTACCGCGCCGATGCCGCCCGCAGTCGCGATGCCGCCCACAAGCGCGGCAGTGGCCTGGGCCTCGCCATCGTCGATTGGATTGTGCGCGCCCACCAGGGCCGAATCTCGGTCGAGAGTACCGTAGGCAAAGGTTCAACCTTCACAGTCTCGCTTCCACTTAAACAAGCAAGCACAAACAACTGGTAAATATGCTCTTTGAGCAATGCATATCGCGCAGCAACCAGGGAGGTAGCCGCGTACGCCAGGGCGCAGCTACCTCCCTGGTCACAATGATACTGCGTCACCCCATCATATTATTAAGCGTGATAGAGATAGCAAGCGAGCTACGCTTGCTATCTCTGGCACAAAACGTTTATGATCGGAGGTGGCAGTATGAGTAATTCTTCCGCGCACGCGCTTACTATTGTCTATCAGGAGCAGCCCTTGAATGCAGGCACTCCCCTACCCATTTTGCGCCGCTCCTTTGTGACGCCTCAGACGCTCTTCTTCGCCCGCAATCACGGATCTATACCCACTATCGATCCCGCAACCTACCGCTTCCGAGTCGGAGGTATGGTCAGGTCTCCCCTGGAATTCAGCCTGGAAGAGCTGCAATCCCGCTTTCCCTCTCAGACAATCATGGCCACCCTGCAATGCACGGGAAGCCGGCGCAACGAGCTTATGGCCTTGCATACAATCCCCAACGAGATTCCCTGGGGCGCCGAGCCTATCAGTAATGCCAACTGGCGTGGTGTCGCCCTCCGCGATGTGCTTCAGGCCACCGGAATAGCGCCCGCGGCGCGTTACGTCTCCTTCAGCGGTCTCGACGAGGTGTGGGAAGAGGGCAAGGCCGTTGGCTTTGGCAGCTCTATCGCGCTTGAGAAGGCCCAGGCGCCCGAGGTCATCCTGGCCTTTGAGATGAATGGAGAGCCACTCACGCCTATGCATGGCTTCCCGGTACGCGTCATCATTCCTGGCTATATCGGCGCGCGCAGCGTCAAATGGCTTGGGACGATTACCCTGCAAGACGAGCCTTCGCATAACTATTTCCAGGCCCGCGCCTATAAGCTCTTTCCACCCAACGTCACCCAGGCCCCGACAGATACCAGCCAGGGTAAGATGCTGGAGACACTTCCCCTGAACGCGGTCATCTGCATACCCCAGGATGGGCAGATGCTAGAGGCGGGACCGGTGCGCATTCTGGGGTATGCCTTTACAGGCGAGGGATCGCCCATCCAACGGGTCGAGATCTCGGCTGACAAGGGCAAGACCTGGACCGTCGCCACGATTACGGAGCGAAACGATCCCTGGGCCTGGTGCTTCTGGGAAACAACACTTGACCTTCCACCCGGCCCACACCAGCTATTCGCCCGCGCCTGGGACGCTACCGGGCATACACAGCCCGCCGATGCCCGCCAGCTCTGGAACTTCAAAGGTTACGCCAACAATGCCTGGCACCGCATCCGCCTTCATCTGGCCTGACAAACCACAACTAATTTATTCAATACGCTTTATCAATGGCTCTGCAAGAAGCGCTCTATCTGGGGCTGCTCGGCAGGGGTTGCGGGGCGGAACTGGTCTTGCTCGTTAATGTAGGCGATTTGCGTCCCCTGAAAAGACACGATCATATCAGGGCGATGATCTCCATTGACGTCTACAAAGCGCAACGTTACGGGCACGAGGTCATCTTGCGCGCCATATAACTGCGGCCCGGTATAAACATGGGTGTGCGCGGGATCTCCACCCGAAATTTCAATAACCTGGATACGCCGATTCAGATTAAGGGCAATAAAGTGGCTGGGTTGGCCCGCCTGCTCATTGTGCCCCACGCGCATATCCATCTGGAATGTGCGAGGTCGCCCATACCGCATATCATCAAGCAGGCCCTGGCCCCAGCCGAGAAGCAGACTCAGACATATCCAGAGCACAAGCATACCCAGCATACCCAGGCCAAGATAGACTAGGGGATGCGCGGCCTGCCCTCGTCTCCCACGCGGCGCATCCATTATCTCGGACTCAGGCAGCTTAGCCGTGACCTGGGGTGGATAACCTTCGGTTGTGCGCACACGCGAGGCCCGCTGGATCGGAGCTTGCGTACCTTTACGCGCCCCATTCTTCACGTTCGCATGAGAGGCGCCTTGTTTATCGGACGAGCGATACCGCACCAGACTCCTGGGGGTATGGCGCATCTCCGCCTCCTGCTCCTCGGCGCCAGTTATCGGCATCGACATCAACTGCTCCTTTCATGCAACCACGCCGTGGTATCCGACCGCAGAGTGGCCCCTTACCCGACAGTATAACTTATTCTATGCTTCAACATTAACAGCGCTAAAAAAGCGCGCTACTCCAATAAACGTGTGTCTAACGCGAAGGCCAATATAACCGTAATCCTGGTAGAGATTGTAGCAAGAAAAAGATGGGCTGTCTATACTTTTTTAGACCAAATTTTCTAATTTCCAGGCATTTTTAGAATTTTTGTTCTAATTCATTAATCCAAGCTAGCTTGGACCCTACAACAAGGTGAAAATGTATGGGCACGGAGGCGTGGGCGGACGCCCACGCCTCCGTGCCCATACATTTTCACCTGAGCGCCGCAGGTGCGAAGAGTCTTGCACAAAGAAGCCACTACAATGTATTGACATATCAAAACACATGACCTATAGTAGAGATAGCAATACAAACCCTGTTTGATACTTATGCTTGTATAAACGGTAGCGATAAAAAATTAGGGAGAATGACGCGTGCCAATATCATGTCAATTGCGAGTCCTGCTCGCGCGCCTGAACGTTGAGCGCGCCATGCAGAACACCAGTCCAATCAGTCTGCGCCGCATGGCGGAAGAGAGCGGCGTCTCGCTCAGTGTCCTGGTAGCGCTGCATACAGGGCGTAGCCAGAGAGTGGACTACACGACGCTGGATCGCCTGCTTACCTACTTCAACCGCTTCTTCCCGGTCACAATCAATGACCTGCTCACCTGGGAAAGCGCCAGCGAAGAAGAGACACATATAGCCGTTGGTTAAACACATTCTAAATTGAGGGAAAAATAAAATCATGCCACTACGCAATATTGTTATGCTGGGCGACCCCATTCTGCGCCAGAAGGCCAAACGCATCCACCGCTTCGATGCCTCGCTGCGCAAGCTCGTTAAGGATATGTTTGAGACGATGCATGCCAATGACGGCGCGGGTCTCGCCGCGCCCCAGATTGGCCTCTCGCTGCGCCTCTTTGTCGTGGAACTTGAAGATCCCAAGACTGAGAAATACTACAAGGTCGCCATGGCGAACCCGGAGATTATCAAGACCGAGGGCGAGCAGACCGGCCTGGATGGTTGCCTGAGCATTCCAGGCTACTACGGCGTGAATGTGCGCCGTGCCAATAAGGTCATCGTCAAAGGCCAGGACCTGAATGGCAAGCCGATGAAGGTCCTGGCCGAAGGCTACTACGCCTGGGCACTCCAACATGAGATTGATCACCTGGACGGCGTGCTCTTCATCGACCTGCTCGACAGTCCCGAAGACTTGCGCGAGGTACGCCATAGCGACGACGAAAAAGAAGAAGTTCTCAAATAAGTGGAGTATGATACCGTAGCCCGCTACTGGCGTACGCGGCTACGGTATCATACTCCACTTATTTGAAATACTTGATAGGTGGGCAGGCTGGCCGTGGATGCGCGCCGCACCCCCTCAAAGAGGTCCTGCTCCACGCTTCGCCCGCTATTGACCAGGCTGAAGGCGCGGTAGAACTCCTGCGGACCCCATAGCCGCTTATGGTCCTCAACCGAGAGTCTGGGCAGTTTCTCCAGGGGCGGAATCTGCGTGATGTGACTGCGAACGGCGTTCCAGGCCTGGCGCCAGTAGGCACTGGTATCCAGGCGTGTCGTTACGGCCCACTTCATCCAGGAGAGGCAGGTGCGCTCCTGCCCGTCGATATGCATGATCATATCGCCAAATATAGGGGTGTAGTGCGCGAACCAATCCTGGGTGGAGACGCGATAATAGAGCTTTGCTACGCGATGAGGACCCAGGTGCCAGCCCTGTCCATAGCCCTGGTCGGCTGCGCACAGCACGGCGGCCGTCGTAAACTGCGAGATGGCAATATGGTCGGGATGCCCATACAGTCCATCCGGGCCAAAGGTCACAACCACGTCGGGTCGCACCTGGCGCATCAGCGCCGTGATCTTCGCCACGGCTTCATCCCCATCTGCCTGGTCCAGGTCGCCGTCGATATAGTTTAGAAAGTCCAGGCGCGCTATCCCTAGTGCGCGACAGGCGGCTCGCAGTTCCTCCTCACGTATACGCCCCAGACCCTCCTGGCCTGGATACTCGCTCCAATCCCTGAACCAGCCACGCTCACCGCGTGTGGCAACCACCAGGGAGATCTCCACACCCTCCGCGGCATACTTCGCTAGCGTGCCCCCAGGGCAATTGACTCATCATCCGGGTGCGCCAGCACGCACATCAACTTCAATGGGGTAGGCATACTTCTTTCCTTCCAACAACAATCCCGATTTCTACACTGGCATTCAAATAAAACTTACTTGATCTAATAAGTCAAGTATAATAAGCCGGGCCAAAGAAGTCAAGAGCATAGGAGGTATGGAGGTAGGGGCTTATGGTGCAAGAAGTCAAGCGATCTGCGCATACATAACGTTACCGCATGTACTTAAAATCGTCTAAAACTTATACTGTTTTAGATGAGATAAGGTGAATAGATGATTAAGAATCCACCCTTAAGACTCCAATACTTCAAAAGACTCCAATACTCTAAAGCAAAGTTGACAGCCTGGCTGCGCGTAGTTGGTCAGCTAGCAATACTCGGTATCGTCGCGGTCGCGCTCCTGCTGCCGGCGCCCTTTACCTCTAATCAACTGCCAGCGGCCAGGCAGGAGAGTGACCTTATGATCAGTCACTGGCCTACCGCACTCCTGATTCAGCGCACCTTCGCTCAATATCATCAGTTGCCACTCTGGAATCCCTATTTTGGGGGTGGTCAGCCGCTAACCTCCGATCCGCTGGCGGCGCTCTTCTATCCCCCAACCCACCTGGTTCACTTTCTCCCTCTGCGTGACTACTATCTCGTGCTTATCCTGGGTCATCTGCTATTCGCTGGCCTGGGTACATTACTGCTTGCACGTCGTACGTTTGGCTTGTCGCATCTCGCCGCGCTGGTGGCCGCGATTGGCTATATGGCGACGCCACGACTGATCAGTCACCTGGGCGCGGGCCACCTGACGATCTTTCAGACCGTGACCTGGTTCCCCTGGCTGGCCCTCTCCTGCTGGGCGACTGTACGCGAGCCTCGCCGCTGGGGCGCGCTGCTGGGAATCTGCATCGCCATGACCTTGCTGGCTGGACATCCCCAGATGGCTTACTATGGCATGTTGATGCTGGCAGGCCAGGCCGCGTGGCTCCTGGTCAAGCGCTGGTGCCTGGAGGGGCGCCAGGCGTTCCTCGCCTCCCTGGCTGGTTTAGCCGTGGCTGGCGTCATTGGCGCGCTGATCGCCTCAATCCATCTCTTGCCACTGCTAGAGTTTACAATGCACTCAACCCGCCAGACCTCAGTAAGTTCGGGTGATACCTATCCCCTGGAAGTTTTTCTCCATGAGCTATTGAATCAGCAGGCCCGGCCTGACCTGCCCTGGGAAGGTATGCTCACGCCCGGACTGGTCGTTCTTGCCCTGGCACTGCTCGCAGCCATCACACGCTGGCGTAAAGCCTGGCCTCTGCTCCTGGGTCTCGTGCTCATCGCCGGGCTCGCGATGGGTAATGCCTCACCTCTCTATCTACTTGCCGCCCATATCCTGCCCAGTTTTGACCGCTTCCGTGGACTGGCGCGTATCTGGTTTATAGGACTCTTCCTCTTTGCCTTGCTCGCTGGGATCGGTATCGACGCGCTCCTACATCGAATACGACGCCTCTCCTCCTACGCCTCTGTCGCAACGGGTCTCCTGGCAGTCCTCATCGTCGCGCTTACGCTGGTCACTACAGACAGTGGATATGCACGCTCTAACGATGTCGGCGCCGTTACTAGGCCATCTACGCTAACGCAGACCGCGACGCACCTGGCTGGCAGCGGGCGCATATATGGTACACAGCGCAACCTTCCACAATTAGACGCAGTCCAGACTCAGACCCGCTTCGCCGATGGTTGGAATCCGCTTTTGATCAATTCCTACGTCTCCTATATGCAGAAAGCGGGCGGCTATACCTTTTATGGCTATCAATTTACGATCCCTGCGTATGACTCCCCTACCGTCGAACCAGATGCCAGGCTGCTTGGCTTGATGGATGTAAGCGTGGTGCTCTCGCGCCGACCGCTCTCCGATCCACACCTGGTGCAGGTCGGGAAGGTTGATAATACCTTCCTCTACAAAAACACTGCCGACGCGGGTTATGCCTACCTTGTCAACCCCGATTCCACCGGTCACTTACCAACGCTGAACTCACTTCAGCCGCTTAAAACGCCCATCCATATTGTAAACGCGGCACCTGAGCCAGACACCTTTACCTTCTCCACGGATAAGCCTGCTTACTTCGTGATTGGCACCCCCGCCTATCCCGGCTGGGTCGCCTCGCTGGATGGTCAGTCCGTACCCATCCAGCAGATCGATGGTATACTACCCGCGCTCAAAGTAGGTCCCGGTACTCACCGCGTGCGCTATACCTATGAGCCGCTCTCCCTACGCGTCGGCGCGACCCTCTCGCTCATTGGCCTCCTGACAGCCCTCATATGGCTGCTCTTCGTTGTCCGCCGCTCCAGGCGTACCCAACCCCCGCAGCCTGCACCGAAACAGGCCGAAAGCACTCCTGTACCCATTGGCGCCTAAGCCCTCTTTCTCAATCAAATAGAACGCTGAAGGGCCTGGGCAACTGCCCAGGCCCTTCAGCGTTCTATTTGATTTTTTCTCTTGACAGCTGATGCATAATATTTTATTATCTGAGTAGTTACTCAGATAAGCAGATAAGGGATAAGGGAGAGAAGCGAGAGACCCATGGCAAAAGAGACTGGACGTTCACCTATTGACGCCGAGGCCGTCGTGGCCGCACAGCAGCAGGCCCTGCCCGAGATCAATCTCCTCTTGATCGTGGAGACGTTTCAGGCCCTGGCCGATCCAACGCGGGCGCGCATCCTCTATGCCCTGACGCGCCAGACGCTGTGTGTGCGTGACCTGGCTATCGTCGTAGGCGTCTCGGAATCGGGTGTCTCACATCACCTGCGCTTTCTGCGTGATCGCCGCCTGGTCAAATCCCGACGCGATGGCACAACGATCTATTATTCAGTGGATGACCAGCATGTGGCCGCGCTCTTCCAGGAGGCCAACTATCACGTCGATCATGTCCAACGCGGTCTCCCCGATCATCCCTACATTATTCATTCACACGAGGACTAACTTCTTATCAGGAGGAACAATACCTATGGCACATTCCAGCGCCGCCCATGAGCATCATGAGCACTCCCATTCCCCAGAGCATACGCACAATCACGACCAGCACGACCATGCACATGAGTCACATGAGCATGACCATGACAATCATAGTCATAAGCATGATCATCAGCACGATCATACATGTGCGCACCATAATCACGACCATCATGACCATGGACATAGCCATGGTCCGCTGGGCTGGCTTGTCGACGCAATTCCCTTCCTCCATGGACATAGCCATGGCGAGGTCAATGTCGATACCGCTCTTGAAACCAGCGACCGTGGCCTCTGGGCACTGAAAATCTCTCTGCTGGGCCTGGGGGTGACCGCTCTCTTCCAGCTCATTATCGTCCTCATTAGCGGTAGCGTGGGCCTCCTGGCGGACACCATCCATAACTTCTCGGATGCCCTGACTGCCATCCCCCTGGGTATCGCCTTCGTGCTGGGAAAAAAGCTGGCGACCCGGCGCTATACCTATGGCTTTGGGCGCGCGGAAGACCTGGCGGGCGTCGTCATTGTGCTGATGATCTTCTTAAGCTCCCTTGTGGCGGGTTATGAGAGCATCATCAAGCTGCTCCACCCAGAACCACTGCGCAACGTCTGGTGGGTCATGGTGGCCTCCATCATTGGTTTCCTGGGCAATGAGGGGGTAGCGATCTTTCGCATCCGCGTCGGGAAAGAGATCGGCTCTGCCGCGCTGGTGGCCGATGGTCAGCACGCTCGCGTCGATGGTATGACCTCCCTGGCTGTGCTCTTTGGCGCGCTTGGTAGCCTCCTCGGTCTCCCCCTGGCGGACCCCATTATCGGCCTTCTCATCACCGTCGCCATCCTCTTCATCGTCAAAGACACGGCGCGCACCATGTGGCACCGCCTGATGGACGCGGTCGATCCCGCCATCGTTGACAAACTTGAACGCGTGGCTCGTGAGACGCCTGGTGTCCAGCAGGTCCGGCATATTCGCGCACGCTGGCTTGGACATAAGCTCTCCGCCGAGATGCAGATCCTCGTCAACGAAAATCTCTCGTTGCGTGAAAGCAACCAGGTGGTCGAGAATGTGCGCCACAACCTGTTCCACGCCCAGCCACGCCTGGCAAGCATCTCCGTCCACGCTCAACCCGACGCCCAGATCTCCGAGTCGCTTACAGCCCACCACGAGGCCCTGGCCCTCTAGTACAGTGTGTGGGGCACGAAACATCATGCACCGCTAGCGGTGCATGATGTTTCGTGCCCCTTTGACATGGCGATCCGCTTCATAGCCATCGAACCTTCCCTTTTTGCACTCCAGCGACAAAGGTAAGGTGAAGGCGGCAGCAGCCAGGTCGTTCACTGCTACCTTCTTCCTCTCTCTTACCCGACAAACGTCGCGCCAGTCATCACTCCGACAGCCAGTACGGTCAAGATAAATCCTGCAAGAGCCCAGCGGCGGGCCGGGACATTTTCCGTTTTGTTAATCGATCGGATCGCAGGACGTAACGCGCCATCGCCGATACCGAGAAGTATAATCGCGATCACAAAGCCCGCGATGATCAGGCTTCCCCATGCACTTCCAAAGAGATTGGCAAAGCCACGCGTTCTCGTGATGAGAATGAGACCAAAGCCCATTGTGAGTGTTCCTGTATAGGTAAGAACTCGTGTGGTCGTCAGAGCCAGCCGTTTGAGTGTCTCGTTCGGCTCTTTTCCTAGAAGCGGTATGATGAAAAAGGCCAGGAGTGCGTAGCCGCCCACCCATATTGCCGCGCCTAAGACATGTCCGTAACGTATCAGCCATGAGACGATTGTTGTCATACCGGCTCCTTTCGTTCATCCCGCACATGCACTTTTGTTGATGGGAAAGGTACACTAGACGTGCTGGTCTCCCTTTCAGCCGCTACTACGGCTGTCTTGTCTGAGACAGCATCGTGGATCAGAGCCTTCTGTGTTCTCACGCGTCGATTTATGATCCATTCACCAACTAATGCTCCTGGCGGTCCTGCGGTCAGCAAGACCGCTACGGGAAACCACCATTCCCAGACGCCATCGATCGCTCCCACTCCCACGATGACAAGCAAGAGCAGGAAATTGATGCCATGCAGGGGTCCAAGAATCTGGACCATCTCGCGCTGCCCAGTAAGCGCCGCAGACACAAGCGCGAGCAGGAGCACAAGATCGATCAGTGCAAATACGCGCACGATGCGTAAGCGGCGACGGATATGCTTGGTTTGCTGTATCGAGGTCATATTTGCTGTCCACTTTCAATGACTCGCATGCCAGTGACTTTGGAAGAGGGCAGCATTCCGGCCTTTGACGTGCCAGTGAGGGTGTCGCCGTCGATGGTCACGTCGAACGTGAGGTTCAAACGCATCGGTTTGGTAATTGACTGCTTCCAGGTGAGACGATTACCATTGAGGGCCGGGGTGATCAGTGGCGTGGTTTCTGCGTCGCCTTTCGCCATCCCTTCGACGACCCCCTCGTTCTCGGTGAGCTCAAGTGTGGCGGATTGCGTGCCAATCGGCGTTGCTATATTGATATTCCAGCTACCTGTAAGAGACATGTGATATCCTCTCATTCATTGCCCAAACCTGTTGAGTAAGGCGGGCGCTACCTGGAGAGATCGGGGAGATCGCTCTACATGGCAATTGCTTCGAGTCCTCTGTTGTGCCAGGTGGTTCCACGTCGCTCGTACTCGACAAGCTCCTCCACTGCACGAGCGATACGAGGACCAAGCTCACGTTCGAGCAGATACAGCCCAAGGTCCAGGCCAGAAGTGACCCCACCAGCAGTGACCAGATCGCCATCATCGACCACGCGGGCATGAACCGCGATGGCCCCAGTGGCCCCGAGGGCATCCATACCCATGTGATGCGTTACCGCGTGGCGGTCCTCAAGGAGCCCTGCCATCGCCAGCGCAAGGGAACCACCACAGACTGTCGCGACAGTGACCTTGGGATTGTCCAGGGCTTTTCTCATCAAGGCCGAGAGGTTTGTCTCCATCGTTCGCGCTAGCAGAACTGGAATAGTGTCGATCTTGCTCCCATTCTCGGGTTCGCTAATCCGTCCCGCTGCTCCTGGCATGATGATGAGATCGGCGTTGTCCGGGTTGAGGGTACCCGTAGCACGCAGGGCGAGACCGCCTGATCCGCTCACAACCTCGCGCGGTCCTTCCGCCGACACCAGTTCTACTGTCAGTGCTCCACCAGCTACGACACCTCCCGCCCCCAGTACCTCATACGGGGCGATGACATCAAGTGGATCAAAACCGTCAAATAGCACGATTTGTACATATATCATAAGGGATCCTTTCATAAACGTCGCAAACAATGACGGCTGGCTGTCGTCTTCTCTACTATAGGACAGGCTTATCTCGCCGAAAAGTGGCGAGATCGACAGGTATCAACGGATTCTCGCCAGACTGTGCGAGCCGATGGGGAGGCATCCTTCGCGATTGGCAGGAAAGAAGGGAAGATGATATAGTAGGGCCATGCATACAGTCGCAATTCTTGCCCTGGACGGAGTAGTGGCATTCGATCTGTCTACTCCGATTGAGGTGTTCGGGCGCACCTCTTTGCCAGACGGGCAGGCTGCTTATCGGGTACGAATCTGCGCTCCCGCCAATGAGATCGATGCAGGCACGTTTACGCTGCGCGCTCCCTGGGGTCTTGAGAGGCTAACCGAGGCAGACACGATTATCCTGCCCGGCCTGGCTGACATGACGACACCCATTCCCAATGAGGTGTTAGTCGCTTTGCGCAACGCGGCAGCACGTGGCATACGGATCGCATCGATCTGCAGCGGAGCATTTATCCTGGCTGCTACCGGACTGCTGGATGGTCTGCGTGCAACTACCCACTGGATCGCAGCGAGCGAGTTAGCACGACGGTATCCCAAAGTGGAGGTCGATGCCAATGTCCTCTTCGTCGACAACGGACAGTTCCTAACCTCCGCCGGGGCAGCCGCAGGACTTGATCTGTGCCTGCACATGATCCGTCGAGATTATGGTTCTGCTGTGGCAGCCGACGCCGCCAGGGTTTCAGTTATGCCTTTGGAGCGCGACGGCGGACAGGCACAGTTCATCGTACATGAGCCACCTCCCCCAGATGGGGCGACGCTTGAACCGGTGCTGCGGTGGATGGAAGAGCACGCACACCAGGAACTCAAGCTTGAAGACATCGCGGCCCAGGCCATGATAAGTACCCGAACCCTCAGCCGGCGCTTCCGTGAGCAGACCGGCACGACCCCGTTACAATGGCTGAATCGCGCTCGGTTGCGCAAGGCGCAATGCTTGCTGGAAACTACTGGTCACTCAGTTGAGTGGATCGCCAGTCACGTCGGATTCGGCTCGTCAACCACCTTCCGAGACCAATTCAAGCACCTCGTTGGCATCAGCCCGCAGGCATACCGACGCGCATTCCGAGGAACAGCGCCGATACTCTGATTGGCGGAGGATAAGAAGTCGTTCTTCCTAGTGGCCACGTACTAGTGGCCACGTACGTTCGACCTCTCACAAACGATGGTGATGAATCAGAAGCAGAAAGAAACTGATCGCGCTGACGACCCGTGAGCGGAGTGGTGTCTCTTCCTGGCTGAAGGGAAATGTCGCCGAGCGCGGCCTTCCCCTTCAACCTCTAGGAGGAGAAGTGCTCAGGGCTAAGCATGTCCAGAACCTCCTGCTCATCCTTATTGGTGGAAAGATAGTCATCGGTGGCAGGCTCAATCTTCCAGATCACCCCTTTAAGGGTCACGAAGCGCCAATCCAGGTTGGGGCTATTATTGAAATCAGCGGGAGTGGCGGTCTTTAACAGGTCCAGCACATCTCCTGGCGCGGTCTGGTGAATATCAAGCTGCCCAGATTGGACTTTATGGATATAATCTGCAACAATGCCCTCGGGATCCTCGCGGAAGATCACTCTATGCAGATTGCGCAGATTGTGCTCAGCGGCCTCGCGGTGCGCGGGAATGTCTATATCGCGCGCGATACGCAGGCGCAGGGCCTCGAAGAAGCTATATTGCACCAGGCCGCTACAGATAAAGCGTAACACAGATGTCCGAGAGGTCTCGTCCTCGTCCTCATGCTTGAAGAAATCAGCGACCTTCTGCGCGGCATCGGCGGCCTGTGGTAGGACTGAGAGATGGCGGCGGGCGGCGCGGGCGGCGTAGAGCGCGCTCAGCTCATAGACGGTTGTCTTATCGTAGAGACCATTGATCTGGTCGAAGGCGATGCCACGCACATGGCGTAGATACTCGATACCATGAGTATCTTCTGGGCTGTGGGAAGCGTGCCACGCCCGCTCCAAAGGGTTCTCCATATACCAATCCAGGTTGGGACGCTTGATACTGACGGTGAACTCGTCGTATGGCACGACCTCGTTGCGCCAGCTCGCGATATGCACCCCCTTAGTTTTGGCCTCGATCAAAAAGGTATTGTGATAGCCCATGTCAGGCTCACGGACGAGATACACGATAGAAGAGTGACTCCACTTGCTGGCCGTCGCCATCCGAATCAGGTGGGCAAAGATCTCGCGTGGATTCTTATTCTCGCGCAGAATAACATCAGAGACGCGAAGAAAGGGCCCGCCATTACGCTCATCAAGAAAGAAGTTCAACGGATCTTGTTGAATGCGAACTGCTCTATAGGCCATAACACATCCTGCCTTTTTTAATTCTCATGCCTGCGGCGCTCACCACACATCCCTACTATTTACTGACACGGATGACTTTTAAGAGCGGATGCGTGGATAAGTAATGCTGCCAGGATGAGGAATTGATGTGTAACCTTTTGGTAGGCTAAGGAGTGTTTAGTATATATAGTAAGTACTTTGTAAGCACTTTTGGTAAGTGCTTTTGCTACTTGTACGTTCTAGCCCGACCGAGGACTTTCTCGCTGGTCGGTGTACGATAGTCTTGAAAAGGAGTAATTTCACCATGGAAGAGAAGGATAAAGATCTTGGTACCAAGGGGAAAGAAGATACCTTGAAAGGCAAGCTTGGCAAGACCGCGGGCAAGATTCAGAGCAAGGTCGGCGAGGCCACTGGCAACACTGAGATGGAAGCCAAGGGCAAAGCCAAGGAGGCGGGTGGCACACTTCGTTCCACCGCTGGCAACGCCGAGCAGAAGGTTGACCGCACCCTCGACCGCGAGGAGCGCCGCGAGCGCCTCGACGAATAGAGAATAAAAGAAGAAAGAGCGCCCCCATCCTGTACAGGATGGGGGCGCTCTTTCTTCTTATCCCCTTGTGTATTAACAACAGTTGTGTTAAATATGATTTATATTCAAAAACATGAATGTAGATAAACCACAAATGAGGATTGTATTTTATGAAAAAGCGCGGGTATGGCCCTCTTATTGCCGTATTTTTAGTGACCTTGATCATGTTCGGGGCGCTTTGGGAAAGCTGGTCGGCCCTTAACACGCTCCTCACACCGCCGGACGTCACAAAGACTGACAAAATTTCTCTGGTGATCAATGATGGCGAGAGCACGCAGCAGATCGCCGATGAGTTGCAGGCGCGGGGACTGGTACGCAATGCCCTGGCCTTTCGCCTCCTGGCACGGATCAAGGGCCTGGATGTCAAGCTACAGGCTGGCGCGTATACCCTCACACCCGGCATGAACACGGATCAGATTATCACCAAACTGCTGAATGGACAACCCGACGGCAAGCGCTTCCTGATCCAGGATGGCTATCGCCTGGAGCAAATAGCCAATAGTGCCGCGGCGATAGGACTGCCACATTTTAGCAAGGATGATTTTCTCAATTATACCAAGCATCCCGACAAGTTCCCGGACAAGGCAAAATATCCTATTTTGAATAACCTCTCCAGCATGGAGGGCCTGCTTTTCCCAGAGACATATACCGTGCCCGTGACCTATAACACGGTGCAGATGATTGATATGATACTGGATCAATTTATTAAGGTTGAGAAGGACAATAACCTGGTAGCCCAGGCGCAACAGCACCAGTTGAGCGAATATGAGATGATTATTCTGGCCTCGATTGTGCAACGCGAGGCCAGTAACGCGAAACAGATGCCAACCATCGCCGGTATCTACTGGAATCTGGATAAGAATACAAGCAATGATGAGACAGTCGGCCTCCTAAGCTCTGACCCGACCGTGGAATACGCCTACGATACCGACCATCCACCGGCCAATGGGAAGTATTGGAGGGACCTCAATGACTACGGCTCAGGCAAGACGGTGGAACAAGATAATCCCTTCAACACCTATTGGCACAAGGGATGGACACCCACACCTATCAGCAGCCCCAACCTTGCCGCACTCCAGGCCGCGGCTTCGCCCGCCAAGACCGATTGCTACTTCTTCCTCACCAATCCCGCCAATGGCGACCTGGTCTGCGCCACGACTTACGCGGACCATCAAAAGAATGTAGCCAAGTACTTGCAGCATTAGCGCTGCTTGCTAGAGCACAAAAAATGAGTAAGAGTGTGTAACGGCGGTCTGGCTGTGCCAGGCCGCCGTTACACACTCTTATCTTATCTCCCCAGCGTACTGGCGCGCGCCTGGAGGCGGAAGGGGACCATAATGGATTCTGGTGGTTGGGTGCGCTGGCCCTTGATTCTCTCGATGAGCAGGGTCACGGCGAGGCGGGCTATCTCCTGCTTATCTGGTTCGATAGTGCTGAGGGCGGGCGTCGCATAGCGCCCATCTTCTATGTCGTCAATGCCAATGACCGCGATATCTTCGGGGATGCGGTAACCAGCCTCGTGAATAGCAGACATCGCGCCCAGGGCCATAAGGTCATTAAAGCAGAACACGGCATCGGGTAGACTGGCTCGCTCCCGGTTGAGCAGGTCGCGCATGGCCTGGGCGCCATCGGCGCGATGCCAGGAACCTCCCGTAACCAGGAGAGAGGTATCCAGGGGGATACTGGCTTCTTCCAGCGCCTTTTTGTAGCCCTGTAAGCGCAGGGATGGCGCCTCGTTAAGGGCCTGCTGGACACCGATTGCCGCGATGCGGCGCTTGCCTAGATCAATGAGATGCCCGGTAGCAACATACGCGGCCTCCGTATTGTCAATAAGCACGTGGTCGAAGGGCGCGCCAAATAATCTCTCACCTAGCAATACAATGGGGCCTTGAGACTGATTCTGGGCGATACTCTCTACGTCCAGCGTGTGCGAGTCTAGAATGACGCCGTCAAGCATGTGAGGACTCATCCCGGTAAGGATCGCCAGTTCTTTATCGCGCTGGGCAAATGTGTAGTCAAGCAGGACAGTGTAATTCATTTCGGACGCGGTCACAGTTATCGCGCGCGCCACGTCCGCGAAATATGGGTTGGAGAGATCTGGGAAAGCATAGGCCAGAACACTTACCTGGGCGTTGCGCAGGCGCCGCGCGGCCACGTTGGGCTTATAATTCAGTTTTTTAATCGCTTCAAGCACGAGCACTCGTGTCTCTGGTCCAACATGTTCAAAATTACCATTGACGACATTCGAGACCGTCTTAATCGAGACACCAGTATAGGCCGCGATATCCTTTAAATGTACCGTCATTGCGAAGAGAGAAATCCTTTAAAATAATCATTTTACTATTTTTATAGTCCGGCTATTGGAGATAGTACCCGCTTTTCTCAACAGTGTCAACGTATAACTCAGAGTAAGGTGTGATTTATGGGCAGGGTCTGTGACGGGAGCATTCGCTCCCGTCACAGACCCTGCCCATAAATCACACCCTTTCCTCCTTGACAGGGAAAAATTTTGTATGTTATACTTCGTTCAACGTTGAACTGGCAGAACTAAAGGGATTTACCGGTTGCCAATTCCGAGCATACTCTATTTTATGCATGGCAGCTTTCGTTGTCGCCGTCGTCATGATGACTACAGATGCTGTTGTATGCTTTATTGTCCCTGCTACACACATGGTTGTTAGTTTATGCGTCGTTGCATAACGTTTTCCAGGTCTTCTTTTGAAGAGGAAAGGAAAGTACACGGATGTCAAGGCAGTTTGATTCTCTGACCCCTGATGCCCCTCTCTCAGATATGCAAGCTATTTCTCGCCGCTCATTTCTCAAAACCTCAGCGACTATGGGAGCCCTGGCTGCCGCTGGAAGCTTCGGCCTGGCTGCCTGTAATTCACCCTCTGCCAGTGGGACCGCGACTGGCAGCGCGACTGCAACCGAAGGCACAATCACTATCTGGGATCGCTCTGGCGATCTGTTCCAGGTCTTTGACGCCACCATCGCTACCTTCAACAAGAAGTATCCCAAGATCAAAGTCAAGCACGTATCGGTCGATGTCGATTCCAAGTTGCCCACAACCCTGAATACCGGGGTGAATGTGCCTGATGGTTCGTTCTATGAGGATACCAATTTACCCGTGTTGGCCTCGCACTACTACGACATCACGGATTGGATCCAACCCTATACAAAAGATATCGTGCCGTTCAAACTACGTGTGAATACGCATAATGATCGCGTGGTGGGCATTCCCTGGGATCTCGATCCAGGCCTGTTGTATTATCGAGAGGACATGCTGCAGACAGCGGGTATCAGCCCGGATTCTATCCAGACCTATGATGATCTGCTGGAGGCCGCGCACAAGGTACAGGATAAGTTCGGGCCTAAATGCAAACCTATCCATCTGGAGCAGGATCCGGGACTTACTCAGCTCTGGGTCGAGATGTTTGCCAATCAACAGGGTGCCAGCATGGTAGACGCGAGCGGCAAGTTGCAGCTCAACTCTCAGGCCTACCTCAATATCATGAACTTCCTCAATCGCGTGCATACGGAGAATCTCGGCACACGGGCTGCGTATTTTAGCCCAGGCGATCTTGCCGCGATCGATGCCGACCAGGTAGCCTTTTATCCCTGGGCGGTCTGGGCGGTATATGGCGCGGACCTCCTCTTCAAGAAGAGTAAAGGCAAGTGGCGCGCGATGCCTCTGCCAGCCTGGACGAAGGGTGGCGCACGCGGAGCGGTCATGGGTGGTAGCTCCTTCATTATTCCGAAGAAGGCCAAGAATCCGCACCTGGCATGGCTATTCTACGAACACCTGGTCTTCAGTAAAGAAGGCTACTCAGCGGTTTACGGGCCAAACAAAATATATCCTGGTGGCATCAATACCTCGCTGCCATCATACCTGCCTGCCTTACAGACGCAGTTGTATAAGAATTCGGATGGCCTGGGTGGGCAGAATCTCTGGCAGGTCGCCACCGGAACTGTCAAAGATATCCCTGGAAACTTCTACATTGCTCCCTGGTATAACCAGGCGGTACCCTACTTCGGCACAAATGTGCAGCGTATGCTGGATGGACAGATGACCCCGCAACAGGTGCTCCAAAAGTCTTCGTCCGATATTCAGACAAAGCTGGTTGACCGCCAGTAGTTCCGACATATTCCGCGTGTATTACTTGTCAGGGGAGGGTGCATAGCGTTATGCTCTCTCTCCATCCTCAGAGAGGAGTTGTTGCTATGGCTGTCGTCACGCCCCCGCCACGTACAGTTATCCCCGAATCTGTGCCTTCACGCGCACCTATTCAGCGCATTCGCCATTGGCTAGGGGGTAGCTTCTCACCATATCTGTTTATCGCGCCGTTCTTCATCTTCTTTTTCGCGTTCTCGTTGTTCCCGTTGCTCTACGCGTTTGTCCTCAGCTTTACCCACTGGCATGGGGACGCGGACCCGCGCTTTATTGGCCTGGCAAATTACCTGTTTCTGCTCACAGATAGTGACTTCTGGGGTTCGCTGGCTAACTCCGCGCTCCTGTGGCTGCTCATCATCCCGGTGCGTGTGTTGAGCGCGGTCGTGGTCGCGGCCTTGCTCTCGCTGCCAAAATTGCGCTTCCGTGGTTTCTTTCGTACCTCGATGCTACTCTCCTACGTGGTCCCCCTGGTGGCTATTGTCCAGGTCTGGCTGGTGCTCTTTGACCAGGACTTCGGCGCAATCAATACCTTGCTCGTATGGCTGCACCTGCCCACCATTGGTTGGCTAACTACCAGCATGTGGTCAAAACCGACCCTGGCTATGCTAGTGCTGTGGTGTGGAAGCGCCTTCGCGGTTTTGTCGATGCTGGCTGCCATTCAGGCTATCCCCGCCGAATATTATGAGGCCGCCGCGATTGACGGGGCAGGCCCCATCCACCAGTTCTTTACGATTACGCTGCCCCTCTTACGCCGCACAGTCGGGTTCCTGGTGGTGTTCAGTACCCTGGGCGTAGTGCAGATGTTTGCCGAGCCAAAAATATTGACGAATGGCGGACCGTATAACTCGACTACCACGGCAGGCTTCTTTCTAAACTCCTACATAACTAACTCAGATTTTGGCACGGGCGCCGCGAACTCGTTCCTGCTGATGATAATTCTAGTGATATTGTCCCTGGTAATGCTGCGCTTTTTACGTGCTGGAGATGAGAGGTAAACGCTATGGCAACACTTGCATCAAACATTTCGCTAGCGAGGACAGATTCAGCCTCCAGGCGGCGTGGGACCTTCCGCGTAAGTAGCATTCTAGCCTATCTTGTTTTGTGCCTCGCGGCCCTGATAACGATCTTCCCCCTGGCATGGATGTTTATCTCATCTTTGAAGCCGGGCAACGAAATAGCCGCGACTCCCCTGGGGCTGGATATTCATACACTATCCTTCAACAATTACATGGCTCTGTTATCGGCTGTGCCAATATGGGTGGGCTTTCAGAATACACTAATCGTCCTGTTTATTCAGGGTGGAGCAACCTTGCTGCTCTGCCCCCTGGCAGGCTTTGCCTTTGCCAAGTTTGAGTTTCGCGGCAAACGCTTTTTCTTTAACTTTGTGCTCTCCACAATGATGCTCCCCGTCATCGCCATGATTCTGCCGCTCTTACTTGAAATGGGGGCCTTGAACTGGGTGGATAGCTATCAGGGCCTGATTGCCCCAGGCCTCGTGAATGCCTTCGCGATCTTCTGGATGCGGCAACAGATCGCGGAAATTCCAGATGAATTGCTGGAAGCAGCCAAAGTCGATGGATGCACACCTTTTGGTATGTACTGGCGGATTGTGGTTCCCTTGATGCGGCCCGCGCTCGCGGCTCTGGCAATCATGACCTTCCTAGGCATCTACAATGACTTTGTCTGGCCGGTAATTATTACCCAATCGGATACCATGCAGACCTTGCAGGTTATGCTCTCAAACCTGGCGACCCAGATCAATAACACTAGTCCTGGAACAACAGGACACGACGCCTGGGGCATGATTATGGCCGCGAGCACAATAGCAACTGTGCCTGTACTGGTATTGTTTATTGCGCTCCAGCGCCAGTTTATCAGCGGTATCCTGGCGGGCAGCGTGAAAGGCTAGATACTTACTTTCTTTTGGTAAAGGTTACAAAACACTATGGTTACTAATAGCAGGCGTGAGGCTTATCCACGCCCAGATTTTGATCGTTCGCATAGTTGGCTGTGCCTCAATGGAGGCTGGAAATTCCGGCCCGATCCCGAGGGAGAGGGAGATAAAGCGCATTGGGAGCAGCCAGGAGCGGCGCAATGGCTCCAACAGATCCAGGTCCCATTCGCCTGGGAGAGCAAAGCCTCCGGCGTGGAACGCGAATGGCTCTCGCTTGGCTGGTATCATCACCATATCGCTCGTTCCCAGGCATGGGAAGGCGAGCGTACCATCTTGCACTTTGGGGCCGTCCACTATCACTGCCGGGCATGGGTGAATGGGCAGTTCGTTGGCGAGCATACGGGAGGCTACACACCCTTCGCCTTTGATATCACCGACGCGCTCCAGGATGGTCAGGGTGAGCTTATAGTACGCGTTGAGGCCCCCCTGGATAAACGGGCCATTCCTCACGGCAAACAGCGCAGCCAACCCCATGATGACTACTATGAGTGCCAGTTTACCGCCAGCAGCGGCATCTGGCAGACGGTCTGGCTGGAGGGGCGCCCCGCGACCTATATTAAGCGCGTTCAGCTCTCAGCATCCGCTTCGCTCGATAGCATTCAAGCCCATATTGAACTAGATGGCGCATTGCCAGCACAAACCCTACTGTATGTACAGCTTGAGGACAGGGAGGAAGAGTGTATTCCTGTTGAAGGGAATGCCTCGCAAACCCTCAATTTGCCAATTACGCAACCAAGGCTCTGGACACCAGCGGATCCCTTCCTCTATTACGTCACTTTCCGGCTTGAGAGTCCCGCAGGACGCGACCGGGTACGAGCCTATACTGGGCTACGCAAAATTGAGATACAAGGAAAATACCTCTTTCTCAATGGCGAGCGCCTCTACCTGCGGGGCGCCCTCGACCAGGGATACTGGCCTGAGGGCGGCTATACCGCACCGAGCGACCAGGCCTTACGCCAGGATATTGAGATCGCGTTAAACGCTGGCTTTAACCTCATTCGTAAGCACATCAAGTTGGAAGATCCCCTCTGGCTCTACTGGGCGGACCGCCTGGGCTTGCTGGTCTGGGCCGAGCCTCCCTGCTATGGGCGCTTCTCGGAGGAGGCCTCGGCAACCTTTGACACTCAGCTCCCCCTCATGGTTGAGCGCGACTACAATCATCCCAGCATTATTCTCTGGGGTATTTATAACGAAGAATGGGGTCTGGACTGGCGGAGCGCCGAGGATCACGAGAAACAAGAGGCCGTCATTCGCGCCTATGATCTGCTGGCCGCTTGCGACCACAGCCGTCCCATTATCGATGATTCAGGCTGGAATCACGTGAAAACCGATGTCCTGGACTGGCACTACTATGACGAAGACAACCAGCGCTGGCGCGATATCACGGCGGCCCTGGCAGGCGACAACACGACCTGGTTCGGCCATCAGCTAGGCGTTGATCACTGGTACGAGACCCAGCTCAGCGTAGCGGACCAGGATCACAATGGCCTGCCGCTACTGAATGGTGAGTATGGAGCGGGAAGAAACGCGGAGGAGCGAGGCTGGTATTTCCGCTGGCAAACGCAGGAGTTGCGCCGCCACGCCGCGATAAGCGGATACATCTATACCGAACTCTACGACGTAGAGTATGAACTCTGTGGTCTCTACGATGCCGACAGGCACCTCAAGCCCCTCGGTTGCGACCCCGCGTGGGTAAACGCAGAAACCACCTTTATCTTTGATTTCCTGCCTCAGCGTCCCGGACTGGACTACATTGCCGATGGCGGTGAACTGGAGTTTGGGATACAATTCTCGCACCAGGGCGCGCAGGCGCTATCTGGCCAGCTCACCTGGTGGTGGGGAGAGGCTTCAGAACAGAAGCAGAGCCAGGCTTTGCGTATTGAACCCTTTACCATAACGGAAACATTTGTTCTGCACACGACAATGTCTCTGAATGCTAAGCGTGGAACGCTGCATCTACAGCTGCTAGATGAGCAGGATCGTGTGCGTGCTTATGCCTTCCTGGATGTTGCTCAGGCGCAAGAGGCTAATATAGCCTGACATAGTTATTGATCATTACGAAAGGAAAAGAGACGGCATGACCTCTACACGAAGTAAGCTTCTCCCCTGGGCAGCTACACTGCTCTCGCTCTGGTTGCTGGTAGTGGGTTGCACGTCGTCCGATTCATCTATGCTAAAATCAGATGTATCTCTGCGCAATCCAATAGCGCCAATCGCTGACCCTTTTATTGTCAGACACGCAGGCAGCTATTATCTCACTGGCACACGAACCGGGACCTCGCTTGAGATATGGCACGCGCCGCGCCTGGAGGATGTGGGCAAGACCTCGCAGACAATCTGGACGCCGCAGCAGGGCGAGCCAGCTTTCCAGGTCTGGTCCCCCTCTATGTTCCTGCTGGACTACCATGGAAGCAAGCACTGGTTTGTCTACTTTACGGCAGCCATGCAGGACAAAAACGAGGCCCATCGTATTTATGTCTTACAGAGCGAGGGCAGTGATCCACTTGGACCATACACATACAAGGGACAACTGGCAGGGACCGATGACACCACCGCTATCGACTCCTCCTTGCTAGAGCTAGACAATAAACTCTACCTTATGTACGTGCTTGAAAAAGGCTCAAACGCCGTTTATCTCGCGCCTATGAGCGATGCCCTGACGGTGAGTGGTGAGCCTCGCTTAGTCATCGATCCAGACCACCCCTGGGAGCAAGGAGACCAGGCATACTCGCACTATCCAGTCGCCGAGGGGCCCGAGGCCCTCTATCACGATGGCAAGACCTTTATTGTCTACTCGGGTAGCGACACGGGTAACTACAACTATTGCCTGGGGCTTATGATCTATAAAGGTGGGGATCCCTTAGAGGCAAAATCCTGGGAGAAGAAGGGACCAGTTTTCCAGTATAGTAGCGATAATGGCGTCTTTGGCCCTGGTAGAGCACACTTTACGACCTCGCCAGATGGTAACCAGTCCTGGATGGTCTATCATGCCAAAACCACCGCCGATTTCACCTATGATGGACGCGAGACACGCACGCAACAATTTACCTGGAACGCGGACGGAACACCAAATTTCGGCACACCTGTAAGTGTGAAAACCCCACTAGAGCCGCCAACGGGGGAATAACATAGGCGCCATATGTATGACTTTGCTGGCAAATTTTGTCCGGACAAGTTCTGAGCGTGGAAAGGTATCCAGCGGCTTGAGAGACGGGCGTTCTCACAAGCCTGTTCGGGCAGCTTGACAAAATTTGCCAGCAAAGTCATACATGTGGCGCCTATGGGATGCAAAAAAACGTGAATTGCACCCAGAGAGATCGATGCCCTTGACTGATTGCTCTATGCCTTGTACTATTTTACCGATAAGTTTATTTTTGAGCATAATACACAATAATACTTATTTCCAAATGTAACAAGTAAGCCGTATTCTATTACCCCATCTGAAGCCAGGCCAGTGGCTTCTTTTGCCAGCCGTCGATGTTCTTGTAGAAGCAAATCTTGTAATGCTAGCTTCAGCCTGAGGAGCAGAGATGTTTGCATTTGGCATCGAGCATGAGGTCGCCTTCCTCAACCGGCAAGGAGTTTTCGCCGATTATTCCAATACCACCTTTGAAGAGTTTGATCGGATTGTAGCGCAGTTACCACGTTATGAAGCGGATTATCCGCAGCTACGTATCGGGGATGCTGGTATCAAGGTCAAGCGCTGGTATATCGAGGGCTTCGAGCGCTATAGCCTGGAGGGAAGGGTCACCGCCTGTCCCCCCAAGGGCATCGAGATACGTACAACCATCCATTCATCCATCGGGGACGCGGTGCAGGAATTGACGGAGAGCTTTGACCTTCTGAGGCAGGCCGCGCACATGGAGGGCTTTACCCCGGTGCTTGTGAGTTATCATCCCTATCAGCGCGCCTTCACTCCCAATCCACCTCTGAATGCCTACGAGCAACAGCGCCGCGTGCTCTCGCCTGAGAAGCGCACGGCCTTTCTCCCCATGGTGACCTATGGTCCTGACCTCAACCTGTCATTACAGGGGATGAGTAACGCCGAGATCATTGACGCGGGGAAGAAGCTGACCTATTATAGTCCCTTTATTGTGCCTTTTAGCGCAAGCTCACCCTTTTACGAGGGAAAGGCCTGGGAAGGGCTTTCGGTGCGCACCTTCATTCGTACGGGTATCCGGCCCGCCACCATGGTTTTTCTTGAACGCTCTGAGGACTTGATTGCAAGCTCGCCCTCGCTGACCAAGCCCGCGCGCCTCCCAGCCGAGGTGGGACGTATCGAGTTCAAAGCCTGTGATAGCTGTGACGATTTCGCACTCTACGCCGCTCTGCTGGCACTCCTCAAGGGCCTGCTACTGGATGAGACCCTGCCAGAACGACTGCTAGTGCCAGATACGGCTCTACACCAGGCGTCGTCCCGCAAAGGCTTCGTGGATGCGCGCATTGAAGAGGGAGCATGGAACATCCTTGAGGCCGCGAGCAAGGCGCTATGTGATGATTCCGATCACACCTACCTGCGCCCCCTCTACGCCCTCCTGCGCGAGAAGAAGACGCCCGCCCACACACTCATTCAAGCTTACCAGAGCACAGGATCAATTGAAGAGGCACTTCAAACAACCTATCCCTCTACAGAGTAATGGTGGCATGACACCGCTAATGCTGTAAAAAATAATCTGAGAATACCAGGCGAAATGTTTTCACCCATCATAGGCGCCCGATTTATCGGGCGCCTATGGAACCTGGGGCGACGCAGCGTAGGCCGCAGACATTCTCGGATTCATTATTAAAACTCCATTAGCAGCGCCATCCCCCGCACCGTCCGCCAGTACCTTTTGCGAGGAGGAGACGGGGAAAGAGAGGTAGAAGGTTGAACCCTCTCCCTCCATCGACTCAAACCAGGTATGCCCACCATGGCGCTCCACCAGTTCTCGGCAGAGGTAGAGGCCCAGACCCGTGCCGGCAATCCCCTCGTTAAGTGCATTGTCCGCGCGCATAAAGCGACCAAAGATCTGCCCCTGCTGCTGCTCAGGGATACCAATGCCTGTATCTTTGACGCTTACCAGCACCGTATTCTGCTGGTGCGCATCCACGTCGATCTGAATGGCCCCGCCCAGGGGGCTATACTTGATCGCATTGCCAATAATATTCGTCAGCACCTGCTCAATACGCTGCTGGTCGATATCGACGACAAAGTGGTCGGTAAATATATGTAGAGCCAGCGTATGGCGTTCGGTGGTGACTTGCAGACGCGTGACGACGCGCTTCAGCAGCGCGATCAAGTCCACAGGCTCAAAATGTAGTTGCAAGCTGCCAGTCTGGAGACGTGCAACATCCAACAGGTCCGAAGCCAGGTCTACCATGCGCGATGTGGCCTGGTCAATGTTCTGGAGCGCCTCCACCTGCCATTCGGCCAGTTCGGCCCCCTTGCCGCGCGCGGTCTGCACCAGCAAGGTTTGAGCAAAGCCCTTCAGGACCGCCAGGGGCGTACGTAATTCATGGGCCGCGATAGTGATAAACTCATCCTTTAACCGCTCAGCCTCGGCATAGGCCATCAAGCGGCGTGTCTCGGTTACATCATTCCAGACAATGACGGCGCCTGAGGCCTTTAACGACTGCTCCTCCTTCGTCGTACGGTACCGGGGATGCATGGGAACAATCGAGGCCTTGGGCAGATGTAGTGGCGAGACATTGACCATATACTCGCGCACCTCGTTATTGGAGGTATTGACCATGACCGTAAAGTTCAGGTCGCGTCTCTCCGTCGTCGCGCTCTGAATCGGTCCCGCGAGCATAGCCGTGATCTCTTGTCTGTGATTCTGCTCATCTTGAAGCAGTTCGCGAATATGGCGCGCGGCCAGGTTCTCGCGCAGTATACACCCATGCACATCCATCAACATAACCCCGTCGGCGATATGCTCAAAGATGGCATCCGTCTCCAGCACATGAATATGGGCTGAGTGATAGAGCCGCGCGTTATCCAGGGCAATGGCTGCCTGTGTGCCCAGACCAAGCAACAGAGCCTCATCCTCCTCCGTAAAATGATCCGGCGCACCATGACCCAGCAGCAAGCCTCCGCGCACGACAGATGAGCGATCTAGCAAGGGCACACCCAGAAAGCTCCGCACCACGGGATGGTTCTTAGGCACGCCTACGCTGAGCAGCTTCTCCTTCGAAACGCGCCCTTGCGCATAGTCCACAGCAGCCTGCCGTCCCGCTTTAATCCACTCGGGCGACATATCGTGGCGATGCACACCAGCCATACGCCCATGCACCAGAACATCCGCTATGCGCACCGGCACCCCCTCCCAGAAAATGGGCGCGAGCAGCCCCTCGCCCTTGAAAGACATATGCTGGAAAAAATGCTCTTGCTGAGACGAAACCCCCACGACCGCCGCCAGGTAAAACGCATTCCCGCCAACAGGGGTTATCGGCTGACCAAACTCATTCAGGGGGCGCAAGGTAAAGGCCGCGAACTCCGCTCCCGTCAACTGGCAGGCCGTCTCAGCGATCAGGTGCAGCAACTTCTTCTCGTCTAGCTCGCTAGAGAGCGCGGTTCCTACTTTATAGAGAGCGGCAAACTTGCGGGCGCTCTGTTCCGCACTCTGGCGTCGTTTGACCGCAAGCTGCACGAGTACCAGGATTGAAGACATCATCAGGAGGAAGATTGCTAGCTGGACCAGCATGGGTGCAAGCGGCTTCACCAGGCCAACCGGGTCAATTAAGACCACATAGACACATACGATCTGCAATGCGATAGCCAGAAAGGTATAGCGCACAGGCCAATAATATGCCAGCACGGCAATTAAGGGGAAATATAAGACGCCAGCGTTGGGCAGAAAAATAAGCCAGAGATCACACATATATAAGAGGCTCGTCAGCAGGGCCGTCCCCATCACCGCTGTAATAATGCCCGAGAGAGGGAACATATGCCAGCGATGCCAGGCGGCATCGAGCATCACACTAAAGCGTTGCAACCATAAATTGTTTTTCAAATAAGAGCTTATTTTCATGAGTCTATAATAATAGAATTTAAGGTGAATAACAAGATAAAAGGTATTAAAACCTCGTGAAAGAATGCTCGTTCCACTTTTTTATTGAGATAAACACTTTACAAATAGAGGCATTTCCGGCACAATACATGCAGATACACACATGATAGAGATGCGTGTGTTCTGTCTGGCTACCACTACATATCTCCACGAGAAGAGGAAGCATAAACATATGCCTGCGAAAAAAACCGTCATTCTCACCGCTGACGACGACTCACAGCTTTTACGGCTCGTCTCGCGCAACCTGGAGCTAGAAGACTACGAGGTACTCACAGCCAGCGACGGGGAACAGGCCCTGGCCATCGTAGAGAAACAGCTTCCCGACCTTATTTTACTTGATGTCATGATGCCCAGGGTGGATGGCTTTACAGTCTGCAAGCATATTCGCGAGTTCTCAATGGTGCCCATTATCATCATTACGGCCCGTGGCCAGGATCGCGATAAGGTCAAGGGGCTGGACCTGGGTGCCGATGACTATCTGACCAAACCATTTAGTATTGAGGAACTCCTGGCACGCGTGCGCGCGGTCCTACGCCGCTCACGCTTCAGCGCCAGCGAGCCAGGCCAGGCTACACGCATGCAAGCCAGCATCGGCGAATTGACCATTGACTATTCACAGCATCTTATCATCAAGGGCACAAAAGAGCTCTCCCTCACACCTATCGAATACCGCCTGCTTGCCTACATGGCACAGAACATGGGGCACATCGTCACTCATGACCAGCTACTCGAACACGTCTGGGGGAGCGAGTACATAGGCGAGAGCCATATGCTCCAGGTCAATATCAACCGCCTACGCCGCAAGCTAGAGCCTGATCCCTCGCATCCACGCTATCTGCTCACCAAGGTCGGCATCGGCTACCTCCTCGCCTCCCCCTCCGGCGCCACTTCCTAGTCTGGCCAAAAACAGTCCCGCTACCCATCCAGGTCGGGTAACGGGACTGCTATAGCGGGCAAGAGAGTGAGAGGTGTCTGCTGTCACTCTACCGACGCTGCGGGCAGCGCATGATGGTTCGTCCAACCTCTTGGAAATCTTGTCTCGCGAATATTTTATGTACTGTGCTTATCTTAAGCATTTCATATCACAAATTTATCACTTTTAATTTTCACAATCTCACATTTTACTCACATGAGTATTAAAAATTCATAAATGTAGCAATCAACTTTGTGGTTATTTAGCATTTAGACATATATATTTGCTGTACAAGCATTAAAAAATTGTTATAGAATAATATACATAGCACATAGCTTGCTTATGCCAAGCGTAACGCATACATGCAACCACACGTGTTAGAAATGGCTCGCAGCGCTCAGGGCGCATGTGTTGTAAGGATATAGCTATCATAAAAGTAGAAAGCATAATTCTCTGTATCAAGGAGAGTGTCATGGCGCAACTCGACCAGCCTCAGCTTGAACGCATGCATCGTTACTGGAATGCGGCCAACTATCTGACTGTCGGCCAGATCTATTTGCAGGCTAATCCTCTCTTACGAGAGCCGCTTAGCCCCGAACATATCAAACCCCGCCTGCTGGGCCATTGGGGGACTTCGCCCGGTCTAAGCTTTATCTATGTCCACCTTAATCGCCTCATCAAGGAGCGCGACGCCAATATGATCTACCTGGCGGGACCTGGCCACGGTGGACCCGCTATCGTGGCCAATGTCTACCTGGAGGGCACCTATAGCGAGGTCTATCCCCATATCACACAGGATCACGATGGGATGCACAGGCTCTTCCGTCAGTTCTCGACTCCAGGCGGCATTCCCAGCCACGTCAGCGTTCCTACCCCTGGCTCCATTCACGAGGGCGGTGAGCTGGGCTATGTGCTCTCGCATGCCTTTGGCGCGGCCTTCGATAATCCTGATCTAATTGTGGCGGCGGTGATCGGCGATGGCGAGGCGGAGACCGCGCCGCTTGAGGGCGCCTGGAAGAGTCTGAGCTATCTCAATCCTATCCGTGATGGCGCGGTCCTCCCCATCCTCCACCTCAATGGCTATAAAATCTCCAGTCCCACAGTGTTGGGGCGTGCCTCTGATGAGCGCATTCGCAGATTAATCTCTGGCTATGGCTACGATGTGCATTTCCTGGAGGGCGATGACCCCATGCAGATGCACCACGCCTTCGCCGAGCTACTTGATACCTGCTATGAGAAGATTCGCGCCTGCCAGGAGCATGCCCGCTCACACGGCGTCCAGGGCGTGCCCCCCTGGCCCGCGATCATTCTGCGTACCCCCAAAGGCTGGACCGGGCCAAAGGAGGTTGATGGCAAACGCATCGAGGGGACCTACCGCGCGCACCAGGTTCCCATCGACGGGGTCAAAAACAATCCAGAGCATCTGCATATGCTCGAAGAGTGGATGCGCAGCTACCAGCCAGACGAGATCTTTGACGAGAATGGAAGGTTTATCTCCGAACTGGCGGAGCTAGCACCACAGGGCACGCGCCGCATGGGCGCCAATCCTCACGCCAATGGTGGTCTCCTGCTCCAGGATCTACATCTCCCACTCTTTACCGATTACGCCCTGGGTGTCAAGAAGCCCGCCACGGAGCGGCATGAGTCTACGCGCCAGCTCGGCATGTGGATGCGCGACATCTTCTCCGCCAATAAAGAGCAGCAGAACTTCCGCCTCTTCTGTCCCGACGAGACCAACTCCAACCGCCTGAGCAATGTGTTTGAGGTCGAGAATCGCTGCTTCGTCGAGCCAATTATCAGCGATGATGACAATCTCTCGCCCGATGGGCGCGTGATGGAGGTCTTAAGCGAGCATCTCTGTCAGGGCTGGCTGGAGGGCTATCTCCTCACCGGACGCCATGGCATCTTCGCCACCTATGAGGCCTTCGCCATGGTCTCGGCCTCTATGACCATCCAGCACTCCAAGTGGATGGAGGAGGGCATCAAGCTCCCCTGGCGCGCGGATATCTCCTCGCTCAATATCCTGCTGACCTCAACCTGCTGGCGCAACGACCACAACGGGTTCAGCCACCAGGGACCCGGCCTGATCGATACCGTGCTCTCCAAGAAAGGAACCGTGGCGCGTATCTACCTGCCACCCGATGCCAACTGCCTCCTCTCGGTGGCCGATCACTGCCTGCGCAGCCGCAACTATGTCAACCTGATTGTGATCGATAAGCAGCCCCAACTCCAATGGCTCAATATGCAAGATGCCATTGACCACTGTACACGCGGCCTCTCGACCTGGCAGTGGGCCAGCAACGACCAGGACGTTGAGCCAGACGTGGTCATGGCCTGCGCGGGCGATATTCCCACCCTGGAGACCGTCGCGGCGGCCTGGTGGCTACGCCAGCACATCCCAGAGCTAAAAGTACGCGTGGTCAACGTGGTCGACCTGATGACGCTCTATCCCCCCTATCTCCATCCTCACGGCATGGAGGAGGCCAAATTCGTCGAGCATTTTACCGAGGACAAACCGGTCGTCTTCGCCTTTCACGGCTATCCACGCGCCGTTCACGAAATCGTGCATGGTCGCGCTAACGAGGAACGCTTCCACGTACGCGGCTTCAACGAAGAAGGCACAACCACGACTCCCTTCGACATGGTGGTGCTCAACGGCATGAGCCGCTACCACCTCTGCATTGAGGTGTTGCGCCGCGCTCAGCGCGTTCGTGGACTCACTCCGGCCCTGATCGCTGAATGTAACGACCTACTTGCCAAGCACCATACCTACGTCCGCGCTCACCTCGAAGACATGCCCGAGATCCGCGACTGGACCTGGACCGATTAGCGATATAACATAGGGGTGATAGCGTGATGATGGGCTGGTTTCGCCAGCCCATCATCACGCTATCACCCCTATGTTATGCGAAGCACCGCAGGTGCAAGCTAACGAGACAGGAGTCCTCGTTCAAGCGCGACCGCAACGGCTGAGGTACGTGAGTCGACCCCAAGCTTGGTATAAATACTGGTGAGATGCGCCCCCACCGTGCGCAGGCTGATACCAAGTTGGGCTGCAATCTCTTTGCTGCGCTCGCCACTCGCCACTCTACGCAAAACTTCTAGCTCTCTCTCGCTTAGCTCACCCTCGCCACTACTCCTGGCCCTTGGAGAGGGACGCTGCTCCTGAGAAGCATGAGAAAGCAGGCGCGCCACAATTCCCGGCTGAAGCAGCGTTTCTCCACGCGCCGCGCTCCGTATGGCCTGAAACATTGTTTCACTACTGGTGTCTTTCAGCAGATAACCGCAAGCGCCAGCACGTAGACCGCGTAACATAAGATCGTCCTCGTTATAGGTAGTCAAAATAACGATCGCGATATGCGGCCATTGCGCCCGCAAATGAGTGATCGCCTCCAGCCCATCCATTCCTGGCATACGCAAATCCATCAACACTACATCGGGTTGCGCCTCTTTGACGATACGAAGAGCGCTTGCTCCATCTGCCGCCTCCCCCACCATGACAAAGCCCTCGCCCAATATCTCTAGCATCATACGCAAGCCTTCACGCACAACCTGATGATCGTCTACAACGACGACACGGATTAGCCCCTGCTCATGCTCATTCGCTTTCATACGTGTATATTCTTCACTCATGACGCACCTCTTCCCAGACCGTTTCACGCTGTTCTTGCGGATGCTGCTCCAAGGAGAGCAGGCAAAAGAAACGCAGGGTCGTTCCCTTACCCGGATCACTGCATACCTCAAAGCGAGCCCCGATCAGGCGCGCGCGCTCACGTAGTCCGAGCAAACCGAAGTGGCCAGGTAGCTGCTGCGCCTGGGCAGGAGCAAAACCAACCCCGTCATCGCGTAACATAATGATTAGCTGTTGCCGCTCACACACAGCACTCAAAAAAACGTTATGCGCCTGGGCATGCCGCACGATATTGCTAAGTCCCTCGCTAATCATTCGCTGGATATGCTCATACGAGGCAGGAGGAGCCATGGTCAGGGCTTCGATATCACACTCACAGGGAATGCTTGTGTACTCAGTAAAGCGTTTGACCTCCTGCTGGATAGCCTCTTGCAGATCAAGGGAACCAGGGGTTTCGGCGCGCAGATCGTCAATGACGTTGCGAGCCTCCGTAAGGGTTGCACGCGCACGCGCCATCGCTTGCTGCACAATATCGCGTGCCTGTCTAACTTGCTCGCGTGCGAGCAAACCATTCGTCGTCTCCAACTGCATAGTAATGGCGACCAGGCCTTGAGAGAGCGTGTCATGCAGCTCACGTGCCAGCCGCTGACGTTCCGTAATCAACGTCAGGTCTTGTACCTGGGCTGCGTAATCCTCAAGCTGTATATGCGCCTCCTCCAACTGCGCATGGGTATGTTCCAGTTCGTGGTGCGCCTGTTCAACCTCACTGAGCAACTCCTGATCACGCTGGTGAGCCTGTGCGCGTTGGCGGTAGAGGAGAAGGCAGGCAACGATAAACATCAGAATGACCAGGAAGTTGGCGGACTTGACGAGGGAATTCTGGAAATTGGTTGTAAATAGACCTTGTTGTGGAAGAGTCGCAAGCGTATATAAAACAAGGTAGCTACCCGAGATGATAATCGTCGGGCGCGTCCACTTAAGCAAGCTCACTGCCTCAAGCGTTAATGCGAGAAAGAGCGTTGAGATCGCAAACTGCGCGCCAGTAACTACCAACATACTCTCTACGAGTAACGCCTGGACAAGAAAATAGACCCAGAGGTAACGCTGCTTGAGATGCCCGTAGAGCGCGATCCAATGCAGCGCGCCATGTAACAATAATCCGCAAGAGACAAACACCAGGTCTCCAAGGACTGAGTAGAGTCCCGCCGCTCCATTTTTCCCCATCACGCCCATAGAATCTTGCATAGCCGACAGGTACATCAATACACTCTGAGCATACACAACTCCTACCCATACCAGGAGAAGCCAGCGCAAAGGATGTTTCTGACTGACAACTATATTCCGCTGCTGCATCTTACGCATCGCTCCATTTTATAGGGCGTTCTCGGCGCCTACGTCGCTTCGTCTGGGTATAGACTGCGATGTGCAAATGCCACAGCTTATACCAGACGAAGCGAGTGATATTACCCAAGTATAGCATCGCTCACTAGAAAGCCAAGCTGTCAAAGCATGCATTCTTGATTGCAGAGTTGTGCAATACAGGTTTGATCAATGAGGTTTGCATGGATATACGATGTCTTCCGCCTCAATGTTGCGTACAGTTTAAACAGATCCAGTATCGTGTAAAGTCTCTATTAAGCGCTACACATAACAGGAGCAGCAGTTTATGTTTATATCAGAAATGCAGGCGCAAAAATCAGATATTATTGAGGCCATTGATGTGCGCAAAAATTACGCTACAGGAAAATTACATGTTCAGGCCTTGAAAGGTATCAACCTTCACATTCGGCAAGGCGAGGTTGTGGCAATCATGGGTCCAAGCGGATGCGGAAAAACCACACTTCTCAACTGCCTAAGTGGGCTCGATAATGTCTCTTCCGGCATCATCAAAATCGCGAGCAAGGATATTCGTAGTTTCTCAGACCGCGAGCTTACCGCCTTCCGCGCTCGCGAAATGGGTTTCATCTTTCAAACTTATAACCTGCTACCAATTCTCACCGGGCTGGAGAATGTTGAGTTACCCCTTCTCGCCAGCGGCGTGCGGGCGAAAGAGGCTCGTGAACGGGCCCTGCTCAGCATTGAGCAGGTTGGCCTGGGCGACTGGCGCTCCCATCGTCCGGCCGAGATGAGCGGAGGGCAACGTCAACGCTTCGCCATCGCTCGTGCCCTCGCCACAGCTCCCTCTATCATCTGGGCCGATGAGCCAACAGGTGCGCTCGACAGCCAGACCAGCCAGGAGATTATCGATCTGATGCTCTCACTCAATCGCGATTACAACCTGACCTTTGTCTGGGTAACGCATGCACCTGAGGTCGCTCGCCAGGCTCAACGCCTGATTATGATGCGCGATGGTTCTATTGTGGAAGATCAGCCACTTTCAGCAACCGGATCTCCCTTAACCGCAATTCAGCAGAGTGGAGAAAGCCATGCATAATATTATCAATGACCTCTCTCCTACGATCCTCGTCGCCTGGCTCGGACTCATTACCGGTACATGTCTTCTCGGTATCCTGCTATCAGGAAGCCTGAAACCATTTTTGCTAAAGATGGGCGCGTGCAACGCCTTGCGCCGCCCCCGGCAAGCCCTGCTCCTGGTATTCGGTCTGGCACTGGCAACTGGCATCATCGTGGCCGCGCTTGGCATCCAGGACAGTTTTAACGCCTCAATGGCTCCCTATCGCCTGGCACAGATGGGCAACGTTGATGAATCGATCACTGGAACCTTCACGCAACAGCAGATCGCTACTTATCAGGCGCAGATACGGCAGCAACACGACGTACAGGCGGTCTCAGCACTTTTCTATGCGCATGGGGCTGGTGGCTCAAATGTCTGGTCAAGCCGTACAGGTACCTCCCTGGGGAGTCTGTCCACCTACGCTATTCCCCCGGACTTCGACACTGTCTATGGTCCACTTACCGACAGCCATGGGCAGCATATCCACTTCGCCGACCTGCGTCCAGACGAGGTCTACCTGAGCAAGACCCTGGTTAGCAGTTTTGATGTACAACCAGGAGATACCTTACAAATCCAATTCTTCTTTAGTGGCGTGGGAAAATTCATCTCGACAAGCGCTCGTGTACGCGCCCTGCTGCCTAACGACCTGGCCTTTACCTCCGGTGAACTGGCTAGCAACAACCCCGCAGGAGAGATCATCTTACCGCTCGCTACCTTGCAGGGATTGGCAGCCCAACAGCTTCACCAGGATTTTATTGTGAATACCATTTGCGTGAAAAATGTAGGCAGCGGGGGCATGGATGATATTGGGCCCGCCGGAGAACGTAGCCAGGCCATACAGAGCACTCTCAGCCATATCGTCGGCGTACCCGTTCTCGATGTAAACGGCGGCCTTGACCTCGATACACAATTTAATGATGTGCTAATTCATCCTCTCAAGCCGGATATGGTGCAGCGTTACGGCGTACCTTTAAGCTTCGCCTTACGCCAGACAAGCGCCGCGCAGCAGCTCCACTTCTCTATCCCCCTCCTCAGCGATCTCCTGGTTGGCGCGGCGCTGCTTCTCCTGGTGCTCCTCTTCCTCTTACTGGCCGCTGAGCGACGCTCTGAACTGGGTATCAGTCGCGCGCTTGGGCTTCAGCGTGGACACCTCATCCAGCTATTATTACTTGAGGGCTGTATCTATACTCTGGTAGGAGGCTTACTCGGCATTCTGTTGGGGCTGGGTATTATCGCCGCTCTGTTAGCACTTCTCTCCACGGTTCCGCAATTAGGGGGCGCATCCATAGCGCTACACGTCTGGGTGAGCTGGCAGAACCTTGGAACGGCCTATTGTCTGGGCACACTGGTGGCGCTACTGGCCATATTCCTTAGCGCTATCTGGATCAGTAGCCCAAATATTGTCGCGGCTATCCGCAATCTCGATGAGCCACCTACCCTTACAGCTCGTTTATCACAACTTGTGCTCGCGCTATGGCTACCACCTCGCGACGAAGCTGGTTTGGTCATCCCTGAAACCCTGGCGCGCCAGATAGGGCGACGAGTCGAGGCCATAGGGAGACTGCTCTGGGGACTCTTTGCTCGCGGCGTACTTAGCCTTCCGCTAGGACTTTACCTGCTTCAGCAAGGTATGCATCAGGAGCAGATCTGGTTACAACACCTCGGCATTACCCTCGCCTGTGCCGGAGCCTGTCTGCTCATTGCCTGGCTCCTTCAATGTCTCAAAGTACCTTCTAGCTTCGCGCGCCGCCTGGGCTTTACGCTCCTGGGGTTAAGCTGGCTGGCTTTCGGCCTCTATAAAAACATTCTCCTGGGCTTCTTTATCGACGTTCCAGGTGACAATGAGCCATTCCTGACGCTTGATACGCTATTAAGCACGTTGACACTCGTGAGTGGAGCAGTCATCCTGGCGATGTCCAATGTGGATCTCCTACTTCACGCTTTTTCAACACTTATACGACGTGTACGTAGCCTGGCGCCTATCAGTCGTACAAGCCTGGCCTATCCGCTAACATTCCGCTTCCGCACTGGCACGACCATCTCCTTGCTGAGCCTGGTCATGTTGCTTGTGACTTTCTTTACCACCATCAATCTGGTAGACATTCAGCACAATCAGCTAGATACCATCACAGGCGGTTACCAACTTGGCATGACAGATCCCAGGCCAGGACTGGAGCAACAATTTCAGTCTGCGCCCGAACTACAGCAACAGTTTCAACGTATGGCATCCCTACACGCACTGCTCGGCATTATCAAAGGCAATCAGGTAGCCCTCAACGTGCCGCTACGCCTGCATCTGCCCAACGGCGATACCACTCTTAAGAGTCTGATGCCAACTGAGGCCAGTGACGCCTTCCTCGCTGGCACCCAGCTTCCCTTTCTGGCACGCGCCCAGTCCTATACCTCTGACCGCCAGGTCTGGGACACGCTACAAAATCAGGCTGGATATGCGGTGTTGCGCTATGACACCGATGCGTCAGGGCTACCTACAGGCAATGGTTTTAAGCCCTTTACGGTTGATATTCCTGATCGCACAGTCCCTCAAGGCGTGCATTATCATCCTGTGATCATTATTGGCATCCTCGCACCCGACACCTATTATCCCTCCCTCTTCGTATCTCAGCGCACAGCACGTGATCTTATGATTGGACAGGCTGTCAAAGGTAAAGGCGACATCACGTACTACACCTACCTCTTTCAAGAACGTGATGGAACCCAAAACAGCCAGGCCATACGCGTGCTGAACCACATCTTCAGTTCGGGCAATCGACGCCTGGCCTTTCAGGTACTCGATCCCAGCGAGGGCAATACGGCCACAGCTATATTAACGCTAACTATCACAGGGTATCTCGGCCTGGGACTAATCTTTGGCATCCTGGCAATCGCCATTATCATCAGCCGCGCAGTAGTTGAGCGACGACAACAGATTGGTATGTTGCGTGCGTTAGGCTTCTCGCGTGGATTAATCCTACGCTCCTTCTTGCTAGAAGCGAGCATCATTGTCACTCTGGGTCTGCTGCTTGGGACGCTGCTAGCCTGTGGCCTCGCTTACCAGGTCTTTACTGCCTACTCCGAGAACTTTCCCTTGCCCATCTTACCCTTGCTGTTGATACTCCTGGCCTGTTACCTGGTAGCATCTCTCGCAACCATTTTCCCGGCTCGCCAGGCTGCACACCTCTCGCCAGCGGAAGCTCTGCGCTATGAATAAAGAAGGGAACAACTTCGCTATGCCAGCACCACAAATTGATCTCAATAAAAAACCTCAAGCCAGGTCCAATACATGGGGCAAGCTGCTGCTTGTCGTCGGACTGAGCGCTATTATCCTGCTAGGCGGAGGCATAATTCTCTGGCAGGTAACGATACGACAGCCTGCAAACCATGTGACCCAAGATGAGGCATCTTCAAGCAACTCGCAGGGTAAAAACACTGCCTGTGGTCCTCGTCTCCCTATGGATAGCATCTTACAAGAGATAGCTAACCAGCTTCAAATAAACCTCGACCAGGTCAAGCAACAGGTACGCGCAGGGAAGAAACTCCGTGATCTCGCCGCAGGCAAGAACATCTCGCTTGCCCGCCTGCATGCTATTGAAATACAGGCCTTCGAGGATGGAAACAACCAGTGGCAGCGCCAGGGTTGCCTCTCGCCACAGGATTACAAAGACAACCAACAACGCTATAGCGTCTTAACTCCCCTGCAACTAGATGACGAAGTTACTGACACTCTTACCCACTAAGATACATTTGCTGTGTTCCAGGGTCCAGGCATGCCTGGACCCTGGAACACACTAGAAGTGCTCATAACGTACCCTATATACAGGATACGTTATGAGCACTTCTAGTGTGTTCGCCCGCTGGCATCCATACCACCTTTTTTCGTCAGATACGGTGCATTCGCCAGATGAAATATTCTTTCCCCCGTATGCCTCAACAGCCTTCTCTGCCTGCAAGCAGAACTATACAATAGAGCATCCCAATTTCAAGCCCGTCCCTAAAGGCAAAAGGCAGGATTTACATATTTTGTATACATTGTGTCAATTCTTTATTCAAACCTTTGACTTATAGACATAAATAATGAATAATAAGGAGACACGAGGGCGATCTTCCCAACGCTCTCATTGGTAATCCCACGCAAGGCGTACTCACTGGGTGGTCTCCACCCCTGGCAAGATCGAGGGCACATATGAAAAACGCGACTCCTGGTCTCACCTGGTTGATTGAGCACATCCTCCCTCGGGGAGAACTTACCGTTATGCAAGGCCCGCTCCACATTGGTAGATCGCTGCTCCTGCTCGATTGGGCGCTCTGCTCCGCTACTGGCAAATCCTGGTTTGGGCATCTGGTTCATCCTGGTTCAGTAGCTTTCTGTTCCACCGAGAAATTGCAGGACCTTGGACAACGGGCACGCGCCTGGTACACAGCCTACCAGTCGGACATCGATCTCCCCGTCCAGCACACTCCGATCTCCTTCTTTGAGCTAGAGGCCCTCTCTGAAGAGAACTATCTTGCGGCCAGTGAACAGCTCGTAGAAGAGATCAAGGACATGCAGGATCCGCCATCGCTCATTATCCTGGATGTCGAAGGCACCAACGAACGCCAGGCACGCGTGCTTGCCTACCGCTTATGGCAATATTTCGGCGCCACAGTCCTGCTAACCTCCTCCGATTCCTCCCGCGATGATATCCTCAAGCTCGTTCCCTCTGGCTATAAAGATGAGCAGGAGTTCCTCTTGCATTTCCCCGGCACCTATGGCACCTCTGCGCTCCAATTGCGCCTGCAATCTGTCGCCAGGCCGGGAAAGGACTTTCCACCCTCACACATCATCGAATGTAGCGACCAGCAATCAGCTTAAGGGTGATATGGTAGTATAGAGCGTCCTGGGCCAGGACGCTCTATACTACCATATCACCCTTACGTCCCCAGTATGCTTTCTTCAAGCTCCCTTTCAATTGTCCGCTACTTGCAAAAGCAAGGGAATGGTAACCAACTTCTGGCTTTCTCCGTGATCAGAGTAAGAGTACCTGTACCTGGTGATATCACAAGGAGTACTGTCATGCCTGGCTCATTTCGCATCGCTACTATCGCGGGCATTGATATCCATATCAACCTTAGCTGGATTATTATCCTCTTGCTCCTGACCGTCTCGCTCTCGACCGGACTGTTTCCTCGATCTTTTCCGGGCTTTACGAGTAGTACTTATTTTCTGCTCGGCCTGGTCTCGGCTCTGCTCCTCTTTGTCTCCGTGCTCCTGCATGAGCTGGCGCATTCGTTTGTCGCGCGAGCGCGTGGCCTGCCTGTGAAAAACATTACGCTCTTCATCTTTGGCGGTGTCTCTAATATCGAGCGCGAGCCACGGAGCGCGGGGGCCGATTTCCAGGTCGCAATCGTCGGCCCTGTGGCCAGCCTGCTCATAAGCGGGATCTGTTACGCGCTCTGGGCCCTCTTGACCAGGGGCGCGGATAATCCTATCGCGGCCATCTTACTCTACCTGGGGGCAGCCAACCTATTGCTCGGCCTCTTTAATCTGATTCCCGGCTACCCGTTGGATGGCGGGCGCATCCTACGCGCTATTGTCTGGAAATTTACGGGCAATATCAATCGCGCCACGAATATCGCCGCCGCTATCGGGCAGGTGGTCGCGATCAGCTTTATCATCTGGGGCATCTTCCTCTTCTTCAGCGGAAACAGCTTTGGCGGTATCTGGATCGCCTTTATCGGCTGGTTTATGCTTAGCGCCTCCCAGGCGGCACGTGCCCAGAGTACCTTCGAAGATACCTTCCACAATATTACCGTTCAGGATGTTATGAGCCATAATATAATCCTCATTCCCGCCAATATCTCGCTCCAGCGCCTCATCGATGAGTATATCCTCCCGCAGGGTCTGCGCTCGGCGTTGATAACACAGGGCGAGCAGTTCGCGGGCCTGATCACGCTCAGCGATATTCGCCATATCCCACGCGAACAATGGGCCACTACCCCCGTTGGCTTCGTCATGAAGCCAGTCTCCCAGTTACACGTTGTCGCGCCAGGGCAGAACCTGCGCGATGTCATCACCCTGCTCAATGACCGCGACATCAACCAGCTCCCTGTGGTCGAGAATGGCCGCCTGCTGGGCATCTTGAGCCGCGATGCCGTCCTTCGCGCGCTTGAGGTCCGCCGCCGCCTGGGTATCAAGCAAGACACCGAACAGGACCAGCACCAGGCCACATCCTCATAAAAACTGTAAAAAAAGAGAGTATCCAGGCTCGCGGGTGGAAGACCTGCGAGCCTGGATACTCTCTTTTTTCAAAAACCCGTTAGCGCTGCTGCGCGGGCTGGTAAGTTCCTGGTTCGGAGCGGAAGCCAACTCCGAAGCGGTTCCATCCATTGATGGCGACGATGGCCAGCGTCAGGTTGGTCAACTCCTCGTCATTAAACTGCGCATGTACGCGCTCATAAAGCTCATCGGGGACATCATTGCTCGGCAGCAGTGTCAGGGCCTCGGTCCACTCCAGGGCCGCCTGCTCACGCTCGCTATAGAATGAAGTCTCGCGCCAGACCGAGAGCAAATAGAGACGCTGCTCGCTCTCCCCCGCCGCGCGCGCATCCTTCGTGTGCATATCCATACAATAGGCGCATCCATTGATCTGCGAGGCGCGGAACTTGACCAGTTCCAAAAGGGAATGCTCTATACCACAATTGCGCACATAATGCTCAAGCTGATACATCGCTTTCACTGCTCCGGGCGCGGCTTTAGTATATTCTATTCGCTGAGTCATATAATCCTCCTTCAAATTCATGTCACTATTCATCTTGGATATATTTTATCCTGGATATTCCATGACTTAAATATACCATGATTAGATACAATTTGTCCAGGAAAAAAGAGCTTTCCGGCAAAGTTTTGCCGGAAAGCTCTTTTTTCCCTGCGCCTCAATTTACCTGTAGGACCCATGCAAGCATGGGCTCACTTGCGACGCTGTTTCGCCAGGGCTATCTACCCAAATTACTGATTCTGGGTATCCGTGTCGCTAGTCGCATTCTGCTGCTGATCAGTGTTTGTCGCATTCTGCTGCTGATCGGTGCTAGTCGCATTCTGCTGCTGATCAGTGTTTGTCGCATTCTGCTGCTGATCGGTGCTAGTCGCGCCCTGCTGCTGGTCACTAGTGGTCGCGCCTTGCTGCTGGTCAGCGTTGGTCGCATCCTGCTGCTGGTCAGTATTGGTCGCATCCTGCTGCTGGTCGCTAGTGGTCGCCCCCTGTTGCTGATCAGTGCTGGTTGCGCCTTGCTGCTGATCGGTATCCATCGCACCCTGCTGCTGATCGGCGTTTTGCGGGTCAGTGCTGATTCCATACTGTTGCGGATCAATGGTGTTCCCATTGCCAGTAGCAAATCCACCTCCCATTTTGACGGCATAACGATTCTCATGCGCAGAGGCATGAGAAATATGGGAAAAGGCTAGAACGCCTGCGAACATGCAAAGGGCCACAAATAGGATGACTCTCTTCATATCAGTTTCCTCTCTATAAAATGATTAAATCAACCATCTACCTATAGGATAATAAAAAGTGCAAATCACCTGAGATGCATGTGTCACTTTTCTATTTCACCCTGATCACGCGCTTCGAGATACGCATTGCCTATCCACTAAAATAGAAGAGAGAGGATATTCCATACACAATATGATCTTATTCCGAAACCCAACGTCACTGGCGTGACTAGCGCTTCGCGCTCAGGGTTTTCGGATATGAAGTATGTGGCTTAAGAAAGAGAAGCTTTGCGATGTCTGATACAGAGGATTTTAGCCAGCAGTTCTCTGCCTCATCTCCACCCAGGCAGATTCCATGCGCCCATCTTCATGTACTTCTAGATATTTCTTTGGATGCCTTGCTGTTACTCGACGAGGCAGGGAAGATTGTTATGGCGAATAAACATACAGAGGAGCTTTTTGGATATGCAGAGAAAGAGCTGTATGGAGCATCATTTGAGTTTCTCTTTCCATCCCACCTTCACGAGGCCTCACTTTATGAGCGAGAGCAGTACTTCGCCATTCCACAAAATTATCCCAAAGCAGAGGGTCTGGAGTTGTATGGACAAAAGAAGGATGGTACTGAGTTTCCGGTAGAAATCAACCTGCATCAGCTTATACTTGATGATAAGCTCCATGCTCTATGCGTCATTCATGATATGACCGACCACAAGGCCGAGGAACGGGAACATGCGACGCAGGCCTTACACCTGAGCCTCTTGACCAATCTCGTCAATCTAGCTGCCGATGCCATTCTTATACGCGATCCAGTCAGCCGTATCCTCTTCTGGAATCGCGGAGCAGAGCAGCTCTATGGCTGGAGCGAGCAGGAAGCCCTGGGCCGAATCACGCATAGTCTGCTGGAAACACGCTTTCCCCAGAGCCAGGCTGCAACCGACGAAGCCCTTGAGCAAAAGGGAGCGTGGGAAGGTGAATTGACACATACCAGCCGTGATGGGCGCACGATAGTAGTGGAGAGCCGCCAGGCGCTTATACGTGATGATCAGGGCAAGCCCCAGGCCATCCTGGAGGTCAACCATGATATTACCGAGCACCGGCGCCAGGAACAGCACTCCCAGGGAGAAAAGCCTGGCAGTAATCCCCTCTTCCTTCGCATCCTTGACAGCTTATCCTGCGGCGTCTTCCTGGTGACAGGAGCAGATGCACGCCTCCTTTTTGCGAATCGTTCCGCCCATCAGGTATGGGGTACGCAGTGGCCATTTCTCCAACCATTGCTTGAATTCCTTCGCACACACGATATCACCATCCTGAATGCCCAGGGACAACCATATGCGCCAGATGAGATGGCCACTTTTCGGGCGTTCAAGAAGGGGGAGCATGTACGTGCTCTACAATCAATTGTGCGCCGCCATGACGGAAAACGGCTTCCCATCCTGATCTATGCGGAACCATTCGAGCTTCCCGCGAACATGGGGTTACCAGCCTCCGAGCGGGCCGTACTACTCATGTATCAAGACATTACTGCTATCAAGGAGGCCGAATATCTCAAAGATGAGTTTGTGGAAATCGTCGCCCACGAACTACAAAAACCCCTGAACACCCTTGCCAGCTATGCGGATCTCTTACAAAGAGAGATAAAACCGGAGGATATACCAGCCCTCACACCACACCAACAAAAGGCCATAGCTGCTATAACAGAGACAACAAACAGTCTCTCATCGCTAACTGAAGATTTGCTCGATGTCACCCGTCTACAAGCCGGGCGACTCGTTCTCAATCTCCAGTCGGTAAATATTGTGCCACTCATCCAACAGGTGACTGCACGCCTCCAGGCTACAACCAATAAACACCAGATCGAATTTCAGGCCAGCAGCGAAACCATGCTTGCACACGTCGACCCCTCACGCCTGGAGCAGATCATGCGCAACATCATCGATAACGCCATCAAATACAGCCCCGAGGGAGGCCCCATCCTGGTCGCATTCAAAGAGGAACCTGAGCGGCAACGCATCCTCGGTAAAGTGCAGGATCAAGGCATTGGCATCCCCAAACAGCAGCACGGACGTGTCTTTGGACGCTTTATGCGCACCGATAACGCCCGCGCCCGCCAGATCCCAGGGATGGGCCTGGGGCTCTACCTCTGCCACGAACTCATCGAACTAATGGGCGGCTCTATCTGCTTCGACTCCGAGGAGGGCCAGGGTTCCACCTTCTACATCACCTGCCCCCTCAGCCCGCCATCCTCATTGTAGGGTCCATGCTGGCATGGACCCTACAATTACTCAGAAAGCTGAGTTTAAGGGGTAAGCTGGCAAGCTGTCAAGTATTTTGTGTTTTTCAGACATTGATGCTCTGCGCGACCTCTTCGAGGCGGCGCAGGAATTGGCGGTCGTCCAGGCGCTCTAGCACGGGACGAGCAAGGGCTAAGGGCCTGGGATCATGGCTGAGCGCAGCCAGGATGATGCGCATGCGCGCCGCATGATGGACTAACTTATGGGCCTCGGCCTCGTCAATCGCGTGCGCCAGGCGGGGCAGGTCATTCGAGGTGAGGGCGAGGGCGATCTCGCGGAGGCAGCGATCTCCATCTCCAATGTCCCTGACATGCCCCAGCATCTCCTCCGAGAGCGAGAATCCATGCTCGTTCACGAAGAGCAGCAGGGCCACGCTGAGCATATCGCTCACTTGAGCGGGCCTCTCCTGAGGCAGTTTATGCACATCATCCTCCACGATGGCATCGATCACGCTCAGAAAGGCCGATCCAAGCGATAGAGTGTCTTTGCGTAATTTTTGAGTTAGCGCATCGATTAGAGATTGATCCTCGCGGGCTAGCGCCATCAACAGCATGGCATGATAGCCGCGCGCGAGTTGCGCCGATGCGGAGGGATCATAGAGCACCAGTTCGTGGATCTCGTCCAGCCTGGGCAGCAATTTCTCCATTTCCTCCCAACGGCCAGAGAGATAGGCAGCCAGCAGACCATAGCTCACGACTTTACCCAAACGCGCCACCGGCTGGCCCGGCTTCAGGTTCGCGAATGTCTCATGCACGCTGGTAATGCAGCAGGCATAGTCGCCCATGAGGAAGAGACAGCAAACCACAGAGCCGACCGCGTCCGCCCATTCGGTGATTGGGAGATCTGGAATGGTGAGCCGACGCTCCATCGCAGCCAGGGCCTCCGGCAGAGCATGCGAGGAGATTGAGAGTACGCCATACGCGTCCAGCGCCTCGCTGAGCGCCTCCCAGTAGCGACGCCGCTCAAAATAGTTCACCGCCTGCTCAGCCAGGCTCCTCTTCTCTTTAATCAAGCTCAGTCGGGCGGGGTCATTCCCACCGGGGTTATTCTCGCTATAACATACCTGCGGGCTGAAGCATTCTGTCAGGCGAATACGCCATAGCTCGTCCTCGTCGTTTGTGCCTTCAAGCAGGGTCAAGGCCTCCCGCTGTAACGCCTCTCTCTCCTCTATGGAGAACCTGGATACCAGCGAGTTACGCGTACCCTCCATAAGCAACTTGCGTATGAGTCGCGCACCCACCTGTGGCTGACGCACTGTATCCGCACGCCAGCTTGCGAGCGCTTTCTGATAGGCCTCAAATGAGATATCACCATATGAGACGCTCTCGCCTAGCATCTCGTACAGGCGCGCATGTTGGGAGGAGGGCGCGAGATCGATGGCTAGTTGCAGGTAACAACTGGCCTCGGAGAAGACGCCTGAGCGCCCCGCATAGAGGCCTGCGCGCTCGAAAGCCTGAGCCGCGCGCTCTGTTTTGAAAGGCAGGGCCAGCGGTACCGCCGACTGGCGCGCCAGTTCCACGGCCTTCCGGTAATGATAGGCGCTTAGTTCAATGTAGTCGTCGCGCCCGCCGGGTTGCTGGGCGCTAAGATCTTCGAGCCAGAGCGCGGTCTTGCCGTGCAGGCGAATGCGTTCAGGACGCGCCAGGGTCCCATAGGCCACATCACGAATAAGCACATGCTGGAAGGTATACCGCTCCTCGTCGAGGGCCATAAGCATATTGCGGCTCTTCAAGCCATCCAGGGCCGCATCCAATTCATATTCATCCATAAGAGCCATGAGCAGCTGGCGGCTGAAGGCGCGCTTGGAGACGGAGGCCGCTTGCAGTAAGGAGCGCTCCTGGCGGGACAGCAGGTCGATACGCGCCAGGATAGCCGCGTGCACGGTATCGGGTAAATCCAGGTTAGCGTCCACCTCGCCCCGCTGCGCACGCTCAGCATACCCACGCAACAGTTCAAGCGTGAAGAAGGGGTTGCCACCTGAGCGCTCGGCAATCTGGCGCCTGATCCTATCCGGAACATCAGCCTGTACCCGCTCAAGCAGCTCCTGCGTCTCCGCCTCTGCCAATGGCTCCAGCGTCAGGACGGTCATCTGCCAGCGATTATCACGCCAGCTTACCCGGCGCTCTAGCAGCTCTGGACGACTTAAGATTACAAACAAGATGGGGGCGGCGGTCCCGAGCTGTACTATATGTTCCACCAGGTCGAAGAGGGCGTCACTGACCCAGTGCAGATCTTCAAAGACAACGACGCGGGGAGCCTGGCGGGCCAGCAGTTCAATAAGCAGACGCCATGCGGCAAAGAGACTCTCACGATCCGTCGCCAGGAAGCGCGAGGGCACAACCTCGCGTAGCGTACTATAGACGCTCTCATTGATCGCGTCCCTGAGGGCCCCGCCACTCACCCGCAGCTTCTCCCCAAGCGCTCCCAGGCGCTCGCCATCCTTTGGCCCAGGGGAACTCGTCAAGCTAACCAGTTCATCCAGCCCATCTAACTCCAGCAAGGAGTCCAGATTAAAGATTTTTTTGGCGGAATCACCTATAGTCTGCTTACCAGGTTTTGTCCCGTTTCTAAGGTCGCCCATACGCTTCAAGGCGTTAGACTGCTTGAAGTTGCCTATAAGCCTCTTACTAAAGCCCGCGAATACATCCCTGGCCTCAGCACCACTCAAATTCAGCCTCAGGCCTTCTGGCATTGAAGGTAAACCTTCTGGAATCGCAGAAGGAGCCTTGCGCTCTCGTTTCTCGCCATCCTCTTCCATACCGAGGGTGGTCATGATCAAGTCAGCCAGGCGGGCCGCGTCTATGCTTTCATAGCCCCCTTGCTGATAGATGGTCTGCACCTGCTCCGGAGTTGGAGATTGGCCCAGCAACTGGGTCAGCAGGCCGCGCAGGGGCCAGTAGGTCAGCGTCTCGCCATAGGGGAGACACTGCGCGGAGGCGACGCGCAGACCCTCTTCAGGCTTGATCTGCGTGAGAAATTCCTCCAGGAGACGCGACTTACCTGTGCCCGCCTGACCAACGATGGAAACCACTCGCGAGCTACGCTCTTGCAGTACACGCTCTTTTAAAATCTCTAGTTGGCGTAGATCCTGGACACGCCCCACAAAGGGGTGGCGCTCCACCAGGCGCATGGTCCGCTTGCACTGCAAGGGGAAGATCTGCAATGGCTGTGGCTTCCCCTTGGCCTGGAGCAGACGCGGCTCTTCAAAGAGAAAGGCCTTGCGTGTCGCGTTAGCCGTACGCTCGCTCACAATAATCTCGCCTGGATTGGCACCCTGCTGCAAGCGCGCCGAGACGTTCACGGCATCGCCCGTGACGAGGAAATCCAGGCGGTCAGGATTATTGGTGGCAACTACCTCACCGGTATTCACCCCGATACGCAGGCGGAAGATGGGGCTGAGAATCTCATCGCTGGCGACGGCCTCGCGTAGCGCCAGGGCAGAGGCCAGGGCCCGTTCAGCATCATCCTCATGCGCCTGATACAACCCAAAGATCGCCATCACCGCGTCGCCAATAAACTTCTCCAGCGTGCCGCCACGCGGGGTAATCACACGGCGCGCATGATCATAGTAGCGGCTCATCAGGGCACGCACATCCTCGGGATCAAGGGAGTCGGCCAGGGCGGTCGAGCCAGTAACATCGGCGAAAAGAATGGTAACCAGTTTGCGCTCTTCGGGCATGAGCATCTCCTTAAACCCCCATTCGGGGACATGCAGGCCTCGTACCTGGAATGATATATATCGATATTGTGGAGTATATTACCACAAAATGTTGGAGAAGAGCAGTAGGTGCGTACGTAAGTAGCGCACCCCTACTCTACGACGTCGCGTGGGTAGGTTCGCTTCGCCTGGGTGCTCTGCTCCAGGTCGATGTCGACTGTAACAAATGGCTTTTCACGTGACGTCTCGGCCAGCAGCTTGCCATCGGGATCAATCACCAGGCCGCGCCCACTAAACAGATGTTCATCCACGCGGTTGGATGAGAGCACAAAGGCGCCGGAGGCAATCGCGGCCATCTGGGGCGCGATCACCCAGCGCTCATGCCTGGTCGCGGCGCGGGGCACGGCGATGATATTCGCGTCCTGCCGTCCATAGTGCCTGGCCCACTCATTGAACATGACCTCAGTACAGATCAGGAAGCCAAGCGCCAGGTCCTGCTGCACATGCGCCACCGTGAAATCACGTGGGCTGCGGTCAAACCAGCGCCGCTCATAGAAATCCTCTTCGTCGGGAAAATAGTATTTATCATGAATGCCCCTGTAGCCATCAGCAGACGACCAGGAGAAACCGCGATTGAGATGTCGCCCCTCCTCGGTCAGCAGATGCGTTCCCAGGACGATCGCAGGCGCCAACTCTGGCAGGCGCCTCATCATCACCTCATGCTCCGCCTCGGCCCGCTGCCAGACATCAGCCTTAAACTCAGGTGTGCGCCCGAACCAGGCCGAGAAGGGCAACTCCGGCAACAGCACCAGTTCGCTCTTCTGCTCTTTGACATAGGCTACAAGCGCTTCCCAGGCGGGAGCAAAGGCCTGCCGCTCATCTGGCAACTCACAGACAGTTACTCTCATACAGCTCACTTTCCCGCTACTTGCTACCCTGAAGGGCACAAGGTACACAACTACTACTACTCAACATATCAAACATTATATGCGCGCTTTTTCCCGACCATAGGCGCCCGATTTATCGCGCGCAAGGCGATTTATCGCACGAATACAGCGTAACAGTTATTTATCCATAACAGTCCGGAATGCCTCCAGATGGCGGTATCACCTGGCGGCGTTTGCCAAGTGGTATGCATGGTCGCAACCCTGTACTCGTGCGATAAATCGCCTTGTGCGCCGTAAACGGGGCACCTATGTGAGTGAAGATACCATGCGCCCCCTTGGGGTTGCAAAAATGGCGAGCGCCGCAGGTGCAAGAGGTCAGAAAATAGAGACCGGGTCGCCCACGGCAATATAGGTGATCGAAAGCTCAGGAATTTTGGGCTGGAGCCATTCGACGAGATAGTGCATGCCCTCTTCCTCGCTTTTGGCGTGTCCGGCGATGAGCAGAGCCTTGTTGAAGCCCAGCGCATTGGCGTCACGCACATACTCGCACGTCTGCCACTCAGAGGTCTCGCCACAAATAACGGCGTCCAGCTGCCAGCGCTCGAAGGCCTTGATCTGGAACTCGCCTCCCATCGCGCCCACAATCAGTCCGATGCGTTCACAGGGCTGTTCTGGCTCGCCCACGACGCGCGCAATTGGCAACGCCAGTTTCTCTTTCAGGCTGGCCGCCAGTTTCCCGACCGTCATCCCAGGGATCACCACCACCATCCATTCATCATCCTGTTTATAGGCCTCCCAGCCCAGGACCTTGACCATGCCGGTAACAATGCCATCAGGCTTATGCATATGCCAGTAATCGTGAAAGCGGAAGATCGCCAACTTATGCTCCTTAATAAAGGCGCGCTTGGCCTGCACCACGGGATCGTCCGCCAGCCAGTCACTATCATAGTGATTGTAGTAGGTAGGTTCATGTGTAATCACCAGGTTCGCGCCCAGCTCGACCGCCTGGCGCAGCACATCCATCGAGGCCGTAAAGGTCGTTACGATCCCCGTTACCTCCCACGCTGGATCGCCACTCTTCAATACATCGACCGAGCCTGCCTGCGGCGCCCCCGGCACTGCCGCAATAATCAGATCAAGCACTTCCTGAATCGTTCTCGCCATAAAAATATCCTTCCCTTAGGCGCGCCAGCCTGCGCGGCCCGGCGCCCTCTCTAGCTCCAGCTTGCTATACAGTATATACCACTGGCCCGCTATTTGCGTACGCGGCTACTAACTCTGCCAGTGTCCTTGACTGTACCAATGTTTCAATGTATCATATCTCTGACACAATTTAGCAGAGGAGATGAAGGATGCCAAACTGGCTCGATGTCAATCCTCGCAGCGGTGTGCCGATCTATGTGCAGCTGGTGCAACAAATCACGCATGCGCTAGAGATCGGCATCCTGCAGACCGGCGATCAATTGCCCACGGTGCGCCAAATGGCAAGCGAACTTACTATTGCGCCAAATACCATTGTCAAGGCTTATGATGAGTTGGCAAGGCTAGGGTTAATTGAGAGTCGCCAGGGGGTAGGAACGCTTGTAACCGCGAACTTGAATGGCGCGCTGCGCCAGCACCAGCTTGATGCGCTCTTTAAGCAGATAAGTGAGCTGGTGCGTGATGCTGCAAATCTCGGCATCAGCGAGCAAGAGGTGCGCGACTGTTTTGAGAGAGAGCTGACCCGCTTCTATCGCGGACAGCAAGACAGACAAGAGGAGAACACTGATGGCAAGCAGACAGGAGCCATCCCTGGTCAACAGCAGTTCTTTGAAAAGGAGTAGCGCGTCTGTGGGAGCAATGAATCAGCTGGAAACAGAAAGCACGACACCAGCAGCTATTGAACTCCAGAACCTGGAGGTGAAATATGGCGAGCGCTCAGCAGTCAATGGGTTGAGCATGACCGTGCCAGCAGGAGCCATCTTTGGCTTTCTCGGTCCCAATGGTGCAGGCAAGACGACGACGATCAAAACCATACTGGGATTGCGCAAGCCGGATGGCGGCAGCGTGCGCGTGTTGGGCTATGACGCCGTCTCGCAAAGCCTGGAGGTGCGGGGTCGCGTGGGCTATATGAGCGAGGTCAACAGCCTGTACGATTCCCTAACGATCCCGCAGCATTGCGCCTTCTGCCGCTCGGTCAGCAGGCAGTGGAATCAAGGGATGGTGGACCACTATGTGAGCCTGTTCGGGCTGCCAATGAACCGCAAGGTTGGCGCATTTTCCAAGGGGATGAAATCGCAACTGGCGCTCAGCCTGCTGATGGGCAGCAATCCTGATCTGCTGATTCTGGACGAGCCAACAGCGGGACTGGACCCGGTGGCACGCCACCAGGTTTTGAACCAGTTGGTGGCAGAGATTGCCGCCCAGGGCAAGACGATCTTTTTCTCTTCGCATATTCTCTCCGACGTAGAAGCGGTAGCCGACTGGGTGGGCATTATCCGCGATGGGAAACTGATTGTGTGCGATGAATTAGACCATTTGAAGCAAACACAGAAGGTCTTGAAGCTGACCTACGTTGAACGCCCACCAGCAGCGGAAGTCACCGCACTGCGCGGCCTGCCGGGTGTGATGAGCCTGGAGCAGGAGGGGCGTAGTGTAAGGTTGCTGACACATGGTAATGTGGAGTCCCTCTCACAGACAATTCAGGCGCGGTCCCACGCGCTGCGCAATGTGGACATCGTTGATCTCGATCTGGAAGATCTCTTCCTGAAATACATGAAAGAGGAAAGCAATGGTCGTTAAGGAGTTCATCGAGGCGCGTTGGAAGGCCATCATCGGCAGTGTGGTAGCGGTCCTGGCCGCTGCGGCACTTGCGAGTACATACGACCTCATCAAAAATGTGCTGGCGGGTCAGTTGACTGGCGACGCAGCCCAGCAGATTCCTTCGCAATTGCAGGGGCCGATTCAACAGCTAACCGGCAGCTATGATGGGTATGTCTGGTCACAGTGGTTCTCGAAGAACGGGCCAGAGATCCTGGCGATTCTGGCGGCGGTCCTGGGAGCGAGCCTGATTGCCAGTGAAGTCAACAAAGGAACGATCTTCTTCCTGTTGAGTAAGCCGGTGAGTCGTGATCGTGTGCTACTGACGAAGTATCTGGTCAGCGCGCTCATTCTGCTAGGGGTGATGTTGCTGAGCGGCATCGCCATTCTCATCGCGGCGGCAATTGTGGGCCATCCGCAAAATGTGGGCGGAGTGCTGATCTCGACGGTTCTGCTCTGGCTGGGAATGCTCTTTGTCCTGGGCCTGGCACTGCTTTTCTCGGTACTGTTTCATGATGTGCTCCGTCCCCTGATTTTTTCACTCTTGCTCACGCTGCTGTTGAGTATTCCGGGTCTCATTCCAAATGCCACGCTCAATGCCTGGAGTCTGCCATTCTACTGGTCCAATTTTGCAGCCTACCAGGGGACGATGTTCCCGCTGAAAGCGTTGCTTATCTGCCTGATTGCGGCTATTGTGCCTGTGGCACTGGCGATTCCGCTGTTTCGCAAGCAAGCATATTAGCAGAGTTGTGTGTCAGTCACTCAGGAAGAGGATCATATGAACTGAAAAGCTTATGCGTGTTTTTTACACGTATCCTGGACCTTCCTCGTGATCAGACGCCAAGAGGGAGCGCAGAGTTCCACTGTCTGAGCACCCGCACTATGCACCTGTGGGCAAACCCCGGAAAGAAAAAAGAGATCATGAAAGGATATGCAGAATGACTGATCAGGATTTGTATGGAGAGAGCTCGGAAGTCACCTGGCCGATGGGCGAGACGACTATGTATGGCACCTTGGTCAAGCCATCTGGCCTCGGACCGTTTCCTGCGGTGGTGATGGTGGCAGGCAGTGGCCCAACTGACCGCGACTGGAATTCCCCACTCCTGCCAGGAACCAATGGCAGCGCGCGTCTACTTGCGGAAGCATTAGCACGGGCAGGGATCGCCTCACTGCGCTACGACAAGCGTGCTTCCGGCCCCCATGCACGCGAGAATGTGCCACTACTGATCGGCAAATTGAGCATGCAAAGCCATGTCGACGAACTCGCCGGAGCGGTACACGTCATGGCAGGCCAGGCGTACGTGCGTCACGACCGGATCTTCGCGCTCGCCAACAGCGAAGGAACTCTTCACGCCTTGAACTACCAACTGCACAACCCTGAGACTCCGTTCGCGGGACTCGTGCTCACCGGCCCTCCTGGACAGCCCGTTGGCACGGTTGGGCGCTCCCAATTGGCCGCGCAGGCAGCTCGTGTCCCAAATGGAGATGCATTGCTAGCGCTTTACGATGCTGCCATTGCCCGCTTCCTGGCAGGAGAGCCCATCGTGCCAGATCCAGCACTACCGGAGGGGGTCCAAATGCTGCTGAAGAGTCTAGAAACCCCAGCCAACCTGCCCTTTGCCCGTGAGCTCTGGACGGCCGATGCGGCTCCCCTGCTCAGGCAGGTGAATGTTCCGGTGCTGGTCATCATTGGGAAGAAGGACCTCCAGATCGACTGGCAGGCTGATGGTGAGAAGCTTGAGCAGGCTGCTGCGGGACGGGAGGAAGTGACCTTTCTCTTCCCAGAGAACGCCAATCACGTCCTCAAGCAAGAACTGCGGCCTCGGTCGGAGTTGGTACCTGCCGAGATAACGGAGAGCTATAATGGCCCCGATACCCGCCTGGACCCGCAGACGCTGGCTAGCATTCAAGAGTGGCTGACTGCTCACGCTTGAGTAGATGTTGCGGATCAAAGAAGCAAAGCTCAGGCTTAAAAGAACATTCCCAGGTGAATGCGCGAGTTCGTTTCAAGGTTTTTTACACACTGTTTTTATGGATGTGTGCAGGTGTCCTGCACACATCCATAACTGAAGGAGAAAGTCATGCTCATTGTTACGACAGAAGGGATCACCCAGCATAGGATTGTGGAAACCAAAGGACAGGTCTTTGGCGTGGTGGTGCGCAGCCGAGGCCTGGGAGGGAACATCATGGCGGGCCTACGCTCCCTTGGAGGCGGCGAGATCAAGGAATACACCGCACTCCTGGAGGATGCACGCCGGCACGCGATTGATCGCATGGTCCAAAATGCCACAGCTATGGGTGCGAACGCGGTTGTGCGAATGCAGTTTGATTCCGCGGAGATTGGCAGCACGATGAGTGAAATCGTGGCCTATGGCACGGCAGTGGTAATCGAGCCAGAGAGGTAGGGAGCAGTATGCTGCGGAGAGGAATCATTGTATATGGTTTGCTCTACTTAATTGGTGCCGCTGTATTGCTGTTCATTGTCCATGTGACGCTCTGGCTGGTTTTGTATCTCGCGGTGAACGGCTTCATTCTGATCTGCGCCATGCTCCTGGAGCGCAAAAGATATCGCACTCGGGTGGATCGAACGCAGGGGCATTGGCAGCCCACTGGCGAGCGTTTCATTGATCCAACCAGCAAGCGACTTATGGAAGTGTTCTACAATCCCGCAACCGGTGAGCGCGATTACAGAGAAACGTAGTTTGGCTCACCGGGTAAGGGGATTGGGCCCTGGTTGGGCATTCGCCCAACCAGGGCCCAATCCCCTTACCCGGTGAGCGCCGTAGGCACGAAAAGCCTGCTTACAGATCTGGACAAATTGCATCCAGGATATATAATGTCTGATTATAACCATTATATGAAAAAGGATGCATCTATGAAGCTAAGCGAAGGAGTTGAGTGGGGACTGCACTGCACCAGCGTGCTGGCAAGACTGCCAACAAAGGCCACCCTGCCAACGAAGGCCCTGGCCGAATATCACGGCGTCTCGGAGACCTACCTCTCCAAGCATCTTCAGGCCCTTACCAGGGGAGGCATTATCGAATCGGTGCCGGGTCCCAGAGGAGGCTACCGCCTGGCGCGCCCAGCCACCGAGATTACCCTTCTGGATGTCGTCGAAGCCATCGACGGGCCAGAGCCGGCCTTCCGCTGTACAGAGATTCGCCAGCAGGGTCCCTGCGCCATCGAAGCGTCCGCCTATCGCCTCCCCTGTACCATCCATGTCGCCATGGCACGTGCCGAAAAACTCTGGCGCGACGAGCTACGCGCACAAACCATCGCCGATATTGTGGCGCAACTAGGCGATATAATTCCTCAACGTGTGCAACACCTGGCGGAGAAGTGGCTCTCAGAAAACGCGCGCACGGCCAGCGAATTGGGGCGACGCTACTAATGCTGTTAAAAAAAATAATCTGAGAATACCAGGCGAAACATTTTCACGCATCATAGGCGCGCGATAAATCGGGCGCCTATGGGACCTGGGGCGACGCAGCGCAGCCCGCAGACATTCTCTGATTCATTTTTAAAACTCCATTAGTAGCGTCGGGCCATCCCATATCGCATGCATATACCCAAATGTCTCATCATGTACTTTTGTGTACCTGTTTACCTGCTTAATCAGCCTGAAAAGCCCGCTTAGCCTCTCTCTTTCATCTCCAAATCTCGCAAAATGTTCAATTCATCAATAATCTTCGTTCATTCGTTCGTTATATACCACAAGGGAAGCTACAAACTGGTTTTGCAGAAGCAGTGTATCGATTAGCAGAAAGGCAGAAGGAAGACGTGCATAAGCAAGGAAAGCAGGCCTCAGACCATAGTCAGTACACGCTGACCACTGAACTTGAGACCGAACACCTGGTACTGCGCCGCCCCACGCAGCAGGATGGCGAGGTGCTATTTCAACGCTGGCTTGCGGATGAGCTTCACCAGCCATCGGGAGACGTGCTCACACAGGAGGAGACGCGTCAGTGCATCGCTAACGTACTACGCCATTGGGACCAGTACGGCTTCGGCTGCTGGAGTGTCTTCGAGCGCGGTAAACACCAACCAGCGGGGCTCTGTGGTCTGACACGTACCAAGGACGAGATAGAACTGACATATTCGCTCACCTCAGAGTATTGGGAGCACGACTTCGCCACTGAGGCCACGACCGCCTGCCTGGCTTATGGTTTCCGCGTTCTGGGGATTGAACGTATCATCGCCCACACCCATGAGGAGAATCCGACGCTGGAGCAGACCCTGACACAAATACTTACAAAACTAGGGATGCATCAGCGAGAACATGGCGAGACCCGGCATGTCTACGAAATCACCCGCGCCAAATGGGCCAGCCAGCACCTCATACCAGCCTGAACCATATGACCTGGTAACATCATCTGAGAAAAATACTGGACCCGCCGCAAATGCGGCGGGTCCAGTATTTTTCTCAGATGGCCTAATACATCAAAATTGAGGTGTTATAACTGGTGTGATCATAGAGCCAGGCAGCCTGGTCGGTTGGCATATTGACACAGCCATGTGTGCCATAGTTGGCGCTGGTATTGCCACTGGAATCAATATGGAAGTACTGTGTCCCTGGACCATAATCATTGCGCCACCAGGAGTCGTGCAGGAAGTACCCACCCTCGTGATACATGATCGCGTAGTTAATGGGCGTATCCGCGTAGTAGTAGGGCGATCCCTTGGGATAAGGTGACTTAAAGACGGTCTTGGTCTTGCGCCACATCACCGACCAGAGTCCTGGTACCGCGGGCAGTTCTGGGCGACCTGCTGTGATCTGGAAGGACCTGACCACGACGCCGTTCTCATATAGGCGCAGGGCCTGCTCAGCAAATGAGACGACGATCACCTGTGTTCCCATTAGTTTATAGTGCTGGAGTAGCTGGATATCTGTAGCATGCGACTGAGTATAGGGCGTCTTGTCGTTGAAGTCGGTCTCGTACATTTGCAGGTGGAAGACCTCATTCTCGACATCTGTCAGGACCTGCTGGTAATCCGCCAGCTTTGAGGCGGCGCTCAACTCGCGATCCAGGTCCTCGCCGATGCCCTTGGTCATATACCCCATATCCGGCCAGTAATCCTTGCCATCATATGGGTTGTGATAAACATGCGCGCCACCCCAATTCGCGACCTCCTGGTGGAACTGCTTGATCTCGTAGGAGGCCTTGCCCATCGTCAGGTCTTTCTGCATCCCCTGTAGATCGCTGTTATAGACCTTGGCAAAGGCCAGGTAATCCTGTAGATTTTTGACGCTATCCCCTTTTGTATGCAGATCATCGGAGACCTTCTGGTACTGTGTGTTATCAACGCCATAGGTCTTAAGCTGCTGCACCTGAGTATCATACTGGTCGACCTTGTTTTTGACCAGTTGCGGGATCAATTTCTGGAAACTTCCCGCCGCCTGCTCCGTCTGCTTATCAACATTCTTCTCGACCTGGGTCAGTTCCTGCGACTTCAGCGCTTTCGAGATCTCGCTGTAATTGTCATCATACTGCTTCTGGAGGGTACTTGAGTCCTGCTTACTCTCCTTCATCAGATCAATGATATCCTTGAGTGTCTGAAGTTTCTGAAGTGTGGTAGGCATCTGGTTCAGCGTCGCCAGCGCATCTTTCGCATTGGCGCTGATCGCGAGATAATCCTTGGGATACTGCGCCTTCTGTTCCTGACTCATATTCTGCTGATAAAATTTTGTCAGCGTATCCAGAGGAAGGCTCTCTTTTTGCTTATTGGCGAGGCTACTCTGAAGATGATCGAGGTCGCTTACAGCCTGCTGGCGATAGCGATCGGTCGAGGAGTCTATCAAGCCCTCAGTCTGAATCGAGAGTGCATCGTAGCGCTGGGAGAGGTTGCGATAGTAATCATCGACAATACTGGCATCAAAAAAGTTCCAGGGCGCAGAGGAAGACTGGAGATCCTGCTGCTGCTTCTCAATCGGCTGCAATAGTGTGTTGGGCACGCCCACACTCTGAGCATGACTCAATGCCTGCTCAAAAGACTTCTGTTGCTGCTGCGCATCCTGTTGCAGATGAGCGTCACCTCCACATGCCGTAAGCAGCCCCGACAACATGCCCATACAGAGAAGGAAGAGAAGCGAGAAGCGCACCCTTTTGCTCGGCCCTTGAGCATGCCTGCGGCGATCTCGCGTACTTATAAAAGGCTGACTGACACCCATAGCGAAGTAGTCCTTTTCAACATCCGCTTCACAACTGACCACATGTTTCCCTACACGCGGATATATGAGAAAAAATTTAATTTGTTACACACACGCACATATATACAGAAAACTATTCAAACGTAATGATACACCTTTTTTGTGGTCAGCAATACACGACTATCAGGCATTTACCATAACTTCAGAAGCGGCTTAATAAACTTGTTTGCTTGCCAAATAGTGCTTATGGTGTATCCCCAAAAAATCCTAATTCCTCATCAGTTTAACATTCAAACTCGCCATTGTCCACATATTTACACATAAGTATATATGGAAGAGCATGCTAATTTCTATGTGTTAGTAAAGTTTTCTCCCCTTCTCTCCCTCATACATCATATGCCCTGTGTATGCTAGAGGTAGATACCCATGCATTGATATCAGAACTGACTGCATACCATAAAAAACAATCGTGAACGCCGCTTCGCAGCAGCTAGCTTCGCTCATACGATTGAATGGCAAAGGAGGTTTTTTGATGTCTATAAGCGCTTATCGTCTCGGCTTCCAACTCACTATGGCACTACTATTGCTGCTACCTTTCCTGGTCACAGGGTGTAAAGTAGGCACGCGCGAGAATGTGACCAGCAATAGCAATACAGCGAAAAGCAGCGTTTCAAACAACAATACATCCTTTCCTGCCGCCAACCCGCTCTTACCCATCAAAACAACCCACCTCACCCTGACTGGTAAGTCCAGCACAGTCCTCACCGATGCACGCGGCTTCGTGCTCTACTATTACACACCCGACACACTCAGCAAACCAGCCTGCACAGGTGGTTGCCTGAAGGCGTGGCCTCCCCTCCTGGTAGATAGCCAGCAGAAACAAATTAGCATGACCACCCTGCCAGGCCAGTTTAGCATACAGAAGATCTCAGCTGGCGACCAGGTTGCCTACAACGGGCATCTCCTCTACACCTACATCAGCGACACCCATCCCGGCCAGGTGACTGGCAATGGCATCTACAGCTGGTACGCGGTCACCTCCGATTTAAAATAACACCTATGCAGGAGGGCAAACAAGGTAGGTACTTGCCCTCCTGTATAAGAGGAGCATAAACAATCTTCATAGGTGCCCGATTTATCGCGCACAAGGCGATTTATCGCACAAAAACAGGGTGGTGTTTATGAAACACAACATTTCGTTGCCCCATATCAAGCGGCGCCAGACAATGTAGCTGATCGTGCCCTATACTCACGCGATAAATCGCCTCACGCGCGATAAATCGGGCGCCTATGTTCGATCTTTAATAAGCTCGACGAGGGTTTGCGCGCCGGTATAGATTTGCTGCGCGTCGAGGCTGCCATAGCCCAGGAGCAGGCCGTTGCGGTCGGGCGTTCCTGTATAGAACTCATCGAGGGTGGGGACATACACATCTCTTGCCGAGGCTTCGCGGGCGATCTCGTATGCATCCAGGGCGGGATGGAACTCCAGGGAGACATGCATTCCAGCTTCCAGGCCGCAGAGGCGCGCCCAGGATGCAACGGGAGCAAAGATCTCCGCCAACTGTCTGCGCTTCTCGGCGTAATGCAGGCGCATACGCCGAATATGGCGCTCCAGATGCCCATCGCGCAGCATCGCGGCCAGCATATACTGTGTGGGCCAGGTGACATGATAATCGAACATGCGCTTCAAACGGGCGATTCGCTCGCGTAGTGGAGCCGTCGCAACCAGGTAGCCCACTCGCAGCCCGGGCATCAAAACCTTGGAGAAGGTGCCAATGTAGACCACCCTGCCGGCGCGATCCATGCTCGCCAGCGCCGGCAGGGGAGACGCGTGAAAGCGGAACTCGCCATCATAATCATCCTCAATCACCAGGCTATCATTGGCCTCGGCCCACTGCAAGAGCGCGACCCGCCTCACCGAAGAGAGGCGCGAACCAAGCGGATACTGATGCGAGGGCGTGACATAAACCAGGTAGGGCGCGACCTCTCCATTGGCCAGCTGGCTGACATCCAGGCCATCGTCATCTACGGGTATAGGAACAATATGTAGACCGCTGGCACGAAAAGCAAAACGTGCCAGGGGATAGCCGGGTTCCTCCAGGGCGACGGTATCGCCCGGCACCAGGGTCGCCTGAACAATGAGGTTCACGGCCTGTGTGGCTCCCGAGGTAATAATGATATCCTCGGCCTGGCAGGCAATGCCACGAGCGCGCCCTAAATAAACGGCGACCTCTGTCCGTAGTTCGAGGAGACCTGCGGGCTCGCCATAGGTATTGGGCGGCACGGCGTGTCCAACCTGGCGCCAGAGCTCGCGCCAGGTCCGCTCAGGAAAAAACTGCATATCAGGCGTACCTGGACGAAAATTTATCGCCTCTCGCGGCACAACGGGACGCGGTATAAGCAGCGGCTCCACGCTGCGCAGCCAGCGCGGCGGCCCGGCAGGACTGGGAAAAGGCGAGCGCTTAAGCAACGAAAGATCTTCGACGACATAGGTGCCCGAGCCATGCCGTCCCTCGATATACCCTTCGGCAAACAACTCATCATAGGCCGCGATAGTAACGGTACGTGAGACATGTAACAGCAGAGCCAGCGAACGCGTAGAGGGCAGGCGCGTACCCGCAGAGATGCTGCCTTGAAGGATGGCCTCGCGCAATTGTGTCACCAACTGGCGGTGCAAGGGTTCATTAGCGTTATGGTTGAGGAAGAGCGGCAATTCCAAAATATGAGAGACATGCGAGGTGGTCATACACATCCTTTCAAGCGATCTGTAGGGTAAACGCAGCAGGCAACATCCGCGAGACCTGGCAGCGCGGCGCGATCATGTCTATCATACTGCCACTCAATGCCTCTTTATGCAAGAGGAAATCCCTTCATTGGGAAGTTATACGCAGGATAACGTAGCCTCTGGCAAGCTCAAGAGGAATGGCTCCACCTTCTGGTTCACACTCCCCCTCCGCCCAATAAAGATGCAACTTTGCCGCCCCTCCTACGTAATAAAGGCTGAGCTGGCAAGTTTTTTTTTGGTGGAAGCTCATCATCTTCGGGAGGATGCATATGAACTTTATGACCTTCATGGCGCAAAATCTGTTTTTATCGATTGCGCTCATGATTTTTATGATCACAATTGTGAGTGTTGTGTTCGGTATTTTATTGGAAGTATACAAAGTGAGTCTGCGAGCACGCCAACGCATGCAGGAGTTGCGCAATGAGGAGCTGCGCCTGCAATTACAACTGGAGCAGCAGCGTGGGACCAGCAGGGGCAAGCCTTCGCGAGATGACCTCCCTCATCCCAAGGAGACCGCATCCTGGGACGAGCAGCCACAGAGCAACTATGAGATGGGGTACCAGGCGCCGATGCAGTCATTGTAGTAGCGCGCCGCGACGAGCATTTGCCCACGGCTCAAGAGGAAGCGCATCACCGCTGTGTCGGGCGTGCGTGGCTGATAGAGCCAGTCTACCTGCTCGCCTGCTACTTCTTTGCGCAGGTGGGCAATGGCCTCCAGCGCCTCCACATGTGACGCGCCGCTGCCAGCACTAAAGTAGGCAACGGCGTCGCCAATAGATCCCGCCTGGAGCAACAGAAGTGTAACCACAGGGTCGACCTCGGAGAGCGTGATATCATCGCTGAATGCGCCTTGAGAATTACTGGCGCGCATAGTGCTTTCCATATAACGTTCAATACTGCTTTCGAGTTCTAGTATTGCCCATTCGGCCTCTCCCGGTGATACGCCAATCTCCTCCTGGTAACGCTGTATAGCGCGCTGGCGCACCAGCGAGATCAGCCAGAGCGGTGGCAGCGTAAGCTGAGCGACCACACGCGCGTGCGGCTTCTCAAGAGCACGCACCAGCCCAGGAAGCGCCGCCCTCTGAGAGCCTGCGTCTCTTGGCCTATCATGCGAGGAGGTTACGCGCCGCGCGGGATGAGAAACCGGCCTGTCTCGGCTATTGCTACGGGGTGCGGTATTGCGTTGGACTGACCGCCCACCGCTGGCGCGGCGCGAAATGAGCAAGCCACCCAGGCAGAGCACACAAAGTAAAAGCACAACATAAAGCATCTCAACAACTCCTCAGAGATATGCCCACCGATAAACCACCTACACTAGAATAGACGCTAATCCTGCCCCACCCTAAAAGGCGCATCGACTGCAAGCTGCTCTCCAAGCCGCTTATGATCCATCCGACTCTAGTCTTGCCAAATGCGTTGGGCAAACGAGTCGAGAGATCGTGCGAGCGTTGTTGGTTCTTTGAACGGAAGGAGGTGGGTGTTGTCCACCCACTGGAGAGAATATGCTGGGTACAGGCGCGCGAGTTGTTCACCGCCAGCCCGCCACAGCGCATTGTTGCGCTCAGCACGTGCTCCCTTCTCCCCAGCAGATTTCGTTGCCAGGACCAGTTCGACAGGACAATCAAGCTGGTCGTAGGCCGAAAGGAGCTGTTCGCGGTGCGTATTCACCTCAATGGTCAAGGCTGCATACTCGGAAGGTGTGAGTCGATACCCCATGCCAACCAGAGACAGGAGGAGCGGCCCAAACTTCATTGCGGGCGTATCGAGGCGGCGCTTGATATCCTCAGGATCAGCCACAAGATTGACCGGGACAGCACCGTCAATGAGAAACAGCCCTGCCACTCTTCCTGGATGAGCTGCCGCATACCAGACAGCCAGATCGGCCCCTAGGGACCAGCCAACCACAAGCGGTCGATCGCCAGCAACCTGGTCCATGATGACCTCGGCATCGCTCAAGAAGCCCTTGAAAGAGACATCAGACGAGCGCGTTGTTTTGCCATGATTGCGAAAATCGAAGGTGACAAACCGATATGGTTCACGAAGTTCGTGGATGAGTCGCTTCCAACTCACTTGTGTTGCTCCCCCTCCGTTGAAGAACAGAAGCGTTTGTCCCTGTCCTGTCTCGCTGACCGCGAGTTGTACCTCTCCGTTTGATATCTTGTAGTGTTTTTCCTTTATGCTCATGATATCGTGTGGACCTTTCTCTTACCCAAAGAGACCTTGGAAGAGCGCCTGTAATCCAAAGTCAAACTCCTGATCAGCATTCCACTGGACAATCTCGGGCAACAACGTGTGGAGCCTGGGATATTGTTCTGCCGGAAAGCGTTGCCAGACCATAGGACCATTTGGCCCTGGCTCCAGACCCTCGACCGCTTGCGTTCCTGTGCCGATCAATGTGTGTCCAACAATAAAACCAACCAGGCACTGGAGCGCATAGATAGACTGAACGCCGGTGATCTGTGCCTGATGAAATGTTTCAAGAAGACGGTCTAACATCACGAGAGAGGCTGATGTGCGCAGCGGACTAGTTGCGACGAGCGGAAGCACGCGTGGATGAGCGCGAAGAACGTCCCGAAAGGCGTGAGCAGTTGTCCATAATTCCTCACGTGGCGTGGCATTAGGATGCACAGGTAATGGAGCCTGAACAATGAGCAGTTCGATCACCCCATCAAAGACGGCTCGCTTACTCTCAACATGATTGTAGAGTGACATCGCCTCAACCCCGAGCGATGCTCCAAGCTTGCGCATACTAAAGCCTTCCAGGCCCTCTTGATCAATCAAGCGCAGGGCTGCTTCCAACACTCGTTGTCGTGTAAGTGGCTCACCAGATTTCGCCATGTTCTTCCTTCTCTGCTCTATACTTACGTTGTAAGCTTACAACGTAAGTATAGAGCAGAGAAGGAAGAATGTCAAGAGATCCTTTTCGGGGTCTATTGATGAAACGTAATTCGTTGCGCAACCCGTGGGTCAGTGAAGCGATGCAAGACCATATACTTGGTCCCGGCCCTGTACTCAGGCGATAAATCGCCTTACGCGCGATAAATCGGGCACCTATGCTACAGCAACGTTTATTCGCACCACTGTGCATGGGCCAGGGAAGCGCTTTCCATCGCTCCTTTGCTCCGGGCTCTCTTAAGAGATAACGGAGAGGATGAGAGCTGAGGGATGGTTGGGATCGTGATAGATCGACTGGTTGGCAACCAGCAACTTAGTTGCGGTGCCCAATGGTTCGCCGCTTCCAGGGTTGCGGGCGTAGCGTGGGTGCGCACCGCTCGATACTTGCACACGCAAGCGATGACCGGCGCGGAAGCGATGGGCGGTCGGCCAGAGATCAAAGGTCAGGTGCAGTGTCCCATCTGGACTCCGCGCCGGGTTGCCCGGGGTGACACGCAACAGGGCATCGCAGACGTTGATCGATATACCCTTCTGATCTACGTCGCAGAGGCGAACAAAGAAGTCGGTATGTTCCTGGCTGGATTGCACGAACAGATCGGCCTGCACGGGTCCAATGACTTCCAGATCCTGCTCCAGCAGTGTGGAGGTGTAGGTCAGCACGTCCGCACGGGTCTCCAAAGCACGATTATCGGTCGGTTGTGCTTTGCCCATGAGCAGTGGGCCAGCCACGGAGGGGGTCGGATCGGCGGGATCGTAGCGATAGTGATCGGGTTCCGAGGCAACTGGCAGATCAGGAGCCAATCCGCGCACAGGCTGGAGATGGAAGCGCTGCGCTCTCGCGCCTGGTGGGGGCCAGTCAGAAAGCTCTCGCCATTCGTTCACACCGGTGACAAAGACGCGCACAGGCGCTGGCCGGTATTGCTCGACCTCTCCACGGACCACGGCCCGCAACCAGGGAATAACCTCAGCATGCGAGAAGAGGCTGAGTTCGGGCGAGGTATGCGACCAGGGGCCGATGGTCAGGAACGGACGCTGGCCGTGCTCGCGCAGGGTGCGATAGTCGCGCAGTTGCCAGGGCAGAAAGATATCGTACCAGCCAGCCATCATATGCACGGGCACCGAGATATCCTGAACGGTTTGATCAAAACAACGCCCTTCCCAGTACGGATCGCCCGGCTCGTTGTGTGCAAGCCATTCCTGAAAAACGCCACATGCTTGCCTTCAGCAAGCTTATCAAGGTCACGCAGGGGGAGGCGCTGGAAAAGCTGTTGTAACCGGCGGCTTGCTGGAAACAAGAGTGACCCGAGCAGGTTCATGTGCTCCTGATGCATGACCAGGTCGGTCCAGGAGAGCGTGGTATCCAGGGCATAGGCTCCCCCGGTATAGGTCTGGCTGCGAAACTCCGAAGCACTTTCCTGGATGGCCATGCCCTTCAAATCCGAACCGGCATCGCGTGCGATGGCCCATTGCACGAAGCCCAGATAACTCCCCCCAGTGGTCAGGAATGAACCGGGATACCAGGACTGCTGTTTGAGCCAGGCTACGGTGGTCAGGCCGTCATCGTGCTCGTCGAACGGGCTAAGTGTTCCGCCCGAACCGAACGTGCCGCGTATGCTCTGCATCACCACTTGGAAGCCACGCTCGACGAACAGCTGGCCATATGCCGTGCCAAAGATCCCGCGCCGCCCATAGGGGCTGCGAACCAGAAGCAGCGGGAGGTTCTCGGCCCCGCGCGGCGCGTAGCGATCCGCCAGCAACACCACGCCGTCTGGCATGGGCACCTTCAGATCGTGCTCGACCAGGACATCATAGGTTTCGGCTGGTGGCAGGTGAGCCATTCTGCTCATAAGACGGCTGAGGATCGTCATACACGTGGTCCTTTCCTACTCATTTTATACCAACCGGGAGAAAAGAGCAGCCACGCCATCGTGTCTGCCCTCCGCACGATACCAGTAGATCTTTCTCTCAGCTAAAAAGCGACGGGCAGGGAGGCCACGCTCCGTGAGACCAGAGCGTAGTGCCAGGCGACGCTCTCACGGGGGACGCTGAACCGCAGGTTGGGCATGCGCTTGAGCAGGGTGGTAAAGGCAATGTCTCCTTCTATACGGGCCAGCGGTGCCCCCAAACAGGTATGGATGCCCTGTCCAAAGGCAAGATGCCGACTGATCGTGCGCGCAATGTCCAGCTCGTCTGGCTGCGTAAACTGGCTCTCATCGTGATTCGCAGAACCCAGGAAGGGAATGATGAGATCGCCTTTCTTGATCTGCTGCCCGCCGAGCTCAATATCTTCGGTGGCAAAGCGCGGTCCTGCGATGTTGGCTGGCCCGCTGTAGCGCAGCAGTTCTTCGACCGCCGCAGGAACCAGGCTGAGGTCGGATTTGAGCCTCTCAAGCTGATCGGGATGATCTAGCAACATCAAGGTGCCGGTGCCGATCAGGTTCGAGGTCGTCTCATGGCCGGCAAAGATCAACAGCGTAAGCATCGAGATCATTTCCGTCTCGCTGAGCCGATCCCCTTCCTCTTCGATGACGATCAAATGGCTGATCAAGTCATCCGCTGGTTGCAGGCGTTTGTCGGCCACCAGGCGCGTGACGTATTCTCCAAATGCGCGCATGTGAGTTGTGACTTCCGGATCGCGCTTTCCAATACCCAAACCTCGCGCCAGCGCCTCCGACCAGACACGGATCTGGGCCCGATCGGCGTGAGGAACTCCGAGCATCTCAGAAATGACATTGATAGGCAAGGGATAGGCGTAGTCCTTGATGAGATCCATCTGACCCTGATCTTGCACGCGGTCGAGCAATTCGTCGGCTATCTCCTGCACGCGGGGGCGTAAGCTTTCTATATATCTGGGCGTGAAGGCTTTGGACACCAGCAGGCGTAAGCGTCGATGATCGGGCTCATCGACCGAGAGCATCGTTTTGGAGGTGAAGAAGGTAGGCGTGTCGGAGGTCTCGGCGGTGTTGCGCCCCAAAAGACTGTTAACCCCGATGGAGCTGGGGTCCACGGTAAAGTGCGCATGATCTTTGAGGACCTGTACCACCTCTTCCATGCGCGTGATCGCCCAGGCTTGGCGGTCCATTCCCGGGAGGGGGAACGGTATAGGTACAACGGCGCCCATTGACCGCAGCAGCTCGAACAACGCAAAGGGGTTCTCAACCAGTGCAGCGCTATCACCGCTAAATGGATTGAATGCGGCTTCCCCTGGTGTGGTCTGATCCGAGATATTCATAACGATCTTCCTTTCGTTCGTACGCTTCTTTCTCAACGCCTCCTGCCACGCAGCAACACGATGTTTCTGCATGGCAGGAAGGGTCCGTGAGACTTACCAGCTTACGGGCAGATGCTCAGGACCAAACGTCAGCGCCTCATCCGCACGCCAGGGAACCTCCGAGGGCGCAACGGCCAGGCGGACGCTTGGGAGCCGGGTAAGTAGCGTCTGCCAGAGAATCTGCAATTCCATGCGGGCGATCTGCTGTCCCAGGCAAGCGTGAATGCCGCGCCCAAAGCTCAGAATGGGCTGCAGGTCTCGATCAAAACGAATCTCGCGGGCGTCGGGAAACACGGATGAATCGTAGTTGGCCGCATGCGTTGCAAGGAAGACCACTTCCCCGGCAGGGATCGTGGTCTCACCCAGTTGGACGGGCTCTCGGGTGATGCGTGGCCTGCCATGTCCGATCGGAGTGATACGCAAGATCTCTTCGATCGCCCTGGCCAACTGATCGGGCTGCTCAAGGTGGGTCCGTAACTGTGCCACCAGTTCAGGTTGTTGCAGGAGAATGAAAGCCGAATTCGTGAAGGTCGTGCTGACCGTTTCAAAGCCAGCCCCAATCACTGCCATGGCAAAACCATACATTTCGGTCTCCGTCATCACCTCGTCCCCTTTCTCTCGGGCCCGGACCAGCAGACCAAGGATGTTGTCTCGCGGATTCGTTTGCGCCTCTTGGATAATGGGCGTGAGATGCTGCATCAGTTTCATGCCCTGCGCTCGTTTTTCTTGTGCGCTTGCCGTCGTCGAAACCAGCATCCGTGCGGATTCGCGGTAGAGGTGTTCCTCTTCCCGAGGAATCCCCAGCATTTCACACAGCACCGTCATCGGAACCTGGATCGCATAGTCCTCAAACAGATCCGCAGGTGGGCCTTTACGCTCCATAGCATCCACCAGCGCATGAGTGACCTCGGCCACCCGTGAACGCAGCTTGTTGGCCGCCGGAACCGTAAAGGCAGGGCCGATCACGCGGCGCAGTTTGTTATGACGCGCATCGGAGACGGCAAAAATCGACGCTGCCGCTGAATCCTCCACCCCGGTGACGTGGCCTGCTTCCAGCCGGGGAACATCTCCATCTGAAGTCCGGATCGCGCCGCATTTCGGGTCGGCGAAGGCTTGCGCAATTTCCTCGTAACGGGTGGGCATCAACGCATCGCCCCCATAGGGCATATGAACCCGGGCGACTGGGCACTTTTGCCGCTGCCGATCATACTCCTCGGAAAGTTGTAGGCTATGATCGGCAAATGGAAACGGATACGTGGGAAGCTCTTCTTGACTGGCTTCATTGGTGGGTGTCAATTGCTCTTTGCTCATCTGTTTCTTCCAATCTGTACTTAGATCTTATTCCGAAACCCAACGTCACTGGCGTGACTAGCGCTTCCCCCATTCGGGGACAAGCGCGCTCAGGGTTTTCGGATCAGAAGTTACTAGCAGCCGCAGACAGCTCGCAGGTTGACGTTTTCGGGTGTTCTCGACAAGAAAAGAAAGCGTGCGAGAACAAACGTGCTCCGCTCATCCGACACTACATATCCTCATCGTTTGTGGTCAGGGTGAGTTCGGAGAGGTCCTCTTCCTCCTCCACGACAAAGACCTGGGAAGGGCACGCCGCGACCGCCTGCTGCACCTTCTTTAGTTGATCCAGGGAAGGACGTTCCTGGAGCAGTTCCACGACGCCATCGCTCTCGCGCTGGGTAAATACCTGGCTCGCGGCCAGGACACAGGCCCCACTGGCAATACATCGATTGGTCAATGCTGTTACTTTCATCTTTGTATTTCCTTTTTACGAGGAATGGGACGCAGAGGGGCTGACGCTCCACTGCACTCCCCTCTTTTCCTTACACTAGAGAACACCAGAAGCCTTGGTTTCCTGGGATGGTGTATATGCTGCCAACAACTGTTGTCGATAGGGCAGGAGTTGCTTCGGGCTATTCCAGCCCAGAACCGCGACGAGGCGTTGGCCTTCTTCATAATAGGCCGCGACAAAACGATCCTCGTGCAGCGCCCCTTCAACGATCCGCAGTTCTGCGCCACGGGAGGCGATTCCATACATCTGGATCTTCACGTCAAATTGGTCACTCCAGAAGAAAGGCACGGGCGCGAAAGGCTGCCGCTCGCCAAGAATGTTTCTCGCGACGGCCTGGCCCTGTTCGGTGGCATTCATCCGATGTTCCAGGCGCACCTGCCGCTGCAGGTACGGATGATACCAGTTGGCCACATCTCCAGCGGCATAAATGTCTGGAGCAGCTTGACAGAAGGCGTCGCACACAATGCCGTTCTGCAGCGTCAGGCCGCTTCCTTCAAGCCAGCTCACATTGGGCTGTGCCCCGACCGCGACCAGCACTACGTCCGCTGGCAGCGTCGAACCATCCTCCAACACAACCTCTCTGACTGCGCCTCCATGCCCTTGCTCCTGGTCGCCGATCAGGCGACGCACCCCAATACCATTATGCAAACGCACCCCATGGGCTGTTTGTAAGTGCATCACCCGCTCACCAATCGCTCTCCCGAGAGGTCCCTCCAGGCAGACAGGCAATGGCTCGACCACATCGACCTCCAGGCCCAACTGGTGTGCCGTCGCCGCAGCTTCTAATCCCAGAAAGCCGCCACCAACAACAACGAGGCGTGTCCCTGCTACGAGCGCCTGGCGCAAGGCGAGCGTCTGCTCCAGGGTCCTCAGGACAAAGACTCCTTGCAGATCATGCCCTGAGGAGAGGAAACGTGGCGTCAGACCCATTGCGATGACCGCTGCATCAAACTCCAGGCGCTGACCATCAGAGAGGGCGACGCAGTGCTCTGCGACATCCAGATGGGTTGCCTCAACGCCATGAAACCAATCAAGCGCCAGTTTCTCCAGCGCGACTGGTGAACGTAAATGCACCTTCTCAGGTGCCCAGGTGCCAGCAAGCACCTGTTTGGATAAAGGGGGGCGATCATACGGAAGAGTGTGCTCCGCATGCACCATCATGATCGTTCCCTGAAATCCGAGCCGCCGTAACGTTTCTGCGGTGGTGAGCCCGGCGGCGCCCGCACCGATAATCACGATCCTGTTGAGATTCCTCATTTCCTGTTTCCTTTGCTATTGCGCTTCTTTCACAGAAAGATTTCCTTCAGTGGAAAGAACAGCAAACGGGCTGCGATCAAGAAATGGGGAGGTCAGGCGGCGAACCAGCCGCCATCAACGGGGAGAATTGCGCCATTGATAAAACTGGCATCTTTGGATGCCAGAAAGGCAATAGCGGCGGCGAGCTCTTCAGGGGTAGAAACCCGCGAGGGAGAGCTGGCCTTGAGAAACGGCATCACTCTACCAAGACCGGCTTCACTTGGGACACCATTTCCGATACCGATGGCGGTCGCCACGGCACCAGGACAGACCGCATTGCAGCGAATACCGCGTTCTCCATAGTGGAAGGCAATACTCCTGGTCAGTCCCACCACTCCGTGCTTGGCAACGGTGTAGGAGGTGCCAGCAGCTCCGCCACGTAAGCCTGCTTCCGAGGCGGTATTGACGATACTGCCTCCACCCTGTTCGAGAAATAGAGGGATCGCTCTCCGGCAGGCCAGAAAGGGACCATTCAGGTTGACGGCCAGAACCCGCTCCCATAGGTCCAGGGAGACCTCGGCAGCAGGGGTCATGAGGTCCATAATCCCGGCATTATTGCAGAGGATATCGAGCCGCCCAAAGGTGGACGTGGCGGTGTTCAGCATGGCTTCCACGTCACTCTCTGACGCCACATTGGCGGTAGACCCGGTAATCGTTGCTCCCTGGTCCCGCAGTTCCGTGACCAGGGCTTGCAGTGGTGCTTCCACAATGTCAACCGCGACCACGGCTGCTCCCTCAGTCACCAGGCGCTGGACAAGCGCTCGACCAATGCCAGAGGCGGCACCGGTCACCAGGGCGACCTGTTGCTCAAAACGCATACCTTCTTGCTCCTTATCTGAACATGGCTTCAGGGGTGAGAAAACCGCTGAGGCACATCCCTCAAAAATCGTCATCTCAAGGCATCGACACAGCAAGTATACTGTCTTCAGTTGTCACATGTGTCTTTTTGAATTATAATGTCACTCAATGACAAAAGTCAATAGGAGAAAAAAGGGAGTGAATGTCATGGTATCTTCACCACACAACGAATCGCAGCCAATAAGTTTGCGAGAACGCAAGAAACGTCTGGCTCAAGCCACCATTGAGGAGGCAGCGCTCCGACTCTTTCAGCAAAAGGGCTACGAGCGCACCTCCATCCAGGACATTGCTGATGTGGTGATGATGTCACCGCGCACCTTTTTTCGCTATTTTGCCTCCAAAGAGGACGTGCTCTTGGAGCCCATGCATGCGATCCAGAGCGAAGGTCTCCGCTTTCTACAGCACACTGCGCCAACGGAATCACCCCACGCAGCCCTGCAAGCGACCTTTGAGTACCTGGCCCTCCTCCATCAGCAGCAGCGGGTCAGTTTTCTGACCCTCTATCACGTGGTTATGCAGATCCCCTCGCTCGCGTCCATCTATATCTATGCCCTGATGAAAGCAGAGCCAGCCCTCTGTGACGCGCTGTGCTCCCGCCAGGAAGCGGCTACAAACCGCCAGGAGATCCGCTTCCTGGTAGCCATCTACATGGCAGCGCTGCGTGTGGCTCTTGAGGAATGGCTGGAGCAAGAAGCGCAGGGAGATCTTGTTTCCTTGCTTCGTGGGTACCTGGACGTCTTCTCGTCGCTTTCCCACCATGCCTAGTACTCTGTCAACATTGATTGGAAAGGTGGGGAGTGCAGAGGGGCGTCAGCCCCTCTGCGTCTCAATCCCCTCCCGCCGTAGGCGGCTTGAAACCTTTTCAATGAAGATTGACAAACTACTAGACACCGATCAAGTAGTCGAGAGAAAAATTGATGGATAAAGAAAAACAGGGCTGGCTCGCTTCACCATCCGGGGCTTGACATCTGCTAGACCGGTCGGTACAATAGAAGGAGCAGCTAGACCAGTTGGTACAGGAGGATCTCTTGGAGACAGAAGGAACACGGGCACGCATCATTGCTACTACTGTTGAATTGATGGACGCACAGGGCTATCATGCGACAGGCTTGAATCAAATCCTCCATCAGAGCGGTACGCCGAAAGGCTCGCTCTATCATCACTTTCCTGGGGGAAAAGAAGAGTTGGCGGCAGAAGCGGTTTCGGCAGCCGGGCAAGCACTCACTCACGAGCTCGATGCCATCATTGTGGAAGGCACGGATTTGGGCATGGCGCTCTCTCTTCTCACCTCCTTCTTTCGCGAACGCCTCCAGACATCTAATTTTCAAAAAGGCTGTCCACTAGCTACCATCACATTAGAGATGGCGGCCACCAGCGATTCTATGCAGCATGCTTGCCGTGCTGTCTACCATGACTGGCAGGTACGTCTCGAACACTTGCTGATTGCCTCGGGCTGCGAACCAGCGCGGGCTTCTGCGAGAGCGCTCTTTGTGCTCTCTGTAATTGAAGGGGCGCTCTTACTCTGTCAAGCCGAGCGTAGCACACACCCCTTAGAGCAGGCGGTGGAAGAGCTTCGGCTTCTTTTCGAAGGAGATGCAAAAGCACCATGAACCTATCCGACCATTCACTACGACGGAAGGATTCCATCATCGCTTCTACAACAGAGCTGGGGATGAAGATGACCGCTCATCATGTCTGGCAGTTGAGCAATCGTTTTCCAGCCAACCTCTTCAATGTCTATCTCGTTGAGGATGTGCTCATTGACGCAGCCACACGCTGGGATGCTTCCAGTCTACTCAAACAACTGGCAAACATTCCCCTTTCACAGGTGGCACTGACCCATTGCCATCCCGATCATCAGGGAGCCGTCAAGCAGATCTGCGCAACCAGAGACATCCCCCTTGCCTGTCCTGAAGCGGACATCGCGAGCATGGAGGGACGTACCCCTATGCTCCCAAGGACTGCCGCCATAAAAATAATGCAACTGGGGTTCGCCGGGCCAGCGTATTCCGTCCAACGGAGCTTACATGATGGTGACGAAATAGCTGGATTTCGCGTTATCCATACGCCCGGACATACCCCTGGTCATGTGATGTACTTTCGCGAGTCCGACCGGGTAGCGATTGTAGGAGACGTGTTGCGCAATAACCATCCTATCACGGGCAAAATTGGCCTGTATGAGCCACCAGCCGTCTTTACGCTGGATCGTGAAGAGAACCGCCGCTCCATTCGTAAGCTGGCGCAATTACGCCCAGCTCTCGTCTGCTTCGGTCATGGACCTGTGCTCTACGATATGGAGCAGCTTGATCGATTTGTCGCCCGGCTCCCGTCCTAACCTGCTATTCTTGCCATCTCATTCGCCAGAACTGGACCCAGCCGAACGCTTGTGGCCCCTCTCAAATAAACTGCTCGCCAACCGGGGCTTGACTTCGCTTGACGAGCAGGAACAGCTCCAGGCCGAGCGCTGTTGTTGGTTATAAGCTCATCCTGAAGCAATACAGGGTCGAACCTCCTTCCATTGGTGGCCTTCTTTGGATACTACCTAAACGGATTTGATATCAATCGGCATATCGCCGCCAGGTGAGAAGACGGAAGCTGCTTAGTCCTCTGCGACTGCTTCCAAGTTGATCTCGATCCTGACATCTTCGCCAACCATAATCCCGCCAGTCTCCAACGCTAAATTCCAAGTGAGACCAAAATCCTTACGGTTGATGGTCGTGACGGCTGTGAGGCCTGCACGCCGGTCCCCAAAGGGATTGTGTTCTTTGGGAATCTGTCCGCCATACTCGACGTCAAACGTCACTTCTTTCGTCACCCCATGCAGCGTGAGGTCTCCCAGGATAGAGTAACGGCGATCGCCCCTGGACTCAACTTGTTTGCTCTTGAATGTGAGGAGTGGATACTGCTCAGTATCAAAGAAATCAGGTGAACGTAGGTGTGCATCACGCTTCTCGTCACGTGTGTCGATGCTGGCAGTTTCAGCCTCGGCCTCTATCCAGGACTTCTCTGGATGGATTTCATCGATTTCGAGTGTCGCTCGAAATACATTGAAGCTTCCGCTAACTTTGCTGAACATCATGTGCCTGACCGAAAATGTGACTTCTGAGTGAGTAGTATCGAGTGTCCAGACCATATTTGGCATTTATCCTTTCTCAACAGGGATCTGTGCTTCGGTAACATAAAACTGATTCTCGCCTTTGGCAAAATACACCTCACGGCACGGCTGCGAAAGTGAGATGGTATAGCCGTTTTGCTCCATCCATCTTCCAAGATCAAGAAGCGCTGTACACGTCCCATGCGGCTGACATTCATGCATGAGACTTGCGACCAGTGGAAGAGCTGGTAACGTGCGAATAGTTAGATGCGCATCCACCGATACTTGCTCTGGAAGAGGACAGGCGACCTCCACATCAAAGGTGTCGTCCTGATCATCCCGACATGCTCCGGTATCCTGCCACAACACCATATGGGGAAGCGTCGCTGGTTCGGAGAGACCAGAACGCGACAAGGAACGATTCAATTCCTCAAAGAAGAAAGGCAAGTGGGAAGAGGACAGGTTAGCACACGTTGGTAATGAAGCTACTCGCAGTGCTTTGATGCTTTTGAGCGCCACATCGTGTCCAGACTGGGTCTCTCCCTCGCGCTCAATCAGATGCAGGCGCGCCTCAATACGAGCAAGGCGTGTGGATTCTTGCTCGATCAAGGCATGAATTTCAGCCTGTTTGAGCCGGAGCATTCCACGAACCTCCGCGAGTGGAATCTGTACATCAAGTGCCTGCGCAATCTGCTCTAATGTTAACCCCAGATCCTTGTAGGCAAGGATACGATTGAGCCGGAATAACTGTTCGGTCGTGTAGTAGCGATAGCCGTTAAAAGGATCAATAGAGGCTGGTTTCAACAGACCAATCTGATCATAGTAACGCAGGGTTTTCATCGAAACCTGACTGAGCCTGGAAAACTCGCTAATCTTGAACACTGCTTCTCCCTCCATGTCTGTGCCGATCTCTTCGTTACAATCATACACTTTCCCCTTAACTGGAAAGTCAAGAGGGAAATGCTGTTCTCAACACACCTCAGAAGAGATTGCTCAAGAATTTCACCTGGAACGAGCAGGAACAGACTGCATTACTATGAGCTATTGCGGCGAACAAGCTCCACGACAGGGGTCTTCCTGGTCGTCTTCTTCTCGTACTCGGCAGCGCCTGGATGGACTTGCGTCTCCTTGGCATAGAGCTGGTCGCGCTCCCCACCTTCAATAAGCACTGCCGTGGCCTCGAATCGCTCTGTGCCAAGCTCGACGGTCACCTGTGGATGGGCGACCAGGTTGTGGTACCAGTCAGGGTTCGTCGGCGAGCCACCTTTGGCGGCGAAGATAAACAAGCGCTCGCCATCAAGAAGGTACGTAAGTGGGTTGATGCGTTTTTGCCCGCTTTTCGCGCCTGTGGTGGTCAGCAAAAGCAAGGTCACACCCTCAAACGGTCCTCCGACCTTGCCCCCATGCGTGCGAAATTCCTCGATGATCTGCCGATTCCAATCGTTAAAGTTCGGTTCTGCCATATCATTCTCCTCTCATGCATCGAACGATGACAATTGCGGTCGTGCTTTGCCATCGTTCGACGAGATCTTTCAAGCTCTCTCCTCGAACCACGAGGTGATGCTCAAAAACTGGCCGATGACGTTTCTCTCGGTTCCAAAGGAGTATATTGGTTCAAGTGAACTTGAAGTCAAGAGGAAAAAGGCTGAATATGATGACGGCATTCACCATCAAGGCGCGTCTTTATTTCCGTAACCATTTGTTAAAGGGTCAAGCATAAATACTAAACCTGGGTAAGGTTGTGCTGACCTGAGACCAGCACAACCTTACCCAGGTTTATGACTTTTAAAACAGGGTGATGCCAAAGAGGCTCAGCACCTGGACAATGAGATAGGCAATGCTCAGTAGGCTAACGGTAATCGTCAGGCCATAGGCCAGGATATTGAAGAACCAGCCATTAGTGTGCCTCCCCATCAGGCGCTTATCGTTAACCAGGCGCAAGATCGAGAAGAGGATGATCGGCAGCAGCATGCCGTTGAGCAGGTAGAGGTTGAGCAGGATCTGCACCACGGGCAGATTGGGAAGCATCGCGATTACGACGCTGATGAGAATCAAAGCCGTAAAGAGTCCCCAGAACACGGGCGCCTCGCGCCAGCGCTTGCTGACCCCATTTTCCAGGCCCAGCGCCTCCGTAATAGAGTAGCAGGTGGAGAGCGGAATCACGCCTGCCGCGAGGAAGGAGGCGCCCAGCAGACCCAGGGCGAAGATATTGGTCGCGAAGTTGCCCAGAAAGGGTGCCAGCGCGGTGGCGGCCTGGGCGGCATCCATAAGAATGATGCCCTTACCCTTGCTATTGACAAAGAGGGTCGCGGCAGTGGCGATAATGATCACGGAGGCGACGACATTGGAGAAGATGGCAGAACTATAAACATCGACGCGCTCATGGTTATACTCACGCATACTGACTTCGCGCTCCACTACCGCGCTCTGGACGTAGATTTGCATATAGGGGCTGATCGTGGTTCCCACCGCGGTCACCAGCATCAAGAGATAGCTGCTATTCAACTGCACCATGGGAACCAGCGTCCCGTGGAGCACCTGTCCCAAATTGGGATGCGCCATAAACGCGGCCACGAAGTAGGCCAGGAAGACCAGGGTCAGGGCTAGAAAGACTTTCTCTACCCGGGCATATGACCCCTTCACGACCAGCAGCCACAGGAGCAGGCCCGCGCAGGGTGCGCTTATCCAGGCTGGAATATGAAAGAGATTGAGCGCAGCGGCGATGCCAATAAATTCAGAGACGATCACGCCACTATTGGCAAGCAGAAAGGCCAGCATGATCAACGCCGTCAGACGCAGGGGAAAGTTCTCGCGAATGAGGTCCGAGAGGCCCTTGCCGGTGACCGCCCCCATGCGCGTGCACATCTCCTGCACAACAGCCATGCCCAGGGTCAGGACCACCATGACCCAGATCATAGAATAGCCGAATTGAGCACCCATGCTGCTATAAGTATAGATGCCGCCCGCGTCATTGCCCGCGCTCGCGGCGACCAGCCCCGGCCCCAGCATGCCCAGGTAGCGCAACCAGCGGAAAGGCCTGCGCACCCGCCCTCGCCTCAGTGTCTTTCTACCTGCTTTCTTTGGCTGGGGAACCGCCACCACCAAATCTTTCTGGATATCCATTGTCTTCACCTCCTGCGCTACTTGCGTACGCGCCTACGCGTTTGGGCAACATATAAACACCTATGCGTCGGAGCAACGCATAAGGACCTATAGTACATAAGCATAGAGCAACGCGTAGGCGTGTACATAAGTAGCGCTCGCTTACTTGTGGAGAGGTAGAGGTACATTCGTTGAGGACTGTACCACCTCACGCTTCTCGCTTCTTACCGGATTATTGGCCACGGCAAGCGCGATAGTGAGGTGATAGCGGGGAAATATCGGGAGGGTGATAGATCGTGGCTATCAGGTCAGATAGGCGTCTGCCATGGAACAGATGATAACCTCCATAGCTTGCGGAGGTTTACCAGGGTCACCGTCCATACGGACTTTTTTTCTCCTCTTCATACTGGCGCGCCCGAGGCACGCGCTATTTGTTTCCATTGGCAAAGGAATGCCTGCACGCATCCTCTAGACACAAAACGTTCCAAGCTCATCATAGCTATGCTTCCCACAAAAAGTCAAGAGCTTTTGGACGAATAGGCAACAGTAGTGAAGCTAGTAGTCAGTCCAGTTTGTTATTGATAACAGGATAGAGATCATGAAGCTTGTCACGAGCATCGTTGCAGGTAAAGCGCCAGGAAATGGTACAACGCTGAGCATTTCGCTCGGACTCCAAAGTCGCAATGCGTTGACGTAGCTCAGACAGACTTTGCACCCGACGCGAAAGACAGCCACGGGTAAAAATCCCAATCTCAATTTCAGCCATGTTAAGCCAGCTAGCATGTTTGGGCGTGTAATGGAATTCGATCCGTTGCAAGAGGCGTCTGGCCTCAGCGGGCTCAAACGTCTCATAGAGAGCCGCAGCGGTATGTGTGTTGAGATTATCCTGCACCAGACGAATGTACTCAGCGTGCGGATAGGCCTCATCAACGAGCCAGCGGATGCAATGAGCATAATCCCGTCTGGTCCTCTGTTGGGTCATCTCAACGTGACGCCAGCCTGCAAGCGGCTCCACAAAGAAAAACAGGTTGGCTGTGCCCAAGCGTTCGTATTCATAATCGATGCGTTCCACTTGCCCTGGTTTGGCTGGCACAGAAGGTCGCACATCGGCCTCTGGAGCCACCAACTTCTCATCGAAGCAGACAGTGGGAGAGTGTGGATCGTCCTCTTCCTCATAGAGGTCGAGGACATCTTCCATCGTCGCGACAAACTCGGCTCCTACTGTTGGGATGCACCAGTGCTCGTGTTGCCAAGGTTTAAGTTCGTTTTTTTCAGGAGCTGGCGAATGGTTTCTGGCGAGATGGATTCGGCAAATCCCAGCTCGACAACCTTGCCAGCCAACAATCGCAACGTCCAATGGTCATGCCCATCAGGAGTGGGACTGCATGCAATGGCAATCAGATGAGCCGCTTGGCTTCCTGTGAGAGCCTGACGACGGCGCTGCTGCCGCTTGTCCTGCAAGACCGCTTCGAGTCCGCCTTGCAGATACAATTGCCGAACTCGAATGGAGGTATTGCGGCTGATCTGGAAGGTCTCGCAAATCTGCTGATCGGTCCAGCCATCGGCCGCTTTGAGCAAGGCGTGGGCTCGGGTAAACGTTCTGGCATTGGCTTTGCCTGCATGGATGAACGTTTGCAGCGAGGCACGATCTGTCTCAGTCAACGTGACAGGGATGGGATGTTTCATGGCAAGCTCCTGGGTTTTTCATGAGTATCTCACCCTTGTCAATTGCTAAATGGATTTACTTCTAGTAAAAAGGCGATACAGGAAGAAATTCTCCTGTACCGCCTTTTTACTAGCCTCGCTTAGTGCTGAATTCACCAAATTCGTGAGCGAAAGAGCCTGTAGGGTCCATGCTGGCATGGACTGCGAGCGAAGCGACGTTGCGGGCACGAGAGTCCATGCCAGCATGGACCCTACACATCACCGATAAGCTTCTCAACGAAGAAGAGGCCGCTTGCGAACAGGCGGCCTCTAGTGGGGAAGGATATGTTAACCCTTCAAGCCAGTGGTACCGGCAATGCCCTGTACAATCTGTTTCTGAAAACAGAGGAAAACGATCAAGACCGGGATACCGCCCAGAAGAGCAGTAGCCATAATCTGCGCGTAGCGAATACCAAATGAGGTCTGAACGGTCGCCAACCCTACCGGTAGAGTCATCATATTGTTGTTGGAGATAATGATGAACGGCCAGAGGAAGTTGTTCCACGAGATCACAAAGGTAAAGATGGCAACTGCGGCGAGGGCGGGCCTGGCAAGCGGCATCCATATGCGCCAGTAGATGCTCAGGCGGCTGGCGCCATCGAGAAGAGCCGCCTCCTCGAACTCAGCAGGAATGCCATCGAAGTATTGTTTAAGGATGAAGACCGCCACGGGCGAAGCGATCTGGGGCAGGATAATTCCCCAATAGGTATCGACCAGTCCGAATGACTGCATTTCGGTAAATAGCGGCACAATCAAGATCTGACCCGGGACCATAATACCCGCCAGGATCACCCAGAACACGATGCGATTCCCACGGAAGGGGATGCGCGAGAAGGCAAAGGCCGCCAGGCTCGCCAGGAAGATCGTCAGCAGACTGATCAAGCCAGAGGTCAAGGTGCTATTGAAATACCAGCGCCACATCTGGCTGTTTGCCAGCGTACTGGTAAAGGCATCCAGTGTGAAATGTGAAGAGAGCCAGGTAATTGGAATCGTTGTCGTTTCGGTCTCTGGTTTCAGGGAGGTATCAATGGCCCAGAGAAGAGGTAGAATCCAGAGAAGCGCTAAGAGAACGAGGAGTCCAAAAGATGCCCAGTAGGCAAGCTTATTAGCGCGGCGATAATCATAGGGCTGCCTCGTCGTGCTATTTTCCTTGCTAACCGCTGGTTGTACACTCTGTATGGCCATCAGGCATCCCTCCTTTGACGGTTGAGCAGAGCAAACTGCCCCAACGAGACCAGTAATACCAGAATAAAGAAGACATAGGACATCGCGGAGGCGAGGCCCATGCGAAACGAGGTGAAGCCGTTTTCATAAATGTATTGAATGATCGAGCGGGTGGCAAAGTTGGGACCACCGCCCGTCAGCAGATAGGTCTGCGTAAAGAGCTGTAACGAGGCGATCACCTGCAAGATAATGATCAAGACGGTCGACCTATTGAGGAGCGGAATAGTGATCCAGCGAATACGTGACCAGGAGCCTGCTCCGTCGATATTAGCGGCTTCCAGGAGCTCCTGGGGAATCTGTTGCATGCCTGCGAGATAGAGCACAAAGTTAAAGCCGACGGTCCACCAGGTGGTGAGAATGACGACAGCGATCATCGCCACGTGGGTATCTGTCAGCCATGGGACCTCTTTTAGTCCAAGGGAGGTCAGGGTTCCATTGATCAGGCCGAAGCCGGGTTGGTAGAGCCAGCCCCAGATCAGTGTGACCACCGAAACCGGCAGAATGAAGGGCGCGAAGAAGATGGTACGGAACAACGATTGGGCCGGAATAGCGCGATTCACCAGTAACGCCAGGAGCAAGGCGATAATCACCAGGATCGGTGTGCTGATGACGGTAAAAACAATGGTTGTCCACAGCGAGGACCAGAAGGCCGGATCACCTATGAGTTCCTGGTAGTTTGCCAGGCCCAGAAAATTGGAGACCCCCTTGCCGCCGATGGTCCAGTTAAAGAAGCTCATCCGAAAGCCGAGAATGACCGGCCAGACTAAGAAAACGACATAGATGAGTAGAAATGGAAGCACAAAGCCAAAGCCCACCAGGTCGATACGGCGGCGCTGAGCCTTTTTGCTCTCAATCTGCTGCTGGCTCGGCGTTCCTACGCTCACGTCTCTTTGTATTGATACGTCCGACATCGTTTCTCCTCTCATTGACTACAGTGTCAGCGGGATTCCTGCCGCATGAGATAGCTATGCACGCACGATTAAAATGGCGGCGTAATTTTCAGTAGCTTATTGATTGCGCCCGTAAACTGGTCCAGAGCTTGTTGTGGTGTGAATTGTCCAGCCAGAAGAGATTGGAAGGCCGACCCGGCCTGAGTCTCCAATTCAGAGGCGGAGCCGCTGAACCAGGCAATGGGATCAACGACCGCGTGAGCGGCTGCGTCGGCATAGTTCGACTGTGGTTGGAGCTGTTTATACTCTGTGCTATCGGTGATGGGCAGATAGGCGGGGATATGGCCTCCCTGAGCCCAAGTCAGGCTGTCTTTCAGCATAAAGGCGATAAACTCTAGCGCAGCCTTGCGCTGCGCTGGATCAACCTGTATCTGGTGTGGAAGGATGAACGCATGTGAGTCAGCCTGGGCGCGATTCAGATCAAAGACTTTAGGGAGAGGTACCATGTTAAACTTCAGATCTTTCTGGGGTAAGAACGTGGAGACCTCCCACTCGCCATTCCAGTGAAAGGCGGCCTTCCCGCTACCAAAGGCCGCAACCGCGCCAGCATAATCTAGCGTGGAGGATGCCACCTTCTCTTTTTGCGTGAGATCGGACATGAATTGGAGCGCCTGGATGGCCTTAGCATTGTCTATCGTTAATTGACGTCCATCCGCTGATAGTACCTCGCCTCCGAGCTGTGAATAGAGCGAATAGAAGACACGCCAGGGAGTAACATCCTGCGTATCAACCGCCAGGCCTAAATAATTGGTGATTTGCCTGGTACGCTTAAAGGCATCCATGACGGCCTCCGCCCCCTCCAACGGTTTGAGCGTACCATCAGCATTCAGCAAGCCAGCTTTTGCACAAATATCCACGTTGTAATACATCACAAAGGGATGGGTATCCAGTGGAATCGCGTACAGCTTGCCGTTATACTGCGCCCGCTTCCAGATATCGGGGAGGAAACGATCTTCGGTAATGCCTACCTTCGCTAACTCGTCCAGATCAAAAGGATCGAGCAGATTATTTGCGGCATAGAGTGGTACCCGCGTCATATGCGAGACACCCACATCGGGAGGACGCCCCCCCGCCGCGGCCATCGCCAGTTTGGTATAGTATGGCGCCCCCCATGAGAGTGTGACCGCCTCCAACTGGACATCTGGACGAGACTTGCGGAAGTTATCTTCCATCTGCTCCATACGCACACCATCACCACCGCCGAACAGGTTCCAAAAGGTGAGACTGGCGCCTGCGCTGCCTGGAGTCGCGCAGGCATTAAGCGCCGCAAGCGCGGTACTCCCTCCGATACCTAACGCGACCGCGCGCTCCAAAAAGTGGCGACGAGTCATGCCTTGCGCGGGTGTAGGCATTGTCGCACTCGGCAACCGCCCATCCTGCTCTGAGAACATAACTATTTCCCTCCTGAGGTCTTGCACAACGACGTACATGTGATCCTACATCAGACGATGATAAAACGATACTGATGGAATATAAAAAAAGCCCTGGCTTCCATATGCCGTGCAAAATGCTTACACGGCGCTAGAGCACCAGGAGGATAGGCGTTAACGTTAGTCGAGCAATATATATAACCCATGCAAGAGAGCTAGAATGTGTGTGCGCGCCAGGCTGGCGATGGGGAAAGGCAGGTGCATATCCATAGAAAGGATGGCGAGGAAAGGATGATTTCACAGCAGTGTGTCCTTTCTAGTTTTACCTTCTGCGCTATCTGGCTATATATCAAGCTAATGAATGAAAACTAGGAAGAGATGCATCAGGATCAACACCTTCGTTAATTTATTTGCAACGTTGCAAACATAACATATAAAATTTATGCTTGTCAATAGTTTGCGCGCACATTTGCAGTGATGAGGGAAAATGATGGATGGCAAGCCAAAATTTGGAGGAAGTACCTAAAGGTTTAGCCTTTCATGGTACTCTCGCGGATGACCAGGTGGCAAGGCACTTCAACGCGCTCAGGTGGCCCATTGCGTGTGCCATGGATACGACCAAGTAGGAAGGCAACCGCCAGGTCACCAATCCTTTCTTTATCAGGCGCGATAGTCGTGAGCGCAGGGACGGCATAGCGACTATCTTCGATATCATCAAAGCCGACAACGGCGATATCTTCAGGCACGCGATAGCCTGCCTCATAGACCACGCGCAAAACGCCTAATGCCAGGTGATCATTAAAGCAGAAAATTGCGTCGGGGGGATCATCCAGCGACAGCAAATAACGCATGGCGCGCGCGCCAGTGCTGCGGCTATACACAGGCAGGCCACGAATAATCAGGTGAGGATCGATGGGCAAGCCTGCCTGTGTGAGTGCTTCAGTATAGCCACGCAGGCGTAGGCGAGAGGTTTCGGTCTCGTGTGCGTTTGTCTCCTGCATCCCAAGAGCCGCAATGCGTCGCCTACCTGTGGCAATGAGATGCTGGGTTGCCGTACGAGCAGCAGAGACATTATCGTAGGTAACGTGATCATAAGGCACATCATAGATGCGATCACCCAGCAGCACCACGGGGATCGAGCCTACGCGTGGCTGGAGATCTTCTGGCTCCAGGGCCAGGGGACTCAGGATAACCCCATCAATCAAATGAGGAGTTAAGCCCTTGAGCACGGCTCGCTCGTTGTCGCGTTTCCCCTGTGTATGATCGATAAGCACAGTATAAGAGCGTGTCGCGGCTGCGCTGATAATCGCATTGGCGATCTCGGAGAAATAGACATTGCTGATGTCAGGAATAGCAAAGGCCAGAAGCTGTGAATGGCCTTTACGTAAGTAGCGGGCAGAGAGGTTTGGCTGATATTGCAGCTCTTCGATGGCTGCCTTGACGCGCTCACGCACTTCAGCAGTGACGTAGGGGTAATCATTGACGACATTTGAGACGGTGCGGATTGAAACCCCAGCTTTGAGGGCAACATCCTTTAATGTGGCAGCCAAAGAGCATCCCATTCTTTAATTTCAGCGAATTTCTTCTCCGAAAACCCTGAGCGCGCGGCCGCTGTGCCCCCGAATGGGGGTGCCACCGCTTGCCCCGAATGGGGGAGCGTTAGTCACGAGAGTGACGTTGGGTTTCGTAATAAGATTGAAGAACCCTGCCGCAAATAGTAGCACCTTAACTGTGCAATTGTCAACAGAAACACGTCTTGCGATGGCGCAGCTATTGACAAAAGGTAAAGGGATAGAGTACGTTATTTGCAACGTTGCAAAGACGATTGCAAAGCAGCCGTGACCGTATAGTGCTAGAAGGAGCTAGTTCTTGGCAAAGATACATGTTGATATGGCTCGCAGCCTTGGTACTGTCGATCGTAAGATCTTTGGAGGTTTCGTTGAGCATTTAGGACGCTGTATATATGGGGGCATCTATGAGGAAGGCTCTCTATTGAGTGATGAGCAGGGGTTCCGCAAAGATGTCATGGCGGCGGTACGTGGTCTCCAGACTCCCGTCTTACGCTGGCCTGGTGGCAACTTTGTGAGCGGATACCACTGGACTGATGGTATTGGTCCCGTTGAGAAGCGGCCGCGCCAGTTGGAGCTAGCCTGGCATTCGGTGGAGTCTAATCGCTTCGGTACCGATGAATTTATGGAGTACTGTCGGGTACTGGGAGTTGAACCCTATCTGTGCGTCAATATGGGCTCGGGGACAATGGATGAGGCGCGGGCCTGGGTCGAGTACTGTAACGGTACCGGTGATACCTATTGGGCGAACCTGCGGCGGCAGAATGGACATGAGGAGCCATACAACGTTAAATACTGGGGCCTGGGGAACGAGATGTATGGCGACTGGCAAATAGGTCATCTCAGTCCAGAGGATTATGTCAAAAAGGCCATTGAGTTTGCCAAGGTCATGAAATGGACCGACCCGAGTATTCAACTGGTGGGTTGCGGCCAACAGGGATGGCACGCGTGGGATCGCGTTGTGATCGAGGGATTGGCTCCCTGGATAGATTACTATAGCATTCATCTGTATACCGGCAGCGCCAACCACTATAGCAATGTATTTGCGCCTGCGCTCGCCGATTTGGCGATTAAGAGCAGCCAGGCCCTCATCGAAGCTGCGCGCTTCACGCAGAAGATTAAGCATCCTATTTATATCGCATACGATGAATGGAATGTCTGGTATCGCCAGCATACACCCGAGAGTCGGCTGGAGGAGCAATATACGCTCTCCGATGCTCTGGCTGTTAGTGTCTATCTCAATACCTTCATTCGGCATAGCGATGTGGTCAAGATGGCGAACCTGGCCCAGCTTGTGAACGTGATTGCGCCTATTTTTACCAGCCCTGAAGGCCTCTTCTTGCAAACAATTTATCATCCTCTACGCCTGTATGCTGAACAAATGCAGGAGATTGCGCTGGATGTGCATGTCGATAGTGAGCAGATGGCCTTGACCACTGAGCAGGAGCAAGCGCCCTGGGGACAGCACTTTGCCAATCTAGGACCTTTTCAACTACTGGATGTGACCGCGACACGTGACGAGGCTGGCAAAGTACTCACCCTGGCTGTGGTCAATCGCGATAGCGAGCGGGCACACGAGACAACAATCAAACTGGCCGAAGAGGCCACCATCACTGAGTTCACAGCATATGAAGTGAACGGGCCTGAGGTCGATAGCCTGAACTCCTTCACGGAACAGGCGGTGGTTGCCGCGCAGGAGCGTGTACTGGAGGCTCCTGGGTCCGTGCGAACGCTGAGCTATACCTTTCCGGCGCATTCGTTGACCGTGTTGCGCTTGCAACTTGCGTAGGTAGAGAGCAAAAGTGGTGAATTCACGTAGTTTGTAGGGTCCATGCTTGCATGGACTCTGCTCACCCGAGAAAATCCATGCAAGCATGGACCCTACGTGAATTCACCATTTTGTAGCTCGTTCTTTCTCTAATCAACTGTAGAAGGCGGACTAGAGCGTATTGAAGAGCATACCGCCATCAGCATAGATCTCTGATCCTACCACGAAGGAGGAGTCGGAGGACGCAAGAAACAGGGCCACCTTCGCGATTTCTTCAGGATGTCCCAACCGCTTGACTGGAGATCGTCGCGCAATCTGTTGCGTAAAAGCCGCATATGCCTCTGGTGGTAGTCCATCCAGGATTGGCGTCTCGGTAGGGCCAATGGTAATGGTGTTGACACGAATGCCACGCTCAATCAACTCAGCAGAGAGGGATCGCGCGAGGGAGTGGATCGCGGCTTTGCTTGCCGAATAGACTGAACTGCCAGGTATCGCCATGTGGGCGTTGATGGAACCATTGATGATTATCGATGCATTCTCGTTGAGAATCGGTAGAGCTTTCTGAATAGTGAAATAGGCTCCTTTGAAATTGGTGTTGATCACCGTGTCAAAGTCTTCTTCTGTCACTTCCTCAAGCGCTCCCTTTCTGACAATGCCCGCGTTGACAAAGAGGATATCCAATCCGCCAAATGTCGCATGTGCCTGAGCGATCAACTGATCGATATCACTGAGCTTCGAAACATCTGAGGGAACCGCCAGCACGTTCTCTCCCAACTCTCTCGCGGCTGCTTCCAATGTTTCGCGGTTGCGCCCTGAAAGCACAACTTTTGCTCCTTGCGCGTAAAACTCTCTCGCAGTTGCCAGGCCAATTCCGCTGTTACCACCTGTCACTAACGCAACTTTTCCCTGAAGTGAACGCATAATGTTATCCTTTCGATAAAGAAGAGCGAATAGTTACATACATGCATGAGTGTGGTGCTGTTTTCTATTCCCTCTGAGAATGTTTTGTGAAATGAGCATTCTTCTCAATTTTCAAAGAGAGCAGAAAAAGAGTAAGAAGAATGCCGGTATATATTCATAATGATGACAACCTCTCTTTACGACATGACAACTTCTCAGATATTCACTGAGGCGCCTGTCGTTAGACGACCTTAGATTTGTGTCCGCCGATTTTTTCTTATGGGAGCGCAGGAGAGTCTACCTCTCCTTTTCCCTCAATCAGGTCGCCAACGAACCAGAAGATACGAACAACTAGCTCGCAACGCCCTCCTATGGTATACTACAAACGGACGGCAATCCGTTATGAGGGCATTATACGGACGGCAATCCGTTTTGTCAAGAGGTCAAAGGAGGATTTGAGTGAATCATCGACGAGAGAAGGTAACGGAGCAGAAGCAGAGGCGTGAAGAACGCCGTGATGCCCTGGAGAACCGGCAGCAGATCCTACAAACAGCGGAGGCGCTCTTTTCCGAACGAGATATTGAGGCTGTCACGATGACGGAAATCGCCAAAGCGGCTGGCGTTGGCCAGGGAACGCTTTATCGCCATTTTGCCCATAAAGGGGAGCTTTTAGAAGCGTTGCTTTCTCCCCATTTCGAGCGCTTTCAGGAAGAGGCGATTGCTAACTTTGGATATGAGCAGGCGGATTCGCAACCATTACAGCTTGTTTATCTCTTCCTCATGCGTTTTGCGTACTTTATCGAAGAGCACACAGCACATCTTCAAGCCTTGTATAGAGCGTATCAGACTCAGGGACGTCGGAGTTTTTATCAGTGTGCTGGGCACCAATGGAATAAAGAACGGGTTAAATACTACTTGCAGAATGCTGTTGAGGTAGGCGCATGCAGTGCTGACTTGGATAGTGACTATCTTGCTGAGTCTTTGCTGGCGGTTATCCAGGTAGATCTCTATCTCTATCAACGCCACACACTCGATTGGAGTGAAGAGCGCATTGTGAACGGTCTTGCGCAATTGCTTGAAGGTCTGGCAAAACATTCGCTTCATCTTCCGGAGCAGATGGTGGGTCGCAAGATGTGAGTGCTGAGGAAAGGTTTCAGCGCTCACCCAATGGTATTCCTGTAAAGAAGGTTCGCAAGCGGGGTTGACTCCCGCTTGCGAACCTTCTTGCTTGAAGCATCTAGGCTTGAGTACGGCTAGCAGCTTTCTTCTCGCGCTGGGCTTCTTTTTTTTGCTTATTTGATTTGGGTGCAGCTTTCTGCACTTTCTTCTGTTCTTTGTTTGCCATGAAAAGACTTCCCTTCTTTTTCTAGAGAAAACCATACGCCGTTGCAATGGACATGCCGTCGTTCAATGCTTTCGGAGTCTTATCTTCCTCTATCTAGTCTATCATAGGCTGTATAGAGGAAGTGTTGAGTTTGAAAACCAAAAAGAGATGCGTTTCCAACCTCAGCATGCTCAGTCAAGGCTTTTTATTCTCAATGGATCATAGTTAAGCGCACTCTTTTAAGTATATTAATTAGGGCCTTCATCTCTCCCTTTTGTCCTCATCTGATTTTATTTCTGGATCGTGTACTAATTGGTAGATGAACATTTACATACATCTATCAGATATTGTTAAGATTTTCCATATCGAGAGGTGAAAAGTATGCACTTGATTCTTGCTGCAGCACTCAACCCTGGCGGTATTATTGCGTGGATCGTTATTGGCCTGGTGGCCGGTTGGCTGGCTGGCGTGGTTATGCCAGGCAAAGGCTATGGCCTTATCGGTGACCTCGTCCTGGGTCTAGTAGGCGCTTTGCTCGGTGGCTTCATTGTTGGCCTGCTGGCGCCCGATGCAACCTTTGGTTTCTGGGGGAGCCTGCTCGTTGCTCTGATTGGTGCCTGTATCCTTGTCGCGATCTTGCACGCCGTGACAGGACGAAGAGCATTATAAATAATCAAGAAGAATGAAAGAAACAGGACCCGACGGATGTCGGGTCCTGTTTCTTTCATTCTTCTTGATTAATCAGTGTGTATGTCTATTGGGCATTGTGTACAAATACGTGTCGGAAATTTCTTATCTTTCGCCTGTGTCTTCTTGTTGGAAGAGCTCTTATACTGTAGAGACAAGATGGGTTGCTTGCTTTTCTGGCTGACTTTTTAGAGACATCAGAGACATCAGAGGCATATTTCTCGACTCACCTGGCAAACACTTATCTTTTCTGTGAGAAGCGGAGAGCGTTTAAATCGCCAATGATGTCGATGGATCTCTTCCTCCTCCGCTTGAGGGATGGTCTGTATACGTGCAAACCCGTATACCGGCCATCTCTTTTTGCTTTGTCAACGGACCACTCAACTGGTCTGTTCTCCGATGATGCTCGCTAAAAGCGCGTATTCTATGCTCTGTAAGGGGACATCATGAAGAGAACCAGGCCAACACTGTCAGTACAACAGGGGGAGCGGTCGTTGCGCGAAGGAAATCATGCTCTGTATCGACCGTGCCCGCCTCTCATTGTCTAGAGAAAGCAAGCGTTTCTCCTCGCAGCCGTTGCACGTCGCGCATGGGAGAAACTCCAAAGAGGCTTCTGTACTCGCGATTGAAGTGGGAGGCGTCCTGGTAGCCGACACGATAGGCCGCTCGTTGAGCATCGAGGTCTTCGCCCAGCATCAGGCGACGAGCTTCCTGGAGCCGTAACCGTTTCTGGAATTGCAAGGGACTCATTGCGGTCACGGCTTTAAAGTGGTGGTGCAACCCTGAGACGCTCATCCCCAGTTCCCGCGCGAGGTCCTCGATGTGCAGTGGCTGGTCGAAGTCCTGGCGAATACGTGCGACTGCTCTCGCAATGTCGGAGGTGTATCCTCCCATCATCGTCAGGTGGCGGAGCCGACCACCCTGCTCACCCATGAGAAGGCGATAGACGATTTCCCGTGTAATCAACGGCAGCAAGACCGGTGCTTCGGCAGGGGCATCCAGGAGTCGGACGAGCCGCACGGCAGCGTCCAACACATTTCCATCCAACAAACTGACATCAATGGCTCTCGCATCCGCCTGCTTTCTCGAAGAGGTATACCTCGCCTCCAGCAGAACCGAACTCACAACGGTAGGAGGGAGTTCCAGGCGCAAGCTCAGGTAGGGCTGGGCTTTTGAGGCTTCCAGAACCTGGCTGATACTGGGAAGTGCGATGGTGGTCAGCAGGTAATGCCAGGGATCATAGCGATAGCGGGTCTCGCCGAGCAGAACCTCTTTGCTACCCTGAGCAATCACGCACACGGATGGCGTGGAAACCCCATGCAACGGCCCGAAGGCTTGGAGGCACGGGCCAGATGCAGCCCTGAGAATGGCTGGATTGCCCCATCTTCGCGGATGACCCGCGAAACGCGCTCAAGCAGCTCCTCGTGATTGGCCTGGATTCGTTGGGCTTCGCGCTCTACAGGCTTGTGGATCATAGTATTCATCGGGACCTCTTCTCTTGTTGCGCGCTCTCACATCCGCAAGATTTGCAGAATCAGACAATCATTTGCGACAATCATTCTATCACCCAGGGCTTTGGTGCGTCTATACTATTCCCAGACAGAGCACATGGCGCTCTGCTTTTGCAGGTATGCTGGACTTTTGTTCAAGAACAGAGCAGGTGGCGAACCTGCATGGTGTACGGTCTCTCATGGCGTTCCCTCGGACAACGCAGCCATGGATCAGCACACGGCCATGAAGGTCATGGTCCCGCGAAGGTAGGACCAGCATGAATGAATGAGGAGAAAAAAGATGTCTGAATCTCAAGAACAAACGCCTGTCCAGAAGCTCATTGGCAACTTTTTGCCGAAAATGGTTTCGCTCACGGATGACGTGCTTTTTGGCGACGTCTGGGAGCGAACGGAGCTCTCGAAACGCGAACGGAGCTTGATTACGGTTGCCGCTTTGATTGCAGGCGGAAACACCGAACAACTCTCTGGCCATCTCATGAGAGCAAAAGACAATGGCCTGACGGAGACGGAACTCAAAGAGGTAATCACCCATCTGGCGTTCTATGCTGGTTGGCCGAAGGCCATGTCTGCCATTGCCGTAGCCAAACGCGTTTTTGGCGAGCAATAAGCTGGCAAGGAGAGAGAGCGGCTCTCACAGGAAAGCCCGGGTATGATTGCCTTCATTGGCCCCTCTGCTCACGGGCCACGTTGAGGGCAGAGGATGCGCAGAATTCGCCAATCATTTGCGACGATTCTTCTATTACCCTGTCTTTCCGGGGGTCTATACTATTTCCGGACAACGAACATGCCTCGCTCCGTATGCATATGCAGGCATGGTGGAGGAATGAAACAATGGATATCAAACGAAATGGCTCACACCCTTCTGGCAAAGGACCAGCCGACTATTTTACTGGCACGGTCCGCATCGATTCCCCGTTTGAGGCGCCCGCTCCAGCCCGTGTGGGTGGTGCCTGTGTCACGTTCGAGCCTGGCGCTCGGACTGCTTGGCACAGTCATCCGCTCGGCCAGACGCTGATCGTTACGGCTGGCCTCGGTCGGGTCCAACGCTGGGGGGAGCCGATCCAGGAGATTCGCCCAGGGGACGTGATCTGGTTTGAGCCAGGTGAAAAACATTGGCACGGTGCCGCACTAACCACGGCTATGATCCATATCGCCATTGCCGAACGGCTTGATGGAAAGACCACCGATTGGATGGAGAAGGTCAGCGACGAACACTACCACGCCGGGTAAAGGGTTCAGAAGACGTGGACAGAAGCAATGAGAAAAGACAACAACCAGATGAAAGGGAAAAGAATGCAGAAGCGCACACTTGGGAACAGTGCTCTGGAGGTTTCGGCTCTCGGGCTCGGTTGTATGGGCATGAGTATCAACTATGGTCCCCCCAGAGACAGGCAGGAGATGATTGCTCTCATGCGGGCCGCCGTGGACCGAGGCATGACCTTTTTCGACACGGCCCAGGTCTATGGACCCTTCACAAACGAAGAACTCGTGGGCGAAGCGCTTGCCCCCATTCATGAGCAGGTAGTGATCGCCACGAAATTTGGCTTTCATTTTGGTCCCAACGGAGAACAGTTGGGCCTTTCAAGTAAGCCAGAACAGATCAAGCAGAGTGTCGAGGGGTCACTCAAGCGGCTCCGGGTCGAGACCATCGATCTGCTCTATCAGCATCGAGTTGATCCAGAGGTGCCCATTGAAGATGTCGCCGCAACGGTGAAGGAACTGATCGAGGCAGGGAAGGTGAAGCACTTCGGCCTTTCCGAGGCAGGAGCCCAGACGATTCGTCGAGCGCACGCGGTCCAGTCAGTTACGGCTGTCCAAAACGAATACTCCTTGTGGGCGCGCGACTCGGAAGCGGAGGTACTGCCAACATGCGAAGAACTTGGCATCGGCTTCGTTCCCTGGAGTCCACTCGGGCAGGGCTTCCTCACTGCAACCATTGATCCTGCCAGGACGTTCGAGAGGTCCGACATTCGGTCTATTTTCCCGCGCTTTACCCCACAAGCCATGAAAGCGAATCAGGCCCTGGTCGATCTGCTAGTCAGAATCGCGGCGCAGAAGCAGGTAACGCCTGCTCAGATCGCGCTGGCCTGGCTGCTGGCTCAGAAACCGTGGATCGTGCCGATCCCAGGGACCACGAAGCTCTCTCGCCTGGAGGAGAACCTTGCAGCCGTTGCCATCGAACTGACGTCCGACGATCTCGGTGAAATCGAGAGTGCTGCCTCGCAGATCACGGTGCAAGGAGCCAGGGGGAATGGACAAGAGCGATACGTTTAAGGCTGTTCTTGACAGCCATTTTCACCCATCCAGGTGCTCCAGAGAACATCGGCGCGGTCCAGGTCGAGCTTACCGAAGGCGATCTGCGGAAGATTGACCACGCCATGTCCACTATCACGGTCCTGGGAGACCGCTACTAAAGGCCACCGAGTGGTCATGAGAAACAGATGAGAAGGAAAATGATGAACGAGAACCAGAATATCATCGGAAAAGTCGTTGTTATCACTGGCGCGAGCAGTGGCCTGGGCGAGGCGACGGCCCGGCATCTCTCCGCCGGGGGTGCTACCGTCGTGCTGGGAGCGCGGCGCACCGAGCGCATCCAGGCACTGGCCAACGAACTGAACGGTGATGGGGGCAAGGCACTAGCCCTCCAGACCGATGTCACCGACGCCGATCAGATGAAACGCCTGGTCGATGCAGCCGTACAGACGTATGGGCGCGTTGATGTCATGATCAACAACGCCGGACTCATGCCACATTCGCCCCTTGAGCGCCTCAAGGTCGACGACTGGAACCGAACCATCGACGTGAACATCAAGGGGGTGCTCTACGGCATTGCGGCAGCGCTGCCGTATATGAAACAGCAAAAAGCTGGCCACATTATCAATGTCTCCTCGGTGGCTGGTCATAAGGTTCGTCCTGGAAGCGCGGTCTATGCGGCAACCAAGACAGCCGTGCTGGTGATCTCTGAAGGGCTGCGCCAGGAAGTCAAACCCTATCACATCCGCACGACGGTGATCTCGCCGGGCGCGGTGACCACGGAACTGCCCAACAGCATCACTGAGCCGGATATTGCTGAAAACGTTCAGAAACTCTATGAAGAAATGGCCATTCCGGCTGACTCCTTTGCGCGGGCCGTCGCCTTTGCCATGAGCCAACCCGACGACGTGGACATCAATGAAATCTTGTTCCGGCCCACCAGCCAGGAGCTTTGAGGAGAAGCAAAAAGGAGAACTACCAATGTCAGCTATTCCATCAGTCACCCTCAATAACGGGGTAAAGATGCCCCTCTTGGGGTTTGGCGTCTTCCAGATGCAGGACGCCGAAGAATGCGAACGCAGCGTTTACGACGCCATCCGCACCGGCTATCGCCTGATTGATACGGCGGCATCCTATGGCAATGAAGAGGCCGTCGGCAAAGCCATCAAGCGGAGCGGTGTGCCAAGGGAAGAGCTGTTCGTCACCACCAAGCTCTGGATTCAGGATGCCGGGGACGAACGCACCAGGCCAGCATTCGAGCGATCGTTGCAGCGGTTACAACTGGAGTATCTGGATCTCTACCTGATTCACCAGCCCTTTGGGGATGTGTATGGCGCGTGGCGCGCGATGGAGAAGTTGTACCAGGAAGGCCGGATACGCGCCATCGGGGTCAGCAACTTCTTACCCGACCGGTTGATGGACCTGATGGTACATCACCACGTCGTTCCTGCCGTCAATCAGGTTGAAACCCATCCGTTCAATCAGCAAATCGAAACCCAGACCTTCTTGCAGGAAAACCATGTTCAGATAGAATCCTGGGGACCGTTTGCCGAAGGCAAACACAACATTTTCGAGAACGAGTTGCTGCGTTCCATCGCAGGCAAGTATCAGAAAACCGTGGCGCAAGTCATTCTGCGCTGGCTGACCCAAAGAGGGGTCGTGGTAATTCCCAAATCAGTCCGTAAGGAACGAATCGTGGAAAACTTCACCATCTTCGATTTCGATCTGAGCCCGGAAGATATGGCGGCGATGAGGACGCTGGACACCAAAACCAGCAGCTTCTTCGACCACCGTGACCCCAACATCGTGAAGAGGTTGGGCGAAGCAACACGTCCGACCTAAACGGACGTGCGGCCCGTGTGCATCTGGTAACGGAGAGAGCGTTTTCCGAGGGAAAAGAGCACAAAAAGGTTATGCAGTTGAGACGCGCTGGCCGGTTTCGAAGGAGCGAATGGCCGCATGGGCCAGTTCCAATGCGCGGCGGCCTACTTCGGCCGGGACAGGGGGTCTCTGGCCCTGTTTAAAGGCTTGCAGCACGGCATCCAGATGTTTGTCGAAGGTACGGTGAAACTCGCGGTCCCTATCGTTAAAATAGCCCGCCTGCCAGATTTCCCCTGTCTCGTTACCAGCGGCCTGGAAGGTATAGCGGCGCACTGTATCCTCGATCAAGATACGCCCTTTGTCGCCATTAACTTCGACGAAGTGCGTGCCGGGATAGGCATACGATGTGTCATATGATCCTACGAGGCTGCCGACGGCGCCACTGGCGAAGCGCAGAGCCAGCACAAGCGTGCGATACCCACTACCCGTTTTGTCGGTCATCTGGGCCGCTACCGAGGCTATCGGGCCACACAGAAATTCCAGCATGTCAAAACCGTGGCACTGGGTCTCTATAAGGTTGGCATGTGGATGATCGCTGCGTCCCTCGCCCCCAAAGCGCCAGGTAGCGAATGAAATATCGCCCAGGCGCCCATCAGCAATGGCCTGGTAAGCCATCTGCACCGGGCGTGCATAGCGATGGTTAAAGTTGATCGCGAAGAAGAGCGAGTGTTTAGCGGCTTCGTTCAGCAAGATGTCCGCTTCGCCCAGGTCGAAGACGAGCGGTTTTTCTACTAGCAGTGGAAAGCCAGCCTGGATGATGCGCAGGGTCGTGGCGAAATGCTCCTGATTGGGGAGGCAGACGCTTACCAGGTCAGGCTGCTCTTGCTCCAGCAACTTATCCAGGTCATTATAGGCACGCACGCCATAGGCTTCGGCGCGGGCACGGGTTTTCTCCTCGGAGCGTCCAAAGATGGCGCAGAAATCGACATCGGACCTCTCGGAGAAGACACGCGCATGTTGAAGTCCCCAGGAACCCGCGCCTGCCAGGGCGACTTTTATCCGTTTCTCTCTGCTCATTGCGCGATAACAACCTTTCCGGTTTTCCCACTAAAGAAGAGTTCAAAGGCCTGCTGAATCTCGCTGACAGGAAAGGTATGCGTAATAATCTGGCGTAGGTAGGAGCGATGTTGCTGGAGTAACACAAGGTTGTGCGTAAGCTCCTGGTAGGCAAAATATTCGCTACCCATGACAGCTCGCTCGGTGGCAATAAGATCGGAGGAGACATGAAGTTGCAGGTCCTCACCATGACCGACACAGACCAGGACACCTCGCTGTGCCAATACTCCCAGGGCATCCTGGCGCGCAGCCTGTTTGCCGCTGCTATCGACGGCCAGGTCAACGCTTAAGATACCATGCTTGCGGACCCCTTCCGCAAGCGTTGTCTCTTTAAGCTGAATCGGCTTCCCACCTAACTGCTCCGCCAGGGCCAGGCGATATTCGCTCACGTCCGAGATCAAGACGGGGAAATCCTCTCCCAGCAAGACTTTCGCCATCGTCAGCACCGCCAGGCCGATAGGACCAGCGCCGGTGACCACTAACGACTCTATATCAGGATGGACAAGTCGCGCACGCTTAATGGCATGACCACCGGTCCCCATGATGTCGAGTAGTAAGGTAGCATCGGCAAAGGAAAGGTCAGGGTCTATGGGGAAGAAGATGTTTTCATGAATAAGTTCATAGGAGCCGTAGCCGCCATCTCTGTTAAAACCCATATCGCCGCGTTTATTTAAACACTGGTTAGTAAAGCTCTTGTGGCAGGAGCGGCAGGAGCCACAGTAATCCATCAGGAAAATAACGCCTGGGGTCCCAAGAGGAGTATGCGTGCCTGGTCCCGCCGCGATGACAACACCGCTTGCTTCATGACCTGGCGTCACAGTGGACCCGGCGTAAAACTGCTCACGGTCCGTACCGCAGATAGCATTGGCCTTAACCTGAATCAGGAGCTCTCCCTCCCCTGGTGTCGGCACACCTTTTTCGATGAAATCAATCTTGCCCTGTCCAACAAAATTTGGGACCCGCACCCTTGCCGGTACAACGCTCTGTGTCATGTCACAACCTTTCGTTATTAACAGGATTTGCGTTTTATAAGTGTCAGTTCAAAGATCTGTGGTTCTGGCTGCTCAAGCGGCTTCACTCCCTGAATGCGTTCGAGCAGGAGGCGGGCACTGGCAGAACCCATCTCATAGATAGGCTGATGAATCGTGGTGAGAGGTGGATGAACGAGCGAGGCTGTGGGAATATCATCAAAGCCGATAACCGCGACCTCCTCCGGGACAGCGATTTTGTGCTCGGCCAGGTAGTGCAAAGCACCTAAAGCCGAGAGGTCATTCGCCGCGAAGATGCAGGTTAACTCGGGATGGCGCTGTAGGAGCGCTTCAGTTGCACTAATACCCTTATCAAAGCGGAAGTCGGCCTGGGCAATCGGCAATTGTGGATGCCTATCAATGGTATCAATCTCGATATGCTGCCAGTTCATCGCATCCAGATAGGCGCGCAAACGTAAATCTGAGAAGCGTAGCCCTGGTGGTCCCGCCAAAAAGCCAATACGCCTATGCCCACACTCAAAGGCCCATTGCAGCGCCTCCATCGCTCCCCCATAGTGATCGACTGTGATGTCAGAAGTACCTATTGCCTCGCCATGGTCAATCACTACCAGGGGCAGACCCACCTCAGAGAGTTTACGCTTCAATACATTGGCATTCGCTGGAGAGAGCAGGATCACGCCATCAACCAGTTGCTGGCGCAGCATCTCAACCGTGTTGAGTTCATGCTCCATCTGCCACAGGGTATCCAACAACATCATGGTATACCCCTGCCGGCGCGCTTCATCTGAGATACCACTCGCGATACCAGGCACAAACGGGTTTGTCAGGTCATGCACGACGACACCAATGATCATGGTACGCTTTTTGGCTAAGGCACGCGCCACCCCATTCGGAGCGTATTGCAGCTTCTTAATCGCGTCCAAGACTTTATCACGCGTCTCCTGACTTACATATCCTGTATTGTTCAAAACGCGCGAGATGGTTCCGACTCCCAGGCCAGTCTCCTTCGCGATATCCCGAATCGTTGCCATACTTTCCCTTCATCTTCAGATGTGGAACCGGTTCCCTATCAATTAGTATAGGGAAAAGAAGCCTCTCCTGTCAAGTTTTATCGCTTGAGCTTAGTAAGAAAGCAGAGTAGAATAGGGGGAAGACAATCTGTGACCAGACCAGGAGAACAAGCATGTACACGTTCGCAATTCCCCCCACCCTTTTTCTCGGACGCGAGCAGGAAATCGCCGAGATTAGCGCGCTGTTGGACAATCCATCCTGCCGTTTATTGACACTCGTTGGCCCGGGTGGAATCGGTAAGACGCGCCTGGCAATGGAAGTTGCCGCCCATAAACGCGCTTTGTTCTCCGATGGCGTCTATTTTGTGCCGCTCGCTGCACTGAACCAGGCCGATGAACTGCTCACGGCTATCGCCGAAGCTATGCCGTTTCGTTTTCAGCAGGACCAGCGCAGCCCGCGCGAACAGTTTTTTGCCTATTTGCGCGAGAAGCAGGCGCAGCGTCTCCTCCTGGTGCTGGATGATGTTGAGCGGCTCCTGGACGGCGTGGACCTCATTTCCGACATCCTGGCAGCCACGACCAACCTGCAAATTCTCGTTACCTCTCGCGAGACACTTAACTTGCAGGAAGAATGGGTCCGACAGATTGGAGGCCTGACCTATCCCGGGCAAGCAGAGGGCGAGCCGCTTAGGGAGTATAGCGCGATACAGTTGTTTCTAGACCGGGCGCGGCGCATACGCGGTGACTTCGACCTGGCTGAAGACCGCAAGAGCGTGGTGGACATCTGCCGCCTCGTCGAAGGGATGCCGCTGGCTATCGAGCTAGCGGCCGGTTGGCTGAAGACGCTCCAACCTGCCGATATCGCCCAGGAAATCCAACACAACCTAAATTTGCTCGCGACCCGTTCGCGCAATCTGCCGGAGCGACACAGGAGTATCCGCATTGTCTTTGATCATTCCTGGCAACTCATGACGGAACACGAGCGTGATGTCTTCCAGAGGATATCCATCTTTCGCGGCGGCTTCACACGCGAGGCAGCACAGATTGTGGCCGGAGCCTCCCTCGATACGCTGGCCGGTCTGATTGATCAATCGATGATTCGTTTGAATGCAGCGGGACGCTATAATATCCATGAATTGCTGCGACAGTACGGCGCGGAACAACTGGAGGCCGCAGGCCAGACAGAGGCTATACAGCAAGCGCACATCGATTATTATCTCGGACAACTTCACAGGCTTGAGCGCGACATTAAAGCCCAACAGCAAATCGCCGCGCTAGACACCATCGCAGCAGACTTTGAGAATATGCGTCACGCCTGGCATCTGGCCATACAGCAGAGGCAGTTTGTGACCCTTTCCCGAGCCGTCGAAAGCCTTCATTTGTTCGCCGATATGCGCGGGCGATATCACGAAATTATGGCACTGCTACGGACAGCAGTCGAGCAGTTCCCATCCTCCCCCTCTCAAGAGCAGCTAGCCATGCGCTACCGCATCCAGGCGCGACTGGCACGCCTGATCTTGCTGAGTCACCTGCGCATAGATGAAGGTTTACGCGCCCAGATCGACAACTGCCTGGCAACGGCACGTGCGCGACAGGACCAGGCGGAAATTGGCTTCTGCTTACTGGTCTCAGGTATTCATATCGTTTATGAAGTAGAGAATGAAGAAAACTATGCCTATCCCAGAGCTGTGGCGCTCTTTCGGGAATCTGCCACTGTATTTGAGGCACTTGGCGATACTTTTTACCGGGCAGAGGCACTGGCCTGGTTAGCATGTAATACGCTAGAGATCTTTAATAAAGAGCAAATTTCGAGCCAGGAACTCCTCAAGCAAAGCCTCAAGCTGAGGCGCGAGATCGGGGATTCCAATGGCATAGCCTGGATTTCCCTCAACCTGACCGAGGTCGCGCTTGCAAAACTAGATTACATCGCCTATGAGCATTATGCGCGTGAGGCTCTTGCGTTGATGCGTGAGATCGGCAGCGTCAAAGGCATCCTGCAAGCGATGTTCAAGCTAGCCCTGACAAGCCTCTTGAAGGGCGACCTGGAGGAAGCCTTAACTCTCGCAGAGGATATGCGTGACCTGGCCGAGAAAACCAACAGCCAGGATGGTTCAATCTCGGCAGCGGACATCCTGGCCTTTCTGTACTGTGTAATGAATGAAACATATACAGAAACCTCGGTGCTAGTTCCTGCAAGTCAGACGACATCGCAGGAGCTATTCTTCAACAGTCACGGCGATCTGGATATATGCTGGGGGCAAACGATAGTGGACTGCGAGCGGGGCCAATATGCATCCGCCAGGCAACGCTATGCCTCTTTATTCTGGGGGCGCCATGACGATCCCGGTCCCGCAACCATCTGCCTGGCGCTCGAAGCCGTCGCGCTCGCTAATGAGGGCATGCCAGAAAAAGCGGTTGAACTGCTGGGCCTGGCTTTTCATCAGCCCGCCTGGGCGAATGGCTGGCTCCATCGCTGGCCTCTACTCAAACGCCTGCGTGTCAACCTGAAACAACGACTGGGCGAGGAGGCGTATCGAGCCGCCTGTGAACGCGGTCGTAGCCACGGCCTGGAAACGATGATCCAGTCGATCCTGGGCGAAGAAGATGATGCCCCCCGCGAGACCGTCAAACAGGCGCTCCTCGAACCGCTGAGCGGGCGTGAAGTAGAGGTCCTGGGCTTGATTGCCGAGGGCTTTTCCAACAACGAGATTGCCCGCCGCCTGGTACTCTCGGTAGGCACCGTCAAAGTCCATACCCGCAACATCTACGGCAAGCTAGGTGTGGGCAGCCGCACCCAGGCCCTCGCCCAGGCCACCAGGCTCAATCTCCTCTAGGGTATTCAGCAGCGCGGCCCCAGGTCCCATAGGCGCCTGTTAATGATTCCGCTGGCAAAGTAACTTCGGCATCTATTAGCTGGGAGTGAAGAAGGTGCCGACGGCGAGGATGAGGTAGAAGGCACAGAGGAGCAGGCCCTCAAGCCAGGTGGATTCGCCATCGAGGCTGATCAGGGCGTAGAGGAAGGCCACAAGGGCAAAGAGCGAGACTTCCAGCATGGAAAAGTTCAGATCGAGAGGCGACCCCATCAGCGTACCCGCGAGAACCAGGATGGGAGCCGCCAGCAGCGCGATCTGGATCGAGGAGCCAGCCGTAATCGCCAGGGAGATCTCCATATGATCGTGCATAGCAGAGGTGATGGCGGAGAAGTGCTCAGCGGCATTGCCTACGATAGGGATAATGATCAGGCCGACGAAGAAAGGGTTCAACCCCACCTGGTGCGTCAGTGGCTCAATGGTGCCAACCAGGATCTCGCTTACAAAGGCCGTCACAGCCGTCACGCCCGCCAGTACCAGCAGGGGCAGCCAGAGCGAGTGATACCAGAGAGTATTTATACTGCCGAAGAAGCCACGCCCCTGCGTCCTTTGTGGTACCACTAGATCATCCTTGCCGATAGGCACCTGGGCATAGGCCAGTTCATGCGCCGCTACAGCCATCCCGGCCTTCCCTTTAGCGGTCTCTGTTCCCGCGACGGGCTCTTCGCGCATGGCACGCACGCCAAAGACGGAGTAGGCGATATAGGCCACATAACACACCAGCAGGACAAGCGCGACCCCGATGCTCAAGAGATGTAGCTGGCTGCCGCGCACAACCGCACTTCCAGGTTGAGTGCTCTCGCCAACTGTAGCTAGTAGGGAGGGAATGCCCATGCCGATCACGGCCAGGGCCAGCATCGAGGCGTATTCGCCCGCCACACGCGCACTAAAGAGTTGGCGGCGATAGCGCCATCCTCCCAAGAGCATAGCGGTCCCCAACACGAGCAGGGCGTTACCAATAATGGAACCAGCCAACGAGGCGCGCACGACCTCAGGCAAACCAGCCCTCAACGCCGCCAGGCCAATAATGATCTCTGCGGCATTGCCAAAGGTCGCGTTGAGCAGGCCACCAATGCCATGCCCCAGGCGTTCAGCCAGGACCTCCGTGGCCAGGCCAATCAAGCCAGCCAGCGGGACCAGTCCCAGCGCAGCCAATATAAAGAGCAGCAAAGCCGAGGCATGCTGCGTCTCGGCGATAAAGACAGCGGGAACCGCCAGTAAGAGCAAATAGAGCCAGCGCGTCATGGTCATTTACCTCCCAATCCAAACCATTTCTCTTTCCAGTCTGACCAGGCGCAAAAAACTGAGGCATAACTAAAAATAAGAGATGCGGTATGAGAGCCGAGACTCTCATACCGCATCTCTTATTTTTAGTTATACGCTGGCAGAGCCTCGCATCACGCTGGCATCTTTCAGAAAGTCCTGAATTCTGGGCATGACCTGGCGCGCACGTGTGTAGAAGGCCAGGTGCTTGCCACCCGGTAAAGCAAGCAGACGTGCGCCGGGAACCTGGCTTGCGACCGCGTGTGCATGCTCAAAGGGTACCTCGTCGTCGCTTGTACCATGGACGACCAGGGTTGGCGCCTGGATCTCGGCGAGAGGATAGGTGGTGATACGCGCGAATTGCCGCATATCATTAGTGTATCCAATTGCACGAATATCAAAGAAGAGGCAGGAGCTTAGCAGATGGCGCAGTGTGCCCCCATTGGGGATGAGGCGCAGCAATCTGAGCAAACTATAGTACATGGGATCATAGATGACCAGGCGCTCATACAGGCCGCGATACCAGCGCCCAAAGGGACTCATCTCTTGCTTTAACTCGTCTTCATCATAGTGTTGCGCGACCCCACTCAACATAATCAGGCCCTGGCAACGCTGAGGATGGCGCAAGGCAAACTGGATGGCGCTGGGCCCACCGCCAGAGATGCCAATAATGGCAGCCTTCTCCTCACCCAGTTCATCGAGAAGTGCGGCGAAGAGATCAGCCTGCTCCTCCGGCGTGCGTCCACTCTCGATAGGGGTGCGCAAATAGCCGGGCCTGGAGGGCGCGATATATGTATAGTTTGCATTGGAGTCATGGTCCATGTTCGCCATGACGCGTGCGCAAGCCAGGGCCTGGTCATACCCGCCAGGCGTACCATGCGCGATGAGTACGACATTGCCCTTGCCAAAGTGCTGGTATTCAATGGAACCCAGTTTCGTCTGCACTACATGGCTCTCTGTCAATAGACGCGCGCGCTCCTTCTCCCACCACCCCTTATATGTGGCCCGCCCCCGCACCACCATGACTCCCCCAGCCAACAGTGCCAGGGGCCAGAACAGATGCCGTACCCTCATGTCATGCTCCTTAGAAAGTGAGACAGAGAACAATGATTTAAAATGAATACGTTTTATTCCTTGATAAGTTCAAGAATAGAGCCGCTGGCGCGAGACGTCACGCAAAGTAGAACGAATCATCTATATGAAGGGATACGCCAATTCGTCGGGCAGCAACCTGTATACTAAGAATGTGCAATAATAAGCATGTACTATACGTGCTGCTCTACTGAGCACACAAAGCGATCTGGAGGAGATTTTAAAAACATGGCTACTACTGGTACAAGCCGTACGCCCCTCACCCAGCTTTCAAGCTGGAAGGCGCTTGAGGAGCACTACCAGAAGATTAAAGATGTACATCTACGCAACCTCTTTGCCGAAGATCCTAAGCGCGGCGAGCGCTTGAGCACCGAGGCTGCTGGCATTTACCTCGATTACTCAAAGAACCGCATCACATCGGAGACGCTGGACCTCTTGCTGAAACTGGCGGACGAGGTTGGCCTGCGCGAGCGCATCAACGCGATGTTCAGCGGCGAGAAAATCAATGTCACCGAGCAGCGCGCCGTGCTGCACGTGGCTCTGCGCGCCCCCAAAGACCAGGTCATTAACGTGGATGGTCATAACGTGATCCCTGAGGTCCACGAAGTCCTCGATAAGATGACCGATTTCTCCAACAAGGTCCGTAGCGGCGAATGGAAGGGCTACACGGGCAAGCGCATCCGCAATATCGTCAACATCGGTATCGGCGGCTCGGACCTCGGTCCCGATATGGCCTACCAGGCCCTGCGCCACTACAGCGACCGCGACCTGACCGTGCGCTTCGTCTCTAATGTCGATGGTACACACTTCGCCGAGGCTACCCGGGCCCTCAATCCCGAGGAGACGCTCTTCATCGTCTCCTCAAAGACCTTCACGACCATTGAGACCATGACCAATGCGCGCACCGCTCGCGATTGGGCTCTGCGCACTCTCAAGGACGATGCCGCCGTCGCCAAGCACTTTGTGGCCGTCTCCACCAATGCTGAGGAGGTCAAGAAGTTCGGTATCGATACGGCGAATATGTTTGGCTTCTGGGACTGGGTCGGCGGTCGCTACTCCTATGACTCAGCCATTGGTCTCTCGCTCATGATCGCCATCGGACCCGAGAACTTCCGTAAGATGCTCGCGGGCTTCCACGAGATGGACGAGCACTTCCGTACCGCGCCCTTTGAGAAGAACTTGCCAGCCCTGCTGGGCCTGATCGGTATCTGGTACAACAATTTCTTTGGCGCGCAGACCGTCGCGGTCCTCCCCTACGACCAGTACCTGGAGAAGTTGAGCGCATATCTACAGCAGCTCGATATGGAGAGCAATGGCAAGCATGTCACCCAGGAGGGTCAGCCAGTAAACTACCAGACGGGTCCCATCATCTGGGGTCAGCCGGGTACGAACGGGCAGCATGCCTTCTACCAGCTCATCCACCAGGGGACAAAGCTCATTCCCTGCGACTTCCTCGGCTTCTACCAGACGCTCAACCCACTGCCACCACACCACGACCTGCTGATCGCCAATATGATCGCGCAGGCCGAGGCTCTGGCCTTTGGCAAGACCGCCGAAGAGCTCAAGGCCGAGGGCAGCCCCGACTACCAGACGCCTCACCGCGTCTGTGAGGGCAACCGCCCATCGAACACGCTGTTCCTGGAGCACCTGACCCCCGAGGCGCTGGGCAAGATTATCGCCCTCTACGAGCACAAGGTCTTCGTCCAGGGCACAGTCTGGAACATCGACTCCTTCGACCAGTGGGGCGTCGAGCTGGGCAAGGTCCTGGCCAAGCGTATCATTCCCGAACTTGAAGCGGAGAAAGAGCCTGAACTCAAGCACGACAGCTCAACCAACCGCCTCATCGAGCGCTATCGCCAGTTCAAGCGCAAAGCTTAGACAATATAGAGGGATAAAAAATGTGGTACAACCAACGGTTGTACCACATTTTTTATCCCTCTATATTGTCTAAAGCGAAGGCGACATTGCTGGTTGGCTGGATGATAAGCTCGCGGTAGATAATGCCCATGCGTTCGGGAGAGTAGGGACGACCCTGCTGAAGCCACCATTGAATCAGAGAAATGGACGAGGTGACGATATGGTAGGCAGCAATTTCAAGAGGAACGGGGCTTTCGGGACGAGCCGTTCTCTGCCGCAATATATTCTGCACGCTCTGCGCAATCGCCTCTTGCACTAGAGAGGAAGAACTCTGGCGTAAAAGCACGCGTATAACCTCCTCGTGCTCCTCCACATAATGAAAGAGAAGTGTGCCCACAATAGCGGCATCGCTGTGCGCGGAGAGATCGGGAAGCCTGGTCATCAATTCGTTTAGCACGGCATCCAGCACATCACGCAAGAGCGCGTCTTTATCTGGATAATGGCGAAAGAAAGTCGCGTAACCAACCTCCGCGCGTTCGGTAATGTCGCGAATAGTAATTTTATCGTATTCGCGCTCCAACGTTAGCGCGATCAGAGCCTTCACTAATAATTGTTGCGTGCGCTTCACACGCCTATCCTGGGTAGTCATGCACACTCCTTACACCTGAGCGCCGCAGGCGTGAAGAATGACGCTTCTCTCATTTCCTTGACCTTTTACCGCTTTATGAGTTATCGTATATATTATGATTCACAGTATATCATAAATATGGCTGAGACAAGGTAGTTTTTTTCACATGTATAGAAGGAAAGAAGAGAAGGAGATAGGCACAGAGATGCAGGCACCACAAAATACTGACACGACAGCAGTATGTCCATTTCCGCATCATTTGCTGAACCAGCAGAAGACCGCCAAAGAGCCTGACTATGGGGCACCCGCTATAGAGCGCGATGCCGAGGGCACATGGCATATTCGTAATTTCGAGGGTATGCGTTCTATTCTGCGCAGCGGTGATACACGCCAGGCAGGCTTCAATGCTGAGCTGATTACACGCATCCCCAATATGACGAATACGCCTATTCTCTATCTGGAGGGGCAGGCACACCATCAGCAGCGCAGGCAGACAGCGCGCTTCTTCGCGCCTAAGGTCGTCAGCGATAAGTATTACCAGGTCATGGAGAAGCTGGTAGACGAGATCATTGCCGAGCTACAACAGAAGCGGAGCGCGGACCTCAGCCAGCTCAGCATGAAGCTGGCGGTCCGCGTGGCAGCTGAGGTGGTTGGCCTGACCAATAGTCGCCTGCCAGGGATGGCTAAACGCCTGGAGGCTTTCTTTGGCAGCGAACCGCTCACCTTTAACTGGACACCACGTGTCCTACTGAGCTTCTTGCGCAACCAGACGCGCATGGCGGCCTTCTACTACCTGGATGTTCAACCAGCCATTAAAGCACGCAAACGCAAGGCGCAGGAAGATGTCATCTCACACCTGGTCGCACAAAACTATAGCCAGGTTGAGATCCTGACCGAATGCGTCACCTATGCCGCGGCTGGTATGGCTACCACTCGCGAATTCATCTCGGTCGCGACCTGGCATCTTCTGGAGCAGCCCGCGCTGCGCCAGCGTTATATGGAAGCCTCGGAAAAAGAGCGCCATGCCATTCTGGAGGAGATTCTACGCGTAGAGCCAGTTGTTGGCCATCTCTATCGCCGCGCCACTGCCGAGATCACTCTTGAACATGAAGGCACCAGCTATACCATTCCTCAGGACGCCCTGATCGACCTGCACATCTATAACGCCAATACCGATGAAGCCATGGTCGGCGATCATCCCCTCGCGATCTGCCCTGTACGCGAGCTGCGTGGAGAGCGTCTCTCGCCCGCCATGATGAGCTTCGGCGATGGCGGACACCGCTGCCCCGGCTCCTATATCGCCATCCAGGAGACAGATGTACTGCTCCAGCGCCTGTTCTCCTTCGATACCCTACACATTGTGCATGCCCCCAATGTCAGCTGGCACGCTATGATCAAAGGCTATGAGCTTCGCCAATTCACCATCGCCCTCTAAGCAGGCACTATAAAGGGGTGTGGTGGTGATTGGCTAGCCAATCACCACCACACCCCTTTATACTACCTATTTCACAAATAATGGAAAAGCAAAAGCAACATCTCAAGCAAAAGATATTTTTTCTCATTTTAATTGTAGCATAGTTGTCAAGTCAGCGGCAACGGGCTTTTGGCCGATGTTTTTGGGTTCTGCGCCCTGTATACTCAGCATCTCATTTTATTTACCCATAGAAACATACATAAGGGAGACAGGGCCAATGATGACTGAAAATACAGTGCCGCCAGTAGAGGCAGGACCAAAGGGCTTGTGGCGCGCCTTTGCCTCGCTGAGGCATCGCAATTATCGCCTGTATTGGTCGGGACAGGTGATCTCGCTGCTGGGTAGCTCAATGCAGACCATCGGCCTGGCCTGGCTGGTACTGGAGATTACTCATAGCGCCTGGCAACTTGGACTGGTGGGAGCCTTACAGGCTGTGCCTATCCTACTCTTCTCGCTCTTTGGTGGGTTCGTAGCCGATCGCTGGCCCAAGCGGCACGTTCTCTTTATGACCCAGGCTGTGGCCATGCTCCAGGCGCTGCTCCTCTGGGTGCTCACAATCAGCGGAGTCATCCAGGTCTGGCATCTGTATCTACTGGCGCTACTGTTGGGATGCATGAACTGCCTGTATAGGCCTGCCAGCAGCGCCTTTGCCGTTGAGTTGGTTGGGCGCGAGGACCTGCCCAACGCTGTGGCCTTAAACTCATCTCTCTCCACGCTGGCTCGCATCGTGGGTCCCGGGTTAGCTGGGATTATTCTTGCTGGAAGCGCTGTCGGCGTGCTCTTTCTCATCAATGCCCTTAGCTTCCTCGCGGTGCTTATAGGTCTAGCATTCATCGACAACGATAAGCTGTACGCCCAGGCGCGCCAGGTTGCTGAAGCAGGCGCGCGACAGTCAATGTGGCAGAGCCTGCGCGAAGGTTTCACCTATATCAGGGAGACGCCTGTAGTATTGCTGCTACTCCTGGTGGTGGGACTGGTATTGCTCTTCGGCTCAAACTTTAACGTTGTGCTACCTCTCTTCGCTACAGATATTCTGCATATGGGGGCAACGGGCTTTGGCACTCTCTCCGCCGCCTCCAGCATTGGGGCGCTACTCGCGACGCTCTGGCTTGCCTGGAGCAACCAGAAACCAACCATGCGCCGCATGCTACTTGGCACGCTGATCTTCGCGATCCTGGAGCTAGCTTTTGCGCTCTCACGACTCTATCCTCTGTCCATAGCACTTATCGCCAGTGTAGGCTTCGCGGAGAGTACATTTGCCGCCCAGGCCATCACCACCCTACAAACAGTGGTCCCGGACCACCTGCGTGGCCGCGTCATGAGCGTACAGGTGCTCATATTCGATGGCAGCCTCCCGCTGGGTTATCTGCTGATGGGCTGGCTCTCCGCACTCTATGGCCCTACCGATGCCCTGCTCACCGGCGCGCTACTCAGCCTGCTAGCCGTGGTTGGAGGGTGGTTATGGCATAGGGTCATGCTATCGTATGCATAAATCGCTTTGTGCGCCGTTTGCACGAGAAGGCTTTCCAGGCTGGTAAGGGTTGGTCTAGAAAGCCTTCTCGCGTGAATGAGGCACACCTTCTCAGGCAGACTTGAAGGCGGGTAGGACGCGTTGTGCCACGCGTTCCAGGTGCGCCATGATCGCGTCATGAGGTACCCCCGGCGGATGCGACCAGAAGCAGAGTTCGGTGAGGGGCGTATGTGTCTGCATCTCGCGAATGCGTTTGACTACATTCTCAGGGGTGTCGACCAGAAGGCCCTGGCGCGACAACTTCTTAGGGTCTGTAGCGGGTGGACGGGGTTGCTCGGCATCGGTGCCATAACGGGCATAGACATCCGCCTGATAGGCTAAAGCGGGCGCGAGCAGGGTCTCCCAATCGCGCTCGGGATCATCGCTCACCCACATATGCATACTGGCCACGATAGGAAAATTGTGTATATCGCGACCATGCTGCTCTAGGTGCTTTTGCAATAGCTCACACTGGCTCTTCAACTCGTCAAGGGGATTATAGTTGACTGCGGCAAGGAAGCCATCTGCCAGGCGTGCAACGCGTTCCAGGGCTGGTTCAGATGCTCCTCCCATGTATATAGGAAAATGCTCGCCCTGGGCCGGTTGTGGGGTTACTGGTAGTGGCTGACCCTGATAACCATCGAGTACTGGTTCACCTTTGAAGGCGGCTCGCAGGTAATGCACGCCATCTTCCATACGGTTGCGGCGCTTCCGCCGATCAACGCCAAAGGTCGCAAACTCATGCTGAACATAACCCAGGCCGAGGCCCAACGTAAAACGCCCCTCAGATAAGACATCCAGCACCGCCGCCTCCTCAGCTAGCAGGCGGATGGGCCAGAGAGGTAACAGCACGATATTAGTACCCAGGCTCATCTTCTGCACGCGGGCCGCGAGGTATGCCAGGAAGGTGAAGGGCGCGGGCAGGTAGCCATCATCGAAGCCATGATGTTCAGTATCCCACACACCAGCGAAACCCAGGTGCTCAGCCAGGGTAATTTCTTCTATCAGCTCCCGATAGGTTGTCGTCGTCACTGGTTGCCCCCGCGTCGTTCGCCCATCTACCCAGAGCGAAAAGCGTAACGGACTCTGCCTGTTCAGCATCTCCATCTCTCCCTTTTTAAACATTAGCATTTACATATATGTACCCTCCTTCACACGCCTGATTACACCTGACAGTAACACAACAGTGAAGAGGATATAGGGGCAGGATGGCGAAGCCATCCTGCCCCTATATCCTCTTCACTGTTGTGTTACTTCTTTTTTTGCTCATGTGGGAGGCGCGCGAGCATCTGGCCGATGGTAACAAAATGGTAGCCGCGATCACGGAGGGTTTGAATAATTGTCGGTAGAGCCTCAAGCGTTTGGGAACGGTCACCACCACCATCATGCATAAGAATAATGGATCCATTCTGCACATGGTCGAGCACATTATGCAGAATCGTCTTCACGCCCGGTCGCGACCAATCAAGCGAGTCGACATTCCAGGTTACGGTAACTAGTTTCAGGCTGGTAGCTACCTGAATAGAGGTCTGGTTGTATTCGCCATAGGGAGGACGCATCACAAAAGGGCGCTGATGTGTCACCCGTTGAATGGCGTCATTGGTATTCTGCAACTGCCAGTACTGGCTCTCCATACTCAAACCAGTCAGGACGGGGTGATTCCAGGTATGATTCTCGATCTCATAACCCGCTTTATAGGCGCGCAGGGTGAGATCGGGAAAGGCTGTGACCTGGCGTCCAACACTGAAGAAGGTGGCTTTGATATGATACTTTTCGAGGACATCCAGCACCTTCGCCGTGAAGTTGGGGAAGGGACCATCATCAAAGGTCAGAGCCACTTCGCGCAGTTTCTCGTTCCCATGCGCAATCAGAGGGATATGCGTATCAGGAATTTCGACGACCTGTCCCGAACCCGCCAGCAGAGGACTCGCCGTGGCGAAAGCCACAGACGAAAAAGGTTGCACCGCTGGAACCGGAGAAATACTCGCATGTACCAATGTTTGCAATGAGTTTTTTTGCGTTACAGAGGGTTGAGTAAAATAAAAGACGAAGAATCCAGTCAATAAGAGGAAAAGGCTCGCCAGCACCCCCAATTTGAGCAACAAGCCCGGGCGTTTGGCACGATATAGTAGTGAAGGGGATCGAATCTCCATATAATCCGCTCTTTTCTTGCATTTCCATGCAACGATCTTGGTGTCACAGTAATCGCTGCAAGTCATTGGATGAGCTTGCATACTCTACTCTAAATAACGCAACCTTCATTGCACAAGTTGCTAGGAGTTTTTTCCCTCAAAACCATTCTTTTCGCCGTTTTTACTCATCCTAGAAGATAAGCCCCCTTGCAAAGTACAGGCACCTGAAACTATTTTAGTGCCATCTCATTGCACAACCCATGAGTAAATACACTTTTCACCTCCTTTCCCGCTTTCCAATGCCCTTGACTCGAATCACTAGAGAATGATAACGCCGAACAAGAGCGCCAGCGGGAGGAAGAGGACTATCAGCAGGAGCACACCGGTCACAGCCCGCCTCGGGCTCAGTCCATGCACAGCACGTAAGGTGAAGACTTGGAGCACGGCAATGTAAAGTTGAATGGCGAACAACACCGTATTACGAGCAATAATGAGCCATGTTTCTCCTTTTAATAGGATGGAGCTAATAATGATCGTGAGAAGCAGAAGCGGCACCTGAAAGAGCAGGTTTGTGTAGAGCATCACGAGGAAAGCCCCCTGTCCCCTAAGCAGACGTGCCATCCAGTGGAGCACCACGATGCTTACAAGCGCGAAGAGGGGCATCATCAGCACATTCAAGGCAACCGAAGTCTGTTTTTGAAAAGACCAGAACGATTCAAACACGCTCAAGTGCTGGAGAAGGGCGCTTACCAGGTAGAAGAGATATTCCACCACGCTTGCGGTCAGCACAAGCACGGTCAATTGTACCCAGATCGTCGACCAGTTCGCCTGATCTATCGCCTCACGTATGGTCTGCACTCCAGGTTTCATGACTATCTTGAAGCTCTGAAGTGGGAGCCTGCGAAGCGTTAAAGGCAGCAACGCCACGTCCTTGACATAGATGTCCAGATCATCGTTTGAAGAATGCATACTTATCCTCTTAGTCTCCATGTGGTTCTTAATACATTAACGATCTCTCAATATGTATGACGAAAAAAGCATAGAAAATGCTAAAATCATCCCCATTTGGAAGCCAGCCAGGCTCTTTGAACTAGAATACCCATTGCCGCCAGAATCAGGCCAATGAGGTCGGACACTATCCGGTTAAGAAGGTATACTTGGTTTAGTAAAGAAGTGTTACTCGCCGTAATAAACTACTGGCCCAACTCGCTCATCCCACCCTATCCACGCACAACTGGCGGCAGGCAATCTGTTCTAAAAGAAGGAGGAAAACATGTCAGAGGAAATCCTGTCAAAAGAGCAACTTCTACAAAAGTTCGCAAATGCCTACGAGCAAGTCATAGAGACCGCTACTGATGCGGCACGGCGTGGTATCGTACCCAAAGAAGGCACGTGGGGACCACGCGAGACCGTCGCGCACCTGGCAGGTTGGGAGATCATGTCAACGGAGTGGCTACCGCATATTGTCGCTGGCATGGCCCCCCTGGATAACGAGGAAGAAACCCGGCAAACTATCATGAACGATGCGATCAACGCCATGATTGTCACGATGATTGGAAACCAATCACTAGAAACCGTCTGTAACATATTGCGTCAGGCATACCAGCGTAATCTCGAACAACTCAGAAAATTCGACGATACGTTCTACCAGCCAGGCAATTATGTGTACGACCGCACGAAAGATATTCCGGAGCATTGCCAGGAGCACATCGAGATACTCGCCCCTGTCCACCCTGCTTAGTTCAACAGTGGTAGTAGACTGTTCGTCACATGATGCGCTTGTCGCATTTCAGACCGATTTTGTCCCACAGGGTCGTTTTCTGGATGGACACACGAAGGTCCTGGCGAGGTTTCAGCGCGGGCGCTTGCCCCCGAATGGGGGCAAGCGGCACGGTCTCCCACATGCAGTGAACCTGGCAATTCATCAACGCATCTGATAGTATGGAAGAGTAATAAGAAGCTATAGAGAGATGGAGGGAAACCAATGCCAGCCAGGCGCCAGGTCACAACTATGTGCCCAATGAACTGTCTACCTACCCAGTGCGGTATGACCGTCGAGGTTGAAGAGAATAAACTCGTGTCGCTCAAGGGCGATGTCCATAACCCGGATAGCCGGGGCTTCCTCTGCATTCGTGGCAGAGCGGCGGGCGAGATTTTTGACAATCCCAGACGCTTGCTACACCCTCTGCGGCATGTAGGAGCACGAGGCGAGAACAGGTGGGAAGAGTGCTCGTGGGACGAGGCATACAACCTAATTGTTGAGAACATACAACAGACGCAACCTGAGCGCGTTGGTCTCTGGCGCGGTCATGGCGTGGGCACAACCGGGATAGCCTCATCGCTGATCAGCCGCCTGGGAATCCTTGCTGGTTACCAGAACTGGAACACGGGAATCGTCTGCTGGAACATGGGCGGCTACGGACTGGGGCTGACCGGCACGCTGGAAACCCATACGAAAGAGGATATGGCGGCGAACTCGCGCACTATTCTCTTCTGGGGCTCAACCCTCTCCAGCCAGCCAGGCACGGCACCGCACCTGATCGAGGCACGCAAGCGCGGCGCGTATGTCGTCCACATCGATACACGACGCACAGAGATCTCGCGCCACGCCGACGAAGTAATTCTGTTACAACCGGGCAGTGATGCCGCGCTGGCGCTTGCCATGGCCCATGTTATCCTACAAGAGGGCCTGAGCAACCAGGCCTTTATTGATCAGCATACCCTTGGCTTCCCAGAATTCGCCGCGCACGTCCAGCAATACACACCAGAATGGGCGGCGGAGATGACCGGAATTGAGCCAGAGCGCATTCGCCAGTTAGCCCGGCGTTACGCCACGACGACGCCAGCGATGATAGTGCTGGGTGGCAGTTCCATGTATAAGCACCAGCATGGCTGGGAGGCCAGCCGGGCCATTGCCTGCCTCCCCGCCCTTACGGGTCAGCTGGGTCTCGCGGGCGGCGGTCTGGGACCTCGCCACGGCGCCTCCCCTCGTAGCGATGGCAATGCGAATGTCATGCAGGATATCGTTGCCAGACCAAACCCCGCACCCATTCCCAGTCACATGCCAACGATTAGCGAGGCGTTCCAGGATGGCAAGATCGACGTTCTGCTCGTACTTGGCAGCAATATGCTCTCCACCTTCGCAGACAATAACGCGTTAGCACGTGGATTAGAAAAGATCAAGTGTATCGTCTCGTTTGACCTCTTTATGAACGAGACGGCCCGGCGCTATGCCGATCTGATTCTTCCCGGCACGGCCTGGCTGGAGGATATAGGTCTCAAGCAAACGGCGACACATATGTACCTGATGGAACGCGCCCTGGAGCCAGAGGGCGAGTGCCGCTCCCTGATCACTGTCTTGCGCCAGCTCGCAGACAGGCTAGAGCTAGAAAACTTCTTTCCCTGGGCCAACGAAGAGGAGTATATCAATGCTCTCCTGGCTAAGCAGCAAACACCATCTGGCAAGAAGCTCACAGTAGACGATCTACGAGCGAGCGGCGGTTACTGGCAGAAAAGTGGGCTTGAGCATATCGCCTACCTGGATCACCAGTACCATACGCCATCGAAGAAAGTCGAGTTCTGGAGCGAGCGCGCACAGGAAGCGGGCCTTCCGCCACTACCAACTTATACAGCGCCCCAGAGAGAGGCCTATCCCCTGCGCTTCTGCCAGGGCCGCACGCTGACCGCCTTCCACGCCTTCTTCGATGAGGGACAGGCCCTGCCAACCCTGGCCAGGGTCAATCCAGGACCAGAGCTATGGATACATCCCCAGGACGCGCAGGCGCGTGAGATCGAGACTGGTAGCCTGATTGTTATGAATAATGAGCGTGGCAGCTTCGAGGCCAGAGCGCACATAACCGAGGATGTCCTGCCGGGCGTAGTCTGGATGCGAGATGGCTGGACGGGTGTGAACCGCCTCACTAGCGGCGCGCCAGTTATCCCCCTGGCGGCCAACGACGCGGTCGCAGGCATTCCTGGCGGCCAGGCCACCTACGATGCCTGGATTGAGGTACACAAAGTGGTCGGGATCAAGGCATGAGGCTAAAATTAGGCTTTCTCGCATCACATGGTGGCAGCAGTTTTCAAGCCATTTACCGGGCTATACGGGCTGGCCAACTGGACGCCGAGGCTTGCGTTGTTATAAGCAATAATAGCAAGTCTGCGGCACTGGCCTTTGCCCGGACGGCTGGCGTGCCAGCTTATCACCTCAGCCTCCAAACGGAATCTACTCCCGAACTGCTAGATGAGGCTATCAAGCGTGCCCTCCAGGCGCACGGGGTCCAGTCTGTGGTCCTCAGTGGATATATGAAAAAGCTGGGACCACAGACGCTTGCGACTTACCACCAGCGGATCTTCAATATTCATCCCGCCCTTCTGCCCAAATATGGAGGTCAGGGAATGTATGGAGATCATGTTCATCAAGCCGTGCTGGCGGCAGGCGAGCGCGAGACTGGTATTACGGTCCACCTTATAGACGAGCACTATGACCACGGCGAGACCATTGCTCAATGTAAGGTGCCCGTCCTGTCAGGAGACACCGTGGAGAGCCTGAGCCAACGCGTTAAAGAGCGGGAGCCAGGCTTCTTTCTCGAAGTATTGCAACACCTGGCGGCACAAGACACATTTATAGAGATCCCGACATAAAAACCTCTCAAAGTTCCGCTAAGGGGGAGCAAGCAGAGAAAAGGTCCTGATTTCTTCCGCTACGGTTGCCATCGCCTCCTTGGTGTGATACAAAAGATGCATTTCTGCTAATAGATGTGGAGTGCACTTTTGATGAGAGAATGTATGACGCGGAGGGGGTGCAGGTGCGGCCCTCGTGGGGCCACACCGCACTCGCTCCTCAGCCCGCCTCAGGCGGGGTCTTGCATTAGGAAGCCGGCCACGGCGGAGCAGGCGCTCCGAGGTCAGTCAGGATCTCGCTTTGCGAGGTCACCGAGTTGCTCGGAGAGGCCGACGGAGGAAACTGCCCCTCTTTGTCGGTCTCGGGTGCATCCAGGGGGATTTCGCGCAAGAGAACTCACTCCCTCAAGATGAAGGTGAAGCCTCCCAGATGGAGACTTCTGCACTTCTGCAAGGTCTTTAAACCTCTTCCGCAGCCTTCAACACGTACGTGGAAGCGTAGGTAAGAGAGCTTAAACGATGTCTATTAGTATAGCATAGACATGGAATAGCAGAAGCGTGATCCTCGCCCTCCCTCGAGATACTTTATTCTTCAGACTGAGGAAAATAGAACGGCCAGGTAAGGACAGAAATATTCTGTTCAAAAGCACGATCGAGGCCAGCGGCGTCTGGCTGATCTTCTTCTAATTTGGGATATATGTAGCGGCCATAGGAGTTGACAATGGAGGGATTGAGGGCCAGTGCGTGATCAAAGTCATCAATGGCACGCTCCGAATCTTATAAGCGCACGTAAGCGAAGCCACGTATGACATAGAGCTTTGCATCAGAAGGATCAAGTTGTATGGCACGATCAAAATCGGCGAGAGCGCGAGGATAATCCCTTTTTCTGAAATAAGCCAAGCCCCGAGAGAGATAAGCAAGGGCCTGAGAAGGGTGAAGTTGCACAAAGCGATCAAAGTCTCCATGCTCGAATTTGATGTGGATGTAATTGTCCACGACAGTAGCAAGGGCAGGGTCGAGCTCAAGAGCACGATCAAAGTCGGTGAACGCAGATTGCTCGTCTTTGAACGCAATGTGGGCAAACGCTCGATTGAAAGACGAATGCACCTCAATGAAGCTATGACGCAACTCACAAAACTGATTTGAGCCGCTGAGTATGAATGGAAGGCGCAGACCACCAGCAACGAGACAGACCAAGAGTATATAAAAGCCTTGTAGGCATCCTGTGTCGATCAATCGGATGCCTACAAAGAATTCGTTGAACTATCTGAAACGATACCATCGGTTCCTACAAACGCTTGCGTACTTCAAAGCGAAGCGTTGCCAGCCCATGACGCTCCCAAAGCCGTTGGTAGCGCGAAAGGACCGGGGCATCGAAACCAGACAGGTAACGCTCGGCGTGTGTTTTCTCAAAACGAGCATCCCGCTCTATCAGTTCGAGCATTTCTAGGAAGTACTCGCGGTGATCCGTCATCACGCTGAATCGACCACCAGAGGATAACGCTTGTGAAATGACATCTAACAACATTGGCGTGAAGAGTTGCCGCTTGCGAAATTTTCGCCTGCGGTTGGGATCGGGAAAATGCAGGTACACAGCCTGTAAAGAGTCGGGTGCAAAAAGAGGGAAGAGAAGATGTGCATTGGCTGCAACAAACTTCATATTCTCCAGAGCAAGCGTTGAAGCCAGGTGGGTAGCCTGCAGTAAAGCCGTTTCCGAGATGTCGATGCCAAGAAAATTGCAAGCCTGATTGGCCTGAGCAAGCGAGCAAAGGAATTCCCCAGATCCACAGCCAATCTCTAGCTCCAGAGGCTGCTGATTGGCAAACAGCGTCTGAGAGGTTAACATGGGAAAGTGCTGGATGTGATGATAGAGCCAGCGAGAGGAAAACGTCATCAGATACCGTTCTCTCATCTCCTGGTCCAGCGATATATGTGCTAAACGTCTGAAGACGGTTCTTCTAGGCATCTGAGTCTCCTCTCTGCAAGAGGCTGGATACCTGTTCCATCAAAGACAAAAGATTCGAGGTTTGATAGCGCATAGAGCGCTCCTTTCACAGCAACAACTGCTCTGGGTAGCACTCAACCGTGATCCATGAGCATCACAATGCGCGTGATGCGTCAGGGGGAGCCTTTATTCGTGAGGATGATGGAAACAAAGACCACGGGCGAGAACCACCCGTGGCTGGTGATAGGCGAAAGCCATGTTTAAGCGGTAACATTCGACGAAAACGGGAGCAAGGGGAACAAAGTAAACCTGCCGTGATCCAGGGACGGATCCGGTTTCGTTCGTCGATTCATAATCTATCAGTCCACAAGGGTACTCACATTAGAGGGTGTGCTTCTTCACCTTGTTGACGTTGTTGTGCTGCGGGTTAAGGAATGACATGTGTTTCTACTCTCTCTTTTAGAAATATCAGAAGCAAATATACCATATTGAGGCAGTTCCATCAACTATTGGGGTCAGTGGTGTGCGATTCATTTTTTTGCACGCGAACCCATAGGCCCCACGTTGACGTCGGGCAGATTCATCATCTGGAGTCGAGACGCTTCTTTCGTGCGTCAATGTTCCCTTCTCATCACGTAAAAAAGGCAGAAAGAGCGTGTTGCTTGGGGCATTGATGCGTCATCGTCTGCCTGGTCGCCCCAGGATGCCACATAGACGCGACGTTGACGTCGCGTCTATGTGATAGAAGCGCAAAAATGTGAATCACACCTGGGTCAGTGTGTGGGCATCAACCACTCGGCGATGTCGGCAACGACGGCTGGGTCGACGTGTTGCGCCGGTTCGTATTCCGCAGGCGTGGACGGGCCTGTGCCAGAGAAGAAGAGATGATTGTCAGCGTCGTAGACCCGGATGGTGACATCAGGCCGATGATCGAGGCCTGCCTTCCATCGCGAGAGATCATCCTCGACCGTCACTTGATAATCACGGCCACCCTGGAGAATGAGCATTGGTTTGTCCAGCGTTGCCGCAGTCATGATCGGATCGTAGCTGCGCAGGTCTAACCAGTACGAGGCCGACAGATCGAAGGGTAATTCCCTGGTCGGCGTCGACGGGGACAGGTGAGGGCTATCAACCATCGCGGCCTGTCGTGTAACCGTCTCGACCATAGCTTCCATATCTGGGCCGGGATAAAGTTGGGCGAGATAGCGAGTCACGCGGATGGCTGCGTGTTGCATTGGTTGCGCATCACCAGCCAGGATGATCAAACCGGCAACGGACGCCTCGGTGGTGGCAACACGCGGGGCAACCTTACCGCCCATGCTGTGACCGAGGACGAAGACCCGTGTGGGGTCCACGGTCGGTTGTTGCTGAAGCAGGTGGACGGCGGCAACCGCATGCGGCACATACTCGTCAGTCATCGTGAAATCGCGCGTGTTCGCCACCTGGCGGCTATGGGTGTAGGTCACCTTGTCGAAGCGTAATACCGCCACACCACGACTGGCCAGCCCCCACGCGAGGTCTTTGAGAGGCTTGTTCGACCCGCTGGTTTCGTCGCGGTCGAATGGCCCTCCTCCGCTGAGCAGCACAACGCCTGGTCGTGGGCCGCGTCCATGGGGCAGGCTCAGCGTGCCTGATACAGCAAGCGGGCCTGAGCCGACCGTGACATCACGCTCGTCGAAGCTATCCGGGTCCGCGTAGGTCGGCTGAGTCCATGACGTGGCTGAGGGCGCAAGTCGTAAACCGTTCAGGAGACCCTTGTTGTCGACCGACATAACCATTGTGAGCGCACCATGCTCACACGTGACTGGGACACTCACGCGGACCAGCCCTTCTCCCATTTGATCGAGCAGGGGCTCCCCGATGGTGGAAACCGGGCCACTTTTGCCTATCTCGGCTAACCAGGCAACACGCACCGTCTCTGCAGATACTACCGCCCGTAGCGGCGGCGCGAACAACTCCTCAATATCTGCGAAGCGTCCATCCCGAGCCATCTCGACGACTGTAATGGCGATCACTGCTGCATCGATTGTAGTCAACTTAGTAGTCTCCTCTCTCATTTTTGCGAACGTTAGCTCATAATTAGATATTTCTTCAATGTCAGCTTCATATCGCAGTCTCAATATTGAGAATGATACCATATATTCTCAATTTTGAGAATAGTCTCATATGTGAGACAATGGTATCATGAATACAATCGAACTACTCTTACATCCAGTGAGGCTTCGCATCGTGCACGCCATGTCTGGTGGGCGAGCCCTCACGACTTTTCAACTGCGCGCTCGGATGCCCGATGTCTCAAAGGCCACCATGTACCGGCAGATCAGCCTCCTTGTCGATGGAGGCATCCTCGAGGTGGAAGGTGAACAGAAGGTGGGTGGCACCGTCGAACGCCGCTACCGGCTACGAGGACCGAGTACGGTGATCAGTGCCGACGCGGCCGCGTCGGCTTCACTGGAAGATTATCGCCGCGCATTCGCCACGGCGATGACCGCCCTGCTTGGCGAGTTCAACGCCTACCTCGACCGAGACCACGCTGACCCGACAGCCGACGCTGTAGGATTCCGGCAACATTCGCTTTGGCTCAACCCAAACGAGCGTGACGAACTGATCAGTGAGATGCGCAAGGCAATCGTACCACAGTTGAAAAACGAACCCGCGCCGGGCCGCAGGCAGCACCTTCTCAGCCCGATCCTGTTCCCAATCGAGGATTTGCCACCACAGACACCTGAGAAGTAAGTCCATAGGCTGGTCGGTATTTGTTTGATGGGTGAGTACCTAGATGTTGCACATTTTTACGAAAGGGAGCCTTTTGACCTTTTCCAGTATGTTGCGAGAACGAGCCGCGTTCCTTGTCAGCAGAGAATGTTGTACATAACCCGCTCGCGATCCGCAAGGGAGGATGAAATGTTGGCTGAGTAAGATTCCCCAGCGTAGGGAAATCTTACTCAGCTCTCGGCTCAAGCCAGTTCAGTGGCGAGCACTTCGCAAATGCGGTGCCAGGCATCACCTGCCGCACCCTGGCGATAACTATCTCCTTCTTCGTAGAAGAAGCGGTGTGGTGTATCGGGGTAGGTTACTAGTTCATGTCTGACATTGGCCGCCCGCAATTCTCTGGCAATGGCTTCACGTTGCGAAGCCGGGATGAGGCTATCTTGTTCACCAACAAGCAATAACAGGTATCCATCATGTTCAGCTATTCCAGGTGTTAGAGACAGCGTGGAGGTTGGTCTGCTTAGTGGAATATCCTGAGCGGTGAGCCAGCCTGGATAAAAGGCCACCGTTGCCTTGAGGTCGAATTGGGTGGCAGCAAGGTAGGCAATATGTCCGCCAACGCTTAACCCCACCATGCCGATCTTCGAGCTTTTCCCCTCATTGCGTAGGTAGATCATTGAGGCGCGCACATCATTGATCGCTTGCTGGCGGGTGAACCGATGCAACAATTCAAAGCCGCGAGTGCGGCCCTCGACAGTCGCTTCCAGCTCTATGCCGGGTAAAGAACGGTGATAAAAATCAGGTGCCAGCACTACATAACCGAGTTGGGCAATCCGATCTACAACATTTCGGATATAACTGGTCACTCCAAAAAGTTCAAAGCCAACGATCACCCCAGAATAGCTGCCTGGAGCTTGGGGACGTGCCATATAGGCTCTCATCGTGGATGAGCCAGATTCCTCATTTACTGAGATGTTAACATATCCCGTCGTAATCACATGCGTTTCGGTAGCTTGAAACATGAAAATCCCTCTTCCCTCATTCATGCTATTTGTTCTCTTGTTCCTGAAGGGATGTCGTCATTTCCTATTCACTCGGCTCAGAAGCAGAAGTGGAATGAGGCAGAGCGTCACGTTGAGCCAGGAACGCTTTTTTATGAGCGATCTTGTGTTGCAATGCTGTCATGTGCTGCTCCAGCCTCTGCATTTGCTGCGAGAGAGCGTACTGGTGTTGTTCAAGGATACGCAGGCGCTCAGTTGCCGTGGTTTCTCCCTGGCGGCGAAGTTCGGCAAAGTGGTGAATCTGCGCGAGAGGCATCCCTGTTTCGCGTAAGTTGATAACCAGGCCAATCCAGTCGATGTCCTTTTGCATGTAGCGACGATGGCCGCTTGATGCACGTCTCACCGGCTCAAGCAGTCCAATACGCTCATAATAGCGCAGGGTATCGATGGAGAGTCCTGTTCTTTCCGCAACCTGTTGGATCGAGAATTCTGTTTCCATGCAAGAACTATACAACCTGAAGTGAACTCCAGGTCAAGGGGTATCAGGGAATTTTTTCTCAATTTCTAAGGAACGTGGCATTCCTCCCCCGCTTACAAGACGGGGGCATCCTGCCACGGGTTTGGTGAAAGTCTAGGTACTTTGTCTGGCGCGTTTCTGCTGAAGGCGGCTTTGCAAGAGGACGACAATAAGCAAAAATATACCACGAATGACATTCTGCCAGAATGAATTGAGGTAGAGTCCTCCACCATGATCCAGTGTGTAATTATTCTCTAACTGAAGGATCTCCACAATTGTGCCTAATAAAAGCACACCCACCAGCGTACCGAAAACTGAGCCAACACCGCCGGTCAACAATGTGCCACCAACTACCACCGCCGCGATAGCAATCAGTTCCCAACCATTCCCTTCGGTTGCTGAACCACCATTCAGATTGATGGCTAACAATACGCCGACGAGTCCGGCCAACGCGCCACTGAGTGTATACACCCAGAAAAGCGTCCGCTTGACCGGCAACCCCATCAGTTGCGCTGCTTCGGGATTGCCCCCAATGGCCAGCACATAGCGGCCAAAGCGCGTATACCGCAGCACCAGGATGCCGATGAGAAAGGTCACCAGCAGAAGTGGGATAGGAAACGGCACCGGTGGATTAAGAAAGCCGTCCCCCACCGTTGTTCCCGCAACCGTTATGAAATCGCTTTTCTGATCCAGGTTGACGCTGGCTGCATCATTGATAAGCCTCAAAGCCACACCACGCACGATATACAAGGTGGCAAGTGTGGCGATAAACGGTGGCACGCGCATCCACGCCACGACAATACCATTCACAATACCCACCAGCGTACCCGCAATAACCGCCGCAAACAGTGCATAAAAGAAACCATGCGAGCTGGTAAGCGCTGCAACCACACTGGCAAGTGCCGCGATACCGCCGACAGAGAGATCAATGCCGCCAGTCATGATCACAAACGTCATTCCCAGTGCGATAAGTCCAAATTGTGCATTGAAATTCAATACGCTGTAGATAGTGATTGTATTGAAATTGTCATAGCGAAGGAAACTAAAGGTCACGACAATAATGAGCGCCATCAGCGCTCCTTGCTGTCTCACAAAATCACCAACTCTGGGCAAACGTTCTTTAATCCCAACGCGCGTGGTTGCTTCGCTTGGCTCTGCCAGTGCCGCGATGCCTGGCTGTGATGAAACCTTCGGCATAAGTGAGTCCTCCATACTCATAAGCTGTGCTCACTCGCTGTGGCACACAATTGCTCCCTTATTATGCTTTGCGCTGACGCTGGAGGAAGACTGCCAGCACGATAAGCATACCAATGATGATACTGGCAATATCATTTGGCACATTCAGCGCCACCAGTGTCTGACGAATAAGCTGAATGAAGATGGCTCCAACCACTGTTCCCATGATGGTTGCATGCCCGCCAGTCAGTCGAGTGCCGCCCACGGCAACCGCCGCAATCGCATCAAGTTCCTTACCCAGACCATCAGTAACTGGATTGGCCGCAGAATCAAAGGCGATATACGCCAATCCGGCGATTCCGGCCAGCAGGCCACTAATTGCGTAGACGATGATCAAAATCCGGTTCACAGGGACACCCGCCAGGCGCGCCGCCGATTGATTCCCACCAGCCGCAAGCAGATACCGGCTAAAGGCTGTGGCACGCATAAGCCAGGCAAAAATAGCAACAATGACGGCCATCAGGATCACTTGCCTGGGAAGGAAGCCGAACAGATTGCCACTCAGCCAGCTCACAATGGGCGCACTTAAAAACGCAAACTGGAATCCATTGACCGTGACCTCAGCAACTCCACGTATCGTAATCAGGGTGATCAGCGTGGCAACAATAGGCTGTACCTTGAAACGCGTCACAAGTAGCCCGTTGAATGCACCGATCAATGTGGCAACCACCAGCGCAATCGGCATCGCAACGGCAGTACCCAGCACAATGTTCTGGATGCCAAACAATTTCCCGCTGAAAATCAGATACGTGAGTATCCCCGTCAGCCCCATGATCGAGCCCACCGAAATATCGATGCCTCCAGTTGCAATCACCAGGGTCATGCCAACCCCAAGAATCAACGTCGGCGTCACGTGGACCAGCAGATCGGTGATCGAAATCCACGAGTTGAATTGCCTGGTAAAGATAATATTGAAGATGATGAGCGCCACCAGCGCAATTAATGCTCCATAATCCTGCCCAATATTACGTAGGCTCCTCAACTCTTTTAGCATCGTCAAACGCTGCTCTAATCGAATCATGCGCCTTCTCCTGTGCCAGATTGCTCCTCTCCATGCGCCATAGCGGCCATGATCACATTCTGGCTGATATCCGCACGAGAAAGTTCGGCCACGGTTACTCCATCACGCAATACCGCCACGTGATCGCTTCCTTCAATGATCTCTTCAAGTTCAGAGGAGATAAGCAAGACACCCATACCTGACTCCGCCAATTCCTCGACCAACTTCTGTATCTCACTTTTGGCACCCACATCGATGCCACGTGTCGGCTCGTCAAGCAAAAGCAAACGAGGGTTTAAACAGAGCCAGCGCGCCAGCAAGACCTTCTGCTGATTGCCGCCCGATAGCTCGCGAATCTTTTGCTCTGGCCCCGCTGTTTTGACACCTAAACGTTGAATGAAACGATCAACAATCTGTTCTTGCTTCTTGCGATCAACGATGCCAGATCGCGTCAACGTAGGAAGTGCCGCCAGCGTGAGATTTTCGCGCACGGAGAGATCTGGAATAATCCCATCAATCTTACGGTCTTCCGAACACAGTCCGATGCCTGCACGAATGGCGTCTATAGGCGCGCGGAAATGAACTTCTTTCCCGTCGATGGTGATCTTTCCGGCTTCGATGGGATCAGCTCCAAACACAGTACGAGCAACTTCGCTCCGCCCGGAACCGAGCAATCCCGCCAGGCCAACAATCTCCCCCGCATGCACCTTGACACTTGCATTTTGGAGCTTACGACCCTGGCGCAGTCCGACTGCATCCAGCAGCACTTCCTGCTGGGCGTGGTGACGGCTGGCATCAAAGCTGGTCTGCCCACTCTGTTGCACGCTACCTAAATCTTTGCCGAGCATCTTGGACACTAACTCAAGCTTGCTGATGCTTGCGATGGGCCGCGCATCCACAGTGACACCGTCTCGCAAAACAGTGATGCTGTCACAAATCGCGTATAATTCGTCCAGTCGATGGCTGACGAAGATGATGGAAACTCCCTCCGCTTTCAATTGCCGAATCACAGCAAACAGAGTGGCAACTTCATCATCATTGAGCGAGGATGTGGGCTCATCCATGATCACCAGTTTGCTCTTGAAGGAGATGGCACGCGCAATCGCCACCATCTGCTGAGTCGCAATGTTATAGGTATTGAGGGACTTTGTCGCATCGATCGAGAGATGCAACCGCTTCAGTAATGTGCTGGCCTCGGTGTTCATTTTTCGCCAGTCAAGCAATCCCCAGCGAAAGAGTTCGCGTCCCAAAAAAATATTCTCGGTGACGCTGCGATATGGAACAAGATTGACCTCTTGATAAATGGTGCTGATGCCATGGTGCTGTGCCTGTTGTGGTGATTGGAAAGCCACAGGCTGCCCATCAAAGAGGATCGTCCCTCCATCGCTGCGATATACACCCGTGAGAACCTTGATAAGCGTGGATTTACCCGCACCATTCTCTCCGATCAGCGCGTGCACATCACCACGCGCCACTCGTATCGAGGCATCTGAGAGGGCAACCGAGCCGGTAAAACGCTTGGTGATGTGCTCCATGTGCAGAAGCACATTATTTTCTTCCATGACCTACCTCTTAAATCGTTGATACTGGCGCTGCCGTGATAGTGGATAGCGCCAGTATCAACGCGAATGCGCTTAGAGAAGCTTAGAACGCGTTGGGTAGGTAAGCTGCCGCTGTGCCATCTGCCTTCTTGAAGACTCTATCCGGCTGCACGACCCACGCGGGCAGATCATCGCCCTTGACAAACTTATCGAGGGTGTCGAAGACCAGGGGACCAAGTCGTGGGTTGCATTCCACGACCGCATACTCTTCACCCGAAACGACGAGATTGACAGCATCTTTCGTTCCATCGATAGAAACCACCTTGATATCTTGTCCGGGATGTTTGCCTGCCGCCTTGAGTGCAGTGATCGCGCCGATGGCCATTTCGTCGTTATGTGCGAACACACCCTTGATATCGGGGTACTGTTGGATCAAGGTCGCCATGACTTGCTGACCTGTCGCGCGGTTAAAATCAGCAGTCTGCTCAGCAACGATTCTGATGCCAGGCGCCTTCGTAGACAGTTCACCATTAAAACCACCACCACGCAAAATAGCGGGGGAGGAGCCAGTTGTGCCATCCAGTTCGACGATGGTCGCCTTCGCGCTCGGACCACCCAGAGCCTCGATCAATGCATCAGCCGCCAGCGCTCCCTCTTTCTTAAAGTCGCCACCTACGAATGTGGCAAAGTCACGACCTGGAGACGCCAGTTGCTCATTGACATCACGATCCACAACAATTACGGGAATGCAGGCTTTACGGGCCGCAGCAACTTGAGCCGCTTCCGCATCTTCGGTGTGTGGGTCAACCAATAGCACATCAGGATGATCATTAATCAGGTTCTGAATATCCTGGACCTGCTGAACATCAGAGTTGTTCGCATTTGTTTTCAACAACTGGTAGCCATGAGCCTTGGCCGCATCCGCAATGCTAGCTTCTTCAGCAAAGCGCCAAGCGCCGTCTAGTGCATTCTGCGACCAGGCGACCTTATGAACAGTGCTCGAGGGTTTGACTAACTTTGTGTTGCTGCCAGGAACACAGCTAGAGGAAGAACTTGCCGAGTTGCCGCCGCTGCCACCACAGGCAGAAAGTGCCATGCCCAGAACCGCGATGAGGGCGATGTTCGTCATGAACAACCATTTGAGTGGAGATCTGGAAAACCGCATTAGGAACCAACCTTTCGTAACAGATGACAACACTGTCCGCCGAGCAGAGTGAATCCCCCTACCTACTGATATCGATTCACTCACATCCTAGTGCGCTACGATAGTAATATGTTGCTTCTTCAACCGCTTGTTGGGATTTCAAGGCGCCAAAGGTGCCCCCACCAGTACGACTTACTTCTTCTCCGAAAACCTGAGCGCGGCCGCTATGCCCCGAATGGGGGTTGGGTTTCGGAATAAGATCTTAGTACAGCGCCTTCGTCAGCGCATTAGGAGCCTGGCAAAATGAAATTATGGCGTTATAGGATACTATCTGTTCCATGCTTCCCATGCAAACCCGGGATGATAGAGATGCCTGGAACAATTGACGGGCTCCAGCGCTAAGCTGAAATGCCCTCACCTCCTTATGGTGGGGATTCATCGTAGCTTCCTGCCACGAAACTGTGGATTTACCTGAAGTATGCAGCCGATTAAATTTAATCGCTTTAAAGTTAGTATAATGATGAAATTCAGCTTTGTCAAGAATCTTTGCGCGAATGTGCAATACCATTGCGCGAATATACAGATCTAGCGCAAATTGACGTCGCCAAAAGCGCACTGTATAATTTAAGTGCTATACTAGCTGCTCGGTATCCAATGATTGGATTTAACCGTTTAAACGGGAGAGGATGCGACAAGGAATGACGACAATTGCTGATGTAGCCCGCCGGGCGAAAGTAACGACGGCGACCGTATCTAATGTGCTTACGCAGCGCGTGCCCGTCAGCGATAAGACACGCGCACGTGTTCTACAAGCCATCAAAGAATTAGGCTATCGGCCAAATTTAGTGGCGCGAGGATTAGCCCAGGGTAAAACATTGACATTAGCATTGGTCGTACCCACCCTCTCAAATCCCTTTTTTGCCGAAGTCGTGGAAGAAATCGAGCACGTCGCGGACCTGCACGATTATCAATTGCTCTTGAGTATGACCCATAATTCTCCAGAAGAGGGCAAACGCCACCTGGAACGCATGGCCAGCCGTTGGGTAGACGGCTTCATCGTGATGGGGATGGCCGCCGATATCGCCGATGTCCTCTCCCTCAGGGATAGTGGCAAGGAGGTGGTGCTGAGTGTATGGAATCAAGATGCATCTACCCAGACCTTGCCCATAGTAGATATTGATTTTCGTCTGGCAGGCGAACTAGCAACACGACACCTTCTAGAATGCGGTCATCGTCGCATCGCGGCTATTGTGGAAGAACCCGTACAATTGACAAGGCGCAAGGGCTTCGAGATCACACTTACAGAAGCGGGCATCCCTGTCTTGCCCGAATATATCCGCCAGGGCGATTCATCGTTTGAGAGCGGCTATCAAGCTGCTTTAGCATTGTTAGCGCTGCCTCAACCACCTACTGCAATCTTTGCTGGCAACGACTGGATGGCCCTGGGCGCGATGGAAGCTATCGCAAACCGGAACTTATCGATACCACATGATCTCTCGGTGGTAGGAGTAGATGATATCAGTCAAGCCGCACACTCCCACCCTGCTCTTACAACCATCAGTATTCCCAAACGGGAGATGGCTCGTGCCGCTACCGAATTGTTGCTGCGCTACATCCAGGGAACAGATATCCCCACAGAACCCCTGAAGATCCTGGTCAGCCCTCATCTCAAGGTACGCCAATCAACCGCCAGGATCAACAGCGCACTCTGAACTTTTAATGCATTAGCCTACAATTAGCCCCCTAAAAGCCCTTTCGTCTTGTCTGACAATATTCCATACTTTTTTTATCTCATGAAGATGCGCTGCGAAGTTGCAGCGTCATTGCCATCATGGCTGTGCATACGAGGGCCATTGCATAGAGGGGATGTGGGTTATATGACACAATCAGACCACCAGTATCACCCGATCAATTCCTATGGCGTCATCGGCGACTGCCACTCAGCGGCATTGGTCGCCCCCGATGGCTCAATTGATTGGGGCTGCTTCCCAGATTTCGATAGTCCCGCTGTCTTCTGTCGCCTGCTCGATGCCGAGCAGGGAGGGTACTTCCAGATTGCGCCTACGGACAGGAAGCTAGGAGGAAAACAGCGTTACCTGCCTAACAGTAATGTCTTGCAGACAACCTTTACTGGCGAGCAGGGACGCGTCACGCTTACGGATTTTATGCCTGTTGAGGACCTGAGCGCCTGGTCATATCGGACCCTCAATAACAATACCTGGTTGCACGAAAACGGCTCCTGTCACTCCCTGGTACGTATTATTAGCTGCCAGGATGGGCATATGGAGCTCACAATGCGCTTCAAAGCGACGCCTAACTATGCTATATCGCCAGCGACCGTCCAACTCATTGAGGAGAAAAGCGGTGTCATCTGCACCAGCCACGAGCAACATGTCGGCCTGGCCATCCTCGGGATACATGACATACATGCGTTTAGTATTCATATGGAGCATGGACCACAAGCACGGCATGCGACCATTATCGCGCACTTCACTCTCTATGAAGGCGAGCGGCTGACCTTCGCGCTTGGTGTAGGGCGTAGCCAGCGCGCGGTACACCGCCTCGTGTCCTGGGACCTTCTCCAGCGCAACTTCGATTGGGAGCTATCACACACCCTCTCGTGCTGGCGCAAATGGATCGCAGCGTGCGAGTATGACGGCCCCTATGCCGAATGGGTGAGGCGCAGTGCCCTCACGCTAAAGATGCTCTGCTATGCACCTACAGGCGCGCTTGTAGCCTCGCCCACGACCTCCCTGCCAGAAGAGATAGGCGGTGTACGCAACTGGGATTACCGCTACACCTGGCTACGCGACTCCTCTTTCACTCTCTATGCCCTCAACATGCTTGGCTTTACCGAAGAGACACGCGCCTTCACACGCTGGCTGCTCCATCTCTCCTATACAGACGGTGAGGACCTCCAGATCATGTACGGCATTCGTGGTGAGCGCGAACTACCAGAAAAGCTCCTCACACACCTCAGTGGTTATCGCGGCTCACAACCAGTACGTGTTGGGAATGCGGCGGTCAAGCAAAAACAGCTCGATGTCTTTGGCGAGGTTCTGGACTGCATCTGTCTCTACTGGAGCACAAGCAACTATGAGCGTTATGGCGAGCAGCCCAATGGTCCTCTCTGGCAGCTCTTGAGCATCCTGGTCGAGTATGTCTGCCAGCACTGGCAAGACACAGATAATGGCATCTGGGAGATACGCGGCGAACCCACGCACTTCGTTCACTCCAAGGTAATGTGCTGGGTCGCGCTCGACCGGGGCATACGCATGGCTCAGCGATACCACCTGGCGGCAGACCTGGAGCGCTGGAAGAAGCTACGCCAGAACATCCATGAAGATATCATGGTGCATGGCTATAATCCGGTCCTCCAGAGCTTCACCCAGCGCTACAGCGATACCGCCCTCGATGCCTCAAACCTGATCATGCCCCTGGTAGGCTTTATCGCCCCCGATGATCCACGCATGGTCAGCACCGTCGAGCGTACACTTGAACTCCTTACTGACCAGCAGGGCTTTGCCTATCGCTATCGCAACGAAGACGGTCTGAACGGAGACGAAGGAACCTTCACCATGTGTACCTTCTGGCTGATTGAGAATCTCGCGCTCCAGGGGCGTGTCGAAGAAGCCCGCCAACTCTTCGAACGCGTCCTGGCGTGCGCTGGTACCCTGGGACTCTTCTCCGAAGAAGTATCCCCTGTGAATAAACTCTCACTCGGGAACTACCCCCAGGCCCTTACGCATATCGCACTCATCAATAGCGCCACCACCCTGCACCGGGCAGAGCAGCGCAAGAAGGACGACAAATCTGCCTGATGTTTTTTGGGTGGGTGATGTGGTGTGCTGTGGCAGCCGCAGGCCACAGCACACCACATCACCCACCGTAAGATTTGTGATAGGTTCTAGTATAATCCGCGATCACTGGATGGAGCAGGTAGCGCCCCTGGTCATTTACCTCAAGCAGTCCAGTATCTACTAGTAGATCGAGCGTCGCCCCATCGCCGACGCCAGCACAGGCTGCCAGGGCCGCCCCCTCAGAGAAGCTCAATGGCTTCATGGGTAGGGTGGCAAGCATAGCCAGGGTGCGCAATGCACAAACATCCAGGTGCGACGTCGTCCGCTCAATACATTCGCGCAAAGACCAAGTCGCGCCTGGTTCACCAAAGGTCGAAGGCATACGCAATTGCAGGCGCGCAGAGGCATGACTCAGGTATTCCAGAGCATGCTGGAGGCGGCGAGGCTGGCGACCATTAGCCTGGGCTTGCAGGTATCTACCAATCAGGCATAGCGCCAGGGGTAAACCACCTGTCGCAGAGGCAAGCGAGCGCAACGGTTGATAGCGCTCCTCGCGGATATCGGGAATAAAGCTTGCCAACAGGTCCAGGCTCTCCTCCAGGGATAGCTCTGGTACCTGGAGGGAAGCAGTATTGGCGAAGTGATAAGCCAGTGCGGGTATACGCGTTGTGAGCAGGTAGGCGCAATGGGGGCCACCAACCTGTAACGTTTGCGCATCTTCTAACGTCCAGGCATCATCAAGGAGAAGGAGAAGGCGTCGCGGGCCAATGGTGGCGCGTAGCAGCATGGCCAGGGTCTCCGGGTTTTCCGCGCGTTCCAGAAAAACCTCATTAATTCCCAGGACACGCCCCCAATGGCGTAGCAAGGCCACGAGATCGGGTGAACGTCCTAAAGATGCCCACAGCGTTCCATCACAAAAGTGAGCCGTTATCTCCTGGTCACGAGCCAGGGTTACTGCCAGCGAGGTCTTGCCTATGCCTGGAAGGCCATATAGTGCCGCGCAGGCGGGCAGCTCCTGGTCACAGAGACAGGTTTTTAGAGAGCGTAATAGGGCCTGGCGCTCAAGCACATTCTTCTGCGGTAGAGGGAGCCCCGGATCATAGATTATCTGTGGGAACGCATGCATGCAACTATGCGTACAGGCGGGATACGGATATAAAGGCGGGTCGTCACGAAAAAGTCCTAGCTCCTGGGGGAGCCTGGCATATAGCTCACATAACTTTTGTAAGAAAAAGGCGCTGGGGAAGGCGACTCCGCGCTCCCAGCGCCCAATTGTCTTGGCATCAGCGATGCCGATCTGGCCCGCCACATATTCACGCGTCCATCCTCTGCGCTGGCGTTCACGCAGCAGTAGCTCATTTGGCTGCATCCTGGTGTGTCTTCCCACATTCCAATCCCTTCCACCGTACACAATTTCCACTTCACCTTAATGCTTGACGCTGCAAATATAATACAACTCAGCTCTCCTCTCTTTCAAAGAGATGTGCATCAATTTCGAAGGGAAGTACCCAATGGACCATCAGATTAAGGTCTTGTCTGAGCCAAATCCAGCATTTGCAGCCTACCTACATGAGCAGATCAGAGAATTTAATAACCAGCAATCGCCGGCGCATAAACAGGCCAGGTCTGAAGGAGCAGTAAAACCAGTGCATATCTTGGTTGTAGATAAAGATGGCCAATGGCAAGGCGGCACTACAGCCGAAATCTACTGGAACTGGCTGGAACTTAGAGGTTTCTGGCTGCCGGATACGCTTCGCGGCCAGGGCCTCGGCAGTTCAATCCTGGCGCAAGTTGAGAATATAGGAAAAGAACATGGGGCGAGCAAAGTCTTATTAACTACCTTCGAGTTCCAGGGCCGCACCTTCTATGAGCGTCATGGCTACAAAGTCGTCGGCGTGGTAGAAGATTATCCTCCGGGCACGAATTACTATACGATGGTAAAGGTGCTTTAGAGAAAGCGCTACTTTACGTACGCATCTACTCTATTTATGCTATTATTATTTGAATCGGATATTTGCTGAACGTACTTTATGGTGTTGGCCCGCTGTGGGTCCGGCCTGCCACTGGATCTCGAAGAGGCGCCATGAGCTTTTGCCAGTCAAGCTAGCTGGCTGATCGTTGACCATGACTGCAGCGCCCTCTCCGGCGCGAATGAGCGCGAGATGCTGAGAAAAGCCGGGATTCTTCGCTACTTGTTCGCGCTCCAGAGGAAGCCAGCTCTCTCCTTCGCGGTTGAATAGTTCGCGGCCATGCGCCAATAGCTCCAGGCCCCAGGCTAGCCGCTCGTCTTCATCTGCGACCTGTGTACAGAGCTGAGCATAGGTAAAGGGCTGGCCCTGGGCCCGCTCCCAGAGGGTGAACAGGTCGATCCAGCAATTGTCGAGCTGCTTACGCCAGGCCTGAAGCTGCTGCTTTATCTCGCCCGGCGCTAAGATGAGCCATTCTGGGCGGCTTACGCCTGGTAGCAATTGGATAACGTTGAGGGGTCTCTGGGCTTGCTTCCACTGGTCTGCAACGAGCGAGAGAGTGCCATCCTGGGGCGCGCTTAACACAAGTGCGATTTGTGGGCTGGAGTTCTGTCCCTGGACAAGTACAACTTCACCCGGAACAAGATCGACAAGAGGCGTGAGACGCTGTATGGCTTCAGACGCGCGGGGCTGATAGGTTGTCTGCGCGCCCAGGCGGCCCAGTTTGAAATGTGTGGTGGCATCACGTAACACCTGCTCAATGAGAGGGCGGAGCGCTGGGCGATAGTCTGGGCCGTAATAGTGCTGACCCAGCTCCACGGAGGTCCAGGGGCGGAGTGGTCCATGAGTATGAGCCTTCTCCCAGAGCGCCTGTAGCGTTGGAGAAGACATGTCCTGGCCAGGATCGCTTCCCGCGAGAAGAGGCGTGGTACCTGGTGACAAGGCGTCTGCATATATGGCTCTTTGCGAGGTGGCAGAAGATGCCAGCACCTTTGCAGTGGGTGTGATGGAGAGGGTAGTACCAACGTGAGGAATAGCGACGGAGAGATGCTTGAAACGCTGTGAAAGAGCCTTGAGCGCCTCACTGTCGCCGTGGACTAGTATGAGACGCGCAGGCTGTACTTTACTGACGACAGCCTGAATCTGGTTGGCATCCGCGTGACCGGAGAGATTGTAGCGCGCAACCTGGCAATTAAGCGTCACAAACTCCTCACCAATACGGATGCGGTCGCCCTGCTTCGCGTTGAGCAACGCGTAGCCAGGACTCTCCTCATCCTGGTAACCGGTAAAGAGCAGGCAATCTTGCTCACGTGCGGCGATGTCCAGCGCATACAGAGGAGAGGCACCGCCAGAAAGCATACCCGAACTACTGATAACCATCTTGGGTTTAGTATGCTGTACGAGGTCTCGGCGCTCAAATGAACGCACGGAAAAGACATGCAATTGAGGATCCGCAAAGAGCGGGCGCCGGCCATTGATCAGGTGGCGCTGGAGAGTTGGTTGCAGGTCATGAGACTGCTGCTGGTACACGTCACAGACCGAGCGCACCATACCATCCAGATAAATGGGAACAGGTGATATCTTACCACTGGCACGATAGGCCTTCAGAATCAAAATAATCTCTTGCGCGCGCCCCACGGCGAAGGCGGGACAGAGAATGCGGCCTCCTCGCGCCAGCACGGCCTGCACAGTTGCCGCCAACTTCTGCTCCTCCTCCTTGCGGCTGGAGTGAGAACGATTGCCATAGGTCCCCTCGGTAATCATCACATCGGCCTTGGGCAGGGCATTGATATCCAGGCCCTTGATGGTGCGCTGATCGGTCAACGAGATATCACCGGTATGAAAGAGGGTGCCCTCGGGCGTCTCAAAGAAAAGCATGGCTGCGCCCAGAATATGGCCAGCAGGAATAAACTGTACTGTGATACCAGGAGAATCTGCAAGAGGCGCGAAAGGTTGGCGAAAACCCATTACCTGAATACGCCCCAGAAAGGCATCAACCTGCTCGGCATTATAGAGTGGGGTCTCGCCATCGGGGCGCAGATGTTCCTGCTCCATAATACGCACAGAGTCGCGAAGCAATACCTCGGTCAAGACGCGTGTACTTTCAGTAGCATAGATCGGGATATGCGGCAAGAGCGAGGCAATGAGAGGCAGAGCACCAGTGTGATCGATGTGAGCATGTGTAATAATAAGCGCTTCAGGCGGCTGCTTATTTAACAGGGAGAGATCAGGAAGGCGAGATTGTCCTTCGCGAGCCGCGGGGCGCATCCCTCCATCAACCAGCAGAGTACGGCCTGCTACCTGAAGAAGCGTGCAGGACGCACCAACCTCCGAGGCACCCCCTAAAAATGTAAGCTCCATAGACAATCTCCCTCTTCTATGCAACCGGCATACTTCCCCACAGCTAACATATATACAATCGGCTAGTGTGGATACTCTATACTCTCTATCCACATTTCTATCCCGCTAGAGCAGTATAACGCATCTCTTCCCATCAAGCCATATACATCTAGGCGGTTTGTTAAAAAAAGAGTATCATGCCCGGCCCAGCTTTTGCCCTGGTGTAAATCCCAGGATTAAACTGGTCCAGGCCAGCTTAAGCATTAATTCGTGGCAAAACTTCTTCAACCAGTAAACGCAATGACCTGGTATCAGGAAATCCCTCATTTTTGAACTGGAAAGATACCACACCCAGATCAATAAATGGCTTGAGCTTCTCTATAATCTGTTTGGGTGTGCCAATCAAAGAATTGGGGGAAGGGATATGCGACATATCCACGCTGCTCATATCGGTTCCTTCAGGCACACACAAACAGCCGCCAAACCAGCTTCTGCGTAATGTAGCTGGATCGCGGCCAACAGCAGCGCAGGCCTTTTCGCTTTCTTTCACCAGGTCACGATAGTGTGCGATATCTTCATGTGAAATATTCCATTCGTCGGCGTGCCGCGCAATCAATCGGAGCATACGTGGCTGCTCTCCACCAACCATAATACGTGGCAATGGATCAGGCTTTGGCTCACACGCAGCATTGATAACGCGATAATGTTTCCCCTCCACAGTGGCTCGGGGTTGGGTCCAGAGCGCTTTAAGAATAGTCAGCGTCTCTTCCAACTGCTCTACTCTTACGCCAGGTGTTGGATAAGGAAAACCATAGGCATCGTACTCTTCCTGATGCCAACCAGTACCGATACCAAGGATGAAGCGTCCTTCACTCATATACTGAGCAGTTGCCGCCATTTTCGCCAGCAAGGCTGGATTGCGAAACGACTGAGCAAGCACAACATTCCCAAAGTGAAAAGAGGGATAACACGCTGCCATGTAGGTCAGGGCCGTCCAGCCCTCTAGAACCGGGGCATCCTGGAATTGCAAATGATCGACATACCAGATCGAGTGAAAATGCCCAGTTACAATATCCAGACTCTCGCGAATCCGTTTGAGGTAGATTTCACGTGTCATGCCTCTGCCAGGTAGAGCGGGGAGTAATAAGCCAAACTCAATAGATGACATATATCTTCCTCTTTCAAGATTTATAGATTGTCTGTTATCGTATCACAGAGAAGCCCAACACTGGAGACAGGAGCCCAGGCTGGTGCTGCCGTTGGTGAGTCTGGGCCTGCTGTCTCCGCCAATTTATGTAGCCAGGTTTTAGAGCATCCAAGTCGCCTAGCTGCTCCCTTGGTATTCAGGACCTGCATTAAAACACTTCCAGTGTGGGAGCTTACTCAACAGCACGATACTGTACCCCTTGTATGAACGTTCTTCTTACCCATCCTTTCAGTTATAACATCACAAAGCGATAGGAAGAAAATCCTCTTACCAGTACTATAAGAAATATAATAGCACTATAAACAGTACCTTGATACTTTTTATTCTTTGCGCTTGTATTTGACCCGTTCCCCTCATGTACAGTGCGCTTGTATTTGCCCTTGTTTGCTTATATATGCTATTAATGTAGCGTTGCACCTCTATTTAATCACCTCTGCATACAGCTATGAAAGTGAGGTCTTTAAGAACAATAGCATGGAAAATACGAAAGAATACCAGACTCACATGCAGGAGAAACCAATTCTCAGCATTATCGGAGAAAAAGTTGCACTCGGACCCATCCGTCGTGAGCTCATCCCGCTTTACCAGCGCTGGATCAACGATTTCGAGGTGTTGCGCACGCTGCACATTCCGCGCCCCTCCACATTTGAAGAGATTCAGGCCAGTTATGAGGCTGACGTCGCGGCGGAACGCCAGCGTAAAGTCGTCTACTTCACCATTTATGACCATGACACATTGCAACCTATCGGTAGAACAGACTTATGTAACATCAATTATCGCGACCGCACTGCCGATTTTCGGCATCGAGATTGGTGAAGCCACGTATCGTGGGCGCGGCTATGGTACTGAGGCTGTTCGATTGATGCTTGATTACGCTTTCACAGGTCTGGGTCTACACAATATTATGCTTGAAACCTGGGAATATAACCGCGCTGGACAGGGAGCTTATAAAAAGGCTGGCTTCCAAGAAATCGGACGTCGCCATCAAGCCAAGTTCATGAACGGCAAGTTCTGGGACATAGTTTACATGGAATGCCTGTCCACAGAGTTTGTCAGTCCTGTTCTCGGCCAGATACTAGTACCTGATGAGTTACGCTGACAAGCAGAACTGGAGCAAAAATAAGATTTCTTCTCATCCCCTTAATTCGCCACTTCTAGCAACGAAAGGGTTAAGACATTTTCCCGCGCTCTGAGGCAAATGTCTTAACTTATAGATTGGAATTAGCCTTATAGCTCATTTTCTCCCCCTATGTCTGTCGCCATTCGTCCTCCAGAATCGAGAAGAGAAATCGGTCATGCCACTTCCCTCAAGAGTGCTTAACATGACTATTATCTCGGCAATTATATCCATTTTTAGGAGCTTTATGCAAATAGCGTCTTTTCTAGTAGAGAGCAAAGATAAGAATTGCAAAATAACAAATACGGAGGCTTACTCCAATAATGCGTTTATGGATTGAAGAACTTAGTAACCGGATAAAAGCAATGTTTAGTCACCAGAGCGCGTGGTATGGAGCTGTGTTTATTCTGGTATTGCTAGCAACCACCCTCTGCATAATCATGGGATATATCTATCGCTGGGATTGGATTGGCGTAGCGGATAAGAAGCTCTGGGACTGGCTTAGTATCTTAATTGTTCCTTTCGTGGTCGCGCTGGCCGGGACAATATACACTCACGTACACAATCAGAGTGAGCGCGAGGAAGCGCGCCAGAAAGAGGCTCAGGAGCACGAACTGGCATTGGACAATCAGCGTGAAGCAGCGCTACAGACCTATTTTGATCGCATGTCAGAGCTATTGCTAGATAAACAATTAGAAACGAATTCCCAGGCCATGGCCATTGCTCATGCACGTACAGTCACAGTGTTACGCATGCTTGATCCAGCGCGGAGAGCGAGCGTCTTGCGTTTTCTGGGAGATGTAAATCTCGCAAGCAGAATTTTGAATCGCGATATGCGTAGTCTCGACCTCAGTGGTACTGATCTCTCTTCGGCACATTTAAAGCAGGTCATGCTGATCCTGGTAAACCTCATCGAGGCCAGCCTTAAGCGTGCCGATTTGTCTGAAGCCAATCTGGAGAAAGCCTGGATGAGGTCGGCAAACCTGGGCAAGGCTAATCTGGAAGATACCAATCTCTGGCGCGCTGACCTGAGCCGGGCCCGCCTGGATGAAGCCAACCTCCGCTGGGTCAATCTCGTCGAGGCCAACCTCTACCGCGCAAGCCTCCTTGAAGCCGATTTAACGGGAGCGAACCTATGGCGCGCACAGCTCAACAAGGCGCGCCTTGACTATGCAAGATTACGCTGGGCCAACCTGATAGAGACCAATCTGTCAGGGGCCACCCTTCTAGGCGTAGACCTCACAGGCGCTAATCTCAAAGGTGCTAATCTGGAGAATGCAAACCTCAGCGAAGCAATCCTTGTGAAAACGCAGTTCATCGACGTGCGAGGCGTCACCAGTGAACAAATGGAAGACTTCCGTAAGCGAGGGGCATACACACAGATACAGCCAGGAGATTCACAGGTATTGGACATCATCAAGATAGAAGCCTCTTCACAGACAGAGATAGAAGGGCCACAAATCATATCAACCGAAGAGCATATAGATGAGGCAGGTTCGATGCAACAAGAAATAAAGTAAAATCGATCCAGGTACAATAAAAAAAGAGAGTGGGTATCTGTACAGCAACTAATAGAGTGAATGGGAAGGAATAGCGCATGGCAAGCCAGAAGACAATGAAGGCGGCATATATTGATCGACCTGGAGGTGCTGATAAGATCATTTATGGTGATCTCCCTATCCCGACACCAGGGCCGCGCGATATTCTTGTCAAAGTCGCCGCCGTAACGGTCAACACAGTCGATATTTATATTCGAGGAGGAGTTTTTCAGACACCACTCCCACAGCCCTTTATTATCGGGCGTGACGTGACAGGCATCGTGGTGGAAGTGGGAGAAGAGGTCTCGCTCTTTCATCCTGGCGAGCGCGTCTGGGCCAATAACCAGGGCTATGATGGTCGCCAGGGAACCTTTGCCGAGTACGTCAGTATCCATGAATGCCTGCTCTATCACCTACCACCTAATGTTGACCTCCATGAGTCCGTTACAGTGCTACACTCAGGACTTACCGCCATCATTGGCCTCTTTAACAAAGCTCAGATACGTGATAAAGAGTGTATCTTCGTCAATGGCGGAGATGGCTCGGTAGGAACCGCGATTATTCAACTGGCCCGTGCCATGGGGGCGCAGATAATTGTCACATCAGGCAATGAACAGAAGGCACGCTGGTGCGAAGAGTTGGGGGCTGACCTGGTTATCAACTACAAGACGCAAAATGTGAACCTGGCGCTCAAACGTTTCGCGCCTCAAGGCGTCAATGTATACTGGGATGCCACGCCCCAGCCGGATATAGAATGCGCGCTCAACGCTATTGCGCAGCGTGGGCGCATCATCTTTATGTCTGGCCCTCTGCACCAGACCACCCTCATGGTGGGTCCGTTCTATATGAAAAACTGTACGCTCTATGGTTTTACCGTGACAGACGCCACAATTGATGAGCTGCACACCTGTGCCTCGCAGATTGACTATTGGCTAGGCAGGGGCGTACTTAAGGGCAGAACCGCGCTCAAACTCCCGCTCTCACAGGCAGCCGCCGCGCACAGGATATATGAAACACAATCGCTCTCCGGTAAGATTGTTCTCTCGCCTGACTGGGATTAGCTTCTTCTCCTGCAAAGCACGCTTAAAATCTAGACATTATATTGGGCCTATAAGAGCTCAAAGCTACGGCCCTTAGTACAAACTATCACAAATGCGTTCTGAGTTGACGTCTTCACAATACAGGCGCTTTTCATCGGAAGCAAGAAGCAGTTAAGACTGTCTTTGTTCAGGCCAGAGTTGCTTATCTGCTGCTCGCTGGTAGAGTAGTTCGAATGCTTGGGTCAAGGCTGGATCAAATTCGCGTGCGGAGCGATTGTAGGCGCGGCTCTTCTCTGCTGTGACGCCATTCTCATGCCAAGTACGTCCCTGGGCAAACACATTCTGAGCGAACGCTTGTAATTTATCGACGGCGTGTGCATACCTGGCTTCAGGTGTTCTCCCCTCCTCGAACTCTCTCCACCAGCCATATATTTGTATATGCATGTCTTCTGGCAATTGTGCAAATAAAGGTTGGGCTGCCTGCTCCTCGCGCTTCTCCTTGTCCAGGTGTCCAACAGCATCATAGGCGGGCGTATCACCAGCGTAGATTTCCACCAAATCGTGCGTCAAAATCAGCTTGAGCGTATGCTCAATATCGATCTCAATGCTTAATTCTTGGTGCAAAAGCAAGGCGAACATCGCCATATGCCAGGTATGCTCAGCATCGTTTTCATGCCTGCTCTGTTCACCAATATAGCTCAATCGATAAATCGTCTTAAACTGGTCAATGGTTTCGAGGAAATGCAAAATGGTTGGTAGGCGTGTGATGTCAATCATGAAGCGTCCTTCTCCGTTTTGGTATCGCGCCTCATTTTATCACACGGCTTGCGCTCGGCTCTCTCTTCACTCGCTGTCTTCCATACTCCATACAAGCGATCATGCGTTCGTTCTTGAACCAGCGGCCAATCGTGCTGGACGAGGCTCTCGGCAACTCAGGCGCCGCTACAAGGAAGCGTGCCAGTTCGCCTCGACTCCACCGAGCCAGCGAAACCCTTTGCGTCTGCGGCAAACTGCAAGCAATGGCGGTTGCGTGTGCACGAACTGCAGGGGAAAAACGCCGATGCACCCCCGATCGAGGCGCGTCGGCCAGCGAATGTGTCTGCACCCAGCGCGCTCGCCATTTGCGTACTTGGCGATCACTGGTTCCATTTACCTCTCTTTCTTCATCTCGTCAAACCCGGAGTGAATTTGCGATAGCTTGTACTTAGAGCCACCGTATCCCAAACATATAGCCCAAAGTACGTTTATAGGAAAAAGATAAAATGGATCAGAAGGCCAGTATCTTTTGTGAATATGACAGAGGATGACATTAATAGCCCGATATACTCTTTGCAGATTAATAAGAAGAAGACCAGCAAAGGAGTAGCATTATGCGTTACGGCTTCGTCATTCCCATTGGAGATGTACAGACCATCGCGGAACTGGCCCATTTAGGAGAAGAGGCTGGTTGGAACGGAATGTTTTACTGGGACGGTATCTGTATCGAGTCAATGGCAGAGATGTATGATCCCTGGATTGTGATGGCAGCAATGGCCATGCGTACAAAGCGTGTGCGCCTGGAGCCATTATTACTCCCCTCTCGCGTCGCCGTCCCTGGAAAGTCGCCCGCGAAACGGTTACCCTTGATCACCTCTCACAGGGACGTCTTGTTTTACCAGTCGGACTGGGAGCAATCGACGACAAAGGATTCGGCAAGGTTGGGGAAGTAACGGATCGCAAGGGACGCGCAGAACTGCTCGATGAAAGCCTGGATATTATCACTGGCTTGTGGAGCGCTCAGCCTTTCAGCTACCAGGGTAAACACTATCACCTCGAAGAGATGGCTTTTCGTCCAGGGCCAGTTCAGCAGCCGCGCATTCCCATCTGGGTTGTGGGGGCATGGCCGCGCGCAAAATCAATAAATCGTGCCATGCGTTATGATGGCCTGCTCCCAACGAAAATGGAGCAAGATGGTCCAGTAACGCCAGAAGATATACGTGCTATGCGTGAGCATATCGCCGGTCAGCGAAAGCAGACAACCCCTTTTGATATTATCTGGGAAGGAGAGACACCTGGAGATGACGCAGAGCAGGCGGCAGCTATTGTGCGTCCCTGGGCCGAGGCTGGCGCGACCTGGTGGCTAGAATCGCGCTGGTCAGCGTCCAACATTGAAGAGATACGCACGCGCATCCAACAGGGTCCGCCACACCTCGCCTAGATTATCATCCTTTCACCCATTTGACGCGCATCGCAACTCCTGCCTATTTTCCATCTCATTGGAAATGGTGCCCTACTCCAGGATAGACTTAAGAGCCATTGATAATTTCATGTATCTATCGAGAAACGGAGAAGCAAATAAAGTATGTCGCAAAGGCTGAAACGTTGGATGATGCGCCTGGCACTCACAGAGCAACAAGAAGCTTCAACCTTGAGCGCTCGTCCTATTTCCCAGCACGATGCTCCACTTCTTGGGAAGTTATTGTATGAAGCCTATCGCAACACTATCGATGATGAAGGCGAGACATCGGACGAAACCCAGAAAGAAATAGAGGGGACATTTGCAGGGAAATATGGCCCTGTATTGACAACATGCTCTTTTCTCATTGAGGAGCAGGAACGTATACTGGCTGCGTCAGTGCTGACTGATTGGACAAATGACCAAACAGGAAAGAAACAGCCAATGCTATCTTTTCTCATGACTCAACCCGATGCCAAAGGGAAAGGAATGGCAACCTTTCTGCTCAAAAAGAGTATTGGTAAATGCCCCAAAAAGTGGATCTGCCCACGGGTTGCGCAACGAGTTTTATCCCATCAATAAACTGGCTTGAGAGCATCCTTCCTCGCTCTCGTGGTTTCATAAGGCAGAGCTATGTACAACCCGTGGGCAGTTCGAAACCTGTACACTTGCCTCCAATCATGCACATTGGGACAAACTTTCCAGGGAATGCCGCTCCCCATCTGGGTTGCCGGCATTGAACGTTGGAAACAAAAATCTCTGGCGAGTTTGCCGGGGCTTCTACTCCTCACCCCAAGGTCCAGTGCCATGAATACGTTCAGCCGTAATGCGGGTAATATAGCCCTGTGGCGTTCCCGAAGGCGCGTACGTCGTGCCTGGAGCGATATAAATCTGGGCCAGTCGGTTCAGCAATTCGGGGGCACCGCCCTCGGTAATTCTGGCACGACCATTGATCACCAGATAATTATCCAGTCCATTCGTTTTTCCACCTGTCTCCATTGAGAGTGCGACTCGGGCATCGCGCTGAATATTCTTCAATTTTTGGTGGAGATTCTTGTGCCCACAGACAATTTCATCACCATCAAGGCCCACCCAGACGACAGAGACTTGAGGACTGCCATCCTCGTTCAGGGTCACGAGATGGGCGGGATGACCCGCTGCCAATGCTTGCCGTACTTTCTCATTCAATCTCATCACGATCAGCTCCTTTCTTACGTCGTTGATAGTATCAGTATAAATACGTCTCGCAAGAAAGCCTGCTCAGGCAGCGCCATCTCTCTTCGCCGTGCCCACGAGATACGAAACGAGTTGTAAGCAGCCAAGCAATAGAGAGAGAAAAGAACGCGTGGTGAAGAACAGAAAAAGGCACAGAGCTTCTTCGCCCTGCTGAGGTATTCAGAGGGAAAGGAGAGCGCGGTCAGTTGTTCTGCTGAAGCTTGTTCCTCCTCAGTGGTGTGTGGTCAGGAAAGCAGGAACCCCAGCCACGGTAATGCGCACGTGCGGTGGACCGAACCAGGCATTGCGCGCGAGCCGATCCGACCAACTCCACCGATCATGCGAGCGGACCGCACGAGGTGAGCGAGGTGGTGGAGGAATGTGCTGTGGGGACTCAACAAGTGGGAGGATTTCAACGTATTGATCGCGCCAGTGAGCCGTCCAGGTTCGTCGAAGTGCGCGACCTGCAATATCAACCCAACGGGTGGCAGCCAGGATGCCTGTCTGAGGTTCCACCAAGGAAGGTGCTGGGAGCAGGTGACGCACAGCACTGACGCGACGCGCCCGGTTTCCTTTCGCTCCTCGCGCCAAACACTGCTCGCGCAGGGGACAGAGCCGACAATCATCCAACTGAGCCACATACACTGCCCGTTGGGTGTACGCATTTTCTTGACGCACTTCACTCAACCAGAGGGTCGCCCCAGTCGGGCAGCGGAGCGAGACCTCATTGTACAGTGTGAAAGCACTGGCTGGGATCTGGCCCCGACCACTGTCTCTGGCCCATTGCCAGGGACCGTAGGCGTCTGGGAGCTGATCGGTCGAAGAAACCTGTGGGGGACATTCCTTAGCCGGAGACCACTCCATCTCGCGCAGTTCCTTTCCTTGCATGGTATGTCCGAGCGACAGCCGGATATTCCACATCCATTGGCACGCGATCTGCCAGAGTTCCTGTCCGCACTCGGTATACGAACATCACCGATCCGGATCACCTTCCAGATCTTCCTCGGCGAAGATCGTTTCAAAAGCACCCCGTCCGTGATACAACTCCACCACATCCTGGACCAGGAAGCTCTCGACAGCAAGCGTGGTGATGAAGAGCTCATAGATCCATTCTCCCACGCGTTTGCCAACTTTCACGGTGCAATCTGGAGAAGGAGCCAGATATCGAGTTACAATGATCCGAGCGGAAGGCAGCCCTTCTCCTAAGGCGAGCCAGCCTCCCTCAAACACCTCGACAACCTCGCCAGTGTTTTTCCTGGTGACGCTGGCAGTTGGCGGATGAACGAGCACTTGCAGGATCTGTGGGCGCTCCAAAAGCTGATAGCCTTTGCCTCGGGTGACCAGATGGGCACCTGTGCGCATGATTTGAGCGATGACTGCGGCATCGCCATATTGCCCATCCAAGCGGATCAAGGCTAGCTCAGGAGGGAGAGTGAACTGTTCCAGGTAGGTCATGACCGCCTGAAGAGCGCTTGCCAGTTCGCCCCGATAGTTCCCATTGCCCTTGCCAGAGTACGTCCCGACCCATTGGCGCGTGTGCATTTGCAACGCTGTCGTACGCGTCCGAACAATCTCTCCGCGTTTGCGTCCCATGTAGCCAGGGGCACATACTCCATCAAGGCGACGACGGGGAGAAGGCAGTTCTGGAGCCGTTGGCAGGGCACGCTGCCGGGCTGCCTGACGCGTAGCATCCACATCAAAGACGATGAAACGATGACCTTGTCGGTCGAAGATCCCCCCGATGGAATCTCCGGTCCACCCATCAGTGAAACTCTGCTGGAAAAGGGTACGGAAGGCTTCGAGACAAGGACGGTCCACAGCAGCTAGAAAGCGACTCAAGCTGGCCCGATGCGGACAATACCGGCGTCCAAAGAGGGCCATGAATGCTGATCCAAAGGGAGCTAGCCGCCCAAAAAAAGCTTCTAAAGTGCGCTCCCCACTGATGGCATAGCCTAACAAGAGTGCCAGAAAATCGATGGGCTCATAGCGACCAAAGCGACCGCGGATCAGACGCACCTTCTGGGCAAAAGCGTCGAGCAGTCTCTTGGTGACGAGATACTGCACAATGATAGTCACTTCCCCAAACCAGGGTGGTACTGCTGGCCGAGGCTCTTCAGAGGTCTGGATTTCAATACACGGGTTCGCTATCATGGACAACAGAGACCTCCCATCTTGAGACGAAACAACAGCTTCTCTCTCAAGTAGAGACCTCTTTTTGTGTTATGCTGCTAGCTTGCTTGTAGCTCGTTGCGTATCTCGTGGGATCTGTCTCGCTTTTGGTGATAAGATCTTCAATAGGCCGTTAAACGTCGAAAACCTGAGCACAAACAATGGAAGGGAACGATAATATAACCTCATCATTCACCAAATGTGAGACAGAGCCAAAAAGTGAGCAGCTTTTGACCTCAAGGGTGAGCATTTGCCCTGAAAAGTGAGCAGCTCAGCCATTACTGTCTGGAAACATGACTCCAGAAGCAATCCACACTCTTCGACGGTTGTAAATTCAATGGTCTAATAGTCGAGAAATTTCTGCCCTTTTGGCAGCCCTCTGTCAATCCTCTGTGAAGAAGGAAATAGAATATTTGACCTAAAATAAACGTGCTTGGTATTATGTCAGCGATAGGACACGTTCATGTGAGTTTTTTGTGGCACTCAATGACAGCAATGAGGAGGATCACGTTCATATGGCTTCCAGTGAGAAAAGTCTCAGTTTCCATAATCCAGCGCTCACCTTCTACGTCCGAGATGTCGTGAGAGCAGTGCACTTCTATACTAAGCTCTTGGGTTTCACAGAGATGTTCCGCACACCAAAGGATGGCATTCCCGTCCATGTTGAGATGCGCCTTGGTCAATTTACGTTGGGAGTTGCGTCGATTGATGCGGCATTGGCCGATCATGGGCTGTTATTGAATCCTGGCCCACCCAGTGCAGAACTGGTTGTCTGGACTGACGACACAGATGAGGCCTATGTGGCACTGACGGAGAAGGGAGTCGTCAGCCTTAGCGCACCTCACGATTTTCTTCAGTCGCTTCGAGTTGCTTGGGTTGCTGACCCAGAAGGAAATCCTATACAGATTGTGGCCCATCACCCAGAAAGGAATGAGTAAAGCGGACCCAATCTATGGGCTGCCGACATTTTCTTCTCCCGATTTCTCCGTTTCTCATGCAGGATGATGCGGGGTTTGCACGAGATGTCCTCCGCGTTGACTGTCTGAATTTACAACTCTCAAGATGAACAAACCGCCTCGGGAGGGGATTTACTGTTAGTCAATGGTTGAGCTGCTCACTCTTCGGGGCAAGTGCTCACCCTTGAGGTCAAAAGCTGCTCACTTTTCGGGGCATTTACCAAATATCAACACGCTATTAGCTCAAGGTGAGAAAGAACTCGTGCTCTTTGTAACCGTTGGCAATGATGCAGCCCAGCATATCTACCAGAAACTCGGCTTTCAAATTGAAGAGGAATTTGAGACTAATCTCATCAAACCTGTTTGAACCATCGATCTCCTGATGTAATACATATTGCCAGACCTTTTCGAGCTAATAACGTGAGTATTCAAACACTCACGTTATTTTGTTATGTAATTGAGAAAACGCACTAGTAAAATCACATGTGACCCACTGATGTTTCTCTGCTGCTTAAAAAATTATTTTAAGCAGAGAAGTAAATAACCCCTTGACAATGCCAATAAAATCATGTTATATATCCATTACAGATACATCAAAGGATGATATAGTAAAAGTAAGCATATTAGTAGTGGGTTTATAAGCGGTCAGATAGAAGCAGATGGATGGTTTCATGAAACACTCGCAAAAAAGTCCAGAGGAAATGTTACCTCTCACGCCAGCCGTCTTTCATATTCTGCTGGCCCTGGCGGACAAAGAACGCCACGGCTATAGTATCATGCAAGAGGTCGCGACGCGAACCAATGGGCAAATGCGTATGGGTCCTGGTACCCTTTATGGCTCGATCAAGCGCATGCTCGCAGACGAGCTGATTGCAGAGTCGGGAGAGCGGCCCGATCCAGATATGGATGATGAGCGTCGACGTTATTATCGGCTAACGGATATGGGGCGTCGTGCTGCCCAGGCTGAGGCATATCGGCTTGAGCAGCTTGTTCGTGTGGCACACATCAAACAGCTACTTCCTAATCCAGGTATAGCAGGAGGAATCTTATGAGCATAACGCCAGCCAGACACCCTTCTCGCGTTGGAGAGAGCCTCTACAGTGCGCTCCTCTACCTCTACCCACGCCAGTTCAGACAAGAGTATGGTCGGCATATGTGCCAGGTCTTTCTCGACTGTTATAGGGATGAGCTACACTACAGGGGTAGTCTAGCGCGCTTCTGGAGTTCCATTTTTTACGACACTATAGCGAGTGCTGGATCAGAACATATGCATTCTCTAATAGTGCGTTGCAAACGCCTGCTTGGTCTGGAACAACGCCACGCGCTAGCGTCCGCATCCATCAGCCTCAATGTTGGCTCACTTACTGACATTGGACGCAAACGTGCAGTAAATGAAGATACGATGATCTCTATTGTGCCAGAAGATCCGAATATTATGGCTCATAAAGGAGCACTTTTCGTTGTCGCCGATGGTATGGGTGGACATATGAAGGGAGAGGTTGCCAGCAATCTCGCAGTGAAGTATATACATGAGACATATTATCAGGATACCAGTGAGGATCCACAGGTAGCGTTGTGTCATGCAATTGAAGTCGCCAATCGTGAGATATGTCGCCACAATGATGAACAGTTGGGTAATGAAGATCAAGAAGCTCGGAAGAACGGAATGGGAACGACCTGCGTGGCGGCAGTCCTCAAAGACAACTTCATCTACATTGCTAACGTTGGCGACAGCCTAGCTTACATTGTTCGTAGTAATCGCTTGCTTCAACTTGCGCAAGATCATTCCTGGGTCGCGGAACAGGTACTCCTGGGGAAATTAACGCCCGAAGAGGCAAAAAATCACGACAAGCGCAACGTTATTACCCGTTGCCTGGGTACTCAAGCCGATGTAGAGGTTTATACAACATCTGAGCCGGCTCAGGATAGTGATATTCTGGTTCTTTGCACCGATGGACTTCACGCTCTTATCGGCGAAGATGAAATGCGCAGTATTGCGCAACAATATAGCCCGGAGGAGAGCGCACAACGTCTGATCGCGCGAGCAAATGAGCAAGGCGGACCTGATAATATAACCGCAGTTGTGGTGCGTATCTCACTTGCAGCCTAATTATTCGTAACGCTCAAGCAAAGAAGGAGCGTCTAACTCAAATAAGATGAGTTAGACGCTCCTTCTTTGCAGGTTAGTTATAACGCAATTTAGCTATAGCTGGCGATAAAACTTAACATCTGTCTCCAGGCATCTGATGAAGCCTCGGCGTAATCGCTGGCACGGCGATCAAAGAAGCTATGGGGAGCGCCCTCGTACACCAGAATCTTTTCCTCGATACCCTTCTGTTGTAGCTTCGCCTCCAGCTCGCGCACATCGCTAACGGGAATCCCCTGATCAGCCCCACCAAAGAGACCTAGCACTGGATACACAATTTTATCGGCCTGCTCCAAAGCAGTAGCACCACCGCCAAAGGCTCTTTTAAGGCCTGCGTAAAAGGCGATAACGCCCTTAAAACCGAATTCTGAACGAGTGGCAGACTGCAGCGAGAGCGCGCCACCCATGCAAAAGCCAACTGGGAAGGTTGCGCCCTGCGCATCAGCATTCTCGCGCAGATAGTTTAATCCAGCCTGCACATCCTGGAAAAAGGTATCCAATTTTACCTGCTGCACATGAGGCATAAACTCGAACGACTCGTCGCGTGAAGATATGCCAGCAGTACGACCAAAATAGTCGATAGCGATAGCCGAAATGCCAACCTCCGCGAAACGTAGCGCCAGCTCTTTGTAAAACTGATGTAGGCCTCGCACATCAGGATAGATGATAACCTGGCCCTTGCCTGGCTTCTCGGGACGCGCAAAGTAGGCCATAAAACGGGTGCCATCCGCAGAGTTTAAAACTACATCATCACCCTGAGCAGTCCCACGTTCGCCATCAGGAATAGGTGGACGCGCATTATCGTCATAACACATTTATAGATTCTCCTTCTTAACTAAGACATAATCAAGAGATGTTTTTTTCTGCTAGAAGAAATAGCATCTCGACTTTTTTCTCACGTATAAGTAGATGGAAAAAGCAACATCTCTTGTGTTACACCGACTGTATAGGCCAGCCTGATAACTGGGAGATGACATTTATATTATCTCCCATAGGTTACTTCAAATACAACTACATTATGAAGCGCCAGGCAGGATAAACACGCTTAAAACATACATTTTCGCCGGAGATAAGCCAGCCAGGTTGTCAATTTTGCCGCAATGGTTTCGTGAAACCATTGCGGCAAAATTGACAACCTGGCTGGAATCTTTATTACTTGGTGGTAAACACCAATCTTCGAACAACTTGACACGAATCGTCGAACAGACTGGCTCTGCGCTTTTGCTTGCATTGCTGTGTCTCTTCTGAATATACTTGGGACAGAAACGGATTGGCATTGAGTATGAAGGAGAAGAAATGAGATGCAATCCCGTATCCCGAAAACTGCGTTGGTTCATGTTATCTGCATATTGAGATGAACTACCTGGAATATATGGGTCTGATTGAACTCTTTGAAAGCAAGGCCGCGAGCCAGGCAATCGAGCGCAAAGACTAATATAAAAAGATCTACGAGACCATCCTTCACGATACAGAAAAAGTTGCGCAGGTGATGACGCATCATGGGTTCATTCAGCCAGAGCGTCTACCAGAGCAACGTGAGTTTCTTCATTTGGGGCATAATCGGCGAAAACACGATGCATTTTGACCGCAACGCCCATGGATCCTGTGGTTCGTGCTGATGATAAAGGATGCGGTTCATTGTTTGGCACAATCTGCACGTTCCCCTTTGGTTATGAGTTTGCAAACACGCCCTAGTACTAGTTTCCGGTGCAAAACACACAAATTGGCTTAAAAAGCTGCTTAGTAGCAACCTATCGGTCTTTGAAGTGATAGGTTACTTTTGTGTCTCATTGATAGATCATGCTCTCCTTGAAGCCGCCTGCTTCTTCGCAGCTTTGGTGACTTGCGCTTGGGCGATATGGCGCAGGTTACTGGCAATGACGCCCAGGCCCAGCCACTGCTCCATCCCCTCCTGCCCGTGATAGGCACATTTACGCAATCCATAATCGCGTCTCAAGCTGGCAATTCTGCCCTCGATTCCTGTACGCCATCGATAGGCCCGCTTCCATCGTCGCGTCCGTTCTACCGCTTGCCGCAGAGGTGAAACCTTCCCTACTGCTGGGATAGCCACCACCTCGACTCCTGCCGTGAGAGCTTGTATCTCGGTGTTCGCGGAATGAACCCCATGATCTCCAGTGAGCATCCTTGGGGGATGATCAAAGAGACGATGATGATGATCCAACGCCTGGAGCCCTTGTCCATGCTCATGCGGTGACTCCAGGATCTGGAACCGGGTCACGATTCCTCCCTCCACCTCGTCGAGCACGACCTGTCGGCCAAACTCTACAGGTGCAGCGCCTTTGTGGCGCGGAATGAGACGCGTGTGAGGTTCGAACAGGCTGAGCACTTTGTCGCTAGCCGCCACCTGCTTGCCTTCCAAGACCCTGGTGCGTGCCTGGATGATGACACGTTCGACCAGAGGGAGAAGAGGCTGAACCTCAGCCAGCAGGCGCTCTGCCTGCTTCTCAGCTTGGTGGATCAAGTGCGTTCTCACCTGCTTGGCTTGCCGCACCATCTGCTCCGTTGTGGTGATCAACTGCTGATAGAGGGTTCTCAGTTGGTCAGCTTGCCATTCCTGCTGCTGTTCCCCCGCCTCTGCTCTTCGCACGAGTTGATGGAGCTTTTGGGCCACCTGACGCACTCTTCGTACTCGCGAGCGGCAGACCTCTGCCGTTTTAGCGAGTGTGCCTTCCACCAGGGGTTTAGCTCGCGCGACGAAGCGGGAAAGCACCCGGGCGCTATCGACCCGGAGGCCGCTATCAGTTGGATGATGGATGGTGGTCTGCACACAGGTGCCATCCAGACGCAGTTTCCCCCCTTTGATCACCTTTGCTTGAGCGGCAAGCTCAACCACTCGATCGTTGAGCGCATGCATGGTGTCAGGACGGATGAAGTGTGCCCAACGAATCAAGGTGGTATCATCGGGAACATGCTCAAAGTAGACGCGAGAGAACCAGCGTAGCACCAAGCTATCATTGACCCGGTCCTCGGTTTCCTGGAAGCTCCATTGATAGAGGTGTTTGACGATGAGCAGGCGCACGATGACTTCCACCGGCGTCGAGTGACGACCACACCCGAGCGTTTGGGGGTGCCGCCGCGCCAGATCCGCTTTTACTTGGCTGAAGAGCCTATCGTCGTCGAGGAGTCTATCCAGCTGTCTGAGCACGGGATCGGTCTGAGCTGCCACCTGAGGAACCCGAGCAAACACATCTTCTTCGGCATACCTCTCAATCAGCATCGTGCCTACCTCCTGTACTTATCCTTCCTTGGGAGTCTTCGTCTGCGTCTTGCGGCCTCGCTTGGATGGCGTGAAGACTCCGACCACACGTTCAGTGATCTCCTGCCTTGTTTCAGGCTGGATGAGTTGTACCCAACGAAGAAGGGTGGTATCGTCTGGGGCTCGCGAGTCTGGAATCCGACAAAACCACTGCAACAGTGGGCTCTTGCGAACCTGCTTTTCCGTTTGCTCAAAGCCCTAATTGAAGAGCTGTTTGAGGACAAACAACCTCAGGATCACTTCCACAGGCGTGGAGTGACGTCCGTGCTGGCTGGTCAACCGATAGCGTCGTGCCAGGTCCGCTCGGACGTGTTCCAGCAGGTCCTCATCGTCGAGCAACGCATCCAATCGTTTGAACAGAACGTCGCTCCTCGTGACCTCCTCAGGTGCCTGAGCGAGCTCCTCATCGAAGGGAGCATGTGTAATGAGCATACCCTTTCCCTCCTTTAGAACTTGTTTTTCACCTCATTTATGTATTTTACCACCAATTCCACTTCACATTCCTGATCCTGAGTCGTCTCAACAGCCTGTTTTGCACCGGAAACTAGCACTAGTATTACAACGAGACTTATTGGGGTATACTGAAAGGAAGTCTGTTTCTGGAGGTGAAGCTCGATGTCTCTTGTGTTCGATGTCACCGCCGACCAGCTGACTCCTCTGGGCCAACTGGCTGTGCAGGACTTGACCTCGGAAGAGGGGGCTTCCCTGGCCGAAGAACTGGTTCACTACCACCAGCACTTTGCGTCATTGTTCTACCGGCGCGAACAGCGCGAGTGGGCGGCGATCTATTTGCGCGGACTGCTCACGGCAGATGTGCCCCGCAAAAACATCGAAGCGATGGCCCTGCGCCTGTTGGGAGTGGGACCGCATGCGGAATGGCAGGTGCGCGCTCTCCAGCAATTCATTGGAGAGGGGAAGTGGGGCGATGACGCCCTGTTGGCCGAACATCAGTGCCTGGTGAATGAGACGCTCGGCGAAGAGGATGGTGTCCTCATCATTGATGGCTCCGACTTTCCCAAGCACGGGCGGCATTCTGCAGGCGTGGCGCCCCAGTGGTGCGGAAACACCGGAAAAAAGGATAACTGCCAGGCGGGCGTCTTTCTGGGCTATGCGAGCCGCAAGGGCGCGACGCTCCTTGACCGGCGTCTCTACCTGCCTGAGCCCTGGTTTACTGAGAACCACCAGGTGCTGTGGCAGGACTGCCAGATTCCCGACGAGATCCGCTTTCAGACCAAGCATAAGTTGGCAGCCGAGCTGGTCGAGAGAATCACGGCCTCTAAGCGGCTGAGAGCCCGCTGGGTGGTCTGCGACGAGGGATATGGCGACTCCCCAGCCTTCCTGCAACGGCTGGACGCGACGGGGTTGTGGTATTTGGCCGAGGCCCCGCGAGATACCAAGGTCTGGCCACTGCTGGAAACGGATGGGCAGACCCCGCGTTCGCTTCCGAGCAGCTGGGTTCCCCCGCAGACGCGCTCGCGCAAAAGACCAGTCCCACAGCGAGAGCGACTGCACCCCGCGAGTCCGGCCAAAGTGCCGCTAGAGGATCTTGCCAAGCAGTGGCCTTCTTCCGCCTAGCAGCGCTTTCGTCTGCTGGAGGGATACAAGGGCCCGCTGGTCGCTGATTTTCTCGTGCTACGCGCGGTGTTGCCCCTCAATCGTTTGCCTGGCCCAGAGGTCTGGGCCGTGATCCGGCGCAAAGTCAGCGGTGAGGACTCAGAGCCGGAATGGAAATTTTACCTGAGTAACGCTCCCCGTGAAATGCCTCTCTCAACCTTTGTGCGGGTGAGCGGGATGCGCTGGCCGATCGAGACCTGTTTTGCCGAATGTAAGGGAGAACTGGGCATGGACCACTATGAACTGCGGTTCTGGCGCGGGTGGCACTATCACATGACACTGGTCATTCTGGCTCATCATTTCCTGGTTGGCTGGCGACAGCGCCTGAACCAGAGAGAGGGGGATCCTGCACCCGACGACCACGCGTCCCTTGCCCACAGCGGCTGAGGTGCCTGACCTGGATGCGCATCCTTCTCTGCCACTCAGCCTTGCTCAGGTGCGCTTGCTCTTGCAGGTTGCCTTGCCCCAGCCCGTGCTGGATCTGCCTGCAGTCCTGGCGTTGATTGCTTATCAACAACGCCACAACTACGCCGCCTATTGCTCCCATCGCAAGCGCCTTCTTGCCCAGTTACAGGGACTGCGCTGGTAAAGTCTCGTTGTAATACTAGCCCATGCGATTTACAGCTACTATGGTAGTATGCAACTGCTGGATTACCAGGGACAACCAATATGGGTAGTCAATGAGGGTGAATATCACATCTTAAACATCTTTGATCTGACGATTGATCAACTTTTTAAGAAATACGCTTTAGCCCATGGACAGTAAAGAATGTGCTTGATTTCTATGCGATACGTTATAGCTATGAGGATGCTATATATTTTCCAGATGACTTCACTGAGCATTCTGGCGGCATTAGTTTCACCCATGATATGGGGTCGCCAACGTCTTCTCTCCTCCCCACTACTCAGCATCATAAATGCTTGCTTGAAGCAACTTAAAAAGGAGCAGACATACGCGAAATGCGTATGTCTGCTCCTTTTTAAGTTGCTTCAAGCAAAGTTACTTCACAGAGCTGACTATTTGCTGCACCATATCCTGAATTTGTAACAAGAGATCGTGCTCTTCTTCAAAGATTTCTTCATCATCACTTCTGGCGGACACTAACCTCTGGTAGTCGCTCAAGTAGCGCAGAATCGTCTTAAGCTTTGTCTTACGCACACGCTCTTGAGACATGTTGGTAACCTTAGAAGGTTCACCTTGATCACTTTCACTGAGGCGCTCTCTGGCAGAAGCCGATACTGAACTCTGTTCAGCAGAGACACTTATTTCACTTGCCAGTACAGCATTTACATTAGCACTTGTAGCACTCTCATCCTCAGCCAGCAGACCTTCACGTTTTCGACGCTTGAGTTCTTCAATATATCCGGGAAGGTCTTCAGTCGTAAGCTTTCTATTAAGCAGCTGCGCAATAATCTGAGCACGCTCTGTGACATCTTCAATATCAAGCAGGTAGATGACAGCACGCATACTATCTGTCTTCATCTCGACAAAAGCCTGGATATCTGCCGGTGCTTTTGCCAGGCGCAGACGGTTGCGTACATAACCACGATCTTTCTTAATCGCGCTTGCAACCTCTACCTGAGTCAGTCCCATTTGATCAATCATAATCAAGAAAAGCTTGCCCTCTTCCAAAGGTGAGAGATCTTCGCGCTGAATATTCTCTGTCGCGGCCAGAGTAGCCATATCTTGATCAGACCATGAATGAACAATAACCGGCAGTTTCTTGAGGCCCGCTCGCTTAGCAGCTTCGCGCCGTCGATGGCCAGCAGTTAATTGATAAGTGCCAGGACGTTGAGGGTGAGGGCGCGCAACCAACACGCCCTGGAAGCCGTGGCTAGCAATAGTCTCTGAAAGCTGCTGCAGGCTCTCTTCCTCCATGGCTACGCGCGGCTGAAAAGGATTATCAAACAACAAATCGATATCGATTTGTTGGGGCTGCTTTTCGTGAAGCAAGCGCTGCTCTTCTTCCTGAACCTTGGAAGTAAAAATGCTTGAAGCAAGGCCATTGGCGGTTGCTGTCCTGAGGTAACCTACATCTAAGGCTGATTTTTTAGATCTCCCTGGCACACGTTCCTCCTAGCGTTTAACGGTTTCAATAGCAGAGAAAGCTCGATTGAACAGTGTAATTACAATGTGTCTGCATGAATGGCCTGTACGACCCGCTCAACGGGTTCGCGAGCTGGTCCACCTACAGACCGGAGGAGTTCTTCCAGCAGACGCCAATAATCCTTAGCATGTTCACTATATGGATCACTGATTACAACAACAGAGCGCCTGTTCGCCGCGTTAGTAAAAACAGCGCTCTGGCGCAAGTATGAATCAAAACAAGAAATACCTAATTCCTTTGAAAGGTCCCCTCGTAGGGTATCTATGATTTCCTGGTGACCTTTGTATTTTTGCACCTTTGTGAAAACGACACCTGCAATAACCAGGTTAGGATTAAGCGAATCGTCCTTTACCTGGTGAACCACCTGGAGCAAATCTCCCAATCCCTGGACAGATAACACCTCTGGAATCAGGGGTATGAAAAGGACCTGTGACGCACACAATGCATTAACCGTCAAAACCCCAAGCGAAGGATTAGTGTCAATCAAGATGTAGTCATATTGACTGGCTACAGGAGCTAAAGCTCGTCGCAGAAGTACTGGCCAGGTGAGCTTGCCTCGTAGTTCTCCATCAGCGGCACTTGCACGCATATTGATAGGAATCAAATCTGGTCCATGCACAACCTCTCCACGCGCTTGATTTGTTCCGGGATCAAAAAATGCAAGTGACTCCGAATCAATACACGTAGGGAGAATAATATCTTTTAACGCAACCTTACCTAGAAGTACATCATATAAAGTATGTTCTAGTGTGTTACGCTCATAGCCAAAAGTAAACGTTAAATGTCCCTGAGGATCACTATCTATTGCCAGAACACGAAAACCAAGTCGGGAAAGCATTACAGCTAGATTTGCCGTTGAGGTAGTCTTAGTAACTCCTCCCTTTTCGTTTACAGCAGCTAAAACAATTGCTTCCGTCTGCCTCTGATCATTCATACGTGCATCCTTCCCACTGCGTAAGCCAATCTCAAAACCAAAAGCCTTACCGACCTTTTTTCTCTTCTTCCTCGTCATCTCCACCACCTCCAATTTTGTCAGTCCCATCATACCATTAGCCATTTTGACTTGCAATGCTTAAACCACTTTTTTAAAGCCAATCCTAAAAAGTTGTTACACAATGGTTTCGCGAAACCATTGTGTAACAACTTTTTAGGAGGATTTTCCTCACTACATAGCCAAATTACAAGATCTTAATAATTTGGAACAAGAAATAGTGGTTCAGTCAGTCAGTCGGTCAGTACTTTTCGCGTATATAGTAAACAATCTTAAAGAGAAGATTTTCCTCAGGAAAAATGGTATTATATGATATAGAGAGACAAAACAATAACATCTTTTTTCTGTTTTGCGCAACCTATACGACCAGTAGCTTGAGTCAGCTTAACTTTATCAAAATAAGTTACGCTTGTTTCTATTACATATCATAACGATATAATCTCGGTTGCTGATAGCTCTCCCTAACGATGCCTAGACAGTACTCCAATTTAAAAGCTAAAGGATTATCGAGAAAAAGAAAATAATCCGGTAACCTTAAGAGTAAGTATAACTGTTTCCATGTGTAGAATAAAAAGGAACTTGATCCTATTTATTGAGCACTGAGGGGAGTGGCAACCAGATCTCTCATAGGATAGGTAAAGAAGCAAATATAAGAAGATTTCTCCCTACTAGCGAAGGAGCTTTAATGTGATAACAGGTATGTGGACGATATGGGGCACCGATCCCGATACACATCAGGAAATCTGGTACTGGCATCCTCCTATCGTTCCGGTCGAAGAGGATGCTGAACAGTTACGCGCCGATAAATGGGTTCCCGTTGATCCAGAACAACAACACACCCTCTTTTTAACTCTCCTTGGCCAGTTAGCCGAAATCCGCTATCTCAAAAAAGATGCAGACGATACTGTTGAAGCCTGGGTTCAACAAGAAGATATGGTCTACGCCAGTACTACCCCGGTTGTTCTGGCCTTTTATCTGCCTGAGCATCTACGAGGCGCAACTGCCTCCTCCTCTATTTCGCCTTCTGCAGCAGATATCGCAGACACTCCTTCAATGCCACTACTGGTAGGCGACACCCTTGCTTCAGTCCAATTTGGAGAGGTTGCCCTGGTCGCCGATCCAAGCGCTGGTGGCTGGCATCCATATCGCCTCCAGTTTCTTGGCGAGGAGGGGCTAGCTATTCAGCAACAAATGCTTCGAGAAATCACACAGCTTGAGGTAGATGCTCGTACCAGTCGTAGCCACAAACGTTTTAAGACACGCCTGCTCAAATCTTATCAGGTGGCCGTCCGCCAGGAACGCTATTTGAAATTACACCAGTTGGCACAAAAACTTGCAGAGCTTTACTGGAAAAGCTATCAAGGCCTCTCACCTCGCACTTCAACTACATCTCTCATTCGAACATTGCCGGAGACCCCATATGTGGTTGGCAAGGGCACGATCATTCCTGCGCCTCAGCCAGTACAGGCTGTTCTCGCAGCTTATAGTAACGCCCAGGCTGGAGCAGAAGATTGGGATACTATTAAAAGTGTCCCAACATTTGTCTACAACAAAGAAAATGGAACTACACATGTTGAGTTCCGTCCTAGCGATCCCAGTACTCAACTCGATAATGCGACTATTCAGTCACTGTGGTCTCAGGTACGTCAGCTCTCTGACATCGATGGGGATGTGCTAATCGCGATGCTAGCCCAGGCGATTGCGGCACCTCATGATGAAAAAGATGGTGTGTGGATTACGGGAAAACTTATCCTCGATTATCGGGGAATTTCGCCCATCATGAAGCGTGAAAACGGGAAGCTCCGACGTGCAGGTCATCGTCAGGAGGATCTTGCAGATGTGGCAGCTTGCATGAGTCGTATGAGCAATACCTGGATACGTGTCGAACAGTGGATTGAGGATGATCGTGAGCATTCAGGGCGTAAATCGCGTTCAAAGAAAGAGCCAAAAACATATCTTTATACCCGTGAAAGCCGCTTAATTAATGTAACTGACATTATTCGTCAACATGAATTACAGCAAATCAACGGCAAACCTCCCATGGAACAACCACAAAATAGTATAGCGATTGCCTGGCGCTACCAAGTGGGTAGCTGGGTGGAACCATTTCTGCAAGGGGCAAACCGACAGGTTGCCTGGCTTTTACAACAGGTGCTCAGCTACGATCCTTATCACGAAACGTGGGAGAAACGCCTGGCACGCTACTTCACTTTCCACATGCGTATCAATTCAACCAAGGGAGGGGTCATCATTGAACGTGAGGTGGGAAAAATTATAGAGGAATTAAGCCTTCCAGTAAATCAACGTGATCCAGATCGAACGCGTAAACGCTTCGAAAAAGCCATGGATCGCTTACAAGCTGATTTATTAGTATCAGAATGGATTTATGTATCGGATAATCCTCCTCTGCCTAAACGCAAGTGGTTACCAACATGGCTACAATATCGTATCAGGATAGCCGCGACCTCGGCACTCCAAAACCACTATTTGCCTGAGGCAAATTGACCCTCTAGATGTCGCACTCTCTGCACAATTCGATTTATTGCTAGGGAGTGCGACTATACTCCCAAACTTTTGAGTAAAGAAGTTTCCTTACTAACACAATAATCTGACACAAAAGTAGTTCATCATCCTCATAGCCACATCTTTAATTTTAAAAACTTCGTCATCCACATTTGCGCATACCGCTACGTTATCACGCGCGTAGCTAATTCCACTCCTATCCTGATGGCAAAAATCAACAGGCAAAATACCGGGCTCGCTTGCCTGAAGAGCTGCAAAATCAGCCAATAACTGGCAAGATACACAGACCACTCATACCCATAAGGCTCAATTTTACTCGTTAAAACCTTCACTTATTGCTCAAATCAGCAGTTTACCAGAGCAAATAGAGATTTTACATTGCTTCGCTATAGAGATGAGGCACCAGTTTATACAAAATTTACTCTTACTTATCTTGTAAAGGCCTTATTATTGCAAAAAGATTTCGTGAATAGGCTACGTTATTAGGCGCGCTCTCGTATGTACGCATCTTTTCTTCTATCAAATAAGCACATGCACTGTTAGTTTTTCTACCCGCTACGTTATTCAGCGGGATATTTTTAGCGTTTTGGGGCTACGCTATTAGGCGCAAACCGCTATTTGAGTTCCTCGAAGGAGCTTTTAACCAAAATGGCTAAAGGTCTGGAGAGAGGGGGCTACGTTATCATGCGCGAACCGCTACGTTATTGTGCGTAATACAGAGGGGTGAATTGGCTCTAGAAGCCAATTCACCCCAAAAAATATAGGTGCAGCAATAAAAAGGTGTATTGAATTCTGCTCTAGAACCATTGATACTAAGAATACAGTTGTCACACAAAAGCGGAGAAGGGGAGGATACTTTGTTATGAAACGAAGTGGATGGAGGATCTTAATGTTGTACAACTGGAGGAATTTTCCGAGGCAAAAAAGTGCCAGTTATCCAGATCCTTTTGCCAACCACTGGAAAACTGGCCAACACCCTAAACATATAACCAATACGAAAGTATCAGTTACATGCTTAGAATATGCCACAGCCTGCCTTTTGTCAAGTGAACGGGACTCCTAGGGAGACCAGGGCAAGGTCGATGAAAGCGCATATCAGGCTCATCCCTCGGAAAATTCGCTGCAAAAAATTGCCAGGTGAGGGGATGTATGTATATAGCGTCGAATGGACGAAAACGATATAGCCGGGAAATGCCAACAATAGAAGATGCAAATAAGGATGTAGGTGTCGCAAGGGAATGTATTCACCCCGCGACATTAGAGGCAATAGAGAAACTATTTCCATCTCCAATGAACGGTATAGAGTTCCTTGGATTAGTTCTGCGCTATGCAACAATTAAACAGCTCACTTTACCTTCCTTCGCGCAGGAAGAGAGCTTCGCCGTCATTACCGTCAAAAATATTCGTGTGTTGAGTAAGCTCATTGGCTGGAGCTACGATACAACACATAAATATGTGGCACTCTTTTGTGCGCTTGGCTTCTTCGTAAAGGGAAGAAGACAACGCCAGGTAGAGTTCTACTTCCCACTGGATAGCTATGTTCCACCAGAATCACTTGCAGCGCTAGACAATCTTATTGCTGAGTATCGCCCTAAAGTGCGTCAGAGTGCCCAGCAAGTGAAGACGCGTTTTCTATTGTATTTTAGCTCGCCACAAACCTTCTTCGATAAGATGGGAGTTCCCGGCGAGCTACAGCCCATGCTGCAAGAAATTCGTCAACTTTTCCAACATGAAGGGGTAGACTCTAAAAAGCAACAGAATCTCCTTGTACAAATTGCACACGTCGTTCAACGTGTGCTGCCAAGTAAACAATTCGAAACGGTAGACACAGCACAAAAAAGTCTTCCCCCCCAACACATTCAATTCTGTCGTCCAGGCAAGCAGAGGACCAGCCCTCCGAGCGATTGTCACTTAAGAGCAATGCAAGCACACTAAAAAATCGACCCTCTAAGTCAGAAAAGGTAGACCCTTCTTATAAGATTCCGCTCTCAGCGAAACCTGCATTGCCACAGAAAAAAAGTCGTCCCTCTACAACAGAGAATCTAATGATCGACTCCAAGCAACAGAGAGTAGACTCTTTTCCTTCATCCACTCAAAATGTAGTAGACTTTAAGCAACAAAGGGTAGACTCTTTCTCCATACCTATATCTGAGAAAACAGACTTTTCTTTACTAGAGGTAGACTCCTTGGAGGAGCAAGAGGAAGTCATGTCAAAAAGTCTCCCTTTGGGTATAGACTTTTCACATATTCAGGAAAAAGAGGGCGACTTTTTAGCTGAGAGAGGTGACTTTTCCTCTCTGCATAGCACACAAAAAGTCAACCCTCTTGATGAGAAGAGCGACTTTTCGCAGCATGAGTCGCCTATTAGAGTCGACTTTCATCCGACAAGGGGCGACTTTTCGCAAAAAGTCGCCTCCATTACCGAAAATCAGGTAGACTTAAACGACTTAAATAACGTTAACGTTAATAAAATAATTACTAATAACTTAAATAACGTTAACGTTAAAAGTCTACAAACCTTAGCAGCGTTTCTGGGAACTATTCTGGGCGAGGATCGCTCCAAGTGGGGAATTTATGTTGTTCACCTCAAGCAGTATTCACAACCGGAAGCCATCATAGCAGCCTTGATGAAGACTTTAAGTTGTAAGTTCCGTGATGGTTCGCTACACAATCCGCCAGCTTTCTTCCTGGCACGTAGCAAAGAGTATCACGTTGCTATTCCAGCTGATGTGCACCAGCTCGTAGATCTGTATGCATCCCTGTCATACGGTCAGTTGATTGAGGCACTCAAACAGCCAGCCTCATCTTTAAAAGAAGGTCATAGTCAGGGTAACTATCAGGCAAGGGAGATTAAGTCTTCAGCGCTTCAGGTGCTAAAAGCACCACCACTATACATTCAACTACAACCTGATCAGGCTCATATGTCTTTGCAGGATGTCACAGAACTCTATAAGCAACTTTGTAATGATCCACGTATGATTCTCTGTAAGAAGTTTATTCTGCCAGTGGATGTTGAGAAAACACGCTATGTTCTCTTGCTTGATGTCACTGTCTCTAACAAAGTACGCCAGACATTTCTCTATTCCCAGCAAGAGTGGTATGAACGTAGCCAGAACATGCGTACCTGCCTCAGCCTCTTTGAGTCTTCAGAGGTGCTACAAAGGTCACAAAATCGCTTTGCCGCTCTACGCGACCTACTAAAGAAAAAAACGCCGTAGTAAGCCTCTCAGCGCGAAAGCATGCAGGAAATGCTACTGCATTTCCTTGTGGTTTACACATTAAGCCATTTTACAGGGCTTCTTAGAGAATTCTCCCGTGAAATTGCTTACCTCATGATGGTTTCTTGAAACCATCATGAGGCTGTGAAATCCGAGCTTACAGTTGGATGCATGTGTAACGCTTTATGATCTGGTTGGAGCAATCCATACTCGGTTAGTTTGCCAACTTGCAGATGTATGGCGAAGCGTAGCAGTTGTATCTGCCATGGGAAAGGTACCCAGCTTGGAGGTGTGAGCTGGTCGAGCAGTTGTCCGAGAATGTATTTGGGCAAAATAGGGAAGGGTGGCTCTAGCCAACGTAGATCCCAATGATGTCCGTTCACAACTAGGAGCGCACGATAACGTGCCTTTCCACCATTTTCGAACGTGATTTCCCAGCCTGCATTTGCCAGGGAGGCGTCCTCGACTTTGCAATTAAAGTGAATTTTGTCGCGAAAACCGAAGTTGTTAACGCTGGGTCGCCCTGTAAAAGATGTGCTGATTATAGTACGATAAAGGTGAAGCCTCGTTGTTGCAGTTCACTGATGATGAGTGCAAGTGCTTGTACCGTTTCTGCACGATTCCCTCCTCCATCGTGCATCAAGATAATATCACCCCCTTTTATCTTAGTGAGAATTGTTTCTACAATCTGATCTACGCCTGGTTGTTGCCAGTCCTGTGTATCAATAGACCAGAGTATCTGGGTAAGGCCAAACTCTCTCGCAATATTATTGACATTTTCGTTTGTTGAGCCATAGGGAGGCCGAAAAAGTTCTGGCATAATTCCTGTAGTTTGCTCTATCTCTGTAGAGGTGGATTGTATTTGTTTGCGAATAATATCAGGAGGAAGCACTGTGAGGTTCATATGGCTCCAGGAGTGATTCTCTACAGCGTTGCCCTGTTGGCTCTCCTGTAGTGCTAAATCTGGGTAAGCTTGGACTTGCTCTCCAACACAGAAAAAGGTGGCATGTACTCCATAATGCGCGAGTACATTGAGCACGAGGGGGGTATAGGTTGGATCTGGCCCATCATCGAATGTTAACGCAATTGAGCTAGAAACATCCCCGCGTGTTATAGTTTGAGAGGCTAATAGTGAAGAAAGTAAAAAGCGCGGGTGGTTTATATTGCTATGAGCAACATGTGCTTGAAAAGCAATAGCTTGAGCCTGTATTGTACCAGGCAGCAGGCTTAGCACAAAGAGCCAGCACACTAGACCCCAGCGTATATCGTGAGCGCCTTGTTGCATCTTTATACCAGACTTTCTTACCTATACATGCTGCTTTTTTCTTATAGTTTAATCCTAGAAAACAAGAGAAGGAAAATTTACCTTTGGATAGCTTCAAGTATACTGTTATCTCTCATGAGGGAATGCGCTATTGTAATCCTTTAAGCTCAGAGAAAATTGAGACTGTATTGGATCTGTTGAATTTCGTAAATACGGCGCGGGTGTTAGATCTTGCTTCAGGGAAGGGCGAATTATTGCTTCGCCTGGTTGAGCGTTATGGCGCTGAGGCGCTGGGTGTCGATCTTGCTTCTCCTTTCATTGCTGAAGCTCAAGCTCAGGCAAGTACAAGGATTCCCCATAAGAAAGTTACTTTTCTAGAACAGGATGTTACAACGCTTCAGATTGAGCCGGAATCTCTGGATCTGGTGAGCTGTTTGGGTGGATGTCACATCTTAGGTGGTTTTCAGCCCACACTCCAGCAGGTTAAAAGCTGGGTGAAGCCTGGTGGGTATATCCTCTTGGGCGATGGATATTGGAAGCAGGAACCTCAGCCCGAATATCTTGCTGCTTTTGGGGGTAGTCGCGATGAATGTATGACACATGCCCAAAATGTCACCACTGGTCCCGCAGAAGGTTTGGTTCCCCTCTATGCCTGTGTCTGTAATGATGATGAGTGGGATCGTTATGAATGGCTACATTTGCGCAATATGGAGCTCTATGCCAGAAAGCATTCAGAAGATCCAGATGTGCCTGAACTACTAAAACGCATTCGTGCTTGGCGTGATACGTATGTGCGTTGGGGGCGCGATACATTAGGTTTTGGTTTATACCTTTTTCAAAAATAAGAGCTATCAAAACTCTTGCGAGCTTATAGTGTAACCCAACTGTAACCCAACATCCCATGCAAGCGCATCGCGACGCAAGTTTGAACCAAAATGCTCCTGCTTAACGTAATATAAGCACAATTGTATCTACAACTTATCAAGTTGCAGGAGGAATAAAAGATTATGGTATTAGCTGCTTTCGTTATTACCTTTACTAAATTGCTTGTCTGGTTCCTGGTGGCATTGCTTGTGGGCGTTGTTGGCGAACTTATCGCGCGCCGTCGTGCTCCTGATGGCATCATTGGAGCCGTTTTGTTGGGCTTCCTGGCGATTTTTATCGTGGTTGGCCTCCTAAACTTCAGCATCGCTGGTGAACCACTTCTGGCAGGTGTACCCCTGGTTAGCTCGATTCTTGTGGCCGCGATCCTGGTGTTCATCTGGAGCGGCTTTGCTTACCATCGCGTGCGTCCTTATTACTATCGTCGTGGTACCTATGCACGTGCCCCTCGTCGCCGCCGTCGCTGGTTCTAAGCCATACGGTAAATCAGCATAAGCAAAGAAGAAGCAGGCAAGCTCTCTCTACGGAAAGAGCTTGCCTGCTTCTTCTCTATGAGCTGAGAAGGTATATATTTAGTCCTTCTGTTTAGGAAGCGAGAGGTGGTATGCTTTGTTTGACATAAATTGGTCATTTTCTTATGTCCAAATGAGGTGTAAGATAATGCTGGGTTTGTATTTACTAAAATATGCATTTCTTATAGTATTTGGGAGGATATTTTATGTTAGCTTATGTGTTCTGGCATCAGCGAGCAAGCAATGTAGAGAAGGTGGAGTATCAGAAGCGCCTCGTCGCTTTTCATCAGATATTGCAAGAGCGGCGGATACAGGGCTTCAAGGGGTCAATTGTTCTAGAAATGCCCCAATTGCCATGGATGCATGAGGGGAGCGAGGTTTATGAAGACTGGTATCTCGTTGAGAACTCGGCTGCGCTTGATCTGGTGGATGAAGCGGCTGTCTCGGGAATCTGTCGGGAGCCTCATAATCAGGTTGCGCGGCTGGCTGATTATGGAACAGGTGGCCTGTATCGCCTGAAAGACGGGACGACTACTCCCGCGACTTTTGCTGGTATTCGCTCCGTTACCTGGTTTGGTAAGCCTGCTGGTATGAGTTATGCTCAATTGTATAGCCTGCTCCAGGCTGCTGACATCGAGCAACAGGATATCTTCTGGCAGCGACAAATGACAATGGGTCCTGCGCTGGAGTTTTGCGTGCATACCTCTCAAACCTATCTTCTACCAGAAAATATTGAGAGCCTGCAGGTTGCAGCACAGCCGCTATTTGTTCCAGAGGGATCAAATCAAGCTCTATAGCAAAAGGCTTTTTATTCGACGGATTGTAATATGAAGTGCGACATCAAGGGATTCTTAATTGTCTGTAAAAGAGAAAAGGAGGTAGCATGTACGTTCCCAAACATTTTCGCGAAGAAGATCTGGTGGAGCTACACGCCTTTATGAGCGGTAACCCTTTCGCTCTGGCCATTTCAAACCAGGAGGGCGTTCCGGTCGCTAGCCATATACCTGTAATTCTTCAGGCAGAGCCAGGCCCATATGGTCAACTCCTTGGACATTTCGCTCTGGGCAACTCACAGTGGAAAACGTTTGATGGTTCGCAGGAGGTTTTGATTATTTTTCAGGGGCCTCATGCCTATATCTCGCCTTCGTGGTATAGTGAGCCGGAAATAAGCGTTCCTACCTGGAACTACGCTGTCGTGCATGCCTATGGTGTTCCCAGACTAGTTGAAGATCCCGATGATCTTATGACCCTATTAGGGGACCAGGTACATGTGTTTGAGGGTACAGATAGGCTTGCCTGGTTTCTCCAACCGGAGAACGAGGCTATGCGTAAAAAGGCCCGTGGCGTGGTTGGATTCACTATGTCAATTACACGTTTGCAGGGGAAGTATAAGCTCAATCAGAATCGCTCACTCACAGATCAGGAGCAGGTTATTGACCAGCTTGAGACTCAGGATGATGTTAGCAAGGGAGTGGCTGCCCTGATGCGTAAGCGTATAGCGCAGTGATCAGAGCAGCTTGTTTTTGATGAGGTCTGTGCGCGTACTCGCTCTCTGGTTGGAGTACCAACGTAGCCTTTCATAGAGAAGCATGGGGAGCCAGAAGACGCCTTCAATAAGGATGATTGCGCTCCACATGCTCTCTCCTGCCTGCCCAAAGATGGTATAGGTTGATGAACCATTGTTGTTGCTGTCGAGAATGCCAGGAATAAGCAAGCTAATGACAACTGCATAGACAAGCCTTCCCAGCCAGCCATAATGTGTAATAAACCAGTCATAGTGACGGACGAGGGGGAAAGAGAAGACCGAGCCACCAAAGAGCAAGGTCAGGATGAGCACGGGTAGTGAGAATACCCATGACGGGTTGGCGACAAGTGTTGCATCGAGCGTGATAAGTATGCCAATGCATGTGGAGGCAATGAGCATGGCCCATGCCTCTGTGCGCGAAGAGCGCCATGCCCAGGCCACGAGGAGCACATAGAGTAATAGTGATCCTCCAGCCAGGCAGATATTCTCAAGCAAAGAGAGGAGAGGTGTCATCTTTTCAGTATAGTCCTTGCCTGTTATTACAACCAGGCGATATTCTCCAATGGTATCCAACCAGCCTCGCCCAGGCGTTTGACGCACCGGAGCTAGCCATTTAACTCTTGTTTTGCGCGCAATTCTTCATCTTCATTTCAATCTTCTCGCTAATGTAGACGCTTTCGCCAGCCTCAAATGAAATTGGTTCGGCTTTTGACCATACTTTTTACTTCGCCATGAGTCCCGGTGAATTGTCTGATAGGGATAAGTCTGGTAGAGTAGCCTTTGTAATGTGCACAAGCGGTCAGATAAAGGCTACCTCTTGGGCAGAGACGTTAGGATAGAGTAAACCAGCCTGTAGCGCGTGGAAGGAATGTAGAATTATGCTTGGACCCTCCAAACAGAAATATCCTTCTAGGAGAAAGAAAAACTCTCAGCAAGTACGTGAAGATGAGTTTCTTCAGAAGAAGCGTAGGAGTAGCCTGTGGTTAAGCTTAGGCGCAATGGCCGCTATTTCCGCATGGGGCATTCATAAGGCGTATCGTTCCTGGCAATACAAAGAGGCCAGGCGTGTGTCAGAAGGTGGCCTCGTGGTCAATACTGCGCTTGGTCCCGTGGAGTATCAGATTACAGGCTCCGGTCCCGTTGTCATCTACGCTCACGGTACGCCGGGTGGCTATGATCAAGGTTTATATTTCGCGCGTTTTCTGGGCGAGAACTCTTGCACACTTATCTCCCCTTCACGCCCGGGCTATCTACGTACCCCCCTGGCTTCCGGGGCTACTCCCGAAGCTCAGGCTGATCTCTATGTTGCCCTCTTAGATGCATTAGGTATTGAACAGGCTAGTGTGATAGGTTTCTCAGGTGGCGGCCCTTCGGCACTTCAATTTGCACTGCGCCATCCTGATCGTTGTCAGGGACTGATTATGATTGGTGCCATTGTGCGTCGCTATGCCCCACAAGAGAAGTTAGCGCAAGCCTCGCTCTGGGCAAAGGCCCAGGCGCACCTCATTGAATACCTCCTGGTGTCTGAGCCATTCTTATTTCTCGTTGCGCCTATCGCTCGCTTGCTACCATTTGGCGATGCCGTTGAGGGAATGCTTTGTTCTGGCACGGTCTTTCCACTGCGCAAAGTTGGCTACGACGCTGACTATACCGCCTTTGCTGCCATCAAAGATGGCCCTTTAGAGGATATCACGGCCCCTGCACTCGTTATTCATGGGTCTAATGATCCTGATGTGCCCGTTGAGGATGCCGAACTTTTGGCACGTAAAATCAAGCAAGCAACGCTTTTTGCTATCGAAGGTGGAGATCATGCCTCATTTTATACGCAGTCTCGCATTGTCATGCCCATGATTACCCAATTCTTACGCCACGTAAGCCAGCAGAGGGCTAATTCCACTGCCTTGTCTCCCTCGACCATCAGCCAGACTGTATAGCTACCTCTCCTCACTACCACATCCCCTTATCTATGCAAAGCATCACAGGTGTGAGGAGAGTTGATATCTTCCTTGTTAAATTACCCTGGAAAGTATTGAAGGCATGTCTCTATACGTAGGCACTATGGCTTGTTTTTTTTTATGGGAATGCATGGTAGCTTTGCCTTGAGTAATAAAGGAGGAGTGCTATCATGGGTACCTCGAGGCAACCAAAGGAGGACAGAGCCGTTGACACGACAACGTTGGGAGCGGACCTTCTTCCTGCAAAAGAGGCAGATTCGCCAGACCTGGCTCCAAGAGGCACGTTTCTAGAGGTCCTGGGGGTCTTCTCTCGCCTGGGCCTGACCTCTTTTGGGGGACCGACGGCGCATCTGGGATATTTTCGTCAGGAGATTGTGGTACGGCGTAAATGGCTGGATGAGCATGCATATGCCGATTTAATTGCGCTCTGCCAGTTTCTGCCTGGACCATCCAGTAGCCAGGTTGGTATTGCTCTGGGGATCACCAGGGCCGGCTTATGGGGTGGCCTTGCTGCCTGGCTTGGCTTTACCCTGCCATCGGCGGTAGCGTTGACCCTCTTCGCCTATGCGACGACTATGCTCCCAGGAGCCGCGCAACTGGGCTGGTTGCATGGCCTGCTGGTTGTGGCCGTTGCGGTTGTGGCACAGGCCGTGTGGGGGATGGCGACCTCACTCTGCCCGGATCGCCCACGAGCGACGCTGGCTCTCATCGCGGCTATCGCTATCCTACTCTGGCCTAATGCGATAGTGCAGATTTCACTTATCGCCCTGGCTGGCATCTTTGGCTGGCGTTTCTTGCGCCAGGTACGCGAGGAGAAGCCTGCACAGTTGCCTCTGATGCTACCACGTCGCCTGGCTATCTGCTGCTGGATTCTTTTTGCCTTACTTCTACTAGGTCTGCCTATTTTAAGACAACTCACGCATAATCAATCTATTGCGCTCTTTGATACCTTCTTTCGCGTTGGTTCGCTGGTCTTTGGGGGGGGTCACGTTGTTCTGCCGCTGTTACAGCGCGAGGTTGTCCCCAGCGGTTGGGTAAGTAATGACCAGTTTATTACGGGTTACGCGGCGGCCCAGGCTGTTCCCGGTCCTCTGTTTACTTTTTCCGCTTACCTGGGCGCGGTCAGTAAGTCCTCGCCAAATGGCTGGTTAGGGGCGCTCATTGCTCTTGTTGCGATCTTCTTGCCATCCTTCCTGTTTGTGATTGGTATTCTCCCTTTCTGGAATCGTCTGCGGGCCTTTGAACCCTTTCAGGCCGCCTTACGTGGTGTTAATGCCGCAGTAGTAGGTATCCTTCTGGCAGCTCTCTATCAGCCTATCTGGACAAGCGCTATTCACGCTCCTACAGATTTTGCGCTGGGGCTACTGGCCTTTGGCCTGCTGGCATTCTGGAAACTCCCGCCGTGGATTGTTGTCCTGCTGGTGGCGGTACTTGGCGCGGGACTGCAACTGCTGTAGATAGGAAGCACAGGTATTTGTAACACGACGCTGCTAAAGCACGCGTCTACATATAGGACATATGTAGACGCGTGCTTTAGCAGCGTCGAACTTTCTCCCTCTCCCCACAATTCTGTGCGATTTTTGCTGGCGTCCTGTCATTATAGAAAATAGGCGCGCATGGTCGTGCTTATAGAGATCTCAGAGGATGCTCACTTATTCTCTAATTCTTTTTAAAAGAGCATCAAACACTTCCATTTAGAGCGAAATATGTATATACTCATCTTTAGGGGGAGAATTCGATATTGCATTAAAAGGGAGAAATTCTATGCAAACCCTCATGAAAAAATTTTTTGTTCTTAGTGCGCTTGTCCTGGTAGGGACGTGGCTGCTAGCTGCTACTCCATTGACCGCGCATGCTCAGACACACCACAACGCAGTTGCGCAAAGCACACAAGTTGGTCTGACAACTGGCTGGGCGAACGTACGTGCTGGCACGTCAACTGGCACAAGTGTGGTTACCACGTATGCTCCCAATACCAGGGTCACCATTTACCAGGCGGTCAATGGCCAGGTTGTCTGGGGTGGTATTCGTACCTGGTACCGCATCTCAAGCACGAATAGCGCTCCCCGCTACATTTATGGCGGCTTGATCTCGATTGGTAGTAGCGCTCCCTCTGGGCAGGGAAAATCTATCGTGGTCAATCTCTCTCAGGAGCGCCTGTATGCTTATGAGAATGGCAGACAGGTCTACACGACGCTGGTGACGACGGGCCGACCCGAATTGCCAACGCCTACCGGCACCTTCCACATCTTTGTAAAGCTGCATCCAACCACGTTCTACTCGCCTTACCCTGTAGGATCGCCGTATTACTATGCGCCAACCTATATCAACTATGCCCTGGAGTTCCAGTATGGCGGCTACTTTCTGCACGATTCCTGGTGGCGCTATAATTATGGCCCCGGTACTCAGTATCCCCACCACGACTCTAGTGGTAATCCCAGTGCTAATTATGGTACACATGGTTGCGTCAATATGCCTGTTCCCGCGGCGGCATGGCTCTACAACTGGGCACCAATCGGCACTACGGTAAAGATTACTTACTAATTGCGTGCGTGGTTCGGTCTAATGGCCTGGCACTCCTAAGAAGCAGAGGAAAAGCGCCGAAGCGGCTTAAGCCGCTTCGGCGCTTTTCCTCTGCTTCTTACTATAAATCCCAATTCCTAATGCAAAGAAATTGATGGTGTTTTAGCATATATAACAGATGAGTTGGAACGGCTTACATAGGAAATTTGTTAGCAATCCCACACGAAGTTGCGGGATTGCTGATAGACTCATCAAGGGATGAGCAGAACTTTGCCGGTTGTCTCGCGAGCTTCAATAGCAGCGTGAGCGTCGGCGGCATGCTCTAGAGGGTAGGTCGGGCCACTGACGGCGGTCAATCGCCCAGCAGCCGCCTCGGCCAGCGCGCTCTCGGCATCAATGCGTGCTTCCTGTGGAGGCTTGGCAAACGCGATGGAAAGAGGTGCAATGACAGCGATGCCACGTGCCGCCAGTTCTCGGGTCTCGATCTTGGTCCAGGCTCCAGAAGAGAACCCGTAGACCCCGAGTCTCCCGCTCTCTTTGGCCGTGGCCTCGAATGCCTGGTGTCCAATGGTTCCTCCAACGCCGTCCAGCACAAGATCGGCACCTTTGCCGTCCGTGGCTTTGCGCACCTGCTCCACCCAGTCGTCGTCATTGTAGTCGATGGCTATGTCGGCTCCAAGTTGCGTGATGACATCGAGTTTCTTCTTGCCGTGCGCTGCGCCAATCACGGTCCCCGCACCGGCGGCCCTGGCCTGTTGGACTAACTGCGAACCAAGGCTGCCCGCTGCCGCAGTAATCAACACAACTTCACCCGGTGTGATATTGGCCGCCTTGATCAGGCCAACAGCCGTTTGTCCCGACAGAAACACTCCGACCGCCTGCTCGATTGACAGCCCTGTCGGAATGTGGAAGACATCGGTGGCATCGACGACCGCCTGCTCCGCATAGCCACCCGTATTATTTTTGGTGCGTGCGACGACGAGCTTTCCCACCAACGACTGATCGCCGTCTGGTCCAACCTCTCTTACCCGGCCAGCAACCTCTAATCCAGGTACGAACGGGAGTGGCAATGGATACCTTCCAGAGCGCATGATGGTGTCTCCGAAGCAGACTCCAGCCATCTGTACTTCGATAATGACCTGACCAGGTCCGGTCTGTGGCTCTTCTTGCTCTTCGGCCATCAAGACTTCCGGTGGGCCGAACTGGTGAACTTGTACAATACGCATGCGCGCATATCCTTTCTCTGTGCTCTCATGTGTTCGCTTATTGGAACAATCTGTCCTGATTTTTGACGCGTATCTCAATTCGTGACACAATGATCGAGAGAGGACAATTTGTCCTCTGCCAAGTGTAGTTTGGGCGAAAGCTGGAAACAAGAATCAATCTGGGAGATATGTCTTAGATAGGACAGGGAGCGCAAAATGACTCAAAACTCCAATGATTTGCGCGCAAGACGCACGCGCAAGCTTCTGCGAGATGCCTTGCTTGAGTTGATCGAAGAACGCGGTTTTGATGCGATTACTGTGGAAGAGTTGGCTGCGCGTGCGATGGTCAGTCGGTCTGCGTTCTACCGGTATTACCAGGATAAGTATGACCTGGCGGAGCAAATCTTTGAGGAAGCGATGAGCGTCTTGCTGAACGCGGTTGGAGAGATGGGGATGGAACGTCCTCCACAGGTCTGGGTGAAGTTTTTCGAGCATATCGCGGAATACGAACGATTCTATCGAGCGTTGCTTGGCAGGAAGGGAAGCCTCTGGTTTGTGAGGAAGATGCATGCGTCTTTGGCTGACATGGTCAAAGAGCATGGGCGCGTTCCCAGCAGGCCGAACACCTCTGATCGCCCCGTCTACACCTTCCCAGATGAGTTTGTGCCAAACCTGGTGTCTACCATGTTTGTCGAAGCCATCATCTGGTGGCTTGAGCAGGGAAGACCCTATACTCCCAAAGAGGTAGCTACACGCTGCGCGCTGCTTGCCTCTGCACTCTTCAAGGAAGCGAGCACCTGGCAATGACTGCTTACACGCCCAAATAATCGAGGCCCCGGAAGTGCCGCCAGTATCACCAGAGGAGTCTGTACCGCCGCCGCAGCTAGGCAGAGAGGAAGAACTCACGAACCCCCTCCGTTATTTGCGTATGGACCCGGACGCGTGGGCTTGGCCACCATGCTTGAAAAGATGGCACAGTTGCAAATCATTCGCAAACGCAAGTTGCCTGCTGACCTCTTTCCAAACCTCTCGCGGCATCTGTGCTGACCGTGTATCGCAACCGCACAAGCATCGAAGAGCCATCGCGTCTGCGAGCCCCCAAAGCGAAACGTCTTCCCTTCCTCTTGCGCGTCCGTTTCGCTCCGACGGGCCAGATGCAAACGGGCCGCACGTCCGTTTAGGTCGGACGTGTTGCTTCGCTCAACCTCCTCACGATGTTGGGGTCACGGTGGTCGAAGAAGCTGCTGGTTTTGGTGTCCAGCGTCCTCATCGCCGCCATATCTTCCGGGCTCAGATCGAAATCGAAGATGGTGAAGTTTTCCACGATTCGTTCCTTACGGACTGATTTGGGAATTACCACGACCCCTCTTTGGGTCAGCCAGCGCAGAATGACTTGCGCCACGGTTTTCTGATACTTGCCTGCGATGGAATGCAGCAACTCGTTCTCGAAAATGTTGTGTTTGCCTTCGGCAAACGGTCCCCAGGATTCTATCTGAACATGGTTTCCTGCAAGAAGGTCTGGGTTTCGATTTGCTGATTGAACGGATGGGTTTCAACCTGATTGACGGCAGGAACGACGTGGTGATGTACCATCAGGTCCATCAGCCGGTCGGGTAAGAAGTTGCTGACCCCGATGGCGCGTATCCGGCCTTCCTGGTACAACTTCTCCATCGCGCGCCATGCGCCATACACATCCCCAAAGGGCTGGTGAATCAGGTAGAGATCCAGATACTCCAGTTGTAACCGCTGCAATGAGCGTTCAAACGCTGGTTTGGTACGTTCTTCCCCGGCATCCTGAATCCAGAGCTTGGTGGTGACGAACAGCTCTTCCCTTGGCACACCGCTCCGCTTGATGGCTTTGCCGACGGCCTCTTCATTGCCATAGGATGCCGCCGTATCAATCAGGCGATAGCCGGTGCGGATGGCGTCGTAGACGCTGCGTTCGCATTCTTCGGCGTCCTGCATGAGGTTCCGATGAATACGATGATCCACAAGCCCGCTGAGCGCGAAGTCCAACGCATCCAGGCAACCACGAGGAGCTGCTTGAGCGCATTTTGCGGGTCGTCCGCGAAGATGGGACGGTCCAACCATTCCCTGGGTTGCACCTGGCCCGCGCCTCCGCACCAACGGAGCCATTACATGGGGTATCCACTCCATCTATGTGTGTAGTTGCTCAGGGCAGCAAAGAGGTTCTGCTCAGCGAGAGCCGCTATCGCTACGATTCCTGACATTATCTGCTGACCACCATCGGGCTTCCCAGCATCAGCCAGGTTCTGGAAGCCTCGAAAGCCCAGCCCTACCTGAGCTTGCGCCTGGAACTCCCTCCCACCGTCGTGAGTTCGGTTCTGCTGGAGGCGGGGTACACCTCTCCGAGAAAGCAGGCAGATGCAAGAGCCATTGATGTCAGTTTGTTAGATGGAAATGTGTTGGACTTGGGTCTTGTTCATGCCTCCATTTTACTACACGAACTAACAGAGTAGTACTAGAAAGAAGTAGTACTTGCTTGACGCATTGCATTAATTGTCTATACAATAGACGCATCTATTGCTCTTAGATAACTTATTTTGATCTGTCTCATCTTGTGTCAAGGTGTTGGAGAAGGCTTGCAATGACAAAGTATATCGATCTATCTGGTCAGCAACTTGGTGATTACCGCCTGTCTCGCTGGCTTGGCGGAGGGCAGACCAGCGATGTTTATCTTGGGCAGCACGTTGAGAACCAGCCCGAGGTCGCGCTGAAAGTATTTAATGTCAATCTTGCGAAAGAGGAAGATCGGAAGGCTTTCCTCGACGAGGTGCAGGCGCTAAAACTGGAACATCCCCATCTCATGCCGCTGTTAGATTGTGGTATTGGTAGCGATCCTGTATCGCTGCCGTTCCTGGTAATGGAGTATGCGCCACATGGCACCTTGCGTAACCGGCACACCAGAGGTTTGCAGCTATCGCTCGAAGAGGTTTTGTGTTATATCATGCCTCTTGCCTCGGCTTTACAGTACGCGCATGATCAGCGTGTGGTACATGGCAATATCAAACCAGGAAACATATTGTTTGATGCCGATGACAAGGTCTTGCTCAGTGATTTTAAACTCGCTACTTTGATCGATAATACTACATATCTTAATGTGCTGGCTGCCAAACAGGATGCTATCTCCTACTCTGTGTATACAACCCCCGAACAGCGTACTGGTGTGACTGGTCCGGCCAGCGATCAATTCGCGCTCGGTGTCATGGTTTATGAATGGCTTTGTGGCAAGTCGCCATTCCAGGGCGCGTTAGATGAGGGCGTGCCTCCGTCTCTGCGTGCGCTGGCCCCTCGCCTCTCCGTGGAGGTAGAGCAGGTCGTGCAGCGAGCACTTGCCAGTGACCCGCAAAAGCGTTTCGCGAGCGTGCAGGAGTTTGCCGCCGCGCTACAATTAGCCAGCCAGGATGAACACACGTTTGAGTCTGTTGCCTCTACTGGGGCGACGATCATAACAACTAAGGACATCGACCCCTATGAATCTATGTCAGTAACCACTAACCAGGAGAACGATGCTTCTGCCGATGAGAGCATTTCTCTCCAGGACCCGACACAAACGGAAGATGTCTCCCAGGAGGGCAGAACACTTATACCTACCGAGCTTGCTTCCAATACCCTGAAGCTCGCAACATACCCAGAAACATCCATTGCGGGGCACACTGGTAAGGGTGGTAAGAAGCACTACTTCGCGCTTGCCAGTATCGGGTTGGTGATGCTGATATTGCTGGGCAGCGTTCTAGTGGCGGGTTCTGTTGTTGGCATACAGGCTCTCGCTCTGCCCATAGGTTTATTACAGAATCAACTTGCAACAGGAGGAGCATCTCTTGTCAGTGACCGTCAGGGTGCTCCTGATAGCACTGCCACGCCCACCAATTCCCTTACGCCAGCTTCGAAGAATAACTCTAACACCAACAATCATTCGCAGGCTACACCTACCTCGACCTCTACGCCGTGGCCTTCGCTTACCTCAACTTCTACGACACAGCCTTCGCCCACACCAACCTCTACAACAAAAAGTGCTTCTCCACCAGCCCCCAAACCTACACCTACGCCCAAACCTATAATCGCGGCAGTTGATGGCAAGAATCCGACCACGTACACCGTTAATGGGCAAACGTGTGATCAGACACTCTCAAACTCACATTCAAGGCATGTCACGTTAGGAGGCGTGGGCGCTACAATCTATTTCCGCTTTAGCGTCACCTGTCATGCTGCCTGGGCCAAGATCGTCTTCGATAAGGCTCTCCCCTCAGGTAAATATGGGAATGCCAAAATTGTGCGTATAAATGATGGCAAGGCCTTTACCTGTGATACTGGCGGCAACAAGTATGTTGCGCCGGGCCAGACCTCCTGCTATACCGGCATGGTCCAGGATAATGCCAGCGAGACCGCCTCAGCCTATGGCAGCTATCTGTCTAGCTGGTCCTCCCAGTTGGGTCCGTACTAGATGAAAGGCACACGAGAGGACGGAGTGTCAGGCATGAAACTTCATGCCTCTCATGAAAAAGTGCACTTCATCTTCCAGGTGGAAATAATTTGCTGGAGTTGACCATGTAAAGCTGGGGGAGCCGCGCAAAAACTAAACATTTCTGTCGCTTTCGTCAAAGGATGTTTGTAATCGATGGGCTGGCCAAAAAAATCGGTATAGAGAACTCCTGCTTCCTCAAGTAGAATCTGTTGTGCCACATTGTCCCAAATTTTACAATTCTGATAAAGAAAGCCTCCATACACTCCTTTGGCTACCATTGCAGCATCAAAAACACTACTGCTTGTTTGTACGCCTCTGCATGCTAAGACGATTTCTGCTAACAGTTCGCATTCTTTTCTCGTTCTGTTCGGATCTTCTTGATGCCCCTCTACTCCATAAGCAACCAGGGCTGAAAGCAACTCCTTCTGATCTTGCACCCGCACACGTTGTTGATTACAGTACGCCCCTTTTCCTCTCTCAGCAGTATAGATTTCGTGGAAAGCAGGAAGCGCGAAACCACCAGCGATGGGTTTGTGGTCTTTGAGGAGTCCTAGCATACAGCCATAGAGCGGGCTTGCCTGCGCAAAATTACTCGTTCCATCAATGGGATCAATGACCCAGGTGTAGGGCGAGTGCTTGTCAACGATACCCATCTCTTCATCAAGAATATTGTGGGTTGGATAGGTTCGTTTGATCTCTTCGCTTATCATCCTTCCTATTTCTATATCAGCCTCAGTGACCACCTGGCTTGTGTCGCCATCCTTTATTGCTGGTGTGACGCTTCCAAAATGGTCAAGCGCTATTTGGGAAGCGTCTGCGAGCGTCCTCATGAGAAACAGTTGATAATCCATCTATGTCTTTCCTTTCTATTCCCTCTGCGCCTCTGGTAAGCGTTGTCTCGCTCAACTGACCAACTGGTCAGTCTGCAAAGAAGAACGCAATTTACGCTCTACACGGGGTATACCAGATGGAGAGTGTTTTCCCGTTTCCATTGGATTAAAACATGGTATAGGTTTCCCATGCCTGAGCCAACTTTCTCATTCCCTCGCGGAGCGTCTCTTCATCGAAAAGAAAGGGCAAGCGGATATATGTCTGGTGGGAATTATCGACTGAGAACAGTGTTCCTGGGCTGATCACGACTCCATGGCGAAGCGCGACTTGAGCAAACTCAAGCGCGTTGCCGTCTGGCAACCGAAGCCAGAGAAAATATCCTCCTTCAGGTGGTCGCCAGGTCCATGTGGGGAATGATGTGGAAACGAGCTCCGTGATGAGTTTGAGCTTCTGTTGCAATTCATTTTGACGAGCTCGCCGAAGAGAATCCAGGTGCTGGAGAACCTGTAACGCCAGTGCTTGAGAGATCAAACCAGTGCCTAAATCACTGGTCTCTTTGAGATGGGTAAGCCGTTCGATGATTGGCTCAGGGCCACGTACCCATCCAATTCGCAAGCCCGCCCAAAAGAGTTTGTTGAGGGACCCGACGGAGAGGATCGTTGCCTTCTGTTCATAGGCGGCAATGGGAGGAGGGCTTTCTTGTTCCAGCAAGACATCAGCAAAAGTCAGATCCTCCAGCACGGGTAATTTCGTCTCCTTTGACAGTTGAGCGATGTCCTGCCGAACGCTGAAAGGCATCAACATGCCAGTTGGATTCTGAAAGGTAGGAGAGACGATCAGTAAGCGTGGGGAGGTTTCCCTCACCTGCTTGCGGAGCGTAAATCGATCGATGCCGGTCACGTCCATCGCAAGCGGGAGGAGTTGCGCTCTCAGCGCTCGTAGCACATCAATTGTCCCAAAGTAGGTGGGATTTTCGAGCAAGACGCGCTCTCCTCGTTGCAGATAGAGCGTGGCAATCAGCGAGATCGCTTGTTGGGCTCCAGTTGTCACCAGGATCTGCTCTGCCGACGTTGGCAGATTCCAGTGGCGATAGTAAGAGGCAAGAGCCTGGCGCAAAGGCCGCCAACCTTGAGGGGTGTACCCTCGTTGGGTCATCATTTGCTCGATGTCGGGGCCAGAAAGGTGAAACAGAGAAGCAGGCATTTCTGTGAGAGGGCCAGGAGTTCCCACAGAAAAATCGATGAGTTGCTCTTCTTGTGTTTGAGAAAGATGCCAGGGAGCCTTGAACGAAGCAGGAGGAACAGGTGAGGCATAGGTTCGACCGAATGGCAGTGAACAGACAAAGGCGCCGCTTCCCTGTATGAGCTCAATCCAGTGCTCTTGCTCCAGAAGTCGATAGGCCGCAATCACCGTGCTTCGGCTAACCGCCAGCGCTTCAGCCAGCACACGTTCGGCAGGCAGTCGTGTTCCTGGTGCAATATCCCCGCGCAGAATGAGCGTGTGCAGAGCGGAGGTCAGACGACGATACAATGGTCCCTGTCTCGTCGTCCAGGGACCAAGAAGAAGTACAAACTGCTGACTATCCATTTTTCATACCAATCATATTTGAATTGGATCTATTTTTTCAATCTATTCTCTTTTATATTGGATAGCAAGAGAGTTTGTCAAGAGTGCAGCGTTTCTCTTCAGGATAAGCTTACCCGCATTCTCCTTTCTGGAGGACACATGACCGTCACTATTCTTGGCCTGGGAGGGAGTCCACGTACTGGTTCTACCGCTACCCTGGCCTGCAAATCGCGCTGGACGGCGCAAGACAGGCAGGAGTACGAATCCACCTGATCGACCTGGCAACTTTGCGGCTCCCTTTATTCGATGGGACCTATACCCTCGATGGGTATACTCCTGCGGAACGCAAGGTGATTACGACGCTGTTTGATGCAGTCTATGAGGCACAGGGGTTCATCCTGGCCTCCCCGGTCTATCACAACGCCATCAGTGGCTCGCTCAAGAATGCCCTGGACTTTCTGGAGCTGTTGTACACTACGCACGCATCGGGGATGAAAGGGAAGGTAGCCGGGATCATAGCAGCACAGGGCGGTACCTCCGGCTCGGGCATGAATACCCTCACCACCATGTTGCTGGCGGCCCGTGCTATGGGTGCCTGGGTCGCGCCTACGATGGTTGCTATTCCCGGAAGCCGTAAGGCCTTCGATGAAACCGGACTGGCTCAGAATCCCACCATCGATCAGAGGTTACGCCGTCTGGGAGCCGAGGTGGCACGGGCAAGTGCGATGTTTGCCGCGCACTGGATCGTTGAGGAACACTCGCAACGGGCTTTTCACAAGGCTCTCATGAAGGAATAGAAAGGAACAATGATATGCGTTTCCATCAAGATCGTGAGCAGCTAGAGCGTATTCTTGACGCTGCTCACAACGCCGCACTCCAGTTTCTGCACAGTCTCGCGGAACGCCCTGCTGGTCATACTCCCGAGCCTCTTCCACCCGATGCATTGCCAGAGGAAGGATTGGGGGCACAAGAAGCCCTCGCCTGCTTTCGCCGTAAATACGAGGCCCAACTTTCTGGATCAGCCGGACCACGTTATCTAGGATTTGTAACCGGCGGAAGTACCCCGGCAGCCTTAGCAGGAGATTGGCTTGTCTCATCCTATGATCAAAATGTGAGTAATGATGGAGATTCCATTGCCACCACTGTGGAGCGCGAAACGCTTGCGTTGTTGCGTACCCTTTTTGCTCTGTCCGATGACTTTGACGGTGTCTTTGTCTCCGGTGCGACCCAGGCCAATTTGGTGGCTCTGGCGACCGCGCGTCAATGGGCTTTCCAGCGACTCGGGCACGATCCTTCAGAGGAGGGCTTATGGAATATGCCTCGTATCCCGGTCTTTGGCTGTGTTCCGCATGCCAGCATCCTCAAAGCCCTCTCGATCCTGGGGATGGGTCGGAAAGCCGTCGAATATGTGCCTTGTTTGCCGAGGAGACAGGCCATCGATCCTGCCGCCCTGGCTCAGCGTCTCGCTGCTACCGGCGGTAAACCTGCCATTGTGATCGCCAGTGCTGGAGAAGTGAATACAGGTGACTTCGATGACCTGGAGACGTTGGCCTCGCTGTGTCAGACCTATGGCGCGTGGTTGCATGTGGATGGCGCCTTTGGACTCTTTGCCGCCTGTGATCCCTCCCGATCTCATCTACTGCGTGGTTTGAATGCGGCTGATTCGATCACTACCGATGGGCACAAGTGGCTGAATGTCCCCTACGACTCAGGCCTCATCTTTACCCGCCATGTCGCGTTACAAGAACAAGTCTTCAAGGCCGTTGCCGCTTATTTAGGAGCAGGTCCAGACTTATTGCACCGCACGCCTGAGAACTCTCGCCGCTTCCGCGCGCTCCCTGCATGGATGACATTGATGGCCTATGGTCGTTCCGGCTATCAAGCGCTGGTCGCACAATCTTGTCTTTTCGCCCAGACACTGGGACAAAGTATCGAGCAATCCACACACTTTGAGCTCTTAGCCCCGGTATCCCTCAATATTGTGTGCTTTGCTTTACGTAAAACAGATGCAGATCAGCGTGATCGATTCTTAGAGGCACTGAAACGTGATGGTGAGGTGGTGCTCACGCCCACCCTTTTTGCTGGCAAACCGGCGATACGTGCAGCATTTGTTAACTGGTCGACAACCGAACGGGACGTACAACGAATGATTGAAGCATTAGAGCGCGGTGCCTTACAGATTACGTTCCACACCACAAACAGCAGAGAGGATTAGTATGGATATCCAATATCTTGGCTATCATCATGTCGATGTGTTCAGTGCTCGACCATTTACTGGCAATAGCTTGACCGTCTTTCCAGAAGGCGACAGCCTGAGTAGCGAGCAGATGCTGTGCATTACCCAGGAGATGCACCATTTCGAGTCGATTTTCCTCTTTCCAACGAAGGAAGGAACCACCATTAGAGCGCGGGTTTTTGATCTGCATGAAGAGCTTGATTTTGCTGGCCATCCTCTGTTAGGAGCGGCAAGTGTCTTGCACGCCCTGCGTGGCGCATCAGGAACGCGCACATGGAGCTTCGTGCTGAAGCAAAAAACGGTGCAGGTGACAACTGAGCAAAACGGGGAGCACTATCGGGCGCTGCTCGACCAGGGCCAGCCCAAATTCCTCAATGAAGTGGCGCAGAAAGACATTGGTGAATTGCTCTCGGCCCTGAATCTTGTGCCGGATGATCTCTATGCCAATCTTCCGTTAGAGGTTGTTAGTACCGGACTGCGCTACCTGATTGTACCCATTAAACAAGGGTTGGAACGCGCCCGCATCGTTTATCCAGCGTTTGAGAGCCTCCTGGCTCAAGTGGGCGCGCAATTTGCCTACGTCCTCGATATTCCAACGCGTGAAGGCAGACATTGGAATAACGATGGCTTGCTGGAAGATGTTGCGACAGGGAGCGCCGCTGGGACAGTTGGTGCATACCTGGCGAAACACGCTTACATCCAGCCTGGACAGGAGTTTCTGCTGCAACAGGGGCGCTTTACAGGGAGGCCCAGTCAGATGCGTATTCGTGTCGAGGGGCAACCGCACGATGTGCGGTCCGTGTTGGTAGGCGGTGATGTCTCACTAGTTGGACAGGGAATATTGCACGTCCTCCCAGACGAACGGTCCTTTGTGAGCCTACAGCCTTAGAAGCTCTCTTTCTTTCAAAACAAGGAATTGTATGCTGATGTCTCTTCCTTTTCCTCTCTACCAGGCCGAGTACTGAACACATCCCTGAATCATCGAAAGTGCGGGAGACCCAGGAGGGCTTGGCAACCTCGCCAAGCCCTTACATATCATGGGACGCGGTCTGCTCCCTCCCATGATATGTAGATGCGTGCTTTAGCAGCGTAGTGCCCTTAGTAGATGATAAATTTGGTGCCAGCCCTGGCCTGTTGATAGACCCAGGCCATTTCGTTTGTTGGCAGATTGACGCAGCCATGGCTGCCTACGCTGGCGTCTTTGTTCTTGCCTGAATCCTGGTGGGGAAACTGTGTTCCCGGACCATAATCCTTACGCCACCAGGAATCATGGAAGAAATAGCCATCCGCGCGAAACTGGACTGCGTAATTTACCATGATGGGATCATAGTAGTCGGGCGATCCTGGAGCTTCGTAGGAGATAAAAGGCACATGCGTCAGGTGGTTTCCTGCGCTCCAGAGTCCAGGAGGCGAGGGCCTATCATAGCGCCCGGTGGTTACCAGGAAGGAACGTATCAATTGCCCATTCTGGTAGACACGCATGGCTTGCTCGGTCATAGAGACCACGAATACCAAGCTGTCCTGCAGATGATAGTACGTTAGCAGGTACTTATCTGTAGCGTGAACCTGATTATAGGGGGTAGGATCAGCAAAGTTTGCCTCCAGCATTGCGAGGTGTAAGAGGGTATCTTTGACTTCTGGATAAGCTGCAGAACCTACGCTGGCCAATCTTCTGTAAAGATATGGCACGGCTCCATAGCCGCGTTCCAGGCTCAGATAGCCGCTATCAAGCTGGTAGCCTTTCTGATCATATGCATCATGCCATTTATGTGCGTCACCCCAGTCCTGGGCCTCCTGCTGGAGAGTTGCCACGAGTGTATAGCTATTTCCTTGGGCGGCCTCACTCTCGACCTCAGTGATATTTGTATTAATCTGGATCAGGACCTGGATATAATCCTGGCTCGAACTGACTCGATATAGGGCATCCTGTTCTGCTCGGTAATGCTGGAGATAGATGTCTTGCTGCTTGCCTGGGACTTTGAGTTGATCAATCTTGCTCTTCAGGATGGTAAGCTTTGTCTGCGCTGCCTGTAGCATTGTGGGCGTGATTGGCGAGAGCACTTGTGGCTCGATAGCGTCATGTCTGCTGGCATACTGTTTATACTGGTTATTTGACGACCTGGAAGCCGTGCCCTGGCTACTTGCCGCGCAGGCCTGTAGTAAGAGTGCAATTATCAACAGCGCCAGCGCGGAGCATGGCAATCTCTTTTTATGAAGAACGTTGCTGCTCACCTCTGGTCGTGTGAGTTTGCGTCTATGCATATCTATTAGCCTATCTAGTAGCGACTGGTATATCCAAATTCCATGTGCAAGTAGCCACCCTGCTGCTTGCTGGGTCTTCCATATACTTCGTCGGAGCAATCGCTATATCGTTACATGTGTATGCTTTTGTCACGAAATTCTATGTGGTGCAGTCTTAAACAGTAGCGGAAGGTGGTATAGTCATTGGTAACTGTGGATGCTATTTGCAAGGAGGATCTTTATGAAGAAGGTAACTATTGCGTTGATTGGCGCGGGTTCACGAGGAATGGAGAGCTATGGTAGCTATGCCTTACAGAACTCCTATGAGCTTGAATTTGTGGCCGTGGCCGAGATCAATTCTGGCCGTAGAGCGAAGTTTCAGCAACTGCATAATCTCCCCGCTGAGCGTGTCTTCGCCGATTGGCGTGAGCTGTTAAGCCAGCCAAAGCTTGCTGATGCTGTTTTGATCTGCACACAGGACCGTATGCACTTTGAGCCCGCCATGGCGGCTCTCCAGGCGGGCTACCATGTTCTGTTGGAGAAACCTATGTCGCCGGACCCGGCGGAGTGCGTGAAGATGGGGGCATACGCGGCTGAGGTCGGGCGCGTCTTTTCGATCTGCCATGTGTTGCGCTTTACCAGCTTTTTCAGCACCCTCAAGCGCCTGCTGGATGAAGGGGCGATTGGTCGCTTGATATCGATTGAGCATAGCGAGAATGTTGCTTACTGGCATTATGCCCATAGCTATGTGCGTGGCAACTGGCGCAATACCGCGCTCTCCAGCCCCATGATCCTCGCCAAGTCCTGCCATGACATGGATATCCTGCTCTGGCTCGCGGACGCCAACTGTACGCGGCTCTCTTCCTTCGGCACCCTGACCCACTTTAAGTTGGAGAACGCACCTCCAGGAGCGCCCATGCGCTGTACCGATGGCTGTCCGGCGGCGCATACCTGTGCCTACTATGCGCCAAAGTTTTATCTGACAGGCAAGGACGGCTGGCCTGCCTCGGTTGTCAGTGTCGATACCAGCCGCCAGGCCCTGATGAAAGCCCTAGAGGAGGGACCATATGGCCGCTGTGTCTATCACTGTGACAACGATGTCGTAGATCACCAGGTCGTGAACCTCCAATTTGACAACGATGTCACCGCCGCTTTCACCATGTGTGCCTTTACCGATGACGTGACACGCAAGATCAAGCTCATGGGTACAAAGGGCGAGATGTGGGGAACCATGGCGCGCGACACTAACCAGATCGAGGTCAACGAGTTCGGCACAGGCACACATAAGGTCTATACCCTCTCTAATGAGGGAGGCCCGCAGGGGCATGGTGGCGGCGACTTTGGTATCATACGCGACTTCCTGCGCCTGGTCCGTAGCGAGGGGCGAGAGACTGGCCTGACGGCTGCGGCGACCTCTGTCCAGAGCCACCTGCTGGCCTTCGCTGCCGAGGAGGCCCGTCTCAAGCACAGTGTCATCGAGATGGACGAGTATGGACGCCGCTGGGGCTTCGAGCGCCTGGTCGCAAATGAAATTTAGCGTTCAGTGGCTAGTGGTTCACAGAATGAATGGAGCGTCCTGGAATGCCTGTGGTTTGGGTGCGCTTCCGGGGCGCTGGCGCGTGGTAGGCAGATATAACATGGCTGCTGAAGACGGCGCATAGCAAGCAGGTATTGATACATGCAGGCGTATAATGAAACAAGGTTCTCAGTTGCTTTGTCTTGTTGGCATAAGAAAGGGGAACAGGTTTTATGCGTCTTCCTGCCTTTATCGATGACCTGAGTATCGAGCCTAGAGTCTATCATGAGCAGTTGCGTGAATGGTGCCGTTCGATGCGCGCATCTCACCCGGTCGTGTTTGATGACGAGAGCAAGAGCTGGCTCGTCTTCCGCTATGAGGACGTGGTGCGTGTGCAGAGCGACTATGCCACTTTCTCCTCCGAGCGCAGCCTCAATCGCGATCGCAGGCCGGGACCCAGAAGAGACCAGCCAAGCATCATCGAACTGGACCCGCCGCGCCATCGCCAGATGCGTTCCCTACTGACGGCAAGCTTCTCGGCTCGTACCATTGCCGAGATGGCGCCCCAGATCGAGCATATAGTCGATGAACTGCTCGACGAAGTGCTTGCCCGTAAGCGCGTGGACTGGATGGATAGCTTTGCCAATCCGCTCCCCGTGATGGTCATCTCCGATATGCTGGGCATGCCGCGCGAGAAGTGGCGCCAGTTTAAGGCCTGGAATGACGCGCTCACCAGCGACGATGAAGAGGCCGAGCAGGCCAACAAGCTCTTCACTGAATACTTTGAGCGCTCAATTGAGGAGCGGAGACGAGAGCCACGCCAGGATATTCTCAGCCTCTTGATCAACTCAGAGGTCGATGGCGAGCATCTCAGCCATGACGAATTGATCGGCTTCTGCTTTACCCTCTTTATCGCGGGCAATATTACGACGACGAATATCCTGGGCAATGCCTTTCTCTGTTTCGACGCGCATCCCGAGACTTTCCAACGCCTGCGCGGGCAACCCGAGCTGGTTCCCAGCGCCGTAGAAGAGATCCTGCGCTATATGCCGCCATTTCGCGCTGGCCCCAATGACCTTGTTCTCGGGCGCGTGGCAAAGCGAGATGTCGAGATCGGCGGTGAGCAAATCCAGGCGGGCGAGTATGTACAGATCAACCGCCTCTCGGCCAACTTCGATGAACAAATCTTTCCTAATCCTGAGCACTTCGACATCGAGCGCAACCCCAATCGCCATCAATCCTTCGGCCATGGCATTCACTTCTGTATTGGAGCGCCCCTGGCCCGCCTGGAGACCAAAATCGCTCTCACAAAACTTGCCCAGCGCATCAAAGCCATTCACATCGCCGAAGACGAACTCCCTGAGCAGGTGCGTAACAGCCTCCTTTTCGGCATGAAGCGCCTGTTCGTGGAGTTGAGTTAGCGCAGATTGCGAGTGCCGGGCAAATCAAGGGAGGTGTACATGATGCTAAATGTTGAGCATGCACTGGTAGACTTTTTCGTCACCTATGCTTACCACATCTACCTCTTACTGATCCTGCTTGGTGCGCTGATCTGGGCGATGCGTAGCTGGCGACATCATGCCTGAAGGCTTAGAGGCAAAGTCTTAGTGGTGAATTCACGTAGTGTGTAGCATCCCTATGCCGGCATGGGGATGCTACACACACACTACGTGAATTCACCAGTTACTACCGTTTCCTATCATAATTTGATTTCTAAAAATGGAGTGACCCTGTATACATGAGGTAGAGAAACAGGCCAACAAGCACCGCAACCAGGAGAAAAATGAGGCTACCATCATTCGCTGCCCTTGCTGATCTTTGAGGCCGCTTCGCAAAATAAAAACTTTCAATTCCGGTTGATTCATTATTTGCTTCATCATATCTTATATGCGCTAGCGATCGATAATATTCATCATCGGTATGTTTTTTCTCTTCCATGTAGAGATCTTCTTGCTTGCGTTGCTCCTCTTCCATGTAGAGATCTTCTTGCTTGCGTTGCTCCTCCATGAGTAGCTCTTCCTGTTGGCGTAGCTCTTCCTGTTGGCGTAACTCTTCCATCTGGTTGTATTCTGCCCAACGTCTTGTTTCATTCCAATGCAAATTTGCCCAACGCCTTGTTTCATCCCAATGCAAATCTTCGTCGCCGTCATCAAATTGACTCATTAGTACTTACCTTTCCTGCCAAAGGCACTGAATAATATTATGTTCGCGTTCTTTTGCAAATGCCCGTTATAAGCTGATGCATGTTGATTTTAAGCTAAAGATGTGGAAGCAAGAGATATTATAAGGTAATATCAAATCCAGGTAAATAGTGCTTAGCTTTAAAAAGGAGAGCGCTGACCTTATGCTCGATTGCTTATGAGTTGTCGGATGTCATAGCTAAATGAGCAAGAGAAAGTAATTTTCTACAGACTGGGATCTCGATCCCGGTCCAGCCCCAGGATACGGTACATGGCTGTATTGCACCGTACACTTTCGGCGAAGGGATATCCTCCAAGCTCCGCCATCTTTTCTGCGAAAACCAGCTGAAGGGCAAAGAATGCCTGTGCGTATTTCATATAGTCATGATTTCTATAGTTATTCAGAAGATATGCTTTGGGGTGAAGCTATAGTTTGAGGAAGAAAACAGGGGCACAGGCAGCAAGTGCGGCGACAATTTGGAGCGCTAGAACTAGCAACGCTTGCCTGGGCTGTCGCGGGAAATACTTGATGGCGAAGAATGCTATGATTGGTACCTGTAGAACCATGAGTAGTTGCCAAATATGGGCGGCTGCCCCCTCATCGGCCTCATGGGTAACGCCGAATATCGCAACGTAACCTAGCACCAGGGCCAGGGCCACTAATGACATAGCTACCGGCAAATAAGCACTGGGCTGCCTTAGGGTCGCATTCATGCTGGTCATGATGTCTTCCTTGCTTTTCATAACGACGTTTGCGTTGGAATAACTGCACTCATCCTAGTGGTAAGAGCATACCATAAGCCTCACCTGGAGGCGACCCTCCGTGTGTATTTTGAGGAGCACTCAAGTGCTGTGAGTTGTAGTCTTCTTTGATGGTCCACTAATCTGATCAGTGGACCACCCAACCTTATAGTTGGCCAATGTTGTCCAGTAATTAGCCAGAGCAGGTTATCTAATCACTGATTACGCGCCTTCCTCGTACTTGAAGGAGAGTTCCATCTTGACCCGGTAGGTTAGAGATTTCCCGGGTTCGATATGGATGTCTTGCTCAACAATGCGCGCGACGCGTAAATCTCGTAAGGTTTGTGAGGCTTGTTCAATAGCGGCTGCGGCAGCTTTCTCCCATGATTCGTTGCTGGTGCCTACCAGTTGAATCACCTTATATACACTTTCTGCCATTACTGTCTCCTTTCTTTGAGAAGGTCAATTACTCTTACCCAATCACGTTACAAAAAGCAGGAAAGAAACAGCCATTCTCTAGAGCGGGCATAGTTGGAAATAGCCAAAGGGCCTGACGAGAATCATGACTGAGCACTCTTTGATGATGGAATTTTATCTGTTGCTACAAGGTAGAGGTTTTCTCATTTTTATGCGCCAAAAAAAAGTTGAGCTTGCGTTGATATATCGAATAGGAAACGCTATTGAATGAAAAGAGTTTTTGCTGATAAGGAGACGGAAAAATCCCTATGTATGATGCAATTGTCATTGGCGCCCGTTGTGCTGGAGCACCAGTTGCTATGTTGCTGGCTCGTCAAGGCTATCGCGTATTACTCGTCGATAAAGCTCGTTTTCCGGTTGATATTATGTCCGGTTTACTTGTCCATCCACGAGGCACGGCTTTGTTGAAGCGTTGGGGTGTGTTAGATGACGTATTGGCAACCGGTTGTCCGCAATTACATTCAGCGACGTTCGATCTGGGTCCAATAGAACTGAAGGCCAGCTTTCACCCGGTTGATGAAGTCGATTTTACATGTGCCCCACGGCGGTATTTGCTGGACCCTATTCTGGTAGCCGCAGCGGTGGAGGCCGGGGCAGAGTTCCGTGATAACACCACAGTTCAAGAATTGCTCATGGACGAAGATGGTTGTATTACTGGCATTCGCGCCCGTACAGCACAGGGAACAACCGTGACTGAGAAGGCGCGTATCGTGATTGGTGCCGATGGTGTTCACTCATTTGTTGCCCGCACTGTTAAGCCAGAAGCATATCATGTGAATCCAATCCTGTCCTGCGGCTACTATGGTTTCTTCCGTGATGTCACCGTTCCAGGACCGAAAGCCTATATCCGTCCCTATCGTTTCGCCGTATGCATTCCCACGAATGATAATCTGATGCTGGTTGGCGCTCAGTGGCCGATTGAAGACTTTGCGCGTATCCGTACCGATGTACCCACCCATTTCTACAAACTCATGGGCCAGATACCAGAACTAGCTACACAGGTGCGTCGAGAAAAGCAAGTGGGTCGTTTCATCGGTACCGGGCACGTTCCCAATTTCTTCCATAAGCCATACGGTCCTGGCTGGGCACTGGTGGGTGACGCTGGCTATCACAAAGATCCCATCCTGGGTCAGGGTATTGCTGATGCCCTTGAAGATGCTGCGATGTTGGCAAAAGCACTTACGCGTGGCCTGTCCGGAGAGACAATAATGGAGGAGGCACTGGCAGAGTATGAGCGGGAGCGCAATGAAATTTGCCTGCCACAGTATCAGATCGCAATACAGTTTGCCACTCTGGCACCACCACCGCCTGATATGCAAACTCTATTGAGCGTTATTGCCGCTGACCCGGAAGAGTCAACTCGCTATCTCGGTGTCCTACAGCGCACAGTACCAGTTGCTGAGTTCTTCGCCCCCGAGCATATTGCCAGTTTGATGGCGCGAGCTACGGTATCGCTAACTGCATAAGCTCTTCCTTTAATATGAAGGCCGAAGTTCTCCTCCTGGCTGCCTTGTTCCAGGAGGAGAACTTTTTGTTGTTTTTATCCACTTTCCAAAGGAACGGCGCTTTCATCTCTTCCCTCAAGCGGGGAGAGATGAAAGCGCCGGACGTTAAAGAGAGCGGTAGAGACTACCCCTCCTAAGATTTAGGACCAGTTGGTCAGGCGGTTGGTTGTGGGAGTCGTCCAGCTCTCAGGATACATGACATACACGGTGCCATATGAATATTTGAGCCAGACGCTCTGAAGCGCGGAGCGGCTGTAGGTGATCTGCACGCTGGCATCGGTGGAGGCGGCGGGATCATTGGTGATGACGTCACCAGTCGAGGAAAAGCCACGGACTACCAGCAGGTGACCATTGGAGCTGGGGATGGGTGTGCCAGGCAGCTCGCCTTTTTTGTAGGCAATACTGATCGCGATAGGCACGCCGGCCTTGATCCACTGCTCGATCTGGCTCATGGAGTACATGCGTGTAACATAGGCATGCAAGCCATGCGAGCCGGCATAGGCGGTATTAAAGGGCCAGTTGCCCGTGCCCTGGTAGGTGTAGTCATAGGTATCGCGAGCGGTGTCCGGCACGGTCTGATTGAGGTCTGGCTGATTGAGGACAGTAGACCAGTAGGCCAGGATCATGCTGGTTGAGGTTGGGCTACACCAGACCTCACCACCGCCACCATATCCCAGGCCCTGGTATTCGGGCAGCATCTGCGAGCGCTGAGGCACATTCAGGTTGGTTCCCCACACGCTCTGGTCGGGGTTGACAGTGGGCGCAGTCGTGGAGTTATGGGAGACCATAGCGGTGGCACGGCGCAAACTCAAGGTCGTCGAAGGTGAGGTCGTAAAGAGTGTGAGGGAGAGCTGGTACGCGCTGGCGGGCTGCGAACCGGTTTGGAAGGTATCGGTTGCCACATTCCCGGTAGTGTCGGATTGCCCGTTGATGCTGTGACGTTTAATGGTACTGAAGTCACTGGCCCAGACGGGGAGCTTGTACCAGTGCGTCCAGGTGCCATTCTCGAGGACGCGCACATGGGTCTCAATCCAGGTTCCTGTGGGCGTTGTGGCATTCCAGGAGGCGACGAGATCGGTAAAGGTTTGCGCAGTTGTGTGTGTTGGCGAGGTAATAGTGCCGTAGTAGAATGAACCACCGTTGTAGTAGTTGTTGCCGTTGTAGGCTCCAGCTGCATATGGGTCCTGGCCCTGACAGAGCTGAGATGTCGCATCAAAGCTGGTGCTGCCTCCATCTGTCGCGTCTGTGGTGCAGCTTAAGCCTGCATGCGGCGAGAGGGTGACTGCCCCACTGGAGGAGACGGCGACGCCATTGAGGGTCCAGGTCGAGAAGTCACTGGAACTGCTCTGCTGCCAGAATTCATCGTACTGGCTCTGCCCTTTACTTGATTTGGCTGTGGCTGCATGGGTGCTTTGCCCCAGGGTGAGCGTCAGACAAAAGAGCGCGAGCAACGTCGCGATACCCAGACGACGCAAATAGGAGGATAGGCGATGGGATGTCTGAGATAGAGGCATAGAAATCCCTTTCTGTGAAATAGAGGACGCGCAACTTGGTCAAGCTTAGGTTATACCTAAGTTGTTTGCCAGGCTACAAATGTGAGAGCGGTAAGTAGATGGGTATGGATAAAGTGTAGGAAGAAAAGGAGGTAAAGTCAAGATGACGCGCGCTTATGCTCTTTTAAAAATTAATCTGAAATATCATGGTACAGCGTGCTTCGTCCCATGATATGTAGGCGCGTGCTTTAGCAGCGCAGCTTCCCACGGACATTCTCGGGTTATTTCTTAAAAGAGCATTAGCAGCGCGGGCCGTAAACATTCCCAGCCTTCGCAAATATTGTAATTTGCGGTACATTGTGGTAATTAAATGTATAAGGCTGCTTTATTATTTATTTGGAGGAGGTGCTATCTATTCCCTAAAACTCGCTATCAACAAATCCCAAAGGATATCTCCTGCACATACGTTTTGAGCATTATTTCTCTGCTTGAGGCAATCCTTGCCTGCTTTATTTAGGAAGCGCGCAAGGATAAGTGAAAGGATTCTGCCTTGAACAAACGTATTTTATGGGCTTTACTGAAGACGCTCATGGGCCTCTCCCTTCTTCTTACCCTCACCAGTCTGAGTTTCTCCCACTCTTATGCAGCCAGCAGTCCTTCGATTAACCAGGCTTTTCTGCAAGCTTCTCATGAAACGGATGTCCCTGTCCCGCTTTTACAGGCCCTCTGTTATATGGAAGGGCGTTTAAGCATGCATGGCGGTACACCCAGCATTGATCAGGGTTATGGATGCATGCACCTTGTAAAAAGCAAGAAGCAGGATACCCTGGACCAGGCCGCGCAAGATCTGCATGTCAGCAGCGCGCAGCTACGAAGTGACCTGGCCACAAACATTCGCGGTGGCGCCGATATTCTGCGGCAGGATGCCTTAAAGCTGTCAGCGACGCATACCCTCCCCGGGACGCTGTCTGGCTGGGCCGATGCCATCGCCCTTTATAGTAACGCGACGACCCACTCGACTGCGCAGATGTACGTTGATGAGACCTATCGCATTTTACGCCAGGGCTTTCAGGCACGGGCCGACAACCAAGAACTGGTAACGCTCGCGCCCCAAAACGTAACGTCTACGCACCTGGGGACAAACTCCCTTGCGACCGCCACGATTCCCGCTGGCTGTAGCAGCGACACCAATGTCGAATATCCTGGCGCCATCGATTGTATCGTCAGTCCCACGACCTTTGATTGTAACGTGGTCTCTAATGGCAGCCCCTGTACCTATGAATCTGCTAGTCGCCCCAGCTCCTATAGCATCTCCGATATCGTGATTCACGACATTGAGGGGACCGCGCAGGACGGATTAAATGTCTTCCAGGATCCCAATAGTGGTGTCAGCATTCACTATGTTGTGGGAGGCGATGGCACCGTCTATCAATTATTGCATGAGAAGGATATCGCCTATCAAGCTGGCAACTACTGGTATAACCAGCATACAATCGGTATTGAACACGCGGGCTTTGATGCCACAGGTTATCAGTGGTATAACGCGACCGAGTACCTGGCCTCGGCCAAGCTGGTCGCCTACTTGCTGAATAAGTATCATATTCCTCTGGAGCACGATCATATTGTTTCGCATGGGACCATTCCCGCGCCAACTCTGGGGACGACCCCTAACCATGAAGATCCAGGTCCCTACTGGCTCTGGCCCTATTACTTTAACTTGATTCAGCAGCAAGGCATTGCCGCCGCACCCACTAGCAACAAGGCGAACGTTGTCACTGTCGATCCCGCGACCGGTCAGGCGCCATATGGCACAAATGGGACCGAGACAAGTGCCAACTTTAACTTCTTCACGCTCTACACAAGTGGCAGTACCGCCTCAAGCATCATTCCCAATCCCGATAATGGCTCTGCCACAGGCGTGACCAGCAATGTTGAGGCCAGGATCAGCTATGCCTATACCAGCAAGGTAACGGACCCCGCGGGCACGGGTGATACACTGTACCAGATCTGGTATGGCGAGCAAGACCCAGGCTTCACGCCAGCTCACACCGCGCATGCCAAACAGGTCTGGCTCGCCGTGCCAGCCGGGTCTGCGGTTGAGAGCACGATCTCCGGTGCCAACGCGCATGTTATCAAGCTGACGGGCAAAGGTAGCAAAGCGATCCAGGTCTCTGGTCGACCAACCACCAGCAACTCCTACTATATCGGGGATGCACCAATTGGCGCGACCTTTGTCTCCGCGTATAGCATCGTTGAGGATGGTACCAGTAAGCTCTGGTATGAAATTAACTATAACCATCGCCAGGCCTTTGTGCCTGCCAGTGCCGTCACTATCGTCAGTTAACGCGAGGTGCCGCTCTGCTAAAGCACGCGCTTACATATGTCTTATGTGTAAGCGCGTGCTTCACTATGTTTGTCACATGTTTCAGGCCTGGGCATAAATGCTCACCTTGCCCGTGTTCTTATTCATATGCCAGTGCATATAATGGAAACAGGTTTTTAAGGCTCATCTATACGCGGCAAAACGGTTGACAGAGGCAAAATAAATATCGTCTACTGCCAGTAGGCACTTGCTTACTAGAAGGAGAAATATATCGATGAGTACTTCTCGTTTGAAGTTTGGCTATAAAGCATCCGCGGAGCAGTTTGGTCCACGCGAACTGCTCGATTTCACGGTTGAGGCGGAGGACCTGGGATTTGATAGCGTCTGGATCAGTGATCACTTCCAGCCCTGGCGCCATACCAATGGGCACGCGCCCTTCGCGCTCTCCTGGCTTGGCTCGGCGGCTGAGCGTACGAAAAAAATCGTCCTGGGCACCAGTGTCCTGACGCCTACCTTCCGCTATCAGCCCGCCGTTGTCGCCCAGGCCTTTGGCACGCTGGGTTTGATGTATCCTGGACGCTTCATTCTGGGTGTTGGTTCTGGTGAGTCGCTAAACGAGGTCGCGGTCACGGGTATGCAGTGGCCTGAGGCCAAGGAGCGCCTGGCGCGCCTGCGTGAGTCGGTACGCCTGATCAAGCAGCTCTGGCAGGAAGATATGGTAACCTTTAACGGAGAATATTACCATACGCTGAACGCGACTATCTATGATAAGCCCAAGCAGCCTGTTCCCATCTATATCGGCGCGGGTGGCCCGGTGGCTGCCAAGTTCGCGGGCCGTGAGGGTGACGGCTTTATCTGTACCTCCGGCAAGGGCGATGAGCTCTATCGCGACAAGTTATTGCCAGCCATGGAGGAGGGCGCGCGGGCCGCGGGCAAAGATCCGCAGAGCGTCGAGCGTACCATTGAGGTCAAGGTCTCCTTCGATACCGACAAGGATCGCGCCCTGAAGGATACGCGTATCTGGGCTGCCCTGGCGCTTCCCGCCGAGGACAAGGTCAGCATTCACGATGCCCGTGAGATGGAGGAGAAGGCTAAAAGCGTTGAGGACCAGGCCCATCGCCGCTGGCTCGTCTCCAGCGATCCCGATGAGCACATAGAGCAGATTCGTCCCTACATCGAACTGGGCTTTACGCATCTGATCTTCCACGCTCCCGGCGACGATCAGTCGCGCTTCCTACAGCTCTACGCCAAAGAGATTCTTCCCCGCCTGCGTCAGCGCTGGGGATAAAAGATGGAAAAGCAGCGGTCGGCAAGCCACAGGCTTGCCGACCGCTGCTTTTTTATGACCTGGTGGAAAGGTAGGCCTGGGCGGGTCCGCCGGAGCCATAGTCTGCGTAGTCGTCGTACTCGCTGGAGAGGTCGAGCAGGATCGTGTCCGCATCCTGGCGGCACAGGCGTTTGAGGGTCTCCATCTCAAGATGTGTGTGGTTAATGTGCTCTACATATGCATATGCAGGCGTGCTGCCATACTCATAGCGGTTATAGTTGTTTGTGTAGTGAGTCATGGCGTTGTTCCTCCCTATAATATTTATTTCGCCGTGTCCATTTCGGTTACATATGCAATATAGCGAGTTTTTATGAGAATATGATGAAGCCGCTTTTAGAGGGTGAATCCAAGATCACTTTTACTCTATAAATTCAGCCTTAAAGGGGAAAGTGACTACCCATCAAGTAAACGTTGCGCTGTCTCAAAAAACGGCTGTCCCAGTTCTCTTGATCCATAGGCAGAAATATAAAGGCCAGTCGAGACGCGCTCGATAAAGCCCCACTCCCAAATGCTGGCTTCATCGAAACCCGATTCGTCAGCCAATAACCGGCAATACTTGCGTGCGAGTACAACTGTATCGGGTGCCGCGAGCAACTCTGAACACCAATCACGTAGTACCACACCAAGATCGTATTCTGGCTCACAAAGAAAACCATTAGGATCTACAAATACAAATCCTGACTCCGCCCCAACACGTAGAGTGCTGACCTGGAGAGCATTTGCCGGGTGGGGATCCCCATGCGCAACGACGCACCGGCCAGGATCAAAGGCAGCCATACGTCGACGCGCAAATTTGAGCGCTTGAGAGGTCAGTCCCTCGAAGCATGGCCGCTCAAGCTTCTCCCACAGATCGGTTATAAGCTGCGCCAGAGTTTGCGCCTTATAATCGGGTGCTGCGATTGTCTGGCCTGCAGCCAGCGGCGTTAGCCAGGCTTGCTTGAGCATTGTACAGAGCAGTGCGATGGTACGCTCTGGCGGTAGCTTCAGGTCCACCATGGATGGTCCTAGCTGTTCCAGAAGGATAGCTCGTCGATCATAATCAAACTGCAGTATCCGGACGTAGCCTCGGCCCCTCGCTCGGGCTAGTGTATCTATTTCTTCCGCAAAATCATCGCTAGGCATACCTAACTTTACCACTGCGTCATTCCCATCAGCAGTCTTTGCCCGAGCAACATACGCAGATGACCCCCCGGAGAGTGGTTGGCCAATGCGAAGCTTCCAATGTCGCTCAAGGTCGACGATGAGTTGAGGCAGGTCTCTCAGCCACCGCTCGGTTTGCGGGCCCGATTGGCTGGCCCTTTGTCGAACCCGATTGGGCACCACTATATTCTTCCCATTCTCAGTTGTATCCATGCCGCACATTATATAACACAGAAAGGTTTATTGGCTGAGTATCTATCATTCCAAGCCTCAGGAGCTCATAAGGGGGAACAGGCCAGTTTAGCACTTGTTCTTACTTGTTTTTTAGGGTAATTTGCGGCGTTCTCTCCCTTATGTGTCTCTGTTTGCCTGGCTAAGGGGAGGCTGATGCTGAAGAGTGAGCCTTGCTCAGGCTGGCTCTGGACGTCGATAGTGCCACCGTGCGTGTGGATGATCCATTCGACGATGGAGAGGCCCAGGCCGGTCCCGCCTGCCGCACGGGAGCGGGCTTTGTCGGTGCGGTAGAAGCGTTCGAAGACATGAGGGAGGTGCTCTGGCGCGATGCCAATCCCCGTGTCGCGCACGCGGAGTATGGCTCGCTCCTGCTCTATGCCTGTTTCGACTGTGACGTTGCCGCCCGGGTTGGTGTAGACAAGAGCATTCTCGACCAGGTTGAGGACGACCTGGATCAGGCGTGCCTCGTCGCCCATGACCTGTACCTGCTCTCTTGCCTGGACACTGAGATGCACGGCCCGCTCCTGTGCCAGGTGCTCCATGGTCGCGACCGCGCCCTGAGCCAGGAGGTCCAGGCGTACAGGCTCGTGCTCAAAGCTTGCCTGTCCTTCGTCGGCTCGTGCCAGGACCAGCAGGTCGCGAATCAGTTCGCCCAGGCGTTCGGATTCACTGGTGATGTTTTGCAGGACATGCATGTACATTTCGGGTTCACTGCGCTCAGAGAGGGCGACCTCCGCCAGGCTGCGGATGGCGGCGACGGGGGTGCGCAACTCATGCGCGGCATCTGCCGTGAAGCGGCGCTGGCGCGCGAACATGGCATCAAGTGAGGCCAGCATCTCGTTGAAGGTCAGAGCCAGGCGCTGTACCTCGTCCTGGGCGCGTGGGACGGGCACGCGCTGCGTGAGGTCGCCCACGGCGATGGTACGCGCGGCACTGGTCAGGCGCCCAATAGGCTGGAAGGCCTTGCAGGCTAGCAGGTAGCTGCCGAATCCCCCCAGGAGCAGTACCAGGGGACCAAGCAGTACGAGTTCGTATATGACATTATTGAGGGTAGCGTCCAGCGCGGCCAGCGAGGTACCCACCTGTACCAGGCCATAGACGCTGCCATGGTCGATCAGGGGCAGGCTATAGAGGCGCACCTCCTGTCCATCGCGTGCGCTCACTGTACCAATCCAGGCCTTGCCTTTACTGGTGTTTTGCTCAATGGCTTCCGGCAATTTTAGCACCTGGAAGGTTGGCGAGCTGTAGATCTCGGTGTTGTCCGGCCCAATGATGCGCACGGGTCCCTCCATGTCCACGGCGAGGTTGGGCTGAAGGCGCATCATCTCGATAGCCTCGTTCTTGTGTTCCTGCCATTGCTCGTAGATTGGGCTCTGTCCACTGGCCTGCTGTTCCATCTTTTTCTTATAGTTTAGCCCACTGGTAATATGTTGTGCGCGCACGAGCAGGGAGGTGTCTATGTTGTGATTGAGGGTTGCACGTAATTGCATGTAGAAGAGCGTGCCAAAGAGCAGCAAGAGGAGCACAAAGACCATGCTCGTCCAGAGGGCTACCTGGGCGCGTATGCCTAGCGGCCATGCATGCCTGTACTTGCTATGGCTCTTTAAGCTGGTAACCGAAGCCTCTGATGGTGTGAATAACATCGGATTCTCCTTGTTCACATAGTTTGCGCCGCACGTAGCGTACATAGACATCGATAACGTTGGAGAGGTTTTCCGCGTCGCTCTCCCAAATATGTTCCGCAATCATGGTCCGGCTAATGACCTGCCTGGGATTGTGCATCAAGAACTCTAGCAGGAGATACTCCTTGCGTGTCAGATTGACCTTGCGCTCTCCCCTCCACACTTGATGGTTGATAGTATCAAGGGTTATGTCCAGAAATTTGAGTTGTGACGTCTTGCTGGGTCCCTCGCGCCGTAGCAGCGCCCGCACACGCGCCTCCAACTCGCGAAAGGCAAAGGGCTTGGTCAGATAGTCATCCCCGCCGATATCCAGGCCGTTCACGCGATAGTCGACACCGTCGAGCGCTGTGAGAAAGAGGATGGGCATGGTCTGCCCCTGCTCGCGCAAGGTCCGGCAAATGTCAAAACCGTCCATGTCGGGGAGTAAGACATCCAGAATGACCAGGTCATAGGGCTCTAAGCCTCCCAGCGCCAGGGCCTGTTTGCCATTGTTCACCAGGTCGATAACATAGCGCTGGCGCTCCAGCCCCGTCTTCATGCTTTCTCCGACGAAGAGATCATCCTCGGCGATCAGTATCCGCATCTTGCATCTCCTTCCTTTTTCTCCTATTTCAGGTATAACTGAGTGATTAATAGGAATATAAAAATTGTGTGTTTATGGCGGCGTGGGCAACGCCCACACCGCCATAAACACACAATTTTTATATTCTACATACCAATCTTACAGCCATATACTCCTATTTGTGGATGCAAAGCTTGACCCACGAATAGCATCTTCTGTAGAGTTATCTCTAAAGAGAAAAATCTAGCATTAACGGCTATACACATATTTGCTTTTCAAGAGCTTTTGAAGGATGTATTTGCATGTCTGCGATGGATCGAGAACCGACGGATCTAAAACCTATTTATGGTCCAGGCCCTTACAGTGGAACCGGTGTGTTTACTGGTGATCAGCAAGCTTTTTATAATGCCCCTAATGCCCACAATGCCGGGGGTGGCGCGCCTACTCCTATAGCGCCTACTCCAGAGTATGGGCAGACGGGACCGCTCGGGTCGCCCAACACGACCAGGGCATTACTGGCGCCCAATCCTACCACGCCGCTTCCGTATCATGCCCAAAATAAGGCCCAAACCGGGATGCTGGGCAAGAGCAAGACGACCGCTCTACGCGAGCCTCTGCTTATCAAGGGCGAAGGGAAACGCGAAACAAGTATTCGCCCCCCACAGGGGAGGCGCGCAGTTATCCAGATCTCGGTCGCGGTCCTGATGCTCTTTATTATGGTTGGAAGCCTGCTCGCGGTAAATACACTGGGAGGTCCCACCAGTGGTAGTGCCATCACGAATCCCGCCAACCTGGGCCTCAACAATTCCACTAACCTCTCTGATTCGCAAGATCCCAATCAGAGTTCGATTCTCTCCCAGGCAGCGACGGCAACGGCGGTCTCGATTTACGGCAATAATGATGTTAGCTACTCAGATAACGGTTCGGGTGGTTCGGTGGCCGGTGGTTCCTCTAATCATGGAGCTTATGGGCAATGTACCTACTGGGCTGCAATGCGTTTTCATGCTGTGACTGGCGTCTGGGTGCCCTGGTATGGCAATGCCTGGGAATGGGCCTCTGGAGCGCTCCAGTATGGCTGGCGTGTCTCCTCTAAACCGAGTGTGGGCGCAATCATTGTTCTCCAGCCGGGAGTGCAGGGAGCGGGCGGTGTTGGACACGTGGCGTATGTCGAGAGCATCAATGCCGACGGATCCGTCTATACCAGCAACTACAACTGGTATAACAATGGCGGTGGCTTCGCCAGGCTCTCCTACTGGACCTTCTATCCCGGCTCTGGCGTCTCCTTCATCACCTTGCCATAAATTATTGGTACATTCCTTGTTTAAAGTGTATGAGGTGGAAACCTACTCACCATGACGCGAAAGGGCTCCCCATCTCCCAAAATCCCAACAGAACTACGCATAGGCGCGGGGCGGCATTGCCGCCCCGCGCCTATGCGTGGAGGATATTTTATTTGCTTGTCACCAGGGCGAACATGTGGCGGATGTCGTCATAGGCGCAGTCGGCGACCGGGATGAAGCGCTCTATTCGACCAGCTTGCAGGTGTTGGGCCGCTTCGGGGTCCAGGTGCATTGAGAGCAATGCCGCGCGTATCTCTTGCCTGAGTTGTGGCTTCAGGCGGGTTGAGATAACGAGCGGCGGTACGCCTGAGGGACCAAACGCGTCGATGATGCGGAACTGTGCCACATAGTCTGGCCGTTGCAGGCGCAGAACGTCGAGCACATGCGAATCGATGGCCGTAACGTCGGCGCGTCCATCGTGCACTGCCTGGAGCGATTGCAGGTGTGAGCCAGTCGCGAGGGCGCTACGAAAGAAACTGGGGTCCAGTCCGCGCTGGTAGAGGTTATAGCGCACCAGGTTGTAGCCCGAGTGGGACGAAAACTCGTTATAGGCCCAGTTCGACCCATAGAGATCGGTGAACGTGGTGTAGGGACTCTCCTGGTGGACTACTATATCGGAGAAATAAATGGCCCTACCCTGGTAACGCTCGCCGTGGAGCGTGGGCGCGGCCAGTAACTCGACCTCCGAGGTCGGCTTGTCCCTAAGACGTACGTAGAGGAGACCACAGAGGAAGGCGATATTGTGCTCGCCTGCTATCAGCTCTTCCAGGGTCTCGCCGGTACGCAGTGTGGCGACCAGGCCCAGGCGCTCGCCGAGATAGCGCGTAATATAGGCGTAGGTCTCATAGAGCAGCGGCGAAAGATAGGTCGCGACTCGTAGCTCTTGATGGTCAGTCATATTCCTCACCGCTCCTTCCCGCTCAGTGTCACCAGTTCCACCACTGATTTTTGCATGCCTTCGAAGAGATAATAGCGGCTGGTGTGTAGTTGTAAGGCATCTTGTGAAGCAGGCGTAAGCATGCCTTGATGTAGGCGAATCCAGTCATAGTAAGCGGGCGCCAGCTCATATGCCGCATAGGTATGCCCGGCCATCCCTTTGAGGTGTGTACCCAGGCCCGAACCTTGAAAAAGCACCAGGTTATACCAGAGGCGAGGACGTAGCGCGAACGAGGAGTAGCTCACCAGACTCGGTACATTAGCCACGTTTACCAGTAGCTCCTGATCTATGCGGCTGATCTCGTCAACCAGGCAGGGCGGAAGTTGTGAACGCCGCTGGCTCACGAAGCCAACGAAGGAGAGCTGAGGGGCGCTTTTCAGAACATCTGGTCGATAGATGGCGATCCGATGCGCACGGTTATTTGGCTCTACAAGTGTGTGCAGCCAGGGCTGTTTCTCATCTTCCTCAAGTATGGGTTGCTCTAGCAGGCAACGCAAACGCGTGTGCATAAAGTTGAGGACGAAGAGGTCGGTCCGGTTCTTCTTAATAATGTTCTTTGACTTAGAGAGTGCTGGCTGTACATAGTTGAGGGTAGTGCTCATTGCTTTACCTCCTCTTAAAAAAAAGGCATATGCCTCTAGCCATCATGCTATCAGCATGATAGTACAAATGTACGTCAAGTGCTTTCTCGTTTACACGTTTCTTTCAGGCAAGACCAAAGGGAGTATTAGCGAGGACAACAACAGAGGCGGCGCATAGAAGAGCAGCAGAAGAGTGGTAGAGGGGTTGAGGAACGCGGGCTAGTAATTGCGTTTTGTCTTATCCACATACAAAATTCCATCCTCGCAAAGAATAAATAGGGCAGCACTCTCAGATAAAGTGAAGCTATTCGTATTGTAAAAGGCTAACCTTCCTTTTGTCAAGATAATATTGAGTTAATTTATCAACATAGTCATAAATAGGTGTAGCTTAGCTTGATTGATAGCGAGATAATAATGTAGAAGGGTACTTTTGCCAAATCGAGCGCCTTCGACGAAGCTCTGTCAGGCTAGCAAATATATAAAGAGTATGCTATGAAGGAGCGGGAACTACGAGAGTCAGAGACCAGCGAATCTCCGATATCCCAGGTCAAACCACCGCATGAGGAGAAGCAAGCTGAGAAAGCGGCCTCGAACATAGCCAGTAAAAATAAGGCAAGGCTAGAGGAAGCAGTGCTTGTCGAAGCCAATCACGCACTCCTGGAGTTTGTCGCGACGCTTCCTACCCTGCCTGTTTGCAATACGCTGTCTTTACCACAGGAAGCGTGGATCTCGCTCACGCAAATGGCAGATATTGGTCAACACCTGGTAGAACTTGTAAAGCAGCAGATGAAGTGCGACCAGGTGTTGTTATATACCCATACTTTTCCCGAGGGTTATGCCTTTTTACTTAGTGCGTCTGGCCTCTCAGAGGAACAACTTCACAAGCGCTGTGCATTATCTGGTACATACAGGCTGAGTGATTACTTTAACCAGGACATTATTGAGCGTCTCCATAACCAGGAAGCTATCATCCTATCGCGCTCCCAAATTCACTTACCTCCCGAGTACGCTAACGACTTTAGCGAACAAGCCATGCTTATTGCTCCCCTCTACGCCAAAGAGTACCTGGTTGGTAACCTGGTCGTTGGCCGGACAGATAAAGAAAAGCCTTTTTCTGAACGAGATATTGAACTGGTGAAGGCTATCGCGACCCTAATTGTGCTGGTTCTCGAACGCCTGTTAGCGCTGCAAAAATGGATGGAGGTCAGCGCTAGCGGAAAGGTGCTGGCAGAAACCAACCAGCGTATGAATGACTTCATCAACCTGGCAAGCCATGAACTTAATACGCCGCTTACCGCCGAGATTGGAAGCATTCAACTGGCGCAGCATCGCTTGCAGCGCTTACGGAAAAGTCAGCAGAATCAGCCCGGAGTCCAGAGGCAGTTAGACCGCGTTGAAAGTGTGCTCCGTAGTGCGCTGGAGAGCGCGCATCAACAGAAGCACATAATCAACTACATGGTCGACGACTCTCTGTTACAGAGCAATAGCCTTACTCTTAAGAAACACCTCTATAACCTGGCTGATATTGTGCATGATGTGGTAGAAACGATGCAGCCCGCCTATCCTCAGCGTCTTATCCGCGTCTTTTTTGCTGATTCGGAGGCCGACTACCCGGTCTGCGTGGATAAGGACCGCATCAAAGAGGTGCTGCATTGTTTTCTTGAGAATGCCCTGGCCTATTCCTCGCGGGAGAGCGCGGTTGATGTATGTGTGAGCAAGAGGGGGAGTGAGGTCCAGGTTCAGGTTCAGGATCGAGGACCTGGATTATCATCCAGGGACCAGGAGCATATTTGGGAGCGTTTCTATCGCTCCCAGGGCCTCAGCGTGCAGCATCGGCTTGACCTGAGCATGGGCCTGGCTCTCTACCTTTGCAAATGTCTGGTCGAGCTTCATGGAGGAGAGGTTGGCCTGGAGAGTACCCCCGGCATCGGCTCCATCTTCTGGTTCTCTCTCCCCCTCTCCAAATAGGCGCCCCCACCAACCGGGTAAAAAATAGTGAGAGGTGATATGGCTGGCATCGTCAGCCATATCACCTCTCACTATTTTTTCTACCCATCTTTGTGATGTGTTCAGGCTCGATCACGATAAGGAAACGTCCGAGCGGATGTTTGATCTGGTATACTTAAGAAGGCCAAAAGGTCCCTCTTTTCTCCCAAGCCTGGCATAACTTCGTGTTGAAAGAGGTATCATTGTTGTTGTGATGGTGGTATGTGCCTGCTCGTGGTATTTACCACGAGCAGGCACATACCACCATCACAACGAGCAATTGCGGATAATGAGAAGCTCTGTCACTGATTATAATTATTGATATATTAGCGGGAAGATATTTTTAATGCAAAATTTTACTGATTTCGCGCATCTGCATGTCCATACCGAGTACTCCCTGCTCGATGGTTTTAGCCGCATCAAGACGCTGGTGAAACAGGCCAAAGAGTTGGGTATGAAGCACCTGGCGATCACCGATCATGGTGCGATGTATGGCGCGCTGGAGTTCTACAAGGCGTGCAAGGCTAATGATATCCGTCCTGTGCTGGGTGTCGAGGCGTATCTGACCGAGGATATGAACGTCAAGGCCAAGAAGCGTGGTCAGCGTGACTACACTCATCTGCTCCTGCTGGCGAAGAATAACACTGGCTACCGCAACCTGATGAAGATGATGACCATCGCCAATACCGAGGGCATGTACGCCAACCACGCCAGGATCGATAAGAACATCTTCTCTCAATATGCCGAGGGCATCATCGCTACCTCTTCGTGCCTGGGCGGCGAGGTTCCCCAACTGTTGCTGGAGGGGAAGGAAGACGAGGCCAAGAACATTATTCGCTGGTACCAGGATGTGCTGGGACGAGGGAACTACTATCTAGAGATTCAGGAACATCATGGCCACGAGAAGGACGGTACACCCTCTCCCCAGGGCAAGCTGAATAAGATGCTCTATGGCTTGCACAAAGAGCTGGATGTGCCCATGATCGTCACCAATGACCTGCACTATGTTCAGGATACGGACGCGCACGCGCACGAGGTCCTGCTCTGTGTGCAGACGGGTAGCACCCTCAGCGACCCCAACCGCTTTGCCTTCGATAGCGATGAATACTTCCTGCGTAGCCCGCAGCAGATGTTCGATCTCTTCCCCGAGCTACATGATGGCCTGCTCAACACGGTACGCCTGGCGGAGCAGTGCGAGGTCGATCCCCTGGCCTACAAGGCGCAACTGCCCAAAGTCGATATTCCACCCCAGTACAGCACGCCCGACGAGTTCCTCTATGCTCAGTGTCTGGAAGGCATTCGCTATCGCTTTGGCGAGCTGACCGAGCCGTTGAAGCGCCAGCTTGACTATGAGTTGAGCATCATCGTGCAAAAAGGCTTTGTACCCTACTTCCTGGTCGTGGCGGACTATGTGCGCTGGGCGCGTGAGCAGGGCATTCGCTGCCTGGCTAGAGGTTCGGCGGCTGGTAGCCTGGTAGCCTTTACACTGGGTATCACCAACGTTGATCCTCTGCGTTACCAGTTGCTCTTCGAGCGCTTCCTCAATCCTGAGCGCGACGACATGCCCGATATCGATATGGACTTCCCCGATGACCGGCGTGAAGAGGTCATCCGTTACCTGGGCGAGAAGTATGGGCACGAGTGCGTGGCGCAGATGGTGACCTTCAATAGCATGGCCGCCAAGCAGTCGGTAAAAGATGTGGCGCGCTCGATGGGACGCCAGGACCTCGGCGATAAGATCTCGCGCCTGATTCCCACAGGTCCCAAGATTACGCTGCAAGGCTCCCTCAACGATGTGCGCGACCTGAACGACCTCTACCAGCGCGATGGCGAGGCCAAGGACCTGCTGGATATGGCGCTCAAGCTGGAGGGCTCGGTACGCTCAACGGGCGTGCATGCCGCGGGCGTGCTGGTCGCCAATGAGCCGCTGGTCAATTTTGTGCCGCTCCAGAAACGTGAGGGTCGAATCTCGACCCAATACGAGCACGCTCACCTGGAAGAGATCGGCCTGATCAAATATGATATCCTGGGCCTCTCCAACCTGACCATTCTCGATAATGCCGTGAAGTTTATTAAAGAGTCACGGGGCGAGGACATCAATCTGGAGAAGTTGCCGCTGGACCCCACTGGCGATCCCGAACTTGACCGTAAGCGCCAGAAGGCTTATGAACTCCTGGCGGCAGGCGAGACCACCGGCGTCTTCCAGTTGGAAAGCGCGAAGATGCGCGAGTATATCAAGATGCTCAAACCAACCTGCATCGAGGATATCACCGCTATGGTCGCGCTCTACCGTCCGGGTCCGATGGATAGTATTCCCGAGTTCGTTGACGCCAAACATGGACGCAAGAAGGTAACCTATCTCGATCCGCGCCTCTCGCAATGGCTGGAGGAGTCGTACGGCGTCATCGTTTACCAGGACCAGGTGCTTCTCATCGCTGTGAACCTGGCAGGCTTCTCCTGGGGCAAGGTCAACAAATTCCGTAAGGCACTCAGTAAAAAGATCATGCACGAGGTCGAGGGCTACAAGGGCGACTTCTTGAAGGGCTGCGTCAAGAATGGCGTGAAGCAAGAGGTCGCGGAGACGCTCTTCGAGCAGATCCTCCCCTTTGGTGGCTACGGCTTTAACAAGGCCCACGCCGCGAGCTACGCCGTCGTGGCCTTCTACACCGCCTACCTCAAGGCCAACTATACCGCCGAGTTCATGGCCGCGACCATGACCGCTGAGGCCGCGGACGCCAAGAAGATTGCCAACGCCATCGCCGAGTGTAAGCGCATGGGCGTCGAGGTGCTTGGTCCTGACGTGAATAAGAGCCAGAAGGGTTTCGCCATCGAGAACGGCGGCATTCGCTTTGGGCTGCTCGCCATCAAGGGTATCGGTGATGGCCCAATCGACGGTATCATCCAGGCCCGTGCCGAGGGCGGCCCCTTCAAATCGCTAGGTGACTTCTGTACCCGCGTCGATGCTCACGCGGTTGGTAAGGGAGCTATTGAGACACTTGTCAAGGTCGGCGCGATGGACTCCCTCACGCCGGGCGAGAATCAGCGCCATATCCTGCTGGCCTCGGTTGAGCGCGCGGTCCAGTATGGCAAGAGCGAGCGTTCCGCCAAGGAGCGTGGTATGGTAAGCCTCTTCGGTGATCTTGAGGAGGTGAGTAGTTCGCTGGAGTTTAGTCTCTCGACCAATGCCCAGGAGATTCCGCGCAAGCAACTGTTGGAATGGGAGCGCGAGCTGATCGGCGTCTATATCGCCAAGCATCCCCTGGCCTACCTGAGCGATATCTTTGTAGAGCGTGGAGCGACGCACACCATCGACCAGGTGACGGAGGAACTGGACACCAAGAAGGTCACCGTGGGCGGCATGATCAAGGAGGCGCGGCGCATCACGACCAAGAAGGGTGATGATATGTGCGTCGTGCAGCTTGAGGATATGTATGGTACCCTGGGCATCACTATCTTTCCCCGCACCTATGAGCAGACCAAAGAGCTGTGGCAGGAGGGAAGCATCGTACTCGTCAAGGGAACCGTCCAGGTGCGCCGCGACGAGCCCGGCATCCTCTGCGACAACGTCGAGCCGCTCAAGAAGGCCGAGGAGGAGATGAACCGCAAGCGCTACCAGGTCTGGTTCACTGTCAATATCAGTGGCGATGACGACATCTCCGTTTCCAACGACATCATGAAGGTGCAGGACCTCCATCGCTGCCTGAGCGAGAAGCCGGGTCGCGACTACTACGAGATCTGCGTCTGCAACGGCGAATGGATGGTGCGCCTGACGCCACACAACAACACCATGAACTACAACGATGTTCTGCATAGCCAAGTCGCCCGTATGCTCGGCAGCGACTCCATCCAGGTCACCGTCATGGATTAAATATAAGAGAAAACAACGACCCGGTCGCGGAACGCGACCGGGTCGTTGTTTTCTCTTATGGCTATCTACAAGCACTTACTGAGAGTTGCCACGAGGACGGCCTTGGTGGTGTGCAGGCGGTTCTCGGCCTGGTCGAAGACAATGGATGCTTTGGACTCGAAGACCTCGTCGACGACCTCGGCCCCATCCAGCCCATATTCTTTGTAGAGCTTCTGACCCAGCACTGTTTCCTTATTGGCGATGGCGGGGAGGCAGTGCATAAATTTGGCGTCGGGATTGCCAGTCAGGGCCATGGCGTGGCTATTGACCTGGTAGGGGAGGAGTTGCTGGATGCGCTCGCCCCACTGGCTGGTGTCCTCGCCCATGGAGAGCCAGACATCAGTGTGGATAAAGTCGCAGCCCTTGACCGCGCTCTCCAGGTCTTCGGTTACCGTAATGCGCGCGCCTGTCTCCAGGGCCAGAGTCCGCACATAATCCAGGCTCCTTTCATCCGGCCAATAGGCCTTGGGGCCGCCCAGGCGGATATCCATGCCCAGTTTGGCCGCGCCCAGCAGGAGCGAGCGTCCCATGTTGAAACCAACATGTCCCAGGAAGGCAAAGGCGACCTCGCTGAGTGGCTTTGATGTATGCTCGCGCATCGTAAGCAGGTCGGCCAGGACCTGGAGGGGATGCTCCTCATCGGTCATACCATTCCAGACCGGGACGCCAGCGTAGCGGGCCAGGGCCTCAATATTCTGCTGGCTGGCGCCACGATACTCGATGCCGCTATACATGCGTCCCAGCACACGCGCGGTATCCTGGATTGTCTCTTTATAGCCGATGTGTGAGCCGCTGGGACCGATATAGGTGACCTGCGCGCCCTGCTCAAAGGCCGCGACCTCGAATGAGGTGCGTGTACGCGTGGAATCCCTCTCGAATATCAGTACGATATTCTTGCCGCGCAAACGTTGTGTCTCGCGTCCCTCCGCCCTGGCGGCCTTCAGCTCGGCTGACTGGTCGAGCAAATAGTGAATTTCCTCTGCCGAGAAATCCTTCAGCGTGAGTAGGCTCTTGTTAAACAAGTTAAAAGGCATACGGTCTCTTCCTCCTGCTGTGGTGTGGCCAGTGGATATCAGGCCAGTGTTACCGGATCGATCCAATGGTCGCCAGTGCTTGTGTCTACGCCATTGTAAGAGGTACAGGTATATGGAACGTTCGCACAGTCGGGAGAGAAAAGATAAAGGCTCTCATTTCCTGCTTAGTTCTTATGCGGAAACCAATGTCACTCACGTGACTAGCGCTTCGTCCCCATTCGGGGACACGCGCTCAGGTTTCCGTATAGGAGTTCGCCCTTTTTGCCTGATGCACCACATAGCCGCCCTGCGCGTAGAGGACGGCTCTTAACTAGAGCACTGGATTAAACACAATTATATCTCATGAGTTTCACCTGTTGCCAGGGGAACGCCCAATGATAATGTCCTCCCGACTCTGGATCGACCAGAGTAGCATCAGCCAGGTAAGAGACACCATTGCTGCTGTTTCTCATTTGACAACCGAAATCGAAAATCCGTCGATGCCATTGTAGATATCGTCATTGAGCAGTGCTGCGCTCACTAAGCGTGGATGTTCCAGGATCTTGCGCGTGTATTCAGCGGCTCCAGCGGAGCTGGCATCTGGCGGAGGATTTTGGTAGGTACGTCCATGGCGCACAATATTGTCCGCGATAATCAGCGCTCCGGGGCGGCTCAGGGTCAGAGCCCACTCCAAGTAACGCGAGTTATTGATTTTGTCGGCATCGAGAAAGATCATATCAAAGGGAGCCTCGGAGACAAGCTCTGGCAGCAGATCAAGCGCTGCTCCCACTCGTACCTCAGCGCACCCTGAAAGTCCTGCTGCTGCAAAGGTTGCTTTCGCTATCTCCGCATAGTGCGGATCAATCTCGAGCGAGATCAGTTTGCCCTCAGGGGGCAGTGCCCTTCCCAGCCACACGCCGGAATAGCCAGCGTAGGCACCGATCTCTAAAATTTTGCGGGCTCCACACGTCAAAGCCAATACCTGAAACAATTTACCCTGCGATGGCGAAATTTGCCCGCCTGGATGTTCCATGTGTGCTACACAATCGCGCAACACCTGATCCTCGGGAGCAAATCGTGCCTCCACCTCCCGGAGGATCGCAGCCCGTTCTCTTGGATCATAGCTCATCTGCCCCTGAGTCGATGGTGAAATGGTCATAACAGGTGAAAAAACTCCTTCTCTGTAAGATATCTTCTTCCATTATCGCATAGTTTACGATATTGCCTGGTCTCCCAACGGAAAATATCTTGCTTCAGGCAGTTCTGATGGCTCAGTTCAGGTCTGGCAACCAGAGATATGAGTCGTGCAACCCTCTTTCACCCTGTCATCGTGCGCCTCGGCTGCTCAGCTGAGGCGCTATCTCGTGAATGGGTAACCCTGGCTGGCTATGAGCGCGCATATTTACTTATTGATATGTTATACTTACAAGTGGCTGAGCAATTTACAAAGCTTCTTCGGGGATAGTTCCTTATAAATGCTCATGCACCCTCAAGCCGACAGTGAGATAGATCGGCTTCTTTCCTTCCTTCTAATGTTCTACTGAAAACATGATTGGGGGTACGTTGCACTATGCGACGCCAAAAATCACTTGTGTCCTTCGCCCTCCCCATGCTTGCGGCACTTTTAAGTGCCCTGGTTCTGACTGGTTTTAGTGGAGGCGCAGCTAGAGCCAATGTCTCTACTACCACTAGTCTGAACACGGCTTTTACGCAAGCTTCTCAGGAGAGTGGAGTTCCCATCTCGATTCTTAAGGCGCTCTGTTATATGGAGGGACGTCTAAGTAATCACGGAGGCCATCCTAGCCTTGATGGAGGCTATGGATGTATGCACTTGATTCAAAACGAGCGCGGTGATACGCTTACCCAGGCAGCTAAAGCGCTACATGTAGATCCACAGCAGTTAAAAAGCGATAGCGCGACCAATATTCGTGGAGGCGCAGCCGTGCTGCACGATGAGGCCATTCAGCTCTCGCCCAGCCACACGCTACCAGGGAATTTGGGCGATTGGTATGGCACGCTTGTGGCATACAGCCATGCTACAACGCACTCCACTGCATTGATGTATGCAGATGCGCTGTTTAAAATTGTGCAGAACGGCTTTAGTGCTCCTAATGAAACCGGAGAGGTCGTCACGCTTGCTCCTGAGAGCGTGAAGGTCAACAAGGCAACTGCGAGCAATATCAAGGCTGCGACTACGATACCTTCGGGTTGCCAGGTCGATGCCAATGTCGACTATCCAGGCGCCGTTGACTGTATTTTGGACCCTAACGCCTATGATTGTACTCCCCCACCGGCGGTTTATCCCTATTGTACATATGAGAGCGCGAATCGTCCTACCGATTTGAGCGTGAACTACGTGGTTATTCACGATACCGAAACAAGTCTGCAGGGGGCGCTAAACGTCTTCCAGTCTCATACATCGGGCGTCAGTATCAACTATATTGTAGATACTGATGGAACGGTATATGAACTTGTGCATGACAAGGATTTCGCGTATCATGTAGGCAATTACTGGTACAACCAGCATTCCGTTGGTATCGAGCATGTTGGTTATGATGCGACGGGCTTCCTCTGGTATAACGCCGCGCAGTATCTCGCTTCGGCCAAGCTGACTGCCTACCTGGTTAATAAATACAATATTCCTTTGGACCATGATCACATCGTTTCGCATGGAACGGTCCCATCTCCAAGTCTCTCCACCAACCATGTCGATCCAGGTCCCTACTGGCTCTGGACCTACTACCTCAACCTGGTACAACAGGAGTCGGGTGCTCCGTTTACGGCCAAGAGTAAGGATTCACATATCATTACGCTCAAGCCTTCAACGGATAAGAAGCCCCTTGGTAAGAATGGGACAGAGACGCCCGCTAACTTTAACTTTTTCTATCTCTACACCGGGCCGAGTACTCAATCGGCGCGCATCCCCCAACTGGGCGACCCAACTGATGTAACGGACGAGACCAACAACGTCGAGACGAATATCAGTTACTACTACCTGGCGAAAGTTAAAGACCCTGCGGGAACAGGGGATACACTCTATGAGATCTGGTATGGTGAATCCGACCAGGCGCATAGCACGCCCTCCAGCCTCTTGCAGTCGGCGCACCTGGCCTGGCTCGCCGTACCTCCTGGTGCTGCGGTAGAGGGACAGGGGACAGCGGTGACGCTGAACGATCCCAGTGGCACAGTTCCCATCTATGGCAGGCCCGTGACAGGAACCACAGTCATTGCGACGGCGCCTAGCAACGCTGTCTTTGTCTCAGGCTATACCTATGTTGAAGATGGCACTACCAACCTCTGGTACGAGATTAACTATAATCATCGCCAGGCCTGGGTGCCAGCTAGCGCTATTACCCCAGTCCAATCAATCAAGGCTGGAAAATAGAGCCCGCTACCGGCTACCCTAAAGGGCACATGGTACGCGGTTACTGAGGCGCACCTTATATTCCTAAGCTGGTGGAGTAGCAGTGAGCAGGCTGATGCCCGCTCACTGCTACTCCACCAGCTTTTTAAGCTACGCAGGCGCAAAATAGAGCAATATAGAAAAAGCGTATTCAGTCACGTTATTTATAAAGAGACGCGATGCACACTAATTGTTTAATCGATCAGTTTGTGTTACACAAATTTCTATGATATATTCAACATGAAAGTAACTGTGCCTTTTTTACGCGGAGACAGGAGTTAGTAGGGATGCTTACTCATCGTCTGCTATGGAGGAGTATATATATGTTCCCGCTCCCAAAGCTGCAAAAACAAGCTGTGATAACGCAAACACAAGAAGATTATCTGCATACCATTTTGCGCCATGCACGAGGTTATCTTGTTGTTTTAGATCTTGAAGGTGTGATTATAGATGTAATCGAGACCTGGTTGCCTATTACATCTATCCCCAAAGAGAAGCAGATCGGCGTACCCTTATGGCAGGTGGGCTGGTGGAATGGACTTCCCCATGAACAGGAGCAAATAAAGGGCGAAATTGCCAGGGCCGCGAAAGGGCATTCCATACGAGGAAGCGTGCGCTACCACACAGTGGAAGGCGAGGAGCGTTGTAGTAGCTATATCTTGAATCCTATTATTGATGAACAGGGAATGGTGACACAGATTGTTCACCAGGCCTTTGATATTACAGAGCAGAAGCGTAAAGAAGAAGAGCTATACCACATCTTTGAGATGTCACTGGATATCATCAGTGTGATTGATCTGGAGAGTCGCTATATCCAGGTCAATCCTGCCTTTGAGAAACTGCTTGGCTATAAACCAGAGGACGTTATTGGGCGCGATTCGCTAGATTATGTGCATCCCGATGATGTAAAGATCAAATGTACTGAGATGAAACGCTTGCAGTGTGGAGAAACCATACAAGCATCAGAGAATCGTTACCGCACGAAAGACGGAACCTATCGCTGGATCGCCTGGTCGGCGCGCCCCAATCTGGATGAAGGCGTGATTTATATCGTGGCGCACGATATTGATGAGCAGAAGGCCCAGGAGCAGCTTCGCGATACCTTTCTGAGCATGGCCAGTCACGAACTGCGCACCCCGCTGACCGGCATCAGTACAAGTTTGCAGATGATGCGTAAGCGCTTAAAATTACTGGCACCCGAAGAACCAGAGAAGTTTATTGAGATCACAGACCGCTTGCAAAAAAACCTGGAGCGCGCCGAACAGCAGGTGACCGCTGAATGTCGTATTATCAACGATATCGTAGATGCCAACCGTATCGCCAGGGGGCAACTGGCCATTAATCCCTTGCCTCTCGATCTCATCTGTATTGTGCGCCAGGTCATAGGGGATGCACAGATCACCAATCCTGAACGCTGTTTCGAGCTGACGTTTCCCGCAGAGTCATATATCCCGGTTATTGTGGATGCCATGCGTATTAGCCAGGTTCTCGATAACATCCTGGCAAACGCCATTAAATATTCGCCTGATGATCAACCTGTCAAAATCAATGTCGAAGTGAATGCCAAACACGTCAAGGTTGCCGTACATGACGAAGGCCCCGGCCTTACTCCGGAGGAGCAGAAACGCGTCTGGGAGCGCTTCTACCAGGTGCCCGGCAGGCGTATCCAGGGTGGACCCGGCGGCTCTATGGGCCTGGGCCTGGGGCTCTATATCTGCCAGACAATCATCTCACTTCACGGTGGCGAGATCGGCGTTAAAAGCGAACCTGGCCAGGGTTCCACCTTCTACTTCATTCTCCCCCTAAATCAACTCGCCAACCCATAGGCGCCACATTTACGGCGCGCAAGGCGATTTATCGCACGAATACAGAAATATGAGCGCTTTCCTATAACGATAGAATGTTGCATGACAAACATCACCAGGCTATATGCTCGGTTGCAACCTGGTATTGCTGCGATAAATCGCCTTGCGCGCGATAAATCGGGCGCCTATGGTGGGGGACTCTATGCACCTTGCCCTGTCAGGTAGCCTTTCTCTCGACCCCTTGCGTAAGCAACTAAACCTACGTATAATTGATTTGAATATCAAAACGTTTGATATTCAAATGCGGAAGGATACAGTACACACGTATATGGAGACAGAGCACCTCGCGGAAGAGCTGTTGACCCTGACACGTATAATCAGACCACTGCGTACCGCCGAGATGACGCCGCAGCAGTACTGGTTGATGCGCTACCTGGACAAGCACGGACCCGCAAGTCTGGGCGAACTGGCACATGGACTGGGTATCAGTCCAGGTTCTGCGACTACAGCGTGTAAGCGCCTGGAGAAGGCTGAGCTTATCACGCGCCAGCGCCGCACAGACGATGAGCGAGTAGTGCATATCGCGCTTACGGAGCAGGGGGAGGCCCTTATTGAAGCGGGGCGCAAACGTAGGCGTACGGTGCTAATGAGCCTGCTAGGCGAGCTTAGCGCTGAAGAACAGGAGCAGCTCCAGCACCTGATAGGTCGGTTGCTGGAGGTCGCGGAAGCCCAGGGATTTGGAGAATAGGATACGCATGACAGCAATCATTCAGGTCCGACAACTGGTGAAGCGCTTTGGCGATCACGAGGCGGTCAAGGGCATTAGCTTTGAGGTTGAACAAGGCGAGGTCTTTGGTCTGCTTGGACCCAACGGCGCGGGTAAGAGCACGACCATTAAGATGCTGACCACCTTGCTCTCGCCCACAGCGGGAGGCGCGACAGTCAACGGCTTCGATATTATCCACCAGACTAACGCGGTACGCAGTAGTATCGGCTATGTTCCCCAGGCCCTCTCAGCCGATGGTAATCTGACAGGTTTTGAGAACCTGCTCATCTTCGCGAAGTTGTATAGCCTTCCTCGCGCTCGGCGCAAGGAGCGTATTGAAGAGGTGCTCTCCTTCGTGGGCCTTACTGATGCCAGTGGCCAGTTGGTGCGCAACTACTCTGGTGGTATGATTCGCCGGCTGGAGGTGGCGCAATCTCTGCTGCACCAGCCACGCGTGCTCTTCCTGGATGAGCCGACAGTGGGCCTCGATCCCGTGGCGCGCCAGGCCATCTGGGACCACCTGATGCAACTTCGGCAGGAAAATGATATGACCATCTTTCTGACCACGCATTCGATGGAAGAGGCCGATAGCCTCTGCTCGCGCATTGGCATCATGCACCGGGGCGAGATCACCGCTATCGGCACGCCGGACGAGCTCAAGGCGACGGTGGATGGCGAAGATCCTGATCTTAACGATGTGTTTGTCTACTACGCGGGCGATGCCCTGGAATCAGGAGGGAGTTACCGTGAAACTTCACGAGCAAGACGCACGGCCCGAAGACTTGGCTAGCGAACAGCTATCGTTGGCGCAACAACCCGCGACCACTATCGCGCTTCAACACTCACCTGTAGCGGTCATATCCAACTTCTTCCGCAAGACCTTTACCATCGCCGAGTGGGAGGTGCGCAAGATCCGCCACGATTTCACTGACCTGATAACGCGCGCGGTCCAGCCAGCCCTCTGGCTGCTCGTCTTTGGTGAAGTTTTTACGCGCATTCGCGCTATCCCAACGGGCAAGATTAGTTACCTGGAGTTTATGTCTCCCGGTATTCTCTCACAGAGCGTGCTCTTCATCTCGATCTTTGCTGGCATCGCCATCATCTGGGAGCGCGACCTGGGTGTGATCCATAAGTTTCTTGCCAGCCCGACGCCACGTGGCGCGCTTGTACTGGGCAAAGCTCTCTCTACTGGCATTCGCTCGCTTCCCCAGGCCGTTGTCATCTACCTGCTGGCACTGTTGCTAGGCGTGCATATGTATATTAATCCGCTGGCGATCCTGGGTGTCCTGGTCCTGGTCATGATGGGCGCGGCCTGTTTCTCAACTCTCTCGTTGATCATCGCCTGTCTGCTGAAGACGCGTGATCGCGTCATGGGCATTGGCCAGGTAATTACCATGCCCATGTTCTTTGCCAGTAATGCCATTTATCCTATCGCTATTATGCCCTCGTGGCTTCAGGTTATCGCGCGCATCAATCCGCTGACCTATCTCGTCGATGGTGTCCGCATGCTCATGATTGGTGACGGCATTAGTGCTCCTGCCCTGCTAGCCGATTTCGGCATCCTCTTTGTGGTCACAACCATCCTGATCATTATCGGCGCGCAGCTCTATCCACGCATCGTCCAGTAGCACGCTTGCGGTACTCAAGAAGTATACATATGGGCGGGTGGCGCGGGTATTCTGCCCGCGCCACCCGCCCATACCCTTACATTACTGCTTGCTTCTATGCTTTGTCTTTGCTATACTCAGCTTGTGTTGGGGGAGTTGGGGATGAAATATGCTTTGTGAAAGGAATTCATGCCAAAATCACCCACTCATGCCCTTACATGGTCCTCCGAGAACAACACCTATATCCTTCATACGCCTGATAATCCACCACAGCTATTAGTGCCAGGCGAGGAAAAGCGCAGGCTTGACTGGCTTTCAACGCACACTTCTTTCACCTTTCAAGGTCAGTATGGCCACCTGAGCATGCTGAAAGAGGGCCGGTCACGAGGGTCAGGGTACTGGTATGCCTATCATACTGTTGCTAATCATACACATAAGCGCTATATCGGACGAGGAGCCAACCTGACGTTCGCGCGCCTGGAAGAGGTAGCCAGAGCTCTCAATAGCGAGCAGGTGCCTGCCACGCCTACGCTAATCCCGCCACCGCCTGAGACGGGGCAAATGCTGCAACTGGTAGAGACCAGGCTCTCTCATCCCCGCTTGCCAGCTCTACTGGTAACACGCGAACGCCTGCTGGATCAGCTTGATACTGCTCTCTCCTATCCTCTGACGCTGATCTCCGCCTCGGCTGGCTGGGGCAAGACGACACTCCTCTCCGCGTGGGCGGCCCGCTCTAACTGCTCTATTGCCTGGTTATCGTTGGATGAGCTGGACAATGATCCAGCGCGCTTCTGGATCTCTATACTCGCGGCGTTGCGTACCAGTTTGCCCAGGTTGGGCAAGACGGTCCTGGCGATGCTGCGTGCAGCACAACCTCCTCCACTTACCACCATTCTGATGACACTGCTCAATGAGTTGAGCGCCCTGGCCGAACCAATCGTGCTTGTGCTGGATGACTATCATGTGATTGGTGAGCAATCCGTGCAAGATACATTCCTCTACCTGCTTGAGCACCTGCCAGTAGATGTACATCTTGTGATTGCCAGCCGAGTCGACCCACCGTTCCCGCTCGCGCGCCTGCGTGTTCGCAACCAGCTCTTAGAATTGAGGGACGTGGATCTACGCTTTCAGACCGAAGAGGCGGCGCACTTCTTGACGCACACAATGGCACTCTCGCTGGAGGAGGCAGCGATAGTGACGCTGGCGAGTCGCACTGAGGGCTGGGTCGCGGGCTTACAGTTGGCGGCGCTTTCTATGCGTCACCATGTGGACCCTTCTACCTTTGTACAGACATTTTCCGGCGGCCATCGTCACCTGTTGCATTATATACAGGAGGAAATCCTGGTTGGCCAGCCACAGGCTTTGCAGGAGTTTTTGCTCCACACCTCCATCCTCAATCAGATGACGGCCTCTCTCTGCCAGGCTGTGACCGCTCAGGCCAATAGTCGGGAGCTTCTAGAGGCAGGTGTGCGCGCTAATCTCTTCCTGGTGCCTCTAGATGAGGAGCTGCGCTGGTATCGTGTGCATGCTCTCTTTCGTGAGGCGTTGCTAGCTCGTTTACGGGCCACACAACCAGAGATGGTACCGCTGCTCCAGCAACGCGCGGCTCGCTGGCATGAGCAGCATGGGGATGTGCGAGAGGCCATTGCCTATGCCTTGCAGGCAGAAGACTACACGTATGCCGCGTCTCTCATGGAGCGCGTCGCTGACCAGATGTGGCTGCGAGGAGAAGCACAAACCTTACATACCTGGATCATGGACCTACCCGAGGCGGTGCTACAGGGGCATGCCGCGCTCGCGCTCTCCTCCGCTCTGCATCTCCTGCGTAATACACTCTATATGGCAGATAACCACCGCGCGAAAATGCGCCTCCAGGTAGAGCAGACAATTTCCGCTGTAGAGCAGATGCTCCAGCGCAGCCAACAAGACCTGCTCCCAGAGAGAGAACGAATTCGGCTCTCCAATCGCATTCGCCTGTTGCGCGGGTGGCAAGCCATGAGAGATGTGTATCAAGAAGGCGATGGCGAGCGATTGCACGCGCTCAGCCAGGAGATGCAAGAACTGGTAAAAGATGACGAAGTGGCCTGGAAACTACCACCAACAGTCAGCATGGTCCTGAGTCACCATTTGCTTGGCGACTTCGCGCCGCTTGTGCCCTCTCTGCACAAAACGAAGGCATTGGCACAGCAGGCTCAGGATAGCTATATGCTTATTAAGATGATGCAGTGGCTGGCGAATGCCTACATGGTGACAGGTCATATGCATCTGTCTCACCAGGAGTGTTTGAATGCCCTTGAGTTGCTGGATCAGATGGGGGGGCAGATGACGACACGCGGCTACCTACACCTCACTCTGATTGAATTGCACCTGGTGTGGAATAACCTGGCGGAGGCAAAAGCACATCTACACCACCTGTTGCAGAACGCCCGCTCCTGGCAGAATCTAGACCTCTTCATGTTGGGATATTACTCTCAGGTTATGGTTTCTATCGCGATGGGAGACCTGGCGGAGGCGGAACAGGCGCTTCAGGAGTCCGAGGCATTGTTGGGGCGCAATAAGCTTGAAATCCATCGCGTCAAAGTAACGGCTGCACGCGTGGATCTCTGGTTGGCGCAGGGGAATCTTACAGCCACCAGGGCCTGGAGCTCCGCGTATGTCTTTGAACCAGGAGCGCTAGAAAACAACGATGAATGGGAGCACATGGCGCTGGTTCGAGCCTATATTGCCCAGAAGCAATATGCAGAGGCACAACACGTCCTGGCGCACCTCCTGGCAAACGCGGAACAGGGCCAGCGAGCATGGGATATTATCCCCCTGCTGGCACTCCAGGTCGCGGCACTCCATGGCTCTGGCGACCTCTCTCAGGCCAGGCAGATTGCAGCTCGCTTGCTAATGCTAACAGAGTCAGAGGGGCATATTCGCCCATATCTCGATGCCGGAGAAGCCATGGAACAGGTGCTTCAGAGCTTCCTCGACGACACGCCTGGTATGGAAGATACAGCCAACGTATTTCCCACTCTCTCTATCTCATATGTCTCGCTATTGCTCCAGTCCTTCAAAGAAGAGAAGGCCCGGAGAGCGCGCAAGAAGATGGAGCAAGCGTCTCAGGTAGAGCCAACACATATGCTCACACCAGGTGACAAGCCGCTCTCCCAGGTTCTTCTTGAACCGCTCACAACCCAGGAGCAACGAGTGTTACGTCTGCTGATAGCCGGGCAGACCTACGCGGAAATGGCAGAGACGCTGATCGTCTCGCGCAACACAATTAAAACACACGTTACGAGTATCTATCGCAAGCTGGGTGTCAACCGACGCCTGGATGCCATGGCTCTGGCCCAGCGCCTTCCTTTATGCTAGGGTGGGTGGGACGAAGCTGGGGACGAAGCTGCTAATCCCCATTCGGGGGCAAGCGCACACGTTTCCATATGATGGGTGTGGTTGGGTTCCGTGTTCTGCTGAAATTTTCGCAATTGTGAAATGAATCACCAACAAGGGTGATGTTTTCTGTTATATTCTCAACTATACTACTTTTCGTCTATGTACTCTTATCTGCTTAGTAGGGTCCATGCTGGCATGGACTCTGCTCACCCGGGAGAGTCCATGCCAGCATGGACCCTACTTAAGGGCTACATATGGCTGCGGGTAGAGAATGTAATGGTGTGTAAAGTGTGAAAGTCCCCTCATACTTTGCACTCCAGTGCACTCTTATCCTCGGGTCCAGGGGACTTCTGTCCTCTTGCCGCGGATTCATAAGCATCTGTGACACTTTATATATACTATGAAATTAAGGAGCAAATGAACCTATGCAAGGATGTTATAGTGGCGCGAGGAAACGTTTCTCTACCACGATTTCAGTCTTGAGTCTGCTGGCCGTCTTGCTCATGGCATGTAGTTCCGGCGACAAGACGACAGCGAACCCTACCCCAACCCCAACCGATGTGCAATATGTAGACTATGATTTGCATATTCCGTCCGACGGGCTCAACTCTCCAACCATTGGCCCGTTGCCACCCGATACAAAGCTGCACGTTATAATCACCTTCAAGGCCAATCAAGATGAATTGAAGAAGTTGAAAGCACTCAAGGACAAGGCTGACTCGGGTGTTGATCTTAAGCAGGAAGCGAATAAAATTGGTATTACTGATGAGCAGTATGCAAAGATTAAGCAGTATCTTGGCGTCGATGGCGTGAGCCTGAGCCTGGATACACTGCATACTAACCTCACCGTCGATGCCAAGGCCAGCCTCCTCGAGCGCCTCTTGCAGACCCGCTTTGTGCAGCATAAGCTCAAGAATGGCCGCGTCTTCTACGCGCCGGAGACGGCCCCTAAGATTCCTGACTTTATGAAGGATCGCATTGTTGGAATCAATGGCTTGGATAACTACAGCCAGGCGCCAACCGGGCATGCGAGTCTCCAGAAGGCCAGCCCCTTAACCAGCACTAGCAAGCAGACGGCACATGCCGACAATTGTTTCCTTGATGACCGGACCCTGAATAACCAGCAGGTCGCGCACGCCTATGGCTATGATAGCTTCTGGAAAGAGGGCTTCTCGGGCAAAGGCATGACTGTCGACCTGGTGGAACTAGAGAGCTTTGATCAGAGCGACGCGCAGGGTTATTTCGATTGCGTCGGCTATAAAGGCAAATTTAATGTTATCAATGTCGGTCAGGAACCACCAGCCGGTAAGGGCATTGGTGAGTCGACCCTCGATATTGACATGGTGGCGGGCCTGGCCCCCTACGCGGACATAAACGTCTACCAGGGCGTTGACGAGGAGGGTGTTGGCTCCTGGAACGTCTTCAATGATATCCTGGCCAAGATCGCCGATGACAACGCACATTCAAGGAAGTCGAGCGTGGTGAGTATCAGTTGGGGTGGGGCAGAGGCAAATATGACTCCAGAAGTCTATAACGCCATGAGCACCAACCTGCAATTGTTGACTGATGCCGAGCATATGACTGTCTTTGCCGCTAGCATGGACTGTGGCGCCTTCGCGGAGGGTGAGTGGAACCAGCTAGGTGTGGGTTATCCCTCCTCCGATCCCTATGCGACAGCGGTAGGTGGAACACAATTGACCGTGGATGGGCAGGGCAATCGCAGCAGCGAGGTCGTTTGGCAGGATGGCTCAGATAAAAGCAAGTGTGAAAACCAGTGGGGCAGCGGTGGCGGTTTGAGCAGCGAATTCGACCAGCCAAAGTATGCAGATACCCTTGGTCTGAAAAATAGCTACTCCAATGGTCATCGCCAGGTGCCTGATATTGCTGCCGTCGCCTATAACCTGGCCGTATTCTACAAAGGCGAATGGTACAACTTCATGGGTACTAGCGCGGCCACTCCAATCTGGGCCGCGGGCATGGCACTGCTGAACCAGAAGCTGATCGTCAAACATAAGATGCATGTCTTTAGTACAGATCTCTTCTATGAAGTAGCGCACACGAATCAGAGCAAGGGGCACCCCTTCTACGACATCACAAAGGGGAATAACCTACATTATCCCGCGACCAAAGGCTGGGACTACGCCACCGGCCTGGGCACACCCAATCTGACAGACTTCTACGCAACCGTAGAGGGCCTGTTGTAACCCGCTACTGGCGTACGCGGCTACTGGCTGTAATACCTTCCTCCGGCAAGGCAGGAGAGCCAACCCTTCTGCTCGAATAAATTGTAGGGTCCGTGCCAGGCACGGACCCTACAATTTTTGGAGGCATGTAATAGGTAGCCATTATACGTTACAGGAGATATGATAGATGGTGGACTGGCGACAGCCAGTTCCACCACCATCTATCATTTTTTATTCTGCGAGCCACATAGTGGCGAGAAGTCAACGACAAGGGAGACAGAAAAGATGGAGAAACTCACGCTGTCACCGGAGACCCACACCGGCCTGGTGACCATCGCGGTCTCGTCACTGGACCGATCCCTGGAATACTACCAGCAGAGCCTGGGCTTCCAGGTTCTTGAGCAGAGCGCTCAGTCGGCGCTATTGGGCGCGGGCGATACCGCTCTGCTGGCACTTGTAGAGCAAGAGCAGGCCCAGCCACAACCACCCCATACCACCGGCCTCTATCACTTCGCGATCCTGGTGCCCTCACGCGAAGATCTGGCCTATGTCGTGCTGCACCTGGCCCAGTCTCGCACCCCCGTTGAAGGCATGGCCGATCACCTTGTCAGCGAGGCCTTCTATCTCTCTGATCCCGATGGCAACGGCATTGAGATCTACCGCGACCGCCCACGCTCGGAATGGCCGATGAAGGAGAACGAGGTCCAGATGGCCAATGCTCCCATTGACGTTGATGCGCTGCTGGCTGAGGCTCAGAGCCAGAACCGTCCCTGGAATGGCCTGCCCGCTGGCACGCGTCTGGGCCATATGCACCTGCGCGTCGCCGATATCCAGAAGGCCGAGGAGTTTTATCACGACCTGCTAGGCTTTGATATCATGCAGAGCTGGCGTGGAGCGCTCTTCGTCTCCGCGGGCGGCTATCACCACCATATCGGCCTCAACACCTGGGAGAGCCAGGGCGCGCCACCCCCGCCCTCTAACGCTGTTGGCCTGCGCTTCTACACGCTGCAGCTCCCCAATGACACAGAGCTTGAGCGTATCTATGAGCGCCTCCAGACCACCAGCTACCTCGTAGAGCGCAACGACGCCCACACGCTCGCCCTGCGTGACCCCTTCGGCAATGGCTTACTCGTCACCAGCTCGCCCATCACCACCCTGGCAGCTGTGCAGGCTGGTCTGCAGTAATACTTTTTGATGGGTTAAATACGCTTATCCCCATAGACGTTATCAATAATGGTATCTATGGGGATAAGCATTGGTTTTGCTAGATCATCAATGGGGTTTGCTGCTCCACGACTTCCACCCTATCGCCTACCTGAAGCATACCGGCATCCTGCGAAAGCAAATATTGTCCGAATAAGACTTTCTTATGGAAAGTGCGATAGCGCGCTAATGTTGTCATTGGTTCCTTGCCGGTCATAACACCTAGCACCGGATCTACTGTCGTAATGGCACAACGGTCGCATGGCTTCACCACATGAAATAATTGTTGATTAATGCGAATGGTACGCCAGCTATCCTCTGCGAAAGCTGGTGTGCCTGCAATTACCAGATTTGGACGAAATCGCTCCAGAGAAACTGGCTTTTCTAGGCGCTGATTAAGATCTTCTAGTGATCCCTCACCAAGCAGATGGTAGTGAAAGCTTGTGAAGTTTGCAAGATCATGCCCAACTTCATAGCCGGGTTCAACAGGGTGCTGCGCGTTTTCGGGCATAAAAACTAACTGACATGGGACATGCAGGAAATCTTGAAACCACTCGTCTGCCTGGTCGCTCACGGGTAGTGCCTCGCAAATTCCCTGGTGCCACTGTACAGTACGTGACGTGGAATGTTGAGGCTGCAAAGGAATATGGAGCAATGGCATGCCAGGAGCCTGGATAAAGAGACCATCGTCGTCGAGTGTAACAACGACGCTGGCAAGACGTGGATGATCAAATTGATGTAGATCTCTACCTTGCTCATTAACGAGCATCCAGCGCCGATCATAGCGCAGGCCACGCATATCTACATATGCTCTCTGTATATCTGTGCCAGCGCACGCTTTGATGGGATATATACGAATACGACGAAGAAAGAAATCAGACATGATAGATACCTTTCTGATCTAAATTCTTTTTGCCAGTATATAATGCATATTGACTTGCGTCGAGCGTTCTTCCTGAAGCTTTTGATAGTTGTCTAGCATCAGGCTGGCGTGAAGTAATAAGATAGGGGTGTAGTGGGAGGCTAGCGCTTAGCCAGCCTCCCACTACACCCCTATCAGTAAACTATGAGTAGAGAAAAGTTACTTCCTTAGCAGGTCTGGGGTTTTCTCGCCAGGGCTAAGGAGCCTGTTGGCTGGCAATCAGGCTGGTGATGGAAACGCGCAAACAATTTTCCAAACACCTGGTGCCATTCTGGCTTTGGTGCTGTATGCCCCGCGTCAGGGCGGTGGCGCTCCAGAGCTTCTTGAATCCGCTGATCATGAACGATTTTGAGGCTGCTATAAGGCTGAAACTGCATATGTTAAACTCTTTTCTGTTTTGCTGAATGATATAAACTGGCTTATCAGGTGTCCGCTTTATTTGTGAGCACTACTTTGTTGATTGATGATGTTTGAAGTATAGGCGATGAGCGGTGGTAGTGAGATCTACCAAAAGTGGTAATTGACCGTGTCGGCGGTGGTATTTCTAGCGGGAGTTCTGAGGATGGGGTTGTGGGGGCTACGCTGCTAATACTCTTTTAAAACATAATCTTGGAATACCAGGCGAACTATTTTCACCTATCAGGTGATAGGGAAAGTTAAAGAAGAGCGCCGCTGTGACATATTCACAGCGGCGCTCTTCTTTAGAGATGCGAAAGAAAATAGCGGGATGATTAGCGGGTCTTGATGACGACCGTGTGCGCGGCGCGGTCACCAAGGCGCTGTTTGCGTGAGGAAGTCCAGATCAGAATTGCGGCAACGAGGTAGAATCCGGGAATGCCATCAATGATGCGCAGCAGGTTGCGGATGAGGGATTCGCTCCAGTTGATGAGAGAACCATCTTCCTTCACAACGCGTAGGCCGAGAATCTTCTTACCGAAGGTGCCACCCTGAGTGGCTTCCATGTAGAGATAATAGACGAATACCAGGAGACCCTCGATACTGCCAACTGAACCTATGGCAGTTGCGAAGCTGTCTTTAAGGGCAGTTCCAAGAATGGCGTTAATAATACCAAATACAATACCAATAATAATGCCGTCGAGCAAGAAGGCGAGGAAGCGGCTGCCTACGCCAGCGTACTGTTGCGCTGGGGCCGCCTGGGCTGATTCCTGTGCTTGATAGTCCATAATAATAGACCTCCAAATAATGCTTGAGGAGCTTAAAGATAGCCTATGCTACCTTTTGCGAATGTTATTATAGTTGAACTTATCAATAAAAGTCAAGTAGAAAAATGGTTATAAATGCGTATTTTTTCGGGGTCTGCTGAAGGAAAGGCGTCATTATGTGAGAGATGAGATGTGTATGTGCGAGTGTGTATAGTGGCGTATAGAGAGTATTTCTATGTATCTAAAGAGCCTGTAGGGTCCATGCTGGCATGGACTTCGAGCGAAGCGACTTTCCGCGCGCAGGAGAGTCCATGCCAGCATGGACCCTACAATGGGTATGAATAGGGGCGAGAAAGAGAGTCTGTTAATATGGTGCAGAATGTTGCAGACCACTATGATACTGAGGTGCTGGTCGTGGGCGCAGGCCCGACTGGCATGGTGCTGGCGAGCGAGTTGACGCGGCATGAGGTACGATGTCGCATTATCGATCGCTTGCCGCATGGCTCCCAGGAGTCGAAGGCGCTGGGGGTTCAGGCGCGTACACTGGAGTTGTTTGAGAGGATGGGCATCGCTAAGGCGATGCTGGAGTATGGGGTGCAGATCAAGGGGATGAGTGTTTATAGCCATCACCAGCGCATTGCCCAGCTCGATACCAGGAGCATTCCCAGTCACTATCCTTTTATCCTCTCTATTCCTCAGTGGCAGACGGAGCGCATCTTGAGCGATCACCTGGCCCGGCAACAGGTCGAGATCGAGCATGAGGTGGCGTTGGTGGCATTGCGCCAGGATGATAGCGGCGTTGAGGCCCTGCTTGAGCACGCTGATGGTCAGCAAGAGCGGGTGCGTGCGCGCTGGCTGGCTGGCTGCGATGGCCCACATAGCACGGTGCGCCATCTGCTGAAGATGGACTTCGAGGGCCGGACCTTCGCGCAGTCCTTCGCCCTGGCCGATGTCTTTATGGACTGGTATCTGCCTCATCAGCAGGCGGCCTTCTTCCTGCAGGAGGGAGATATCGTTGCCTGCTTCCCCTTACCTGATAGCCTGCACCGCATCATAATCGCATACAGGCCTAAGGCTGCCCCCGAGGGCGACGTTACACTGGAGGAGGTGCAGCAGGCGCTTGAGAAGTGTGGGCTGAAGGATGCACACATACATGATATGTCCTGGTCATCACGCTTCCAAATTAATCAGCGCAAGGTGCGACACTATCGCCAGGGTGCGGTCTTTCTGGCGGGAGATGCCTGTCATATCCACTCACCTGTTGGGGGGCAGGGGATGAATACAGGCATTCAAGATGCCTTTAACCTGGCCTGGAAGTTCGCGCTGGTGAGTAAGCAGAAGGCGCATCCAGCGTTACTCGATAGCTACGAGGAGGAGCGCGAGCGCGTGGGGCGGCAGCTTCTGCGTGTGACCGACCTGATCACACGCCTGGCGCTTCTGCACAACTCGCTTCCATCGCGCTTGCGCGATGGCGCGGCTCACCTGGTTACCAACAGTAAACAGGTGCGCAATCTCCTGGCCACGACGATCTCGCAGCTTGGCGTGTCCTATCGGCGTAGCCCTGTGATCTGCGAGCACCAGCCAGGTCGCCTGTATGAGGCTCTTAGCGAGCAGCGTTTGCTGCCAGGTGAACTCCATGCCGGTGAGCGCGCGCCGGATGTGAATACCCACCTGGGCATTACGCCTATGCGCGTGCATACAATCTGTCTGGGGACACATCATGTGCTCTTTGTGTTCGCGCGTCGCCACGATCCGGAGCGCGGCATGAAGCTCTGGGAGGAGATAGATGGCCTGGTCAGGCGTGAGTTTAGCGACCTGGTAGATGCCTACCTGGTGCTGCCGCGTTCTCAGGATGCAAGCGAGAGCGGTAGAACGCGAACCATCTACGATGCCAGCGAGGCTATGTATACCGCATATGGTATCGCCGAGGATGGACTGGTGCTTGTGCGACCCGATGGCTATATTGGCTTTTTATGTCGTCCGATAGAGCTAGAGCGGCTCTGGTCCTATCTTGATCGCATCTTTATTGTATCTGAGCCTCGCCCCATAGGGGTAGTGCGCCAATCTGCCACACGCGAGCAATAGGAAGGAGTCTGGCTATGTTTCAGCGCATTCTCGTTCCCCTGGACGGGTCTACGCGATCCGAGCAGGCTATACCGGTCGCGGCCCTGATCGCGCGGGCCAGCGATGCAACGCTGGTACTCTTACGCGTCGCCAATGTGCCACGCGAGTATGGGCTCTATCTCTTTGAGTCCTATATCGCCCAGACGCCAATCTTTATCGATGAGGTCTTACGCGAAGAAACTGATAAGGCGCGCAACTACCTGGATATCTTGCACCAGATGCAGGATCTTGCGGATATCCAGGTCGAGAATCTTGTGCTTAATGGGGCCGAAGCTCCTACTATCCTCGATGCCGTGCGCGACCAGCAAGCCGATCTTATGGTCATGAGTGGTCGCGGTTCGGGGGAGTTTCGCCATGGTACGATGGGAAGCGTGGCGATGAAGGTTGTGCGCCATAGTGCCTGTCCTGTGCTTGTGTTGCGTGAAGAGCATACGCGCCTGGTTTCGCTCCAGACCTCAAGTGTCGCCAATACGGCTCCGATCCTGGTTGGCCTGGATGGCTCGACCTTTGCCGAAGCGTCCCTTGCGCCCGCCATTGCCCTGGCTCAGGCCCTCTCACTGAGCGGCCCCGCGCGTTTGCACCTGGTACAGGTCGTTCGCCCAATTGATGAGGGTGGTAGCTCCGAGGAGCAAGAGGCCCAGCGTCAGCGTGTGGCCATGGCAGAGAAGTATCTTGGCGCGCTTACAGATAAGCTTGGGCAGCAACAAGAATCCAACAAAGCCCTGCCAGATATTGTTATTACCTGGTCGATCCTCCAGGAACGTGATGTCGCCGACGCGCTTATCCGTGCCGCTCAGCAGGGGACAGGCCTGGAGCATAAAGAGCGTGGTGGCTATGGAGTGCTCGCGCTGGCCACCCATGGCCGTGGAGGTATCCAGCGCTGGGCTGTCGGCAGCACCACGGATCGCGTCATCAAAGGCTCGACCATGCCCCTCCTGGTCGTCCGCCCCGCGGAAGCGCGGTAGTACCATAGACTAAATAGGTGCCCGATTTATCGCGCACAAGGCGATTTATCGCAGGAATACAGAATAATGGATATCTTCCCATAAAGCTTGCTTTGCCTTATATGGCCTGGTATCGCATAGCAGCCTTCTATACGGTGCATGGGTGACGCCATGGCCATTATGGGATGGTTACAACTCGGTATCCGTGCGATAAATCGCCTTGCGCGCCGTAAACGGGGCGCCTATAAATTATTAAGCTTTAATATCAGCCAAAAGCTGGGCGCAGGCGATGGTATCCGCTGGATAGTGGCCAGTATCCTCTATGGTCCACCAGGCGGAGAGAACGCATTGGGCGAGGCCCCAGTCGCGAATGCGGGCGCGGTCAATACCTAGCTCTTCGCTAAGGATGGCTACGCGGCGCTCCTGGATGCGCCCAGGATTGGGCCTGTGTAAGAGATCGGGAAGCGGGTTGCGCAGGAGCGCGCCCGTCTCGTAGGCTGGTTCGCCGAGCAGGCCCTTGGGGTCAATCGCTAGCCAGGGTTCGCGCTCGGCCTGGAGGATGTTATCGTGGTGCAGGTCGCCGTGTAGCAGCATGGGCGCTGCCATCGAGGCGGTTAGCTCGGCATAGAGGCGCTCGGCCTCGTCGAGCAGGCGTGGTGGAAAGGGGCCATATCCCCCGCCATACTGCTGATGCAGGCGTTGGAAGCCGCGTCCCCAGTCTGCCACGCTAGGAAAGTCGTGCTGCTCAGGGGCGGGCCGCCAGAGCTGGCGCATGACCCGAGCTGCATAGCGCGTGGCCTGCTCATCATCCGTCAGGGTGTTCAAGGTCTTGCCGGGCGTGAGAGCTTCGAGCAGCATGACCTCGCCTTCGGGAAAGGTGTCAAGCAGGCGTACCATGCCGTGTCCCTCGTAATGCGCGATAGTCGCGGCCTCCATGCGAAACTCGCCCGTTGGCGAGCAAGCCTTGAGTACAACTGGCGTGTTATCTGCCCTGCGGCGTGCGCGCGTGACATAGTGAAAGGAGAGGTTGCTAAAGGGTTCCTCAACGACAAGACCCCATAGCTCTGCGCACGTGGTAAGGATACTTGGAAGCCGCTCTAACCATGCCTGCCCCTCTTCCTCATGAAGCTCGAACATAAAACGCTGAAACGCGGGTGGAATTGTAATCATCTATCTTGTTTCTCCTAATGAACATCATTTTAACAGGTTATTTTTTGACCTGGCAATCGAGCAGGAGAAACGTAAGGAGGGGCGCGGATCGAAGGCAAGAAGAAGCGCCACCTGAAATCATTCAGGCGTTGACTGTAGATATAAAGTGCTGTGAGTGTGTGTCAACGTCAATAATGCTGGTACATTGGTGTACTCCTTAAATGATGTGCGATGGCCGACGCTGCTAAAGCACGCGTCGGTCCACCACGGGCATGCTCACCTAGCGCACAAGGCGTGCCCTGGTCTCAGGTTGTTTGTAGTCTTGTGACGGCTGAGCATGGACGACTTCGCGCTCCCAGCAGTGCTCGCTCCGGTTGTAAATATGGGTGAGAGGAAGGAAGCGCGCGATTTGAGCGTCCCGCAGGTGTGGCGCGAGAAAAGGATGCCTGTGAGCGCTCAGGAGCGCGTCCTGAATGCACTGCTTCAAGGGCCTGGGAACATGTCTTCCTATGACCACAATTGGTGTTGTCGACAGACTATAGGAGCCAAGGCTGCGGATCTTCGCAGTCATGTCGGGACTATTATGAATGACGAGATTGAGCAGAAATGAATCAATGGAGGTCGCATCCGCCTCGCGATTGATTACCATGCGCAAGGCCTGCGCTTGAGATGGGGCCTCTTTGACCTGGCGTGCGCTGATCTCAGGCAGATCCAATTTCTCAAGTTCATCTTCTGAGAGTGTGACAAGCTGGTTGTGGCAGGTCCATATGCAGCGATAGAGATCATCAACCTGCTGATAGGGACTGTCCTGGCGGACAACAATGTCAAAAAAGGGAAGGTTAAGCTCCTGTGCATCTAGCGCTAGCGGGGCTGCGATAGCCTCTACTGGACGAGGAGACTGGCGAAGTAAGCCTAAATAGTAGGGTGCGCTGATAATACCTATATCCGCTGGTGAGGTAGCGAAGTCCTCGATGTCTTCTCCCCGGACGAGCAAAGTGGGTACTTTTACGCAACGCTCGATATACTCGGCGAGATAATGGTAGGTATTATCGCAAGAGGAAGTAAGGATGGCTTCAAAGATAAGGGTAGAGCTTGGCATGTCTCTGTATTCCCCCCTACTGGTAAGTGCCCGTTAAGAGGTAAGCGTATACCAGGGTTTTCTTTGTCCCACAAAGCCAATATTGTCGGTGACTTTAAGGTCAACCTCTTCGAGTATAGGTTGTGGTAAGAGTGAGTGTCAAGGTAATTTTGCCCATTACAACGTAAGTGCCTCTTCCAGAATCCGAATTGCTAAAAGTCGTTTATAACGATAAAATCGCGCGAAAAAAAGAAGAAGAGTATCGTATAGGTTAATGGGTGTGATGGCGGCCTGGCTCCGCCAGGCCGCCATCACACCCATTAACTGGGGAGCCAGTTTGTGCTCCAATGCTCGATGGCTGTGATGACTTCCTCTAAAGCATAGCCTTTCTCTGTAAGGCAATATTCAATGCGTACAGGGATGTCGGCGAAGACCCGGCGCTCAATGATGCGTTCCTGTTCAAGTTCTTTGAGGCGCTCCGAAAGCACACGTGAGCTGAGGCCCTCGATCTGTTCTTCAATCTGCGTAAAATGCTTCGATCCCGACAAGAGCACTTTTAGGATCAAAGGTACCCAGCGCTTTCCAATCAGTTTGGCGGCCTGCTGATACTGCCGCGAGCATACGTTGTGACAGGCAGACATAGTTCTTCGCTCCTCTATTTCCAGCGTCTCAAATTACTTACAATTATAAACTAACATAAAAATAGTAGCTTGACAATAGGAAGCCAGTATGTTATTATCCATCTCGGAATAAAAAATACTAACAATAAGTTAGTATTAGCGAAAAGAGAAGTTAGGGATTGTTTTAATTACCCTTATTTCAACTCTCATTTAGTTGAAAACAAAATTTTTACAGAAGGTCACATACATGGAAATCTCACTTGCGCTTCTCATCATTCGTATCGTTGTGGGCCTGCTCGTGATCGGGCATGGTTCGCAGAAAATGTTTGGCTGGTTCGGTGGTCATGGTTTCGCTGGGACTGTTGGTTTTCTTAAGTCCATAGGCTTTAAGCCCGCTGTGTTCTGGACGCTGCTCGCCACGTTGGGTGAGGTCGGCGGTGGAGTGCTCTTCGTGCTGGGCCTCCTGACGCCCCTGGGTGCAATAGCCATCTTCGCCAGTATGCTCATGGCGGTCATCAAAATCCATTGGAAGGCTGGTCTCTGGTCGCAGAAGGGCGGCTATGAATATCCCCTGGTGCTGGCCCTGGTAGCCCTGGTTGTTGGTAGTGTTGGTGGTGGTAACTACTCCATCGATGCCCTGATTGGTTTCTCGCTGCCCGCGCTCTACTACTGGATCCTGGTTGTCCTGGCGGTAGTCGTCGACCTTATTGGTCTCGCCACCAGCCGTCAGCCTGCCGCACAGACGCAGGCCGCCTAAGAAAAATTCCTGACAGCCGCAAGATCCCGTCACTTACGGTTGTGTGCCTCCAAACGCATCGGTTCCTCGCCAGAGAAATACACCCTGGCGAGGAACTTTTTTGTGTTACTCTTTTTCAATGGGGCGCGCCTGGCTTAGAGCGCGATTAAATGTCGCGGCCAGCGCCACGACGAATTGTGGCACGAAGGTAATCCAGATGGTCGTGATTGGTCCCAGGTATTGCAGCAAGACTCCGGTCATGGCGATGCCAAGGGGTTGACCGCCAAAGGCGACCAGGCGAAAAACGCTATTGACACGTCCCTGGAGCCGGTCGGGTACTCTAGCCACGCGATAGCTATATTGCGCCACCATATAGATAGGCACAATAGCGTATCCCACGCAGTTCATTGCGGCCAGGATCAATGGGTTGGGCGCGATGATGTAGATCAGCCAGAAGCCAGCCCAGATCCACGCCGACCAGATGATCAGGCGCTTAAAGCCCAGCCACTTCTGTAAGGGAGCGGCCAGCAGCGCGCCGAGAACGCTTCCCAGACCGCCAGCGGCGAAGACATACCCTGTCTCTACTGTGTTGGCATGTAAGCTTTGTGCAAACACAACCATCAGGAGCGAATAGCCAGCGCAGGGAACCATTAGACCCGCTGTGAGAATGCCCAGGAAGCGGACCAGCGGCTCATGCCAGAGCCAGTTCAGGCCCTCTTTAATATCCTGCACAATATTTTGCGCAGGCACATCGATAGCCTCTTCATGGAAGTTGATGCGGATACATAGCAGCGAGATGGCTGAGATAACGAACGAGGCTGTGTCGAGTACGAAGGGCAGCATCGGGCGGAGACTGTAGAGCAGACCACCGATGAGCGGCCCTACCATGATCCCCAGTGAGTTGATGACCTCGTTCTGCCCGCTGGCGCTGGCGAGCTGATCGCGCGGCACGACCCGACGCAAGGCCGCGCTCTCGGCCATCTGATAGAAGACAAAGAGCGCGCCCTGAAGCGTCGCCGCTATGTAGAGATGAATGAGCGTCAGGTGTCCAAGCCACCAGGCCAGGGGAATGCTTCCCGTGACAATGGAGTTGCCCCATTCACAGATGACCATCAGGCGCTTGCGGTTCCAGCGGTCCGCGAGTGCGCCAGCCAGCAGGCTTAGCAGGTTCATAACCAGGCTGCGAATTCCGATGAGCAAACCCGCCTGTGCCGCTGATCCCGTAACCGCTAGTGCCAGGAGCGGAATGGCGAAGTTAGAGGTATAGGTGCCAAGTGAAGAGATGCCCTGCCCGCCCGCGAGCAAAAGATAATGCATATTGCGCCAGAGCGGCCTGGGGCGTGTTCCCGGCTTATCGACGTGTTGTTGTATTGTTTCCATACAAACGGTACTCCATTTACTACTTCTCCGAAAACCTGAGCGCGCGTGTCCCCGAATGGGGGAAGCGCTAGTCACGAGAGTGACATTGGATTTCGGAATAAGAGTTTCTGTAAAGAAGGTGAAAAACTGAAAGAGGGGACACCGTTTGTCGCGTGGGATATCTCTGCTTATTGGAGTAGAAGAGGGTTCATGAGACGAGCGGTGTCCATAGTGCGACACCGCCAGAGAAGCGTGAGGAAAACAAAGAAGTAGACAATAGATGGAAATGCATGCCAGACGCTGCTAAAGCACGCGTCTACATATGATGGCACGCCTATGTTTCCGCCGCATAAGCCTGGCGTTATCGCGCTTATACGGCCATGTCTTCCATGAGGATGATGATTTCCGCTGCGTTATTCATGATAGGAAAATACCATACTCTTCGATATACGTCAAGAGCCTGCTGCTCTTTCTATTCCAGCTCGCAAGCTCGCCGGATGAATACAAAGGGTGGGCGTGGGACACGGGCTTAAAGCCCGTGTCCCACGCCCACCCTTTGTACCCCTGAGCGCCGCAGGCGCGAAAGGCTCAGCCTGAAGCAAAATTTTTGCGAAGCCTTAATCCTCAAGAAACTCTTGAATGACCTGTTTACTGGGATGGATCGAGACCATTTGCAGTGGCGCTACACCGGAGTTTACAAATTTATGCGGTGTATTGGCGGGCGCGATAGTAATCTCGCCTGCATGAAGTTCAAGTGTTTTATCGCCAATGGTGAAGGTTGCCTGTCCCTCCTGTAAGATAAAAACTTCCTGGTATGGATGCACGTGCAGACCAGGGCCACGTCCTGGAGGGGTTAATACCCAGAAGAATGAAGTTGGCACATCACCGTAATCGCCCCCTTGAAAGCGGAAGGCGGTCTCATTGATGCGTAGCTCTTCCCTTGAGATGATATCGCTCATACTTAGCTACCTTTCATATTATCTGTAGTCAATATTGTTTCTTCTTGTTAGCAGTAAGTATAGCATAATAATGGCCCCTCTTAAAGATCCAATTATATATAAAGTAAGGAGACCATTTTTCTTCCATTCTGACTCACAAGCTTCCCAGGGTTAGGAGGGATGGGCTGAGTGGCAGGCGTGAAGGGACAACTGCTGATTGACGCCATACATATGCATGTGCTACTCTGTAATCCTCTACAGAAGAGCTGAGAAAGATTGCTATATTATGATTGGCATAGTGACCCGACAGACTGAGAATGAGGCGTTTCGGCGACTGTGTGAAGCATGCACCGTCGCCCAGGGCCGTACTATGCCATTTTTTAGGATGAACGCATAAGCGTTTCGCTTGTAGCGGCAGGCCGTGGGTGCTTAGAAGAGCAGCACCCACGGCCTTTTTGTTGTCTATTTTGCCTGCATAATCTAGTGGGCGCAATCAATAAGGAGCATGAACTTATGGCGGAATTTTCTATTGAGAATAATCCATGGTCTGAGGCTAGTTGGAAGGATCAGGCAAACGAGTGGATTACTAAAGAGCTTACACACAGAGGAAATGTCCTGATGGGGCCAATCGAGGAGGTTCAAAACACAATCTGGTCTTATGTATCGAAGGTTCCAACCAGCACAGGATATTACTATTTTAAGGCCGTTACAGCCTCTCTCAAACACGAAGTCCCGCTCACGGCGCTTCTGGCCGAGATCGCGCCCACGTTTGTACCCGAAGTGATTGTCGCGGATACACAGCGCAACTGGCTGCTGCTCGGAGATGGCGGCCAAACGTTGAAGAGCGTTACGAGGGCCGATGGAGACATGACGCGTTGGGAGGGGATGGTTCGCCATCTCGCGCGTCTGCAAATCCAGATGATTGCTCAGAAAGAGCAACTGCTGGCAACAGGCATCTTTGATCGACGCCTACACGTGCTACCACAGCTCTATACTGAGGCGCTGGAGAATACGCCACTGCTGTTGATTGGCGAAGGAGGCCTGCGCGAGGGCGAACTGGAGCAGCTTCACGCGTTCGCGCCCCAGGTGTATGAGATGTGCGAGGCGCTGGCGGTCTATCATATTCCTGAAACACTGCACCATGATGACCTGGGCGCGGGCAATATCCTGGTCAATGGCGAACGTTGCCTCTTCTTCGATTGGTCTGATAGCGCGGTCGCGCACCCTTTCTTCACGCTAATGATTGTCTTGCGTTACGCGGAGGCGGTCCTTGAGTGCGGCGAGGAAACGCTTGAGCGCATCACAGCCGCCTACCTATCTTGCTGGACCGAGTATGAACCTCTGGAGCGTTTGCACGAGGCGCTCGCGCTAGCCCTGCGGTTGGCTAAGCTCTGCCGCGCTCTCTCCTGGCAACATATCCTCGGGCACCTCACGCCCCAGCAGCGAGGAGAGTACGCCGACGCCTTCCCCTACTGGCTCCAGGTCTTCCTGGGTACCGAAGAGTAGTGAAGGTGATGTGGCTGGGCTGGCAGAGCCAGCCCAGCCACATCACCTTATTATTCCCCGTTCCAGAGGGCGCGCATCTCGGCGCAGTTCTCTAGTAGATCTTCAAGTTTGCCCTGGGCTTCGATGTGCCCATCTTTGAGCACGATGACCTGGTCGGCGTGCTGGAGAGCGTAGCGTCGGTGAGAGACGAGCAGGCAGGTGCAGTCGCCTCGCGTGAAGAGGCGCTGCCAGAGCTGCTGCTCGGTCTCGACGTCGAGGGCGCTGGAGAGGTCGTCGAAGATCAGCAGGTCGGGCTGGCGAACAAACATACGCGCAGCGGCCGCGCGCTGAATTTGCCCTCCCGAGAGTTTGGTGCCCTTGGGACCGACGATGGTGTCCAGGCCCTGCTCAAGTGCGGTGATATCCGCCTCCATGACGGCGGTGTGTATCGCTGCCTCCAGATGTACAGGTTCTTCGAGATAGCCCATGAGAATGTTCTGCCTGAGCGTCTCGCTGGCGAGGCGCGGTACCTGGGGCGTATAGGCGCTTTGTGGTGGCACAAAGACATATTCAGGACGCGATACAGGCTCGCCATTCCAGCGGATCATGCCCGCCTGCTGGGGAAGCAGCCCCATGATCGTACGCAGCAGCGTGCTCTTTCCCGAGCCGATGCGACCCGTAATCACGGTCGTGGTGCCGCGCCTGAGCGTAAGATTAATGCCCGCTACTCCATTGCTGGACCTGGGATAGAGGTAAGTTAGCCCGTTGATCTCCAGGTGCTCTAGCTTTGGCATCTCTCGTTCGGGCAGGCGGATTTCGGGATAGGCTCCACGCAGGTAAACAGACTGGTGTGCGACCACGGTCTCACTCGGAATTCCGGCTGGCAGGGCCTCTTGCAGGCGTTGCAGGGAGACGCCCGCCTGCTTGTAGAAGGTCAGATTCTGGATGAGTGAGGCGACGATGCTGATTACCCAAGATTGATAGGAGACGAAGAGCGCCAGCCCGCCAACGGTAAAGGTGCCATGCTGGATGGCCTGGGCCGACATGAGGAGAAGCAGGCCGGTGCCCAGGTTCGCGGTATTACTGGCGACGTTGTTCAGCACCACGCTGGTAAAGAAGAGGCTGCGCAGCGTGGTTCGCCGCCGTGTGTTATTGAGTTCGCGCAGGTGAGCCAGCGCACGCGGCTGAGCATTGGCGAGCTGGATGGCCTGGGGTGCACTAAACATCTCGCCCATAAACGAGCTGACCGCGCCTGAGGCCTTGCGGCTCTCGCGATGATACTCTTGAATGCGCCTGCTGAGCCTGGTCATGAGCAGGCTTGAACCGATAAGTGGGATAAAGACCACAAGCGTAGTCAAAGGCTGCATTATCAGCATGATCACGAGCGCGCCCAGGGCCTGGAGCAGCGAGCCAATATTCATGAAGGTGTAAGCGATAGTGTTGGTCAGCGACGCGGTATCCGCGTCGAAGCGATTCACCAGTTCGCCAGGCGAGGCCGGCAGCTCCTGCGCTCCAACGCGGGAGATCAACTGACCAAAGATGTTGCGGCGGACCAGGGCACTGCCGTGCTCGCCACAGATGGCGTCCATGCCCGTACTGCTGAGCATCGAGACAACGCGTGCGATAGCGGCCCCCACCAGGAGTGCGCCCAGCGTCCAGAGGTCCCAGCCAATGGGGCGATTGGCTGTGATGATGTTGAACATGTTGTAGACAAGCACGCCGGGCAGGAGCAGGATCAGGCTGCGGAAGAGCTGAAAGAAGAGGTCAATAGCATATAGTCCCGGCGTGAAGCGGATGAGCCGCCAGAGAGCTTGATAGGTTTTCATGCGAGTACCTCCACCAGGCCTGTTTGTAGCAGGTGCGCGAAGTGAGATGTGGGATCGGCTGCGAGTTGCTGGCGTGCTCCATACTCCTGTACCTGGCCCTCGTCAAGAATTAGAATGTCGTCGACGTGGCGCACGGTTTCAAGGTGGTGCGCGATGATAATTCCCGTGCGACCCTCCAGCAGGCGCTGAACGGCCCCTTCGATCAATTTCTCTGTCACTGGATCGAGACGTGAAGAGGCTTCGTCGAGGATAACGAGCGCGGGATCTTGCAGGAAGACGCGTGCGAAGGCCAGCAGCTGTGCCTCACCCGATGAGAGCGTCTTGCCGCCTGCTGCTAGCATGGTGTCGAGTCCCTCTGGCAGAGAATCATACCACGGAGCGAGCCTGAGATGGCCCAGCACCTCAAGAATGCGCTCATCTGAGATGCTCGCATTGAAGAAGGTCAGGTTATCGCGGATACTGGCCTGAAAGAGCTGTACATCCTGTGTGACGACGCCAATGCGTGAGCGCAGCTCGGCAAGCTTGTATTGCTTCACATCGATATTGCCCAGCAGGACCGAACCCTCGCAGGCGTCATAGGCCCGGTAGAGCAGGCGTGTAAGGGTTGTCTTACCACTTCCCGTCCGGCCCAGCAGCCCAAGCGTGCGCCCTGGTGTCAGTTCCAGCGAGATATCTCGTAGTACACTCTGCTCAGGGTTATAGCCAAAGCCGACCTGTGCGAACTTGACCGCCAGCGCGCCCTCTGGCAGGTCCGCGCCGGGACCATCAAGAATGGCGTTGGGCGTGTGATGCAGTTCGGTGATGCGCTGAAGGCTGGCCGTAGCGACCTGCATTTTATTGATCTGGAAGGTAATGATGCTCAGACTTCCTGAGAGCAAGGAGGTATAGGCATAGGTTGCGTAGATCGTTCCCAGGCTCATCTGCCCATTGCGCAGCAGGTATGCTCCCAGCGTCAGCACCGCCGCCATCGTCAGGGCCACGCTGATCTCAACGGCACTGGAGAAGAAGCGCCCCGTGACGCTGCTCAAGAGCGTGAAGCGCAACAGGCGTCGCGAGAGCTGATTTAGCCGTGCGAGCACATAGGGCTGCGCGCCATTGCCGCTTATATCCTCGACACTCACCAGGCGCTCCTCAAAGAAGCTAGACAGTTCCGCGCTGGCCTGGCGCGAGGCGCGAAAGTAGGGGACCGCGATGCCCTGAAGCGAGCGGATGGCGGTCAGCACCAACGCCGTGAAGGCGAGTAGCAGGAGTCCAATGCGCCAATCCGTCCAGAACGTCACCGCCAGAATGCCTACTAGCAGCAGGCCCCGACCAAGCATATAGAAGATGAACTGCGAGAAGAAATCGGAGAGCTGGGCCACATCCCCATCCACGCGCTCTAGCAGCTCGCCCGGCGTATGCTCTTTATGAAATGACATATCCAGATTGAGGCAGTGCAGCGCCAGGTCGAAGCGTAACTCGTTTGTCGCCTGCCAGCCAATGGCCTCGCTCAAGTAGCTAGCGAGCGTCGTCAAAACCTGGTCGACACAGACCAGGCCAATGAAGAGGAGAGCGATCCATAGCAGGCTATCCAGGCCTTCATGAATCGAATCAATGAAGTGCTCTAGCAACTGGGGATTATACAGATCAAGCCCGATACTACTGAAGAGGAGCAGCATTAATAGGCATACCTTAAGCCATTGAGGGCGGAGATACATACGCAAGAGGGATATATAGTGGCTCAACGAAAGCTTCATCCATAACCCTTTCATTTTTAAACATATCGAGGGCATACATCTATTATTGATATATCTGTTGCGGATATAATAAAGCGTGAGGGCAGAGCTTGTCAAGTGGTGAAGAGTGAAGACGTACATAGCCTGACATTGGGGACGACGCTGCTAAAGCACGCGCCTACATATCACAATACGGTGAATTCCGTACTGATATGTAGGCGCGTGCTTTAGCAGCGTCGTTTAGGGCCGCTTAGCCCTCCTGCTCATTTGCAAAAATTAGTCTAGATTGAGTTCTTTGAGGAATTTCCGGAAGTCGCCGTTGATGTCGGGGTGTTGCAGGGCTAGCTCGACAACGGTTTTCATATATTCAAGTTTGTCGCCAGTATCGTAGTATCTTCCGTTCTCGATCTCGCAGGCGTAGACGGGATAGCCGGTTTTGATTAATTCGGCGATAGCCTCCGGTAGATAGATTTCGCCGCCTGTGCCAGGTTGTTGCTGGCGGAGAATATTAAAGATTTCTGGTGGTAAGATATAGGCTCCATGTGCTGCCAGGTTGGAGGGCGCTTTATCGGGATGAGGTTTTTCAACGATGTTTTTGATTTTGTAGACGTTGCCCTCAACTGGCTCTACATCCGCGATACCATAGCGTTTAAGATCGCCTTTGTTCTGAATCCTGACCGCTGAAATAACGGCTCCGCCAAATTTCTCGTAGACTTTGATCATTTGGGAGAGCCTGGGTGGATTACTATAAATGAACTCATCTCCCCACATGACGGCAAACATTTCGTTCTCGATCACGGGTTCAGCTGAGAGCACAGGCGTACCGTTCCCATATAAGCCTTTTTGGCGAATATAGACGAAGTTTGCTAACTCGGATATAGCGTGGATTTTCTCAAGGAGATCGGTTTTCCCGCCTGCTTCAAGGTTTTGGAGGAGTTCTGCATTAGGAACATCGAAGTGATCCTCGATGGCCCGCTTTAGTGCACCAGTCACAATCACAATATCTTCAATGCCACCAGCGACGGCTTCTTCAACCACATACTGGATGACGGGCTTATCGACGATGGGAAGCATTTCCTTGGGCATGGCCTTCGTTTGTGGCAAAAAGCGTGTTCCAAAACCTGCCGCAGGAATCACCGCTTTACGAATTTTCTGCATTACTATTTCCTTTTTTATAAGATTGCTTTCTAGAACTTAATCTTGAGGCAATATCTGTTCTGTTGTATGCTCTCCCGATAAGGGTCGCCAGAGTTATCCTACCTTAGAGGACGCGCTTTTGGCAAGAAACAATTCTTGATGGGGTTATATCTGCCAATTGGTCGCTTGCGCCCACTCTTCGGCGGCTTCGATGACGATATCGCAAAGCGGGTCTTTGATATCATAGTAGAACTCCACATCGTCGGGCTGGCGTCGAGAGAGGGCCATCTTGATTTGAGCATAGGCCGCGCTGGCCATAGGATGAGCGCGCAGGTAATCGCGAAAGAGGAGAGGGTAGCGCTGATTGGGTAGCCCCAGGGCGCGGATATGCAGGTGCATGGGGCGCAGACTGGCTGGGGGTCTAAAATAGCGCTTCTCCCAATCGGCTTCTGGCCCCTGGTAGAGCGGTGGCAGATGGTCCTGCGTAATTTCGGGCGCCAGGGTATAGCCGAGTGAGCCAAGCTTCTCTACTAGCTCAGGTGTACAAGTAAAATCTCTGACGGTAACCTGGATATCGATGATATCTTTTGCCGCCAAACCCGGCACGGAGTTTGAGCCAATGTGATCAATGCGTAGCGCCAGCTCGCCCAGGGCGGCTCGTAGCGGACGCGTCAGCGCAAGAAACTCTTCCGGCCAACGCGCATCATACGGGACATCGTAATCATAAACACCTCCCAGGAGCAATACATGTACATGTGGACTAATTGTGCCGCAAGAATGCATCTTGCACAATTAGTCTAACACATACCGCCTGTAGAGCACTCTGAGCACTCCCTAATATCCCATATGACAGCTTATTTGACAGCAATTGGCCCAAATTCCGCATTATATAGCCTCTTGTCCGATGGTCTTCCCGGTCATAAATGCGTTCATGTTAGCCTAACGTTTCTGGTACTGAAGTACTCCCTGGTTTGAGCGATCTTTCCAGAGGAAGCGTCACGGAAAAGGTGGAGCCTTTTCCGACTTCGCTCTCTACCGTTATGTCCCCCTCGTGATGCTTGACGATTTCCGCGACAATGTATAGGCCCATCCCCAGACCGGGAATGGCATTCTGGTTCTCCCCAGAGACGCGATAGAAGCGCTCAAAGATTTTGTCGCGCAGCTCCTGGGGAATGCCTTGGCCATGATCGCGTATTCTGATAGTAGCTGCCTCAGGGGAGGCGCTCAGGTCAATCTCAACCGTCTTTGCATCGGGAGAATACTTGATGGCATTGCTGATCAGGTTTATGAAGACCTGTTCGAGCCGACCTTTATCCGCTTCCAGAGAGCAAAGAGTCGCGCCACGCACGACAACGGTATGAGTAGTGGAGATTTGCTGCATGGTATCTGCCACCTCGTGAAGCAACATATCAAGATCGACCGTCTCTTGTAGGTACTCCAATCTGCCTGCCTGGATCTTAGATACATCCAGTAACTCGCCGATGAGGCGTTCTAGTTGCTGGATTGGCCCTTCGACCCTGGAAAGTGCTGTGGCAGCCTCGTGAGGAGACTGCCGTTCCAGGCGTTTTCTCGCCAGTTGAGCCTGCATCTTTAACGCGGTGAGCGGTGTCTTGAGCTCATGGCTCGCCATACTGATAAAGGCATCCTTGCGCTGTTCGAGTTCCTTGCGGGCCGAGTTATCCAACACAAAAGCGATTGCCTGATTTGGGCGATGCTGTAAGACGACAGCACCCACAAGCACCGGAAGGCGGCTGCCATCTTTACACACATATTCTTTCTCGTAGGGCGTTATATACTGCTTGACGGTAAGTTGCCGATGGACCTGCTGCGTAAGCGCCCGATACTCTGGAGGTGTTATGCGCATCCAATGTATGTTCCCGGCACGTAGGTCTTCACGAGTATAGCCGGTCATGCGCAGAAAGGTATCGTTTGCCTCCACAATCTGTTCACCTTCGATGATATTGATCCCGATAATGCTGGAGTTCATCAGGACGCTTGCTTGCTCCTGACTCTGGCGTAAGGCTTCCTCGATGCGCTTCTGGTCATCAATATCAGTGCCAGTGCCAAACCATTTGACAACCTGACCAACTTCATCGCGGACTGGGAGCGCACGGGCTAAATACCAGCGATACTCTCCCGTCCGTCCATCCCTGATACGATATTCGTTCTCGTAGATGTTACCGTTTTTGAGCACCTGGTGTCGGAGCTTCAGTGTCCGCTCAATATCCTCTGGATGTATAAACTGACGCCAGAGATCATCTCCTTCGAGGCGAAGATTGGCCTGCGTCACGTCGCGATAACGCTGATTGGTGTAGTCAAGACGACCATTGGGCCACATAGTCCAGACCAGTTGCGGCACCGTTTCGGCCAGCACGCGAAAGTTCTCTCGGCTTTCTTTGAACTGCTGCTCGGTTCGTTTCTGCTCATCGATGTTAGTGCAGGTGCCAACCCAGTGCAGGATCATGCCCTCTGCATTTCGCTGCGGCATGCCTCGTACTAGAAACCAGTGATGCACTCCGCTGGTGCCGTCTTGCAAGCGATATTCTATTTCATAGGGCGTGCCGGTCTGGATAGCTGCCTGCCAGGCCTGCCTTACACGTTGGTGGTCATCAGGATGTACCCTCACCATCCAACCATCACCTTCGACTTGTTCGAGGGTCATTGCCAGATAATCGATTAAGCGCTGATTGTTGTAGGTAATATATCCATCGGGACCTGCAATCCAGACGAACTGGGGGATGGCATCAACCAGCATGCGAAACTCGTCTTCGCGCTCGTGTTGAGCTGGTGCTTTTATTTCGTGAAACTGCAACGTGAGTCCCCCAACGGTCGGAGAGAGATACACATGCAGCCAGGTCCGGGTCACGGGAGAACAATACTCCACTTCAGTGAATACTTGGATCTGTCTGGCCTGAAGCATTGCATGATAGAGTACGCTGCTCACGAGTTGTGGAGCTCCACGCCAGAAGGGAGTTCCACGCAATTCCTCTAGCGTAGCTCCAGTGATAGCCTGCGCGCTCGCATTTGCATACACAATGGTCTCAGTGTCATCGATGAAAAAAAAGGCACCTGGAAGTGCTCTAAGCATAGTGATAAGTGTTTCATGAGACGGAAGCACGTCTCGATCGTTTTGCCAAGAATTTGGCATATAGCAATACTCTCCCTTTCCCATGGCCCCATCCCTGGCGAGGAAGATTTCCCTAACACTGACATCAAGAAGTCAACTACGACTCTCAGCGTAAAAATCGCAGATCTGCTCGCCATTCCCTGCTTGTTTTAGGGAATGCGAGTTTCGTCATCTATGCCGAGGTCAGTAAGAATGGTGGAATATATACGTGGAATATATATAAGGAACAAGCAAGATATACTTATGTATTCCCATTGAAATCTTTTCTACGTCTGCATGTCAAGCTCAAGTGTTCTTGGTGTTCATTGGCTCATTCATATCTGCCTTTTCTATTAGTGGATATGCTTCTGTACCTATAAAGTGCTTTCTCTTGCGACAAGCGTCAATGTGCGTTATAACAAAGATGCATTCTGATTGAGAGGCAATGTCCTGGTAGCCAGGTGAGAGGTATGCGTGCATGAGAAGTCTCTGTTGTATTTTGCTGAGTCTCATTGTATTGACGAGTTGCGGAACATCCTTGCAGCAGAATCGCCGCAGCGGGAGCACTCCAGCCAGCTCGCAAGTTCGCCTCCTCATCTTCTCGCGCACGACAGGCTTCCGCCATGCCTCCATTCCCGATGGCATTGCCAGTATCAAGCAAATGGCAGCGGCGCAGCAGGTGGCTGTCGATGCAACAGAGGATGCCTCGACGTTTACACCTGCCAATCTGATGCGCTATCGAGCTATCATCTTTTTAAGCACGAGCGGAAACGTCCTTGATGCTGCGCAGAAAGGGGCTTTTGAGGGCTACATACGAGCGGGGGGCGGCTATGTTGGTATCCATTCGGCCAGTGATACTGAGTATAATTGGCCCTGGTATGGACAACTGGTTGGTGCGTATTTCAAAAATCATCCCTCGCGCCTTCAACTGGCACGTCTCATGGTTGAGGAGAGATATCATTCCTCGACTGCGAAGCTCCCCGGATCCTGGACACGTGTCGATGAATGGTATAACTTCAGATCGAATCCTCGCAGTCATGTGCATGTATTGCTTACCATTGACGAGACTTCTTATCAAGGTGGCGAGATGAACGGTGATCATCCCATTTCCTGGTATCACAACTTTGATGGTGGACGTGCCTGGTACACTGCCATGGGTCACACGTCCGCGAGTTTCGCTGAGCCCCTGTTCCGTGCCCACCTCTGGGGTGGAATCCTCTATGCAGCCGGGCTCCCCTCCTGACTGTCTCTTCTGCATGATAGGTCTGCCGCAACTTGCATACTCAGCAATTTGCACATGTAGTTAAACTTCTGATTGATGGTGTGGTGCTGGTTGGCAGCTGCAGCTGCCAACCAGCACCACACCATCAATCAGAGCGAGCGCCGCAGGCGTGAGCTGTGAAAATGAAAAATGAATGTGCTATTACTCCAGCACCAGTTCCATGATCTCCAGGTGGATCCAGTGGGAGGCGTAGGCGCGGAATGGTACCTGCTGCTTCAGGCCGAATTTATAGATGGCATAGGTGAGACCCCTGTTGGCTGCGTCTAGCAGCTTACCTACGTCTCTGCCGGGAGCCAGGTACTCCTTGATGATGGTGAATACCTGCTCCTGGCATGCCATGAAGAGTTGATAATAGGCGAGCTTGCCCTCCTCAATGACCTGGCTATCTGGCTGTACGCTACGGTATTCGGCGCGCTTCTTTTCCCTCTCAGACCGGGTCACTGTATGCGCCAGTTGCCGCTCTTGCTCCGGGCTGAGCGTGGGTGTGAGGTCGCGTAGATAATCCGCCAGGGCCAGGGTGCTCTCGTTGGTCTGTTCATCAACGGATGGTCTTACTGCTGCTCTGCGCTCGACCCCCAGGGATTGAAGCAGCCCATACGTGATCCCGTACTCGCTCTCTGCGCTTTGTAGGGCGCTCAAGATGTAGTGTGGGCTGATGGCCTTCTCTCCGTCCGCCAGGGCTTGTTGTTCCGCTCCGGCCAGAATGTGGCGCGCCTGCGGAGTGAAGGTAGTCTCGTCTTTGGTCCCGCCCTGGTCTCTGCCCACAAGGAAAAGCAAGCCAGAGCGAACATGCTCAAGCGTCATGCCCTGTTCGGCCAGGGGGGCCGCGGCACTCCCCTCGGCCAGGATACCCAGCAGGAGGTGCTCGGGTCCGATATAATAGTGCTGTAAAGCCAATGCCTCTTCTCTGGCCAGCTCAAGCACATGTTGTCCCTGCTTAGTGTAGGGAAGCACAATTTCATGCATTGGTGAAAGCTTCCTTTCTTCCATTTCAAAAAGAGCAGCCTGGCGCAAGGCACGCAGTTGTAGTACGCGCACATGTCCAGGGGTCAGGCCTAATTCTCGCCCAACCTCTGCCGCCGTATAACCCTGCATATAGCGCAGGAGTAATACCTGGCGCTCACGTTCAGGGAGCAGCGAGAGCAGGCGTTGGACGCGTACCTGTGCCTCTCCCTGCTTTAACTCCTGGGGAATAATGGCGTGTTCCTCCAGGGCCTCAAGAGGAAGAGCCGCACCCTGCGCTTGCTCCTGCCAGTAATCGGCAAGCGTGGTACGAGCGGCGGCATAAAGCCAGCTTCGAACTTGCCGCATGCCTCTGTCTTCAAGGAGCCAGCGCAGCGCCTTAAGAAAGACCGCGCTGGTCAAATCATCCGCTATCTCGGGTCGCCGCACCTTATGAAGGATAAAGGCGTGAACTTCGACATAGTGCTCACGGAAGATCGCTTCCATGAGTGTGTATCGCTGCCTCTCCCTCTCTGAAAAGGATATTTCCATGACTGCTTTTGTATCTCCCTCTCTGCTCACCTTTCCATATATATATAACAGGCGGGCGTTACAGAGTGTAGGATCCATGCTAGCATGGGCTTCCGAGCGCAGCGACTTTCCCACACCTGGATGTCGGCTTGTGGGTGCAAGAGTCCATGCCAGCATGGACCCTACAAATACACAAAGCCCCTGGTGCGATATCTCGCCAGGGGCTTTGTGTATTATTGCTGTAGAGGGCTATTTATAGACCGGTGGGGATGCTGGGGGTGGCGGGCTGCCAGGGCGAGTTATCGGCCAGGGGTGCATTGAAGTCGCCGGGCTTCTTGTCACCAACGTAGGTGTAGAGGGGATAGCCCTGGTAGAAGACGACCTGGCGTCCCATATAATCGGTGCCCACACTCAGTTTACCGGGAAGTTTGGTGGTAGAGGTCGGTGTGCCCGTTCTATTGTAGAGCAGGGGCTTCCAGGTTTTGGCGCATGCGCCGTCACAGCTAAAGCCACTTGCTCCCTGCCACTCATGGACATACAGCGTGAAGCCTTTGGTGGTCGTCAGAACGGTGAACGTGCTCCCCACCGCTTGATGGGATGGAACCTGGCCTACGGATACTACGACTGAAGACGAGGTTTTTTGTGATGCATTTGCGGTAGTCGATTGCGTGGTAGACGTGTTGAGTGTTGTGGCGAGTGTATTGGCGCCAGTCGTCGAAGCGGTGGGACCGCAGGCCGCCAGAATTCCGACTAGCAGCAGGGCGAGGCCCAGGCTAAAAACGAGGTTTTTCAAACGCATAGTGTTTTTTCTCCTGTGTTCATAAATGGTTTTTTGACATAGTTTTTCATTGGGCACATAGGCATTCCAAAACTTATGGATGGGCTGAAGCAGCCACGAGAGAAGCTTTATCCTCTCCACTGTGTTCACCGACTTGAACAAAAGATACCATACGAGCAAGCTACATCATATGGGTCATATGACCCATATGATGAGGAATGTGAGCTAGTTCACATTTTGCATTAGTCTGCTCTCAGCAGGGTCTGAAGTGCTAAAGTGCTAAAGTGTTAGAGGGCTAAATATCGACCTTGACTTTTCTCTTCATTGCCGGGTATACTTACAAAAACGTTTTTCAAAAACGTTTTTGTATTCTTTCCCTGGTAAAATGGAGGTCGGCCTGATGCGCCGCAAAACGGTAACCATACGCGATGTAGCCCAGCGTGCCCAGGTTTCGGTCAGTACTGTTTCTCAGGTCTTAAATGGGAATCATAGCTATGTCAGCGCAGATAAGTGCGAGCGTGTCTTACAGGCGGCTGAAGAGCTACAGTATCGTCCGAACGCGATTGCCAGGAGCATGGTGAAGCAGCGGACGGGGACCGTGGGAATGATCTTCACCTCGGTGGTTGATCACCTGTTTATACATACCATTAAGAGTGCGCAGGCCGTTCTGAGACCGGAGGGCTACACTATTTTTCTGGCCGATACTCCCGATATCGAGAGTGAGATCCAGGCGATTGCGGCTTTACAAGATCGCCAGGTCGATGGGTTTATTTTTGTCTCGATGACCTCCGTGGCGGATTCAGCCCATCTCCAGCGCCTCAAAGAAGAAGAGGTGCCCTTTGTTGTCATCAATCGTCCGCGCGTACAGGCCTATGACTTCAATCAGATTCAGTGGAACGATTGGGAGGCAGGCTACCTCGCGACCAGGCACTTGCTCAACCTGGGCCACACATTCATTGCCACAATCAGTGGGCCTCGCCAGGGAGAGCCTCATTGGCAAAGTGCCTTTGATCGCCATGAGGGTTGGCAGAAAGCCCTGACGGAGCAGGGAATCACGGTTTCACCCGACTGGATATTTGATGGTAACTATACCTGTCAGGGAGGCTATGTAGCCGCTACACAGCTTCTTAAGCAGGCTGGATCAAAGAGTAAGTTGCCAACCGCGCTCTTTGTTGCCAATGAGGAGATGTCCATCGGCGTCTTAAGGGCGCTTCATTATGCTGGTGTTCGTGTTCCACAGGATATCGCCCTGGTTAATGTTGGTGATACCTCCTTTACAGCTCATATGACCCCAGCATTGACGACACTTGCTCATCCGGTCGCTGAAGCGGGCCAAATTGCGGCCCAAATTCTCTTGAAGCAATTTGCCGTCAAAGAACTGCTGCCAGCACAAAAAGTGATGCTCAGCTTTGCTATGCGGATACGTGAGTCCTGTGGCTCTAACCCGGAACCCTCTGAACTATTTTTCTAATTTTTTGTGATGTGATGATTGGCTGGCTCTGCCAGCCAATCATCACATCACAAAAAAATGAATGACTCGGCCTCTCAGGCCAAAAAACATAAGAAAGGAGCATAAAAGCGAGGAATGTTTCTTAAGAAGAGTAAAGAAGCTCTTCTAAATGAGCAATGTGCAAGGAAAAAGCAAAGGAGACAAAGTTGTGAAAACTTATTTGCGACGCACCCCCCTGTATTCTTCGTTGATCGTCGTCTTGTTACTCATGCTGACCGCGTGCGGCGGCACTTCTTCCGGAAATACCTCTGGCCAGACGCTCCATGTGCTGGTGGGCGCCAATACCACGTATCCCACCCAGCAGAAACAATGGATGCAACAAATTGGGACAGAATTTAACAAGCTCACCGGGTCTACGATTGCCTGGGATACCTATAGTAGCTCAAGCGAGGAGCAGACCAAGCTGCAAACCGCGATTGTTAGCGGCAACGGTCCCGATATATTTAGCCTGGGGACAACCTTTGTCCCAACCGCGCAAGCTACCAACGGTTTTGTGACGCTGAGCGATGCTGATTGGCAGCAGGTCGGCGGGAAGAGCAAATTCTTCCCCCAGCAGCTAACCATGGCAGGCAAGACTCCCGATCAGACGATTGGAATTCCCTGGATCATGGCGCCCTTTGCGATGGTCTACAATAAGGACCTCTTCCAGAAGGCGGGTATTACCACTCCCCCTACGACCTGGACCGAGTTCATTCAGGATGCCCAGAAGATAAACCAGCCCTCGGCGGGAGTGTATGGCACCGAGATCGACCCCTCGGACTCGTTCGATACGTGGAAGGTTATCTGGACCCTCAGCAAACAGTTGGGTAAGGATTTCCTTTCGCCAGATCTCAAGACCGCTCAGTTAAATAGTCCTGAGGCCCAGACTGCTCTCCAATTCTGGTTTGATTGGGCGACAAAATACAAGATCACCGATCCAAATGCCATGTCCTGGAAATCGGGAGATGCCACGCGCGCCTTTGGTAGTGGCAAAGTGGGCATGCAGCTCATGGTCTCCACATCGATCATTCCGACCCTCGACAAGTCTGGTCTGGCTGGCCACTATGCCTTTGCTCCCATGCCTACCGTCCCATATGGTATGCAGCAGCGGCCCGCCAATGGTATTGCCGCGACCTCGATTGTTTCGGGCCAGATGCTGGCTATTGCTAAGTACTCGAATCAAAAAGACCTGGCCTTGAAACTTATCAATCTGCTCACCGATAATCAGCACCAACTAGACTGGCATAAGACGTTTGGCGACCTCCCGGCTAATGCCGCAGCCGCCAATCAGTTAGCTAGCCAGGACGCTCTAACGGCCGCGTTTATCCAGGCTGAGGCTGGAGCTACGCCGACACCTTTCTCTGGCTCCTGGGCCTCTATCCAGGTTTCCATGGCTGGCGTCTGTTCCAAAGTAGCCAACCTGGTCGCTACGAATCAATATTCGCCTTCTTCGATCAAGCCCTTGCTTGACCAGGCGAATCAGCAGATTCAAGGCTCACTGCACTAGAGAAATTTCTTCTTCTGTGCGGGATTCACCTGTATTGTGCAGGCGAATCCCGCGACCGAAAAGGTGGTAGCTATGTCTATTAGTTCTACACCAGAAAAGATGCCACCCCCAATTCGCACGACCGGCGCGTTAAATAAGCGTTTGCTGCGCAAGGGCATTGGCAGCCATCGCCCTTTGTGGCTGCTCTGGCCGGGGCTCGTGCTGCTGTTGGTTATCGTTGGCATTCCTTTTCTGATCGCTTTCTATATCAGCTTTCTCAACCTCGATCAATATAGCCTGCGTAGCTGGCTAGGAGCTCCATGGGTCGGCTTGAGCAACTACCTTGCCGCCTTTACTAATGGGAACGTGGTTGGGGCATCCCTGCTTGTCTCGCTAGGCGTCAGCCTGGGTTTCTCGCTGCTTACTACGCTGTTCATTGTGCCTATTGGCATCCTGGCGGCGCTGACGGTGAACACGCCGTATCGCGGGCGAGCCTTAGTGCGCATTCTCTATCTAATCCCTTATGTCATCCCTACCTTTGTCACGGCGCTGATCTGGCGTATGATGTTCTTAAATGGGACGGGCCTGGTTGATCGTTTTCTGGCGGCTATTCATGTTGCTAACGTCAATACCTATTGGCTGCTTGGCGCGAATAGCTTCTGGGCGATGGTGATCGCTGATACCTGGGCCTCGTGGCCGTTTATTTATATGCTGACCCTGGCTGGATTACAATCCCTCCCCTCCGAGGTCTACGACTCAGCCGCGGTAGATGGAGCAAATTTCCGGCAGAAGATGCTATACATTGTTCTACCCCACTTGCGCCATACGCTGGCGCTGGCTGTATTGCTCTCCACGCTTAACCACTTCAATAACTTTACCCTGCCCTTCGTCATGTTTGGGACGCCTCCTCCCATTCAGGCTGATGTGCTCCCCCTCAACATCTATGCCTCTTCATTCCAGCTCTTTAATTTCGGCGGTGGCGCCGCCATGTCGGTGGTTACGCTGATCCTTGTGTTAATCCCCGGATTCCTCTATATCCGCTCGTTGCGCTTGAGTGAGGTGAAGGCATCATGAGGCACCGCAACAATTACAATGCGCAGGAAGTTTTACCGCCATGGGTGCGCTGGCTACTGATCGTGGTGCTGGCGATTTTTGTCCTGATCCCCGTTGGATATATGCTCCTGCTCTCCGTGACACCGGATATCGAGGTGAATGGTGAGCACCTCTTGCCATCCCACTGGGCCTTTGAAAACTATGTGCAAATGTGGTCCACGATCAATCTTGCTCAGGGCCTCTTCAATAGCGTGCTTATCTCGCTGGTTGCGAGCACGATTGCGGTGGTTCTGGCCGTTGGGGCTGCGTATGTGATTACGCGCTTTCATTTTCGTGGTCGCATCGCCTACCTGTATTCCCTTATTGGTTTGCAGGCCATTCCAAGCATCATGCTCCTGCTGCCCCTCTTTGTGCTTTTCGTCTCCCTGCAAAGCTTCTTGCAAGTGAAACTGGTTGGGAGCTATACTGGGGTAATTATTACCTACCTGACCTTCTCACTGCCTTTCGCAACCTGGCTGCTGGTGACGTATCTCGCCAATATTCCCCTTGATGTCGAGGAGGCGGCTATGATCGATGGGGCCACGCGGCTGCAAACCCTCTGGCGTATCATTGTACCCCTGGCGCTGCCCGGCCTGGTAGTCGCCCTGGTCTTTTCGTTCTTGACAGGTTGGAACGATGTGCTCTTTGCTAGCGTACTGACCTCGCAAGAGACGCAGACGGTCGGCGTACAGTTGCAGGCCTTTAGTGCCGCTCAGGAAGGCGGGGCGCTGCCACTCTATGGTCAGCTCATGAGCGCCGCTCTGATGAGCGGGCTACCCGTGGTCATCTTGTACCTGGTGTTTCAGAAATACCTGATCGGCGGCCTGACCGCTGGCAGCGTAAAAGGATGATTCAAAGGGCGCGTACGTAAGTAGCACATCTTGACAGTTCCCTTTATTTTATATAATATATCGGAAGTGGATATATCCGAAGGTGATACAAATATATTGCAAATCAAGGTAGAAGGAACTGTAAAGTGACGAATCTCTATTTGATACGCCATGGCGATTATCTTGAGGACCTGGAGGATGGTAAATACCAGGATCTAGGTCTCTCGCCTGAGGGTGTTAGGCAGGTGGAGGCTCTGCGTGAGCGCCTGGCCAGAACGGGCGAGATCAATGCCAATGTGCTCTTGAGTAGCTCTATGCGACGCGCCAGAGAATCGGCAGCACTCCTGGCGCCTGTGTGGGACCAGCCAGTGCTCTTTGAGAAAGACTTTGAAGAGTGGGTCTGCGATGATGGCACCTTGACTCCCGAGGAGTTTTCTCGGCGCTGGCAGCAGGTATCTGAGGCACAAAAGCCTTTCTATCGCTTTATGCCTGGCTATGAAACGGCTCTGGAGTTTTCCGGACGTGTGCAAGCGGCTTTTAATCGCATTCTGCAAGAACATCAGGGGAAAACGCTCGTGCTGGTCACCCACGGGGGTGTTATCGGCACGGCATTTAGTTATTTCTTTGGTCTGAGTGCCGCACTGCCCTCGCGGGTTGGCCTGGATACGAAGAACGCTTCTATTACCCACTGGTATCAACCCGCGAGCGCACCCAAGTGGATTCTTGAGCGCTATAATGACTACCACCATTTATGATAGAACGCTACTGGCATAGTGCCTATGGCCAGGTCAGGCGTAGGACGCGAAGCCAGTTCTCATGGGTTAATTTGCGCAGGGCGGCTTCATCATAGCCATGTTCGCGGAGGGCGCTGACGAGTTTAGGGAGTCCACGTACATCTCCAATTTCTCGCGAAACCGTGGTGCCATCAAAGTCTGAGCCGAAGCCGACGCGGTCGATGCCAAGATGCTCGACGAGATAATCGATATGGCGTACCATGACTGTCAGCGGCAGGTTGGGATCGGAATTGGTGTCTGTTCGCATGTCGGAAACACCAAAATTGAGGCCGACGATGCCGTCTGATGCTTTGACGGCGTCTAGCTGACGATCAGTGAGGTTGCGCGTGGAGGGAGAGAGGGCATGAACAGCAGTGTGTGTCACGACCAGCGGGGCGTTAGAGATCTGCGCCACATCCCAGAAGCCCTGCTCGTTGAGATGCGCGAGGTCCACCAGGATACCCAGGCGATTGCAGGCGTGTACAAGCTCGCGTCCAGCCGCTGTCAGTCCTGGACCCGTATCGGGCGAACGAGGAAAGCCAAAGGGGACGCCATGCGCGAAGTCATTGGGGCGGCTCCAGACGAGGCCAAGGGAGCGCAGACCCCTCTGGTAGAAGCTCTCTAAATTATCGAGATCAGGCGCGATGGCCTCAGCCCCCTCAAAGTGTAGAATAATGGCCAGGATGCCTTTCTGCATGCAGTCCTGTAGCTCATCAACCGTGCGCACAACTTTAATCTGTTCCGCGGACTCCGCCTCCAGGTGGTAGAGGAGTTCTATGACCTCGCCAGTCATTCGTTGAGCGTAGGCATGCTCAATCGCCGGGAAGGGACGCACCTCATATCCTGTTTCCGTCACGATCATGCGCTCTTTCATCGCCTGCGTCTTCCCTGGTGCGGGACAAAAGATGGCGAAGAAGCCGCCCGCAAAGTTTCCTTGCCGCGCTCGTGGCAGATCGATATGCCCCAACTCACTCTGCTCAAAAAAACTCCGCCCACTTCCCCGTTCCTGCGAGTAGAGATGCAGCAAGGTATCATTGTGTCCGTCTAAGATAGGTAGCGTGTTTGTCGTCATGTAAAAGATCTCTTTTCATGAATATGTTCTTTAAATTATATGCACGGCGGGCGGTAATAGACAAGCGTTGGCGAAAAGGAGGATGTGCTGGCATGTCCTCGCGGGTCATAAGCTTACTCAGCATGGACCCTACAACTAATGAGGAACAATCTTCTCCGCTTTATCTTGTAGAATTAGTAGTAGTTATGCTCTAGCTGGCGCTTTATAAGCAGTTGGTAAATAAGGAGATTGTATTTATGACAGGGATGGTTACTTTCAAGGTGGATGATCGCCAAGTGCCGGGTTATTTGGCGGTGCCCGAGCAGGGGGCTGGCCCAGGTGTGCTTGTGTTGCATGCCTGGTGGGGACTCAATGATATCTTTAAGGGAGTCTGTGAGCGTTTGGCACAGGCTGGCTTTGTGGCCTTCGCACCTGATCTCTATCAAGATGGCCGTGTGGCAAAGACTATTGCTGAAGCTGAGCAACTGCGCGACTCACTGGATGAGGGCAAGACATATCAGAATATTATGGCAGCTATTAGCTATCTCCAGGTGCAAGAAAAGACGCGTGGGGAGAACATTGGTGCCATCGGCTTCTCCCTGGGCAGTGCCTGGGGACTCTTGTTGGAAGACCCGGCCACGGCGATCGTGACCTTTTATGGGCTTTCAGATGCGGAGAAGGTTACAGCCAACGCGGCTTTTCTCGGCCACTTTGCTGAACACGATGAGTATGAGTCCGCCGAATACATGAAGTTCTTCGAAGAGAGTCTGCGGGCGAGAGGTAAGGAGGTGAAGTTCCACCTCTACCCAGGAACGCGTCACTGGTTCTTTGAGGAGGATCGCCCCGAGTATGATGCGCAGGCGGCCCAGTTGGCCTGGGAGCGCACCATTAGCTTTTTAAATCAGCATTTGCAGAGATAGGGTTAATGGGGAAGCGTGTGCTTTGACCATACAGTAGCACACTTCGCGTCTTTTGTCAGTAATGCCGCTTACAGTTTATGCTGATGGCGCTCGGGTATACTCAACCAGAGGGTAGGCGAGTGCCTGCCAGCGTATAAAGATTATTGCATGCACCAAGCAATAAGGAGTACTGACAGTATGACAACAGGTAGTGTGACACCACGCCGATTATATCCCTTCCAGTTATCGACCTCGACAGTACCTGTCGGGGCGGGGCGAACACTCTCCATGGTCTCCGGTTGTTACCTCGTGGAGCTAAGCGACGGGCGCCATATCCTGATTGATAGTGGTATGCCAGCCGATGCACCTGTGTCTCCAGGGATGCCGCCAGCCGAGGACGCAAAGAACGTGTTGGAGCACCTGGACGCGCTTGGCCTGCGTCCGGAGGATATCTCAATTGTCATTGCCACCCATTTCGACGTAGACCACGCGGGCTATCACGATGCCTTTCCCCAGGCCGAGTTTGTTGTGCAGCGGTCGCACTACGAACTAGCACGGAGCGGGCATCCGCGCTTCGCCCAGGCTCGCTCTCACTGGGATCATCCTGCCCTGCGCTATCGCCTGCTGGACGGGGATACCGAGCTGCTGCCGGGGATCACGCTCATAGAGACCAGTGGACACACAACCGGGCATCAATCGGTTTTGCTGCGCCTGCCCGAGACTGGTCCCGTGCTGCTGGCCGTAGACGCCGTGGTCATGCAACGTCTCTTCACACCTGAGCGCACAGCCTGGCCCACCGATGAAGATCAGGAGCAGCTTCACGCCAGCACACGTAAACTGCTGGATATAGTCGAGCGTGAGCATGTCACGCTCACTGTCTTCGGCCACGACGGCGAACAATGGCGCACACTCAAGAAATCACCTGCGTATTATGACTAGGCAATTGGTGCTGTTGAGGAATTTAAAGCAGGCGCTATGTGTAAGGTACTGTCAACTTATTAAAATTAGGAAAGCCCTGTAAACAAACGCCCCCGGTGAGCCTGCCATATCACATGGCAGGCTCACCGGGGGCGGCGAGGATTAACGTGGTCACTTTGGCGACCTGGAGGTGTAGAATACCCACAAGACGCCCACAAGGATACCCCCTACGCCATAGATACCAACACCCATGGCGTATGTGCCCCAGAGAGCTGCAACCCCCATCGCAACCAAATTGCTGCAAAGGAGGCTGCCCAGGTAAACCATCTGGACAATCCCGTAAAGGCGACCCCATATGTCACTGGGCGCACCCTTCACGACCATTACCTTGGATATGTTCGTCAGTCCTCCTCCTCCCAGGCAGGCCGTCGCCAGGAAGGCCATCGACATGGGCAGAGAAGGGGCCGCAACATAGCCTATCAAAAACAGGCATTGTTGAGCGCTCCAGATAAACAACCAGTGCACGGTCGCAGGCGTTGGCCATAGTGCCTGAAAGGCCATCACAATCAGAACGCCAATACCGTTGGCTGCCGTGAGCAGCCCGTAGGCATTCCCACCGCCAAACAGGTCAGCCCCCACGAGCGGTTTCGTGACCAGCCCATTCGCAAAGAACAAGGTCACAATACCGCAGAGGCGCAGAGCCCACCGGGCTTGCGCGTTCTCAGCGCGCGCTAGGTACTCCCTGGCTTCCCGCATCGATGCAGGCATACCCCGCCTCAGCTGCACCTCTCGCCCGGCTTTTACCCGGAGCAGAAAGAGCATGATCGCAAGATAGCTGCCCGCGTTGATAACGAAGAGCTGGGACAGGTCCACCAGCGTCGATAGCCATCCGCCCAGCATCAGGCCCGAGTTTACCAACGCCGAGTTGAGCGCCTGAGCAGATGAAAGCGCTTTTTTGGGTACTATCTCCTGCACCAGAGCGTCTTCCGCGACCAGGTACAGGCCCTTTGTGGATCCAACGAGCACCTGGAGGCTATCTAGTGCCCACAGGGCCAGCTCATGCTGGCTTTGGAGCACTGAGAGTCCCAAAGCTAGCAGCGTTAGGACCCCCAAACAGCCGATCATGAGTACCCTTCGTGGAAACTTGTCCACGATGGGACCTCCCCAGTGGCCCGCAAGGGCCTGAGGAGCGAAACCCAGCAGCACCGAAGCCGCCAGAGCACCCTTGTGGTTCCCTCCGAAGGCCACCATATTGATGGCGACCATTTGGGCCGCTTCCCCCACCTGGGAGACTAGCTGCCAAACGGCGAACCAGCGGAACGCTGGTATCCGCAGGCTCAGCGGAACGTTCATTCCACCCACTCTCCACATTTACCCGTTTCCAACTCGAGTCCACTCTCTATTTCTCCGCGCACATCCTTTCTCTCGCCTTGAATAAGCAATCCACGCTATCACGAAGTTCGCTGTCTATGCTGCAGCAGAGGGAGACACGCTCCCTGCGCAAGACACAGGTCAGGTGTTCTCTTTTTGCCAGGTCTTTCCCCCTGACAAATTACCTCGCCCATGCCTCCTCTCCCTTGCGAGCAATAGCTCAGCGAGATTGAGTGCCTCAGGTAAGCTTCGGGGAGAACAGAACTATACCCGAAGTATTCTAAATATTATATATGATCTTACTGTGCCAGATGAGCCAATTTTTCCCTATTTACCCCCAGAATTCCCTTTAGGATAGAACCCCACTAAGAAACGTCATGCGCCGCAGGCGCACCACTCCCAATGAAAAAGGATTGAATCCGCAATGAAATCGCTGATCTGCTTGCTTTACGTGCCTGGCAGCAAGAAGGATACGCACACATAGATATGGAAAGCACGGGAATCTACAGGATGCAGGTCTATCGGCGGCAGGATCAGCTTCTTTGAGCTGGTCGTGGCGAATGCACAGTATATGAAGGCTGTGCCAGGTCGCAAGACGGACGTTCAGGACGCGGAATGGATTGCCGATTTGTTGCAGCACGGCTTGCTCACTGCTAGCTTTGTGCCAGGTCGGGAGCAGTAGGAGTTACGCGATCTGACGCGGCTGCGTATCAGTTTGGTTCAAGAGGCAGGATTTCCCGACCTCCTCAAGCTCACAATATGTTATATGATATTGATATACAAGTAAAGCTGATTTTGCTTGTATGTTGCAAAAAGAGACGAGGGCAAACTTGAAATTAATTATTAGTTACTTTATTGTACTTAACATCCTGACTTTTGTCGTCTATGGCCTGGATAAGCATTCAGCCAGAAATAGAGGACGAAGAGTTCCAGAGAACGTCTTATTGTTACTCGCATTTGCTGGCGGCACCCCTGCCGCCTATGTTGCACGAAAATACTTTAGGCATAAAACAATCAAACGCCCCTTCATCACAAGGCTGCGGCTTATACTCATCGTGCAAATATGTGTTTTGCTTCTCTATATTGTGTTATCTTTCCGTGGACAGGCTTAGTTTTCATTCGTTTGTCAAAGAGATCCAGATAGTTACTTTTTTAGATATTCTTTGATTTCCCTGGTCCTTCTCTTTCGCCCATCGAGCCACGTACACGGGTCATCGTTGCCGTATATCTGCAACTGAGACCGGTGCGAAGATCGGCATCACACGCGGTGAAGTAGTCTACGAGTTGTTCTACACGGCCTTGCCACGAGGGGCCTTCACGCCTGCTGATATCGTGGATCTCTAGTTGTATCCTGACTTATACGTTTCAAGCAGGCTCAGCAACCTGGCGTCCAATTGGCGCAGGTAATCTCTACCGTAGGGGCCATTCTCCAGAGTGTTCAACAGGTGCGGTGGAAGGTCCTGGGCGATCTCATGGCTACAGGAGCCAGCGGCCAGGGCAATAGTTGCCACCGTGTCCACATCGCCAGAGAACTGAATGCAGGCTTTAAGCAGGTTGCTCATAGATGCGCTACGGGTAAGAGCTGTAATGGCAGCCTGGACGCTCATCCATCCCTGAGACTTTACAGAACCTCGCCAGGGCGAGGACCAGCGACCGGGTACATGTTTTTCCAGGAAGGCCCCGAGATTCTGTTTGGGGCCGAGGTCATAGAGGAAATAATGCGTCATAAGCGAGGCCGCCACTGCCGCGTTAATGCCGCCGGGCGTGTTATGCGTGAGGGTGGCCTGAAAGGTGCAACGCTCGATTACCTGGTCAATGGATGGATAGATGCCAAGGGGCGCGGCGCGCATGGCGGCTCCGCTTTTATCGCTGACCGGCTTGATCTCCTTAAGAAACTGCTCGCCATCACGTACCTGCTGTAAGAAGTGGTAGAAGCCCGTGGCATACCCTGGGCGTGGATCACGCTTAAAGACCTCGACGAATTTCTGCGCCAGCGCGAGCGGCTCCCAGGAGATGTTTGAGACCATCGCTTCGGCGATAGCGAGGGTCATTTGCGTATCGTCGGTATAGGCGCCGGGGCGAATATTGTGGCGGGGATGCTGTACATAGCGGGTTAGGTTATTGTGCTGGCGAATCATCCCTATATCCGCATATTCAAAGCCAGCTCCATAGGCATCGCCGATGGCGAGTTCGAGTAACATCTAATAGTCGCTTTCTAGATAAAGGGGAGAAGCTGCGTAATTCCGTGAAGCAAGCGTGCACAAGCAGATTTTCTTGAAGAAACAATATCATGTGCATGCTTGCCTGTCAACGGCAGGAGCGGGCTTATACCGGATTTAGCTTTGCCGGGCCTTCTGCGCCTGTATGAATCCGGTTTCGTCTTTATATAGAGGCACTAGTGTATTCTTAGTCAGCCCGTGCCTACGTGGCACTCAGTTTGAAGCCACAAAGATACCGAAGTCCATGGTAATGGTGAGTTCCTGGTCTTGTTGCAGCAGGCGCTCTACAGCCTCCTGGGCGGCGTGCAGCTTTGTGGCATCCTGTTGCTCCTGCTTGCTCATGCCGGAGCGAACCAGGCCCAGGAGCGACTCGCGTTCATTGATCAATAGCTGTTTCTCCAGGCGATCTAGCGTTACGTGCGTGAACCAGTGCTCAAGTTGCTGGCCCCCATTTTCGATGCTAAAGCCAAAAGGGCTGCCCAGCCAGGTGCCATAGCCAACCTGCTGCATGATCGTCCCCAACTCCGCGATGGCCCTATCTCCGATCGTTGTAGCGTAGAAATTTCCGCCTGGCTTCAGCACGCGCCGCACCTCGGAGAACGCCTGGGCCAGGTTGGGAACATGATAGAGCATGGCGTTAGCGATCACGGCATCGAAATGGCCTGCTTCATAAGGAATAGCCTGGGCGTCAATGACCTGGTATGCGAAGTGCTCACCACCTTTTTCCAGATTGTGGCGGGCCGCCTCCAGCATACCCGGCGAGAAGTCCGAAAGCGTCACCTCCCAGCTTTGGGGCACACGATCCAGGTTCTCGCGCCAGAGAAAGCCGGGTCCGCAGCCCAGCTCTAACACACGACTCTGCTCTGGGATCTGAATATGATCAAAGATCCAGCGATACCACGAACCTTGCATAACGCCCATCCGCTGCAAGGTCTCCACGCGCAGCGTGAAGTTTGTCGCATCGCGATACTGATCTTTAAGTAGATACTCCTGATTCGCCATATCTGACATAGGTAAAGCCCTCCACATACTAACTTCTCATCATGCCTCTACCTTCATTCTACATACGGTCCAGATGCCGGAAAACATTGCATGATACACCAGCTCAGAATCTGCCAGAAACGCCATGCGCTGCTAAGGCAGCGCATGGCGTTTCTGGCTATGTACAAACAGCTTGTGTTTCTTGTCTAACTCTGCTATTGTGATATTTGCAAGCGTTTATGCGGACGCTTCTAGATGAGACGACTGTGATAGGAGGAGATCATGGCAAGAGACACACGCGCCCCACATGAGATTCTTGAGCATATCATCGAGGCGCGCGTCGCGCTCACTTCCGCCTTGTATGGCTTGAGCGAGGAGTGCTTGACGGATACCAGCGCCTTTGGTACCTGGTCGTGTAAAGAGATTATGGGCCATATTGGGCGCTGGGAAGAGGTCTGTTACCAGGTGATTCAGGATCATCTGAAGGGAATTGAGCCAACTGAGAATTACAGCCAGGAATTCCTGGCCTTTAATGATCGTTGGGAGTCTGAGCTGCGTACACTCTCGCTCTCCGAGGTCGTAACCCTCTTTGAAACCGCTCACTATCGTCTCTTTGGCCTGCTTAATCGCTTACAACCAGAGCAATGGGACGTTTTTGTGCGCGGCTGGACACAGGTCTGCACCTACGGTCACTTTGAAGAACATACCCACGAGATCCAGGCGTGGCGCAAATAGCCGCGTACGCCAGTAGCGGCTACTGGGGCGACGCCCTGGCATATATGGCTACTGGAGCGGGATATAGCCAGAGGTTTTGAGGGATATGAGCGTTGAGTTGGCCCAGGCGCGTACGCTATCGCAGTAGTTGTCGATGCCTGCGGCGATGACCTGGTTGGTGGTTATGCTCCATACTACTGGAGGATCGTAGGCGCCATGTGACTCGGGTGTCCCCTTGATCTTCCAGGTGCGTGCGCCTGAGTCGACCTGCGCGCCTCGCTGTTTGCGCACCTCCGTGGGGGTCGTGCCACGCTCCAAAAAGTCGGTGAGCAGGGTGAAACCTGCGCGCAGCCCTTCTGGTGAGTAGAGGCTCGGGTGTTGCAGGTGATAGCAGAGCACCGTAAGGTGGTGTACCGCCCAGTTTGCCGGTTGTTCGCTTTCCCAACCCAACATCTGGTAGAAATTCTCCTGGCACGTCTGCCCCTCCTGTATCTCTGCCCCACATTCAGGACAGCATTGTATCGTCTCCATTATGCATTCCTCCTCTTTTTCCTACTCAGTATAACCAATCCTGGCGGAAGAGCGCTACTTACGTACGCGCCTAGGGTGTGCGTCAACATTTTGCAAGAGCGCTTCTAATCCCATAGGCGCCCCGTTTACGGCGCGCAAGGCGATGTATCGCAGGGGTACAGAGTTGCGACCGATGGAAGAGCGTAATGTGGCTTGCCCGAGGGCGTCAGAGTGTTCTGGCAAGATGCTCTTCATGCTGTATTCTCGCGATACATCGCCTTGCACGCGATACATCGGGTGCCTATGGGAGACATTGTGCAAAAAGATGACGCACACCCACGCGCCTACACGATTCATGCCTGGGTAATGTCACCCCAACTAATGCCTATCTATTCTATCTTCTTTTCATCTGTGTAGGCGCGTACGCAAGTAGCGCATGTGTCCCTACAAAAAATAGCAAAATATTGTGAAAAGCTTGTTATCTGATGATAATACGCTTATACTAGATTCGTGGGAATCAGAGATTGCAACCCTTGAGGAGAGGCATTTGTTCGGCTGTTAGATTTGTTTATGCGAATGTAGAGGAGTTTGTACTAATGGAGCGAGCGGAGTGGCTTAAGGCGTGCCGCCAGCGCAACGAAACGCGGATGGACACGCTTATTTCTCCTATCTATGATGAGAATTGGGGCGGCTATATCAACGGGACACACCTGCATATGCTTAACCGGCTGCTGGATGCCTCTCCGGTGGGTGGGAGCGTGCTGGACGCGGCTTGTGGCACGGGAAAATACTGGCCAGTTTTGCTGGAGCGTGGTTTTACCGTTGTGGGAGTTGACCAGTCTCAGGGGATGTTACAGCAGGCGCAAGGGAAGCATCCAGAAGTTGCAGTAAGGCATGTGGGTATGCAGGAACTGGATTTCGTGGATGAGTTTGATGGGATTATCTGCCTGGATGCGATGGAGAATGTCTTCCCCGAGGATTGGCCACGCATTCTGGCTAATTTCGCCCGGGCGCTCCACCCCTATGGCTTTCTCTATTTCACAGTAGAACTGGAGAGTGAGGAGAACCTGCGCCATGCCTTTGAAGAGGGGAAGAAGTTGCAGCTACCACTCGTCTATGGCGAGCATGGGCACGAAGGCTATTACCACTATTACCCCAGCGATGAGCAGGTCTGCAACTGGTTTACCGGGGCTGGCTTCTCCCTGCTGAGCACTGATGAAGGCGATGGATACCTGCATTACCTTGTAAGTAGGCAGCACTGACACCAGGTAAGGGGCCGGAGAGCCTGTAGGGTCCATGCTGGCATGGACTGCGAGCGAAGCGACCTTCCTGCGTCAGGGAATCGGCCTGCGGACCTCGGAGTCCAAGCTAGCTTGGACCCTACAGACAGGCCATTTAGAAGGCCTCTGGAAGTAATAAATAGCCATAGGTGTTGACGCAATACACATAAATGCCTGTGCCTCTGAGCTTGCTTCGAATACGATCTATGTGTTTGTCCATCATCATACGGACCTTGGCATCCATTTTACAGTTATAGGCCATTGAAGCCAGGTTGGCGTAGGTGACCGGGTTGCCATGTCGTAATGAGAAGAGTAAACGGTACTCAGTCGATGTCAGCATAATCGTGGTATCGCCAATTGTTACCGCCCGCCTTTCTAGATCCCATGTCATATCTTTCACTCGTTCCCCCTTTTCTAGATCCCATGCCATATCTTTCGCTCGTCCCCCTTTTGCTTATAGGTTTCCATTGAATTAAAGTAGCGATTAGAGATTGTCATATGTAGAGTGCTTCCTTCCTAGTGCAATGTACAGAAAGGTTGATTTAGGGCTTTCGACCGACGCTGCTAACCCCCATTCGGGGGTTAGCAGCGTCGCCACCACACAGCTCAATACATCTGGACACTGCTTTAACCGATATGTGTTTGCATATGTGCAACTACTCAACTCGTTACTGCACGAGGAGTTCTCAGCGCCTGCGACGCTTCGTTAGGGTAGAGGATGCAGAATCTCTAAAAAATAAAAGAGCAAGTTCACAGATACTATAGTACCTGATTGCTTGCTCTTTGCGCTTTGAACTACTTCACAATTTTTGGGCATTTCCCAAGGGTAATGGGGTAATTAGTTCTCTTTCTTCTTTTGGCTTCCCTTTTGTTCTTCGGGCGATTTGAGTTCGCGTACTACGCGCTGTAAATCCTTATCATGGTGAAAGACGTCGGGGAGTGGTCCTTCAAAGGGGTTCCCATACACATAGAGTTGCTCAGGGTCGGATGTCTCCTCTATACCCAGGTTTTCGTCCTGTTCTTCTATCGTGCTACTCTCTTGAAAGAGGTCTATTAAATCGCTCTGCACATCAAAGGGGTTGGCGACCGCGCTTGGTTGTGCCCGCGTTGGCGCGATGGCTTCGATTTCTGCCAGGTTGTGCTTCTCTGTTGTTTGCTCTGTTGTGTCTTCGCTGCCTGATTTCTCCGCGCCTGCTTCGGATTGGAAAAATCCGAGATCTTGTAAGACTGCTGTCTGCTCTTGCTCGTTGGCTGGCTGAGCCTCCCGCTTTCTGCGAGCGGACCTGGCGATCCGTTGATGCTTAGCTGTATCTTCCTCTTCTTCAAAGGGGTTCTCAATCACACTTGTGACAGGAGGCGAAAGCAAAGCTTCTTCCTCTGCCTGGGCACCTTCAGCCTCTTCGGTAGTGGGAGCCTGTTCGGGCCTCGCTTCTGGCGTGAATGAGGGTGCGTGTGTCTCCACTTCTTCCTCAAAGGGATTGGCGAGCTTGAGATTGTGTTGGGGAGCCTGACTCGGGGTCGGACTGGACGTGAGCAATGATCCCACTTCCTGGCTGTAGTCCTGGTTTACAGGTATTGGTGTTGGTGGTGGCGGGAGAGGCTGTCTCTCCTGCTGTGTCCAGGTGCCGGACTGCATAGCCTGCGCTGGCGCCGCCTGTTGTTTGTATTGCTCTGCTGAGGTGACTGGAGGTGGCGAATACAGCGGAGCGACGGGCCACTGCTGACTATTCGCGACTGGCTGTTGTGCCTCACTCATTGGCCTGAAATATGGCTGTTCTTGCCCTGGCAGGCCGGGCTGAGCTTTGCTCGATTGAGAGAGTGCAACAAGAGCCAAAATTTCAGCACAAGCCAGCCTGAACCAGAGTATCCATGCCGCCAGGAGCAGAATTGACTGGAGGAATAGCCAGAAGGCAGGCAACAGCAGTGTTGCCTGCGGGTGGGACCATAAACTATTCCACTGCACACAGACACGTGTGAACTGTACCCAGGCTGTTGGGGGCCAGCCTTCCAGGCAGAGAATGAGTATCGCTGTCACCCCGATGGGGAGGCAGCGATACACAAGTTGTTTTTGTCGTGGCGTGTATGTTGGTTTTGACCTGCTCTGTGATGCCTGCATATGATTCCTCAGTCCCTACGACTCTGGTCGATAGGCGTAAGCGATCCCTGCACTACTGTCTGCCCATTTGGTGGCCTGCGCCCATTTTTCTGCGAAGCATGCCCATTCGCGAGATATTCTAGCTGTTCAATGCTATCTTCGATATTGTTCGCGTGAGCCGTGCTTGCCTGTAGGGTTGTATTCGCCATTTCGGCCTCTTTGGGAGAGGCCACGACCTCCATAGGTGTCCAGTTTTTGGTGGCGAAAAGCCCCTCGCCACGCCTGGCCGCCAGCAAGAAGTTGCGCTGTCCTCGACTCAAACGGAAGGTGCGTACCACCGATTCTATGGTTGAAGAATCCTGCTTCATCAAGAACTTCATGGTCGCCATGGCTAGAATTGTCCTGCCCTCTTCCGTGCCCAGGAAGTCGTCGGAGTTCTGGGTTGTACACCAGAGGCCGCCACCATACTTACGAATTCTCCTGGCAAACTCTGCGAGGAACTTCGCGCCTTGCGGGAACTGCATGAGCAGCCAGGCCTCGTCGATCAAGATAATGGTATTGCGATCCATCATTCCTTCGCGAGCCTGGCGCATCTTAGTCCAGAGGAACTCAGTGATGAGAAAGAGGCCAATGGGTTTCAGCGTATCATTTAACTCGCGAATATTGAAGTCGACAAAGCGATTATCCAGAATGATGCGTGTACGAGCCGGAAAGAGGTGCAGATAACGCTCAAGACGCTCGCTCAGGCCGAAAGTATCCTCGCCCACTCCGAAGCGCTGATCTCCACGTGAGGCGCTGGACATGATTACAAAGAACTCCTGCATATTGGGTGGAGTCCGATGATGGGTCGCGCTATCCATGGTGATGCCCCGGTTCTCATAGGTTTTGGTCAAGCACCTATAGAGGAAGGCTTTCTCTTTCTGGGTCAGGATACCGCTATCGGAGAGCAGTAGCTCAAGGAGACTGACCAGGTTGAGTAACTTCTCGCGGAAGAAATTGCCCTCATCGTCTTGCTCCTCCTGTTCGGTCTGGCCTGGGCGCTCGGCAGCGCTATACAGATCAAAAGGGTTGAGCTGTAACGACTCAGAGGAGAGGCGTACATATTGTCCATTGACCTGGTTGCAGAGATTGTTATATTCGGCTTCAGGGTCAATGACATAGACATTGCTCGTGGGGAGCAGGCGGCATGCCACTGTCTTGAGGAAGAAGCTTTTGCCCGCGCCAGATTTGGCGAAGACCACCATATTGGCGTTCTCCAACTCCTGGCTATTAAAGGGATTGAGAATGATCAGGCTTCCGTTAGGGTGAATGCCGAACATGACTCCCGTATCCATGCTGATATCGCTACCAGTAAAGGGATAGAAGGTCGCGGCAGAGCCTGTGCCAAAGAGACGCGCGCGCCCGAGTTGATTATCGCCATCAGGGAGGCAGCTTAAGAGTCCGGCGTGATGCTGCCAGTGGGCGGGCAGGGCTCTAAAATCAAGGCTGCGGATAGCCGAGATGAGGCGGTTATTGCGCTCGCTCAATTCGCGACGGGTGCGCGCGCGTACCTGTACGAAAAGCGACATGGTAAAGATGCGCTCATCCCCGCGTGCCAGTTTTTCGCGCAGGGCCTCAATATCATTAAGCGCGATAGCATCTGTGGGATCGGCGGATCTGCCCTGGCGCTGCGAGGCCAGAATCGAGCCACGGAACTCCGTCGCCTTCTTGCCCAGGCGCGCCGTGACCTGCTGAGGCGAGAGGGGCGAGATATGAATGCTAAAATCGACATGTGGCTCATCGACCTGGATGATAGCATCAAGCCAGCCAGGATAGACACTACGCGGATAATTGACAAAAGCCAGGGTGCGCACAAACTCGTGGCCCATCTCGCCCGCGATGCGCACATACCAGGGAAAGACCTCGATGCTACTGGGCGCGATAAGCTCAGGAACGCTCACAAAATCAGGCACTTTCTGTTTGGCCTTTTTCTCGCGCTTCCTTCCCTTCTTTCCCTTTTTGCCTTGTTGTTCTTCCTCCCTGGCGGCCTCTTCGTTTAACTCCTCAAGCGAATATGTCCCTGGATTGAACGGCGTCTGTTCGCGCGCTGAGCCCATCAGGTTATTTGCCCCGTTCACCAGGTTATCGCTCATGGGGAACTGGCGAGCCTCTTCCGAGAGAAGGCACTGCTGGTAGAGCTCGATAATCTCTTTATCATTCAAGCGGCGCCCGGAGAGTCCCAGACGCTCTAACTGGCGTAAGAGTTCTTCTGAGCGTAATTTGAGCTGTGTCTGGGCGTTGACCAGGGCCTCGGCTTGATTTCTGGTTATGGTGGCGTCCGCGGGAATAATAATATAGAAGTTGCGTTTTACCAGGGCGCGTTTGGATGCCAACTGGCGCACGAAGTGGGCGTGGTCATGCATGACGTCCGCGAGGTCGCCCTGGGTGTTTTCCAGGCCTCGCAGATAATTGTCGAGTTGATGTGGCAGATTTTTGATAAGGATCTGAATAGGGAATGACAAGCCATTGAGAAAGCTTTTAAAGCCCTCAATCAGCGCATCCTGATCTTCTTCAGACATAAGCGAAAAATTGACGGTCTGGATCTTGAGAATGGAACGGTATTCACGGACCTTCCTGCCGAAGCTTAAACACGCCACATCGCCCGCAGCTTCACGCAGTCGCACGAATGTCTTGATCACATTGCCGGTTCCACTTATCATCTGACTAGGTGTCTGCGGGACCGTTAGCATAATAGGAACTCCTTGCGCTATTCGAGAAGATCTTCTTCTTCGTTTATTTGCTGCTTCGTCTTTTTCTGTGTCTCCGCCAACGCGGGGTTCTCCCTGGTATCATCATCCTCTAGCGGTTTATAGATAAAAACCCTGGGCATACCGATATAGAGGAGCCAGCACATGGCCCACTCCTCCAGCGGACGTTCCGCGATAGGGACCATCGCGATCACAAGCGCTAGCAGGGCGGGGATGCAAGCGATAATCACGCTTGCCACGCCCCACAAAGCACCGGGCAGCAAGGGGGAGATACTCCCCCAGAGGGAGTATCCACCTACGATGCCACATACGATGATAAGCAGTTCCCGCCCGGTTCGCCCAAATATCACCTTTGGCTGCTCATTAAGAAAAGTTGGAATTTCCTCTTTTTGCATCAGTAAACTCCAATGCAATTACTTTTGGAATGCGTTTTGGAGAAGAGTGGAGAGGCCAGCCCCTAGTAAGATGATGATCAGGCCAATAACCGCCGCCGTCAAGGCCATATTCGACATAGCCACGCGCCGATCACTACCAAAGGAGAGTATACGCATAATGCCCGCGCCTATTATACCGATCAGGAAGATCGTAAAGCCAAGTACATAGACAAGGCTTCTGATACTATTTGCGAAATTGACAATATCCTTATAAGGATCACCAGTTGATTTAGGATCTCCAGGTGTTGGAGGGGGCGCCAGGTGCTGGAGGGTCGAAGAAATATTATTGAATACAGGAATAATCCCATGCACCTGATTCAAAACCAGGTGCGGATCAATCATCAGCTGGGTGATGTGAAGCAAGAACATAAGCTCGCCGTCCCTTTCTCTTTGATGAGTAATACCCTACCGTTGCATCTTAACTTCTATATAGACAAAAAGCAATCTACCAGTGCATATTAGCCATACAGAAGCTAAGATTCTATGAAGTACGTAACAAATTACGAGAATTTGTAGATTGTTGTGTTCCTTCCTCACGCCTCTCCATTTGGCATAAACTTTCTATAGGCACCACTGGTATAAGTTGCCCAGGGATGAAAGCTTGTGCCCTTGCTACTGATACGATAGGCCTGCTCAAACGAGCATTTAGGGTCAAAGGCACACGCATCGCTTACTTCGCTATGCCAATAATTGTTGATCTGCATGATGCCTCTATCTAAGGTATGGTGAGTATCAGTATTCCTTAGACAGGCCTTGGGATTGAGGCTACTCTCGGCATGTGCGATTGCTACAACCACCAGGAGCGAATGCCCGGTAAAGCCCGCCTGCGCGGCAAGAGCACGTGCTTGCGCATCCGAGAGCGGTGGTGCGTTTTTGTCGCATTTTGCACCTCCCGACGATCCCGCCGGGATGTCGGGAGAAACGATCGCAGTTGTGTCGCGCCCGCCATGTAGGCTGTATGGGCCAATTTGCGAAACCTTATTGCTGGAGTTCCCTTCAATACTAATGACTTTACCGTCTGGCTTCACCTCGACAATAATTCCGACATGACCATGCGGACCCTCGCCGGTGCTAAAGATAATAGCATCCCCTGGCTGTGGGTTCGACAGTCCTTGATGAAGGGTGCCATGTTTCCTTCCATAATCCATGAAATCAGGAACATAGGCTGTGCTATAGTCGATACCGGCCTGTCGCCAGGTCCAGGTTGCGAAAAGGGCACACCATTCCTCACAGGGGCCGTAGTGGTTGCAATTATTTCCCCACTCTTTATCGCCAAGCCGCGAACGCGCTGCCGCTACGATTTTAGCGCGAATATCAGAACCATCACTCGATGCATGGAAGGGATCGCCCCACTTCTGACTCAGGGCCTGGTTATGGATAAAGCCCTCAATGGTATATGAACTCCATCCAGACTGCATCAGGCCAGAAGAGTTGATTGACCAGCGCATAAAGGTGAGGTGGTCAGCCGCGTTTTTAGTATAGTTGTTGGGGGCATTGGCCTGGACCATATATACATAGCCGTTTTTTCCGCCCTGGGGGGGATCGACGCCAGCGACCATGGCGATATGCCCGGCGGGATTGGGACCTGCGAGCACCACCAGGTCGCCAGGAGACGGCATACCCGTGCCATTCGGGATATAATTCCAGCCACGGCTTTCATAGGGTGCGCGATTTGTCCAGTACTCGTGCGCAGTTGGCTGTCCTGGAAGGTCGACGCCTGCCACCAGGAACGTTGCATGGATAAAGTAGGCGCACTGCATGGGATCGAAGTCCGGTTCGTCCGGTATTGAACCGCCACCTTGCTGCTTCAACTTGTTTATCACGACCTGCATTACCGGGTTGCTGCGGTCAATGACATTGAGGCTGCCCTTTGAGTTCTCTTTCAAGACACGCTCAATGGCGACACCCACCAGGACCGCGTTCTTAGAATTGATCATCTGCATAAGGTCGCCATCGAGCGTGTCGCTAGAGGTTGCGGGTGGGTTCATTTCGCTGTCATAGGCAGTCTTCATATTGGCTGTCCACCAACCTCCAATGCCCCCCAGGAGGAAGATGCCCCCTACGAGGAATGCGAACACGTGCAGGCCCAGCGCGGTTACCACGCCTCCAAGGGAGCCTAGTATGCCGCCACCCCCACCCAGGCTCCTCAGTCCCAGGGCACTACTGCCTCTACTGTTACTCATAGGTTCCTTCCTCTCGTTCCTTTTCTAACGGACTGCCGCAGCGACGGATACCGCGCTAGATGCCACCTGGGTGATCATCTGGAACTGTGAAATTTGCATTGAGATGGTTGTTCCAACGGCATATCCCATCATCTGTCCAGTTGCCGTCAGAGTGCGCATTGGAGCATTTCCTATGAGCGAGGGAATACGCGCGACGAACCAGAGGCATGCGATACGCATAATGTCTCCCAGCGTTCCGTCCGACAGGTTGCCTATGGGATGCTGTGGATCGCCGCCCACAAAGGCCAACATATTCCCCAATAAGACCTGAATCACAATCAGGGCCACCACCATCAGAAATTGCACCATGACGGTCGAGATAAAGCCGTGAAGCCATAGGCGCGCGACGGGCTGTCCTACCTTGCCGGGTAAGGCCCAGCAGGCGATGCCAAGAGGGGCAGTGATGATATACAGGTTAATAAAGAAGAGGCGAATGATCATCTGGCCCAGGAACATCAAAGCCAGGATTTTTGCCGCCATTTGCGTGAAATCGCCCAATTTCTGTAGATTGTCAAAGAGGTTCGTGAAGTCTAAGCTTTCAGGTACAAGTTGAAAGGTGGTACCAGTGGCATCATTCTCACATGAGTAAATGATGGCATCTCCCATATTGTCAGGTCCACCATTCGAATCAGGAAGCACACCTCCCAAAAAGAAAAGGGTGTTCATATTTTGAGTTAAGTCATTTCGCGTCAACTCAAAATCTTGCAAAGGTACATGTGTATATTTAAAATCATTTTTGTAGACATCATCTATTTCTGCATTGAACTTTTTCCAGTCGTCATACCACTTCAATGCGTCGAGTCCCATGTTGGCAATGTCGGTTTTCATCTTGTCTGGCATTTGCTTGAGATCGGCCAGGTGTTGGGGCGTGATATTCTCCTGACCCTGGTTATATTGATTGATCATCCAGTTGGTATGAGCCTTGAGATGGTTAACAAGCGGAGCACCATCGCCATTGCCAAAGAGATTATACCGGCGGGTCGTGTCAAAGTTTACCTGCTTTATGCTACAGTGCATGTCTGGATTGAATTGTTTGGCATCAATGGTTGTTGAACTGGTGACTGGTTTACCATTGTCTACGAGCGCCTCGGGACCTTTCCACATTTTTACTGCATCTTGCCAGGAGGCATTGCCAGCGTTAGGTTCAAAGCTACTTTCCTCATCACGGTATGGGCGGGGGAAAAAGAGGCGTAAGGTGAGATCTTTCTTGTCGCCAGCGCCAAAGCCAGAGCCTGTGCGATGAATATTCTTATTTGTTAGTGCGAATGTGTAAATGCCTTCGGTCATGTTATTGTTGAGCCCGATTACCATGGTCATAAATACCAGGCTGATGTGCACTACAATGATCGCGAGCAATACTCCAGGTAAGTTTTCAATCGCGCTGGAATAGCGAAAAACACTGCCCGCGAAGATCAATTTCAGCCCATTGAGCGCGATAATGAGCGCGAGTAGCATATCTACAAGGACGAGCATCAATTGCCAGAGTGCTCTGACGCTGCCATTATCGACGGTGATATCGGCAGGAGTGAGAAAGAAGAGCGCATTCCCTTTCGAGATAGGATTCTGGATCTTGTTATCGCCTGTGTAGGTCCCAGGGTTTTCATTTCCCTCCAGACAGTTTTTATCATATGGTACGGGGGTACCAGGAACAGGGGTAATGGCACAGGGATTAGGTCTATCAGACGTGAGATGAGAGGCCTGCTCAAAGGGAGCCGAGATGGCGTTGACTCCCATTATGGTGTCTGGCAATTGTAGGTGTGGCGTGGCAGTGGTGATAGTGTACTGGAAGGTAGGGAGCAGCCTGAAAAAGAGCATGCCCATATTTGCTGTTAACACAATACATGCCAGTGCCAGGTACCACCACCAGCGTTTCTTCTGCTGTCCGCGTTTGAGCGGGCTTGTTCTTTTTATCTTTAGCATATGTAAGCTCATCTTTTTTTCAAGCTGACCGACTCAATAGTAGGGTCCAAGCTGGCTTGGACTCCGAGCGTAGCGATCTCCCCACTCTGGGACCGGCCTGCGGGCCGAGCGAGTCCAAGCCAGCTTGGACCCTACAGCTGCCCTAACGGGCAAATGAGGCTACGATTCCGACAGCGCTGGTGACCGCTTGCATGACCATTTGCGCGCGTGCTATCTGTCCTTGTACCGTGGTTACAGCCACCTGTCCCATCATCTCTCCCGCCATTGACATGATGTGCATGGGAGCATTACCAAAGAGCGAAGGCATGCGCATGACAAACCAGATACAGGCGATGCGCATAATCTCGCTCAGAGTGTCGTTTGACAGGTTGCCTATGGGATGATTGGGATCGCTTCCGACAAAGGCCAGCACATTTCCTAACAAGATCTGAATCGCGATCAGAGCTACTACCATTAGAAACTGCACCAGGACCGTCGAGAGAAAGCCCTGCAGCCAGAGCCTGGTCACCGATTGTCCTATCTTGCCCGGCAAGGCCCAGCAAGCGATGCCGAGTGGCGCCGTAACGATATACAGGTTAATGAAGAAGAGGCGCACGATCATCATTCCCAATAACATCAAGGCCATTAGCTTGCTAAATACCGATACGCCACTTATGAGATCCTGTAAATTTTTAAAAAGATCCTTGAAGTTCAGGTCATCTGGCACAAGCTGAAAGCTATCTCCTGTCGCATCGTGTTGGCAGCTATACTCAAGCATATCGCCTTCGTGCGGCGGTACACCTTGCAGTAGCTTGTGAATATTGGCGCGTAGCACGCCTTCGCCGCCGCGACCATAGCGATCATCCCCCAGGCGGTTTTTCTCGGCCTGTGGTATATCCTGACCATATTGATTCCAGGCATCGTCCATCTGTTTATCCCAGGATTCCTGGGATGGAGTTCCTACAAAGGCATCGTTATACCAGGCCAGGCGATCACTGCCGCTGCTGAGCTCTTGCATATCTCTATCGATGCCCGTCAATATACTGTCCAGTGCTGTTTGTACGCCATCGGGAACCTTTGAACCATCATATTTTTTTAGATCATCGTTGCGTTGTTTAAATAGATTGTATAAACCACCATTTTGATAGTCGCCATTGGGGCCAAATATTTGCAGCCTTAAATTGCTATCAAAGTTTGTCCACTCCCAGGTGCAGACCAGGTCCTTAAACTGCTTCATGTCTTGATCTGTCTGAGGCGTTCCCCACTGTTTCGCGGCCTCTTGTGGGGTAAGGTTGGGATCTTTGTTAAAGCTTGAGCTCATTCTTTCATTGTATGTGGGAAAGAGCACGTGCAGGTACAAATCCTGGGTCTTGCCACCATTTTTAAAGCCCGAGGGCGAGCGTTGAAGAATGGAGCTGTTTTGCGTGAAGTTATAGATGCCCAGTGTCAGTGAATTGCCGAGAGTGAGCATGGCAAGTATGAAGGCTAAACTGACATGGGCCGCGATAATGGCCAGGAGGACTCCTGGGAGGTTTTCGATCGCCTGCGAATAGCGAAAAGTTGTTCCCGCCATAAGGACATACAGGCCATTGAGCATAAGCGTTAGCACAAGGAGAATATCGACAATAGCCAGGATCGACCCCCAGAGCAAGTTTATCTGGGGATTGGCGATACTGACTTCGTAGGGCGTAAAGAAGAAGAGAAGGCTTCCTTTCGCGATAGGGTTCTGAATTTTGGGATCTGAATTCTGTGGCGTATAGGTGCCTCTCCCCTTGATATTATCCAGGCATTGCTGAAGTTGTTGAACAGACTGTTTACAGGCCTGGGCAAGATCAGTGCATGGTTGGGCGGTGGGATCATTTTTACAATGATCCACGATATTCTGTACACACTGAGTATACTGAGTGGCATCCTGTATACCCCCGCAGGGATCGGTTGGCGTATCACTAAGCGATAGAAGATGCTCAAAGGGCGCCGCCAGGGTTGCCAGTCCAACCAGAGGGACCTGCTTTCCTTGAAGAGGGGCAGCAGTTGGTAAAGATGCTGAATGCGAAGAGAAGACCAGAAAGCCCAGGATCATATTTACCACGACTAGCGCAATAATCAGATCAAGGAAATGCCACCATCGCCGCCTCCGTTGCGACTTCGTGCCAGGCAAGAGCAATCGTTTTATATTCATAAGCATTACTCGTTGTCGTTTTCTCTTTGCATGTTTAGTATTCTGTTCAATTTCGTTTGAAAGGGATTTCTACCGCCTGCGGCGGTAGGGGAAAGGGACGCAGAGGGGCGTCAGCCCCTCTGCACTCCCCACTTTTCCTTAATAGGTCATCTAGCGGGCAGAAGCTGCCATAGAGACCACGCTTGATGCTGACTGTATGACAAACTGGGCCTCTGCGACCTGGATCGCTATTGTAGCGCCAACGGCCTGGGCCATTCCCTGTCCCGCCAGGACCATAGAGCGCATGGGTGCCGTCCCCAGGAGAGAGGGGATACGAATAAGAAACCAGAAAAAGCAGAGGCACATCAACTTTAAGAGCGTAAAGGTATCGAGTTGTCCCGGCCCAATGGTCGTGTTCGTCGTGCCGTTTGTAGGCGAGATGAAATGCAGTACTGCGGCAGCCATCAATTGCATTACAATGAGCGCGACCACCATGACAAATTGCACCATGACGGTTGAGATAAATCCTTTGAGCCACTGGTTGGTTACTGACTGACCAACCTTGCCAGGCAAGGCCCAGCAGGCTAATCCAAGCGGCGCCGTAACGATATAGAAAATAATAAAGAAAAGGCGGATGACCATCTGAGCCATGAGCATCAAAGCCATAATCTTCAGGATTATTTTTAGTCCATTGCCTAAGTCCTGTAGGTTATCAAAGAGGCTGGTGAAATTGAGATCGCTTTGCAGCAATATGGTTCGTACGAGCATATCAGTTGGAACATTCTTGCAGTAATAAGCCCCAAACCAATGGTGATTCTTCATGAATAACTCATCGAAAAACCCTACTGCCGCGAGTAGTGGGTTGCCAGTTGCCGTGCCAATCGCGGCAAGGACTTCTCCTTTATCCAGGTAAAAATGGCAATTATTTTTTTTAATATCATCTGGAAGGTTATCGTATTCGGGCGTATTATCATGCCCTCTACCGATAACAATATTGACCGTGTATGGAGTGTTACCCTCGCTTACAGGTACCCCATTCTGTTGAAAGATGTATTTGCCCGCCCACTGGTAGGTATCATAAACGAGGATATTATTCAGGCCCAGTATGGCCATGATAAAAGTTATGCTGAGGTGGGCTGCGATAATCGCGAGGAAGATGCCAGGCAGTTCCTCAACGGCCTTGTCAAAGCGGAAAACCATACCTGAGAAGATGACCCTGATGCCATTGAGCATGAGAATAAGCACAATAAAAACATCAACTATCATCAAGATGCCTGTCCATAGCTCGTGTACCTGGGGGTTATCGACCGTGTCTTTGTAGGGGGTATAGAAAAATAAGGCGCTATTATCAGCGAGGGGATTCAGGACAGGCGATTTGTTATTTGGGTCCTTTACGCTATTTTTATAGGTATCCCCATTATCATCGAAAATACCCTCCAGGCAACTCCCATCCAGGTGCTCTCCAGTTGTACACTGGGGGCTGGGCTGGGGATCCTGTGAAGGTGGTGGTGGTTTTACGTCCTGGGTGCTATTGGGTATGGCTGGAATAGCCAGGCTTGTCTGCCTGCCTTGCTTCATTTGTGAAGGGGTTGCCTGGGCAGGAGAAACAGGTGTCCTGGGCAGCAAAAAGATCAGAATCAGTACGATATTGAAAATTACAAATACAATGATGAGATCAAGATATGAGAGCCAGCGACGCTTTTTTCGTGGCCCCGCTTTTGACTTTGGCACACGCTTTTCTTTTATTCCCATAATGCGACCTAATTTCATGCATATCGTTTCGTGTATATAAGCACATCTGCTAGAAAATGGCAAGCTCTGGCCGAAAATGGCTATTCTGGTATACATGCATGAATAGCACTGAATATGTAAGTTGACCAGAGCAGGCTAGAGTCGCGGCAATCCTTCACATATGACTGTGTATTAGCTAAATGATAGAGCAATTTGCTGCGAACAGGTAGGGGTAAATAGGGACAAAAAGTTTCCCCATTTATACCTAGGAAAAACAATGTTTTTATGCTATTCTGGCAATTGTATAGGTATAAGTACAAGATGCTTTTATGTGGCGAGCCAGTCTTCTTCGTGAAAGGTTGCTTCTATGGTTCCCGGATTTGATGTTGAGTCATTGAACAAGCTAGGGAAGCTCATCGCCGGGCTTGAAAGATATAATTTAGAGGGGTCCGCGCCAGAGACTTTTGATGCCGTAGATCTACTGGAAGAGGGGGAACAGGCCTTCTTCCAGGTAAAGAGTTTGACAAACTTCTGGAGTCAGAACAAGGAAATGGACTTCGCGCATCATGTGGTGGACATCGTTATGGGTGCCCATCATCAGCGCCATGCCGATTTAAGCTTTCTTTTGCTAGGGACGGAAGCAAAGCTGGCTGTGTATATATCGTTAGGAACTGAGAAGACGACCAGGAGTATTCTTGAGGGCGTCTTCCCTGGAATTGTGCTAGAGCCAGTGGCTACTCAGGATCTCGCGGCTTTACTACGCTTCCCATTTAAATCCCAGGGAATCTTGACAGGCATCCCCAGTCGGAAGGCCTTCGATCCCGATCGTCCCTCTGCCCAGAGTGAGTCGGGTGCGCAGAATGTAACCCATGCCGTGAATGGGGCTAAAGACCAGTCTCAACTGGAGCGCGTCATCCGGGGTATGCATAGCGCGAATTGGGCCTATATGGTCCAGGCTCACCCACGACCCCGGCAGAAGGTTGTCGAGGAGCGTATGCGTACCGTCGACCTGCTGACCCAGATCACGACCCGTTCACATGTTCAATGGTCATCCACAAAGCAAGAGAACCAGCAGTTTACCTCCATTGATTCGGGTGCACAGATAAAAAGCTTCAGTGGCGATATGATTAACTATCGCGCCCAGTATCTCAAAAAATTGTTAGAGCGTGAGCTTGAGCGCCTGGACCAGGCGGCCGCGGCCGGACAGTGGATTGTCCATTCCTACTTTGGGGCTAGCACGGCTGATGACGCCCAGCGCCTGGCCTCACTCTTGCTGGGAACTCTGGCCGGTACCGATTCGCGTCCAGAGCCATTGCGTGCCTTCACCTGTGAGAAGTATGGAGCCTCTCTGGAAGAGTACTATACCTTTCTGAGTTCACAGGAGGTCGCGACGCTGATCCAGCTTCCACGGGAAGAGGTGCCCGGGTACGCGATCCACGATTATGTCAAATTCGATGTCGATTTCGACGCACCTGAGAGCGGCAATTTGCCCCTTGGCAAGATCCAGCATAATGGGCATGACTCACAGGAGACCTTCGATATCTCCCTGGATGCCCTGACCAAGCACGCGGTCGTCATTGGCGTTACAGGTAGCGGCAAGACGACGACTGTGATGAACCTGCTCGACCAGGCGGTAGAGGCAGGCAAGCCATTCCTGGTGATTGAACCGGCGAAGACCGAGTATCGCGCCTTACGTAGTGCCCTTGGTGATCGAGCCGATCTGCGCATCTATACGCTCGGTAATGAAATGGTGGCGCCCTTTCGCCTCAATCCCTTCGAATTTGAGGTGACAGACGAGCCTGGTAGCGGCGCCCTGATGACGCATATCGATTTCCTGAAGGCAGTCTTTACCGCGGCCTTCCCCATGTATGCGCCCTTGCCCCAGGTCTTAGAGACTGCGATCTACGAAATCTATGAAGATAAAGGCTGGGATGTGACCAGCGGCACCAACAGGCGCCTGACCAGGTGGACGGAGCGCCAGAAATACCCTATCTTCCCGACGCTGGCCGATCTCGACCGCAAGGCCCAGGTTGTCGCTGATCGCCTCCAGTACAATCCCGAGGCGGATGCGCATATTAAGGCCTCGCTCAAAGCGCGTATCGGTTCGCTGCGCATTGGCGCGAAGGGTCTGATGCTCGACTGCGCACGCGGTATCCCCATGGCCGAACTGCTAGCGCGCCCAACGATCCTCGAACTTGAGCATATCGGCAATGACGACGAGAAGACCTTTATCATGGGCCTCTTGCTTTCCCGCTTGTACGAATATCGTCGGCTCCAGACGGATAGCGTGAATGGCGGCAATAAGCTGACTGGGCAGGGGCTACGTCACCTGATCGTCTTTGAGGAGGCCCATCGCCTGCTCCAGAATACCGGCCCGGTCATGCCCTCGAATCCCGACTCGGCGAACCCGCGCGCCCAGGCCGTCGAGGTCTTTACCAACATGCTCTCCGAAATTCGTGCCTACGGCCAGGGAGTGCTGGTCGCGGAACAGATTCCCAGCAAGCTCGCACCCGATGTATTGAAGAATACCAATCTCAAGATTGCTCACCGTTTGATCGCGCAGGATGACCGGAAGAGCCTGGGGCAGACGATGAACCTGACGCCCGCGCAGCAGATGCACCTGGGAGTGCTCACGCCCGGCCAGGCCGTGGTCTACGCGGAGGGCGCGGACCACTCCTACCTGGTGCGCATGGAAAACTACAAGCGCAACTTGCAGCCATTATCCGACTCTGACCTCAAGCGTATCAGCCGGAAATATGCCTCGGTCAAGCCGTTCCAGGCTATCGTGGATTATGATGCTTACCAGATCCCGCTGACCCTGATGGGAGGCCCAAATCCTACCCTCTACCAGGCTGCCACCAGACTGCTGGATATGGAGCAGACCCAGTGGCTCTGGGCCAATCTTCTGCTACGCCTCGTCGCGAATCCTGAGAGCTTATTGAGAGTACTTTTGCGTTTTATTGAGAGTATAGAGACTGAAATGACCTATCTCTCTACAGAGCAGCAAGACGAACTCTTGCGGATGGTCATTGTCCAGGGGTGCGCGCAGGCCATCCAGGCGCGAGGTGCTAAATTTGGCTGGTCGTATCCTGTAACCGAAGAATTACGTTTAACGCTCACCTATGGGCTTGTGATAATGTCCAATGGTTATCAAACGTTAAGCGTGGAAGGTGCGCCCACCTCTGAAGAGCAATTACAGCAGATTCAGGCTGAACTTGAAAAGGGTGGGGAATACCTGGATCAATTTATCGCTAAATATACCCAGCTCTCACAGCGCAGACATGGACCCTTTAACGGATGCGCCATCTGCCAGGCCAGGTGCCTGTATCGCAGCGATGTAAGCACCCTGTTGACACCCAGGGATATCCAGAGGTTGCATGGCGAGCTTCTGGATGAAGCACATACAACAGTGGAGGAGCGAAATGTGGGTGTAATGCAGGCGGCTACAAGCCTTGCTCAAAGCTGGCTAGCAAGTGAGGAGGTTAATGATGCTCTGGTGGGCGTAGGCTACTGCATGGTCTTACATGCTATCGCCAACGCCGACATGAGCGAATATGAACGTGTTATCGTCAGCGACGGATTACAAGCCTACTTTGCGCCGCAGGATCAGGATGTAGAAGAAGAATAATACCCGGCGCCTATATTCGGGAGGGGGATGTGTGATGGGATGTTTCATTACTCAACAATGGAGAAGTTGTTTACAGTTTTTGCAAGCAATAGGAGAGTAATTGAGATGCCAAATCCTGGTTTTAAAGCCCCTGGTATAAATTCTGGACCTAAGGCGATCACGGCGAAACCCCCGCTTAAAGCTCTTCCATCGGGTTCGGCACCCAAGGCGCTCACGGCTAGTCCGGCTCCTAAGGCGCTCACAGCGGCTCCCGCGCCCAAGGCAATCACAGCTGGTCCGGCACTAAACAAAGGCTTTAATATGCGTATGCCGTCCCGGGGGGCATGGTAAACAACCATCCAGGGGCAGCCGGAAAAGGCCTGAACAAGCCCACACCCACGCCGGGGCCTGGCGCGAATCTGGCCAAGCCAAATGCCGCGCCGGGACCTGGCGCGAATCTGGCCAAGCCAAATGCCGCGCCGGGACCTGGCGCGCCTGCGGCCAGTCCCCCCCCCCCACAAGGGCCTGGCGGGAATGCGGCCAATCCCCCCCCCCGCAAGGGCCTGGCGGGAATCACGCCAGTCCCCCGTCTCCTTCGGGGGGCCCTACGATTAATATTTATAATCAAGTTATTAATCAGGTTAATATTAATCAGGTTAATATTAATCAGGTTAATAATCATTATAATGTTACCAACAATATTACTATCAACAATCCAGCGCCAGCGGCACAGGCGGGTGGCGCTGGGAAGAGAGATTGGGGAAATGCAATAAAGACGATGGTGGACGAAGCAGCGAAGCTCGCCAATTCTGGTTTAAACCTTATGGAAAAAACATATGGAGCAGGCATGAGGGTTGTAGAGACCGCGGCAAAGTAGTAAGTTCGCTCGCCCGGGGTGTGGGTGTAGTGTGTACTGGCGGCCGCAGGCCGTCAGTACACACTACACCCACACCCTGAAGGGTGAATCATAACTGGCAAGGAGGCAGAAACGTGCCGTTGATAAAGTGTGATACCTGTGGATACCGTAATAAGTCGTCTGGTGGGTCACAAGTATGTATCAATTGTGGCTCACCCCTGTCATTCAGGCAGGCAGCGGCACAAGAATTTGCACCGGATGTAGTTATAGTGCAACAGGCGGACTCTCCAGGCATGGCACCCTTGCTTCCTGCGAAGCATTCTGCTTCAACACAGCCGCTCTTACCAGTGCCTATAGATCAACCTTCACAGCCTCCGCTTGTTTTGAGGGAGCTTATGGGACTTGAACCTCGCCAGGATATATCACCCTACGCGGTTGTGGATCCATCCCTGGCGCCCTACGATGCCTCCTCAAAAGATATGTATGCTATTGCGCGTGAGGAGCGAGGACTGCAAGCGCTGACTTCTTCACAGCCTCCATGGCAGGTTGATAAGCTGCCTACGGGTTTTCCCCACAGGCCGCCAGAGCTCTGGGGCAAGGTGATACTGGTACAATCACAGCTGGAGAATCCCCCTCTAGCTGGTTTAGGCTTCTTTCTACGCCTGCTACGCGATGTTCTCTGGCCCGTTCCGAATGAGGTACGCTCTAAGGAACAAGAAAAAATTATGATAACGACGATACGTGTGCGTACAGAGAATGGCCAGCCACAGGATGCGCGTATACATGGCTATCTGCGTGGTGCCAATGTCTCACTGGGAGATACAATCTCCATCTGGGGAAAAAGAGGGCGTAGAGGAGCCATCTATATACGGAGAGCCTATAACCATACGGTCCAAGGGGCTGTCTCGACTTCGGCGATGATAGGGTCCGCTCAATTCTTTCTCTTGCTCATCATTGTGGCTATTGTTGGTCTCCTGGCCCTTTTATGGCTCAAGGTACCTATTCCATTTTTACCGCATTTGTCATTACCATCCCTGCCTGGACAATAAGACCCAGGTTATAAGGAATTACCTTATGTCATCTTTATTTATTCAAGATACATTTGATACGGCTCGCCTGACTGCTTACTATCGCGCCTTAGAAACGGAGCGCCCTGGCGGCCTCTTTAAGGACGAGTATGCCAGACAACTGGCGGGTGAGCGTGGAGCCGAGGTTATGCACTCTCTGCCGCGTGGCGAGCAGGAGAAATGGTCGCTGGTTGTACGTACACATGTGTATGACGAAATTATCCAGCGTCTCATTGAGCAGGAAGAGATCGATACGGTCGTCAACCTGGCCGCTGGCCTGGATACGAGACCGTATCGCCTTTCGCTACCGCCCTCGCTACGCTGGATCGAGGTTGATCACAGCGATGTGATAGCCTATAAAGAGGCGCAACTGGAGGGGAAAGAGTCACATTGTGCCCTGGAACGCGTCGCGCTCGATATTACTGATTACCAGGCACGCAAAACTTTTCTCCAACGTGTCAACCAGGACGCTAAGCGAGCACTCATTTTAACTGAGGGACTACTCATCTACTTATATCCTGAGCAGGTCGTGGCCCTGGCGAAAGATATCCAGGAGTGTGAACATCTCGGCTGGTGGTTGACCGAGTATATCTCACCCTTTGCCCTCAAACGCGATGATGCTTACTGGAATACCTTCGTGGCTGATAGCGTCAAGACGCGTTTCGCCCCCGAGGGGGGCCTGGCCTTCTTCCAGCGCTTTGGCTGGCAGTCCGAGGAGTTCCATGGGCCGCTACAAGAGATCCTGCGTTTGCGATTGCCTATCAAATTGAACTGGTTTATACGTGTGCTGCTCTTCTTAGGTGGCAAGAAGCCTGATCCAGCCGCAGGTGGCTTTGTCTTACTCAAACGCATTGCGGAAGAAAGCACGGTGGGGGAAAGCAGCACGGTAGATGTGCCATCCCAGGAGCCAGAAAAAGAGGATGTGAAATGAGTAGATATCGAGACGAGGAGCAAGATGATGAGCAGCACCAGGCGAATTTTAAACTCTGGCTGTGGCTGCTGATTATCCTCTGTCTAGCAAGCCTGGGTTCGCTCTTGCTGGCACCACATTTTATGCCCGGCCTTTAAGACCTGGGAAGACCTGAGAGGCCCTCCGATGCCTGCCTGATACGATGATGAGATGTAAGTTGCCAACTTGCATCTCACCATCGTATCCCTCCTTCCTTCAGTAATTTATGAGGTATTTCATAGTATGTATGAATCATATATGTGATATTTTAAATAAAGTGTGTACCAGCTAATATGAGATGGGGTAGCGGTAGGCATAGAAAGGAATCTCGACTTATGGATACAGCAAAAGATCCATTTCTAGGGAGAAAAATTCGCGGGTATCGCCTGGAAGAGCTGCGTAACCGTGGAAATATGACTGTAACATATCATGCTCGTACGCGTGAACTCTGGCTGGTTCCCGAACTATTCATCACCATTTTTCTCCTTCCTCAAGCGCTTCCACACAGTACGAGGAGGAATTTTCAAACAAGATTTGAACGTGAGGGAGAGCAACTCGTCACATTCCGTCATGCTCATCTCTTCCCGCTCTATGGCTATGGGGTACAAGAGGGCATCTTTTATCACATTCATCCCATGTTTTCAGGTGAGACGCTGGCTCAGCGTTTAAAACAGCAGCGACAGTGGACGCCGCATGAAGTGCTTACGATCCTGAACCCAATCGCGGATCTGCTTGATTTTATTCATGAGCAAGGGCGAGCATATCACTATCTCAATTCTAGCAATGTGCTCCTTCTCAATAAAGCCGATGTTAAACTCATAGATCTGGGTACAATCGCTATGTTGCGCCTCAGAGGGCTTGAAGAGAGCGCTACGCAGACTACCATGTACGAACACCTGAAAAATGTTGCCGGCAATTACCTGAGTCCGCCCGAATATCTTGCGCCAGAGATCGTGCGAGGAGCCGAGGGTGATCCTCGCTCTGATGTCTATTCGCTTGGTGTCATGCTCTTCGAACTGTTGAGTGGGGCTCCGCCTTTTACGGGGAGTAGCTATCTAGAAGTGGCGCGCAAACATATTACTGAGCCTCTCCCGTCATTGCATGAGATCGCGCCAGCTATTCCAGTCGCGCTAGAGCTGGTGGTTAACCATGCACTGCATCGCGATCCAGAACGGCGCTTCCAGACGGCCAGAGAGCTAGTGACGGCCTATACACATGTGCTGAATGAGCGTTTATATACGCCAAAACAAGTGGGAATTGCACAGAGAATCGAAAAGATACGTGAACTGGCGGGTCCTGCCATACCGCCTCCCGTGTCTCTGCCAGCTCCTCAGCCGCAGGAACAAAAGGTTGTTTCATCCAATCTAGGGCAGAGCGCCATTTCTACCGATATGACAGCACCCAAACCGCGTGAGAATAGGTTGACGCGTGCTTCCTTACAACAGCCAGAGAGGGTTGAGCCAGCGTCTCAATCATTTCCTGATGTCGTATCTGATCCAAACGAGACATTCTTACTTGCCTGGCGATCTGAGCCGCAGGGCCCGTCGGTCCCAGGCAGTATTCCCATAAGGAGTCCCAAGCCATGAAGTCAAATATTTTCCGCCTGGAATTACTTCTCGCTGCCATGTTGCCTGTCACCGCAATTTTTATTGTTGGTGTTGTTGGACTGGAACAGCGCGAGAATACAGGTGTCAGCCTTTTTTTAGGCGTGCTTTTTGCCTGTGCCATCGCGGTCTTTTTCGCTGAGATCGCTCTCGTACGCTTTATGCAACGCGCGACGAAAAATCAATATGCGCAGCTAGTAGAGGTCTGCCAGGCGTATATGGCTGGCCAGAGAGAGAGGCGTGCCCCTCTGCTGAGAAACAACGCGCTTTCTCCCCTTGCCCAGACGCTCAATGCCCTTCTCGATAATGTCAATGTCGGTATTCAGCAGGCTCAGTATACTGGTAAAGCGACTAATGATGCCCAGCAACTGGAGCTACAAATTCGCCAGCTTGTGACTGATATCAAGCCTATCATGGATGGGAATTTGCGTGTCCGAGCCAATGTGCCTGCTGGTAGGCTTGGCATGGTTGCGGATATTTGTAACGCGCTTATCGAAGAGCTGGCAAACCTGGCGAAGTGGACGCGCTACTCTTCTGAGCAAGTGATGTCTAAGACACAAAGCCTGCTCTCTAGCTCGGTTGAACTGGCTCAGACCTCCGAGATACAAACCACGCGCTTCTCTGATACTACCGAAACTGTAGAAAAGCTTGTTGCATTCATACAGCGCTTGAGTAGTACTCTTCAGCTCAATGTCGAACTTATCCATGAGATACGAGCGATGCTGTTGAAACGTCCAGAGCTGCAAAAGGGTTCGGGTGAGAGCACGCTGATTGTCAATACGACGCAGTCATTGGAAGATGCGCAACAACAGACGCGCCTGCTGACGCGCATCAATACAGATACCCAGCGGTTGGAAGCCTTGCTCAATGAGCTTCTCGTTTCCGCGCAAGCCAATGCCACCCTGGCAGAATCTATGATCTCCGATCTGTATGCCATCGCGCAACGCATTCATCAATCCAGCGCCTCTATTCTCCAAACTGCCGAGCATATTCACTCCCTGGCGAAACTCGCGCAGCAATGGAACGCCTCTATTGAGAACTTTCAGTTGCCAGAAGAGACCCTGGACTACGCGGTAGTCGGCGAGGATAGTACCGCTCTGCGGGCGCCAGTACCAACGGATGCCCTGGGTCGCCGTGCCGAGTAACATAGAACCGTGTGTCCCCTGGCCAGGCGGTTACCGGGCCAGGGGGAGGATGAACCAGAAGGTTGAACCTTCACCTGGCTGGCTCTCCAGGCCAACCTGGCCTCCCAGCCCTTCGATGATGGTGCGACTGATGTGCAGGCCAATGCCCAGGCCCACGGCGGAACCGCTGCGCACCTCGACATCTGGATCGCGGTAGAAGCGCTCCCATATTTTGCTCTGTTGCTCCTTGGTGATGCCGGGCCCATGGTCGATGACTGCCACACGCACCCTGTCTCTCTCCAGGCCGACGGTTAGTGTGATAGGCTGGCTGGCGTCCGAGTATTTCAGGGCATTTGTAAGGTAGTTCATGATAACCTGGCGCAGGCGGTCCACATCGGCGATGACTGCTATTCTCTGTTTCCCTGGCAGGTTGAGAGTGAATGAACGTTTGGCGTCCATGTCGCGCAGATCTTCGGCACACTCGCGTACGACCTGGGCCAGGTTACAGTTTTCAGGCTGAAGTTCGAGCTGGTCGGCGCGGATACGCGAGACATCCAGCAGGTCGCGAATCATGCGCATCTGGGTATTGATCTGCCGCTCGGTGCGAGTAAGAAAGCTCTGCACGGAGGCAACCAACTCAACCATCTCTTCAGAGAGGAGATTCTGTTGCTTGAGGATGCGCCTGACCTGCCTGCGTGCCAGTTGTACACTGGTCTTGATGGCCGTCATAGGCGTGCGTAGCTCATGGGCCGCGATGCCGATAAAATCATCCATCATGCGCGTGGTTTCCAGGGCGGCAAGCTCACGGGCGCGCGCCTCGGCTCGCTCGCGGACCAGGTACTCGCGCTCGACAAGCAAGGCCGTAAGCTTCCCTACCGCCGAGGCAATGGCTCGCTCTTCCGCAGGCGAGTATTTGCGCCCGCTTCCCTCATAGTCAAGGGAGAGAACGCCGATAAAGCGGTCACCGATGCGAAGTGGTGCGAGGAGTACCGATTGAAGGCCATAGGTGGGCGCCTCTGGCTTGCGGCGCTCGCTCAAGTGAAAATTGATGGCCTGGCCGGCTCCCAATTGGGCGATTTGTTGTGGCGAGAGGTAGTCGTCCAGGCTGACGCCAGAGACATGCTGCCACCAGTGGCTTTCATAATGCGATGGGAATCCATAGATGTCGATGGGTTGAAGTTGCCCTGTCTGGCTATCAAGGGTGACGGCACTGGCAGAGCGATAGCCGAGCAGGTCACAAGCGAGCTTGAGCAGGCGGTGAAAGACATCGCGATTACTCTTGCCAGCCAGTGCCTCGCTTGTGGTGGAGTCTGCGATGCCGACCAGGGCCTCGGCCATGATGAGCATGGAGGCCAGAGCCTCATGTGTGCGCCGCTCTTGCTCGCGGCGTTGTGTCACATCGCGCAGCACGAGGACGCCGCCGATGATGCGCCCATGCTGGCTGCGGATCGGTGTTCCGGTGATGCTGACATGGATTGTACGCTTATCCAGGGTTTGCAGGATAATGTCGGCGGGCTGAGAACTGGAGAGTTCTTCTCCCTGTAGAATACGCCTGAGCGGCCACTGTTCGATGGTAAGCGGATTGCCATATTCGTCGCGCGGTAGCGCCTGGGCGCCACGCTGGGCTGGTGGTAGCGAGGGATAGTCTTCATCAAAGGCGAGCAGTTTCTGGAGCGCCTGGTTAAAGCGGATAATCTTACCATCGGTATCCATGACCGTGATTGCGTCATTGATATTCTCGAAAATTGTTTCTGTCTGGATAAGCAGGCTTTCTACCTGGTGGTGAGCGCGGGTTGCCGCTCGCCTGGCGTGTTGTGTCTGGCTGGTGACCAGGCTTACACTCAGGCCGATGATAGCGAAGAGGCCCAGGCCAAAGATATTTTCAGATTGTGTGAGCGCGAAGGTGTTACTTGTGAGCATAGGCGTGGCATGAGAGTACTGTAGCACAAAGGCGAGCATAAGCGTCCCAACCAGGGTTGCCAGAATGCCTGGGACCGTTCCCCAACCCAGTGAGATGATAACAACCATGAGAATAATGGGAGTCTCAATAAAGTGAAATGAGGGCGCCATGCGCAATATGGAGAAGAGAAAGAGGGTTGCCAGTATAGGCAGGAGCACCGCACAAACATAGCCAACAGCGGCGTGTTGTAGTTGTGGAGGAAAGAATTCGGGTGCAAAGGTATGGAGCTGCAAAAAGCGCCTTATGCGCTGCCCCCTGGTGAGGGGAACCGATGGTGGCAGGGGACGTGAAGGAGAGAGAAACTCATCCGTGTCCGGGTCTGGTTTAGCAAATTTATCGGTTTCTTGCGTCCCCTCATGGATATAATTGCGCGGGTCCATACGCTTTCTCCTTTGTAGGGTCCTGGGGGGATAACATATAATACATGATAGCAGAAAAATTGGGAAGACAGGACCTCTGTTTAGAATACGGAGAAAGATGCTTAACCGTGCCAACCGGGCATTCAGGAAGGACTTCAGAGTAATGAAGCTCGCTACTTGCGTACGTGACTACTTCCGGAAGTAGCCACGTACGCAAGTAGCGAGCCTCATTACACTTATAAAATAGAAAGAAGGAACTTTAACCATGCTGGCTGTAATATTTGAAGTTTTTCCAAAGCTGGAAGAGAAGCAGGAATATCTCGATATCGCTGCTTCTCTTCGTCCATTGCTTAATGAAATCGATGGCTTTATCTCTATAGAGCGTTTCGAGAGCCTTTCGACTCCTGGGAAGATTCTATCGCTCTCATTCTGGAGGGATGAACAGGCGATCCAGGCATGGAGGCAAATGGAAGAGCATCGGGCGGCGCAGTCCAGGGGCAGAGCCGATATATTCAAAGACTACCGGTTGCGTATCGCTGGTGTTGTCAGAGATTATGGTATGTTTGAGCGAGAGCAGGCACCACTCGATAGCCAGGCTTTCCATAGCTAGAGGAACCGTGTATGGTCCGACGCGTGCATTAGCAGCGTCGGACCTGCGTTGCGTTTGTGGTAAGTTGTGACGCGAGCTTGTCCGCGAGGGCTTGAGCGCCCTGGAGATAGGCAGAGAGGTCCTCATCGCCAAGCTGATGCAGGCAGGCGGCGATGGTCTGTCGCCCAATGAGCAAGCGCGCGTAAAGCTCCTCGCCCTGGCTAGTGAGCGCGACCAGGCAGCGACGGCGATCAGCGGGATCTTCGAAACGCCGCGCGAAGCCCGCCTGCACCAGCTTCTCTACCAGGTGACCAGCCGTGGGAATGCCGATCTCCATATGGCGCGCCAGGTGACCAACCTGGAGCGGACTATGATTCGCCAGCAAGAGTAATGTACGCAACTGCGCAAGCGAGAGATCAAGGTCCATCCAGGTCGTTGCCAGGCTGTGCCAGAGCGCCCGGTGAATTTCCAGGTAATAGCGCAGGGCCTCCTCTTCCTGTGTTGCGCGCGGAGGATGGGCTGGCATGTAGGGTCTCCTCCTTCTGTTTTATGGCGTTACGACATGATACTCTTGCAACCAGGCATTGGCCTGAATCAAGTAGTCAAAGAGGAAGTAGGCATTCTCCCCACGCGTCTCCTCATCGGGATGCTCCGCGAGCTGGCGGATAAACTCTACATTGACGAAAGAGTTTACTGGCGCGTTAGCATTATTGAGGATCTCCAGCGTCCAACGGCGCACAGCCTGGGTATAGGCTGGATCGAACGAGGTTGGGTACGCGCTCTTGCGCCGCATACGCACCTCCTCGGGAAGCAGGCCGCTAAAGGCGCGGCGCAGGATACCCTTCTCGATATTATCGACGGTCTTCATCTCCCAGGGAATATTCCAGACATATTGTACCAGGCGATGGTCGCAGAAGGGGACGCGCACCTCCAGGCCCGTTGCCATACTCATGCGGTCCTTGCGGTCCAGCAGCAGGAGCAGGAAGCGCGTCATATTCAGGTAGAAGATCTCACGGATACGGGCGTCGCGTGGCGACTCACCTTCCAGGCGCGGAACCTCGGCCAGGGCCTCCTGGTAGAGGCGCTGCATATGCTCATGTGGATGGAGCTCTTGCGCCAGGGCTGGCGAGAGGAAGGGCGTACCCATATTCATAAACTGGTTATCGCCCCTGGGAGTCATGCGCGCGGCGATCCAGGGAAAAGTCGGCGTATTAAGCACATGCTCCTGGTGGAACCAGGGATAGCCGCCAAAGACCTCGTCGGCCGACTCGCCCGAGAGCGCGACCGTCGCGTTCTGTTTGATGACCTTAAAAAGCAGGTACAGTGAGGTCTCGATCTGCCCCATCTTGGGCCGATCATGGGCGCGCATGGGTACGAGCAGGTTCTCAAGCAGCTCCTCGGTGGAAACCACAACATCATGATGATTGGTCGGTAAGTAACGCGCCACCTGCTCAACATAAGGGCGGTCGATGCTTGGACGAATAGCGTTGCCCTCAAAGTGCTCCTCACTATTGGCATAGTTGATGGCATAGGTATCAAGCACCTTGTGCTCGCTCTGAAATTCGCGCGCCGCCAGCGAGGTCACGCCACTGGAGTCTAGTCCGCCCGAGAGGAGTGTCACCACGGGTACATCGGCGATGAGCTGGCGCTTGACGGTATCCTTCAGAAGCGAGCGAATATACTCGGCGGTCGTCTCCAGGTCATCGGTATGGGGCCTACTGACCAACTGCCAGTAGGGACGAATATGCGTGCGCTCACGCGTGAAGGTTGCGCAGTGGGCGGGGCGTAGTTCATGAATATCGCGGAAGATGCCACCACCAGACATAAAGAGCGAGACAAAGATGGCCTTCATGCCCTCATCATCCAATACAGGCTCGACCAGCGGATGGGCCAGCAGGGCCTTGATCTCTGAGCCAAAGACGATGGCGTTGCCTACCTGAGCGTAGAAGAGCGGTTTTACGCCCAGGTGGTCGCGGGCGATAAAGAGTCGCTGACGCGCCTCGTCCCAGATGGCGAAGGCGAAGATGCCATTAAAGTGATTGACGCACTCCTCGCCCCACTCAACATAGGCATGTAATAAAACCTCAGTATCGGAATGGGTGCGAAAGACATGATCGCGCGCGCGCAGCTCCTCGCGCAACTCGCGGAAGTTATAGAGCTCGCCATTATAAGTCAGGGCATAAGTCTGTTCACCCTGGGTAAAGAGCATAGGTTGCTTGCCGCCAACGGGATCAATAACGATCAGGCGACGGTGCGCCAGGGCGGCGCGGGGAGAGAACCAGTAGCCCTCGCGATCTGGCCCACGCTCCTTTAGCGTGCAGGCCATCTGCTCCAGCACAGGTTGCTGCTGCGAGAGGTCCTGTTCCCAATCGATCCAACCGGTGATACCGCACATAAGAGAAACTCACTTTCCAGGGGGTTTTACCTCTGCTATATGTGTATATCGAAATTACTTTGATACTATAAATATACTTGATGACATCAAGGTATCGAATGGGTAAAGGGGTATCGTGGCAGGCGGGCCTCGCCCGCCTGCCACGATACCCCTTTACCCATTTCGTAACATCTATGCCTTGGGGTTCGCGTAGGCGCGTACGTCAGTAGCGCTCCTTCTTTCGGAGGGAACCTGGAAGGTGTAGGAGTCTCCATGTGAGAGGTAGTGGACGCGCGATGTGAGTTTTGCGCCTTCGACGGCGCGCTTGAAGTCCTCAAGGGGCGACTTGAAGACAGTATAATCATTGTAGTGGATGGGGATGGAGGTCTTGGGATTGATAAGCTTTACGGCTTTTAGCCCCTGCTTCGCGTCCATCGTAACCATCAAGCCCATGACGCGTGTGCCGCCGAGGTGGAAGAGCCCCAGGTCGATATTAGGATAGCGACGAGGAATCTCCGCCAGGTCTTTGATATAGAGGGTATCGCCGCTGATATACATGCGCATCAGTGTCTCGCCGCTGGTTTGCTGGAATTCGAGCATGCTCCCCATGACTGGAGGCAGGAGTTTTGCGAGTGGCCCTGGAGCGTGCTTGCCGGGCATGGCCGTGATCGCGAGCTGTTGCGCGCCACGCTCCCAAACGAAGGTCTCCCAGGTGTTGAGGGGATAGGTGGTTATAAAGCCCTTCTCTGCCAGCGCGCTCGCGGCCTTTGGCGTTGTCACAATGGGCGTGTTCTTGGGAAGCTTGCGCGCCACCAGGCGGTCGAAGTGGTCCTCATGCAGGTGCGAAAGCAGCACAAAGTCCAGGCGTGGCAACTCTTCCAGGTTCAGCGCCGGACAGGTCAGGCGTTTTGCGCGCAGTCCATAACCGAGATGCACATGCCCCCCCCGGTGCAGGAAATTGGGATCGGTCAGGAAGGTAAAGCCAGCGTACTTGACCAGCACCGTCGCTGTACCAACAAAAAAGATCGACCCCTGCTCTAATTGTACGGGCGACTGTGTCGCAGGTAGCACAACGCGATGAACATACGCAATACGCTTCTGATCACTTTCCTTCTTTTTGCTGCTCATAGCTTGTGCTCCTCATTTATAGTTGATGGGAAATACCTGTAAACTGTTGCGGTCCGCTCTTAATTCGGTAGGGACCTTCACGATGAATCGGGGCGCTAGCGCGTCCAAATGCCAACTTTGGTAGGGACCCGCTTTAGCGCGTCCAAATGCCATTAATGGCAGTGTGGCGCAAGCTAAAACCTTGTAGCGGGCAACAGGCATTCCAGCGACCGCATCGTGCTATGGAACGTTTTAGGCTGCGCCTACAAGCGATGAATCGCCTTTGGACGCGCTAAAGCGGGTTCCTGCCGAAAGGAGACTGATGCTTATTATGCTTTACTTGTACTTTATGCATCTTTGGTTTGCGCGCTCTTTGTACATACATGTCACGTCGGGAATGGCGTGCAGCGTTACAAATTACTCCTGAAACCCAACGGTAGCTGCGTACGCAAGTAGCGGGTTCCCCTCGCAGCAGTTATAATATGTAAAGTGAAATGAAAGGATTTGATGATGGCGAGTGATGAGAAGGTGATAAACGACCGCTACGCGCAGCAACTGCTGACCCGCCTCACGGAATGGTCGGACTATAAAGAGCGTATCCAGGCCGAGCATCAGATTATGCCCAGACCAGCGCGGCATGCCAGCGTGGCGGATGAGGTACAGGCCCTGCTCCCTCCCGGTATCACACAGCTCTATATCCACCAGCACGAGGCGCTGACGCGCGCGCTGGATGGCGAGCATGTGACCATCGCCACCGCCACCGCTTCTGGAAAGACCTATGCCATGGCGCTGCCCTCGCGAGTGCGGCGGCATCGCCAGCAGGGTGCGACCCTGTTGTGTATCGCGCCAACGCGGGCCTTGATCCAGCAGTGGCAGGAACGGCTTCAGGCCTGGGATGCGGACCTGCGCGTGGATGTCTACACGGGCGATACGCCTCAGTCCGAGCGCGCCGCCATTCGTACGCGCGCCCAGGCCGTCATCACCACGCCCGATATGTTGCACATGGGGTTGCTGCCCTATCATCGTTCCTGGTCGAGCTTCCTCTCACGCCTGCAAGATGTTATCGTTGATGAGTCGCATATGTACCGGGGCGTCTTTGGCAGCCATGTCGCGCTGATCCTGCGGCGGCTCAAGCGTGTCCTGGCTCTACATGATGCGCAACCTACCTTTATTTTCGGCTCGGCCACCATCGGCAATCCCGAGGATCACGCCATCCAGCTCATCGGTCAGGATGTGAGCGCTATCACCGAGAACGGCGCGCCGTCGGGTGGACGTCTCACCCTGCTCTGGCAGCCGCCCGATGCTCAGAGCTATGTCGAGGAGGCGGCGGGCCTGCTGGCCTTCTTTATCACTCAGGGTGTGCGCTCAATTCTCTTTGGCCAGGCTCGCCAGACGGTCGAGCGTATGGTGCGCTATACCCGTAACAAGCTGCCATCCTATCTACAATCCAAGGTCCTGGCCTATCGCGCGGGCTATACTCCCGAGCAAAGGCGCGAGATCGAGCGCCAGCTGGCCCAGGGGGAGATCCTGGGTATCATCTCGACCAGCGCCTTAGAGGTGGGTATCGATGTGGGAGACCTGGATGTCTCAATCGTCGCGGGCTTCCCTGGGAGTATCTCTAGCTTCTGGCAGCAGGCGGGACGCGCCGGGCGACGTAATCGCAGTGCCTTGAGCATCTTCGTCCTGCGCGAGGACGCCCTCGACCAGTACTTCGCTGCCAATCCATCGATGCTGCTGGATCAGCCTGCCGAGCGTGCCCTGGTCAACATCAACAATCCCTATATCTTTCCGCAGCACCTGCTCTGTGCAGCCTTCGAGCAACCTCTCTCCCTGGCAGATCAGCAGCTCTTTGGCGCGGCCACCGCGCGTACGCTGGAGTTGCTCGTCGAGGAGAAGAGGCTCGTCAGGCGTGGGGACTACTATCACCTGCGCGATCCACGCAAGAGTGTGGCATTTCAGGTCTCGCTGCGCCAGGTGGGCGTGCGCCTCCCCATCATGAGCCTGGGCAGCGGCGGGAAGGAGCGCCTGCTCGAAGAGACCGACATCTATCACGCCATCAGCGAGTGCCATCCAGGAGCCATCTACTACTCCCAGGGAGCCGCCTACGAGGTGCAGCGGCTGGACCTCTCGCAGGGTCGCATCGAGGTCTTACCCAATGAGACCCATTTCTACACGGAACCTATCGTCCAGACGGATGTCGAGATCCTTAAGAGCGAGCAATACCAGCAGCGCCCGCAGCTTGAGTTGTATTCCGGGCAGGTCCTGGTCACACGCGAGGTGCAGGGCTTTAACAGGAAGCATAACCAGTACCGCACCGTTCTTGAGCAGTGCGAGCTGGAGGAGCCGCTCTCCGCGCCCCTGGAGACCAGAGCCCTCTGGATGCTTATCGAAGACGGATTTATCGATGCTCTCATCAAGCGGCGACTCGACCCGGCTGGCTCGCTGCACGCCGTCGAACACGGTATGATCGCGCTGCTCCCGCTCTTCGTCCTAGGTGACCGCCGCGACGTCGGCGGCGTCAGCATCGTGCCATTTCATCCGCAGACGCGCAAGGCCACCATCTTCATCTACGATGGCTATCCCGGCGGCATCGGCTACAGCGAAGAGGCCTACAGGCAGTGGCACGCCCTGGCCCAGGCCACCCTGGACACCCTGCGCAAATGCGAATGTACCAGTGGCTGCTATGCCTGCATCATGTCGCCCAAATGCGGCAACCAGAATCGTCCCCTTGACAAAGCCGGCGCCATCTATCTGCTAGAGCGCCTGCTGGAAGGTGACAAATAAGGATAAGTAGCCGCGTACGCCAGGGCGCAGCCCCAGTAGCCGAGTACGCAAGTAGCGGGCCGCCCGCTACTTGCGTACTCGGCTACTCGTTGATGGCCAGGACGCGGAATGTCTGGCGCTCTACGAGCACATCGATATGTTTGGCGCTGTCTTTGTTTTGAAAGGTGCTGACCAGGGTGGAGATGCCTGCGTGTTCGATCTGGTTGCCTTGATGCCAGGTGATGCGTTTCTGAGCCTTCCAGAAGCGTTGGACCTGGGGGAGATCGAATGTCAGGTGCGAGAGGGTGTTATAGTGCGTGCGCTGGCATTGGGAACAGGCGATGGCGATGCCTGGCTGGTCGCCAATGCCATGATACCTGGCGGGGAGATCTGGAGCCTCTTTTACGGTCAGGATGGCCGGCCCCCCACAAGAGATGCAGATTGGCTCCTGGTCAATGGTCTGCCAGTAATAGCTATAGAGCCACTTAATGAGCTGCGTATATTTTGCTGCGGCGCTACTAATCTTCTGCCACTGGCTTGTTTTGCTGCTGCCGCCAGAGGTTGTGTCACAGCTTCGGCAGCGGAAGAGGCGCTTACTGCTCTGCGCATTTTCACTGAGCACAAGGTGATCATCGCCACACCAGGGACACCACATGCGGGTGACCAGTTCTCCTGGCTGTGTGTCTGGCTGGTAAATGCCATAGCTCGCTAGCTCCTGGTTCAAGTGCGTGGTGAAGACCGAGCGCAGGGCCTGTTTTCCCCGGTAGATGCGCTGTACCAGGGTGGCCTCGCTTACCTGAAACTGCTGCGTCATCTCAGCGTGAGTTGCGCCCTGGATGTAGCGAGCGACTAGCGTTGTGCGGAGTGGCTCTGACAGATGAGCGAGGGCTTCACCCAATAAGGCGCTCAGTTCTGCGCGTTCAAGTTCCATTTCAACGCCATACTTATCGGGTGCCGGGGCTAGATCAACGCTCCACTCTTCTTCTTGTGAATTCATTGTTCCAGGATTAACGGTTATATTGGATGGCTGCATGAGCCGGTGGGCGCGCTCGTGGTGATCCTCGCGCAGCCAGCGCAGACAGACATTGCGTGCGATGGCTGCCAGCCATCTTCTTCTCTGCTCCTGCTGCTCGCCGCCAAGATCATGCAATTTTTTTCGATTGCGCCATGCCTCCAGTAGCGTATCCTGTGCCAGGTCTTCGGCGGCATCCGCGTTCCTTATAATCATGGCGCATTTACGTACTAGCCATGCTCGCTCGCTGGTTAAAAGACTGTCGATACTCTGATTGCTTGCTCCTGCCCGCTGTGTTGGTGGTAGTGCCACGGTCTCCTCGTAGAGGTGTGATAACACGTGTCTCTCCTTGATTCATTATTTTTAGAATCGTCCGCCACATGGCGTACACTACTCTATCGCGAGCATGTGGCAAAACCTGACATACTTTTATGTCTTGTGGTAAGCAAATGTTTTGGCAAACTGATGGAAGTCTATGGCTTGAGGGAAGGGCCAGCGATGGCACTGCTGATCTGGCTCATCCACCTGGCTAGTTGCTCGGGGGACAGGGCTGCTCTTGCTCTAACCACCAGGTGGTCGCGCCAATTCCTGCATAGGCGATACAACTGAGTCTTAGATCGATTGGAGGCGCGTCGGCCTCTGGTTCTGTGGGGGTCTGGGTAGAAAAAGAGCGAAAGCGTTTCTCCGTATTCTGGCGAAAGCGTTGCGTGAAGTGGGGGTCACCTTTCGCGCTGAGCATCACACGATAGAAGTCAGCGTATTGCTGAATATGCTTGAGCAGATTAAGGGGGCCAGGGGAGGTCTGTTCTTGTTTCTCTGCTAATAAGCTCTGGTCTTCGGTTAGTTCATAGATCTCGTTCATATACTGTTCGAGTAAGTCATATTTGTCCAGGTAATGACGGTAAAACGTCGAGCGGTTGACCATGGCTCGTTCCGTAATATCTCGCACTGTGAGCGTAGCAAATCCCTTTTCTACCGTGAGGTCGATGAAGGCTTGCTGGAGCAGTTTGCGAGTGCGGCGGACGCGTAAATCCTCTAGTGCTTCTGGCTTTTGCGTCACTTTCGTCTCCTTTGTCGCATATGCAACATTCTAAGTTTCTTTGCTGATTGACGCATCATTGTATCTCCTGGTAGGCTGTTTATGCAACACTCTGTTGGATAAGCAACGCCTCAATGTTTAGCTTTAGAGAAATTTCTGAAGGAAGTACAGAAGGAAAGTCTAAATGGAAGAGAATACAAAAGTTCGTTTTCTACAGGAACGCATTGGACTATCGGTTGTGCCCGCTGATCCGGCAACGCTTGTCGAAAGGCTTGTTGAGATTGAGGGGGCGGGAGTTGACCACATTTGGGTAGGCGGTCCGCCCTGGAATCCAGATCTGCTCACGACACTGGCGGCGGCGGCGATGCGCACAACGCATCTCAAATTAGGAACTGCCATCGTGCAGGTCTTTTCACGCCATCCTGTATTGTTGGCTCAGCAGGCTTTAAGTCTAAATGCCCTGGCTCCAGATAGGCTGCGGCTAGGTCTTGGTACAAGTTCGCCAGAGTTCGCGAAAAGTGTGTACGGCGTAGAAATGGAGCGGCCTCTCTCCTACCTGCGAGAATATACTCAGGTGTTGCGTTCGCTGCTCTATCAAGGCGAGGCTCATTATCAGGGGCGCTACTTTACGACTGATGCCTCATTGCATGCTTCAGCGCAGCTTCCCTTGCTTATCGCAACGCTTGGACCAGGAGCATTTCGCCTCGCTGGCGAGGTTGCGGATGGTGCTCTCTCCGTTATGTGCCCGCTTCCATACTTGCTTAATACGGCCCTTCCAGCCATGAGAGCAGGGGCGGACGCAGCTGGGCGATCTCGGCCTCCGGTCGTTGCTCATGTGCAGGTAGCCTTTACAAAGGATCGTGCCACCGCTTTGCAGATAGGGCGTCAGGCGATGAGTATTTACCATACGCGCCCGGCCTATCGTAATATGTTTGTTGCGGCAGGTTTCTCGCAACAAGAGATCGATACAGTTTCGGATAGCTTCGTTGAAAGCCTACTGGTCTTTGGCGATGAAAGCAAGATACGAGACCGCTTGCAGGAACTACTTGAGGCAGGAATTGATGAGCTGACCCTTGGTCTTGTTCCGGTCTCTGACGCGAATCAAGAAGAAATCCAACTGGCACGGCTCATCGGCCAATTGTGAGTGTAATGCTTTAGGCGCTGATGCTCAGAGCAACCAGGTATACTTGAGAAGAAATAAGTTCTGCTTTCGAGTACGAAGGCGGTATTAGAGCAGAGGAAGCTAGAAATATGCATTCTCAAGATGGTGAAATTATAAGCTTTGATGCATCGGCAGGTACGCCGAATGGTATTCGTGCCATTCTATGTGACGTTGGTGGTGTGCTTATCCATAAGCGGCGGTCGCCAGAGTTGCAGCGGTGGGAGCCAAGGTTTGCGAGTTCGTCGCTGGGACTGCCGCTCGCCATCTGGCTTTGTGAGTCGAGCCAGCGTGCTATGGTGGGGCAGGCGAGCGTCGAGGATGTCTGGCGCGAGATTCAGCAGACCTATGAGCTGACGGATGCAGAATTGAGCGCCTTCAGAGATGATTTTGAAGGTGGTGACTATGTCGATGACGTGTTTATGCAATTTCTACAGCAGGTGCGCCAGGCCAGGAAGATCGCGCTTTTGAGCAATGCCTGGCCCGACGCCCGGCATAGTTTTGGCAACACCTTCGGCCTGGCAAAGCTCGCTGATATGATGATTCTCTCTTACGAAGAGGGGCTGGTGAAGCCTGATTCACAGTTGTATGCCCTGGCGGCTGAGCGGCTTCAACTGCCTCACGCATCCATCGTATTTATCGACGATTATCCTCCGCACGTCGCCGCCGCGCAAGCCTGTGGCATGCACGGCGTTGTCTTCGAGACACGCAAACAGGCGATTGCCGATTTGCAGGCGTTATTATATAGTTGATGGTGAGCATGCTAGCGCGGCGAAAGGCGTAGAACGCCCTCGTAGACTGGGACGACACTGCCGCCGAAGTCAACGGATAGCGCGTCATCCTGGCGCCGGATATGGACGTGCAGAAAACTCTGGCGTCCCATCTGCGTTCCCTGTTCTACGACCAGCTCTGCCTCATCCTGGCAGGGGACCAAGCCATGCTGGGCGAGGTAGGCGCCGAGGGGACCGGCAGCGCTCCCAGTCGCGGAATCTTCGACGATGCTGCCCTGGTAAGGCTTGAGCATACGCGCGAAGGCGTGAAATCTCCCCTGCTCGTCGGCCTGTGGCTCAGGGGCGAAGATGTATAGCTTGAGCGAGGATACACCCGCGAAACTTGTACGTAGCTGTGCCATATTGACCTCGACCTGCTCCACCAGGGAGCGGCTGCGCAGGGGAATATAGACGAAGGCGTTCCCGGTCGAGATGAGCTGGATGGGAGCCTCTGTGAGGAAATCAGTGGCGCGTAGGCCCAGAGCTTCCGCGATAGCCTCGCGGTTCTCAAAGGAGGCTTGAAAGGTCAGGGGAGGGAGCGTGGTCCAGAGAAATTCGGGAGCAGACGGCTCGCCCGAGAGGCGGACGGTAATAGGTCCCACGCCCTCTTCCAGTACGATCTGCTGTGTGTTCGCCGGAAGAAGATCATTGCTAGCGAGCACAAAAGCAGTGCCGAGCGTGGGATGACCAGCAAAGGGAATCTCGCCAGCGGGCGTAAATATTCTGACCCGGGCATGCGAGCCAGGCTGAGATGGCGGAAAGAGAAAGGTTGTCTCCGAGAAATTCATCTCACGCGTAATGGCAAGCATCTCTTGCTCGGTAAGGCCTGTGCCGTCTAGAAACACGGCTAGCTGGTTGCCGCCAAAGATATGATCGGCAAAGACATCTACCACGCGGAAGTGGTAGGGGCGCGAATTTTTACTGTGCATATATTTATCCATATCGGTATTACTCGTCAGGTGTGAGATTTTCTGGGTTAGTGGCGAAGACGGCTGTGTAGCCGCAGTCGAGGCAGGTGGTAGTGCTTACCTCGGATGTTCTGAGCTTGCCCTTGAACCAGTTACTCCTGCGCTCGGGCTGCTTAATGCGGATGTAGGGCGGGTTAAGCCATTGGTCATCTCCGGCTATTTCAGTTATCGTCTGCACACGTCTCCCGCCACATTCGGGACAGGGCTTAATAGTTTTCATATAGTACTCAATTCTCCTTGTTCTCTAAATATAGTACGTTGCTTTTGGCTCGACATCAAACATGAATAGGATATAAGAGTTATTTCTTCCAGTGTTGTAGGGTTCAAACTAGCTTGGACTTTCTCTGATTTGGGGAAATGGCACATTTTGCATGCTGGAGCGATAATATGTTATGAAGTAATTGTGAAAGAAGTTTAAAGGTTATTGTATGCAAAATAATAAATGGAATGCAGGTATTTGTTTAGGCTTAACCAGGTGGCGTAGAAAATATTCGAGAGGAGCGCTACTGACGTACGCGCCTATGCTGGCGGGCAAATACCTTCCCCGGAAGCATGGGCGTTCCCCAGTGTAGGCGCGTACGTCAGTAGCGCTCTTATCATCCCTTCTTAACGCCGGGTCAACTTACGGGCGATTAGGTTGCCGAGTAGCTGAATACCCTGCACGAGGATGACAAGCAGGACGACGGTAATGATCATAACATCGGTCTCAAAGCGCTCGTAGCCATAGCGGATGGCGAGGTCGCCCAGGCCGCCCGCGCCGACCGCGCCCGCGATGGCCGAGTAGCCAAGCAGGCTGATGATGGTAATCGTGATGCCGAGGATGATTGAGGGGAGCGCCTCAGGAATAAGCACCTTGCGCACGATCTGCCAGCTGGTGCAGCCCATGGACTTTGCCGCCTCAATGATGCCAGAATCTACCTCGCGCAACGAGGTCTCAGCGACACGCCCGAAGAAAGGGATCGCCGCGACGGTCAGCGGCACAATCGCCGCGTCGGTGCCAATGCTGGTGCCAACGATGAAGCGCGTGATAGGCATAATTGCCACTAGCAGAATAATAAAGGGTAGTGAACGGCCAATGTTTACGATGATGCCGAGGACCTGGTGCAGTACGCGCATAGGGAAGAGTCCATCGCGGTCCGTGCCCACCAGGAGCACGCCTAGCGGCAGACCAACCAGGATGGTAAAGAGAGTTGAGACCAGGACCATGCGCAGGGTATCCAGGGTTGCCTGCCAGAGGTCGGGGATTATCGCCATATCCATTAGTTATGCACCTCCACATGTAGTCCCAGCTCGCGTAGATAGGCCAGCGCGGGCGCGACCTGCTCGCCAGAAAACTCAGCCTGGAGCTGGCCGATGCGCTCCTCGCCAAAGGCTTCGATATTGCCACTGAGAATATTTACGTCAAGCATGAAACGGCGCGCCAGCGTTGAGAAGACCGGCTCGCTGGCGCTATCGCCCGCGAAGGTTATTGTGACCAGGGTGGCGCCGGGCTGGACACTATAGTTTTGAGGGCGAGGGAAGAGCGCCTGGGCAAGACGCGAGGAGGGCAGGGCCGCGAGCTGGCTTACGCGTCCCTGCTCAACTATAGCTCCGTCTTCGAGGATCGCCACCTGGTGACAGATCTGCTTGACCACATTCATCTCGTGCGTGATGAGGAGGATTGTCAGGCCCATGCGCTTGTTCAGGTCGCGCAGGAGATCGAGAATGGCGTGTGTGGTTTGGGGATCAAGGGCCGAGGTGGCTTCATCCGAGAGCAGAATATCGGGCGAGTTAGCCAATGAGCGCGCGATGCCTACGCGCTGCTTCTGCCCGCCCGAGAGCTGCGCGGGATAGGTATTGGCCTTATCCTCAAGGCCGACTAGTGAGAGTAGTTCAAGTACACGCGCCTGGCGCTTTGTCTTGCTCAGGCCCATGAGCTCTAGAGGAAAGGCCACATTGTCCGCGACCGTGCGTGAGCTGAGGAGATTAAACTGCTGGAAGATCATACCGATGCGCTGGCGGGCCTTGCGCAGCTCGCCGCCGGAGAGGGCTGTAATCTCCTGCCCATTCACGAGAATTCTGCCTGAGGTCGGGCGCTCCAGGAGGTTCACGCAACGGATCAATGTGCTCTTGCCCGCGCCACTCTGTCCTAGCACGCCAAAGATCTCGCCTTTTGGCACCTCCAGATTTACATTCTTAAGAGCTACGACCTCATTCGGAGCGCGCCCATAGATCTTGCGTACATGTTCAATTGTAATCATCTTCTATCCAGACCCTTCAATCTAGAGACCTCTTGCTATTTCATGGCTTGCGGTATAGAGAATGTGATGGCAGGCTGGCTCTGCCAGCCTGCCATCACATTCTCTATACCGCTGTTTTGCTTAGAACGCGGGGATAACTGAACCCTGATACTTGTCCTCGATGAATTTCTTCACCTCGGGAGAATTAAGCAACTTTGCCAGCTTTTTCACGGCAGCATAGTTCTCATGGCCCTTCAATACCGTGAGGACGTTCGCGTAGGGGTTATTGGTGGCCTTTTCGAGGGCCAGCGCGTCCTTGTTGGGCTTCAGGCCAACAGTAAGGGCATAGTTGCCGTTGATGACCGAAAGGGTCGTATCGTCGAGCGAGCGTGGGAGTTGGGCCGCGTCCAGCTCTTTAATTTGCAGGTTTTTTGGATTGCTGGCAATGTCATGCACAGTAGCGCTCGTGCCGACATTTCCCTTTAAGGTGATCAGGCCATTCTGGGCCAGCAGTTGCAGGGCGCGCCCGCCATTGGTGACATCGTTGGGGATGGCCACAACGGCCTGGGCTGACACCTCATTGAGCGACTTAATCTTGTGAGAGTAGATGCCCAGTGGCTCGATGTGAACCTTCGTCACCGCGACCATATCGATGCCATGCTCCTTACCAAACTCCTGCATATAGGGCACATGCTGGAAGAAGTTGGCATCGATGGAACCATCTTTAAGCGCTGTATTGGGCTGCACATAGTCATTAAACTGCACAATATTCAGCTTCAAGCCCTCTTTAGCGGCGAGATTATCTTTAATATATTGCAGAATTTCTGCGTGTGGAACAGGGGATGCCCCAACGGTAATCGTATCGGAATTAGCGTCCGCACCGCTATTGGCGCCACAGGCCGCCAGGAGTGAGAGTAGAAAGACACTCAGGAATAAAATGGATAGCTTTTTAAAGAAACGCATAGCAAAACAATCCCTTCCAAAACCACAGAATATCTTATGGCTGATCATTTTCCCCAAGCATAAGCAGCGGCCTGCCTGGACAAACAGGGAGTAGTGGTTTATGCTGTATATCCCAGCCAACAGCGCCTACTTGCTTGTTACATATAAATATAACAATGTTGATCTATAATGTCAACATCATGGCCTGTAAAATGCAGGCTCCCTTAAAATTCATCGACTCTTACACCCTGCCCTACAGCGCTGCTAAAGCAAAGGCCATAAGTGGCCCCGAGGTTTCTCGGGGCCGCTTATGGCCTTTGCTTATACCATTTGCTTACAGTGGAGAAACTAGGCAGTCACTTCCAGGCCCAGGCCGGCGGCGACGCGCTGGCCGTATTCGGGATCGGCGCGGTAGAAATGCTTCACTTGGCGCTCGACGATTTCCTTGTTCTTGACGTTGCGCATATGGCCAACCAGGTTATTGACCAGGTGGGTCTTCTCTTCCTCGCTCATCAAGCGATAGAGCGCGCCCGGCTGCGCGAAGTCATCATCCGTCAGCTCATAGGCGAAGCGCTCAGCGTTGCCGCTGAAGGCGTCCTGGTGATCGCCGCGATAGAACTCGGGGGCTGCATTAGGACCACCAAAGCTGTTGGGCTGATAGTTGGGGGTCGCGCCACCATTGCCATCGAAGCGCATGGAGCCGTCGCGGCGATAGTTGTTGATCTCAACCTGGGGACGGTTAATGGGCAGGTGCGCGTAGTTGGTGCCGACGCGATAGCGATGGGCATCTGGATAGGCGAAGATGCGGCCCTGGAGCATCTTGTCAGGCGAGAAGCCGATGCCGGGAACGATGTTCGTCGGCGCGAAGGCGGCCTGCTCGACCTCGGCGAAGTAGTTCTCCGGGTTGCGGTTAAGCACCAGGCGACCAATCGGGATCAGTGGATAGTCGCTATGCAGCCAGACCTTGGTTACATCGAAGGGATCGAAGCGGTACTTCGCCGCCTCTTCCATGGGCATGATCTGTACAGAACAGGTCCAGGCGGCCTCTTTCCCGCTCTCGATATGCTCGAAGAGGTCCAGGGTCGCGAAATCAGGATTGATGCCCGCCATGGCCGTAGCCTCTTCGTTAGTCCAGTTCTCAATGCCGGCCTCGGTCTTGAAGTGATACTTGACCCAGACCGCTTTGCCCTCGGCATTGATCCACTTGAAGGTATGGGAGCCAAAGCCATCCATATGACGGTAGGTCTTGGGCGTGCCACGGCTGGAGAAGAGGATCGTGATCTGGTGCAGGGCTTCTGGCGTCAGCGAGACGAAATCCCAGAAGGCATCGGGATCCTTGGCGTTGGTCTGTGGATTGCGCTTCTGTGTGTGAATAAAGTCAGGGAATTTGATGGCGTCGCGCAGGAAGAAGACGGGCGTATTGTTACCAACGAGATCGTAGTTGCCCTCTTCAGTATAGAACTTAATGGCGAAGCCGCGTGGATCGCGGGCGCTATCCGCCGAGCCCTTCTCACCACCAACTGTGGAGAAGCGCACAAAGGCAGGCGTCTGTTTGCCAACGGTATTGAGGAACGCGGCCTTTGTGTACTGGCTAACGTCGTGCGTGACCTCGAAATAACCATGCGCGCCCGCGCCCTTGGCATGGACGATGCGCTCAGGAATGCGCTCGCGATTGAAATGCGCCAGCTTCTCAACGAGATGAAAATCTTCTAACAGCGTGGGGCCAGGATAGCCCACGGTAAGTGAATTGGTGTTATCTGGAGCGGGAATACCGAAATCAGTCGTAAGAAAACGCTTATCTTGTTCCGTCATGTCTCTGCGGACACCTTTCCAAACTGGCCATGTGTGGAACATGACCAACTAAGCTTATTAGCTGTGCCGGAGGGTCCGGCCTGCTAGCCATGAAAATGCAATCGTGAATGCCGCTTCACAGCGGTTAGTTTCGCTCGCACGATTGAATAGCATACAATTGAAATGTATGATATGATAATAGCATGGCAGTATATTTTTGTCAATTTAATTGTGTACAATGAAATGTAATACTGTGGACCGACGCTGCTAAAGCACGCGTCTACATATCCAGTCTATATGTAGACGCGTGCTTTAGCAGCGTCGGCACAGCTGATCTTTTCTTGTCCTTATTCAAGAGGTTCTAATGACTCCATCGACATCGCCCGAGGAAGCTTTAAAGCTCGACAACCAGCTCTGTTTTGCTCTCTATGCCGCTACCCGAGCCATGATGAGCACCTATCGTGGTCTGCTTGAGCAACTAGGCCTGACCTTTCCCCAGTACCTGGTTATGCTGGTGCTCTGGGAGGTAGGCCCGAGTACGGTCAAAGATCTGGGACAGACGCTCTACCTGGACTCTGGTACGCTCTCGCCACTCCTGAAGCGCCTGGAGGCGGCTGGCCTCATCCATCGCACACGCAGCGCACGCGATGAGCGCGCCGTCGAGATCAGTCTGACCGAGGCTGGGCAGGCTCTCAAAGAGCAGGCCTTCCCCGTCCCAGGCCAGTTCAACTGTCGCGTTGGCCTGGAGGCTAGCGAGTTCGCCCACCTGCGCGGACAACTCCGCGACCTGGCCGAAACCCTCACGCTCAGCAACGAACTCTCCACCACTCAAAGCTGTACCCCGGAACAAATCGGGTGAAATGCAGGGTCGATGCAAGACATTACGTAGAACCACTTCAATCGTGGATGCCCGTTCGAGCAACCTGATGAGGTATGCCAGCAGAGTCGATCATGAAGTGCCTCTTGACAATGAGAGAATTGTTGGCTATAGTTTAAATGTGAAACCGGTTTCAGCAGCATAAACATGAATTTTGTTCGTCCAATGCAAGGATGCAGGGATACGAATATGCAAGGAATGCTCAACCCTTCCGCTTTTATCTCCCGCAAACTCCCCTGCTCATTGCAGCCACCACGCACCCCTTACCCGGCGAGTCGCGCCGGGGCGAGAAGTCACTTCCTCATTCTTTTCCGTATCTTTTTATAGTATCGAACAACTAGACCACATGATGTTAGTCTAAGTGTTCGACAATAGTTGAAAATGGAATTTCAATTTTGTCATGCTGAGCCTGGTCTCGGGTGACAAGGAAAGAGGGATCTGATGTTACGCCGCTTTGTTCTTCCTTGTGGGATTATCCTGAGTCTCCTAGTCGCGCAGAGTCTTATGCTCTTTAAAGCGCCAGTTGCTCATGCTCATGCGCTGGCGACCCAGAATCTCGTGCAGTATGTGAACCCTTTTATAGGTACCGCGAGTAGTAATGCGCCTAATCCGGTGCCAGGAGGGAGCGGTGGTAGCACCTATCCTGGTGCAGTCGTTCCCTTCGGCATGGTTCAGTTCAGCCCTGATACGCCTAATGGCTCCCCCTCTGGCTATGCCTATAACGATAACACCATTCAAGAGTTTAGCGTGACGCATTTCGATGGAGCTGGTTGTGCCAATAATGATGACCTTCCCATCCTTCCCATTACTGGCTCCCTTGGCGCATCGCCTGGTAGCAGCTGGACCAGTTATAGCTCTACCTATACCAAAAGCAATGAGAGCGCATCCCCTGGCTACTACAAAAACAAGCTGGATAAATACAATACCCAGGTCGAGCTGACCGCGACGACGCGCACTGGCATGGCCCGGTTTACCTATCCCAGCACGAGCCAGGCGACGGTTCTGCTCAATACCAGTCGTAGTGCGACGGGTAGTCGTAGTGGTTCCGTGCAGATCAGCGGCAGCAGCGTGACTGGTAGCGTGACCGCTGGCGGCTTTTGTGGATCGAGCAAGACCTATAAAATCTATTTCGCGATCCAGTTTGACCAGACTCCCACGGGCGTAGGCACCTGGTCGGGAGGAACTATCTCCGCTGGTTCTACAAGCACAAGTGGTACCAATACGGGTGGTTACCTGACCTTTAATACAAGCGGAAACGCCATTGTGCAGATGAAGGTCGCTCTCTCGTATGTGAGCATTGCGAATGCTCAGCAAAATCTTGCCAGCGAGAATGCGGGCTGGGATTTCGCTGGCGTCCAGAGCAATGCGAGCAATACCTGGAATGCCATGCTCAATCGTGTGCAGGTAAGTGGGAACTCAACAACTGACCTGACCGAGTTCTATACCGCGCTGTATCATACGGTTCAGAGTCCGAACGTCGCCAGCGATGTGAACGGCCAGTACCAGGGCTTTGATGGCGCGGTGCATACGGCGAGCTCTATGACGGTCTACCAGAACTATTCAGGGTGGGATATCTATCGCTCGTGGACCGCGCTGGTCTCCATGATCGCGCCCAGCGAGATGACGGATATCGTGAAGTCGATGGTGCTCGACGGCCAGCAGGGGGGTGAACTACCGAAGTGGTCGCAGGAGACGAACGAAGACTTCATCATGACGGGCGATCCCGGACCTATTATTGTGTCGAGCGCATACGCCTTTGGTGTGCGTAATTTCGATACGGCAGGCGCCTTTGCCTTGATGGACAAGGTGGGCAGTGATGTCAATGCGACCACGCAGGGAAGCCCGATTCGTGGGAATCTCGGCTCCTATCTCAGTCAACACTATGTGGCTGGCGATGCCTCGGACTCTCTGGAGTACTCGGCCTCGGATTTTGCCATCGCCCAATTCGCGAAGGCGCTGGGCAATACCAGTGCTTATAACACCTATATGAGCCATGCCCAGTGGTGGGAGAATGTCTTCAATCCAACCACCAGCTACATTACGCCTCGCAATAGTAATGGTACCTGGGCGGTTCCTCTCAACCCGGCGAGCGGCTCCGGCTTTACGGAAGGGAATGCGGCCCAATACACCTGGAATGTGACCTACAATGCGCAGAGCCTGATTAATTTGATGGGTGGTAACGCCACGGCGATTCAGCGCTTGAACCATCTCTTCACCCAGGTGAATGCCGGTCTCAGCCAGCCTTATTACTACATTGGCAATGAGCCTGAATTCGCCACGCCCTGGTTCTACAATTTTTCCGGCTATCCTGCGGGGACACAGACAGCGGTTCGTAGCGTGATGACGGGCGCCTTTACCTCCGCAGCCGGAGGCCTGCCTGGAAATGATGATTTGGGCGCGACCTCTGCCTGGTATGTCTGGGCCGCCCTGGGTCTCTATCCAGCCACCCCTGGTGCTGATACCTTAGTCCTGCATGGACCTCTCTTTAGCTCCGAGACCATCCAGCTAGCAGGCAGCAAAGTGCTGCAAATCAATGGCTCTGGCGCCAGTGATAGCGCCCCCTATGTGCAGAGCTTGAATGTGAATGGCGTTGCAAGCAATCAGGCATGGCTGCACTACAGCGATATTGCCAATGGCGCAACCCTCGACTTCACCATGGGGAATAGCGCCTCCAATTGGGGCGCCAGTGGGACGCCTCCCCCCTCCTTTAACGATGGCTTTACTCCGCCACCTGCGGCCCCGGCCCTGGGGACGAACCTGGCCCTCAACAAAGCCACGACTGGTTCCACTGCCTGTGCCAGTAGCGAAGGGGCAGCCAATGCCGTCGATGGCGCCTTGAAGGGCAATAGTAAATGGTGTTCGGGCGTGACTCCCTCTTCGCTCGTGGTCGATCTCGGTTCGGCCCAGACGGTTGGCTCCTTTGTACTCAAAAACGCTGGCCTGGGCGGAGAGGTCACGTCCTGGAATACCAATGCCTACACGATCCAGTTGAGTACCGATAACAGTAACTGGACAACGGTGGTCAATGTCAGTGGCAATCAAGCCAGTCGCGTGTACAACACCATTGCGCCGCGCAGTGCTCGCTATGTGAAGCTGAACGTCACCAAGCCCACCAGCACTACCGATACCGCGACCCGGCTTTATGAGCTAGAAGTCTATAGCGCGGGGGCGGGGGCGCCCTTATTTTCAACGGGTTTCGAAAGCGGCGATCCGCAGTTGACCTGGACAAATACCGTTGACACTGGCAGCTATCCCCATGGCGGGAGCAGCAACGTAACGGGCATCTGTTGTAGCCTGACTGGCCCAGAGACGGATATACGTAGTGGCGAAACCCAGCATACGGGGAACGTGGCCCTGATGTATTCCGGTCTCACCCAGGGAGCCTCAAGCGAATACGCGTATATGAAGCTCTTTGACGTTAGCTCACGCAATATTGCTGTAAACACCAACACCACGCTCACGTACTGGATCTACCCGCAGAGCACGGCGACCAGCAACCTGGTCAGCGGCAGTAACAGTACCTGCGTGGCGTTAGACCTGATCTTCAGCGACGGAACCAACCTGCGGGATTCCGGCATCGTCGACCAGAATGGGAATCGCAGCCATCCCGCCTATCAATGCAACCACCTGACGCTGGATACATGGAACCAGGTGACCATCAACCTGGGATCGCTTGCCACGGGCAGAACGATCACCAGTATTAACCTTGGCTACGACCAGCCCAACAGTAGCGGGGGCTACCGTGGCTACGTCGATGACATCGTAATCCAGTAGCAGCGTTAAACAGCGTTGTATGGTCCATACATGCATGGACCATACAACGCTGTTTCTATTCGTGGAGGGAGACCAGAATGCGAAAACGACCATGGATGTTTGCGCTCGTCATGTTAAGTATGTGCCTTGTCGTGCTGCTGCCGAGGCCCGGGCTGGTAAAGGCGGCCTCAAACGTGACGACCGATTACAATGCCAACGATGAGCAGGCTGTCACGGCCCTACAGAATTGGTATAACATCAATGCCGGCAACTGGAACTCATTAAACCGCTGGCAATGGGCCAATGCGGTTGATGCCCTGGAGAATACCTATACGCGCACAAACGGTATGGAGTATGGCTACGGGTTGAGTGATACGTATGATCAGAACGTCAGCGGTAATTTTATCAATGACGCTGGCTATGATGATGAGGGCTGGTGGGCGCTGGCCTGGATTCGCGCCTATGATGTCACTGGCAATAGCCGCTACCTCTCCATGGCGCGAACGATCTTTAACGATATGGCGAGCAATGGCTGGGACACGACGGTCTGTGGTGGTGGCATGTGGTGGAATAAGGCCAAAACGTATAAAAATGCCATTACCAACGAACTCTTTCTGACCATCGCTGCCCGCCTGCATCAACGCACGGCTGGCGATAGTGGGAGTGGCAGCTATCTCAATTGGGCCACTACTGAATGGACCTGGTTTAGCAATAGTGGGATGATCAACGCTTCAAACTTGATCAATGATGGCCTCTCCAGTGCGTGCGCCAACAACCAGGAGACGACCTGGACCTACAATCAGGGCATCATTCTGGGTGGCCTGACGGACCTCTACAAGATAACCGGCAATACTAGCTATCTCACGAAGGCCGAGTCTATCGCTAACGCGGCGATCAGCAACCTGGTCTCGTCGGCGGGTACCTTGCGCGAACCCTGTGAACCCTCCTGTAATGGCGATCAAGAGCAGTTCAAGGGTCTCTTTATGCGCAACCTTGCCTACCTCTATGACGTGGATCATCAGCAGACATACTTTCATTTTCTCGCCACCAATGCCAACTCAATCTGGGCCAATGACAGGAATAGCAGTAATCAGCTAGGCCTGGCCTGGAATGGCCCTTTCGACTCGGCAACCCCGGCCAAACAAAGCTCCGCTATGATTCCTATGAGTGTGCTGGCCGAACCATGGACGCAGGGGGCCGCGTTCGCGCGGGGAGCGCAAGATCCGGCCTTTGGGCATAACCTGGGCGTCGCGGCTGGTTCACAGGGATGGGCCTGTAGCGCCAGTACCTGTACGACCGCGAACCATATGGTGTACGGGCCATATATCTCGTATCTGCCGCCTGGCACGCATACGGTCCACTTCCATCTCAGTGTTAATGCCACCAGTTCCGTGACCGCAAGCCTGGTAACACTGGACGTGCGAGATGCAAATAATGGCAACACGCTCGCGAGCAGCAGCGTGCCCTGGAATGTCTTCACGACCGCCAATGCCGCGCAGGACTTTGCATTGACATATACGAATGCGACACCTGGCGACTCCGTCGAGTACCGCATTTACTGGAACAATGTTTCCGGCGCACCAACGTTGACCGCCTCGGATATCGTCGTGGATGGTGGAACCTCCAATTGGGTTGCCAGTAACCTCAATCACAATATTGGGCGTCTCGATAGTCTCAACGCCTGGGAAGTCGATCCCACCAGAGATACACACTCTGATTTCTTAAGTTGGGGACCCTATACCGCCATGCCTGGGGCAGGCAACTACACGGCGTCATTTGAACTCAAGGTGGACAACTTCAATCTTGACACATCAACAGTGGCCACTATTGATGTGCGCGATAATGAAACGGGCCAGGTGGTCGCCTCACAGAATATCCTGCGCAACAACTTTCCGAATACGCTCTACCAGCTGTTCCCCTCAACTTTAGTGCTGTGAGTGGGCACCACTACGAGTTTCGCGTCTTCTGGGACTATAGCTCCAGCGCTCCGCGCCTGACCGAACGCGGTGTGTATGTCCAGCCGACCATCCATGATACGAGCGTTACTCTCCCTTACAATACGCGAGGTATCGGTAATTCCGCGGGCGATGCGAACCTGGATGGCGTGGGCGACGCGTTCAAGTCCACCATTGGTACATCTGTCTTTGCCAACTACCACCGCTACTCGATTGGGCCAACGCAGGCGGGCGCCAACAACGTCTTGCGGGGCGGCTCCAATGTGAGCGTCAATCTCCCGAACAACGCCTATCGGGAGGTCCACATCCTGGGGGCAGCCATCAACGGGAACCAGGTGAATCAGCCCTTTACGATTACCTATACCGACAACACAACGGCCACGCAAAATCTCTCCCTCTCGGACTGGTTCGCCTCCGCGCCCCAGCCCTATGAGCGCTTCGCCGTCGCCCAGGATACCCGCTGGGGACCTTCCTCAACGCAATATGGCAACATCCACCTCTTTGATTACACCATCGCACTCAACAGCGGCAAAGCGGTGAAAAGCCTCACCCTGCCCAACAACTCAAACATCGTGATCGTCGCTATTACTCTCACGACGAACGGCTAGAGCCTAAACAAAGAAAGCGGTGGGAAGACGTATGCTTGCATACATCTTCCCACCGCTTTCGCAGCAGTACAAGGCCCCTAGCCCATCATCATATTGCTGGCGTAACTGACCAACCGAGACCGTTGTTTCATAGCGAAGTTCTCTGTGGCTATAGCGCTCTGATTTCGTGGATGCTGCTTCGATGATGCTCATCAAGACACTTTGCTGGAGCGAGAATATGTCGCGCTGAGCAATAGCCTTGGTGAGTGTTCTGCCATCGGGAAGTTGCGTCTGAAGACTGAGGCGATTGATCTGCGTGATGAGAGTGACAAATTGAGCAAAAGACTGTTCAAGCTCGCGAAATAGAACATCGGGATTCTCGGGTGGCGTTTCGCCTTCCTGTACTTTTGCGCTTCCAACCAGTCTCGTACGAAGGAGTTCCACGCGCCTTTGCAGGTCTGCGCGGATGACGAGTGCTTCGGCTAATTTCATAACGGAGTGGGAGCAGCAGCTTCACTTACTCCCTGCTGGGCCATACGCTGAAGTTCAGTCGCGAGTTTCTCGGAGTCCTCGTACACATAATCCTCAACGACGCGTCCCCAGCGCAGGCGGAGGAACTGCATCCCAACATTGTGGTAGAGCCTGCCATCGCTCAATGTCGTCTCCACCGAAAAGTGAGTCGCCACAACTGTATTCCAGGGCCAGCCATTCACCAGCATCGTATGCGGTTGAAATTGAATGCCGGGAAGAAGCCGGTAAAAGCGCTGGAACCATGCTCGTACAGGCGCTCTATCACGGTAGTTGGCACCAAGGGCGTGCTTTCCCAGGAAGACAAAATGAACATCGGGAGCAAACCTTGCGAGCACTGACTCATAATCCCCCTGGCTGAGGCTTTTAAAGTTCTTACACAGTATCTGTTTGAGAATGAAGTGATACATGAAATAGACCTCCTTGTTCATAGCATGCGCGGCCTGACATTCCCTCTTCTATTCCTTTTGCTCTTCCCTCTTTTCAGGAAGATGGTCAAGGGAAGCTAAAGCGGTCTGCGCCCAGCGCAAATCAAAGTGGAGCTTTTGCAAGCCATAATCTAATGTAAGCAGCCAGTAGGGCAGGTCGGATGCCGCATGGTAGGTTTCCGCATACAGCGCGGCGCTGGTGGGAATCGTCTGCTCAAAATGCGCAAGCTGCTGCTGGAGATCAGCAATGCGTTGTTCGAGGACCTGTTTGAGTTGTCCTTTGCTCAATTCGATACCAAAGAAGACCTGACCCAGCCACGCCTCATGCGATGATGCAAGCCCCTGAGGCATGGCTAACCAGTCCCGTAGCACCTCAAGTCCCTTCTCCGTAATATGGTATATCTTCTTGTCGGGCCGCTTCTCCTGAGCGACCCGTTCGATTTCTACCCACCCCACCTCGTGCAGTTTGGCGAGCGAGCGATAAATCTGGCTTTGCTCGGTATTCCAGAAATGCTCTACCGATGCCTGGAATGCCTTGTTGAGGTCGTAACCAGACTGAGGGCCATATTTGAGTATGCCCAGAATCAGATGGGGTAATGACATGACCTATCCGTACTCGCATGTATATGTATTTGCATATACTATAACCAAGGCATAGCTCTTTTTTCAAGGAACTACAGGATTCGCCACATTTGACCTACTCACGCTTAAAGCAATTGCATAAACCCATGCGATAGAGTATGCTAAAGGCTCCCAGAGCAGTCACTTAACATCCAATAAATTCGATAATACCTCTTACGCATCAATGAGGAGGCAAGGATGCAAGCACAGAATGGATATTCTCAAGCGCGCAAGCTTCTCGTGTGGGGTTTAATTGCTCTATCTATCGCTCTCATCAGTGCGATTGCAGAAATACCGCTTTCAATCCAGGCTAACCAATTAACACATGTTTCTAGTGCAGGCCTGGTCGATCCCCAGCCAGATGCGCCTGTCACCTGTAATGACAAGCCCATGAAAACTGACGAGATATGTCAACTCAGCATAACTTACAACGGCACGACCTCAAAAATAGACAAAACATATGACATGCAGAAGAAGATACAAAGTGATGGTCGCATAAATGCTATTGTAGAGCAGAAAAATAAGGCTATTGATCAGCAAGAGGGAATCCTGAATGCGATAGGTGTACCCCTGAGCGTCATCCTGCTGGTTAGCTTTATTACCGCTATCATCTTGCTCGTAAAATACTTCAACGCCCATCGCAGAGTCAGAGTATCGACGAGCGCAAACCTTTAGTAGTAACAAGAAGTGATGCTCAATGCCTTATTTCTGATCCTTTCCAGAGAGTTTTCAGCTCTCCAGTCAGAACCCACGGGAAGCGGGCATAAATTGCCCGCTTCCCGTGGTAATCTAAGAGAAAAGAAGCAAAAAGGAGCCTATTCTATGGCTGAAGACAACTTTACGCTCACGACATACTACACTATCTGGAAAGAGTATCAGGAGCACATCAAAGGGGCGATTGCTCCGCTCACCGCTGAACAGCTTGTGCTGCGTGCCACGCCTCACCTGCGCTCCGTTGGCGAGAACACCATGCACATCATCGGTGCCCGTATCGGCTGGTTCATCATAACCCTGGGAGAAGAGTTTGGCGAGGAGATGAGTGCGTACCTGAAGCGAAACGAGGTTGCGTTGCGACAGGGGACACCTATCCCAACCACAGCCGAACTGGTTCAGGGTCTCGACCACCACCTGGCAACTCATGGAGGATTGCCTGGCTCGCTGGAGTCCCGCCGACATGCAACAAACCTTCCCCGATGAGTTGGACGGCAAACAGGTCTACCTGTCGCGCGCCTGGGTCGTCGGGCATGTGATGGAGCATGATATGCATCACGGCGGCGAACTCTCGCTCACCCTCGGCATGCATGGGGTTCCAGCTGATTTCCCTGGCTAGAGCCTGTGAAAGACTCAACGAAGAAAGCAATGCTCAAATGCTTTGCTGGGTCAAAGGGTATGGTGGAGCTGGTGCGGACGCACCAGCTCCACCGGTGCGGTCATTCGTATTCGTGCCTCTCGAAAGTGGTCTATAGAGCTTATCCTGCGAAGTAGCAGGAACTTACAAGCTGGCAGGATATTTCTGCTGAATACACTGCATAATCTTCTCTTGCGTTTCCGAAGCATGCAAGCCAGTATTATCAATAACCACATCCCAACGCCGCGTAAAATCCTCCTGCTCGGTCTCACCATAAAAATCTTTGATGAAAGCATCCAGTTCAAGGCGTGTCTCTGGATCCTTGTTGACTCGTTCAGCGTTGCGCTTCAGGCAATGCTCAAGCTCAGGCTTAATAAATACTGTTACCACCAAGTGATTGTGCAAATAATGCAGATAAGGGGCAGGATCAGCCAGAACTTCGTCGATAACAACAAAGAAGCCATTCACTTGATAGTTTAAAGCGATAGCGCAGGCATTTTGACGCATAATTTGAGCCTGGTGATGCGCTTCCTCATTCAATGGACGTGGCGGAACAAAGCCCTTGACCACCAGGTGACGCAGGGCGTCAGTCTCAATATGCACGCCCTTCTCATACTGCTCACAAAGCTCTCTGGCAAGAGTGCTCTTCCCCCCAGCAGGTAGGGCCGATAGAATTACTATGGGATGACGCGACATGCCTCTCCTCCTTTACACGCTCCAGAATGGGTGCCGGCAAGACATGCTCTTATCTATCCTCTAACACGAAGTATAAGAGAGGGTATGGTGACAGAGAGAAAAACGGTACAACATCATAATTGATGAGTTTATTTAGATGCGTTGTCCTGTGCTTTTTAAGTATTTATTTGACCTATATTGATAAATGATGATAGAATGGCTCCTGTACCGCCACGAATAGCACATAGTAGGTTCTAGCCCGCAGAAAGCTGCCAGTCGCTAATGTATATTCGTGCATTTGTATTTTGGAGAGCGTGATGAATAGAAAGGTCTACTATCTTGACCTGCAAACTTTGCTTGACTATCTCTCTGTGCATGGAGAGTCTTGCCTTTTGAGCAAGACCCTCAAGGAGAGGGGGCAGACTGGCTACGTTGAAGTGAGCGCTGGATCTATGATTTCCTGCTATATTCGAGAGGGGGAAAGAGTTGTCCTGCAGGGAGAGCAAGCTTTTAAGGCGCTAGCGCGTTTCTCAGAATGGCAGGTACAGCTTCAGAATGAGCAGGCCCCGTTACAATCGTTGATGTCCCCACCAGATCCTCCATCATCCTTCAATAGCCCATCTCTGCCCATGATGCGACCAAATGCACAATTGCCTGCGACGAAACCAGGTATCTCGAGCGGACAATGGCCTGCGACGAGGCCGACCACGACAAGTGGACAATGGCCTGTGCTCGGACCTGGCTTCGTGCTTGGATGGCACCCAAGAATGAGGCGTAATATGATGGAAGAAGAGTTTACGGCTCTTCCTATGCGCCAACGCGTCGTACTACGCCTGGTATTGACAAAGGTGAATGGAGTACGAAGCGTAGAAGAGATCAAGGCACAGTTACAACTCTCCCCAGAAACTGTCGAAAGCGCGCTGGCATATCTGCGCGCGCGTAATATTATTGAATAAGTTAGGAGGAATGGCATATGAAGCGATTTATGACCTGGTGGTATGCGTTCTCGATGCCAAAGCGCGGACCAGACACAACTCCAGGTGAGCGTGAGCGTTCTCGCTATGCGCGGTTAACAAGTGGATTTCTTTTACTTATTTGTGCGCTTTTTCTACCACTTGCACCGATTATGATATTTGATTCCCCGAATAGTCCTTCATCACCGCCTATCGGCATTGGTACCCTTATACTACTTGCATGCGCGTTTGGCTTTGGAAAAGCGGGGTGGAACTACATTAGCGCTGCCTTCATTGTCGCATACAACATATTATGTATTAGCGCCGTAATGGCAACGAATCCGCTGGATCCTTCGCTTTTACCGCTCTTTGGCATCTTTTCTGTCTCAGTCATCATGGCTGGGGCTCTGTTGCCACCTGTCGCATCTCTAGTCGTAGGTGTGTTATGTTGCCTGGACATCGCTCTTATTAGTCAGCTCGTTCCTCATACACTTGCATATCAGCAAATGCTCGATAAAGGCCTTTTTACCGTTACTCTGATTGTGCCAGTCAGCATACAGCTCATGATCAGCGTTATGACCTATGTCATTATGCGTAACCTGATCAATACTATTCGTCGTGCTGACCGCGCAGAAGAGATTGTCTCGTTGCAGCAGGAGCTCGCGTTACATGTACGGACACAGGTGCAGCAGAAGCAGCAACTTGAAGAAGGCTTTCAGAAGATCGCGGAGACGCATGCACGTATCAGCAATGGTGATCTGAGTGTGCGTGTGAATCTGAGTGAGGGGCATATGCTCTGGAATGTCGCTGGTTCACTCAATAATCTTCTGAATCGCATGCAACGCATGAAGAGCGACGCGGACATGCTTATCGCGACGCGCCAGGCTGCCTATCAGGTCTCGAATGTGCTCCACCAGGCTGTCACGATGGGCACGATTAATAATGTTCATCTACCCACCACTGGTACTCCGCTTGATCCGGTTATCATCGAACTCAATAACGTAGCTCGTAGTGCTACGTCCCATTCTCAGTCTCGCTATGGGAACACGTTAGGACAGCATTAGCAACAACAGTATTTGTGAAAATAACAAGAGAAGGAAGCAGTATATTTATGCGTATTCTGGTTACTGGCGCTTTTGGTAACGTTGGCTTTAGCACTGTACAGGCGCTCATCGAGCAGGGGCAAACGGTTCGCTGCTTTGATCTGAAGTCGAAGGGGGCGGAGAAGAAGGCCCACCTTGTTGAGGGAAAAGCCGAGATTATCTGGGGCGATATCCGCGATGCCCAGGCCGTAGCTGAGGCTGTGAAGGGGCAAGAGGCTGTCATTCACCTGGCATATATCATTCCACCTGCTGTGGATGAGAACCCTCAACTGGCCCAGGAGGTGAATGTTGGGGGAACACGCAATGTCATCGAGGCGGCCAAAGCACAGAGCCAGCCACCGAAGGTCCTCTTTAGCTCCAGCCTGGATGTCTTTGGGCCTACGCAGGATCAGGAGCCGCCGCGCCGCCTGACCGATCCCGTTATAGCGACCGACGAGTATACCAGGCATAAACTAGAGGGCGAAGAGATGTTGCGAACCTCTAACCTGGAATGGGCAATTTACCGCTTTGGCGATGTGCCTCCGTTAGAGACACGTCAGATGCATCCTATTATGTATACCATTCCCTTGAACACACGCCTGGAGGTGGTTCACACCCATGATGTGGGCCTGGCAATCGCCAATGGCATGCATAGTCCCATCTGGGGCAAGGTCTGGTTGATTGGTGGCGGTCCTAAGTGCCAGATTCGCTATCGTGACTACCTCTATCATACACTTGGCGAAATTGGTATTCAGCCTCCACCAGACGAAGCCTTCGCGCCCGATAGCAAGCCCTATTGTACCGACTGGCTCGATACTGAAGAGAGCCAGGCGCTCTTACAATACCAACGCCATACCTTTGACGAGATCATGCGCGACGTGGCGGAGGCGACCCGCCCCAAAGGAGCCGTGGCCCTTATCCTGCCGCTCCTGCGCCCGCTGGTCCGCAGGCAGATGTTGAAGATGTCACCTTACCTTCAGCAGAAATAGCCTGAGGGCCTGGTGAATCTAGCGAAGAGTGTATGCCATTTTATTGATAAGTTGACAATGCCACTTTCTGTTACCTTTTCTCCTACTTCTACGTAGAAAAAGTAGGAGTTATATTTGACCCCTAGAAGCAGGAGGCGTTGCGATGAACCAGACGATGCGCGCTCCCCGAGGAGCGGCGATCCCGTCCCCTGATGGCTATGATATTCTGCGTCAGGATGGGCGATATTTTCCTGTTCGTGTCCATCTGCATGATCCTGTGCATCCTGGAACGACAGCCTTCAAGCGTCAAGATGGAACGGTGGTTTCCTTTGCTAAACGCCTCTCTGCTCTGGTCTTCCTGTATCAACAACAGGAGCATCAAGCTGAGGATCAGGAGCAAACCACCTCTCACGCCTCGTCTTTGTGAACATATTATCCGCCTCTGTGCTCTTTTCGCACCTACTCAGAGGCTCAGACGAGAAGACCCTCTGAGTAGGTGCAGGAAGAGAGTAATATGAATGGATGACTTACAAGATCAAATGAGTACGCCCCAGCAAGACAACGGCGCGGAGTCACGCCTTATGCATGAACAGGACTGGGCTCTCACTCCTCTGAGTATCCCATCAACAGGACAGAATACTCTCTCTGAGCACACATTCGCAGGCCATACACATGTTGTTTGCTTTAGTGAGCACGATGCCTCACTCATCACCATGCTCAGCGCATTTCTCGGTGATGGTTTACGGGCAGGGGACAACTGCATCGTCGTCGCAACACCCTCTCACCACGAACACCTGGAGCAGCACTTGCAAGCTACTGGCTTCGATCTGGCTCAGGCCGTGGCCACTGGGACCTATATCCCTTTAGATGCCGCTACAACTATGGCGCGCTTCCTCGTCGATGGGCAGCCAGATTCGACCCGCTTCATAGAGGTGATAGGACCGCTCATCGAACAAGCAACGCAGGGAGGCCGCCGCGTGCGTATCTTTGGGGAAATGGTCGCGCTCTTGTGGGCACAGGGGAAGCAGGCGGCAGCCATTCGCCTGGAAGAATTCTGGAACGCGTTAGGTCAGAGGTATACCTTTTCCCTTTTCTGCGCGTACCCACTCCAGGACTTTGATGGAAGGAAGCATGAGGCAGCATTCACTCACATTTGCCAGTTGCACTCCCAGCTCGTTCCCCCTACGAGCTATACCCAGCTCACTGAACAGGAACGGTTACGGACCTTTACACTGCTGCAACAGAAGGCTAACACCTTACAGGTCAAGATCACGGAAAGCCAGGCCGCACAAGAGCGGCTCCGGGCCCTGGCAGCCATTGTGGAGTCGTCTGATGATGCTATCCTCAGCAAAACTCTCTCAGGCATTATCACCAGTTGGAATAGCGCAGCCCAGCGCATCTATGGCTATACGGCCCAGGAAATGATTGGAGCGCATGTGACCCGGATTTTCCCGCCGGATCAATACGAGGAATTTGAGCAGATCATGGCGAAGATTCGCCTTGGTGAACCAGTAGATCACTTTGAAACCCGACGTGTACGCAAAGACGGCCAGGAACTCCTGGTTTCCGTTACGATCTCTCCCATCAAAGATGAAAACGGCGTGATTTTTGGTGCCTCGACCATCGCCCGTGATATCACGGAGCAGCGGCGCTTAGAAGCGAAGTCGCAGCGACTCTTTGCTTCTAATTTGATCGGGATTTTTGTCGCGGATGAGACGGGAAGGCTTCTGGAAACCAATCAAGCCTTCCTGGATCTGGTGGGCTATACCCAAGATGAGTGGCAGGCAGAAGCGCCTCTTGCCATGACGTCTCCCTCTTTTCTGGCTTCGTTCCTTCGCCCACTCATTCAGTCTGCACACGCTGGAAATGGCTCCTCCGACCCGCAGGAAACCATCTTGTTGCATAAAAGTGGGAAGGCTCTCCCGATACTTATGGCCCTGACCTGCATCGAGCACACTCAGACCTGTATCGGCTTCGTGCTCGATATCAGTGAACGCAAAGCCTTGGAGCAGCGCAAAGACATCTTTATCGGCATGGCTTCCCATGAACTCAAAACCCCGGTGACCAGTCTGAAGGGCTTTCTGGGCCTGGTACAACGACTCCTCTCACAAAAGGAATTTTCGCAACAGGGAAATGAAAAAATTCTGCAATATCTTGCCCGCATGGATGCACAAATCGAGAAATTAACCAAACTCATCAATGATCTGCTGGATGTTTCCATGATGCAGGCAGGACAACTGATCTACCGAGAAGAGCAGGTAGAGGTGGATACCCTGGTACGAGAGATTGTGGAGAACGTGCAGGAGACGACGCAGACGCATCGCTTGCTTGTGCAAGGAGAGACGCGAACTGCTGTCTTTGGAGACCCGGATCGCCTGGGGCAAGTGCTGATAAATCTTCTCCAGAATGCTATTAAATATTCGCCCAACGCCAACACCGTTCTTATTCATTTGGACGCAACTGAGGAGCAGGTGCAGATCCGCGTTCAGGATTTTGGCCTGGGCATTAGCAAAGAGCATCACCAGAAAATTTTTGAGCGTTTCTATCGGGTCACCGATCAAGAGGAGAAAACCTATCCAGGTATGGGGATTGGCCTGACCATCTCACAAGAAATTATCAAGCGACATGGAGGACGCTTCTGGGTCGAGAGTGAGCGCAACAAAGGAGCCATCTTTTCTCTAAGCTTGCCCCTTATACAGCGAGAAAGCCAGGTACTCTCTCAGGAGGAAGAGCGTGAAAGGATGAAGCAGCCAAATGCAGAGTAGACAAAGTCAACAGAAAACGCTCCTGGTGGTTGATGACGATCTCGACATTCTCGACTTTTTGCACGACCTGCTTTCCATGGAGGGCTATCGAGTGCTCATCACAACGAAGACAGAGGTACTGGATCAATTGCAGCAAAATGCCTTGCCTGACCTCATCCTGCTGGATGTGTTTCTATCGGGTCGAGATGGACGAGAGGTCACCAGACACCTGAAAAGCCAGGAGGAGACCAGGGCGATCCCTATCATCATGTTTTCGGCTTACCCTAATGTGAAAGCGACTGTGCAGGCAGCGGGCGCCGATGCTTTCATCGAAAAACCTTTTGATATGGATATCTTAGTCACAAAAATCGCGCACTTCCTCTGCTAGAGCAGTGTACAGAAAGGTTGATTTAGGGCTATCGACCGACGCTACTGCTAGAGCAGTGTACAGAAAGGTTGATTTAGGGCTATCGACCGACGCTACTAAAGTACGCGTCGTGCCACCGCACAGCTCAATGCATCTGGACACTGCTTTTCTGCTAACTCTCTATCTGAGGCACCCTTCGCCTTCAATGGTGAGGTTAGCAGTTTTCTGCGGATCACTCGTGCACTGCAACGTGATGCTCCCATCTATAGAGAAGCCGGGATCATAGTCAAAGGTGAGCGCCTGCCCCACCTGTATGTCCTGCGCAGAGTATACTACTTGGTCTCCATCTTTCACTTCGACGGCATATACAGAGCTGTCTTGAGGAGCAGTAATCTTTACTTCCGCGTGAATATGCGCCCAGAGCACCGTATATGAGCCGCTTTTAGTAAATGTCCCGTTGACCAATGAAGCTGTATATGTTCCTTTCTGGCATGTGAGAGGCGATGTGGTAAGGTGGTGTTTCGCTTTGAGCGTTTCTAGTTGCTGAAGCTGCTGATCTGTTAAAGACAGGGATGCTGCTGCCCCCTGAAGCAATTGGCTAGGATTTGGGGAAGGTTGCATTGTCATGGTTGTTTCTCCTGTTCTTAAGAGCTCAAGTGCACTTCTGGCGAAAACTCATTATATAACCAATATAAGGAGTATACACGTATCTTACTGTTATTGCCAATAAAAAATATGAGATAATTAAATTCATTTAATACATTAAATATGAGCAACAGTTGCGCCACTCAAGATTGCCTCTAATCAGGGGTGAGATTGTCCGCTTTTGCTGCTATACTTGCTCTAGAAGAAAGATGCTGTTTTCCCTTCTAGGATGGAGTATGCGTGTGGAGAAGAGACGCCAGGGGGCCGGGTCGGGCCTGGAAGAAAAGGCGATGTTCTGGCGCGATCCGGCATTTAATGATCTAGAGCTGTTGCAGGCGACGTATGTGACGCATAGCTTTGCCCCGCATACGCATGAGGGCTATGCCATTGGCGTGATTGAGTCGGGTGCCGAGCGCTTTAAGTATCGCGGTAGCTCGCATCTCGCCCCCCAGGGCAGCGTGGTCGCGGTTAATCCGGGCGAGGTCCATACGGGTGCGGCGGCCATTGAGCGGGGTTGGAGCTATCGGATGTTCTATCCTGATGTCTCGCTGGTCCAGCGGGCCGCCTCGCCGGATGAGACACGCATGCTGGATGTTCCCTTCTTCCCCTCTCCTGTAATCCATGACCCTATGCTGGCTGGCATGCTCTCTCAGCTTCACCTGGCGCTGGCAAACTCGCCCTCCACCCTGGAAAGGGAGTCCAGGCTGACCTGGACCTTTGCGCACCTGGTGATGCGCCACGCGGATACACACCTCATCGAGCGTCCCACCAGGGGGGGTCGCTCGATTGTTCAGCATGTGCGGACCTACCTTGAGGAGCATGCTACAGAGAATGTCTCGCTGGACCATCTGGCGGGCCTGGTGCAGCTCAGCCCCTTTCACCTGCTGCGCGTCTTCCGCGAGACGGTGGGTCTACCTCCCCATAGCTATCTCACTCAGCTACGTGTGACGCGTGCCAAGCGCCTTATCGCGTCCTCGATGCCCCTGGCGGAGGTGGCGGGTGCCGTTGGCTTTAGCGACCAGAGCCACCTGACGCGCCACTTTAAAGCCCTGGTCGGTGTGACGCCGGGGCAGTATGCACGCGCCTGCCAGCGATAGCAAGAACGTTCAAGACGGTCTCCCAACATATGCCCTAAAATAGGGATATGCAAACATCACATTCCGAATTTTTCGCAGGCATCAAAAACACGCTCCCTATCCTGATGGGGACAGTACCCTTTGGCCTGATCTATGGCGTCACCGCACGCAGCTCGGGTCTCTCGCTGGCCCTGACTCAGGCCATGTCGTCTATCGTCTTCGCTGGCTCGGCTCAGTTTGTGACGGTCCAGCTCCTGGCGGCCGCCCTGCCAGCGGGTATTATTTTGCTGACGGCTGGCATCATCAATTTACGCCATGCCCTCTATAGCGCATCCATCGCGCCCTACCTGCGCCGCCTGAGCACAGGCTGGAAACTGCTGCTGGCCTATCTCCTGGTCGACGAGGTCTACGCTATCGCGATTACGCGTTTTCAGCAGCAAGACGAAAGCCCGCATAAGCACTGGTATTTCCTGGGAGCCGGGCTGGCGCTCTGGAGCACCTGGCAGGCAGGTACAGCGGTAGGCATGCTCCTGGGGGCCAACATTCCGGCAAACTGGTCGCTGGACTTCACTTTGCCGCTGACCTTTATCGCCCTCGTGGTCCCGGTGCTCAAAGAGCGGGTGGAAGTCATTGTAGCGCTGGCTGCTGGGCTGGTCGCGGTGCTGGCGGCGCACCTGCCTCTTAACTCCGGCCTGCTGGTGGCTACCTTTGCCAGCATCTTGCTTGGCCTCCTGCTTGAGACAAAGATGAAAAGGAAAGCTCCGCTTGAGGAGAGCGTGGAGCAGAGTGAACATACCCCCTCGACCTCTCTGGAGGAGAGAGACGGCAAGGAGTTGAAGTCATGATGACCTGGCTGCTGATTATTGGAATTGGTCTTCTGACCTACGGGTTGCGCTTGAGCTTTATCGTGGGCCTGGGACGGGTGGAGATGCCCGCGTTGGCGCTCAGGACCCTGCGCTTCGTGCCGATAGCGGTGCTCACGGCTATCATTGTACCCCAGCTTCTGCTCCCGGGTGGGGTCGTAGATCTCTCTCTGCACAATCCGCGCTGGCTGGCGGGCCTCCTTGCTGCCCTTATAGCCTGGCGAACGCGCAACGTTTTTCTGACGATTGTGATAGGGATGCTCGCCCTGTGGGGCCTCCAGGCGCTCTTCGGCTAGTCTCTACCTGCCGTATAGAGAGACTATTGTCTCTCTTGCTTTATTTGGCTGCTTGGTGCACAATTGAAGGAAAGATTTTATTCGCATCTATAGCGCCATGCTCGTGTGGACTGGCCTATAGATGTACTTCACATTTCAAGCTCGCAAAGATGCCTTTTTTAGAATATGTGGAGGAAACGGGTTAATGAAAAGTGCCAAAGCAGTCCCTAATCATGTGTTGCGACGCGAACGTGAGCTACGGGGATGGTCTCAGGGGTATGTTGCTGAGCAGATACATGCTCCCGCGCCTTCCTATATTTATCGCTGGGAAAAAGGCCTGGCCTTTCCCAGCCCTTACTATCGTGAGCGGCTCTGCACCTTATTTCAAAAAGACGCTCAAGAACTGGGGTTTCTCGATATTCCCATACCTACGCCTCCCAGCCTGGTATTGATGCCCTCTTCGCCGGAACACGAACGGAGTGTCGCTATACAGCCCTGGTTTCTGCCCTATCAGCGCAATCCCTTCTTTACAGGGAGAGAGGCGCTACTCAGTGACCTCTATGACACCTTTTTCAAGCGCAAAGGATCTTCTCTTTCCTATATCCAGGCCATAACTGGCCTTGGTGGGATGGGAAAAACCCAGGCGGCAGTGGAGTATGCCTATTGCTATCGCGATGCTTATAACGCAGTGTTGTGGCTTCAGGCGGAGACACATAATGATCTCAATTCGAGCTGTATGGCTCTCAATGATCTTCTCCGGCCTCCGCACTACCGAGGGGGACAGGAGGAAGATGCGATAGGGCTCTTCAAGCTCTGGCTACAGAGGCATGAGAACTGGCTTGTAATTCTGGATAATGTAGAGGACTTCTCCTTACTTCAAGCGATATTACCCACTCAACCCCTGGGGCATGTCCTGCTGACGACGCGAACACAATTCACTGGATGCTTTGCCCACTGTGTACATCTTGAAAAACTGGGGAACGTAGAGGGAGCTCTCATGCTATTGCGGCGCGCTAAGCATATTGATAGGGAGGAGCTACCGGAACAGGCTGCTCTCAGCAGGTATCCCCTGGCCCTGGAGCTTGCGGCATTTCTGGATGGCCTTCCTCTTGCGCTCGACCAGGCAGGGGCCTACATTGAGGAGACAGGTTGCAGCCTCGAAGAGTATCTTGCGCATTATCGCGTCCAGAGTCCAGAGTTGCTGGCTCGCCGAGGACTTAGCAGCGTTGATCATCCCAATTCTGTAGAAGCCACCTTTGCCCTTGCTTTTGAGCGCCTGGAGCAGCAGCATCCTCTGGCCGCAGAACTACTGCATCTCTGCGCGTTTTTTCATCCGCATGCCATTCCCCAGGAGTTTCTGCTTGAGGCTTCCAGCCTACAGCCAGGCCTTCAACCCCTGGCAGACAACCCTCGCTTATTAGACGAGGTACTGGTGTCCTTGCGCGCCTCCTCGCTCGTGAAGCGCAATGGTAGTACGCAGACGTTTGCTATGCACAGCCTGGTGCAAACCGTTCTCAGAAACAGAGCCACGGTCAACCAGCAGTGTCAGTTGGCTGAATTGGTAGTAACAATCGTCGGTCGGCTCTTTCCTGACCCCGAGGATATACAAAATTGGGAGCTCTGCCAGCGCTATCTTCACCAGGCCCTCAATTGTACTCTCTATATCGAGCAGTGGAATATGGCATCTTCGGAGACCGCCAATCTTCTCTCAAGGATCGCAACCTATGTCTGGAAGCATGCCTCGTGTAACCTTGCCGAAAAGCTGCTTAAACAGTTGCTGGTGATGCGCAGGCAGTTGGAGGAGCCACTGGCTGAGGCTGAATGCCTCAACAACCTGGCAGTTCTCTACCAATACCAGCGGAGATTCAGACAGGCAGAGCTGCTTCATCTGTGTGCCCTGGCGATGCGTGAGCAGGTGTTGGGGAGCGAACACCTGGAAGTCGTTGAAAGCCTTTTAAACCTCGGCGCGCTCTACATCGAACAAGAAAGGGTTAGCCTGGCGGAGCCTCTGTGCCTGCGCGCCCTTCACATTTGTGAGCAACTGCCTGATCCCATGGCCCCTGAGCTTGCCCGCGCCCTCAATTTTACTGGCAGACTCTACGGCTTGCAGGGTAAATATAAAGAAGGCGAAGTTCTGTTTAAGCGCGTTCTGAAGATTCGCGAAAGAAAGCTTGGTAAAAAGCATCCGCTCGTGGCGCTTGCCTTGCACGATCTCGCCCGACTCTATGTACGGGCGGGCCAACTTTACAAAGGCGAACGGCTCTTTCAGCAATCCCTCACAACCTATGAGCAAGCGCTGGGAGCGGGCAATCCCTACGTCGCCCAGGTCTTGAAGAACTACGCGAGCCTGCTCTGTACCATGGGACGCAATGATGAGGCAGCCAAATTGCAACGCCGTGCTCTAGGCATTCAGGCGACCCATGAGCAGGGAGAGGCGCTGCGTGCCTCCAAATAACAGAGTCACCACATTTACGACGCCTCTGAAAGAGATGCTCTATTGATAGCTTTCGGCTTGCATAGTGTAGAAGCGAGCGTAGGTTTGCTCGCGTGCCAGGAGGTCAGCGTGTGTACCAACCTCGGTGATCTGACCATGCTCTAAGACGGCTATGGTATCGGCCATGCGTACAGTGCTAAAGCGGTGGGTAATAAGCAGGCAGGTATGACCACGCATAAGTTGCTTAAAGTGCTGGTAGAGATCATACTCTGCCTCGGCATCCAGGGCCGCAGTTGGCTCATCCAGGATCAGCATTTGCGAGTTGCGCATAAACATACGGGCCAGGGCCAGTTTCTGCCATTCGCCTCCTGAAAAATCTACGCCCTCATCTTTGGGGGCCAGCCACTTACTGAGGATGCTTTGATAGGCTCGTGGCAGGGCCTCGATGCGCTCATGCATTCCCGCCTTCATGGCTGCTTGCTCTACAAGGTGCAGATTCTCGACGTGTTCGACATTGCCCAGGCCAATGTTTTCCTGGACGCTGAGATCATAGCGAGTGAAATCCTGGAAAATCGCGCCCATCTGCTGACGGAGTTCGACTGGATCAAACTCGCGGATATCGATACCGTCCCAGAGAATCTGGCCCTCGGTAGGATCGTAGAGGCGCGTGAGCAGCTTTACCAGTGTGGTTTTGCCTGACCCATTGAGACCCACAAGCGCCAGGCATTGCTGAGCAGGCAAGAAGAGATTCACGTGCCGGAGGGTCCAGGGATGCTGCTCGCCATAGCGGAAGGAGACATCTTGCAGTGTGATGCCAGAGGCCAGAGGCTCTAGTGGTTTGTAGGTGTGATGCTTGGTTGGAGGAGACCCGAGCGAGAGCAAGCTGGTATATTGACGAAAGAAGAGCACGCTGTCATTACTGCGCGAGAGGGCCAGGACCAGGCCCGTCAAGGCTGCCTGGATGCTAGCAATTGCACTGGTATAGAGCGCGACATCACCCAGGCTCAAGTTTCCCGCAAAGGCCTGCGTCACGACAAGCACAAAGGCAATCGTAGAGATGCCTCCCGCAAGCAGGGCGAGGAGAACCTGCCAGCGTAAGGCCTGTTGTTGCTCATCCCGCTGCTCCTGGTAGATAGTCTCGGTGGTGGCGACAAACTTGCGGAGAAAGTAGCCACCGAGATTGAATAGCTGCAATTCTTTGACAAATTGAGCAATGGAGAGCACCTGTCCATAATAGGAGGCCTGGCGCTCCCTGGGACTATTCGTCATCACAGTGTTAAAGCGCTTCTGACTCAGCTTAAATTGCGCGTAGAGCTGGGGAATGACCGCCAGGGCAATGAGAGCAACTAATAGTGGATTAAAAGCTAAGAGCACTGCCAGGAAGGAGAAAAGCGTAATCAAGCCTTGAAGCAGGGCTGTAAAAGTATTTACAGCCTGGAGGGGGCCTATCTGGGCATTGTTGGTTGCGACCTGAATGGTATCGTGTAGCTCTGCGTTCTCAAAATATTCCAGTCCCACCAGGCTATTGATCTTACGGTAGATCGTGCTTTTCATGCTCAGTGTAAGCTTGCGCGTCAGCTCGGCATTGAGATACTGGCTTGCCGGACTCATTACCGCGCCACAGATTAGCACGAGGGCCTGCGTGGCGAGCGCCAGCCATAGGCTCTGCATCATAGATGGGGAGGCGTGACCTTGGATGCCCTGGGCCAGGAGGTCGAAGACAATCTTAGCGATCCAGGCAGTAATCAGGGGAAAGAAACCCTGTAGGCCTTGAAGAAGGACAAGCACCAGGAAGCAGAGCGGCTGAGCGCGCAGTGCCAGCAGGCTCATCTGGCCCATGGCCTTCACAGCATCGCTTCCATTGCTGACCCAGAGCCTCACCTTACTCTTCTTTTTCTGTTTCCCCTGCTCTTCCACGCGTAGTAGCATATCACGCCCTTCCTATCTGTTCAGACACAGAGGTCTCAGGCAGCTCTTGTGCAGGTTCGTTTACGCGAAGCTTTTTTAACATAACACCCATAACGCGCTGCCTGGGAAGGGGTCCCCATACGCGTGAATCGATGCTATGCTCCAGGTTATCTCCACAGACAAAGACATAGCCCGCAGGAATCTGCCAGGCCTGCTCTTGTTCTACATGATCGGCTGCGTTGTTGCTGTTGTGTTCCAGGCGAGGGCGAAGCGTGCGTATCTCTCCTTGCAGGGCGAGAATACGTTTGAGATAGGGAGCGGCCTGGAAGCTCTTATCTTCCTGACTTATCAGAACAATCTGCCCTTCACGCAGCCGAAAGACAGGCCATAGACGCCAGACCAGAACCCGTTCTCCAGACAACAAGGTGGGGGTCATGCTCTCCCCCTGGACCGTCACGACCAGCAAACTCAAGCGTGCCAGGATGAGGAGCAAAACTAGCAAGAGCAGCAAACTACCGATAATCAAGAGTGTTGCGGAGAGAACCATACATTTTGCCCCCAAATTAACCTGCAGGGTCCAAGCTAGCTTGGACCCCGAGCGCAGCGATCTCCCTAGCAGCAGAGTATCGGCCTGCGAGCCTCGGAGTCCATGCCAGCATGGACCCTACATCCTGTTGTTTAGCAGCCGCCGCAGACGCTGCTAGTGCACGAATAATTGCCTGCGTTGCAATTGCTGATGGTCGTTGCCCAGAACTGGCGGTAGGCCGTATCGTAGTGACCGCAGCGGAGGTTCGCGCAGGTATCGTAGCAGAGATAGCCACCACAGGCCTGAGCGGTAGTTGTGGGAAGCAGGCGCTCAGTGAGGCGGTCGAGGAGGCTGGACTTCTTGCTGATGCGGTCGAGTGTGTTGAGGATTGAGTCGGTGAATGTCTGCATTTGTGAAATCCTTTCAATATATGTTGATGTGACTGTGAACAGCGTCCGAGTGTTCACAATAAATTGCCAAAGATAGAGTGTGTTGAGGTTTACCTCCTTTCGCTGAGTATGGGGGTCCTGGTGGTCCAGCTATTAATCAATGCCTTCCATACTTCGCGCTGGATACTTGCGATGCCGCTGGACTGGACCTTGCCCTCGGCATCGAAGAAGCAGTAGGAAGGCGTGGCGGAGATGTTGTAGTCAGTGAAAAATGAGTTGGTGGCGCGTGGTGCGATCAAGACAGGCCAGGGAAGTTGAAGTTCCTCAACCAGGGCCTCACTAGGCTCGTGTTCATCGCCGCTCACCACCACCGGTCTAACTCCTGGCGGGAAGGCGCCGGGTCCCATCTCTTTGAGCATAGTCAGCACTTTGTGGCAGGGATCACAATGAGTTGAAATAAAGAGCAGAAGCGTACTTTGTGCTGAATGGGTATATGTTGCCAGGTCTACTGACTGACCAGTCAGGGTCTCTGCGTGAAAGTCTGGAGCCTCGCTCTTTTGAGCCAATCCGCCTACATCTGGAACCTGCTGATTGGCGTTGTTTGCGTTGACGCGCCGTATCAGGGCCAGAGTCAGGAGGATATTGCATAATACGATCAGCCAGAGCAGCACAGAGCTTACAATCAAAACAGTTTCCAAGCTATATCTCCTTTTGTGCAAAACCAGGAGTAAGGCCTCAATTCAGGCGAAAGAGTTGGACGATTTCTCCAAGCTGTACCCAGATCAGGACAAATACGCAGGCTGCCAGCGAGACCAGTAACCATTCAATAGCGCCCAGTTCGACATGCATGTGCTGTGTCCAGGTCAGGACGCTACAGCCACCACAGGCGCACAGCAGGAAGCCCAGGTTGCGCCAGATGTCAGCAGGCACAATCTTTTTGTTGCTTGTCCCAAAGCAGTTACAGGTAGCTTGCAGCCTCCTGGTTACTACCCAGGTCAGCGCGCCCGAAAACATGAGCAGCAGGAGCGCCGCCAGGGCGAAACCGGGAAGAAGAAAGGGACCACCAATGGCAACGAGTAGCACCACAAGAAGCTCGCCGCACAGGAAAAGGAGGGCAGCTGGCTTGCTCAAGCCTGGTGGAAGGAGCTGAAAGTCACGAACTGCCTGTTGAAAGCGAGGAATGTTGCGAGCCTTGCCAAAACTCGAAGTTGCGAAGACCAGCCCGATGACTACGCGACAGAATGCCAGCAAATACAATTCAACCATGCTCTACCTTATCTATGCGGGAAAAATATGTCTGCCAAGAGTATAGCCTGAGATGAAGAAAAGCGGTATGACACACAATGTACAAGCTATATACACGCGCTATACACGCGCCACTACGCTACAATTACACTTGTTTAGTAGCATCGTGCCCCTTTGCACTACTTTTCGCCCCTGTAGTACTTGCTGTAGGATGGATAGGCGTATGGCGCCGGCGCCATATGCCTATCCATCCTACAGCAAGCCTGTGAACTAAGACGGAAGAGAGGCGGTATAGATGGTATAATCAGGGCAAAAAAGCGAGGTTATGCTTTTGAATATCCAGCCGTGGCAAAAGCGTGCAGAGACCAGGGTTTTTGCTGGTTTCCGCCATATTCTCCGTAGGACGTATCACCTTCCCAATGGGGCCGAGACCGATTTTGAGATTAAGCACGAGCCTCACGCGGTCTGTGTCCTGGCACTAACACCACACAACACAGTGCTCCTTGTACAGCAGTTTCGTCCCGGCCCGGAAGAGATTTTGTTGGAACTGCCTGGTGGAGGGGTCGAGCCGAGCGAGGATCCCGCGCAGGCGGCCGCCCGCGAACTGCTGGAGGAAACAGGCTATCGCGGCGAACTTGAACTGGCGGGAACGTGCTGGCACTGTGCGTACTCGACGATGTTCAAGCATAACTTTGTCGCGCGCAACTGCGTCAAGGTTCAGGAACCAGCGCTCGATGAGCACGAGTTCGTCAGGGTAGTCGAGATGCCTCTGGAGGACTTCAGGAGCCATGTGAGAGGTGGCAAAATGACGGATGTTGCGGGCGCTTATATGGGCCTGGAGAAGCTACAACTGCTCTGAACTTATGATGATGTTTGTTACTCTATTTTAGAGAGGATGGAGACCTGGTATGGCTTTGCGTCTAATTCAAGTTGGTCTGGGAGGGATTGGTGGTCACTGGTTTCGCACAGTTTTGAACTCAAATACAGAGGTCGAGGTAGTGGCCTGGGTAGAGATTGTAGAGGAGGCATTGCAGCGTGCTATTGAGAAGTGGCCGCTACCGCAGGAGCGCTGTTTCTCCTCATTGGAGGCGGCTCTAGAAGCGTATGAAGCGGATGCTGTGCTCATCACCGCCAGCCTGGCTGGACATGTGCCAAGCGCCAGGACGGCACTCCTGGCGGGAAAGCATGTTTTGATGGAGAAGCCCTTCGCGCCAACTATAAAGGAGGCACGCGAGCTTGTCACGTTGGCGCGGGAGCAGCAGCGTGTCCTGATGATTAGTCAGAATTATCGTTTTTTCCCACGAGCGCTGGCGGCCAGGCAGTATGTGCAAGAAAAGACCCTTGGAGAGCTGGGAACTATCACCGTCGACTTCCGCCATTATGCCAATAGAGCGCCTGTAGAAACCAATCGTCATTATCATATCTGGCAGCCCTTGCTGGCGGATATGTCGATTCACCACTTTGACTTGATGCGCTATGTCCTGAAGCAAGAGCCGGTTAGTATCTCCTGCACAAGCTGGAATCCAGCCTGGAGCCGCTTTGAGGAGCCGCCTGCCGCTGCGGCCACTATTCGTTTTGACGGTGGTGCGGTCGTCACTTATCGTGGAAGTTGGGTCAGCCCTGGTCAACCAACATCCTGGACTGGTGACTGGCACATGGAGTTTACCGATGGCGAGCTGATCTGGAATGATCGCAGCGAGATAGGTGGGGTGGCGAACAATATTTTTGTGCGTCGCCTCGGTGAGGAGCCTACCCCAGTCGAGCCACCAGCCCTGGCGCCTACCGACTTTGCGGGTAGCCTTACTGCCTTTGTCCAGGCCATACAGACAGGAAGCGAGCCAGGCTCCTCGGGAAGAGATAACCTGAAGACCCTGGCCCTCATGTTCGCGGCCATCGCATCTGCCGAGCAACAGGGGCTTCCCATTGAGATTGCCAGCCTGCTTTAAGTACAGAGGAGTGTTCCCATCTGGGAACACTCCTCTTATTTGCTAAACTTTGGTCCAGCGTAGCCACTTCTCCTCGATTTCGTGTTCCAGGTCTATGTCGTAGTGCCTGGCGAGCAGGAGCGTCTGGCAGAGGACGTCGGCGATCTCTTTGCGGAAGTCGGCCTGGATTTCCTCGGGCGACTTGCCCTTGGTGCGGGCCTGGCCTGAGAGCATGAGATAGGCTTGCGTGAGCTCGCCAACCTCTTCCTGTAGCTTCAGGACAAACCATGTGGCGTCACGCTCAATATTGAAACGTTCGGCATAGGTCTGCGATACGTTCTCTACCGCTGAGGAGAGCTGTTCTAAGTCCATTGGCTCTTTCGCTTTCTATGTGCTTTTAGTGTAGCTTTATCTTACACAATGCCCCTTATTTGTCAGAGTAGAGTTGCATCTTCTCGGTAAAACCAGCGAAGTCAGAGTACACCTCGGCTTGCAAACCAACGCTATGGGCTGTGGCTACGTTCGCTGGACTGTCATCCCAGAAAAGGACCTCTTCGGCGTGCGCTACATCTAGCTTCTTGAGAATGTGAGCATAGAACTCTGGTTGGGTCTTTTTATAGCCGATAAAAGCCGATGAGAATATGCCATCAAATTGCTTCTCGAAGCCCATCTCCTGGAGGATATAGGCGGTGCGATACTGCTCCTGCATTGTCGCAATGTAACAGGCTGTGCCCTGACCCCTGAGCGTCTGGATATAGGCCAGGAGTGGCTCATTGATATTATGCTCCGCGCGAAACCAGTACGCTATGAGATCATCAACTGTCCCTCTCCAGCCCCATTGCTTCAGGTATGGCGTAAGCTCTTCTTTCAGATCAGCCTTGCCAATAATGCATGCGCCAAATTTGTTGGTGAAGAACTCCTGTGTCATAGCTTTGGAGATGCCATAATCCTGCTCCAGATGCTTGCCCCAGTGATCGCCAATGGCCAGCACGCCATCAACGTCGAAAAGTAGAATTTTTGGTTTGTTACGCATATATTTCTCTTCTCTACACATAAAATTCGTTATGCTATACGCTGATTTGTGTTTCCAGGCGAGCTTTGTAATGCGCAGCCAGTGGGAGTAAGGGAAAGCTTTGTTCTTCGAGCTGCGTCATGAGCTTTCTGGTCTCGTTCCAGGCCAGGTTATACTCATTGGTTGAGATAATGCCTTGCGCATAGGCCTCATTCAATTCATCCTCATCGAGCAGTTCAACGTCTCCTCCAGGGAGAAAGACCAGGTCAAGGTACAGGTCGTCATAGCACAACATGCCCTGTTCGTCCATGTATGTACGTTTGCTTATATCGATATGCCAATGATGAGCTCTGTCTTGGGCATCGAATGTAATCGTAGCGACATGGTTTGATCCCTGGGGAAAGAGTTGTAGTTGTGAATAGCCGTTATTGACCACGCAGACTCGCTCTCCAGCTATCGGCATCCATAATGGAGCATCGACCTCATCAAAGTAGAATAGGCTTGCATACCCTTGAAATATCTCATCATTAATTTCTAGCTGCAAAAACCTGCTCTTGATGACGTGATGCCAACCGCTCATATCCGCGCGCTTCTGCTTCATTGAATCCTCATGCCTCTTGCTTTTTAAACACAGCATATCATATTTTGAGGGCATATTTTATCGTTGAAAGAATTCAGCGTCCTCAACAGTAAGAAGACAAAGTCTGCCGATAAGGAGCCGCATCGATATATGGAAACCGTGCAGTGTCCTCACTGCTCCACGCCCCTCTCCTCGCCTGAGGAAGTGTGCAAGAAGTGTCTAAGGGAGAAGTATCTCAAGAAGAAATCTAAGCTTTTTTGTCACTTATTTTAGGTGGCTTGCTACTCTCGTTGCTCTCTGCCTGTGTGGGTATCGCGATCCGCAACCTTATTTATGCCAGTTATCAGCCCGCGCAATGCACTATTCTTAGCAAGCAAATCATTCATGACTATTCTGGTGATATCTGGTTCGAGGAGCCATCCCTGACGTACAGCGCTCGCTTGCCTGATGGAAATCGAGAGATCGCTACAGGTTACAAGGGTCCATGGGTGAGGGATGGGTGGAAGTTTGGTGCCCAGGAGGAGAACTCTGATCTCGTTTTGCAAAATTATGCTATTGGTCGCACATATGCCTGCTGGTATACCCCCTTCAAGTCGCCTCATGCGGTCCTCGTGCGCGCCAACTATACTTCGGATTCCATGAGCGTCTCTTTCTGGCGAAACCGGTTATTGAGTTTGAGACACGAAGTGATCCCCCAGTTGGCTACCAAACTACCAGCCATGGCTGGTTTATTATGCCCAAAGTGAGCTCGAAGGTGAGTGCCTTCTATGACCCCAAGAATCCCGCAGGCCATGCCTTCGCTGGGCAATGGCGCTCATTGATACTATTTTCAATTAGCTTCAGCATATTCTGGTTGCTATTCCTGGGGATCTGGCTCTTCATAATGTACGATTTGTGGCTGGCCTAGTCTGCGAGAGCATATAATACAAGCAGAGATTAAGCTTTCCAGAATATAGAAGGATTGGTATGCAACTGGTAAAGAAGTTTCAAGAGGGTTTGCGGACGAGCGCGGACGAGTTTCTCTGGGCTGTGAGCCTGGTGCCGCAGGAGCTAGTGGAAATAAGGCCTGGAGAGAAGTGAGTATGCATAACGTACGAGAGAAGCAGCCATCGGAGCAAATGGCCCTGACAGGGGATCGCTGGACGCGACTGGCGCAGATTGTCTCCTCTATAACAAACCCGCTGTATATCGCCTTACCAACCTTTCTGCTGGTGGCGTTGGCGACCGCTCCCAGCGTAGAGCGCGCCTTGCTCTGGTGGCTTGTAACCTCGCTGGGGATTACGTTGGCGCCGCTGCTGTTTATCCGGCGTGGCGTGCGACTGGGACACTACAGCGATCACCATGTGAGCGTGCGTGAGCAGCGCTTCGTGCCTCTCCTGTTTGGCGTTCTCTGTATGGGAACCGTCTTTGTGTTGCTCCTTGTGCTTGGGGCCTCGCGTGCGCTGTTGGCTACTGTGACGGGTGGACTCGTTGCGGGAGCTATAGCGACCATCATCACGCGCCGCTGGAAGATCAGTTTGCACCTGGTGGGGATGGCGGGCGCCGTGACGACCTTTGGCCTGGTGCTGGGAGCACTCTATTTCTGCCTGGCTCCGCTGGTCGTACTTGTCGCCTGGGCGCGCTGGAAGGTCTACGCTCACACTATCGCTCAGGCCAGCGCCGGAACTGTCCTGGCCGTGGTGGTGGCCCTTATTATCTTCTGGCTCTTTGGAGTGTATAAATAAAAACACAGGTACCGGGCAGCGTGCGCTGCCCGGTACCTGTGTTTTTATTTGAGGGAGAAAAGCGGGACACCCCACACCCCGGCAGGGGCAAAGGCTCCCTGCACTCCCATTAGAAAATTGATTGGATGGCGCTGGTGAGCAGGTAGAGGTTGAGGGCGATGATCAGGCCAGCGACGATGCAGGCGACGGCGGTCGTAATGCGATGGTTGACCAGATTTTTCATGAGCTTGCGCTGGCTGGTGAAGATGACCAGGGGCACCAGGGCGAAGGGGATACCGAAGCTCAGGACCACCTGGCTGATGACCAGCGTGCGCGTTGGATCGAGGCCGATGGCGATCACAATGAGCGCGGGCAACATCGTAACCAGGCGGCGAATCCAGATGTGGATGCTGCGTTTTAAGAAGCCCTGCATGACGACCTGTCCCGCCATGGTCCCCACCACCGAGGAGGAGAGGCCCGAGGCCAGTAGCGAGATGCCAAAGATCTTGCTGGAGGCGTTCCCCAGCAGCGGTCTGAGCGTGCGGTAAGCCTCCTCGATGGAGGCAACATTGGTCAGGCCATTGGTGTGAAAGGTCGAAGCCGCCATGATTAGCATCGCCATATTGACCAGGCCAGCGATACCCATGGCGATGATGACGTCGATGATCTCGAAGCGGTAGATGCGCTTCTGGTGCGCGGGATCGTCGACTATAATGCGTTTCTGCGTCAGAGATGAGTGCAGGAAAATGACATGTGGCATCACGGTCGCGCCCAGGATACCGACTGCGAGCAGCAGGCTCTCTGTACCATCCAGGCGGGGAGTGACAACGCTCAGGCCGATCTGGCCCCAATCGGGACGACTGATGATGCTCTCAAGCAGATAACAAAGGGCGATAATAGTGATGAGAACAGTAATCACGGCCTCTAATGGGCGGAAGCCTCGCCTCTGCAAGCTGAGCAGCAGAATGGTACAGATGGCGGTAAGCAGGCCTGAGATGAGCAAGGGAATATGGAAGAGCAGCGTGAAGCCCAGGGCCGCGCCAAGAAACTCCGCCATATCCGTGGCAATGGCGACAACTTCGCTCACAACCCACATGCCCCATACCACGGGGCGAGGAAAGTGTTCGCGGCACATCTCGGCCAGGTTATGCCCGGTCGCGATCCCTAATTTTGCCGAGAGCGCTTGAATGAGCATCGCCATAAGGTTGCTGGCGATGATGACCCACACGAGCAAATAGCCAAATTCCGCTCCACCCTGAATATTCGTGGCGAAATTTCCAGGATCGACATAGGCAACGCTGGCGATAAAAGCGGGACCAAGAAAAGGGAGGAGATCACCTAATGCGGGCTTTCCTTTACCCTTGAGTACCTTCTGCGCGGCTAGTACAGTGGCATCATCTGAGGCCGTGGATGGTGGCGGGAGGCAGCGCGAGAAGAAGTTCCCCCCCAACTTATTCAGTGGCTTAGAAGACATCTACGAACTCCATTTCCCGATTTTTAATAAGAGCAGAACGACGCAGTTTTTAAGAGTGTAAAAAAAATTTTTAATACTCTAAAAAATAGAATACCTGGAGATAAAAGTTTTGTCAAGGGATGCTTGATTATAGAACGTCGAAAAACGGGGAAATGTAGGGTGGTAGCAATTCATTCACTGGTCAGTTGCTGCCCATTGGGGAAGGAGATGAAACATAAAAGGAGGGGCGCGAGAAAGTAAAGAGCCATGGTGTCTTCCCACTATGAGAAGGCACCATGGCTTTGGGGTAGGTGACGATGGAGCGGAGCTAGAACTTAATCGCGCCCGCAGAGATGTTGGCGATGAACTGGCGTGTCCCCAGGAAGAAGATGATAATGAGTGGGATAGTCGCCAGCAGGGTGCCGGTCATGACCATGCTGTAATCGGTGTTGTAGACGCCATTCAGATTGGCGACCGCGACCTGTAGGGTGAACATCTTGGGGTCATTGAGTACGATCAATGGCCACAGATAGTCATTCCAGGAGCCGATAAAGGTAAAGATGCCCAGGAAGCCCAGGGCTGGGCGCAGAGCGGGTAGCGCTACATTCCAGTAGACGCGGAAGTGTCCTGCCCCATCGATCTTTGCAGCATCAATCAGTTCATTTGGAATCGCGCCAAGAGAGTACTGGCGCAGCCAGAAGATACCGAAGGCCGTCACCATGGTTGGAACGATAAGTGGCAGGAAGGTCCCAATCCAGTGCAGATTCGACATGATGACGAACGAGGCCACCAGAGAACCTGCGGAGGGCAGAATCATCGTACCGATCAGGATCACGAAGAGCGTATTTTTCCCTGGAAACTCAAACTTGGCGAAGGTAAAGCCCGCCAGGGAGCAGAAGAAGAGTACCAGCAGCGTGACGCTGCCCGCGACCAGGACGGTGTTAAGGAAGCTGCGATAGAAGTCAATGCTCTGCAACACGTGAGCGATGTTTGTCAGAAGCTGACTGCCAAAGATCAACTTGGGTGGGACGCGGTAGATATCGCTCGTCGTATTGGTCGCCATGACAATCATCCAATAGAAGGGGAAGATCGAAATAATCAGCCCCAGCAACAGAGCGACCTCGACAATAATGCGCAACCAGCGTGATTCATGTTGTATCATTGCTTTTCTCCTTCTTGCCGTAGCCTTAGCGCTCTGTACCCTGTACAATTTTCCAGTTGACGAAGGTGAAGACGACCAGGATAAAGAACATGATCCAGCCGACCGCCGCGCCGAAGCCATAGTGGAAGGAGGCGAAGGCCTGCCAGTACTGGTAGAGTGACATCGTTAAGCCGGAATTACCAACGCCGCCATTATTGCCAAAGAGGATCTGAGGCTCAGTGAAGAGCGTCATACCACCAAGGGTGGAGGAAATGACGGTGAAGAGGATTACTGGCCTGAGCAGTGGGAGCGTGATGTGGTAGAACGTTCTCCAGGTATTGGCGCCATCGATACGCGCCGCCTCATAGAAATCACTGGGAATGCTCTGTAAGCCAGCCATGTAGATCAGGGCGTTATAGCCGGTCCAGCGCCAGATGGTGATCAGAGCGACAGCCCAACGCATTGGCCAGGCATCGGTAAGCCAGCCAATGGTGTTCAGGTGCATCGTGCCGAGCATCTGATTGATAAGTCCATACTGATCGCCAAAGAAAGAGCCAAAGATCAAGGCAATAGCCACCGTCGAGGTGATGTTTGGCAGGAGATAGGCCACCTGGTAGGCAAACTTGGAGCGTTTGCGCATATTTAAGAGGAAGGCCAGTAGTAGCGCTAGCACCAGCATGGGAATGGTGGAGATGATCCAGATTTCAAAGGTATTGAGAATAGCCTGGCCAAAGATAGGATCGGTCAAGGCGAACGCGAAGTTGTTCAAGCCAATGAAGTTCATCTGCCCGATGCCATCCCAGCGCTGGAAGGCCAGGTAGAGCGAGAAAATGACTGGCGCTATGCCGAAGCAGAGATAGATAATAAAGAAGGGCGCAATCGAGAGATACATGGGCAGGTACTTGCGCAGATTGCTCTTCCGCGCGACGGTCTGTTGCTTCTCAATCTTCTCGGCAATACTCACAGGTGTTGCACTCATCGAATATTTCCTCCTTGAAGCATAGGCATACTAGCGTAAGAGACCGCGTTGTGTTGCCGCCTGGGCGTCATTCCAGGCCTGGCCAGGGTCCTTCCCCTGATATTCCACCAGGCTGAGCTGGTCGGTAATGGCGGTTCCGGCGATACCGTCGTATGGCCCTGAGTAGAATGAAGGAACATTTTTTACCGCGACGCCGAAGACGTCTTGCGTATCCTCACCGCCGTAGAAGTCCTCTTTCTGATGCAAAGCGGGATCATTGAGGGAATCTAACGCCGAGGGATAGAGCTGGAGATCTTTATACCCAGCAACCTGATTCGTGGGCGACTGGAGCCATTTGATGACCTCGAAAGCCTCTTTAGGATGCTGACAGTATTTCGTAATCGCCAGGAAGGAGCCACCAGAGTTGCCGTCGCCGCCCGGAGCGCGAGCGATGCGCCATTTCCCCTTGGTATCGGGAGCCGCGTCCTGCAAAACCTGTTTCATCCAGACCGCGCCTACAAATGATGCAATGTAGCCGTTGCTGACGCCCTGGTTCCATGAGGTCCCCCACATGGGAACTTTGCCATCCACACCCGCTTTGTAGGTCTTGATCGCCTCGTCCCACATGGCCTTGATGTGAGACTGGTCGCCCAGATAGGTGCCGCTCTTATCAAAATATTGTTTGGCACTTTGTCCAAGCATCTGGCCATACACGGTGCCAATGTTGTCGAACATAAAGGATTTGTTGTTAGTTGCCTGCTTCAATTTGGCGCCAGCGTTGATGTAGTCGTCCCAGGTTTTGAGCTGTGCTGAGACTTGCTCGGGATCGGTTGGCAACCCGGCTTTCTCAAAGAGATCTGTGCGATAGAAGAGGGCGGTGGGACCGGTGTCCATGGGAAAGCCAATCATCTTGCCATCGGGGGCAATACCCAGGTTCCACTTCCAGGCTAGATACTGTGATTGCACATCGTTGGCGCCCAGGGAGTTCAGATCAAAAAACTGATCCTCGTCGGGAAAATAGGTAGAGATGTTCGAGTTGATACCCATGATGTCGGGCACACCACTATGGGCCGCCATCGAGGTACGCACCTTATTGTCATAATCCGTAATCTTCTGTGCATCCAGGACAATATTGGGGAATTGTTTATTCACCTGCGCGATCAGGTTATCGCTAATAGAGCGGTTCCAGTACCAGAGGGTCAGGTGAATCTTGCCGTCATCGCTGCCCGCGCAGGCGGCCAGGCCCATAGCGGTACTAAGGAGGGCAAGGAGACAAAAGAACGTGTTGAGCCATACTTTGCGCCGGCGCAAAGCTAGACCAGAGGCATGGATCATAATGAACCCCACTTTCCTGAGAATGTCCCCAACGTCAGGGGATAGGCGACATTGCGATCTATTCACATCATGGTTTCGCGTAACAAAACCTATGAAGGGAATACCTAAGGAAGTAGTGCCACCGAATGGCGTATGATAAGTTCTGGTTTTAGGACGTGTGTTGAGACTATGGGTTGGTGCTCAATCGCTTGTTGTAAAGTGTGCAGGGCCTGGTGTATTAATTTATATTTATCGATTCTGACGGTGGTCAATGGAGGACTGGTATACCTGGCCAGGTTGATGTCATCGATGCCAACAATTGAGAGTTCTTCTGGAACACGTATGCCTAAATCCCAGGCTGCTGACAAGACCCCAATGGCCATGAGATCATTGGTTGTGAAAATAGCGGTAGGCCGCTCAGGGCGCTTAAGGAGTTCGTAGGCCGCCGCCTTTCCCAACTCCAGTTTAGATGCTCCCCCTGCTATGAACTCTGGATCAATAGAGACGCCATACTTTATGAAAACACTTTTAAAGCCGTTTGTGCGTATGGCATGGTGGTCGCAATTGTTGTTGTCTAGATGTGTGACTATACCAATCCGTCTATGTCCGGCCGTAAAGAGATGTTCCGCTGCGAGTTTGCCTCCTTCAAAGAAGTCAAACAGGACAGTCTCATAGTCGGGGAGATCTTCACCTTCCCAGAGGCAGTAAATTACTGGGAGGGTGGGTGGTATAAGTTCTCGCACAGTCTGTGGCGAGAGCGCGCAGGTGATGATAATGCCATCAACTTTCCGGGCGACCAGGTCTTTCAGCATAAGCTGTGTCATCTCGTCATTGTCGGTAAGAGTGGTGACAAAGATACGTAGGCCAGCGGCATAGGCCAGCGTTTCCGCCGTGTACACAATTTCCGCGAAGAAGGGGTTATCAACGGGATGGACAATCAGGCCAATAATGCTGGTACGTCCCTTGATCAGGCTGCGCGCGACCAGATTGGGGCTATAGCCCAGTTCCTGCGCGTACTGAAGTACACGTGCGCGCGTCTTCTCGCTCACTGAGCCTTTGCCCGAGAAGACATTTGAAACCGTTGTCGCTGTGACACCTGCTGCCCTGGCGATATCATAAATAGTTGTCATGGCGCTCCTTCATCTTTGGAGAAGCCTTGTAGTTAATCGATAAACTAGATAGTATTACAATTAATTAACATATATTGCGGTTAATGTCAAGGAAGCGCATGCTGATAATGAAACTAGATTGATCGAAGGGGGCTTGCAACGCTGGCTTTCGCATCTGCCTGTCCTCTCTACCATAAACTCATCCCTTTTTCGCGTGACAAAACCAAGCTTTTTACGATAATAATTATAGACGTACTTTCTCTTGCATTGATGCGTTTTGATATACATTGACATGTAACTATGTTACTTGATGCATCCTAAAAACTGATTGAACCAAATCCCCTTTGTCTTGTCGTGCAGACATAGTGACGACATGTTTTGAATTCAGATAGCTAAAGTGAGATTACTGCTATACTCCTGTGACTGTGAGCCTGGAATATTAAAAAGGGTGAGGTACTGAAATGCAGACATTATGTAATAATAACAACAGTATGAAAATAAAGAAGAAGGCAACGTTTTATACCTGGTGGTTACTGGCCTCTCTTCTCGCCACGCTTTTTACGCTGTTACCAGCCTATAGTAGCATTCCTCTCTTTTATAAGTTACTTAGAGATTTGCCAGCAGGTGAAGCAATTGCTAATCTGTCTCATAGTCCGAAGACTATTCCTGCTGCGCTGGGCTTTACCCTCTACTGGCTGATCGCTTCATGCTCAACCTTCCTCATGCTCTGGATCTGGATGTGTATTGTTGAGCGGCGAGGTCTCTGGCCTTTTAGATTGCCAAGATGGCAGGCCTTGCGTACTTACTTACAAGGTCTGCTCCTTGGTGTCGTATTGATGAGTGTGATTGTCTGCATCTTGCTCTCTTCCGGTACCGCAATACTACAACTGGCGGGTTCAGCAGAGGGAGGTGGCGTGGCCGCCCTTCTCTTTACCTTGATTGGCTGGATGGCTCAAGGACCAAAAGAAGAAATCGTTTACCGAGGCTGGCTGCTCTCCAGACTGACCAGGCGTTATGGTCGCTGGTTCAGTATTATGATATCCTCCCTGGTATTTGCGCTTGCGCACATCCTTAATCCTCACGTTAATCTATTGGCCCTGTTCAATCTCACATTATTCGGCGTGCTCTGTGCTCTCTGTGTCCTTGCCGATGGCAATATCTGGCGCGTGGCTGGTCTACATACCGCGTGGAACTGGATGCAGGGTCATATCTTTGCCCTGCCCGTAAGCGGCGTGCAGTATCACGGTGGAAATCTGTTCCTCTTCCAGAACACTTACGCGACCCTGCTCAATGGCGGCGACTTTGGACCTGAAGGCGGCTTAGTTGTCACACTTGTCCTTGTACTGGGCATTTCCCTGATCTGCCTCAGACAGCAAGCGCTTGCCACCCCAGAATTTCTCGCCAAGCGCGTCACCCAGCCTCTCTGAGAGAATTATCTCTACAGTAGCCGCGTACGCCAGTAGCGGTCTTGACGGTTGCTAGCTATTTGCTATACCATGCCTTACGCATATCCGAAGTTCTCGCTCCAGTTCTATGGAGCGAGGCAAGCGTCAGGCGGTTTTTATGGTTTCCCTCGATTCAGCATCAGACTTTGTGCATTTGTTACAGGCAGGCAGTGATGTAGTGCTGCTTGAGAATACTTTGGGAGGGCAGGGAGATGGGTGGGATTACCTTTTTGTCGACCCGGTGCATACGCTACAGATCCACCAGGTAAGTGACTTTCTGCCGTTGCTTGCGACGATGCAGAAATACGTCCAGGAAGGCTACTACCTCGCCGGTTACTTTGCCTATGAATGTGGCTACTTTTTGGAGAAACTGGGCAAGCTCGCTTATAGGGATGAACACTCGCCCCTGGCGTGGTTTGGGGTCTACCGCCAGCCATATCGAATTGATGCCGCTCTCAGAGAGGCTGCCTGGCAAGCCTATGCCTTAGATCACCAGGATGAGATGGACTGTGAGGTCCAGGACGTACTTTTTGATCTTGACGAGGAGACGTATCGCCAGAAGGTCGAGCGAGTACGGGAGCATATTCGCGCCGGAGATGTCTACCAGATTAACCTGACGGGGCGCACACATTTTCGCTTTGCGGGTTCGCCCCTGGCCCTGTATGCGCGCCTCCGCCAGGTTCAGCGCACGCTCTATAGCGCCTATATGCGTATAGGCAAGCGAGCTGTATTGAGCTTCTCGCCGGAGTTGTTTTTCCAGATGAATGGACAGCGTATAATGACTCGCCCTATGAAGGGGACGGCCCCACGAGGCTGCACGCTGTTAGAGGATAAGCAGCAGGTCTCGTGGCTGCGCGGCGACGCCAAGAACCGGGCGGAGAATATCATGATTACGGACCTCTTACGCAACGACCTGGGGCGTGTCTGCGAGATTGGCTCGGTGACAGTTCCACGCCTGCTAGAGGTTGAGAGCTATGAGACCGTGTTACAAATGACCTCGACCGTTACGGGCCAGCTTCGACGTGATGCCAGCCTTGAGCAGATCTTCTCCAGCCTTTTCCCCTGTGGCTCGGTGACGGGCGCGCCCAAGCTCAAGGCCATGGAGATTATTGGCCAGTTGGAGGAGACGCCCAGGGGAGTCTACACCGGGTCGATTGGCTATATCGCGCCTCCATCGAGACAAGGTCCAGTCCAGGCTATGTTCAACGTGGCTATTCGCACCATTGAGTTTGAGCATGGACAGGGGATGATGGGCATTGGTAGTGGCATTATCTATGACTCGTGTGCCGCTGAAGAGGCCGCCGAATGCGCGATCAAGGCTCGCTTCCTGACCACACAAGCGCAAGAGTTTGCTCTTCTGGAGTCCATTCTCTGGGACGCTGGCTATCAACGCCTGGAGAAGCATTTCAAGCGGATGCAGGACTCGGCCCGCTATTTTGGTTATCCCTGGGATGAGGAACGTCTCCAGGCCCTCTTATATAGGCAGAACCGCGAGATGTTGCCAGAGCATACTTATAAAGTGCGCGTGCTGCTAGAGCGTAGCGGTGCCTTCACCTGCGAGAGTGTACTGGTTCAAAAGCCACGAGAGGAGCTAGTGCGAGTGATCATCAGCACCGAACGGATCAACTCGCAGGACCGCATGTATTTCCATAAAACCACGCAGCGCCCCCTCTATGAGCGGGCCTTTCAGACTGCCCATCAGCATGGCTATGCCGATATAGTCTTCCTCAATGAGCGCGGTGAAGTGACCGAGGGCGCCATAAGCAACATCTTCATTGAGCTTGATGGCCGCTTGCTTACCCCGCCCGTAACCTGTGGTTTGCTGCCAGGCATCGCGCGCCAGTGCATCCTGGAGGAGTACCCCAACGCGCAGGAGGTCATTCTCACCCTGCACGACCTCCTGACAGCAGAAAAAGTCTATATCTGTAATGCCATCCGTGGCCTGCGCCAGGTCCAGGTCGTTTACCTCCCTGAGCCACACTAGCAGTAGCCGTGTACCTTGTGCCCTTTGGGGTAGCCAGTAGCGCGTGTTCGTTTACCAGTACTTTGTTGACGTGGGATTTCGTCTCACTTTAAACTCATCGTTTGAAGCTATTGGTAAATGACGTGAAGAAAAGTGAGCGACTTTTGCCCTCAAACGTGAGCTGGAATCATCCATTGTCGCCAGAACATGGCTTCGGAAGCGGTTTCCAGCACTCGACTGTTGTAAATTCATTGTGGAAGAGATAGGGCCAAGATCTTGACCAATCTGTGTACTGAGGACCTTTGCGGAAGCGGGTATCTCCCGCAAAGGTCCTCAGTACATTGAGGCCAGACGTAGAGAAGAACCAGAAATCTGGCCTCTCTCACGCTGACAGGTAGGTATGCAAGGCATGTTCTCCCGCCTGGGCAAAGATCCCATCCTGGCTGGATCGCGCGCCGCTCACCCCGATGGCTCCAACCACCTGTTCCCCAACGCGTAAGAGGAGTCCTCCTTCAACAGGGACCATGCCAGGCACCCCTAGGACGGTCATATTTCCCTTATCAAGAAGCTCTTCATGGAATTTGGTCGGTCGGCGAAAGTGCACGGCATGAACGGCCTTCGCAACCGCCATATCCACACTCGCGTTGGCATTCTCATCCATCCGTTGGAAATAGAGCAGACGACCACTATCGTCGACAATAGCGATAGCTACAGAACATTCATTTTTGATGGCTTCGTTTTCAGCCGCTGCCGCAATAGCTTTGGCCGCAGCAAGAGTGAGTGCTGGTTTGGTTGGTAGTTGAGGCATGAGATCTCCATTCTTTTCTATTCTTTGGATCTGAAGCAGAGAAATCAAACGACGAGGGTGTGTCAGCAGACGTCTCGAAGGAGAGGTCTCTTTTGTTGAAAGCATATCTCATCTTCATCTCAAGATCAACCTGCTGGCTCCTCTCCCCCGCCACTTTGCAAAGGTACACGGCTACTTGTTAGCGTGGCGTTTTTAGATAGGTTGCGAGATCTTGGAGCGCTTGAGTGCTCATAGAGGTTGCTAGATACTCGGACTCTGGCATCTCGGCCCAGGTCTGGTGGTACCCGTTGGGGATGAAGATGGGGTCCCAGCCAAAGCCGCCATTGCCACGAGGGGTGGGCGCGATGGTGCCTTCACAGGCGCTGGAGAAGATGCGCAGGGCATGACCATCATATAAGCCAATGTGTACTGAAGCCAGAGCGGATCTGTCCTGCGAATCGGCGAGTAGCTTGCATAGCCCTTCTGTGCCTAGCTCTGCGTAGAACCATTTGATGAAAGGTCCTGGTAGTTTCCCCAGGGCCAGGAATTGCAGCGAGGTATCCTCCACCAGTACAGGCGCTTGAATATGTCTATATGCCTCCCTGGCTTTATGCTCGATGATTTCTGCTGACTCAAGTGATTGAATTTCAAGTAGATCCAGGTCTTTGTGCAGTAGTGGATAGTCAATATAGTGGCTGAAGCGTTTCACTTTGCCGGGGTTGCCAGTAACATACGTTAAAGTGTCAAACATGGATGCTCCTCATTGTGCTGTTATTTGCTGGTCGCGAGGACATGATACAGGCACTTCCGACCTTTTTCAAGCTAACTTTTCGCGCCTGCGGCGCTCATATGAGGGATAGTAAGAAGATTTCTGGTCATTCGCCCAGAAATCTTCTTACTATCCCTCATATGATGATGTCGATTTGCTACTCACCAGTAGCCCCGTACGCCAGTAGCGCTCTTAACCCTGGATAAAAGCCAGCAGATCGTTATTGAGTTGATGTTTATGGGTAATGAAGAGGCCATGTCCCGCGTTCTGGTACTCTTTATAGCTATTGCCTGGCACCAGTTTGGCGGAGCGTCGTCCGGTCACGTCGATAAGGGCGGAGGCATCCGCCGTTCCATGGATGATCAGCGTTGGCAGCACAATTTCTTGCATCTCAGCGCGAAAATCGGTGTAAAAGTTGGTGCGCCAGCATTGGAGCAGAGCCATGGGAGAGTTATAGAGACATTGTTCGGTTGTCCACTGGACAAGCTCTGGTGAGACCTTGTTGCCCAGGTGGGTGGCGAAGAATGCCTGTGCTCTCTGAGTAAAATATTGCACACGATCCTCCCGCAGTTGTCCCGAGGAAGACTTATAGATAGCCTCGGGTACTCCTTCGGGGTTATAGTCTGTTTTGCATAGGAAGGGGAGAATCGCTGAGATAAGCGCGATTCTGGCAATGCGGTCGGACCCGTGGCGAGCCAGGTAATGCACGACCTCGCCACCTCCCATCGAGTGTGCTATCAGCGTGACGTTGCGCAGGTCGAGGTGCGTGATCAACGCGGCCAGGTCATCGGCGAGGGTATCTATGTCGTAGCCATGCCCGGTTCGGTCGGAGCGTCCATGCCCACGGCGATCATAAACGATGCAGCGAAGTCCCTGCTCAACCAGGGCAGGGACCTGGTACTCCCACATATCGGCATTCAAGGCCCAACTGGAGACAAAGACCACGGGTGCTCCCTGGCCCCAATCCTCGTAGAAGAGACGCGCACCGTCGTTAGTTGTAAAGAATGACATGGCTATAACCTCCCCAAAAAATGTATTCCGAATGTATATGGAGTTCTTTTTATGTGGTAGGAGAACCAGCCAGTTTGGCACTGGTTCGTTGATAGCTGGCTGGTTCATGGTGTCGTAAGTAATTCAGGTTAGATAGGGTAACCTTTGGCTCCCTGGAGTCCTTTAAGGACCGAGATCTCACCTGTCATGTTGTCGACATGTCCTAGAACCATACGGTTCAGGATTGTGCCAACCGTCATGTGCCCCAGTCCGAAGGCCGTCAGGTCGAGATCACGGGCCAGGTCTTCATCCGTCAGGGTCGCGAGGTAGGCATCGGTGGCTGCGTGGACGGCCTGGGTGTAGATGCTCATAGCAGGTAGATCAATACGGACACGGCGTGTCCATTCTGCTGTGCTTAGAGGCTGCACCTCGCTGATGCCGGTCTTCTCCGCCCACTCGCTTGCATAGAGGGGCGCGCCGCCTTTGAGCACCATGTTGATGGCCAGGTCTTCGCTCGCGATAGCGTGTACATAGGTGGCGGCGATGGGGTTGGCGGTTCCGGGAGGCGCCCAGTGAGTCTGCTCGGTCGTGATGCCCTCCAGGGTGGCATTCAGGAAGCCATGCGCCTGTTGAATCTGCTCGCGTAGAAGTGTCGTTGCGTTCATAATGTAGTTACCTTTCTTTTTCTCACCTGTTTGAGGTAGGTGTATGTTCATCTCTTGATGTGCAAAGTATAGCTGGAAAGCATGGGGTGTGACTTCACCTGTCCTGGTGATTGGGCAGGTGATTAGTATCTAGCGTTGGGTGAGATAGGTAGTTGTGGGTTGGCACACAACGCTTCGATGAGAGGCTTTAAGTTAGAGGAGATGGAGACGCCTGGCGACAGCGATAGCCTCGGCGCGCCGACTGACATCCAGTTTGCGATAGATGCTGCTAACCTGAGTCTTGATGGTATTGGGGGAGACGACCAGCTTTTGCGCGATCTCGGCGTAAGTTTGCCCTGCGACCAGCAGGCTTAGGACGCGTTGCTCCTGAGGACTCAGGGGTTCATAGAGTCCTTCTAGAGCCTGTGGCGTGTGTCCTTCGATTTGCAATTTGGCTGCTTGCTGTGTGCGTTTCTGTTCCTCCTGGACAAAAGCTGTCAACAGGGTGGAGATGTAGGAGACGCAGGCGGGAGATAACTCTTGCCTGGGTGGGTTTTTGAGCAGATTCTGGAGTAGCTGGCGCATAGGTTTGCCTGCGTCCAGGTACACACGAATATAACCCTCAGGCTCCGTCAAGTTCAGGAGGTGTACGACAATCTGTTGGGCCTGTTCCATTTCTCTTAGCCCGTAGAGTGTGTTGGCTTGTAGTGCCAGCAGGTGAATGATATCCCAGGTGCGCTTACATTGCTCCATTCTGCTGAGCAGTGGAATCAGGATGTGCAAAGCTTGTGTATATTCTTGTTGCGCGAGGTGAATATTGACCAGTGCTATATATTCATCAATATAAAGGAAGCTCAGAGTCTGAGGATTGAAATCATAGCGAGCCACCCAGTCCTCTGCCGCTGTGAAGTTGCCCTGTGCGAGCCAGAGTGCTACCTGGGCGGCTGAGACATCATGTGCATAGTTTGTAAAGCCAGTGCTTTGGATCAGGTTTTTGGCCTGTTCCAGCGCTTCTTCCGCGTCCGCAATCTTCCCGGATGCCAGGGCGATTTTTACATAAGTCGCATGGCCCCAGATGAGCAGATTTATATCTTGCCAGCGCGCGGCATGTTGCAAGGCTACCTGTAAGCTGCCTTCTGCCTGCTCCAACTTATTCCTGGCATAGTAGAGGAAGGAGAGATCAAAAGCGGGATAGGCCGTGACCGAGACATTCTGTCCTAGCTGAGCGAGGAGATCCTGAGCCTGTAGGCATTCCTGGTGGAGTGAGTGAAGCTGGCCTGCATAGAGAAAGGCGGCCGCAAGCCAGCATGTGACAACAATCGCTATGGCGTGGTCCTGCTCCTGAAGAGCCTGCTGCTTCAAAGCGAGCAGTTCTGGCAGCAAGAGAACAGAATCACCTACGACTTGAGAGCTGACAAAGAGGCCGTGGAGCGCGAGCCATTTCCAGGCAACTGATTCGCTTACAGTGAGAGGTTGTATGCGTTGGGCGATCAGGCGAAGCTGTTGCATATTGCCCTTGCGGAAAGCCTCGCTCATCAGGATAAACTCACGCAAGAGACAGATGCGGTTCTCAATTTTTCCCACCTCTGTTGGAGCGAGGGAGGTGGTTCTTTCGCTGGACAATATCTGGTCTACACGCGCGATAATCTGTTCACTCTGGCTTAGAGCCTGCACACGCTGCTGCTCCGGCATATATTGCGTACTGGAAAGCAAGTTCAGGGCCGAGGTGAGGGCAAATTCCAGGTGTTCGAGCAGGATATTCTCAGGCAACTGCAGTAGCCAGGTCGCGATCATTCTGGCTTCGCCTTGCGTCCATAGCTGTCTTGCGCCTTGCTCCAACGTTGCGGCCGCGAATGGATAGTCTTGAGCAGCCAGTGCGTGGGACATCGCCTCATGGATAGAACCCTGGGCCGCGTGCCAGCGGGCGGCGCGCTGGTGTAGCGTGTTTACCTGTTCTGGTTGGGTAGCTTGCAGGCGTGCCAGGAGTACTTCACGAAAGAGAGTATGCAAGCGATACCACTGCCGTTGCTCGTCCAGCGGAACAATAAAGAGATTATGGCGTTCTAGCACCTCCAATAGTTCCTGACTGGCAGGCTCTCCCGTCAGTTCCTGGCAGAGGGCGGCGTTCATGCGCGAGAGTACCGCGACCTGGAGTAGAAACTGCTGCACAGATGGCGCTTGATGTTGAAGAATCTCCTCCTGTACATAGTCGAAGATGAAGCGATGTTCGCCCGTAAAGTGCTCGATAAAGGTAGAAGGCTTTTTGTGTGTGCGTAGTGAGAGCGCGGCCAGTTGTAGTCCCGCGATCCAGCCCTCTGTGCGCTTCTCCAGCACTTGTACTTCTGTCTCAGAAAGCGAGAGCGTCATACCCTCATTGAGAAAGGCCTGGGCCTCTACTGGCGTAAAGCGTACCTCTGGCTCGCGAATCTCGCTCATCTGGCCTCGCATGCGCCAGCGTGCCAGAGGGAGCGGCGGATCAACGCGACTGGCGATAACCAGGTGCATATTCGCGGGGAGGTGATCGAGCAGGAAGAGCATGGCCTCATGAATGGCCTGGTCTTCAATTACATGGTAGTCATCCAGAATAAGGATAATCTCGTTGGAGGACCTGAGAATCTCATTGATAAAGGTGATGAGTATAGTTGAAAGCGGGGGTGGCTGAGGCGTATAGAGCATCGCCAGGGCGATATCACTGATCTCGGGTAGGCAGATGCGCAGGGTTGTAATGACCGAGGCCCAGAAGCGCGTAGGATCATTATCGGCCTCATCCAGCGAGAGCCAGCCTATGGTATGCGGCGAACGTGACGCCCATGTGCTCAGCAGCGTCGTTTTCCCGCTCCCAGCCGAGGAGGAGAGCAAAAGCAAGCGATGAGTAAGCACTTCATCCATCTCTTGTAGCAAGCGCTCGCGCCTCACTAGCATAGAGGGAAGTTGAGGATGAGTATGCTTGGTTGCGATGAGTGGTATGTGGCTCTGATGCGCAAGGTTTAGCGAGTCAGAACTCGCCTGTGTAATCTGTTGACCCGTTTGGGATACGGAGCGGTGCTCGTTCGCGAAGGCCTGCGCTACTTGCTCTAAACGTTCTAGCGTGACGCCACTTGTCTGTCCAAGATAGCGCTTGCGTGTCTGCCCTTGAAGTGTGCTATAGGCATACCAGTAGCCATTTCCCCGGGCTCGTGCCTCTTTCACCACGCTCATATGCCCAAGCCGTCCCTGAAAGGCGAAGGAGGTCTGGTCAACCAGCCAGTCTTGCCATGGCTGGTTGTTTTCAGAACCAAAATATTGCTGTAGTTCGCCTTGCGTGCGAAGTTCATAGCGCTTCTGCTCTTCTGACCAGGTAATTGCATGGAGAGATGACTTCGGCATAAATCCCTAACTGTTTTAGCCCCTCGTGGAGCGCCTCAGAGGACGATAACATCTATTATTAAGTCTCAATTACTCAATCTTGAAAAGTGTAACATAAGCCAGGATGAGTATGCAAACAGTAGAGTGACCGGAATGTCAATAAAAATAAGAATAGTATTTAGGAGCATGTCATTTTATAATTGAAGTAAAGGATGCTGTAGCCAGCAAAAGAAGAGGAGCAAGTAATGGCTGAGGTGATGACATTACCAAAAGCGTCGAAGCATGCGCATGCCTGGATGACGACGCATTTTCTGGCTCTTCTGGCCTGGATACCCACATTAGTACATGCCTGGGGTATGCCTCCAGGCCATCAATACGGCCCGATGGGTCTGACCTTTCTTGCCTTCCTGCTGTACTGGACCATCATGATGATCGCGATGATGTTGCCCTCCTTCTCGCCTGCATTTTCCTGGTACCTTGAGTCGCTGCATATGGAGCGCGAGGTGACGTTTCGCCCAGTTATACGCGCCTCTAGTTTTCTGCTCGGGTACATATTTGCCTGGTTCCTCACTGGCATCCCCATCTACGGACTCTCGCTTGCCAGTGAATATCTTGCAACACACTCGCCATCACTAACCATCTTAGGCCCAATTCTGCTTATAGCCGTTGGAGCTTATCAGCAGACACCATTGGCGAGAAACTCTCTCAGCCACTGTAAGCCTGGTATGGATACTGGTTGTGCCATGCCTGTAACGTCAGTCGGACTGGCTGATGTCAGTTTAGGGCTTAGAAATGGTCTCTACTGTCTGGGGGCTTGTGGAGGGCTGATGCTAATTATGCTTGTCGTCGGCCTGATGAATATTCCCTGGATGCTAGGCCTGACCACGCTGATATTCTGTCTGAAGACATGGGGGCAGAGTGGACGCTTCAGCGTTATGGTCGGAGCCTGCTTGATCCTCACGGGTATTCTGGCTTTCTTCTATCCTGTGCTGTGAGCCCGCTACTGGCGTACGCGGCTACTTGTGCCCATGTGCTACACTAGGCGAAAATGAGTATTTAAGCTGAGCCTGTGGATGGCTTATGTTAAGGGAAGAAGCGCATGGGGACCTATATATCAATGTACGTAGAGCAGCGCATCGGCAACGAATGGTATTACGTGGGGCAAATGCTCGAGAATGAAATGCACAAGTATGACTCAGATGACCCCCTGGAGTACCGCCCTGAATCGATTTATGACAGGCAACACTACTACCTCTTTGCAGTTCTTGCTGGTGTGAGAAATGATCAGGAAGAGCCATTTGAGCCAATTGCGCCCCTTAGAGGGCTGCCAGATGATCTCTCGGCTGAGTTGCAGGTGTGGTATCACTATGTGCTCTTTGATGAAGAAACAGGCAAATTCAATACAGATGGGCTTGAGACAAGCTGGTTGACACTGGAGGAGTTGGCGTGCTTTGATTGGCATGGTAAGCGTAAAAAATTTTATGCCCGTGTAGATGAGCGTGTAAAGCACATTTTCCATCCAGATAGTTCTCCCGCCTGGAATGATTGGCCAGAAGATATTCCAATCAGTTACCACCATACAGGCAAAGGTAGTCCGTATTGCAACGCAATCTGGACATCAACTTATGCAGAGGCTGTGGAACCTTTTCTGACAGAAATATTGAATGGCCTCCTAGAGGTATATGGTTCCACAAGTGATGTCCGGCTGGTCTTTGATTTCGCGTCTTGAGTAAAATTTGCATGTTTGCTCTCTGATATGCTTTATTTATGTTCTACTTTTTGGTAAAGGATGCCTCAAATATATGATAATTCTTATAAATGGGTCGTTCGCGGTGGGGAAGACGACGACCGCTGAGTTGCTGGTGCCACGCCTCTATCATAGTATGCTCTATGATCCAGAGATTGTAGGGGCTGGCCTCGCGCATATCGCGAGGCCTATCGAAAAGTTTGAAGATTTTCAGGATTTGACGGCGTGGCGTCCCCTGGTGGTCGAGACGGCGCGTGTGCTCAAACAGGTCTATGGGCGGACGCTGGTCATGCCTATGACTATCTGGCACCGGCCCTATTTTGAGGAGATTACCGCTGGCCTGCGTCAGGTAGATCCACACCTCTATCACTTCTGCCTCACGGCGCGCGAGGAGACACTGTACGCTCGCTTAGAGCAGCGACAACATGAGCATACGGCGGAATCCCTGGCCTGGATTCGTGAGCGCTTCCAACGCTGTGTCACCGCCTTTGAGTCGCCCGCCTTCGCCACGCATATCCCGACCGACGAGAAGCGTCCTGCAGAGATCGTTGAGGAAATCCTGGGCCAGATACGCTAGCAATCAAGAGCTGTCACAAGCAGGTAGAGAAGCCACGTAATACTATTGGAAGGTAAATAACATGCAACTTGAGTGTGAGATTTCTCAGATAGATGTGTATCTTCGCGAAGATGAAATTGCAAACTACTCGCATCCCCTGGTGCGCCAGGCAATCCAGCAGTTACAGCTAGCTTCCGAGTCGGAAGTAGAGCGCGTTCAGCGGACATTTGAGTTTGTGCGCGATACCATTCCTCACTCATGGGATGCGCAAAATCCTCAGGTAACATGTACCGCCTCCGAGGTTTTACAGCATCAGACAGGCATCTGTTATGCTAAATCCCATCTACTAGCTGCTCTCCTGCGGGGGCAGGGTATCCCCACAGGCTTTTGCTACCAGCGCTTGACGCTGGGGGACACGCCCGAGACGGGCTACGCGGTCCATGCGCTAAACGCTGCCTATCTCCCATCGCTTCAACGCTGGATACGCCTCGATGCACGTGGCAATAAGCCAGGAGTACAGGCGGAATTCTCACTGGAGCAGGAGAAACTAGCCTTTCCTGTGCGCCCAGAGCTAGACGAAATAGACTATCCTACTATCTACAGTCATCCGCATCCCAGAGTTGTCGCGCCCTTGCAACAGCACAGCGATAGCCTGTACATGTACCAGCATTGTTTGCCTGAGAGGTTGTGAGCAGCCAGACCCCCTGCTCGCAGAGTTTGGCAGGCGACCATGTCTCACAGTGACCATGTCTCACATTACCTCTCTTGGGTACGAAAAGCGGCCTACCAGCGGTAGGCCGTTGACCCATCGGGTTAGCGAGATTCCTCTAACGTCTCTCGATCTGAACTGCCCGCCCATAGATGGCATGGGGACCAACCCGACCATTAATGCCTCCGCGATTATTTCCAATCAGAAATCGTTTTTGGTCAATAGCCTTAATTAAGTGCAGATAGACGTTCCCTTTGATCTGCACCAGAACAATATCGCCTACCTATAACTGCTCTGGAGAACACGGTTGGAGGGTAACGCGATCTCCATCGTTGACTTTCCCAGTCATCGAATGACCCCGTGGCTTGATCTGTGCTTGTTGTCCTTCCCGTAGTTTTTCTATGGCAAATGTCGCCCAATTCATTTGAAAACTCCTTTAGTGAGCATCATTTCTATGGCTGCACCAGTCGGAGCAGGATCGCTATGACATCCTCGAGACAAGCACTGGTATCGATCTCGTGTCCCGCGGCACGTCGTAGCAATGGCTCGACCGTTTCTACCAGGCCAAGCACACGAGCGATTTCGTCGGGATGCTTCCCATACTGATTGTTTGTCCTTGTGCGCAAGCGTTCAACGATGACATCAGCGGGCGCGCTCAGCAGTACGACGTGGTCGAACTGGGAAAGGAACTTCTGCATATTCTCCGCGCATCCGCTCAGGAACAACACATCGGTCTCCTCAGTGGACAGGAGGCCTTGAACGCGGTCCTCTCGCCACACCCAGTCTCTATCCACTTCCACTGGTGAATCTAAGGTGGCAGCGTTGCCGGTGACCTCCCCCCACTCTGAGAATTCATCGCAGTCCGCATCCACGGCCTTATACCCACGTGCGGCAAGCTCACTGATTACCGTGGTCTTACCGGTTCCAGACATCCCTGTCAGAAGAATCCGCTTCATGATGATATCCTCTCTTCTTATAGAACAGAATGTGCAACCTCCGCAAAACACTTAGGAATCATATTGTGATTACGATGGGTCCTCAGAAGAGCATAATGTACATTGAGGATAAAAACAAGCTGGCAAAGAATAGCATGTTTACGCTGGCATTTACTTTTTCTGCTGCCTTGTATATACTGGCCGGGTAAATATATTTTTTTCATGAAGGAGCTACTATGCCCACTCATTGCTAACGTATGCCTGGAATGTATGACGAAGGAATGCCACTGTTGCCTGGTGCGGCAAGGGCTTGTTTTGTCTACCATAAAAAGTAGGGCAGGGCGTTAGCAATTTCTCCCAGGGGCGGCGGCTCTCACACATTCCTTTAGTCCTCCAACCCGATCCCTCATGTGAAGTTGTCTCCCTATTGATTGCTGCATAAGACGGTGGTTGTCTCTCGCGTGCATTTCAGGTATCCTTTCCCGCCTTGTTTTGTGGATTTTGTAATTTTGCAGATTAATATGCACTGAAAGAGAGACTTATGGCGAAAATTTTTATCCTTGGAGGTCCTGGCAGTGGCAAGACGACCCTGGCGCAGGATTTATCGCGCAGGCTTGCTATACCACACCACGACTTGGATAAATTGGGCTGGAAACATGGCATGGATATGAAGGCCTGGATAGAGGATACTGCCATTATTGCGGATCAGTCTGCATGGATCGCTGAGGGGATTTATATTATCTCGACTGATCACCTTGCCTACCAGGCTGATTATATTGTGTTGCTTGAGGTCCCCTGGTATATCGCGGCCTGGCGCGTTTTGTGTCGCCATATCTCCAAGACTCTGCGTGGCACCAATCCCTATCCCACAAAGCTGCTTTTCAACTTTATGAAAAATACGTATCGTTATTGCGTCGACACGGTTGACGCTGATCCAATCGTGTTCGAGGCTGTGCAAATGTATCGAGAAGAGGTTAAAGCGAGCGCTGAACCCGCTGGCGCGGAGGTTTTGATTGAGCGCCTGGATATGTGTAAGCAGAAGGTGCCGCTATCAGCGGCCTTTATGCGTGTCTATCTTGAGAAGCATTGGGAGCGTGTCTTTGTTGTCCGGAACAATACTGATCGAGAGCGCCTAATCACATTTCTTACCAGCGTATAGCAGCCTTACATTTAGAGCTCGTTCCTGATGTATGCCCTTATTGCGACATGGCAGATAGGTGCATACACCAGGAGAGGCGAATGGCTAGATAAACTCGTAGTCGAGGGTAAAGGTGGCACCCTTATCATCGTGCTGAAAGGTGCAGTGTCCGCGCAAGCCCTTGAGGTCGTCGGTGCCGCTACCGGGCACGATGTAGCCAAAGGAATCGGTCACAGCATTGTCTGCCATCGCCCCTCCATGCTGAATGACGAAGCTTCCTGTACGTTCCCCAATGCGCCCGGTGATGCGCTCGGTAGCTACGTAGCCACCTCCATCATTCTCTCCCTGACACATAAGCAGGATGGCAGTGCCCTCAGCCTCGATATCACCGCTAAAGATCTTTTTTACTTCGGCCCGGAAGAGCTTTGCGCCCTGCTCGGGTTCTTCGTAGGGGACCTGTTCCCAGGAGGCAACCTTAAACGTTGATCTGACGTGTGTACTCATGCTAGTGTTCCTCTCCTCGTTATTGTGTGCTGGCAATGCGCCTGATGTCGAGTATTACGGTCTTCTTTAGAGTAACACCAGTTTAGGAAAGCTTTGGTCCTTTATTCACAGTTATTTTGGCTTCTTGCGAATTCTCAGTGCCTATGGTGCTTTGCAGGGTAAATAAGTATGTGACGGGCCATCGAGAATGCGATGGCCCGTCACATACTTATTAGTATTAGGGAATTAAGAGGGTAACTGACCTCATGTTAGGGGATTAAGAAAGTAGTTCGCCGCGCAGGGTGGTGATAGCCTGGCCTCCCAGGCGCACGCGTTCTCCATCCAACTGGACGCGGACAACGCCGCCACGTGTCGAGGCCTGGAAGCCGGTAAGCTGGTCTCTGCCCAGTTGCTTGCTCCAGAAGGGGCTAAGTGCGCAGTGGGCCGAGCCCGTCACGGGATCTTCATTGATGCCTACGCTGGGGCAGAAGAAGCGCGAGACAAAGTCATACTCATGGCCAGCATCGGCTTGCGCGGTGACTATGATGCCGCGAGCCGGGATAGTCACCAGGCGCACAAAATCTGGCTGGAGGTCGCGCACGATTGCTTCAGATTCGAGCCTGACAACATAGTCGAGCTGGCTCTTGCCGACATAGAGTGGTGTCGCACCGAGGCTCTCGGCGAAGATAGGTAGGATCTCCGCTGGCTCCTCGGGCTTGGCAGGAAAGTTAAGCTCGATCCACTCGCCAACCTTATTAGCTGTCAGGAGGCCAGCCCTGGTGTGGAAGCGGGCCTGGGCATCGCTTGCCAGATAGCCCTGGTCCCAGATGGTGTGTGCGCTAGCCAGGGTGCCATGTCCGCACAGCTCCAGCTCGACTTTTGCCGAGAACCAGCGCAGGTTGTAACCATCATCCTGGGGATAGATAAAGGCGGTCGCGGCCTGGTTCATCTCGCTGGCGACGCGTAGCAACCAGGCATCCTCACGAGGTCCATCCAGTACTACGACCGCCGCCGCGTTGCCCGCGAAGGGGGTACTTGTAAAGGCATCCACAAAAAATACGGGAAGGCTCATTTGTCTCTCTCCTTCATCTCTTCTTTTATTACCGGATTATCCGCCATTGTAGTGGGAAGCAGCCTTCTCGTCTACAGCCAAATGGACTTGCTTAGAGAGCCAAAGTATGTTTAAGCCTGTTACTTTTCTTAAGCGAGGCGGTAGCAAAACAGGGCGAGACCGAAGATACTCCCTTAATCTCTCGAAGAAAGGTTGAGGTATTCGAGAGGGCCGGTGGGGTACGTGGACTGGAACGCGTCAGGCCTGTTCGAGGATACGCACAAATGCCTGGAGATAGCTTGAGTCAGCGCATTGTTCGCGGAGCAGCCAATACTCTGCTCCCCAGAAGAGATACGCATACAGGGGAGCTTCTTGCTGGGACCTGCGTATGCAGGTGTTGTAGTTGGCGATGACCTGCTCTGGCAAACAACTATACATGCCTTGCCTGGATGGGCTGGGCGGTGCCGTCACCGCCTCCCACGGCTCCGCCTGCCCCTCAGCAATCATCAGCTTTTGTCCATGAGCGTGGGCCGTTGTGAACAATTGCTTCCGTCTGCGGTGCTGCCAGGGACTCCGGCTTCCATCCAGATACAGAGTTCTGGTGCCAAATGCCAGCAGAGCATGACGCGGATAGTAGTCGATCCCAACAATATCCGCCAGATGCTGCGCCACCGCAAGTGAGTCACCCTGATCACGCGTTTGCCACCATTGAGAGAGATATACCAGCAAAGAGGTCGGCAAAAAGCCGTTCATCATAACTGGTCTGTCGGGATCAGCTTTTCTGAGTGCTTCAACTTCTTTTGCGACAAAGGCGGCATCCAGACGCCAGCTATGTTCTATGCCAAGCGGATCAACGGCTTCGTGCTCGAGTTGCCACGCGACAATGCTTTTCCGCTGCTTATATCGCTCTACGAGACGGGTGATGAATGTAGTAGCAGCTTCGAGAAGTGAGGGATAAGCGGATGGTTTGATGAGAGTATGCTCAGGGAAAGGGGAGCTCAAATGATGCGCAGGCACAAAGAACTCGGGATAGCCAAAGGTTTTTAACGGGCCAACGCATAAAATGATCTGCTTTCCCGCCCGTTCGGCAGCATCGATCTGCCAATCGAGCTCATCAGGAGAGAACACTCCTGGTTCGGGCTCGATGCGATTCCAATAGGCTCCCAGGCGAATGAGTTGAAACGGGTAGCCAAGCAATGTTTGCAGAGTGGAGCGCGCATCTAAGCCGAACGCCGCAATTTGTGGCAAGCGAAAGCTTATGCCAAGCAACGTGGAATGACGAGGTTCGATGGGGAGGCGTTGCCATGCATCTGTCAGGGGCTGCGTTGCTTGCTTCAAGCGAAACTCTGATACGAGTGGTAGCGCGAGCTTGCTGGCAGTGCCGCCAGTTCGCGAGGTTTGTTCTTTTCTCTCCATATAGGTCCTTCCCTTTGCACTAATTCGCCTCGGCAAAGTACTCAAAAAGCATCATGGTAAGGAAAAACCAGATAGGGAGAAGCTTCCCGATGCCTTTTGTCAAAGAGGCTCGCTGGCTCTTATACGTATACCACGATTTGATCTTTGGCAACACACTGCTCCCAATGAATATTTTATGCGTGGGCAATGCCTGTTTTTCTCGCACCTGGGAATTTGTGCCGATATGTTCTGGTAGACGGACTCTTGCCAGCACGATCTCAGGAAATGTTACATACCATAAAGGAATCTCTCGAAATCTGCTTTTTTTCAACGCGGTGATAATCTCTGCACATACAATATGATCCGGATGGCCATAGAAGCCGGCGAGATCATAAGTAATAAGAAGATCAGGTTGCTCCTGCTGGATAAGCGTATCAAGGAACATTGTCAGTTCCGGCCTTTTCGCGTGCAATGTTCCATCTCCAAAGTCCTCCTGGATAAGCCTGGAAATTCCCAGGATTGTTGCTGCTGCCCGCGCTTCTCGTACGCGAATGTCTTTGAGCCCCAGACTCAAAGTAGCATTCGATGTTCCTCTTTCTCCCCCGGTCAAAAGCACCAGCGTTACTGCACATCCGCTTCTCGCTATCTGGTGGAGAAAACCTGCGCAACTGACAGCCTCATCATCCGCATGAGGGAAAATCACGAGTATATGGTGAAATGGCCGCGCATCTCTTAAAGGAATCGAAAAATCCGTAACAGTAAGAAATCCTGCAACCCAGAGAATGGGAATGATCAGGAAAATTATCAAGAGGGTCCACATTGTTCTCTTCCTGCTCTCTCCTCTCTAAACGACGATATATCCCTCCTTATTCACCGGAGAGATGTCTGGAACACGCGATGAAACAGATCCGATTGGAACAGCATTTCAGGATCGTACATCTGCTTGAGATGGAGAAATGTTTCAACGGCAGTATCTCCAACACTCCTCCGATAGGGAATATCGGTGAGCAGAGAATCTTTTGCAAGATAGAATCTTCCTCCAGCTGCGATCACGAGGTCCATCAATTCCAGCAACATCTTACGTAACTGTTGCGCTGTCCGAGGATCAACCTGATAATTGACCTCCAGAGAGAAGCCATCAACCTGATAGCTCAGGAGGAAGGGGTCCTGGCGATGTCGCTTCATGATGCACCAGAGTGGGATAAAGTTGTTCTCCTGCGAACGTCGTATAATTTCATTGAAAAGACGCTCTGCCAGAGCAGACGGGACAAATGCCTGAAATGTCTCCGTACCTTGAGGAAGAAGAGCCCGATAGGTTGTAAACACAGCAGGTGGATAATAAGTAGAGCGAAACAGCGATCTTTGTCGAATTACTTTTCTTCCCCAGCATTTACTCCATTTATACATCACGCCGTTCGCAGTGCGCACACTGCCCTTCACAGCTGGCCTATATATTGTACCGATCCAGCGGGCCAATCTCCCCTTGAATTGTTCTGGTAGATGAGGCCCTGGAATCTGCAAACTGGCGTCATCATACACAGCACTATATGTGGCAGAAGTGACGATTCCCTGGCCTAGACAGCAGCCACTGGCAAAGCCATTCACCCAGGCTTCCAGGTAATCCGCCGCCTGCTCTTCCTGGAATATCCTCAAGATCTCGCCTAATGAGGCAGCTGGTTGTACACATATATCGACATATCCAGAAGGAATACGTTGCAATTGTAGCGTAACACTGGTAATGATACCTAATAAACCGGCGCTCCCTACAAAAGCGCGGAAAAGTTCAGGATGGCTTATGGGCGAAAGCGTGAGTGTCTGTCCGCTTGCCAGCAATACCGTAAGAGATAGCAAATGCTCCCCGAAAGAACCATATTTCCAGGCATTTTTTCCATGTACATTCATAGCAACACAGCCACCAATAGTAGCATCGGCCGTAGAAGGAGTAACAGGCGGCCACCAGCAATCTGGCGTGGCAACACGAACGATGTCGCGCAAGGTCGCCCCTGGCTCAACCTGCATGATCCCTTGCTGAGGGTCCCAGGAAAGGATGCGTCGCATATCTGTTACATCGATGATCACCCCATCTGTATTCAGAGCCGCATCTGTATAGCTATGTCCTGCGCCATGTGTAATTACTGAGAGGCCATACATGCGTGCAATAGTGAGCGCTTGCATGATTTCAGCGACATCCCTCACCTTGCAGACATAACAAGGGGACTGTTTCGTCATACTCCAGCTCACGAAGGAAGCCTGCTTCCACACCAGAGCCGTATCACTAGCTTCATTTTTTGCATCTAATCTATTCATTTACGTTTTTCCGAAATATTCGCTCACTCGTAATCTGCGGGAACAAACACAGTATAGAGACAAAAGATGACCAGCCCATGAATTTTGCCACCCTGTTTTGTCATAGATTTGTCATAAATGCCTCATCTTATCTTCCGCTTTAGAGACCATAAGAGTTTTCGCTTGCGCTACTGTAGACTTCCAGAAGCAAGCAAGATGACAGAACGATGACAAAAAAAGGAGAGCATGTTCATCTTCCCGTCACTTCCAGGCACTATACTACAGTATCTCAAAACAATGCATTACCCGAGGCACAATTATCCATCAGACATATCACAAAATTTATGCGCCAGCACCAGAGGACATGAATGTAGTGTATTTGTCACCTGACCCTCCATTTCCGTGAAGAGAATACGGAATACGACAATGCATAAAATTTGGGATATTTTCGCTTTATCAGGTAAAGGAGATTGTTATGCAAGTATCGCACAAAAAAACGCCTGTGACACACTCCCGAATGCTACTTTTCTATCTAACACTGGCTGGACTGATCTTACTGGGTATCTTGATAGAAGGCTTTCTCATTGGAACTTCGATATTTGCGGGCACGACCTGGGGACGAGCAACACACGGTGCACTGGGACTGCTGCTGTTGCTGCTAACGCTGCTGTTACCACTAGCGGCATTGCTGGCGCGATTGCCTGGCAAAATGACCATCTGGAGTGCGGCGCTTTTCGTACTGACGCTGCTCCAGGTGACACTGGCAGGTTTCGCCAGAAGCGTTCCGTTTCTGGCCGCACTGCATCCGTCTAACGCCATGCTGCTGTTTGGTCTGAACGTGATCCTGATCGTTCAAGGATGGCAAATGATAGGGAAGAAGAGTCCTGAAATGGAACAAGCACAGACAGCAAAAGTGCTTCCTGATGACGTGCTCCCCCGTCATCAGGTGCCGCTGGAGATCAATCTGGCGACCGGAGGCTACCTCCTGTACACGCTTATCAGCGTGGGTGTCCTCACACTCTTTCTCCTCAATCGCAATGATGTCGTCAACGCTGTCAAAGCGCTGAACCCTGGTTTTTCGCAGAGTGAGATCGACGGGTCAGTGTTCTCGATCCAGGTGATCGTCGTAGGAGCACACCTCTTCTTTGGCACCTGCACTGCCTGCCTTGCCTTCCTGATTCGCACAGGAAAGAACTGGGTACGCATAGCAAGCAGCGTTGTAGTTGGCCTTGTGGTTCTGGAAATATGCTACGAATGGCTCTCGCCGACGGATGTCCCGGCAGTCCTGGCTCCCAATCAACGGATTTACGCTGTTTTTGTCCAGATTCTCATGATCCTGATGATTCTGTCCTGCGCCACGTTGCAATGGATCCCTCAGGTGTCACGCGACTTCTTCTCAGCGGAGAAACGACAGATTTCCTGATCTGCCGTAATTCGCTAAAGCGAAAAGGCCGGTATGGGCCGTGCTTTATGCCTGCCCGCTGCCCATACCAGCCTAATTGGCCTAACTGTATGGTTGAGGGCAGATAATAGCTCAATCGACTGGGCGGCGGTCTATAATAGCATCCGCTAGCCCGCTACTAGCGTACGCGGCTACTGGGGCTGCGTCCTGGCGTACGCGGCTACTCTCTTGTTAGGCAGGATGTGTTCGTGTACACTGGTAAGCAGGCGTAGGAGAAGTTTATTTGCCAGGAAAAACTGAATATGCAGACAACGAATTGGTATGCTTACCTGCTGGGCGAAGCCAGGGTGTACTCTGATAAGCGAAAGCACTTTTTGTATGGTTTCTGTTTTGCTTTGGGGTGTTCAATTGTTATTGGTTTGATTGCATATTTGATCTTTCATGATGTTGCCAGATTTTTAACTTGTATCTTCTCAGGCCTTATGTGGGGACTGGTGTATCCATCATTAACATGGCTTCTAATACCATCTCCTCACTATGTTATTGGGAGTAAGGGACTGATTTATTTCTCGGGGCAGTATATTCTCTATACTCCCTGGGAGAATATCGGCAGGGTTGAGGGGCAACATGATAAGACTCCTCCTTCTATCTGGCTTAAACAGGTGCTTATGCCTATGACAGTTGAGGAGGCGGTGTACAAGCAGCAGGCCGCCATTGTGGGTGCCCCCTCTCCAAATAAACCTATCGAGATTACCGATCCCAAAGATACGCGCATGCAGATAGCTCTACCCTCTTCGCCTTCCTGGCAGAAGACAGCGCTTGGACAAGACATTCTACGTTACGCTCCTCATCTCGCATAAAATATGTATTTGTACCGATATATCCCCCCAAATTGAAGGTAGCAAGAGGCCAAATGTAGGGTCCTGGCACGATGATAAGAACGTTAGGAGTACAAAACGTTATGGCAGCATTAGAGCAAGAGGCTCAGGAGAAGATCGATGCCCTGTTTCAGACATACAATCAGGAGGATACTCCGGGTTGCGCAGTTGGCGTTTTGCGCGATGGAGAGCTGATCTTTAAGCGGGGGTATGGAGTGGCGAACCTGGAGCATGATGTGCCGATTACGCCGCGTACCGTTTTCTGCCTGGCCTCGCTGGCAAAGCAGTTTACAGGGATGTGCATCGCCTTGCTGGAGGAGGCCGGGCGCCTCTCGCTTGAGGATGATATTCGCACATACCTGCCGGAGTTTCCCGATTATGGTCCACGTATCACGCTGGCTCATCTGCTGCACCAGTGTAGCGGCATTCGCGACTACTATGTGCTCGCGCTCTTCCTGGCGGGCGTCAAATTTCACGATTATTTGAGCCGGGACGAGGCGTTAGAGCTTATTCTGGCGCAGCGCGAGCTGATTTTTCTGCCTGGCGAGCGCTTTCACTACTCGAATTCTAATTACTTCTTACTCTCGCTGGTGATTGAGCACATTACGGGTCAGACCCTGGGCCAGTTTAGCCAGAAGCATATTTTTGTGCCGCTGGGCATGCAGAGTACCTGTTTCCGCGAGAATCACTCTCTACTTATTAAGCATCGCGCGACTGGTTATGGTCGCTTTTCCCTGCGCAATGAAGAGCCAGGAAGCGACCAGTTTGATATGGGTGAAGCAACTCATTTTACCTGTACCAACGAGTTAGAGCTGACTGGTGATGATGGTGTGTGGAGTTGCATCGAGGATTTGGCGCTCTGGTACCAGAATCTCTCAGCTAACCGCCTGGGACAGGGCAGACCAGAGCTTATAGAACGCTATCTGACTCCTGGCCGTTTGCTTGATGGGACAAGCACGGGCTATGCCTATGGGCTATGTGTGGGGACCAGGAATGGCGCGCCTTTCATTGATCATCGAGGCTGGACCTGTGGCTATGTTGCGGTTTGTGAGTACTATGTCGAAGAGCGCCTCTCCCTCTTTATCCTCTCCAACACCTCGTGCTTGCAGCCCTGGGAGTATACCGGGCGCCTGCGGGCTATCTTGCGCGATGAGCCTGAGCAACCATCCACACCTGTCGCAAGCGTATCGTCATATGTACTGAGCAAGACGGAGCGTGCGTGTGTGACAGGTTCCTATCATTGTCCCGAGAATACTTATGTCTGGCAAATAGCGGATGTAGATGGCCGCCTGCGTGTTACCGTCAACGGCCTTGATGAGGTCGAGCTGTTGCCGCGTGAGAAGCACACCTTTGAGATCTCTGATGGAAGCTACCAGGTCAAGGCCATTCCCGGGAAAAGTGGTGTGTATGCTCACCTGGAGGTCTCCCGGGGCGGGCGCACCTGGACCTTTCTTCCTTTCCGCTCTTTACCCCTGAGCGAGCCTGAAGTGCAGGCCTACGCGGGAATATACCGTTGTGAGGAACTTGCTACCACCTATGATGTGTACATCGAGGATGGACGCGTCTGCCTGCGCAATCACAATCGCCACCGTTGCGGCCTGGACCTCGACTTCGAGCCTACCATAGGTGATCTCTGCTACAAATATGATCCCTGGGTTGATGATGTAGTGATCGAGTTTCAGCGGAATCCCGAAGGTACTATTCGCGCCTTCGTCTTTCGCAGCCATAGGGGGGATGCCTGTGAGCGTCTGCGCTTTGAACGCGTAGGGTAATTACATAATAATTACTAATGATGTCAATGAATAAATATTGCATGTATTGTCGTTCGTAGGAGAATGAGCATTGAGTAAAACCATACCACCACAGCAGCCGAAAACAAACTCCGCATTCCCCAACCCTTCCCTTTCGCCCACTAATTATCTGCCTGCGCAGAGCAATGCTGTCCAGTCCGGGCAGCTTGCTTTACAAGCCCTGAAAAAGGTTCCTGAAATAACGGTCTATTTCTGGATCATTAAACTGTTGACTACTGCCATGGGCGAGGTGACTTCAGACTTTCTTGTGAATCACCTGGCTCCGGAAATCGCGGTCGGCCTCGGGCTCATTGGATTTGTAGTGGCGTTGGTATTGCAGTTCGTGGTGCGCCGCTATGTACCCTGGATCTACTGGCTGGCGGCTGCCATGGTCGCTGTATTTGGCACGATGGCCGCCGATGTACTACATGTTGGGTTAGGTGTTCCATATATCGTATCAAGCGTCCTATTTCTCGTCGCACTGGTCGTCATTTTTGCCGTCTGGTATCTAAGCGAGAAGACGCTATCCATCCATAGCATCTACACGCGCCGTCGTGAGCTATTCTACTGGGCCGCGGTCATGGCGACGTTTGCGCTTGGCACTGAATGATCTAGTTGTCATATCACCGCGACAGATAAAAGAAACAATTATTGCTCTACGAAAGCTCAACAAGAATAACCCATCGAAGAGAGTTACAGGCAGAGGAACACATGCTAGCTGAAAGAGTCTTCAGCAGTATTGAAAAAGCAGGGAAGTCATGTTAGAATGTATGTATGGAGCATACATATTCACCAAAACAATTTGGAAAACTGATTGGAAAATCCGTCAATACCTTGCAAAAATGGGATCGCAAGGGGATTTTACCCGCGTTTCGGAGTCCGACGAATCGGCGCTACTACACACATGAACAATACTTGCAGTATCGTGGGCTGATTTCCTCGGAGCAGGGATTGGTGATCGCGTATGCTCGTGTGTCTTCCCCCTCGCAGAAAAAAGACCTGGCTTTCCAAAAAGAAGCTCTGCGAGCCTACTGCCTGGAACATGGGATCAAAGTGGACCAGTGGATCGAAGACATTGGCTCTGCGCTCAACTACAAACGTAAAGGCTTCAATCAGGTGATCGAGCAAATTGAGTTAGGACAGGTCGCTCGGCTCATTATCGGCTATGAGGATCGGTTCGTGCGCTTTGGCTATGACTGGTTTGAGCAGTTTTGTGAACGGCATGGAACCCAGATCACGGTTGTCAACGGCGAAACCTTCTCCCCCGAAGAAGAACTGGTGCGGGACTTGATGGCCATTGTGACCGTCTTCAGCGCCCGGCTCCCCGGCCTGCGTTCGCACAAAAACTTGATTCGAGCAGCAGCTTTGGGAAAAGATATCAAGGATGATCAAGACTCACAAGATCAGACTGCATCCCACACCTGAGCAGGCCAACTACCTTACTCGTGCCGCAGGCGTTGCTCGCTTTGTGTGGAATTGGGCGCTGGCCGAATGGAACCGCCAATATGAGGCCGGGGAGAAACCCACTGCCTTGAAACTCAAGAAGCAATTCAACGAGATCCGGCAGGTGCAATTCCCCTGGACCTGGGAGGTGACGAAGAACGCCTCAGATCAGCCCTTTCTCGATCTAGGAAAAGCCTTCACCGCGTTTTTTGAAGGCAAAGCCAAACGCCCCAAGTTCAAAAGCAAGAAAACAAGCAAACCCTCCTTTTACCTTGCCAACGATCAATTCGAGTTGGGGGACCATCGCATGTGGATACCCAAGCTCGGATGGGTCAATCTGGCTGAGAAGCTCCGGTTTGTGGGCCGCGTGAAAGGGGCACGCATCACCAAAACAGCGGATTGGTGGTTTGTGTCCATCCAGGTCGAGATCCCTGATACCATCGTGGTGAAGAAACCAGCCGCCGTGGGTATCGATGTGGGGCTGAACCGCCTGGCCACCTTGAGTACAGGAGAGGAAGTCGAAAACCAAGCCTTCCTCAAAACCGCCCTCAAGAAATTGCGTCAGGCCAACAAACGGCTGCATCGCCGAAAACTGGGATCAAAGAATCGGGAGAAAGCGCGCCGACAGGTCGCCCGTCTGCATTATCGCATCACCTGCCTGCGCCAGGATGTCCTGCAGAAGCTCACAACCAAGCTGGCCGACAGTTACGGGATCATCGGGGTGGAAGATCTGCACCTCAAGGGACTCCTCAAGAATCGCCGTCTCGCTCGCTCGTTCGCTGACGCCTCGCTGGGCACCCTCAGACGTCTGCTCGAGGCCAAAGTGGCGCAACGTGGGGGAGAGGTGATCAAGGTGGACCGTTTCTTTCCTTCCAGCAAGACCTGTCATTGCTGCGGTTGGAGGTGGGAAGCGATGAGGCTCAAGGATCGTATCTTTGTGTGTCAGAATCCTGCTTGCCCGTATGATCAGTTTCCGCAGGATCGAGATCACAACGCAGGTCAGAATGTGTTACGGGAAGCCCTTCGCTTGATCGGGCTGCTTGATCAAGCCGTCTCCGGTACTGGCTCGGACGAAGACGCAAACTTGCCTGCGGACGCGGGGTAAGACCAAAAGGCTTTGGCCCGGAGGCACCTACGGATGAAACAGGAACAACGAAATTCGGTGTGAACGTATGCAAGCATACGTTTGCATATGAAAATCGGAGCAGAACTTCTAGAGGCAACCTATCAGGCGATGCTTGCAGAGGGGCAAAGAAATATCAGTGGGCGCACTGGCGAAGGCTGCTCATGTGAACTGCGATTTTGCTAATGTATGGTTGAAGGATAAAGCGAAGGCCGAGTCCAGGGCCACCGATCAAGGCCACCAGGACACCGAAACCGTGGTGGACTCAGAGCCAGAGAGGAATGTTTCTTAGATCAAGATCGATTCATTAAAAGAGCACTGGTCACCTCTCAAAATATGGTTCATCTCCACTGCTCTTCGGCAGGAGAGATGAACCATTGCATCTTATGCGCTCTTGACATCCTTGCGCGTAACGGTCACATACGCCACAAAGGTGATGATCAGGATGGTCAGAGCCAGGCTAACCCAGCCCGTACCCAGGCCAGCGCCGCCAGCGCTCGGCTCCTTGCCTGCCCAGTCGGCAAATGAGGCCCCAAGCGGCCTGGTCAGGATATAGGCCAGCCAGAAGGCCGCAATCTCATTCAGACCAAGCCGCCAGTACGCCAGGGCTGGCAGGGCGATCAAGACGACGAACAGCACACCAGAGGCGAAATAGCCTAGATGAACGGTCATCGCGGCGAGATCGCCCACAGCAGTGCCAAGCGCAAACGTCACGACGACCGTGGCCCAGTAGAAGAGCTCGCGCCGACGTGTGTAAATGCTATGAATGGAGAGCGTCTTCTCGCTCCGATACCAGACGGCAAAAATGACGACCAGCGCGACCAGGAAGAGCGTGCTGGATACCGTATATGGAACCCCTAGCCCGACGTGCAGCACGTCAGCGGCCATCGTGCCAAAGACGGCCACCATGGCGGCGGCCAGCCAGTAGATCCAGGGTACATAGCGGCGCACCACGAACTGCAATACCAGCGCCACCACAAAGCCAATAAAGCCAAGGCCGACCGCGATCTCTGACGCCAGGTGATTCACAAGAAAATCTGAAGTGACCTCACCCATGGCCGTGGTCAACAGCTTGATAATCCAGAAATAGACCGTGACCTCAGGAACCTTTTTCAGGAATTGTAAGGCGCGCTGCCCGGGCTGGACGGCATTGCTCTGTATGGACTGATAACCTGTGGGTGCAAGGGAGGGATTGGGGAATGCGGAATCCGTCTCCGGCTCACGTGGTGGTATAGTTTTACTCAAATGCTCATTCTCCTATTAACGACAATAGTGCTATATATATGTATTGATCATTTTTAGCATGTCATCATCTACGGTCATCATTTGGTGAGCAAAGCTATGCAGATAACCGCATCGGCAAATCAAAGGCCAGGTAAGAACCGTTGAACGCTGGCAGTGATCTATCGGGGCCAGTTTAGCTTCTATTCTAACATACAGGCAGTTAAAACAGAAAATGAGCGGCGCGAGATAGGACCTGGTGGAGCTCGCTACTGGCACACTCGGCTAAACGGTGGATACATCTTTATCCGAATTGACTCACTAAAGATCTTACTTTACCAACCTTCCCAAATTTGCACCTTGTTTGATCCTCATCCTCTGATAGATGTGCTTCGGTATATTCTGAGGAAGACAAGAAAACCAGAACGCATCACAAACACAGCAATATCTTCCCGTTCCCTTTTTGAGAATGACGTAGCGGTATCGCAACCCCCTACCATTTCACCTGCTTGTGGGGCAAGCAAAATAAGAGTATCAAGTAGATGAGCATTATCGAGTAATCTATCTAGGCAAGAACACTTGGGAAGGGTTGAATCTCACAAACGAACACGTTCCAATTTTCAAAGAGTGTTGGGAGAAGGTTATTGCTCTTGATGAGGTTCATTCCGCACAATTATGATCTCAAGGTGGCAACCACCATTCGAGACATGTATAATTTGTTTAAAATAATAGAGCTTTTCTGAGTTGGCCGTAGTCAGATGGCTTTTCGTCTCAGATTCTGGCTCAGGAATAAGCCCCTACAATAGACGTGCAGGAGTTATGACTCTCTAAGCCTGTATCGAGATGCAATAATTTATTATATCTCCATACAGACGACGCATTGATATACAATTATGCACTCTCCTAGTCTCAGTGTGCGTGTATACAGCAGTGATTGAGAGGCATAGAGAAGAAGATAGTGGCGTCTATGGAATAGTGAGGTTCATGCGAAGGAGTTGACAAAGCCACTGGAGAGCTTCTGGATACGCCTCTGTATCCAACACGAATTCCTGACCGCGTCCGACCGTACGTAAAAAAATCGAGCATCCATCCCGTTTCCAGCGAGCGAGATCGCGGTGATAACTAAACCCCACCGTCGATGTTCCGGGAGCAAACCAGGCTGGCAACTGCCACACACTTCTTGTTTGGTTGGGCGCAGTCAGGCATAGTTCGGGCATGAAGTGGGGAAACCAGCCAGCGCCAGCCTTCTCAATCTCAACTCCTGGTATGTGCAGGCGGTTGGGAGAAAGATACATGAAATCAAGGTTGCGATATGTGTCAGCTTTGCAGTGAGGGTGATCACGGGCCCAGAGAGGAATGGTTGCGAAATCGTTGGAGGCGAGGTGTTGCTCAATCTGAAGCCACCCAAAGATAACATGGAGGTCGGGAGCAGTACTGACATACCTATACTTTCCCGAAGCATACGTTACTAGAGAACCGGTCGAGTAATCACGCGGCCTCCTGAAAATCAACTTGAAGGGACTGGGAACGAGCCAGGACATGCAAATTGTGGACGACCGCGTACCGACGCAGATCGAAGAGGTTTTTGCGCAGCCCGCGATAGCGGGCACGTCGTCCTTGCCACCGACCAACATGGGCCAGGGTATGTTCAACGGCGACCCGTTCACGGAGTTTGGCCCGTCCTTCTGGCGCCAGTTGGCGCTCTCGTAACTCGAGAAGCAACGCTTCGTCAGGATGAATACTCACACTGCGCCCTTTGGCACTGGTCGTGCATTGCGTTTTCAACGGGCACCGAGCACAGGTATCCTTGGGAAAATGTACCACGCCGCCAGGCACAAAGGGCATCTCTTGTTCTGCTGGACAACGGATGATCTGCCGATCCCAGTCCAGGAGAAATGCCTGCTTCGAGAAGCGTTTGCCTTGGCGCACGGGCCAGGCTTTGCAATAGACTTCCAGCTCGTGGCTGCGCTCACGGACGAGATGGCTACTCAAATAGGCTCGGTCGATATGCAGTTCCTTCAAACAAATAGCTTGTCGAGCCAAATCTGTGCTGATAGCTTCGGTCACGCTGGCTTCAGGAACATTGGCAGGAGTGACCCCGACCGCACGGATAAGGCCAGTATCTAAATCGTGGAGCACATGTCGCTTGTATCCATCGACACGCACACATCGACTTTTGCGACCATGACGCATCTCGGCGTCTTCGACGCTGATGCGCCGATCTTTTGCCACACCTTTGATCAAACGTGCTTTCCCATTCTCGTCGATCTGCACGTCTTGCTCTTTCACTTGACGAGCGATTTCTAGCGACGGCTCGGCTAGTTCCACCTCATCCTGTTGCAAGGTCTGTACCCATGTTCCCACCGTCTGCAGCACCTTCAAAACCAGGTTCAGCGCTTCTTCCAGCTGCCCTGACTGATCCCAATCCCGGTCAAGCGTCGCTTTCAAGCTCGTTCCACAGACCACGTCTGCTCCTGCCTCGTGCCCTATTTCGACCAATTCTCTTCCTTGTTGTTTGGCCACTACCCCCAGAATATTTTTGAGCGCGTGCCCGATGAGATTGTACGTATCTTCGACTCGGCCTGCTCCCCATAGCGGGCTGCTATCGAGGGCCGCGCGTAAGGCTCGTGCTCCGAACTCCTGGATTTGGCTGGCCAACCCGATGGTTCGTTCGATCAGCCGCCGATCCTTCTGGGCCTCAATCAGGCGCTTGCGAAAAGCTACCAGTGTCCCTTTGCTGAACGGCGCTTGCTCGGTATCCAGACAATCCAGCACCAATTGCCAGCGCCGATCCATCAGCGTCGCCTCAATGACCTCATCATCCGAGACGCCCGTGTACGCTTGCAGAATGGTAGCCAGGGCTAATCGCGCAGGCGGAACGGGAGGTTGTCCACGGAGGCTCGGCGCATAGAGCGCCGCCAATTCTTCTTGAAACGCGTCATCAAAGAGCTCATGGCGGTGATGACGGAGAAAGACAAATAATTTCGCTCGTTTGATGTGTATGATGATGTTTTGCTCAACAGATGATGGCTTAATCGGAGGTTGCCAGGATGAAGGACGCATGTGGTACTCCTTCGCTCTGCTTTTGTATGCTGAACGGAAAACTTTCCCTTGGGGAAACGTGTCAATCGCGCCCTGCTGCTGGTCATGCATGGCAGAAGTATTCTTGAGATGTGTTCTCTCAGAACCTCTGGGAGGACCGTTCGGGAACAGGAACGTCCTCCAGATTTCGCCAGCAGCAGGGCGCGATTGACACTTGACCTCCCATGGCGTCGGAGCCATCTGCGTAGGATAACTGGCCAAGCCAGCCACGCCGATTACTCCAGCGATAGTTCTGGTTGAATTCGTCAAGGCTCATTCAAGATGGGGGCGGTAGAGATTCATGTCTTCGGCCGTGTTTGCCAAACGAAACACTTGCCCACCTGGAGCCTGAAAATAAAAATGCGCCTTATCCTGATACTCGATTTCCTTGAGGCCAAAGTTGAGAATTTGCTGTTTCAGTTCTTCTGGGCGGTCTGTCCGAAGCTCTAACCAGAGTGATTTCAGCATATCTGACACACTTGAGGCGGAATTTTCGTACACCACTCCCAGGTAGAAATCAGGACGAAGCCAGATAAGATCCGCCTGCGGCTTTCTGTCCACTTTGCATCCTAAAACATCACGATAGAAACGCTGAATGTTTTCCCGCTCTGAAGCGAGAACAACCATCTTTGAGTTCGCGCCCAACGATACGCTGGTCATCTGTATCTCCTTAACGTGGAAGTAACTGTTGCATTGAAATGGTCTCAAAAAACACTCTCTCGCAGGCAAATCCTCTGAAAAGCACAGGAACAGGACATCGTTCATCACGAAACCATCGCCTTACGAGACAGAGGGAGGAAGCCCAGGGGTGCCTTGCCCCGTCTCCAGGTAAGATTTCAGGCTGTCCAGAAAGTATTTCCAATTTCTGCGTGTCTGTTCATAGCCCCCATCTACTTGAGTGAACCCCTCATGCGTGAAGACCAATGTGGTTCCGTTGTGGACTGGCGTGAGTTGCCAGGTAACGCTGGTCCCTGCCCATGGTGGAGGGCCTTGTCTGGAAATCCAATGCACTTTTTTGTCCTGCTCCAGTCCGGCCACCTCAAACTGAAGAACACCAGCAGGGGGCCTGAAGCGAAATTCCGCCAGCGAGCCTACCTCTGGTTTGAGTCGTGCCTTGTCAGCCCACCATTGAATGATTTCGTCCTGCTGAGTTATAGCGTCCCAGACGCGCTGCGGGGCGGCTTCTATCGTAATTTCCTCGACGATAGCTGTCATCGTTGTTCCCTTTCCTTGAATGCCGGTATATGACAATACTTAACCTATAGATTAAGTATTGAGATAAAATGAAAGGTTGTATGTGTTATGCAACTATACTTAACTGGTGGGTTAAGTATAGTTGAAAAAAGGGAATGCTGTCAAGGGGGGCTTGCCTCCAGATTTTCTGCTCTGCCTGGATCTCGCGCTGTGAAGTCGGGGCAGCGCGTTACAGGTCGAGATGGGGGGAGGAGAGTACCGAGGCCAGCGCATCGAGCATGGAGGGCCAGCCACCTCCAATCAGCGCGCGTAATTCTGGAGTGTTCAGCCGTTCGTGGGTCAGCACAACTTCGGTCACCGGACCCTGGTCGAAAAATTCCAGAGTGACCACAGTTTCTCTCTGCGGTATCGCTCCGCCTGACCAGGTAAAGACCAGTTTTTCGGGGGGAATGATATGCAGGTAGGTGCCAGCGATGGAACCGCCGTTCTCTAAATCGAAACAGAAGGACCCACCAGCACGCGCGTCGAGCGAACGCACCGTCATGCTCATGCCCCTGGGTCTCAACCAGGACTCCAACGCCTTTGGTGTGATCCAAGCGCGGAACACACGTGCGCGTTCGGCGAGAAATGTCCGTCGCAGGACGAGAGTGGTGTCGTTAGGAGATGCGGGAGGGATCATCGGGGTCGTGCTCCTCTTCTGATGTCATGTGCAGGTAGGTATCCAATGCATCGAATTGGGTTTCCCAAAACTGCCGGTAATGTTCAAGCCAGGTGGCGGCCTCTTTCAGGGGACGAGCAGCGAGGCGAAACAGGTGCGTGCGCCCCTCCTTGCGATGCAAAATCAGCTCCGCGTGTTCCAGCACGCGTAAATGCTTGGAAATGGCTGGCACAGAGATAGAGAAAGGCCGTGCTAGTTCCGTTCCCGAAGCCTCACCGTGGGCCAGGCGTTCTAAGATGGCCCGGCGTGTGGGATCTGCGAGGGCAAAAAAGACGGTATTGAGTTGCTCTGGCGAATCGTTAACCATATCGTTAAGTATACAAAGGTGGTGAAGCAGTGTCAAGGGTCACGTTCCACGTCGGTTGTATAGATCGGGAAGTGTGGATGTTACGCCTGGTGCTGGACGGGATACTTGCCCTGTCACGGAGCACTCCGGATCTTGATTACTTGACCGGTTCTCTAGAGGCATTATGGGCTGAGTACGATTTTGGGAAGAGACGAACTCTCATTAACTTTCTTATTAAAGAGGTGGCCATTGATAGCATGTCAACTCACTGGCTACGAGTTCAAGTCCTCTGGCTCCACGAAGAATGGGGACGCGAAGAAATGTTCTATCACCGCAGAGTAGGAGGTAACAAGGAATGGAGGGATGAAGAAAAAAAGATTATAAGAGATCATTATCTCTCTATGCCTAGGATGGAACTTATGGCATTGCTACCAAATAAAACCTGGGATAGCATCCTTCAGATGGCAAGACGTATCTTCAGGAATGAAGGTGAGAAGAATGAACACCGGAAGAAAGAGACTTTTCCGCGTTGGATGGTAAACTGTTCTCACTCTGACCTCGTATTTATGCGAGAGCATAATATAGAGGGAAAACTGTCATATACCAACTGGGAACCTCTGTCGTACCGCCGTAGGTGATCTGACCGCGATGACCGCCCATTTGGGGTATTTTGCCTCGGGCGTGCTGTTCATCGTATTGATTGCTCTGCCAGCCCTGGCTTATTGGCTACTTGGCCTGAACGAAATCGTCGCCTTCTGGCTCGCCTATATTCTGACCAGGCCGCTTGGTGCCTCATTTGCGGACTGGGCAGGAAAGGAGCCAAGTGCCGGTGGAGCGGGCCTGGGTACAGGCTGGGTCAGCCTTGCTCTGACAATCTTGATTATTGCCTTTGTCGCTTATGTGACAATCACGCGCAAGGATGTCAAGAATAATTAATGTGATGTATGTTGTATTGCGAGCTAAGCTCGCAATACAACATACATCACATTAATTATTCTTGGTAGCGGTGTTGGCTCCAGTAGATGAAGAGCAGGGGGGCCGGGAGGGTTGAGAGGAGTAGCGCCAGGAAGATGCCAAAGCTAAAGGTAATGCGTCCCAGCGAGCCAGAGTAGGCATAGAACATGCCCCAGAGCAAGATGCCCGCGGCAAGAATGCAGGTAATCAGGGGGAGAATCCAGTCGTAGAGGAGCCTTGAGAGGTCGTGTAGGCGGCGGGGAAAGACAAAGCGAATAAAGCCCATGAGCAGGAGGAAGTCCACCAGGGGGAGCGCTCCAACACTCAGGCCCAGCAGAAAAGCCACAAATTGATGAAAATCCCTCATCATAGATGTAACCGTTTTTATGCTCTATTTTGTCCACGTTTTTCTTAAAAAGAAGTATATCACCTTTTGCATAGATATAAAAGAATTTAATGGCAGCCCTCTGAGGGGGCGGCGCTCTTTGTCATGACATTTGGGCTGGTGGTGGTGACGATGCCAGTGTGTTCAACGTCGAGCTTTATAAGGTTGAGCAGGTTGAGCGAGATGGTTAGCTGGCGACTAAAGCTAAAGCTCTGGCTGGTTTCACCCGTGGCGAAGGTGAGCGTGATGGTGCTATAGCTCGCTCCGTTATCGGATGAGTATTTGACGTTGACCTCGCCGCCAGGGCTGTTGTCGCTGACAGTAACTGTTGCGATATAGGTGACGGTGGCGATGCCGCCACAGGAGGTCGAGATGGTAGGGGGATCGAATGCGATATCGATTCCCTGTACCTGGAAGGGATTGGTTGTAGCCGTCCCGGTTGGGGTGGGTGTGAGCGATGTGGCTGTACTGGTCGCCCCAGCTTTTGAGACAGGAGTGGTCGCTCCTGTAACCCCAGAGTGTGTTGGACTTGGTCGAACGCCTCCAGGCGTATTGCTAGTAGCCGGACTGGCTGTCGCGATTGGTGTCTGAGTGTCTAGAGCGATGCCAGGCACAAGTGTCGAGGCATGCCCATTGAGGACCGTGTTTAGTACGAAGGTGCTCAGAAGGACAAGCAGGATCAGGAGAATGACCACGGCCAGGAGAAGCCGCCTGCGCCTCCCTTTCCGTTCTTTATTATTGTTGCCTGTGTTCCAGGTGGGGAGAGAGGGTTCTTGCTCATCGTCTTTTTTATGGGCTGGCTTGAATATAGAGGCTGAGCCGGGTTGTTCGAGTTTGCTAGATGCCTGTTTCAGTTGAATCTTGCCTGGTAGTGGTAAGGGAGCTTCCGGTGCGCCGCCGGGGCCAGTAGGCTCGCTTGTATGGCGCGAGGGTTCTGGCCAATCAACTTCTGTCATGGGTGATGATGGTGTACCATATGCGCTTGAGGGCGTCTGGGGAGTGTTTGCGATATGGAATGAGGCGCCCTGTGAAGCGGAGTGAAACTGGGTGCGGAAAAGCTGACTGGGCAATTCAACACTGAACTCTGAGGTAGAGTGCTCAAGCACCAGTTCGGCTGATTCTGTTGGACCATCGATGGCCTGCTGAAAGGCTTGAGCGAAGGCGGCAATATTCGGATAACGCTCCTCGGGCTTCTTCGCCAGACCGCGCTGAATAACAGCGCTTGCCCCGGGAGAGACCTGTGAATTAAGCTGGCTGGCATCGGGCGGTGTGGCCTGGATATGCTGGTAAAGAATGCTAACGGCATCACCTTGAAAGGGATATTGTCCCGTGAGCAGCTTATAGGTCATAATTGCCAGGGAATATTGATCACTGGCGGGGACGGCCTCCCCTCGCCACTGTTCGGGGGCCATGTAATTTGGTGTGCCACGTGCATGCTTACTTGAATTGGAGTTGCCCAGGCGCAGGCGAGCCAGGCCAAAGTCCGAGAGCAGGAGGTGAGGGACGTCAGGTTGCACATGACTATTACTGACCAGGAAGTTCGATGACTTCACGTCCTGGTGGATGACATGATGGTCATGGGCATACTGAAGGGCGTCCGCGGCCTGGCGCACGATCTGTGCAACCATCTGAGGGGGCAGCAGCGTCGCGCGGCGGCGCTTGCGCAGCCAGATATCGAGTGAGCCTTCGGCATGATACGGCATCACGAGATAGGTTAGCTGGGCGGTGTTCAGCGTGGTCTCTCCATAGTCAAAGAGGGGTAAAATATGAGGATGATCAAGCATCGAAATTGTTCGCGCCTCACGCTGAAAGAGGCGCAACGCCTTGCTGCTTGTCTCGCTGCCCTCATCCTCATCTTCTTCTGTATGAACGACCTTAACCGCGACCTGGCGCGCGAGGCGTATGTCGTCCGCGAGATAGATCTCTCCCATGCCCCCACTTCCCACCATTCGAAGCAAACGGTAATTATGTATCTGTAATCCGTCGAGTGGCATCTCTTATCCCTGGCGGCCCTTAAAATAAATATAACTATCCAAATACCCTCTTTTTACTTTACCAAATAACAGGTATTTACGCAACGGTTAAAAGGTAAAAAAGTGAAAATAGGTAGTAATAAAGAAGGAAGACATGATGCTCGAAAAAATTGATCATGCCCAGAGTCAGGTACTGAATGGGGACCAAGAAGGTGCGCAGCGACTTTATCTTGAGATGTGGAATGAGGCATTGCGTACTGAGGATCTGTACCAGGCATGCGTTGTTGCTCACTTTATGGCCCATGCCTGCACTGAACCAGGAGAGCAGTTGCTATGGCACCAGCGCGCCCTGAAGGCTGCTGAGGCCGTAGGAGACGAAAGCGTGCAGGGATTTTTCCCCTCGCTTTACGCGAACCTGGGAGAGGTTTGCCTGCGCCTCGGTGATCGCGAACAGGCTCGTGTGTATGCAACCAGAGCACAGGGAGCCGCGCACTTCTTACAGGATGATGGGTATGGACGCATGATAGCTTCGCTGATTGAACGCGTGTTGAACGCTACCGCGGAGAAGTGAGAGGGCACGACGCTACTAAAGTACACGTCTACATATTACCCGTAATATGTAGACGTGTACTTTAGTAGCGTCGTGCCAGGCGCAATATTCTACTTATGCACTGGGGACAGGAGTTTCCTCTGATTGCTCCGTTGCCTGATCTGGCGAGCCGGTAACGAAGGGCACATCTTTGAGGAAGAAAGTCACGAGCAGCGCGATAATCGTGAAGGTTAGCACAGCTACGAAGCCGTGTTGGAGGGCGGTGGCGAGGGAGAGCTTACCGGCCTCGGTACTCGGAAGGCTGCGCATCATATCACTGGAGGCGGAGCTATTGACTACGGTTCCCACAATGGCGATACCCAGCGTCGCGCCCAGTTGCCCCAGGTATCTGTTTGCCGCTGTGCCAACGCCCAGGCTACTGGCTGGCAGAACGTTCTGCGAGACCGCTGTGAGGGAGAAGAACGTTCCTGTGCCAATACCCGCCAGGATCATGAATCCGATGGCCTGCCACAGGCTGGTTGAGGGCGTCATCAGCGTGAAGAAGAAGGTACCAATTCCCATCAGCAGCGCGCCGACGATGGTAACAAGCTGGTAACGCTTGAGCGCGCCGATGATGGGACCCGCTAGCATCGCGCCAACCACCATGCTTATAGAGAGGGGCGTCATTACCAGCCCACTGATGGTGGGCGAGACGGAGAGCACGCCCTGCAAGTAGAGGGGTAGGTAGAGTGAGAGGCCTATCAACACCATCATCTGGAGCATGGTCAGAAGCGCGGCGCAGCTCCAGACCTGATTGCGGAACAGGTCTAGGGGCAGGATGGGTTCGGCGGCCCTGCGCTCAACCAGGGCAAACAGGAGAAAGAGGACTACGCCAATCCCCATCAAGCCAAGGACCTGAGGTGAGTTCCAGGCATACATTTGTGAACTGCCCCAGGTCAGTCCCAGCATCAGGCAGATGGTCGCGACTGTAGAGAGAACCGCGCCCAGGAAATCGATATGCCGTATCGCCGCCAGGCCCGTTTTCTCACTGGTGCGGACCGAGAGATGGGCTGGCAAGAAGAAGAGTAGCGCTATGACTGCGATTAAGCCTATAGGCAGGTTGATATAGAAAACCCAGCGCCAGCGGCTGCTTGTCGTCACAAAGTTTCCCATGAGTGGCCCATGCTCAGTAAGCCAGCCGCCAAGCGTTGGACCAAAGAGATTGGAGACACCATACACGATGCCAAAGAGGCTTGACCATTTAGCCCGCTCGGCTGGTGGAAAGAGATCGCCAACCACGGTCGCGACCAGAGCCATGCCAATGCCCGCGCCCATTCCTTGGAGCGCGCGGAAGAAGATCAATTGATTCATCGTCTGTGAGGCCCCAGCCAGGAGTGAGCCTATGAGAAAGAGGACGGTCCCACCAAGCAGAAACCACTTGCGGCCAAACTGGTCGGAGAGCTTGCCTACAATTGGCACCATGCTCATCGTGGTCAGCACATAGGCGGTCACAACCCAGGTGTAGCGATCTAACCCATGCAGCTCGGCGATGATGCGCGGCATGGCGGTCCCTACAACCGTCTGGTCCAGAGCCTCCAGGAAGAGAGAGAGCATCAGCGCGATCAGCACGCTAGCCAGCGCGAAACCTCGCAGGCGGACCTGGCTGGATGTCGTGTCAGTCATGGATGCAGTACTCATCGAATATTTTCTCTTTCATACTATGTCAATGTTATTGTTTATCTATATTCTAAAAAGAAGCCCTAATCACGTGATTTGTCAGGCTGAGGGGTCAGCGTTTTGAAGATTTCTCTGAACGCAATCCAACAAATTGTAATTGTAGGGTCAGGCTAGCTTGGGCTCTCCCTCCCAGGATCGATTGATCCCTTGGCGAGAGAGTCCAAGCTAGCACGGCCCCTACAAACGGTACATCTAACAATGTATAGGGTCCAGGCTAGCCTGGACTATTTCAAGATCTGGCGCACAAAACTCTGAAGGTCCGCGACGTAGAGTTCAGGCTCTTCCCAGGCCATGAAGTGACCGCCGCGAGGAAAATCGGTAAAATGGACCAGATTGACCTGGCGCGCCGCCCACTCGCGAGGCAGTGGCGGATCATAGGGGCAATGAGCCACTGCGGCTGGAACTACTGTACTCTTACCGAGATTGCCTCCACTGGCGACGTGTGCATTGGCATAATAGGCTCCTGCCGCCGTGTTGATGGTCTCAGTGATCCAGTAGATTGTGACATTGGTTAGCAGTTCATCGGCGCTAAAGCGTGTTTTGAACTCATCCTTGCCTTTCTCGCCACTGCTGCCATAGCCGATCAGCCAGGCGGCCAGGCCGAGAGGTGAATCGTTGAGGCCATAAGCCAGGGTTTGCGGCTTGGTGGCCATGATCATGTTTACGCCGATACCCTCTTCCATAAACCACTTCTGGACCCATTGAGCCATCTCCATTTCGGCGGGCGTAAGCATTGAGAAATCGGTATTCTGATCAGGGTAGCCCACATCGGTCAGGTGAATACCGATGAGCAGCTCAGGATACTTGCGCGCCAGGGCCTGGGTGATGATGGCTCCGTGATCGCCGCCTGCCGAGACAAATTTTTCATAGCCGAGCACCTGGGTCATCAGCTTCGCGAAGAGATCGGCATTGGTATCGTCGTCCACCGTAACGCGATCCGAAAAGCCTGTGCCTGGGATAGATGGCACGATCACATCAAAGGAGGCGTTGGGATCGCCGCCGAACTTTGCGGGATCGGTTAGCCGCTCAATGACCTTGTGATAGCGATAGAATGAGTCGGGAAAGCCATGGAGCAGTAGGAGCGGCGTCGGGTTTGGTCCCTTGCCGCGCTCGTGGATGAAGTGGATGCCCACGCCATCAACATCGGTTTTGAATTGCGCAAAGCTATTCAGGGCCGCCTCGTGCTTGCGCCAATCGTATTCATGCAGCCAGTAGTTGGCGAGTTCTTTCATATATTCAAGGCTGATGCCATAAGCCCAGGAGGCTTCTGTGGCAGTACTGAGCCAGCGTGTGCGGGCTAAGCGCTCGCGCAGGTCATCAAGGGTAGCCTGGGAAATGGCGATTTTGAATGGTTGCATGCTCATGCGTTCTTCGCTCCTTTTTGAATGCCTCTTGCTTCATCTCTGCTTACAAAGAGAGTATAACCTCGAAGGAGGGCACAATCGGCCCTCGTTTCTGGTGTTTTTGTCCTACGATTGGCTTTTACACAGATCTGTACGTGCATACGCGTTTCTCCTTTGCTGGGAGTGTGATGCGTTGCTTGAAACAAAGTATAGAGGTTTGCAAGTAGGGGAACATCACCCAGATGTATGATTGAGTAGGGTGATTGGTGCTGATAGATGGGGATATCCAGTATCTCCCCAAAGATGCTGGCCAGATGGGGAGAGCTTTAAAGCAAGAGCAGCAGCCGGGCCAACGCGATGGCCTCGGCGCGGCGGTTCACACCAAGCTTGTGATAAATGTTGCTGACCTGAGTTTTGATCGTGTTGTGGGAGACAATCAATGCCTGCGCTATTTCGTTATACTTCTGTCCAGCAACTAGCAGGCGTAGTACGCGTTGCTCCTGTCCCTGTACTCTTATACTGATTTGGCTACACATACAATGAAATTGTAAGCTTTTTGCAATTTCAGAAAGGTAGTATACAATGAAAATTGCTCTATTTGGGGCCAATGGTATGATTGGCCAGCGTATCGCCCGTGAGGCGACGGAGCGCGGGCATCAGGTTACAGCTATCGTGCGCAATCCGTCGAGCTTCACTGAGTGTCTACAAAATTTATCGGTTGCTCAGGGGGACGCCAGCGATCCTGAGAGTGTCGCGAAGGTGGCGGCGGGTCATGATGTCGTAGTCAGCGCGCTGGGTCCCGCGCATGGCGTGCCGCCCGAGTCCTTTGTCGAGATGACGCGGACACTGATCGATGGCGTCAAGCGTGCGGGCGTGCATCGCCTGATCGCCGTAGGTGGCGCGGGCAGCCTGGAGGTCGCCCCGAGCGTGCAATTGATGGATACGCCCGAGTTTCCCGCCGCCTTGCAAGGGATTGCGCGTGCGCATCGCGATGCGCTCGATATGTACCTTGGCGAGAAAGACCTGGACTGGACGAATATCAGCCCGGCAGCCCTCATCGAGCCTGGACAGCGCACCGGGAAGTACCGCACTGGCAAAGATCAGCTTGTAACCAATGACAAAGGCGAGAGCCGTATCTCTGCCGAGGACTTCGCCATCGCCATCATCGACGAAGTCGAGAAGCCACGTTTCAGCCGCCAGCGCTTTACCGTTGCGTATTAAACGCAGGGTCCATGCCTTGCATAGACTGAAATAGCCGTGTACGCTAGTAGCGAGCCAACTACTGGCGTACACGGCTATTTCAGGAGGCTTAGACTAAAAACGATTTGTGTTCTGGTCGGAAGCAACGGTGCAAAGGGTCAGGGTGACCAGCGATGGGGCGCTGCTCTGCCAGGGTTGATGCCAGAGAATCTTTCCATTACGCTTGTTTATGGCGTAGAGGTTCTGTTGAAGGGAGAGGGGCGAGGGCTGTAGCGTATCCACGACGATAAGCGTGTCTTTATTGGCACTCAGGCTAAACAGGCTGGGCTGTAAGCTGTCAATGCACCAGCGATCCTTGCCTGTGGCGGTGTCAAGGGCGCAGAGAGTCTTTTGGGTTGTGCTGCCATCTCCTCGATAGCCTTTGTAGGCATATAACTCTTGCTCTGAGAGAAAGGTAAATTGCTCATAGTTGTGCTCGCGTTGCCAGCGTAGCTTACCTGTGTGTGCATCGAGCGCCATTAAGAGCATGTCCTGGTGTGACTCTGAGGCGGGATGGGCTTTGGGATTGTAAAGCTGATTCTGCCCATTGAGATACAGTGTATCACCAAGCGCCGTGACGGATGACGGTTGGTTGAACATTGATATGGGAAGCGTCCAGATGCTTTTCCCGGTCTCGGGCTGCAAGGCCTGCACGCTGGTGATAGGACTGCTCGTGGAGGGGTTAGAAGCAACCTGGTTGATAGCCAGAACGGCCTCTCTGGTGGCTATGAGCTTGAAGGTATTGCTATCGTTCGCGGTCGTGTAGGCTTTCCGCCAGAGAACCTTGCCTTGAGCGGTATCAAGCGCCGTGGCGAACCTGCGCTGGCCATTCTGGCTCTGCGCGTTTATTTCTGTTTCGACAATGTATACCGCCGTGCTCGTCGTGACAAGCCCGGAGAGAAAAGCTGGACTCTTATAGCTCCAGCGTACCTGTCCATTGCTTATTTGCAGGGCCTGAACGGTCGTTTCTGTACTCTGATAGATCGTTCCCTTGCAGAACTGCATAGTATTGAAGCCTGTTTCCTCGGTTTCGCGCTGCCAGAGCAAATGGCCGTCCCGGATATCGAGCGCCAGGAGAAGGGCACTGTGCTGGCTGCTGCTAGCGATGTAGAGTACTCCATCCACAATTCTTTGCTCGCTCGATTGATACATATCTTTCACTTTGAGTGGTTCGCGTTTCCAGCGTATATGCCCGGTGCTGGTGTCAAAGGCGGTGACATGGAGCCTGGATATGCCCTGGTTGTTATCCGCCTCTTGTGGATTCGCATCCCAGCTCACAGCATACTGAATAGTCCCCGGTTGGGAAGAAGGCGGAGGTGCCATGATACAATCTCCTGATGTTTTGTCTGGTATCTTCTGATTGGAAGTTTGCTCCTGTAATGTTGGTTTCGAGCCACAGCCCGCGAAGAAGAAACAAAGAACCAGTAACAACAAACTGCTGAGAACAATTGGATGCCTGTTTGTTTTCGAAGATACGAACGTATGACAGGACATAATGACGTCACTCCTGTAAGTAAGAAAAGTTTTATACAAGTTGTCTGTCCTTAGTGTAGGGGAAAAGTGATAAAGATAGATGGGGCATATGACCTATTTGTTCTCAATATATAGCCAACTCAATAAGTAGATTGTTGGCTTGATCTCTCGGACCCGTGGTGCTCGCCTGGGGATGATACCAAATCCGATTGATCCCTGATCGTTAAACACCTCGTTCTTTTTGCTCAGAAAAGGAAGATAAGGACTCCTGAGAAAAAGCTCATCTGTTTGTGCCAAGACCGTTGGTTTCTTGCAAGAAACAGATGAGGGAAAAGAAAACTGGCTGAGGCTCCGACGCTGGGTAGAGCCAGTTTCCTTTTGGCGAGTTTCGCCCACTAGCCGAGGCTGCTGCCTTCCCTCAAATGCTTGCGCATTGATAGACATGCAGAACGATTGCCAGGCCCACGCTAGAGGAGAAAGAAGAGGGTTATTGCAGGGATGGGAGACCTCGTTGAATCAATACCTGTGCCGCATCAATCTCCTGCTCAACCTGGATGCCCTGCAGGCACCAGGTCGCCCCGGCCTCGGCGTAGGCCCTGAGCGTTGCCCGAGCTTGGATATTGTGAACAGCATCAAAGATCGGTCCATTGGCCACAATATCGAAGTGTGAACTTTGGGTACGACGTTCATTCATCCAATGTTTGATCTGGCTTATATCTGTAGGAGTGAGTTGTGTTGGGATTCCAGAAGCCGTCAGGGTGACGGGATAGACTCCATCGAACCTCGCAGCCCTCGCCATCGGCCCTGTTCTGGGCCAAATTCCTGCCACCCAGATTGGGATCCTGGGAGCCTGAAGTGGTGGGGGAACAAACGTAATCTCTTGGACGCGGTAGTACTGGCCACTGTAGCTGAATGGTTTCCCACTCCACAAGCCCTGCAAGATTGCTAAACCTTCATCGAGCATCTTGCTACGCTTCTTCACATCGGTTTCCTCTCCAAAGGCATCGAAGCCTCTATCGTAGACAGCACCAATACCCACACCCAGGATGAGGCGCCCTTGAGAGAGATGATCCAGCGTCACGGTTTCCCGAGCCATTTTCCAGGGTCGACGACGTGGGACAGCGGTCACCAGAAGGCCAATTTTGATCCGTTTGGTTCGCATGGCAATCGCAGCCAAGGCAATCCAAGGATCACAGGTCAGACCAGCTTCGGTACCTGAGTAACTGCCAAAGTGCAAGGTATCTGGCAGAAAGAAACCGTCCCATCCTGCCTCTTCTGCAGCGTGGGCCAGCTCAGCAAGTAACCGCGCATCACTATATTTCCCTATAGTTGGGACCACGAGACCAGAGTACATAGAAGACTCCTTTACTTGACCGGTTGGTAGGAAAGGAGAACGACACCTGAAGGGAACAGCTGGGTTTGGATGCATTTGAGTGTCATCTTCTCTTTCACATCAGGCCATAGAGGCTTGCCGCTGCCTAAAACAACCGGATGGACTAAAAGTTGATATTCATCAATCAAGCCAAACTGCATAAGAGTTCGCACAATACTCAGGCTCCCATAGATCACCATGTCACGTCCAGGCTCTTGTTTCATGTCTCTGATTTCTTCTGGACGAAGCGTCTCTACCAGTCGCGAATTGATCCATTCAACATGCTTGAGCGTCTTGGAAAAAACGATCTTGTGCATCGCGTTCACTTGATGGGCATAGGCAACTTCCTCTTTTACGGCAGTGGGGTCTTGAGCTACCTTTGGCCAATGTCCTGCAAAACCCTGGTAAGTTGCCCGCCCTAGAAATAGGGTATCAGCCGTACGCATGAGATTGCTCTCATAGTTGTTCATGGCCTCATCTACTAGAAGCCACTCCATCTCGTCGTTTGGGCCAGCAACGAAACCATCAAGCGTCATCCATGCGCTGACAATGAGTTTTCTCATCCTATTCTCCTCTTGTATGAGAACGTTTTGCTTGCAAATTACAAGTATGATCAGCCTACCACCAGAGATCAAAAGAAACTTCTCTCATCTTGCTCTGTTTTGCACGTCTCTACCATGCGTGTATTCTGGCTCCCAGGAGAGTCTTTCGAGTTGTCTTGCTGTTTGCCTTGGAGAGAAATGACAACTTTGGTATGAGGTGTGGTGCTCATTGGCAGCCACTGGCTGCCAATGAGCACCACACTCTTCCCCCTGAGAAAATGTAGGAGACCCTACAATGCAATCTGGTTCTATATGCTCTTTGTCATGAAGTCGACCTGGGAGCGAACGTGCAAACCGGCGCGATGGTAGAGGTTCCAGGCTCCCGTCTGGTTGGTGGAGTCCATGTCGAGCAGGACCTCGCGGACGCCGCGACGGTAGTACTCATTAAAGGCCGTAGAGAGCAGGGCGAGGGCGATGCCTCGTTTGCGCCAGGGACGGCGTACTCCGACCTGCGAGAGATGTCCACTATGTTCCTGGGGATAGATGCGGCAGAGCGTGACGCCAACCACTTCTCCATCGGCGATAGCTACATAGAACATAGATGGGTCGGCGCTGGAGTTCTTCTCAAACATACCCTCGTACCAGTCCGCATAGAGGCGATATGGCTCGCCATCGATATCGGGAAAGGTCTCAGCAACGACATTATAAATGGCTCGCTCCTCCTGACCTGGAATGAAGGGGCGAATGATAACGCCTTCGATAGGACGGGGGGCCATAGGCGGCTCTTCAAAGAGGATACGCATACGGTAATCGCTGGATTCGACCTTGAGGCCCGCTTGCGTGAGTAGGTGAGACATATCGCGGGTAAAACTCCACGTGTAGAAGGTGCGAGGCGTCTCCGGGTAAGCGTCGAGCAAGGTGCATGCGCGCTCCTCAGCGAATTGTAGTAGATAGGCGCCGATAGGTTGCTGCTGATAGGAGAGGCGTATGGCTGTATTGGCGTCGAGCATAATCCCGCGTCTCGTTCGGGCCACACTGGTATAACCAACGAATTCGCCTGTGGGCGCCGTCACTGCCAGCGTGTCGCTCTCTAAGTTGACATCACGGTCCTGCCAGAACTCCAGCACATCAACGGCTGCGCTCTCGCTTACGCCCAGCAGTGCGAGTTCGACTTCAACGTTCATGGCCGCGATAGCCTCGGCATCCTGAAGTGTTGCCGGGCGTGTCACAAAGCCTGGGGGAAGGAGGATACTGGACATAAAGAAACTCCATTCTATAGGTTTGCTACTCTAGAGTAGCTTTGAGGGCGTGTCTTCACCCGGCGCGAGCAGGCTTTGCCGTGAGAGGTAAGAGTCGATCTGGCGGATAACAAAAAAGCCGCGAGCGTGTAGTGGAGAGGGACGCCCACGGACAAAATTAGTCAACTATGTAAATTAGGAGATGATCAACCTGAAAAAGGACATAGTGAGGCCCTGGGCGACTATGCAAGCGTTGGGTGCATAGTGGTGGTGATCTTTCGCCTTAGCCATATGTCTGTCAATGCCCTCCTTTGCTATCAAAAAGTTTTCAGGCCTCTATGTGTTCTGGAAAATCGAAGCACATAGATGAATAATACCATACTATGATTTGACAGTCTATTTGTCCTCGCTGGTGATGCATATCCCGTCCAACGGCGCTGAGCATCAAACTTTGAGACGAGAAAGGATTTCCGCGCATCTGAGTATTCCGCGCGGTGGGTTCATGCTCAACCGATCATTCACTACTACGCACCACCACGCGTTGAGCACGCATTGTGCCAGGCCCCAGCCACGTATGCGTGCCCGTTCCATGCCCAATTCCTCGCTCAGTTGAGCGACGCGCCGGGCCAGCATCTGCTCCAGGTTGGGCACCTCAAGGATGCGAGGCATGGGGTTATAGAACGAGGCTCCCACTTCATACCCAGGATCACCAACCACGCCCTTGGGATCGATAGCCAGCCATGCATCACCCGAACGCAAGATATTATGGTGCTGGAGATCGCCATGTAGCAACATGGTCTGGGGAGCCGAAGCACTTAACGTCACGAAAAGATCCATCGCCTCATCAACCAGGCGCGGCGGAAACGGACCATATCCACCAGCATAGCGTGCGCGGAGCTGCGTCAATCCTTGCCCCAATTGTTCAACCGTCGGAAAGGTATGCTCTGTGGGTGCTGGTCGCCAGAGTTGACGCATGACCCCGGCCAGAATGGATGTGGCTTGCTCATCCTGCTCCGGCACCAGTGACGCAAGCATGGTTCCCGGTTGCAAACGCTCCAGCACCATTACCTTTTGTTCCTCATCAGACTCCAGGAGACGAGCAATGCCTCGCCCATTGAAGAGGCGCAACGCGGCCAGCCCATGTGCAAACTCATCGGAAAACTCGCACGTCTTCAAGATAACTGGTGTGCCATCTGCACGTACAGCCGGCGCCACGTAGTGAAAAGAGAGATTCTCAAACGGGGGCAAGAGCTTCAGTTGCCAGCGCTCCTCGCATTCCTCCAAAAAAGATGGGAGGCGTTGAAACCAGGCATTGGCCGCCTCTGTGCCGTACACATCGCGCATAAATTGGAGAAAATCTTCAGGCAGGGCAAACATCAAAAGGACTCCTTGTATCTAGTGCATCGCATGCATCCGGCTGAGAAGAGCAGGAGCTTTTTTGTCGGAGAGAACCATGTGGAAGCGAGGCGTGCCTACGTCATATGAACCATATAGCATACCTAGAGGACAAAATCACTGGCAAATCACACATACTGAGGTTCGCTTTGAGCTTCTCAAAAAAAACTGAAGCCCCATCCTTCAAAAATCGTCATTTCAAGAAATCAACACAACGTGTATACTGTCTCCAGTTGTCATATGTGTCTATTTTGAATTGTAATGTCACTGAACAGCAAAAGTCAATAAGAGAAAAATAGAAATGAATGGCATGGCATCCTCACTACATGACGAATCGCAGCAGATGAGTTTGCGAGAACGCAAGAAACGTCTGGCTCAGGCTACCATTGAGGAGGCGGCGCTCCGACTCTTCCAGCAACAGGGGTACGAGCGCACCTCCATCCAGGACATTGCTGAGGCGGTGATGATGTCACCGCGCACCTTTTTTCGCTATTTTGCGTCTAAAGAGGAGGTGCTCTTTGGGCCAATGCACGCGGCCCTGAGTGATGGTCTCCGCTTTCTGCAGCACACTGCGCCAACGGAGTCACCGCACGCAGCACTCAGAGCGACCTTTGAGTACCTGGCCAGCCGGTATCAGCAGCAGCGGGCCAGTTTTCTGCTCCGCTATCAGGTGGCTGTGCAGACCCCCTCGATCGCCTCTGTCTATCTCTATGCCCTGATGGAAACAGAGCCAGCCCTCTGTGACGCGCTTTGCTCCCGCCTGGAATCTGCCCCAAACCGCCATGAGATTCGCTTCCTGGTAGCCATCTACATGACAGCGTTACGTGTGGCTCTTGAGGAGTGGCTGGAGCAAGAAGCGCGGGGAGATCTGGTTTCCTTGCTTCATGGGTACCTGGACGCCTTCTCGTCGCTTCCCCACCATGCCTAGACGAAAAGATCACTAGTATCCGTATAGGCCCTTATATGCCCTTGATTTTCACGGCTCTTTGTGGCATAATCGTAACGTACTGTACGTTACGATTACAGGGAGAGCGATAATGGAGCAGAGACAGAACACACGTACTCAGAAGACACGGGAGCGGCTACGCGCCGCCGCGCACCAACTCTTTCTTCAGCAAGGCTACCAGGGAACAAGTATTGAAGGCATCCTGGCAGAGGCGGGAATCTCCTCAAAGGAGACCTTCTATCGCCACTATGCCAACAAGGAGGCGCTTTTTGTGGATGTCCTGCGTCACCTGACGATGGAGATGCCGAGTTTCTCTGAGAAGCTTGAAACTCTCCCACCTGCTCATGATCTCGCATCACTACGCCAGGTTCTGGCGACATTGGCTTACGAGATACTGACTATAATCAGTCAGCCCGGCTATCTCCCTCTGCTACGCATGATTATTACGGAGATGCCGCGTTTCCCCCAGCTTGGCACGCTGTTCTTCTCGACTGTTACCCAACGAGGTATCAGTATTATTACCGCGCAGCTAGAAGCCGCCAAAGCGCAAGAAATTATCGCGGATATCGATGTAGATGCCGTGGCGTATACGTTACTTGGTGGCCTGCTGACTTATGTCGTAATGCACCGTTTGCTGGCTGGCGAGGAGGCGCAGAACTCGTCATCTGACCACGCTAACGCCATCATCGAGGTTATCATGTGTTCATTAAGGCCATAAAAGTTAGCCCTGATACTTTTTCAAGGAGGATATCATGTTTCCTGACCGGATACGCGTATTTAACAAATATGTCACAAATCGCGTCCTGCGTGGGCTTGCAATCCTTCCCTTTGGCCCTTTCGCGCTTCTTAGGCATGTTGGGCGTCGAAGCGGAAAGTCTTATGAGATAGTGATTATGGTCTGGCCGCTAAATGAGGGGTTCGTGATTGCCTTAACCTATGGTCCAAAGGTAGATTGGTACCGCAATGTGCAAGCTGCGAGAGGCTGTACTGTGTTCTGGCATAGAAAGCACTACACGCTTGAGAACCCGGAGACGCTTGATACCGAAACCGCCCTGACAGCCTTCCCTGGTTTTTTCAAAATGGTTTTACGTCGGGCTGGCCTGCACCATTTTATCTACATGAAGTCGGTTGCCTCTATGCCTGGTACTTCAAATGCTCCTGCACCTGTTGTAAAATCATAATAAGCGATATGGTATACTCTTCTTCAAGATGTATCAGACGAGCAGTCAATTGATGCTTGGAGGCAGCGAGTATGTTCCAGGTTTTCGCGGGCAGTGGCGCTCGCAAGAAGTATGCTGACGATGAGCAGCAGCGTACAGACGTCCCGGACCAGTCGGCTGACGGCGAGGTCCGGCATGTGCACATCTGTATTCTTGGTACGGGCTTCTCTGGATTAGGCATGGCCATTCGGCTGAAGCAACGCGGGTACAAAGATTTTGTTGTGCTGGAGAAGGCGGAGGATATTGGCGGCACGTGGCGCGACAATACCTATCCGGGCTGTGCCTGCGATATCCCTTCGCACCTGTATTCCTTCTCCTTTGCCCTCAACCCAAATTGGAGCCATATGTACTCGCCCCAGCGCGAGATTCAGGCGTATTTGTGCGACTGTGCGCAGCGTTTTGGCATTCTGCCGCATATCTGGTGGAACAACGAGCTTCGCGACGCTTCGTGGAGCGATGATGAGCAACGCTGGCATATCACGACCTCGCAGCGCGAGTTTACTACCGATATCCTCATTCTCGGCAATGGTCCACTCAGCGAGCCTGCGCTCCCACATATCTCTGGTATTGAGAACTTTGAGGGTGAGATCTTCCACTCAGCGAAGTGGCGCCACGACCTGGACCTTACAGGCAAGCGCGTAGCTGTAATTGGTACCGGAGCCTCGGCCATTCAGTTTGTACCCCAGATTCAGCCGAAGGTCGCGCACCTGGCCCTCTTTCAGCGCACACCGCCCTGGATCGTTCCGCGCCTGGATCATCCCATCTCAGAGGAGAAGAAGCGTCTGTATCGCCTCCTCCCCTTCACGCAGCGCTTTGTACGCACTCGCATCTACCTGCGCCAGGAATTGACCGCGTTGGGCATGGTCTACAATCAGAAGGCGATGGAGAAAGGGATGCAGTTTGCCCGCGAGCACCTGGCGCGGCAGGTAGCCGATCCAGAGCTACGGGCGAAACTCACACCTCACTACGCCATGGGTTGCAAGCGTATCCTGGTCTCAGACGACTTCTATCCAGCGGTCGCTCAACCCAATGTTGAGGTTGTCACCGAGCATATTCGCGAGGTCCGAACCCGAAGCGTGATCACTGAGGACGGCCAGGAGCACGAGGTCGATGTCATCATCTGCGGCACCGGCTTCCATGTCACTGATGCACGGCTGCCTCAATGTGTGCGTGGGCGCGGTGGTCAGACGCTAGCTGACGCCTGGAGCGAGAGCATACATGCCTACATGGGTACGGCTGTTCCTGGTTTTCCCAACCTCTTCCTGCTAATTGGTCCCAACACAGGCCTGGGCCATAACTCTATGGTCTACATGATCGAGTCGCAGCTCAGCTACCTGCTCGACTGTTTCAAAACGATGGAGCGCAAGCAGGCGCAGGTTGTCGAGATCCGGTCCGAGGTCGAGGCCGCTTACAACGACGAGGTGCAGCAGCGGATGCAGAAGACGGTCTGGGCCTCTGGCTGTGTAAGCTGGTACCTGGATGCCAGGGGGCGCAATACCACGCTCTGGCCCGGCTTCACTTTTGAGTTCCGCCGCCGCACGCGCCGCTTCGACCGCCAAAACTACGACCTGCTGCCACAATATATTCCTCTCACAACTTGAAAGATTAGGTAAATGATATGCATGAGCAACAGGCCTGCGGTCCGTTGTCTATGCATATCATTTATTCTCTGAGCGCCGCAGGCGCGAAGATTCCCTCGCACGGCTTGAAACTGAGAAAGAAACTATGCTATCCTATTAGCATGAAACGTCGTTCTTCAAACAGGAAAGGAGGGGAATTGTATGAATACCATTCACATCTCGTGGAGGCCGTACACCTTGCCTTTCATTCTGCTCATCAAACCCATTGCTTGAATGTCCCCAAGGTGTACCATCCTCCATTTTTGTAACAAGCAATTCACAATCATACATGCTAATTGTGCGTAACAAACTACGCCATGAAAATGTGAGGAGAATCATAGATGATCGAGCACCCTTCTACGCTTGCACCTTTCTACCAGGGCTGGGATGTCTACCAGCAACACCTTGTCAAAGCCATTGCCCCGCTCACCTCTGAGCAGCTTGCCCTGCGTGTCGCGCCTCACCTGCGTGATATAGACACGCTAATGCGCCACATTATTGGCGCTCGTGCCCGCTGGTCCTACTATGTGTTGCAAATAGGTGATGAGCGGCTTCGCACCATTGGAGAGTGGGATCGTCCCACTCAGCCTGTAAGGTCTGCCGCCGAACTGGTGAGCGGTCTGGAGATAACCTGGCAGATGCTTCAAAATGCACTCGAACGTTGGACGCCCGCCGACCTGCAAGAGATTTTGCGCGATGTTGACGAGGACACTCAAGATGAGGAAACCTTCACGCGACAGTGGGTCATCTGGCACCTGATCGAGCATGACATACATCATGGCGGTGAACTCTCCTTCGCACTAGGCGTGCATCAGATTCCCGCAATCGATCTCTAGCCTCGAAGAAAGAGGCTAACCAACAAAGAAAGCGGAGATGATCGAGTATCCATTTTGTATAAGCAACCATCACAAAGTATCATCATCTCTTGCATATCTCAAGCAGATAGAGTAAACTTGGATGTATGAAGTTATCGAGTTATGCCAAGAAGATTGGGATCAGTTATAACAGCGCCTGGCGTATGTGGAAACGCGGCCAGATTCCCGGCTATCAATTGCCCACCGGCACCGTGATCATTGATCCGCCGGAGCTTCGCTCGGTTCCGGTCCACGCCGTCGCTGTGTATGCTCGTGTTTCAAGCAGCGAAAACAAAGACAACCTGGAAAGGCAAGCCGAGCGGCTGGTGACCTGGTGCAATGCCCAAGGCTGGTCGGTCAGCAAAGTCGTCAAAGAGTGCGGCAGTGGCATCAACGATCAGCGGCCCAAGTTTCTGGCGCTGCTGGCAGATCCCAAAATCGGGCAGATCGTGGTTGAACACAAAGATCGCGCTTCTCGCTTTGGCGTGGCCTATATTCAGACCTTGTTGGCTATGCAAGGACGGAAACTGGTCATCGTCAACACAGCTGATACCGCCGAAGATGATCTCATGGGCGATTTTATCAGCATCATTACCTCGTTTTGCGCTCGTCTTTATGGTCGCAGACGAGCCAAACGCAAGACGGAACAAGTGCTAGCGGCTTTGCAGCAGAATGGACCCGCCCGTGAGCAAGAAGCCCCAAAAAGCCTCGCTTGATGAGAAAAAAAAGCGCAAGCGCAAAAAGAAGACGAAGCAGACCATCACTCGAGCGGTGACCCATATCCCTCTCATTGAGGCCAATCCTGGCAAACTTGAGGCGCTCGATCAGCTTGTGGCGGTTTACTTGCCGCTGTGCCAACAGTACACCACCCTGTTTTGCGAGGCCGAGACAAGCCCGGACAAGTACCAAGAAACCGTCTTCAAAACCGATCTTTCCGACCGCTTGCATCGAGTGGCGATACAGCAAGCCGCAGGCATTGCCAAAAGCTTTCGCACTAATCGAGCGAACGCCTATCAGGCGTACCTGGAAGATGTGGCTGATTACGCTCAGGCCAAGGCCAAAGCTCAGGCGGAAGGCCGGATGCCCGCCTTCAAACGCCGCGAACCGACCTGGACCGAATGGGATCTCCCTGTGCTGCGTGTGCCAGTCATCCAAGCCAATGTCAACGTGGTGGTGGTCGAGAAGTCGGAGGACTCCACGTTCGACTACTGGCTGCGCGTGTCCACCTTAGATTTCGGGAATCCGCTTCGAGTCCCAGTCAAACTCGCCTCCTATCACAAACGAGCACTCGAAGGCCGCACGCTCAATGCATCCACAACACTTCACAAGCGCAATGGAGTCTGGTGGCTGACGCTCTCCTTTGACGAGGACGTTCCTCTTCAAACCAAGCCTGACGCCCCTACAGTAGGCGTCGATGTGGGCATTGCCCATTTCCTCACGACCTCCACCAATAAAGAGTATGGCAGTTTTCATGGCAAGATGGCCCGACAGCACAAGCACGATCGGGAAAAGCGTCGCCGCAAGGCGAAACTGCGAGCCTGTCTGGAAAAGAAAGGCGTCCCAAAGGGCAAGCTTCCTTCGACACGTTCTGAAACGTCGCAACGCTTGAGCCGTCACGTCAAGCAAGAGATCAACCGGGCGGTCAATGAGTTGGTCAAAGATCATCCAGATGCCAGACTCATTTATGAGGACCTCAATGTGGCCTCGATGCGCTTCAAAGCAAGGGTGATGAACAGTTATCTGTATGCTTCTCACCTGGGGCATATCCCAGAGCAGCTGGCCTGGGCCGCCGCCAAACAGGGCATGGCAGCCCACACGGTCCGAGCCGCCTATTCCTCTCAGGAATGCCCCCGCTGCCATTATGTCGATCGCGCTAATCGGCCGAACCAGAAAACCTTCAAGTGCCTGGTCTGTGGTTACGCAGACCAGGCCGACCGCAAAGCCGCACAGACGCTCGCGGGACGCTGGGGGGATCGGAAACTGGCGGCATGTCGCTCGACCTCGGAGGTCAAGGCGCTCCTCATGACGCGGCATGAAGCGTGGAAACAGCAGAATCAGCAGAGGATTCAGGATGCCGGGCCTCCCGTCCAGTTGAGCTTCTGGGATCCCCAGAGATGTTCCTGGAATCATCTCACGAGTGAACATCTCTCAGTAGAGAGGGGTGCATAGGATGCTCGTAGTGCATCCTCCCGCCTAGTCCGCTGTTTGGTAAACAGGCGTAGGTTAAAGTGAGAAGGATAATCATTGCAATAGATGGTTATCCTTTGATCAACTATTGCCCGAACACCCCCGCTTTCTTTGTATCTATTTCCTCTTGACTCTCACCTTACTTGAGAGTGTATGCTCTGGCTGGAGGTTCTCAATAAGAAGAATGATAGCAAGGAGTATGCTCAAAATCGGCGAGTTCGCTCGCGTAGGCCAGGTGTCCATCGCGACGCTGCGCCACTATGACCAGCTTGGTCTGCTCAAGCCCTCGGCGCTGGACCCCGAGTCCAGCTATCGCTACTACTCACTGGACCAGCTTCCACGCTTAAACCGTATCCTCGCACTCAAAGACCTAGGCTTTCCCCTGGAACAGATCGCGCAACAGCTAGAGGAGTCACTTCCACTGGAGGTGCTACATGGTATGTTCAGGCTCAAGCAGGCCCAGACGCAGCAGATTATTGATACCGAGCAGGCCCGCCTGGCACGTATCGCCGCCCGCTTGCGCCAGATTGAACAGGAGGAGAATATGCCAGACTATGAAGTACGCTTAAAACAGGTCGATCCGCTGCTTGTGGCCTCAACCCGAGGTCTCGTAGCGCTTGGAAGTAACTTTGCGGAGCCACGGACGCGCCTTCAGTCCTACCTGGAGCAGCAAGAGATAGCACATTCTGGTCCAGATATGCTGCTCTGGTACTCGCGCCATGAAGCGCGTGAGGACGGGCTATACGCGGATGTAGAGTTTGCCACGCCTTTGCGCAGGCTCCTTCCCGGCAATGAGCACATTACCGTCCACACGCTGCCCGAGCATTTGATGGCCTGCACCGTTTTCACCGGTGATGTCCTTGCCAGCGGCCAGGCCTTTGCCGTCCTGCATCGCTGGCTGGATGATAACAGCTATTGGCTCGTAGGGCCGCCGCGCCAAATCTACCTGCAAGGCCTGCACCAGGATGTATCTGTCGTCGAGGTTCAATTTCCAGTCGGGAGATAGGGTGAGGTGAGTGCTATGTATGTACGTGCCTCCGTGTCAGTGGAGGTACGTACATACATAGCGCCGGACTAGCTCTCCTGGGGAGGCACTTCATCGCGTGAAGATCTGGCTGATGGGGTGGTATTATAGGAACCTTTATGGAAATCTTCGAAATCTTCAGTGGTGCGTGCCTCTTCCTGGGGAGCAGGTTCGATTGGGGGTTCCTCAACGGGTGGCGTGGTATAGTTGGGAGATGGCTCTACATACTGTTCCTGGAGAGGAGTCTCATCATAATGAGGTGCCACAGCTGCCGCAGGCACGACATAGTCGCGTGGCTGGCGCACAAAGATCTTGCCAATGGCCCCTCCGATAACTCCCAGCACTGCACCGATGCCCAGCCAGAGCAAGACCAGAATCACGTTGGCGATGACCAGGCCTGTGAGACCAATCTGGCGCGTCGCGTTGGCCTGGATGCTCTGGATAGAGACCTGGACGCCCTGCTGTGCCAGGGCGTCCTGTGCCTGTCTGGCTGATTCTGGTGAGACCTGGGTGGGCGCGTTGGTAAGGTAGAGAATAATGATATAGATTGCCAGGCAGAGGCCAACCAGAAAGCCGCTCCATAGGCCTGAGAGCGTGCCTGTACCCAGATGTCCTGAGCGCAGAGTTCCCACGAGTCCAGCCAGCAGAGGCGTGCCAAACAGGGCGAAGAGGATCAACCAGGTCGCGATCTGGCTAAACTCGCTGGTGCCAGAGATGTTATGGAACCCGCTGACGATGCCGATGCCAAAGATAATGATGGCGCCAAGAATGGCTAACGATAAGCCGCTTGTGGGAGCGACGCCGCGTTTCCTGCTCACTGGCAGAAACGATGAGGGAGTATTTGTCTGTTGCATATATGGCCCCTTCCGTGATTACATATACTATGCTGCATATATAATCACGGATGAGCCGAGAACTTAATATACAACTTCACGCCGCTGCGTGGCTCGCACTCACTTACCTGGCGACCTGGTGTAGCCTGGCTAGCGCTCTTACTGGGAAGGTTCCGGCGCCTTTGAATTTTGGCGGAAGGGCGCTAAAGGTGAAGCCTTCATCCGGCAGCTGCTGGAGATTGCACAGGTGCTCAACAATCAGAACCTCGGCCCCCAGAAGCTGGGTATGCACGGGTCGTTCTCCGCCCCTGGTATCATCGATATTTACGGAGTCGATGCCAACCAGCTTGACCCCACACTCGACGAGATAGAGCGCGGCATCCTCTGTCAGGTGGGGATGGTGCTCAAAATACTGTTCTGTGTTCCAGTAATTGTCCCAGCCGGTATGCACCAGCACCGCCCGCCCTCGGAGTTCCTTGCCACGAAAGAAGTCGGCGTTGATGGCAAATGTCTCTTTATGATCGACGCGGATAACAATACCTTCCAGGTCCGCGAGCCTCTCTACACCGACTTCCGAGAGGTCCTTCCCATGCTCATAGCGGTGAAAAGGGCAATCCAGATAGGTTCCGGTGTTGGTCACCATCTCGATCTTACCAATCTGAAACTCAGTCCCGCTGGCATACTGCTTTTTGGATTCCTCGCGGCTCAAATAATCGCAGATAATGGGAGCAGGCAAACCCTTATAGGTGACCAGGCCATGTTCAATGATATGGCTCAAGTCTATTAGCCTCTCTGTCCCGGTCTGGATATTGATGGGAGTGCGTTTGTGCTGTTCTGTTAGAATGGTTTTATTAAGAATCTTGACCCTTCCCACCATGAGTAGACGCATATCGCTAACAAGATAGTCAGCGAGTTCCTGGTCGCTTATATTATCGCCCGTGATATCCAGGCGGAAGTCCTGTCCCTGGATGCCGCCGCCATTGGTAAACTCGATTTCGAAATCAAATTGAACACGTTTATCCATAAAGCTCTTTCCTTGCCAGGTATCTTCTACTCAGGACTACTCACCGCTTATGAAGTTTCGTCCATGAGAGAGCCTGTGTCCTTTTTTGAAGAGAAATATAATAACCATAGTTTAAGAGAGGTATGTGAGCCTGTCAATGAAAAGTTATTGATGAAAAATATCGAAAAAGATGATAACATAAAAAAAGAAGAAGATCTGATGCAAGGTACATTTGGCAGTGAAAGGGGATGCTATGTCTGAAATTGATAATACACATGCTAAAACTCCAGAGGCAATTGGTAAAGTAACTACTGAAGAACAATTGCAAGCAGTAACTGTGGGGGAACGCAAGCCTCTGAATGGATCTGTGACAATTGCAGACTATGACCCAGCCTGGCCTGAACTCTTTGAGCGCGAGGCTGAGAAGATCAGGGCTGCGCTTGGCGAGCGAATTGTGCTGCTGAAGCATGCCGGCTCGACCTCGGTGCCAGGACTGGCCGCCAAGCCAATCTTAGATATCTTGCTGGTAGTGCCGAACTCGGCGGATGAAGCCGCCTATGTTTCGGCCCTGGAGGGCGCGGGCTATGTGTTACGGATTCGTGAGCCAGAATGGCACGAGCACCGTATGCTTAAAGGGGACAATCCAGCCGTTAACCTCCATGTCTTCTCACCTGGCTGCCCAGAGGTTGAGCGTATGCTCCTCTTCCGTGATTGGATCCGTCGCAATGAGGCTGACCGACTGCTATATGAGCATACCAAGCGCGAGCTTGCGTGTAAGACCTGGAAGTATACGCAGAACTACGCCGACGCCAAAACATTGGTCGTCGAGGAAATTCTCGCCCGCGCTGTTAAAGAGGCATAGGATCTGGCAGTTAACACTCAAGACTTGACACTCTTCTCTCTTCTGTATATAATAATGACTGACTAAGTCAGTCATTATTGGAAAGAGGGAGGAGGCACTCTTATGCCTCGGTCAGAGGAAGCCAAACAACGTCTGCGTGATGAGCAACGAGCGCATATTCTAGAGGCTGCCAGGCGCGTCTTTGCGCGCAAGGGACCGGCTGCAACTATGGATGATATCGCCACTGAGGCCTCGGTCAGCCATGGACTGGCCTATCGTTACTTCACGAGCAAGGATATAATCCTGCACACAATAGCTGAGCAAGCCTTTCAAGCCAACCCCTTAACGGTGGTGCAGGAGCTGGATAAGACGAAGACCCCAGGAGAGCGTTTGAGGGTGTTGTTGACAGGGCTTATAGAAAGCAGGCGCCACCCCGAGTACCACCAGCTCTTAGATCGTATGCGCAACTCTGAGGCCACGCCGGAGGAGCTACGGGAGCTCGTACATAAGCGCGCGCATGCCTTACGTGGCGTGATCAGGCAGGGCATCATCGAGGGACAGGCGAGCGGTGAGATCGTGGCAGGCGATCCAGATCAATTGCTGAGAGCTATCTACGCGTGTCTTGATGGCCTTACCCACTGGGCTGAGTATTATCCAGAAGAATACATCGAGCACTTCCCTGCTGCAGAGATCTTCTGGCGTATGCTCAAGCCCGAGAACCCTGTAAAAGAATGATTCTCACTAGATAGAAGGGGTGCGAGATATGAGTAAGGAGCCAGGTCTTCCAGATAAGAGCCTACGCCACTGTTTAGAGGAGCAGTATGCTCTCAATGCCGCCACATTTGAGTTGCTGTCGCAGGGACTCGATGTGAACGCCAGGGTATATCGCGTGGTGTGTGAGCAGGGAGATGCCTATCTGCTGAAAGCCAGGCAGGGACCGCTCTACGAGCCAGCGTGCCGTGTCCCGCGTTATCTCAGGGACCAGGGAATCACATCGGTGGTCGCTCCCCTGCCTACGAAGGAACAGGCCTTGTGGGTCACGGTCGACAGGTGGACGCTTATGCTCTATCCCTTTATCGATGGTGATAGCAGCTGGAATCCTGGTATGGATGATACGTACTGGCGTAGCCTGGGAGCTGCGTTTAAGCAAATTCACCGGATCAATCAGCCAGCCGAAGTTTTCCAGGGGGTACGTAAAGAGGCCTTCGAGTTGGCGGAGTACCGTCGTGGGGTGCGGACAATTGAGGCCAGGCTGGCACAATTTGTGGGTGATAGCGCGTCTGAGCAGTCTCTTTATAGGAACTGGATGGAGTATCAAGCCACGATTCATGCCGTGATGGACTCCATGGAAAAGCTGGCGGACCACCTGCGGCAACAGGCCGGGCCACTGGTCATCTGTCACGCGGACCTGCATACCGCCAATATTATACGCACTTCAGACGGAGAAGTATTTATCATTGATTGGGATGATATTATGCTGGCTCCCAGAGAGCGCGATTTTATTTTTGTGGGCGATGCCCAGGCAGCTGATCCGCCCGCACCCTTTTTTCAGGGCTATGGCGAGGTCGCGTTTGATTGGCGCGCGCTCAAGTACTATCGCCTTGAGCGCGTTATTCAGGATCTGATTGAGGACGCGTCGCAGGTGCTTTTCAGAGCTGACCTCGACGACGAGAGGAAGATCGGTGCCGCCCGGTTGCTTGAGGCTAACCTGTTAGAACGAGACTGGGAGCGCCTCTAATCCGCGCAGTACAAAGCTGCCGCGCCAGCGGACCTGCTCGGGCGCGATGCTGAGCCGGAGATCAGGTATGCGCTGGATCAGGGTACTGATAGCGATCTGCCCTTCAAGCCGGGATAGGGGAGCGCCGAGGCAGTAATGCACGCCCTGGCCGAAGGCCAGGTGCTTATTGTTCTCGCGGGTGATGTCCAGCGTGTCGGGATCATCAAAGTAGTTTGCGTCCCGGTTGGCTGAGCCAATCGCCGCCAGGACCAGTTCCCCGCGTGGAATGGTGATACCCTCAATCGTGATGTCTTCGCTGGCATAGCGCTCGGTAGTTGTTTCAACCGGACAGACAAAGCGTAGCAGCTCCTCAATGGCAGGCTTGATGAGTGTTGGCTCGCTCTGTAATTTCGCCAGCTGGTCGGAATGCTCCAGCAAGGCGAGTGTTCCGCTGCCAATCAGGTTGACGGTGGTCTCATGGCCCGCGATGAGCAGGAGTATGACCATGGCTAGAATTTCATCTTCACTGAGTTGGTCGCTGCCCTCCTTGGCCTGCACGAGCGCCGTGATGAGATCATCTTGAGGACGGGTACGTCGCTCTTTGATGAGCTTCTTTAAGTACGCCATAAAGCCCATGATGCTAGGAATGAGCACGAAAAGGTTGCGGTTGGTGCCTCCTGAAATGAGGGTTTTGGTCCAGCGATGGAACTTATGGTTATCTTGAACTGGTACCCCGAGGATACGCCCGATAACCGTGAGTGGTAGTGGCAGCGCGAAATCGGCGATCACGTCCATACTGCCTTTGGGCTCTACTTTATCCAGTAATTCGTTGGCCAGAGTCTGTACCTGCTCGCGCATTTGTTCAATCAGACGTGGTGTAAAGGCTTTGTGTACGAGGGCGCGCAGCCTGGTATGGTCCGGGCTGTCCAGGTCGAGCATGTTGCGCTCAAGTGGCTTGAACATGGGCGGTACCCAGGGAGCCTTTTTTAGCTGCTCAGGCGTCATCGCATTATGGCGGTCCTTGGCGAAGCGCTTATCCTTCAAGACACTGAGCACATCGTCATAGCGCGTCACAAGCCAGGCGCGCTGTTTCGTGGGTAGGATCACCGGAAAAACCGGCGCCTCGGCGCGAAGTTGGGCATAAAAGGGAAAGGGATTGGCCTTGAACCTGGCGCTGGTAATGTCGACGGGTGCGATAGAAGTTGTGGACGCGGTTGCTGGTAGCGTTTGTTTCTTCGTCATGGCTTCTCGCTCCTTAATCCATCCATGATCATATCGGTAAGCACGTCTGGTAGCTCATCCCAGGCTGTTTCCAGGGTCGTGTCTCCCATAAGATATTCTATGATCAGGCCAAGTACCATGCCCGATATGGCGCGCATGGCGAGACGCATATTGGTTGACTTGACGATGTGTTGCTCTGCCCACTGCTGAAAGTACGTTTCGGCCATAGTAAAAGTCGGTTCTATAATCTTCCGATAATAAAGCTCTCTCAACTCCCGATTGACCAGAACCTCCGAAATGACAATCCTGAAGATCTCGAAGTTATCTGCTTTGAGTGCTGTGAGCCTGTGGCGGAAGTAAGCCTTAGTGAAGCTGCGAAAGTCACCCTCAGTAAATTTCGCGAAGTCTTCATGCCTCTGGTCAGATTCATTCAGCCGATCCAGGATGCCTAGCATCAGCGCGGTTTTATTCTCAAAGTAGTTATAGATGGTGCCGTCCGCGATACCAGCCTCACGAGCGATATCCCGAATCGTTGTGGGGTGAAAGCCCTTCTGGGCAAACACCTTTGTGGCCGCGTCAAGGATCTGATTGCGCCGCGCGACGATAAGCTGCTCCTGAATGGATTCCTTCATACAATTTACCTTTTGTGAATGGCTGTTCAGAGTAATGAATGAGTATTCATTCAGAGAATGCCATAAATTTCACTATCCTGTCAAGGCTTTTAGCCACCAATATTGTGTATTACAGTTATTCCTTTACCATACCGGGCGGAACTTATGCGGCAAGATGCCTCCATTGGCCGCCATGATAAGCTGGCGCAGGTCAGCACGTAGCTCTGCCATGCGCCTGGGACCAATAATCTCTGCCCACTGCGCCTCCAGGCGTGTGAGAAAGGCCTCTGTCTCACGGATGCAGCCCCAGCCTCGCTCTGTGAGGGTTACGATCTTGCCGCGTTTGTCGGCTGGATTAGGCTGGCGTGTAACGTAGCCGTGCTTTTCCAGGTAGTCAATCATTTCGCTGGCAGCCTGTTTGGTGATATCCAGAAACTCGGCCAACTCGTTACCTGTTGCGCCATATGGTGCGAGCCGCTGGAATGCAAAGCCGTGTGCGGGCCGCACATCATCATAGCCAAGCGCGGCCATGTGTTTATGTAAGTCGTCAATTACCGTCCGAGAGCCAAGCATCAGTAGAGGTGTCAGTTCGTAATTGGGTGCAAATTCCATCATCGTCAATTTCCTTTTTATCCTTGCAATATAGTCAAATTGCTTGACTATATTGCAAGGGTGTTGTATATTACGCAAGTAGTCAAATTGCTTGACTATTATACAGCAGTTTCTCTTTTCTGAGAACATTTTTACTGATAACCACAGGGGGTAAGATGTCTAATAGCACTAATAGGGATGTCATTAAACGTTTCGTCACGGAAGCCTGGAACGAAAATAAGCTGGGTGTGCTCGATGAGATCCTTGATCCAACCTATTACGATTATTCATCTGAGCCACGCAACCGTGAGGGACTTGAGCGCTTATTGGCAATTGTAAATGAGGCGTTTCCTGATCATAAGACTATTATTGAAGAAATTATTGTCGAAGGCGATACTGTCGCGGTTTGTGAGACGTTCTGTGGAACACATTCTGGACCATTTCGCGGTATACCAGCGTCAGGCAAAAAGTTTGAAGTTGGCCGTTACCGCTTCTTCAAAGTCGTCAATGGTAAGATCGTTTCGCACCGGGGCTTACTAGACCTACCGGCCCTGCTCCGCCAGATCGGCGCAGATAAATAATATATTTTCCTGGTGAAGCACATGTGCTTCACCAGGAAAATATGCATGTTTTATCGTTCTACACTGTGTGAACGTTGGTGACATTGCCCATGTTCACGGGACAGAGGGGGCCGACTTCCGCTACATAGGTTGGTTCCTGTGATACCTGGTGATAGATGAATTCGACATATTCATAGGAGCCATTGTTGGCGTACCATATCAGGTCGTAGTTACCCTGGGAAATGCCATGAAAGGCAAAGTTTCCATTGTCCTGGATATTTGTTTTCTTTGAGCCATCCCATTTGGCGAAGAGTTCGTCCTTTCCCATTCCACCCTTCAGACCTGTCGTCAGCCCGATCTGATTAAAGGGGACGTCGGTTTCGATATTGGTAAAGTGTCCCGTGATGTCCTGGGGCGCGTTCAAATCCTTTTGCGCTGACTTGCCCTCGTTAGTATCACCATATTCCTTGCCCAGGCGTTGATAGGTTGGGATAGCGCTGGAGCAGGATGAGGAGCGTTCTTGTTTTCCCATTCCCAGCAGAGCCTTTGCCATGTCGCCATGTAACTGCCCGGCTTCAGGGGCACTGGAGAATTTAGTGAGTACCTTATCGAAGGCGTTGACCGCTGACTCATAATCTTGCGTCTGTAGCTTCCCTTCTCCAATATTGTAGTAGGCTGTGGCATCGAGGGCACTGGCCTGGGTCTGGCAGGTGTTATCGCAGTAAGGAATCCCCAGAATTGTATCGAGGCTCTTCGTTGCTCCATCGTAATCTTTGGCGTCCAGGCTCTGGCGACTCAGGCTGAGGCGCGCCGCAATATCTCCCACCTGGGCGCGATGCACTTCACTCTGGGCCGAGCTAGCGGTAAATTTCTGGATGACCGTATCAAATTTGGTTAAGGCCTCGTTATAATGCTGTGATTTATTTAGCGCCAGGCCCCAGGAGGTATAGGTCCGGGCCAAGTCAGCCCCATCGGGAGCCTGCTCGCCTCCCTGAGTATACTCATCGATAGCAGGCTGCCACTGCTGCTGATTCTCCAGGCTATGGGCCTGCGCGATGTGCAGAGAGGGCTGAATGCTGAAGGCCACGCCCGAGTAGATGAAGAGTACAACGATGATAATGGCAGAAGTTATAGCCTGGCGCACACGAGTCTTGTTGAGGATGGAACCCATCCCATCCCCCATACGAATGGCGAGCGCGATCAGCAGTAGAAGGCCCAGTAGCAGCGCCGCGCCACTGGCATGGGCTGATCCAGCGGCCCAATCGCTTCCCGTGAGATGTAGGACCACGAAGAGGACGATCAGCAGGCCCAGGCCTCCCAGAACCCCCAGTGTGGCAGAGGGCGAGCCAGCTTTCCTGGCTGTTTGGGTGGCTTTGAGGCAGGCGCGGGCGCGACTGGAGGATAGTTCATGCCAGAAGTGGCTGCATAGTTTACGCCTGAGCCAACGCCTGGCTGGCTGGCATATGGGTTGTATGGATTTGTTGGGACCGTGTTTGCTTGTGGAGGATAATTTGGCCAGGAAGGCTGGCTATTGTAGGGATCATACGGCCCTGGAACGGGCTGGGCCTGGGGCGTTTGTGGCGGTGGCGCTGGCTGTGGTGTTGGCCCGTAGGGCGCCTCCTGCCACGCAACCTGTGTACTTTCTCCATAGGACTCTGCGGCTGCGGCTGCAGGCGTTGATGATCCATATTCTTGAAAGGTTGGATGGTCTTCTATAGGGCGCTTGGGCCTGGGAGCGGTATCCTCGTCCTGACTGATTGGAAATAACGCTTCCTGCTGCTCAGGGAGAACAACGTCTTTCTCGGGTGTATCAGCCTGTTTGCCGGCCGCCAGATTTTGCTCGTCTTGATGTTGCGGTTGGGGTTGCTGTTCCTCATTGTGAATGGGATCCATGCGGATTTCGCCCTCCATACATAGCGCTTTACTTGCGCCATCAATTGAAATACCATTAGAAACGTTAGGCGCCTGAACTACTAAAAGAATAACATATAAGCACATCTTTTTTACAGACTTTGTGTTATGATAATAGATGTACCTTTTACTTAGCTTATGCGCAAGCAGTTATACATGTGCGCGTTTATCTCATAGGACTACCTTTAGTCGAAGATATTCGCATTGCTCCTGGAGGGAACCTGGATATGAGGCGTGCTGCCACTTTTGCCCTCGGCCTGATCGGAGGTATCTTTCTGCTCGTTGGTTTACCATTCGCGATAATCGCGTTTTTCTTCTATACATCATCAGTGGATTTTATGCAAGGCGCTGTGACGACACAGGGCTCGATTATTGCCTGTAACATGCAATATGACTCACAGATAAATGCACAGCTTATGTCATCAACCTGTGAGCCAGTCGTGCGCTTTCGTACGCAGCAGGGAGAGGTGATACAGTTTACCTCTAATTTCTCAAGTAGTTCCATGAATGAAGGCGACGAGGTTCCTGTCAGCTATCATCCCGCGCATCCACATGATGCGCGTATCAGTTCTTTCATTGCACTCTGGCTTCTCCCGCTCATCTTTGGCGCCATCGGTGGAGTCATGGTGCTGGTGGCTATCATTCTTTTTGTGATAGCCATCGTTGTTGCTCTACGTCGACGTCGGCAGGTCGCGTACTATAACTCGCCCTATACTCCTCCTTATCCTCCTTACTCAGGAGGCGAAGCAAGCTACTAACGTAGTTCACGGGCATGACTGATCCATGCAAAACCGCCCCCGAAAAGATGCCAACGGTTCTCAGGCATCCAGTCCAGGCAACTTTAAAATAGCGCGCTCTTGAGCCTACTTGATTTTTGCTTAGTTGAAAACTACACTTGCTATAGTGATTGATGAACCCATATGCGAAACAGTCTGAAACAGTCCGTTTTTAGCAAGAAGCAAGAAGCAAGAGAAGGAGTTGGCTCCTATGGCAACGATGCCTCGTCGAACCTATACTACGCTAAGCAGCCGTGGTTTGCGGCATGACATTCTTCCTATGCGGCTCTACCACAAGGCCAAAAAGCTGGGAACCTGGGATCCTCGCGATATTGATCTAAGCCAGGACTGCCTGGACTGGCAGCAGTTGGCGGAGGATCCCAGGACACGGCTGCGCAACTTGATTCTTAGTTTTCAGGCAGGCGAGGAGGCTGTAACCCTGGATCTCCTGCCTCTGATCATGACTGTGGCGCGCGAGGGGCGCCTGGAAGAGGAACTCTTTCTCACGACCTTTCTCTGGGAGGAGGGGAAGCACACCGAGTTCTTTCGCCGCATCCTCGACGAGGTCATGCAGGCCGAGGGTGATTTGCATGGTGTGCGCACCGCAAACAATACCCGCGACCTCTTCTCCGACGACCTGCCGCGCGAGATGAACCTGTTGCTCACCGATCCCTCGCCAGCGAACCAGGCTCGGGCCTCAGTGCTCTATAACATGATTGTTGAGGGCGTGCTTGCCGAGACAGGTTATTTCAGCTTCTTCCGCTTGCTTACTCAGAACAATATCATGCCTGGCTTGCAACAAGGCATCCAGTATATCAAGCGTGATGAGTCGCGACACATCGCCTACGGGGTCTTCCTGATCTCGCGCTTGGTGGCCCAGGACAAGTCCCTCTGGCCCGTCGTCGAGGATCGTATGAACGAACTCTTCGGCGCCATTCAGAGCGATCAGCAGCAGAATGGCACTCCCGAAGCCGTGCGTGACTACGCGCGCCAACAGTTTGAGAAGCGACTGGCTCGCATTGCTCGCGCCCGCAACCAGACCCTTGAGCAGGTCTATCAGTCCTCTGATATTGAGGAGACGCCGGTTTCTTAAGTCCGCTACTGGCGTACGCGGCTACTTGTATCCTCCATCGTTGAGTTGTCAGGAGTGGAGGCGCAATGAACACGTTCATTGCGCCTCCACTCCTATGTATTTATTTGGGGCGCAGATCCTGTAACCGTAGACCTGTGTGAGCCGCGACAAACTCGCTGAGCTTTGCAAGTTGTTTACGAGTTTCGCTGTTGGCTTCGCTAGGTTTGTCCCAAAGACCGATAACCGCATATGGCTGATTATATCCGACTGAAGCGGTAGTTTGTGAATGCCTGAGGCCTGTTTAGGATGCAAAAAAATATGACACAATGGATTGAAGTAAATAAAAGGAGCAATTTCGTATGACCAATTCTATTTCTCAGCGCCAGATGCTTGAATATTGGATTCAACTGACTCATCCCGAGAAGGTCCTAGCTCAATTTCCTGGCATAAATGATGGCATAGTTGCCAGCATGTTTGGGATCGATGTCGCGACATATAACGAGATTCGCCGGGGCTTTCAGGCTCGTGTGCGCCAGGCGGCCGAGGAGTTACTGGCTGACGCGGACTTCGCCGCGCTTGTGGACCGACTTCCCTTTGCTCCTGGTGCTAAGGTGGTTGGCTTTGGTTCTAGCACAACCGATGACCTGCAATCCTGGCTCGAAATCCTGCGTGCCGTTTTCGCCCTTCGCCGCCCCCAGGATGGCGTTCGCTTTGTCAACGCGGGCGTCAGCGGGGATACAAGCACGCATGAGATCGCCCGTTTTAGCACCGTGGTGAATGAACGGCCCGACTGGATTATCTGCCACATCAGCTCCAACGATGGGCGCAGGCATGGTGTCTCTCCAACCAAGCCCCTGGTAAGCCCTGAAGAGACGGAGAAGAACCTGGTCATGCTGCGTCACTTCGCTGCCAGTCAGACAAGCGCAAAGTGGATCTGGATGACGCCTACCTCGCTGATCGAGGAGAAGATTGCCGCTTTCCCCTTCTTTCAGCTTGGGCAGATCATGTTCTACAACGAAGACTCCGCGTGTGTAGCCGAAGCCGTGCTCAAGCAGCCTGACCCTGCCGTCAATCTCTGGGAGCTTTTCGGCCAGCCTGCCGATGCTGAACTGGTCTCCTGGGATGGCTTGCATCCGAGTCTGAAGGGAAATAAGCGCATCCTCCGAGCTCTTGTGACTGACCTGGTTAAGCACTTCGCGTAAGCATAGGGGCAATTTCTTCCATGTCGAGCGACATGGAAGAAATCTCTTTTATTAGAGAAAAAAAGCCTATGCTGAACCCGGCTGATTTTACAAGGTCAGGCTCTCCTGGATGATTACAAATAGTTGTGCTTATAAATAATATATAACTCGCGCTCCTATGACAATGTAATGAGATATACTTCTAATGTCGTTATATTCTATATTTTTGTCGTATCTACGGATTGCGAGTCTTCTGGCTTTCAGATTACAATAAAAAACATTACCCCATGTAAAGATCCCTACAAAGGAACCTATCACCTTCGAAGGAGATGAGATACATGCACGTGAACACAGCAAACATGCGTCGTTTCCTCCCTCTTATTTTTTGTTTGCTTGCTTTGTGCCTGGCAGCCTGTGGTGGAGATTCGAACGCCACCAATACTACCACGAAGGCGACCGCAGACAAGCAAGTATTTCACCATGCCATCAGCGGTATCAGTGATATTGCGACTTTTGATCCCGCGCTGGCTGGAGACGGACCTTCTACGTCAGCTATTAATATGGTCTTTAGCGGTTTAGTTCAGCTTGACGATCGGCTCCAGGTTTATGGTCAGCTAGCCCAATCATGGGAACAATCCCCTGATGGTTTGACCTGGACATTTAAGTTGAAGCCTAACCTGACTTTTAGTGACGGTTCTCCCCTGACCTCAGAGGATGTTGTCTGGAGCATTGACCGTGCCTTTGATCCCGCCCTTAAATCCACGACGGCTCCCTTTTATCTTGGGCTTATCAAGGATGGGGATAAACGTAGCAATGGGAAGGTCACAACATTAATTAATGATAGCTTGTTTGCTCCTGATCCGACGACGGTGAAGATTGTTATTACGCAAAAGGCTCCATATTTTCTTCAGGCTTTAACCTACACCAGTTCGTGGGTTGTTGAGAAGAAACTTATAGAGAAATATGGTAATCAAAAATTCATGGATCACCTGAATGAAGGAGGCGGAGCGGGTCCCTGGATCGTGGCCAGTTATATTCATGGCAACCAAATTACCTTCGTGCCGAATCCCCATTATGCTGGGAAGAAACCACAGCTTGGTAAAGTCATTTTCTATTTCTATAAGGATGCTCCTACAACCTTTAAAGCCTACCAGGTAGGACAAACGGATGATGCCCCGGTGCCGACAGCTAATATCGAGTCGGCCAAATCGTTGCCACAAAAGCAGTTACATATCACACCTGCGCTCACCATTTCCTACTATGCGATGAACTACCTGGTCAAGCCTTTCAACAATATCAAGGTTCGTCAGGCTTTTGCCCTGTCCATCGATAAAGAGAAAATTGCGCATAATATTCGCAAAGATACTGTCTTTGCTACCAACCATATAATTCCGCAAGGGCAGCTTGGATATAACACGCAGTTGCTTGGTCCAGACGGAGTCACAAGTACGCGTGGTGATGCTCAAAAAGCCAAACAACTTTTTGCGGAAGGACTTAAAGAAGAGAACATGACGCTTTCGTCTCTGCCAAAGCTCACGTTTACTGTAGCCACCAATGGTTCGCCCGATGCCAAGAATGAGTTTCAGGCAGTGCAGCAGATGTGGAAAGCTGTCCTAGGCGTTGATGTGACACTTAATGATCTTGACTTTAACCAGCGCAACCAGTATATCGGCGCAGCACAGGGTAATTCCAACAGCCCCATAATATGGCAGAGTGGTTGGGGGGCAGACTATCCTGATCCCCAGGACTGGCTTGACTTGTTCCTGGATAATCAGAATGGTGGCAATCAATTTAACTATGCTCATAACAAGTCTGCGAATGTATCATCACAACAACAGACGCAAGAACTGATCAAGCAGGCAGATACGACGCTTGACCAGCAGCAGCGTGTACAGTTGTACAATAAGGCAGAGCAACAACTAGTCAACGATGTTGCCTGGCTGCCCATAAGCCAGAGTAATACCCTGGTTGTGCGTAAGCCTTGCGTCATGGGTATCGTCGATAATGCTCAAGGTATTACACCTCCCGAAGACTGGGGCAATATCTATATCTCGACGAACTCGCTTTGCACCAAGGCAAATGGGTAATTAATCAGTAGCGAATGGCTTTTGTGTCATCAATTGATCAATTGATGACACAAAAGCCATTCATGTTCACGAGCCTGTCCTTTTCAATAATAGCGCTGTTTGGTGATAACCGACGCCTAAGGCAGCTAACACAAGATACTTAGAAGAGATAGTGAGATAATGATAGGCCAGCGTAACAGGATAGGATGCCAGTGTTAGATTGCCAAATAGTTCTAGCGTGTCCGGGTATTCTCGTGGTTGAAGGCTTTCTTGCCAGTGATCCATAAGGACACGGGAGGCCTGATGTGTTATTAACGCGATATCTCGGCCCGTTAGCTTATTCCTGGATAGTAGATGTTGCACCATCTTCGGTATTCCTTCCATTGCCGAAACCTGGAAGGAATAAAAGCCAACATCTTCGGTTATTTTGTATGTCGCGCGGAGTGAGTCACGAGCCTGCATTGTCATCGCGCCATATTGGTCACTGAGTGTTTGCGTCTCATAGTCAATAATCTCAAAGTCTGCCTCTGGCCCAATAACCGCGGCTCCTGCCCCATCGCCGATGCTAAGTGAGTGTCCCTGCGTGTAATCCATATATTGTGTCCAATTTGAACCGCAGCAGACCAATGCATGATCGCTCCAACCCGCTGTAATCGCATTGTAGGCTTCTAGCACACCCAGCAGGAAGGTGCTAAATTCTGCATTATGTGGCACAACTAACGTTTGCTCGGGAAGTTGTAGGCCGTTGTGCACAACATAGAGGCTATTTGGCGTGTAGTATTCTGGGACTGAGGTGTATCCATAGAGCCGGTCAATCGCTTCCGGGGCGATATTGGCTTGTTTAAGCGCCAGACGAGACGCTTCAATCATGAGCGGCTCAATCCGTTCATCTTTATCCAGGTACCGTCTTTCCTTCATGCCGACGAAAAGGTCCTTCTCGGTAATTCCCTGTGCATTGGCCTGAGTAGTGATCTGTTGAAAAATGGGATCATCATTACCGCGTATGTGTGGTGGCATGCAGTAGCTGCATCCTTTGATACCTATCCGTTTCTTGCGCTTTTTTGATCTAACGCGTGGCTTTCCCTTTGCTCCCAAATCATGTCTCATAGAGAGCGTACTTTTAAGATTCTCAATAATGTTCATCTGCAACTCATTCCGGTTTATGGCATTGGCCCACTGGGGTAAGGGGTGTGGGTGGAAAATGGCATTGTCGTTTTCCACCCACACCCCTTACCCCGAGACTCGCGTTGCGAGCCGAGGCAAGAACTGGAAATTCCTGATGAAACTGGCGGCTAGCATTGTCAAAGGCCTGAGACGAGAGGCCTTTAATTACACGAGCGCGCGCTCTTTTTGTTTTCCAAAGAAAGCTGTTAAGGTATCGGCGCGTTGTTGCAGGGAACGCGGCACCTCTTCAAGGTCTACCATTGCCTCAATAACGCAGGGGACTCTCGCGTCAATCGCCTGGCGGAGGCTATCTTCGAACTTGTCAAGGCTGGTGGTTCTCACCGCGGAGACCCCGGCAGCATTTGCAATGCCACTCACATTTAGCGGCTTGTCGAAGATGGTCAGGTAGGATGTGCCATTGAGCAACTTCTCCCCATTATACACCATTCCGTGCCCACCGTTATTGAGGACCACCCAGATTACCGGAATGTTGTAATCCGCTGCTGTGTGTACCTCTATCCCATGCATGCCGAAGGCCCCGTCGCCAAGCAATGCCACAACAGGCTTATCGGGCGCGGCAATTTTGCCGCCGATGGAGGCAGCCACAGCATAGCCCATGGAAGCTGTGTTCGTCGCAAAAAACACCGTTCCAGGTCGCCTGGCCTCGTAAAACTGTCCCGCCCAACTCAGGCAGTTCCCGTTATCCACGAATAGCAGCGTATTATCTGGCAGTACTTCGTTCATTTTTGCCACAAGAGCCTGAGGCTTGAGGAGGGAGGCATCACCCTGAAGCGCCTTTGCATTATAGTAGCGCGGGATCGTCTTCCGTAGCCGATCCAGAGCACTCACTGAGTCTCGGCTAGCTGGAACGAGTCCAGTAAGCGTCGCAGCAAGTATTTTGAGCACGGCTTTGGCATCGCCGACAATGCCGTGGTTAACAGGATAGATATTGCCAATAGCCAGCGGATCGAGGTCGATTTGAATAATTGTACGATGGGAGGGGGCCAGGCGTGGGTCCCAGCCATTGGTTTGAAACTCACCCAGGCTGGTGCCAATGATCAGCAGCACATCAACATCTTCCGCATAGAGGTAGGTCTCTGCTAGAGGATGCCCGCCAAAGCCAAATACCCCTAAAGAGAGTGGATGCCGTTCTGGAAAGGCGCTCTTCCCTTTGAGCGTCGTTGCTACGGGAATTTGTAGGGTTTCGGCGACTCGTTGTAGTTGAGACCACGCGCGCGAAACGCTGACACCATGTCCGGCAAATATGGCTGGTCTCTTCGCGTCCCTTAAAATTCTAGCAACCTTCTGAATAGCCGCGAGATCTCCGGTAGAGGTACTGCGTGTAAAAAAATGGGTTGTTGGCAGTCCATCATCGGGTGCAGGCTGTTTGACGATATCAGCCGGAAGATTCAAATGTACCGCCCCTGGACGCCCGGTAAGTGCCGTTCGTATCATGCGGCGGGCCATATGTTGCATTTGTTGGCTGTTCTGGAGCATGAGCGATAATTTTGTTGCCGAACGGTATATATCGACAACGTCCGCAGTCCGATTGCCACTACTACTGTCTTGCAAGCCTCCTTTGCCAAAGACACTGGTGGCTACCTGTGCGGTAAGTGCTAACACCGGGATGGAATCGCTATTGGCGCTGGCAATGCCGGTGAGGGCGTTTGTTGCCCCTGGTCCACTTGTGCCGCAACAGACGCCTAGCCCGCCCCGCACGCGCGCATAGCCCTCGGCCATAAAGGCTGCGCCCTCCTCATGTTTGGCTAAAACAGGTTGGATATGTTGTCGTTCGGCGAGAGCTTCAAACAGGGGGACGAGTGGTCCCCCTGGAACACCGAAAATATGCTTCACACCGATTTCTTCTAACGCCTGTAGCAAGACGTGGATGGCTGACGGCATCGAAGAGATCTCCTTTCACCTACAATAAACTATGAGTCCATATCAGGTGTATTGCTGGTCTGGCTCATTATGCTATCCCTCCAGGGCCTGAGTTGCGGCCAATCACCATGGTTACTTTGAGGTGGCGCAATCCGGTTAGCTGGTTGGTTTGGATATGCTGAAGCCTTACCAAGAGTACGTCCCTGAAGAACCGCGATCATACGATCTAGTGATGTTCGTGTGGGTTGGAGAACGGGCGTTTGCTTGTCAAGGTCAGCTTGCTGGATACTACCCACGGAAGCACTTATTGCTTCTTCCAGGCGCTTTAATTCTCTCTCTGCCTGCACTGCCCTCTGAAAACGGATAAGCAAATTATTCAATGCCTGTGCAATCTGCCAGAGCACATTATCCTGCGTAAGGGGCGCACGCGCGTTGAAATGCCCATTGGCTACCTGAACGTGCGTTTGCAGTATTTGTTGGATACCTGCTTCGAGGCTGCGCTTCTGGTCGGCCATTTCGTGTTCAAGTTTTGCGATCATCTCTGCCTGATTGGCACGTGCAATGGCTTTCGTCGCACTTATCACCCACAGGTAGGTCACGCCTGCCACAAGGAACTGAACGGCAACAGGTCTTATCCAGATAGGCGCAAACTGTGTCTGCAAAACAGCTATTAGATGAGGGTCCTTTGGGGCTTGAAACACTAAGCTCCATGAGATAAAGCCAACGTTAAAGAGGCCAACTGCAAAAACGCTAGCAGGTGTGATTAAGGAGACCGCCAGGAGCTCACCGAAAACAAACAACTCATACTGTTGTAGGCTTGGCTCGTCGAACGGCGTTGATGTTAATATCACGAGCATAAGTGCAAGCTCAAAAGCCACAGTTAGCAATACACCAGCCAGGGTTGGCTTCTGGGTTTTGTTCAGTATCAAAGCAATAATGCAGAAAGGCATCATGCCCAGATCCGCAACAATGACATAGTGGTTTGGGAGTGCTAAACAGCCTGGGATAAAAGCGGTGAAACTGATCAGAAGGCAGGCAACGATAACACTGATTAAGCGCGATTTACGTATTGCCTCTCGCTGAACGACACTTGCAGTGACAGAGGCATCAGGAAGCGCAGTCAGGCTGTACCACCACTGAAACAAGCCCTTTGAAGGCGCATCCTGTTGTGTTTCTATAAGCTCGCCGGGAGACCATGGGTGATTTGATATCGTATTCATTTTCTCCTCCTTGTCTTGATGGGACGGTGACGATATTAACTCGTTGACTTTTCCTGTGCTCGCGCTTGAACGCTTCGCCCTTTTGACAGCTTATTGCCTACCATGAAGTGGCAGGCTCTAGTTAAAACTTTTGCGTAAGAAAATAGATAAGGATAGAGTAGAGCTTTTTTGCTCTACCTACTCAGTAGAAATAAATGTACCATATTTATATTCACTAGTCTGTTTTTAATGTGAATGATTTATTAAAAGAGTAAACATGGGAGAGGATAAATGAAACAGTTTTAACTAGATAAACAATGCTTAATCGTACTGTGTTTATGCTTTATGGTTGAGTTTTATGCACAAATATTACATTTTTGTAATGGATATCTCGGTTTATTTATAGCCTATTTGGGTATTAGTGATATTTCCTTGTTTGGAGAGGCAAAAAGCGGAAATGTAGACAGAGGATGTCAGGAATGCAGGGTATACTTCTCTCGATATATGCAAAGGTGAGAGGAGAGGCAGAAATGCATTTTGCTATCAATACGCCCAATTTTGGCCTGTATGGCGATGCCAGGCTGTTGGCCGAACTGGCCTATGAGGCCGAGGAGGCTGGCTGGGATGCCTTTTTTATCTGGGATCATATTGGGGCAAGCTGGGAGGTGCCGATGGCCGATCCCTGGATCACTTTGACGGCGATGGTTATGCGCACCCAGCGCATCAAGTTGGGGCCCATCGTGACTCCCTTACCGCGCCGCAGGCCGTGGAAGGTAGCGCGGGAGGCCGTAACCCTCGATCACCTCTCAGGTGGGCGCCTGATCCTGGGTGTGGGCATTGGCAGCGATTTTGGCCGGGAGTTTAGCTGTTTTGGCGAGTCGAGCGAAGACCGCCTGCATGGAGAGATGCTGGACGAGAGCCTGGAGGTACTTACAAGGCTGTGGAGCGGCGAGACCTTTAGTTACACGGGGAAGCATTACCAGCTTACAGAGGCACGTTTCCTGCCCCTGCCTGTGCAGCAGCCACGCATCCCCATCTGGGTCGCAGGCGTCTGGCCCAACAAGAAACCCTTCCGCCGCGCCGCGCGCTGGGATGGCGTCAGTCCCATTGCTGAGGGACGAGAACTGACGCCTGAGGATTACCAGGAGCTAACGGCTTATCTCAAAACACAACGCCAGAGTAATGACTCCTTCGATGTGATCGCCGCTGGCCATACCACGGGCAGTGATAAAGTGCAGGATCAGGCAACTATACAACCCTTTGCCGAGGCTGGCGTGACCTGGTGGCAGGAGGCCTTCGATTGGAACTACTCACTTGAGCAGGTTCGCACGCGCATCCGCCTGGGACCGCCTACAATTGCTTGAGCATCTTTGCAGGATTTCCGCCAACAACGACGTTGGAGGAATGTTCTATGAAAAATACATTCTTACTTTTTCTGCAATCTCTTCCGCTGAGGAGTAGCGTCTCCACCACTGCTGCGAAAATGCTGTATTTTTATGTTGCTTGATAGCCTGAACGAAAGAGACAGTGCCAAAGACCAGGGATCGGAAGCGGATCGCATCTGGTAGATAGTCGAGTTCGACTGGGGCCAGGCAGTGATGAAGGCCGTAGCCTTCGATGGCGGCGCGAATAAGCGCATCTTCTGCCTGGGAAGAAGCCTTTGTGATGGGGTCCCAGGGAACCTTTCCATCACAGTTTGTCAGCAGGAAACCCATATCTATACTGGCGGGTCCCATGCCGGCGCCCTCCCAATCTAGCAGCGTCGCCTGCCCAGGTGAGCTTAAAAGAGCATTTGCGGGATGGCAATCGTTGTGAATCAGCGTTACGGGAAGATCGCTGCCATAGGTGATGGATCTGAGGGCTGTGTCGAGCCATTGGTATTGTGTAAGGGCATCGTGCGGCACAGCATGCTCTATTGAGGTCAATTGCTGGCGGGCGAAGGCCAGTTCGCCCGCAGGAAGCATGCCTGCTTTGGGTGGGGTATAGGTAAGTGCTGGCTTGAGAGCATGCAGCCGTCCCAGGGCCGTCCCTAGCATCTTAAAGGACGTGGGTGAATAGTCCAGCGGCGCGCCTGTGAGATACGTTGTCATACAGAGCGTGCGATTCCCTACTGTGGCTAACATCGCCCCTTCAGTAGTTGGGATGACGCGCTCCGCGGGATAGTCGGCCTCTTCAAAGAAGCGCAGGAGCTGCCCCAGTTCGCCAAGCATAGCCTGGTCATGTGCAGGCGCCAGGCGAAGTATCCAGCCTGTTCCGTCTGTTAGCCCTACCTGGTAGATCAATTTGCCCGTGGCGCTTGGCAGTTGCTGGAGTGTGTCGACCTGAACCCGGTAATACTGCTTGACAAGCTCAAGCAGTATGGCCTGATCAAAGTTTTGCTGGCTATGTCTGTCAATCATGTGAATTAACTTTCTAGCCCTTTCTCTTTAGGAAATGTGTGCCGGATCCACTCTGCGAGCGGAAGTGAGCCGTCATAGCGGATTACATGTTCATCTTGGGTTGGTGGGGCGAAATTGTCTACGACATGGGCGAAATCTTCATCCCGCACATCCGCACGTATCCTGGTCTGGCGATTGGCTTGCCATCTGCGGCGGGCCTCAGATAGCGGGATATCTATGAAGATGACTCTGACCTGGGCGTGATGCCGCTCGGCTATATATCGCAGGCGGTCACGCTGCTCCCTGGTGAAATTTGCCGATTCATCGATTACGTCTACGTTCTGGCTGAGATGCGTGGCGATGCGCCGGTAGGCTTCCTGATAGGTTTGATCCCACTCTTCTGCTGACATACCGGTCTCGTCGTTCCAGATGCCTCGCTCGTTATTAATCTCATCAATTGAGACGCGTCTTATTCCTAACCAACTTTCAAGCTCCCTGGCAAGTGTGCTTTTTCCGGCAAAAGGGAAGCCACATAGTATGTACAAATAAGATTCTGGCATGTCTCACTCTTTCTATATTTATTAGAACACAGAGCGATTCTATCAGCAAGCGCATAGTAATACACCGTTCATTTGAACGATGCGCCTGGGTTGACGCCTTTTGTATACTATTGAGCACGGTGCTAAAAGGGAGTCGTTGGAAAATGAATCGTGTAGATCGATTGACTGCTATGCTTTTGTATTTGCAGGGCGGCAAACGGACGGCCGGAGAAATCGCCCGGCGTTTTGAGGTATCCAGGCGTACTATTTTGCGCGATATCGATGCCCTGGGGGAGATGGGCATCCCGATTGTGGCAGAAGTAGGTTCTACTGGCGGCTACTCCCTGCCTCCCGATTACTCTCTGCCCCCACTGGCTCTGACTCTGCACGAGGCCCTTCTCTTGCGCCTGGCCCTGAGCAGCCTTTCGCAGTTGGGTGATGTGCCTTTTAAGGGAGAACGCGAGTCGTTGCTGCTCAAGATCCAAACTCTGCTCCCTCGTCATGAGCGCGTAAACCTTGAGCAGTTGCAGCAAGCAGTTTCGCTTGATGTACCATCCTCGCGCTCCTATCCTACGCCATTTCTCGACCGGCTGCTGAAATGCGCCCAGGAAGAGTGCTGGGTCTCCGTGAGCTATCGCTCTGAGAAGGGTGTCTCACAACAAACGCTCCTGCCATTGCACTTGCGCACCACGGTGGGACTCTGGTACTGCGAGGCGTACTCATATGAACGCCAGGCAACGCGTGTGTACCGCGTGGATCGCTTCCTGGAGGTGAAGACAGCCATGGAATCCCCCGAGTTGGAACACCCGGCCACTCCCATTCTGCATGTTGATGCTTCTTATCCAGAGGTCTGTATCCACCTGACGGCCCGTGGTATGCTGCGGCTAGAGCACGAGCCACACCTGGGGCCGCGTCTACAGAGAACTGAGGCAGGGGATGGATGGCTTCGCCTGCAACTGCGCCCGGAGGAGTATGACTGGCTCGTGAGTATTGTTCTGGGCCTGGGAACAGATGCCAAGGTGCTTACGCCAGAGGAACTGCGTCTACGAGTGCAACAAGTGGCGCACGAAATTGCCCATAACTACGCCGAATGGTGACATAAGAGTGTCACCATTCATTGCGTATACTTCCCTGTATAGATGACCTCGGGAGAGCGATAGAAGGCATCTATATCTTCTCGTCCTCTCTATAAGGGAGTCTGGTATTGATGATTTTGTCACCAATGAAGAATAGATGAGATCAGGAAAGGAAAAAGTTATGGCCAATTATTCAATTGCGCATATTGAGATTCCCGCGGTGGATGCTAGCGAGGCCAGCACGTTTTATAACGAGGTCTTTGGCTGGAAAATTGTCACGAACACAGCCCATAACTATGTGACATTCCAGGCGGAGGATGGCCTGCGCGGAGGTTTTCAAGGACCCCACGAGAAGGCATATCAACCTGGTAGACTCCTGGTCTACCTCGCGGCTGATGATATCGATGCTGCTCTTGCCGAGATAGAGGCGCATGGAGGCAAAACCATCGTCCCCAAGACAGTGATTCCCAATATTCTTGAATGGGCTGTTTTCGCAGATCCAGCCGGCAATCAAGTCGGCCTCTCTCGCCGCTACAATAGCTAGCTGATGGGGCACCTCGGCTTCACACGAAGAAATTCGTGCGAAGCCGAGGTTCAAGCATTGCAGTTATTAGCGGCCCCCACCAATCTCCAGAATAGTTCCTGTTGTGTAAGAGGCTGCCGAAGAAAGCAGCCAGAGAACCCCCTCAGCTATTTCATTTGCTGTGCCTGCCCGCTGCATAGGAACGGTTGGCGCCAATCGCTCCGGGCGATCAGGCGCGCCACTTGTGGCATGAATATCGGTCTCAATCAGTCCAGGAGCGACGGCATTGACACGAATGCCCTCATTGGCGACCTCACGTGCCAGGCCGATAGTAAAGCTATCAATAGCGCCCTTGGATGCGGCGTAATGGACCCATTCGCCAGCGCCACCCCGGCGCGCGGCGAGAGAGGAAATATTAACAATGGCCCCACCTGTGCCACCATGGCGCAGTGACATCCTCCGCACGGCCTCTCTCGCGCACAGGATCGTTCCAACGACGTTGACTGCAAGTACCCGAGTGAGAACCTCTGTACTTATCTCTTCGACGCGAGCAAGGCCACCTGTAATTCCGGCGTTGTTTACAAGTCCCTGGAGTGGTCCCAGCTCTCGCTCCGCTCTCTCAAAGAGGTGCATTACGTCCTCTTCACGAGCAACATCCCCTTGAACGGCAATGGCTCGACCGCCAGCGGCAACAATATGCGAAACGACCTCCTGGGCAGCGACCTCATCGCTGGTAAAGTTCACAGCAACGGGATATCCATGGGCTCCGGCGAGTCTGGCAATGGCAGCTCCAATCCCACGGCTTGCTCCCGTCACGATGATGGACCCCAACTTCTGTTCTGAAACCATAATTGTTTCGCTCTTTCTACGTATTTTTTCTTCATCGTACCATACCCTCCGTGTCAAGGCGCTCGAAACGCCTTGACATTCTTGTTGCGTAAAGGATATACTCCGGATAATCGGGAAAATACGGGATAGTATGAACTGGAGGTCTGTATGAAAACGGAGGAATTGGTCCCGACGGCGTTGGAGGCGCGGGTGTTGCGTATGTTGCGCGTGCTGGCGAATCCGGCGCGTTTTCGCATTGTTGCCCTGTTGGCTGAGCGTAAAGACTGTACCTCGGCGCAGCTTGCCGAGATCCTGCCACTTGCGCAGTCCAGCCTCTTTGATCATCTCGCGCTTCTACGTGAGGCCGAAATTGTGCAGGTCAGCAGTGATGGACCTAACCGCTATTACTGCCTGGACCCGGCAACCCTTGACTTTCTGGGGGCCTATCTCGGTGGTTTGGGCCAGCGGTCGCGCTCATGGACGGAACTGGTAAAGAAGACTCAGGAGGAGCAGCATATGGAGATTCGTGAGGCCACGCGCGAGGACGCGGCAGCTATTGCAGGTATTTATAATCAAGGCATAGAGGATCGCTCGGCGACGCTGGAGACGCAACTGCGCACGCCAGAGGAGCGGGCCGAATGGTTGAACTCGCGCACGCATCGCCATCCCGTGCTGGTCGCGGTGGATGCGGAGGGAGCAGTGGTGGGCTGGGGATCGCTGAATGCCTTTAACCCGCGACCAGCTTACGATTATGTGGTAGACTTCTCCGTCTATGTCGCGCGCGAGCAGCGGGGGCGCGGCATTGGCGACGCTCTGCTGAGCGCCCTGGAGGTGCGTGCGCGCTCACTGGGCTATCACAAGATGGTGCTGGCGGCCTTCCCAAGCAACGCGCCAGGGATGCGCTTATATGAGCGCCATGATTTCCGCAAGGTGGGCGTCTATCATGAGCAGGGGTTGCTCGATGGGCAATGGGTTGATGTCATCCTCATGGAAAAAATATTGAAGTAACTGTTTTGGTGCTTGTGCCACTCGCGTTGATAGATAAGAGATGGGCTGGATGCAAGCAGTATCCAGCCCATCTCTTATTCAGAACTGATTTTTTCTATCAGGCGGTGGTTCGCACGCCTTGCCTGGTCTGGAAGGCATTGATAAGCGATTTGATTGCTACTCCAGTAGTTACTATCATGACCAGTAACAGGAGAAGATGGCGCGCTGGGTATGAAATCTCATCGCCAGGGACGGTGGAGAAATTGACGAGCGTTGGTAGAAAGGCGATAAGCAGTGTCACAACGCCAATGAGCATTGCCAGGGTCAGTATGAGAGCAACGTAGAGTGCGTAATGGGTGATAAGCCGGATGGGCTCTATACGTTTAATGGTAGAGATAATGAAAGTTACACTCAGTCCCATGCAGATCGCAAAAACGACCAGCTCGACCCAACTAGAGGTAAACCCCGCAATACCAGATCTAAAAAACAAAATTGTGGAGGCAATCGTAACTATTGTCGCGAGGATTGGGCTCACCAGCGCCAGTAAGCAAAGAAGCAGGAAGCGATAATTTTTCCCTTTGAGAGCTTGCCAGCAGGCAGCAAGAAGCAAAGGAAGTCCACCAAGCAGAATAAGCACTAATAAGATATAGAAACCATAAGCGAGACACTGCATCAGTGTAGGCGAGGCGCTGCTAAAATTGAAAAGCGTGGTGCTGGGAATAATGGTATGTATGATGCGAGTCTGCTCCACTATCCAGGCCAGGAAGAAGAAGATAGCCGAGGCATACACCGCAAGTTCGTTAGTACGCAATTTTTGTAGCATTGAAGGGATCCTTCCTTGTATAAGAGATTGGTGAGTATGGGCATCAAAGAGATTGAATGAGAGATCAAAGATAGTTTTTAGCGAGGGTGGCGAGTCTTCCAGAATTTGAAGCATTTCGTCGGCATAGCGCTCACGCCAGGAAGCAGGATAGAAACCGATCAATCTGCAGGCCCAGCGTTGATAGAATGATGGGGTAGAAGTGTCATGCATCCTACAATATCCTCTTCTCTGTATTCAGGACGTGGCGAGCCGTTGCAGGCCAGTGCTGACAACCTGTTTCATCGTTGAGAGCTGTTCGCGCAGCACGGTTGCGCCCAACTGTGTTATACGGTAGGGGCGCCGCCGCTCCTCCAGTTCTAGGGCTTCAATCCAGCCCTGCTTCTCCAACCGCGCAAGCGCGCCATAGAGCGTTCCCACCTCCAGGTGTGTACCACAGAATTGCTCAATATCCTGTATCATGGCATACCCATGTTTAGGGCCGCTCGCCAGGCTGGACAGGATGAGGAGTGAAGGATCAGAGAAGCGCCCCAGATCCGACATAGAGTTGCGTGTGATACGCATACTTGATTATCTCCTGCCATTACTTTATATTACTTACTACGCATAACTATATAGTAAAGCGAGGTATTGATTTTGTCAAGAGTAGCCCCTTCTTGCGTAATAAAATAGGAGTGATGCCGGTTGCTGGATTTGTCCAGCAACCGGCATCACTCCTATTACTCTCTAAGTTCTTGAAAGGGTCAGTTACATATTGCCATAGATTCCCGTCAGGCCATGGCTGCCAAGGGCGAGGGAAAGCTCGCCTCCGTGGTGGATCTCGTGTTCGAGAACGTGCCAGATAATCCATTGCCGTGAGAATGGAGGGAAGTTTTCACGCTCTTCTTCTCTCAAGGCTGCTGGAGGCTGGAAGACATGCTCAAGATCGGCGGGCGTCCAGCGTGCCAGAGCATCGGTAATCATATGCCAGGTGGATTCAAGCCCAGTAACCAGTTCAGCGGCTGTAAGCGGGGGTTGCTCCACTTTATCCGCGGGATCCCAGTGAGCGATGGGGGCCAGATCGGGGCTTCCCTCGCCCATCCAGACCTGGAACCACCAGACCCGGTTGGCTACTATATGCTGGGCTAGCATCCCAATCGTCCATTGATGCGACGGGGCGGGTAATGCCAGTTGTTCGGATGAAAGCGGCGCGATGATTTCGACGAGGTTGCGCTGGTAGGTTTGCCAGCCCTTGTAGAACGTAATAAGTGGGAGTGCTTGTTCCTTCAATATGTATATGCTCCTTGCTTCTAGTGTTGTGCTGCCATGAGTGGTGACCTGGTAATCATAGCGTGCAGGAGGGCCTAAAACTTCTTCTATCTTGCTCTTTCTCTTCTGAGGAGTGCTCACAGGGAGCGCCACAAGTGTGGAAGAGCTAAAAAAGCAGGGATGTGTTAACATTTTTGCTAGCAGAGCGATTTATAAAGCAGAAAAAGCAATGCTGAGGGAACACATGCGCCAGTTTCAAGCGGAGGTAGGTTTTGAGGATTCACCACTTGCGCTCCTATATGATCGTTACGCGCCCATCATCTTGATGTATATCGCGCGCTATATTTCTTCCAGGGAAGACGCCGATGACCTGTTACTGGACGTATATGTCGCGGCGCTGGAGAACCAGGTCTGGTTGACCTGGAGTGAGGGGGAGCAGCTTGCCTGGCTTCGCCGCATCGCTTACAACAAAGCTATCGATTATTATCGACGTAATGCCCGTCATCCATCCGTGGCTCTGGAGCAGATCATAGTGACGCACTTTAGCGATGATGAGCGCTCACCAGAACAGGTCGCGCTGCGCAACGAGGCGCATGCGGTGCTGCGTGCACACCTCTCGAATCTCTCCGACCTGCAACAGGAGATCGTGCGTTTGCGCTTTGGGCATGGCCTGCGCACAAAGGAGATCGCGCAACGCCTGAACAAAAGTGACGAGGTTATCCGGGTGACACTCTCACGCGCCCTCAATCTCTTACGTAAGCTCTATCGTCGGCAGGAGGGAGTATAGTTATGGATCATCACGATGAAAAGTTTGCTCCTGAAACCGTCGATGAGCAGATTGAGTTGCACCTGCAACAGCTACCTATAGCCTCGCATACCTCACTAGATACGCGGATGCTCAAGGATTTGCAGCAAATAGCTGAGCAGGATGTCCAGCGGATCGCGCAGGTGAGAGCGCGTCTTGCCAGATATGCTGTGGAGAATGGAGAGAAGCGTAAGCCTATAGACCTTCGAGAATATCAAGCGGAAACGGCTCCCCCCCTTCATTCAGGTTCTCAGCCTCGCACACGAAAAGCGCCGGGAGCCAGGCGCCGCCTGGTGACAGTTTTAACTGGCCTGGTAGCCGTGCTGCTCCTCGTGAGCATGCTCACAGTTTTCGCGCGCATCAAACCACAGCAGGAGCAGACCCATCCGAAGATTCAGCAGCAGACGTCAACGGTCGTTGCGAAGCCGGTCTTGCATGGGAGTAACGCCTTTCTCCTGGATGCGGATAAGGGTACAGTTCTGGTAGATGTGAATGGTCATACACGTGTGTCAGCGGCTCATTTCGCTAAATATATGGTCGCCATAACCGCGCTTGAGAATGCCGACCCCAATCAAATGATCACCATAGACCAGGCGAGCCTGGACGCGGTACCAAAGGGATTAAGCACGGCTCAGCTAGTCGCTGGTGACCAGATCCCACTGCAATTTCTGCTTTATGGACTACTCCTTCCGTCAGGTAATGATGCCGCAGGTGTGATTGCACGCGCAGTGGGAGGCAATTCGCAAAACTTTGTCGCCATGATGAACGAAGAGGCACACCAGTTGCAGCTCAACGACACTCATTTTAGCAGTCCCTATGCCATTAGCAGCGCAGACAACTACACCAGCGCCGCCGATCTGGCGAGTATGATGCGCTATGGTCTGCAGCTGGAAATTTTTAGCGAAGATATCACTGGGACAATTTGGACACTGCAAGCGTCAGCATATAATCATGCCTATGTCTGGGGGAATGCCAATCCACCACTCGGAAGCGAGCCAGGCGTTGAGTCTGGACATGATAAGGAAATTGGTTATCATGCCATTTTCACGCCCCAAAGCAATGGACATTTACTCATTGGGGTCGAGCTTAACGCGCCATCGCCTGAGGCGCTGAACGCGGATGTCTCAACGATACTTCACTCCGTTAAACCCTGACAGGTGTATCCAGTATATTGTAGGGTCCATGCTGGCATGGACTAAACGCCTATACCCTGGCGTTGGGCAGATTGCTACGCTCGCAGTCCATGCCAGCATGGACCCTACAAGAAGATGTGCTACCTGGCCCTCTTGCATGAGCGGGGGCGTTCCCTGGGAAGTGAGGGTAGGTTGTGCCGCCGTGCCCCCGAATGGGGGTTTTACAAGCACTACCTGATCTGTGAGGAGATATTATGTATAAGAAGCGTTTAACATATGCATTTTATATGCTATTGATAAGCATGCTACTCAGCCTTTTGAGCGCTTGTGCAAACAACATTAGCCTTGGTCGGCCTCAACCACAAAATGGACCTATTCAGTTTTATGACATTCACAACCTGCTTATCTGCCAGTTGCATGGCCAGAATTCGCAGCTTGATTGCCTGCAACATAAAGACCTGTCGCCAGCGTATTTTATCGACACTGCGGTCAGTGAGTTGGCCAGCGATCTACATGTAGATGTGGACCATTTGCCTACGACCGCGCTGCATGTCGCGACCACACTGGACCTTGCACTGGAACAGCAGACATACCAGAAGGCACGCCAGTATATCGCGACGATGGCTGTTACTCTCAACATGCATAATGCCTCGGTCGTTGCCCTCGATCCACATAGTGGCGGCATCCGTGTGCTGATTGGCAACATGGATGCGAGCTATGGGGGAAGCCAGGCTAATTTGACAACTCAACCATTTATGGCAGGTTGGGCCTTTAAACCTCTTATCTACGCGACCGCCTTTGAGCAGGGCATCAGCCCGGGTGAGGTGGTGTATGATGGTCCCTTTTCTGTAACTGGTGGAAGCACAAATGGTAGCACTTATACCCCTTATAACTACGACCAAAAATTTCATGGGTTTATGTCATATCGAACCGCCTTGCAGACCGGGCTGAACATTCCGCCGCTCAAACTGTCTGTCAGACTTGGGCTTCAAACAGTAAGCAAGAAAGTGCAGGCGTTAGGGATAAAAAACGTGGGGAAACCTTATTATTCCTGGGCCGTGGGAGCGGTTTCGCTGAACTTACTGGATGAAACATCAGCTTACGCTACAATGGCTAATAGCGGTATGCGCATGGATCCACACTCTATTGTAAAAGTTACCTCCTCTGATAACCACGTTCTCTACCAAGAGTCCACACGGGGAACGCGTGCCTTAAGCCCTGAAGCGGCTTTTATGATTACGGATGTCCTGAGTGGTACAGCCAAGCAGGCTTCGTTTTTTGCTTCATGCAGTCCCTTTGAACTGTATTCTACAAGTCACTCACAATGTCAGACTGGTAATCCCGGCGCTGTGCGACCTGCCGCCGTGATGGGTGGCCTGTCCGCAAACTTTCAGGATACTTCGGCTATTGGCTATACTCCCGATCTGGTTGTCGGTGCCTGGACCGGCAATAGCAATCATTCACTGATGATGCCTGGGATTACAGGATTGGATGGGGCTGCGCAGATCTGGCATGATACAATGCTGCTGGCGGAGGGCAATACCCCTGTGAAGGCTTTCCCCGCTCCACCTGCCGATGTTGTGAAAAAGACGGTCAACTATCCCACGCTGACGACCACTGACTGGTACCAGACTCACTAGCTAGCGAAATCACCAAACTGTAGGGTCCAAGCAGGCTTGGACTCCGAGGTCCGCAGGCCGATACCCTGGCGCTGGAAGATCGCTTCGCTCGGAGTCCAAGCCTGCTTGGACCCTACAGGCCCACGGGTTGTGCAACGAGGTGCTATGATAGGGTACGTTAATTGGCGTGAGTGGTTGCCTTCTCCTTTTGCCCTCGATAGTGGTGATGCGTGCTTAATACATCGTGTTTCTCTGTTGTATGCTGCTCATTCAGATGAAAAAGAGCATGTTACCTTTCACAGGGATAATCGTCTTCACTCTGATAAGCATCTTGGTACGCAGCTTCCGAATTGGCGTCAGCAGACAGTTTTCGCTACAGTACTCGCTCGACCTTCTAGTACTCAGATTGGAAATGTGGGGAGTGCAGAGGGGCGTCAGCCCCTCTGCGTCTCAATTCCATGCCGCCGCAGGCGGCATGAAACCTTTTCCATGAAGATTGACAGAACACTAATGAGATTGGCAAGGAAGACAGAGGAGGGAGAAAGAATGAGCAGAGTGGGGTAAACGAAGGAAAAGAGAAACATGGAAGAATTGCATTTGAATCACCTGCCTGAACTGCCTCAGCAGAAAACCATCAGAGAAGTTGCAACGGCTCTCTGGCAGCAGAAGGAGGTGATCGCACTCTGGCTCGGTGGCAGTTTAGTACGCGGAACGGGGGATGTCTTTAGCGACATTGACTTTCGTATCGCTGTTGCTCCCTGCCATCTCGCTCGCTGGGAAGCACCATTATTTGAGCAGATATTTGAGCATACCTCTATCGTGGGGCAGCAATTTCTCCGTTTTGACGATGACGATTTTTTACATCACCTACTCCTCTCCAACGGAGAACTCTTCGATTTTTGCATTCAGAGCACTGAGCGTGAATTGATGCCAGAGCCGCGACAGATTTTAGGCTGTCGCAGCGATCTCTTTGCCAGTAGACTTCTGCAAAACCAGAGAGCATCGACCGGTATGGAGTCTCACCCACCTAGCCCAGAGATACTCAGTCGCCTCCTCATTGATTTCTGGATCAATACCCATAAGCATTGCAAAGTCTTGTATCGTGACCTCGACCTTCTGTGTATACGACGCATTCAACACGAACGAGATCTCCTCTTGAGGTTCTGGTATATTCACAGTAGTGGGAGGGATTACAGTACAGCACGACAGACAATGCATAGCCTGACAGAGGTGGTATGCACAGTACGTGCCAAAGTCCCGCATGCACTTCGTATCCTTGGCGCTCCCATGAGGGATCACCAAGAACTCATTCAGGTAATTGAGATGAATCGTAAAGTGGTCGCCGAGCTTGGACGCCAATTGGCTCAGCAGTATGGCTTTGAGTATCCTTCCACCCTCGAAGCGACAGTGCTGCGAAGCTGGCAGGATTTTGTAGAATCGCCATGTGTTTTTGATGAGAAGGGGATATTGAGGAACAGTTGAGGGAAACGGACGCGTAGGCCAATCAGACCTCTTCTGCGCCCTGAGCATGGAACTCCTTTGCGGTTGCCAGGCCAATACCACTAGCACCGCCAGTAATCAGGGCAACTTTTCCAGCTAAACGAGTCATGGCTTTTCTCTTAATTTTTGGCTTTTTGGCGAGGCGGTAATTTTTTCTTGGTCCGAGCGTTAATATATATAGATGTGTCTATTTTATACTGGCTGGTTGATATGAGATAGGTAGTTCGCTAGGAGCAGGCTTTATGTGCCAGCCAGTAAACACAGCGTCGCGGGCGCTAAAAAAGTATATGTATGAAGGAAAACGGATGAAACGTATTGCGCGGCATCTCGCGGCCTATTACTTGATCTACATCGCCTGTATTATACATCTGCTGTTCTATATCTCTGTGAGCAAGACAGGCTGGTTCAATCTCTTTTTCAGCGGGGCTGCGCTGCATGAGGGGGCCAAGGGTATAGACTTCTACCAGGTCCCGCGTGGAGCCTGGGCCTTCTGGCATGGCGGTTCGCTGACGGGCGAGCCGCTCTGGAATGGTTCGCAGTATGCGAAGGCGGAGTTCTCACAGAATAATGTCTATCACCCATTCTTTACCATTATTGTTGGTACCTTTCTGATGCAGTTTGATCCCGCCTCTGCGCCCTATATCTGGCTCTGGAGTAAGCTGGTCATTACGGTACTGGTCACAGGCTATTTCATCTGGAGTTTTCGTGAGAGTAAGCACCTGGGCTTTGCCGTCTTGATGCTGCTCGCCAACTTTAGCGTCTACCTGGAGCTGGCGGCCTGGCAGTTCCATTTTGTGCTCAATGTCTTTCTCTTGCTCTTCCTGATCAATCTCGTAAAGAATAGAGACGTGGTCTGGCGTGGTATTTGGTACTGGCTGAGTCTGATTGTGAAGCCAATTGGCTTCCTCTTTATTCCATTTTTGTTTGCGAAGGGGAGATGGCGCACCATCGTGGTTGGCGCTCTCTGCTTTGGCCTGACAACCTGGATCTTATCTGGCATTGGAGGCTATTATATCGATAACCTCAAGGCGACGCTCTTTGGCCCAGGGGGCGCGGGACCTAACCAGATCATCACCTTGAATGCCCTGCTGCGGCATACCTCATTTACGCACTGGCCTGACATTGTCTATAAAATTATCCAGTATAGTATGCTGGTTATAACTATTTTCTGGGCCGCGTTTCGTCGTGTGCATAGGAGCAAAGTTATCTGCCTGGTGATAGTCTATTATCTCTTCTTCTACGAGATGACCTTTGAATATCACTGGAGCACGCTGGCCTATGTACTTCCCATTTGCGTCGTCTGCTGCCCCGAGTTCCAGACGCGCTGGGCGAAGGCCTGCATGCTCCTGGTCTGCCTGCCAGGCTGTTTTGCGCTCCTCAACGTCCTGCACATCGATGTTACCAACCAGGGCTACTGGGGGCTTATCCCAGGCGAGCGGGCCTGGCAGTTCATGGTTCTCAGCAAGCTCATCCCGGTCTTCCTGCTCTGCGTCTGTGTGCTGATTCCCGACATCAAGCCCATCTTCCGCCAGACGCGTGCCTTCTGGTCTGCCGTGCGCCGCGTCAACGAGCACCTCCAGGTCTTCGGCGCCGCAGAGGACGAAGAGGAAGAGGAGGCGAAGGAGATCCACCTCGCGTTATAGATTATGTTAAACTAGGGCGGAGGTAAACTTAAAAATGCAGAAACCCTGGCTAATCATCGTCAATGGTCCACCTGGAGCGGGCAAGACCACGTTGGCAAAGCGACTGGCGACCGATCTAAATTTTCCTGTCATTCATCGCGATGAGGTGGCGGAGAAAATATTTGACGCGCTGGACAGCCAGACTCATGGTCGCCCGCCTATGATTGGACCGGCCAGCTTTCAAATGATGTACTATTTCGCAGGCCAGGTCCTGGCGGCAGGCCAGCCCTTGATTATAGAAGGCTTTTTCCGCCATGCAGAGCTAGCGACCAGCGAGTTTTTACAACTGAAGCAAGAGCACGATTTTGCCCCCTTGCAGATTCAATGTAAAGCGGATGGGAATGTGCTACGCGAGCGTTTTCTAGCTCGCATTGGTACGCCGGAGCGGCATCCCTATCATCGCGATGTAGCCTTTGCCGAAAACAACCGGGGCATATTCATGCAGAGGCGCCTGGCCGACATCGCCCTTGGCGGCCCCGTGATCGACCTCGACACCACCAATGTGCGCGACTACGATTATGAGGGCTTGCTCCAGAGCATCCGTGCAGAAATGGCAACCACGCGATGAGAGCTATTTGATGTATAGCCTCCAGAAGCGTCTCTCTCTTTATGAATAGCTGTGGTAACAAGGGAGAGGCGTTTTCTGTAAAGGAGTCTTACATATGCAGGCATCCTCGTCTATAACAAATGATTCCCTCCTTCTTGGCTCTCAATACGAGTTAGGTAATCTGAGAGCTACTTATAAGCCGTCAACCTCATGTTTAATCATTATGCTTGCAATACTGGTGACTATGGGCGTCCTGGCGACGTTTTTTGGCATAGCTTTTGTCTTCATGGCGAATAGCCTGTTCCCGCTGATCGCGACAGTTGTCGGGCTACTTTTCATTATTTTTCCCGGTGTAGGTATTGTTCAGGCTTATCGTAATCGTGTATTGCGCGTCTTTGTCTACGATGCGGGCCTGCTCTACCTAGGACGCCTATCTACCCAGGCCGTACGTTGGCAGAGTATCCAGGCCGTCTGGCATAACGTGATTGTGAAGACCCATACATCGACCGATGGCGAGGGGCATACGAGTACAACAACAACATATAACCATGTCTATGTCCTGGCCTTAACTGACGGGTCGACGCTTAAGCTTGATGAGACCTTTGCTAAACTGCGTGAACTCGGCAAGACAATCGAAGTCGAGACAGCCCGTCTTATCTTCCCCACGGCATTGAGCACATATCAGACCTATCAGACAGTTCAATTCGGTCCGGTATCTCTCACTCCCCAGGCTTTCTATCTGAGAAATGATATGTTGTCCTGGAGCGAACTGAAAAGCATCAACATCGACGAAAGCCATGGCAACATCGTTATTAAAAAGCATGGGAAGCTCTTTCGCTGGGCTTCTGTCAGTTTAGGTGACGTGCCAAACATCGAGGTGTTCAGGATGCTTGTACAGCATATTACTGGTATCAGGCCATGAGAATGTGCAATGATAAAGTGGCACAACGCTGCTGAAGCACGCGTCAACCGAGAGTACGAGATTAATTTTTTTACGCCCCGCTGTCACATTCAAAGAAAAGGTGGTATTGTAGCATGACTTCGTTTACTGATTCATCAATCGCCGTGGTTCGTCCAGAGGAGGCAGAGCGCATCCTACCCGGGCTGGTAGCACTGTTGCAAGATGCTGTGGACTCGGGCGCCTCCGTGGGCTTTATCCCACCCTTGGGTGAGGACGAGGCGCACCAGTACTGGCAGGGAGTCTTCCGCAATGTAGAGCATGGTACGCATATTCTGCTTGTGGCGCGTGAGGATGGGCATGTTGTTGGTAGTGTGCAGCTGGAACTGGCAATGAAGGCCAACGCTCTGCACCGAGCCGAGGTGCAGAAGCTCTTCGTCTTGCAGAGTCAGCGCCGTCGCGGCACGGGGCGCGCCCTTATGCAGGCAATCGAGCAGGTGGCACGCGAGCATAAGCGTACCCTGCTCGTGCTGGATACCCGTGAGGGCGATGTCGCCGAGAAGCTCTATCGCAAAATTGGCTATCAAGAAGTCGGCGTTATTCCCTCCTATGCCCTGAACGCGAACGGCGAACTGGATGGCACCATTATCTTCTACAAAGCACTCCTGCTCGAATAAGGCTTGAAATTTTAAGGGCAGAATAAAGGGTCAGGTTATCTGGAAGCCCTGCTTCCAGATAACCTGACCCTTTATTCTGCCCTTGACTTTTAGCTTCCAAAGATATACGCTATGACCAGATAAGCATGGTGACTAATTTTGATGATTTGGTCATGGAATAAAAGAGGAGATAGAGATTGCCGAGCTTAGATGAGAGGGAGCAGGAGAGAGGCGAGGAACGCTCACGACGCCAGGCGCGTGCTGATCGTATTCTGGATGCCGCGAAGGAACTGTTACAACGCTGGGGATACAAAAAGACGACAATTGACGATATCGCGAAACAGGCCAATGTGGCGAAGGGAACAATCTATCTGCACTGGAAGACACGTGAAGTCCTCTTTGAGGCGCTGCTGGTACGCGAGTGGCTATCCGTCCTCGCGGATCTCCGGAAGCGGCTTGCGAACGATCCTACTGGGGTGATGCTCAGCTCACTGACCAGGAACCTGGTTTTGATTGCCGTCGACAATTCATTGTTTCGGGCCGTGCTGCTACGTGATACTGAGACACTGGGCGACTTGATCCACTCCGGCGCGGGACAAAATCTCGTACAGATCCGCCTGGGAACATCTATGCCATACCTGGAACTGTTACACGCTAATGGCCTGTTGCGCAGCGACATCGATATGGAGACGCAGATTAAGATGATCTCGGCTATCAATATTGGTTTCTTTGTCGCAGACAGGTTCTTGCCACCTGGTTCTCGCCTGGCCCCTGAAGAGCTAGCGGAGGCGCTCGCGCTAACGCTGCATCGCACCTTTGAGCCCGAAGGACCGCCCGCTCCCGAGGCCCTTGATAAGGCAATGCACATCTTTAATCAATTACTGGACCAATTTGCCAACGCCATCGCACGCCAATATAAGGAGATAGAATAGTCATGACAATAGCGATTGAAGTCGCTGGCCTGGTCAAAGCGTTTGGCCAGACGCGCGCGCTGAATGGACTTAATTTGTCCGTGCGTGCCGGTGAGGTGCATGGCTTCCTGGGTCCCAACGGAGCCGGAAAAACTACGACCTTGCGTATACTGCTCGGTCTGTTACGTGCCAATGCTGGCTCTGTTCGGCTGCTTGATGGAGACCCGTGGGAGGATGCTATCAAGCTGCACCGCCGCCTTGCCTATGTTCCCGGCGATGTCACTCTGTGGCCCAACTTCTCTGGTGGCGAGGTGATTGACTTGCTTGGTCGTTTGCGAGGCAGCCTTAACCCGCAACGTCGTGCGGAACTATTGGAGCGATTTGAGCTTGATCCAAGGAAAAAGGCTCGTACCTACTCGAAAGGGAATCGGCAGAAGGTTGCCCTGGTCGCGGCGCTGGCTTCCGATGTGGAGCTTCTCATTTTGGATGAACCAACCTCCGGTCTCGACCCGCTCATGGAAGCTGTGTTCCGTGATTGCATCGCGGAGGAGCGCCGGAAAGGGCGTACCGTCTTGCTCTCCAGTCACATTCTCGACGAGGTGGAAGCCCTCTGCGACCGGGTTAGCATCATTCGCAATGGTCGAACGGTGGAGAGTGGGACGCTGGCCGAACTACGCCACCTCACACGCACCTCGCTCAGGGCTGAGCTGGCAAAGGTGCCATCCGGGCTGGCCGAGTTGCCCGGCGTGCATGGCTTGCGGGTCGAGGGGAGCCAGGTGCGCTGCGAGGTAGATACTGCTGAGCTGAACAGTGTGCTGCACTACCTTACGTCGCTTGGTCTGCGAAGCCTGGTAAGCCAGCCACCGACTTTGGAGGAATTGTTCTTGAGGCATTACCAGACGCAGGAATCGGCGGACAATGGTTCGCGTAGCAGGTCCGTGGAGATATCCAAATGAATACCCTTGTTGGCACCGGCTCGCTGATCCGCTTGATCTTGCGGCGGGACCGGCTCATACTACTCATCTGGATCGTGACGTTGGCAGCACTCACTATTGGCGTCGCGGCAGCCTTACCCAAAACGTATCCCACCTTTGAGGCACGCCAGGCATTTGCCAATGAGACGACAAACAATCCAACGGAGATCATAATGATCGGACCCGTATTCGACCCATCCATTGGTGGCCTTACAGCGTGGCGAACACGAGGATGGGGCTTACTCGGATTAGGCCTGGCAAGCCTGCTCACAGTCATTCGCCATACCCGCACAGAAGAGGAATCAGGCAGAAGTGAATTGTTGGGTTCGACTGTGGTGGGTCGGCATGCAGCGTTATCGGCCAGCCTGATCGTGACATTTGCCGCTAACCTGGTAGTGTTCGCTCTTATCGCTGGCGGATTGATTGGCCTGGGTCTCCCAGCCTCAGGATCTATTGCGCTCGGCCTATCGTTTGCCGCCGCCGGGTGGATTTTCGCCGCACTTGGAGGCGTAGCCGCTCAGTTGACGACAAGCGCTGGAACCGCCAGGGGCATCACGGGCGCCTTTCTGGCTCTGCTCTATGTATTGCGCGCCTTGGGTGATGTGCGCGGAGCCTCCTGGTTGGTATGGGTGTCGCCGTTCAGTTGGGCTGAAAATGCTCATCCCTTCGCTCACGAATCATGGGGTTTCTTCGTACCTATGCTTGGCCTTGCCATCATACTTATTGCTGTGGCCTATACACTTGCCTCACGACGCGACCTTGGCGCTGGCTTGCTGCCATCACGGCTCGCCTCTGCGACGGCCTCACCAGGCTTGCGTAACGCACCTGCTTTAGCCTGGCGACTACACCGGGGGACGCTGCTTATCTGGGTTATCGCCTTTGCCGGGTTTGGTGCGGCTCTAGGTGGTGTCGCTCAGAGTGCGACAGAGCAGTTGAACGCCAGTAGCCAGCTTAACGCGCTGATTGCCAATGTAGGCACTAACGCGCGCCCGGTCGATGGCTTCTTCGCCTTGATCATCTATCTCCTGACCCAGGCTCTCTCAGTGTACGCGATCCAGACCACGCTCCGGCTGCGCTCTGAGGAGACGGCAACGCATGCTGATCTTGTCCTGGCGACCCCAGTTAGTCGTGTACAGTGGGTAACCAGTCATCTGCTTCTGGCGTTTGCTGGTCCAGCGGTTGTATTGGGCGCGCTTGGCCTGGCGATGGGCCTTGTATATGGATTGAGCACGGGCGATGTAGTTTATGAGCTCCTGCGCCTCTTGCTTGCTACGCTTGTACGGCTGCCCTCAATCTGGGTGCTAGTCGGGATTACGATGGCGTTATACGGCTTCTGGCCTCGTGTGGCCGGATACTTAAGCTGGATTGTACTGGCGGGTTTCCTGGTCCTGGAACTACTTGTTGAGCTGCATCTAGCAAACTCACCCATATTGATCATCTCACCGTTTGTCTACGCCTCCCGTCTGCCAGCAGCGCAACTGAGCATCGCGCCCCTCGTGGGTCTGGTCTGTGTAGCCGCGATACTCACCCTCACCGGGTTGCTCGGCTTCCAGCGCCGGGATGTTGGCTAAACGGCCCTGTGCGTCGGGCAGCCTATTTTCTGTCTAGGACTTTACTGATCTGTTTGACGATGCCGGGTCCTTCGTAGATAAAGCTGGTATAGATCTGGATCAGGCTGGCGCCCGCGTCAAACATGCGTTTGGCGTCGTCTGGACCGAAGATGCCGCCGACCCCGATGACAGGAATTCGTCCGTCTAGCGTTTTACAGAGGTAGCGCACGATCTCCAGGGAGCGTGTGTGCAGGGGGCGCCCGCTCAGCCCGCCAGCCTCGCTGGTGCTGCGCGTCAGGCCCTCGCGTGAGAGCGTGGTGTTGGTGGCGATGATGCCCCGAATGCCACGCGCCAGGCAGACTTCAATGACGTCATCGATCTGCTCTTGGGTGAGATCGGGCGCGATCTTGACCAGGACTGGCTTGGGCGTTGTGACCTTCTCTGAGGCGATGCTCTGTGTTTCCTGGACGACGGCGTGGAGCAAGCGATCCAGTGGCTCTTTATCCTGAAGCTTGCGCAGGCCGGGTGTGTTGGGTGAACTGACGTTGACGGTGAAGAAGTTGGAGAAGTCGTGTAGCTTGTGAAGGGAGTAGAGATAGTCTTCGATGGCCTCTTCTTGAGGCGTAACCTTAGATTTGCCGATGCTCCAGCCAATGGGAATCGAGGGGCGAGGAAGTCGGGAGAGGCGTTGCGCAATGGCGTCGGCTCCATCATTGGGAAAACCCATACGGTTGATGAGTGCGTCGTTCTCTGAGAAGCGGAAGATGCGTGGCCGCTCATTGCCGGGCTGGGCATAACGCGTTACAGTGCCGGCCTCGATAAAGCCAAAGCCCATTGCAGCCAGCCCCGGAAGCGCAATCCCATTCTTGTCAAAGCCGCCCGCCAGGCCAATCGGGTTGGGAAAGTGTACGCCAAAGACATCGCGTGCCAGGCTGGGTGAGTTGTACGCGTTGGCTACCTCGATAGTCTTGAGCAGGGCTGGATAGTGAGAGATCCAGGCCAGGCGATTCATCAACCAGTGGTGCGCGTCCTCGGGGTCACCAGCGGATAAGCGATACATAACAGGGCGAATAAGGGCTTTATATAGCATGGGCTCCTATCTCTCCAAACTCATCAAGCAATAGAACAGCGTTTCAAGTATAATGGTAATTCAAGAAATGGGCAATAGGAGGTGAGTGTATGGGTTCTGTTTGCTAGCCGGAGGCCAGCAAACAGAACCCATACACTTGACTCAGGTATAGAAGGAGAGAGATGGATATGTTGATTCGTCATGGGCTTGTGGCCTCGACATATGCGCCAACGCGGCTCGATATTCGTGTGCAGAATGAAAGTATTGTCCAGATTGCGCCCGAACTTACGCCTGAGCCGGGCGAGGACGTGATTGACGCCGAAGGCCTGCTTGTTCTGCCCGGTTTTATTGATACGCATGTGCATTTTCGCGATCCCGGCGCGACTCACAAAGAGGATTTTTATACGGGAACGCTGGCCGCGCTGGCGGGTGGCGTGACAACTATTCTGGATATGCCCAATACCCAACCGCCAACCGATAGTCTGCCGCATCTGACCGAGAAGGCAGCTATTGCCGGCACCAAGGCCGTGGTCGATTATGGTTTCTACCTGGGCGCGACCGATACCAATATTGAAGAGGCCGCCACCATCGCGCGCGAGGTCGCGGCCATGAAGCTCTACATGGGTTCCTCCACTGGCTCGCTGCTGGTGACCGAGTTTTCTCCCATCTACCGCCATTTCTCGACCTTTCCCCTGGAGAAACCCATTGTCGTCCATGCAGAGGATGAGCAATCGCTCAAGTATTTTGGTGCGCTGGGTCTCCAAGACCATAACCAGGCGCGTCCCCCTGTCAGTGCGCAGATTGCTTTGAGCCGAGCCATCGCCATCGCCGAGAAGACCGGGCGGCGTCTCCACGTTGCGCATACCACGACCCAGCGTGAGATGGAACTGATTCACGAGGCCAAGCAGAAGGGGGTACGCGTCACCTGCGAGGTCACACCCCTGCACCTCTTCTTAAACGAGGAGGACCAGCATCGCCTGGGCAACTTTGGCAAGGTCAACCCTCCCTTGAGAAGCAAAAGCGATCAGGCGGCGCTCTGGCGCTACTTCAATATCATCGATACTATTGGTACCGATCACGCTCCCCATACCCGTGAAGAGAAGGAGCAGCCGTACAGCAAGGCACCATCGGGTATGACGGGTGTGCAGACTATGCTCCCCCTGCTGCTCAATGCCGTAAGCCAGGGTAAAGTCAGCCTGGAGGCCGTGATCGAGCGTTGTGTCGTCAACCCGGCGGAGATCTTTGGTCTCAAGACCAAGGGCGCGTTACAGGTGGGGAAGGATGCCGATATCGTCCTGGTCAATCCCGAGGAGGAGTACGTTATTAGCAACGAGCAGATCCTCTCGCGCTGTGGCTGGACTCCCTTCGCTGGAACGCGTATCAAAGGCAAGGTCCAGCGCGTCTTCGTGCGTGGCACCCTGGCCTATGACCAGGGGAGAGTGCTTGCCCAGCCCGGCAGCGGCAAACCAGTGGCTTATCAGGGATAGAAGGGGGAGTGCTACTTGCGTACGCACCTACTGCAAAATGTAGGTGCGTACGCAAGTAGCACGCTTAATACCTACTATATAGGTAAGGGAGCTGTGGCGGGAACATGGCACGCATGCGCGCTTGTAGTTCGGGCGAGGGATCGCCCCATTCGCGTAGGGCGAAGGTCTCGGGATCGTGTGTGCCATAGACCAGGGCGGTGAGGCCCTGGATGGTGAGCTGGCAGTCAGCCAGAGTGGTGATGCTGACTTGCAGTGTGCCATCCAGGCACGCGAAATGGTAGGTGTCGTTGTTCCAGGGGCAGATGGGATCGCTGATATGGGCACTAAACTCTCCTCCTCCACAACGCATTCCGCCGATGTCTGCCACCGTGATGATGCGTCCCATGGGGGCCTCTTCTGCCTGGATCGTAGGGCGCAGGTCAGGGAGCCAGGTCTCGGGAAGCTCGCCAGGTGGCAGGTGAAGTTTGACATACTTCACCTGGTCGATATGGCGAGCGAACCAGGCGAGCAGCAGATACTTGCCGGGGCTATCGTCGTAGAAGAAACAGGGAACCTCCATCTCCCTGTCCTCCTCTTCGCCTATAATCGTGTAGAGCATCATCGCGTGTGGCTCGCCATTGATGATTGCGGTTGCTTGCCAGGAGGTATGTCCATAGCTCTTTGCAGAGGGATCGAGGGCCATGCCGTGTGTTTGCTGGTGCTGATGAGCCAGATAAGCTTTTTGCGTGCCGAATCCATCGCTATCTGAGGTGAGCTCTACATGTCCCTTGAGCTCTTTGCGCAGGAGTGGCGCGAAGGCCTCAGCGGGGATGCGTACCGTGCGTGGTTGGGGGAATGTCGTATAGCCAAGACGGTCGTAGAAAGACTCCCGGAAAGGATAGAGATTAGAGAAGGGAATGCCCGCCTCGTGCATATGGCGCATAAGCTCACTGAGTATCTGTCGTGAGTATCCGGAGCGTCTTGCCGCTGGATGGGTCGCCACACCCCACACAGCAGCGTTCGGGTAGAGCTCGCTGCGCACGTTCTGCATCATAGTGGAGTAGGCCGCACAGGCAAGAGGCTTTTCATCACTGAAGAGACCCAGGATCGTAGCGCTTTTCATATAATCAGGGTTTGACCATTCCTCTAGCGAAGGAAGAGGTGGTGTGGCTCTGAAGGCGTAGCTCATAAGGTCGCGAGAAACAGTGAAGCACTCATCCCCGGTGAGCTGGCTGATAGTGATCTGGCTCAAGGGCTGTCTCCTTTATCGCTTATAGCTTTTATTCCGGCGTGCGATCTGCACGTGAGTAACTCTGGTTTCTATCCAGGGAGCATCACATTGCAAATGACCCCCTGCGTTACCTACGTTAGGCAGATACTATAGCCAACCCTTCTGCTCGGCCATGCGCGCGGCTTCGATGCGGTTGCGTACACCCAATTTCTGGATGGCGACCGAGAGATAGTTGCGTACAGTTCCTTCAGAGAGAAAAAGTTTAGCTGCGATCTGAGCGATGCTTGCACCCTCGGTCGCGGCGGCGAGCACGGCGCGCTCCCGCTCTGTAAGCGGATTGCTTCCCTCGCTGAGAGCGGAGAGGGCCAGGGTTGGATCGACGATGCGCTCACCGGCCATGGCGCGACGAACGGCTGTAGCGAGTTGAGCAGAAGGGGCATCCTTGAGCAGGAAACCTACGACGCCGCTCTGCATGGCCTGTCGTAGATAACCAGGACGCCCAAAGGTGGTGAGAATGAGTATGCGGCAGGAGGGCAATTGCGCATGTAGAGAGGCGGCAGCGGTAAGTCCATCACATCCAGGCATCTCAATATCGAGTAACGCAATGTCGGGTTTACTCTCAAGGGCTTTAGGAAGCACTTCATCGCCGGACCCCGCTTCCGCTACAATCTCGATATCACCTTCTAGCGTGAGCAGGGCCGCGAGCGCACCACGTACCATGGCCTGGTCTTCTGCTAACAGTACGCGAATCATAGTTGGAATTCTCCTCATTATTCTTATCGCCATGTCAAGGTGTAGGTAGCGAAACTGTGAGGCAGAAGCCGCCTTTGAGGCCTGCTCTGGCTTCGCATGTTCCACCCAGGATTGCTACGCGCTCAGTGATACCATGCAGCCCATTTCCCTTTGTTGTGCTACTTGCTACAGGGCCGTCGTTAGTAAGTACAAGGTGGATCTTGTGAGGATGCTGGGAAATGCTTAGGGTGCAGTGCTGAGCCCGGCTATGTTTGATAATGTTGGTGACTCCCTCACGTATCACCCAGCCCAGGACGGCTTCAATGGTGGCTGGCAGTGTATGAATAATTTTCTCGTCACCCTCATAGTTATAGACGATGCCTGCTGCGGCTAAGATCTCCTGCGCCGCCTGGATCTCGCTGGCAAGGGTAGGCTGGCGATAACTGGTAACGGCCTCGCGAACCTCTTGCAGCGTCGTACGCGCAACCTGCTCGATATCCCTGACTTCGGTCGCGGCTCGCTCCGGCGCCATTACTAGCAGGCGTCCTGCCAACTCGCTTTTAAGGGCGATGAGCGAGAGACTATGGCCTAGCAGGTCATGTAGATCGCGAGCTATGCGTAGCCGCTCATTCATCACAGCCAGGTGTGCGATCTCTTCTCGCGCCTGGCGTAGCTCCCGGCGGATAGTCAAGGACCAGACAATAGCCTTCACGACATAGCCGACTGCAATGACAAATACGACTGACCTACCAATGCCTATCCAGGAGAAATGCACCAGCCAGCCAGTCCCCACATTTAACAGGACGAGTAGGATCAGCATCAGCGTGGTTTGCCGCGTCTGGAAGCGCCCTCCAACATAGGAGGCTGTGAAGATAAAAAAGTCGAGCCAGTCGCCGGGATCTCCATGCGAGATAAGGGGAAGCGCGAAGCTTAAGGTTGCCATGCCTGCAAAGGATAGCCAGCTCCGAACATGACTGCCAGGTGTTAAACGTATCTGCCCTGTGAGGCGTTGGGCGTTCACCAGTGTCTCCCTGAGGTAGAGCGTGAAGAAGAGTGCCACGCCGAGGAAGCTGATAAGCAGGATCGGTAGCGGCGGATGAGCCAGGCAGAGGCCTATGATGCCAGGGGTGAAGAAAGGCAGCCAGATTACCCAGATCAACCATAAGAGATAAGGAGAAGGGCCAGGGGCCTTCTCCATTAAATCTATCTTTGTGTCTTGAGCTTTTTGTGTATCTAGCAAACTTCGGAAGCCTCCTTGCCGCTTGATGCTTAGCTTTATTTTACACTATCTGCAGGAAAGAGCGCGTACTCTTTCCTGGCTCCCCTGTCCATACGGAAGAGTAGCGTGATAGCGGCGGCGATAGTCCATATATTCTGGATCATCAGGATAATGATCACTATGAGCAGGAAGGCGGTATTGAAGAGTCCCAGGGCGCCTAGAACCTGGAAGAGGATACCCAGGCCGATGGCCAGGTAACTAAAGGCGCGTGGGAGCAGGCGTGTGTTCCACAGTGCCAGGCCTTGCATCAGGAAAAGCGAGGGCGCGAGCAGGAAGACGTGAATAAAGGTATTGGTCAGGTCAAAGCAGGTTTGCGCGGCCTGGAGATGACCGTTGTCCCCAGACATAACAGCCCCAATCTCAAAGGTTACCTCCGCGAGCGAGAGGGCCATAATGGTGCCAGCCGTCAGGAGAGTCATACGCCCAAAGAAGCGTTGTGACGCACCGGCCAGGTGAATAATAGCCAGGCTAAAGATGACGCTGAGCAGTGAACCAATTGCTTGTAGCCAGGCATCAAAGAGAATAGTGTTGTGGTATTGAATGCCAAAGGACTGTAGCTGGGCAATTGTGGCGTTGGCGGCAGGCAGGGGCATAAAGGTCCACGGGGCGGCAAAGTAGGTCGTCAGAGCGATCGTTCCCAGAATACCACAGAGTGAAACCAGGATGTAGGTTGAGCGATGTGTGGTCATGATAAGTGCCTCCTTGCTGTATAAAGCGTATAGATGTTTGTTATGAGTATGTTGGATTGCCAAAGTGTTGTGTGAGGTCTGAATGCTCTATGCTTCAGGTATCCTCGACAGTTCTAAGTGTAGCTGGAGGAAGCTGTTTCCAGTAGTGAAGGGTGTCATAAGCTCCTTATGACATTTGTCATAAGCGCCAGGTAGCAAATCTCGCAACTTTGCTTTTAAAAGCGCTTTTTGTTGAAACTGTACAAATCAAAAAGATATAATTATCCCTATAGCCTGGTCGCCTCCTAGAGGCAAGCATATGCAAATGTGTAAAGCGCCCAAACTCGCCTATGTACATCGTATGCATTTATTCATGAGAAGGAGCGTGAAGCATTTATGGAAACTTCTTCTGTTAAACCCTCAGCACCGCAAGAGTTGCGGGCAAACACAATCGGTCTTCCAGGTGTTTTATTTCAATCCATTACCACTATGGCGCCGGCCTCCGCCGTTTCGTTCAGCCTGGGAGCTGCTATCGCCTTTACGGGAGGCGCCTTGCCTCTGGCGGTCATCATTGCGCTGGTGGTCTGTTGCCTGATTGCCTTGAGCATTGGTTCCCTGGCCAAACACTTGCCCTCGGCTGGAGGCTATTTCACCTACGTGGGGCAATCGCTTGGTTTACAGGCAGGCTGGCTGACGGGCTGGCTGTTTAACCTGGCCTATCTCTTGATTGTGCCTTTTCAGCTCCTGGTGCTGGGGCCGGTCGCGGACTCCTTTATGAGTGGCCTCTTTCATGTCTCGTTGGGATGGCCGTTCTGGACCGTGGCCTTTGCACTTCTCATTTTTGCGCTGACGATATTTGGCATCAAAATTTCTGCCGATACAGGTATCGTGCTGGGCGTCATTGAAATTGTCGTCTTTGTCGCGCTCTCTATCTGGTTGATTGCTACTTCGCCGAACAATACATTGGCGGTCTTCAATCCAGGTTCCAGCCTGTTACCTGGTCTCAATGGCTGGCAGGGCGTGTTCTTTGGCATGATCTTCGTGCTCCTGGCCTTTGCGGGCTTTGAGTCGTCGGCCCCACTGGCGGAGGAGGCGCGTAATCCGCGCCGCACAGTTCCACGGGCCATCCTTCTGTCGGCGCTCTGCATTGGTATCTTCTATGTCTTCTGCTCTTATGCAGGTGTTGTAGGCTGGGGACCGGCGCAGATTGCCAAGTATTCGGCGGACGCCGATCCCTGGGGCACAATGGCTAAGAATGTCTGGGGTGGCTTCAGTTTTATTGTTATTCTCGCTATTCTCAATAGTGCATTGGCGAATGCGAATGCAGGCGTGACAGCATCATCTCGCATGTTGTACGCCATGGGGCGTACCGGGGCGCTACCAAAGGTTCTGGCCCGCCTCAACAACACGCGCACTCCCTATGTGGCGATCATTTTCGCGATGGTGATTGCTCTCGTCTTCTCACTACTGCCGGGCTTCATTTATGGTACAACCACGGCGTTCGCCCTGCTGGGTACCATCCTGACCCTGCCTATCATTCTGGTGTATATGGCTACCTGCGTCTCGGTGCCTTTCTTCTATCGCAGGCGTTATCCAGAGGAGTTCAACATTCTGCGCCACGTGATTGTGCCGCTTATTCCCTTTATCATCCTCTTGTTTGTCTTGTACTTCCAGTTTGTGCCCCTGCCAGCGGCACCCCTGAACCTGGCTGGCCCCATCGTGGCGGTATGGCTGGTGGTTGGGATTATCGCCGTAGCTGTGCTGACGAGGCGCGCTCCTCATCTGTTGGAGGAGAGCGATAGCACGGTTGTCGAAGTTGAATAGGAAGGATGGTTACGTATTATGACAACGGATTCCGGAAAAAAGACGAGGCGTACGATTCACCAGCACCAGTGGCACCAGGCCTGGGATAACAGCATTCCTCCGCTAGCCACTATTCAGTCGGGCGAAGAGGTCTTCTTCGACCTGCTGGATGCTTCCAATGGCGAAATAAAGCCAGATAGCACGGTTGATACCCTGCGGGCGCTGGATTTCTCGCGGGTGGACCAGGTCAATGGGCCTATCTATGTTGAAGGGGCCGAGCCTGGTGATACGCTCGAAGTCGAGATGCTCGATTTGCAGCCAGCTAGTTGGGGGTGGACCGCGAATATTCCGGGCTTTGGCCTGCTTGCCGATGAGTTTCCCGAGCCTGCGCTCAAGATCTGGGACTTGAGTGCTGGAGCGGATGGTTGGGGCGAGTTCGCGCCTGGTATTCGCATTCCCTTGAGCCCCTTCTGTGGCGAGATCGGCCTGGCTCCCGCTGAGCCTGGCGCCTTCTCGACCATTCCGCCATATCATCATGGTGGCAATATGGATACCAAGCATCTTACGAAGGGTGCGCATCTCTATCTGCCCGTGCAAGTTCCCGGCGCGCTTTTCTCGATGGGCGATGGGCATGCCGCCCAGGGCGATGGCGAGGTCTGTGGTACCGCTATCGAAACACCGATGCGGGCGACCGTTCGCCTCACGGTGCATAAAGACAAAAAGGTCCAGCAGCCCCACTTTCTGACCGCCGGTCCTTTGACGCCACGCACGAATACCGATAGATATTATGCTACTGATGGCATCGCTCCCGATCTACTGGAGGCCACACGCAGCGCCGTGCGCCATATGATTGAGCATCTACACACCACCTATGGCTTATCGCGGGTGGAGTCCTATATGCTCTGTAGCGTAGCTGTTGATCTCAAGCTCTGCGAAGTAGTCGATATGCCTAACTTTCTCGTGGGAGCCTTCCTTCCCCTGAGTATTTTTAGCAAGTAAGCACTAAGTTAGTAAAAGAGAGCATCTTCATGCCAGGTGCTGAAGATGTTCTCTTTTTGCCTGTCAGGGCAGAGGTAGCACCAATGCCCTTTTTGAGGAGAATTTTCTTGGAAAATACTTTCTGGCAAGCTATTATTGACGCTGATTATGCCGTCCCTGAAGGGCAAAGTGCAAGTGCGCTCCTGCCAGAACTACTGGCCATGCTGGGTTCGACAGACCCGGTTCTGCGTGATGAGTATTGCTATCCGATCCTGGCAGTCTGGATCGAGCGCGGTCTCTATACCCCCGCAGAATTGCGAGCCATGGGACGACAGATGGAGGATAACCTGAAGGTAGGCATCACAGAGCCTGGGAGTGATGCTGTTTTTCTGCGCACATTTTCGGCCCTGATTCTCGAATGTGTGATTGAGTATGATCAGCTTCAGCCATTTCTCGAAGAGCAGGAGGTGCGAGCCTGGCTGGAGGCTTCATTGCAGTACCTGGAGCAGGAACAGGATCTGCGTGGATACGTTCAGGTTAAAGGTTGGGCGCATTCGGCTGCCCATACTGCTGACCTCCTCATGATACTGGCACAGAATCGCTATCTCGGCGTGGCTGATCTGGAGCGCATCCTCAATGCTATTGCGGACAAGGTGCGTAAGCGCGTGGCACATGTTTACCTCTATGGTGAGGATGATCGCCTGGCCTATGCCGTACGCAAAGCCCTGAAGCGCGACCTGCTAGAAATGCCATTTCTCACTGCCTGGCTGGAGCGCTTGACTGCGTCAGAGGGGCTATCCAACTGGTTTCAGGCTAGTTTTAAAGAAACTGATGTCTCGGCTTCTAACAATATCAGGGAATTTGTGCGTAGCCTCTATTTCCAGCTCAAATTTGCCCCGGAGCCACCAACGATTACGCCCGAGCTCTTCCCTGTGCTTGAGGAGACGTTGCGTACGCTTGGTTCTGTATTTTACAGTATGGCGTAGTAAGAAGAGATTCTGAAGGTTTGCCACCTGCATCAACAGTAGCTTCTTCTCATATGGAGAAGTCGTATCCTCGTTTGTTAAAGCGAGTAGATCATTATTTTTGTGAGAGGGTTTATGCATAGCGATGATATGGCCATATTACAGCAGGCGCGGCAGGAGTTGCGAGAGGGGAAGCCGCAGGAGGCCTTTCGTATTTTTCGTCCCGTGTTGAGCTATTCGGGAAAGACCTGGGGCGAAGCGACTTTGTGGAGGCGTGGAGCGTCTTTGCAGAGATCGCAGCGGCCCTGGCGGGTGAGGAATTTGCCAATTTTGTGCGCGCAGTCGTACGTAACCCCGAGGATGTTCGCGCGCTGTATGATCTGGGCTATCAACTGATTGAGCAGGAGCTTCCAGACCTGGCGGCAACAGCACTGGCACAGGCTCACGCCCAGGCTCCAGATTCCCCAGGCGTGCTCAATGAGCTAGTAAGCGCCCTGGAGCATTTAGGCTTAAATGCGGAGGCGTGCCGTAGCTGCAAACGCTGACACAAACGATGGCTGGCGCGTATGGTAGCGCCGTATCTGCGGCTTTGAGAACAGAGGGTCGCCGCCAGCGACTATGGGATAGCTCGCCAGTAAAGAGCTCGCGCTTCGCGTAAGCTAAGTTGTTTCCTTCTTATCTACACTCCCACTACCAAGTTGTAGGGGGCTGGCTTCTTATGCTTGCCACGGGAAGCCAGTCTTTTTTGCCTGTTTGTTTCTTGAAAAGAGAAATACGCGTGTGATACACTTGATGCACAAACAAGCAGTAAAGTATTTCTGCTTTTAAGAGTATGCCCTTGCTGGTTTATAAGCAGGTAGGTCGAGGAAGACCTGCCAATACACAGGAGGTGTCTATGAACACAGTTGTCAGGACACGCCAGGGAGCGGTGCGCGGGAGCCTGGTAGATGGCGTGTTCGCCTTCAAGGGAATTCCTTATGCGGCTGCACCCTTTGGCTCGCGTAGATTTTTGCCACCTCAGCCAGCTCCGGCCTGGGATGGCGTTCGCGATGCGCTTACCTATGGCCCTACCGTACCTAAGCCACCTTATTTTCCACCTTTCGATGTCCTGCTTCCTGAGCCAGTAATCGCTGGCGAAGAGTGTCTGAATCTGAATATCTGGACGCCTGGCATAGGAGACGCCAGTCTGCCAGTCATGGTCTGGATTCACGGCGGAGCCTTTAGAAATGGGACGGGCGCGATCCCAACCTATGATGGCAGTCGTTTCGCGCGCGATGGCGTGGTGTGCGTAACCATTAATTACCGCCTCGGAATCGATGGATTTCTCTATTTGGGCGATGGGAACGCCAATCGTGGCCTGCTTGACCAGGTCGCCGCGCTTGAATGGGTGCACGAGAATATAGCAGCCTTCGGCGGTGATCCTGGTAATGTAACGATCTTTGGTGAATCCGCGGGTGGTATGAGCGTTACTTCGCTACTTTCCATGCCGCGCGCGGAGGGGCTTTTCCGCCGGGCTATCGCGCAGAGTGGCGCGGGCCACCATGCGCATACACCTGAGACCGCGCGACTGGTGACACAGTATCTCGCTGAACTACTCCAGGTCGAAGCTGCTCCCGATGCCCTGGCGGCTATTCCGCTTGAGCGCCTGGTCGCGGCTCAGGTAGAGTTAGCGAATGATGTTATTAAGCGCCCTGATCCTGAGCTCTGGGGCGAGGTGCTTGTCAACCTGATGCCATTTGAGCCGACCATTGATGGTAATGTCCTGCCCCAGTTGCCGATCAAGCATATTTTTGCCGGGGCCGGTAAGGGTGTTGAGGTGCTGGTGGGGACGAATAGCGAAGAGTATCGCTTCTTCACTGTCCCTCCTGGGCTGGTCGACGCCGTCACCGATCAATACCTATCCACGATCATCGCGGCGTATGGACTTCCCTTAGAGGAGACGCTGGCAACCTATCGCGCCTTGCTGCCGGAGGGGAGCCGTGGTGATATCTTGACATCCATTATGACGGACCAGGTCTTCCGTATTCCGGCTATACGCCTGGCCGAAGCAGTCGCGGAACGTGGAGACGCGGCCTATATGTATGAGTTTACCTGGCGCTCACGCCAGTTTGATGATCGCCTGGGCGCGTCCCATACCCTGGAAATTCCCTTTGTCTTTGATAATCTGCATATGCCGGAATATTATAACCTTCTGGGCGACAATCCTCCGCAGGAGCTAGCCAACGAGATGCATGCCTCCTGGGTGACTTTCGCCAAATATGGCGATCCAGGCTGGCCGCGCTACGACCTGAAGCGGCGTGCTACGATGAACTTCAATACTCTCTCAGAGGTCATCGACGATCCTCACCAGGCCGAGCGCGTTTTGTGGGAAGGGAGGCGCTAAATGGCTTGTTTGCTAAATCTGCGGTGCCTCCCAGGCGAGTGGCTGCCTCGTTTTGTTTCAAGTACTATGGGTAGGTTTTTTCCTGTCTAGAGAGCATTTCTATAAACTTCTGGATGCGGGCTGAGCGGGTCTCAGCCTTCTTCGCTGTTTGAATACTATAGAGGATGGCATAGCGGTTCCTGTTATTTAGGGTAGCAAAAAACTCCTTTGCCAGTGGGTGCTGGTCCAGCTCGCTTTGGAAGTCGTCAGGGATACCTATTTTGCTCTGTGACTCGTAGGCGTGCTCCCAGCGTCCATCAGCTTTCGCCCGCTCTATCTGTTTCTGTCCCGCTGGCTGCATTCTGCCCTCCGCGATAAGCACCATTGCCTTCTCGCGATTGACCTGCGACCACATGCTCCGGGCTCCTCGCGGTGTAAATTTTTGCAGCCAGTATTGCTCATCTAATGAGGCCTTCTGCCCATCGATCCAACCGTAGCAGAGGGCTACATCCAGAGCCTCTGCATACGAAATAGATGGGATGCCGCTCTCCTTCTTTGCGAGCTTAAGCCAGAGGCCCTTTGCCTCGTCATGTTTTTCGTGTAGCCATGATTCCCAGTCTTGTTGTGTGGTGAACCCAATGGTGGGCAAATTTTCAGTACTTGCCATAAGGTTATCCCTCGATGAGCCGCTTCAGGGTAGTCAGTACGCTGTTCTCGCTCTCCTCACCTACCCCATTATCACCTTTTTCAGACGATTCCTGTGGCAGCATCTCTCTGGGATCATCCTGAATGATAGTGAGTGTTGTCTGGTCGCTGGTGTCTTCTAGCAGGTAGGTCATGGTAAAGTAGTTCTCTGGCTTATCCTCCAGGCCCGGGTGAGGAAAGAAGAGAGTGTACTTGACCAACTTCTCTGGCTCAACTTCCAGGATCGTGCCTTTTTGCTCAAAGACTGCGCCCTCCCACTCATTGCGGAAGACGATGGGACCGCCTACCCGCCAATTGGTAATGAGGTCGGAGCCGTACTGCCATTGCTTTACCAACTCTGGTTGCGTGATTGCGCCCCACACGCTGGCGGCTGATGCGTTTATGGTGATTTTTGAGATGGTTGTGCGATTGCTCATATTTTCTCCTTGATAGTGTATGGTAGCAGTGAACTGTGGTTGACCTACGCTGCTCAAGCATGTGTTTGCATATAATAGACCGTTAATATGTAAACACATGCTTGAGCAGCGCCAGGCGGGGCTGTTATGCAGTTGGTAGTTCAGAGGCCTGGAGAGGGCTGTATAGCTCGACGAGGTTTCCATCGGGGTCGCTGATATGGGCTGTGCGGGCGCGCCATTCGGGGCGGTCATGTGGTCCCGAGACTTCGATGGCACCACGTTTGATGAGGTCGGCGTAGGTGGTATCTACATCGTCCACACCAAAGGTCAGTACCGTTTGGCGACCCGTGGGAGCGGCAGTAGGGGTGACTTCGCCCAGGGCGGAGGCGAAGCCATCACGCTGGTAGAGTTCTATCCCGGTGCTGCCAGTCTCAAAATAGGCGTAGCCCATTGATTCATCGCTATAGGTCATGTTTAATCCCAGTAGGTCATGCCAGAAGCGAACCGAGGTCGCAAAATCATTAACCAGTAGACGCATAGAGGCGAATTTCATCAGAGGCTCCTTTTTCCTGCTTTTAAACAAAGATGCAATCTTTGTTTCTCACGTTTCTTGATCTGCATAGGTAGCATATCACTAGTAGAGGAGAGATTTGGTCCTAAATTCAAGCAAATTTTTATTCATTTCCGTTGGCGAGGGGGAGGCTAAACCAGAAGGTCGAGCCTTTGCCAGAGATGCTTTCAACATCCACCTCTCCTTGGTGTTGTTCTATGAGGGTTTGACAAATATATAGGCCCAGGCCCAGACCTTTCCCTGAGCCGCTTTGCACTGGCACCTCCTTGATCTGGTGGAAGCAGCGCCAGACCTTCTCCTGAGCTTCTTTTGAGAGGCCCGGCCCGTGATCTCGCACCCAGACGCGGGCCATATTCTCCTGAACGGCTAACCCGATGTGTACCGGCTGATCTGAGCTCGAATAGCGGATGGCATTCGTCACATAGTTCGTTATCACCTGGCCGATGCGGTTCTGGTCAATTAGGACGTTGACCGGCGTGTCTTCTGGCAATTCAAGTAGGAGTTGGCGCTCAGGAGCTACTAAGCGGAGGTCTTCGACGGTCTCGCGTATGATGGGGATCAGGTCGCAGCGCTGTAATGAGAGCTTTAAGGTGCCAGATGTAATACGTGAGACATCCAATAAGTCGTTAATCAAGTGGGTTTGGATATCGACTTGCCGGACGCCATTCGCCAGGTTTTTCTGCATACCGTCAAAGAATGAGACCATCTCTGGAGAGAGATTATCCGTCTTGTTGATAAAGCGCCTGAGGCGTCGTTCGATTAGTTGGAGCGTTCCTCGGAGAGCGGCCAGGGGGGTCCTAAGCTCATGACCAGTTATACCCAGGAAGAGATCTTTTTGTTTCTCCATTTCCTTACGCGAAGTCTGATCCAGGGCGAAACACAGAAATAATGGGGGTGAGCCTTCCCGACGGAAGAGCGCACGCCCAATGAGCACCGGCACGCGCTTACCACCTTTGGTGATATATTCTTTTTCATATGGTTGGGCAACTCCCGTTCTCAGTGCCTCCTCTATTGCCTCAGTGTCTCTTGCGCGAGTCTGGGGAGTAGTGATGATATCCCACTTCATCTGACCAGCCGCCAGGTCTTCTTGCGTGTAGCCAAGAAGCGAGAGGAAGGCCTCGTTGGCTTCGAGAATGTTGCCTTCCCTATCCGTTGTTATTATACCAATGATATTGGATTCCCTAAGGCGGTTAAAGCGGGCTTCGCTCTCTCTTAGGGCCTCTTCTATCTGTTTCCGTTCGCTGATATCGTGAAAGTATATTGATAGCCCATGGGGCTGAGGATACACACGTGTCTCGACCCAACGCTGGAAGGCGGGATGGAATGCTTCAAAATGTGTTGCTTGCTGTGTTGCCATCGCTGTGCGGTAGCGATCCTCAAATATTGTGCCGAGGAGCATAGGTACAACCTCCCACATATCCTTGCCCAATACCTCTTCGCGTTTCTTGCCCAAATACGTTTCCATGCGCTGGTTTACATAGAAATAACGCCACTGTGAATCGAGGCAGAGAAAGGCATCAGTGATACTTTCTAGAATGGTGGTCACCTCGTCTTTGGCTTCCTGAAGTTCTTTTTCTGTGTGTTTTAGCTCAGTAATGTCCAGCGTGGCGCCCACCACGCGTGTCGGTTTTCCAGTCTCATCACAGATGACTTGTGCTCGGTCTGTAAGCCAATGCACACTCCCATCAGGCCAGATCGTACGGTAGTCTTTGCTATATTCTTTCTTCTCGGCTATGGCCTGCATGTTACTCTGACGGGTGCGCTCACGGTCGTCAGGATGTAAAGCTTCCAGGAAACGCTCATCGCTGATGGGGATTTCTGATGACAAACCAAAGAGGGCTCTTTTCTGATCTGTCCACACTAGCTCATCCTTGATAAGATCCCAATCCCACATGCCTACGCCAGAAGCCTTCAAGGCGAACTGTATCTGTGCCTCGCTCATCTGTTCCGTCTGCATCTGCTTCGTAAGGTTATTGCCACAGGCTAAAACCTCGCCGATTGTGCCGGAAGCTTCGCGTACAGGGATGAAACGCAGGTGTACCAGGTGATACGAGTTATCATAGCCACGGATATGGCATACTAGTTCGCTTGTATGTCCAGAGTTGATAGCCTGGTGTAGCGCGTCTTCTCCTTGCTGCCGATCCATGGGATGAACAGCATCAAGCCACCCTCGACCAGGATATACAAATTCCTGCTGGTCAGGAAGTGTTTGCCAACTAGAACTAATGGCTTGTATCTCTCCTGCTGGCGTTAAAATCCAGAAGACATCGAACATTTCTTGCGTAAGTGCAGAAAGTCGCGACGATGCGGTCAGGCCAGGAGTCCAGGTATTGCCATCTTCTTGAAACAGAGGGTGTTCTGAATGCATGAGCTTCCTTCTTTTTTTTGCCTCTCTCTTACTGGTATAGTACCAGCCTCCAAGCGGTAAAGGCTGCCTTTGCGTAAGTTTTCGCGCCCGCGTCGCTTAAGAGTAAGGGGTGTGTGCATGGAAAACGGCTATGACCGTTTTCCATGCACACACCCCTTATACCAACGGCTTGCGCAGCGAGCCGAGGAGAATTGGAAGTTTATGCAGGGCAAGGGAAAACATTGTACTTTATCAGTGGTAGAGGATAAAATACATTTCTAATGAGCGATACAAAGAATACATAAGCGAGGGAAGGCAATGTATCATCCGACGACGCGCTTGCTGACGATTCTGGAACTGCTGCAAACGCACTCGCAGATGAGTGGGGAGGAGATGGCGCGTCGCCTGGAGGTAGAGCCGCGCACCGTGCGGCGCTATATCCAGATGCTCCAGGAGATGGGTATGCCCGTCGAGGGAGCGCGTGGTCCCGGTGGAGGCTACCGCTTGCGTCCTGGCTTCAAGCTGCCACCGTTGCTTTTCACGGAAGAGGAGGCGACGGTACTGGTCCTGGCACTGCTGGGAGCGCCCTGGCTGGAGGTCAGCCTGCCTTCTGTGGCTCTTGAGGGGGCACTCGCCAAGGTGTATCGCGTTTTGCCGCTGGGGGGACGCGAGCGTTTGCAGGCTATTTCTTCGCATATGATCCTCTCGCCCCAGCAGAGGGATGAACGCCCCGATGCCGAGCTGCTGGTCAATGTCAGCGAGGCGGTGCAGACGCGGCGCCGTATCGCGATAGCATATCGCTCGCACCATAATGTGGAGTCTCAGCGCGATATCGAACCCTATGGCGTGGTGGGCTGGAAGGGCCACTGGTACGTTGTTGGCTACTGTTGCCTGCGCCAGGCTCCACGCCTCTTTCGCCTGGATCGCGTCGATAGTGTGCGCTTTCTGGATGAGACATTCACACGTGACGAGGACTTCGATTGCCAGGCGTACGTTATGAAGCACCTGGGCAGCATCCCCAATAGGTGGCAGATCGAGGTCGAGTTCCAGGTGCCGCTCTACGAGGTACGACATAAGGTCCCTTCTTCGCATGGCGAGCTGAGCGCCACTGCCACTGGAACGCTCCTCAAGACGCATCATGTGCATCTGCCTGCCTTCGCGCGTTATCTTGTCAACCTGGATCTCCCCTTTGTGGTCCGGCAACCGCCCGAGTTACGTGTGGCCCTACGCGAACTGGCCGAACAAATAATGCGGATCGCCCAGGTGGACGATCCGGCGTAAGAGGTGACACGACACGTATTGTACCATCATACGTAAATGCGTACTTTAGTAGCGCCGCGCTGTGCGTAGGGCTGGAAGTGCCAGAACAACGGAGAGGATAGCCAGTCCAATGATCAGCGCGCCGCTCCAGTAGGGTGTGGCATGTCCGAACTGGGCGTAGAGCACGCCACCAAGGATCGGACCCAGGATTAAGGCCAGGGATTGCATCGACTGGCTTGCGCCACCCACCAGGCCTTGCTGTTTGGGTCCCACCGCACGCGAGGTTAGACCACGCAACGCATTCTCGACCAGCCCACCCGAACCTGAGAAGAGGATTACGCCCGCGATCAATAGAATTGGTGAGGCGATCAGGGCAATTGATCCAAGCAGGAGGTAGCTGATCGCGACCAGTACCAGCGCGCCGATGCCTACTTTGATGTCGCCAAAGATGTCGATGAGTTTGCCTACTAGCACGCCCTGTACCAGGATATCCACAACTCCTACGAGCGTCGAGACGAGGCCCGCGTCCGTCGCGTTCCAGCCCAGGCTGTCGCGCATCAGGATGGTCAGGTTGGCCTGCAAGATCGCGAAGGGAAAGGAGTAGAAGAAGCCAGCCAGGAGCAGCCAGCGCAGATTTGCCATATTAAAGACAGTGCCTAGTTGGGCGAGAGGATTGAGGTCGCGCAGGCGCATGGTGGTCAGGCGATGCTCTTTATCCAGGCTTTCAGGCAGGAATAAGAAGCCCCAGGCCAGGTTGAGTAGCGTCACCCCCGCCGCGACGAGGAAGGGCATGCTATAGCTGACATTCGCCAGCAGGCCACCGATGGCCGGGCCGACAATAAAGCCTACGCCCGAGATCCCGCCGAAGATGCCGAAGTATTTGCCACGCTCTTCAGGCTCGGTGATATCCGCGACATAGGCGAAGAGGACGCTAAAGTTGCCCCCGGTCAGGCCATCAATAATGCGGCCCAGGAAGAGCATCCAGAGCGCACCCCCCAATCCAAAGAGCAGGTAGCCGATGGCTGAGCCAAGCAGACAGATGAAGATGACTGGCCGCCTGCCATAACGGTCGCTCAATAGGCCCAGGCCGGGGGCCGCGATCATTTGGCAGATGCCATAGATGGAGAGTAGCCAACCCACGACGACGGCCAGGTCGTTTGGGTTGCCCAGGTATTGACGGGTCATAAACGGGACTACAGGACCAATAATCGTGAAGCCCATGGTATTCAGGAAAGCCACTACGGCGAGGAAGAAGATAATCTTCCGCTTAGACGTTCGCTTTGTGCCCTCCGGTGGTAACGTAGAGATCTCTGATGTGCTCATATCTGTGCTCCAATCGAGTAGTGCTATGATAACTGCCCCTACTATAAGCGCCAGATGGATGAGCCCGCATCGCACATATGCATGATTCTATGGATGATTAAAGGGATTAAGTCTGTTGGAGCATGCTCAAACGATCTTCAATTTTTGCCTCGCATAGTGTGATGCTGGCGTGACTGAGTCACGCCAGCATCACACTATGCGAGGCACCGTAAGTGCTGAGAGTGAGGTGGGGACAAATCATTCCCGTATGTAATGGTCGATGAACATGGTTATGCTCCGGAACTGCGTGCAACTGTTGCGTGCTGAACTCGGGCGGGCGCCATTCTGACATAGGCAACAAGAAAGAGGATACCGAGAAGCACGTCCACACCTCCAATAAGCATACTTGGCGGGGATCGATGGAGAAAGACGAGCAGGAGAAATGCTATCCCGGAGGCCTTCTCTAAGACTGCCAGCAGCATGATTGGCCGATAGCGCGCTGGATCGCGTGCTATCACCAGGAAGAGTAGCTGCCACACCAGCCCCACACACACAAAACCATAGTAATACTCAGGGTGGGTGATGGCTGGTGGCTGCGTGGCATTAATAACCCCTTCTGTTAGAAAGAGCGGCGCAACCACCACAATACCGTAAATTCCTGCGACCAGGAATACCATTTTTGCAAATTTCATTGGTTTGTTCGTTCCTTTGTGTTTGAATGACCAATAAGCTCTAGGGATATAATAGGACAGGCGATGCACGAATCAATTGTGCAATTGAGGGCAAGCGAGTGGAGCGAGGAGATATGCAGAAGAGAGAACCGCTTGAAGCGACCACCTTTGGTGAACTGCTAAAATTACTTCGTAAGCGGCAGGGGCTGAGCCAGCAGCATCTTGCGGCCCGTCTTGGTGTGCATCGTAATACCATTGGCACCTGGGAACGTGGCGACTTTCTGCCAGATAGCAAGGGTATGGTTCTGGAACTGGCCCGCCAACTTCAGCTTGATATTCAGGAGACGCGTCAACTTCTGGAGGCCAGCTTGACAGCCCTCTCCGCTTACTGGTATGTACCCTATCCGCGTAACCCTTTCTTTACTGGGCGCGAGGAACTATTACAAGCTCTGCATGCTCGGCTCACAGAGACAGTCGGTGCCAGTTGCTACGCCTTGAGCGGCCTGGGAGGCGTTGGCAAGACACAAACAGCTCTTGAATATGCCTACCTTCATGCTGAGGAATATAGCGCAGTTTTCTGGTGCAATGCGAGCACGCGCGATACGCTTCTTATTAGTTTTCAGGCCATAACACGCGCTTTACAAATCTCTCCAGGGCTGAGGCTGGAGGATGAAATTATTTCTTCAGTTCTGCACTGGCTCACTAATCACTCTGGCTGGCTGCTTATCTTTGATAATGTAGAAGAGCTTGTCCTCCTTCAAGAATTTCTGCCTCCGGCACGCTCGGGTGCCATACTCCTTACGACGCGGCTTACAGCTCTTCAAGGGTTGGGACATATTGTGCCATTACAGCCATTTACAGTGGCGGAGGGGCGTGCATTTCTAGTTGGACGCCTGGGGCAGGATGAGTTGTCTCCAGTTTTTCCTGGGGAGCAAGAGCGTGATATACACTCTTTCGAGGCGGATGAGCTTGTGGAGGTGTTGGGTGGTCTGCCTCTGGCTCTTGACCAGGCTGCGATATATATTGAAGAGACGCAATGTCGGCCTGGCGAGTTTCTGCACCTGCTGGAGGTATATCCAGTCGACTTGCTGCAACAACAAGCAGACATTTCTGGGTATTCCCTCTCTGTGTTCAAAACCTTTCAGGTCTCTATTGAAAGAATACAAGGCAGGCAGACAGGTGCCGTGGAACTGCTCACGCTCTGCGCGTTTCTGGCAGGTGAGAGTATTCCCGAGGAGATGATAAGTCAGGGAGCGTCATTTCTTGATCCAGATTTGCGTTCACTGCTCTCAGAGCCTTTGCGACGCAATGTGGCCCTGAGGGAACTGCTGGCCTATTCCTTGATTGGTCGTAGTGCGCGCGAAAAATTGCTCACCATGCATCGTCTGGTGCAAATGGTGGTGCGAGAAAGCTTACCTCAGGAGGAGCGACAGTGGTGGATATTGATGGTTGCACGTATGCTCGAAGCGCTCTTTCCACTCGATCTGTTGCATGAGGATTACTGGCAGCAGTGTGAGTGGCTCCTACCTCACGTTTATACTGCTCTGTCCCATGCTGAGCAATGGAATATGATAGCGCATCCCATCGCCCTCCTGAGCGCGAAAGTCGCGGGGTATCTCCTTGCGCGCACACACTATGAGGAGGCGGAGTCCTTTGGAGTGCGGGCGCGAGATATATTAGAGGAACTTGGCGAGCCAGACCATCCCGATATGATCTATGTTTTGAGCATTCTGGCAACGCTGTCTAGCGCGCAGGGACGCTATAGGCAGACTCAACAGCTCCTGCGACAGGCCATCCAGGTGAACGAGCGCCAGCAGGAGCATCGCTACCAATCCTATGTGGCGTATTGCCTCAGCAAGCTTAGTGCTCTGTATGCCGAGCAGAGTCGCAAAGAAGAGGCGGAGACACTCTTCCAGCAGGCATTACATAGTAGCCAGCTTCTGCTGGCAAAGGAGGCGGAGCATTCCTTGCTAGCCGCCTCTTTCAGCGAACTGGCTCAACTTTGCGTAAAGTGGGGTCAACTTCAGCAAGCGGAAGAACTCTTCCAACAGGCCATTCAGCTCTGCGAGCAGTCACTTACTGGTGCACAATCTCCTTACCTTGCCATCAGCCTTACCAACCTGTCCTCGCTCTATTTTAAGCAGGGGCGCTACGAAGAGGCTCAGGCACTTTCGCAGCGCTTCATTAGCCTGGAGCGGCAAGGATTACAGGCAAGGCACCCCTATTTATACTGAGTTAAAAGGTTGGCATATTATTTGCCTGCGACTGGTATGTCAGTTTTTTGCTTCGATAGAGTGCCTATGCTGTGATGATCTGGACTTTTCTCGACACGATCACCGATGGCATGAACGATTCTGGCAATAACGGGCAGGAGAACCCAACTGTAGAAAACTGCGTTTGGGTCAATATTAGGTATCGCTAACAGGGCGAGGGAGAGGCAGAAATAAACCGGGCTGATGAGGAGGCTGAGTGATCGGGAAGAGACGATGTGGCGACTCAGTTCTGGGTCAATTAACCTGCGCTTCCACGAGGCGTAGGCCCAGAGAAAGAAGGATGAGAAGCCACAGCAAGCCAGGACGAGAGTGTAAAAGACGACAACTTGATCTGAGTCCTTACTGACTACCAGGACATTAAAGGAGGCGGGGAAAAAGACGACAAAGGCCAGAAATAAGAACGTGAGCGACGTAAAAGGCCCATCCTGGCGTTTAATATATGTCATTAGCTGGCGATGGCTCACCCAATAACCTGCTACAGTGATGAAGGTAATTAGATAGAAGATGCTTTTCGTCAGGAGTTTGTCCCATTCCTCGCCTGTCAGATTGGCCCCCTCTGGCAGCTTGATATCAAGTACAAGCAAGGTCATGGCAATGGCAAAGATGCCGTCGCAGAGCATAATCAGGCGATCAAAACCGAGGGATTTCTCCTCAAAAAAATTTTTTGATCGGGAAGGTTGTCTCGTTTCCATTCAGCTACTCCATAGGTGGGGTGTATATATCTGTCTGCTTGTTATTTACCTCAGGCATTTCATGGTAAGGCTTAATATCATAATTGTCAATATTGCATTAACCGCTAGATACTTAAACGAGACCAAGTTGCCGGGCGATGTTGCTGGCTTCGACGCGGTTGGTGACGTTGAGCTTGCGATAGATGCTCTGAAGCTGGGTACGGATGGTGTTGACGGAGACGACAAGCTCGCGGGCGATATCGGCGTTGCTGTTGCCAGAGGCCAGCAGGCGCAGGACGCGCTCTTCCTGTGGGCTGAGGGGTTCGAGCAGGAGTGAGGTATTGGGGGCGCTCGGCTGTGCTGGAGTTGGGCTGGCTGAGGCGAAGGCGTTGAGCAGGTGTAGGGTATAGTGGCGTAGGGTTTTGTCTGTAAGTTGAGGGAGGATGCTGCGCAGGAGCAGGGCCATCTCCTCGCCCTCGTCGAGGAAGAGGCGCGTGTGTTTCTCGCTGTGCGTGGCCTCCAGGAGAGCCTGAAGTTGTGCTCGTGCTTGTATCTGTGTTCCCTGCCGCGCGTAGGCCAGGATCATGACGACCTGAGCTTCGAGCAGAAGGGCGATGTGATCAGTTCGTTGAGCTTCTGCACAGATGTGTTTGAGTTGCTCTAGGGCGACAGAGATATTTCCCTGAGTGAGCAGGTAGCGTATTTTGAGGATGTGTTCACGTTGGCGCTTGAGGAGCGGCAGGGCCTCCTCGCTCTGCTCTACATTGCTAAACCAGCGCTCTACAGCAGCTAGATTGCCATGCGCAAGCTGAAGCCGTGCCAGGCAGGCCTGTACCTCGCGGTAGAGTTGATAGCTTAAAGGCGTGTGAGGCGTGGATGTGCGTACCAGCCAGGCTGTCAGGCGCTGTTGCGCTTGCTCGCCCTGTCCCTGGGCTTGCTCAATCAAGGCCAGGAGGATAGCGGCTTGAGCCTGTACTTCTTCTACATGAATTTGTTCCGTCATCTCCAGGGCTTCATGAGTCAACTTCTCTGCCTGCTCCAGGTCGTTCCACTGATAGTGGATTTGGGCGAGTCCATACAGGCTGCGCGCAATATCGTCGCGATCCTCTTGTGCTCGGGCCTCGCTAAGCATCTGGCGAAACTGTTCGGCGGTGTGATGCAGTGCTCCCTGTTCACAGCTTACCCAGGCCAGCATTCCGCGTGTGGCGCGTGCGTAGAGAAAATTGCCCTGCTGTTCATTAAGTGCCAGGGCTTCTAGGAGGACTCTTCGTGCCTCTCGCAGGTCGCCAGCCAGAATCTCTCCCGTTCCTACAACTGTCAGGGCGAGATTGCGCCAGGTGCGATCCTGCTGTGGGAGCCAGGCCAGGGCTTGTCTGGCCCAGGTCACCGCCTGGAGAATATTACCTTCCTGGCGTGTCAGTAGCGCGCGGAAAGCAAAGATCTCGGCTAGCTTCTCTGTGTTATTGGCGTCGCGCCAGCGCTGTTCTGCCAGGTGCAATAAGTGGTCTATCTGTTCTCTGCCAGGGTGAAGCTGTGGCTCTTCCATCAAGAGGAAGAGATGGGTCATAGCATAGTGTACACAGAGGTCGGGATGGCGTGCCAGGTCTTTTTCAGGCAAACGTCTAAACCAGTGATGCAGCGTGTATATTTCCTGAGTGGCCAGGGCTTGAGTATGTAACTTCTCCTTGAGAAAGCATTCAAGCAGATCGAGCGCACGCATGAAATTGGTGGCGTCAAGTGCCGTCTCAATCGCCTCTGCATATAAATTATGTTCCTCATACCAGGCGCTGGCGCGAGCCAAGAGTTGATGCAAGTGTGGCTCGCCCAGGCGCTTATGTGCCTCCTGGCGCATAGTATCGGCGAAGAGCGAGTGATAGCGTGTCCATGTTGCAGAGGTATCAAGTGGAATCAAAAAGAGGTCGCCTGTGCGCAAGACCTGAAGCAATGCTGCGCTATCCTTGCGTTCATAGATGGCATCACACAGCTCGGCATTGACGAGCGGGAGTATGCATGATTCTAAGAGAAACTCCTGCTGTTCAAGCGTGAGCGTGTGGAGCACCTCTTCAAAGAGATAAGCACGTACGCTCCAATGACTACGCGTAAAGGTTTGCAGGATCTGTTCTACTTCGCGCCTATTGTTGGCTCCTGTAATGGACATAGCTAGCAGCCGCAATCCTGTGCCCCAACCCTCAAGATGTTCGTGAATCTGGCGTACCTCTTTGGGTGTGAGTGGGAAGGGGAGTTCGCGCTCAAAGAAGACGCGTGTCTCTTCCAATGAGAGGGCCAGGTGAGGAGGGTAGATATCAAATAGCTCGTTGCGTGCGCGCAGGCGTGTTATCGAGAAGGGAGGATCGCCACGAATGAGCATATAGAGATGCAGCGAGGTCGGTAGATGATCCAGGAAGAAACTCAGCGTTTCGATTACCTGGGGCGTGTGTAGCACGTGGCAATCATCCAGGATGAGCACTGCGGGATGTTCAAGCTGGCTAAGCTCGTTAAGCAGGGCTGTGAGCATCATACGCAGTGGTTTAAAGGGAGGCAGGCGATGGGCGCGCAGGATCTCCAGTGCCTCCTTGCCACAGCCTGGATATGCGGCCTGGCAGGCGGCGATGATATAGCGCCAGAAGCGGATCACGTCATTATCGCCCTCGTCCAGAATGAGACTGGCGACGCGGGGAAATTTTTCCTGCTTGCTGCGATCTGCGGCCCACTGGCTGACCGCTGTCGTCTTGCCGTAGCCTGCTGGTCCCGCGACGATGGTCAGTTTATACTCCAGACCTTTGTCTAGCAAGCTCCAGAGTTGTTCGCGAGGGAGAAGCGAGCTCTGAAGACGGGGCAGCTGGAGCTTGGGCATCAAGAGTGGCTCAAACTGTGGCGGTGGGACGATGCTACTTGCGTATGCGTCTACTGGGTTGCCAGTAGACGCATACGCAAGTAGCGGGCCACCCTTACGCTCATGCCCTAATAGAGCCGCAACCTCTTCCAGGCGCTCCAGGCTTAACTGCTCGCTCCGCCCTATGTAACGCTTGACCATGCCTGTCTCCTGGCGCTGGTAGGCATACCAGTAGCCTTCACCTGACCGGCGGCGCTCCTTGAGCAGATTGAGTTGACCATTATACCCATGAAAGGCAAAGGCCGTATGCTCCCCAAGCCATTGTTGCCATTCCTCACCTTGCAGGAAAGGAACTGTTTCACCTGCTGGTCCAGTAAAAGAGTAGGCATTCAGCTCAGCTAGCCATTTGATGGTATACTGTGCGCGCCTGGGCATAGGTGTATATTACTCCCTCTATGTGCTCCCCAACAATATCTATGGATGATTGTACATAGATGGAGAGCAAAAAACAAGTGCTCCCCATCTATGGCTTGTAAGCGATGACTTACTCGCTATGCACCTCTCCTTTCCAGAGTTGGCGCATCTCTTCGCTATGGGTAAGCAGGTATTCCAGGTTTCCCTGCGCTTCAATGCGCCCCTCTTTGAGGACGATGATATGGTCGGCTAGCCTCAGCGCTGCCTCGCGGTGTGAGACCACGAGGCAGGTACGCTGCTCCTGGGCGAAGATGCGTTGCCAGAGCAGGCGTTCAGTCTCAACGTCCAGGGCACTGGAGAGATCGTCGAAGACCAGCAGTTCGGGTTCGCGTGCGAACATGCGCGCCGCCGCGCTCCGCTGTACCTGGCCGCCTGAGAGCTTGACGCCTCGGGGACCAATGACGGTCTCCAGACCGGAAACCAGGGTCTCGATGTCGCGTTCCATGACTGCGGTGTGGATAGCCTGTTGCACCTGGCCCTCGTCCAGGGCCAGACCAAGTGTGATATTCTCGCGCAAGGTTGTGCTGAAGAGCGCGGGCGTCTGGGGTGTGTAGGCGCTACGCGGTGGTACAAAGAAACTCGTGGGATGCGCTACTTGGTCCCCATTCCAGCGGATCTCGCCCTGTGTCTTCGGGAGTAAGCCAAGTAGCGCCCGTAGCAGCGTCGTCTTTCCAGAGCCGACGCGCCCAGTAATCACCACAAATTGCCCTCGGTCAATGCGCAGGCTGACCTTGCTAATGCCACGTTGGGCGTCGGGATAATAATAGCTGAGATCGCTCACCTCTAGCGTTTCCAGGCGCTCCTCGGCTCCCTGGCGTAGCACTGGAATAGCTGGTAGGGGACCACGACGGTAGATTGGTCCAGGCCTTACCAGGGCATTTGGTTCTGCCCCGAGCATGAGGTTGTTCAAGCGTTTGTGCGCGACCCGTACCTGTCTGTAGGCCGCGATGCGCTCGATAAGCTCACCGCTGAAGCGGGCGATGTTGGCCATATAGGCGACAAAGAGCGTAAAGTCACCGATAGTAAAGTGGCCTGCGCGCAACGCACTGCCTGCCAGGAGGAGCACCAGACCAATACCGATACTCGAAATGCCGGTATCGAAGAGGCCCAGGAAGGCATTGCTAAAAAGATTCTCCTGGAGTGCGGCCCGCCTGCGGTGCTGGTTGAGGCGCTGGAAATGCCCGATCACGCTCTCGGTCGCGCCCGCGACCTGGATGGCTTGAACGGAGCCAAACATCTCCACCAGGTAGCTACTGACCGCGCTCCCAGCCTCACGGGTAGCGGTGCGATAGCGCTCGATGCGTCTGCCAAAGGTATTGACCAGCACGTTTCCCAGGAGCAGAGGTATGACTGCTACAATCGTCAACTGAAAGTTGAGATGGGCCATGATGATGAGCGCTGTCACGGTTTCAACGGCCATGCCAAAGACAAAGGCGCTCATTACCAGGAAGAAGCCTACACCTCCTGGATCACGCTGGAGGCGGTTGATGATGTCTCCGTTAGGATAAGGGAGGCCGACTGCCGCGGGCTGACGTAGCAGGTGCTCCAGCAGGTTCTTGCGCAGCAGGGCCTCGACGTTGAAGATCGGGAAACGTTCGCTTACCATCGTTATAATAAGACACGTCATGCGCGCCAGCACCAGCCCCGACAAGAGTGCGAGCAGCCCCCAGAAGTCGGCATCGAGCCGCATGCCATGCGTCAAACCATCCACGATCTGCTGAATAATGAGGGCCGGCGCCAGCGGCAGGAGGCGGCGCGGGAACTGGAGCAGGATGTCTCCTAGGTAGCTCCAGCGTGTGAATTTGATGAGGCGCCATAGAAATTGTCGTGTTTTCATGCCAGTAGCTCCTCCGGGTGCATCATCTGTAGTAGTTGGGCATAGAGCGAGGTGGGGTCTCCCGCCAGGTTGGCGCGTGCGCCATACTCTACTATTTGACCAGCTTCCAGAACCATGATGCGCTCAACGCGTTCAACCGTCGAGAGGCGATGGGCGATAATAAGCGCTGTGCGTCCACGTAGTAAGCGTTCGGTTGCCTGGGTGATGAGCCGTTCAGTCGCGGGATCCAGGCGCGAGGTGGCCTCGTCCAGGATAACTAGTTGGGGATCCTTGAGAAAGACGCGGATACAGGCCAGGAGCTGAGCTTCGCCAGCCGAGAGGCCCGCGCCGTTGCTTGCAAGTGGTGTATCAAGCCCATTTGGCAAGCGGGTATACCAATCGTATAGGCCTAATCGTGTGATGGCTGCGAGGATACGCTCGTCGTCGATCCGCTCATCGAAGAAGGTCAGGTTCTCGCGCAATGTGGCGCGGAAGAGCTGCACTTCCTGAGTGACGAGTCCTACACGCTGGCGCAGGTCCTCTAGCCTTGCCTGGCGCAGATTCTGTCCCCCCAGGCAAACACTGCCAACCACGGGATCATAGAAGCGCATCAGTAGACGCGTGAGCGAGGTCTTGCCGCTGCCACTACGCCCGATCAGCCCTACCGTCATCCCTGCTGGCACCTCAAACGAGATATCGAGCAACACGGGCTGAGACGGCTCATAGTGGAAGTTAACTGCTTGAAAGGCGATGTCCAGGGCGCCAGGGGGAAAGCTAACGCCGGGACCATCTGGAACCTGGCTGGCCGTATGATAGATTTCGTTAATGCGTTCAATGCTGGCCGTGGCCTCCTGAAGCGCGCTAAACTGCTCGGTCAGCTCAAAGGTGTAGTCGAGCATGAGCGAGTTGTAGCTCAGGAGGAGCACAAGCGTTCCGAGCGTGATCGAGCCATGCATGAAGAGGTACACACTGAAGATGAGCACGGCGATCATGCTCACGACTTCAATTGCCAATCCCGAGGTCTCAAAACTGGTCCAGTAAAAGGTGCGCTTGAGTTCAGCGCTGTTCTCCTGGCGCTGCAACTGTACATAGCGCCGCAGAATATAGGGTGCTGCTCCACTGGAGGCGATATCCTCCAGGCTAGCAAGCAGCTCTCCCCAGAAGCCGCTCAAGACCGCCTCCGCCTGCTGGTGTTTCTTATAGTATGGAATGGCAAATTTCTGGATGCGTACATAGGCAAAGATACTGACGACGAGGTAGAGGCCCATGACGATGCCCAGCCACGCGTTCTCTCGTGCCATAAGGACCAGGATGCCCAGGACCAGCAGGGCATTGCCCAGCACGAGAACCATAAGGCGCGAGAAGAAGTTCGCCAGGGAATCGACATTGCCATCGACGCGCTCGATAAGCTCGCCCGGAGTATAGCGGCTGTGGAAGGCGCGATCCAGGTTCAGGCAATGGCGCGTGAGATCCTCACGCAGCCAGTTGGTGGCGCGCCAGCCGACATCCTCACAGAAGTAGGCCGCGAGCGCGGAGACGAGGCGACCACCTATCGCCACGCCCAGGTAGAGCAGAGCCGTAAGCGTGAGCACCTGCTGCGTGGCGCCGTACTGAAAGGCGTCGATAAAGACGCGAATAATCTGCGGTCCCAGCAATTGCATGGCGATGCTAGCGAAGAGCAGGAGCGCCATCGCGGCGACCCTTAGACGCTGTGGCCCCAGATACGTCCGCAAGAGCGTAAGGTATTGGCGCGATGTGACGCGTGGTGGTGAGTTGCGTGCCTTGAGCGACAGTAAAAACTGCCAGAACTTCATTGGTTGTCCTCCATATGGGTTTACAAGACGCAGATGAGGACAACCGCTGAGGGCAGAGACGCGCAAGGCGCTCCGGGTTCAGGGAGTGAAGATGAAGGAATGGGTAGAGTGAAGCCAACGCACGCTCATCATCACCGGTCGTACTCGCTGCGTACGCCGGTGAGAAGCGCGATCAGTCGCTAATGAGAGAGGGATGATCGCGAAGAATGTGAACAGGCGCATGCAGGCAAAAAAGGCAGAGTGATCCCCTGGGCCAGTGGCATGCCATTGCCGCAATGAAGTCCGCCATTTCGTGGTAAGAACTTAATGCAACTGTTCAACATTTTTGCTTCTCCAGACACTATTACACGATGTATAAAATAAGTGTATATGCAAAATTATAATATTGTCAAGAGGTATTTCGGGAACTATTAGCGTATATTGACCAAAAGTAGCCGCGTACGCCAGTAGCGGGCCCGCTACTGGCGTACGCGGCTACTGTGGTAGGCCTGCTAGCGGCTATTGGGATGGGCCTGGATGTGCTCATCCAGGGGGAGCCAGACCTGCATGGGGCCGGCTTCGCGGTTGGCCCAGGCGTAGTAGGGGATGGCGGTGAGCTGGACCGGGCGATAGCGCTGTTGCTTACCCTGGTTATGGGGGCGATAGAGCTGTCCCTGCCATTCCTCCTGGACCTGCTCGTAGGCCTGGGTGTGCAGGGTTACAATCCCGCCCAGAAGCTGCTTCTGGGCTTGTGCTTCCCACTGTGTCTGACCCGAAAGGACAATATCCCATACATCGATGGAGCCGTGGTCGGCCTGCTCAAGGCAGTAGACCAGGGGGCCGCGAACAATGGCGACGCGGCCACGGTTGCTGGTAACATGGGGATGGCTCTCCAGGAGGCGAACCTCCAGGGGCAGGACTATTGTGATTTCATCGCCCGGCTGCCAGGTGCGCTTGAGCTGGACATAAGTTCCTGGCTTGACGGCAAGCCCCTCGACAGCCTGTTGGTTGACCTGGATTTGGGCGCCTGTCGCCCAGGCGGGTATGCGCACGAAGAGGGTGAAGTCCTGGGCCTCCTGCATCTGGAGCTTGATGCGAATCTCTTCATCCCAGGGATAGTTCGTCTGTTGCTCGATGGTAATGGTCTCTCCGCTGGTCAGGGGAATTTGAGCGGTGTTGCTGGCGTAGAGATGCAACCAGATGCCCTCCTGCGAGGTGCTGTAGAAATAGCCAGGGAGCGAGGCGAGCAGGCGCGCGATATTGGGGGGGCAACAGGCCGTGTCAAACCAGGGCTGGCGGCGGTGTTTGCCACGGTCCGCGAGAGGATTCTGGTAAAAGTAGAGTTTCCCATCGAGCGAGCTACCCGCGATAACGCCGTTGTAGAGTGTCTGTTCGATCACATCAGTGAAGCGTGCCTCGGGCCTGGCCTGGAGGAGGCGCCAGTTCCACATGACGCTGGCGATGGCGGCACAGGTCTCCGTGTAGGCCCGTTCATTGGGGAGCTCATAGTTCTCACCGAATGCCTCGCCCTCCCAACGTGATCCCACGCCGCCTGTCACATACGTCTTGCGCTCGGTGAGATTCTGCCAGAGGACCTCTTGCGCGTGGTCAAGGGCCGCTTCCCCTGTCTCAAGATAGGCGTCGGTTACCCCTGCATAGAGGTAGAGGGCGCGAACGGCGTGTCCCACGGCTTCCTGCTGCTCGCGTACCGGTAGATGATCCTGGCAATAGGGCGAGCCATTGAGGACAGGCGGTTTCTGGCCACGCTGATCGATGAAGAACTGCGCCTGTTGCAGGTAGCGTGGCTCGCCCGTCTCGCGGGCCAGCTCGATCAGGGCCAGCTCAATTTCGGGATGCCCACAGGTTCCCGGGCGTCCCTGGGGACCAAAGACCGAGGCGATATTATCGGCTATGCGGGTCGCCACATCGAGCAGGCTGGTCTTGCCGGTTGCTCGGTGGTGCGCGACCGCAGCCTGGAGAAGATGGCCCGCGCAGTAGAGTTCATGCAGATCCGTGAGGTTGCTCCAGCGCTCGGCCTGGCGCTCAAAGGTAAAATAGGTGTTTAGATAGCCGTCATCATCCTGAGCTGAGGCGATAAGCGCGATCACCTCGTCAAGCTGCTGCTCTAAGCGTGCCTCGGGAGCCTGAGCGAGTGTCCAGGAGGCTGCCTCCACCCATTTGTAGACATCGGAGTCGTTGTAAAATATGCCCCTGAAAGGAATCGAGCTATCTCCAGCCGCCCGGCGGAAATTATCGAGTCGCCCGGTACGCGCGGATAGTTCGTATTGCTGTGGAAGTGTCACGGTCTGATTGATATCACGGCGTGGCTGCCAGAACGTATCCGTAAGCTGTATGTTGCTCAGGCTGACCGGGTGTAATCTGGCCTGTGGACTGCGCCGAGTATCGACAACAAAAGCGGTATCCTGTTGCTGTGGGTTGGAATGACGGCTAAAAGTCATTGTGGGCAAGAGCCTTTCTGGTTATGAGATCTACCAAGTAGGTGCCGACGCTGCGAGAGCACGCGTCTACATATAATGGTACGATATTCTCTGCCCCATCATATATAGGCGTGTGCTCTCGCAGCGTCGTGCTACTCTTTACTGTTGCATGGGTGGCAACTGCTCAGGATATTGTGCCTCGGGGGTTTCGTGTGGCTGGGGCTGGGCTGAATTTTGCGAAGGATAGTAGTATTGTTGTCCGCCTTCCTGATAGTTTTCTGGTGGAGCCTGGTAGCCCTGGTCATATGGCTGATAGTAGGGCTGCTGCTCTTCTGACTCGGCGGGTGCCTGGTTGAATTGCTGGGGAGGCATGTATGGCTGTTGATAGTTCATGCCTCTATTGCGACTAGACATGAAGAGGCCCGCCCCGATCAACAGGAGGACGAGCACGCCCAGGCCGAAGAGGATTGTCGAGATGTGGTGTGTAAAGTAGACGACGGCGATGATGATCAAGATAATGCCGAGCCAGCCACTCCTGGACCGTCTATAGCTTCGCCTGTAGGCGCGCCTGGCGTTCCTGGCCGCTCTCCGCGCGTCTCTTGGATCTCCGTATTGCATGAATGTGCCTGCTTTCCTCTATGATGGGTTGGGCTTCAACGCTTGACCCCCCAAAAAAAATTCTATGATTTCGATACCTTTATTACCAGGAATACGAATGTCTCGCGCTTTGGTTGTGTATGGAGGCGTCACTTTCGCGCCTGCTGTGCTCAAGGATAAGGGGATAGGGGATGGTGGTGGGGGTGACGGCGGAGCCGTCACCCCCACCACCATCCCCTATCCCCTTATCCTTGAGGCGAGAAGAGACGCCGTAAAGGCGGTACAGAGCCAGCTTAATAGCAAGGTGTATCTGCTTTTACTCGCTTGTTATTATGCCTGCTTTTTGCTAGAATGGCTGGGTTATGCATATTTATTTTCATAATGCCGAAGATCAGCAGCGCTGGGCATATACAGAAGGATTGAGTGATTTAGGACAGCGCGAAATCGCGGTCCTGGCTCCCTGCTCGGATGATGACCTGCGCAACAGACTCCTGCTTAATTTGCTGGAGTTTATTGCGAGCTATATTAAAAGTCAGCCGAAGCGTATTCTGCCTGGGCAGACGTTTCGGTATGGCTGGGTGATGCTGCGTTTTGTGAGCGATGAGAAGAATATCAGTGGCGCGGGCTCAGATGCTCTGCTCATTGAGGAGCACGAATCTCACTTTGCCCTTGAGGATGTGCCATTTGTGCCCGGTGTGATACGGGCTATGGAGCTTATACAAATCCAGCATAAGGCCATGCAGCGCAACCAGGTTACAGGCGATGTGCAATACCCCTCTTCCACACATTTTGCGCTTATTTGTAGTCGTGTGACGCCAGAGGCTATTCAGCAATTACGCCCTCTATCAGCTCAGCGTCTTTGGGAGCCCGAGGGACAGCATAGCGGTTGGTTTTTTAGCTGCTGTGATCAGAGTCATGATCATGACAATCCTGATGAATTGCACAGGGGCCACTTGCTGCATCTCGTAAAGGGGCTTCCGGCGTTCTTCCCGTATATTGCTATGCCGGTTGGTGCGGCACTCCTCTTTGAAGAGAACAAAGTGGTCATCTTCCCTCCAGGCGAGGAACAGGGCTTTGTCGATCCAGAAGCCCCTCTCACTACTCTGCCCTCTTGAGCGTAATAACTATCATCTTTCGCTATAGCTATTTAATGTAGCGTTTGCTTGTGTGAATTTGCCAAATCTACCAGGCTTTCCTCCTCTATTGCGATTCATAACTTTGCCTTCTTTGTTTCTAGCACTAGCGTGGCTATTTCTTGACATTCTTTTATCTCTGCCCCTATACTATCTATAGGTAATGATCTAACAAGTGTTTTAGTAATTACTGTTTCCCCTAGAGATTTGATTGCTATTCAGGTTCTCTTCTTGTTAATCTTCTGGGATGCTAGGATGTTTGTGTGCAGGGGGAATTTGCACAATATTATTGCTGGCTTGTAGCGAATAAAGGAGTGTTCGTATGCCTTCGTCAATGTATAGACAAAAGCTGTATTTCGCTTATACTCCCTGGCATCGGCGGCGCTTTATATGTAGCCTCTTCTTTGTCTGCCTCATAGTGATATTGGCTGCCTGCTCTGGCGGTCCCACAACCAGTTCGAATTCAGGAACGCAGCCCACTTCTCAGGCGCTCACGCCTACGCCATCGCCGCATAAAGGGCCAGCGGCCGGAACGATACTCTACAAGGCTGATTGGGTGCGTGGTATTGCGGGTTGGGAGGGGGCCACGGGTTGGCAGGTCCAGCATGGAGAGCTTTATTCTAAAAGTGATGAGGATGATACGCTTACCATGCCCTTTGTTTCCCCTACAACTATGTATGCTGTAGAGGTTCACATTCAAGTTATGCATTATAACGCGCCAAACGGTGGTAGCTTCAGTTTCTTTGCGCCGCATAATGGCGCAATTGATGGCTATAATGCCGGGGCGAGTAATCTGCTCTCCAAGTTGCCGACCATTGGCGGCCTTCATCCCCAACTCCAGGCCATGATTGATCCGCCGGCCAACGCGATACAGAGCCAGCCTCCCTTTGATTATGATCCGCGCATGGAGCCACATGTCTACAGGCTGGAGATTCGCGATAACATCTTAGAGTTTTTCGCCGATGGCGTAAAGGCCTTTACTGTGGGCAGCGCATCCTCGCCCAATCTCTCTCAAGGACCACTGCATATCAAGTCGCATGGCATCACCCTGCGTGTCAGCAGTCTGACAATCACCGCTTTATAGGCTTCTTTTTCCAGGCTGGACTCATCGGCTCGCAAGCTCGCCTGAGGTAAGGGGATGTTGGTGTGAGCAGCGGCCTTGCTGCTGCTCACACCAACATCCCCTTACCCATGAGCGCCGCAGGCGCGAGGGATGATATACTCATAGAGAACTATTTGAGGAAAGAGGCTCTTCTATGGAGTGTTTAAGCTGTCTCAGCCTGAGGGGTGAGCGTAGTATTTCGCCTGGACCCATCGTCTATGAGGGAACTTACTGGATGGTCGATCATGCCTATCCCACCATCCACCTTGGCTGGCTGGTAATCCTGCCCAGGCGCCATGTGGAGGCGCTGCATGAGCTGTCTCGGGAGGAATTTTTGGAGTTGGCTGAGATCCAATATAGGTTGGCCCAGACCATGCACCTGGATAGCTATGTGCAGAAAGAGTATCTGATGTGTTTCGCGGAGAGCAAGGGCTTTTCTCATGTGCATATCCACATGGTTCCCAAGCCGGCTGATCTCCCCGACGAGCACAAGGGGCCGCGTATCTTCGAGCGCTTGAAGGCTGACGAAGAGCATCCTATCATTCCTGCGGATGAGTTGACCGCCTTCTGCGATGAGTTTACGCGTAAGCTAAGCGCCATTAAGTAGATTTATCTGGAGAAGAGGATAGGTTTTGGCTTCTATTACCTTCCTGGGCACGAGCGATTCGCGAGGTGTGCCCAGGCTTCTGTGTGAATGCGCGGCCCCCTGCAATTCGGTCGAGAGATGGCCTCAATACGCTTCTATGCTTCGCTTCTCTTCATCAGTAGACTACGTAGTAGGAGGATATGCTGATGAAGAAAATCCCTCAAATTACTATCGCGTTCTGGATCATGAAGATTTGCGCAACCACTCTGGGTGAAACAGGTGGTGATCTTTTATCCATGACTATGCATGTTGGCTATGCCATTAGTTCTCTACTTTTCATTGGGCTGTTTGTCATCACTCTGACGACGCAACTTATCTCGAAGAAATATCACCCCTTCCTTTACTGGAGCGTTATCCTTTCAACCAGTATCGCTGGTACTACCATGTCAGATTATATGGACCGCACTTTAGGGCTGGGCTACGCAAAAGGTTCCCTCCTACTCTGCACTCTCTTGCTAGCTATCTTTGTAATCTGGCGCTTCAGTAAGGCTTCTTTCTCGGTGAATAAGATCACTACGGTGAAGGTTGAAATCCTCTTTTGGACGGCAATTCTCTTTTCAAATACCCTGGGGACCGCGCTGGGTGATTTCCTGGCAGACGATTCCCACCTCGGATTTGGGGGAGGCGTGCTGCTCATTACAGGTCTACTCGCGCTGATAGTTTGCGCAGCTTTTTTTACCAGGATCTCCAAAACCCTCTTGTTCTGGATGGCATTTGTTCTCACGCGTCCATTCGGTGCGACAATGGGTGACCTTCTTACAAAGTCACATGCACAAGGCGGCCTGGGATTTGGCACTATTGGCTCATCTTTGATCCTTGCGGCTATCCTTTTTGTATTCATCCTCATTACATCTCGTCCGGAAATTTCTCACGAATCGGGTGTACAAGCTGGCTTGTTGAAACAAAATTGGCGAATGCTCACCAGGCGGTTTCGGCTCACAACGGGATTTAATAAAAAATGATAGAAGATGTAATGGTTTTTCTCGCCATAGTATGTCCCAGTATGTATATATGGTGTGGCAATGCTTGTGGCACTGCCACACATCATGTGATAAATATTCTACCCGATAAAGACGGGCCAGCGCAGGAGCGTGCCGGCTATATATACCAGGCAGGTGAGGGTGTAGAAGTGTGTGGACCAGAGAAGGAGCTTGTTCTTGCTATAGGCGGCGTACATGACGCCAGCCAGGATCAAGCCTAGACTGATGCGGCTGCAGGAGATCAGCTCGATATAGGAATAATGCGAGAGGAAGACGATGGATAGAAGATTGATGACCCAGGCAAGCAACAGGGGGGACCAGCGCCGCTTCCAGATCTCCCAGCCCGCCAGCAGGCAATTGGCTAGAGTGGGAAGGAACATCAGTAGCAGCAGGAGCCAGAATTTGCGGGGGGCATTGGCAAAATAAGTAATTCCTGCGAAGGGAAGGCGTTCAAAGGAGGGGGCAAAGCCCAGGCCACTCTTGCCGAAAATCAGGACAATGGCCGCAAGCCAGAGCAGAAGCGGTAAGCCTCCCAGCAGTGTCATAGGGATAAGATCGCGCCAGCGGCGCTGGAGGAGAAAGGCCACGCCATAGGCCAGCGGAAAGAGTATCGCGGTTTCGCGGGTCAGGGCCGCCAGTCCCATGCAGAGCGCTCCTAGCCAGACGCGTTTCTCCTGGGTAAAGAGGATGCCCAGGCAGAGCAGAAAGACCATGAAGGGTTCTGCTGTGTCGAACGTGAAGGCCGCGAGCTGGCCGAAATAAAGACCTAGTGCCAGGCTGAACCAGGGCGAGACTTGGCGTTTTTGCAAGATATGAGCTACAATCGCCACACTGGCAACAATCGCTATCCCATTGGAAATCAGCATAACATAGGGGATCAGAGCCGCGTTCCCCAGGTTGAAGGCGAAGACGAACAGGGGATAGAGGATGCGTTGATAGCGATAGGGGGCATTATCCATGAACTGGTAGGCATGCCAGGGGTCATGGGCGAGCTGGTAGTAAAATTGACCATCGTAGCCCCAGGTGCCGCTGGCTTTATGTTCACTCCAGACAGTGCCCAGGTGGACAAAATCTAGAGCTGTATAGCTGCGCAGAACGACCAGCAGGCCTACCCATAAGATATAAAGGGCAGCGACGATGAACGCAGGCCACCAGGCTGCCAGCACTTCTGAGCGCTCCGAGACCTTTGGCACCCTATGTAGCGGTGATGTTAGCATTACAAGACTCCAAGCCACTCTAAGTAAAATTCATGCATTGGCACATGCGTATTTAAAGCATGTGCTAATCGCCAATTATAACCCCTTCTATGGAGAAAACAAAGAGTGCTCTACTCTTTACCTAACTATTAACTTGTGTGGTAAGCGGGGCACTTGCGATCTGAAGCATCTGCTCCCCCAGTCTCCGCAGGGCCTCGCGGAGTTCTGGTGGCTGGTGGACGACGAAGGGGATATTGAGAGACATAAGGTAGCGGGCCTGGCTATCAATGCTGTCGTATTCGGCCTGGAACAGGACTCCATTGGCTGTGGGCGTGAGCGTGCCATAAGAGGCTGGAATCTTCTGCTGCATGGCATAGAGCGTCGCCTGAAACTCGACTTCAATGCGCCAGCGAGCCGATCCCTGGGTATACTTTTCCGCCATGTAGGCGCGACAATCAAAGTCCCCCTCGCGCTCAAATGTTTCTTCCAGGGCCGCTACCTGCTGAATACGATCCAGGCGAAACGTGCGGATATCTTGCCGCAGGCAGCAGTAGCCGATCAGGTACCAGTGTCCGTCCCAGCCTATCATACCGTATGGCTCGACTTTGCGGTTAGTTGTTTGGTCGCGATGAGAGCGATAATCCAGCGTGATTCGCCGCTGTTGGGCGATGGCCTCGCTTATATTGATTAAGAGTGAGACATCGGGCTGTGCATCCTTTTGGGGTGAAAAGAAGAAGAGGTGAGAGGCAACAGCGTTCAGGCGGTCCCGCGCCCGGAAAGGGAGCACGCGCGACACCTTCGCCAGCGCGCCCTCCACGGCTGCCGATGATTGCCCAATCTCCAGCCACGACGTACCCAGCAGACCAAGCATGATGGCCGTAGCTTCTTCCTCTGTAAAGATTAAAGGCGGCAGTTTGAAGCCGGGGCGGAGACGGTAGCCTCCATGGCGTCCAATGTTGGCCTCGACGGGAATGCCAGCATCCTGGAGGGTGGTGATATAGCGCCTAACCGTGCGCACATCCACCTCCAGGCGTGTAGCAAGCTCGGGACCAGTAATAAAGGGTTTAGATTGAAGTAGTTCAAGAACAGTGAGAACTCGGCTGGTCGGATGATACATGCTGTGCGTGACTCCTCGCGTGATTCCGCTACTGGCGTACGCGGCTACTTGTCCAGGCTCTACAGTAGCCGCGTACGCCAGTAGCGGGCTATTCAGGCACGCCACGCCCTCCTATCCCAATCTAAAAATCTCTTAAAGGAGGGCTGGTTCCGTCCTTCTTCCATAGTAAGATGTGAATAAGAGAGAAGTCAAGGAAATAGAGGATGAAAGAGAGCAGTAAGCACGATGGCTGAGCGTATTTTGACCCTGCGCGAGTTGAATCGCGCCACCCTGGCACGCCAATTCTTGTTGGAGCGGGCAACGCAGTCTCATCTGGACGTCATTACGAGTCTTATTGCTATGCAGGCCCAGGTCGCCAACGCTCCCTATATTGGTCTCTGGACGCGTTTGCATTCATTCCAACGTGAGTCATTAACCCAGCTCCTTGAACGCAGGCAGCTCGTAAGGGGATCATCACTTCGTGGTACTCTACATCTCATGACGGCGGAGGATTATATCCTGGTCCATCCTCTCATCCAGCCCGCATTGAGTCGTAATCTTCGCCTCTTTATAAAGAGGGCGCAGGGCTTTGATCTGGAGAGATTCACCGATATGATGCAAGCATATCTACGTGAGCAGCCACGGACGGGGCTTGAGTTGCGTATGAAGATGGAGGAGTTTTCTCCTGGGATGGGGACCCAGCAATTAGCTGATGCCATAAGAATACATATGGCGCTCATCCAGCCCATTCCCGCGGGGACCTGGGGTTTTACTGGTAGACCTGCTCACACCGAGGCGGCTTCCTGGCTTGAGCGCTCAATAGTTGGCTCAGAAGGGGATATGCAGAGGCTTGTCTTGAGGTACCTGGCGGCGTTCGGTCCGGCAAGTGTGCAGGATATGCAGACCTGGTCCGCACTTACCAGGCTCCAACCCATTTTCGACAGCCTGCGGCCAGAACTGCTCACCTTCAGGGATGAGCAAGGGAGAGAGCTCTTTGATCTGCCTGATGCGCCTCGACCACATGCGGATACCCCTGCGCCTGTGCGCTTCCTCCCCGACTTTGATAACCTGCTGTTCTCGCACGCTGACCGTCGCCGGGTCATCTCCGACGAGCATCGTTCTTCTATCTATATTGGCAATAGCCGATGCACGGCGTTCCTGATAGATGGCTTTGTGCGTGGACGGTGGCGGCTTGAGCGCCGGCCAGCATCCACCGCGCTCGTGATCGAACCAGTATCGAAGCCGCTCTCCTCCTCAGAGCAAGAGGCGTTGTATAGTGAGGGAGCAAGCCTCATGCGTTGGATCTTGGATGGTGCGGAGGCATTTGATATCCAATTTGGCTCTGTTGTGGGATAGCCTGCTACTGGTGTGCTGGGGCCTGGACAAGTACCGCGTACGCCAGTAGCGGGCTTCTAGCTATTCGATCGAGAGTATGACTTGTTCGAGATCGCTGACGAGATCAGTTACCTCGCCAATGCGGCGGAAGGGGACCTCGCTCTGTTGCGAGAGCGTTTCCCATAGGGCAGGATCGATGGCGGCGAAGAGGCCACCGGAGGTCTGAGGATCAAAGAGAATGGCCTGGGCGTACTGATCGATGTGCTCACTGATGCGGACATGCGAACCGACTGAGCGCAAGTTGCGGGCCGTGCCACCCGGTGTGCAGCCTGCTTCGGCATAGTGGCGAACATTGGGAAGCAGGGGGAGCGCGGCGTAATCGAAGCGCATACAGGTCTTACTCTGTGTCGCCATCTCCCAGGCGTGCCCCACCAGGCTAAAGCCGGTAATGTCAGTCGTGGCGTGTACGGCTGGACCGGCCTCGACCAGTAGCTCGCTGGCACGCTTATTGAGCGTGGTCATGGAGGTGACCGCGGCGGCCATATCGACCTCGCGGACCAGGCCGCGTTTCTGAGCGGTAGTTATCAGGCCCGTGCCTAGAGGCTTGCTGAGAACCAGGATATCGCCGGTTCTGGCGCCGCCTTTTGTGAGGATACGTTTGGGATGAACGATGCCTGTGACGGCGAGGCCATATTTCGGCTCTTCGTCAGAGATTGAGTGCCCACCCGCGATTGCTCCGCCTGCTCGCTCGACCGCCTCCATTCCTCCACGCAGCACCTCGCTGAGAATGCTGGTATCCAGAGACTCGGGCCAGGCCACCAGGTTGATGGCCATAAGCACCTGTCCACCCATGGCATAGACGTCGCTAAGGGCGTTAGTGGCCGCGATAGCGCCAAAGGTATAGGGGTCATCCACCACAGGCGGGAAGAAATCGGCGGTGCTGATAACGGCCTGCTGCTCGCTGACCTGGTAGACGGCGGCATCGTCAATCGCGCCCAGGCCGATAAGCAACTGTTCCGGCACGACGCGCTGGCGTAGAGGCTTCACGACCTGGGCCAGCATATCCGCGCCGATTTTTGCGGCGCACCCCGCGCAACTGGCAAGCTCTGTGAGCCGGACCGGCTGTTGTATGCTCATATAGAAATTTTTCCTCTCCAGGAAAATAGCATGAAACAGTGTTAGCTATAGAGAAACAAAAGTATACTCTTAGTAAGTCACAAAGAGAGATGTAGCCTCAATAGAAAGCAGATAAACTTCTCCCTTTTTGCCTTTATCCTCTACATAATTGATACCTATGGAAATGTATTTAAAACGATAACCACAACTTTAAAGTGGAATTAGACGTATATACATAAAATATGTCAAAAAAATGCAAGTGAAAAATTGGGAGGAATTTATGAATCCACCTCGTAGGCCTTCTTCACTCAAGCGCTTCTTTATTACGCTAGGTATCGTGCTTCTCGTGACTCCACTATATACCTTCCTGGTTGGTGAACTCTTCGCGTTTAATCCTACAGCAGTTGTTTTGCTTGTAATGTTTTACCTTATCGGGATAGTACTCTGGCTTGGCATCAGTGCCAGGCGTGTAGGCGCAATTTATATTATGTTGCATATAATTGTGGGTATACTCGGGTTGGGTCTTGCTCTAGCTCTTTCTGCAATGTCTCCTTATAATGGTCCATCCGTAGCGATTACCGTCCTGGTTATCTCGATTCTCTTCAATGTCATATTAGCTTGCCTCGCCCCGTTCATTTTTTCATTGCGTGAGCGTGTGGCGTTCTTCCATGTGTCGCAGCAGCCTCAACAGCCACAGCCCGTTCCTCAGCAGCAGGGGCAGCAAGTGGTCTATCAACAGATTGTGTATGTGCCCTATAATCCCAACTCGCCTGACGCACCAAAAATTCCTGCTATCCCACAGATGCCCCCTATCCCAACTCAACCGCAGAATAATTATCAGGAGGGATATCGTCCTGCCCAGCCGCAGCCTAAAGAAGAGTACAACCACTATCAAGAGGGATCACGCACATATACATATCCAACTGGCACAACTCAGAGCCAGGTGAGCACACAATACCCTCAAGCATAAGGAGGCATAATTCACCAGGTTTGGGGAAATAGAGAAGCGCCAGCCGCTAGGCGGTCTGGCGTGAGGCTACCTGAGCCGCGACCTCGAATTTGTTGGCGAAGACGCGGGGGCTGCAATAGACATTGCGCCGGGCGAAGGGCTCGGGTGCCTCTTGTTTGAGGCGTGCCTGCACATGGGGTTTACGTGCGCCCAGGCCGGTAAACCAGGGGTCAGACAGGGTATATATGGGGGCGTGGACCCAGTCGGGAACAGTGATGTCGGCCTGTAAGCAGAGGAACTCGACGGCGGCGGCACAAAAAGCCGCCCACTGGTAATGCTCCGGGTCGGTCCCGGCTGGTTGCTCTATAGCTTCCTGCACCAGCTCTGAGCGACGCTCCACGGCATAGCAATACCAGTAGTTGAGGAAATCGCCCAGGGCATTCCATGGACGCTCACCTTGAACGATCTGACGGTAGGTTGTCTGCATGCTTTGTATTTCAGCCCACATTGTCGAAGCTCCTCCTGTCTTCGTATCTATTATAACATGGATCGAAGAAATTTTTGCCTATTTTGAAGATTACGCAAATAAGTCATCAAATGTAGCTTGAAGATTACACTCCTTCTGCCACTCGGGTGTTGCATAGCGATCCACCAGCGTTTGTGCTTGCGCACGTGTCTCGACGCCAAGCTGCTCGCAGAGAGCTTCGATATCGTCTTCGTCGCGTGCGCGTCCAGCCAGCAGTTTCAGGGCCAGAATATACTCGGCCTTGGGAACATAGATTTGCAAGTTGGTATAGGTGCGCCAGAGGGTGATGGGTCCCATCTCAGGTGTGAAGGAGGCCACGATATCATTCATCCAGTCGCGCGTCAGCTGGTAGCGTTTCGCCACAGCATTAATGGCTGAACGAAAGGCCTTGGTCTCCTGATTGGGATTCATGGTATCGGGAAAATCGAGCGGAACCACGTCGATATCCTTGGTTGAGGCCCGATTTTGCACAAAGAACATCATATAGACTCCCCCCACTACCGCCAGGCGCACGGGCTTGCGCACCTTTGCGCGCTTCTCCAGCTCCTCGTCCAGCGCCTGCAAATAGCGCTCAATCTCGCTGCCTTCCACGTCGCTTGCATCCTTTCACTGGCTCTGTACTGGGTGCAGGGACAGAGCTAGCACATCCCTACTTCAATCGCCCCGAGAGCCAGAATTGACCACCGACAATGCCGTCTTTGACGATTGTACCCTTGACAATTTCAGGGTCTGCTACCAGGTCAACCTCGCCGCCCAGCGTACGGATACGTGCCCAATAGAATGCGCGGCGCGTGACGGGATTGGTGAGGAGGGCTGTTTCTAGCACATAACCATAGTAAATCACCCGAGATTCAGGAGGGTCAATCCGGCCTCCCGTAGGTCCAGGACGAAAGGTGCCGCTGGGAATACATGACTCGGCCGCCATCCTTTTGCCTGTGGCTCGTAATGCTTCTTCATTCTTGTAGGCTTTAATTTCATATGCGAAAGCGGCTAGTTGAGCGTTAGCGAGCTGTGGTAGGTGGAGGGCATCGTACATGCGGTAATCGGGAGCATCGAAAGCAAATGGATAGAGACCCATTTCTGGGTCATCTCCAGGTGTCGCCCATGCGTAGAAGGCACCATCCAATTCTGTATCGTCGGGGCGAGAAACCCGTTTGACCAGCCCAATGGACATTAGTGCCTCACCATTAAAATGTGGATTCAAGCCAATAAGGTAGCCCTCTTGATCGAGTTGCGCCCATAGCTCGATTCCCTCACCAGGGGTCCAGATTTTGTAATAGCCTTGACCAGGAACTTCAATACTGAGACCTTCTCTGTCCGCCTGCATAGCGAGGGCAGAAAAGTCCTCACGCGTTTTAACCGCAAATCCTAGTGTTGAGAAATGACTTGGCATAATATGGTTACTCCTTTGGTAATGCTATGTGAAGTTTGCTCAGGGCCTGCGCGGCGATCATGCGGACCTTTTGATGAGGCCAGTCCAGCAGCTCGACCAGTTTATTGACCAGCAACGGGCCTGGATTGGGCATGTTGCCGATGATCTCGGCTATATGGGCCTGCTGGATCGAGCCAAGCAGTTCACTCATTTCTTGTCCCAGCAGGATGTTGCTGGCTTCTTCCACTACTTCGCCTAGTATCTCGGGATGAGTCTGTTGCAAGTATTTGATGGCAAATTGGTAGGCGTTACTGTCCCCAATTTGAGCTTTAATTAGGTGGAGTGGAACGCGTTCTCTTACATGTATTAAAGCGTTAAATGCAGATTCGCGAACTATGAAGGTATCGTCTGCTAGAGATGTGACAAAAGCCTCTATTGGTTCAGTTGACCCCCATTGGATTAACGTCTCGATGGCAGTGTATCGTATGCGATAATTTTCGTCTTGGAGAAGAGCGAAGATTGTTTTTACCAGAGTTGGCTCCATATGTTCACGCGATTGTAGTGCTTGAATGCCCATCAAACGCACCTGGTCTCTTGCGTCTTGTAGCGCTTGTTGTAGTGATTCAATTGGTAAGCGATGACTTTGGTAACGCATTGCGGAAAGCACAGCTTCTTGGACCTCTCTTTCCTGGTCATTGAGGGCGTCCAGAAATATACTGAGTGGAACTTGTTTGTCTAACGTCCCTAATACTTGAATTGAGGCTGCACGCACCTCTGCATCCTGATTGCGTGTTGCTGCTATTGACCATTTTATTGGAATGCGTGTATTTAGCTGTTCTATCACAGTTACTAGTGCAATGCCTTCCGTGCCGTCAAGGAGCGGGAAGAGGAGCTCAGAAGAAATTTTAGCGTGGTGCGCGAGTAGCACATACCCTGACGTTCGTCGGACCTCCTCGTCAACGTCACTAAGTTTATTGATCATAGTCTCTATTGGAAGGTGTTCCCAGTAGTGGCCTAATCCTAAATCATAGATCGCTTCTCTGCGCATAGCGGCGTCTTTATGCTCTAAAAAGCTTAATTAAGAGCTTAACGGGAGTTCTTGCCTTTAAGAACGTTAACAATGTAATTGCCCGAAGGCGTACTGGTTTTTTATCGTTTTTAAGACCATCGATTAAAGGCTCGATAGGTATATGCTCATGTAATTCCTCGAATGCTTCCATGACACTGTGTTGGAAGTCCCAGCGGAATCTGGTAGTCTCATTTAAGAGGAATTGGAGTAAAGCTGGTATTGCCTGTATACTTCTGCGCTTACATAATATTAAGGCCGCAGCTTGCTTAACGCCTTCATTAGTGTCATGGAGTGTGGTGATAAACAGGTTAATAGAAGCCTTCTCTTGTGTCTCTAATGCGTAAAGAACGGAGCGTCTTACGTGAGTATGTGGATCATGAATTAAGGCGGCGATTGGTTCTATAGGTAATTCTTGATTTTGCTTGCCATATGCAGTGAGTTGTAAAAGCGCGGTCCAGCGAACATCTGCGCTGTCATCTTGAAGCGCTGCTAGAAAAACTTCGATAGGGGCTTTATCTCCTAAAGTGCCAAGCATTTCGAGGACAATCATACGGCTAAAGGGAGTGGCCTTTTGTAGAATTTCTGTATTTGTCTGAATAAACCAGGCTACTGTTTTTGGCGACCATTGTTGGGCTTGCCTTGCCAGAAGGCGTTGAGCTTGGGTACGGAGAGAGCGCTTTAAGGCAAAAGAGGCGCGAAAAACGGGCTTGAGCGGCGCCTCCTTCCCTTGTGTTTCCAGGATGGAAAGGGCGGCCTGATAAACGAGGTCAGAGGGCTTTAGAAGAGTCTCCAGCCATTGCTCGTCTGTGATCCAGGGCTTGAGGACCTCTATGGTTTCTAGCGTGGCTGAGTGGACAGCTTCGCGCCCATCCAGGAGTGCTTCGAGAATGGGTTGGAGCGGAGCCTTGTCCTGAAAAGCGACGGCTTGACGAAGCGCAGTGATTTTGAAATTTGCATTCACGTGGGAGAGCTGAAACAGAAGCTGCTGAAGAGCCTGGGGGTCATCGAGCGAGTCGATAGCTGTCATGTGTGATACAGCGGGAAGTAAAGCATGTGCTGCGCATGCTGTGAATTAGTAGGGAACATTCTGTCCCTTAGCGTTGCTTTTTTGAGTATAACGTGAGCGTCTCCTGCTTGTCAAGCGTGCAAAGTGGTAACATCGCTCCTTAGCTTTAGCCTTTTATTTTATGCGCTCAAAAATTCGTATAGCTATATTAAGATGCATCTATTTCCTGATAGAGGAAGAGAGTGATGGTTGCAAGAGCCAACCATCACTCTCTTCCTCTACTAATATCTTCCATCGTCGTAGCCCTGGGGCGGAGGGATGATGCTACTGGGTGAGGAGGGCATATTGTGATCGCGGAGAGCCTCGCAACAAAGGGCCAGGCTCATCAGGTAGTCGTCGTGCCCATCAGACTCGTCCACGTACATATTCATGAGTCCCTCGGCGGGTACCTCGTAACGTGCGTGGCGTAATTGATGCCAGCACTGCTGATAGGTGGCGTTAGGAGAGCCCTCCTGGCGATAGATGCTGACGCGGCCCGCGTTTATAAGGCCAAGGAGATGGTAGGTGAGCTGGGACTTGCTGGCGCGAGTGAAGTGGAAGGAGCGAATGCGTTCAGTGCCCAGGCGCGTGCTGAGCAGAGAGGCCAATCCTTCACCCAGACCTGTTTTATCGACAACAGTGCGCCGCACATTCCACTCCTGGAGGATGCGTGAAACCGCGGCATACTGGTCGGTATATTTCATTCCGGTCCAGTCGTAGTGTCGCACAATGCGTAGCTCGGGCAGGCCGAGATCGTTGATAGTGACGCGTCCAATCGTCAGGATGGTGCTATCGTGCTTGCCAGCTGGCTGACCAGGGCGCGCATGCTGCTCACCAGCTATATCGAGCCCGGCAACGTAAAAGCCCTCCGTTGGATCTGGAGTAGCCTCCCAGGTGTGCTGGCCTCGCAAGAGCGAGACTTGCAGGTCGTTGAGCAGGTAGCCTGAACCGAGAATGGGCAGCAGGCGATACTGGGTACGAATGCTGATATGGTCCTCGCCAAGACGCTTGATCTCGCTCTCGACGTAGCGCTTGTAGTGGTCATTGATAGCCGCCAGGGTACGCCAATCATAGGCGAAATGACGCTGGCGACCATCCTGGCGCTCAAGCTCCAGGTTATGGGCGCGCATGCGTGCCAGGAGCGTCTCTTCAGACCAGGCGGTTCCGTAGAGAACGGTTGTGGCATTAGTTGTGCTAGCCATAGGTCTGAGATCGGTATCATACTTGTTTGGATCAATGCTTTGCGCCTCATCGATCTCCAGCAAGAGGGAGGCGGTCGCGCCAACGATGCTGGCGCCTGGCCCGGCGGAGAAAAACATCACACGTGGCCCCGTCTGATAGGGAACCTGTTCACGCCTGGGGGCCATACCTATTGTATAGCCAAAGTGTTTCCAGACGCGATTACGCATAAAGGGGTTATCGAGCAGGGAGAGCAGGCGTTGGCGACTATTGATAGTCTGGGGTTTATAAGTGGGGGCAGCCTTGACGATACTGCCCTCTTGCATACAGAAGAGCAGGTAGGCCTCAAGGGTGGCGCTGAGCTGGTTTTTGCCCATCTGGCGGGCAAACATGACGGTGAAGGTATCGCCTCGCCCTTCGAGTACGCTCTCTAAAATGGCATCGCCTACAAGTTCCTGGTAGGGGTAGAGTGGTTTGCCCAGGATCTCCCGGGCAAACCAGCCCAGTCCAGGCCGCTCCGGCCAGGGAGGTAATATGAGATGTTGCTGTTGGCGTTTAGACATAGAGCCCCTCTTCATCCCCATCACATCGCACAGATCAGTTGCACCTGCGCCAGTTTTTCAGCTACATCATCACGCCTAGGATTTTGCTATTCTACTTCTAGTATACCTGATAAAATTGTGTTGGATGCACTACTTATTTATTGTTCGGGTAGGTTCCGTGGACCCTGGTAGGGGCGCATATCGGTGGAAGCGCTAAACTCCTGATAGCTATTGCCATAAGCATGTGGAGCACTTGACATGGTAACTAAGGGCGTTGGTGTTAGATCTGGCACGCGCTTCACTGGTCTGGCTGCTTGCTTCACTGTGAACTTGCGCTTATCAGAGATCAGAATCCAGACAGAGAAGACGAGAAGCGCACCACCTAACGCCATAATAGGGAGACCAAGGGTCCAACGATTATCGAAGTAATCATCTGGATGACCCTGGTGCTCCTGCGTCTCGTAGACGGTTTTCTGACCGCTGGCATTAACCTGGGCGATGTAGGTAAGTTCGTAGCCTTTGCCTGTCTGTCCATCGACATTGACATTCTCCAGTGCATCACTACGATAGATCATATCCTCAAGGTGAGCGCTACTATCAAACTGTACAAACTGCTTGAAGTCGCCAGTTTGAGCAATGTAATAAATAGTGTTGTGGCAATCTTCACAGTGCAAATAATAACGGCCTTCCTCAGCGTCAAGTACAATATGGTAGGTTCCAGCCGGCGCATGATCATACGAGACCGCATGTGATTGTAGACCATAGATAATGCCCGCGATCAAAACCAGCGAGCTACCAATAATACGTCCCGAGTAGGTGTTGATAAATAGCATAAGCAAACGTGCCAGCGAGTATCCTCCCTGAGCGCCGAATGCCATCCTGCGCATAGACATTGCTAACTCCCCCTGCATTATATAGGTATTCTGTCAATAAAGAGCTAAAGGGCCTATTTTGCGGGTTCGACAATAAAAGCTCCGCAATAACAGTAACGTATTTACCTGTTTTTAGTCACTATTGCATTCTTCTTTTTATCATATGTTTTTCTGGTAATTTGACTTATACATGAATCATTCTGTGTATATTTGTATCAAACTATTTTAAACCCGCTGTTGTTAAATATTTAGCTTCTGGAAAAGCTGTAACAAAACGACTTGCTACATTGACTATCTCATGTAACTGAAAATCCTGGAGAAGCAGTATTGGAGAAATGGATTGTGAAATATTGTGATATCTCGTGGAGAGAAGAGACAGGCTATGAAGCAACCAGCAGATAAGTCTGCCCTGGCTCTGCACGCGTTCTTGCAGGAGAATATGGAGCCACTCCTGGGCATTATACGCTCGTATGTCGCACGCGCGGGCCTGGCAAAGGGCGAGACGCTACAGAACATCGCATCCGAGGTTTTGAACGAGGCCACGTTGGAGGCCCTGGCCCACATTGATGTCTTTCATACTGTGCGCCAACCTCGGGCCTGGTTTCTAGGTATTGCCGCTAACGTTATTAAACGACGGCGCGCCTCCCTGTTCAAGCAAAGCCAGCGCGAACTCTCATTCAGTAGCTCACTTTTTGCTGAGGAACCTGGCGGCGAGAGCGATTTTTTTGATCAACTGAGCAACCTGACCCATCCCGGTCCTGAACAAGAGGTAGAGACGCGCACACAGGTTGCTGAATTACTTGCGCTGGCTTTACCCGAGGATCGACGGGTGATACGCCTGGCATTTTTACAGGACCTGGACACATCGAGTTTGGCCCTGGCGCTTAATGTTTCTCCAGGTTCCGCGCGCGTCCGCCTACATCGAGCGCTGAATCGTCTGCGGTCTACCTGGCGTGCACGAGATCAGCAAGGGAAGGAGAGAGGGCACCATGCTTAAGCACGATAGGCAGCAACGCCTGGCATATGAAAAGACGCTCTATCGCTATAGTACGGCGCTTGAGCGTGGAGATTTGGATACGATTATCACGATCCTGCAAGAAGCAGAAGACGATCCTTATCTTGAGCATTTAATTTTTGAGATGCATCAAGAGGACTATCAAAAGGAGGAACCTACAATGAGCCACGTATCTTCTAAGCAATCACCGGCAACCGAAGAAACACCGCCCCTTGAACTTAACCGTAGCTTGCGCTCTCAGCCAGAGCAGGCACCGCGAACTCGTAAACGCTGGCTAACCACTCTTCGAGGGATTGCTGCTGTTGCCGTTGTCGCCATCTTAATCGGCAGCGCACTCCTCATTTTCTCGGCGGTAAATGCGTCTCATGACCTTGCCAAAAAGCAACAAACATCTACCGGCTCTTCTAATAAAACACTACACAATATTGTGGTTGCCGCAGAACTTACCCTTGCTGGTCCTACCATAGGAAGGGAAGTTCTTACAGCAAGGGACGCCTCTACAGGGGTAAAACTCTGGTCCTATACGGTGCCAAAAGGATTAGATGGTAAGGTCTTTGACATCAAGGGCAAGAAGGGGTTAGTCTACAGTGATAGTGCCAACCCCAACCTGGTCGTTCAGGATCACGTTGTTTACTTCGCCGGTAATAAGCAAGTCCTGGCACTGCATGCGCTGGATGGAACCCTTATCTGGCAGACAGATTTAGGGACAATGAACCAGCATGTCGTTATTGGTGACCCTTTGCCATTGCTTGTAGTCGAGCAGGGACGCGTCTATGCCAGTGGGTACTCAAATGGGAACCTTTATACGCTGGACGCGAAAACGGGTAAGATCATCTGGCACTATGACGCGCCTGAACCCGCGCTACTTAGTCTGAACAATGGCATTGCCTATGTGATTGCCAATAAGCATTATATTAAAGCCCTGGACGGGAAAGATGGGCACACACTCTGGACGCAAGATGTTCAAACTGGGCCAATTAGCGCTACGGTAGCGAATAATGTCTTCTATGTCCAGGTTATGCATTCTTTAGTTGACGATCCTAAGGGTTCCCTCAAAGATCAGAGACCACTCATTGCCCTGAATGCCACTACTGGCACACAATTGTGGTCAGTCATGTCGCAAGCTAGCAATCCTACAGGCCTTGTTATTGTACAGAATATGCTGGTGCTTTTCGATGGCAGCCACTTCTGTGGATACCACACCAGCGATGGTACACATGCCTGGTGTACGACTGGGCCACAAAACACAGTCTCGGGTGTCGGCATCGCGAGTAACAATGGAAGCATCTATGGCATTTTCAACCTTGACGGAGGCAGGCAAAGAGTACAAGCCATTAATCCACAGAATGGTAAGATATACTGGTCCAAAGACGTCGATGGTGTTGTATCAAATGCTCCATTGATTCTCCCTTTCGGCAACAGTCTGGTACTTCCGCTAAGCAGGGCTGTGCTTGATCAGGCTACTGGCAAGGAGCTCTGGCACTTTGCCGCGGTAAAAGATGTCCTTGTTATCGTGGGTGGAGCAGGCATGTAGAGTAAAAAAAGGAATAAGGGCATATGATAACGGGCTGGCAGAGCCAGCCCGTTATCATATGCCCTTGAGAAATTCTGGCTGTATGCGGGCTGAAAAATGATATAGTAAAACTGACTACTATTTTTTCAGTTGAAAGGGCACGCAGCGCCGATGATCTACACAACCTTGCAGCGCTACCAGGTATTGCAGCGAGACTCTGACAATCAGGCCCGCGTAAAGCAGGCAGATGGACAGATAGTGGAGTTGCCCGTTGGGGGACCATATACGGTGGGGGACGCACATGATATTTTGGTGGGGGATATCTGGATCCTGGCCGGACAGAGCAATATGGAGGGGATTGGCGATCTGGTAGATGTCGAATCACCTTCTCCATTTGCGCATTCTTTTCAGTCACGCGAGGAGTGGGCCATCGCGGAAGAGCCATTGCACTGGCTTGGTGAGTCGCCACGTATTGTGCATCATCAGCTCTGGGGGTTCGACAAGGTACCAGATGAAATACCACCCCGTGATCCCCAGCGAACAAAGGGGGCGGGCCTGGGTCTGACCTTCGCGAAGGAGCGCTATATCCGTACCGGAGTGCCCATCGGACTGATTCCAAGCGCGCACGGCGGAACCTCCATGGAGCAGTGGGACCCGGCCAAACGTGATGAGGGCGATGCCTCTCTGTATGGTGCTTTGCTCAAACGTGTGGAGAAGGTGGGTGGCAAGATCGCGGGCGTGCTCTGGTATCAGGGGGAGAGTGATGCCTATCCCGAAGCGACCGAACGGTATCATCAGCGCATGCATACCCTTGTGACAGCCTTGCGTGCTGATCTCCAGGCCCCGGATCTCCCATTTTACTATGTGCAGATTGGCCGATTTATTCGCTCGATTGCAGACCCTGACGCCGATGTGTGCTGGAGTGGGATGCGCGAGGCGCAGCGTACATGGCAGGATATGCTTCCTCATACCGCGATGGTAGCGGCAATCGACCTCGAACTGAACGACTGGATCCATGTTGGCACGCAAGGCTTGAAACGACTTGGTAGACGCCTCGCTGATTGTGTGGATGGCTTACGTTCGCCATATATCTCCTCTGTCGTGCTCGAAAGAGAGCGGGCGCGCATTCGCATCACGTACCGTTATGTGCGTGGGGGTCTGCACGCGCATGGGTTGCCCGGAGGCTTTTCGTTGCGCGATCAACAGGGAGTTGCCATCCCAGCCATCTATAAAACGATTCTGGAAGGGAATGTCATTACCCTGCATCTCACGGAGGAGCCTCTACCTGAAGGCGCGGCCCTCTGGTATGGCTGGGGTGCCGACCCCTACTGCAATATTACCGATGGTGCGGACATGGCTATTCCCGCCTTTGGCCCGTGGCTACTCGCTTGAGCTTAAGCGAATATTTTGTGAATAGAGTGATTGGATATTTTGAGCGGCAAGTCACTAGCATTTAAAGCGGAGTTACTGCTCCAACGTGGCATCCAATTTGAGGCAGTACCTCGCTGGCAGCGCTATGAGACAGGTATCTATTGGGAAGAATATGAGAAGGCCGGCTATGATCCACATCGTAATCTCGAAACGATCACGACCCGTCACCGCGTAAAGATCGACAAAGATCTACCAGTCAAAGACGAGTACGGCGCTTTCATAGGCCATCTCCTGGCTGCCCAGGCTGTTGATGTATAAGCTCCTGCATCGCTCTCCTGAGTGTTTTCGACTCCGTTTTTGATAGCATAGGGGACGCAAGCGAACAGCGTCCCCTATGCTCCAATGTCCAGGAAATGCCTTCTTTGTATATGCCTCCTCTTCTGCGCCTCGCATATTGCCAGTGCAAGTCGTCGGCTACAAGTGCTTGGTGGGTTATTCCAAAGAGAGGTAGCGCTGGATTACCTTCAAATTTTCCTGCCCCGTCCCCTCAACGCTTGTGTAGCCTAATCTGATGAATTCCAGAAAAAAGGCTTTATGTCTGCTCGTCAGGGGTATAGGCCATATGTCAAAATGATGCTTGCGATACCTATCGGTGACGATTCCACGCGCTGTTATGCCATCACGAGCCTCCTGAGGCTTCAACATTAAAGAATTCAACTCAAAAGGCTGGATTTCTTGCATTTTTTGCTCAAAGTGTCGAAGAGCTTCTACTGGGACTGGTGCCATTTGAACGTTTCTTAAATATACTGACTCTTCATTGGTAAATGGTGGAAGTACGCTTTTCTCTCCCAAAGTTTCTATCTGCATGTTACTTAAATATGTGTTCGCTTCATCCGATAGTATTGGAAATTCTTGCATTTCCCTGATCGCAGATAAAATTTCAAAGTATCTTTTCAAATCCCAGATATGAGCGAGGTTGCCGAAGGTTAAGAGCGCATCGGTATCACCAGGTGTGATGTGCAATGGGAGAAAGCAATGTCGATGGAAAGTAGGCTGAAAAATGGCATGATAGATTCGTTCTTCCTGAAGGTTCTCTGATGCTGGACAATAGCCATATGTGGTCAATATATATTCCCAGAGAGTATTTGTTTCTTCCAATCTATTTTCTTTCAAGCTTGTCTCTTTCTTCTGCGAGAGGAAACACAACCAGGATGACGGCAGGATACCGTGATGTGCTCTGGAGATTGGATGGATAGTACACGTCCATCTTTAAGTGCATCCCGCCAACTGTCTTGTAGGTGAGGTCTTTGCGTATCAATACTGCATCTATACCTGATAACGTATAGACGACACGCTTTTGAGTCATTTCTTGTATATCAACCATACGATATTCAAACCTTTCTTCAACTGTAACTACAAACATACCATTCCGATTGCTTCTGCTCATCTTCTACAAGGAAATCCCGCATCAAAGAGCTTGGGCACCCTGGTTATCAGAAGAATATCAAAAATTAAAGTTGAGTAAGAAGTTGGCTTGTACACTGGATGTATGAGCTGGCTTCAATCACCACTAAAAGACTGGTGCCAGCGATGCAGACACTTGCGCGAACAAAGTTGGAGACAAAAGATAGGGAGATTCTGCGTCTGTTACTATCTAGTCCCTTGCAGTTGTTCGCTACATACCTTGAGCCAAAGAAGACAAAAATTAGCGCTATTCGAATACATGTTCGCGATGAAAAGAGTCTCGATATGGCAGAACAGAAATATGCGAGGAGCGATATACCTGTGACCGTCAGTGTCATTAGAGAAGCAAAGCCAGGGAGTGAGGAGCAACTCGAGGAGTGTATTTCGGGCATAGTGCAAGCGGCCATGAAGTTCCCCGGGCATCTGGGTACATCGGTATTCCGCTCAGTATCACCCGATGAACATGAATATCGAATCGTCTACAAGTATAATGGGGGCGGAAAACTGGACAGGGAGATGAGATAAAATAGCAGGAGGGAGAGTACATCCACAAGGAGGCAGATTGTGGCAAGTTCGCCGAAGAAGTACAATAGTGACTTTAAAGTGAAAGTGGCCTTAGAAGCCATCAAGGGACAGAAGACCCTCAACGAGATCTCATCTGAGTATGGAGTTCACACCACTCAAATTACGCAATGGAAAAAGCAAGTGCTTGATGAATTGCCACAGATCTTCGCACGCAACGGTCATGAGCGGGCCAAGAGCGAAGAAGCCTTAATCGCCAACTTGTATCAAGAAATCGGTCAGCTCAAAGTCGAGCTCGATTTCCTGAAAAAAAAATCTGGTCTTTCCCGTTGAGCAGAAGCGGCTCCTCATCGAGCCTGAGCATCCTCACTTGTCGATCGTTCGTCAATGTGAGCTGTTGGGGCTGGCCCGTTCAAGTTACTATTATGAGCCTGTCCCTGAGAGCGAGGAAGATCTTCTCTTGATGCGCTTGCTTGATGAACAGTATACCAGGACGCCTTTTTACGGGAAGCGCAAGATGGTCACTTTTCTTGCCGAGCAAGGATATCAGGTAGACCGCAAACGCGTCAGACGACTCATGCAACGAATGGGGCTAGAGACGATCTATCCCAAACCACGGCTGAGCCGACCTGGCGAACCAAGCGTACGTTATCCGTATCTCTTGAGAGGAGTGAGTATCACCAGCCAAGATCACGTCTGGAGTAGCGATATTACCTACATCCGCCTGGCCCGAGGGTTTGTCTACTTGGTGGCCATCATTGATTGGTTTAGCCGCTACGTCCTGGCCTGGGAGCTCTCAACGACGTTGGACACTGGTTTCTGTGTCGATACGCTTGATCGGGCTCTGGGGGCTGGGCAACCCAAGATTTTCAATACTGACCAGGGGGTTCAGTTTACCAGTCACGAGTTTACCACTCGTCTGCTTCGCTCAAACATTCGCATCAGCTGGGATGGGCGAGGGCGAGCCTTAGATAACGTGTTCGTAGAACGTTTGTGGCGCAGTGTGAAGTATGAGGAAGTTTACCTCAAAGACTACCAAACGGTTTCAGAGGCGAGGAGTGGACTGACTCACTACTTCCAGTTTTACAATCATGAGCGATATCACCAGTCGCTGGACTACAAAACACCTTTTGTGGTGTATCGCTCCAAACATTCGTCATGACTTTTCCATAATGCTGAGTTTACTCTCAAAATTGGCCCATTTCTGTCTAGACAAACGGTACCACCATAAAAGCATCACCCCCTCAGTTGCAAAGACGTGGAAAGAGCAGCAGCACCAGCAACCATTCTCTCCCCCTTCGACCGTGTTGGGGTCGTGCTGGCATCCTTCCACTTCTCTCTCTGCTCCAGCGAACGCGCACTCTAAATTGGAGAGGTTTTCACCCATCACTCACATGCTGCCAGGCTTATCAACCCACCTTTCATCACTTCTTACCCTCTCTTATACGTTCCTACTAATTCGGCTGTTGCAAGCACGTGGCCTTTCAATTTCGCCAATACGTCCTCTTTTTTCATGCCTTCGGGTAACGCTAACCGTGTATCGAGGGCAAAGAGCCGAAAGACATAGTGGTGCGTGCCAGAAGGTGGACATGGTCCTTTATAGCCACGTGTGCCAAAATCGTTGACGCCCTCAGCACCTCCGAGAGAACCCTCCTGTTCCAGGATGTGCTGCGTTGAGGGAGGAAGATCATAGATGAGCCAATGCGTAAACACTTTCATCGGTGCATCCGGATCTTCAACCACCAGGGCGAGACTTTGTGCTTCCCTTGGCACATCGGAAATGGTAAGAGGTGGATGGTGATTAGCTCCATCACAGGTATACTGAGATGGAATCGGTTGACCATGTTCAAAGGCAGGACTGGTGAGCTTCATAGGAGCCTCCTTTTTTCCTGTTGCCAGGCTTGGGGCGGCAAACGTCGTCGTGCTGGTACTCACGATGAATAGCGCCCCCAGGATACTACTAAGGAATAGGATATACACTTGTTTCCAGGCGGCAGAAGTGTTCATGACGATCTTTTCCTCCCGACGGTCCTCCTCCATCCATGCTGATATCCGTCTTCTCGCTGATTTGGACATGGGTGCAGAAACGTACGAACTCCTCTGTAGAACCAACTTCCATTCTGCCTACACGCTCTCGACCAATAGAAAGATGCAGCTTCCGTGATATAGAAGAAATCATGGACAAAATCTACAGATGCTTTCTATCTGTTGTATGATTACAGGGAAATACATACGGAGGTTCTAGCTTGAAGTTTCTTGTTACCGGCGGGGCCGGATATATTGGTAGTGTCATGACCAAGCAACTGGTGGAGGCTAGACATGAGGTCACTGTGCTGGATAACTTCACCAAGGGTCATCACCAGGCAGTGCTGCCCCAGGTCAAACTGGTGGAGGGCGAGTTGCTCAATGCCCAGCGACTCAAAGAGGTCTTCAAGGATGGCTTCGATGGCGTGCTGCATTTCGCGGCCCTCTCGCTGGTGGGCGAGTCGGTGACGCAGCCAGAGCGCTATTATCGTAATAACGTCGTGGGCACACTCAACCTGCTCGACGCCATGCGCGAGGCGGGCGTGAAGCGCCTGGTCTTCTCATCAACGGCGGCTGTCTATGGCGCACCAGAGGAAACTCCCATCCTGGAGACCGCGCAACCCAGACCAACTAATCCCTATGGCGGCTCCAAGCTGGCTGTGGACCAGATGATAGGCTTTGAGGCCGCGGCACATGGCCTGGCTGCTGTCAGCCTGCGTTATTTCAATGTTGCCGGCGCCAGTGGCGAGCTGGGCGAGGTGCATAATCCTGAGACGCACCTGATCCCGCTTGTGCTCCAGGCGGCGGCAGGGACCCGCGAAGCAGTCCAGATCTATGGCACGGACTATCCAACCCCTGATGGTACGGCAATTCGCGACTATATCCATGTCGAGGACCTGGCACGAGCGCATATCCTGGCCCTTACTCATGCCCAGCCAGGGAAACACGAAATCTACAACCTGGGCAACGGCAAGGGCTTTTCGGTCCGCGAGGTCATCGAGACCGCACGTCAGGTGACGGGCAAACCCATCAAGGCTATCGAGACTGATCGGCGCGCGGGCGATCCTCCTGTACTGGTTGCCTCCAGCGAGAAGGCCCAGCACGATCTCGGTTGGAAGCCACAAAAGCCGGAACTGGCGCGCATGATAGCCGATGCCTGGAACTGGCTCCAGACCCATCCCCAGGGTTATCACGATTAATATATGCCATTGGTCTGCTTGCGGGTATTCGTTCGCAACCAGATCAATGGCGTATAATGCGCAAGTGGGAAACAAATTCATTATGGATCGTATTCACGTACAACCACATCCAATATAAGTCCTGCTGGCTCGACAGGCCGTGCGTGCACCTCCTGTATCCACCTTCTCTGATGATGGGTGTTTTTTAGACAGGAGGATATTTACATGTCTTTTTTTAGGCGCTTCGTGCCGGGGCGCTCACTGCTCTCTATGCCAACACTTCGCTGGCTGGTTATCTCGCGCTTCTTCAGTAATTTATTCTTCTACTCGACCACGCTGGTCCTCTTTCAGCAGCAGCGAGGGCTTAATTTTACCGAGATGTTTCTGATGGAGGCGATTCTCTCGGCTAGCATCTGGCTAGCTGACGTTCCAACTAGCATCTGGTCGGAGCGCATTGGCTATTCCAGGATGATTCTGCTTGGGCGCGCTATTGGCCTGGTGGGGATGCTAGTCTTCGTGCTCGCACATGGGTTCTGGCTCTTTGCCTGTGCTGAAGTGCTGGGGGGTGTGGCTTTTGCCTGTGTTTCCGGTTGCGAAAGTGCCCTGGTTTACGCTGCTTTACCTGCTCATGAGAGAAGCAGGCAAGGGGGAGAGGCTTTCGCACTGCTCGCCAGCGCGTCGAGCGCGGGATTCTTTCTAGGCCTGCTGACGGGTAGCTTTCTGGGTGCTGCCAGTCCCTTGCTTGCGGTTATGGCGAGCCTCGTACCCTCCCTGTTCGCGTTCCTTGCGGCATTTCGTATATGGCACTATGCCCCAGCTTCTAGAATTACGGAGAGCAGTGAGCAGGTGCAAGTCAGGCAGGTGTTACAACGTGCCTGGAAGACCGTGCGTTCTCAACCTGTCCTCACGCTCTTGAGCCTGTGGGGGTCAGCGAATTTCGCGCTGACAAATGCAGTCTTCTGGTATAATCAGCCCTACTTTCAACGAGCGGGTATTCCAGTTGCCCTATTTGGGCCGCTAACAGCCGCCGCACTCGGCTTGCAGTTGCTCATTCTCCTACGCCTGGCAGCTATACACAAGCTATTGGGCACACGTCTCTTGCTGGCCTGTTCCTGCTTCTTCCCTGGGCTCTGCTACCTGCTCTTACCATGGGCGACTCATAGCTGGTTATTTACCCTCCTGTTAATCGCGGGCGTGATCATCATTTCCGCCTGGCAGGAGCCTGTGATAGCACAAGAGGTGAATAGGCGTATCGCAGACACTACCAGGGCGACCACGCTCTCCGCGCTCTCCCTGGTTGGCTCGCTGGGGAAAAGTACCCTGGACCCGCTTATAGGGCGCCTGGGAGATAGCGGGCTGGCGTGGGTAGGCATTGGCCTGGGAGGGGCGTTACTTCTCTTGAGTATTGTCGCCCTGCTGCTTCCTCTTCGTTCCCACAGACAAGAGCATGGGCAGTAAGGGTCACAATAGCCAGGAGATGCCTGTCTAGCTATATGTCCCAATTACTTTTTTTCTATGAGCTTACCTGGTGGCCGGTGAGCACCATCACCAGGATAAAGCCAGCATAGAGCACGAGCAGGAAGGCTCCTGTCAAGCGCCCCAGGCGCCCACGCCAGATGAAGCTAAGCAACAGCAAATGAGCCAGGATCATAGCGGGTAGCGAGATCATCAATTGATGGAGATCTACTGGGAGTGGGCGCACCAGGGCTGCCAGGCCAAGGGTAACTAGCAGGTTATAGGCGAACGACCCTAGCACACCACCCACCAGGACCTCCGCTTGCCTCTTACGTGCCGCCGTGATCCCCAGGGCGATCATCTCGCTCGCGGTCGCCAGGGAGACAAGCGTGGCTCCAATAACGTGCTGGCTCAGACCAACAACCTGTGTCAGGGCTTCCGCGCCCCACACGATGGCTGGTCCTCCCAGAGCCATCCCCAGCAAGCCACCCCCAACGAGTCCTAGCGGTCGCCAGAGCTTCTGCCTGGGCACTTGTTGATTGTCATCATCGTCGTCATCTTCACGTTTCTGAAAGCGCTCGATGGCCTGGCGATCTACCCGGAGCAATAACCATGTGTAGCCGACAAAGACAACGAGGAGCAGCAGGCCAGCCAGGCGAGATATAGTTCCCAGAAAAAGCAGACCGATTGGTAGCAGCGAGATAAGGGTGGCAATGACGGCCTGACGACGCAGTTCGCGCCCAAGAACAATGGGAAAGAGGATCGCCGAGAGGCCAAGCGCGATAGTAATCATCGTGAAATTATTACCGAGGATATTGCCCAGCGCGAGCGAGGCATTCCCCTGCCCTGAAGCAATGGCCGCGGTGAGCATCTCCTCCGGCTCCAGCCCTGCCAGGATAATACCCACGACAAAGAGGCTGATGCCAGCCAGACGCGCCACATCGCCAACGCCATCCATAAACCAATCCGCGCCCTTCATAAGGGCAAGCGTTCCTATCCCCAATAGCAGGAGTGCCAATACACCAGTCAACACGCCGTGTTCTCCTCTTCGATCAACTGCTTGCGCAAAGCCATGCGCAGGTCATGGAGCGCCTGAAGCGTTAGCACGCGTTTCAAGTCTTGCATTCCCGCTATGTATTATGTACTGAGTACAACCATATAATTGAAATAGCCTTGCAGGCTATAGACCGCCACATCAATAGTCCAATCACCAGCCAGTTCTCCATAAATCAGGTGCGTATCTATGTTCTCGTGGTATCTTCCCAACTCCAGGTATGCTAACAAGCGCCGCGCCACCTCATAGCTCTCTTTGTGGATATAAAGGTAGGCATCGAGCAACCGCAGTCCCTGTTGCTCCTGGCTATATTGACCTTGAAAGTAGAGGCGTGCTGGCTGCCCCAGCATTCTATCGCTCACCATCATACCTTCTCCTTATAGCGTGTAAGGGTCTGGGCTTTGTGAACATTATAGCCTGCAGCGGTGTGTAGGAGCATGGAGCTATGGGCGTGACGCCTATGAAGAAAGCGTAACACCGACCCGACGCTGTTTATTGAAGCGCAGCATGCGCATTCCCTCGCGGAATCCGTACACGCTGTAGATCCAGGTCGCGATGGCAGTTCCAAGGCCACATACAAGCCACTGCATGTCAATAGTCAATCCACCTGATGTTATAGGTGTTGCTGGGACGGCAAACAGCGCCACAAGCGCGACCAGGCAGGTCCATGAGGCGAGCCAGTAGTCGATGTGCCTGTTAAAGATAAGCGCGAAGGGGTAGAAATGCACGCCAACAATCAGGGCAATGATCGGAATAAGGATCTCAGTATGGCCGATTATATTGCAAATCGCTGATGCAACACCAATGAAAACGCCTTCCAGCCCAAAGGTGATGCCATACCACTTGCCCATATTTCGGCCTTGTGCCTGCTGCTCAGCTGTCGCGACAGGAAATTGCCGCGCTGCGATGAGCAGGTAGATCCCCGCGATAAGCTGTATGATGCCAGTGAGCCACACAAGAGGCGAGAGGAAGGCATTGCCCCAGCCATTCAAGGAACCTACAGCCAGCGAGGCCCAGCCGGTGCTAAAGAAAGCCATCACCAAGACTCCAGATGCGGCTCCAATCATGGCAGCCCTGGGAATAGAGTGATCCTGCACGAAAGGTTTCTCCTTCTACAAATGCACAGCAATTTTTGTTCTGTTTATCCTATCACATATTCTCTCTTTGATGTCTGTGCCTGCTTACTTTCCCTTTGTGCCGCAGGCACGAAGGGGTATGGTGTATGGGAGCAAAAAGATCAGCAGGTGCCAGTCTAAACAGATTGAGCTGGAAGCGCTGATCTATATCTCCTCTGGAAAGGTGAGATGCAAGTCAGCGCTCAAACCGGTGCGCGCTTGGCTACAAAGATTTGAAGTAGGAGAGCCATGTCTCAAACGTTTGAAATCCCACCGACTCATACAAACGCACTGCACCAGTGGGATTAGCCGCATCGACACTAATGTATGCCTTGATCATCCCAAGAGCACGCAGTGTACGCAAATTCTGGAGGAGGAGTGCACGACCAAGTCCAAGGCCACGATGTAATGGATGGGTTCCGAGGCCATCGATAAAGCCAACAACTTCATCATTTCCTTCGCGTTTCATGGGCTCAATGCTGGCAGTACAAAAGCTGGCCAGGGTGCCGTCAGGGGCCACCGCCAGGAGATCGATCTCAGGCCGATAGTTAGGGTCAAGCTTCTCCGCATGCAATTCCTCACTGGTAATTGGGAGGGAGTTCCAGTGTTCTCGAAACGCCACATTATGCAAATCAGTAAAGTCTTCGATATCTGCCAATGTCGCGGTGCGAATCGTGTAGCCACTGGGTACTTCTGGATCTGGTGGAATCTCATGTAGCGCTCGTTTCATGGTGAAGAAATAGCGTTCACGAGTAAAGTTGTTCGCTTCCAGAAACTGAAAACGAGCGGGATGATCCGCACGCGACGCGGTAAACAGACGACATGCACGATCCGTACGCTGCTGCAAGGTCTCCTGCTCAGCCCACTGTAAAGCACTCGCCTCGATACCCTGACCCATGGCTGTTGGCCGAAGGTAATACCAGTACCGGCCTTCTGTCAGACTCTCTGTCTCATTAAAGTGGAGCCGCGCAAACCCTTGCATGTTGCCAGCATCATCAAGCCATACCTGGAATCGTTCGGTAGCCTGGTTTTTTTGGAGCGCGTGGCGATGAAGATCGAGATCAACCGTATCTGCAGTTTCACAAATACGGAGGAGTTCATCAATACGAACAAAATCATCTGGCAACAGAACCAGGCGAGAAATCATCTACAATGCTTCCTTTATCTTCAACCATTTATTCTTGTTTATTGATGAGGTGTGAGGAAACTGTATCACACCAATAAGGAGAAAGGCAAACCATTGGCGCGTGAGAAGCTGAAGTGGTGAATTGTTGACAACTAACGTTAGTTACGTTATGATCCAGGGGAGATGATGTAATGAAACGAGGAAGTTTATGGCTCTTTTTACTGATGCCCTTGTGCAAGAGATCGCGGCCCTGGTCCGCCAGCGTTATCGTGAACTGGGGATGGCGTTGGGTGAGCCGGAGTTGCCTGCGGGTCAGAGGTGGTTGGATGAGGGAAGTTCCCTGTGGCAGGAGCTAGATCTGTTGATACGCATTGCTAATGGAGAGTATGCGCGTATGCGCGCGACCAGGGATGAGATTCAGCGCGCCGAGGTGGCGCTGGGTCACCTCCTGGATCTCCTGTTGGGAAACGCACTGCGCTCCAAAACTAGCTTTCCTGCTGGCTTCTGGCAGACAGATATAGGTATCCTGGTCTCGCGTGTGCGCTGGTGGATCTCGGTCGATGACCTGATTACGATCAGTAATGCGGCTGCACTGGCCTTTGGCGAGAATACCCAGGCCAACCGGATGCGTATTGGGCGAGCGATTGAGAGTGGCTTGCTGGAGTGGATTCCCGATCCCTCTGTGGCTAATCCCCAGCAAAATAAGCGCGTGCTTCGCACCCAGGTGGAGCGCCTGGGTGCTCAACGCCGACTTTTAGAAGAATAAACAGATCGTTGCTTCCAGAAAGGAAAGCCAAACAATTTATGTATCATATTGCCCAGGTCAATATGGCCTACGCCCTCGCGCCGTTGGGCGATCCACGTCTGGCCGCTTTTGCCGCTCAACTAGACCAAATCTACGCGCTTGCCGAGGCCAGTCCGGGCTTTATCTGGCGCTTAAAGGCCGAGGACATTTCTTCATCTTCGCATGATCTGCCCACAGATGAGCGGCTCTTTGCGACTATATCGGTCTGGTCCTCCATCGAGGCACTCAGGGCTTTTACCTATCAGGGGGAACACGTGCAGGTGATGCGTCGCCGGCGAGAATGGTTTGTACCCTTGAAGGGGGCCTACATCGCCCTATGGTGGGTACCAGCAGGACACACACCTGACCTGGCCGAGGTAAAAGAGCGTATGGATTATCTACGCCTGCATGGTCCAACACCCTTTGCCTTCTCCTTTAGCCAAAACTTTCCAGCTCCCGCCACGGAAGGCGACAAGGCCGAAAGCGTTGGAAGGGCGAGCATCAATGAATAAACGAAAAGCTCTTATCAATGAATACAAAGAACGCAAGCGCCGTGGTTGTGTCTATCTGATTACGAATACCACCACAGGGCAGTATATCATAGGCTATAGCGCGAATATAGAGAGCGAGCAGAACAAGTTCCAATTTGGGCAGATGACGGGCGTCGCCTTCCATCCCAAGCTGCGCCAGAACTGGGCGGAGCTACGCGCTCACGCCTTTACATTTAAGATATTGGAAGAGTTGGAACAAAAGCCCGGCCAGAGCCATGAAGCCTTTATGGACGATTTGCAAGCGCTTGAACAACTCTATCGTGCTACCCTTGACCCTGCACAAGAATATTGACTTCGCCTATGGTAGGAAGTAGTGGCGTGCATTGCGGTCACTACCGTGATGCACGCCACTACTTCCTACCCCCGTCCAGGGTTACTTATCGTGTGCTGCTGTCCCATTGCTGCTGTATCCGATGATAGAAGGCGGTTGGGTCAGCCGCCAGCGCGGCCTTGATCTCATGGCTCGGTTTGTCGGCAAGGACTTCCTCGCGGTCAGCAAGAATGCCCTCAATAGTAGCCTGAGCGATGTCTTGAGGCCGAGACTTGGGGCCTGGAAAGGAGGAGGCCAGCTCGGTGTCGATAAAGCCGGCGTGGACGCCGGTGACCAGCGTTCCTTGGGCTCGCAACTCTGTACGTATACTATTAGTGATAGACCAGGCAGCCGCCTTGGACGCGCTGTAGGAGCCAAGAACGGGATTCGAGAACCAGCTCACGACAGAAAGCATATTGACGAGAGCGCCACCTCCATTCTGTTTAAGGATTGGGGCAAATGCCCGGCTTATGGCCAGCGTTCCCAGGTAGTTCGTCTCTATCTCCTGGCGCGCTTCATCTATTGACGTAGGCGCAGCATGAGAGTTTACATACGCAACGCCCGCATTGTTGATCAGAATATTGACGTCCTGGTAAGCTTGTGCGGCTGCCTCGATATCCTCCACGCTGGTCACGTCGAGCTGGATTGGCTGAATACGGGGATCATCTGTCCCTATAAGCTTCCTGGCGCCAACATACACTTTGCTTGCTCCCGCGTCAAGCAAGGCCTGAACAAAGGCTTTCCCCAGTCCACGATTACCACCAGTCACTAGAGCGATTGAACCTTCGATTTGCATAGCCGTTTCCCTTTTGTAACTAATCACACTATCGATCTAACTTACCCTCATGTTGGAATAATTATTCCAACATGAGGGTAAAAAAATTTAGTCAAAGACAGACAGAGTTGTGCGCGCGATGTTCTGGAGTACCTCACGCTCAACGTTAGCGCGTGCGAGCACGCGAATGCTGATTAGAGCACCAAGCAGAAAATGGGCGAATTGATGTGGATCATATGTCCAGGCAAGTTCGCCTGCCGCCTGTGCTTTGATGAGAAGGCGGTAGAAGGCCTCTTCCATAACTTTGTAGGCGGCCTGCACACGCGTGCGTACATCGGGATCATGAGGCGCCAATTCAACGCTGGCGTTGACCAGGAAGCAGCCACGATGTTTGGGATCATTGAGCAACATATCGATATATGTTTGAAAAATGCTCGCCAGAACCTCACGCAACGGTCCCGATTGCTGACGAAAGGCCTCTATTTGTCCCTGGTTTCGGGCGCAATAGCGATCCAGTGCGGCCAGGTATAATGAGTGTTTATCGCCAAACGTATCGTAAAGGCTTCCACGCCCGATACCCGTGTGTGCCACCAGGTCCTCGACCGATGAGCCTTCATATCCCCGCTCCCAGAACAGGTCCATTGCCTGTTGCAGTGCCTGCTCCGGTTGAAATGCTTTCTTGCCTGCCATAGTCCTGTCTCTGCTTCCTCCTTCTCTTAATGGTAAGTATAAACCATGTTGGAATGAAAAGTCAAGGATTCGATGAATCTTCGCGCTTATGGCTCTCACAGGCAGGGAAAGTCGAGGCGTGGGTTGGGCAAACCCGATCCGCACCTCGGCTTTTCCTACAAGCTTTGTGGTTCCTTCCGCGTGATCGTAATGAGTTGCTGATAGAGGGCCTTATTACTGGTCAGGTCGGCCAGGGTGTATTTGTCGAGGACGCTGAGAAAAGCGGCGAGCGCCTCCTGCAAGGCGGTGCGGAGGTTGCAGACAGGCGTGATGACGCAGCAATTGTGCTCGCTATCAAAGCATTCCACCAGAAAAAAATCTTCCTCTGTCTGTCGTACCACCTCGCCGATGCGGATATCAACAGGCTTGCGCGCCAGCCGCATGCCACCGTTACGTCCTCGGATTGTTTCAATATAGCCAAGCTTGCCCAGCTTATGCACGATCTTCATCAGGTGGTTGCTAGAGATGGCGTAGGTATCGGCGATGTCCTGAATGTTTGCTAGCTGGGTATCAGGGTAGGCCGCCAGGTAGAGCAAGACACGGAGAGCGTAATCAGTGTGATAGGTCAGGCGCATGCAGCATCTCCTTCCACCGAGCTAAGGACCATAATGGGGATAATCGTCAGTGTATTATACTCTTCATGACTTTCTATTACTATCCTTGCGATGTGCCGATATAAAGATGTATATTGCATATATCTTTAAGCAAGCAAAGGAAGTATATAACCTATGACGCAAACTGCCACGTTGAGTGGGAATGATATCGCTATCGCTAAATCGCTGGTTCCGGCTCTGAAAGAGCATGGCAAGGAAATTACCACGATCTTTTATGCCACCCTGTTTCGAGATTATCCTGAGCTACTAAATATATTCAACCATAATAATCAGCGTGCAGGGCTGCAACAGGAGGCGCTCGCGACAGCGGTCTATGAGGCTGTTGCCAACCTGGATCACCTGGAAAATATCTTGCCGGTCGTGAAGCACATCGCGCATAAACACTGTAGCCTGGGCGTGCAGCCAGAACACTATCCCATTGTTGGCGAGTACCTGACTATGGCGGTGCAGCAGGTGTTAGGAGAGCAGGCCACACCCGAGATTCTCTCGATCTGGAAGCGGGCCTATAACGTCATCGCCGATGCCTTCATCCAGCTTGAGCAGGAGATCTATCGCCAGGGAGCGGAGCAGCCAGGCGGCTGGAGCGGCTTCAAGAGCTTTGTGGTCAAGCGCAAAGAGCAGGAGGGCGAGGGTCTGATCGCGCTCTATCTAGAGCCAGAGGATGGCGAGACCTTGCCTGCCTATGAGCCTGGACAATATGTATGCGTGCGCGCACAGATAGATAAATTCTACCACCTGCGTCAGTATAGTTTGACTGAGGCGCCCGGCAAAAAGCACTTCCGCATCGGTGTCAAGCGCGAGGGACAGGAGGGAAGCCATGCGGGGAAGGTCTCCAGCTACCTGCATGAGCAGGCTTCCCAGGGCGATGTGCTTGAACTGAGCTGTCCAGGCGGCGTTTTTACTTTGGACCATACATTACCTCGACCTGTTGTCTTGCTAGGTGCGGGCATTGGCATTACGCCGCTCCTCTCTATGCTCTATACGCTACGCGAGCGACAGCCTGAGCGCACAGCAGTACTTGGCTACGCGGTACGCAATGGAGAATACCACGCCTTTGCTGATGAAATCGCCCACCTGGTGCGCGACAACGAACAGGTAAGCGCAACCATCTTCTATGAACAGCCAGCCGTAGAGGATGAGCAGGTCGGACGTTTTGATCGCGCCGGTCGTATAGACGCAGCCTGGTTGCAGGAGCAGGTATCCTTGGACTCCGAAGTCTACCTCTGTGGTCCCCATGGCTTTATGCAAGGCATCCTTACCACACTACTCAAACAGGGACTCAAGCCAGAGCAACTCCACTACGAGATCTTTGGTCCCGCCCTGGCCTTCGCCGTCCCCCAGGAGTAGTTAACGCTATACGCATGTTGTTTTTTAGGTCCCTGGTTACTGTGGCTACGGCTACCAGGCCGTAGCCACAGTAACCAGGGCAAGCGCCGCAGGCGCGAGCAGCACCCATCTCCAATGTGCGATACTAAAGCACATCAGCAATAGAATGAGGAGCACATTAGAGATGAGCACAATCACCGAGAAGACAATCAACCTGAAGGATGGCCGGGTGGCAACTATTCGTTCGGCTACCCCGAGAGATGCCGCAAAGATTTTAACACTGGTTCACGCCAACCTTGAGGAGGGCGAGTTCGTGCTGAGCACTCCGGAAGATTTCCGCATGACGCAGGAGATGGAGGAGGCCTGGATCCAAAACAATCTCGATGATCCCTGCAAACTCGTCATCATCGCCGAGTACGAGGGCGGAGTACTTGGTATGCTTAACTTCGCCAATGGTGCACGCAAGCGCATCGCGCACCAGGGCGAATTCAGCATGAGCGTGGCCAAAACCGTACGCGATCAAGGGATTGGCCGCGCCTTGCTCTCGACGCTGCTCAGCTGGGCCAGGGAACAGCCCACAATCGAGAAGGTCGAGTTGCAAGTCTTCGCGAATAACGCACGCGCCATTGCTCTTTATACCTCGCTTGGCTTCAAAGAAGAGGGCCGCTTGAGTGGCCGCATCAAGATGGCCCCTGGTGTCTATATCGATACTATCGAAATGGGACAATGGGTCAAGGAGCGATAAGGCTTCTCTAGCAAGAAGAAAAAGAGCAAATGGAACGCAACTATGTCGCGTCGGCTGCGAGACGGTGCTGTCCGCAGATAACACACTGGAACAGATATCCCTGAAAGGGGCTGCCGTCTCCCCATTGCTCTAACTGTGCCAGCGAGATCCCAAACCTCGCTGTAATTGTTACCAGGTCCTCTGCTAATTCTTCAGCCAGGAGACCTAGCTCCTTCCAATGTATATACCGTTGCTAAAATCTAGAACTATCTTGAACAAGGCCCAACTATCCACACAATCGAAGGAAAACAGCTTTGGGCTGTGACGATTGAAGGAAGGCAGAAGCCACCCAGCCAGGATAGTACCAGATCTTTCCCCGCAAGGTGCGGGCGGGTGTCTCTCCCGTCGGCGGCAACAGCAACGCCGAACCCATTCCGGTATACGAAACGGGCTTGACCCTGGGGTCAGAGATGGAGCAAGACTTCGCCTTGCCTACGTGTTTCATGTGAGCCAGATATGCCACGCCCAGTCTCGCAATGTTGACCGACGCACAATAATCCCGATCACCGTTATACTGACAGGCCTCACAAGCCATCCACCGCCCCCACTTCACCGTTTCACGACGATCACTGGGGAACGATACGTTTTTGCCGTGATCCCGCAGCGGGGGCAGGTATGACTGGTTCCTCGTGGTTGCGCTGTACGGAACCGCACGCCCAGAAGATGACATTTATAACGAAGGATCCTCCAGATTTCCCCGCGGACGGTCGAGTTATTGCGATAGTGGCGCCAGCGCCCCCGGACGCCTTTCCCTCGCCCGGTGGTTTTGAGGGTTTTCAACGATTCCATCGAGAGCAGCGAGCAGCCATGGATCTGACACAACAGCAGCAAGACGTTACTTGCCAGATGCGCCACCGCTCGATTGCGCCGCTCATATTTGCCCCAGCAGCGCTCGATCTCGCGCCGATAGAGCTCGAGGCGCTCCTGGTACCAGGCGCGTTTGGGATGGGCTTCTGGCAAGGCATCTCGTTCCTGCTCAAAGGCCGCGACCTTCTTCTTGAGTTCATCAATCTGGCGCCGCGTGCGGGCTTGTTTGCCATCAAGGCCGCCCGTGTCCAGGAAGAATGGCCTGCCAACTTGCTCACTGTGTTCATTGATGGCAGTCGCTGTCAAGAGGGTATGCACACCCCAGTCCACGCCTAAGACGCATTCAACCTGTTCCCAGGTGGGCAAGGCTGTTTTTTCGACCTCGATGATGAAGTCGAGCACGGCAAAGCGCTCACCATCGGCTCGGCGCTCTTCGCGCAGCGTGGGAGCCATGAGCTTCCCGTCGGAAAGACGCTCTTTGAGGCAAGCAGGTAACGCAATGAGGGTCTCCTTTTTGCGCCAGCGCCACACCCCCATCTCGTCAGGGGAGCGGAAGCGAAACCGAGCCATCCCTGCATCTGCGTCAAGAGCCAGCCGATAGGCCTGGCCTTTGGCCCCACCATCGTCTCCTGCATAGGTCAGCAGACCAACGTGTAACAAGGGGATGGGTTGCAATTCTTCATAGGAAGAGGGGAAACGATCATGCTGCAAGAAAAAATTGCAGGCTTGCTCGACCACATTTTGTAGGGTGACAAAGCTGGTTTCATCCTCATCGAGGCTCTGCTGCAAGGCCGTAATGGCTTCTTTGATGGCTGGACGGTTTTTGCCTGCTGGGCGCCTCTCCGTTTTGGGGCGAATGAAGCCATCGGAGAGAATGGGAGCGACGAGGGTAAAGACTTTTTTGCGCTCGGCCTGCGCCCGCAGCAAGCGCCCGACGACCTCGCTCTCGCAGCGCCATTGACGATCACCATGCGGCAACGGGCTTGCGATGTACTTGCCAACCTGCTTCCAGGCAGGCCCTTCACGCTCATCCCCAAACGCGTCGAGGCAGGGCCAGAGGATCGTCAGTGCCACATTGACGACGGCCTTACTGGCGTCAAGGAGGCGAAGCGCATCGGCCTGGGCTTCGTCAGGCAACCGCACATCATAGGTCAGGGGCTGGTGGGTACGGTTGGTACGCATCGTTCCTCCTCCTCTTGCGAACATTTGTCCTCATGAAGAGAAGTATAACAGGAAAAGCATGTACTTACAACTGTTTTGGGCTTCTTTGAAGCGGCTATAGATAGTTGCAGAAGTACATGATAGTTATAGCTTTTTGACAACTGTCTAAACCCCTACAAATGCGCAGAAGTTGTTGTGATGACTGAGCCAGATTTCCTGCTGCCAACCATTATAACCAGGTGTTCGATGCGCTAACTCATCTCGACATTCCGGAGCTGCATCCTCGCACGAGGCCACATCCTGGAACTCTCCATGGTACATTGTGGCCGCCAGGCCGCTCTGTATGCACCAGGGACAGATGCCCTTGACCCGCTCTTCAGCATAAAATGGGCCAACATAGACATATGCGCGAACTTGCTGGCATATCGGGCAGGTCGTTTGACGCCGTTGAATCATTCCTGTAGCTAAAGGGTCTGGATGATATTTGAAGAAGGGCAGGGGTAAGTCATCGTGCCTATCCATAAAGCTATACGACCCCTTTTTTCGCACATTGTATCATATCCCTCTTGACAATCTAATGATGTTAGACTAGAATGTAAACATATTCAACAAATACCTACTCGTGAAAGATATAGAGGGAGTGATATCCATGGCGCCGAGAGCGGGTCTAGAGTATGACGCTATTGTGAAGGCCGCGGCAACGTTGGCGGATGAGCATGGACTACACATGGTGACTATGGCGATGCTGGCCGCACACCTGGGTGTGCGCACACCAACGCTCTATCACTATTTTACTGGCCTGGCAGGCTTGCAGCGGGCCCTGGCACTATGGGGATTACAGGAAATGACAGAGCAACTGGGGCAGGCGGTAATGGGGAAGGCGGGGGATGATGCAGTGGTCGCGCTCGCCCATACTCTGCGCGACTTTGGCAGGACGCGTCCTGGCCTCTATGAAGCGACCGCTCGCGCTCCCGAACCAGGCGATGCCGAGTGGCAGGAAGCCGGTCGCAGGGTAGTAGAGATCGCCTTGCGAGCGCTGGGAGCCTACACGCTGAGCCAGGAGGACGCTCTGCACGCAGTCCGTATGGTGCGCAGCCTCGTCCATGGTTGCGTTACTTTGGAGACCGCAGGCGGCTTTGGTCTCCCTCTGGATGTGGACGAAACGTTTAAACGTTTGCTTGATCTACTTTTACACGATCTGCATACACGTCAGGGCAGTGGAAAATAAAGCTTGTAAACCAGGCAAAAGAATGTGAAAGGACTCATCTACATGTTAGCACTTATAAAGAATATCAATCTGGGACTTGCATTTTTCTTAGAACTCGCTCTTCTGGCTTCATTTTGCTATTGGGGCTTCACGACAAACTGGGGAACGATCGCCAGGTTTGGGCTTGGGCTGGGTGTCCCTGTGCTTGTCGCCATCATCTGGGGCTGTTTTGAGGCCCCAAGGGCGAACTGGCCGCTGCCCGAACCCTGGCACCTGTTGCTCAAGCTGGCCCTCTTCGGCCTGGGAGTTGCCGCACTCTTCGTCGCCGGGCGCCGTGAACTCAGCATTACCTTCGCCGTGATCTTTATCATCAATACTATTCTAGCCTATGTCTGGGCACAGTAGTGAAGAAAGGGAGACACTCATGGAAGAGACGCTGAATGTGCAAACGCAAGAAAATGGTCAGCAGGGAAAAACGAAGACAAATTCTCTGGATCTCCTGAGTCCGCGTGTGCTTCTGCATCTTGAGGGCGCAATCGTGCTGCTGGCTTCGCTTGTGCTCTACACGCTCCATGGAGGCAATTGGTGGTTGTTTGGTTTGCTGTTGCTCACTCCTGATCTCTCGGCCCTGGGCTACCTGGCGGAGAACAGGCTGGGCGCGCGCTGCTATAATCTTATGCATACCTATCTGTTACCGGGAGTACTGGCCGCGTATGGTCTGCTCGGTGGCAAAGAACTGGCCTTTCTACTGGCGCTGATCTGGTTCGCCCATATCGGCCTGGATCGCGCCCTCGGTTTTGGCCTCAAGTACATGACTGAATTTAAAGATACGCACCTGGCCCATGTATAGCTATGAAGGGAGAAAGAGCATGAGTGATACGAGTGAGATCTGGACAGGGGAAGCCGCGCTCTATGATCAGGTGCGCCCCAGTCCGCCACCAGTGCTGGTTGATATCCTTACACAATTAATCAACACTCCTCAGCCTGCCCTGGTGGTAGACCTGGGTAGCGGCACTGGCCTCTCAACTTTGATCTGGGGTGAGCGCGCACAGCGTGTGATTGGCATTGAACCCAACGCCGATATGCGGAACCAGGCCATACACAATGCCGCGAAACATCCTCATGTTAAGCACATTGGGTTCCAGGAGGGGACCTCTCAGCAAACCGGCCTGCCCGATAGGAGCGTCGACATCGTGACTTGCTCTCAATCTTTTCACTGGATGGAGCCAACCTCGACCCTGGCGGAGGTTGCGCGCATCCTGCGCCCCGGTGGCCTCTTTGCCGCCTATGATTACTCCTGGCCGCCCGCACTTGGCTGGGAAGTTGAGCTAGCGTACCAGGAGGTCGATGCGCGCTTCGATGCCCTCTTGCGTGAGCGCGAACTTGAACAGAATCTCCAGCGCTGGCCCAAGGAGAAGCACCTGGAGCGCATGCGCGCGAGCGGCCACTTCCGCTTCACACGCGAGCTCCTGCTTCATCACATCGAGCATGGCAATGCCGAGCGCTTTATGGGCATGATCATGACCAATAGGTACAGCCATGAGTTCAAGTTGAATACAATCACTGAAGAGGAGATCGGCCTGACGCGACTCAGGGAGGCCGCGCAACGCTATATCGGTTCCGAGGCCCTTCCCTGGTACTTCAGCTACAAAGTCAGACTCGGGATTAAATAGAAAATACTGTGAACTACCGCTCAGCTAAAGACTGAGCGGCTTCTTCGGAAGAGGAAGCCTGAGTTCACCAGACTCAGCCACCGAAAGGTGAGCTATGTTTGGAAGGTCATGATACCAACACTTGGCGCATCAGACGGTTGCTCTATCGCCTGAGTTTAAGTAGGGATGAGGTAAGTCCCGGTGATTCAGGCCCAACAAGCCTTCTGAACCTTGTCGAGATGAAGTCGGATTCCCTGTATGGTCGCAGTACAGGGATACGCATCACCTGCCACCTGGCAGAGCATTTTTCTGAAAAGGAATTTTCGATGAACGTTGTTTATGTATTGGCACCAGATGGCACGCCATTGATGCCATGTTTGTGTGCTATTGCACGATTACTACTTAAAGATGGCAAGGCCAAAGTCAAAAGGAGAACGCCCTTTACGATCAAGTTGTTGGTTCAGCCAGCAACGACCTCTACCCAACCATTGACCCTTGGGGTAGATACGGGCAGTGCCGTGATTGGTTCAGCGGTGACCGATACGCAGGGGCAGGTGGTGTATTTGTCAGAAGTGCAGGTTCGCAATGATATTGCCACCACCATGAAAGAGCGTGTAAAGTATCGCCGGAACCGGCGCAACCGAAAGACCAGATATAGAAAAGCACGATGGCGTAATCGCAAGAACTCCATCAAAACAGATCGCTTCTCTCCCACGATGCGTAGTAAAATTGACGCACACCTGCGGGAAATCCATTTTGTGCAATCCATCCTGCCCATTCGCTATATCGTGCTGGAAACAGGAACGTTTGATCCCCATGCCCTTAAAAATCCTAACGTTTTAAAGCACAAGTGGCTCTACCAGAAGGGCATCAACTATGGTTTTGCCAATACCAAAGCCTATGTGCTAACACGCGATAGCTATACCTGTCAACACTGTGCAGGAAAATCGAAAGACAAGCGGTTAGAAGTCCATCATATCGTTTTTCGCAGTCAGAACGGCAGTGATGAAGAAGCCAATTTACTCACCCTCTGCAAAACCTGTCACGATGGGCTGCATGCCGGAACCGTGACGCTCAAGCGCACTGGTAAGAAGAAAGGAAACTTGAACCATGCCACACAGATGAATAGCATTCGTCTTCAATTGTTGAAACAGGTTCAGGCAGAGGAAACGTGGGGATTTGTGACCAAAGAACACCGTCAGATAGCAGGCTTGCCCAAGGAGCATTGCTTTGATGCGGTCATGATTACCACGCGAGGGGCCATGCCCACGTTTCAGACCACGGTGGTTCTCAAGAAGCGATGCATCCCCGATGGAGATTACCAGCAAACCAAAGGGCGACACAGCGAACAACGCATTCTCACGGGGAAAATTGGCGGCTTTCGGAAATTTGATATGGTGCGCTATCAGGGACAGGAGTACCTTATTAAAGGGCGAATGTCTACTGGCTATGCCATTCTGATGGACATTGATGGGAACAAGGTCAATCTCAAGCCAATTCCGAAGTTTGAGAAGATGAAGTGAGTGAGGGCACGATCTTCATGGATGATGTGTCAAGCGCCTATGCCGCATATCTCATCCACTGCCAATTAATCAGGGGTGAATGTGGCAATTCATCCACGAAGCTAAAGACTTCGTGGTTTTCTTGCCACAATTGGATAAAATCTAGATCCTGTAAATTCTTACGCAATGTAAGGGCCTTTACAAGTTCCAGATCTTGATGTTGGAGTAGCTAACGTCTGTGATCAGCTCTTGTTCAAATGCGGCCAAACCGAGCGCACCTTTGGTGTAGTCGCTATCAGTGATACTAGTGAGGAATTGTCCATTAGCATAAAAATAGAGCTGACTGCCTTGGGCAATAATCATCACGACATTTTTTTGATTATATCCAGTCTCGATGCTAGAGTCATATGCATTCTGCCCAATATAGCTTGAATGATCTCCATTTCGCTTCATAATCTTGTAAGATCCATCCTGACCTATGAAAAATGCGTAGTAAGAAGGATCAAGCGTATTAATGCGTAGCACAATACCTCCAGCATATCCGCTAAGTATGGTGACATCGACCTGAACCGCGAAATTCGTATGTACATCTGTATCTGAGCAATAGTAATAGTGATTGGTATTATTTATTGTGACGTGATATCCATTGTCCTTATAACGACAAGAGACATTTCCATCGGCGCTATCGTAGTTTAACCAGTAGCTCTCTCCAAGGGTTGATAGAGAACTGCTTGTGGTTGGTGTCTGGCTTGTTACCTGCTGGTAGAGCGCATCCGCGTGAGCCTGATTCTGTTGCGCGGCGCTGTCAAGGCTACTGCGAAGCCAGGTTACGCCGTTGAACGTAAGCAGACCGCAGCTGCTCAGGATGATCACGCCCGCGAGCACGGAGAGGAGCACAATTGTCAGTATTTTGCGTGTATTCTTTGGCTTAGGCTGAGGCATAAGGGGAGGATATGGGAGAGGCGCATACGGCAATGGAGACCCTGGCGGTGGGTAAGCTCCAGGATAGGATAGATAGGGTGGATTGCCCGGTGTGATATAGGCTGGTGGTGCGGCATACGAGGCATACTCTATATAAGGCGCGGACCCGCTCGCCACCTCACCTGTAACATTCGCTATAGTTTGCTCCTGCGTGGAGGCATGGCACACCGGGCAAGAAGGTGTGCCCTGTGGCACCTCGGCGCTACAAATACGGCATTGCATAAATGTTCTATCCCTCAGTTATCTCAAATAAAATAAAAACCCATCTATGTATTATCCTATATTGCTGGTTGCTTGAATAGGAGAAAAGGCCGAAAAGTACTTTTTTCTCTATTATTCCACTCTATATATGGTGATGCTCAAATTTTCTTATGGCCAGGGGAACCGAGGATTCCCTGTAAGATGTTGGCTCTCACGATAGATAGTTGGAGTGACGCCCACCAGATCGTGAAACTGCCGTGAGAAATAGTAGACATCGCTGTAGCCCAATTGCTGAGCAATGCGCTTCATAGGCAGATTTGTCTCTATTAGCAGTGTTTTGGCCCTGGCAACTCGGCATTGGAGGACATACGCATGAATCGCGGTACCAGTTGCCTGGCGGAACCGACGACGGAGGCTGCTCACGCTCATATTATAGCTTTGTGCCAGGCATTCATAGTCAGGAGCAAAGTCTGGGTCTCCATGCGTGAAGAGATCGAGGATTTCCTGTATCCAGGGAGGCTGTACCATACATTGCGCGCGCTCCTCTGCCAGGTCAATCAATAATCCCTCTAGTAAATGGATGGCTCGGCGCATACCCCAGTGGTCAGTACGTTTGATCTCAGCCAGCAATCGATCAAAGACAGCACGATAATCTTTGCCTGGCTCGGCTGGCTGTGGGCTGGTGGGAAAGAGTCCTTCTGTCATCCACTGCTGCACCAGGGGACCACGAAAGGCGATGTGGCGGTGTTCCCAACTGGCATAGCTTGGGGCACGGTGAAAGCGGATGTACGGCCCCGGATAGGCGGGCCAGAACCAGGCCCCTTCTATGCTATAGTGTTGATCATCGTAGAACAGTTCTACTCCGCCCGTTGCCATAAATTGGATTGTGTAGTAGCCGTCCAGGTGTTTAGCCACTTTGTGCGTGGCTTGTAATACCATACTGCCCGTCAGTATCTGTAATTCCGCATCCTTCATGATGATCAGATCCTACAAAACTTTGCCACAAACTCCATTTATTCTCCTCTTCTCCTCTAGTATACTCAAAAAAGATCGATGATTTGAATGTCTGGAGGAGAGAAAACATCATGTCAACCATATTATCTCACGAACAATGGCAGCGCTATGAGCGTGATGGTTATCTATTTTTGGGGCAGGTGCTGAGTGATGACGAGTTAGAGGCCTTACAGCGACGTATTGACGACATTATGTTGGGAAAAGCCGATATTGATTATGCGCATTTAATGATGCAGCTAGATAGCCCCGATGGGCAGTACAAAAATGCAGGCGTACAGTCAAAGGGCTTTAAGGGCGCGACGCTGGCCTATCGTAAGATCCAGGACCTGGAACATGACCCACTCTTTATGGAGTATATGCAGCGTCCGCTGTTTCGGGAGATTTGCGAGAGAGTGTATGGGAATCAGGTCCCGGTGTCAGCCTTTCGAGCCATGTTTATGAACAAGCCTGCCCACCAGGGAACGCTCTTGCCTTGGCACCAGGATCGCTGGTCCTACTTGGATCGAGACCCTATGATCACCATTTGGACGGCGCTTGATCCTGCCACTATCGCCAATGGCTGTGTTGAGATCATTCCCGGCAGCCATACCTGGGGCCTGCTCAACCCCGAGGATACCTCGGGACATCTTACTGAGGAGCAGGCCGAGCAGGCAACCGTTTCCGGCAAGGGAATGTATCTCGAGCTGAAAGCAGGTGAAGCAGTCCTGCTACACAACTGGCTACTGCATCGCTCGGATACCAACGCGACCGATATCGCGCGCCGTGCATTTAGCGTCTGCTATATGGACGCGCGTACCCAGGCTAGCACTGGTGAACGCTATACATTGATCTTTGAAGGCAAGAAGGACTTGCAAGGGGCATAGTAAGCTGCCTACTAAGCTGCTATACATGAGTCCCCCCAAATTCGGCTCATCAGCACTTTTGATGCAGATGGCTTGAGGGCTTACTCCATCCTTAGCCGTTTCACCAGTTGTCCCAAGCCAGGCCACTGCCCGTGCATCAAGACCCCCAGGCGATACAGGCGCGAGGCAAACCAGGTGCAGGCGAGAATAGTACCTAGCATCAGCGAGATCGTTACGACGATCTCCCACCAGGCGACCGTGCCCAGAGCCAGTCGTACCAGCATCAACATCGGCGTCCAGAAAGGGATATACGACAGTATCTTCGTCCAGGCCGCATTGGGAGACGCTACCACGAGATAAACCAGAATCCATCCACTGAAGATCAGCATCGCAGGGAGCATGGTCGCGTTTTGTACCTCCTCCTGCCGTTTGACCATTGCGCCCAGTCCAGCAAACAGGGTTGTATACAGGAAGAACGCCAGGAGAATATAGATTAGGAATAGAAGGTAAAACGGGATGAGCACACCAGTGAGATACTGGGTGAATCCTCCCACGTTTGCCCCGAACAGCGCGGTCTGCAGAGGGGTTTTGCTGCAGGAGCGTACCAATGCCGACCACCACCAGACAGCCCATCTGCGCCAGGCACACCGCCCCGATGCCCACGATCTTGCCGGCCAGCAACTGGAATGGGGTCGCGGCATTCGCCAGAATTTCCATAATGCGACTGCTTTTCTCTTCCGCGACCCCACCCGCCACGATATTGGCATAGATCGAGACAGAGACAACGATCACGATCGCACCGACAAAGGCGAGGACATATCCTGCGATGATCTCACGTTCCTGGCTTCTGTGAGCACTTGTTGATAAGGAGGCGCTGCACGGCCTGCTCATACGCGGCTGGCACCTCCACCATCGGCGTGTGGCCTGAGTCCAGCAGACGTAATTCAGCGTGCTGCAGGTGTTCTACCAGGAACTCGGCGTGAGCAATCGTTCGCGCCTGGTCATGTGTCCCATGCACGACTACGGTGGGCATCGCAAGCTTTGGCAGGTCACCTGCCGGTCGACCACAGACTGGCTGGTGAGCACTTGCAGGGCCGCTTCACGCGATACACGACCAGCATAGGCGAGGAGACGTTGCATCAATGCCTGCTCCGGCTGGTAATAGAAGCTACGGCGCAAGAGACGCTCGTGAAACTCCGTCCCTCCGCCCGCCTCTATGGCCTTGATGATGCTCGTTATATCCCCATGCCCATGGGTATTGGCTCCGGTATCGATCAGTAGCAGACCGCTCACGAGCGAAGGTTCGGTGAGCGCAGCGACCAGCGCGATAGGGCCTCCGGTTGAATGTCCCGCGATCAGAGCGGGGCAAGGTCCAGTTCACGAAGAAGCGCGGCGACACGCCTTCCAAGTGTTGGAATGTCCCACGGGCCGGGAGAGGTCATCCAGGATATAGGCAGGAGTTGCAGGTCTGGAAAGAGTGTTTCATCCAACAGGTCAAAGACTTCGGGCGAACAATAGGTCCCCGGTACGCAAAGCAAGACCTGGCATCCCGTGACGGGCTTACGGGTTAATTCAAGATGAGACGAGAACATAAAAGAATCTTCCTTGCGTCCCCTCCGGGCGAGCTACTGATTGACAGACCACGGAACGTCAAGGTCGCGCAGGTGGCTGTGGGACGGTATGGGGCGCGCTTGTCTTGACCTTGACGTCTGTGGTAGGCTTGACGAGCTCGCTCCGGGAAGGTAGTAGCTTCTCTTTACCACGGCAGTTCCCTCTTAGATGTTACAAGTCTTAGCGTGAATGTTCGACGATATTTGAGCCGAAACACGGGAATTCGGTGCGAATGCTAGGAATCAACCGGCTCTTTCAAAGTGAAGTCGCGCCAGAAGCGACCTGTTGCACACCCAGATTGTAAATTCGATGGCAGCTTAGATCACCGACCCCTTAACTCCTTGCACGGCTTTTTTGATGAGCTCAGCCACCGCATGTGGCTGCGAGATGTAGATTGCGTGACTGCCCGCTACCTCGACGACGGTCGAACCTGCGCGCTTGGACATGAAACGCTGGACTGGCGGTGGGATCATCTTGTCATCTGTGGCGACCAGGTACCAGCTCGGCCGGCTCTTCCACGCTGGCTCGCTGATCATGCCGTTTAGCGCCTCCTCGCCCCACGGGACCTGCGAATCGGCCATGAAGACGGCCTTTTCTTCGTCCATGTCAGCCCCAAACGAGGCAGGGAACCGGGCCTTGTCTTGGTACAGGTAGCCATCCTGGGGTGGCAGTATTGAGGATGCAGGCGTGCCAGGCTGGGCATCTTTGAGAAGTGTGGACACGGACTCGCCCGTGTCGGGGGCAAAGGCTGCGATATACACAAGCCCCACGACCTGTGGATCGTTGCCAGCTTCGGTGATCACCGCTCCTGCGTAGGAGTGGCCGACGAGAATCACCGGGCCGGTCTGCGCGTGAACAATGCGTTTGGTTGCGGCGACATCGTCGGCCAGCGAGATCGTTGGATTCTGGACGATGGCGACAGGGCAGCCGTCCTTCTTCAGGATCTTATAGACGCCCTCCCAACCGGACCCGTCCACGAAGGCACCGTGGACAAGGGCGATTGTTATTTCCGCCGGATGAGATACTCCAGCCATGATGATTTCCATTCCTTCATGAGATGAGGACTGGTCCGCTGGTCGCCTCCTTCACATACGATATTCCCTTTTATTGGTCAGCACACATGCTATCATAGGGAAAACCATCGTAGAGGTGGGAGGGAGTCACTTGACCTTGCCCTCCCGCTCACCCCAGTCAGGCGTTGATCCGCATGCAGGACACATCCACTCACTCTGCGTCGAGCTCTTATCTGCTGGATTACATTATGAACCATTTACTATTACTATACACGAGGGAGGAGTAGGATACGTGGACGTGGTCTATCACTATGAGCTATTTTTCCACCTATCCTGGCCCTCCCTCAACATGAGACGAACCATTTTGCCGTGAATTTACAAAAACGGTGCACAACGATCCGCTCCAGAGGCGGTTTCTCAAGTAACCAATAGTTGTGCTGCTCAACATCCGCGCCATTTACTAATAAGGGCTGTGTCCACTTAGGTGAATGCTTTACCCATCTTCAAAAGCCCGCTCTAAAAGAATGTCAGGCCCAAAGTATTGGGAAACGGGTCCCCACACTCATCTAGAAAACTCATCATATTTCCTGACGCATTGGGAAGAATCGCATCCCACCCATCACCAGGGACTCACGGTATTTTGGCATTCTTCTGCGCGGCAAGAATGCAACACGCTGAACTGATGGTGAACGAGAGTCGGCGTCCATCAGGCAGATGCGGCGATGCCTGGTTGACCCGTTCACACAAGATGGCCAGATCTCGATTGAGCGCACGATCGTTGAAGGGACGCAGTTCAACTTGCACCATCTGAGCGGAGTGCGTGATGGTGCAGGGAAGCTGAAAAATGGGGAGCAAACGTTTCCAGGTGGCCTGCGCATGGGTGCGGCAAGTTTTTTTGCGCGCCCAGAAGGCCTATGGGCAGAGGATTGTTGAAAAGGGGCATTCAGTCCAAATGGGCAAAACCGTGCAAGATTCCGTCAACCTGAGTACGATTGACGCATCAGCCTCCCTCATCCTATCATTTCTCACAAGATGGGGAAGGCGAATCACACAGAAAATTGTCTAGCTGAGCTTCGTATACGTGACATCGAAGTCGTGCTCCCACGTGGAACCATCACGTGATTTCTCCCAGCAGGCAGTGATCGTTTTGCCGTTCTGGTTTACTGTGCCCTCATAGCGCTGCCAGAATCCTGGGGCTTCTCTCCACATCTTCCACACACCTTCCGAGAAGCTCATCTCATAGATCCTCGAAACGCTTCGCGAGTCATAGTAGAGCACGGTATAGTTTGGGGCCGATTCATCTCGACCGATGAGCCAAAGGGCAGCGGGCGCGCTTGGTGGTTTGTCGCCCATGCGCATCAGCAAAAAAGCTCCGTCCTGCATCCATTCGAAAGAGATTGATCCTTTTGCTGTATCGGATGGGTGAGGAAGAAAAGATGCATTGGAAAGTTCCATTGTCCAATCGCCAACCAATCCTTCAAGGGATTTGAGTGCAGGGTTTGGCTGAGACGGAGGTGTCTTCTCTTGTGCATGAGTAAATTCATCTGTCATCCGGTTTTCTCCTTTTACTTTCAGAGGGGGCAGCTATTGTACAGATAGCCCTAGTATAGGGGAGGAAAAACCGAAAAACTTCTTCTGTTTTGCTCTCATCAGCAGAGGGCTCGCATCATGTCGAAGTTAGCTTGTCCTGTCAGTTCACTGCTGAAAGGAGGCCTCTCCGCGCATCGATGCGGGGTGCACATTCCTGTTCCAGTTTTTGCTCTATTTGACTGACCACCCATCATATGGTGTGATGTCTCGCACTCATCTTTTCAGAGTTGCGCAAAAAAACTTGCCACACCCCAGGTCGTGACGGGTGCGACACACTTTTTTGCAAGTAGTGAGCACACAAGCATGACAGGAAGACAGCCCGCCAAAATCTGACACGCATCTTCCTTGAAGCTTTGCAAAAGTTGTGTTGCACCTCTATTGTGTTATTGTGTGCAGGGCTTCCCAAATCTCCCCTGGGTCCCAACCTTGGCCCACTCGCATCCCCTTACCCCCTGAGCAAGGAATATCCCTTAGAATTGGAAAGCCTGTAGTTCCTGAAGACGTTGCTTCACCCAGCGATAGGCCTGCTCATCTCCCGCCTTGGCATAGAAGCGAATTGCGCTCAGGAAGATATAGTACTGATAACAGAGCATACGCTGTCCATATGCAGGGACAACGACCTGCTGATCCTGGTAGTACAGCTGGAACCGCTCACGCACACGCAGCCAGGGATACCAGAAGTCCAGCCCGGCGATATCGAAGACGAAATCGCCATACTTCGCATCAACCCAATCCAGAACCGCGGTGATTGCTCCATGGTCCGTGAGGATATTGCGCAGGCTATAGTTTCCATGTACAAGGGAACGCTCGGTGGGGCAAAAGCCGAGCAGGTCTTGCATCTCCCGGTAGATCTCCTTGAACAGATCGCGCTCTAGAAAGGTATCCCTGAACAGGTGGTACCATTTCCCAAAGTAGTCGCGCTCGTCTTCCTCTTTCGCGATGATCGCCAGCGATCCCCGCCAGCTAGCGACTGCACTCATCCCTTGATAATCGAAGACACCATAGCCTTGCGTCTCGCTTACATCAACATGATGAATAGCGTCTAGAATCCGCATAATCTCCGGCATGAGTTGCTCAACTTCTTGCCCGGTCAGGCTTTCTACCATCTGGCCCGGCACCTTGGGTGAGATCACGAAGTGGAGTTCATCCAGGCGTCCCGTGTACAGGACTGGCGGCATGGGAACCGGTGATGATGCCAGTTTATGCGCGATATACACCTCTTTCGGCAGATTGGAAGTCAGCATATTATCGTGATTGAAGCGTACGATATAGTCTTGCTCGCCCATACGAAAAGCGAAGGTGCGCATTACCTGTCCACCCTCCACAGGCATAAGGCCGGTAATCGGCGCGGAGAAGTACTGACTGAGAGCTGTAAGCACTTGTTCACGGTCAACAACTGGTCTGAGGTCTGGCATAAAGATCCTCCGTTTTCAACACGCCATCTATGGCGTGACCCAACAAAAGGTGTATCAATGGGGAAAGATGTGCCGGACGTGAGGAAAAGGAGGCGCATTGCGAGAGGGATTGGGAAAATGGGAAAAGGTTGCGCAATGACCCGGAAACACATCTCTTGCTCAACGTCCGCCACTGGCAGCATGTCCCATTCCCAGCCAGACAGTTACGCACCCACTCTATCGATGAAGCGAGTACTCAGCATACATCCAGGCCATACAAACGATAGGAGAAGGCCTGGGAAACTGCTTTCGATGAAACTAGAGGCAGGGAAGGAATGCAGCCGTTGGAGAGGCTAGCAAGATAATGTCCACGTCATTGGGAGAGATGCCTTTCTTTACTATTCAAGTGGTTTTACAGCACAACTATACACTATTGGTAACTGGTTTTCAAGATGGTCTATCGGGTGAACAGGGCTTTCCTCCGAAAATCACTTGCAATAGCCGAGGTAGAACAGCCTCAAGAGGTTCATTTTCATCATCATGGCTGTCTCGAAGAGACATCGCGCTTCCAATTCGAGGGGAACATTCCTTGCCAAACGCACTTTCGCGCCGGGTGCAACATGTGTTTTTTGCGCGAGGCTGAGGCTTGGCAACAAGCCGCATAAGTAGCAGATTGTGCCCTAAACAGGCTCGACGCAAAAAAGTGTGGCGCACTCCCTGCGCATATGATGCTGGAAAGTGCCGATCACGCACCCACATCGCCAGATTCGCTAATGCCACCTTGCATACAGACATTACCTGATCTTTCCGGTTATCCAACTAAGCTTCACCTGTCGAACAAGCTCAAGCCTCGCTGATCTCCGGGCTTGACGTTGATCTGGTGCCATCACAAGTGACATCGCCTTCGCTTCTCTCGTTTCCATCATTCCTGTCATTCCTGTTGCAGGAGCCGACAATAGGCCTGATCTGTTTGTTCCTCGACGAGAGTCAGTTCAGGCTCATGAGTACGAACGGGCCTTCGCGTTGTTTTCCGGTCCGTTCATACTCATGGCCAATTCTGACAGAACCCCAGGACAAGCCTCTCTCTGAGTTCTGACAGACCCATTTATTCGACAGACACCCGTGGGACCTTCTTGCTCATCAGGCGGATCGCCAGCAGAGCGATCCACGTGCCGCCGCCAATGATGCCAATCCGTTCAATGAGTCCTGTTGGTCCCCCGTCTAACAATTTGGCGGTGAGGACGAAGGCGACATAAGAGGCGGCGATCAGCAGACCAGTGGCAACCGAATACCAGGACCAGCCGCGCCTTTCAAGCGCCGCATCGCGCCGTGCCAGCACGAAGCAAGCCGCAATCAGCGAAGTGAACTGAAGTAGACCAAAGAGGATATGAATGGCTCCGTGAATGGTTAGCGCGCTCGACGCTCCTGGTGGGTAACCTAGCGCCGGGTCGGGAAGGATAGGCCCGGTGACGATGAAGGTGAGGCCATAGATGCCGAGCAGGATGGGTCCCCAGGTCGAACCACGTCCTGTACGCAGGACACGCCTGAGCCCGATGGCAAAAGCGAGCAGGAGCGCTCCGGTGACGATGTAGTTGATGATTTGTATCCACCCACCATCCCCCAGTTCGAGGTTGCTGTCGGGGACTATCCAGGCGTTGTAGCCAGGGCGTATGGCCCCAAGGATGAGAATGACAACACTGTTGAGCAGCGGAGCAATGGCACCGCAAGCCAGCAGCAGTCTCATCGCCGCTGACTGCTCTCCAGTACTTTGTGCTGAGGTTCCCATGTGTTTTTCTCCTTGGACGTAAGATGAGGGAGTCATGATCGCGTGTTCTTTTCATGATTGCTTTGGTGAACAGGCTCCTCCTGATCAAGTGTGTGGTGTTTGCTTTTCATTTTCTATTTTCCTTCTTTCTCCTTCTCTGTTCCAGTTTAAGGAACAGCAGGTTTGCTACCGAATATGGTATTCTCTAGAGAGAATACAAGGGAGGGTTCTCCCTGGCAAGCACACACCAGGGAACCCGTTCTCTACCGAACACCTGACCCTGATTGTTCGTCAAAGAAAGAGGTGACATCCGTGAAACAACAGAAAACAGATCGTCGTTCCCAACGTACCTATCGCCTGGTGAACTCTGCCTTTGCGGAACTCGTGGTAGAAAAACCCTATGATGAGATTCTGGTGCAGGATATTTTGGATCGGGCAAACATTGGCCGTACCACCTTCTATGCCCATTATTTCGATAAAGAGGATGTCCTCAACAGTATCATAGAGCAGGAGCTGGAGCGGCTCACTCGCCAGCTCGCCCATGCAGTAGCAAGACAACGGGTCCTGCCCAGTCTGGAACTGTTTGAGCATGTGTACCACTCTGAGAATCAGCCATTTCGGGCACTGATGCGAAGCCGTGCGGGCGAGTTCTTGTGGGAAGCTTTGCAGGCGGCACTCTGCCAAGCGATTGAACCTGCTCTTTCCACCCTCTGCGCAGAAAAACGTTCGCCGCCGATCCCCCTGCCGGTGGTCTCCCAGTACCTGGCCGGGGCCTTGCTCACCTTGCTCAAATGGTGGGTCGTTGCTGATATGCCCTACCCACCAGAACAGATGGAAAGCATCTTCCAACAACTGGCGCTGCCCGGCGTGTGGGCCATGTTCAAGGAAAAGTGAGCGAAAATCGGCAAGCATGCCTGAGCCTCTCTTGCGAGGCCTCGCAGATCAGCAAGCGTTGTCTCCTCATCCACAAGGAATATTCACGCGTATTCTTGGTCTAGATGCGCGAGCATTGTAGTGGTGTGAGACCCTGTTAACCTGTTGCATTCTTGTTGCGCAGAAGATGTTCAAAATACCGTGAAACCCTGATTAAGCACTCAGACAAGAAATGGTTTGAAATCGTCTGGGAGAAGCGCAGCTGGGAACCTGGTGAAGAGGTCTGGCGTGTTGAGTTCCCTTTGGAAAGTGAAGTGCTTAGGGAGATGGGCCTGGATGATGTATATGACACGCTACGCAACATCAAGTGCCTGTGGGCCTACTGCACAGAAGAGTGGTTGCGCATGGTTCGACCAGGCCAGATGAAAAATAGAACGCGCTGGCTAACTCATCCCACCTGGGAAAAGATACAGCGCGCTTTTGACCGCTACGGCGATAGGGAACTAGACCACCTGGGTCCACTGGTACGAGAGCCGCGGCGGGTGATCAATAAGGAATGAGCGGAAGCTGCCATAGCCGGGTACATGACCACTTATGCCGCCTGGGATCAGGAGATGGCAGAGGACATCGACTCGGCCACCATCTTTGCAACCGTGTATGACAAGGTGATTGAACGCTGGAACCAGCGCGGGATTGTTCCCGGTGAGCTGATCCGCAAAAAGGGTGGTATTTCCCGAAGATGTGAATGCCTCGTACCGCATTCACAATGGGAGGATGTGGCTAGGTGATCCCGATCAATGCTTACGACGGCTCTGCTCCTTGCAAGAGATGGTGCATCTGTGGAAAATGATGAAAAAGTATGCACAGGGGGCGAAAGTCAAGATCACAGATGATTGGCTCACCTGGGACGGCCAACCCATACGAGTTCGCGTAGAAACATGGAATATCAACTGGATTCCGCTGCTGGAAGCGGACGGAGACGTGTTTTGCCTCGATTTGACTCCTACTCCTCATGGGCAAATGTGACAAATCATCGACAGTGACGCCGAAAACGGCACCTTTCACCGCTGGCTTGCCTCAAGCTGGCAAGCGTTTCTCTCCACTTTTGCGGACGATCTGGAGGCAGGCGAGTATTGTTACGAAGAGGGAACATTGATCTGGTCATAAAGCCCAAACAGCCTTTCAGTGTTCCTGCTTTTTAGAGCGTCCTGCTTCAATGGGAAGAGCTTTTGATCCAGATCTTCACCCATGTGCTCAACTCTTCTGCCAGCCGCTGTAGAGATCGTATGCATTTTCCCTCTTGAATGGTGGGTTCCTGACTCACAGAGATTACCTCAGTCGGCTAACCTCACGCGCGTAGCTTTGATGACGCCGCGTTTAGTCTTCTTCCCTTCGGCCAGGATTGTCTGGCCCTCCTGTAGTGCTAGGAGCCTTGCAGACGGTACGTGCTCCCCTGCCTTGTTGAGCACCTGCGTTCGCTTGTTTACGCGCACCGCGAGAACCTGGACCTCGTCCGTATCCTGTTTTTTGAACTTGCCAGCGACGATGGTGGTTGGCTGTTTCCCTTGAGGTGCAATGCTTCCAATAACTTCTATGTTATAGGCTGCTTTCTGCAAAATTGGGGGTTGCTCCTCGCTTTGCGGGTGCGATTGCTGTGGCGCATTCGCTGGCTGTTGTTCAGCGAGCAGGAGTTGTTCCTGGGGTGAGGTGTTTCCTTTCTGCGATGTTTTCTCAAACAGTGGGCCTGCATAGGTGCGTGGAACGGCAACGTGCAGCGCCTTTGGCCTGGCATCGAAGTGATAATCGACCAGCATCTGTTCTGGATCGTTGGTTTGTTGCAAGGCACGCTGTTCCGCTTTTGATAGGAGTTCTTCGGGTTTGACAGCACTCCCATCTACATGGATATCGATAGAGGCGGGGATTCGCAGCGAAAAATGCGTGCCGCGGAAATAGGTTGTGACATTTCTATCTGGCTTGTGCTGCGTGAGTAATGAAACGGCCTGTCCGATCGTCTTTAGTGGACTATTGGCGGTAATCAAAGTGACGTAGAGCAATCCATCATCGGCGCGCGAACCCGGTTCTATGTTGACCGCTCCCGCGAAGAGAGGCACCTTGCTTACATACGCTTCCCAGACATCTCCACGCCAGTGAGCGGTGACATTGCCCTTGTCATCTGTTTGCTGAAGTTCGACGGGAAACGGGCGCTGTCTGGGGAACTCTTTTGCAGCAGCGAGGTCGAAGGCCAGCGGACCAACTCGATACTTTAGAGGTTTGGATATATGTGCCATTATTGCGGCATCCAAGCCGATGCCAACGTTTAGCAAGAAATAGTGCCTGGTTTTTGTTGATTCTTTTGACTTTTTCGACTTTTTTCCATTGGGGGCTGGTTGCCAGACGTCTTTGGAATTATTGGCAGAGGTCAGACTGGTTGCCTCGATATGGCCGAGATCAAGGCTGCGTGGTTCGCTATCTACAAGGGTCAGGGCGGCTTTCACGGGATCATCCGGCATCTCTATTGCCTTTGCCCATACGTTGAAGGTGCCTCCTGGTATATCTGCGACGGCACCTTTCCCCTGGGCATACATGGTGCCATTGAGAAGGGCATTTAAGGTTCCATCGCCGCCGTAGCCGATCACGAGCGCATATTTCTCTTTGGCAGCCTTCTGTGCCAGTTGCATCGTCTCGCCTCCATATTCCTTCAGGGCTACGTCAGTTTTCCAGCCTGCAGCTGATAGAACGGTTGCTATCTCAGGGACGTGTACCAGGTGCTCCCCTGATCTAAGATCAACGATGATACAAGCGTTTTTGTTTCCCATGTTTTTTTTCCCCTTATGTAAAGCAATAACAGATCCTTGAAAGGGATACGGGCTAGAGACGTGCTCAGTTTCAAATGGGCCGGACTATTTGAAGCGATCTCTGGCCTCTTCTTTAAGCATCCGAGCACACTGAAGCCCTCGGATGCACCACACTGCTCAAGCATGCAATGAACATTGAGAAGATTGCCAATGTTGTAGGATTTCTTGCCTCCCACACGCAAGCTACTTCACTGGTACGATCATCACCGCTGACGGCGGTCGCACAGCGATCAAGAGGTAGGACTAGGATCTTAGCATGTCAGTTGCAGAGAGTGCGTCGTTTCGGTATCCTTGACAGGTAAAGCTGACGGGGACGCTCGATCAGTACGCGGCGTCAGGGGTGGCCCGTTTGCACGGTGGAATCTCAAGCCCGATAGGATGTTTGGCCACCCGTCGAATCCGCTCGGGCTCGAAGCGTGAAAGATCGCAGCCCGAATGGGTGTCTGAACACTGCGAACCCCAAACGGCGTACTCTCGTCCTTACTCGTTGCCTGAAAAAGGAGAAAATGTATGCTTGCATCTGTTTGTGGAGAACGTTTCGTAGCCCTGGATGTGCATAAGCACTCTGTCGTTGTCGGAGCAGTCAATCCCTCTCAACAGGTGGTGCTTTCCCCTCGCCGAGTAGATCCGGATGATTTCTCCTCCTGGAGCCAGCAGCATCTGTGCTCGACCGATGCGGTGGTATTAGAAGGCACAACAAACGCCTGGCATCTCTGTGATCAGCTTTGTCCTCTGGTTTCTTCAGTCACGGTCGCTCATCCGAACCTCGTGAAACTGATTACCACTGCTCGGGTGAAGACTGATGCGCGCGATACGTTGCATCTCGCCCGCCTCCTAGCCGCAGGTCTCATTCCTGCTGTGTGGATCCCTCCTCAGGATGTGCGTGAGTTGTGACGGTAAGCATCGCCTCAAGAATGGGTGGGTATTTGAGCAGGGAGAGGCCCAGGAAATAGATGAAACTGACATTGACCGTTCCCCCGTGACAAACCACCACAATAGATTGACCAGCATACTCACGCAAGATGCGATCCAGGGCACGACACGTCCGCAGATGAAAGCCTGTCAGACTCTCCCCACTGTGGGGTGCGGCAAGTTTTTTGTAAGTAGCAGGCACACAAACATGGCACGGAGACAGCTTGTCAAAGGCTTACACTCACCTCCTGGAGCTTTGCAAAGAACTTGGGGTATTCATGGATCTCATGAGAGTAATGTTATTGCGGAGCAAACCTCGCCACCGCCCCCTTTCCGTATCTGGGCACTCACCCTGGCCGATGCAGACCCCACCTGACCCCCAGAGTCAGCAAGTCCTCATACTGCGTCAGGCAGTGAGAGACAACGCCGTTTCCGTTTCTCGAAGGGAGAGAGAAAGAGACGGAAACGGCAGGAACATGTTTCTCTCACCCGATCACAAGCGTGCCCAATGGGGGCGCTTGAACCACAACGAGCCAAACACCTCTATATGAACAGGAGGGACAGATGAGAGACCCATTGGACGTCATCGACCATTTCCTCGACCAGACTCGCGATGCAGCCATCCAATCAGGCTGGATAGGCTCCCCTGGCACCACCGAAGCGCAACTCCTTGCGGCTGAACAGCGCCTGGGGCGAAGATTGCCGCCCTCCTACCGGAAGTTCTTGCAACTCACCAATGGCTGGCCCTGCGGCTTAACCGAGCCCCTCTTGCCTATCGAGCAGGTTGATCTGTTCCAAGTCAAGGAGCCAGACTATGCGCGAGACTGGATCGAGGATTGGGAGTGGGAAATGTTCGATCTATCTGAGGCTGACCACCGCGTCTATGGCAAGCAGCAGGACCCGTCGTATTTTCACTCTGCCTACTTGCAAACAGCTTTGCAGATCAGCGAGCAACAGGATGGGTATGTCTACCTGCTCAATCCTGAGGTGGTCACGCCTGAAGGGGAATGGGAAGCCTGGATTTTGGGAAGCAAGATCCTCGGGGCACAGCGCTGGCCCTCCTTCTGGGAGATGGTGCAGGAAGAGTTTTGAATGGGGTTTCCCAGAGTCCCTCTCAGCGACGCGGCTCCTGGGCAGGCGAAGTCCCTGCCGCCAGAGGAGTAAGGCAGAAAGCCCGGGTACAAGCGGTTGAAACCCCGTGGGTTGCTTCCCTGGGGAATCTCGCCGGAAGCAGCCCTGCTTTCCTCTTTGCCCCACCCGGCAAACATGCGCGCGTGCCAGGTGAGGTCTGCATCGGTCAGGGTGAGTGCCCAGATACGGAAAGGGGGCGGTGGCGAGGTCTGTTGCGGAGTGAAATATTGAAGGGAATATGAGAGGTGCAATTTCTATGAAAAAGCGGGCGGACCCGGAAATCTTCCGGGTCCGCCTGGTACCTGGTGCGATGGATGGCGATCCGATCTCGAAGGCGAAGTCTCAGTCTGACTAGCGGATTCTGGTGCGGAGAGCCTTCAGACTCTTGCTCTGCGCGTCGAACTCATCATCAATACGCTCCATCAGCGCGCATCGAACTGGTCCCTCGAGAAGAGCAGGAACTATTTGTTGAGGCAAATCGACTCGATATCGTCGAGGTCCATCGTCCGAATCTCCTCCGGAGTGAGAACCTTGACCTGCTCGTCCGTGTACTGCGACATCGTTGACCTCCCGGTCAGGTTGAGGAAGGGTCATTGTGACCGCTTCCAGGAACGGATACCTCAATGTACAAGGCCCCGTGGACTCGTCTGAGAAGCAGAACGCTTGCGCCTCATCCGACTCCGCAGAGTCCAGACTTTAAAACCCATCTCGTCCAGGTGGTTCGTTTCTTCGTGCTTCTGATCTTCGCGCAAAAGGCATGGGCACTGATGGGAGGTGCATCTGTGCTTAACTTCATGTGTATGGAAAGAGCTCTCCAAATTCCTACCTTTCACCGTAGTAATTTGGAGAGGCCTGATGAAGAAATTCCATGGTGAGCGTTGGGCTCAGTCCTGAGATGCTCATCATGTACAGGTTAGAAGAGACGGTATGATCCTCTCACCGTCAACTGTTCGGTGGTTGGCGGCTCGGCCAATGATGTCTTGAGGGCCTCCTGGAAGGCGTGAAACTCCGGGAAAGTCGGCAGCGGGTTGTCTATCCCCTCGTCAATTTCCAGGAACACCAGATAGGTCACTTCATCTGCGAGTCGGCAGGACGCGTAACGAATGCCCTCGGGCTGCGCTTGCTCAAGCGCTCCAAATAGGCTCTTGATGCCCGCTTCAACTTCTGACACCTGTGTTGGTTTCACTTTCGCACGGATCATGAGGACGCTCATGGGATTTTTCCCTTTCACTTTTCGTATTGTTTTGTCTTGAGTTGTCTGTTTCATCCCGGTCATCACTGGCGGGGTTGAGGTCGTTTAGCTCCAGGACGCGCCCGCCTGCTCTTTGATGGTCGCATTGAGGCGATTGAACAGGTTGGTGGTAGCGATCATGAGGATAATGGCGGACAGTCCCTTTTCGTCAAAGTGCTTTGCTGCCTCGTTCCAGATCTCGTCGGAGACCGCATCGGCCCGGTCGGCGAGTCGGGTGGCAGCCTCAGCAAGTGCCAGGGCTGCGCGCTCGACATCAGTGAAGTACGGCGTCTCCCGCCAGGCCGCCACAGCGAAGAGCCGCTCATCGGTCTCGCCTACCTTTCTGGCGGTGCGTACACCCGCGTCGACGCAGGCGCTACAACCATTGATCTGGCTCGTTCGCAGATGGACAAGCTCCAATGTCCGCTGTGGCACGCCTCCCTGGTGCATGGCCTTGTACAGGTTCTGAATGCCCTTCATGGCGTCAGGAAGGACCATCGCTGGATTCTTCATTCGTGCTGGCATATTCAACTCTCCTTCTAGTATCAAGGCTCGAAAAGAATTTCCATTGTCTCTCAAAATGCCCAACCGAGATCAAGCACCTATTGGGATGGGCTGGCTGGATGTGCCACTTAGCTTCTCGCAGGAAAGAGGACTCCGAGGGTCCGGCTTTGTGGTCGAAGTGCCCACGAAATGAGCGCGAGCACGACGAAAATGAGGGGCATGATGACCATGCTTGTGTCTTCGCCGCTGAATGCGTTGGATGCCGCCGCCCCCGTCATGACAATGATTTCGCCCGCATAGGCCCATTCCTTGAGTCGAGGAAAACGTGGCACCAGTAAGGTGATGACGGCAAGCAGCTTCCACACCCCGATAATCGTGAGCAAGTAGAGCGGGTAGCCAAGGCGCGTGATGACATCAGCAACTGGCTCGCCAGCCACCAGCATCGTTCCCCCATGCACCAGATCCGAGAGACCACCTGCGAGCAGTTCGAGCGTGATGATGGCGGTGGTTGCCCAATAGACGATCACTTTCGTATGTATTGTTATGCGCTCTTTCATCTGTATTGTTGACATTTTTCTCTTTCCTTTCACCGATTGCTTTCGTTCTCTTTACCTCATGAGACAATCAGGTCCTTCTGTCGTGTAGACGGCATGCTTCGCCTTGTGTTTTTCGTCTCGCGACCATCGGTTGAGGTTTGTTCCTTCACTTCTCTGACGGAATGCAAAGAAAAAATGTGACAGACACAGCTCACTGCTCCTCCTGAACCGATGGAAGCTCATCTGTATCAAGGGCGACCAGGACTAAGCCGAGACTGCGAATCTTGAGCAGAACGTGATAGAGGGCCGCTTGATCGACCAGTACTCCATACAGCATCGTTCTGCCAGATGCTTCGGGGAGCAGTTGGAGATCCTCAAACTACTCTTGCCAGGATGGGTCCAGGTGCTCTTTGATCCAGATGCGACATCGTATACGCAGTGTCTTCCTCCTTTCGTTGAGACTGTTGGGAGTATACCGTGGCAGTGGATGAGTTGACATCATCCAGATGGATGGTTGTGAGTGGGTGAGAGGAAAAGAGGGGAGGGTCAGAGCAAAAGCAAGCGCCGCGCCACCTCGCTGGCTTCGACACGATTGTTGACGTCCAGCTTCCGATAGAGACTTTGGACATGGGTTTTCACGGTATTGACCGAGATCACCAGTTGGCGGGCTATCTCTGGATTGGATCGACCAGCGACCAGCAGGCGCAGGACCCGCTGCTCCTGATTGCTGAGCGGCTCTGGGAATAAGGCATCCTTACTGGAATGTGGTGCCTCTTCTGCAGGTTGGGAACCTGGATCCTGGGCAAATGCACGCAGAAGGTTTTGCACAGAGGCCCTCAGCGATGCCTCACGTAGCTCTGGCAGCAGCATTTTCAGCAGATGCTCCATCTCCGGCCCTTCATCCAGAAAGAGGCGTTGATAGTTTTCCGGCTGTGCCAGTTCTAACGCCTCACGCAGAGCGGATCTGGCCCGGGTGGATTCTTGAGAGACAAAATGAGCCAGGGAGACGAGTATCTGGATTTCCAGAACGCTCCGTTTGCGCCCTTGAGCCTGGGCTTTCTCTTTCCAGGGAGCCAACTCGTTCAACGCAGCCTCTCCCCTCTTTTGCGCGATCTGCAAGCGTGCCAGGAGCAGCGCTTCTTCCTGCTGGTATAACAATGGCAAGTCTTGCTCCTGTTTGGGTATTCGGGGATCAAAAGTGTGTTGAGCCCATTGCTCCACTGCGAGCAAATTTCCCTGTGCCAGTTGCACCCGCGCCAGGAAGACACGTATCATGCTCAAAGGCCAGGAAAAGCGAGCGCTCCTCTCCCATCTCAAGAGCAACTCCTGAGCCTGTGCGGTCTCTCCACATGCTTGCAAAAGGCGAGTCTGGATGAGCGAACCCGACGTAAAAACGTGGATGCTTTCCTCTGGCTTTTCTCTCAAAGCGAGTGCTTGCGAGAGATAGTGCTGCGCCTTGCTGATGTCATTTTGCTCATAGGAAATCTGAGCAAGGCTATGATAAGCCCATGAGGTAAAGAAAGGATCCATGTCCCCAGTCGCCAGAAATTGCTGCCGGGACATCTCCTGGTCTTGATCAATGGATGACAGGGCTTGATGGTAGTAGCGGGACGCTTTCTGCATCTCGCCTTTTTCCAGGCAGACATTTCCCAAATAGAGGAGCGTAGCGAACACGTTCACAAGAGAATCGATGCGCTTCGATCTTTCGAGACTTTCCAGGATGTACGGCCAGGCTCTCTCCACTTCACCTGTCAGAAACGCTTCTAACGCGTCCGCCAACACATTGTCGGGAGAGAGGAAGCTAGCCTTGGAAAGGAGCGGGCGCGCCTGGTACGCTAACACGAGCGCCCGCGGGAAATCTTCTTGATAGAAGGCAAGCTCGGCGTGGAGTTCTAGAGCGTCCCCCAGGTGTTCCCACTGTCCTTTGGCTTCAAAACCCTGCTCTGCCCACAAGAGGAACTGCTCAGAACGTGCCTGGATGGCGGGCGAACGCCGATCGGTCGTAAACATCATGGCGAGCACAGAGAGGGAACAAAGTTCCGGTTGGGCTCGCACAACCTCTTCTGGCAATTGTTCCAACCAGGAGCGCAGCAGATAAAACTCATTACGAAAGCTGTTAGGAGCCACAAAACGCTCGATCAGCAATGCGACGCGACCAAAATCTTCCCCAGCCAGTGCCGCTTCAATGGCTTCCGGGAGCATCCGCTGTTGCTCATACCACAGACTCGCTTTCTGGCTGAGCGAATGCAGAGCGGCTGCCCCCAGGCGCAGCCTGGCTTCATGCTGCATGCCCTGTGCCCACAGAGCATGATAACGATACCACTGCCGACTCTCGGAGAGGGGTTGAAGAAACAGATTGGCTCGTTCCACCTGTTCGAGCAAGTGATCACTATCCTCTCGGCCCCTGACGGCATCGCAGAGCGAGGTACTCAAAGGGTTGAGCCCACTCGTCTCTAGCAAGAAGTCTTGCACGTCTTGCGACAGGCTGGCTAGGATCTCTTCACGCAGATAGTCGAGGAGGAAGCGCTGGTTGCCCCTGAGCATCCGCACTCCGGCAGAGGGATCAGTCTGTTTCTGTAGGAAGAGCGCTGCCAATTGCAAGCTGGCAATCCAGCCCTCTGTGTGCGCTTCCAGAAGGGCAACATCGCGATCTTCGAGCGCGAGTCCCATCCGCTCAATGAGAAAGTGCTGGGCTTCTTCCCGTGTAAAGCGCAGATCCGTGTCGCGGAGCTCGAAGAGTTGTCCGCGCACCCGGAAACGAGAGAGAGGAAGATCCGGGTCCACGCGACTGGAGAGTATCAGATGCACATGGGATGGCAGATGCTTCAGGAAGATGCTCAGGGAGGCATGGATGGTCGGCTCATCAATCACATGATAGTCATCCAGGATCAGCACGATGGGCGAGGGCTGCGCACTCCTGTCAACCAACTCGCTGAGGAGCATGGTGACGCCAGCAGAAAGAGACCTTCCTGGCAGCAGGGCAAGCGCACGCTCCCCAATCTCTGGCCACCATCTGCGCAGTGCGACGATCAGCGAGATCCAAAACCGCGTCGGGTCATTGTCCAACTCCTCCAGAGACAGCCAGGCGACTGATTGGGGATGCCGATGCGCCCACGCCGAGAGCAGCGTGGTCTTGCCCCAGCCAGCGGAAGCGGAGAGCAAGGTCAGAGGGCGGGACAGAGCGGTATCCATAACTGAGAGGAGCCGCTCCCGTACGACGAGGGTGGCAGGCAGACGTGGAGGGAAGAGCCTGGTCATCACCATCATCCGGCTTTGATCATTGAGCTCGCGTTCAGGCTCGACCATGTTGGAAGGAGTCTCGTTGCCAGCCTGCGTTGTGTGCTCCCGCTTGATCTCCTGGAGCGCCTCAGCCACCTCCTCTAAACGCGCGAGGGTCACACTCACACTTGGTCCAAGATAGCACTTCCTGCGGCTCCCAGAGTTAGTGTGGTACGCATACCAGTAGCCAGTCCCACGAGCCCGGAACTCTTTGAGCACGTTCAGGCGACCATGTTGCCCCTGGAAGGAAAAGGAGGAATGGGTGGTCAACCAGACGCGCCATATTTCCTCGTTTCCAGGGATAATTGGCTGTGGTGGATGATCAGGGGTATGCAAAATATAGCATCGCTTCTTGGTAGACCAGATGAGTGCATGGGTCGGTGGCTTTGGCATGGGTTCCTTTCTTGTCCACAACAGATTTCTCCCCAACTCCCCAACACGAACGAGTATAGCAAAAGCAAGGCGGGTCTACAAGCATGTGCATGTTCTCACGCATGATCTCCCAAGAAAGCGCAATGACGATCGGGTGAATTGCTCAAAATCGACCGCTTCTTGACACATATAGTTTAGCCCAGAAGAAAAACTGCATATTGTTCGACAGTTGGTGAGTGGTTAAATGTACCTGAGTCGTTTGATGCAGCCCGAAGTTACTCACTACCTAATGCGAGCGATGGTTGAACTGGCCGAACTGTTCGGTATCGCCGTATAAACCAAAGCGGGAGGGAGGTAACTGGCTCCCTCCTGCTGCCCCTTGGCACTATCGCGAACGTTGCGAATTATGTAGTAGTGGGAAGTGGTCACAATGTAACCGGGATTTGGTGGTCAGGAGGGAAGAGGCTGAAGTTAAACTGTATTGCTTCAGCCTCTTTTTGTCGAGGCGCGTGAAGCCACTATATAGCTCAGGTAAACTTGCTCTACAGTATGTTCAGTGTGAAGGAGTGAAACAATGGACGATCTCGTACAATGTCTCGCGCAGGGAGATCATCCTGTCATAGTTGGTGGCCCGAAACCATCCCTGGAAGAATTCAAGAAGCGCGTGGAGGACATGGGTTATGTCTTCATTAAATTTACGGATACGCATGGCGGCACCGACCCTGGTGTAAGAGTCGATAAAAGCGCTACGGATCTTAGCCGCGCCAACTTCGAGCAGCAGACAGGGGGTCGCTCATGTTGAGGGGTCACTGACGCTTAACTATGTTAAAGTTCGTTGCGTTGCCGACTTCGACCTGAAGACATTAGATGAAACTTGACACCTCGTCGCATTGGAAGAGGTTCATCCCTAAGGTGATACGTAAGACGGTTGAACCTGTTTGCTCAAGCTCATCAGTTCCCCCTGAAGGACGGAGAGCCAAGGGGGAACTCTCACAAATTGGGGCAAGATCACTTTCATTACCAACCATCTTCTGGTGCCGCTTCAATCTGTTTGGCACACAATTTCCTATGATCATGTAATTAAGCATTTTACAAGAAGATTTTTCTATTCGTATATGGTATTATTATAAATAGCACTTTGTATACATAATTATGGCATGAGTATTTTCTGAGAGGAGAATACTCTATGTTTACAAACCTTGATCCTGGAACAATCGGGCTGAAATTATCGTTCGTGGGGGCATTACAACATACAAGTATCAATGACTTTGCCGGGCCTTGATTTTTCCATAAAAATTATAAATAGAACCTAGCGAATGTGAAAACATTGGTTCAGCTTCAAGGAGTCCTTTGTATACATGGATACGTTACAAATGTCAGTTCTGCTGCTTTTCAAGCAACAAGTGCTATTTCGGCCAGACGCTATTGCCGTTACATTCGAGGATATTTCATTAACATATGTAGGATTAAATAAACAAGCCAACCGATTAGCGCACTATCTACAACGGCAAGGGATCGGTCCTGAGTCACTAGTTGGCATTGCCATCGAGCGCTCTCCAGATATGCTCATTGCGCTCCTCGCTGTCCTCAAAACGGGCGCAGCCTATGTTCCTCTTGATCCTACTTATCCTTCAGAGCGACTCTCTTTTATGTTGCATGATGCTCACATTTCTCTCTTGCTCACGCATCAACACCTCACAGCTCAACTTCCTGTCTCATCTTTGCCTCTGCTTTCACTGGACCTCATCTGGCCTGCTATCGCCGATGAGTCTTCAGAGGATCTCTCGTTGACGATCTCTCCACACAATCTGGCCTATATCATCTATACATCCGGCTCAACTGGCCAGCCCAAAGGGGTGCAAATCACACATGGTGGCCTCTATGCTCTCGCCTCTACGCAGCAGGAGATTTTTGCTATCCAGCCCCAGGACCGCATTCTACAATTTGCCTCTCTGAGCTTCGATGCCTCAGTCTTCGAGATATGTCTGGCCTTGATGGCTGGCGCGACCCTCGTACTGGCGACGCGTGAGGCTTTGCTACCGGGCAAGAATCTCCAAGACGTTCTTGAGCAGTACGCGATCACGCATGCAACGCTTCCCCCGTCAGTTCTAGCCTCCCTCACCAGCGATCAGCTCCCTTGCCTGCACACAGTCATTTCGGCTGGGGAATTGCTCTCCAGAGGACTGGCAAACCAGCTGGTGAAAACACATCGTCTCTACAATGCCTATGGCCCTACGGAGGCGACCGTCTGGGCTACGGGGGCTTATTATACATCCTACACATCCGCTCAGGACCAGCCACCACTCATTGGGCCGGCGATCAACCATGTTCAGACGCATGTGCTCAATGAGCAACTTCAACCGGTTTCTATCGGAGCTTCCGGTGAACTCTATCTGGGGGGACCCGGCATCGCTCGTGGCTATCGCAACCAGGCGGCATTAACGGCCGAACGCTTCATCCCCGATCCGTTCAGCAAGGAAGCTGGGACCCGGCTCTACAAAACGGGCGATCTGGTACGCGTTCACGCAGATGGGGCACTGGAGTTTCTGGGTCGCCTCGATCATCAGGTGAAGATTCGCGGTTTCCGCATTGAACCAGATGAGATTCAGTTGCTTCTCAATACCCATCCCTCTGTTCAGCAAAGTCTTGTGGTTGCGCAAAAAGATGCATCTGGCTACCAGTCCTTAACCGCCTATGTTATTCCTCATCCTGAGAATGCTTCAGATAAAGATGCGCTACGAGCGTATCTTCAACAACGGTTACCAGACTATATGCTTCCTTCTCGCTTTACCTTTCTACAAGCCTTCCCTCTCACACCAAATGGGAAAATTGATCGACATGTGCTCATACAACCTACGACCTTAGATCAATCACCCGAAACAGACCTGGAAGGGCCACGTACTTCTATTGAAAAAAATTTACTGGCGCTATGGACACGGTTATTGGGTATTGCACACATTGGAGTACACGATTCGTTTTTTACTATCGGCGGCCACTCATTAATCGCGGCACAAATGACGGCCAGAATATATGATCTTTTCCAGATCGAAGTGCCCTTGCAAATATTCTTTGCGTTGCCAACCATTGCCAAAATGGCAAGATATATCGAGGAAGCACTGCATAACAAAACACAAGTATCACTGCCGCCTATTACAAAACGCCCGCACACACACACAGCCCCGCTATCCTTTACACAGCAACGTTTATGGTTTCTGGACCAATTAGAAGTTGCCAGGCCAGCATATATCGTCCCTGTTGCACTCCATTTACGTGGTTCACTGCAACTCGCCGTGCTCAATAAGAGTATCAATCACATCATACAACGACATGAGATCTTACGAACGGTTTTTCCTGATGACCGAGGGCAAGCGTTCCAGTCCATAGCACCTTATCGACCAATCATACCTCTCATGATTGAGCTTAGCACCCATGATGGTACAGAAAAAAAGCAGCAGGTGCAACAGATCATTACTCAGGAAATTCACAGACCCTTTGATCTAGCACATGGCCCATTATTACGCGTCATGCTCCTCCGGCTGGATGACCACGAGCACATACTTCTCCTGACAATGCACCATATCATCACTGATGATTGGTCAATAGATATTTTCCTTCACGAGTTTACTTCTTTCTATAGTAGTTTTGTACAAAACAAAGAACCACATTTGCCGGAGCTTTCCGTACAGTATGCAGACGTCGCACACTGGCAACAAGCACACCATCAACAGGCGAAATTCACAGAACAAAGCTCCTATTGGAAACAACAACTCCAGGGACTCCCCCCAGTCCTGACACTTCCAGGTGAGCGTTCACGCCCTCCGATCCCGTCCTTTCAGGGCGCCAGTCTACCATTTCTTCTTTCTCCACAGACTTCACAGCATGTACGCGCGCTCGCACAACGTGAACAGGTCACCGTATTTATGGTCTTACTGGCAGCATTTCAGACCCTACTCTATCGCTACAGTGACCAGCGTGATATTGCGGTAGGAACGCCAATTGCTCATCGTTTTAGAACTGAACTTGAATCTTTACTAGGATTCTTCGCTAACACACTGGTAATACGCACCCATCCGGCAGCCGATATGCCTTTTCTGGATTTTTTACACCATGTCCGCAATGTCATCCTGGAGGCCTATGCTCATCAAGATCTGCCCTTTGAACAGCTTGTAGAATTGCTGCAACCTCAACGTAGTTTAAGTCACAACCCACTTTTTCAGATCATGTTCCTTTTCCAGAATCAGACCCTTCACCTTGATGAGTCAACCATACCAGAGCTTGAAGTGCGGCAACTGGAAGTTCACACTGAAACCATACAATGCGATCTCCAATTAGAGATGATAGAAACACCCCATGGAATTTCTGGCGTGTTCCGCTATGCGGTTGATCTATTTGATACATCAACCATCACCTATATGGTGGCTCATTTTCAATGTCTTCTGAACACAGTCGTGGTACACCCAACCAATCCTCTTGCGATGCTCTCTTTTTTAACGGTTGAAGAAAATCAGGCATTCTCCACATGGCAGACAACACAAATCTCCTCCTCTCCCAATAATCAATGCCTTCATCAGATTATAGAAGCGCAGGTGGAACTGACACCCGACGCAATTGCAGTTCAGTTTGAGCATACGACTCTGACCTATCGTGCTCTCAATGAGCGTGCAAATCAAATCGCACATTACTTACGCTCATTCGGAGTCGGACCTGATGTCCTTGTAGGTATATGTATGACACGTTCTCTCGATATGATACTTGGCTTACTGGGAATCATGAAGGCCGGCGGTGCCTATGTTCCGCTGGACCCGGACTATCCCGCTGCACGCTTGCAATGGATGATGCAGGAGATCCACGCACCGGTACTGCTCTTACAAAAGAATGTACAGCTATCTCTGCCTGACACAACAATCACAGCAATCTACCTGGAGGATGCCTGGGAGACAATCTCTACCTATGCAATTACCAATCCAGATGTGATGACCCATCCTGATAATCTCATCTATACGATCTACACGTCCGGGTCTACGGGACAGCCAAAAGGTGTGATGAATACGCACCGTGGCCTGTGTAACCGCCTGAACTGGATGCAAGAGACCTATGCACTTACCTCAACAGATCAGGTTTTACAGAAAACGCCTTTTAGCTTTGATGTGTCTGTCTGGGAACTCTTCTGGCCCTTACTCTCTGGAGCACGCCTGGTCATCGCACCACCCGGCACACAACGTGATTGCCTGGCTCTTTTTCATCTCATTACCCAGCAATGCATTACCATAGTCCATTTCGTTCCTTCTATGCTACAGGCCTGCCTGGACACGCCGGGTATGGACCGCTGCGTATCATTACGGCACGTCTTTTGTAGCGGCGAAGCATTGTCAACACATCATCAACGGCGTTTTTTCCACTGCCTCCCGTCGACAAAGCTTCACAATCTTTATGGTCCCACTGAAGCTGCCATAGACGTGACCTTCTGGGAATGCAGCCAGACATCCGAGCTTGACTATGTTCCGATTGGCCATCCCATTGCCAACACACACCTATATATACTCGATACTCAGGGTCAAATCGCTCCAGTCGGCAAACCAGGGGAAATCGCTATTGCAGGTGTCGGGCTCGCTCGTGGCTATCTCAATCGTCCAGACCTCACGGCCGAGCGGTTCCTGCCTGATCCCTTTAGTGATCATCCCAACGCTCGTCTGTATTACACTGGTGACCTGGCATGTTATCAAGCCAATGGAAGTATCAAATTCCTTGGCCGAATTGACCATCAAATCAAACTCCGTGGTTTTCGCATCGAGCCAGCAGAGATTGAAGCCACACTCTTAACGCATCCCCTGGTCCGGGAATGTCTCGTTCTGGCGAAAGAAGATAACGACAACATGCCCGCCTTAGTGGCATATGTGGTAATAACCAGCACCCCACCAGATTGGATAGAGACACTGCGTCAGGCACTCAAACACCAACTCCCTGCCTATATGGTTCCGGCTCATTTCGTTTCGCTACCCGCCTTCCCACTCACAATAAGCGGTAAGATAGATCGTCTGGCACTCCCAGATCCATCACTCACGATCACAAGCCCTCCCGCGACGCAGGCACCCTCGTTGACGACTCTTGAGCAAAAACTCATACACCTCTGGCAAGAAGTATTACATCGAGAGCAAGTCGGGCCTCATGATAACTTTTTCGATCTTGGTGGTCATTCCCTGCTGATTATACGCGTTCAAAGAGAACTGCAGCAGCGCTTCAAGCTGGATGTTTCGGTGCTCGACCTTTTCGCATATCCAACCATCAATGCTCTGGCTACGTTTCTTTCTTCTTCGCAACAAACGGCACCTCAACAATCTTCTTCCTTGAGAGAGACGCCTGAAACACTGGCAACGCGAGAACCACAGGATAGCAGCAATGAGCCGATTGCGATTATCGGTCTCGCCGGTCGCTTTCCGGGCGCTAAAAATATTGCTGAGTTCTGGCAAAATCTGCGCAATGGGGTTGAAAGCATTTCCTTTTTTACCGATGAAGAACTGAAAAACGCTGGCATTGATGCTCAGATACTGCAATCTCCCCTGTATGTCAAAGTGAACGCGTTCATAGATGACATTGATCTTTTTGATGCTTCTTTCTTTGGCTACAGCCCCAGGGAGGCCGAGACAATAGATCCACAGCAGCGTCTTTTTCTGGAATGCGCCTGGGAGGCCCTTGAGCATGCAGGCTACGGGAACACAGACTATCGGGGATCGGTTGGACTTTTCGCTGGCGTCAGTTCAAGTAGCTATCTTCCGTTCTATCCTGAAACTCACGCGCAGTCGGAACATTTCTCCGATAACTTCCAGATTCAATTAGGCAATGAAAAGGATTTTCTGGCCACCCGTACATCCTATAAGCTCAACCTTCGCGGGCCAGCGATCACGATTCAAACTGCTTGCTCAACATCACTGGTGGCGGTCCACCTGGCGTGTCAGAGCCTACGCAATAACGAGAGTTCACTGGCCCTGGCCGGTGGGTGTTCTATTCGTATTCCACAAACCACAGGATACTGGTATCAGGAAGGGGGGATTGCCTCCCCCGATGGACATTGCCGGGCATTTGATGCTCAGGCACAGGGAAGTGTCGGTGGCGATGGACTGGGTGTCGTTGTGCTCAAACGGCTATCTGCTGCTCTCCAGGATGGTGACACAATTCATGCAGTCATCCGAGGCTCTGCGATCAACAACGATGGAGCCGCCAAGGTGAGTTATACGGCTCCTGGCTTGCAAGGACAGGTGCATGTGATTACGAAGGCGCTACAGCAAGCGGCAATAGATCCTGACACCATCGGCTATATTGAGACACACGGTACCGGGACGCCGCTGGGAGACTCCATAGAATTTGCAGCATTAAAACAGGCGTATGGCTCTGTTATGACAAAAAAGAACGGATGTGCGCTTGGCTCAGTGAAGACGAACATCGGGCATCTGGATGCTGCTGCAGGTATTGCGGGATTCATCAAAACCATTCTGATACTCAAACACAGAGAGATTCCGGCCAGTTTGCACTTTGAAACCCCCAATCCACTGATTGATTTTGCAGAGAGTCCTTTTTACGTCAATACCTTATTGGCCCCCTGGCAATCAACCACCCATCTGCGCAGAGCTGCGGTGAGTTCGTTCGGCATCGGAGGCACGAATGCTCATGTCATTCTGGAAAACGCCCCCCCAGAACAGGAACCATTAGCGCCTACAAAAACACCATCAGACAATTCCTGGCAAGTATTGACGCTTTCAGCCAGAAGCATAGCTGCGCTGGAGTCAATGACAACACGTCTCCTGACCTACATCCAGGAACATCCATTCTTGTCACTCAATGATATCGCCTACACACTACACGTAGGTCGACAGGCTTTCGCCCACCGACGTATACTGCTCTGTCAACAGCGCAATGACACACTCCAGACCCTCTCAATACACACTCCAGAGCGTGTCTACACCGATCATTGGAACGAGAGCACACCATCACTGGTCTGGATCTTTCCCGGTCAGGGCTCACAATATGCCTCTATGACAGCTCAGTTGTATCAGCACGAACCTGTATTTCGCGTCTCGATTGATCAATGTGCGGAGATCCTTCGCCCTCGATTAGGACTGGACATACGGTCACTTCTGTATCCTGCTGAATATCCAGACACGGAAACGCCCAGAAACCTTGATGAAACATGGCTTACGCAACCCATACTCTTTACGGTCGAGTATTCCCTGGCACAACTCTGGTATTCCCATGGCATTACACCACAGGCAATGCTTGGTCATAGCCTTGGCGAATATGTGGCAGCTTGCCTTGCTCAGGTTCTCTCACTTGAGGATGCCTTGCTGCTCGTAGCCGACCGTGGTCAGCTCATGCAACAATTACCACCAGGAGCAATGGTCTCTATCGCTCTTTCTGCCGAAGAGGCTCAAGCATTTTTGGATGAGCATATTTCACTGGCCGCGATTAATGCTCCCCAAAAATGTGTCCTTGCTGGTCCAATTGCCAGGATCGACACCCTCATACGACGTCTGTCCCAACAAGGCATTGCCTATCAACGCCTGAAAAACTCCCATGCTTTTCATTCGCCAATGATGGAACCGATGCTCGATGCATTCGCCTCACGGCTACGCCAGATTCAATTGCAGTCACCAGAGATACCGTATATCTCTAATCTTACCGGCACCTGGATTACGCCAGAACAAGCGACGGATCCAATGTACTGGGTACAACACACCCGGCAGTGTGTCCAATTTGCTCAGGGGGTACAAACGCTCTTCCAGGAACCCTTACCGCTCCTGCTGGAAGTCGGTCCAGGACATACACTCACTTCATTGGTCAGGCAGCATAGCTTGATGAGTCACGCGCTGGTATTGCCTTCACTTCCAGCAGCGCAAACGACAGAATCTGAACTGCTTACCCATTACACAACGCTGGGTCGATTATGGCTCCGTGGCGTCTCTATCGATTGGTCGATCTTCCACACCCACCAGCACCAGCGACGAGTTCCGCTACCAACGTATCCTTTTGAACGTCAGCGCTATTGGATTGAGTCTGCGCCACGAGAAAAGGAACAACAAAATACGCACAGCGCGAGTACGCAAAAAGCCGCGCTGTCCGACTGGTTCTACATTCCCACCTGGAAACGTGCCCCGCTCTACCTGGACTATGCGCATAAGCAAACGAGCATACCATCAACATGCTGGGTAGTATTTAGCGATCCGGAAACAAGCACGCAGAGCATGGTGCAAGCCCTACGGGAGAACCAACAACAGGTCATAGAAATTCGTGTAGGAGAGCGCTTTACCAGGCAAGGCGATGCCTTGTATCTGCTGGACCCTCGTTCACGCTCCGATTACGATGCACTATTCCACGAGCTCCAGTTGACTGATCGCTGGCCGCACAATATTGTGCATGCCTGGTCTATGACCTATGCATTCGAGGCCGAACCGCTTGATCCACATAGTATGCGCATACACAGTATTCAGGAGCGTGGATTCTTGAGCCTGCTCTACACCATTCAAGCCATTGACCAGGCACAACAAACAATACCGATACATATCACGGTCATTTCAAATGCAACACAAACTGTCACAGGCTCCGAGTCTATTGTGCCAGAGAAGGCGACACTTGGTGGTATCTGTAAAGTTATACCACAAGAGTATCCTTTCCTCACCTGCACGTATATCGATCTTGATCAATCTGTACCCCAGAGCAGACAGCTACAAAGGCAACAGGCGCAACTCCATGCAGAGCTGCTAGCGCCGACGACTGATCCTATTGTGGCCTATCGAGGAGATCAGCGCTGGGTTCAGTTATACGAGCCAACGCACCTTGATACCGCAATAACAGACCATGTATGCCTGCGCGAGAAAGGCACCTATCTCATCATCGGCGGCCTGGGTCAGATTGGACTGGCGATGGCAGAATATCTTGTCCGGCAAAAGCACGCTAGAATTGTTCTGATTGGACGCAGTCCTTTGCCCGAAAGAGCTCAATGGGAGTCCTGCCTCTCCAATCATGATATGCCTGAGAGCGAGATACGAAAAATTCAGACGTTACAACGCCTGGAAAGCTATGGGGCAGAGATACTTACACTCTCAGCGGACGCAGCCAACGAAGAGCAGATGCGTTCGGCTCTGGCGCAGGCTGAAGACCAATTTGGTACGATACATGGTGTCATTTATGCTGCCGGAGCCCGTCCAGAGCAAATCTTCTATACTATTCACGATACAAACACCCATATCTATGATGCACAGATGGAAGCAAAAATTCATGGAGTACTGGTGCTAGAGCGTCTACTGCGTGACAGAAATGTGGACTTCTGTCTCCTCAACTCATCGCTTTCGTCCATCTTAGGTGGCCTGGGCTTTGCAGCCTATACCGCGGTCAATCTCTTCCTCGATGCATTCGTATCGCAGCAGACAGCTCAGACCTCGACCCGCTGGATTAGCGTCAACTGGGATGGATGGCAATTTGAGCAGGAATCTACCAATAAAACGCTGCTTGACACACGCCTGGCACATCTTGCCTTGACTCCTGATGAAGGGATCGACGCATGGCTACGCATTCTCTCGACTGACTTCCTGACACAAGTGATTGTCTCAACAGGAAACCTCGAGGAACGTGTCACACAATGGATCAGGCAGAAGCGCCAACCCTTACTTCCGCAGCCAGCGCCCAGATCAATTGACACATCCCATACGAGACCAGAGCTACAGACTGCCTATGTGGCACCTCGCAATGAGATAGAACAAACTATTGTAGAAATCTGGCAGACATTGCTGGGTATTGAGCCTATTGGCGTCTACGATAACTTTTTAGAGCTAGGCGGCCATTCGTTGCTGGCGACCCGCGTACTGACCCGGATACAAGAATTGCTTCATGCAGAACTTTCTTTGCGCTCACTCCTGGAAACACCGACTGTCGCCGGAGTGGCAGAACACGTGATCCAATCCCTCACGGCACACATTGACGATAGCGAGACTGAACAGCTTCTAGCTGAACTTGATGCCCTCACCGATGAAGAGGTCGAGGCATTTCTCGCCCAGGAGTAGAAAAAGATCCAAAGGAGCCTGACATATCGTGAACGATTCAACAGCACGTATTCTCAATCTCTCTCCGCAAAAACGAGCATTGCTACTCCAGAGGTTGCAAAAAGGAAAAACGAACCTGTCTGAGCAAATTCCTGTCCGTAAGGATCGCTCCGCGCTCACTGCTGCCTCCTTTGCGCAGCAGCGCTTATGGTTCCTCAATCAACTCACAGCCGATCCCGCCTCATACAATATTGTTGAAGGTGTGCAACTTACCGGACCACTGAATCTGGAAGCGCTCAATATCAGTCTTCATCAGATCGTGCAACGTCACGAGACGCTACGAACCACCTTTCAGCAACACGAAAATGAGCTTCTACAACAGATTCACGCGACACTACCTCTTCCTTTTCTGCTCATTGATCTTCAATCTCTCTCTACGCAGGACTGTGAACAGGCCATCGCGCAGCTTACCCAACAAGAAAGCCATGCCCCTTTCGATTTATCTCATGGGCCGCTTTTACGAGTACGCATCTTACGCCTGGCGCCGCAAAAGCATCAGCTATTATTTGCCATGCACCATATCGCCTCCGACGGCTGGTCGATGGATATTTTTATGCATGAGCTCAGTCTGCTCTATACTGCTCAGGTAAATGGGCATGCTGCATCCATGCCTGACCTCCCTGTGCAGTACGCTGATTACGCTCTCTGGCAACGCCAATGGCTCCAGGGCCCCGCCTTGCAGCAGCAGCTCGACTACTGGAAACACCAGCTCGCCGACGCTCCTGCCCTCCTGGAACTTCCCTACGACCACCCTCTTCCATCTCAACAGCAGGGACAGGGAGCCCTCCACCAGTTCTCTATTCCTCTCCATCGAGTCCAGGCCCTTCAACACTTCGCTCGTCAGCACGGCTGTACACCCTTTATGCTCTTTTTAGCGGCCTTCCAGGTGCTCCTGCATCGCTATAGCAGGCAGCATGACCTGGTCATCGGCACTCCTGTTGCCAACCGCAATCGCCCGGAAGTCGCTAACTTGATCGGCTTCTTCGTCAATACCCTGGCTCTGCGTCTCGACCTCTCGGCTGATCCATCATTTCAATCGCTCCTCCAGCAGGTCAAAACGATCACGCTGGAAGCCTATGAACATCAAGACCTGCCCTTTGATCAGCTCGTCGAAACGCTGCAACCGCAACGCATGCTCAATCACTCCCCGCTTTTTCAAGTGATGTTCGTTCTCCAGACACAGCCCACAACAAACCTCGCGCTCACCGATATCAGGTCACAGCGCATGCAGATCAATACGAATACAACCAAGTTCGATCTGAGTCTAATTATCGTGGAAGAGCCTGATGCTTTTCAGGCATTTCTGGAATACCGCACCGACCTCTTTGAAGCAGCAACGATGCAACGCCTGGGATCCTATTACCAGACCTTGCTAGACGATATCGTTGCCCATCCAGATCGGCCCATCAGCCAGCTCAATATCTTGCCAGAACAGGAACAGCTCCAACTTCTGAATGAATGGAATGTTACGACGCTCCAGTCTCCTCTGGCTTTCTGTCTCCATGAACTCATTGAACAGCAGGTCGCACGGACGCCCGAGGCGATAGCTCTGGTGTTTGAGGGAGAAGGCAAAACATATCGAGAACTCAATAATGCAGCCAATCTCCTAGCCCACTCTTTGCGTACCATGGGTATCGGGCCAGGAGCGCTGGTTGGGGTCAGCATGGAACGGTCACTGGAACTGGCAGTATCAATGCTCGCTATTCTCAAAGCAGGAGGAGCCTATGTTCCTCTGGATGCGGCCTATCCAGAGGAGCGTTTAACGTATATGATAGAAGATGCACAGCTCCAACTACTCCTGACGCAATCTTCACTTCAGCACCGCCTGCCTACAACTACGACGCCGATACTTGTACCAGATATAGATTGGCAAACGCCTCATGATAATCTGATCAATCTGAGCTGTCCTGAGCATCCAATCTATATGATCTATACCTCAGGCTCCACGGGTAGACCAAAAGGAGCAGTCATCGCACATCAGAACTTTATCAATCTGCTCCAATGGTTTGTCAGCGCTATACATATTTCATCCCATGACCATATCCTGATTGTCACCTCTTTTAGCTTTGACCTGACCCAGAAAAATTTGTTTGCCCCCTTACTCACCGGAGGAACGGTCCATCTTTTACCCTCTCACTATTATGATCCGGCCGCCATTCGACGCACGATTGCAGAGCAAGCCATTACGCTTCTCAACTGCACTCCCAGTATGTTCTATCCATTGCTTGAGGAGACCCCATTGACATCACTGATGTCTCTACGGGCAGTCGTTCTAGGTGGTGAGCCTATCCATATCTCACGGCTACAACCTCTTTTCCAGGGACCATTACAACAGACGGCTCTGGTGAATTACTACGGTCCGACTGAATGCAGTGACGCAGTCGCATTTACCTATGTTAACTATGCGCAACTTGTTGATCCCCCCATTGGACGACCGATCAACAATACGCAGCTCTATATACTTGATGACTGGCTCAGACCTGTTCCCATCGGTGCCGTCGGAGAGTTGTATGTGGGGGGAAACGGGCTGGGTTATGGCTACCTCAATCGTCCTGAACTGACGGCTGAACGCTTTATCCCCCATCCTTTCAGTCAAAAACCGGGCGCACGTCTCTATCGTACGGGAGATCTTGTGCGCTATCAATCTGATGGGGCTATTGTATTCCTGGGACGCAAAGATCAGCAGGTAAAATTACGCGGCTTCCGTATCGAGCTCGGCGAGATTGAGGCGATATTACAGCAATTACCCTCAATTCGTCAGGCAGTGGTCGTGCTACGCGAGGATGTACCCGATCATCAACAACTGGTTGCCTATCTGGTAGGAGAAAATACAGATTCCGCTGTGATACACCGCGTACTGAGTACACAGCTCCCAGAGTATATGGTTCCATCAGCATTTGTGTTCCTGGATCATCTCCCTCTCTCTCCCAATGGCAAGCTCGATCGTCGTCAACTTCCGGCTCCCGATCTAAGCACCCAGATCCACGATGATGCATTTGTCGCTCCTCGTTCTCCCATCGAGCTGACGCTTGCTTCCATCTGGGCCGATGTCCTGGCTCTCCCCAGCAACAGATCAGCGTTAGCGCCAACTTCTTTTCCCTGGGCGGCCACTCGCTGCTCGTGACCAGGGTTATCTCTCGCATCCGAGCACTCTTCTCCGTCGATCTCTCTCTGCGTCACTTCTTTGCTGCTCCTACTATCACGGCACTCGCCCAACTGCTTTCCCACACCCGGTATCAGGAGCAGGCTTCGCTCCTGCCCACGCTCGCTCCGGTTCCTCGTGATCACCCCTTGCCTCTCTCCTTTGGCCAACAACGCCTCTGGTTCCTCGATCAGTTCAGTCCCCTTGACGCCAGCTATAATATGACCCTGGCCTTCAGTTGTCAGGGACCCTTGCACCTCTCTGCACTGGCTCACAGCCTCCAGGACCTGATCCTGCGCCACGAGGTCTTGCACACGACCTTCGCTTCCCTCGATGGAGATCCCATCCAGGTCATCGCTCCGCTTGCTTCCCTGCCACCGCATCTGCTCTCCTGCATTGATCTCTCTGCTCTCCCTTCACCACTGCGCGAGGCCACCGCCCACGCGCTTCGCCAGCAAGATGCCCACGCTCCCTTCCTGCTCGCAGAGCAGTTCCCCATCCGCCTGCATGTCTTGCGCCTCTCCCCACACGAGCATCACCTGATCCTCACCATGCACCATATCGCCTCTGACGGCTGGTCGATGGATTTGCTGCTACAGGAGCTTGGGTTGCTCTACCATGCCCACCTGACCGGCACCACGGCGCTCCTACCGACCCTCTCCGTGCAGTATGCTGATTATGCGCTCTGGCAACGCCAATGGCTGCAGACTCCCCTCATGCAGCAGCAGCTCGCCTACTGGAAACAGCAGCTCGTCGATGCCCCTGCTCTGCTGGAACTGCCCATTGATCATCCGCGCCCTCCTGTTCAGCAGACGGAAGGGGCTCAATACGCGTTCACGCTGCCCACGCGCCTGCATCCTTCCCTCGCCGAGCTCTGCCGCCAGTGTGACTGCACGCCCTTCATGTTCTTCCTGAGCACCTTCCTGGTCCTGCTGCAGCGCTATAGTGGACAGCAGGACCTGGTCGTCGGCACCCCCATTGCCAACCGCACCCGGCCAGAAGTCGCGCACCTGATCGGCTTCTTCGTCAATACCCTGGCGCTACGCCTTGATCTCTCGGCGGATCCCTCATTCCAGACCCTGCTCCAGCAGGTCAAAAGCGTCACCCTGCAAGCCTATGAGCATCAGGATCTCCCGTTTGAGCAGGTGGTCGAAGCCCTCCATCCTCAACGCATGCTCAGTCACTCGCCGCTCTTTCAGGTGATGTTTCTCTTCCAGCCCCAGGCTGCTGCCCCGATCTCGCTTGCTGAGATCAGCACCCGGCGACTTCCCATCGAGGTTCACGCCACCAAATTTGACCTCAGCCTGATCATTGAAGAGGAAGCGGGCACGTTGCAGGCCACCCTGGAATATCGGACCGATCTCTTTGAAGCAGCTACGATTGAGCGCCTGGCCTGCTCCTATGAGGTGCTGGTCAGCGATATTCTCGCGCACCCAGCCTGTCCCATCAGTCGCCTGGAGATCCTACCTGAACAGGAGCGACGCCAACTCATCCAGGGCTGGCAGTCTCCTCAATTGCCCGCGCCTATGCCCTCCACCCTGCACGTCCTCTTTGAGCAGCGCGCTGAACAAACACCTGATGCCATAGCCGCAATCTGCAATGAAGAGCAGATCAGCTACCAAACACTGAACAGGTATGCTGATCTGCTTGCTGGTTATCTCCGAGCAAGAAAGATTGGGCCAGAGAGCTTAGTTGGTGTATGTCTGCAACGATCCGTGACCATGTTGGTAGCATTATTAGGCATCCTTAAAGCAGGAGGGGCGTATGTTCCGATTGATCCGACGCATCCTTCTGAGCGGATTGCCTTTATGCTCGCCGATAGCCAGGTAACGCTCGTCCTGACCCAGAGCACGTTACGTACACTCCTACCAGCGCAAGGGCCTACTATGATTGCGCTCGATCAGCAATGGGAACAGATTACACAGACAGAGCCAGGCTCCCCCTCTCTGACCCTCAGTGATGCGAATCTGGCCTATGTCATTTACACGTCGGGATCAACGGGAAAGCCTAAAGGTGTCCTGGGTACTCATGGCGCAATAGTCAATCGCTTACAGTGGATGTGGCGAACCATGCCTTTCACTGCGCAGGACATCTGCTGCCAGAAAACGAACCTGAGCTTCGTTGATGCGGTGTCAGAGATCTTTGGACCCCTCCTACAAGGAGTGCCGCTTGTCATCCTAACCGATGAAGTTGTCAAGGATCCACCTCGTTTACGAGAACAATTAGCGCAGTATGCCGTCAGCCGGATTGTCCTGGTGCCCTCGCTCTTACGCGTTTTACTCCAGGAGGAGGATGCCGTTCTTCAGACACAGCTCCACCGACTTACGCATTGGACAAGTAGTGGCGAAGCGCTTCCTGTGGATCTCATACAACGCTTTCGCCAGTGCTTACCGGCTGCTCACTTATTCAACCTGTATGGCTCATCAGAGGTTGCAGCAGATGCCACAAGTTATCAGATCGGGAATGAGTCTTCAGACCAGGCGACCGCTATCGGATATCCAATCGATCAGATGCAAGTCTATATCCTCGATACCTTTCTACAACCAGTGCCTATCGGCGTAACCGGCGAGATATATATTGGTGGTGCCGGTCTGGCACGTGGCTACTGGCAACGTCCAGAATTGACAGCTGAGCGTTTTGTGCCGGATATAGTCAGTGGACATGCTGGAACACGATTGTATCGCACTGGCGACCTGGGATGCCGCAGATCCGATGGAGCGCTGATATATCTTGGACGCACAGATCACCAGATCAAGCTGCGCGGCTTCCGTATCGAGCTCGGCGAGATTGAAGCGGTCATCAGGCAACATCCTACCATACGAGAAGCAGTTGCCATCGTACGCGAGGATCGTACAGATGACAAACGCCTGATCGCGTATATGACGACGGCAGGAGAAGAGACAATAAAAGCGGAAAGTATGCGTCAATTCCTGCAACAATCTCTCCCAGAGTATATGGTTCCATCAGCATTTGTGTTCCTGGATCATCTCCCTCTCTCTCCCAATGGCAAGCTCGATCGTCGTCAACTTCCGGCTCCCGATCTAAGCACCCAGATCCACGATGATGCATTTGTCGCTCCTCGTTCTCCCATCGAGCTGACGCTTGCTTCCATCTGGGCCGATGTCCTGGCTCTCCCCCAGCAACAGATCAGCGTTAGCGCCAACTTCTTTTCCCTGGGCGGCCACTCGCTGCTCGTGACCAGGGTTATCTCTCGCATCCGAGCACTCTTCTCCGTCGATCTCTCTCTGCGTCACTTCTTTGCTGCTCCTACTATCACGGCACTCGCCCAACTGCTTTCCCACACCCGGTATCAGGAGCAGGCTTCGCTCCTGCCCACGCTCGCTCCGGTTCCTCGTGATCACCCCTTGCCTCTCTCCTTTGGCCAACAACGCCTCTGGTTCCTCGATCAGTTCAGTCCCCTTGACGCCAGCTATAATATGACCCTGGCCTTCAGTTGTCAGGGACCCTTGCACCTCTCTGCACTGGCTCACAGCCTCCAGGACCTGATCCTGCGCCACGAGGTCTTGCACACGACCTTCGCTTCCCTCGATGGAGATCCCATCCAGGTCATCGCTCCGCTTGCTTCCCTGCCACCGCATCTGCTCTCCTGCATTGATCTCTCTGCTCTCCCTTCACCACTGCGCGAGGCCACCGCCCACGCGCTTCGCCAGCAAGATGCCCACGCTCCCTTCCTGCTCGCAGAGCAGTTCCCCATCCGCCTGCATGTCTTGCGCCTCTCCCCACACGAGCATCACCTGATCCTCACCATGCACCATATCGCCTCTGACGGCTGGTCGATGGATTTGCTGCTACAGGAGCTTGGGTTGCTCTACCATGCCCACCTGACCGGCACCACGGCGCTCCTACCGACCCTCTCCGTGCAGTATGCTGATTATGCGCTCTGGCAACGCCAATGGCTGCAGACTCCCCTCATGCAGCAGCAGCTCGCCTACTGGAAACAGCAGCTCGTCGATGCCCCTGCTCTGCTGGAACTGCCCATTGATCATCCGCGCCCTCCTGTTCAGCAGACGGAAGGGGCTCAATACGCGTTCACGCTGCCCACGCGCCTGCATCCTTCCCTCGCCGAGCTCTGCCGCCAGTGTGACTGCACGCCCTTCATGTTCTTCCTGAGCACCTTCCTGGTCCTGCTGCAGCGCTATAGTGGACAGCAGGACCTGGTCGTCGGCACCCCCATTGCCAACCGCACCCGGCCAGAAGTCGCGCACCTGATCGGCTTCTTCGTCAATACCCTGGCGCTACGCCTTGATCTCTCGGCGGATCCCTCATTCCAGACCCTGCTCCAGCAGGTCAAAAGCGTCACCCTGCAAGCCTATGAGCATCAGGATCTCCCGTTTGAGCAGGTGGTCGAAGCCCTCCATCCTCAACGCATGCTCAGTCACTCGCCGCTCTTTCAGGTGATGTTTCTCTTCCAGCCCCAGGCTGCTGCCCCGATCTCGCTTGCTGAGATCAGCACCCGGCGACTTCCCATCGAGGTTCACGCCACCAAATTTGATCTTAGCCTGATCATTGAAGAGGAAGCGGGCACGTTGCAGGCCACCCTGGAATATCGGACCGATCTCTTTGAAGCAGCTACGATTGAGCGCCTGGCCCGCTCCTATGAGGTGCTGGTCAGCGATATTCTCGCGCACCCAGCCTGTCCCATCAGTCGTCTGGAGATCCTACCTGAACAGGAGCGACGCCAACTCATCCAGGGCTGGCAGTCTCCTCAATTGCCCGTGCCTATGCCCTCCACCCTGCACGTCCTCTTTGAGCAACGCGCTGAGCAAACGCCTGATGCCATAGCTCTCATCTTTGGTGATCAACAGCTTACGTATCAACACCTTAACGCACAAGCCAATCAACTCGCCCACTATGTGCGAAGGCAGGGAGGGGGTCCAGAAACACTGGTCGGGATCGCTGTCGAACGTTCTCCAGACATGCTCATCGCGCTCCTTGCCGTCCTCAAATCCGGTGGTGCCTACCTGCCACTCGACCCATCCTACCCATCGGACCGCCTCTCTTTCATGTTGCATGATGCTCAGATCTCTCTTCTGCTCACCCAACAACATCTTCTCCCTCGCCTCCCAGCATCCTCCTGTGCATACATTGCCCTTGATGGAATCTGGCTTGAACTCAGCAATGAAGCGCCAGAGAATCTCTCACTGACCATCCCAGCCCACTCGCTGGCATATATGATCTATACGTCCGGTTCGACTGGTCAACCCAAAGGAGTACAAATTGAACACCAGGGGCTCTTCTATCTGGCTCAGGCGCAGCAGGAAATCTTTGCCATCCAGCCCCAGGACCGTATCTTGCAATTTGCCTCTCTGAGCTTCGATGCCTCGGTCTTTGAGATTTCACTGGCCTTAACGGCTGGTGCTACTCTGGTTCTAGGGGCACGTGAGGCCTTGCTGCCGGGTAGCGACCTCCAACATTTCCTCACCCAGTACGTCATCACCCATGCAACGCTGCCGCCATCAGTGCTAGCAACCCTGGACTGCAACGTACTCTCTGGCCTGCATATGTTTATCTCAGCAGGAGAGGCCCTGCCCAAAGGATTGGCTGACCAGGTAGCTAAAACGCACCGACTCTATAATGCCTATGGACCCACTGAAGCTACGGTCTGGGCGACTGGAGCGCACTATACACCAGATCAAAATCAGCCACCACTCATCGGGCCGGCGATCAACCACGCTCAGACATATGTGCTCAATGCACAACTCCAACCGGTTCCCATTGGGGTGGCTGGTGAACTCTATCTGGGGGGAGTTGGCATCGCTCGTGGATATCGTAACCAGGCAATGCTAACAGCCGAACGCTTCATTCCTCATCCATTTTCTGACAAACCTGGGGCACGGCTCTACAAAACGGGTGATCTGGTACGCTATCGCGAAAATGGCGCATTGGAGTTTCTGAGTCGTCTCGACCACCAGGTGAAGATTCGTGGCTTCCGTATCGAACTTGGTGAGATCGAGGCAGTACTGCATCGTCATCCAGCTATCCATGAGTGTGTTGTCATCTCACACAAACAGCCCGATGATGAAACGCTGCTGCTCGCGTATTTCACGACACAGATGAACCAGGTTCCCTCATCAATGGAATTACGACAATTTCTATACCAACAGTTGCCTCAATATATGCTCCCATCGGCATTTATACACTTATCCGCATTTCCTCACACACCAAATGATAAATTAGATCTAGCGGCCCTTCCTCTCCCCACCCATGCTCCACATGGGTCCCAGCAAAACTATACTCCGCCACGCGATACTATCGAGTTACAACTTGTCCGTATCTGGGAAGAACTCCTCCCACACCAGACCATTGGTATCACCGACAATTTTTTTGAGCTAGGAGGGCATTCGCTCCTCGCGATACGCCTGATGGCACACATTCAGCATGCATTCCAACAGCAATTTCCACTCTCCACGCTTTTTCAACATGCGACGATTGAACATTTAGCCAGCCTTATTCATCAACAAGATACGCAGCAGCCTCGCTCTATCCTGGTTCCCATGCGCACATCTGGAGAAAAATATCCATTCTTTTGCGTCCATCCAATTGGAGGTGAAGTTTTCTGCTATCTTGATATCGCCCGTGATGGAGATCAAGATAGACCATTCTATGCACTCCAATCACCCGACCCGGATTCCTGGCAAACAACACAGCCTCGCCTGCAAGATCTTGCCGCGCGGTATATTAAAGCAATGTACGCGGTACAGCCAACCGGCCCTTATCACCTGGGAGGATGGTCACTAGGTGGTGTCATTGCCTTTGAGATGGCCCAGCAGCTTCAACAACAGGGACACACAGTACGTACATTGACGCTCTTCGATAGTTACGCACCAGGACATTTCTCCGATGAGCAAAGCATTGTGAGCGAGTTCTTGCATGATCTAGAGGGTCTCTCGGGAAAACATGTATCAGCAGCCCATCTCAATCATCATCACACCCATCCACAAGAACAGGTGCGCTCGATACTCGAGCAGGCACAACGTGCTGGGATCTTCCCTCCCGAGTTAGATACAGCTTCTCTGCTACGACTCTTCTCTACATTTCAGCAAAACAAAGGAGCTTTTCAGCACTATACACCACGTCCCTATTTCGGCAAGCTTCTCTTCTTTCAGGCAAGCCACCTTCCTGAAGGAACACCGGGTACAGCAGCCTCAAGCTGGCAACAGCTAACGCTACCAGAATTCTCTCTCTCTACTGTTCAGGGGACGCATTATACGATGATGCAGCACCCAAACAGCCAGACACTTGCTCAGTTATTGAGCGCAAGCCTGGATCATGCAGATGCATAACGCGGCATTGACGGAACATCTATCAACACTCATCACGACAAAAAAGGAGTCATGACTATGAAAGAACGCGTTCGTGAAATACTGAACTGGTATGCCAATGAAAACCCTGGTGTTCGTACCAATCTTGCTCGCATCCTGAACCACGGCAAACTTGGAGGAACAGGGAAACTTCTTATTCTCCCGGTTGATCAGGGTTTTGAAATAGGACCAGTACGCAGTTTTGCCCCCAATCCAGAGGCCTATGACCCACGATATCATTTCCAATTTGCAATAGACGCCGGATTCAGCGCGTATGCTGCCCCAATCGGCTTTTTAGAAGCAGGTGTCTCTGACTACTGTGGGGAGATCCCCTTGATTTTGAAGTGTAATAGTATGGATTCTCTCCAGAGCGGAAATGAATTTAAAAGCACGATTACCTCGACAGTTGAAAGCGCACTTCGGCTGGGCTGTGTCGGTATTGGTTTTACAATCTACACTGGCTCAACCCTGCGCTCAGAGATGTATGAGCAGCTCAGTGAATTCGCCGCCCAGGCCAAAGCGGCTGGTCTGGCTGTTGTCGTCTGGTCTTATCCCTTTGGCATTAACCTCGAACGAGAAGAGTGGAGATCAGTTGACACAACGGCCTATACCACCCATATCGCTGCCCAGATCGGAGCCCATATCATCAAAGTTCTCTTTCCAACCTCACGGGTCGAACAAACTGCCGCCAAAGAGACGTATCAGCAGTATCAGATCCCGGTTGAGGATCCCGCCGATCGCATTCGACATATCGTCCAGGCCGCCTTCAATGGACGTCGCCTGGTTATCTTCTCCGGTGGGCCGTTTAACGACGAAGAGCAATTGCTGGCACAGGCACGGGTGATTCGCGCTGGCGGTGGGTTCGGCTCCATCATTGGCCGCAACTCGTTCCAGCGCAAAAAAGAGGATGCACAAAAGCTGATAAACCGGCTTATCGACATTTATGCAGATGAAGAAAAACATGAGTATCCTCTATGAGACAGATAAAACCATTCCAATGGAAAAACTGGTCTGGCACTGTGCAATGTACACCACAGGTCATAGCCAGTCCTGACAATATTGATGCGCTGACAAAACTGGTGAAAGCGCATAATTATCAGGGTCATCATATACGCGTTGCCGGGTCCGGCCATTCTATGGTCCCGCTGGTGCCCACCAGCGATGTCATCATTTCGTTACAGCGCATCCAGGGGATCAGTGCCATTGATGGCGAACAGCACACAGCGACCGTCATGGGTGGCACCATTCTGGCACGCCTGGGAGAGGAACTGCTTCACTATCAACTGGCACAGGAGAACCTTGGAGATATTGTGGTGCAAAGCATTGCGGGCGCAATCAGCACGGGAACACACGGTACAGGTATCCGCTTCGGCAACCTCTCAACGCAAGTAGTAGAACTCACGCTGATAACAGCTACAGGAGAGCAGTTAGTCTGCTCTCCTGACCAACAGCCTGAAATATTTCAGGCAGCATTGGTCTCATTGGGTACGTTAGGCATCATTATCAAAGTAAAGCTGCGCGTGGTTCCAGCTCACTATCTCCACTATCAGGGCCGTCGTATGCGCCTGGATGATTGTCTTGATAATCTAGAGCAGTACCAGCAGGAATATAAACACTTTGGTTTCTACTGGTATCCTCATACGCCATGGGTTCATGCAAAATTTTTTCAGGATACAACGGCAACCGCACCTCAAATGATACAAATGTCGAACCGGCATTTGCGTAATCCCACCTTTAGACGTCTACTCTACTGGTCGTTCTCAGAAACCTGCCGACACATACCAGCACTCTGTACGCCTATCTGCGGGCTGCTCGAAAAAGCGCTTATCGACGTCGAAAAAATCGACTATAGCCATCGCGTCCTCACTTTTACGCCGGGATCTCCACTCCACGAGATGGAATACGCCTTACCAGCTGAATGTGCCAGGCAAGCCATGCGGGACATTGCACAATGCATCGAGCGCAACCAATTCAAAGTCCATGGCCCAGTGCAATGTCGCTTTGGGCGCGCAGACGATATCTGGCTCAGCCCGGCGTATCAACGTGAAACCGCGTATATCGCAGTTCATATGTATCACGCTATGCCCTATCGCCCTTTCTTTGCGGCCGTCGAAGACATTTTTAAACATTACCAGGGACGACCACATTGGGGTAAATTCCATACGCAGCAAGCAGAACAATTGGCTCAACTCTATCCTCGCTGGCAGGACTTTCAACGCATCCGCACTAACCTGGACCCGAATGGCATATTTCTCAATAGCTATCTCAAACAGCTTTTAGCACAATAGCAGTACCTGTTTTTGAAGGTATCTCTATAAAAAAAGGCGCTGCGGTCATATAAAGGAGATTATTTGGTGAAGATTCTCTTTGCCGGTCTTGGAAACTTGAGTTCACAAGTGTTTGACTTGTTTGTGCTACGTGCCAAACCTGGCGATCAATTTTTAGTAGCAGGACGCAATCAAGCTTATATTCAGGAGCGCTGCCGTTGGACGCACAGTGCCGCTCTCCATCTCGGCAAATCAATCCATGTCGATACTACCTCCATGGATGTCTGGAATATTGATCAAATGAGTCATATCATTTCCGCATTCCAGCCTGATGTAATCTTTTCATCAATGGCAATGCTTTCTGCAACGAGCGTTTCTAGACAGATCCCCGATGCTCTTAGTCAGCAGTTACAGAAAGCGCAGGGAGCCTGGATGCCAATAACGCTTGCACCCCTCTATAAACTTATGCAGGCAGTACAACAAACAAGAAGAAAAATAATCGTGCTCAATGCGGCTGCTCCAGATAATTTACACCCGGTCCTCGCTAAGGTTGGACTGGCACCAACGAGCGGAATTGGGAATCTTGCCAATACCATCTCACCACTACGGCAAGCGATCGCTACTCAACTCCACCAATCAGTAGAGCACATACAGATCTTTTTCTTTGCACACGCTGACGTATCGCAAATGCTCCGATCAGGGACAACAGGAGGGGTTCCATTCCATCTCACAGCATTCTCCAGAGGCGAGGATATTACGTCACAGCTCGATATCCCGGCACTATTTCGCACATTACCACTGACACTAAAGCATGAATATACCCAATTGCTTACAGCCGCCACAGCAGCAACGATCCTTGAGACGCTTACTACTGAAAATTCGGCCATTACACATGCACCCGGGCCCGATGGCCTTCCAGGAACGTATCCCATACAGAGAAAAGCACAGGGAATCGAAGTCATTTTGCCACCAGGACTCACACGTGAAGAGGCCATTCGCATCAATCAAGATGGACTCAGGATGAATGGTATCGAATCTATAGCAGATGATGGTACTGTCCATTTTTCGGAAAAACATGCCGCAGTCCTGCAAAACATGCTTGGGTATGATTGTAAACGTTTGCCTCTATCTGAGGTAGAAAACCGAGCCCATGAATTGCTGACAAAATATAACGCATTTATCAGTCGACACTAACGCCTGGTAATTTCTGATGTGTCTTATTTCCATCTGGAGCAAACGTCGCATGAAAGATATTGCAACACCTATAACCCTCTCTCAGGAGAACCAACAAAGACTTCGTCAGGCAAGAATCGCGGTCATTGTCCTTTTCTTTATCAATGGGACGCTCCTGGCTACCTGGGCAACGCGTATTCCCGATATCCAGGCCCGCATCACCTTATCGGCGGGACAATTAGGGATCGCGTTGTTGGGGGCTTCACTGGGAGGACTGGTTGCTATGAATATAGCTGGTCGAGTCTCAGCTTCTATTGGTAGTAAAACCATCACAGTGCTGGCAGCACTCTGCCTATGCATAGTTCTACCTCTTCTTGCCTTAGAACCAAGCCTCCCGCTTTTAATGCTCAACCTTGTATTTTGCGGAGCAAGTAATGGCGCCATGGATGTCACAATGAATATGCAAGGAGCCAGTGTAGAGCAGGCATATGGAAAACCTATTTTCAACTCATTCCATGCCTGTTACAGTGCGGGAAGCCTATTTGGCGCCTTTGTTGGAGGCTTTGTTGCTTCACAGGGACTGAGCCCTTTACTCCATTTCCTCATCGTAGCTACTATTGGGGCAATCAGTGTCCTTGCAATTACCCGCTGGCTCTTATCCACACCACCAGTCCAGGAAAACAGGCAGCCCGAGGCAGTCACACGCCGTGAAAAATCTGTCTGGAAATTTAGATTGACTTTCCCATCCCACATCTTACTGTTGCTGGGTATCCTTGCCTTCTGTGCCTTACTCAGCGAAGGTGCAATGGGAAACTGGAGCGTTGTCTATCTCACCGAAATCGTCCATTCAGGTGCTGGATTAGCGGCCACAGGTTATGCGGTATTTTCCTTATTCATGGCATTTGGGCGCTTTACCGGTGATTATATGGCTATGCGTCTAGGTCCTGGTGTCTTGGTGCGAATCGCCGCTCTCTTTGCAGGCATCGGACTCGGCTTAGGAGTCATCGTACCGTGGACCCCGACAGTTCTGCTAGGCTTCGCATTCATTGGGCTGGGGCTCTCCATCATCTTCCCGCTTATTTTAAGCGCAGCTAGCCATGTTTCTCAGCAATCAACTGGAGCTACGCTTGCCGCTGTCACAACCTGTGGCTATTGCGGTCTGCTTATCGGTCCACCAATCATTGGCTTTGTATCCGATAGATTTGGCCTACAAATTGGATTGGCAATGGTCGTTTTTCTCTGTTTTGTGATTGCTCTATTCGCTCCTGTCACCAATGTTCCCCAACAATCAACCTGAACACAGGTGATAGATGCCAGGACACACCAAACAGCCAGATCTGGCCAAAGAAGACCGACCAGATCTGGAATTGCACTCAGCATTCTGCTGTATATTTTTCTTTGACCAATGAGCATGCATCCCCAAAGGAGCGTAATAAAGGATAGCCAGTCATATCAGGATAATACGAAGGCCACTCATCCGGCCATAAATCACAGAACCATGCCGCACGATAGGCACACATGCCCAACCGGGCTGCACCCTCTAGTTCGCCACTTCCACCATCGCCGATGAAGATAGCCTGCTCCGGTTCTATCGCCATGCGCTTACAGGCAAGGCGATAGATGTGAGGATCCGGCTTGGCGTATCCAACCTGATACGAAAATACATAGTCATCAAAGAACGGTGCCAGCGGTGAAGTACTCCATCCCATGGCTTCCTCAGGAGCACAATTGCTGATTACTCCTAGCATTACTCCCGTTTTCCGTATTTCACGGAGCCCCTCTAAGAGAGCATGGTCAATATGTTTAAAGGGCAGAGCTTTCGTAGCCTGTCTCTCCTGTTCGAGAGCACAAATCACGCGCTCATCAATCGTATGGTCCAGTGCATGGCAAATCTCACGCAAGACACTGGCAACATCAGGATAGTGCCCAACCATACGTGAATAATGGCGTGCTCGCCATTCCCGATCCAGAGATTGGGTATCCACACCCAGTAGAGCGGCTGTCGAAGCGAGAGATTGCCTGGGAGAAGTATATTCGGTAATTAATGTTTCATATAAATCAAAAAAGACAACTTGTAGCGACACGTTTTTTCCTTTTCAGCATACTAGTGTCTAGTTCGGTTAGCTTGTAGGGTAAAGCCGTTGTAATTTCTGGCGAGCGTCACTGGCAGTAAAGCGCCACGAGATGGTGCAGTGCTTGGCATTGCGTTCCTCTTGCAGAGCTGTGACCTGCTGGCGAAGCTGTTGCTCATCGGCGATGCGGCGCTGCAAGCAGGAGCGCTGGAACACCCCGATTTCAATCGCGGCCATATTGAGGCAACTGGCATGCTTGGGCGTGGAGTGGAACTCCAGGCGACGCAGGATGCGACGGGCTTCCGGAGCCGGAAAGGTCTCATACAGCGCTCCGGGTGTGTGCGTATTCAAGTTGTCTTGGACCACGCGCACATACTCGGCAGACGGATAGGCCACGTCCACCAGCCAGCGCATTTGCTCAGCATAGTCCTGCTTGGTCCGCTGGGCGGTCACATGGACCTGCCGCCAGCCTCGTAGTGGCTCAACCAAGAAGAACAGATTGGCCGTGCCTCGCCGTTGGTACTCGCAGTCAATGCGCTCCGGCTGCCCTGGAGCGGCTGGCACAGGAGGACGCATCTCGGCGTGCAAGACCACCGGTTTCTCATCAAAACACACGGTCGGATACAACGGATCATAGGGTTCTGCGTAGAGGTCGAGCACGTCTTCCATAGCGGCTACAAATTCCCCTCCGACAGCGGGCAGCCACCAGTGTTCGTGCCGCCAGGGCTTGAGTTCATTTTTTTGAGCAGGCGGTGAATGGTATCGAGCGAAATCGTCTCCACAAAGCCGAGTTCCACCGCCTTGTCGGCCAGCAAGCGCACCGTCCAGTGATCATGCCCATCGGGGGCCGGGCTACAAGCCACGGCGATCAGATGGGCCGTCTGCAACCCCGAGAGGGCGCTGCGCCGGTGCTGCTGCACCTTATCATGCAAGACGGCCTCCACACCTCCTCGTGCGAAGCGTCCCCGGACGTTGGTCACCGTGGCTTCACACACATCGAACGCCTCGGCCAGTTGGGCAGTGCTCCAGCCTTCGGCAGATTTGAGCAGAAGACGGGCGCGCGTGATGGTACGGGCGTTGGCACTTCCTCGATGCACAAATGCTTCTAACGTGGTGCGTTCCTCTTGGGTCAAGCTGACGGCTGGCTGTCGTGGCATGGGGTTCCCTCCGTTTTTGCTCAGTATACCACCTTCCTAGAACCTAACCGAACTAAACACTAGTGGTCAGTTCAGGTAGCTTTTAGAGATGCAAACGAGGACGATGGTATTCACACGCTCTCAGGATGTTACAAACGGCCTTCCGCTTTTCTCCGGTAAACACCTTGATTCTGTTCGGACCATCCTGCTCCAGCCAACCCTTTCGCGTCCACATCCAGCGTCAACGGAAGAGATAAACGTATGATCCCCCTTTGTTCGAGCAGCATGAACAGTGCTCCGAGTTCACCAAAACCCTCATAGAGTTTCGTTTGCCAATTATATCTCCATTTGAATGCACAGAGAAGATCTACCTGCGCTTCCTGATGTAAGAGAGTCTGAGCATGGAGGAAGGAGTAGAGAGTGCCGTGTCGTTTCGAAGCAATCCAGATATGGAGATCATTCTCCAATTCTCCCGGCAACTGGCGAATAATCTTCTGACGCAGTTCATCTGAAAAAGGCTGCTCTGGAGTACTCTCATTTTTGCATCGAGACATTCGAAGCTGCCCAGCCTTGTACCTAATCCCATACAAGGAACACTTTGGGAACGTTCACATCAACTCAGCTATTTAGGGATCAAAAACAGGCGAAAACTCACATTTTCGTCTGTTTTCTCAAACATATCCCAATCTCTTCCGCTCGATGCTATCAACATGCTATACTTTTAATGTCAGAAAAAACAGGCAAAGAACAGAAACAGATAAAAAACATGACCAAAATGGTGGTCTCTATTCCATCCTCTTCCTACACGAGTCAAACCATTATTGCCGAATACTCATATGAATGAGAGTAAGGAAGGCAGGTAGATGCGTGGACCCAATTTCTACGTTCATCTTGACCCAAATAGCAGATACCATAATAGGAACACTCACTAATGATGGCACTCAAGAGATGATCTCTAAACTGCAGGGTGATCCAACTAAAAGAGCACTCAAAAAGGCTCTAGGGACAGCTCTCACACTCTATGTAATGAGTCAACCAGAACGTAAAAAAGCGGTTCAGGAGGAAGAAGTACTCTATAGACAATATATCCTGCTACCAGGAAAACCCCCAAGACCATGATAAGCAAGGTAAACCTAAAAAGGGGAAAGCCAGAACCTTCTGGTTTTACTGGCGGAATAATGCGCTCATTCTGTGTTGACCCCTGGCTCCCTGACATCCCTTGCATATCCGGCTCCCTCTCTGAATACATAAAATACCCTCTTCTGCTTTTCCAAATACCTGAACAATAATTTGCTATAAGCATAATATATTTTTGTTGAGTAATCTCACGTTTTCCTATAAATCATGGATAGATGCTCTCCTTTAAACTAGAAAACGTTTTGCTGCTAAATAGTAATTTTATTTTAAAAGGGTGGTGTATAGGTGGAGAGTTTGAGGGGGTAGGAGCCTCTTATCCTGCTGGGAATATCTCGATCATGCGTCCAATTTGCTCAATAATTTCCTGGGCGCGTTGCTCCAGCTCTAGCAGGCTCGCAAGCCAGTGATCAGCAGCAGCGACAATAAATTTATCGGCATTTTCTTCAGGCGGAATACGCAGCGATTCACGCAGGCTCTTCGTGTTACCGCTATCGAATTGTTGCAACATGCGCAGAATCGCCATGAGGCTGAAACCACACTTGACAAGCATGCGAATAACCCGCAACCGTCCAAACTCGGCACCTCCATAGAGACGGTAGTGGTTGGTCGTGTCACGCGGGACGGTGAGCAGGCCGTTGCGCTCCCAATTGCGCAGCATATCAACGGATACATTAAGATGGAGGGCCCGCTTGGCGAATATGCATGGGATGTGGTGAGGCGTCCATTGTGCGTCCCGCTGCCCAACGCTCAAGAAACTCAAGCGCGGATTCGGCATAGGTGCGTTCGACACGCACCTGAGCAAGATACTGATAAGCAAACTCCATCGCCATGCCCAGATCGCCATTCGTTCCGCGCGGAATTGGGGCCAGGAACCCGGAGGCTTCATAGAGCCGAATTGTGTTCACGTGGACTCCTAGCTCTTTCGCCAGGTCGCTCGTGCGAAAAAACGTTGTTCCCATACATCCAATCCTACGACCTTCTACGAGGAAATCTTTTTAACTGGCTGCTAGCCGAGGAAACCCTCTATACGTTAACCAATGTTGCACTGCATTTCAATAGAGGCTGGTAAACCGTCCTCAATTTGAGAGCGTGTTCGATTCCCGGGGCCTGCGCCCTCTCGCGTCAGGAATTCGCGCAGCTTCCGCGAGCAAGCGGTCGTGATGGGAATCAGGCACACTTTCAATGGGAAACTGGTGACTTTTGTGGGAAACTCTTCCTGAAAAGATTCCCGCCGTAGTTTTTTTACAAGAGGCCTGTAGCTTTCCTGATCCCAAACAACGACTTCCCCTGCTCTATACTGACCCTCTGCTATTACAGGAAGCGAGCGAGAAAGCTCCGGTCTTTTAAGCTGGAGATGAATCGCTCTTCCTTGTTTTTGGGCGGATTGGGTCGGGGTGATAGGTCGGGTCATCCCATGCCAGGTACGCATCTAAAGCCCGGCGCACTATTTCCGCTTCAGATAAATTTTCCTCTGATGATGGCACTCTCTTTCGGCCAGCAAATGGGGCTGGAATTCGCCACTGGTGATTGGGGCCGGTGGGACGAGTATACTCGCGTTGAGCGTGCTAGTGCTCGTCGAGCAGCGTACCATCTCACCTATCATTGATTTCTCACTCTTGCGGCACAGGGTCTTTCTTTCGGCCAACATCAGTCTCCTCTTGAGTCTTCTGGCCCTGTTCTCTGTCAATGTGCTGTTGCCTTTCTACCTGGAGGAGTTGCACGGCTTCTCGCTTGAGCAGGCAGGGTTCCTGTTGACGCCGCTCCCGATCACCCTGGCAATGGTTGCTCCCCTGGCAGGCAGACTTTCTGATCGCATCGGCACGCGTGGGCTAGCCACAGGAGGATTAGTTGTTGCTTGCATCGGGCTGATCCTCCTCTGTCAGCTTGATGCGCGAAGTTCAATGTGGGCAATCATCTGGCGGCTCGTCGTGATTGGTGTGGGCCGGGCTCTATTCCAGGCACCCAATAACAGTGCCTTGTTGAAAAGTGCTCCTCTCAAACAGCAAGGCAGTGCGGCCGGGTCATGGCAACCAGTCGTATCATCGGTCAGAGTGTGAGTGTCGCACTGGCTGGTGCCATTTTTGCAGGGAGTGGTGGTGCGACTGCGGGCTCTCTGCTTTTGCGGTCCAATCATCTCTCGCCCGTCGTAGTAGTTCTGGTACAGATCTTTTTGCAAGGCTTACGAGCTACATTTCTCACCTGCGCGACCATTGCTGCTCTTGGGGTGTTCACATCACTCACGCGTGGAAAGGAAGAACATGGAGAAAGATAGGAACGGAATGACCACTATCGCTTGTTCTGCGGTGATGATCCAGCCGTCACATTCCTTCATTGCGTTTCGTCATAGGAGTGACTTCAAGACGTGAGAGCGCATGACCAGAAGGTTATGCGCGTGATACCTCAGTGTCATAGCGCTTGAACCACATAGACAAAGGAGAAAATTATGGCAGTCGAAGAAAACAAGAAAAACAGTGAAGCCGAAATCAAAAGGGTCATAGAGGGTGGAGTCGAGGCGATTCGCGCGAAGGACCTCGATGGGATTATGTCCATGTACGCGCCCGAGCTCGTGTCATTCGACATCGTGCCCCCGCTGCAATACGTGGGAGCAGATGCATACAGGAAACATTGGGGAGAGGCGTTCTCGTCGTTCCCGGGTCCGATCGACTATGAAATTGTTGATCTGTCCATCACAGTGGGCGATGATGTTGCCTTCGCCCACAGCTTCAACCGGCTGAGCGCAACCATGAGCAATGGGCAGAAGATCGGTAACTGGCTGCGTTGGACTGCTTGCTTTCAGAAGATCAACGGCAAATGGCTGATCGCGCACATGCAGGCTTCGGTGCCTATCGATTTGGAGACGGGCAAAGCGGTGCTCGACCTCAAGCCATAGCCATTTCCTGGGATGTTTCGGCAACAGCCCGGTAATATCATTCGTTCGTGTCGTCTGGCTCATTTTTCTGCCGAAGAAATGGGCCTTTCGGTACCAGGATTCAAAAACTGGCAATTTCATTAAGAAAGCGAGAACAGTTTTCAATGGCTACTTTTCTAGCAAATTCTGAATTTACGAGATTGGCGAAGGGATAGAGTCTTCCCTCTGGCGCAAGAGAGGATGGGTATCCCATGTCCTCATGGAACAGCGGCACTTGGATACGCGTCTGGACCTGCATCTGGCAAAAGGTCGTGGCTTGCCGGACGTAAGGGGCAAGGGCCGAGATACCAAAGACCAGGCAGAAGGGATCGTCAAAGGTCACATCGCAGGCCCATGTTTCCTCACGAGGGGGCCTGAGAGGGGCAGCGCTATGCTTCTTGTGTGGTGGTTGTGTTTCCTCTCGCGCTTCACCGGCTTGGCCGTGTTGCTTAATGGGCGCGTCATAGTACTGCGCTTTGTGCGCTTGTAGATGGGCGATGAGACGGTGTTTGCCGTCGGTGGCGTGTTCCCAGTGGTGGGTAAACCAGGTAGTGAGGTGTTCCAGGAGCAAGAGGGTAGGGAGCCTGGCGGCGGGCAGACGCTGCTCCTGGCTGCATTGCAGTAGGAGGGTACGTTCTTCACGCCCTAAGAGGCCTCGTAATCGTTTGAGCGCGATATTCTCGTGGGTGAGATGAGCGCGATGCACAACGTTGAGTTCGGCGTTGGTGAGGAGCCCTGCGCGGGTGAGATCGGATGAGCCGACGATCGCAGTCTGTGGGACGATGCGCGCTATCCTGGTCGGCGTAGAAGAGAAAGCAGCGGGCATGAAGGAGGGGGCGCACAGCAAGACGGACCTGGACGTGGTTCTGCTGCAAGAAGGCGATTAGGGCTTCGATCTGCGCGAGTGGTTCCTCCTGGGGATCTTTGGAGCGCTCGTTACCTGACGAATGATGTGTGAGCGTGGCGTGCATGTCCTCTAGAGGCTCATCCGTAGTGGCGGCGAGGGCCTCAGGATAAAAGAGGAGGTGAAGGTTTCCTACCTGTTGGAGACCTTCACGCACAAGTGTCCAACCTGCAAGGGTGAGGCTGTGTGGTGCAGATATCAAGGGCTCGGCCAGCGTGCTGAGCCAGAAGGTGGTGTAAGGTTTCGTTGAGTGTGGCGTATTAGTTGTCAAGTAGCAGAGGGCGTGCCATGTTGGGTGGCTGGATGGTGTTCATAGTGAGGGGTGATTGTCCTTTCTGCATTGATCGTTGTCACTATGGTCAGAATGGATATGAGAGAACTTCCGTACACACGAGTTCATCTGGGCAAATGCCGGGTACACGCAGAGGCCCAATCTGAAAGCCGTTTGGGCACAGACAAGGCGACCGGCCTGCCCGTGGAAACGGGGTCTGGAGGCCTGACCAAGTACAACCGAAGCAGACTGGCCCTCCCCAAGACGCATTGGCTCGACGCGGCAGTTGTGGGAGCCTCCACCCCTGAGCGCCTGCACACGAGGGACGTCGTGCCCCTGCTCGTGCGGGCGACGGGGCGCGGGCATCGACGGCTGTGCAACGTCAATGCGCTGGGATTCCCGGTCAGCCACCGCAAGCGCTACTTTGGGTATCAAACGGGGGGATCTGGTGCGAGCCGTGGTCCCCGAGCGCTTTGGCTGCCGAGGTACCCATGTGGGACGTGTGGCGCTGAAAGCCAGCGGGTACTTCGCCATCACGACGGCGCACAGCAAGGTCACCGATGTGCCTCACCGCTTTTGTCGGCTTATCGGACGCAGCACTGGCTACGCCTAGGTTGGGACACGGCACGCTGCCCCAACCCCAACCAGCCCGTAAGGAACGGCCATTCCTCCCCGGCTTGCAAAGACCGGAGCTCCCTGTCCCGTATTTCTGTGGATCAAAAGGTTTCCTCTTCATCCATGAGAGGTGCTCGCTTCTTTCTTAGAATTCGAGCGCTCCTTCGCCCATAAAATGGCACTGCCCGCCGATGGAGACGCCGGTGATCTCGTCGCCAGTCGAGTCAATGGTGATCTGGAGGAAACTGGGGCGGCCCATTTCCAGGCCCTGTTCACTAACGATCTCGACCGAGGCAGCGCTTTCCACCAGCTTATGGCGCACCAGATAGCAGCCCAGAGGACCGCTCGCGGCACCTGTGGCTGGATCTTCCGCAATGCCCATTGCCGGGGCGAACATGCGGCTGTGGATTGTCGCGCCTGGCGTCTCTACTTCCTGGGTAAAGGCAAAAACATGAGGCGTCGCGAAGTCCCGTAGCACGCGCTCCCACACATCGCGGCGAAACTGGATGGCGCGCATCGCGGCCAGGCTTGTGATCGGCACAAAGAGGAATGGCACGCCGCACGAAACGACCTCCAGCGGCAGCGCCGCATCAATATCCTCCAGGCTCAGGGAGAGCAATTCGGCGATTGCCGCACGGTCCGCGAAGCGTTCGCCAAAGCTGGGCAATGGCTGGTGCATCTGAATCGCCAGGCTCTGGTTTGCCAGCATGTGAAGTGTCATGGCGATCTCGCCGACGCCCTCTTCAAAAATCAGGTTTGTCGTGGGTGCGTTGATCTGTACCAGCCCCTTGCGCGCCAGCATGAAAGCAGTGCCCACCGTTGGATGACCAGCCATGGGCAACTCGACCGCAGGCGTAAAGATGCGCAGCTGAAAGTCGTTCTCCGGCTTTTGCGGAGGCAGTACAAAGGCTGTCTCCGACAGATTCAATTCTTTCGCTACCGCCTGCATCGTTTCGGAAGAAAGGCCGCGCGCATCGGTAAAGACCGCCAGCGGATTGCCGCCAAAGGCGCGATCGGCAAAGACATCAACCAGGTAATAATGATAGGTACTCATCGTGTTTCCTTCTTTCTCTCTGTGAGCGTTCAATTCATGTGAGGCCGCTCATACCATTCAGACTTTTGCTGCATCGCCAGAAATCAAGAATCAGGTCTGGTGTGAGCAGAGCCAATTGTCATTGCCACTTCCTCCCATTTCTGTAAGTACTGACGATCGGTAGAGTCAGAACTGAGCACACGGAAGTTCATCAGAGATAATCCAAACGCTGAGATATCGTTGCCTCTCGCTAGAAGCGTACGTGTATTGATAGCTTTGAGGCCAGAAGACGATCGAGGAAAGCCTGTCACTGTTCTGAGGGTGAGGCTGGTTTTCTCATGGTCTTGTGAGGATGAAGGTCGTTTCGTCATTCATCAAAGGCCCAGCAGACACGGGCAGCGGCGTCAACGTTTCCGAAACCATGCATGGGAGAATACCGTTGCTTGATTCCCCGATGATCTTGCTCCAAGCGATTGTTGAGGTATGTGTTCGTCCGATGCTGCACGTGTTTGCCCAAGGTTTCACACCCCGCTCGTGGATAGGAGGTATGGCCATGCGTTATCACTCGTTCCGGCGTATGGCCAACAACGGCGAGAGCCTGCTTGAAAAACCGCTGAGCGGTCCCCATGTTCCGTTTCTCACTTAGGTGCGAATCCACTACTAGTTAGTCCAGATTGTTATTGATAACAGGATAGAGATCTTGAAGCTTTACCCGAGCATGGTTGCAAGTAAATTGCCAGGAAATGGTACAACGCAGAGCATTGCGCTCTGCCTCCAATGCCGCCATGCGCTGGCGCAACTCTGTCAGACTTCGCACACGACGTGAGAGGCAACCACGAGCAAAGATACTGATCTCAATTTCTGCCATGTTGAGCCAACTGCCATGTTTGGGTGTGGAATGAAACTCAACCCGCTGCAAAATGCGCCTGGCCTCTGCAGGCTCAAAGGCTTCGTAGAGAGCCGCTGGAGTATGGGTATTGAGATTACCTGCACGAGGCGGATATACTCAGCGTGTGGATTCCATCAGTTCCAGCACCGTCTGGTGCGCTCATCAACCACCGCCAAAGCGGCGCACCGTGTTGCCAGGGTTTGAGTTCGTTTTTTTCAGGAGCTGGCGAATGGTTTCTGGCGAGATGGATTCGACAAATTCCAGTTCGACGGCTTTGCCTGCCAACAAGCGCAGCGTCCAATGGTCATGCCCATCGGGGACTGCAAAAGAGGCAAGAAAAGCGCCACTTTTTGATCTCTTCGCTCTCTCAGAATATGGCATATGCTGAGCAAGCTTCTCAAACACTCTTATGCTACTTGAGTTAACATCCAGAATGCGCAACGCTTGGTATTGACCGTCGCCACTCAGTCGGCTCCTTTGCCCTGACGGAAAAAACTAATCTTGTGGTCTTTGAAAAAAACAATACGTTCTCAGTCTTCTTTGCCGAGAATATATCCTTGGGAGAGCAAATGCTCTAGCGGGAGAAACCGTGGGGTTGGTAAGTCACTCCAGGAGAACCATCCGACTTCTGACATCTCACGAGCAGATTTGACCCGTGCTTCTCCAGAAGCATACGTTCCCTCCATCCAAATGGTCACGTAATGCTTTCCTTCCTCCTCAAAGATATCGTTGGTGATCGTGCGAAAGGTAAGGTTGGTAATCAGCACCCCAACCTCTTCTTCAGCTTCACGAATGGCGCACTCCTCTGGTGATTCACCGTACTCTAAATGGCCTCCAGGCATGGACCAGGTTCCATCTCCATGAGAGTTTTGGCGCTTCATGAGAAGGACATGATCACCCTTTCTGATAATCACGCCAATACCTACTGAGGGTCGTTCTGCCATAAGCTTTTCCTCCACCATCTGTTTTTTAATATGTTTGCCCTCGTCAATCGCCTGTACAGGCCCTACGAGCTAAGAATACTTAATTCTTGTGCTAAAAACAAGTGCAGACCATATTATCGCCACTGTGACGCAATTGCTCGCCTCAAAACGGCATGTAACAAAGAAAACTCCTTCAGTTTTTCTGTACTATGTTTTGAGACGAGGTTATTCTAATTCATGGCGCATTTCTCCCAGATAACTTGTCCATATTGGCCCGGGAAGCGCTTTCAACAAATTGGTCTCTCGTATAAACTGGCATGGCATTTTACCTCATGTATTCATCGCTAGTGAGATTCGATAAAACGACCAATGTTTCTCTCATAAAATGGCGCGCCTCTCCCGAAAGCGGCTTCTGGAGCAGTACGAGTCCATGTAAGCATAAAGTGGCGCAAAACTGAAAAGAGAGATGCGTGATTGGTGCCCTCTGCCATCAATACCAATCTGCGGAAAATCCTCTTCTCCTCTCACCTTTTTGCGCTCATCGATGCGGCTACCGCCCTCTTCCCAAATTTGCTGATCATTCGCGATGAGTTTGGGATTAATTGAGTGTCCTAGAGGTGAAAGGGGATTGACCCCTCTCGCATATTGAATTTGAAGAGGAAAGGACACTATCTTATGCGCAACATTATCGAATATACTCTCGTCTCGTTAGACGGCGTCTACGCCGGAGCAGCCATCTCAAGATTTTCTGAATACCGCGACGACGAGGCGTATATGCAGGACGGATTGGACCAAGCGCTCTCTTGCGGCGCGTTGTTGATGGGCCGCACGACGTACGAGGGCTTTGCCAAGATTTGGCCGAGACGCACCGACCCGTGGGCTGACAGGATCAATGCCATGCCAAAGTATGTCTTCTCGTCGACGTTGGAAAAAGCCGACTGGAACAACTCAACCATCGTTCGAGGTGATGTGGTCGCTGAAGTAACCAAACTCAAGCAGCAAGAAGGACGTAATCTTCTCATCTATGGGCATGGTCTTCTCGCAGAGACGTTGCTCAAGCACCACTTGCTCGACGCCCTCGGTCTCTCGATCTTTCCGTTTGTTCTCGGGCAGGGGAAGCAGCTCTTCCGGCAGGGCGAAACCGCCACATTGAAGCTTGTTACGACAAAGAGCTTCTCGAAAGGCATTGTCAAGCTTACCTATGAACCACACTCCTGATGGTTTTTCGGCTTTGCGCATCTCCATCAGGAGTGGAACGTCAGTATTGTAGTGAACGAGGGATGTTCGAGCCGCACTCATTCACCTTTGAGTACGTGTGGCAGGGTGGGCGGCAGGGCAAAGAATGAGAGGCTGGACAACTCTAGGAACGCGACCATGCTGACAATCTGGGTGCCCTCCACATCCAGAACCACCATGCCAAAAAGCTGAGAGTCGTCTGCCCCAGCCTCCCGCCGATAGAGGCCGAACGCTGGACAGCCATTGGCGCGCGTTGGAAGCAGATGCCATTGTCGGCAGGGAGGAAACAGACTCGTCTGGAACAGTGTGGCGATAGCCGCTCTTCCCTGGACCCATGCGGGAAGCGGCGGCATGGTGAACCAAGCATCCTCTCGCAGCAGCGCCACGAGACCGGGGATGTCTGCTTGCTCCCAGAGGGTCACATAGCGGTCAAGAAGCTCTTGTAACTGGGGGCGAGGCAGAATCATCTCCGCCTCGCTTCCGACGTTGCGCTGGCGCAAAGCACGTCGAGCACGCTGCAAGGCGGAATTGACAGCGGGAACCGAGAGGTTGAGCCATTCGGCGACTTCGGAGGCCTCCCACTCCAGCACCTCACGCAAGAGCAAAATAGCCCGTTGCACTGGCGTTAAGTGCTGCAGCGCCATCAGAAAGGCCAGGGTGATTCGTTCGCTCCTCTCCGCACGATCTTCGGGATCAGCCCCGGGATCTGCGAGCAGATCATCGGGAAACGGCTCCAGCCAGATCGGCTCCCGCAGCCGTGGTGGTGCAGGACTGCTGGGATCGCTCGGTGGATGGGTTTCTGATGGCAAGAGCCGTCGAGGAGCGCGCGCGAGCCGATTGAGGCAGAGATTGGTGGCGATGCGGTACAACCAGGCACGGTAGGATTCCGGGCTGGTGAGCGTCGCACGTTTCTCCCATGCTCGCAGCAGGGTCTCTTGCACCAGATCTTCGGCGTCGGAGAGCGAGCCGAGCATCCGATAACAATGTACGAGCAGTTCACGCCGATATACGCCCACCAGGGTCTCGAACGCCTTCTGATCACCCGTTTGAGCGGCGAGCACCAGAGCGATTTGGGTTGGTGTCTCCATGACAATACCTCTTCCTCTCGGGAGATCCGCGTTATCTCGTTCAGGATGCCCGACTGGCGATTGGAGCATCGATGCTGGAGAGAGCAAGTATACCTGAAATGGGCCAAAAGTGCGACCATTTTCACGCACTTTCTGGTTCTTCCCACAGGTTACGCAACGAGGTGTTCCCTCAAAGGTCTGAAATGAGGGTTCAGAGGGGAAAGCTCATCAGGTAAAAAATCCAAGTTGACAATATCCCGCAGAGTGTCACTCTCGCCTTACGCGTTGAAAGGCACAACCCAGAAGGAAAGCTCGCACCCGCCTTCGGGGAGGTTGCGCGCAGCGATGCTCCCACCATGTCGCGCCACCAGTTCCTTACAGATGTAGAGACCCAAACCCGTTGACTTCTTGGGCGTGCCCTCTCGCTCTACCTCTCCGGCTGAGCGATGATAGTACTTGTCGAAGATATGCGGCAGGTCCTGCACATTAATGCCCGGCCCGCTATCGCCCAGACAGAAGCCGAGCACACTTCTATTCCAGGCCCAAGCGAGCGAGATCATTCCCCCCGCGGGCGTGAAGCGCAACGCATTCTCGAAGAGGTTGTCCAGCACTTGCCCAATGCGCTGCATATCCAGTCCAGCCCTACCTTCTAGCCCTGGCAGCTTGTCCACATGGTAATGGAAGGTGATACCATATTCGGCGCAGCGCAAGGTATAGCTCTCGGCCTTGCGTGCCAATTCGTCCTCCGGGTCAATCGGACGCGGCTGAAGGGTGAAGCCGCTCTGTTCAAGGGAGACGGCGGTCAGCATCAAGCTGAGAAGCTGATTAAGTTGCTGTACGCCCTCTTCCAGCGCGGGCAGATAACGTTCCAAGCGTTGCGCACGCTTCTCTGGTCGCGCGCTCGCCAGGCTCTCAATGTGTCCCTGAAGAATGGTCACGGGCGTACGCAGATCATGCGAGAGGGTAGCAACCATCTCGCGCGCCTCCTCCTCCCTAGTCCACTCCTGTAGCAACGAGGACTGTAGCTGATTGCTAAGCTCGTTGAAAGCCCGGCAGAGGTCGCCAAGCTCGTCGGGTCTGTTGTAGGAGATGGCGAAGTTGAGGTCTTGCCGCTTGATCTTCTTTACAGCAGCCTTGAGTTCGCGCAACGGCGGACCATACCAGCTTGCCAGCCGTCGCCCAAACAAGACGGTCGTCACCAGGAGAGTAACAAGCGAGATCAGGATAGGAGCCAGGAAAAGCATACTCCGCAGAAGACTGACATACCACGCTAAATCCTCTCTATAGTCGTACGCCACGCGGACAAGCTGTAGGACCAGAAGCACCTCGACATAGACCGAGAGCAAGAGGATGATGCCCAGCGCGCTTAGTACGTAGAAGAAGAAGAGCTTCTTGATATCTGTGTGACGCTCGGTTCCCATTTATAGCCCACTCCCCAAATCGTCTTGATGTACACACGGAGTACATCGACTCTTGCCAATTTACTCCGGATGCGCTTGATATGCTCGGTTACGGTCTCCAGGTAACTCTCCGTGTCGTCCTGCCAGACTCGATCAAAGATCACATCGCGCGCGAAGACCTGCCCCGCATGGCGAGCCAGGAGGCAGAAGTACCTCGAACTCCTTGCGACTCAAGGCAAGAGAGGTGGTCCCAGAGGAGACCTCGTGCCGCTCCATGTCAATGCTCAGCCCTCCGCTCTTGAGCAGCGCCATCCGCCTCTTCGGCTGCCTGTAGCGCTGCTCTCGCCTGAGATGCGCCTGCACTCGCGCGAGCAACTCACGGATGCTAAACGGCTTCATAATGTAGTCATCCGCACCCACACCAAAGCCCTGCACCTTATCAGCGTCGCTCTGCCTCGCACTGATGATCAGGATAGGGATGTGGAGATCCTCGCGCAGCACACGACAGACGCTAAAGCCATCCAGCCCTGGGAGTCCGATGTCAAGCAGGACCAGGTCAATCTGCTTCTCCCTCGCGAGCTTGAGCGCGTTCAGGCCATCTTCCGCGCTCAATACCGTATAGCTGGCATCCTCCAACGCATCTCGCACAAACTGAAGGATACTCTTTTCATCTTCGACCAGCAGTATTGTAGTCATAGCCTTCCCGTTCATTGGAAAAGCCAGACATGCGGGCGCGCATATATCCGGCGTTCCATAGTGTCATGTGAGCCTATTACGCAGAGTGTATCACATTTCCTTGCTCGCGTCGCTCGAACCAGAGGAGGCTTGCGAGCACGATCGCCAGCAACAGGAAGAGCGTTGCAACGAACACCGCATATATCAGATGCAGACCGGGCTGAACAGAGGGCGTGGTGAAATCCCCATGAAACTCGCTCCATATTGCTGTCAGCAGCATGTACAGGCGCAACGGCCAGGCCCAGGGGATGTAGACCCAGACACTCTCTCCCATGGAGGTAGCACCCAGCAAAGGACCGAGCAGCAGACCAACAGCCCCCAGGCCAATCGCCATTCCCATTCCCTTCGCGGTCGCAGCCCACATGTAGAGGACTTGCAATGGCAAGGTAAAGAGTGCAGTCCCCAGACCAAGCAGCAGGATCACGTTCCACGGCACCGCGCCCTGAACATGCAACAAGACGCCTGCTAGGACCAGCACGACGCTCAGGATCAGCGTATGGATGAGCAGGTGCGCCGCCTGGACGAGAAACTTAGCTCCCAGCAGCATCGCGGGCGCGACTGGACGGACCAGCAACGCTTGCCAGTTGTTCTCTTGCATATCTAGATTGGCGGCGAGTGCGGCCTGAAGGGCTACACCCCCGGCGGGCCAGAGAGAGCCATGCGCCAAAGGTAAACTGAAGCATGTTGTTCCAGTCCAGGCGGTACGAGACTGTCAGATACCAGCCCATGCCCAACATACAGACAAGCGGGAAGAGCAGCGTGAGCCACAGGGCAGGCGTGTGCCGCTGCTTGAGCCATTCGGAAGCCAATGCACGTAGTTCACCTCCTTGCGCACGAACCAGAACGCGCCCACGATGGCGAAGAGCACATAGCCAACCAGCGCGATGCCTACTATCGGCAGGACTGGCATCTGCCAGAGCGGATCATGTGCTTGCAGCGGAATACCATTGGGCCGCACTCCCAATCGAGATGCCACTTGTTTCCCAGCTTACCAGAGCGATACTTGAGTATATTGGCAGACTGCTGACCGAATTTGAGGCACCACTGGCGAATTGTTTCATAGGTCATGCTGATTCCACGTTCAGCCATGATCTCTTCGAGATCACGGAAACTGAGCGAGAAGCGAAAATACAGCCACACGCAGTGACCAATAATCTCAGGTGGGAAGCGGAACCCTTTGTAAGGGGAAACAGATGATGGTTTCATCCCATCAGTATGTCAGAAATTTTCGTTTGTTAGCAAGTTGACAATACCTCGCCTGGAGCGAGAGCGGGGAAATCGGGCATCCAGCTGATTTCCCCGCTCACACCCCTTACTCTAGAGCAAAGTGGCATTCACGCACCTCTCCATGCAGAGGCTCTAGCCAGGGAAATCAGCTGGAACCCCGTGCATGCCGAGCGTGAGCGAGAGTTCGCCGCCGTGATGCATATCATGCTCCATCACATGCCCGACGACCCAGGCGCGCGACAGGTAGATCTGTTTGCCGTCCAACTCATCGGGGAAGGTTTGTTGCATGTCGGCGGGACTCCAGCGAGCCAGGCAATTCGCCATGAGTTGCCAGGTGTGGTCGAGACCCTGAGCCAGTTCGGCTGCGGTTAGGATGGGTGTCCCCTGTCGCAGCGCAACCTCGTTTCGCTTCAGGTACGCACTCATCTCCTCGCCAAACTCTTCTCCCAGGGTTATGATGAACCAGCCGATACGGGCACCGATGATGTGCATGGCGTTCTCGCCAACGGAGCGCAGGTGAGGCGTGGCACGCAGCGCAAGCTGTTCAGCCGTGAGCGGAGCAATCGCCCCTTTGATGTGCTCCTGATACTCTTTCCAGATAGTGTAGTATGTCGTGAGCGTAAAGTTGTCTTCAGCCATAGAATGGGCTCCTTTTTGCTTCTTTTCTCTTAGATTACCACGGAAAGCGGGCATAAACTGCCCGCTTTCCGTGGTTCTGATAAAAAACCGGGTCAACGGCATGCTCCGCGATCGGCTCAATACCCTCACCCGCAAGACCCATGCCTTTGCCAAACGGGACGCTACCTGGGATGCCCTGGTCCACCTGCAGCTTTTTGAACACAACTGGATACACCCTCATCGCGCATTACGTCTCCCAATGCCTGCGGAGTTGCGACGCTATCAGCCACGCACTCCTGCCATGGCCTTGAGACTCACCGACCATCCCTGGTCCTGGATTGCGTTCTTGACCACTTCTCTCTACACCACTCCTAAATAGAGTCACTACCTGATCCTTATTAGGATCAAGAAAAACATTGTATACTTGCGCTTATCAAATTACGAATTCTTAGAAGTGTACAATGAAAGGAAATCTCCTACCAGGATAGCTACCGGACATTCTCAGCCCACTTTGCCCCAAGCGCTTTACATGCCGATTCTCTTCGTTTATACTGTATTTGTGTTGCTGTATATAGATCGCTACCTGCAAGCAATTCAGGAGGGATGAATTATCTCCATGCGTTTTGGGAATCGTTTGCGTCAGGAACGATTGCGCCGTCATTTGTCGCAAGAGGCTTTAGCTGAGGCGCTTGCCCTCTCTGCCAGGAGTATCCGCCGTTGGGAGCAAGGACAGGCGCTTCCCCAAGCCTCTGTCCGGCTCCAACTCAGTCGCTTTTTCGGACTACGTCTTGAAGAGTTGTTTGGAGATCAGGAGACCCAGGCCCCTCTCACTCCTCTGTGGTGTGTTCCCTATCCACGCAACCCCTTCTTCACTGGTCGAGATGACATCCTCGCGGTACTCCACACCTCTCTCTCCATCAATCAGGAGGCTGCGTACACCCAGGTATACGCGCTTCATGGACTGGGGGGCGTCGGCAAGACGCAGATCGCGCTAGAGTATGCCTATCGGTCTGCTCGGGAGTATCGCGCGATCTTCTGGGTCAGGGCGGAGACCGCCGAGAGCATTGCCTTCGATGTACGGCACTTTGCCGAGGTGCTCCAATTGCCAGAACAGGACGACAAGGATCGGCAACGTGTTATCATGGCAGTCCGAAACTGGCTGACGCTGCATGATCAATGGCTACTCATCTGTGATAATGTAGAAGACCTGAACGTGTTAGATCACGTTCTTCCAGCTGTACGACACGGGGCGACCCTCCTGACGACACGCTTGCAGACTCTGGGAACACGTGGACGAAGCATTCATCTCTCGCCCATGGAACACGAGGAAGGGATGCTGTTGCTGTTACGTCGTGCCAAAGTGCTGGAGGCGGAAGCCACCAGCGAACAGATACGCCAACTAGCTGCGCGATCGCCTTCCCAGTATGAGGCGGCGACGGAACTGTTCACAGTCATGGGAGGATTGCCTCTGGCGCTTGATCAAGCAGGAGCCTACCTGGAAGAAACGCAGTGTGGACTGCCTGCTTACCTGGAACTCTTTTCTACCCGACGAACTCTTCTGCTCCAGCGGCGAGGAGAGGGGGTGCAGGATCACCCTGCATCCGTTTCCACCACATTCACCCTGGCTATCATGGCGACAGCTGAACGTCACCCGGCAGTATTGGATCTTTTACGCGTCTGTGCGCTGCTGCAGCCGGATGCTATTCCCGAAGAGCTCTTTCGCCAGGAGGCTGAGTATCTCGGAGAAACACTGAAAGCTGTGAGTCGCGAAGCGCTGGACTGGAATCAGGTGGTTGCGGCTGCGTGTTCTTATTCCCTGCTCTCGCGTCAGGCAGAAGCACAGGCATTTTCGATCCATCGGCTCGTGCAGGCGATTCTCCTGGATTCTCTGACAGAGGCAGAGCGAGAAGAGTGGAACCTGCGAGTTCTTCACGCTCTTGACGTTATATTCCCTGAAATATCAGCAATAACGGAGTACTCCATCTGGAAACAATGTGAGCGGCTGTTGCCGCATGCGCTCCTCTGTTTGCACCGAGTGGAAGCCGCTGAACGCTCCCTTGCCCTGGCTTCCTTAGCGTCCAAGGTAGCACAGTATTTACGTGAGCGTGGACAATATGGAGAAGCAGAGCCACTCTACCAGCGAGCGTTCCATATTCGGGAGCAGGTTCTGGGGCCAGCCCATCCCCAGGTAGTTACCTCGCTAAATAATCTAGCGGTCCTCTATTGGCGAGAGGGCAAATACGGGGAAGCAGAACCACTCTATCAGCGAGCGTTGTCTATTTTAGAGCAAGTTCCGGGAAGTGAGCATTTGCAGGTGGCTGGAGTGCTCACTAATCTGGCCAATCTCTACCGAGATCAGGGCAAATATGTGGAGGCAGAACCTCTCTGTCTGCGCTCATTACATGTATACGAGCAAGTCCTGGATCCTGATCATCTGCAGCTTGCTCTTCCGCTCAACAATCTGGCGACGCTCTATGCGTCTCAAGGCAAGTATACAGAGGCGGGGCCGCTCTTTCTGCGAGCATTACATATTTGGGAGCAGTCCCTAGGACCCGAGCATCCTGTAGTGGCTCAAGCCCTTCACAATCTGGCTGAACTCTACCGATATCAGGGCAAGTCTGTGGAGTCGGGACCACTCTTTCAGCGAGCGCTCTCTCTCCGAGAGCAACATCTTGGGTTGCATCATCCTGAGACAGCACAAACGTTGCACGACCTGGCACTGCTCTACCGAGATCAGGGCAAGTATGTGGAAGCGGAACCACTCTTTCAGAGAGCGTTACATATCTGGGAGCAGGCTTTGGGTCATGAGCATCTCTTGGCGGCCCAAGCCCTTCATAATCTGGCTGAACTTTATCGGTACCAGAGCAAATATGCGGAGGCGGAGTCGCTCTATCGGCGAGCGTTACGTATCAGCGAACAGAGCCAAGGAGCGGAGCATGGCTTGATGCCTCAGGTACTCACTGGGTTGGCGAACCTCTACTGTCATCAGGGGAAGTATGTGGAAGCAGAACCACTCTATCGACAAGCATTGCATATTCAAGAGCAGGTTCTGGGACCAACCCATCCTGAGACAGCAGAAACATTGCATGATCTAGGTATCTTTTTTCAGAAGCAGGGCGAACTGTACGAGGCGTTTTCCCTTGTTGAACGGGCCTTGGAGATTCGCTCGCAGTCTCTAGGAGAAGGCCATCCGAAAACGATGGCCACGCAAGCGCTCTATATTCAGCTCGTACAGGATCAAGAGCAGCGGAAAAAAGGCGTGTTTTCTCAACATTGTGGAGAAGAGACCTTGGACCAGGACCTATCTGCAAATTAACCGTTGGGAATGCACCACTCCTCTGGCACGACTGGAGTCGTCGGGTCCACCGGAGAGCCTGCATCCAGTTGGTGCGTCAGCAACACGTCACGGTCGAGGTCAAAGCTCCCACTTCTCCTGGCCTCGCTGTTAAGTCTGCGCCTCTCTCCCGGGCGCAGCGAGCGCATTCCCGACTCAGTTGGCAAGAGCGCTTCGCTCGCAATGCGCGGATTCCGGGAGCTTCCCAGATCACCATTCAGGTGTTTGGCATCCCATCAGCCTTCGCCGCCTTTCTCGGTTTGACAAGCGGGGAGCCAGACGCATCCAGGCTCCGGGTGAAGGAAATCATGCCTTGTTCAAGTGAATGAAGACGTGTATACTACTCTCAACAATACCTGAAAAAGAAAACACCTGCCATTTCTCATTGACAAGCTTACCTGGCTCTCTCTTCTACGAGATACTGACCTGTGAAGCGCTCGCGGCTTCCAACGCCGGTTTTCTGGACGGAGTTTTCTTGCTAAAAAATCGAAAAGAAGTCTCTTCTCCTCTCTCAAGCGGTGTTCTCATGAAAGAAGTTGATCTCGATGGACCACACTCTTCCTCACGATCGATCTGTTTTTGAAACCAGAATCAGACACGCTCGTACCCTGGGCGAGCAGGCGCTGAGAACTTCAGGCGCTCATCCGGATCTGCTGTTGAAAAGCCTCGTATCAGATCGAGCAGCCGATCAGCGATATGGAGTCATCCTTGTTGTACGTCCTCCCCTGAGTGTTGTTCAGCAAATTCTCGCGATCCAGCAGTACTTGAGGGCATATGAACCGCAGCAGTACTACTGAAGTCACCTTGTCAGATCAGCACCTCGTTGCGCAACTCGTGGGATTTTCAAGAGAAAGATGCAGTACAATCTTCCATCTACTGTTAAGCTCAGTCCGCTTCGGGAGGGGATAGTTGCTCGTCTGTCCGAAGATTCACCCAATTTACCAGGAACGCAAGGCTAGCTGTTAGTAAGTGCGAGGAGTGGGCAGGTTTTCGGGTGACTCTTGAGCACCTGGCGTGAAGAATGACAGGCGGAATCTTGAGCAGTACAACCATTCACCATATGAGAAGCCGCTCCCTATCCAGGATATCAGTGGGGAAAGTTGTACATAGATCTTTTCTCTCGACGTGCCAAGGCATCGAGATACCCAACTCCCTCTGGCACGTCATGTCTCCTTTCGCTACTGGACAAAGCAGGGTTCAAGAGTTTCCTCACAGCATATTCTCAGGTCACCTCAAAACCTCATTGGCAGTGGTGCGCCAAGAGAGCATGACGTTTCAAATCTGGAGGAGAACCATCATGGAGACAGCCAACACTCATGAAAAAAGCGCTATAGGGCGAGACCGAAGGATCACCCACTTCTCTAGCCGTAATACTCTGGCAACTTTTTCAATGCCTTCCACCCATCGCTATCATGTCCACAAACGACCAATGTCACCTTCTCCCGTTCTGCCAGGTATATCAGCTTTCGTGTGCTCGCGATGGTCCCATCCCTATCCATATCCATTGGCCCTGTCTCCCGATCTACACGCCAGAACTCTTTTCTCGTGACAGCATCGATTGCTAACAACACTGCACCTGTCTGTGGTAAATGGATCAGGACTGACTGATGACCCGGCACGTGACCGCTCGTATCAACTATATGCAATCCTGGAAACAATTCAACATCTCCATCAATCAGACGGTATTTTCTCCCAGGAAGATCCCAATGAATCCGACTACGGGCGAAACGCTCTAGCCCATGAAGAGCCGCCTCATGGTGTTTTCGCTGCACCACAAACTCTGCATTGGTGAACTCGCTATGATAGCCTATATGGTCTCGATCATAATGGGTACAGACAACTGTATCAATGTCTTCAGGCTCTAGACCTATCTCGGCAAGTTGCTCAACCACATTCCTCCCCCAAATAGGAGGCTGACCATCAGATTCCTCATGACTGAAAGGCAAGCCACTATCGACGAGCACATTCTTTCCATCTTTTGTCTGCACAAGATAGCAGCCAACCGGCCAATCAGGATCAGGTACCACTAATATGAAATACAAACGCTCTAGCGTTGAACCAGCCATTGTCGTGTTTAGACCTTTCTTCGTATTCCTATTTTGCATACTCATCTTTGGCGAAGGAGCGATCCGCAATGCGAGAACAGATCGATGCCCGAGACCAGGGACTAGCACCATGAGCCAGCCTCCAACAGGAGCGGGGGAAGCGAGCAGAACGGGCGGCTCAATCAGCCGCGCGACAAAGGACACAATTTACACCGTCTAGAAGAAGTATATCAGATAGGAAGCGGTTTTCCCAGGCACATCTGTCCTGGTGCCCACTCGTCGCACTGATTGCTCATCCGTCCCCCGAAAACCTGCTCACTCGTCGTGCTTATTACCACTAGTTTTGTTTCAATCTCCACATCTAACGAGCAAAAAGTATTGCAATGGCATTCTATGTTTGAGATGTGTTTAAATAGACCACATTAAGAAACGTATTCCTCTTGACTACCATAGAATACTCTACTATACTTCCTGTATGAGATATAGTAGAGTATTCTATAGTAGTTGGAACGAGAAATGTCTTATCGCAGCACCGAGCGCAGTGAGCAGCGGCGTCAACAAATGCGGCAAGTTCTGATTACTGCTACACGTGATCTTTTTGTGCGTCAGGGTTATAAAGCCACGACGATGCAACAGATTGTGCGAGAAGCTGATATCTCGATAAGCAACTGTTATTTCTATTTGCCTACCAAAGAAGCACTACTGAGGGCAGTGGTTGAAGCTTTTTCCACTTCTATCGGTCAGGCTATCGATATCACCATTGCTCATCTTCCCCTGGCCCTGAGCAACTCGCCGTTGGGCTTCCCAGAGCCGTCTGGGCTATGCTATCCCAGGCCGATCTCGTCCGTGTTTTATTTGCCGAAACCCAGCTCCCTGAGCTACGATTCACTGCTCTGCACTGCTTTCTTTTACGCCTCTCTTTTCAGTTTGCGCTGACCAGGACGGCAAAAACAGCATATGCGGCTGAGGAGATAAAGGTGCTATAAGTACGCTTGCTCTTCACTTCGAGTGCATCGAAGAATATCGATATATTTTGCTGCGTGTTTTCTGTAATGCGGTACACAGTAGTACAGCTCTTTGCGAAGGAGCAGAACAATGCAAGAAGAAAGATGCGCAACCTGTGGAAAGCACATCTCTCCTGGCGAGCTTGCTTGCTTGCAATGCCTGGAAGACCCCCGAGACCCTTCAAATGCTCGTTCCTCTTTTCAACAATGGTTCTCGCGCCGTACTTTTCTGGCAGGCGTAGGAGCAGGCTTGCTAGGCCTGGTTACCGCGCCCTGGAACGCTGTGCTCGCTCGTCCCCTGGGATCGCATACACACGTATCTATTGTGTCACGAGACCTTTCTTTCTGGAAAGCAGAAGGACGAGCCTTTGCCCAGCAACCTATTTTCGGTGATAAGTTTAGCACCAGCCAGGTGAAGCCTGGCCTGGTCCCTCTAGGAGGGGATTATTGGGATGGTCCCTATCCTGTGGGGAATCTCAGCAACTACTGGCTGAGCACCGAGAATGAGCATACTGGCAGCCTCACATCGCATGAGTTCGCTATTGATGCGAACTACCCATGGTTCAGTTTCCAAATAAGTGGTCATACAGACCTGAAGACCCATCGTCTCGAACTGCTCGTCAGGGTAACGGCAACCAATGTGGGGACCTTCGCAACGCAAACTAGCTCATATCCGTTGGTGACCGTACCTGGTCAGGGCAAATTCTACCGTATTTATCAGGCCACCGGTCATGGAACAGAGATCATGCGCCAGGAAGTGCTGAATGTGGGCTGGCTCGCTGGTGAACCAATACGTGTGCGCATCATTGATAACTCTACCCTGGGTCATATCAACATCTCTGATATCCATTTTCTCGCTGAGGCTCCCCAGGTGGCAGTCAATGGGGGAGCAGTGAACACGCCCCTGTGGGGGTGGGCGGATATCCATACCCATCCAGCCGCAAACCTGGCCTTTGGGAGCGCCATTTTCTGGGGTCAGCCAGATGGTCCTATCGATCAGGCCCTGGCCTGGTGTTCACCGCTGCATGGGGCAGATGGAACAGGCATTGTCTCTAACACTGGCCCATTGATGGCTGCGGCTGAGCAGAAAGGCTACGGCATAGATATTGGGCATGGAGTTGGTGGTTTCCCGCTCTTCGACGGGTGGCCAAAATTCACCACGATCATTCATCAGCAGATGTACATTGATTGGCTCAAGCGTTCCTATCAGGGCGGACTCCGCCTGATTGTCGCGCACGCCGTCAATAACGAGGCGCTGGCGAATGCATTTAACGCGCCCAGGGCATATGACGACATCACCATGGTAGAGGTACAGATTGCCGCGCTCAAAGCTCTGGCCTCCCGCCATAGTGATTGGATGGAGATTGCCTACACTCCCGCTGATGCGCGTCGGATTATTGGGGAAAACAAGCTCGTCATCGTGCTCGGCATCGAAGTAGACACACTGGGCGGCTTTGGAGATTCCAACACGTGTGTGGACGCGGATGTGCTGGCCTACCTTCAGCATGTGTACCATGATCTGGGTGTGCGTCATCTCTTCCCCATCCATGTGGCAAACAATGCCTTTGGCGGAACGCAGATGTACATGGAGCTCTTTAATGTAGACAATCATTATCTGCGTGGAAAGTATTATGAGGTGGAAGATGGTTCAGCCACAGGCGTACAGTTTCGCCTGGGCGAGGATACAGAGGCGGCAGTAACTATCGAGAGAGACCTGGGGGTGTATAATCCACCGGACTACTCCAAAATTCCTGGCGGACACGTCAATAGAGCCGGCCTCACCACCCACGGAAACTATATGATCCAGGCCATGATGAGCCTGGGCATAATCATTGATGTGGACCACATGTCGCAAAAGAGTGTCGATGGAGTCCTGGGCCTGGCTGAGCTCTACAATTATCCGGTAGTTCTGGGACATACAGGCTTCCGCGAACTGTCCTGGCAACGTGGAACAGAGACAAATAATAGCCATAAATACGCGCACGAAGGGTTAAAGACAGCGGCCACCATCCAGCGCATTCGGAACCTGGGAGGTGTCATCGCCCCGATCACCAACCAGGACGATATTCGCCCGGTGAGTGACGTCATCCCCTCGCTGACAGCTAAGGTCAACAACGATTGTGCTGGTTCAACCAAGACCTGGGCGCAATCCTACCTCTACGCCATCACCCACATGGGTGGTCAGGGGGTAGCCATTGGAACGGATGTCAACGGTTTTGCACGCTTCCCAGCCCCGCGCTTTGGCATGAACGCCGGTTACAACCTCGATTATAATATCAGTGGCTACGGACCCGATACTATCCGTAAACCCTTACGAGCGCAACAGGTCGCTGCGCAAAGCAACGGCGTGCACTACAATGCGCCAATCATCTCGCCTCGCCACTATCGCTTTGAGGGTGTCCTCCTGGGCGATGTGTACAACACGACCGATCAGGACATCTGGCAGGCCATGGGCCTCTATAACGCTGGCTTAAATCCCTGGACGAATGACACTATCCCTGACGCCACCAGGCCAGCCCTCAATTTCGCTAAAGGATTTTTTGCTACCAGTAAGAGCCAGTTAGATATCTTACCCGATCCACTCGACCTGAATTCTCCCTTTGAGGAGAAGACGGCCTTCCTGGTGAAAACAGGGCAACAACCCTCATCTTCTGATGCGCGACAGGTGCGAGATCTCTATCCCAAAGTGCTGGCCATCTGGCAGCGCTGGCAGGCCATGCAGGGCAATAACACGCCACTAACGCGCAGTTATGCTGGTCAACGCGACTTCGATATTAATATTGATGGGGTAGCGCACTACGGTATGCTGCCAGATATGCTTCAGGACCTCAAAAATGTCGGCCTTACCGATACTGACCTGATACCGCTGTTCCGCTCTGCCAATGACTATATTGTTATGTGGGAGAAGTGTGAGCAGCAGAAACAGCAAATCCAAATATAATTGGTTTGCCTCCTATGCTATGTAGTCTCACAGACGGGTAAAGACCCGAAAACACATGAGAAAGGCATACGGTGATGGCTGTTGCCAGGGCGGGCTCACATTATCACTGCACACTGTGGAGGCCTGCGAATCAGGAGTCTCTTTATGGTGTTCGAACTCTGCCTGATTGCTGCAAGCTCTGTCACGCGTGAGCGACCACATGGAGAGCCGGGCGAGGTGGTGCTCCTGCCCAAAGGCCAGCACGGTAAGCGCGTCATTGCGCCCAATCATCGGGGTAATGCCGAGCATTGCCCAGGCGTGTTGTGCTGCTTCTGGATCCGTTGACGAGAAGAAGAGGGTTTGCAGCAATACGTGAACTGACGTTGCTGCACGCAGGGCATCCTGCCCCATGTCGCGGTGGAGTGGGTAGTCCCCATAGTCCATGGTCATGAAGTTGACGGTGGCAAGGTGCAGATGTTGATTTCGAGTATCTGTAAGGAGGTGTTTGACCTGGGTGAAGGTTTCCTTATCAGGAAAGGTGGGATCATCCAGCCCGTAGGGCCCGACAGGGAGCGTATAGGAGATCGCGACGCCTTTATTACGAGGGTTGCGTTGGAGGGCTGCCAGGGCGTGATTGCGCTTCTCGATGGAATCGTTATGAGCAAAGAGGGCCTCTCCCTCGATATCCAGATCGATGGCGGTGGCATGATAGGCATCGAGAACAGACTGGTACTGTGCCTCAAGCTCTGAATCACTGCAGTGTTGCGCAAGCTCGGTGTCGCTTCCTCCCCCAAAGGCAAGAATCACATCTCCCGGGGCTGGTCCTCTCCGCAGCGCTTCAATCTCCTGATGTAGAAAGCCTGCTGTCGCAGCAATGCCTGTTGTTCCCCAGATAGCATGACAGTTCCCGCCGCCCATAAGAAAGCCAAGCGTAAAGTACGGACTCCGTGTTTGCTTGGCCAGTGCCTCCAGGTTGGGAGCCATATATGGCGTTGTGATTTCAAGATAGGGGGCAAAGACGTGCGCGGGGAGGGAAGAGGGATGTGACACTTGTTCTGTATGCGTTGGGGGCTGGGAGAAGAACGTGTTTCTCTAGCGTTGCATCATGGTTTCGAGTCGTGCTTTGACAGCAGGCCACTCGCTCTGAATAATGCTGTAGTAGACCGAATGGCGATAGGAGCCATCAGGCATAATGAGATGATTACGCAAGACGCCCTCTCTGACCGCTCCTAAGCGCTCAATAGCCCGCTGTGAATTGGTATTGAGATGGTGCGTTCTCAATTGGACACGAATGGCCCCCCAGACCTCGAAAGCGTGGGACAGGAGCAGATACTTGCATTCGGTATTGACCCCAGTGCGCTGAACTGAAGGCGTCAGCCAGGTCCAGCCAATTTCCACTCCATAATCCTGAAGCAGAAAACTGTGATAGCGTGTTTCCCCTATAGCACAACCTCGTTCGAGACTGCGAATAGCAAAAGGGAGGCACGCCCCTGTTTGCTGGCTTTGGAGAACAGACGCGATGAGTTGCTCCATTTCGGTGAGGGAACGAGGTTGTGAAACCGGTTTGTAGGTCCACAAGCCTGGATCTCGACTGGCTTCGTACAACTCACTGGCATGTTCCATCTGCAACGGCTCCAGACGTACAAGGTGTCCTTCCAGTGTTACTGGCTCAATCTTCATCATGAATCTATCTCCTGTCATGAAAATCTTCATCTCGGCCCAATGTAACACACATCCTCACAGAACAAAAAGAACCAATCGGCACAAGAAGAAGCCAGCCAAAGAGAAAGAGAGGCGCCAACCAGTCACGGCATGGAAATGATGAGATTGACAGACGAGGCCAGAGATGGTTAGCTCAAGCAAAACGGACTTGAAAGGCAGGAACAGGAAGATGCAGCCACCGCTTTGGCAACCATCAGTTGAATTATCAGCACAAGAAGAGCAGATTGTGAAAAGGATTCGGAAGGCCAAGTTGTTTGTCTTTTTGCGTCAACACCGACATGAACTCTTTCATGAAGCGTTTCAACAAGAATTGGCTCACCTGTATCGTCCAGCAGGCCGAGGACATCCGCTGGTTGCTCCAGCGTTGTTGGCCCTGGCCCTCATTCTGCAAGCGTACACGGGAGTGTCCGACGATGAAGTGATCGAGGCGACCGTCATGGATCGGTGCTGGCAGTTGGTGCTCGACTGCATCGATACAGATGAGGCTGCTTTCAGCAAAGGAGCCTTGGTGACATTTCGGAAACGGCTCATTGAGGGACAGATGGATCGACGGCTCATCGAACGAACCATTGAGATCGCCACGAAAACGCAAGCGTTTGGTCCACGAGCTTTACGCGCTGCTCTGGATAGTAACTCATCGAGTTGCGAGAGCGTCAGCAGACCCCACAAGGACGCGCTCAGCTTTGTGAACGGGTGGCGGTTGAGCATACTCTGGCCCATGTTGGCCGGTGGTAAGGACGACGAGCCCGCTATCGTGGCAGACGCAAGAATCTCTTTGATCTACGCCGCTGTGCCGTCGTCCACAACTTGCATGTCCTGGCTCGTTCTCAGCTATTTCAAGCTGATCTTCAGGACGCTGCTTGATTTCTTGACCGGTTCTCTAGCAGCGATGCTGGGGGCCAATATTGGGACGACACTCCCTGCGTTGCTGGCGTGCAGTTGTTATCGCTCGCTCTCCGTGCACAACCCGATGCGACGGCCTTTCTACAGACATTTCGCGGCACGCATCAGAACGTCGTACCCAGCCATGAAGCGGAAGAACGGTTTTTGCGTGTCAGGAACCTAGTTCCAGCGGGCGGAAAATTCCGAAGGCGTGAGCGTACCATCATCGCATACCCACTCTTCCAGGTCTTTCTCGAAGACAATGGGCAAGCCCAGTGCTGGCGCTAGAAGCTCTGCTGAGGCTTTGGCCCGTTTCATCGGGCTGGCAATGAGCACATCGGCCTTGATTTCGCCCGTGTTGGCCAGACGATCTCGCAAACATTCTGTGTAGTCGCCATGTCGTATGAAGTAGCGGTGCGTCACTTTTTGATTCCTTCCGTCTTTTTCGTCACTCGCACAAGAATATCTGTTATGGCTATATCCACAGCGGATACTATGCACAAGTATCATAAGAACGTCAAGGCGAGGCGCTGGATGGGAAGGCTTGACAAGTAGACACATTGGTGCGCATCGCGTGGGGAGTTCCAGGTTATGTGTCAAACGACAGTAACACGTTCTACGGATGCGCAGGGGAAGCGGGAAAACCAATCCCGCTTCCCCTGGTTTTGGGGGTCGCTGTTATGGGTAGGCACTGTCGAGGGGGCGGTCAGCGATCAAGCGAGAATCTTTTCGCGCGACGTTTTTGTTGTCCGTAATGCCATGCCGCTATGCCGTACAGGATGCCACCGAGGAGAAAATAGACATCGATGCCTCGGCCCGACCACAGCGTATATGCTGAAACCTGGCTATCGCCCGTGATCTGGGCGTACGTCATTCCGGTAATACCATTTGGAAGGATGCCTGTAAAGCGGCAAAAATCATCTATCATCGACGCCACGGCCCGCACTACCAACACGATAGAACCAATCCGGCAGGCAGTAAGGAGCATCCACCGGGGTAAGACACGCTCCCAGGATTGAACTATAGCCAGGGGAACAATGATTCCCAACACAAACATGCCTAATACTATGATAGTGAATAGCCATGCCCCCACACTGTGAGGGAAGGCAGGGAGCAGGGCGGGAGCATCCCCTAAGCCAAACTGCCCCCAAACGCCCAATACACATGAAACACAATAAAGACAATGACCCACCCTAGAGATGCATACCCTGCCCACACAGTTCTGTTTTGTTCCTCACCGTCGCTCGGTTGACTCTCGCTCTTTATCATATGTCTGTCGTTCCCTTTCGCTCGCCAGATTTCATCAGAGGTACACACTCATATGACATGTTGGAAGGAGAAAGTGTGACCGATAGCAAATACCCATTGTTATCACGCCTCCTGAATCGAGACCATTCCAGTTAAACAAGGGCAACAGAAGCAGCGCGCCCATTTTGAGCAACAAGGTCAGGCGATCAATGAAAAGGTCCGCCTCTATGTGAGCGTTGGCAAAGCGCTGATTGCTGCCAAAGAGCAGGCCACTGACCCCTATCAGGCATTGGAAGCGGTTGTTCCCTGGGAACGATTTGTCGCCTCTGTCGAAGAGGCCGGAACGCTTGCTCGTCCGCGTGATCCGGATTATCTGGATTTACTCTATGATTCGTACTCCCAGATCCGTAAATACTCCCCGGCCTTGCTGGAAACGTTTACCTTTCATGCCTTGTCCTCCCTGCAACCGCTGGTTGAGGCCCTGGATCTCATACGCGGCCTGGGACGAAAACAGGTGCCAGATGATGCCCCAACCGCCTTTGTCAAACCCCATTTTATCGCATCCGTTCCTCATCACCAAACGAGTCGAAGAGCCGGATATGCTTCACAAAAGCGGCCTACATGGGGGGTAAAATCACACTTTCATCTGCGCGAGCCGCAAATGCAATACGAGGGTCGAACAGTGAACGCGAGGAGGTGTTCATCGAGCAAACGAGGCGATGCCTCGTTCACCCGCTCACGCAGGACGACCAGACCGATAGTGAGCGCGCGATCGTTCTGCCAGATGCAGCGCGAGCTGCCCCAGTCTCCACATGGTGCGTGAACGCGCCGAGGAGGTGAAAAGGAGTTTCCAGGTGGCCTGCGCGGAGGATGGTGGAACAGACTGATGGCGTCGTGGGCCTTGAGGTTTCATCCCCACCCTGCTATACTTGATGTTAGGGAACTGCTCAGAGCATCCCTAACATCTCCCACCTTTCTCGCGGAGGGTTGTCACATGGAGAAGGCATCATCACCCATTGGAACGGTTTGCAACGGCTGTTTGGTATACGAGCAGCAGGGCCAGCACCTGGTCGTACTGCTCGATACCCCGTCCTGGTATGCCTGGCTGGAAATGGCCACCACTTTCACCTTTACCTGTGAAGAGGGAACCTTTACCGCGCACAAGGCGCGGGCTGGCAATCGGCGGGGTGGGTGGTACTGGCGAGCCTATCGTCGCAAGCGCGGACGACTCGCGCGCTGTTACCTGGGCGTCTCCAGCAATCTCACGTTCACGAAACTGTGGGAGGCGGCCCGCCGCTTAGCGGGAGAGGCTGAGGATACGCCACCTCTTGTGCCGGTTCCCATCTCACCTCGAGGACGAACATCGAAGGTGATCCTCCAGAGCACCATCACTCCCCGCGTCTGCCAATGCAGCATGTGGCGCGCCCCCGCCTGCTCACGCTCTTGGAGCAGGGTCTGCGAGGACCAGTGACGCTGGTCTCGGCTCCTGCTGGCTCTGGCAAAACCACGCTGCTGGCCGAATGGGCTGCCACGGCTATGAAGCCGGTGGCCTGGCTTTCCTGCGAGGAGGCAGAGAACGACCCGGCGCGCTTCCTCTCCTCGCTCACCGCGGCTCTGGCGCGCGTCGATGCGCGCCTGGACATCGCGGCTCAGACTGAGCGCCCCTGGCATCCCCCCGAGCACGAACAGGTGCTGACTCGCCTCCTTAACGACCTTGAGCGTGTACTCCAGCACGACACTGTCTTAATCCTGGATGACGTTCACGCGCTCACGACCGAGGCAAGTCAGGCCCTCTTGCTCTTTCTGTTGAACCACCTCCCCTCGCGTCTGCACCTGCTGATCAGCACGCGGGTAGATCCGCCAAGGCTCGCACGCTTGCGGGCGTGTAATCAGATCGCTGAACTGCGCAGTCAGGAGCTGGAGTTTCTGTCCGCGGAAGTCAAGGTGTTTGCGCAGGCGATGGGACTCTCGCTCGGCTCCGAGGCGATCCGTCTGCTCGAAGAGCGGACCGAGGGCTGGATTGCCGGGATTCAATTGCTCACACTCGCCCTGCGCGGGCACAACGACGCTACAGAAGTGCTCCGGAAAATAGGCATGGCCCCTCGCTTCCTCCTGGACTACGTGCGTGAAGAAATCTTGTTCCAGCAACCTCCTGAGATGCAGCGCTTTTTGCTCCAAACAAGCGTGCTGGAGCGCCTCACCGGGCCGCTTTGCGAGAGCGTGACCGCAGAGAGTGGTGGACAGCAGAAGCTGGCAAGCCTGCTCCAGGCAAATCTCTTTGTCAGTGCACTCGATGACACCGATACCTGGTATCGCTACCATCCGCTCTTCGCCGAAACGCTGCGCACCCTGCTCCAGCAACAGGAGCCAGCGCTGGTGCCGGAACTGTGTCGTCGAGCCAGTCGCTGGTATGAACAGCATGGGTGGGCAGAGGAGGCCTGTGAGTATGCGTATCGAGCTTCAGACCTGCCTCACGCAGCACACCTGCTGGCGGAGTTGGTGCCATCTTTCGTGGAACAGGGAAAGCTTGTGCGCCTGAGCCGCTGGCTGGATCGGCTTCCGCAGGAGGTCATCGCGGCCTCGGTGTATCTCTCCCTTGCCTTGATCTGGACCCAGCCCCTACGCACGTCGCAGCCGCCTGACCCAGAAGGGGTCATCAAGCACCTCACAGCGCTGCTCAAGACGCATGAAAAGGACGATCCCGAGGCACAGGCAGAATTGCAACGAGAGCTGGCGCTGCAACAGGCAACGCAGGCGCTGGCCCGAGGGGATATCCCGCAGGCGCTTTCCCGCGCTGCGGAGATGACGCGTTCGCTCACGGGACCTGAGACAACCTGGAGTCGGTTTACCCTCTGGCGCCAGCGCGTGCTCCTTGGGGCTGCCTATCACGTCAGTGGGGATCTCCTGGCCTCGGAGCAGACCTTGCGGCAAGCCTTGCCTGCTGGCGGACCCAGCCCCAATTTCGTGGTCATTGCCAGTCTCGATGAGCTGTACGAGGAGCTGGGGCGATTACGCGAACTGGGGAGGCTCTATGAGGACTTGTTCCGCACGCTCGCCTGGCACCACCATCTCCCGTCCCTGGCTCTCTCCATGGCGCATCAGCGCTATGGAGTCCTGTTGTATGAGTGGAATCGCTTGCAAGAAGCGGAGTCCTTTGCGCAGCAATCCCTCGAACTGGTTCCACACCTGGATCTTGCTCGCCCCAGCCCTTGGCTGACACTGCTCGGGCTCGGAGTCCTGGCGCGTGTGGCCCTGGCGCAAGGCAACAGTGAGCGGGCCAGGCAGCTCCTGGAGAGCGAAGCGTTTGACGTGGCGCAGTTTCCAGTTCCCCAGGCGAGCAAAGACGTGTTGATCTTGCTTCCGGTCCGCCTTGCCCTGCGCTGCGGGCAGCTTGATCCTGCCTTGCAGTGGGCCTCGACCTGCGGGTTACATTCTGACGATCCGCTCACGAGCCCCCTGGGGAAGGGTCGCTATGCGGGCTATGTCACGTTGGCGCGGGTTTTGATCGCACGTGGACGAGGCCACCCGAATGCCCTGGCGCTCTCTCAAGCACAGATTCTGTTGGACCATCTGCTGGAGATCTCTGTCGGGACAGGCGCTCATGGTCGGCTCATCGAGATCCAGATGCTGCGCGCGCTAGCGCTGCACGCCCAGGGCAAGTCCAGGCAGGCGCTAGCCACCCTGGGACCCATCCTCGCTCAAGCCGAGCCAGAAGGGTATCTGCGCCTATTTGCCGATGAAGGCGAGGTGATGGCGCACCTGCTCGCGTTGATTGCCTCCTTTACCACTGCCTCGCCTGACTACCTTCAGCGCATCCAGGCGGCGATCGTGCCCGTCTGGCAGGCCCAGCCCGATGCCGCGACGCAACCAGCACCACGCTCGACGCTCTATGAGCCGCTGAGTGCACGGGAGTGGGACGTCTTGCAACTGGTGGCCGAGGGCCTCTCCAACCAGCAGATCGCCGAGCACCTGGTGCTCAGCCTGTACACCGTCAAACTCCATGTCAAGCATCTCCTGGCGAAACTGGGCGCCACCAATCGCACCCAGGCCGTGGTCCGTGCGCGTGCGTTGCACATCCTCCCTTCCTCGTGAGGAGGACATGATCCCCACGAAATACCTCTTTCGAGGGAAGACAGCCTGGCTGTTTTGCGGTAGATTCCTCAACAGAAGGTGCATAACAATATGTTATATCTCCTGTTGCAACCAGCAATAGACATGGGGGAAAGGAATTCCTATGCAAGAACAAGGTATGGCGCGCCGGGGAGGCGCCGCGTTCATCTGGAAATGGGGAGCGATCTGTGGGGCCGTGCTGGGCGCGATCCAGATCATCATCTCGCTGCTCTCCCCTGGATCGCTCAAGACAATCATTGACGTTCTCGTGTGGCTGGTCGCGTTTTTCGTGATCGGCCTGTTCGCCGCTCGCCAGACCGGCAGGGTTACGACCGGCGCGCTGGTTGGACTGGTCGCGGGTCTGATCGGTGGCCTGATCGCGGTGATCTTTGCCATTGTGCAAATCGCGACCAATGGGCAGGTCACGCAGGCCCTCAATCGAGCCGGGCAGCGTGGCGGGAGTCTCTCGCCAGGTGTATTACACGCGATCGTCGTCGTCCTCATCGCTCTCAGCCTGATCGTGACCATCGCCTTAGAGCTCGGTCTGGGAGTGGGCCTCGGCGCTCTGGGAGGTCTGGTTGGACGGCGTCTTGCCAGGCCAGCCACATCCACCCCCGTTGTCGATCCGGGATGGACCCCACCGTCCCCTCCCTTGCCTCGTTCACCGGCCAGATATCGAGCCTGGGCTTCCCTCCTGAACCTCGCGTTCGCGGTGCTGGGGATTCTCACGGGAGCAGTGCTGGCCATTCTCACGGCCGGTCTTCTCATTAACGCCCAGGCCAATGCCATGCAAACGACGACCAATGGCTGGAATATCAGCTTGCAATGTGGCAAGGCCAGCAATGGCATCCTTCTGCAAGCCGCCTGCGCCCAGACCCTCCCTATGGTCAACCTGCCGCAAGAGGCGGTGTACTGGACGGCGACGGTGGATGGGGCGGGTCAGACGCTCACTGGAGGGCATGACTACCGCCTGTACTTCCCACCGGGAGGGACGCCGCCCAACCAGGCCTTCTGGTCGCTGACCATGACCAACACGCAGGGCCAGATGGTGGCCAATCCGAGCAACCGCTACAGCGTCGGTGACCGGTCAGGCCTGGTGCCCAACACCGATGGCTCCATTGACATCTACATCCAGCAGGCCGCCCCGGCGGGGCACGAAGCAAACTGGCTTCCGGCCCCCGGCGGGTACTTCAAGCTCTGGCTCCGGGTCTATCAGCCCGGCGCGGCTATCCTCAGTGGCGCGTACCACGTGCCGCCTATCGTGGAGGTGCACTAATGGCGAACATGGGAAACCAGGAACCGAACAACCAGGAGAGCGCGGCTGCGTTCAGCTTCTCGCAGACCTCGCAGACTCGGACGAGAAGCTGGTGGAAGGTCCCCCTGCTCACCTTCGCCGTGACCGCCCTGGTCGTGTGGGGAGTCGGCGCCTTCGCTTACCCCTACCTCTATACGCGTCTCATCTACAACGGGTTGGAGAACGCGGTCGTCCAGCACGGCATAAGCCCAGGCAGTTCCTCTGGCATTCCCATCAATACGCTCTATACGATGCCCACCCTTGCTTCCCCCTCGCAGTCCAACGCCCTGGGAGCACCGGGAACCACGACACGCTCTACACTGGGGGCTGGCTCGATCTGAGCACGGGGCCGGAGGTGTTGCACGTGCCGGACATGGCTGGCCGCTATTACAGCGTCCAGTTGACGGACTCGTGGGGAACAGACTTCGCCTATGTTGGCCGACGCACCACGGGTACTCAGGCCGGTAACTATCTCATAAGCGGACCGGGCTGGCAGGGAAAGGTGCCGGATGGGGTGAAGCAGATCGTCTCACCGGACAACAAGGTGTTGCTGATCGGACGCACGCTCGTGGAAAGTGACAGCGACCTCGCCACGGCCTATGGGCTGGCGAAGCAGATCCAGCTCACACCGCTAAGCCAGTGGCAACCCAGCTAATAGCACGCTAGTGGCCCGCCTTTTTGAAAGAGTGAAGGATGAACTGATGAACGCGATCGAAACCAACCAATTAACCCGTGCCTTCGGCAGCCTGGTGGCTGTGGACAACCTGACACTTGCCATTCCAGAGGGAACCGTCTTTGGTTTCCTGGGGCCGAATGGCGCGGGCAAAACGACCACCGTGCGTCTGCTCTCGGCCTTGATTGCCCCCACGCGCGGCAGCGCTACGGTGGCGGGACATCGCCTGGGCGAGCACAACGAAGCCATTCGGCAAGCCGTCGGCATCCTCACCGAGACGCCGGGCTTGTATGACCGCCTCAGCGCCTGGCAGAACTTGCTGTTTTTTGCGGAGATGTATGATCTCCCAGCTTCGCGCGCCAGAAGCACGGTCGAACATTATCTGCATCTGCTCGACCTCTGGGAGCGCCGCAACGACAAGGTCGGTGGCTTCTCGAAAGGCATGCGGCAGAAACTGGCGATTGCCCGCGCTTTGCTGCATGAACCACAAGTGATCTTTCTGGATGAGCCAACGGCTGGCCTTGATCCAGAAGCCGCTCGGGTGGTGCGCGACTTCATCAAGGCATTACGGGCCGAGGGGAGGACCATCTTTCTCACCACGCATAATCTGCCCGAGGCTGATGAACTCTGCGATCTCATTGGGGTGTTTCGCACGCAGCTCCTGCGCCTGGGCACCCCAGCGCAGTTACGTGCTGGCATGTTTGGATCGGGCACCCAGGTGCATGTCGTCGGAGACGCAGCGCGCTGGCTTGAAACCGTTCGTACCCTGTCCTTTGTTCAGGATGCAACAGCCTCCGAGAGTACCCTCTCCGTCAGTCTCGCATATCCCGATGAGCAGAATCCTGCGTTGGTGCGCGCCCTCGTGGAGGCAGGCGCCCCCATCCGCGCGCTAGAACCAACCTCACATTCCCTCGAGGAGGTGTACCTGGAACTGGTGGAGAGTGAGCGCAAAGCGGCGGCTGTCGCCACGAAGTAAGAAGGAGCTTCAAATATGCACAAAGTCTTGGTCATTCTGCGCAAAGAGTTTCTTGAGATCGTTCAGCAGCGTATTCTCCTGTTCAGTATTCTGCTGCCTCCGCTGCTGTTTATCGTGCTTCCCCTCTTTTTCCTGCAACTGGGCGGCAATGGGTCGAGAGCCAGTTCGCTGCACGTCCCATCCCTTCAGGGGTTGACCCTCCACGAGTACACGCAGGGACTGGTGGGAACGGAGTTCTCCAACATCTTTATCCTGCTATCGATGCTCGTGCCCAGTACGATTGCGGCCTACAGCATCATTGGCGAGAAGAACAGTCGCACGCTGGAACCGCTGTTGGCAACGCCGGTGCGCCGATGGCAATTGTTGGCGGGCAAAATGCTGGCCGCGTTGTTGCCGGCAGTGCTGGTCACCTGGGTGAGTGGGGGCCTGTTCATCGCTGAATTAGCGATCTTGACCGATGCGAATGTCGTCTCCCACGTGGTCACCGGAGGCTGGCTCATCCTCTTCCTCGCCAGTACACCGCTCTTAGGGCTGATCGCAGTGGCCGTCATGACGGCCATTTCGTCGCGGGTCAACGATACCCGCACGGCGCAACAACTCTCGATATGGGCGGTGGTGCCAATCCTGGGGATCATTCTCGGCGAACTCTCCGGCCAGTTTGAACTCACTGTCCTCGTGGCGGTCATTACTACTGTGATCCTGATCCCGCTCGCAATCCTCTTGACCTGGGGATCTGCCCAACTGTTTCAGCGCGAAACCATTCTGACCCGCTGGAAGTAGGGACGTGTGACAGGGGTCAGCATACCCAGGAGCAAGATTGGATAGGCTGACCCTTTCCATGTCCTATGCCGGCGCTTGCGCAGGCCGCTCCACGACGCCTCGTGTTTCGTCTGGACCGTTCAAATGCTCCAAACCGGACATCCCTGCGAGCCAGGAACGTTGTGCGAAATGACCCGTCCCGAAAGTATCTCGACATGACGCTGGTTTCTCGCACGCGCAGACGTGGTGAACAGGCCATGGGGGGAGAGTGGTGGAGCACTGACCTCCGGAATAGTATTGCCGTCTGGAATACGCGCTACATGGATGTGGCACTCAATCACCTGTAAGCCAGCGGGTATCCAGTCCAGGACAGTGATCTGGAACACCTCTTACCGATTATCTCGGCCCATATCAACCTGCATGGCTCACATCACCTGGATTTGCAGACCACCAAAAAGCGGAACGGGCAACAGCGCCTCTTACGGACAACATCTCCGCTGTTCTCACGAGGCCGACGAAAGGCCAAAGCGCTTGTGGATATCTCACACTCCTGGGCTTGTTGAGGGCTTAGCGTTGTAAATTTCTCCGGCGGGCCTAAGAGGCCATGATTGTCCATTTCTCCGAAAATGACGTTCCTTTTTTGAAGATTTGCTCATTTCTTTGCATGTATGATACGCTTCCCTCAAACACTGATTAGACAAAGAGGTAATTCCTAATGGACCCGCAGCAACATCCACGCCTGCTGATGTGGATACAGGACAATCCTTCTGACCCTGACCGCCCCTCTCTCAACAATCCAGATGTACAGCGTCTTGTCGCTGCTATCAGCCCAGATTCATGTGCTACCGATCTCGGGGGAACAATGAGTCTCAATGTGAAGCTTGATGCAGATGAGAGCGTCCTTCGTGTTCACCAGCCATTTGTCTAGCGCCAACGGCTGATGGCTGTCCAGCAAGTGCGGCATATGCTCTTGAAGCATGGGTGTATGGTTCCTGTTGCCTTGCCCTGGCGCGGCTCGACCGTTATTCGCTGCGGACGAAGATGGGCAGAACTAGAGCGATACATTCCCCACCAGAAGCCTGAACCGACATTCAATTCCTACCTCTGGCTCTTTGAGTCTATGGGGACATTACACCGAGTATTGGCGGCATATGAGGGAAGCGTTCCTCGATCTCTCGCGGCAACCTATGGGCCACCAGATACGCTACGACGCTGGCTCTCCGTTACCCAGGCGGCTGTTCAGAGCGATGATGAGGCGACTTCGGTTGCCCTGCTCTTACGTTGGCTGGTGAATCAACTGCGCCAGCAATGGCTCCCAGCATCACGACTGCCACAGCAATTTATTCATGGAGATGTCCGTCTGGGAAACGTCTGCCAGGACAACCAGGGCCAAACGATTTACTTCGACTTCGGTTTTCTGGCGTACCGGCCACGGGTTCACGGTTTGGCCTACGCTCTGGCGTTTATGGTGCTTGCTCTCGATCTGCATCAAACTCCGGCGGAATTTGCCTGGGAAAGTGTCACATGGCTGGTTGAAGCCTATGAGGATGCTGCATACTGGCGTCTTACCGAGGAGGAGAGAAGAGCTCTGGTTCCTTACACGGCTGCCGTGCCGCTCTTTGCAGCGGCCCTTGATGGATTTTCCAATGATCCTGTTAGCCAGTTACTGAGTCGGCTCCCCTTTCTTCGACTGAGTGAGTGGCTCCTAGCACATCCAGAAGCAATGCGAAGATAGCCGGAACCCAAGCAGCATCATCTCTCTTCTCACAAGTCGGTGACAATTCGCGCACATTTTCAGGGAATCATCTTTCTTCAAATTGTTGTCCTCTGACAGCGATGTACGCGCTGAATGAGCATGTTTCTTGGGAAAATACCAGCGATGATGGGCTTGTTCTTGCGAACAGGAAATCCGTGGCGGCAGAAGAGGCGAGAACGATAGGAAGCAACTTCTCGCTCTGGCAAATTCACTGCCTGATTAAATATAGTGACTACTTGACGTTGACCCGCTTTAGAGGTTCTTTTTTTGCAGAGAAATCACGAACCGAACAAAACCTTGATTGTTATCTGCACGGGTGAAGCTTGGGAGCGGCAGGAACCATCATTGATCTCTCCAGAAAGAAGCTTGTGAGCAATTGTACAGTGGTTTCCTCCAAGGAGGCTTGATGTGACGCTCCAGAAAGAGGATACACGTGTTAATTCCACCCCATGGCCTGAGAGGCGATTTGCATGCACCCTTCGCAGAAAAAGAGGCTGCGAAACCCATCGCCATATTCACAAAGGGTCGTGGCAACAGTACATACATGAAACATCAATTTTTGCAGATCGGACAGCAAGGATCTTATCTAGCTCAAGAGGAGGACCACCCACATCTCCATGGACGCCTTTCGTCAACTGGGTGTAGCCATTGCAATATACTAATTGGTCATCATATGGCAAGAGAAGAGCCTCTCCTCTTCCATCGTTTTTTCGCTTCAATGATGGGCCATTGAGTTAGACCCCTCTAAATCGGCGCAGACACGAGAACATCACCGGGAGGTGCATCAGGCCGCTCCATGAAAAAGGACGGCCCAGATGCGTTAGAGGAAACCGCTTGCCAAGCTCAGAGGTGTCCAATCTGGAGCCGCTTTCGCGCATGTCTCTTTTGTCTCTGAAGGATCCCCTCAAGACTGCTGTGATGGCAAACGAAGCACATATCCCAGACTCAAGGCGCAAGCCATTAGGGTGAAGAGCGCCAGACCCATGGCGATGAGCGAGAAGTTGAAATGTGTTCCCCCGATTTGTCCTTGCATGTAGAGTGCATGGCTGACCGGGTTGAGGAGCAGCGTGTGCAGGACCAGGGCCAGGAAAACGATGAGGTCTACCAGAAACAGGGTGGCGTGATGGACGAGCAGCTCACCAAAACCGCCAAAAGCGACCAGGAGCGCGACAACGATGAGGCCAGGGATCACAAGGACTGCACGTTGTACCAGGGTATAGCCGATGATGGCGCACATGGTGACGCCAGCGGCGAGCGCGGAAAGATAGATCCCATCGTAACTCCCACGGATTGCGCAACGAGATGCCACTCTCTTATAGGAAAACCTGTGGGGCAACCGCATTGAAAGAGCCTTCAACGGTATTGAAAAAGAGAGGAAGATATGGTGAATATGTATGTATGGAGCATACATATTCACCAAAACAATTTGGAAAACTGATTGGAAAATCAGTCAATACCTTGCAAAAATGGGATCGCAAGGGGATTTTACCCGCGTTTCGGAGTCCGACGAATCGGCGCTACTACACGCATGAACAATACTTGCAGTATCGTGGGCTGATTTCCTCCGAGAAGGGACTGGTGATCGCGTATGCTCGTGTGTCTTCCCCCTCGCAGAAAAAAGACCTGGCTCTCCAAAAAGAAGCTCTGCGTGCCTACTGCCTGGAACATGGGATCAACGTCGATCAGTGGATCGAAGACATTGGCTCCGCGCTGAACTACAAACGCAAAGGCTTCAATCAGGTCATCGAGCACATTGAATTAGGCTAGGTGGCGCGGCTCATTATCGGCTATGAGGATCGGTTCGTGCGCTTTGGCTATGACTGGTTTGAGCAGTTTTGCCAACGGCATGGAACTCAGATCACGGTGGTGAATGGCCAAACCTTCTCGCCCGAAGAAGAACTCGTGCGGGATTTGATTGCCATCGTGACGGTGTTTTCTGCGCGGCTTCATGGCCTGCGTTCGCACAGAAACCTGATTCGAGCAGCAGCTCTGGGAAAGGATATCAAGGATGATCAAGACCCACAAGATCAGACTCCATCCCACACCTGAGCAAGCCCATTACTTTGCAAGAGCCGCAGGAACGAGCCGGTTTGTCTGGAATTGGGCGCTGGCTGAGTGGAATCGGCAATATGAGGCCGGAGAAAAACCCACCGCCTTGAAACTCAAGAAGCAATTCAACGCGATTCGGCGGGTGCACTTCCCCTGGACATGGGAGGTGAGGAAGAATGCCTCAGATCAGCCCTTTCTCGATCTGGGAAAAGCCTACACCGCGTTTTTTGAAGGGAAAGCCAAACGCCCCACGTTCAAGAGCAAGAAAACAAGCAAACCCTCCTTTTACCTTGCCAACGATCAATTCGCGTTGGGGGATCATCGCCTCTGGGTTCCCAAGCTCGGATGGGTCAATATGGCGGAGAAGCTGCGGTTTGTGGGCCGCGTGAAAGGGGCACGCATCACCAAAACAGCGGATTGGTGGTTTGTTTCCCTCCAGGTTGAGATCCCTGATACCATCCCGGTGAACAAACCAGCCGCCGTGGGTATCGATGTGGGGCTCAACCGCCTGGCCACCTTGAGTACAGGAGAGGAAGTCGAAAACCAAGCCTTCCTCAAAACCGCGCTCAAGAAATTGCGTCAGGCCAACAAACGGCTGCATCGCCGAAAACTGGGATCAAAGAATCGGGAGAAAGCGCGCCAACAGGTTGCCCGCCTGCATTATCGCATCACCTGCCTGCGCCAGGATGTCCTTCAGAAGCTCACAACCAAGCTGGTCGACAGTTACGGGATCATCGGGGTGGAAGATCTGCACCTCAAGGGACTGCTCAAGAATCGCCGTCTCGCTCGCTCGTTCGCCGATGCCTCGCTGGGCGCCCTCAGGCGTCTGCTTGAGGAAAAAGTGGCGCAACGTGGGGGACAAATAATCAAGGTGGGCCGTTTCTTTCCTTCCAGTAAGGCCTGTCATTGCTGCGGTTGGACGTGGGAAGCGATGAGGCTCAAGGATCGCATCTTTGTGTGTCAGAATCCTGCTTGTCCGTATGATCAGTTTCCGCAGGATCGAGATTACAACGCAGGTCAGAATGTGTTACGGGAAGCCCTGCGCTTGATCGGGCTCATGGATCAAGCCGTCTCCGGTACTGGCTCGGACGAAGACGCAAACTTGCCTGCGGACGCGGGGTAAGACCAAAGGGCTTCGGCCCGGAGGCACCTACGGATGAAACAGGAACAACGAAATTCGGTGTGAACGTGTGCTTGCATACGTTTGCATAGGAAAATCGGAGCAGATGAAGAAGAATGAATGATTAACCCCTGATTGAGAGGGTTTAGAACTTCAGGAACGGTGAATGAAGGATATCGTGCGGAAACTCATTGTGAGCAACTTAGTATCACTTGATGGCTATTACGAAGGGAAGGATCGCAATCTCGACGCACTCTTCGACTATTTGCACAAAGACTACTCAGGAGACGAGCACTTCGATTACTACAATACCGAACGGCTGCGTGCCGCCGATACCCTGATACTGAGTGGTCGCACGTCCTTTTCAGGCTACAAGGCGTATTGGACGGGGGTGCCGCAGGCCCCCAATGCCACCGCGATCAGACGTGAATTCGCGGGGCTGATAGAGTCTGTCGAGAAAATCGTGGTCTCGGATACCGTCACCCGTGAGGATTTAGCGCCCTGGGAGGAGACGACACGCATCGTCAGAGGGGCAGATCTATACCAAGAGGTTGCCGCCCTGACACAGCAGTTGGGCAGAAGAGATATCCTGATGTTGTCAAGCCGTATGCTATGGAATGATCTGCTCCTGCATGGTCTGGTCGATGAACTGCATCTCACGATTTTTCCAGTGATCGCGGGCGAGGGGACACCGCTGTTCACGTGCCGCCCGTCGATGTCTCTCAAGCTGATCGCCACACACACTTGGCAAGGCTCGGGTAACATCCTTGCTTGTTATCAGGTGGGTCAGATGAAGTCGTAAATCCCATGCGATGCGCAACGCGCCAGTTCACCTGTAGCGAACAAAGAGAGCAAGATGCCTTCGCTCGGAGAAGCCAGCCTGTCCGAGAAGAGGGAGCCTATCGGCGATCAAGGCGAAGTTAAGCTGTCGCGAAACCGAGTGAGGCGGCAAAGTCTGCTGGGAAGCCGAACAACTTGAACGTGACTTGTCCAGACGTTTCCGGGCGCGCATTGCGAGCGAACCGCTCGGCCCACGAGAGGCGAGAGTGGGCACGCCGGGCGCGAGAAAGGATCACCTCCGCTGTGTTGGGCAAAGCGGTGACGGGAGGTGGCAGGCTCACCTCAATCCGTTGGTGATGCACGAGATGCATACAGGCTCGTCGATGCTGTCGCCGACTCCAATCCTTCCAGAGAAGCGGTGCATTTCCGACAGCCAGTGGGTGCAACAGCACGCTGACTTGACGCGGCTTCTTGGTAGTGCTGCCCTGCCACTGGCATTGTTCGCGCAGGGACAGGTACGACAACTGCGGATGCTGGCTCCATACACCACGCGCAGGCTCCCGTCTGCTTCTCGGCGTTGCTCATGCGGGAGCAACGTCTGTTCAGCAGGACACCGTAACGTCCCATCAGGCTGGAGAGCAAAGTCTTGCTGGAGTGCCTCGTTCTGCTCGTGTTTGGACACACGAACATAGCCGATTTTCATTACCTCTTCCTTTTGTCTCAGGATTCCCGTCGATGGCTCGACCTTTTGAGAAATTGATTATGAGATACGTCAAGGGCGAAGTTTACGCTTGCGAAAGCCACGCGCTCCGCCTAGAGAAAAACACAGCTATGTGTCGCAGAAAACGGCCCAGCCTGTTGAAAAACTCCAAGTAATCTCATCACTTTATCTGCTACATGCAAGATTTGAGCGTAATAGGCAGGGCTATTGTGAGACATGCTCATCCATGAAGGACTTTTTCAACAAGCTGCGGCCGATTTTGAGACTCATCAAACGGCCATTTTTGAGATCCATCATATCTTTCTCATGCAAGTGGGTACCCGCTTTCACATTTTCTCTCGCAAAACCCACCTGGAACGTCCCAAAAATGTCCCAAAAAAGTTAGGACATTTTTGAGGACATGGTCCGACGATCTTAGGATAATTTACCTGCTACAGTTACAGCTAGGAGCGATGGGGTGCGTAGATCACGCAAGCCTCGACCTCCATCGCGTTTTTGAGCTATCTCTTGAAGGATTGATGTTAGACTATGACCAAGCGACCGAACCCTTTGACGAACAGAAGAAAGGCTCGGCACACAAGATATATGAGATCGATTCAAAGGTCATCAAGCCCTCTTCCGAGGCTTTTTGGGCACCGGTTTGGGCTTGCGTACCACGTCAAAGCGGGCGGCTTTCATCCCCGTGGCTCCAGTTGGTCGGCCCGGCGATTTTTCGCGCGGTTTTGGCACACGCGCTGGTGTGCCAACCTGCGACAAAATCCCGGCCATCACTCGGCGCACTTGTCGCGGTGTCACCCGGTCGCGACGCCGCTCCCAAGGACAGTAGCTGGCTTGGCCAAGCGAACGGGTCAGAACTATCTGGTTCATGGCGCTCGCCACGACCAGGCTCCAGCGCTCAAACTGCTTGGGGGTACGTACATGCACCTTCGTCCACAGCAGGTCCTGTTTGAGAAAGCGGTAGCTGTGTTCGTGGGAGAAGCGGTATCGATAGCTCGACGCCACTTCGCCAGGTGCCAACTCCTGCTCGCCCACCCAGACAAACCAGCTTTTGCGCGGATCGCGTTTGGTCCCATTGGCTCCTTCCCGCAAGACGCGAAACACGGTCACCTCAACCTGCCGTGCTTGCTGGACGTGCAAGTGTTGCCATACTTGCACCGAGAGCGGTTTGCCGCGCCAATCGGTCCCGTTCCACGAGGCATCAGGCTTTCCCCAGGTCTCGGGGCGACTGCCTTGAAAGAGGTCTCCATCTTTGCGCGGCGCCCCTCGTTTGCCGGGCGGGTGCGGGGGCGCTGGTCGGTAGAGCTTGCGATTGAGCTTGAGGCGCATCAAGGCTGGCATCTGCAAGCGCTGACAGACTTGCAGAAAGGGTCCGGTCACGTACCAGCGATCCCGCCAGCAGTCGTGCCGATGCTGGCAACAACGGACGCAGCGCCTCCAACTGCTGGACGCCAACCGCAACCGCTGTCTCGGCGGTGGTGATCCGACGCTGGGAGAGAATGGCTCCCCAACTGCTGGGCTGCTCGGGCAAGAGCATGACGGTCGAGAACTGCCAGCCCACACTCACCGGTTTGGTGGCGTGAGGCAAATTCGGCACGTAGATCATCCCGCGATCCGGGCTCGTCTCGGCTTGCGGACGTGCAATCGCTGTGCTATCAATGCTGATCCAGGCCGGGCCTTGGTGCTCGGCGAGCAGGGCTGTTGCCCAGACGGTCATCCAGCACTGCTCATCGATTCGGCCATCTTCCAGAGCCTCATAGACGCTGGCCAAGTGCGTCGGAACCACGGCGAGAGCGATAATTCTGGCAGCGAGCGCGCCGTGACTTCGCTGCTCAACGCATCCCCCAGTTCAAAGAGGGCATCCGCGCTGCGCTCATAGCACTGGTAGACCTGATGACGAAGCTGTTTGAATGTGTTAAGGTTCAATTCGTAAGCGTCCTTTGCTTGGTTTTTTGGTGCAAAGAACCTTACTTCATCAGGCAGTTTCTGGCAAGCCAGGGCTGCCTTTTGGTTGCGATAGTCTAAACGTCAATAAAGAAATTAAAACGAATTATGACCCCCCGCTCTTTGCGAAGGGCGACCTGCTACTATACAGGTCGCCCTTGTTGGTCACGCGTCCAATGAGCCGATCAGGTGGAGCAACTGTTGTCGTTCGCTCTCGGCATCGACAATCGGCACAAGTGAAAGCAGCAGTTCATCCAAACCGCTTGCTAGCCATTCTTGTATATGCTGGCGCACGGTCGCCTCATCGCCACTGATTACCAGGGAACGGGCCAGGGCATCCAGGTCGGCTTCGTCGCCTGCCACGGCCTTCGCAAAGCCAGCTTGCGTAAACATCCGGGCATAGGCGTCAATGTGGATCATTCTTTGTACCTGTTGGCGTATCGTAACGAATACCGCTTCTGTATTGGTACTAAGCGCGACGGAGACTAACGCGACAACTGGGGGCGTCGGGTGGCCTACGGCTTCGGCTCCCGCGCGTAGCGCTGGTAGCGCCAGATCACGTAGATACGGGAGCGGGCTTGTGGAGGTAATTGCGCCATCAGAGATCTCCCCCGCGAGTCGGAAGGCCTTTAGCCCCATGGCTGACATCATCAACGGCACTCGCGCCGTGCGTGGCAGAGTATAGGCCGCATGGAAAAATGTTCCATCATACTTCACGCTTCCCTCCCACAACAGCTCACGCATGACTTGCAAGTATTCTTTGAGATGTGAGAGGGGCGAGGTCTGCTGCAAACCGTATATGCCCTCCACATAGAAACGGTGACTTGAACCGACACCCAACCGCAAGCGTCCAGGGGCGACATCATGCACGGCAAGGGCCTGCTGCGCCATCACAAGCGGATGACGCGGATAAGTGGGAATGACAGCGCTTCCTAGCCGAATGCGCTCGGTTCGAGCGGCGGCGGCGGCAAAGGCCGTCAGGACATCGGCGCGACCAGCGTATTCTGTCGCCATCCAGACTTGCTGGACGCCAGCCGCCTCCGCCTCGCGGATCTTAGCGATGGTGTCTACAGTATCTCTGGCCTGGATATACATGCCAACGCGATCACGAAGCGCACGCGACTCCGTAGCATGCGCTGGCTGGCATAGTGCTTCTTTCTGTTCCATCATACTTCCTTTCCCTGTCGGTCCTCAATGTTCCATGATGCCCTGTGCATAGCTACAAAACATCATTCCCTCAGAGGGAACCTTCGTATCTTCGACATTCTGGAGGGTAAGGGGTTGTGGGCGCGAAAGGCGCGCCCACAACCCCTTACCAAAGGTCCGCGCAGCGAGCCGAGCCTTCATGCAAGGAAGAATGGGAAAGCCCCGAACATCATGGAACATCTGGACTCTTCATATGGTCAGGTGCTATTATGGAGCCAGCCCCTTGCGTTAACCAGGGGTGTATTCACTCCTAGATTGAAAGAATCCATAGCAACCTCTCGACAAGCGTATCTGAGAAAGCTGCAAGAACCCATGACCAAAACCGTAAAGCGCCACGCGGGGTTAAGCGATTTCCTCAAAAGCCGTCGCGCGCGTCTGCGTCCAGAAGAGTTTGGCCTTCCAACGTATCCGAGGCGACGAGCGCGCGGACTTACGCGCGAAGAGCTTGCCCAACTGATCGGCGTGGGCGTCGATTGGTATACGTGGCTCGAACAGGGCAGAGACATTCGCGTTTCTGATCAAGTTCTGGACCGCCTCGCATCCACTTTGCAACTCAATGAGGAGGAGCGCCGCCACTTGTTTCTCCTGGCGCGAGACGCTGTTTCGTCATCCACCGCTCCACATCAAGCTAGAGATATTCAGCGCGCGACTTACCAAACTATTCTCGATGGCATTGTCTATCCGGCCAGATTGCTTGATCGGCGGCATATGACGCTCATAGCGTGCAACGAGAGCGCCAAACAGATCTTTGGCGACATCGCTAGCCGCTCTGAATGGGAACGCAACTCGACCTGGTTCGTCTTGATGCACCCCTCTTCACGAGATATGCTCGTCTATTGGGAGCGGGCGGCCCGGCGCAGTATTGCGCTCTTACATGCGAACTATGATCAGCACCCGGAAGATCCCTGGCTGCGAGAATTAATCGCCGATTTGCACGCCTCTAGCCCGGAGTTTCGAGCCTGGTGGCCTGAGCATGAGATTCTCCTGTCCTGTCAGGGTCTCGACGAAATTCAGCACCCACTGGTGGGGCGGCTGGCATTTCAGCCCACTATCCTCGCTGTGCCTTCCCAACCCAATTTACAGATTGTTGTCTATACTCCGCTGCCGCAAGTCGATACAGCCGCCAAGCTCAGAACGCTTCTGCGTTCTGAACCAATACTTCGAGCGTAACCGTGCACGATAAGAGGAGGTAGGTTGGGATTGACCCGCTTTAGAAGAGCACCTGAAGAGAAGAAGGAAGAATATCATCAGTACCTGTTGCGCGCCTTGGTCAGTTGTGGTATCTGTCACCTTTCCTGTTTGGCTCGGACGAGTTCTGGGCATGCCTACTATGTCTGCCGAGGAAAGCAGGGGTCTATACGTCTCGACGAGAGGAATGCTGTCATGCACGTTTCATTCCAGTTGAGCAGTTGGATGCACTTGTCTGGCAGGACCTCTGTGAGGTTCTGCAGCACCCAGTCATCATTGACCAGGCGTTGCAGCGAGCACAAGCTGGCGCGTGGCTTCCGCAAGAACTTCAAGCTCGCCGGACACAGGTCCGCAAAGCACGTAACACACTATGCGGGCAATTGGAACGACTGACTGAGGCCTATCTGGCCGATGTATTTCCTCTGGGAGAATACAAACGGCGGCGACAGGACGTGGAACAGCGGCTGGCAGCAGTGGAGACGCAAGCAAGCCAGATTGAAGCGAGTGTCCAGCAGCACATGGAATGAGCCAGCATCACTTGTTCAATCAACGAATTTTGCCAACGTATGAATCGCGGCCTTTCTCAAGCCACCTTTGAACAGAAACGGCAGTTGGTAGAATTGCTTGTCGATCGCGTGGTCGTCATGATGGATGAGGTGGAGATCCGCTATGTGATCCCCACCTCACCACGCAATGAACAGGTTCGTTTTTGTCATTTGCTTACGGACTATTTAGGGGCAGAGTAGCGGACAATACAAGCATCTATCACTCTTTATGCTCAAAAATGGGCTTCTGTTTCTCTCTCCAGGATGGGTCATGCTCCATGATCAGCGATGATTAGCCAGAGAGTCCCAGCATCATGGGAACTAGGCTTCCTCGTTGTCTGCGAGGCTCCAGTGACGGAGGTCTTGCCAGAGCCGGAAGCCGCAAAATGGCGCTCGTTTTACCAACAGGTCTTTGCCCTTGCCCTATACCATACGAATCCAGGGATGTCAAAGAAAGAACAGAGAGCTGGTTTATCAAACAAAATTATTCCAATTGAAATAATACCTTGACAAGTATAGTACTATGGCGTATAATCCAAACACGAGGTGATGAGATGAGTGAACACAAACTGACCTCCGACCTGCTGCGCGGACATACCGATACGATGATTTTACGGCTCTTATCGGAAGCTGACCGCTACGGCTACGAAATTGTCAAGCTGATTGCTGAGCGCTCGGGTGGGGATTATGAATTAAAGGAAGCCACGATGTACTCTAGCGTCCGGCGGCTTGAGATGGACGGGGATATCGAATGGTATTGGGGCGATGAATCGCAAGGCGGAAGGAGGAAATACTTCAGGATTACGGAAAAAGGGAAAGCAACCTACGATCGCAACAAAAACAACTGGGAGTACGCCAAGCGCGTGCTGGAGAATCTCTTGTAAAGGAATAGTGTTGGTATGAATGAGAAATTAACCAACTATGTCAACGGCGTGTTTGCTCCCTACGAGGAGGTCAAAAGCGCCGCCGAATTAAAGGCTGATCTGCTCTCCGATTTGCAGGAGCGCTTCCGTGAGCTCAAAGCCGAGGGCAAGGATGATGAAACCGCCTTTGATATGACCATTGAGAGTATCGGCGACATTGAGCAAACCGTCCAGGAGGTCGCCAACCTCTCCCGCTCGCTGGAGCGGCAGGTGGCCATCAACTTGAGTGCGAGCAACCTGACACGGAGCGACTTTGCGGGCGTTGTCGCGCATCAAGGGAATTTTCAAGCGAGTGCCTTGCGCGGCTCGGACTTTACGGGCGCCGACCTCACTGGGAGCTCGTTTCGGAGCAGCGACGTCCGTGAAGCCAATTTTGCAGGCGCCAATCTGACCGATTGCGACTTCTCCACCCTTGACCTTCAGGATGCGAACTTCCGTGAAGCCATCCTTGTGCGCACCAACTTCAGCACGTCGTGGCTGGTCGGAGCACACTTCATCGGTGTCACGCTGACTGATGTCAAATTGACGAAGACCAGCCTGGGAAAAACCACCTTTGAACGCTGTCGCTTTCTCGGCGTGGACTTCACCTCTTCGGATCTGAGCGGACTGCGATTTGATGGGCAGACCTTTATCGATGTCAAGTTTGACGATGCGGGACTCAAGGACGCATCGTTTCAGGGCGCGACGCTCAAAAATGTGTCTTTCCGCTCGAGGTCTCTCTGGTCGAAGAAATATTACCGTGCCCTGAAAACCATTTCCTTTGACGGTGCGATGATGGATAAGGTCACATATGCCGCGCTCAAAGGTCTACAGGTTGATTTGTCGAAGGTGACTGTTCTCTCATAAGGAAATATATTGGCAAAGCATTGCAATTCAGGCACAAGACCTACAGAAATCATACAAGCGGCTCAATGTTTTACAAGGCGTGAATTTTAGCGTGGAGCAGGGCAGCATTTTTGCCCTGCTTGGCTCCAACGGCGCGGGCAAGACCACGCTGATCAAAATCCTCACCACGCTGCTCAAACAGGACGGCGGAACGGCCATCGTCAACGGCTTTGATGTGGCGTCACAGCCAGACCACGTGCGGCAATCACTGAGTCTGACCGGACAATTTGCCGCCGTGGATGAGATTTTAACCAGACAAGAAAATCTGATCATGATCGCCAAGCTCCGACACGTCAAGAATCCGCGCCAAGTGGCCGACGAGTTGCTGACCCACTTCGGTTTAACAGATGCCGCCACTCGCCGTGCGTCGACGTATTCAGGCGGGATGCGCCGCCGACTTGACATCGCCATGAGCCTGGTGGGAACACCGCCGATCATTTTTCTTGACGAGCCGACCACCGGGCTTGACCCTGAGGCACGCATCGAAATGTGGAAGGTGGTGAAGGAGCTTGCTGATGGGGGCAGAACCGCCTTCTTGACCACGCAGTACCTGGATGAGGCAGAACAGCTGGCTGATCGTATTGCCATTCTCCTTGAACATCTCTTGCGCGCAACGTGAAACAGAAAGCTGCTGTGTTCCTAAAGAGAGTATACTGGAGAACCAAGCGAAAAACTTCGTCCAAATGAACGTTGTTTTTTCTAGTAGCCTGCGCCTAAGGGTTCTGCCAGAACTTGGCATTGACCCATTGTGAGAGGCTTGAAAGTGGGGGAAGCCATACCATAGACTGCGGGCCTGATTCGCAATGAATGTAGAAATCGAGTCAAGCCAAGCCTCTTTCATTGGTGATGGTATGCTTCTAGAACCTCACGACGTAGAGGACATACTGGGTGACAATCGAAGCAGATATAGAAGCGGTCAGTCGTTACTGAGGAGAAATCAACGGTGTCATGACCACCAGTGGGACTGGCTGGATGATGGAACTGATTGGGCGCCGCTTATAAGCGTCCCCACATATTCTGTTTGCCGCCGTTTCCATCGTACGTGCTGACCACAATCTCAAACGTGTCAATCTTCTCTGCGGCCCAGGCTAGCAGGCGTTGGCCTTCTGCCTGCAATTCCTGTGATATGCTTAACGGAAGAGGCTCAAAGGGCTGGAGAATGAGTCTGGCTATAGTCGGAGTGCGCTCGATGTACCAGATGCCACTAACGAAGCCATCGACGAGAAAGGTTGGCAGGACAAGGGATCTGCCAGGGATGACAGAGGAGCGGTAGTGCTCAGGAATGATGCGCTGGCGGTCGTTGTAGGCCAGCATAAGATTGTCGAAATCGGGGATAAAACGTACGGGGGCAGGAGTATGCGCAGATGGCAGGAGCGCGCCGGGTAGGTCGAAGAGTTCGCGACCCTGCTCGTCACGGAAGGTCGTGAGCTCTGGGCGCAGCATCTCGACTGCTGACTGGAGGCGACTGAGGCCAGACCAGATGTGCAGATCCTTGGTGCTGGCTGGGCCAAAGGCGGCGAGGTAGCTGCGAATGAGCGCACGCAGGCCTTCTGCGGGAGGAACAAATGAGCGCCCTAACCAGGCCTGAGCCTCGGCATAGGCCGGGCTACCACCTACACCCCAGGCGCCACCGGGGAAGACCTGGATCAGTGAGAGAGTTGCGCGCACAGCGTAAAGCAGGCGCTCATCCATTTGCGGTACTAGCTCGGCCAGGTGCGTGCGCAGTTCGACATTGGTGCGTGGCTTCTCACGCAGAAAGCCCTGCATCTCGGCCAGCAGACGCTCTCTTGTGAGACCGCTGGCGAGGGGCTGACCAAAAAAAACGCTCCAGTTGGCGCGCATGCAGAATGACCAGCGCAGGCCGGAAATTGACATAATCCTCGGTAGTTGTCAGGTGCAGGGTGCGGCGCATCATCGACGCCCTCACTACCTCGCGCCGCTCCAGCAAACGTGTTAGATCTGCTCTCTGGAAGGCCTGCAAGCGACTCCATAGCCCTATATATGGTGGGTTAGCGAGCTGGCCCTGCAAGCCTGCCACCTGCCTGATTGCAGCCAGGGGCGTGATACTCGCCCGCTCCAGCAAAAGCTGCCTCGCCAGAGTGGCGCGATTGAGCTCTCGCAGCGTGAGGATGCGTTCACCCATCAGTCTCTCCCTTACGCCTTGCTTTCTACGTACAAGCAAAGTATATTTCAAAAGGGAGACACAATCGGCCCTCATTCACAGCGCAATTCCTTGCTTGCTACTTTCGTGCCGTCAAGATTTTTGCGACAATCCTTGGGTGGAGAAGCACAAGTGGAGAGCGAAGCATATGCATCACCTCCAAAAAGACCAAAAGGGTTTTTGTATTGCTCGCCAGTAGATCAAATTCGCCGTCTATATAATGATTTGTAAGTTCTTGCCTCTCTTTTTGAGGCGCATCTGGTAAGTGACCCTCGATATGAGCCAGATTTGCCCGCCAATTTGAGCAGCACAGCCATGGAGGAGCAGATCAATCCGCTCTACAAGCTAATGATCGTGTACCGTTTTTGTAAATTCGAGCCTTACTCTTCATCCGTGACGTTTCTCAGGATACTTTTCCCGATCCTCAGAATAAAAAGACGCTGCATTAGGGCATAAAGCCCCTTGTGGAGCGGAGGTGGGTATCTGTGACGGAATACCCTGATACCGCTGATAATACGGAGCCGGTTCTCGCACGTTGGAAATTGTCCGATTACTACCGGAACCCCGTGTTGACAACCGCTTTCTCACCTAGCACAATTGTTCGTAACCGTAGTGGTTCTGCTTCTCTATCACAGAGAAGGACTGGAGGAGCCTTTCGGCTCTCACGAAATCAGCAAGGAGAGGCATCATGAAATTTCTTCTCACTTCTTGTGGCATGAGCAACGGCAGCATCCGTAACACCCTGGTTGATCTGCTGGGCAAACCTATCGCAGAGTCCAGCGCCCTGTGCATTCCCACCGCGGTGTACGCCTATCCTGGCGGTGCTGCCATGGCCTATCAGCTGATCCGCGGAGTAGCAGCCAGCCCCTTGTGCGAATTGGGGTGGAAGTCGTTGGGAGTGCTGGAGCTCACCGCTCTGCCCAGTATCAAAGAAGACCATTGGGTTCCTCTGGTCCAGGAGACTGACGCCCTGCTGGTTGGCGGCGGCGATCCCTTTTACTTGTGCTACTGGATGCGGCAATCGGGACTGGCAGACCTCTTGCCGGAGCTAGCGCGCGAGACGGTCTATGTGGGGGTGAGCGGCGGGAGTATGGTGGTCACCCCGATCTCCGGGGAGCAATACGATGGCATCGATCCGCTCGATCCGCATCACTGGCGTGTGTCGGTGATGCTCGACCAGGCGGATCTTCAAACCGGCAGCAACAGAGCGCTGGGACTGGTTGATTTTACGTTGTATCCGCACCTGGATCACCCCTCTATGCCGGAGGCTTCCCTGGCTAACCTGGAAAGATGGGCCGCTGGAGTAGATGTGCCAGTGTATCTTATTGACGATCAGACCGCCCTCACCGTGATCGATGGCGTTGTCGAAGTCGTCTCCGAAGGCCATTGGAAACGGTTTGTGTCCTAAGTTTCGGGGCAGTTTCGGATGGTTCAATGCTGCCTCTACCGCTGCCCGTCAAGCCAGATTCGAATATCGTCTGGAGTATGATACTCCCAATGCGCTTGTTGAGTTCGCACTCCTGCGCAGTGATGGCGAGCAGATCTACAAGAGCCTTGTTCGTCGGCGGAAGCAGATTAACGAGGCTTTTGGCGGATCATTGCTCTGGTTGCAAGAGGCGCAGAATGCGGAGCATTCCTGGCCATACCCTGCACTTGCCTGGACGATCGCCTGCCCAGGCTTACGTGATCTGGATCGCAGAACCTGGCCATTGATCCAATCGCGGATGATTGATGCCATGGTGTGTTTGGAGCAAGCGGTTGTGCCTTACCTCCAACGGTGGCTCGAAGAGGATTGAATTCTCGTATGCTACTCTCGACACTTTATAACTACACACATTCCTTTGATTGGTTGGCATTTTATAGGGTGATACATCTATGCTTCACGTTTCTTCGGTATCTTCTCGATTATTATTGGAGCGCTTGTTGATCTCCTGTAAGGCCTTGCTTCTGGCAGCAAGTATTGGAATGAACTCAGCATAAGAGGAATTCTTTCGTATCTGCACAAGCTTCCAGCCCTCCTCCATATCTTTGTAGATCAAGGGTCGTGCGACCAGAATGTTCCATCTCAATGAGATAGTTGCGCAGGCTTGTGTTCAATTTGTGTTGATCGATATAGAGGCATAAGCAAACCAGTAAATGATCAGGCCAGCTATTCTGACAGCACAAGCTTCAGCAAAACCAAGATTTGTTTGGAATGAGAACCCTAATCATGTACACGGCGAACTGGAAGTAACTCCTGGCTGAACCGAATCGGGACGAAGTGGTTTCATTGTAAGCAAATGATTATCGAACCTGCTTGGCTCTTGACCGCGAGCGAGGTGGGACAGCGAGCCTGTGGGTATTTTGGTTATGAACAGGCTGAAGTGCTTGCGCGAAGGATCTTGTGAGGACGGCTATTCCATGAATTACCTCATCTGCTGAGCAAATTTTCCCCTGCGCCGCACGACCACAAATCCGAGCTGCTGATAGAGACGAATAGCGCCAGGATTATTGACATTCACATGGAGGATCACAGCCTTTTTGCCTGCTTTTCGCCATGTTTGCAGAGCATGGGTAATCAGTGCGGCACCCAGTCCCTGTCCTCGCCACTCAGGATGAACCCCAATCTGAATCAGATAGCCATGTTGCGCTGGCATCTCTTCGTCTTCGGCATTGGTGACAAATCCCACTACCTGATCCTGAACCACAGCAAGAACGGACATGTCGGGGCGGAACGCCGGGTCGCCGGAGGTCCAATGGACCCATTCTGTTTCACTCCATCCAGGGAAGCCCGGTCGCTCCCGAAACGAGGCGTCATAGACCGTAAAAAAATCATGCGTTCGCTCAGGTGCCCAACTGAAATAGGAGACTTTGAACGGTAGAGCGATCTGGGAAAGTGCTCGGGAGAGATCATAGCGCATGACCTCTTCCGCAAACGTCAGCATGTACCCTTTTTCCGCATAGGAAGCAAGAACCTCATCGGTCACGTTCTCACAGCGAATATCCTTGAGGGGAACGGGGTGATTTTGTCCCATGGCAGAATTGCTTTCTTGAGAAAATTTCTGTGCTTTGCCTAAAGAAGCCGTGTCCTATATTATCTCATCACTTTGATGGAGGTCAATGTGCCTGTTGTTGAATGTCAACTACCTCCAGCTCACAACGCCAATTACAACTGCCAAAACGACAATTATCTTCAATAGCGAATTGATTCACGTTAAATGGGTGTGGGGGGCTCACGTATGAGTAATAGGCTTTGGGGTATCAAGCTGATGTGGCGTGGCATCAGAAGAAACTCCTTTGCCGCTCGCCGCTTCTCTTTTTCGTCAGATTCCTCGTCTCTTTCGCCAAGTTATCTGGAAAAGACGCCAAGAAATGCCTGAAAATGGTCGTATTTTTCACCCATCTCAGGTATATTTGCTCTTGAGGGAGAGAAACACGCGCTTCCAGCACAATGTAAGGAAAAATCGTCATGCGCATGACGATTTTTCCTTACATATCTGGAGCCAACGCCTTCAGTTGAGCGCTAAAACCGAAGCGCTTATTGCCTCCGTTCGCTCTTCGCCTCTGGTACGCCCACCGAGTGGGCGTGCTGGGAGATCACTGGCATTCCAGGCTCTTGGCCTTCCTCCTGCACGGCTGACTACAGGACCTCTCTTGCTTCTTCATACCCAAGGGATTCGGCTTGTTGAAAAGCGTGGTGTGCCTCAGCCTGTCTGCCGAGGTGTTGAAGCGCACGCCCTCGGTGATAGTGGGCGCGCGCATGGGTCGGATCAAGGGCTAGGGCCTGGTCAAAGTCGGCCAAGGCCTGCTGGTAGTCCTGGAGCGTCGCGTACACCGCGCCTCGGTTGTGGTAGATGTGGGCATTGCTGGGATCAAGACGAAGGGCTTGGTCAAAGTCGGCGATAGCCTGCTGGCACTCATGGAGGGCAGCGTGCGCGTTGCCTCGGTTGTAGTAGGCGTCGGCAGAGCTGGGATCAAGGCGGAGGGTTTGATCAAAGTCGGCGATAGCCTGCTGGTACTCGTTGAGGGCATCGTACACACAACCTCGGTTGTAGTAGGCGTGGGCATTACTGGGATCGAGGCGGAGGGTTTGGTCAAAATCGGCGATAGCCTGCTGGTACTCGTTGAGGTCGACATACGCAGTGCCTCGGTTGTAGTAGGTGGCCGTGGAGTCGGGAGCGAGGCGAAGGGCCTGATCAAAGTCGGCGATAGCCTGCTGGTAGTCTTTGAGATCAGCATAGGCTGCCCCGCGGTTGTGGTAGGCCCGGGCATAGCTGGGATCGAGACGAAGAGCCTGCTCATAGGCGGCGATAGCCTGCTGGTACTCGTGGAAGGCGGCGTGAACATTGCCTTCCTGCACCCATTGTTCTTTGGTCTGCGGCTGTGGAGATTCCATGTGTCTATTCCTTTCCAGGGAGAACCACCCAATGATCTCAAGAGCGCTCGCTAGAGCAAGGTGGGTTCCTGCAAGGAGACGCTCTCCCCTAGCAAAAAAACGTTTCAAACAGGGTGTTTTCGCTAGGTTGGCGGCACGTCTCATGCTTGCTACATCCACCAAAAAGCGGGCCGAATCTCTATGAAGCCATTATAATTCGTGAGGTTGGGTTGATCAATCAGGGCGCGCTGGAGACTGTTGGGGGGGAAGGACGATCAGGAGCACCAGTCTTCGGCTCTTTGGGGCTGAAAAATACAGGTACTAAAAAGCCGCGCAGCTTGTAGAGCGGATTCTTTTGCTGATGAAGTGGGGTAAAGAGGCGAGAAGAGCAACTGTTTTGAAGACGTGTTTTGCCTTTCCGCTCATCCCTTTTTAGCTTTGCGCCATTTTATACTTGCATAAAATCATGTCGCTCCATAAGGGGCTTCTGAGAGAGATGCGCCATTTTATGGTAAGAAATGACAATTGGCAAATAAATTGCCGACGATTTTTCTAGCTGCAGCCAAGCAGGCTGTGCCATATAAAGTGGCGAGGCAGCCTCGGACTCTTGCATCAGCATTAGCACCTTCTGTTTCGCCACTGTTTTTCCAAAGATGCGACAAGATATCTGCCAATCCGCCATTTTATCTGGCAAAAATAGCAAACCAGACGAGAAGAGGTACCTCCAGAGAGAAGCAGGAGAGCAATTACTTATTTGTTCTCTCCTGCGCAACGAGATGGAGTCGGCTTGCAAGCAGATCGATGCGATTGAAGAGCCCCGCAAGCCACTGGGGCGATACATACATCAGGTAGGAAGGCCAATCAAGAAGCCATGACCGTAATTCAAAAGCATCAAGCACCTGATGAAGCAGAGCGAATGGAATCTGTTCCTTCGTTTCCGCTTCCAACTGCTGATGATAGATAGTAATCATCTCCTCAAATGGCACTGTTCCTCCTGCCTGCCACGCTCTTTGAAAGAAGAAGGACAGATCGCCAGGTCCAAGCCCCACACCCACTTCTTGCCAATCTGCCCAGATCAATTGTCCTTGTTCGTCTCTCAAGAGATTATCGATGTGGCAATCACCATGACACACTGTCAAGGGAAAGGAGGTAAGGAGGCTCTGCATGCCTTCCATCAAGGGGAGAAGACGAATGAGCCACTGATACCGTTGTCTCGGTATCAGTGGTTGAAAGAGCGGATCATCCTGCAGAGCTTTCCACTGTTGTGCTGCGTCTTGCATTTGGCGCGCGGAAAGTGTCCACTGCTGTCTATGCAACCAGGAGAACTGGGCTATCTGCTCTGTGTTCTTCCAAAAAGAGGCATGCAACTGTCCTAGTTGCTCGGCAACCTTGAGATATTGCCACTCCTGCCACTCAATTGGGTGAGCAGATGGTTCATAGGCTCTGAGCAACAGCGCAATTGCCTGAGCATCACGAACATGAGCGAGCATATGAGGGACACAGAGCGGAAGGCGAGGAACCAAGATCTGGTAACAGGAGAGTTCCCGTTGTGCACGTTCTTGCACAATTCGTTCACTGTCCGTGCGGGTGAGTTTTAAGATGAGCTCTTCGCCCGTCATCTGCAATCGATAGGTAGCAGCGCCAGAGACCCCCCCTTGAAGGATCTGATACGCTTGGAGATGCTCAGGAGATCGATGCATCTTTTTTAAGTAATGCTTGATTTCTTGACGGTGTGCCCACTGCTGTTGCTTCATCTCATTGCTGCTGTTAGGATATTTCATAGCTTCTTCTCTCTCAGAATTTCCAGTCGGTACGTGTGCCAACATTGCCATATTCCCAGGCCATGACATGCCTCACGTGTACTCGGTACAGATCGCAGTCCTCATGGAAGAGAGTGGCTCTGGCTCCATTACGGGGAGCCACATATTTATCCCCATACGCACCAACTTAAGCAAGGCAGAGGCAAAAAGAGGCTCCATCTGCGATGATGTCAGAAAGAGAAACCTGATATCGAGAGCAGAAGGAGCACAGACCTGGCAAATGTAGCACACGTCGAGCAGTCTTTGAAGCACATCCTGGAAGAACGAGCGAATGTCCTGGCCCGCGAAACGGGCTGTATTGAACGGCAGAGAAAATTCAGTGGAGCCGACCTGCTGCAAACGCTGGTTTTTGGCTGGCTGAGCCATCCGGATGCCAGTCTGGAGCGGCTCGCATCCATGGCGACCATCCGCAAGGTGGAAGTGACAGATACCGCGCTGCACAAACGCTTTACGGAGCCCTGTGCCCACTTCTTGCATGCGGTGTTTGAGGAGATGGCCAGTGTGGTCGTTGAAGCCAGCCAGGATGTCCCGTTGGAGCTCCTGTGTCGCTTTCAGTCAGTCGTGCTGGAGGATAGTAGCAGTATCGCCCTCCCAGAGGAATTGGCAGAGCAGTGGCAGGGATGCGGGGGATCTCCTGGAAAGGGGCAAGCTGCGGTGAAATTGCATGTTCGTTGGGAACTCAAACGGGGACAGGTGCAAGGCCCAAGGCTCACGCACGGACGGATCATTGATCGATCCAGTCCGTTCAAAGATGATGGCTTGCCGGTGGGAAGTCTGTATATCGCCGATCTGGGGTATCTGGATTGGGGAGCGATTGCTGCTCGACGAGCGGCTGGCAGTTACACGCTCACTCGTGCCCAGGCCAGAACCAACTACTGGACGCCGGAAGGCAAACCGCTGGAACTGGATGCGCTGCTCCCACAGCAGGTCGGACAGACCCACGAACGCTGGGTTCGTGTGGGCAAAGAGCATCGGCATCTGATGCGTCTGCTCATCTTGCGAGTTCCCCAAGACGGAGCTTCGCGACGACGCGCCAACTTGGAGGCTGATGCCAAGCGACGCGCTCAACCCGTGCGGGAGCGAGCCTGGAAACTGGCCGACTGGACCATCTTGCTCACCGATGTCCCTGCGAATCTTCTGAACTTGCAGGAGGCTCTCGTCCTGGTGCGGGAACGATGGCAAATGGAAATGCTTTACAAGTTATGGAAGCAATACGGGCGGATTGATGAATGGCGCACCACGAATCCCTGGCGCGTGCTCTGTGAACTGTATGCCAAGCTCATTGGACTGCTCCTGCAACACTGGCTCATTCTCCTGTTCGCCTGGCAAGATGAGCAGCGCAGTTTGGTCAAACTGGCACAGGTGGTCCGCGATACCGCCAGTTCGCTGCTGGAAGCTTTTGCAGGGGAGCGCTCGTTTCTCTCTGCCCTACAAGCCATCCAACGTCGCATGCGTTTAGGGTGCCAAATGAACAAGCGCAAAAAGCATCCCAATTCCGCCCAACTCCTCCAGCGGAGATCGACCAACTGGGCTTTGAGTCCTTAAGTTGGTGCGTATGGGGAGCCACATATTTATCCCCATAACCGATGTTGATATGGTTCTGTTCCTCCTGGGAAGTGACTATTTCCACACGGCCTTCTAAAAGAATCACATCATCTCCATCCCCTGCGTGGACAACAATCCAGGGCTGCTGAGCAAGATTTTTTGCTTTTTGCATATCACGTCGAGTACTAAAGTAGATGCTCGTGCCATCCCAAATAAACCAAACGGGTACAGCATGGGGACGTCCATCTGGTCGCGTTGTGCTGATCCAAATGGAGCGTTGTGCCTGAAGCCGTACATCCACTTTCCTCCAGGGAATAAAACCACGCATGAATTCCTTCCTCATGTTTGTATTGCGCTTCAATAGAGGTTGATGCTTCTATCATAGAACACTAACGCAACGATTGAGGGTTTGGGCGACGAGAACGGTTATGAGATTACCAGAAGGTATATGATGAGGAGCATCACGAAGATGGATCTTGAAGAAGGAGAGCAAAAGCTTTCAATTATACTTGAGGATTTCACATGAAAGTACCAGCTTCTCAATGAGAGCAAGTATAAAAGAGACGCGCCATTTTATGTGGCAAATTTGCCGTATTTCCTGATGCTGCATCTTTCATCTTTCTTCGTTGATGCTAGCCAGCCACAGCGACAGCTCGACAAAGATATTGCCCACGATTTGAAGATCGGGCATCGCACGGTGCTTCGCACCAAAAAGCGATACCCCGAGGGGGGAATGGTGTGGGCATTAGCTCGCACGAACGGGCAAAAAATCAAGACGCTGAACCCGACAAAAGTTGCTTACGCGCAGCAAATGTACTCCTCTGGCAGACCTGTCAATGAAATTTGTGAAGAGTAAAGTATCTCTCGTGCAACAATGTATCGTTGGTTTCGAGAGGCCGCACAAGACGCGAACGCCGCGAACGCGAAAAAAGTGGATCCTTTTGGGGTATCACCCACACGCCCGGGGGACGTTCGACGAGTGCAAAAAAGACATCATGTCATCGAGAGTTATCGCGATGGGACGGCCAGCTCCGTGTCACACTCATAGCCAGGCGCCTGATGTGTGACCGTTGGCCAATAGTCACACGCGAAGCTAGCTAGTGAATAGCGTGAATGTTCGACGATTTTTGAGCTGAAACATAGGAAATCGGTGTCAATCATAGGAATCGATCATTGAGAGCCTGGAGAAACCGCTTAAAATCTCGTTTCTTCCATCATCATTCTGTAAATTGAGGTATTGTTGAGTGGAAAAATGCATTACTGAGGTAAGCCCAGGATAGGTGTAAAATTCTATCAGAAGCGAGATCCTCGTAAGAGAGTTTTACACCTATCCTGGTATTCTGGGCCTGTCTCTGAGAACATGGTTCTATATGGAGGAAGATATGCTCTCAGCATTGAGAACCATTCAAGATGAGGGCCTCGCAGAAATGTATGATCTATGCCAAATGCAGAACAGCTTTGCCGGTGAATTGCCTTTGCAGCAGGCGTTGTGCGATATCACCAATGTCGTGCCAGGAAGCCTCAACCTCGATTGACGTTCGCAATTGCTGCTCGGCTACCATTTGTGCGAGCCTGGCCAGATAGCGAGCATGATTATTGAATACTTGCCCGTCGAGGGTCGTGAGGGGCATTCCCCCGGTCATGATTAAATTTCTGAGATCTATTGTTGCCTTTGCCTCTGGAGATGCCGACCAACCGAGCATGACGCACGTTGCTCCTGGTGCCAGCAGAGAGAGTGCGCTCTCCAGGGTTTTTCCACCGACCGAATCGATAATCAAGTCGTAAGGGCCATAGGCACGCGCGGGTTCGAGATCGTCTCCCACAATTACCTCATCAGCCCCGCCTCACAGGGTATTGTCAACTTAGCGAGAGAATAGAAGAGCTTTTCTAAAAAGAATGATGAGAGGAAAGGAAGAGGGAGAAGATTGAGGGGGAGGTCTTTGTTAAGCTGCTGCTTTTCTGCCGGTTACCTCGTTCCAAACCTGGAAGCGCTTCTGCATAAGGGCACGATAGACCGAGGCGTTGAGACGATGTCGTTTGGGCCGAAAATGATCGGTGATTGGCCCAAAAGCAGAGAGGAAGCGTTGCGCGTGTCCCGGTGATTTGAAGCACCGCATGGTTCGCTCACGTTGCCTGGTTGATTGGTGCGAACGTTCCGCGCAATTATTGAGCCCCTTATGCTGGCGATGCTCGACACTTCGCATGATGTCCTGCTTGGCAACAGCATAACTGGCTCGTTTGTCGGTTCTACCAGAAATTGGAGACGCTCAGCAAGTTGACAATACCTCCGCGAGAGTAAGAAACAGCATGGTTTCCGAAGCTCAAAAACGAGCCGTCCTTTCCCACTTTTATTGTATCACCTCCTGTCTACTCGCACACTGCCTTTTTGGACGATTTTTTTTGGCGTTCTTTCCCCTATACTCAGGCGGAAGCGACGCTCGTCTTGCGCACTCCCCGGTGAAAGCGCTCCCTTGAGGCAGTGAGACCTCTTGTGTGTGTGCTGAAATCAGCACCTGCTTCATCAGGCGTGTGTCAGACCCTCGTCGTATGCGAAAGGCGTCATCGAGAGATGAAAAAGGAGAAAAGATGTTATGGCGGCAAGCGAGAAATCTGTTCTATTACCGGAACGCGTCTCCTTTGCGCGTATCCCAGATATACGGCCCATGCCAGGGCTGATTCAGATCCAGCTCGACTCTTTTGAATGGTTCAAGAAAGAAGGTCTGCGCGAACTTTTCGAAGAAATTTCTCCTATTGAAGACTTTACCGGCAAAAACCTCAGCCTGGAATTTATTGTCCCTCCTGAACCCTTTGGCAAGCCAAAATATGACGAGGACGAGTGCCGCGACCGCGACACCACATTTGCCGCTCCCCTCAACGTCAAGGCTCGCCTGATTAATAAAGAGACAGGTGAAATCATCGAGAAGGACATCTTTATGGGTGACTTCCCGTTGATGACCAAGGCTGGCACCTTCATTATCAATGGCGCCGAGCGCGTGGTGGTGAGCCAGCTGGTGCGTTCACCTGGTGTCTACTTCACGATGGACGAGGACGCGACGACTGGTAAAAAACTCTTTGCCGCAAAGTTGATTCCTGGACGTGGGGCCTGGCTGGAGTTTGAGACCAGCAACAAGAATCTGCTAACCGTCAAGATCGACCGCAAACGGAAGCTACCCATTACGACGCTGCTGCGCGCCATCTCGCGCCTGGCCAAAGAGCACTGGCATGTGGAAGACCTGGATCTCTCGACCGATCAGGGCATTCTCGACGCCTTCGCCGGGGTCGAGAATGGTGAGACCGTCCGCTATATTCAGGCGACCCTGGACCGCGATCCCGTGAAGAAGGAGGAAGAGGCCCTCCTGGAGCTGTATAAGAAGCTGCGTCCCGGCGATCCCGCCACTCTGGACAACGCGCGCTCCCTGGTGAAGAACCTCTTTTTCAATCCACGCCGTTACGATCTGGGCAACGTTGGTCGCTATAAGTTGAATCGCAAGCTGGACCTCTCGATCCCGCAGAGCCAGCGCATCCTGACGCAGGACGACCTGGTGGCGATCATCCGGCGCCTGGTCTCGCTCAATAATGGGCGTGGACGCAAGGATGACATCGACCACCTGGGCAACCGCCGCGTGCGCTGCGTAGGTGAGCTGATTCAGAGCCAGTTCCGCGTTGGCCTGCTGCGTATGGAGCGCGTGGTCAAAGAGCGCATGAGCATTCAGGAGCCTGGGCAGGCCACCCCGAACGCGCTCATCAATATTCGCCCGGTGGTTGCGGCGATAAAGGAGTTCTTTGGCGGCAGCCAGCTCTCGCAGTTTATGGAACAGACCAATGCCCTGGCGGAGATTGGCGTCAAGCGTCGTCTCTCGGCTCTGGGTCCCGGTGGTCTCTCGCGCGACCGCGCAGGCTTTGATGTCCGTGATGTCCACGAGTCGCACTATGGTCGTATCTGCCCGATTGAGACCCCTGAAGGTCCAAACATTGGTCTGATTGGTAACCTGGCGACCTATGGCCAGATCAATCCTTATGGCTTCATTGAGACGCCATACCGTCGCGTCGTGAAGCGTCTGGCGGCAAATGACGAGCGTTTGCTTGGTCGTGATCTGCGTGGCTATTATGGCCGACGCGAAGATATCGTTACCGAAGATGGCGAGGTGCTCTTCAAGCGCAATAACCCGGTGCGTGTTGATGAGGAACTGTTCAAGAAGCTGGCATTCTTAGGTGATACACCCTTGAGTGTCAAGCCGTATGTGACCGATGAGGTTGATTATCAGACCGCCGATGACGAAGAGAACTTCTATATCGCCCAGGCGAATGCTGCTTTGACAGATATCAACGAATTCGCTGATAACCGTGTGCTGGCCCGCTACCAGGGTGAGTTTACCGAGGTTCCCTCGGAGAGCATCGATTATATGGACGTCTCGCCTCGTCAGACGGTGAGCGTCGCGACCGCGCTGATTCCCTTCCTGGAGCATGACGATGTCAACCGCGCGCTGATGGGCGCGAACATGCAGCGCCAGGCTGTGCCTCTGTTGCGACCACAGTCGCCCATTTGTGGCACGGGTATCGAGCGCCAGGTGGCCGTCGACTCGGGTCAGGTCATTGTGGCCCAGGCGAGTGGCGAGGTTGTCTCCTCCACGGCGCGCAAGATCGAGATTATGGATGAGCATGCTCAGCTCTACTCGCACACCTTGCGTAAGTTTGTGCGCTCCAACAGTGGTACCTGCATTAACCAGCGTCCCATTGTGAAGAAGGGCGACTATGTCACCAAGGGCCAGGTGGTTGCCGATAGCTCCTCAACCGAGCTGGGCGAGCTGGCGCTGGGTCAGAACATCCTGGTTGCCTTTATGAGCTGGGAGGGTGGCAACTTTGAGGACGCCATCCTGATTAGTGAGCGTATCGTGCGTGAAGACCTCTTTACCTCGATCCACATCGAGAAATACGAGGTGGATGCCCGCGATACCAAGCTTGGTCCCGAAGAGATCACACGCGACATTCCGAACGTGGGTGAAGAAGGTCTGCGCAACCTGGATGAGCGTGGCATCATCTATGTGGGCGCCGAGGTTGGCCCACAGGATATCCTGGTCGGTAAGATCACGCCGAAGGGCGAGACGGAGCTGACCGCTGAAGAGAAACTGCTACGCGCTATCTTTGGTGAGAAGGCTCGTGAAGTCAAAGACACCTCACTGCGTGTGCCTCATGGTGAGCGTGGTAAGGTTGTCGAGGTCAAGGTCTTCTCCCGCGAGGCGGGCGATGAGCTCTCGCCAGGCGTCAACCAGCTGGTTCGCGTCAGCATCGCGCAGAAGCGTAAGATCGGCGCAGGCGATAAGATGGCGGGACGCCACGGAAATAAGGGTGTGATCTCGCGCGTGCTGCCGATTGAGGATATGCCCTTCCTGCCTGATGGAACGCCGGTGGATATCATCCTGAACCCGCTGGGCGTGCCTCACCGTATGAATATCGGCCAGATCATGGAGACGCACCTGGGCTGGGCTGCCAGCGTTCTTGGCTTCAAGATCGCCACCCCGGTCTTTGACGGCGCGACCGAGGAAGACATCGAAGAGATGTTGCGGCGCGCGGGCTTGCCTGAGACGGGCAAGGTCCAGCTCTATGATGGGCGTACTGGTGATCCATTCGATCATCCAGTGACCGTTGGCTATACCTATATGTTGAAACTGCACCACCTGGTTGAAGATAAAATTCATGCTCGCTCGACAGGACCGTACAGCTTGATCACGCAGCAGCCGCTGGGTGGTAAGGCGCAGTTCGGTGGACAGCGCTTCGGTGAGATGGAGGTATGGGCGCTTGAGGCCTACGGTGCAGCGAATATCCTGCAAGAGATCCTGACTGTCAAGTCGGACGACGTTGTGGGTCGCGTAAAAACGTATGAGGCCATCGTCAAGGGCGAGAATATAATGGAACCAGGGGTTCCAGAATCCTTCAAAGTCCTGGTCAAGGAATTGCAAAGCCTGGGCATCAATGTCGAAGTGTTGAATGAAGACGAGCAGAAGATTCAGTTCGTTGAAGACACCTCGAATGATGTGATGCCGGAACTGGGTATTAATCTGTCCGGTTTCGAAGGAGACCAGTAATTTGTAAATCCCACAATGAAACTGGTGAAGGAGTACAAGTATCCTGGTGGCTTGTGAGCTTGCTTTGTTTTCTCCACTTCGCGCTTGAGAGGCACGCACGAGCTATCGTCCTCCCTCAAACAGTTTCTCTCTATCGACCAGGAGAATTCTACTGCTCCCACCGGTTTCATTGTGGGATTTTGTAAATCATTTTGCTTCGTGGGCGGACATTGGACAATGAAGTGGGCAGCAAAACAGGGAAAAGAAATAGAGCCAACAAAGGAAAAACTCACCCCTACTCTGCTGACAGAAAAGGTTGCTCCCCATCGAATTTGTTCAGGATGAGCTTACTTCACTGCGATCCGCTCCTTACAGAAAAAGGAGTGGATCGCACGCATCTTCTCAGAGGAGAGGAGTGAAGCTGCATCAAGGAAAGCTTTGCAAGGAGCGGCTCCTTTAGCGGTTTTCTTTGGCCAACTGGTAGGTTGCGATCACAACGCCTGTGCTCGTCGTCCTGGTGCCGACAAGCTGGAGCGTGGCTGCTGCACCGCCTTCCGGGAAGAGGCGGCGTCCCGATCCCAGCACCAGCGGGTGAATAAGGAGCACGTACGTATCGACGAGGTTTGCCTGCATGAGTGACTGGACCAACTCTCCGCTGCCCATGATCACCAGATCCGTGCCTGACTCCCGCTTGAGCCTGGCCACAGTCTCTGCGGCGTCGCCTTTGAGCAGCGTGGAGTTGATCCACGGGAGCGGTTCAGAGAGCGTGGTGGACGCGACGTACTTCGGCATGTTGTCGAGCCTTGCCGAGAAAGGGCTGTCCGTTCGCTTGGGCCAGACGGAGTAGAAGTCCTCGTAGGTGCGCCTGCCCAGTAGCAGGGCAGGGATAGTGGGCATGCTATCCCCCGCCAGCGCCATCGCGTTGTAGGGCGCTCCCCAGCCGCCGTGCTCGAAACCGCCCCGGCGATCCTCGTCTGGCCTCGCCGGGGCCTGCATGACCCCATCGAGGGTCAGATTCGTGAAGACAATTACTTTGCTCATGAACTCTTTCCTCCTTCTGTCGAGAAACCATGGTGTTTCTCTCGTTTGTTGGAGTATACCTTGCCTTTCCTTTGAGCGCTTGTAAAAAACCGTCATCATCAGACAAAAGCATAGCCTGCTCGCTCATGATAGAAGTCATCGACCTGTTGAGCAAGGCGTGTAGGAGTCATGCCAGAAAAGGCTTTAATGTCGTGAATCAAATGAGACTGGTCAGTGAAGTTAAGAGCAACTGCCACATCGGTCAGCCGTGCAAAGCGCCTGGTTTTGATGAGGTGGATCGCTGCATTAAAGCGCTTTACCCGAAGATACGCCTGGGGGGTCAGGCCCACCGCCTGGGTGAAGCGCCTTTCAAACTGGCGTTCAGAGAGATGAAACGTGTTCAGCAAGTCTTTGACATGCAGCGAACCAATGTGCGCGTGGATCAAACGGAGGCTTTCTTCCACGAGCATATCTCGCGGTTTCTCCTGCTTGAGCAGAGCCACCAAGAAGGTGGAGAGAAGCGCCATCTGTTCCTGCCCGCTGCGGGCTTCCATCAATTGGCTTGTTAAATCGAGAGCCCCGCACTCCTGCGGGCCTATCCATCCGGGAGCAAGTTGCGAGGCATTGATCCCAAAGAGGGTTTTGAGGGCGGAAGGCTTGAAAATCACATGCACCGTTGTGAAAGCTGTTTTTTTGTATGTCATGACGCTGGGCTCGATCACGGGTCCAGAGAGAAAGAGGGGAGGTGGGCAAAAGCTGCGTCCCGAATGGGTGACGATGTGTTCAAGAGCAGTGTGCCCCTTATTGTGATGAAAGACCATTCCTGGCGCACCAGTAGGAGAGACTTTAATGGTCACGGCTTCTTCGCCACGATAGTTGGCGATCCTTACGCACTCTACCTCGTTTTTGAGGATGGCTGGAGGTGGGAGAATGGCAAAGTGGATCGAGTGCATACAACACATTCTTTCGTTTCATAAAAAGACACATTAGCCGATGGTTCTTTCTCAATTCTTCTTTTGCTTGCCTGCAAAGCTGGTAACGGCGAGAAATGAGGCTTACTATCTCCTCTCTGGCTTGCTCTTTATCTCCCCTTCTTCGTCAAAAGTTCACAACAGCCTCTAGTAGAGTATGTAGGAAGAAATGTATTGCGTCTCACTTTCAACACTTTCTGAAAACGGGACAAGCTCAGGTTGACTACTTCCTGTTGCAGTGGACGAAAATGCTGTGGGCAAATGGCTCCAATGTAGTAGAAATGATCCTCAATATCAGCTCGATAACGATCCCTTGTGAGGAAACCAGATATTTGAGAGAGCGCGAGAGCTTTTTCAAATAATGCGCAAACATCAGCCTCGGTTTCGACAGGCCTGAGGAGTTTTCCGCCATTGGGCTGTAAGGGCATACCTTACCTCGTTCCATCTTTTGGAGCATCAAAGCTGGACCATTTCATCATGAGGCGTATTCTACTCGGTTTATCTTGTCATTGGCAAGGAATTTCATCGGTCAAAGAGTGGCGGGATAGAGCAACAGCCCCTCGTGCACGCGAAGAAAAGGTGTCAATCTGTGCAGTTTCGCTGTTTTCTGGCTCTGAATCTCATAGACCTGCCAGTCCTGGACGGTCAATGCATCCGCGATCAGCGAGCGATGGCAGCGCCAGGGCACGGCCTCAGCGCACATAATGGCTGCTGTGCATTTCGTCGCACATTCTTGCAGTTTTTGCAGGCCCGCCCGAAACGTATCTGTCGCCATGTAGTCGGCGTAGCCCCGAAAGGATGTATTGTGCCAGCCTTGATTGGGTGAATCTTTCGTGGGGCGCCGATGGCCTCCTAATACGCCCAGGTGGACGTAACCAATATGAGCCACCTTTAATGCCTTGGCAAGCGTCTCGCCATTGAACTGAGGCGAGCGAGCGGAAGTAGGAGCGATCCGTACATCCACGACGAGGTTGATCGCATACGCACTCAGCAAGGCTAAAAACTGCTCGAATGTTCTTGTTGAATGACCAATGGTATACAGCGTTCGCATAGTATGCCTACTGCTCTTTTCCTCAAAGACGATAACAAAAGAGGCGGCGTAGGTTGGCGCCGCGTTTTGGGAGGTCGTCCCCACATCCACGGCTTGGCTCGGTGGTTGAGTTGCGCAGTGGAGACCTGCATCGCTCGATCTCACTGGCATTGGCAAAACTCTGGCCAGCGAAGGCATCGCGGCGGAACAGGCGCCACCACCCCTCCTGCATGTTGAGCCAACAGGCTCCTCTGCGAATGAAAATGCGCTGGATGCGCGGATGGTCTGCGAGCCAGGTGAGGATTTCCAGGCTGTTATGACTACTGAGATTGTCTGTGATAAGGAAAAGATCGCCAGTTGGGTTGTCGGTCTCAATGTCCTTGAGGAGCTCAATGGAGTTCTTGGAGTTACGCGCAGCCGTACAGCGGGTGATCTCCTTGCCATCGCGGACCCGTAGGGCTCCATAGATCCACACCTTGTCATCCCCACGACTATACTCCAACGGAGCTTTGATGCGATGGCCATCGGCCGACCAGCCTGGCACCGGCGCAAAGGTGCCTGGAATCACCGGTCCGAGTTCATCGGTGCCGATGGTCGTCGATCCTTTGGGCGGCTGGGTATAGTGGATGACGACCACCGTTCTTTTGAGGCGCGCATCCTTGTCATCGCTCTCTCCCCAACTGTGGGTGCGACGCCAGCGCTTGCCTTCGTGCAGGTACATGCGTCGGATCTGATTGCGCTCTACCTGGATCCCTGCGGCATGGGCGGCTTCGGTGAGGGCATCCAGGCTCCATTGTGCCGATCCTTCTTCCTCGCGAGCCTCCAGGCTTCCATCTGCATAGCGCTCCAACCTCCCGGGCGGCGGTTGCTTCGCCAGGGCCAGAATCTTACTGCGCTCCAGTTCGGTCAGCCGGGGCTTGCGTCCCGCTCCTTCCCGCATCCCTAAACCGTTGATCCCCTCCGCATTGAAGCGGTTCAGGTGGAGGCGCACCGTCTGGGGATGGCAATCCAGATCGACGGCAATCTCGTCTGGCGTCTTGCCTGCCCAGTTCTCCACGACCATCTGAGCATGAAACTTCCAATCAGCAGGAGCATGGTGGCTTCCGGCCAGTTTGCGCACCTGGCGTTCTTCTTGTTCATCTTGCGCGGCTCGCGCGCTGACGTGTTTGGGCATGGCTCTGCTCTTCTCTCAATGACCTTCTCCTCGTTTTAGCATAGTCCCAATGAGGAACAGAGCACTACCGGTACTTTGTTGCATTGGGATTTTACCCCGTTTTAAACCCACCACGTGAGAGCAATCTGTGCTCAAATTGCTCAGAATAGACATCCACTATCAGACGCGATTCCCCGAGTCCACAAAGTACCGGTAGGACACGTTGCACAAATGCGTCAACTCCATACTCCTGTATCAATGCTTCCCCAAGATCTTGTAATGCACTACGGTTGTCCTCTTTCCCGCGGCGCTGTGCCTCTGCCCGGACAGAGGAGCCAAAGGATATAACGTCGCCCTGTAGAGCGATAGTGAGCGCTCTGACAAGAGAGGTCTTGCCAGAACCACTCTGACCGCTTAAGCCGATAATCCTCATGTGTTTGTGATTCTTCATGGCTGCTCCTTGCGGTGTGCTGCTCTCTCGACGGCCCACAACGCTAAGGTTCTCGGAGGAGTGCACGCTTGATGACCCACTGCATGCGTGCACGGTACTGATCCTGGGACCATCCACGCTCTCTGGTAAGGGTTTCCCAGGTTGAAACCGAAAGAGCAGTCCAGAAGAAGTCTGCCGCAGCCTCAATGGTCCAGGCAGGATCAAGTGTCCCCTGGCTGGCAAGCGTCTGGACGACAAACAGACACCCCTCATAGAGTGCCCCCATCCGATCTGCCCAGGCAGCTGCTGCCGCTTCATCAGTTTCACGAGCCATTAACAACGCTTTCCCAAGTCCATAGATCTCAGGAACATACGCGGCCCAAAATGCCACATATGCCTCGATTCCCAGCACACCATTGCTTGTTTGGCACGCTTGCTGGATGCGCCTGGGAAGTTCCAGCCGTTCGTCCAGATATCGGGCGGTGGCGATTAACAGATCAGTGCGAGAATGAAAATGCAGATAAACGGCCTGACGGGAAACCCGGGCCTCGCGCGCGACATCTTCCAGGCGTACACCTTGCCCCCGGCTTTGCTCCATAAGTTTCCAGGTTGCGAGTAAGATGCGTTCCCGCGTCTCGCTATGAGTACTTGACATATCGAGTATTTTGCCATACGCTTTACACGACGTCAACTTTACACAGTGTAAAGCGCATGCACGTTGGAGGTGTTCAATGTATGATGCCATCATTGTGGGTGCGCGGGTCGCAGGTTCAGCGACTGCGCTTTTAATTGCGCGCAGAAGTTATCGGGTGCTGCTGGTGGATCGAGCCAGCTTTCCCAGCGATACGCTTTCGACCCATTTGATTCAACTACCCGGCGGCGCTGCCCTCAAGCGCTGGGGGCTGCTTGACAAGGTGATCGCCACTGATCCTGGCAAGGCGGCCCAGGTCCGTTTCGATATGGAAGAGCTAGCAGTAGTGGGGCAGTACCCTTTTCTGGATGGAGTGAACGCGGTATACAGCCCGCGCCGGTATGTTCTCGACACCATTTTGCTCGCGGAGGCGGCAGAGGCAGGAGTTGAGGTGCGCCAGGAATTTACAGTCCAGGAACTGTTGTGGGAAAATGGGCGAGTCGTTGGCATACGGGGGCGAACGAAAACGGGTGAAAGTGTGATCGAGTGTGCCCGTATTGTCATTGGAGCTGATGGGAGGTACTCGCTGATTGCCAGAACAGTAGCCGCACCTACTTACCACGAACATCCGTCACTGACCTGCGGCTATTACTCCTACTGGTCCGACGTGCCCACGCAAGGCGGAGAAATCTATCTGCGAGGTAAGCGCTTCATCAGCCTCTGGCCCACGAACGATCATCTCACTTTGATCTATACTGCCTGGCCTGCCGCCGAGTTTTCCGTGTTCCGGGCCGATATCGAAAGGAATTTTCTGGAGACGCTTGACCTGGTGCCTGCTCTCGCTGCGCGAGTACGTCAAGGGCAGCGGGCAGAACGGTTTCGTGGATCGGCAGAGATGGCAAACTTTTATCGCAAACCCTTTGGACCGGGGTGGGCTTTGGTAGGCGATGCTGGGTACCAGAAAGACCCGATTACGGCGATGGGGATCAGTGATGCTTTCCGCGATGCTGAATTGCTCGCGGCCGCGCTCGACGATGGCTTTGCGGGACGGCGACCTCTTGCAGCGGCCCTCGCGCACTACGAGCAGCGCCGCAACGCTGCCTCCAGGCCGTTCTATGAGTTTACCCTGGAGACAGCACAGATGAAGCCTTTGACGGTTGGGCAGAGGGAACTCCTGCAAGCTCTCCCACGTCATCCCACGGCAGCCAGCCAGTTTTTCGGAGTACTCACCGGTGTTGTGCAGCCAGCCACGTTTTTTCGGCTACAGAACCTCTTCCAGATCCTCGGCGTGCAAGGACTGACGAAGATGGTGCTGAACACCGTGTTTCAGCCACGCCAGAAGGGAGAACGATCAGGAATACTTCTGCCTTCTGGAAGAAAGGGTGCCACTCATCACAAATAGTGGTCACTTTTTCATCACAGTAAATGGCACTCTTCCCACTCAAAAAGAGGCCTCGCCATCAGGGGGTCCCGACATAAAAACCCTTCTCAATTCCGGTAAGAACGCCCCTGCTCCTAGCGGGATCTAGAGGGGAAAATATGTTGAGATCCCAGAGAGTTGCTCTACCTCGATGATCGACATCGGATCATCGGGGACTTGCCCACCCTGGGCCACGGGCTTCCTCATCTCCTCCTCCATCTCCGTGCAAAACTGCCTGATCAGTGCCACCTGCTCCGCTCGCGTCGTGGCAAAGGGCATGTTCATACGCTGCCAGTGCAACGTTTCTCCTGCAACGCGCTGTTTCACGTCCTGCAGCAAGTAAGCATTGCCAAATATGAAACGATCTCCCATGATGAGATCCCCGCGCAGAACATATTTAATACTGATAGACGTCATCATCCAGAAGGTGCTTACATCGCGTGACGCGAGCCGGAGACGCTCTTTGGTGGATTCCGAGGCTGGCGGCGCGCTGGGGAGGCCAACTTTATCGAGCAGCAGGCGGCACTCTTGTTGCGGGATTTGCGCGTTTTTGAAGCAGGAAACCCTAGAGGCGACTCTAGCAATCCCTGACTTTAGCCATGGGGAGGATGTCAACTGTAAGAATAGGAGATAACGCACATACTGCGCCGTTGGGCAGTATATTTGCAGCCTTCTTCCCTTTGCTGTCGTTTCTGACCCCATGCAGTTCAGGAGAGATGCAGGGTGAGGAAGTCGAGCGTGCGCTGAACGATGGCGCGCAGCCTGGGTGTGTCCTCCCGCACATCGAAGGCGTGCTGCCCCTCGGGGTGATTGATCAGTTCCAGGGGTAGGTTTTGCGCGATGGCACGCTGAATAAAAGGATCGATGGCGCGGTTCATGCCTGCATCGCGCCCGGCTCGGACGAGTAACAGAGGGGAAAGTGTCTCGGCATGCTCGTTGAGGTATGCTTCCGGTGAGAACTCGCGCAGTATGGCTTCATCAATAGTCGCAGGCAACATCTCGCGGTACACCAGCGGGTTCACCATCGCATAATACGCAACAACGCAGCGCACAGAGGATGTATGCATGCGGTAGGCAGCACGCAAGCCATAATCGCCGCCCGCCGAGCAGACCCAGATGCCCAGGCGCTTGGCATCCACCTCGCGTACCTGTGTTCGCAGATAACGCACCACGTCATCAATATCTTCAGCGGGGTCTTGTAGCCGCGTGCATTCCTGCGAGGCGCGATGGTTAAACGTCACCCCGATCAGCCCACAGGCCGCGACGAGCCGTGCCCAGGAGGTATACTGCCCCCTCTCCTTCATATCCGTTGGCGTATTGATCTGGGCCTCACCATGAATGGAGATCACTGCCGGGCGCGGCGTATCCCCCTCCTGATAGTCCCCTGGCAAATAGAGGTCCAGCAACCAGGGAGCACCCTCTCCTGGCTTATAGGCAAGGTCTCTGCGGACTTGAACTCGCTCCATACCTGGGAGCATAAAAGCAACTGTTTCAGACATAGCTCATCCTTTCGTCATACAAGCAGTATGGAAGCTGATGATGTATAGAGTTGCACCTCAACTACTCAACAAGGTACCTGGTCGCGAGAGACGCGACCCAGGCTCGTTGCTCCTCGGTCTCCGGCACTGGGTAGCCTCTGGTCCTGCTCAAGTGCTCGAATGCCTTCTCAGGAGACCAGCCAGCGAGCACGAGCAGACTTGCCGCCATCAAAGCGGCCCGTCCAAGCCCTTGCCGACAGTGGAGAGCGATGTGCTTGCCCTGCATGCGCTGTTCATCAAGCTGTTGTATGAGGGCCAGGGTGCGATCATTGAGGGGTGGCACGCTCCGATCGATGATGGGGAAGGAAAAGAAGGGTATGTCCTGGGTTTGGCAGAAGGCAGCTTCTTCTGCAAGCTCGAACTCATCGACCTCCAAGGGCGTGAGCAGGGAAACCAGCACATGGACGCCTGCCTCGCGTAGGGCGGTAATTTCATCCATCAGCCAGTCGCCACCGCGTGGACGGGCTATAATGCTGATGCACCCGACAGGCAGTTCATGAAGAGAATACAATTGTGCGCGCATGCTGGATCTCCCTCTCAGATGAGACGTGATTGAAGCCTATGACAAAATGCTTGGGTTACCCCCAACGCTTCTCGCGTGCTCGCTGCTGACGAGCCTCGCGCCACCGATGAAGGCGCTTCAGCTTTTTTCGGCTATCGAGCACCTCTCTGCGAATCCACGCATGACGATCAAAGCGGCGATACGCGATCTCTATGTCATCCCATGAACCAATAAAGAGCGTCTGGTCGGGACGCTTCATGTGCGGGGGTGGAGAATACTGTACGTCATCCCAGGCTCGTCTCTCGGCTTTGGCTCCATACCATTGGCGAATCATGCCGACGCTACGGATACGGCGAAAGTAAGGGGGAAGATACGGAAATTTCAAGCGACTCCTCCATTCTGCACGAAACATTCGTGCTAAGGAGGATGCCTGCTTTCAATCAAAGCGGTCTTCTTTCTACTGCAAGGAGTGCTCTTCCTTAGTATCACATATTTGCGGGCAACAATCTAGATGGCGTGAGCAGCTAGATGAGAAAAGCAATTAGCAAGCAAGAAGGCAATTAGGAATAATGTTTTTATGTGAGTAGAAGAGAAGAAATGATGAGGTGCTTCATGTCGAACACTCCACAAAAACGGGGTAAGCTCAAGTGATCGTTCCCCAGTTTAGTGGAGTGGTAGAATGTGGGACGGCAGTGTTCTTGAAACACGGCAATGATGCTTTTCCAGGAAAAGGGCATCAGATTCCGTTGGAAAACGCTAGTGTTGTAATCCGGTCCATTAGTACTCGATGGCCTAGTACAGCCAGGGAAGGAAAGTACGATATGTTACGAGGAGAAAAGATTATCTTGCGCCCCTTCAAGCGGGAGGACCTGGACACACTGGAAGCCTGGAGCCATGATCCCCACTTCGTGGGTGAATTCAACAACTTCGGCATGCATGGATATGGTAATATGGAGCGCGACTTCGACGAGGATGGGATGATTAGCAATCGCTTGGGGCGTTTGGCCGCGACCACATTGGATGGCACACTTATTGGTCGCCTCAGCTATCATACGACGAGCCATGGCCCTGGCGAGGGAAATAGAGTCTACATGATTGGCATTGGCCTGCACCCCGATCACCAGGGGAAGGGCTACGGCGTCGAGGCGCAACGCCTCTTGACGGACTACCTGTTCGCGACCTTTCCCATCATCCGCGTGGAAACGATAACGGACATTACGAATAGACCGGAGCAACGCGCATTGGAAAAGGCGGGCTTTACGCGCGAAGCCGTTCTGCGTAAAGCCCAGTGGCGCAATGGTGACTGGCACGACCAGGTGTTGTATAGCAAGTTGCGTGGCGAGTAAGCTCTGTGCGACACGCCAGGGGTATGCCCTAGAAAGCTCTAGAGCAGGACTTTATTGACATCCTCCCCATGGCTAAAGCCCTGTCTTTTACCCACATTTTACAAAGCAAGCTTGAGCACAGACCGTTTCCATTGAAAATGAAAGCCCATCAGCAGCGCTTCCAAGCTCTTTACAGATCCGTGAAGAGTACACCGTCATCCTATGTTCCTCCTCCAGCTGGCGATAGCATGCAAACTCTTTACCTCGATCGGCGGTGGCACTCTTCATCGCTCTTTTGGGCAAAGAGGAACATAGGGTTCCAAAGGCCGCTTGCATGGAGAGAGCGCACCGGTCAACCATCGAGACGGCTACATAATAGCGGGTTTTACGTTCAATGAATGGTCGCCACACATCCTTTGGACGTGCCACGGCCCGAAACGACGGTATCCAGTTCCCAATGGCCTGCTTCAAGCCGCTTGTGAACCTCTTTGGGACGCTGACGAATTGAGGTGCCGACGTTGAAACGACCTCGCTTCTCTTGGGGGCGCTGCCGCTTGCCTTTGTGGCGCAGAACCTGCAAACGCCCATCAAGAAGATGGCCTTGGGAAAGCCAGCGGTAGATCGTTTTAAAACAGATGCCTCCCAGGGTCGCTGCAATCTGCTCTGGTGACCAGGTACGCAGCAAGCCCTGCTCAATCCGAGCCAGAAGCTCCAAGCACTGTTTGTCTTTAGGACGACAATGCTCTCGGCGCTCTTGGTAGGCTTGCTGAGCACGATCAGCTTGATACGTTTCATCATTTCGTTGTCGTTCTCGTGCAATGGTCGAGTGATATCGACCAAGCAACGCGGCAATTTTTCGATTTGAGAGACCTTGTTGAAAGAGGACGTCTATTTTGCCTTGTTCAAATGTGTCCGCGATGGGCGTACCTCATGGAGTGATCCTTTGTCGCAATGGTTTATGGTGAACTCATTGTACACGAATAGTCCATGAGCCTTTTTTTCCCTAGATGTCGCACTTCATATTACAATCCGTCTAATGAAAAGAGCGGTCGTACCATATAACTTTGCAGCCTGTTGAAAAAAAGCCCTTCATGGGGGTTTTTGCATATCCCCCCGAAACAGTGTACTCGTTTCGGGGGGATATGCAAAAAAAACTACTACAAGCAGCCATCAGATTACGACTTGTCTGGTGCTTGCATATACCACTCAGTGAACGAGCGACACTGCCCCTCATCAGTGAAGTGCAGCACCCACAGATTGTGATACGCCCGCTTGAGCGTTTTCTGAGTCTGATCCGTATAATAAGAGGACAATCCGACAGCAATCGCCATGCGGTCCTCGACCAGCAACGGTCGATACTCACCATGGTACGTCCCCGCTGCGTCACGGTTCTCTAGCCAGGCCGCAACGATTTGGGAGCGACCGCGAGCCACATCCTCCCCCTCGTCCCAGGGATGCCAACGATACTCAGCGTCGTCGGTAAACAATGCAGCGATCTCGTCTGGATCATAGGTCGTCCAAGCATGGGTGTATGTGTTGAGCCAGCGCTGCACCATCTCAGCATTCATCTTCATGGCCTTTTCTCCTTCCTCATGAAAGATCTTCATGGCCTTTTTTACTCATTTGTTTGTTCAGTTTCTCGTCTATTTCCCTCATGCATCAGTATCATAGCATCTCGTTCCCTATTCTGCAGTGTCCAAAAACCTGCTGTCTTTTGACACGTAACTTCGCCAAAACGGGGAGATATGCGTCAAAGAAAGAAAATGGCGAGGATATGTGTCAAAATGGGTTTCTTTGGAAGTAAACCCAGGCCTTTGAATGAGGCGGCTCATATCTTCTCATGACTGGAAATAGATGAAGCGGGCTTGATCCCTCGCAGTACTTCAGCCTTATAGGAAAACAATTGTAGCGTAACAATTCTTCCCCGACCACGAGGCGTAGGAATTCCTACGCCTCAATTGGTAGTATCTCCGGCTGGGCAGTTGGTAGAGTCTCCTCTGATACCTCCTTGCTTGCGATAGTGGGCAGGGTATGTAGTGTACGTATACGTGGACCTAATACCCAGGCAACAGAGAAAAGCAAACCAACGGCCTCACACACTAGCGTCCAGCGCAAACCTATCAAGCCCTGCAAACCACCTGCGATAGCGCTGCCAATGGGCACTGCCCCTAATATTAGCCAGAAAATACTGGCGTTGACACGCCCCAGGAAGGCATCATCAGTGATCGCCTGCCGTAGACTTGGATAGTAGATGTTCGTGCTTGCTAGCCCCATGCCATTCACCAGGAAGACCCCCACCAGGCACGCAACCTTGAACACAAATGAGCCGCCGATAAAGGGTATGAAAAGCATAACAACACATTCCAGAAACGTCATCAGGATCAGAGCAGGCCCTAGTCCTATCTTCTTCGCCAGGGGATCAGCGATCAGCGCCCCGAAGAGTGCTCCAATACTGCCCATCGCCAGAATGGTTCCTAGAAGGGCAGGCGAGATCAGCAGGTCGCGTGTGGCATAGACGACAAAGAGCGTCTCAAAGCCGACACCGAAGAAGTTATACGTCATGGACGCCAGGACCAGCACACGTAATATGGGATTGCGAAACACTAAAATCAATCCCGCAACTATCTGACGCCAGGCTGGTTCAGATGCAGGTGCCACCTCTGGCGCGGGCTCGCGCTTCCGAATGAGGAGCAGACCAAGCGCGGACACAACGAACGATCCAGCATCTATCAAAAGCGCGAAGGGCGCGGTCACCAGTTGCACGAGGAGCCCACCCGTTCCTGGACCACCAATCTGCGCGACGGCAGCGCTAACCTGCAATTTACTATTGCCCTCAAGTAAGTGCTCGCGCCCGATCAAGGTTAATAGATAGGGCTTGTATGCGGTATTAAAGAAGACCGCGAACATGCCTATCAAAAAGGCAATGATGTACACATATTCAATCCGTAGCAGATGAAAAAATGCTAGCCCTGGTAGCAATACCAGGAGCGCGGCCTGCCCCAGGTTGGCAGCGATGAGCAGGGGGCGACGGCGATGATTGTCCGCCCACCAGCCCGCGAATATCGTGAAGAAGAGGTATGGTGCCCAGATCGCAGTACTGACCATCGCGACCTGCCACGGAGTCGCATGTAAGGTGATGATTGCTACCAGCGGCAAGGCGAGGGTCGTCACCTGGGAGCCGAAGAGCGAAATTGATTCACCCGTCCAAAGTTTTAAGAAGTCGGGTTGTCGCCAGAGGGCGCCAAATCGTAATCGCATATGTATTATTCCTTTTCAAGTTCTGTATCAAATGTTTCCTTGTAGCCAGCGAAGTCCCAGAACAGAGATCCGTCCAACCACCATAGCTAGCAGGACATTGCGCGTCTTCACAGCGACAAGGAGCGTCACCAGAGCTGCGCCCATGTCCGCTATACTCGTCGTAAACACCGCTGGCGCAACCAGGGCAACAAAGATCGCTCCGGTAGAGCGTTCATGCGCCTCTCTAGCCGTCCAGACAAAAGCACGTACGTCATAAGCCATATCCCACCAATACGTGTCAGATAAGTAACCACTCCCATCCCTAGAATGGTGAGAAACGAGATCAGACTAATCTGCATTGCGTAATCCTCCCACGATGCTTCCGGCGAGTGCACCCAGCAAGATATACCACTTGCCAGGAAGCAGGTGCGCGGAGGCAACTGCCACGACAGCCGCAATACCCCAGGGTAGGAGATCACCCTTCCCTTTCCAGAAGCCCGCTAGCAAGGCCACAAAAACCGCCGTAGAGAACATCCACGCCGGAACCATCATCACGCCACTACCGAGCAGGAAGGCCGTATCCCGCTTCCCTGACCTTTCCAATTGCTTTATATGTAATGGTATCATTGTAAATGATACCATTACATGCGATATAATAGCAAGTATAGTTACAAATCAGATGGAGAAATGGTAATGGATATATCCTGGCAAGTACTTATCAACACCGATTGGCATGACTATCGTGGAATAGCCAAGGACGAGGATCGTCTGCTCAAACTGCTCAAGCCGGGTTGGGAGTCACTACTACAAGAATGGTGGAATATTGAGGGGCTAGAGCAGCCTACGCCGGAGGTTATTGGAGCATTACAAAAGTTGCGCACGCTCCTGCAACGGATCACGGGGGACATTATAGGAGAGCGCGAGATCGCGAAGCACGACCTTGATGAGCTCAATATATACCTGGAACATGCCCCCTCGCATCTCCTCCTCACGCGCGGAGAAGATTTTACGCTACAACGCGTTCCCTGCGCCTCTGACTGGACGTGGCTTTTAGGTCAGATCGCGGCCTCCTTTGCCACACTACTGGCGAAGTACGATCTTACACGCGTCAAGCAATGTAGTAACCCCAATTGCCGCTGGACCTATTACGATGAAAGTAACAGTAAGCGTCGCCGCTGGTGTGACGACGACTGCGCCAATATGATGCGTGTGCGGCACTTTCGTGAACGCCATCGCCTTGCCTAGAGCATAGTACTTCTATCTTCACTTCCGGCATGTCAATACTCATCTGCCGATACATATATACAAGTCGGAGCACAGCTAGAGCTTCGGTCGAGAAATAGAGTTGGGTAATCCTCTGTGATGAGAATATCTCCAGATTTGACCGAGGGATGGAAGAGGGAGCTGGCAGGCTCTCTTCCATCCCTTTTTCTGCAAAACAAGGTATGGAAAGATGTTTAGATGGTCGTGGCAAAAACCTTGTGATACAGGTAAGTCCGACACAGCAATTGAAAGCCGACGGCTTCATAAACGAAACGCGAGGAAGTAAACTCCGTACTCTTCTCCTCCTTCCCGGGATGAGCGCCTGTCACCAGTGCCGCCTGCATCTCCCGTTCGCGTAAGCGCTGTAACCCGCCAAGCATCAGCGCCGTTGCCAATCCTTGACGACGAAATTGCGGGCGCGTTCCCACCGGTTCAAACAGGCCCACGCGATTTACCGGGTCCACCCAGCAAATGCAACCCGCTGCTGGCGTGCCATCAGGGGCCATGATCATCAGATCGAGCTGAGGATCGTATTGGGGCATCTGCATCACTGCCAATTGTCGCAAGGTTCCCTCCTCGTAGGTCTTGCTCCCCTTTGGGAAAAAAGCATCACGTTGCAGCGCAGCTCGCATCTCTGCCTCAGCCTCTCCAGCAACCGGGCGAAGCGTGAATCCTGTGGGCAAAACGGGGGCTGGCACAGGCTCGATCAGCGGTCGGCGGTAGCAATGATAGTACATTTCTTGGCGCTCATATCCTTCACGTTCAAGAAAACTCACCATCTCCAGATCGTCGCCGGAGGCTAAACCCCAGGTTTGTTCCCATATCTCATACTGGTTCTTGCCCTGCTGCCCAGCGCGCTCTTTTACCCGCTGCACTGCCCACTGGTGTACCATACGATAGCGCTCGTGCGTACGGAAGTCGGGATGAAGCAAGCAGACGATCTCATCCCCGGCAATGATCCCGAGAGCAAGCGCCTCACCATTTTCTTGATACCAAAAATGCCAGTTCTGCTGATCATCAAGCGAACCATCTCGGCACCACCATTGGAGGTCGCCAATGTGCGGATAATCGTTCTGTGGGTCCAGTGCTCGACAGATGGTGACAAATTTCATGGCTTCTACAAGAGCTGGTCCGCCAGGACGCGCAAGCTTCTGTGCTGTGTTCATGTGTCTGTCTCCTTATTTTTCTCATTGCTGTGTTATTGAATGCTTCCTGTGCCTGATCGGCGGGATTTCTCCCGGTCAGGGGTTGCCGCATTTGCCATCAATACATCGTTTCACCTGGATAACAAGTGCGCAGATAGATACCACCTCATTGCGGTAACATCGGCAAAAGTAGGGAAGAAGCAAACTTCATCAAGCCAGGTGAGCGAGCAAAGAGATGGTATGCCACCCAGCGACAAGGAGAGAAAGAAACGAGAGGGAGAAAAGCGTGCTCAACAAACCATACCCAGTTGAGATCTCAACTGAGGTCATGAGGAAGCATGGCACCCTTTTCTGCCGCATAAGCCAATCTTGTGCTGGGACTTATGCGGCAGAGGTGCTTGTTTTGCGGTTACAGTTCCGATGGATCATCCATCCAGGGGGAGGCATCTCCCCCCTTAAGTAGACAGTGTTCATGGAAATACAGTACCATACGGTTGGGGTAAACGTCAAATAGGATACACACGCTTTCACCGACGCAACCATCCCACGCGCAAGATGGTTGGGACAAGAGAACGGATCTGGAGGAAATGGATGCAACCAGCTATGTGGAAGCCACCTGTGACGCTCACGCAACAAGAAGAACACATTGTTACTAAGATTCGCAAAGCCAAACTGTTTGTGTTTTTACAGAGAACGCGGCGAGAAAGGCCCGGTCATTGATGCCGGGGATGAATCGCCGCCTCTGCTGGATGAGAGGAAAGAGAGCAGGGTCAGATACCTGGAACTTGCGTTCTTCCCGTTCCTCTGGTACAATAGACGTCAGTGGATCGAGATCACGTGTATGTTCGAAGAAGGGGCAAGAATGCCGAAGAAGTGTCAGGGACAACACAAACAGAAGGAACAGCAGGAGAAGCGACCTGTGACCTCCACCTTTCTGCTGGAACTGCCCCTGGCCGTCGATGCAGGGCAAGCCGCCCGCCTGCGCGCTCATCTGGAAGCCGCTCGTCAGCTCTACAACGCCATCCTCTCCCAAGGACAACAGCGCCTGCGCCGCATGCGGTCTGACCCCGCCTGGCAAGAGGCCCGCGCCCTTCCTCGCACCCACAAAGCGGAACGAGCGGCAGCCTTCTCCGCCTTGCGCAAGGCGCATGGCTTCTCCGAAGCCGCGCTACATGAAGCCGTCAAGAGGCTGCGCGTCGGCTGGATTGCCGAGCACATCGAGGCCGTGCTCGCCCAAACCCTGGCCACTCGCGCCTATCGTGCTCTCAACCGCGTCTGCCTGGGGAAAGCGAAACGCGTGCGTTTCAAGAGCCGAGGACGTGGCCTCTCCAGCATCGAGAACAAGCGCAACGATACCAGTCTCCGCTTTGTCCTGCAGCCCGCCTCTGAAGGCAACGCCGGCTATCTGCTCTGGAACGGAGACCAGGTGCCCGCCCTCATCAATTGGAAGGATGAGGTGGTGACCCATGGCTTGAGGCACCGCATCAAGTACGCCCGCCTCATCCAACGCCCTGCCAGCAGCCCCAGAGCGGCCGGAGCCGATGCACAGGGCTCTCGCTACGTCGTGCAGCTGGCCCTGGAGGGCAAGCCTCACCACAAACCCAAGCACACGATTGGCCAGGCCATCGTTGGGGCTGACCTGGGACCCTCGGCCCTGGCGCTCGTTCCCCAGCAAGGGGAGGCGAGCTTGCAGGTGTTCTGCGCGGAACTGGCTCCTGAGGCCTGTGCCATTCGCCGTTTGCAGCGGCAGATGGATCGGCAGCGGCGAGCGGGCAATCCTGAGCACTACGACGAGAAGGGGCGCATCAAGAAGCAGGGGAAGAAGCGTCTGCCCTGGAAGAACAGCAAGCGCTACCAGGCGACCCGGCGGCGCAAGGCGACCAAAGAGCGCAAGCTGGCGGCGCACCGCAAGAGCCTGCACAGCCGCAAGGTGCACGAGGTGGTCGCGCTGGGCAGGATCATCATCCTCGAAAAGGTCTCCTACAAGGCATGGCAGAAACGTTTCGGCAAGAGCGTGGGACTGCGAGCACCAGGGATGTTTGTCGAACTCCTGAGACGCACCGTTGCAAGCACGGGCGGCACCCTGGTCGAGGTTCCCACACGCACGACGGCCCTGAGCCAATGGTGCCACGGCTGTGGCAGACGGGTCAAGAAGCCGCTTTCTCAGCGCTGGCATCACTGCGAATGCGGCGTAGGACCGGTGCAACGCGACCTGTATTCGGCCTTCCTTGCCGCCTATCTCGATCCAGCAGAACCCACTCCCTCGTGTGCCCGGTACCAAGCGTATTGGGAGGGTGCGGAGGCGCGCCTGCGGGCAGCACACGAGCGTATAGCACAACGCGCGAGAGAGGGGCAGTCCTTGCCCCGAAGCTTTGGCATCCCCAGAGCCGGAGCGCGTCTGCCCAAAAGTCCAGGGGAACCACCACAAGAGCCAGCGTTCCTGCATCAGTGGGAAGGACTGGAAGCGTGGAACGAATCCCTGGAACCCCCAGCGCTTTAGCGCGGGGAGCTTCAGGTCACCATCGTCATGAACTGTTTGATGAAGCCTTCCAGGAAGAGTTGGCTAGTCTGTACCGTCCGGCAGAGCGAGAGCGCCCACCTGTCGCTCCGGCGATGCTGGCCCTGGCGCTCATTGTGGAAGCGTACACTGGGGTTTCTGACGATGAAGTTATTGAGGCGACCGTGATGGATCGACGCTGGCAGTTGGTGCTCGATTGTCTGGATTGCGAACACGCTCCATTCGGCGACCTGGATACCGGTTTGATCCGCGCGGTGGGCATCACCCCTGCGAATACGCCAGAAGCGAGCGTCACTGAAGCGATCAGCGCAGATTTAGAGCGGCAACAGGTGACGCTGAAGGAACTCCACATCGACCGTGCCTATTTGAGTAGCCATCTGGTGCGCGAGCGCAGTAAGGAGTTGGAGGTCTATTGCAAAGCCTGGCCCGTGCGCGAGGGCAAACGCTTTCACAAACAGATGTTTACCCTCGATTGGGACCGGCAGATCATTCGGTACCCCGCCGAGCAAGAAATGCCCTTTGCACCCGGTGGGGTGGTGCATTTTCCCAAAGACGTGTGCGCTCAGTGTCCCCTAAAAGCCCAATGCACCACCAGCGCCAAAGGACGTAGCGTCAGTATTCACCCTGATGAAGCCTGGCTCATTGAATTGCGAGCGCGTCAACAGACGCCACAAGGACGTGCCCAGTTACGTGAACGGGTCGCGGTGGAACATAGCCTGGCTCATGTTGGGCGATGGCAAGGCCGACGCGCACGCTATTGCGGTGTGCGTAAGAAGCCGTTCGATTTGCGCCGCTGCGCTGTCGTTCACAATTTACATGTCCTGGCTCGTTTCCAGCAAAAAGCTGCTGAGGTTCAGGAGGCTGCGTGATTTCTCGACCGAAGCTCTAGACGTTGTCCTCCCTCTCCTCATGCTCGTACGGTCCGTGCCATAAACAAGCGGCGGGCACTGCCTTTGAGCGCTTTTTCTGTCTCTCTCAGCAACTCTTTCACTTCCTCGGCTAATTCCATCTGACTGCCTCCTCAAGCTTTGTACATTCTAGTCCATCATCTCCATTTGATGGAGCTCACATCTCTTCTTTTCCTCTCAGCGTTTTTTGCGACGCAGCCTCACTTGATGTGTTGGGGCTGGCGCAGCTTGTTCAGGATCAGATAGCCGCAAGCGATGAGTGCGCTGACCACAAAACAACTGCTCCACAAAGCGGTTGGGCCTAACTGTTCAAGGATCAGGCCGCCCAGCGCGGGAGCGAGAAGCGAAGACAGCGCGCGAATGCTGCTGTAGATTCCCTGATACGAGCCGCGCAGGAGGGGCGGAGAGAGTTCCGCGATCAGCGCCAGTGCAATCGGGTAGGAGAGAATTTCTCCAACGGTCCAGAACAGCACTCCCAGGATATAGCCAGCATACGTATGTAGCCAGATATAGAGGCCCATGCCCGTGCCCAACATCAGCGCGGCTATAGCCAGCGAAAGGTGCCGATTGACGCGCCGAAAAAGTGTGGTCAGCGGCAGGCTAACGAAAACGATCTGAACCGCGTTTACCGCCATTACCGTACCGAAAGCCAGCGTACTCATTCCATGTGCGTACATGTCAAGCGGCAGCGTAGTCGTCGATTGTACATAGACACAGTCGAATAGGAGCGCCAGCAACGCGTAGGACCAAAGCCAGGGATCGGTAAAAGCCTGACGCAGAGGGAGCTTTGTGGGCGCTTTCCTCTCCAGCTGTTTTTTGACATGCGAACGGTTACTCTGACCCGTTTCAGGTACCCCGAACCAGATCAGCAGGCTAAAGCTGCAGGTTGTGAGCGCGTCTCCCAGAAAGAGGAGGAGATAGGAGATGGGGGCAATCAGCCCGGCGATGAGCGGTCCAATCGCGTTGCCAATGTTGTTTGCCCAATAGCGCAGGGCATATGCTCGCGTATGCTCTTCTGGTGGCACCAGGTCCGCTATGGCCGCCGAGGTCACAGGGCGAAAGAGCTCATTGAAGAACTGGTAGAGGATGGCGAGCAGAATAATCAGGGGTAGCGTCTGGGCGAAGCCGAGGGCCAGCATCAGGGTAGCTGTCGCGACCAGACTGAAGAGCAGCGTTACGCGTCGTCCAATTCTATCAGCCAGTATACCCCCACAGACCCCTGCACCCAGCGAGCCAAGGCCCATCAGTGAGATGATGAGCGTCGCTGCACTGGTAGACAGATGGTGAAAAGAGACCAGATACAACGTAAAGAAAGGCATGATAAAATTGCCAGCTTTGTTGATGAAGGAGCCAGTGACCAGGAACCAGAAAGGGCGCGAGAAGCGCTGGTTCTGCAAAAAAGTGGCAAGCCGCTTTGTGGACATGTCCAAAATGGAATCCTTTCAGAGATGTGCAGCGCAGCAATCGCACTGGAGGCGAGCCCCGTTGTGATCCCACGTCTGCTCAAGTTGCTCATTGTTTGGCAAAAAACAATCGATGTGTTAAGATTTTGCCAGCAACAGAGCAGACCTACCAGCAGCAGAAGAGACAGAAAGCATGCAGAAATTGCCATGTATACAATTGCGATCATTGCGTACGACGCGGTGAATCTTTTTCAATTGGGAGTAGCTACGGAAATTTTTGGGGTTGAACGCGCTGAATTGAAGGTACCCTGGTATCGGTTGCTCATTTGTGCCACAGAACCAGGGCCAGTTCGGACTTCTACCAGCCTTCTCCTGAACGCTCCCTACCATCTAGAGCATCTTGCGGAGGCAGACACGATCATTGTGCCCAGTTCTCCTCGTTTTCGTACCACGGCCGCGCCAGACGATTTGCTGGAGGCTTTGCGCACGGCTTATCAGCGTGGCACACGTGTGATCTCATTTTGCACAGGAGCCTTCCTCCTGGCTGCCGCAGGGTTGCTGGATGGGCGCCGGGCCACGACCCACTGGGCCTGGGCTGCGGAACTGGCTGCGCGCTATCCGAAAGTCCAGGTCAATCCCCGCGTGCTCTATGTCGATGATAGCCAGGTGTTGACGGCTGCAGGAACGGCAGCGGCTATCGACCTGTCTCTCTATATTGTGCGCCAGGATTACGGAGCTGAAATTGCCGCGGCTGTCGCACGGCGGATGGTTGTGCCTCTCCATCGCGAGGGTGGACAGGCACAATATATCGAGACGCCCTTTCCCGACCTGGATGAGAACGACCCCTTTGGCGCGACCCTGGCGTGGATCGCGGCCCACCTCGACAGAGAGTTTACCATCGAGCAACTGGCAGCCCAGGCCGCAATGAGCCAGCGAACCTTCGCGCGCCGTTTCAGCGCGACTCTGGGGATGACTCCCTATCAATGGATACTTCAGCAGCGCATTGTGCTGGCTCAGCGTCTTCTGGAAACGACCAACAAGCCCGTTGAGCAGATTGCTACGTGCTGTGGTTTTCATTCAGCAGCGACGTTGCGCTTGCACTTCCAGCGTTTTCTGCGTATTTCACCACAGGCATATCGTCATACTTTTCAGCAAAAACAAGGGGAGAGGCGCATAGAGTGCGACCCTGGTGATAAAAGACATGAAAAGCGGATCTGACACACTCATAAGGTGTATGGGAGGTGAGGCGCAAATACCTGAAATTGCTTGCATGCACCATTCGCGCCGCAATCAACCACAACTTTCAGCACCATGCTTCCATAAGAAACTCAAAATAGGTTCAGGTAGAGTTAATGAAACCTGTCAGCTATCTGGGATCATTAATTATTCTTGAGTCCCTTAAAGAATGCAGCGATAATACCGGTATTGTCGAAATGAGCTTTCGTCGCTGGCTGCTATTTCGGTTGGGTGTGTGATCGATCTGCCCTAAGCATAAAATTAGGTGCCCACAATAGCGTTGTGGATTTTGACATTCTGTAAAAAGGGGCGAAAAGAGGATTCAACAGATGAACGAACCTGATGGAGAATCCTTTGGATCGGTTCTGCGTTTCTTTAGACGACGTGAATGGGGGATGACACAAGCGAAATTGGCAAAGAAGCTAGGGGTTCATGTCAATTCCGTGGGGTTGTGGGAGCGAGGAGAAGGTGTTCCTGATTCGCATGAGTATCTAGTAACCAATGGTGCTAGTACAGGAAGACAGAAATCCTTCGGCGGTTAGATGGTCAACGCCTTGCCTTGATAGATCCACTTGAAAGGTTTGGCGGTTTGATTGTAGTTGGCAATGAAAGCCAGAACATTGGCTTCCAATTCATCAACAGACACAAAAGAGCCACGTCTAAGCACTTTGCGAACGAGAATACTCAACCAGATTTCGATTTGATTGAGCCACGAACTGTGATTTGGGGTGTAATGAAAGACCACTTTATGGGAGGGATCAGAGAGGAAGGCGGCTCGGCGGGGCATCAAGGCAAGGATCCCGTATTCACCTTTTTTGCCTAATGTCTCCTGCCCAATTCCTTCCAGATGAGCGACCCAACGCACCAAGGCTTCCGATTGATGGATGTTGAGGTTATCACAGACAAAATGCCAACGGGTGACTTGTGGGTTAGTGGCGACGACAGCCTGGGCATGCGCCAGGAAATCCTCTTCAGTGCGTGTGGGTCCACAAAAAGGAGCCACCAGTTTTCCTGTCACGACATCGCGGCTCAGAATGAAGCAGCGAGTGCCATGTCGCTCGTACTCGAATTCCCGCCGTTGAATATAGCCAGGTGCCAAGGGTAATTCAGGATGTTTGCGTTCCAACGCTTGAACGCCCGCTAACTCATCGGTGCTTACGGCCCGTTCCCCCTGTTGGTGCAAAGATAGTGCGTCGTGACAGACTCGACAGATGGCTCGGATGATTTCTTCTCGCTTCGGATCTGCTGGGGGAGTCAGCCAATAACGGATCAGATGAGGTTTGAGGTCCCCTTTTTGAGCAAGCGAGAGGCGTGTCGCGGCGAGATATATTTGATAATTCCACGTTGCATCATTTCCTCGGCAATTCCTCGCCCGGTCCAGTGACTAATGGGACGTTCTTTGGGTTGCTCGCAAGCCAGGGTCATCATCTGACAGAATTGCTCCGCTGTAATTTGAGAGGGTCGCCCCGGTCGGGGAGTATCACTGAGTCGTTCGATAATGGAGAAGTCATCGAGCGTGAGCCTCTGCCAACCAATCCAACGCATGCGCCAACACCGCACTGTATCCACACTCACCCTCAGTTCTCTGGCAATCTGTCCGTTGTTTTGGCCCTGAGCGGTCAACAAGATCATGCGCCCTCGTTGGGCGATCTGCTGAGGGGTGCCGTGCCGACATACTAAAGCTTCCAATTCCACTTGCTCTCTCTCGCTCAATTCCACTACGGCAGGTTTTGGGCCTCGCATTTTTCTGTTCTCCTTGACTCTGTTAGCCCTATTCTACCATCGAGGGATTTCTGTCTTCCTGTACTAGTGGGTCAGCTAGCAATTGAGTAGCCATGCAAAAAAGCGGCGCCCGAACCGCCGAGTCGGCGAAGACGAGCCCGTTCGCGCCGTCTTCGCCGCTTGCCGTTCCAGACAAAAGGCGTTGGATTCTGATTCCATCCGTCCACTATCTGCTCTAAGGAGTCAATCACCTGTTGGGCAGTCTGGAAATGCTGACCAGAGAGGGCGCGGCGCACAAGGCCGTCCTGCTTGGACGCACAGGAGCGCTCGTGCTCGTTTCACGACATCCATTCGCTCACTCGTTGCTTTTACTATTCGGTGCAATTCCTGCTCCTCAGGCGGCGTGAAGGCTCGCCGCGGATGTTTTTGTGCGTCCCCATGCTTGTCTCCTTTCTCCAGGCAGTGGAGATCGAGGAAGACGAAATGGTCAATTCATTTGTCTTGCTCAACCTCCAGTCCTTATGCTCTGGCTCGGTGATCCTCCTTCTCTGCCGGGCACGAGGCAGGGAAGGCAAGAATCATTCCTCCTGTGTAGCCTAAAAGGAGGCCATCATGGTCAGAGGATGAACGCGCAAGGCAACCGGGACAACTACTGCCGCTTGTTGGATGGTTAATCCCATCTGTGAGAAAAATGCCTGGTATTTCTCCACCCAGGCGGGAACCTGATCGGAGGAGGGGTCATCCATGCTCACCTTCGCCTCGCCCGTCAGGATAAAGGAGTCGGCACCACGCATATCCAGATTGAAATGCAAGCCCACCTTTGGGTTCTGCTGGATCTGCTCCAGCCGATCACGATCCTCCTGCGGGGCGTAGAGAAGAAAGGTGGATTGCACCTCATCCCACAGAAACCCGAGCGGCGACGTGTGCGGCGTCCCGGTTGCATCAACGGTGATGAGCCAGATGAACAGTTCCTCGCGGAGACGACGAACGATCTTCTCGCCGGTGGGGGTGGAGGGATTGGGAGGCTGAAAAGGCATCTCGCGATGATGCGGCAGGCGTCCGCGATCTGGAGTGGAGAGATCGCGGTGTTGAGAGGACATGGGCTATTCCTTTCGCTTTGTTCTAATCAATCAATCGATGTGCTTTCTCAAACGCAGGAAGGACTGCATTAAGCATAGCCGAAAAGTGCTGTTAATGCAAGCGTTCTTGCGTTATCATCTCGGATAAGATATACTTCATTGTATGAAGACACCTCGCCCTATCGAGACGCTCGCCATGTCGGCAGTCAACAACAGAGATGCGGTGCGCCGCCGACCAGGTGGTCGCAGTGCCCGCGTGCAAGCCGCAGTCTTTGAAGCGACCTTCCAGCTTTTATTAGAGGAAGGAGGATACGAGCTGCTCAGCATGGCGACCATTGCCGAGCGCGCCGGGGTCCACGAAACCTCCCTGTACCGCCGCTGGAAAACGAAAGAACAACTGGTCCTGGATGCACTCGATCGCCGGGTTGCCCAGGAGATTCCGGCTCCGGACACCGGAGCCCTGCGCTCTGATCTGATCGCGGTGGTGCAGTCTCTCCGGCTCGTTCTACAATCGATCGTGGGACAGGCCATTTTTCAAATGGCCGTGGCAACGCTTCACCACCCTGAACTCTGTGCTCTCCGGCAGGAGCACTGGCGCCAGCGGCGCGCTCACCTTCAGATCCTCTTTGACCGTGCCATCGCGCGAGGGGAATTATCTCCACAGGTGGATTGCCAGTTGCTCTTAGAAACGCTCAGTGGCATTGTGTATATGCGCTTATTTGTGGTCAATGAAGCGGTTGATGAGACCTTCCCCGAACAGATAGTAGATCTCATGCTTTCGGGGGTGAACAAACCTTTGTCCACCGAGTAACAGCTTGTATCTTCCTTGTTGTGGGAAGGGAGTTCAGGCGGCTCTTTTCGCGGGCGTGGGCGTGCAGACAGCTTCTGGGGCGCGTCGCAAGGGTCCTTTGTCATCATTCCTGCCTCCCTGTTCGTGCTTCATTTTCCTCTCCTCATAGCCAAGCTAATTGCTAGCTGACCCACTAGGAGATGCCTTGCTCCAGGTCGGCAAAGTAGTCCATGACAAACTGGCGGAAGGCCAGGGCTGCCTGAGAGAGATAATGCTTCTCCCGCCAGGCAATGCCAAGAGTACGCTCACAGGTGGGATTCGTCAGATGAATACATGACAAGACTTGCTCATTGGCCTGTTTCTTCATCAGTGCTGGCGTGAACCCCACACCAAGTCCAGCTTTGACGAAATCATAGAGGGTTGCAGGCTCATCTATTTCGTAAGGGATGGAAAGAGTAATGCCTGCTTGTTGGCAAAATGTATCGATCAGGTCGCGCAGACCACTGCCAACCTTCTCAATCACCACGGCTTCGTGGGCTATTTCGCGCAAAGGGATGTGCTTCTGCCCGGCAAGTCGATGTGTGCTGGGAACGACCAGGAGAATTTCTTCGCTGAGCAAGGATCTCCATTGGATGCAAGGTTTGACGAGCGGAGTGGATAAGAAGCCGAAATCATAGGCACCCGTTTCGAGCCGCTGGGGTATTTCAGCAAATGGACATTGGGATAAGCGAAAGTAAATGGAAGGTGTAAGATCTGGAAGCAGTATAACAGGTCGGGAATCCAGGGGAGTGAAGCCGCAATCAACGAAACCACTCCCTGTTCGAGCCCGGCCATATCTTGAACTTTGCGCTGCCCCTCTTCCAATTCAGAGAACATGGCCTCAATGTGCTCAAGGAACGCTTTGCCGAACTGATTGAGCTGAAGAGATCTTTCTTGCCGATCAAAAAGGGGAACACCGATCTCTTTCTCCAGACGCCGAATCGTTTTACTGAGCGAAGGCTGAGCAATGCAGAGTTCCTCAGCCGCTTTCGTCATATGCTCTCTGCGTGCCACCACGCGAAAATAGCGTAATTGAAGCAGGTCCATCGGCTCTTTCCTTTCACAACGATAGCTCCGGGTCTATGGATTCATGCATAATTAGGAGGCTTGGTTAGATTTCCTGTTCAGGCCAGATTTGACGGAGAATCTGATCAACTGTTTCATCAGGTGTTTGCTCGGATGTATCAATCCAGTGACCGCCGCCCTCCATCGTCGTCCTGAGAACCTGATCGAGATAGAGAGCCCACGCTTTGCCAAGGGGACGCTTGGCACGGCTCTTGTCGCGAATCTGCGCAACCACCTCGACGCGCGGAGCCAGGACAATCAAGGAGTAAGTGGTTCCTTGTAAATGCGTCTGCACCTCAGGCCAATCTTCACCGGTGATAATATCGTCGAGCACCACGGTGAAGCCTGCCTCCAAGAACGATTTTCCAATGAGACACATGTGTTTGAGGCGCAGCCGATACTGTCGAGCTTCTTCTCCCGTGAGCGGGCCTGGTTCTTGTGCTCCCTGGCTTCCTGAGACAATCATGTGCTGCAAAATATCGGCTTCGACATGCACGCCTCGTACAAAGCGCTGGGCAAGTAAGTTTGAGACAGTCGATTTTCCGGCAGCCTGGATGCCAGTCACGACGATGATCCTCTTCTGTGTGGGGATCAGAGAGCGAGTCGTCCCGCTGACGACATCTCTCTGGGCGCGCTCTGGTTGATGGTGGTGCTGGTTTGTTGGTTCCATGTTTCTCTCTTTCAATCAATAGGAATACATGGCTGACGGAATCGATATCCCACGCCAGTGATGGTTTCGAGATAGTTAGGTTGCCTGGGATCATCCTCCAACTTGAGGCGCAGGGTATGCAGATAGACACGAATGTAATCTACATCCTCGTATACCCTCTACCCCAGACGGCATGTAATAACGAGTGATGGGAGAGCACTTTGTCCCCCTCGCGCATGAGGGTGAACAGCAAGGTGCATTCGATAGGCGTCAGACGCAGCATCTGCCCATGAACGACTATACATCGCTCTGCGCACTGTAAGCGAATCTGCTGATCCTCGCTTTCCAGCACAGAGCAAGGGCCAACTTGTCTTGAAGCATTACATGAGGACGCCAGAGACGCACGATAGCGCCTGGTATGCCCGTGCAAGCGGGCACGCAGTTCCTGTTTGCTGCAGGAAAAGAAGACATAATCGTTGGCACCGGCATCGAGCATGCTGACAATGTGCGCTTCCTCCTCAGCTTCAGAACAGATCACCAGCGGTGTGCGAGGCGTGATCTGACGAATCTGTTGGATCTCACGTGAGCAAGTTACACCCCATCCGCAGAATCGCCTCCCCTTGCTCATCCTACCGACTCAGATACTCTTTAAACCAAAGAACGTGAATCAAGAGCGTTTCATCCTGGCGTGAAAAGAGCCAGCGGTATTCTCCAGGTCGTACATCCAGGAGCACCTGGAATCACTGGCTCCCCACAATAATAAATGCATAGGACCGACTAACGTCCCGAGTTCGTCTGGGAAAGAAGCGATGATGGTTGCTTCCTGAGTCCCATCTGAGAGCGTGGCTAATCCACCATAGAGGTCGTCGATTTCGAGTGTGAGTTTGAACTTTGTGGCAGGCATAGGGTAGCATCCCACGGGATGCGCAACGAGATGGCAGAAAGGAGAGAGCGAAGAGACAGGAATCCCATGCTTCTTCGCTCTCTCCTTTCTGCACTCCATTTCATCATGATGAAATTTTGGTTCCGACCTCACTCAGTTCCGAAAGCGTGTACCCAGCTTTCGTCCAAGCTTCAACAAAAGGCGGGTAGAGCTGTAAAAGGCGCTCGAACAACTCACTATTGTTGACCTGCATCCTGTCCAGGCAGGCAATCGTTCTCACGTCGAGAGAGAGTTGACGGGGTTGGCGAACGACTCCGCTTTTTGCGTGTGTTTTGCGCCCAGCAGCACTTTTCCGTCCCCTGGGTGTACGCCCTCTCTTGTTGGCCTTTTGACTGTTGATCTGCTCCGATCTCCCCGTTTTCTGGGCATGGTCGGCCTCTTTGGGAACATCTTTCTCCCTGGTCTGCTCGGCGTAGCTGGCTATGGTGAGAGCATGCTGGCGTACAACGGTTCGTAATTCAAGGGGGCGATGAATCAGGAAAGGGATCTCCAGACCAGCAAGCCGACGAGCCGCCCATCGGAGATCCTCCACCTCACCACGTACCAGTACCCCCTCTTGCGTTTTTTCAAAATAGGCGGATGACAGGCTCAATTGGCGCTGCGCCTCCTCTACCGTGGTCTGAAGGCAGACTTCGACCTGCCATATGCTCGGAACGGAAGCCAGCGCATGCTGCACCACAGAGAGGGCAGAAAAGTCTTCTGGAAAGGGAAACGTTTCATCGAGAGGCTCGACAAGCGCAATGCGGTCCAGGCGAAAGAGGCGCTGCTCTTGTCGTAAGTGGCAGTAGCCGATGGTGTACCAGAGCCCCTCGTGATACACGACGCCGTAGGGATCAAATGTCCGCTCCGTGACATCCAAACGAGCGGAAAACGTCTCGGCACGCAATGTTGTAAATAGATCGCTTGCGATTTGACCAGCTCTCCTGAAAATGAACGCATATTGTGGCAAAAATACCATGCAATATGCTTCAAAGAGGAAAATACATGATAGTGTGAATTGGGTCCATTTTTTATATAAAGTATCTTATTCCTTCTCCTGCGCTATATTGTTCAACAACGGCGCTTCTCTCAATGGCCGGTAGAGTGTCGCAGCCAGAGCGGCAATGCCCTGGGGGAAAAACAGTACTATCACTGTCCAGACCGGGCCAATCCACTGGATCAGGACCCCAGTGATGAGCACGCCGAGCGGCTGACTGCCAAAGGTGACCAGGCGAAAGATGCTGCTGACTCGTCCGAGCATTTGATCGGGCGTGACGACCAGACGATAGTTAAGTTGGGTGGTCTCAAAAATAGGCGCGATAATAAAACTGACTGCCACTGCACCACCCAGGATCAGCGGATTTGGGGCAAGAGCAAATGCAAGCCAGGAGACAGCCCAAATCCAGGATGAACAGATCATCAAGGAGCCGAAAGAGAAACGCTTCTGCAATGGGGTTGCCAGGAAAGAACCTGCCAGACTGCCCAGACCAATGCTGGCAAAAATGGCCCCAATCACAAGTGAGGTGGCGTGCAACCCCTGGGCCAAGACGATCAGGATCAGGGCATACCCATACACAGGGGTGACGAGACAAAAAGAGAGAAGAGCCAGGAAACGCAACACTGGGGTGTTCCAGAGCCAGATTAGCCCTTCCCCGATTTCCTTCCACATCCGGCTCGGTGTCTGGACACGCTCCTCTTGAAACTTCGTCTGCATGAACAAGAGGCCCAGGACCGAGCAGACATAAGAGAGGGCATCCAGGAAGAAAGGCAGGGCACGCCCCAGACCGTAGAGAAGCCCTCCCAGCAGCGGACCAATCAGCCAGGAAATGGAACCGATCGCCTCATTCTGGGCAACGGCCGTGGGAAGGTATTCTTGCGAGACCACACGGGGGAGACAAGCAGCCTCGGCGAGCGAGAAAAAAGTAAAGAGCGTGCCCTCTATCAGTGCAACGAGACCCAGCTGAAGAAAACTCAGGCGGCCCACCCAGAGAGCCACGGGAATGCTCAAGAGAGCGAGAGCACGCCCAGTATCACAGAGCAGCATCACTTTGCGGCGGTCCCAGCGATCGATCAGCGCGCCAGCAGGCAGGCAAAGCACGGCAAAAGGGAGGCTACGCAGTGCAGCCACGATGCCTGCCTGAATTGGAGAAAACGTAAGAGCCAGGACCAACAGCGGAAAAGCCAGTTGTGAGATCTGGGTACCGATGTTGGAAAGCAATTGCCCGCTCCAAAGCAAGAGATAGTCGCGATTGTACCAGAGAGGTGCGAGGCGTGGCGGCCTTCCAGCCTTTCCAGGAACCTGCATAGGTGCAGGAGAATCATCCATCTGGAGAGGACGCGAGAACTGGTGTTCCTGTGACATACGATGTGCTCTCCTCCAATAGGAACCATGGGACTGTAGTGCTATGTAGCATAGCATGGAAAACAGCTGATCTCATTGGCCGATGAGACAGGAGAGAAGCTGAACAAAAGGACAGGAGTTTCCAATGGAGGAACATTTCTTGAAGTCGCTGAGGAGGTGGGACGGCTTGTCATGTGCCGGGTGCTCGTTCTTTTCAAAGAAGAGCAGGCCTTGTGGTGATGGAAGGTGAATGCTCTGTTGCAGGCTCATTGCACGCCTCCTGGTTTATAGGCATGCATACGAGAGAGGGTCCAGAACCCCTTGAAGGTGGGAGCGCTCATCTCTGCTCGCATTTGTTCAAAGATCTCTTCAAAACTCGTCGGGGTCAGGTCGGTGGTCTGGTAGAACACTGGGGCAAGCTGGTAAAAGAAGGATTCGGCATTGGTGCGCATACTGGCTTGATAGAGGATCCCAGCCGAAAAGTCGAGCATCATCCGTTGTTCTTCAACGCCACAGTACCCAATGTCGTGCAGGTGTTCGAAGAGGCGTGTGTGTTGCAAAGGTATACTGGCAAGCTCTGAGCCCTCCTGGCGTTCTTCGTGCTGAGCTAGGAGAGTCTGTGTGCGCACGGCAAGGGCCTGCTCGTAGTAATGAGTCAGCGTTTCACAGGCGGGGCTATTTGAGAAGGCGGCGATGCATTCCGTGAGGCGGAGGAGCCCTCCGGGGCGCAGGACACGCCAACACTCTCGGAGCAGCCGGGCCAGCCAGCCGGTGTGAGAAAGGTGCGTAAGAAGCAACCGTTGATGAGCGTGAAGAAGTTGGCAGGGCAGCACAACTCCCTGGCAAAGTCCATCTGGAGAAATTGGATGCGTGCCTGAGCCTGCATCTGGCGAATGGTATTAGCCTGCCGGATGGAGGGGCAAGGGCCGAAACGCCAAAGACCAGGCAGAAATGATCGTCAAAGGCCACATCACAGGCCCATGTCCCTCCTGGCCCACACCCAAGATCCAGGATGAGGTGAGGCGAGGTGGACGTGGTGAAGGCCAGCTCTTCCAGCTCCGGTAAGGGTTCCTTGAGAGCTGAGGCGAGCATGTGATATTGCGTGATCACACGCGCTTGCTCAGCGGAGGCCAGTGGATCAAGCAGCAGGAGACCATGTGTGCTGGCTCCTGCATAAATACGATGGGAGGCGTGAAACATCTTCCCTTCCTCTTCTTCACTTCTCTCAACCTGACAAAACAACAAGCGTATCTCTCTTTGCATCAATCTCGTTGGGGCTGCATATAGTCATGCTCTGCCCATGTTTCCTCACGAGGGGCCTGAGAGGGGGGCAGCGCTATGCTTCTTGTGTGGTGGTTGTGTTTCCTCTCGCGCTTCACCGGCTTGGCCGTGTTGCTTGATGGGCGCGCCATAGTCAGGAAGCAAGAGGGTAGGGAGTCGGGAAGCGAGCAGACGTTGCTCCTGGGAACATTGCAGTAGGAGGGTGCGTTCCTCTCGTTCTAAGAGGCCTCGGAGACGCTTGAGTGCGATGTCCTCGTGAGCGAGGCGGGCGCGATGCACAACGTTGAGTTCGGCGTTGGTGAGGAGCCCTGCTCGGGTCAGATCGGATGAGCCGACGATGGCAGTCTGTGGTGCGATGGGCGCGCTATCCTGGTCGGCGTAGAAGAGAAAGCAGCGAGCATGAAGGTGGGTGTGCACGGTAAGGCGGACCTCCACTAGAATCACCGAGCGAACCTATCGTAATACAAAAGTAGCCGCAATGCTGGAAGCAGGTTGGCCCCGCGAAGCTCTCCAGGAACTTACAGACCTGATGGACCTTCCAGAAGAAGGGGACATGACACGGCAAAATGCCTATACTGATTATCTTTGGGCGCAAGCCTACGCCAATCTGGGATTGATTGATGCCGCAGCCACTCCAGCACAAGATGCGTTCGCCAGAATGAAGCAAATAAAGTCCCGTATCCACATCACGCGCATTGCCGGATTACAAGGACAACTGAGCCAGCTCGATAGCAAAAACATCGAGGTCATTCGGTTAGGTGTGATGATTCATTCATAAGGGAGAAACAATGTATCGCCAACCTGTCAGAAAGTATCCGAATCGTCAATATGTGACGGGAGAACAACAAAAACCAGGAACGTTCCTGCCAGATTCAACCTATGCAGCAGCATTGGATGCGCTCGTAATTTGTTGTGCTGATGCTGCTCTCTTGCATCAAGGGATGTGGTTGATTGCCAAGCGGGCATGGGAACCCCATCCCGACTGGTGGGTTATAGGAGGACGGATGCGCAAAGGTGAACGTATTGAGCAGGCATTACGGCGGAATTTGCGACGAGAATTGCACCTTGATATTCCCGAAGACCGCCTCCGAAACATCATCGGCTACTATAGTCAGATCTGGGATACAAGAGCATGGGAGCCAACAACGAACGGATGCCATATGTTCTCAATCACAACAGCCGTCAATCTCACTGATGAAGAAAAAACGAGTGTTCAGCTTAATGAAGAGTACGCAGATTCTCAATGGGTCTATCCTTTGCATGTGATAGAGAATGCTGATCACTTTCATCCGTGCCTTGTTCAAATAGCACGAGATATTATTAGATAGATTTATCTCAAAATAATTGGATCTTCCCACGAGACGCCTGTGTAGGACTCTAGCACCTCTCATGGGGAGTTCCACCAAGTGGGTGCCGAGGAACTGTAAAGGGGCATATATTTGTCAATAACCCCATGCATAAATGCAGAGGCTTGCCCACATTCTAGGACTGGGCTTCAGGGCTGATTGACAGCAGCCTACTACCCCGAAAGGCAGTATAGCGGTTGCGAATGTTTACCGCCGCATTCACATCAGCATGGTCCGTGTGATCACAGTGAGGGCAGGAGAAGGCATGACGTTTGCGCCCCCCACGCAAGCCACAACGAGAACAATTCTTACTCGTGTAGGCGGGGTTGACTTGTGTGATACTCAGCCCACATTCCTGGGCTTTATTCTCGACACAGGTACGAATAAGGCGTCGTTGCCAGAGGCTCATTCGACGTCGAAGGGCCTTGCCTTTGAGCTTGCCCTTCTCTGGTTTGGGCATCTGCAAATCCTCAAAGACGAGCACGGCATTCTGGGGGCAACGGTGATCAGTTGCTTTGCTGTTTGTTGGGCAAAGGTGCGGGTACGATTGCGTTGTGTGCGACCTAACCGTTTGAGAAGGCGCCGAATACTGCGTGTATCCTTCTTCTCTGCCTTACGGGCCGCATGTTTGCGCTGGAGACGAGCGCGCATCTTGGCGGTGCATCGGTTTTTGACTTTGACGTCTTTCCACTCACAAAGAAGGTATGCCCATCAGGGTCAACGGCGACAAGGGCATTGGTCTCATTGAGGTCAATGCCTACTGGGAGAATACCTTGAGGCTCTAGGGCGTCAAGGGTAAGCGTCACACGCCCGATGAGCTTGCCATGGCGCTTAATAACGGTGAGGCTATCAATCTCACGGGCTTTCATAAAGGTTGCCTCAAAGTCTTGAGGGAGAGTATACGTGAGGTGTTTCCGTCCTGCTACAGTCCAGAGAGAGAGGGTGCCATCTTTGCGAAAGTCAGCGTCACGCCCACGCTTTCCAACCAGGAACAAAGCACGAGCCTTCTTGAAGAGAAAATGGTGTTGTACAGGTTTCTCGTTGGCTTTGGCGCTGGCATAGGCAGCGGAGACAAGACGAATAGCGGAGATCGTCATTTGTGCTGAGAGCGAACCTTTCACCTGATGGTAACACGCCCGTTACAATGCGAGAGCACCAAGAGGTTTGCCACCATTGAAACACGGTTCAGAGAGGGCATGTTGCACCTCCCGAAACACATCAATAGTGTGCTCAAGGTCGCTGTCAGGCTCGATCACAATGGGAATGGTTCGTTGTATCTGCATGCGCTTATTTTACCACTAAACCGTAGTATAGTCAATTCTTGCATGTGGCATTCGCGGCAATTCCTCCCTACGGCTCAAGCCGAGGGCACCCTTGCCGCAACTCTGGTGGTGTCATAGACGATGCCTCTTGTTATGAGCAAGCCGTTTGCAGCCCAAACGCCTTCTCTCGAACGCTCGCTACGCGTGCCGAGATCGATGAGAGAAGAGAATTGGATGGCACAGTTTTTTCCCTATTTACCCCTTGCTGAAGCAATATGGTATCAGTTATATTGAATGTATCGTTTTTTACTCCCTTTTTCAGCATCTGACTGAATCAGTTGTGTGATGAAGAGAGGAGGTTCTCTATCACTTGGATCGCGCTTCTTCTTGAAGAAGCTCGCTGAACCAAGTGATAGAGGGACAGTTTGTCTCTATGGCTCAAAAATGGGATATGGACCATCTTCGAGAAACGCAACGCGCAGTTTCTCGGAACTCTCTCAGTGAAGTGGAAGATGAGGGGAGGTGAAAGGGATGAGTGCTGTTCTTCATGCCGCTATCGCTGCCGCTACTGCCGCTGCTAAGTTGGCTGCCGAGAAGGAGCGAAGGAGGCGAGAGCAGGAAAAGCAGCAGAGAAAGAAGAAGGATAAGTGATGAAGAAGTCTCATTTCGGGTATAGCCTGGAATGAGACATCCATAACCGTATCTGCCAGGAGACGGGAAGGGGGCCATGTCTTGATGAGTGGCTCCTTTTCTGTATTTTGCATACGTTTGGCTAGCAATTGTTTCTAAGGGGGAGACGTGAAAAATACGAATAGTTCTCACTGGAAAAGAAGTTGATGCCCAAAAATACAAAAATTTTGTAAAATGACCATGCGTGCTAAAACGGTACGGGGACTGTATGACACCAGTATGGTCGGCGAAAGGATTGCTCCTTCCGCCAATCCAGAACCGGGCATGATCGTTTCCAATCACCCGGCTCCTCAGTGTATGGTCACTTGTGATGGATACCAACCGCTTTCTGTTTGACAATGTTCACCAAATCTTCAGCAGTTTTTTCATTGTGGCAATGACGGTGATAGACCCATTTGTTGCCCCTATTGTCCTTTCCGCCAAGAGCGATTGGGACAATGTGATCGATTTCGAGTAGATCACCATCGCGAAAGTAGAGTCCACACCGTGGGCATTGTCCCTTCTGCATTTGGAGGAGCTTTGCCTTTTCATTGTTCACGAGTGGATGCTGTTTGAGCCGTTTTACCCGGTAAAGGAGATCACCGTCATATGGGCTTGAAGTTCCTTTTACCAAGGCATAGTCTTGATGGTGTGTGTCCCCATGACTCACGACATACATTGGTTTGCGGTTTCCTTCTTCATCGTTGAAGTATGTTCCAAAGCGGTTTCGTTCCTCAATTCTGATGAAGTACTTTTCTCTCACCCATTGTTTGCTTTTCTTCGGGTGTCGTGTAGTTCCCCATCGCTTGAGTTGAAGAAAGGTGATATGATCGCAGGTATTGAATGCCTCCGTGCATATCACCCAACGATGGTAGAGACACCATCCTCGGATGATGGGGTTGAGGTCTCGAATCATCAGACGGCTCAGGTGAGGAAATGCATGGAGTTTCTCTAGTAACGCGTTGTGAGAGATGTTGTCGAAACAGCCCTTTATGTCGGCATCGAAGACAAACTTCGGTTTGCTTTTGATCGCCAGGAAGATTGCCCCGATGGCATCATGGCATGATCTCCCTGGTCGGAAACCGTAACTGTTCGGTTCAAACACAGCCTCCCAGGCTGGCTCCAATGCCAGCTTCACCAGTGCTTGTTTCGAGCGCTCCATCATGACAGGAATGCCTAATGGTCTCCGCTCGTTTGGTTTGCCTGGCTTGGGTATCCAGACGCGCCGCACTGGTAATGGTCGTTTGCTGTGTTTCCAGTTCTTCGGGTGAATGTATTGGGCCAGAGCAAAGAGTTCTTGAGGAGGGACCGATTTGACTCCATCGACTCCTGCGGTTTTCTTGCCCTGGTTGCCCTGGGTGACCCGCCGTACTGCTAACAATCGTGCGGCTTCCGATTTCATCAAGAGCTTTTGCAGCTTTTCTACTTTTCGTGTCTTCCCACGCTGTTTGGCTCGATAGATGCGTTTTGGAATGCGGAAGCAATGCTGCTCTAGCTTGCGCCAGGGAAGCTTGTTCCAAGCCACGCTCATCTCCTCAGTTTCCCGAGTTGATGACGTTTTCCTCTCTCTCATTCTACTCATCTCTCTATTCTCCATACAGCAGGGTCTACGTCAGCCTATCCTCCCCATTACAGAGAGGCGTTTGCTTCTTAGACCATCTCTCCCTGTGTGACATTGGTTGGAACCTACTTGACGTATCGACCACCGTCAAGAGTACTGCACAGGGTTACTCCGTTCCGATCTGTTGTTGTCCGCTGTTGCAGGTGGGTATTGTCCACCGTGCGCTGTTCGTCATGGGGTAGGACAACGACGAAATCGTCCTACGACGTTCCATGTGGTTCATGGAGAAGGCGCAGTTACCATTTTGGTCAAGCTTGTCAGTCCGTCTAAGCTTGTTCATGTTGACGATGGGTCAGTCATAGTTGATCAAAGGATAACCATCTATTGCAATGATTATCCTTCTCACTTTAACCTACGCCTGTTTACCAAACAGCGGACTAGGCGGGAGGATGCACTACGAGCATCCTATGCACCCCTCTCTACTGAGAGATGTTCACTCGTGAGATGATTCCAGGAACATCTCTGGGGGATCCCAGAAGCTCAACTGGACGGGAGGCCCGGCATCCTGGATCCTCTGCTGATTCTGCTGTTTCCACGCTTCATGCCGCGTCATGAGGAGCGCCTTGACCTCCGAGGTCGAGCGACATGCCGCCAGTTTCCGATCCCCCCAGCGTCCCGCGAGCGTCTGTGCGGCTTTGCGGTCGGCCTGGTCTGCGTAACCACAGACCAGGCACTTGAAGGTTTTCTGGTTCGGCCGATTAGCGCGATCGACATAATGGCAGCGGGGGCATTCCTGAGAGGAATAGGCGGCTCGGACCGTGTGGGCTGCCATGCCCTGTTTGGCGGCGGCCCAGGCCAGCTGCTCTGGGATATGCCCCAGGTGAGAAGCATACAGATAACTGTTCATCACCCTTGCTTTGAAGCGCATCGAGGCCACATTGAGGTCCTCATAAATGAGTCTGGCATCTGGATGATCTTTGACCAACTCATTGACCGCCCGGTTGATCTCTTGCTTGACGTGACGGCTCAAGCGTTGCGACGTTTCAGAACGTGTCGAAGGAAGCTTGCCCTTTGGGACGCCTTTCTTTTCCAGACAGGCTCGCAGTTTCGCCTTGCGGCGACGCTTTTCCCGATCGTGCTTGTGCTGTCGGGCCATCTTGCCATGAAAACTGCCATACTCTTTATTGGTGGAGGTCGTGAGGAAATGGGCAATGCCCACATCGACGCCTACTGTAGGGGCGTCAGGCTTGGTTTGAAGAGGAACGTCCTCGTCAAAGGAGAGCGTCAGCCACCAGACTCCATTGCGCTTGTGAAGTGTTGTGGATGCATTGAGCGTGCGGCCTTCGAGTGCTCGTTTGTGATAGGAGGCGAGTTTGACTGGGACTCGAAGCGGATTCCCGAAATCTAAGGTGGACACGCGCAGCCAGTAGTCGAACGTGGAGTCCTCCGACTTCTCGACCACCACCACGTTGACATTGGCTTGGATGACTGGCACACGCAGCACAGGGAGATCCCATTCGGTCCAGGTCGGTTCGCGGCGTTTGAAGGCGGGCATCCGGCCTTCCGCCTGAGCTTTGGCCTTGGCCTGAGCGTAATCAGCCACATCTTCCAGGTACGCCTGATAGGCGTTCGCTCGATTAGTGCGAAAGCTTTTGGCAATGCCTGCGGCTTGCTGTATCGCCACTCGATGCAAGCGGTCGGAAAGATCGGTTTTGAAGACGGTTTCTTGGTACTTGTCCGGGCTTGTCTCGGCCTCGCAAAACAGGGTGGTGTACTGTTGGCACAGCGGCAAGTAAACCGCCACAAGCTGATCGAGCGCCTCAAGTTTGCCAGGATTGGCCTCAATGAGAGGGATATGGGTCACCGCTCGAGTGATGGTCTGCTTCGTCTTCTTTTTGCGCTTGCGCTTTTTTTTCTCATCAAGCGAGGCTTTTTGGGGCTTCTTGCTCACGGGCGGGTCCATTCTGCTGCAAAGCCGCTAGCACTTGTTCCGTCTTGCGTTTGGCTCGTCTGCGACCATAAAGACGAGCGCAAAACGAGGTAATGATGCTGATAAAATCGCCCATGAGATCATCTTCGGCGGTATCAGCTGTGTTGACGATGACCAGTTTCCGTCCTTGCATAGCCAACAAGGTCTGAATATAGGCCACGCCAAAGCGAGAAGCGCGATCTTTGTGTTCAACCACGATCTGCCCGATTTTGGGATCTGCCAGCAGCGCCAGAAACTTGGGCCGCTGATCGTTGATGCCACTGCCGCACTCTTTGACGACTTTGCTGACCGACCAGCCTTGGGCATTGCACCAGGTCACCAGCCGCTCGGCTTGCCTTTCCAGGTTGTCTTTGTTTTCGCTGCTTGAAACACGAGCATACACAGCGACGGCGTGGACCGGAACCGAGCGAAGCTCCGGCGGATCAATGATCACGGTGCCGGTGGGCAATTGATAGCCGGGAATCTGGCCGCGTTTCCACATACGCCAGGCGCTGTTATAACTGATCCCAATCTTCTTGGCATAACTCGATAACTTCATACATCCAAGTTTACTCTATCTGCTTGAGATATGCAAGAGATGATGATACTTTGTGATGGTTGCTTATACAAAATGGATACCTTCAATTCACGCTCTGGTGAGAGAGTATTTCACCATGACAGCACGTTTCAGGCTTCTCCTGCCTCGGACTTGCAGTTTTCTCGCCTCACATCTCGCTTCGTGGATTGATGTCCAGTCGCTACCACGGGGATGTCACTTTCTGGTGCCCATACACCAGGTGAGGACTTGCACCTCACACCAACAGATCAGTTGTGTTGCAGTTCACCTTTGCCAGCCATCCCCTCACCCAATGAGTAAGTTGTTACCCTAAGCATGAGGATCACTCCTCATGCTCGGCTCCAGAACCGGACGTGACACGTTAGCGTCATCCGGCTCCTCGATCATACGGTCCTTGTCACGGATACTTGTCGCGGCGCGTCGAGCGTGCCGTTGGTCATGGCAATGCCGATGAAGAGCAAATTTGTTACTCAACTCTTCCCCGCCACCTTCGCTTTTTGGCGTAATATGGTCGATTTCTATTTGATCTTCATCTTTGAAAAGGAGTCCACACCATCGGCATTTTCCCTGTTGTTTCTGAAGTAATCTACCCATCGTTCCACTCAGCATTGGGTGTCGTTTGAGTCGCGTACTCCAATACAGGAAATCGCCATCATATGGGCTTGCCGTTCCCCGAACTTTGGTATGACGTTGGATCGGTCTGGCGTTGTGCTTTGTGAGCACATGCTCCTGCTGGTCCCTAAAGACCCAGCTTGCGCCAGGTTCCATGCTCCAGTATTTTCTGATGATCCATTGCCTGCCCTTGGTCGGGTGGCGACGGTAGGCCCATCTCCTTAATTGCTGATAGACCAGATGGTCACAGAGGGAGAATGTTTTTGCTGCTACTACCGTTCGATAGTAGTTGGCCCATCCTCGAATGATCGGGTTGAGCGTCAGGATAAGGTCTTGTTGCGATGTTGACCGTAATTTCCTGATGCTTTTGCCGATTTCCTGCATATGGCGTTCGATTGCTCCCTTGCTCGGCGAAATGATCGTTTTGAAACCAAGTGGTTTTCCCCAGGTATTTTTCCCTGTGTGCGTTTTGCCCACTGGAAATTGCCGGATGGCGAACCCCAAGAACTCGAATCCGACCGTCCCTTGATAGGGCTTCAAGGTATGAGTTATTTTGGTTTTACTCGGTTTCAATTCCAGTCCCATGTCGGTTAACCATATTTCCAGTACTGCTTGCGCTCTTTTTACCCCTTCTTCCGTTGTATGAAAGACCACCAGATCATCCGCATACCGAACGAATTGGGTTTTTCCTTCTTTCGTGCGGAATGCATCCATGACGGTTGTTTCCATGCCGTGAAGCGCCACATTCATGAGGAGTGGCGAAATCGTGCCCCCTTGAGGAGTACCGCTTTTCGTTTCCTCAAAGACTCCCGTGTCGATGGCTCCTGCTTCGAGCCATGCCTGAATGGCGCGTTTCATGGCCGGATAGGTGTTGAGCTTTTTCAGTAAGGCTTGATGGTTAATGTTGTCGAAGGCCCCTTTCAGATCGGCATCCAGGACATATTTGTCCTTTTGCTTAATCGAGTTGAAGATGGCCTCGACTGCATCATGGCAAGAGCGCCCTGGGCGAAACCCGTAGGAATTGGGTTCAAAGCGGGCTTCCCATTCTGGCTCCAGGGCGAGTTTGGCAAGATGTTGCCGTGCCCTTTCTTCCATGACGGGAATACCCAAAGGACGCTTCTCGGCCTTCCCAGGCTTCGGTATCCACACTCGGCGTACCGGTGGAGATGTCGCTTTCCAGTTTTTCGGGTGGATGTGGTTTGCTATGACAAGGCGTCCGGCTGGCCTGACGGATTTTATTCCGTCGATGCCCGCAGTCTTCTTGCCCTGGTTATCCTGTGTCACCCGGCGAACGGCGAGCAGCCTGGCTGCTTGGGATTTCATCAGCAATTTTTGGAGTTTGTGGACTGCTCTGGTGTTGCCACGTTGACTGGCTCGGAAGATGCGCTTTTGGATGCGAAAACAATGTTGCTCTAGCTTACGCCAGGGGATCTTGTTCCAAGCCTCACTCTCAGGATCAAGCGGTGGCTTGACCTGGGGTGCTTTCCTTTTTGCCATCCGACTGGTACCTCTTCCTTCCATATCATCGTGCCGACGTCAGCCTATCCTGGGCATTACCCCAGGCATTTGCTTTTTCGGCAATCCTGCTCTCATCTCGCTTGCGGTCTGGACACCTGCTCATTGGATCGACCGCCAATGAGAGCGATGATGAGAGTTATCCCGTTCCAACATTCTGTTTTGCGTTGCTTTAGACCTGTACTATCCACCGGGCTTGTCGTGAGTGAGCATGAAAACAGCCGAAATGCTTCATGCACTGCGATGGGTTCATCGCGGCCAGTACCGTTTTGGTCAAGCCTGTTATCCTCCGTAGGCTTGGTCCCGTTAACGATGGTTCAGGCGTACATTCGTCTCCTGGTCATAGCAACTAGCTAGAAGAGTTTCAGATGAGGCTTCTGCTTCTCTTCCGTATCCTCCCTCGCTTCGCTTGATTGATGTCCAGTCGCACCGGCGGAGGGATGCTGTCCGCGCTCACCTCGCGGGTAGGGAATTGTGCCCTACATCAGAACGTCAGTTATCGGGTCACACTCGGACTAACGGATCGCACTCGCCGTAACATGCTTGACGTATGTGGTCAGTGCAAAGTGAGCAAATACGTCAGAGCAAAAGACATGTCGGAGAAGATGGTAGCACATGTGACACAATGTTTGACATTGCTACGTATGGGGCAGCCTGCCATCAAGGAAATACATTGACATGAAGTGATAAGATAGTTGAGGTTTAAGAAGAGAATTTTCATAACGAATGAAAGAGATAAAATACGTATGTTTACCACATCCCCTGATGGGGTGCGAATTGCTTACGAGAGACTGGGTCACGGGCCAGCACTACTACTCTTGCAAGGTTTTGAAGCGACGCGTCACATCTGGCACAAGCTGGGCTATGTCGAGCCGTTGAGCCAGGAATTCACGGTCATTACGATGGATCGACGCGGGATAGGTGAAAGCGACATGCCGACCGATCCCGCAGCCTACAGTATCGAGCGAGTTCTCGGCGATGTTGAGGCAGTCTTGCAAGCCTGCGAGGTGAGGCGCTACAAGGTCTGGGGTCACTCATTCGGTGGATCGACAGCACTTCAACTGGCGACACGCTCCTCGCAAGTCGAGCGCGCGGTTATCGCCGGAAGTTTCTTTGGACGTGTGTATCCTCAAGAGCGCATTGATGAGATTGTAAACTGGTTTGAAAGCTACCTGGAAGCCAAAGCCAAAGGCACACTGGCAGAGCTGGGTTTCGATGCAGAGGAAGATGCCTATCTGAGCCAGATGAACCTACCGGCACAAATTGCCTGCTGGCGTGCTCTCGTTCACTGGCCTATTGCTCATCCTCAAAATGTACACTGCCCGCTGCTCGTCTATGTTGGCGAAGCGGACGAACGCGTCGCTACTCCACTGAAAGAGAGCCGCCAGGAGATCGAACAGGCTGGTGTTCAACTCCGCTTCTTCGAGAATCTTGATCACCAGCAGGAGATCACCGAGCGCGAAATTCTTTTGGAACCTGTCCTGTCATTCTTGCGCGGCTAAAGAGGATGTATCTCTTGTATGTCTTTCCTTGCTCGTCAGGAAGATGAAGTTGCTTGCTGCTGGCTCTCATCAATGTCTGGAAGTGGAAGCTGGATGATATCAACATCGACTGTCTTCCGCCTAGTACGTGGCGCATAGTCAGGCAGTTTCAGAAAGAGCAGCCATTCATCAGGGCCGAGTGTCCACAGCACTAATTGCAGCGACCGGCTAACCAATAAGCGTACACGTAAAATTGATCATTACTTGCACACCCAAAGCCATCGTATTATCGAGCACCTGATCAAGGAAGGCATAGGAACAGTGGTGATCGGGAAGAATGACGGCTGGAAGCAGGAAATCAACATTGGAAGGCGCAACAATCAACAGTTTGTGCAAATCCCTTTCGCTCGCTTCATTGGCATGTTCAAATATAAAGCAGAACTGGTTGGAATACGCGTGATTGTCCAAGAAGAAAGCCACACCAGTAAGTGTAGCTTTCTTGATCTTGAACCCATCTGTCATCAGGAGCACTACCTGGGCAAACGTATCAAACGTGGCTTGTTTCGTAGTAGTACTGGCAGGCGTATCAATGCCGATGTCAATGGAAGTTTGAACATTATCCGAAAAGCAATCCCTAAATCCTTCGGGCAAGGGATCGAGGGCGTGGCAGTCCGTCCAGTGGGTGCTCCCACATACTGAGCAATGCTTGTCCAGGGTTTTAGGTCACTCGGCGTTTTTGCACATCTAGAATGGGACGCACCATCTCATTGACCTGCACTGAAAATGCAGACGACGCCCGTCAGGCAAGTGTGGAGCGATAGCATTGACCTGCTCACAAAGCACCTCTAAATCCTGATTGTACAGTCTGTCATTGAAAGGCCGAAGCAACACCTCCACGGTGTCCTGTACCTGTTTCACCACCCCTGGCAGATGGAAAAAGGGAGCCAAGCGCTTCCAGGTCGCGTGTTCATATGATGCTGGAAAATATCGATCACGTGTCCACATTACCAAATTCACCAAAACTACTTTGAAGACAGTCATCACCTGGTTTTGCTGTTATCCAACTCATACATCATTCGTTCACTGGTGATGAGATCTTCTAAGGCACGTAACAATTTGCGCTGTTCCTGGCAATAGCGCTCACACTTGCGATCACCAAGCGGTAGGCAGTTGATTGACTGATCCGAAGCCTTGCTGTTACAGCAGCCTTGTGCCAGGAATATCCCGCTTGCATGAGCAGGACCAGATGAGCTTTTGCCACCTGAGTCTGTTCATAGCCTCTCTCTTCCTGTTCTTCCATACGCTTTCTTCCTTTGCAAAACATCCATGTATTCTCAACCACTCTTCGAGAGGATGCTTCTCCTGTACAGGAGAAGCAAGTGTCAGCCCAGCAAGCCCTCACCTGGAGCCACTCGCCAATCAGATTGCTCCGGGCTTAGGTGGCGTTGGCGTCCAGATGTGTAGGCGTAAGACCACGCCTTACGTTCCAGCTTCCTCGCCGAGCACGTTGCGCAACTGCTCGGCGAATGCTCTTGGGTGGCTCACGTAACCAGCATGATGGCTGGGGAACTCCACGACAGCTGTTTCCAGACGCTCTGCCAACAGGGTAGCGACCCGGTGAGGAAAGCGCCCTCGCGAAGCCTGTCCGGCGGCGATCACGATCCGCGTTAGTGTGGCAGAGAGCGCGGCGATATCGAGCGTGTAGCGGGGATACATCGTGGCTTCGTGCGTGACGAGGAACGCCCTGTTCGCAGCGAGCCGGGCTTTCGTCTCGGGCGATTCGTAAGGCAATTCAGCGTCCGGTTCGCGATCCTCATAGCTGACGCCGAGGATTTCTCTGAATTTCTGGAGATTGTCGAGCGGCGTGCGGGGACGCCCGGCATCAGGCGGCAATTCCATGACGGGGCGCTCGGCCTCGGGCAGCAGTTCCATAACGGGAGGCTCATGGGCGACCAGCGTGTGTACCTGCTCGGGATGCCGGATCACCAAGTCGAGTCCGATTTTGGCACCGCCGCTGCTGCCAAACACATACGCTGGTTCGGTACTCAGGATGGCGAGCAGGTGGTGAGCATCATCGCTGTGTGTCTCAATGCGCTGCTCTTCTTCCGAGTCGTCAAGCGGACTGCGTGAGTACCCCCGACGGTCGTAGCTGACGACGGTGTAGTGGTCGGCGAGATGGGTGACGATGCCGTTGAAGCTTGCAGCATCAGCAGCACCGGCACCGATCAAGAGCAGCACTGGGCCTCTTCCGCGCACCTCGTAGTAGAGGCTTGCTCCAGGCACACACAGGGTGTCAATCTTTGTGGCATTCATCAAACACTTCCTTTCGTTTTTGCTGTGGGTGGAGATAGGTGGAAGTCAAAAACCGTCTTCTCGGCCCTGGTCAAACTCAATGCGCCTCTTCAGGAGATGATTGAGGGCTGGCAAATGTCCGTGCCTGATTATCCCAATAAGGAATTTCATAGACCTCTTCAAAGGCCCCACTGAGCACCTTAAAGGCTTTCTCACGGTCTCCGGGATCATTACGGCGGACAGACTCGCCCGCCTGCCGGAAAGCTAATCGCTGCTCGCCTGTCAGAAGCGCGACCGGCCGGAGTTGCAATCCGATCCTTCCATCGGGGGACCGCTTGATGTATCCGTACACCTCGTCCTGGGGTCCGAAAAACCGCAAGGTGTAACTGACTTTGACGATGGGAAGCTGGACAAGTTGTGCGAAATGCTGGCGTAACCATTCCTGGCGATCCATCCCAGCGGCCCGCGCTCGCTCAGTGAGGGCATCTGCCACCTCGGATGGGACATCACGAATGAGAATATCTGGCATGGGGTTCTCCTTCTCCTGATATTTCGGCTCACTTTCAGAGATATCTCAGATATCCCTAATAGGATAAGATATCTGAGATATCTCTGTCAAGAGATCGGGCGACGAGTGGTGAAATGAACCGGTCAACTCGCAGAGAGAGGAAAACCTTCAAGGTGTGGAGGTACTATCTGGTCTTGTTTTAGATGTGTATTTCGCGCTGTTGGCCTGAAACCCTGTTGTCATTGTTTAGGTGAACTGTAAGTAGTAGGAGCTGAAACGATGGGGAGAGCGCCGAAGCAAGATTGGCGAGACAGAACAGGCCAAGTGCGCCTATCAGGACTCGGTTACGCGGCCAACGTCCTGTTAGTGCCGCCAGGAGAGGCGCTCCCAGCCCATAGGTCAAAGCGAAGACGGTTATCAATTGGCCCACCAGTCCCGCGCTCACTTCAATCTCTTTCACGATTGTGGGGAGCACGCCCGCTACGACAAAGGCATCAGTGCCCAGGGCAAACATGCCCAGCGAAAGCAGGATGATGCGAGGATTAATGCGCGTGGGAGACGCCTGTTCCTCTGCTATCGAACGATGAGCTTGCGCTTGTGACATAGGAAAACTCTTTCTTATATGAAAAACTGCTTTACGCAGGAGATCTTGTAGAGTCCATGCTGACGTGGCCTTATTCGCGCCGTGAGAACGTATCGCCCGGTGGAGAGAGTCCATGCAAGCATGGGCCCTACAACGCGCCGTTTGGTGTGCATATTGCCTACTTTTCCAGATCCTTCAGGTATTGAGGTTTATCAATCTGATGTCTCTGCCACTCGCGCTGACCCAGTTCGTTGAGCTGCTGAAACTCTTCATCGCTGAGTTCAATGTTGGTAGCTGCTATATTCTCCTCCAGGTGCTTCAGCTGGCTGGTGCCAGGGATTGGCAACATGATGGGGCTACGCTTCAGTATCCATGGGAGGGCGATACCACTGAGGGTCGTATGTTTCTCTTTCGCGAGAGCATCGAGTGGGGAGCCTGGCTGTGTCAGGCTCCCCGCAGCCAGCGGAAACCAGGGAATAAACCCGATATTGGCGCGTTGGCAATACTCAAGCACATCCTCGCTCTGGCGCATCACTAGATTGTAGAGATTCTGAACCGTTACAACCTGGAAGAACTTCTGCGCGGCTTCAATTTGCTCAACTGTGACCTCGCTAAGGCCCACATGGCGAATCAGGCCCTCTTGCTGCATCTGCTTGATAGCATCAAACTGCTCATCGCGTGGCACCTTTGGGTCGATACGGTGTAATTGCCACAGATCAATGCGTTCGACGCCCAGACGCCGCATACTCATCAGCACGGACTGACGTAAATATTCAGGCCGCCCCAACGGTCGCCAGATATCAGGACCATGCCGCGTCAGGCCAGCTTTGGTAGCGATCACCAGACCTGAATAGGGAGAGAGCGCCTCGTGGATCAGATTCTCGCTAACATAAGGGCCATAACTATCGGCGGTATCAACGAAGTTTACGCCAAGCTCTGGCAGTCGCTTCAGGGTACGCAGTGCTTCCGCACGATCCTTTGGCTCGCCCCCGATGCCCTCGCCTGTGATACGTATAGCACCAAAGCCAATGCGATTGATTTGAAGGTCGCCGCCGATATTGAACTGGCCACTGGTTGCCGCATTGACCGAAATCATATTTGTCATTATGTTCTTTTCTCCTTATATGTATAGATTGCTAATCAGAACTCTTATTGGCGCGAAACGGCATGTTGGTTTTAAGTTGATCTTTCCATTGAGCATCTGAAGGTGATAGAGCGCGATTCAACGCGAGGAGACTGCCATAGGTATTTCCCAATTGGGGGCTGCTTCGCTTTTTGGCTACATACGCGACTCGTATATGGCTTTGTGAGCAGGATTGGAGTGGTATGAGATTGCTCTTGCAGGTTCACAAATTGTTCCTGAACTTAGCATTGAGGATCGTAGGGATCTTTTGTCGGCTGGTTTCCAGCTATTCGTCAATCGCTTAGCCTTTTACCCTTTGGCATGCAATACTGTGATATCACCCACGCAAAGGTCTCTGGTAATGGTTCAAAGCGCAGAAACTGCTGGCCAAACTACTGCTTGTTTTTGGGGTCTTTGTCTTATCGATGTGTGCCTGCTGTGGAGGAATTGCTGCTATGGATCGAGGCTGCCATCTGTGACACCAATGGCTGGCCAGAAAATTGCATGGACAGGGCAGCATGCGACACCAGTGAAGAAGAGAACCCAGATAAGAGCAACCGTTACCATCAGCCCAACGCGAAAACCTTCGCCCTCACCAACTCCTCTTCCTTCGCCGACTCCGACTCCATCATTCACTCCGATGCCAACACCGACACCGGCACCAATTCCAACACAGCCCCCGCCAGCGCCAAAACCCGTACCCACACAGCCTCCACCTGTACCCCCTCCTCCACAAACAGGAGTAAATGGCAATCTCCGGGATACGATTTTACCCCGGGTGAGAGAGAGGTTACAATGAAATAGCTCATAAGGATGGGAAAAGGAGAGGAAAGTCATACACGAAAGGAAAAGAGAGAAACCTTGCTAGCGTTGCTCGTTATACAATAAAGCCTGGGTGAGGAGCAGGCACGTTAGCGAGCTTGCGTTGGAGAGGTCGGAAAACTGAAAAACCCTCCCGAAGCAGCAGGAAAGGAACGCATTATGCGACAGAAGAATGGCACGGAACTATTTGGACCCGACGATCCACGCAGCGCCAGCGTTGGAATTCTTCACGTGGCCGCGTCGGATGACCGGCAAAGTATTCTGACCGCGATTCTTGCTCAGGATAAACTGGGACGCAGACATACTGTACTGGTCATGCCTGACGATAACGCCGCATTCCGGCGTACAACCGACTTCACAGACCTGAGAAACCTGCTACAGGGGCTGAAGACCCAACTTGTGATTGTGGCCTCATCTAACACTACGATTGCCAGATTAGCACAACGCCAGCAATTCCCGGTCTTTCTCTCGCTAGAAAACTATGCCAGCTATGCTAAAACATTTATTAGCGAAGATCAGCCTCCGGCCTCTGCTGAAAAAAAGACGACTGAGATACCTTTATCTCCACCAAACGAGACACCTTTATCTCCACCTAAGAAGCCAGCACGCACCTCTACTCCGGCGCCAGCCTCCGCTGACCAGTCGCCGGCTCAGCCATTTGAACGTCCTGCCGCTCCGCCTAAGAAGCCAGCGCCACGAGACAAGGTCGCACAGAAGAAGAAGGAGAAAGAGGATCTACCAGTACCACTACAGCCAATGGAGGCCAGACCGATAGTGGTGGATGAGGCCGTCACGCCGCTCAGCGTTCCCAGCCAGATGCTCACTCCAATAGATGTGGTGGTCAGCCTGGTCCCAGCCCCACCGCCACGACGCAAGCATAGGCGCACACGTGCGCTACTGGTTGCTATGCTGCTGGCGCTCTTCCTGCTGATCGGCGGCTCCATGTTGAGCGTTTTTGCCGGATTCGGCCCGCTGGCCCGACTCTTCCCCGGCAGTTCCGCCAGTGTGACCATCACGCCTGAGAAGAGAACATTTAAAAATGTCTATGCTATTTCGGCGACGACCTGGGTGCCTGACCCGGCGCTGCACCAGGTAGCCGCGCACTTTATCAGCGTGACCACGTCACCCCACACAAAAACGGTGCAAACTTCCGGACGCGGCATGACTCAGGCCACCAATGCCCTGGGCTTGCTGACCTTTTATAATGCCCTACCCTATTCACAGAACATTCCCGCCGGAACGATCTTTGCCGATAAGAAAGGCATTCAGGTCGCCACCGACGAAACGATTACCATTCCCGCAGCCAATCCGCCCACCGAAGGCAGCATGAGCAGTATCGCCCACGCGCTCATTCCCGGCGCGCAAGGCAATATCTCGGCCCTGGATTTTAAAGAGACAACCTGCTGCCACGCTGGCATTACGCTGACCAATCATAATGCCTTCAGTGACGGACAGGATGCCCGGCCCTACTCGTATGTGCAGCAGAGTGATATTGATATGGCCGCCAGCAACCTGGCAGCCGAAATGACCAGCGAGGGACAGCAGGCGATACAAGGGAAGATTCAGAGCGGGGAACAGCAGGCCGGAAAGGCGAAATGCAGTGCCAGTTCGAGCGCCAGCCATAGCGCGGGCGAGCGCTCCAATAGCGTGACCGTCTCCACGACGATGACCTGCATAGCTGAAGTATTCAATCGCGATGATGCCTATGCCATGGCGGCCAACCTGCTCAAAAGTGATGCCACGCAGACCTTTCACAACAACTATGCCCTGACCAGCCCGCTGAAAACGACATTGATCAATGCTGTGATTCAGAATCCAGAGGGCATGATCTCGCTGCACATCGAGGCGCAGGGGCAGTGGGTGGCACAGTTTGATGCAGCGAGCCGGCAGGAGATGGCGCGTTTGATCGCGGGCCTCAATGCGGCCTTGGCGCAGGATCTGCTGCTGCACCGGCCCGGGATTACCCAGGTCCGCATTACAGTCACCGATAGTCCCGGCAATGTGCTGCCCTTCGACGAGCACAAGATGATCATTCAGGTTGGCCCGTAGGGGTTGGGGTACCGCCCTCGTGTGCCACCTGCCGTGCACACAAGCTGCCAGCAAACGGGCTGAGGGCCGAGAAGAATGTAGTACGAGTACCCAGTGCAAAACGAACGAATGGGCCTGAAAAGGTGTTTCATAGGGTTCTGTCAGAATTCGGAAGAAGGCTTGTCGTGGTGATTGTTTGCGAGGTATGCTAAAAAGAACAACGACTCATCGGAGAGGGAGTGCTTCATGAACTGCCCACATTGCGCCTCAGCTCTCTCGCATGGTCTTGCGGATCTTCTATAAACGTTCAAACTTGTGTGTAAGTGTAAAGCCTGAAGGCAGGGGTTTTACGCTCGGTTTGATAAAAGCTGCTCATCCTTCACCTTGATAGTGGTGGTGAAAGCAAAAATGGGGCTTGCGATGAGTGGCAACATCTCTACAAGCATTCCCTGTTCCCACCGTTTTAACCGAAGAACCCAAACCCAAAATCAGGAGAAAAACAGGAATGAATCCTTTTCCGCAACCACCCACACTTCGCCCTTGCCGCAGAATGCGGAGGACGCCGCGTAGCAGGCAAGACAGTCCGCAATCTTCATCTGAGAGCACAACTTGATACGTATCAGCGTAACCTCGATTTGAGAGTTCCAGCTCTAGTATGTACCGCCTGCGGGCATATATCGCTCTATACGGAAAAACTATCTGATCTTTTACAGACTGTCCAAGAACACCAGGACGATTTCCGATTTTAGGGATTGTTTCAACAGTCAGAACTCCTTTTCCATATATCCAGGTCAATGCTCATTGCCATTGGACCTTGCCGAATCGTGCCATAAGGTGATTCGGCAAGGTCCAATGGCAATGAGCATTCAATCTTGGGTGGGTTTGCGCGAAAATTCAAACATTTGCCCCAAATAGAAAGATCTAGCCAAAAAACACTCAATCATTGATCAGCAAATTGGTTTATCGTCCAGAAGAGTTCCTAGCCACATTTAGCATCTATGTTATGAAGAAGCTTATCTATTTAATAGAACGGAGGAGGTAAGATTTTTTGGTACTGTAAAATATGAAAAATGAGAATGCTACAAAAAAGGGATAATGGTATCTATGATGTAACGGAGTGGAAAAGGTGATTTACTGGTGCATCCGCTAAATTTTTGTCATCTTGGGCAAGCTGGCAATGCCAAGCCTCCTCGGGAGAGGATGTCGTCAACGCTTTCCCCAGATAAAAGGATGCTTGTATGTGTAAGCATGGACATTTGATATTTGTATGTGGTGCAATCTCGATTGCAAAAGAACTTGAGTGAGGACGACTACTCCATTGTTGATCGACCATGTAAGACTGGCCTTCACCGCGTCTTTGTCTTTTTCTATCCCACAAGCAAACGACTGAAGTTCTGGCAATTGGCTCTCTGCTACTTGGGAGAGCCAAGTATCTAGACGATCTCCTTCTCGTTGATGAACCATGAAAAGGAAATCTTGTATAAGATAGTAGGCTTTGTTGAGGGTAGGGCTGACCTGACAGAAGGCAGCAAGATCCTCCTGTTCGATTTCATCCAGCGTTCTGGGATTACGCACAAACAGCCAGACAGCCGTGTTGGCAGAGAATTTCTTGAGACGATGAAGAGGTACCTCTGCCTTGACCTCTGACAGCTTGAGGGTTTTCAGATAGCGATAGACACTGCGATCTGATCCGCTGTAGCCTTGTTCCTAGATTTCACGCCACAGGACCAAGCCATTTCTCTCGCCATGCTGCCAGCGAGAAAGAACGTAGGGGGGCAAACGCGTCAAAGTGACTCTGTCTCTTGCGCTGTTTCCTGACTTCTGGGAAGGTTCCTCGTTTCAGCCAGCCTCGAACGGTACGGTCAGAAAGACCAACAAGTGGGGCAATCTCCCGTGGCTTCACTCCCTGCTCGTGCAGCTCCGCCACCTGTTGATAGCGTGCAAGGCGTCCAGATCTTCGAGCCAACCGTGCTTTCTCTACATGTGCTGGCTCTGGAGGCCGCCATTCTTCAATGGAGATTACATGGTTCTTGCGTTCACGAACCCCAGCTTCTTTCGTTTTGGATGCCTCCAGAATTTCTGCATGACAGCGTGCTAAGAGCAGTTGTGTTGCTTCTGTTAAATTTTTTGAAGTAGGCCGCTAGCGAGGTACTGACTAACGCCAGCCCTTTTCCAACGGCCCCTTCCCAAACCCGCCGGGCCACTTTCATGGCAACGGGCTTTCCAGTTTCCAGAAGCCTCTGGGGAATGTTCATTAGCGCATCACGCGCCAACATCCCCTCTTCTCCTGTACTCCCTGCCACCCTTCCCCCTGTACGTCGCTTTCCGACGCTCCAAGACGGGTCGTGACTCCCGCGAGTACTACGATGGCTCTGTACTCCTTCTGCTCGCACAGGGAGGAGTATCCCGCATTCTCACGTATTCGACGTCTCTAGCGCATGGTAGGTGCCCTTTCGCCTCCTTCAATGGGATCATTTCCCATCGCTTCTCGCACGAGAGCGTTCCACTGGTCTCCTCAATCCCAGTGTATTTCACATCCGTGCTGAACTGATGTGTATGCGCGGGAACGTTGCAACAGGCGTTATCTATCAACGGGCGTTCCTTACCGCCGCTGGTAGGCTAGGTTCGGCAATGCAGCTTCACCATGATGTGCGGGGCAATCGGGCCTTGCCGTAAACGCCTTCAGGCAAGCTCGGCTTTGTGGCATGCTACTGTCCCCTTAAGGTTTCCCGCCAGGTAAGCCACCGCCCCAGAGGTCATTTGCTCTCAACCTCTCCTTTCTCCGAAAGGAATTGAATACGCGCCTATGCGGCGCACTATCACATGAAAACGATCCGCACATTGCGTGGCCTGGGGAGCCCCTTGGGAGGTTGCTTTGGCGTACTCACTCCTACGATCACGGCTGACAACGGTAATATCTGGGTGTTGACGCATCCATTGTGCTGAGGTTTCTGCTTCGCAATCTGGTAAAAGATCAATCACACGCCTGCTCTCTAGGTTCACCAGGATCGTTCCGAAGCGGTAGCCACGCCGAAACGAGAAGTCGTCTATGCCTAAAAAGAGCACTGAGCCCGTCAAGCCATCAGGAATGTTCATGATGCGGCGCAGAATGGTCTGACGAGAGGTCTGTATTCCCACATGAGCGGCGAGTCTAGCGCCACCATTGCCACAGGTGGAGAGACCAATAGACGTGATCTGCTGGCAGAACCGGATGGTGGTCCTGGCCCAGGGCTCGACAAACGTAGGGAGACGCTCTGCAAAGACTTTGCGCGAACAGAAAGGATTCCGGCAGGAGAACTTCCGAACGGTCAGGAGCAGTTGGACTCGCCGTCCCATACAAGAGATATCACTCAAGGTTCGCTGGTAGTGACAATGGACTGATGAGGACGCTTCAAAGCATTGCGGACAGCACGATGTAAGAGAAGTAGCAACGACGGTGATAACCAGACTCTTTTCACTGATCTGGAACTGCTCGATCAACATCCCATCTGGGAGGGAAAACAAGGATGTCTCTTCCATCACAACCTCATTCTCGATAATGAGACAACCTTCAGAAGCTTCTCATGGAAGAGACTACATCACCTTGCGTCAATGCGTTTTCAAGCAAGCGAGTACTAAGCCCCGAAAGTGGACAAGAGCCTAAAAGCCAAAACGGGGAGATATGCGTCAGTAGAAGAAAATGGCGATTTTATGTGTCAATTTACACTATGAGAATATTGGTGGTGGACAGGAGGGTCGTGTAAGGACACGATGTACTATGGGAGGGGAGCTGAGATATGATGAGCCTATCTTATGCCCCTCCTCAAGTGCTTAATCAAACTGTTGATGCAAGAACTCGATAGTACGCTCCAAAGAAAGAGGGTTGAGTCGCCCTTTTTGTGGCAGGTGCCGATCTGATTTTGCCTAGAAACTGAGCGGACAGGCTCACCGATGGGATCAGTCGATGCTTAACTGGTTGCACGCCGTGGGCAAGACGCAGCACGCCCAAGGAGATAGGGGACCATCTGCCGATGGATTAGGCCGACAGCCGTCCAAAGCGGGTGTGCCAGGCGTTGTGTGTAGGACACGTGTGTGGTCAAGACGGCCGTTGAGCTTGCAACGCGCAAGATCAGTTGGGCAGTCATGAGCGTCGAGCGCAGTTCGAGGTGGATCGCGTCAGTTTCCTTTGAGGTGATCCGCCAGCCGAGAACGTGATCCAACGACGACCGTGGCCCAAGCTGAAGGCCCAGTACCCACCGCCACCCCAGCAGAAGGAACCAACGCACCAGCCGTGGGGCACGCTCGAAGACGGCGCGCGCCCACAGCTCGGGTGTACGTGTATCGGTACTCAAGACCTGCACCTCGAACGCATCTCTATAGTCTGGCGAGTTGTCGGTGGCCCAGTTCTCCAGATCTGCTGCAACGCGATACGCGCGTGTCGAGTTAGTCGGCCTGCCCATGTTGCATTTCCCTCTATCTTGTATCTAAACCGCATCTATTCGATGGGTATATTTTTAGCTCTTCTTCGGCGTTGTTTGCCAGGTCTGGCAGATCTGCCAGATCAGGTAGAGGTTCACCCCGAAGAGGATCATCGTATTCGCCGGATACAGTGCTGATACCAGCGGAACGGCGTGTATTCCTGCCAGAGCCATTTGCAGAATGACCGGCGCGCGGCCAAGTCCACCAGGGCGAGCAGCAGCAACGAGGTGACTCTGTTCATGCCTATTTTGGCTTTTTACTGGAAAACTTCTTTATGTGTTTATATTACTTCATATTTGTTAATGCCCATATTTCAGCAACCCGCCGATTCTGGATGCGAATAATTTCTATGATCATCGGCAGAGTACCATCAGCCGTGGCTGGAACTCCATGTATACTGGTCCGACTGGCATCCTTCTCTCCGTCAACCAGTAACTCCTCGATAACGACCTGGATGTTTGGAAATGCTTGAAATCTTGCCGCATAGGATTTTTTGCACCCTCAATTCCTGTTTTCAGAGGGTGACTATAAAAGTCCGGGGCAAAAATCTCGTCTACAGCAGCCAGATTCCTGGTATTAAATGCATTGTACATGTGAAGGATGAGATTCTTCGTGTCCTCTTTTGTCATGCAATTATCCTCTCCTTTTGTGTGTAGTGGTACCTCTACGACGGTTGAATATCAACATTTCTCATGCTCTTTGCTCTGCCGAGAGAGTGTCGTGATGACCATCACGAGATCGTCACACAGAAAGAGGGTTGAGGTGCCTGATTTGGGACAGGTGCCCATCTGATTATTCGAATGGGAGACCTATTGCGCGTCCATTGAGAGAGTATAACTTCTGGGTCACCCAACTTACTTAGCGGCGAAAGCCAAGGAGGAGTGTAGCATGTCGGGAAGTGCGCCCAAAGAGGCGTTTGATCTTCTGCTGTGCGAGAGCACAGCCTCACTCAGGCAATGTGAGTAACGCAGCATCTTACCTTCATCCGAAAGGCATGGGGGAAAATAGCATGCTGTGTCAAATGCTGGTGAAGCTCCAGCCTCAGGAGCCAGAGGTTAGTAAGTGAAGCTGTATATGGTGAAGTCTTGATTGGCTGAATCCAACGCCAACAATATATTCTGAAAACGCCTACAAAGCTCTTGTATTGGCGTTTTCATGCGGAGTGGTGCGCCGCGCCAGCAGCGCATGACGTTTCTTAGTGGGGTCCTACCGAACCAGTGTGTGAAGCACCTTTTTCTCTTGTTTCTCTCACCTCTTTTTCTTGGCTCAATAAACCCATCAGAGAGGGTTTCTCCATCCAATCACGACGCAAGTAAGGCACATTCAGAAAAGCTGTCTCAAAAAGGAGAGTTCAATCCTCTTTCTGTGTGATGACAATTATATGGTTGCCACAACCATGTCTCTCCTTACGGTATGAGCATGAACTGTATTGATATTCAAGCACCATAGAGCCCTCTCTACAGATGAAAGGAGTTTGCTATGACCCTAGTGACCGGGGCGACGGAAAACATCGGAAGTGAGGTTGTGAATCTGCCACTCTCTGGTGGTGAGGAGATGATAGCAGTAACGTATCATCCAACCAACGCAAACATAGCAACGGTACAACTTCGTCTGGGATACAAACGAATACAGATCGAGAAAGAACAGATGCTCTCGGCAACATCTCACAGAGTATCAAGCCCGTCAGGTTTGTAAAGGAGGAGCTATATGTATAAAGGGATACGGATACTGTATGTAATCGACGCCTGGCTGTTTCCAGCAGCCATTCTTGTCCAGGTCTTCTTCGCTGATCTCAGCCTCTTCACTCACCAGAACTACTGGGGCGCACATGACCCCTTCTGTGATTTGCCAAAAGTTTTAGCCGCCTCGGACACAATATGGGTCAAAAGAGCTTAGACATGATATGGGTCAATTTCATAAGTGGTCCAGACTGAGATAGTGTTTTAAAACGGTCGCGATGGGAAAGCTGGCACGAGCGTGGTGAGCATACGGTAGCTGGCAGAGAGCTTGATAAAGGCCTCACTGCTCTGTGGGAGCCCCTCGTGATCGCGGCAAAGCCTCCTCCAGCGCACGATCCAGGAGAAACTGCGCTCAATGATCCATCGCTTGGGCTGAGGCCGCAAGCCTGTGGGAAACAATGCGTCCCAGTCCACCTCCTCCCCTTCGGGCACGAGCAGGCCTCGTTTGGGGAGCGTGACTGCATGGATGGTCTCAATCGTCCAGCCCAGCGTTTCTTTCACCCAGGTCAGAAAGGTTCCGCCGTAATGACTATCGCCCCAAATGAGCTGCAGACGGGGAAGCGCATTCTTGAGTGGCTCGAGCAGGGCAGTGCCGCCCTGGTGATCAGAGGCCTGGGCTCCTGTCACCTTCACAGCCAACAGATTGCCCTGCGTATCGACGAATGCATGACGCTTGCGGCCCCACGTTTTTTTTTCCGACGTCGTAGCCCTTTTCAGGACCCCGAACCGCACTCGTTTTGATGGATTGACTGTCGATGATCGCCGCACTTGGCTCTTCCTCTCGGCCTTGCCTGGTGCGCATCCGCATGCGTAGGGTTTGCAGAATACGATCCCAAACGCCTTCGCGCTCCCAGCGGTGAAAATTGTAATAGACGCTTTGCCACGCGGGAAATTCATGGGGCAGCATGCGCCAGGGACATCCACTGCGCAAAACGTACAAAATTGCATTGACGACCTCGCGCCGCGAGACAAACGGCTTGCGGCCCTGCAGGGATGGTTGAGGGATCAGGGGTTCCAACAGTTCCCACTGCTCATCCGTCAGATCGGAGGGATAGGCTTTCCTCCCCAGTGTCACCTTCATACGCCTTCTGCACTTTCTTTCTGCTTCTTCGACTCGTTACATCAACCCCTTTCTTCTTCCTCTCGGCGAGATGACCACTTTCAAACACTATCTGAGAAACTGTTTTGGAATGCGAGGCGGTAATGCTGCATGACCAAAAGAGCAAGTTAGGAGAAGTTTTTGCGCAGGTTTGACAGTAGAATGTCTTGCATGCAATGAGGGAGCGGAAGACCTTTGTGCGCAAGACTGACAGACCCGGCGTTAGCTTTCTGCTGACGAAATCTAATGTACCCGATAACTAGCAAGCATGCTATGATCGGGGCCGCATCAATTCAGGCTTTGCCGCTCTCCTTTGTAAAGCCCATCCTGGCGATTCTCGCACATGAGCAGGAAGAGGCGATCAGCTTCGGCCCGCTCTATGAACGGGCCAACGTGAGCTGTTAGATTGTGTTAGCAGAAAGCTAACGCCGGGCCGATACGAATGCCAACACGATTGATATGATAGAATATATGTTTCAATTCCGAGGAGGAGTTTATGAGCCAGAATGCCATGAAGCGTCTTTATCTGATGCAGGTTGGGTCCATGCCGGAATACCAGATTCCGATTGTGTGCTATCTGGTGCAAACGGGTGACGGCAAGAATATTCTGATTGATAGTGGTCTACCGGAGATTATGCCTGAAGGAGAATCGGAGTTCGAGAATGGGCAGGACGTTATCGAGCAGTTGGCGAGCATTGGCTTAAAACCGGACGATATTGATACAGTCATTTCGACGCATTATGATATCGACCATGCCGGAAGACACGCGACATTCACGAAGGCGCAATATGTTGTTCAGCGTGTGCATCATTTGGATGCGGCGAGCAACCCACGTTTTGCTGCCAATCGACCCCAATGGGATCAGCCAATCGAGCGCATCCGGCTGGTGGACGGGGACACGGAACTGCTGCCGGGGCTGGAGCTGATTGAGACGAGCGGGCATGTGCCGGGACATCAATCGGTGCTGGTGCGGCTGCTCAAAACGGGGGCGATTTTATTGCCAATTGACGCTGTACCCTTCGGCGAGGGCTTTACCCGTGACGAGCAGGACGACGGTAGCAACCCGGACGCTGAAGCGATCCGCGCCAGTACGATTAAACTGCTTGATCTGGTCGAACGGGAGCATATCGGGCTTGTGATTTTCGGTCATGACAAGGAGCAGTGGGAAGGGCTGAAAAAGCTGCCGGAGTATTACGAGTGAGGATGCAAGCACCCTTTTCCCGGTTCGGAGTACCGATCGAGAAAGTGGTAATGGTTATATGGTAAGTGGTAGTGTTATGGTTTCATAAGAGGGCAAGACATGTCTTGCCCCTGCGAAGCGGCGGAGGTGGTAATGCGTATGAGAAGTGAGGAGCAAATACCCGAAAAACGCTCTAACGTGCTCAATACCTATGTAACAGAGATAACCATCTTCACGAGGAGTGCTGAACAATCCGATTCTTTGGACCTTCCTTGCGGAGTGGGGAATAGTGCCCTGTCCGGTGACGGTGATGCAGTTCAGGGTCATAAAGGGTCAGTGGAGGAGGTTCCGCGCCAGGCGAAAGCTTGTTGAGGAGTTCGTAATCCTTCTTGAGGAGCGCAAAGATCAGTGTAATTAAGCGGCCAATGATATGGCCCAAAGCCTTCCCTTTTCCTTTGTAGGCTTGCATTCTCTCATCATAGAAACAGAGTCGAGGAACCAAACGCTTGTAGAGCTTTGCCCATTCGGTGTCCATCTGGATCGCTTTCCAGGCCACAAGGAACATCACTTTCTTCATCTCACGTGATCCCGCCCTTGTGAGGCGAGTGCGATCAAAAGACACACCTGTTTGCGTTCTGATTGGTGCCCAGCCAAAATAGGATTTGAGATGAGCTGCATCTTCAAAATTGCCAATAGAGCCGATAGTCGCGATGATCGACGCTGCAAAGAGCGGACCAATGGGAGGGATGGAGGTCAGAATCTGGCCCTCGCGACTTTTCTCAACGATCTGGCCGATTTTCTCTTCAAGTTGCTCCAGATGGTTTTGAAGGTGTCGAAGTTCTTGAATCAACAAGGTTTGTTCGACAATCAGGCTGTCTTGTCGGGCGGTGTCTTTCGTTCCAATACTCTGCCTGGCGAGCTGCTGGATCTGTACGAACTGGGCTTCGGAGGGATGATTTCTCCTTCGCACTGTTCGAAGTTCTACTGAAGTCGCGGCAGCTATAGCGCTTGGCGTAGGAAAATGCTCACGCAGATCTAAGGCAAGAGCAGCATTCGGGTCTTTAAAGACTTGGGTGAATTCGGGAAAAAGTTCGTCACAAATGGCTGTCAGCTTGTTTTTCCGCTGAGTGGCTTCGTTCACCAGTTCATAGCGGTGGCGCACCAATCCTTTGAGTTGGGCTGCGGCCTCAGAGGGAGGAAGTGCCCGACGAATTGCCTGAAGCGTGTTGGCAACCTGTGCACCGAGTTCAAGTTGGGTGTAGAGCTGGTTTGCTAACCCTAACGCATCGCGTTTATCGGTTTTGACCATGCCCTCCTGACGGCGTTGAATATGGATAACAAAAACCGGAAGATCCAGCTCTAACAAATACTGGAGGAGCGATTGATGATAATGGCCCGTTTGTTCCATGAGAATGAAACACTGCTCAAGAGGACAATAGGCTTGGATACGCTCTACAAAAGCCCGGAACCCTTCTCGCGATTGCTCAAAGGTGAAGGCAGGACAATGATCAAAATGTTTATGGCGTTCTAAAAGTGTTTTCGAGAGGAAGCCAGCAACATGCTTGAATTTGCCGATATCAATACCAATGTAAAGGGCCTCATTCGAGAGAGTGGGCTGGCCCTGGACTTCGCGTCTCTGTTTGCTGCTGGTCATTGTCATATCTCCTGGTGGGTAGAGAGGCAAAGACCCGTGGACGTGGCCTGCCCAGTTACATACGAAAAGTTGTACTGGCCTTCAAATGCGTATGAAGGATTTCGCGCACGCCCCCCAATTACCACCGAAAGGTTGTGCCTCAAAATGACCTGAAGGTTCTCCGAGTCCTCTTCTGAGGGGAGCTACTCCTCAGTGCCTCTCCATTTGCAAGAGTACCTGAAATATGGAAAACAATCAACAAACAGGTAGCGATAGCTTATCATCAAATATTGTATGAAATGACCTACCATGTGAGCGACTTTTGCCCTCAAACATGGATCTGTCCCGCTTTTGGTGATGCTGGATTGCCATCGTTGCATCAATAGATCGTTCTACAAGAATAAACCTCTTTTTGTAGAAGGATAGTGTGAAAAGCAGAGAAGTGAAGCCAGCACTCGCCTTGCCCAGTAGCATAGAAGTGAGAGAGATTGAGATAACCGATGGGGGGCTCACCATTACTGCTGTGCGCAACCCAGAAAACCCCCTGTTGTCCGCTCTGCGGCACCCCCGCTGTACATGTGCATAGTCGGTATACCCGCCAGGTCGCTGACCTCCCTTGCGGAGGTCAATTCGTGCGTTTGCGCGTTCTCGTGCGTAAATGTTTTTGCAAAGAGCCCACTTGTCAGAGGAAAGTCTTCGCAGAGCGTTTGACTCCTTTTATGGCACCCTGGGCACGTGTGACGGCACGTCTCTTCCAGATCGTACAGACGCTTGGTCTGGCTACTGGGGGCAGGCTTGGTGTGCGCGTGACCGATCGCCTGAGTATCCAGACCAGCAAAACGACCATTCTTCGACGTATTATGGCGCTGCCTCCAGAGCCAATTGGGAAGGTTTCATCCCTTGCATCGATGATTTCTCATTTCGACGTGGACGCACATTCGGGACGATTCTTGTGGATCTGCAAACGCATCAGGTACTCGACCTCCTCACAGATCGCACGGCTGATACTTCAGCCGCCTGGATGGCAACCCACCCAGAAATTGAGCTCGTGAGTCGCGATCGAGGAGGAGACTACGCTGCCGCTGCCAGGAAAGCAGTCCCAGCAGCCACACAAACCGCAGATCGTTTCCACCTCCTCGTGCGCCGTCTAACGTAGTGCGGTATCACCGAACATCGGCCTAGAATTGAAGAGATATTCTAGAGGTCATCTGATCTACCTGGCGTGGAAACACAAAGGGGAAAGCAGTATATCAGGAAAAGCGGTGACGAGCGAAAGCGTGTAGCTCGACGCGCCGCAAGACCTGCGGGCATGGTGAAGCGTGGCAGGGAGTACAGGAGCCAAGAGTATGTTGGCGCGTGATGCGCTCAAAAACATCCCACAGCGTTGCACCGGGAACTCGTAGCTGTTGATTACTTACATCAGTACAACTCTGTCTACAGGCGGCTCGTTCGGTCCTTTCCAGAAGGGCAAAACAAGCAGTGTACTCGGCCCTTTTCAGACAGTTTGCGCAGATGCTTCGCACTCGTACCGGAGAGCAGCTTGACGATTGGCTTGGCCGCGTCAAAGACAGTCAAATTCGTGAATTGCAGGGTTTTGTAGCCGGGGTCATACGAGACAAAGAAGCGGTGAAAGCTGGTTTGACTTTGCCTGCGAACAATGGAATCGTCGAAGGAAAAGTGAACAAGTTGAAGCTCATGCGCGAGAATGGGCTACGGTCGAGCATCCTTTCCGCTCCTGCGTCAACGGGTGCTCCACGCTCTGTAGGATACCTCTCAAAGATTTGCTTACAAGCAGGGATATGCAGCTCTGCCCATCGGTTGGCATCAGCAAAAGCGGGACAGATCCATATTCTGTCCGTTTTGACCCATATCCGCGACCAGTAGTCCCTCAACTTCTGTGAAAATGAGCCTTATTTTCGAGAAGTAGACCACAGGACACGTTATGGTTCATACACAGCGTTGGTGAATCCGTCCGCCTGCTTGTTCTTCTTTCGGATGAAAAGAAGGATGTGAACAAAAGCGTGTCACTTGCATGAACTCCTTCAAAATTGTAGAGTAAAGCGTTGCTTTTCAGAGGCATGACACAAGAATAGAAAGAAGGATCTATGAGTACCCCCGACATCACATCTGTCTCCTCCATCTACGACTCTATAGCTCAGGACTTCGAGAGTCACGCGACTCAGAGTGTGTATAACGCTCACTATGATCGTCCAGCGGTACTGAGTCTGCTTCCACCCGTCCAGGGCAAACGGGTCTTGGATATTGGGTGTGGACCTGGGTTGTATGCGGCTTGGCTCATCGAGCATGGGGCACAGGTCGTTGGCTTCGATATCAGCGGTGAGATGGTCGAACGAGCCAGGCAGCGCGTTGGTGAACGAGGAAGGTTCTATCAGCATGACATCTCCCAGCCGCTTCCTTTCGCTGCAGATGCGTCTTTTGACATCGCTGTGGCCCCACTGATGATTCATTACGTGACGGCACGCGTAGCAGCACTCCGTGAGATGGCACGCGTCCTGACGACTGACGGTTGCTTGATCGTGTCCACGTCGCATCCCTTTGCGGATTGGAAGCGACATGGTGGATCGTATTTTGCGACCGAACTGGTCCAAGACACGTGGTACAACAGCTCATCCGAAGCCTTCCAGATGCCTTTTTGGCGGGTTTCCTTGACCACCCTTTGCGATGAGTTTTCTCAGGCAGGTTTCTTCATCGACCAACTGCTTGAGCCGCAACCCGAACCAACAGCGGTAGAGATCGATCCTGAGACCTATCGTGAGCTGATGGAGCAGCCTGCCTTTATCGCCTTCCGCTTACGCAAACGAAAGGGAGCATGATGTCCCTTTCGTTAGAGGGCATGGAGCACGCGTTGCCGAAGCAAAGGCAATCCGGCTCTGCCATACATGGTTCTGTTGAGGCGCCTGAATAGCCCAGACCTTGGTCGATCACCAATATGCGCTCCTCGTTCCAACCAAGTGCTAGCGCACGTTCACGGAGCGCATATTGGGGAGCGGTACTTTCAGTGTTCTCAAAGACTTGCTGGAGCGTACTTTGCCGCACGTACAAACATGCCAGACGACGAAGGTGGTGAGCGGTGACCTGCTGCATCATCTTACTGATCCTCCTTCTGGTGTGCCGGGAGAACGTTGAGCAGCTGGTTGAGAGGTCCTATGTCTTCAAAACGAAGTACCATTTTTCCAGTGGCAACAACCAGAAAAGGATCAGGAGGAGCAAGAGGTGTCCAGGCCAGGGGCAGCGAGCGGATCTGATGGGTCTGCGGATCAGCAAAGAAGACACGCTCCTCTCCCCAGGCGCGGTTCTGCGAGAGCAGGGGGAAGCTGTGCCCGCTGAGAGGATGGAAGGGATGAGTAATGGTAAAGCAATGTTCACCATTCGTGTTATTAGGTGTAGTTGACAGTTCGTTTAAATGGCCTAGTTGAGGGCAAAGTGAATAAGCTCAAGCTCATCAAAAGGATGGGCTATGGCAGAGCAGGCTTTGCATTATTGCGTCAGCGTGTCATTCATGCTTTGTAAGCACTATTAAACAGGCTTTTTCTTCTTCTGGGTGCCTGGGTTACTTTTGCTCAAGGAGTCGATGTCCAGGTAAGTGCAACCTGATCTATCAATCACTAGGGGTGGAACATAAGAATGGAAGCCCAGAAGCTTCCTCGTTCAAGTAGGTCATTGCTCAGTTGCACTGAAAGGAAAGATTCCTTGGATATTATATCATTCTTGGCCACCGCTGCTGGCCTCTTCGCTTCAATTGTTGCGATTATTACTGGCTCTTTTCAGATCTTGCTCACATTTCACCGAATGAAGCGTAGGAACAAAAAGGCGGCTCAAATCGTCGAAACACGTTGATGAAGAAGTCTGCACCTGCCTTTTCCACTATCATTACTGCTACCTGGCAGATAAAAATCCGCCAGGTAGCAGGCATCAACAGATTATCCGTTCGTTTTTGAGTATCTTAGAGTCTAGAATAATGAAACTCTCCAGTGTCGCAGTCTTATCCTTGACGGCCAGCCAAGACGGGCAGCATCGCGACGCTGCCCTCATGATTCACACCCTCAAACTTCGGAACTTGTAGCTAGCGTTCGAATAAAAGATTTCCCTACAGCGGTACGCATAAGTTTTGAACCGAAGAGTAGACTAGATACATGAGAGCCTATTCAACAGACCTGAGAGAACGAGTGGTGCGCGCCGTCGAGGAAGGCCGGTCCCGCGAGGAAATCATCCATCTGTTTGGGGTTTCGCGCGCCACCATCAAACGCTACGTGAACCAACAACGAGAAACGGGTGATCTGGCGCCAAAATCGATTCCCGGTCGTCCAGCAGCCAAAGGAGATGCCTTACGAGCGGAGTTATGGAGCCAATTGGAAGCCCACCGGGAGGCGACCCTTCCCGAACACTGCCAGATCTGGGAAGCCACGCATGACCAGCAAGTCAGTCCTGCGACGATGGGCCGTGCCATCAGGAGCCTGGGCTGGACACGAAAAAAAAGACGTTGGTGGCCTCCGAGCGGGATGAGGAGGCGCGAGCAGCCTGGCGAGTCCAGGCCGGTCAACAACAGCACGACCAATGGGTGTTTGTCGATGAATGCTCCACCCATCTGGCTCTAACCTCCTTGTATGCCCGCGCTCCCAAAGGCGTGCGGGCAGTGGGCAACGTTCCCCGCAACTACGGAACCAATACCACCTTGATCGCTTCGCTGTCTTTACAGGGGATGGGTGAGGCGTTCATACTTGATGGCGCGGAGGATGCCTGTGCCTTTGAAGTGTACATCGAGCAGGTTCTGGCTCCCAGCTTACACGATGGGCAAACGGTCGTCATGGACAATTTGAGCACGCACCAGGGCAGGTATGTTCGTCAGGCAATCGAAGCCAGAGGATGTCGTTTGCTGTACTTGCCATCCTACTCGCCAGATCTCTCGCCCATTGAGCAGGCATTCTCCAAGCTGAAAACCTGCTTACGGCGCAGAGGCGCTCGCACACGGGAAGCTCTGTACCAGGCGATTGCTCAAGCTCTGGAGGTGATCACGGCTCAGGATGCTCGTGGCTGGTTTACGCACTGTGGGTATCTGGCACGTGATGGGGAACCCACCTTTACAGAATCACAGCAGTTTGAGGCTCAAGCCTTTTGATCCTCGCTGTAGGAAATACGGAATGATAGAACCGCAGCTATGGGCTCAAGGCATCTGGAAATCAAAAATAAAGGTAGAAAATATCACTGAAGATTGAGGCGAATGTTCTCTTGCCAAAAAAATGATTGGGCTACCTTTTTGAAAATACGCAGTGTATTAACAAATAACGATAATAATGTATTGACAAACGATAAATCATGTGCTAAGATATGATTATCTAGCACTAATTGAGGTATTAATTATGAAACGAAGTTCAACATTATTCTTGAAAGTTGTTATTTTACTTATCGCAATCGGCGCGCTTGCTGGCATGATTTGGTTTCCTCAAACTGAAGGAAGAGCTACTAACTTAGATCTCATCAGTATTTATACAGATCCGTTTATTATCTATGGGTATATGGCTTCAATTCCATTTTTTGTTGGATTGTACCAGGCATTCAAATTATTAAACCTCATTGATGCTGATAAAGCCTTTTCCCAAGGTGCTGTTAATACACTCAAGAATATGAAATTTGTTTCCCTCAGTCTTATCGGTTTTATTGCATTAGCAGAGTTTTATATCCGTTTCTTTGCACATGGTGATGATCCAGCAGGTCCGACGGCACTTGGAATTCTTGCATCTTTCGCAGCCACTGTTATTGCAACCGCTGCTACCGTTTTTCAAAAGCTTCTACAAAATGCGGTAGACATAAAATCAGAGAATGACTTAACAGTATGAGGCTAAATTATGGCAATAATAATAAATATCGATGTAATGCTGGCTAAGCGGAAAATGAGCGTCACAGAACTTACTGAAAAGGTAGGTATAACCATGGCTAATCTTTCGATACTGAAAAATGGTAAGGCAAAAGCTATCCGCTTTTCAACTTTGGAAGCGATTTGTAAAGCCTTAGATTGCCAACCTGGAGACATTCTGGAATATAGGAAATAACGAACTGGCTTAAAGCGGTGTATAATTACACCTATATAAATGTCATTTGACAGGGTTCTGAATGCTGTGGCTATAGTGAAAATCGCTGTCCGGCAGCACAATATAGTCGCTCGACCATTCCCCGAGTTCTTCAACCTCGATGAAGCAATCGCCAATGGTGAGCAGCTTCCAGCAGAAGACTTTGAAGTTACAGAAAAGCTCGACGGTTCACTTGGTATTTTGTATTGGTTGGATGGTGAACCACGACTAGCAACAAGAGGCAGCTTTACCAGTAACCAGGCGCTTGTAGGAACAAAGATATTTCAAGAGAGATATGGAAGTGCATACTTTTATCCAGATTTTACTTACCTCTTTGAGATTATCTATCTAGCTAACCGCATTGTCGTTGATTATAAAGGGATGGAGGATATTATTCTGTTAGCTATTATAGAGACAAAGACAGGCAGAGAATATTCATACAATGATGTTCAGAAGTTAGTAGGTTCAGCATTTTCAATTGTGAGGCTCTACGATGGCATCACTGACGTTCACAAGCTTAAGGAGCTGCAATGAAATAACCAAGAAGGTTTCGTTACTCACCTCTTGTCTGGTCAAAAGTACAACGTAAAGTCTGATGAACATGTGAGACTACATCGGTTAGTAACAGGTGTGAACGCTTGAACAATTTGGGATTCACTCAGGAATGATCAGTCTTTTGATGAGCTATTAGAAAGAGTGACGTTGATCCGCTTTAGAAGAGTACCTGAAGTGAAGAGAAGAATAAAGTCAGGGTTTCTGGCCACAAGACGTTGCACATCTAAAATGGGATGGAAGGCCATGTTTCTGCTCAAGGGAAGCAAACCAGTCCCACTTGAAAAGGCGCAAAGGATGCTCTGGTCAAGGCTCTGGGAGTTTAGATGGCAAGAGGATGGTAAACCGTGCAGGCAACTACTGACGATAGAGTTGCTGTATTTGCTCAGGTGCAGCGATTTGCTCGGTACTCGCAGAGAAGACGCAATCGCACCGATGGCAGTAGCAGAATTGCTCCCATTGGCGCATAAGATATTGCCAGCGCTCCTGCTCCTGCTGTTGTAGCTCACGGCGGCGCTTGTTCGCTTGACGGAAAAATACACGATGAGTCAAAACCCCAAGGAGCACTGGTAGACCGATAGAGAGACTGCATATGCTCAAGATGACCAGGAGTATACTAGCAACGCTGGAATCAGCAGGAAGGAGGCCAGCCATAAAGGATGGGAAAAGCCATTGAGAGAGATAGAGAGCGATGGCAAGGAGAGGACAAAGCCAGAGGATGATCTTCTCGCCGACAGGAAGAGGAATCGTTTTCCGCCGAGGAGGCAAGAGTAAAGCCCCAAGTCTCGTCTGATGAGTGACTGGAACGGTTGTCGTCTGGGGGACAGAGTTGTAGGTAGGATTTCCTGCGGAATCATAGGTGACAGAAGTAGAGGTAGTGACCTGGGTTTCCATCCTCGTGAAGGAGCTATTGCGATGAATAGCCGGGACTTTCTGAACATGGTCATTGCGCTTACAGGCAAGGCAGTTGCTAGGGGGGGAGAATCATTCCTTTTTCCTTTCATCAGAGGAGCGTATCCATCGTTTTCTCGTTCCATCATGACAACGCAACGTTACCACTCAGTATAAAAGTATATTTGTCTCTCTGTCTATGAAAAACACCACACTTGTCAAAGTCTCGAACCTCAGCATCCTTTGCGCCTTTTCAAGTGAGGCTGGCTTACTTCCCTTGAGCAGAAGCATGACCTTCCATCCTGTAAAATACGGTTTCTATTTGGGCTCTGGTGCAATTTCTCACCGTACTTTACACATCCCATTCTTGATGTGCAGAAACGTCTTGCGGCCAGAAACCCTGTAAGTGTATTCATCTTTAGCAGAGAAATCACGAACCGAACAAAACCTTGATTGTTATCTGCACGGGTGAAGCTTGGGAGCGGCAGGAACCATCATTGATCTCTCCAGAAAGAAGCTTGTGAGCAATTGTACAGTGGTTTCCTTCAAGGAGGCTTGATGTGACGCTCCAGAAAGAGGATACACGTGTTAATTCCACCCCATGGCCTGAGAGGCGATTTGCATGCACCCTTCGCAGAAAAAGAGGCTGCAAAAACCATCGCCATATTCACGAAGGGTCGTGGCAACAGTACATACATGAAACATCAATTTTTGCAGATCGGACAGCAAGGATCTTATCTAGCCCAAGAGGAGGATCACCCACATCTCCATGGACGCCTTTCGTCAACTGGGTGTAGCCATTGCAATATACTAATTGGTCATCATATGGCAAGAGGAGAGCCTCTCCTCTTCCATCGTTTTTCGCTTCAATGATGGGCCATTGAGTCAGACCGTTCTAAATCGGCGCAGAACTTTATCGGCGCTGACAGCTATAACACAATGTGAGCAATAAAGAACTCAATACCCTTTCACAAAGCATGAGAAGCGGCGCAAGAGGGTATTTTTGTGTGCTCATAACACCTCAGACCGAGGGGAAACAAACCTGCAAACCTCATCGATGCAGAGGAATGGAGGTAGAACCAGCCCTTATAGCACCAGCCGTAAGGGCTGGCTCTATCACTCAGTTGGGAATAGCGTTCTTTCGACTCATAAAGCACTTGCAACGAGCAGATTATTCAATGACCTCTCCCATATGAAGGGAAAGGAGAAATGGTCCTCGTCCAAGTGAATCGTAACAAGGGGGGCATTCAGCCAGGCCGAGAATGCGATCATCTTGGACAGAAGAAATGCTCACCCCATCCGCGCTTACCCCTTCTGACGTCCAGAGAAGCTGAGGATCTTGATCAAAACACAAAACATTGCTTATGGAAGTGGTAAGCAGATACTCACCAGCTGGATAGAGGGTACAAAAATATCCAATGCCAAAGACAATCTGCTGAGAAGGCTTCTCCAGTGAGAGAAAATAAATGTAGCTTCCGAAGCCAACGACGAGCCATTGGTGCCAGATCCGCGCATCAGCAAAATACGATTAGCTTCCATACAAGCAGAGGAGGAGGTACGGCTCTTCCTCAAGATACGGTTCTTCCTTACAGGAAACTGTACAGGAGAAATTTGGCGTACCAAGGCCCTTTGGGACACCTCCCAGACGCAACGGTTCCATATTGGTCCACGGTCTCTCTATCGTTCGCCTGATCGCTACCTGATACTCTCTCATGAGGCTCCTCCTGCTCAGGAATTCTGGCATGACAGCAACATTCTTGGCATTTGACAAGCTTTTGTTTGCGTTATATTCAGCCCTTACAGCACCCGCTGTAAGGGCCTTTTCATTCTCTCTGTCTGGTACAGCATTCTTTCGACGTCCCTTTGCCACAATGAATGGATCTTACACGCCCTCGCAAATCAAAACAATAAAAGTTCACTTTAATTCTCTGATGGGCGAAGTGATGAAATGTTGAGTATCTTAGCGAGCAATGCACGGAATGAAGGCGTTGTGAAACGCCCATCGCAAGGAGTGATGTTAAGGAACCCACATCCTGTTGCGCTCAAATCCATATGTTGGACAAATGTGGTACCACGCAAAAAATCCAAATGGTATTCTAGGCCAAAATCGGCAGGGCAGTCCAACATTGCTCCTGGTGGAATCTTTTTCAGAGCATGAGCAGCATCATAAAGACTTTGTACTTGTGTTGCGTTGCGATAACTCTATTGAGAGGGGGTAAGTGATGAACACCTGGTATTGGTAACGGGTTAGTGCGAAAGACATACAGAACATTCAGGCCAGTTGTCTCTTCAGTCTGTCCTGTTCCACTGGCGTGTAAAATATTCGAACTAGTTGTCCGTTCAGTCTGCCCTGTTCCTCCGCATCCAGTGAGCCACAAAATGATGAGAAAAGCAAGGAAACATCCTTTTGCAAAACGAGATTTCATCATTGTTTTCCTGCAAACTGTTTTCTGCCGCTTCAACTCCATGCGAGAATATACGGGAGGAGCGTCATTTCGATCGCCTCCATCATAATGTAGCATTACAAGCGGCAAAAATCGAGACCTTGCGGGAGGCTCTTTTGTTTTTTCTCCACTGTATCAAATCAGCATTCTTTTTTGCAACACAGCCGAAAAGAGGGCCTATCTAGGGGCTAGGTATCCGCCTGGCCAGACTTATGAATAGGTAAAGGAAAGAGAAACTAGTAGTAAATCCATTTAGCAATTGACAAGGGTGAGATACTCATGAAAAACCCAGGAGCTTGCCATGAAACATCCCATCCCTGTCACGTTGACTGAGACAGATCGTGCCTCGCTGCAAACGTTCATCCATGCAGGCAAAGCCAATGCCAGAACGTTTACCCGAGCCCACGCCTTGCTCAAAGCGGCCGATGGCTGGACCGATCAGCAGATTTGCGAGACCTTCCAGATCAGCCGCAATACCTCCATTCGAGTTCGGCAATTGTATCTGCAAGGCGGACTCGAAGCGGTCTTGCAGGACAAGCGGCAGCAGCGCCGTCGTCAGGCTCTCACAGGAAGCCAAGCGGCTCATCTGATTGCCATTGCATGCAGTCCCACTCCTGATGGGCATGACCATTGGACGTTGCGATTGTTGGCTGGCAAGGTTGTCGAGCTGGGATTTGCCGAATCCATCTCGCCAGAAACCATTCGCCAGCTCCTGAAAAAAACGAACTTAAACCTTGGCAACACGAGCACTGGTGCATCCCAACAGTAGGAGCCGAGTTTGTCGCGACGATGGAAGATGTCCTCTTCCTCATAGAGGTCGAGGACGATCCACACTCTCCCACTGTCTGCTTCGATGAGAAGTTGGTGGCTCCAGAGGCCGATGTGCGACCTTCTGTGCCAGCCAAACCAGGGCAAGTGGAACGCATCGATTATGAATACGAACGCTTGGGCACAGCCAACCTGTTTTTCTTTGTGGAGCCGCTTGCAGGCTGGCGTCACGTTGAGATGACCCAACAGAGGACCAAACGGGATTATGCTCATTGCATCCGCTGGCTCGTTGATGAGGCCTATCCGCACGCTGAGTACATTCGTCTGGTGCAGGATAATCTCAACACACATACCGCTGCGGCTCTCTATGAGACGTTTGAGCCCGCTGAGGCCAGACGCCTCTTGCAACGGATCGAATTCCATTACACGCCCAAACATGCTAGCTGGCTTAACATGGCTGAAATTGAGATTGGGATTTTTACCCGTGGCTGTCTTTCGCGTCGGGTGCAAAGTCTGTCTGAGCTACGTCAACGCATTGCGACTTTGGAGTCCGAGCGAAATGCTCAGCGTTGTACCATTTCCTGGCGCTTTACCTGCAACGATGCTCGTGACAAGCTTCATGATCTCTATCCTGTTATCAATAACAAACTGGACTGACTACTAGGATGTCTTGAAATTTACATTGTTCCCTACTGGGATGAGAGTTACTTCGTCAGTTTGAAATGTTATATGTTGTGTGCCTGGTTAGACGACATCATCTAGAATCACCAGAGCAAACTTGCGCGTTGCTATGCAACAATTCGGTTGGCCTATTTTGCCGTAATCAAATGCCACCTGATGCTGTCGCTTCACTTATTGAGTGTTTTACTACCAATGCTGCATTGTATCACACTGTTCAGTTTTCTGTAGGTGGTCTCTCTAAGTTCTTTTCAAGGAGTTTTCTATGCGATTTCGCTTGCCACAAGGACTATGGCATCACAAGGATTTTCTCAAATTCTGGACAGGGGAAACTATCTCTGCATTTGGCTCGCAAGTAACTGTGTTTGCCCTTCCCATTACTGCCGCGCTCACATTACACGCTACAGCCATTCAAATGGGCATTCTCTCGTTTTTAGCTTTTGCTCCCAGGTTGTTTTTGAGTGGGATTGACCCGCTTTAGAAGAGTACCTGAAGAGAAGAAGGAAGAATATCTCTTCTTTTGCCGAGGAAACCTGAACAGCGCCAAAACCTTGATTGTTATCTGCACGGATGTCCTTAGCATCACATATTGGCGGGAAACAATCTAGATGTCGGGAGCGTCTAGATGGGAAAAGCGATTAGCAAGCAAGGAGGCAATAGGGCATACAGTATGGGCCTTTCCTGTTTTTGTGCGAATTTAAGGGAAGAAATGATGGAGTACTTCATATCGAACACGCCACAAAAACTGGGTAAACTCACTCTGCATGTTGCACTGACGACAGCAGAAGATCTCCAGACAAGGCTAATCCAGGTGGAGGAGCAGATTACCAAAAAACAGAGAAAAGCAGATTGACGCAGTGCCTCGTTCCAGGCTTTGCTGAAAGAACGTGCTGGCAAATTCCGCTGTGTCATGGTCCAGGCCAACGTTGACGAAGCCCTGATTATGGACCAGGTCGTAACCCCCATAAGGAATGGCTTTGCCATCAGCGAGGGGCAAAAAGTCATAGACATTGACTTCCGTTTGCGCTCCCTTGGCTTGCCATGTTGAGTCATTGTTCTTGAAATTCCCGATCAACTCCTTTTTCTTGCAATCGGCAGAAATGATCGAGTTGCCCTGCTGTTCAAACGCCTGGCATTGCCCTTTGATGTGATGAAATTGAGCATCTCGATCAGGATGAGAGACCCCTTCGATGTTCTTTTTATTGGCACGTAAGGAGAAGCACAGATCGTGAAGCAATTCTGCCAAGGCTGATTTCTTGATTTGGTGCCCCAGAGCTTCCAATGCCTTGACCAACTGTGCCAGGGACTTGGTCGTCCATCGCACCAGACTCATCGGATCACCTTTGGGATCGAGCAGGCTTTCCAGATCTGCTTGCAACGTCGCATCTTGCTCCACGGCTTTCTTTCTTCCTCCACCAGTTTGACGAAGGCGCTCTCCAGGCCGGTAGCACTCTCCTGTTTCCAACTCGTGCAGCCCTCGCTTTACCGTATTTCTTGACGCTCCTGCTTCCATGGCACCCTCTGCCACGCTTCCTCTCTGTTGTGCTTCCATGGCAAGATATTGCCTCCACTACTTTTCGTTGAGTAAGGCTCGCATCTCTTGATAGATGTGTTGTTTCGATCCCGTCTTCATGCCATCAGCATACGCTTGGTGTGAGTTAGAAATCAAGTAAGTCGGCAAAAGCCAGTGGCGGGCGTCCCAGCAGAAGATTGAGCCAACAACAAAAGTTGTTGGAGCCCACTTTGGCAGCAAGGCGAGCGCGAAAGCCGGGCACCGTATGAAGTCGATCGGTTGCCAGGCGAAAAGCCAAGTGCAACTTGCCGGAAACACTTTCGATCACCTGGCGAACGCCGTGCATCCAGCGCCGCCAGCGGGGAGAGGGCTCAGTGACTGGCTTGCGATTGTGCGATTGAGTCAGTACAGCCGCATGAGCGTCGTGAAGCCAATGCAGTTGCAGCGGTTCGCTGGCGAAGCCGCGATCAGCGGCGTAGGTTGGAAAGGCTTGCCCAGGGCTTGATAAGCGAGCAGAGGGATGAGCCCGCAGACCGAGAAAGGTCTCGGCCAAGCGAGTGTCATGCACGCTCGCCTGGGAGAAGCCAAAGCCGGTCAAAAAGCCTGTGGGGGTATGGCCATCAGGACGTGGAAACCCATGTACGAGCTGATGCGGCTGCATCAGCCTTTGTCAGCAACGCCGGCCAACCAGCCTCCTCCTCGCCGTTTGATGCAACGAGCCGGGACACCGGTGGCATCCAGGATCTGATATAGCTCTTCGGATTGGCCCAGTCGGAGCGAGGCGAGCAGGCAAGCGATCTGTTCGATCAACTGCGCACAAGCATGCTCACCTCGCACAAATTGGTTGTGGTCGGGAAGCATCGGAAAGGCGGCTTTCAAATGACGCTGCGCAAAGCGATAAAAGGCCTGTTCGCTGGGAAATCGCGCCCATTGTCCAAACAATGCCAGGGTGAGGAGTTCACTCAAGCCCAGCTTAGGGGCTGGCCCAGGGTGTCTGGGCATCGACAAACTATGCTGCTTGCACAGGTCATCGACCATGACGTAGAGTACAGTTAGAAAGGTATCCAGGTGTTCCATTGTAAGCTCCTTGAAGGTTCTTGATTTCAGCTTACTTTAGAGCCTGGATACCTTTTTTCAAGCGTTTTCTAACTCACACCAAGCGTTCATATATGCCGCGTCTGCCTTCTGCTACTTTGCCGAGCGATCCGGTTCGTAGCGCAGGGCCACAACTCCACTCTGAAAGGTCTTTGAGGCCAGCAGTTTGAGCGGGAATGAACGGGTGACGCCGGCAAAGAGGGCCTTGCCCTCGCCAAGGATCGTTGGATTGATATTGATGCGATATTCGTCAATCAGATCCAGTTCCATAAACGTGCGCGCCAGCATGGGACTGCCGAGGAACCAGATATCCTTGCCTGGCTGCTGTTTGATGGCATTAATTTCTTCGGCGATGTGATCCTTGATCAGCACGGTATTCTGTGCATTGTTCCATGCAACGCGCTCCAATGTGCGCGAGACCACAATCTTGGTGGCAGCGTCCAGAAAGCGCGCGTGTTCGAGTTCGGCTGGAGTGCTGGCGGGATTGCCCGGCACTGTGAGCCAGTAGCTGGCCATGCCTTCATACGTTCTGCGCCCCCAGATCACGGCGTCTGTGAGCACGTGCAAGGAATGGGCATCCTGCTCCAATTCGTGATCATACGCAATCCAATCCAGTTCGTCGTTGGGACCCGAGGTAAAGCCATTCAGCGAAAGATGGATCAGAGAAATGATTTTTCTCATAGCATGCTCCTTTTATCGTTCAACTCTGATTTAACCAGTGTAGCCGCTTTCTTCACATGAAGAGTCAGCAACACGAGTATGCTCTAACAGAGGAGGAGCGTCTTGAAGAAAATGGCCATCCATTGACATCCTCCCCATGGCTCAAGCCAGGGGATTCCTAGAGTCGCCTCTAGGGTCTGAGTCTTGCCAGAACGAGACAAAGCCCGTCCAGGTCTTACAGACTCTCCACAGGTGTTAAGGACCGTGAGCCCCACGGCCACAATGTTGTAGAGTAGACGGCCAGCGAGGTTCTGTCTCCAGGCCTTTTCTGCCCGTCCCTCTCCGAACCAGGGCTTGCATCTTTCGATGCACCCGGCTCTCCAGTCACACCCACTTCATGTCTGAAGCATCGTCACAGAGCGCCCGGCATGGATATTTCTGTGACACGACCAACATACGACAAGAGTTTTCCGTTTGCGGGCCGACATCACTTTTGCCCACAAAGGTTTTTCTCGTCTTCCTTTCTGTTCGAGGTCTTTCAGGGCTCGAATATGATGCACTTCCACTCGATCTGTTGAGCCACATAACTCACAGGCATCAGCTAGGAGGCGCTTTTCTAGTTCTGACCGGTTCGGCCAGAAAGGTTGGGGGTGGTCATTGAGGATTGCGTGTAGTTTTCTCTTGAGAGAAATGCCTCCCCACTTGGCGGTTAATGGTTTCTTTCCTTCGCGTGGGACAATGACTTGAAGCCCTCTGTAGAGTTTTCCGTCTCCTGTCCAGGTGGCTCCGTACTTCTTGTGGACCTTTTTCACGGTCGTTTTCAGTTTCGTTGCCAACGTTTTTGCTAGGGATTGTTCCATTATCCATTTCAGGCTGTTAAGCCTGTGAAGGTCATTTGCTAGTTGGTAATATTCCGCGAAACCCCGAAATTCCGATTGGTACTGAGCAACAATGGAGTATTCCGTGTTGTTGCTCAATTCTTTTCGGTGGACGGGCTTGTTGTTTCGCTGATATTTTTGGCATTTCTTTTGCAAGAGATCTGGTGGGACTCGTAGCCGAATATGGCCGTTGCTACTCCGTTTTTTCTTGGTTTGACGGGTGTCATCCTGTGAAGCTGAAATGTGGTAGCTGAGAAATCGAGCAGCCTTGGTCCTTGCGTGAGTGATGAGAGTTTTCTCGTCCGATAATTCGAGCTTGAGTTCTTCACGGAGAAAGGTCTTCATCTGCTCTTTGATGTCTTCAGCTTCTTTCTTTGTACCAGTGAGTCCCAGAAGCCAGTCGTCTGCGTACCGTACAAATTTGAGCCTTCGATAGTCAGGGTCATAGAGGTCTACTGAGGGGAGTCTCTGTGCGGCTTTGCGCGCTTTGATCGCCTGAGTATATTGTCCTCGTTTTCGTAATCGGTAGCCTTGACACAGAAGGTTATCGTACTCATGGTTTTTCTTTCGTCTGGCTCCTTTGGTATACATTGGAATGAGTGTATTTTCAACGTAGTCGTCGAATTTGCTGAGGTAAATATTGGAAAGGATGGGGCTAACAATCCCGCCCTGGGGTGCGCCACTGACTGCGGCGTTGTATCTCCATTCCTCTAAGTACCCCGCTCGTAGGAGTTCTCGGATGAGTCGAAGGAATCGCCCATCGTGAATGTGTTCAGCCAACGCTTGCATGAGGAATTCATGTGAGAGGCTGTCAAAGCACGCTTGTATGTCTCCCTCAATGAACCAATTGACTCCGTGCCAGTTGTCGTCTATCTGCCTGAGCGCTGTATGGCATCCTCTGCCAGGGCGGAAGCCATGAGAGAAGTTGCTGAAGGTCGGCTCAAAGTAGCTCTCCAGGATCAATCGAATGACTTCCTGAAAGAGTTTGTCCGACCAAGTGGGCATCGAGAGCGGACGTTTCTTCGTCGAGTTCTTTTTCTCAATGTAGACACGTCGCGTTGGTGCCCATCGGTACCGTTCGGAGCGTAAAGCTTCGATAATGGTATCAATTTTTTGCAAGGACATCTCATCCACTGTTTCAGGGGTGCTCCCTGGCGTTGTGGCTCCGTTATTTCTGTAGATTTTGCCGTAGGCCATCAGATACAGATCGCGATTGAACAGGAGCCTAGACACTCGTTCCAATGGCAATCTCTGTTTGCCTCGTTCATGAATGATCCCTAAGATAGTTGTGGCAGAGCGCATCTCGCGCACCTCCCTATGTTAGTTCTCGGTGTTCCCTGTTTTCCTTCCCCTTGTCTCAGATATTATTCTGAGCATTTGAGTACTATGAAAACTCCGTCGCCATGAGCCTTTCGGCTTGTAGGCGATCCCGTATTTGCGCGTGAAAGACGTAGTAGTATGGGGAGGTGCCCTTTGATTTCCTTGAACCAGTTCCTTACTGGTCGTTCACCGGAGAGAACATTTCCTATCCGCCAAGAAAAGGTAGGTATTCCGGTGTCGTCACTTTAGATATGGTGTGACGGGCCAATGCTTAGACCACTGGAAACTTGGGTTCAGCAATTCAGCTTCACCATGCATACAGGACTTGCGGAGCCATGATGTACATATCTTCCCTCATACCCGCTTTACCAACATGCTGCTTTCCTCTTTGGGTTTCCCCTCTAAGTAGGTTGGTTGTCCTAAAGGTCTTGTTCTCAACCTTTCTCTCTTCAAGAGAGGATCTTTACACGCACCGAAACGGCGCACCTTGGCAGCATTGATATCGCGGTCATGGTGGACACCACATTCCGGACAGTCCCATTGACGAACATCAAGCGCTAAGGAGTCGAGGAGATGACCGCAATCGAAACAGCGCTTACTGGAGGGATACCATTTGTCAATCTTGACCACGTTGCGACCATACCAGTTGGCCTTGTATTCGAGTTGGGACACAAACTCGCTCCATCCCACATCGCTGATCGCTTTGCTGAGGGTTGGGTGCTTGACCATGTTCTTGACTGCCAACGACTCGACACACACCACTTGGTTCTCGTGTATGAGTCGGGTCGACAGTTTGTGCAGGAAGTCACGGCGGCGATCAGCGATACGGGCATGCATGCGTGCTACTTTGAGACGTGCCTTGTCTCGGTTTTTCGAGCCCTTTTTCTTCCTGGCATGACAACGTTGGGCTTTGCCCAGTTTCTTTTCATCCTTGTGGAAGAACCTGGGATTGCCCACCACTTCGCCTGTCGAGAGGACCACAAAGGACTTTAAACCAAGATCAGCACCAATCGCCTGCTCATTGGCAGGCAAGTGTTCAATCTCGTCTTCCACAAGGATGCTGAGGAAGTAGCGGCCAGCACAGTCTTTGGAGATGGTCACACTCGAAGGGGGGCGTCTTTTGGCAGAGGGCGCGACCAGCGTATATCAAGGGGTTCGCTCATCTTGGCGAGTGTGAGAGCTCCATTGTGCCAGGTAAAAGCGTTGGCGGTATAGGTGGCGGATTGCTTGTTGCGTTTTTTGTGGAAGGTGGGGTACTTGGCACGCCCTTCAAAGAAGTTGAGAAACGCTTTGTCCAGATGACGAAGAGCTTGCTGCAAGGGCACGCTAGAAACGGCGTTCAACCAGTGTGTCTCTTCTTGCTTTTTCAAGTCAGTCAACAGGAGACTCAACTCTTTGTAATAGAGTCGCTGATGATCGTTGTAATAGGCGTCGGTTTTCTTGCGCAATGCTCAGTTATAGACGAAGCGACATCACCCAAAGGTTTGAGCAAGGATCTGCTGTTGTTCTGGCGCGGGATACACGCGGTACTTGAAAGCGCGTTTCTGTTTCATAGGCTACATTATAGCAGTTACAGTGTAAAAATGCAACAATTGCACTGCCCTATCCACCCCAAGAAAGGAGCGCGCCATTCATCCCCATGTTTGAAAACAGGGGTCTTCTGGCGCGGTTAGATAAGGTTTTATCAACAAGCGGGAGCCATAGAGACGCGGCAGGCAAGCCGCGTCTCTATGGCTCCCGCTTGTTGATAAAACTCTTTAGCGGAGCGTCAGCCCATGTTGAGTCCGAGCAATGAGGGCGGGAGTGTAGCCAATGAAATGCTTCAGCGCCCGGGTCAGATGGGACTGGTCCGCGTACCCCGTCTGATATGCCGCGTCGATCAGCGAAACGCCCTGCCCCAGAAGCGCGGTGGCCTGTTTGGCGCGCTCGATCTGCTCAATTGTCTTGTAGGGGAGCCCGGTCGCGAGGACAAAGCGGCGCCTGATGGTGCGCAACGACATCTCTACCGGGTGATGAGCCAGGACCGCCTGCACCACGGGATCAGAGACCAGTACATGCTGGCGAACCAGGCGCTCAATAAAGGTCTCAACATTCTCATAGTCAGGGATCGGCCAGCTGGAGTCAGCCAGATGAAAGGATGTTTGCGAGGCCAGGGGCAGGAACGCCTGCTCATCCAGCAAGCGTTGAATGGAGAGTGCGGGCAGAAAAGTGCCGAGAGGAAACGTGACCCCGAACCACTCGGTCCCTTCGGGTTGAGCCACAGGGGTTGCTCTGGTCAACGGTCCCTGTACAGAAATATGCAGCCTGTCGTACCGCTTGAGAAAGAGTAAATGCCATTGTCCGGAGGCCGGGCAGACAGGGGTATACCCTTGCCCGGCTCCGCCACGCCAGACTGCCTCAATAGAAGGAGAGTCCGAACCTCTCCCCTCAAAATACGTCTCCAAATGGTTCCTCCCTGCAAAGCGCAATGCCTTCTTTTTGCTTTAAGCTGGCATTCTCACAGAGGCCCAGAAAAACGGAAACAGTGTATGAACGCCTGGTGTGAGATAGTGTGGCATATCATCTCGGCCTCTCTTTGTCTATTTATTCTCGGAAATCCCCTAAGTGAAATCTCTAACGTTGGAGCTTTTGAGAAGAACATAACTTTCCTTTGCCTGCGCTGCATGATGAGAAGCTGTCTCACCTCCGAAACATGTTTTTCGGCTGATCGAGAGAAAAGTGCTTATTTGTTGCTTTTATGCATCAATATCGATATATTGAGTTCCTCAAGGCATGTAGAATGGGAGGGGATCTGCTATGAAACGGCATCTTGCAATTTTTCTTCTCGCTTTTCTCCTTGGCTGGGTGATCTTCTTCCAGATGAGCGAGCCATCACGATCCATCCTCGCCCTATGGCGAAGCATCTACACAATGCACGGTCAGGGTTCACGCCTTCTCGGAAGCTTTACTCTGCCTCAACAGTGGACTGTGACCTGGAGATGCACATTCTCCTCCTTGACCCTCCAGATCGATGGATCGATCGATGGTCGTCAAGGGCATGCACTGCGCGAAACTGTGCCCTGCGACGGAAACGAAAGACGCGTACCATTCCAGGAACCTGGGTCCTTCTATCTCGCGGTGATGACTGAAGGAGAATGGATGCTTCAGATGCAAGAAAGCCCCATAGAATACGAAGCCGTGAGACCCTACGGGGGCACATATACTACCAGCTATAACCAATGCAATGCTCACAAAATACTAATCAGGAATCTCTCTTTGAAGAATGATTGCCACGAGGTGTCTTTGATTGTGACAGTAAATAAAATAGCACAGAAGAAGAACCTGATATCACGGAAGAACTTAGCGATATTTTATTCCATAAGCGAAGGAAAAGGAAGTATCTGAATGGAGATTACGCCTCTCATCCCTGACGGGTATAATAGGCCTATCCTGGGGCCAAACGGGAAGGTGTTTCACTTTTGCCCGCATGCCTTCCGTCACACAGTGGGTACAGAAATGATCAACAATGGTATGGGTCTGGCCGATGTGATGACATACCTCGACCATCAGAGTGCCGAGATGACGCGCAATTACACGCAGATCTACGACGAGACCCTCAAGCGTAAATTCAAGGAACTGGTTCTCTCCGGGCGAGCCATTGGAGGAATTGCTCTGCAAGCATTACGGGAGCAAATTACTGCAGGAGATGAGAGTGAATTGGATTGGGTGGTTTCCAACCTCCGTAAGCTGTCGCTGCCCTGGGGCAATGCTTGTATCACGCTAAGGCCCCTAAATGTCCCTATGGGCAGAATATGTGCTTTACGAAGGACAACGGCCCTTGCCACAAACTAGTCACCACACCAGAGCATGCTCTGGTCATTGTGGCAACGCTTGAGGACCTGAGAAAAAGCAAACAGATTGCTGAGGAAAAAGGCTGGGAATTGTCTGTAAACGACCTTGGGGACCAAATTCGCGGCATGGAGCAGGTGCTTGCAGGACTCGAATTGCCTGCAGACAAACGCCCGAAGAGCTGGGGAGGGAGGAAAGCGATCAATGAAACGGAACACTGAAGCCATCATTCGCTTAGCGGCAGAAAAGAGCCACAACGCCCACAGACGAGTCCTCGTGGCTTTGCAAGAACTACAACAACAAGGCGCATCGATCACCTTTGCAGCCGTGTGCCAAGCTGCTCATGTCTCGAAAACGTTTTTGTATGATCCGCGACAAGCTGATCTAGCAACCGAAATTCGGCGATTACGTGATCTCACTCCACCCAAGGGGAAAGGGGAGTACCCAGCGCCAAGGAGAGGCAAAAGCGAGGCTGCCAAAGATGCTCAAATCGTACGTCTCCAGGAACGAATGCGTCGGGGCAACCATTGCAAATTAAACAGAAATAGCGTATGCTTCTATGGAGAAAAAGCGAGTTATCCGTATTCAGCAGCCAGGAGAGGGATATGCCTGACCAGTACTAACACCTGCTAGTGAATGTGACTGAAGAGCAATGCTGTTGCATCCAGACAACAGTTCTCTTGCTTTGTCCAGCATTCTGAGTAGCGTGTTAGCAACGTCACGATGAAGGCATCCCATCTCTTACGATCCTCATTCCCCTCCACATGTCGAGAGCCTTTTTCCTGCACGTTGTCTCACCTGTCTTCTCATGCAACGCATGCGCTTTTCTGTTCATGTCTCTGGCATCTGACTTGCTTCATGATCAATCGATGCAGAACAGTGAAAGGGTTTTGTATGGAAGCTCAACAAACACAGGCCAGTCCGCGCATCACCTCGTTACAGCAGCAGATTCTCTCGGGAAATACTGCTGCGCTTCTCGCATTTTGGCAAGAAATTACGCAACAGGGGGCACCCCTGATGGAAGCCATTGAAGGAGATGATAAGCATGCTCTGGTCACGTTTCTCTGGCGAGACAGCGGAGACACACACAACGTCGTGATTTGGGGCGGGCCAGCAGGATTAGACCACCCAGAGGATCATCAGATGACACGCTTGTTGAATACTGATCTCTGGTACAAGACATACCGGATCCAAACAGACTTGCGCGGGGTCTATACATTCTCCATCAATGCTTCTTTGACACATCAGGAAAGTGGAGATTTCGGCACACATTTTATCCCTGATCCACTCAATCCCAAGCAGTTTGTGGCTCACAAAGACGAAGAGAAACCCGATTCGCAAGAGGTGGTCTTCTCTATTCTTGAGTTATCCAATGCCCCTGCTCAAACCTGGATTGTACCTCACCCGGACGGAGCAAAGGGCAAACTTCATGCCCATCGCTTACGCAGCCAGATTCTCGACAATGAACGTCGTATCTGGGTCTATACCCCTGCCGACTACATAGAGAGGAGTGAGCCATACCGTCTCTTGCTCCTCTTTGATGGATGGGCATACATCGGCTGCATTCCGACGCCAACCATTCTGGACAATCTTGTGCGAGAAGGAATGATCCCCCGTTGGTCACGGTCCTCGTTGATAACCCAGATGATGAGACACGGAATCGCGAGTTGCCCTGTCACCAACCCTTTGTTGATTTTCTCACTAAGGAGCTGATGCCGTGGGTTCATGAGCATTATCATGTCACTGCTGATCCTGCCCAGACTATTGTTGGGGGATTGAGTTATGGCGGATTAGCTGCCGCATTTGTTGGTTTGCGCGCCTCAGAAATCTTTGGAAATGTACTTGCGCAGTCTGGCTCGTTCTGGTGGGACAAAGACCCGGAAGAGGATATTCAGCAAGAAAGCATTATTCAGCAATTTATCACAAGCCCTCGCTTACCCCTTCGCTTCTATCTGGAGGTTGGTTTGAAAGAGGATTGGAGATGGATCTATATGGTTGGCTGTAATCGGCATATGCGAGATGTGCTCGTTCTCAAGGGCTATGAGGTTCACTATTCCGAGTTTAATGGATATCACCACCACGTTTCCCATCGCGGCTCACTAGCAGATGGATTGTTAGCACTTGTGGGCAAGGAACCAGAGATAGAAGTGAAGGATGGGGCAATTGATCGTTGACACACCTTTGTATGGGAACGATGAACAGAGCCTAGTTTCTCACCTCATGCACAGGTGGAACAGTGGTTGTCCCATTGCGATCCCAAGGGCTTTTGCTTCCTTACTGCGCGCCACGACGCAGCTATCATTGTTCGAGAGGACAATGACGGGGCGATCTTGCAACTCGGCACGAAACAATCGCTCGCATGGCACATAGAAATTGTTACAATCGACGAGGGCAAATACATGTGGCTTCATGGGTTGCTCCGCCGCAGGAAGCGATGGAGCCTGCTTTTGAGCGGAGTCGTGGGATGGGTACTACGCACCACAAAAATAACGACTCCCCAGACCTCAAATGATACTTGAGGTGTAATCTTCAGTGGAGGGAACCTGGGGTGTGCAGAGGCCAATTCCATGCTGCCATCAGGGAAGATATGTAGCCTTTTGATCGAGAAGCCTCCATTGACGAGCGCGATGATAATGCTCCCATGAGTCGCCCGGAGCGCACTGTCCACCACCACCAGGTCTCCGTCGAAAATATTCGCTCCCTTCATGGATTCGCCACGTACCAGCATGAAGAAGGTCGCCTCCGGATGCGCCTGGAGCAGGTCATTTAGATCGAGCGTCTGCTCACGCCAGCGCTCTCCCGGCGAAGGAAAGCCCGCCCCCACTTCGCCAACATAAAAACATTTCATCGGTCTGTCCTGAGAAATAGATGTGTTTTGAAAAAGTCGACCTTACTCTCGATGCCCATCCTCTCTTTTTTCAAAAAGAGAACCTTTGTTCTGTTATTTATAGTACCAGTATAGCGAAGAAGCAAGTAATCTGTCGATAAATATCCTGCTTTTCTTTCACCCGTTTGGTAGAGTGGTCAGAAATGGTGTTGGCCTATGGGAAAATCTCTCATTCCAACGCTGTTTTCCCGCTTATAGTACGATCGTGAGTGAAGCACCCAGGCCCGTTAATGATAGCGCAAGCCTGGATGACTTTTTGTTACCAGCCCCAGGCGAAATAAATTGGCTGCATCTGCTTTCCTTCCCGAGAAATACCAGATAGAATGTCTCAAGTACTAATGGCACTTTGGCTTGGATACTGGTGATGAAAGCTGCCAGAGATGGGATTCCTTGCTCTTCTGGCTCGCAAATTTGCAGAAGGTAGGATGGATGGCAGAATGCTCAAGCCACATTGCCTATCCTTTCTATTCCAGCGATCTCCGCGCAAAAGTAGGCACTCAAAAGGGCCATACATCTACTCTGAAAAGTTGTGGACAAAAACTGATGAGTAACAACGTAAATGGACTAAAAGAGATATTTGTAACATATATAAACTCGAATGCATGTTTATGAGGAGGGTAACGCGATCTATGAGCGACGTGATACGCAATCCAGACTTTCTGGCATTGGGTCTGGGTGGTACGAACATGATGGCCATATTGTGGACTGTGGCAATGGGGCGGACCGCAGTGGGTGTTGAGATGCGTGGTGATCCCTTCCTTGGCGTACATTGGAATATCCGTGCAGATTTTTATCACCAACTTGGCCTGATTGACCAGATGATGCTTGAACGATATGGCGAAGCCAGATTGCCTCGTCGGGGGGATGGACGATTATTTCGCCTCGCTGAGTGCTTCTACAGCCCTCATACTTCCGCTGGAGATATCGTCGCCGATGAGATCATCGATGGCTTTGACGCGGACCAGCATATTGTAGGAACCATTCACAATGTCGAATTTATTGACGACCGCTGGCGCGATGGTCTGCCCAACCGCGTCATTACGGTGTTAGAGCCACCCAAGCCGCCAGAGCAGCCTGACCCTCGCAAGATCCGCACTTCGATGGTGGAGGTGCTCGATGGCCCGTCGACGTTCCAGGCCGAGGCTGCCTCCATTCAGAAGTTGCTGCGTCGCTATCTGGAGATGATCGAACAGAAGGATCGAGAGACGAATGGCAAGCCTCGGGTCCAACTGTTTACGCATCACCGTGTGGTTCCGAAGGAGGGTGAGGGTTTCATTGATGGTCCCGATGGCCGGAAGCGGATTCGCATCGAGAGTCTTAAGGAATTCGACTTCAAGGGGCAGTTCGTTCGTGTGAGGGAGCCGAATAGTGAGATCATTGACCTGGGTACTCCCGAACTGTTCATGATCGCCCAGGGATTTAAGAGTACTGACGCGAACCGCCTGGGATTTGAGCAACATGATGTCGAGGTTGACCATGGAGATGGGTATGGGCCAGTCGTGGCGCAGGCGGATTTCCTGGCGGGCCTGGTGGAGGTGCTTGTAGGTGGTCGCCTACGGCGGAGAATCTCTTCAGCATTCGACCAGAATGGCAAGGAATACTGGGTGCGGCAGATCGCTGTGGGCCATGAGAATGATCCAGAGGTCGGATGGGTTCTGGTTCAGGTTCCAGACTTTACAACCTTCGATCCCATCGAGGCGGGACTCCTTCCAGCGGGAACGGACCCTGGTTCGCCCGAGTTCTTCGCTTCCTACCAACAACTGATCTATGACTACTATATCAAGCAAGCCGCAGAGATTCTCGACATTCCCAGGCAGGAGTTGATGAAGGTCCAGATGATCTATGGACCTACGTTATTCAGCCTTGTCGAGCGGGTTGGCGATGATCCATTAATTGCAGTCAACGGCGTGGTCGCTGGCGATTCCTTTGGCAATGGTCATTTCCTGACTAGTGGTGGCGCGATGACCGGGATGATTGGACACAGCGCCCGAGTTCTTGAGTACTGGCAGGCTCGGGATGCGGGTACCTTACCAACTGATGCCCTTCGCCAACTTGCTGATCGCATTAAAGAGGACACCTACGCCTGGCTTCAGGTGAGTGCGCAGGAATACAGCCAGGCGGCCCCGATCAACTTCGGCGCCGAACGTATCGAACAGATTAGTAAAGCAAGTGGTATCGACACGAGCGCGCGCGCCAGCGCAATCGGCGCCGCGCGACGCCAGCGCCATGCTCTCATTCCCCTCGACCCATCCAACTGGAGAAGATTATTCGTGCGCAATGGGAGGGTGCTCTCGGTCCTGCCGGAACTTGAGGCCGAACACCCCCTCCAGCGTCCTGAGCGTGTGGCGAGCCTGCTTGCGGTCATGAAGTCTTTTCCAGCCATGGTGAACCAGGCGAGCGCGAAGCTTAAATTAGATGAGGAATTGGTAGAAGGGGAGCAGACCATTCTCCGGCCCCGGTCCAGTATACATCAGGAACTGTCAGAGGGGGAGCAGACGATCATCAGGTCGAAACTCAGCATTGGGCCAGTAGCGCCGGAGAGCGCAAAAATTTACGCATTTCTGGATATTCAGCAGAATGGAAAGGTAGCGCAACGCATTGCCATCAAAGAGGAGTGTGTCGTTATCGGACGGGCCGATCCCAAACGTAATATCACGCCAGGAATTGACCTGACGCCGTTCGATACATCGAGCAGTGTCTCGCGTCAGCATGCACAGATTCGCATAGAGCAAACGTGCTTCTCTCTCGAAGATCTGAATAGCCGAAATAAGACACGCCTGGGCGAGTTGGTGCTAAACCCGCGCAAGCCAGAAGTCCTCCAGGACGGAGATGTGGTCAGCTTTGGTTCGGTCAAGGTTACCTTCCGCCTGCTTGGAACAAGCGAACTGCCTGACCTCTGGTCACCGTCATAGAACCTCTGCTTCTGGAAACCCCCTGTGTTTGAACCCTGATTCTTCCTTCGAAAATGGGAAAAGGATCGTTGGAAAAAGGGGCACAAACCTCCTGTGCTCTTCATATTGATGAGGAGTACAGGAGGACATCTCTGGTGAGATGAAAAGAAAGATCGCAGTTAGGCACTCACCTCCTTAGGTGTTAAGACCACTTCATAGCCTAAAACATCAAGTCGCCGTATTGCTTGTTTCTTTGCCCTCTCTCCATCTAACGCATCCAAGTAGGTTGGCCCTAAGTCCTGATACGGCTTTTTCTTTTTGAGAACATGATAAACAATCACTGCAAGACTATGTGAGGTAGCTACAGCGGCTTTGGGCTTGATCATTCGACGCGCAAAGCGATGATGTTGGGTGGAAAGATAATTGCCTTTCATCCGGCTCAGGCACCAACACACCTCGGCTAAAGCTGCTCTCAGAAAGACGTTGCCTTTTGTTGCATGTCCGCTCAGCCGTTTGCCTGCACTTTCTTTGTTGCCAGGGCACACGCCAATCCAGGAGGCGAAGTGCTTGTCGGAAGGAAAGGCACTCAGGTCGATGCCTACCTCAGACAAGATGGTGAGCGCACTTAGCAATTGGAGGCCCGGAATACTCATCAACAAGTCGAGTGCTTCTTTGAATGGGTACATTCTCGCTTCAATTTCTTCAAGCAGGTGTTCCATCTGCTGTTCCAGAAAATCAATGTGGGCAACTATCTCTTTGAGTAAGAGACGATGATGTGCCTCGACTCGTCCTTCCAAAGCCTCTTGCAATTGTGGGAGTTTTATTCGTAATTTGCCTACCGCAAGCTCGGTGAGGACGTGAGGGTCATCTTCACCTTCAATCAATGCCTCAATCATCTGCCGCCCGCTTTTTCCTAAGACATTGGTCGCCACCGATGCAAGTTTGATGTTCGCTGTCTCCAACACTTTCTGTAAACGATTGATCTCCTCTGTGCGCATATAGACCAAGCTTTTTCGATAGCGCATGAGATCCCGCACGTCGCGAAAAGGCTTCGGGGGAATGAAACTGGCCTTGAGCAATCCATGGCGCAAGAGATCAGCAATCCATTCACTATCCTTCACATCAGTTTTCCGACCAGGAACCGACTTTATATGATGAGCGTTCACAAGGATGATCGTGTGTTCATCTTCTAAAAGATTGTAAAGAGGACGCCAGAAGATGCCGGTACTTTCCATGGCGATATGGCTCACGTGTTGCGCATCGATCCAATCTCGTAATGCCACAATCTCTGCGGTGGTGGTCCCAAAAGTTCTCACGGTCTTCTGCACCCGACCGTTTGGTGGCGTGAGCATGATACAGGCAACAACGGTGTTCTTATGGACATCTAAACCACAACAGCGTTCATAGAGCACTTCCATCGCTTCTTCCTTTCTCTCATCTGAACTGATCATCGTGTGTACAGAGAACGATGAGGAGTGAACATGAACAAACAAGTTTCCTTCACGTGCTCCTTTTTACAAAGGGCAACACACTTCTCTTCTGGAGACACTCAGGTCAGCTTACCCATCGGGCTCGATGGCACCAGTGAATCTTGGCCTTGACTCACCGCTCTCACTGCTATTGTAGCCCATTTTCATTCACTTCTCTGGCAGAGAGGTCATAGCGCTTACCCACATTTAGGAAGGGATAGAATCAAGGATGAAGACGCAAGAAGTATTAGACGCCAAGAGTTGGGCCGAGCACACCTTTGGGAATGTCCAACTGCACGATAGACGTCGAACGAGACGCACCATCCAGGCTGCCAGCAATCTGGCGGAGAATCCTCTGGGTTCGCTGCCTGCTCAAATGCACGACTGGAAAGGGACAAAAGCCTTGTATCGTTTGCTCAACGAGCCAGACGTGACCTTTGCTGCCTTGATGCAGCCGCATGTTCAACAGACGAGAGAACAAGCTGTATCCTCTCCAGTGATGTTGCTGGTACAAGATACCACAGATATCGATCTGTCGCATCGCCACAAGGTCAGTGGGACAGGGCAAATTGGCAATGAACGTGGGCGTGGTTTCTTCGTGCAAACGGTGCTTGCAGTACGTCCCCCTACCAAGGAAGTGCTTGGATGCATATCTCAAGAACCCTTTGCACGCATTCGAGCACCCAAAGGGGAACAACGCCACCAACGGCTCAAACGGCAAGAGCGTGAAACCGATGTCTGGATGCGCCAGGTAGGTACCATTGGGACGCCTGAGCCAGGAAGCACTTGGGTCCATGTTGGGGATCGAGGCGTGGATATGTTCCCGTTTTTCCTCGCATGCCAAGCGAACCAGACGCACTTTCTGGTGCGAGCGGCTCAGAATCGGCGTACCGAAGCGGACGAGGAAGAGATCAAGCATTCTCTGGATCGCGCCCGCGCCTTTCCAAGTCGGCAGAGCCGTCCGCTTGAGGTGCCAGCTCGGCATGGACACAAAGCGCGTTCGACCCAGGTTCAGCTTGCCTTCGGACAAATGACCCTCTTGCCCCACGCAATGAGCCGCAAGCGAGCAACGAAGCCTTGACCGTCTGGGTCATCCGCGTCTGGGAAGAACTCGCTCCCAAAGGTGAAAAACCGTTGGAGTGGGTCTTGTTGACCTCGGTTCCCACCACGACGCTCGAACAAGCATGGGAGCGTGTGGACTGGTATCGGCATTGTTGGCTGGTCGAGGAGTATCACCAATGCCTCAAAAGCGGGTGTCGCATCGAGGAACGGCAATTGCAAACGATTGACGCTCTGATGCGCTTGTTGGGGGTGTTGTCTCCACTTGCCGTGCGCTTGTTGCAGGTGCGTGCCTATGCTCGTGAAGCGCCACAACGCCCAGCTTCTGAGGTGATCGAGCCTCTGATGCTTGCGGTGTTGGCTCAGCGCTCTGCTCACTCGCCTGCCACCATGGCGCTGGGCACCTTCTGGTTTGCCATATCGCGAGCATTGGTGGGGTGATGTTGTTGGCATTGGGCATAGCGATCTTCCATTCGCATGTCGGAGAGCCACCTGCGAGTGATCCTCTGCTGATTCGGACCATTTTCAATTCGCTCACCTGGGCGCAGGTCTACTGGTACCTTGGTCTGGCTGCGTGTATCAGTCCGTTGGCTCTCGCTCACCCACGCTGGTTGTCTAGAGGACGATGGTTGCTTCTGGTTCTAGGGGGTGTCCTCTTTCTTGCCTCGATGCTGACGCTGATCGCCCACGTTGAACAGTTCAAGGTCATTGCCGACTAGAGAGGGCAGCGGATATGCACGCAGGACAGAGGATCTTCTGCTCCGATTAATGTAGGAAAACGTATGCAAGCATCGCCTTCCTGCGTCTTTCGTTGTTGCTGCTTCATCCGTAGGTGCCTCAAGACCGGCTGGTCTTTTTGGTCTTACCCCGCGTCCACAGCCCAGTTTCCGTCTTCGTCCGAGCCAGTACCGGAGACGGCTTGATCAACGAGCCCAATCAAGCGCAGGGCTTCCCGCAGGACATTGTGTGCAGCATTGTGGTCGCGATCCTGGGGAAAGTGAACATACGGGCAGGAGGGATTCTGGCACACAAAGATGCGATCTTTGAGGGTCATCTGATCCCAGGTCCACCCACAGCCGTGGCAGGTCTTACTGGAAGGAAAGAAACGGTCTACCTTGATCACCTGTCCACCCCGTTGGGGGACCTTGGCTTCCAGCAGGCGTACCAGAGTGCCCAGCGAGGCGTCGGAGAACGCGCGGGCCAGGTGTCGGTTTTTGAGCAGTCCCTTGAGATGCAGATTCTCCACCCCGATGATTCCATAACTGTCCGCCAGCCTGGTGGTGAGCTTCTGAAGGACATCCTGGCGCAAGCACACAATCTGGTAGTGCAGGCGTGCCACCTGCCTGCGCGCTTTTTCCCGATTCCTCGATCCCGGTTTTCTGCGATGCAGGCGTTTGGTGGCCTGGCGCAGCTTCTTGAGCGCGGTTTTGAGAAAGGCTTGGTTCTCGACTTGCTCACCCGTACTCAAGGTCGCCAGGCGGTTCAGTCCGACATCGATGCCCACCGCTGCCGCTTTCTCCACCGGGATCTCCTCAGGGAGTTCGACCTGGATGCTCACGAACCACCAATCGGCTGTTCTGGTGATGCGTGCACCCAGAACTTTTCCCTGAAAGCGGAGTTTCTCGGCCATATTGACCCATCCGAGCTTGGGAACCCAGAGGCGATGATCCCCGATCTCGAATTGGTCATTGGCGAGATAGAAGCTCGGCCTGCTGCGTTTCTTGCTCTTGAACTTCGGACGGCGAGCCTTGCCCTCGAAGAACGCCGTAAAGGCTTTGCCCAGATCGAGAAAGGGCTGGTCAGAGGCGTTCTTGGTCACCTCCCAGGTCCAGGGGAAGTGCTCCCGTCGGATCGCGTTAAATTGCTTCTTGAGCTTGAGGGCTGTCGGTTTCTCCCCGGCTTCATATTGCCGATTCCACTCGGCCAGCGCCCAATTCCACACGAAGCGGGCCACCCCTGCGGCGCATGCAAGGGAGTTGGCCTGTTCTGAGGTGGGATGCAGTCTGATCTTATGGGCGCGAATCATGCGGTTCTGCTCTTTCTCCTGCCTGATGTTTTCTTCAGTGTAGAACAGGTGTCCTCGTTTGTCAAGAACCCCAAAAGCGTAGCGTCTTGCCCACGGTTGATCCCTTTTCCCGCCTTTTTGGAAACAGGTGCATTCTCTTTCATCCCTGCACCTATACGCGGACGGGAAGCGGACAGGTTGTTTTGAAACCGTTTTCCACAAGCTATCCACATTTCGAGACACATGATGTGGATAGCTTGTGGAAAAGACCAGGAATAGACAGAGAGGAAGATAATGATCTTTCTTGAGGATGTATGGTGGTACCGTTTGTCTAGACAGAAATGGGCCAATTTTGAGAGTAAACTCAGCATTATGGAAAAGTCATGACGAATGTTTGGAGCGATACACCACAAAAGGTGTTTTGTAGTCCAGCGACTGGTGATATCGCTCATGATTGTAAAACTGGAAGTAGTGAGTCAGTCCACTCCTCGCCTCTGAAACCGTTTGGTAGTCTTTGAGGTAAACTTCCTCATACTTCACACTGCGCCACAAACGTTCTACGAACACGTTATCTAAGGCTCGTCCTCGCCCATCCCAGCTGATGCGAATGTTTGAGCGAAGCAGACGAGTGGTAAACTCGTGACTGGTAAACTGAACCCCCTGGTCAGTATTGAAAATCTTGGGTTGCCCAGCCCCCAGAGCCCGATCAAGCGTATCGACACAGAAACCAGTGTCCAACGTCGTTGAGAGCTCCCAGGCCAGGACGTAGCGGCTAAACCAATCAATGATGGCCACCAAGTAGACAAACCCTCGGGCCAGGCGGATGTAGGTAATATCGCTACTCCAGACGTGATCTTGGCTGGTGATACTCACTCCTCTCAAGAGATACGGATAACGTACGCTTGGTTCGCCAGGTCGGCTCAGCCGTGGTTTGGGATAGATCGTCTCTAGCCCCATTCGTTGCATGAGTCGTCTGACGCGTTTGCGGTCTACCTGATATCCTTGCTCGGCAAGAAAAGTGACCATCTTGCGCTTCCCGTAAAAAGGCGTCCTGGTATACTGTTCATCAAGCAAGCGCATCAAGAGAAGATCTTCCTCGCTCTCAGGGACAGGCTCATAATAGTAACTTGAACGGGCCAGCCCCAACAGCTCACATTGACGAACGATCGACAAGTGAGGATGCTCAGGCTCGATGAGGAGCCGCTTCTGCTCAACGGGAAAGACCAGATTTTTTTTTCAGGAAATCGAGCTCGACTTTGAGCTGACCGATTTCTTGATACAAGTTGGCGATTAAGGCTTCTTCGCTCTTGGCCCGCTCATGACCGTTGCGTGCGAAGATCTGTGGCAGTTCATCAAGCACTTGCTTTTTCCATTGCGTAATTTGAGTGGTGTGAACTCCATACTCAGATGAGATCTCGTTGAGGGTCTTCTGTCCCTTGATGGCTTCTAAGGCCACTTTCACTTTAAAGTCACTATTGTACTTCTTCGGCGAACTTGCCACAATCTGCCTCCTTGTGGATGTACTCTCCCTCCTGCTATTTTATCTCATCTCCCTGTCCAGTTTTCCGCCCCCATTATAAGTCGCTATGGCACATCTTGGATTTAACATCCTGTTGACCTGTTTCTGGGTGCCTCTGGTGGGTCCTCTGACCTGGCTTCTCGTGCGTCTGGTGCCAATGGAGGGAAAGGCATTTGCAAGCCCGGTGCGAGCACCTGCAAAACATCTCTTCCCATCGACAGTGACTGAGGAATGTGAGGGAGATGCAGGTATTCACGTGTTGATCCCCAGCGGTTCTTCCTCTCAACGTGGCGTGGAAACCTCGGTGGTTCGCTGACATCTCTTCCCTTTTACTCACTGAACAGAGCCGTCGCGTGATCTGGGGCTGAATTCTTGTCATGGCTGCTAGTCGTGGATTTGTGCCGAGGAAAAGGAGCGTCAGGCGAGGCGTCGAATGCGGTACAATAAGGGGGGCTATGGAACAAGGAGGGCTCATGCGGTTGATGAAGAGGCAAGAGGGAGTGACAGTCCACATTTCCTTGCCATGGGAGATTGAGTATTTGGCATCTCTGTCCGAGCAAGGAAGAGAATGGGTCCCTCTCTCAAGTACTGGAGATAATGCCCAGGTAGTGGGTATGATCAATAGCCGGTCGTACGAAATCCAACTCCATGCAGGGGTGGAGATTGTCGATCGGCAAGTGGTGGTCCTTTCGCCACCAACATCTTCCCAAGGCTAAGTGGGAGATTGCCAGGGGAGGGATGCAGGGCATCCTTGAGGATGCCCTGCATCCCTCCCCTGGTTTTTGCTGTATGCTCTGGCAATTCGATACAGATAACAGTACGTTTTCGCTTAAGAGGACGGAAAGGAAACAACTTCATATGCGATTTGGTCTGGCGTTGCCCAATGTCGGCAGATATAGTGATATTGCTACGCTGGTTGACCTGGCGTTTCTGGCGGAAAGGGATGGCTGGGATGGTATCTTTCTCTGGGACACACTCCACTACCAGGCCGATAGCCAGGAGGTATGTGACCCTTGGATCGCGCTAACGGCCCTCGCGTTGAACACCGAGCGCATTCACATCGGTACCATGGTTACGGCTCTGACGCGCCGCCGCCCCTGGAAGGTCGCGCGCGAAACGGCCACGTTGGATCGCCTGTCTGGTGGCCGCTTGATTCTTGGCGTAGGTGCTGGCGACGAGGGTGATAAGGGCTTTACCCATTTTGGTGAGGAGCAAGACAGTCGCACACGTGCCAAATTGCTCGACGAAAGCCTGGATATCCTGAATGGTTTATGGAGCGGAGAGCCGTTTAGCTACAGTGGCGAACATTACCAGGTGCAAGAGATCACCTTCCTACCCACTCCTCTCCAGCAGCCGCGCATTCCAGTCTGGATAGCTGGAACCTGGCCGCGAAAGGGACCTATGCTCCGTGCCGCGCGCTGGGATGGTGTGAATGCCTTTGCCCAACGCGAAGATGGAACCTTTGGAGAAGTCTTGCCAGAAGAGGTTGTCCAGTTGCGAGCCTTTATGGATGAGCACCGTGAATCCGATCTACCACTGGATATAGTCGTAAGCAGCAATGTCTTTGCCGCATATGATGATGAGGATGCTCAGGCGCTTTTAATCGACTACAAGGACGCGGGCGTGAGTTGGTGCCTGCAAAGCGTCTGGCCTGAGACCGATCCAGAAGATGTGCGAACTGGCCTCCAGCGAGGACGCGACACCTGGTACAAATACGCACTCCGTGAATAAGTTGCAATAAGCTTATAGAGAAAGAGGATGCCCCCCTGATGAAGTCAGGGACGGCATCCTCTTTCTCTATAAGCTTACTGCCTGGCTGCCTTGTAGGGATGATGCAAGGTCTTGTCGCCCTTCCAGTTCTCGCGCAGGCTGGGTTGAGCGAGATCCCAGTCAGGGCGTGTCTTCTGCATGACGGGGCATATTGTTCAAGAAGCAGTGCTTCTGTGTTTCCCTGATCGATGGATAGGTGAGATGCATGAGAAAGATGTATAGGTATGTGTCAGGGCAATTGCATCTAAAAAAACTCGTGTCTGCAACTTCTGCAACCAGCCAGTTGCAGAAGTTGCAGACACGAGAGAGCTGTACCGCCTACACGTACCCCAGGATGCGGTCAACCTTTACGCACAAAACCACACGCGGATCGCCACGATAGCGCGAGGAGGAGCCATACTTTTCTGCCAGGGTATTGTAAAAGGCTCCAGTGGGATCTTCCTCGATCTTATCAACCACCCCACGAAACTCGGCATAAGTGTAGGGGTCATCGGGGTCAGTAATCGTGATAGCCACACGCGGATCACGCTTGAGATTCTGGTATTTCTGACGTTCAGTGGTATGGGTAAACTTGATGTATTCCTCATCCCACAAAAACCACATCACTGATGAATTTGGCTCTCCCTTAGCGCCAATTGTTGCAAGATGCGCGAACGCTTTCGAGTTGAGTATCTTCTGAACTTTGGGACTATTCAAATCGGCCATGCAAATAACCTCTCGACATTACTTTGGCTGAAAGGCGTGATCGCCTTTCAGGTAATAGAACCCCATAATCTGCATAGTTTATTCCTCTCGTTGCTCTGTAAACTCCAACTTCTCCGCAGTTTTAGAGCTTCTTTTATCACCTCCCATTTAGATGCGCTTGCCTGAGAAGGCACTCAGGGCAAGTGCATCTAATGAACCCCATCAAGAACGCGGAGAAGATAGGAGTGGTCCCAGCCGGCTTTAAGCTGCTTGGCATGGACGCCAACACGGGAGGACTTCTCCTGGCGCAAGAGATTCAAACTGATGTGGCGTAAGACGGCCAGATTTTCGTTGGCATGACCGAGTCGTACACGGCAATCATCTTCCCGAAACGCCACATCCAACACCCAATGAAGACTATTTTCAACCCCCCAATGGCTTCGGACCGCGTAAGCAAAGGTCTGTGCCGAGGAGAAACTGAGCAAAAAGTAGCGGGTTTCTCGGCTAACCTCTCCCTCGATGCGTCGTTCGGCTCGAACCATGCCAAAGGCTTGCCAGCCTTTCCACTGCTGTTGGGAGTCCAACCCACGGGATGCGCAACGAGGTTGAAGGGAGAGAACGTGGCCCCCTACTCTCCAGGATTAGCGTCTACTCACAGCATTGAAAGGAGACCCCTTAGCACTGCTCAGGGATGCAAAGACGGCACGGGCAGCATCATCCAAAGGGCGAAGTGCCATAATGCAAGGATACATGTGGCTGCAGACCGAAATACGAATATGCTGGAGTTGAATCGGCAACCATTCTTCCGTCGTAGCATTTCTCCCCAGAAGCAGCTTTGATGGGACATCATGCTGATCAAATAGTGAAGGCGTTCGTTCCCAATACCGACGAAAATCGGCGACGGCACAAAACTGTTTGACCAATTCATGATACCACGGTTCAAATTGGTAGAGCCTATTGCTTTGCTTAAAGAGCTGAATGCCGCGAGATACCCCAGCTTGCCAGGCTTTGACTGCCTGGTCATTGAAGGTCGAACGTTCTCGGATCGGCAAGTCCTCTCGAAAAAAGACGGGGAGGACGTACCGTTGTGTTCGTGGAAGCGCCATGAGTGGAGGAAACGCAAAGAGTCGCTGGAAAGGCTCGTTGATAGCTTCGATTGCCAGGGTGTGCGTCACAAGCATGGCTGGATAGGGGAATGTTTCCATCAACTGCCTGGCCTGTTCTAATGTGAGCCTTAGCGCGTCTCCTTCCAATTCGAGGCTTTCAGGGAGATAACGAGCAGCCAAGAGCAAGTTGTTGCGGCTTTCAATGCTACATTCGAGATAATCAGCGATTTGCATCAACGTCTGGCGGCTGGGAATCCGTTGCGAGCGCCCAACCAGCAAATTTTTATAGGTGGGACACGCTTCATCGGTTAACTCTTGCTGAGTAAACCGTTTGAGGAATGGATGAGGACGGTCCCTTACCTCTTCCTGTCTCTTCATCCTCAGGACTTCAATCTCCTCCAGGATATCACGCAGCACATCTGGCGTGTGAGAAGCGTCAGGTTCGATGTTCATCATACCTCTCTCCTGCTGTTGGAACTGGGAGAGACCCGATCCGCGAACAGGCGGGACGATCTCTTGCCAATCCAGGTGTAGTTTTACACTTGGTACAACACATTTCCCCTAGTATACTCTTCCCTGTGAGCAGAAAATGGCCCAATGCGCGTGACTGCCTGGAAGAGGCTCTCTCAAAGAGGACCAGCAGAAGCTTCACCTACCAATGAGCGAGAGCTGTTCTTGCGAGAAAGACAAGCTCACGTTCATGCGGGTTTCAGGCATCTCGTGCAAATGCAAGAAGAAATGGAGATACAACATGGTTACTGCAGGATTTCTCATTCGATTCGAGGCAAAGCCCGGAAAAGAGGCGGATGTCGAGCGCGCCCTCAAAGGAGCGTTGGCAGCAGCCCAGGAGGAGCCGGAAACGATCGCCTATTTCTTAATTCGCCTGGAACCCTCGACGTTCGGCGTCTTTGATGCCTTCCCAGACGAAGAAAGGAGGCTCGCACACTACAATGCCCGCTGGCCGCAGTTGCAGGAGAGAGCGAAGGCCCTGTTTGTCGAAGGATCACTGGTCATGGAGAAGGTTGATATCCTGGGGGCCAAGCTTCCTGGGTAGAGTCGGCTTCGATCGCCGCGTGCTGAAGGAAACACCTGTGGTTTGAAACCCCGCCAGGACCAGCGCGCCGGTCCTGGCGGGGTTTCAGTAAGTGTTCTATGAGCACCGCCCTGAATTGGCTGGAAGCTACGTGCTTTCCGAAAAAATGAAAACGATTGAAAAGATGAACAGTCTAACAACCAAGAAGCCCATTCTGATCCGAGCAGGTCAGAGTGACCTCTCGGGAGTGTACGCAAAACCTTCGAGCGCTCCTCGCGCTCTGATTGTGTCCTTGCATGGGGTCAGCAACTCGGCCGCTATCTTTGATAACACCATCCCTGGTGAAGCAGGCTTCCTCGATACGGCGGCCGCTCTTGGGTACGCGGTGCTGGCGCTGGATCGACCGGGCTATGGGGCCAGCCAACAGATCGCCGAAGATCTGAGCACCTTTGACGGCCAGATCGCCCTCCTGCGGCTCGCGCTGACCGCGGCCTGGGAGCAGTATGGAGCCGACGAGGCAGGAATCGTTCTGCTTGGCCAATCCTTCGGGGGACTCATCGTCCTTGGGCTGGCTGCCAGCCAGCCTGATGTGCCTTTACTTGGCGTGAGCACTCATGGGACGGCATTACGCTGGTTGCCAGGTGCCCTCCAACGCTTTCAAAGCTTGCTGGCTAATGCCCCATTTGTCGAGCTTCCTTTCGACGAGAACGCCAGGTCCCTTGGACCTGCCAACAGTTGGGTTCATGAGGCCCGAGAACGTTTGAAGCAGAGTCAAGCTCCTTTGCCGATGGCGGAGTTGCGTGAGGTGCTTCGCTTTCCCGAGCATCTTCGCCAGATTAGTGCGGATGTGCGCGTTCCCGTCCAGATGACCCTTGGAGAGCATGACACCGTCTGGGAGTCCTCTGCATCTGCGCTGGACGAACTGAGCCAGCTCTTCCCACAAGCCCCATTTGTGGATGTGCGTCGCCAACGCTTCGTTGTTCATCAACCTGGTGCCCACTTAGCGGCGCGTGCGTTTTACCTGCGTGAACTCGCTTTTGTCGAAGAGTGCCGGGTTCACAACAGCATGATCGCCCCTGAGCCCTTGCCATAACCTTGCTTTCGCGTTCGATACCGAAGCCGTGACTGTGTGAACACAGGTGAAAAGCCTGAGTATCATTGCCGTCTGGATGAGTATTGCGCGAAGAAAGATCGTGCGTTCATCATCCAGGCGGATCAGGGATGGCTCTCCATTCAATGGCACGGCAGTTGCAGTCCAGGAAAAGCCCGTGCCATTGAATATGAGAATATTTGTCACAGGAAATGAACCAGCCTGTTGAAAAACTAAAGCGCTGAGGTTTAAAAAATGCGAATCGGCGTCAAATGAGCGAAACATGTAACGTTTTTCTGTCCCTTAAAGCTCTACAATAGGCTTTTTCAACAATCTGGAACATTTTTGACACAGGTGGAAGAATTTCCCTTTTCCATCTGCGGAACCGTATAAAAAACCGTAACATGGCGTTTTTCTCGCATATCTTGGCGTTGAGTAAGGAACGCGTAGAAAATAGATGAGCTATTTCATAGTGAACCACTGCTGGCATTGAATGCAAAGAGGTAATCCGCATCATCACTTGATGGATGGGCGCTGTCACACTCACACCTCCTCCTGTTCACATACACCCTGTTCCCAGCCACTTCGATCAAGGGAGCGTAGGACCCCGTTGTCGATGGACCCAGGGAAACGCTCCAGCGCAGCGCGCCATTGGCTGCATCCAGAGCGTACACGTCTGTATCATCGCCAGGAGACAGATAAAATTCGTCGTCTGAGGTTCGCGCATAGAGCGTCCCATAACCTAGGGTGATGCCATCCAGAATCGGGTGCGCGAAAGCCTGGCACCAGGTCTGCTTGCCATCTCGCGCCCGTATCGCGCAAATGCGAGTGTGATCATCGCTTCCTTGCACTTCTGTATAAAGCATGCCTTGACCCAGTTTCAGAAGCAGCGGAGGAGCGAGATTCTCGAAATACAGATGACCCAGAGAATATTGCCACACGATCCTTCCATTCGCCTCATTGAAAGCATACAAGACCGAGTAGGGCCGGGAATCTGCTGGGGAAGCAGTAGCTACAGGAGAAGTGGGAGCAAGAGGCCCAGGAGTGACTGTAGCGGCAGATGTGAGCGTTGTTGGAGTATTTATGTGTTTAATAGGATAAATAATACGAAAGAATATACTCATGTAAATAATGCCGTTTGCGCCGAGAATGAGTGAAAAATAAGAAGGCTCAAATACTCCCTGAAGCGCTCCCTGAATCTGTGACTGACACCAGCGTACCTGTCCGTGAGAGATATCGACCGCGCAGAGGGCAAGGCTGTGACCATCGCTCCCTCCTCGTTCATTGACATAGAGCAGACCATCTGCATAACCAATGGGGCTGCCGTGAAGCGAGAGATCCGTATGTCCCCGCAGCAGTCCATTCAAAGGATTTAAATCGCAAAGCGTGATATTCGGCCCATTTGAGACAACCATCGTGAGAACCTCTGAGGTTGCGGCCCGATCCAGCGTTGTCGATTGGTAGTCCCCGCTTGAACCAAACGCCGCATCATAGGGAGGTGGCGGCACACCTCGGTTGAAAGCCGGGCCACAGGCCAGGCTGCCGACCAACATCAGCCCCAGAGCCGCACAAAACCCAAACCAGCGTTTCGCCTGGGATTTGCGCAGACCATTCTTGATCAGAAAAGTCTCCATTTTGCCCCCTTTTTCTGCTAGTACCACAGATAACGCAACGAAATGCATGGGGCAAATGACCCATGCGCCGGATCTGAGACAATCTCTATCTCTTGTTTTCCCTCATTCCTGGACATTCACTGATCAATTTCAGAGCGATGGAGAGGTATCTTCCGGATAAGAGGTTGCCCAGAGGTGGGACCAGAAGGAGGAAGAGGAAGGAGAAGGCAGTCGATGGTGTTTGCATGGAGAGGGAAAAGCGGTAAGACCGACTACTTTCTATCCAGGCAGAGAGAGCTATCGTAGCTCTCTACAGCCTGGTTCAGCAGGCTACTCCAAATTTCGCTTCCAACTTCGAGGCAACCCCCAAGCCAGAGGCACTAGCTTCTCTCCGACAGACTGCTAGGACAGCTTGCTACTGAAGACTACCTATAACAGGCAAATTCACGTGCGAATTTACAGAAACGGTCTAAGACGACCCGCCTCTCAAGCGGGTTTTCCTCCGGCAATAGCTAAACTGATCACTCTTCGTGCCGCTTGATCACTCTTCACCCGAAAATATGACTACTCTTAGCTTTTACTACCACCATCCTCTAAAAGCGCCTCATTGCGTGGCACGTTTCTTGAGAAACGGCTCTTTTATTCTGATAAATGACATTTTGACACGCCTTAGATACGGTATTGATTGTCAAGGGGAGAAATAGTTCAGCTTGTCAAAAGGCAAAAAGGCTCGGGTATTGGAGAACGCGACCAGGATGTGCTCGAGTGTTTAGGCGGCATCCTGTTGCCGATAGAGCGGATCAAAGTCTTTCTGATAAGTGACAAGTGCAAAAGCCAGATGCAAGCGTTTGCGTGCAGCTGCACAACGGGCAACTTTTGCTGGCTTCCCTCCTGCTCTCAGCCGATCATAGAAGGTCTTGATAACAGGATTGAAGCGGGCTGCCGACAATGTTGCGAGGGAGAGTGCTGTTCGCAGACGCCCATTCCCGCTATGGCCGATACAGGGACGTTGATGGACACTGGTTCCTGATGCTCTCGGCAGAGGAGCTAAACCCGCATAGGCGGGCTGCCTTCGAGGCGTCGGCACAGAGTGTAAAATTCATGGTAGCAACCACTATTCATGTGGCCGTGATGAGCCCAATACCTGGAATTGTTTGAAGCCTGGCAATATTCTTTGCCCACTCCCGGGCATGCGTGTTGTCTTCTCCAGGAAGGGGTTCCTCCTCCTGCGCTGATGGCAACACGGTGGCCAGTTCTGCTTCGATCTGGGCAATCTGGGCGGTGAGGGTCTCATCCAGGGCCTCCATTCGTTGGCGGACGTGGGGAACCACGACCGGATTGTGTTGGAGAGCATGCGCGTTGATTGCGCACCCGACCACGCATCACGAGCAAACTTTCCCTTTGGGTCAGCCGCTGCTCCAACTCCTCGTAGATCGCGGGAGGAGGCGTCCATGCGTCTGGCTGAAGGAGGGCCGCGAGCTGGGTGAGCGTTTGAGCATCGATGGCATCCGTTTTCGCACGTTTGAGGAGAGCCTTGGCAAAATGATGCGCTTGGGCAGGGTTTACAATACTGACCGCGTATCCAAGGCGCGCCAGGAAAGCCGCCAGAGCCAACCAGTAGATCCCTGTGGCTTCCATGACGACAAGCATGTGATCGGGCTTGGCTCCCGTCCTGAGAAGTCGCTGATGCAAAGAAGAGAACCCTTCGGGAGTCTGTTCAATGATAATGGGTTTGCTTGGCTTCTGCTTTGGAGCTTGCCAGGCAACGGTCGCGGTAAGAGCTGCAATATCCACGCCGACGAAAAGCTGATACTCAACAACCTGTTCACATGCTTGCATGGTCCACTCCTTTCGTATGCTCGACTCGATGGTATTGTTCGTTCCTGGCAGGCTGTCATCTACGCTCATGATACGTGGTCAGAGCCACATGAGACGGTTCAGGTTACCGCCGTGCCGAGAATGGCAGGGATTACTCTCGCGCCACGCGATCAATGTCGCAGGCGGGAAAACAATCTCGCTGCCATCCTGGAACACTGTCCCTATTATATGAGCGGGAAACATTCCGGCCCATTTGCGCTCTTGCCAGCCTTAGCGCCAAAAACAGTACGGAAAAATGTCAGCACCCCGATATAGCCAAGCTTCATAGAACCTCTGCTGTAAGTGTCACTTACTCATCTAAGATCGATAGTTTTGACATTTTGGTTTTTGATATAAGTTTTGAGATTCGTCAAGCGTCCATTTCGCGCTTGCGGAGGTGATGCGCAGCTCCCCTGGAAAAACTGAACAGTTTGTGCCGAAAAACGGTCGATTTTGTGATATGTGAAGGAAGATGTTCCGGATGTTTCTCGGGAAGGGAAGAGGTCGGATAGACTGTGCGGGGAACCAGGTCCTTCCTTCTCCATCTTCCGCTACGTCTGTGTCATATATAGATAGGAGGAACACAAAGTCGGAAGAGGAACGTTGCTCAACAGGGCGAAAAAAACCTATCCGTTTCCTCTGACAGAAAGGATCTTTTTTGTGCCGCAACAATCTCTTGCATTTTTGTTACCCAATGCGTATACTCCTAGGAAAAGAGAAGACCTTGGGTAACAAAAACCAATGAGGAGAGTATGCCAAAAGCCGCCCCATACCATCTGACCTGGCATGTCGAACATGAGAACTATGAACTGCACGACCAGAGAGAGAGACCCATCCTCACGATCACCCCTGGGGAACCTGGGTGGTTTACCTGGCTCGATACGATTGCCTCCTTCGCCTTTCGCGGGAGGCAGGGACAACTGACGGTGCGGAAGGAGTCCAGGCAATGGGGCCATGGGTATTGGTACGCTTACAACCGCGTCGGTCCCAAGCTGATGAAGAGATATCTGGGACGGACAGCAGACCTCACGCTCATACATCTGGAGGAGATGGCAGCTCAGCTCAGTGGTGATGTGACCTTCCCACCTGATGACGTTTCTGGCGAGACGCTCTCCGATGAACGGGAACAGAACCCATGGGCAAGCGGCGTGAGCGTAGATGGATCAACCATGCAAGCTGTGGAAACGGAGGCCAATCGTCTCCTGCCTTCCGAGTTGCCTACACAGCCCGCGCTCTTGTTCTCTACCAGGCTTCAGGTGCCGCGTCCAAGAGTCCGGTTGGTGTCGCGCACCCGTCTCGTTGAGCAACTCCAACAGGGGAGGGAACGCGGACTCACCCTCATTTCTGCACCCGCTGGCTTCGGCAAAACGACCCTGCTTGCCCAATGGCTTGCCGACCATAAGCATCTCCCGCCCATGTCTGTCGCCTGGCTTTCCCTGGAGGCGCAAGACAATGATTCTACCTGTTTTCTCTCCTCCCTGATCGCTGCCTTGCAGACCGTTAATCGGCGCCTGGGTGCGAACGCCCTCGCCCTGCTCCAAACAGGGGAACCTCTGTCACCAGAAACAGTGATGACCTTGCTGGTCAATGACCTGACGCACTACGCAAGAGAGGATATTACCCTTGTGCTCGATGATTACCACGTCATCGAAGCTCCGTCCATTCATCGTGCCCTTGCCACGCTCGTCGAGCATCTGCCCACTAGGCTGCATCTCATCCTTGCTACGAGAGCAGACCCCCCCTTGCCGCTCTCCCGCCTCCGGGCGCATGGGCATATCCTGGAAGTGCGTGCTGCTGCCCTTCGCTTCTCCCTGGAAGAAAGCAGTTCATTTCTCCAGTCTACGATGGACCTCTCGCTCTCCGAAGAGTCCATCACGACCCTCCAGAACCGCACCGAGGGATGGATCGCAGGCCTCCAACTGGCTGCTCTTGCGCTGGCGGGGCATCCTGATCCCTCTGCCTTTCTCTCAGCCTTCAACGGCAGTCATCGTTTCGTGCTTGACTATCTCAGCGAAGAAGTACTCTTACGGCAACCTGCTTCGATACAGTCGTTCCTCCTACACACGGCGATTCTTGAGCGCCTCTCTGCTCCGCTCTGTGATGCCGTCACGGGTGAGCCTGCAAGTCAGGCGATACTGGAAACGCTGGAGCGAGCGAACCTGTTTGTGGTCTCACTGGACGAGAAGCGAGAGTGGTACCGCTATCATCACCTCTTTGCCGAGGCCCTCACCAATCGCCTCAAGCTCACGATGCCCAATATGGTACCTGAATTGCATCGCCGCGCCAGCATCTGGTACGAGGAGCATGCATTCGTGATCGAGGCCGTACACCATGCGCTGGCTGCTCACGATGATGAGCGTATGGCTCGCTTGCTTGAACGTGATGCCATAGCTATCGAGCTGAACGGTCAGTATCAGACCGTTCTCAACTGGATGAGGAGACTTCCCGAAGAGATGATCCGTACGCGCCCAATGCTCTCTCTTATTCGTGCGATCGGACTCATCTTTGCCAGACAATTTGAGCAGGCTGAGGCGTGCCTGCGTGATGCTGAAGTCAGCCGATCTTTCGACCACCCTGACGAACATGTACAGATGATTCTAGGTGGGATAGCGTACTGTCGTACGGAACTGAGCAGCCTCTCCTCCAATGATCTGGCGGGCAGCGTCACAATGGCACGTCGGGCGCTCTCCCTGTTGCCACAGACGCGAGGTGCGGCTCCTCTGCGTGCCGGGGCGCTCATGTACGTGGCTCGTGCCTATCAACTCAGCGGAGATGTCACCTCTCCAAACGAACAGTCTGTGTTGACTGCAATGGCGCTGGTGCCTACCATCGGTCCTCTTGGACGTTTACGCATCACGCATCAACTGGCACGCTTGAGAGGGCTACAAGGTCGGCTCAGCGAGGCTCTTGCCATCTATGAACAACTGCTGCCGGTGGCCGAGGAGTTTCGCGCCTCAGGTGCCAGTGCCTTTTATTATCTCAATTGGAGTCATCTTCTGCGCGAACACAACCAGTTGGAAGCGGCTGAGCGCATCCTGGCAAAAGGGATGGAGGCGATGAGGATGGGAATCTTTCTTGAACCCATTACCGCCCTGCTTGGATACGCAACGCAGGCTCGCTTACAGCAGGCACGAGGAGAGTTCAGTCAATCTCGTGCTACCATAGAAGAACTGGTTCAATTGACTGAGCATGATTGCTTCCCATCCCCTCTCAGAGCGCTGGCAACAGCAGTACGGGCGCAGCTCCTGTTAGCACAGAGCGATCTGGAGCGTGCCGTTGCCTGGGCGAATGCATCTGGCCTATCTACCGAAGACGAGGTAAGCTACCCACGTGAGATGGAATACCTGATCCTGGCCCGAATCCGCATTGAAGAGGGACGCAACGACCCGACAGGGCCGCTGCTGGGCAATGTTCTGCGCTTGCTCTCTCGCCTCCTCGAAGACGCGGAGGCGAAAGCACGCATGGGCAGTGTGTTGGAAATCCTCATCCTGAAGGCGTTGGCTCTCCATGCAAGGCGAGATCAATCAGGCGCCCTCACCGCACTGGGACGTGCCCTTGCACAGGCCGCGGGAGAGGGTTATATTCGCCTCTTCATTGACGAGGGGACACCGCTACTCACCTTATTGCGTCAGGCTCAGGAACGTGGCATTGCGCCTGACTACGTTGCCACGCTGCTTTCCTCCTTCGGGGCAACGGCTCTCGACTCACAACCTCCGTACCTGGGAGAACTTGCCGAACCCCTCACACGGCGCGAACGCGAGGTGTTGCAACTCTTAGCTTCGGGAGCATCCAATGGCGAGATTGCTCGTCGCCTCGTCGTGAGTCTGGGCACCGTCAAAAAGTACGTCTCGAACATTACCGGGAAACTAGGGGCGCAGAACCGTACCCAGGCAGTCATTCGCGCTCAAACACTTCACCTCCTCTAGCATAGCCTCGCAGCAGGTGGGGCGGTATAGTAGAGGCAGCGGCTCAGCCCTGCCTGCGCTCTACCACAAAACCAACCCTCATTATCCACTTTAGTCTCCTGCCTCCCAACCACTCCCTACTCTATACTCAGCACAGATCACGAAAACACGCCGCGACAGAGATAGCACGGCGAAGGAGCGCACTGCGATGACCATCTACGAATTGCATGTCCAGGGACATCTTGATCAGCATTGGTCTGCCTGGTTTGAGGACTTGACGATCACGTATCAAGAAGACCACACAGTGCTGCGTGGCCCTCTGGCAGATGAGGCCGCTTTGCATGGAGTGCTGATCAAAGTACGTGACCTGGCTTTACCCCTGCTGGCACTGAAACGGGAAGACCAGGACGTTTCGAGTCAGCCCTGAAGAAGCCTACACATCCATTCCACCAAAGTAATCTCGAAAGGAGCATATATCATGACACCCTCTTCCTCTACACTGTCTTCCCATGAAGATGCCGTCCTCACCAGTCTGAGTGCATCGGAGCTTGCTTGCCATATTGCTGAGGGTCGCCTTTCCTCGCAGGAGGTCATTGAAGCGCATATTCGCCGTATCGAAGCGGTCAATCCACGTCTGAACGCCGTCGTCGTATCACTCTTTGAACAGGCGCGTGCCGAGGCACGCAAAGCTGATAGCCTGCTTGCGCAAGGAACACTCGTTGGCCCTCTCCATGGCGTGCCCATCACCCTCAAAGAGCAATTTATGGTCTCTGGAACCCCAACAACGGTTGGTATTCTGCATCAGAAATCTCGGCTCATGGAGCAGGAAGGTCCCCTCGTGAAGCGGCTTCGTCAGGCCGGAGCTATTATTCTAGGAAAGACGAATGTCTCCCAACTGCTGATGTATCACGAATCTGATAACCCGGTCTATGGCCGGACGAATAATCCCTGGAACCTGGCCCGTACCCCTGGCGGAAGCAGTGGGGGTGAGGCCGCCATTCTTGCTGCTGGCGGCTCTCCTCTTGGCCTGGGAGGCGATTTCGGTGGCAGTATTCGTGTGCCCGCACATTTCTGTGGTCTGTATAGCTTGCTTCCCACAGCCAGAAGATTGACCCATCACGATACCGCCCCCCATGCCTACGTTGGTGGGCAGGAAGGCATTATCGCTCAGCCTGCTCCCATTGCCCGCAGCGTTGAGGATCTGCGCCTGGCAATGAACATTCTAACGGCTCCTGGCTTGAACGCTGTTGATCCATTAGTGCCGCCTGTTCCCTGGCCCGATCCCACCACCGTCTCTCTTATAGGTCTGCGTATCGGCATGTATACCGATAATGGCGTTTTTTCGGTAGCTCCGGCTGTACGTCGTGCGGTGGAGGAGGCGGCGCAGGTCTTGCGCGCACGTGGTGCTATCGTTGAGTCCTGGAACCCGCCCAATGTGGCGGAAGCGGTCCGGCTCTATGTTGGACTGGTGGGTGCGGATGGTTTTGCGACCTATAAGCGCAATCTCGCAGGAGATCCCCGTGATCGCCGTATCAGCTTCAATATGCGGGTGAGCAGCCTGCCTGGGATCGTTCGTGCGCCATTGGTAGGTCTGCTCAGGCGAAGTGGACAGGCTCACATGGCGTCTTCGTTGCAGTCTATTCGTGGAGCGTTGTCGGTCGATCCGTACTGGCATCTGGTAGAAGAGCGCAATCAGTATCGCGAGCGCTTCCTTGCTGCGCTTAATGCTGACCATTTTGATGCTCTTCTCTGCCCACCCCATGCGCTTCCAGCCCTGACACATGGCAGTAGTGGCACCTTAAATCCGACCAATGCTGGCAGCTATGCCATCCTCTACAATTTGCTAGGTCTGCCTGCTGGCGTGGCACCCGTTACCCACGTGTACCCAGGTGAGGAGAGCGAGCGCAGCGTTGGGAAAGATAGCGTTGAGCGTGTAGCCCGTACCGTTGAGATGGGCAGCGCAGGTCTGCCAGTAGGCGTGCAGGTGGTAGCTCGCTCCTGGAGAGAGGATATCGTCTTAGCGCTGATGGCCGCACTGGAAGAGCATACAGGTCCATGCATACCCGTTTCGGGAGATGCTCTACTATCATAGATAGTGTTTTTTTTTGAAAAGAAAGAGAAGTTTATGTTTTCGGAAAAGGAACGTGCATTTCTTCAAAGCCAGACATTGGCGAGGTTTGCAACCGTGGCGGTAAATGGTCAACCTGACGTTGACGCGGTAGGCTTTGGATTTGATGGGGAGCGCTTCTACATTAGCGGCTATGCCTTAGAGCGCTCACGCAAGTATAAAAATGTCGCCTCCGGACACACCCTGGTCTCGCTCATCATTGATGACCTGCCATCACTTGAGCCACTGGTGCCACGTGCGATCAAGGTTCATGGGGAGGCTGAGATTGTCACCCTTGAGCAAGGGTATCGAGGTCCCGGCACCTACATAGTCATTACGCCGAAAGTCTCCTGGAGCTGGGGCGTTGATGCACTGGCCTTTCAAGATGGGCAGTTTGTCACAAAGAAAATCACCTGGCAATAGAAGCAATGAAAAGGATTTTTTGATGAAAACAACAGTTCACATCATCCACTGGATAAGTAACATTGCGGGCGCAGGAGCGCTGGTGTTGGGACTTTTGCACTGGTTTGCCAATATAAGCTTTCTTTCTGCACATATGTGGTTCGGTCTTGTTGTCACGTTGGCTCTGCTTGCCTTGAGTATCGTATTGCTCTTGACCAGAGGAATGAGGGTAGCTGGAGCACTGGGCATCATCTACGCGATGATCATACCTCTCTTTGGGATGAATCAATTTCTGCTTCTCATTGGCGATTGGCACTGGCTCGTTCGGGTGGCGCACTTGCTGGTAAGCGCAGGTGCGATGGGGTTTGTTGGTATCATGAGTGCGCGCTATCTCAAGCTCAAGCAGGCCGAGGGAAAAGATGCACCTCAGATGTCTGCCCCCCAGGCCGTGAGATAATGAATGCACTCCCAACGCAGCTATCTGCATGTGTGTTGGGAGTGCATTGCATCCTTTTTGCGAAAACGCGCAGAACTGGTTATGCCCGTGATGAGGCAATTCCAGATGTAATGTGGAGTTTCATCTGGAATCTCACTAAACGAACCAGCCTGTTGAAAAAGTCTAGATAATCTCATCATTTTACCCTTGGAGCACACAATTCCTCTGAAAGAGCTGGAGAAAGAGACAAAAACACCCCCCTGTGGGTCAAGTGACCCAAGAGAACCTCATCCGCAAGCTCGTATGCTGGAAGCAGGATTAAGCGATCTGAGTAGGGGTCAGCGTCACCTGATATCCCAACCGTTCAAGCTGCCTGGTTGCCCGTCGCTCAGCATGCTTGCGATCTAATTCCGAAAAGTAGTTTGCTCCTCTTTCCTGATAGGGCTCACCAGTCGTGAGCATGTGATAGTAGATCACCAGAATGCTGTGAGCCACCGCCACGACAGCACGTTTGTTGCCACGACGAGCAGCAATCTGATGATACTGTGCCGAGAGATAGCTGTGCTTGGTTCGAGCGGCGGCATTGGCGGCTTGAACCAGCATCGCTTTAATCCAGCGATTGCCTTTGCGAATGCGTCCACTTTTGCGTTTGCCTCCACTCTCGTTATTGCCAGGACAAATGCCCACCCAGGAGGCGAGGTGAGCGGCATCCGGAAAAGGAGACACATCCGAGCCTATCTCAGCCAGGAGAACTTCGATGATTCGACGGCTACATCCAGGAATAGCATCGAGCCGCTGAATCAACGCCTCCTGAGGGCGCAAGCGCTCCTCAATCTCCCTGTCCAGGCGCGAAATTCCCCGATCATGTCGCTCGATCAGGGAGAGCAGTTCCTGCAAGAGGAGGCGGTGATGGTCCCTCAGGCGTCCACGCAGCGCTTGTGCCAGCGCGTCACGTTTGCTCATCGCACGTCCCAGAGCCAGATCTGCTAACACGGCTGGATCTTCCTCTCCGCGAAGGAGAGCCGAGAGAATCTGCTGTCCTGATTTCCCCATGATATCCGTCAACACGGACGAGAGCTTCAGATTGGTATCTTCCAGCGTTTTGTGGAGCCGATTCACCAGCCGGGTTCGCTCGGCGATCAGAGTTGTGCGCAGACGGGTCAGATCACGAAGCTCTCGTTGTTGGGGTGACGGGATAAAGCTGGGTTTGAGGAGCCCAAACTGCAAGAGTTCGGCGATCCACTCCGCATCCTTTTTATCGGTTTTGCGACCTGGAACGCGTTTGAGATGTTCGGCATTGACAATCATGACCTGCTCAAAGTGCCCTTCCATGAGGTTGAAAGGGGACTTCCAATACACCCCGGTTGACTCCATCGCGATGGCCTGGCACCGCGCTGTTTTCAGCCAGTCAACGCACGAGAGTAATTCACTCGTCATCGTCGAAAAGCGCCGCAGCTCTTTGTGTTGCTGTCCTTTCTCATCGACAGCGAGCAAACATGCCACCAGAAATTGTTTGTGGACATCAATCCCGCAACAGCTTCGATACAGGACTTCCATCAGGGTTCCTCCTTCTGATACGCTGTGGTCAATGGTTAGCGATCAGCGACCAGGAAGTACCCGGCCTGTGAGGTTAGATTCCTCTACGTGCTTCTGGAAAAGAGCGACAACTGGCGGTGCAAACGGGTACCTGGAGACAGCTTCGGGCTCACGCTCATGTTCATAACTGGGCGTCCGTTCTCACCTGGCCGCGATCTCTCCAGTATATCCTCTTTCATCCCTGGTGGTGTCCCGGCACGGGGCATGCTGCTTCGAGCATAAATGGTAGTGATATCGTAGGATATGCTCATCCATTGGAGGCTTTTTCAACAGGCTGCGAACGTATTTGACACGCACTGTGGAGCTTTAAGAAGCCACCCAGGAGGTGGCTTCTTTTTCTTCTTTTGACTCTACTACACGCAAAGGCCGGAGGTTTTCTAACGAGCGTCCCGGCTGCGGCGCAAAATGATAATTCCCAATCAGATTAATATGTTCCCAGCCCAATGGGGCAATGTGAGCAAGTGTTGCTTCTGCAATGTCCTCACCACCTTTGCGCAATGTAGCAAAGGCTTCGGTCAAATAAATCGTGTTCCAGGCTGCGACGGCTGCAACGAGCAGATGCAGACAGGAAGCCCGGTGGATCTGGTCCTCCAGGGCTCGATCACGCAGTTCCCCCAAGCGGCCAAAGAAGAGCTGACGAGCAAGCGCGTGCAATGCTTCCCCTTTTTCAAGAGAAGGGGGGCTGTCCGCATAGACGTAGAGATCCACGTCCGAGCGGCTATCAGCTTTCCCGCTTGTACGAGAACCAGCCAGGACAACAGCGAGGACCTGAGGCAGCGAACGAAATGTCGTGGCAAGAGCATCGGTCAGAGATGAAACATCCAATCTTTCCGCAAGATCATCTCCCATTGAAATTTCCTCCTGGGTCAAAGATGAGTAAGGAGATCACCAAGAGATCATGACTCCTTGCCTTTGTTGTTCTTCGTGTGCCCTGTTCTGTCTCTCGTTCGCCAACAAGAGAGCTTTGGGGCTTTGGCATCTCGCCTGTCAGAGCGATCTATGGAGCGTCCAACAGTCAGTCTGAGACTGAAGACGCAATTTACAACGTTCAGGAGAAGTATACCAGATGGGGAGCGGTTTTTTCAGACATTCCCCCATCACTACTCATGCTTCGCGCTGATTGCTCACTCTTCACCTTAAAACCTGCTTGCTCTTCGGATCTGCCCACTGGATACGCAACGAGCTGACAGCAAGCTAGCAGTGGAACGAGAAAGAGACCTTTAATGAGAGAACAACAAAACACACTCTCATGAGGAGGTCTCTTTGGGTATGATACCGAACGCGAGCATAGAAGTTCAAACCTCTCCTGTGGATCGCCCTTCTATCCCTGCATGGTTCGCCGAAGTCGTCATTGTGTCCCAGCATCTCACCACGAAAGGACTCCTAGAAGCCTTTGCGCATCACATCCAATTGGTACGTGGACGCTTCGGCAGCTATGAACCAATTGATTTTTTCGCGCTTCTGTTCGGGTATGCAATGAGTGGAGAACGAACGTTATTGGCGTTCTTTGAACGTGTCGCTCCCTTTGGGCCAGCCTTCATGGCCCTCTTTGGACGTGCTGAGCTTCCCCATCGTGCCACCTTGAGTCGTTTCCTGGCGAGCGTCGACCGTCCCTGCCTGGAAGCGTTTCGTACCCTCTTCGAGCAGCACAGCTTTGCGGAAGGATGGACGAACGATTCCATCGGTGGGATCTGGGATCGGCAGGGACGCCGCTACCTCGTCTTTGATGTCGATGCTACACGTCAGGCCGCACGGCAACGAGGATTGCCCTGTGATCCAAGCCTGCCTCCCCCTCGACGTCGACTCGATGCGGTCTGTGCACCAGGCTACACGGGGCGGAAACGAGGGGAGGTGGTACGCACACGTACCGTCGCGCTTCAGATGCATACCCGTCAATGGATCGGCACCTATGCAGGCCGAGGCAATGGCGACTATCAAGGAGAACTTGCTTTGGCGCTTCAAGCTATCACAACCTACTTAGGACTTTTTGCCCTCACTCCAGAGGTTGCTCTCGTTCGCCTCGACGGGCAATATGGTGATACCGTCGCCATTGCTCAACTGATTGCAGCAGGCGTGCATCTGGTGACACGAGCGAGAGGGTATCGCGTCCTGGAGCACCCACAGATCCAATATGTGCTGGCTCACCCACCAACCGCGAGTGTGAGCAGAGTGAACAGTGATGAGGTCGTCGAGTTGTTTGACGGCGGCTGGCTCCAATTGGATGGAGACGTGCCTCAAACGCGCGTCATTGTGGCTCGACACCGCGCCCCTGAACCAGGCAAGAGGGTGTCAGTGGGCAAGTGCATCGGTGAGTGGGTGTATGAGGTTTTCATCACAACCCTGCCCATCGATGGCTTCCTTGTCGAAGATGTCCTCGACCTCTATCATGGGCGGGGGGCCTTTGAGGCGGTGCTTGCGGATGAAGATGTCGAAGAAGATCCCGACCGTTGGTGTTCCTACACTGAGTGCGGACAAGAGCTCTGGCAGATTGCGTGTCAATGGGTGTGGAACCTCCGGCTCTCACTTGGACAGGCTATGCAAAAAGCTAAGTTGCGCGAGATCGAGTGGGCGTCCCCGAAAAAAGACACCCCCCGTGCTTCTCACCCTTGAAGAGCCAGTTGAGGAGTATGGGCCGTGGGAGTGGGCTGCAGCATTTGGACAAGCCACTGGACGCTTCGGGGCCGATGCCTTTACTCTACAAGAGGATGGGAAACTTCGCTGTCCAGTGGGAGCGAATTTGTGGTTGAGCGAAGTGCGGCAGGAAAATGCTTTCACTCAGCGCGCCGTCTACCTCGCTTATCAGACCGACTGTCAGTGCTGTTCTCTACGAGAACAATGCCTGGCAAAAGGAGCCAAAGGCAATCGTGCTCGACGGGTTAGCGCTGTCCGTCGCCTCTTGCCCCCACCTACCTCGGTTGTGTGTGAGCAAAAGCCTGTCCTTCTCGGACCAATACGATGGGTGGATGTCGCAGGTCGAGCGCTTCGCCGCACCTGGACCATCCATTGGCGTCGTCAACACGCTGAGATCATCGCGCTTGTCGAGTGTCCTGAGAAGGTTTTTCCACCACCACGTCCCCCTCGTGAAGTGCGTTCGCATTACCGCTGGAGGTGGCCCGACCGGCTCGCCTGTAATGCCTGGTGGGGGCCACCGCAACTGCGTGTGACCGTCGCAGGCGTCCCCGCCTTTCTCGCCATCAAGTAATGCAGGAGGAATGAGCTTACAAACAGGTAATTTGAGCAAGATGCCATCTTCCCTCTGAGCTGATCTTGAGGGGCAGGAATCCCTGTCTGCTCCCAACAAACTCTTCCATTATTTCATTGTTCGCTTGCTGCCATCTCGTTGCGCATCCCGTGGGATCTGGCACACTCTTGGTGATTTAGGCTACTTGCTACTCACGCATTGATAGATCGTTCTACGTGAAAAGAAGGAACTTTTTGTAGAAGGATCTAGTGAAGATGGACGTGAAGCGAGTTGCTGCTCTCCCAGAAGGCTTCGCAGTCACCGGAATCGAGATAATTGATGAAGTGCTCACCATCACAGCGATTTCAACCCACGTTGCCCGCTCTGTGGCACACCCGCCACACGGGTCCATAGTCACTACAGGCGCCAGATAGCAGACTTACCCTGTAGCGGACAACAAGTGCGTCTCTTCGTTCACGTGCGCAAGTTCTTTTGCGATGAGACGACCTGCGCTCGAAAAATCTTTGCGGAGCGTCTGTCGTTCTTCGCTGACCCCTTTGCACGCATGACCAAACGTCTGTTTCAGATTGTGCAGATCATTGGTCTTGCTACCGGCGGCAGGCTCGGGGTGCGTGTGACAGATCGTTTGGTCATGCAAACCTCTCGCCAGACCATTCTCCGGCGTATTATGGCTTTGCCAACCGATCCAGTAGGACAGGTTATCGAGCTTGGCATTGATGATTTCTGTGCGACACGAAGCTGCATGTGTAGCCGTAAGGACTCTCGAAAGGAGAATCTTACCTGGAGTTCTGCCTCCAGTGCCCTACCAGGCTGAATCAAGAGCGCCTGGGACAATGTAGCCGCACCCGTAAGGGTGGCCTCGCTTCCGTGAGGAAGGGAGGCGACTGCTAGCATCATGCGGTTAGGAGCTAGGGCGAGGCATGGTATGGCTAATCGAAAGTGAATCGCTGATAAACGCCGTCATCGATAACAAGCTAAAGGTGCTGGCAAGCTTGACCAAAAGGTACGTGGTCGGTTCAGGGGTTAGAAGTTCTCCTGACGCAGACACAACGATCACCGGCGGAGAGGCGGGGCCTAACCCATGCATGGTACCCATGCGGAACGTGGTAAACCGATCGTGCCCCTGGATACCAGGAAAGCCTTTCGCAAGAAAGACCGATGGTATGGTCGGCAGAGGATGAGGGAAAAAGCAAAAGCCAACCTGTAATGGGATGGATAGAGGGTGCAATATCCCCTCACGCGAAAGCGAGCAGACTTCCCTCTGGTCTTTCAGCACGAGAGCGTTTGATGAACCGATCAAGGAGGTAAAGCAGATGACAACGGAAACGACCGAAGGGCAATCTTCGGCCCCCTCTGTTGGTGCGACCACCGACATACCCGTCGCTTGGCACCAGATCAACTGGCGAGAAGCTGAACGCAATGTTCGTCGGCTCCAAACCCGTATCGCGGTGCGCCCGTAACAGGCCATCAATTCAGCGGGGTCTCAGACCCTACCCCCTGTGGGAATGGGGGTTGCTCAGTGCCTTACTCCGAAGCCGAAAGGCTGAAGAGGACTAAAGCATGGCATGAGAAGGGAGAACGCAGGCTCCAGCAAGCGGGCGAGTCTCTCAGAGCAATTTTGACATGGTGAAAAGCTAGACTGCTTTAAACCCAGAACCGAGCGGGACAACGGGTACCGGATGGGAAGCTGGTGACGCCCATTCTCTCCTGGATCGCGATGATTTGCGCGATACATTGCGATACCCACCCAGGAGACGCACCCCCAATAAAGGGTGAAAGGTTCAAACAGGACACCTACATCAGAAGCATCTGGATTGACGGCTAAACGGGGATGATCCGAGTCTGAAAGCGAGCTGTCATAGGTGACACCTCGCTATGGTCGAGGGACCTGAAGATCAGACCAGATCACGGAGCGTCCGTAGTAGTCGATGGGAGAGGAACGACCCATCCACGGAACGCCGGAAAGCGGCGTGCAGGGCGAAGGGGCGCAGGTTTTCCAATGGCAAGGAACGAGAGAGGAGCACACAGTGCAAGAACCGAATACGTTGCTTGCGATACTTCGCGTAATGGCAAAAAAGCCAGCAGTCACATTCGACAAGCTGTTTCAAAAGCTCTACAACATTGAATTGTGGCTCCTGGCATATGAAAGTATCGCTCCCAAGCCTGGGAACATGACTGCCGGAATAGATGGGAAGACCATTGACGGTGCTGGTTTCAAGTTGATTACCGATCTGATTGCTGATCTAAAGGCATCGCGGTACACACCACGCCCTGTCCGTAGGACATATATCCCAAAAGCGAATGGCACGCCCAGGCCGCTCGGAATACCCAGTTTTCAGGAAAAACTGCTTCAAACAGTCGTGAAGCTCATCCTGGAAGCCATCTACGAACCCACATTCTCAGAGATGTCACATGGTTTTAGACCACAACGAAGTTGTCATACAGCTCTGGAGCAAATCAAGAATGAGATGTATGGTGTGAGATGGTGGGTAGAGGGAGACATAAAGGGTTTCTTCGACAACGTCTCCCACGATACCTTAATTACCATTCTGAGTAAGCGTATCACCGATAAGCGTTTCCTTCACCTCATAGGGCAATTCCTCAAAGCGGGTTACGTCGAAGACTGGAGGTATCACCAGACGTACTCAGGGGTACCCCAAGGAGGCAATCTCTCACCTCTACTCAGCAATATCTACCTGAATGAGCTGGATCAGACAATGGCGAAGAAGATCGCCGAGTTCAACCAGGGCGCAGACAGGAAGAGAACGAAAGAGTACCAACAAATCAGTGCAAAGGTCGCCAGGGCCAAGAAGAAGGCGAGGAAGACAGGAGATTGGACGCGCTACAAAGCACTCCGTAAGGACATGCTCAAAACGCAGGCCAAAGATCCTCAAGACCCAGACTATCGACGACTTCATTTCGTGCGGTACGCCGACGATTGGCTCGCAGGAGTCATCGGCAGTAAAGCCGACGCTGTGGACCTCAAGAAATGGTTAGAGACATATCTCAAGGAAGAACTTCAGCTAGAGTTATCAGCGGAAAAGACGCTGATTACCAACTCGAAGCGACGAGTTCGGTTCTTGGGATATGACATCAAACGTTGGGCTGGAGAACGCATCTATCGCTTCCGAACAAAAAAGGGCCAGGTGATTACGAAACGCACTGGAACCTATCAACTCCGGTTCCTCATGCCTCGGAACAAAACAATGGCGTTTGCAAAACAATATGGAGACACAAGGAACTGGCATGGCAAGCATCGAAACAGCTTACTCAGACTCAGTGAACTGGAAATCCTCATGATGTACAACGCAGAAATCAGAGGGTTTCTGGGATACTATGCCCTCGCCGACAATCTTGTTGAGGTAGCCGACAAAGTGCTCTGGCTCACTACGAGCAGCTTCTTCCGTACTCTAGCAGGAAAACGGCAGAGTAGTGTCAAGAAAGTAGCAAAAAGCCTGAAGAGAGGAGCAGGACGATATGTCATGACGCTGCAAAGGGAAGGGAAGCCAACGAAAGAATATGAGTTGGTCTCCTCAACTCGCCAACTCAAACGAGAAGGAAGCAGGTCGCGACAGATTGACCTCCAGCCCAACACATGGATGTACAGAAATCGAACGGAGCTAGGCAAGCGCCTCCTCGCTCATCAATGCGAATGGTGTGGAACAAGGCTCGGACAGATAGAAGTTCACCATGTCAGGAAATTGGGGAACCTCAAAGGAAAGGTCTCGTGGGAACGCCAGATGATTCAGCGTCACCGAAAAACCATGATACTCTGCGCTGAGTGTCATGACGAGCTACACGCAGGAACGTTGAGCGAGAAGAAAAAGCGAAGGGAAAACGGGAGAGCCGTCTACCCTGAAAGGGGTATGGGCGGTTCGGAGGGGAGTTCAGTGAGACCTGATGTAGCAATACATTAAGGCGCACGGTGCTTACCATACAAGGCAACTCAGGCCGGAAAATGGGGCAAGGTGAAAGCCTTGCAACATTTACTGACCCACTCGTTCAGCGGCAAGGCGCTTGCCGCTGAACGAGTGACGGAAAACACTGGCAAACGAACACCCGGCGTAGACGGAGCCCTCTGGAAAACGCCGGAACAGAAAGCAGAAGCTATCCAGTCACTCACCCAACGAGGATACCACCCGCTCCCATTACGGCGCATGTACATCCCCAAGAGCAACGGCGGACGGCGTTCCCTCTCGATTCCTACCATGCGGGATCGAGCCATGCAAGCCTTGTACTTGCTGGCCCTTGATCCCGTCTCGGAAACCACAGCCGATCCGAACTCGTACGGATTTCGGCGAGGCCGCTCGACAGCAGATGCGATTGAAGCCTGCTTCATTGCCCTCTGTCAAAAGGACCGGGCGCAGTGGGTTCTCGAAGGGGATATCCGATCTTGCTTCGACCGAATCTCGCATGAATGGCTCCTAGCCCATATTCCAATGGACAAAGCTATGCTTGCGAAATGGTTAAAAGCTGGATACCTGGAAAATCGCCGCCTCTTCCCAACGGAAGAAGGCACGCCCCAGGGAGGAATTTGCTCACCCGTGATTGCGAACATGGCCCTCGATGGGCTGGAACGACTGCTGGCTGCTCACTTCCCAAAGAAGGGAAGGGAGGCCAAGCGAACCAAAGTGAACCTGATCCTTTATGCGGATGATTTTTGCATTACAGGAGCTTCAAAAGAGCTTCTCGAACAAGAAGTGATGTCTCTTGTAGAGCAGTTCCTCTCAGAACGGGGGTTACAACTCTCCTCTGAGAAAACCGTCATCACGCATATCGAGCAAGGGTTTGACTTTCTTGGGCAAACGGTACGCAAGTACCAAAAAGGAAAGGAGGCCAAGTTCTTCATTACTCCTTCAAAGAAGAATGTGAAGGCATTCCTTGCCAAGATCAGAAAACACATCAAGAAAAGTCGAAACCTGACGGCAGGAGAATTGATCGCCGAACTGAACCCGCAGATTCGCGGATGGGCCTTGTATCATCGCCATGCGGTGAGCAAGGACGTGTTTCATGCGGTCGATCATGAAATCTTCAAAGCCTTGTGGGTTTGGGCGCAACGAAGGCACCCACACAAAACGCGCTGGTGGATCAAAGAGAAATACTGGCCGTCCACTGGTCCGAATCGCTGGGTGTTTACAGGAATCCTCAAAGGCGAGGAAGGGCAGATCAGAGTGGTTCGCCTACATTCTGCCGACTCGATTCGTATCGAGCGACACACGAAAATTCGTGCTGAGGCCAATCCTTACGATCCTGCCTGGGAACCCTACTTCGAGAAACGGCTTGATGTGCAGATGGTCGGCACGCTCAAGGGAAAATGATGGCTGCTGCACCTTTGGAAAGAACAAGGGGGCCTCTGCCCAATCTGTCAGCAAAAGATCACCAAAATCACGGGATGGCACAGCCATCATGTCCTTTGGCGATCCAAAGGAGGATCAGATCGGGCAGAAAATCGAGTTTTGCTTCATCCCACCTGTCATCAGCAAGTTCATAGCCAGGGTTTACATGTGGAGAAACCGCGTCCGGTGAAACGGGCGAAATGAGAGGCTTGAGCTGTGTGCTGCGAAAGCAGCCCGCACGGTTCTTAGGGTAAGGGGACGATGGCAACATCGTTCCCTTACCCGACCGTTCAAGCGTGGACGCACATTCGGGACGATCCTGGTAGATATGCGCAGCCATCAAGTGCTTGATGTGTTGCCTGATAGAAAAGTAGAAACCACTGCAGCCTGGATGGCCGCACATCCAGAAATTGAACTGGTGAGTCGGGACCGTGGTGGAGACTATGCTTCTGCGGTAGCGAACGGCGCTCCCCAGGCCAGACAGTGTGCGGACAGGTTTCATCTCTTGAAAAACCTGGGTGAGGCTCTGGAGGGAGTTCTGGCGCGTCATCTCGCCGCTCATCGCAACCGCGTAACCCAGGAGTCAAGAGCCACTCCTCCCGAAACTTCGCACCCCATCCATCCGCCGAAGCTGAAGCCAAAGCAAGCCGAACTGAGCCGGGCGAAGCGAGAAGAGCGCCTGGCGAAATACGAGCAAATTGTAATCTTACGCAAACAGGGCTTCTCGCAGACGGCTATCGCCAAGCGGGTGGGAGTCGCTCATTCTACGGTCTCGCGATGGTTGAGTTGTGGCGCGTTCCCAGAACAACAACCGCGTCCACGCAAGATGGAGCTTGATGCACACTGGTCCTATCTGAGCGCTCGATGGGAGGCTGGCTGTCACAATATTGCTCAGTTGTATCGGGAACTCGTCGCCCGCGGCTACACTCACTCCTATTGGTCAGTCTATGAGCAGCTGGTTCGCTTCCTTCCAGAGGGAAGGAAGAACCAAGAGGCTCCTGATCAGCTTCCACGCCCTCCAGTGATGGCACGGCAGGCAGTTTTCCTTTTTCTTCACTGTCCTGGTAAACTGGAGTCGGATGAACAAGAAACACTTGCCCAGCTTCGGTCTCTACATGCTGAGATGAAACAGGCGTATGAGTTGGTTCAGCAGTTTGCTTCTCTGTTACGCACTCGCACAGGAGAACATCTCGACGCCTGGCTTGAGAAAGTCAGAGCCAGCCAGATCAGCGAGTTGCAGCGTTTTGTGGCCAGCATCGAACGTGATAAAGCGGCAGTTGTCGCAGGGCTGACTCTTTCTCACAGCAACGGTCTCGTTGAAGGAAAAGTGAACAAGCTCAAGCTGATCAAACGAATGGGCTATGGCCGAGCAGCATTTCCTTTGCTGCGCCAACGGGTTCTCCATGCGTTGTAAGAAATCTGTTTTGATGAGAACATGACCACATTGCGCATTCTGAAAAAGAACAGTGGAGGAAAGGCACGCGGTCCTTTGACGCGGCAAAAGAAAGGCAGAAAGATGATGGAATCGATGAGCATCCTGTGGCAGCGGATTGAGCAGGGGTTCGCCATCCACTCACATCACCTCTTGGACCTGCTTCGTCCAGGGGCTTCTGAAGAGGAACTGCTCCAGGCAGAAGAAGCACTCGGCGTTCCCCTTCCGGAGGACTTCAAAACGTTCTACCGCTTGCATAACGGGGGGTGTTTACTTGCTCCTCTCGGATGTAGCGAGCATATAACACTCTCCCTCGACCAGATAATAGGCATTCTGCGCGAGGTAGTGGCACTAGCCAGGCCGGGAACAAAGCACTACGACGGCAATGATGGTACCTGGCCAGTTCAACCTTTTTTGTGGCGCCCTCAGCGAATTCCGTTTCTCTGGGGTGGATATGGAAGTGAATTTTTCTGTCTGGATATGGTGCCTGGCCCAGGAGGTCAGGTTGGGCAGATTGTTTTTGCCCCTCACGCACTTCAAACACCCGATCTCATTGCCCCCAGTTTCCAGGAGTTTATTGCGAAGGCCGTAGGTGATATGGAGGCATACGACTATACGTTTGATCCAGATTACCCGCCAAGCGCTTTGCCCTAGTAACTGGCCAGCTTCCCATCCGTTTCTTTCTCGCTTTGTACCAGTTAGCTCAGCCATCACCAGAAGTGTGCCAGATCCGCTCTTCGCCCAAATTACCAGGTAGCCAGGTCATTAGCGTAAACAATTGGAGTCTCGGGAAAGCTTAGTGGGGAAAAGTGTACGAAAAAATGTTATGACCCCGATTTGGACAGTTTGGAGAGTGGTCAGGCTAGGACCGAAGAAGCGAAACCTGCTCGTCCAAAACGGACAAGCACACGACCAGGAACGCGAAACCGAAGCGCGATAGCCTTGGAGAAGCGGCACCAGCCAACCCACAACAGACGTAATCTCACGGACACAACGTGTTGCCCAAACGATGGGTGATGGCATGATTGTCTCATACGAAAGACTGGTATACACAGCACAAGAGGTAATAAGTATGAATGAATCGTTCAGTTCGCGCAAAATGAAAAAAGTCACATCTCTGACTAACCAGGAAGGAGACCATATCCAATGCAGCACAACGAGCCTCGCCCTATGCCTATCAATATATTTTTCTGTTACGCTCGCGAAGATGAAGTGTGGCTGAACAAACTCAAAGCTCACTTGATATCACCTTGTGGTGAAGCCAATCGTGAACTAGAATAACTGTTTCAAGTAGATGGAGGGATTGGTATGATCATTATCCCTGAAGAACGCTTTGTGGAGTCGCCCTATATCGAGTGGGTCGCCCATGGATATACGGTTGCGGATGGTCTCACAATGCGTCCGGCAGGATATAACTGGCATCTCATCTTTACGCGACACGAAGGTGTCCTGCGAACCTTAGTCGTGGGCGCATTGGAGGCGGCAAGGCCGCTCAGCTATGTGGCAGGGGCAGAGACCTTGTGGATACGATTCAAGGTCGGGACGTTTCTGCCCCATCTGCCTGCAATAGACACCCTCAATCGGGAGATAACCCTGCCAGAAGGCAGCGGGGACAATTTCTGGTTGGAGAGTAAAGTTTGGGAAATCCCAACCTTTGAAAACGCAGAGACCTTCGTGAAACATCTGGTGCGAACAGGCGCGGTGACCTGCGATCCACTCATAGAAGCGGCGCTCCGTGACGAACTGGCTCCCACTTCGGCTCGTACCCTACGATACCGATTCCAACACAGCACTGGGCTAGGACAACATCACATCCGCCAGATACAACGCGCTCAACGTGCGGTGGAACTCCTCCGCCAGGGGAATCCCATTCGAGACACTGCCCATGAACTGGGTTACGCCGATCAATCTCACCTGACCCACTCACTGAAGCGCTTCCTGGGCTATACCCCTGGTGAGATAGTGGCTTCTCACGTCCTGCCAGGATAATTTGCCGTTTTTTTCAAGACGTGAGTACCCACCCTGGCGTAAGATGCAGATGTTGCTGACAACACTCGATTTCAGCAAATGAAAGAGGGAAATGTCTGTGTCGTTGGAATCCAAGGTCTGCGTCATCACACGCGGATATACTCGCGAAGGAGCCAGAGTTTTTCTGGCAGATCGCACTCAATCGAAACGCGATCAGGTGGCGGATGAATGGCTCCGCCCTGCACTGTCGAATGCCAGGGTCACTGTTCGTCTCGTGCATGATTGCACTGCTATGGAGGGAATACATGTCCGATCTTGTGTGTGAACTCATCATCAGTCTCGACGGCTTTGCCCGAGGTCAGCGTTCACCTGCTTATTATGGCTATTTGGGTCCCGATTTTGCCGACTGGATCAAGACCAACACGGCGCTTCCGCATCGGATGCTCATCGGACGTCGGACCTACGAGGCTATGGAGGGAATACCCGCCGAAGTGCGGGACGAAGGATGGCAAAGGATGGCAACAACGCCAGGCTGGCTGTTCTCGCGCTCCCTGGAGGCGACAGACTGGCCGGGGCTGAAAATCGTCCGCGATGACTTGGTGGGCTTTGTGCGCGAACTGAAACGCACAGACGGCCCCGAGTTGCGGACCCTGGGTAGCATGTCGCTGGTCCGGCAACTGCTCGCGTCTGGCCTGGTGGATCGCCTCAAACTCGTCGTCTGCCCCCTGGTTCTGCCGCAAACGGGCATGGAACCGACCTTTGAAGGGCTGCCAGACACCGGCTTCGACTTACTCTCGTCCAGGGTTCTTGATGGGCGCGTCCTGCTTCTAGAGTATCGGCCAACAGGGGCACCGCCATATAACCCTTAAGGAAAACTGCGACTCTTCCAGCCGTCTTGTCCTGTTTGCGACATCTTCCATGGACAAAATGACACCTATCCTGACCTCTCAGTCCGCTTGAGGCGAGAAGCACACGTCGGCAAGCGGATTGCCAAGGGCAACAGCACTTGCGGTCAGGATAGGTGTCTTGGCTCTCATGGAAATAAAAGGAAACAATCAAGGCAAGAAGCCACTTTAAGAGTGTGTGCGGTCACTATATTGGTCAGTGATATGGCCAGGTATTACTTCGAGGTACAATAAGTTGACTCTTACGCAACCTCGCTGATCACAGCGGTGGTATGCTGAGAGTTTACGGTTTTTTCTCCGCTTCTCGGCACGGTTGCGGGATCTTGTTGTCGATGATGCACTTTTCTCGTGGTTTTGTCCACCTTCGGGTTATCTTCGGCACGATGGAGGACGCGAAGTCGGAGCAGGTCAAACTTTGCCCGACCATACATGCTTCGTTTGAGCAACTTGAGTCGTGTGATTTGCCCCTCAGTCTGACCGCTACTCCACGGTAATGTGAGACCAGCAAGGATTGCGTTCTGGTCCTGTCGCACCCCGGCAGCAAATGACTCGAATTCTGGGATGTGGCTCGTTTCTGCCGCTTTTAGCCATGTCTCCAGGTGCTGACCGGTGCGCTCCCGCAGCATCTGGAGAAACGTCTGAACCAACTGATAAGCAGCCTCAATCTCCGGGCTAGCTTGTCTGATCTGGAATAATTCCTCCTGCTCCTCCTGACTGAGATCCACCGATTTCCGCAGAAAAAGCCGGGTGATACGCCCAGCTGATAAACGCTCCAGCGGTCCAGCAGGCACCTGCTCTTTCTCCAGCATGAGTGATCTTTGACGAGGCGCGCGTAAGCGCGCGAGATAGCGATAGAGAGCTTTTTGCGAGCCACGATAGCCTTGGGCACGCAGTTCCCGATACAAAGACGCGCCGTTGTGGTTTCCTTGCTCCCATCGTTTGAGAACCTCGCGTTCATAGCGATCGACCAGGCTGGGTCGTCGTCGCCGACGTTTCGGCTCAGGATAGCTGCCGTGAGCCAGCCAATCTCGAACAGTTCGTTCCCCCATTCCGACGTGCTTGGCAATGTCACTCGTCTTCAGACCCTGCAGATGAAGCGTGCGAACCAGTTCATACCGTTGCTCCCGCTCTGCTTTTCGAGCCAGCCGCGCTTGTTCCTCTCTTCTGGATCGATAGGCCGAGCGCTCTTGGGAAGATTCTCGCAGCGGCTCCTCCTGGTGCCCATTTGCTCGGTTTGCTCGTCTCTGCTCCGCTTGGCACTGGGCCAGGACCGCTGTGAGCGTCTCTGACAGATTCTTGCCAAGATGCCAGCGGTCGGCGACTTGTATGGCCTGAGGTGCCCCTTGAGACGCAGCTGCGGCAAACTCAGCGGAGCGGTCGCGGCTGATCACTTCAATGCTGGGGTGCCTCTTGAACCATGCTGCAACGGTTTCTACTCTGCGATCGGGAAGGATGTCCAGAGGTATCCGCCGTTCGAGATCGCATAGGAGGGTTCCGTAACGCAGTCTGCGCTTCCACGCCCACTCGTCCACTCCAACGACTCGTGGAGGCTCTGGGGCTGGCAAATCACGTTTGGCGCACCAGACGCAAGATTGTATCGCGGCTGGCTTTGAGATGAAGCTGTTTACTGACGCGTGCGCCAGCCTGCCCTCCCAGAGCAAATCCGAGCATCTGCAGTGTTTGCTGCAGCCGGATCGTCCGCTGGGCATGGGGAAGTGCCAAGAAAGGAAACCTCTCCGCAAAGATTTTGCGCTGACACGTCTTTTTTGGGCAAAAGAAGCGACGGACTTCTACCAGCAAATGAACAGCTCGTTCGCTGCTGGGAAGGTCATGTAAATGACGGATGTAACGACTTTGCACCCGTTTGGCCACCATACCGCAACACGGACAAGCGGCTGTTTGGGAAGCAGATCGCAGCGTCACCGTGATCTCATCGGCGACCTGAACCTGCTCTACCATTCCGTCAGAAAGATCTGGGAAAATCACCATGGGAGACACTCGAAGAAGCGAAATGGGTAATGAAGGCAGGGAAGATTGTACCCTTCTATTTTATCACATTTATGATCAGCGAGGTTGCGTAAGAGTCATTTCTTCGCCAGTTTGACGCAAATCATTGCCTAAAATTGGCGATTTGCCCTCGTTTTTCAGCAGGATCAATAGGTTTTCTCTGCTCGCCTAAAATTGGCGAGGTTATGAGTCGATCTGAGATTTGGGCGAAGATATGTCCCAAAGTTAGGTCTGCTCTAATCAGAAGACACGCAAGCCGAAGGGGCGTGTTGGCGAACCATTTCCTCGTCGGGATCAAGTGGGAATGGCGCAACAGGAGGGAGAAGCTACCCATTGTTCCTTCTCAGGACCAATCAAACTGGAGGCAGCTTGTTGGCTGGAATCGACAGTCCAAGAAGTGCAATGCTCAACGTGCGGTTCGGTGAGTAAAGCCAAACTGAAAGAGCAATCAGTGGTCATTGTGCCACATCCCCCGCGCAAGTCGCGGCCAGTACGCAATGTTACGCGCTGGGCAGAACAGGGATCGGAGTGGGTACACTCGTCCAGAAAAAGGAGTAACTGGTGCAATCAAGCACCAGTTGGCTGAGGATCAAGCGATCCCCGATGTCTATGCAGAGAAACCTCGCCATGACCCTATGGACAGAGACCTGTCCTGATCATTAGATCAAAAATCGGGTTTGGGCATCAGCCTATCGGCCTGGAGAGCGGGTTGGGCAATTTGAAAAAGCTGTTTTAATCTAACAGATCCAACAGGTCTCTGTCCAATAAGTCGTGGCGAGGTTTCATACGGATGGCTAAATTACCACGCCTCCCGCAACCTCAATGCGCTGCGCATTGACCCAACGGTTTTCTTCGGAGAGCAGCGAGGCAATCATTGGACCGATGTCGTCGGGAACACCTGCCCGGCCCAGTGCCGTCGCTTCGGCCACCATTTTGTTCACGGCAGGATTGTCGCGGACGATGCCTCCGCTGAAATCGGTAGCAACGGCACCCGGCGCAACAACATTGACGGCAATCCTGCGAGGTGCCAGCTCTGACGCCATATGCCTGGACAGCACCTCAAGAGCTCCCTTCATCGACGCATAGGCGGCGCCTCTGGGCCCGCTTACGCGAGTCCGGGCCGTGGATACGTTGACGATACGTCCCCAGTCGTTGATGAGAGGAAGAAGCTTCTGTGTCAGGAAGAAGACGCCTTTGAAATGGACACTGTAGATGCTGTCCAGTTCTTCCTCGGTAGTCGTCTCCAACGGCATGTTGCGGTGATTGTTTCCAGCGTTGTTGACCAGAAAGTCGAAACGCTCGGCTCTAAGCTGAGCGAGAGCATCTTTCACGCTCTCGACAAAGGTATCGAACGAAGCGATGTTGCCAGCATCCAGTGGCAACGCAAGGGCTTCCGCCCCTGCATCCTTCACCGCAGCAACGACTGCCTCCGCGTCCGCGACATGGCTGTGATAGGTGAAGATTATATTGACGCCGCGTCTTGCAAGGCTCTCAACGGTACTGCGGCCAATGCCGCGGCTACCGCCGGTGACGATCGCGATCTTAGCGTTTGACGTAACTTGGTTTTCTGTTAGCATTTTTTGTACTCCGGATGAGATTGTTTTGGGCCAGTGCATATTACTTGACTTGTTGTAGGCACTTCGCCCGCGTCTCTATGGTATACTGAAGGAGATCCTAGAACAAGATGAGCAATGATCATAGGAATTCCACTCCTCTGGTTCAAACGTTGCTCTTTGGAGACTACCGGGATGAATGAGGTCAACATGGTCAGTCAGCGGCGCCAGCAAGACTATCGTTTACAGGAGCTTGGAGATTTTCTGCGGACGCGCAGGGCAAGGCTGACGCCTGAAGAGGTGGGACTGCCGCGAGGAAGCAGGCGCAAAACGCCCGGGCTCAGACGAGCGGAAGTGGCACAGCTGGTGGGTGTGAGTGTGGATTGGTACACCTGGTTAGAGCAGGGACGTTCTATTACGCCTTCAAAGCAGGTCTTAGAGCATCTGGTGCAAACGTTGCGCCTGGATGCGAATGAAAGAACCCATCTCTTCCTCTTAGCCCAGCAACAACCACCGCCGGCGCTTTTGCGGGAAACCGAGATCGTGAGTCCAGCGTTACAACATTTCCTTGATCAATTTGGCACTCGTCCAGCCTTTGTGTCAGGAAGACGATGGGATATCCTGGCCTGGAACGATGCCGGATGCGCGGTCTTTGGCGATTACCGCCGGATGACCACCCGCGAACGCAATACGATCTGGCGCATCTTCACCGATCCCTCGTCTCGGCAATTCGTCGTTGATTGGGAAGAAGATGCGCGACAGCTCTTAGCACAATTCCGCAGCATGTGTGGTCGTTATCCTGGAGATGCCCAACTGGCCGAATTGATCCATGATCTCATGCTCGCTAGTCCTGAATTTCGGGCCTGGTGGCCCGATCATGAAGTGCGTGGTGGGCAAGAAGGATGGAAAACGCTCAACCATCCGCAGGTGGGGTATCTCGTGTTTGAACGTCTCACCTTTCAGGTCTTTGATACGCCAGATCTCAAAGTCACCGTGTATACCCCGTTGGAGGAAGCCAACACGCCTCGTAAAGTGGAGCAGCTTCTGGAGCAGTGGTATCTGCGCGTTGGGCAGGGGCCTCATCCTCCTCAAGCGGTCCACCATCTTCCACAGACACAGCGACCAGGACAAGACACGGTTGGATGGTGGCTAGCAGCATGCTGTCAAAGAGTGGAAGGGGCATGGGTAGCCAACAGCGACGTCATGATCTCCTATGCACATTGGTGCGAGGCACACGGATACATACCAAAGAAGGCGAAAGGCGTCTCGCAATCTCTTGCAGTTCACGGCTTAGAGATTAGTGTCAATAAAAGAGTTGTCGACGACCATCGCCAGCGAAAAATGGCACGTGGTGTAAGAGGATTGGTCATTCTCTAACGTTTCTTGAAAATGTATGCGGATCATCCTCTTACCGCATACACCTTTAGATTTTTTTTGTATATAGATTGGTTATTCTCTAACGTTTCTTGAAAATGTATGCGGATCATCCTCTCACCGCATACATTCTTTGGGTTTTCTTTGTATGCAGATTTGTTTCATTCCCCTTACGCCATCTGACATGTTGGCACTCTGCTCTTTTCTGATGCTACTTCGTGGCTGGTGACACCTTACGTTGCGCTACCCCAATTTTACAAGATATCGATGATCGAGCGCAGATGGTGTAAATTTTGAAGCTCCGTGGGTTTCCCGCCGATTCACCAAATCGGCGGGAAACCCACGGAGCTTCAAAATTTACATTAGGCTCATGCCCGACCTGAGTGAATGCTAAGCTTATCTCTTAGGAGATCTTTGGGACAAAATGGCTGTCTAAATTTGAGGCTCATCCGCATTTCTCGTGCTGAATGAACTTAAACCGCTCCTCTGGTGCGTTCCCTTGTCGGGGCATCAAGAATCGTCTATACTGACAGCATTGTCGCCGAATCCAATCCAAATCGTATTACCCGGAGTGAAGACCATGACGCATACTGTAGCCGTTGAGTCGAGCACACGCCGTTGCGCAACAATCGTAAGCAAAGGGTGGAAGGCTGCGCTGATGCGGTCGTTCGTGCTCCCACATCTGCCCAATGGTCTCGCCCTGACGACTGACCCAACGTTGATCATCCTTGAGACAAGCTTTGAGCAAATGTAAGTTGAGGTCCTCAAACGAGGCGACATCTGGAATGGGGACCATGAAGTTGCGACGACTAAACTCAACTGATGCCTCGACCCCTCCTTTCTCCCATCCTGCAGCAGGCTGGCAGAAATGGCTCTCGAACAAGTAGTAAGAGCGAAAGGAGACGAACGTCTGGTTCTCCCTGCGCCCTTTTCCTTCTGCCATCAGACCCACGGCTGTCGAGAGATTATCGTAGCTGATGCGCCAGGGTACGCCTCCAAATTGCTCGAAGGCACAGACATGTCCGTAAAAGAAGCTCTCTTGCTTCTGACTGGGAAATGCCATGACAAAGCGCCGCCTGCTGTGAGAGAGCCACATCACAAAGATCTGCATCGTTTGCCTGACCCCAGCGATGATGGCGATGGCCTCCCCCCAATCGGCCTGAGCATCTTTACCGGGTTCAAACTCCAGAGGCAGAAAGAGTGCGGGGGCTCGGTGGTTCTTGTTCCATTGGGTGAAGTGTAATCGCACCCGTGACTCACTGCCCTGGTAGCCCTCTATCTGGAGGATTTCAAAGATCTTGTGCGCTGTGTACTGCTGCTTGCGGGGCAGACGGTCGTTTTCAGCAAGCAACGCGTCGGCTCGCGCCTGGAAGGACCGAAGACGGGCGCTGCTTTCGGTTGGGTGAGCTGGTAGGGCCGGGGCGGGACATTGGCGACCGCCTTGTCAATGGTTTTGCGGGAGTGCCCCTGTTCGCGAGCAATCTGCCTCTTGCTTTTGCGGTCGAGGTAGTAGGCTCGGCGAATGGCTTCTCGTTCTTGCACGGTGATCATCTCCAATTCTCCTATCGCTAAGGTGCTTGTGGTGCTTGCCCTAACGATAGCAGAAAACAACGGGAAGTGGCTCCCTTTTTGCTTGTCAAATGTACCAATGGCCCCCAAATTTGATTGGCAACACTTTGGGACCGGCCCCCAAATCTGATTGTCAAAGAGGGAGATCTTGGCTCCCTTTTATATTAGCCAAAACAGAATTGCGATAATTGGCTATGTCACCATGTTGATGTATCCTCATTAAGCCTCCCTGAGTATCAGCGTGGAGGGAAAGAGCATCCCACCTATCTTCTGAAGGTCCCAGCTGCTCAGGCCCTCGTGCAGTGGGAAATATTACGCAGTCTCGTTTCCGAAACTGGATATTGGCCAGTCATTGGCTGGGACTGTTTTAAACAACCTCCTTGGAAAGAGGATTCCGTTGAAGATATCCTTGAGAAAGGACTGCGCATTGATATCCAGCAATGGCTGGAGCAGGAGGGGATTTTCAGAATAGATGAAGAGAGCATGAGAAGGCATCCTGACGCTCCACCAGCTCCTTTCGATTTTTATCTCCACCATCGTTGGTTTGCCAATACATTACCTTCATTGGTTCCCATTGCTCTCGTTCCAACAGTTCATTTCTGGAAAGCACCGGCCTATCTCCTTGTTCAAAGCAACGAATGGGACCCACCAAATGAGGTCCATGTTGCGATGATGAAATACTGGAATGAGCGATGGGGAGCCGAATTAGTTGCAATGGCTCCAAGTAACGTGGAAATGCGTGTGTTACGACCCCCAATCACATGGGAAGAAGCCTTCTGAATTTCATAATACATCAACACCTGCTCCATCTGCTCCCCTTTACAAAGGTTTTCGCTTTTCACCTGAAATTATCAGTCACGGCATCTGGCTCTCTTTTCGCTTTTCGCTCAGCTTTCGTGATGTGGAAGAGCGGACGACGCGCAATGTGGGATCGTCGTCACCTACGAAACCGTGTGACAATGGCGCCTCACATTTGGGCAAATGTATGCCAACGAGTTGCGTCGTCGTCGTCCTCGTTGTGGCGACAAGTGGCATATGGATGAAATGGTTCTCACCATTCGTGGCAAGAAGCACTCCCTCTGGCGAGCAGTGGATCAGGACGGCAATGTGCTCGATATCCTTGTGCAAAGCCGACGCAACAAAAAAGCGGCGAAACGCTTCTTCGTAAACTGCTGAAAGGACTCCAATACGTCCCTCGTGTCATCATCACTGATACGCTCAGAAGTTATGGTGCGGCGAAACGCGAGATCCTGCCTGGTGTGGAGCATCGTCAGCACAAACGCTTGAACAATCGAGCAGAAAACTCACACCAACCCACCCGACTGCGTGAAAGGAAAATGCGGCGCTTCAAATCAACCCGCACAGGCCCAACGCTTTCTCTCCACCTTTGGCCCCATTGCTGGGCATTTTCAACCGCGACGGCACCATTTGCGTGCTGGAGAATATCGTACCATTTTCCAGGACCGCTTCCAGCAATGGAATGAGGTGGCTGGAGTCAAGCAGGCTGCATAACGATCTATCTCCCCCAATTTCACTGCCTTGCTGTATTTTTCTTCTTTATAGCTCAACAATACACTGCATTCCTACAAGCAAGTTGACAATACCGGCAAGAGATAACCGCTCGTGTTTGTTTATGTGCGTATACAAATTGTAGGAAGACGCCATGAAACTCAGCCAATCAGAACAAGAACAAGAACAAACGCATCTGAATACAAAAAGGACATATCCCAAGGAGAACACGATGTCCAAAATCCATGCGTGGGCTGCTCATGGTCCCGGACAACCCCTTGTCCCCTATGAATACGAGGCCGGAACGCTTGGTCCAGAGGAAGTTGAAATTGCGGTAGAATCCTGTGGACTCTGCCATTCTGATCTTTCCATCCGCAACAATGATTGGGGCATATCAACCTATCCCTGCATTCCTGGTCACGAAGTCATCGGTCGCGTGGTCGCCTTAGGGGAGCATGCCAAAGGGCTGACCATTGGCCAGCATGTTGGACTTGGGTGGTCTGCCCAGAGTTGTTTGCACTGTCACGAGTGTCTTTCAGGCAATCACCATCTCTGCAGCCAGGTTGTCCCTACGATCGTTGGCCACTACGGCGGCTTTGCTGAACGGGTACACGCTCAGTGGACCTGGGCCATTCCATTACCTGATGCATTAGATACAAGCGCAGCAGGTCCTCTCCTGTGCGGTGGTATCACGGTCCTCTCACCTTTCCTCACCCATGATATCAAACCCACTCAGCGCGTTGGGGTCGTCGGCATTGGCGGACTCGGTCATCTGGCCCTGAAGTTTGCAACTGCCTGGGGCTGTGAAGTGACCGCTTTGACCTCTAGTGAGTCTAAATATGAAGAAGCAAGATCCTTTGGTGCTCACCGGGTCCTCTCTAGCCGGAACTCGGAAGAGATTCGTGCCCTGGCTGGTGCTCTCGACCACGTGATCGTCGCAGTGAATGTCCCGCTCGATTGGTCGGCTTTGATCGCCACGCTTGCGCCTCAGGGACAGTTACACATTGTTGGTGCCGTGCTGGAAGCAATTCCAGTTGCAGCCTTCGACCTGATAAATGGTCAGCGGAGCGTTTCAGGATCTCCCACTGGCTCACCGGTCGCTATTGCGGATATGTTGAACTTTGCTGCGCGTCACCACATCGTACCACTAGTTGAGCATTTTAAGATGAGTGATGTGAATGAGGCTTTTGCCCGCCTGGAATCAGGCAAAGCGCATTACCGTATTGTGCTCGACGCGGACTTTGGAAGCACGGGAATTGTGCCCACTGATCGAAGGAAAATCCTGGGTTGAGGTGGAGTGTTAATCCCAACATTATCCTGGCGGGCAGGCTGGGATTGACCCGATTTGGAAGAGTATCTGAAGTGAAGGGGAGAAGGGCGAGTATCTCTTGTCTCGGGGAGGAACCACTAACAGCACAAAAACCTTGATTGTTATCTGCACGGGCACCCGTGCAGATAACAATCAAGGTTTTGCTTTTTTGATTAAAATTTCGATTATCCATCATATTTTTCCTCCGCCTTTAAAGGGGAATCAGGAGGATACACGGACAAAAGCGTCTGAGATGCCTGGCAAGGCTTTCCAAGGACATTTCCCTGGAACATCGCTGGCATAACGTCTCTGATGCGTTGTTGCTGCAATACGTTGCCTTGCTCACATACGCCCAGTGCCAAAACACAAACCCCTATTTTTCATTGTGCTATGGAGTGCACTTGGCTTAAAATCGTACGCAACATGTGGATAGTGGACAAAGGTAAAGGGATGAATAAATTTCAACAGGAAACCGATCCACTGTATAAGGCCATCCTAACAGAAATCCAGCAAGCACTGGGTGGATCGTTTACCGCCATGGATAGGCCAGAGGTATCTGGCGTTGGTACTCTGCCATCTGTCTATGCTGTGACCGACTTGGCAATGGCATCCATTGCATCGGCAGGCATGGCGGTTGCTGAATTTGTTGCTTTGCGTCGTGGCACAAAACCGCTCGTCCAGGTGGATCGACGCCTTACATCCATGTGGTTTTCTCACTCCTTGCGTCCAATAGGCTGGCAGTTGCCACCGGAATGGGATGCGATGGCAGGGAATTATAAGGCGAGTGACAACTGGATACGGTTACATACCAACGCACCACACCATCGTCGTGCTGCCTTTCACGTGCTTGGTTGTTCGGAAGAGAGGGAAGCCGTCACAAAGGCTGTTGCCACTTGGCAGGCAACCGAACTTGAGGAGGCTATCGTTTCTGCAAAAGGGTGTGCGGCTGTGATGAGATCAGTGGAAGATTGGAACATCCATGAACAGGGGCGAGCGGTAGCCACTGAGCCTCTTCTGCACGTTTCTCCTACGAATTTCGGCCAGGTGCCGAATTGGCTTATTTCGGCTAAACGGCCTTTAGACGGCGTAAGGTGCTTGATTTAACCAGAATTCTCGCTGGTCCAGTGGCAACACGTTTTCTGGCTGGGTATGGAGCGCAAGTGTTGCGTCTTGATCCTCTCGAATGGGAGGAGCCAGGAACTGTCCCGGAGGCTGTCTTAGGAAAGCGTTGCGCGCGGCTTGATTTAAAGAGTGCTGATGGAATGGCTACGTTGAAAAAACTGCTGGGTGAGGCTGATATTCTGATTCATGGTTACCGAACGGATGCCTTGGCACGTCTTGGCCTTGGGAGTGAAATGTCTTGGGATAGATGGTTGTCTGATCGAGGTACTGACGAGAGACGCCTGCGGACCTCCTATTGCTTGAACAGGGCTGGAATGGACGACGTTTTTCCTCTCGATGTTATTAGACAGCTGGGCGTTGCTAGGAGGAGTGAGGAGGCTTTTGAGGAGAATGCAGGGGAATGGCTTGAGTATATGTCATTCTCTCATCCTTTGCAAGAGTTTTCCCAGCTCCTTGGCCTACCTCCTGTCAACGTCTGTTCGTTCTTTCTCAACAGAAACAACCATCGCCTCCCTTGAGCGGCTGATTCAACGTTGTTCTCTCCAAAGAAAAAAAAGGACAACACTACTGGCAAACCACATAGTGCTCACCATTCGTGGTGTAGTTGGCAGTTTGTTTAAACGGATTGGTTGAGGGTTATATAAACAAGCTCAAGCCGATGAAAAGGATGGGATATGGACGAGCTGGATTTGCGCTGCTACGCCAGAGAGTTCTTCACGCCCTATGACCGGGTGCAAATGAAAGGTGAATTCGGAAGAAAAATGGAGCGCTTGTTCGACAAGAAACGTGAAATGATGCTACTCTCTGTATGAGAGAGAAAGATGTAAGCACTGCTTGAAAGGCACGATATGACAAACGAGACGAACCAATTTGGACCATGGCAGCCCTGGCAACCTCTCTGGTTGCCAGGTTCTTTTCCACGCTCACGGTTCCCTGGTGGATCGCTGGCGGATGGGCACTCGATCTCTTCCTCGGAGTTCAAACACGAGAGCATGAGGATATTGACGTACAGATCCTCCGGAGTGATCAACAGGAAGTTTGTACCGTTTTTCGTGCGTGGGATGTCCAAGGAGCGCACCCTGGAGCGCTTTCAGCAGAGTGGCCTTTCCGTGAATGGGAAGCAGGCTCGCTCCTGAGCCTGAGCGTTCATGATGTCTGGTGTCGTCCGAGCAAGACCGATCCCTGGGCGCTCCAACTCATGGTTGTCGATACCAGTGATGACCAATGGCTCTTCCGGCGCGATCCACGTATTCGTCGCCCGCTGGCTATTGTGGGGCACCGAACGAACGATGGTATCCCGTATCTCGCACCAGAAATACAACTCTTATACAAGGCTAAAGCGCTCCGCCCGAAAGACGAGGCGGACTTCGCCAGGATACTCCCCGCCCTTGATGGGAAGAGTCGCCAATGGTTGGCTCAGTGCCTTGCTCTCGTCCATCCTGGTCATGCATGGCTGACTAAACTCAGGTAAATCTTATCGACGAGCCTTCACGAGAGTGTGTAAGAGCCTCAAAAGTGAGCAAGACCCACTTTTGAGGCGAAACGGACAAAATCAGCGCGAAACATGGAAATTGACTCTGGAGAATCGAGAGAAGTAGCCCAGAGACGAATTGTTTCGCACCATTTTGGGAAATGGGTGAGGCAGCGCAGGGTACATCTTGTGGTTACAACAGGTGTTGGACGTTTCCCAACTATTCCCATCTCCTTTGCGGTCTGTGTCAGCTTCGCTGGTACTGGGCCTCCATGCCTGTTGAGAGAATGTTACCATGTTGGCTCTCCCCAAGATTGCCTTTCGACTTCCCAGCGAAGCCGGTATGCATGCTCAACTGGTGCACGCCGTCGTCAAGAGGATCGACTCCTAGCCGAGAGGTGACACACCATCTTTCAGTCCCGACTCGGCTTTGTTCTGATTCCGGCGATGACGAGATCGAGCATGCGGTTGGCCCCATCAGAATCGGACGCATGTTCATTCACCAGGGCGATTCCGTAGACGAGTCGTATCACGTCGAGAATATGGACATCCGTTCGGATTTGTTCTGCGGCCTGGGCGCGGAGCAAGAGGACTTCTCCCGCCTCGTGCATAGCTTTGTTCGCATCATAGATTCTCGTTCCCGGAATGTGCTTGGCAGACATAATGGCTGCTCCCATGCTCCGCCCTCGAGTCGCGAAGTCCATCTGGAGACGAAGCCAGCTAATCAAGGCGTCGAAAGGAACCGGAGCGCTTGCGAGTTCTTCAGCGTGCGCCCTCAATTCATTGGTCTCATCCAGGAACACGGCTTCAAGGAGATCCTGACGCGTGGGGAAGTGGCGGTACAGCGTTCCGATTGCGACCCCGGCTGACCTGGCAATGTCCTCCAGGACGATGTCAGCGCCGCGCTCGGAGACCGCAACTCGCGCCGTGTTCAACAGGCTGGTGTAGTTGCGCTGGGCATCAGCTCGCATTGGGCGGTTGGCTGGTGTTGGCTCGTGCATTTCATGCTCCTCCTTTCTCCTAGAGCTATTGGTCCTTGACAAAATGAGGGTCCCTCCGTTACTATAGAGAAGTAATATGAGGATCCCTCCGTTAATAGATGGAGATGGCCTCATTTTATCACACTCACGCTTGATCTTACCAGTAAAAGGAGGACTTTCTTATGCGTGTTTTCGTTACAGGAGCACCAGGCTACATCGGTTCCGCCGTCGTCCGCGAACTCATTGGTGCCGGTCATACGGTCGTTGCCCTTACCCGCTCAGACACGGGGGCCGCGGTACTCAAGGAAGCCGGGGCCGAGGTGCACCGCGGTGCCCTTGACGACCTCGACAGCCTTCAAAGCGGTGCCGCCGCTGCCGAAGGTGTCATTCACCTGGCATTTCAGCACGACATCTCGGACCATGCGGCCGCCGTGCAAACGGATCTGCGTGCTGTCGAGACGATGGGGGCGGCGCTCGAGGGCTCCGGCAAGCCGTTCGTGATCACCGGTCACTTAAACGGGGAGGCATCGGAGAACGCGGCGCTTGCACTGGCTGGAGTGCGATCGTCGGTCGTCAATCTCTCCCCATCCGTGCACGGCGAGGGCGACAAGCATGGCTTCGTACCGAGACTGATCACCATCGCTCGCACGAAAGGTATCTCTGCCTATATCGGCGATGGGTCCAACCGCTGGCCGGCCGTCCATCGCCTTGATGCAGCGCGCCTGTTCCGCCTGGCACTGGAAGTCGCCCCGGCGGGGTCACGGCTTGACGGGGTCGGCGATGAAGGTGTGCCATTCCGTGACATCGCCGACGTTATCGGTCGCCACCTGAACCTGCCAGTGGTCAGCATTTCCCGTGAAGAGGCAGACGCCCACTTCGGCCCTTTTCTCGGCGCCGTGGCGGCGCTCGACAGACCGAGGTCGAGTGCACAAACCCAGGAACTCCTGGGATGGCGGCCTGGGCATCCCGCACTGATCCCGGACATCGAAAGGCACTACTTCAACGACTGATGTAAGGCTGAGGGCCGCTCCTCATGACAACGGCTCTTGAGTATGGGCGGACGGGAAGACAACGCGAAGCGCTTCGCGTTGTCTTCCCGTCCGCCCATCAAGGGGTTCTGTCAGAACTGAGAGCGTAGAAACTCATCAGGGTCCCTGAGAACTTACTACAGCTCGTCTCTCGCTACTAAGCTGCTTGTATCAAAGCTTTCAAGGCAGCAAGTCGTTGAAGGAAAGCTCGCCGCTGCTCTGAGAGTGTGGCTGACTCTCCTACAGCGGAGCGCGGACGAAGATAATTTCGTAATTCATCGAAAGCAGAACAGAAACGGGCGGCTGAGTTGAAACTTCCAAAACCATGCATGGGATAATACCGTTGCTTGACTCTCCGATGGTCTTGCTCCAGGCGATTATTGAGGTATTTGTTGGTTCGATGTTGCACCTGGTCGCCTCGCCAGACCCTGAGCGGGGAACGCCGTATTCTGCCCTGCGCTTCTTTGGCACAGTCAGCCGTGCCTGCCAGTTGGCCCTCAATTTGTTCAAAGAACTGGAACGAGAGGATCCCATCATTCACCGGAAATTGTGCGTCAGTGTTTTCGGGGAACAGACTTCCCGGAGCAAATGGCGCGACTGTCAAACTATGCGCGATTGAACGAAACGCCGCTGACGACGCGTGCCTCGTTCCTCGAAGGTGGCTATAGCCTCTATGATATCAAGGACCTCCAGCAGGTGACCGATCGCGAAGAGGTCGAGGTACGCCATTACGGGATGTACCTGACGCCTGAAGCTATCCTGTACATGCTGGCAAAACAGCATCTGGTCTTTGGTCTCTCGGCAACCGTCGACATTGTGCGCCAGGTGCATAACTTTGACCTGGACTGGTTACGGGAGAAGCGCATTTTATTGGAGGTGGACGAGGAGGAGAAGGCCATTGTCCACGCCCTCAACCAGGAGAAGGCAAAAATACGTGCGAACCAGGTACACCTCAACGTGGTGCAGAGCCTGGACCTGTCCGACCCCTACCAGGCACAACTGGATCAGCTGCTGCAGGCAGTCTCAACCGACGAAGACTTTGCGGAGGTGACGGCAAGCGAACCGATCAAGGAACGTGTACGTCTGTTTTTCTCTGCCCTGCTCACGATACAAGCACAACGTAAACAACAACAACAACCCACGGCACCCGCCCACGCGTTGCTCTTCTTCAACACGTTTCGCCAGATGAAATTCATTTTTGATCGCTATCCCGGGCCGGACCATCAGCTCTTTACAGTCAAAAAACGCGATGATCACCGCTGGTTTGAGGTGTATGACCTGGAGATGCAGAACGAACACTCGATCATCGTCTTTTACAATGCGGAACTTGCCAAAGCGGTCCGCCATAGCGAGGCGGCCCAATCCGCCTTTGACCGCCTGTTCTTGGGAAGGGCGGTCAGTGATTCTGGTCACCCAGTATCTCTCAGCAGGCAATGGCATCAATCTGCAGTACCTTCCCACGCCAGAGAGCACGGACGAGGATCGGCGTGATTTTACGGTGATCGGACTCTTAGAGCGGCCCTATTACTACTTCAGCAAGCCATCGGATGATGCCACCACTGACGAACAGGCTGCCGCGCAAAAAAAGAACATCTGGTACCTGGCGAAACTCTACTTCAGCAAAGCGCTCTTTTTATCCTCTATAACAGGGTTCCGCGCCACAACTTACTCCTGCGCATCTAGAAGTAGGCATCCTGTTTGAGCCATCTACTTCTAGATGCACAGGATGTTCACCAGAGTGAGGATCTGTCTGATATGCATTACTTAACGAGAGATTTTACTGAAGAGTAAAATCTCTCGTTAAGTAATGCGCTAAAGGTTTTTGCATGTGAGTCTCTATGGTATCCCAATGGTCTAGAAAAGCGAAGACACCTGAGGCGATCGGAGAAGCCGAGGCTCAGAGAGGATTTGCTCAGGTTTTTCCCTTTCTGAGTAGATCCTGAGCAGAATCATTTTGACGCAATGCGTGTGTCAGAAAAACACGCAGTCTTTTCAGATCGCTACAGGTTCAAGCGCCCTGTCACCTTGCATACGTCCGCAAGACCAGATAGGATGATAGAGAAGCTTTACGAGAGGATGACGAAATCATCCCAACCGCTCAGGTATTGAGGGGAAAGGAGTAGACTGCTATGACCACCAATCTTCGGCTCGATAACCAGTTCCCCGATTTTGAACTGCCGAATCACCAGAACGAGCCCATGCGACTCTCCCACTTCACCAAGCCCAGTCTCCTCGACACCCACCTGGGGTTCCAGGACGGGTATCCGCTGATCCTTGTCTTCTTTCGTGGGTTCTTCTGCCCGCGTGACCAGCAGCAGATGCGGCAACTCGTGGAGTTCCAACGCGAACTGGCGGTGAATTATGGCAAGCTCGTGGCGGTAAGCGCGGATCCTCCGCTCGTGCAGGCCGCGTTCCGAGCGGGCCTGGGGGCGCAGTGGACGTTCTTGTCGGATGAACAGCGGGTCGTCATCAAACAGATCAACATTCTCGACGAGACGGAAGGCGAGTATGCCTATCGTGCGCAGCCGTACACGTTTGTGCTGCGGCCAGACTTGCGCATCCACGCCATCTATAATGGCTGGTACTTCGTGGGCCGCCCCACGACTGAAGAGCTGCGACGGGATCTGCGTGCGATCATGGAAACCCGTTCCGATTATCGCTATGAGGCGTATGACACGCCAGAGGTGCGGCGGATTCGCATTCCCCAGCAGGAGTGGCTCAAGGGAAGTCCTGCATTGGGGGAGAACGGCTTGCCGATAGCCCAAGGAGTCGTCCGCTGGTTTGACCCCAACGCGGGGATCGGTATCATCGTGAGAGAAGAAGCAGGCGAGGAGATCTTCTTCCACTTCACGGCGCTTCCTGGACAAGGCTACCGCACGATCAGAGCCGGCGTTCCAGTGCAATTCGAAATTGTCGAGGGGAGAGCCGGCCTGGCTGCACGGAATATTCAGCGGATCAATCTATGAGGAGGTGCTTCCTTCATCTAGCGCACTCGTTCCTTTTTTGGTAGTGTTGCAAAAAATTTTGAGCTGAGAAAATGGAGCAAGTAATTACGGTACAAGAATTATTGCCGCAGAGAAAAGGTGAATGTTTTGCATCTTACCCTCGTGAAATTTGTTCATGTGTGCCTCGATTTGCTGAGCTTTAATTTTTTGCAACACTACCTCAGCATTATCCATAATCAGTAGCCAGGGTTCCTGGCACTCCTCCAACCAACGAATGACAGCAGCGACGAGCTTGCGCTGATCAGTTTCGGCGGCTGAGGCAAAGGCGGGCAGTTGCGCTGCCAGCGTGACAAAACTCGTCAAGATGGTCTCCTCGCTGGCGGCAGCGATCCAGAGTGTATGGGTATAGCGTCCCAGTTCGCGGGCACGGTAGGCATATTCGACGGCAGTCTGCGTCTTACCGATGCCTCCCAGCCCTTTGATAACCTGCGCCTGGGTCAGGGCCGCGCGATGGAGGGTCGTCGGCTGATCTGACGCGGGAGGGGTGAGCTGCTGCATGAGCTGCTCGAGCAATTCGTCGCGTCCGGTAAAATGAGGATTGCGGGCAAATGGCACAGTCCAGAGCGCGATCTTCTCAGTAGCAACCGCGCTATCTTGCCCGGCAGCAGAGGACGGTTCGCTCGCGGTCTGGGTCGGGGTGGGGGACGGTCGACTGAGCAGTTCCTGCAGCCACCTCTCATCGAGGAGTACCTTCTGGTGGGCTGCGCGCCAGAAAGCGCGGATCTCCTCTTCCTCCTGTCCGGCAGGAAACACGCCGTGCTGCAGGGCCAACGCCAGCAGGGCTTGCAGGTGTGAGGCTTTCGGGTACGTTTCACCGGTCTCCCATCGACCAATGGCTTTGCGCGTGATGCCTAATAACGTCGCCAGACCCTCCTGGGTTAGCCCGATGCCGGTGCACATAGCCAGCATCCTCTGGCCGAAGACATAATCCGGCCCTCCGTGGAAGGATCGACTCATGAGGAGACTCCTTTCGACGGACTGCAGGAGGGAACAGACATGGGACGTGAAATGGAACCTGTTGGGTACTGCTTCCCTCGACCTCTTCCAGTATACTCTGTTCTATCAGATGTACTCCATGCGAGTCCACTGTGATATTAGGAGGGCCTGGAGACTTCTCACGGGCTTCCAGGCCCTCTCCTTGATATTCTTCTGCTCTTTATCATAGCAGATAACCAGGCAGAAGGCGAGAGGCTGGCGTATCTGGAGAGCAGGGAAACCAATTGTAGGAGGTTGCATCCAGGAACTTTCTGATGAGCGTGATTGTTTTTGGCCGCAGAACCATCGGAAGCGAATTCGCAATCAGAGAATGGCTGTCAGGAAGTGACCCGAGACGACTCTCGCCTTCATCACTTATGGAAGAGCAACGAATAACGCTCATATTTTGCCTGCGAAGAAGAGGGCTCATCTTCAAGTGCAAAGAAAGGAAAAGCGTACCATGAATTCCAACATTATTATCACCAAAGATGGAACAAAGATTTTTTACAAGGATTGGGGCACCGGACCAGTCGTGGTGTTTAGTCATGGCTGGCCGCTGAATGCTGATGCCTGGGACAATCAGTTACTGTTTCTGGCCTCCCATGGCTATCGTGTGATTGCCCACGATCGACGCGCCCATGGGCGTTCCAGCCAGCCCTGGGATGGCCACAACCTGGACACCTATGCCGACGACCTGGCCTCCCTCATCGAGGCGCTCAATCTGAAAGATGTCACACTGGTCGGCCACTCAACAGGTGGTGGCGAAGTGGCTCGTTACATTGGTCGACATGGCACCTCTTGCGTTGCCAGGGCTGTCCTGGTTGGAGCGATCACCCCGCTGATGCTCAAGACCGAGTCCAACCCCAATGGCACCCCAATTGAGGTCTTCGATGGGATTCGCGCTGGTGTCGTGGGCGACCGTTCCCAATTCTACAAGGATCTCAGTAGCCCCTTCTTCGGAGCGAATAGGCCCGATTCCACGGTTTCGCAAGGCCTGAGAGATGCGTTCTGGCTCTGGTCGATGCAAGTTGGCCTCAAAGGCGCCTACGATTGCATCAAAGCGTTTTCTGAGACCGACCTGACTGAGGATATCAAACAGTTTGAGATCCCTACCCTCATCATTCACGGTGATGACGATCAAATTGTACCAATTGCCGCCTCGGCTCTCCTGGCTGCAAAGCTGGTCAAGAACGCAACCTTGAAGATCTATCCGGGCGCCGATCATGGTCTGACCTTCACCCACAAGGACCAGTTCAACGAAGATCTGCTTGCCTTCTTGCGCTCCTAGGCAGGAGTGTAGAACTGCATCGATCTGTTTGCCTCCTGGCAATGGTGTGTTGTTCTCTCAAAGAGAGGGAACATGTTCCAGAATATTCTTGTGATTTAGAGAACGTTTCATCACTCTCATCCTTAAAGGAGGAACTTAACATGTCTCATCATCTGGATGCTCCACTCGCACGTCAGAGTGGCCAACTCTACATCGACGACCTGTATGTTTTTTTCGGCGACCGCAGCACAGTGTTCATCATGGATGTCAACTCCAACATTACTGAGCCCAATGTCCAGCGGGGCTTCCATCCGGAGGCGCGCTACGAGTTCAAGGTGCACTTCGACGGAGCCGACTTCGAAGACCTGACATACCGGGTGTCCTTCAGCGAAGTAGACGCAGACGGGCGACAGACCCTGCAACTGCATGCCCTCACCAGTCGCGAGGCGCGCGAGGACTCCGCAGTTGGTGAACTGGTACTTGAGGGCCGGACCGGCGAGACGGCCAGCGGGTCCGACATCCGACTCTGGGCAGGACGCATCAGCGACTCGTTCTATATCGATCTGTCGCTGCTCGGTATGGTCAACTCGGCAGTGAGAAACGGGACCGCACTCGACCTGTCAGGATGGCACCCGGAGAACGCGCAGAACAACTTCGTTGGCACCACCGTCGAATCGATCGTGCTGGAAGTCTCCCATCAGCACCTGCAACTGCGGCCCGGTGCCCACATCGGCGTCTGGGGCGCTACGAAACTTGCCACGGACGCTGGCGGCTGGCGGCAGATCAACCGCGCGGGACACCCCATGATGTGGCCGATCTTCTGGCCCGACGACACCAAGTTCACCAATCCCGCCAACACCCGGCATCCGTCTGAGGACTTCGACGCCGACGGCAAGTACATCGGAGACCTCATCGCCGCCGCCGTTGCCGCCAGCGGTACCTCCGACGACCCTCAGGGCTACGGCCAGACGGTGGCCCGGGAACTGTTCCCCGATGTTCTGTCCTATGTGGTCGGAACGCCTGCGACATACAGCTTCGCCGCCCGCAACGGCCGCACATCGGCCGACAACGCACCCGAAGCGATGCTGTCCCTCGTGGTGAACACGGCTGTGTCCTCAGGGCTGAAGCCGTCTGTATCCAAGAATCTGCGGAGCAGCACCTTCCCGTACGTCGTACCAGCGTAACCCGGCACGCATCTGAGACATAGAAAGCGTGAGTGAAGCGGCCCGCCTGGCCACTTGAAGAGCATCATCCAGGGACGAAGGTGACCAGAAGTTTCACGCGCATGGGACGGTGTGCGCCTCTCCGATTTGCCTAGGCGGAGACCGCATCGAAGATCCTACTTGCCGCAAACAAGCAATACGCAAGGTAGGCTGCATGTTTGGTTAACAAGAGGTGATCCCAGTGCTGTGCGGAGACGGTGGTTCTTGCCAGGGAGCCGTTGCGTTGCTTGTATCACCCCACGCCACGGGACCACTCTTCTGGGTCCGCATACCTGATTGTACCTTGTCCACTCGTCCCTACAAAACAGGAGGGTTTCCATGATCCAAAGCGCATATCTGCGTTCACCACTAGTGCGTCGAGCCATCGAAGCCATCAACGAGGGCCGGCTCGAAGATTTCCTGGCGTTATTCGCGAGAAACGCCACCCTCATCGATGGCGCCACCTATCATGGCCGAGAAGCGATTCGAGCGTGGGCACAACGAGAAACATTTGGGGTCCAGATGAGGATTGACGTCCAGCGAGAAACCAATGCCGATGGCACTTCTCTGGCGATCGAGGCCACATCTCACGGAGGATATTCTGGCCCAGGCTCGTTTCACTTTACCCTGCGTGGGAACATGATCGAGCGTTTAGAGATCCACTAAGCAATGGAGAAAGCCGAGAGCACCGATCGAAAGCCTTCTGAGATCGGTATCCTCGCTTCGCCAGCATGAAAATATATTGAAGGAGAAAGTGAAATGAGTACCTCTCTGGTTAATAAAGTCGCTCTGGTCACTGGAGCATCGCGCGGAATCGGTCAAGCGATTGCGGAAGCACTAGCGGCCAATGGTGCAAACGTTGTTATCAATTATGCTCGCAACAACCGTTTTGCAGAGGAGATCGTGCACCGTATTCAGCAAAACGGCGGTCAAGCTCTGGCTGTCCAGGCAGATGTCAGTAAAATTGCTGACCTGGAAGCGTTGTTCCAGACCGCCATTGATCACTTTGGGCATCTCGATATTCTCGTCAATAATGCCGGGATTATGACGACCAAGCCTCTTGAACAGGTCACGGAGCAGGATTTCGATCGGGAGTTTGCCATCAATGTGAAAGGGACCTATTTTGCCTGCCAATTGGCGGCCAGGTACCTCCAAACAGGTGGACGAATTATCAACTTCTCCACCTCTATCGTTGGGCAAATGATTCCCACCTACAGTCTCTACGCAGGCACCAAAGGCGCCGTTGAACAAATCACGCGGCAGCTTGCCAAAGAGTTTGGCTCCAAAAAGATTACAATCAATGCGGTCGCTCCTGGACCGGTGAACACGTCCTTGTTTTCCGCTGATAAATCAGAAGCTCAGATTGAGACATTCAAGCGGATGATTGCCTTTGGTCGTCTTGGTGAACCGGAAGATATCGCCAAAGTGGTGATGTTTCTGGCAAGCGAGGAAGCCGAATGGATCACTGGACAGGTCCTGCGTGCAAACGGTGGTTTCATTTAGCGCCTGACATCACTAGATGCTAATGTCAAAGTCCTTTGCGCCTTAGGGCGGCGGATACGGACGCGTTTCTCACCCAGGGGCGGTGTCTGCTCTGCCTGGCCTGTGGTCGTCAATACCTCTGGCGTGGTTGAGATTTCCCCTTTTCCTTCCATCTGAGATGAGGAGTGCGGAGGTGTGGCTGGGGACGAGGAAGATGATGGCGCTGCATCTGGTTGAAATGCTTCCTGGATGAGTGTGGCTGGCTCAGATGGCGCTGATGTTTGTGTGTGTTCATGCATACTCTCTTTCTTGCGTGGACGCGCTCCATGACGCGCATTGAGCTGATCAAGTAGAGTATCGACTTCACTAACCAGGCGACCGTAGTGCAGCGCGCATTGCTCGCGCAGGTGCTCTGCCCCCTCACGACTCCCAGACGGGGGTAGATCGAGGGTGAGGGAGAAGAACGGGAGCCGTTGCCCATTGAGTGACCAGCGAGCGTAGCAGGTGTAATCAGGGAGGTTGGTCACGTCCTCGGGACTCAAGAGATGCCATAGTTCATGTCGCAGCAAGTAGGCATCTTCTCCGGCGAACGTAAAGACAAAGAGATGATCGGCGTTCGCAAACACCGCCGGCCGCAAGGCTCCACCAGGTCGAGCACACGTGCACGAAAACTCTGCTTGTTGAGCAGGACGGTGAGGTCGAGGAGGGTATATTGTTGCTCTGGACCCCGGTGGGGGTCCATCTGGACAAGTGTCCGGTTGGCCTCGAGGAGCGTCTTTAGCGAAAAGCGTATGACATTCTCGACGCGTGGTCCCCAGGCGGTGCTCCAGATGCCTTTGAAGGTGGTGAGCATATGACCTGACAACGAGGTCCGCCTCTTCCAGGGAGGTGATCTGGGTGGCATCCAGGGGATTAATTCCAGGGGGATTTCCTTGTTGGTGCAGGTCAATGAGGACGACTTCCTCTTCTCGTTCAGGTGGCAGCACCCCCAGAAGATCCTCGATGAGGTCGCCATGTGGTTCAATGACGCAGAGGCCAGGACGCGGTTGTGGACAGGCGCCAAGATGTGCCAGTGCCAGGTGATGAAAAAGCGTGCTCTTGCCCTTGCCAGTTCGCCCGATCACGAATTTGTGCTTGAGGAGTTCCGAGGGGGGAAGCGCACTGGCACCCTTCTACCAGCATGGGTGGAGGTGCCAAGCTGCCACCCGCTCCCAGTAGTGAGCACATAGGGAGCGAGGAGCGAGCGCTCTTGCCGTTGTTCCACATTGGCCCCCTCACTCAAGTGGTCTCCAGGAGGCAGATGCCAGAGGGTCGCCACTTCCTCTCCGGTAAGAAAGAGCGAACCCTGTTGGAGACCTCGCCACCAGGTACCTTCCTGGGTCAGGCGCTGCGCGGAACGTGTCGAGAGCCTGTGGGAGGTGAAGTAGGCTGTCGAGGTGTGGCAGTGCCTGTAGGCGGCAAAGAGGGTGACATGGATCTGTTGATGGCGTCGTTGCTGTGCTCGCTTGCGCTGCCACACGTGCCAGGAAGATGTGAGTCTCCCTCTGGTGGTGTGATCATGCATGAGTGGTTGAGTCTGATAGGCATTCGCCCTGGGAGCCTCTTCGATCAGGTAGACACGCAGGTGCGCCTGGTAGGCGCTCTTGCCAATTTTCTCGGCCACGCGTTTCATATCGTAATAGCGTGTTCCTCCAAACAGGTGCTCTCCCAATGTGCGTATGCCTCTCATTATTCCTGCAATGAGGACGATTCCTCCCACCAGCCCGATCCCAAGGATGGTCTGCTGGGAAGAGGAGAGGTGAGGGCGCGAGCCATGCAGAAGACTGAGTATGTTCTCCTGGAGCCACAAGGGGAAGAGATGATGTGCCAACCCATAATTCCAGACGAGTAGGAGCCCTACCACGATACTCAGCAGCACGAGTTGCTCCCAGCCTGGTGCTTCCCGGCGTAGGCGTGATTGTGCCTCTCGACGTTGCTCAAATACGACGAGAGAGGCTATTTTCCGCATACTGCAAAGGTGGGCAGGAACTGTGACAAAACATGTGACACACTCCCATCAAAATATGACTCCATCTATTCTACGACGCCATGCCGATTGTTGTGTAAAGATCAGTGGGGAACAAGCGAGGAAAGATGTGTGGGAGGTATTTGCTGGTTAGATGTCCTCTTAACGGGCATCGATTTTGAAGATAGTCAAAAAGATCGGACAGCACTGAAGCTTTGACAATCGCCTCTTGTCAAGCTATAATAAGTGCCGATAACATCATCGCAAAGGGGGATTATCCGACCATGACGCCAGTGGTGTACTAACTTCATCCTACTCATGCTGGAAATACAGATGTAAAATCGCGTAGATCGCCATCACTCACATGCTACTGATGCGCGATTGTGTCGTTGTGAGATGAAAGTAGTAATTCAACACTGGAAGGTAAAGTATACTCATGGCAACCGGACTTTCTGACTTCTTCAAATACAACCTCTGGGCCAACCTGCGTCTGCTCGACACCTGCGAACAGCTTACTGATGCCCAGCTCGATGCCGTTTTCCCTGGCACCTATGGCAGCATCCGCGTCACCCTCAAGCATATGCTGGGCGCTGAGGAAGGCTATGCGGCCAGATCGGTGGGTGGCTTCCCAACGACGCCGCCTCTGCGCGAGGATGAGGAAGCCCCGCGCTCCTTCACCGAACTGCGCGAGCGCGCCCGTCGCTCCAGCGAGGCCATGATCGCCTTCACCGAGCAGGTCACGCCGGAACAACTCCAGGTGATCCAGCTCCTGGACGAGGGCACCTACAGGGCGCCGCTCCTGGTCACGGTCATCCAGTTCGTTGATCACGGCATCGACCACCGCACCCAGATCTGCACAGCCCTCACCCAGCTCGGCATTCAGTCGCCGGAGCTGGATATCTGGGCATATAATGAGGCAGCGTTGGGATACGGGGAAATCAAGCAATAAGGTCTATTCGTACTCAAGGGCTGGGGATGAGCAGAAAAATCTCTTGAACGTGTGCTCGTGTTACACAGGATCATGCGTCCAAACAAGCTCTCCCTGGCCCAGCAATGGAGGCTGGTTGTTTGGCACGGACCTCGATCCAAAGCCTCGCTTACGAGACAGGTATCCTGGGCAAGTGTATATCCTGCATGAACGCCCAAACAATGGTCAGACAACTGGTTTCTGTGGTGAAGGCATCAATTTGATCGGTTCGCTGGCGAACATTGCTAAAGAAGCTTTCAATGGCGTTGGTACGCCGAATATAGCGGTGCATCACTGGTGGAAACGTATAAAACGTCAGGAGATGTTCTTCTCCTCGTAGAGGCTGCGGATGGCTTCGGGATAGCGCTTCCGATATTTGGCTTTGAAGGCGGCCAAATTGAGCAGCGCATCCTCTTTCTTCTCCTGTTTGAAGATCCCCGCGAGTTCTATACTAACCTCCTTGTGCTCCCGATGAGGAATGGCATTGAGTATATTGCGTTGTTTATGCACGACACAGCGTTGTCGTGGAGTCGCAGTAAAGAGAGCAGAGACAGCAGCGAGAAGACCCTCATGCCCATCAGTCACAATCAGGTCTATCTGCGTGGCTCCACGGGTGCGGATATCTTGCAAAAGACAACTCCATCCATCTTTGTCTTCCTCTGCACAAGCTCGCAATGCGAGCACATCTTTGTTTCCTTCCAGGGCCACACCAAGCGCAGTTAAGATGATGGTCGAGTCGGTTTGAGTTCCATGCCGCACGCTGAAATGGATGCCATCGAGGTACAGGATGCGGTAATGGGCCAACAAAGGGCACTTTCGCCACGTTTCATATTGCTCAGTCAAGGTCTGGTTCAACCGGCTCACACTGCTTGCACTTGGGCCCACTCCCATCAAGGTAGCAGCAACCTCTCCGACTTTATGGGTGCTGGTGCCACTGACAAACAGCTGGGTGAGTGCTTCGGCCATCTCTGGTTCATAACGGCTGTAATGCTCGAACACCTGGCTGTGAAACACTCCTTCTCGATCTCTGGGGACCTTCAGGTCTTCAATACGTTCAGTCGAGGTAACCAAATCGCGGGTGTAGGAGCCATTGCGATAACCACGACGCTCTGGAGTGACTTCTCCCCACGAGGCTCCAATACACTGCTCTAACTCTTCACGCATTGCCTGTTCAATCAAGACTTGGACCGCGCTTACGGCCAGGTGGCGCAGATGTTGACGAAACTCTTCCTGCTCTGGCAGCGTCGGTGATGAGGATTGCCGAGTTGAACCTTCCGAAGTTGATATGATAGGATTTTTCTTGGATACAGGCATAGTTTTCTCCTTTTCTGGAAATGAGTTCTGTGTCTGCTAAGGACATCCTATGCCTGTAGTATCATCTCAAATGCCCATCTTTGAACAGGTTGGGCTTTACACAACAATCGGTATGGCGTCGTATCCGGTGTAGCCCTACTTCCTGTGCAATTGCTCAGGGAAGCAAAGCGATTCTCTTGATACTTGAGTAACGACACTTCAACCAATCACCTGAGTACAGCCTAGAAGGTCTCGGGTGTTGCAATACTATTGCATCTCTTTCACACGAGTACCGTTGATCTGGTGTCTAACAACTCGCGTTTTCTCCGCGTGAGCTCTACACTTCTTTTAGTTCTGCCTGCGGCTCTCAACTAGCCCAGGAAGGAAATGGTATGATTCCCCTGCATCTGAATCCATGCGAGAGCGAGGTGAAGCACTCCTATGACGAGCAGGCCTATGAATCCATAGAGCAGGCCGTTGCTCAGTGAGCGGCGAATATTTACATTCTTTGCTCAACCACGTCATTATCCGATTTTCGTTCACACAAAGATCTGATTTACAGTCTACTTTAGCGAACGTTGCTTAGCCGTTGCTCGATGTGTTCCGCGATTCTTTGCCGACCAGTGGTTTCAGAACGCTAATCAGCAATGCTCTACTAATTGGCAAATCTTTTATCGAGCCAGAGATCTGGAGAGGCTTTGGCGTGGCTCCAGAGTACGCGTTCATCAAGGCGACGCGTCAGACGGTATGCAACCGGTCGCCATCCCTGGCGCATCCACATGCGGGAGGAGAGCAGATTGGTGGCACGCCAGTCGGTGAAGCAGAAAGCGTAGCCAGTGGCATAGTCATCAGCCAGGCCGTGGGCTGTCAGGATGCGACCTATACCCTGTCCCTGTTCCTCTTCTCGCGTCGCGGCAAAGCCCAGGAAGCTGCATTTTTCTGGGAGCACCATGTTGCCGATGCCACGCGGCGGTTGAGCAGGCAAGTAGACCTGAATGCTGACGAGTTGCCCATTGCACAGGGCGAGCCATATCTTCCATTCTGGATTTTCAAGCTGTTCCAGCGCCTCCTGCCGGGTCTCTTCTCTATCATAGGACATGACTATTGAGTAGACGGGTGAGCGAGATTGATGGAATGAGATCACATCATCCAGCTGCGTAGAGATGTCCAGGTCGGCAGGACTGGCACGGCGAATCTCCAGCGTAGGATCAGTGGGAACATCAAACGAGGAGGCTGGCGCCGTTTCACGTAGGCCATAGACATGCTCTTTGCCAAAGCTGAGATTAAACCAGGCATCGATAGCAGCCTGATCTGAGGCAGGGATATTGGTAACGTGGTAGAGGCATCCCAGGGCAACCCAGGTCGGGGAGAGAGCTGCGTAGAGATCGCGGTAGAGTTCTGCGCTATAGGAGCGATCAAGAGCATGGCCGGCATATTCAACCCAGACGCTGCGGCCCCACATCTCATTAATCTTCGGCACACCAATCAGGTAGCCGGCCATTTTTCCGTCCTGCCGAGCTACTACACCGCCTGCGCTAATACCGTTGACAGTTGACGCTTTCCAGGTTTGTTCAAGTTCAAGACGAGCCTCTGAGGGACGGCTAAAACGCTCAGGGAAAGCAGGCTCGTGAACACGGTCGCCCTGGTGGCGGCGCGCAAGCAATTCAGAAGCCTCTTCAATATCAGCCTCGCTAAATGGGGTAATCTTTGTATGCATGAGGCATACTCCTTTCTGTGAATGATGGGTATAGTATAACGTATTTGCCCGAATACCAAACACCCCTGACCGTCTGATATTCTTTGTGCTTTGCAACGTAATTGCCTCCGTATTGACATCCACGAGTGGGATAGTGAAAGCGGTCGATGCATTGGTTGTGCGATGGAGCAGCCGGTGCGCAACATACCAACACAAACCGACACAGAGACCCATTATCAGAAGAAGGATGAGAAGAAGAACACATATGAGTAGCGCCAACATGATCAATTCTTTCGCAATGACGCACACTTCTGTCGTGAGGGTGCGGTTCATCGTTTTGCAGGCACAAAAAGATGAACCGCACCCATTACATGGTCTTACGCCTGAAGGAGGCCTTCTACAGCTCGAATAGCTTTCGCGAACCGTGCATCCCAGCTTCCGCTGATCATGATATATGGGCGATTGCGCTGCTCCAGTGCCTGTAGACACCGATCGAGAAACTCTTGCCTCTGGTCCGAGAAAAAACGTTGGTTGTCGTCTACCCAGGGGACATCAATATCTGTGACTAGGTAGAGATCATAGTTCATAGCGTCCGCGGCCTCGTAGAGCCAGGAGGGGCAGGTGCCAAAGAGTGCGTTACTCCAGACAGTTGTCGTGAGCAGATCTGTATCACAGAAGAGCACGCGATTGGCCTGTCGCGCCAGTGCTTGTGTAGAAGCACGGTGCCCATGCGCGATTCTTGCAATGTCTTCGAGGTCGTCACACCTGCCGTTTTTGAAATCCAGCAGGCCGCGAGCGTATTCCTCGACGAAAACCGTCTGGAAATGGCGTGCCAGGTCGATGGTCAGGGTGGATTTGCCGGTTGATTCGGGACCGTATATACAGACGCGTTTGACATAATGCGGGCGCACAACTGGCGGAATGTATTGCCAGTATTGCAGCGGATTGGAGCGGAGACGCGTTGCTGAGATAGGGACAAGTGTGCGTGGGTGGTTGACTGGAATATACTCCATACCCAGGAGTTTAGCTAACTTCCAGCCATAGTCTTCGGATGCGAAAATAAAGTCAGGAATGTAGGGGAGGGCCGCGCGCAGTGTCTGTTCCCAGATCTGCCAGTACCGTGGATCTGTTTCCTCTGGATTCTCGTCATTGACGCGAATCACATGCGCCCGGGGGGCCATTTCTTTGATCCAGGCCACGCGCAGTTCCCCGTCGATCTCGTCAGTGGGTCGTGTTCCCACTACTAGTAATAAGTCATCGACATAGTTTTGCGCGAAATCGATCAGATATTGATGGCCGAGGTGTGGTGGAATAAAGCGGCCAAGCACAAGACCCGTAGTCATGCGTATGCTCTCCTTGATTGCAGCCACGCGTGTATCCCAAAAAGGCACATGACCAGAAAAGTCACGTAGACCACGCCTGTCAGATAGAGTCGCTCGTAGATATAAAGCGGGATATAGATGAGATCAGCCAGAATCCAGCCGTACCAATTCTCCAGAAATTTTTTGTTTAACATATATTGTGCCACAAGACTGAGCACAGTAGTCAGCGCATCCCAGAATGGGGCTGAATCCTGCAGTGTTTGCAGATAAAAGGTCAGGCTGGTGGTAGCAATCCCCGTGATGAGCACAAACACCAGAAGTTCGAGCGGGGAGATATTAGAAACGCGCAAAGAGGTCTTATTCTTGCCCCCATGTAGCCAGAGATACCAGCCTTGCAGGCCTAGCAGGACGTAGAGTACCTGCAAGCCCATATCGGCAAAGAGTCCAGCTTGCCAGAAGAGGACGAAGAAAAAGATATCATTGGCAATCCCGATAGGGAAATTCCAGATATTTTCCACTACCGTTAACCAGACTGAGAGAGCGCCAGTAATAAAGCCGAGGTCTTCCGTCAGCGTGAAAGGAATAACCTGCAACCATGAGCCCACCAGCAGCGCGAGTGAGCCGCAGGTGAACAGAGTAAGAAAGACTATCGTTCTTATTTTCACAAAGCATCCTACTGCCCGCTTTGCGCGCGACATGCGTGAGGCATAGTAATGGATCAGTTACGAGCAAGTATACCATATTCAGCACTCGCTTCCCTGCTTTGGGAGCCAATCGGGTATGCGTCACGTTTTTGCAACCCCCAAAGGGGGCGCGGTGGTGCCTCTCGTTCCATAGGCACCACGTTGACGGCGCCGTTTCACGAGGTACCGCCAAACAGAGGCGCCACGTTGACGGCGCGCCGATTCATCACTCGGGGGCCAATCAACCTTTCATGCGTCAAGTTCCCTGGGCAACACGCCTTTTTGGCCTTTTTTGGGTGTGACGTTGGGGGGACATAGACGCATATGGGGTGGACATCGCATCAGCACTGAGAATGCGGTTTGTGACCAGGGCTGGATGCAGCAGGGCAACTGCAACACTGATCTCATTCTCACGGCTTTCCACGGCGCGTTGCGCCAGCACAGGAGCGAATCGATACCTCTGCGTTTGCTGTCACTTTTGCTGTCACCGATGCGCTTCCAAAAAAATAAAACGCCCTTAGGAGCGTCTAGAAGCAGCATGAGAGCATCATCCTCATAAAAGAGCTGCTGATGGAGAGATCCGCCGGCGCCTCCCCGTCCTTTTTCGCCGCTGTCCGTCAGAGCGCTTCCCGTGCGGCGTGAGAGGAATCGTCGTTCATCGGCGGACATCGTAATCCGCTGGCGTCCGGCGGCTTTGCCGTCAATTTGCCGTCAAAATTGCTGAGGTGAGGTATGTTTTCCCTGAGTTTCCGATGAGGCATCCAGGTGGTTACCAGTGAGTACGATCATACGCGTGAACCAATAGAGGGAACTATTGGGAGATAGTTTATCCGCCACTTATCCGCCATAACCGCCATTAATTCCGCCACTTATCCGCCATCAATCCGCTACCCGATCTGTCTCTTTGATTTGTTAGCGCACTGCTCGTACCCTGTTTGTATGAGGAGGAAGAGATGAGCACGAAATCTGTTGATAACCATCTTCGCTTGCCGTATGCGGCCCACGACCTGTTCCTCTTGCTTGCTCAATTCGATTGGAGGCTTCCATATTGTTGGCTGCATTTCCTTGCTCCTTACCGTTTCCTTGATAACGACCATAAATAACAAATATTTATGTTATTTATGTTATCATATGCAGGAGGGAGATTATTCCAGATCAGAGAACTGGAACGCTCCGTCTAGAAGTGGGCTCTACCTGCTTGAGGTGAAGAAAAGTATCTCCAAGAAAAGAGAAAAATTGAGGAAAGGTATTTCGTTCGTATGAATAAGGATGAGCAGTTGCAGTATGCAGACCACATCAGACATTTTTACACCCTGCGGTACGGTTTTCCTCCCATGGTCGGTCGGCTGCTCGGCTATCTCTTCGTCTGTGTTCCCGAGAAGCAGTCAATGAACGAGCTTGCTGATGCGCTCATGGCGAGCCGCAGTGCCATTGCGGGTGCGGTCCAAACGCTGGAGAATTACCACCTTGTCAACCGAACTCGCGCTGCTGGCCAACGAAGCGATTCAATCAGTCTCAATCCAACTGGTATTGAGGGGAAAGGATTTGACGTGACCGTTTACCAAGAGCAGGCCGCTTTGTTCCGAGAAGGTCTGAATGCTTTGAAGGACGAAGGGCCAGATCCGCGCATCTCTCTGTTAGAAGAAGCCGCTGCATTGGCCGAATTCTTGGCCGAGCAAATACCCGCCCTCCATCAAGAGTGGGATAAACGGCGTGATGCGCTCCGACGTAATCGCGAGCTGTGAAACGAGCAAAGATGGTGTTCAATAGGGGATGATCATGCTGAAAAAGAAGTCGAAAAAAGCTATGGGTGTTGAGGAATACGTCCTGATCAACGGAATTCATCAGTATCTGTTTCATTCTGGGACAACCGATGAAAATCCAGTCCTGCTGTTTTTGCACGGTGGACCTGGAAGTGCAGCGTCCCTGTTTGCACACGCTTTTCAAGACAAATGGGAAGAGTTGTTTACCGTGATCCATTGGGACCAACGGGGGACGGGAAAAACGCTGACGAAGAATCCGGAGAACTATCCGACTCTTGATATGCTCTTCCAGGATGTCTTGGAAATTATTCACTATCTCAAGAGCAGATATCACAAACAGAAGATTGTTCTCCTTGGTCATTCCTGGGGAAGTGTTTTAGGGAGCCTTTTTATCAAAGGCCATCCAGAAGAGGTCGCGTATTATATTGGTGTAGGACAAGTGGTGAATAAACTGGCAAGCGAGCGCCTCAGCTATGCAAAAGTGAAGGAGGTCATTGTCCAGGCAAACGATCAGAGCGCTCTGAAAAAGCTTGAGGCTCTCGGTGACTATCCCGGAGAGCAATTCGATACGCAATGGCTGAAGAAATCGCTCCAACTCCGCAAACTGCAAGGGAAATATCATCTGACTATGAAGTCGAATGTCTCCCCGTTGAAAACACTGTTGACCAGTCCTCTTTTTCAATTCTCCGACCTCTCTGCATTGATAAAAGGGAATAAAGCAAATAAAGAACTGATGAACTTTTTAGGAAGATTTGATGTAAATGCAGATCCGGCAGAATACAAAGTTCCTCTCTATTACATTGTCGGCGAACATGATTGGCAGACGCCCGTTGCTCTTACCCAAGACTATGTTCAGAGAATCGAGGCTCCAGAAAAAAAGATCTACATCATCCCGAATGCTGGACATATGACCATGGTTGACCAACCTGTCTTGTTTCTGAGCATCCTCCGAGACATTAAAAACAGACAGGAGAATGGGAAAGAAACAGAACAGGAATAGGAGATGGATTACTTCACTTTCGTCGTTTGAAAGAGATGGAATTGAACCCAGCGCATCCAACTAGGAGCATACCGTTTTCCGGTTTGGATGCGCTGATCCCTAAAGAGCCTTGCATGTGCTGCGTCTACTAATCTCTGCTTAGAGCTCAGAAGCGATTATTTTAATGGGTATCCTGAGCCTCCTCCATTTCTCGACCGGTCCTCTAGAACATGACGTTTTTTTGAGATAGAATATGTGAAGACGGGAAACTAAAAATTTTGGAGGAGACATGATCGATTTTCAGCAGGGATTTGTAAAGTTGGCTCCGATTAATCCAGAGCAAATTATGCCCCTTCTTTCACCCATGATAGTGGATAATGAGAGTATTGTTGCTGCGTTCAGGACAGTTCGTGATTCAGTTGTTTTTACTGATAAACGAATCATTGCTATTAATGTGCAGGGGATAACGGGAAAAAAGACAGCTTATACCTCTTTACCTTATAGTAAGGTGCAGGCATTTTCAATTGAAACTGCTGGTGTCCTGGATCGAGATTGCGAAATAGAATTGTATTTTAGTGCCCTTGGCAAAGTGAAATTTGAAATCAAAGGAAATTTTAACATCGTTCATTTTAATAAGATACTTAGTCAGTACGTTTTATAGGACGATTTTTTTGACGCATATAGTCTGTATATGAGCATTTACATGTTATAGTACCCTGCTTGGTGATGTGCATTGAGCGAGAATGGTTGTTCAAGGACGTTCAGATTGTTGCCTTGCCCACCTTTCTTCTTGTCGCTCTCGCAACGGCACCGGATGTCCTCCACGCGCTGCTCTGGTGGAGTATTGCTGTGCTCGGTATTTCTCTCGTTCCGCTCCTCTTTATCTGGCAGGGAGTACGTCGAGGATGCTATAGCGATCACCATGTCAACAAACGCGAGCAACGCCGGGCTCCACTCCTCTTTGGCCTGGCGTGTATGATGCTTGCTTTCGTCTTGCCGCTGTTCGTGCATGCATCGTCACCCCTTCTCGCAACGGTGACGGCTACACTGGCCGCCGTCGCCGTTGCTGCGGTCATCACCCAGTACTGGAAAATTAGCCTGCATCTGGTCGGGATAGCAGGCGCGGTGACGGTCTGCTGCCTGCTCTGGGGACCGCTCTGCTTATTCCTGTCATCGCTGGTAGTGCTTGTTGGCTGGGCACGCTGGCGGCTGCACGCGCATACATGGTTCCAGGCTCTGGCTGGAACCATCCTGGCCATTAGCGTGATGATCCTCATCTACCGCCTCTTTGGGCTGGTGTGACCCCCTGGCTTGAGCGACGGCTGCGTCACGTCTCCATCATGCATTCCTTGCTCCTCAAGGGGTGACTCGAAGATAGGTGCAAAAAAGTACTGAAGCTGGGAACGTGACCCTTGGACACGCATCACACGCTCCGGCACCATTACGTCGCATTCTCCGGTGACGAAATATGCTTTTGAGCGGTCAAGACGCTTGCCACTATCCTTGGATGCATGAGGGCGAGCGGAGAGCGAAGCATATGGATCACCTCCAGGAAGATCAACCATATGGCCTGGTCTGTCGGCAGAAGTGAGATCAAGCGCTCTAGATACCAGCGCGATACCCTTCCAGTCAGGTTCTCTTTGGTCTCCGGGAGGGCTGCGGCTGTCGCTAATTGCCATGGCGTGGCAATGGCATGGGCCACTTTTCTCTGAAAACGATGAGCGAACCCTTGCTGTCTCCTATATTTGCCTAAGCAGACATCGAGCATGAGCGCTTCTAAGGCCGCAACGGTCCTGCCTTGTCCGTAGATTGGATTAAAGCAACAGGCCGCATCGCCGAGAACGAGAAATTGTTCCGGGTACCGCTTTAATTGCTCAAAATGTCGAATGCGATTGGCGGTGCGTCGATACCCGTAAATTGGCGAGATGGGAGTGGCCTCCTTTATTGTCTCGTAAAGCGTTGCGTCAGGAAGACTACGCGCGAATGCGAGGAATTCGTCCTCCCTAGTTGAGGGATAATCTTTCTTCGTTCCCGCAAGAACCACCATCCAGCGGTTGCCCTCGATCGCCATTAACACGCCGCCGCGCTGACTCTGCTGTGTTCCCTGGATCGCAATGAGTTTCCAGTCGTTCCGCTGTTGGTAAATGCTCTACCAAGTGAGCAGATCTGGCCCTCGAACGTGGAACATTGCCCTCAATCTTGAGCACTGGTACATACGTTTTCTGGAAAACCGCTCCGCATCAGGCTTCTTCCATCGATGTCTTGTAAATGAGAGGGAGAGGAAGAGAGGTTCGCATTCGCTCGAAAGAAAGGCAAGTGTCTGATCAGGTCAAGGAAGGTGTCCATCTCGCGCGTCACGCGTCTCCGGTGCGCAAGATCCGAGAAGTTTTGTCCTTTCTTCTCTGTTAGACTGTTTTCAATGGAGTGTCCATGGAGTGGACCCCGGATGTGAGACAGTACCCATTTCAAAGAGAGAGGGTGTTTGTTTAAACAGGCAGATGACGCCTTTTGCCAGAACAAGGGGGACACCTCGCCATAAGATGCTTGAAAGGGGTCCGCACTCGAATTGGGCAAAAAACTTCACGCCTGATCACCGACTTGATCTTCCGGCGCTAGGAAGGTGTACACTTCTTTTGAGAAAACTGACGCACGACACGACCGAGTGCAGAACGTTCGATATTAGGATATTTTTTCACCGCTTTCTGTGCTACATTGTGAGAAAAAAAGCAGAAAGGAACACACGTTATGGCGGAACAACTGATGGAGACAACGTTGCGCACCGCTCTGTGGCAGCAGTTCGGCGCGACGATCGACACGCTCGAAAACGCTTTGCTTGCCTGTCCCAGCATGCATTGGAATGGACTCCTCTGGAGTGACCCGAGAGCCCCAGAATACCCGACATTCTGGTCGATCACCCATCACACCCTCTTCTGGCTCGACTTGTATCTCACAGGCTCACTTGAAGGATTCGCTCCTCCTGCGCCCTTCACCCTGGATGAGCTTGATCCGGCAGGTGCCCTTCCCGAACAGCCCTACACCAAGGAGGAGCTACACGCCTATCTGGTGCATCTGCGCAAGAAGTGCCAGACAACGATTGCTGAGTTGTCAGACGAGAAAGCGCACCAACAGGTCGCTTTCCCCTGGGCCAGGGGAAAGCAGGTGAGCTATTTAGAGCTGCTCTTGTACACCATGCGTCACGTGCAGGAACATGCGGCCCAACTGAGCCTTTTTCTCGGACAGCACGGCATCCCGGACGAGGCGCTCGACTGGGTCGCGCGAGCGAAGGGTGAAGTGGACCTCTGAGGCGCGCGGAGGCGCGAGTGGTCTACCAGTTGGTTCGCCTTCGCATTCCCCAACTCGAGTGCGCACCTCTTTCAAGCATCATATGGCGAGGTGTCCAAGGGGAGGATGTTGTCTCGGGATGGAGGGTGCCATACCATGATGCCTGATATGACCCGTTTGTGAAGAGAAAGGAGCAAGAAGCATGATTCCTACGACGAATCTCGACCTGTTCGCGGGAATTCCAGTCACCGACTACGCGGTGGCGCTCTCGTGGTACCAACGGCTGCTGGGTGAGGCGCCCGCATTCTATCCAAACGACAGAGAGGCCGTGTGGGAGCTCGCTCCGCATCGGTACATGTACATTGTGCTGCGGCCGGAGCACGCTGGCTACGCCGTGCACTTGAGCTTCGTCGATGACCTCGATGCGCTCGTGGCGCAGATAGCCGATCGGGGACTCGACCCTGCGGAGCGGGAAACCTACTCCAACGGCACGCGCAAGATCACGTACCGCGATCCTGACGGAAACGAGATCGCATTCGGCGGCGCTCCGCTGGAACCGGCTTAAAGCTGTGGCAGCGAGACGAAAACGGCAGAATCGGTTCTTGCCATTCATCCTTTATCTTCCAACCACGTCCCAGTCCGTTTTTCCTGTTGGAGACCAACGCTTGCCCTTCACCTCGGCCTGCGTTGGTTGGCCACAGGGGAAAAGAACTGGGATGTGGTCGGCAGGGAATGATGACAGGCCGCGAACAGGCCAAGAACGTTCTTAGACACGGAAAGCGCATGAAAGGAAGGGAACGTATGTCAACCTTTGAGAACAGCAACGCAGATCGGGGAAAAAACGCACCATCCATGCCTGAACCCAACGTCCTGCTGGACGGACTCGCCTATGTCGAATCGCCTCGCTGGCACGAGGGCCGACTGTGGTTCGCCCACTGGGGGACGGGCGAGATCGTCGCAGTAGATCCTTTCGGCAACAGTGAAGTCACCGGCCACGGACCTGCTGGCCTGGGCTGGGCCATCGACTGGCTGCCCGATGGCCGCCTGCTGGTCACGGGCAAGGAGCTGCTGCGCAGGGAGCCGAACGGGTCGATGGTTCGGCACACCGACCTCAGCAGTATCTCTAGCTTCGGTTGGAACGAGATCGTCGTGGACGGTAGAGGTAACATCTACCTCAACAGCATCAACTTCGGTTTTCTCGCCGGCGAGCAGCCCACATCCGGCATCATCGCGCTGGTCACCCCGGACGGCTCGGCCCGCAAAGTCGTGGGCGACCTGGCGTTCCCCAACGGCATGGTGGTGACGCCGGACAACAAGGCGCTGATCATCTCCGAGTCCTTCACCGGGCGGCTCATCGCGTTCGATATCGAAGCCGATGGCAGCCTGTCCAACCGGCGGGTGTGGGCCGAGGGCCTTGGCCCAGACGGCATCTGCATGGACGCCGAAGGTGCCATCTGGGTCCAGACAGCGGACACCCGTACACACACCGGTCGTGACGATGCACCAGAAGGCGCTGTTGTGCGGGTCCGCGAGGGCGGCGAGGTGCTACAGCGGATCGAGTACGACCGCGCGATCTTCGCCGCCATGCTCGGTGGACCGGACCGCACGACGCTGTTCCTGCTGGCGGCCCAGTGGCGCGGCATCGAGCAGGTGAACGAGGCGGTCGCAGCTCGGACCGGTCAGGTGTTGGTCAGCCAGGTATCGGTACCCGGTGCCGGATGGCCGTGACAGAGGACAGACCGTCGAATGGCAGTTCTGACGTATCAAAGAGGTGTAGTCCTCGCCCGTCCTCGCGTATCAGCCAACCCAGATGTCTGGTCGATGATCGGATCATATCCAGGCGACAAGGACGCGGTAACTGCCCGGAGCGTGTGGGTTATTTACAACTTTTTCTGATGCGATTCTAGATGTGGAGCGGTTTGCCCAGATTCGTTTGTCCCAGTGCTCAAGATTGAGGGCAATGTTCCACGTTTGAGGGCCAGATCTGCTCACTTGGTAGGGCATTTACATACGACATCTGATGGTGAGGTATCACTACCCGTTTGTTGATTGTTTCACAGATTCCAGGTACTCTTGTGAGTGGAGAGGCACTGAGGAGTAGCTCCCCTCAGAAGAGGACTCGGAGAACCTTCAGGGCATTTTGAGGCATGACCTTTCACTGGTAATTGGGGGGCGTGCGCGAAATCCTTCATACGCATTTGAAGGCCAGTACAACTTTTCGTATGTAACTGGGCAGGCCACGCCCACGAGCCCTAGCCTCTCCATCCACCAGGAGGTGTGACAATGACCAGCAGCAAGCAGAGGCGCACAGAATTCCAGGGTTTGCCCACTCTCCCGAATGAGGCTCTTTACATTGGTGTTGATATCGGCAAATTCAAACATGTTGCTGGCTTCCTCTCGAAAACACTTTTAGAACGTCATAAACATTTTGATCATTGTCCTGCATTCATCTTTGAGCAATCACGAGAAGGTTTCCGGGCTTTTGTAGAGCGTATCCAAGCCTATTGTCCTCTTGAGCAGTGTTTCATTCTCATGGAACAAACGGGCCATTATCATCGATCGCTCCTCCAGTATTTGTTAGAGCTGGATCTTCCGGTTTTTGTCATCCATATTCAACGCCGCCAGGAGGGCATGGTCAAAACCGATAAACGCGATGCGTTAGGGTTAGCAAATCAGCTCTACACCCAACTTGAACTCGGTGCACAGGTTGCCAACACGCTTCAGGCAATTCGTCGGGCGCTTCCTCCCTCTGAGGCCGCAGCCCAACTCAAAGGATTGATGCGCCACCGCTATGAACTGGTGAACGAAGCCACTCAGCGGAAAAACAAGCTGACAGCCATTTGCGATGAACTCTTTCCCGAATTTACCCAAGTCTTCAAAGACCCGAATGCTGCTCTTGCCTTAGATCTGCGTGAGCATTTCCCTACACCTGCTGCTATTGCTGCCGCGACTTCGATAGAACTTCGAACAGTGCGAAGGAGAAATCATCCCTCCGAAGCCCAGTTCATGCAGATCCAGCAGCTCGCCGGGCAAAGTATTGGGACGAAAAACCCGGCCCGGCAAGACAGCCTGATTGTCGAACAAACCTTGTTGATTCAGGAACTTCGACTCCTTCAAAACCATCTGGAGCAACTTGAAGAGAAAATTGGCCAAATCGTTGAGAAAAGTCGTGAGGGCCAGATTCTGACCTCCATCCCTCCCATTGGCCCGCTCTTTGCGGCGTCGATCATCGCGACTATCGGCTCTATTGGCAATTTTGAGGACGCAGCTCATCTCAAATCCTATTTTGGCTGGGCACCAATCAGAACGCAAACAGGTGTGTCTTTTGATCGCACGCGCCTCACAAAGGCGGGCTCACGTGAAATGAAGAAAGTGATGTTCCTTGTGGCCTGGAAAGCGATCCAGATGGACACCGAATGGGCAAAGCTCTACAAACGTTTGGTCCCTCGACTCTGTTTCTATGATGAGAGAATGCAAGCCTACAAAGGAAAAGGGAAGGCTTTGGGCCATATCATTGGCCGCTTAATTACACTGATCTTTGCGCTCCTCAAGAAGGATTACGAACTCCTCAACAAGCTTTCGCCTGGCACTGAACCTCCTCCTCCAACCATGTATGACCCTGAACTGCATCAACGTCACCGGACAGGGCACTATTCCCCACTCCGCAGGGAGGGTCCACAGAATCGGATTGTTCAGCACTCCTCGTGAAGATGATTATCTCTGCTACGTAGACATTGGGAACGTTAGAGCATTTTTCGGGTATTTGCTTCCCACCTCTCATACGCATTACCACTTACCCCGATCATTTGGGTACTATGGGGGTTCCGTCGCCGTAGGCTCGCGCCTGTAGGCGATCCCGCATTTACGCTTGTGAAACGTTGAGGATGGGTAGGTGCCCGTTCGTCCTTTACCCCGATCATTTCGGGTCGCCCCCTGAAAAGAGCTTTTGCGTCCCTATGGGAACTGGACGCTATTTCAGAGTCATCGTGTCATGAAGGCTACGATGGGAGAGGGCTTCTCCACACGGACTTGGGTTCAGCAAACTTAGCTTCACCATGCATCCAAGACTCGCGGGTCAAACTGCCATACCTTCCTTCTGGCTTTCCCACTTTCTTCTGCCATGCTCTTGTCCTCTTCGGGTTTCCCCTCCAAGTAAGGCAATGTATTCGGAGGTATCTGCTCTTAACCCCGGCTACTGAGTAGCGATTCCACAAGCGCCGAAGCGGCGCACCCCGTATGCCCTACGGTACTGAGAGCCTTCTGCAAAATGTTGAGCGCTGCGTTATGATCCCTGTCTAAGACCACACCACACGCCGTACACACATGCGTGCGCACACTCAGTGTTTTCTTCACAAGCGTTCCACACGTACTACACTCTTGACTCGTATAGTGTGGGGATACTACTATGACAGGGATTGTATGCATTGCTGCATAATACTTAACCCAAAGCAGAAATTGCCCCCATCCAGCATCATGGATGCTCTTGGCAAGGTGCCTGTTGCGTACCATGTTGCGAATCTGCAACTCTTCAAAGGCAATCAAATCGTGAGATGTGACGAGCGCGTTTGCCTGCTTTCTGGCAAAATCTTCGCGCTGCCTTTGGACTTTCAAATGCGCATACGCCACGGCTTGGCGGGCTTTTTTGCGGTTTTTACTCTTCTTTTGTTTGTGTGAGAGGCGACGTTGCAAGCGTTTGAGACGCTTTTCTGCCTTACGATAGTGGCAGGGATTCTCGACGGTGTTCCCTTCAGAATCGGTAGAGAAGGCTTTTAAGCCAACGTCAATTCCGACCTGTTTGCCAGTGGGAACATGTTCCACCCTTCGCTGTGCCTGGATACAAAACTGAGCATAATACCCATCGACACGTCGGATGAGACGAATACGAGTGATAGCGGGTATGGGGCGGGTCGCAAGATCACGACTCCCGATCAAACGCACTCTGCCAATACCACACCCATCGGTGAAGGTGATGTGCCTGCCATCAGGGTCCAGTTTCCAGCCCGTCTGTTTATACTCCACAGAACGGTTATCGTGCTGAAAACGGGGATAGCCTTTCTTGCCTGGCTTCTTCTGTTTGCAGTTGTCGTAGAAGCGTACAATGGCAGATCACGCCCGATCCGCACTGGCTTGTCGAGCCTGAGAATTGAGCGAAAAGACGAAGGGGTGTTCTTTGGCAAGGACGGCGCAATACATTTGCAAGTCATTCCTGGTCGCGTGGTCATCCATCCACAAGCGGAGGCACGTATTGCGAATGAACTGCACAATGCGAATAGCTTCATCAATGGCGGCGTATTGTGCCTTGGTGCCATCAATCTTATATTCGTAGATCAGCATTGCGCCCCTTGCTCCTTCCCTCTGTGTTATGCTATGACTATACATCAATATTCTGATGTATACAAGAGGTGAAAGAGTGAGACGTACAAACATTTACCTGAATGAAAAGCAACACCAAAAATTACATGAGCAAGCGGAGAAAGAGGGGGTCCCTGCCGCAGAATTAGTACGACGTGCCGTGGATGCATTCCTGTTGTGGTATGATCCGTCCTACTGTCCAACTCCACCCAATCCACCCCAAACTAAGGAAGAGCCATTTATCCCCCGGATAAATCACGGGGCTTTCTAGCTCGTTTTCTGTAAATCCCACGGGTTGTGCAACGAGAACCATAACTGAACAATAAGAGGCGGGCACATGAGCGGAAACCGTGTCTCGCTTCCGAGAGAATATGTCAAGAGATCTATTTCGAGACAAGGAAGTGTAAATTTGGGCATGATGTCGAGCGAAATTTCGAATAATTCGGTGAGTGGGCTTCTGGCTAGTCCTACAATTGTAGATGGCTTGCGATAGCATTTCGGCGTCTGTAATGGCAGAGTTTGGCAAGAGCTTGATGTGTACGTCGAAAGACGCGACCAAGCCAAACGGTATGCAAAAGGAAGAGATCGCTTACCTACAAGCTAAGAAAAAAGCCGTCGAAAAATGAGTTCTCCGCTGCTATTCTTTCTCTGGTTTTGCCGAGGAATCTGCTCCATTTGCTCGTTTTTGAACCAGTGCTAGAATTTCCTCCTGGAGTGAATTCTTCCCTGTCTGATCATACTCAGCACGTATCCGCTCAACCTCTTCGATATATTTCTCCGACCAATCCCGTAGCGCCCAGATTGGTTCGATGAGCGTCTGGCCAAGTGTGGTGAGAGAATACTCTACCATAGGGGGCACGACAGGGTAAACCACGCGTTTGACCAGGCCATCGCGTTCCAATGCACGTAACGTCTGTGTCAACATCTTCTTCGAGATACCCTCAATTTGAGCATGTATCTGACTAAACCGTTTTGTGCCCTGTTGCAGCGCCACAACGACCAGCAATGTCCATTGGTCGGCGATTAACTCAAGCCCACGCCGTGTTCGGCAATCCGTTGGAATGGGTTCCACTCTCTGTGTTTTGGTTACCATAGGGTAACTATAGCACTTTTTTGTTCCTCCTTACAAGAAGAAAGTCTTTTTTGTACCATTGGAGGGTAACAGCTCTCTCCAATGGGGAGAGCTTTGAGAAAAGAGTGGTACTCTTCTGCGTCTGAGGCGATGGAGAAGAGCGAGAAGAAAGAAAAGAGAACTATGCCGGAACGACGTATTGCTATCCTGGGTGCAGGACCTGTGGGGAGTACTCTGGGCCACAAATGGGCCAGAGCTGGACACACCGTTGCCTTTGGCGTCAAAGATCCGTCATCGGAGCGAGCACAAAGCTTGCGAGCGCATTTAGGAGAGCATGTGCTGATCGGCTCCCCAGCAGATGCTCTGGCAATGAGTGATATTGCCGTGCTTGCAGTGCCAGGGGAGGTGGTCGAGGAACTTATTATCACCCATGCTCACCTGTTGGATCATAAAATTGTCATTGAAGCAGCTAATAAACTCCCACACATTCAAAAAACGTTGTCCACCAAAAAATGGGCTGATCATGAGCCGCTGACCAGTCTGAGCACCCTTCAAGCTCATGCTCCTCATGCTCAGGTCTACCGGGCCTTCAACTCCTACGGGTGGGAGCCGTTTGCCGATCCATTCTATCAGGGTGTGCAGGCTGATTTGTTCTACTGCGGTCCTGAAGGTGAGACACAGACTGTAGTTGAGCAGCTCATTACCGAGGTCGGTCTGGGCCCGGTGCGACTGGGTGATGTGGATCAGGTCGAAGTGGTAGACGATGTCTTACGGCTCTGGGTGACTCTTGCACTTCTCCAGGGCAAGGGACGCGATCAAGTTGCCTTGAAGGTGCTGACCCGTTAGCTCTGAACAGCAATTCGCTGAAGAGCCTGGCAAAGAAAGAGGAAGAAAAGGAGAGAGACATTTATGAAAGCAGTAGTGGTACCTCGCTTCGGCGGGCCAGAGGTGCTTGAAACTCGCGATATGCCCATTCAAGAGCCAGGATCGGGACAGATCTTGATCCAGGTGGCCTATGCAGGGGTGAACAATACCGATCTGTGGTCTCGCCAGGGACGTCATCGCCCAGTCTTGCCCTTTATTCCTGGCTATGAGGTTGCCGGGACGATTCGAGCATTGGGAGAAGGGGTGGAAGGATTTCATGTGGGGCAGGACGTTTCAGCTCTCACCGTCGGCGGTGGCTACGCGGAGTTTGTGCTAGCACAAGCCGCCCTCACCTTCCCTTTGGATACGTTCGCAAGCAAGATCGATTTGCAACAGGCCGCTGTCTTCCCGACCGTAGCCCTCACGGCCTATGGGATGCTTACTCAAGTGGCCAGGATGCGTAAGGGAGAGAGCGTACTGATTCATTCGGCTTCAGGTGGGGTGGGCATGGCAGCAGGGCAAATTGCGCGTGCCTTGGGAGCGCAGCTCGTGCTGGGCACTGTCGGTAACGAAAAGCATGCCGCCTCCGCGCGCTCATTTGGATACGACCAGATCTTCCAGGTCAATGGGTTCGAGCAGGCCGTGATGGAAGCGACGGATGGCAAGGGAATCGACATCGTGCTCGATGCACGCGGAGAGCCGACACGCAGTCAGAGTCTGAGCGTGCTTGCTCCCCTTGGTCGTCTCGTGGTCTTTGGGGATGCCAGCGGAAATCCCGAAAAGCCGATTTCCCCCAACGAACTGTGGCGCTCGAACAAGGCGGTGGTTGGCTACAGCATCACCACGCTGAGTCAGACCACACCGCATCTGCTCGCCACAATGGCCGGGCAAACCCTTCAACTCATGGCAGAGGGTGCTCTCAAACTTGCCATTTCCGAGACACTCCCCCTGGAGCAAGCAGCAGAGGCACATCGACGCATCGAAGCACGCTCCCATGTTGGCAAATTGCTGTTGCAGGTACAATAGCAAACGAGCGCGCAGTGGCCGACTTCTGTCGGTCTCCGTACCGAGAGGAGGCGATCTCATGCTTCTTCTTGCACTGCCTCTCGAACCTGTGGCGATTGGAGTTCCTCAAGGGAACACGCAGATTCGGCAAGAGAGCATGGGAAGCCGAGAGATCCCTGCCAGGTTTCCTTCGCAGGGATCTCTTTTTCTCATAAGGAAAGATGTTCACGGTACGCGCGAGTCTTCTGGCGCGCCTTGGGAGCAAACCAACCATACATATATCTTACAGATTGCCCATATTGACACAAGGAGAATACTCTCGTATTATGACGCGTTCTTCGGTAACCATCCAGATTACTCCAGAACCCTCGCCCTCGACTCCTTCCTGGATGGGAGAAGTGGCGGCCTTACGAGGACGGGCACAAATGGATCGCCATGGGCGAGGCGGCCTGCGTCAACTGCTATATATGTGTGCCTTGGTCTCTATGCGGTGGGACCCCCACATGCGTACCTGGGCGCAGCAACTCAAAGCCCGTGGCAAGCCAAACAAGGTTGTACTCGTGGCAGTCATGCGCAAACTCGCCCACATTATCTACGGCGTGTGGAAACATGCAAGCGAGTATGATGCCCACCTCGCGTTTCCGGCAGCGGTCTAGCAAAAGTTGGTTGCGGGGACGAATACGCCCTTATACGCTACGCTCAACGATTTTCTCTTCATGAGCCAAAAAATAGGTGTTCTTTGACCAAGGCCGTGGTGTGCCTTTTTTGGGCAAGAGAGGGTACCAATGCTTGAGAGAAATTCTTCCCAACCTTTCAGTCTCCGGATTGGCTGCCCATTTTAGAGGCACTCTCCCTTGACAAACAAGACGGTATCTGCGTGCTGCTGGCCAAAAACAGTCTTCTCGCCAGCGCAACAATGGGTGGTTCCTGCACTCACCCGGATCAGTCTCGTGGTCTGGCTCATAGGCACAATTTGCGCGCGATTTCTAGATCGAAGCCTCCATCTCTATTCTACTCTTTTTTCTCCTGGGTGGTGTAACCCTACATGAGCGTCTCGTGGGTAAATAAGGCGAAATCCGCAACAATTTTGAGGTAAACGTGAAATAATCGGCGCGAATTGTAGGAATTTACCAAGGAGCATCTAGCGAAGCCGCTTCTCATCTGAGGTATCAGCAAAAATTGTTGTAAATAACGTGAGGCTTGTGGAGCAATCATTCCAAGAGAGACGTCCTCGACATTCACAGAATACCGAGAACGTTGTAGCAGACATCAAGCGTACAAGCAAGGCTCAACGGTACCTGGCGCTTCCGTGAGGAGTTGCTGCACCTGGCGAAGCAAACGATCTCACTCAAAGGGATCTTTCACTCTCCCCTACTCCATACGACGGTTGGCGGGTATGATCAAGGCAATGAGCGCAAGCAAGATGTTTCCTGAACCAGCGACAAGGAAGACGATGCTGGGGCCAAAGCGATCAGTTGCTACGCCAGTGAGGGCATACCCCAAAGGGAGAAGGCTCCAGGCCCCAAGCTGATCAATGCTTGAAACACGTCCAAGCAATTCCTTCGGCACAAGCTCTTGCATGAGTGTGACCCAAATGATACCGAACGTTCCCAGTCCAAAGCCGACCGTCGTATTTGCAAAGATAGCAAGCCATGGCGCATAGGCTTGGGGAATGGAGAGACCCAGGAGAAGTTCAGCACAACTCGCCAGTGCGACTGCACCATACATCATTGTCCCCCGTTTGGGGATGTGCCGTAGCTGCCCCAGAAGAAGCGAAGCCAGAATGGAACCGAGCGCCAAGGCCATGCCCAAGACTCCAAAGAGCCAGATATCGGCATGGTATGCCGTCTGAACGAGCTTAGGAAGCGCCACCTCAAGAGGACCTGAGAAAAAGATGTTGCCTAACGTCGCGAGAGGAAGCCCAATGAAAAACCAGGGGGAGTGAACGACGAAGCGCCATCCCTCGTGCAGGTCATCGAGAATACCTTTTAGCGGAGGGGTCGCGCTTGTTTTCTCCAGGGAATCCTTTGCTGCCTCTCTCTGCGAAGAGACAACCAGCGGGCGCATAGCGAAGAGACAACCAGCCGAGAACACAAATGAAAGACCATCAAAGGCGAATGCTCCCATTGGACCAACCAACGCGACAATGCCAGCGCCAAGAGCTGGTCCCAGCAAGGTACTGATATCCCGACTAAACGCCGTGAGTGCATTAGCAGAGGCAAGGTGATCGTGCTCCACTACTTGTGGAGTCAGAGAGCGATAGGCAGGGTGAAAGAAGCCTGCTGCGACACCAAAGAGGAGCGAGAGCGCGATCAAGTGCCAAAATTGGAGCACATGGAGCCAACCAAGCAAGGTGATAAGCAGAACAATTGCCCCGCGTCCAACATCGGAGAAAAGCAGGATACGCAGGCGTGGGAGTCGGTCGGCAGCGACTCCACCCAGAAGCAAGAAAATGAGTCGAGGCAGCATTTCCGCCATGACCACCAGCCCCATAGCTGTGGCGGAACCTGTTAAGAGCAACACTTCCCATGCTAAAGCAATGGTGAAAGCGCCATCTCCAAGTGAAGAGCAGGTCTGCCCCAACCAGAGCAGAGCGAAGGACCGATTCTGAAGTGAGCGCAGGACAGATAAGCGATGAATCAGAGTAGGCACGATCATTCTCTCCTTAGTGAAATACCTTCAAAAAACGTAGAGTGTGTATCGGAGAGAAGAAGGGGGACGCAATGCTGAAACAGAGCATCTCAATGCAATGATGAAGGTGAAGTGTCAGGAAAAGATGGGAACGTCAGGTAGCGTCAAGGAACAGGCGAAAGGAGACCTCTGGAGTGAACCCCTTTTGCCGGACACACGAGGAAGTCAACTTCTGGCCACAGAGGCATAGGCTTCCTCAAACTCAGCAGGCGGAAGATACCCCAAGCTAGAATGCAAGCGCTTGGTATTGTACACCTGCTCGATGAATTCCTGTAAATTGGCTTCTGCATCGGCAAATGACTCGTACTCTTTGAGATACACTTCCTCCATTTTTAACGTCTTAAAGAAACTTTCGGCTTTGGCATTGTCGTACGGATTCCCCACGGCCGACATACTGATGTGCGCGCCAATCGCCTGTAACTGCTCCACATAGTCGTGACTCGCATATTGGACGCCACGATCGCTGTGATGGATCAAGCCGGGAGCTGGGTGGCGTTCGGCAATGGCCTGGTTCAAGGCGGCCAGGGTCAACTGAGTCGTCATCTCCCGTGAGAGGAACCACCCCACGCACCGGCGTGAGAACGCATCCAGGATACAAGCCAGGTACACAAAAGCTCCCCGCAGGCGGATGTACGTGAGATCAGCCACCCACGCCTGATCGGGTGCCGTCAGTACCCGATCGGCTAACACATTGGGATAGACCGGGAACCTATGCCGCGAGTCGGTCGTCGCAACCACAAATCGTTTTTTCAGATGACACAACAAGGATTCTTCCCGCATGATCCGCAAGACGCGTTTATGATTGACCTTCCAACCTGCTCGTGCCAGAGCACAAGTGACGCGACGATAGCCATAGCCGGGAAACTCCAAAATGATTCGCTCAATGTGATCGCGCAGCTCCGTTTCTCTCTCATCTCCCTGTTCGAGCTTGGCTTCATAGTACCAACTGCGACTCACGGAGAACCATTCACACAGCCGTAGCACCGAGAGTTCCGGGTGGTCTTGATGAGCCTGTTGGATCATGGCGTGACGCTCCCCAACCCTCTGCTCTGCAAGGCTTTTTTTAACACCTGATTCTCCAACGCCAATTGTCCACAAAAACGCTCTAATTCGGCTACCCGTGAGGCTTCAGTGGCCGGTCCTGACTCGGTGGACAAAAAGGCCAACTCTCCGCGCTCCTGATACTCCTTGCGCCACCGCGAGAGAACACTTGCAGCCAGTCCATATTCGCGGCAGACTTGGGCTGGTCGCTTCTGGCCGGTACTCACCTGACGGACGACATCCAGTTTAAATTCTCGGCTGTGTTGTCGCTTGTGCATCGTTTCTTCTCCTTCGCGTCTTTCTCAGTGTACGATATTTTCGCGAAGTTGACTTCGATCACTGTCCGGGAAAATGGGTGCAGTCCACTCAAGAAGGCTTTTTCGTCTTTGCTTCTCTTCCGATGAACGCTACTTGCTCATGAACTGTTCTCTTCCTCAAAAAGGCAATGTGTTTCGCTATACGCTAGCGTTATTCACGCTTTCTAGAAGAAGTATAGTTCCGTCGTGACTAGCGAATCCTGACAGAGGCCAGGATTTTCTCGCGAGCGGGTTTGTGAGGGAATGACAGCCTCACGGGATGGACTACCGGCAGATGAACCCTGCGCTCCCCATCCTCTACTCCCTCCGACCCGAAGGCATCAGGAGCTGCTTTTCTGATGATGTTATAGGACCCGTTGCAATCGGCGTGAATGAGTTGGCCATTGGATGCCCGATAGAGCCTCCGTGTGATCCGTTTGCCGCTGAAAACAGGCGCATGCTCCTGGCTTTGCTGGTAGATCGGCAAAGGATCGCGATCCAGGAAACTGGCCTTGCTGGTGTAGCTTTCTTCGGTGAGGATCACCTGGATGCCTTTTTGCTCAGCTTTGTAGGTGAGCATCTGGATGAACTGGGTATGAGGCACCTGAACAAAGTTCTGATTTGTCCGTTTCCCCAGGTTGATCTCCTGTTTCCAGCCCACGTTGCGACCAATCACGAGCGTTCCGATCCCCTCAGCCACCAGCACATCAATCACAAAACGCGAGATGGTGTGCAGATCATGCTCAATCCGCCGATTGCGCCAGAGAGTCAAGCGCTCCATGCGCCGCGTGTTTCCAGGACGACCAAGAGCTTGTTGGAGTTCTGCTCGCCGCTTGTTGTAGAACTGATTCGTACTTTTCAGACCGCGCCCGTTAACGACGACCGGGACAAAACCCGGTTTATTTGAAGTTAGTGCGATCAGATTTTCCAGACCAGGATCGATGCCAGCGATGAGCGCGGGATCGACGGCGGAGCGGCTCGGCTCCTGTTCATAAATGATCTCAACGACGACAAAACCGTGTTTGGGAACCACACGGACCTGAGTGATCGCCTTGGGATCTTGTTGGGTTTTGATCTGGATGCCCAGTCCCGAAGGCTGAATGAGGTGTCGTCCAAGGGTCCGTTTGCTGCGGCTTACGGCCTGCATCGTGTAGATGAGTACGTTGCGGCCTGTCGTTTTGTGCTTGTATTTGGGGAATTGGGGGCGTCGGCGAAATTTTGAGGGATCGCGCTTGTAGGCATCGAGCGCTTCAAAGAAGGATTTCCAGTTGCGTTCGAGCAGCAGCAATACCTGTTGGGCCACTTTCGCAGGCAGTGCTTTGTACGCTTCATGCGACTGCATCCGCCGATCCATTTCATTGTAGTTGAGGTGTTTTCCCTCAAAGATGAAGGCCTGACGGATCTCATACAGCGCCGTATTGTAGAGATTTTTGGAAGCAAAACAGGCCGCGTCAAGCGTGGCATAGCGTGGATCACTCCGAAGAATGATGTGCTTTTCAACCAGGTGCACGGTCGGCCTCCAATTCCTGCACAAGACGCTCTGTTTTGCGTTTGGCACGCCGTTGCCCATAGAGCCGGGCGCAGAACGAGTACACGATGCTGGTGAGGTCTGAGAGCAGGTCTTCTGTGCCATTGTCGGCCTGATTGACGACCTCGATCTCACGCCCATAGGTTTGAAGCAGGGTCTCGATGTAACGGAACCCGAAGCGGGTACCCCGGTCCTTGTGTTCAATGACGATACGGCCCACACTTGGATCGGCCAAGAGAGCCAGAAACTTCGGCCGATTGTCATTGACGCCAGAGCTAATTTCCTTGACAACTTTGCCCACTTGATAGCCACGGGCAGCGCAGTAGGCAACCAACCGCTCAGCTTGACTGTCCAGGTTGGTCTTGTTTTCTGCGGAAGACACCCGCGTGTAGACCACGGTTTGAGGCTTCGATGAGGGGACTGACACCCTGATTGGCTCGTCGATGAGAATCGTGTGAGCCCCTACGCGCCGCCCCTGGATTTTCCCGTCCCGGAACCAACGCCAGGCTGTCTCATAGCGGACCCCTTGTTGTTTCGCGTAATCACTGAGTTTCATGCTCAAATCATACTATGCTACTCAATGATTGTCAAGAATTCGCTATACTTTCAAAGATCGGTTTCAATACCTGATGAGAAGCGGTTTCTCCAGATCTAGGGTGGCGAATTCCTACAATTCGCGCTGATTATTTCACGTTCACCTTAAAAATGTTGCGGATTTGAGCTTATTTACATGTGTCTGGTATCCGCTTTACTAGACAATGGAATAAGGAGTAGAAAGAGCCTGAATTGGTCTAAATTACCATCCATTGTTCCATGCAGGGGGCGCTTCTGCCTTTTTGAAAGGCCTTTCTCTCCTATTTCTGCACATTTTTGCTTCCCTTCCCTGCTGTTCTCTGCTAGACCGCGTGTACACAGGGTCGCCTCCTCCTGACTGGTCTGACACGACGGCAGTTGGATGGCATGCACCTGCATCCACGAGGAGACAGCCGTTTTTCGTTGAAGGCACATATGAAACAGAGATATTCACGCCTTGAAGACAACTATCCTCGTTCGGAACCCACTCTCCTCCCTGTCGGGCCAGGAAAATGGGGAGCAAAGGTCATTTCGTCAGTTCCTCTTCCTTAGAGGCTGGCTTCGACGGAAGGTCCGCGAGAACAGTTGTCCAGTTTCGCGGCATCGAAGGGTAGGCATCGGTACTGTTTCGGCCTACCGATGGGGGTGGCATCGCCCTGACTTGAGTTTAAACAATCCGGTCTTGACCATATACGACCTAGCTGGCCGACCTTTGGCTTGTAGTACTCAAGCTTCATCGGCCTTTTCGCATCATGCTACTGTCCACTCATTCCTTTCGGTTTGAGGTAAGATGCTGCTTTAGCCACATTCCTTCAGTGGCGCCATCCAGTGATGGCAGGGGACTTTAGACCTCGCTGGGCGCACACAACTGCCCCGTCTTCCCCCCAATCTTGTCGGGGGAAGAGTATTCTCCTGATCAGAGTACACCCACCAGGTCCGCGTGCAAATGTTATTACTCCAAACGATACCTATTAAAAGCGTGTATCTTTTTATTATTAGTAACGATAGAAAACATGTTCTGTGAATGTTAACGAGAGGAAAGAAACGTTTGATGGAGAGTATATCGCAAGCAAGGTCTGCTACGCCACTGCTTTCGTTTTGGGTGATTGGCGACATGCACTATTACGAAAACGAACCATGGAAGAAGCTGCATCTCCCTCGTATGGAGCAAATGTTTCATGACCTTCAGAGCATCTGGCGTGAAGAGGGCTATCCAGCCTTTTGCGTCTCGCCCGGGGATTTGATTGAGAATGGCGCCCCTGCTAACTACGCGCTGGCAAAGCGGGAAATCCTTTCCAACCTGGACCCGGTGCCGTTTTATCCAGGCATAGGTAATCATGAGTATTTTCCGACGGAACAAGGCGGGGCGTGGCATACGGCAGAGGAGTATAGCGCAGCCTGGGGGAGGCCGCTCTGCTATGCCTGGACGGTCGGTGACGTGGCCTGTATTATGCTTGAGCAGCCACAGGAGCAGTGGACAGTGGATGGAATGCCGCTGATACTGCTTTCACCGGAGGCATTGGCATTCCTAGATACGACGTTGATCGAGCATGCCAATCGCACGGCTATCATTTTTGCCCACTGCCCGCTGTACAATACCGTCCTGGATCGTGATCCAGAACGGAATCTCGATGATGATTCGCTGGCTCCCAATTTCTTCGTGAGCAATTCAGAGGAGGTGCGTACAATTCTGGCCCGTCATCACAAGGCGGCCCTCTATATCACTGGTCACACCCATTCGGGCTGGGGTTCGCCACGGCTTGTCTTTACAGAGAGCCTGGGCGCTCATGCAATCACGCATTTAAACGTCATGTCGCCCTGGTATACGGGCTTTACAGGACCGAAGTACAACCAGGAACACCAGGAATTGGAGTTCCTTAGAGATACCCCCGATGTGCAGGCAACCTTCTCCATCCAGATCTATTCTCACAAGATCCGCATCCGCGCACGCGACCATCAGGCGCAAAGCTGGCTGGCGGAGTGGGAGGTATAAGCCGTGTGCTACTGGCGTACGCGGCTACTGGCGGGATTTACTATCCATTTTCCGTGTTGAACACATTAGATGTTAGCTTGGATGATCGCCGAGATAAGATTCCAATTTTTTCGGATGCCCTCGGAACAGTTCCTTAACCAGAGGAGCTGACAGCCAGCACCATCTAGGAGCAGAATATGGATGAGCAAGTAGTACGCTGGGAATATTACCCACGCGTGGCCAACCATGCCGTTACTCGTGCCTTTGTCGAGCGCTTAGTCCTCAAGGGCAAACGCCCGAAAACCGTTGATGCCTACGCGCGCGCTATCGAAGATCTCCTCGCGTATTTTACCACCACTAACCCTGAACGTTTCCTGGAAGCTGATGAAGCTGATTTAGACAACTACATCACCAGCCTCAAACAGCGCGGGCCAAAGAAACGAGGACGAGGAGGGATGATCGACGATGAAACCAAGATTCGTTATCTTACTGGACGCAAACTTTCGGATAATACCATTGCCTTGCGCGTCGTGGCCTGCCGCCGTTTCTACGATTATCTGTTGCAGAAACGGCGGCGTTCTGATCCAGTCAATCCGATAGCACGAGGCAATGATGGCCGTGATGGTCGCCGCCCGGAGCGGGGGCCAGCAACCCCGAGGAAGCGGCTCCCCTGGGTGCCATCAGATGAGGTGTGGGAGCGTTTTGTCCAGCATGTTCTTTTGCAGGAGGATGCCCGCACCAAAGCCATGATTTTACTTGCCTACGATGCCGCACTACGGCGAGAGGAACTCATGTCCTTGCAGGTGGATGACATTGATTGGGCACGCGGCCTGGTCACCATCAGACCAGAGATCACCAAAGGCGGGCGGATGCGCTATGTCCCAGTCTCAGCCTGTGTTCTGCACCTGGTCCGTGACTACCTTGAAGGAAATCGTCGGGCGCTCATCGCCGCTTACGACGGCGACGACGCTGGCCTGATTTTTTTGTCTGAGTCCACGCGAAATCCTAGCCGCCCTCTCGCTGTAGGGGCTTTTGACGAAATCGTCGAACGGGTTCGTGAGAAAGTGGGCTTACCAGCACTCACCCCCCACACCTTACGTCATCAACGCTGCACTCTCCTCAAAAGAGCAGGGGTGAGTTTGGATGATATTGCCCTCTTTGCCGGCCACAGGAGCACAGAATCAAAGCGCCTGTATATTCATTTAGCTCCTAGCGAACTCAGTAAACGTATCCGAGAAAAGGTAGAACCGTTTGATGCACCTATCAAAGCACTGATTGAACAGGTGAGAAGCCAGGAGATACCTCATGATGAGTAATGCTCTTCCTGCCCAACACGCTACCAGAGATTGGACAATGCCTGTTGTCCCAGACAACTATGACAGAAGTGCGCTTACCGAGGACGAACGATGGGCGCTGGCCCAGTCAGCAATTCCCAACTTCCACTGGCAAAGCGCAACAGCGACGACAACAAAAAAGGTTCTGGCGCGCTTCGATCAGCCGATTATTGATGTGTTTTATCTCCGACGCCATGCAAAGCTCCCAGATGATCGCCTCCTTGCCCTGCTCTTTATGCGTCGTCAAATGCATCGCATGGGAAAGATGTTTTGGGATTGGGAGCAAAAGGAATGGATTGACCTTCTCTGCCCAACTTCAGCCTTGTTTTGCGCAAAGTATGGACAACGCGCCGGCCAAATTCGCACCACCGTGATAGACACGGCCTATCTCCTTGGAGGCGTGGCTGACCTCCGATTAGCAGGGATTAGCCAGGAGGCTTCAACAACGGCGAAAGTCTGCTTCGGGCACAAACTTTTGACAGCCCAATGCCACAGAATCATCGGCATGCTTGCAGGGAAGGGCTACATCGACAGCAAAACGACTTTTCAGGATGTGCGGTACGTTCTCAGTATGCTCTTTCTGCTCAAGCGTACTCCCTATCTAGAGGATATTTCTGAAGAATTACTCGACTCTATCGCCCTGGAGAGCGATCATAAGCGAATGGTCATTGGGAGAGTTCACAGCGTACTCCAGGATCTCAATATCCTCTCTCAGAGAGAAATACCAATCTCGTCCCATCGCTTTAATTCGAGCGGGATGGCACAAGATTGGTATGAGTGGGCCATGGCCTGGTTTGACCAGACCGTTGATCTGAGCCTGGGCACAAAAAAAGCGTTTCTTTTCCATATTCTGGTCACGGGCCGATGGCTTTCTGAACATGCTCCCCACATCCACATACCAGCGCAATGGACTGAAGACCTGGCGCTTCGTTTCAGAGCTGATATCTGTTCGTGGACAAATGGGCAATACGCAAGTGATAGCGCGCGGCACAAGCTTGCAAGCCAGGGGCTCCTGAACAAACCATTGGGACCACAGGCGATTTATCAGTATCTGACGGCGTTGCGGCGTTACTTCACCGATCTGAGTCGGCGATCATATACCGTCAGCGGAGTGCCAGCAGGCAAAATCAGGCTCGACTTTACCCCGAAGGAGGTTCTGGTTCCCCCCGACCCGATCAGACGAGCGCTCGATGCGGTCAATCCACGAGATATTGATTTACAGGTGTGGGCAAAACTGGCCATGGCAGCAGCGACCCTCACCCAAAGTGATCTCCCTCAGCGAGCAGCGTATCCCCTCAGTTTCTATCGAGCTTTAGGGCTGATATGGGCTGCTTCAGCATGTCGTACCAATGAGATTATTCGTCTTCGTCTCGATTGTCTTCGGAGCGACTGGGACCCAGACATGCGAGATGATGACGATCAGCCTGTCCCACGATTACCTTCCTCTCTTTCAGGCAAACCCGCATCACAAGAGCAGCAGGCAGCAGAGATTCCCAAAATTCATTATCTCCATATCCCTGCAGGGAAAAATCGAGGTCCATACTGGATCTGGGTTCCCGGCTATGTAGCTGATGCCATCAACGCCTGGAAACAGGAATGCCCTTGCCACCAGAAACAAGTCCTCGATGTGAAGGATCGTGAGAAAGTAGACTACCTCTTCTGTTACAAAAACGCACGAGTAGGGAGGTCATTTCTGAATCAATCGCTCATCCCTATTTTATGTGCTAAAGCCGGAGTAGACACTGAAGATGCCAAAGGGCGTATCACAGGGCATCGTGGCAGGAGCTCGTGTTTGACCCTGTTACGCAACAAGGGTGTCAGCCTTGATGATTTGGCCGAGTATGCAGGGCACGCAGATTCCAGGACCATTAGACGTTATGCCCGACAGGACCCGATATTGCTCCATCGTGTTGTTCGCGACGCAGACGACGTGAGCCGGATCGTCGAAGGGTGGTTGAGTTGGATGCAGCCGCCCAAGGATTACCCGCGCTCCGCTGGTTCATTGGCTATGATGTCGATGGTGAGCCGATGTACTGTGGAAACCAGGTCTATGTGACTTGTCCTCACCGACTGAGTTGTGAGCGTTGCGGGATGTTTATTGGAGGAACGAAAGCCAAACTCTTACATGAAGGGCAAAATACCCTGCCAGTTTCGTCGAAAGTTCCAATGACACCACTCGAAACATGCATCGTGAAAGGCGATGCGAAAGGAGCAAAAGAGTGTCAGATGGTTTTGCAACATGTGCCTGCACCTGAAACGCCGGATATCAAGCTCATCTTCAACCCTGAAGGATTAAGCAACGCCGAGTTAGACAAACTGGCAGGACTGGCCACACCTTCAGCATTAGAAAAGTTACACCAGGCACTTGATACTCATGAGAAGAAATTAGCAGACATGCAGCAGCAGCACAAAACCGGTCGTAATGCTCTTGTAAATGCGCAGAAAAAACGAATTGCGTTTATCCAAGAATTGATCACTAAGAGTGGGCAATGCCAGCAAAAGCAGGAAAGCAATTGAGGAAAAATGCCGCCAGACTCGGTTTGTCTCTGCGGTTGATTGTAAATCCCAAGATTATTCTGGCGAAAATCCCATAATTGTCCTGATGAACAAGTTGTTCAGGGGAGCTTGCCCACCAGGATAATTACTGGAAAAGGAGGCCAGTTGTATGTTATGTTGGTATTTACACATGAAAACCTCATCAGGAGTGGTGCGCCAACAACGCATGGCGTTTCAAATCTGGCTATGAGCCGAATACTGTTGGGATTTACATAGAGAGTTGCAACAGGGTGATAGAGTATGTCTAGTACTCAACGGGCAATTATATCAATTCATCATTGGGCAAAGGGAGGAACACATGGAAGAACGAGACGCGCCAAAGGTCGGTGAATGTTCCTTTATCGGTAGGCAGGCCGTGGGCGGGAAACCCGCCCACACGGAATCGAAGGAAGACAAGGGAACCGGGTTGGAATCGACACCACGCCTCCAACTCCTCATGCCAGACCTTCAGTTGCTCCGCCTCGATCACGCGCCAGCCCTGCTTGCGTTCGAGCGGGAGAATCGGGCCTACTTCGCGGCGTCGATACCGGATCGGGGGGACGAGTTCTTCGCCGAGTTCGACACGCGGCTTGCGCAACTGCTCGAGTGGCAGGCCGCTGGGGCGGATTACCTCCACTTGCTGGTGACCGAGCGCGGCGAGGTGGTGGGGCGGGTGAACCTGGTTGAAGTGGCAGATGGGTCGGCGGAACTGGGGTACCGGATCGCGCGGAAGGCCGCGGGGTTGGGACTGGCCACAGCGGCGGTGCGCAAGGTGCGTGAGCTCGCCGTCACAAAGTACGGACTCACTAGGTTGCGCGCGAGAGTCACGCTGGACAATCCGGCCTCGCGCAAGGTGCTTGAACACAACGGATTCGTCGCCGTCGATGAGCTAACGCTCAACGGCAAGCCAGCCATGTCCTACATCTGCGAACTTCGGTGACGCAATGCACTCGTGTAAATCCCAACACTATTCTGGCCGCTTTTCCAATAATTGTCCCAGGTTGGGTAAGCTCCCCTGAACAACTTGTTCACCAGGATAATTATGGGATTTTCGCCAGAATACTGTTGGGATTTACACCTGTAAAACACGTATCAGATTGCAGTTGACAACTGAAAATCATCCTATATAATCGGCAGTTCGTTTGAGTTGAAATGAAGCTCTCCCTTCTGTCAAGGCAGGATCGCACTCTTTAGTTGTCTTGCAATCTGTGCGGCGTGAAGAGCGTCATGAGAAACCATATGCAGGGTATGGCTGCTGATGGTAATAGTGCCCTGTTCTTCGTGCTGCCCAGTGCGCTCCCACTCCTGTGGTGAGAACTGCGCCAGTTCAGTCACATGTTGTGCGCGGAAGCGATTGAAGGCAGCCAGGGCCTCACGCAAGGAAGCCTCAGCGTAGTTGCGTTCTCTCGCCCACAGGTCCTGGTCGTAGGCAACGCTCACCCGGTGAGCGTTGTCCCGCATGAGGCGCATACGGGAGAGCGCTTGCTCTTCAGCGTCTCGCAGGTGACAGATGACCTCAACGATCGACCATCCCTCGTCACCACCCCGTGCCGTAGTAGCTTGCTCTTGCGTGCAGCCATCCAGCAGTGCCTCCAATATCTCATGTGTTGCTCGTAGAGCATTCAACAAATCTTGTGCAATGTTGTGCATGTCTTTACTCCGTAGATAGAGCGTTTCGTGCTACTTGAGTAGATTCACCAATCAGTCTGAACTGAGATGAGAGCATCTGCTGATCTACATGATCAGTTTGGAGGCAGTCAGGTGGATACCTCTCAAGAGGAAACAGCATGATCTCGTCGCATCTCAACAAGCGCTGAGTATAGCAGAACGAGAGCGCAAGCGTACCGTCCTTCCGAACGATGTGCTTGCACTCTCGTTCTGCTATACTAGTAGTCAGTCCAGTTTGTTATTGATGGCAGGATAGAGATCATGGAGCGTGTCACGAGCATCATTGCAGGTAAACCGCCAGGAAATGGTACAACGCTGAGCATTGCGCTCTACCTGCACGGCTGCGATGCGCTGACGTAACTCCTGCATAGTTTGCACACGATGCGAGAGACAGACACGAGCAAAAATACCAATCTCAATTTCCGCCATATGAAGCCAACTTGCATGTTTGGGTGTGGAGTGAAACTATGGAAGTATTGCGGCTGATGCCGAAGGTCTCGCAAATCTGCTGGTCCGTCCAGCCATCGGCCGCTTTGAGCAAGGCGTGCGCTCGAGTAAATGTTCTTGCATTGGCTTTGCCTGCATGGATGAACGTTTGCAGTGAAGCGCGATCTGAGTCCGTCAACACGACAGGGATGGGATGTTTCATCGCAAACTCCTGATTTTTCCATCAGTATCTCATCCCTGTCAATTCCAATTTGGACTAACTACTAGAAGACCCACCTGTATCCGAAACATGTAGACGTCATTTGTGTAGGACATCAACTACTGTGGGCGAGTATCATATCGATTAGTAGTTGGGATTATCCGCTCGCTACTTTCGTGCAGCCAAGACTTTTGCAACAATCCCTGGATGGAGAAGAGCAAATGGAGAGCGAAGCATGTGCAGCACCTCCAGAAAGACCAAAAGATCCTTTTGGTCTTTCGTCAGCAAGTCAAAAATGCGGTCTACATACTGGTCTGCAAGCCCTTGTTTCGCCTTTGCTGGTGCGTCACCGGATGAAGCCAATATCCATGGTGTCCGAATGGTGCGAGCCACCTGGCGCTGGAAGGCGCGGGAGAAGCCTTCCTGCCGCTTCTTTGTCCTGTATTGCTTGAGGTAAGTATCAAGGATGAGTGCTTCGAGTACAGCGATCGTCATGCCTTGCCCATAGACAGGATTGAGTGTGCACGCCGCATCTCCCATAATGACGAGGTTGCCAGGGAAACGCTTCAGGCGCTCAAAATGGCGGAGACGGTTCTCTGTCCGACGATAACCATAAATCGGTGAGAGGGGCTTCGCATCTTTGATCGCCTCATAGATTATGGGATCTGGAAGCTTTTGGGCAAATGCGCGATACTCCTCCTCGTTGGTTGAGGGATACTCCTCTCGGGTTCCTGAGAACCCGACCATCCAGCGTTCGCCTTCCACTCGCATCAGAATACCGCCCCGGCGTGTATTGTCTCTCGCCTGGATAGCAATAATGCCTGTCCACTCTGCTTGAAAGTTTATCGGGGGCTCGTAGACCTGGGTTGCATAGCCGATGTGCGCATCTACTATAGTTTCTTGTGGAGGCTCATATCCAAGTTCTTCCAACCATTGGACTGCACGCGAAGCAGCACCGCTTGCATCCACTACCAAAGCGCCTTCAAGCTCGTGAATATCGCCTTTGGTAGGCCCTCTTTTGCGAAATTGAACACCACGTATGGTGTTGGGCTGCTGGCCAGGAAGAAGATGTATAACCTCTACACCCTCGAGAATATGTACCTGGCTGAGCGCTTGCACATAGTGTCGGATCTGCCATTCCAGTAGTATGCGAGAACAGTTCCATCCCCGCAACAGAGGTGGAATTTGTAGACACCGGCGCCCTTTGTAAATGTACAGGCTTTTGTGCCCATACAGTTGTTCCACTGCTCCTTGAGCATAGAGTTTTGCTGGGATACCAGGGAATAGTGACTCAAGGAGTTGCTGCCCTTTGAGCAGCATCGTATGTACCTGGCGGCCCTGGGGAACGCCTGGACGAAACACTGGTGTTTCCGGGTAGTGATCTCGTTCCAGAATCGTAACGTGATCGAAATGGTTGGTCAGTACGCGGGCAGCAACAAGGCCTGCAATACCACCACCGATGACGATAGCGTGTGTCTTCTGCTTCATGCTTTCTATATTCCGCCTTTAAAATGCTTATAAGAGATGTTCAGAGAGAGGTGTATCGGTATGAGCACTTGCAAAATAGTCGAGAAGCAACCGATGAAAAAACATAATATGTAGACACTTGTAGCCAAGCAGAGCATTTGTTCGTGCAATATAAAGAGCAGATGTGTCACTTAGAAGGAGCAAGTGATCTATGCGAGTACAACGGAACCAGCTGAGCAGCGAAAACGACATTTCCTACACACTTCTCGACGAGAACGATCACCCCGTCCCCGTGGTTTCTGACTTCCTGCGGCATCTGGGCGCCCGCGGCTTCTCACCCAATACGCTTTCGGCCTACGCATACGATTTGCTGCATTTCATGACCTTTCTCAAGGAGCGACACCTGACTTACGAGGAGTTCAACCCACCACACGCCATCGCATTCCTGGAATATCTACGTACGCTCCCGAGCCGCACCCAAGTGCGACGCCTGGGCCTGGTACTCTCGACCACAACAAGCGAGGGCTTTTCCTCCACTCGCCTATCGCCTGCAACGGTGAACCGGGCCATCGCGACCGTTTCCTCCTTTTACGAATATTTGATCCTTTCAGGCCAGTTCTCCGAACGAGAGAACCCCATTCAACAGGTTGCTGACCCAGTTCTGGCCAGGGTTTCTGAACGGCATCGCCCTTTCATGGGGCATGCCAGTCGTCAACGCCCTATCCGACGAGCCGTTCGGGTTAAAACCGTGCGGCGGGTGCCGCGCCCGATGGATGACAATCCCATCGACCAGTTGCTGGATTCGCTCAAGCTCCGACGCGACAAGGCGATGTTGCTCTTAATGCTCCATGGAGGCTTGCGACCGGGTGAAGTCCTCTCGCTGCACTTGGAGGATCTCCAGTGTGGAAGGAGGCGCGTGATCATTCGCTATCGCACCGACCATCCCAAGCGCGCCAGGACGAAATCCCGCATGGAGCGCGTGGTCGATCTTCTCCAGCCCGAGACGCTCCAGGCCGTGAGCGATTACGTCATGTTCGAACGTCCGATAGATACGGAGAGCCCCTACGTTTTTCTTGTGGGTAGTCGGGGAAAACGACGCACAGAACCCTTGGGGTACCATGCTTTGGTGAAGCTCTTCGAGCGTCATTGCGAGCGTCTTGGTATCCGCACGCCCTAGGTCACCCCGCACGCGCTACGCCATACGCACGCAACGCGTATGTGGGAGCAGGGTATGCGAGAACTGACGCTGCAGAAACGTCTCGGGCACGCGTCTCCTGAGTCAACACGTCTCTACACGGCTGTGTCCGACCCTCAGATGGTGGAGGAGTACCGCCGAGCCCTTGGGGAGGAGCACCAATGACCAAACCAACAGTTCTCGGGACAACTCCCATTCCTTCATGCCATCATGCCAGTGATGAGGAGTACACACAATTTTTGGACAGTGGCGCGACTGGTCCCACCTACAGAAATGAGCTCCGTCAACATCGAAAGCACTTTGTGGCACGCTTTCCGGATCTGCGTACCTGGTTTTTCATGCCGCTTGCTGAGCGATTTGAAAGTCTTGGGCATGCCAACGCAGAAACGGGAAATCATCACTCATCAAGCGTCTTCGTCCATGTGCATCACTACCTAAAGTTTCTGGCTTTGCGGGGCTATGCTCCACTGGATTGGGATTGGCTCATTGCCATCTCGCCTCTCTATCTGGGCAAGATACTTGAACATCCTCTCTTCGCTTCAAATGCTTCAACACTGATTGAAGAAGCAGTCGCTCTGGGATATGAACCAGCAGTGGCTCATCAAACCCTCCTGTGGAGTATTTTCCGCATTTTTTTGCACAAAGGTATTACCCAGGTTGAGCAGATTACCATGGCTGATCTGACGGAGTGTGTTCAAGCGCTGGATCACTTCGGAACCAGACGAGATGTCGCTCGCTTTTTTTGCTCAGAGGAACGCTACCAGAAGCGAAAAAGGACAAACTACCTTTCATTGCAGATGTTGCAGAATGTGCTGTATCATCGAGGACAAATTCACGTCATGCCTCGCCGTCGCGGCCAGGGATATTCTGCCCATACGATCGTGAAACCACGTATGGAAACTGTGATTGACCGTTACCTGGTGACGCGTCAGGCGAGCCATCCTGATACCATCAGAAAGGTTCGCCGAACCTTACGCCACTTCGCTCACTGGCTTGGACAAGCGCATCCAATACTCGAAGCGTTTGCAGACGTGACACGAGAGCGCGTGCTAGAGTATGCAGATGCCCTCAACCACATGATCGGCGAGAGAACGAAGCAGCCTTTTGCGACAACGACAAAGTATGGGATGCTTTCCTACCTCTCTCAATTCTTCCATGATATGGCTGCCTGGGGATGGAAAGATGTTCCCGCGATTCCTCTGTTGCATCAGGGAGATTTGCCCAGACTCCCGCAGCGGGTGCCGCGATATATTCCAGATGACCAATTGGACCGACTCATGTCCGCGATTCGAGCTCTGGAGTGCCCCTATCAGCGGGCTGCACTACTCATTGCGCGTTGGAGCGGGGCCAGGCGAGAAGAAATTCAACGACTCTCCTTCGATTGTTTGGATAGAAGCCATAACATTTGTCAAGCCCCCTTTTTGGGGAGGGGCATTCTTCTCATCCGACACAAAAAGATCTGTTTTGAGAAAAAACACAAAGCTTCCCCCTCGCACCTGGAGAACTTCCAGGTTCTCCTCCCATATTCCCAGAGGGAAGGGCGGGGGGTGCCTTCAATGGGTGAGGTAGCCGCGCGGCTACCTCACCCATTGAAGGCCAACCTTACTGGCATCGTAACAGTCCTGAGTTTTGAGCAGGTGAACAGCGACGATGATCATTTTGCGCATCACGGCAACCAAAGCTGTGCCTTTTCTCACGCCACGACCTATCAGACGTTGATAGTAGTCCCTGAAGGGAGAGCATTTTTCATGCAGCGAGCGCAAGGCCGCCAGGTAGAGCAAGCGACGAACTCTTCCACTTCCTCGTTTGGAGAGCTTGCTTTGTCCTTTCCATTTCCCGCTCTGCTTGACCTGGATATCCAACCCGACATAGGCTACCACTTGATCCATACGGCTGAAGCGCTGCACATCCCCCAATTCGGCTCGCAACACCGCAACGGTCAGTGGTCCAAACTCGGCAACAGCCAGCAAGCGTTTTGCCTGGGGATCGTTGCTCAGCAACTGATCAATTTCCTGCTCCAGCTGAGCCAGATTGATGAGCGTATGCTCCAGCTGATCACACACAATCGAGAGACTTTTCGAGCGCGCCATCATCGCCACCCCGCTGGCAATCGACGTTTGAGCCAAGGCAAAAAGGGCTTGAGCAGTCGAACGGCCATAGTGATGGGGAGCCAACTCGTGCAAAAGGCGAGCCAGCGCATCGACTCCAGCTTCCACAATGGCCTGAGCACTGGGATAGCGCTTGAGGACCGCCAGAGCAGTGTGACGTGTTGGGTCAGCAAACACCTGCACAAATTCCGGGAACAACACGACCAGAAGCGCATGCAGTTCGTTTTTGTAGCGGACCCCATCCTCACTCAGTTGTTGCTGCAAGCGAAGCAGTTCGCGGTAGGTCCCAACCTGGTCATCGGGCAAGTAGCCAAAGCGGGCTTCTCCACTGAGCAAGACGCGTGCGATGGTGCCTGCATCCAGTTGATCCGTTTTGGCACGCAGGCCGCGTTGCTGGGCAAAGGCATGGACTTGAGCGGGATGCAACAGACAAAGCCGGTATCCAGCCTTGAGCAGGGCCTGCGAAAGGTTTTCTCCATATCGCGAGGTCGCTTCCAATCCCACGAGAATCGAGGTGGGATCACTCTTGAGGCTCGCAAGTTTCTCAAAGAGCCCGTCAAAGCCTGCTCGCGTATTGGCAAAAGTGGTTGGTTTGAAGACCTGCCGTTTCTCAGGGGTCAAACAGCACATGGCGCAGCTTTGGTTCCCAATGTCGATGCCAACCACGTAGCGAAGCGATGCTGGTTCTGGCGTCGGGGTAACGTTGCTCTTGGACATGATCGCCCTTCCCCTTTCTCATGGCGTTGGTTCTCGCATACAAACCGATTCTCCTCACATGGTCACAACAGGAAGCCTGTCCTTTCAGGAGAAGCGAGAACTCACACTGGATCGGTAGTCATCTCATCTGCAAGAGACGCTGCAACAAGCCCAATGGTCGTTTGCCATCCTGATGGACAGGGAGCCGTCTATTCACGGCGGTCACCGTTGGGATCAACAGGCCGCATGTTACCACTCAGGCTCTCCTGTTGGTTCCATCATCGAGAAGAGATGAGCGTTTGCCTACTCTCTTCTCTCCTAACAATTAGTATATGAGTTACCCTGACGGCACTCCCCGTTTACATATCCCTGCCGGCAAAACCCGGCAAGAACGTTTGGTCCCCCTCAATCAGGAAGCGGCTGCTGCCATTCGTCTCGTGCAGACACTTCGCCCGAAGGAACGAGGGCTGCGTGATCGTCTAACAGGAGTTGAGACACGCTATCTTTTCATGCGCTTTGGTAAGCTGATTTCTCTGCACTACCTGTTTGAGTCGCCTCTGCAAGCAGTATGCACCCAGGCCAGACTGCTGACTGGGGATAACAAGGCAACAGTAACCCCTCACCGCTTCCGCCATACGGTGGGGACACAACTCGCCAAGAAAGGCGCACGGCTACGCACGATCCAGAAGATCTTGGGCCATGAGAGTGCAACCATGTCGATAGTGTACATTGGCATTACGGATGAGGATGTTCGGCAAGACTATCAGGCCGTCCTTGGTCCAGGTGCTATCATTGCAGGCCCTGGTGCGCAACGGGTCAAATCGGGTGAACTGGCTGCAGAAGAAGTAAGCTGGTTGACAAGCAACTTTTTCAAAACGGAGTTGGAACTGGGCCACTGCCTGCGTCTTCCCCAAGAAGGTCCCTGCGAGTGCGATCTGTATCTCACCTGCGCAAAATTCGTGACATCGCCAGAATATGCGCCCCGGCTACGCCAACGTCGTCGAATGGAACAGGAGCTCGTCGAGGATGCTATCCAGCACGGGTGGCAACGCGAGATCGAGCGCCATCAATGTGCGATTCAACGTCTAGAGCCGTTGCTTACTGATCTCGGTGAACCGCTTGACGGACCTGCGGCAACTGACTACAATGACAGACAAGATAAAGAAACTGCTCCATGAGAGGACTTGCTCATGTTTCAATTCAACGTGAAGTCACGCATCTCATTCACACTTAACGTGCTCGCCGAATACCACCAGTTTTATCTACAAGATGAGCAGACAGAAACGGATACCCCTGATGATTGGGGAGAGCAATTAGCCACTCAGATGATTGCAGTAGATCCTGGAATCATTGGGATTGCGACAGCACGAAACATGAGGGTTCCTCTCCGAGTCGATCTCTTCGATGTTCGACCAAATGGTGATATCGACTTATGGGATCATGTTACAGAGGCGAGCCTGGACGTTCCTTCTGGCCAGATCGTGATTGCAGGGAGTATGGACTACATTCCTGATGCCAAGCGGCTTTCAGTGGCACCTGGAAGTTACCGCGTTCGTGTCTACTATGGCGGATTAGACACGTTGAGCGAGGACGGACTAGAGGGAGAGGATCAGTACTATGTCGTTATCTGGCCTGAAAAAAACAGCGCTCCCGAAATCCTGAAAAAATGGTCTTCCCTTTGATCAGGACTGCACCTTTCGACACTAGGAAGTGTCTACATAAAACATATATCCCCCACCAATTTTACGTAATAAAATAAGATGTGTGGTATAGTCCAAGAACTGGACAATAGCGAGAGGTACAACACCGGAACGCCAAAGATACCAACGGAGAATATAATGCTCCACCACAACATTCCCACCAAAGCCAAAGAAAAAAGCATATGCAAAGTAGAGCGTGAATACAACAGTAAACGCAGCACTCAGTACGGGCCACGACGCAAGTTGGCCGATTAAACCAAAAGCAAGCGCGCAGGCAATTCCACTGCCTATCCCAGCGCAAGGTCCAAAAAGCAGAGCTGCTCGTAAGCCATGGCGAGCTGAAAGCACAATTCCAACATTTGGATAGTTATGTTGATGCACTGGCATAACATCACTTGACCAGAGGTCTTTGATCATTGCCGTCAATAAAATTGCCAATCCACTAACCACGCCAATGATGATCCCATATGCCAGACCATACCGCAGACCGTACATCCATCCGTGAAAAAGAGCACTCATGCTCCCCAAGAAAATAACCCCCCAAAGAGCATAAAAAGAGCCGACAGCCAACGCATTTCGCCCATTTTCCCATGCCCCTGATCGCAAAGCGGGCCAGGACCACGACACAACCTCGACGGGTGTAATAACCTCTTCTCCTCCAGGTCCATGAAAGAACTCAAAGCCATCATGAACTCGCACGACCCAAAAACTCATTAACCATGATGCCAACAGCATAACAATACCATACTCAACAGCTTGCCCCAAATGCTCACCCTGAGCCGTGTACATGATCACAAAAGCGCTGGCAGCGAGTACACCAACAACAAATCTATTCACCATCGAAGACTGGAAAAAAGGACGACGAACTCTCTTCCTCCCTTTCCCTTCTCCATGAACCACATCTCTTTCTCCTTCTCCACGGATGAAAGTAAAGAACTGAACCAAGAAAAACACAATAAAAGAGGTTAGCAACGCTAAGCCCAACCCTTGAATGATGCCACCGTTACCATCACCACCTGCTGGAGCAGCAAAGCGAAAGAGAAACCCCGAAACACTACCTACGAGGACAAAGGCCACCAACCCATAGCGGCACGCTTGCCAAATACCTCGAAACAACCGCTGCGGGGGCAATTTTTGCCGATAAACCAGGAAAACCACAGGTACCGAGATAACAGCCCACATCGCCTCCAGGCTTGCTGTTCCCTGAAAAATACCACCTAGACCCAGCGACATCCATCCCAGAATATCACGACTACTGACAACAAACGGGAACCCCTGAGTCCTCACATTGGGACCTCGTAAACAAGCAGTAAAAAAATAGGATATTATGATCTGCAAGCCAAAGACACAGCGCGAAACAGCACTGCGATACCGAATACGATACTCCTCTGCAATCCAATCGGGCTGGATCTGCTCAACATAAAACTCAGCCTGGTTCTTCTCACACATCTGACGCGCCAACCATGATAACCCAGCAATTACTCGCTTTACCGAATACTTCCTCGAACCCCTTGCAAGAACGCGTTCAACATAGCGATCAAACACAATATGACGGCGCTCCTCTAGAGCATCGGTCGAGTAATCGTGAAAGCACTCCAATGAGTTCCGCATGGTCTTCCAACAGCGCCAAAAAAATGGAGTCGCATTTAGCTCTCCTCTTGTTTCCCCAACTGCGAAGCCATGAACTCCTGGGTGCGCTGAGCCGATCGGGTCAGAAAATTCGCGATGGTCGCCAGTTGCTCGTCGCTGTAGATGTCCAGCATCTCGTGAAACGCCTCCTGCACGGAATAAAACATTCGATCCAGCTCGGCGAGCCGTTCCTGGTTGGGCTCTACAATGACCCGGCGCCGGTCATGGGGATCTCGCACCCGGCGCACCATCCCTTTGCTCTCCAGCCGGTCCAGTAGGCCGGTGACGGAAGGGGTGGTCAGGCCGGTGTGGGCCGCAATTTCCCCGGCTGTCAGGGGACCACGCTTTCCGAGCAGAGAAAGCGTCTTTTCTTCGGTGGCTCCGAGCCCAACTTGCTCAGCCATCTTGGTGTGGAAAAAGACCGCCAGCGTACTGCTTTCACGGCTGGCCTGCGTCACTGCTTCAATTAGACGCTCCCGATGTTCCGGGTGACTTGACATAGGTACTCTCCTCGGTTATATTTAGGTGAAGCTAATATCTAGCTAAAACTAAATATTAGTTTCACCTAATCTATTCTATCACAAGGCAGGATGACCTGGCGAGTTCGCGTACCAGATCCTTGCCTGAAAGTCTACCCAGGAGAAAGAACATGATGACATCCAAGAAGAAGAAGAAAGCGCTCATCGTCGGAGGCGGCGTGGCTGGTCCAGCAACAGCCCTGGCCCTCCAGCGTGTCGGGATTGAGGCGACGGTTTGTGAAGCAGAGGATCAGTTCACTCGCTATCGCGGCTCATTTCTCGTGGTAGCCAGGAACGGCGTCAATGCGTTGCGCACCCTCGATGCCTTTGAGCCAGCTCTGGCGCGTGGCTTTTGGGTGGCGCACATGGAGCTACGCAGCGGATCGGGCAGGCGTCTGGGTGAGTTGGGCGCCAATTCTGGCGGGCTGGCCATTGAACGGGGAGAGCTGGCCGCTACCCTGCGTAACGAAGCCATTCGGCGCGGGATCACCTTTCAGACCGGTAAGCGGCTCCTGGACGCTCAGAGCACCCCACAGGGAGTCACGGTGCAGTTTGCCGATGGAACAACAGAACGCTCCGACCTGCTCATCGGCGCTGACGGCATTCACTCCCGCGTGCGTACCCTCATTGACCCGCAGGCACCGGCTCCCCAGTTTACCGGCCTGGTTGGCACGGGGGGGCTCGCCCGGCTAGCCCAGCCCCTGCCAATTCCGCCCCCTCCAGAGACCTTCCTGTTCGCTTTTGGCAGGCGCGCTTTCTTCGGCTGGATTCCTGCTCCTTCAGGAGAGATCTACTGGTTCACCAATATGCCCCAGGCCAGGGAACCCAAGCGGCAGGAACTGGCCGCCATCTCACGGGAGGATCGGAGACAGCAGTTGCTCTCCCTTTTCGCTGATGATACCTTCCCGGCCTGTGATCTGATCCGCCAGACAGCAGCTTCGGACGGCTTCCAGCCAACTATCCTGCACATTCTGCGACACGTCCCGGTCTGGCATCGCCACACCATGGTGTTAGTTGGCGACGCGGTGCACGGGACCACGACCAGTTCGGGTCAGGGTGCCTCCCTTGCACTGGAAGATAGTCTGGAGCTGGCCAGATGCCTGCGCGATACATCTGATGTGCAGCAAGCCTTTAGTGTATATGAACAACTCCGCCGTCCCCGCGTCGAGCGGGTCGCCAGCATGGGCAGAAGAGGGACGCAAGCCAAGGTCGCAGGGCCACTGCTGCGTCGTTTTCAAGATCTGGTCATGCCGCTTGCCCTCAAGCTCTTTCTTCACCCGGAAAAAGAGAGCTGGCTCTACGACTATCAGATCGATTTAAATGAACCTGTCAGCTGTGAGATACTGACGACTCCCTAACATCCAGGCACGATTGGGACCAGTTTCTCTGCCTCAAGCTCGGCGCCTGCGCGCTCTCCCCATGCCCAACAGCGTTCGAGAGCGAGCAGGAGCCAGGGGCAGGAGATCCGACTGCCGAGAAGACAGAAGCAAGGAGAGCAGAACCATGCGACCTCCCCTTTGGCACCCACCCATGGCATGCTCATTCGCAGAACAAACGATCATCACGCACATCAAGCGAGCGAAATTGTTTGCTTTTCTCCGTGAGCACCGCCATAAACTCTTTGATGACGCTTTTCAAGAAGAACTTGCGGCACTCTATGCACCAGGTCGCCGTGGGCACCCTCCCATTCCGCCAGCACAATTAGCCCTCGCTACCATTCTCCAGGCGTACACAGGTGTTTCGGATGATGAAGTGATTGAAGCGACCCTCATGGACCGTCGCTGGCAGTTAGTGCTCGACTGTCTGGATACCGAGCAGGCTCCATTCAGCAAAGGCACGTTCGCCGCCTTTCGAGGGCGTCTCATCGACGCCCAGATGGATCGACGGCTCATCGAACGGGCGATCGAGATTGCTGGCCACAACCAGGAGTTTGGATCACGAGCCTTACGCGCAGCATTGGACAGCAGCCCATTATGGGGAGCGGGCCGAGTCGAAGACACATTCAATCTGGTAGGGCACGCGCTCAAAAAGGTTCTGCACGTGGTGGCTGACCAGCAGGAGCGAGATCTGGTCGAAATAGCGAAGGAGGCAGGAGCAGAGCTAATCTGTGGGAGTAGCTTAAAGGCGGCGTTGGACCACGATTGGGATCAACAAATCCAGAAAGATGAGGCGTTGGCGCTGGTTTTGAACGTGTTACAAGCCGTAGAAACCTGGGTGCAGACCCTGCAACAGGAAGAAGCGCAACTGGCTCAGTTGTCTCTTTCAGTTGCACAGCAAGTCAAAGCGCAAGATGTAGAAGTCGATGAGAAGGGGAAGGCAAGTCTGATCAAAGGCGTGGCAAAAGATCGGTGCATCAGCGTCGAAGACTCCGAGATGCGTCATGGTCGCAAAAGTCGCAGTGTGCGTGTAGATGGATACAAGCGGCACGTACTCCACGACCTGGATAGCGGCCTTATCCGCGCAGTCGGGATCACTCCTGCCAATACGCCCGAAGCCAGTGTGACCGAAGCGATCAGTGAAGATCTGGAGCAGCAAGAAGTCTGTTTAAAAGAATTGCACATTGATCGGGCATATTTGAGTAGCCATCTGGTACGCGAGCGCGGTAATGATCTGCAGGTGTATTGTAAAGCTTGGCCCGTACGCTCAGGCAAGCACTTTCACAAGCAGGTATTTACCCTCGATTGGGACCGGCAGATCATTCGTTGTCCGGCTGGGCAAGAAATGCCCTTTGCACCTAGTGGGACCGTCCACTTTCCCAAAGATACCTGCGCTCAGTGCCCGTTAAAAGCTCAATGCACAACCAGCACAAAAGGGCGCAGCGTGCGTATTCACCCAGACGAAGCCTTGCTCATTGAATTGCGAGAGCGTCAGCAGACCTCACAAGGACGCGCTCAACTTCGAGAACGGGTGGCGGTTGAGCATACCCTGGCCCATATTGGCTGGTGGCAAGGACGGCGGGCGCGTTATCGTGGCATACGTAAGAATCTCTTCGATATCCGCCGCTGCGCCGTCGTCCACAATCTGCATGTTCTGGCTCGTTCCCATCTGCTTCAAGCTGATCTTCAGAACGCTGTGTGATTTCTTGACCGGCGTTCTAGTGTAGAAGCCGCAAGCACATCATCAAGCGAAAGACCAGTATACGCCTGGATGATGACACTCAACATCAGTGGCGTCGCTACCATCTCTGCAAGCCCCTGATCACGTTGCAGAGCAGCACGTAAGGAAGCTGCTGCCTCCCCTTGACGCTCAAGATACGTATCAATCTGCTCTGAAGAGAGCGCTTCCAGAAGAACTGCATCGCCAAGAACAAGTTTCACGGCCATCTCGTTGTAGTCGCCTGTTCGGCAACACACGACAATTGGGAGTAATCCATGCTCCTGCCGATACTTATTAATAGCAGCAACACAGGCAGGACGATCTTGCGGATCAACTTCGTCTAAACCATCAAGCAACGGCAATATACAGTCCTGCTCAATCCACGACCGCGCCAGTCGCAACGGGACTTGATACTTCTCATTCAGCTCACTGACTAACCAATCAACAAGCAGCCCTTTCTTGCCAGCCCAAGAAGCCGCTCATACGGGCCTGGCACCAGGGACGTCCAGCGCTGACCACCATTGTGACAACGCAACTTGGACGAGTGGGGACGATCCTGCTTCCCCTTGGAGAAGAACAACAGCAGGATAAGATAGTCCAGCAGGCCTGCCAGGCGGTCGCCCTTGCCCGAGCCTGTGGTGCGCGAAGTGTGGCCCTCTCCGCGCGTCTTGCGGCACAGACCAATGAAGGACAGTTGATTCAAGAGAGCCAGTACGTGCGTGCTGGTCACCGTCCACGTCTCACGACCACAGACGCAACCACCAGTGCTGCGGCCTTGCTCAACCTGGAGTGGGTCCTGGCTCGCGTTGCCCGTGATCTTTGCCGTGAACGTGTGGCGGTGATGGTCGGACCTGATCCTCTTGCCAGCACCTGTCTTCGTCTCCTGCTCGCAACATTGCCACATCCTGCATCTCTCACCATCTGTGTGTTTCCAGATCAGGACACTTCTGTTGAGGAACTGGTGGCAGCACTCCAGGCTTTTGGTTTTCAGGGGGAGATGGTGCTCTGTGAGATGCAAGGAGGAGGCGAGGGGGTCCCAGATGTGATGTATGAGGCAACCCTGTTCTTTGGGACACCCAGTTTGCTTGAAGGACTCGATATGACGCGCCTTCGTGGCCGGGACACTTCTGTTCATGCTTGCAGGTCTCTCGCCGCTGGTGTCAGTGCCATTTCTGGCACGGATGTGCACACAGGAAGACATCCTTGCTCCCCAGGCGGATGAGCTGACCTCTCCGATGCCGATGCAAGAACTCCGTGCCTTTGAGAAAGGGTCTATGCTTGACCTGCTTCTACAAACGGGGGAAGGGTGCGGCGTGCTCACGCCGTACCAGATACATAGTAGCCCGCTTGCAGGACTTGCGGTCGCAACACTTGAGGTCCCCCAACGCTTGGACAGGTCGACACCAGGACGGCACAAGGTCACTACTTTGTGCTCAGACGAGCAGGATTCTGGGGAACGGCTCCTTATCTGGGGATGCAGACCTCCGCATCTGCTTACCTGACGCAGTTTCGTGCTCGTTTTCGCACGCGTTCTTGATGGGTCATCTGGACTCATACCTTCTTCCCGTATGTCTGCTCATATAGTTTCACATTACGTGCTCCGAAGGCGCCTGCTGAAACACAGAACGGGCGAGTCATGCGTTCTTTCTCACGCACCTGTGCAAGAGAGGGAGGTTAAAAACTGATGTTTGATTACACGCTCTTGATACGACTCTTCTTTGCACTTCTCACGGACATGGCTCTCTTGCTGTACGGCATCCGCTCGTTAACCGAAATGGTTGAGCATATTCCGAGTGGTCATGTTCGCCGCCTGTTTCTCCACGCGGCACGTTTTCCTGTGATTGCCTATCTCGTTAGCCTTATCATGACGGCCTGCTTGCAAAGTTCCAGCGCGATGCCTTCTCTGCTGATTGAACTGGTCAGCACGGATCTTATGCCGTTCTCAACGGCGATTGTGATGTTGCTCGGAGCCAATGTTGGCTCGACTCTTGCGGTGCAGCTGCTGTCCTTTCACGTGACGGATTATGCGCTCACTATCGTTGGCCTCTTTGCCTTGCTTGCGCTCATGACGGCACGCACCCGCTGGCGACGTGTTGGACAAATCATGTTTCCTTGTGGTCTGATGCTGCTTGGACTCTTCATCCTCTCTCAGGCAAGCGAGCTTCTGGCAAACAGCGCATGGGCAGGAGAGATCCTCCAGACAGGTGCTAGTTCACCTCTCTTGCTTCTCCTTCTGGGAGCAGCATTGGCTATGCTTCTCAATTCGAGTACGGCGACCATCGGGCTCTTGCTCGTCCTGGCATCACGTCACACGTTGCCCCTGGTCCCAGCAATGGCAGCCATGCTGGGGGCAAATATCGGGACGACACTCCCTGCGCTGCTCGCGGCGGTATCGCGCAATATGGCTTTGGGGCAGCGCCTGGCGCTCGTCCATACAGGAACGAAGTGTCTGGGTGTATGCCTGCTCTTCTTGTTGTTACAGCCCCTTGTTGCCTTGCTCGCTATGTGCTGGCCGAGCCCTCTCACGCAAGTTGCCATGGCGCATCTCGGATTTAATGTCCTGCTGACCTGTTTGTGGGTACCTCTGGCGGGCCCACTTACCTGGCTGCTCACCTCTCTGGAGCCTTCAGGAGAAAAAGCGTCTGTATGCCAGATCTCAGAGTCTGCTGGCTATCTTTTGTCATCGCCAGTCTCAGATGGATGAGCAGCGAAAAGCGTTTGTGTGTCTCTGCTGTCCAGGTTTTCCACAGGTTTTCCACATTGGAAAAGATCGATGTAGAAGACCAGGACAGGAAAGAAAACACGAGTAGAGAGACCACTCGCCAGAACGCGCGTGGGAAGGTCCATGGCGTGTGTTGTTGTCATTGAGGAGGGGGAGCCGAGAGGATGGATCCTGGTGTGTGTTGTTCCTCTCCGTCTGTTGCCAGAGAGGTGAGTCTTTCAGCAACATGGTCATCCTCTCTCCCTCATACGTTGATTGTGGAAACAAAGGCAGATCGAAAAGGTGCTGTCTGGTATTTTGTACCACCCCTCGAACGCAAACGAGCGTGAGGAGAGGAAATGTTCGACAGTTCATACAAAGACAGTTGCACGAACTATCGAACTAATGCCAGAGAGTTTCTTTTGAGCCAGGCATAAGATGACTTTGTAGCAAAAAACATCTGTAAGAGGCAAAAGCGAAACCCAACGCATCAGTAAGTGTGCACCAACCATAATGTTCGCTCTCGTTGAAGCCAGGCATCCATGCTGGAATGGTCTCCTTTTTGGAGCGTCTGTTCAGCTTGGATGGAACTCCTATAGTACTAAGGAAAGAGATGCATCTTACAATGGGGAAGAGATTGATGGAGACAGAAGCGCTTCCCTTTTTATCCAGGAAGGTAGTTGCATGCAGCATGAACCATATGGGGAAAGCCAGCAACCTTTCGGACGCCTTAATGGTCTTTTTGCCAAGAACCCGGAAGCTCGTGACTTTCTTGCCCAGGCTATTTTAGACTCAGTGACGGTCATGATGGCAGTTCTGGATACCAACGGAAGAGTTCACATTGTCAATGAAGCATGGAGACGCCAGGCGCGAGAATCCTGTTCACCTGACCAATTGGCACGTACCGGGATAGGGATGAATTACCTGGACGTGTGTAAACACGCACAGGGAGCATCTGCTGAAGAGGCTCCAGAAGCTTTCGCAGGTATTGAGGCGGTCCTGGGAGGAAGACAATCCTCATTTACTTTAGAATATCCCTGTTTTTCGCCAGCGCGGCAGAGTTGGTATCTGATGAGCGCCACCCCTCTTCCAGGAAATGCAGGGGCGGTGGTTGCCCATATCGATATTACCGAGCGCAAACAGCTCGAGCAGCAAAAAGATATCTTCATCAGTATGGCAAGTCATGAGTTGCGAGCGCCATTGACTGCCTTGAAAGGTTTAACGCAACTTGAGAAAAAGAAAAGTGAAAAGCGCGGTTTAAGCGAGTCTCTCCGTTTTCTGGCAAAGATGGAGAGACATATTGATCAATTGACAAAGCTTGTCACTGAGTTATTCGATGTGGCAAAAATGCAGGCAGGGAGATTGGACTATGTCAAAGAACCTCTTGATCTGGATGCGTTGATCAACGAGATTGTTGAAACGGCACAACTGACGAGCCCAGGTCATAGGTTAACGATTCATGGAGCCTCGCATGCGACAATTAGTGGGGACCGGGACAAACTTGGACAGGCCTTTACCAACCTGTTGAGCAACGCCATCAAATATTCCCCTCAGGCAGACTATGTGGATATCTCCCTGGAGACTGTGCAAGATGGAGCTTTTGTGCGCATCCAAGATGTTGGGATTGGTATTCCCAAGGAGCGCCAGGACCGACTCTTTGAGCGTTTCTATCGTGTTGATACCTCCAAGCAGAACTATGTTCCCGGACTCGGTCTGGGCTTATACATTGCACATGAGATCATCAAGCATCATGGAGGAGAAATCACGGTGAGCAGTGAGGAGGGGAAAGGATCAATCTTCTCAGTTTCGCTTCCTTTGCACGTATCCGCCACGTAGGAGACCATTCCAGCATGGGTGCCTACTTCAACAAGCCAGATGCGCTCTACTTTCTATCGGTAGAGAACTCCTACACAGAGATTGGCGGCCTTATGAGCACCCAGATTAAATGGGTTCCTTATCAAACCGCGCCATCGATCCCCCATGTTTTTGAAACATGGGGATGAATGGCGCGTTCCTTTTATGAGGTGGATAGGGTGGTGTGCATTGTTACATCTTTACATCTTATATGCTATAATGTAATGCATGAAACAGAAACGCGCGTTCAAGTACCGGGTGTACCCCACAGTACAACAATAGCAGATCCTTGCTCAGACCTTTGGGTGCTGTCGCTTCATCTATAACTGGGCATTGTGCAAGAAAACCGATGTCTATTACAACGAGCAGCGACGCCTCTATTACAAAGATCTGAGCCTCTTGCTGACTGAACTGAAACAGCAAGAAGAGACCCACTGGTTGAATGAGGTTTCCAGTGTGCCCTTGCAGCAAGCTCTTCGCCACCTGGACAAAGCGTTTCTCAATTTCTTTGAAGGGCGTGCCAAATATCCTGCCTTCCACAAGAAACGGAACACCCAATCCGCGACCTATACCGCCAATGCCTTCACCTGGCGCAAGGGCTGTCTCACCCTTGCCAAGATGAGTGAGCCCCTTGATATACGCTGGTCGCGCCCTCTGCCAAAAGACGCCCCCCCTTCGAGTGTGACCATCTCCAAAGACTGTGCTGGCCGCTACTTCATCAGCATCCTGGTGGAAGACGAGATTGCCCAATTGCCTGCTCATTGGCAGGCAATTGGTGCTGACCTTGGCTTGACGTCCTTTGTCGTCCTCTCCACGGGCGAAGTCGTGGGCAATCCCAGATTCTTTCACAAGGATGAGAAGAAGTTGGCGAAAGCCCAACGCCGCCATGCCAGGAAGAAAAAAGGGTCCAAGAATCGAGACAAAGCACGTCTCAAGGTCGCACGTCTTCACGCCCGTATCGCTGATCGTCGCCGTGACTTTCTGCACAAGCTCTCGACTCGCCTGATTCGTGAGAACCAAACGATCTGCGTGGAGAGCTTGCAGGTCAAGGACATGCTCAAGCACCCGACACTCAGCAAAGCCATCAGTGATGTGGGGTGGTCCGAGTTTGTGTTCCAACTGGAATACAAAGCCGACTGGTACGGTCGCAACGTGGTCAAGATCGACAAATGGTATCCCTCCAGTAAACGGTGTTTCGCGTGTGGGCATATTCTCACCTCCTTAGCGCTTGATGTTCGTCAATGGGACTGCCCAGGATGTGGTGTCCACCATGACCGCGATATCAATGCTGCCAAGGTGCGCCGTTTCGGCGCGTGTAAAGATCCTCTCTTGAAGAGAGAAAGGTTGAGAACAAGACCTTTAGGACAACCAACCTACTTAGAGGGGAAACCCAAAGAGGAAAGCAGCATGTTGGTAAAGCGGGTATGAGGGAAGATATGTACATCATGGCTCCGCAAGTCCTGTATGCATGGTGAAGCTGAATTGCTGAACCCAAGTTTCCAGTGGTCTAAGCATTGGCCCGTCACACCATATCTAAAGTGACGACACCGGAATACCTACCTTTTCTTGGCGGATAGGAAATGTTCTCTCCGGTGAACGACCAGTAAGGAACTGGTTCAAGGAAATCAAAGGGCACCTCCCCATACTACTACGTCTTTCACGCGCAAATACGGGATCGCCTACAAGCCGAAAGGCTCATGGCGACGGAGTTTTCATAGTACTCAAATGCTCAGAATAATATCTGAGACAAGGGGAAGGAAAACAGGGAACACCGAGAACTAACATAGGGAGGTGCGCGAGATGCGCTCTGCCACAACTATCTTAGGGATCATTCATGAACGAGGCAAACAGAGATTGCCATTGGAACGAGTGTCTAGGCTCCTGTTCAATCGCGATCTGTATCTGATGGCCTACGGCAAAATCTACAGAAATAACGGAGCCACAACGCCAGGGAGCACCCCTGAAACAGTGGATGAGATGTCCTTGCAAAAAATTGATACCATTATCGAAGCTTTACGCTCCGAACGGTACCGATGGGCACCAACGCGACGTGTCTACATTGAGAAAAAGAACTCGACGAAGAAACGTCCGCTCTCGATGCCCACTTGGTCGGACAAACTCTTTCAGGAAGTCATTCGATTGATCCTGGAGAGCTACTTTGAGCCGACCTTCAGCAACTTCTCTCATGGCTTCCGCCCTGGCAGAGGATGCCATACAGCGCTCAGGCAGATAGACGACAACTGGCACGGAGTCAATTGGTTCATTGAGGGAGACATACAAGCGTGCTTTGACAGCCTCTCACATGAATTCCTCATGCAAGCGTTGGCTGAACACATTCACGATGGGCGATTCCTTCGACTCATCCGAGAACTCCTACGAGCGGGGTACTTAGAGGAATGGAGATACAACGCCGCAGTCAGTGGCGCACCCCAGGGCGGGATTGTTAGCCCCATCCTTTCCAATATTTACCTCAGCAAATTCGACGACTACGTTGAAAATACACTCATTCCAATGTATACCAAAGGAGCCAGACGAAAGAAAAACCATGAGTACGATAACCTTCTGTGTCAAGGCTACCGATTACGAAAACGAGGACAATATACTCAGGCGATCAAAGCGCGCAAAGCCGCACAGAGACTCCCCTCAGTAGACCTCTATGACCCTGACTATCGAAGGCTCAAATTTGTACGGTACGCAGACGACTGGCTTCTGGGACTCACTGGTACAAAGAAAGAAGCTGAAGACATCAAAGAGCAGATGAAGACCTTTCTCCGTGAAGAACTCAAGCTCGAATTATCGGACGAGAAAACTCTCATCACTCACGCAAGGACCAAGGCTGCTCGATTTCTCAGCTACCACATTTCAGCTTCACAGGATGACACCCGTCAAACCAAGAAAAAACGGAGTAGCAACGGCCATATTCGGCTACGAGTCCCACCAGATCTCTTGCAAAAGAAATGCCAAAAATATCAGCGAAACAACAAGCCCGTCCACCGAAAAGAATTGAGCAACAACACGGAATACTCCATTGTTGCTCAGTACCAATCGGAATTTCGGGGTTTCGCGGAATATTACCAACTAGCAAATGACCTTCACAGGCTTAACAGCCTGAAATGGATAATGGAACAATCCCTAGCAAAAACGTTGGCAACGAAACTGAAAACGACCGTGAAAAAGGTCCACAAGAAGTACGGAGCCACCTGGACAGGAGACGGAAAACTCTACAGAGGGCTTCAAGTCATTGTCCCACGCGAAGGAAAGAAACCATTAACCGCCAAGTGGGGAGGCATTTCTCTCAAGAGAAGCGTCATGCGCCGCAGGCGCCCCGTTCTGAATGAAAAAGGACTCGAAGGACTATACTGTGGAGGAAAGATGCCAAGAATGAAAACGATGTCCTTACTAAGGCCAGAGAGCTTGAAAGAGAAGCTGTCTTGGGCGTCTGGAAGAACCGCTCATTGTCGCTCCATTCCTGGAAGCACGTAGAGGAAACTCTCATTGTGGAAAGACGCCCTCTTGGTGATCTTTCAGTGCGTCTGTCTGATCAGTTTTCAGGAGGAACAGCAATGGAAGTCGTGTATCCGCGATGCAGTGGTCTGGATGTCCATAAGCGCTTTGTCGTGGCATGCCTAAGTATTGTCGAGCATGGGCAGCGCCACAAAGAATTGCGACAGGTCAGTACCATGACCAGCGACATCCTGGCATTGAAGGCATGGCTTTTAGCTTCTGGCTGTCGCCAGATTGCCATGGAGTCCACCGGGTCTATTGGAAACCCATTTTTCACGTGCTCGAAGACTCCTTTGAAATTGTGCTGGTCAATGCCCAACACATGAAAGCCGTCCCTGGGAGAAAAACGGATGTGAAAGACGCAGAATGGCTTGCCGATTTGCTGCAACATGGGTTATTGAAAGCCTCCTTCATTCCAAGCAGCGAGCAACAAGCCGTTCGTGACCTCACCCGAACACGCATGCGCTTGCTCCAGGAACGCACCCGCCTGATCAATCGCATCCAGAAGGTGCTCGAAGATGCCAATATCAAGCTCGCATCGGTGGTCAGCGATATTATGGGAGTAACGGGACAAGCGATTCTGAGCGCGCTGGTAGCGGGGCTAGAAGATCCTGAGCACCTGGCGCATCTGGCGCGAGGGAGCCTGGTCAGGAAACAGGACCAGTTACAAGCAGCTTTGCAAGGTAAGCTGACCCCACATCACCGGATGCAGCTCGAAGAATTGCTCCCGTTGATTGCCACATTAGATCGCTCCATTGCCCACTTCGACCGGGAGGTGGCTGAACGCTTACGGAGGTTTGATGCCCTCATTGAACGGGTCGATGCAGTGACGGGACTTGCGCGACGGAGCATCGAGGTCTTGCTTGGCGAACTCGGCTGGGACATGAACCACTTTCCTGACGCCGCTCACGCAGCTTCCTGGGTCGGCATCTGCCCAGGCCAACATGCGCACAGGAGGCAAGCAACAGAGTGGCCGCACACGTCAAGGCAATCGCTGGGCCAAAACGGTGCTTATTCAGGCGGCTCACGCCGCAGGCCATACTCAGACGTATCTCGGCGAACAGTACCGTCGGATTAGTGCGCGACGAGGAAGCAAGAAAGCCGCAATGGCTGTTGGGCACAGCATTCTGGTGATTTTCTATCACATGGTCAAAACGGGTGAGCCATACCATGAGAAACTACACGCAATCCTCAATGACCACCCCCAACCTTTCTGGCCGAACCGGTCAGAACTAGAAAAGCGCCTCCTAGCTGATGCCTGTGAGTTATGTGGCTCAACAGATCGAGTGGAAGTGCATCATATTCGAGCCCTGAAAGACCTCGAACAGAAAGGAAGACGAGAAAAACCTTTGTGGGCAAAAGTGATGTCGGCCCGCAAACGGAAAACTCTTGTCGTATGTTGGTCGTGTCACAGAAATATCCATGCCGGGCGCTCTGTGACGATGCTTCAGACATGAAGTGGGTGTGACTGGAGAGCCGGGTGCATCGAAAGATGCAAGCCCTGGTTCGGAGAGGGACGGGCAGAAAAGGCCTGGAGACAGAACCTCGCTGGCCGTCTACTCTACAACATTGTGGCCGTGGGGCTCACGGTCCTTAACGCCTGTGGAGAGTCTGTAAGACCTGGACGGGTTTTGTCTCGTTCAGGCAAGACTCAGACCCTCGAGGTGACTCGAGGAATCCCCCAGCTTGAGCCGTGGGGAGGATGTCAAGCTTCGGTGTAGCGGTAAAAGCGAAGAAACTGGCGTTGGGGATGTGCCCACGTTTCTGCATATCCTGTACGATGCGGTCCTCCAGGTCTTCTGGTTTCTCACGCTCACTCTCTTCCGCCTCCTTCAGGCTTAGCGCGGTGAGTGCCTTTTTCATCAGGCTGCCACTCTCACCACTCTGCGAGGAATATGCCTCGTCAATGAGGACAGCGAAGCGTTCCCCCTGCATAGTGCTGATTTCATCGACAATGACAGGAGCAACGTAATGGAGAAACCTGCAATCGTCATGGCAAGAGAGGATAGGGGCGCCATGAGGGTTAAGGTTGCATTTCTTTGGAGAAGGCAAGCAATTAGAAAAGATCACTTGCCTTCGCTTGGTTTATCACCTTGTTCTCTGATCGAAGGAGTTGGTGTCTGGGGTGGGTACTGGAGCATTGGCGATTGTCTGGCCTTGAAGCTCCGCAATCATTGGATCGATGAGCGTTCTCGTCATGGGGAGAACGATAGGTTGCCTGTAGGTCTTCGCCCGTTGGATACCTTGCACCTGGTATTTGACAGCCTCTTCCACACGGTGTGCCTCTCTCTCTGCGAGCGATGCTCGCTGGAAACGCACGAGCAAGGTATTCAGCGCGCTCGCGATCTGCCAGAGCACTTTCCCCTGCGAGAATGGGACTCGTGCGCTGAGATCTCCATTTGCGACCGCAACATGGACATCCAGAAGTTGCTGCATGCCTTCTTCAAGTTCTTGCTTCTGGTCCGCCAGTTCGTGTTCCAATTTCGCGATCATCTCCGCTTTATCAGCACGTTTAGCTGCTTGATTGGTTCCTAGTACCCACAAAAAGGAGACTCCTGCGACCATCAACTGAACACCCACGGGTCGAATCAGCATGGGGATGAACTGAGATGCTAGGTCATGCGTGAGAACCAGGTCATGCGGCTGCCAAAGCAAACTTACAACGATCACGGCTATGTTATAGAACATGACAATAAAGACGGTACCTGGAGCGAGAAGCGAAACACAGAGTAGCTCACCAAAGACAAATAATTCGTATTGTTGGATGCTCGGTTCGTCGAGGGGCCACGTCGTAAAAATGACCATGGTCAAAGCCGCCTCGAATGCGAATGTGAGCAGAATGCCTGCGGTCTGCGGTTTTTTAGCCCGATTAAAAGTGAGGGCGGGAATGCAGAGGGCTAGCATGCCCAGGTCCGCATAAAGGACATAGGGATTGGGGAGCGCCAAACAGCCTGGAATAAATAAAATAAAGGTCACAAGAAGCCAGAAGACAATTGTGGAGAGCAAATGTGATTTTCTGGCGGCTTCTCGTTGCGCGAAGGAAGCATTTGCGGGAGGGTCTGGAATGGAGGTCGTGTTGTACCACCATTGTACCAAACCATGTCGCTCGCTTTTCTGTTCCACTAATTCATTGGGAGACCATCCTTGATTGGGTATACCCTTATTCATTGTGCCTATCCTTCCTTGATAAAGCTTAGGTTGTAGTGATGACGTTGAGGGCTAAAAGTACACGAAGCGCTTCCTCAGTGACCTCTGGCCGCAGTGGCATTTCTCTCTTTATCTCCTCAATGCTTCGTTGCCCATCGATTGCTCTATACACTGTCGTTAACATCAGCTTGTGCTGGTCTGTCCAGCCATGTAATGTTGTCACATCGAGCGGCGCAACGATTCTGGGGACAGGAGTGCTATGCCCCAGACGAGGAGAAGAGTCTAATCGTGATGTTGGTGGTGTTGGTGAAGGTGGTGCTGGAAGAGGTATCAGCTTCCACTCAAATGGCCCCTTCTCAGCATCGACTGTGATTAGGGTATTGAGTTCCATCGGTTGGCGTTCCCCGCTCCTCGCCTCAACGTAACAAGAGGTGACCTTCCCTTCAACGAGCTGTATATATCCCATACAGCGACCACGAATGCCAGGTATATGATAAATCTTGGCCTGCAACAGGCCATTTTTCCGGTATCGCTCAAATACTTTGAGACTAAAGGCCAAGCCAAGGCTCGCATCGAAATAATCTTTACTCATGCCGCGCCTCTTACCCATTGCTGAAAATACTGACATTCCCTTCTCTCCACGATTTTTCATAGAGCGCGTATGGCGCGTTTGGTCTCAGTGAAACGGAGACCTTCACTCTTCACAGCGAGTGAGGACGACAAGGGTCTGCCAGAGCCGAGAGAAGCTCTATCCCATGCGACTCAGGTTAAATGTAACACATTCAAACATAGAAATCTATTAAATTGAAGATGGATGCGTCTCATCACTAGACTTCATTTGTTTCGCAAGACGCAAAAATGATTCCAGCTTGTTTGGCTCCATAAGCCACTTGAGCTGGAATTTGCTCTTGATATAATTTGTACCTTTGCGCAGAGTTGAACGCTAATCGAGATAATGCTGACTGTTTGGAGTCATAGCAAAATACTCTCATATAAATGGTTGAGTTTTTAGTATTACTGATCCACAATTGCAACCGCTTTATAGCATTTTTGCGCTATCATGGGAAGGTAACTAGACAATATATGAATGAAGTGATATATACAAATAAGGTGTAGCCACTTCCACTTTTATCGCGAAAGGAATATTTTTTCTAAATATGATCTCTTCTCCAGGCAGAAAGGCATGGATTGCCGTGTTCTTCCCTGTGCATTGCAACAACATCCCAGGCCCTTGGCTGAGATTCGCCTGAGAGATCTTCTCCTCGTGCCCCACTGCTTTTAGACATAGCATGTGAAAGGAGTATTTTTAATAATGCAGGAAATGCAGGAAATGCAGGAAGCATCTACCGTGACAGAGCCACTAACCACATCTGCCATGCTGGAATCCCCTGCCATCCACGTCTTGCTACAGGCGTTAGAGGAAATCGGCGTTACCCATATCTTTGGGGTTCCTGGTGGCCCCCTTGTGCCTCTCTTTGAGGCCCTGGCCCAACGGCAGCGTATCCAACCCATTTTAGCCAAACATGAGGAAGGGGCTGCATTTATGGCCGAGGGATATGCACGTGTGCGCCGTGGATTGGGTGTCTGTTGCGGGACCAGTGGCCCTGGTGCGACGAATTTGCTGACGGGCATCACCAGCGCAACGAGTGATTCTATTCCCGTGCTGGCGCTCACCGGTCAGGTCGCGACAAGTGCCTTTGGCAAAGGCGGGCTGCAAGACAGTAGCAGCGGGAACCGGACCATCGATATCGTTGATGCCTATCGCACAGCTAGCAAATTATCGCTCATGCTCCAGAATAGCCAACAGATGCAGCATATGATCCGCCGTATGGTTCGTGCTGCTTTGACCGGGCGGCCTGGCGCGGTGCATCTCAATCTTCCTGCCGATGTGGTCAAACAATCCGCCCCCGATGATGGACTCCCTGTAACAAAATTTTTCTCTCATACACTCCCCTCGGGCGATCCAGCGGCGATCCAGGATGTAGCCGCTACCTTGTATGCGGCCAAAAGGCCCGCCTTGTTCGTTGGGCATGGCATTAATCTTTCAGGCGCATGGTCTCCTCTCCAGCTCGTGGCAGAAATGCTACAGATTCCTGTTGCCACGACCTTGAAAGGGAAAAGTGCCTTCCCGGAGCGGCATGCGCTCTCGCTCGGAGTTTTTGGTTTCGGCGGTCATCCCCTGGCGGAAGCATATTTGTGCTCTGAAGAGGTCGATGTTCTGGTGATCATTGGCACGAGCCTGGGGGAATTTCAAACCAACGGGTGGGATAAAAGGTTAGCGCCCCCTCACCGTACCATTATCCAGATTGACCTTGACCCATTGACGATCGGCAATATTTATCCTGTTGATCAGAGCGTGATTGGTGATGCGAAGGCAATCCTCAAAGCGCTTGCGAAGGCACTTGGTGTGCTGGCTCCGCTCCCCCAGGAAAGGCCGCACCCGACAGAGAACATATTGGAACGCATGCGGACAGAGACCCCTCGTTACTACAATGCCGAAATGCTCCAGAAAGGGGCTCCTATTCTCAAGCCTCAAGCGGTAGTCTCGAAAATGAATGAGGTGCTGCCCGACGAGACGTTGCTTTTTGTTGACAATGGCAACTGCCTCTCGTGGGCGGGTCAATTTTATGAAGCACGCCAACCTGGAACGGTGTTTTTCGCGACCAATACGGCATCGATGGGCTACTCTGTAGCCGCAGCCATTGGTGGCAAGGTCGCGGCTCCCAGGCGCCCGGTCGTTGCCCTGCTTGGTGATGGGGCCTTTGGCATGCACGGTATGGAGATCCATACGGCTGCGGAATATCAATTGCCAATCATCTGGGTGATACTCAACAATGGGGGGCATGGGATGGTGTATAACGGCGAGAAATTGCTCAATGGGCAATCGTATCTGACGACGTTTGGCAACCCATTGGATGTGAGTGCCATCGCCTGGGGTTTGGGTATAGATGCTTTCAAAGCTATGAATCTCGCCGAGTTTGAAGGTGCCCTGCGCCACGCGCTTGAGGCACAGGTGCCTTGTGTCATTGAAGCCATGGTTGATCTTGAAGAAGTCCCGCGTTCGTTGCAACAACGTGCGGATACACTGACCGCCTTCTTTGGCAAACAAGCGTAGGCACAGCAGAGTGACAACTCCCTTCGCGGATAGAAGGTACCTGTAGCCGCGAACCCGATTAATCAGGTTCGCGGTCTGTGTAGTAAATAAGGTGAAATCTGCACGATTTTTGAGGCTCTTGTTCATTATTTACATCAATAGCATCCAATATTTAGATAAACAAATTAAGAGAATGAAGAACAAGCATGCAGCAGCTACTGAAACATCTGGTTAGTCAGCCAAAGAAAAACTTGAATCGTATAGGAATCAAAGGGTGTGGCTTTAGCGTTCCGCCGAATATTCGCGGCAATGACGATCCTATTTTTCATCAGGTTATCACAGTTGCAAACGCCCAGGGGATCGCTGAAAAGGACCTTTTCACTGGCATGAAAGAAAGGCGATACCTGGCTCAAGGTGAGCGGATTGAACCACTGATGGTCGAAGCGTCTCAGTTAGCGCTCCAGCGAGCGCAAGTGATTCCAGAAGAGATTGATCGGCTCTATGGATATGCGTCCGTACCAGAGTTTTATACGCCCAATAGCCTCTATCTAGTGCATAAAGGTGTCCAACTTCCCGAGCACACTCTAGTTGTACCAATGAATAACGAATTTAGCACCTTTTTGCTTGGCGTGCTTGAAGCATGCACTGCCATCACAGCAGGACGGAGCAAGTACGCATTGATCGCCTGCGGAACCAACTGGACACACTATATGGATTATACGCAAGGGCACGCGCTCAGTATTGGCGATGGTGCGGGTGCTGCAGTTGTTGGGCCAGAGGCAGATTTTGAGCTGATCGACTACGCAACACAAACGTTGAGTGTTCAATATGGTGCGATGACGATGCAATCGCGTGATACCCAACGTGCGACGTACAAGATCACGGAGGATACAGGGATTTACTCCTTCCAGGTATCTGCAATGGAAGGGATACCCACGATGGTTCAGAGCTTACTCAACAAACATGGGTTGACGGGGGCGAACATCGCCCTCATTACCCATCAAGCATCGCGAGTTTTGATGGATCACTGGGCAGAGCGTCTTCAGCCCAAACAATATCTGGACACCCTGGCACCGTTTGGGAACCTGACGTTGGCCTCCTATCCTGTCACCCTTGCCTACCATTATTTGAATATCGCGACCGATTACCTGGTGTTCGCGGCGGTAGGCGTGGGCTATCATCAAACGGCGCTGCTTTTAAAGCGACACAACCGCTAAACATGTGACATACCCAGGCTGAAGAGACGAAGTAAGAAGAAGGGGTGCGATCTCTCCTCTCTCACGCACGTATCTACGCTTTGTGGAGTTTGGCCACCTTTGTAGGAGTATCTCTATGTACTGGGACATTGATCCGTATAATACGCTCGTTGAATTTTCCGTGAAACACCTGATGATTAATGTCGTCAAAGGACGCTTTAACGAGGTACAAGGAAGTATTTATCTGGATACCCAACAACCGGAAAATTCTTGGGTCAAGGCATCGGTCAACACGGCCAGTCTCTCAACGGGTATTGAGCAGAGAGATTTACACCTGCGCTCTGCTGATTTCTTTGATGTGGAACGATATCCTACCATTACCTTTGAGAGCACGCGTGTCAGGCGTACTGCCTCCAAAAGCTGTGTTATCACTGGGAATCTGACCATGTGTGGCATTACGCATACTGTTAGTTTTCAAACAGATTTCAATGGCTACGCACGCGATCCCTTTAGCGATGGTTGGCGACTTGGCCTCCTTTCAATTGGTACCATCGACCGGCGCATGTTTGGTATGCACTTCAACCAAGTCTTGGATATGGGCATCTCCCTTGTTGGCTACGACACGCGCATTGAGCTCTGCATAGAAGCTGTCAAGAAGCCATAATCGAGAACTTCCCCTCTGTCTTTTTTACAGAGAGAGAGCTAGAAAGTCCCCGTGATTTATCCCTGACGCTTATACATTGGTGTTTAGATAAATAGGACCTGTGAGAACGTGCGTCGCACGTTCTGCCAAAAAGGAAAAATGCTCATATTAATGACTCTGGTAGCAAGATTAGCCCTTGGTTTTAGCTTTGCACTTGCTTTTGAGAACCATGGGATGCGCTTGAGTGACGTGTACGTTCTAGCTCGCGTTTGAGTCGGCGGTTTTCCTCTTCCAAAGCGGTTTGATGGCCGCTCCCAGGGAACGCTTCGGGGCCATGCTCAGTCAACTCCTTGCGCCATTGGTGAATAGAGGTATCAGAAATGCCGAGCTCACGAGCAATCTGCGTAATCGGCTTGCCGCTCGTTTGCGCCAGTCTCACGGCTTCTCACTTAAATTCCGGCGGATAGATTTTCTGTTTTTCCTGCATGATCTCATTCCTCCTTCGAGAATAGTATATCCAAATATTCCACTACTCTACAAAAGTGGAGCAAGCTCACCATGCATTATATATGTGAAAAAGGCCTTGTTTTATGAGAGGAAATAGGTAAGAAAATGCTGGCGAACAATGCTGTGCGCATATTTTTCTCCTGGTATTGATGCTCCCGGCAATATATACTGAGAGGAGCTTCTCTTCAAGCGAGGCTAACTTCAGCCGCAAGATATTCGTCTTCAGCAACAAGAAAAAGGAAATGTTCGCTTATGGAATGCATCGTTCGAGGTGTTCCTCTCTTTTATGAAGTCTATGGAACAGGTACTCCTATCATTTTGCTTCACGGATTCTCTTGTGATCACCGACAGATGAAGGGCTGTCTGGAACCGCTTTTTGCCCAGCTGCAAGGATGGCAACGCCTCTATCTGGATCTGCCCGGTATGGGGCAAACGCCCGGCAAGGAGTCTCTCAAGAGTACGGATGACATGCTCGATGTTGTCGTCAATTTTATCGACGTTGTCATTCCTGGGCAACCGTTTCTTCTCGTGGGCGAATCCTATGGGGGATATCTGAGCCAGGGAGTAGTTCACCACAAGTTTGAGCAGGTTGCAGGGATGGCGCTCATTTGCTCTGGCGTTATTATGGAACGATCCCGACGCGATCTTCCACCGCGCACGGTGATGCTTGAAGACCCAGTTCTGTTGGCTCAGCTCGATCCTGCCGATGCAGAAGAATTTACTTCGATGGCTGTGGTGCAGGATCAATACCATTGGGAACGTTTTCGAGATGAGATTCTCAAGGGGGCGAAAATTGCCGATGAAGCGTTCCTTCAGGAAATCAGTCAGCGGTATAGCTGCTCATTTGATGTTGGGAAGCTTCCTCACCCTTTTCCTAGACCAGTCGTGTTTCTTACAGGGAGACAAGATCATGTTGCAGGGTACCGCGATGCCTGGCGCATTCTGGAAAACTATCCTCACGCAACATTCGCGGTCTTGGACCGAGCCGGTCATAATTTACCAATTGAGCAGCCTCAGCTCTTCAATGCCTTGATAGGCGAGTGGCTGGATCGAGTGCGCGAAACCATGCAATCGTATTCTTTCTCCTAATGGTGGGTTACATCCACCAGGATCGTGAGCGTAAGTGCATTGCGAATTACTGAAAAGTTTGGCCGCTTCCTACCAAAGGGTTGGCCATGAGCAGTTCTCACCGGGAAATGGGAAACAAGGCCACGCACGCCTTGCTTCAAGAAAGCGTATCAGAGCTTTTGCGTGGCCTTGTGTGTCAATGATGGAAGACTCTGGTTATTGGGAACTACTTACTTCTTCTGATGCCTGACTCAATTGCTTTAACCGTTGTAATCGTTCGTTCTCCTGGGCTACCAACCAGATATCCTGACTCAGCAACGTATAGGCCCGGGCGAAGTACGCTCGGCTCTCTGCTGCCCGGCCTAAGATGAGCAGGCATTCCCCGATCTCCTCAGAGACATATCCATCCTGTTCTTCTTCGCTCTTTTCCCATTCGGCAAGCAGTTCCTGTTGCAAAGCAAGTGCTTCTGCTGTGCGCTGCAAAGAACGCAGCGCTCGGCCCACACACCACCAGGCAATCCGTACCTCGTGTGCCGTCCCATGCTCCTGCTGCCAGGCCAGAGCCTGCTGAAAGTATTCCAGAGCGCGTTGATATGCTCCCTGGTCGTGGTAGGTCCACCCCAGATTGTTATATAAGGAACCGCACCACCCACGTGCTTGCTCGTCGGACGAGGCGAGAGCATAGTAGAGGGCGGCTTGGTTCCAGGTGGTTTTGTCCTCGAAGGAACTGGCCGTGATGGCTAACATGTGGGCGGCATCCACTGCAAAAAAAGCAGCTTGTTCGTGGACTCGAGCAAGTTCCCAGGCTTGCTGAAACCAGCTCTGTGCCTCGCCGGGATGACCTGAAGAGTTGAAGGCTCGCCCTCGCTCCAGAAGATAGCGAATGGTTGGCATCACCAGTTCGGGACGCAATTGGTCCTTCACGCTGTCCAGGGTGGTGTGTGCCTCTGCAAATTTTCTCTGAAGTCCTTGCGTGCGTGCAATCTGCGTGAGCAATTGCAGATGATAGGAGAGGTCACGACTGTGCTCTGCTTGGGCACGCAACTGACGAAATGTTGCTTCCGTCTGGCTGGGATGCTGATAGTCCCACAAGGCATCAAAATCGTATGGGGGCATGCTTTTTTTTCGCTTTCCAGTAGGTATGTTGAGTTTTCCAAATAACCAGATAACTTCTGAAGAAACCCCAACTACTCTCCTCTTCCTCCTCCTCGGAGCAGAAATGGAAAGAAAGCATCTCTGGATGGAGATGTTTGCTAAAGACGAAATTTCTTATAGACAATATTGTGTGGACCATATTTATTGAAAACAGTCTAACAGAGAAGAAAGGGCAAAACTTCTCGGATCTTGCGCACCGGAGACGCGTGACGCACGGGATGGACACCTTCCTTGACCTGATCAGACACTTGCCTTTCTTTCGAGCTCATGCGAACCGCTCTTTCTCTCCCTCTCATTTACAAGCCATCGATGGAAGAAGCCTGATGCGGAGCGGTTTTCCAGAAAACGTATGTACTAGAGAGTCGGTCGAGAAATGGGAATGATGAAATTGACAGAAAAAGCTCGGGCTGGTTGGAAGAAGACCCATGCTTTCTGCTACAATGAAGAGGTCATTTCTGAGAGCGGAGAGATAAAGGAGAAGATACGTTGGCAACCACCCAATCCCATCGTCATTCGCAACATCCCTATCGCTGTCGGCTCGATTGGGGCTGGCGGGGCGTTCATCAAGCAACCGATCGAAAGAATGTCGTGGTTATTGTCGATACCTTGACGTTCTCTACGACTGCCGTAACCGCCGTCCATCAGGGAGGAATCATCTATCCCTGCACCTCTCAGGAGGATGCCGTCGTCCTGGCTCAAGAGGTGGGAGGTGAACCGGCTGTTCTGCGAGAGGAGGTTCCGGCCAAAGGACGCTTCTCACTCTCTCCTGGAAGCTTTCTCGCACTGGAACCAGGAAGCAAGATCGTCTTAGCGTCTCCGAATGGAGCCACATGCTGTGGCTATGGCAAGCAAGATCCTTGTCTTCTTGTTGGATCTCTTGTCAACGCGAGAGCCGTGGCTGCGGCTCTTTCCGAGCTCCTTGATCGGGACCCGAACCTCAGTGTGACCGTGATTGCTTGTGGAGAACGTTGGGGTGTCCCTTCAGAAGACGGGCCTTTGCGCGTTGCAGTAGAAGATTATCTGGGAGCAGGAGCGATTTTGTCGTATCTGGACTATTCCAAATCCCCGGAAGCACGAGTGTGCCAGGGAGGCTTTGCACAGGCAGTTGGTGATCTGGAAACGCTGCTCTGGGATTGTGCAACGGGCCGCGCTCTACGTGAAGGAGGCTTTGGAGAAGATATTGAGCACGCAGCTCATTTAAATGTGTATGAGACCGTTCCTTTCCTGCAAAAGAATCATCTTGAACCGTTCGCGTTTCTGCAAGAAGATTGATAACACGAACCATTTTTTCGAGAGCCTCTCTCAAGAGTCAAGCAGCGTCCTGGCTTGGATCCATACATTGCTGGGAACGAGCTAAGACATGCAAATTATGAACAACGGCACAACGACGAAGATCGAAGAGGTTCTTTCTCAGTCCGCGATAACGGGCACGTCGTCCCTGCCATCAGCCCACATGAGCCAGCGTATGCTCGACCGCCACTCGTTCGCGTAATGTGCTCCGTCCTTGCGCGGTCTGTTGACGCTCGCGTAACGCGGTGAGCAAGGCTTCATCGGGATGGATACTTACACTGCGTCCTTTTCCACTGGTCGTGCATTGCTCTTTCAATGGGCACTGAGCGCAGGTTGCTTTGGGAAAGTGGACAACCCCACCGAGCACAAAAGGCATCTCCTGCTCAGCTGGACAACGGATGATCTGCCGCTCCCAATCTAAGGTAAAGGTTTGCTTGGCAAAGCGTTTGCTCTCGCGCACTGGCCAGACTTTGCAATACACTTCCAGGTCTTCGCTGCGTTCCGGCACCAAATGGCTGCTTAAATAGGCCCGATCAATGTGTAGCTCCTTTAAACAGACCTCTTGTCGCTCCAGGTCTTCGCTGATGGCTTCAGTGACACTGGCTTCAGGGATATTGGCTGGCGTGATTCCCACCGCACGGATGAGGCCCGTATCCAAATCATGCAGGACATGGCGTTTGTACCCATCGACCAGCACGCTCCGACTTTTACGTCCATGACGCATTTGTCCATCTTCCACGCTAATTCGTCGGTCTTTGGCTACCCCTTTGATCAGACGCTCTTTTTCTTTTTCATCTACTTGCACGTCTTGCGCCTTTACCTGTTGCGCAATCGCGAGAGAGGGCTGAGCCAGGAGTGCGTCTTCCGGCTGCAAGGTTTGCACCCAGGTTTCCACTGCTCGTAACACGTTCAGGACGAGGGTGAGTGCCTCGTCTTTCTCCCTTTGTTGGTCCCAGTTGCGATCCAACGCTGCTTTCAGGCTGCTTTCACAGACCAGGCCCGCTCCCGCCTCCGTCGCTACCTCGACCAGCTCCCTCCCCTGCTGATCAGCCACCACACGCATGACCTTTTTGAGCGCGTGACCCACCAAGTTGTACGTATCTTCAACTCGTCCGGCTCCCCACAACGGGCTGCTATCCAGAGCCGCGCGTAAGGCTCGTGGCCCAAATGCCTGGCTTTGACTGGCAATCTCGATCGTTCGTTCAATCAGCCGCCGATCCATTTGTCCTTCAATCAGCCGATGGCGAAAGGCTACCAGTGTTCCTTTGCTAAACGGAGCCTCATCCGCGTCCACACAATCCAGGACCAACTGCCACCGTCGATCCATCACCGTTGCCTCAATCACTTCGTCGTCCGAAACCCCAGTGTATGCTTCCAGGATGAGCGCCAGCGCCAACATGGCAGGAGCTACAGGCGGTTGTCCTCGTTCTGCCGGGCGATACAGCACCGCCAACTCTTGTTGAAATGCTTCATCGAGTAGTTCGTGTCGGTGCTGGCGCAAAAACAAAAACAGCTTCGCTTTCCGAATCTTTTTCACAATCAGCTCTTCTTGTTTGCTTAACTCAACTGTTGGCTGCCAAAGGAATGGTTGCATCTTCTTCCCGCCTTTCACATGCGTTTTTCTTGAGCTAACCATCTCTGACCTGGCCTGTCAACCTTATCCTTCCTATTTCTTGACTGGCGCTCTAGTGCTCAAGATTGAGGGCAATTTCTCACGTTTGAGGGCCAGACTTGCTCACTTGATAGGCATTTCCTCTGAAAGTCTCAGAATAGATGACTTTCATCCAGGGTGGTGCACCTTCGGTGCATGGCTCTTACCAGGTGGGTGGAATCGTGGGAGCAAAGCGGGTCAGGTAAAAGAAATCACGCGCCGTGCCGTTCAGGTATTCGTATCCAGTCCCCTGCATCTCGGGGTGCAATTTGTTGACTTGTAATTGCCCGTTCCGATCACGGTTGTAGAGAAAAGCACGCACCCAGAATGGATTGATGTCCGTTTGCATCCCCATCACTACACCGGCAGATTTCATGGCCATACCGAGCGTTTCGGCGGTCAGCGCATTACCTGCTGCATAAATGAACGTTCCCTTCGCCGTAATGCCAATCGCCGAGCGCCAGGCATAGGCGCTATTTAAGACAGTACCACCCCAGGCCGCTCCATCCCGCGTCAACGGATTGATTACGCCCTTATTAATCAGCAAAGCCGCGTTTTGCCGCCAGGCCACCAGATTCGTATTCTGGCTGTTAAGCTGTGGATCAACACCCCAAGCACCAAGAATCAGTTTGCCTTTTTTCGTAATGGCGATGGTGGCAACGCCAGAGACAGGAGGAACATACACCGTACCACCCGACATTAACCCATAGTGACCATCTGGGTATTTGAAGCCGCCATTGAAGGCCGCCAACAACCCGTTGCCTTGCTGATCAGCAGCGGGAATAACTCCGGGGCCATGCACGCCTCGTGATCCTCCTGGTTCGGCGGTACCACCTACGATATGTAGTGATGTGAAACGCGAATCAAATTGCAGCATGGTCACGATAGCATACGGATGCGATGGATCAGGGCGTATATAGGCTTTGGCATCCAGTGGTAAGTCGTTATACGGCTGAGGGGCTTGATCCAACGTCGTCCAGACCCCCTCACCAGAGAGCGCAGGACTGACCAATGGAGTCATTGGTGTGAGTGTCATGGGCGATAAGGTTGACAATGCGGGCCGCATAGGCGAGGGTGATGGGGTTGCTTGTACCCCATTCCACGGTGCGCTCACTTTTTTATCCCCCATTTGATACTGTACCTGCGACGTTGTATTCATAAAGTTGAGATACCATGATTCGACTTGCGCCGTGATCGTAGGCCCTACTGTCCCCCGTAACACATCCGCCAGCCATGCCCCACCTGCCCCATTTCCTTGCGACACAAAGACAACCAGGAGAATGGCAATAATGCTACACGTCGCGAACCAGAGCGGTACGCGCTTCTTGAGCGACTTCGACACTACACTAACTGGTGGTATCAAAGGTCTCAATGGTATTGAGTGTTGTGCGGATGAACGTGACCACGCCGGTTCAGCAACTCCTATTCCTTGCGACACAAAGACAACCAGGAGAATGGCAATAATACTACACGTCACGAACCAGAGCGGTATGCGCTTCTTGAGCGACTTCGGCTTTCTCTTGATGTGGCAATGTCTTGCTCTTTGCAAATTTGAGAACACTTTATCTATCCCGTTTCCATATTCTTAAGCGTTCAATAAGGCCTTCACTACTAATGTATCTCTACCATATATCTCAAGAAGCACATATTATTCTATTGAGAAATCTTTCCCCATGGAATTAAAACCTTCCTGACAGTCACTTAAGAGATGCAGAGAAACTTGTCCAAGTTCAAGGCTCTCGCTTCACGTTCTTCTTAGAGACTACCGTCTGCAATTGCTCTTCAGTCACTTTTGCCGCATGCAAATCAGCCTCGTCGAGGTGAGCGTCGCCCCGTCCAGATCAGCTCCCTGCAAATTCGCATAATAGAGATTGGCCTTGGTGAGATCAACTCCCTGCAAATTGACCCCTCTCAGGTCAGTTTTTGTGAGGCTCGCTTGGGACAGATTGGCACCAGAGAGGTCGGCACGATACAACGTCGCATCGCTAAAATTCGCTTCCCTCAGGTTGGCTTCCCCGAAGTTCACGCGACTTCGATTCGCATGTGCCAAGTGGATCTGAGGGAGTTCAATCTGCTGGAGGTTTGCCCCGACCAGGCTCGTGCTTCCTTGCAAGGCATCGCCGATAAACGTAGTAGGCATACCGTTGTGACTGAAAAACTTCACCATGCTAACCTGCTGATCGCCATTTAAGGTTTTCAACACCTGGCCCAGCCGTTGTTGTGCGATCTGTGAGATCTCTGGATTGTCGGTAAGCAGCGTGAGGAAGTAGGTCTGGAAGACCATCTCCTGCATCATCGCCATCCATTGCTTCCCGCTCTGATCCTGCGTGTACATTTGCCAGGCCGCGAGACACAGACTGAGCAATAGTGCGAAGACCAGCGCGGTGATAATTTGACCTGAAGTATTTCCTCCGCTGAGAAGATTGATGAGAAAGGCGATGATCGCAGCAAACAAACCAGAGAAAACAGCCAGTGTCGAGGGATGAGACACGACCTGACCCACGTGAAAAAGACGTTTCATAACCAGAACTGGCCTCCGATTCGTGCATGGGGTTTTGCGAGAGAGCGGTGATGATTGGCTGATCCCTCCGATGACTGGGAGAAGCGTTTGTGAGGGCTCCTATCAGTCAGCAGAGAGTGGTCTGCTCGCCAGAACTCACGTTCTGTTACTTCTCCCATGTCAAGGACAACGTCTTCACCCCCAAAACGGACATGCTACTGATCAGAGACCGCGGCGCATCGGACACGTGCCAGGAGCCAGGCTGGCGGTCGAGCATCGCGTTCAGCGCAATCTTCGCCTCCAAACGCGCCAGGGGGGCGCCCAGACAGAAATGGATGCCACGCCCGAAGCCCAGGTGCCGATTCGGCTCGCGCTCAATCATGAACTGATTGGCATTGGGGAACTGGGCCTCATCACGATTCGCCGAGGCGATCCAGGCAAAGAGTAACTGACCAGCTTCTATGTGCTGATCGCCAATCGTCGTCTCGGTCGTGGTCCCGCGTATCGTGAGTTTGAGCGGCGAGTAGTAGCGCAGTGCCTCTTCAAGAGCGCTCGGCACCAAGTCCCGATTGGCACGCAGGAGTTCCACCGCTTCAGGATGCTCATCCAGGCATAGGATGGCATTGCCAATCAGATTGGTCGTGGTCTCGTTGCCGGCGACCAGGAGCAGCACACAGAACCCTATCAATTCCTCGTTCGAGAGGCGCTCCCCATCCACTTCCGCCAGCAGCAGTGCGCTCACCAGGTCGTTGTGGGGCCGCTCCTCAAGGATCTGGGTGAAGTAGGCGGTCATGCAGGCCACAGGCAGCATGACCGCCTGCCTGGCCTCTTCCGTCGCTTCCGCGTCTCCCGAGACGAAAGCATCAGACCACTGCTTGAACTCCTCACGCCGCTCCGCAGGGATGCCCAACAACTCCGCAATGACCATGATAGGCAGAGGATAAGCCAGATCTCTGATCACATCCATCTCACCCAAATGCTGCACCTGGTCGAGCAATCCATTGGTGATCTCCGTGATGCGCGACTCTATGTGAGCCACCATGCGCGGCGTGAAGGCTTGCGACACGAGCTGGCGCAACTGGCGATGACGCGGCGGGTCCATCGGGGCTTGAGACGGGTTGCCTCGCGGCCACGCCCCGGTTTGGAAAACTGGGTTCATGACACGCGCTTGTTATAGGCCCTCATCGCAAAGAGGTAGGCCACAACCAGAATGCCAACGCACCAAGCCAGCGCCACCCAGATCTCCTGGGATACGGGCTGTCCATACAGCAACGCACGGATAGTATTCACGATCGCCGTCACGGGCTGGTTTTCGGCAAAGACCCTGACCACAAACGGCATCGACCTGGTTGGCACAAACGCCGAGCTGATAAAGGGCAGGAAGATAATCGGATATGAGGGTGCTTCTGAGCGTTCAAATGTTCTTGAGCAGCTTTCTAAGGGTGAGATCAGCTTTGAGGATGCGTTAGATTCGTTGAGCAAGTAAGATTACCAGGCGAAGACCATGTGCATAAATAACACCTTCTTGCACGGAAGGTGACGGAGAACCACTAAACTGGGGAAGCTCAGAGGCCTCAGGCGCGAAGGCTCTCTGAGAAGAGAAACCATTATATTGTCCATTCTAATCACCATATCGTCAATTGTTCCTAAGGTGTGTCAATTTTATACTAACAGCAGGTATTTTCACTGAAGGTTGTTTCAATTTAAACCCATAGCATGGAGGCAGTGTTGCTTCTACACAACGACGAGAGAAAGGTGTCGTCCATATGGCCTATACGGAAAAGAGTAATATTTTCCAGGACATCATTCAAGGCAAAATCGGGCGCCGAGATCTCCTGACACGGGCACTGATGGTCGGTATGACTGCGGGCAGTCTTGAGGCCTTACTGGCGGCCTGTGGAGGAGACCAGGGAGGTAGTGGTGGTAGTGGCTCCACAACTGTAAAGTACGCGAACTGGGCGTCAGCTGAATCAGCGACGAAGACGCAGATCGACCAGGCGTTGCAAGGTTTTGAGACGCAGTTTAAAGCCAAGGTCGAGAATATTGCCATTCCTTTCGATAACATGCTTACGCAGTTGCAGACTATGACCACTGGTGGTAATCCTCCAGATGTCATGGAGCTTAGCGGAAACTGGCCCTATGCCCTTGGCGGCGGTGGAGCGCTCCAGTCACTCAATTCCTACGCTGGGAGTTGGCGTAACGATGCCTTTACCAACACCTTTGAGGTAGGCTCCTACAAAGGTCAGGTCTACGCAGTTCCTTTCAGTATTTCGCCACATGGTTTCTGGTATAACAAAACCATCTTGCAGAAGCATGGCCTCAGCCCCGATAAGCCCCCACTACCATAGATGAACTCAACAGTGTAATGGAAGAGCTACGGGCCAAGCTGCCTGCCAATGCTCATCCGATCGGTATTGATATATCCAAAACCGAGTATGCACTCGTTGGCTTCTGGCCCTGGATCTGGACCTTTGGAGGCGATCCTATGCACGAAGACAACCAGGGTAACGTCACCATCAACTGGGCAGATGATGGAACGGTGAAGGCCTTCCAGTGGTTGCAAGATGCGGTAAAGAAAAACTGGACTCCACCCGATCAAGCCATTAAAGCTGAGCGCCAGTTGATGTCGACCGACCAGATGGTCTTCAAGCTCGATGGTCCTTACCTGACTGGTATCCTCCAGAGCGATAATCCATCCGTCTATAAGTCTGTCGCTGATGTCAATACACATTGGGGCGTGACCACCACGCCAGTTGGACCGGGACAAAGCGCTCCTGTAACTTGCGCCGATATTCACAACCTGGGCATGTCGGCCAACTCCAACAATAAAGATCTGGCCTGGAAGCTTATTGACTATCTGACTTCCAACAAGCAGGTACTGACTAACTACCTGGTTACAGAGGGTGTCTTCCCTCATAAGAGTCAGGTTGCAAGCGGCGGCCCGTATGCCAACCTCTTCTCAGACGACATCAGCCAGGCTTTTATCAACAAAGTTTTCCCAACCATGCGTCCGCCAGCCTATCATCCTAAGTATAGTCAGGCCGCGACCTATGTCGTGACAGCGTTACAGGATATTGCGGGTGGCGCGAATGTTCCCAAACGTCTTGCGCAATTGAACACAGATGTGAAAACCGTCTTTGGGCAGTAGGCGCTCTATCACCACGAAATGGATATGTAACGTACGCATATATCATTGTGGAGAGAGAATACAAGCTGTTTATCGAGAACAATCTCGATAAACAGCCTGCATTCTCGCTTGTTTGTTTCTAGCATTACGAGAAGAAAGGTGCCCACGTGTCTCTCATCAACACTCGGGTGCAGAAGTCACATGCTTTCAGGAATCGGCCATACTATGGACGTGGTCTTAACGGCCCATTGCTTTTCTGGGTTCTGCTCACACCATCGCTGATCCTGTTCATTGGCATCATCTTCTACCCCCTTTTTAACACGATTCTGCTCTCATTCCAGTCGCTGAACCTGGCCGATCCTCTTGATAACAACTGGGTGGGCTTGAAAAATTATGTCGATGTGCTAACACGGCCAACCTATAATTTCTGGAGTTCCGCTGGATTTAGCCTCCTTTTCAGTGTCGTCACTACCTGCGTCTCGTTTGTCATTGGTTTTCTCTTCGCGATCATCCTTAACCAGCGCCTGCGCTTTCAGACGCTCTGGCGCGGTCTGGCCCTCATTCCCTGGGTCATTCCATATGTCGTGGTCGCCTATCTCTTCTTCTACATGTATAACTCTCAGTACGGGATCATCAATCAGCTTCTGACCTCGATCAATATCCTGGGATGGCACCCTTTCCCTCAGCCACTAGCCTGGTTTGGCGGCGATGGGAAACTGGCTGTCGTCGCCGTGATCTTCGCAAGCATCTGGAACAAGTTCCCGTTCTTTACGCTGATGTTGCTCGCGGGTCTGCAAACAGTCCAGCAGGACTTACTGGATGCGGCGACGGTGGATGGCGCTGGGATGTGGGGGCGCTTCTGGCATGTTATCGTGCCACAGCTTCGTGGCATTATTGTCGTTGTCACGACGCTTCAATTCATTTGGAGCCTTAACGAATTCACCATCATCTACTCAATGACCCAGGGCGGTCCTGGCAATGCCACCAATAACATCATTGTCAATATTTATCGCACGGGTTTCATGAACCAGAATATCAGCATTGCAGCTACCATGGGCACGATCTGGCTGATCATGCTCCTCCTCCTTACCAATTTCTATATCCGTGTCATGGAAGGGAAGGCCGGGTCCCAATGAGTAAAGACATCTCTAACCGCCAACCGCTGATCACTACTCTGGAAGAGGCGAATGAAGGGCAGGCGCGCGCACAGAGCGTAATGAGCGCGGAACAGCAACATTCGCGCCACGCCGATGCGCAGCGCCACCGCACAAGGTATGTCTTCATACGCATTGTGACCTACGCGCTCCTTGTCGCGCTGCTACTGTACGCCTTCTTTCCCATTTTCTGGCTCCTCTCCACGTCCTTTAAGTCTCAGGGGGAAGCCTTCTTCTATCCGCCAACCTTCTGGCCACATCAATTCACGCTACATAGCTACCAGATTCTCCCAGCGGACCAACAAGGCTTTGTACGCTACTTCGCCAACAGCTTGATCGTCAGCGTCTGCACATGCCTGCTAACACTGCTAGCAGCTGTGCCTGGTGGTTACGTCCTCTCGCGTTTCCACTTTCGCGGCGTTCGAGCGGTGCTACTGGTGATCCTGGCGACACAGATGTTTCCATATGCGGTAATCTTGATCTCACTCTACACCCTGTTTCGCCAGTTGCACATGTTAAACACCTATCCCGCCCTGGTGCTGGCCTTTACCACCTTTTCCTTGCCCTTTAGTATCTGGATGGTTAAGGGTTTCTGCGATACGCTGCCTACCGACCTTGAAGAGGCGGGGCGCATTGATGGATTGAGCCGTGTGGGCGTCCTGGTGCGTATTGTCTTCCCTTTAATCGTTCCTGGCGTGGTCGCGGTTGGCTTCTTTGCCTTCCTCAATTCCTGGAATGAACTGCTCTACGCAGTCACGCTGACGACCAGCCCAGATATGCGCACCATTCCAGCTGGCTTTATCGGCACCTACGTGGGTGAGTTCCAGGACCGCTGGCCCGATATGATGGCGGCCAGCGTCGTGGTCTCGCTCCCGATTGTGATCCTTTTCACCCTCTTCCAAAAGCAACTGGTAAGTGGTCTCACCGCTGGCGCGGTCAAAGGTTAACGGAAATTCTCGACAAGGCCAGTCGAACCCTGCTAGCCCTGCCGGGACCGGCGATAGTCACTAGGGGATTGACCTATTACCTTGCGAAAGACGCGCGAAAAATAATAGGGATCATGGATGCCAACGCTCTTGCTTACCTCTTTGATACTCGCATTCGTCATGTCAAGGTAGAGGCAGGAGCGTTGCATCTTGAGACGCAGGTAGTAATCAATCGGGGAATAGCCAGTCACCTGTTTGAACATGTGAATAAAGTGAGGTTTGGAGAGGTTGACATGGTGGGCCAGGTCGTCGAGCGTGAGGGAGGACTGTATCTGTTCAAGCATATATTGGATGGAGCGTTCGATGACCTCTTTCTTGTTATCGTCCTCCTGCGCTTCCCCATGCAAAAGTATACACATTCCTAGCAGGTAGTGCAGCGCCTGCGACACATAGAGATAGTGCCGCAAAGAATAGCCTTTATACTGTAGAATACTGTAGCACTCTTCAAAGAGGTTGATAATTTTTGTGGCCTGAGTGGAGGGGACATGGAGCGTTGCGTTAAGCATATCAAATTGTTGAACAAAATTCACTACCGCCTCGCCCTTCAAGTGAAACCAGTAAATACTCCAGGGATCGTCTTCGCTTGCGCCATAAATATGCGGCGTCTTGGCCGGAATCACCAGAAGTCTGCCCTTGGGTATACGCTGTTTCTTGCCCCTTTCCAGGATGACCCATCCCTCACCTTCTGCACAATAGATAAAAATATGCTCATCACAGCCATTTGATCGCTCGCGGTAATGGTAGCGCGCATGGGGAAAGAAGCCAATATCAGTGACATACAGGGGCTTCAAGAGTGAATGGGGCGAGGCATCTTCCAGGAAAGCCTCTGGAAGAACAATGAGCTTCTGCGCCTCAAAGCCATCCGCCTTTTGTATTATCTTCATCGTGCCTCGGCTCCTTGGTCCACACAAAACAATCAGAGGGACCTGCCCTACCTTCGGGCAAGCGTTAGGAGAGACCATTATATAGTCCATCATAATCACGATATCGTCAATTGTCAATATAATTGCCTGGCAGTACACTAACAGCAAAACTATAGTTAGTAGTACCAGGATGGATGATACATATGGAAGAACAATCCAGTTCACAGGTACGTGTGTGGGAAGAAGATGTTGTCATTCCCACCTATGCCACTGGAAAACCGGATAAAAATCCAATGTTCTTAGAAAAACGGGTGTACCAGGGTAGCTCGGGCAAGGTTTATCCCTACCCAGTCATCAGCAAGATTGAGAATGAGAAGACGCTCCAGTCCTATCACCTCTTATGCCTTGAGAATGAATACCTGCATATTGAACTTCTGCCCGAACTGGGGGGGCGTATCTATCGCGCACTCGACAAAACCAACAACTACGATTTTGTTTACTATAATCGTGTCATCAAGCCCGCTCTCGTCGGGCTGACCGGGCCTTGGATCTCTGGTGGCATCGAGTTTAACTGGCCACAACACCATCGACCAAATACGTATGGGCCGGTCGAATATCGTATTACGCATAACCAGGACGAGAGTAAAACCATCTGGGTAAGCGAAATAGATCGTATGTATGGCACGAAGATGACGGCTGGTTTTACACTTTATCCAGGCAAAGCTTATCTGGAAATCCAGGTGCAGCTCTATAATCGCACACCCCAACCGCAGACCTTTCTGTGGTGGGCCAATCCCGCGTTCGCCGTCAACGAGCATACCCAATCTGTCTTCCCTCCCGATGTCCATGCCGTCTTCGATCATGGGAGACGGGATGTCTCCCGCTTCCCCATCGCCACTGGTACCTATTACAAAATGGACTATTCCGCAGGGGTGGACATTTCATGGTATAAAAACATTCCTGTCCCGACCTCTTATATGGCGTACCAGTCACGCTATGACTTTATTGGTGGATATGATCATGCTCTACAAGCCGGACTCCTTCATGTCGCGAACCATCATATTTCACCGGGGAAAAAACAATGGACATGGGGCAATGGCGAGTTTGGTAAGGCCTGGGATCGTAATTTGACCGATGAAGATGGACCGTATATAGAACTCATGGTTGGCGTCTTCACCGATAACCAACCCGATTTCTCCTGGCTCCAGCCCTACGAAACCAAATCCTTCAATCAGTATTTTATGCCCTATAAAAACATTGGGCTCGTCAAAAATGCCTCGATTGATGCCGCAGTCAACCTGGAAATTGACGATGCGAACCATCTTGCTAGCATTCAGGTCTACGCCACAGCTCTCTTCTCTGGTGCCGTGATCGACCTGAGAGGCAAGCATCAGCACTATCTGCACGAAGTCACGACGCTCTCGCCTATTCAGACCTTTACCACCATGGTACCACTTAACCATGAAGAACAGGCGAATGACGTCACCATTACGGTCAGAGACGCGCAAGGGTGTCTCCTGGTAGCCTATACGCCAGTCAAATCGGAGATTGCGAAATTACCGGAGCCCGCCTCTCCACTTGGAACACCTGAAACACTGAGCAATAATGAGGCCCTCTACCTGGCTGGACAGCACCTGGAACAGTATCGCCACGCGACGTTTGAGCCCGACCCTTACTACCTGGAGGGGCTTAAACGCGATCCCGGTGATAGCCGTATTAACGTCGCGTACGGCAAGCTCCTCCTCCAAAGAGGACTATTTCGGACAAGTGAAAGCTATTTCCGCACTGCCATTGCAACCCTTACTCGCTATCATCCCAATCCCTACGATAGCGAAGCCTACTATCAGCTTGGCCAGGCCTTAAAGTTCCAGGGACGACTCGATGAAGCTTTCGCAGCACTCTATAAATCTATCTGGTCCGAGGCCTGGCAGAGCGCGGGCTACTTCACCCTCGCCCAGATCGTCTGTATGTATCAGCAATATACCGAGGCTCTGAAATTGGTTGAGCTCTCACTGCAACACCATATCTATAACTACAAGGCTCGCCATCTCAAAACGGTGCTGTTGCGTAAGCAGGGGCATGTGGATGAGGCCATGCATTTCGCCATTGAAACGATGCGGCTCGATGTTGCCGATTTTGGCGCGCAGTATGAGCGTATTCTGCTTCATACGGCAAAAGGTGAAGAGGCGCTGGCACGGGAGAACGAAGAACAATTGACCGCTTTGATGCGCAGAGATGCGCATAACTATATTGCCCTGGCAACCGATTACGCACACAGTGGACTATATGAGGAAAGTATCGCGCTGCTGTCCCACCTGACACGCGAGAGCCGTGAAAATCTCTCTCCCATGGTCTACTATTACCTCGCCTATATTCATGAGCAGGCAGGGCAACAGGAGCAGGCACAGATCTATCGCCATGCAGGCCGGAATGCGCCTACAGACTATTGTTTCCCCAACAGCCTCGATGATCTGATCGTCCTTGAACATGCCACGAATGCCGATACGAGTGATGCCCGGGCCCAATATTACCTTGGCAATTTGCTCTATGACAAGAAACGGCATGCAGATGCGATCCATCATTGGGAGACCTCAAGAGCGCTGGACGCTGGCTTCGCGACGGTCCATCGTAATTTGGCCCTGGCTTACTACAATGCGCTGCACCAACCAGAGCAGGCATTGCGCTCACTCGAAACGGCCTTTGCGTGTGATCCGACCGATGCCCGCGTGCTTTACGAGTTAGACCAGCTCCGCAAAAAAATAGGGGTTGCCTCTGAAGAGAGGCTCGCAAGCCTGGAAAAGCATCGGGGGCTCGTCATCGAGCGTGATGATCTCTACCTGGAATACGTCACCTTGCTGAATACCCTACAACGCTATGAAGAGGCCCTGGCGCTACTTACTGAGCACATCTTCCATCCCTGGGAAGGCGGAGAAGGGCAGGTCGCCCGGCAATATATCTTCGCGCATGTCGAGTTAGGGAAGCGTGCGCTCCTGACGCGAGATAGCCAGCAAGCCATCGACACGCTTCAGCAGGCACTTATCTATCCCGAGAACCTCGCAGAAGGGAAATTGACGGGCACACTGGAGAATAATATTTACTACTACCTGGGTTGTGCTTACGCCAAACAGGGACTAGTAGACAATGCGAGAGAGTGCTTCCAACGCGCAGCCCATGGACTCGAAGAACCCACTAGCGCGATGTTCTACAACGATCAGCCACCAGATATGATCTTCTATCAAGGACTTGCGCAACTCCAGCTCCAGGATCAACAGAAAGCCAGGAGTCGCTTCCATAAACTGATCAATTATGGCGAGCAACATCTCTTCGATGCGGTCAAGATTGATTACTTCGCCGTCTCGTTGCCCGATTTCCTGGTCTTTGAGAGTGATCAGGATAAGCAAAATGAGGTTCACTGTCACTACATGCTGGGGCTTGGGCATCTTGGCCTTCAGGAGTACGAGCAAGCCAGAACGCATTTCGAGCATATCTTGCGCTTAGAAAGCTATCATCAAGGCGCGAAGGTTCACCTTGCGGTATGTAGCGACCCCGCGCTACTTTTTATCTCCTCGAAGGAGACCTGATACAGTTTTCCCCATCGCCTTTGAGTAGGGGATAGTGGTGTGGAGGCTGGCATCCGCCAGCCTCCACACCACTATCCCCTACTCCTGAGCTTACATCTTTTAGCTTGTGCTGAGATGAGTCTCAAGCCACCACTCTTTCATACCATTGGCTGGCAATATCTCATATCGCTGATATTTCTCGATCGCATCTTCCAGCGAGTCCTGTGCTCCAATACATGGCTCTAGACCAAGGTTGTAGTAGGGAGTGCTACCCGTGCCCGAGTAGCCCCGGGCATTCATCCATATTCCAAGCTGCGGAAGCTGGGCAGTATCAAAGGTGAAGCGAAATTCCCCGTCGCTTGCTATCAGTGCAGCAAAGCCTTGTGCAAGAGGTTGGCTCCACAGCTTGATCCCGATACCCGCAGCCTCGTCAGGCATGTAGCTCAAATCCCATTCATGCTCACCTAGCCTGGCATGGATGGGCCACGCCTGCTCACCAGATTGAGGATCAAGTTGGGTAGGCATGCTCACCCATGTATTCATACGTGTGTTGTCTGGCAACTGTATGCGCATTCCGGGCTCGACAGCGAAAAGCGGATGGCTACTCCAGATAAATGCAATGTCGTTATCAGACTGGTTCACGACGCGATAGTCAAATCGCAGGCTAGGTGAGTCAACGGTGATGCGGATGATGCGTTGGAATACATATGGGAGACCAATGCTTTGGGCCTGCATGTCGATTATCAAAGTGGCCTCAGTATCACCATCACACCTTATTGACCATTGCAGTGGCCAGATCTCCCCATGATCTGGTATGCTTCGGCCCTTCCAGGGGGGAAGGGGATAGGAGCACGCGCTCACAGTCGGGAAACATTCGTCCCACCCGCCTGTATCGGCCTCCTGGTACGAGGTTCCATAATTATGCCGCTGATATGGAATTTGAGTGTTCGTCCAGAGCCATTCCCGTCCATTGCGCAAATCGCGGATACTGCTGATCTTTCCACCAAGATTTGGGATGATCGTTAGAGATAGCACCTGGTTAGTTATGTGCAGTGCGCGGAAACCTTGTACCTCGGTTTCCTCCACATGAATTTTGCCTGACATAGGATCTCTCCAATTGGTTTACTCAATACCCAAACTCCTTCGCGCCTACGGCGCGAAGGAGTTTGGGGTGGGGCGCTGACTTTTATGTTGCTCTGGCATTAAGCGGCAGGTATATTAGCCACATCGATCTCGGCGGCAGATGCGTAGCCACCGACACCACTTGTGGCTTCGAGCCTGACATAGCGTGCCTGCTGGGTGTTAAAGCTAACGGATTTGAGAGACCGGTCGGACGACCAGGAGCCGCTCGCGACCTTTGTGAACGTCGTCCCATCAGTGCTGACATAGACATTATAGGCAGTAATGCTTCCTGTCGTAGATGTGTCGAGGCGTGGTTGGTAGGTCAGCCCAGCATGCTCTGAACGCTCCCAAGGTCAACGGTAATTGCTTGAGGCAGCGGAGCTTGAGGAGTAAATTCGTCATGCCAGATCGTATTCAGATTACCATCGACGGCTGCGCTGGCTGGGTAACCATCATGGGCACTCGTGGCGGACGCACTCAGAGTTGACTGCGGCACAAAATGCGGCCAGGGACCATTGGGAACAGTATTGACTGGCGCACCGCAGATCAGCTGTAAATCTGCCCAGTCAGTGCGATCATTGTAGTTACCGTCACCTGCATCATCGACGTGTAGAGTGAGCACCTTTGCTCCAGTCAGGTTGACATCAACAGATTTGGTTGCGGCCCGGGTGACGAGTCCACTGTCGTAGATCTTCGTCCCATCAGCGAATATCTGGAATATTGCTGTGCCGCCTTGTTGGTTAATCTGATTCACAATGTCGTTGATCCCAACCGTCGCGGACAAGTGTGTGCAATTATTTCCCAGGTAGTACTTAACATCGGATTGTGGAACAACACCAATGCCCTTAGAATAGGTATGTCCTTGTAAAGTAATTGGGTATCCTTCCACGCTTGCATTGGGGAATGGGACGCTATAGCTACTGTTGGCATCGAGCCAGTAATGATCGCTGAGGTAACCGGTACCAGATGGTGGCGCTGATGGTACGGTTACTACTAATTGGGTGCTTGTGCTCTCCTTATGGTAATTACCCCATTGGTATGTCGCAGTCACCGAGAGCGTGTAACTGCCAGGAAGGGTACCAGCTGGTGGCGTTACGAGCCAGGTCCCTTTGACTTGCCCCCCAGTTCCAATAGTGTGGGTACCGGCAGGTTGCTGTTTCACTTGCCATCCCTGCGGGGCTGAGAAATCGAGGCGCACATCATTAACAGTTTTACGTCCATAGTTCTCAAACGTCGAGGAAATAGTCATACCCGTTCCAGGGAGAGCCAGGTAAAGACTTGATCCAGGATAGGCCGCAGGCGTGCTTGGAGCCGATAGGCTAGTTGAAGGAGGAATATCATTTCCGGCTTTTGGGGAAACGCGGTAAAGAACGGCACTCTGCGGCGCAACGGTTGTGCTAATTTGCCCCGCCGTCTCTGTACTCTGGTGTGTCCACAAATTGTTCAGTGTGTAAGTGGAGGCGTGAGTGAGACCAAGAGCATCTGTGCTGGTTGTGATTGTCAAGGGACTTGTTCCTCGATTGAGGAGGGTAACAGCACGATCACCGTTGGCAAGAGGTTTGACCCAGACATCACCATTGCCATCTTGCTTAATCCGAGTTCCCTGCGCGCCAAGCGCATCCTGGTCCACAGCTATGACATCGCGATTGGTCAACATCCCCTGGGTTGTCGCGGACATGCTGCGAATATCACTCCCAACAATTAAGGGGGCGGCAACCATAGACCACATAGTGAACTGAGCCTGCGCCTCCGCATCGCTCATGCCAAGTCCTGGTCCAAGGTAGTCGGGATCGTTCCAGTGTCCAGGGCCGGCAGCTTCGGGATGGGCCGCATCGTGGTCCAGGTTTCTCAGCACATCGGGCCAGAGCACGCTATTGGGAAAACCGACATCAGTGTCTGTGCGCCACGAATTACCAGTGTTTGGACCAAATGAGTAGGAGTAATATGCGGATTTTTGTAGAGGTGGGTTATTCTGACCGAAGACATTTGGCGGAAATGGATTGCAGATATTGAACAACATAGGCCTATGGCTGTTGTTATTCAGGAGTGCATCACGAAACTGACCATATGCTGTAGCTGGATCTAGGTCCAATTCATGACCGCCACAGAAGTCTACCTTCACCGCATCAAATCTCCAGGCAGCAAACTGATCTACATCCTGCTGATAGTGGCCGTAACTGCCTTGATTGGCGCCGCCACAGCCATTGCTTCCTGCATCGGTATAGATGCCAGCCTTTAGCCCCTTAGAGTGGATATAGTCCGCAATCCACTGCATGCCATGAGGCCATTGCGTCGCGTCAACAGTGATATTGTTGTTGTTATCACGCGTACCAGACCACCAACCACCGTCGATCCAGACGTATTGATAACCGACAGCCTCTAATCCACGACTTACCATCGTGTCGGCTATACTGACAATTGTCTGCTCATTAAAATTACTGCCGAGTCCATAGTAGGTATTCCATCCCATATAAGGGGTGATGGCAAGACCGTTGTCCAGTTTGATCTGAGCTTGTACAGACTGTGTCGATCCAAAGAGCATAAATTGTACTGCGATTGCTAGGGCCAAGCTCACTGAAATAGCGGCACGAACTACATGGCTGCCCACTACAGCGCGTGGTCTAAAACACAGCGTGCGGGCACTGCTCGATAGTTTAGGTACAATATTCACGTTCTCTTTCCTTCAAGGTACGTGGTGCACTGATCATCCATGATCAATGATTCCATTAGGCACTTCTTCTTTCATAGAGAAAGAAGAAGTGCGCCACTCTTTCAACAACAAGCTTCACGTACCAAATGATGAATTGTCGTCCGCTTGTGTTGTCTGCATGATGAAAACAGTAGTTACGTTCTCGGAGAAGATAGCTCCTTTCACAATGAAGAATTCCTTATGGTTGTTAGTGGTGCATCCGCAAGTGAGAAGATGAATTTGTGGGGGAAACACCCCACGCCTCGGCAGAGGGCTTCCTCCTGTACCTCCCCTTTGTGCTGGATGCACCATTAGGAAGCAGCTATAAGTGTTCATCCTATTCCTAAATATTGACAGGCACGATTTTCGATTTGTTGCTAGTGTATCGTTGAAAGTATCTGCCTACAATTGACGATCTAGTGGTAACAATGGACAATATAATGGTTTTGAGCATCAACTCTTCATTGGAAAAGAATCCTCTTATGGCAGGGCTATAATTTGTTTTCAAGAGTATGGGCAACAAAGGGCAACCATGGACAGACCTTCCCTTGCCACAGCAGCGGCTTTGTGGCATATTTGTTCTCCATTCATCACAGAGGAAGAAGTGCAGAAGATGGTACGTGGCTACCGGGTAGAACTTGATTTCAATAACGTGCAACAGACGCTGTGCCGCAAGCATGCCGGAGCCTCTCGCTGGGCCTACAATTATGGCTTTCGTCGCAAGCAGGAAGCCTTCAAGACCGGTCAGAAAACGCCGACCGCGATCGTTTTGCACAACCTGAGACGGATTGCATCGATGCTCAATGGGATCAGCCTGAAGAAAACCTGCCGTAGCAAAAGAACACGAGCATCTTCTGTTGCTTCAGGATGCCATTGCCCTCAAAACCATAATGAACAAGTGCGGCTGTCGTGTGGATGGGCTTCTCCGGCATGTTCCGCCAATTGCTCGAAACCTTGGAACATGCTGGCTTGCGTTTTCCTGATCGCATGCTGGAACGCTGTTTGCATGTGCTCAAGCACCGAGGACCTCGTGCGTTGCTGCGCTTGGCAGACCGATTGGGGAACGATCTCACGCAGCAGAAGGGAATTGGGGAACATCTGGACTACTTGCGCAAGCGCGAGGCGTTGATGCAGTATCCCGCTTTTCGCGCACATGGTTGGCCCATCGGCTCAGGCATGGTGGAAAGCAACGGGCGTACCGTCAGCGGCAAGCGATGAAGCACTGGGAGCAATGGGGATCAATCGTGTCCTCGTGATTTGGAGAGACTCAGCGCAAAAAACTTGCCGCCCCCTCGGACTGGTCCACCAAGGGGTGACGAGAGCTCCCATATGCGCGAAAAATAGCCAAAAAACACAACGAAAACGAACGTTTTTTGCGCAGGCTGGTTGCTTTTAGCTTTGCGCTTCTTCTGATCAGGTGCCTGACTGCCGGAACCCAGGAACACCAGAGATCCTCATGCATGAGCCAGCTTCTGGCAACGTGTATGCGCTATCAATGATAAATATAATACAATCGATTTACCAATAATGCATTGCTTTAATAGTAAAAGCAGTACATAATAATACATGACACAACAACACAATCACGAGAAAGGAGGAGAGAGGGCCTCCAAGCAGAGATGGTACTCACGGTGCGCTCAACCGAAGCGGCAAGTTCACGGAGAACAAGGGCAGAGAGCCCATATGCTGTTCATCGAGAAGGTCTGCCTGGAGTGTATGCCCAGGGGGAACGATCCAGAGATGAGGAGAGGCGCACCATGACGGAAGCCACGCATTCACGGAGATGAAACGAGTCATGCTCAGGGGGGCAAACTGAACCCCTTCAGTTCCCCTCCCTTGAGGGAGCGTACGTAGCAGAAAGGAATGAGGTGGATATGTCGCAAGATGCTGAGAGCAAGAAGCAACAAGAGATGATGAGCATGCTGCAAGGAGAGTCACCCGTCTCTCCTTGGCTCCCCTTTGGCCACAGGGCTACCAAAGATATCTGGCCCTGGCGGCGGCAACCGATCCCCTGTCTTTTAGCTCGGCAACGTATACCGTTGGCTCATTTCCCGAAGGAGTAGCGGTGGGCGATTTCACTGGCGATGGCTTGCTCGACATCGTCATCGCTAACGCTCACAACAACAACGTCTCGGTGCTGGTGAACAATGGCGATGGCACCTTCGCTCCTCACCAGGAGTTCGCCGTTGGCTCAGCTCCCGTTGGAGTAGCGGTAGGCGATTTCACTGGCGATGGCAAGCTCGATATCGTCGCTACCAACAGCAACAGCAACAACGCCACAGTGCTGCTGCAAAGCCCGCTGGTGGTGCAGGTAAACACCATCCACGCCGCAGTCAATACTCCTTTCACGGGACCGGTCGCCACCATCAGTGGAGCGAGCAGCGTCAACGACACCATCGCCACCATCAATTGGGGAGATGGCTTCACATCACCGGGAACCCTCACGACGAACCCCGATGGCACTCTCACCGTGAGTGGCTCCCATACCTACATGCAGCCAGGGACCTTTCTCCTCACCGTCACCGCTACCGAGGGAGCGAACATGGGTCAGAGGACTGGCCAGGCCATCGTCCAGGTCAACACCATCCAGGCCACCGCCAATGTCTTCGAGAACACCAACATCCAACACGTGTTCTCCCTCGCCACGGTCGGCGCGACGCAGCACCTCATTGCGCGCCAGTGGAACGCCACCACCGGGTGGTAGGCCACCGACCTCACCGCGTCAGGTGTTGGATCGGGGTTCCCCCCTGCCGCAGGGACTCCGCTGAGCAGTTACGCCTTCGAGAACCAGAATGAGGAGCACGTGTTCTACCTCGGCAATGGGGGGAATCACGTCATGATGCTCGTGTGGAACAGCGGCAGCGGGTGGTTCTTGGGGGAGGACCTCAACTCGATCGTGGTTGGTTCGCCCACCCCTATTGCCGTGAGTCCACTGAGCAGCACTGTCTTCGAGCGCAATACCACGCAACGCGTGTTCTACCTCGCCACGGTCGGCGGGGCTCCTCACGTCATAGAGCTGCGGGGGACCTCAGGCTCCGGGCGGACGTGGACCGACCTCACCACGGCAGCCATTGGTGGTGCGCTCCCCGCTTTAACGAACGCGCTGAGCAACTATGCCTTCGAGAACACGAACACGCAACACGTGTTCTACATCGGCCAGGGCAGCACGAGTCTCCACGTCATTGAGCTGTGGTGGCAAGCGGGGGTGTGGCATACTAACGACCTCACCATGACTGCCAGCTAGGATGAGTCTGCGGTCAGAGCAAAGCATCCGACTCAATGAGAGGCATTGCCCCTATCTGACAGGCTTTGACAGAAGGTGCCCGCTCTCGCGCGATATGTAGAGAAAGAAAACGATGTGGGCCCAGAGCTACGTCAGCTGTCAGCTGACGTAGCTCTGGGCCTGTTCACGTTGAGCACCGAGCAACAATTGAGCAACAGTATCCGTTCATACTCAAGGGCCTACTCTGCCTCACGCAAAAAAACTTGCCGCACCCCTTCTTTAGTAGGGGAGCGGCAAGTTTTTTGCACAACCTCAGCTTGACTTTGTACATTTTTAAAGTTTCTTCTCGAACGAAGCCCTATGGAAGTCGGCGGAATTCGTTTCCTCTCGCGATTTCTCACAGACTCTCCGATGATTTAATGACAGTGATACGAGGCTTGGGCAACAGGTATTGAGCGATGATGCTACTGCCGATGCAGAGAGGAAACCCAATGAGCATCAGCCAGAAACCTGGACCGAACGTGTGCGTCTCGGTGACACGACCACCCCATGTGGAGAAGGACAGGAGAAACATGGAAACAATCAGGAATCCGAGGAAACCAAGAATGGCAAACAAGAGGCTGAGGATGAGCATGACTCGCTTCACTGTACCGAGAAGCCCGGCGAGAAAGGATAACAGCGGAATGAGGATCGCAAGCAAAAGTAGGGTGCTACCGATGATGGTACTACCGAGCATACTCCCAAATGAATCAGTAGAATAGGATGGAGGCTGGTGGAGAAAGGTGATTGCGACAAAGCGAACTGGCAAGAAGAAGCCAATGATCAGGAGCACTGACCCCAGCAGGCCAATCCAATTCACAAGACGGAAGGAAAACCAGTGTGGCATAGGGAACTCCTTTACAGACATTTCTCATTTCGTCGTACATACAATACGCGAAAGACAACACACAATCGCACACGGAGAATAGCAGGCACGCGGATGAAAAAAGCTCAAAGTCGAGCTCTGAGAGACAAGAGGAAAAGATTGGCTGACTATTTTCCTGTCATGCTCGTGCGCTCACTATTTGCAAAAAAAACTTGCCGCACCCCTTTAGTAGCGCGAGTGACGTTTGCATTAGCAGGCTTATTTACCAAAACGTCGTTCGCGCTGATTGTAATCCTTGAGCACCTGGAGAAAGTCTTGTCGGCTTAGCTCTGGCCAGTAAGTTGGGCAGAAAGCATATTCAGTATAAACGCTCTGCCAGAGGAGAAAACCATTCAGGCGTTTCTCACCGCTGGTACGAATAATCAGATCCGGGTCAGGCAATCCAGATGTGTATATATGGCTACTAATCGCCTCCAGGGAGAGAGCATTTGTAGCTTGCGCCAGATTTTTTCCTTGTTCGAGTTGCACCATAAGATGTCTGCGAAAAGCTGTGAGGATCTCCTCTCGCCCGTCATATCCCAGACAGATATTCAAGAGACACTGATCATGCTCTTTTGTCGCTTCTTCAGTGAAATGGATAGCATCTTGAACATCAAGTGGAAGGTGCTGCAATTCCCCCAGAAAGCGTACACGAGTTTGCTTTGCATGCGCATCTGGATGATGGGTAAACTTATCCGATTTCTTTTTCACCAGTTCAAGAATCGTGTCTACTTCTACTCGATCACGCCGAAAATTGTCTAAGGAAAGCCCCCAGGCAGAGACAATTTTGATTCCTAGTTCATGACACCAATGAAGCACTTCCTCAAGTTTCTCTGCCCCCTGAGCATGTCCAAATTGCTTCTGCTTCGTATCCCAAATGTGATGCTTCCTCGCATATCGTCGATTACCATCCATGATCAGTCCCAGATGGCGAGGGACTTGCCATTGATCCTTCTCTGCCTCTAAGCGCTTCAGGGCAAACGAGGAGAAAGAGCGTTTGAATGTAGTATCAAGAGTCGATAATAGCTGCATTATAGACCTCTATCTCATAAGTTTAGAGCGCGCGTCAAGATTCATACGGCAAACTATAGAGTCTGTGTTTGCATAATCCCCAACAGAGAGCGTTCATGCAAGCGTAGACCCTATAATCACTTGTCGCATGCCTCCAAAGGCAGTATAGGAATTTAGCTTCTCATTTGCACGCCCTCAAGTGCAAAATTGAGAGCACGCAGGAACCCTAGAAGCTAGTGTCACGTGTCTTTTGATCTGGATGAGCACGACGCAAAAAACCTTGCCGCACCCGTTCCGGAGGGGTGCGACACATTTTTTTGCATCGTGCTCATCCAGGCACAGGAGGGAGGGCGGATCCTCTCCTCGGCGATTTCACATCGAGAGGCCAATCGCGCTAGTGCAATCTCAGGAGACCTAGTGTGTAAGAGAGCGTTCCTCATCTTCGTTGAACACAGGAACGCTGGCCCTATTGCACAACAGGTCTCTGGAACCTGCACTAGGACGCGATTTTGTGTGTGAACCTCCTGGATTTACCCGCTTCGCGCGATTCTCCCCCTCAATGAAGCTCTCAGCGCGTTGACGCCGCTTGTGGCAGCGGGTTGTTGCTTGACGCTGCCTCACGCAAAAAAAACTTGCCTCGCCCTCCTGCATTATATATTTGAATGTATTAACTGCCATTCTAAATCTACTCAAATGTGCTTATCCACACTCGAATAGCTTCAATTGCTGCACTTGGCCCTCACAGGAAGTCCCCATGACTTCTACGCTGCTTTGGGTCGCCTGCAGCACATCGCACTCAGGACGAGTCTGAGTGTGTGGCCCTCGCCGGGCAAGGAACCTCATCAAGATGTTGTGAGCACTGTTCTCATCTCGATCCATGTCGAGTCCACATTCCGCGCACTGATACATCCTCTTGCGCAGTGGCATGTCTTGCAGATTGCCACAGCCACGACACTGCTTGGACGTGTTGCGCTCATCTAGAAACTGAAGCTCTTTCCCATACAACTGGCATTTATAGCTGAGCATCTGGACAAAGGCATACAAGCCCCAGTCGTTATAGACGGCCCGATTGAGCGTCCTGTTGCGCTCCTGATGCTCTTTCATGACCATCTGCCGTTGAGAAAGATCACCCACGACGACAGTTCTCTCAACCACTCATCGTGCAATGAGATGCGACGCCTTGTGCAGGCTATCGCGCTGTTTGTTGCGCTTCTTCTGCGACACACGCTTGTACACCTTGCTCAGATGAAGATACCGACGCGATTTCTTCTTGCACCTGCTGCGTTTCGAGCGAAGCCGATCCAACTGGTTGTTGTACCAACGCGAGCCTTTGAACCCACCAATGTGATAGAAGCGGCCCCCTTCCGTGACCCCAGTTGCCAGCGTCTTGATGCCCAGATCGAAGGCCACAGTATCACCGTCGTGTTTGGCTTCCTCGGGCTGTCGGTAACTGAAGGAGGCGTAGTAGTTGCCTCGGCCATCGCGACTGATGGCCACCTCTCGAAAGCCTTCGGGAGGCTCTTCGGTGAGGGTGGCACGGATGGCAGGAATGCGTTTGTGCTTGCCCTTGCCCCCTGTGGGCAAGATGAGCGTCTCTCCCTCGAGCGTGAGATATATCACCGGATAACAGAGGGTAAAGAAGCCATGGCGAGGTCGCACGCGGGGAAAGCCTGGCGTTTCGCCATTGGCGAGGCGACGAAAGAAGGCTTGCATAGCCCCATCCAGGCGATAGTAGACTTCGGCAAGTAGCTTGCCATAGACCTGATTGAGTTCAGGATCATAGGCACGGCTCTCAGCCAGGGTTTTCTTGCAGGCGTTGAAGCGCCACGTCTCTCCGTCTCGCAGTTTCATCACCCACCAATTGTAGAGGCCTCTGCATTTTGCTTGCATGAACTCAAGGGTCGCCGCATCTTGCTCGCTGAGATCCAGTTTGATCTTTTTGCACAGGATCATGAAGACCTCCTTTCCTTTCACCCCCATCTCTCCTGATGAGGCGTGTCTCCATCACCAGAGCACTTGCCAGATGGTTCCAAGGAGCAGCGTTGCTGCAATGCGCAACGCCTCAGGTTCCACTAGATCGAGCGCATCAGCCGGGGTATGGATTTTTGCGCATCCAACGCTCAGCCCAACGGCAGGGAACCCCGCCTGGAGGAAGGCGCGCTGATCGGAGGCGATATTGCCCACCACCAGAGGAATGTCGAGCCAGCGTCCCGCCTGGTCAAGCGCTTGCAACAGAGACTCGGTCTGTGCTCCAGGCTCGACCCAGACCGCATCAGTGAGGCACGCAGCACCATCGAGATTGAGCATCAGTGGCGCTTTCCCCTGGGCTTTGAGCTCAGACACCAGCGCGCGTGAGCCTTGGATGCCTACTTCCTCGGCATCAAATGCGACCACCACCAGCGGTCGTCGTAGTGGCGTATCTAGCTGTGCGAGGACGCGCGCCAGTTCCAGCAGGACCGCGACCGCTGCCGCGTTATCCGTTGCTCCTGGAAAGTGAAGGCCACCCAGGTCATCGCCAAGAGCATCATAATGCGCTCCGATGACCAGAGGCGCATCAGCAAATTTGCCCTCTGTGCCACCACGTTCGGCGAGAACATTGCATCCCTGCGCCTGACGGGCAACGAGAGGCACACGTGCGCGCACCCGCGTGCCTGCCAGCGTGGGCAGCAGATCCGCCCGCACCGAGAGCACGGGAAGAGCCACCGCAGAGCCTGCCAAGATCCGTTTGACGAGATAGCCATCAGCCGTCGCATATAAGGGAGTGAGCAGACCAATGGCACCATGCTCTGCCAACTGCGCAGCCAGCGTCGTCAACGCCTCTCCCTGCGGAACCGCGTCAAGGAGCACCCACTTCCCCTGGCACGCATCCAGCAAGCCATCTTCAGGCAACACGGTGACCGAGCCTTCAAATAAGCTGGGATGGGAGGCGGAACGGGGATGCTCACCAAACTCCGTGCGATGGGCAAAGACACGTGCCACTGAGCCGTCAGGAGTCATCTGTTCCAGCAGGAGTGGTGCTTCAAGTTCGAGAGCCGGGGAGGTGAGAGCGAACTCCTGGGTACGCACCTTCCTCCCAAACGCTTGCAGGGTTTCAACCAGGTAGCGCGTCGCCTGGGCATGCCCTTCTGTTCCCACACGTCTGCCCACAAAGGCGGGAGCACACAAACGACGTGTGTGCTCCATCATATGTGTTGGATCAAGAAGCGCCAGGGCCGCCATGAGTTCCGATGGAATGGTGTCAACGGCAGGCATGCTGCTTCTCCTTTAGGTCAATGGGTGGCCTTAGTAACATTGGGACTGTCCAACAGAGGACGTGATTGCTGACGCTTGAACAGATTCGCCGCAACACCCACCGGCCACTTCGCTCGACACAGGAGTCGCGGCTGGTTCACTACAGCATCCACCTGTTGCTTTGCTCGACACGGATGCACTGGCTGGCTCACCACAGCAGCCTCCCGTTGCCGTAGAGGCAGCTATGCCTTGCGTTGCAGGTTCGCCGCAACAGCCCACTTGTTGCCTGATCAGTGGTGTCACAACAGCCGCTTTGCTGTACCGGGAGCGCTACGCGGGCTGAGACGTCTGGAAGTCCTTGAAAAAAACCCCCTTTTGGGGTTGCCCCTGATGAATGTGCCATACTACAGTGTTCCTTTCTTGAAATAGTCATTGCTTCTCTCTTCATTGTGAAGAGGGATTCTCTCCCTTTGAGAGCTTCATCTGTGTAGACCTCTGTTGTGCCTAAGAGATTGCACTGAGCGAGCAAACAAAGAGCGAGAGAGGACAAACACATTCATGCAAGGAGCCACCTTCTGGAGCAGGCTGCGAACCTGCTCCAGAAGGTCTTTCTCACGCTTCATGCTCAGAGAGATATCCTGCACGAGCATAACAAGCTTGAAAGCAGGATCTATCAGGTTGCGCGCAATCTTATCACAGGAAAGCACCTGCAATTGTATCTGTCGGGAACTGGTGAAGCAACGTGGAGGGAATAACGCCGCAGGGGCAGCAGCGCAGGACAAGGAAGATCATTCTCTCTCGTCCAGGCTGCTGCCCCTGCTCATGCCCACTTAATCAGTCCGATCTCCGGGAGGAGATCCACTGAGTGGACAGGAATCCGGCGGTGAAGATAGCGCTCTGCGCCATGGACAGCACCGCCAGGCTGTCCTCTGGCGAAGTGGCAAGCTTCGCCACGAGGCTGCCTACCGCGCTCCCACTGAGCGAGGTAAGGACCTCTACAAGCAGCATCTTGTACACCTTATCGCTCCAGGTATTTGTAACCGCGGGCGATTGCATAGACACCCACGGCCACTTGCCAGTGGTCCTCCTTTCAGGGACGGCAGATCCCAGAATCGCGCTCAGCGAGTAACTGCCAACCATGATGAGAATGGGACCTACCGATAGAATCCACGACAAGGCAAACCACCTGGCAACCCCCCTGGCCAGGAGCGCGACGGTAACGCTGAGGAGCAACAGCCCACTCAGAATAGCGACGCTATAGATGACCCGCTTGCGCAGCTTCATCTGCAGTGTCGCCTTGCCGACTCTTCCGTCCGCGCTCCCCTCGTGTGTTGGAGCGTTTGCGCCCTTGTGCGGCGGGTGAGCGTGCCAGACTTCTGCGAAAGACGCAACGCCTCCCAAAACAGCCTGCACCAGATTCTGCGCAGTCTCGTATCCTGCTGCGCCTGCACCCGGCACCCACGCTCGGTACGCGTTTGCGCACCACAGGCCTATTCCACTTGCCGCTACAGCGAGTGGAATAGGCCATCCCATCATAAGCCCAGCTCTCGTTCGCCAGTTCTGCCTAATAGACAGGCTGGCCAGCTTCGACCAGGGCCAGTAGCCATAAATCCGTCGCGGACTGATTCCTGCGACGACGATGGCACCACCAGCATAATTGGCGGCCTGCACAATCACCGGGGCAGAAAATACCAGCATCCTCGCCCACTCATTTCCCTGCATGAACAAGGAAACGGTGATCAGGACGTATGCTGCAACACACACACTAAAGACGACCTGCGGCCAGTAGTTCACCATCTGCCGCATGAATCCATTCCTACCCACTCCAACCCCTCTCAGGTTGGTCGTCAGATGTACTCGATGTACTCTATGTAGTTGTTATACTTGCCTCTAACTCCTTTCGTACCGTTTCTCGATTTTTCTTGACGCATTCAGTAAGCTTGAATGTGCACGTAAGGTCGGTGATCTTATATAGACCAGCAACAACCCACAGTACGGATACTTATTGTCCATCATAATCCTATGCGCCACAGGCTCGGCCATCTATGTCGAAGACACAGTTCAGCGACAAAAGCCAGGCTGCAATATGGCATAATGTTCATGGAATCCGTACTCGTTAATGCATTAATGTTAACTAAATTGATCAAATTTGTCAATAATATCTGGGGATAAATCTCCTATGTGGACTGCTTGCTGATACAATGGCTCAGTGAGCGGGTACAGCGCACATTCGCGCAGGTAGGTGCCGGCCCAGTCGAGGATTTTGGCCGTCTCAGGCAGTAACAGCTGATGCTGCTTGATCAGCAAGTCGCAAGCCTGCACTTGCTCGAGATAGCGCTGACACAGGGGCCAGGAGGCGACCTCCTCTGGTTCGCGGATCAAAGAGCGTTACCTATCAGACCTGTGTGTGACCAAACGGCTGTTTCAGATCGTGCAGATCATTGGCCTGGCGACCTGCGGCCGGCTCGGCGCGTGTCACCGATCATCTAGTACTACAGCACCACTTAGCGAGGTATATATGTTATGAAGTGACTTCTTAGGCTCCTTCTTTGTAGAAGACTTATAATGTGGCAGTGAGCCTGTGGAGCCACCCCACGTTTTAAGTGGTGCTGTAGTACTAGAGTCTGTTATGAACAGAAAGCGCAGTGACTCATCAAGAGAATAAAGTGATGAAGCATGATGACAGCAAACGCCAGCAAGTGAAGACCAACCAGCGTCTCAGGCAAGCGTTCATAATCGCGAGCCAGGCGACGAAAATGTGTCATCCAGGCAAAGCTGCGTTCCACGACCCATCGACGTGGCAAGAGCACAAAACCGCGCATGGCCTCAGGCAGCTTGGCCACCTCCAAGCGTATTCCCTGCTCTTGGGCTGCCTACTCCCACGTGATGTGCAACGAGCTAAGGAAGGCAAAAAAGACAGCCTGTCATGCAGTTTGAAGAAGCTTTACGTTCGCTCACCAGAAATCGTCAGGAGAGGATGCACAGAGCAGCAAAGAGGTCATAGCGTGAGAGATAGGTGAGAGCAATCGAGGACGAGAGCTTTGTTTCACAAAAGCGAGATTGAGCTACACTCAAGCGATGCGGAGACCGAGAGCAACGGCAAAGGCGTCTGGTATCCCGAAGAGCTTGATCGAGACATCTGGAGCGGCTGATCTACGAGCGTTGCGTGCCAAACGTTGCTCCCAGGAGAGACGATAGTGAGCTCGCTCGGCACGGGAAAGCAGTAGAACTGACGGAGATTGAGTCGTTGGAGCCGTTTCAGTGAGTTCTACATCGACGCGTTGGTGGCGCAGGAGCTTCACTACCTCTCGCCGATGAAAGCATCGCTGCCAGTCTCCCCAAAGGATCGGATGAGAAGCCGATGGAGGGGATGCTTCTTCTGGTGCAGGAGAGGACTCACTTGAGCCCGAGGAACGTGAAGGGAGAGGCCAATAGACGGCACTGACCCGTCGCGCTTTGATGGTGGTCGCTGATTCTTGACACTGCTCGCTCAGCGAACACGCTCGACAATGGCCGATCCGTGCGGCATAGAGGATCCGTAACGAGCCATTGCGCTCTAGTCTGCGCTCTTGTGCATACAGGGGCTGCCCAGCGGGACAGCGCAGGGTCCCATCGGGCTGTAAAGAGAAGTCGGCTCCGGCAAATCCTTTCGTGTACGATTGGCGGGCCCACTGTGGTGGCCCATAGATGACGGGAGCTGCTTCAGAAGGCTGAGGGACCAGAGCAGGTGAGACCGACGCCTCTTCCTGCGCTGATGCCGGAGCAAATTCCGTCGTGCGCATAGCCGTGGGGTGCAGCGCATGCCCCAATTCGAGTCGGATATTCCAGACCCATTGGGCAAGGATGAGCCAGAACTCCTGGCCCCAGGCGGTATGCGAGCACCAGCGGTCTGGCTCTTGCTCCTTGTCTTCATCTGAGAGCACGGTTTCAAACGCGCCACGATGCAAATACAAAGCGACCACATCAGCAGGCGTGAACGAGCCTCTCGGCAAAACCGTGTAGAACAGCTCGTAGACCTGCTCATCACGCGCGGTGCCGATTTTTACTGGCGAATTTGTCGCCGGACGCGTAGCGATGATGACCCGCGTGCGCGGTCCGGCTGGAGAAAGAGTGAGATCAGGGAAGTCAAAGAGGGACCTGCAGGTTCCTGTCTCGGGATGGGTGGTCTGCTGATTTGGTAGTTGAGCTAGGCGAGCTTGCACCTGAGGAAGATTGAGTAGATCGTAATCCTTGCCCCGCATGACGTAGGCGAGTCCAGCCAGATCGGCGACAATGGCCCCATTGCCATATTGCCCATCCAGGCGGACCACGGCCTGACCAGGCTGGAGAGACTGGGCTTGCAGATACGCACTGATCGCTTTCACCGCCTGCCGCAACTCACCTCGGTAATCCCCGTTGCCTGCGCCTGATGCACCCGAAAACGTGCCGACCCATTGATGTGTATGGGCTTGCAGCACAGTCGTCCGGGTCCTCACCATCTCTCCCCGCTTGCGCCCGAGGTAGCCTGGCGCACAGACCTCATCCAATCGGCGCTGTGCTGGTGGGAGATCGGGGGTGGATGGTAAGGCACGCTGACGCGCAGCTTGTCGTGTGCCATCCACATCAAAGATTAGCCAATGCCTTCCTTGCCGATCCCACAGCCCCCCCGTTTTTTCTTCCTTCTCCAGAGGTCGAGCGAACAGGTCTTCCAGGAACAGCATGCGCAACGCCTCAACGGATGCTTGATCTAGCGCGGCGAGAAAGCGACTGAGCGTTGAGCGATGAGGGAGGCGTTCCCGCCCGAACAGAGCCATGAACGGCTGAGCAAAAGGCTGCAACCGCTCGTAGAACGCTTCCAACGTGCGTTCGCCACTGATGGCATAACCCAGTAGTACGACCGCGAAGTCAATCAAGTCGTAATGGCCGAACCGACGCCGGGCGAGGCGCACGCGCTCTTCAATAGCTGAGAGTACGCTCAGGTGCCGAAGGTGCTGCGCAATCACGGTCACTTCCCCGAACCATGATGGGGTCGAAGGCACCGACAGGGAGGTGGTTTGGATAGTAAGGGGAAAAGAGGTGATACTGGTCATGAGTCCTCCTTCTCACGGACGCGCAAATAGACACAAAAAAAGCAGCTAGTGAAGATCAGAGATGCCCCGGCATCTCATCGGCTCACGCGTGCTTGCTCCATTTAAAGGACTCGAATCTCTCCTTGCCTTCCTTCACGAGCCAGACATCGAAAGGCATCAGATCAGGGTGCAGTTTGCATAGCGCTGGAATATCTGGCAGGTCACCCCCTCCCTCGTTGATACGATCGAGGGCTCGCGCGAAGTCTGCGTTTTGCTGGCGAATGGTTTCGATGGGAAGCTGGACGTAGGGAATGGATCGTCCAGTAGCACGGGAGATTTCGGCAGCGATCCGTGACAGCGTCAGCACATCTCCTGCGATCTCGATTGTTTTCCCGATGTAGGTGTTCGGATGATCGAACGCGAGTGCGGCGAAGGCGCCGATATCATCTACAGCGATCAGTGGCAAGGCCACATCCGATTTGATCGCGCTGGCGAGTCTGCCCTGCGAGACACCGAAAGGTGGGCCAACAAACAGGTCCATGAACATGGCGGGACGCAGAATGGTCGCTGGCAGGTTGTGTTTCTGGAGATACTGTTCAAGCTGCCATTTGTTGACATTGGTGCCATGGTGGAAAAGACGTTCTGCTCCGATTACTGACGAATAGACGAAGTGCTGGACGCCGACAGCCTGCGCTGCGTCGACAACATTCTTGCCCTGGCGGGCCTCGTCGTCGCCGATGGGCAGGACACAGAAGACTCCGTAGACGTCCTGCATAGCTTCCTCCAACAAAGCGCGGTCATCAGCATCCCCCTGGATGACTTCTGCGCCTGCCCGACGCAACACCTGCACGGCAAGCTGGTTGGGGTCACGGGAGAATGCCCTGACGCGCCAGCCTTTTGCCAGCAGATGACGGGTGGTTGCGCCACCCTGCTGACCAGTTGCCCCCAGGACGAACACCGTTTTTTGCAAAGGAGCCATCGTTTTTCCTCTTTTTCTTGTTGTGTTGACTTTCATGTGGTATGAGAGCTACCTTGATAACGTTGCGGTTTACCAGTTCTCTCGCTTGTCGGGAGTATACTTGATTTGCTACAATGAATGCAAATCATATTGACCATATCCTTATGAAAGATAACCATATGAATTTCTCGCAACTCCAGTGTTTTGTCACGCTCGTCGAAACCGGAAGTTTTACCGAAGCGGCCTACACGCTTGGCCTGACCCAATCGACGGTCAGTCATGCCCTCTCGGCCCTTGAACATGAATTAGGCGTGACCCTCCTTGAGCGCAACCGCAAAGGCGTGGTGGCACTAACCAACCCCGGACAAAAGATCCTTCTCCATACACGTGCACTCCTGGCACAAGCCGAAGCCATCGAACAAGAAGCAAAGGCTGCACACGGTGAAACGTCGGGAAAACTGCGACTGGGCACGACGCTCTCCCTCTGCCCAGACGTGCTCGCCAGCGTTCTAACTCGTTTTCGCGCCTCGTATCCTCACATGGAAGTGGTGCTCTTTGAAGGGATGTTGCAAGAAGTCTACAAGTGGATTGAGAGCGACATCATTGATGTCGGATTTGTGCTCCTGCCAGCATCTGGGATCGAGAGTACGCTGATTACAACAGACGAACTGTGTGTGCTCGTTCCGACTGGGCATCGTCTGCACGCGAAGACTGTCGTGTCTCCTGGTGAGCTGCGTGACGAAGGATTGATCATGGCAAAGAGCGAGTGCTCATTTCAGATGATGGAAAGGGCTGGTCTGGAGTGTCGCCGTAGCAGGCCACCTCTGCGCTATCAGGCCAGCGATAGCACCACGATCCTGGCAATGGTTCGTGAGGGACTCGGCATCACACTCATTCCACGTATGATGCTCCCGAAAAAGCTTGAGGGAGTAGTCGCTCTGCCACTTGATCCCCCTCAACCATTACAAATCGGACTTGCTGTCAGGTCGCAGGAAATGGCCTCCAGAGGAGCAACGTTGTTTGTCCAAACGGCATTGGCCTGGGCACAAGAGCAAACATCGTTGCCTCTTCGCGCATGTTGAGCGGCGAGACGATACACATTTTTGCCCCTTTCCCTCTCTTTCTATGACTTCGTTGCGCATCACGTGGGCTGCTCTGCCTGCTCACTGGTGTAGCCCTCCCTGGCCAACAAAGGCGACCTCAACATGCTGGTCTGTCACTTCTTGAACACCTGCTGCCAGTTTATCAACCTGGGCTCGATCCTGCTCGTCAGCAGGAGTGACCAACTGCGTCAGCAGATGACCCAGGGTATCGACGGCCAGGTGAATTTTACTGCCTTTGCGTCGCTTGACCCCATCGTAGCCAGCTCGATGCCCGCTTTCAGGACTCGATTGCAGCGTTGGGCTGTCAAAGATGGCCGCCGAGGGCTGCTCCTGACGTCCCTCGGCCAAGCGCAAGAGGGCGGGCAGGTCGTGGACAAAGGCCTCAAAGACGCCAAATCTCTCGCCAGCGCTGCGTTTGCTGATAGACGGCTGCCCAGGGCGGCAAGTCGTGAGGCATCATACGCCATTGGGCTCCGGTGCGCACGATCCAGCGCAAGCCGTTGAAGACCTCACGCAGGTCGTGCTCCCGTTGGGGCGCATCTTCGGTCATCAACGTCAAGTAGCGGTAGGCTCCCAGTTCTGGATTTTCTGCCAGCTTTTTGACCTCGTTCATGGCCTTGAGATCCGTCTTGAGGGCGCGTCGATGGCGCGTGTGAGATTTGTCTTCTAGGCCAGCAAATTGCTCTTCGATCCAGCGTTTCAGAGTCGCATGCACGGTCTGCCGCGAGGTCTCCAGGTAGCCTGCAATCGAAGCGATGGTCCATCCCTCTGCATGGAGCTGGACGATGACCCTCCGGGGGTGAACAGGATCGTCGATCTCGGTAAAATGAGGGAATCGGCGCGTCATTCGCTGTGGCTTGGGGCCAGTTGCCAGGATCAGCTTGAGGGTATGTGGCGAGGGTTTCCGTCCAAACTGAGTGTAGCAAATGGAAGCAATCTCGTGCAAGGAGAGATCTGGATAGTCAGCGTGGGCATCCACGATGGCCTGACGGACGGGAGGCGGAAGCGACCGTTTATCCTGTTTCGGCACCGGTGGCGGTGGTTCTGGGGGCAAAAGACTTGCCATCCCAGCCTGGTCGAAGAGATTGGCTTTGTAATAGATTGTGCGCTGCGACATACTCGTTTCGGCGGCGCGCTCTCTGGGCGTCTGCCCCCAAAGGAGCACGGGGCGCAAAATTTCATAGTGGATCTGCGCGCTGTCTTTGAGCACGGCTGAATTTGCTGCCAGTCATGCGTTGGTTCCCGGCGCTCGTTTCTTTGCCTGAGCATAGAGACTCCTTCGGGGAAAAACACCGTGGGACGCGAATCATCTCTCCTGCCAGTAATCCTACCCAATTTGAGGGCAGCGCGCAAGGTTTTTGCAATCGGTACTGCACATATTTGTCAATGCTCATTTGTCTAAGTTTGGTGAAACTAGCCCGCGCTCAATACCGACGGTCACCGCTGAGACGCGCGAATCCACGCCAAGTTTTGTATAGATGCTCGTGAGATGGGAACTGACAGTACGGATACTGATACCAAGCCGTGCGGCGATCTCCTTGCTGCGTTCGCCGCGTGCTACTGCTTGTAACACCTCGCACTCCCGTTCGGTCAATATGCCCTCTTTATCCCCCTCAGCGCCTGACAATGGCGGGTTAGGCGTATCAGTGGTGTGAGCCAGAATGCGGGCCATGATTTCTGGCTGAAGGAGCATATCACCGCGAGCCGCCGCGCGAATAGCGTGAAACAATGTCTCGCGGTTGGTATCCTTGAGCAAATAGCCGCATGCGCCTGCCCGCAGCCCGCGCAGCAGCAAATCGTCTTCGTTATAGGTGGTCAGGATCACGACAGCAATATGCGGCCAGCGTTCTCGTATCCGGGTAATTGCTTCCAGACCGTCCATACCGGGCATACGCAGATCCATCAGCACGACATCTGGCTGAAGCTCTTCAACCACACGCACAGCTGTGGCTCCATCCTCTGCGTCGCCGAGCATGGTAAAGCCTTTGCCTGCGATTTCCAGCATCATGCGTAGCCCTTCGCGCACGACGAGGTGATCGTCAACGACCACAATGCGAATGGTATCCTGTATTTCGTTCATGACTTGAGCGGCAGGATACCTCTCTTTTCAGGGCTGTCTTTGCTCCACATGGAAAAGCGATGAAAGAGAGGTTGCAGCGGAAGCGGCTTGTCAGGCCTGAGCCTTCAAGCATATAGTTGTCAACTCTTCTTTTTCCGATAGCTTCTTTAGCCACCTTGCCAAATCACTTTGAAATTTGTGAAGAAAAAACGGCCTGAAGGGGCGGGTATTCTACCATTCCTCCTTTCGATGCAACAAACAAAGCCCTCTGGATTCTTTTTAACAACTTGGAACTGGCGCTGGCATGGATATGTATCTCATATGTCCAGCCAGGGATTTCTGGCTGGACATTCAAGGCTCTTGCAAGCCTCCTCCCTCAGTCAGGAGTCATTGACAAGCACACGTTCTCGCTTTGACTTACTCCCCATGCCTGAAGGACATGGGTTTTACGGGATGTGTCTGATAAGGAAGGTAGAGGCGCACGGTTGTACCCTGACCCGGTTCACTATTGATCAGGAGATGCCCGTTCATCAGGCGCGCTCGTTCCCGTAGCCCCAGCAGGCCATAATGCCCGGTTTTGACCTGTTCGGGGTCAAAGCCAATCCCATTATCTTCTATATCAAAGGTGATCCCCCCATTCTCAACGCTTGATCGTATCCAGGCTTGGCTCGCCTGGGAGTGACGCGCGATATTGGTCAACCCCTCGCTGGCCATACGCAAAAAATGTTTATGATAGTCGCCTGGCAACACCGCTTGTAGGCAGCAGGTGCAGGCGATACCGGTCGAATGTGCGAAATGCTGCGCCTCGGCCTCGATGGCTGTGAGAATATCGTTGGTGGAGGCGGGCTCTGTGCGTAGATCTGTGATGATGGCACGCGCGCTGGTAATGGTGGCTCGCGACCGCGTCATTGCCTGTCGCACAATGGTCAGTGCCTGCTCATACCCTTGCTCGATGAGAAGTGAATCGATGGTTTCTAACTGCATCGTCAGGCCAACGAGCCCCTGGGCCAGGGTATCATGCAGTTCGCGTGCCATGCGCTGGCATGTTCGAGGGGAAAGGGGCACAGTGATGGATTTCTCCATGAGTCTTTTTGGCCTCTCCGCGACAACACAGGCCCTGCTACTTGCTGTCTTAGTAGGGGGATGTTTACTAATGCTTGCAGGGGTGAGTGTGAACAACCCGTTGCTGTGGCGGATGGGCGTGCGTAATATTGTGCGTCACCGTGCTCAGACGCTCACCATGCTCTCTGGCTTGCTACTCTCTTCCATGTTTCTCACCATCTCTTTGGCTTACCAGATAGTCTCTCTCACTCATTGGTGGCTGACCGCCTGCTAAAAGTTGGTGATGTTGACGAGTCTGTCAGCAGCCACTTTACGCAAGCTCAGATTGATAGCGCCCTCACCCAGATTAGACAGCAAGCGGGGGTGCAGGCAGCTACAGCGGTCTACCTGAGGCCCCTGGGAGTGGATTTTCGTGTACAGCGAACGGGCACTCTCCAGACCAATCAGTATATTCTGGGGGTCCCGCCTGACTTTGAACACACCTATGGTTCTTTACACAATAGCCAGGGGCAGACGGTGTCTAGCGCGAGCTTACGCTCTGGCGAAGTATTGCTCAGTCGTTCAGTCGCAAGGTCATTGGATATCAAGCCGGGCGATCACATACAGCTAACCATGCATGGGCAGAATGGGACGTTAAATGCTCTCGTGCGAGACATTCTCTCGAACGACCCAGTCATGACGGGGGGCGAACTTGCTGCTAATGGGTCCTATCCAGAAATACTCCTTCCTCTGGAGATGCTCCAGCAATTTAGTCTGCACTCTACCCATCAATCTCTGCCCCCCAATCTCATCTGTATCAAGAATGTTGGTGGTCCGGGGAGCAGCCAGGCCGTTCTCACCTTCTTAGAACGGTACTTTCACACACCAACGGATACACACGGGCGGCTTCCTGTCACTTTTAATAGTACAATCATTCACCCTCTCAACCCAAAGTTTGTAGAGTACACTGGCGGGAACCCGGTCGCGAACAAAGGCGATTTCTTGACAACGTCGGCTGGCCGACAGGTTGATCTGTTCCTGCCTGTCTGTACGGGTCTGTTAATCAGTATGGGCCTCTTGCTTCTGGTCTTGTTGTGCCTGTTCCTGGCGGCGGATCGACGGATGGAGCTAGGTATGGCGCGAGCCATCGGTTTGCAGAGGCACCACCTGGTCCAGGCCCTGCTGATTGAATGTTGTGGCTATAGCTTGCTGGCTGTCGTCCCAGGTGTGCTGCTTGGCCTGGGTGCCCTGAAACTTGAATTATTAACGCTCTCTACGCTCCCCTCTTTAAGTTTCACCTCTAGTGCGGGATTTCCACTTCAGCTCTGGATAAACTGGCAGAGCGTACTGATGGTACTGTGTGTCGGTGTGCTGACGACGCTCATCATGACCTGGTTAACTGGCATCTGGATCAGCCATGGCAATATTGTCACCACGATCCGTAATTTGGATGACCCTCATCGCCAGGTGAGCCTCAAGGATCTTCTGAGCGAACTAAAAACCGCGCCAGCCCTGACACGGCGTGGTGTCATTCTCCTGCGGTTGCTCCGAGCGTTCTTCATGCGCGGTCCGCTCTGTCTCCTGGTGGGTTACCTGGTGCTGCGATTGGGGCAAATCCTGGTTGTAGGCTGGCTGGAACAACTAGGTGTGGGTGTGCTGATTGGTGGCGGGGGGCTGTTTCTCACCTGGTTAAGTACTGTCTTCCGCTTTCCAGTAGCACTTGCCCGCTGGCTTGGCCGAATGCTTGTTGGCCTGGGCTGGCTACTGTATGGCCTTCAGACCGGGGCCGGGACGCTGCTCTTCGTTTTTAGCACCACATTGCCGCCTAGTGGCCAGCTCAACAATGAGGAGCTTTTACTTGGTCTCCTATTCAGTCTACTTATGCCGCTGATTGGCCTGGTTGTGCTGGTACTTAGCAACAGCGACGGCCTGGCAAACGCGTTGCATATGCTCCTTCGGCAAGTGCCTGCCCTGGCACCGATAAGCCGTACAAGCCTCTCCTATCCACTGACATTTCGCTTCCGTACTGGTGTCGCTGTCTCCCTGCTCAGCCTGGTGCTGTTCCTGGTCATGCTCATCATGACCAACAATTTTGGTATTGGGCAGCAGCTGGTGGACACGTCCTCCAGCTCATCCGATGCACTGTTTATCGCCGCACAAAATGCCTACACGATGAGCATTACACGGTTTCTCATATCGTACCTGGTCATCGGGATCTTGTTTGGCGCGGTTTCGATTGGCGTCATCGCTATTCGTGCCGTAGCAGAGCGGCGGCAGCAGATCGGTATGCTACGTGCGCTTGGCTTCTCACGAATATTGGTGCGGCGCTCATTCTTGCTGGAGACGAGTTTTATCGTGACATTGAGCCTGCTCATTGGCACGACCCTGACCTGGTGGCTGGTCTCGCAGATTGCTTACGCCACCTCGAAAGATTTCTCAGTCCCGCTGCTTCCAACGCTTGACCTCTTGTTGGGATGCTACCTGGTGTCTTTCGTTTGCACCGTTGTTCCTGCTCAACAAGCTTCTGGCATCATCCCCGCCGAAGCGTTGCGCTATGAAGACTAAAGAAACATGTGATAGAGCAAGAGAAGGAGGAACGGATGCTGAACAAGGATGAGCATCACACGAGCCTGCTCCAGCACAAGCCGCTGCGACAACAGAAATTGCGCCTCGCGCCCTTTCTGCTCCTGCTGGGAGGGATGGTTATTCTGAGCGCGCTACTCCTGCTCGGCTGGCAGGTATATACCACGAACAATGCCTCTTCGAGCACTAATTCAAACACAGGCCAGAGATCAGCACAAGATGATAGCCCTACCCAGAACCCCTGGGATGAGTATCCTGATGTGTACTGGCAGACACTGAGAGCGCAGGTTGCTCAGAGATTGCATATGAGCGAGCAGCAAATACAGGACAATTTGCACGCAACGCTTCTTGCAAATGTCACTGCCGATGGTAAAAAGAATGGCATTAGTTCAGCCAATGCTGCGAAATGGATGAACGATCTTGCCAGCGCACATGGCATTTCACAGACGCAGCTCCATACGATAAAGATTACTGCGATTCGAGAGGCTCACAAAGTCCTGGTAAATCGGCATATTTTGACGCAGCAGCAGGCAGACGAGAATATGCGCATGATGAATCAGGATGACTTGAACTTTCATATGGTGGAAGCATTTTCTGGAGGAGATGATTCTAATGGTCAAAAGAAATGAAAAGCCGGAGCGTGAAGGGAGAGAGACAGGAGTGTCTCTCCCCGGCAGGCAATGGTGGCGGCGCGACAGTGTCACACTGGTGCGCCTGCTGATAGCGGTAGTGTTGATCGTAGCAGGCTTCTGGTATCTCACATGGCGAGCGGCACCTCCCACCGTGTTTGGCCTCGCATCGTGCGATGCTGGACCTGCACCATTCGCGCCAAATATAACCCCGGCTGCCAGCAGTGTACACACCATAAAACAGGCATACAACTGTATTCTCGATAGATATCCAGGAGCCCTCGATTCCCAGAGGCTTCTCCAGTATGCGATGATCGGTATGGTCAACTACCTTGTGCAAAAGCACCAGGATCAACGCAATGCTGTCTTGCCCGCGCTGACTGGCGATCGTCAGAAGGACTGGCAGGCGTTTGAGCAGGCGTACAAGGCGATGACCGCGCATCGTTCGTTCAACCAGCGTGAATGTGTTGCTGCGGCGATTACAGAGATGGTGAACGGTTTGCATGACAACCATGCCTACTACCAGCCAGCCTTGGCAGGCGGGAACCCCACTGGTAATGTGCAACCCGGCACCCGAATCGGGCTGGGCATTCACCTTAGCTTCGAGCCCGACCAGCTTGTGCATGCCTTGCCTCCACTCTATATTCTACAGGTTGATCCGGGCAGCCCTGCAGAGAAGGCTGGGGTGCGTCCTGGTGATACCATCGTCACTGTCAATGGGCTCCCTCTCTTTATCGGTCAACAACCAGTGCAGCAGGCAATACTCCAGCTCTTTGCTTTGGCGCCCGTACAACTTCAGGTGCGGCATCCTGGATCTGATGAGATCAAAAGCGTGCATCTGGCTCCTGCCGCATTCCCAGTGGCTCCTCTCGTCTCTAAACGGATGCTGCCTGGGAACATCCTCTATGTGCATTTCACCGAGTTTGAGAGAGGTGTCTATGAGCAGATCCACAGCGCCGTGCAAGAGGCGGGAGCACAACTCAAGGGCCTGGTTCTCGATCTGCGGGGGAATGGTGGGGGAGATGTAGAGGAACAGAGGCGTGTGATCAGTCTATTTGCCCACAATCAGATCATTGCTTCCTTTGTTGACAAACAAGGGCAACGTACAGATCAGAGGACAGATGAGAGTATACCCCTGCTCCACGTTCAGCTCGCTGCACTCATTGATCGAGGCTGCGCTTCTGCCTGTGATGCGACCGCTATGGATATTCGTGATCTTCACCTAGGACGTCTGGTGGGAGAAAGAACGGCGGGAGTGGTCTCTGGACCCTCTAGCGGTTTCTTTCTTGATGATGGGAGCCTCGTGGTCGTGCCTGTTTCATTCATGCAAGGGCCGGCTGGTGAGATCATCGATGGCATTGGCGTACCACCTGACGATGAAGTGCGCCCCACACAGACAGATCTGGCTACAGGCCGTGATCCTGTCCTTGAGAAAGCCTCCAAGGCTTTCTAACATGTGGTACATACTCTCTAGTTGTTCCTGGAATAAAGCGGTACTGCCGTCTGGCAGTACCGCGCTCCTGTGCGATGGCACCACTGGCGCAGAAGCCAGTGACGCAAATCCAGAAGGAACGGATGCATTAAGGCTCAAATAACATTTTGTTCTTCCTCTCTATTTGTACATTTTACTCCGTAGAACTCGTCAGTTGTTCGAGTCGCTCAACATAGTCGGCCAGTACAGCAAAGGTGGCCTCGATTGGCTCAGGTGTGCGCAGATCGACGCCTGCCTGCTGAAGGACATCCAGCGGATAACGAGCGTTGCCAGTGCGCAAAAATGCAAGGTAGCGTTCAACCGCTTGAGGCTGGGAGGCGAGAATTGAACGCGCCAGGGCGTTCGCAGCAGCGATACCTGTTGTGTACTGGAAGACGTAGAAGTTCGCATACAAATGGCCAAAGGTAGCCCAGGTAATGCCATCACGCGCGGCATCCACTTCAACCTCACTGCCGTAGCCCTCCGCCAGGAAGTCAGCAAAAAGGCCATTGAGAACATCGGCGGTCAGGGCCTTGCCGCGCTCCACACGCTCATACATTTCCAACTCAAGGCGGGCCAGCAGGGGCATGATAAAGTAATAACGGTGGAAATTGTTCATGGCCTCATCCAGCAGCCCAATCTGGAAATCGCGCTCAGGGCGCGTGCGCAACAGATGCGCCCGTACCATTGCCTGGTGAAAGTTTGAAGCAGTCTCAGCCACAAACATCGAATAATCGCTGTATACAAGCGGCTGCGTCTGCCAGGTCAGATAGGAATGCATCGAGTGCCCAAGTTCGTGCGCCAGGGTGCTCATGCCTTTCAGAGAGTCATCATAGCTCATGAAGATAAAAGGATGTGTCCCCGGACAGCCAGAGGAGAATGCCCCAAGGCGTTTACCCTGATTGGGATAGATATCCACCCAGCGTTCTTGCAGACAGCCCCGGCGCAGAATCTGCACATACTCATCACCGAGCGGCTGAAGTCCTTCAGCAATCCAATCGACCGCCTGTGTATAGGGCAGAGCAGGCAGTTCCGTGGTCAACGGCGAATAGAGATCGTAGGTATGCAGAGTTTTATATCCCAACACGCGTCGCCGCAGTGCCCAGTAGCGATGCCAGGTGGGGAGGTTCCGACGAAAGGCCTGGATGACGTTGTCATAGACCTCAACGGGGATATTGTCAATCGCGAGCCGCGCTTCCAGGGCGGAGCGATAGCCATGCGCGCGCGCGAAAAAGAGATACTGCTTAATCCCGCCCTCCAGGTTGCTGGCCAGTGTCTTTTTGAAAGCGAGATAGCCATCATGGTAATTTTCCCAGGCGGTGCGGCGCGTCTCGCGGTCAGCGCTGGACCAAAGTGCGACAGTTGTGCCCTGAGCGACCGGGTACTCCTCGCCAGTACTCGATTTTGCGGGCTGAAAGCGCATCTCGGCGCTGGTCAGAGATCTCATAACGCTCTGTGTCGTCGCAAAGGGATCGTTGAGCGCGCCCAATAGCTCTTCAACTTCAGGTGAGCGCACATGGGCCTGCAAGCGCAAAAGATCCTCTAAATAATGAGTATACGCAGCCAGGCGTGAGTCTGAGCTGGCCCACTGCGAGAGCTTTTCTGCGCCATTCGCCAGAAGCTCTGGTTTGATAAAGGCCAGTGCCGCGCTCACCTGCCCATTGAGCGTCGCTGCCCTGCTGATCAGAGCTGCCGCCTCTTCATTGCTGGTATCGACGCTCGTCAAAAGCTCGGCATACATAGATAACTTCTGGACACGCACGATGACCTGAAAGAATGCATCGAGCGCCTCGGCCAAGATCGCGGGACCATTCAGCTTACCATGATACTTTTCAAAGGCCGGCAATTCCGCTTGCACCAGCTGATATTCAGTTTCCCAGGCTGCGATATTGGGAAATACACTGGCAACGTCCCAGGTATCCTCCTGGCGTTGCGCGCTACGTGGGGGAAGAGTAGTCTTTGGCATTTTGGTCTGTTACCTTTCTGTCTGTAGAATTGACCCGAAAAAATGGGTCTTCCGCAACTTTCGTACTCAGCTGAAGTATATGCATCCTGAACTTTTTTTGGAGCACAACACCGGTTCTGTCAGAACTGAGTACACAGAAACGTATCAAAGTTCTATGAAATGCTGGCTCCTGCTTGTCTCTTGCTACGAGGCAGCTTGTCGCAGAACGTGCAAGGCGACAAACCGATTGAGAAAAACCCGTCGCTGTTCGGAAAGTGAGATCGTTTCTCCCATGAAGCGGTGCGGACGGAGAGAATGTGGTAATTCGCCAAAGGCATAACCGAAACGTGCTGCCGCTTCAAATGTTCCAAAGCCACGCATGGGATAGTATCGTTGCTTGATATCACGATGATCTTGTTCCAACCGGTTATTAAGATCCTTATTCGTTCGATGCTGGACATGGTTGCCCATCAGTCGTCACGTGGTCGGGAGCATGACCAACCACAGCAACTGCCTGCTTGAAAAACCGCTTCGCCGCCTCCATGTTCCGCTTCCCGCTCAACATGGAATCAACGAGATTCTCCTCATGGTCGATCGCCCGATACAGATAGCACCACTTCCCATGCACTTGTTGGAAACAGGTTGGCATTTGAGAAAGAAGAAGGTTGTATACCCAAGTTTCGTTTTCTTTGCTCGCTCCTTGGTGCTCGTGGCAGTACAATGAGGGCAGTTCATGAGTGACGTTCCTCGTTCCGTCAGAGTGCTGAGATCAGCATACCAGAAAGAGAACCCCTGTGCCAAGATTGTGTTTGAGTTCTGACAGAACCAGTGGATACTCCTCTGTGCGACTCTCTCGAAGAAGACTGCGACAGGGGCACGAGGGCACTTGGTACTTCTGCTCTTGCCCTACAATTGAAGGGTCAGCATGACTTTGAGGTCTTCATTCAATCGTTTCACGGTTCCCGCTGGAAGGGGCCGGTATCTGTCTAATGCCGCCTTCTTTTGTTGGATACGGGAGGCCAGCCTCGCCCCCATTGTTGGCTTTTGCTGCCTGCTCATTGTATTTTTTGCCCCCTTCATCTCGTACGAAGACTATACAACGAACATCAAAAAGAACGTTTTCCGTTGTATGGATTTGCTTACTTTCCTCTTCTTTGCATACAAAGGATATATGGAAATAGTGTTAACCGTTGTATGATTTTTCGGATGTAGGACCTGTGGTCGCGTATGCGGTGAGGTCTTATCTCATGAGCAATCCCTACGCTATTGTCGAGTCTATTGAAGATCTTCTCACCTCAATTGGGCCAGACTCATCTCTCACCTATGGAAGTACATGTGAGGATGAAAGGAACGGCTCCGGGCGGCTCTCCAACTGGCGTTGGAGAAAAGCCAGCTTGTCGGGATTCAACAGGGTATGTAGTCCAACGATGACATGGTCGCGGATATCGAGCGTCTGTACCCAGTTGAGATGCCCGTCGCTCCAGGATAAAATCGCGGGTGCGCCATTGATCTCTTCTATAAAAAGCACGTTGTCTGCGGGCACTCGGTGCATCAAGGCGAAAATAAAGCGCTTGGCAACCAACTCCTGGCCAGAAATGGGGTACAGCCTCGCGCGAACCTTGCCACCACCATCAGCCCAAGCCGTGACATCGCTGGCCAACAGTTTCGTCAGGATCGCAAGGTCGCCAGATTTGCAGGCCGCAACAAAGGACTCGGTGAGTTGGCGCTGATTGGCGGAATCGACAGAGACACGGTGGTGTTTCTCCGCGACGTGGCTTTTGGCGCGATGAAAGAGCTGACGACAATTTTCCGGAGTTTTCTCAATGATCTCGGCGATTTCCGCGAAGGAGTAATCAAACACCTCATGGAGAAGGAAGACGGCGCGTTCTGGGGGCGTTAACGCCTCTAGGAGCACGAGAAAGGCCAGTGAAATGGTCTCTTGCTGCTCATAGTTTTCCTCTAACGACTCACCCTCAGGAAGATCAGTGAGGATAGGCTCAGGGAGCCAAACCCCAATATATTCTTCACGCTGCGCGTGGGCGGATTTCAGATAGTTGAGGCTGAGATTAGTGACAATCGTGGTGAGATACGCTTTGGGCGATTGAATGGCGGCCCGATCTGTCTGTTGGTAGCGCAGGTAGGCATCCTGAACAATATCTTCAGCTTGGCTAGCATAGCCAGTCATACGATAGGCAATGGAGAAGAGGAGGGGTTGATAGGTTTGGATTTGATCCATAGAGTTTTTCCGCAAGCGCTCCTTAAGATAGTCGATTTTTCTCTTTTATCATACGTTAGCGCAAGCGTCTTCCGCAATTTTTGCCGTGACGAAAAAAGGCGCCGCTTTGTTGTCACGTTTTTGTGGACTCACTTGTCTCCATTCCAGAAAGCACTTAAAAAGCAATCACGCAAAAAACGAAAGAAATAATAAAGAGGAGCGAAACATGAATATTTTTATAACAGGAGCAACTGGTGTGTTAGGCAAAACCCTTGTCCCCAAATTAGTCGCCGCAGGGCATACGGTTTCGGCGATGAGCCGCACTGTTGAGAACGATGATCGCTTGCGACGTGCAGGGGCACATCCGGTGCGAGTGGACCTCTTTGATGTTGAGGCACTCAAGCAGGCGCTGGCTGGTCACGAAGCCATCTACCATCTGGCGACAAAAATCCCATCCTCCGCGGCGCAGATGGGGCGGAGTTCGGCCTGGCTAGAGAATGATCGCCTGCGCCGTGACGGAGCACGCAATCTTGTCGAGGCCGCGCTGGCCGTGGGCACAGTCCAGACGATCATGTATCCCAGCTTCGATTTTCTTTACCCAAGCAGTGGCGATACCTGGTTGGATGCCCAAACGACCCCTGTCAAGACGGCGACCCTTCTCTCAACCGTCGAGGCGGAGGAGGCCGTGACACGCTTCGCAGAAAGCGATCCGACCAGGCAGCGCCGAGGGATCTCGCTGCGGTTGGGCAGTTTTTACGGGCCGGAAGCGCCTTCAAGCTGGGTAATGCTGGACTACGCGCGCAAAGGGATTGGTGCTTTTCCTGGTGCACGTGCTGGCTATCTCCCACAAATCTGGTTGCAGGATGCCATCAGTGCTCTGCTGCTCGCGTTGACGGAACCGGTGCCTTCCGGCGTCTATGACATTGTCGATGATGAGCCTGTGACGCGCGCTGAGATGTACACTATCCTTGCTCACGCTGTCGGTCGCAAACGTCTGCTGGTCCTGCCAGATCTGCTAATGCGTCTGGTGACGGGGGCCAAGTATGCCGATACCAGCCGCAGTCTACGCATCTCCAATCGGTTGTTCAAAGCAGTCAGTAGCTGGCAACCCACCGTCCCCAATGCGCGTATAGGTTGGGATCTGATGGCACAGGCGCAGAACAAGTAGGAGGAAGCGATGGCAGTCGAAGAATACAAGCAAAACGATGAAGCCGCAATGAAAAGGGCCATAGAGGATGGGGTCGAGGCGGTTCGTACCAAGAATATCGAAGGCGTCATGTCTCTCTACGCGCCGGAGGTCGTGTCGTTCGACATCGTGCCCCCATTGCGCTACGTGGGAGCAGATGCATTCCGAAACGTTTGGGAAGAAGTCTTCTCGTCGTTCCAGGGTCCGATCGGCTATGAAATGCACGACCTCACCATTACTGTGGGCGATGACGTGGCATTCGCCCACAGCCTCAACCACATAAGCGGAACCATGAACAATGAGCTGAAGACCGATCTCTGGCTGCGTTGGACCGCGTGCTTCCGGAAGATCAAGGGCATGTGGCTGATCGTGCATCATCAGAACTCGGTGCCTGTCGATCTGCAGCATGGCAAAGCGGTGCTTGACCTCAAGCCATAGGAAACTGGCGGCAGTATTGGTGAAAGCATATCAGCAAGAAAAGCAAGGCGCTTCATTCTCTGCGGAGAAAAAGAAGCGCCCCCAGATAAGCTCATCATGTAAAGTTGATAATTAAATGGGTGGATTGTCAAAAATTCCGCTCACAGAATTCCAAAATTTACAATGACAGGTCCGGAAGGACCGAGGTAACCGTCAAGGAGAGAACTCATGAACCTCACTCTGTGGATCATCGCTGGCCTGCTGGCCGCTGTCTTCCTACTTGCGGGCGCTAACAAGCTGTTCATCTCTCAGGAGAAACTGGCCAAGGCTCCTGGCGGGGGATGGGTCTTGGATTTCAGCGCCGGCTTCGTCAAGGCCCTCGGAACAGCCGAGATCCTGGGTGCCGTCGGCTTGATCCTGCCTGCCCTGCTCAACATCGCACCGATCCTGGTGCCGCTGGCGGCTGTCGGTCTGGCGTTGGTCATGGTCGGTGCGGCGATCGTGACGTTCCGCCGTCAAGAGTTCAAGCACATGCTGTTGAACCTGACCTATCTCGCCCTGGCCGCCTTCGTTGCGTGGGGCCGCTTCTGGTAAATGACAGGCGGAATCTTTAGTGATATGACAACAATACTGACGTGGAAAAGAGAGCCGTTAGGCTCATCAAGCATCCTGGGAGCTTGAGGCTTGGTCGGGTTGCTAGTACGCTTGCTCATGCCAGGGGACGCGGAGCAAGCGATGCCGCCAGGTCCGACCCTTGACGAGGTTGGGTAGACGCGCAGTGCGAGAGTGACTGGGCCTAGCTGAAGCGGTTCATCAAGTAGGGTCGGGAGCGGTCGTCCCTTGTGGGGATCGCCCGTCACCCGCCCTCAGAACCAGACGTGCTCGTTTTCAAGCATCTGGCTGGCACTTTACGTGTTTCTTGAAAAATCCTCTATTTAGCTGAGTGAGAGGCACACCATGGGAAAAGATCCAGAGGCAGGATCAAGTGACTCAGAGATGAGATCTCTCGAAAAGAAAGGGATGCTCATGACGGAATCCCCAAAGTTACAGGTAGCTGCCAGAAGCTCCGAGTTATTTACAACTTTCTCTGATATTGCCCTAGAAATAGAGCGGTTTTTTCAGGCATCAAAGCGTCAAGTTCCACCCTTCATACTCATGGAACTTGAGAAAAACTCTGCCCTATCGAAGAGCAGGAGAGATAATTCAACATGGTCGTACGCCAGTCGCGTAGGCGATGCCGCCCTTGCGCTGGAGTGGGAAGCTCTCCATGCCGAAAGCGACCGGGGCTCTGCGTTGACGAGCGTTCCACCATCCCGGTCGCTTTCGCGCTTCGATTCTCTCCACTCCAGCGCAAGGGTCAGGCCGGGCGGCATCGCTTGCTCCACGCTCCTGGCTAGAGCGAACGCTTCAGCTCTTTGACAAAGCCTCAAGCTTCCCCGGAGATGCTTGATGAGCCTGACGGCTCTCCTCCTTCTCCCCTTCCAAATCTGTTCACTTGTTTCCCCTCAAGGAAGCCTTTCTGGGAGATGAATCACCTTCTGTTGGCGTGGCACGTTTTTCATTGGACAGTACTCGCCATTGCGGTGACGTTTGTGGATCTCAGGATCGTAGAGCGTCGCAGGTGGGGGAGTTTGCCCTGGCGGGATCTGGCTCAGAAGCTCTGCGTTTTGCTTGAGGAAGGCGTAGATCATTTCAATCATCTGACCAGCGATGCGCCCCAGAACCTTGAGTTTTCCGCGATACGCTTGTCTTCTTTCATCATAACTGCATTTCTTCGGAACTAAACGCTCGTAGAGTCTGGCCCATTCACAATCCATCTGAATAGCATGACTAACGCAGAGAAAGAGCATCTGCTTCATGGGCCTGGTGCCACCAGGGGTCAATTGCACTCGGTCGAGTGTCTTCCCAGAGAACTCGCTCACCGGTGCCCACCCAAAGTAGGACTTGAGATCGCAAGCTCGCTCAAAGTTCAGGATATTTCCGATTGCTGCCAGGATCGCTGCCGCTTGAATGGGTCCGATTCCAGGAATGGAGGTGAGAATTTGCCCCTCGCGGGATTGCGCCACAATCTGACTAATCTCAGTATCCAATTGCTGGATATGTTCCTGGAGGAGCCGCAGTTCTCGAATTAATTGCCCTTGTTCGAAGACAAGGCCCCGCTGTCGGACGAGATCCTTCGTGCCAATACTCTGGGCTGCCAGTTGCTGAAGCTGCGCCAGTTGGGCATTGGAAGGATAACTGGGTTTGATCCTCAGTTCGGCAAGAGAGGAGAGTGTTGTGGTAGCGATAGCATGAGGTGTCGGAAACCGCTCACGAATGGCGAGTGCTGTTTGCAGCGTGGGGTCCTTGAGCACCAGGGTCATCTCCGGGAAGAGTTCGTCGCAAATGGAGATCAGCTTGTTTTTCCGCCGCGTACCCTCCTGACTTAATTCGTAGCGATGGCGCATCCACCCTTTGAGTGGCCGGGCTGCTTCTGTTGGAGGAAGCAGGTGCCGAACGAGATGCGTTTTGTCAGATAATTGGATGCCTTTTTCAAGCTGATTGAACAAGTGGTTGGCCAGGCCGAGGGCATCGCGCTTATCCGTTTTGAGCATCCCGGCTGGCCGTTTTTGCACAGGCATGACATACACCGAGATCTCAAATTCTTGCAGGTATTCCACCAAAACTCGGTGGTAGTGACCAGTGTGCTCAAGCAAGACATAGACCTGCTCAAGCGGCACGTAGGAGCCCATGCGTTCAATGAGCGAGCGAAATCCCTCACGAGAGTTTTCCAAGACGAGCACTGGACACGCCTCGAAGCGTTGATAGCGTTCTAAAAGAGTGGTCGAGACAAAACCAGCCACGTGCTTGGCCTTCCCAACATCAATGCCCACGTAGATGGATTCATGCAACAGCATGGGCCCAGGGATGAGATCAGGGCGTGGCTTTTTATTGGAACCCATGATAGAGCCTCCTCTGATCTGGTAGGAGTAAACGTCCAAGCTTGCACCACGAGGTTTTGCCAGGGTCCGCTTCGTTTTTTGAGAGAAGCGAAGCAGACCCAGCGGAAAAGCCAGGGGCCGTGGATGTGGTTCACCCACCAACATACCAGAGGTTGGCACTGCAATGGGTCCTCACATACTCATGAGGGGTCTGTCCACATCCCCCAATGAGCCTAAAAGGATCTGTTCCCATCGGACGGAAAGGGGTCTGCGACCTCTTCTCAAAGAGAGCGACTCTTCGAGTGCTTCTCCACTTCCTACTCTATCAAGCATTGCCAAGTGGTTTGTTTCCGTATGTCGGACGGAGCCTTCAGGGCGCGCAAGCCTCCTGAGAAGCCCCCGGCTTGACGGACGGAATCTTGAGTCCAAAATTTCATGTTATCTTGCTGTCATCTTCCTTCGTGTCAGTAACGGGGAGAGGTTGCTCAAGGCTAGCTACTTTGAGACAAGGACCCGGAGACCCCTTCCCGGCTTGTGGAGCTTGACCCCTTACGGCTGATTGGGCGATACGGTCTGGAACCCTCATGAGAATATGAAGAGCTTGTGCTACTTCTTGTCCGTGAATGGGAGTGACGTATCGACGGGTCTTGACCTCTCTCACCCAAGAGGTGAGATACGCGATGATCGCATACTTGATAGTGAGAAGAGATATATTGCCTTTCTTCGAAGGCAGAATACAAGCGAGCCGCAGGCTCATCAAGCATCCCTTGAGAGCTTGAGGCTTCGTCAAGATAGTACTCATGTAGCCCATGCCAGGGACGCGGGTCAAGCGATGCCGCCAGGCCTGACCCTTGACGAGGCGGGCAAACTGGGGAACGAGCGCGACCGGGCGCAGGCACGCTCATCAATGCAGGACCCCCAGTCGCTCTCGGCACAGCGTGCTTCCCAGCCTCGTCAAGGGCGGCATCGCCCGCGTCTCTGGCTCGCGATACATAATCACTTCTTCTCTCAAACATGTGTGTAACCAGAATCTAAGAGAGCCACACTAAACAGGTATTGAAGGTCCAAGCCTCCAGCCATATTCTTTTAAGCGAGGAGGTCCAGCAAAATGCCTACAGGAGCATTGAAACGCACTCAGGTGAGTGTCGTGTTCCCTCTTGCCAACGAATCGCTGTACGTCGGGGTTGATATTGGGAAGCGTTCGCATATCGCAGGCTTTGTTTCTAAGACGCTGCTCCAGCGACACGAACGGTTCGAGGGGTGCCCCGTTTTTGCTTTTGACCAATCGCGGGAAGGCTTTCGTTGCCTCGTGGACCGTATCCAAACTTACGTGCCCCTTGCTCAAGCCTACGTCATGGTCGAAAAAACTGGCCATTACCACAAGGCTCTGGTCCAATATCTTCAAGAGTTGGATGTCTCTGTCTAGGTGATCCATGTTCAGGAACGGCCTAAAGGAATGCTGAAAACTGATAAGCGCGCGATGCACTCGGCTTGGCTAACACCTTGTACAATCAGCTTGAATTGGGGGTGCAGGTGGCAGACAAGACCCAACTGATTCGGCGTGCTGTTTCTCCGACAGAGGCGGCATCGCTGTTACGTGGATTGATGCGCCATCGCTACGAACTGAGCCAGGAAGCGACCCAACGCAAGAACAAGCTGATTGCCATCTGCGATGAGATCTTCCCAGAATTTACCCGTATCTGTAAGGACCCCTGCTTGCCTTCGGCACTTTCCTTCCGTGAGCACTTTCCTACCCCGCAACAGCTTGCCATTGCAGGAATGACCGAACTTCAAAAGGCGCGAGTGGGTCGTTATCCTCCTGATGAGAAGCTGGTGGAGCTGCAACGTTTGGCTGCTCAAAGCATTGGCACGAACGACGTTGGACGATTACGAGGACTGGTGATCGAACAGACCCAAATCATTCGGGAACTGAAGGTATTGCAAGAGCACCTGGATCAGCTAGATAATGAGATCATGCAGGCAGTCGAGAACTCACGCGAAGGACAAATTCTTACCTCCATTCCACCGATAGGCCCGATTCAGGCCGCCGCGATCATTGCCAGCATAGGACATATTGGCAACTTCGAGAGTGCTGCACGCCTCAAATCCTACTTTGGCTGGGCTCCAACCGTCGCCCAATCGGGGAGCTCGCTTGACAGCACGACGCTGACACGAGCGGGAACGCGAACCATGAAACAAATGCTCTTCCTCATTGTTGCTAATGCCATCCAGAAGAAGGACTGCGAATGGGCCAAGCTCTACGAGCGCTTGGTTCCAGTCAAGTGCCGCTGGGACGAAAGGACCCGGTCCTACAAAGGAAAGCTTGTCGTGATGGGTCGCCTGGCTGGCCAGATCACCGAAATGATCTATGCCCTGCTCAAGAAAGATGCTGAGCTGTTGCGAAAAGTTCCATATGGGCAAGAACCTCCGCCACCGACCTTGTACGATCCTGAGATCCATCGGGCACATCGACAGGGCAAGTATCGGACAGGAAAGCCTGATACACGGCCGAGGAGCATTATTCAGCTTCCAAATCATTTTGACATCCCATGAGAATCAGCCGTGGGGAGTCGTCACGTTGACTTATGTTGTGGGTATGGCTTGGTATGATCTGCAATGGCCGTGCTTGCCTTTTTTGTAATGCATGTGGGGACGGCATGGAGAATTTAACTTTTGCTATCAGGAGATTTGAATTCGTGTAATATCAACTTTTGTTGGTGCTGTAAGGCGCGAACTCCACCGGGAGCAATTCCTCTGAAATAGTCTTTCTGCCATTCACTCTTCAATGTATCCGATGGAGCATTCGTTAGATCTTTAAGGAAATCATCACGGCTCTGATACCATTGAAGGTAACCTTGTTCTACTGGAGAGTTGGATGTGATATCAGACATTTCTGTTTGAAAATTTTCTAACTCTCCTCGCTTTTGTGGCACAAGCATGCAAAGTGGTTCTTTGGCTTCAAATATGATAGGTGCATTAGGTCTCGTTATCTTCCAGTTCACCGTAAATGTAGCATTAGCCCAATCAGTCTCTACAATCCCTTCTAGAGGATAGACTCCATCTTTCGGCCAGTTTGCGGGACCACGAACAAGAAGATTGTAACCAGGTGATGTACGAAATAGGTAAGGGACATTCCAGGTAAGAATTCCATATCCAAAATGGCTCTGCACTACGTATGCTTCTGGTGTATTCAAGTATTCAATGTGAATAGCAGAGGCATCATCATTTCCATTCCACGTCGCACAAAACGTTTGGTTATTTAAAATAAACCACCCTGCTTGATTTGCAATTAGAAGTGGTAAACATCTGCTTGCAAAGTTTTTATCTGTTGAAGTCATCCAGGAGCGTTTGGAAGGAGCAGGAACCAGGTCCATTGGAGGGAGGTCTTGTAAGCAGAAAGCTATGAGTGTAGTTTCGTCGCCTACTTTGGTGGATTGCGCGCTGTCGTCTTCGATAGGATCAGTTGGGATATTCTGGTCGTATTCAGACATATTTAGCTCCTTCTAAATGCTCAGTTCTGCTTATGGATAACGGAATATCGTTTGGAAATGTGCCCATAAAAGTTTTTTGAGTCCTGAGTCGTTCCTAATAATAGCGCTTATTGCCAAGCGTTAGAAGTGCATCAACTGACCGAAGCCGACAGGGAGATCGTTAATTGAGAACGACATTAGGAAAGAATTTTGAGCCAGAAATAGACCGACCCATCATAAAGCATTTTCCCTCCGCTAGTTACGGAGGTGTTAAGTCTTATTAGAGAGCTTAATACCTCCGCTAACAGTTGCTACATTACCTGGGCCGAGGCGGCGGTGGCGGCGGAATTGTAGGAGCAGGGCGCGGTGGCGGCGGAACTGTAGGAATGGGGCGCGGCGGTTGCAGTGGGGTGAGAGCAGGACCAGGATTCCAACTGGCTAAAAGGATAGTTGAGTACATGCCTTTCTCCTTTGTGGTAGAAAGGTCCTGTGAGCACAAGCGCTATGTTGCTCATAGGACTGATAGGGTTATATCAAATAATATAACCGTAAAAGGACTCTGGAATAAAAACGGGGGGTATCTTCTTTTTTAGCGCAAGAAAGCTTTACTCAGCTATCTCCTCTTTTACGCCTGTGGATGGATACCAGGAGAGAATCGTCTCTAAATTATCGGTGTGCCTATAAAATTTGCTGAAATGGCCTATACCATCCGAATAAACCATTTCATCTGTAATAGGATAACCATATTGCTCTGCACCTAGTGTTTTCCAAAAAGCACGAATAGCTCCATGTATTTCACATACGCCGGTCATAGGATGGTGATAGAGCGAAAGATCGTTGTGCTCATAGAAAGTAGGATCTAGATCTATATTCCTAAAATCATTATATCGTCCAAATCCATCAAAGCATATTTTTTCGTCAGTTGTTGGGTAATAACCTTCCCAATCTAATAGAAGCCACTTTTCACGTATCGCGCCCTGAATCGAATAAGCTCCCACTGTGGGGTGCCAATAGATAGAACCTTGGAAATGTGCATTGGCCCCTATTCCTCTGAAGTGGTTAAATACGCCTATCCCATCGGAATTTATATGGTCATCATCGACGGGAAAGATCTCTTTTGAATCCCATCCTAACTGGAGCCATTTCTGATAAATTGGCCCTCGTGTTACGTAAGTGCTCTTTTGTCTATGGTCTACAATGACACCGAACTCATATCGAACGTAAATGATATTGCCTGGACTAATTATAATTGGGTCGCTTTTTGCTTCTCCTAAATCTGTTCCAGTAGAGAGGAGGGACACATATTTCTCTTTGATATTGCTCAAACTTGAAGTAATATCTTTTTGTGTAAAAAACTCTTTTACTTGCAATGCATGAAGTGGGGATTGGCTTTGCCATTGTTTTTGAAATGCGTGTGTCATTTCAACCTCTTCGTTGCCAATAAAGTTCGTAGCAGGATTGGGAAAAAGGGGCACAGTTGCTATATCACCCCTACTTCGGTCAGGGGAAAAAACCACGGGTTGAGGAGTATTCTTTATTGAGGTACGATCAAGGAAACCTTGAGCCAGGTCTTTAATGTCATACAATGAGAGGAGATTTTTTTGATGTGGGTTCCCTACAGAAAGAGCGTGCATTAGCGACTTGGAAAACATCGTAGAACTGCCGTCAGGCAATAGGAGAGAAGTGGTTTTTTGATCTGAGGAGCAAAGGAGTGCAACGCCTTTACTCGGGATGTGATTCACATCTTCTTTCGCTTCAAACGCATGTACCGTCTTTGAAATAGCTACTGTGGAGGTTCTCGCTTCAAATGCTCGGAACGCTGCAGCTGCAAAACAACAATCCAGGATGATGAAGCGACGGAGATGTCTCCCTTTCTCCGAAAGCGTGTCTGCTAATGCTTCAATTTGAACCCCAGACGTTCTAGGTCTCTCTATACGAGTACAACGTAAAGCGAGGTAGAAGTCCGAGTCTCTTCCAACAAAGCCTCCATGGCCCACAAAATAAAGCAAGATGTCCCTTGGAGTGCTTCCTACTGCTTTCATAGCAGTGCTGCATTTCTCAATAAATGCGCTAATTTCTTCATCAATCTCGAGAGGACTTGCGTTTGAATTGAAGAGATCTAAGAGATTCTCAGGTGGCAAGCCAAATCCCAACAGATCGAGAAGATATTTCCTCCATGACTTAGCGGCATTCTCGAAGGCTGCAGATGCGGGAAAATCTGGTGCGAAAGGCCATTCGCTTGCGCCTAAAATGACCGCCAGGGTTGTCTGGGGACTTGGTAGTGGGCCATCTGTAGTCATGCTACTTTTCATCTTCTGGCTGAGAAGCCAACATAAGCTCAGCTAATCTAGCGGCATCTTTCCCTGTTACATTCTGAACAATGATCTTTTTGTTCGGTGTTTCCAATGTTAAGGTAGCAGCATTACGACGCTGAAGCCAACTGCCAATAGTTGTTGCCGCTGTTACGACCGCTGGAGTTCCTAAGATAAGGACTAACGTTGTACCAAAATCTTGTGCTTGAGTATTACTGCGTTTTCGCTGAACCTTAATATCATCAACCTGATCAAGAAGAACGTTTCTGAGCTCCTCTGCGTATCGGCTAGCATCTGTAGGTGAAGCATTTTCAAAGTTGATAATATAACTTCGTTCATCCATCTCAAGAATCTCCCTTTAAACGCCAGAGTTCACTATTACTTCTACAATTGTATGGTAGCAGAAATAGGTGGTAATGTCTAGTTGAGTGCTGTGGTCTCAGCACTTGTTTGATGAGAGAGGCGTTCCTTTCCTCGCATCTATCGCTCAACCTAAGCGCAGATCAAGGAGGCCCATCGCACGCTTGCTCGACGCAAGCGAGGCAGTCATCGACGCAGTCGGGCCAAGCGTGAGCTCACCCGCCTCTACCGCAAGGTGCGCCATCGGCGGCAGGACTTCTTGCATCAGACCTCACGTTGGCTGGTGAACCAGTTTGTGATTCTGGTCTTTGAGCAGTTACAGATCCTCAACATGACGGCAAGACCCAAGCCCAAGAAGGCGCAGGCGTCTCCTGTTGTCAATCAGGCCCAAGAGAGCACACCCCAGGGGAGCACGGCAGGAGATGCTGCGCAGTACCTTCCCAATGGAGCGGCTGCCAAGAGTGAGCTCAATAAAAGTATCTTAGACGCGGCCTGGGGCCGTTTCATCACGCTGTGTGCCTGTAAAGCGGAAGAGGCTGGCGGCATGCTGGTGAAGGTGGCGCCCCAGCAGACGAGTCAGGCCTGTAGTGGCTGTGGGGAGTTCGTGCCTAAAGACCTCTCGGTGCGCTGGCATTCTTGTCCCCCATGTGGGGCTGAGCTTGACCGCGACGAGAACGCGGCCCGCGTGCGCCGCTTCGGTACATATCAAATTTCTCCCAGAGGGAGATGAGGTTGAGAGTAAGAACCTCAAGGGCGCCCAACTTACCTGGCGTGGAAACACAAAGGGAAAATTAGCATGTCGGGAACGCGGTTAAACAGGAAGGTATGTACTGTGATGCACCGCAAGTCCTGTACGCATGGTGAAACCTGAATTGGCTGAACCCTAGTCTCCAGTGGTCTAAGCGTTGGCTCATCGCAACATACCTGTGGCGATGTCATCGGAATACGCACTTATTGATGGCGAGTGCGGAAGACTCTCTCCGATGAACGACCAGCAATGAGCTGGTTCAAGGAAACGAACGGGGCACCTACACGTACTCAACGTTTGATATGCGCAAATGCGGGATCGTCTACGGGTGCGAGCCTATGACGACGGAGCTTTCATAGTACTCAAATGATCAAGGTAATGCTTGATACAAGGGGAAGGGAAGCAGGGAGTATTGTCGTGAACGGAGCGGTGCGCGAGATGCGCAACGCCTACCTCCACGAAGCGACAAGAAACTGGAGAGCCGGGTGCATCGAAAGGGTGCAAGCCCAGGTTCGGAGAGGGACGGACAGAAAAGGTCTGGAAACAGAACCTCGCTGGCCGTCTACTCTACAACCTGCTACGTCGCTATGAAGAGCAGGGGCTGCTTCTCCCAAGCAAGAAAGGCAAGTCCACCCGCAGGGTGGCCGGGGCGGGAAGCGCCCCACAGCACCCAGTTGGCTCTTCTGAGCAACCGGGCTGCTGTCGAAGCCCCGCCTGTAGGCGTGGGGTACTTCACCTATGAGTGCAGCGGTCAGTACAGTATCGTAAAGAATACGAGTCTTTTGCCGACGCCGAGGCCAATTTGCAGGTCTTCATCGAACAGGAGTACAATACCAAGCGATTGTACTCTAGCTAGGGATATCTTCCACCTGTTGAGTTTGAGGCAAGCTATGCTTCGTCGGGAGGTGTGAGCCAGATGGCTTGCCCGGCGTGTAGCCAGGTAAGGTCTGGAAGTGTCCAGATGTTGGGTGAAGACCATTACCAACGAAGTGGCGAAAGGAGAGACCTATGACTGATGCATCCTCGCGAGCCAGCACGTGCAACTCCAAATGGATCAAAGCATCGCCTGAAGTGCTCTATCGAGCCTTTACTGATCCCGCAGCCCTGGCTGTCTGGCAAGCACCAGGAGACATGACTGGCAAGGTCCATCGTTTCGACGACCGAGTGGGCGGAGGGTATCAGATGTCGCTGTACTACCCTTCAACCGAAACGACCTCTCCAGGCAAGACGGAAGATCGGGAAGATCGCTATACGGCGCGATTTGTGGAGCTGACGCCTCCGAGAAAAATTGTTGAAGCGATCACCTTTGATACGGTCAATCCAGCATTCAAAGGGGAGATGATCATGGAGGCCACATTTGAGGCTGAAAATGGCGGAACAATCGTCACGCTCTTCTTCAAAGGGATTCCGTCGGGCGTTCGACCCGAGGACAACGAAGCTGGCACTCAGTCGAGTCTGGAGAAACTGGCCCACTATGTCGAGCAGGAGGCTGGCCGATAAAAGCGGGTCCGAAATTGAAAGGAGAGAGTGAGTGGGTCACTCTCTCCTCAGGAGTTGACTTCCTCAGCTGTCTGGCAGCATGGGTTCGCTCCATATCTTTTCTCTCGTTTTATCTTTGATATCTAGAGGAGGATGCTATGCTTAAAAAAACTCTCCTTGAGGAATCTGCTCCCTGGAGGCGCCGGTTTCTTACCTCTGTGCTGCTTGATGCCCAGATGGCAAGGGAGAATCCCACACGGGGTATTGTGATCAGTAATAATACGAAAGAATTTAAGATGGAAGCCGTGCGGTTAGCCGAGACAAGCGGCAAGCCGATCACCGAGTTGGCCCGCGAGCTGAGAGTATCAGATAGCACGATCCATAATTGGTGTAAGCAACTAGGGGAACATGGCGAGCAAGCGTTTCCAGGCAGTGGACATCAAACAGTCCAGGAGGAAGAGCTGCGTCGTTTGAAACGCGAGCTGGAAGTCGTGAAGCAGGAACGAGATATTTTTTAAAAAAGCCATCATTGTGTTTTCGCGACATCAGCCATGAAATTTTGTTTTATTCAAGAAAACGCGAGAGAGTATCCGGTAAACCGAATGTGCCAGGTGTTTGGCGTGGATGAAAGCTCGTATTACAAATGGCGCAAACGCCTGCCTTCAAGACACCAGCTTCAGGATGCGCGTCCTCGTCGAGCAGATTCAGGAGATCTATCACGACAACTGGCAGGTGTATGGAAGCCCACGCATTCATGTTTGAGCTCCGAGACCGGGGGCTAGGCTGCTCTCGCAAGCGGGTTGCGCGTCTGATGCGTGAACAGGGGTTGTGTGTCAAAAGACCCCGCCGAAGAATGGCAACAACAGATAGTCAGCACAGCGATCCAGTAGCTCCTAATCTGCTAGAACAGAAATTTGAGGCAGACGATCCCCTTGAGGTAGGCGAGTGCCCGACGACGGGGTTCGGGACGAACAAAATGAGGAGCGATACGAGCATGCAGGCGTTCGAGTTCCTGCCCCCACCGCCAGATATCAAGAAAGGTTGTTGGAGCTTCCCCAAACCGAGATGTTGTTCCCTGCACATGCCACCTTGCCATTCGTATGCGAGTAAAGGCGCTACAAAAAGCTCGATGTAAGAAAAGCATACCTGACACATGGGAAAGACGCAACAAACAAGCATCGAAAGGCGTCTCTTGGGCGCACCATCCTACTGTCGAGTATTTCCTTAGGGGGTAAACCGTTTCCAATGGCCCTCGGAGACCACTTCGACGACGCCATCGATCACTTTGATAGCGGTCTGATCGTCGATCGCGTACGTTGGCATGGGTAGCCTCGCGGCCCACTTTTCTGCGTTGGCCAGGGAAGCGTCCGGGTGATCCTCGTGATCCAGGTGCGGAATCAACGCAAAGTCAACCAGTCCCACTCCCTGAGCCGTGACCAAGATCCTGCTGATTTCTCCCTGGGGTGTGGCGAACACGATGTCTTCCGACGTGAGTGCTTCACCGCTGCCCCTGCGCGGATCACGGTAGGTCTCGCCGAAGGTGGCGGCCGCCGCCATGCTCCCGGCGCTCACCCCCACGTAGACCGTCTCGCGCAGCAGAGAGGGCAACAGGTCTGTCAGTCCCGACTGGCGCATCCAGTGGCACAGATACAGGGGATCGCCGCCGCCAACCAGCAGGGTGTCCGTCTCCTTAAGCATTGGGACCCAGCAGTCTTCTTGGATACTGGGCAGAGCGGTGAGCTCCAGCACGCCCAACGACTTCCACCCCAATTCGCACAAGGGACTCTTGGCCACTCCGTGGATCAGCCGCCAGGCCATGGCAGCACCGCCAGGGAAGGGGTAGATCGCGGTGGGAATGTAGAGGGCGCTGGACTCGGCGATCGGTTTGCCCAGCAGATCAACCAGGGCGTTACGAATGCTGTCGTTGCTGATGCCAGACGAGGTGAGAAGCAATTTCATGATGGTTTCCTTTCCAATCCATAAAGAGCCGAACGTTTTTGCCGGTCCCATTACATGCAAGACATTCTACCGCCTTGCAAAGCAAAAAAACTTCTCCTATCTTGCTCTTTCCCGGCTTCGAGCCATGTGCAGAGTGGGCATGAACCGGCCTTAAGGGTTCACTTCAGAGATTACAAGCGAGGCAATTTTTTTCTAACGGATGCGTTCAATACGTGTCAATGAGCCGATGTAATCCCCGTCAAAAAGAAGTGCGGTTGTAGTGCGGTGCCGACCTCTTCGGAGTCAACCTCTCCGGCACTTTTATGCCAGGAAGAAACGATCAGGCAGAACGAGATGCCCTGGAAGGTCGTCTGATCTGGATAGCTTTGCGCGCTCTTCAGCTTCATACCAATGTCATCCTAGATTTCGGATTTTGGAGCAAAGACGAACGGTCCTCTCTGAAATGGTTCGCCAGGCAGATAGGAGCGAAAAGCCAGGTCATCTACTTGCCCATTGACCCAGAAACGCAGCGAAAGCGCGTCCAAAACCGCTTTGCAGAGACACCGGACCAGACATGGCCAATGAGCGAAGAGGAACTGACGAAATGGCGTGCGTTCTTTCATGAGCCGGATGAAGCTGAGCTACATGGCATCGTCCTGGAAGACGCCCCTCAAGGATATGCGTCCTGGCCTGCCTGGGCGGCCTCGCGCTGGCCATCGTTGCCCGATGAATATGCCTGAGCATTTGGAGTGCTCAGATGAGAGCCTGAGTAGAATGTATCGTAGTCCACACACTTTTTGAATCTTATCTTGTCCAATGAGGCAGGGACAATGGCAAATCACACAAATACAGCCGTCTTGTATTAGTTTTTGACCAGAATCCACTCGGACCCCTGGAAGATCCAGCGGAGTTCCCCTTTGGCGGAGGCGTTTTTCGTGAAGGATGTGAGGGAAACTTTCGCCGATCCTTGACTTCTTTCATGCTGCGTCGCGCTCCACAAGTTTGGCATTCGACATGCCAGACACCGCTTTCCTGAAATTGCTGATTGGTGACGCCGATAGGACTGAGAAAAGAGCACTTGCCTGAAGCGGCTGGAATTGCCGTCGTGGCTCCATCTCCTACAGGGTCACGATGGGCAGCTCGTTCGACGCGCTGTCCTGAGCGTGAGAGTGGCGCGGCTGGCTGTGGTTGCGGGGTACTTGTCTCTCGCAGATGGTTAGATAAACCGTTCGGTAAAGCCTGGGGTTTCTCAACTAACTCTTGCCGCTCCTGCTCACTTTTTGCTTTCGCTTGCTCAATTTTGAATTCTCCGGTGCGAGCCTCCGTCTCAAGGCGAAAATGCTGATCAGGTTTGAGCGCATGCTTTTTGAGATCATCGATGGTCAAAGTAGTTTTTCCTATACGCATGACGCTGCTCACCGTCTCAACGACCCAGTCGCTCAAAATACCAACACAGCCAATACTCCATTCCCCAAACCATCGCCAATGTGTGAGCATCTTAGGAATATCCACCTGGAGAGGAACCTGCAAGAGAAGCACCTTTAATGCACCAATAAAGTTTTCGCACTCTTCCTTCTGGGTAAAATGATAGCGGGTAAAATGCTCATCACGCATACGTCTCGCGGCTTGCCCATTCAGGTGACAAAAATCGTACGGGGAAAAATTCCCAACCAGGATGTAGAGTATGTTCGTGAGGTTGGTCTATGATTTGAGCCAGTCAAGCTGCACGCCAGGCCGCTGCGCTGCATCAGAGTGCATCAGATTCAACCCCGGCGCAGTATACTATCAGCGCGAATAGCTTGCTCCTTGCTCTATAAATTGAGCAAGCAAAATATGATATACTGTTGCTGAGGCAAAAAGTATACAAACGCATGTTTCTGCCCGTTGGCATGAATAGTGTGCAGACGCAGTGTCGCGTCATTGCAGAGATAGAGTGCAAGGATGCATGTATCGAGTGATCCTCCCGGGTACGAGTGAGTAGTTTTACATGCCCTCTCTCATCCACTGTCTATACAATGCATGCTTTCGCTGACTCTCAGGCCCTTGCTGGTCTTGATCTCCTTGCTGGTCTTGACAACTACTTGTCTTGTCGTATTTTTGTCTAGCCAGCAAACAAAAAGGCCTATTTGCAAGAAGTATTGAGGGAGAAGTGCATGGCGCTCAGTAGAAGTCACATTACTTGAACATCCTGCGTATATTTGATGCCCACTAGATTGGTTTTTCTCAATATATTTGCATGAAGAAAGGAATGCTCGATGTGTATCAATTGTGAGGATGAAGGGACACAGCCTCTACCGCAGGAAATACGACGTCGAACCATTTTGAAGACGGGTCTGGGTGTTGTGACTGCTGTGGGACTGGGAGGCCTGCAATGCTTGACGTTGGCTCCCCATGCCTTGGCTCACACCCTGGATGGTGCCGCGCCCGAGATCATCAGTTGTGACGAGTGGGGGGCACGTCCACCCTCGTCATCCATAACAGTGCTGAATAAGAAGGCGACGAAGATCCTGGTGCATCATACTGCTTTCCCGAATGTGACTGATTACTCGCGCGACCAGGCGATCAAGTTGGCACATGATATCCAGAATTTGCATATGGATACGAATGGCTGGGTTGATACAGGCCAACACTTCACTGTGAGCCGCGGTGGGTATATCACTGAGGGGCGCCATCGCAGCCTGGAAGTACTCCAGACGGCGGACCGCTTTGTGCAAAGTGCGCACTGTCCGTACCTCAACCAGGAGGCCATCGGTATTGAGAACGAGGGCACCTATATCGATGTTCTGCCTCCCGAAGCGCTGTGGAACTCCCTCGTCGATCTGTGTGTGTATACCTGTCAGCAGTATGGGTTTGGTGCGAACGTCATCTTTGGACATTGGAACTTTCAGGAGACTGATTGCCCAGGTATCATGTTCTATAGCAAATTCCCTCAGTTGCGTCGTGAGGTAGAGGCAAAACTGGGGCAGAGTATGCCCGAGCGCACCTGGGTCGATCTGCGTTGGGGAGTTCGTGGTGATACCGTTCGAGCGTTGCAATATGTCTTGCGTGCCCAGGGCAGCGATGTCGTGATTAGCGGGACCTATGATGATCCAACCTATCAGCTTGTGACGGCCTTTCAGAGTGCCAAGGGCATTACGCCTGATGGGTACACGCGCAATGACACCTGGGAGGCGCTGGTGGGTACTATTCGCCTCGATAACCAGAGCCAGGGTGACTACGTCAATGCCGTGCAGGTCATTCTTAAGCGCAACGGCTACGATGTCACCGTCAATGGCCAGTACGACCATGCGACCATGAAGGCGGTCAAGCAAGTGCAGTCGCTGCACCTGCTTCCCCCAACTGGCAAGGTTGATCTGAATGCCTGGTGTGCCATTATTGGTGGCATACTCAGTCGCGGCTAATACCCCTGAGTGCGACGAATATATTTCCAGAACGAGGGATGACTCCTCTGACAGTTGTCTCTCGCTCTGTGTTTTCAAATTGAGAAGCCGAGAGAGTTGCTTCTCATGCAAGATCAGGAAGTGATCCTGGCATTCTCGCCGCTGCTGTTGCGCAAGCTCGCGTCCTATCCTCGCCAGAACAGTCTGGCCTGGGGGTTGCGGGAGATGGGTCGGCTAGAGAAGACCCTGTTCACCCTGGAATGGTTGCAGAGTGTTGAACTGTGCTGGCGCGTCCAAATCGGCCTGAATAAAGGGGAGGCACGCAATGCCCTGCCCGTGCGGTGTTCTTCTATCGGTACGGACGAGTGGAGGACCGCGCGCTTGCGCAACAACAACGACGCGCGCAAGGACTGAATCTGGTGGTCGCGGCTATTATTCTCTGGAACACATTGGAACTGGCTCGTGCGGTGGAAGAACTGCGGCAAGAAGGCATGACCATCATCCCAGAGCAACTGGCTCATCTCTCGCCGATGGATTGGGAGCATATCAATCTGACTGGGGATTATGTCTGGGATCAGAACGTGAAGAGTCCACACGCTCGGCAAGCATAGCGTACAATTTTCCAGGCTGCTCCGCTTTAGCAGCGTGTGGTCCTACGACCAAGGGGGCTCCGAATCCAACATCAACATCAGCCCTACAAGTGCGCAAGTGTGGCAGCGTACAAACGAGCCCACGGGGTCTTCCTCTGAATGCGGCCATGGCTAAACAGGCTGAAGCGTGTTTCTGGCAGGCCTATCAGAAGTGTCAACTGGCAACGCTTGGATTCGCTAGCACCTCTGTCGATATGGCGGCCCTTCATACATTCAGTATTCGTACCAACGGTCAGACCTGTTCTGTTACCGATGTTATGCTGCATGCTATTGTGCCAGCGAAGCTTTCAGCAGCCAAGACCTATCTATGTACAGGAGTAGCGCCCAAGTCAGATGGGCTTCACGTTTCGGGGTGTGGCGATGAGGGAGATGTAATTGTGCCTATGTAGGCCCGTGGCTGATGGGGCAGCTTTTAGGATTGCGTAAAGAAAAGGGGATCGCCAATCCTGGCGATCCCCTCGAACAATTCAAGGTAGTTTTAGTAGGAAAGGACGCACCCGCCGGCACCACTATTGAACGCGTTGCTCCAGAGAGATTGGACAGGGAAAGTGCCAGTGCTCAGTGTGATGTTGGCCGATGCGCCCTGCCCAGAACTGATCCAGGCACATTTATCCCCGTTCTCACTCCCGCTACTGTCGATCCAGCCAGAACTGGGGTAGATATCGGTTTCAGTCTCGGCGAACTCATGACCACCGACAATGGTGATACCGTCGGTCAAGCCCGTGCTTCCCGAGTTCACGAAGTTGGCGCCGCAACTCGCGCCTGCATCAGTAATGTAGGGCATGTTGGTATAGGCAATGTGGCCATAGCTCGAACTTGTCGAACTGTGCCAGGCGCAGTATTGGGTCCCGAAACCACTCGCGTTATTGTGCGTCGCGGTATTGATCACATACTGAACCGTTGTATTCGAAGATGCAGTCGTGTTGCCGAAGTGTGCCGCCGCCTTGACAGCTTCGCTGGCGAGTTGTGACTGACTGGGTTTGGAAGGAGCCGAGGATGCATTGTCATACCAGATGCCAGCGAGTACACCAGTGGGGTTTGTAGCATGAGTGCCAGAGGAACCACAGGAAATAGTTCCGGAGGGAACGCCTTCACAGTATTGCGTCACCGAGTTATTCCATTTTGAGCCACCTACACCCTTGAAGAAATTCTGCTGAATGGCTGCTTCGCCGGAGGGATCGTTGCTGTTCCACTGTGATCCCCAGTAGATCAGATACACCTTGTCCGCTCCGGTTTCGACGCCCACACCACCTGTGCCACCATGGTAGCTAAGGTTAGAGGTAGCAGTCTGAGCGTTGGGCTCAGCACAATTCGTGTGACAGCCACCTTTTACCTGCATGCTGTGGGGGGAGTGAAGGACATCGGCTGAGCTTGCACGAGCAGGACTGAGAGAACTAGTGAGGCTGGTCACTACTGCGATTACTAAGGCCAACGTGATTACAAAGATAAAGTGGGATCGCTTCATTACCGGGCTCCTCCTCTTTTTTAGGGGCAATTAAGTTGGGTGCCATTTTATTCACCGCTATTCGTTTGTGATTTACCGTAGTTACTGCCCTATGGGATGACGCATAAATTGCCCAAGCATCCTTGCGAATCATAAAGCGCCCTATAAAGGCAGAACCACTGGCAAATCATATAGTTATAAGTATAAATATACTGATTCATTTAGAGTTCATTGCATTTTTTACTTTAACGATACCCTTAGTGAGTGTTTTTGCGCATGAAAAAGTCTTGCCGGTGCTTGGAAATTGTGAAAGAGGCATTCTATTTTATTGCCATGCAGGGCGTCTTATACTAAGAATATTCCTCTAATCTTATGTAAGGCCTTGCTGTCTTTCCGCGCTCCAGCTTCTCTAGGTCCATCAAATGCACAAGAAAACTGTATGTACAGGACCTCTTTTTTAGTGTTCCTAAGGGAAGAAGCCGAAACTTAGACACATTGAGAACTAAAAAAGGTTGCCATTCAACCTTTTTTCAAACCATCATATTGAAGCAATGCACTTTGTGGGTTCTTCAAAGAGGTGAAAGGCATAAGAGAGGAAGCGCGAGCAGCACCTTTCCAAGGGCGTAGGATGTTCGCGCACACAAAGGAACGTCATCACCTCTCGATTACCTTGTAAACAGAGAGAGGGCGATGGTGTTCCTTTGTGATTCTGATGCTCCTGGTGGCTAATCCTATGTTCGCCATTGTCCTCAGATAGGCATGCCCTTGCGCATCACATCAAGCATGATGGAGAGGATTTTTTGTTTTATTCAATTCTATGGGAAGAAATGATGGGAGGCTTCTTGTCGCACACACCACAAAAACCAGGGTAAGATTATGGGCGATTTCACAGGAAGCCAGGGTTGGCTTTTCAGGGATGCTTTGTCTCGATTTCTCTCCTCATATTGGAAGGGCTTCAGAAGAGACTGTCCATGAGTAGCATGATACACGACGTCATACTGTTCATCCAGCACTTCATCCAATCTCTACAGCAACGGCTGCAGAAATGTTTCAAGAAGGGAGAGCACATGCTGCGATCCTCCTTGGGGATCTTCTTTCAGGTGTTTGAAGGTTTCTGTAGGTTCTGGCATAATGCTGACGGATCTCCTCGTTCAGATGTTGCTTGCTTTCATACTCAACAGTCTAAACGACGAGATCCGTTTCGCCTGCCCTCTTTTTCCTGCTCCTTGCTTCTCATGAGGAACCAGAAAAATCAGGGATGACTCATAATTTCAAGTCTGTTCTTGAGTCGGTGTCTCAGTGCTCGTCTTTTGTTCTATTGATGTGCTAATCACCGAACTGCGTATAAGCTGTTCGATATTGGAATTGACACATATGGCATACAATTGGCTGCTTTGTGCCGGAAGATTTTTTCGCCCATCCATACTGGGAGAAAAGCCCTTGCTTTTTTCCGCCTGTCTTTTACCCACATCTTTTTGGAGGGGCTTCACAAGCCAATCACTATATATGTGTTTGTGAAACACTCAACAGGGGGAGTTGGCCTCCTGTACTGTTCCACAAAACCCAATTGTAAAATGTGGGTAAAAGACAGGGCTTTAGCTGTGGGGAGTCGTCACCTGACGGAGCAAGTGCTGCCCATAGAGCAATCTTGTTCGCAAGACAGTAAATTTACCTTCTTCATGGAACTTCCTATATAATAAGTGTAGGTAGATCTCTCTTTTTTGCACATAGGCTAGACTGACAGTGGATATTCTCTTGGGCAACTAAGAAAGGAAAGCAGGGCTTCTACTTAGTTGTTACCTGTAAATAGTCGCTTATCTGCATGACTGTTCTAGTAAACTTACGGATGTGAGAACATCGTGCTCACCTCCCCAAAAGGTGCAAACGAAGATGAAACCGACTCGATTTGATGCATTAGCCAATGCCCCAACCTCGCGGCGAAAGGTTCTTCAGACCCTGGCAGTCCTCGCAGGAACCAGCTGTTTGGAAGGACTGCAGATAGCTGGTCTCGATGATAGTGCCCTGGCTGTTCTTCGCGATGGAGAACCTGGTGAGTGGGCTACCGGGGGGACCAAGTTGACAGGGCGTCTCGTATTTCCCAATAGCCCGAATTATAACAGCGCTCGTTTGGGCTGGGCCCGACAGTTCTCTCAGTTCCCCCTCGTCATCGTTTTTTGTCAAAACGCGCAGGATGTCGTGAATGCTCTCAGTTGGTGCCGAGAACACAATGTCGCATTTCGGGCACGAAGCGGTCGGCACTGCCTGGAAGGCTGGTCAGCTCTAGATGGTGGGGTGGTCATTGACGTGAGTAATATGAACCAGATTCACGTTGATACAAGCGCGGAGGTAGCTACAGTCCAGACAGGGGCCACGCAAGGGGCGGTGGTAACCGCGCTGGGGAAGATAGGTTACGCTATTCCCAGCGGAGGAGAGAAGACCCCCGGTATAGGTGGCGTCACGCTAGGTGGAGGCATCGGCACACTCGCCCGCTCCATGGGTCTGGCCTGTGATCACCTGATTGGCCTCGAAATGGTGGTCCCGAGCGGCAAGCAGGGCGCCGAGGTAATCCAGGTCGACGAGCATAACCATGCTGACCTGCTGTGGGCTTGCCGTGGGGGTGGAGGAGGCAACTTCGGCATCGCTACCTCCTTCACCTTCAAAATTCGCCCCATCTCCACTGTTACGATCTATGACGCAACATGGGGTTCCGCCGATTGGCAGCATGTGAGCGAGCTTTTGAGCGTATGGCAGTCCTTGACCCCCTCTGCGGACGATCGACTGGGCTCGACCTTCAACTCGAATTCCAAGAAAAATGGCAGCATTGCATCCAATGGTATCTTCATCGGATCACAGGAGGCACAGTTGCGCCAGCTGCTCCAACCTCTGCTTGGGATTGGCACGCCCAAAGTGACGATCCAGACCATGTCCTATCTCGATGCCTGGCTTCACTTCGCCGCCCCTCCCGATCCGCCGCACAATGACAAGTTTTCCTCAGTCTGGGTCTATAGTGCCTTGCCGCCTAAGGCAATTGAAACGGTACACAGTTTCCTGGCGAATGCCCCCACCCCGCAGGCCAATATCTGGTGCTTGAGCTGGGGCGGCGCGGTGGGCAGGATACCGACCGAAGCCACGGCGTTCTTCCATAGAAAGGCACAGTTCTACATGGAGTGGGACTCCCCATGGACGAATGATACGGAGGAGGGACAGGCTATCGCATGGGTTGAGCAATTCCGTGAAGCGCTGCAGCCTTATGTCAATGGATCCTACATTAACGTTCCCGACCGCAGCATCAACGACCTCAGAACCTACTACGGCAACAACCTTGCCAGGCTCCAGGAGGTCAAGCGCATGTACGACCCAGAGAATGTCTTCCACTTTGAGCAGAGCATTCCTCCAAATTAGCATCGCGGGATTTGAGTTTGAGGTACTCAAGAGCCAAGAACACGAACTCTATCGTGCCTTGATCAGCTTTCAAGCTGCTGAGATAGATCGTTTCGGCAGATGGTAGACTTTTCCTCTCTCCAATTGGGAGGCTTTTGTGAAATTGGTAGACCTTTCAGCGGATGGTAGGCTCTTCCATAAGAAGCTTCTGTACCATCGATCTGCTCTTATTGAATAGCGTACAAGTATTGAGTTTGAGAACCAAGAAGGGCTCACGTCCACCTCTCTTCACATATTGATCAGCTTTCAAGCGGATGTTGCCTCAAACTTATAGAAGAGTCTACCATCCGACGAACAATGGTAGACTCTTCTATAAGTTTGACCTACGAGATGCGCAACGAGAGTTCATAGCTGAACAATAAGAGAGGGATTGGCGGCATGAAATTTCCCGTGTCTTACTCGAGAGACCGCTCCTGGAGCGAAATCCTGTTGGCTTCTTGAGAAGCTTCACTGCTTCGATGGCTCTCAGGATGAGAGCTTCCCCATTTCTGGGCCCAGGAGTACATCTCAAAGAGGACGGTTTGAAAATCTTTCCCCTTTTCGGTTAAGGAGTACTCGACGGTGACAGGCACCGTCGGGAACGCCCGGCGCTGGATGACCTGGCTGTGCTCTAAGTGACGCAGGGTATCCGTTAACGCTTTTGTGCTGATGGGCTCTAACGCTTTTCGCAAGGCATTGAAGCGTCGTGGACCCAGAGACAGTTTTGCAAGAACGAGAAACGACCATTTCCCCCCAGGATGTCTAGCGCTTCGCGAGCCAGCAACACGCATGTTTTTTCTTCCAATGGAGTCTCCATCCCATTTCCCCCTTTAAGAGAGAGCAAGTTTCTTTTTTGAAACAAGGTAAAAAAAGAGTGCCTACTTCACATTTTATCCTGCTTATCCTACAATGACAAGCGGATAAAGACGATTGAGAAAAAGGCTCGTGTCAGCCGTAGAAGCCAGTTGACGCTCAGGAAAAAAGAATGGACAGCATCATGAACAATGCGACGATGAAAGCGATACAGATCCATGCCTATGGAGGCCCAGAGGTCTTGATATACGAGGAGGTGCCGCGCCCCATAGCAGGATCGGGCGAGGTGCTGCTTCGTGTTGCCGCTGCCGGGGTCAACCCCAGTGATTGGAAAACCCGCCGCGGCTTTGCAGACTTCCCGGAGAGTCGTCGGCCTCCTCGCCCACCCCTCCCGCTCATTCTGGGCCATGACGTCTCAGGGATCGTCGAGGCCGTGGGACCAGGTGTCACCATTGTTCCAGCCAGGCGATGCCGTGTATGGTCAAACGCGCCTTGGAGAAGCTCTTGCGGGAGGGACCGGCGCTTACATTGGGGCATATGCAGAATATACCACGACTTTTGCCACGAATCTGGCCCCCAAACCAGCAACCATCGATCATCTCCATGCGGCAGCCGTCCCAACGGCAGCGCTCACGGCCTGGCAAGCGCTCTTTGAATATGGGAAGCTGGAAGCTGGACAGAGCGTTCTGATTAACGGTGCTGCTGGTGGGGTCGGTCATCTGGCAGTGCAATTGGCAAAGGCCAGGGGGGGCGCGGGTCATCGGAGTGGCCTCGGGACGCCATGAGACGTTTCTGTGCGACATCGGTGTCGATCACTTCATTGACTACACAACCACTCCACTCGAACAAGCAGCCTACAAGGTCGATCTGGTCCTTGATGTAGTGGGTGCCAAGGATGGTGATCGCCTGCTCGATGTTCTCAAACAAGGCGGTAGGCTGGTCCCGATTTTCCTGGGCCAGTATTCCGCCGAACGGGCGGCTTCGGCTTCTGTGACCATTTCTCTCTGTCTGATGCATCCTGATGCTGCACAACTGAGCAAAATGAGCAGACTAATCGACTCGGGGCGCGTGCGTGTTGCTCTGGAGATGGTGGTGCCTCTTTGGGAAGCGCGCCAGGCACACGAGCATGGCGAGAGCCAGCACCTGCGCGGGAAAATCGTCTTGCGCGTCATGAAGTAACGTTCTGTGGTATCGATCCAGATCATACCACAATTTGTTTCCTCAACCCCGTCCTGGATGGACGGGGTTGAGGGTGGGGATTCCGGCGTAATCTGGATGGTAACGGAATCACGTATCATACAACTAATGTCCTCCTGGAGCGCGGAAGAGATCTCTTGCGAGGTTTGCGACTGCTGCATCGAGACGCCTTCCGCACGGGTGTGATATGCTCTCTCTCATACTGGCTTGGGAGAAATGAAAGGCTCGGCCCTTTCTGCTTGCCCCATTTCTTCCTGGAAAAGGAGGTATGCTTCTTCCAGCGTGGGATGAGCCGGGAGAGCCTGAGGATGCGGAGGATTGGTGGCCTCGGCCCCTTTCAGGATGAGGGCGACATGCTGGTCATAGCCGCTATAGGCAAGCACCACGCGTCCCGCAAGGCTGAGGATGCTGACCTGCTGCTCTTTCTTGAAGCTGTAGTCTTTGCCATACTGGTAGGTCAGGGTAGGAGATACAAAGGTGGGAGGCTGATCCCACTCTTTGTAGTGCTTCCTGGTCCAGCCTGCCTGTCGGGTGTGTGCATTCTGCCGCATCTTGGTCCAGAGGGTCTTGTAGGTGGCCCCCACCTGCCGAGGAACGGAGCAGGCCATTTGGGAGGGCAGATGAAAACGGGTGCGGATCTCCTGGTAGGTTCCCTCTTGCAAGCGAACAGCATTGCTCATTTTGCCGTGCGCGAAGGCGTAGCGAATGACGTGGTTGAGCGCATCGCGATAGGAGAGCTGCGTGGCGCGAAAGAGCTGAAACTGCGCTGGTGTTGCCTGGAGTTTGAGTTTGACTGTCATCACCGTTTTTATCTATGGAGTAGAACAAATAGATCAACGGCATGTCAAGAAGGAGAAGGGAGATGAAGCAGGCAAACATCTTCCGCCGCTTCTCCTCCTCAAAAAGGAACGTGGCATTCCTCCCCGCTTACAAGACGGGGGCATCCTGCCACGGGTTTGGTGACTTGTACCTTCTTCACCCACGGGATGCGCAACGAGACAGGCGCTGCTTACGATCCCCTCATCAAGAGGAAGCAGACAACGCCTGTTCTACCTTCGAAGCGGTTGAAGGGGAAGCGGCATAGATTTTTACACGGAGATTGGAAGAAAAAGAGGCTTGCACATGGTCAAATTCCAGGGGACCGAGCGTTGGATGCATCATAGGTTGTGGCCCATTGGGCAAACCTCGTATATCATGTTGCTCCCACCATTCCCGAAATAATGGGCTCATGTGCTGCAAATCATGGAGTAATTCCTCAAACGAGGCATCGCCTGGATAGCGAGCGTAATCGGCACGAAAGTGGGCCACCAGATTGCGCGCCTGCGCCTCCCAGTCAAGATCGAGCGAGTGTCCTTGCATCTGAAAGGAGCGCCAGACCACATTGAGCGAGTGCGGTGGAAAGGGCTCATCAAAGCAAAAGACCAGGTCAGCCGCTCGATTCCAGAAGAGAATGTCCCAGCGCCGCCCGATCACAAAGGCTGGATGAGGAGTCAGCACGTCCACTACGCGCCGTAGTTCTGGGGGAACCTCTTCTTCCTCTGGTGGCTCTTTCACAGGCAGCGTGTGACCTGCCAGCAGGAACAGATACTTCTCCTCTGCATGGGTGAGCCTGAGCGCCTGTGCAATGCTTTCCAGAACAGGCTTTGAGGGATGAACGTCCTTTCCCTGCTCCAGCAAGGTATACCACGAAACCCCGATATTCGCCAATTCCGCCACGTCTTCGCGCCGCAGCCCTGGCGTTCGATGCCTGCTGCGTGCTGGTAATCCTACCTCTGCTTGAGAGAGTCGGGCACGGCGGGTGCGCAAGAAGGCCGCGAGTGCTTGTCGGCGTTCTCTCTCTTCCATCTGCTTCACTCCTTATCCTACTACTCGCAATCATACGATGACGAGAGATTGGTTATCTCAATGTCCCTCAAGCATACTAAGGATGTGGTATCCAGGTCAAGCGAGACGCGCGAAGAGACCTGGCAACACCTCTCTTGCGACAGCAGGAGAAAAGCTTTCATTCACAAGGAGTCAAATGATTATGAAAACCATTCTTATCACTGGTGCAACTGGGAAGGTTGGAAGTCACTTCGTGCCCCGTCTGTTGCAACGTGAAAATAACGTTCGGCTTCTCGTTCGCCGAGCGGAACAGGCTGAGGCTTTCCACAAGTTGGGGGCTGAGGTGATCGTGGGAGATCTGAGCCAGGAAGATCGCCTCGCTTCGGCTGTTGCAGGAGTCCAGATCGTCGTTCATCTGGCAGCCTTCTTCCGGGGAACTGACCAGGAGCAAATCAGGACGACCAATGAGGATGGTGCTCTGGCTCTGGCGAACGCCTCCCTTTCCGCAGGGGTTGAGCGTTTTGTCTTCACCAGCACGAACCAGGTCTATGGTCCAGATCAGAGTCGGCCCGCTCGCGAAGATGACCCCCTCCGGCCAGCATTCACCTATCCGCAAAGCAAGGTCGCGGCTGAACAGGCGCTGCTGGAACTATATCGCACACGAGGGTTAGGATTGCGTATCCTGCGTCTGAGTTTTGTCTATGGGGAAGGAGATACGCATGTGCACGATTCCCTGCCGATATTTGGCGAGCGGCAGTGGCATCCAGCAAAACGGCTGCATATGGTGCATCATGCCGATGTTTCGCAGGCATTGCTGCGCGCTATTGCCACCCCTGGGATCGACGGCCAGATCTACAATGTTGCCGATGACGCACCCATGAGTCTCGCAGAGTTGCGGCGCTTGAATGGCCTGCCAGAAGTTGCAAGTGACGCAGATGCCTCCTTCAAGAATCCGTGGGAAATGATCGTCGATACCCTCCGCATCCGAGATGAACTAGGCTTCCGCCCCATCTATCCTTCGTATTATGCGGCGAGAGATGCGGGTGCACTTTAATGCCGTTGCCGGTGAGTGACCAGACTCGTCACTCACCGGCAACACGATGTTTCCACTCAGCACAACGATGCAACAATTGATGACCTGCTCTGCGAACGCTGCTATCCAGACATCTTCTCAGTCCGTTTCCTCGAGACACTTCGCCGTATGATGCTGGGTCTAACGCAAAGTTGATGATTCAAAGATGTACTCGCCTAGCGAGACATTTTTAGCCGCGTCGCAGCACCCGCTTTCGCAGGGTTTGGAAACCTGCCCGGCCATAGGACTGGCGCTTGAGCAACTTCAATCGGTGAATGTGCCCCTCAACCGGGCCTTGAGACCAGGGGAGTGTTCGTCCCGCTTTGACCGCGTCGTAGTATTTTTGCAGACCCCGCGCGAAATTTTTCAGCTCGGTGACTTCCTGCTCTTCAACCTGGGCAAGCCTCGACCTTTTCCTGATGGCGTTGCACACTCACTTCTTCGAGCCGCCCGGTATTGCCCATAGGGCTCTCCTGTAGGGGGGAAGGGTTTGTGGTCGCTTCTGTTGGATCCTGCATGGCGGCCTTCAGGTGAGATTTCTTACTGATGAAAAGCCTTCCAGAGCCTCTCCTAAATTCTTCAGAATGTGCCATCTGTCTGCTCCCTGTTGAGCTTGAGGAGCGCCTTCAGTTGCTCCATCCGCATAGGCACCGCCGCGATCACGGCTAATGATGCGCAACCCCAGGATGCTCTTGCAACCATTTTGCCAAAGTAGAAGCCTCACGATCAGGCAAAAGTTCAATAGGGAGGCGCTTTTCCAGATCAATGAGGACCGTTGCGAATTTCCTACCTCGATGGAAGCTCCAATCATCGACTCCAAGGACGCGAGGAGTGGCATGGGCCGCCTCATGAAATGGCGCATAGTTACGGTGATTTCGCTTATGGACTGGCCTGATTGGGGAATGGCTACGGAAGGTGGAACTTTCCGCAAAGGAATGAAAGATTTGGTCATCCGATGTTTCTCGTGTTTCCGATTTTACCTTCTTGTTTTGGAAGAAGCAACTGTGTCTTCTTGCATTTTGCAAGCAACCTCACCCGTGTCGAAGCAGCCCGTTTTGCGGGAGCAGTCATGCGTGGAAGATGCACCTTCGTCGAGAAGCAGTACATGAAGACGAAAGAAATCATGTGAAAAAGAGGTGACAAATGAGAAAACAAATACTTTTCATTCAGGGTGCAGGCAATCAGCACAAACCTTTAGGCAGTGGAAAATTGGTTGCATCCCTGCGGCAACAGCTTGGCAGCGATTACCAAGTCCTGGCTCCAGATATGCCTGATCCTAACCATCCTAGATACCTTGCCTGGAGGGACCAGATTGAGCAAGAGCTAGGCAAGCTCGATGCTGACGCCTTGCTCATTGGGCACTCTTTAGGTGGTTCAATGTTGCTCAAATATCTGGCAGAAGGAACCTACCAGAAACCGATTGCCGGGTTGTTTCTGGTGGCTGTGCCCTACTGGGGCAAGCAGGATTGGGAGCTTGAGTACGCTGTGCTAGATGATTTTGCTTCACGCCTCCCCCCGATCCGACAACTCTTCCTGTATCACAGTCGTTCTGATGAAGAAGTCCCATTTTCTTCTCTTAGACGCTATCAAGAAAAACTGCCCCAGGCAACAGTTCGCGTGTTCGATGGGAAGGAACACTCTTTCACAGAAGGGTTGCCTCTGCTTGCTCAAGACATCAAGAGGTCCTACCGCCAGGCGCGGGCCTGGTGATAGAGCCTCTTTGCAGGTTAGTACTCGTTGGCGGTGGCGTATAGCGGTGCTCGATATACGCGGCGTACTCGGTGTTGTCGGCGTGCCTAGCCTGGCGATACGTGGTGCTTGTATCTGTCTGGCTCTCAATACCAAGCGCGTCACACTCGGCAATAAAGGCCGATGCGTTCACATCGACCAGGCTCACAGCTTCTACAAGGTCCAGTAACGGCGCTGGCTGGTCAAACTGGCGCGCTAGGTGCTTCACGCTCTAAACGAGTGGAGAGCAGGACGGCTAGTGCTTGCTGATTGATGTTTTCAAGCCTCTCAAGGCGAATAGAGCCTTTTCTCATACGTTCCTCCCTTTTTGGTATCGCGGTTAGCCAGAAAAACAGTTCATGTTGCTGAGAGCAAGCGCAATAAGGGCTGAGATACAGGTCGTGTGAGGTGTGCTATCTAGAGGACATCAAGAAGGAGACCGATCAGGAGAGTAAAAAGCTGATGTCTTATTATACCCTTGCTGATCGGCTCGCCGGGGAGTGGGAACGTATCCCGTTTGTGGAGAGACGATCACTTGCGGAGGTTATCGTCAAGGGCGTTTATCTTGACGAAATGACTGCGCACTGGTTACGCTTTGAAGTCCAATGGCTCGATCCGCAATGGGGAACTGAATACACCTATCGTGGTGGTCATAAGACATGGACCGAGCGTGAGAATGCATTCATTCGTGATCTATTTCCCAGTGCGCCAAGAGAGGACTTACTGGCAAACATGCCTCGTCGCAGTTGGTCTGCGATTATCAGCAAGCACGAAAGCTCAACATCAGGAGAAAAAGGCATATTGTGAGTACGTGTGGGATTCCTGAGAATATCAGTATGGAGGACATTGTGTTTATGAAGGAGGCTGGTATTGCCGTGAACGATCATGCCACAAGTGGGAAAGTGTGCGCCTGCCAGCTTGCCAGCTTCACACAGTAGAGGATGATATAGAGAAAGCTATTTGGTATATGCAGCAGCTCTCTGCACAACTGAATCCTTCTGAACTGTAAAAGGTGGGTTTAACACAAGCAGAGCAGAGAGGAGAGATATATGCTCTGCTTGTGTGCTCAAGAGAATGAAGAATGCCTGTCCCAATTGAAAATTGGTAATGCGCGAAGCCATTGAAGGCAAAGTCTCTATATTTTCTGCTTAGGGAACAAAATACGCCCTATTATAGCACCTCATTCAAGGCTCAGCAGTGAGCATACAACAGTGTTCAGCTACGTTCAGATTATCCGCCTGAATTCGCTAGAGTTCATCGGTTTTGCTGTCAACGATGCTGTCAGATATCCTTTTCATTTCCATCATGAGAAAAGGCTACCGTTCCTCTTCCGAGGCGGAATGGCAGCCTTCACGTTCAAGGACTTGAGAGCGGTAGGGCTTCTTCCCGAAGCCTGTGAACTGCGATAAGTCAAGTATCTCAGCAATATTGTCAAGCAGGATCATGGCTACATCCAATCACAGCCCGTACTACCTACTGCTTGGTTTCTATGACATGTAAAAGACGGAAGCGGACTTCACATTGCAGGCCCCGATGCATGGTATGAAACCTGAGCATGTTGAGACCAGTATGCAGCAGGAGGTGGTGAGCCTGAAATGACAGGTGGGGACAGAGATCCCAGAGAGCGCCACTTTTCGTCTTCTCTGAAAAAGCTTCAGGTGCGGGGATGGAGTTCGCGACTCTGGCGCATGATTTCTCGGAGCTGGCCGAGGTGATCGGTGTTGTGGGAGAGGCCGAAGAGGAAGCGCCCGATGGCGTTGAGTTCGCCCACGCGGGAATGCGTGAAGGTGACATCCAGATGCGGCTCGTCGGGCCAGGCGTTGAGCATGGCTTTGCACATGCGCCGACTTTCTTCCAGACGCTGGCGAATCTGCGCGACGCTCGTGACGGTCTTCCAATAGACCTCGTAGCGCGAGCGACCTTCGATCAGTAAGCCACGAGCCAGCACGAGAGCCAGCGCCGCCGCCTCCTCGGAGGAAGCCGTGGTGTGGACGATGATGTGGCCGAGCGTCCATGGCAGATGAACCTCTTCAGGTTTGCCAAAGGCATCATTGGCCTGCGGGTCATCAGGCACAAATACCACATCTGCGTCCACCGCGTCTGCGATAATCTCTTGCATGGTATCAACCATTTCGTCGGTCAGCCGATAGAGATCAGCTTTGGTCAGGCTTGCCGCCAGTTCCGCGAATGTTTTAGAGCCGTTCTTCACCGAGCTAAAATCGAGCATAGGAATTCTCTCCATTCTTTTGTAGCCAGGAGCACTGGCTACGACGTATGCGTGCTCCTAACATGGCCAGTGAGGCCCGTCGGAGATTTTTACAACGCGAGATGACCAATACTGCCCATCTTGAACCGTATCGATAATGATAAGAGCTTTTTCCTGCCCAATGTTGCCGATACGGTACTCTGATAGACCCATACGCTGGTTTGTTGGCGCTACTGAGAGCCGCACGATTGTTCATGTTGTACCTCTCGTGGGTAGGTCTAAAGAGCCATTGTGAAGCAGAACTGCTGCTCATACTGTAGCAGGAACGGAGCGGGGTCTTCGCCCAGATTCTTGCTCGAGGGCAACAGATTCTTGCGCAGTTAGTGGGCGTACCTGGGAGTGAGTTCGGTGAGACAATTGAAGTGTAGGGCTTCTTCCCATTATTGCGTCCACGGCAAGATGTGCGCAATGATGGGAAGAGGCAAGTTCGCGGTGGAGGGCGACGGCATTGCTCGCTCAACGCGATGTCCGATGGCAGGTTGTTGAGGAAAGCCGATGGGCGCCTTGAAGAGGCGTGGAGTGGAAGGGGCTTAGATATACGGTCGCCGCGATCGCGGCGACCGAGAGATTCTTAGCGAGTGACAAAGATATTCACAGGGAAAATTGCTTTGGTTACCAGACTCCTTGGAGCGGTTGCCTACACAGAATAAGGGGAGGCATTCTCTGCTCATCTTGTTTTCTTCATCATTCTTGCAACACAACTGGAAACATTTCGCTGGATGGTGGCGCAGGCAAAACACGCTATGCATGTTTCACTGTGCTCACATCATCTCCTGGTACAAAGCTACGAGATACGCGTGAAGCGGTCATGGATGACTCATGCCCATAGGAACCGAAAGAGAGTTCGTTAAGAGAGAATGGCTTGAGTGCCAGAAGGAGAGTGGAAATGAGGAAGCGCATTTTAGTCGTCGACGATGACCAGATGATGCGATTGGTCTTACAAGAGCTGTTGGAAGATGAAGCATATGAAGTAGACACTGCCTTCGATGGGGTAGACGCCTTAGCCCAACTGGACTATCAACGGAATGTGCACGATGTGATCTTGCTTGATTTAACAATGCCACATCTCAATGGATTGCAATTCTTGCACAAGATACAACAGCAAGACTCAACCTTATTGCGCTCGATTATTGCCCTCAGTGCAGATGAGGAATCTCTCCAGCAAGCTGCTTGTATAGGAATTTACAATACTCTTGAGAAACCGTTTGATCCGGACGTGTTGCTTGAATTGGTTGAGCGAGCGATGCGCAGTAACTAGTGCAATCTCAGGAGACCTAGTGTGTAAGAGAGCGTTCCTCATCTTCGTTGAACACAGGAACGCTGGCCCTATTGCACAACAGGTCTCTGGAACCTGCACTAGGAAGCATGCTTCACGGTCCCACAGAGAGTGACTGGCGCCCCAGAGGCGTCACGGAAAGATAGAAGGGTTTGGAGCGAGGAATAGATTGGAGTGGAGCGATAGCAATAGTGGGTGATATGGGCCCCTCACCTGGTTCTGTTGCGGCTACTTCCTTGATGAGCAGCAGGTACAATTTGTCCAGAGGAGGCGGGAACTTCCCGATTTCCGCAATCTGGCCAGAGAAGCTATGATCAAAGAGAGACGCTCGTACAGTTTGAGACCAAGCGCAGAAAGTGGGGAATGGCGTCATCGGTCAAAGCGTTTCGGACAGCAAGACAATACTTGCGGGTAATCATTGCTTCCTCATTAACTTGTTGCTCAATTTCCCGCTCAATTGGACGAATAATTCACTACCGCCACCTTGATACCCTCTTGTGCAAGTTCTTTTGCTGCGATCGCAGCTTGAGTGACCATTGCTCCATAAGCTAAAAGAGTGCAATCAGCGTGCTCAGCCTCTTCTATCGATGTAGGACTCAATAGTTCAGCTTTGCCTATTTCCAGCATTTGTGGCTCAGGGCTGAGTTGGATACCGAGTGCTTTTCCACGTGGATAGCGCACAGCGACCGGTCCATCCATATAGATAGCCGTATAGAGCATACGTTGTAACTCTTCTTCATTTTTGGGGACCATTATCTTCATGTTTGGTAACATACACATAAAAGCGATGTCGAACACGCCATGCTGAGTATGTCTATCCTCACCGACAATACCGGCTCGATCTAATGCGAAAACGACATGCAGATTCTGTGCACAAATATCGTGGAATATCTGGTCAATTGCACGTTGCATGAACGTTGAGTAGATGGCTACAACAGGGATGATACCTGTAGCAGCCATACCACCGGCAAAGATAACCGCATGTTGCTCGGCAATACCAACGTCAAAGTAGCGTTTGGGGAATCGTTGGCGCATCATTTCCAAACCAGTTCCATCAGCTATGGCAGCGGTGATCCCAACAATGGATGAGTCTTTCTCAGCGATCATTGTAAGCGTCCGTGCGAAGATCTGTATATATGTTGGTGGATTCCCCGCATTCTTCTTTATTTCGCTTGTTTTATAATCGTATGCGCCAGGCCCATGCCATTTGGTAGCATTGCTTTCAGCGGCATACCAGCCATTGCCCTTCCTGGTCACGATTTGCACCACCACGGGCCCTGCAACGTGCTTAATATTTTCGAATGCATTGAGCATCAAAGGAATATTATGACCGTCAAATGGGCCAAAGAACTTGAAACCCAGCTGTTCGAAAATAGAGTGATCCTTGTTATGTATAATAAAATGTTTCACACTTGTTTCTGTACGACTGGCAATCTCACCAATAGCAGGTAAATGCTCAATAGTGTCTTTTGCCATTTGACGCAAAGACTGATCGCTTAGAGTTGTTTGCACGCTGCGAGCTGTTTCATATATTCATGTAAAGCACCAACGTTATCCGAGATGGATTTATCGTTATCGTTGATGGCGATAATGAGGTTTTTCTTTAAGTAGCCTGCGCTGTTCAAAGCCTCAAGTGCCATGCCACCTGTCAATGCTCCATCTCCAATAATGGCGACTACCTTAAAATCTTTTCTTTGTAAATCGCGAGCAGCCGCAAGACCGAGAGCGGCAGAAATGGAGGTGCTTGCGTGGCTGGCTCCAACGACATCATAAGGGCTTTCATCACGACGCAGATAGCCAGAAAGACCTCCAAACTGGCGAATAGTATAAAAACGCTCTCGACGTCCTGTTAGGAGTTTATGGACATAGGCCTGGTGCCCGGTGTCCCACACGAGAAGGTCATATGGATACCCGTACGCAGGACATAGATGATGGCTTCAACCGTTCGTCGATCATCCATCCTGGGGAGGAACAAGATACTCGTAGCTTTCTTCTCGATACATCAGTTGAGCCACATCAAGGCCAAGTTCAGCAAGGTGCTCAACAAAGGGGGTATTTTCCCAAAAGTGGAAGAGCATCCCTGCTGTGGGAAACAGGGGAATATGTAAAGACCCTACCTGTTGAGCTTTCCGATGATACTGGTAGATGGGATTGTCATCACCAGAGGTTCGGGCTAGATCCCGAATATTTGCCGGTTCAACCGTAATGGTAAATGGTGGGAAGCTATGACCAACTTTGTTGGTGTCAAACATCTTTTTTTCTCCTTTTTTATTTATACTAATCGGTATAAATACCGATAGCAGCCTTGACAGATCTTTGTCAAGAGGATACTATACCGATAGGTATAGAAAAATGTATTAGGATGTGAGGAAAGTGAGGAATTATGCCATCAGGACGCACACGGGAGTTTGATACTGATCACGCCCTCGACCAGGCCCTTCGCCTCTTCTGGCGCAATGGCTATGAGGGGACCTCATTGTCAGATCTGACGGAAGCCATGGGCATTACCAAACCCAGCCTCTATGCTGCCTTTGGCAATAAAGAAGCGTTATTCCGCCTCATCCTGGATCGCTATGTGCAGGGACCTGCCGCCTATCTGCATGAGGTTCTTGGGGAGCCCACCGCCCGAGGTGTTGTGGAACGATTTCTCTGCTCAGCGCTTGATGCCCAGACCGATCCCTACACACCAGCAGGCTGCCTTCTGGTCCAGGGAGCGCTTGCATGCGGGGAGGACGCTGCTTCTATTAAGGAGGCGTTACTTGCTCGGCGGACAGTGGCCGAACTGGCCCTCTGTCAGCGCCTTGAGCAAGCGCAAGCGGAGGGGGATCTACCTGCCTCCGCTGATCCTGCGAGCCTTGCTCGTTATGTCATCACGCTTTCCCAAGGCATGGCCGTTCAGGCTGCAAGTGGGGTGAGTCGAGAGCAATTGCTGCAGGTCATTGAAATGGCGTTGCGAGCCTGGCCAACCTAACAGTGCAGCAGGACTGTCTGGCAAACAGTCCTGTTATTCTTACTGCTGTATCTCTCTGTTGGTTCTATGGAATGAGGAACACGGCTAAAGTGAGTGAAGAAAACTAAACTGGGACATGCAACATTTCTCTGTCTCGAATGCACTGTACCTTCGATAACCTGTCTATTTATTGCTGCTGGTGGGAAGAAATATAGCCCCTGGCGTAAACAAAATGAAGAGATAGCAGCTTACACAAAGAGCTATTTATTTTTCAGTTCTGTTTCTTTAAAGGTGAAGCTGGATCATTTCGCAGGAGGTGTAACAGTCGCTCACTGACTTTGACTGAGGGGCTAGTGGACGCCAGAATATGCTGCAGATCAGTAACATCAAGCTCTTGTAAGGGGTCCCAGCCATAACTTTTAAGATCCACTCGTCCATCGGGGGAGAAAACCACTCCTTCCACTTCCAGGTACTGACGCATCTCTCCCAGTTGACCAAATGCCCAGCTTCCTGTCAACTCCCCCTTACTATTCACGACACGATGGGCTGGAATTCCTCTGGGAACCTCTTTCATGATCCAGCCAATCATACGTGCCCCACGAGGATATCCGAGCGCTTTTCCAATCCAGCTATAAGTTGTGACACGACCAGCAGGGCATGTTTGGACCAATGTGAAAACTTGAGCCATGAGTTTTGTTGCCTGATTATACATAGGAGGCACTTCGTTGAACATCAATCTTATCCACCTTTGTTAATGATTTGTTTCATATTTGCCTGTTGCAAGATCTTGTGCTTTCATGCTGACCATGATATGTCTCGATGTACTAGATGTCATGCCTAAAAAGCGGTATTTATCATCACTCTGGGCATGTTACAAAAGTAACATGCTTCCTTTTTTATCCTCTTTGCCAAGCCTGAATACGGTTCCACAACTCTCATAAAAGCTGGGTCGGCGGTGAGCAACCAGCAGTGCTGGTATCTGGGGATTGTTCATGCGGATACCGACACGGTAGCAGGTCACACGTGGCTGTGTCACCTCAAAGAGAGCATCGCCGATCCGGTATTGGTCGCCAATACACACCTCCTCGTCGGATAAGCCTTCGATGGTAAAATTCTCCCCAAATTGTCCGAAGACGAAGTCATTCTGGTTGAGCTGCCGTTCCCAGTAGTGGTAGGACTCTATCTGGTAGATGAAGACTGCGCGTTGTTCTCCCCCGTGCCTAACCAGATCTCCTTGCTTATCCCCATCGATGTTGAGCCGCCGGACTATGCGCCGGCCCTGGACTGGCTCCTTCCAGATGGCGGTGCGCACCGTTTCTCCACGCCAGGCGATATCGCGAGGCATGCCAACGTTCACTGAGAGCAGTTGTGGCATAGAGGCTCCCTTTCTTCTCTTGTCCTCACTCCAAGGATCTTGCATAACTCATCCATCCCATCCATCTTCCCGGGTAGCATCCTCGCACTAGTAGTCAGTCCAGTTTGTTATTGATAACAGGATAGAGATCATGAAGCTTGTCACGAGCATCGTTGCAGGTAAAGCGCCAGGAAATGGTACAACGCTGAGCATTTCGCTCGGACTCCAAAGTCGCAATGCGTTGACGTAGCTCAGACAGACTTTGCACCCGACGCGAAAGACAGCCACGGGTAAAAATCCCAATCTCAATTTCAGCCATGTTAAGCCAGCTAGCATGTTTGGGCGTGTAATGGAATTCGATCCGTTGCAAGAGGCGTCTGGCCTCAGCGGGCTCAAACGTCTCATAGAGAGCCGCAGCGGTATGTGTGTTGAGATTATCCTGCACCAGACGAATGTACTCAGCGTGCGGATAGGCCTCATCAACGAGCCAGCGGATGCAATGAGCATAATCCCGTTTGGTCCTCTGTTGGGTCATCTCAACGTGACGCCAGCCTGCAAGCGGCTCCACAAAGAAAAACAGGTTGGCTGTGCCCAAGCGTTCGTATTCATAATCGATGCGTTCCACTTGCCCTGGTTTGGCTGGCACAGAAGGTCGCACATCGGCCTCTGGAGCCACCAACTTCTCATCGAAGCAGACAGTGGGAGAGTGTGGATCGTCCTCGACCTCTATGAGGAAGAGGACATCTTCCATCGTCGCGACAAACTCGGCTCCTACTGTTGGGATGCACCAGTGCTCGTGTTGCCAAGGTTTAAGTTCGTTTTTTTCAGGAGCTGGCGAATGGTTTCTGGCGAGATGGATTCGGCAAATCCCAGCTCGACAACCTTGCCAGCCAACAATCGCAACGTCCAATGGTCATGCCCATCAGGAGTGGGACTGCATGCAATGGCAATCAGATGAGCCGCTTGGCTTCCTGTGAGAGCCTGACGACGGCGCTGCTGCCGCTTGTCCTGCAAGACCGCTTCGAGTCCGCCTTGCAGATACAATTGCCGAACTCGAATGGAGGTATTGCGGCTGATCTGGAAGGTCTCGCAAATCTGCTGATCGGTCCAGCCATCGGCCGCTTTGAGCAAGGCGTGGGCTCGGGTAAACGTTCTGGCATTGGCTTTGCCTGCATGGATGAACGTTTGCAGCGAGGCACGATCTGTCTCAGTCAACGTGACAGGGATGGGATGTTTCATGGCAAGCTCCTGGGTTTTTCATGAGTATCTCACCCTTGTCAATTGCTAAATGGATTTACTTCTAGAATAGTGCGTTCGCTGTCTCAAAAACGTTACAAGCACTTCTCAGAGAATGCTCAATCTTTGCGAATACCGCTGTAGATCAACTCTGGAAGGTCGGAAGCGATGAGATCAGCCCTTCTGAGATTAGCACTGCAGAGGTAAGCTCCGGCGGGAAGAAAAATCTGCAAAGCAAGAAACTCCAGAGCGCGGGCAGAGCGCGTATCAGGCTTTCAGAGCTTCAGCTCTCCAACCCATGCCAACAGAGCTTCTCATCATATGCTATTTACTGTACCGATTGGTATGGTATCCTCTTGACAACGATCTGTCAAGGCTGCTATATTTATTTGTACCGTTTGGTACAATAAACCGGAAGAAATGAGGAGATAGCATATGAACAAGATTTTCACAGGGAAGGTTGCCTTGGTTACCAGGCTCTTTGGAGCGGTTGCCTAGTCACTGTCTCCTGGAATAACTAGTCAGGTGATGCGTTTTTACCATAAATAGTATGAAAATTACCACCCTGCTTCAGCCGAAGAGCAGGATGTGTGAATAAAAAAGGAGATTAAGAACGATGATTGCAGCAATGCTTGAAGTTTACATGAAAGAGGGGCACAGGCAAGAGTATCTTGACATTGCGGCTCAGCTACGGCCATTGCTTGACGATATCGATGGGTTTATCTCTGTCGAACGATTTGAGAGCCTTTCCACGCCAGGGAAGCTTATCTCGCTCTCCTTCTGGCGAGATGAGGAGGCAATTGCAACATGGCAGCAAGTGCGGGAGCATCATATCGCGCAGGCCAAGGGCCGAGCTACCATTTTCGAAGATTATCGGATGAGGATTGCCGAGGTGATATGGGATTACGGCAAGCGCGATCGAGCACAAGCTCCACAGAACAGACAGGCTTCCCATCAGTAGCCTGACAACCAACAGCCAGATGTGGCATCTGGTTGTCATTGTGAACAAATTTCTGTGCCACCTGTTCAACTTGCTGGCGCAGTTCTACCAGCTCAAGTGCCCGAGGGTCAAGACCAGGGTTCAGCAAGATTCCCACCAATAATCGTACTCCTCGGGCCGCAAGCGCAAACAGCGTAACGCTTCCCCTTCTTTTCCTGGCAGGATACAGGATGTCAGATGAAGTTCGCGGCAACGAAGGCGAGAAGTAAAATTCGCGGTGGAGTTGGCCAAGCATCATAGGATCTTTCAAGGAGTGGTGAATTTGCTGTCCTGGTCAGAGCAGGATCTCAATGAATAGTTGCGTAGGATCGCCGTTGAGGAGGTGTGGGGGGATAGGCAATCGATTGGGAGAACGGTTGCGTTAGGTGGGAATCGTGAGCGCATGATTATGAAGAGCATAAGTAGTGCTTCATTCAGAAACGAAAGGAAATACCATGCCACAGACACCAGCACTCCCAGTACAGGTTACTCATATTGGTGGTCCAACGATGCTCCTTGAAATCGGCGGATTACGTTTACTCACTGATCCAACCTTTGATCCTGCTGGATCATATTATGCTAGTAAACCGGCACCGCGTGTCAAAACCGCAGACCCAGCAATCCCTGTTGCTCAGCTTGGGCCGGTAGATGCAATTCTCCTCAGTCATGATCAGCATTTTGATAATTTGGATCATGCTGGTCGTGCGTATCTCTCGCAAGCAAGCCAGATTCTGACGACGCCTGCTGGAGCGCGGAACCTGGGAATCGAGCTCATGGTATGGAGACCTGGGAAACAGCCGAACTCGTAGCTAGTGATGGTTGGCATATCCATATCACAGCGATGCCTGCACGTCATGGACCCGCCGCACTAAAAGCGGTAATTGGCGATGTCACGGGGTGGATGCTTGAGTGGGAAGAACAGCAGCATGGTACGCTCTACATTTCGGGGGATACGGTCTTTTATGAAGATATCGTAGAGATTGGTCAGCGTTATCACGTTAGCACTGCGTTTCTCCACTTTGGAGCTTCTCATGTTGATATCTTTGGCCCAGATCCTCTATCGCTCACGGGACAAGCAGGAATTGAGTGCGCAAACCTTTTTGAGAAGGCGACCATCATTCCCATCCATTATGAAGGATGGTCACACTTAACTGAGGGGCGTTCCGAAATTGAGCAAGCATTTGCTGCGACTGGATTAACACAACGATTACGCTTCCTACCGTTTGGCCAAACCGTTGTTCTCAATATGTGACGACTTCCCATGACTGACACGTATGGGATCTTGGCAAGAAGCTAAGAGCCATGCTCAGCAACATCCTCATACATTGGTATCACTTCTTGTCACATCACACGCCTCAAGCGTGGCGTGAGCGCGCCTGAGTGTATGGCTCATACTGCTGAATAGCCCTCCTTTCTCTAGACATGCAAACCACATTGTGATGAGACAAAAACCAAGCGCTCTCATACCACCGGGCTCACCGCATTACCTGACAAGAAACCAACGTATCATCTCTTTGGAATGATGCAGAAAGATTGCTACTGACCGACGGCTCCTTTCATGATGAAGTCGCCACCAGAGAAACGCCACAGGACATTGCCATTAGCACGATTAACGACTTGCTTGCATTGGGGAAGAATAAGGATATCTCCGAAGGCGAGAATCTGGGGGTCGCCTGAAAGCAACCCGCTGACAGCCTTTGACCAGTATAGGTTCCCATTGAGTGGATTGATGGCCTCGAAGATTTGCCCATCTCCTGAGGGTGAATCAGACATGCCTTTTTGCGAAGGTTCTGCCTTTCCATTTGCCGCTTTTGTAGGCTTTTTCAACAGCGCCTGAAACTGCCTGGCGCTCTCGCTATCGTGGAGCGCCACTTTGTGTTCGCCAGCTCGTGCCTCCATCTCCAGGATGCTTGAAAGGGGGTGCGCAGTCAAATTGAGCAAAAAAGAACCAATTATGCAGCGAGGAAAAAGCCACCGAGGAAGCCAGAGATGATCCAACTTCCTCTCCTAGACCAGGACTGGAACCAGCGGCAGGAGACCGCATCATGGGCTTTCCATATAATTGCCGCCTTCTCGTGAGGTCGCACCGAGCTGCTCTTGGGCTACGGCCACCCAACGCCTGGTGCGGGCGCATGGGTAGTGAGAACCATGCCCGTTCGTGCCTGATCTGCCATGTTCTCAAAACCACGCCACTCGGCTACCATCAGGAACAGCGTTTGCTTATTTTCTCCTCCAAGCATGCATGCGAAGCAGCCACGGTCAAGATGGATCACCTGCAAGATCTCACCACCTTCTCTCACTCGCGCGCAACATTTGTTCGGGACATCGCCGTACCAAACGGCACCTTCAGCGTCGAGACAGATGCCATCAGGGGCTGCTCCTTCAAGCGCGGCCCAGACCCGCCGATTCGACAGGCTGCCGTCGCCATCAATGTCGAAGGCCGTGAGACGGTTTCCGTGGGACTCAGCAACGATCAGCGTCAAGTTATCAGGTGTCACGGCCATACCATTGGGGAAAGCGATATCGTCAGCCACTTGGCGCACCGACCCATCGAGGGTGACTAGCGCGATGATTCCGGGAGCATCAAAGCCACCACCGTTGATGTAGACGTTGCCGCGACCATCCACAGCGATCTCGTTCCAGATGCTAGCAAGGTCGCTCAGGTTGGCATGGGTCACCAACTCCCCGTCGGCCTCCCTGCGTAGGAGAAGTCCCTCGCGCCCCGAGACGACGAGTAGACGCCCATCGGGTAACCAGTCGATGCAAAAGGGGATCGTGGTCGGCACACGAACCATGACTTCGCTCTTGCCCTCCAGATCGACGGCAACGATCTCCTGAGTGCCCCAGTTGGAAAACCACAGACGGTCCTCGTGCCAACGCGGCGACTCGCCGAACGCGAGACCAGTCAACAAGGTTTGCAGTTCAGGCATCTGAAAACTCCTTTTATCAAAAGATTCACAGGATCTCTGTCCTCCTGTTTCTATTTGCACCTTGCAAGTAGAGTGTAAATTATGGAAATAAGCTGTTGATTTTTTGGCAATTGTTCTGTTGAACGCATCTCTTCTTCTTTCGCCTATGAAGTCGTTCTTGCGAGCCTCATCCCGCGAGAACGTGAAGCAAGAACCACCTAGCATAATGGGCAAGAACTCAAAGCTTCTTTCCATAATTTAAACTAATGATCGAACTATAGAGAAACGCGATGAAGCCATGTCAGTATGAGGTTATTCCGCCTGTAACACGGCTAATATGTTCCCAGCCGGGTCTTTAAACCAGGCTATATCAGGCCCCATCTTTTGAGAGATGCCGCGCATGATGCCCTTCTCATCTTGCACCATTCCTTCATAGCGCTCAAAGCTGACGCTTCGGCTTTTGAGTTCATCAACCGCAGCATCAATGTCATCAACGACAAAATCCAGCATCGTGAACGTCGCTGGCTGGTGATTGTCTTTTGGATAGGCAAACGCTGTGCCTCCACCAGGCAAATGAAGCCGGAGGCCGCCGCCCTCTTCGACCACGTGTAGCCCTAGAGCCTGAGTATAAAATGCCTTAGCTTTTGCTAGATTATTCACTGAAAACCCGCTAAATGCTGTTTTTGGTTGAAACATATCTCTCTCCTTGTTATTACAGTACACTTTCTTTCGATCTATGTACATGATATCCTTGCATTTTGCAAGTAGAAACAGAATACTCCTGGTGAGCAGAAAAAACTTCTCGAATCTTGCCCTTCGGCAGACGAAGAAGAGATGCGTTCAACAGAACAATTGCCAAAAAATCAGCAGCTTATCATGCCGAGCGTAAACCCCTGGATCGGGCCCTTACACTTACACACAACTATTGGATCTGGAGAAAAAACGTGGAGGCGATGCGCTGCACAAGCCTCGTTTTTTCCACACGAGAAGTGGCCCGCTTATCTCAGAAGAAGCCGTGTGTCTCGCCAGGCTTGAAGCACATCATTGCGTATCATTACGCGTTTTTCCTGGCGTCTTTCTCTCGCATGGTCATGCGGATCTTCTACAAACTTTCAAACTTGTGTGTAAGTGTAAAGCTTTAGCCGTGGGGAGTCGTCACTGGATCTTACCCAGTTCTGCCAGATCTCACACCGACCATGATGCCCCTCGCGTCAGACACGTTCAACGCCGCTTCCTATCCCAGTTTTTGCTCAATTCGAGTGCGCACCCTTTCAAGCATCATACGGCGAGGTGTCTTTGCGGAAGGTGGAACCTTCCGTAACTCTTCCCCTGATTCTTTGCCAGATAACATGCCAGATTGCCAGTTCATTTGACATGATGACGAGAAACAGCCAGGAGTAAGCACATCTGAAGCATGATTATATGCTCCTACGATGTTCGCCAGGTTATGCGGTACAGGCTGTCTGCTTCCAGGCGCTAAAACCGTCGGCATTTTATCTGGCAACGCCGCTAAGAAATCGGTCAAATGACAGCAGGAACACAGATCGTCGCGCGTTGCCCACTCCCACGATTCTCAGGCAATGAACCAGCAGAAGACGAGGTGAGTAGATGAATGATCCCATTACCATTCTGGTGGTGGATGACCACGCGGTCGTGCGACAAGGGGTGCGGACGCTGCTGGGCATCCATGCTGATCTTCGAGTGATCGGGGAAGCAGAAAGCGCCGAGGAAGCTCTCCCATTGGTAGAAGAATTGGTCCCTGACGTGGTGTTGCTCGATTTGCTTTTGCCAGGGATGAATGAGGTGGAAGCCACGCGCCAGATCAAACGGATCAGCCCAAGGAGCCAGATTGTGGTCCTCACTTCGTATGTCGAAGATGAGCATCTGTTTCCGGCGCTACGGGCGGGAGTTCTCTCCTACCTCTTGAAAGATATTCGTCCACGAGAACTTGCCGAGAGTATCAGGAAAGCTGCGCGGGGCGAATCGGTCCTCCACTCGCGGGTGGCAGCGCGCATGATTGCCGAAGTACGCCAGACAAAACGAAAAGCGCCTCCGGCCTTTGCCAATCTCACCTCGCGCGAACTGGAAGTGCTCCAGTTACTCGCTGATGGGCAGACCAACGCTGGTATTGCTGAGCAATTGGTGTTGAGCGAAAAAAACGGTGCGAGGATATGTTCTCTCAAAGCTGTACCTGGCAGACCGAACCCAGGTCGCCCATCAGCTTGATGTTGCGGTCGGCAAGCCAACGGCGGACGAGGCTGATCATCTGGTGTGCCCACATCGCGATGGTCTTGTGGCGCTTGCCCAAGCGTTCGCTGACTTCTGGCGTGGTCGCCAGCACACACAGAAAAGGGAGTGCCCATCGCTGCTTGGTCCACTGCGGATGCACAACCACGGCCATCACGATCCATCGTAACCCAGGACTGCTCACGGAGCGTTCACGGCTCGAGCGGGCGCTGTCGCGGTAGTGTCCGCGTTTGCGAATCTTGCTGCCCCAGCGCCGTTCCAGCGTTTCGTCAATGACCAGATCCACGCACGTTCCTGTAGGCACGAAAGTTTCGACGATCAGCAGGAGAAGCTGACGACTGACCGCCAACGGAGACCATTGCGCTCGGTTGAGCACCTGATGGAAGAGACTCCAGTTCATTGCCTGGTCGTTGCCGCTTGCACGCAGGGCGGCTGCGACCGTTCGGCGACCTCGAGCCAGCAACGTTCCGGCTAATAGCGTCATCAGTTTCCTCCATGTTGGAGCGGTAAACAATGGCCGAAAGACGGTCAGAACTTCTATAATAGGCTCTGGAAGGGGCATCAATCTCCTCCAAGTAAGATTTGGCTTTGATCAGCTTCTATCTTACCCCAAGAGGTTTTCATGCCTCAAAACTCTGGTACGATCAGCCAAGGAAGCAATTCTCTCTGTTGGTGTCCTTAGAGATTGAGATTCCTGATCCCACTCCTGCACAGCTCACCGAAGTTGTTGAGGTGGATGTGGGTATCCGCTACCTGGCGGTCACTTCCACCTCGACCGGCAAAGCGAGCTTTCACTCAGGAAAGCGAGTGAGGCACCGAGCCAACCATTACGCACGATTACGCAAACGCTTGCAGCAGAAAGGCACTCGTGGCGCGAAACGTCGTCTCAGACGCATTGAGCAACGAGAGAGACGGTTGAAGCTGCACGCCAACCACATCATCGCCAAACAGATCATCGAGCAGCACCCACACGCCCTGATTGGGCTGGAACAGCTCACCGATATCCGGGAGCGAACCAGACGCAGAAAGTGCAAGCGCACGAAAAAGGGGAAGGGCACCCAGATGGTGTCTGTGAAGGCTCGCAAAGCCAATCGCGTGCACTCGCAGTGATCCTTTGCCGAACTTCAGGCGCTTCTGAGCTACAAGGCCACGCTTGCCGGGTCGCTCGCCGTCAAGGTGGATGCGGACTACACCTCGAAGGCATGCCCGATGTGTGGGCACACGGCTGATGAGAATCGCCCGAACAAGGGGTTGCGCTTTGGGTGTCAGCAGTGTGGGTACACGCTCCACGCTGATCTGATTGGCGCGAGGAATGTGACCTTGAGGACGCTCTTGATCCGGCAGGGCTGGATCAGGACGGGGTTTGTGTCAATGGCCCCTGATGCATCGGACGGTGAAGCCAAAGCGGCGCGCCTGCGAAGGTACGCCGAGGTGCGGTGGAGTCCAGGTGTAACGAACAAGCCTCCGGTCAGAGACCGGAGGTGATTGACAGCGAAGATCCTCAGGAAGCGCTGGATGGACGCTCAGGCTGGACGCTGGCGCGGGAGGTGAGCATGATTCCAATGAGATCGACCAGCAGGGCCGCGCCTGCCAACACACCAAACACGGGTACTTCTGGTAGGGCGATGCTCAAGAGGGTATCCAGCGCATAGCTCCCAGGCCCGATGAGGCCGATGGTCAGGCTGGCAGTCGCCAGTATCAAGGGATATTCATAGCCGCCTTTTTGGAGGAAAAAGCCGTTTTTCCAGTGCGTCCTGGCCGCCATGACCATCGCGCCGAACATGCCCGCGGCCCCCAATGGCGTCAGGAAGCCGAACGCAAAGGAGAGGCCGCCGCCGAGCTCTCCGACAATAGCCAGGGCGACCCAGAACCACGCTGGCTGATATCCCTGCTTCTCAAAGCCCTGACGCAGTCGAACAGGACCGGAGCCCCCAAACCAGCCAAAGAGTTTTTGCGCTCCATGCCCCGCCATTGTAAGTCCGATGACGATGCGAAAGAGCAGGAGCGCGCTATTCATGGTGACTGTCATATCGTTTCTTTCTTTCTTTCTTTCTTTCTAGCACTATGGTTCATAGAGATCTGATGGAGAGCCATGGCAGACTTCTGTGTCTCGCTTCTCGCGTGTTTGCAGCCAGGCGAAAAGAGTGAAGCAGAAAGGTTTTGCTTTCCATCTAACTTTCCTTACGAAACTAATATTAAGTTAGAAACTAGAATTTGTCAAGGAACTTGTTTTCTGAAGAAAAAGAGAGTATACTTGTCCCTATGAAAGAATCCGAAGCGAAGCATCCAACCGATACGCATCAAGCCTGCGCAGCGACCCCTTTAGGACGGGCCATCCATCTGCTGGGGGATAGCTGGGTATTGCTGATCGTCATGAACCTGTTGCAAGGTCCTCTGCGTTTTAACATGTTACGTGCGACGCTGGGGCACATCAGTTCCAAGACGCTTGCCAGCCGTCTCAGGCTCCTGGAAGAGTTGGGGTTTGTGCAACGGCAGGCTTTCCTGGAGATCCCTCCACGGGTCGAGTACCATCTCACCGAAAAAGGCCGAGAGTTGGGTGACGTGATTGCCGCCCTTGAGCGGTTTGGCAACAAGCATCTTTCTGATTCGGTCGTCTCACCAACGTGTGAGGAGTGCATCGCTCTCGATGGGGAGGCTCCCGCTGTTAAAGACGTTAGGTAGCCGGGGCATCTTCATTTGAGAGGGCGAGTCTCTCACCAGCGTACAGCTATGCCTTGCTGACGGCGGAGAACTGAGCAACTCCTCAATACCTCAATCAAACTCCTTCGATGCAGCTCCTCCTGCCCTCCTAGCAGGACCGCCTCGATGTGCTCGGCAATTCAGCCATCCCCCCGACGCGCAGGCCTTTTCTCGCGAACCAGAAAGGGGTTCGCCTTTGTCTGGATTTGGCACCAGGACCAGCGGGACACATCGGACAAATCATTGCCCTCGATTTCGACTCTGGAGATATTTGCCCTCCTGTCATTGCGACAAGTTGGCAGGCATTGTTGTCGGCGTTCGCTGATGATTTAGAAGCAGGGGGCTACTCTTTGTGGGAAAATAGTGCCAGGCAGATCTTTTTGTCTTAATAGCCCTATCAGATCTCCGCTTTCAAAGCCTCTTGACGTTATTGGAGGCGATTCCTTCTGCCCTAATGGGATGGTTCTCTTCCAAAATCATGAAGAGATCTGTTGTCCCAGAAGTTCTGTTTGTTCACAGCCAAAGTAGTCACAAACCCGCTGCCGAAGTTCACGGGCAGTCAATAATCGAGCAGGTTCGACAATCGCTCGCTTCCCATGGATCCACTTCGGCCCCCAGCCTGCCTTCCTGTTCGTCTTGACTGACGTTTGAGTCTGTTTGCCCTCGCGATCTAGGCGCTCAAATGTGGCGAGGAGCACACCCGTCGCATAGGCAGTCTCCCTTTCTTCTAGCATCGTGCCAACATGGAGATATGGTACATTTAAAGCAAGAATATACTCTCAAAGGAGCGAGGAGGAGAATGTATGGACAAGCGATCACAGCCGCGTTTGCAGATACAGGGAAGAGCTTTCTCTCATGACAAACCCATCGACCTCCAGGAGGCTGCTGTCCTCTTGCAGGCAGGCGATGATGTTGCTATTGCTCGCCTGCCATTGAGCAGGGGTCTTGTTCTGCGTTTGCCTGATGGCCGTTTGCTTGAGGTCGGGCAGCGTATCCAGGCAGGTCACAAACTGGCGTTGCGAGGGATTGCGCAGGGTCAGCCAGTGCTTCGTTATGGCTCGATCATCGGTTTTGCGACTCAAACGATCGCAGCAGGCTCTCATGTGCATACCCACAATCTCGCGGTGGGTACACTCCACCAACAGTATACGTATGGGAGCGAGCTACGCCTGGTCGACCCTGTCCCGCTTCACCAGCGGCGCACCTTTCTGGGCTATAAACGACCCGATGGCAGGGTTGGCACGCGCAACTACTTGGCACTGATTGGCACCGTCAATTGTTCTGCCAGTACGATCCGGGCCATCCAGAAGCGTTTTGGGCCAGAGATACTGCGCCGCTATCCTCAAATAGATGGAATCATCGGTCTAACCCATAAAAGTGGCTGTGCGATGGGACGCCAGGGGATCAACACGTTGCAGCGTGTGCTGGCAGGTATGGCCTCCCATCCCAATGTTGGTGCCTACCTGCTGGTGGGCCTGGGCTGCGAAAGTAATCAGATTCCTAACCTGATCAATGAGATGGGACTGAGTGCAGGGAGGCAGTGGAAGGAACCACTCTCACTCACCCTTCAGGAGCATGAGGGCGTTGCGCAGACCGTTGAAGAGGGAGTGCGCCTGATCAGTGAACTGCTTCCACGGGTGAATGAAGTGCGACGTGAACCAGTTCCCATCTCCGAACTCACGCTGGCGCTTCAGTGTGGTGGGAGCGATGGTTGGAGCGGTGTGACGGCGAATCCTGCATTGGGGTACTGTGCTGACGAATTGATCCGGCAGGGAGGGACCGCCGTCCTGAGCGAGACACCAGAGATCTATGGGGCCGAGCACGTGCTGCTACGACGTGCGCGTAGCCAGGAGGTGGGCGAAAAACTGCTCGCGCGGTTACGCTGGTGGGAGCAGTATGTGGCAATCAACGACATGGAAATGGATAATAATCCCTCTCCTGGCAACAAACTTGGCGGCCTGACGACTATTTATGAGAAGTCACTGGGAGCGATTGCAAAAGGGGGTTCCTCTCCATTGAATGCTGTGTACCAGTATGCCGAGCCAATTGCGGAACGTGGGCTGGTCGTCATGGATACGCCAGGATATGATCCTGTTTCCGTCACGGGTCAGGTCGCAGGAGGAGCAAACATTGTGGTCTTTACCACCGGCCGTGGCTCCTGCTTTGGCTTCAAACCTGCTCCCTCTATCAAGGTCGCAACAAATACTCCTCTGTATGAGAATATGCGCAATGATATGGATCTCAACGCTGGGGCTATTCTCGAGGGGGTGAGTGCAGAGGAGATCGGACGGCAGATTCTCGAGGAGGTGATTGCTGTGGCCAGTGGCAAAAAGAGTAAAAGTGAGGCCCAGGATATCGGTGAAGAAGAGTTCGCTCCCTGGATTCTGGGAGCGACCATGTGAACACTCTGGCGATAGGGCAACGATAGGGTCGGCAAAATCTTTGATACGAGAGAGGCGAAAAGTCTTTTTCCTACCATTTGCCAGCCTGGTCATGCTGGTGACGTGCTTAAGGCAAGATCACTACCATCACAGCTAACAGAATCAAGCCACTGTACCTCTACAGTAACGGCATCATTCACGACACATTTCAGAATCTCCTTGAGCAATAGAGTATGCAGCAAGGAAGCTTCCTAGTTGAACGAGAGGTTACTCTCAGAAACAGGCAAAAGGCAAGAGTAAGAGCACTGATGCTATAATGGGGGATCTGTTATCTTGAAAGAAGGGTGTTTATGGTGAAAAAAGCATTTCGTTTCGGGGTTGTCACTGGCGGTCATCCATCCCGTTCAGCGTGGGTGACGCTGGCACAACGCGTAGAGGAACTGGGCTACTCCTCTCTGCTCGTACCAGATGTTCTGGGGACACCGTTGGCAACGATTACTGCTCTCGCCGTGGCTGCCACTGCCACCACGTCACTGCGAGTCGGGAGCTATGTTTTTGTCAATGATTATCGCCATCCTGCCCTGCTGGCTAGAGAGATAGCGACGCTGGATCAACTCTCCGATGGTCGCGTAGAACTTGGACTGGGTGCGGGCAACTGGCCGCGAGACTACCAACAACTCGGCATTCCATTTGACAAGGCTGGCACACGCGTCTCTCGTTTTGCGGAGGGGCTGTCCATCATCAAACAGTTCTTTACCACCGAAACCGTCGATTTCTCCGGCAAGTACTACACAGCGACAGAGCTGCGCCCCGTTCCCAGACCGGTGCAGCAACCACATCCTCCCATCCTTATCGGCAGCTCAGGTCGCCGCATGCTGACTCTTGCAGCGCGTGAGGCCAATATCATCATGCCAGTATCAGTTGATCCTACCGATGCATCCTTAGAGGAGAAGATCGGCTGGATACGAGAGGCCGCGGGTGAGCGCTTTGAGCATCTGGAGTTCAGCCGAAATGAATTTGGGATTGAATTAACTGATAATCCCGTCACCGCTGGCCCTCTCACCCAGGGAGGGATACCAGTGCAATCACGCCCAATGACCACGGCGCAGGCAGTGGAGTATCTATTGGAGCAGCGTGAACACCTGGGTATCTCTTATATTCAGATTCAGGAAAGGCAATCAGAGAACTTTGCTCCAATGGTTGCTCACTTGAATGGCAAATAGCTTTCCAAAACAGTAACCCAGCAAGGAAGACGGGTCGGTCGAAGCCCTTTCTCGATGTCTTCCTGAAGGAAAGAGAAGGTATCTGTTCCTAAATGCACAGCCGTTATGCAAGATACACGCAGGCATTGAGCGATGGAGTGCTCAATAGTCCAGGCGAGGTTGACTCTACACTTCGACATGCTGTCGAGGCGCAGTCTGCGAAGTTGAACGGGCGCGCATCTCAGCAAACAGGGCAAGTTCCTGCAGAGTTGGAACGCTATATTACCAAAGTCGCTCTGTATGCCTACAAGGTCACTGATCAGGACATCGAGGCTTTGTGCGCGGCAGGGTATAGTGAGGATGCCATTTTTGAGCTGACCTTGAGCGCCGCTTTGGGGGCAGGCATGGCCCGACTAGAGCGCGGCCTAAGTGCGCTGAAAGGAGAATCTGATGCGACTCAAAATCATTGAGCAGGTGTTGAAGGGCGAACCAGCTTCCGATATTAGGCGCACCTTGACCTAACGCTCGTATGTGTTTGGTCAATCTTTCTCCGCTTACCTGCAGGAAGTGCTGCGAGGACAGTCCGACTGGAGCATCGGCGAGCGCGAGTTGTTCGCGGCCTTTGTCTCCCGCAAAAATCAGTGTGCCTATTGAGCGGGTGCTCACGGCGCAGTTGCGTCGCAGGCACTTGAGGGCGATCTGGTCAATGCTGTCTTGCAAGATTGGCAGACAGCTCCCATTGATGAGAAGATACGGGCAACCCTGGGCCTGTTGGAGAAGATGACGCTGACACCCTTTGAAGTTGGACCTGGCGATATCATGCCTTTGCGCGCAGCAGGTGTGAGCGATCAGGCTATCGAAGATGCTCTGGTGGTCTGTGCGCTTTTTAACATGATTGATCGCCTTGCGGATGCGTTTGATGTAGAGATCCCATCTGAGGAAGGCTTTGCCCGGACGGGAGAACGTCTGTTAGCAATGGGGTATCTCTGAAGACAGTTCATAGGTAACGACCACTCCAAAATGGAGGCTCTCTGCTTCTTGGTTTGCCTTCACATTGGAATGGTCTCTTTAGAACTCAGCGTCCACGCATCTCGCGATCAGAAGACGTTATTGCTCGGAACGTGCGCTCCAGCCTTCTAGAAATGGCCCCACCCATTGTATGTCGTTGTATCCAGGACAGCGAACCCATCGAAATGGGTGAAGCTTTGGGCGCCCAGTGGTTCATAGCTCCTGTTCTTCTGGCTGCCAGAGCGAATCGGAAGTGTCGCCATTTCCTCTGCAGGAAGCCCTTGCCCTTGATGGGTGAGAATGAACCGCACCGGCCCGGGAGCGGATGTTAACCGCGCCTCAAGCGTACCGGCTTCTGGCTGGCCGATCTCGTTGGCTGGCGATTCGCCTACGGCTGAGCCGATGACGGCATAGCGGCGACCGAACATTTCATGAAGATGAGATCCAACGGGCCACCAGGTCACCGTCTCATTCCCCCATTGCCATTGCACCTTTCCCCGCTTGAGATGGCTATTGTGGGCAAAAATCAAGACGTTGCCTCGCCCCTGTTCACGGGAGACGATATACACCAGATTCTCTGCCATCATTGCGGCACGGACGCTGAGCAGGCGGGCCTGGCGTTGCTCGGACGGTTGCGCGAGCGTAGCATGATAGTGCAGGAGCTGCTGAGCCACCACAGCATAGTGGAGGGCTTCTCGATAGCGGCTCTCGTCGCTCTTTGCGATGAATTCGGGACGGCGCACGCGCAGCTCTGCAATCAGGTCCTCGGTCTCGATCCGCAATGCGGTTGCCTCCGGTGATTGACCTATCGCTTGCGTCGGGTCGAGCGCGGCAGCCGGATTCTCCCAGGCAGCGTCTTGCCCGAGTAGCGGGTCGATGCGCTTGCGATACTCCTGGCAGAGGGCCTCATCTCTCTCGCTGAGGTAATCAAGCGCAAAGTGCAGTGTCTGGCGGGGACTATCTGCGATTATATCGGTCGGGCTATCGAAACCATAGAAATGGAGTTTTGTAGGGTGAGCTGGATCAGCATTGTAGTGTCTCATCCACTCGACCAACTCGCGATTCGCCTCGAACGTTCCGAAACCGTGGCTAAAGCCAGTATCCTGCAACGCCTCATAGGATGCCGGACCGTGGCCAAGCACGTATTCGTTGACGAGGGGTCCCCGAGGAAAACTGCTCTCAATGGCAATGGCGCTGTAGCCATGGGCTTCTACAAGGCGTTGGAAGAGCTGGTTGCGAAGGACAAGCAGCTCTTCCCCTCCATGGAGTGCTTCTCCAAAGCCAAGCAATGCTACCTCATCGCCAAGTGAGTCGATCACCGTATCAACGGCGGCGTTGAAGTCCGGGCGAGAATCGAGCGAGAATGGGATCGCCTCGTGTGCAATCCAGTCGTCGAGTGTCGCATATACTCCTGCTGTGTGCATCATTGGTCTACCCTCCGTTGTTTTCACTGTGTCATTCATCCAATGAGAAATCTTCTCCTTCTGCTGCTTCTATCTCCCATGCTCTCGTCTACCGCCTGAGTGCATGGTAGCCTGGACAAGAGATCACTCTCCTGGCTTCGGCAGATCTCGCAGGAGGCTGCATGCATGCATCTCCGATCCAAGCTGGCCGGGCTTTTTCTGGATCACGCCTCTACAGTACAACACAGATGCAAGATTAGAGGGTAGAAAGAGAGAAAGGCGCGTGCGTATGGACATACATGGATCATAGCAGGCTCAATATACTTGGATTTCTGTGATAGAACGAGGAGTGTATCGCAAAAAAATCTCAAACACGGACTTGGGAGTTTTACATGAAGCTTGGCAATACATTACGCACTATCGAGTCTTCCCAGGGCTGCTGGAATGAGCGTCGAGCCGAGTGCGCAACTATGAAGCCTTTGCTCTGCTGCCACCGGTCTCTCGCAGCAAGAGGGGAATTGCGTCTATATGGCAAGGAAATGCCTCACCACCTTGTTTTTAGTTGAAGAATGGAGTACGATTACGCGCAGAGGTATCTAGCGCTCCATGCGGCCCCAGGCACATGAGAAGGAGCGACGCATGAAGACGTTTGCCTTTGAGCAGTGGTGCAATCGGCTTCAGTTTCCGACTGCCACGCGTGACTTCCTCCTTTAAACCACCAGAAGGAAAAGAAGCAGACATGCCTACGCCCATTCTCACCACGAAACTGTATCTACCTCGGCTTCGGCCTCACGTGGTCAACCGCCCTCGCCTGATCGAGCGGTTGAACGAGGGTTTGCACCGCAAACTGACCCTTATCTCTGCCCCCGCAGGCTTTGGGAAAACCACGCTGGTCACTGCATGGGTCGAGGGCATCAAGCGACCAACCGCCTGGCTATCTCTGGATGAAGGGGAGAACGATCCTACTCGCTTTCTGATCTACCTCATCGCGGCTGTGCAGACGATTGCGCCCACGCTTGGCGAAGGAGTCTTGCGTGCGCTCCAATCAAGCCAGCCACCACCACCCGAAGCGATGCTGACGGCCCTGCTCAATGACCTGGCGAGCATCAAAGATCCGTTCGTCCTCGTCCTGGACGACTACCACGTGGTTGTGCCCCAATCGGTTGATCTGGCCCTCACCTATTTCGTCGAACATCTGCCCCCGCACATGCACCTGGTCATCACCACGCGTGAAGACCCACATCTCCCCCTGGCCCGCTTACGCGCCCGGGGCCACCTGACCGAACTGCGCGCCGCCGACTTGCGGTTTACCTCCTCCGAAGCCGCCGCCTTTTTCACCCAGGTGATGGGCCTCACTCTCTCCACACAGGACATCGCCCGACTTTCAGACCGCACCGAGGGCTGGATTGCTGGCCTGCAATTCGCAGCGCTTTCCCTGCAAGGCCACCAGGATGTTCCCGGCTTCATCCAGGCATTCGCTGGAGATCACCGATACATCGTGGACTACCTGGTCGAAGAGGTCTTGCAGCGTCAGCCCGAACCGGTGCGCAACTTCTTACTCCAGACCTCCATTCTCGACCGGTTGAGTGGTCCGCTGTGCGATGCCGTCACTGGTCAGGAGGAAGGCGGCGCGCAGTTGGAAGCCCTGGAGCGAGGCAACTTCTTTGTCGTTCCGCTCGATGACACACGCCACTGGTATCGCTATCACCACCTCTTTGCTGACGTGCTCGCTGCGCATTTGCTGGTAGAGCGGCCCGAGCAGGTCTTGACACTACACCGGCGCGCGAGCGAGTGGTACGAACATCATGGTTTGGCGGGCGATGCGATCCGCCACGCACTGACCGCCGAGGACTTCGAGCGAGCGGCGGACCTGGTCGAGCTGGCAATCCCGGAAATGCGCAGGAGTAGACAGGATGCCACGTTGCTTGGCTGGCTCAAGGCGCTCCCCGACGAGCTGTTTCACTTCAGGCCCGTGCTCAGTGTTGGGTATGCCTATGCATTATTGGCTAGTGGCGAGCTCGAGGCCGTCCACGCCCGACTGCGGGACGCCGAACGGTGGCTGGATACGACGGCAGACACGAGGGCGCTTGCGCTTGCTCCATCAACTGAGATGGTTGTCATGGACGAAGAGGAATTTCGCCAGCTCCCGGCTTTGATAGCCGTGTACCGTGCCGCGCGTGCCCAGGTCCTGGGCGATGTGCCCGACACCATAAAATACGCCCGGCGGGTGCTCGACCTCGTACCTGAGGAAGACCATCTCGGGCGCGGAGCAGCAGCGGCGCTCCTGGGGCTCGCGTCCTGGGTGAGCGGGGATCTAGAGGCAGCGCACCGGATGTTTGCCGATGGCATAGCGAGTGTGCAGATGGCCGGAAACATCTCTGACGCCATCAGTGGCACCATCGCCCTGGCTGATATCAGGATGGCGCAAGGTCGTCTCCACGAGGCCATGCGGACCTACGAGCGCTCTTTGCAGGAGGCGATGGCGCTGGGGGAGCCTGCCCTGCGGGGAACGGCAGATCTGTATGTGGGCATGAGCGAGCTCCACCGAGAGCAGAACGATCTGGATGCCGCTGAGCAGTGCCTGCTGAAAAGCAAGGAGCTGGGCGAGCGCACAGGGTTCCCGCAAAACCGGTCTCGTTGGTGTGTTGCTCTGGCTCGCATACGGGAGGCCCAGGGAGATTTGGACGGCGCTCTCGACCTGCTCCACGAGGCAGAACGCCTGTATGTGAGAGACTTCTTCCCCAATGTACGTCCTGTAGCGGCGCTCGTGACACGGGTGTGGGTCGCGCAGGGGAGGTTAGGCGAAGCCTTTAGCTGGGCGCGTGAGCAAGGCTTGTCCATTGAGGACGACCTCAGTTACCTGCGCGAGTTCGAGCACATCACCCTGGCCAGGGTGCTCCTGGCCAGGTCTAAGGGCGACCGTGCAGACCGCTCTCTGCTTGAGGCAATGGGACTGCTCTCGCGCCTCCTGAAAGCAGCGCAAGAAGGTGAGAGGACGGGAAGTGTAATCGAAATCCTGGTGCTCCAGGCGCTCGCCTACCAGATGCAAGGTGACATCTCTGCTGCTCTCATGGCACTGCAACAGGCACTCTCGCTGGCTGAGCCGGAGGGCTACGTCCGCATGTTTGTGGACGTAGCCCCACCCATGACGGTCCTGCTAGAAGGAGCCGCGAAACACGGGATTGCCCCGAACTATGTTCGTCAACTCCTGACAGCCCTGGACTCAGCTTCAGACAGAACGCCTGTCAAACAGGTTTTGATCGAGCCACTCTCGAAACGCGAGCTTGAAGTGCTTCGACTGTTCAGAACTGACTTGAACGGCCCAGAAATTGCCGACGAACTCGTAGTGTCCCTCAACACCTTGCGTACCCACACCAAAAACATTTACAGCAAGCTCGGGGTGACCAACCGGCGGGCAGCAGTCCGCCGGGCTGAGGAACTTGATTTGTTCTAACGAACCCAGCTCCCACCGACCCCAGCAGATGTGTCGAACCACTGCTGGGGCTTTTTTTCTCCCTCACAGCCTCCCGATTACCAAATCACCACATCAATCACTACATGTGGTGATGCCTTCTCACCACATTCATGGGTATATTTGATCAAAGAAAAGAACGCGTGCAACGACGTGGAGATTGATCCATATGAGAAAAATGCACGAGCCACAACATTACGAGATTCGCATCAAGGGACACCTTGAGAACCAATGGGCCGACTGGTTTTCTGGCCTGACCATCACGCGAGAAGACCGGGGCGAGACGGTGTTAACCGGCCCAGTTGATCAGGCCGCGTTGCATAGCTTGCTGAGAAAAGTGCGTGATCTAGGCATGCCATTGCTCTCGGTCATTCGCGTTGAACCCGAACCGGCAGATCTGCCGGATATCAAGCATTGACACATATCACTCTTATTCAAAAAAGGAGACAAATACATGACTACTACCGAGCAAACCACGCAGACCTCAAAATCAAAACGCATCGTCAGTGCCAACCAGCGCAGGGCAGAAATCATGATTGCGGCCCTTTTCCTGGTGACTGCGGCTGCCAGTATCCCCGGAGCTTTTGTCCTGGATTCGATTCTGAACGCCTCCAACTATCTGGCCCAGGTTTTTCCGAACAAGGGAGCCGTCGAATTGGGGACCCTGATGTGGTCGATCAACAACATCGGGATCATCTTCATCGCAGTGTTTGCGTTTCCCTTGCTCAGAAAACTCGATGAAGCCCTCGCAGTAGGGTATCTGGCTTCCCGAATCACCGAGGGCACCATCATGATGGTCGGTGCCGCCGCTACCTTGCTGCTGATCCCGTTGAGCCAGGAGTTCCTCCAGGCTAATGCCCCCCAAGGCTCGTGGTTTCTGACTCTTGGCGACGTCCTCAAGCAGGCGGAATTCCTTGGCCTGACCGGGCTCTCTTTGCCTGTGCTCGGGCTGGGTGGATTGCTCTTTACCTGGATGTTGTTCCGGTTCCGACTCGTTCCGCGAGGTATCTCTGTGGTTGGTTTGATCGGCTACGCCGTGGTGTTGTTCGGGAGCATCGCCGGCTGGTTCGGTCTGATCGACGTGGCACCGGGAGGCAACGGGACGATCTTTGCCCTTCCCGTCGCAACGTTCGAGATTATCCTTCTCCCCTTCTGGCTGTTGTTCAGGGGCTTCAAGACACCGGAAGCTCCCGAGCGCATCGTCGCCGCGAAGTGAACGCTACCGCAGCCGGCGGCCATGAGAGGGGCCGCCGGTGCGGAGTGCCTCCTTGCTGATAAAGTATACTGAAAAGGATCGAGACCAGAATTTGACACATATTCTGGAACTCCGTCAGCTTTGATGGCCTCTGGCTGCTTGCTCGTCTCCAAGAACCAGGATGTCAACTACCTCCGGTCTCTGACCGGAGGCTTGTGGTTACATCTGGACTCCACCGCAACTCGGCATATCTTCGCAGACGCACCGCTTTGGCTTCGTTGTCCGATGTATCAGGGATGAGTGACAAACATCCCGTCCTGATCCAGTCCTGCCAGACCAGGAGCGCTCTCATGGTGATGTTCCTCGCGCCAACCAGATCCGCATGCAGACAGTAATGACACTGCTCGCACACAAAGAGCAACCCTTTCTGAGGGCGGTTCTTCTCGGATGTATGCCCACACCTCGGACAGGCTTTTGAGGTATAGTTTGCATCCACCTTGACGGCGAGTGACCCGGCAAGCGCGGCCTTGTAGCTCAGGAGCATGTGCAGTTCGGCAAAGGACCACTGCGAGTAGACCCGATTGGCTTTGCGGGCCTTTGGCGAGACTGGCTCATCGCCTTTGCCGTTCTTCTTGCGCTTGCGATGCTTGGTGTGTTCTCGAATATCCGTCAGGTGCTCCAGTCCCATGAGCGTGTGCGGGTGCTGTGCGATGATCTGTTTCGCGAGGGTATGATTGGCTTGCAATTTTAACCGTCTCTCTCGTTGTTCGATGCGTCTCAACCGACGTTTCGCGCCACGAGTGCCTTTTTGGTTCAAATGTTTGCGGAGTCGTGCGTAATGGTTGGCCTGGTGTCGGACTCGTTTCCCAGTGTGAAAGCTGGCTTTTCCTGTTGTTGTTGAGGTCACGGCCAGGTAGCGAATGCCCACGTCCACCCCCACGACCTCTTGGAGCTGTGCAGGAGTGGGATCAGACACCTCTATGGAGAGGGACACGAGCAGGTAGAACTGCTTCTTTGGGCGATCATACCAGAGTTTGGCATCACCGATGGGGGTCCCCTCTTGAATGAGCGCCGTGTGCTTGTTGTATCCCTGGTAGGGGATGCTAATGCGTCCGTTAAGTGTGCCGATGCTGACCTGGCTCTCTCGCTGAAAAGTGTAGTCGCGTTCATAGGTGTACTGTATGCTCAGAGATCTGTAGTGTGGTGGCTGATCTAAACCCTTAAAGCGTTTCTTGGTGATTTTGGCACGACGATGCTCACTATTCTTCTTGAGCTTGGTCCACAGACCCTTGTACGTGGCGGCGACCTGTCGCTCCACGCTACAAGCCAGTTGCGAGGGCAGATGATAGCGCGTGCGTAGCTCGGCATACATGCCTGTATGCAGTTTCGTGACACTGCTGGTTTTGCCTTGCTCAAAGGCATACTGACTCACCGCGTTGAGGGCGTCACGATACGCCAGTTGGGTGCGGCGCAGGGCCTCAACCTGCTCTGGCGTGGGCAGCAGTTTCAGTTTGGCGGTGATGATCTGCTTCATGTCGTCCGCTTTCTCGTGACAATATGGGAAACCAGCTTGTAGGTACCATGTGTACTGTAATATAATGTGATGTGCTATGCATCCATGCCCATCAGTATAACAAATGTTCTACACCTTGTGAAGTACCTGAGATGGCGACGCTTCCTCCCCTGGTTGAAACGCAAGGGTATCCGCGCCGCCTGGATCATGAATCACTTTGCCATGGGGCAAGTGTTTTGCTGGTCCGCCCGTGTCATGTGCCTGGGTACCTCTCATCTACCGATCCAAGCGTCCCGGATCGGATTCGCCCGTTCGCCAACCCATCCTTGACAGAATTATCTCTCTCTCTGTATACTCGTGAAGTAGTCACATGTTTTTGGGGAGGTTCTGACATCTATGCCAGTGTGCTGCTAACTCCATCCTGTTTCCTATTCAAACAGTGAAACAGACGTTACCATTTTTGCTTTCATCTATCGCGTGTCTCTCATCAGGCATGAGCGCTTAGCCATTCTATGCCTGGAATGCCGCAGGGCATAATTCATGCTCGACGGCCCTTCTGGCGAGGCCGGAGCCGAGACGGCGGATAGTGAGAACGCAAGTATTTGATGGTGCTCAGAGATATGGAGAAGCGTGCAGCAAAGAGGTGTCAGGCATGGAACTTTGGCGAACGTATCGCCGATGTTCCCCATCTACCACACGCACCGCAGATGGATGCCATCTTTTCCCCTGTCGCGGCATCCGCCTCTTCGATCATCGTGTAAGCGATGACCTGCTCTCTCTCTCCTCCCTCTGGTCTCTTCCATCATGTCCTTGCGCGTGTTGATACGATTGTACTGTTTTTTCTCGAAGACAAAAAGCAAGGAATACCTATCATGGCAGAACATCAGCTTTCACTCCTCCCCTTCTATGCGGGTTGGGGTAGCTACCAGCAGCGTCTGGTCGCGGCCATCGCGCCCCTTACCGGAGAGCAGCTTGCCTTGCGCACCACGCCACAACACTGGTCGATTGGCATGTACGTGACGCATATTGTCGCAAATCGCGCCTGGTGGTTCCATGCGCGAATGGGCGAGGGGAGCGACGATCTGACTTCCCTCGAATTATGGGCTCTAGGAGTCTGTGAGGGGAACGTGGATCCATGCCACCCGGCGGCAGAACTGGTTGCCGGACTTGAGAAGACCTGGCAACTGATCCAGCATACGCTTGCCCGCCTGACCCCTGCTGATCTTGAGCAGGTCGTTCCGCCTCTGGATGATGCGGAACGTGCGCGGCACGCGAAACTGGTGGAGCCCGCGCTCCAGCCATACGCTCAGATGTGGGTGGAGGCAGCACGTCAGGCGAAAGTAGTGAGACCCGCGGTTTCGCTCCAGTCAATCATCTGGGGTGTGCTCGAACATGACATCCATCACGGCAGCGAAATCTCCACCACCCTCGGCGTCCACGGCCTGCCAGTCGTCGAGTTGGATTAAGAACAGGAACGTCTTCAGTTCTCTTCTCTTTCATAGGTGGATATGTTGAAATGATGCGGCCGTTTCAGCGACAGGGGCGACCTTGTCGCTGAAGCGACATTTCATGCTCACAGGGACAGAAAAGGGGAAAGACTGGATGTGGAAAATATTCAGCCCATACCGGGCTCGGATACGGCTCAAGCTCGAATGATCGGGGAGAGGCTCGTCGAGATCATCCCTACAAATGATCATTTTTCTTGATCAATACGATTAAAATCAATTGCTTGACGTGATAGATCATGCTGCCTATACTTGGGGCAAAGAATAATACAACTGTGTGAGCCGTCCGAAAACAGAGAATGGCAGCACACAAGAGGAAGAAAAGGAAAAAGGTATGCCCCTTCTTCATCTGACGTCTGACGAATTACTGACCACTACCCGCACGGTGCGTAAGCGCCTGGATCTTTCACGGCCCGTTGAGCCGGAAGTCCTGAAGGAATGTCTTGAAATAGCGCTCCAGGCGCCCTCTGGTAGCAACCGGCAGGACTGGCATTTTCTGGTTATCCGCGACGAAAGCCGACGCCGGGCGCTGGCGGAATTGTATTGGAGAAGTTACCAGCAATATCTTGCCAGCCCTGGCGCCGTGAACAAGCTCTTTGCCGATGACCCGCAGCGGTATCTCACCCAGCAGCGCATCATGAATTCAACCGCCTACCTGGTTGAGCATATCCACAACGTACCGGTCCATCTGATTCCCTGCGTGAATGGGCGCATGGAAGGCCTGTCTAGCGGTGATCAGGCCAGTCGCTGGGCTTCAATTCTCCCAGCTACCTGGAGCTTTATGCTGGCGGCTCGCGCACGAGGTCTGGGAGCTGCCTGGACTACCTTCCACCTCGACTATGAAGAGGAAGCCGCAGAAATCCTGGGCATCCCCTACCACCAGGTTACGCAGGCGGCGCTTTTGCCAGTTGCCTATACCTTAGGGACAAACTTTAAGCCAGCCCCACGTGCTTCCGTAGAGAATGTCATCCACTGGGATCAATGGTAGAAGGCTAGAAAAGAGAGGCAAGGCATGCTACGCCTGCAAGGAAAAATCATTGGTTATTTTGTCGCCCAGCATGTTGAAGAGTTAGAATTCTGGGTTCCTGTGATGCGTCTGCGCGAAGAAGGCGCGAAAGTGGTGATCATTGGTCTCTCCCGCCAGACTATACGTGGCTATCATGGACTGGAAATCACGCCAGAGATTAGCATTGACGAGGTGGAAGACGCCAGCGCATTCGATGGGCTGGTTATTCCTGGCGGCTTCGCCCCCGATTTCCTGCGTCGTAACCAGAAGCTCTTACAATTGGTAGGCGAGGTGTATGCCCGAGGAAACATCATTGGAAGCATCTGCCACGGTGGCTGGGTCCCTATCTCGGCTGGCATTGTGCGAGGACACAGGGCCACAGGTACAACGGCTATCAAAGACGACATTGAGAATGCCGGCGGGACCTGGGTCGACCTGCCTGCCTTGCGCGATGGCAATCTCGTGTGGGGGCGAGTGGTCGATGATCTTCCCGGCTTTTGCTATGAACTGATCAGAGGACTTGAGGAACGAGGATGAAGCCCCGCCTTCGGAATCTCCTCATTGAAAACAAGGGTTGATCGTGTCTCTATTCAGCAGCACTCCGTCTTTTGACGGCACTCATCGTGCACAAGACTTCCTGTTCCTCTCTTGCAAAAAGAGACAAGGAACAGGAAACTGGCATCGTAGGAAACGAACCAGCCTGTTGAAAAACTCCTAGTAGCCTCATCAGTTTGCTTTGATACCTCAAAATCAGAGCGTCAACGAAGAACTTACAATGTCTAAATCTCATCAGTATAGACATTTTTCAACAGGCTGCTTCGTTTGGTGAGAAAACAGCTCGAAGAAAGGAAAATGGAGCCTCCTCTTTTCAAGAATCCTTGTTCCTCCTCTCAGGTTGTTCAACGTGACGAGACACTTGTTCGATGCTCTGCCGAGGCGCGCGCAACCAGAGCGAGATATGCGCCGGTTGCATGGTCTCGTTGATTACCGCCAATACGTGCTCACTTAACTCTTGCAAATGTACCTCGTTGTGCAAGGTGGAGGCAAATGCTGCCAGAGTCTTCTGCGCGTCATATTTGTGCCGGTAGAAGCGCCGGTCGATGACGTTCTGGACTCGGTGACGTAAGGGTTGGAAAAGGGCCGCAATCGCCAGGGTGGAAAGCACAATGCCGACTGGCTGTGAGCTTTGCCTCGCGATAAGCCCGACCAGGCTCTCCAGGCCGATCGTCAGGCCAATATAGAGCGCTGCCAGTATACCAGTGAGCAAACCGTAGACCAGGGTGCGATTGATGATAAGGTCAATATCGAACAGTCGGTCGCGCAGAATGGCAATGCCGAGAAAGATGGGGATCAACATCAACGCTAGGTCGGCGCTGCCGCCACCCACCAGGTTCCCCGCGACCTGCGAATTGAGCACGGCTGGAGGCAGGATAAAGACGAGCACGCGCGAGAGTATAAAAATGAGCATGGCCAGGACAAAGCCAAAAACCAGCCATTTGGTCTGCTGACGCTCTCGAAATGTCGAAACGCGACGATACCGGTAGATCTGCGCGATGATTGTGGTCAGAAGGAAGGGCAAAATCAAGATCCCTAGAGGGCCACTATTCAGGTCGGGATCAGCGGTCATCGCGCACCAGTACAACACGCTCAGCAACGTGGGCCAGATCGTCCAGCGCGGCACAAAGCGCCCGGAGGGGAAGAGATAAAAGAACACAAGGAATGCGGTCTGACCCACTAGAAACGGCACGAAAACAATCAGATTCCAGACCAGGGAGCTTGAGGTGAAATTCGACTGAAAGCCGCCCACAGCTCCGCCAAAGGTGAGCAGAGTCAGCGAGCCAAAGTACGCCATGCGATCATGGGAGCGCCGCCAGAAGAGCAGCGCGGCCATAGCCAGATAGAGGCCGATGCACAGGCCATTCATGCCGATGACCAGCGTCAGATAGAGCGTCAGCGAAAAGCCCAGACTGTGCAGCTCGCGGACGACGCCCGGTGTGAGAAAGGTTGACGCGATGACAGGAGGCACCGCCAGCACATTGAGCACGACAATCAGCAGGGCCAGAAGTACCCAGACCAGGCGGGCCGTCAGTAGCCAGCCTCCGCGCAGGTACGTTTTCGTGGCCAGATCTGTTTCACTATGGTTCTGTTGAACTTCCATCTGATTTTAGCTCTCTTTTCTTCCCTGGTACATCAAAATTACAGACCAGCATCCTTTGCGCGTAGAATGGCCTGGGCGCGATCAGCTACCTGGAGCTTACTGATGATATTGGAAACGTAGTTGCGCACACTTTTAGGGCTCACGACCAGGCGCTCAGCAATCTCAGCGTTTTTGCAACCCTGGGCGAGCAATGCAAGTATTTCGCGTTCTCGCTGGCTCAGTTCAGGAAAGACTGGTGTGAGATGCACTGGCGGCAACGCTGAGAAATAGCTGACCAGCCTGGTCGCAATCGCCGGGCTGAAGATAGCGTCGCCGTTGCCCACCGCTCGTATCGCTCGTACCATGTCTTCATGCCGAGCACCCTTGAGCAGATAGCCGCGCGCACCCGCACGCATCGCGGCAAAGACCAGGTGATCGTCCTCGAACATGGTTACCACCAGGACGCGAATCTGGGGACTGTTTTTCATGATCTGGTGTGTTGCGTCTACTCCACTCATGCCCGGCATATGCACGTCCATGAGCACCACATCTGGCTGTACCTCGGCCGAAAGGTGGATCGCCTCTTCGCCAGTTGTCGCCTCTCCCACGCATTTCATGTCGGGTTGAGCATCCAGGAGCGCACGCACCCCATCACGAAAGAACTGATGATCGTCCACAATGAGAACGGTTAAAGCTTCCATCTCCTTGCTCCTTTACACGTGTGCGCTCGTCTCGACACTGCTCTCCACCAGTGGGAGATGCGCAATGATCGCTGTTCCACAAGGTCGGGCTTTTTCCAGAGTGAACGAGCCTCCCAATTCTTCTGCCCGTTCTCGCATTGAAAGAAGGCCGACGCCGGTTGTGTGTGTGTCCTCAAAGCCTGTGCCGTCATCCTGCACCTCAATTCGGAGGGTTTCATCTGCCAGGAGACGCACCTGGCACGTGCGTGCGCAGGCATGACGAATGACATTCGTTACGGCTTCCTGCACAATCCGATAAGCTGCGACTTCTACGGCAGCGGGGAGCAGAGGCAGCGTGGGGATTTCCACCATGACTTTGAGCGCCTGCGCTTCACCCCCAAGCCTTGCTGCATACTCACGTATGGCGCCAGAAAGCCCCAGTTCGTCGAGTGCTGGAGGCCGGAGGTTATAGACCAGGCGCCGAATATCTGTGATGACCAGTTCGATTTCTGCTTCAAGCTGGTTCAGCAACGCATCGGTTGTAGCCGGATCGCGCTGGTAAAGTGTCCGCACCAGCCCCGCTTTCAGCATGACTGCACTCAGTAGCGGCCCCAGGCCATCATGCAGGTCACGCCGCAACCTGCGCCGCTCTTCTTCTCGTGCCGTTACCAGGTGCTCCCGTGAGCGCTGCAAGTCTCTGGTCAAGGCCTGCAAATCACTGGTCAGGCGTACCGTGTGGATGGCGATCCCGATCTGATGGGCCAGGTCATCTAAGAGGCGCACATCGGCGGGTGTGAGCGTATCATCGCCTCCACGAGGCGCGACAAGCAGTGTTCCCACTGGCTCGCTCTGGTACACCAGGGGCAGTCGCAGAGCCTCTCGCGCTGAAAGAGAACCAGCGGAGGCAACTAGCATCGCTACTGACCCTTCCTTCACTTCAATGGCTGCGTACGAGAGCTTGAGTGCCTCCTTTATCGTCGACACGATCGTAGGCAGGACGGCATCAGTATCCAGGGTCGTTTCCAAGCGCTGTCCAAGCCTGGCCAACACCACGTACGGCTCATCACGCAGGCCATAGAGTAATCGGTTAACGCTCCGCTGAAGCCAGTTGCGCAGCGGTTGAAACAGCACAGCTATCAGGCCGGTAGCGAGAAGCTCGATCAGCAGGTTTCCACTGGTACGAAAGAGCGCGCCCAGATAGCCAACCACCAGCACATAGAAGCCAACAACGCACGCGGTCAGCGTTCCATAGACCAGGGTGCGATTGATGATGAGATCAATATCGAAGAGTTGGTCACGCAGGATAGCAATGCCAAGAAAGATCGGGATGAGCATCAAGGCCAGATAGACGCTCCCACCACCCAAGAGGGTAGCTGCCACCTGTGAACGTTGCAAAGCTGGTGGCAAAACGAAAAATAGGAAGCGAGAGAGAATAAAAAGCAGAATGGCGGCTACAAAACCGAAGACTACCCATTTTGTCTGTTGGCGCTCTTTGGATGGAGACACTGAGCGATAACGGTAGACCTGAGCAATGACTGCTGTGATCCCGAAAACAAACATCAAGGCACCCGGCGGGCCAGACATTACCTCTGGTAAGAAGAACGACGCGGTCCAATACAAGAGATTGAGCAGCGCAAACCAGCGAGTCCAGCGCGGAACAAAGCGCCCGGAAGGAAAGAGATAGAAGAACGTGAGGAAGGTAGACTGGCCAAGTAAGAAGAGGGGAAAAACCACCAGATTCCAGGCTAGAGGCGCAGAAGACACCTGTGGCAAGAAACCGCTTGCAGCGCTCCCAAAAGTCAGCAACATCAGCGAGCAAAAGAAGGCCATACGATCATCGGAACGCTGCCAGAAAAGCAGCACAGCCATAGCCAGATAGAGAAGCAGGCATAGACCATTCATGCCAATGCCCAGAATCAGATAGAGGGGCAGAGAGAAATGGAGATCGTGCAATTCGCGTATGATTTCTGGCGGAAGAAACGATGCCATGGCTGCGGGAAAAGACAGGATATTGAGGACAACAACTGCCAGCGCCAGCACTACCCAGCAGAACCGCGCTATCAGGAGTTGATGCCCTTGCAAATGGGTATCAGGATGACGATGTGCCCCTATGGTTGTCGTCTCTCTTTCTGCGATGTTCATCGCTGCGTGCCTCCTGCTCTATGCCGTTAAACTTCAGTATATCATCATTTAGCGCTACTATTTTATTTGAAAAGAGACATTCGTACAAGAAAAACATCCTGATTTTACCTCTGGAGGCTCCTTCTACTCTATTCAGTAAAGGGAAGCATAGTTTTATTCATAGATATTCTTGCTGCGCGTGAGTCATCAAGCCCATGCACAGCAAGAATTCCCTACTCAGGAGCGAGCTTCCGCTCCAACACTGACAGGTGTAGATTGCACAGTTGTACTACTTCCTGACGCAAGCAGGAAGTACCCGAAACCAGCCAGCGCTATGTACGTGAGGACGGGAGCAAGATTCCCCAACGCATGTGGGAAGAAGGGTAAAAAACTCAGAAAGCCCGCGACCAGGGTGGCGATGAGCAGCCAGGAAGGCCAGCGAGGGAAAATTCTGGCGCGCAATGTGGCAATAACAAACAAGAGGCTCCCAAGAATCTGTGCGACCAGGCTGAGGAAGAAGAACGGGTCCATAGCAGGCGGTGCACTGGTGGCAAGTGCCTGGATCGCGGGATTTGTGCTTCCAGCCAGGAACGACTGAATAGTAATCGAAGTGAAGGGAATCAGAACGCCTTGCATAAGCGTCACATATGCAAGGCTCAGAAAGCCTAACAGCCCCAGGATACCCGCTTGTTTCGCCTGGCGGGTGTATACCCCTGGCAGCCCAAGCAGAACAAGCAATCCACCAAGAAACCCAATGATGCTACTGGTCAAAAACAGGGAACTGGTCAACGCTTTCACATCCGTGTCACTGCTAAACGCCTGAGTCACATAGTAGACGACCGAAAGAATGCTACCGCTGAGCAAGGCAATGCCGCTCAGACGGTACGAGGTGCTTGATGACATGAGATCTTTCCTCCTTCAAGAGATAGCTCAAAAACACGATGGAGGTTGAGGCTTGCGTGATCTGGCCCCCATCGCTCCTGCCTGTAACTGTAGCAGGTGAACTATCCCAAGGTCGTCTGACTATGTCCTCAAAAATGCCCCAACTTTTTTGGGACACTTTTTGGGACGTTCCAGGTAGTTTTGCGAGAGAAAATGTGAAAGCGGGCACCCACTTGCATGAGAAAGATATGATGGATCTCAAAAATGGGCGCAGCCCTCTCAAGGGCACCTCCAGGGTGCCCTAATTCAACCCCTTAAATGATGAAATTGCCGCCATCCACCGTGAGATAGGCCCCAGTGATAAAAGAGGCCTGATTGGAAGCCAGATAGATAATGGCGGAGGCCATATCCTCCGGTCGTCCATTTCTCCGTAAAGGGGTCTTGCGGGCCATCTGGTCTTTCATCTCCTGTGGTGCGCCGGCATTGAGATCGGTGAGAATCATTCCCCCACCCACCGTATTGACCCGAATACCGGAGGGTCCAAGTTCCTCTGCCATATGCTGCATCATCGTCTCCACGCTGGCTTTGGCTATAGAGACTGCGACGGCTATTCCTCCTGCATTTGCTCGACGAGCATGGGTGGCACTGACGAAAATGATGCTTCCTCGCTGTTGCTTGATCATGTCTGGAAGAACTGCCTGACTGGGATAGTAGGCAGCTTGTAATTGGCCTCGGACAAATGACTCCAAAATGTCCCAACGACTTCCTGTGAAAGGGGCAAGGATCGCCTGAAGTTGTTCGTGGGCAGGGATCGAAGACGTAGGATTGCTGCTTGAGGCCGGGGCATTGAGAACCAGCGTATCAATAGGCCCGAGGGTCTCGCGAACGTACGCAACCATTTGTTCAACCTCCTCCTGCTTCGCGACATCCGCTTGAACGGCAATCGCTTTGCCTCCCGCCTTCTCAATGGTCTCCACGACCTCTTGAGCAGCCATTGCATTGCGATAATAGTTCACGGCCACCCTCGCCCCATGCTCTCCAAGTTGAATCGCTGTCGCCGCACCAATGCCGCGACTTCCTCCTGTTACTAAGGCAATACGATTCTTCATCAATGGGACTTCCATATTCATGTGCGTATCCTTTCTTTTATAGTTAGCCGGCTATTTAAAAAATTAAAAAAAGATGAAGAGCCTTCCTCTAGGAAAAGTTGGCAAGAGCTTGTTGAAGCAGACGACGCAACAGCGCCTGTTCAAGTTCAGTCATATGGAGGCAGATGCGAGCATCGAGATTCTTCCATACTTGCATAGCGGGCTCATAGAGTGCGCGCCCGGCTTCGGTAAGATAGACACGCGAAATACGTGTGTCCTGCTCATCAACACAACGCCTTACCAAGCCAGCACGTTCCATACGTTGCACTGATTTGGTAATCGTTGGCAGCTCTAGCTTGAGGCGAGCAGCCAGTTGAGATTGAGATAAGCCATCTTCTTCCCAAAGTAGGAAAAGCATAAACTCTTGCGCTGCATGCAAACCAAGCTGTTTCAGTGCTTCATCGGCTTGCCTGCGGTGCTCTTTGATCAACTGAATGAGAGCGTAGCTTACATCGTCTTCAAATGGATGCATGTGTTCCTCTGTTTTTTTACTTTGCTGGCTAACTGTACTGTCTTGAGTATAACGCGAATAGGCGCAGATTGTCAAGCAAGAGAGGATCAGTTGTGGTTGATGTTGTTGCGGTTTTCTTGGGGCGTAGAGTGATAAAAGGAGGATGCACCCTCTACCTAATGAGAAATCCTCTCACGAGAAACTATCGCATGCTTCTCAGTGTGTCAGCTGGCACATTGTCTGGAAGCTGAAGGCTACACTCTTCTCGTGCAAGAATGCTATGAGGCAAGAGGTGATGAGTAGAGGCATGATACGTATGAGAAGAGTAAACCGATATTTTCGGCGTCATGGAACCAATACTCAACGTTTGGCCATCAGGAAGGGAAGGTGGCACCAGCCTTTTGTCGGTTATGGAGTTGGGCTCGTTCTTGTCCTTCTTGCCGCACTTGTGAACCACCTTCTCAAAATGCCACACTTTATCTGGACGCCGTTTTGTCTGGTTGCTGTCATTGTCGGATTTATGTGGGGTGTTGGTCCCGCATTGGTTACCATGACCATAGGGTTCTTTGTCTTCAGCATCTTTGTCGTTCCTCAATATAACTTATTTGCCTTGAGTATTTGGTATGATTTCACTCTCCTCATCCCCTTTGTGTTTGCGCAAATTGCGATTGCTTGTCTTGCGGCTCAACATCAAGTGCAATACAAACGTGCCCTTGTCGCAAAACAAGAGGCACATGCGTACGCGCAGGAACTGGCAGCCGCTAATCAGCAGCTTGAGCGCGCGAACCGTCTCAAGGACCATTTTCTCATCCGGGCAGCCCATGAATTGAGGACCCCGCTTACCACGATACTTGGAGAGGCGCAACTCGCCCTGCGTCGCCTGAACAAAGGAGAAGGTGCAGCGACAGAGCCGCTCGTATGGAAGAAGCATTTTGAAAAAATTCTCGCGCGAGCATTCGCTTTGCACGCCTTGATGGAGGAAGTGATTCATCTGAGCAGTTTCCGGTCAGGAGATATTCAATTACGGCTGAGCCCATGCGATTTTGGTGAGCTCTGTCGTGAAGTCATCGAGGATCAGCGTGCATTCTCAAAGCGCACGATTACGTTTATATGCCCACCAATTCCTCTCATCCTGCAAGCCGATTACGAACGACTTTCCCAGGTCATCATTAACGTTGTCAGAAACGCCATTCAGTACTCGCCAGAACATACTGCGATCAATGTTTCTCTGAGTGTAGAACCTTCCAATATGCTTCTCCAGGTCCAGAATGAGGGGCCTGTATTTACTCGAGAGCAGCAGGAGCAGCTTTTCGAACCTTTTTATCGTACACCTTCCGCCGAAGCCACAAACAGAGAAGGGTGGGGGCTTGGCCTCACGATCTGCAAAGAGATCATTGAGCGACATGGTGGACGCGTATGGATAACCTCTTCTGAAGCCCAGGGAATCATTTGTTCTGTGCAGATTCCTTTTCAAGCACGCCAGGATATGTCGAATGTACCCTGTGATTGATTTCTGTCTTGTGTGTAATTGTAAAGGCTTTAGCGTGGGGAACTTTCGGTTAGGGATGGGAGGAGCTGGCGCAGATATCCCTGAATGCCTTTCTCTCTGTTCCACTGTTGCGGATAACCAAGCGAAACCTCTTCAAAGTGCACACCATCTACCACATCAGTACGAGGGATGTGTAAGTGTCCATAGATGACCATCGCCGTCGGAAAACGCTTATGCCAATCATGGGTACGCCGTGTTCCACACCAGAGAGAGAAGCGTGGAATACGCTTAAGGCGCACAAGGGGCTCGTAAAGGGGAAAATGGTTGATCAGGATCAGGGGTGTGGTAGGCTCTACTACTTGAAGACGCTTTTCGGTATATGCACAGCGTGCCGCGCACCATGCCGCTCTGGAGGGATAGGGGTCGGGGTGGAGTAGATATTCGTCAGAACAGAGGATATCGGCCTCAAGCGCCCATTCGAGTGCCTTATCTTCGGGAATCTCGGCTGGCCGAAAGCTATAGTCATAGAGAAGAAAAAGTGGTGCAAGCAAGTATGGAGTCCCGGCTCCGGGCCATTGCACATAGGGATCTTCGGGGGTCAGCACTCCATAGCTTCTGCAAATGGAGACCAGGGCAGCATATTTGGCGTCACCACGCAAGTTGTCGGAGGATGTTTTTTGAGATGGAATAGTCCATAGATCATGATTGCCAGGAACCCAGATAACCTGGGCGAAACGTCTGGTCAACAGAGACAGGGCATAACGCAGATGATCTAATGTCTCACCGACATCACCAGCCAGAATCAGCCAATCGTCCGGGTAAGAAGGAAGTTCCTCCAGCGCCTGCCTATTGGTGGCATGCCCAATGTGTAAGTCACTAATCGCGTAGAGTTTCATCGCCTTATTTTACCAGAGCTGCACCCAAAAGTCTCTATTTTTGCTAATGCCAGCAGGACTTCCCAATTCTAGGCATCATGAGTTTGTTCCTCTTCCTCTGCCAGGAGAAGCTGACTTCAACCTCCGAAAAGGCATACAGGGGTATCTGCGACAAATTCTTCCTTTTCCATGTTTAGCGTAGTTATCTACGCTGGGCTACTAGGAAATTTTACCCTGGGAGTGCCTATGAATACTTGTAATAAGGCCAAACACGGTATATCTTGTACAGAGAACAAGTTATTCATTTTTTGCATAATGACCACATATTGCAAGAAGGTTGATACATGGGGAAATTTACTTCTTTTAGAATAATAAATAAAAACGGGACTTTTAGATTTCCTGACGCGATCGAGCAGTTTGATACTGTGGATGAGACCGAACGTATTGAACTGGAGTATGCTTATGGCCCCGCTCTCTTACCAGAGGACAGCTGGTCAGGTGATGGTATGTGGCGCTATCTTGCGCTTTTGCCAACGTCACATAATATCCTATATCCTCTGGCTGTTGGTGGCACACCACTGGTAGCGCCGCTACAACTAAGGCAGCACACAGGTCTCCCTGGGCTATGGTTGAAAGACGAAACGCGTTCTCCGACGGGTTCAAACAAGGACCGGGCTACTGCGCTGATTTTAGAGCATGCTCTCCATCATGGTATTCATACCATTAGTTGTGCCTCGACAGGTAATGTTGCCTTGTCTCTCGCATTAGGGGCTGCCGCTTGTGGCCTTGAGGCTGTTATATTTGTGCCTGCTAATGTTTTGGACACTAAACTACATTATATGCAGATGGCCAACGCTACCATTTTTAAAGTGAAAGGGGGGTATGAAGCTGCTGTGCGCCTTTCACGTGAGGCTGCTCGTACCTTTGGTTGGTATGACCGTAATACAGGCTATAATCCCCTAACATTGGAGGCCAAAAAAACCGTCGCATTTGAAATCTGGGATCAATTAGGACGTCTGGTACCTGATGCTGTTGTCGTACCCGTTGGCGATGGTGTCACGCTCAATGGTATCGCCAAAGGCTTTCGCGAGCTGATGCTATGTGGCGCGACCACGCGCGTGCCGCGCATTATTGGCGTACAGGCTGAGCATTGCCAACCATTGAAAGGAGCCTGGGAAGGTAAGACTATTCCCCTGGCTCACAGTGGTGCAACTATTGCCGATGGCATCGCTGTGAGTGTGCCTATCAATGGGGCCATGGCCTTGCGGGATGTTTCTGAGAGCGGGGGAGGGTTCGTAGCTGTCTCCGATGAGGAGATATTGCAAGCTATCACACTGCTTGCCGCAGCAGGTGGCATTCTAGCCGAGCCTGCTGGAGCAGCAGCCCTTGCTGGCGCGCGAGTGGCTCTTGCACAAGGCCTTATACAAGAGCAGGAAACGCTTGTGGTGTTGGTCACTGGATCTGGCTTCAAAACTCCACAATATTTACACCCACAGCAATACCGTCCTATCTATGAGGTATCGGCTGATATTGATGAGGTTAAACGTGTTCGCTTGAAACACATTTAGATCCCGGAGAAACAGGCTCCATTTATATGGAAGGAGACGCCTTTGTTGATGTTACATCAAAGTAAAGGTTGTGCTTCTATTTTCTCCTTTTGTGGAGAGTGTCAGCTTATGCTGTGACATATATTGAGAAAGTAAGAAAAGGATTTCAGGATGCCTGTGAGAAAAGCGGCACAATCTTATCCAAATTTTCTTCTAAGAAGGGCACGCCAGGAGCAAGGGTGGTCGCAGCAAGAGGTTGCTGATCGTATCGGTGCTCCACATGCATTTATGATCAGTCGTTGGGAGAACGGGACCGCCCAACCTGGACCGGCATATCGTCAAAGTCTCTGTGAACTCTTTGATAAATCTCTCAAAGAGTTAGGATTTTCTAAAGAATCAGCTGAATCAGTTATTGTCCAGCCACAATTTCCCATCTATGATTCTCTGCTGCCTTTTCGCCTTTCTACTGCTCAGGACATTGTAGGAAGGGATCAACTACTGGCAGATTTTGCTCAACGTCTCTTACATCAGGAAGAGAGACAGCTTTTTGCGCTCTATGGACTTCCAGGAGTCGGAAAAACAACGCTGCTTATAGAACTGGCGAATAATCCAGAGATACGTGATTACTTCAAGGACGGTATCCTCTGGGCCGCTTTGGGGCCTCAAGCCAATATAATGACAGCGCTGAGTCGTTGGGGAACGCTCTTTGGTCTGGGAGATAGTGGGAACAAATCTCCGCATAGCTATGATGAATGGTTGTACGCTTTACGTTCGGCTATCGGGACGCGCCGTATGCTTTTTATTATTGATGATGTTTGGAGTCTTGAAGAGGCTCTTAAATGCAAAGTAGGAGGCCCTTATTGCTCTTACTTGCTTACGACACGTATCCCTGAAATTGCCTTATACTTTGCTGGAGATCAGGCGCAACAGATTTCGGAACTGAGCCTGGATGATGGGGTCAAACTGATTACGCAAATAGCACCCGCTCTGATTGAGTTAAGTCCCGATGCCCCACGCATGCTCGTTGAGTCGGTTGGTGGGCTGCCTCTGGCGTTGATCCTGATTGGTAATTATCTGTTGCTTCAAACACGCCATTTTCAGAGTCGGCGTACTCAATCAGCTCTTTTGCAACTGCAGGAGGCTGAGAAACGCTTGCAACTTGCGCTTCCTATGATACGTTATGAGCAAAACACACACCAACACTCTAACGTATCGTATAATTTGCAGACGATTATTCATATGAGCGAGGAGCGATTAGACGAGCGTTCACGCAGGGCGTTATCCGCGCTAGCTGTGTTTCCACCAAAACCGGATACATTTTCTGAGGAGGCTGCTCTAGCTGTGGCTGCGGTCGATGCGGATGTGCTTGACTACCTGATGGATCAAGGGATGATTGAAATTGGCCAGCGGGGTCGCTATCAAATGCATCAGGTTATTTCTGATTATAAGCGTTTGCAGGGGCGCAATAGTGAAGCTGAAATGCGTATGCTCTCCTATATGATCAAGTTCGCTGAGCAGTCCAGCACCAACTATCACTTACTGGAGCAAGATTTACACCTTATTACTAAGGCGGTTCAGTTGGCATTTGAGTACAAGCAGCATGATCTGGTGATACGGGGTGCGCTGGCGTGCTCAAAGTTTCTTTATGATCGTGGCCTACAACCTGTATCTGAAACCCTGCTCCACCAGGCTCTTTTGTCGTCAGAGCTCAGTAAGGACATGCCTCGAAGGGCGGAAATTTTACGGGATTTGACCAATATCTCTAAAGTTGCCGGCCGCTATGAGCAGGCAGAGAAACTGGCACTGGAATGTCTCACGTTGCTGCGTTCCCAAAAGCACGCTGGCGCACTTTTGAGTGAGATCCTGGCTCACCTGGGCCACATCATTTTGTTGCAAGGAAAATATGCAGATGCCAGACTCTATTTACTTGAAGGCCTCTCGTATGCTCGTCAGAACAGACTTCCCAAACAACTGAGCCGATTGCTCGGTCTCCTGGGGCTTATAGCCGAGTGTCAGGGAGATATGCCACAGGCGGAACAGTATTGGCGAGAAGGCTTAAAGATAGCAACACGGGCAGGGGAGCCAGAATCTCTCACGTATATTTGTGGTGTATACGGTGCCACGCTCTGTGAATATGAAAGATATGCCGAAGCAGAGGAGTATCTCCATAAAGGCTTAACGCTGGCTCAGCAAATGGGTTCACGTCCAGAAATCTGTCATTTTCTCCTGGATCTGGGCGACCTCGCCCTTAAACGTGGGGAGCATCAGCAGGCCGAAACATACTTGCAGCAGAGTCTCGGGTTGGCGCGTTCAATGTGTCTGCATCCAGCGCTCAGCGCAATATTGTTGAAGTTGGGAGAATGTGCGATTGAGCGAGAAGAAGATGAAACGGCCATGGATTATCTTCAAGAGGGGCTTGATTTTGCGCAACAAAAGGGCAATCGTTACTTTGTGAGTGGCATTTCTTCAGCCATGGGGAAGATATACTTGAAAAGGAGAGACCCCCAAAAAGCAGAAGACACATTCCTGGCCGCTCTGGCCTGTGCACCTGAAGAGAATGTATTTCATATAGCTAAAGCTCGTTATGGGTTGGCGCGAGTTCACTTGCTTCGTAATGAAAAAGTGCAGGCTCTGCAGGAGGGTGAGAAGAGCTTGCAGATCTTTGAGAAGATAAGAAGTCCACTTGCAGATGAGGTCAGGCAATGGCTTGACTGCCTTACTCCTGTATCAAGGAGGTGATGATACCCTCTGCCTTTAGTAGGGTCCATGCTGGCATGGACCCTACACTTTGTAAATCCACCACTAAAGGTCGGGGCGTCACTCGGATTGTGTGAGTTATTTTTTCTGTTTCTTTAGTTTTCGCAGTTGTGAAGAGCGTCGGGCGGTTTCTCCTTCTTCATTGAAGAGTTTGATGGCATCCAGGCGCGCATCTGGTTGATCACATACACGCTGCAAGAAGGTCTTAAAATGGGAGATCATACGCGTAATGGTCGCGGACTCAAACAAGTCGGTACTATAGTTAACGGTTCCCATGAACCCTGTTGGCGTTTCCCAGAGAAAGAAAGCTAGTTCAAAGCGTGTCACATCCTGCTCTACACTCACAGGCATAAACGTAAGACCATCCAGTTTTAACTCAACCCAGGGTGTATTCTGGAACACAAACAAGACACGGGTCAAGGATACCTGATTGCTTTCTCTTTCCAGGCGTAGAACCTCAATCAGTTTCTCGAATGGCAGATCCTGATGTGCGTAGGCATTGAGAACCATGTCACTTACTTGCTGGAGTAAGCGGATGAAGGATGGATTTCCGCTGAGGTCTCCACGGAGTACCAACAGGTTCACAAAAAAGCCTATTAATTGTTCTGTCTCCGTGCGCGTGCGATTGGCAATGTCAGTGCCAACTACGATATCTGTCTGACCACTATAGAGGCGGAGCAAGCTCATAAACACGGTGAGAAGGGTCATAAACACGGTAACGCCTTCTTGTTGGCTGAGATGAGCCAGGGCGCCTGAGAGTTCCTGCCCAATGGAAAATGGTTGCATCGCTCCTTTATAACTGGGGAATGCCTGACGAGCGTGATCGGTGGGCAATACAAGGGCGCTTGCGTTGTGAAGTCGCCTCTGCCAATACGCGATCTGTTCGTCGAGAACTTTGCCCTGCAACCACTGACGCTGCCAGACGGCAAAATCCGCGTACTGCACTGGTAGCTCAGCCAGCGGCGAGGGTTGTCCGGAAGTGAAGGCTTGATAGAGCGCCAGGAGTTCACGTACCAAGACTCCCTCAGACCAGACATCGAAAATAATATGGTGGATGGTTATGATCAGTAGATGATCTTCGTCTCCCAGCCTTACGAGTACGGCGCGGATCAATGGCCCGTTAGCGAGATCCATCGGTTCGTGCGTTTCGGCCTGGATTTGTGCTACAACCTGAGCCTCTTGCTCTTCTCCCGGTAAGTCGCGTACATCGATTTCCGACCAGGGAAGGTTTGCCAGGGGGGCAATTTTTTGCACCGCCTCTCCATTTATAGTGGGGAATGTGGTACGTAGGGCTTCGTGTCGGCGTATAATCTCTACAATGCTGAGCTTTAGAACCTCATTGTGCAGTTCCCCCTGAATACGCAAGGCACGAGTGATGTTATAAAGACTATTTTGGGGATACATCTGGTCGAGAAACCAGAGCCGCTGCTGCGCGAGAGAAAGAGGTAACGGCTGGTTTCTCGTTGCCACGGGAATGGAGCCTTGCAGCAAGCCAGGCTTGTGTGGGGTGTTTGCAATCAAGACTGCGAGGCCGGCAATGGTTGCCGACTCAAAGAAACTACGCAGCGGGAGTTCTACCTGGAATGTGGTTCGGATACGTGATACGAGTTGCGTTGCTAACAGAGAATGTCCCCCCATTTCCAGGAAATTGGCATGAATGTCGATCTGTTCGCTGCCCAATACTTCCTGCCAGATCTGTGCTAATAGTTGCTCTTCGTTGGTGCGGGGCAGGTTACTGGTTGTAACCTGTTTGACGCGAGCGGGGTAAAGCACGGGGATCTGTTGCTCTGGGATATATTTTTGTAAGCTTCCCAACGGTTGATTGCCGTCTGTCGCTACGTGTTCTAAGAGCAAGCGAAAATGTTCAAGGATCTGCTGTGCCATACGTTGACTGATGCGTTGCTCATCGTAGATACAACCTACACTCGCGTTTTCTCCCGGCGTAACGAGTAGAGCGAGTGCGTGACGCGTTTGCGCACCCATTAATTTAGAGCTTGAAATTGCCAGGGTGTCGGCTAATTCTGTCATGGTCGAGAAACTTTCAGGAAAGTTCTCAATGACGAGCAGGCTCTCATAGAGCGCATCTCCAGCGGGAATATCACTCCAGGCGTGAATAAAACCAGCAGGGGTGTATTCATACTGGCGTAATTCTAGATTGTAATTTTGAAGTTCGGTTAGCCAGGGCCAGAGCAGAGTATGAGCCGCAGTGCGTACGCGTAATGGCAAGGTATTAATGCACAGGCCAACCATGTTTTCGACCCCAGCTAACTCGGGAGGTCTTCCTGAGACAGTGACGCCAAAGAGCACGTCTTCTTCTCCGCTATAACAACTCAACAACAAAGCCCAGATGCCCTGGAAAAGGGTATTGAGTGTGAAGCGTTGCTGGCGCGCTAGTTGTTGTAACCTTGCCATAGTGGCAGGCGCAAGCGGAAGTGATTGGGATGCGTGTCCTTCGCGTGTGTTGGATGGTTGACCAGGCTGTCCCTCGCGTCCCGGCGCGGTGGGATGGATAAAACCATGCAGGCTTTGACGCCAGAAATGTTCCGCAGCGGTAAGGTCCTGTTTTCTGAGCCAGGCAATATACTCAGTATAAGGAAGACTCGGTTCAAGATGAAACGATTGCCCCTGGCTATAGGCCTGGTAGCAAGCAAAGACCTCTTTGACCACAAAATGGTGGCACCAGAGATCCATAAGAATATGATGATAGGTCAATGCAAAGCAGTAGGTTTTATCCTCTAACTGAAATAGGGCGAGGCGAATCAGTGGTGGATGCACTAGGTCGAAGCCACGCTTACGCTCTTCCTCCATATAGCGATCAAGATAGCTGCTTTGCTCGGTGGGAGAGAGATGGCGTAAATCATGCTGATCCAGTGCCAGCGGGACGTGATGCAATGCCACTTGTAATGGTTCAGTTCGATTTTCCCAGGTAAAGCCGGTACGGAAAATGGCATGTCGATCCAGTTCCCATTGCCAGGCTCGCTTGAAGGCATCTATGTCTAACTTGCCTGTCAATGTGCAGAGCCATTGCTCTATATGAATGCCTTTACCTGGAGCACTCAGGCTTTCGTATAGCATACCCTGCTGTGCAGGAGAGAGCGTGTCAATGATTGCGACTTCTTGTGGTTGAATCGCTAGTTCTGCCATGATCTGCTCAAATTGCACTGGCGTAAGCTGGAGATGATTATATTGAGCCGAGAGCATAAGGCGTGCTTCCACAGACTGGCTTTGTTGAATCAAGGCACGTAAAGCTTGCTTAAAGCCTGCCGCCAGGTGTTCGATAGTCGCAGGATGATGCTTCTGTGTGCTATATCGCCAGTCTACATACAACTGGCCGTTTCTGATGCCACTGATAATCTCGAAAAGATGTTTCCTGTTGCCTGTGGGACTCCGGTCAAAGCCACTCGACGGAATAATCTCTTTAAAGAGTGCGGCTGAGGCGATGAGTTGATCGAGCTGCCCAACATAGTTAAACAAAATTTCTGCGGCTGGCAGAGCTTGAAAACGCCTATGTAGTTCAGGGTCTTCGCGCAGATAGTGTAGAATTCCATAGTTAAACCCTTTATTAGGCAGGGCATGTAGCCTATCCAGTGTATGTCGCAAGGCGTCGCTTTCACTCTGCGTCTGCTGCAATTGTAGATATAGAGGATAGATAGATGTGAACCAGCCTACTGTGCGCGAAACATCTAGCTCTTCTGATATTTCTTCGCGTCCATGTCCCTCTGCGTCTATCAGAATTGTGTCGGTTTTTGCCCAGCGCGCAAATGTCAGGGCAAGCATGGCCAGCACCACATCACTTATGGGGATTTGATATGCTCGCGTCATCATTTCTTGCAGTTCGCTGGTCTCTGCACTACTCAGGCTGAGCGTATAGGTACGTACGGAAGAGATGGTGTTGTCTGCGGCGTTGTTTTCGCTGTCAACTGGTAGTGGCGCCACTTGTCCGCGATTCTCTCCCAACCAGAAATCAAGCTCCTGGAGTAATTCGTCCGTTTGCGCATAGTGTATCAGATATTGTGCCCAGCGCTGGTAGGAGGTGGTTTTTGGTGGCAAATGGAACTGGGCGTTTTGCTGAAGTGCTCGATAGATAACCTGCACATCATCTAGCAGGATTTGCCAGGAAACATTATCTACGATCAGATGGTGAATACAGGCCAGAAGGATGCTTGATTGAGCCTGCCCACGCTGGAAACATACAACACGCAGCAGTGGGCCATCTGCCAGATCCAGGCTAGCCTGGACCTGTTCCTGCGTTTGCTCGATAATACATTTTTGCTCTTCAGAGTTTTTTCCGGCGAGGTCGATGGTGGTGAAAAATGCTGGAAGATGTCGATCATCTGCGTTGACCTGTTGCCAGTTTCCTTCGTACTGAGTAAAGCGCAGGCGCAAGGCATCGTGATGTAGTGGAAGGGCCGCAAAAGCCTTTTCAAGCAGATCTACATCAACGTCTTCGGCCAACTTCAACAGCGCCGATTGATTCCAGTGATGCGGGTGTTCCAGGCGTTGCGCGAAGAACCACTGTTGAATGGGGGTCAGTGGAACCGCACCCGTGACTACTCCTTGTTCTGCTTGAAAAGGAGTATAGGTGTTCACGACACCTGCGAGAGCTTCTATGGTCTGCTGTTGGAATATCTGTCTGGGTGTGAGCCGGATATTGGCTTGCGCGGCGCGTGCGATGATCTGCATACTCAAGATGGAGTCACCGCCTAGCGCGAAGAAATTGTCGGTGACACTGACTTGTTCTAGCCCGAGCACCGCTGCCCAGATCTGAGCCATAATCTGTTCGGTTTGTGTCCGTGGTGCCACAAATGTGCCACTCTGCTCTTGCTGGACAGCACTTGGCGCTGGCAACGCTCTACGATCAAGTTTACCACTTGGAGAGAGTGGAAGTTGCTCTATTGGCACAAAGAGTGCCGGAACCATATGCTCCGGTAAGCGTTGCTGAAGGTAGTCGCGCAACAACTGGTGCTCTAGATGTACTCCCAATTGTCTCCAGACAATATAGGCGATAAGGCGTTTCACACCAGGAAGATCTTCGCGCACACTGACCGCGCATTCACGGACCTCTGGGTGCTGTGTCAGGGCCACCTCGATCTCTCCCAATTCGATGCGGAAACCACGCACCTTCACCTGGTGGTCAATTCGTCCCTGGTACTCAAGCGAGCCATCTGGCAAATATCGCGCAAGGTCGCCAGTCTTATACAACCTGGCACCAGGCTGCTTGCTAAATACATCTGGCACAAAACGTTCGGCCGTCAGCCCGGCACGCTGCCAGTAGCCGCGAGCCAGGCCAATGCCGCCGATATAGAGTTCACCAATAACGCCAGGGGGAACAGGTTGGAGGTGAGCATTCAGCAGGTATATTTGGATATTGGCAATAGGGCGACCAATGGGTACACCAGGCCTCTGGTTCTCTGGATCGCATTGCCAGGCGGTGACATCGACGGCAGCCTCGGTAGGCCCATAGAGATTATGTAGTTCCGCGGAAAGGCGCAAGAAAAAGCGTCTTTGGGTCTCACCGGAAAGAGCCTCGCCACTGCAGATAACTCTTCGCAGATCCTGGCAGGACTCGATGCCAGGCTCCTCTAAAAAGATTTGGAGCATGGATGGCACGAAGTGGAGGGTTGTAATTTGTGCTTCGCGTATAAGTTGTACCAGGTAGGCAGGATCGCGGTGTCCATCGGGACGGGCGAGGACCAGACTGGCACCTGTGAGCATCGGCCAGAAAAATTCCCACACGGAAACGTCAAAGCTAAACGGCGTTTTCTGTAAAACCCGGTCTGACTCTGACAGGTGATAGGTATCCTGCATCCAGAGCAGACGATTACAAATACCTGCATGGGTATTCATTGCCCCCTTGGGCTGGCCTGTAGAGCCGGAGGTATAGATCATATAGGCCAGATTCTCTGGCTGAACCGAACTGGTCAGATTATCCGTAGCGAAAGATGCCAGTTGCGCCTGCAAATGGTCAAGACAGATGATGCTCGTTGAGCCAACCGGTAGGTTTTGACGCAAGTGTGATGCTGTGAGAAGCACTGGCACTCCAGCGTCCTCCAACATAAAAGTGAGTCGTTCAACCGGATATGAAGGATCAAAAGGTACGTAAGCGCCTCCTGCCTTGAGAATGGCCAGCAGGCTGATAACAAGTTCTAACGAACGCTCGAGGCATACGCCAACCGGTACATCTGGTCCGACACCGACTGTTTGGAGATAGCGTGCGAGCTGGTTGGCCTGCCGGTTAAGTTCGTCGTAGCTGAGCTGTTCACGTTCAAAGATTACCGCCAGGTTCTGGGGCGTACGTTCGACTTGCTCTTCTACAAGCTGATGTAGGCAGTGCGTTGCCAGGTACGAGCGTTGCGTAGCATTCCACTGCTCTATACAGAGTTGGTATTCGGCAGGGGTCAGAAGTGGGAAATCTGCTATATGTTCTGCGGGATTGGCTACACTTCGTGCGAGAATCATTTGCCAGTGCGTTATCAGGCGCTCCATTGTTGAGCTATCGAAGAGGTCGGTAGCATATTCCAGACGTCCATGTAGCTCTGGACCATCTACTGTTATTTCAAGGGTGAGGTCATTCTTGGATGTATGACTGTTGAGTGGGAAAAGACTGAGCTGAAGCGGCTCAAGTTGTGTCTGTATATCTCTGGTTGATGTATGTTGTAACACAAACATGACCTGGAAGAGTGGTGAGCGACTCAGATCACGTTCTGGTTGCAGCGCATCAACAATTTGCTCAAAGGAAAGATCCTGGTGCGCATAGGCCTCCAGGCAGATTTCGCGTACGGTTGCCAGTAATGTAGAGAAACTGGGATTTTGAGCCAGGTTAGTACGTAAAACCAGCGTGTTGACAAACAGACCAATCAAACCCTCTAACTCCGGTTGGTTGCGATTGCTAATGGGTGTTCCAACCGCAATGTCCTCCTGCCCGCTATAAAAATAGAGTAAGAGCTGGAAGGCGGCGAGTAAAGTCATGAATAGTGTCACCCCTTCGCGTTTGCTCAAGGCCTGTAGATCCACTGCTAGCCCTTGCGGAAGCGTAAAGGTGATGTCGGCCCCCTTGAACGTCTGGATTGCTGGGCGTGGACGATCGGTTGGTAGTTCGAGCGGGACAATAGCGGCCAGTTGTTGTTTCCAATACTGGAGCTGCGTCTCAAGTATTGCCCCGGACAGCCATTGGCGTTGCCAATGGGCGAAATCGGCATATTGAATGGAGAGATCTGGCAAGACAGGAGGTTCTTCTCGCGTCAGCGCGTTGTAATATTGCAGAAGTTCCTGTACCAGGATAGTGCAAGATGGCCCATCTGAGGCGATGTGGTGCATGGTGATGAGCAGAATGTGATCCTCTGGAGCCAGGCGGAAAAGCGTCGCCTTCAAAAGCGGGGGACAACTCAAGTCAAAGGGTTGATGTAATTCGTCACTGACGAGAGCTTGTAATTCCTGTATTGTTATCGCCGAATGCTGTGTAGATAGCGCCAGAGGAACGGAGTGCGTTGGGTTGATAAACGACTCAAGTTGACCATTGTGGGTGATGAAGGCTGTCCGCAGGCTATCGTGACGTTGCACGATAGCTTCCAGGCTTTGCTCCAGGTATTTTGTATTTATGGGTCCCTGCATTCTCAACGCGACAGGGATATGATAGGTTGCCGTATCTGGCTCTAGTTGCTCAAGGAACCAGAGACGTTGCTGGGCGAAAGATGGAACAACTGCTTGCTCACCTGGAGTTGATACCAGGGGTGGGAGCTGATAGTCCTGCTCCTCTCGCTGGGCGCGCTGTATGAACGAGGCAAATGCTCTTACGGTAGGCGCTTCAAAGATGCTACGTAGCGGCAGCTCTAGCGAGAAAAGGGTGCGAATGTGTGCTAGCAGTTGCGTTGCCAGTAGCGAGTGACCTCCCAGCTCAAAGAAATTCGCGTCAATGCCAGGAATATCGTGTTGCAAGATCTTGCCCCAGACCTCGACAAGAATCTCTTCAATTGCATTCCTTGGTGCAGAGGTAGGCAGTGTTTCTGCGTCAGTAGGCTTGAAGGTGAGGAGCGCCTGGCGGTCAATTTTTCCGTTGGGAGTTAACGGCCATTGCTCCAGGGCAATAAAATGAGCTGGCAGCATATACTCTGGTAGCTGTTGCGCCAGGTGATGCCGCAGGTCATTTTTATCGAACAAAGAGCCACTCTCCAGGATCACATAGGCGACCAGCCTGGTATCTCCTTCACCTTTTTCAGAGACCATTACCAGGCACTCACCTACCGCCGTATGTTGCGCCAGTTTTGTCTCGATTTCGCCCAGTTCGATTCTATGCCCCCGTACCTTAACCTGGAAATCCAGACGACTCAGGTAAACCAGAGCATTTTCAGATGTCCTGCGAACCAGGTCCCCAGTACGATAGAGTCGTGCGCCGGGTTGTGTACTAAAGGGATCAGGCACGAAACGCTCCGCTGTCAGTGCTGGGCGCTGCCAGTAGCCATGCGCGAGACCGGAACCGCCAATAAAAAGCTCGCCTGTGACCCCAAGAGGTACTTCCTGGCCTCTCGTATCGAGGATATATATCTGGGTGTTAGCTATTGGATGGCCTATACTGATAGATGCATCTGTCTCGTGGAGTTGTTGCGTCGTAGACCAGATCGTCGTTTCGGTCGGGCCATACATGTTCCAGACGCTCTGGCTGTGAGAGCACAACTGCTGTGCTAGCGTTTGGGGCAGAGGCTCTCCCCCACAAAGTATTTTGAGCTGAGGGTCTCCCGACCAGCCAGTATGCAAGAGCATACGCCAGGTTGCAGGCGTTGCCTGCATAAATGTCGCGCGTGAGGACGCAAGAAGCTGGCGTAGCGCCAGGGCATCAGCCGCCTCTTCCTGGCTGGCAATGGTCAGAGATGCTCCGACCATTAAGGGCAGAAGCAATTCCAGTGCGGCAATATCAAAGGAGAATGAGGTAACAGCCAGTATGCTATCGTTTGCGCTCATACCCGGTTCCCTGGCCATGCTCAGGAAACAATTGAGCAGCGCTTTTTGAGGAATCATGACCCCTTTGGGCTTGCCTGTAGAGCCAGAGGTGTAGATCATATACGCGAGTGCATCACTCGCTATGTCTATGGCTGGATCATCTACCTGATCTATGGCAGTGGCGGGCAAGGGTAAGGTGATAATTGAGAGCGCTTCTGAGCTTGCGAAACGTTGTGTGAGTGTTTCTTGTGTGAGAAGGATACCTGCTCGGCTATCGGTCAACATAAAAGAGAGGCGTTCTTGAGGATAAGTAGGGTCTAGTGGTATATAAGCTGCACCGACTTTTAGTACGCCGAGGATCGCGACAATGAGTTCCGCCGAACGTTCCAGGCAGACACCGACGAGTTGGCCGGGCTCGACGCCTTGCTTAAGTAAAGCATGCGCGACGCAATTGGCTGCTTTGTTCAACTCACTATATGTCCAGACGTGGTCCTTCCATGTTAGTGCGGGTGCTTCCGGGGTACATGTGACCTGCCTGGTAAACAGGTGCGCAACGTTGCCTGGAGCATCCCAGTGTACCTGGGTAGCGTTCCAGGCATTGAGCGTCCTTTGTTCCTCTGCTGTGAGCAGCGGGAGATCTATGATACGCTGGGTACAATCGTCGACAATGGCGTCCAGGAGATGTTGCCAGTGTGCGATCATCCGCTCAATGGTTGTAGGCTCAAAAAGATCGACGTTGTACTCGATCAGACCGGTGAGCTGCTTATCTGTCTCATTGACAATCAGAGTGAGATCGAATTGGGTAGCTCCATTGTCAATATCGAGCGCACTCAAACGCAGATCGGCGCCTTCTGTTGTGGGCAAGGGAACATTTTGTAGCATGAACATGACCTGAAAAATGGGTGAGCGGCTCAAATCCCGTTCAGGTTGCAGTGTTTCTACTAATTGTTCGAATGGTATATCCTGGTGAGCATACGCTTCCAGCGTTTTTTCGCGCACACTCTGGAGCAGTTCGCGAAATGACCACTTGCTAGAGAGCTGTGTGCGTATAACCAGGGTATTGATAAAGCAGCCGATCAGTCCTTCGAGTTCGGTTCGCCTGCGGTTGGCAATGGGGGTGCCGATTAAAATGTCTTCCTGCCCGCTATAACGAGCACAGACGACCTGGAACGCGGCTAGCAACAACATAAACATGGTGGCGTGTTCTTGCTGGCTGAGTGTGTTCAACTGCGCAGTCAACGTATCCGGTAGCTGGAAAGGGAAATGGGCTCCGCGATAGGTTTGTATTGCTGGGCGAGGATGGTCAGTGGGGAGGTCTAGTGCAGGCAAGGGGCCTACGAGCTGTCGCTGCCAGTATACCAGTTGTTCGGCAATCTCTGCTCCTTGAAGCCACTCACGCTGCCAGGCCGCGAAATCCACGTATTGGATAGCCAGAGGTGCGAGCGAGGAGGTCAGACCAGCGCGGAGGGCTGTATACAACGACAGAAGTTCTTGCACAAAGATGCCAAAGGACCAACCATCGGAGATGATATGATGCGTTGTGACAAGTAGTACAGATGTATCTTGAGCGAGCTGAAACACGGATACGCGCAACAAAGGACCTTGTTCCAGGTCAAATGGTTGCTGCGCCTGTCCAGTCGCTAAGCGGTGGAGCGCGTGCTCCTGGTCATTCGCCATTGTTGTTTGCAGGTCAATGTGGGTAATTGGCACATGTAGCATAGGAGCTATAATTTGTTCTGGCTCGTTCCCTTTCGCTACAAACGTGGTGCGTAGTATTTCATGGCGATCGATAAGCTCTTGTAGGGCTTGCTCCAGGGTTTTGAGCTGAAGGGGACCTTGTATGCGCACCCCTAGTGGTATGTTAAGAAAGCTTGCCCCCGGCTCCATTTGTTGCATAAACCAGAGCCGTTTCTGGGCAAATGACAGGGGGAGTTTCTCGCTACGCGCGACAAGAGGAATAGGCTGAAAGAGTGCGGGCTCGTCTCCTTTGGGAGAGCTGTGTTCCGCAATACGCTGGGTGAGTTCGGCGATGGTGGTCGCTTCAAAAATTGCGCGCAGGGGCAGATCCATCTGTAAATCAGAGCGCAGGCGCGAAACGAGTTGTGTCGCGAGGAGAGAGTGACCCCCTAATTCAAAGAAAGAGTCGTAGATACCAATCTGTGCAACGCCCAGAAGTTGCTGCCATAACGCAGCCAGAGCTGCTTCTTGCTGATTACGCGGGGCAACGTAGCGTGTGGGCAGATCAGGCCGAGGATAGAGCGTCGAGGTTGCCTGTTCTTCGCGTGTTTCTCCTGTCTTGTTTGTATGACTAGAGGCTAGTAGGGAAGGTTGCGACATACCCGTTAATTGAGGTGGGTCAATCCAGTAGCGCTGACGTTCAAAGGGGTAGGTGGGCAGAGGAACGCGTCGAGGTTCTTCGTCAGCATGCAGTTTGTCCCATTCAATAGCAACCCCAGCCAGCCATAAGCGCCCCAGGCTGCTTAAGAGGGACGTATCGCCCTCTTGTGCCTTCGATGGACGCCTCAAAGAGGAAATGATGGTATGCGAACCGTGCTCAGCCTGGAATATATCTTGGGCCTGGGCAAAGGTGCTGAGTGTCCTGCCAGGTCCTACTTCCAGGAGCACCAACCCAGGTTCGTGTAAGAGTGTTGTAATCCCATCGGCGAACTGCACTGGCTGGCGTATATGCTGGCTCCAATAGAAAGGATTGGTGGCCTGCTCAGCGGTAATCCAGGTGCCTGTGATATTCGAAATATAAGGGATTTGTGGTGCAGAGAGTTTGATAGAGGCGACCAGGGTTGCAAACTCGTCCAGGATGGGTTCCATCATTTCCGAGTGAAACGCATGCGAGGTGCGAAGGCGTTGGCTGGCACTACCCTGAACACTCAATTGCTGCTCCAGGGTTTCAATCTCTGCGATTGGCCCTGCTACCACGCACTGGGTATGCGTATTCACTGCCGCGAGAGAGAGGCGACCAGTTAAAAGCGCCTGTACCTCTTGCTCTGGTTGAGAGAGGGCCAGCATGGCTCCTTCAGGCATACTCTGCATCAGGTGCCCTCTGGCAGTTACAAGACGTAATGCATCTTCAAGCGTAAAGACACCTGCCAGGCAGGCGGCGACATACTCGCCAATACTGTGTCCGATCATGGCAACAGGATGGATGCCCCAGGCTATCCATTGCTGTGCCAGGGCATATTCGAATGCGAAGAGAGCGGGCTGTGTGAGCCAGGTTTGGGTTAAGAGCCGGGTAGCCGTGGTACGTTGCTCATCCGTCGATGGGTAAAAGATGGTACGCAGATCACATCCCAGGTGTGGTCTAAGTAAGTCAGCGCAGCGGTCTAGTTCAGCGCGAAAGACTGGTTCGGTCTGGTAGAGGTCGCGTCCCATTTCGATGTATTGGGCTCCCTGGCCTGGAAACATCAGGGCTACGGGTGCCTCGCTGCTTTCGTTGTGCGTGGTCATTAAGCGGAGGGCATCATCTGTTTCTAGCGCGCTAGCTGCGTCCTCCAGATCACGGCAAACAAGTGCCTGACGGTAATTGAAAAGGGGACGGCCAGCCTGCAATGTATAGGCCACATCGGCCAGTTCGAGGGTGGGGTGCTGGCGCAAATGTAGGGCGAGATTACTGCTGGCCTGTTTTAGTGCCTGCGCTGTTCTGGCGGAGAGCACAAGTAATTGCTGAGGTCGGCATGTGCGTGGCGTATTGGAGGATTGGGGCGCTTCTTCCAGCAGAACATGTGCGTTTGTACCTCCGATCCCAAAGGCGCTGATGCCCGCACGCCTGACAGCGCCTGAGCTCTCCCATGGACGTAACGTATTGTTGATATAAAAGGGGCTCTGCCCCAGGTGAAGGGCAGGATTCGGCGTCTGAAAATGGAGTGAAGGCAGGAGCATACGCTCCTGTAGCGAATAAATTGTTTTAATCAGGCCCGCAACTCCTGCCGCGGCGTCCAGGTGCCCAATATTGGTTTTGACCGAGCCGAGTGCGCAAAAGTTTTGCTTACTCGTCCGTGCGCGAAAGACTTCGGTCAGTGCGGCGATTTCGATTGGATCCCCAAGTGCTGTTCCCGTGCCGTGGGTTTCAATATAGCCAATGCTTTCAACATCTACCCCTGCTACAAGGTGTGCCGCGCGAATAACACGCGCCTGCCCTTGTACACCGGGTGCGGTATAGCCAACCTTTACTGCACCATCGTTGTTAATCGCAGAACCTTTAATGACCGCATAAATATGATCACGGTCCGCCAGCGCATCTTCCAGTCTTTTTAAAACGACAATGCCAACTCCATTACTCGCTACGGTTCCCTGTGCTCTGGCATCAAAGGCCCGGCAATGTCCATCAGGTGCGAGAATGCTTCCTTTCTGATACTGATAGCCCGTTTTATGAGGTACGCGAATGGTCACGCCGCCAGCCAGGGCCATATTGCATTCACCACTTAGCAACCCCTGTGCCGCGATATGTACGGCTACAAGCGAGGTAGAGCAGGCGGTCTGAAGCACGAGCGCAGGCCCCTGTAGATTGAGCTTATAGGCAACGCGGCTGGCGAGAAAATCCTTGTCGCTGGCTGTAATAGTCTGGTAGATGTCGCTAATATTCGACCAGTCCTGCCAGTGATAGAGGTTACGCAGGAAATAGGTATTCAGTCCCACGCCTGCGTAGACCCCTATGGTTTCATTCGACCTGCGAGCGTCATAACCTGCATTTTCCAGAGCCTCTTCAGCGCATTCTAAAAAAAGGCGTTGCTGAGGATCAAGTAGCTCTGCTTCGCGGGGGCTATAACCAAAGAAGGAGGCATCGAACATATCAATGTCCTCGATGACTCCGCCCCTCCTTACATAGGAGGGATCTGCTAATTCGCCCGGACTTACACCAGCGGCCAGGAGCTCTTCCGTTGAGAAAGAAGAGATGCTCTCAAGCCCTTCGCGTAGATTTCGCCAGTATTCCTCAACATTGTTGGCTCCGGGGAAACGTCCTGCCAGGCCAATAATCGCGATCTCCAGTCCGGTGTATTCTTCATGTGTCATGCACTTACTCTTTCTCTTGCAACATTCGGCGACTTCTCAGACGATTCTGGCCAGAGCGTAAGGCTTCTTCCTGAGGTGCCGAGAGAATAGTGGCTGGTTTGTGGTTGAGATCGGCGGGCTGGACAGCCTGGTCCAGGAATTTGGCGAACGCACTCACCGTGGGGTACTCAAATAGATCGGTTAGAGCTACCTCACGTTGAAAGTGCTCCTGGGTTCTCTGAATAACCTGAACCACAAGCAATGAATGGCCTCCTAGTTCAAAGAAATTCTCATGCAGGCCTACTTTTTCGAGATGCAAACAGTCTTGCCAGATAGAAGCAACCACTCTCTCGGTAGAAGTGATTGGTTGTACCAGTGATGCTACTGTTTGCTGGCGTATCGTCTGTGCATCGGGTAACCCCTTACGATCAACCTTGCCGTTAGGGGTTAATGGCATCGTTTCTAGTGGCACTAGTAGGGTCGGTAGCATATATTCGGGGAGGCATCGCTGTAGATATGCGCGCAGTTCTTCGCTAGAAAAGACGTGTTGCGCTCTGGTAGTAATATAGGCCACAAGTTGTTGTTCACCCGCTGCACTCTTTTGCACGACTACAGCGCAAGTCTGAACGGTAGGATGCTCTAAGAGCACAGCCTCAATTTCGCCAGGTTCAATGCGATAGCCGCGGATTTTGACCTGGCTGTCGATGCGCCCCAGGAACTCAATAGTGCCATCAACTCTGTATCGTCCCCGGTCGCCCGTTCTATAGAGCCGCGCACCTTCCTGCCTGCTAAATGGATGTGGAATAAAACGCTCGGCTGTGAGTCCTTGCCGATTGAGATATGCGTAAGCCAGACCAATGCCGCTGATATACAGTTCGCCCGCGACCCCAATTGGGACGGGGGTTAAGGTGGAATCAAGAATGTATGTCTGTGTGTTGTCGATTGGGCGTCCGATTGCTGGCTGACGTGTATCGTCGGTACAGCGCTCAATGGTGGCACAGACAGTTGCCTCCGTCGGCCCATAGGCATTGAAGAGGCGCCGACCATTCGACCAGGACGTTACCAGTTCAGCGGAACAGGCTTCGCCAGCAACGATAATTGTGCGGAGTTGCGGGAGGGCTACAGGAGAGAGTGAGGCCAGGAGAGAAGGGGGCAACGTGACGACTGTTATCGCCATGCTTGAGAGGGTTGCTTCAAGCGCGTGACCCGCCGGGACTACGTCTTCCTCTCCCAGGCAGAGCGTGGCCCCTGTGCAAATCGACATACATATTTCCCAGATGGAGGCGTCAAAGCTCAGCGAAGAGAATTGCAAAACGCGATCTCCTGCCTGTAGCTCGAAAGTGCGTTTTTGCACTTCTACCATATTACATATACCCTGGTGCGAGACCTGGACCCCTTTGGGACGACCAGTTGAACCAGAGGTATAGATGATATACGCGAGCTGCTCTACTTCAACCTCCCATGCTAGTGGTTTTGTACTCTCTTTACTCTTCTGGAACCAGTCTGATTCCAGGTAGAGGATTGGAACCTCAAGCGCAGGCAGAGCATGACGCACCTTTTGCTGGGTGAGGAGGGCCGAAAGTTGAGCATCTGCTGCCATAAATGCCAGCCGTTCCTGCGGGTAGTGGGGATCCAGTGGCACATACACGCCGCCAGCTTTGAGGATAGCGAGCAAACCAATAATCGTTTCTGGTACTTTGCTCATGCAGACCCCAACATGTCCACCAGCAGGCAGATGCATATGGCAGAGTGCATGAGCCAGCTGATTGGCTCGCTCTTCCACTTCCTTATATGTCAGATTTACCGAGGAGGTTTTGAGCGCGATTGCATTAGGGGTGAGACGTGCCTGTTCCTCAAAAAGCTGGTGCAGGCCACGTGGGCGAATGGAAAATCTGTGCGTTTCATTCCAGTGATATAGAATGCGTTCTCGCTCTGTTGCCGTGAGCAAAGGAATATCCGCTATATGTTGGTCTGACCGCGCAACAATAGAGCGCAAGAGTTCGTACCAATGCTCCACCATTCGAGCGATTGTGCTTTCCTCAAAGAGGTCCGTATTGTACTCGATAATCCCAAATCCCCGGTCGTCATCGACCAGGTTATGTCAAAGACAGATATATTGCTTTCAATCTCTACCTGGCGCAATTGGAGGCCAGCTACATCGGCTTCGAGCCACCAGGCGGCTTCATGCAGACCAAACATTACTTGAAAGAGAGGCGATCGGCTCAAATCGCGGACCGGGTAAACTGCCTCTACCACCTGTTCAAAGGGAACATCCTGGTGCGCGTAGGCTGACAGGCAGACCTCGCGCACACGGTGAAGCACCTCTTGAAAAGTAGGATTGCCCGAAAAGTTCGTGCGCAATACCAGCGCATTGACAAAAAAGCCGATTAACGCTTCTGTTTCTGCTCGCGTGCGACCTGCGATGGGACTACCCGTCAGGATATCTTCTTGTCCACTGTAGCGGGCTAGTAGCAGCTGAAAAGAGGCAAGCAGCGTCATAAAGAGTGTGACGCCTTCTCGTTGACTTAATGCTTGCAGATCATGCATGAGTTTTTCAGGAATATTGATGGGTAAATGTGCGCCATGGGAGGTTTGAATGGGTGGACGTGAGCGATCTGTAGGGAGCTCTAGTACTGGCAACGGCCCGGCCAGTTGTTGTTTCCAGTATCGCAATTGTTTGGAAAGCGGTGTCTGCTCATGCTCTCCCAGGGAGATGAGCCTATATTCTGTTGTCGCTTGCGTATTGGATGTGTGTAGCCATTCCGTTTGCCACACAGCAAAATCCGCGTATTGAATCGAGAGGTCCGCCAGGGGGGAGGGCTGGCCTGCAACGAAAGCGCTATATAGCGTTTTCAACTCTTGCAACAAAATACCTTTTGACCAGCCATCCATGATGATATGGTGGTAGGTAAGGAGAAGTAACGCGTCTGCCGCCCCGATTTGCAGCAGAGTAGCTCGTATGAGCGGGCCATGTGTCAGATCAAAGGGGCGCTGAAATTCCTGGTGTGCCCATTGCTGAATGTCTTCCTGGAGTTGCTGAGAGGCTGATGCGCTTATGTCGATAAGAGCTAATGGAAACGATGTGGGGGCACCAATAATCTGGACAGGTTGTCCCTGGTGAACACCAAAGGTGGTGCGCAAAATTTCATGGCGCCGTATAATTTCTTCCAGGCTACGCTGTAGAGCATGTACATCCAGTTTGCCATTAATACGGATGGCGGTGGGAACGTTATACGCGATATTGTCTGGTTGGAGTTGGCTGAGAAACCATAGACGTTGTTGGGCAAAAGATTGAGGGAAGTAGATCTGCCTTTCCTGGCGCCGTACCGTGGGAAGGTGAGATTTGGTCGCTTGTTCCCCGTTGTTCTGGTGTTGACGATCCTGCTGGTCGTCTGAAGTGAGGTGTCTGACCAGTTCATCGAGAGATGTGTACTGGTAGAATAAGCCAGCGTCTATAGTGATCTGCAGATCACGCTGGCAGTTGTTGACCACGCTCATAACTTTGAGTGAATCCAGGCCCAGACCGCGCAGGTCAATAGTGCTCCCCAGAGCCTGCTCCGGTCGCTCCAAAACCTGGGCTATTTGTCGTCGTAGGTACGAGTGCAGTATTTCTGGCTGTTGCTCCTGAAATGAGAGGTTAGAGGGTTTCATTTCTGGTAAAGGAGGCTCAGGAATTTCCTGGACAGAAGCTGGAGCTTTAGACTCTCTACTTAGTGGTGCCTGCTGAGGCAGTATGCGCTTCTGATACCGTTTGCGCAATACATTGAGCCAGTGTAAGCCGTCCATAACACTGTCAAAATCCATCCCAAAATCGATCAGCGAGGCTATTTCGTCCACCCCAATCTCACTGAGGCGCTCAACCATTTTTTCACAGCTTTGTGGAGTTCCAAAGAGCGCATGTGTGTGAAAGTAACGCTCAAAGGCATAGGACAGCACTTTTTCACGTTCCTGTGAAGTTAGATTATCCAGTTTTTCGCTGCCATGGCGCCACAGATCCACTGACGATTCAAGATACTCAGTAAAGGGTTGGCGAACCCTGGCGCGTACCTCTTCCAATTCTTCTGCCACAAAGGTATGTAGCATAAGTGTGACATGACCTTGTTCTGGGTCGTGTCCATGCTTTGCTCGCGCTTCACGATATAGACGAATTTTTTCCGCCAACTCTTCCACACTCTGAAAAAGGAGCCCGGTCAATATATTGGCTCCTAGTGCGCCCGCCTCAACGAAGCGTTCCGGATTGCCTGTACAGGTGATCCAGGGAGTAAGTTCGGCTTGTAGGGGTTGTGGATAAATTTTGATTGATGTTTCTTTGCCCACCCCATTGGTCCAGGTTATCGCCTCGCCGCGCCAGAGCTTCTGAAATATTTCCAGATCTGAGAACAACTTGTCTTTGCGCGCCGCATAATTCTCCGGAGCTAGCACGAAATCGTTGGGGTTCCAGCCAGTTGCAAACGCGATATCCACACGGCCAGAGGAAAGATTATCAATAACCGACCACTCCTCTGCGACGCGGGCGGGATGATGCATGGGCAGAACAACACTTCCGGCTCGCAGGCGTATATTGTTGGTAGCCACAGCCAGAGCTGCAGCCAGCACAGAAGGATTCGGATAAAGTCCCCCAAAGGGATGAAAGTGTCGTTCAGGTATCCATACAGCCGTGAACTGATGCTGATCGGCAAACCTGGCACCTTCCAGAAAAAGCTGATATTTATTTTCAGATAGCGCGGCCTCATTGCTGGCAAAATAGAGTAAACTGAATTGCATCTGCCTGGCATTTGCCTCTCTGGATGCCGAGGCCTCTTGAATGGGAGCCGCGACATTCAAAGGTTTCTGCTCCTGCTTTGTCTTATCAGAGAAACTCGTTGAAGGTTGCGCCTCTATTGCTGTGGAAATGTGCTCCTGTGTGCCTGTGTTGTGTGGCTCAATCAGTGCCGCAACCTGCGGAGGAACATCTGCGAATAGAATTGGCAGCTTATGAGCCAGTAAGAATTCACGGCAGGCTCTACGCTGTATTTTTCCACTCGAAGTTTTGGGAATACTTCCAGGTCTAAGCAAGACAATGCCATGCAGATGGAGTTCGTGTTGTTCGAGTACTGCCTTACGTATCGCTGCGAAGATTTCGCTGGGGTCATGGTGTCTGTACTGGCGCTCGATCTCCTGAACAAGAATGACGCGCTCTTCCCCTGCTACGTCGAGTGCGAACGCGGCGTTACTGTTTTGCCGTAGTGCCGAATGACTTTGTTCCGCTACCACCTCTATATCCTGAGGATAAAAATTACGGCCATAGGCAATAATGAGGTCTTTTAGACGACCAGTGACAAAGAGTTCTCCCTGCGTCAAATAGCCGAGATCTCCAGTGCGTAGAAAGGGTCCCTCTCCTGTGTCGGCCAACCGGGCCTGGAAGATCTCCTCTGTGGCTTGTGGATTCTTCCAGTATCCATGAGCCACGCTTGGACCAGCAACCCAAATTTCGCCTATCTGTGTGGGTGGACATGCGAGCCGTGTCTCAGGATCAACTATGATGATTTTCTGTTCCAGCCAGGTATGCCCACAGCTAACAATGTTTCTGGCACGTGGCGCTGCGTCGGAAGCTGGCACAACCTGCTGCTGTTCGAGTGCATCGCCCTGGACTGTTTGTACAATTGGTAACTGGCCTGAGTCACTCGCTGTTACAATGAGCGTTGCTTCTGCCAGGCCGTAGCCGGGGAAAAAAGCCTCGCGACGAAAGCCATAAGGGGCAAATGCCCTGACAAAACGCTCCAGGGTTTCACTACGAATTGGCTCAGCTGCGTTAGCCGCGTTTTGCCAGTGACTAAGATCCAGCCCTTCGCACTGTTCAGGTGTGATTTGCTGTGCACATAGATCATATGCGAAGTTTGGCGCGAAAGAGCTATAAGCCCGGTAGTCTGAGATAGCCTGTAGCCAGCGTAAAGGTTTTTGGAGGAAGGAAAAAGGGGACATAAAAATACAGGGAGCGTCACAATAGATAGCTTCCAATGCCTTGCCAATTAAGCCCATATCATGAAAGAGCGGAAGCCAGCTCACAAATGGGGCACGTACTGGATGCTGCAACGCCGTTTGCAGCATTTTATGGTTAAAAAGAAGGTTGCGATGACTCACCATCACTCCCTTCGGTTTGCCAGTTGAGCCAGAGCTGTATTGTAAAAACGCAAGTGTTTCTGCATCTAATACCGGTTCTCGCCACAGCCCGGCTAGTTCCCCTGGCAGAGTATCCGTCGTTTCTATGTGAAGTTGTCCGAGGTGCGAGAACGTAGAGAACTGCTTGCTCAGCGCTGTTGTTATCAGTGTGCGTGAGGAAAGGGCCAGAACTGGTTTCGCATCCGCGACGATTGCTTCTAGTCGTTCCAGGTTGTGATTAAGCCTTGGTGGATACGCTGGGACCGCGATAGCACCAGCGTACAGGCAGCCAAAAAAAGCTGCCAGGTACTCCAGTCCGGGTTGATAGAGCAGAAGCACTGGCTGTCCATTGATCTGGTGCTGCTGGAGTAGGGCCGCAATCCTTTGGGCTTGCTGATCGAGTTGGGCATAAGTCAGAGACTCGGTCTCTATCTCGCCATTCGCGAGAAATGTGTAAGCACGTTTTTCAGGATCGATACGTGCCCTTGTGCGCAGAAGCTCGACATGTGTAGTACAATGCCCGATTCGCTCATCGTATAATTCTTTTTTCACTTTTTGCCTTCTTTCCTACCAGTGGCTTCTGCCGTGGAGCCGTTTAGAACAGCAAGGCACGTGTGTTTTGCATGCAACGGCTGTGATTCCGTCTAGAGACAGACACTCAAAAGACAGAATACTCAGGGAAGGGGGCAAAGGAACATAACATCTTCATATCAACCGCTAAACAAACACCTGTCTGGAGAAGAAAGGGCAGCCAACGGAAAAACTCTCAGATCATATAGAGATGTCTTTTTTTTGTCATTCTATAGCAATCACCTGGTCTGCTATAGTAATGAAGCAGAACGTGTTGTCGTTGGTTTCCACCTACCTGAACGTTATACCCTCTGCTACTCTTATCCATTGCTGCGCGATAACATGGCGGATAGAGAGTAGGCCAGGCAAAAAGCGCGAAAACAGAGTAAAGGACGGGAGATTTCTATGCCCATCGAATATGACCTCTATGGCCCTGGCATTTTTGCTGACCCTTATCCACTTTATCATAAGCTGCGCTCCCATCATCCAGTTCATCTCGATAGCCATCTAGGATGTTGGGTCGTTACGTCCTATGCAGATGTAACAGCTGCGCTTGCAAATAGGGCCCTATCTTCCGAGCGAATGATGCAAGGGGCTATTTTGCAGGAGCCTCCCTGGTCAGAACTGCGCCCCCTCTTTTCTTCTATCTCTAATCTGATGTTCTATGCTGATCCTCCCAAGCATTCCCACATGCGTTCGCTCATCAATAAGGCGATGTCTGCTCGAATGGTAGAGAGATGGAGAGAGCATATTCAGAGCATTGTGAATGCACAGATCGATCAAGTGATAGAACAGGGCAAACTGGATATTATTGCGGATATTGCCTTTCCCTTACCAATGCAGGTAATCGCAGATATGCTGGGCGTTCCAGTTCATGAGCGTCAGCAGTTCAAGCGCTGGTCTGATGACCTCGCGGACTTTTTAGGTAATCCTCCAACTCTCGAACTCTGCCAGCGGCTCTTTCAAAGCATTAAAGACTTTACACACTACTTTCGCGGCGTTGTGGCTGAACATAAAGCGAACCCTAAAGATGATCTTGTGGACGCATTGCTACAACATTATGGGCGGGACGGCTCTCTAACCGAGGAAGAACTGCTCATGAACTGTGTTGGCTTGTTTACGGGAGGACACGAGACAACGACAAACGCGATTGGCAACGGGTTACTGGCTCTCCTGCATAATATGGATGAGCTTCAGAAACTACGAGATAACCCTGCTCTGTTAACTAGCACAATTGAAGAGTGTCTACGTTACGATAGCCCTGTGCAGTTTACTGCTCGCTTTGCCAGGCAGACAACAGAAATTGGTGGAAAAAAGATCTACAAAGGACAAAGTGTCATGTTGATGTTAGGAGCTGCCAATCGTGATCCAGCCGTTTTCAATGCTCCTGACACCTTCGACATCAGCAGGCAGGACAATCGTCATCTGGCTTTTGGACAAAATATCCATTATTGTATAGGTGCTCCTATCGCTCGTTTAGAAATGCACGTTCTCTTTGAAACGCTCCTGAGGCGTCTACCAGACCTCCGTTTAGCCGACGAGGAGCTTACATGGCATGAAAACCTTTCTTTTCATGGTGTAAAACGACTGCCTGTACTCTTTTAGGCAAAGGGAAGAACAGGCAGGCGAATAAGTCATTCGCCTGCCTGTTCTTCCCTTTGCGCTTTTTATTTCGAGGCCTCTTCCATCTTTTTGCGTAGACTGAGTGGCCTCATATCAGTCCATACTTCTTCGATATATGCCAGGCATTCCTGCTTAGTGCCGCTTTTACCAGCATCCCGCCATCCCAGAGCGTTCTCGCGGTCGACAGGCCAGATAGAGTACTGTTCTTCGTGATTCAGGACCACTTTATAGATTGTTGTATCTTCCCGCTCATCGTTCGGCATATTTGTCATTCTCCTTGTGATCTTCTAAATATGACAGCAGACGACCACATAAATTATCTAACTGTCTATTCCAAACATACCATAAATATAACATTAGGACCCTCACACTGAGAATGACATTTTTAGGATACATAGAGAACATTTCTGTCTCCGCAAGATTCTCTATGCCTGTATCTTTTGTCGTATATCTATCATCTGTTTGTTATTGACTTTTGCATTTTATAGTTCCGCAGGTAGGGAAGGAGGGCACATATGTGCTTAAAGGACATTTCACTAGATGTCTTATCATTGATATCTTTTTGTCATGTTAGAGGGCTCCCTTACCAGGTAAACTGTATTGCAAAGTGTTTGAGGGCTTATGAAAGCATTTAAAAGCAGTGTCAAAGAAAGGAAACCTCTGTGGAGAAACGTGCGAACCTGAAATCTAGCCTCAGATCGGGCATCCGCGCCAGGCGTGAAGAGATTGATCTATCTACAATGAGCCTGGTGAAAAGCAGCTATCTGCAGCCAGAGTTGACTCTGCCGCTTGTCATGCAACCCTCGGTAGAAGGGGTAAATCTCGCACAGTGGGCCGCTAGCAATAATGAACTTCTGCGCACCGAATTGGCTAAACATGGTGCTATTCTGTTCCGCGATTTTCATATCGACGCGCCCGCAAAATTTGAAGCCTTTGCGCGCGCTGTTAGCGATGAACTCTTTGATGAATATGGGGACCTCCCAAGAGAAGATGCCGGCCAGAAAGTCTATAGCTCAACGCCTTATCCTGCCAACAAGTCGATCCTTTTCCACAATGAAAGCTCCCATATGCACCGCTGGCCGATGAAAATCTGGTTTTACTGTGTCAAAGCGGCGGAAAAAGGAGGCGCTACTCCCATTCTGGATTGCCGCAGAATCTACCAGAGTCTAGATGCCGGGCTGATCAAGCGGTTTACCGAGAAAAAGCTGCTTTATGTGCGCAACTTTATTGATGGCCTGGATGTCAGTTGGCAACAGTTTTTCCAGACCTCCAATAAGGAGGCTGTAGAGGCGTATTGCCGTAAAGCTGGGATTGACTTTGAGTGGAAAAGCGAGAGCCACCTCACGACACGCCAGCTTGGCCGTGCGGTTGTCAAACATCCTCATACTGGGGAGATGTTATTTTTCAACCAGATTCAATTACATCATGTCTCCTGTCTCGATCCTGAGGTACGTGAGGCGATGATGTCGATGTTCCGCCAGGAAGAGTTACCGCGCAATGTGTACTACGGTGATGGCTCACCCATTGAAGATTCGGTAGTGCAAGAAATTAGTGACCTGTATGAGAAGCAGGCCGTACGTTTTCAATGGCAACCAGGCGATGTCATCATGCTCGACAATATGATGGTTTCACATTCCCGTGATCCATTTGAAGGCACACGCAAAATTCTTGTAGCTATGGCCGAAATCGTAGCGGACAACGAAATACAATAGGTAAATTACGCTCTGGTAGGGGAAGGATGCATGCAAGAAACAGGGTTACGGGGGTCTCGCCTCTCAATCCAACAAACCCATATATGGGAGTTGCAACAGAATGCACAGACATACTGGACACAGTGTGTTGTGTCTCTAGATGGGCCGATTCAGAGCGAGCTTCTCCGTCTCGCCTGTGAAGATGTGATTGCCCGCCACGAGATCTTGCGCACTGGTTTCCGTCGTTTACCTGGTATGGATGCTCCCATACAGGTGGTAAATGCTACTGCTGAGCTGGTCTTCGTCGAAAATGGTCTCCAGCACCTCGATATCTCGTCTCAACAACGTGCCATCGAGGAAATGCTGGTCGCACACAGAACTGGCCAGGCAGATCTATCCCATGGTCCGGTTGTGTATGTTTCGCTGCTGACGTGTGCGGCGCAACAGGCCATGCTTGTGCTTAGCCTGCCTGCTCTCTGCGCAGATACTTCCACGTTGGAGCGTTTTCTTGCTGAACTGGCTCTGACCTATACCGCTCGTACACAGAACGAACAACCCGCGCTTGATGATGAGATCCTTCAGTACGCGGATGTCTCTGCGTGGCAGAATGGGATTCTGGAAGAGGAAGATGCCCATTTAAGGCAAAGCTTGTGGGCCCAGACGGATCTCACACGCCTATTGTCTTTGCGCCTACCGTTTGACCATATGTCTCCTTCTGTAGTACAACAAGATTCAACGGCGTTTCTCCCACAACGGTTGGCTATACAAATTCCTCAGACCTTAGCGCCAGCGCTTCTGAAATATGCTCAGCAAGTAGAAATTTCTCCCCAAGTTTTGCTTCTTGCAAGCTGGCAGATTCTGCTCTGGCGTTTAACTGGGGAAGAGGATCTACCTCTTGGTGTGACCTGTGATGGTCGCCATTATGAAGATCTGGTGGATGCGTTGGGACTGTATGCCCGAGTTATACCTCTGAGTAGCCATCTTAATGAGGAACATACCTTCGCTCAACTTCTCCCGCAGCTACAGGGGGAGCTTGACCTGGCCAGGGATGGGCAGACATACTTTAGCTGGGATTATATACGCCAGAAGCAGAAGATCGAACCGGGCAGCGACTTTTTCCCTTTAAGCTTTGAATTTGTAGACGGGATCACTGCGATAGTAGGTGATGTCCGTTTTACCTTGCAGCGATACTTCAGTTGTATTGAACGATTTGTCCTCAAGCTTGCTGTGCAGCAGGTTGCCGATACACTTTCATTAGAGCTTCATTATGACGCGACGCGTATGCACGTAGAGCAGGTACAACGTGTCGCTGAAACCTTCCTTGTATTACTCCAGGCGGCGCTTGAACGGCCATACACTGCTATTAGTCGTTTGCCCCTGATCAAGCAGGAGGAGCAGGAGCGCCTCCTCCAGGTCTTTTCTGGACCCAGGCGTGATTTTTCCACCCAGACGCTTCAGCAGCTTTTTGAACTACAGGTAGAGCAGAATCCTGGCGCCCTGGCAGTTATTTGTGGAGACCAGCGCCTGACTTATGAGCAATTAAACCTTCAGGCCAACCGCCTGGCTTTCTGGTTGCAGCGTCATGGGGTTGGTCGTAATGTCCTGGTCTGCCTATGTCTTGAGCGTAGCGTTGATATGTTAGTAGGCATGCTGGCTATTTTAAAAGCAGGAGGGGCCTATGTCCCTCTTGACCATGATCTTCCTGGAAGTCGTCTGGCCTATCAGTTCGAGGATACACAGGCTCCTGTGTTGTTAACCCAGGAACATCTACTGGCGCGCTTGCCGATATTTGCTGGTGAGGTTATTTGTTTGGATCGTGATGCCGCTATGTGGGCTGACGAAGAGCAAACAAATCCGGTGCCTACCGTAAATGCAGACGATCTGGCTTATATTATTTATACCTCAGGCTCAACAGGTACACCCAAAGGTGTACAGATTCGCCAGCGCGGTGTCGTCAACTATACTTGCGATATGTGCGGGCGCATTGCGCCTACCCACGGTCAGCAATTTGCCACGGTTTCGACCCTGGCTGCGGACCTCGGAAACACAGTTATTTTTAGCGCGCTGGCATCTGGCGGTTGTCTCCATATTCTTACTTATGAAACTCTGACCTCTGGTGAGGCCTTTGCTGGCTATCTCGAAACGCATCCCATTGATGTTCTGAAAATTGTTCCCTCGCACTTACAGGCCTTACTTGCTAGTAGCAGTGAGCGAGATATCTTCCCACGCAGACACCTGGTATTGGGTGGCGAAACGTTCACCTATGCGTTACTTCAAACAATACGACAGCGTGGTGCCCGCTGCTCTATTATTAATCATTATGGTCCGACAGAGACGACAATCGGTGCTCTTGTCAATGAATTGGGTACATTCCTTGAAGGCGAAGGGCTATTATCAGTTTATGATGAGCAAGCAGCTATCCCCATTGGGTCTCCCATTTCCAATATGCAGGTAGCCATAGTTGATAAATATCAGCAAATAGTTCCTGTGGGGGTTGTTGGAGAAGTGCTGATTAGCGGAGCGGGCCTGGCTGCAGGCTACTTACATCAACCAGATCTGAGCCGGGAACGTTTCCAGCCTCATCCTTTCTGGCAAGATGTCCAGGCTTATAGAACAGGCGATCTGGCACGCTATCGCCCCGATAATAAGGTTGAGTTTCTGGGGCGCGCGGATAGACAGGTGAAGCTCAGGGGATATCGCATCGAGCTGGGAGAGATTGAGGTCGCATTGCGCCGACATCCTCTGATTCATGAGGCCGTCGTCGTGCTACGTGAGGATGAACTGGCCGAAAAACGCCTTATAGCATATATTACTATTATAGCCTCTGGTGTCGGCGAGACAAATGACTCGCTTGCAACTGATGATGTGCGTAGCTTTTTGCAGAAAACCCTGCCAGAATATATGCTACCGGCAGCCGTTATGCAGGTTGCGTTGTTGCCACTTACAACGAATGGAAAAATCGATTATCAGGCCTTACCTGCCCCGGAACAGGGGACGAACAACAATCGCACTCCTTATGTCGCTCCACGTAACCCTATTGAAGAAATTTTGGTGGCTATCTGGCAGGATGTACTTCAGCTTGCGCAAGTCGGCGTCTTCGACAACTTTTTTGTCCTTGGAGGACACTCACTACTTGTCACGCAGGTCATCTCCAAGCTAAAAACAACCCTTCAGGTAAATTTACCCATTGTCAGCCTTTTTGAAAGCGCGACCATCGCCAGTCTGGCGGAACGCGTTGAGGCCGAGTTAAATAATGATTTGCGCCAACATATATCTCCATTGACTCCGGTCCCTCATGATCAAGGTTTACCACTCTCCTTTTCGCAGCAGCGCCTCTGGTTTCTCTACCAGATGGATCCTCTCAGTAGTGCATATAATGTGCCTTTTGCTTTACACATCAATGGCCCGTTTTCCACTGAGGCACTGGAATATAGCCTGGGCGAGATTGTACGTCGACATGAAATTTTACGGACGACTTTTACTGTTGAAGATGAGCAGCCTCTACAACATATTCATCCATGGTATGCGTACAAACTTGAGTATAAATCACTACAATTGTTGCCACCACAACAACGTGTAACCGAGGCACAAGGTTTGATGCGGGAGGAGGCACAGCGCCCCTTCGATCTTTCACAGGGGCCACTTCTGCGCACACTTCTGCTTCATCTGGCCGAAGATGAATACATATTATTACTCACTATGCACCATATTGTCTCAGATGGATGGTCAAACGGTATTTTACTTCAAGAGCTGCGTACATTTTATGCAGCATACGGAAACGAGACATCCGCGCAACTTGCTGCATTGCCTCTACAATATGCAGACTACGCAACCTGGCAACGGCAGTGGTTTCAGGGCGAGGTGATGGAGCGACAATTAAGTTACTGGTCATATCAGCTAGCTGGGCTCTCACCATTAGCCTTACCAACAGATTATCCGCGCCCGGCGCTCCAGAGCTTCCATGGTGCGGAATTAAGTATCCGTCTTGAGGATGAACTTGTTGAGAAAATAAAACTGGTAAGCCAGAGCGAAGGTACAACGTTATTTATGACGTTGTTGACTGCCTTTCAAGCGCTACTGGCACGCTATTCTGGCCAGAATGATATCGCCGTTGGAACGCCCATTGCTAATCGCCACCATGCAGGCGTTGAGAATTTGATTGGCCCCTTCATTAATACCCTGATCTTACGCACTGACCTCTCCGATAACCCAACCCTACGTGAACTGCTGCAGCGTGTGCGCAAGGTTTCCCTGGAAGCATACGCTCACCAGGACATGCCCTTTGAGAAGTTAGTCGAGGAACTGCAGCCGGAGCGTGATCTCAGCCGTTCACCACTCTTCCAGGTCATGTTCATTCTGCAAAATATGCCTATGCCTGAGGTGAGTCTGAAGGGTGTCTTGCTTGAGCCTTATGATCGTGAGAATACAACCTCAAAGTTTGACCTGACCCTGACATTGATAGAGAATCAGCAGGGATTACAGTGTGTGGCAGAATACAATACGGACCTGTTTACAAAGGCAAGTATTCAAAGGCTGCTGGGGCATTGGCAGCGCTTACTAATTGCTCTGGTGGAGCAGCCTGACCAGCCATTTCGCTCTCTGTCGTTGCTGGAAGAGGCCCAGGCCCAACAGCTCCTGCGCGATTGGAATGCGACCACGCTCTCGCTAGAGGGCATTGCTCTGGTTCCTCAACGCATTGTCCAGCAGGCCCGGCAGACGCCTCTTCGCCTGGCACTCACCGATGGGCAACGCCAACTCACCTATGAGCAACTCGACCGCTGTAGTGGCTGGGTCGCTGCCCAGTTACGTGCCGCTGGAGTGCGAGTTGGTGACCGTGTTGGTATCTGCCTCCCACGCTCGGTAGACCTGGTCGTGGGCTTGCTGGCTATCTTGCGCTTAGGAGCCGCCTATGTTCCATTGGATCCCGACTATCCCCGGGAGCGGCTGGAATATATGGTGCGCCAGAGTGGCGCTCGTGTAGTGCTCAGCTCATCGGAGCCAGGGTTGCCCACAGCCTGGGGACCAGAGGTTATGATAGTGTCGCTTGAGCGAGGAGAACTGGCTGCCGAGCATATTGGCGCATTGGACGCTACATTTGAGGAGATCAATGCGGAGTCGGTAGCGTATGTGATCTATACCTCAGGGTCGACGGGCCAACCCAAAGGGGTGGCCATTAGCCATGGTGCCTTACGCAATAGTCTAGCCAGTCTTCAGCACCGCCTGGACCTGGGAGAGCAGGACCGCATGCTGGCGGTGACCTCGATCTCCTTTGATATTGCCGGGCTGGAGTTGTTGCAGCCATTAACCTGTGGGGCCCAGGTCTGGATCGCGAGCCGAGGGGAGGCTAGCGAATCTGAGGCATTACAGCAGGTGCTCCAGCGAAGCGAGGCCACAGTGATGCAAGCCACTCCGGCCACCTGGCGGCTACTGGTGGAGGCGGGGTGGCTGGGACGGGAAGGGATGATGATCCTGTGTGGAGGGGAGGCGTTGCCCAGAGAGTTAGCGCGAGCCCTCAAAGGGAAAGGACTCGCGATATGGAACCTGTACGGTCCGACCGAGACGACGATCTGGTCGACATGCGAGCGGATCGAGGGGGAAGAGGAGTGGATACGAATCGGGACACCGATAGGGAATACGCAGGTATATGTCCTGGATGAAGCAGGTCGACCAGTGCCGCAGGGAGTGATTGGGGAGCTCTATATCGGGGGAGCGAGTGTGGGGCAGGGATACTGGGGAGATGCGAGACAGACGGCGGAGCGGTTTGTCCCCGATCCCTTTGGGGGCGAGGCAGGCAAGCGGCTATATAGGACGGGCGATGAGGTGAGGTGGGCAGACAACGGGAGGCTGGAGTATGTGGGGAGAAAGGACCAGCAGGTGAAGGTGCGAGGGTATCGCATCGAGTTGGGAGAGATCGAGGGAGTGTTGGAGGAGCAGGAGGAGGTAGAAGGAGGAGTGGTGGTGGTGCAGGAAGGGGAACTGGTGGGATATGTCGTAGGCAGGGGGGGACAGCGGATCGAGGAGCAGGAACTCAGGAGACGTTTACGGGAGCGTGTGCCTGCTTACATGGTACCGCAGCGGATCGGGGTGATACCAGCCTTTCCGCTGACACCCAACGGGAAGGTCGATCGCCGGACTCTCGCCACCCTTAAGCCTGCGACCCCGGCAACAGCCGCCCTCGATAGCTTGGCTCAGACGCCCATTGAAGAGGTGCTGGCCACGCTGTGGGCCAGCGTCTTGCATCTGCCAGCCGTCGGGCGCGATGACAACTTCTTTGACCTGGGCGGCCATTCGTTGTTGGCTACTCAGCTGATGGGGCGCGTGCGCGCCACCTTCCCCGTGGACCTGCCACTGCGTACCCTCTTTGCTGCCCCCACCCTGGCCAGCTTTGCCCGCCAGGTCGAGCAGGCACTGGGCACCTCCTCTTCTGGTGCGCAAGACCTCCCGCTGGTGGCTCGTGCCCGCCCGGAGCACTTGCCACTCTCCTCCTCGCAACAACGTCTCTGGTTCCTCGAGCACCTGGAACCGGGTAGCCCAGCCTACCATGTGCCCGCCGCCACGCGTCTGCGCGGTCCCCTGCAGGTTGGGGCCTTGTGGGAGAGCTTGCTTGGCCTGGTAGAACGGCATGAGAGTCTGCGCACGACCTTCTATCAGCAGGATGGGGTGCCCTACCAACGCATCCATGCCAGCCTGCCTCCCCAGTGGGAGCAAGATGACCTCTCAGCCCTGCCAGAGGCTGAACGCGAGGAGCAGGTCGCTCGTCGTGTGCAGAGTGCCTGGCAGCAGCCCTTCTCCCTGGAGGAGGGACCGTTGCTGCGTGTCCTGCTGCTACGTGTCGCCGACGAGGAGCATATTCTAGTCATCACACTGCATCACCTGGTGACGGATGCCTGGTCCAACACGGTACTCTTACGCGAGCTAACACAGGCGTATGTGGCGCTTTTGCAGGGGGAGCAGCAGCAAGCTCCCGCTCTTCCGCTGCAGTATGCTGACTACGCCTTGTGGCAACAGGAGTGGTTGCAGAGCGCAGGGATGCAAGCCCACCTGGCCTACTGGAAAGCGCAGCTGGCCAACCTGGCACCGCTGCAGTTACCCACCGACCAGCCACGACCGGCGGTGCTGGGCAACCAGGGGGCGCAGTCTCACTGGCTGCTCCCCGAGTCCCTGGTGGCACGGGTGCGCCAGGTGAGCCGGGAGGAGGGCGTGACCCTCTTTATGAGCCTGCTGGCAACCCTGCAGGTGGGGTTGGCGAAGCTGAGTGGGCAGGAGGATATCGCGGTGGGTACCCTGATTGCCAATCGGAGCCAGGCGGCCTGCGAGTCCCTGATTGGATTCTTCGTCAATGCGCTGGTGTTACGTACGGATCTCTCGGGAGACCCCAGCTGGCGCGAGGTGTTGGCGCGGGTGCGCGAGGTAAGCCTGGGAGCCTATGCGCACCAGGAGGTGCCCTTTGAGAAGCTGGTTGAGGAGCTGCAACCGGAGCGAGACTTGAGTCGCTCTCCCCTCTTCCAGGTCTTGCTGGTGCTCCAGAACACGCCTCCAGCCGAGCAGCTGGCTACTGAGCTAAGTGTGGAGGTGCTGCCGACCGAGCACGAGACATCGCTGCATGATCTGATGCTGATGCTCAATCCTCAAGAGGAAGGCATCCTGTGTGTGGTCAGGTACAATACTCACCTGTTTACCGAAGAGACGATCAAGCGATTGCTGCAGCGCTGGCAGGCGTTGTTGGAGGCCCTGGTGAGCCAGGTGGAGCAATCGGCGTTGCGGGTGTCAGCATTCCTCACGCCAGCGGAGTGGCAGGAGCAGACAGGCTGGAACGAGACGGAGCGAGAGTATGCAGTGGAGGCCTCGTTTGTCCAGCACTGGCGGGAGCAGGTACAGCGGCGAGGAGAGGTGTTGGCGGCGGTGTGTGGTGAGGAGCGAGTGAGCTACGGGGAACTGGATCGGCGGGTACAGCGGCTGGCGTGGCAGTTGCGTGAGCAGGAAGCGGAAGCGGAGCGAGTGGTGGGCGTGCGGCTGGAGCGGAGCTTGGACTGGTTGGTGAGCGTGCTGGCCATCTTGCAGGTGGGAGCGGCATATCTGCCGTTAGAGCCAGGGTTGCCTCTGGAACGGGTGCGAGGGATGCTTCAGCAGGCGCGGCCAGTCGTATTGTTGACAACGTCCGCTGCAGGAGAGGAACTGTTAGAGGTTCTAGCAGCGGATATGACCCTGTTATATGTAGATGCCTTGCCAACGACTGAAGTAGAAGTCCTGGACACATATCATGTAGAGGCGTATTGTCCAGAGCAACTGGCGTATGTACTCTACACGTCGGGCTCGACGGGCGTACCCAAGGGAGCGATGATCAGCCAGCGTGGGATGCTCAACCACCTGTTTGCCAAGATAGAGGCGCTAGAGCTGAGCGAGCAGGATCGCCTGGGGCAAACGGCGGCCCAGAGCTTTGATATCTCCATCTGGCAGTTGCTCACAGCGCTGCTGGTAGGGGGGCAGGTGGTGCTGCTCTCCGAGGAGCAGCGGCGTGATCCCCAGCAGTTCTGTGCTCTGGTGCGTCAGGAGCGGTTAAGTATCGTAGAGGTAGTGCCCTCATTCCTGCGAGCTTTGTTGGAGCAGGAAGAAGAGACGAGCTGGACGGAATCGTTGCGCTGGCTGGTGGTGACGGGAGAGGCCTTGCCAGTTGAGCTTGCTCGTCAATGGTCCGCGCGTTATCCGCAGGTACCATTGCTCAATGCGTATGGCCCGACCGAGTGCTCCGATGACGTTACCCACCATGTTGTGGGCAAAGCCGAAGTATACGCCAGGGCTATAGATATAACCAGCATCCCTATTGGCCGAGCCTTAAGTAATACCCAGATATATGTGTTAGATTACTGGGGGATGCCAGCGCCAGTGGGCGTTACTGGAGAACTTTATGTAGGCGGAGTAGGTGTGGGTCGAGGGTATATAGGGGAAGCCGGGCGAACGGCGGAAAGCTTTGTTCCTGATCCGTTTAGCCAGGAGGGGGGAGCACGGCTCTACCGCACGGGCGACCTGGCACGCTACCTGGCCGATGGCTCCATTGAGTTCCTGGGACGCGCTGATAGTCAGGTGAAAGTGCGCGGCTACCGCATCGAATTAGGGGAAATCGAGGCTGTGTTAAGCCAGCAGGAAGGAATCGCTCAGGCGGTAGTACAGGTGATTGGAGAACCGGAGCGAAGCCAACTGGTAGCCTGGGTGGAAGCCAGTCCTGCGTATGTTCATTCTCATTCGCAAGAGCAAATCCAGCATGCTTTGCGGCAAATCTTGCCAGAGTATATGGTACCGACACGCATTTTCTGGCAAGAGCGATTACCATTGACGGCCAATGGCAAGATTGATCGGCGAGGGCTCCAACAGCAGCTTCCTGAAGAAGAGACCTGGGAGGAGACGGCTGAGGGAGGCGCCCCACGCACTCCAGAAGAGGTTCTCCTGCTGGAACTCTGGCAGCAGGTGCTTGGACGCCAGCACCTGGGACGGCAGAGTCACTTCTTCGCCCAGGGCGGTCATTCTCTGCTCGTGGTGCGCCTGCGTGCAGCGCTGATCACCCTGACCAATATCGATATCCCCCTACGCCTGCTCTTCGAGCATCCCACCATCGCGCAACAGGCTGCCCTGCTGACGCGTTTGCGACAGAGTAGCCCTGTTTCTGAGGAGGAGGAAGAGCCACTTCTGCAGCCCATCTCGCGTGCGCAGGCGCTCCCTCTCTCCTTCTCTCAGCAACGTCTCTGGTTCCTTCAGCAACTCGAACCGGCCAATACGGCCTACAATATGCCGCTGGCGTTGCGTATTGAGGGACCACTCAATATCGAGGTTCTGCAAGAGAGCTTCCAGCAGCTCATTGCACGCCATGAGAGCCTGCGCACTCGCTTCTCCCAGGTGGAGGGCCAACCGGTGCAGGTGATCGATCCGCCAGCTCCCTTCATGCTCCCTCTCGAAGATCTACGGCAGGTCGAGCCGGAAGCCCGTGAAGCCCTGGTAGCTCAGATATTTGATCGTGAGGCGCTGACGCCTTTTGAACTGGAGCAGGGGCCGCTGCTGCGCGTTCTGGTGATCCAGCTCACCGAGCAGAGCGCGCTGCTGGTGCTGACGCAGCATCACATCATCTCGGATGCCTGGTCGCACCAGGTCTTTGTGCGCGAACTGCTGCAGGCCTATCGCGCCGGCGTGCAGGGACAGCCCCTTGTGTTGCCTCCCCTGTCCATCCAGTACGCCGATTATGCCTTCTGGCAGCGTCAGTGGTTGCAGGGAGCTCGTGTGCAGCAGCAGTTGGCCTACTGGACAAAGACCTTGCAGGGTCTGACTCCCCTGAACGTGCCGACCGATTTCCCTCGCCCGGCGGTGCTCAGCGGCCAGGGAGCCCGGGTGCCGCTGCATTTCTCGCCCCAGGTACACGCCCAGGTCGAGACCTTCACGCGTCAGCAGGGAGTCACACTCTTTATGACGCTACTGAGTGGGCTGCTGGTGTTGCTCTCGCGTATGAGTGGGCAGGAGGATATCGCGGTGGGGACCCCCATCACCAATCGAGGTTCGGAAGCCATCGCGGGCGTGCTGGGCTTCTTCCTCAACACGCTGGTGATCCGGGAACAGGTGCGCCCGCAGGCCAGCTTCCAGGAGATCGTTCAGCAGGTGCGTGAGCGGTGCCTGGAGGCCTATGCGCACCAGGACCTGCCCTTTGAGCACCTGGTCGATGTCCTGCATCCCGTACGTGATCTCAGTCGCTCGCCCCTCTTCCAGGTCTTGCTGGTGGTCCAGCACGAAGAGGAGGCACCGCAAACCATTGAAGGGCTGCGGATCGTGCCGCAGGCAGTCGAGACCAAGACGACGAAATTCGATCTGACTCTCTCTCTGCTGGAGCGCGGGGGGGCACTTGAGGGGTGGATCGAGTACAGCACGGACCTCTTTACTCCGCGTAGCATCCACAGGCTGGCCCAGCGCTGGGAAGCGGTGTTGGCCCAGGTATTGGCCCAGCCCGAGGTGCCCCTGAGTGCTCTGTCTCTCCTGAGCCCACAGGAGCAGCAGTACCTACAGCGCTGGAGCCAGGCTGAGCGTGAAGCTTCTGTCGCCAGTGCCGAGCTAGAAGCTCTGACACTGGTACATCTCTTTGAGCAGCAGGTGGAGCGGACTCCAAAAGAGTTGGCGGTGGTGCACGACAATGAGCACATGAGCTATGAAGAGCTGGAGCAGCAGGCCAATCAGTTGGCCTGGCTCTTGCGGCAGGAGGGGGTCGGGCCCGAGGTTCCGGTGGGGCTGTTGCTGGAGCGAGGGAGTGCCTTTGTGGTTGGGGTGCTGGCTGTGCTCAAAGCCGGGGGCATGTATGTGCCGCTCGACCCAGCCTATCCTGCCAGTCGCCTGGCCTTCATGTTGGAGGATGCAGGTGTGCCCCTGGTGCTCGCCCAGGAGCGAGTACGTGCTCAGGTACCTGCCGGAAGCGCGCGTGTACTGGTGCTGGAGGAGCAGGCGGAACGGCTTGCCAGCCAGCCCACCCAGCGTCCAGCCGTTGAAGTGCAGCCCGAGCAGCCAGCGTACCTGATCTATACTTCTGGCTCCACAGGCCAGCCTAAGGGCATTAGCATGCCGCATCGCAGCCTGTGTTCGCTCATCCACTGGCAGCAGCATCACTCGGCCCTCCTGGCGCCAGAGCGTTCTCAGGAGGGGAGGCGTACCGGCCAGTTTAGCGCGCTGAGCTTTGATGTAGCCTGCCAGGAGCTCTTTGCCACCTGGGCGAGTGGGGGCACCCTGGTCTTGGTGGAGGAGGAGCAGCGCCTGGAGGGGCAGCAGATGGCCCGCTGGCTGCTGGAGCAGCGCGTCGAGCGGCTCTTCTTGCCGGTGGTGGCGCTGCAGCACCTGGCAGAGGCCGTGATGCAGGGAGCCTCCTTGCCTGAGTCTCTACGGGAAGTGATCACCGCAGGCGAGCAGTTGCAGATTACTGAGGCGGTGCGTGCCTTGTTCCGCCAACTGCCTCAGGCCAGGTTGGTGAACCAGTATGGGCCGGTGGAGACGCACGTGGTCAGTGCCTGGGTGCTACCTGGGGAGGCACAGTACTGGGAGTCCCGTCCACCCATTGGACGAGCCATTGGACAGGCGCACCTCTACGTCTTGACCGAGGAGACAGGACAACTGGCTCCGGTGGGCACAGTAGGTGAGCTTTACATCGGGGGAGAGGTGCTGGCACGGGGCTACTGGGGACGAGCGGGACAGACGGCGGAACGCTTTGTGCCAGATGGGGTAAGTGGAGCAGTGGGCGGACGGCTCTATCGGACAGGGGACCTGGCGCGTTACCGGGTGACAGGAGAGCTAGAGTATGTGGGACGAGCCGATGGGCAGGTCAAGATCCGGGGGTATCGCATCGAGCTAGGAGAAATCGAGGCGGCATTAGGAGCGCATTCACAGGTACAAGAGGCGGTGGTAGTGCTCCAGGAGGGCGATGAGGGAGAGCGCTGGCTGGTGGGATATGTCGTGGCGCGAGAGAGCGGAGATCCCCTGGTGATTGAGGACGTGCGGTCTTACCTGCGAGAGCGTCTGCCGGCCTATATGGTGCCCCAACATGTGCGGCTCTTGGAGGCTCTACCATTGACGCCCAGCGGGAAAGTTGATCGCAGAGCTCTTGCTACCCTTGAACCACCGACCTTAGTGACAGTCGCTTTCGATAGCTCAACTCAGACGCCCATTGAAGAGATGCTGGCCACGCTGTGGTCCAGTGTTTTGCGCTTGCCGCGGGTGGAGCGCGACGACAACTTCTTTGACCTGGGTGGCCATTCGTTGCTGGCTACTCAGTTAATGGGGCGCGTGCGCGCCACCTTCCCCGTGGACCTGCCACTGCGTACCCTCTTTGCTGCCCCCACCCTGGCCAGCTTTGCCCGCCAGGTCGAGCAGGCACTGGGCACCTCCTCTTCTGGTGCGCAAGACCTCCCGCTGGTGGCTCGTGCCCGCCCGGAGCACTTGCCACTCTCCTCCTCGCAACAACGTCTCTGGTTCCTCGAGCACCTGGAACCGGGTAGCCCAGCCTACCATGTGCCCGCCGCCACGCGTCTGCGCGGTCCCCTGCAGGTTGGGGCCTTGTGGGAGAGCTTGCTTGGCCTGGTAGAACGGCATGAGAGTCTGCGTACGACCATCTACCAGCAGGAGGGGGTGCCCTACCAGCGCATCCACGCCAGCCTGCCTCCCCAGTGGGAGCAAGATGACCTCTCAGCCCTGCCAGAGGCTGAACGCGAGGAGCAGGTCGCTCGTCGTGTGCAGAGTGCCTGGCAGCAGCCCTTCTCCCTGGAGGAGGGACCGTTGCTGCGTGTCCTGCTGCTACGTGTCGCCGACGAGGAGCATATTCTAGTCATCACACTGCATCACCTGGTGACGGATGCCTGGTCCAACACGGTACTCTTACGCGAGCTAACACAGGCGTATGTGGCGCTTTTGCAGGGGGAGCAGCAGCAAGCTCCCGCTCTTCCGCTGCAGTATGCTGACTACGCCTTGTGGCAACAGGAGTGGTTGCAGAGCGCAGGGATGCAAGCCCACCTGGCCTACTGGAAAGCGCAGCTGGCCAACCTGGCACCGCTGCAGTTACCCACCGACCATCCACGACCGGCGGTGCTGGGCAACCAGGGAGCGCAGTCTCACTGGCTGCTCCCCGAGTCCCTGGTGGCGCGGGTGCGCCAGGTGAGCCGGGAGGAAGGCGTGACCCTCTTTATGAGCTTGCTCGCCACCCTGCAGGTGGGGTTGGCGAAGCTGAGTGGGCAGGAAGATATCGCGGTGGGTACCCTGATTGCCAATCGGAGCCAGGCGGCCTGCGAGTCCCTGATTGGATTCTTCGTCAATGCGCTAGTGCTGCGTACGGACCTCTCGGGAGACCCCAACTGGCGCGAGGTGTTGGCGCGGGTGCGCGAGGTAAGCCTGGGAGCCTATGCGCACCAGGAATTACCCTTTGAGAAGCTGGTTGAGGAGCTGCAGCCGGAGCGAGACTTGAGTCGCTCTCCCCTCTTCCAGGTCTTGCTGGTGCTCCAGAACACGCCTCCAGTTGAGCAGCTGGCTACTGAGCTGAGTGTGGAGGTGTTGCCGACCGAGCATGAGACGTCGCTGCATGACCTGATGCTGATGCTCAATCCTCAAGAGGAAGGCATCCTGTGTGTGGCCAGGTACAATACTCACCTGTTTACCGAAGAGACGATCAAGCGATTGCTGCAGCGCTGGCAGGCGTTGTTGGAGGCCCTGGTGAGCCAGGTGGAGCAATCGGCGTTGCGGGTGTCAGCGTTCCTCACGCCAGCGGAGTGGCAGGAGCAGGCTCGTTGGAACGAGACCCAGAGGGAATACGCGTTGGAGGCCTCGTTTGCCCAACACTGGCGGGAGCAGGTACAGCAGCGAGGAGAGGTGTTGGCGGCGGTGTGTGGTGAGGAGCGAGTGAGCTATGGAGAACTGGATCGGCGGGTACAGCGGTTGGCGTGGCAGTTGTGTCAGCAGGGAGCGGGAGCGGAGCGAGTGGTGGGCGTGCGGCTGGAGCGGAGCTTGGATTGGTTAGTGAGCGTGCTGGCGATCTTACAAGTGGGAGCAGCATATTTGCCATTGGAGCCAGGGCTACCGCTGGAACGGGTGCGAGGGATGCTTCAGCAGGCGCGGCCAGTCGTATTGTTGACCACGTCCGCTGCAGGAGAGGAACTGTTAGAGGTTCTAGCAGCGGATATGACCCTGTTATATGTAGATGCCTTGCCAACGACTGAAGTAGAAGTCCTGGACACATATCATGAGGAGGGGTACAGTCCAGAGCAACTGGCGTATGTACTCTACACGTCGGGCTCGACGGGTGTGCCCAAGGGAGCGATGATCAGCCAGCGTGGGATGCTCAACCACCTGTTTGCCAAGATAGAAGCCTTGAAGTTGAGCGCGCAGGATCGCCTGGGACAAACGGCGGCCCAGAGCTTTGATATCTCCATCTGGCAGTTGCTCACAGCGCTGCTGGTAGGGGGGCAGGTGGTGCTGCTCTCCGAGGAGCAGCGGCGTGATCCCCAGCAGTTCTGTGCTCTGGTGCGTCAGGAGCGGTTAAGTATCGTAGAGGTAGTGCCCTCATTCCTGCGAGCTTTGTTGGAGCAGGAAGAAGAGACGAGCTGGACGGAATCGTTGCGCTGGCTGGTGGTGACGGGAGAGGCCTTGCCAGTTGAGCTTGCTCGTCAATGGTCCGCGCGTTATCCGCAGGTACCATTGCTCAATGCGTATGGCCCGACCGAGTGCTCCGATGACGTTACTCATCAGATCGTGACTGCGGAATTGTTACAGCCAGGGACTGCAGATAGTGTGCCGATAGGTAGTGCTTTACCTAACACACGCCTATATGTGTTAGACCGCTGGGGGATGCCGGTGCCAGTGGGCGTCACCGGAGAACTTTACGCCGGTGGTGCCGGTGTGGGGAGAGGCTACCTTGCCGATGCGGCCCGAACAGCGGAGAGCTTTGTTCCTGATCCGTTTAGCCTGAAGGCAGGAGCGCGGCTCTATCGCACGGGCGACCTGGCGCGCTACCTTGCCGATGGTTCTATCGAGTTCCTGGGACGCGCTGATAGCCAGGTGAAAGTGCGCGGCTACCGCATAGAGTTGGGGGAGATTGAGGCCATTTTAGGACAGCACTCTCGCGTGGAAGCATGTGTAGTTATCGCAGTAGCGAGAGATGCGGGTGAGAAACAATTGTTGGCGTATGTTGTGGAACGCCAACCTGCAATGAAAGAGCAGGAGCAAAAATTTGTAGAGGAACTCCGAACATATTTGCAGGGAAAATTGCCAGGATATATGGTACCAGGCCGTTTTGTGGCACTACAAACATTACCGCTAACAGCCAATGGCAAGATTAATCGGCGAGCGCTCCAACAGCAGCTTCCCGAAGAAGAGGCCTGGGAGGAGACGGCTGAGGGAGGCGCGCCGCGTACGCCGGAAGAAGCTCTCCTGCTGGAGCTCTGGCAGCAGGTGCTTGGACGCCAGCACCTGGGACGGCAGAGTCATTTCTTTGCCCAGGGCGGTCATTCTCTGCTCGTGGTGCGCCTGCGTGCGGCACTGGCTGGCCTAACCCACGTGGATATTTCCCTACGCCTGCTCTTCGAGCATCCCACCATCGCGCAACAGGCTGCCCTGCTGACGCGTTTGCGACAGAGTAGCCCTGTTTCTGAGGAGGAGGAAGAGCCACTTCTGCAGCCCATCTCGCGTGCGCAGGCGCTCCCTCTCTCCTTCTCTCAGCAACGTCTCTGGTTCCTTCAGCAACTCGAACCGGCCAATACGGCCTACAATATGCCGCTGGCGTTGCGTATTGAGGGACCACTCAATATCGAGGTTCTGCAAGAGAGCTTCCAGCAGCTCATTGCACGCCATGAGAGCCTGCGCACTCGCTTCTCCCAGGTGGAGGGCCAACCGGTGCAGGTGATCGATCCGCCAGCTCCCTTCATGCTCCCTCTCGAAGATCTACGGCAGGTCGAGCCGGAAGCCCGTGAAGCCCTGGTAGCTCAGATATTTGATCGTGAGGCGCTGACGCCTTTTGAACTGGAGCAGGGGCCGCTGCTGCGCGTTCTGGTGATCCAGCTCACCGAGCAGAGCGCGCTGCTGGTGCTGACGCAGCATCACATCATCTCGGATGCCTGGTCGCACCAGGTCTTTGTGCGCGAACTGCTGCAGGCCTATCGCGCCGGCGTGCAGGGACAGCCCCTTGTGTTGCCTCCCCTGTCCATCCAGTACGCCGATTATGCCTTCTGGCAGCGTCAGTGGTTGCAGGGAGCTCGTGTGCAGCAGCAGTTGGCCTACTGGACAAAGACCTTGCAGGGGCTGACTCCCCTGAACGTGCCGACCGATTTCCCTCGCCCGGCGGTGCTCAGCGGCCAGGGAGCCCGGGTGCCGCTGCATTTCTCGCCCCAGGTACACGCCCAGGTCGAGACCTTCACGCGTCAGCAGGGAGTCACACTCTTTATGACGCTACTGAGTGGGCTGCTGGTGTTGCTCTCGCGTATGAGTGGGCAGGAGGACATCGCGGTGGGGACCCCCATCACCAATCGAGGGTCAGAAGCCATCGCGGGAGTGCTGGGCTTCTTCCTGAATACCCTGGTGATCCGGGAACAGGTGCGCCCGCAGGCCAGCTTCCAGGAGATCGTTCAGCAGGTGCGTGAGCGGTGCCTGGAGGCCTATGCGCACCAGGATCTGCCCTTTGAGCACCTGGTCGATGTCCTGCATCCCGAGCGGGATCTCAGTCGCTCGCCCCTCTTCCAGGTCTTGCTGGTGGTCCAGCACGAAGAGGAGGCACCGCAAACCATTGAAGGGCTGCGGATCGTGCCGCAGGCAGTCGAGACCAAGACGACGAAATTCGATCTGACTCTCTCTCTGCTGGAGCGCGGGGGGGCACTTGAGGGGTGGATCGAGTACAGCACGGACCTCTTTACTCCGCGTAGCATCCACAGGCTGGCCCAGCGCTGGGAAGCGGTGTTGGCCCAGGTATTGGCCCAGCCCGGGGTCCCTCTGGGATCACTGCCCCTCTTGAACCTCCAGGAGCAGCAGTTACTGCAACGCTGGAGCCAGGCAGATGGCGAGGAAGTGCCCTCCATCTGGGAGGATGCCCAGACGCTGGTACATCTCTTTGAGCGGCAGGTGGAGTGCACTCCAAAAGAGCTGGCAGTGGTACATGGCAACACGCCTATGAGCTATGCGGAACTGGAGGAGCAGGCCAATCAGCTGGCCTGGCTCTTGCGGCAGGAGGGGGTCGGACCCGAGGTTCCGGTGGGGCTGTTGCTGGAGCGAGGAAGCGCCTTTGTGGTTGGGGTGCTGGCGGTGCTCAAAGCCGGGGGCATGTATGTGCCGCTCGACCCGGCCTACCCGGCCAGTCGCCTGGCCTTCATGCTGGAGGATGCGGGTGCGCCCCTGGTACTCGCCCAGCAGCGGGTACGTGCTCAGGTACCTGCCGGAAGCGCGCGGGTACTGGTGCTGGAGGAGCAGGCGGAACGGCTTGCCAGCCAGCCCACGCGGCGCCCAGCCGTTGAAGTGCAGCCCGAGCAGCCAGCGTACCTGATCTATACTTCTGGCTCCACAGGCCAGCCCAAGGGTGTCAGTATGTCCCACCGCAGTCTGTGTTCGCTCATCCACTGGCAGGTGCGCCATTCAGCTCAGTTGAGGCCAGCGCGCCCTCAGGAGGGGAGGCGTACCGGTCAGTTTAGCGCGCTGAGCTTTGACGTGGCCTGCCAGGAGCTCTTTGCCACCTGGGCCAGTGGAGGCACCCTGGTCTTGGTGGAGGAGGAGCAGCGCCTGGAGGGGCAGCAGATGGCTCGCTGGCTGCTGGAGCAGCGCGTCGAGCGGCTGTTCCTGCCGGTGGTGGCCTTGCAGCACCTGGCAGAAGCCGTGGCGCAGGGAGCCCCTTTGCCTGAGTACCTGCGCGAAGTGATCACCGCAGGCGAGCAGTTGCAGATTACTGAGGCGGTGCGAGCTCTGTTCCGCCAACTCCCTCAAGCCAGGTTGGTGAACCAGTATGGGCCAGTGGAGACGCACGTGGTCAGCGCCTGGGTGCTACCAGGGGCGGCGCAGCACTGGGAGTCCCGTCCACCCATTGGACGAGCCATTGGCCAGGCGCACCTCTATGTCTTGACCGAGACAGGACAACTGGCTCCGGTGGGCACGGTAGGTGAGCTTTACATCGGAGGAGACGTGTTGGCACGGGGCTACTGGAGACGAGCGGGGCAGACGGCGGAACGCTTTGTACCAGATGGGGTAAGTGGAGCAGTGGGCGGACGGCTCTATCGGACGGGGGACCTGGCGCGGTACCGGGTGACAGGGGAGCTGGAATATGTGGGACGAGCCGATGGACAGGTCAAGATCCGAGGGTATCGCATCGAGCCAGGAGAGATCGAGGCGGTGTTGGGAGGGCACCCACGGGTGCGGGAGGCTGTGGTGGTGCCCCAGGAGGGCGATGAGGGAGAGCGCTGGCTGGTGGGATATATGGTGGAGCGGGAGAGCGGAGATCCCCTGGTGATTGAGGACGTGCGGGCCTATCTACGGCAGCGTCTACCTGCCTATATGGTGCCTCAGCACCTGCGATTCCTGGAGGTCTTGCCGTTGACACCCAGCGGTAAAGTTGATCGCCGGGCTCTTGCTGCTGTAACTGAAATAGAGGTTACTGAAGGGCATCAGCTTACCCTGGCACGTACCCCGATTGAAGAGATTCTGCTGGATATCTGGCGTGATGTGCTAAGGCTGCCAAATATTGATACGCAAGCTCACTTCTTTGAGATTGGTGGACATTCGCTTCTCGCTACGCAAGTTGTCACACGAATCTCTGCATCTCTGCAACTTGAATTACCGCTGCGTGTGTTATTTGAGACGCCTGTGCTTGCTCAACTGGCTGAGCGCATTGAACGCCAGATGCGTGCGCAAGATAATGTGATTTTGCCACCCTTCCTGCCTGCTTCTCGTGAGCAGGATCTACCACTTTCATTTGCCCAGCAGCGGCTGTGGTTCATAGACCAGCTACATCCAGGTGATCCCACCTATAACCTGCCGCTTGCCATCAATATTCATGGCGTACTCAACATCGCGGCCCTTGAGCAGAGCTTGAACGAAGTGATCACAAGACACGAGGTGTTGAGGACGGCGTTCGTGGAGAGAGATGGGCATGCAGTACAATGCATTGTCCCATGTCAGTTCCAGCTCAAACAGGAAGATCTACGCGCTTTGTCTGCGACAAGCAAGGCAATAGAGGCAAGGAGCCTGGTGCGCATGGAAGCGGAAACAGCCTTTGATCTACGTCAAGCACCACTGCTGCGTGCCAGGCTCCTCCAGCTAGGCGATAGTGAATATCTCTTGCTGATTACGCTCCACCATATTGTTGCGGATGGTTGGTCGTTAGGTATTCTTGTGCGCGAACTTACCACGCTCTATACCGCTTTTGTGCATAACGATCCCTCACCTTTGCCGGAACTAGCGCTTCAATACGCTGATTTTGCGGCCTGGCAACGCCAATGGCTGCGGGCGAATGTGTTAGAGTCGCATCTGAACTATTGGACAAAGCAGTTGCTCGGGGCACCCACACTGCAGCTACCAACAGACAGGCCTCGCCAGCCAACATCTGGCAATGATGGTGCTAGCTACGATTTTTACCTGTCTAACAAGTTATCACATGAGCTCCTTCTTCTTAGCCGACGTGAGGGCGTCACACTATTTATGACCTTACTAGCGGCTTTCCAGACCTTGCTCTATCGCCATACGCAGCAGGAAGACATTATAGTGGGTACAGACATTGCCAATCGTACCCATATTGAGACAGAGAAACTCATTGGTTTTTTTGTGAATCTGCTTGCTTTACGCACGAGTTTTCATAATCGCCCAAGTTTTCAAGAACTCTTGCATCGCGTGCAGAGGACTGTTCTAGATGCCTATACTCACCAGGATGCTCCTTTTGAGTACCTGGTTGATGCCCTGGAACCAGGAGCGTCTCTCCAGCATATGCCCTTAGTCCAGGTGCTCTTCGTTCTACAAAACACTCCGACATTCAATGTTGAACTGCCTGGACTCACTTTCAGCTCCTTTGAGGCTTCTGGCTCGACTCCCGCCAAATTCGACCTGGCTGTATTTATGCATGAGAGTTCTACTGGACTCCAGGGAACAGTTGTTTTCCGCAAAGATCTCTTTGACGAGGGCACTATTGCTACCTGGATGCAGCGCTTTGAGGTACTTTTGCAGAGCATTGTGCGCCAGATCGACACGCCTGTCCATGCACTAGAGATGCATACAGAGGCAGAGCAGTCACAGAAAATAAGCAAGAAGATTGAGCGGAAACGTGGTATACGCTCTGCCAAAAGGGAACTGCTTAATATACCAGACCCAGATGACAAGCAAGAACCATGATGCAGGGAAAAGACTTAAGCCCACTTTATGCTTCTGTATATGATGAATACCTGTAAAACAGTTCGAGATAAAGGAGGAAAACAAGGAGATGCGAGCAGCAGGTCTCAAAGGATCACGTCTTTCACTTCAGCAAGCGCGCTTGTGGTCTTTGCAAGCAGAACCACAAACATATCGCGTCCAGTGCTCCGTCCTGCTGAAGGGAGCTTGCGATTCATCATTACTCAAGCAGGCGCTTCAGCGGCTTGTAGAGCAGCATGAAATTTTGCATACCGTGTTTCAGCGTTTGCCAGAAATCGATCTGCCTGTCCAGGTGATTGCAGAACAAGCGCTATTTACCTATGAAGAACAGTCATTAGAGAGCGTCGATTCAGTCCAACAACAAGAAATCATCTCTCGCATCTCGATTGAAGAACAGGCCTATACTTTCGACCTGACTCAGGGGCCTCTTTTACGTGTTTATTTGTTACACTTGCATGTTCATGAACATATCTTGCTCGTTTCTCTGCCCGCTCTCTGCGCGGATGTTGCTACATTACGTATTTTGATTGATCAGCTCTCTCAAAACTATGCAGCCTTGCTCCAGCGACAAGAAATCACTGAGGATCCTTTACAGTATGCAGATGCAGCAGCCTGGCAACAAGAACTATTACAAGATGAGGATGCGCAAGAAAACATAGCCTTTTGGAGGCGTGAACACCTGCATCCAGCCAATTTATCGGTTCCATTTGTACGCCATGGACATTTTGACCCACAGGGCATTGGCGAAAAATTTGCGCCTCAAGAGGTCACGATAGACCTGGGAGATGAGCTGATCAACCGTCTGCATGAACTGGCGCACCTCCACCAGGTATCGTGCCGAGAAGTCTTGTTGCTGTGCTGGCAGATTCTCCTTTCACGCTTCTGCGCTGGCTCACCAATTGTGATGGGTTATCTCTGTGATGGACGCTATTTCGACGATCTGGACCAGGCTTTGGGCCTGTATAGCCGTGTCGTTCCCCTGCCTGATATTGCCCCAATGGATCAGACTTTTGCGCAACTTTTACACCAGGTCAGAACCGATGTCGCAGCTGCGTTGGAAAACCAGTATTACTTTAGCTGGCTACCATCCGGAGAGCGCCCGGCTATGCCTTTCCTGCCTTTGAGCTTTGCCTATGAAGAATGGCCTCAATCGTGGGAGGCGGGTTCACTCCATTGGAGTATTATGCGCCAGTGGAGTTGTCTGGAACGCTTCCTGCTGCACCTGGCTGTTGATCAAATGGGACAGCAGTTGCGCGTACATCTCGCTTATGATCCATGCATGTTCTCCCAGGAGCAGATCGTGAGCCTAAGCCACGGGTTACTCTGCCTCTTACAAGCCATAGTTACCCAGCCTCAACAGCGCGTTGCATATTTGCCTGTTATGAGCGAAGCAAAGCAGCAGGAGTTGCTGGAGCGGTTTTCAGGTGGGATACCAGTAGAAGATCTTTCGCTACTGGCTCGTTTTGAGCATTACGCGGCTACTTATCCTGAGCGACCGGCGCTATGTGCTGGTGAGACTCGGTTGAGTTATGGCCAGTTGAATCGGCAGGCCAATCAACTGGCTCACTGGTTACGAAAGGCTGGCATAAGGTGCGATGTACCGGTAGGACTGTATCTTGAGCGCGGGGCGGCGATGCTTATTGGCGTATTGGGAATCTTCAAAGCAGGTGGCGCATACGTACCAATCGATGCCGCCCTGCCTGGAGAGCGCCTGCGACGGGTACTCGCAGAAGTAAACGCTCCTGTTATATTAACGCAACGCAGCCTTCATGAGCGTATTCCGCCAGGGTCAGGTCTAACCATAGAGTTGGACGAATGGTCCACACTAAAGGATGAAGAGGAGCAGGATCTAAGGTTGATGGAAGAAGAAGAGGGACTGGCCTATGTGCTCTATACTTCTGGATCGACCGGAGCTCCAAAGGGCGTGGCAGTACGACGTGCTAGTTTGAATCACTACGCCGCGGCTCTACGCAAGACCTTGAATGTGGTGGAAGGCTGGCAATACGCAACGGTTTCAACCCTGGCGGCAGACCTGGGGAATACAGTGATCTATACCGCCTTGAGTAGTGGCGGTTGCCTGCATGTATTGCCCTATGAGACTGTGACCCAGAGTGCATTACTTGCCCAGTATATGCAAGAGCACATGATTGATGTGTTGAAGATTGTGCCTTCCCATTTACGAACCTTATTGCAGGATACAGATTCGCGCACATGTCTTTTCCCCCGGCGCCACCTGATCCTTGGCGGTGAGGCGCTAAGTGAGGATTTACTACATCAATTCATCCAGATCACTGGCGAATGCGATATCTGGAACCATTACGGGCCAACAGAGACGACCATAGGCGTACTTTTGCGCAAAGTAGATGTGTTTGAAGCGAGCTCAAGCGCAGAAAAAACGGCTTTTAGTGAAGTGATTGGGGCGAATAGAGTCTATATAGCGGACGAGTATCAACGCATTGTGCCAGTAGGTGTGATTGGGGAGTTATGTGTGGGAGGTATGGGTCTGGCCAGAGGATACCTGAAACAATTGGGGCAGACTGCGGAGAAATTTGTGCCTGATCCCTATGGAAACGTGGGTGGCGAACGTGTATATCGAACCGGAGATCTGGCCAGATACGGGGCGAGAGGCGAGATCGAATTTATTGGCCGCAAAGATAGACAGATAAAAATACGCGGCTACCGGGTAGAGCCAGGGGAGATAGAAGCAGTTTTACAAGAGCATGAACAAGTGCGAGAGGCGCTGGTCATCAAGCGGGGAGAAAATTTAGCGGGATATGTAATAGGCAGGCAACCACTGGAGAACGTCAAAACGATACGTGAGTGGCTGCGCGAACGCTTGCCCGAATATATGGTGCCAGCTATCCTGGTAAGATTGCGTACCTGGCCGTTAACTGAAAACGGGAAAATTGACGTGCAAGGGCTGCCTGATGAGGAAGAAATAGAGGTGCGAGCCGTTGTCGCGGCGCGCACGCCGATTGAAGAATTGCTGGTTCAAATCTGGCAAGAGGTGCTTGGAATCTCTGTCAGGAGCGTGCATGACAACTTCGTTGAACTTGGTGGGCACTCGCTCTTAGCGACCCAGGTTATTTCGCGTATTCGCTCAAGATTGCAGATCGAGCTTCCGCTGCGTGCGATCTTTGAAGCTCCTACTGTCGCAGGCCTGGCGCAACTTGTGGAAAAAATAACGCATCAGAGCATGAACGTGAACCACCCTGCCCTTGTGCCAGTACTGCGTGAGCAAGCGTTACCCCTCTCATTTGCACAGCAACGCCTATGGATCATCGATCAGATGACGCCAGGCGGGAGCGCATATAACATTCCTCTAGCTGTGCATATGCGTGGTCCTTTGCAGAGGGACGCGCTAGAATATAGCCTGCGCTCCGTCGTGCAACGCCATGAAATTCTACGAACAACCTTTTCTATACAGGGAGAATTACCCACACAGCATATTCACGCAACAGAGCATGTTTTTGCCTTGCCTGTGATTGACCTCAGTGCACTCACGCCAGCCGAGCGAGACAGCCGGGTACGACAGTGGATGTTACAGGAGGTCGAGTGGGATTTCGATCTATCCACAGGACCACTCTTCCGTGCGCACCTCCTTATCCTTGCGGCAAACGAGCATATTCTGCTTTGGACCATGCATCATATTGTCTCTGATGGCTGGTCCAGAAATATATTATTACGCGAGGTCAGTTATCTCTATAATGCCTTCACGCAGGGAGATGCTGTATCTTTACCAGCGTTGGTGCTGCAATATGCGGACTATGCGGTCTGGCAACGCCAATGGTTGCAAGGTGCCACCCTCCAGCAACAGGAGGACTACTGGCGCGACCAGCTCGCTGGCATTACCCCGCTTGCCCTCCCCACCGATTCTCCACGTCCCCCGGAGCAAACCATGTGTGGGGCAGCACATACCCTGCACCTCTCGGAAGAGCTGAGCCAGGCCTTGCGGGCACTGAGCCAGCAGGAAGGGGTGACGCTGTTCATGCTCTTGCTAGCTAGCTTCCAGATCTTGTTGGGGCGCTACAGCGGGCAGGAGGATATTGTGGTGGGCACGCCGATTGCTAATCGGACGCAGGCCGAGGTAGAGGACTTGATTGGCTTCTTTGTCAATACGCTGGTGTTGCGTACGGATCTGTCGGGATCGCCCACAGTGCGCGAAGTGGTGCGGCGGGTGCGCGAGGTGAGCCTGGGAGCCTATGCCCACCAGGACTTGCCCTTTGAATACCTGGTGGAGCGTTTGCAGCCCGAACGTGATCGCAGTCGGCACCCACTTTTTCAGGTGCTTTTCACCCTGCAGCAGGAGAGCCAGCCATCTGAGGGGCTACGGCAGGTAGAGGTAGAAGAACTTGCGCTGGAGGTACAGCAGGTAAAGTTTGACCTGGCGCTCACGGTCGAAGCAGGAGCGCGAGATATGCGCGTTCAACTGGAGTATTGTACGGACCTGTTTACCGAGTTGAGCATTGAACGAATGCTGCAGCATTGGCAGCGTGTGCTCGAAGCCATGGTTCAAACGCCAGAGGAGCGGATTGAGCGCCTGCCTTTGCTCAGTGCCCAGGAGCGTGAGCAAGCCCTGCATACCTGGAACCAGACCCGACAGCCTGTTCCGGTGGAGATGGTACCTCAACTACTCGTGCGCCAGGCCCTCGCTACACCCCAGGCGCTGGCGGTGCAGGAGGCCACGCGAGCATTGAGCTACCAGGAGTTGTTGCGCCAGGCCCGCCGACTCGCGGCGCAACTGCGGCGGTTGGGAGTGGGAACAGAGCAGGTAGTGGGCGTGTACATAGAGCGCTCGGTGGACCTGGTGGTCAGCCTGCTAGGCGTGTGGATGGCGGGAGGGGCGTATCTGCCGCTGGAGCCGGGGCAGCCGTTAGAGCGGCTGTGCTACCAACTCAAGGATGCGGGAGCGTGCCTGGTCGTGACGAGGAGCGCGCGGCAGGAGCAGGCGCGTGAGCTACAAGCCTCTCTCGTCTGCCTTGAAGATGTGCTTGCTGAGCAGGAAGAGTCTGTCAATCTAGAGATTGGAGAGATCACGATCCATCCAGAGCAACTGGCCTACGTGATCTATACCTCAGGCTCGACGGGAGTTCCCAAAGGGGTGGGAGTGACGCATGCCAACCTGGGGAACCTGGTGGCATGGTATATCCGATGTTACCAGGTTACCACAGCCGACCGGGTCACTCAGTTGTTTAGCCAGGGCTTTGACCCGATGGCGCTGGACTTGTGGCCAACGCTGGTCAGCGGAGCCAGTGTATGGATCGTGGACGAGGAGACCCGGTTGGAGTCTGAACGACTGCAGGAGTGGCTTTGTGAACACGAGATCACGATGTGCAATACGGCCACGCCCCTGTTGGAAGGATTGCTGGCGCTGAATGAGATGCCCATCGGAGCCTTACGACACCTGGGAGCGGGAGGAGAGCAGTTGCGGAGATATGCGCCCGAGGGGGCAGCATATCGGCTCCATAACTTTTATGGGCCAACAGAAGGAACCGTGATTGCGACCACGAGGGAGGTGGAGACAGAGGAGGAGGCAAAGGGAAGGCTGCCCGGGATTGGGCGCGCGATAGGGGGAACCGAGGCTTATGTAGTGGATGGAGAGGGCGAGCCCGTGCCGATCGGAGTGGTGGGGGAGATCTATCTGGGAGGGGCAGGTATAGCACGAGGGTACCTGGGGAGAGCGAGTCTGACGGCGGAGCGGTTTGTCCCAGATGCCTGGAGTGGAGCGGCAGGAGGGCGTGTCTACCGCACAGGAGACCTGGGACGTTATCGGGAGGACGGAAGTCTGGAGTATGTGGGGAGGGTGGATCAGCAGGTGAAGGTGCGAGGCCATCGCATCGAACTGGGAGAGATTGAGACAGTTCTGGCACAGCACACTAGCGTAAAAGAGTGCATTGTGATGACGCTAGTGGGAAAGACGGGGGATTTGCACCTGGTTGGGTATGTTGTGCTCAATTCTCCAGACTTGGAAGTCAAGTCTGGAGACCTACAAGCACATCTGGCCAAGAAATTGCCGGGATATATGGTGCCTGGCCGCTTTGTTGTATTAACCGATTTGCCAAGGACGCCCAATGGCAAAATTGACCGGGACGCGCTGCCAAAGCCAGCGGAAGAAGATGAGAGCAGTGTAAGCGTAGAAGAACTACCACGAGGGATTGTGGAGGAAGCTATAGCAGAGATCTGGGTCGCTTTGCTAGAAAGAACGAACATTGGGCGCCAGGAATCTTTCTTTGCGTTGGGAGGACATTCGTTGCTGGCGACACGGGTAATCGCGCGGCTACGCGCTATTTTTGGGGTTGAGATTCCCTTGCGCAAGCTCTTTGAGGAGCCAACCATAGCAGGACTGGCTACGTATGTTGAGCGGATGCTACGAAACCGTGAAGAGTTGTCTACATTTACGCTTGTGCCACAAGAGCGTGGGGATGAGGTGCCACTTTCGTTCGCGCAACAACGGCTCTGGTTTCTGGCGCAACTGGACCCCCAGTCCGCAGCCTATAATATGCCCCACGCGCTACGGTTACGTGGCCCCTTGCACATTGAGGCATTGGAAGCCAGCTTTCTCGAACTACTCCGTCGTCATGAGTCTCTCCGCACGACCTTTGCCCTGAGCGAGGGACAGCCGGTGCAGCGAATTCATTCCCTAAGCGGGCCAATTGTGCACCATATCTACCTGGAGCAGCAGAACCCAGAGCAGCGAGGACAGGAGGTCCTGCGGTTGGCGAATGAGGAGGCACGGCGCCCCTTCGATTTGATTGAGGGACCACTGCTACGCGTCACACTGCTGCACTTGGGTAAATACGAGCATATCCTGCTGCTGACGTTGCATCATATCATCGCTGACGCCTGGTCCATGGAAGTGTTGATTCGTGAAATGGCAACCATGTATGCGAGATACAGCACGCAAGGAGCGTTAATCCCCTTAGCAGACCTTCCTGTGCAATATGCGGACTACGCGATCTGGCAACGCCAATGGCTGCAAGGCGCCACCCTCCAGCGACAGGAGGACTACTGGCGTAACCAACTCGCTGGCATCACGCCTCTTGCTCTCCCCACCGACTTTCCTCATCCCCCGGAGCAAACTACTCGTGGAGCGGTGCATACATTGCACCTCTCGGAAGAGTTGAGCCAGGGCTTGCGGCAGCTGAGCCAACAGGAAGGGGTAACCTTGTTTATGCTCTTGCTCGCTGGTTTCCAGATTCTGCTGGGGCGCTACAGCGGGCAGGAGGATATTGTGGTGGGCACGCCGATTGCTAATCGGACGCAGAGAGAAGTTGAAGGTCTAATCGGCTTTTTTGTTAACACGTTGGTGTTACGCACACGTCTATCTGGGCAACCGAATTTCCTGGATGTGTTGGCACGGGTACGTGAAAGCGCATTAGGTGCGTATATGCATCAGGATCTGCCATTTGAATACCTGGTAGAAATCCTGCATCCGGAGAGAGATGGTAGTCGGCATCCATTGTTCCAGGTGATGTTCTCTCTGCAGCAAGAGGGGAAGCTGCCCAAGCCGCTGGTAGGGATTGAGGCCGAAGCGATAGAGCTAGAGCAACGGGAGGTAAAGTTTGATCTCTCGCTGACTATGGTAGCGAGAGACAGATACATCGATGGCAATTTAGAGTACAATGCCGATCTATTTGACCACGAAACTATAGAGCGGATGGCACAAGCATTTCAACGTCTTCTCACCGGGATTGTGACCAATCCCGAGATTCGCGTGGGAGCGATAGATATTTTAAGCGCAGCGGAGAGACAGCTTCAACTTATTGAGTGGAATCAAACGGACGTACCTCTTCCATTAGATATGTGTTTACATCGGTTATTTGAAACTCAAGCTAGCCTGACACCTGACTCTCTTGCCCTAATTAGCGAGAGTGAGTATTTAACATTCCAGGAGCTCAACGCACGCGCTAACCAAGTTGCGCATTATCTGCAAGCACATAATGTTGAGCGCGAGGCACTGGTTGCGCTCTATCTGGAGCGTTCAGTGGATTTGATAGTATGTGTGCTAGGGGTACTGAAAGCGGGTGGCGCTTATGTTCCCCTGGACATTGCCTCTCCTCGCGAGCGGTTGGGATGGATACTTCAGGATGCCAATCCTACGATAATAATTACTCGCTCAGATTTACTGAACAACCTACCCGATGCCGTGTCTCCGCTTCTGCGCATAGACAGGGAACGCTCTTTACTGTCAATGCAGCCATCCACTAACCTCGATGTGCTGGTGTATCCAGAGAATATGGCTTATATGATTTATACCTCGGGATCAACTGGCAAGCCAAAGGGAGTATCGGTTGAGCATCGTTCAGTTGTTAACCATTGTTATGAGATTATTCGTCAATGCAATCTGAAGAGCACTGATAGGGTCGCGCAGTTTGCAAATCTGGCCTTTGACGCAGCAGTTGAAGAACTTTATCCAACCTGGTTGAGTGGTGCAGCCTTAGTTCTTCGCCCACCCGATCTCGCTATCACAGTAGAGGAGTGGCATCAATGGATAGAACGTATACGGATCAGTGTGTTGAATCTGCCTACTGCATATTGGCATCAATGGGCGATTAACCTTGCTCAGAATCCATTGCCACTACCAATGTGTTTACGACTGGTGATCGTTGGTGGCGAACAGGCGCTCTTTGAGCGCTATCAACTCTGGCGGACTTTGACTAAAGAAAGAGTCCTTTGGATGAATACCTATGGACCAACCGAGACTACAGTTACTTCGCTTCTCTATTTACTCACTCCTGAAGCAAATGAGCCAGCATTGCAGAATGGCAAACTCCCCATTGGACGTCCCATTGCCAATACCCATGTGTATATTCTAGATCAACATCTCCAGCTTGTCCCGATTGGTGTGGTTGGCGAGCTCTTTATCGGAGGCGCAGGGGTTGCTCGCGGTTACCTGAAGCATGCGGATCTCACTGCTGAGCGCTATCTTCCTGATCCTTTTGCTTCTCAGCCTGGAGCACGGCTCTATCGTAGTGGCGACCTGGTACGCTATCTTCCTGATGGCGTTCTGGAATATGTTGGGCGTGTGGATCAGCAAGTGAAACTTCGTGGCTATCGTATCGAACTAGCTGAGATTGTCACTGTACTTTACCAATGTCAAGGGGTGCAAGAGTGTACTGTGATTGTCCGCGAGGATGTGCCTGGAGAGAAGCAACTGGTTGCTTATCTGGCTGGTGAGCAACTTCCTGATAGTGCAGCGCTACGCCAGTTCATCAAGCAGCGTTTGCCTGAGTATATGGTGCCCACATTTTTTGTACGCTTACACACACTACCATTGACAGTCAGCGGAAAAATCGATGTACAGGCGTTGCCAAGACCCGAGGAAGAGGAACTTGTGGAGGTGGAACAACCGCAAGGGATGGAGGAGGAGGCAGTAGCAGCGATTTGGACTGCGTTACTGGGGAGAAGGAAGATTGGAAGGCAGGAATCTTTTTTCGCACTAGGGGGACATTCGTTACTGGCTACTCAGGCAATTGCGCGTGTACGTAGCGTCTTTGGGATCGAGCTTCCTCTTCGTGGCCTATTTGAAGAGCCTACAATTACTGGACAGGGAAGACAGATTAGAGCGTTATTGGAAGGAGGAAGTAAGGACACACATCTAGCTCTGGTTCCTATTGGGAGAGATCAACCACTACCTCTCTCATTTGCGCAGCAGCGACTCTGGATACTGGATCAGATGGACTCCTCGAATAATGCATATACTATCCCGCTAGCTGTCCGTTTGACGGGAACATTAGAAATTGCTGCTCTAGAATATACCTTGCAGGAAATTATCGGTAGACATGAGATCCTGCGAACGACTTTCGACATTGATGAGCATCAGCGTCCCACACAACTGATACATGCGATATCTACCTGTGCTCTGCAGCTTGATGACCTTTGCCATATACCTGCGGATGAGAGAGAGGCTGAGGCAACTCGCCTGGCTTCCAAGGAGGCTGCACTCCCCTTCAATCTTAACCAGGGGCCATTATTCCGCGCCCGGTTGCTACGTCTGGAGGAGCATGAGTACATATTACTCCTAACGATGCACCATATTGTCTTTGATGGCTGGTCGAGCAATATTCTGACGCGCGAGATCATCACGATTTATAGTGCAAAAGTACAGCAGAAAAAGTACTCTTTACCGCCCCTGACAATACAATACGCTGACTTTGCCTGGTGGCAGCGCCAGTATGTACAAAGTGAGCCATTCATAACACACCTGGAGTATTGGCAACAGCAACTCCAGGGTGCACGCGCGCTTGTCTTGCCGACTGACCGTCCACGCTCAGCACAGCAAAGCTATCAGGCGGCTAGCTATGGTTTCCGTATATCGGCAGAGCTTTCCCAGCAACTCAATCAGTATAGTCAGAACCAGAACGTTACCCTGTTTATGGTCCTGCTAGCAGCCTTCCAGGTGCTGCTCTACCGTGTGACAGACATTCAGGATCTTGTTGTGGGCACTGATATTGCGAACCGGACCTATGAAGAGACTGAGCACCTGCTAGGGTTCTTTGTTAATCTCCTGGTTTTACGCACACGCATTGTGAGCCAGGCTTTGTTCCGCGAGGTGTTGCTCCAGGTCCGTGAAGTGGTATTAAACGCCTATGCCCATCAAGACGTTCCTTTTGATCTACTGGTGGAAAAGCTACACCTGGAGCGTGGCGGAGGCATGACCCCCCTGGTAAATGTTTTATTTGTTTTACAAAATATCCCTGCTGATAAGGAAACGACTATTGATTTGCCAGAGTTGACGGTAAACACCTTTGGAGCACCGGTGGCGCTTGGGGCCAAGTTCGACCTGGCGCTTTTTCTCAACGAGAGCGCGGATGGTTTCACTGGCGCCATCAACTATAGCGTTGAGCTCTTTGATCAGTCAACAATTGCCGCTCTAGCCCGGCAATATGAAATGTTGTTGCGCAATGTCCTCGCTCATCCAGATGTCTCTATCGATGAACTGGATCTGCTTAGCGAGGAAGAGAAAGAACAGAAGAGGCAGCGGGAGCAGCAACGCAAAGTATCGATCAGGCAAGGAATAAAACGTTCGAGAGGAGAAAGGGCCAGCCTTTCAGACTTTGAGCAATCCTGAAAACTCAGGGCAAGTATGAGCGTTATACGACAGGTTTCTGCCGGTTTGAGGATAGACACAGAGTAGATAAAGGAGTCAGTTACGAGATGCAGATGGCAGATTTAAAAGGATCACGCCTTTCACTTCAGCAAACGCGCTTGTGGTCTTTACAGCCAGAGCCGCAAATTTTCCGCGTGCAGTGCTCTATTCTGCTAGGAGGTTCTTTCAATTCAGGTGTAATGCAAAGAGCACTGCGCGAGATTGTTGCTCGACACGAGATACTGCGCACAGCTTTTCGCCAGATTCCGGGCGTGGACATGCCCATCCAGGTGATTGCCGAACAGGCGGAAGCTACCTACAAGGAGTATGCATTGGAGGAGTTAGGGGAGCAAGCGCAACAGGAAGCACTGGATCGCCTTTTCATGCAAGAGCGAGAGGCTCCTTTTGACTTCTCCCAGAGTTCTTTGCTGCGCGTCTCTCTGGTGCGTCTACATACAACCCGCCATGTTTTGCTGCTTTCTCTGCCAGCTCTGTGTGCCGATGCTGTCTCGCTTCGTCTTCTAACGACGCTCTTGCTACGAACCTATAAGGCGCTCATTCAGCAGCAAGAACTTGATGACGAACCTTTGCAGTATGTTGACGTTGCTGCCTGGCAACGGGAATTGCTGCAACAAGAGGACGCAGAAGAGCATATGCTTTTCTGGAAACGATTTGCCACTGCTGATTTTTCTTGTGTATCCTTGCCATATTCTTCCCAGGATACTGACGTGACAGCGCCTCCTACATCCATCCATCCACAGGAGCAAAGCTTCACGCTAGATGCTGGCCTCAGCGTCCATCTCCTGACGGGCGCACGCGAACATAATCTCTCGTGTGAGGCGTTGTTGCTTGCCTGCTGGCAACTTCTGCAATGGCGCTTTACGAATAATCCGCAGATTGTGCTTGGATATCTCAGTAATGGACGTGCTTACGAAGACCTCTCTGATGCCCTGGGGGCCTATAGTCGTGTCGTTCCCCTATGTTCTACATTCCATCCTCAGCGTACCTTTGCCTATCTTGCGCAACAGTGTCAGCGCTCGCTGGAAGCCGTTCAGGAACATCAAGATTATTTTTCGTGGTCTCTACTTAATCAATCGAATGAACATATCTTACCTCTAGGCTTCTCCTTTGATGCATGGCCTGCCCCAACATCAGAAGAGGTGTTTCACTGGCAACTTCTGCGTAGCTATCATCTCTTTGATCATTCTCTGCTCCATCTGAGGATAATTCAGCACGCAGAGGCTTTTTCCTGCGCGCTTGTCTATGATCCACAAACCTTTACGCAATCGCAGGTTCAGCGTCTGATCCGTTCATTTCTTCATATATTACACCTGGCCCTGGCTCAACCCCAGCGCATGCTGGCCGGGTGGCCTCTTGTAGAGGATGAGGAGCAGCAGGAACTGTTGCAGCGCTTTCGCGGTACGCCACCAGCAGACACGCGTTCAATCCTTCAGTGTTTTGAGAGCCATGTTGCTAGACACCCTGATCAGCCTGCTTTGCGCTGTGGCGAAGTTCAGATGAGCTACCAACAACTCAATATGCGTGCTAATCAATTGGCTCACTGGCTGCGACGCGCAGGTGTACGTACTGATGCTCTGGTAGGGCTCTACCTGGAACGTGGCGAGGCCATGCTTATTGGTGTATTGGGGGTGCTCAAATCTGGAGGCGCATATGTGCCACTAGATCCAGCTTGGCCACAGGAACGGTTGCATGGAGTGCTTGAAGAACTAACTGCTCCAATTGTGTTGACACAGGAGACGGTGTCAACACAATTGCCAACAGGACCCTGGCAGGTCAAGTATCTGGATGAGTGCTCCTGGTTGGATGGTGAACTGGAAAGCAATCTAGAAGAGGCAGACGACGAGCAAACCCTGGCCTATGTGCTTTATACTTCAGGTTCTACGGGAAAGCCTAAAGGCGTGGAAGTGAGGCGAGGTGGGCTGCGACACTATGTAGCTGCACTGAGAGAAGTATTGCAACCACAGGATGGATGGCAGTATGCGTTGGTCTCTACCCTGGCTGCGGATCTAGGCAATACCGTAATCTATGGCGCATTGACTAGTGGTGGCTGTCTCCATATCTTGCGGTATGAAACGCTAACGCAGAGCACAGATTTAACAACCTATATGCAACACTATGCTATCGATGTGCTCAAAATAGTACCATCGCATCTCCAGGCTCTCCTGGCTGATAGTCCAGAGAAGCAAGCACTCCTGCCAAATCGGCATTTGCTGCTAGGTGGAGAGGTGCTCACATGGGATCTTTTGGCAGAGATACAACAAATGGGTGCGCAATGTATGGTGTGGAACCACTATGGTCCAACTGAGACGACGGTGGGTGTCCTTTTGCAGGCCTTGGGAAGCGCACACGAGATCGAGAAAACAGGGCAGGGCGTACCTCTAGGCAGGCCGCTTGGGGGCAATGCGATTTCGATTGTCGATGCATGGCAGCAAGTAGCACCAGTCGGTGTCATAGGGGAACTGTGCATAGCGGGAGATGGCCTGGCAAGAGGATATCTAGGGCGTGCCAGAGAAACAGCAGAGCGCTTTGTTCCTGATCCTTATGCGCAGGAACCTGGAGCACGCATGTATCGTACAGGCGACCTCGCCAGGTATGGGGAGCATGGAGAGCTTGAATTTATAGGGCGTGCAGATCGTCAGGTGAAAATACGGGGATATCGAGTAGAGCCAGGTGAGATTGAAGCCACTCTGCGGAAACATGAACGTGTTCTTGATGCAATTGTCCAAATGCGTGAAGGGCGTCTGATAGGCTATGTCCGGAGCCAGCAGCCGTTACCGGAACGGCAAGAGTTACGGGAATGGGTGAACGCATACCTGCCAGAATATATGGTACCAGCAGCGTTTGTGCGTTTGCTAGCCTGGCCACTAACGACAAACGGAAAAATTGACCTGTATAATTTACCAGAACCAGAAGATGAAGAAGAGCGAGTCATAGTAATAGCGCGCACGCCGATAGAAGAACTCCTGGTGCAAATCTGGCGAGAAGTACTTGGCATCCAGTCCATAAGTATTTATGATAACTTCTTTTATCTTGATGGACATTCTCTGCTGGCAACCCAGGTTATTTCGCGTGTACGCCAGGCTTTTGATGCCAGTATCTCTATTCGTCAATTCTTTGAGGAACCGACAATTGTCGGTCTGGCTACACGTGTCGCGCAAGCCTTACGAGGTGAACAGGAACTACAAGTAGCACCACTGGTCCCACAGGAGCGTGGAGAGGAGGTGCAACTCTCGTTTGCGCAGCAACGGCTCTGGTTCCTGGCGCAATTGGATCCGCAGTCCGCAGCCTATAACTTGCCCCACGCGCTACGGCTGCACGGCCCATTGCAAGTAGACGTCCTGGAAGCCAGTTTTCACGAACTGGTACGCCGTCACGAGTCTCTCCGTACGACTTTTCCCCTGCACGAGGGACAGCCTGTGCAGCGAATCCATCCACCGAACGGGCCAGTCGTGCGACACATCCATCTGGAACAGCAGAACCCAGAGCAGCGTGAGCAAGAGGTGCTACGACAGGCAAATGAGGAAGCACAACGCCCCTTTGATCTTGGGGGAGGACCGTTGCTGCGTGTAACACTGCTGCATCTGGGCAAGCATGAATATGTTTTGCTGTTAACGCTGCATCATATCATTTCGGATGGTTGGTCCAGTAACATTCTGGTTCGAGAATTGCTTACCCTTTATGCTGCCTTCGCACAGGGAGAGCCAACACCCTTATCTGAACTCTCTGTGCAATATGCGGACTATGCGGTCTGGCAACGTCAATGGCTGCAAGGTGCCATTCTCCAGCAACAGGAGGACTACTGGCGCAACCAGCTCGCAGACATCACTCCTCTCGCCCTTCCCACCGATTTTCCACGTCCACCAGAACAAACCACCCGTGGAACGGTACAAACTCTACGCCTCTCGGAAGAACTGAGCCAGGGCTTACGAGCGCTGAGCCAGCAGGAAGGGGTGACGCTGTTCATGCTCTTGCTTGCTGGTTTCCAGATTCTGCTGGGACGCTACAGCGGGCAGGACGATATCGTGGTGGGCACGCCGATCGCGAATCGTACCCAGGCAGAGGTGGAGGACTTGATCGGCTTCTTTGTCAATACGCTGGTGTTGCGCACGGACCTCTCGGGATCGCCCACGGTGCGCGAAGTGGTGCGGCGGGTGCGCGAGGTGAGCCTGGGAGCCTATGCCCACCAGGACCTGCCCTTTGAATACCTGGTGGAGCGTTTGCAGCCCGAACGTGATCGCAGTCGGCATGCGTTCTTTCAGGTTATGTTTATGGTCCAGCACGTGCGTCAGCAGGCAGGAGCGCTTCAGGACATCGTAATAGACGACGTTGAGGTTAAACATCGGCAGGTGAAGTTTGACCTGGCACTTACTGTGCAGGAGTGGGAACAGGAATTAACCTGCGTTCTAGAATATCGCACGGACCTCTTTGCCGAGACAAGCATCGAACGATTGCTTTTCCACTGGCAGCGCATCCTCGAAGCCATGGTTCGTACGCCAGAGGAGCAAATCGAGCACCTACCCCTGCTCAGTGCCCAGGAACGTGAGCAAGCCCTGTATACCTGGAACCAGGCCAGCCGGCCTGTTCCGGTGGAGATGGTACCGCAACTGCTCGTACGCCAGGCACTCGCCACGCCCCAGGCGTTGGCGGTGTGGGAGGCAACGCGAGCATTGAACTACCAGGAGCTGTTGCGCCAGGCTCGACGGCTCGCGGCGCATCTGAAGCAGTTGGGAGTGGGAGCAGAGCAGGTGGTAGGCGTATACATGGAACGCTCGGTGGACCTGGTAGTAAGCCTGCTAGGGGTGTGGCTGGCGGGAGGGGCGTATCTGCCGCTGGAGCCGGGGCAGCCGTTAGAGCGCTTGCGCTACCAACTCAAGGATGCGGGAGCGCATCTGGTCATTACGGGAAGCGCGCAGCAGGAGCAGGCGCAAGGGCTACAAACCTCTCTTGTCTGCCTTGAGGATGCGCTCGCTGAGCACGAGGAGCCTGCTCCTTTGGAGCGGGGAGAGATCACGATCCAGCCAGAGCAGTTGGCCTACGTGATCTATACCTCGGGCTCGACGGGAGCCCCCAAGGGAGTGGGGGTGACGCATGCCAATCTGGGGAACCTGGTAGCCTGGTATACCCAATGTTACCAGGTTACCACAGCCGACCGGGTCACCCAGCTATTTAGCCAGGGCTTTGACCCGGTGGCACAGGATGTATGGCCAACGCTGGTCAGGGGAGCCAGTATCTGGATCGTGGACGAGGAGACCCGGTTGGAGTCTGAACGGTTGCAGGAGTGGCTTCGTGAACACGAGATCACGATGTGTAACGCGCCCACGCCCCTGACGGAAGGGCTGCTGGCTCTCAATGAACCGTCGATGGGAGTGTTGCGACACCTGGGCGCGGGAGGAGAGCAGTTGCGGAGATATGCGCCCGAGGGGACAGCATATCGGCTCCATAACTTTTATGGGCCAACAGAAGGAACCGTGATAGCGACAACAAGTGAGGTCGTGACTGAAGGGGAGGCAAGGGGAGACTGCCGGGGATAGGACATCCGATAGCAGGGGTGAAGGTGTATGTGGTGGATGGAGAAGGAGAGCCAGTGCCGATCGGAGTGGTGGGAGAGATCTATCTGGGAGGAGCGGGAGTAGCACGAGGGTACCTGGGGAGAGCGAGTCTGACGGCGGAGCGGTTTGTCCCAGATGCGTGGAGTGGAGAGGTGGGAGGGCGTGTCTATCGGACAGGAGACCTGGGTCGTTATCGGGAAGACGGGAGTCTGGAGTATGTAGGGAGGGTGGATCAGCAAGTGAAGGTGCGAGGTTATCGCATCGAACTGGGAGAGATCGAGACGGTTCTGGCACAGCACCCTTGTGTGAGCGAGTGCATAATACTGGTTGAGGATGGGCTACTGATTGCGTATGTGGTAGTTGAACAGATGGAAGAGGCAGAGGCGGAGATACGAGCCTACCTGTCCGAGAAACTGCCAGGATATATGGTGCCAGGTCGCTTTGTCTGGCTGCCAGCCCTGCCACGGACGGCCAACGGCAAAATTGACCGTGTAGCTCTGGTCCAGGTAGAAATCGAAGAAGAGGTTAAGGTAGTAGAAGGCGCGCCCTCTGGAGTAATAGAAGAAGTGATGGTGGAGATCTGGGCCAGCGTTCTGAAGAGAAAGAGGATTGGTAGGCAGGAGTCCTTCTTTGAATTAGGTGGACATTCTCTGCTGGCAACTCAGGTAATGGCACGGGTGCGCAGTGTCTTCGGTGTAGAGGTGGGAGTAGGCGCATTGTTCGAGGCACCAACGATAGAGGGATTGGCTATCAGAGTGCGCGAGGCTTTAGAAGGAGCTAATCCGGGAGAACGCCCGTCACTGGTTGTAGTAGAGCGCAAGCAGGATCTCCCCCTCTCATTCACACAGCAGCGACTCTGGCTACTGGATCAGATTGAGCCGGGGAGTGCTGCCTACAATATTCCCACCGCGACACGTCTGCATGGCCCGTTGAATAAGGCTGTGTTAGAAAAAAGTTTGCGCGAAGTAGTGCGACGGCACGAGGCGTTGCGTACCACTTTCAAAGAAAAAAATGGGCAAGCTGTCCAGGTCATCAATGCCTGGGAGGATTTTGCCATTCAGTATGAGGATTGGCGTGATCTGAGTCATGAAGAACAGGAAAGCCGAGTGCAACAGGCGATCCTCGCAGAGGACTCCACTCCATTTGACCTGGCTCGGGGCCCCCTGTTGCGCGTCTCACTGCTCTGCCTGCACACTCACGAACATGTACTCTTGCTGACTATGCATCATATTATTGCTGATGGCTGGTCTATGGGGCTTTTACAGCGAGAAATCACGACGCTTTATATGGCCTTTCAGAAAGGTCAGCCATCGCCATTAAGTGAATTGACGCTTCAATACGCGGACTATGCAGCCTGGCAGCGCTCCTGGCTTCAAGGCGAGGTACTTGAACGACATCTAGCCTATTGGAAGCGGCAGCTCCAAGATCTATCTCCTCTGGATTTGCCGACTGACTATCCCCGCCCGCCAAGGCAAACCTTTAATGGTGCACTACAGACACTACTTCTACCGACGGCACTGGTTGAAGAATTGCGGCAGATAAGCCAGCGCGAGGATGCAACTTTGTTTATGCTTTTGCTCGCGGCCTTCCAGGTCTTGCTGGCCCGTTATAGTGGGCAAGAGGATATAGCTGTTGGGACACCGATTGCTAACCGCACGCATACAGAAATAGAGAAACTCATCGGCTCTTTTATTAATACCCTGGTGCTGCGTACAGATCTGGCTGGCAATCCTAGCTTCTGTGAGCTGATTGCGCGTGTGCGCGAGGTATGCCTGGGTGCATATGCGCACCAGGAGGTACCGTTTGAACGCCTAGTAGAAGAGTTGCAGCCTGAACGTGACCTGAGCCGTTCTCCGTTATTTCAAGTTATGCTAGTACTCCAAAATCTGCCTGTCGTCAATAATACATTCGTTGGCCTCACCACTTCATCGTTTGAGCGTGAACATGCCGCAGCTAAGTATGAGCTCTCGCTCACTATGACTGAGTTGGAGCAGGGTTTGTTCTGCGAACTGGCATACAATACCGATTTATTCTCAGAACAGACCATTAATCGGTTACTCGGTCACTGGCAGAGGTTATTAAGTGGTATTGCAGCCCAACCAGACGCACACCTTGAGGATCTACCGCTTCTAACTGAAACCGAGCGTCAGCAAATCCTGGCTATAAATGCGACTGAGCAAGCATATCCGCGCGAGTGCTGTCTGCCACAGCTTTTTGAGGCCCAGGTTGAGCGAACGCCACAGGCTATAGCTGTCATCTGTGGAGGCGAACGATTTACCTATCAGGAACTAAACGCCCAGGCGAATCGGCTTGCCTGGGAACTAACAGCGCGTGGCGTCGGGCCAGAAGTGCCAATCGCCCTATACGCTGAGCGCGGCCCGCTCTTTCTCATATCGGTACTGGCTGTGTGGAAGGCAGGAGGCATTCACGTTCCAATTGATCCGAACTATCCAGCAGTGCGCGTGGCACAGATACTGGATCAGAGTGCCTGTGCTCTGGTATTAACGAACAGGCATTTACAGGCACAATTAGAATCCGCTCTGCCTGCGACAAGAGTAGCAGAGGAAGGATTGCTCGCCCTCGCAGCCATAGAAATGCTGCTAGAGCAAGGCACAAATATAACTAATTTGCCTGCGCACTGTGAGCCGCACAACCTGGCATATATCATCTATACCTCTGGATCAACTGGTGCGCCCAAAGGGGTTATGGTCGAGCATGGTGGAATGCTCAATCATATCTATGGCAAAATTTCTGATCTCCAGATTACGCAGGAAGATTGCGTCATCCAGAACGGTCCGCCCTGCTTCGATATTATTATCTGGCAATGTTTTGCCTCGCTCCTTGTGGGAGGGCGCGTTCAAATTCTTAGGGATGAAATAGCTTTTGATCCTTCTCGGCTTTTGGAACAGACTGAGCAATCTCATGCCAGTATACTCCAAATCGTACCATCTATGTTGCGCGAAATCATATACGAGGCCGAGCGTCGTGGGCAACAGCGCCCGTCTCTCACCACTTTGCGCTGGATCGTTCCAACGGGCGATGCGTTGCCTACAGAACTTTGTCAGCGCTGGTTAGAGAGCTATCCTGCAATTCCTCTTTTGAATACTTACGGCTCAACTGAGTGTTCTGATGATCAGTGCCATTACGCGATTCAGCAACTCACATTTGAGCCAGAGTTAGTACCCATTGCGCCAGTTGGCTACCCTATCAGCAATATGCAAGCCTATGTTCTAGATCATGCTCTGTCTCTGGTTCCACCAGGAGTCATTGGCGAACTCTATATTGGTGGTGTTGGCGTTGGACGAGGATACTTGCGTGATCCAGGTCGTACAGCGACTGTCTTTCTCCCAGACCCTTTTAGTACGATCCCTGGTGGACGGCTCTATAAGACGGGAGACCAGGCCCGTTACCTGGCCGAAGGAGCCATAGAGTTCCTTGGACGAGTGGATCACCTGGTAAAGATTCGTGGACACAGAATTGAAGTGGGTGAGATAGAGGCTGTACTGGCTCAACACCCTGGCGTGCTTGAGAGTGTTGTGGTGGTACATACAGACGCGCAACATGAAAAATCGCTTGTGGCATATGTGGTTTCAGACAGTCAACATGTTCTCGACAGTCAAGAAGTGCGTACTTATCTGCAAGGCAAGCTGCCAGAAGTTATGCATCCCACCCATATTATGGCTTTGGATGCGCTTCCGTTGACTCCGCTTGGCAAAGTCGATCGCAAAGCGCTGTCCCAAATTGAGATTATAGGTCGAGACGTCACTGCTCAGAGCGAGGAGCCGCGCAACCCGGTGGAGGAGACCATAGCTGAGATCTGGCAAGATCTCCTCCATTGTCAAACCATCTCCATTTACGACAACTTTTTCCACCTTGGCGGACATTCGTTATTGGCAACCCAGGTGATGGCACGCATACGGACCATGCTAGGTGTCGAGCTTCCCCTGCGTAGCCTCTTTGAGACGCCTACCCTGGCTGGACTAGCTCGTCAGGTTACGCAACGCTTGCATAAGTCGCAGGTCCAGTTTAGCCTTCCCGCGCTTCGTGCGACACAAATGCTGGAAGCCCCTCTCTCGTTTGCGCAGCAGCGGCTCTGGTTCCTGGACCAGCTAGAACCAGCGAATCCAGCTTATACGCTACCACTCGCGGCACGTCTGCACGGTAGCCTGGATATGAAGGTCCTGGTGAAGAGCCTCTACGAAATTGTCTTAAGGCACCAGACATTACGCACAACATTCCCTCTGAAAAATGGCGATCCCGTCCAGCTGGTCCATCCAGTAGACGATTTCCGCGTTCAATTTATCAATGGCAGCAGCTGGAGTAATACTGAGCAGGAGGTTCGCACCTCACAGATCCTTCAGGCTGAGATACTACGACCATTCAATTTACAAGAGGAGCTGCCATTTAGAGTCACGATCCTGCGTCTCTCCAGCGAAGAGCACATCTTACTGGTAAATATGCATCATATCATTTCTGATGCCTGGTCTATAGGTATTCTGGTGCGTGAGCTTGCAGCCTGCTATAGTGCCTTTGAGCAGAAAAAAACCTCGCCCTTGCCAGAGCTTCCTGTGCAATATGTTGATTACGCCCACTGGCAGCAGACCTGGCTGCGAGGAGAGCCGCTCCAGCATCAGCTAGATTATTGGAAAAATCAGCTTAGTGGGCTTGAGCCACTGGCCTTGCCTACAGATTATCCCCGTCCAGCTGTGCAAACCTTCCATGGCGCTCGTCTAACAGTACGTTCTAAGCCTGAATTGCTAGAAAAGCTCAAACAAGTGTGTCACCAGGAAGGTACAACGCTGTTTATGACGTTATTGGCTGCCTTTCAAGCGTTGTTGGCGCACTATTCTGGTCAGAATGATATTGCTGTCGGGATCCCTGTAGCCAATCGTACCCAGGAAGAACTTGAGCCACTCATCGGTTTTTTTGTGAACACATTGGTTTTACGTATTGATCTCTCTGGCAACCCAACCCTGCGTGAACTGCTGCAGCGTGTACGCAAGGTTGCCCTGGATGCATACGCTCACCAGGATGCTCCCTTTGAGCAGCTAGTGGAAGCTCTGCATCCAGAACGTGACCTCAGTCGCTCTCCCCTCTTCCAGGCCATGTTTGTCTTACAGAATGCGCCTGCTACCGGAACGACATTCAGTGAGCACCTTTCTCTGGAGCCCCTGGTTTCAGAGAACCTGACCGCCAAATTTGACCTGACCTTCTCGCTTACAGAGAGCCAGCAGGGGCTACAGTGTGTAGCGGAATACAATACGGATCTGTTCGCGGAGGCAAGCATCCAAAGGCTGTTGGGACACTGGCAGCGCCTGCTAGCCGCTCTGGTGGAGCAGCCCGATCAACCGTTCCGCTCTCTGCCGTTGCTGGAAGAGGCCCAGTCTCAGCAACTCTTGCGGGATTGGAATGCGACGACTCTTCCACTGGAGGGCATCGCCCTGGTGCCTCAGCGCATTGTACACCAGGCCCGACAAACGCCCCATCACCTGGCACTCACCGATGGACAACACCAACTCACCTATGCGCAACTGGATCGTCGCAGTGCCTGGATCGCTACCCAGTTACGCGCCGCCGGGGTGCGAGCGGGTGATCGTGTTGGTATCTGCCTCCCGCGCTCAGTGGACTTGGTGGTTGGTATGCTGGCTATCTTGCGACTGGGGGCTGCCTATGTCCCCCTGGACCCGGATTATCCACAAGAGCGCCTGCACTATATGGTGACCCAAAGCGGCATGCGTGTTGTGCTTAGCATGGTGACGCCCAAGTTGCCCACGACATGGGGGGCAGAGGTGGCGATGGTGCTACTCGAAGCGGGGGAACTGGATACCGAGCAGATGGGCGAGCTGGATGCCGCACTGGAGGAGATCAGCTCAGAGTCGGTGGCGTATGTAATTTATACTTCGGGCTCGACGGGCCAACCCAAGGGAGTGGCGATCGGACAGGGAGCTTTGCGCAATAGCTTGTTTAGCCTTCAGCAACGCCTGGGTCTGGGGGAGCAGGACCGCTTGCTGGCGGTGACCTCGATCTCGTTTGACATTGCCGGGCTGGAGTTGTTGCAGCCATTAACCTGTGGAGCCCAGATCTGGATTGCAAGTCGCAGAGAGGCCAGCGAGGCCGAGGCATTGCAGCAGGTGCTCCAGCGAAGCGAGGCCACAGTGATGCAAGCCACTCCGGCCACCTGGCGACTGCTGGTGGAGGCAGGATGGCAGGGAAAGGACAGAATGACAATTCTGTGTGGAGGAGAGGCCTTGCCCAGAGGGTTGGCGCGAGCCCTCAAAGGGAAAGGGCGAGCGGTATGGAACCTGTATGGCCCGACTGAGACGACGATCTGGTCGACGTGCGAGCGGATCGAGGGGGAAGAGGAGCGGATACGAATCGGGACACCGATAGGGAATACGCAGGTGTATGTCCTGGATGAAGCAGGGCGAGTGGTGCCGCAGGGCGTGATAGGAGAGCTCTACATTGGGGGAGCAAGCGTGGGAGAAGGCTACTGGGGAGATGCGAGACAGACGGCAGAGCGTTTTGTGCCAGATCCCTTTGGGAGCGAGGCAGGGAAACGGCTGTATCGGACGGGAGATGAAGTGAGGTGGGCAGAGAATGGGAAGTTGGAGTATATAGGGAGAAAGGATCAGCAGGTAAAGGTGCGAGGGTATCGCATCGAGTTGGGAGAGATCGAGGGAGCGTTGGAGGAGCAGGAGGAGGTAGAAGGAGGAGTGGTGGTGGTGCAGGAAGGGGAACTGGTGGGATATGTCGTAGGCAGGGGAGGGAAGATGATCGAGGAACAGGCGCTCAGGAGCCGTTTGCGCCAACACCTGCCAGGGTACATGGTGCCGCAACGGATCGAGGTGGTACCAGCCTTTCCGCTCACACCCAACGGGAAGGTCGACCGCCTCGCCCTTGCCGAATTCACTCAGCAAAGCGAGGTTTACGGAGAAAACATCGAACAACCTGCGAAACTGACCAGCCCCGTGGAAAGTATCCTGCTTGGTATCTGGGAGGATGTGTTAAGACGAAAAGGTATACAGACTTATGATAATTTCTTTGAATTAGGAGGACATTCTCTACTCGCTACACAGGTTGTTACCCGACTCCGGCGCATCTTTACACCGAACATCCCTGTTTCAGTGCTGTTTGAGACGCCGAATATTGCGGAGCTAGCGCGGCGTATCGAGCACGATCAGTATGGTGCGCAGGCCGTGCCTGAAGGACCTGTGCTGGTTCCCGTCCCTCGTGAACAGGCATTGCTCCTCTCTTTTGCACAGCAGCGCCTCTGGTTCCAGGATCGATTGGACCCGGGAAATCCAGCATATAACATCCCACTGGCTATGCATGTACAGGGAGTGCTCAAGTTTGATGCCTTAGAGCAGACATTGCGGGAAATTGTCAGACGGCACGAAATTTTACGCACAACATATCGCTTTGACGGAGAGCAGGTGGTGCAGGTTATTGGCTCCGCAGATGACTTCTGTCTGGAGCAGCATGTTTTACACGTAGAGGATAGTACGCTGAAGCAGCATCTAACCCAGAAGTTTATGCGCGCCGAGGCCGAACATCGCTTTGATCTTGCGCATGGACCTTTGTTCCGCGCTGCATTGGTACAGTTTGACCAGGAGCAAGAATATCTGCTCCTCGTAACAATGCACCATATTGTTGCTGATGCCTGGTCATTACAGCTTTTCCGCCATGAACTGGTCACGCTCTACGCCGCTTTCGCGCAGTCTCAGCCGTCGCCGCTACCAGCGTTACCGATCCAATATGCTGATTTCGCGCAGTGGCAGCGCCGCTCATTCCAGAATCGCACATTTGAGGCCCACCTGGACTACTGGACAACGCAACTGCGCGGCGCTCGTGCCTTTGACTTACCCGCAGATCATTCACGCAAGTCAGGAACAAGCAATCGTGGTGCCAGTTATACGTTCCGCTTGCCAGATGACCTTTCTCAAGCACTTCTAGCCTATAGTAAGCGCGAAGAGGTCACGCTCTTCATGACCTTACTGGCAGCCTTCCAGGTACTCCTGGCACGCTTAACAGGCAGCAAGGATATCGTCGTTGGTACAGACATTGCCAGTCGCACCCAGGTAGAGACAGAGAGCTTGATAGGCTTTTTTGTTAATTTGTTAGCATTACGCCTCCAGCTAGATGGGCAACCCCTGTTCAGGGAGGTTTTACAGCAAGTACGCACGATGGTCCTCGACGCTTACGTTCACCAGGACCTGCCCTTTGACTACCTGGTTGATCAATTACACCTGGAGCGTCGTGACGGTATGACGCCGCTTATAAATGTCCTCTTTGTACTGCAAAATGTGCCAGAGATGCCAACTGAAACTCGTATGCCAGAACTTGTTGTCAAGCTGGTTGGTGATACTGCTACCCAGCATGCGAAGTTTGACGCGGCCTTCTTCCTGGTCGAAGGGCCAGCGGGATTGCGTGGAATGGTCAACTATAATACCAACCTCTTCGAGGAGCGTACTATTGCGCAGCTTGTTCAACGCTATGAGGCTCTCCTACAAAATATTCTTGCTCATCCTGAGGACCCGATACATGTATTGGGAATTGCTCCAGGCAGCGATAAAATGAGCCTGGATACGCGCCGGGACTCCTTACGCAGCAGGCTGAGAACAGTCAAAGAAGAAAGCATCGATCTGGATTAAGCGACTGTATTTTCTCTGACGAGGAAGGAGTAAGTAAATGCCGGTACATACCTTAAAAGGTTTTCCTTTATCACTTCAGCAGGCTCGCCTCTATACTCTGGAGGAAGATATACAGACGTATCGTGTTCTTGGTCGCGTGCTGCTTGAAGGAGTTCTGGATCCTGAAATTTTGCAGCAAGCGTTTAAGCGTATTATCGCGCAATACAGCATTTTGCGCACACGTTTCTATTGTCCGCCAGGCATGGATGTTCCCATGCAGATTGTTTCCTCTCAGGTTGAAATGCTCTACGAAGAATTTGATCTGAGTCAGCTAGATAGAAAGCAACAAGATACACAACTTGATGCTCACTTTGTTGAAATGAGATCACGGCCATTTGATCTGGAACATGGCCCACTGTTACACGTAACGCTAGCGCGTACCGGAGCTCTTGCTCACCAGTTATTCCTCTGCCTTCCAGGCTTGTGCGCCGATGCTGTGACATTACGTCTGCTTCTCAGAGAACTGGGCCAGACCTACGAGACGCATCTGCGTGGAGAAGATAGCACGACTGAGCAGGTGTTGCAGTATACGGAAGTATCAGCCTGGCAGAATGATCTCTTAGAGGAAGAAGACGCGGTTGAACCCCTTGCGTATTGGAGCCAGATCGATTTGTCAAAATTACATACCCAGCCCTTGCCGTTTCTACCAGGTAGAACCATACAATCAGAGTCAGAGGTTCAAAAAGCGGAAAAGTTGGCCGCACAGGGATTCACATTCGGGCTTACCGAGGAAATCATGCGACAACTCCAACAGTTTTCGCAACACAATGCTTGCTCTTACGAGTCAGTGTTACTGACCATCTGGCAAATTGCCTTGAGTCGGCTGACCGGCGAGCCTGATCTGCTCATAGGCGTTACCTGTGATGGGCGTATGTATGAAGAACTTGAAACAATACCTGGTCACTGTGCCCGTGTTGTTCCGCTGGCTACTTATTGCCGGAGCGATCGTACCTTTTCTCAAAACGTCGTTGCCATGCGTGCCATCCTTGAGCAGGCGCGTGAGCAGCAGTTGTATTTTTCCTGGCGTAGGCAGGAAGCATTGGAAGGTATTGATACGCGATACTTTCCTTTGGCCTTTGAGTATGTGGAGCAAACAGAAACCTGGAAAACAGAGACAATCTCTTATTGCTATCTGGAAGAATACAGCCACCTTGAATGTGCCGGATTGAAATTGAGGGTCGTCCAGGCGAGCGGCACATATCAACTTGAATTGCAGTATGATCCAACATGTTTTTCAGCCAGACAAATTGAACGACTCGCCGATACTGTACTGATGTTGCTGGAAAGTGCGCTAGCCCGCCTGGCTGATCCTGTTGACCGCCTGGAACTTGTGAATAGAGTGGAGCGGCAAAGGTTGTTGCAACACTGGATTGGCCCTCACGACGACTTTGCCTTCCAGCCCTTAACGTGGCTCTTTGAGGAAATCGCCAGGTTAACTCCTTCAGCAACAGCAGTTATCTCTGACGGTGAATCGTTGACCTATGGGGAACTGAATCAGCAGGCAAATCGCCTGGCGCGCTGGTTGCAAAAACGGGGCGTTGGTCCTGATGTGCTCGTAGGCTTGTATGTTGAACGAGGCATCGATATGCTGCTTGGGTTGCTGGGTATCTTGAAGGCTGGTGGCGCATATGTGCCACTGGACCCATCTCTGCCTTCTGCGCGATTGAAGCAACAACTTACACAAATCGAGTCATCTGTATTGCTGACCCAGCAATCGTTGCTCGGACAATTGCCAGCTTACACTGGGTGTTTATTCTGTCTGGATTGCGCGTCTGAACTCCTGACAGAGGAAATGAATACGAACCTGGCAACAACAATTGAGCCAGAACATCTGGCTTATGTCATTTACACCTCTGGTTCAACTGGTCTTCCCAAAGGTGTCGCCATTCGCCAGCAAGGCATCAGTAATTATGTACAGGACATGTGTCAGCGCCTGAATAGCGATAAGGGCTTGCATTTTGCTACTGTCTCCACTCTGGCGGCAGACCTGGGTAATACCACGATTTTCTGTTCACTGGCCACTGGCGGCTGCCTGCATATTTTGCCATACACGGTTGTCACCTCTAGTGAAGCTTTCGCGAGTTATATTGACGAACATCCAATAGATGTCCTGAAGATCGTTCCTTCTCATTTTTCTGCGTTGCTGACCGGGGGGCAGGGCCAACGCATATTACCGCGCAAATACCTTATTCTAGGCGGAGAAGCCCTCTCCTGGGAACTGATAGAACGCCTGCGAATTACTGGTTGTACATGTAAAGTCTGGAACCACTACGGGCCGACGGAGGCAACCATTGGGGTTCTGGTGAATGAACTAAGCACGCTTGAGCGTGGCAGGGAGGAGACTACCAGCGTATCATTAGGTAGGCCTATCGCGAATATGCGTTTTCTCATCGTTGATCAGTTCCACATGCCTGTACCTGTAGGCATTCCTGGCGAATTATGGCTTAGTGGAGCCGGGCTGGCTGCAGGCTATCTGGGAAATCCTGAATTGACAGACCAACAGTTTCCCCTCTATTCCTGTGAGTCAACTCCTCAGCGCTTCTACAGAACAGGGGACCGGGTTCGCTATACTGAGCAAGGGCAGCTTGAATTTCTTGGACGCCTTGACCGACAGATCAAGATCAGAGGCTATCGTATTGAACCAGGAGATATCGAAGCCGTTTTCAAACAGCACGTTGCTGTGCGTGAGAGTATGGTGCTGCTCCAGGAAGATACGCCTGGAGAGCAAAAACTAGCAGCATACGTGCTCATAGCCAGAGAGTACACGCAAACCATGCCTGACCTGGCGGAATTCCGTCGTTTCCTGAGTGAAAAATTGCCTGTTTATATGCATCCCACAGTGATTGTGCCGCTGGCGGAGTGGCCGCTGACAGCAAATGGCAAGATAGATTATCAGCGATTAAAAACGCTCAAGCCTCATTCTCCTAAGAAGAGTGTAGTGGCCCCACGCGACCAGGTGGAGTTCAAACTGATGCACATCTGGGAAAATCTTCTTCACGTCTGGCCAGTGAGCATCACCGACAACTTTTTTGAGTTAGGGGGACACTCCATCCTTGCCGTAGCACTGATTGCGCAAATTCAGCGTGCATTTGGGCATGACCTGCCTGTCACGACACTGTTCCAGTACCCTACGATTGAGAAACTGGCTACTGTTTTACGTCACTATACTGATACAAACACGTGGCAAACTATTGTACCCATCCAAACGAATGGCTCAAGACCTCCACTATTCTGTGTTCACCCCTCTGGTGGAACCGCTTTTTGTTATTATACTCTCGCCCGTTGTCTTGGGCCTGATCAGCCCGTCTACGGTATACAAGCACCGGACCCCACCGTGTGGGAGCAGAACAGTTTTTCCGTAGTTGAACTGGCTACACAATATATCGCCGCTCTACGCCAGGCGCAGGCGCAGGGACCATATTTTCTGGGAGGCTGGTCGGCTGGCGGCGTCATAGCCTTTGAAATGGCATGCCAGCTACGTAGGCAAGGCGAGCGTGTTGCCCTGCTAGCACTCTTCGATAGTTCAGCACCTCTCGGCCAAAGAGAGCCTCTTGCCCCACCAGATCTTCGTGATCCCGAACTAGCGCGGAGCATCTTAGAGGAACTTCAACTGGCCCCGTCTCCTCTCGCTCTTAACACTCTACAAGAGGACGAGCGATTGCCCTATGTGCTTGAACAGGCAAAAATACAACAACGTGTCCCCCAGGACATCAGTCTTGCGCATCTCAGGTATTTTGCGCATATGCAAAAAAAGTTACTCCATGCCTTGCGTAGTTATACCCCTGCTGTGTATCCAGGAAGGATTACTCTTTTTCGAACTCCGACCTCAGCTGCGCTTGAGAGCCAGCACGTATCAGCTCCAGCCGAAGTGGGTGCCAACAACGCTCTTGATCGCTGGGCTGAATTCTCTATAAGTGAACTGGAACTGCATATTGTCCCTGGCGAACATGCAACACTAATGAACGAGCCAGATGTAATCGCTCTGGCCGACATTCTGTCCCGCATTTTAACCCAGATGACTGTGGAATGAGCGTGATCTTTCGTACTCTGGAGCAAGTTACCAATAATTCGCAAAAAAAGGAGCAGATGATGATCCACGATTCTATTGCTAGTTGCATAGGTCAGACACCGTTAGTCGCTCTGAAGCGTTTATTTCCCTCACCCAAGCAGGAGGTCATTGCTAAGCTGGAGTTCCTAAACCCTGGTGGCAGTGTAAAAGATCGTCCAGCCCGCTTCATCATTGAGCAAGGGCTAAAAGATGGACATATCACTGCTCAAACGCACCTGATCGAAAGCTCATCCGGTAACCTGGGGATTGCACTCGCGATGGTCTCCAGGATCTATGGCCTTACTTTTACTTGCGTTGTTGATCCAAAGATCGCTTTGACAAATCTGCGCATTTTGAAGCAGTTGCAAGCGAATATCGAAATGGTAACAACGCCTGATGATCAGAATGGATACTTAAAAACGCGTATCAAGCGGGTACATGAATTGCTGGAAAGTATTCCTGCCAGCCAATGGATTAATCAGTACGCCAATCAGTTGAACTGGCAAGCTCATTACTGGTCCACAGGTAGCGAGATATGTGATCAACTTGATCGTGCTCCTGATTGCCTGGTGATTGCTGTAAGCACAACCGGAACTATTTTGGGACTGGCCAGGCGTTTGCGCGAGAAATATCCTCGATTGCGCGTGATTGCTGTTGATGCTGTTGGCTCGGTAATCTTTGGCGCACCTGCAGGTCCGCGGGACATTCCAGGTATTGGGGCTAGCCGAGCACCTGAACTCCTATGTAAGGATGAAATAGACGAAGTTATCTGCGTCAATGATTATGAGGCACTGCAAGGATGCCGCGATCTCGTGATGCGAGAAGGTATATTCGCAGGTGGCTCATCTGGCTCGGTTGTCGCAGCATTGCACAAACTCTTGCCAACATTCCCCCCATCCTATCGGGTTATTACACTTTTCCCTGACCGGGGAGATCGCTATCTGGATACTATTTATGATGACACCTGGGCGGCTGCTCGTCGGGTCGCTGCACTACCAACACGTGGTGTCCTGCGATGAGCGATATATATTTCTGTCGTCGGATGTGCCTTGCAAATGGGGCTCTCGGCACAGTTGATCCCTCCAAATAGAAATGGTGAAACTATGCCTGTTTATCGCTATACTTACCTGTTCACTAGATATCTTAAGCCTCAGCGCTGGAGAGTTGTGCTGCTGGCAGTTTTGTTGTTGGGTAGCATCATAGCTGACCTGGTGACGCCCCAAATTCTGAGTTTTTATATCGATACGGCTCAATCTCGTAGCGCTCTATCTTCCTTACTGATCATTGCGCTGTTCTATCTGGTTGGGGTGCTGCTGACATTGTTTCTTACGGTTGGTGCGGCCTATATCGGAGAATATGTGAGTTGGACGGCAACCAACATGTTGCGCGCAGATCTGGCGGTCCATTGCCTCTCTCTCGACATATCCTTTCATAACGCTCATACTCCTGGAGAATTTATTGAGCGCATAGATGGCGATGTGAGCTACCTGGCGAATTTCTTATCCAACTTTGTGGTACAACTTTTAGGCAGTGTGCTGCTGTTATTTGGGATTGTTATAGCGCTACTACTAGATGATTGGAGGCTGGGTATCGTCTTTGGGCTTTTTGCCCTGGTGGCTTTGCTGGTGATGGGGCGTGTGCGCAACATCGCAATCCCCTATTGGCAACAAGCCCGACAGGCCAGCGCAGACTATTTTGGCTTCCTTGAGGAACATCTCGATGGGCGGGAAGATATCCGTTCACAGGGAGCCACAGCATATATTATGCAAAATTTTTATCGCTTATTGCGCAAACGCTTTCATCTTGAGCGCAAAGCCAGCCTCTCCAGCTCCCTTATTGAAGCTACCAGCGTACTCCTCTTCACTTTTGGTTATGCGCTTGCTTTTGCCTCAAGTGCCTATCTCTATTTCTCACATGCGATTACAATTGGCGCGGTCTTTCTCGTCATACAGTATATCCAATTACTCGAAACACCAATCCAGCAGGTTACGGCTCAGCTGGATGATCTACAGAAAGCCCTGGCTAGCATCAAACGCATTGAAGAGCTTTTTCGCATCCAGAGTCAGATGCGGCAGGACCAGAAGCTCTCTCTTCCGGAAAAGGTGCTTTCTGTGGCATTTGAACATGTCTCCTTTGCCTACAATCCTGCGACGCCAACGCTACATGATATCTCTTTTCAACTTGAGCCAGGAAAAACAGTAGGCGTGTTAGGGCGTACCGGGAGCGGTAAAAGCACCATTGCGCGCCTTATGCTTCGTATGTATAGTCCCACACAAGGAACCATCCGCCTGGGTGGTGTCGATAGCAGTATGGTTCCAGTGCGTGATATTCGTGCTCGTGTTGGCCTGGTGACGCAGGATGTCCAACTTTTTCATGCTACTGTACGCGATAACCTGACTTTTTTTGACCGCGGTATTACCGATCAGCATATTCTGACTGTTTTAGACAACCTGGGAAGAAGCGCCTGGTATCAAACATTGCCAGAGGGACTGGATACTTTGCTTGATCCTGCGAGTGGGCTTTCGGCAGGAGAAGCTCAATTGCTCGCCTTTGCTCGCGTCTTTTTACGAAATCCCGACCTGGTGATTCTTGATGAAGCTTCATCGCGCCTGGACCCGGAGACAGAGCGTTTGATTGAGCAAGCTATAGATAAACTCCTCTACAATCGCACCTGTATTATTATCGCGCACCGACTTTCCACTATCAGGCGAGCTGATACTATTCTCATTTTGCAGGATGGGCAGATAGTCGAGCAGGGCAACTATAGCGAGTTGAGTACGAATACAGAGACACTGCTCCATGATTTACTTCAAACGCAAGAAGAGCAAGGAGTTTTATGAACACATATCGCTATTTATGGCGTTTACTGCGCTATCAACCCTGGATCTATACTGGTCTGAGCTTCTTACTGATCATTTATGCGCTTTCTTTTTTAGGAGAAGGCTTGTTGATTCGCTCGTTCGTCAATGCGCTCACAGGGCAAATGACCGCCGAACTGATGGTATGGAGCATTATCCTGCTTTTTATGATTGTACGAGTAGTCAGGACTCTTTTGCTGGTAGCGAATACTGTCATAGAAACTACCCTCCGACACAGTATAGGAGCATTGTTGCGACGTAACCTTTTCACACATATTATGGAGCAGCCTGGTGCGCAGGCGCTAAGCTGCTCACCAGGGGAGATGATCAGCTATTTTCGCGATGATGTAGCTGAGATAGCAATGTTTATTGTTTCCAGTGTGGTCGCAGGCGGGACCTTACTTACATCACTGGTGGCTATTTTTATTCTGGCGAGAACCAGTCTGCTGATGACTCTGGTGGTTTTCCTACCTTTTTTGTTGATTTTTTTCTTAATTAGCCTGATTGGTTCGCGTGTGCGCAGATACAGAGGAGCCAGTCGGCGCGCGACTGGCGATATTACTAGGGCCATTCGCGAGATGTTTCAAACTGTCCAGGCTATTCAGCTGGCGAATGCCGAGGAGCGTGTGATTGATCAGTTTCGTAGCGTAAACGACGTTCGCCGCAAGGCCGCCCTTGTAGAGCGGATGTTTACCTCGCTTCTACAAACTTTTTCCGCCAATATTGTTAATCTTAGCATGGGGCTAGTTTTGCTCTTTGCTGGTCCATTGCTACGTACAGGTCGCTTTACCCTGGGAGATTTCGCTCTGTTTATTTCGTACCTTGTAATTACTACTACCCTTCCCAATATCCTTGGATCTTTTTTGATGCGCTACAAACAGGCTGGAGTCTCTTTTGAGCGCATGCAGTCTATTTTTGCCGAAAGTCAGCCAGAGCTGTTAGTAGCTCATCATCCCGTCTATCTGCGTGATGAGTTTCCGCCGGTGCCAGCGCTCATCAGAAGCGAGACCGAAAGCTTGGAGAGGCTTCAGGTCAGGGGGCTAACGTATCACTATCCTCAATCGCGTAATGGTATTGAACAGGTGAATTTTGATCTACGGCGGGGATCCTTTACGGTTATTACCGGGCGCATCGGGGCAGGCAAGACAACATTGTTGCGCGTTTTGCTGGGATTGCTCCCCAAACAGGAAGGAACAGTGTTCTGGAATAATGCACAGGTGACAGAGCTCGCCAAGTTTTTTACCCCTCCCCTTTGTGCCTATACCCCGCAGGTCCCTCGCCTCTTTAGCAAAACATTGGGCGAAAATATTCTTTTGGGACAGCCATACTCATCAGAAGAGGTCCAGGCTGCTCTGCGCCTGGCTATTTTAGAAGATGATCTCTTGTCCCTGGAAGCAGGTCTCGCAACGCCGATTGGTCCACGCGGCGTAAAATTGTCCGGCGGACAACTCCAGCGGGCTGCCGCGGCACGAATGTTTGTCCACAATGCTGATTTCTATGTTTTTGATGATCTTTCTAGCGCACTGGACGTCAAAACCGAACAGTTACTCTGGCAACGCCTGTTTGAGCAACAAGAGCGTACTTGTCTAGTTGTATCACATCGTAAAGCGGCCTTTCTCCATGCGGATCATATTATCGTCATGCACGGTGGTCGAGTCGTAGCACAAGGAACGCTGGACACACTGCTCAGTGAGTGCATTGAGATGCAACGTTTATGGTCGGATGAGGAAGAAATTCACCAATTATAACTGTGTAACTGGTATGGGATGATATTCTTTTTGTGCTGTCGCCAGGCACGAATATGCGTCCTATGTTATTTTAACTTTAAGGGGGATCGGATGACTCTTTCACACGATGACGCAGGTATTCTCTATCTTTGTGAAGATGAGGTCAAGCTGGCCTGCCAGCACCTGGATAGTATAGCTGTGATGCATGAGCTTTTCAGGCTATACGCCTCAGGAGAAACAATACTGCCTGACGAAGCGTATCTGGCCTGGGCAAATCCACTGGGAGAAAGCGTCAGAAGTCTGAATATGCCTGGCTATGTTGGCGGTTCAATCAACCAGGCTGGTACCAAAATAATCAATGGCAATATTGCGAATCCACGCCGAGGGCTTCCTCGCGCCAGTGGCCTGACGCTCCTCTATGACCCTACTACTGTACGTATCGCCTGTATTATGGAAGGGGCATATATCTCCAGCTTACGTACAGCCAGTGTCTCATTGCTAGCAACGCGGCTTTGTGCCGGGCGACCGATCGAATGCGCAGCAATCATCGGCGCGGGCGTGTTAGCACAACGTCATATAGAACTACTAGTACAGCAAATACCATCTCTGGTAAAGATTTCGCTTTTTGATCTTGATAAACAAAGGGTGGCAAATATGCGCACCCTGCTCACCCCACTACTTGAAGACTCACACGTCGTGCTTATAGAGGAAACAAGCGCGCAAAGGGCTGTTGAGGGAGCGCAATTAATTATTCCTGTTACTACAACGACAACCGGTTATATCCCCTATGCCTGGCTTCAACCGGGTGCTATTCTGGTGAACGTTTCTCTTGATGATCCTTTGCCTGATGTCGTGTTGCAGGCTGATAAAATTATTGTTGATGATTGGGACCTGATCAAAAATGATACCCGGCGTTTATTAGGCAGAATGTATCGCTCAGGTGAAATTATTGGACCCGATGATCCCCACCCTCAAGGAAGCCGCGCCCGTCGCATAGATGCGCATCTGGGAGATGTTGTAATGCGAGAGCGCGTCGGACGCGAGAGCGACAACGATATCATTCTCGTCAACCCATTTGGCTTGTCCATTGAAGATATTGCGCTTGCAACTTATGTCTATCAAGAAGCGTTGCGTCTGCACCTCGGAACACCCTTGAAACGCTAGCTCTGGTAGAAATAGTTGGAACGTATGCTGTTCTCCTCTTGAGGATAGCCAGGTATCGAAAACGATTAACGTATGAGCAAAGTTGGGAGTGAAGACAGCCATTGCTGTATATCACTCCTATCATCATGCTCAAGTTGCTCATAAAGAGTCAGCGCCAATATACCAAGTCGCTGTGCCTCCGCAATGTTGCCGCGTGCCAGTGCGACACGTGCCGCTCCAAATTGCGCTTTGGCCCGATATTCCTGGTCGCACGATGAGGTTAATACTAACAGCTCTTCAAAATAAAGAGCCGCTTGCCCGCTCTTCTGTTGTAAGAGGGTGCATTCACCTAACGTAGAAAGCGCGAGACGTAGAAGGCTTTTTTGCCTGATTGAACGCGCCACAGCAAGACCTTCTGCTAAATAAATCTCTGCTTGCTGAATGTGTTTGTACTTGAAAGCCTTTATGCCTAGGTAAACGAGCGAACGACTGATATATTCGCTGTAGCCTAGCTGGTAGGCCATGGAAAGACTTTCGTTCAAAAAGACTTCGGCTTGAACCTCATCTCGAAGTCCCAGTGCGGCGATGCCAGACAAAAGTAACAACTGGGTCAAGCACTCACGATAGCCTGCCTGTTGTGCAAGGGTACGTCCTTCTTGCAAAAATGTTTCAGCCTGGACATAGCTTTCCTCTTTGAGTGCAAGAGTAGCTAACGTTTGTAGTATTCTACATCGTAAGTGTGGCGACGGCTCAAATTGATGAATAAGTGTTTCTCTTTCCCGCAGATATGCATGTGCCTGAACATAATCCCCCTGTTCCAGTGCGAGGTAGACCAGCCCTAGCAGGGCATTGCAGATGAGTTCAGGATAACCAAGCTGGCAAGTTATCTCCAGGCTCTGCCGAAAATAGTGGTTTGCGTCGGGGTAGGCTGTCTCTATGAGCGAAATCTGGCCAAGTTCCCCCAGGAGCATGCTTAAACCCTCTGGGTAATTGTATTGCTGTGCCAGCGCCAGCCCTTCTTGAAAATAGGCTTGAGCCTGGAAGGTGTTGCCACGACGAGCCACAATTGCTCCTAAGTAAGAGAAAAGCATTACCAGGAGTGTATGATAACTATAACGGCGCGCTTCAATTAATGTCTTTTGAAAATAGGCTTCTGCCTGAAGATATTCCCCTTGTTCGAATTCAAGCGTGCCAAGCTTAAAAAGAAGGTTGCTCTTTGCGTACTGCTCTTCATAGTGCTGTGCCAGGTCTAAAGCTTGTTGATACAATGTTCTGGCCTGTGCGGCATCACCGCCTTTCTGGATACTTTCAGCGAAAGAACAGAAAATTGGCAAAGTATAGCGCAGGGTGTCTGGTTGTTTTTCCAGGGGAATGACAAGTTGGTATGCGTGTTGCAGATATTTACTAGATAAATCATACCAGCCCTTCCTCTGAAAAAAGGGCGAAAATAGAGCGAGAGCGCGTATGAGTTGGTGTGTTTGCTTGAGATCAAGCATCGCTTCCAGTCCAGCAAGAAGTATATCTTGCTCCTGGTTTAATGCAGCATCTATAGTATGGTATTGCTCCAGATAGTTAAGTATGTAATCAATGAGTCGATTTCTGGCTTCTCCATCGACGTGCTTTAAGCGAACATAATCTATAATTATCTGATGAAGCGCATAGCGTCCTGCGCCAACACCTTCTAGTAGCCCTGCATCTATCAGGACATCAAGTATCTCTACCGGTGCCTCCGCAACTGCCAACGCGGCCTCTTCTGAAATACATTTGGGCCAGGCAGGCAGAACAGCCAGGGCATAGAGTGCTTGCCTGGCGAGAGGCGAGAGATGATTATCGCTTATCTCGATGATGGATTTGAGGGAAGTAGCTGAGTTATCTGAGTGGTCAAAACTTTGATTGTTGACGATCTGTTGTTCAAAAATACGTAGACGCCCCTCTGATTGGGAAAGACGTGTTAGTGCTGCTTGAATTCGTCTCGGCTGTCCTCCATGAGCATGTAATTGTAGATTCTGCCCTATGAGAGTCAGCGCTAGAGGTAACCCTCCCACAGAGCGTACCAGGGCATGCATAGTCTGGGTATCCTGATAGATTAACGTTGGGACAAAATTTTCTAAAAGCTCCAGACTTTCTTTCTCTTCTAATCCCTGAATCACAAAGGCGTTATTATTGGCTAGTCGCAAAGAGATAGAGGGGAGACGCGTCGTCACTAGATATGCACATTGTGTTCCACCCATTTTGAAAAAAGGCAGGAACTCTTCAATACTCCACACGTCATCTATGATAATGAGCATGCGGCGTGCATGCAAAATATGCGTAATGGCTTTTACTTGCTCTTCTTCACTGGCGTAGCGCCTTAGCTCATTTGTTGAAAGGCCCAGGAGTGCACCACAAGTTGCGAGCAGCTTTGCTTTCTCAGGCTGTGGTCCGAGGTTAATCCAGAGTATGCCATGATGGAATTGCTCCTGAATTTGCTTGTTGTAAATGCATATTCTTGCGAGTGATGTCTTTCCTACTCCTGGTAGGCCATGCAGAGCAATAATGGTCTTTTCTGGCTCTGTGCATAGTTTCTGCGTAAGAAGCTCAATGACTTTCTGGCGTCCGACTAAATGCGAAGAATGGGAAACGAAGGACTCCGGGCTCTTGAACAGAAAGACTTTTGAGGGCGAGAAAACATCAGCTTGAGCAAGTGGCGCAGCTTTTTGTGAAGGAGATGGCATCTCTGACTGCTCTTTATTAGGAAGTAATCCTAATTCACGTGCATCTTTACCAAACAGTGTACAAAGTTTTTCTCTATAAAAAGGACTGGGAATGGTATGGCCTCTTTCCCAGCGACTGATATAACAAATAGCAGGTGCGTCAATCTGCTCAGAGACAAACTTTTGAGACCATCCTCGTAGTTCGCGTGCCTGGCGTAGGAGCGTGTTGGGTATTGCTACTGCAGCAGATTTCATCTATGTAATCCTTTCGGAATGGAGATCCATAATTGGTACATCCGAAAAGTTGTAGGGTCCAGACTGGCTTGGATCGCTCCTGTGGGCAGAAACGCTGGACTAGTGAGCATAAGGTCATGCTCGTATGACTCTTCTGGCCCTTTGTGTTTTTACTGATGCACCAATAATCGTGGCTGCGCCTTTACCATAAATATCTATATAAGCAAGCATTCAGCTAAAAGCCTCTACTTGGATCTGACCCTTGTATGGTTAAGAAAAATAATGATAAGGCGCTTTACTCTTTAAAAGGAATTTGCAAAAGTTCCTTCACTACATATTTCTATCATTCCTATCTACTTCTTTGATCAGCTATTGACGTGATAATATCATGATAATCACCATCAATATGAAAGGTAATATCACATTTATATCATTTTGATATCGCCAGGTTGCTCTGGGAGGGTCTAAAAATACTCCTGACTTGCTAAGATTATAGGAGCGCATCAATTGGTGATATGCCTATTTTGCGAGATGTATATGGAAAGAGGTGGATTTCTATGAGTTTTTGTGTAAATTGTTTGTTATAGACGTGTTCATAACATGAATGTTATTATAAGTTCAGATATTTGTTTTTACATGTGTAGGGGAAAAAGGACTATCATTGATACAAAACAATATTTCTTCTACTCCCTGGCTCCAACTTATGCCCCGGAAAAAGCAGGCCCAGGTGCGTTTGTTTTGTTTTCCATATGCTGGAGGAGGAGTATCTGCCTTTCATTTCTTGCTAGAACAGGCGCCGTCAGATATTGAAATCTGCCCTATACAGTTACCTGGCCGGGAGGGACGTTTTACAGAGACACCTTTTACAGAGTTAGATGTGCTTGTTAAATCTCTCTATCAGGCTCTTTTGCCTTACTTTGATGGAGCATATGCATTCTTCGGGCATAGTATGGGAGCACTCATTAGTTTTGAATTGACGCGCTTGATACGCCTGAAGGGCCAGGTCGCAGGACCAGTACATCTTTTTGTTTCTGGACATAGGGCACCACATCTGCCTGATCCGAGGCCACCTGTACATCATCTCTCTGACCTTCAATTGATCGAGACCCTCCGCCAACTTAATGGAACTCCGGAGGCGGTGCTCAACAACTCTGAGCTCTTGCAGCTTTTGCTTCCACTACTCCGCGCAGACTTTACGCTCTGCGAAACGTATGCCTATAGATCCGAGTTACCACTGACCTGCCCTATTTCCGCTTTCGGTGGGCTGGATGATTCAGAAGTTTCCCGCGAAGCTATTATGGCTTGGCGTGAACAAACCCAGGGTTCTTTTCAAGCTCGTTTTTTTATGGGCGATCATTTCTATTTGCACAAGGAACAAGCGAACCTTTTGGCTGCTATCCTGGCAGGATTACAGAGCACAAGCAGGGATTTGTAGATGAGGATAGAAGGGTCCTATTCATATAGGCATGCTACATCTCTTTTTTCATTGTGATAGTGCGCTACACAAACACAGCTATCTTCTCGCGGCGAGCAGCTATTCGAAGAGGAGGAGAGAGATGGTTAGAGGCTATCGTCGGGGAGATCCAAGCCGAAGTCGGCGATATGATAGAGGCCATCAGGTGAGCGTTCAACCACGCAATAGGGTTCGAGGGGAGGGAGATCGTGGGCGGGCTGCTGCTGTGCGAGCCAGGCAGCGAGGGCCTCAGGTAGGTCCGGCATCTGGCCGTGAAGCCAGGTGAGGAAGGCAAGGGCCTGTTCTGGAGTCAGGCGGACGACGCGCCCATCTGAGAGCTGTATGTCATGCGTGTTGTCTATGGGGTTCACCTGCTTTCTTCGCGCTGTTGAGAAGACCTGGTGGCTCTGCATGCTCTATAGAGAGTATACCGCACACAGCATGTTTTTTGTGGAGAGCAAGAAAAAAACGCGTGCTTTCTCTTTTCGGAACACTCAATGGGTACCAGTCAACACGCGGAACCGTCCTGCGGCTTCTTGCCAGGCTTCATGCTGGGTAGCCTGTGGCTCAAAGAGGCGAGTAGCGGTGCGTTGGGCCGCCGTGCGCACCTCTGCCAAGCTCTGGAGATCTCCCAAGCCTACTAGTTGCATCAGGGCATTGCCGTACGCAGTTGCTTCGTGTGGTCCAGCAATCACAGGTATTCCAAGCGCATTAGCCAGCCACTGATTCAACCAGGCGTTGCGGGCACCTCCACCAAGAACATGAACACCCTTGATGTCTTTGCCTGTTAGAACACTCATCTGTCGAAATACCTCGCAATAGCGTAAGACCAGGCTCTCCAGAATGCAGCGGGCAAAGGCCGCTGGGGCCTGAAGCGGTTCTTGCCCGTGCTCCTGGAGATACGCGTTCATGGTGGCTGGCATGTTCATCGGAGCGAGAAAGCGTGGATCGTCTGGATCAACCAGAGCAGCAAAGGCTGGTACTCCTGCCACATCGGTCAACAAGGTTTCGTAATCCATTGTAAGCCCATCTCGCGCCCACTGACGTTGGCATTCCTGCAAGAGCCAGAGCCCCATCACGTTTTTCAGGAAACGCGTGGTGCCAAACACGCCCCCTTCATTCGTATAATTGGCCGCCAGCACCTCTGGGCTGATCAGAGGTTGGGGCAGTTCGACCCCAACGAGCGACCAGGTTCCCGAACTGATGTACCCCCAACCATCCGAAGAGGAGACTGGCGCAGCCGCAATGGCCGACCCAGTGTCATGAGTCGCAGGAGCGATGACCAATGCGGAACCCAGATCATCCTGCCATTCTGCGAGAACCGGACCAAGTGATGTGCCCGGCTCAACCACCGGAGGAAGCATGCTTGTAGGAAGACCCAGTTGCGTCAGAAGATCCACGTCCCATACTCCCGCCACCGCGTCCCAGCATTGTGTCGTCGAAGCGTTTGTGCGCTCACTTACCATTGATCCGCTTAGCCAGTTATGAAACAGATCTGGAATCATGAGGAGGCGGTGAGCCTGGGCAAGGGTACCTGGTTGCTGATACTCGTGTGCCGTGAGCTGGAACAGGGTGTTAAAGGGCAGAAACTGAATGCCGGTGCGGGCATAGATGCGCTCGCGTGGGATAAGGGCACAGACCTGTTCCATAATGGTCGACGTGCGTTGATCACGATACTGAAAGGGCAAACCGAGTAAGAATCCGTTGCGATCCACCAGCCCATAATCGACTCCCCAGGTATCGACCCCGATGCTGTCCAATGATCCAGCCCGTTGGCGAGCTTTGCGCAGCCCTGCCAGGGTTTCGTCCCAGAGGCTCGCAATATTCCAGAAACGATGTCCATGGATGGTGATCGGTCGGTTGGCAAAGCGATGCACCTCTTCCAGGAGGAGCTTCTTGCCATTGAAACGTCCCAGGATGACGCGTCCACTCTCGGCACCAAGATCAACCGCCGCGACATTGCGTGTCGTCATACATGTCTCTCCTCTCTTAGCGCGGATACGCAGCAGAGACCCCTCCATCGACGTTGAGCATATTGCCGGTGCTCTTGCTGGAGCGCGTTGGCGAGGCAAAGAACGCTACTGCTTCCGCAATATCTGCGGGCAAAATATTGACGCCAAGCGTGGTTCGTTTGCGATAGACCTCTTCCAACTGGTCAGGCGCAACCCCATAGGTCGCAGCGCGTTCCTCTCGCCAGGAGCTTCCCCAGATGCGCGAGCCGGAAAGCACTGCATCAGGATTGACTGTGTTGACGCGAATGCCGAACTGGCCTCCTTCTTCGGCAAGACAGCGTGCCAGGTGGGCTTCGGCTGCCTTGGCAGTCGAATAGGCGGCAGCATTTTTGCCCGCGACCAACGCGTTCTTGCTAGCAACGAAAACGAGACTGCCTCCACATCCCTGTTGCTGCAACAGCTGAAAACCAGCGCGCGCCACCAGAAAATAGCCAGTGGCGAGCACATTCCAGTTCTTGTTCCACTCGGCCAGGCTGGTCTCGGTGATGGGTGCGCTGGAGGCGAGTCCTGCGTTGTTGACAATAATATCGATGCCACCGAAGGTCAGGGCTGCCTGCTCAAACGCTGCCTGCACACTCTCCTCATTGGTCACATCCATTCTGAGAGCAAGCGCTCGCCCCGCACCGTACTGCTGATTAAGAGCGGTGGCCAGTTGTTCCGCGCCGGCAAGATCGATATCGGTGGCCATGATGTGCGCGCCATCCTGCGCGAGGCGTCGACAGATGGCCGAGCCAATCCCGCCAGCCGCACCAGTGACCAGTACCACGCGTCGCGCAAACTCGCGCTCAGGAGGAGCGAGCTTGAGTTTATACTGCTCCAGTGGCCAGTACTCGACCGCATAGCTTTCCGCGTCCAAAAGCGAAATAAAACCGCCACAGGCTTCAGCCCCACGCATGACGGCAATGGCGCGATGATAGAGTTGCGCTGAGACATCAGCCAGAGCCATATCTTTGCCTGTGGTAAACATACCAACACCGGGAATCAGAATCACTCGAGGATGCGGATCACTAGCCGCATCTGCTTCACGAAAGACCGGGAGGGAGGCATCAGGATCAAGGTTCTGGCTGAGGTTATCTGCAAGATACTGGCGATAACGGGTCACATAGGCCGCGATCCCGGTCTCCACTGCTTCAGCCAGGATTTCACGGCCCTGGTCGGGAGTCCACTCGACCAGCAAAGGCCAGGGTTTGGTATGGACTAGGTGATCCGGGCAGGCCGCGCCGATGGTGGTCAGACGAGAAGCATCCTGGCTGGACACGAAGGTGAGCACATCTTCGTCATCTTCAAACCGCAGGATCTGGTGTTTATCCACAGAGACCAATCCACGTAGCGTCGATGTGATCTGCGAGGCAATGGACCTTCGTTCTTCTGTTGGGAGAGAAGGGACACGCAGGCCACCAAAGAGTGGTCGTCGTGCTTCTGAGATTCGATTTTCCACAAATGCACGCGCACGGGCAATTGTCGAGCATGTAGAGGCGTAGCACTCCTCGTCGGTCTCGCCCCAGGTGATCAATCCGTGTTTGGCTAGGATGACTAACCTGGCCTCTGGATGTGCATGCACGGCCAGGGCAACCTCGCGAGCCAGCCCGAAGCCAGGGCGACGGTAAGGTATCCAGAGCAGATCCTCGCCAAAGCACGCGCGAGCAAGCTCTTCTCCGTTGGCAGCACAGGCAAAATAATTGGTCGCGTCCGCGTGGGTATGGTCAATATGGGCGAAGGGCAAAAACGCGTGTAAGAGTGTTTCGATAGAGGGGCGTGGGCGACCAGGATCGAAGAAGCAGTGTCCCAGGTACGCGACCATCTCTGCATCGCTCATCTGCTCGCGCTCCAGTAAGGGCAGCAAATCATCCAGATACAGACCAGTAAACGACGCTTCAGTGCAGCTTGCCAGGTCCGAGCCAGAGCCTTTGACCCACAGAATACGGGCCGTTTGTCCGCGAAAATCCCGTTCGTCCGCTTTGGCAGAAGTGTTGCCGCCGCCCCAGTTGCAGACGGAACGGTCAGCTCCCAGCCGGCGTGACCGCTCGACGAGTTGGGCCAGGGTGGACGAGAAAAGCAAAGATGCCATAATCAATTCCTCGGGTCTTTTAAACAGAAGTAATAAAGCACTATCTTCTCAGGAAGCGAGAGTCAGTTGCGCACCGGCTTATGCACCAGGATAGCCACTTACGCTTTCGCCCAGCGTGCGCTCACGAGCTACTTGCTCAGCATAGCCACTGGAGCGGAAGGCTGCAATGGGATCGGGATCGAGTCCCTGACGCACACGGACTTCTGCGAGCAGCGGGCGCACATCGGTTTCATACGCAGCCTGGAGCACGCGATATGCACCCAGAACGTCGCCGCTCTCCTGCGCCTGCTGCAAGGCCACACGATCGACCAGCAGTGCTTTCGCATAGGCCGTCTGGATATGGAGGACACTCTGAATCATCGCTTCAATCTTGGGCTCGATATTGTGCGATTGATCGATCATATACGCGATGCGACTGGCATTGGCATTGTTCTCGTGCTGCGCACCAACAATCTCATGGAAAATACAAAAGAGTTCAAAGGGGTTGAGTGATCCAGCAATCAGATCATCATCGGCGTACTTGCGATCATTGAAATGAAACCCACCCAGGCGATCCTCATCCAGCAACTGCGCGACAATCTGCGCGATGTTGGTTCCCTGGGGATGATGGCCGGTATCCACGAGCACCTCGGCGTTTCGTCCCAATTTCTGTGTCATGAGGAGCGACGTTCCCCAATCAGGAAGATCCGTCGAGTAAAAGGCTGGCTCGAAAAACTTATACTCAATCAAGAGACGCATCTTGTCAGGCAAGGCGGAGTAGATGGTCTGGAGTGAATCGAGGAGGCGATGGCGACGGTGGCGCAGGTCATCCTGGCCAGGATAGTTGGTACCGTCAGCCAGCCATAGACTGACCACATTCGAGTCTATGCTGTGCGCGATCTCAATGCAGGAGAGGACATGCGCAATCGCCTGGGAGCGCACTCCCTTGTCGAAATGACTGAGACTCCCAAAACGATAAGCATGATCCTGGAAGAGATTAGGATTGACCGCACCCAGGCGCAAACTCAGATGCTCGGCATACGTCTTGATCTCTTGCCAGTCATCAACCTGGTCCCAGGGAATGTGCAGCGCGACCGTTGGGCAACAACCTGTGACGCGCTGCACCTGGGCAGCATCAGCCAACTTCTCGCGCAGGTCGCGCGCCGCCCCTGGCCAGGGAAACACTTTGAAGCGCGTCCCCGAATTGCCGTAGCCCCACGAAGGAGTCTCGATGGAAAATATCTGTATGTGCGCGATCACCTGTTCAATGTCAGTGCCCTGTCGAGCCAGTGTCGCACGTATCTGTTCAAAGTGTTCGGCCATAGCTTTGCTCCTCTTCTTCATCGAAATCCAGATGCAGCATCCCTCTGAGAACGAGTGAAAACGTTCTGAAAGCCCCATCGGCGGAAAACAAAAAACTGAACCAGTTCACTTGAAACGTTTCAATTAGTATAGGAGATGAAGTGCGCTCTTGTCAAGAGCACACAAGAGGAGGCATTGCCCTTTATAGAAGTAACAAACCCTTTCCAGAAGCAGATGCTTCCAGCCGGCCCCTTTTCGATCAGCCTTCGGCCTGCTATACTACAGAACACTAATGAAACGTTTCACTAGGAATGACGCAACACGCAGAGGGGATGAGATTATGCTCTTCTCAAGAGCAGGGAAAAGAAAAGCGCATGGTAAGTATTCGTGATGTTGCCGAAAAGGCGGGAGTATCGTTGGGAACGGTCTCCAATGTACTCAATCGCCCGGAGATCGTCGCAGAGACAACACGGCAGCGTGTGCAGGCAGCAATCAAGGAACTGGGATTTGTGCGCAATGCCCCAGCGCATCAATTGCGGGCTGGGAGCAGTCGCTACCTCGGCCTGGTAGTTCTAGATATAACCAATCCTTTTTTTACCGAAGTGGCACGTGGTGTTGAAGACGCGGCAAATGAGGCTGGCTACATCGTCATCCTCTGCAATTCAGATGGTTCACTGGAGAAAGAGCGCAGCTATCTGCATATGCTCGAAGAGCAGCGAATTGCAGGAGTCTTGATTACTCCGGCCAGCAATGACCTGAGCGATCTCCAACGCTTGTACCAGCAGGATATCGCAGTGGTGCTCCTTGATCGACCAGACCAGACGCAGAGTCTTTGCTCAGTTGCTGTTGATGATCGACAAGGAGGGGCGCTGGCCACAAACCATTTGCTGGAACGTGGGCACCGATGTATCGCTTTTGTGAGTGGTCCCCTCAGTATTCGTCAGTGTGAAGAGCGGCAAGAGGGCATGTATCAGGCGATCAAAACAGCAGGCCTTGATCCTAACCAGGTGATAGTTGAGATTTCTGCAGGAACGCAGAATACTCGTGCTGGTGAGCAATGCGTAGAGACATTATTGCACCATGAGCGCAAGCCAACGGCTGTCTTTTGTGCCAATGATTTACTGGCGCTCGGCGTGATGCGCGGCTTGCTCCAGCGTGGCATCCAGATTCCTAATGAGATGGCCCTGATCGGCTATGATGATATCGAGTTTGCCAGTGCCCTTTCGCCCGCGCTGTCCTCCATTCGTCAACCGAAGTACCTGCTGGGACGAACGGCGACAGAACTCCTCCTGGACGAGATGGCAAATCGTGAAAAACATCAGCATCAGCACATCATCTACCAGCCAGAACTGGTTATACGGACCTCGACCTTCCTGATGAAAAACGCGTCCGCGTTCTGACAAGAAAAAGGGTGCATTTCAGCTGGGTGAGGCAGCGAGTGATCCTAGTATTTCGCGCAGTCGTAGCGCGTTATGGATGGCGTATGCCTCGGAATCATTGTTGAAATAGGCATAGATTTCTCGTCCCTGTTCCGCATCGTGTGCGAGTCGTTGGGCCCAGACGGACAGCTCATCGTCACTAAGACCAATGCCGTTGGCCCCGGAGTGAAAACGCACGTATCCAAATGATCCCAGGGGAGGAAGATCGAGGGGCGTCGGGAGCGTTCCGCCAATCGCTATGGCTAGCGTAGTGTTGCTGGTGGGTGTAAATAGCTGCGCTATCCTGGTCGCCATATCTGTTGCGAACCAGGAGACATCGCGGACCTCAATAGCTACCTGAAGCTTGTGTGGAAGCTGGCTGAGAAATTGTTCCAAGCGCTCCGGATTGGCATGCCAGTGAGGAGGGAGCTGAAAAAGGAATGGCCCCAACTGTTCTCCCAGTCCCTCGGCGGTAGTGAGGAGGCGGTTTATCCCTTCTTCTGCGTTCAGAAGCTTTTTCATATGCGTAAGGTAGCGACTACCCTTAACCGCGAAGCGAAACCTGGGATGCGAGCGTGTTTGCTCACTCCACGCGTGAAACTGTTCGTATGTGGGCAGACGGTAAAAACTTCGATTAATCTCGACTGTGGGAAAGTGCTGAGCGTAGTATGCCAGGTGCTCACGCATGGGTAGATGTGTTGGATAGAAACGCCCAATCCAGTGCGGATAGATCCAACCTGATGTGCCAATCCAGATCATAAGTCCATCCTCCGGAATTGTCCTGGTAAAGGTGTTTCTCTTCATTGCGGATCATAGGGTACACGAGGCAGGAGGGTGATTGGTCGCATCGTTCTTGATTACAAGATGGCGCATGTGTGCCATGGATGGTTTCCAGAGAACCCAAAAATGCTCATAAAACCACAACTGATCTGTGAATTGTAAATGCTATACTCTTTTCATGCAAACGCCAGACGCACTTCGTGGAAGTTGCAGAATTCCTAATTTATTTAGGTTAAAGCTGCATAAAGCATGAAGAGATGCTTTTTAGCAAGAGGAGAGATTCATGCGGATTGGTGAACAAGTTCTTTTTATGAGCATGCCATTTGCTTCGAGCCGGCGTCCTTCTCTTGGACTGAGCCTTCTTCAAGCAAAGCTTCAAGAGTCTTCTATCCCCTCCTTTATTTGGTACCCCTTTCTCCCCTTTGTTCCCAGAGTAGGAACAAAATTCTATGAAGAGATTGCTGATGGCAAATACCCCTCTAACTACTTGCTTGGTGAATGGATCTTTGCTCCCTGGTTGATGAGTGATCCACAGAATTCCTCGTGGGACAGTGAGTATGATGAAAAGTATTTACAGTATCTACAACAGCCCAAGAACTGGTTGGATGTTCTCTATTCCAGGGGTATTGCTCAGGAAGATGCCGATACTGTGAGGCATGTGCGTCAGCTCATACCTGCTTTTTTTGAAGATACTCTCAATGCTATCGAGTGGGATGAGATACAGTTTGTAGGCTTCACCAGCGTATTTCAGCAGCATGTCGCCTCCCTTGCATTTGCACGCATATTAAAAGAACGCTATCCGCACCTCACGATCGTCTTTGGTGGAGCAAATGTTGAAGGCCCAATGGGTCGCGGTCTACTACGGTCATTCCCCTGGGTTGATGCCGTTGTCTCTGGTGAGGGGGAAAATATAATTATCCCTCTGGTAAAGGCTGTCCTTAATAAGGAAGATTATGCCCATGTACCAGGAGTATGGACCAGGCGAACCGTTACATCAGCCCAGGTTCCAGCAGTAAAAATGGATGAGCTGCCGTATCCCATCTTCGAGGATTTTTTTGCACAGCATAATGTTAACGAGATCAAGGATAGTGTCTCGCCTTCTATCATGGTAGAGACCTCTCGTGGATGCTGGTGGGGGCAACGCTCGCACTGTACCTTCTGTGGACTCAATGGCTTGAATATGGCCTTCCGGAGTAAAAGTCCAGAGCGAGCCTTACGGGAAATCACGGAATTGTGGGACCGCTATGCGGATCGAGCAGCGAATGTGCTTGCCGTTGATAACATCCTCGACTACCGCTATATCAATACGCTTCTGCCACAGCTTGCACAACATCCCAAGCGGTTTAGCTTATTTTATGAAACCAAAGCGAATCTCAAGAAGCAGCAAATCGCGAACTTCGCAGAGGCCCATATAGACCGTGTTCAACCTGGTATCGAAAGCCTGTCCACCCATGTACTCAAAGTGATGCGTAAAGGCGTTTCAGCATTGAATAACGTGCAGATGCTCAAGTGGTGCCACGAGTATGGGATCACGCCTTACTGGAATATTCTCTGGGGATTTCCTGGCGAGCAACCAGAAGATTATGCCCAGGCCAATGAATGGGCCAAGCGCATCTTCCATCTGCGTCCACCTGTCGCCTTTGCTCCAGTTCGGCTCGATCGTTTCAGCCCGCTGTTCAATGAAGCCCAGGAGTTTGGTATTAAAGATATCAAGCCAACATTGGCTTATGAACATATCTTTCCTGGATTATCACCACAGGAGCGTTTCGACCTGGCCTACTTCTTTGATTATGATTATCAAGAAAAACCGGGAAGCGGTTATACAACGGACCTTATTCAAACGGTCAGGCAATGGACGAGCGCGCATAGCAGCGCCACCCTCTTCTATTGCCCCGTTGGTACCCGCACCTTGCTCGTTGATACGCGAACGGAACAACACCTCTGGCTGCTTGACCAGGAGTACCTGGCATTGCTTGACGCGCTTGATGCGATTGCCATCAAAAGCGACCTGGCCGGACATTTGAATATGGATCCAGAAATGCTCTCCATGATGCTCCAAACTCTTGACGAACACCAGTGGATCATCCAGGAGGAGAATAGGGTGCTTGGTCTCGCCATTCGTCTGGGGAGATACCAGCCGTCAGGTCAAGCGCAGCGCTTCCTGGCTTCCATATTTGACGGCACAGGGCAAGCGACCGTCGCTGGTCACATTAGAACTCCAGTCGCAGTCTCATAAGAAAATATTAGACTTTAGACCCGAATTGTATACAGCAGGTAATTAGGATGTACTCAATTAGGGCACAAAAATTGGAGGATATTCTAATGGCAGACGAACAGAATCCAACAAATGAACAGAAGCCAGAAGGCGAAGCGAAGCGCATTACGCTCGACCCTTCAAAGTTTACGATCAGCGAGGATGGGAAGGTCATTTTGACTGCGCCAGAATTTGCTGATGCATTGCGCGCTGCGGCAGACGATGATGAGAATAGCGGCCATGGGGTTGGCGTTGCCGTAATCTGGTAGTTTTCAACAACACACAGGAACTTTCAGGAACACCCATCGAGACCAACTCATGATGAGCATCAATGGATCATCCAGGAGGAGAACAGGGTTCGTGATCTTGTCATTTGTTTGAGAAGATGCCAGGCGCCAGGTCAGGTAAGCGGCTATTTCGAGTCGCTTTAGCGGTTCAGCAAGTTCTTTGTGCTAGCTCTAGCTGTATTGATAGGGCTAACGAATGCAAGCGTTAGCCTCTAGTTTACAAAAATTGGAGGATATTCCAATGGCAGACGAACAGAATCCAACAAATGAACAGAAGCCAGAAGGCGAAGAGAAACGCATTACGCTCGATCCCTCAAAGTTTACGATCAGCGAGGATGGGAAGGTCATTTTGACTGCGCCAGAATTTGCTGATGCATTGCGCGCTGCGGCAGACGATGATGATGCCAATGGCCATGGGATTGGCGTTGCAGTAGTTTTCTAGTACCACAGCGTCCGGTTGGATTGATGAGTTTGTGAAACACAACGCTTGTTTCTCCAACGCATCGTTGTACATCCCCTGACCGGTTGTTGGCTAACTTTGTTCTCCTCCTGGGTGATTCATTGGTGCGATTCTTGCTTTTTATAGAGGAGTCGCACCAAAAAGAAAGTGTGGGCGATGAACATGTTCGCTGCTGACTACTTGATCAAATCTATTTTCCCCAACGGATTACAAATATTAGTACAGCCTCGCAGATATGCGCGTACAACCAGTTGGGGCATTTTTGTTAATCATGGAGTCCGTGATGAAACCAAAGAAAGTAATGGCATAAGCCATTTTATGGAGCATGTGATCTTTAATGCTCAATATCGTAGTCAGTCTGAGCTTGCTCGACTGGTGCAGCAAGGAGCAATTGTTGAGGCATTCACCACAAAGGAATATACTCAGTTTTCGGTGACGACGGTACCTGCTGAAAATGATGCCGCTTTACAGAGTCTGGCGACATTGATCCGTCGACCCTCGTTCAATACGTCGCTTATTGAAACAGAACGGGGGGTCATTGATCAGGAGATCAAGACCTTTATGTCCACCCGGAAGTCACTTGATGAGTGGGTTGAGCGAGCGCTTTTTGGCAATAGGAGCCTGGGATTATTTACACTGGGGCCACGTGAGAATCTAGACACCTTTAACGAAGCGAATTTGCAGGAGCGTTACAGCACCTATTATACGCCCTTGCGCACGGTCATTATCTGTCAGGGAGCTGTAGAAGGAACTGAGGTGCTGGAGAAAGTTTTTGATGCTTTCCATGATTGGGCGCAAAAGCCTACCTCTATTCCTCCACCCAGATTCGAGGATGTGCCGCAAATGATAGGCATCCCTACCTCGTCCCAGCAAGTTTCTTTATACGTTGCATTTCGCGGCCCAAGCCTGACAAATATTGACCGATTACCTTTTTCGCTGATAGCAGATTGCCTGGGGTTAGGAGTCGGATCACGGCTCTGGAACTCCTTACGTGAAGAACGTCAACTGGTCTATGAAATACAAGCGACACCAACCACTTATGGTGTCGCCGGGTATATGACCATTCGGCTTTCTTGTGAGCGAAATAAGGTGCGCGAGGTGATTCAAGTGTTGCTCGCGGAGATTGCAAAATTGCATCAAGGCCTGGATGATTCAGAGCTAGAACGAGCGCGAACGATACGAACAACGGGTCTGCTTCATCAACACGAGAATTCACGTTTGATGCTTCCTTCTACCGGGAAATTTGCCGTCAATGGGCTTACGTTATTTGTCGATACTGAAATCCAGAGTTTGAAACTGGTTACAACGGATGATACTGCACGTGTCGCTCGTCAGTACTTGAATGAAGATACTCTTGCAATTGTGGCGTATGGATTAAGTCGAGAAGAATTACTCAATAGCGTTGCCTAGTGTGAAACGCCTGCCTGGCGGGCATACAAAAAGAAGGGAAAGTTCATATGGCTATACCTGTTGAGGGTCAATCTCCGCTACGTTTGCTTGTATTGCCAGTCTTGTTAGCGCTGATGGAAGGTGAGCGCACATGTAGCGATATTGCACGACAATCCAACTTAAGCGTTTCAAAAGTCAACAGCATTCTCGAGGAGTTGCTCGATCGGCACCTGATTATCGAGACGACACCGTTAACGCGCGATCAATTTAATGAGCCGCGTTATCGGATTGCGGACGGCGAGGCGGCAATGGCAACACTAACAAGCGAGTTGTCTGAAAATCCGATCCCTTATGTCTTGCAGATTCTTGATGCTGTCCGCAATGAATTGCCTAAAGCGGTACAACAAAGCAAAAGTATTCAGGCATGGTATTCACGTTTGATCCTTACCCCGGAGGTTGCCCATCAGTTAGTAGACCGTTTGTTTCAGCTGATGAATGAGTTTGAAGAGATGCAGACGCCTGCACCACTTGAAGCATCAGACGGCTCTTTGTTCGCGGCACCTCAGAGAAATTCTTATCGGCTCTGCATCGCCTTCTACCAGGTTGGCGCAGAGGAGACGCATCCATAAAATTGTGCCAGCGTGCCAACAGTCGTAGAGGGGTGAAGAAGGCCATGCTATTTCAAACACTACCGCGATCATTGGGTAAATTGCTTATTAACCGCGAATATGCATTTTTATGGGGCGGGCAAGCGGTTTCGTCATTGGGTGATTCAACCTTCGATCTGACGTTAGTGGTGTGGATCGCTGCCCTCATTGCACGGCAGGCTGATGGACAAGCGGCGACATGGGCACCAGTAGCGGTAAGTGGTGTCTTGATAGCCGTCGCCTTGCCATCCCTGCTCTTTGGACCGATTGCGGGAGTGTTTGTTGATCGTTGGGAGAAAAAGAGTGTCATGCTTTGGGCGGATTGTATCCGCATGTTCCTGGTTCTCTTGTTGGTCCTTGTATCTGGCTCCTCCTTTTTCCCCTGGAAACCTGATCGAGCCGTCCAACTTGGCGCCATTTACGTGACTGTCTTTCTGGCAAGCATCTGTTCACAATTCTTCTCTCCAGCACGAGCTGCGCTCATTAATGATCTTGTTGATAAAGAACAATTAGGGCGAGCAGCGGGACTGGCGCAAGTTTCCCAAAGTATTGCATTGATTATGGGACCACCACTCGCTGCGCCCGTTCTCTTTGGTTTTGGGGTCGAGTGGGCCCTGCTCTTTAATGCTGGAACGTTCCTGATATCTTTTCTCTGCGTTCTGGCTGTCCAGGCACCCGCATTCGTGAAAAGTGGTGGCAAAGTCGAGCAGCAGAAATTTACTCGTGAATTTCTTGAGGGTATTACATTTTCTATAAATAACAGAGTGCTTCGTGTACTGCTCGTGACGATCGTTGTTGTGTCGTTAGGAGCAGGAGCCATTAACGCGCTTATGGTGTTCTTTGTCAGCGATAACCTGCATGTAAATGTTACCTATGTTGGTTTATTAGATGGCTTCTTTGGGGTGGGTGTGATCATTGGCGCTCTTTTGGTATCGGTGCTTTCGAGTCGGCTTCAAGAAACTCGGATGTATACTCTGGCTATCCTGGGGTTTGGTTTGCTCTTCTTATTACTTGCCCGTACCTCAAATCTGCTCATCGCCCTGGCTATTCTTCTTTTGCTGGGTCTGGCTCAGGCCACGGTCAATGTCACCCTTGTCCCTATCGCGCTAAAGAGTGTGCCACGTGGTATGATTGGACGCGTTATAGGAACGATCAATTCATTAAGTGTACTTTCCAGCCTTATATCCGTCTCACTTGCGGGCTACCTTGCCAGTAATCTTTTTAAGGATATTCATGGCATTGTTCTGGGCTTTGCCATTGGTCCAATTGATACTATTTTTACCCTCTCAGCGCTGCTATTCCTCCTTAGCGGTATATATGCCTTTATGTACTTGCGCTCATCATCAACGCCCTCATCTGTGGATAAGGAAGCAGCGTCCCTCCAAGCGAAATGAGAAAAGTCTGCATTTATCTACCCTGATAGGGGATAGTTAGGCTACCTTTCCTTCTATCCAAGAAAACGCAACTACGGACAAGTGCTAGAGGTGCACTTGTCCGTAGTTGCGTTTCCCTCCAAGCATTTGCTGGAAGCGCTGCTATCATCTTGCTTTTTCTTATAGTTTTAGTCAAGGAGAGTGATGCTTCAAGCTATCCATCGTTGCCAATAGTACGTCCGCCTTCATTAGATATAATATGCTATATTCTGCTCCCTTGCCTAAAGTATACTTTACAAATTAGTTTTACTCTTCTATACTAGTTACTAAACATTGTGCAAACAAATAAGTCAATTGTGCAGAAAATAAGGATGTACTATGCATTCTGTCGAACGTTTGTGTCAAAAACGGCTATGTGACCATGTGTCTCAGGGGATGCTGGCCGGGACCTCTTCCCCGGTTGATCCATTGGGCAGGTTGGCCAACCTGTATCGAGAGCAACAAAAAAACGAACACACAACGCTATGGTACCAACGGGCGCTCTCGGATGAAGAACATCACTTGATAACCCATCCCCTATACCTGATAGATGCCTTCTTTGAGCACAAGCTTTGACAGGAGAAGGATGAGAATACATTCCTCTTTGCCCGACGCCTTTTCTTGCCAAATCGTGCCTGTTTGTTCCCCTTTCTTTTTCGAGAGGGCCTGCTCTTAAAAACGCTTTAAGTGCTGATGCTTCGTCTAGATACTACCCTGTGTTTTTGTACTGCCCGGCGCACATTCCACCCACAGAAATTACACAAGCTCTTGAGTGAAAATGCATGTTTCCAACGAACAACGTAACTTCGAATTGGTAAAGTGTGTAATCCAACCAGGAGGTCTACAGATGGAGGAAACGGGTTCAATCACTTCTTTCAGTGATGTCTTGAAGACGCTGCGCAAACAGAAGAAGATCACTCAACGACAGCTAGCGGAAAGATTGGGCGTTCACTATAATACAATTTCTATGTGGGAAAGAGGCAATTGCTTACCAGAGAGTAAAGGCGTCGTCCTGACATTAGCAAGACAGTTAGGATTGAATGAGGATCAGACCCATCAATTGCTGGAGGCCAGCCTGACCGCTCTTACTCCATATTGGAATGTGCCTTATCAACGCAATCCCTTCTTCACTGGCCGTGAAAGCCTTCTCTCGCATCTTTACGAATGTCTCTCTCCTGAGAGGAGCGATAGTGTTTCTCACTCCTGCGCATTGTGCGGCTTGGGAGGTGTTGGGAAGACGCAGGTTGCCATCGAATATGCATATCGCCATTTTCAGGAGTACTCTGCTGTTTTCTGGATTCATGCCGAAACGTACGAAAGCCTTCTCTCCAGCTATATTGCTCTCGCTGATTTTCTCCGTCTCCCTGAATATCAGACACGAGAGTCAAGCCAGATTGTTACTGCAACTATTCAATGGCTAAACAAACACAGTAACTGGCTACTCATCATAGATAATGTAGAAGATAGCGCCCTCATTACGCCCCTACTTCCTGTCGCCCGAAAAGGCTCTTTCCTCTTTACAACTCAACTTTCCACTTTGGGGGCGCTCGCTGAGAGCATACAACTCGAGCCGATGACACACATTGAGGGGGTGCGCTTTTTACTCCGTCGTATACGTTCGACTAACCTCGGTCTTGCTCGTTATGAGCATGAAGACGTTACCCAACTGATAGGGGTCATGGGAGGGCTGCCCCTGGCGCTTGATCAAGCTGGCGCATACATCGAGGAATCGCGTTGTCGTATTTCTGATTATCTGGATCTCTACCAGAGGTATGGAACATACTTGTTACAACATCGTGGAAGCGTTATTGTTGACCATCCTGACACGGTTTACGCAACATTATCACTTTGCCTTGAAAAAATACGACAAAGGATCCCTCTGGCAATTGAACTCCTCTATTTCTGCGCCTTCCTTTCTCCAGAGGCTATTCCAGAGGAACTTATTTATGAGGCTGCTATGCTCAATGATTCACCCCTTGCTCCACTCGCAAAAAATCCTCTCCAACTCAATGAAGTAATTCGGGAATTGCTGACATACTCCTTGCTTCAGCGAGATGCTCGTTCAAGGCTCCTTTCGATTCATCGCTTAGTGCAGGATCTTATCAAGAATATGATGGATGAAAAGAGCCTGTATTTCTATGCCGAGAGAGCCGTACGGGCTGTCAATAACAAATTTCCTGATAGCAGAACATTTACAAACTGGTCTGATTGCCAGAAGTATCTTTCTCATGCGCAGCTTTGCACCCTATTAATCGAGAAACATAAATTTACTTTTCCAGAGGCTGCACAGCTTTTGTTCCAGGTTGGTCTTTTTTTGCTTCAACAGTCTCAGTATACACAGGCTGAGCATCTCTTGTTGCAAGCTCTGGACCGATACCGGAACGTACCTGAGGAGCAGTTAAGCGTTGCTGATTGTCTCAATAACCTGGCGACGCTCTATCACGTTCTTGGGAATTATGCACAAGCAGAGTCGATGCTTCAAGAAGGGCTGGCTATCCGTCAGCGTTGTTTAGGTCTGGAGCATCAGGCATGCGCCGAGAGTTTAAACGACCTTTCCACCGTCTATTTCAGCCAGAAAAAATATATACAGGCTGAGGAGCAGTGTTTGCAGGCGCTCACGATCTGGGAGAAAAATCTTGGTCTCGATCATTCCGATGTCGCAATCAGCCTGAACAATCTGGCAAGCATCTATCAAGCTCAGGAAAAATATGAGCAGGCGGAGTCATTTCTGCTACGAGCAAGCACAATCTGGAAAAAGGTTTTAGGGGAAAGGCATCCAACCCTGGCTTTTGCTCTTGCGAATCTGGCCAAGCTCTATCAGAAGCAGGAAAAAAATTCTCAAGCTCATACCCTTTTTCAGCGAGCGCTAGCTATTAGGGAAGAGGCTCTAGGCCCCAATCACCCGCGAGTTGCTCGTAGCCTGCTTGATCTGGCGTCCTTTTACCAATCTGAAAGGGAATACGCTTTAGCTCTCACCTATTCTCAACGGGCTTTTACTATTTTTCAGGAGGCCTTTGGTCTGGAGCACGCCGATACAGTGATGGCCTCCGAGGTGGCGGCTGCGTGTTCGCAAGCACAGTCTGATTTTCTGCAGGAGCCTTCCTCCTACTCTGAAGCTGATATTTCAGAAGCTGGCTGAATCAGCCCGAGATGGGCCATATTGGACAAATAGTAGTGGGAAAAATTTTTGTCCAATATGGCTTCTTGCCTCGCCCCTGCTGCACTCAACTGTCAAGGCAAATTCTCTCTATTGAATGCGGTTCCCACTCTATTTGTTGCATGCAGGCATTGGGGTTACTCAACGTCAGTTCTTGCGGGCTGAAAGCGGTTCCAAAACCAGACACCAGGAAACTTATTGCTAAAAGCAAAAAAAGAAGTAAAAAGAAGTAGACCCTCGTCAACGAGAAGCGGTATTTTTCCCATAGTTGTGTAGCCATATGCTTTTCCTCTCTTCTGTACCTGGCTTGAAATATGAAAAAAATATTCTTTTACAATGCCAATACTACACTAAAGCATTCACAAAATAGATGTGTTTTTTGATGGAAATGAGAGGCTCTGTCAGACGGGGTACACATTGATGTTAGTATCTCGGAAATGCCTTTCCTTCTTGATTTTTTCTAAAAGCAGCCCCTACCCCTGTAACCCCAAATCCAACGATCAATGCTAGAAAAAGATCGACAAGATAGGCAAAAATATAAATAACGAGTGTATCTTTTAATGAGGTGTATCGTGAGATCGAGCCGGAAAGGATCACGAGATAGGAACAGGCATCAACAAAGAGAAAACAGGCCAGAGCGATTAAACAAGCTAATGCTGAATATTTCCGCGTGAAGTAACCAGTAAAGAAGTAGACTGGAGTACAAAGAGCAGTAACGATTAGACTGATCACGATGTTTCCTTGATACAGTAAACCGAAAAGATATGAGCTGGCAAATATGCTGAAGAGCGCATTACTCACAACTGGAGTGGTAAAAATGATTGTGGTAACAATGACAATTCCTGCCAGGATAGCCCCAACTAAAAAACCATGCTTGAGCACGCTTATCGTATTTGAGTGTTGTGACGGAGTGTATCGGTGAGCTTGTGAAGTTGAGATTATTGTTGGTTCCTCCATCTGATTATCTTGATACTGCATGCTATACTCCTTTTCATGGGAAGAGTAAAAGAGAATTCGTTTCCCTGTAATGGGGCATTATAACCGTATGGATAATATATAAAAATTTGGAGTTTGGCTGTGAACTGCTTCACAGCTTCGAGTGGGCCTATAGACATACCATTAGAGCAAAGGGGTTCGTTGCCACCCGATTTTCCTTTATTGAAGCTCCACTCAACAGAAAGGATCTACCTGGATGTCTCTCATGAAAGAAGGTACCACTATTGCCTCTGTTCCTGCACTTCTCTACTTCCACGATTCGAGAGAGGCATGTGCTGAGCGAGGTACGGTATTGTTCTACCATGGCTTTGGCGGGAACAAAGAGAAGATCGAAGCCCATCCAGTCAGCCTCGCGCAGGCCGGGTTTCTGGTGATTAGCCTGGATGCCGTCGGGCATGGGCAACGACGCTACCCCCACTTCACGGAGTTGTTCAATGACGAGCGCTGGGTAAGGGAACCAGAAGCCACTGAGGCAGATTATCTTGCGATTGTGCGCCAAACGGCAGCTGAAGTGCCGCAAATCATCGACGAACTGCTCTTCTGTGGGTGTGCACAACCCGAGCGTCTGGGCATCGGGGGGATCTCGATGGGCGGCGAAATCACCTACGCGGCCGTCGTCAACGAATCCCGCTTGCGCGTGGCGACCCCTATACTTGGCTCTCCTGAGTGGGAATTACCCTGGCCCGAGAGCCCGCACCGGCATGTTGAGCGTTTTTTTCCGGTCGCTCTGTTTTCCCAAGCGGCGGCGGCGGATGAGGCGGTACCAGCCCGCTACATCCGTGCATTTCACGAGCAGCTCACGCCGCTGTACGCCTCTGCCCCGGAGCGGCTGTGCTACCTGGAATATCCCGATGTTGGCCATGGACTTTCACCACACCTGTGGGAAACGTCTCGTCAGCGCATGGTAGCCTGGGTCGAGCGGTTTCTGAAAATATAAGCGTTTCTCTGCGCGGCGCGCTTATCTCCGCAGAGAAGAGGCGAGACCACACTCTTGCTGATCCGTGTTCACCTCTCAGATAACGGACTATCTGGCCGAAGACGGTGTCCAGCTTGATAATAAAAAAAGACCGCTTGTGTGAGCGGGTGAAACGGCGGTGTCCTATTTTCCCGTGGGGCTGCCCCCAAAGTATCGTTGGAGCTGAAGAGCTTAACTACCGTGTTCGGGATGGGAACGGGTGTACCCTCTTCGCAATAACCACCGGTTCGCCTGCGCATACAAGCGGTTCCGATTGACATAGTGAATAATACCATCCTCTTGGCGATTTGTCAACACTTTTTTGCCAACTTCAGAGGGTCTCTATGAACACACAGCAAGTCAGGGAGGAAAATGGCACACTCTCCCCTTTACTGAGAAGGGATCCTGTTCTGCCATCCTTTTTTTTGTGAGGCTCCGCTCATTAATCCCCGTATGTAGGCCAGAGCTCGCTGATGAAACTCTGAAGGAACTCGGCGGATCAACCCACCGAGCTTCCTGGAGGAGAGTACGCACTCCTGTCAGACCCGAATAGCTTGTCTGCCCGTTGCCAGCAGATAGGCTTCTTCCAGGCTGGGGTCACTGACGACAGCAGCCTCGTGCGGGCGGGCGGCACTGACAATACGTAGCGTGATGCCGTTCATCTGGTTGACCATCGTGCTGACTTGATAGGTCGCCTGCAACTGCAAGGCAGTGGCTTGATCGGTGGTCACACTCCAGACCGATCCTGCGGTGTGTACCAACAACGCCGGAGGCGTTGTATCGGCCAGCACGCGCCCCTCCTGCACAATCAGTAATCGGTTGGCAACGGCCTCCACATCACTGATGATATGGGTACTCAGTAGAATGATCCGATTGCTAGTCAGGCTGGCAAGCAGCGTGCGGAATCGCACACGCTCGGCGGGATCGAGTCCCGCGGTCGGCTCATCAACAATCAAGAGTTCGGGGTCGTTGAGCAGAGCCTGCGCGATGCCGATGCGCTGCTTCATGCCGCCGGAATAGGTGGGCAACTTGCGATCGGCCTCCTGCTCCAGATTCACAATCTCCAGCACCTCATCGACGCGCCGATTGACGAGCGACTTGGGCAGCCCTTTCATCGCGCCCAGGTAGCGCAGGAACTGTCGTCCAGTGAACTCCGGGTAGATGCCAAAATCCTGTGGCAGATAGCCCAACACCCGCCGGAGCGCCTCGCCATGAGCACGGATATCCTGGCCGTTCCAGCGGATGCTCCCCTCGGTGGGCTCCAGAAGAGTCGCGATCATCCGCATCAAGCTTGTCTTGCCAGCACCATTGGGGCCAACCAGTCCCAGCAGGCCCGGTTCGCAGTGCAGCGAAAGCTCACGCAGCGCCCAATGCTGCCCATAGCGCTTGCTCAGGCGTTCAATTGTCAAATCCATCATTGTTCTCTCTTTCTTTTGAGCGCGCTCCCTCCCTGGAAGGGAGTCACGAGCATCTTAGTGAAGCACGTCGCGAGACCGCCTAAAGGCGAGGGCTGCCACCAGCACTAGCACCAGGCTGAGCCCGGCCAGCAGCAGGTGTGGCGCGAACCAGCCCGCGAGGTCGGGCATCTTGTTCTCAACGGAGAGAATGAACTGCTGCAGTTGCGCCTCGTTCGTGATCGTCGGGTTGAGGTGAATGGCATAGGAAGGAAGCAGCCCAAGCGCGGTTATCCCGCTAGTCGGGTCCCAATTGACGTACCAGGCAGGAGGGGGAGTAGTATTGCCGCCCAGCCCGAGGGGGATCACCAGCGCCCCCACGATCCATATCACCATGATCACCACCTTGACCAGTGTGGACAGGCGTGGGAGCAGGGTGCTCAGGGCAAAACCGAAGCTGCTGACCAGGATCGTCGCCGGTAAGACCATGCCGACCCAGAGAAGCAACACATTGCCAATCTCTGGCGCCGGATAGTCGGTGATAGTCAGATGCAACAGCCCGCCCATCCCCAGGATGGAAGCCAGCAACAGTAGCGCCAGTCCCAGACTCATCACCAGGCCCGCCAGGTAGCGTCCCCAGACATACGCCCAGGTCGGTAGCGCGGTCGTCATGAGCAGTTCGTGGGTGCGCCGGTGTACATCTCGCGTTACTCCATCAGCCGTGAGAAAGGGCAGAAGGAGAACCAGCATCACCAGAACTGTTGGAAGGGTACGAAGAAGTCCCCCCGCGCTGGTTCCGGCAACGAAGCCGCTGAGCGATTCACCACTCGCTCCCCCTCCGCTACTCACGCCTACACTAAATTGATCTGGCGCGTGCAAGGCCCATGTCATGAGGAGCAAGAAACCAAAGAAACCGAGAGCCTGAAACCAGAAGAGGCGGCTGGCGAGAAAGCGGCGAAATTCCCAGGCCATAACGCTCAGGAGCGGACTCGGGCGCCCAATCGCTCGGGTTTGTTGACTGGTGCCGGTCAATGCAGTGATATTCATGCTACTCTCCTTTTATATATTTGAGTTTGAAGTGCGACATTTGTTGCACGTGCCTCTTACGAGCCAGCCCTCAAAAAGGTTCGTGAACCTTATGGACGAGGGAGCAGGTGGTGCATGTCAGCGTGGAGGCGCAGTAGCGCGATGGCCAGCAGCGCGACGCCAATACAACCCGGCAGTACCGAAAGCTCAGGCGTGAGCAGGAGCGTCTGGAGATTGGTGGTGCTGCAGATAGTCAGGATGGCCAGCCAGTTCCCATAGGCCACGGCTGCTGCTGCTTGGACCGGGAGGCGCAAGGAGAGCAGCAGAGCCAACCCCACGACTAGGAGCAGGGGCATGAGCCAGGAGAGTGTTAGCGCCAGCACATGCTCAGCGCCGCCCGCCCAGAGCACAAGACCCAGCGCAAGACCCAGAGCAACATCATAGCCCAGCACAATTACCAGCCGGGCCATGACCAGCTGTAGCGGCGAGGGCGAGCAGACCAGTTCCAATTCCAGCACTCGCGCCCCTCTCCCGCGAAAAGCGACGAGGGTCCCCAGGTAGGCCAGAAGTGGTCCGCTGGCGCGCAGCACCATTTCCTGATCGGAAAGGATCTTGCTCAACACGACCACTGAACCCACCAGGGTCACGAGCGCGCTCACCAACCAGAAGCCCAGGCCGAAGAGGCTGACTTGGGCGCGGGCTGTTGCCAGTAGCAAGGAGAAGTTCGCGTGCCGACGCTGCTGATGCGCGCGGATGGCCTGGCGCACAGGTGAGAGTGTCGGCAGTTCTGTCGTCAGCCGGGCAAGCAGACGCCGGGTGTCTGCGGGTTCAGGCTGTGGTGCCTGCCACTCGGGCAGGCGATGTAAGACGGGGAGCAGATCGGCACACTCATCTGGCGAGGCACCTTGCTCGCGTAGCAAGTCTGCCAACCGCTCTGGTCGCTCAAACGGCCAGGGTGATTGGGAATGAGACATCTAATCCACTCCTTCCTGTACTGGGGCCAGCATAGCGCGTAATCGATGAATGCCCACCGAGAGCCGCGATTTAACCGTACCCAGCGGAATGTGAAGCGTCTCAGCGATTTCTTGTAAGCTGAAGCCTTGATAAAAACGCAGCACTACCACAATGCGATACTCCTCACGAAGCTGAGCAATCACTGCCCGTACCTCGCTGTCCTGCTCTGTCGCCAGAGCGCGTTCTTCTGGGCCAGGAGTGCTGTCGTACATGTGGAGCAGTGTTTTCTCCTCATCTCCCCCTCGCCAGCCCTGGCGCACTGCAGCGGACTTGAAATGATCGCGTGCCAGGTTGGTGGCAATTGTATAGAGCCAGGGCTTAAATGGGCGAGCAGGCTGGTAGGTGCCTTGTCGCAGCACACGTAGCAGGGTCTCCTGAACCAGATCTTCGGAAAGCTGTCGATCGCCTCCGACGAGACGGTAGAGGTAGCCGAGTAATGGGCCATGGTGACGCGTGACCAGCTCGGCTAATGCCACCTGATCGCCTACCTGAACCGCTGCCATCAACTGCTCATCGCTTCTTTCTTGCATAAGGCTTGGCTTTGTGGGCTCCTTTTGTAGTATGCTGTTTCCTGTTACGAGCGAGAGCCACAAAAGGTTCGCGAGTGCGAGGCACATTTCAATGGTGGGAGTTCATCGTTGATGGACCTTGTTTCTGCATTCTGGGGATGCATCACTATACGATAGAATGCCAATCAAGTAATGGATAATTGGCAGATTCAACCAAAGATACCTCCTCAGAAGTGAAGGGTGTATGGAAGTTTTGCGCCATTCGTGCCCCTCTTGACTTTCACCCTACCTGAACGTTGTATGCTCATGACAAGAATTGTTCCCCTATCTGCAAATGAGCAGGAAGAGAAGAGATGAGATGAGATGAGATGTTAAAGATTCGCGATTTTGCCAGGCTCGCGGAGGTATCGATGACCACCCTGCGCTACTACGACGAGATCGGACTCCTCAAGCCGATCCATGTCGATCCTGAGACCGGCTATCGGTTCTACACGATGGATCAGTTGCCGCATCTGCATCGCATTCTGGCGTTCAAAGAGCTTGGACTGGGACTCACACAAATCGTCGAGATTCTGGACGAAGGCATTTCTCCTGAGGCATTGCAAGGGATGCTGCGGCTCAGACAGGCACAACTCCAGCAGCATATCCAGGTTGAACAGGAGCAACTTGTGCGCATCGAAGCACGCCTACGCTCTCTTGAGCAAGGCAGTTGTCTGCCGATCTATGAAGTCGTGCTCAAAGAGGCCAAGCCGATCACAGGAGTCTCACTGCACCTGACGACGACAGATTTGGCGTATCAGGCGCACTGGATTGGCACCATCAACGCCATGCTGAAGCGCTACGAGATCAAACCCATCGACCATCTGCTCGTCCTTCATGCTGGAAGTGAGGACGAGTGCACCCCAGGTTCCGTGGAGATTGTCGTACCTGTTGACTGGAGAGACACCAATACTCTGATAACACGGAGTGAGGGACGGCTGACACGGTGCGAGTTGCCAGCTTTTCCCCGAATGGCCAGTACGCTCCATCATGGACATCCCGCGCTGGTGCTGTCGGCCTATCAAACGCTGGGAACCTGGATGGAGAACAATGCCTACAGCATCGTTGGACCACGCCGCAAGATTCGCCTCCGCCGGGAAGACAATCTTGACGACGCGCTCACCGAGATCCAGTTTCCCGTCGAGAAAGTGGCATGAACGAGAGGCGGGATGTGCAGCCGAGTAACAGGGAAGGAGAGAAGAGGAAAGACCCATTCCTTGCTTCTGTGAGAGCGCATCTCCACTCAATCTCAATCCCACCAATGCGCGCAATGCAAGGAAAAGATTAGCGGTCCAAATGTTCATTTGAGGAAGAGAAGAACGCTGAAATGTGTTGATAGTTTGTCTTGGAGAAACAAAAAAGGAGCAACTGAGATGGGAAAGCTTGATGGAAAGGTCGCGATTGTGACCGGAGCTGGGCGAGGGATAGGGCGCGCGATTGCAGAGGCGTACTTGAAAGAAGGAGCATCAGTGACCGTAACGGCTGCGCGTGAACAGGCCGAACTCGATCAACTCGCGAAGCAGGATGGGTCTGAACGTGTGTTGGCACTGCTCGCCGATGTGACGAATCCAGAGGCATGTGAACAGGTAGTGGACCAGACCATCCAACGGTTTGGGCACGTCGATATCCTGGTCAATAACGCCGGTCGAGGCATGAAGTATGTCAATGCTTCTTTTCTGACGGAGCCCACTCACTTTTGGGACGTGGCGCCTTCGACATGGCGCATGATCATAGAGACCAATGTCAACGGGCCATTCTACATGGCCCGCGCCACTGTTCAGCGCATGTTAGCGAAGGGGAGTGGAGGAAGTATCATCGGGATCGGTATGAGCTATGAAACGATGAAGCGGCGCGGTTTTTCTCCTTATGGACCGTCGAAGGCTGCGCTTGAGGCTGCCTCGGCCATCTGGGCACAGGAGCTGATCGAGGCGCGTATTCGTGTCAATATTTTGCTGCCGGGTGGCGCAACCAATACCGGTATGGTCCCCGCTGAGACGCCAGCGGATGTACAGGCGCGTTTGCTCCAGCCAGAGATCATGAAGGCTCCAGCTGTGTTTCTCGCCTCGGACGCTTCGCAAGATCTCACCGGTCGTCGCTTGATTGCGACGGAATGGAGCGCGGCGGATCCCCAGGGAAGAGCCATTTTGGAGGGAATTGGCTAGCTCTTGCGGATCGAGAGAGCACACAACATAGCTCTGCTTGTCCCTGGTGGGATCGTCCATTTCCCCCAAAGACACCTGTGCCCAGACGATTTCTCTCACGCGGAAGCGGGTGAGTTTGAGGTCTTGATTGGCTCACCATCGTCTGTTATCCTCACTACAGGTACCTTTGTGCTCACTGTGACCACGCGCTCTAGTGGTCCAGGAGCCGGGAAAACAGAAGAGCGTTTCTTCTTGAGAAAGAGTGACGTAACAATGACAGAATGGTCCGAGCATTGTGTTCAGGTCAATGACTTGACAATTCACTATCATCGTGCAGGTGATACAGCGAAACCAGCTATTATTCTTTTGCATGGCGTTATGGACAACGGACTTTGCTGGACGCCTGTGGCACGCGACCTGCAGGCGGATTTTGCGGTCTATATGCTTGATGCACGCGGGCATGGGCGTACAGGTGGCGCACTGGAGAATTTCTCATATAGCGTGCTGGCGGAGGATGTCGCGGCCTTTATTGAGGCGCTGGACCTACAAAAGCCCTATGTATTTGGTCATTCCATGGGTGCGATGACCGCGGCTGTTTTGGCTGCTCAGGCTCCTGAACGTGTGCGGGCTATTGTGTTGGAAGATCCGCCTTTTGGGGACGAGCCTCAGGCTGAAAAGCGTGATGGTGAACCAGCGCCCAGACATCAGCAGATGTTGCAGTGGATTCTGAGTCTGAGAACGCTTTCGCTAGAAGAGCGACTGATCGTGGCCAGAAAGGACAATCCCAATTGGGATGAGGCTGAGCTTGCTCCCTGGGCAGATTCAAAGGTTGAATTCAACCCCGAGGTATTTCACCATTTGCAGGCAAATATTCCCTGGCGTGAGGCGTTGGCACGTATTGCCTGCCCGGTTCTGCTGGTCACTGGAGATCCAGAAGCAGGCGCCATTATCACGCCTAACCTTGCGCAGGAAGCCAGTCGCCTCTGGCATAACGGAGAAGTTGCGCATATACAAGGTGCTGGACATTGTATTCATCGTGATAGATATAATGAGGCGATGGCTTCAGTTCAGGCATTTTTGCGCCACGCTTGATAATCCTGCCCTCCCGCAACGCGCATGATCTATTGCTGATGCAACGCCAGCCCTTTCTCTGAGGAAAAGGCTGGCGTTGCATCAGCAATAGCGAGTTGAGAACGAGTGTATGGGAAGTATTGCTACTTTTTTGGCTGGTAGACCAGGACGGCGACACCAGAGAGATGCGTCCTGGCATCAATCAGCTTCAGTTTCGCTGTGTGTTCTATTCCTATAGTCGCCGCCTGGCCAATCCAGTATCTTCGCCCAACCTTCTTCGTAAGGAGCGACAAAAATAGCGCTAGATGCCCTCGTGAAGAATAAAGAATTCACTTGTGGCGGCCTGTTCTCCAAAATGCGCAAGTGTGGTACAGGTGCTCGCTAGCTCGTCTCGATCAATCTCTAGCGTTTCATAGTGTCCCAGGGTGTCTAGCTGGTCTTCCCTTAAAAGATGTTCTGATTCAGGAAAGGGCCATTGCCAGGTAAAAGCGCCCTGTAGCCGTAACTTTTCTGGACCGCATGAGAGAAGTTGACTCCACGCGCTCCACACGCGGTAAAATACTGAGCCACCCGTGTGATTAATGATGGTTAGACCCCACCAATTCAGACCATAGCCTGTTGGTAGCCCTGGCTTTGTGGGATTGAGTGTGGGTATCCATTGCAGGAAGTCAAAGAAATAGCGCAAAATCTCATCATGCAAACTTACAGGAGCGTCACGCTGAGATTTTAGATCCCGCCAATCTACTGTATATGCATACTGATCTTCTCTTAAAAGCCAGAACTCATGTTGTATTCCCATTATCTACCTGCTCTTTTCATGATACAATAATATCTTATCAGCCCGCTTCTTCATCAAGCGGTTCTCTATCTACGTGTGGACGGCGTGACAAATGCGTCCAGGGGAGGTGCCTATGAAAACCACAGAAATGTCCCTCATTTTGATGCGAAAGCCTCCTGTCACGCTGTGCATTTTTTAGTCCATGCAAGCATGGATACTATGGATTGTATATATACCTCATTGATGGAGCGTGATGGCGAGAGCTTTCGATCCTGTTGAAGATACTCTACAACAAGATGGAGAGAGCTATCATGTCTCATATATTGGATACGCTGGCGGATAAGCCAGCTTTTAGCGTTCCTTTCCCCGTAACGCATTCTATTCTCGCGCCGGAGGCTCTGCTTGCCGAGGTGCTGCCCCTGTATGACCTGGATGAGCAGGTTAGTTGCCTCTTCCTGACGCGTGGTGTCAATGATACCTATCTGGTACAGTCAGGCACGACGAAGTATATCTTGCGTGTCTATCGCGCGGGCTGGCGCTCGCTCTCGGATGTGCTGTATGAGATTGATGTTGTGCGCTATCTCGATCAGAAAGGGATTGCTGTCTCCATGCCTGTGTCTCAGAGGGATGGCGGTTTTGTCAGTACGCTTCAAGCTCCCGAGGGGCCACGCCAGGCTGTGTTATTCACCTATGCGCCCGGCGTGGAGCTGGATCGGCATGATGCCAGAGACAGCTACCTGCATGGTCGCGTGATAGGAGCTATGCATAACGCTGCCAGTGGGTTTACAAGCGTCCGACAGCGCACTCCTCTCGATCTCTCGCTCCTCGCTGATCAATCACTTCAGACGATTCAGCCGCTCTATACTGGCTCTGCCACTGATTGGGCATACCTGGAGGAACTGGTAGAGCGCCTGCGTGCGCGAATCCGGCAACTCGCGGGACAGGGCTTAGATTGGGGCGCCTGTCACGGGGATAGCCATATGCTGAACGAGCATATGGACGAAGATGGCACGATTACCCTCTTCGATTTCGATTGTTGCGCGCCGGGCTGGCGGGCCTATGACCTGGCCGTGGTACGCTGGTGCGAGGGCTTTTATAACTGGGACCCCGGCGATACGCTCTGGCAGTCCTTCCTCAAGGGCTATACCGAGGTCCGTCCACTAGCCGAAGTGGACCTGGCGAGCATTCCCGCGTTTGTCGCGCTTCGCGAGGTCTGGCATACCGCGCTTGTGGCCTCGCTCCAGCCCTCTTCTGGGGCCAGGGGCTTTGAGCGCATGATGCAGAGAACCATGCGCCTCCTGCGCGAGTGGGAGGTGAAGCTGTAGCCCTTTTGGACAGTTGTTTCCTTCCCCTCCGTACAGTGTGGGTCGCTTGTGCTTCTGGTATGCTATATGCACCGCAAGTGGTTAGCATCTAACACTTACTTCTCACATTGTATTGGAGGACTGGTCAGTATGCAGTTTACACATTTGGTGCTTGCAACACATAAGCTCAGGGAATTGCGTTCCTTTTATATAGATACCTTTCGTCTACCCGTGGTAGAGGAGGATGAGGAGAGTTTTACCTTTGACGCAGGGGCGACACGCGTGACGTTTCGCGCGACGGAGCAGGTGGATAGCGTTTATCATTTCGCCTTTACCATTCCGCGCAATAAGTTTGAGGCTGCGTATGCCTGGATCAGTGCCTTGACAGAGCCACTAATGCAGAATGGTCAGGATCGCTTTCTCTTTGGGTCCTGGAATAACTCTTCGGTCTACTTTTATGATCCTGCCGGCAATAACGTCGAGTTTATTGCGTTACATGATCTGGAGAATGATGCGCCGGGAGCGTTTGAGCCGGCGCGAGACCTGCTACGTGTTAGCGAGATTGGCCTGCCGGTCCATTCTGTGCCAGCCGAGGTTGAGGTGTTGAAGCGCGACTTTGCGCAATTAGCTTTTCGTGAGAGCGAGGGTCCACAATTTGCCGCCGTAGGCGACCTGGATGGGCGCTTGATCGTGGTGGAGATTGGCCGCGCCTGGTATCCAACGGAGGTGGGAGCGGTCGTGGCGCCAGTCACGGTGCGGATGCGTGGGCCACGCCAGGCTCAGCAGCAGATAGAGGGCCTGCCCTACATGCTGGAGCAGGTCTCAGAGTAAGCGTACTGTATTGGGACGAAAGGATTGCCGGGATGCAAGAAGTGTTACAGATGTATGTAAGCGAGAATTTTTGTTATCTCACGACGACGGGGCGTAAGAGCGGCAAGGCGCATACCATCGAGATCTGGTTTGCCCTGGAGGGTTCAACGCTCTACATGCTCTCGGGAGGTCGCGACAAGGCGGACTGGGTCAAGAACATTCAGCACCAGCCTGAGGTGGAGGTACGCATCAAGGCCACACGTATGCAAGGGCGAGGGCGGGTAGTGGCTGAGGGCAGCGAAGAGGATGCGCGAGCGCGCCAGTTTGTCTTCTCCAAGTATGCCCCCCGCTCCAACGAGGATCTGCGCGACTGGTCGCGCCGCTCCCTGACCGTGGCGGTGGATATAGTGTAAAGGGAACAACTTCTCTCCACCACATACTCTTACCCTATGCGAGGTCCCAGAGGGTGGGGGCGTGGTGAGCCGGGGTGCCGCGCTTTTCGAGCTGGGAGACGGTGACGCCGAGGAGGCGTACATGACCCTGGGGGCCAACTTGATCAAGGAGGTCTTGAATATGGTGGAGCATGACCTCTTTCGCTTGAAAGGCTTGAGGAAGCGTGGCACGGCGTGTCATGAGCTGAAAATCGCTCCAGCGGAGTTTGAGGACCACGGTTCTGGCCTGGAGATCGAGCTCAACCAGGCGGCGCTCGACCTTCTCAGCGAGGTCTGTGAGGATGCGTATGACTTCTTCATGCTCTGACAGGGCGAGATCCTCCGCCAGGGTGGTTTCTTTGCCAACCGATTTGCGCACGCGAATGGGTTCGACTGAGCGCTCGTCCTCTCCACGCACATAGCGGTAGAACATGCTGCCGCGCTCCTGGAAGAGCTCGCGCAGGCGTTCCTCGCTTAAGCTCTTGAGGTCGGCCCCGGTATGGATGCCATGTTCCTGGAAGCGCGAGGCGGTGACGCGTCCTACACCGAAGAACTTCTGGATGGGGAGGCTTTCAAGGAAGCGTGAAGCCTGCTGGGGCGTGATGACCGTCAGGCCATCGGGCTTCTTATAGTCTGAAGCTAATTTGGCGATAAACTTGTTATAGGAGACGCCAGCAGAGGCCGTGAGCTGGGTGCGCTCGTAGATGCGCTGCTTGATCTCGCGTGCGACATGGGTGGCGGAGGGGATGTCGAATTTGTTGTGGGTCACGTCCAGGAAGGCTTCGTCGAGCGAGAGAGGCTCGACCAGCTCCGTGTAGTCGTGGAAGATCTGCATGATTTGCGTGGAGACGGCACGGTAGACCTCGAAGCGTGGCGGGACAAAGATGGCGTGTGGACAGCGCTTGAAGGCCGTACGCGAGGGCATGGCGGAGTGAATGCCAAAGCGGCGCGCCTCGTATGAGCAAGTCGCGACCACGCCACGGCGATTGGGGTCGCCGCCGACGATGACCGGTTTGCCGCGTAGTTCCGGGCGATCGCGCTGCTCAATGGAGGCGTAAAAGGCGTCCATGTCAATGTGAATGATCTTGCGAATTGAGTCTGACATTGCTGGTTATTGCATGCACCAGGCCTGGATAAGGCGTTCAAGGCGCTCCTGGCCTGAGTGGAAGTGCTCAACTGGCAGGCTCTCGTTGGGCTGGTGGGCCTGCTCGATTAGCCCAGGGCCACAGATATAAGAATTGATGCCGATGGCCTGGAAGGGACCACCATCGGTGGCGTAGGGTGCGCCCTGCTCGCTGCGTCGTCCCATCACGCGAGCCAGGACCTCGATAAAGGGATCATTAACGGGCGAGTTCAGTGGAGGAGTCGAGATGGCATCGCTGACAGAGACTCCACACTCGGGCGCGGCCTTGCGCATCTCCTGTGAGATCTCACGCTCGATACGCTCGCGCAGGGTCGCGATGATCTGCTCAACGTTATCGCCGGGCGCGACACGCATGCTGGTCGTCAGCTCGCAGGTCTCGGCGATCATATTCGCGGCGAGGCCACCCTGGATAACGCCGTTATTGAAGGCCGTCGAGGGATTCTCGGGGAAGAGGCGCTGGTTTTCGGATGTGACCTGTTGCTTTAGCTCAAGCCCGGTCTCCTTGATGATCTGAATAACATCGCTCATGCGGTTAATGGCGTTCAGGCCACGGTCGGCGGCACTGCTGTGGCCTCCCTGGCCGCGCACGGAGATCTTGAAGGTCGCGTAACCCTTGTGGGCGGGGAAGATCTCAAAGTTCGTCGGCTCGCCGATGAGGGCAGTCCTGGGTAGGGGAAAGCCCTGGAGTATACCTGGTAGCTGCTTGACGAGGCGCTGCGAGCCCTGGCCCGCGACCTCCTCATCATAAGTCAGGATAAACATCAGGGGACGGCGCAGCTTGCTGAGGTCCTGTTGCTTCGCGGCCAGGATGGCCTGGGCCAGAAAGACCTTCATGTCTGTAACGCCACGGCCATACAGTTGCTCGCCATCCGTAATCAGCTCCAGCGGGTCCGACTTCCAGCCGGGCTGGCCCTCGAAGGGAACGACATCGATATGGCCCGAGATAATCAGGCCGCCCTCGACCGCGGGACCAGCCCAGGCAATCACCGAGGCCTTGGTCACGTCCTCAATTTTGTCGCGAGCCACCTTCACCGTCAGGCCGCTCTCCTCAAGATAGCTGGCAAGATACTCGGCGGCCTCTAGATTGCTGAGCGCGCTAACGGTATTAAAGCCGATCAGGCGGCGCGAAAGCTCCCATAGCTCTCCCTGTTGCAGCGATGTCATAGTAGTATCGTCTCTCCTCTGCATATTTGTCGCGTAATGCTACTTTATCATAACACGTCAGGAATGATATGAGGGATGGGATAGCGACTTTATTTATAGTGCGATAAATACAATTTACTTGATGTGTCGTGAATAAGTTTCTATCAAAATGCTCTCTTTCACGCTACTTTTTAAACTCTTACATTAGTGCATGTATGTCGCTAAAAAGTGGTACCATCAGGCTACATTCTAAGCGGCCGGGCCAGAAACTATTTTGAGATAGGTATAATAGCCTTAAGTTTAAGAATGCCTATATTCTGGGGCGCTCTCGTGCTCTCCAATCTTTAAAGAATGAAAAGCTTGCCATTCATTCTTTAAAGATTGGAGAGCACGAGGAATTATAGCTGATCGCCAGGGGAAAAGCATTCGCTCGAAGCATTGTATGATGAGGGTTTACAGATGAACGAACAATTTCGTGGATATCGACTCGTCACCCAACTCGCGAAGAAAACGAAGAGTAGTCTCTATCTAGCCCGACCGATAACGGCACCTACAGAGAAAGTAACCATTAAGATCTTCGATTCTCTGGATTCAGGGATAGATCAAGAGTTTTTTTATAACGAAGTAGATCAATTGATACAGCTGCGCCATCCCTTTCTTAATTCTCTTCTCGATGGAGGTATTGAGCAAGGCCGCCCGTATCTCATCAGTCGTTATGCGCCTAATGGCTCGTTACGTCAGCGCCTCAAGAGTGTTAGACCTCTCACATTGGAGAACTCTTTCCTGATCCTCATGCAGATAGGACAGGCGCTAGCGCATACACATGGGTGGAACGTTGTTCACGCACACCTCAAACCAGAAAATGTGCTTTTTAATGCCCAGGATGAGGCCATGCTAGCGGACTTTATCCCGCCAAGCCTGTTTAAAAGTTATTTTCCCCACTCCCACCTTGAGCAGGAGGATAGCCAGTATCAGGCGCCTGAACAAAAAAAAGGCACCTTTTGTAGAGAGAGTGATCAATATGCCCTGGGATTTATGGCGTATGAACTGCTGACTGGTGAACCTCCGCATGCGGCAACCACCTTCACCGAAGGGCAGTTTACCCAGATTTATCCTGTCCTACCATCGCACATTGTTCCTGCATTGCCCCGTTATTTCGATGATGCATTACCTAAAGCCCTGGCAAATGATCCTTTGGAGCGTCACGAGAACGTTGCCGCCTTTATCGAGGCTCTTACTGCAGGTCATGTGAATGTAACAATGAACCCATCTCTAGAGATGCTCCTACCACTTTTAACTGGAGAAAAGGGGGCATCCCCACCCGCTTCCCTGCTGACAAGCAAGAACAAGAAGAGCAGCCCTCTTTCACCCAGAGAGAGTATCGCTGTCGCTACGCCGCCCAGGCCAAAGGGCGGCAATGTTCGGCCGGAGGCTCAGGAGCGTGGAACAGACAAACCAGCGCCCCTTATACTCTCTCAGACAAGCAACGCACCCATAATGGGAGCTCCAGAGAGCGCCTTCCAGATTACCCAGAAAGAGCCTTCCCGGGTTCAGACAAAAACGCCGACTCAGCGTAGCAGAAAGGCTGTTCTCATAGGGAGCTTTCTGGCTCTCGCCTGCGTGCTGCTTCTTAGCATCGGCCTGCTGCCTCAATTCTTGTCATTAGGCAAACAGGAACAGAGACCTACTTTCAACGCGACCGCGCCGTCTATGGCTGCGACAAAGACACAAACGCAAGTACCGGTGGCGCAATCAACGATTACACCTTTGCCAACCGCCACGCAGAAAGCGCGAGTGACTCCATCCCCAACGGCCAACGTATTGCCTACGGCAACGGCAACTTCGTCAGGTCCCAGACCAACCCCCACCTCAGGTCCCAAACCAACTCCCACTCCTATATGTCGATGCCTGCTCCTATGTAAGTGCTAAAGTGATGAAGAAATTTAAAGATTATGATGAATCCTAAAACAGAATACATTATCCGCTTCTTTTTTGAATGGAGAGAGTCGTGCTTCTGGAGTGGTAATGATGCCGCCCGAGAACGCTTTGACTCTCCTATTGAGCCGGAGGAATTACCGTTGTCGGAGAGCACGATCAAGCGAGCCAATGAATTGATAGAATGGCATGACAAGGCGTTGAACTGGGAGTATCCTCCTGATCCTGGTCCCTGGCGCCAGGAAGAGTGTGATCGGTTTAATCAGGCGGCAAAAGAGCTTCTCAGCGCTGTGCGGCAGGAGTTGGGAGAGCGTTTTGAAGTAGTTGATGAGTCTTGGGAGGAGCAGGAAGACCCAGACCTCGAAGCCTATTTGCGAGACCCAAAGGGTTTTAAGAGAAAAGCATAGATCAGAGCTGAACCTTACTTCTGGGTGAGCGTTTCATAGATAAGTGGTGAGTGGTCGAAAGGGGATGGTGGGTGCTGAAATTGGAGGCTATTCGCTCAGGAAACAAGAGGAGGCTAAGCGTGATCTGTTACCAGTGTATTTGTGAAGATTCGACGGCTACACATATGGCCTGCGCGGTCTGCTCGCGTTGTGGGGGTGGGGCCTGTGAGCGGCATGTGGTTGAGAGTGGACGCACGCATAGCGGGTTGAGTGGGGCGGCGCAGACTTGGTTGATCTGTACGCGCTGTTACTATGGCGATACCTCGGTGGCAGCTCAAGCCGAGAAAGCTGTTTATATGCGGGCAGAAGAGGGCGCGGTACAGAAGTTTTTTGCCCGCCTGCCCTGGAAGCGACAGTGCCAGGAGCCGGCGCAGGAGCCAGTATTGCCCAGCGCCAACGAGGCCGTTGAGACGGTCGAGGCCTTCTTGCGTATGATCAAAGTTGAGGTGCAAGACATATTGGTGGAGGAGACAGAAGATACTTCACGCGAGCTAGGCGGCTCTGAGAGCTAAGGTGGGCAAGCACAATAGCATAGAATAAAGCGAGATGATTGAGGAAGCGATCTTCCTCAATCATCTCGCTTTTGTTTGCCTGTTTGAATGTAGGAGAAGCGCTATAGTCCACTTTGGGGTGGGGCAGTATGCTACCTCTAGTCAGCGGGTTGTTATCTCAATAATTGCGAGCAAAAAGAATTTGGGAGGCGGATATGCAGTTTATGCAACAATACAAGCAGTGTTTACAGGCCTGTGTGGGCGCGACTAGAGATCTTAGTAGCAATCTGGCGGTTGCAAGCACGCTCTGTTTCTATGAGGGTTCGGAGATGCTCAATGCGGGTATTCCCTTAGCTATTGGTTCAGTAGCCAGCGCTGTGCTCAGTACCGAATATATTCATCTCTCCGGTGATGTCCAGCCTGGAGATATGTACGATGTTGCCTATACTGAGCCTCCTACGCACGCAAGGGGACAGGTTGAGACTGCTTTTGAAGAGGTTTTTCGCGCGTTGGCACTCTGCCTCCTCCAACTTGAGGTCGTTTTACGTAATCTCCATTACTCCTACACGCGCCTGCATGCGACCGAGCAGCTACTAATGGCGCAGGCTAGCAATCCCAAGGGTGGCGAGTATCAGGATGCGCAAATGTTCTCGACCCTGCATCTACAGGCCCTCTGGCGCAACCTTGAGTTGAGCGAGCACCTGCATGCGCTGCTTCTTTCAAGCGCGCCTCGCGTGAATATGTATTGGTATCGTGCGAAACAGCGGCTCCCCAACCAGCAGCACTTTACCTACCAGGAAATTGAGCAAGTCCTGACCTCCGCGTGGCAGAATCAAAGGCAGAGCATTGCGACCTACCAGCTTCCCGCCTTTGATATTTATGGACCTGAACTCGCCCTTCAACTGCTCTCGCAGCAGGGTGAGTTCTCTTTTCCAGCGCCCCTGCTTCAGCGTCAATACCACGAAAGCGTATACTACCTCAACCAGACCTTACGTTCCTGCCAGGATCATTTCTATGATGATTTCAAGTAGATCGAGATAGTCGAGGAAGCTCGCTTCCTCGACTATCTCGATTTTGCTTTCTCTACTTCTGCAAAAAGGTCCTTATGGGTTGTTTGTAGGTCCCTGTGGGGTCTCCAACCATCTGTGCGGGGACTACAACACGGTCAAACTCGTCGGCGCTGATGTAGCCGCTGGCAAGCGCAGCCTCGCGCAGGGTGGTATGAGTGTCAAACGCCCTATGGGCGATGGCTGAGGCTTTATCATAGCCTATGACTGGACTCAGGGCTGTCACCAGCATCAGTGACTCATTGACGTAAGTATTGATCTTCTCTGTATCTGGCGTGATCCCCTCAAGGCTGTATTGGCGCAGTTTCTCGCAGGCATCGCCCAGGATGCGCGCTGAGTGGAGCACATTATTGATGATGATGGGCCGCATGGCGTTTAGCTCGAAGTTCCCTTGGGAACCAGCGATAGCGACCACGTTATCATCGCCGATGACCTGAATACACACCATGACCATGGCCTCTTCTTGCGTGGGATTGACCTTGCCGGGCATAATGGAGGAACCTGGCTCATTGGCAGGGATATTCAGTTCGTGTAGGCCCGCGCGAGGACCACACCCAAGCCAACGCAGATCGTTGGCAATCTTCATGAGTGCGACTGCGAGGGCGCGTAGGGCTGCGCTTGCATTGACCATGGCATCCAGCGACCCCTGGGCGGCAAATTTGTTGGGGGCGCTGACAAAGGGATGCCCCGTCAGGTGGGCAATTTCCGTGGCGATCCTGGGCCCAAAATCTGGTAAGGTGTTAAGCCCTGTTCCCACGGCGGTTCCACCTGCGGCTAGCTTGTAGAGACCCTTCATGGATTGCTTGACGAGGTCGAGCGCATCCTTAAGTTGCGTTACATAACCTGACCATTCCTGTCCGACGGTGAGGGGCGTGGCGTCTTGCAGGTGCGTGCGGCCAATCTTGACGACATCGACCCACTGCTGAGCCTTTTCCCACATTACCTGGATGAGAGCCTCCACTTTGGGTATGAGGTGGTCATTGAACATGAACACGGTTGCTATATGCATCGCCGTAGGGAAGGTATCGTTGGAGGACTGCGACATGTTGACATCATCGTTGGGATGAATAGGCTTTTTGCTGCCTAGTTTTCCTCCGGAGAGTTGAATGGCGCGGTTGGAGATGACCTCATTTACGTTCATGTTTGATTGAGTACCCGAACCCGTTTGCCATACGTATAGAGGGAACTCACTGTCAAGCTTACCCTTGATAACTTCATCGGCTACTTTGCAGATCAGTTCGGCTTTCTCCTGTGAGAGCTTGCCTGCTTCGGCGTTGACGATGGCTGCCGCCTTCTTCACATATCCATAGGCGTGATAGACCTCCTTTGGCATGTAGTCATCGCCAATAGAGAAGTGGATCAGGGAGCGCTGGGTTTGCGCTCCCCAATAATGCTCTGCTGGAACATTGATGGCACCCATGGAGTCTGTTTCCTGCCGGGTGCCAGTTGCTCCAGTATCAACGGGTAGGTCATGTATAACGACTGTTTGTGTGCTCTTCTTCGGATTGCTCCTACGAGGCGTGCTCATACACGGACCTCCTGCCTGACGACAACCTGGGGATAGACGGGCTTCCACATCGCGTCCTGCACCTGTTGAATGATATTGGGAAGCTTGGCCCTGGCCAGTCCTTCGGCGGCGGCTGTTTTGGCGACTTCTACGGCGACGGTCGCAGAGACGGCGCGCAGGTTCTCCACATGTGGCAAGAGTGAGGCTCCAGGCTGGTGTACATCTACCAGGCTGGCCACAGCCCTGGCAGCCGCCATAAGCATGCCATCGCTGACGCGCTGCGCTCGTGAAACAATCGTTCCCAATCCAAGCCCTGGATAGAGGAGCGCGTTATTGGCCTGGCCAATCGTGTAGGTTGTCCCTTTGAGAGTGATGGGATGCCAGGGGACGCCTGTTGCGACAAGCGCGTGTCCATCAGTCCAGGAGAGCAAGTTGGTCGGCGTAGCCTCCATTAGAGATGTAGGATTGGAGAGGGGGAAGATGATGGGGCGCTCCGTATGGGCCGCCATCTCTTTGACTATAGCCTCGGTAAAGGTCTCGGGAGCCGTTGAAGTTCCAATCATAGCCGTGGGATGCACCTGGCGTACGACTTCGGCCAGGCTGATGCCTCCATTGGGCATATCGTGTTTCCACCCGGAGACCTCGCTGGCGGGCCGGGCATAGGCAACCTGGAAATCGCGGAGCGCCTCGCCCATGTTATCGACGAGGAGGCCCTGAATGTCGACGCACCAGAAGCGTCGTGTGGCCTCTTCTTGCGATAAGCCCTCGCGCATCATGGCGGCGCGTATCTGGTCAGCATTGCCAATCCCAGCGGTGCCTGAGCCAAAGATGACGACTCGTTGATCGCGTAGAGACTGCCCGGTGACCTTCATGGCTGAGAACAAGGCGGCCAGGGTGATGGCTCCAGTGCCTTGCATATCGTCATTGAAGGTGCAGATCTGCGAGCGGTACTTCTCCAGAATGCGGCGCCCGTTCCCAGGTCCAAAGTCCTCCCAGTGCAACATGGCATGGGGAAATAGCCTGGTTGCGGTCTTGATATAGGCCTCGATAAAGGCGTCATAACGCGCGCCGCGCACCCTGGCATGCTGGTTGCCCAGGTAGAAGGGATCATTGAGCAGGCTCTCGCGATTGGTGCCGACGTCGAGCATGACTGGAATGACGCGAGCCGGGTCGATACCCGCCGCAGCGGTATAAACGGCAAGTTTACCAACTGAGATCTCGATGCCGCCCACGCCCCAGTCACCGATGCCAAGGATCTCTTCCGCGTCCGTCGCCACAATCAGGTCGATCTCATCGGGACCGGCCCCGAAGTTCCGAAATGCCGTTTCGATCTCATCGAGATGGTCGATGGAGAGGTAGACTCCATGTGGTCTCCGGTATTCATGGTTATAGTGTTCGATAGCGTGGGCGATGGTGGGATCATAAACGATTGGAAGCATCTCGTAGAGATGTTCGGAGAGCAGACGGTAGAAGAGGACCTCGTTACGGTCCTGGAGGGCGGTCAGAAACAGATTTTTCTGCACATCGCCTGCTTGCTGCTGGTACTGGGTGTAGGTGCGTTTGACTTGCTCATCGATGGTCGTTATCGCGGGCGGTAAGAGGCCATCGAGGTGAAGTGTCTTGCGCTCCTGCGCCGTGAAGGCAGTTCCACGGTTTAACATGGGATCGCTCAGAAGATTCAGGCCAGTGACCTCTGTCTCCAGGCGTCGATTTCCATCGAATGTGTTGGGAAGTAAGCGGTAATTTCTCATTATGGTATGCCTCTCTCTTCTTTTACGCAGTAAGACCCCTCTAGCTTTACTCTACGTTGTCTATCAATCACGGCAGATGTCTATCAGGACTTCTCGCCACTAAGTGGCCCGCAGAGTTAAGGGTGAGAACACATCGCCTGGAGACGAGATAAGCAGTTCCACAATGCCCTTGACATTTGCTGTGGATGTAAGTATACTTCTTACATCCGGGTGTAGTGAATATTGTTACATCGGAGAGGTTAGAAGAGAAACCCACAGTGTAGTGGAATGAGGAAGAGAGCATGAGCGGTAATAGTCGTTTAACATTGGCGGTCCATACCCTGACCTGGATGGCGCGGAGAATGGCGAACTATGGCGATCAGTATGATTTCTCCACGTCGCGAGCGATTGCTGAGAGTGTCAACACCAATCCAGTCACGCTGCGTGAACTGCTGGGGATGATGGAGGAGCAGGGCCTGGTAACAGTTCAACGCGGGAGTAACGCGGGCTGGAAGCTGGCGCGCAAACCAGAGGAGATTACGCTCCTTGAGGTATACCAGGTTGTTAAGCCGCATACTATGTTCACGCTCCATCACACACCCCCCAATCCAAAATGTCCTATCGGATGCGGCATAGGTCCCGCTTTGCAGGGGGTCTACGCCAATGTCCAGGAGGCAATGGAGGAGGAACTGGCGCGCACAACGATTGCCGATGTTTTGCGGGATACGCTTGCATCCACCGCTGCTATCCATGCGCGGCAGAACGAATGATTGATTTATTAGTCAGTTTCCTCGATGGGTCAATTATTACACCGTCAAGAAGGCACTGACATAACCCCCTTTTTTTATGCTGCGGTGTAACAATTTTTATTACACCGCATTGAAAGGCTATTATTTTAATGTCACAAATGACTCAACAACGCTTATTGGCTGAAGCCCATCGGGCGACACGTATAAATCCGCGTATTCTCCTGCTGGCGCTGGGCATGTTTGCGCTGGGGACCGACGCTTTTGTCGTAGCTGGTGTGCTGCCTGTGATTGCTCATGAAACGGGCGTGCCCGTTAGCGTGGCGGGACAACTGGTTACGGCCTTTTCGCTTACCTATGGGTTGGGGGCGCCGCTGCTAGCTGTCCTTATCAGTCGCTGGTTGCCGCATCGCGTGTTGATTATCGCTCTTGGGCTTTTCTGTCTGGCAAATATAGGGTCAGCCCTGGCGCCAACCTTCCCGCTCTTGATGCTGACGCGCATTCTGACTGGTTGCTTTGCCGCGATGTATGCACCGCTGGCCTATACCATGGGAATCGCGCTTGCACCGCCGGAGAAGCGCGGCCAGGCTCTGGCGCTGGTCGTTATCGGGCTTACTGTGGCGACCGCGCTTGGCTCGCCGCTGGGAACCTGGGTTGGCGAGCACTTTGGCTGGCGCCTCTCCTTTGGCCTGGTGGCGGGTCTGGCCGGAATAGGATTTCTGGCCTTCCTGATCAGCGGTCTGCCCAGGATTGCGACGCCGCCAACCGTATCGCTGCGGCAGCGACTCGCGCCCATAACTCAGCCTCGCCTGGTCCTGGCCTTGCTGCCCGCGTTCTTGTACAACCTGGGTATTTATACCATTTATACCTATATCGGGCCGCTCTTGCAGCAAAATATGCATCTTGTGGACCTTAGCGGTATGCTGGTCGCCTTTGGTCTGGGCGTAGTAGTTGGCAACTGGTCGGGTGGTATGATCGCAGACCGTGTCGGTCCACAGCGCCCGTTGCTTGTCTCCATGGTCCTATTATTAATTATGGAAATTGTTATTCCGCTAGTGATGACAACATGGTTAGGGGGACTGCTGGCGCTTTTCGTCTGGGGAATATCGGGATCGTTGCTCTTCATTCCGCAGCAGCATCGCCTCTTGAGCGTGGCTCCTGACCACGCGAACGTGATCCTGGCCCTGAATAACTCTATGTTCTACCTGGGCATAGCCGGGGGAGCCGCTCTGGGAGGGTTATCTCTCCGCTCCGTTGCGGTAACCCAATTAGGCTGGATTGGGGCGGCCTGTGTTCTTCTGGCTCTGCTACTGCTCTTTGGCAGTATACGGCTGAATAAGGAGAGGTTGCAGGGGTATAAGAAGCCTGCTGAAGACATAGTGGTTGTTCCTGAATAAGGCAGAAGAGTCTTTTTATAGCAAGAGGGGTGAGTGGTGAGGCTTTTGCGTGCTACTCACACCTCTTGCTATGTTTCTCAGGTGATGCTACATAGAAGTAACCTGGTTGTGGTGGTGCGGGAGGTGGTGTCCCAGGCGTAGGGAGAGAACGCTGCCTATGCCACAGCCAAGTAGCATGAGTAGGAGGAACAGGTTCTCTCTACCGGAGCCAAGCAGGAAACCGCTGAGAATGGGAGCCAGCACGAAGCCAGTTGTAGAGGCTAGCGAGGTGGTGGCGGTATACCTTCCCTGCATGCCCTCGGGCGCGAGGCTGACTACGAGCGGGAAGAGGCAGGGAGCCATCAGGGTCTCACCCAGGCCAAGCAGACTGGCTGATAGGCAGAAGAGCATTGCGGCTGAGATCGAAGAACCCAGATAGCCCGCTAGAATGACGCAACCCCAGGCGGTAGCCCAGATGAGAAAGAGCAGGGCAAGGGCGCGGGTACGCAGATGGCTGCGCATCCAGCGCAGAACAACAAACTGGAGGACCACAATAACGAGGCTATTGAGTGCGAGTGCGAGGCCCAGGGTTTGTGTGTCAACGTGTCCGGGACTGGTGGCATAGAGCGTGAAGCCATTGGGAAGCTGAGATATTCCAACCGTGTAGAATAGCAGCGCGATTAGCCATAGCAGCCAGAAGGAGGTATCTTTTAGCAAATGACTTAGGCTTATTGGTGCGGACTTGTTGCTGTTATCCTGAGCCTCTACCTGGGCGGGCCGCGATTGGGGCGGCAGGGTCAGAAGAATTACGATAAATATGCCGTACAGGAGTGCTTGAGCGATATAGGTGATGAGAAATGTGGACGGTTGACTAGTATTTATAATGAAGCCAGCCACGGTTGCGCCCGTGCCAAAGCCAATATTTACGCCGGTGTAGCGTACCGTGAAGGCTCCAGTTTGTTGCTTAGGTGATACTCTGGATGCCAGCAGAGTTGCTGTGGTTGGCATAACTACGCTTTGTCCGCATCCCAGCAGGAGCAGCGTGGCCGCTAAGGCCTGCCAGGTACTTTGAATAAAGGGTAGGATGCTTACGCCTGCTATCGCTAAACATAGGGATCCGATAAGCGTCCAGCGCGCGCTAAAGCGATCACTGAGGATGCCAGCCAGGGGCGCGGTCACTAAGCCGAAGGCAAAGCCAGTTGAGACAATAACACCGCCAGTGGCGAGCGCGATACCCCGTACCTGGTGCAGGTAGATGACGAAGAAGGGAATGAAGAGTCCTATGCTGAACCAGTATGCGAGGTCACCTGCCAGAATAAGCCAGGCAAGGGTCGGCAGTGTGGGAATAAAGCGAGGTTGGGCCTGCCGCTCCACCGGTCGGTTTATAGCTGGCTCTTCAGTAACGATTGTGCTGGTGGACATAATGATTCCTTCTTTCATGTGACTTCTCGCCCTGCGTGGCTCGCAGGTTATTTAAGACGTGGTGGTGGGAATCGCTTCCGGTGATTTCCTCCACCATGTCTTAAAACCCTTTATTTGGCAGTGGGTACATCACGGAAGCTAATGCCGAAGCGGTTCCAGGCGTTGATGGTCGCGATGAGTAGGGTCAGGTTCACCAGTTCTTCATCAGTGAAATGAGGACGCACCTGCTCGTAGACCTCATCGGGTACGCGATCGAGGGAGATTAGCGTGAGCTTCTCAGTCCAGAGGAGGGCGGCGCGCTCGCGGTCGCTGAAGAAAGGTGTCTCGTGCCAGACTGGTAGTGCGTAGAGGCGCTGCTCCGTGTCACCACCCTCGCGGGCATCAAAGCTATGCATATTGACGCAATATGCGCATCCATTGATCTGAGAGGCGCGCAGGCGTACCAGCTCCTTCAAAGGGGCCTCGAGCCCACAGTTGTTGATATATGTCTCAAGGCCGTTCATAGCCCTCATCGCTCCAGGTGCAGCTTTACCGTAGTTTAGTCTTGTTCCCATGATTGAAGCTCCTTTTAATATCATCAGATTGTTTCGTGTAGTTGTCTTCTATCTGGTGGTAGTATACCTCAATAATGGACTTGTTAAAAGAGCCAATTTGTATTATTATAGAGGTGCCATTTTTAAGCAAAAAAAAAGCTTTGAGCGCTTTCAGCAAAGGGAGCAGTAACTTATGCCAAAGCGGGCGAGACCGGTGGATAAACCGGAGATTATACTTGATCAGAACGCGCAGGCGCCGCTCTATCGCCAGCTTTATGAGCGCCTGCGGGCGCAAATCCTGGCGGGCCAGTTGGAGACGGGAGCGCGTCTTCCCTCGACGCGGATACTGGCTAGCCAGCTAGGGGTATCGCGTAATACGACGGCTCTGGCCTACGAACAGTTATTGCTGGAGGGATATCTGGAGAGCCGGGTGGGAGATGGGACGCGGGTGGCCCGTTTGGAGTCGGAGCAACTGGCACAGGCAGGCGGGAAGGTGTCAAAACAAGGTCGGATGGGAACGCCAGCGACTCAGCATACTTTGTTGGCGAGGCGCGGGCAAATCCTACTCGACGAGTTTGCTGCGGGACATGAGGTAGAGGTAAGCCCAGACAAGGATGTGTTTTTAGTGGGTGAGCCTGAAGTGGCGTACTTTCCCTATGAGATCTGGGCCAGGCTGATAGCGAAACACGCCCGGCAATCGCTGCAAGCCCACTCACGTTATCAGGATGTGCAGGGCTATAGACCTTTGCGCGAGGCCATTGCGGCTCACATCGGCATTACGCGTGGTGTACATTGTATGCCTGAACGGATCATACTGACCGCTGGAGCGCAAGGCGCGCTCGACCTGGTGGCGCGCGTATTGCTCGATCCTGGCGAGCGGGCCTGGGTTGAGGATCCGGGCTACTTTGGGGCCAGGGGTGCGCTAATGGCTGCAGGAGCCACTATGCTGCCAGTGCCTGTGGATCGCCAGGGCATCAGTGTAGAGGTTGGACGACAGCTTAAAGGCGAGGCGCGCCTGGCAGTAGTGACCCCCTCACATCAGTTTCCTACAGGGGTCACTATGAGCCTGGGTCGGCGCCTGGAGTTGCTGGAATGGGCGAGGGAGACGCAAGGCTGGATCGCAGAGGATGACTATGATAGCGAGTATCGTTACAGCGGGAGGCCTCTGGAGGCGTTGCATGGCCTTGATCGTGCGGGGCGCGTGATCTATATTGGCACCTTTAGTAAGGTGCTCTTTCCCTCGTTGCGCCTGGGATATATGGTCGTGCCACCACAGTTGCTGGAGGGCTTTCTTGCCACCCGCCGCTTCGTCGATGTACACCTACCGCTGCTGGAGCAGATGGCCCTGGCCGATTTTATTACCGAGGGGCACTTCGCGCGCTACCTACGCAAGATGCGTGGACTCTACATGGAGCGGCGCGATGTTTTGGTGAAGGCCTTGAATCAGGAGCTGAGCAATATTCTGGACGTTACTATACCAGAAGCTGGCATCCACCTGGTTGCCTGGCTGCCGGAGGGGGTAAGCGCCCAGGGAGTGGTCGAACTGGCAGCAAAGCAAGGTATGAGAATACTGCCTGTTTCGCGATTTAGTATGCAACCCCTCAAGCGTGATGGTCTCGTGCTTGGTTTCGCAAATGCGACCCCAGAGGCGCTACGGGCAGATGTGCATGCCCTGGCGCGTGTGTTGCGGAGTGCGCTTACATAGACGCCATTTTCACTTAAGTAGCCGCGTACGCCAGCAGCGGGCCCGTTACTGGCGTACGCGGCTACTGCTCCGTGGTCCGTTCACAATATGAATTCATTTTGAGCCTCGGAAAGAGGCGCATCCCATTTTCGTGTTCAGAGGAGCTCGGCTTGTAGAAGCTATACATCCTCTCTCGATTGTGTGGGTGGAACCAACCACTCCAGGAGATCTGAGCGCTCGGCTTGAGGTATCGAGCCTGCTGGCGCTCCCAACAAGCGTTCCAGCCCATCAGCACAGGCTTCTATGATCCGAGCGAGCCGGGGGAGATCGTCAGGCGAATGGTCCTGCGCGCAGAGGATCTCGGCTGTCGCATACCCAAGGTCTTCGAACAGGGAGATGACCATTCTCGCCGCCTGATCCGGGTAGGGAGTCGTCAAGACGCCTTCTTCGATTCCTTGACGGATCATCTCCTCCAGCCAGGGCGTGAAACGTTTCAAGCGGGCAATGTAGAGTTTGTGGCGAACGACGACATTCTCATCGCCATACCAGACGCGCAGAGACGCGAGCACGAAGTGCCTGTGTGCATGTTTCCAGTGGTCCAGTGCGGTAAAGAAGCGCTGGAGTTTGGTGAGCGCGCCAGCCGTTGGATCATGAACGATGGGAAGCACTAACTGCTCGATCTGGTTCCCGATACGCTCGACCAGAGCCTCAAGCAAGGCTGGTTTGGAGTCAAAGTAGTGATAGAATGCTCCAGAGGAGATGTGCAATTCGCCCACCAGATCGGCAATTGCCATTTGTTCATAGCCCCTGGTTTCAATGGCACGTTGCGCTGCGCCAAGAATGGCGTTGCGGCGGGCCTCGTGAGCGGCTTCGTTGATGGTGCGTACCATGACTTCTCACCTCTCATTCGTAAAAGAAGACCAGTATCAGGGACGAATGACGGTCGCTTGAGCAATCCGTTCGACTTCGGACACCACCAGTTCCCGTCTCACAGATTTGAAGTAGCGTGTTTGATGCTCTGTACTCCCCACGTCTGCTGTCAGGCGGAGATGAAAGGGGGCGAGGTAGGATGCGACACTGGAAGGTTCCAGCCCGAACAGCCAGGGAGAGCCCCTTTTCGCCATCATATCCATCATTTTCTTCGTGCCCGGAATATCCGAACGTCGTTCGATAAAGCTTTTCAAGACGTAGGTAAGCACAAGAATACTCCCAGGGGCCGAGGTGCCAACGAAGGCCAGTGTCCTGTGGATGGCTTCCTCCGAGAGGTACTGCGTCACGCCTTCCCACACAAAGATCGCCGGACTGGCAGGGTCGAAAGGTGTCCCGCTGAAGACGGCTTCCAGACTCTGCGTGTCGAAGTCGATGGGGAGAAACGTGACCTGTTCCGGTAGCCGACCAAAATGTTTGTGTAGCTTCTTCTTTTTGTCTTCCTGCACAGATGGAAGGTCAACTTCAAACACGCGCGTGTGCTCCATACCGGTCAGGCGATAGGGGCGTGTATCAAGCCCGGCGCCCAGGATCACCACTTGTTCGATCCCCTGCGAGAGGGCATCCCGGACGGCATCGTCGATAAAGCGCGTCCGAGATATCTGGACGCCGTAAATCCCTGGCGTAATGACATCCATCTGTTGGATCGTCAAATTGCGCATGCTTTTGAACTGCATCAGCGCCCGGATGGGGGTGCCAACCAGGTCTTTGACCATCGAATCATGAAACAGCCGGGTGTTCTCGGGCTGGTACTGTTCGATCAAACGACATATTGCTGCGCCAAGCGCTGTATTGCTTACACGTTGATTTGCCATAAGGAAACCTCACTCAATCAGAGTTTTTCTCTACCCAATCATAAACCGAGCCTCGGTTTATGATTGGTAAATCATAGTCTATGAACAAGCCGTTGTCAAGAGGAACACAGGCACACTGGTAAGTTTGAACTTGGTGCATGAATGCCTAGCTTGAGCGCTGTTGAGCCATCTCCCCACGATCGCTACAGCCCAGAGTGGGAAGTTTTCTGAATAATGGTAAACTGAGCATTATATGAAGCAGCGTAGCATCGGGCTAAGCCATCTTTCAGCAATGAAAGCAACCTGATGCTGTATTGTTTGACCCAAGGATACCAGAAACGAGAAGGAAACTCATGCAGTTACTTATCATCACACCTCTTGAAGAAGAACTTTCTTTTCTCTCCCAAAGTTTGCAAGCACAAGGTTTCTCAGAGAGCATTCAATCTGTGGGGAAGCTTACCGGGCATTGCTTCCCAAAATTAGGAGTAACGCTCGCTCTCGGCGGGCATGGCAAAGCGCAGTCTGCTCTGCAAACGCAACATTTCATCGACCATAACGAACATATCGATCTCGTTATTTGTGCTGGAGCGGCGGGAGCCTTATCTCCTGGTATCGAGGTTGGTGATCTTGTTGTCGCAGAAACGACCATTGAGCATGATTACTTACTACGATTTGTACAGCGTCCCGCCCCGCAATTTGCTGGTTCCCAAGAGGCACTGAGTATGCTGCGCAGCAGTCAATATACTCTGCATCCAGCACAAGTGCACTATGGTATCATTGCCAGTGGTGATGAAGATATCGTTGATCTTGAACGGGCACAGGCGCTGCATTTGCAAACGAAAGCGCTTGCCGTTGCCTGGGAAGGTGCAGGCGTAGCGCGCTCCTGCCGCTTTAGTGGGATTCCCTACCTGGAAATCCGTGGCATCACCGACACGGCGGATCATGATGCACCCGCGGTTTTTGAGATGAACCTGAGCATTGCGATGGAAAACCTGGGCAGATTTCTTGTACAAGTGTTTATGAGGTAATCGAGGGTATTTCACCTGAAAATAACCCCAGGCGCAATCGCTTGGTCATGGTTATTTTCATCTGCTTCCCGCCTGACACCAACATTGCACTTCCTAACTCAGAAAAAATGTGTATTAGGCGGATTTCTGAGTTAGGAAATATCCTCTCTTCCCGAAAAGGTATCGTAATTTTGCACTAAGTGGCTCATTCGCTAAAAGAGTTGTAGAATAGAGAAAGGAGAAGCGAGCACAGAAAGGAGAAATCAGATGCGTGGACCATTGCGAATGCGTGCCTTAACAGCTGAAGAAGAACGGGTGATTGGCAAACTCGCCCACTCACGTACGGCTTCGGCTCGCTTGGTGGAGCGGGCAAAGATCATTGAACTGGCCCAGAAGGGACAGACGATCCCGCAGATTATGCAGCAATTGCACCTCTCAGAGCCAACCGTTCGCAAATGGTGGAAGCGCTTTGAGCTGATGGGACTCCCTGGTTTAGAGGATGTCGGGCGCCCTGGAACCCCAAGACACTACAGCGACCTGGATCGTGCAAAGATCATTGAGGTGGCTCTCACCCGACCCGCCAACTTGGGGCTCGCATTCAACTGTTGGACATTTGACCGACTCACGACCTCTATTCAACAGCAGTTCGGGATTGCAATGAAAAAGACACGCATCTTTGAAATTTTGCACGAAGAAGGCTTGCGTTGGCGGCAGCAAGAGATCTGGTTTGGTGAGCGACTCGACCCCGAGTTCGCCCAAAAAAGGGGGCTATTGAAGCCTTGAGAAAGGATACCCCAGCAGGCAGTGTGATTGTAGACATCGATGAAATGGGACCAGTTGCGGCAAAGAGTTATCCAGGACAAGAGGCGGTCAATATCAACGTGCGTCCCGCGCAGCGAGCCAAACAAGAGATTGATTATGGCCGTCGTGCCAAGGGGTATGTCTATGGGGCCTTACGAGAAGCGACAGGAGAATGTTTCACCCAGTGCTATCCACGTCGTTGCTTGCTTCATTTTATCGACTTTCTCTGTGAGGTAAATGACTGGCTTGATGCCTCGATTGAGCGCATCTACGCTGTCCTGGACAATCTGGATATGCACCATTGCCGCGATTTGCTGCTCTTCCAGATCCACCATTCTCGTTGGGAATTTGTCTATCAACCCAGTCGCGCCGCCTATCTCAATTTGATTGAACCTTGGTGGAAGACCCTACGCTCCCTTGCCTTAAAAGGAAGACGTTTTGAAACGTGGGAGGAGGTGATGAGGGCCGTTGAAGCCGCCACAGCCTATTGGAATGCGCACAAGCATCCCTTTGGCTGGGGACGTCGTCGTCGTCACCAGCCACTTCGTCAGTCTCACACATTCTCTTGCCAGGTCAAAGTTATGCGTATTTAGCGAATGCACCACTTAGTACAATCACAGAACTTTTTCGGCATTAGCGCCCTTGATAAATGGGATACATCCCGAAAACATGGTGTAATTGTACTTAGGCCAGAACCTCGACCAGGAATCCGCCTGGCGCTTGAACATAAAATGTCCAGGCATGACTCCGTTCCGGGGGCTTCATTTCAAATCCGTCGTCTTTCAAGCGTTGATAGATCTCGTTGACGCGCTCCTCGCTTTCTTGGACAAAGCCGATATGAAATGTGCCGGGATAGCTCACCTGACCAGCTTTCATCAAGGTGAGTACCAGATTATCGTCGTCGAAAAGTACAGTAAACCCTTTGTTGCCGCCCTGGTTGCGTAACCCGAAGTACGTTTCGAGAAAGTTGGTCGCCGCAGGAACATCAGTGACGGTCAGATTGACATGATTCAGTTTCATAGCCGCTAGATACTTCCTCACACAAGGTAGGGAGAGAAGATGTTTTCTCTCCGGTCGACACTTTCATGTGACAATTTTTCGCTCTTTATCTTAACATAAGCGCACGATCTAATCACGTATAAGGAGATTTACCGCTTGAATATAGATATGGGATATTTCAACGTGCATGGTTAATGGCCCATTGAGGAAGTAGGAGCGTACGCCAGTAGCGCCGAGCCGCTTATGCAGGGCGGCCCGGCGCTATGTTTAATAGCGGTTGGTGAGCTCGACGGCCTGGTGGCTGGGGAGCGTGAGGGTGATGCTGTTGCCCTGGAGATGGTAGGCGGTGCCGGTCAACTCATCGTGAAGCGTCTGGCTGCTGGCGAAGTTGTCCAGGTTGGGGATGGTGACGGTACGGGTGCACCAGCAGTTGTTGAGGGCAACAAGGACATTGCTGCCGCCGTTCTCGCGCTCAAAGGCGTAGAAGCTATCGTCGACCCACTTCTCATACTGCGCGCCGTTTTGCAGGGCAGCGTTGAGGTTGCGGGCGTAATTGAGTTTGGCGACATAGTTGTAGAGCGTGCCGCTGGTGTTGAAGGAGTTGAACATGTCCTCGCGGTTGGCGGGATCGGCGCAGCCGCTGAAGCCCTGCTCGGTGCCGTAGTACATGATCGGGATGCCACGGCTGGCGAAGGTGAAGGCCAGGGCCATCTCAAGCTGGGGATATTTGTCCCAGGTTTGCGCGGGGTTGCCCGAGGCATCGCAGAGGAAGCGATCCTGGTCATGGTTATCGATAAAGACACCATTGGTGCGTGCGTCTCGATAGGAGCCGTCGGAGTTATAGCGATCACGGATCTCATACATGCTCTTATTCTGGGCGAAGACATCATGGATGGTGTAGTACATGGGATAGTCCAGCACGGCATCCAGGTAGTGGGTATAGTCGCCGACGTAGCCGGGATCGCCGCTATAGACTTCACCGATGGTAAAGGTTCCCGCGCTCTGAGCATAGCTGCTCCAGAAGGACTTGGGGACGTGCTTGACTGTGTCCACGCGCAGGCCATCGACGCCGGTTGTGCTGACCAGCCAGCTCACATTATTGAGTAGAGTAGAGTGGGTCGTGGAGTCGTCCTGGTTGAGATCATTGAGGCCTGCCACATCCTCGTTTTCCAGGTCCCACTGGTTGTTGTAGTCCTGGATGTTGCCGTTGTGGTGGTAGTTGCTGTAGTTGGGGAAGGTAGGCGCGGTGTAGTTGTAGGAGCCGGTGTGGTTGGCCACGACGTCGAGCATAACCCAGATGTTGCGGTTATGCGCCTGGGTCACAAGGCTTTGCAGGTCGCTCATACTGCCGAGATGACCATCGATGGAGTAGAAGTCATAGCCCCAGTAGCCATGATAGGCATGGGCGTCATGCTGCATTACCACGGGTGTAATCCAGATGGCGGTGAAGCCCATATTCTTGATGTAGTCCAGGTGATTGATAATGCCCTGGAAGTCACCGCCATGCCACGCGGTGGCATCCGAGCGATTGGTGTTGAAGCCGCCATAGTTATCGTTTCCGGTATTACCATCGCTAAAGCGGTCCGTCATGATAAAGTAGATGGAGCGACTTGTCCATTCATTGGCTGAATGGGCATAGACCCGCCTGGATGGCGAGATGACGAGGAGAACGGTGCCTACAAGGGTGAAGACGAGTAAGAGGGTCGCGAGCAATAGCGCCCGGCGCCAGAGGCCTCCGTGCCTGGTGATTGATAAAGAACATCCTGTTCTCATGTGGTTGTAATATCCTCCTGTTGCCTCCGCTTGTGCCAACTCAAGCCCGTGGTTGTGCACGTCCTAACGAAGAAAACGATCCTTATGGAGAAATTATAACATGGAAAAGAGAGGTGGTCGTGGCGAACACCACGACCACCTCTCTTTTCCATGTTATATTCTTGCTTTTGGTTTTGTTGTGCTGTATATTTATTGTTGTTGATATATGACCAAATAAGCTTATTTAGTCATGTGATGGAAGGAGTATATTGTGGCAGAGCTGAGCCGGGAAGCAGGCCTGGAGGAGCAGGAGCAATCCAGGCGTGAGGCGCGGGCGTACCGTATTCTGGATGCGGCGGCGACCCTGATTCTGCGTTGGGGTTATAACAAAACAACCATTGAGGATATCTCCAGGGAGGCTGGAGTCGCGAAGGGTACCATCTACCTGCACTGGAAGACGCGCGAGGACCTGTTTGGCGCGCTGATGAAGCGTGAGAAGATGGTGTTGACGGAGGATGTACAGCAGCGTGTAGCGCAAGATCCAGAGGGGCAAACGCTGCGTGGCCTGTTTAGGCATTCGGCGCTGGCACTGCTGAAGCGTCCTTTATTGAAGGCGGTGCTCCTGCGCGATATGGATGTTATCGGGAAGCTGGTGCATCGTGAGCATAGCAGTGAGTTGTACCAGGAGAAGTTGCAGGGCTTTATCGTCTACCTGGAGTACCTGCGTGAACACCGCCTGGTGCGTACAGATATGAGTATGTCTGCTCAGGTGTATACCCTATCGGCGATCTTTATGGGCTTCTTCCTGATCGCGCCCCTGATGCCGGAAGAGTATATGCTCTCCGATGAGGAACTGGCGCGATGGTTGGCCGAGGCTGTGCAGCGCGCACTTGTGCTCGATGGGGCTGATATGTCAAATGAGGCGCGAGTCGCCTCACATGCCTTTGGGCAGTATCTGGATCGCGATAGGGCGGCGAGCCAGCAGATGTTTCAACAAGAGGTTGAATGATCCATTTACGCAGGATGTAAAAAGCACGACCTGCGTACGTTCGTAGGTCGGGTCGCTCACTGTAGGAGAATATACTGTGAAAGATGCTACAACTGTTCCCCTTGTCTTAGTTATGGATGCTGAGATGGCTTTACTGGAGCATGTGGGAGGGAAAGGGGCCTCCCTGGCACGCCTGGTTAAAGCTGGCCTGCCTGTACCCCCTGGATTTCATGTTACCACGGAGGCCTACCGCTGTTTTGTTAGCGAGAACGGGCTACAGGAGGAGATACTCGCCGCCGTCGCAACGATTAATAGCGAGCAGCCAGCGACCCTCGAAGAGGCCGCCAAGCGTATAGGGCATCTCTTTATGCAGGGCACTATGCCAAAGAGCATTGAGTGCGCGATTCGCCAGGCTTATGCGGAGCTAGGCGGGAACCAGCTCGCCGTCGCGGTACGCTCCTCGGCGACGGCTGAAGACTTACCTGAGCAGTCGTTTGCGGGCCAGCAGGAGAGCTATCTTAACATTCAGGGTGAAGCGGAAGTGGTGGAGGCCGTCAAGCGCTGCTGGGCCTCGCTCTGGACGGCGCGTGCCCTTGGCTATCGCGCGCATCATGCCATAGCACCTGAGGATGTGGCCCTGGCCGTCGTGGTCCAGCAGCTTGTAAACGCCGAGGCGGCGGGAATTATGTTCACGGCTAACCCGCTCACAGGCTCACGCGAGCAGGTTGTGATCAACGCCGCCTGGGGGCTGGGCGAGGCCATTGTAGGCGGGCAGGTCACGCCGGATACCTTTATCTTTGAGAAGGCCAGCAGGGCGATAAGCGAGCAGCAGATAAACGCTAAAAGAGTGATGACCGTACGGACCACTACTGGCACATGCGAGGAACCAGTCCCTGAGGAACGGCGCACACAGGCCGCGCTCACGCCTGAGCAGGCTTTGGAGCTGGCGCAGCTTGGTATGCGCATTGAAGCTCTATATGCTCAGCCTATGGATGTAGAATGGGCTCTGTATGATGGATGCTTCTACATTGTACAGGCGCGGCCAATTACGACCCTACGTGCTCAGGAGGCGAGGTTTGAGGAGTGGAACGATAGTTTGAGCGGCGACTACCTCTGGACGAACGGCAACGTTGGCGAGGCGGTGCCCGATGTGATGACGCCCTGCACCTGGTCGCTTATCAAGATCTTTATCGCCGACACAATGGAGCCCCTGTACCTCACGGCGCATAAGCCGATAGGGAACATCGGCGGCCATTTCTACCTCAACCTGAGTATTACCGCGTCGCTGGCCGGACTGGCGGGCATGAACCAGAAGCAGTTTACCAGGATCAGCGAGGGCGTCTTTGGGCGTATTCCCGAGGGGCTGGAGGTGCCAGGGTTACCGTTGTCACGCTGGCGCTTGCTTAAAGCCCTGGTACCAGTCGCGATAAGGCTCAAGAAGCGTGTGCGCACCAATCAGAAGCGCCTGCCCGCGTTTATCGCCGTGGCCCCGGCGCGTTGCGAGGAGCTACAAACAAAGATCCGCAACGCCGTCAGCTCTCAGGAACTGCTCGCTTTGTGGCGCGATGAGATCACGCCCTTCTTCCGCGAATGCTGTCATATGCTGGAGGCGGGTGCCAGGCGAGACGGGAACGCGCTCGCCCTCATTCGGCGTGACCTGGGCAAGCTCGTAGATGAGGAGGAGGCCAACGCGCTCTTCTCAGGCCTGAGTGTAGGGCAGAATCACCTGGCGAGCCTGGGCCTGCTACTGGGCCTGGCGCGACTGGAGCGAGGTGAGATTGACCACGAAACCTTTGCCCGTACCTATGGTCACCGGGGGCCGCATGAGTTTGAGGTCTCGCTACCACGTCCGGCTGAAGATCCCACATGGATCGAGAGCCAGCTCGCAGGCCTACGCGAGGCACCGCTGGATGTCAACGCGCTCTTAGCTCGGCAGAAGGTTGCGCAAGCGGCGGCCTGGGAGCGCCTGCGCCAGCGTTATCCAGGCAAAGCAGCAGCGCTCCGGCGGCGTGTCGATCGGGCCGCTGCCGCGGCTCATGATCGCGAGGCCGCCCGTTCAGAGGTCGTACGTGTCTTCTGGGTTCTGCGCACCTTTGTCTTGCGCGTGGGTGAGCTGACTGGTAAGGGCGAGGACCTCTTCTTCCTCTCAATTGAGGAAATTCTGGCCCTTCTGGGCGGGAATGAAGCAGCGCTCGTTACTGTACCCACGCGGCGCGCGACCTATGAACGCTACAGCACTTTGCCGCCTCTGCCCGCGCTGATTCGCGGCCACTTTGATCCCTTCAAATGGGCAGTGGACCCACGGAGGCGCAGCGATGTCTTTGACGAGCGGGGGCAGACGGTTCCTGCTAGCCAGACTATCACAGGCTTTCCCGGCGCGGCTGGCATCGTCGAGGGGCGTGCACGCGTGGTCGTCTCACCCGAGGAGGGCGACCAACTCCAGCCCGGCGAGATCCTGGTCACGACACAGACAAACGTGGGCTGGACGCCACTCTTCCCCCGGGCCGCCGCGGTCGTCACCGATGTTGGTGCGCCACTCTCGCATGCCGCCATCGTCGCCCGTGAACTGGGCATACCCGCCGTCGTGGGTTGTGGCAACGCAACCATGCGCCTGCATAGCGGCGACTGGCTGCGTGTAGACGGAGGTAAAGGCACCGTAGAGGTGCTGTAGCCAGCACCTCTACGGTACGCGCATACGCTTACTCTTCGTTGAGGGTAATTGTGCCACTCGTGCCATCGATAGTGACGCGCTGGCCGCTGGTGATGCGTTCGGTCGCAGCGGGTACGCCAACCACAGCCGGGATGCCATACTCGCGAGCGACCACCGCACCGTGTGAGAGCATGCCACCCATTTCCATGATCAGGCCGCCTGCCGTCAGGAAAAGCGGCGTCCAACCAGGATCAGTGGAAGGGGCAACCAGGATCTCCCCGGGCTCCAGATGCGCACCGTTTGGATTGAGAACGACACGCGCTGTAGCCGTAATTTGTCCTGGGGAGGCGGGCGCACCTGTCAGGATGTGTGCTGCCGCGTCACCCGTAGGGACGGGCGATGGCTCGGTGCCATCCGAGAGAAGCAAGCGAGGGATGTGGCGACGAGCCATTTCACGGTCGAAGCGGTCGCGTCGCTCGTGGACCAGGGGGTGGAGATCTTCACCGGCCAGCGCGCGCTGGACTTCGGGCACGCTGAGGAAGATGACATCGTGCGCATTTTCTAGTTGTCCGCTAGCTGCCAGTTGTTTGCCGATAGCGAGCAGGAGCTTGCGCAGGTGGGCCATCAGTAAGATGATGCAATATTTGGGCATTTCGCGAAAGCCAACCAGGGCGCGGACACGGCTCAGGAAGAAGCCAACAAGCTTGCCCCGTAGCCAGCCCCTGCGGCGGGCATGCCTGGTCAGTTCGGCGACCATAGCCTCAGCTTCACGCACTCCACGTTCAAACTGGACATCAGGTGAGGCGATGTCATCCTCCAGGCGCAGGTAGTTGGCGAGCATGCCGATGATATGCGTGGGATCTTCAGACCAGCGCGTAACACCCATATCGATCTCGGCGACGGCACGATGTCCATAGCGGCGCAGGAAGGCTGTAAGCTCGCTTTGTAACAGCGCAGGCAAGCTACCAGATAGATAGCCTTGCACGATCTCGGCGATGGAGGTTTCACGCACAAAGTGAGCGGTGGGAGGACTCGCTTTGATGCGTTGCGTTATGGCCCAGAGTTCCAGATCCATCTCGGTGGTGGGATTGTGTGGCAGGCCACGGAGCACGATCTGCATATCGGCTGGAGAGGCATCCTTGCCCAGGAGATAGGTGGCGATGGCGTGCGAACCCAGTCCAGCAGGGATCATGGGCACAATAGTAGTGAACATGCGTTTGACTTCTTGGCGAAAGCTTTGCTCAAATTGTTGCAGCCGTTCAACGGCGTCAGTTTCATGTTCTGTCGCGACCAGGGCTTCGAGGTGCTCGCGGAGCTGTTTGATGCGTTTCTGTGTGCCCCTGGGATTGATGAGAGCTCGCAGGACGCTAATTGGCAGATGGGTGTTCAGGATGAAAGTGGCAAGTATGCGCCAGAAACGGAGCCGTTGTTTGGGAAGTGGGGCGAGGCGTGGATCGTTGCTGAGTTGTTCGATCAATTCGACACTGCGCGCTTCACCAATCGAGGCCGCGCCTCGGAACAGCTTGCGCCCCAATTCGCTACGGATCACGCGGGTCAGATCAATATAGATCCGTTCGCCTGCTTCTATGAAAATAGCTGGACCATCCCAGGGATCGCTGGGACCCAGATCCATGAAGGTGGCAATGGTGCCTGTAAAGAGCCGGAGGGCTGAACGGCCAGCAGGTGTGATGGGGCCAAAGACACCCTGGAAGACATTAAAGGAGAAATAGGCGCGCAGGTCATCATCAGAGGTGGGAGCGTTGTCTGGCAGAGGATAGAGCGTCGTAATGGGGCGGGACTGCACAAGCCACAGTTTGCTGTTGGCGTCAATGGCCCATTCGATATCTTGTGGAGTGCCATAGTAGTGTTCAACCTGTACGCCGAGCCGCGCCACTGCACGCACCTGCTCATCGGTCAGGCAGGCTGTATCACTGGTGGCCTGATTCTCGGCGTGGAAGATGCCGCCGCCCGCGATGGAGCTGATGACGAGCTTTTTGTCGCCGAGATGCTGCTCGACAATTTCGCCGGTGCTGCTATTGACGACAAAGTGGTCAGGGTTGCTGGCACCGGAGACGACTGCTTCGCCCAGGCCAGGGTTAGCGTCGATAACGGCCTGGTGTCGCTTGCCAGTGAGCGGATTGGCGGTGAAAAGCACGCCCGCGACCGTGGAATCAACCATTGTTTGTACGACGATGGCCAGGCGGACCGTGCGCTGATCAACCTTCAGATTGGAACGGTAGCTGACGGCGCGGTCGCTCCAGAGAGAGGCAAAGCAGCGCTGTACAGCAGTGAGCAAGGCCTCTTGCCCAACGATATTGAGGTAGGTGTCTTGCTGACCGGCAAAGGATGCTCCGGGCAGATCTTCGGCAGTGGCGGAGGAGCGCACGGCTACAGGAGTGTCCTCGCCAAGCTGCTGGTAGGCATGAAGGATGACTTCAACGATCTCAGAAGGGAGTGCTGTATTCAGGAGGCGAGTACGAGCTGCTTCGGCCAGGATATTGTTGTCTCCTGTCTGAGCCTCAGCCAGCAATGAATCCATTCCGGCGTCAGCGGCGAATCGGGCATAGGCATGCGTGGTGACGCAGAAGCCCAGGGGAACGGGCAGCCCGGCACTGATCATTTCGCCCAGGTTCGCTGCCTTGCCACCAACCCGCGCTAGCTGATCTCGATGCAGCCCTGCCAACGGGATCACAAAGGCATCCAGAGCTTGCATAGCGTTGTCCTCTTGTCCTGGCAGCGGTGTGCTTGCTTGTGTTGCGCTATTAGAGCGAGGCGTCAGCTCAGCCTTTGCTTTCTCAGCTTGATTGAGAGATGGTTGACTCTGCGGTTGGAGAGACATCATGCTTCCCCTTTCTTTTTCCTGCTTCAGCCAGGAGCAGCATTGCCTGCAATACCTGTGCCTGCTCCTCTGGTGAAAGATAAGCCATCACGGCAATTTGCGCATCGGCGCGCCGTTGTTCAACTTGTGCGATCAATGCTTGACCATGTTCGGTCAGTGCAACCTGTTTGGTACGGCGATCACGTTTGTCTTCGCGCCGACTTAGCAGCCCCTGTACCACAAGCTGGTCGATCAGGCGGCTGGTGGCTGAGAGTGAACGGCCTAGCTGTTCGGCGATCTGCTTGATGCTCAATTCACCCTTTGTCTCTAACGTGATTAAGGTAGCTACCTGCGCAAATGAGAGATCAAATGCTTGATCGGCGCGTAGCATACCAATAATAAAATCCTGGAAAATGGCCCGCCTGAGAGTGCGCATGCTCTGTGCGAGCAATTCCTGGTCAGTTGTATGAATTGACGGCCCCTTTCCTTCTTTAGTTGCACACTTGCAATTTTTTCATTAGGTAAACTATAGCAAACGCACAAGCAATAAGTCAAGGGGCTCAGCCTATGCCAGTGTTTGACAGCAATGATGGGAAACCTTGAGCTATGTGGGAGAACTGAATTGACGGCCCGCTCCTGGCGTATGCGGCTACAGGTTCCCCAACCGAGTAGCCGCGTACGCCAGGAGCGGGCCTCCCCTATTTGCGCGTCAGGGTGGTTAGCAGCCCCACGACGAGGGCGGCGGTAATGATATGCATGGTCAACATGGTCCAGAAGATGGGCAGGTTCATGCCGGGAGCGGGGAAGAGGCCAGTCAGGGCCATGATGGGCGTGAGCAGCGAGAGGCACAGGGCGATAAGCGCCAGAACGCGGTAGAACTGAATGGGTCGCTGTGCAAAGCGACTGACCAGCACAAAGGCTAGCAGAGCCAGCAGCACAAAGAAAATGGTGCTACCTATGACTGAGGGTAACTGCAAGCTTGCAAAGCTCTCGGGAACCCCGAGGAAGGCAACGGCTAACGTACGGATAAGGCTATTCACAAGGGCCGCGACGATAAGCGTCAGTGGACCGACCCAGAGAAGCTTGCGTGAAGCTACTTGTTTGCGCGAGATCGTGGATGCCATGATTTGTTCTCCTTATATTTTATCTACTCAGTTGTAGGGATCGAGAGAAGTATAGTCTCAAGCGTATGCCGGGAGGAAGGATGGAAAGACACATTTCAAGGTATGTCGAAAGTCATGGTCTTCTCTGTGATAAAGAGGAAGAAAGGGATAAGCATGAGAAGGGTGCAGGCGGCGCTGAGTGCGAAGGCAGTTTGTAGGCCAAGCGTTTGGGCCAGGAGGCCACCTAACAAGGGGCCGCTGGCGGCGATGCCATTACCCAGAAAATTATAGGCGGCACTGACACGACCTAAGAGTGGTGAGGGCACCTTACGCCCAAGCAGGGAGTGTGCGGCGATGGTCCACATAGGGCCGCCTATGCCACCAAGGAAGCCTGCCGCGCCGACAAGCCAGGGATTGCTGCTGAGGGCGGGGACACCAAACATGACCACGTTCCCAATAATATTTAAACCAATGAGCCAGCGCCTGCCAGCAATCTTTGCGTAGGAAGCGTTAAAATGTGAGCTTTTGTCAATTAAGCTTTTAGTGACAGCGGTGGCTTTATTGCTAGTGTGGTGTAGGAGCTTTACAGCGTCGGTCAGAAGCTTTTTGACTAAGAATGTATATACTTGATATCCATTTTTTGTTGCCCGTCTCCACCAATTCACCATCATTTCCGCTACAAGGTAAACACATGTAATCGCTAGAGTTATAAGTGGGTTGAAGTGGGTTGATTTATTGCCCACACGTCCATTTTGTGGCAGAAGAATTTTATCTCGAGCATGGCTTGAGAGAAATTGGGAGCAGGGTGATGAGAAAGTTGATGTCTCGATGGCGCCCAATGCGTATCATTCTTGTATGTCTCTTGATAGCGGCCGCGCTACCAGTCATCTATGTGACCGCAAGACTGGTGGTTGGGGCAAGGCATGCGACACAGAACGCGATCCAGATCGAGAATAGTAAACCGGGAACCGATGGCTGGAATGATTTTGCCTCTGATTTGCAGTATGATCTGATTTCTGGCTATGGCTCGAAAATTAGTGTCAATCATGGCGACTCGTTGGACTTGTATGTTACAACGACCGCGCCCAGCTTTAGCATTGATGTCTTTCGCACGGGTTGGTATGGGGGAATAGGCGCGCGCAAGGTGACTTCGCTGGGCAGTTTTACCGGCGTGCATCAGCCAATGCCTAATCCTGATCCCAAAACTGGCCTGATTGATTGTAACTGGACAAAGACGACCACGCTGAATATCCCGTCTGACTGGGTGACGGGGGTCTACCTGGCGAAGCTGACCACCTCGACGAATAAGTCAAGCTTCATCTTCTTTGTGGTGCGTGACGACGGCGGGCACGAGGATATCGTCTTCCAGACGAGTGTAACGACCTACCAGGCGTATAACACCTGGGGTGGGACTGGACTCTATAATAATGAGACCAATAAAGCGATCTTTAGTGGAGCGCATGCCTCGAAGGTTTCATTTAACCGTCCCTTCCGCCCTGGCGATAGCAATGGCGCGGGCCACTACTTCTTCTGGGAGTATAAGTTCGTGCGCTGGGCGGAGTCGCGTGGCTATGACCTGACCTATACCACGGATATCGATACCGCTGCCAATACCAACCCCCTGACCAATCACAAGGCCTTCCTCTCGGTTGGGCATGATGAGTACTGGACCAAGTCGATGCGCGACAACGTCGAGAATGCCATCAAGGCGGGCGTGAATGTTGGCTTCTTTGGCGCGAATACCTCCTACTGGCAGATTCGCCTGGAGTCCGATAGTAAAGGCGTCGCCAATCGGATCGAGGTGGGGTATAAAGACTTCGCCCAATTTAACACGCCGCCGGGACCCGATCCCATGTTTAATGTGGATAACTCTGTGCTCACCGACCTCTGGCGTGATCCGCATATTAACCGCCCGGAGAACGGTATGGCAGGCGTTATGTATGAGCAGCAGGTATACCAGGATTATACCTTTGTGGCTAAGAATACCTCACACTGGATCTATGCCGGCACGGGCTTTACTGATGGCAGCAAGGTTCCAGGTATCATTGGCTACGAGTATGACAGAGTGTTTGATAACGGCGCAACCCCACCAGGCTTAATCGTGCTGGGTTCCTCGCCGGTGAATGCCTGCTGTGGTACGGGCAATTCACACGCCGACACGACGATCTACACGGCTCCCAGTGGGGCACGCGTCTTTGCCTCGGGTACCATCCAATGGAGCCTGGGCCTGGACAACTCCCAGGGCAATACCTACGCCAACGCGGGCATTCAGCAGATGACTGCTAACCTGCTTAATAACTTTATCAGTGCAGCCCCTCCGGGAGTGAGCCTGAATCCTGGTAGTATCAATTTTGGCAACCAGAACGTCAATACCGCCAGTAGCCCACAGAGTCTGACGCTGATCAACAATGGCAGCAGCGCCTTGACGATTAATAGCATAGGCATCACCGGTGGCAGCGCGAGCGACTTTAGCCAGAGCAATACCTGTCCGATAAGCCCGAGTACCCTGGCGGCGCACTCTTCCTGTACTATTAGCGTCACCTATCAGCCGAGCGTGCAGGGGAATAGTAGCGCGACGCTGACCATCAATGACGATGCCAGTGGGAGTCCGCACACAGCCGCACTGACGGGAGCTGGCGTTGTGCCCGCGCCAGGGAGTAGCCTGAGTCCCACGAGCCTGGACTTTGGAACGCAGAATCTTAGCATTGCCAGCGGGGCGAAACAGATTACCCTGACCAATAACGGGACCGCTGCCCTGACGATCAATAGCATTGGCATCAGTGGTACAAATGCTAGCGATTATACGCAGAGCAACAGTTGTCCCGCGAGTTCCAGTACGCTGGCCCCCAGTGCCTCCTGTACGATCAATGTCACCTTTACACCGGCCGGACTGGGAAGTCGGAGCGCGACCCTAACCGTGAATGATAGCGCGGCGGGAAGCCCTTACGCGATTGCCCTGACCGGGACGGGCGTCAACTCCACGATCTACTTTAGCGATGGTTTTGAGGGTGGTAACACGAGTAAGTGGTCGTTGCCTAATAGCGATGGCTCAGGAAGCATAACGGTTGAGTCGAGCCAGGTCCATAGCGGAACGAAGGCCGCGGCCATTACCAATGGTAGTAACCAGTATGCCTACCTGTATGCGCCGCTCTCCTCGGCCCAGGCCCATACCTATACGCGCTTCTATGTGCGCCTGGCGAGTACCACCTACGGCAGTATTGTGGCGATTGGGCGCAACCAGAATAATGGCTCAATCTGGGAGGTTGACTACGACAATGTCACGCACGCCTTTGACATCTACTTCTGGGGGGCATCGAACCAGGTCTATAGCATCTCGACGCCCAATAACTCGGTTAATGCCAACACCTGGTATAGCCTGGAGATCCAGGACTTCCAGGATCAGGCGGGGCATGCCCAGGTCTGGTTAAATGGAGCGTCCCAGGGTAGCATTGACCAGAATCTCTCCACAGGCAATCCCTTTCAGCGCATTATGATGTATAGCAACGCCCAGACGACGCTCTACTTCGATGATGTGCAGGTCGCGAGCAACTACAACGGCCCCGTAGAAGGGGAATAGAGTTAATATACTCTGGAAAAGAGACAGGCTGGAGTGCAACACGCTCCAGCCTGTCTCTTTTCCAGAGTATATTAATATTTAATATGGCTTTTTCCCAGATTTGTGCTAAACTTTTGGCCATAAAATCCCTTTAATGTCTGAACAGAAGCGTTTCTCATAATAGATGGGTTGCAGCATGCCAGTGTCATTTTTAACAGAAGAGCTCGTTCGTAGTAATGCGACGGGTAACTCGTATGAGCGCGGGAAGGTCTACTATAACCAGGGGGCTGTTACCTCGCTTGTATTGCGTGGCGATACATATGAGGCGCGGGTGCAGGGGAGCGAGTACGAGCCATACCATGTGATGGTAGTTAATCAGCCGGGAGCCGTTAAGGCAGCGTGCAGTTGCCCATACAACTATGGTGGCCTATGCAAGCATATGGTCGCCGTGTGCCTGATGATCATTTATAAGCCTGATGCTGTGGAGGAGGCTCTCAGCCTGGATGAACTACTGGCGGGCCTGACAACCGAGCAAATGGTACAGATCGTGAAAAAGCTGGTTGCATCTGATGACAAGCTTATTGAGCAGGTAGAGATGATGGTGGAGGTCTTGAAGGCCACGCAGAGTCAGCCAGGGCCAAAGGCACAGGGTAGGCAGGAGTTGCCTGGGATAGAAGCTGTATTTGTGCGTAAACGGCTGAAAAAGGCCTTTGATGAGGCCGCCGATTACTGGGATGATTACGACGATTATTATGAGGAATATACCAATCCTGGCCTGGATGAGGTAGACTCGTTTCTTGAACTGTTTACCTCGATGATAAACGCACGGCAGGAGCGCGGCGTGCTGGAGGCCTTCAAGGCGCTGCTCGATGTTTATATTGACTACTGGGCGGACACGGATGATGAGTATGTCGATCTATCCATGCTGTATTCGACTGGAATAGAAATTACCTCCCTGCTGGCGGAGGCTCTGTTGGGGGCTGAACTGACGAAGCAGGAGCGTGAACAGTGGCAGAAGCAGATTAAGAAGTGGGAGATGCAGCTTAGCGATAGCTGGGCGAACTCTCGTGTGTTTCTCGTAATGAAGCAGGTCCTGAAGGAGGGCTGGGAGGAGGAGTCTCTCAAGCGGATACTGGCCGGAGAAATCATGGATGCCGAGGAGGCAGAAGGGGCCGAGGCTGTGGCAGACTTCTGGGGCGAGGAGCAAGACTTCGAGGATGAGGAAGATGAGGAAGTTGAGATCTCGGACGACGAAGAGGTAGGCGATATCGTCGAGGTGCGCCTGCATGTCCTGGCGCGTCATGAGCGCTGGGAGGAGTACCTGAACCTGGCGCGGGCCATGAAGCGCTATAAAGAATATGTGCAGCAGTTGCTGAAAATGGGTCGGCAGCAGGAGGCCATTGACTTTGGCCTGAAGCATTTGCAGAGCCAGAGTGAGATGTTGGAACTGGCACAGAGAGTCTATGCAAACGGCACGGTCAACGAGGCGCTCCGGGTAGCAGAACATGGTCTCCAGCTTCCGGATCATACCCCAGGCTATGGCAATGTGAAGCTCTCCCTGACAGAGTGGACAATGGGAGTCGCCAGGCAGGCGGGGAGAAAGGATCTGGCACTGGCATCGGCATGGTATGTCTTTCTAAAGCGCTGTACTCTGACCAGCTACCTCAACGTCAAAGAGATCGCGGGCGAGGGTTGGCCAAAATTGCGCTCAGAGGTATTAGAGCATGTAAAGAAGGAAAAAAGCGATGATGCGATACGGATCTTCCTGCGCGAGGATATGATCGATGACGCTATCAAGCTGGTCGAGAAGCCGGGGTATGCAGGAGGGGAAAATCTAAGGAACATCAAGGCACAGACAGTATTGGAGGCCGCTGCTAGCAAGCGCCCGGAGTGGGTAATTGGCTATTGTCACCCTCTGATTGAAGACGCTCTGGCAAGGGTACACCATTCTTACTATGCAGATATTGTGCGCTACCTGGGGTATATGAAGCAGGCATATATGTCTGCGAACAAAGGTGGAGAGTGGGGCGAATATATCAGGCGCCTGCGTGATAAGCACCGGTCGAAAAAGAAGCTGATCGAGTTGATGCAAAAGCTTTGATGATGAGTTTGCATATACTTCTTCGCCTGGTTCTGCATACTAGGAACAGAGTAACAAACCGAGCGGCGTTACGAAAGTGTTAGTGTCGCCGCCGGGAAGCTGCTTTTGTTATGTCAGAGTGAGTATTTAAGATACAGTAGCTGTACATGTGAAGCGTTTGCGTACCGGTACCACACTTTGGCGCAAGTGCCTCATGTGAGCAAGCTGCTCATTAGGAGGAAAAAGATGGCCCAGCAGCCAATTAATCCAGTCCAGGTTGAGAAGTGTATCAAAGGCCTTGACTTCCCCGCTGACAAGCAGGAAGTTATCGAGTATGCGAACCAGCATGGCGCGACCAACGAGATCCGCCAGGCGCTCCAGAGCCTGCCCGAGAGAAGCTTCGACAGCCCTGTTGGCTTGACCAAGGCTATCGGTGAGATGAACCGCAGCCAGCGCTAACACGGTTTAAGCGCGTTATAAGCATGGTGCAAAAGAGAGCGGGCGGCATACCCAATGGATATGCCGCCCGCTACTTGCGTACGCGACTACTGCTTGGCTCGCGGGTAAAATTTGTGGCGATGACCAGCAGGACGGCTTTGCCGTCCTGCTGGTCATCGCCACAAATTTTACCCCTATTTATTATTCGCGGATGCCGCGGGAGGGTAGGGGGCGAACTAGCGGGCTCATGACGGGCAGACTCTTCTTGCTGCGAGGGAGGCGCTGGCGAACCAGGTAGTCGGGGGCCTGGGCCAGGTCGTGCTTCTCCAGAGTCACGTCCTCACCGAAGCGGTTGAAGAACGAGAGCTCGAAGTTGGGGGTTTCACCCAGCGCACCGTGAGGGCAGACCTCGACGCAGTCACCGCAGAAGATACAGCGGTCCAGCGCGAAGGCATAGCGCGTCAGGTGACGCTCGGCCATCATCAGTGAGCCGGTCGGGCAGACCTGGACACAGGCACCACAGGAGACACAGTCGGTGTCATGCAGACTGACATTAAACGGTGTCGAGACGATAGTATCAAAGCCCTTACCAAACATGCCATAGCAGTCGGGGCCGATGACGTCATGGCAGACGCGGACACACTGCGTACAGTTGATGCACTTGTTGGGATCACGCAGGATGAAGCTGTGCGAGAGATCAGTCTCGTAGTCATGGTAGTCGCTCGGCTCGCCGTCGTGGAAACGGTTATCGGCCAGGCCATACTCGATACTGTAGCGCTGAAGGTCGCACTGCCCAGCTGCTGGGCAGGCACACTGGAGACAGCGAGCAGCCTCACGTTGGGCCTGCTCTTGCAGGTAGCCAATCTCGATGATGCTAAAATTGTGTTTGCGCTCCTCATAGGGGCGCATCGGCATCTTGACCTTAGGCTTGACTGGCTTATAGGGCACGATGTCGAAGAGATCGGGCTTGCGCTCCTCCAACTCCAGGCGGCGAGCGACCTCGTCCATGTCCTCACCCATCAGGAAGGCATGGATTGAGCGCGCGCCTAACTTTCCCTGCGCCACGCATTGAATAATTGTGCTTGCTCCAAGCTGACAGTCGCCGCCTGCGAAGACGCCATGGTGGTCGGTCATAAAGTTAAAGGGATTGGTCTGGATGGTCTTCCACTTCGTCCATTGCACCCCAGCCTGCTCATTGAGCACGGAGGTATCGACCTTCTGGCCGATGGCTGGAATGAGCGTATCACAGGGTATTGTGAACTCGGAGGCGGGAATGGGGACGGGGCGGCGGCGACCGCTGGCATCCGGCTCGCCAGGCCTTGTGCGCGCATACTCGACTCCAACGACTCGCCCATTTTCCGTAAGCACGCGTTGCTGAGCCGCGCCGACCAGGAGGTGCGTTCCCTCAGCCTCGCCGTCCTCGATCTCTTCAAGCGTCGCCGTCATATCCTTGCGTGTACGGTAATAGGTCGTATGGACTCTAGCGCCCAAGCGCAGGGCGGTACGTGTGCAGTCAAAGGTCGTGAAGCCTCCACCGATGACAACGACCTCGTTTCCCTCTTTGACGGGTGTGGCCTTGCCCTCGACCTTGTCATAGAGGAACTTGATGGCGTTGACCACGCCATGGGCGTCCTCGCCGGGGATGCGCATCTGATTGCTAGTCCAGCAGCCGATGGCGAGATAGACGGCGTCGAAACCCTGTGCTAAGAGATCATCAACGGTAAAATCTCTGCCCAGCTCGATATTGGCTTGCAGGTCTACTCCCAGATCAAAGACATGTTGTAGCTCGCGGTCCATCATATCCTTCTGCAAGCGATACTCTGGAATGCCATAGCGCAGCATCCCGCCCGGTTGGGACTGCTTATCAAAGACCTTGACGTAGTGTCCGCGTAGCGCCAGGTAGTAGGCACAGGAGAGGCCCGCCGGGCCCGCGCCCACGATGGCGACGCGTTTGCCCGTGGTGGGATCTTTCTCGTATGGTATGGGAGGATCAAGCAGACAGGTCTCGGCGGCGTGACCATGCATGCGGCAGATGGCGATCTCCTCATCGACGAGCTTACGGCGGCAGCCGTCCTGGCAGGGAGCCGGACAGGTCAGGCCCAGGATATAGGGGAAGGGCAAGACCTCTTTTACCAGGCGTGCGGCCTCCTTCATTGAACCCTGCGCGATCAACTCCAGGTAGCCAGGGATATCGATATGCGTGGGACACTCGACCTGGCAGGGAGGCTGGCAATAGGCGTTATGGTCTGAGAGCATCATCTCCAGGTTGGTGCGGCGGATATGGAAGAGCTCATCCGAGTTTGTTGTCACCACCATACCGGGTTGAGCTGGCGTATTGCACGAAGGGAGCGGCAGCTGTTGGCCCTCGATATGCACCAGGCACATACGGCAGGCCGAGGTCGGCTCCAACTTCTCATCATTACAGAGATTGGGGATGTCTTGAATGCCATTATCAATGGCCACGCTCAGGATGGTCTGGCCCTCATAGGCCTGCATTACTCGTCCATCGATGGTCAAGGTAAAGGAGGGCTGCCCATGCTCATCGCGTGTAGCCGGCCTGGCTGGAAGTGTAGTGGTGTCAAGTTGATAGGTAACGAGACGCGACATAGATCTTTTCCTTGCAACTGTCTTGCTATTTTTAGTTCTCTTCTTAGAATAGGCTCCCATCAGGCGCAAAACAATCACAAGATATATCAGTTTACCTATCAGTTTCTGTTCGTATTAGCACTTTGCATTTCGTGCACCTATTACCTGGATAAGTCACTATGTTCTCAGCGTCTGCGACGCTTCACAAGGGATAAGGGTGTGGTGGCAGGGCTGGCGCAGCCAGCCCTGCCACCACACCCTTATCCCGCAGAACCTCATAGAGTCCATGCTTGCATGGACTCTACAATTTGGCTAGCAAGGCGCGACTGGCGCAAACTTCTGGATGATCGGCGCCCCACACGCGTTCACGGATGGCGAGGGCACGTTGAGACAGGGGAAGCGCCAGCTCGCGCTCTCCTTGCTCTTGATAGAGCATGGCCAGACTATGCAGCGTGCTGGCGAGCGCCGGGTGGTCGTTGCTTAGCGCCTGTTCCTGGATAAGCAGGGCACGTTTGAGGAGCTCTTCTGCCTGGGCAAAATTTTGCTGTAAGCCATAGATCATGCCAAGCGTGGCCAGGCCCTCAGCGAATTGGGGATGGGTGTCACTGAAGATCTCAAGGAAGACCTGGTTGGATTGCTGGAGTGTCTCCAGGGCCTGGGTATATTTTCCCTGGAGTCCATAGACGAGACCCAGCGTATTCAAGCAGGTGCCAACCTCTGGATGATGGGCGCCGAGGCTGCTGGCGAATATCGTGCAGGCCCGGCGCAGAAATGCTTCTGCCTGAGACAGGTCACCCTGTAAGCGGTAGACAAGGCCGAGGGTGCGCAAACTCTCAGCGGTCTCAGAATGTGTATGCCCGACTATTTGCTGACATATGGCGAGGGCCTGCTTGAGGAGGGCTATGGCCCGATCATACTGCCCCTGGAGTCCATAGAGCAGGCCCAGGCCGCGCAGGGAGGGGATAGTCGAGTAGCGCGTGGTCTCGTCGTTGCTATCAAGCTGGAGAATGGTTTGCTGATAGAGATCCTCTGCTTGCTGATAGTGTCCCAGTAGCTTGTAGATGGTCGCGAGGCTGCTTACGCTCTCGATGCTATGCGGATGGGTAGGCCCAAGTGTCTGCTGGCTTAGCTCAACCGCGTGCAAGAGAAGGGTTTCGGCCCGTTGATACTGCCCTTGCTCATACGCCAGGTTGGCGAAGAGCTTGATAAGCGGAACAAGGTGTGGATGGCCTGGTCCAAGTTCAAGCTGGCGTAGTGTGAGGGCGCGCTGGAGCAGGTGCTGGGCCTGGAGAAGCTGGCCCTGCTGGAGCGCGAGGCGCCCGCTATTTTCCAGGGCCTCGCTTAACTTCGGGTCTTCCGCTGACAGCGTGCCCTCAAGCAGCTCCAGGCTCCTGGCATAGGCCTGCTCTGCCTGCTGATAAGCGCCCCTGGCCTCATAGACGAGTCCCAGGCAATTATACAAATTAGCCTCCAGATTAGCCTCATCCTGACGCCGAGTCGATGCCCGGGGAGACTGACGAAGCAGCTCCAATGCCCTATGAAGAAAGCTCTCGGCCTGGCTATATTGTCCACGCAAGGTGAGATAGCGAGCCACCTTATAAAGGAGAGAGGTCGCTTCCGGAGGCACTGAGTGTGTCTGTTTCAGGGATTCCAGACTCTGCAAGACCTGGGGGAGTAGTTGTTCATTCAAGCGTAGGGCCTCCATGCTCAATTCCTCGGTGAAGACTCGGTTCAGGCCTCGCAGGATACGTGCTAACCAGGTATCCTGCTGCTCCTGGGATAGAGCATCGCGCAGGATGGCCTGAACGAGGCTATGGACTACCAGGCTGTGCGTTGTGGCCTGGCGATAGAGAAGCGACAGAGCACGCAGGCGGGCAATGGCGTCATCTAGAGCCAGGGGATCGCTCAATACCGGAGCCAGTTGTATTCCCAATTCAGGGGAGAGTAAGCTCAACAGCTCTTCTGTAATGTCCTCGCGTTGCAAGAAGGCGCAGCAGTACAGTAACTCGGCGGCAGGCTGCTGCTCCTGTTCCAGGCGCTCGATGCAAAGGGAGATAGTGCCAGCGATGGAGAGCGGGTGCTCCATAGGATTGCTGCCACGCCGGGCGAGCAGGTCTTTACGGTGGCGCTGATAGCGTACCAGGTAATCGGCCAGGCTGCATCCCGTCTCCTCTATATAGGCGCCTGCCTGGTCGAGGGCCAGAGGGAGGCCACCGAGGAGCTTGCCGATGGCGCGTGCCTCATGCACATCCTGCTCCTTAATAGTGTGCAAGGATGCAGACACAGCGAGATACTTTGCGCGGCGCAGGAGCAGGAGCGCGCTCTCCTCATCACTCATCTGCTTAAGGTCAATGTGCTGTGCCAGGGGGCCAGTTGCCTGGGCACGCGTGGTAAGCAGGATGTGACCATTAAAGAGAGAAGGCAGGAGGGGTTCGATGACCGCGACCTGTTCAACGTTATCCAGGATAAGTAGCCAGCTCTCATGCGTTTCAAGCCATATACGTACCAGTTCCAGAGTCGCCTCGGGAGCTTGTTCCTCAAGTATGGTAGTGGTACCGAAACGACGAGCGAGGCCCTGGCAGTTCCAGGCCAGCATCTCTGTAGTCTCGGCGGGGAGCCAGAGAATGGATTGGTAGGCGCTATAGAAGCGGTAGGCATATTCGAGGGCTGTCTGTGTTTTACCAATGCCGCCCAGGCCACACAGGGCGTATATCTGCGTGGGGATGCCTGCAAGCGGGTATGTAAGCGCTCCAGAAGAGCTTCGCGACCCGTAAAGAAGGGATTGCGCCGGTAGGGGAGATATTTGAGTTGTTGGGGAAGCTGCGGGTGATCGATAGGTGACCCTGGCTCAGAGGACGTGCCCTGTTCTGCTTGCTCGTCAGGAAAGAGGCCGAGCTCAGTTGCACTTTTGTCAAAGAGAGAGCAGAGCTTCAGACGGAAATAGGGGCTGGGGACCGTGACCCCACGCTCCCAGCGGTTGATCGTGATCACAGAGACACCAATGCGATCCGCCAGTTCTTGCTGAGACCAGTGCTTACGCAAGCGTTCAGCCCTGAGTCTTTGATTGGCGCCAGCAGGAGTGAGTTTCTTCATCAGGCCCGATCTTTCCAGAGGCCCGCTACTGGCGTACGCCAGTAGCGGGCCTCCACGGCACAAGAAATGTCTTCTGTGGCTATGGTATCTGCTTTTACCGCTTTTGGCAAGCCTCTGTCTTCTTCCTGGCTCTACCAGATAGGGAAAGGCCAGGAGCCAAACTTGGTGCGAAAAATGGTATGCCCATCAAGATGTTGAGCATATTTTTACGAGTTCTCTTGAGGTCTATACGCCCTGTTGATCTGCATAAGCCGATACTATAAGTAACTTAAGAACGCTTACTGGAGAGGTTTTTCAACATCACTATGGCATGTCTGATATTGCTTACCAGGCTCTTCGAGCTATTAGCAATGATTGTACTCCCTCTATTGATTCCATATACTTCTGGTGTAATGGCGTCGGATACGCATCATGATCGAGCGTTTGGCTGGGTGTTGGCTGTTCTTCTGGTATGCTGCTTACTGTTTTGTAGTGAACGAGTAGAACAGCGTAACCCTACAATGCTAGCATGGCCCTTACCACATTCCACTATTACCAGGCCTGATAATAACCCGGCAGCAAAAGAAGTGCGTTTGATGCTTTGGAATGGAAGAAGATGTGTTTCGTTACCAACAGCGTTGGGATAATAGATATAGAAGCGGTTTGCGCATGTACGCAAACTGCTTCTATATCTATGTATTTCATTAAGAGGGAAGGGAGCGGGCCAGGATGGCCTGGGCGTCGATGCCAGGAGGGAGGGTGCCGAAGGCATGACCCCAGGTGCCACCCAGGCGCGTGGCACAGAAGGCGTCGGCCAGCGGTGCGGGTGCGTGCTGGACCAGGAGCGCACCCTGGAGTATCAGGGCCATGCGCTCGACGAGGAAGCGGGCACGCCACTCAATGTTATCCAGGTGCGAAAGCTCTTGTTGCAGGGCCTGGACCGCATCAGAGAGGTATTTGTTCGCGGTGCGGGCGGGCGCGACCTCAGTAAAGAAGCTCTCCAGAACCTGTGGCTGTTTGGCGAGGGCACGCAGGACATCGAGGCAGTTGACGTTGCCAGAGCCCTCCCAGATGGAGTTAAGCGGCATCTCACGATAGAGGCGTGGCATGATACTCTCTTCAACGTAGCCGTTTCCACCCAGGCACTCGAGCGCTTCGGCCACGCACGTGGGGCCGCGTTTCGTTACCCAGTATTTGCCGAGCGCCGTCCCCAGGCGCTTGATATGCTCCTCATGTGTGCTAGTGGGAGCCTGTTCGCAGGCGCGAGCGAGGCGGAGGGCCAGGGTAATTGCTGCTTCGACTTCAAGCGAGAGGTCCGCGAGCACATTGCGCATCAGGGGTTGGTCGAGCAGAGGCCGGCCGAAGGCCTGGCGGTGACGCGTATGATGCAGGGCCTGGGTCAGGGCCTGGCGCATCATGGCCGTGCTGCCCAGGATACAATCCAGGCGTGTGTAATTCACCATCTCAATGATAGTGCGCACGCCCTGGCCCTCTTTGCCGACCAGGAAGGCCACGGTCTGCTGAAACTCGACCTCGCTGGAGGCGTTGGAGCGATTGCCAAGCTTATCTTTCAAGCGCTGAATAAAGAAGGGGTTGCGTGTGCCATCGGGGAGGACGCGTGGCAGCAGGAAGCAGGAGAGCCCGCCGGGGGCCTGGGCCAGGACGAGAAAGACATCGCACATAGGGGCGGAGCAGAACCATTTATGACCAGTGAGCAGATAGGTGCCCGCGCCCAAGTCACCAGCAGGAACGGCGCGAGTCGTATTGGCGCGTACGTCGGAGCCACCCTGTTTCTCGGTCATACCCATGCCGCAGAGGAGTCCGCGCTTCTCGGCTGCGGGGCGCAGGCCGAAGTCGTATTCGAGCGAGAAGAGGCCGGGAAGCCAGGTCTCGGCTAGCTCTGACTGGTGGCGCAGGACCGGAATGGCGGCATGCGTCATCGAGATCGGGCAGCCGTGACCCGCCTCCACCTGAGTAAAGAGATAGAAGCCTGCCGCGCGTGCGACCTGTGCACCGGGACGCTCCTCGCGCCATGAGAGCGCGTGTGTTCCCCAATTCACCGCCGCTCCCATAAGCTGATGCCAGGCCGGGTGAAAGCTTACTTCATCGATGCGATGGCCATAGCGGTCGTGTGTGTGAAGCTCGGGTGGATAGGTATTAGCCTCAAAGCCCTGAGTGATAACTTCGCTGCTGCCCAGGTAGCGCCCCAACTCGCTTAGGCGCTCTTCAGCCCAGCCAGCGCCTTCGCGTTGTATTCCAGCGATGAGCGCGCTATCGAGAGTAAAGGGGTTGTATTGAACAAGAGGTGGTGGCTGATTGGCAACAGTATGTGTCGAAATAGCCGGATGAGCGAATACGTCCATGAAATGCTCCTTTGCAGTAAACGTCTATGATGAATGTGTGGGCATGCGCGCCCACACATTCATCATAGACATATTTTACTCTTTTTTGACGCGCAGGCGATCTTTGACAAACGAGAGGAGGGCTTTTATTTGCGGGTCCTGCACGGGATCGCAGACCTGCAAACTATAGTGATTGGCTCCATCATCGACTGTAAGCATATAGTGCATCTGGTCGGCCCCGCGGCACGTGTGCTTCGATGGTCGGGAGTGATCGAAGACGCGCACTTTGTCAAGCAAGCGTTGTAGCTCCTTAACCTCCTGAGGGGAGAGAGACGTACTATCCAGAACATGGGACTTTGTCATGCCTGGGAAGTATGCCAGGCCGCCTTCAGTCCGCAGCGTCACTTTCATCTGGCTCCTCCGATAAATTTTGAGGTAAATTCTCAGGAGTATTCTGGGGAAACTGCCAGGGAGCATTGTCTTCAGAGTCATCTGGAATGGGCCAGTTTGAACTGCCTGTATTACCAGGCGTCGTAATCACTATTCCAGTTGTGGCATCTGTGCCATCTGTGGGGATGGTGCCAATGCTGGTTTTCAATACCTTGACAGTCTCCCAGGCTTTCTGAACCGCCTGTTGTTCCTGGCTGTTGGCTCCATAGAGTGCGGACGCGTGCTTGACGGTCAGTGTCGCGAAGTCACTAAAGTTGGCGGACGACTTTAAGGCGCGATCACACAATGTTGTATACCAGATGCGCCCCGTTTTCTCCCAGGCGCGACCACCTATCGCGATAGCAGCCAGGTAAAAGGCATGATTCGGAATTCCCGAATTCACATGTACACCACCATTATCGTCGGTCATGTCAACATAACCATCCATGGTAGCAGGTTGGGGATCTTTCCCCAGAACGGGATCATCGTAGGCGGTACCAGGAGCTTTCATGGAGCGTAGCGCCTCTCCCTGAACCTTGTCTGTAAACAGGCCTTTACCAATCAACCAGTCGGCCTGATCGGCGCTCTGGTTGAGTGAAAACTGTTTGACCAGGGAGCCAAAGACATCCGAGATGGATTCATTGAGCGCGCCCGGCTGGTCATTATAGTCGAGATTGGCTTCGCTACCTGTAACCCCGTGTGTTAGCTCATGCCCAATGACTTCAAGGGCAATGGTAAAGCGATTGAATGTGTCGCTATCGCCGTCTCCAAAGACCATTTGTCCGCCATCCCAGAAGGCATTGTTATAGCTGACATCATAGTGAATGGAGGCATCCAGGTGTAAGCCTTTGTTGTCGATGGAGTTACGGCTATAGACCTGTTGATAGAATTTATAGGTCCATCCTAAGCCATCGTAAGCTTCATTTCCCGCTTTATCAGTGATAGGAGTCTGTCCCTCATGGCGAATCAAGCTGCCGGGGAGATCGGTTGCCTGTTGGGCGTCATAGATGGAGCGCTCTGGTCCGACGGCCTTGGCGACGACGGTTTGCGGCAATTGTGCCTGTAGCAAGGGTATGGAACGAGAGCGGGCAGCACGTACATACTGATCAAGTTCCAGTGATTTCAACGCGCGGTCGCGTTGTTGGAGCGTGCCACGTTCCGCAATGGAGGAGAGTATGTGCGGTGGAACAATTGTGTGTAGGATGCGAGGCGTGAACTGCTGTTGCATGAGAAGAGTGTCTCCTTTCGTCTCACAACATCTTCAACCAACCCTGGTCAACACTCTGTGTAGGATGCGCAGTTTTGTGTCAGTTACTTATACTCTAAAATATAGCACATAAAGCGGAAAATGTACAAAAAAACAACAATAGCAATCTTCTTTTGAGCGAATTTTCATCCTTGTTCTTCACACTGACTGGTTGCCCCTTGACTTCGAGCGCGCTCTAGCTTTTATACTGCTTGTATGGAAAAAGCATTCACCATTCAAGAAGTGGTGGCACGTACGGGCTTGAGCGTTCATGCACTCCGGTATTACGAGCGCGCAGGATTGCTTCCTCTTGTTGATCGAGCGGCAAGTGGTCATCGTCGTTACACGGCGGATGACCTCAACTGGATTACCTTTCTGCTGCGTTTGCGAGCGACCGGGATGTCTATTCGACAGATGCGAGCATACGCCGACTTGCGACGACAAGGAAGCGCGACAGCCAATGCCCGCCTGGCGTTGCTAGAAGCCCATCATCAGCAGGTTTGTGAACATATGCTCGAACTTGAAAACCATCTTGCCGCGATTGAGCAGAAAATGCACCACCTCAGGAGCATGGAAGGCAACGAGAGGAAAGAGGATGAGTATAGAAGGTCGCCGAGCCTACAGTACAGAGCAAGGAGAATACTCATGGCGAAATCCTATTACAGCACGATCTTTGAGCAAACAGCCGACCAGGTTTGGGACGTCATTCGCGATTTTGGCACCTACACCTGGACGGGAAGCGTGAGCGAGAGTTCTATTGAGGGAGGGAAATCAGGCGTGGAGGTCGGTGCCATCCGCAACGCCCGCCTTGGCGATACCAGTGTTTTCCATCGCCAACGGCTCCTCGCCCACTCGGACCTTGATCGGTTCTACACCTATGAGTTCTGCGAGCCCTTTCCGTATCCGATACGCAATTGCGTCGTGACGCTGCGCGTGACGCCGGTTGTCGATGGAAACAGAGCATTTGTCCAATGGTCGGCAACATTCGACTGCGAACCTGCTGAGTACGACCATTGGACCACGTACTTCGCGAATGAGGTCTGGGCAAAAGCGTTAGGGTCATTAAAACACCTTCTCTCGCATCCAGCATGAGGCATGAGGTTGCTGTTTGTGCCTTTGGTATACAGCAGCAAACCGTTTCTGGACAAAGAACATGTACAAGCTTCATTCCTCATAGGCAGTTTCCCTACGAGGAATGAAGCTTATACGTTGCAATTCCCTTTGGGAAAGAAACGATGGCAAGAAAGCATCCCCGTCCTGCTGCAACGCAGGAGTGTCTCCTCGTTCCCCATAACCCGCAGTGCTGGGAATGTGGAAAGCGGTTGTGGGTAGCATCCTCCACAACTCGCACGGTAACTACCCTCAACGGTTTGTGCCAACTCACCCTCACTATTCGCCGATGTCAGAATCCGTCGTGTGGACGATATCATCGATCCTACCGTCCAGAAGAAGAAGGGCACTGGGCATTGCCTCATGGAGAGTTCGGCCTCGATGTGATCGCGCTTGTTGGCTCGCTTCGCTACATGCATCACCGCAGCGTTCCAGAAATCCATCGAGAGTTGCTCACACGAAGCGTACTGATCTCTGAACGCACAGTGACGAATTTGCTCGCCCGCTATGAAGAGTTAGTGACGCTCCATCTGACCGATCAGACACGCTTGCGTTAACTGCTTTTGACGCAAGGCTTCGTGATTTTGGCTCTGGATGGGTTACAACCAGATGTGGGGCATGAAGTGTTGTGGGTTCTCCGCGATTGTTCCTCTGGTGAAGTGCTGTTGGCTCGTAGCTTACTCAGTTCCAGTGAAGACGATCTTGCGGTGCTGCTGCGCGAGGTCCAAGCGTTTCTCCCGGTGCCCATTCGCGGCGTTGTGACGGATGGCCAACGCTCCATTCGGAACGCGGTTCAGACCGTTCTGCCAGAAGTGCCACATCAGTTATGTCATTTTCACTATTTGCGTGAGGCGGCCAAGCCGGTCTATGAAGCAGATCGTCATGCAAAAAAGGAATTGAAGAAGCAGCTTCGAGGTATTCGCCCGATTGAACGAGGTCTGGAAAAACGAACGGACCTTGAAGCGCAAGCCATTCGAGGCTATTGTCTGGCGGTGCGAAGCGCACTCACCGACGATGGGCGACCGCCGCTCTCCGCTTCGGGTCTAAACTACAGGAACGCATGACTATTCTCCTCGCATCACTCACGAGGGTGGCAGAAAAAAGGGGAAATGTACCGCACGAGTTAGAACGTTTACAATCGATGCTGACCAAAGGGTTAGCGGCCACACGCTCCCTGTGGTCAGATGTGCAAACCGGCTATCATTGGGTATATCGAGCAGCACATATCCTCTCAAATGATGAAACACTAAAGGGGGCGCAGGTTCGTCAACGCTATGAGGAGCTCCTGACCGAAATGGCGGAAGTCTCGGCATCTTCTAAAGCACTCACCACAATGTTGACCACCTTTCGCAAAGTCACCACCAGCTATTGGCCTGGATTGTTTCATTGTTACGATGTGCCTGACCTCCCTCGCACCAACAATGATTTGGAGCACTATTTTGGTTCGGCCCGGCACTATGAGCGACGAGCGACTGGGCGAAAGAGTGCTTCTCCCGGTCTGATTATACGCGGCCCTGTTCGTGTCATTACGCTGGTTGCTTCCTGCCACCAGCAATTCAGCTGCGATGACCTTCGTCTCACGGATATTGCTCGCTGGCGTACCCTGCGCAATGAACTGGATTATCGTCAGACGATATGTCGTGATCGCTCTCGCTTCCGTAAATCTCCCGAAGCGTATGTAGCCGCTCTTGAAGAAATGCTTCTCACTGAAAGATTGCCAACGTAGCAAAAAAAGAGTTAATATGTGGTGTGAAATTGCCAGCGGCATCTTCACGCCACATATTAATATAATCACGCGAGCCACGTAGTAGTGAGAAGTCCCGCCGGGTAATTCCGGCTAGCCGCCTGGCTCGGATAAGTAATTTTGTCACACAATGATAAAAAGGTTCCATTCTGCACAAAAATAGTCTTGACGTTATGCTTTTCAGGGAATAGACTATCCCTATATGTTGTTTTTGATAACGTATGGCATCAGAAGGAATTGGATCGCTCCTGTGAGAGTTGGTTTCACGAGCATCAATTGTCGAGAGATGTCAGCACAGGAGCAGAATTAAGATGAGAATTTACGTTGGGGGCCTCCCCTACCAGTCAACCGAGCAGGATCTGATCCAGCTTTTTGAGCAGATCGGCCAGGTTACCTTCGCCACAGTCATCACCGATCGTGAGACCGGGCGCAGCAAAGGCTTCGGCTTTGTTGAGATGAGCAGCGATGACGAGGCCCGCGCGGCTATCGAGCAGCTGAATGGCTCAACCCTGGGCAACCGCACCATTACGGTCAACGAGGCGCGCGAGCGCCGCGCTCCCGGTGGTGGTGGTGGCGGCTACCAGAGCCGCGATCGTCGCTCAAATGGTGGTGGTTACCGCGACCGCTACTAAGCGCGTAGATCACTAGCAGTGAAAAAACAAGAGACGCCCCCCTCAGGGAGGGCGTCTCTTTTACTCTTATAACAGGTATCTATGAGAGCGATCAATCGGCAGCCTGTCCTTCGTGGGAATGAGTCGTTGTGGCCCCAAGGACTTTGACGGCCTCCCAGGCTTGCCGCACAGCTTGTTTCTCGGGGCTCCTGGCGCCGTAAAGGGCTTTGGCTTGCTTGATAGTGAGCTGGGCAAAATCGCTAAAGTTGGCACTGGTCTCCAGATCTGGGTCAGTCAAGGTTTTATACCAGATGAGGCCGGCTTTCTCCCAGGCATAGCCTCCTAGCGTGCTGGCGACCAGATAGAATGCGTGATTGGGAATGCCCGAGTTGATATGTACGCCTCCATTATCGTCGGTCGTATCAACATAGTCATCCATGGTGGCAGGTTGAGGATCCTTCCCCAGAACGGGGTCATCGTAGGCAGTACCAGGCGCTTTCATGGAGCGTAGCGCCTCTCCTTGAACCTTGCTGGTAAACAGGCCTTTGCCAATCAGCCAATCGGCCTCCTCTGAGCTTTGATTAAGAGAGAACTGCTTCACCAGAGAGCCAAAAACATCTGAGATGGATTCATTGAGCGCGCCCGGCTGGTCATTATAGTCGAGATTGGCTTCGTTACCTGTAACTCCGTGTGTTAGCTCATGCCCAATGACTTCAAGGGCAATGGTAAAGCGGTTGAAGTAATCGCCATCGCCATCCCCAAAGACCACACACTTGCCCACATCATCCCAGAAGGCATTGTCATAGTCCTGGTTGTAGTGAATGCTGGCTTTGAGGGCGAGACCTTTGTTATCGATAGAGTTGCGGTTAAATTTCTGTTTGTAGAGTTTGAATGCCCAGCCTAGACCACCATAAGCTTCATTCACGGCAATATCGCTGTTAGAGTCCTGGCCTTCTTTACGGACGATTTTCCCTGGAAGCCGACTGGTATGTTGCACATCACAAATGGTGCGTTTAGCTTGTCGAGCCAGGATGGTATGATCCTCCTTGTCGGACTTGTCTGCCTTGACATGAGTTTCAGCCTGCTCATATGTGTCGGGTGCTGGATGAATATGCTGCTGCTGCTGATGTTGCAGTGTCTTGAGGGCACGCATACGCTGTTCTGCCGTGCCATGATTTGCGATAGAAGACAGGATGTATGGTGGAACGATACCATACCTGGAGTGTCGGGTGGAGCGCTTCATGAGAGAGTCTCTCCTTTCATCTCACAACATCTTCTGTCAATCACCACAAGAGAACCCTCTAAAGGGGGAGAAAGCATCTAATTAAGGAAGACGCCTGTAGCATAAGTATAAAATATAACAATAGTTTTTACAACTGTGCTACTTTAAATAGAATTTAATGTATGTTTTGTACTGCAATAATTTGCTAATTAGCTTCACTAGATGTGGTAAATTATGAGGAGCAGTGTCATTCAAGAAAGTTGAAGGAATATGTCACAGGTAGTTTTGCCCCTCTTGCAGGGATTTGGCCTTGGGATGAGCCTTATTGTTGCTATTGGTGCGCAAAATGCGTTTGTGTTGCGCCAGGGATTGAAGAAGCAGCATGTTTTTCTGGTGGCTGCCCTTTGTTCTTTGTGTGATGCCGTGCTTATCTTGCTGGGAGTTGGAGGACTCGGAGCAGTGATAAATGCGCTTCCTGTCTTAACCCTGGTGGCGACGTGGGGTGGCGCATTATTCTTGCTGATCTATGGCCTTCGCTCTTTTCGCGCAGCCTTTCAATCGGATAAACTTAACACGCATGAAGTGGCTGGAGAACCTACACGTACCCGTGAGATCATGCTGGCGGTGCTGGCCTTCAGTTTACTTAACCCACATGTTTACCTCGACACGGTGGTGCTTATTGGAAGTGTTGGTGCCCATTATCCCTCTGGAATGCGCCTGTTGTTCGCCCTGGGGGCTATGCTTGCCTCGCTCACCTGGTTCTTTGCCCTTGCATATGGTGCTCGCTGGCTGGCGCCTTTATTTCGTTCCCCTCTAGCCTGGCGGGTCCTGGATTGCTTAATAGGATGCATCATGTGGTTTATCGCAGCCTCCTTGATCTGGAGCGTGCTTTATCGTTAGAAAATATGCATTGAGGATTGACAGAAACATAGAGCAAAATCTATAATGCGATTCACTGCTGTTTAATCCTCCGCGCAACCCCCTTATTTTAGCAAGTCGAAAGTGAGACTCCTTCTATGAGCATGTCGCCTGTATCTTTTGAAGATGATCCCATATTACGTGAAGCACTTGTGCGCTATGAGGTTGATCCTGCGTCGCTGAGCTTCCTGGGCGGTTTTCGGAATCGGGTCTATGAGTACGGCCAGAATGAGCAGCGTTATATTCTGCGTATCTCGTCTGAGAGTCAGCGCTCGGCTGATATGATCCATGCCGAGATGGATTGGATGCATTATCTGGCCGGGCGAGGCCTTGCGGTCGTTGACCCTTTGCCCTCGCAGAGGGGGAATTTTGTGGAGATCATTGAGCATGAGGGGCGGCAGGTTCCAGTTGTCGCTATGCACAAGGCTCCAGGGAAGCATCCAGGTAAAGAAGAATGGACGCCCGAACTCTTCACAGCAATGGGGCATTTTGTTGGCCAGATGCATCAGACGACCAGGGAGTATATGCCAGCTACTCAGCGCAGGTCTGCCTGGCACGAGGACCTGGATGTCTTCGCGCAGGAGTATCTACATGCAGTGGATGCCAACATCGCGGCCAAGTTTCAGGCCATTCGCGCCTATCCAGAAAGCCTACCCCAGGAGCGTGACGCCTATGGCCTGATCCACGCCGACTTTCACCGGGGCAATTTTCATGTACTAAATGGGCGCATCACCCTGTTTGACTTTGACGATAGCCAGTACTCCTGGTTTGCCGAAGACCTGGCGATGGCCGTATTTTATGCTATCTCGCCCCAGGCCCAGAGGCAGGAGGAGCTAGACTTCGCACGCCAGTTCTACCAGCACTTTATGGAAGGCTATAGCCAGGTCTACACTCTCGATGCCGCGTGGTGGCAGGAGATCCCCTACTTCCTCAAGCAGCGCGAGATCAATCTCTACATCGTGCTGACTGCACTCAAATATGAACTGCCGGAGGGTTCATGGTCGGAACGCTTTATGCAGAATCGTCGTCAGCGCATCCTGGAGGATGTCCCTTTTGTGGATATCGCATTCTGAGGCAATCTTTCTATGCGCGTATCAGCATACCTGTGCAGAGGCCGTAGATATGGCCGTCTGTGTCGGCAATGAAGTAGTCGCCCTGAGCGGCATGGAAGCTACGCGCCTCGTTTTCTGTATGCCGGGATATACTCCAGGCGGGAGGATCGCTGGCGGGAAAGGATTCTTCTGAAGCTTCGGTAACGATGTCCTCGTCCTCTTCTGTGAAAGTGGAGTAGAGGCCCTGGCGTTGTGCACGCGTATTAGTTGCACTGGCTGGTGTGGTGTCGGTTGTGATATGTCCAGGTACCCACTGACCATTGAGTCGCAGTTCCACACGTTGTCCGCTCACAAGTGCCTGGTCATTGTTCTCACCTAGCACATAATTGTGTTTTTTTCGTCTAGAGATAATCTGCCTTCAAACATAAATCCCCCATTAGTGTTTAATGTTAGCAATTCCCTTCGTGCCATTCAAGAGCGTTGTAGTGATGGACATCCTCAGTCGTATCGGCTGAGGCGCGGCCCGCCACGATCCAGATATAGCGTAGGATCAGGCCTCCGGCAAGGATCAGGAGCGAGGCGCCTCTATTCAGGCTGACTGGAGTCGATTTTCGCGTTAATTTCCAACCAAGGCGCAGCAGGAGCGGCAGCAGCAATCCCCCGCCTATGGTTCCGGCCTTAAAGATGTTGCCCGTTTTACCCTTGAAGAGCGGCTTGCTGAGCGGGCCAAGCGTGGGCGGAAGAGCCGAAATCAGGCCAACCTCGGTCGTCATGGCGACAATCTCTGCATGCTCTAGCCTCTCGAGGGTTCTCCTGGCTGCGAGGTAGGAACGAGAGGATCAAGGAGAGGCTGGAGAGGCTAGTGGAGAGTCCCGAAGTGAGGAAGAGCGGCCCCAGAATTCTCCTGGCCCGTGCCCAGACAGGAACACCTGTAGAGGAGAGCAGGACGCCTGTATATGAGGCAACAAAGAGGCCAAAGAAGGCCCCCAGGCTCTCTATGACTTTTATGGGCAAAGCCTTTACCAGGCGTGCCATCAATGGGAACCAGTTCAAAAGACCGTCTTTCGCCATCTGAAAGGCGGCGGTAAAGCCGCAACAGAGGCCAAAGGAGTTCAGGCCCCAGGTGGCAAGCGACATTACTGAGCGCAACTTGAAGACGCGCAGCATGTGATGAAAGCGGGCCGGGCGGCCCAGATCAAGAATCAAAAGCACCGGGCTGGCAAGCAGACAGACAAACGAGAGGTAACGCCCAGCTCGTGTGATGGTGTTGCTTCTATCCAGGCCAAAGAGGTGAGCGAGTGTTGCCACTAAATAAGATCCCCCGGCAATGCCACCAAAGAAGAAGTAGAGCACAATCTGCCAACCCCAGTGCGCCTTCTTGATGAGCGGGACATCATAATATGTGCCGGGCTTGCCGCTCCAATAATTCTTATATCCATTAGCGGAGCCAGGAAGGAGTGTCGTTGCCGTGCGAGTATCCCGGGTGGCAGGCACTGTTTTTTTCATGATTATTCTCCTCGTAACTGTATCTCAATGGAGCAGTCGTGAAGTTGTATGGTTCAGGCTGGCTTGGACTCCTCGCATGAGATGTGCGTTCGGCCACGGTAGGGATGCGCTAAAGCTGGTCTCTACCGGCCAGAGAAGCCGTTTCACGTGGCTGGGAAAGCGCCTTCGCAAGCTTTTGTTAGACACCTATAGCCTGAGTGGTTACTTCTTTCTGCTCCAGAGTGAAATGGTGGTCGCCAGGGCCAGGAAAGCGGCGGTAAGCGCGCTGGTGACAAAGCCGGTGGCGATGTTCTCCTGCGGTAGCCGGGGTTTCTCGGGCAGATTATAGACCGAGGGCCGATCGGTAAGCAGGAAGAAGGCGTTGAGATCGCCAACGCTGGTATCCTCATCCACGCCATAGAGATAGGCTGAGGTCTCACCCCGCTCATGTAGCGTTGTGACGCGTTTGCGCGCTAGCTCTTGTAACTCACCGACCTTGCCAAAGCGGATGGAGTCCGTGGGGCAGGCTTTGGCACAGGCCGGTTCAATCCCGTCTTTTTGCCGGTCATAGCACAGTGTACACTTGGATGCCAACCCCGTCTCCTCGTTGCGCCCAATAACGCCAAAAGGGTACGAGGGGACGCAGTAACCACAGCCATTGCAGATGTCTGGCTGGACATAGACGTTTCCAAACTCGTTGCGAATAATAGCTCCTGTTGGGCAGGCCTCCATACAGCCGGGATGCTCGCAGTGCTTGCAGACATCGCTCATCATCAGCCAGTTGACCTGCTTACCCATTCCATCGGGGACGCGAGGGCGTTCAACAAAGGCAACGTGCCGCCAGGTCGTCGCGGAGAGGGAGACAGTATTGTCGTAGCTGTAGCCGCTCAACTTGTACCCGTCTGCTGGCAACTGGTTCCATTGTTTGCAGGCGACCTCGCAGGCCTTGCACCCTATGCACAGGGTTGTATCAGTGAAGAAACCATACTGTTCCATGTTCAAAGCTCCCACTCCTCTAAGGCTGCTCGCGCCCTACGTAACTGCCATCTTGACCCTGATGTGAGCGTCGCCCAGGGCGCATATTACAGGTGAAGGATTTGGCTTCGTGCATACTCACGTTGCGGTCTGCGACCAGGAGTAGCAGGTCGTTGGCCACATCTCCCGTGACGACTCCCTTGAAGCCCCAATGGAAGGGTAGCCCGATCTGGTGGATGGTGCGACCATTTTGCGGCTATGCGCCAGGTTCCTCCCCTCCTCGGGCATGATGCCGCTGAAGATCCAGACACCGCAGGCGGTGCTGCCATCATCCTTGAGAGCGTTAAAGTCCTTTACCACCTTGCCATCGGCAACGGTATAGCCGTTAATCTCTTTGACGATATCCTCGATGATTGGCTCTTGTTGTGGTCCCTCGCGCCGATAGTTCCACGTCAAATGCTGGATGGGCTTATCGCGCTCGCGTGTGCTATCTTTGTACATCTCTTTCAAGCGTACATAGAGTTCGGTCAAAAACCAGTTTTCGGAGCGGGCGTCGCCGGGAGGGTCTACGGCCAGCTCACGGTATTGCACCAGGCGTTGGGTATTAGTGAAGCTACCTTCTTTCTCCACATGGGCCGCAGCAGGCATGAAGAAAACCTCTGTGGGGATCTTGGTGGCATCGATGCCGGAGCGTTTCCAGTAGGCTGCGGTCTCCGTCTCATAGAGATCGCGCACGACCAGCCAGTCCAGCTTCTCCATGGCGGCGCGATGGAAGCCGGCATTGACGCCGCCTGCCGCTGGATTCTGTCCCATCATGAAGAGGCCCTTCATCTTGTCATCCTTCATGGTGACAAACATTGCCAGGTCTGAGTGATCCTCGACCACTTTGGGTAGATAGCTGTAGGCGAAGTCGTTCTCTTTCGTCGCGGCGTCGCCATACCAGGCCTTCATCAAGCTGACAAAGTAGGCGGGATAATGTACCCACCAGCCCGCGTCCTGGTAGTTATGCTCCATATAGGTCTTGAAATCATACTCACCGCGCAGGGCGCTGGGCATTGTCAGATAGCCCGGCAAGAGGTTGTAGAGTGTAGGTATGTCGGTTGAACCCTGCATGTTGGCGTGACCTCGCAGAGCCATAATGCCACCGCCGGGCCGTCCCATATGCCCAGCAGGAGCTGAAGGATGCCCGCCGTTCGAATCATCTGCACACCCACGGTATGTTGTGTCCAGCCTACGGCGTAGGAGATGTTTGTGGTGCGTTCGCGACCCGAGTTTTTCACCAGTGTATCCGCGATCTTCAGGAAGATATCCTGTGGAATACCACAGACCTGCTCAACAACCTCGGGTGTGTAGCGCGCGAAGTGCCGCTTAAGCACCTGGAGAACACAACGTGGATGCTGCATCGTCTTGTCATGCTCAATCTGGCTGGGATGAGCGTGTGGTAGCAAGCCCTGGCCCTCCTGGGCATCAGGCATCACATGTTGTTCATGATGCTCTTCGGCCTCGCCCTTGCTGGGAGCGCAGGTCTTATGCGCGGGCTTCTCGCTGGTTCTAGCCTCTGGAGTCACTTTATATTGCCAGCTGCGCGTATTGTAGGAACTATGGTCATCTTTCAGGCCTGAGAAGACGCCTTCGAGGTCCTCTGTATCCTGAAAATCGTTGCTGAGAATTGCCGTCGCGTTGGTATACGTCTGCACATACTCTTTAAAGTAGAGTTTGTTTTGCAGAATGTAGTTGATAATACCGCCGAGGAAGGCAATATCAGTACCCACGCGGATTTGGGCGTAGATATCGGCCATTTGTGAGGTGCGTGAGAAGCGGGGATCGACATGGATAATGGTGGCTCCACGCTCCTTGGCGGCCATAACCCAGCGAAAGCCCACGGGATGACATTCAGCGAAATTGCTTCCTTGAATGAGAATGCAATCGCTGTTCTGTAAATCCTGAAGGAAGGTGGTGGCGCTACCGCGCCCGAAGCTTGCGCCGAGACCCGGCACAGACGCGCTGTGTCATATACGGGCCTGGTTCTCGATACACACCATTCCTAGGGAGTGGAAGAGCTTGGTAATCAGGTAATTCTCTTCATTATCAAGGGTCGCGCCGCCCAGCGAGCCGATAGCCAGCGTGTTATTGATGGGTTTACCCTCATCTTTAACTCACGGAAGGTGGCCTCGCGCGTCTCATAGGTTAGCTGCGCGATGCGGTCCATGGCCCAGTCCAAGGCTTATCTTCCCACTCTGTGCTATAGGGCGGACGATACTTGACGGTAGTCCAGCGCCGCTTATTGATGTCCAGCTGATAGCTTGCTCCACCCTTGGGCAGAGGCAGCCATTGCTGACGGGGCTGTCATAGTCGCCCTCAATATCGATAACCTTGTCATCCTTGACATAGACGCGCTGCCCGCAGCCAACGGCGCAGTAGGGGCAAACGCTTTTGACCACCTTGGCGTTATGGATGCGTGGCTTAAGCTGTTTACTGCGCTCGCTGACTGGATTAGGCACAGTGCCTACGTGGGCGCGAAATGCCTGCTCTACACTCTGCGGAGTAAGGCGTTGAGCAAGCTTGCCAAATAATGCCGCAAATACAGGTATGTTCATCTCCTTCAAACATTTCTCTTTTAAGTTGCTGATAGTGAATGTGGATGGCCCCTATTTTCCCCACGAATGCTAACGCAATGGTGTAACATATCGCCCCGGGCCGCTTTATTTGCAACCTTTAATTATGCCATTTCGTGTTGGCTGCAGAGAGGCTTTGTCGTGCCCGATGCTACTTGCGTACGCGTCTACATATAACAACCATATACGCGTACGCAAGTAGCGTCAATCAGCTTAATTTGACAAAGGGAAGACTGTATGCCTGATCTTATTGCCGCGCGCTCCCAGATGGGGATGTCGCTTATCTTTCACATCATTTTTTCTGTGCTGGGAGTGGGTCTCCCGCTCTATATGTGTATTGCTGAGGGGATTGCGCTACGGCATAAAGACCCCGAGTGGATGATGCTGGCGCGGCGTTGGGCGCAGGCTTCAGTCATTATTTTCGCTATTGGTGCGGTTTCAGGGACTATCGTCGAGTTCGAGCTGGGCCTGCTCTGGCCGAACTATATTCAATTTATTGGTGCCGTTATTGGCCCTCTGTTCGCCTTTGAGGGCTTTGCCTTCTTTACTGAGGCCATCTTCTTTGGCATCTATCTCTATGGGTGGGATGTGCTCCCGCCACGTCTGCACTGGCTCTGCTCCTTCCCCATCTGGATCGCGGGCCTGGCCTCCACCTGGTTTATTGTGACCACCAATTCCTGGATGAATACCCCGACTGGCTTTGAGTTTACCGGGGGACGCTTAACAGGTATTAATACCATACAGGCCATTATGAATCCCAGTACACCCTATGAGACGGTGCATATGGCCCTGGCCTGCTATGTGGTATGTGGCTTTGCCGTCGCGGGCGTGTATGCGATTATGCTGGCGCGTGGCAAGCGGACCGCCTATAGGCGTAAGGGGCTAGCCCTGGGACTGGCTATAGCGCTTATCGCGACCCCATTACAGATCATCAGCGGCGACTTTAACGCACGTTATCTTTCACGAGCACAGCCGACCAAACTGGCTGCGATGGAAGGCGTGTTTAACACATCAAGCCATGTTCCCCTGCACATAGGTGGCATCCCAGATCCACGCACTGAGAAGTACTATCTCTCCATAGACATCCCCGATGGCTTGAGTCTTATGGTTGGCTATAATCCTGACACCATAGTGTATGGTCTCAATGAGGTGCCGCCCCAGGATCGCCCTAATCCCATCCCTATCCATCTCGCCTTTGATGGCATGGTCGGCAGCGGCTTCTTTGCTCTCTTTATTGCGGCCCTCTTCTGGGGTCTCTACTTCCTGCGCAAGAAGCGTATACCGGAGCAGCGCTGGCTGCTGTGGGGAGTAGTGCTTGCCAGTATCCTGAGTTTTGTAGCTGTGGAGCTTGGCTGGATTGTTACCGAGGAGGGGCGACAGCCCTGGGCCATCTACAGGCACCTGCGCACAAGCCAGGCCGTAACGACCGCGCCCTTCCTACCTGTGAGTTTTACGGTGTTTTTCGCGCTCTATATCGCCCTCTCGATCACGATGGTAGTGTTGCTGTGGCGCCTGGCGCGTAAACCCTTGCCGGTGATGGCGTGGCCAACGGTCGTTAGCGGTCCACATGCCGAGAATAAAGAGCTAAACGAAGAACTGAAGGTTGGCTTATAAGAGGAGGTGTCGCGTGAGTTTACCGAGCTTGCCATACATAGTTATCAGTATCATCTGGTTCGCCCTCATCGCGTATGCCGCCTTTGGCGGAGCCGACTTTGGCGCGGGCATATGGGATCTGTTGGCGGTTGGTTCCCAAAAGGAGCACCAGCATCAACTGATCGATAGAGCTTTGGGACCCGTCTGGGAGACCAATCATGTCTGGCTGGTCTTCCTTGTGGTGGGCCTGTTCTCTGGCTTCCCGGTGCCCTTCGCTGCTATCGCGACCGTGCTGTTCATTCCCTTGACGCTCGCGCTGATTGGCAGTGTCCTGCGTGGCTCGGCCTTCATCTTCCGCACGCATGGACTGCATGCCCAGAAGCCAGCCTTTCGCGTATGGAGTCGGGTCTTTAGCCTCTCCAGCCTGATCACCCCTTTTTTCCTGGGCCTCTCGGCGGCGGCCGTAGCGGGCGGGCAGATTCGGGTGGGGCATGGACCGAACGTGACCGATCTTGGTTCGCTCTGGCTTACCCCATTCGCGCTCACTATTGGTGCGATGTCCGTCATGCTCTGCGCGACCCTGGCGGCCATTTATCTAACGGTTGAGGCGACCAATAATAGTGAGCATGATCTTGCTGAGGCCTTTCGCATACGTGGCCTGATCTCGGGCGCGGTTATGGCGCTGCTGGGCCTGTTGGGGCTCTGGCTCTCGCTATCTGCGGCCCCATTGCTCTGGCATGGCATGTTGAACCATGCCTGGCCGCTTGTTATTGCCACCATGCTGATTGGCATTTGTGCGGCTGGCACACTATTCTTCAGGTATTACCTGCTGGCGCGTTTTTTCATTGTGCTTGAAACAGCTTTCCTCCTGGGATCATGGGGTGTCTCACAGGTACCGTATCTTGTGCCGCCTGATGTGACCGTTGAGAGTAGTGCGGGCGCGCCCAGCACCCTGCTTTTACTGGTTATTGGCGTTAGCATTGGCCTGTGCATTATTCTGCCTTCTATCTGGTTCCTCTTCTACATTTTCAAAGTGAAAGGAGGCGTGCGCTTGTTTGAGCGATCAGCAAGCTAAATGTGGAATAGTCATGCGAGAAAGGATGACCTTATGGAGATAATCTTTGTATATGGCCTTGTGCTGCTCTTCTTTCTACTCCTGCTGGCCGTGGTGGGGACGTTATTCATTGCGCAGCCCCTCCCTGGAACTGAACAAGCTGTGTCTTCGCAGGAGTCGGGAACCGCGACCGAGGAGCGAGTTGGCGTTTCAGGATATATCGCCTTTGCTCTTTTACTCTTGTTCATGATTCTGGCAGCTGTGCAGGCAAATCGGCAGATGATGCATAGTAGAGTATGAACAAGGGATTGATGGACAATTATCCAGGCAGGGGAGCCCCTGATTTTTGCAGCGGGAAGAGGGGTCCATGACGCGTTGGACTTATGTGCGGGGACTGTGCTTCCACCTGACATACCGTGCTATAATATGCAAAAATAAGCAACTACCTTCTGTAGGTGGTGCGTCCTGGCTGCCTGCGGCAGCCAGGACGCACCACCTACAGGGCGAGCGCCGCAGGCGCGAGGGGCTTGCCTGCACAAGATACAAAAAGAGATAATGGGAATAGTATGACACTGCGTTTGATGAAAATATTGGCCGTCCTGACCTCTATCGGCGCATATATAATGGTGCTGATGGGGGCCATAGTTACCAAAACTGGAGCGGGCCAGGGATGTGGTACCTCGTGGCCGATCTGTAAGGGACAACTCATACCCGCGTATATGTCGGTTGATTCTGTGCTGGAGTACAGCCATCGTATCGCCTCTGGTATCGATGGATTCTTGATCCTTTTTTTGACGGTCTGGTCCTGGTGGGTCTTCAGGCATAATGGGCGCGTCAAACTGCTCGGCTTTATGAGCCTGTTCTTCGTCATCCTCCAGGGTGCTCTAGGCGCGGTAACCGTCATGTACGAAGGCACCTTCGCCGAGGAGTGGATTCTCTCGCTGCACTTCGGTTTCGCATTGATCTCCTTTGCCAGCGTTATACTGCTTACCATTTATCTTTTCCAGATGAAAGCTGGTAAGGCTGTGGAAAAGCGTGAGGAGCGGAAGCCAGGCCTGGTGAGTAAGAGCATGCAGTACGTAGTCTGGGGCATCACCGCCTACTGCTACATCGTCGTCTACACGGGCGCCCTTGTGCGTCACTCCTCCTCCACCCTGGGTTGTGGCACGCAGTGGCCTGGATGTAGCACACTTGTGCCAGACCTCGCCAGCCATCCCGGTGTACAGATGTTCCACCGTTATGCTGCCACGTTAATTGGCCTGCTCATCGTGGGCCTCCTCATCTGGGTTCTGCGCCGTTATCGCGAGCGCCGTGACCTCGTGCGAGGTGCCTGGCTTGCGCTCATCATGGTCATCTTGCAGGGCGCGGCTGGTATGCTCACCGTCGTCACCGGCGGTCAGCTTGTCGTCGAACTGCTGCATACCACGCTGATCGCGGTCCTCTTCGCGGTCCTCAGCTTTCTCTGCATGCAGGTTGGCTGGCCCTGGAAGGCCCGGCAACCCGTCGAGCAAGTTCAGATGGCCTCCAGCCGGGGGTAAAGAATTTTCTATTGAAGAAAAGGGGCTGAATGTAAGGCAAATTGTCTTACATCCAGCCCCTTTTTTGTTATGTCTTGTGCTCGCGTCATTCAGGCCTGAGAGAAAGCAAAAATTCCCTTACACCAGTAATTCCTTCTGCTTCTAATACGTTGAGGAGTGTGCTTCCCACAATGGCAATATCACTTTTGTTGACGAGATAGCGAACATCATCTGGACGCTGAATGCCAAACCCGACTGCAATGGGAGTGGATGAATACTGACGGCATCGTAAGAGAAAATCTGTTGTCGCATCACCAAAAGACGTTGGTGATCCGGTCACGCCTTTTCTTGCAGCACAATACAAAAGTCCTTCTGTCTTGTCCGCTAGATACTCCATTCGCGTATCTGGTGTGTAGGGAGTAACCACTAGAATGGGATCAACATGCTCTTGCTTGCAGGCAGCAAAGTATTCATCGCTCTCCTCGGGAAATGCATCGGGGACTATCAGCCCGCGAATTCCAATGGATCCGGCAGTTTCAACGAACTGTTTTACTCCATATTGGAGTAAAATATTATAATACGTCATGAAAATACAAAAGAGAGGGAAATCCCTCGTTACTTTTTGCGCAAAGTCCAGACATTGTTCTATGGTCGTCCCTCGTTCCAATGCTTTTTGGTTTGCCTTCAGAAACAGCGGACCGTCCGCAATCGGCTCAGAGAAAGGAAGTTGTAACTCCACCAGATCCACGCCACATTCGTGAAACAGACGGATCATTTCGTAATTCGTCTCGAAATCGGGATAGCCTACAATTTGATGCGCCATCAGTAAAATAGATTTTCTTTTACGCTTTTCCAGAATCTCCTGAGCAAGATTGCTGATATTGTGTGCTTTTCCGCTGGATAAAAGCCTTCCATTCTTCATCTCGTAATCCTTCCGCTATGTTAAAAATATCTTTATCGCCCCGGCCCGACATATTAATGATGACGCTCTCACCCTCCGAACACTGTTGCATCTCCCGAAAAGCCCCTGCAAAAGCATGGGCAGATTCTAATGCAGGAACAATGCCTTCTTTGGTCATGACAAGTTGGAGGGCATTCACAACTTCCTCGTTGGTCGCTGCTTCGAAGCGCACGCGCCCACGTTCTGATAAATTTGCGAGGAGAGGTGACACGCCTGTATAGTCAAGTCCCGCTGCAATACTGGAAGTCTCTAACATTTGCCCGTCTTTGTCCTGCAGAAAGAGGGTTTTGTACCCCTGGGCGATGCCAGTCCTGCCTTGCCCATACGCGATTCGTGATGCATGCTTTCCGGCCATTGGTCCTTCTCCCCCAGCCTCTACTCCAACCAGTTCAACTTCTTCGTGGGGTATGAACGCTTGGAAAATACCAAGGGCATTCGACCCTCCACCCACACAGGCATAGACACGATTGGGAAGCTTACCTTCCAAGCGAAGAATTTGTTCCTTGGCCTCGGTCCCAATGATCGATTGAAATAAAGCTACTAGAGCTGGAAAAGGATGGGGTCCTGATGCGGTTCCCAGCAAGTAATGGGTTGTTTCAAAACTCGAAGCCCAGTCTCTCAACGCCGCATTCATAGCGTCTTTTAAGGTGCGAGAACCAGCTTCCACAGGCACAACTTCCGCGCCGAAGCGTTTCATCCAAAAAACGTTCGCATACTGGCGTTCTACATCTTCACTCCCCATGTAAACGGTAGCCTTTAAACCGAATTTCGCTGCTACAATGGCTGTTGCAACCCCGTGTTGCCCGGCACCTGTTTCAGCAATGACGCGTGTTTTGTTCATCCGTTTCACGAGCAGCGCTTGCCCCAAGGCATTGTTCAGTTTATGGGCACCTGAGTGATTCAAATCTTCCCGCTTCATGTAAATTTTGGGTCCACCAAAATACTTTGTTAGCCCTGCGGCATAGGTGAGTGGTGTTGGACGACCGGAAAAGTTTGCCAGGCTATCCTGATAGTCCTGCCAAAACGCGGTATCATTTTGTATTTCAGCGAACTTTTCTTTTAGTTCGTGAAAAGCAGGGAATAAGATCTCAGGAATAAACATCCCTCCATATGATCCGTAGTAACCATTTACACTCAATTGCTTTATCTCCCTATTATTTATTGTGCTTATGAAAATCTAAAACCCGTTGGGCGGTCTCGAGATCCGTCACAAGAGTATCAATCCATTTTCCTCGCAACGTTGCCGTGATCGCTTTGACTTTGTCCTGGCTACCAGCGACACCGATGACATGGGTATGTGGTCTCAGCTCTGATATGTCAATGCCGAGCATTCTTGTTTTTGCAGAAAAAGCTATGTTCTCTCCTTGAATGTTGAGAAAAGACGCGCATACGTTTGCCACGGCTCCTTGTCGAAGGACATCGTTCAAATCAGCATTTCCAAAGTAACCGGTTTGGACAATCGTCGCCTCCTTTGAGACTTGACCAATACCGACAACCGCCACGGTACTCTTCCGAGCAACCTCAAGTACGTTGGCTATTTCTGGTTCTTTCACCAAAAGCTCTTTGGTTTCCTGGGAGACAACAACCGCAGGTGCATGCAGAAGCCAGTAGTTAGATTTCATCCTTTCCGCAAACATCATGGTATTCGAGTTTGCATGCCAGGATGAGCCAGTAGAACCCCAGCCACCGACAAGTGGAGTAAACTGTAGCCCGTTTCGTGCAAAATACTCTAGCTCAGCAGCAACAGCAGTAACCGTACGCCCAGCCATAACTCCCACAATATCGTTATCTTTGAGCATAGATTCGAGAAGCACTGCACAACTTCGCCCTAGTTGATGGAGAAGTCTTTGTTCAGAATGTTCTTCTGTGCTTACGACAAAAGCATCGAGAATGCCAAACGTTTCAATGAGTTCCTGCTCAATGTTCTGCTCTCGTGAATAAGGATTGTTAATCGAGATGTTGACGATCCCTTCGGCCCTTGCAGCAGTGAGCATTCGACTCACGTGAGGTCGTGAAATACCTAATCGTTTGGCAATGTCCTGTTGATTGAGTCCATCTTCGTAATAAAGCCGACTGATTTTAACCAGTAATCGTACCCTTTCATTTTGCAGATCGGTCATTTTTTTATCTCCGCAAATTATGTTTGCACAAATGTACATGGTATGAAATATTGTACATCTCTATTATGCACCTTCTTTCGATTTCTGGCAAGTATCGGTACAGTAAACATGAAGGCCTGTTAGTATACTTCATTACCTACCAGGTCTATGATCTTGGGCCGGGTGGTGACTGTGGCGCGAACGCGCTCTGGGTGGTCGAGACCGAACCTGGAGTCGCCTTTGTGGGCGATCTGGTCTTCAATGGAACGCACTCCTATGTGGCTGATGATCCCCTAATTGAACATGAACTGGTGCCGCTCACACAGTACGCGGGTCTCGCTATCTTGCCTTGGCGTCTGCTAACTGGTGGTTTTCTCAGTGGCAAGTACACGTGAGAAGAGCAGAGAAGCAATGCTCTCCTCTTGTTCCTGAACAAGAGGAGAGCATTGTATAGGCAGAACATACCTCTTCGTGACACTCACCACGCCTAAGGAGGAAGCATTTGTGGTAAGGCTTCCTGCCTTATATGTTAAAAACTAATAGAGATGGATAGTGCATTTATTGCCTGTGGTGTACATGGTGGTTGTATCCACAGATAATGTGGAGCTCGGGTTGATGGTCACCTTTACCGCAGAGTTTGGAGTGGCATTACCCTCGCAGTCATCAAGTTTTGTACCATTCATTTCCTTGGCTGGCCCCATCCAAAGGTCCGCGTGGTTGGAGCCATTCTGGCATCCCTGGGGATCGGTATCGCCGCACTGGTCTTCCATAACAAAATATTTCTTGACCAGGGGGACGTAGATGATACTACCAATGGGGAAGGTCGTTTTTAGATCTTTATTGGGGGCAGCGAATGTTACGGGATCGTTGTAGGTGCCTGTACCCTCGGTGGCATGATTGTGAATGGTGGGATAGCCATCGGATTTGGGATAAGCGATATCGGCTGATCCATGCTGGTTCTCGGTCGCGCCGGAATTATCGTTATATCCATACCAGGTCACAACGGTGGTCACACTCTTTTGCTTGCCATCTCCACTGGGTACATACTTATGGTTGGCGCTCGCCTGGCTGGAGGCGGCATGCGCAGCCGTCATCGCTCCTAGCGCAGTAATCAATACAAGGGTTAATGCGATCATAGATGACGTGCGGAGAAGTGTACGTGCTGACATGTTTTCATCCTTTCATGCGATAGTGATACGTATACACAATTCAGCAGCGAAAAGCCACAAGAGTTACTAGCGCAGAAACATGGTGAGCACAACAAGAGAAGCTTGCATCCTTGCTGAAGGTTTCTGAGTTTTCTGTTCTCTAAAGAAGCCTCCTTTCGCATTTGCATAATAGTGAGAACGATTAGGTCAAGGAAATGGTACGCTTTATGGAAGCAACGGTTCTGAAGGTGATGCGACGGGACTGCGAAAGTTGGCTCCGCAGGATTCACGCACCACAAGTTCAGCCGGGAGTTGGATGTGGATTGGTTGTTGCTGAGAGGTGAATGTGTTCTTGTCATTCTTTCCGAGATATAAAGTTGCCCGGTGCAGCGTCTCATTATTCAATAAGCCTGGCTGTTGTAGCAGTGAGAGCAACAGGGAGACACCGCGCTGCCCCATTTCGAAGTATGGTTGTCTCACTGTTGTCAATGGAGGACGTGTATAGGCCGAGGGACGGTCTCCATCGAAGCCAACAAGGGCGATATCCCTGGGGACAGAGAGGCCATACTCTTCTGCGGCTGTGAGCACTCCATACGCCATTTGATCACTGGCGGCAAAGATCGCTGTTGGTCGTTTCGCGTGCGGAAGCTCAAAGAGCGTAGTAGCACAGGCTCGACCACTTGGAGGGAGAAAATCTCCCTCAAGAATAAGGTCGGCGTCCGGGAAAAGCCCGGCTTCGAGAAGTGCCTGGCAATATCCTTGATAGCGAGCATAGGAGACCAGGTAGTGAGCGGGGCCTTTAATATGGGCGATGCGCCGATGTCCGAGACGAAGCAGATGACGCACGGCCATGTATGCACCTGTCGTATTATCTACACCAATCCAGGGAACCACCTGGGTCTCTTGATCATCAATCACTACCACTGGAAATCCCTGTCGTGAGAGTTGGGTTAGTCGTGAAGAGAGGCGTCCAGGGAAAATAGCCACCAGCCCGGCACTCAGCGGAGTCGCTAGAAAACGCTCAATGAGCGCCTGTTCGCTATTCTTTGGTTCTTCGTCACTGATGCTATAGAGTGCGAGATCATACGGACTCTCTGATATCGTCTCGACCACACCTCGCGTAAGATCGGGAATGACTGACCAGACCCAGCCAGGAATGAGGACACTGATTGTGGAAGGGTGTGCTTCCTGCTTTTGCGAAATAAGACCCTGCTCTGCGAGTGTTTGCATTACAATGTCGCGGATGGCGGTTTCAACGCTCGCTTGCGAGGTAGTCGCATTGGTAATGGGAGGAAACATAGAGGGATGAATATGCTGACTCTCGCTCTCTGCTCGTCTCCGATCCTCAGTATGCTGTTTGTGTGGAGCAGGCTGGTCGGGAAGGACTTCGCAAAAGTCGCTCAGCGTACAATTGAGTGCGTTGCACAATGCCTGAATAGTGGAGAGGCGTAAAGCGTTGGGAACGTTATTCAGTAGCGAGGAAATAGCCTGCAAAGAAAGCTGGGTGTTAGCTTTCTCCTCAAGCAATGTCTGCAACTCAGTGGGTCGATAAATATGATGGTTGACTGCTAGCCACTGCTTCAGGTTCCATTGCACTGGCATGCTGCTGCTCCTAATATGTTGATGTGCTGATGCTCAAGTAAAACTTACGTAATTCAAGTAAATAATACATGATTTAGGTGAAACTTGTCAATGCTAGGGTAAACGGATCATGACGGCCTCTTGGGAGTTGTAGTAATTGGAGGGAGTGGTCGCACGGTACAGATCGCATGGAGAAGGAAAGTGGTCGTGCGCATTTGAGAGTGTCATGTGGACTCTCTGGCGAAATAGTCCACATGAGAGTCCACTCATTTTTGTCTAAAACGACTGGTTACAGGCCAGTAGGGAGGTCAGGGGTGGCGGGCTGCCAGGGCGAGTTATCAGCCAGGGGAGCATTGAAGTCGCCGGGTTTCTTATCGTCAACATAGGTGTAGAGGGGATACCCCTGGTAGAAGACGACTTTGCGGCCCTGAGCGTCGGTACCCACACTTAGTTTACCAGGTAGCTTGGTAGTCGAGGTAGGTGTTGTAGTACCCTTGTAGACCAGAGGCTGCCAGGTTTTGGCGCATGATCCATCACAGGTAAAGCCACTCGTTCCCTGCCACTCATGAACATACAACGTTATGCCTTTAAGGGTTGTCAGAACGGGGAACGTGCTTCCCATTGCTTCTCTCCCTCTCTGGGCTTCAAAGTGTGGGGACGAGGAGGTGAGAAAATAGGGCAATCCCACTCAATAAGCCACTTCCGGGCCGGACGTGGGCGGCGTGGCCTGGTCGAGGGGGACGCTGACCTGAGTGCCGTTGACGGTTATATGTAAGATGGCGGGCACAGGGTCGGCGGCGTAGGGGGCGCGAGTACTGGTCGATTTGGATAGTTTGATCAGGGCTTCGATGCGATCAGCTGCGGAGGGCGAGAAGCGTTGTGACCTGTCAAATTTGAAACCGTTGAGCGCGGCGATAAGGTGCTGGACGGCGATGAGCGCGAGTGGGTCGCCTGTGAGCAGGGCGGCGAGGAGGTCCAGGTCACGATAGGCCCTATGCGGATAACACATCAGTATAATGAGAGCCAGGATGGGCAGGCCTATGAGCATACCCAGCGAAGTTGCAATATGAACCGCTGTACGTGGGAAGGGTTGCATTGTCGCGCCCCAGGTTATCCAGGCTAGAAAGATCCCGACCAGCCAGAGGTGGCGCTGGAATACCTTGCGGGCCAGGCGTTTTTGTTGCATGGCGATGCCCAGGTAGATCAGCGCGTCCTTCTGCCGCCAGTCCGTAGCCCTCAACAGCGCTTCGCTGATAATCAGCACCGGATGCCGCCCCATGCCAACGACGCGTACTGTATGTCTACCGACGATATCATGGGCTACCTGGATGGAGGCGAACTGAATGCTGGCGAGCCTGCACCAGGCGGCGATCCTTGGCTCCAAATAGGCCCAGCGGGTGCTTTCAATTGGTTGAAGTATGGCCCTGCACTTCTCATGCTGAAGCGCGAAGATGTCGCCTGACAAAAGAAGTAAAATAAAAGGTGCTAGCTGTACAATGGGCGGAATGGCATCTGTGTTAAGGCCTAATTGCTTGCTTATCCAGACCATTCCTCCCAGGATATAGAGGCTGGGAAGAAATATGAGCGTCTGTGGAAAGAGGTAGTTGTAAAGATAGGCTCTCCTGTATTTGTCTTCTGGCAGGTCATTGATATGAAAAGTATGCAGTGCCAGGGGATCGGTCGCTAGGACTGTACTAAATGCAAGAAGCCAGATTGTAATAATAGATGAATTGATAAAATACGCTTCGATGAGCTGACTTAAACTTGAGTGATAAAGATCGTCATTCAATGCAATCATGATGCCGCTAATAACCAGCAGCACGAAGAAACCTATAATATAACTTACCAGGGTAGATGCCCATGTGTGTGTATCAGAGAGGGCGGCTGCGTAGTGGAAATAGCCATCAGGCAGCCAGCAATCGTTGATAAAATTAGGCTACAGGCGATAATAGTTAGTTGCAACAACATACGAGTGGACCTCACTACGTCTTCTTGTAATTATATTGAAGAGTTTTATTTTACACTATAGAAGACGTAAGCGATAGCATTTCTTCAAAAGCAAAACATAATAAGAAAAGCGGATACAGTGGGCGCGACATTCGCGCCCACTGTATCCGCTTTTCTTATAGTTTAACTGGCCTGAGCTGTATGGGGGCCTTCCTCGTCGTCCGCCTGCGAGAAGGGTTTGGCGATGCTCTCCAGGGACTTGCGCTCGGCGTCGACACCGAAGAAGATGGCTACAACACCCGCAGCCGCCATGAATAGCGCGCCCGCATAGTAGCCGTAGGAGAGGATGACTGGCTGGTTGGTCTGGATAAGTAGACCAAAGATGAAGGGGGCGAAGGCGCCGCCAACGCCTGTTCCAATGGCGTAGAAGAGAGCGATGACCATCGCGCGCATCTCCAGAGGGAAGACCTCGCTGACGGTCAGGTAGGCCGAACTGGAGCCGGTAGAGGCAAAGAAGAAGATGATCGACCAGCAGATGGTGATCGTGACTACGTTGAGCATACCCTGGGCGAAGAGCCAGCTGGTAATTGCCAGCAATATACCAGAGATGATATAGGTGAAGCTGATCATCTTGCGACGCCCAATCGTATCAAACAGACGACCGATGGTCAGGGGGCCAATCACATTGCCTATAGCGAAGGGAATCTGATACAGTGGCACGCTCTCGGCTGGCAGGTGGAAGAAGGTCGTCAGCACCAGGGCGTAGGTAAAGAAGATGGCATTGTAGAAAAATGCCTGTGCGGCCATCAACGAGAGGCCCAGAATTGTGCGCTTGGGATAGAGCCTGACCATGGTCTTCGCGATTTCGCCGAAGCCAATGGCGCCGCGAGGGCGGATATAAATGGAGCCTTCTGGCTCAGGTAGCGGCTTCCCGCCATTTTCCCTCTGTACCTCATGCTCAATTTCCGCTACCACCTTGTTGGCCTCCTCAAAGTGGCCATGCATCATCAGCCAGCGTGGACTCTCGGGTACATAACGGCGTACCAGCAGGACGGCCAGGCCCAGAACCGCGCCCAGAGCGAAGGAGAGGCGCCAGCCTACATTGATGGGGAAGAGATTGGGATTGAGCAGTACGCCAGTCATGGCCGCGCCAAAGGCTGTCCCAATCCACCAGGTGCCATTGATCACGAGGTCGGTCCAGCCACGCGCCCGTGCCGGAATAAGCTCGTCAATAGCCGAGTTGATGGCCGCGTATTCGCCACCGATACCCGTGCCCGTAATGAAGCGGCAGGCAGCGAACCAGTAGAAGTTAAAGGAGAAGGCGGTTGCGATGGTCGCGCTCAAGTAGACCAGCAAGGTAATCATAAAGAGCTTCTTGCGGCCCAGCTGATCGGTCATCCGGCCAAATACCAGAGCACCGAGGACCGCACCAATGAGATAGACTGTGCCAGCGCTGGAGGCCTCCACCGTCGAGAGATGAAGGGTCTGAGGCTTGCTCAGCACGCTGGCGATAGAGCCAACGATGGTGACTTCAAGACCATCCAGAATCCAGGTGATGCCCAGCGAGACGACCACGAGCCAGTGCCAGCGACTCCATGGGAGGCGATCCATCCTGGCGGGGACATCGGTCTTTACCGCTTTAGTTTTACTCTGCATTGTCTCCATAGCGCCATTGCTCTTTCAAAAATGAATGAACGATAACATCTACGCATTACAAAGATACCTTACACAGACGCTTGTATTTAGCATATCAGGGGCTATGCTTATTTCAGTATAAAGAGAAGGGTGGCAGGTGCTGAGAACGGCTTCGGCAAGAAGATAGGAGTAGTTGTAACATTTTTATGTAAAAATGTGAAATGCGTCACAGTAAGAGAATGTCGATTTTGCTATCATGGCAACTTGACGCGCTTTTGCCTAAAAAAGGGCTGTGTCGGCATGTCGACATGTCGGCGTATCGAAAAGTTAATCCGAGTGTCAGCTACAAGAGCGGTGCCGCAGTCGAATGAGGACATGCCTGTAGAATGAGGGTCGGTTTCCGCATGAGAAGAAGAGGAAGCATTGTGAAACTCCGCACCGCTCGCGTGCTCGTCCTGGGATCTGTCCTATGCCTGATCTTCATTTGGGGCGGCATCGACAACATAGATATTGGCAACATCGCCATTGGCCTGCTTGGCGTCCTGCTCGCGTTCATCCTCGTCGCAATTCTCTTCCTCAGCTACAAAGGGATCGGACAGGGCGAACTCTAGCCCTCTGTCCAAAACCTCAATCTCTCTGGCCATGCCGCTTCTCCTTATGCTGATGGCCAATGGAGTGGTGGTAATACACGTTCTATCTCTGAACGTTGAGCCTCGAGCCAGGACGGTAGCTGGAGTTGCGTTCCCAGGCGCTCAGCCGACTCATCAATGGTAAAGCCTGGGAGATCGGTAGCGATCTCAAAGAGCACACCACCAGGTTCAGGAAAGTATATGGAGTGGAAATACTTACGATCCCGTATAGATGTAACGTTGAGATCGTTTCCAATGAGCATGTCGTGCCATGCTTGCTGGCCTTCATCCGTCGCAACACGTAGTGCGACATGGTGCACCGTTCCCGCTGCAACCTCCCCACGCCAGAAGCCTGCGGTATGACGCACATCGAGTCTCGCTCTGTTTGCCTCTGCTCCAAATTCGTAGCGAAACACATTCTGTTTTTCAGCAATCAATCGAAAGCCTAGAATGTCGCTCAAGACATGATTCGTCTGCTCATAATCATCTTCCCAGATCGTGACTCCCGCGAAACCGCGAATAGAATGTTCGGCAGGGATCGCCTGACTCTCCCAACCGAGACATTCCTGAATATCAGGACGTGCGACGAGTTCCACAACCAATCCATCTGGATCACGGAGTGAGATTACCTGTTCATCAAAGCGAGTGGTGGGTCCTTTATACTGAATGCCATATTCGATCAAGCGACCAATCCAATAGCCGAGAGAAGACCGAGGAATCGCGAAAGCAGTAGCGTTAATCTGTCCTGTTCCTTGCCGCCCACGGGGGGCTCCAGGCCAGGCAAAGAAGGTTATGATCGTACCCGGGTGTCCCACACTATCTCCATAGTACAGGTGATAAGCACTGGGATCATCAAAATTGACGGTCACTTTGATCAGCCGTAATCCAAGGAAGCCAGTATAGAAATCGATATTGCGTTGGGCATTGCTCGTAATCGCTGTGACATGATGGATACCGAGAAGACTGTTTTGCATCATTTTTTCCTGCACTTTTCGGGTATGAAATATCTCAGGGAGATTACTCGATTCTTTCTCTCTGGAGAAGAGCCATATCGGTTCTAAAGCCGATTCCGAATGCCTTTCTCTTACTATAGAGAGTATATCTTCAGATGTTTCTTTCTTAAAGAACATTACCTATCGTCTAGCTATCGTTTTAGCAGGAGCATGCAGCGCTTTGCCCGTTTATCCTGAAAGCATGCGAAAAACCAGGTTTGTCAACTTAAACAATTCTGTTGATAAAAGCTATCTCCACTTCTAGACCAGTTGAGCCACGCTTCTTCAGCAACCAGAGCCTAAAAAAGGGCGCAATTCCTGCTTTGAGATCCTTTTTCTCGCATATAAGCTCTACATCTTTTGACCAAGTCGACAATACCTCGTCTCATCTTTTTTCGTGATGAAAGGGGATCTTATGCTCCTCCACCGTTTAGTGATGTCCTACCATAAATGCAAGCATAGGGTTTATTGCATGGTAGCGCCTTTTAACTGATGTAATGCGAGCAGCTCCTCCTGGAGATAGTTACAGGTCACGACAGTCATAGGATGATCTGCCCCAAGCACGTGCTCACGGATAAGCAAGGCCTGTTGATACAGACGTACCGCCTCCTGGAGATGCCCCTGAACTTGCCAGAATCCGGCAAAATCGTGCAGGATCTGAGCGATGCCTTCACTCTCAGGTCCCAATTGTTGCTCACGAATACGCAAGGCGCGCAGGTAGAGAGGCTCGGCTTCTACATATCTTCCTTGATTATTGTAGAGGTTCGCAAGATGGTTCAGAGTCTTGCCATATCAACATGTTCAGGCCCAAGCTGTTCCTCCAGGATATGAAGGGCTTCGGCTTCTCCATATTTCATGAGCAGGGCCACCAAGTGCTGGCGAATATCAAGCGTGAGGGCATGGGTGAAGCGCCCACCCTGGATGCAGCCATCCAGTGCCTGTGTATAGAGATTATATGCCTGTTCATCCTTTCCTTGAGCTTCTTGCAAGAGCGCGAACTGATAGAGATTTCTGGCGACCTGGGGGTCCACGTCTGCAAACGTTTGCGCGTTAATCTCCAGGGCTCGCTGAAAGAGAGGCTCAGCCTCGGCATACCTGTCCTGTTTGCGGTAGAGAATACCTAGCGTGGTGAGATCATCCCCCACATGAGGAAAAACAGGACCCAGATGTTTTTCATGGAGTTCCAAAGCTTCCTGAAGCAAGGCCTCTGCCTGCTCCAGGGAGCCCTGGTGTAGCAAGACCGTAGCCAGCGCGCTTAAACAATCCGCCGTTTGCATATGTTGCCGTCCAAGATGCTGCTCATAGAGGGCTAGGGCTTGCCGGGCAAATGGCTCTGCCTCCTGATAACGGCCTTGATCGATGTACACGCACGAGAGATTAAAGATAGCCGTTGCTGTCTGAAAATGGGATGGACCCAGTTGTTTCTGGCGGCTAGCCAGCACCCGCTTATAACACAGTTCTGCCTCTTCGTCGCGTCCTTGGTGAGAATAAAGAATGCCCAGATTATTCAGAACTCTGGTAGTCAGAGGATGTTCTGGCCCAAGCTCGCGCTCGCGAATAGCCAGGTTTTGGCGATGCATGGCTTCTGTTTTATCGTAATGTCCCTGTCGCTCAATCAAGCTGGCCAGCGTGTGCCTGGCGTTAGTGGTGTCGAGATGGTCTGCTCCCCATTGCCGTTCATAGATGACCAGAGCCTGGCGAGCCAGCGTTTCCCCCAGGGGATATTTTTGCTGGGCTAGGCAGAACTCGGCCAACCTGCATAGGCTGGCCGCATCTTCCAGAGGGTCTGGTCCCAACTGGTGCTCGCGAATAGCCAGCGCCCGCTCAAATAACACTTCCGCTTGCGCGTAATTGCCATTATTGCGTTGCAGGACCGCCATATATTCCAGGTTGTAGCCGGTGAGGAAATGTTCTGCTCCCCAGTAACTTTCGCGCAGGGTGAGCGCTCGCTGGTACTGGATTTCTGCCTGACTAAACATTTGGTGTTCAAAGAAATAGCTCCCCGCGCGCAACAGCACATCCGCTGCTTCTGGGAGTTGCAGGTTCTGTTGCTGGACCAGTGCGTCACAAGCCTGCACCTGTTCCAGGTAGCGCTGACATTGAGGCCAGAATTCCACTCTGGTCGGGTCCTGAGGAAAGATCATCTCGACCGCTTTGACCACCCGTTCACTCCAATCCCGTTGCGTCTGTGTGTCCATGCGATCCCACTGGACCGCCTGAACCAGGCGATGGACGCTCACTATGCGATCTTTCGAGAGCCGTTTGATCAGGGAAAAGTCCAGCAAAGTTTTCAGGAGCTGATTGAAGGAGAAGAGATCAGACGCGGCCTCGCGCAACTGTTCAGGCCAGTAGGGAGCGCCTTCCCGCAGCAGTTCTTCTGGAATGTGATCAGGAGCCAGAACAGCGCATAACTGCAACAGTTCAGTCGCTGCTGGATGGGTGCGTGCAACCTGCTCAAAGGAGAGCGACCAGGTGGTGGCCACCGAATCAGGATAGCCCGTCATCTGCTTTCCCCGTTGTTTGAGCAAGGCATGGCGATGAGTCTGGTAAATCTGGAGATAGGACTGAAGCCCGCAACCAGCCTCTTCAATATATGCCCCGGCCTGATCAATAGCCAGAGGGAAATGCCCGAGCGCAATCACAATATTCATGGCCTCGTCCATCTCCTCAGGCGTCGCCGACTCCAACAGATGCGTCCGGCGCAGCAAGAGTGAAGCCCCTTCAATGGTTCCCATGGTTTCGACTTCGAGCGAAGAGTCAAAGGCTCCGACCGCGCTGGCCCGTGTGGTGATCAGCAGATGCCCCTGGCCCTGACGCGGGAAATAGGGGTGCGCCATCTCCAGATCGTCCGCGTTATCAAAGATCATTAACCAGGGCTGCGTGCGTTGTTCCAGCCAGCGCAGAATGGCCGAGACAATCTTGCGTTGATCCGTTTCCTCCGCACTGACCACCTCTGGTAAGAGGCGGCCCAATTCGACAAAACTGGTCAGAAGGGTTTCTTCGCTGACTGCCGTGATCCAGAGGACATCGTGGTACCGTCCCTGCTGGCGCGAGCGATAGGCATATTCGATGGCCGTTTGCGTTTTGCCGATGCCTCCCAATCCCTTGATCGCCTGGGCTTGCGTCAACGCGACGTGCCGCAGACCCGTGGAACGATCGGCTCCTGGAAGGGCGAAGCGCTGCTCCAGGGTGCTGAGCAGATCCTCCCGCCCAGTAAAATGAGGATTGCGGGCATAGGGAACCGTCCAGATCGCCAAGTCGCTGACGGGCGTCTTCTCTGAAGGTGAGGCCTCCACGATCTCAGGCTCCGAAGACGATGCATCCTCTTCCACGAGTCCCAGTTCCTGAGCACTCAGGCCAAAGAGGGAACAAAGCCTGACACTGTAATAGGCGCTCGGTTGCTGAATACCACGTTCCCAGCGCTGAATCGTGATCACTGCCGTTCCTAACTCGTCTGCTACGTCTTGCTGTCGCCAATTGCGCAGAATGCGCTGCCGCCGTAAACGCTCATTTCTTGCCATGGAGTCTCCTCCTCGCCTTCTTCCTTCAGCTATCCAGAGTATATGTATCGTGAACAAAACAAGCTGCGTTGGCCTGGCCTCTTTTGAGAAAGAACGTCATTGTTCTGGTTTCACACCTATGGAGTAGGGACAGATCTTCAAAAGTACCTGGGGAATGTGTGGGGCGCTTCTCTGTATTTTTCTCTAAAGTATCGTACCACAAGTCCAACCAGAGAAGCAAGCGTATACTTGCATCACAGAGGGGCTTCCTAAGCCTGGGCAGCATGGGAGAAGCAATTTCTTGCGAGAAGAGTTTTTGGGGGGAAAGGAGAGAAAAGAGAGGCGCTTACCTCTCTTCGGTATGTGTCGCAAACGTTGATGGGTCCTGGAATAATGGCTGAATTGCTGCTTCGAGTCTACGCTGGCGCTCCTCTGCTGTTAGAGCGAGCCAACCATAATATCGCCAGGAGATCATTCCTTGGAGGAGTCCCAGTAAACTCATTGCCGTGGTTGGTAGATCGACCTCGGAACGTAGCATGGGCTCAGCCTGGCTTAAAGCCTGCTCAATGAGGTTACGAGCTGCCTGGGGATGAAATGCCAGTTCTTCACGCAACGTGGGATAACACCAATACGCACCTATTCCGATAAGCCACAACTGGGGATACTCATCCAGGCAATCCCATACAAAGGTCAGGCACGTCCGCAATCCCGTGGCGGCCCGTGTAGTATGAGATGCATCAATAGCAACGCGATAGGCAGCAATGCGGCGTCCAGGTGCAAAGTGTTGATAGACTGCGTGAATCAGCGTCGCCTTATCCTTAAAGAGGCGAAAGATTGTCACCTCATTGACGTCAGCCTCAGCTGCAATCGCACGGGTCGTAGTAGCTTCTATACCCCGCTCGGCGCTGAGCTTTAAAAAAGCGGTTAGAATGCGTACTCGCGTTTCAGAAGGTGCTTCCATATGTTCTCTCCTGGTATGTCTGCCAAGCTATCTTCCATGGATTGGTGCAAACAGCCCATTGTAGGGCCCTGATGACCTGAATTTCTTCCGCTGAAGGATGAATATTGACTGAATGCTTCTCTTGGGTTCGCTTTCCAGAAATGTGTCTCAATCCACCCGTTATCCTGGCGCTTCTTCATAGGATCCGGGATTGGTCCCGCCGACTTAGTAAATAATTCGGGAGCACTTAAGCATCATCCTGGGGGAGAAGAGCAAGAAAGACGTTAGCCACCCGAGGGTCGTATGCTCTACCAGTACAACGTCTTATTTCCGCCCGAGCTTCGGCTGGTGAAAGCGCTGATCGATAGGGCCTCTGCTCCGTCATAGCGGTATAGGAATCTACAACAGCAAGAATGCGCGCCTCCAGGGGAATAGCTTCTCCCGCTAATCCATAAGGATAGCCTAACCCGTCCCAGCGCTCGTGATGGGCCAGTACAAACGGGGCAATCGATGACCAGATCCCTCCCGCCTTCTCTAGCAAGCAAGAGCCAATCATGGGATGGAGTCGCATAATTGCCCATTCCTGTTCTGTGAGTGAACCAGGCTTGTTAAGTAGAGCAGAGGGGATGGCGATTTTCCCTATATCATGTAGCAGTGCGGCTACACCGAGCAGATATATCTCGCGTTCATTTCGCCGCAACTGGCGGGCCACAGCTTCCGCCAGGAACTTTGCCCGATAGGAGTGTCCAGCCAACGCGCCCTGATACCAGTGAAGCACTTTGAGAGAGAGGCGAGATACATCTTGTCTATTGAGTTGCCCTCTCCTAAGAGGAGGCTGGGTCGTGAGTATATGCATGGTGCTGTTTTTCCTTTTTCTTCACACGTGATTGTGAGTTCCTTCATATGGTACGTGAAAAAGTGCGCCTATCAGAGATCGTTACCTATCGAGTAGCCATCGCGTGACCATCATATGGCGACACCTCTCTTGTCTAACTCTTTTCCAACACGCTCATAGCTCGGCATATAGTTCATTCTAAGACAATTCTGCTGCTCAGTTATTTTCTGTTGAAGCTAACGCTTGTAGCACAGTTTGTAGCTTTTCGCGCGTATTGCGGGTAAGAGGGTGCTCAGCGCCAAAAAAACTGCTTGTGAAGGGTATTGTCAATTTATCGATAATAGAAGAGCTTTTCTAAAAAGAAAAAGCAGGGGAGGAAAGAAGCAAAAATAACTTTTTCACAGGATACCACGTCCAGGATTGCTTTTGGCGCCTAGAACCTGCTTTCTGAGTGAACATATAAAAAATTGCATCTCTGCATTATGAAAATTCAACAAGAATGCTAACGAAACCGCGCTTTCCCTCATACTCTTTAATCGCCACCTCATCAATATGCATTGTGGCACCTGAATATATCTCACTAACCATGAAGTTGCAAAGAAGAACTTTTGTGTATTGACTGCATAACATGCAGGTCGCCTCCCTACACAGGTAAAACGACTGCTAAGCGATCTATGAAGATCGATAAAAATGCTCAGCAATCAGGTATGCTCTTCATTGTAGAAATGAGGGATGCCAGATGTGCCTCCAGCAAATAAGAACCATAGGAAGGAGAAAAATCGCATGGGTGACACAATTGTCTTCGTGCATGGCGCTTGGTTGGCACCACGAAGTTGGGGAAAGCTAATCAGCTATTTCGAGCCGCGAGGCTACCTTACCTAGCTTCCACCCGGCGCCACCCAAAGGTATGTTGCCCCTGTCGTTTGCAGCCATCAAAGCGAGCCGCCGGCGTGCTCTTTAAAACGGCCGCTGTGGCCTGGAAGAGCCTGCCAACATGGTATCTGCTCTCGCAGAACGATCGCATCATCCCGCCAGAGACGCAACAGATGCTCGCCAATCGTATGAAGGCCACGACCATTTCGGTCGTCTCAAGCTATGTGTCAATCGTCTCTCATTCCTTTTGATCTGTTCCAGCTGATTCAGGCCACGGCGAAGGCTGGCGCGGCTACGAAGTAAGCCAGAAAAACGATGCCTGTCCGCTTGCAATGCGTGCTTATGTCCGAAATGAATCTATCAGTAGAGATTCTTTGCATTGTTGAATGCCACACTGTGAGCGGCATTCAATGAACGACGTTGTGGAGCCAGGAGGCAGTTGAAATAGATATGAAATATGTCATTTTCCAACACGATTAAGGAGAAATTCACGCTATGAGTACGAACACGATCACCACAAAAGATGGCACTACTATCTTTTACAAGGATTGGGGCACGGGTCAGCCCGTCGTCTTTAGTCATGGCTGGCCTCTGAACGCCGATGCCTGGGACGACCAGCTGCTCTTCGTGGCCTCCCATGGCTATCGCGCCATCGCCCATGATCGTCGCGGCCATGGACGCTCCAGCCAGCCCTGGGATGGTAATAACATGGATACCTACGCTGACGACCTGGCCGAGCTCATCGAGACGCTCGATCTCAAAGACGTGGTGTTGGTCGGGCATTCCACCGGTGGTGGCGAGATCACTCACTACGTTGGTCGGCATGGCACCTCGCGCGTCGCCAAGGTCGTGCTTGTTGGCGCGGTACCGCCACTGATGCTCAAGACAGAAGCCAATCCAGGCGGCCTGCCCATCGAAGTGTTTAATCAAATTCGCACTGGCGTCGTCACGGACCGCTCACAATTCTACAAGGATCTCAGCGCGGCCTTCTATGGAGCCAATCGATCAGGCTCCCAGGTTTCGCAGGGTGTGCGTGACATGTTCTGGCTCTGGTCGATGCAGGTTGGCCTCAAGGCAGCATTTGACTGCATCAAGGCTTTCTCCGAGACAGATCTCACGGAGGACCTCAAGAAGATTGACGTACCGACCCTGATTATTCACGGGGATGATGACCAGATCGTACCAATCGCAGACTCTGCTCTTCTCTCCTCAAAGCTTGTCAAGGGCGCAACCCTTAAGGTCTACCCAGGCGCGAGTCATGGTCTTACCACCACGCATAAAGAGAAATTCAATACCGACCTGTTAGGCTTCTTGAAGTCCTAAGTAAAGATAGGGGTATGCCGGTTGATTGCTAACTGGCATACCTCTGGTGCTTGTATCTCACATGAGCATCTCAAGGATGCGAAAACCCATCTGAGTTCAACGATGGTATGAACCAATTAAGCAAACTGGCCAATACAACCGACTCTTGCATTTGGCATACAACAAGGAGGAAAATGTCCATGTCAACGGAGGTCAAGGTAGCAATCATTTACTATAGCGCGACCGGGTCAACCTACCAGTTGGCTCTGGCTGTGGAAGAAGGCGCAAAAGGCGCAGGTGCCCACACACGTCTACGAGAAGTCGAGGAACTGGCTCCGAAAGAGGCGATTGCAACAAACCAGGGCTGGGCCGCACATCGAAAAATGACGCAGCATATCGCGACGGCAACGCTTGCGGACCTCGAGTGGGCTGATGCCATCATATTTGGCACGCCAACCCGTTTTGGTCTGCCTGCCGCTCAGTTGAAACAGTTTATTGATCGCACAGGTAAGCTCTGGTCACAGGGCAAACTCGCTAACAAGATCGCGTCGAGCTTCAGTAGTTCAGGCACCGCGCATGGTGGACAGGAAACAACCATTACCGCCCTGAATAATGTTTTCTACCACTGGGGTGCGATTATCGTTTCTCCCGGCTATCTTGATCCTGTGCAGTTCCAGGTTGGCAATCCCTATGGGGTTTCGTATACCTCGAATAATGGCTCAGTACCACCTGATGAGATAGCGCTAGCGGCCGCCCGCTTCCAGGGCCGGCGCGTTGCTGAGGTTGCGGCGCATTTTGCAAGTGGCCTGGCTCTAGTTGCTCACTGAGAAAGTAGAAGGCATCTAGTGCTGATCGTCCTTTGTAGCATCGCTGAAAAATGAACTGGAGAAGGCAAGCATATGGCAAAGCAGTGTACACATTTGGAGCAAATACAGGAAGTCACACCGAGTGCAAATGGATGTGAGGAGTGTTTGAAAACGGGAGACACATGGGTGCATCTGCGCCTCTGCCTTTCGTGTGGACATGTTGGTTGCTGTGATTCCTCAAAAAATAAACATGCGACCAGGCACTTTCACACCACAACCCATCCACTCATTGCGTCGCTCGAACCGGGAGAGAATTGGGGTTGGTGTTATGTCGACGAGGTGGTTTTCGAATTCGCGGACGCAGAAGAATGATCAGACGTAACATCATGAAGAGCAGAGCTCTCGGTTACCTAATGTCAGGTAGCAGGGCATTTGGGAGGAACATATGGAACACAACGTTCTGACGGGCATTCATCATCTCACAGCCATCGTGGGAGATCCCCAGGCAAATGTGGATTTTTATACTCATGTGTTGGGACAACGCCTGGTCAAGCAAACGGTGAATTTTGATGATCCAGGCACCTATCATCTCTACTATGGAGATGAAACAGGAACACCTGGCACGATTCTGACGTTCTTTCCCTGGCCGGAAGCGCCGCGAGGGCGCAGAGGAACTGGCCAGATTGTAGACATTTCCCTGGCTATCCCGGCAGATGCGCTCGACTATTGGATCGGCCGTTTATCTCACCAGGGGGTGACGATCACGGGGCAAGCCGCTCGTTTCCAGGAGCAGGTGATTTCCTTTCTTGATCCACACGGCCTCTCCCTGGAGTTGGTAGCCTCCCGCGAGGCGAACCTCCGCCACGGCTGGAGACATGGGCCCGTTCCACAAGCGTATGCCATTCGAGGCTTCGCCAGTATTACACTGGCAGAGGCCCATCCGAGCCAACAGCCACTCTGCTCACTGAAGCGCTCGGTTTTCGTCCCTTGCAACAAGAAGGGAACCGCTTCAGATACGAAGTCGGCCCAGGCGGCCCAGGCACCCGCGTCGATGTGTTGGAGTTGTCCAATCAGCCACGCGGGAGAATAGCAGTGGGCACCGTGCATCATGTGGCCTGGCGCACCGAGGATGACGCCCATCAACTTGCCTGGCGAGAGCATCTGTTAGGTCAGGACGGCGATGTGACGCCAGTGTTGGACCGCCAGTACTTCCGCTCGATCTACTTTCACGAACCAGGGGGCGTCCTGTTTGAAATTGCGACTGATCCTCCCGGCTTTGCCATTGATGAGTCGATCGAGCAGCTCGGAACGCACCTCAAGCTTCCCCCCTGGTTAGAATCAAGTCGTTCACAGATCGAGAATGTATTGCCCCCGCTTCATGTGCCAGTGGAGAATGCTGGCAGGAGCAATAACGAGTAATCGGGTGGAAGGAGATATTGAATGGAGCAGCTTCATCATTTGAATAACGTGACCGGGCCACACCAGGGGCAGCCTGTACTTGTTGCGGGTTTGCCGCTTAAGCAGGCAAAAGCAGTTATGATCATGCTCCATGGACGTGGTGCATCAGCAGAAGATATCCTGAGTCTGACGAGCGAGCTACACCAGCCTGGTTTTAGCTATCTTGCACCACAGGCCGCTGGTTATTCGTGGTATCCCAATAGTTTTCTTGCACCTCTTGCCAGCAATGAGCCTGGTCTTACTTCCGCCCTGGCAGCCATTGCATCTCTGCTGACTCAAGTAGCGGATGCAGGCATTAAACCTGAACGGACCATCCTCTTAGGTTTTTCACAAGGTGCCTGTCTGGCCCTTGAGTTTGCGGCCCGTAATGCCAGGCGCTATGGTGGTGTGGCGGGCTTGAGTGGTGGACTCATCGGGCCGGATGGCGCGCCGCGAAACTATCTCGGCTCGTTCGATGGGACCCCCATGTTTCTCGGCTGTAGTGATAGGGATTTCCATATTCCCAAAGAACGGGTTGAATATTCCGCTCAAGTGCTGCAACGGATGGGAGGACAGGTAACGGCACACTTGTATCCCAACATGGGCCATACCATCAACCAGGATGAGATACACGTTGTGCAAGCCATGATGGCGGCAATTTGAGAAAAGGAGAAGGGAAGAGACTCATGAAGATGCGATTGCCCTTGTCCTGTAATGATATGGTATGCTTGAGAGTAGTATGGTGTGCCTGGACAGCCTGAGGCTGTCCAGGCACACCATACTACTCACCAGGGCGAGCGTCGCAGGTGCGAGGAGTCAAGCAAACACCCTGCTCATGGCCTGGCTATATAGATAAAAAGGAAAAAGAATGAGTAAACTCTCTCTCTGTATTCGTGTGGATGATGAAATCGAGTTACGCTTGAATGAGCAGCGGTATGTGGATGAGTATCATGCCCTGGTGGTGCGCAACATCGAGCACTTGCGGGAGTGGATGCCCTGGGCGGCCTTCAAGCAGACGCCTGAAGTCATAAGTTCATATATGCGAGGCAGCATGCAGCAGTTCGCGGGTGGAGTAGGGCTGCCAACCAACCTCTGGTATAGGGGGCAAATGGTTGGTTCAATCGGTTTCCCCAGGATGAGCTGGGAGAGGCGCGTGGCGGAGATTGGCTACTGGCTGGATAAAGATATGCAGGGCAAGGGAATTATCACCAGGGCTGTGAAGGCGCTTACCACCTATGCCTTCGAGGAGTATGGTCTCAACAAGGTTGAAATTCATGCCGCCGCTGGTAACAAGAAGAGTCGGGCCGTGCCAGAGAGGCTTGGTTTCGCGCAAGAGGGAATTCTGCGCCAGGCCGAATGGCTTAATGGCAAGGCGCATGACATGATCGTGTATGGCATGCTCGTGGGCGCGTGGAAGTCTTAAGAAAGAGGTGTGATTAGCGTCCCAGGCCTTGAACGAGGCAAGTTAGCCCAAGCGTAAAGCCTTCGGCCGGGAGGCAGCGCTGCATGTGCCCCGTCAGTTCAAGTGTGACGAAGCCGTGGATAAAGGCCCAGACGGCCTGCGTCGCGGCCTCTGCCTGGTCTTCTCCTACCAACTGGGCTGTGGCTGCGAGCATAGGCGCGAAGGTCGCAGCCGCAGAGGGAGGGGCATCGCCCTCCAGGGGTGGCGCGCCCATGAATAGCAGAGTGTAAATGTGAGAATGTTGAAGCGCCCACTCGCGATAGGTCAGCCCCATAGCTTCTATTTGATGGCGCGGGTTCGGGCGTGCGAGGGCGGAGGCATGCTCCAACTTCTCAGCCAAGCGATAGAGTCCCCTTTCCGCCACCTCAGCCAGGAGTGCCGACTTATCGGCAAAGTGGTTATAGAGCGAGGAGGCCTGTACGTCCAATATCTGAGCCAGGCGGCGCATTGAGAGCGCCTCAACACCCTCCTGCTCCACCAGCTTGCACGCACAGGCCACCAGCTCTTGATGATCGATCTTCTTTGTATATGCCATAACTAACAGTGTACATTTTTTGTACATGGCATGTCAAGCTTTTTCCTATCTCATATAACTAACAGTGTACATCTTGACAAGGAAGCATTGATGGATGTATATTGCTTGTGTAAGGTGAACAGCGTTCGTGTTGGTTGTCATAGTTGAGAGAAAGGAAGCGTATAGATATGGTTCGTGTGGGGGAAATGATTTTTGACCCTATTCGCAAACAAAAAATTATATTTCGCAAGACGGCGAAGGAGACGCGAGGTGAACTGGTTGAGGTAGAGGCTGTCTATCACCCGTCTTCAACGAAGCCTGCAACCCATGTTCATCCCCAACAGGAGGAGCGCTTTGAGGTCCTGGAGGGGAGCATCAACACGATCATTGCTGGCGAAAAGAAAACCTATCAAGCTGGCGAGATCTTTCATGTTCCCGCAGGTACCACCCATGAGATGTGGAATGGTGGCACGAGCGAGACTCGCGTGATCTGGCAAACGAGGCCAGCACTGCACACAGATGAATTTCTCGAAATTACTCTGGGTCTTGCCCAGGATGGCAAGACCAACCCGGAGGGGATACCCAATCTTTTACAGGCAGCCGTGATTATGTGGCAATATCGTCGCGAGTTTCACTTCGTCAAGCCGCCACTCATCGTGCAGAGAATACTCTTTGGGCTCCTGGCCTTTATTGGGCATTTGCGTGGCTATCATGGCGTCTATACCCCGGCAACGCATGAGCGCGATTGAGAGTTATATTATCCAGCTTGCGTGTCTTCTTCCAGGGTCATCTCTGTCTCGCTTAGGGAGCCTGCCTGGCGAATATCTTTGTTCAGAGTTGTTAGCAAGGCGAGCACGAATAAGTAAGCTGAGAAGCTATAGACGGTGTTAATGGGTCCAAGCAACTGGAGCATGATGCCCGCGATGGCTGCTCCCAGCGACATGGCACCAACCGTCAGCAGGCGGATGCTGCTGGTGACACGGCCGAAAATATTGTCGGGAATGATCGAGGCCCGGTAACTCAACTGCGTGACATCGAAAATGACGAGGGCGAAGCTCATCAGGGCGCCGATGAGTCCTAACAAGAAGATATTGGGGGCGAGCGCGTAGAGCGGAAAGAGGAGTGCTGCAACCCACCCAAGGCCGATAGTGATGTGGGTAAAGCTCAGGCGTCGTTGTAGAGGTTCGATCAAGAAGGAGGCCGCGATCCCTCCCAGGGCATCTATGGTAAGGATAATGCCGATCTCGAAGGCAGAGGCATGTAAGTTCTGTGCGAGCACAATCAGGATGAGCGTGCTCCCTCCATAGGCTATATTGCCTGCGCTGACGCGAAAGGCCAGGAAGCGCACCAGCGGTTGCTGCCAGATCCAGGCGACGCCCTCCTGAATTTCCTGGCGGAAGTTGCGCGGCATCGTCTGCCGCACCTGCTGAAACTGTATCCTGATCGCGGAGAGCGAGAGAACGGAAATAAGATAGGAGAGGGCATTCAGCAGAAAGGGCAGGGCCGCGTAAAGCGCGTAGAGCAGTCCACCCAGGGGCGCGCCGATGATGCCTGTGACAATGGAGGTTGCGTAATTTTGTCCCATTGCAGTAGGCAAGTGCTCTTTGCTGACAACATTGGGCAGCGAGGCCGTTTCGGCCAGGGTGAAGAAGGTTGCCAGGGCGCCACAGACCAGGGCCATAAGATAGATATGAGGCATGCTCAGGTGTCCCAGCCAGTAGGCCAGGAAGACGCTTCCCGTTGCCAGCGCTCGTCCGATATCACAAATGACCATCACGCGCTTACGGTCCCAGCGGTCAATCAGCACGCCAGCGGGTAGGCTCAGAAAAGGAAAAGGGAGCTTTTGCAGCGTCGCCACGATGCCAGCCTGGGCGGGAGAGTGCGTCAGCGCCAGGATGAGCAAAGGGAGGGGGACATCTTGCAGTACGTCCCCTAGAGAAGATAAGCCCTGCCCACTCCACAGCAAGAGGTAGTCGCGGTTCCGCCAGAGGGCTGCGCGTTTCTTTGGCATGTTTAATGGCATCTGAGCGTCCTTTCTTCCACAACTGATGCTCACTTTATCATGCAAAGGGCAAGCGCGTAAAGAAGAGAATGAGAGGGATGTAGCGATGGAAACGACTCGTCCCCATCGCTACATCCCTCTCTCATCAGGTGGACTGTATTTAGAAGGTAAGGATCTCTCCGTCCTGAGGAATCGAGACTTGTTTCTCCAGCTCTTCTGCCTCTAGCTTGTCTCTCAATGCGGCACGCGTGAGGCGACAGTGATTGATCGTTTCCATGTGTACCGCTACGATGTTTGCCTCAGGAATGCTGCGGCATACCTGGCACACATCGTTCTCGTCCATGGTGATGGGGCCGCCACCGGTGACAAAGGTTGGAGCACCGGCGTTAAGAACGACCACGTCTGGTTTGTGCTGTGTGAGGACCTGTTCAACGTCTGAGCACCAGATTGTATCGCCCGCAATATAGAGTGCTGGCTCCCCCTCGGCCTTCAATACAAAGCCAGAGACAGGACCCATCATTTTACCTAGCTCGCCTGTTCCATGCTGTCCTCCAGTGCGGTCGATCTCAAGCCCACACCATCTCAAGCGTTCACTTATCGGCATAACCTGGGTGAAGCCTGCCTGCTCTAGCTTAGCCTGGTCTGCTGGCTGACAGAGTAGAGGTAAATCTTTGGGGAGCAAGTTCTGTGCGGCTGGGTCCCAGTGGTCACGATGCGTATGAGTTATTAAAACAGCGTCCAGGTTGTTGATTGCCTGTTGTAACTCCTCATCGGAGAGTGGTAGCGGCACCATCGGATTGCGTATCTGATTGCCTGCGTTGGGAATGGGATCTATGGTTCCCTGAGGGCTGAGCATTGGATCGACCAGGATCTTGAGATTATGAATGGTCAGTACCAGGGTAGCGTGGCGCAGAAAGTGGATTTGCATTATGTTCCTCTCCTTCAGGCTAATCTATCTAACGAATCTATCGTTTAACAGCTCTTGTGATAAAATAATAGGATATTTCAAGCCCTCTGTACATAAAATATGGAAAGTAAGCGAACCTTTTGCTTTCCCTTTGTAAGGAAAGAGAGCATGGTTGCTAAACAGTTGTTATGGGATGATTATGGACACAACGGATATTGCTATTGTTCAGGCTTTGCGAGAAGATAGCCGCCTATCTATGCGTAAGCTTGCTATGCTGGTTCATATGAGCGCGCCAGCCGTGGCTGAGCGTGTGCGTCGCCTGGAAGAAGAAGGGGTAATTACCGGCTACACTATTCGTGTGGATGAGCAGAAAATCGCTCCCAGGATGCTAGCATATGTAAATGTGCATATGAAAACGAATCATCACCAGAGCTTTCTCCAGCTTATTGAGGGCAGGGAAGAGGTACGTGAGTGCCATCGTATTGCTGGCGGGAATGTCTGTTATCTGTTGAAACTGGAAGTGATCGATCAAGGCACGCTCAATGAATTTTTAGATATCCTACTCCCCTATGCCAATTATAGTCTCAATGTTGTTATTGCCTCGACCATCAAACCATAGCGATGACTCTACCTCCCTCTAGCAAAGCTGGCCAAAGATATCTCAATGGTCAAAAGAAGAACAATGACGAGAAAATGACGGAGGTCATGAGGCGAATTCTTCTATAGAAAAATAAAGTCCAAGCAAGGGGGGGTATGGGGTCGCCCAGAATCGTACAGTGGAATCACTGCTGCCGGAAGCGATAAGCTTGCCATCAGGAGACCAGGCCACGGATTTGGTCACGGCGAAATAGTTAGTGAGATTGTTTGTAGAGGTGAAGACAGTCTTTTTTGTAGTTGCGTCCCAGATCTGCATGGTATGATCATCGCTGCCCGACGCGATATACTTGCCATTGGGGGACCAGGCCACTGTGTTGATCTGGTCAGTATGACCCCTATACGTCAGGTATTTATGGCTATTGATGACATCCCAGACCTGTACGGTATGATCCATGTTTCCTCCTGATGCGACACGCCTGCCGTCGGGAGACCAGGCCACCGCATTCACTACATCTCTATGGCCCTCGTAGGTGAGGCTTATGCTCCCTTGAAAACCTCTTTGGGCTCTAGAGAAATAGGAAAAAAAGGTTTTGCTACGCGAAATGGAGGGCTCACGCCAGCTACTTGGTATTTTTCGACTCAGCATCCATCTCGAAATACTTCTTTGTCTTCTCATACAGGTATTGTTGCTTGCTTAGCGGGAAAAACGCAGGGAAAAAATGTTGGGACCCCTCCTGGACAGAAAAAGTCACTCCAACCTCTTGACCTGGAGTTCACTCCAGGTTGTATAGTTGGGGCATGGAAACAAATTTTTCGATTCAACAGGTTGCTCAGCAGACCGGACTGAGCAGCGATACGCTGCGCTACTATGAACGCATCGGGCTGATTGAGCCGGTACGGAGAGCGCCAAACGGCCATCGCCGTTATAGTCAGTAAGATATCTCCTGGCTCCAGACGCTGATTCGCCTGTGCGAGACGGATATGCCGCTGGCGCAGATGATTCATTTTGCAGCGCTGCGTCGCCAGGGTGATGCCACTGCGACCGAGCGCCGGTTGATCCTGGAAGAACACCAACACGTTCTGGAAGAACATATGCACAAGTTAGAGCAGCATATGGCCGCGCTGCGACGGAAGATCACGCACATGCGCGAGGTTGAAGAACGCAATAACGCGGCAGTCGCCCAGGTCTACGCGACACTTCAAGATGAACCCACGGATACCGTTATTTAACGATAGAATCTATAGGAAAAGATATTATGGCTACTTCCACAGAGACCTCCCTAGATGCTCAACTGATTGCTGTGACGTTGCGTGTCAATGGCACAAAGCACGCGCTGCTCCTGGATACACGCGTGACACTGCTTGACGCGCTGCGCGAACATCTTGGACTGACGGGCACAAAAAAGGGCTGTGACCACGGAGCCTGCGGCGCTTGCACGGTCCTGGCCGATAACCAGCGTATTCTCTCCTGCCTCACCCTCGCCTCGATGTGCGACGGGCGAGAGATTACGACGATTGAAGGCCTGGCCAATGGAGAAGAGCTTCACCCCATGCAGGCAGCCTTTATCGCTCACGATGGCTTTCAGTGCGGCTATTGTACTTCGGGACAGATTATGTCCGCCGTGGCTCTGCTCAACGAGGGGCACACGACTTCTCAGGAAGAGATCCGCGAGTTTATGAGTGGCAATCTCTGCCGCTGTGGCGCTTACTCCAATATTGTGGCCGCGATCTGGAGCGTGGTAGAGGGGGAAAAAGATGCAGCCTTTTAGCTACTGGCGCGCCGAAAACGAGGCGGGCGCCATTGCGCACCTGACAGCCCACCCCGGGGCAGCGTACATCGCTGGCGGCACGACGCTGCTGGACCTGATGAAGGATGATGTGCTCCATCCCAATCTGCTGGTAGATATTACACACCTCCCTCTGCGGGGTATTGAAGTCACCGAAGACGCGATATTGATTGGCGCGCTGACTACCATGAGCGAGGCGGTGCATAACGCGCTGCTCCGCGAGCGCTATCCGCTTATCACGCAAGCGCTGCTGGCCAGCGCGTCACAACAACTACGCAATATGGCAACGCTCGGCGGCAATCTGCTCCAGCGCACGCGCTGCTCCTACTTCCGCGATCCCGTCTTTGCCTGCAATAAACGCATGCCTGGCTCCGGCTGTGCCGCGCTGGTTGGCGAAAACCGCGTGCACGCCATTTTCGGTACCAGCGAGAACTGTATCGCAACCCACGGCTCTGATCTCGCCGTGGCCCTGATCTCGTTGGATGCTGCGCTGGAAGTGCACGGACCAAACGGCTCGCGGCGCATTCCGCTGGCCCATTTTTATCTCCTGCCTGGCACAACGCCAGAACGTGAACATGTTCTCAAACCCGGTGAGCTGATTGCCGCGCTGGAAATTCCGACGACGTTCAATGCCTCTCGCTCGACCTATCTCAAGGTGCGCGATCGCGCCTCCTACGAGTTCGCCCTGGTTTCAGCCGCTGTGGCTCTGGAACTGGACGGTTCAACTATCCGCGCGGCGCGGATCGCGCTGGGTGGAGTGGGAACAATCCCCTGGCGGGTACGCGCCGCGGAAGCACTGCTCCAGAATGCGCCTCTCGCCAGAGAAACCTGCGCCGCCGCCGCGGAAGCGGCCCTGACAGGGGCTATCCCCCAACGCGATAACGCGTTCAAGATTGAACTCACCCGGCGTACACTGATACGCGCCCTGACCATGGTAGGAGGCATCGCATGACTCAAAGCGCTCCACAAACCTCCTCGCCCAGCGTAGGCCAGCCGGTTGACCGCGTCGATGGGCTGCTCAAGGTAACAGGCCAGGCCCGCTATCCCGCGGAATTTCCCTTTGAGCGCATGGCGCATGCGGTTATTGTGCAGAGCACCATCGCGCGCGGTAGCATTAAAACGGTCGAGACAGCTGCGGCGGAAGCCGCTCCAGGTGTGCTCGCGGTGCTGACGCATCTCAACGCGCCGCGCTTGCACTCCAGCCCCCCCAGCTTTGTGGTGGGGTCAGCGCCGCCGCCGCCTCTCCAAGCCCAACACATCTCTTATCATGGCCAGCATATCGCTGTGGTAGTAGCAGAAACGCTTGAGCAAGCCACTTTTGCCGCGACTTTGATCACGGTCGATTACCAGGAGGAAACGCCGCTGCTCCGACTCGATGATCCGCACGCGCAGGTGCTCGACAACGCTTTTCCCGACGTAGTGCGTGGCGAGCCCGAAGCTGCTCTAGCCAGGGCTCCGGTACGCGTGGAAGCAACTTACACTACCCCGACACAGCACCACAATCCGCTGGCGCCGGCTGCGACTATCGCCAGTTGGGACGGTGAGACGTTAACGCTCCACGATTCGACGCAGGGAGTCTACAATACCCGCGCTCAATTGGCAATGATGCTCGGCCTGGAGATAACGCATGTACGTGTGCTGGCTCCCTTCATCGGCGGCGCGTTCGGCAGCGGACTGCGCCCCTGGCCACACGTGGTTCTGGCCGCTATCTCGGCCCGTCAGGTAGGCCGCCCGGTCAAACTGGTGCTCACCCGCGAGCAGATGTACACAACCACTGGCTACCGTCCGCGCAGTGTACAGCGTGTAGCCCTCGGCGCGACCCGCAAGGGCCAGCTTCTCGCTACAATCCACGAGGGCACCGAGCCAGTGGCAATGAATGACGACTTTCGCGAAGGCCTGACGCGCGCGACCGCTCTGCTTTACGCCAGCCCTCACCTGCGCACCGCCTATCGTCAGGTGCGTCTCAACGTCGCTGTACCCACCTGGATGCGTGGCCCTGGTGAATCGACCGGCCTTTTCGCGCTTGAAAGCGCGTTGGACGAACTGGCGTACGCCCTGGACATTGATCCGCTTGAACTGCGCCTGCGCAATGACACGCCGGTCCATCCCCAGAGCGGCCAACCGTGGTCAAGCCGGAAGCTGCGCGAATGCTTTGAACTGGGCGCTCAAGCCTTTGGCTGGGAACGTCGCCCACGCGCTCCGCGCTCTCTGCGCGACGGTCATGAACTGATCGGCTGGGGCGTGTCTGGCAGCTACTATCCCTACAATCGCCAGCCGGCAGAAGCCCGTGTGCGCTTGCTGGCCGATGGCAGCGTGCTGATCCAGACCAGCGCGACCGACATCGGCCCCGGCACCGCTACCATTCTGGCTCAGATTGCCTCGGATGCACTCGGCCTGCCCCTGGCAAGGATTCGCTGCGAGCTGGGCGACAGCAACTCTCCCGTCTCGCCCAACCAGGGCGGCTCTATGCTCGCCGCCAGCGCCGGCTCGGCGGTCCACGCGACCGCTGCCACGCTGCTGGAACAGACACTCGCGCTCGTTCAGGAAGACGAGTATTCGCCATTGTGCGGGGCAAGCCGGAAGATGATACTGACCGGAGACGGATATATCGCGCTCAAAAGCGATCCCACACGCCGCGAGAGCTATACCGCCATTCTCCAACGCCATGGCCTGGATCTGCTTGAGTCCACAGGCCGAGCTGCCCCTGGCGACGAGGCCCAGCGGTTTGGCACGGGCATCTTCGGAGCGAAATTTGTCGAGGTGCGCGTAGACGCCGAGCTGGGCAGGATTCGTGTGAGTAGAGTGCTCTCGGTCATCGCGGCTGGCCGTATTCTCAACCCGAAAACTGCGCGCAGTCAGGTTATCGGTGGTACCGTTGGCGGCATTGGCATGGCCCTGCTGGAACAGACCCGCATGGACGAGACAACAGGCCGCATCGTCAACGCCAACTTTGCCGACTACGCCATCCCGGTCCACGCGGATATTCCCCCGCTCGAAGTGCTCTTTGTCGAAGAGCCCGACCTGGAACTCAATCCGCTCGGCGTCAAGGGCGTCGGCGAAGTCGCCATCGTCGGTATTGCGCCGGCCATCGCCAACGCTATCTACCATGCCACAGGCCGCCGTGTGCGCGACCTGCCGATTACCATGGACAACCTTTTATAGAAGTTGAGAGAACAAGGGCCGAGGGCTTGTAAATGACAAAATTCGCAGAGCGATCTCATTTACAACCAGATCATCCGCAAAGCTTTCAAGCGAGAAACGGGCATGCCTCCTGCCCAGTATCACAAGCTGGGAGAAGAAAAGCGTGGCGCTCTGGAGTGCTCTTAAAGGATAAAAGAGAAGAGGTCAGATTTCGGCGATGGTGAGGAGAGTAGAGGTCCAGCTGCATGCTGTGAGTCACGGCCCTTGAGTATGAACCGAGCGGGAAACAACTCTAACATTGTTTCCCGCTCGGTTCATACTCAAGGGCCAACGTATCGCAGTTCTCGAAGGGCTTGAAGGAGTCAAAGACGGAGTCTCTCCGTTTTCCCCTCTCTCAATTACTCTAAGGAGGTAGAAATAGAAGTCCACCTTGGATTTTTTTACTCTAAAGCATGAGGAAACGGGATCACTCCCCAGGTCTGGCACAATGGAGGTGCTACCCTGAAAAAGGCGTTAGTTACATAGGCGCAAGTGCTTCGTAAACGCTGTCATGGGCCGTTCCTGACGCTTGTATACTGAACATAGTCCGTACATATAGAGAGATTGGAGCCAGGTGATGGATTTACAGTTGAAAGACAAAAAGGCGCTTGTGACGGGTTCGTCAATGGGGATCGGCAAGGCTATCGCAGTCGCTCTCGCCCGCGAAGGGGCCTTTGTTATTCTTAATGGACGCTCAGCGCAAAATGTACAGAAGTCCTTGCAGGAGCTTCAGGCCAGTATTCCACAGGGACGGTTTGCGACCATCGTGGCTGATTTAGGTACGAACGAAGGCTGTCAGCAGGCTATTCAAGAACAGCCAGAGGTCGATATTCTGGTAAACAACTTGGGAATCTTTGAGGCGTCGGACTTCTTTGAGACCAGTGATGAGCAGTGGCAGAAGATCTTTGATATAAATATTATGAGCGGAGTCCGCCTCTGTCGCCACTATCTCAAGCGTATGATGGAGAAACGCTGGGGCGCATTGTCTTTATATCCAGCGAGTCTGGCGTCTCGCCCGCGCCCGAGATGGCTCACTATAGCGCAACCAAGACCATGCAGTTAGCAATCGCTCGTAGCCTGGCCGAGATCGCCAAAGGCACAAATGTGACGGTTAATAGCGTTTTGCCGGGTCCAACGAGGACCGAGGGTGTTAGTGAATTTATTCAATCACTGTTCCCTGGCGAAAAGCCAGAGGTGGCCGAGCGCAAATTTATGCAGGAGAATCGCCCTACCTCTTTGATCGAGCGCCTGATTCAGCCTGAAGAAGTGGCGGCGCTGGTCACCCTGATCTGTAGCCCACTTGCTGGGGTCGTCGATGGAGCTGCGCTACGCGCGGAAGGAGGCCTGGTACGCAGTGTTTTCTAAGTTTCGGATTGGCTACTCTTTTGTTCGCCTAAAGTATTCGATGAGATATGGGTCGAAGTGTCTCTCGACCAGTTCCGTCATTTCCTCGCTGGGGTGGCTTCCGTCTACCTCAACGACTGAAAGCGAGAGGGTTTCCGCCTGCTGCTTGACATAGCGAGCAAGCTGGCAGTCGCGGGTGATGAGGTTGCGCAGGCGTTGCTCGGGGTTGCTGCCTTCGTTATAGACGCCATGCCGTTTCTGGCGCCTGACCAGTTCAGCCTGCTTGCGGCGTCGAGCCTGGTCGCAGAAGGTAGCAGTGGGAACCAGCCAGATCGCTTGCTGGGGACTGGAGAGATAGGGGGCGACGCACTCTGGAAAGAAGTTCCCCTCGGCGACAATAAAGTTCTCTCTGGGCAGAGCCAGGAGATCTTCGATGACCAGCGCAAAGTTCCTGGTCCATGATTCAATGGTTTCCTGAAACACTTCTTCAACTGGGCGCTGTATCCAGCGCTGGTCTATGCTCATACTTAGAAACTTCTGCGCCTCAACGTCGCCAGCGGCTATACGTCGCGCAAAATGATGACTTGCAAACGCGTCGACATGATAATCGAGGAAGACATAGATCCGGGTGATGGTATGGCTGATCGTGGATTTTCCTGAGCAGGGGGAACCGGCAATCCATAGAACATGTGAGAGCGCTTGCGCAATGTCGCTTTGTGTTGGCATCAGATATTTCCTCCCAAGCTAGCTGTCTATAGCGTTTGTTGAGAGTATACATAAGTATTTGTGCAAAAACATTGTCCAAAGGGCGGATGTATATTCTTGACGTATCTTGTACAATAAGGAAGGATAAACCAAAAGCCCGGCGCGTATGTCAGTAGCGCCGGGCTAGTTGTTCTTCGCTGATGTTATTTCTATTCAATTTCTGGTTCAGAAGGCAAGCGGGAAGTAATTCGCGTGTGAAGAGGTTATATAAGGTGGGGAGCTTTCCAGTCTCCTAACTTTAGATTTTCCAAGATTTTTCACTGTCTCTCGGGTCGGTGTAGTATGTAAAAGTGAGGTTTTGCATGTCTTTTTCGTCGCCTCTCCAGCCACAGACATCCTCTGTATCAGCCGAAGCGCTGCAAGCCTTGCCGCGCTCTCTGGCCCAGGTCGCGCCTTCAACGCTACTTTCTCAGTTACAGGAAGAGCGAATCATCGCTGAAGCGCAGGTAGAACGTGTTACCTTGCAGCTTACGGCAGATGTGAGCGTCAGGCTTTTGGGAACGGACGCGCCAATATTAAGCGAGAGCTTATTTCTGGCGACAGGAACGGTCGAGGTGCTGGCAAGCTTCTGCGGACAGTTCCTTGAGTTTCGCTACAACCGTCTCTCTGGTTCAGGTGAGGAGTATCCTATGCGCCTGCTCCTGCATGGAGCTGCGCTTTAAATAGAGGGATCAAGATATGAAGGCAGGTTGGCTTCGCCAACCTGCCTTCATATCTTGATCCTGTGTATCACTAATGGGTATTATCTTGATGGAAGCTTACGGGCGCGTAGGCCCATAAACAGGGGAATTTCCTGGTAGGCCCTGTTCTCTGCCCTGGCGTGTGGTCCACTGGATGTCCTATAGGTACATAGCTCGCGCATCTGGTCAAGCACGAGCCCACTGGAGGCGAGATCATTAATGTACTGTTGCAAGGGGCGATGAAAGCAGAGGCTCTGCCCCTGGCGCCCATTGGCATATTCCTTCATGGGAACGGCCAGCGGGGTCAGATAGCGATCAATGCGCCGATATTGTAGTTGGCGTTCCTTCTGCCAGCCCCAGCCACTTTGACGCGGCACACGAAAACAGGGGTGAATCATCACAATTACAAGTCTCCCACCGCCGCGTAATGCCCAGGCTGCCCCCTCTAATACTGAACTCAGAGGGTCCATATCCTGAATACTGAGCAGAAAGACTATGCCATCAAATGTTGCTTGTTCTATCTCTGAAATCAGATCAAGGCGACTGGCATCTCCTTGCAGGAAGGTGCCTATGCGTCCATGATGGGCGCGGGCGCGCTGGAGTAGCCTTGCGCTGGCATCAATGCCGACATAGGAGGCACCCGTGTGTGTGATATGAGGTGCCAGGACGCCCTGGCCCGCGCCAATATCCAGGATACGCTCACCACGCTGGGGGTCCAGCAATTCCAGCGTGGCGGGGATCGCCAGCTCACGATGCAGTGTGCTGCCATCCTTGCCGACCCAGCCATCATACCATTCTGTATGTGCATCCCAACTAGTTCTTATTCTCTGTCCAGGTGATGTGCCTCTGGCTGTTGTTTGTCTATATCGCACCGCTCTTTTCCTTTCGCTTGAAACCTGGGTTTCGCAAAAGAAGATAGATGTAACCACGAGGTTAGAGCACGGTGCTACGGGTCGGGAGAAACGGGGGAAGAGCTATCAGGCAGATGGTGGAAGCGGTGTGCGTAGAGACGAGATGTGTGTCGACCCAAGCGAATAGCGTACCACCTCAGACAGCTCTATCGGCTGCTGAGCCTGGCCCCGCTCTCCTTCGCTGGAAAGTGTCAAGCGATGTGAGGAAAAAGAGAAGAGGAACGTGATTGGAGATGTTGATGTTCAATCACTACAGGCTCTTAACAGCAGATGCGCTTCTTCTTGGCCTGCAGCATGTGTTTCCCACGATGGACATCTCCCCTTTACTAACGAAACAATCTTTTATGGGGTGTAGTATAACATAGTGCTTGCTTGAAAAACAAGAGGTCGGGCGAGCATACTCTTGAAATAGGGCAGGTTCGCGTGGTACAGTTGCCAGAAGTCCCTGGCTTCTTGCTCTGCGGAAAGGGAGGCCATTACCAATACGAAGGAGTCGTCTTTTGTCCACACAGCCGATGGCGTTGCGAACGGCACGTTATGCTATTTCTCTTATGTTTTTCGCCAATGGGATGCTCCTGGCAAGCTGGGCGGCGCGCATTCCTACGATACAACAGCAGTTGCAGTTAGATCCAGGCCCGCTGGGTATTGCCCTCTGGGGGTTGGCGGTGGGGTCGCTCGTGGCCTTTTCCTACGTGGGATGGCTCATTGTTCACCTGGGGAGTCGTTTGACTACGACCATTGCGGCTATTGTGTGCTGTTGTAGTCTGGTGCTTCCGTCTCTCGCGCCTAACCTGCCACTCTTATGGCTCTCACTCATGCTGTTAGGTATGGGCAATAGTGTCATGGATGTGTCGATGAATGCCCAGGCCGCCTCTTTGGAAGAGAGCTATCACAGACCAATTATGTCATCTTTTCATGGGCTCTGGAGCGTTGGCGCCCTGGTTGGGGCCAGTGGTGGCAGCCTCATGGCCTGGCTCAATATTATGCCTTTGTTCCATTTCTTGCTTGTCTCTGGGCTGCTCCTTCTGGTGGTCTTGCTTGCCAGTCGCTGGCTCTTGCCAACTACAGCCAAGCCCAGTGAGAAAACGCCAGTCTTCGCACGCCCAACAAAGGCCTTGCTGGGGCTAGGCATCATTGGCTTCTGCTCCTTTATGAGTGAAGGCGCGATGGCGGATTGGAGCGGTGTCTACCTACATCGCTCGCTGGGTACCAGTGCGGGATTGGCCGCGCTGGCTTTTGCCGTTTACTCGCTCGCTATGACTGTTGCGCGTCTGTTGGGTGATTCTATTACAAAACGTATCGGATCAGTGCCCCATGTGCGTCTGGGTGGCCTGCTGGCAGCTCTGGGTCTGGGCCTGGCTCTGCTTTTCCAACAGCCCATTCTTGCGCTTGTGGGCTTTGCCTGTGTGGGAGCAGGGCTTGCCTGCATGGCTCCGCTTGTCTTTAGCACCGCGAGCCGTACGCCTAACCTGGCTCCTGGCCTCGCCCTGGCCGCCGTGGCGACAATGTCCTACACCGGTTCACTGGTTGGTCCTCCTGTGATTGGCCAGATCGCGGAACTCATATCCCTGCCTTATGCGCTTGGCCTGTTGGCGCTTCTCGGCCTGGTCATTGTATTGCTGGCTCCCACGCTCGCACGTGCTCCCCAGCAGGAGCGTGAGGTTGCAGAAGTGGCCTGACGCTGCTGCTGGGGAGCACACGTCTACATATAAAGGTACGGAGTCGATCTTGCCTTCATATGTAGACGTGTGCTTTAGCAGCGTCGGTCAGTAGCTACAAACTTCTTAAAAGTATGCTACTATGATAAAGAGTATTATCTAGTAACCCCCTCTCCTATGCAAGAATGAACTGCTCCTGGAACCGTTCATTCTAAAGGCGTCAAATGGTCATCGGTGACCGGGGATGGTAGTTATTTGACTACCATCCCTGAAAAGCGTGAGAAGACACTATGAAGGTGTCTGTGTCTCAAGGAGGACCCTCTTATGCTTCGTCGTTTTAGTCTTCACTTTGCTCCTCGTCTCATCGCACTTTGTATGTTTGTCCTGTTTGCCTTCCTGGCGGAGGGACCCTTTGACGTGGCCCATGCGGCCTCTACCGTCACTATTAATCCTTCTCAGCAGTATCAAACCCTTCAAGGTTGGGGTTCTAGCATGGCCTGGTGGGCTAACTGGGCAGGTGGCTTGAGCGATAGCCAGCGCAATGCCCTGGCCGATGCTCTCTTTGATCCCAATAAGGGTATTGGCCTCAATGTCTTACGCTACAATTTTGGGGCGGATGGTCCAGGCAATGTCTGTCATAACTCTATTGCTTCAGGCAAAGCAGGGATTTATACCAATATCCCTACCTATGAGCTATCTGCCGGTACCTATGATTGGACGCAGGATGCGAACCAACGCTGGGTCCTCCAGGCCGCTCAGAATCGAGGTGCCAATCTCTTCGAAGGATTTGTGAACTCTCCTCCTGCCTGGATGCTTACGAATAGTTGCACCTCGGGAGCGAGCGGCAATGCCGAGAATCTGAGTAGCGCGCACTATGATGATTATGCCAGCTACCTGGCGACGATTGCTCAGCACTTTCATGATAGCTGGGGGCTGACGCTCCAGACGCTTGAGCCATTTAACGAGCCAACTCCTGGTTACTGGAATTATCAGGGCGACCAGGAAGGCACCAATGTCTCCACCGCTACCCAGAATACAATCGTCAAGAAAGTTGGTGCCAGGCTTGACACGACTGGCGTCTCGGCCTACTCGGTGGTCTCGGCTCCTGATGATACGGCGGTGAACCGGTCAAACACGGACTACAATGCTTACGATAGCACGGCCAAAGGCTACGTCGTACAATACAATACGCATACCTATGGTGGCAGCGATAGCGACCGGGATTATGCCTATAGCACCATTGGGCAGGGCGGCAACAAGCGCCTGTGGATGTCAGAATGGGGCGCGGGCTCGCAGGGAAGTCAGATCGCCTCAGCTATTACTCTGTCCCAGCATATCCTGGATGATGAGCAACACCTGCATCCAGCGGCGTGGGTAATCTGGCAGGCGGCCGACAATTACTTTGGGGCCGGAGGATCTGGCAATGCTGGTGCCAACGATGATCTCTGGGGCCTGGCCAGTACAGACAGCAATGGCAATATCATCTACCCATCGCGCTACTATGGTTTTGGGAACTATACCAAGTTTATTCGTCCCGGGTATAAGATGATAGGTAATAGTGATGGTAGCACGTTCAGTGCCTATGATGCTGGATCGCATACCCTTGTGCTTGTAGCTACCAATAGCGGCTCCAGTAGCAATGCTGTTACGTACAACCTCTCAAATTTCACCAGTGTAGGTGGAACTGCGACCCCCTATCAGACAACGGCGAGCGCGAACCTGGCTCAACTGGCGAATATGAGTATCTCAAACAAGTCGTTTACCGCATCGCTCCCTGGCCAATCGATCACAACGTTTGTCATTCCTAACGTGAGCTATACTGGCACAAACGCTGTGACCGAGGTTGACGACTCCGTTCAGGGCAGTGGGACCAACCAGTTCAATTATCAAGGAAGCGGTTGGGGGCATTGTACCAATTGTGGCAGCAATCTCTATAATGGCAGTGATAGCTGGGATGGACAGGCCGGCGACTCTGTCAGCCTGCAATTTACTGGCTCGCGCATCCGCCTCTATGGTGTCAAGGATACCAATGAGGGAATTGGCCTGGTCTCTATCGATAATGGGCCAACCCATGAAGTCGATTTCTACGCAGCCCAGCGAGCTGGCAACCAGTTCCTCTGGGAAAGTCCCGCGCTGAGCTCTGGTACTCACACTTTCAAATTGAGCGTGACCGGGCGTAAAAATCCCCAGAGCACGAATGTCTGGCCCGCGCTTGATCGTGTAGAGATAGATCCCGTGGCCACTGGTTACGTGAAGATTGTGAACCGCAATAGTGGGAAGGCTCTCGACGTGACTGGTCAATCCACCAGTGATAGTGCGCTATTGGAGCAGTGGGATTACTGGGGCGGTGCTAATCAGCAATGGCAACTGGTGGATGCTGGTGGCGGTTATGTCAAGATCGTGAGTCGCAATAGCGGCAAGCTCGTAGATGTCTCTCAAGGCTCTACCGCTGATGGTGCATCAGTCATCCAGTACACGGACAGCGGCGGGACCAATCAGCAATGGCAACTGGTAGATGTTGGTGGAGGGTATGTCAAGATCGTCAACCGCAACAGCGGTAAGGTGCTCGATGTAAGTGCCCAATCCACCAGCAATGGCGGCTCAGTCATCCAGTATACATATAATGGCGGTGCTAACCAGCAGTGGCAGGTGCTGTCTGTCTGAGTAAATAGGTTCAGAGGGGTAACGCTTCTTCCCTTGTGAGGACACAGCCCTTCCTGCTATTAGGTTCGTCCTCTGAGATACCGTCGTTTGAGGGAGGACCAGGAGACGTGGAAAACCACGTCTCCTGGTCCTCCTAAATTGGGTGAATGCGAGAGCGGCCCTAGCGCTCGTTCTCCCGCATACTGCCCGGCTAATAGATTACACTGCTGCTTGGTGGGTGGCCTGCCAACTCCGCCGGGCCTAGTTAGCCGGTCCGCGGCATAGGTTCATTTGACGGCTGTCATCTTATTGATGACCGACGATGGGATGGGGCACATACGACTCTTCCAGGTATGTGACCTCTTCCTGAGTCAGTTTCACGGACAGAGCGCCGACAGCATCTTCCAGATGAGTGATCTTCGTTGCCCCGATGATAGGCGCCGTCACCGGCTTCTTCTGTAACAGCCAGGCAAGCGCGATATGAACGCGCGGAACCTCATGCTTTTCCGCGATTTCCGCGACCCGCTTCACGACCTGTCGATCGGTTTCGGCTGTCGCATCGTACTTGCTTTTCGCGATTTGATCGGTTTCGGAACGAAGCGTGCTTTCCGAAGACCAGTCACGCGTCAATCTCCCGGATGCGAGTGGACTATACGGGATCACCCCGATCTTCTCCTCGCGGCAGAGCGGCAGCATCTCCCGCTCCTCTTCGCGGTAGATGAGGTTCAGGTGATCCTGCATCGAGACGAAGCGGGTCCACCCATGCTTCTCGGCGACGTGCAGCGCCTTCTGGAACTGCCATGCGAACATGGCGGAGGCACCGATATATCGGGCCTTGCCAGACCTCACCACGTCATGCAGCGCTTCCATTGTCTCCTCGATTGGGGTTTGGTAATCCCAGCGATGGATCTGGTAGAGGTCCACGTAATCCGTCCCAAGCCGCTTCAGGCTTTTGTCGATCTCGCTCAAAATTGCCTTGCGCGATAGCCCGGCGCCATTCGGTCCGTCATGCATTTTGCCATGTACCTTGGTGGCGATGACGATCTCGTCCCAATTCGCGAAGTCCTTCAAAGCGCGTCCGAGGATCTCCTCACTCTTCCCAATGGAATAGACGTTGGCGGTATCGAAGAAATTGATCCCCAGCTCTAGGGCTTTCTTGATGATCGGTCGGCTGTTTTCTTCGTTAAGCACCCATTTGTGAGTCCAACGTTCCGCGTCCCCGAACCCCATGCAACCGAGGCAGATTCGAGACACATCCATTCCGGTGTTTCCTAGCTTCGTGTATTCCATGTGATCTTCCTTTCTTTCCTTCTGCTTCTTTACGCAGATGGCACCAGCTTTAGTGTTGTTGCACGCGCTTGCGGGGCGATCATAGGGCCAAAATACGTTGAGCTGTATCTCTTGTACTTCGATTGAAAGGCGGCATCGATCTCGTTATTGAGCTCCTCATCATCGCTGACATCCACAAACGTCACGTCCTTCGTCACCCCGCCAGCTGAAATGCGTCCCTCGTGTCGCCGTTGTATTTGACGGAACCAGGCGCCTTCGTGGCCAGGGTAGGATCGCACGTACAGATCATCACCAACGCGAACGACCCAGATCGTGACGGGCTTTCGCAGCGTGCCATCCTTCTTCAAGGATGCAAGTTGTAGTTCATATGCCGCTCCAATTCGTTCGAGGTCATTGCAGAGCCTCCCTCGTATTCTCTTGATACATTGATGCGCTATTCCTGACCTGGTTAGACCGTTCCTACTTTGACCAGTGACTTGATCGCACGGCGTGCGTCCATGGCAGCGTAGGCTTGCGCGATGCCATCCAGGTCAGTCGTGAAGTCAAAAACACGTCCAGAATTGATGTGGTTTTCTAAAACATCATCAAGAAGCTCAGGAATGTAGGTTCGCGCTGGTGCCGGGCCCCACGAAAGTACCAGAGGTCAGAACCACTGACGCATGCCAGCACGACGCGAACGACAGCGTCAGTCGGCTCTTTGATGGTAGGGCCTGGTCGCTCGCCATGCTCAATAGTGCCCTTTCCCTTGAATATTGCAGCTTTCGTAATGACTCTACCACCTTTTTTTTGCTCAGAGACCGGTCATTCGCTCTAGATGTTCGGGATACCGGGCTCCCTGGATCGTGATCTTTGAAATGGCACTTTTGATCTCCCGCAGATCGTCGGGCTTAAGTTCGACGGCAAGTGCGCCGATATTCTCATCTAGGCGCTCGAGCTTGCGGGAGCCCGGTATGGGAACGATCCACGGCTTCTGAGCGAGCAGCCAAGCGAGCGCGATCTGAGCCGGTGTTGCTCCCTTTTGTTCTCCGATCCTGGCCAGCAGATCAATGACCGCCCGGTTTGCTTTCCGCGCCTCCGGCGTATAGCGAGGGAGGCGGCTGCGGATATCAACACTGGCGAAGGCCGTGTTTTCGTCGATCTTTCCCGTGAGATAGCCCCTGCCCAGGGGGCTGTATGGAACGAAGCCGATACCGAGTTCCTCGCATGCAGGCAGCACTTCCTCCTCAACGGTTCTCCACCACAGCGAGTATTCGCTCTGAACTGCCGTGACTGGCTGGACCGCGTGAGCGCGACGGATCGTTTGCGCTCCCGCTTCAGAAAGGCCGAAGTGTTTCACCTTCCCTTCCTCAATCAGTTCCTTCACCACTCCCGCCACATCCTCGATGGGCACGTCCGGGTCCACACGGTGCTGATAGAACAGATCGATGGTCTCGACCCTGAGTCGCTTGAGCGAGCCCTCAGCGCCCTGCTTGATATGCTCTGGCCGCCAATCCTTGCCCAGCAGCTCCCCAGTGGGACCCAATTTGAAGCCGAATTTGGTGGCGATCACCACCTGCTCGCGCAAGGGAGCAAGCGCTTCGCCCACCAGTTCTTCATTGGTGAACGGGCCGTAGACCTGGGCGGTGTCGAAAAAGGTAATGCCGCGTTCGACTGCCGACCGGAGAAGTCGGATCATCTCCTGCTTGTCGGGAATCGGGCTTTCATCATGGCTCATTCTCATGCAACCGAGCCCAAGGGCCGAGACTTCCAGGTTATTGTTTCCAAGTGTGCGCTTCTGCATTTGCTGACCTCCTCTTTTTATTTGTCTTGTCTTCTGTCTTTGCGTTCCAGATCGGAACGTTCTTGCCTTTACGATCAGCCCAGGTATTGTTCGTCGCTGACCAGTTCCATCCAGTCAACGACCTTGCCTTAGAGCTGTTCCTGAATTGCGATGTGCGTCATAGGCGAAGGGCATGTACACGCATGTCCGCATTTTTGTACAAGCCAATGACGACTCGACAGACCAACATATCAGTGCAGCGTTGTCTTTTCTTGCAGAAGAGTCCAGCTTACGCGGCACAAGTCTAGAGGCATGTGCTTTGTCTGGAGAGTATTATAGATGCCCTCACACACAGGGTGATAGAATGATTGCGGAAAATGATTGGCAATTTCTGCAAATCTTCACGATGAGCGATGACGAAAGAAGAGGTCCCTATGGAGATGAACAATGGTCAGCAGGCACAACGCGAGGCACAACGTATGCGCGCCAACCGCGAGGAACTGGCTTGGCGCATTGCGCAGGCCATCCGCGAAGATGGGACCCTTCAGCCGCTCACAGGGCTTCATCTCTCCCGCGCCTCGGTGCCTCTCAAGCGGGTTCACAGCGTGGTAGAGCCATCGGTGGCCGTGATTGCCCAGGGCAGCAAAGAGGTCCTGCTGGGTGACAACCGCTACCTCTATGACCCCTCACGCTATTTGCTCACCACTGTCGATCTGCCCCGCGTCAGCCAGGTCCTCGAAGCATCCAAGGAGCGGCCCTATCTCGCTGTGCGCCTGGAACTCGCTCCCTCCCTCGTCAGCGCGGTCATGGTTGAAGCCTCTCGCTCCTTACCCAGAGAGCATGCCGAGGTGAGGGCTATTGATGTCAGCCCGGTGGATGGCAACCTGCTCGACGCCTTCGTGCGTCTCGTCCGGCTCCTGGATTCCCCTGATGAAGCGCAGGTCTTGATGCCGCTGATCACACGGGAGATTATCTATCGGCTCCTGATGGGAGAGCAAGGCGCTCGGCTCCGTCACCTGGTGATGGAGGGAGGCTACACTCCCCACATCGCTACAGCGGTCAAGCGACTGCGTCAAAACTTCGACCAGCCCCTTCGCATTGAGACCCTGGCGCGAGAGCTGGGCATGAGCGTCTCGAGTTTGCAACACCATTTCAAGGCTGTCACCGCGATGAGCCCCTTACAATTTCAGAAACGGCTGCGGCTGCAGGAAGCCCGCCGTCTGATGCTGAGCGAAGCCCTCGACGCGGCGAGCGCCGCCTATCGCGTGGGGTACCAGGATGCCTCCCACTTCAATCGGGAGTACAAAAGCCTCTTTGGCGTCCCACCCATACGCGACGTGCAACGCCTGCGGGAAGGGGCTCTGCAAAGCGCAGGCGGGTGAGCCAGAAGGCCCATCCGACCATCGTTCTCACGCAACAGACCACTGCCCCAGAGGGGCTGACCGTGTAAAGCAGCCTGGCAGGTTTGGGTTCTTGTTGGAGATGTCTAGAAGCGAGGAGAAGAAGTGGAGATTCGCACTGTTGCTATCCTGAGTCCGGGTGATATGGGGCATGCGATTGGCGCAGTCCTTCACCAGCATGGCCTGCACGTCATCACCAGCCTGCGAGGGCGTAGTGCGCGAACGCAGGCCCTGGCGCAGGCCGCTGGAATGCAGGATGTTCCTGATGATGAGACCCTTGTGCGCGAGGCTGATATCCTGCTCTCGATCATGCCACCAGCCAGCGCGTACACTTTTGGAGAGCGTATCGCCTCAACCTTGCGCCATGTGAAGACCGAGCTACTTTTTGTAGATTGTAACGCCATTGCTCCGCGCACAGCATTGGCTCTCGATCAGTTATTGACGGAGGCGGGAGCAGACTTTGTGGATGCAGGCATTATTGGTGGTCCGCCTCGGCCTGACGAAGAGGGACCGCATATATATGTCTCTGGCACGCGAGCGGCGGATATCGTCCACTTGAGCGAGTACGGCCTGGATGTGCGTGTAGTGGGCGCGCAGAGCGGCCAGGCGTCTGGCCTCAAAATGTGCTATGCCTCGGTCACGAAAGGTCTGACGGCTCTGGCGACAGAAGCCCTGACCGCCGGTCGCGCCCTGGGTCTACAGGACACGCTGATTAGCGAATTACAGGATTTGCCCGCCTTTCGCTCCATCAAGCGCTCGGTACCTGGCATGCCGCCCAAAGCCTATCGCTGGGTGGGTGAGATGCAAGAAATCGCACGCACCTTTGCGGACCTGGGACTTCCTCCACAAATGCTGGAGGGGGCCGCAGCCCTTTATCAGTTCGTCGAAGGCACCGAATTAGGCCTTGAGAAGCCGGAGCAACGCCAGTGCGGCCAGACGCTGGAAGAGGTGACTGAGATTCTGGCAGCCGCCTTGCCGAAGCAGGTCAAGCCCGAGCAAGATAATTAACGACTTTCGATAAGTGGGAGGCCAAAGAGGGCTGCTCCAGTCAGCGCTCGCTCTTTGTTCTCTTTTGTGGTGAGCAGTCCCAGGCCTCCGGTGTCTAAGAAGTGGACCGCGCTGGTAAGCTGGAAGCCTGCGCGTTCGATGCCACGTTGCGATGCCAGGTTGGCTGCCTGGTGAATGATCCAGAAGCGCTCATTTGTGGCGCATTCATGGCGCAGGATATATTGAAGCAAACGCGGATAAATGCCGTGACCCCGCCACGCCGGAAGCGTGATAAAGTAGTAGAGGTAGCGGTTCTGTGGTGGCACCTGAAAGGTGATAAGCCCACCGCCAAAGGCTGCCTTGCCAGTGGCGGACCACCCGACGGCGACGGCGTGCGCACCTATGCGCGCAAGATAAGGCTCATGGCCTACTTGCCTCAGCTTCAAGACTTCATCTTGAGTCGTCTCCATCATGAACGCCAGTTCCTCAAGATTTGCGGCTCTCTCCACCGAAAAATCAGGCAGTGGTGGCAAGACAGGCAGTGCATCGCCCTTCCACCATGTCCATAGGAGACCCGCCCGGTCTCCTATGCTATACGTTCCTTGATTGGTGGTCATTGCGCGCGCTTACTTCTCGCAGTTCTTCTGTCATCTGCTGGACCAGTTCGGGTCTTCCATGCAGTTGGGCCGGGGTATTCTGAAGGGAGGCGATGTGCCACTTGCCATTGTGCCTGGTGGCAACGATAGTCTGAATAGAATTTAGTGAGGGATCTATCTCAGTCTTGCCAGGCGGGACCATGCCAACGATGGCGCGGAGGGTGGCGATATCAGGCTGTAAGAAACGCACATTTTTGATTTTGTAGATGTAGGGTGGCGTGGGATGATGGTCAAAAATAGTTTTTAGCGTTGAGAAGATCTCTGCTTGCCCTATAAGCTGACTTCCATCGAAGCCGATGGACTCGCCATCTTCATTGAAGAGTGCAGCGAAAGCTTTTGCATCGTGTTTATCCCAGCTCTCCAATAATTTGCTGTAGAGTTCTCTGACTTCGCGCTCATTGGCGGCCTGTTCGTCTGGTGTTTGAAACATTCTTTTAGTCATATGGGTTTCCTCCTGGAATTTATACTAAATATCCTCTCTTCTGCTTCCAAATGTGGAGCGCGAAAACGGAACTGACATTGGTGTGTGCGCCAGTACACCAGTAGTACCTACGCGCTTTCGAGTTCATATATAGCATTCAGGAAGGCCTTGTCTGATGTTGAGAGCTTCAGGGTAGCCAGTTCGACTGGTGGGCGGAAGACGGCCTCTAGTTCATAGCCATCCTGCTCGCGGGCCTCGGGATGAAAGACCTCGGGAGTGGCGTGATAGATAACCTGGAGGAAATCGGGATATGTCCGAAACGTTTCCAGGCGTGGACCCAGATAGCGGAAGTGCTTGAAACCTAGCAGGCGCGTGCTCGCCAGGGACCAGCCAGTCTCTTCCAGCAGTTCACGTCGCAGGGTCTGCATCAGAGTCTCGCCATCCTGGCGCTGTCCACCGGGGAGGAGATGATGGTTCAAGGGATCGCGGATGACCAGCACCTTATCTTCCCGCGTTACCAACGCGCGAACCGAGGTAATTAGCTCCATGGGCGGCAGTTCCTGGCTGAGATAGCTCATAACTTTCAGAGGAATTGTTCCCTCGCCCCATAACGCGTCCTCTTCTGCCACAAGAGTGGCGCTCTGAAGTGCCTGTGCCAATTCTATGCTCATCTGAGCCTCCCTGCTATATACTTTTATGTATAGCCCCATTATAATTTCTCGTCGGATTTCTCGTCATTCTCGGCACCACACCCTGACCCAATTTGGATGCAGAAATAGGTGCGGAGGAAAATGCCTGTTTAGTCGCAGTGCCTTAGCGACCAAGAACGCATTCTTTAACACGCTAACATTATTTGTTATTTGAGAAAGTCAGTAAAGGTATTTTGTATCATTTGGTTGAGCAATGCATAGAGGATACTCCCTGCGGTGCCGCTAGTCAACAACGCTCCTAGAAAGGCCCAGGGAGGAAATATAGGGGCATATTCCTGAAGTTTTTTCTCCATTTCTACATATTTTCCTCCTGTATACTGCGCCAAAATTTTTGTGTGAAGCAGATATTGACCAACAGCATAAGGAAGTTCGCAAAATATCAGTGTGGCAAAGAGAAGGCTTACAATCAGCCACTTTATATCTATTGGAAAAAGCCAAACCTTCATCACAATGAGGAGAAAGGCGACAAGCAAGATCGTATTATGGAGTGCATCATACTTATACACCATACGTAATCCGTTAACATCACAAGCTAAATCAATGTAGTGTTGATCCAATGTCTCTTGTGATACCTGTGCGGTCTTAGCTTTCCCCTGCCCTTCTGCCTGGATTTTGTTAATGCTGGCAAGAATTTGGGAATTGTTTTGAACAGAGGATCAGCCATACGCAGAAAACCAACGATGAGAAAATAGAGGAGGACGAAGGAGGATAGCAACAGAACGATTTGCAGACAAAGCGCAAGTATTTGCACGGTAGTCTGACGGAGAACCAGCCCTATAATCGTGCCAAGGGCAAGTCCAACAGGAACAGGTACATATAGTGCTACTTCATCATGCTTCATCTTTTCAAGTGCTTTGACATCAATTTCAATAGACTGGTATAATACTGCATTTTTGATGCGCTTAAGCGTATTATCCTTATACCACTCAATATAGTGACTGCCAATATCGATCAAGAGGACCAAAGCAATTGCATAGAAGAGCCAGATGCCTAGTGCACTTGCACCAAGAAACCAGAAAGCAAAACCCAGGAAGATGACGATATAGGCAACAATCTCTATAAGCAAAGATACTATGCGCCCGCTTCTATAGAAGAAGAACGCCACAAAAGTGGGCGTGAAACAGACAGCGATTGTTAACAGTATCATCTGACAGACAAACAGGAGTACATCCCATAGGCCGGCAGTAGGTGGTAAATGCTCAACTCGTGTGGTCTTTATGACAATTGTAGCAACTATAGAGGCCAGGAGGACAAGAATTGGGATTGCAATAATGAACGCTAGCCACTTTCTGAGGGGAAGGGCAGAAGAATTTTCTAGCTTCGGAGGAGGCCTCATCCCCCCTGAATGCGTTCTAGGAGCATAGGGATCAAAAATTATTTTAGGAGGGATAGATCCTCGCGGATCGGAGATTTCCGAGAGAAAGAAAGTAGGAGGGGGAGGCGCTTGCACTGAGTTATCTGAAAATCTATGTTCGAGGATCGCGTCTGCACCTCGGCGATCACCAATCTGCTCCAGTACTCTAGTTGCGGACTCGCTTACATCAGAATCGCTGTCCCCGAGCACATCGATCAGCGATTCTACTGCGGCCGAGCCTAAGCTGACTACTCTGTCCCAGTCCTGCTGGGCAATTGCCAGCAATGCAGATTGCGTCTCATTCACGGGCTGCCAGCCAAGCTGATTTAAAGCCTCTGAGGCTTGCTTGCGTACCCCACTATCCTTATCTCTCAGTGCCTCGATCAGCACCTCTATGTCCTGAGCGCTTCCCTCTTCCTGGTCTTTGTTGTGCTGCATCGATGAGTCCTTTCAATCGCGAGCGGTACGATCTCTGGCGCCACTCCTCAAAAAATTGGCTTGGTAGAGTATACACTTATTCCTACTTGAGAGTAAATAGATGGATGAGGCCTAAAATGTAGTAATTGTTAAGACCTGCCTCGAATGCTATTGTACGGCCGCGGACCAAGGTGTAATGCCTGTTTAGTGGTATCACAGCATAAAGCTCTGTAAGCGCCGGAATGAAAGGGAATTTGAAATGCTGAGCGAGATTGACCGGATTGTAGCTGCGGAGATTGATCTTCAGGGGCCGGGAGTCGCCATAGCTGTCGTGAAGGATGGCAAAATGATCCATAGCGCTGGTTATGGATTTGCGAACCTGGAGTGGAGCTGTCCTATTGAGCCTGATACCGTCTTTCGCCTGGCTTCCGTTACCAAGCAGTTTACGGCTGTGGCGATTATGCTGTTGGAGAAGCAGGGGAAGCTACGCCTCGATGACTCAATCACCACCTATTTGCCTGATTATCCAACACATGGTCGGACGATTACGATTACTAATTTGCTGAACCATACCTCTGGCATCAAGAGTTATACCTCATTAGATAATTTCTTTCAGGAAATCTCAAAGAAAGATATGTTGCCCGGTGACGTAGTTGCTTATTTCAAAGATCTGCCACTCGAATTTGAGCCTGGAACGCGCTACTCATACAATAATTCAGGCTATCACCTGCTCGGCCTGATTATTGAGAAGATAACAAGTATGGGCTATGAGCAGTTTATCCAGCAACATATCTTTCAACCGCTGGAGATGAACCGCTCCTATTATATGCATAACGAGACAATCGTTCCGCGCCGAGCCAGCGGCTACGAGCGCGTTGGAGAGATGTATCGGCATGCTGAATATCTCAATACGAGTATTCCCTACGCGGCAGGTGCACTTGGTGCAACGGTTGAGGACCTAGTACGCTGGGATGCCGCGTTACGCGAGGAACGCCTGCTAGATACAGCCACGCTAGAACGGATGTATACGCCGACGCGGCTGGCCGATGGACGGCTTGAGGAGTACGGTCTGGGCTTCCGCGTCACCGAATATGCGGGACATCGTCTCATCGGACATGGTGGCGGCATTCCTGGCTTCCATACCTTTATCGCGCGCTTTGTCGATGACCAGGCCATGATCGTTGTGCTGGCGAACGCCCCAGAGATAAATGTTGAGCGCATCACGCGCAAGATAGCCCGCTACATCTTTGAACTTCCCCCCGTAGTGCGCACATCTGTGACACTGAGTGAAGCTACGCTCGATAAAGCGGTGGGGGCATATGTTGGCGAAAATGGCTTCTTGCTAGAAGTGAGGCGCGACGGAGAGAGGCTCACCACACAAGGTTTTATTAATGACAGCTTGCTACCCATGAGCGAGGAGACGTATTATACCAGCGAGGACAACGAGTTCGAGCTCCATTTCTCTGAGGAGCAGGCGGGCGTCTACAACACGCTGACCCTGCGTATTCCCATCTACCGCACCTTTACTGCCAGCAGGAAGCAAGGATAGCCTTTTCTCGTGATAGGAGGTGTGGTGCGTTCTGGCAACCTGCGGTTGCCAGAACGCACCACACCTCCTATCACGTGCGAGCGCCGTAGGCGCGGGGTGTCACGCCAAAAAAAGCGCATCGCAGGCTTCTTTAGTTCGAGCCTGTATAGGTGGCAAACCACCAGGTATTGCCAAAGCTATCCTTAACGCCCGCGCCCCGTTCTTGATAGGGCTTATCTCCTGGTTCGTCTACTGAGGTGGCGCCCGCCTGGAGTGCTCGCTGGTAGGTCGCATCTACATCCTGTACATAGATATAGACCTGGGAACGAGGCGCTGTAGCCTCAAACTCACCAATTTCCAGGATGACAACGGAGTCGCCGATCTTCGCCTCTATATGGAATCCGCCTCTTGTTTGGTTTCGTTCCAGTTCCTCCGCCTTGAATGTCCCTCGTAAAAAATCCAGGACGGCAGAATTGCCATAGAGATATGGACGCACTGTGCCAAAGCCATGCCTGGTGTAAGTGTTTAAGCTACTCATTGATATTATTCTCCTTCAAAAGATGTAATTTAGATGTGAATTCGCTTACAAGGAGAATATACCAGGAAGGAGGGCATTTGTATTGTAAAAAATCACACTTTAATTGTGTAGGGGGATATGGTTACGGTACTTGCCACGCTGTGCCTGGTAGGAGCGTGGCGAGAGACCGCCAAAATCCTGGAAATCGTGGATAAAATGAGCCTGATCGTAGTAGCCACAATCTATGGCAAGCTTGCTCAGACGTTCTGGTGGCTCTTGTTCTAGACGACGGAGTGCCTCCTGGAAACGCAGGATACGATAAAATTGCTTTGGTGTCAGGCCCACGGCCTCGCGAAAGACCTGGAGGAAGCGTGTTTGACTGATGCCGATCAGCTCAATAATGGAAGAGATTGTTTGTCCAGATGATATGTCATGCATAGCCTGTGTGGCAAATGTAACAACAGGATGCGCCTCTCGTCCACCAATTAGTCTGGATAACAAAAACTGCTCCAGGAGAGAGAACTGGTGTTGTGGTGCCCCAGCTTCTAATAGATGTTCTCGCAGTGAGAGCGCTTCTGGACCCCATATCATCTCTAGCGAGATGACCTGGTTATGCAACTCGCTGGCAGGCAGTGGGAGAAAAGGTAAGGCACCACCCGCTTTGAAATCAACCCCAATTACTGAAGTGAGGCTGAGTGTATCGATGAGCACAAATTCTGAATGGGCGCCACTGATAACACCGCCACGATAATCTTGAAATTGGTTGGGATTATATGAATCATAGATCCGCGTCAGGTCTTCGTGGAGATTGATAACCAGGGATACTGATCCATCTGGCAAGCGGCGCTCCCTGGTATGTGATGGTCGCTTGCCCTGGTAAGACCAGAAGCCTTTTATGAACGCTGAGAGTGGTGGCCGGGGATAAAAGGTGTGATGGGTAACCAAAAGCAGTCTCCCTGAACAAACAGGCGAACGTATCCTCAAACGCCAAACCATAGTCATGTAGAAAGCGTACTCCATGTTTATGCTAAAAGCAAGGCCTTTGGTGCCTATAGTGCTTCGCACCCAACATACCCTCTTCCGATGTGAGCTTACGAGCGAGGAGGAGATGCTTTCCCTACTTGCAGTGGGGCAGGGGAAGAAGTACGATAGAGGCGGACATATTTTAAACAGCATCGATGATGGTGCTAGAAGGGTAGGCAAGATGCAGGAGGCTGTAAAGTGGCGTTCATTTATTCCTGGTCAAATCACCGGGCCAGAGGAGGCGATTACGTTTGTGGAGGGGTGCGGCTTTTGCACCTGGGGACCGCTGCCGCGCCTGCCATTTCCTAATCTGGCCGAGGCCATGGGGGAGACCGCGACCTCGGTTCTGGACCGCACCTGGTTCTGGAAGGATGATCTGCATTTCTCGCGACAGCTCTACTATGGCAAGATTATCCAGGGCCAGCCCAGCTTTATCGCGCCTGAGTATCTCCCCGATTTTATCGCGGCCCTGGCTGGGCGTGGCCAGGAGCAGGAGCGAGATGTAAATCGGCTCTATTTCGCTGGCAGGCTCTCAGGGGAAGCCAAAATGATCTATGAATACCTGGACGAGTATGGCGCTCAGCCCTCGCGCGAGCTGAGGCGCGGCGCCAGGCTGGGAGAGAAATCCATGAAGCTGGCGACCGAACGCGCACTTGTGGAACTGCAACGCCGCTTCCTGATCTGCAAAGTCGACCTGACGGGGCGCACACGCGGCACATACTCATATGTCTGGGATCTCGCGGAGCGCTTCTGCCCCGAGGCCTTTACCGATGCGCGCCAGACCTCGCCCACGGCTGCCCGCAGCAATATTCGTGGACAACTCCGTGAGTTCGGCATTGAACCAACTTCCCAACTAGAGAATCGCCTCTTCCTTTGGACATAGAGCAAAAAGTAGCCTGACGCGTGCTTTGGCACGCGTCGGGCTACTTAAATTCTTTCATGGATAGCTAATAAGCTGGCAACATAGGCAGGCCAAAGCCCCATTCGAGGAGCGTTTTGGCGTCGCGAAAGCGCTGATTGGTATCCGTGTCGGAGCTAAAGAGTACGGTGCCGACCAGGTGATGATGATTACGTGTCGCGGAGAAGACCAGGCAGTAGCCCGCCTCGTTGGTGAAACCGGTCTTGACACCCGTGGTTGCTGGATACAGGTTGAACAGGTCGTTGGTATTCGACCAATGGTAGGCTCCATGTTTTGGCGACCATGCAAGGTCATACTGCCTGGTGCTGACAATTTTGGCGAAGAGGGGATTGCTCAAGGCATACGTTGTGAGGCGCGCTAAATCGCGTGCGCTTGAATAGTGTCCGGGGAGGGGATTGCCATTCGCATTGTAGTATGTCAATCCATCGGGGTTGATAAAGTGTGTTTGGAAAAGGTGATGGCGCAGGGCAAAGCGGTTCATCATCCCGACAAAGGCGTCTGAGTTTCCCGCGACAGCGCGAGCCAGGACTATGGCGGCATCATCACCAGACGGCAACATCAAGGCATATAACAGGTCATTGACTGTCAGGGTATCTCCAGGCACCAGTTTGGCATTACTGCCATTATGCTGCAAGACATATTGAGGTATATCTGGAGAAACTGTGGCTTCCTTTTTGAGATTTGCGGCTTCAATGACGACCAGGGCCGTCATGATTTTGGTCGTGCTAGCCATGGGTAAGGGCTGCTCCGCGTTCTGGTCATCCAGTACATTGCCAGTATCAGTATCCAGAAGGTAGGCCGCTTTGGCGTTGATTGGTGGCGCGCCTCCCATCACTGTCAGGACAGACGGGGGGATAGGCGTAGGCTCTGGCGTTGGGCTAGGTGTTACCGTCCCTGGTGCTGCATGCGTATTGGTTGTGCCCAAGGGGATTATTCTGGTGGATCTGCAGGCAAAGAGTACGATACTCAACGTTGTCAGTCCAGATAGGATGGCAAACGCAAGTGCCAGCAGGCGTTGCCTGGTCGTAGCTCTCTTCTCTCTCATTCTTCTGTCCAGCCTATCATTTCCAGGGTTCCTCCCTCTGCTATATCTGCGAACTGGGCGGGTATGCCTCCGCCTAAGACGCCATAGTAAAGCTTATCTCCCTGTCCTTCATTGGATGATGTGCGTAACACATACATAGTGCCATCGCGTGAAATATTTGACCAGGGATCGCGTGAAGTGTCTGCGAAGGTGCTATATTCTCCATACCTGTTTGTGACCGCAATTGTGCTGTCTTCTCCAGAAGTCGAGATCATCCAGAGCCCGTTAAGTTCAGTGGGAACCTGCATTCCTGGAGCGCTGTTTCCAATGATGGCTAGTAGTTGCTTGTCACTCTTCGCGGCAAAGCGCAGGGCTGTAATGGCCATAGTGTTAGAGTGCCAGATCTCTTCTGTCTTGTTGCTTGCAAGATGGAGCGCACTGATGGTGCTGGGTCCCCGATAAATGCTATTTCCGCCAGCGCACTCACTTATGTACAGTGTCTTTCCATCGCCGCTTGCTACATAGTCCCAACATTGGGGTGTCTGGGGCTGAAATATTTGCCGAAGCCCTGGAAGAGGCTTTTTTGTGATATCCAACACATAGAGTGCCTGTGATGATCCATCCTTTAAGCTATCCTTTACAAGGAGTTGCCCTACATTGAGCCAACTTCCAGGCTGATATCCTTTATCACGAGTTGCCTGCGCGACCCTCGTGATCTGCCCGCTGTGAAGATTGAGCAGGTAGAGGTCTGGAAGCCTATCAATTGCCGGGATCAGGCTCCAGGCAATATAGCTTTGATCAGGCGACCATTGTACGCTCTCCAGTTGTGCGCCATTGGGCGAACAATACAGGGTCTGCTCGTCTTTTCCATCAAGGTGTAGGATACGGACCTCATCATGTCCATTACTATGAACAAGCGTAAGTAGCCATGTTCCATTTGCGGAGACAAGGCCCTTCTTGATTTCCCCACGCGTTATTTCAGAGCTATCATTGTGTAGTACATCAAAATCGATCACACTTGAGGGGCCATTCAATATGTCGTTTGTTTGCAGGTAGAGAATATGTGGTAGCTGTCCATGAGCTAATGGTGCAACAGCGGCGCTTCGTGCTTGCCCCTCTGGGGGGCAGCTGCTCAGGGTTGTATGCCTACTGGGAGGAGTAGATCTCTTCGTCGTTCTCTGTTGATCTGCCTGGGCTGCAAATGAGCGTTGTGTCGGCGTAACGCGAACATATATTGTTATTTCAATGATTAGCCCAAGTAAGACAATACACATGAGCGCAACAATGATGGAGCAGTGCGGTTTCCATCGAAGTTTGTGCATACGGGTTTCTTTCTAGCGAGAGCAAAAGCGCAGGGAGTGATGTCTGGCTGTCACTTATGGTGTCGCTAGAGGAGCGATTCTATAACATACAAGCAGGCCTGGATATACCAAAGTACCAGGCCTATGGTGAAATAGGTGTATTTGTCGCGTTTCTTAGCCCCTCTCTTCAGAGAGGCATAGAGCAGGAGGAAGAGGGGTAGCACCTCCAACTGTGAATAAGGTATTCTTTTTCGTAAACCCAGAGTTTCACCTGCTTGAGCGGTGCCAGATAAGGACTTTACTGCGTTACTCCCCAGAGACGAACCGTTGCATCGTCGCTGCCAGTAGCAATAATGGTACCCGAAGGCGACCAGCTCCCTGTAAATATACCTGAGTTGTGTCCCTGAATGGTGGCCAACTCTTGTCCGTTTTGCACTTCCCAGAGCTGTACCAGGCCATAGGCGCGTGCGGTCGCCAGGAGAGAGGCATCAGGCGACCACATGATGGGATATGCCCAGCCCGCATCTGTATGACCGGTTAGAACACGTACAAGTTTGCCTTGTGCGTCCCAGACCTGGACAGTTCCAGCGTCGTTTGATGTAGCAACAAACTGTCCATCTGGCGAGTAAGCGACGCCATTGGGCTGGTCCTGGGGTGGGAGCTGGTGGATAATCTTACGACTTTGGGTATCCCACATAAATGTGTATTTATCATAGCGATTCGAGACGATATGGCGCCCATCAGGGGACCAGGCCACACCCCAGACCGCATAAGGATAGCGTCCGCCTGAGCTTACAGACTGGCCGGGTTCCCTCCCAAAGCCCAAGATTTTTTCCGTTTGTGGTATCCCAGAGAAGAAGCGCGCCATCGGCATTCCCCGCTACCAGTTGCTTTGATGTAGGGGACCATGCCACGCTCAATAGTTCTGGTCGAGGATGCGTCGATGTTGTTTGCCAGTTCAATAGTCTCTGGGTCTGTCTGTTGGCGGTTTGCCAGATCTGCACTATGCCTTTGTCGCCAGCAGCTGCCAGAGAGGTGCCATCGGATGACCAGGCCATCCCATTGATGCTACCTGTTTTTCCTTGTAATGTGGCAACCTGTTTCAAGGAGGCGCTCTGCCAGATCTGAATGTGTTCGCCTGGAGCCACGGCCAGGAAGCTTCCATCAGGCGACCAGCAGAGTCCGCGCACCTTGTCCTGCAAATTCTCCAGGACGCCGATTTGTGCCAGATTGTGGGCATTGGAGGCGATGATAGGCTTGAGCGTTGGGCGTGGTGTCGGTGTTGTTGGAATTTTTACAGGCGCGGGGGACTGGCAAGCGGAGACGAGGATGCTCATCGTTGCCAGAGAGCAGAAGTGACGCCTGGAATATACTGGCTGGAAGAAGGGCTTTGCTCTGCTTGAGTGTATGTGAAGGAAACCATCCTGTTTCATAAAAAAAGAACCTCCCTGTATACTCGTTATGTGAGTAAGTACGTGGCTATCCCTGCTCTGCTTCCTGTCGAGAATGGTTTGTCAACTGCTCTACCATCCAACGGCACCAGTCGACTGAGGCTTGCTCCGCGTACACGCCCGCATGGAGAGTCGCATAATTGCCAAAATCGGGCAGCGTAATATCCAGTTGCTCGCCATGCTCGTGCTTGATTCGGGTCAGGATGTGTTCATACTCAGCCAGGCGTGCAGCGTGTAACTCCTGCTGTTGCCGAAACAACGCGATAGCCTGCGTGGGATCAGCTAGCCAGATGGCGTAAGCTTTGAGCACAAGCTCGTCGCGCGGTGGAGATGGTTCAATGGGTGAGGTTACCCATGTGCGTAAGGCTGCGAGACCACTCTCTGTCACGGAGAACAGCCTCTTGGCCGGGCGAGTAGGTTGTGCGACCACTTGCGCGGTAATAAATCCCTCCTCTTCCAGGCGTGCCAACTCACTGTAGATGTGGCTGGAATGAGCGGTCCAGAAGAAACCAATAGGTCGTTTAAGGCGTTGAGCCAGGTCATAGCCAGAGGACTCCTGGCGAGCGAGAAGTGCCAGAAGAGCGTAGCCTAGAGTCGTGATAATCTTTCTCCTCCAATATGCTATTATTTCAATATTGGAATAATAGCATATTGGAGGAGAAAAGAGAAGCGGGAAGGTAGAAGGACCGGGTCACCGCGAACGGTGACCCGGTCCTTCGCAACTAGCGACCTTATTTAGTGGCGCTAATCATTAGGTTTGAGCTTTTTTAACAGCTTGTCTTTAGCACTCTAGCAGGCTAGGCGCTCTCCAGGTAGCTGCCTTTGGGGCTAATGTAGGCGCAGAGGTAGTCGCCGCGCTGGCAGCGGGGAAGGCCGTTCTTGAGACCGCTGGAGATGCGCAGCGCGTTCCCGCTGGCCTGGTCGTTCCATTCGGCGATGACCTCGTAGCGCCAGCGACCGACCGCAGTTGGTATGTTATAGAGTGGGATATCTTGCACTTGTTTCGTTGCTTGATAGTAGTTGACCTGGACAACCCTGACCAGGACACGCCTGCCTGTACGCCGAATGCGGTAGCGCTTCCCATAGTTGGCGAGCAGCAGGCAGACACCCAGTATGCCTACCATGATGAGGAGTAGAAGTGTATCAGGCATTGCGGTATCCCTCCAGACACAACTTTGTGTCCCTTTTCTTCGTGCGCGAGAAGTGCTACATTTGGTAGAAGATAGTATACCACTTATCGCACGAAGAAAGAAGGAACTATGGAAGTACTTCGCACGCCGGACGAGCGCTTCATCAACCTGCCTGATTATCCCTTTGAGCCGCACTACCTGGAGGTGGATGGCCTGCGCGTTCACTATATCGATGAGGGGCCGCGCGAGGCTGCGTCGGTTCTTTTGCTGCATGGTGAGCCTTCTTGGTCGTATTTGTACCGCAAGATGGTTCCCTTGCTGTCCGCCGCTGGACATCGTGTTATCGCTCCCGATCTTGTCGGCTTTGGTCGCTCGGATAAGCCCACGCAGCGCGAGGACTATACCTATAAGCGTCATGTCGACTGGATGCACGGTGTCTTGAACGCGCTCGATCTGCGCCAGGTAACGCTCTTCTGCCAGGACTGGGGCGGGTTGATTGGCTTGCGCCTCGTGGGAGAGCAACCGGAGCGCTTCGCCCGCGTTATCGCCGCCAATACCTTCCTGCCCACAGGCGACCAGCCGCCCAGCGAGGCCTTCCTGCACTGGCAGCGCATGTCGCAGACCTTCCAGGGCTTTCAAGCGGGCCGTGTCGTCAAGGGCGGTTGCGTGACGCCCCTTGCGCCCGAGGAGGTTGCCGCCTATGACGCTCCCTTCCCCGATGAGAGCTATATGGCAGGGGCGCTTCAGTTCCCGCTGCTCGTGCCTACAAAGCCTGATGACCCTGCCACCGAGGCCAATCGCGCCGCCTGGGAGGTCCTGCGCCGCTGGGAGAAACCCTTCCTGACAGCTTTTAGCGATAGCGATCCCATCACACGTGGCGGAGACGCGGTCTTGCAGGCTCTCATCCCCAGTGCCAAGGGTCAGCCTCATACCACTATTACCAACGCAGGCCACTTTCTGCAAGAAGACAAAGGCCCCGATCTCGCCCGCATCATTAACGAGTTTATTGCCGGGTAAAGATGTAATAGAGGCGAGATGCGCTACTGACGTACGCACCTACGCTCCCCAGCCCATGTGCGTGCGCCCAGCGTAGGCGCGTACGTCAGTAGCGCATCTCCTCACTCTCTGTGTAACTAACCAGTTTGTGGGCATGCTGGCGCAGGACCTCGCATAACTCAGGTGGGCGCTGGATGGTGAAAGACATGTCCAGGCCTGCCAGCAGGCGGGCCATCCAGGGCAGATCTTCGACCTCGACTCGCAAGAGAACTCCGCCCGCTACCTCCGTAAAGAAGGCTTTTGGGATGTGTGTCTGCCGTTGGGCCTCATCTAGGGTTGCCTCCAATCTTACCTCGATCTGCCATACCCTCGGTACTGAGGCAAGTGCCTGTTGCACCGCTTCTAGGGCGGGAAAGTTGATCCGTGGGGGAAAGGTTTCAGTAGTCATCTCGATATGCTCGATCCGGTCCAGGCGAAAGAGGCGTTCACCTTCACGCAAGTGGCAATAGCCGATGGTGTACCAGAAGCCCCTGTGATAGGCGACTCCATAGGGATCAAAGTCTCGTTCCGTTACCTCCGAACGCGGCGAGCGATAGTGCAGGTGTACCCGTCGCCCTTCCTGAATTGCTGAACTGAGGACCATTACCGCCAGGCCCGAGGGTGCCTCCGATGTGGCTCCGCTCTCGAAGGCCACTGTCTGCGCGACTGCCTGGATGCGTGAGCGGGTCTCGCTCGGTAGGACGCGCTCAACCTTGGCCAGCACCCCCTCAAAAGAGGGAACACTCCTTGATAGCCCCGATTGACGAGCCACCAGCAACGAGAGCGTCAATGCCAGGGCCTCATCCTCTGTAAAGATTAGTGGTGGGAGTTTGTAGCCAGCTCGCAGGCGGTAGGCTCCATAGCGCCCCCGTTCAGCCTCCACAGGAATGCCCAGGTCAACCAGGGTCTCAATATAGTTGCGAACCGTGCGGACATCCACCTCCAGCCGACGCGCCAGCTCCGCGCCGGTCATGCGTCCATGCGCCTGAAGAAGTTCTAAGACCGTCAGCACGCGAGCCGTTGGGCGATAGACCAATTTCCTGCTCCTATCTCAAAGTGCCTTTAATTAGGAACGATTCTATCAGCTTATCAGGCTACAATCAAGCATGTAGAGGATAAATGCTGTATCAGAAAGGAACAGGAAGATATATATGTATGCTGTGATGCGAAAAATCAAGGTCCAGCCACATTTGATAGACACGCTGACGCAAAAGACAAGGGACGTCTTTGTGCCAGTTCTCAAGAATGAGCCAGGGTTTATTGAGTTTATTGTGGTTCAGGTTGGAGAGGGTGAGGCGGTGAGTATCAGCATCTTTGAGACGCAGGAGGCGGCCGAAGAAGGCAATAGAAAGGCCTTCGCATGGGCCGGGAAGCATCTCTTCCCCCTGGCTGAGGGACCAGCTGAGATTGTAGGTCTGGGCAAGCTTCTACTCTATCAGCAAAAAGAAGCTGCAGGAGAAAAGAGTATCTCATGAAAAGCTATCATATAAACATGGGCGCAGGCCTTGAGGGGCTTGTAATGAGGGAACAAGAAGTACCAGTACCTGGCTCGCGCGAAGTACTGGTGAGAGTGCGAGCCTGCTCACTCAATGCACGAGAACTGCTGATCCTGCTGCTTGGCTACTATCCCTTGCCTGTGCGACCAGATGTGATCCCGGTCTCCGATGGTGCTGGAGAGGTCGTAGCCATCGGTGAGGGTGTGAAGAGTGTCAAGGTAGGTGACCGCGTGGCTGGCGTTGTCTTCCCTCGTTGGATTGACGGTCGCTTTCAGGCGGAGGTCGCCGACCAGCTTGGTGGTTCGCTGGATGGCATGCTGACGGAATACGCCCTTTTGTCAGAGGATGGAGTCGTTCCCATCCCGGATCATCTCTCTTTTGAGGAAGCGGCGTCCCTTCCCTGTGCCGCGCTCACCGCCTGGAATGCTCTCACTGGTGGGATGGGACTCCAGGTTGGCGACAGTGTGCTCACCTTGGGATCAGGAGGAGTCTCGCTCTTTGCCCTCCAACTCGCCAAAATCGCTGGCGCACGGGTCATAGCGACCACTTCGAGTGCGGAGAAGGCCGAGCGGCTCAAGGCGCTGGGGGCGGATCACGTGATCAACTACCGCACGACGCCTGATTGGCATCTCGCGGTGCGCGAATTAACGGGTGGGCGAGGTGTCGATCACGTGGTCGAGGTCGGCGGGCCCGGTACAATCGTCAAGTCGATCAGTGCGACCAGGATCGCGGGAGAGATTGCCGTGATCGGATCGGTGGCGCGCGACAACACAGACGATAGAGGAATTCACCGCTCCGTCTTCATGGGGACCGCTACCCTGCGAGGTATCTCCCTTGGCAGCCGTGCGCAGTTTCTCGCCATGAACCGCGCCATCGCCGCCAATGGTATGAGGCCAGTCATCGACCGCGTGTTTCCTTTCGCGGAGGCGAAAGCCGCCTATCAGTATTACAGCGAAGTCCAGCCCTTCGGCAAAGTAATTATTAGCCTGAGTTAAGGCTTTTTACTGAACATCCGCTGTTTGTTGATAATGAGGATGCGGGTTGATAGCTCTAGAGCTATCAACCCGCATCCTCATTATTATTCTTGGCACCATTGTTCTGTGTTCATGCTCATCGTTGGCTGGTTCGCATGAACTTCCCGAGCTCCAACCATGCTCAAGCAAGCGCGGCGATAAACTTCTCCTCACGCTCCGCCAGGTGTTCCAGCAATTCAGGCAAGAAAGCTCGTTTGTTGGCTACGGATGCGTGCTGGAGCTGGCCATAGAGCTGGCACTCTTCCCAACGGATGGCTGCGGCTGTGGGAAGCTTTTCACGAAGGAAGAAGGCGCTATCCAGACAGCGTTGTGCCGATACTTGCCAGCTAAAGTATGGCAATGGCCCCAGGCCAATCTCTGGCCATGCCTGGAGATCGCCTGCCAGGGTACGCATAGCGGTGGGACCATAGAAGGCCGTGGGTCCACCGGGAAACAGTTCTCCTGCCTCGCACTCAACGTTCTCGCGGGCGCGGGCCAGCGTCTTTTCCCAGATCTCTTCCTCAGTTGGCGGCTTCCCCTGTGCTCCGATTTGCCATAAACCGTAGGGTTTGCCCGTGTAGATGTCGCGCTGCCAGGCAGCCAGAAAGTCGCTCAACGGGAGGGGGGTAGCCACATAGCCTGCTGGATCGTGGACAATCACCGCGTCGGACTGCAAAGCCAGTACCACAATGGCATGGTCGCTGCTATAGAGTTGGGTATGATTAGGTATGTACGTGAGATATCCCATATCGAGCATGCCAGCCACGACCGGACCCGACTTCAGCGCGTCCTCCAGGCTGGCCAGCGCGGCAGCGTCATTCGGGGAACTCGTATAGGTGTAGCTATAATTCAAAGTACGTAGCAGGTGTTCGCCTGCGCGATGATATACATAGCCATCGACGGCAAAAAGGCTCTGCTTATCGCGAATATACACAAAACCGAATGGTTCGCCACTTACACATTCCAACCACTCAACAGGATACGTATGCCCCTGATGGGCCAGAACCATCTGTAAACTTTTTATCAGACAATAGCTCATTCGTCCCTCAAAGGGAACCAGTGGAAGTGTCATCGTAATCTCTCCTGTTTCTGGAATACGTTAGCTCACATCGCAAGCGGGCCGCAGAGGATACTGGATTTCGGTAATGTAGGACGCCGGATCGTCTGTGTGCGTTGGATTGAGGTGATAAATCTCGCGGCATGGTCCCGCTATGCGATAGCTGCTTGTCGAGAGCCAGCGATCCAGCGCGCTATAAGCGCTGCTGATGTTTCTATAATCACCGCGATAAATGACGCACGCGACCTGCTCCCCGCCCGCAAGCCTTTCACAGCAGAGATCGGCCAGGGAAGGAGGCAAAGCAGTGACTGACATGCCCACAAAAAGATCAAATCCTTCATCCAGTTGACTCTCATCATAATAGAGATGGATCAGAGGGCCACTTGAGACTACCCCGTGTTGCTCGCAATGGCGCATGACCATTTGTGCGAAAGGGCCAATCTCTGCGGTTGTCGCGACGCACTGGCGGAGACCAACCAGCGTAAGCGGCTCGGTCTGTTTGAGCGCGACATCGTACAGCGGAACACGGTCAGCGTCGGCCAGTTGCTGTGTGCGTGCAATCATGCGCTGGAGACGCGCCTGCTCATCCGCAACGAGTTGCTCCTGAGCCGCTATCCGCTGGTGCAGCAGTGCCTCGACCGTCTTCGTGTCGTAGGTTTGCAGCAACCGTGCGATTTCTTCCAGCGTAAAGCCGCAGTCTTTGAGCGCCAGAATACGCACCATATCGACCAGTTGCCCGATTTCATACAAGCGGTAGCCGCTCTCTGGATAGATCCGCGCTGGCCGCAGCACGTTCAGTGCGTCATAGTGTCGCAACGTTTTTATCGATACCTGACTGAGACGCGCAAATTCTCCAATCTTGAGCATAACCTTCTCTTCCTCCGCTTCTAAAGAGAGCTTACATCCTCCCCTTAGGGGAGAGTCAAGGGAAAAGTGAACTATCTTTTGATGTGGCTAAAGAAATTACTTCATAGTATATAGCGGGAAAGATGATGTATAGGATAGAGGGAAAGATGGTATATAGGATAGCGGGAAAGATGATGTATGGGGACGTTGTACCTGATACGCGGCTATCTCCCCTGGAGAAGTAGCCGCGTACGCCAGTAGCGGGTTTACTTAGCGATAAACTCCTGCGCGAAGCGGTGAAGCGTTGTCAGGTCGGTCGCGCTGGGGAAATCGATAATGATTTCGTGAATGCCCAACTCCTCCAGGGCCGCGATGCGCTGGCGAATGGTCTCGGGGCTACCCACGAGGGAGGTATCTCTGAGATTGCCCCTGGACTTTTCGGGGACCAGGGCCAGGGCCTCCTCGTCAGTATCGGCGATGGAGCAAAATGAGCCAGTCGTGTTATAGATGCTGCTATAATCGCGTCCCACCGTCTCGCAGTGTTGCTTGAGCACTCCAAGCTTGTGCTTGATGGTTGCCAGGTCGCCGCCCACATTGCAGGCGTCGCCATACTGGGCTACCAACTTGAGCGTCACCTTCTCGCCGCCGCCGCCAACCAGGATAGGGATATGCGGCTTCTGCACGCCCTTGGGCTGGTTGATCGCGCCGCGTACCTGGTAGTACTTGCCCTCGAAATGGGCCTCTTCCTGCTCCCACATGGCGTGAATAACCTGGAGAGCCTCGCGCAGCATCCGCAGGCGCTCAGGCGCGTCGGGATAGGGATAGCCATACGCCTTATACTCGTGCTCATACCAGCCCGCGCCAATGCCGAAGTTCAAACGGCCATGGCTCAGGACATCCAGTGTACTCGCCATCTTGGCCAGCAGGGCGGGATTACGGTAGCTATTGCAGGTCACGATCTGCCCGATGCGCACGCGCTTGGTATCGCGGGCGATAGCCGCCAGCGACATCCAACTCTCAAAGGTGACCTCCTGTGTTGGCGTGGGAACCGTGTGGAAGTGATCCACCATCCACACCGCCTCAAAGCCTGTCTCATCTGCGGCCTTTGCCACATTGGTCATCGTCTCATATGCCTCAACGGGATCCTTAATACCCACCAGGCTCATCGTCCAGCCATTGGGAAGCGAGATACCGTATTTCATGCATAACCTCTTTTCATCGCAAAATATAGAAGAATATCAATATGGATAGGGGAGTTTTTACCCAACTTCCACCACTCCCTCTCGCGCCAGCCTACAACTGGCCCCCTTTGATTATAACCCAACATCAGGCCGAGACTCAACGTCAGCAGTTTATTCAGGCTACCAACCAATATGTCAGAAGAAATACAAAGTTGAAAAAGGTGTGTGGTGGCGATCTGGCTCTGCCAGATCGCCACCACACACCTTTTTCTGCTCACCATAGCGTGGCGAGATTTTGTTTTCTATAGTCTAACTAAGGGAGACGTCATCCACATAGACGCTGCCCTGGGCGTACCAGCCGTGAATGTAGATGGTAGCACTGCTCTGCGAAGCGCTCGTTGTGAAGGTCACACTTAAGCGCGTGTAACTGCTGCTACTGGTCCAGGTGCTGGTGCCATTTTGTACCCCCAGATAGGCATATGGTCCATCCACATAGGCGCTCAGGGTGTAAGTGTGGTTGGGTTGAACGCTGATGGTCTGGTCACACTCGCCCGTGGTTGAGCTGCTCGGGACCATAGCCAGGGCATGCGAGCCGCTGTGGGCCGGGCTGCTCACCACGCTATCGCCCGCCTGGCAGGTCCAGCTGGAGAGGCTGCCCGTCTCAAAGCCGGGGTTACTGACCAGGTTTCCGCCAGTTGGAGGTGTGGGAGTGGGAGTAGGCGTCTGGGTCTGGGTAGGCGTTGGTGTGGGCGTCTTTGTCTGGGTGGGAGTAGGTGTAGGTGTGCTTCCGCCACCGCTGCTACCGCTGGTGAAGGGCTTCCAGAGATTGGTGAAGGCGTAGGCGCTCTGTGAGATACCGCTACAGGTATCGGAGGCGGTCGTCGAACCGGCGCAGTTGCCGTTATCGCGTGGAACCTCCCAGAAGGCCAACTCGCCAATCTTATTTGTCTGGGCGAATGAGAGCACCTGCGAGGCATTGCTCAGGCTAAAGACTTCGCCCCCAGAATCGTTCTGCCCGATCATGGGTGTGATGCCGACCATGGCCCAGAGCTGGCTGGAGCTTTTCGAGGGGAAGATGCTCTGTAGCTCGGAATGGAGACCATTGGCCGCGTTAATGGACTCCTGCCCCATCTGACTATCGGGCGAGCCGTAGTCCATTGTCATAAGGTTGACAATGTTGAAGTTGACGCCATGCGAGACCGCGTTATTCAGCAGGCCCAGGCTATCGCTGAGCAGGCCGGTAGTCGCGGATGGGAGCGTGAACGAGATGGTCAGGCCAGGATTAGCGGTCTGCAACGCTGCCAGGGCCGTATTGCGACGTGTGTAGGTCGTCGAGTCGCCCTGCTCGCCGCCCTCGATATCGAAATCGAGATGCGTTGCATGATACTGGTTGATGACGGCCTGGTATTGTGCCTGCAAGGAACTGACGGTGCTACAGGTCTGCGCCAGTTCCTGTCCGGCCTCGCCGCCAAAGGAGATAATGATATCGCCGCCCTGAGCGCGCAGGTAGCTGATATCGCTATCCAGGTTGGGTAAGTAGATACTGGTCTGATTCAGCGGGATCGTACCAGCCCAGTCAGCGTTGCAGCCATTGCCCGTAATAAAGGCCAGTGTGTAATACTTTTGTCCGGTTGCCTGGGCAACCGACTGTAGCGAGGCACCAATGGTGACATCCTGATAGGGGGCGAAATACGAAGTGGGAAAAGACGTGGCGGCATGGGCCTGACCGGTGTTGCCGATCTGCATCAGCCCGGCTGTCACCGCACTGGTGAGCAGTAAAAAGCCTGCCACGAGCACAAAAAGCATCCTGCGTGAACGATTCATGCAGCTTTCCTCCTTGAAAACCTGGCAACAGCGATTGAAACAAAAGAAGGCGTTTCACGCGTTGCCTCTACAAAGGGGTTGGTGTACCAGGCGCCTGGAAGAGATCCTTTCTTCACAAAGCTGATACATACTTATAACTGTACTGTTGAAACGCGTTCTTGTCAAGACGTCTAGACCACTAGTTGTATTTTATTGGCATATTGTAGGGTCCATGCTGGCATGGACTGCGAGCGAGGTAATGTCTCAGTGGCTGGGTATTGGCCTGTTGGCCGGGCGAGTCCATGCCAGCATGGACCCTACAGTTTGATGGGAGTATTGTTCTTGAAGTCAAACATCTTCCTGGGAAGAGAGCCAGAATTGCAGACGGTCTTTCAGGCGTTGGACGTCGGCGGGGGTTAGACCGGCGCGTTGGCAGCGCTGGGCGAAGAGCTGATCATAGTCCTGGTGGGCAGCGAGAACCTGCTGGAAGGAGTCGAGCAGCACCTCTTCGTTCTGGGCGAAGGTCGCATAATAGCCCGCGTCGCCGCCGAGATTGACCGCGAAGCGGCGGCACGCGGCCAGAATGCGTATGCAACGCTTCTCATCCTCGCGTAGGGCTATGAGTTCTTCTATATCATTACTATGCTCTGCCATAGGACTCCTCTTATATCAAATTTCTATGCATTGTAACGTATGTGGGGAAAAACTGGCTACTACAGCAGTGTACACATGTCTTGAACAGCTGGATCTGTACGCCCTGGTGGAGACTGTGATAAAATTCTTATTTGGAACGGTTGAGGCTACACCAGGCTATGCTCTGTCCATTGATTTGCCTTTCCAGTGCATATTGTTACCCCGGGCAAGCAAGTGTATCTCTTCGAAATTGATCCCTTCAGGAAAGATGTGTTTGTGCAAAGGCTGGATGCTGTCGGACGCACATCGCAACTTCAAGATGATATTGTAGCCTTTGGAGCTTGGCGTAAAGAGAGCGCCCCCTGATATGAAGCCGCTATAGCGAGCGCAAGGAGATAATTTATGCCTAAAAATACTATTACCTGGCTAGGACACGCCACCTTTCAGTTCACAACCGCCCAAGGCACATCTATCGTGCTTGATCCTTGGCTGACTGATAATCCGACATGCCCTATCAAGCGTGAGCAGATAGAAAAAGTAGATGTGCTTCTCTTAACACATGGGCACGCTGACCATACAATGGATGCAGTTGCGATTGCCAAGGATCATCATCCTACTGTTGTCACTATTGGTGAACTGGCGGTATGGCTAGAAAAACAAGGCGTCGAGAATATAGAGAATATCAACATGGGTGGTTCCGTGACTCTGGGCGACGTAACTGTTACCATGACTCGTGCCCATCACACATCTACATACACTATTGACGATCAGTTACTCTATGCAGGTGAACCAGCCGGTTATGTTCTGCGTATTGAGCAAGGGCCTACCATCTACTGCGCTGGAGATACCGATGTCTTTGGTGATATGGCTTTAATACGTGAGCTTCATGCACCCGATATTGCCATTCTTCCTATTGGGGATCGCTTTACGATGGGTGTACGGGGAGCGGCCCTAGCGACAAAACTCCTTGGGGTCACCCAGGTTATTCCTATGCACTATGGTACCTTTCCTGTCTTGACTGGCACGCCCCAGACTTTCCGCGAGGCTTTGCGTGCGGCCAATCTCGAGAAGGTTGAGGTTATTGAAATGACTCCTGGCCAGACCATCTCTATTGGTGGCTGACCTAGAAGGAATGATATTACATGCCTCTTGACCCACAAGTCGCCCTCTACTTATTTATATTTCTTTGTTTCGTCTGACCCTGCAATAGTTCACTCGACCGGAGGGATGTATGCGCTTACCCTATTAGAGCCGTCGGGATGAGAACTGCCTGGTTGCGCTGTTCCCTTCCACGGCCCAAAGATCTTCCCTCTGATGCTGCCGATATTATCGTGGATTCATCGCGTGAACTCCTGGCATTGATTGGATAGGTCCGCTACTGGCGTACGCGGCTACTCCTGATCTAACAGAGTAGCCGCGTACGCCAGTAGCGGACTCTTTTAGTGGAGGCCATAGAGGAGGTAGCCTGCTCCCATGGCTAGAAGCAGGGTCAGGAACGATCCGATGCGGCGGTTCATACAGAGTGCGCAGGCTGCCAGGCAAATCAGAACACTTCCAATATCGATGGTCCGTCCATCCAGGATAGACCATGCTGCGCTCAGCAGGATGCCAATCGAGACCAATGAGAGGCTACGGATAACCGCCTGTGCCCAGGCCTGGTGCTCAATGCGGTGGTATGCTGCCTCCAGCGGAAGGATGAGTAGCGGGGGAAGCACCAGGGAGAGCAGCGCCAGGCCTGCTCCAGGGAGGCCATATGTCAGGTAGCCCAGGCTGACCGTCCAGAGACCATTGGAGCCTGGGCTAAATTGCCCAATTGCCAGCGCCTCGCCAAAGTTAGCTTCTCTCGCCCACCCCTTACTCAGCAGATCGCGATGCAAACTAGCAAGGTTGCCCACTGAGCCGAAAGAGAAGAGCGAAGCCTTGAAGAAGAGTAGAAAGTAAATAAATGGATTCATGTCTATGGCCTCCTTTGGACTGCTGCTTGTCTTGGAGCAAGCCAGGTGCGCAGAGGAAGAAAAAATCCGACACTCAACAGGGCCGCGCCCAGCATAACCAGTACGACGTCTATATGCCAGAAGATCAATGCGCTGGCGCTGCTTAGAATGATGACCAGGCATTCAATGAGGCTCAATCTATCGGCCTTATAGCTCTTCTTTACCAGTGGCTGGGCAAACTTAATCGATAAGGTAAGCATAATTCCAGCCGTAGCTGGAATAACCCCCTGAAGCATGGCCTGCACTGCTGGCAGGTTCTGTACAGACTTAAAACCGGCAGAAAAGAGCAGTGTAATGAGCGCGCTGGGTATAAGTAGCCCGGCGAATGCAGCAATGACATTCTTCCAACCGCCGATCTTGCGAAACATTAGAATCATTGTCGCGAACATGACGATACCCGGTGAAATCTGACTTAAGCTCCAGTAGCGACTATACTCCTCTTCCGTGGCCCATTTCATCTGCTCTACGCATTTGCGCTGAATCAATAGCAATGTCGCCGATCCACCACCAAACGACATGACACCAATTTTGAACCAGGTAGTGAATACAACCCAAAAGGATGGTTTATTAAGGGACTGCTTCAGAGTCGTCTGCTGCTCGCTTTCTAGAGCGCATATAGATGCCTTCTCCTCTGTATCAGACATTTGTGGATGCATAAGACAATCTCCTATCACGTAGCTTGCCAGGTATAAAGAGCTGAATAAGCAAAACTTGCATATGTTTCATTTGTTCATGAGTATAGCTTGCGCCAGGTGATATGTCTAATACTTATTTATTTAAACTTTGATAACAAAAAAGCATCACTACCGGAGGAAAAAAGCTGGATAGGTGATGCCTTTAAGTTATCAAGTTTCTACAAAATAAGTATTAGACATATCACCTGCTGATGGTTATACTGCTTGTAAAGGCTGACTTGCCTGTGTTACAGAATTTTAGTAACACGTATGTCTTGTCATCATGCTGTGAAAGGGACAGTTTCTATGCCACAAGCAACGAGAACACAAACGATGTTTGATAAGATCTGGCAATCTCATGTGGTACGCGAAATTGAGGGTCAGGGATCGCTTCTGTATATTGATCGCCATCTTATCCACGAGGTTACATCACCACAGCCGTTCGCGGCTTTGAAAGCGGCGGGGCGTAGTGTGCGCCGACCCGATCTGACCTTTGGCATGATTGACCATAGTATTCCCACGACTCCTGTTCGCGCCTATGGTCGTCGTAGCCAGGTCCCCATTCTGGATAAGCAGGCAGCAGTGCAGGTCGAGATGATGGATCGTAACGCGCGCGCTGCTGGTGTGCAGTTCTTCTCGGTCGATGATCCGCGCAACGGCATTGTTCACGTGGCTGCACCGGAACAGGGGGTTACGCTACCAGGGATGACCATTGTATGTGGTGATAGCCATACCGCGACGCTGGGAGCCTTCGGCCTGCTTGCCTTTGGTATTGGAACGAGTGAGGTTGAACATATACTGGCGAGCCAGTGCCTCTGGCAGGTCAAGCCAAAGACGATGGAGATTCGTGTCGAGGGAAGCCTGCCGTCGGGCTGCTCAGCGAAGGACCTGGCACTTTTCATCATTGGCTCAATTGGCACTAATGGTGGTACCGGGCATTGCATCGAGTTTACTGGTTCGGTTATTCGCTCGCTCTCCATGGAGGGACGCATGACGCTGTGCAATATGGCGATTGAGGCTGGAGCCAGGGCCGGGATGATCGCGCCAGATGAGACGACCTTCGCCTATCTGAGCGGGCGTCCCTTTGCTCCCCAGGGTGAGGCATGGGACCGGGCTGTGGCATCCTGGGAAGTACTGGCGACAGATGAGGGAGCGCATTTTGATCGCGTTGTGATTCTGCAAGCGGACGCGATCTCGCCCCAGGTGACATGGGGAACCTCGCCCATGATGGTAGCCCCTGTCACGGGCCAGGTTCCCGCGCCTGAAAACTTCGCTGACGAGCCTGCCGCACGCCGCGCTCTAGCCTATATGGGACTGGAACCCGGAACGCCGATGAGTGAAATTCGCCTGGATCGTGTCTTCATCGGCAGTTGTACCAATAGCCGTATTGAGGATTTACGCCTGGCTGCCTCTTTCGTAAGAGGCAAGCATGTCGCGGCAGGCGTCAAAGCCATAGTGGTGCCAGGCAGCGGATTGATCAAACAGCAGGCGGAAGCGGAGGGTCTGGATTATATTTTTGTAGAGGCCGGCTTCGATTGGCGTGAGCCGGGATGCAGCATGTGTGTGGGTATGAACGGTGATCGCCTTGCCGAGGGCGAGCGCTGTGCCAGCACCTCGAACCGCAACTTCGAGGGGCGGCAGGGAATGGGAGGCCGCACGCATCTCGTCAGTCCAGCAATGGCTGCCGCTGCTGCTATCGCTGGCCACTTCGTTGATATTCGTACCTGGGAGTAGAAAAGGAGTATCTGTATGGAAGCTTTTACACAGCATCAAGGTATTGTGATGCCCCTGGATCGGGAGAATGTAGATACTGATGCCATCATTCCGGCGAGCTATCTGAAAATGGTTACCCGGACAGGTTATGCCGAGGGGCTCTTTACCAACTGGCGCTATTTGGGCAAGACCAGGGAGCCTGATCCTACCTTTGTGTTAAATATGCCGCGTTACCGAGAGGCAAGCGTTATTCTGTCGCGCACCAACTTTGGTTGTGGCTCGTCGCGTGAGCACGCGCCCTGGGCCTTATATGAGTATGGTTTTCGGGCGATCATTGCTGTTGGTTTTGCTGATATCTTCTATAACAACTGCTTTAATGTTGGTATTTTGCCCGTATGTCTGCCAGAGAACGTGATTCAGTCGCTTTTTGACGCGGTTGAGGCTACGCCGGGCTATACCCTGACTATTGATCTGGCTTCACAGCGTGTTGTCACACCAGATGAGCAGGTATACTCCTTCGACATCAATCCCTTTAGAAAAGACGTGCTCATGCAAGGGTTGGACGCTGTTGCGCGTACATTACGTTTTCAGGAAGACATCGCGGCCTTTGAGGCGAGTCGCAAAGAGAGCACGCCCTGGTACGAGACCACTATCGCAAGCACAGGGAGATAGCTCATGCATAAAAACACTATTACCTGGTTGGGACACGCAACGTTCCAGCTCATAGCAGCGCATTGAAGTTATCGAGATAGCATCCGGTCAAACCATCGCCATCAGTAGCTGATGAGGTGATATTGGCCCGCATAACAAGCCCGCTACTGGCGTACGCGGCTACTCTAGGTCAGTAGCCGCGTACGCCAGTAGCGGGCTTGTTATGCGGGCGAAGCTATATGTCTCGCCAAAATGCGCCAGAGGATAATCATCGCCAGAGTCAGGAGGATGATAAAGGGCATGAGGGTCCAGATGCCCACGGCCTGGGCCAGCAGGCCAGCTAGCCAGGGGAAGACGCCCAGGCCGATAATGCTGACGCTAATCAGGAGGCTGATTGCGCTTGCCGCCAGGTGGGCGGGAACCAACTTGGGCATGATGGCAACCGTGAGAGGGTAGAGCGGTGCCACACCCAGCCCCATAAGGCAGAAGGCCAGAGCCGCGCTAATGCCAGAGGGCACGAGCCAGGCCAGGAGCGAGCTGAGCACAATACAGATCAGACAGATATAGACAAGAACAGTTGAGCTAATCCCCATGCGTTCGGCCTGGCGCTGTAAGAAGAAGCGTCCCAGCGTCAAACCCAGCCAGTAGCCACTCACGATCCAGCCCGCGATGAGCGGACTCTGAGCGCGCTCATTGAGCAGGAATGTGTAGCCCCAGCTGCCCGCGCAGGTTTCCACACCGACATAGACGAGCAGGAAGAGCGTCGCAATCCAGACCACAGGGAGTTTGAGCGTCGCGCCAAAAATGCCCTCTTTCCTGGCTGGCTCGTCTCTCTGAGTATCCTGGATGTTCGCAGGCACGCTAAAGAGTGGACCCAGGCCGAGTGCCAGGGGCAGGCAGAGTACGACGAGGAAGAGGTACGCGATATTCCAGTCCCAGAGAAGCGTCAGGAGCGCGCTGACGAGCAGGGGACCAAGCAGTGATCCCACGCCGAAAAAGGCGTGCAGGTTGTTCAGGAGCGTCTCCTGCCTGGGTTGTGTACTGATATAGATATTAAAGCCTGTTTCGATGATGCCCGCGCCCAGGCCAATGCAGAGGCGAGCCGCGAAGAGCCAGAGAAATGGCAGGCGCAAACCAAAGCCCGCGAAACCGAGGATAAAGATGGCTGTCCCCATGAGCAAGAGCCAGCGTAGCCCAAACTTCTCAATGAGCAGACCACTACTTAAGGACGAGAGGAAATAGGCGAAGGGCGAGACGAGCAAGAGCAAGCCAATTGTGGCGTCTCCCACGTGATAGTACGCGCTCAGGCTGGGCAGAATGGGGCCGCTTACCCCGCTACTGATGCCCACAAGCATAAAACCAAAGAAAGATAACCAGATCGAGAAGCGCCGAGAGGAGGGTACGGATACAGCGTTTTGCATGCTAAAGCTTTCTTTTGATTGTAATAAGAAATACCCTGGCTATGCGTTGGGCTGGAAGGAGTCGAGCACCGTATCGAAGAGGCCATCATACCCGCCTGAACCCTCGCATACCACAAGTTTATAGAGGCTGGCCTGGTCCTGCCCATAGGCGATATCGTAGTAGAGCGCCTTGCCATCCCTGGAGACCTGAACGCGCGTCGTCCACCAGGATATGTTATTGAACGTCTGCTGCTTGATGGCGCCAGGGCTGGCCGCCTGTTTAACCAGTGTATCCTCTTGCAGACTATTTTTCAATGAGTCGCTAATGGGCATTCCCGCAAGCTTCTCCGCGTCAATCGTCGTTTCCTGGTTGTTGGGGGCCGTGAGCAGCACAGTGGCGTCGCTCTCCTGTGTTTTGTTCCAGTTGGCGGGATAATTGAAGGCGAAATAGCTGTTGTGATAATTCTGCGTGCCGCCATCGGCCAGCGCCTTACCCTGAGGCGTTGGGGTCGGCGTGGGCGTGCTGTTAGTGGTTGGTGTAGGGGTTGGGCTGATTGTAGCACTTGTGGGTACCGGTGTGGGCCTTGGTGTGGCCGTGGCTGAGATATTATTATTCTCTTCACAGGCGACCAGCAGCAGGATAAGCAGGGAGAGAGCGAGGCCGAATAGAAGATGCAAAGGCAAAGCTTTTTTCATAGTGATCATACTCCGAAATTAGCTGATTCAGGATTTTGTATTGTTTGGTAGTAAGAGATGCCAGCTAAATAGAGTAACGCACGTGAATGCGACAAAAGCACGCCTAGATCGGCCATATACTAAGAGGTTTCAAAAAGAGCACAGCCCGACGCGTGCTTCAGCAGCGTCGGGCCAACGGCCAATAAGCGACAGTTTTACCCGCGCAGGCTTTCGTCTGATCCGGTGCTAGCGGCGGGACGGCGGCGCAGCGCGACGACCGCTGTTCCCAAACCAATGAGTCCTATCAGAGCGCCCAGTGAGCCAACGAGGACGCCAGTATTCTTCGCGTCCTGAATCTGAGCTTGTAGATCGTTATTGCCTTGCTGGGATGTTGTGCCCTGGCTGGCGGGATAGGAAGCGATATGCTCCACTTCGCTGAAAGTATTGGGGCCACTGGTGAACTTCTCGTCGATCTTCTGCCCATTGAGGGTCCCGGTGAAATGGAAGGTGTAATCGCCGGTCTTGGTCGGAATGAAATCGGCGGTATACTTGCCGGGCGCGCCATCGACCGGTGTCAGGGTAAGGGCCAGGGGGGCGGAGCCACCTGTACTTACCTCGGCCTTCAAGCTCTTATCCGCATCATTAAGCGGATTGGAGACGGGGCCATCATCGCCGCCACCCGCGATTTGGCAAGTCTTGCCATTACAGAGGGTTAGCGAGATTGCGTTCTGGGTATTCGCATAGGCTGGCTCGTTGAGAAAGCCCACGATAAAGGTGTAGTTGCCCACATGGCGTACCTCGTGTGCCGAGGCGGAAGACAGGGGAATAAGTGCCAGCAGGAGCGCTGCCAGCACACCCAGACTGCTTATAATCAAGCGCTTGCGCATAAAATGTAGCTACCTTTCACCGATCCACTCTTGCTATCTTGCCAACTGAATGGAAAGTATTATGCATCATTGGCGTAGAAAAAACATGCCGAATGCACCATATAGTGTAGAAGAGCCGCTCGCTCCTGTCTATTAGGAGAAATCCCTATTTTTTAGTCAGATGACCTTACATGATTTATTGGATGGCTTGACGCAGGTAATGTATATATGAGTTAACTGTTCTCTGGACAAGCATGTTGGATCTCTTGGGAAGGAATGAGAAGGTAGAATGGCACAACCTATACAGTATATCGTCGATGGCGATCTATTTCGGGCGAGAGAGCAGGTCATTGCCAATCCCGTCAACTGCCGGGGTATCATGGGGGTGGGCCTGGCGCTGGCCTTCAAGCAGCGCTACCCTAAGATGTTCCGGGTTTATCAGCAGCAATGTGAGAGTGGCGAGCTGAAGATTGGCCAGCCACGACTCTACACAGGAAGCCAGCCCTGGATCTTAAACTTCCCCACCAAGGATCACTATCGCCAGCCCTCGCGCCTCATCTACATCCAGCAGGGGCTAGATTGTCTTATAGCCAATTATCAACAGCAGGGTATTGAGAGCATTGCCTTCCCTAAGCTTGGCTGTGGCAAGGGTGGTCTCTCCTGGGAGGAGGTTGGTCCTCTGATGGCCCAGGCGCTTGCTCACTTGCCCATCCCTACCATTATTTATATTGATAAGGGAGATCGGGAGTATTAACAGTAGCCGCGTGCACCAGTAGCGGGCCCGCTACTGGTGTACGCGGCTACTACCCCTCCCCCTTGCAGAAAGAGTGGCATGTCCTGGCGTTTATGGCCACCCAGCGTTGAGCTTCGCTGCTTTATACATAGCTTTTGCGGTGGGTCAGGCCGAGGTCACGGAAGCCGTAGCGGCGGTAGAAACTGGAGGAATGTTCGGTGGAGGAGACCTCCAGGCGCGCGCGTGGGTAGAGGGCATGGCACGCGTCCAGCAGGCTGCTTCCCACACCGCGACCACGCCACTGCTCAACGATGAGGAGTTCAAAAATATAGGTTGTGATATGCTTATCGCTCCAGGCACGCACGAAGCCGATTACCTCGCCATCCGCTTCGGCGACGAGCGTGGGCCAGGAGTTGCGCCAGCCTGCCAGCGCGTCCTCTGGTCGTCGGCTTGGCGTCGGCCATCCCTTGGCCTCTGAGAGGCGTTGAATGGCTGGAAAATCCTGCTCCTGCCAGGCCCGAATCGCTATATCTTCTGGGAGGTTTAGTTGTGCGAGGGTGTGTTCCAGTTCGCTTATATGGTGAGATGTCATTGTCTTTCCTCTCGAGGTGTCTTTTGCATAGAAGTGTTTTTAATATAACACACCCTACCCCTGGCGTTTGCCGCCCAGGTAGCTTCTCCCCCCTTTCTATCAGGTTCCGGTACTACTGCTGCCCGTAGATCACGATGCCCAGTCCTTGCTGAGGTACATAGATCTTGCCTGTCGTAGGACTGGCGGTCACGTTATGCGATTTATCTGTGAGCGCGATCTGCTGTATCAACTGCCCATCCGCTTTGGTAATGGCCAGCGTGGCCGAGTCTGTGCTTAACTCATTGCTATTGGCGAAGAAGAAATGTTCATGGGTGTAGGCGACGAAATCACCGCTATCAGTATTGGGAACCAGGACGGCCTTCCCGGTCTTTAGATCCAGGATCTGAGAGTTGCCTGTGCTACAAGCCAGCCCAAGCTGCGCATGAGCGCCCATCGCCAGGCCATTGGGATTACAGACATAGGGAAGTGAATACTCGCGTCGACGCGTGGTCTTCTTCGTTGACGTATCATGTTGTAGCACGTAGACTGCGCCATAGGGATGCGTCGAAGCTCCCGTGACTGAGAGAAAGAAGCGCCCATCCGCGAACTCGATATCATCCAGGCCGCGTGTATCACCTGTGGTTGCGGCCTCAGGAAAGGTCAGGCGTGTCATCGGAAACTCATTCTGGCTCACCTTACTGGTATCGATGAAGGAGACCACGGGAATCTCGTCATCACCATTGACCACCGCCAGAAGGTGATCGGCCTCGTCGAAAGCCATCGCATCCGCGCGTAGCTCACCCAATTTGGGTGTAATACCCACAACCTGCTTCGTCTGCGTGCTGAGGAAAACCACTGTGCCATCACCATTGGAGACCGCAAGCAGGTCTGGAGCCACGCGAAGCACATGGTTGGGACCATTCTTATTATGTTCCTCGCCTGTGAAGGGACCAGAAATACTGTAGAGAAATGTATTCGTTTTTAGATCGAGCACATCGATGCTCTTATTGTCGCGATCGGCGAGATAATAGCGCGACTCGGCCTCGTCGAGATAGGCTCCATCAAAGACCAGCGAAGATGCATTGGGGAGCGCAATTGAGCTTATCTGCTTGTAATTGTTTGCCCTATGCGCGACTACTTTGGGAAGGGTCGGCTGGACCGTGCTAATGGCCCTCGAGAGGATAAAGAAGTGCGAGAGACAGAGTAGAGCGAGTAGCCCAAGAATGGATAGGAATATAACTACGGTAAGGACCTTGCTGCCCTTTAAATACTGTGCTTGCATTAGTTGAAAGCTCTCTTTACATTCAAGGGCCAGAAAGCCCCTGTGATGTATCCAGGGGATGAATGGCCTTTCCCTCTTGCTTTTGATGAGAACCTATGATAGACTCATCACTACAAATGAAGCTATTGCAAAGAGATTCGTCTTGTAGACGATGAGGCACGATACCCACCTCACGGTTGGTTGAGCTTCATACACCACAAGAAACGTGGTTGGTACCGTAGGGCATACGGAAACCTGAGAACTTCGGTTCTTGCAACGCTTCTGGACAGGCGGACCTCTACACTCTGAGGAGCGATCCTCAGAGGGCTTGCCCTCTGGATGAAGGAAGAATCCCCTGGATGTATCCAGGCGGAGTGTCAATAAGGAAAAGATATCTTGCTTTCAGCATAATGAGCCGGGGAATAAAGCGATATCAATAAGCCTTTGTAAGATGGCAAGAGGCATGACGCTATTAAAGTACACGTCTACATATGCTTGTTATATGTAGACGTGTACTTTAATAGCGTCATGCCCATATGGTATTTGACTTGATGCGTATTAGTCTCTGCTGGTTATGATCAAGGGCGAGCAGATGTTGTCCAGCTGTTGTCTGCGGCGGCGTGGGGCGAGTTGGGTGCGATCTGCATGAGCTCGATGCGGTTGCCATCGGGATCGGTCAGCCAGTACTGCCAGTTGTTGTCCAGACCACGGGTAGGCTCGCCGCTGATGGGAAGGCCGCGTGCCTCCAGCTCTTTGAGCGTTGTTGCCATATCCTCAACAAGGAGGCAGAAATGGTTGTAACCAACCTGGGAGGACTTGTTCTCGCCGGTCGCACCCGGAAAGAGTTCAATAAAGTGCCCAGGGGCGATCTGGAGGTAGACGATCCAGGGCGAGGGTGTCCCCTCGCGGTCCAGGCGGAAGGCCTCGCGTAGGCCCAGCTTATGGCAATAGAAGTCCAGCGAGCGCTCCAGGTTACTAATATTGAAGGCAATATGGCCTATTCCTTTAATCATGACACTCCTCATTTCTTTTCTGTATTGATTATCTTTAAAGTATGGCTTTATCTGCTAAAAAATGTCAAGTAAATATAGGCGAAAAATATGACCAGGGAGAAGAGAAGTGGTTGGGGTGGGTTATGCATATATGACCTGCCACAACCGCTTCTCTTCCTCACCCAATCCCGAGGGCGTGGCAGACGAAGCGGGTGGTCTCCTTGATGTAGTGCTCAATGGGGATGGGCACGTTGTAGATGTAGCATTGCACAGCAGCGTAGTAGACCGTGCCTACAATGAGGGTGGCCGTGATTGTGGGATCAATGCTTGAATTGATGGTGCCCTGGGACTGCTCGTAGCGTAGCAGGTCCGAGATCAGGCGATGGTAGGGCGAGAAGACAAACTCGTGCTCCGAGGCGGACTCCACGAGGCGCGCCAGGGCAAGGACATCGCGATAGGCACTCAGAATGTTGAAGGTGTCTGTAATGCTTTTCTCGATCTTCTGTTTCAATAGTCCAGGCTCGGCGAAGGCGCTGGTCAGCGCGGTCTGGACCTCGCTCTGCATCTCGACCGTGAGGATTTTAACAATCGAGGCCTTGGATGGGAAATACCAGTAAAAGGTTCCCTGAGCCACGCCCGCCCTCGCCACGATCTCCGAGATTTTTGTCGCTTCATAGCCCTTCTCCGCCATGATCTCACGTGAGACTTTAAGCAGTTCTGCGCGGCGGTCCACCCTGGTGTTTTTCGCGTTCTGGTGCATATCTTCTTATTCCCCTGGCTGCATAGAAATCTTGATGAGCGCTTTTTTTAGCATAGCACACCATAGGCTTAAAAGTACATTATTTTTCTTTGTTAAATTTGAATAAAATTCAGAATTGAATTTAGTTCAAATTTATGTTATGCTCGTGACGAAGAAAGTTTTGCCTGATATCTGGATGCCCAGGAACAGAACTCCACTCTCTGGCCCGATTTCTCCTTCGTGTTCCATCTCAAGGCACGCAAATTCGATCAGAGAGATTACAAATGTGTGTAAAAGAAGAGGGTCGAGAAAAGAACATGAAGGAAACCAGCCTGGTGTCAAAGAGAGTTCCACGACGTCAGCGTCTGATTGAGATTGGGCTAGACCTATTTGGACATCGATCATATGAAGAGATCTCCATCGATGATATCGCCACCGCCGCTGATATCTCGAAGGGGTTGCTCTACTACTACTTTCCTACCAAGCATGACTTTTACGTAGCGGTTGTAGAGCACGCGGCGCAGGGGATGTTGCAAGAGACGGAGCCGGATCCTGATCTGGAGCCAGCACAGCGCCTGCGTAGCAGCCTGCACGCCTACTTTAGCTATGTTGATCGGCACGCCAAAGCCTATGTGGCCCTGCTCAGAGGCGGCGTCGGCGTCGACGTTAAGGTCGCAGCCATTACCGATAGTGTGCGCCAGTCCTACATCCAGCGCATTATGGAGAATATTATTAGCGAACGCCCGCTGACACCCAGGCAGCGCATCGCCATCAATGGTTGGGTGGGCTTTGTTGAAGCCACCAGCATCGCCTGGCTCAACCAGCGCGACATCGACCTGGACGAACTCTGCGATCTGTCCGTCGCTGCCTTCGCTACCATCTTTCAATGATTATTTGCATAAACCAATAGAGTAAGGAGGCATGAGACCTTGAAGCTTGCAAGACATGTTATGACGCTCGATGGAGAGCGGATGCACTACTCAGTGGTGGGCCAGGGTGAGCCGCTAGTCCTGGTGCATGGCCTCTCTGGCTCGTGGCGCTGGTGGCTGCGCAATGTGCCTACCCTGGCGCAACACTATCGCGTCTATCTCGTGGATCTCCCAGGCTTTGGCAGTATGCGGCATCTATCGAAGAAGTTTGATCTATTGCGCTGTGCCGCGTGGCTGGATATGTGGATGAGGGAGCTTGGACTGGAGGAGGTGCGCGTGGTTGGGCATTCCATGGGCGGCTATATCTGTATGGAATTGGCGGCCCTGCGCCCGGAGAAGGTCAAGCATCTGGTGCTGGTGGATTCTATTGGCATCCCCTTTGGACCAATGGTAAGCCAGTTGGAGGCGATGGCCATGCGTTCTATTTATCGGACCACCCCAGCTTTCTGGCCCTATATGGCCTACGACTATTTACGAGCCGGGCGTGCCATGGTGCGGCGCGCGGCTAAGCAGATTATCGCCCTGGACGCCGCCTCCGTTATCTCCTCTGTTGCGGTCCCAACGCTTCTGGTCTGGGGCGACCAGGATGACCTGGTCCCGCTCTCGCTAGGTCAGCGGCTCCATGCTAACCTTACTGGCTCGCGTCTATTGATCCTTGAAGGCTCCAATCACTTTAGCATGTTTGACCAGCCGCAGGTTTTTAATAGCGCGTTGCTGGCCTTCTTCCAAGGTCAGGAGATCGGAGACTTCTATCAAGGGCAGAGTGGGGACATCTCCCTACTATAGGCGCCCGATTTATCGCCCGAATACCAAATTGTATCAATTACACTACCTAATATGTATGAAATGAAAATCCATTCTTTTGTGAAGTAATGCCTAATATACAGTACCGCTGCAATAAATCGCCTTGCGCGCGATAAATCGGGCGCCTATGTGATTGAAGATAGAAAGGAGTAATAGCCATGGCACAAGACGTTATTAAAGCGCCTACAGAGCGCGCTGTCCCGCGCTTGACGAGGCGCGAAGGTCTCTCTCTGATCATCAATAGCGATCCTCTCGGCATTCCATTGCGTCTGGCGCGTAAGTATGGGGATGTATTTTTTATGGAAGCGGGAGGCCAGAAGGTCTTTTTCCTCAATCATCCTGACGATGTCCGCGAACTCCTGGTTGTGCAGCACGAGAAGTTTTACAAGGGCGATGGCGTGATGCAGCTTGCGCGTATGCTTGGCCAGGGCCTAGTGACCAGCGAGGACCCTCTACATAAGCGGCAGCGGCGCCTGGTACAGCCCGCGTTCCATCGCAAGCGCATTGCTGGCTATGCCCAGGCCATGGTTGAGGCCGCGCAGGAGCAGGCGCGGAACTGGCGAGATGGCGCGACCGTGGACATGGTGGAAGAAATGATGGAGTTGACCCTCATCATTGTGGGTAAGACCCTATTTAATACCGACGTGGCGCGTGAGGCCGATACCGTCCAGCAGGCCCTGGTGACCTCGATGGAGGCCTTTCGTAAACTGAGCATGTCGCCCCTGGGCGCGCTGGTGGAGCGCCTGCCACTCCCCATTAACGCGCGCCTGCGCCAGGCACGCGAGCAGCTTGATGCGGTGGTCTATCGTATCATTGATGAGCATCGTAAGCAGGGAAAAGACCAGGGCGACCTGCTCTCCATGCTGCTTCTGGCACAGGACGAAGATGGCTCGGTCATGACTGATCAGCAGTTGCGCGACGAGGTCATGACGCTCTTCCTGGCAGGCCACGAGACGACCTCTAACGCCCTGGCCTGGACCTGGTACCTCCTGGCGCAGCATCCCGAGATTCTCTCCAGACTCCAGCAAGAAGTGGATAGTGTGCTGGCGGATCGGGCCGCAAGCATAGATGACCTTCCTCGTCTGCCTTATACCGAGCAGATCTTGATGGAATCTATGCGTATCCGCCCCCCATCTGGGCCATTGACCGCAACGCCATCGAGAACGTCAACCTGCGCGGCATCCACATCCCCAAGGGCTCCAAGGTCGTGCTCAGCCAGTATGTCGTACAGCATGACCCACGCTTCTATCCCGAGCCAGAGCGATTTGATCCCGAGCGCTGGACGCCCGAGGCCAGGGCTGAGCGGCCCAAGTTTGCCTACTTCCCCTTTGGCGGGGGACCGCGCCTCTGCATCGGCGAATCCTTCGCCTGGACTGAGGGCATCCTACTCCTGGCGACCCTGGCGCAGCGTTGGGAGGCCAGGCTCGCACCCGGCGCACGTGTCGCCTTCCAGCCCGCCGTCACTCTGCGCCCCAAATACGGTCTTAAGATGACCCTCCATCGGCGGGCTGCATAACTATTACACAATAAAGAGATATACCGCAATATGCGCGCGCGCATATTGCGGTATATCTCTTTATTTTTACCTGGGTAGGCCGGGTCCCAGCACAAAGAAGTAGATGATCAGGGCGACCACGCCGAGGGAGAGCCAGAGCCAGTCGCGTGTTGGCGTTAGAGGTTCTTCAGGTGTGTTGGGGAGGGGTTTCTTGATAATACCGTTGATTGGCATGAGAAAGGCCGTGCCGCCAAAGCTGGCTGCCGCACCCGAGATGAGGATGAGGAGTGGGCTGACGGGATTAAAGATTGCCGAGATGGTCAGCGCGGCACTGCCAGCCAGATAGGGCGTATAAGTCAGCATAAAGCGACGCTTGCCACGTTTATCGCTACCCTCTGTGGCGCGACCCGCGAAGGGTTCCAGGTTGCGCGCGCCAAGATAGAGTCCCAGTAGAGATATGATGATGCCTAGAATAGTCAGGCCGGTTCGCCAAGCCAGTTGTGCGGGAAGACCCTGTACGAAGTCGTTCCAATCGCCAAAGCCCGCGAATGTCAGGACCATCAGGTAGCCACCAGGAATGATCAGGTTGATCGTCGAGATTAGCCAGAGGAAGTATCGTGTGGTTCCCTTGCTACCCCTGAACAAGGGCATGATGCCAAGTGTAATTAACGCCACCACAATTTGTGCGCCACAGCCTGCCTCATCGACGATCTGCCGCTTCCAGTCTGGAACACCTGCAAAGCTTACATCTAGATCAACCGAGGAGACATGTTGGGGATGTAGACCCAGCAGAATGGCCGCCAGTCCATGGCCGAGGGCCTCATGCGTAATGGATGAGAGAAGATAAGCGACGACGCCAATCGCCGCCACTGTAAACAAATCAATCCGTGTCGTCGTCGTCTGGGCTTGCGCCTTCGCTGAACCGTCCAGCCTTGCTTCCATCTTTGCTTGCTCCTTACATAATGAAGAAATGAAAAAAAATTTGAAGTGCTTCAAGCTCAGTGTAAGCGAAAACCCAGCGAAAAATCCTCCTCCAAAAGGAGGAAATATAAGACGAATAGGATGAGCGTCGGGCCACTCTAGGCGCTGATCTGTGTGATGACCCGCTGGAGCACGCGTAAGCCAAAGGCGACGTTTGCGACTGAGATACGCTCATCATGTCCATGCGCCATCTGCTGTGGCGAGGGCCAGCCGGGCTCCGGCATCATTGGGTCAAAGCCATAGGCGATAATCCCTCGTGGTACCAGGAAGCGCGAGTCCGTCATGGCTGGCAGCAGGTACGGTGAGACCAGAGCCTCCGGATCATGCATGGCGAGCGCATCACGAATAGCCGTGAATAGCTCCGTGTCTTGCTCGCATTCATGCCCATTGAAGGTGACGCCCTCAACCTCAACCGCGACATTGGGGTCGGCGATCCTCCGCCGTAGCTCTGCCACAAACATCTCCGGCGTCTGTCCCGGGAGTAAACGTCCATCCAGAGTGGCCGTGGCCTCGCCTGGAATCACGTTAGAGGCGTAGCCAGCTTGTAAGAGGGTTGGTGAAGCCGTATTATGCAGCATGGCGCGCAGGGCATCGGCTATGTAGGTATCTAGCGTCCCGAGTAGCGACTCAGAGAGCAGCGGTTTGAGTACCAGGGGGAGAAGGGATTGCTGTGGCTGTTTCTGCGTTTGGGCCAGGGTGGCGATTAAGGCGCGTGCCGTTGCGGTCACATGCAGTGGCAACGGAGCCAGCGAGACGCGGCGGACCGCGTTCGCCAGGCACGAAATCGCGTTTCGCTGATGGGGAACAGAACCATGGCCAGGGTCGCCAGTAGCCCGCAACTTAATAAGAGCACTGCCTTTTTCAGCGGTTGAGCAGACATAGATGCGTTTGCCACCAACCTCGACGGCAAATCCACCTCCCTCATTGAGGGCATACTCGACATCTATAAGCTCGGGCGCGTTTTTGACAATCCAGCCCATGCCGTATGTGCCGCCTTGCTCCTCATCTGCTACGGCCAGGAAAATCAGGTCGCGGCTGAGCGTCATCTCCCCCGCCTTGGCCTGGCGGGCGGCGTGCAAAAAGAGCGTCAATTCTTTGGCTGTAAGGCTCTTCGTGTCCACGGCCCCGCGCCCGTAAATATACCCATTGTGGATGGTACCCCCAAAGGGATCCACAGACCAGTGCTCGCGCTCAACAGGGACCACATCCACATGCGAGAGCAGCAGCAACGGGCGCTTTGTGCCATTTCCACGTATCCGCGCCCAGATATTTACCCGACCAGGAGCGACCTCGAGTACGCGGTACTCGATTCCTTCTGCTTCAAACTGGGAACGAATATATTCGATAGCCGTGCTTTCATTGCCGGGTGGATTCACCGTCTCGCAACGCAGCAAGGCCTGTAGATGTTTTACGGCTTCTGCCGCCAGCTCCTCTGTGCTGTCAACAATATGTATGTCTCGCATATATACGCCCTTTCACTGTCAGCGGAGTCTCTAACAATACCAGCATGATCGCAAGCTAGCAGGCTCTTTAAAGGTGTTGGAGTTAGCAGTGTATCACAAAAAGGATGACCTTTTCCTTTTTGGCCTCAGGGCAGGATGGCGACTTGTGCATTCTGCATGCAGTTAACAGGTGAATACAGGCGAGCACCTATAAAAGATGCTCGCCTGTATTCACCTGTTGAAATGCTTTTGGTGATTTTATTTTGTGCTTTCCTGGCTCGATTGTGGTAATCCAATGCCATGCGCCAGAGGATCTCGCTCAACGTTATCGTAGTCGGTCGAGGTAATAAGGTGCTCCCAGCGCTCTGTCTCAGCGAGTTTGGCCTGGTCGACCAGGCGCGCAGTTTTAAAGGCGTCTCTTCCCAGGGGCAAACGAAGTGGTGGGTTCGCTTCATTCACAATGGTAATGAGTGCCTGAGCGGCTTTGTCCGGGTCACCAGGCTCTTTACCAGCAATTTCCTCCCTATAGGCCACCATCGGGTCAAGGATGCTCTTATAATCTTCGCTCGCCTCTATGAAGGTCATGGAAGCACCGCCCCAATCTGTACGAAAACTGCCGGGCTCAACCAGGGTGACCTTAATCCCGAGGTGCTTGACCTCGCGCGAGAGGACTTCGGAGAAGCCTTCGACCGCCCATTTCGCGGTCTGGTAGGGACCCAGGCCTGCTGCGGTCGTGCGTCCTCCAATTGAGGAGACCTGGAGGAAGTGACCAGAGCGCTGCTGACGCAGGACCGGAAGCGCGGCTCGCGTCACATTGATTACACCCCACAAATTGGCTTCAAGTTGGGCGTGCCACTCTTCTTCGGAGGCATCCTCAATTGTTGTCACGTTAGCATATCCGGCATTGTTGACCACGACATCGAGCCGCCCAAAGGCTTCGATGGCGGTCGCGACCGCTGCGCGAGCCTGCTCGGGATTGGTGACGTCGAGAGCGATGGTACGCATCTGCTTACCATATTTTACTGCTAGGTCACTGAGCTGCTCAGGTTTACGTGCTGTGGCAACCAGCTGATCCCCGTGTTGCAACACAGCCTCAGCGAGGCTGCGGCCCAGGCCGCGTGAGCTTCCCGTAATCAACCAGACTTTTGACATATATAGTTCCTTTCTTGAAGAATCCGTGGAGAAGCGAATGACCAATATCCCTTTGGATAGTAAGCATTGTAGAGCCGAGGAATGATTGGAACCAGGAGCGTAGTTATCATATGTGTGAAAGTAACATGATATATTGTTCTCTAGCACCAGCATCACTAATCATGCGAGCCACGCAGTGGCGAGAAGTCACGAATAAGAGGGTTGAACCATATGAGAGACAATACAAAGAGGCGGGCCGAACTCGGCGATTTTCTGCGCACACGGCGTGCGCGCTTGCAACCGGAGCAGCTTGGACTATCGACCTTTGGTAGGCGCAGAACTCCGGGACTCAGACGCGATGAAGTGGCCCAACTCGCTGGAGTTGGCGTCTCCTGGTATACCTGGCTGGAGCAAGGGCGAGATATCACCGTCTCCGAGCAGGTTGTTGAGCGACTCGCTGAAACGCTGCAACTTGAGAGTGAAGAGCGCCGGCATCTCTTTGTCCTCGCGCGTGGCATGGTTCCCGTCGTGGTCGAGCAGACTGCAATTATTCCTCCTCCGCCCGGCACTCAGGCCGTGCTCGATGCCCTGGGCATAACCCCCGCCATTCTGGTTGACCATCGTTTTAACCTGGTGGCCTGGAATGAAGGCGCCTGTCGCGTCTTTGGCGACTTCTCTCTGCTTGGGGAGAGAGAGCGAAATAGAATCTGGAACATGTTCACCAATTCCGCGACGCGCCAACTTTTTGTCGATTGGGAAGAGGCGGCTCAGCATGCCGTTATGCATTTGCGTTCTGCCTATGACCAGTACATTGGCGATGTCTGGTTTGAACAATTGTTGGCAGACTTACAGCGGGAAAGCCCTGAGTTCCGCACACTGTGGTCAAAGCATAATGTGCAAGCCTCTTGTGATCTTTATCACGAGAAGATTTTGAACCATCCGCAAGTTGGCCATCTCCACTTCTCAAGCAGCGTGTTTATAGTGCCGATTACTCCCCCACTCCACATGGTAACCTATACGCCCTCCTCGCCAGAGACAGCAAGCAAGCTTGTGACAATGGGCGAAACAGGGCATGTTCACACGTTGGTGCGCTGAGTCGCATATGTACTTGCTCGATACAGGTAATGCCTGAGCCATCTGCATTTTTGGACGTTTGCTTTAGAGGCACCTTTACGCCAATTTTGTATCAGGCGCCAGATGAGCTATGCCTTCCATTATGATAAGCAATACATCATCGGCTACTTTTTCCGCTGAGAGCCTGGTTTCCTCCTGATACCAGTGAACCGCCACTCCCAAAATCGTCCAGCTTACGACTCTGGCAATTGTCTCAATTGGAACACGCCAGCGCGCCCCGGTATTCTTCTCCTGCTGTAACCACGTTAAGAGAAGGCTTGCCAATGCATCTTTGGTAGCACGTTCAATGAGTGGGTCAACAACCTCGGCTGGATCGCACTGACCATACTCGTCCTCGAAGTGTTCCAGCACGACTTTAACAAGGAGATGCAGTGTCTGTTTGTTCCAGCGCGGTTCTGGTGGAAGGCTATGCTGCAACAGCGCTTGAAACTGGTCATGGATAAGCTCTTCCAGTAAGGCATACTTGTCGGGGTAGTGAGCGTAAAAGGTTCCTCGGTTGACATTGGCCTGGTCAGCGATATCCTGAATGGTCATCGCCATAAAGCCCTTTTCCTTCATGATCGTAATGGCCGCCTGTCGTAATAGCTGATGTGTGCGTTGCACACGTCGTTCCATGCTCTTTGGTGGGGTAGCCATAGTCTATCCTCCTTTATCTGGGCGCATATGTAACTCAACAAGTCCCTCTGTTTGTTCCCTACCCGACAAAAGCGCGAAATTGCTGATTGATTGTCGAGCTTTCAGGCTCTAGTATTATAGACAACTGTTACTCAGTAAACAACCGGTAATTAATGTTCAAAAGGGTAAAAAAAGGAGAAAATGCAATGCAATACACGACTTTGGGGAGGACCGGGTTGGTCGTATCCAGGCTCACGTTGGGGACTATGACCTTTGGCGAAGGAGTTTCTCATGGCTTTGAACATTCAGTGAATCAAGAGCGCGCAAACAGGATGGTCTCTCAGGCCATCGAAGCTGGTATTAACCTCTTCGATACCGCGAACAATTATGGCGGGGGGCGCGCCGAAGAGTTTCTTGGTCGTGCGCTTGGATCGCGGCGGAGTGACGTTATCATCGCTACGAAACTCGGGGCGCGTACTGGTCCAGCACTTACAGATGCAGGTCTGTCATATCGTCATGTTATTGCCTCGACAGAAGCCAGCCTCAAACGCCTGGGAACAGACTATATCGACCTTTTGCAACTTCACGTTCCTGATCCTCTGACGCCCTTTGAGGAGACAGCTCGCGCGCTAGATCACCTGGTACAGCGCGGATTAGTACGCTATGTGGGGTATTCCAATCTCGGTGATTGGCAGGCCGCGACCTTTCTGGCAACACAGCGCCAGCATGAGTATGCTCCCTTTGTTTCCGCACAGATGTACTACTCGCTTTTAGGGCGTGATATCGAGTATGGAGTGACTCCATTCTTACGCTATGAGGGCCTGGGCTTGTTAGTCTGGAGTCCGCTCGCTGGTGGGTTCCTGAGTGGGAAGTATACGAGAGAGCAGCCCAAAGTCAGCGATGGACGGCTGACCTCATTTGACTATCTCTCTCTCCTTTTGATTGATCGCGAAAAAGGTTATGTCGTTGTCGATAAATTGCGCGATATCGCGGTCACTCATAGGGATGCGACCCCGGCCCAGGTTGCCCTGGCCTGGTTGCTGGCAAAACCCTATGTCTCTTCGGTCATTATCGGAGCCAGCAAATCAGAGCAATTTGCTGACAATCTGGCGGCGACCAATCTATCCCTTACAACAGAGGAAATAGAGGCGCTTGATACCCTTACCGAACCGAAGCCGCTCTACCCCTACAAATGGCAAGCAAGCGGAGGTGACCATATGGTGCGTCAGGCTTTGGGTATGCGATAGGCGATGCTAAAGGATGTGGGGTGTATGTTGCGTGGCCCACATCCTGTACCCAGGGAGATATCAGAGGTAGCTGGTAATCAAACACTTGAATAATTAGCCTGGACCATTTATACTAAAAAATGTTGTATATTGCTTTAAGTGGATGAAAGGTTTGTGCTCTGATGACCTGGACTTTAGCTTGCTAGTATCTCCACTAGCCGCATAGATTTCTCCATCTTCTCTTGCTCGCTTTCTTCGCGGGACCGTGTGTGTTGGCTATCAGGCATGACAATAGCACTCCATGTGATCATTTGCGTCTGAACTGGCCAACGAACGAGCGCGGAAGGCTGATCGAGCCTGGAGGAAAAGCTGGTGGCGGATGTTGAGCAAGAGATGCGGTTCAGGTTAGCGCGCATTGTGTCCTCCTTTCCTGTATACAGGCGCTCTCTCCCTCTCTCATCCTTTTACGTGAAAACTCCCTTTGCATAGCGTTGGATTCTTGCGCCTTTTTCCCCTCAGGGGGAGAAGAGATGTACAGTGAAAAAGGAGATTTTTTATGCCTGATTTACGTCCAGTGGTTCCGACTGCCCAGGTCTTCACTCTTTTGAGCCAGCATTTTAGCGCGCCGATCCTTGATTTGACACCAGTCGAAGGCGGACAGGTGGCGCGTGTGTTCTCCTTTCGTGTGGAGAAGCAAGAGTATATTGTACGCTTCAATCTGGACAAGATGCTCTCCTCAAATTTTCCCAAAGAAGCGTATGTCGCACGCAAACTGGCCAGGACCTCGCTGCCTATCGCGCCTATTCTGCATATCTGGCAGGTAACTAAAGGCTTATCATGCAACGCATAAGCTGAGAACTATGAAAGCGCTTGCGGTCTCTAGTAAAAATCGGACCTTCTTCAAGGTCCGATTTTTGCTAGAGACCTGTTTCTTCCGGTGTGGTTACGTCCCTTATAAGGATGCGGAGAGAGCCTGCTCCAATTTTGATATCGAAGCTTCCGTGGCTGAGTAGACTTTCACGCGTAAATCAGGGGAAAAGGATGTTTGGAAGGTTACATGGTCAAATTCCAACCATCCCAGCGTCGGGTGCTTCACGACTTGAGGCCCATCGGGCAAACCGCGTACATTTTGTTGTTCCCACCACTGACAAAATTGTGGGCTGGCCTGTTGCAGGTCTTCGATGATTTCACGAAAAGAGACATCGCCCGGATAGCGAGCGTAATCGGCACGAAATTGTGCCACCAGGCTTTGTGCCTGCTTCTCCCATTCTTGATAGAGGGTACTGTTTTCACGTTGAAAAAAACGCCAGATGACATTGTGCGAGTGAGGTGGACATGGCTCGTGAAAACGAAATAACAGCTCTGCTGCTCGGTTCCAGGTAAGCACATTCCAGCACCGCCCAATCATAAAAGCCGGGTGAGGATTGAGTGCATTGACAACGCGTTGGAGCGCAGGCGTCACCTGTTCCTCCTCCATTCTCTTTCCAGATACTTCTCCATATGCCAGGAGGAAGAGATGTCGCTCCTCAGCAGCAGTAAGCCTGAGAGCCGTTGACAGGCTGGAGAGCACCTGTTTGGAGGGATGAATATCCTGTCCCTGTTCAAGCAGCGTATACCAGGAAATACCTATGTTGGCAAGCTCTGCAACCTCCTCGCGCCGCAATCCCGGTGTACGACGACGATTGCGAGCGGGCAAGCCCACCTCTGCGGGCTGAATGCGTGCTCGTCGTGTGCGTAAGAAAGCGGCCAGCGCTTCCCTGCGTTCTCTTTCATCCATCTCTTCTGCTTCTTATCCTGCTAGTTTTAATCATACGATAATCAAACGCTGGTTATACGATCAGCTCATGCCTATACTAGCAAAGAGAAAATCGAAGGTCAAGGAAGGAGCCATCGTATTGGTGAGAAGGCAGCGGCAAGTACCCCCTTAAAAAGTGGAACCGCATTTAAGAAGAAAAATAAGATAGAAATTGAGAAGGAGATTGACTATGGATACTATTCGCGCAATTGTTGTTGACCCTGATGTGAAAGGACGCCTGGCGTTACACGAGGTTGAGTCACCATCGCCTGCGTCATCAGAAGCACTGGTTCGTGTCTCTGCCATCTCGCTCAATCTGGGCGAGGTACGTACGGCGGTTTTGCGTACCTCGGAAACGGGATGGCGCCCAGGGTGGGATCTGGCTGGGGTGGTGGAGCAAGCGGCTGCTGATGGATCGGGGCCATCCGTTGGGGCCAGAGTCTTTGGCCTGGTTAATTCTGGAGCATGGGCGGAACTTGTCGCGGTTCCTACAGCTTCGTTGGCAGCGATCCCTGATGGTATCACATTTGCTCAAGCAGCAACGTTGCCAGTCGCGGGCCTGACTGCTTTGTATGGACTGGAGAGAGCTGGCTTTCTACTCAATCGGAAAGTGCTGGTCACGGGGGCTTCGGGTGGTGTGGGCCATTTTGCCTGCCAACTGGCCCGTCAGGGAGGTGCTACGGTGGTCGCCCTTGTTCGGCGCGTGGAGCGTGTGGCCAGTGCCCGAGCAATAGGGGCGCATGAGGTAGTCGTTGGAGAGGACGTTGCTCTGGCTCGCTCGTTTGGCCCTTATGATATCGTCATAGATACATTAGGCGGCAAATCTTTAAGTACTGCTTTGACTTTACTGGAGACAGATGGCGTCTGTGTGAATGTAGGAGCGGCAGGAGACCCGGAAGCAACGTTGCAGAGTCGATTGGAAGCAGCAAAAAAAGGACCATTCCTCGTTCCTGAAATCGAACGCATGTTAAATGCGGCGAAAGATCTGGGAAGATTGGCTCAAATGGTCGCTGAGGAACGGTTGCATCCGCAAATTGGGCTGGAGGCTTCCTGGACCAAAGTTGCCGAGGTTGCCCAGAGCCTTCTGGACCGTCGTATCGCGGGTAAGGCGATACTGTATGTCTCCTGATGGTACAACTCACATGATCCTGTTGAACCTTGGTCACGAATTTTTCAAATAAGTTGACAATACCTGTTGAAGAGAGGTCACCTTGTTTGTCTGGTGACCTCTTGTACTTCGCATTGTTATGCGTCTGGTGAAGTGGGATCATTCTGCTGTACGATCATGCTCTGCCGTATTGCATCGCTTTTTTTACGGCCTTGCCGGCTATAAAAAAACGTCCAGACCGCGAGTATTCCTATAATGCCGTAGATGATGAATGGGGAAATGATCAGGAATTGCTCGGTGCTCAGGGCGAGGACCAGGTAGATACGTATCGCTGCTTCAAGCAGAAATCCAATACCCCAGACCGTTGTCATCACGCGCATAGAGGTGCGGAAGCCCCGATACTGCCAGAGTGAATCAAACCAAGGAATATTTTTTGGATGGTTGCCTGTCGCGAAGTGACGAGAGAAATAGAACATGAGAGGCCTGGAGAAAAACAAGGATAGCAAGAATACCAGCCCAAATACGACGGTAAAAAAAGACTCTCGTATCAGATAGACTTTGGGGCTACCTCCCAGGAAAGTGATGATGAGCGAAGCGGCAATCCCTGCCAGGGCGATACCGGCAAGCAAATCAATGCGTTTCCTGCGGAGAATCCCTATGATGCTCTCAAGCAGAGATGGTACGCCCGAAGCTACGAGGGCCAGGAGGTCCGAGGTATTGGTATAACTTTTCAGAAGCGTGTAAATGATGAAAGGGAGCGCTCCGTTGATCAGAAGGCTGCCTACCAGGCTCCCTATGCTCGCTGTTCGGCTTGCTTTTTGCGTCGTTTCTGGCTGTGCTTGTAATGATGCCGTAATTTCCATGATACTTACTCCTTGAGATATCCCGGCTCTGAAATATTTCCTTGCGAGCATCCTGTTCCTTATTCGGGGCAATTCACGTAGGAATTGCCATAGCCCACAAAACTACAGAGCCGATATGCCCCAGTATAATCTCATCATGAGCAGAAATCCTCCACCAAAAGGAGGAACGAGAGGTGAATTGTGGGCGGTTCTTTGGCTTTCGTAGAGGCATGAGCGGTCGCCCTGGGAGAGGAGGAGGCTAGAGCAGATTGAGTCGGCGAGCCTGGATCAACGCCTGCGTGCGGCTCTTAACCCCCAGTTTGGCATAGATGGCCCTGATATGCGATTTCACAGTGCTCAGTGCTATGACGAGTTGTCGGGCGATCTCCCCATTTGATCGCCCCTCGCTGATGTGTCGCAGTACTTCACACTCACGCTCGCTCAGCGACTCAACCAGTTCAGCTTGCTCACCTGATGGCACACCTATTTGCTGCTCCTGTTTGCAAAGCAGAATCAATCTATCGAGATAGCTAGATGCAGGAGCGGGATTTTCTGTGGTGCGTTGCTTGCGCAGTTCGTCACGTAAACGATAAAGAAGGGTAAGCAAGGGCGCACCTTCGTCCAGAAAAACGCGAAGGTAGCCTCTGGGCTCCGCCAGGCTCAGGGCGCGAGTGATGAAAGAGAGCGCCTGCCCCGCATTGCCCTGGGCCTCCTCGAGCAAGGCGCGCAGGGTGAGCCACTGGATCAGGTTACCGGTTCTCCCCTGTTGCTCTGCTAACATCTGCTGGCTTTGCAACACCTGTTCCGCTTCCTGCCAGCGTTGGTAGGTAAGCAACAACTTTATGTAGAGCCGGTAGTGGTTGTGCTTCAATGAGATGAACTGGCGTAGCACTAATTGATCGCTATGTTCGGGGAGAACATATTCTTGCAACCAGTAATAGCCTGTGTCATCATCACCTAAATCATGCATCAACAGAGCGTATTCGCCCTTCACGGCGGGGAGCACCTCATTCCCCACCCATTTTTGTGAGAGGAAGCCTGCAATCTCTTCAAGGCACAAACGTACGCCTGCTATGTCTTTCCTGATGAATTGGATACGTGCCAGCCCCAATTGTCCAAGAAGGAAATGGACATCGGAATCAGATTCTGTGAGGAGATCAATCTCCTCGCACGATGCGATGGCTAACCTGAAATAGTGCTCCGCCATTTCCAGATTGTTACGTTCATACTCGATATTGCCGAGGAAGATGTATGCGGTCCCCTGGGTGAGGAATGCCTTCCCTTTCGCTAACTCAAGAATATCCTGGGAAATGCGCGTTACATCATGCAACTGGCCCATCATCTCATAGAGCATTACCAGGCGATACCCGGTGCTGGTCATCCAGGTAACACTACCATCAGCAATGGCGGAGGCCAGCGCATCTTCCAGAGTAGCAGTAGCTTCGAACAGGTCGCCGCGCAGAATAGAGACCGTGCTCAGATGTTGTGCGATGCGTGCACGATGCGCCATGCCAGCTACATGAACAACCGCGCGACGACACACAGCCTGGCTAAAAGCCGCTCCATCGGGGCGCTCCATATTCAACACTCCATAGAGAGCCAGCATCTCGGCGATCCGGTTGGCTCTCTGTTCCTCGCCCCAACGCGAGCGAGGATAGAGCATATCAACATGTGCGCTGATTGTCTGCTCCAGGGTGGCGACATCCTCTATCTCCAGGTCGGGTAATGCGTGCTGCTGGATATACTCGCGCATCATCTCAGCGACGACAGCGGCATGACCAGCGTACCAGCGCCACCAGCACTCATAGAGAAAGAGGCGCAGGCGTGAAAAGACTATCAGGCGAGGCAGCATCGCCACCCAGTTCATCACCATCTGAACGTTTCCGCGACTGATAAGTTCCACTCCAGCCTCTTCTGCAATATTGGCGATGCTCTCCCAATCGCCAGCGGAGCGAGCATGGGCGACGGCCTCGGCCAGCATTCCTTGCTCGCGATACCAGAGAGAGGCGCGACGATGCAATTCTGGTACCAGTGTGGCGGCACTCTGCTGTAAGCGTTGGAGCAGCATGTCGGCAAAGACCTGGTGATAGCGATACCAGTGGCGTGTCTCATCCAGAGGCGTCAAGAAGAGATTGGCCTGATAGAGCCAGTTCAGGGTCTCCTCGCCATTGAGTTGTGCACTAACGGCCTCACAGAGTTGAGCCTCTAGTTGTGAGAGAATCGAGGTTCGCAAGAGGAATTGTTGGATCCGCTCGGGCAAGTGTGCCAGTACCTCCTGTCCCAGGTATTCGGCGATGTAGCTCTGGCTGCCCTTGAGACTCTCTAAGAAATTGGGCGCTTTCGGCTGATCATGCAAGAGGAGCGCGACCATTTGCAGCCCCGCCGCCCAGCCAGCAGTGCGCTCTTCCAATAGCGAGATCTCTGTGTGAGTAAGAGGAGCTTTTCCGTGGCGTGCGAAAAACGCTAGCGTCTCCTCACTCGTAAAGCGTAGGTCGTCGGCTCGTATTTCAAGCAGAAGTTGGCGAACCCGAAGGCGCGCAAGCGGCAAAGGAGGATCATGGCGTGCCGCGATAACTATGTGTAGATGTGCAGGTAGATGCTCTACCAGGAAGGTCAGGCCCTGGTGAACGGACTCGTCGCTAATTACATGATAGTCATCCAGTACGAGTAGTGCCTCGCCGTTTGACTTCTGGGGTCTGAACTTCTCGTTCTCCAGCAGATTGAGTAGCAGCGTCAGGATGCGCTCAATCGTGGGACGCTGAGGGGTGTGGAGCATACGCAGGGCATAGGTGCCCGCGCCGGGATAGAGGGTATCTATAGCCGTGAAGAGGTAAGGCCAGAAGCACGTGGTATCGTTATCGCTTGTGTCGAGGGAGACCCAGACCGAGAGCGATGTCTGGGTGCGCAACCAGCTACTAAGCAGCGTACTCTTGCCAGAACCAGCGGGAGCGCAGATCAGGGTCAGGGAGCGTGCCTGTGCTTGGTGCAGGCGTTCAATGAGGCGCGTGCGCTCGACAAGGTGCTGGGGTGTCAGGGGGACGCGGAGCTTGGCCGCCAGTAGCTCTTCCTGTGCCAGGCTATGTATCTCCTTGCCTGTTGTAGCTTGCTTGGTTGCACCTCCATTTTTGTCGTCTTCAACGTCTGCTGCGAAGAGTCCAGCTACCTCCTCCAGTCGCTGAAGTGTGAGCACCGCGCCTTTGCCCAGGTACTTCTTGCGTACCCGCTTCTGCGAGCGCTGATAGGCATACCAGTACCAGTCACCCTGCTTCACCTGCTCGCGGCGCGCTGTATATGTGCCCTGCCGTCCTCGGAAGGCGAACGAGGCTGCCTGTGCCAGCACCTCCTGCCATGCTGAAGCGTCCGCCTCCAGCACTATTTCTTTTACCTCTGCGTGCTGATCACAGAGAATATATGCCTGGCGTGCCTCTGACCAGGATAGGATGTATGCTGCTGCCCTTGGCATCCTCTCCCACCTTTTTCATCCCTAGTGATGTTACCTAACGCTGTGTTACCTAAACCCAAGTATAGATGACTGTAGAAGAAGATGCAAGTTGCTGCATTCTCATTCTGTCCCTTTGTACAGAAGAATCGCTGGTCGTTTGGCGGATCATCAATGACCAATTTTGTACTAGAATAGAAGATATTCTATTCTTTGGGGATATCTAATAAAGAATTGCAAGGGTGAAAATGGACATACAAGCTTACCTGCGACGCATTGACTACCAGGGCTCGCTTGAGCCAAATATCCAGACCCTAAACGCACTGCATGAAGCACACCTGCTCTCGGTTCCTTTTGAAAACCTCGATATCCACCTGGGAAGAGAGATTCGCCTGGATGAACGCTCCCTCTGGACGAAGGTTATTGAGGAGAGGCGTGGCGGATTCTGCTATGAACTCAATGGTCTTTTTGCCTCACTCCTACGAGCGCTGGGTTTTCAAGTTGATCTCCTCTCTGCTGGTGTGGGGCATTCCTCAGGGGGCTTTGGGCCAGAGTTTGACCACCTCACCTTGCTTGTTCATCTAGAGGAGGATTGGCTGGCGGATGTAGGCTTTGGCGATAGTTTTCGCCTTCCCCTTCGTATGCAGCCCGCGCTTATGCAGCCTCAGACCTGGGGAAGCTATCGCCTGGTGCAAGAGGATGAATATTGGGTCCTGGAGCGGCAATACGACGACTGGAAGCCAGAGTATCGTTTTACCCTTCAGCCTCATATACTAAGCGATTTCTCTGCTATGTGCCACTATCAGCAGACCTCTCCCCAGTCGCACTTTACGCAAAATCGTGTGTGCTCGCTTGCCAGAAATGATGGGCGTATCACTCTCAGCAATCAACGCCTGATCACAACAGTTCATGGCGAGCGTCAGGAGCAGATACTAGCCAGCCAGGAAGAATATAGTGCCGCCCTCGCCACATATTTTGGTGTCTATCTCAAAGCCTGACCTGTTGGCCTATAGCGCCTTTGGCGAGTTTTATTTTATTGCTTGCATGGCATTTTTATCCCTGCTATACTTGGCGGTGTTGGGTGATCGGGTGTTGGGTGATTGAAGAGGAAATACACAACCTCCCTTGAAGGGGTAGGCCACCTGAAGGGGGCAAGCAGTAAAAGATCTATGCCAAAGCCATCGCTGTACGTGCTCACATGGTCAGAAGAGCAGCAGTGTTATGAACTGACAACAGGTGGACAATTCCAACGCTCTTTTCGCCAGGAAGATGAGTCAGAGTGGCTTGCCTGGCTGGGGGACCAGACCTCGTTTGCTTTTGAGGGTTACGGTGGTCATCTTAGTATTATTAAGGAAGATCGCCCCCGAGGCGCGGGGTACTGGTATGCCTATAGCAGGCAGGCTCGCCGCACTCACAAGTGCTACGTAGGGCGAACTGCCACGTTTGCGCGCTTAGAACAGGCTGCCTCGAACCTCATAGGTAAAGATGGAACCAGCGCAAAGCTAGCCGTGCGGACCGCGCGTGCTGTCGCTGTTTCTGAGCCACAGAAAGCATTGCTCAGCCCTGTAAAGCAGGATCTCGCCTCGCTTCTCACAACAAAACTCTCTCCGCCCCAACTTCCGCCTTCGCTGGTAGAACGGAAACGCTTGCTCAAAGACCTGGACGCGACATCTTCTCATCGTTTAGTGCTCCTCTCCGCTGCCGCTGGTAGTGGAAAAACGACACTACTCTCCATGTGGGCGGCGCGGAAGCGTGCTTCTACACAGGCTATTGCCTGGCTATCACTGGAGGAGCAGGATAACGATCCTCTACGCTTCTGGAGCTATGTCATTGCCGCCTTGCGTATCCATGTACCAGGTGTGGGTGAAACCGCTCTGAGCATGCTGCAAGCACCACGGTCTCCGCTTCTCTCGACGATCCTGACAGCCCTCATTAACGACCTGGCTGCCTGCCAGGTCGAGACTGTGCTGATATTGGACGACTATCATGTCATCAACGGCCCGGCCATTGTTAGCTCCTTTCAATTCTTGCTAGAGCATCTTCCTCCCAGATTGCACCTGGTTGTGGCTGGACGCTATGATCCGCAGCTAGCTCTGCCACGTTTGCGTGTGCGGGGACAGGTCGTCGAGCTACGTGAGCAAGATTTACGCTTTACGCGTGCCGAAGTCGTAGACTTCTTCACCCAGACTATGAAACTCCCCCTGGCGGAGGTAGAGATCGATGTGCTAGAGCAACGGGTCGAGGGCTGGATCGCGGGTCTACAACTGGTGGCCCTTGCCATGCGTGCGCGAGCAGATTATTCTACATTTGTCCAACAATTGCATAGTGGGCAGCGCTTCATTCTAGAATATATGCAGGAAGAGATTTTGGAGCACCAGACCCAGGAGGTACAGGATTTTCTCCTTCACACAGCCATCTTAACTCGCCTACAAGCCTCGCTCTGCCAGGCGGTGATGGAGGGGACCAGTGCGCAAGCCTGCCAGCAAATGCTTCGCACCCTGGAGAAAGCCAATCTCTTCCTCGTCCCTCTCGATGAGGAGCGGCACTGGTATCGCTTTCATAGCCTCTTTCGTGATATGCTCCAGGCGCGCCTGCAAGCTATCTTCCCAGAGCGTGTTCCTGTTTTACACCAGCGAGCGGCCCGGTGGTATGCTCAACAAGGTAATACACGCGAGGCGATTCTTCATGCAATTGCGGGCAGCGATTGCGCCTTCGCCGCTGACCTGATGGAGCAATCAGCAGAGCACATGTGCTTGAATGGAGAAATTGCGCAGTTGTATGTCTGGATTACAGGTTTGCCCGATCCACTACTGTTGGCTCATGCTGGCCTTGCTCTGACAACAACTTTGCAGATTTTGTTGCAGGCCCTTTATGATCCCGATGAACAGTGGAACCAGGCGGTGAGCGGGACGGGTCAGATCCTCAAGCGTATAGAGATGTATTTGCGTAGCCATAAGATTCCAGAGGTAGAACGGCATATACTCCAGAATCGCCTGGACTTGTTGCGCGGGTGGATTGCGAGCAGGGACGTGCTTATCCAGAAGGATGGGGAGCAGATGCGCCTCCTGAGCAGCCGCTTGCAGGAACTTGCCAGAGATGAGAATGTGGTGTGGAAGATGCTTCCAACCTATCATCTTGTTGCCGGGGAAGTGAAGTCGGTCGCTTTGCTTCCGTTGCTGTCCGAGTTGAAGCAGCAAGCTGAAAGAGAACAGCATCCCTACGAGGCCATATGGATGATGGAGAGGCTCGGTGTCATCTATCGAGATAGGGGGCAATTGCGGCAAGCCTATCAGATCACGAATGAGGCATTGCAGCGTTTGCAGCAGATGGGGAAAGCCCGGTCTCTGTTTGGCTATCTTCACCTGCACCTGGCTGAATTGCATTGGACCTGGAGCCAGCTTGCAGAGGCGCGAACTCATCTCGATGCCGCGCTGCAATTCGCTCGAACCTGGCAACATGTGGATATACAGCTTACAGGTTGTTACCAATCTATACGTATGTTCCTTGCAATGGGACAACGAGAAGAGGCAGAGCAGGCCTTGAAAGAGGCAGAGCACTTGAGCCAGCAGAGCCAATGGAAACATCATCGCAACCTGGTAATGGCTGGGCGCGCCCTGGTCTGGCTTGCACAAGGCGATCTCGCCTCGGCCTCTGCCTGGGCAACTCACAACGAGGTCAAGCCCCATACTTTTAGCTACATTCATGATGAAGAATATGCGGAAGCTATAGCCCTGGTGCGTGTCTTTCTCACGTTACGGAGGAATACTGATGCTCTGCACCTCCTGAACCATATGCTCGTGCGTGCTGAGCAGAACGAGAGTATATGGCAGGTCATGCCTCTCCTGGCGCTCCAGGCAGCAGCATTACAGGCTTCTGGCGAAGATGACCGGGCCAGGCAGGTCACGCTCCGGCTGCTCCAGTTAGCTGAGCCAACTGACTACCTGCGTGTGTACCTGGACGCGGATACGCCTCTACGACAGGTACTTCAGAGCCTCCTGAACCCCACGATCACCCAACATGTGCATTCGTTATCCTCCGAAGTAGCGATCAAAACCCTGCTGGCGGCTTTTGAGCAACAGGCTGACCAGGTAGTCTCGCTAGTCCTGCCCTGGCCACTCACTGCACGTGAGCAGGAGGTTTTAGGTCTATTGGCACAAGGCAAGACGAATCAGGAGATTGCCGATCAGCTCGTCGTTTCGCTGGCAACTGCGAAGAAACATGTCTCTAACATTCTGAGCAAGCTGGGGGCCGAGAATAGAGCACAGGCTATTGCTCGCGTACGTGAGGTTCCCCGACGCATGCTTTAGCAGCGTCGGACCCATCTGCTTGATGGGTGCTGTATTCAACAATTACTCCCCCTCTTCTTATCCTTTAGGTTACTGTAATCAACATGGAGTTGGCATAAGATACCTCCACGCGAGCTGATACGAAAGAACAAGAAAGAGGTTTTCATAAATGGCTATGAAATTTGGCATTTTGCTACCACAGGGCTGGACGATGGACCTGGTAGACATCAAGGATCCTGTTGAGGCATATGAGGCCATGACCCAGGTGGCGCAGACAGCGGATGAGTTGGGCTTTGAGGCTGCGTACCTGGTCGATCACTTTCATACAATTCCAGAGCCTTCGCAGGAGTTTACATTCGAGTGCTGGACAGCGGCGGCAGCGCTGGCGCGCGATACCAAGCGCATTCGCATCGGCCAGATGGTAACATGCAATGGCTATCGCAATCCCGCATTGCTGGCCAAGATGGCCAGCACAGTGGATGTGCTCTCACATGGGCGCCTAAACTTTGGTATTGGATCTGGCTGGTATGAGCATGAGTATCGCGCCTATGGCTATGAGTATCCCGATGCGCCCGAGCGGCTGCGCTATGTGCGCGAGGCGGTGCAGGTGATTCTCGCCATGTGGACCCAGGAAGAGGCCTACTTCGAAGGCAAATACTACCAGGTGCGTGGGGCCATCAATCAGCCCAAAGGTGTACAAAAGCCGCACATTCCATTGCTGATTGGCGGAGATGGCGAGAAGGTCACGCTGAAGATGGTGGCACAGTATGCAGATGCCTGCAATGTCGGCAACGATCTCGCGACCATTGGGCATAAATTTGATGTGCTTAAAGCACACTGTGAAGCCGTTGGGCGCGACTATGAGAGTATCCGCCGTACGACTACCACCTTCTGCTCGATTGGCGCGACCGACGAAGAGGCGCTGGAGAAGATCCCGCCTGTTGTGCGGGCCAACTTTGGTGACCGCATCGACATTGCCCTGATCGGTAGCCCTGATACGATTCGCCAGCGCCTGAAGGCGTATGAAGATGCCGGAGTGCAGGAACTGGTGATACGCTTCTTTGATATGCCACAATTGGAGGGCATACGCATGTTTGCCAGGGCATTTATCGACTAATAGGGGATTCGTGTTTGTGCATGAATTCTAGGTGCGGGCCGACGCTGCTAAAACACACGTCTACATATGCTTTTATATGTAAAAATATCTCTGAATATTGGCCTGAATTAAAGGCGCAGGCGGAGGGCCTGGACTTTTGCCATGGCCTGAGTGCGGCTGCGAACGTGTAGTTTGCTACAGATGTTGGAGACGTGTTTCTTGACGGTGTTGGTACTCAGGACGAGGCGATACGCGATCTCGCGGTTGGAAATGCCATCCAGGAGCAATTGCAAGACCTCCCGTTCGCGGGCTGTGAGCGACTGCTCCTGAGGCTGATCTTGTGGAAGTGATGCCTCCAGGGTATGAGGCGCCCCCTCGGAGGGTAATCCTTGCTGCTCCCACCAGTGGCTGGCGCGTGCATGCAGTTGTGGAATCAATGCGGGCGTGGTCTGCTGTAGCCGCTGGCGCAGGGCTTCGGCAAAGAGTCGGTGATAGCGATACCACTGGCCCTCGTCATCGAGTGCCAGCAGGAATAAATTATTGTGTTCTAACAATTCGAGCAGGGCCTTGCTTCCCCCTTGCTCGCGTACTGCATCGCAGAGCGGCGCACTTAAGCGTTCCAGAATGCACGTCTGTAATAAAAACTCCTGCACGGTCTCGCTCTGCTGATGCAGAACCTCTTCGAGGAGGTAGTCCACGATATAGTGATGACTGCCGCTGAAAGCCGCGATAAAGGTTTCAGTGTCAGCGCGTCCCTGGAGGGAGACGGCGGCGAGTTGTAGCCCTGTAATCCAGCCTTCAGTACGTGTATGCAGGAGTAAACTCTCTTCCCTAGTAAGCGAAAGCTCAGCTACATCTGCCAGGAATGTGGCGGCCTCCTCGGACGTAAAACGCAGGTCGGTAGCACGCAATTCCAGCAGGTTGCCCTGTCCACGCAGGTGTGCCAATGGGAGAGGTGGATCTTCACGTGTAGCGAGAACCAGGTGTACCTGGGGTGGCATATGTTTGAGCAAGAAGGAGAGGGCATAATGAATTGAGGGATCGGTGATGACCTGGTAGTTATCCAGAACAAGCACGACATGCTCTCGTGTATTGGCGCGACGCATCAGCAAATCATTGATCAGCAGTGTCAACAGCGTCTCCATTGGGGGCAGATTTGGCTGCATCTGCCTGAATGTATCCAGGTGAGGATCGTTGGGCTGCAAGGCTGCTAACAGGTAGGAGACAAAGCGTACAGGCTCATTATCCTGTGGCTCAAGCGAGAGCCAGGCGACAGAGGAGGGATGGGTGTGTAGCCAGTTGGCGAGCAGGGTGGTCTTACCGAAGCCAACCGGCGCTGAGATAAGGGTCAGCGTGCGTTGCAAACCCTGTTCGAGCCGGTTAATCAATCGCGGTCTATGCACCAGGTGTGGGCGTGGGCGTGGCATATGAAATTTCGTGGCGAGCAGAGGATGGCTCTGCGCTGATGAGGGTGTCAGGCTCGTCTGTGACTCAATTGAGGCTCTATTCCTGGCATGTTTTTCTTCCGCTTTATCGAGTCCCAGGACTTGAGCCACCTCCTCCAGGTGAGGAATGCTCAGGTTGGTTTCTCTCCCAAGGTAGCGCTTAGTTACCTTGCCCTTGATACGCGCATAGGCGTACCAGTAGCCATCACCACGCTGCCTTCGTTCTTTGCACGCCGTATATGAGCCATGTCTCCCATGAAACGCGAACGACGAGACCTGGCTTATCCATGCCAACCATAAATGTTTCTCGTTGGCGATATCGCGAACTTCATTGTTCTGGTATTCATGTAGCTCATATACATGACGCAATGACGACCAGAAGATGGTGTAGCGTGCCTTCTTTGGCATTGCATCCCCTTTAGCCTTTCATGGGTTGTCACCCAACAGCAACATTGCTGGGAGTAGTGGATCTTTCGTGATCAATTGTTGGGTGACATATATTTACCCGTTTGGCAATGAACACGTGTAACATTCGTTTGTATGAATACTACCATCTTACTTTTTCGCTGTCAAGGAATGGATGTGTCTCTTTTGAAGCCTTCGCGCTTGTGGGTACGTAGCGAGCCGAGATAGAGGTAAGGAGAGAATTGGAAGGATCAACCTATCAGACAATAAACCATTGACAATTGCCTGTCCTACATGAGATAGTGCTTGTAATAATATGAACACACGTTACTCATAGGCAGGGATTTAATGTTATGGTCACAAGCGAGCAGGTTGCTCGATTAGCAGGTGTCTCACGGGCGACGGTTTCGCGTGCGCTGAATGGATCGGCACATGTGAGCGAAGAGACAAGAGAGCGCATCCAGGCGGCTATCGCCGCGCTTGGTTATGAGCCGGATGTGGTGGCTCAAAGCCTGGTGCGCCAGCGTTCCTACGTTCTGGCTATAAGCCTCTTCCCCGAGGATGACAACGAAAAGTTCTTAGCGCACCTTGGACAAACCTCGCAGTATATCTACCTGGATATCCTGAAGAATATTGAGCGCGAGGCCAGGTCTGTAGGCTATGATCTGCTTGTACCTTCGCGCCCCCTGGGGCATTCTCCAAAGCATTATATTCGGAGCTTGCAGACACGGCGCGTGGCAGGCGTCATTATGCTGCATGCGACAGAGGAGCGTATCCAGGCCTTGATCGATTCGAATCTTCCCACGGTCTTTGTTGATCGCATCGCCCAGGGGAGGCGCGCAACCTATGTGAAGTCGGATAACTTAGATGGGGAACGCCAGGCGACCGCGTACCTGCTATCCCTGGGCCATAGACACATCGCCATGTTGACTGGAAAGACGGCCGATCTGGCAGGGATGGAGCGTCTCCAGGGCTTTCAGCAGGCCCTGATTCACGCTGGGATCAAGCCCGACCCCGGCCTGGTGCGCCACTCAGGCTGGAACATCTCTGAGGCATATGAGGCCGCGAAGATCCTGTTGGCCGAACGGCGCGACTTTACAGCGATTGTAGCCGCCAGTGATATGATTGCCATGGGGGTTCTTCGCGCCCTCAATGAACAGGGGATGCGTGTTCCAGAGGATATATCGCTCATTGGCTTCGATGATGTTGAATTCAGCCAGTATACCTATCCACCCCTCACGACTATGCGTCAGGACAACGCCACTATTGGGCAAGGGGCAGTGCAGCGCCTCATATGCCTGCTAGACGGGACGGAAGATGTTATTCCCTTAAATATCTCCACCCAACTTGTCATACGCCAATCCACGGCCCCCGCTCCTGCGTAGAAGAGGCGTCCCATTCTCAGCACACCTGTGGTGCTTCGTATAGGGTAAGGGTGTGTGGTGGCGCGCTGGAAGAGCCAGCGCGCCACCACACACCCTTACCAGGCGAGCCACTACGTGGCGAGAAGTCATTTCCTCTTACGCCTTTAAGCCTGTCATCGCGATGCCGCGAATGATGTGGCGCTGGGCCAGGATGTAAACGATCAGGACAGGCACGACCGCGATCACTGAGCCAGCCATGACCAGCGTCCACTCCGTGGCATACTGTCCACGGAACTGGTTAAGCATTAGGGGAACAGTAAAGTTCTCTGGCGTGTTGAGCATGATCAGGGGGCGGAGAAAGTCATTCCATTGGCCCAGGAAGGCGAAGATTCCCCACGCGGCGAGGGGGGCCTTGAGCAAGGGCAGAATGACTTGCCAGAAAATTTTCCAGCGGTTGGCGCCGTCGACGATTGCCGCCTCCTCCAGTTCAATCGGTATTCCGAGAATAAACTGGCGCATCATGAAGACGCCAAGGGCGCTGAAGAGCGCGGGCGGCAGGATAAGCGAGAGCAGGGTATCAAGCAGGTTCAGCTCTTTCATGGTGAGGAAGATCGGAATGATGGTGAGCTGGAAGGGAATCATCATTGTCGCCAGGAAGGCAATGAAGATAATATTGCGTCCGGGAAACTCGATACGCGCAAAAGCATAGCCAGCCATCGAGCAGGTAATTAACTGGAAGAAGGTGACGCTGACAGCGACGATGGTGCTATTCATGTAGGCCAGATTGAAGGGCAGGGCATTGAGCGATTGTGGATAATTTCCCCACAGAAAGGGATTGGGAATCCAGGTGGGCGGAACGCTAAAGGCCTGGCTTGTGCTCTCTAGCGACGTGATAAGCATCCAGATAAATGGGGCCGCCATAAAGATAGCGCCAATGATCAGGATAAAGTGGAGAACCACGTCAAAGACTATACTTGAAGGTCTTCTACCTGTCTTCCTCGTGGCTCGCGCTACTGTCTTCTGACTAACTTCGCTTGTTCCCGGGTTTAGAGTTTCTTGTAACATATGCTCGCTCCTCCTTCTTCTTTACGCGCGTTACACATCGTAGTTTACCCAGCGTCTTTGCAGCCGGAACTGGATCAAGGTCACGACCAGTAGGATTACAAACAGGATGACAGCAACGGCGCTGGCCTGGCCAAACTGAGCTGACTCAAAGCCCAGGTGATACAGGTCATATACCATGGTGTAGCTGTCTTTGCCTGGTCCACCACCTGTGAGGACGAAGGTGAGGTCAAAGACCTGGAACGAATTGATGATAGAGATCACCGTCGTAAAGAAGAGGCTTGGCGTCAGCATAGGCAGGGTGACGTTCCAGAAGACCTGGAACCGATTCGCGCCATCGATGCGTGCCGCCTCAGTGTATGAGACTGGAATGCCCTGGAGCGCCGCCAGGAGGATGACCATATTGAAGCCCAGGCCCTGCCAGGTGCCGACCATGGCCAGCGAAGGAATGACATAGTTCGAGTTTGTGAGCCAGCCTACACCACTGGCATGGAACCAGGAACGCAAGAGCGTATTGATCAGGCCGAAGTCGCTGTTGAGCAACCAGGCCCACATCACGCCGACAGCCACTGAACCTGTGATATAGGGCATAAAGTAGAGTACGCGATAGGCGCTTTTGCCGCGTACATTATTGAGACCAAGCGCGATGATTAGGGCCAGAATCAGCCCACCGGGCACTGCGAGGACCGTGTAATAAATGGTGTGTAGGAGTGAGATGCGTAGATCATCACCTGTGAACTGGTCGATGTAGTTCTGTATGCCTACAAAGTTGACTGCTCCCAGGCCATCCCAGCTTGCCAGGCTGAGATAGAAGACCGAGACAAGGGGAATCAAGGAGAACACGAGCAGCCCTATCAACTGTGGCAGGATAAAGACGTACCCCCAGCCTCTATCTCTCCTGGCTCGCTCACTTGGCCTGCCTTTTTTAGGAATAGCAGGGATAGCCCCAGGTATGTCTAGTGATTGCACTTGAAAATCCATAGCTATGACCCCTCCTCTGTTACGTTTATTTTCATGATGAGAAGGTAGTGTGGGAAGGCTTTCGGCTTGGCACCTGAAGCTTTCCCACAACTCCAAACAAAACTCTATCGCTACATATACAAGCGTTTACTGCGCGTTCTGCTGGGCCTTCTGAATACGAGGATTGGCCATAGTGGCGATCCCGCTCAGGGCGGTTTTGACGTCTTTCCCCTGCAACCAGACAGGGTCAAGCGCCGTCTTGATGTCATCGGTCAAGCCGGGGACATTGCCTTCCGCGGGGAAGAGACCATAGCCGGCATTGCGGGCATCGATCAGGTAGTGGGCGTGGGCGGGATCATTGCCGTCCGTGACCACCTTTTCCGTCTCGGATGACTGGATGGATGGCACGGCATTGCCGCCACCTTGCAGGCGGAACTTCTGGCCCTCGGCCGAGACATAATTGGTCAGGAAATCAAAGGCCTGGTCCTTTAGCTTGGTCTTATTATTGATGACCATATATGCCAGGGCTACGGGCGTGGGTCCGCCCTTACCACCGGGCGCGGGGAAGGGGACACAGTCATATTTCATCCCACTGGCAGCGTGGAACTCGGGGAGGTCCCAGCGCCCAACGGAGATAAATCCGGTCTGGCCGCTAATCAGCGCGAGGTCAGAGCCCTGGCCCTTGGGCAGGCTGCCAGCGTAGACAATGGTTTTCTTCTTCGTATTATCGGCCAACCAGGTGAAGGCATCGACCGACTTGGGATCTTCATGCGCGATGAAGTCGCCATAGCCATCCTTGTCATAGATCTTGCCGCCATTGGAGGTGGCCCAGCAATAGTACTGCATATCCCAGGCGTCCAGCACAAAGCCATACTTCCCCTTGGCCTTGATCTTGTCCATCATCTCCTGGAAAGCATCACGCGTCCACTTCCCCTGCTCATACATATCGGCTGGCATGGTGGTGATACCCGCATCCTGTAGCACCTTCTCGTTGTACCAGAGCAGGAGGGGGTTACAGTCGACGGGGACGCCAAAGATCTTGCCGCTCTGCGTCTTGGAGGCGCCCCAGAGGCCCGGCAGATAATCGCTTGCCTTCGCTTTGCTCTTGGAGCTGTCCAGCAGATCGTTTAACTGCATGACGGTCTTGTTGGCGACCAGCTTGCCAATATCGCCATCTCCTACGTAGAAGCAATCGGGGGCCACACCTCCATTGAGTTCGGTCAATATTTTGGAAAAATAATTGTTATTGGCCGAGGGGATAAAGCTATACTGGACATTCGTGTTGTGGGTCTTGTTGTAGTTCGCGGTGAAATCCTTAAAGCGCTGGATCTCACCGGTGTTGGCCCAGTTCGACCACTTGATGGAACTGCCGGAACCTCCACCACCAGAGCCATTGGTTGTGCAGGCCGCCACGATGGCCTCAACGCCAGCAAGAGAAATACCAAGTGCCGTCGCTCGGCGAATAAAAGAGCGGCGATCTATCCTTCCGGCCTGAAACGCATTTACCAGATTGTTCTGAGAAGTGCTCATACTACCTTTTTTCTCCTTGTCTTGGGACAGATAAGTGAGCTGAGGGTCAGAGTATCACTATTGAGATAATGACTGTTAGAGTCGTTCTCAAAGACTCTAAAGACTACGATGTCTACTAATTTTCAGCAAAGCATGATGCAATACACGCTTGAGGAAAAAGGGCGCAAGTACATTTCAAGTACGTTTTCAAGGGGGAAGAGGTGTTTTGGGATGTCTCACGGGGAATCCTCCTTTGCATCTTTTTTGGCTGGAGCATCCACCTCTAGAGGAGAGATAGAGATCAAGGTTAAATGGAGGTCGCGCACTTTACTGAGCAATCCATGTAGCGCGGCCTGATCGACCACTTCCCCTGTAAGCACGGTTTCCCCGTTCGCCTCATGTATCATCTTCAGTCCACCCAACCAGGACGACCAGCGCTGGTCGAGTTGCTCCTTGAGACGAATCCGGTAGGCTGGCATGGCTCCTCCTTCCGCGAATGACTTACCGCTCCCAGCGGCATGCGATGGGAATGCACATAGCAAGCATAGCCTATCCCTTCTGCATAGCGGGGGACCCAAAAGGAGTATTTTAAGGATTACTTGTTGGGGGAAAATGAGTAAGCTTGGTGGAGTGTACGCTTGCCAAGCTTACTCATTCCCCCCATTCATCATGATTGACAGATCTGCTCAGGTTGATGCTTACTTTATATGCAGTATAAAAAGGGAAAGAAGGAAAAAGCAAAATGAGTCGTCAAAACACGGTCCTGGCGCTTGTAAGAAGCCAGGGAAAGTTCTTGTTGGTGAAGCATCATGGGCCAGAGGAGAGCGCCTGGTGGCTGCCCGGTGGGGTCGTCGAGCCAGGGGAGACGCTGTTAGAAGCCCTGCTACGGGAAATGCTTGAGGAGACTGGTCTGCACATCACAGGCCAGCCATACCTGGCCTTCGTCGTTGAACTCCAGCGTGAGACGGGACAAGGCCTGCAAGAGGCTGGCTTTGGCTTCCATTTTGCCTGCGAGGTCAGCGGCCAGTTTCAGTTTGCCGACCCAGATGGCCTGGTGCAGTCTGCGCACTGGGTCGATGAAGCGGAGGTCGTGCCGCTCCTCAGTGCGCAGATCTGGTACGATTGTGAACCCCTACGCCGTTGGCTCTCGGGCGAGGCGGGCGCCGGGGCTGTTTATACAACAAGAATCAAGTGACATACGTATGGCTAATGATGTGTGCGCGCTGTCACCTGAGATGATTGTTGGTGACTGGTAGTAAGCGTGAAGAGTGGTTCTTACGAAATGGACCCTGACTGAAACCGTTGCCTGGGCCCCCTTGTCTGTATATGCCTTGACACGTATATGCTCTGTGGAGTATACTAAGTGAGTAGAACTTGTGTTCGAAATCATTGCGGAGCCGAACCGCCGCGCGATAAGGAAGATAAGGAGAAAACGACGCGGCCCAAACCGCGAACGTGACAAAGGAGTAACGAAATGAAAATCAAAGTGACCAGCGTATACGTGGACGACCAGGACAAGGCTCTGAGCTTCTATACGGAGGTACTGGGCTTTGCCAGGAAGGCCGATTTCAGTCAGGGCCCATTTCGCTGGCTGACCGTAGCCTCGCCCGAGGAGCCGGACGGCACTGAGCTGCAGTTGGCGCTGAACGATAACCCCGCGGCCAAAGCGTATCAACAGGCGATCTTTCAACAGGGCCAGCCCGCGGCCATGTTCTTCACCGACGATGTCAAGGGCGACTACGAGCGGATCAAGGCCCGCGGCGCCGAGTTCACGATGCCACCCACCGATGTGACCGGCTCGACCATTGCAATGTTGAACGACACCTGCGGCAACCTCATTCAGCTTACCCAGCTGGCACGCTATTAAGGCGGCCGTTCAACAGGCGCCAGGGCGTGACGCGACAGCATGCCCTTCGGCGGCACGCAGCAGCGGGGCAGCCCTTGTCCCCGCCTCAACGCTGAAGCGGCCGGAGCGGGCAGCGCTCTGAATAGCACCCGCCAAAAACGCATCGGCCGGTGTATCCCGCACACTGACTGAAGCCGTTGCCTGGGCTCCCTGCCTGTATATACCTTGGCAAGCATATGCTCTGTGGAGTATACCAAGATAATGGAATCTGTGTTCGAAATCATTGCGGAGCCGAACCGCCGCGCGATATTGAGCCTCCTGGCCTCGTCACAACAGTCGGTTGGAGAGATCGCGCGTCAGCTTCATATGCCGCAGCCAACCGTGTCAAAGCACCTGCGAGTGCTGCGCGAGGCTGGTTTTGTGGAATCCAGGGTGGACGCACAGCGTCGTCTCTACCGGCTGAGGCCAGAACCGCTCCAGGAGGTGGATGCCTGGCTGGCTCCGTTCCGCCGGTTCTGGTCCGCTCGCGTGGATGCTCTCGAACGCCACCTCGACCACATGGATCAATCAACACCAACGAAAAGGAAGATAAGGAGAAGAAGATGACCGATCGCGAGCAGTACACACCGGGTCCGGCCAGCGGGGCGCAGATAAGAAAGAACGGAGAGAAGTGGACGCTCATTCTCGTCAGAGAACTGCGCCACCCGCCGGAAAAAGTCTGGCAGGCGCTTACCGACCCGGCGCATCTGCGCGAGTGGGCTCCCTTTGAAGCCGATGGAAGCCTGGATACGGTTGGAACCACGGTGAAGCTCACCACCGTGGGAGCGCCCACGCCGCAGATTTCCGAAACAAGAGTGACGCGAGCCGACGCTCCCAAGGTGCTTGAGTACAACTGGGGTGGCAACGATATCCGGTGGGAACTCGAAGCCTTTGGTGGCGGCACGCGCCTGATGTTGTGGCACAATATCGACCGCCGCTTCATCTCAATGGGTGCTGCCGGGTGGCACATTTGTTTCGATGTTCTGGATCACCTTCTCAGCGGAACTCCCGTCGGCCGCATCGTTGCTGGCGAGGCGATGAAGTTCGGTTGGCCTCGGCTCAATTCGGAGTACGCCCAGCAATTCGGTATCGAAGTTCCGCGCTAGCCCCCAAAGTCGCCCAATCCTGAGGCTGCCTGCCATTGTGTTGTCCAGCGCTGCTAACTGCCTGTGAAAATCATTCCGGCGAAGCCGAACACCTTTCCGGATCGGCCTGAAACTGTTCGGCTTCATCTGACTTCTAAAGGGTAAGACCACACAGCGTGTGCGATGGTTCCCAACTTGCTCTCATTTTCAAGGTGTTGATGGAAGAAGCAAGATGAGGAGCAGCTTCTCAAGCATTCAATGGTTGAACTGCTCACTCGTCGCCCTAAAATCTGCCTACTCTTCGGATCTTATTACCAGTGACAGCGCGTACATCTTCTATTGCACTCCCTGCGGAGACGACTGCGTCGCGGGTGCGTTCTTCAGAAAGAAGCTGGTTAGGAGAAGCAGCACGCTGAGTGCCAACACTACCAGGAAGCCGTTCTGGAGGACTCCGGCGAGCGCCGGTATGGCAGAGGAGTTTGCAAGGCTTGTGCCAGTTTCTCCCGCGAGAGCCCCATTGACAACGATGCCCATCAGGGCCGCTCCCAGTGTCATACCCAGTTGAGCGAGGTAACGAATAACGCTGGTTCCTGTGCCTAGCTGCGTTTGCGGGACAGCGTTTTGTGCCACGACTATCTGGATGGTAAAGAAGGAACCTGCGCCGAGTCCGACCAGGATCAGGGCAAATCCGATCAACATAAGACTACTCTGCTGTGTTGTGCGTGTGAGGAGGAAAAGCCCTATCGTCATGATGGTCGCCCCCACAATGGCTGTCAGTTGGTAACGTTTGCGGAGAGAAATGCTTATTCCGGCGAGCGCCGCCCCAAGGGTCAGGCTGATCGAGAGCGCGGTAATCAGGGCGCCTGCATTGGTTGGTGGAAGCGCCAGTACATCTTGCAACAACAACGAGAGCGGGATAAAAACTCCTATCAGGATCATGCCCTGAACAAACGTCTGGAACGCGTCAATGGCAAAGATCGGCTTACGAAACAATTCGAGAGGAAGAACGGGTTCGGCGGCCTTGCGCTCGACTACCAGCAAGACTGTGTAGAGCACTATTGAGGCCACCAACAGTGTGAGCACCAAGAGCGAGGTCCAGGTGTGCTGCTCGCTGCCAAAGTTCAGGCCGAGCAACAGGCTACAGGTTGCAGTCATAAGTAGCGCCGCTCCCAACCAGTCAAGACGTGCCAGCACAATACGTTCGCTCTTCTGCCTGGCTGACTGTGCAGGCAGGAAGATCACGAGTATGAGTAGAGCGAGCAGGCCAATGGGCAGGTTGAGGTAAAACAGCCAGCGCCAGCGTGTGGCATCGGTGACAAAACCGGAGAGGAGTGGACCATGATCCGTGATCCAGCCACCCAGCGTTGGGCCACATAATTGAGAAATGCCAAAGACGATGCCGATCAATCCTTGCTTGCTGGCACGCTGCTCGGGAGGAAAGAGGTCTCCAATTACAGCGGCGACGAGCCCGATACCAATCCCGGTGCCAAGTCCCTGAATGGCTCGAAAGAGGATCAGTTGGTTCATTGTCTGGGAGGCGCCAGCTAGTCCTGAACCTAGCAGAAAGATGGCTATCCCGCTGAACAAGAATAGTTTGCGCCCCAACTGGTCCGAGAGCTTGCCTGCCAGAGGCACCACCGCCGTCGTAGCCAGCAAATACGCGGTCACGACCCAGGTATAGCGATCGAAACCATGTAAGCTGCTGGCAATGCGTGGCAGGGCAGGTGTCACGATCAGATTATCTAGCGCTTCCAGGAACGCGGTCAGTAGTAAGGCAATCATGATGCTTATAAGTATGGGGCGAGGCATACGATGGGTCGTATATTCTGGTGCTAATGAAGATGGAATGGTAGCTGTATCCAATGTATTTTCCCTTTATTACAAAGAGGTGCGTACACAACAGTGTGACCTGTTGTCGATATCTATTTTTAAAGATAGTATAAAAGTCGATCGGTGCTACTGACGTACGTGCCTCGCCTCCGGGCAGATATTAGCACCCCGCGGAGACGCGTACGTCAGTAGCGCTAACCTACGCTTTGGCGAAGAACTGGCGCAGTTCTTGCGCGACCAGCTCTGGCTTGCTGCCACGATTGGTCTGGGTGGGATTATTTGAGCCACCATGCTCAAGGCCGGGGAACTCTACGCGTTTGGCGACGTGAGGCAAGGTTTTTTCCAGGGCGTCGAGGGAAGGCTTCAAGAAGGGCAGACCCTTGCTTCCACCTAGCAGCAGCACCTCGGCGTTCACCGCCCGGAAGCTCTCCAGTTTTCCGCTCATCTCAGCGAGCAGTAGCCCATCGTAGTGAAGCGTCGGCGCGAGCTTCCTCATGGTGATATCTTCGGGTTTCGCTTTCTTGTCCTCGCTTTTTATCGTCGCGTTCGTCAGTGACTCAATCAGCCAGTTGGGCATGGCGTTCATGACTGGTCCTCCCAGTTCCAATCCTTTCATGCAGGTGACGAGCGCGGCGGCTACTTTACCCTCGGCCATTTCCTGGTCAAAGCGTGTCAACCAGGCTGTGTGGGTTGTGCCGTCTGTCAATATGGCTGGCTCATAGAGGGCTATTTTCTCAATGCTGGCCAGGCTGAGTGCTGCCTGGAGACTGATAAGGCCTCCTGCGCTGACGCCATATAGCAGGTGCGCCCCTGTTTTGTTGACCAGCGCCGTCAGATCTTCAACCTCTTCCTGAATGCTGTAATCCTTGCTGAATGGACCACTCAGACCACGACCACGGCGGTCGGGCAGGTAGATGGTGAAGCTATCGGCAAGCGCCTCGGCGAGTTGGGTGAAGTCCAAACCTGATACGTTGGCACCGTGCAGCATGATCAGACCAGGACCATTACCGATCTGGCGATAACCGATGGTGGTGCCGTCTTTTGAGATGACAGAGCTGATGGTGTAGGCTGCCTGTGTACTGCTGATGTTGATGTTAGTAGTTGTATTCACTGATGATGCCCTTTCTTTTGTCGCTCAATCTTTGAATATGATGGTGAAAATCTTCTAGAAAAATGTTGTGTCGTTCATAAGAGAGAAGTTGCTTGCGATCTGTTGTCAGCCTCTGCTCACCCCTCCGATGGCTCTTGGGGAGTGCTGGCTTCGAGTGAGAGCAGCGTTAGACCCAGATCGCACATTCTGAGCAGGATGCCGTAGAGTGCTGCCTGGTCAGGGATGAGGCCTGCTAGCCGGGTTATGCCATTGTTCTCGTGCGTGATCGAGAGAGGCTCAAACCACTCCTGCCAGAAGGGGTCCAGGTGTCCTTTGACCCGAATGACGTATCTCATCTGTTTACGCTCCATTCACATAACGTGTTTGCTATGGAAGAAGCATACCGTATTGCGACGTGGAAGAGAGGAGCCAAAAGTACACTATCGAGTACCATCTGCGCATGCTCTCGGAAGGGGACAAAAGGACACCCGGTGATGTGGGAGAGGTACGCTACTTGCGTACGCGCCTACACGATTGTTGCCTGGTAAAGGTAAGGGGCGCATGTCCGTTCAGGAAATGAGGAGATGCCCCACCTGCGTAGGCGCGTACGCAAGTAGTGCATCTAAAGCAGCGATAACTCCCGCGCCCGTGCCACGACGTGGGTTCTATTATCTGCGGCCAGCTTGAGGAAGAGGCTGCCGACATGCTTCTTGACGGTGGTGAGAGAAACCACCAGACGTTCGGCAATTACCTGATTGCTTGCTCCCTCGGCAAGTAGATAGAGTACCTCTTGCTCACGCGGCGTGAGAGGCTCAAGCAGAAGAGAAGCAGGGTAAGCTGGTGCTGTAGAGGACATGGGAATATCTGGCTGTACTACTGCCTCGCCAGGCATCCCGGCAAAGGCGGTTAAGATGTCATGGGCGTAGGTCGCCAGGACTGGAGAAGCAAGCTCCTGCTCTGTAGCGAGCCAGGCCTGGAGCGCCTGGTACATTGGCTCCCCAGCGTCAAGAAAGACGCGGGTATATCCCTCTGGTTCTGCCAGGGTGAGCAGGCGCGAGAGTATGCGCTTCGCCTCTCGTCTGGCACCAGACGCCTGAAGCGCAGCCACTTGTAACGCCAGAATAGAGATGATACTCCCTACCCGCGAAACTTTCTCGGCGCTGCTCAAAAGTGCGGCGAGCAGTTGTAAGGCCTGTGGATAGTTTCGCTGCGCCAGGGAGATGCGTGCCAGTGTCAGGTAGGTGCTTTCGCGGCTGTAGACGCTATAGGTAAGAGCTTCCTGCCCATAGGGTGTGTGCTCGGCCCAGTCTACCGCCTGAGCCAGGTTGCCCTGGACTAGCCAGAGGTGAGCTTTCAGACCCTCGATCCAGGGACGGAAAAGCGGGATGCCAGCGGCTTGATTGACCTGCTCCATCTCGCTCAACGCCTGCTCCGCACCGGTCAGATCGCCCTGGGCCAGACAGACACGCACCAGTACCTCATAAGCTCCCATGAGGATATCCATGTACTGTAAAGGGCGTGTCCTGTCAATGGCCTGCCGTGCGGCTCTATGCGCAACATCAAGTTGATCCCAGGCATAGGCTAGCTGGGCCTGAAATAAAGTGGGATAGGCCGCCAGGGGGAGAGGTATCTTTAGACTATTGATGAGTTGTTGTAAGTCCTGACAGCAATCTTGTGCCTCTCGCAACTGCCCCAGCGCGATCTGCGCGGCGATCAGCCCCCAGAGGATGTGGACCTCCTGAGAGCGATCCTGTGCTATCCAGGCTCGGTGTCGGATCTTTTGAATCGTAGCTACCATGGGTGAAAAATTTCCCGCCATGCGCCAGGACATAGCGAATGGCGCCAGCCCATGCAACTGCCAGAGAGCGTCATCATCGAGTTCCGGATGCTGCATCTCTTCGGCAACCTTGCTCAGCTGCTCCATATTGCCAGAAGAGAGCGCCTTCTTTGCCAGTTTCCATGTGTCCAGAATCAGTAACCGCTTGCGCAGCCGGTCCTGCTCGCTGGCAGGGAGCGAGGTATGATTACCGCTCTGTAAGAGCCACTCCACGCCCTCTTGAAGTTGCTGAAGATAGGCCTTCTCCTCTTGCTCTTGCTGAGAGAAAGGGAAGAGCAGGTTAAAGATTAACAGATATGACGTAGCAAGGCGCGGATACTCGCGCAAAACCTCAGTGGGAAGCTGTTTGATCCAGGTCAGCAACGTTTTCAGCTCTCCCTGGAGTGATAGCCGCTCGACACAGTCCTCCAACAACTCCGCCACAAATACATAGTTACGTGTGGCCAGGGCATGGGGGATGGCCTCATGAGTCCAGCCCTGGCGTTGGTACCAGAGAGCCGCCTCCCGGTGCAGGCGCAAGAACTGCTCAGGCTGGCTGGTTTGTAGGCGTGCCAGTAGCACCTCTCGAAAGAGCGTGTGAAAGCGATACCAACGTCGCTCTTCATCGAGTGGTAGCAGAAAGAGGTTCTCTCGCTCCAGTCCCTCTAGCGCCTGTTGACTGGCTGCTTCTCCGGTAAGTGCCTGGCAGATCTCGGCGTTGATCCTGGTCGGCACCGAGACATACAACAGGAAGCGCTGCTGACTCTCCGGCAAAAGCTCAAGGATCTCTCCCTGTACATAATCCAGAATAAAGCGATGGCTACCAGTAAAGGCCTGGATAAAGGCCGACGCGTCAGTATGCCTACGCAGAGAGAGTGCCGCCAGTTGGAGTCCGGTAATCCATCCCTCTGTACGCGTCTCCAGAAGAGCGATCTCTTCCTCTGTGAGCGTCAGGCCCATCACCTGGCGTAGAAATTGGCCGGTCTCTTCAGCGTGCAAACGTAGATCTGTCTCGCGGATCTCCAGCATCTGTCCACGCGCCCGCAAACGAGCCAGCGGAAGCGTAGGATCAACGCGACTGGCTAGCAAAAGATGCAAATTAGGCGGGAGATGCTCAAGCATAAATTGGAGCGAGGCGTGAAGTGCCTGCTCGCGAATCACATGATAGTCATCCAGAATCAGAGCGATATCCTGCTCCAGAGCGGCCAGTTCGTTGATAAGTGAAGTGATTGCCCCCGTCAGGAGGGCGGATTGAGAGGAATGCAGAAGCGCTTCCGCAGGCGCGCCTACAGGGGCGCCCGCCTTCCTGAGGGCGGCAATCACATAGGCCCAGAAGCGTATTGGATCGTTATCCTGTTCCTCAAGCGCGAGCCATGCTACCTGCCCCTTATACTGGCTCTGGCCCGCCCAGGCTGAGAGCAGCGTCGTCTTCCCGAAGCCAGCGGAGGCTGAGAGAAGGGTCAAAGGGACCTGGCGGCTCTGCTTGAGGAACGTAAGTAAGCGCGAACGTTGAAGCAACCCCGAACGAACAGGTGGAACCGTAAACTTTGTCACCAGCAAGTCAGGCTCAAGCATCAAAAAGTTTTCTCCCGTTCTCAAGCTTTTCATTAATTAATACTGATGAGCATAACATGTAAAGTGTCTGTGAAGCAAGATAGGAAGAATCGTTGCCAGGGCCTCGTGATTCTCGATGCTAGAGGAGACTCTGGACAATCACAAATACTTAGCTTGTCGCTTCTATGACATCACCATACAGACCCCACTCCGGGGTCACCTCTTCAGCGATCGTGACTGGTACGACACTGATGCAAGAATAGAAGTTTGTATATCTATTAATAAGAGACAAGTTGTGGTATAAAGCCTGAAGACAGCTATATGACGCACCAAAAGCCTATATTAGCAATTGAGGATTTTGCATTAGTAAATGGAGCCTTTGAGCTCACGGTGTCTTGTCCCCAGCGTCGTGCCAGTCCATAATACCGCAGGGAGGAGGCGTGAATAAATACTTTACTGAAGCGTAGTCATAGTATGACTTGTTGCTGTTGGCGCAGCAATAATCGCGCTCTTGATAAGCTGTTATCTATGAAAGGTCTTATCTATTGAATATTCGTAAGCTTTTAGGACTCCCGGATTTGTTAGATGTGCGCTCTGTCGTGTGCGTACAGCCGCATCCCGATGACAATGAGGTTGGAGCGGCAGGAACGCTGCTGGCGCTCGCGGAACGTGGTTGCAAGATCATTTTTGTGACCATCACTGATGGTGGAGCTGGCGTGCCAAATCTCACTATGTCCCGTGAGGAGATCGTCGAGATCAGGCGTGAAGAGAGGCTCAATGCTGGGAGACTGCTTGGTGTCTCTGAGCAGTTGGAAATGGGCTTTCCGGACGCAGGCCAGTATACAGAGGAGAAGATTGTTCAGCGCCTGATTCCTATCCTGCGCGAGCATCGTCCCGAACTGGTCATGACTGTGGATCCCTGGATGCCCTATGAGGCCCACCCTGATCATATAAAGACTGGCCACGCAGTCGCGCAGGCCATGCTCTTCTCCGGTAACAACGCGACTCAGCGTGGAGTTGGTGAGCCATATACCGTGCCTCAGATCGCCTTTTACGCGAGCAGTCACCCCAACACCTATATCGATGTGACCCCTTACTGGGAACGCAAGCTCTCCGCCATCCTGGCGCACAAGAGCCAGTTTGAGAACGCGGAATGGCCCCTCTTAAGCAATTTCTTTGCCTACCAGGCCCAACAACTCTACCAGGCTGGTTATACGGAAGTCAGGATAGACGAGGCACGCTATGCCGAAGCCTTTAAGCTGCTCTCCGTCCGACAACTGCACTTCTTCCCCACCGCACTTTATAGCTAAGAAGTTTAATGAGGTTCGATGATGAACGAGATAACGACTCCCGCTCAGCCGGTGCCTGTGCGTAAGCGCATCGCCTATAGCACGCACCAGCTTGGTTCCAACTTGCTCTGGAACGCCTTCAATACGGTTGCCGTCTATTATTATGTGACAGAGCTGCATGTCTCGGGCGCGATTCTCTCCGCCAGTTTGATTGCCTATGGCCTTATCAACGCGGTCCTGAACCTGCTGGCAGGCCATATCAGCGATCGTACCAATACGCGCTGGGGGCGGCGCCTTCCCTTTATTATTGGTGGCGCGCTTCCTTTTTGCGTAACCTTTTACTTTATCTTTGCACCGCCTGCCCTGGGTCCCCAGGGGCTATTGATCTATTTCTTGGTCCTGACCTTCATTTTTGATCTTTGCTTTACGATTACTGCGCTCAATTTCGGTAGTCTCTTTCCTGAAATGTATCAGGAAAAGCGGACGCGGCTGTATGTTGGCGCGCTCTTGCAGCTATTTGCCATTCTTGGCCTGATGGTGGGTGTGGCTCTCTCGAAGTCCCTGGGTCAGACCCTGGGGTGGCAGACCATGGCCCTAGTTTTTGCTGGGATTGGTGTGGTCTCGCTCTATGTCTCGGTTTATGGCAGCTTTGAGAATCCCGCCTACCGTGAGCAGTCCTTCAGCTTCCGTGAGGCCGTCACCTCCACGTTTCGCAATCCGCGCTTTATCCCCTATGTTGTGGCGAACTTTTTGATTCAGTTCTCCACAACCCTCTTTACGACTGTTTCTGCCTTTTATACCAAATATGTGGTCTCGTTGAATGCCTTGGAGAACACGCTATTCCTGGGCAGTATCTTTATTGTTGCTATCCCTATGTCGTTTCTCTGGGCCAGGATCGCAACCCGCATCTCAACGATTCGTGCGGCCATGATCAGCACGCTGCTCTATCTGCTGATTACGCTGGCCTTTCTCTTTGAGACGAATTCCACCAGCGTCATTATCACCGGCGCGTTCCTGGGCATCCCCATTGCTGGCTTCCTGGTGCTGCTCAATATTCTGCTCGCCGACGTAATTGATTATGACGCCGAGCTAACCGGCCGCAGGCGCGAGGGCATGTACCTGGGCATGAATGGCTTTATTGTTCGCCTCGGCCTGTCTCTGCAATATGCCGTTATGGCCATCTTCTTTGTCGTAAGCGGTTATGACGAGCATCTCAAAGAGCAACATGCGAACACCATTCTCGGCTTCCGAATTCTACTAGGTGGCCTGCCAATAGGCTTCTTGCTGATAGCTATCGTCATGCTGAGAAGCTATCAGAGCCGGCTCAAGCCAACACAGATTATGATCGAACCGGCAATAATGCCAACTGATTGAGGCTAATCACGGCCCCTAGTGGGTCACTTGCCCAGTCCTGTGGAAATGTGAAAGAATGAAACACGAAGAAACATACAACCATAGCATCCATGAGCGCAGGCTACACCTGGCAGCAAAACCGGACCTGGTGTAAGACCGGCAGCACGCTCCACAAGGGAAAGGACGGTGTAGAAGCTCGCCACGATCCTACACGCTGGAAAAAACTAGGACTGCATTTTTCTCTGGGATAGTTGCACCTCCAGAGCACGTAAGTAGCGCTCTGGGTCTTTGTGACACGAGCGTTCAACAGGCTCATTGAAGCAAGACGCTTCCAACATCTGGGAAAGGCGATTTCTTGCTTCAATGTATCGAGCAGGCAGAGGGTGGGCTTTAAAGGGAGCCAATCAGATGGAGCATTTGTCGTCGCTCCATTGCCTCATCAGCAATGGGGATAGCTAAGAGCAACAGTTCATCTAGACCACTAGCTAAAAGCTCTTGTACACGGTCTCGCACCGTCGCCTCATTACCACTGATCACGAGTGTCCGCGCCAGGGCATTCAACTCCGCCTCATTGCCATTGACTGCGGAAGCCCAGCCGGCTTGCGCGAACATACGAGCGTATGTATTCGTCTGTGCTAGTTGCTGTATCAACTGACGTACTGCCAAGAGTACCGCTGCTTCATCCGTACTGAAAGCGACCGGTAAACACGCAACGATAGGGGGAGCAGGGCGGGATCTTATCTCGGCTCCGACTTGCAGGGCAGGCAGAGCCTGGTTGAGCAAGTAGGGAACGGGACACAGCGAGGCAAGAGCGCCATCAGCAATTTCCCCCGCAAGCCGAAACGCCTTCAAGCCCAATGCAGGGATGAGCAAGGGAACCTGAGCTGTGCGTGGCAAGGTATCCACCACCTGGAAAAACTCACCCTGGTGATCAATCCTTCCTTGCCATAACACGCCGCGCAGTACCTCCAGGTACTCTTTGAGATATCTCAGAGGCGCGATCTGCAACAAGCCATATCGACTCTCAAGGAACGAACGATTACCAGAACCAATTCCTAACCGCAAGCGCTCTGGGGCGAGGTCATGCACCGCGAGAGCCTGCTGTGCCATCACCAGTGGATGACGTGGATAGTCTGGCACAATCGCCGTTCCCAGTTTGATCCGTTCTGTTTGGGTGGCAGCCGCCGCAAGAACGGTTAAGATATCAGCGAAGCCTGCTCCTCCCATGGCCATCCAGGCTTGTTGGACGCCCGCCTGTTCAGCTTCACGTATCCTGGCGATGGCGTCCACAGTATCTCTTGCCTGAATGTAGACTCCAACGCGGTCACGGAGCGAACGTGCTCGAAGCATGTTTGATGGCAACTGCTGGCTCAACTTGTCTTTCTGTTGCATGAATTTCATCTCTTCCTTTTATCTTCTGCGTGACAGAGGCGCCAGGGCCTCGAATTTTGCCCTTCCTTCTTTCTCTAGCCAGGTAGCAAAGTCCCTCAGGCCAGGGTGCAGCTTGCGCAGTGTAGGGATATCCGCTTGATACCCTCCCCTGTTGACAAAGTCGTACGCGAGGGCTGCATCCGCATGCTGCTGGCGAAGGGTTTCAATGGGAATATGGACAGAGGGAAGAGAGCGCCTGATCATACGAGAGATTGCGGCAGCGATCTGTGGCGGCGTGAGTGCATCTCCGGCGATCTCAAGGGTTTTCCCAACGTAGAAATCCGGATGGTCGAACGCCAGGGCGACAAACGCGCCGATGTCATCTACGGCAATTAGCTGCACTGCCACATCTGGATTGAACGAGCTCATAAACGTACCACGCGGCACACCGAAGGTTGGACCGATAATATAGTCCATGAACGCGGTTGGACGCAGAATCGTCGTTGGCAGTTCAAGCGCCTGGATGTGCTGCTCGACCTCCCACTTGCTAAACGGGCGGAGGCGAGATTGGGCCTCCGCACCAGCGGTCGAGGCATAGACAAAGTGCTGGACTGAAACATCTTTGGCCACCTCCGCCACGTTTTTCCCCTGACGAACCTCGTCATCGTAGCTGGCGAACTGGATGCTGAAGATACCATAGACGCTCTTCATGGCTGCCTTCAACGAAGCACGGTCGTCGTTATCGCCCTGGACGACTTCGGCACCTGCCAGCTGTAGCGCTCGTGCAGCAGGCGAGTTTCGGTCGCGGGAGAGCACCCTCACATGCCAGCCCGCAGCCATCAGATGCCTGGCCGTTGCGCCGCCTTGCCGACCTGTGGCACCTGTGACGAGTATAATTTTATCTGTTCTATCCATAATCCTCTCCTGATTCTCCACAAAACACTGGCTTTCTGCTCCTTGATACGTAACTGATGTTGCCCACCCACGTATCCTCTTCGCTCTCTGCTGGTAGTATGAAGCGATGCCTCTACTTTAACCAGGAGTGTGTTGTATCATATGTCTAGAAAGTCATAGTTTCAGCGAGAGGACTAAGCGCGGGGAGCAACGAGGAACGCATGAGAGAAAGAGTCAAACACCGTGAATTCGGTGGTACATTTGGTTCGGCCTGTCTCTGCTGGCGCGTGGGTGGTTTGGGAGCTGGAGTCTAACTGGGAAGGGAAAGAGGATAGTTGCCATCGCCGCGAGAAGGAAGAGGAGTAGCAGCAGGCTGGCCCCTCTTTTATGAGCTTCTTGCTTGCGGCAGTGTTGAGGGTCGGGACGGCCAGGTCGAAGAGTCTGATACCGATACCGATAGCTAATCAGGGTCGTGGCAGCGGCGGAGGCTATTCCAAGAGGGGAGTCTGGAAACTTGCCTGATATCAGGTAACGCGCCGACCACCTACTCTACGCCGGAGCGCGTCTGCTCGAAAGTCCAGGTCAACCACACTAGAGCTAGCCTTCCTGCTTCGGTGGGAAGGACTGGAAGTGTGGGCCGAATCCTTGGAACTCTGTCGCTTTTGCGCGGGGAGCTTTCAGTGGCTAAGAGCCTCGGGAGGTGGTGTTTGTCGGCCTTAAAGAAATACCTCTGGGAGGAGACCAGTGGAGAGGAAGAATCGAAGATAATAACAGGCGTTCCCCTACCAGATGCCGCATCTCTTCCCCCTTCTTTGGCGCAAAGAACAAGCTGAGCCCGAGCCCCGCAAGAACCCCATTGGTAAAGCTACCCATAAACTCACTCCTTTTCAAGAGGTATTGTGCTTTGTCTTTCCAGATCAACAGCCAGACGTACGATATTCGGTTGCGCCCAGGCATGGAGATTGTGGATCGGCAAGTGGTAGTGCTGAGTCCACTGGAGTCGCCCAGGCGATAAGTAAGGGTGATCCTCATGCACGGAGCGGGTCTGTCTCCGCTCTGGTTCTCTTGTCCTGTTGAGCGATATTGTCAACTCAATGGAAATTGTAGAGCTTATATAAGAGAAACAGACCTCAAAGTGGGGATTGCGCCCTTTTCTTGCCTTAGTTGCTAGAGAATTCTGGTTGATGTGGCATCGAAGTGGTGAAAGCTCACTAACAAAAATTTTTAAGTTGACAATACCGCGAACATCGTTCACCTCGTAGAAACTCCGTTACCTTCTCCGCCGTCTATAGCTTCTGGCGAGATCCGTCCTTTCTTTGGCAGAATTTGCCTCTGGCGAAGACCCTAGATACGACATATACTCTGTCCATACCTTCCAAAGGGAGACTGATGTAGACATGTTTTCCTCGTGGTTTATCTACGTCGAAGGGAGATATGGAGAAGATGCACCTTCAGAATCAAAGCCCAATGGAGTCAACCGACAGCAGGGCGCGACGCATTGTGTTTTTCGTGCCCCCTCATGTGCATTTGCTTGACTTAGCAGGTCCTGCGCAGGTGTTTGATACTGCTCTCCGAGCGGGAGCGCCTTATACGTTGCACTATTGTTCCCCGCAAGCGATACAGGAAAGTGCACAGGGGATGGTTGTTGCCCAACTTACCCCTCTTGCTTCTGTCACGAGGGACGATTTGATCATTGTGCCAGGAATGGAGTGGGAACACTTTTCCTTAGAAGCGGCTCTACTTGATCAGGAGACGCGCGATTGGCTTCGTTCCGCCTCTCAGGCAGGAGCGCATATCGCATCCGTCTGCACAGGTGCCTTTGCTCTGGGAGAAGCAGGGCTTCTTGATGGTCGACGATGTACGACACATTGGGCGCAGTTGGAATTGCTGCAAGTGCGCTTCCCTCGCGCTAGAGTACTCGATAATGTGTTGTTTGTCCATGATGGGACGATTACCACCAGTGCTGGAATTGCCTCCGGTATTGATCTGGCGCTGGCATTTCTGGAACATGCTCAGGGGCCGATGTTTGCAGCCCAGGTTGCGCGCCATCTGGTTGTGTATATGCGGCGCAATGGGTCCGAGCCACAAAGGAGCATCTACCTGGAATATCGTACACATCTCCATTCTGGCGTTCACTGTGCGCAAGATTACCTGATCAGTCATGTTGCAGAGCATGTTTCGCTCGATGAGTTGGCCGACATTGCAAAGGTCAGTTCTCGGGGATTGAATCGTGCTTTTAAGGAGGCGACGGGACTGACACCAGTTCAATACCATCAGCGTTTGCGCCTTGAACTGGCGGCAACATTGCTCGCTAATCCTACCCTCCGTGTTGAGGATGTCGCAATACAATGTGGGTTTGAGGACGTGCGGCACTTTCGCCGACTCTGGCAAAGGCAATTTGGTATGCCTCCCTCGTTGAGCCGTACCTTGCACCACATGGCGTAGGGGCATTCTCCTTGCACAATGGGGAAAAGAAGCATAGCTCTGACAAGCCACATTCCCGTTCTGTTTGCCGGAGATGGAATGGAATCCGTTGGGGTTCTCCTCTTGACGCTATTTCCTGTTATCTGGACACAACCAGCGCAGATAGAAGCACCTGACTGCTGGCACTTTCTGTGAGACCTGCATTCTCTAGGTGACCTGGGGGAAAGAGCAAGCCGCTCAGGATGTCTTTCTCATAAGTTTTCGTATCCTCTCTCTCATAAGCGTTGTTTTCCACATCAATGACCATGCCTCGCCACAATGGCTCTGATGGAGAAAATGTTGAAGCGCACCATTTGAGAGTCAGGGCAAGAACGCTTCATTCGCACAAGGGATTGGGCATGTGAAAGGGGACAAGACCACGCTATGTTTGATGATACATCTCCAGCGAGCGCCTCGCTCGTACCACCTCTTGACCTTTCGACGCTCTTGGGGGCCATTCCAGAACTGGTATGGACGGCACAGCCAGATGGTCGGGTTGATTACGTCAATGTTCGGTATTGCCGTTTGTTGCAGGCCAGCTTTGAGCAGATACAGGATTCTGGGTGGCGTCAGTTCGTACATCCTGAGGATCTTGAACGGACGCTGGCTCGGCGACAACATTCGTTTGAAACAGGGGAGCCTTATGAGACTGAATATCGGCTGAGGGATGGTCAGACAGGAACCTATTGCTGGTTTCTGGCTCGCGCTCTCCCGGTGCGTGATACCGCAGGACAGATCACCCATTGGTTCGGCATCAGTACCGATATCGAAAAGCAGAAACGGAGAGAGGAAGCCTTACGTCAGAGCCAGGAGCGAACGCATGCACTGATGGCTTCAAATATTATCGGGATCATCGTCGCCGAAGGGGAAGAGATCCTGGACGCTAATGATACTTTTTTGCGTATGACCGGATATAGCCGAGAAGATCTGCTCCAGCGGAAGATGAACTGGGTAGATATGACCTCTCCAGAGGATCTTGATCGTACCCGGCAAGCACACCTGGAACTCGCACGATATCAGTCGATGAAGCCTTATGAGAAAGAGTACGTGTGTAAGGATGGCAGCTACCTGCCCGTGCTCGTGGGGGGTGCCATCTTACCACATGATCCAGCACAAAGTATCTACTTTGTGCTGGATAATTCCGCTCGTAAAGAGCTAGAGCAGCGCAAAGAGAACTTTCTGAGCATGGCAAGCCATGAACTTAAGACACCGCTGACCACCGTGAAAATGTGTATCCAACTGGCGAAAACACGCCTGGTGAAACAAGGACATCATGAAGTGGCCGCAGTGCTCTCAATGACGGAGGGATCAGTGAAGCTCCTTGAACGCCTGGTTAAAGAGTTGCTTGATGGGTCTAAGATCCAGGCGGGGAAGCTTGAATACGTTCAGGAGCCAGTGGATCTGGAGGCATTACTCTCTGAAGTTGCGGAATATGTGCAGCAAGTGAGTGCGACCCATACCATCGTGGCGCGTGGGACTGCCCCATGCACGCTCATCGGAGATAAAGGGCGGCTCGAACAGGTCTTCGCCAATCTGATCTGCAATGCGATCACGTATTCTCCTAGTGCCACAACGATTGAGATTGACCGCCGTGTTTCCAGTGAGACCGTGACGGTCAGTGTGCGTGATCACGGCGTTGGCATTCCGCAGGAACTGCACGAGAAAATCTTTGAACGCTTCTATCGTATCTCTGATCTGAGCCAGCGGGCGGTCCCAGGGCTGGGGATGGGGCTCTACATTGTGGCGGAGATTGTCAGGCATCATGGAGGCATGATACAGGTGGAGAGTGAGGTCGGGAAAGGATCAACCTTTCATGTGACGCTTCCTCTCAAGAGACTCACAAGTGGCGTCACTTTCAGCTCAGAGGTGGAGAGGGAGAGAAAGCGTTGAGCGTGTTGTGCTGATTTGAAGCGCCGCAATTTCCTCTCGCTCAGTCGCGTCGGCTGATGCGATTTCTCTGCTCGATTGTTCAACCGTTGGCGCTGACGGTGCTCCACCCCAAGCAAGATAATTTCACGTTTAACCGCCCCATAACTCTTCAGCGGATCAGCGGTGGTCACGCGTAGCGCACAGTGCAAATCTTTAAGCAGTTTGCGAAAAAATCGCTTTGCCTTCTTTCTTATCGCGGTGGCTCTGGGCCAGAAGATGACAACAAGAAAGAAGGCAAAATTCCAAAGGATTTCCATATATCCAACTCCAGACCAGCTGAAAGTAGCTGACCTGGAGTTGGATTAAATTATGATACGCGGCAAAGGCAACACATTGTTATTCATTCCACGGGGACTGAAGGACGAAGTCACAAAAGTTCGGACGTTTGTAGCCGGGAAGGTAGCGCTCACAGACGTCGGAATTGATATTGCCATACGTTGTCTCTGGTTTGTGTCGAAAGCCATCGAGAAACGCATGCAGAATCTTGTTCTTGAAATCCTCACGAGGGAAGGCTGACACGACTTGAGAGCGTGTCTCCTCGGAAAGTTCTTCAAAGTGATCCCCTATAACATCGAAAACCACACCATGATAGACAAGTGCCACCACTGGCTCCTTGTATTGAGCTACTCCTCTTGTAGTATGGAGCGCAATCGCGTCCCACACAAGCTGGGTAGACTCGTTGGAAATGCCATGTTGTTCAAGGAAACTTCGTGCTGCATTGGCTCCATCTACCTCGAAGCGTTTGTCTGGGCTACGGTACTTCTCTGTCAGTCCGAGATCATGGAAGAGCGCACTAATGTAGAGCAGTTCAGGATCATAGCGTAACCCCGCCTGGTGCCCCTGCAGGGCTCCGAAGAGGTAGACGCGATGTGAATGGTTCCAAAGCAGTGGGGTCCCATGTTCGCGCAGGAGTTCTGCGGCTTCGTTGGCCAGGGAACTATCAGGAATGGCAATACCAGCAATATTTTTCGGTATCATATTAGACTCCTTATTCAATTCGGAAACACTCTTCTGAAACACTCTGCGACACGAGCGCCCCTTATTTCAGTTACTTGGCATCTGTTCAGGGGGCAACTTAGATAAGGAGCAATGACCACAGATCCTTTGGCAAAGGTGCCAACACCCTGTGTTGTAGCGATAGACCGCGTAGCTGTAGTCCTTTAGCTGTTACATTAGGACCACATGTGGTTTTGCCCTGGTTGTCCTTTGTCGTAACCCTTTCAAGGGAAACATGGACACAGTATAATTATCTTCTTAGGCCCTCACCAGGGGCAAATCATGCGTATATGAGGACGAATCTCGCCAGGACCCAGGAAACTGTTTCCAGTCCTGATGGTGGAAAGGACTCTCGATCTTCCTCTCTTCGGAGAGAGCCAGTCCTTAAGTGGTCCAGTTCGCGAATTCTACACCAACCAGCTTGCCAGCTTCAAATAGTAGCAGAGGAAATAGATGAGGCAATGATGCGGATGTATCAAGGCTGATGATATCGCGAGTCGGTGAAGAAGTGCCCGCCCAGAGAAAACAAACTCCAATGAAGAACATTCAAAGCGCCGACGAGCAAACGCCGACACAATGGGGTTGTGTTGCAAGAATGATGAAGAAAATAAGATGAGCAGAGAATGTCGCCCTTTGTTCTGTTTAGGCAACCTCTCCAAAGAGCCTGGTAACCAAGGCAACCAGACCTTTCACATCTCCTTTGTTTACCCCTTGTAGCAGTCCTTTTCGCATCATGTTCATCATCTCGAATCCTTGTAGTGTTCGCCAGGCCGTTGTCAACTTATTTGTCGGCTTGTAGATTATTGCTGAGTTATAAAGAGGAGAGATACTGAAGACAGTGAAATAGAGGGAAGATTTGGCTGTTATGCGATGCGTTTCCCTGCGGTTATCTCGTTCCACTCCAGGAATCTGCCCTGTAAAATGGCACGATATTCCCTGGAGCTCAGGTGGTGCCTGCGCGGCTGGAAATGCCCAGCGATGGGTCCGAAGGCTGAGAGAAAGCGTTGGGCTTGCTTGGCTGATTTGAAGCGCCGCATTTTCTTCTCCCGTAGCCGTGTCGGTTGGTGGGAATTTTCCGCTCGATTGTTCAATCCTTTGTGCTGCCGATGCTCCACGCCAGGCAGGAGCTCGCGTTTCGCTGCACTATAGCTCTTCAATTTATCGGTAATGATCACTCGTGGGACATATCGCAACCTTTTGAGGAGCTTGCGGAAGAACCTTTTGGCCGCGTTCTTGTTGCGTCGGCTCTGCACCAGGATATCGAGGATGTTACCATACTGATCAACAGCTCTCCACAAATAATGGGTTTTGCCATTGATTTTCAGGTACACCTCGCCCATATGCCATTTGTCTCCCGTCTTCGGACGAAGACGACGCAGTTCTTTGGCATATATGTGTCCAAATCGATGGCACCACTGACGCACTGTTTCATACGTCACCACAATTCCGCGCTGTGCCAGAAGCTCTTCGACGTCACGAAAGCTGAGCGAGAAGCGGAAATACAGCCAAACTGCGTGGCTGATAATTTTAGGTGGGAAGCGAAAGCCTTTGTAGCTTGGAACAGTGAGAGGTGTTTTCATGAAGCTATTCTAGCACATTGTTCAGCAACGTTCCCAAGTTGACAATATCCTCTTGCGGCAACGCTTTCTCGATCATCGAGCGAACACTCCCATCATCAATGCTCCATTCTGGACGATCTCTGCGACGATGGAAGGTGTTTCATTTCCAGATGGTCTTTCCATCGTCACCAGGTCGTGTTTTTTGTGGAGAGCAGACCACAGGGGTGAGGGAGGCCAGGATGATCTTGCTCTCACCCCTTACGCGAGGAGCCCGCCAGTTCCCGCCTCTTCCTTCTCATCCGCGACATCTGCTGATGTGTTCTTTTGTTTGCCTCCCCGCAGAGGGATCTCTTTCAAGAACAATACCAGCAGGAAGCCAGCCACGGCAAAGCACACACTGCTGATTAATACCTCGTGAATGCCCTGCGTCAAGCCAATCTTGACCGCCGAGAGCAATTGATTGTAGACCTGCGTCCCACCAGGAAGGCGCCCGAAGAGCTGTGACATCTGTGCCTGGGCAGATGCCGAGAGCAGGATGTTCGGGTTGTCAAAGACACCCAGCAAGTCTTTCCCGGTGGCTTGTTTGAGAGTGGTCAGGAAGGTGGTCGTCTGAGTGGGCAGCGCGGCATGAAAGGCGGGCACATAGGCCGAGGTCATCAGCGAACCCATAGCTGCCAGAGCAATCGTCGCGGCGATCTGGCGGAAGAAGGTCATGGCCGAGGTCGCTTGGCCAATTTTGGTCGGCAGCGCATTCTGGATAATCACGGTGTAGATCAACATCCCGAAACCCATGCCCAGGCCAAGCACAATCATCGAGAGCCACAAATCATTCGAGGTGGAGTCCACATTCAGGCGCAGAAAGAGTAGAGAGCCAACGACGCTGATGCTTGTGCCCAGAATCGCGATCCATTTATATCGGCCAAAGCGAGCGACCAGTTGACCTGCGATCACGCTCCCGATGATCAGCGTCACCATCATGGGCGAGAGTAAAAAACCACTGTTGGTGGCAGAAACGCCCAGCACCCCCTGCGCAAACAGAGGCAGAAAAAAGATGCTGCCAAACATGGCCGCGCTGGTGATCATGGTAATCACAATCGAGACCGTAAAAATGCTATTTTTGAAGTGGAACCAATGACGGACAAGTCGAGGCCATTCTTCTGGTTTCTCAGCAGGATACTTGCTGAAAAAGAACCAGTTTCCTGTAAGAATTGGCATCTGTTCTGTCTTGGGCACATAGCGATCCAGCTTGACTTTTTCCCTGGCTCTCTGTATTATTTAATTAACATGAAAATTAATTAACGCAACAACGCAAAACCGCTTCCGACAGCTCACTCTGGTATCGATGCCAGGAGACGACGGCGATCGGCGCGAGCGTCGTATCAATGCTGCTGGTCGCGTGTTTGCTCGCCAAGACGTTCATCTGGCGATACATGGTGGTATTGCACAAGCATTTGCCAAGTCAATAAAGAGAAGTAGGAGTGTCACATATGAGACTGAAGAAGAAAGTGGCCTTGATTACTGGTGCGACTGGTGGAATGGGTCGTGCAGAAGCCAAACTGTTTGCCAAAGAAGGAGCATTCGTTGTCATTGCTGCCAGAAAAGAAGAGCTGGGAAAGAAACTGGTGGATGACATTATGGAGGATGGAGGAACAGCGCTGTTTGTCCAACTGGACGTCTCGGAGCAGGAACAGTGGGCAGAAGCCGTCAAGCAGGTGAAGGAGCAATTTGGTGCCTTACATATCCTGGTCAACAATGCAGGAACCAATGCACCCGCCCTTCTCCCCAAAGTCGATATGGACATCTGGAACAAAGTCTTTGCCACCAACGTGACAGGAACGCTTCTGGGGATTGAGACCTGTGCTCCCCTGATGAGGGCATCCGGTGGTGGTTCCATTGTGAATATTGGATCCATCGGAGGCATGACGGCGAACTTTTCCACCGCCTATTCCTCATCCAAATGGGCCCTTCGAGGGGTCTCAGGATCGGCAGCCTACAACCTGGCTGGCTAGGGGATCAGATGCAATACCATCCAGCCCGGCTTCATTGCAACAGACATGACGAAAGAGATGACCGTCAATCCTGCGGTCGAGAAAACCATCAACGATTCCGTCCTGCTCCGACGCATTGGAACGGCTGATGAGATTGCCTTTGCCGCCTTATTCCTGGCCAGTGATGAATCCTCCTATATCACCGGGACGGATCTTGTGGTGGATGGTGGTTTTTACGCACCAGGTCCCTATCTCACGAATGAAAGACAAGCACATATGCTTGAGATACTCCAGAAAAAGATGGGGTTGGACGAACGCGCTGAATAGAACAGGGAAGGAGAGTGGCAACGTCGTTGCTCTGGCAGCGGTTGTCGGTCTGCTCCCTTTCTTCTCTCCAGGGATACTTTCAGAAGAGCATCCCTGGAGAGAAGAAAGAGTGAGAACGATTGCTATGGCACGAACCCCAAAAGTCGTCGAAGATCGGCGCGAGCAGATTCTCGATGCCGCGATCCGCGTGTTTGCTCGCAAAGGCTTTCGTCAGACGATTAATAGCGATATTGCACGCGAAGCTGGCATTACCAGCGGCTTAATCTATTATTACTTTCAAAGCAAGGAAGAGATGCTCCAGGCCATCGTGGAGACCCGTTCTCCCCTGAGTCTGATGCGCTCCCTTCCCCCAGAGACACTGGAGATGCCACCAGCCGAGTTCCTTCCGTTCTTGATCCCGCAAGTGCTGGAGATCTTTGAGGGCGAACCCATCGCGAACCTGGTGCGCATCTTCCTCCCAGAATGGCTCCATAACGCGGAGGTTTTTGAGCCTCTGCGCACGCAGGGGATTACCCAGGCAGTTGACTTTTTCCGTGGCTACTACACGCGCCAGCAGGAATTGAGGCATGTTGGCAGTCAGATTGATCCCACGTTTCAGGCCCAAATGACGATTAGCTGTCTGGTTGGTTTCCTCCTGCGCCGTCAAATCATAAGTGATCCGACCGTCGCTCACTACTCGCATCACGAACTGGCAACGCTGCTGACCACGACCCTTCTCAAGGGCCTTGAAGCGCGTTAATGCTCTCAATGGCCCCATCATCAAAAACAATGGAGTGTATGCTTTTTATGGAGTCAGTTATTTCCATCCAGGGGCTCTACAAATCGTTTGGCTCCTTCAAGGCGCTCAACGGCCTTGACTTGAATGTTGCAAGCGGTGAGACGCTTGGCTTTCTCGGCCCAAACGGGGCAGGCAAGTCCACCACCATTCGAGTACTCCTGGGGCTGCTGCGTGCAAGCTCGGGACACGTTGAACTGCTGGGCGGCAATCCGTGGCGGGATGCAGTCGCATTGCATCGGCGTCTGGCGTATGTGCCGGGCGATGTCAGCCTCTGGCCAGGGCTCACCGGAGGGGAAGCCATCGATTTGCTGGGCAAACTGCGTGGTGGCCTGAATCAGCAGCGGCGTGCCAATCTGCTCAAACGTTTTGAACTTGATCCAACCAAAAAGGGCCACACGTACTCCAAGGGGAATCGCCAGAAAGTGGCCATTGTCGCCGCGCTCGCCTCGGACGTGGAGCTGTTGATTCTTGACGAGCCTACCTCTGGACTTGATCCACTAATGGAGGCGGTCTTTCAGGAGGAGATTGCCCGTGAGAAGGCGAATGGCCGCAGCATCCTGCTCTCCAGCCATATTATGAGCGAAGTCGAGGCGCTGGCGGATCGCATTAGCATCATTCGCGATGGCGTCGTCGTCGAGACCGGGACGCTCGACCAGATGCGTTAGCGCACACGCACGACCATCAGCGCTGTCCTGGAGCGCCCCCCGGCTGGCCTGAGCCAGTTGTCTGGTGTTGTGTCTCCCACACTACGAGAGAGCAGCAGAGAACGTTCCTGGTAGAGCCAGGAATCGCCTGGAGCAAGTGGTAAATGACTTATCAAGTGAGCAGGTTGGGCCCTGAAACGTGAGCACTTGCCCTGAAGAGTGAGCACTGCTGATTCAGAATCAGGAGAAACCACTCCCGAGTTGGCTTCTTCCAGTAACAGCTTGTAAATGAGCTTCCAGAGCAACTGCTCAGAAAAGGCTTGACATCCTTTTCTCTTTTTGTTATTACTACTAGTAACCACTGGTAAATTAAAATAACAAAGGTAAGTTTATGGGTAGGAAAGAACGACGGCTGCGAGATCAGCAAGAGCTCAAACAGAGTGTGTTGGAGGCAGCGCGCACCATTGCTCTGGCCGATGGGTGGAGCAATGTGACGATGCGCAAGATCGCTGATCACATTGAGTACAGTCATGCCGCCATTTATGCCTACTTTGAAAACAAAGATGTGCTTCTCTTAGAACTCGTGCACGAGGGCTTTCGTCTGCTGGAGGCAGATCTGAAGCGAGCCCGAGCTCAAGCTCATGATCCAGAGGAGGCGATGCGACTCATCGCTCATGGCTATCTCGAATTCGCCTGGCGCTATCCCGAGCTCTACCGCCTGATGTATGGTCTGGACGGCGTCACTTTCAGCATCTCAGAGCCAGAGAAAGAGGGACTACAAATAGAGGCTGTGGTGACACTGACCGTCAAAGATGTCCTTGATTTTCATGGCTGGTCAACAGAGCACCTCGCTGACCAGGTGAATATCCTCTGGGGGACCGCGCATGGGCTGGTAACGCTCACGCTGGCAGACCGCATTCGCGGTGGACAGGCGCAGGCAGCACAATTAATCGAGCAAGCAATTCAAGGCATGCTGGCCTGGAAACACGAGACGGATACCGTCCACTCGGCTTCCCCTTCCGAACATGGAGCTCCACTCTAGGTCCATTTCATCCGTAGCGAACCTGAGGAAAACCGTCGCTTTTATTTACCAAAGGTCATTAAATAAACAAAGGTAAGCAGCAATACTCATGGAGGAGACATCATGCTTTATCCTTATCTGCTTTTATTCCACATTGTCGGTGTGTGCGGCCTGTTTATCGCTCTCAGCCTGGAAGTGATTATCGTGTCTCGTCTACATGCGGCGAAGACGACGCTGCATGTCCATGAATGGCTCACTCTCAGCCGTGTGATTGATCTGGTTTTACCAGCCTCTGCTTTCTTCATTCTCGTCAGTGGCCTCGCGCTAGCATGGACGGGGTGGGGGTGGGAGCACGCCTGGATTGTGTTTTCGCTGGGTTTACTCGTTCTCCTGGGTATCCTGGGACCGGTGATCAACGGGCCTCGCATGAAGGCGATTCACGTGGCAGCGCTAGCCGCGCCCGTGGGCGAGATCTCTCCCGCGCTACGAAAGGCCATCGCTCATCCTGTGCTACGGGCTTACGCACCCATTCCGAGCCTGGCCGCGTTGGGCGCCGTTGTCATGATGGTCTTGAAGTTGGATTGGCTTGGTTCGGGGATCGTGATCGCTCTGATCCTTATTGTCGGCCTCATCCTGGCCTTCGTGCGTAAAGGGTAGAGCAGGTATGATGCGAAACGGCCATTGTCAAGACATATTCGTAGAGCAATAGTGAGAGAAAGAGGGAAAAAAGATGTTTTCGGAACAAGAGCTCGCATTTTGGCTGTGTTGCAAAAACTCTGGGAAAACAAGAGGCGTGACTCCGCTTCCTGTTCAGTTTAGGCAGCCACTCCAAACAGGTGGGCGATGAAGGTGATCTGCTTGCTGATGTCTCCTTTGCTCACCCCTCTGACTTGCCCTTTCCGCATCATGTTCATCATCTCGTATCCTTGCAGTGTTCGCCAGGCTGTCTCGAAGGAGAAAAAGCCCATCCCAGGCTTGGTCAACCGTTTGATACACCGATGGTCTTGTTCGATCAGGTTGTTGAGATATTTGACTGAACGTCAAGCAAGTCGTCGTTAGTATTGCAAGCCAACTCCAGCGGACTTCTTACCACGCTTGCGAAAACCGGTCTCATCGATGACGACCACCGCGCCAGGATCTCCCAGGCGTTCCAGGATGTAGGCACGCAACTCGTCGCGCACCCCACTGGTATTCCAGACCACCTGGTTGAGCAAACGTTGCATCCCATCAGGGCGCGCTTCTCCGGCGTGCTCTGCCAATTGCCAGCCGTTTTTCCTCTGCATGGAACTGATGATTCCTTTGAGGTAGGCGAGTGCCCGACGACGGGGTTCTGGACGGACAAAATGGGGAGCGATACGAGCATGGAGGAGTTGGAGTTCCTGTCCCCACCGCCAGGCATCAAGAAATGTAGGTAAAAATCCCCCAAACCGAGGCGTTAATCCCTGCACATGCCACCTTGCCATTCGTCATGCGAGTAAAGGCGCTACGAGACGCTCGATCTGAGAAAAGCATACCTGACAAAGGGAAAAGACGCAACAAACAAGCATCGAAGGATGCCTCCTGGGCGAACACTCCTACTGGCGAGTATTTCCTTAGGGCGTAAACCGTTTCCAATGGCCTTCGGAGACCACTTCGACTGCTCCGTCGATCACTTTAATGGCGGTTTGATCGTCAATCGCGTAGGACGGCACCGGCATGCCGGCGGCCCATCTTTCTGCGTCGGCCAGGGTATTGTACGGCAGATCGGGATTATCCAGGTGCGGAAAAATCGCAAAATCAACCAGCCCCAGCGTTCTATCGCCACCGGTGGGCGGCTCCCAGCCGACGAAATGCTCCCCGATGTTGGGGGTCATCACCATGCTCCCGGCGCTCAGTCCCACATAGACCGTCTCGCGCCCAAGCTCCGGCAAGAGGTCGGCCAGTCCGGATTGCCGCATCCAGTAGCACAGATACAGGGGATCGCCACCGTTCACCAGCAGGACGTCAGTCTCCCGGACCATGGGGACCCAGAGCTCTTTATCGATGCTGGGCAGTGCGGTGAGCTCCAGCACTCCCAAGGACTTCCATCCCAATTCGCACATGGGGGTTTCGGGTTCTTGCCCGCTGATGAATCGCCATGCGTGGACGGCACCACCGCGCTGAGCGTAGTTCGCAGTGGGGATGCAGAGGGCGCTGGACTCGGCAATCGGTTTGCCCAGTAGGTCGACCAGCGCGTTGTGGATGCTCGTGTTTTTGATGCCAGCCGAGGTGAGAAGCAATTTCATGATGGTTCCTTTCCAATCCATGAAGAACTGAAAGTCTTTTCCAGTCCTATTACATGCAAGACATTCTACTGCCTTGCAAAGCAAAAAAACTTCTTCTATCTTGCTCTTTCCCGGCTTCGAGCCATGTGCGGAATGGGCATAAACCGGCCTTAAGGTTTCACTTCAAAGATTACAAGCGAGGCAAATTTTCTAATGGATACGTTCAATACGTATCAATGAGTCGATGCTATCTCCATCAAAAAGAAGTGCGACTGTAGTGCAGTTCAGTCTAACCCGTCCTTAACCCGTCCCTGATGCTTTTCTCTCGCCTCCTCGTACCGTCTCTTGCTTCCCGCTGTTGTTGCTAAGGTGGCTGGATAGGTATCGAGAGAGAATGCTAAAGAAAAGCTTGCCAAAGAGAAGGCATTGCGAAGCCAGATGAACCAGAGATGGGTCGGAAAGCAGAAGCAGATGGTGTGTGGTCAGGGGAAGCGTTCCTGCGCGCCAGCGAAGGCAGCAATAAATTCGGCAAGATGGATGACTTTGTTGCGATCGGTCGCGGGATAGCAGAGTATTGTTTTTGCCATACCAGGTGGCCCAACCATTGTACCTAGTATGGCAAAAGAGGATACAACTGATACTGGGCGCGAAACCTCTCCCAAACCGGACAGTTTACCCGCAGGGTCTGCTATGGTCGCCGTTGCCGTATCTTCCAGTCCAGTTCTGTTAAGAATACATGCGCGGAGTGCGAGTTGCGCGAGCGTTCGGGGTCTTTTTGTAGTGCTTGTTGCAGCTGGTTTTGTTGCCGTTCCGAGAGATTGGCCTCCGCAATGTATTTGACACGACTTAGGAGAAACTCCCCGAATCCGTTCTGTTCAATTCGGTGTATTGCCGGCGTGGTGATACCCGCTTGCCAGATACGTGTATTTTCCCATCCTCTCGGTTTTCTGGGCTGGATTCCAGACCAGAAAACCATCCCTGGTAATTTCGTGTACGCGAACACCTCAGTGCCAGATGAAGCGATGGCCGCGGCTACGCCTCTCATAGGTACCAGTGAGTCTTTTCCGGAACTGGCATGGTGCTTGAGGGAGCGATGTCGTCGAGGAAGAAGAGGTGATGGGCGTATGTGCCCCATCTCTGGTCTTCTCCCAACAAAAAAGTTTTCCAGGAGCGCAGTGCCCTGTCCACATATGGCGCTAACTCCGGCGATTCCTGGCGGAAGTCTTCTGCCGATATGACGGTTGTGCGCCAGGCGAGCGATATAGCGAAGCGGAGAAGCCAGTCACCGTAGGGCATGTTTTTTGGTCTTTTCTCCTGATAGGGGATGAAGATCTCTTCTGCGAATTGCTTTTCCCACCGCGCGAAGATTCCCTCGCAGGATGCGCAGAGAAGCCTGAATGTGGGAAAGTCTTGCCTGCGGAGATTTGGTTGCTCCATTTGACGCATAAAGCCGGTTGCCGAGGTTCTCTTGATCCATTCTGCTGCGAATTTGGGAATAATGTGGCTCTTCATGAGTGGGGCGGACGTCCCGCAGAGAGCGCATGGTTTTGGAGTCTCTAGTGGCGTTTCTTTTTTGTCATGTGATGGGCTCTTTGACCTTGACCCGTTTTCGTAGAGCCTCCACCGATGAGAGCTGAGAGGATGGAAGACGTTTCTACGTTACGTAACGTTAGCGCTTTTACTCTATCGTAATAAATAGTAATACGTCAAACGTTACAGAACGTTTGCTGATTGCCAAGTTGCTCGTACATGAGCGGACTCACATAGCCGAGAGTCGAATGCCGTCTTTGCCGATTATAGTAGACTTCCAGGTACTCAAAGAGCGAGCGTCTGGCTTGCTCATGAGACGAGTAGATGCTGCTGCCCACACATTCCTCTTTGAGAGAACCGAAGAAGGATTCCATCGCGGCATTATCCCAGCAATTGCCTTTACGCGACATGCTTACCATGATCCCAAATTGCTCTCACCTCAGACGATAGGCTTGTGAAGTGTATTGGCAGCCTCGATCACTGTGATGCAGCAGTCCCGCTTTGGGGCGGCGTCGGAGCACAGCCATCTTCAAAGCGTTTTCTATCAGTTCTTCATCACAACAGCTCGACATGGACCATCCCACCACGGCCCGTGAATACAGGTCCAGGATCACAGCAAGGTAGAGCCAGCCTTGCATCGTAGGAATATATGTGATATCTGTCGCCCATTTGGTGTTCGGCTCTGTTGCTGTAAACTCACGATGTAAAACATTGGGGGCAACTGGATGAGAATCATCTCTCCTGGTGGCGATCACGCGACGCCGTTTGCGCTTGGCACTTATTCCTGCCTCATGCATGAGTCGGGCCACCCGTTTGCGGGAGATGCTTCGCCCCTGGTACGCGCAATTCCACGTGGATGCGCGGACTTCCATATCTGCCTCGGTGCATGACAAAGACCTGCCGAATCTCTTGGGTAAGCTGAGCATCTTCTCGCTGGCGTTGACAGGTGGGACGCTTGCGCCAGGCGTAAAAGCCACTTTCCGAGATCTCAAGCACTCGGCACATGACGGTGACGGGAAACTCCTGTTTGTTTTGGTCGATAAACTGATACTTCATTTGGATTCCCGTGAAAAGATGCTCACTGCTTTTTTTAATATATCGCGCTCCTGTTGGACCCTTTCGAGTTCACGTTTGAGGCGGCGATTTTCTTCTTCGAGGGCGGTTTGGTGCCCTTTGCCTGGAAATGCATCTTTCCCTTGCTCCGCCAATTCCTTGCGCCATCCATGAATGGCCGAATCGGAGATACCCAGCTCGCGGGCAATCTGTGCAATCGGCTTCCCGGATGTTTGCGCAAGTCGTACTGCTTCCTCTTTGAATTCTTTGGTGTAGACCTTTTGGATCTTTCCCATTTGATGGACCCCTTTCTGATCTAGTTCGAGTATATCTCAGCTTTAGGGACTCTATCAAATTGGGTCAATCTCACCGTAGAAAAAAACTGCCCGAAACCGATGCCATCTTTGCCCAAGTAAGGCAGATCAACGAGGAGGCTGATGCCGATGAGCAAACCTTACGGATCTCAATAGACGCCAAGGCTATCGTCAAGGTGGGCCCTTTTGCCCGAGGAGGCAAGAGTCGCGTTCTAACTAAAGCTGCTGACCATGACTTTGAGCCGATGGCGACCGTGACCCCTGTAGGCATTTTCTTGCCCTCCTCGGACGAGATCTTTTTCTATGGAGTGGTGTCCAAAGTGACCAGCGACTGCCTCGTAGATCGATTAGTCGACTGGTGGGAGACGGTGAAAGAGCGCTTTTCCCAGATCGCGACACTCGTCATCAATTTAGATAATGGTCCAGAGAACCACAGTCGGCGCACGCAGTTTATGCAGCGTCTGCTCGATTTCGCTCAGCGGTATCAGATGACCATACGTCTCGCGTATTATCCGCCCTATCATAGCAAATACAACCCGGTTGAACGGTGTTGGGGCATTCTCGAACAGCACTGGAATGGTTCCTTGCTCGATACCATAGATACGGTGATACAGTACGCGAGGACGATGACTTGGAAAGGGAAATCTCCCGTGGTTGCCTTGGTAACCACCATCTATCAGACTGGCATCAAATTGACTAAGGAAGCGATGGGGGCAATGGAAAGCCAGATTCAGCGGCTGCCTTCTCTGGAAAAATGGTTCGTGGATATCAAGTGTTCTTCGCCTACTATCCGGGATGATTAATTATTCTTGCATCCCTTACAGAAAGCAGGAACCAAGCGAGGCGCGCGTGCCCTCTCTACAGAGGCACTGCCATCCTCACGGCAAGCCAGTTGGTTGTTTTTGTGCCATCCTGAGGAACTCACGGCAAAGGAGCAAGCCACAGTGCCCAGGTTACGACAACTTCATCCAGAACTTGATCTGGCCTATGTCCTGGCCCAGCAGTTTGTTCAGATGCTGCGTACGCTCACTGGAGAGCAGCTTGATACGTGGTTAGAAGCTGTAGCCTCCAGTCCTCTGACCGACTTAAAATCCTTTGCCAGCAGTGTGTATGAGGACAAAGAGGCTATTCTTGCGGGTCTCACAAGGGCAGAGAGCAACGGCCCTACTGAGGGCCATATTACCCGTCTTAAGCTGATCAAACGAAGCATGTATGGTCGGGCCAAATTTGATCTCCTGCGTATTCGCGTGCTCTTCTCTCCTCAAAAGGATCTCCGAACGCAAGAGACGACGAGAAGCTCTCCTTCCTGGAGATCTGGAGTGGAAAAAACATGCAACTCTCAGCGTACCACGTTTGGCGTCATGGGGGTTGCGTAAGAGCCATTTCCTGTTGGGGTTTACACCGAGTAAGGGTTGTTGCTCCCTTCCTTGCATCAACAACTCCACTGGCATGTACTACGAAGCTCTTTGAGCGACGATGATTTCATAGACGAAGTTTCGGACGACCTCTCCGTTGTATTTCGATTCAATCAGGCGTTCGATGTCCTGGAGGAAGCCACGCCGCGACTCGTCATTGAGGCTATTCACCAGGGAGTCAGTGTTTAACCAGCCTGTGTAAGAAGCGGTTGAGTAACTCATGGGAATTTCAGAATAGTGACGTTCGACAGAGCGAAACTCAGGCAACTGGTCCAACTCCAGGTACATTGTTGGGACGTTGTCAGGTGTCGTTGGCTGAAAGAACGGATCGTTGCTCAAGCCCCATTTTATATAATAGGGCTGTGTATCCGCAAAGAAGCCAGGTGTGCCTCCTTGTACATGGTGGACATGAAGGATCGCCAGGAATCCTCCTGGACGGAGAGCCTCGGCGGACTTTGAGAAGCGGACAGCAGGGTCGAGCCAGTGGAAGGCACTTGCACTCACCACAGCGTCAAACTTCTGGCTCAGCAGAGCCCATTCTTCAAACGAACTTACTTCAACTTGTGCATTGGGAAACTGCTTGAGGTTTTGTCTGGCGAGAGCCGCAAGGTGGGGGCCGAGTTCTATCGCTAGCAGGTCTATGCCATGTTGGGCCAGCGGGACACTGAGCTGTCCTGTCCCACAGCCGATCTCAAGAACCCTGTTTCCCTTGTGAAGGTGGGACAACGCGATGATCGTATTGACCACCTCCTGTGGGCACGGTGAACGATACAAGTTGTAGTCGTCGGCAACAAAGTCGAATGACTCCCGTCGGCGACCGGATTCCTCGTTATTGACATTCATAGTAGTCATTGGGGAAATGGTACCATCTGCCTTTCGTTTTATGAACACGGTAAATCCCAACATGCAACTCTCAGCGTACCACATTTCGCGTCATCGAGGTTGATACCGCTGGCGAACCTTGGAGAGAGCCATGAGGCAGCCAGGTAACAAGTGCATTGTGGATGTTGTCGGAGCGGCTAGCATTCATGAACCAAGCAGATGACCAGCAAAAGATGCAATTGTTGATCTCTTCTGCATCACGCTGAAGGCTCATAGATCTTCAGCGTGATTAAGATCCAGATGCGCTCTTTACAATGCCATCCTGATGCTCCTGAGGAGGATTCGCCAGCGGTATCGAGGTTGCGTAAGAGCCGAATAATGTTGGGATTTACACCTGTAAAACACGTATCCGGGGGGCATAACCCCCCCGAAACGGTGCACTCGGCTTTCACTGAAAGCCGTCGTCCACACTTTCTCGGGAGAAGAAGAGAGATCAACGAAAGAAAAAGGAAAAGGCATACAAGATTCTCCTTGCATTCTGCTTTGCTTTCGTATGATACCAAATCCGATTGATCCCTGATCATTAAACACTTCGCTCGTTTTGCTCAGAAAAGGAAGATAAGGGTTCCTGAGAAAAGCTCAACGGTTTATGCCAAAATCGTTCGTTTCTTGCAACAAGGGCTCCAATGATTGAACGTGTCGTCGCCTACTCAGTCTCGTCTCACGACTGATCCGGACCAGGAGTCATTTTGCTGCTGAAACCTCCATTTGCCTTTTGCCACGAAACCTCGCCATGATCTTATGGACAGAGACCTGTCCTGATCATTAGATCAAAAATCGGGTTTGGGCATCAGCCTATCGGCCTGGAGAGCGGGTTGGGCAATTTGAAAAAGCTGTTTTGATCTAACAGATCCAACAGGTCTCTGTCCAATAAGTCGTGGCGAGGTTTCTTGCCACAGCCTTTGTGAGCCGCTTGAGATGTTCGTGGAAGCGGATCACAAAGGCTCACCATTAGTTCAGTCCATTCTCTTGCTACTCAAAAACATCCTTCCTCAAAGCTGCGGTGAACCCCTCTTCCGTTTGGAGGCTCTGCCATACTTTCTTGTGCGTCAGATAGAGGGGGACCATCGCTCCGAGGATTCCCAAACCCAGCAGAAGCATGAAGACGATCACCGGCCACTGCCAGGCGGTGGGAAGATAGAGAGCCAGAAACCAGACACGGGTATGACTGCCTGAAAGACGGATGATGAGCGGTGCCAGCCCCTGGGCGAAGAAGATGAGTGAGCCAAGGGTTGGACAAAGCATGAGGAAAACAAACTGCTTCCACTGAGGCATGGTATTCAGGAAGGTGGAACGTCCAACGGCTTTTTCAGGCGTCGTTTCTCTGACTTCCTGACTTTTTCCATGGCGCATCAGCGAGAGCAATTCTGGACCGCGCTTTTCCAGCCTTTGAGCAGCGATATGGCCAAACCACCAGGCAACCCCTATGCCAGTGACTAGGCCAACAAGGCTCCCGGTCCAGCAGAGCAGATTGTTCTCTAACAACATCCCACTCAGGACAACTGCCAGAGCGGGGAGAGGTGGAAGTAATCCCAGAAAGAACAGGTAGATAGCCTGACCACCGCTATTCCCTTGCTCCAGGGGGTTTGCTCTCCCCTGGCGCGGATCAGGTCCAGGGGCCAGCGCCATGACCGAGACCAGAACCAGCAGACCAACGCCACCTCCAAGCAAGGCTGGCGTGGAGGCGAGTACCCAGGGCCATGCCCAGTTCTGTCCGCTGAGGGGAATGAAGACCAGAGTGGCAAGGATGGTCAGCGGTGTAAAGATGAGCAACCAGGCCCATTGTTTACCGCGAACATCGTGACGAGCTGCTCCCGGTGTTAACAGCGTGACCCAGAGCGCCGTCCCTTCTTCCCCATAGAGGTTGGCGGCACTCGTCATGGCCATCAGAGCAAGGGCTGGTGCGGTGAAAGGAAGTGCCAATATCGAGCCAAACGTGAGGGGCGAGAGGCACCAGAGGAGTGCCCAGCCGATGGGCAAAAAGATTTTGACCGTATGTGATGGATCTCTCCACCAGGTGCGTACCTCTTTGCTGATGACCCCCCTGGTTGCCCCTGAGAACGCTCGCCAGCACCAGGTATGACGGGCCCCAACCAAGTTCCCACTCGATCCACGAATAATGGTGCGGGCTGCTCCTGGCAGGACAAGCAGTCGGCTCCAGACGGCAAACAAGATGGCTATGATTACCACCAGGCCCGTCAGCGCGGCCAGAACTCCCAGCCAGTTGGATTGGGAGGCAGCTTCGACAGCGACCAAGGCCCAGCTTGAAGGGAGAACCTGGATGATCGAAGAAAGCACGGGAGGAAGTCCCGTTCGCAAGACACCTGATTGGATGATTCCAACAATGATGACCCACTGGCCCTGGATAACAAAGAGCATGGTAGCCAGCAGGAGCCCGGCAATTGCGCCACCTACTCTGGATTGCACGACCGCACTGAAGATGCTGGTTGCTACACGTGAGAAGAGCAGAACAAACAGGAGTTGCAAGACCGTGGCCGGGATGGCAACGAGGGTTGGACCCACACCAAGTTGGACGGCGAAGGTCACCAAGCTGACAAAGGCGAGCAGCGTGACCGCCGTCCCAATGCTGACAAAGGCTGTGCCCAGCAACCCGGTAGCCAAGCGCAGGCGAGGGATGGGCAAGAAGCGGAAGTGATCCGCACGAAGCGCTGGCTGGCCACCTACCAGGATTGGACCAAGTATCCAGCCGAGCAGCCACATGGCGTACACGAGAGCGAGGATATCAACCGCTACGGAGAGATGGGCAGAGAGAGAGATGCTCAGAGCAAGCGTGATGGCGGCGGCAGTCAATCCGCCAAGTCCACCAAGAATCATCCCTGTTGCCCGTTCACCAGTCATTGAGTTCCGTAGCAGCACAAGCTTCATGCGAATCAGGACGCCAACCACGACAACTGCTCCTCTCCACTGACCTCAACGCCAACAAGTTGCATGAAGGTCTCTTCCAGGCTCCGTCCAGCGCGTACCTGATCCAAGGGGCCAAACGCCGCCACGCTCCCATTCGCAATGACTGCCACAGAATCGCACAACTGCTCGACCAGGGCCATGACATGACTGGAGAGCACCACAGTGCCACCAGCAGCCACGAAGCGCTGTAAGATGGTCTTGAGCGTCGAGGCCGAGACAGGATCGACCGCCTCGAATGGTTCATCCAGGACAAGCAGTTTCGGGTTATGTAACAGCGCGGTGGCCAGACCGATCTTTTTGCGCATCCCCGTGGAATAATCGATCACCAGGGTCCGTTCCGCTTTCGTTAACCCTGTGACAGCCAATAATTCCTCACTGCGTTGGGCAACCGTCGTTGGGTCGAGTCCTCGCAGGCGCCCAAGAAACGTCAGCAACTCACGTCCGGTCAGCCGTTCGGGGAGAGCCAATCCATCTGGGAGCACTCCCAGCAGTGTTTTGGCACGGATGGCTTTCGCCCAAACATCGATGCCAAAGACCTTGACCTGTCCGGCGGTCGGACGCAGCAAGCCTACGGACATGGAGAGCAGAGTGGTTTTTCCCGCGCCATTCGGACCAACCACCCCGAAGAACGATCCCTGGGGCACGGTCAAATCAATATGGTTGACGGCTACCATATCACCAAAGACTTTGTGGAGACCAGCAATGGATAAGGCTGGCATGGATTCACTTCCCTCAGGAAGGTGAGCGCTTCTGCCTTGCGGCATCGATGAGGTCATGTGATTTCCTTCCATCCCTCCACTCCTCCAGGGGTAGAGGCGTCAATCTTCAATGAACGAGCGTTGTGGTGATGAAAAAGAGGTGATCAGGGTGGGAGACCAGGTCACGCCCCTTCTCATTGAGAAGGGCGAATATACATCCCGTACCTGTTTCCAAGATCCGCCAGGGGATCCTCCTTTCCCTTTGGAGCTTGAGACGCGCGAGGTGCGTTGGTCTTCACCTTCGCGGCCTGCCACCGCACTATTCCTGCGTCTTGCACGTTGCGCGGCCGAAGAGTTCAATCATCTCGCGAATGTAGCTCTTCAGATCAACCTCGCGACCAACACCGACCAGTGAACTGAACTTATCGATCGTCGCTCGCAGATTCAACGCCATGATTCGTGCATCAAACAAGCGGAATTCACCTGTCGCCTGCCCCTCACGGAAAATCTGCTCAAGCACGTGAAGCACAGGTTCCTCATCTTCTGGCCCAAAGGCCAGTTCACCGCTCTTGCGACGCATAGTGAGAAAAATTTCCCCCAGTGCTCGGACCTCTTTGGGGTGTCCGGAGATGAACTGTAAGTTCGACTGGATATAGGCATGCAGTTGATCGCGTGGTCGGCGTGGAACTGCTTCAATCGTTTGGCTCATCTCACTGGCGCCAACGGTATAGATGTGGGTGACCACCTGGCGCATCAACTCTTCCTTACTGGTGAAATAGTAGGAGATCAAGCCTTTATTGATGCCTGCTCGTTCGGCAATGTGTGCCAACGATGTCTGGGCATACCCCAGAGCGGCAAGGGTTTCGATGGTGCATTCGATAATTTGTGCTCGTCTTGCCGCTTCCGTAAAGGTTGACCGATGTTGGCCATATGTAGCATTCTTTAACCGCATGGCCAAATAATACCACATTCAGCTAACATCGGTCAACCTTTTTCATGGTCGTGTCAGAAGAGATTGCGGGTATTAGGGGTCGCGACATAAATCCCCCGATAGATTCCGGTAAGAACGAGGAAGCAGTAAAGGTGTCCTTCATTTTTCCCTTATGGGGGTAATGGCCGAGTGTCAAAAAATGTTGGAAAAGTGAGACCCAAGAGGGTGCAACGAGCTGGAGAGTAACTTCGGCGGTGCACCAGCTCATTGCTTTCCCGCGCGTGTCACAGCTCGTTTTGGCAGCCGTGTGGGGCAGTGGCGGTAGTCCCGGTGCCAAGGTCGTTGGAGCGTCCGGCGGCAAGACGGGACCATTGGGAGATGGGGCGTCCGCTTATACGGAAGGAGTTTGGTTCGCTGGTGTTTTCTCCCCATCGTTGCGGCCAGCCAGCAGGCGAGTCCTCCCAGAACTCCTGCCGACCATACACAGTCATGTCTAACAGTCCGAACGACGGGCATCTGGAGAAACCGCTTCTCATCTGAAGTGCGAGCGTGATATACTTGTCAATACATTGTTCGCGACTGCTGCTCTCGGGAAACACCGTGGTTTCTTGCCTTTTTGGGGGAGTTTGTGGAAGCGGAATACTTTAGCGTCCATCTACCAAAAAGGTAAGGGAAATGTCGCAGATCACGTTCGCTGATTTTGTCGAGACGACATTCAAGAAATTCAATATCCCAGGCGTTGCCGTAGGGGTATGGGCTGATGGCAAGGAGATCTCTGCCTGCCACGGAGTGACGAGTGTCGATAATCCACTCCCCATCGATCAGAATACCCTGTTTGCTCTCGGTTCGATTACGAAGTCTTTTACCGCAACCACGCTGATACATCTGGTCGCAGAAGGAAAGGTCGAACTCTCCGCGCCAGTCCGCCGCTATCTTCCAGAGTTTCAGTTGAAAGATCCACAAGCTGCAGAGAACATCACGGTACTCAACCTACTCAACCACACCTCCGGGCTCGACTGGCGAGTCAACGTCGACACCGGCGAAGGGGACGACGCCTTGCAACGCTACGTGGCGAAGATGGCTGAAGTTGATCTGATCGCCCCTCTTGGGAGCCGGGTCTCCTACAGTCAAGCGGGATATAACCTGCTCGGACGCCTCATCGAGAACGTCACGGGCGTCGCATTTGAGCAGGCTGTTGCGCAGCTCCTCTTCGAGCCACTGGGGCTGTCGCACAGTTTCTTCGCGCGCGATGATATCATGACCCGGCGCTTCGCGGTCGGACACGACCGCGCTCAAGACGGGGTACTGTCCATTGCACGTCCGTGGCGGCATTCGCGAGGCGATGCCCCTGGTGGAGGCATCGCCTCCTCGGTGGCAGACCTGCTGCGTTGGGGCCGGTTCCATCTGAGTGACGGTTGCACAGAAAGCGGCATTCAGGTCCTCCTCACACACGTGCTACAGCAGATGAAGGAGCCCACGGCTCAGTTGCGAGCGAGTACCCTTGGCGACGCCATTGGTCTCTGCTGGTTCCTGCGCGACGTGGACGGCGTGCGCACCGTTGGACATGGCGGCTCGGCAAACGGCCAGTTCTCCGAGTTGCTTCTCGTTCCTGAACGCAATTTCGCAGTCATCTCGCTGACCAACGCTGGCCCAGATGGTATCCCGTTCAACCAGTCCATCGTCAGATTCGCGCTTGAGCACTATCTGGGACTCGTCGACCGCGACCAGGAGCCCATCCCGTTTGACGCGGCGCGGGCCAGAGAGATTGCCGGAACCTACGAGAATGAGATGATGACGTTCACCATCGACACGGTTGGGGCTGGGCTCAGGCTCGCGGTTCGGATCAAGCCGGAGATCCGCAAGGCCTCCAAGAACGCACCGCCCCCGGACCCCGAGCCTGCCGATTTCGGCTTGTTGCCCGGCTCATCCGACGAGTACATCATCACCAGCGGTGAACTCAAGGGGCAACGCGGCTTTTTCACCCGCGACACGAGTGGCGTGGTCGTGGGAGTAGACCTCGCTGGCCGGTTATTCAGTCGGGTTCCACTCGCCTCCGAGTAAGTCCAGGAGAAAGAAGTACCGCTCCTTTCCAGAAAAAAGCGGCGCTTTGAAGCCTCTCGGTGGTCACTGTCCCTTCCTTGCGGTTGGTGACAGTGACCTTAATTCCACCCTTCTTTAAGATAGTGTTTTAAAACGGTCGCGATGGGAAAGCTGGCACGAGCGTGGTGAGCATACGGTAGCTGGCAGAGAGCTTGATAAAGGCCTCACTGCTCTGTGGGAGCCCCTCGTGATCGCGGCAAAGCCTCCTCCAGCGCACGATCCAGGAGAAACTGCGCTCAATGATCCATCGCTTGGGCTGAGGCCGCAAGCCTGTGGGAAACAATGCGTCCCAGTCCACCTCCTCCCCTTCGGGCACGAGCAGGCCTCGTTTGGGGAGCGTGACTGCATGGATGGTCTCAATCGTCCAGCCCAGCGTTTCTTTCACCCAGGTCAGAAAGGTTCCGCCGTAATGACTATCGCCCCAAATGAGCTGCAGACGGGGAAGCGCATTCTTGAGTGGCTCGAGCAGGGCAGTGCCGCCCTGGTGATCAGAGGCCTGGGCTCCTGTCACCTTCACAGCCAACAGATTGCCCTGCGTATCGACGAATGCATGACGCTTGCGGCCCCACGTTTTTTTTCCGACGTCGTAGCCCTTTTCAGGACCCCGAACCGCACTCGTTTTGATGGATTGACTGTCGATGATCGCCGCACTTGGCTCTTCCTCTCGGCCTTGCCTGGTGCGCATCCGCATGCGTAGGGTTTGCAGAATACGATCCCAAACGCCTTCGCGCTCCCAGCGGTGAAAATTGTAATAGACGCTTTGCCACGCGGGAAATTCATGGGGCAGCATGCGCCAGGGACATCCACTGCGCAAAACGTACAAAATTGCATTGACGACCTCGCGTCGCGAGACAAACGGCTTGCGGCCCTGCAGGGATGGTTGAGGGATCAGGGGTTCCAACAGTTCCCACTGCTCATCCGTCAGATCGGAGGGATAGGCTTTCCTCCCCAGTGTCACCTTCATACGCCTTCTGCACTTTCTTTCTGCTTCTTCGACTCGTTACATCAACCCCTTTCTTCTTCCTCTCGGCGAGATGACCACTTTCAAACACTATCTAAGACCGTGTTTTGGAAAGCAGCGAGAGACAGGATCTGGTACACTGTGATTCGGCTGCTCGTCGCCTATCTGAACCGAGATGACTAACCTTTTCTGAAGCACACTACTAGCGCAAAATGCTCTTTTTCTCCTTGAAGAGCTTTTAGCGAATTGTTTGTAAAAACAATACCATCAGATGCTCATCTAAATATGTATTATTATTTCTTAATGCTCGTCGCTCTAACCCATATTCTTGAAACCCAAGAGAATGATACAATGCATACGCCGCAGAACTCACAGTAGTGACACTTAATTGAATTTGTTCTAGATCTTTCAGCTCACGTGCACGCTCCAGGAATTCGAAGAGGAGTGCTTTCCCAATCTTCCGTCCTCGAACCACCGGAGAGACATAGACCCCCAAATCCAGGCTTTGTGTCGTTTTTTTGCCATTGACTCTCGGTAAAACCCTGCAATTCCCACTAACTCATTTGATGAGAGAAATGCACCCAAGACGAATTGGTCGGGAGGATTCTTTGGAGAGTTATTTCGAGGGATTGTTGTTGTTGTTGTTGTTCTTCTTCATAGGTGGGATTAAAAGCCCCAGAAAACTCTTTTGCCTCCTCAAGACGAAGCCGACGAAAAGAAGATGCATCTTCTGCCTGGAGAAAACGAATATTCATTCCCATGACCTTCTTTGCTTGCTTGATAAGGGCAGAATACAATAAACGTTTTTTTTCAAGCCCTCTTTGAGCAGAAAGTATTGTTAACGGCGGAACGGCTCCAGTTTGTCGAGGCGGCAGCGGAATTGCAGCCAGGTGGGATCAGGCTGATCCAGGGTTTCCTTCAAGGGAATGGTGTTCCCACGCCCTGCGGCAATCAGACACAACCCTAACGGATGATCGTGTTGGAGCTTCACCTGGTCGGTCAGTTCCTTATATTGAGGAACCCCAAATGTCGCGATGGACTGTTCCCAATTACCCGTTTGTGGTAACTTCTATGTGGAACACAGGCAATCTGGCCTTTCTTGCGTGTCCGCTGTACCAGGCGAGAAAGTGTGGAACGTGACAAACCCGATTCGGCTGCGACCCTGGTTTGTGTGGCTCCAGCCAGCACCTGTTCCACGGCGTACAGATTGCGGAGAAACTGCGCGCGTTGCTTCTCTGGGAGCGCCGAGGCATCAATGGTCGGACCTTTCACCAAGGCCGTGGAATCAGGTGAGGAGGGAGATGCGAGAGCGGAAGGGAAAGGAGGGACACCGTGTTGCACCGAATCTTCCAGCAGCGTCTCTGGAAGCGAGGCAGGCACAATGACTGGCGCTTCAGGAAGACGCAAGGCCAGGGGAAGCCTGCGATCAAGCGTCACGTGCTCCAAATCCACGAGCAGATGTCCTGCTGCGGCACTGTTCGCCACGAGTTTCCAGATGGCTGCTTCTACCAGTGCGGCAGGAAACTTTCCAGCAAGACGATGTTCGACTTCCTCGACACTGGCAACTTCTCCCCAGGGCCAGACGTCCTGGACAGCGACGCTGATGTCAGCAAAGGCGGGAAAGGCTTTTCGTCTGGCATGGAGGAACACCAGATTGTAGTGGCGCGCCCTGGTCAGCGTCTTTTCCGTGCCAATCCAGAAGACGCCTCCTCGTATCCGTGCCAGGCGTCGTGCTGCCTCCGCTTTGGCGAGGTTACGGTTCCCCTGCTTGTCATCTTCCATACCTGCCTCGGCTTGCCGAGGGAAGGACAGTGTTGACCCGTGACGCGCTTGAAGCACATGCCCTTCAGCTAGGTCAGCGGGTCCGCCTGGAAATGGAAGCACGAGCAGGAGAACAACGAGTCGAAAAAGGGCAAGCGACGACTCAGCAACAATTACAGGCGCTGAACGGAACGGGTGCATCTGCACCAAAGAAATCCTTCTCTTCCCCATCACGGGTTGGAGAGCGAACGCCGCAGCGTGATCCCGTCGGGGAACATGCCACCATGAAACCGGTAGGGAAATGTCCTGGCTCTGGACTGGTGGTGGGCCTGGATGCTCATCAAGTCACCCAATTGGGAGTGGTTCATCTGACGTGTCCTGTGTGCGGAAGTGTGCGGAAAGGCAGCCTGAAAAAGGATCAGGTAAGCATGCCTTCCCATGAAAAGCTGCGGGGTCGAAGCACGCATTCAGGCCCTCGATGGTTCAAAGGCGAATCTCAGTGGGAGATCTCTTCTTCAGAGGGGTCAGCGCATCTAAACCTGAAAACTGTACGCTAAGGTTTAGATGCGCTGACCCCTTCAGAGCACTAACTGGTTCTGCCGTCTTTCCTGGCGCAATTGTCGCATATCGTCTGTCAAGGCTTTTTCACAAGAAGTGATGCGTACGTCTTCTCTCTGCAAAATCGGACCTCGCCATATTATGCGTCAATCAGTTCTTCCTGTCATTCGTGATTCCAAGCGGGTGTACAGACCATGTACGCCATTTTTTCTGGCAGAAATCCGCCAGTAATCAAGTCAAATCACATTTTCCCCGGCTCATTCTGGGATCTACAATGAGGAGTCTCTCCTTGAATGAAAGCAGTTTTGGTTTGTTCATGCTAGCGGATTGACTCTTCCTTTTCACCTCCTCGGACTTTTGCGATGCATTGGTGGAGACACGAGAAACACTTGACAAGCTTCCAGGGAGGGATTATACTTATCACACAAGTTAGTTTACGGTAACTAACAGAAAGGGGTTCTTTGCACCATGACCGATACACAGCAGCCGCAACCAGTCAAACGCTCCCGCATGAGCGGTGAAGAAAGGCGCAAACTCATCTTGCATTGTGCCAAACGGGTCTTCGCCCGCTCGACGTACGTGGAAGCAAGTACTGGGGAACTGGCACGCGAGAGCGGGATCACCGAGCCCATGCTCTACAAGCATTTTGGCAGTAAGAAGGGACTGTTTCTGGCTGTTCTGAGAGAATTTAGCTCACAGTTTCTTGAACTCTATCAAAAGCGTCTGGCAGAGCGAGAAGAGAAAGATATTCTCGATGCGCTGGAACATGTAGTTCTTGATTTTCGTGAGACGATCAGCGTTGATCCGGAAACGCAACGCGTGCTCTTTCAGTCCGTTCTTGAGTCGTCAGATCCCGAGATTAGCCAGGGTGTCAGTAAAAACAATCTGACGATCTACCAGATGATTCACGACCTGGTTGGACGGGCGCAAGCCGCAGGGTATATCGACGAGGCGCTCAATCTGGATGCCGTGGCCTGGGGCTACATGAGCATGATTCTGGCCAACCAGTATGCCTTGATGCTGAATCTTTCCAATCGCGCAGCCCCTCTTCAGGAAGAAATCAGCCGGGTGTGGTTACGTGGTCTCCGTGCCCGCGAGGGTTAAAAAATTTCACCTTTTAAGTTAGTTTACGGTAACTAACAATTTTCGCCCCATTTGGCAAAGAGCAAGGAGCTTTTCCCATGCCATTTTCCACCAACCGCAAGCAATCTGACCGATTGGCTTACAAATGGATCGTCGTTCTCGTCGTCATTTTTGGTTCGTTTATGGGCATTCTGGACCAGACCGTGGTGAACAACGCTTTGCCGCATTTGCAGCGTGCCTTCGCGGTCGATTTCAACAGCCTCCAATGGGTGATCACCGCCTATACCCTTACCCAGGGCGTCATCACGCCAACGACGGCCTTTTTTGCCAATCGCCTGGGCATGAAGCGCTTCTACATCATCTCGCTCATCCTGTTTACCCTGGGTTCCGCACTCTGCGGTTTCGCGTGGAACCTGCCAACGCTCATTGTCTTTCGGGTCATACAGGCTGTTGGCGGCGCGACGCTCTTCCCCCTGGCGATCTCGTTCCTCTTCGCTGAATTCCCGCCCCAGCAGCGTGGTCTGGCCGCTGGTGTCCTGAGCGTCTCGGCGCTGATGGCTCCCGCTGTCGGCCCGACCCTGGGCGGTTACCTGGTGACCTATGCCAGCTGGCCCCTGATCTTCTTTATCAACGTGCCAGTGGGGATCGTTGCCATCGTTCTGGCGCTCCTGCTCTTGCGCAAACGTCCCGCCGCAGGCCACTTCCCCTTCGATCTCCCAGGATTTCTCCTGGTTGCGAGCGGTCTGACAGCCGTGCTCTACGCGTTGTCCAATGCCAGCATTTCCGGCTGGAGTTCCCCCTCCGTTCTTGTGACGCTGATTGGTGGTCTTGGCCTGCTGGCGCTCTTCGCTCGCGTTGAACTCCGTCTCAGCAGCTGTGGGAAGCGGCCGCTGGTTGATCTCTCCCTTTTTGCCAACGGGCCATTTCTCAGCAGCAATATTGCCAACGCCTTGATCTCTTTTGGTTTCTTCGGTGGCCTGATTCTTCTGCCCATTTATATGCAGGAACTGCGCGGTCTCAACGCCTTTGAGTCTGGCCTGTACACGTTGCCTATGGCCTTTGCCTCAGTGCTGGCCGCATTGATTGGTGGTCGTCTGGTTGATCGCTTTGGTCCCCGCGTGGCACTCTTTCCGGGTCTGGCTCTGCTGTGTCTCGCCACCTGGCAACTGGGCGAGATCACGCTGACGACCTCCTACCCCTGGCTTGTTCTGGTCTTTGTCGTACGCGGGCTTGGGGCTGGCCTGGTGCTCCAACCGTTAACCGTTTCGGCACTTTCAAAGGTCTCGCCGAACCAGTATACACAAGCTTCGTCGCTCAACACCGTCGTACGCTTCGTCTTTACCTCCCTGGGGATCGCGGTGCTGGCGACCTTCGTTCAGAGCCGAGCGGGTATGCACGTCAGCGCCCTGGCCAGCCAGGTGAGAACCATCTCGCCCGCCATTCGCCAGCAGGGACTGGATCTGGCCGTGCAGGACGCCTTCTGGCTCTCGCTGGCAGCGTTTGCCCTGGCCTTTCTCGTCGTCTGCTTTCTTCGGGTTCCGAAACCTGTTCCGCAGGAGCAAGGAGAGAACACCGCTTCTGAGCGACTCGTCGTGGCTGAATAAAGTGGTCGAAAAGGGCGAGCTCCACAGGCGAAAAAGGAGAAATGCTTTCAACAGAGGAATGGCAAAGCATCACCAACGTAGTTCCCAAATGTACACGATGACAAGGCTTGAAAGGAAATACAGAGAATGTCAACACACGAGAAAACCACGCGTGAGCGCATAGGGTTGTCGATAGCTGGCGCCACCTCGTCTGAGGCTATTGCCGCGATTGTGGCGGCTGAAAAGGCTGGCGTGCGCCAGGTCTGGATGAACCAAGGGGGACTGTCTCCCGATACACTCACGATCTTCGCAGCCGCTGCGGTGCAGACGGAGCATGTTCGCATGGGAACGTCTATCGTCCCAACGTATCCACGTCATCCCCTGGCGCTGGCGCAGCAAGCCCTGGCCTTGAATGACATCGCGCCATCGCGTTTCCGTCTCGGTGTGGGTCCAGGCCAGAAGCCGATTATTGAGAGAGGCTATGGTCTCCCTCTGCAGAGCCCACGGGAGCACCTGCGTGAGTATGTGACGATCTTGCGTGCGGCGCTCTGGGATGGTCAAGTTGAGCATCAGGGGCGCTTCTTTACGGCCAAAGGCACACTTCCACGCGTGCCGCATACGCCGATTCTGATATCTGCCTTGCGCGAGAGGGCTTTTCGCCTGGCGGGTGAGCTGACCGATGGCGCGATCTCCTGGGTTTGCCCGGTTCCCTACCTGCTTGAGAAGGCCTTGCCAGCGCTACGAGCCGGGGCAGCGTCGGCTGGACGCCCGGTCCCACCTCTGGTGGCACATATTCCAGTGGCCCTCAGCCGGGATCGGCAGGCGGTGAACGTGGCGGCGCGCAAGCAATTGGGGTACTATGGGCATTTTCCCTCCTATGTCAGCATGTTTGCCGAGGCGGGTTTCCCCGTTTCGCCCGAGGGTGAGCTCAGTGACGCGCTGCTTGAGAACCTGGTTGTCGCAGGGGATGACGCCGCGATTTCGGAGCACTTCAAGAAGCTATTGGCATCTGGACTGGATGAATTGCTGGTGATGCCCATCGTTGTAGCGAATGCCAAAGATGAACGAGAGCGCTTGGCTCGCTTGATTGGTCAAATTTAATACTTGGATAAATGAAGCGAGCGTTCTCTCCTCCAAGCGAAGAGGAACCGCCCGCTTCATTGTACAGATTCAGACTCACTTCATTCTGGGATCTACACTGGGAAAGCCTTAGCGGAAAAAATGGCACGAAAAAATGTTATCACCCCAAAATTGGATCGCAAGGTTCTGGAACAGACCGAACCCGGAACCTTTCGTCTCAGAGATACCCCTGATGCTTAGCCACAGGCACGGGTGTTCCTGCCGATCGTTCGTTCTGCCATCTGGCTGCTCACCGAGGAAACCAGGAGCCGCTTGCGTACATGTCACAATCCGCGCTGTCATCTCTTCTTTTATGACCGAACCCGTAGTGCCACCCGCCAGTGGTGTTGTCTGAAATGTATGGATCGTGCTCGCTCACGGAGACGATACAAGCAAGTCAAAGAGCATGAGAGCATGCAGTAGCTCAAGGGCCTTATAGAAAGAAACCTTCTCGAATCCATTTGCCACCAACCAACATCGAGTCAATTATTGGTTTGAGCCTCCCGAACTCAATGTTAATTGTTGAATATCTTTTCCTGCCTGAACCATAAATCGGTCTTGGCATTTCAGTAGAGAACGGGAGAAAACGCTCGCATTCTGCACCATATCTTTTCTTTGCCCTTGTCCCTTTTGCCTCTCGCAAACAAATCTTTCAGCAACGCTCTCTTGCGAAAAGGTATTCGGCAAAAACGAAAAGTTATGGAGCAGAAGCTTGTTTCTTTGCTGAATCTTGGGTATACTCAGCTTGAAAAGAGTTCATGAGGAAGCCCTTCATTAGCTGGTTCTCAACAAAGAGAGGGAATGATGTCATGCTCACAGACGATGAGTTTCGCATCTGGTGCCAGCGCAACCACATTTCGCCAGCAACAGAAACGGCCATTGCTCGCGTTCGCTCCTCTCAGCCTGCCCGAAAAGTACAAGGTAGGGCCTCCACGTATTCAGCTTCACTACCACGCCCGCTCCGGACGCAAGAGTTCCCCCTGGCACACCCCCGACTTTCTTGTCATCTGCCGGGACAGCGTGGCATTTGAAGAATGAAAACCAGCAGATGCCCTGGACAAGCTCGCCGAACGAATGCCTGAACGGTATCAGCCTACAGGCACAGGAGGATGGAGATCCCCTCCCGGAGAGTTGGCAGCACGGGAACTGGGTCTTTCCTACCGTATGCGTACCTCCAAAGAATATCATCCGCTCTTCATTCAAAATCTCAAGATTCTCAGGGATTTCTGGATACACCCATTTCCGCTCACATCACAGGCGCAAGCGCAGGTTCTCGATGCACTCAAAGTCTATCCTGGAATGAGTGTTGCAGCGTTTCTTGAAGCGACTCCGGATCTCACGGTCGATGTGCTTTGGGCTATGCTTACCTCGCAGCAGATTTTTACCGATCTGAGTGCAACCTCTCTGATGCACTGGGAACAGGTCTTTTTGTATCATTTTCCTCGAGATGGTGTGATGGGTAAGGTAAACCAGAACGTGGCGCCCTCGCCAGGAGCACTCTGCACCCCAACGCTCCCCTCATGCCGTTCCATGAACACCTGGCACAAATAGAGGGCCAATCCGAAGCTCAGATCCAGTTCATGCTGGACGGCACTCCCTTTGGCGCGATAGAAGCGTTCCCAGATATGATCAAGATCTTCTCTCGCAATGCCTGCTCCCTCGTTATGGACTGAGACACGGGCGAGCGCCTTCGCAATGCGTAACTGCACCACCACAGGCCGTCCTGGGGGAGAATAGGTGCATGCATTCGTCAGGTAGGTGGTGAGAACGTGCTTGATTCGTCCAGCATCGGCGAGGATGGGCACGCCTTGCTCTTTAGAAGGAACATCCAGCATAATGGGGTGCCCTGGCGCAGCGTGTTGCTGGCCGGCCACCACCTCTCTGAGCAGTGTGAGCAGATCCTCGGGCTTCAAGGACAACGTGAACGCGTGGGTCTGGATACGCGCATCATCGATCAAGTCATTGATGATACGCTGCTGAAATTGGGCACTCTGCGAGGCGGCTGCCAGGGGTTGCTGAACATGGGCAAGGGGTTCGCGGACCTGAACAGGTGGAGGAGCAAACTGCCCTTTGAAGGTCTGCAAGCGGCGCTGGGCTAATTGCAGATTGCCCATGATCCCCGTCAGCGGGGTGCGCAGTTCATGGGTAGCCAGAGTCAGAAATTCGCCCGCCAGGCGAGTCACTTCGCGCTGGGCAAGTGCTCTGTTCTTTTTCCCTTCCTGTGCAGAGAAACCGTGAATGCCCTCAATGAGCAGCATGGTCTGCGCGGTGATGGCTTTCACGAGCGCGATCTCCTCTGGCGTGTACGCTCCTTCCGAACGTGCTTTGATGACCATCAGCGCACCAACCCACTGCTGCTCCAGAAACAGAGGAACGATCAGGATGGTCTCGGAGCCAGGAGACACGGGGTAAAGAGACGCCGGAAAAGGCAGTTGTTTCCCAAGATGTGCAATGGTGTGCAACTGATCATATGCAAGCACGACCTCCTGGTTGGCGCACAGGCGAGCGCATGCCGCATCGTCAAGCACTTCTGAGGGATGGAAGTGTCCCCCGATGTCCCGCCAGTACTGTTCTTGTTCAGCGGTCAAGCCACTTCCTGCGACATAATACAGATGGCCCGTTCGATGACCGAGCGCGAGCATTTTCACCCGGTGACAATCCAGGACAGACCGGATAACATCCACCACCTGCTGGGCCACGAAGAGCACCGGAGACGAGAGGAGGAAAGTTTCTTCCGGCAAGACGCATTCCATCTGCTCGGGAATCTGCGCGATCGCGGTGAGCAGATCCAACATTGACTCGTGGACACGTTGGAGATAGGAGATTTCATCCCCACAATGGAAGATCGAGACGGTTTCTTCTGTATCGCGCTCTTGAGCACTCACGGGAAAAGTGTGAACCGTGACCGAGATCTTGCGCCCGGAAGGCAGATCCAGCAGCAGTGTCTGTTCTGGCAAACTGGCTCCTGTTGTCCCGGCAAGAGCGAGGTTCATCAGCCATTGCTCTGAGGGAGCACATGGTGGCTGCTCATCAGAGCGGATGTAGTGCTTGAGAAACTGCTGGTAGTCTCTTCCTTGACATTGAGCTTCGGAACCCACTTCAAAGAGCTTACGAGCAGTGGCATTGATCTGGACAATCTTCTGGTTGCGATCACACGCAATGAGACCCTCCGGGAAAGACTCCCAGATGGCTTCCAATTGGTTGAGTCGCTTGCGTGCTTCCCCTAGAGGGCGAGCGTGAGGAATGGGCTTCCCTCCAGGCGTTCTACCCCGTTTCGGTTTGCACTGTGTGACATGTTGCAATCTTTTCCCCACCTGAAAGCTCCTTTTAGAAATGCTCAATCATGTTGCAAGCTGAGAAAAAGAGCACCCGCATACCGTTATTGTATGCGTCGTGGAGAAGAGATGGCAATCTCATCACACGCAGATTGGCAGGGCGAGCCCTCTGGTTTGAAAGACAGGCTGAAGAATGCGGTAACTCAACCTTTGCGAACACCGCTGTAGAGTTCCCCCCGCTTGTGTAGCGACCAACCGATGTTCACCTGGAGCAATCGTCACAATCTGGTGACGCGATTTTTATTTACGATTGCTCAGCGCTTCCAGACTTGCTGACATCTTCGCAAATTGCTACCGCACTCTCTAATCAGGACCATTGGGAGCCTCCTGGGAAGAGTTTAAAAAACGGTGGAAAACCTCAAAAGTCATCGAACATTCCCGCTATTTTCTCGTTGGATCAATGCCAAGGGCCGAGAACATCGCTGGTACCGTGAGTTTGCGCATGAGGAGTCCCATCTCTTCTGGGGTTTTCTGCTGCTGGTGGTTGAGCCACCAACTGATCGCCGTATAGAGGGTCCCACTTAAATAGGTGGCGAGAAAACCGGCTGGGACGGCTGGTTCGCTCACTATTTCGAGCAGCGGGTTCACTATGAAGTGTTCTGCCTGCTGGGTCATGTAGTCTATAAGCTGCTTCTTGGCGAGGGCAGCTCCCCGTTCACTCAGCAGCACTTGGTAAAGATGGCGGTAATGGCCCACATGCTCGAAGACCTTTTCACTTAACGTCTGCTCTTCAGTGAGCAAGTCTGAGGGCCGCAGTGGCTCAAGCCGTTGCGCCAGATCTTTTTGCAGCTTCTGGAGCGTGCTCGAGAGGAGCTGTTCTTTGTCGTGATAATGCAAGTAGAACGTTGCCCGGCCCATATTCGCCCGGTCAGTAATCTGTTGTACAGTGATACTCTCGTAGTTGTGTTCCTCGATTAACTCCAGCAATGCACGCTCAAGCAGCTGACGGGTTCGTTGGACGCGACGATCCTCCATATTCCTTACTCGATTTCTAGACATGTCTACTAGTAGACATCATATGTTCAGGATTTCTGCCTCCAAGGCGATCTCCTTGACACCTTTGCTCTTCACCAAGCATAGCCACTATTATACATTATGTCTATTAATAAACGGCTTGTCAAGTCTCTTCCGAGAACGACGCTCTTCCTGGCTGAAAGGGGGAGTCACCGTCATCGAGAAACTGCAAGGGCCAAGCGACAACGTTTGAGCTGATGAGCCTGGCCCTTTCCAGAGCATGAAGAAGAGGAGACAAATATGAACACCACTCTCATCGAACAATTTGCTTGTGTGCTGTCAGAGCCAGAGGCAGTGATCACTAATTCCGATGTTATGACTACCGCAGGACATAATTTCTGGGGTTTTGGTGGCGCACCGGGATTGTTGTTACGACCTCGCTCTCGTGACGAAGTTGCAGCAGTCATGCGGCTGGCCACCAAACATCAGATTCCCGTGGTTCCCCGGGGAGGCGCATCAAATTGCAGTGCAGGAATGATGCCCAACCAGGATCGTATCCTGCTCGATCTGGGAAACATGAACCGTGTTCTGGACATCGATGTTGCTGCCCGCCGCGCCCGTGTCCAGCCTGGGGTTATCAACGCCGCGCTCCAGCAGCAACTTGCCCCCTATGGATTGTGCTTCTCGCCCGATCCCGTGTCGCAACCACTATCAACAATTGGCGGCAACATCATTGAGAACGCTGGTGGCTCACATGCCTTGAAGTATGGTGTGACGTTCAACCACATCCTCTCCATAGAGGTAGTCCTGGCTGACGGGACCGTGATCACCCTCACCGCGAACGACGAGGGCCCCGATCTGCTAGGGATTCTCATCGGCTCCGAGGGAACACTCGGGATCGTGACCGAGGCGACGCTCGCACTCCGTCCCATTGCTCCAGTTACTCGTAGTCTCATGGGTGGTTTCGCCACGGCTCATGATGCAGCAGCCACCGTCGCTGCCATCATCGAAACCGGGGTCGTGCCTGCCGCGCTGGAGTGGCTCGATCGCGCTGGCATCGCTGAATTAGAGCAGTTTACCAGCACTGGGTATCCGACCGATGTTGACGCGATCCTGCTGATCGACATCGATGGCACTGCCGAGCAGGTCAACCACGATATGGCGGTCGTTGAACAGATCCTGCGCCGCACGGCTACCGAGGTTCGGCGTGCCGATGATGAGCAAACCCGCTCGAGGCTCTGGTACGGTCGCCTGCATGCCCCTGACGCGGTGTTGCGCAGTGGACTGGCATTCTTCATCGGCTACGTCACTGTCCCTCGCCAACGAATTCCTGAGATGCAGCAGGCCATCCAGGCCGCAGCCCAACGGCACCACGACGGCCTGTCCTTCATTGCTGTGACCGGACACGCTGGGGATGGTGACCTACACCCGACTTCCTTCTTTGATCCGGCCAATCCCAAGAGTGCTCGTGCGTTAGAGGAGGCCAACAACGAAATCATTGATGCAGCTCTCAGCATGGGAGGCACCATCACAGGCGAACACGGCGTCGGAACAGAGAAACGCCAGTTTATGAACAGGCGCTTTACGCCCGTGGAGATCGCTGTCCAACGTGCCATCAAAAGGGTCTTCGATCCCGACGGGCTGTTGAACCCAGGGGTCTTGCTCCCGGACTTCTCCCCTGACGAGCCAGACGCGCCCGCCTTCGAAGCTGCCCTGCGCAGAGCTCTCGACAGCTACCGCACTCATACCGTCCTTTCCATGCCGTCGAAGACAACCGAAACAACGAAGAGCGCAAGCGGAAAAGACATCGCCATCAATATCGCTAACCTCAGTGTAATCGTTGGTTCCGAGGTTTCCCTTGCCGATTTTGCCCACCACCTTGCCAACCATGGGGTGCAGTGCCCAGCCCTGCCTGCCACCCCCGACGGGCGCACGGTGGGCGAGCTGGTTGCTGCCGCAACCGGCGCGGAGCGCATCGCAGTACTTAATGCCCTTCTCGGACTCGACGTGGTCCTTCCCGACAATGACGCCCACGCACGCTTTGGAAGCGAGAGCATGAAAGACGTGGCCGGCTACGATGTCAAACGCCTTTTCACTGGGAGCTAGGGCACATTTGGCACCATAACGACTCTGATCTTCAAGCTCTCTGTCCAGGCATGATCGCCGCCGGGTAGGCCGGAAGCACCCACTTTGGTCTACCCGGTTCAGACGCCGAGGGAACAAACAAGGGGGATGGGGAGAACCTATTCCTCACCATTTTAAAGGTCAGTGTATCCAAACCTGAAAACGGTACGCGAAGATGTGGATGCGCTCATCACAAAGAGCCCAACTGCCTTTGTTGGAATAGAGCAAATTGCTTTGTGATCGAGTTTGACACAGAAACGAAAGCGTGAACGTGATTCGCAGGTGGCAAAGGCAGCCATCCTGGAACTGTCAGTAGCTTCCTGGAAAAGGCGCGCGAGCAAGGAATCATTCGCCCAGAGATTGATCCTGTACTGCTGGTCGCGCATGTGCTGAATATATGTGTCTTTCACGCGCTCTCTATCCTTCGCTACCAGATACACTTTCCAGAGTGAGATTTTTCCTCGCCAGAAGCACTCGCGCAAGCTCGCGCGCAGATTGTCATGCTGGTGCTTCATGGCGTTATGACCTCTAAGGAGACAACACATGCGACTGAACTACCGCTGACAGGCGACAATCGTGCTGGTTTTGGGACTCTTCATGGCGGTCCTGGACAACACGATTGTGAGCGTGGCTCTGCCGCAGATCCAGAAGGCATTTCACACAAGCTTTGACACGGTTACCTGGATCTCTACTGGTTACTTCCTTTCCCAGGCGGCGGTCATTCCAATCATTGGCTACCTGAGCGACCGCCTGGGTACCAAAGTGGTCTATCTCACGGCATTGGGGCTTTTCACGCTTGGGTCCGCCCTCTGCGTCTTCGCTCCTAACGAGGAACTGCTGATTGTCTTCCGCGTAATCCAGGGTCTCGGTGGGGGTGCGATGATGCCAACGGCTTTCACGCTCATCTACCGTCTCTTCGGACCAACCGAGCGCGGGCCAGTAACGGCCACTGTTGGTATTCCGGTCTTCCTGGCTCCGGCCTTCGGCCCAACCATTGGTGGCTATCTGACAACCGCCTTCGACTGGAGCGCCATTTTCACAATCAACCTGCCTCTTGGACTGATCGCGTTTGTGCTGGGCCTGTTCATCCTGCGCAATCGCGCCCAGGAACGCGCGGCAGCAGGCGAAGAGCATGCCAGCGAAGGGCAACGAGTTGATATTGCCGGGCTGCTCCTCTCGATGCTGGGCTTTACCACGCTGGTGTATGGCATCACCGAAGCTGGTACACGAGGGTGGATCGATCCTATCGTCATCAGCTTTATGGTGGCGGGAGGCGTCATCCTGATCGCGTTTGCCATCGTTGAGCTTTTCATCGCCAGCGATCCGGTAATCAATCTGCGCCTCTTCGCGCAATATACATTCGCCATTTCTAATCTCTTGTTGTGGGTCGTCAGCGCTGTACTCTTTGGGAGCCTGTTCCTATTGCCCTTCTTTTTCGAGAACGTACAGGGGAATACGCCGCTCACCGCAGGTCTGTGGCTCATGGCCCAGGGTATCGCGACGGCGGTTGGTATGGTGCTCGGAGGTCGACTGTACAATCGGGTCGGGCCACGTCCTCTGGCTTTCGTGGGATTAATTCTGCTGGCTGTTGGCACGTATGGATTGACGCAACTGAATGTCTCAACCTCAGGAGGTGCGTTGCAGAGTTGGCTGATGCTACGCGGCCTGGGACTGGGATTGACCAACACCTCTCTGCAAACAGTCGCGCTTTCGGCAGTCAGTAATAAGGCGATGGCACGCGCTTCCTCGCTCGTCAACGTCATGCGTATGGTCTTCTCGGCGATCGGCGTCGCGGTCCTGACCAGCTATTTGAGTCAGCAGGCCGTTTCATACGCGACAATGGCAAAGCAAGGAGTACAGAAGATTCCACAGAGCGGTATAGCGGTGACTTGCGCGGCAACCGTGGGAGCACGCGCCGAGGCACTGAAGCATTGTGTGACCCAGCATGTCACGGTTATAGGACTCAACAATACCTTCTGGCTTGTCCTGATTGGATGTGTTATCTGCATATTCATCACGCTGGCGCTCGGACGTGATCCGGCGCTTGAGGCAGCCAAAAAGGCTCGCGCTAATGGCGAAGTTGTGCAAGCGGAGGTCCAAATGCCGATTGGCGAGTAAAACGCCGTTCGCAAGCAGATCGCTAGCATCGTTCTTTAAGCAGAGAGGCGGTGGTGGTCCCGATTGTTGTTGACAATTGGGACCACCACCGCCTCCTGGTAACTGACCTGAAGGTTCGACCAAATGACGAAACAAGTCGCTTCTCTGTGATATTGGTGTATGATGTTCGATCCTCATGACTCCGGCTGTTTCCGCCAGTCGTAGCCTCAGAGAAAGTCGCGGTCAGGACCAGACAAGTCGGTCTTGGACCAAGCGTTAGCTCCTTTGGCTGGCCAGGAGCGTTTGGGACAACCTGGATTGCGGACCCGAAAGAGGATTTGATGGCAACCCTACTCCTTCAGGTCGGAAGTGCCAACCCGTTCTACACGCAAGTTGGTGAGGATTTTGTCACACTGACCTATCAGGCGATCTGTGATTGAAGCATACAGAACCTCTGGCGACATGGCGCGATCCTCATTCCGATTGGTGGAAGGAGCGAGCGTCCTTACCCTGCCATATCGACAGGTCGATAGCCACAATGTCTGAACCACCCGTGAGCATCCTGCATGGTAATCGTCAGAAGAGCCTGTCCAATGGCCTCTTGCGATTCCTCTGGAGTGCGTGCCCTTACCCGACGTAAAAACGCTTTCAGTTTGGAGAATGCCTCCTCAATCGGTGACAAGTCGGGGGAGTAGGATGGCAAAAACAGAAGCTGACATCCTTGCGCTTCGATGGCTTGCCGAACTTTTTCTCCGGTATGCGTATTCAAATTATCCAGGATGACAATTTGCCCCGCTTGTAGACTCGGAGCCAAAATCTGTTCGATGTAGAGTTCAAACACGGTGGTATCCGCCGAGTCTTCCAGGAGAAGCGCTTCGCCCATGCCTTGAAGCGAGAGCGAAGCCAGAAGCGTGATATTGGCGCGCCTATTGTGTGGAACCGCACCATACGCTCGTTCTCCAAAAGGAGAACGAGCATACAGGCTGGTTAAGGCGATGTTCGAGCCGCATTCATCAATGAACACCAGTTTGCTGGCATCTAACGTTTTTGCCTGCTCACGCCAGGCAGCGCGGTCGGCTTCATTCTGCTCACTTGCTCGCAAGGTTTTCTTCTTACGGGTCCAGTTCAGACGGTGGATCGCACGACTCGTGGTTGCGGAGCTGACCTGGATGCCGTGTGTAGTTTGCCAGAACTGGCAATGCTCGATAAGCGTCGCATCGGGGAGTGCTTCGAGTTGAGCAAGCAATCCAGCGTGCAGAGCCGCTCCCTTTTTTGATGGGCGACCTGGAATGGCCTTGGGCTTCACATCGCCGGTTTCGCGTCTTAACTTGAGGTAGCGTTTGATCGTGGATTGGGAAACCGCAAACGTTTTAGCAATTTCTGCACGTGGCTTCCCCTGGTCAACCACGCGCAGGATACGCTGGCGTAAATCTTGAGAATATGCTCGCATGCTCTCATTTTGTCATCAGGCCCAACTTTTGTGAAGAGTGCTGTATGCCTACATTGATGATCAATGGGTTGAATGTGTTGCCGATGCTTTTCTTCAGGTGCATGGGCGCTCAGAACGCGAATGGAATGTGATTCTCGACGAGTGGCGTGAAGACCAGCGACAGCACCAGATGAAACGCGTGACACTGGATGGTCCCCGCCTGGCAGAGTTTTTACTGAAACTGGAAAAGGATGAGGCGTGTTTGCTCCAACGTCAACATGATCTGGAAGAGCAACCACTGCGCGAGGCGCTTTTGCTCGCGGGGCCTCGTCCTGTACAGGAAGATCAAACCAGGAGTGATGCCCCGATCGAAATAGATTTGTCGAACCTACCACGTTACGAGGTGTACCACTGATGCCCACACCAGACATGCTTCCAACAAGTCGCCTTGAGAGCTTTAGAACCTTGAAGGTGAAACACCCGCGTCTCGAAGAAGTAGAGCGGTTCCTGCTCCGAGCTATTTCTGGACACCGAAGCTACACCCTGCTGGATCTCTATGGAGCAGGGGGAGTGGGCAAATCGACCGTTGTGGAGCAGATCGTGCGTCAGTTACGCGATGCGGAAACAGATCCCGCTGTGGTCCCGGCGGTGATCGTGCAGGCATCACCAGAAGATGTGGGATCGGCGGCGCGCCTTGATTATTACCAGCACGTGCTTGACCAGTTTCAGCACCATCCGGCCATCCGAGATCGGACGAAAAATCTGCCGCTCTATATCAATCGAGGGAAAAAGAGCAATGATCCTGCTGAATGGCTGGAGGTCCGCAATGTGGTCGAGTATGCTCTGAGGTTGTTTCAGGTAAAAGTGGTCTTTGTGGATGAAGGTCAGCACTTGCTGGCCCCAGATCCTCAGTGCAAGCCGACTGCGCAGTTAGATTGGCTCAAGGCGCTCGCGAATCGTACCAATATGCTGCACGTCCTGGTGGGCAACTTTGATTTGTACGAGTACTGCCATCTCAACGGCCAAACAACACGGAGAATGCGCGATCATCATTTTCCTCGCTACCATCTGGATAATCAGAAAGAGTGTGAAGAATTTGTCGGTGCTCTCCAAAGCTTGCTCGAAAACGTGCCTCTGACGGTCGATGTGCCAGCACTGCTCTCTCACTGGCGTTGGTTTGGGGAATGGAGTATGGGATGTGTAGGAGTGTTAGGCGATTGGATCGTCGAGACCGTGGATGCGCTTTGGAGCGAGAACAAGACGGTTCTGACGGTGGATGCGCTCACTAGCTCTGCCTTACAGCCCGACCAACGGGCTCGTTTAGAGATGGAAGCTCGAACAGGAGAGCATCGAGTGGCACGAGCCAAAGTGCAAAGTGAACAAGAACTCCAGCAATTAGTAGATACTCATGCCAACGAGAGGAAGTCAGTTCAGACAGTCAATCCTGCCGCAAATGGAGGAGGGCGGGAACGTAAAGGAAACCCGGTCGAGCGAGCGGCTGTCCGTGATCCAGTGGGCAATCAGGCACCGTCGGCAAACACGCTAAGATGCATCTTTTCTGATGTGCTAGATATCGATCCAGGACGCTTTCAGGACAGCGGAGTGGCGCGTGGAGAATGCCCTGAATGTGCAGCATTGCGTCAACTTCAACTCCGCAATGGGATTCTCCGTTATCCTGCCCATGAGAGGCGAAAGACACAGACGCTTCAGACAGAGCGACGGTGGGTGCAAGGCGAAACCAGGTGGGAAATTATTTCGGGTGCAAGGCGAAAAGAGTGATTGGAGCACCTGTAAATCCCAAATTTGGTGAAGCAATTTCAGCACAAGTATCTGAAGCAATAGCCTTCAAATTGCCTCAGATACTTGTGCCCATTTCCTTTCACAGAATGCTGCGATTTATACATGAGTATCAGCAGCAGCATGGTGGGATTTACTCGTGTGGGAATGTCGCTTGCCGCATGTGCCGAGAGAGAAACAGCCATCCGGTGATCAGAAGCAGGCCACTCCACACGATGCCCACGGTCGGCAACACGCCCAGATGCTCCAGGCTCAGCCCGAGTGCAAAGGAGCCGAGGGTTTGGACGCTGAACAAGATCAGGCGAGAGACGCCATTGACGCGGCCTTGCAGGACATCGGGGACGACAGCGAAGCGATAACTGTCCATGAAGATAGCACGGATCGAGTCGGAGAGAGCGATGGCAGCGAAGACGGCTCCCAACAGCAGTGGCGTCGTGATGAAGCCATAGAGAGGGAAGAGCACCACGAACACGACCAGGGCACAGCGAAGCGTGAGGCCAAAGCGTATGCGCCGCTGCAACGGCGGGCAGAGCGCCGCGCCAAGCAGGTTCCCGACGCCGCCACATGCTCCGATCAGGCCATAGAGCACCGACGGGATATGCTGCTGTTGCACAATGTCCAGGACGAGAAGCATACTGGCTGTGATGGTGAGGTTGACATAGCTGGAAATTAGGAAGATCGAGCGTATGACCATATGCTCCCGCAGCCAGGTGAGCCCCTCGCGCACTTCTTGGAGCAGGTGGTGACGCTGCGTCCTCCGTTCATCTTGCATGGGCGAGCGTATGGAGAAGAGTGAGCCGAGCAAGATCAGAGAGGAAAGCGCGTCGGTGACGAACGGGAGCAGCCTGCTGATGCTAAAGAGCCAGCTACCCAGGGCGGGTCCGACAAGCGCGCTGGAGCCAACAATCACCTCGTTCTGTGCGACGGCTGTGGTAAGCTGGCTCTTTGGCACGATCCATGCCAGTGCTGCAAATCCGGCCAGCTCGTAGAAAAGCGAAATGGCTCCCAGGCCAAAGGCGATGGCGTAGAGGAGAAGCAGCCGCAGTAGTCCGCTGGAAAGGCTCAGCACCAGGGGAATACTTGCCACGCACACCATCAAGCAGAAGGTAGAGAGCAGCATCACGCGTTTGCGCGGCCAGCGATCCACCAGCGACCCGGCGGGGAGGCTCAACAGGACGTAGGGAAGCTGTCCCAGGCTATACGCGAGGGAGGCAGCAGCGATAGAACGCGTCAGTCCCACAATGAGCAGTGGAAACGCAAACTGTGTGCATGAAGTGCCGAGCGAGGAGACGGCGTTGCCGAGCCAAAGCAAAAGATAGTCACGATTGCGCCAAAGGGAAACGGGCTGTGGTGGAATGACTTCCGTGTTGGTCATGAAACATCCTTTCGTTCGACTTGTTTCTGCAAGAAGGGAAGCAAAAGGAGCCCGGCAACCGAGGCGCGGTCCAATCAACACGGGGCTGAGATACATCGCAGGATGAAGACAACGCATATCCTCTCACCAACGCGATCAGCGCTGCGCGTGAGGAGGGCGCTATTCACAAACAGCCACGTAAGCCAAAAGTGCCGGGCTTACGCGGTCAAAAGCGGTTTCACACCGCCTGAGGGGAACAGATATCTTTTACTCATCAGCCAGATGATAGCATGGAGATCGCATCGGTGTCAATGAATACTGCTCACCCCACCCATCCGCTCTTCCCATCCATGCGCAAGGGGATGGGAAGACTCGGCTGGCTCGGTGCGCGTGCTGACAACGCGTAAGCATCATGGGTATTCTGGCAACGCGGATTGGGTGCAAGCGAGAGGTGTGTCTGCCTTCTACTTGTAAATCGCAGCATTCTGTGAAAGGAAATGGGCACAAGTATCTGAGGCAATTTGAAGGCTATTGCTTCAGATACTTGTGCTGAAATTGCTTCACCAAATTTGGGATTTACAGAGCACCTCACCACAAGAGCCCACGAAAGGTTATGCTGCGCTTTTTCTTCTGGCGTGGCAAGGCAGAAAAGTATTTCTTTCTTTTGAAGGGACTGGAAAATTTATGGTGCGGAGTCTCTTCTTCCTCATATCCTCTATCCTGGCTTCCCAGGCCCATTTACTTGAATCTGACGAAAGATATGGTTCTGAAAAACGAAGATTTACGGTCAGTCAACAGCATCGACCCTGGCAAACCCTGGCAGAACTATGCAGAAACCTTGTTCTCGATCCAAAAACGTCTCGCGGACCACGCTTTTTCCAACGCGCGCAACTGGGCGGAGATCCAACAGGCGCATCAGACGTGGTGGAACAACTACAATAAGGAGATCACCGAGGTCAAGAGTGCATGCCGTCTGGAGACACACTTTCGCAGTCCCCAAATGGATCTGTGGCAGCTCTCCGACACTGAATGGTTACTTGCTTTGAGGAGGCCAGAGCCAAGTCCGCGCAAGAAAGTGAGCAAGATCACGGCTTTCGCGCAACAACTCCCATTGCCTTTGTTTGGCGCGACTGGATAACAAGAAAAGGTGCAAGGCCTTTTTGAAGGGATCTTGCTCCACCAAATGGGAAATGACGTCCGCGCGTGAGCAGGTTTTGCCCTCCGACCTCGCGCACTTGCCCTCCCATATGAGCGACTTTCACACGCGTTTCCTGGAAAAACCGCTCCCCATCAGGTATACTGTTCCTCAAACGTATCAAGAAAAGGACAAACAATGGGTAAGAGAAATTATCTTATCGAGGGAGTCTCCGGCACGGGCAAAACGTCGGTCTGCACAGAATTACAGCGTCGTGGCTACCAGGCCATTCATGGTGACCGGGAATTGAGGTATCAGGGCGATCTGGAAACGGGTACGCCAACGGATATCTTCACGTCTGATCGCTACAAGTCCCCCCTTTGGGATATAGAGAAAGTACAAGCCTTAATCGCTAACAAGGATGAGGCGGTCACCTTTTTCTGCGGTGGGTCGAGGAATTTTTCCAAATTCATCGAGTTATTAGATGGCGTGTTTATTCTTGAGGTCGACCTTGACACCTGTCTCCGGCGGATTGATGAGCGAGTGGCACTGGACCCAACTGACTGGGGCGGAAAACCAGAGGAACGGGAAATCATTGCGCGCTTGCATCAAACGAAAGAAGACATACCCAGCAGTGGTATCGTAATAGATGCAACACCGCCGCTTGTCAGCGTCGTGGACGAAATCCTTCGCCATGTCCGAGTTTCGGCTTGATTCCGAAAGACCGAAACGCTTTGTGCTCATATGGGAGGGCAGGTTCTGTCAGAACTCAGAGAGAGGCTTGTCCTGGAGATCGTTTGCGAGGTATGATAAGAACCATTACCGACCGGAGAAGGAGTGCTTCATGCCTTGCCCACACTGCGCCTCAGTCACGACCAAAGAACAAACCCAGAAGACCACGCTCGGCTATCGGATGTTCCGTTGCTCTACTTGTAAGCACCTCTTCAACGAGCGGACAGGAACCCCGTTCAACTTCCTGGAATATCCCACCGATGTGGTCCTTCTAATTGTCCTGTGGTGGCTCCGGTATAAGTTGAGCCTGCGAGATCTCGCTGAAATGTTTCTTGATCGAGGCTTGACGTTCACCTATGAGACCGTTCGGGAGTGGGAAAGGCGATTTGCCCCGCTTATTACTGAGCAATTGCGGACCAAACGGCACGGACAAGCAGGACAGTCGTGGTACGTGGATGCGCACCTACGTCAAAGTGAAAGGAAAATGGTGTTACCTCTATCGCGCCATTGACGCAAATGGCAACCTGGTTGATTCACGTCTCAGCGAGAAACGGGATATGGAGGCCGCCCAACAGTTTTTCAAGCAGGCACTCGCCGTTGTTGGCCATACCCCTGAACGGGTGACAACGGATGGGCACGCCTCCTACCCACGAGCAGTGCGTGAAACGCTGGGCGCTCATGTGCTCCATCGAACCAACAAATATCTCAATAATCGCCTGGAGCAAGACCATCGGGGAGTCAAGCAACGATATTACCCCATGCATGGCTTCGGAAATTTTGACTCGGCTGCTCGTTTCTGCTCTGCCTTTGACGAATTAAGGAACTATCTCTGCCCTCGCTCCACCAAGGGAGAACCATCCTTACGCTCAGAACAGCGGCGAGCTTTCCTTGATCGGCTGACAGCCTTGAAGACATCGGTACAAGCAACCTCCTAGCAAGAGACCGCAATATCCTCAGCATTCGATTTCCACGATGAGCTTCTGTGTTCTCAGTTCTGACAGAACCCCCTTTTTTGTTGCCTTGCTACAGGGATGCTCGATCTTGGCGTAGTGGAAAGAAGCCACATCGCTAGTGCAGGTTCAAGAGACCTGCTGTGTAAGTAGCTCAAGGAACTCAGCGTCAAAGGAATCGCAGACGTGCTGTTTGATCTCGCTGCTCTGAATCAGACCGTTGGCTCAATATGGTTAAACCACGAACTCTCTGCTGGCAGCCAGCGTAAGGTGATACCCACTCACGATTGATCCATACGAGCTTGTGGCTGGATCAACGGATTGTGTTCACGTTACGATGAAATGGTATCCCACTCCCCAAAAACACAGCCACATCGGAGACGCTGCTCCAGTTTGGCTCTTCCATATCAAAACGTTCAGATCTCTTTATCAAAACGTTCAGATCTCTTTCAGGAAAAGCTGGTAATCTGGGTAAGAAAGCCTTGCTTTGACCAAAGAAAGAAGGAGAAATAGATGTGTTTCCGACATCCATATCCTCATCTCGCTGGACTCTCGTCCCTCTTTTCAACACGTTGGGCTTGCTTGCTGATCGCACTGTTGTTCATAAGTTGCTCTTCCCCCAACACGGGCATTCCAAACGCCACTTCAACAGAGGCATCGGGAAGTCCACACATCACTGCCACCGCCCCCGCGAGCATTCCACAGCTAACCTCAACAGTAATCACGAGCCTCGCGCCGGTGACGACACCTCTGGCTCCGCCTCCCCAGGATTGCACCACCAAGCCCCCACCGCAGCAGAAGCACCTCGACAGCCTGGGCTCCAATACCAATGTGCGTTTAGTCGGGGGTGGAGCGTTCTGGACCTATGACGGCTTCTATCAGAATGTTCTCCACCTGAGTCAGTTTGGCCCTGATCAGAGATGGCCAATGACGAAATGGGTCGTTGAAGTCGGTCCAAACACTTCTCTGCCAGTCACGTTGCGCCTGCGAGATAGACAGACGAAAAGACTGGCCTGGTGGACCGATGGCCAGACTCCCCCCAGAGCTGCCACTCAGACGCTGATCCTGAACCCGCTCACAGATACAGGGGATGTCGGCTCCGTATCCGGCGTACCAGACATTCCACATGGCTCATCAGGTCCCAGCTGGTCGGAATGGGGGCTCTTCCCCGTTTTCTCCACTGCCGGTTGTTACTCTCTGGAGGTGAGTTGGTCTGGCGATTCCTGGCAGAGCATCATAGCTGTCGGAAGCTAGCATTGGGTCAAGAGACCTGCTGTAGAAGCAACTCAAGCAACTCGCACGCGAAGGAATCGCAGACGCGCTGCTTGAGCTCGCTTGCCATCAGCAGCCGAGCCGGTTCAACAATGGCGCGTTTGCCATGAACCCATTTGGGCTCAATGCGGTTGAGCCAGGGACTCTTGGTAGGCAGCCAGCACGGGATAATGCGCATTTCAGCTTGGTCCGTGCAAGCTTGTTGCTGGTTAGCCGTTCTTTTTCCCACGAGTTGCGCAACGAGCGTGTCGAGGGAATGACCCGTTGAGAAAAAGGCCGCTACAGCCTTGAAACACGCTCTCGGTGGTGAGCAAGAACCCCATCCTTCGTCGAGAAGCGAGGTACCTATGAACGATATCGCCGATACATCGGTCCGCATCCAGACCTCTGCGGAAGATCGTCTCTTTGAGAAGAGAGCAAGATGAGAGAAGTTTTTTTCATGCTCTCATGCTATGCTCGCGAAAGCGAGCAACGTTCGTCATGCGGAGCCGAGCAGAGAAGAAACGCGCAGAGCTTTGTCGCGGACACATGAACACGAGATCCAGAGGAGAGACCTGGCGGCATCGCCTTTCTCCCATCACCCAACAATTGATAAGGAGTGCTTTTCATGAGAAAAATTATCGTCCACATGTTCCTCACGCTTGATGGCGTCATGCAAGCTCCTGGTAGACCTGACGAAGACACTTCCGACGGCTTCAAATATGGCGGTTGGACTGCGCCGTATTTTGCCGAAGCTGACGAAGCGGCTGGTGAGTTCATGGCAAAATATATGAAGCCTGCAGATCTTCTTTTAGGCAGGAAAACATTTGAGTTTTTTGCTTCCTACTGGCCTGAGCATGCAGACATGTGGCCTGGCATCAATGACGTCACAAAATATGTGATGAGTAATACCATGGACAAATCAGATTGGAAAAACTCAGTTTTTCTGAAAAGCACCTATGACATCAAAAAGCTCAAGAATTCAGAAGGCTCTGATATCCAAGTTCACGGCAGCGGCAACCTGATCCAGACACTGCTCAAACATGATCTGGTTGATGAGCTGTGGTTGAAGACTTTCCCCGTCACGCTTGGCAACGGCAAGCGTTTGTTTAGTGAGGGCACTCTTCCTGCAGCCTTTACATTAACAGACAGTTTGGTTACGCCAAATGGTGCGATTTTCGCCAATTATGAGCGAGCCGGAGAAGTCAAGACAGGTACTGTTGGAGCTTAAGGCGGCTAACCTGTTACTAATTCTCCAGATAAGCTGAAGATCCTACGCGATGCGCAACGAGCGGCTAACCCGTAGCGAGCGGGGATAAAAAAGTGCCTTTTTGAGAGGAAGAATCAAACATCTTTCCTCAAGGAGGCACATATGACCAGTATCGCTGATGGATCAGTAATCGTCCAGACCTCATCTGAGTCTGTTCCCTCGATTCCCTCCTGGTTTGGCGAAGTCGTGCTGATTGCCAAGCACTTGCACAAGAACGGTGTCCTGACTAAGATCAACGAGGAGGTACACTTTGCGCGCCGTCGTTTCGGGCACTACGAGGTCATCGACTTTCTCGCAGTTCTTTTCGGCTCGGCTATGCCATCAGCGGGGAACGCACCCTGGAAGGGTTCTACCAGAGACTTCAGCCCTTTGCAGGGCCTTTCATGGCCCTCTTTGAGCGTGCTCAGTTGCCCGCCCGTTCAACGCTCTCACGCTTTTTGGCAGCGCTGACTGAGGCACCCATCGAAGCTCTGCGCACACTCTTTCTCGATGATCTCCTCAGCCGCCCGCTCTCGCACGAGAACCCCACTGGAAGCCTGGTGGATCGAGAGAGAGGTGAGTGGATGGTCTTTGATATCGATGGCACGCGTGAGGCGGCTCGTCAACGCGCCTTGCCCCAAACCGAAGAACTGCCCCTGCCTCTCGTCGGCTCGATGAGATCTGTGCTCCTGGTTACCGAGGGCGCAAACGTGGGCAAGTGGTGCGGACTCGCACGGTCATCAGCCAAGCCCACAGTTTCCAGTGGCTCGGCTCCTTTGGCAACCGAGGCAACGGGCTCTACCGGGAGGAACTGCGGCAGGGCAAAGCCGCCATCAGTCGTTACCAGGCTTTCCATCAGCTCCCGCGCGAACGCTGCCTGCTTCGGCTCGACGGACAATATGGCATGGGGGCCGTGCTTGCAGACCTGGCTGGCTTCGCCTTTGTGACACGCGGCAAGGAGTACGCGGTGCTCGATCATCCTCTCGTCCAGGCACGTTTGTACCTGCCCCCGATCAGATCCAACAGCGCCCGGAAAGCCAGATGGTGCGCAGCCTCTACGACTGCCCAGAGGTACCGGTTGGACCTGAGGGGGTGCTGTACCGCGTGGTGGTGGCAACTCATCAAGCTTCCCAAAAGAAGAGTCCCGTTGGCGTCACGCGTGCGGGCATCGTCTATGAACTCTTCTTCACCAACCTTCCGCAGCAGGCATTCACCGCTTCTGACGTTGTTGAGTTGTATCTGCATCGCGGGGCCTTTGAACCGATCCTCTCAGATGAAGACATCGAGCAGGACCCCGACAGGTGGTGCAGCCACGCGGCCTGGGGGCAGGAAGCCTGGCAGATCATCAGCCAATGGGTCTGGAATATCCGACTCGAACTGGGGCATCAACTGGAGCCAACGCCTGTGCGCACGACCGAATTTGCTCCTGCTCTTCCACCTTCTTCACCGCACACGGCTCCCCCCTCGGGCTATGCTCCCCCTCACGTGGGCCTGCCCTGGAAAGCAGGTCGCTTCTCAGGACAAGACTTTGTTCTCCAGCCCGATGGGACGTTGCGTTGTCCTGCTAATCAGAAACTGATCCCGCATGAGCAACGTAGAGAAGACGATGGAAGCCTACGTGTCGTGTATGGAGCCAGCATTCGCAGTTGTCGTCCCTGTCCGCTGCGTGAGCAGTGCCAGTGGAATGGCAACGCCACGGCAAAGCCGCGCCAGGTCAGCGTCCTCTTGCATCCTCTCCAGGTGGGTTCTGCCCCGCTGCTCTGGCGGGATTGGAGCCGCAGAGCACACTGGCGCGCCTGTCTGCAACTCGTGCGACACCAACGCATCGAGGTGAGCCTGCTATCTCCTACCACTACTTCGCCAGGCGAGGCGGAAGCGATCCTGTCCCGCGCACAACGCGCGCACTATCGTCTCCCATGGCAAGAGCGGCTGGCTCGCAATGCTCGCGTTTCAATAGCTGGGCAAGTGACGATCAGACTCTTTGGTGTCCCAGAAAGCTTTGCCACCTCGCTCGGTTTGGCGACGGCTTAACATCGTCTTGACAACTGGTGGGTTCCCTCTTCTCGGAGAAGCTTGCTTCTCCGCGTGGGGCCTCATGGCCTTTTTTTCCTCTCTATCCTCCTGTTTCTGCCTTCTCTAGCAGGCTGAGCGTCCGGTTTTGAGCCACTTTCGCTCCTCAGATCAGCTTTAGCTCTGCAACAATCTCGTTGCGCAACTCGTGGGGAGTTCCAGGTTATGCTTCTCTTTTTGAACTACTGGCTATGATATGTTTCAAAAACTGAACCGTAAAACGATTCTGCAAAGCGCTGAAGCGAGGATAGGAGCCAAGTGCTGGTCAGCTTTTGCGTCAAAGGACTGGTTAAGATCCATGTCAAAGCACACATCTCTTGCTCATACTGGCTTGTTTTGTGAACTTGCTCACATATCTCTGTTTCTATGGAACAAAAAGGAGAGAGCCGACGATAGATATAGTGAGAAACAAAAAATTGATGGGTTCTTATGCTAGAAGCCAGAGCCCGTAAAAACCTCTTCCTTGGAAAATGAGGAAAAACAATTATGTTACGTAAAATTTCACTGATGTGTATTCCGCTTTGCCTTATCCTGCTTGCTATTCTCTCCGCCTGTGGCACTCC
>NZ_BNJG01000003.1 GCF_016587375.1 Ktedonobacter robiniae
CTCGCCGAACTCTGGCACCATTGGCAAGAGAACACCCTGGAATTTGCTCGCGAAGGACCCAACCTGGACGAGCAAGCAACGACACCACTCAAGACTCGCTCGACCTTTACCGAACTTGCTGACTTGCCACCACACCTCCAGGAGATCGCGCGACATCGCTATCAATTGATTCGTCCACTCCTTCTGTTATCATCTCGCCAGCGCACCAAAGAGGTGGTCGAAGCACGTATTCAAACATACCTCTCGTCTCTCAATCCGGCCAGTGCTCCACACACGCCTCAGCCACTTGAGCCTGAGGAACATCAAACCATGCTTGCATCATCCCCTCACCTTGCTCCCTTCTTTGACATCACCCCTCGTACGGTTTCGCGTTGGATTCGTCGCTACCAAGAGAGTCACGAAGACATTCGTAGCCTGGTCCCTTCCTATCATCAACGTGGTCCTCGCCACCACCGCTTCAGTCCTCTTCTTGAACATTTCTTGCAAGAAGCCATCAAAGAAACATATCTGACCAACGTTCGCGCTCCAGTGACGCATGTGATCACAGCCTTTAAGAAACGCATCATTCTTGAGAATGCGACACGACCTGCGGAAGAACATCTTCTTGCTCCTGGCAACATGACGATCTACCGCTACATTCAGCGGCTTGACGCCTTGGACGTTGACACGGCTCGATTGGGGAAAGCGCATGCCCAGCGCAAGCACCATCAGACCCAACTCGTCCTCTCCACACCCGGCCCAATCAGCGAGCAGAACTCGACTTCGCGCGCCTCGACCTTCTCGTTGTTGATCCCAATGATCGCCTCCCTATCGGACGGCCAACCATCGCAGCTATCCGCGATAAGTACACCGGCTACCCTCTTGGGTCTTTATCAGTTTCGACCCACCCTCGTATCGTGTGGCCATGGAGTGCATGCTCTATGCCTTTTTGCAAAAGAGCATGTGCAAACACAGTTTCACACCCAACATGCCTACCTGGCCTTTGGCATTCCAGAAGTGCTCGTCGTCGATAATGGCATGGAACTTGATCGAGATTTAGAGCTCGCGTGCTTGCAGTTGGGCATTGAACTCCAACACATGCCAGTACGCAAACCCTGGTTTAAAGGCAGTATTGAACGGTGGTTTCGCACGCTCAATACCGATCTCATTCACGTCACGCCTGCACCACCTTCTCTCACTTTCTCGAACGCGGTGACTATCAATCTCAGCACCATGCCTGTATCACGCTCGACAAACTCTGGGAACTGCTTCATCTCTGGATTGTCGATGTCTATACGCAAGAGGTTCACCGCGGGGTGGGAGGCCATCCCCGTGGGAAAGGAATACCCGCCAGGCTCTGGGAGCAAGCGCTTGAAGAACACTTTGTTCCACGTCTTCCCCCCAGCCGCAATGACTTACTGGTCCTGGTCAGCAGAACCGCCACACGCACCATTCATCACTATGGCATCGAATTTGAACAGCTACGCTATCAGGACCCAAGCTGGCCGCACTTCGCAGCAAGCTTGCACGTGCCAAAACATATCGGTCAACGCACAGCGCCATCGCTCGCCATCGGGAAGACGAGATCAAAGAAGGCATCGTCCACATCAAATACTATCCAGGAGACCTCTCACGCATCTGGGTCCTTGATCCTTTTTCCAACCGCTACCTCGAAGTGGAAGCCGTGGACAAAGACTATACCCAACAGCTCTCCTTATGGAAACATCGTGTCATCAAACGCTATGTTCAGGAGGAACTCAAGCGCCAGGTCAATCAGCAGGCTCTTGTGCTCGCCAAAGCGCGCTTGCAGCAATGTATTACGGATGAGATACGTCTGACACGCAAGCTTCGCACCCGCCAGAGCATGACACGCTGGTGGAATGAACAAGTGACGACATGGATCAATGCATCAACGCATGCGGCTGCCGAGACGTTCATCAACACTCCAGTGGACACATCGCAAGACGGAAACAGAGAGGTCACAGAAGAACATGCACCGCTGGAATCTTCTCTTGAAGCCGAGGCAATGGACCCACATTACCACTCAACCACCACAACACTCGCCGGTGTTGCCGATCTCTCTGCCCTCTCGGGACATACAGGAGCAGGTCTTCCTCCAGCCTGACCAAAATGGACAAACCCCATTCGAGCCATTCCCGCCTCTTTCGTTCGAAGAGTGTACCCCTTTCGACAAGAAACAGCGTCCACCGCGCAAGTCGACCACAGCCCCAAGACACAGGAGAGCGAGACAGGGCCAATCATCGGCCACCGCCCAGGAACCAGAGGAACATATCCCCCCTTACACACAGGTCAGCAGGAACACACAAGTGAACTCCCATTGACTTCCATAACAGAACTCACAACCACCATTACTGAACGGCAACAATCCTTTGGAATTGCCGTTCGTTCCACACACTGGCGCTCGTAACCGCGCCAAGGAGACGAAGAAACCATGACACAGGATCCTTCACCCACACCCGCATGGCAAACTCTCAGTGATGCTGAACGTTACGCCATCATTGATCACATCCTCATCATGCATAAAGGATTTACCGCCCTGCTTGCAGAACTCGACTACTGCAATCGCTTCACCCAAAGCAGCTCCACACATAATCCACCCTGCTTGGCCATTCTTGGCGAGACTGGAGCTGGCAAAACCACCCTGGTCCAGGAATGGTTAGCACGCAACAACAATACGCGCAGCGAAACACCGCAAGGGAGTATCATCCCCTATCTCTACGTCTCCGTTCCCGCTAAGGCCAGTATTAAAGGCACCGCTGCGGCGTTTCTCTCCACCCTGGGAGATCCCAACCCGGGACGTGGCACCCAATGGAATATGGTCACTCGCCTGCACATGCTGCTCAAAAGCTGCCAGGTACGCATGATCTTCGTCGATGAGTTCCAGCACATTCTCGACCGAGACACCCTCCGCGTCCTCAACGCCGTCACGGATTTCCTCAAAGATATTATCAATCAGAGCAACATCCCGATGATTCTTATCGGGCAAAAAGGGGAAGCAGAACCTATCCTTCAGACCAATCCACAACTCAGCCGACGCGTCGGGACACCTCGCTATATGACCCCGTTTCCCTGGGACCGCTCCCAATCCAAAACCACCGCCGAATTCCGCACGCTTATGGAAAGCATTGATCTCGAACTCCCCCTTGATCCTTCAGGGTTGGGAAGCCTGGACATGGCCTATCGCTTTCACTATGCCACCAATGGATATCTCGGCTGGATTATGCATCTGGTTCGCCATGCCGCGCACCTCGCTATCTCCCAGGGCTGCTCCACCCTCAATCGCATCTTATTAGAGCATGCTTATAACGCCTGCATTGCTGGCACCGTGATGGGCGAGAAAAAAATGAACCCTTTTTCGGTCAAGCGTTTTACCTAAATGCCCAGGCTTTCCGGCCACAAACGCGCCATCTGCGCTCACGACGCCGAGATGGCGCACACCCTGTCACGGACAGTCCGCTCATAGGCTCACACGTGCGCGAGAAAAACAGGAGAGACACGTTCACATGCACACCACCACACACAGCATCGCACCACTGCCAGTGCGCGTTCCTCCACAACCCTGGGAAGACCTGCATTCCTTCCTCACCCGTACCGCCAAACAGATGCACTACGAACGCGTGAATCAGGTCATTCAACCTGAGATGAGTCATTTCCGCATTGCCTCTTCTCAGGTGTCTCTGCTCGCTGAGCGAGCTGACTATCGGTTCCTTTCAGATCTTCTTCTTCTCAGTGAGGAAGCGCTCTACCAGATGACCTTACATCGGTTCTCGGCCCCATTTAAGCACCTCGAATACTTTCCCGTCATCAAAGTTCCTTCTTGGCGCTCCGGCCTCACTGAGTATCTCAAACCGAAAATAGCCCTCCACCACGATCCTATTGAGCGACCGCGGCTTCAACGAGATCTTCACCGCACCTTTTTTCTTCCCAACCAGACCACACAAATCTGCCCTCTCTGCCTCCAGGAGGAGGTCGCCTATGACCGCCTGTACTGGAAAGCCAGATACCTGCTGACCTGTCACAAGCATAGGCTGCTGCTCCTGCGACATTGCCCACACTGCTCCAGGCGCATTCCCTCACAACGGCTTGATCCAACCTCCTGTCCCTATTGCCGACACTCCTATGCTTCCACAGTAACGCTGCGCATCGCACCAGAAGCCATGGGGTTGGTCTCTGGGGATCAGTTGACCTCCGTGCTCTTGGCGTTCTTCCTCCTCTTGACCATCCATCTATTCCTTTGGAGCTCAATGATCCACGCACCCTCTTACCACCGCAGCAGTATATTGCGCTTCTGCGCGCCTTTTGTATCAGCCTCCATCGTCTCCAACCCGCTGACGTTCAATCGTTGCTGCCCAACGCGTTCACCGCCTTCCTTCACACCAACCAGCTGTTCCAACGTCCCTATCCAGACGCGGTCCCCCCACTCCAAGTCGCCATCACGCACTGGATCTTTAGCGCCTGGCCCGACCATTTCCTCGCCTTTCTCGATGTCCTCGCATGTTGGTCTCGGAAAACAAAAAAAAAGCATGCCTTTGACAACTTCCCCCACCACTTCCTCCTTGGCGACCTCGCCAAAGACGCCCTCGCCATCGTCTCCCACGCCTACCAGCAGTATCAACCAACCTATTCGTTGCAAACCCTTGAGCACCGCATCCAAGAACACCTCGACGCCTGCAATACCGCCTCCTCCTCTTCCCATAACACCTCAATATGCCTAATGACTATAGGATAAACTGGCAGCTGATGACCCAGCAGAGAGCGCAGTCCAGGAACCTCAAGGACACTATTTCTGGGATTCCCCACAAAACTCCTCTCCTGCACAGACGCCAAGTAGGATCCCACCAATCGTGTCTTTCTTCCCACAATTCCTGTCTTTGGACCCATCTCCCATCGCACTTATCGCGCGCAAAGAAGCCTATCAGCCGACTCCGCCATCACCAAGCCAGGAACACGCTGGAGGGTAAAGACATGTTTTGTGGGAATTCTGTAGGAAAATGACACATGTTGTGGGAAGCAAAGACAGGATTTGTGGGATTTTTCATATGAGGCGAGCTGAGGCAAAGACACTAATTATGAGATCCTACAGAAACATTTACAGAACAAATATGCCGCATGCACAATATATTACATCTGAAATGCCCTTAATACTTTCCAACATTCTTTTGCATTTTTCTCATGGCACCAAGAGAGGGATTTTTTCCTTGAGGTGAGTTGAGCCAAGGACACGAATTTGGGGATTCTACAAATGGAGATGTTACGGCGAGAAGAATCTCTGCCGTGGGGAAGGAAGTTCAGGCCAACAGCTCACCCAGGAGATCCATACCATCGACCTCACTCTCTTGCCCGCGCAAGCGACATGCACCAGGCCCGCCGCCAAACGCCCTCCTCCCAACTCCCGGCGTTCTCGCGCTCACCAGGAGCGCGCCTCGCGCCGTCCTCTCGCACACCATCATGACACCATCTCTGAGACGGACGTCATCTTACGTGAGACGGGCGACAACGCGCGGTGAGAACCGACACCTGCTCAAAGGGATCACTCCCATTCCATTACAGCATCATGAGGAGCAGCAGCTTTCAAAGCCGCTGCTCCTCATTGCTTCTCCTCACTCTGCATATGGTGCTCTTACGAAAAGTGGCAACCGGTTACCACTTTTCCATAGCCATGCCGCGCGAGAAAGGGACCATCATCAGAGCCAGGTGAATGGTGGCCATCGTGACAAGTATGCCCTTTGTCTTTTACGGCATCGACTCATACCTTCTTCCAGTATTTCGAAACATGACCTGCAGGCCATTGACCCTCACCACCAGATCCGGATGGCGCGCATCCCCTGAGAAAGTGAGGAGAAGAGGTGCCAGGTCAGCACCAGGACCAACCAGGTGAGGGCCCTGTAGGAGTCGGACATGCTGCGAATCGCCGCCGGGCACCTCAAAGATGAACACCTGGCCTCTGAGGTTCAGAGCCGTAAAGTGGGTTGGGACGTGTGGATCCAGTTCATGACCGACGATGTGGTCGACGTGCGTCGTTCGCGGATACCCATAGCGCATATCGTCCATGAGCGTGCTACTCCAGGTGACCACCACAGACCCGGCAAGGGCCAGGAGCAGCGCACACAACATCCCCAGCCCAAGGGGCAGGAGCCAGCTTCCTCCTCGGGACGCTTTCGGCTGTGGCGCGACCTCCCGCACGAATTCTGGCACCTCTTCGGTTGTGGTGGGACGCCGCGCTCGCGCTTTGGCGAACTGAGAGGCGCGCGCCGTCTGAACCGCTGACGCTTTCCCGGAGAGGTCCTCGCCGAGGACCTCGGACGGCGACGCACAACAAGGCTGCGTGGCGCGAGACGAGGCTCCTCTCCCTCGATGATTGCAGGCATACTGGTTCCCTCCTTTGATAAGCAAAGCACAACAAGGACGAAGAAGAAATAGAGGGACCACCGTCGGGCAGAGGAGAGGGAAGATCGCTCCCTCAGAGAGAAGCATACCTGAACCAGAGGCAAACGCACAACCCATTTTTCCACGAAGTTTTCCAGGGGGTGTGCACCAATTGTGCAGAGCTTCGCCAACGTTGGAGACAACAGCAGTCAGGACAGGATGAATATCGACTCATCCCGTCTCACGTCCAATCGCATGCAGAGACAGCTATCTCATGCATTTACATATTTTCATCTAGGGCATTGCAAATTGCGGTATTCCATGCTACAGTACAAGATGAAAAGAGGCATTCGTGCGTCGTGCGAATGCCTTCCCCAGGCGTCAAAAACACAGGCGCCATTTTTCACGGGGACATATATATAGCCCCGCAAACAGACACGCAACTGACGAGAGAAATCATCTGCTTCTCTCGTCAGTTGCGGACCAGACACGGCTGATCAGCACATCACTGATTATGTCGAGCATCCCTTTTGCTCTTCACCTTTTGAGGCAAGAAGGACAAAGCGTGTAGAGAGCACTGGAATGGTTCTGCCCCCCGTCTCTCCATGCTGCGTGATATTCGACGGCTCTAGAGTTTCACCGTCCCTTGATTTTTTCGCGATACTCAGGTATACTTTCTAGGTAAGCTTTTTTGAGAGATCCACATTGATCTCTCTTTTTTTGTGCCCTCTTCCTCACAGCACATCTCATTGTGATCCCATCCATCATCATCCTAGCAACACTCTTCTCCATGTGGACATCGAAATACACACCTCTGGGACGTCTCACGTTGCGTGCACATCATCTCCGGCCATGCTCACCCGGTCCTCTTGCAGCGCAACAGCTTTTCCCCAGGGAAACGCCGTCGGCTCCTCCGCGATCGTGATCATCTCCGTAATCGGTTCGGCCTTCCTATTGTAGGATGGCTTGATGTCCAGTTTGCGATGATGCTCCGCGATCTCTTCATGATAGGCCTCCAGATAGGTATTGATTGCCTCCTTCCGGCCACCGACCAACTTCTGGATCGAGAGCGTGGTAATAGACCACTGCTCCAACGGACCGTGGGTCTTGTTCCACTGCATCAGGGTATATACCGCTCGTCGATACCGTTCATGGCCTGCCTCCGGCACTTTCATCCCGACCAGTTTGGACGTGGGGAGCGCCCCGTAGCGCTCACGTTCCCCTCGCCTCGCCTGGCGGCACAGCTGCCTCGCATCCCGCACTCCGACCTCCAGCAGATACGAGAACAGATCGGGAGCACCGGTCAACGCTATCGCTTCCTGCAGCACCGCTTGTGTCTCCGCTGACAAATGAAGCTGCTCCAACGACTGCATCGGCCTTCCTTCTGGCAGGAGGACCCCTCCTTGTTGCTCACCGGCGACCATGGCATCATGGCACCCACACCCTCTTGCTTCTTGATCCTTCTTGCTGGACAGGGGAGACACATCAGTCAGCGCTTCCACTTCTTCCTGTACCAAAGCACTACGGTCTCCTCCCACCACCCCATCTTTGCTCTCCTCAGAGCGCATCCTCTCCTTGAACACCGAAAGCACTTCCACATCCGGTTCACCCAATCGAATCCCACGCCTCTGGTCAATCTTCCCGGCACCATCCGCAATCACATAATCAAAATAATGGGCGGCCCTCGCCAACTGATCCCGCCTCTCCGCAGAAGGTGCTTCTCTGATATATCGATGCCCTTCGATCGTTGCGAGATAGATGCTCGTTGAGACGGTTGCCGGACAATACCAATACAGCGCCAGGCTCCCATACACTGAGCGATAGAGCACCGTGTAGACATCGTGCTCCCCTGGAAAGAGGGGCACCCATCGGAGTACATGGCGATAGGCCGCCTCCCGCACCGCTCGTCCATACCTCAGGCTCACATCACGCCTCGTCAGTCCCTCGCACTCCACAATCCGACGCACACGCTCCACAGCCTCCACCACCAGGGACGCGGGTGCGAACGTCGGGATCTCAACGTGGCTCTCTCGAAAATCTGATCGATTCGGCGCCCCTTCATACCACACGGAATATTTCGTCTTTACGTGAAATTGCCCTGTCTTCACGATTTCTGCCACGCTTCGCGCCTGTATTGATCACCACCCCAAGCACCACCTCTGGCCACGACCTTGCCCGCAACAGCCGTTCTCCACATGCCACTATCGCCTCAGGATCTCGTAAGCGCAGCGGATGAGCCACCTTCCTCTGCACATCCTCCTGGCTGGGCAGATTCATGTGCAACCACTCCTCCTGAGAAAAATTGAGATCCTTCAGGGCAATATGCTCCCACTCACCCGTTCGTGGATTGAACCACCGATTCTCCGCTGTTAACGGCAATTGCCGCACACGCTGCCGGGTTTGGGTCAGCGCAATCCGTAAGGAGTTTGCCTTCCTCAGACCGCTTCTCCCTCGCCATGCCGCAACCTCCGCTTCACAGATGACACGAATCTCCTCTTCTTGCGTGCTCCATCTCTCTAACTCCGGAATCAACGTCCTCCATCGCTCTTCGAGCCACTTCAACGCCATACCTGTTCCCTTTCTCAGCCCTCTGCTCCCTTACCGCAACAATTGCGCACATGCCACATCGACCAGCTTCATCGTCACCCTCCTCCGCTTATTGATGCGCAACAAATACTCAATTTGAAGCAATACTTGACGCACCGATCGAAAATTTCCTTCCGTCCGCTGAAAAATAACACTCGCCAGCCTCCGCATCTATCTCGACTCCAGCCCCCTGGATATACCGCTGCAACAACACGTCCAATTCCTGAGCGTTCAGCCCGGCAAACTCCAGACGCATCCCCACTCGCGATGCCAGTGGCGCAATACTCCTCACCATCCTCTCCAGTCCTGGTCGCCCCACCAACACCAGTCCCATCTGCCCCCGGTCAAACACATCTCGCAACATCTCTAAGCTCACCGGACACAGGCGATTCGCCTCATCCACCATCAGCAAATCGACCTGCCCTGGACGAATATATCCACTTGTTGGCACATCCTCCCCATCCTTGCCCATGTCCCTGGCTACAGCCATATCAGCCATTTGCTGGATTTCCCACCGCAATAACGCCACATCCTGCTCCGTCCGCTTCGGCGTCGCGGTCACCTCCGGCGTATAGAATGCCGTTCTTGGCACCACTTCTGCCTCATTCAGATCATCCGGAGACAGCACATGACGGGCTAATCTCGGTTCAATCACATCCCGCTGGCTGTACCGACGGGCCGCCTGCGTTTTCCCGACTCCTGTCACCCCAGAACAGATCCCGATCGTCCTCGTTTGCCGACTCTATTCACACACATCCACAAACATCTGATACGCCTTCGTCACAAGAAAACGCTCGAACACAGCAACAGCACCATCACTTCCACCTCCAACCACCAGATGTTCTCCCGCAACGAGCTCGTTCCTCTTCTCCAATGGATACTCCTTCTCTCTCCTGCTCTCACTCATGCTCATATCTCTTCCACTGTGGTTCCTCTTCCTCCTGCTCAAATGGTTCCTCTCTCTCCTCTTCCACCACGACCTTGCCCGCTTTGTCCTCACCACGTGCGACCGCTTGATGCGCCACTGCCTTCCACCGCGCGCGCTCTCCTTCCGTTGACACATAGCCTTCCACACTCGCTCGATGCTCTCGTAATTCTCTTCGTAACACCTCACGGCGCCTCGCACGCACTTCCACCACCTCCCCAACAACTCTCCCCTCTCTTCCCACCTCCCAGCACCTCGCTCGGCACACAAACCGCTCTCGTACATCTTCCAATGCATTCGCCAGAGGGAGCTCTGGCACATACACCGCAATCTCCTCACGATTGGACGGATCATAACGCACCACCACGTCTTCCCCAACATACTCGGCTAATGCCACATCGAAATACCGCTGACCCTGGAACGCAATCCCATCTTGCTGGACTCTTCGACGCGTGGAAAACGTCAGCAACAAGACATCAAGGTGTTCTAACGACGCGGGCATCACTGGCACCACCCCTCCTGCCTCCCAGCGCCGCATCGGGGCCTCTCCTATCCCCTCCTGCACCTGCGTGTGATAGCGCAGAGCGCAACCATGTCCGACATATCGCGTCAAATTCCTCTAGCGTCAGACACGCCCCTGGTTTGCTCTGCCTGTCACTCTCCGCCTGCAACCGCCAATCCACCCCTCGCGTGCATATCCGGGCAGATCCACTAACAACTCTTGTTCCACCGTCCGAAAAAAACGCTCGATTTTTCCTCGCCCTCGGGGTCGCCCCTGCTGGGAATAAAGCAACTCAATCTTCAGATCAACCGCCAGGGCTTGCACATGATTCGACGTAAAGTCACTGCCATGATCACTATACAGGCTCTCGGGGATCCCGCAGATGGGCCAACGCTCATCACACGCGCGACCAAATCGCTCCCCGTAACGCCAACGCCGTTTGCGCGGCTGATAACCCTCCCCAACGAGAGCCGATATCCGGTCATACAACGACTATCGTCGTCAAGCACGATCGTCAGATACGGTTTGCACGCTCTTCCACGCTCGTTCACCAGCCAGATATGCAATCGGCAATGATCCACCTGCCACAACTCGTTGCCTCGACTCGCGCGCAAAACGGGTCAGGACCTCAAACTGCTCTCGATACGCCTTCGCACCCTCATGCGCCAGCGTCTCCAAGGCTGGCGACATCCTCCTCACAATTCGATACACGCGGATCATAGCTCGGCTCCTTCCATCCCTGTTCCCTGGCCACCCGACACACCTTTCGATACACACTCCTCAGCTGCGGACGTGGTCGGCTCAGATAGAATCCCTCGATCAGCTCGATCTCCTCCTTTGACAAATCACGACTGTGCCCACGATCTGCTCGTTCCTCTCGCGCTAGGCCCACCAATCCCTGCTCTCGGTAGCGCTTGATCCACCGCTGCACCGTCGAGGACGACACTCCATGCGCTCGCGCCACCTCCGCTTGCGACACCCCTTCTTCCACGCATGGCCGAATCTTCGCAAACCGCTCCAATGCGCGGCTCCCGTTGCCTTTCACTCAACTCCGCACTCGTCTTCGCCTGAGTTCTCATCGGCTTCCTTTCCCTTTCCTTTCTCTCCTGGGTGCTGGCATGTACTTGTCCCAGTTTGGATGACTCAATAAACTGAATGTGAAGAGTCGTAGAAGAAGTGAGGAAATGATGGCAACGGGACAGACATACGATAAGACATTGAAGCAAGAAGCAGTGCAATTGGTGAAAACGAGTGGAAAATCACAGAGACAGGTTGCTGAAGACTTAGGGGTAGCGATGAGTACGCTTAGCCGCTGGTGCTCAGAGCTGGCTACTCATGGAGAACAAGCCTTTGTCGGCAGTGGACATCTGCAGCCAGAAGCTGAGGAGATGCGCCGCTTACGCCGAGAAAATGAGACCCTGAGGCAGGAGCGTGACGTCCTAAAAAAGGCGCTCGCCATCTTCTCGCACCCGTAGAAGAGCGTTTTCGTTTTATCGAGCAGCATCGAGGGCAGTTTGAGGTACGCCTCATGTGCCGCGTGCTCTCGGTCTCAGTAGGCGGATTCTACGCCTGGAGGAAGCGCCCTCCCTCGGCGAGGGAGCAAGAAGATGGCACCATTACAGAACAGATTGTGAACATCTACCATCAACACCAAGGGCGATATGGCAGCCCACGTATTCATGCACAATTGCGTGACGAAGGCATCTCTCTCGGGCGCAAACGGGTTGTGCGCCTCATGAAGCAGGCCCAACTCGCGGCTCATCACACGACCCATCGTGTAGTGACAACACGCACCGATCCGAGAGCAACGCCTGCGGACAATGTGCTTGATCGCGCCTTCCAGGCGCAGCGGCCTGATGAAAAGTGGGTCGCTGATGGGACATACATCGCGACAGGAAGTGGCTGGATGTATTTGGCAGTTGTGCTAGATCTCTTTTCTCGGCGCATTGTCGGATGGGCGATGAAAGGGAGGCAAGACGAGGTGTTGGTGGAGCAAGCTGTCGCGATGGCAGTGAAGCACCGCAAGCCAGCGGCGGGATTGCTGCATCATTCCGATCTCGGTTGCCAATATACGAGTCAGGCTTATCAAGCCTTTCTCAAAGACCATGATATTCTGGTCAGTATGAGTCGCAAAGGGAATTGCTGGGACAATGCGGTCATGGAACGATTCTTTGGTACCCTCAAGCGAGAGTGTACCTCACGGACACACTTTGCGACCTATGAGGAGGCTCGTACGGCCCTTTTTGAGTACATAGAGGTCTACTACAATCGAGTGCGCAAGCACTCCACGCTGGGCTATCTCAGCCCAGTGCAGTTTGAGATCATGAAGCGTTGACTTTTCACTTCATCTGATCATTCAAAGCGGGACAACAACAGGCACAAGATAAAAAAAAAGAGCCATTCCTGTCAATGGCTCTAGGACGCGCCTCGCATCTACCTCGCAAAAAATTCATTCAATTAGTTCGCACATCTCATACCATATCTTCCCCTCTCTCACGATGCGTTTTCTTTGCTTCTCTTTTTTGCACGCTTTTTGCTCGATGCACTCTGTCTTTCCCTCCCCTACACTCCTCCTTCTCCCCCTGATCTGCCTCTCCTCTTTCTTTCTTTAACGACTATAAGAAATAGTCCGCCCAAATAAGTCGCTCATAGTCCCTTCTTTTTACAGACACATTTACATTCACAGATAAACGCTTCATGCTTTCTTTTCTGTGTTCGTACTAGGGGTCATTGCATCATTTTGTGAAAACTGGGGTTTGCCCATAGTTGGGGTAGCGCTGGGCTGGCTCTATTGCCTCTTTTACTCCTTTCTCCTATGTCCTATTTTCCGCGTATCTCGGCTTTGGGTCTTCTTCTCTCCACAAGAGATCATGGCATGTGATTGTGGCTGATCCAGGGAGCGGCAAAACGATGAGCATTCGCGACCTGGTCGAAACAACGGGTGCTCCGGCGATTCTGGCCGTGACGTGCCGCAAAAACAATGATGATGAACAAGCACTGGGAGACCAGTTATTTACTGCATTGGGACTCAAGCTTGGCGGCCATTGGCGCACCCGCAAGCCCAAACTGATGGGGCAGCTTCACCAGTATGGGACGAAATTGATTGTGGTGGATGATGCGCATGATCTCTCGCTCCAGCATTTGATGTTCCTCAAGGAAGTCACCGATCAAGGACGATTACAATACAATCACCGCCTTGGCCTGTGTCTGGTCGCTGCCGGGCGTGGAACCACGATCCCACTGAAGGAAATCCTGGATCAGCCTGAGACCATGTGGTTGCAATTCCGCCGTCGCATGGACAAGTTAGAGCCATTCTGTCGAATTACAGGACATACCTCCGAAGAAGTGCGCGAGGTCCTGGCGACGTTGGAAACCCCGTACCGGGAACTGTTTCCCCAATTGAACTTGCGCCAATGGTCAGGCATCATCTACACCTGGCTTACCCACTCGCTTCTTGATCCAACCAATTCTGGCCGTGCAACAATGGATAACCTGATGAAATTGGTGACGACAGCTCTGGAATGGACATATGAGGATGGGCAGACGGATGTGCAAGAAGAAACGCTAGAGCGAGCTGCCGAACTGCTCATGCTTCGTCGTGATACATTTCGGATTATTGATGGTGCAGGGCCGAGCGTCGATGAACAGGATGCAGCATCGATCAGTCCGGCACAAACTGAGCCTGGCAACACGAAAAAGGAGAGCCAGGCACTTTCCCCGACACTTGAGCAGATGTCTGATCACAAGAGAGAGCAAAGCCAGAAACAACCTGCCACCCAGCCAAAATGTGCTTTCTTCGGGGAGGTTCCCATTGACCTGGAGCAGTTTCTGGAGAGCGGTGTTTCCCTGGTCCAATGCCCCGACTGTACCAGCACCAGTGCGCTTTCTCCACACAAGGGAATCCTGCACTTCAAACCTCACAAACGGCGCAAAAGGCGCTCGACTTCCACAGAACCACGATGGGTCAGACGCGAAATGATCTGGGCGGTCGCGAACTTCTAGTGCTTTTTCTCGGCCCGAATGTGTAAATTGTTTCATTCAATACCGGAAAACCTTTACAATTACGTCAGATAATTGTAAAGGTTTTCCGGTATTGAATGAAACAATTTACAGCCTCTTCCTGGCCGGTGCCTGGCAACACAATATGCGTGTTGGCATTCGTCACAATGGTCGGACGGCGGGCGCGTCCATAGATATCGTCAAGCTGCGCAAAGTTCTGCACGGCGTAGATTAACGCGACTCGACGCGAGCGCAGCATCGCAAGGTGCTGCGCAAAGTCGATCAGCCGTCCGGCTGCCGGCAGGTCCCCGCCCGACGCCGGCCGTCCGGCGAGCACCGCGTCAGCGGCGCCTTGATCCCGTAGAGCCGGATTCCGCAACGCAGAGGTACGTGCCGTTGCCTTGTGCCAGGTGATGCGCGACACCCGCGCCAGGTGACGAGACGTTATCGCGCAGGACGATGACGTCGCCGTCGAGCTGGTCCTCACCGCCGAAGTGCAGAAGCGACGCGTGCGCAAGCGCGACCTCGGTGCGGTACGCACCAACGAGGACGCCTCGGATCGACCGCCCGTCCCGCGTATGTACGACGACGGTGTCGGCCGTGACGGACTTGAGCCAGCTCACACGCCCAGATTCGGGTGCAGGTCACGATGTCCCGTGTAGGCGCGAAGACGACGACCTACCAGACGAGTCCATCTAGATGGTTATGGCCGGAAAGCAGGCGAGCGATGCGGTCCTGCGCGGCTTCGCGTATGTCAGGCAGGGGGTGGTGTGCGTATAGCGCGAGCTCCCCCTGCATGTCATAGAAGAGCAACCGCTCGCGCAGATGCTCGCGCTCGAACAGCTCCGGATACGCGCCGTGCAGCCATCCGGGGACCTCTGTGAGTGTGGTCTCGTCGAGCCCTCGTTCGTCGGGTACGGGTGGGTATTCTCGCGCCTTCGCGCACCAGCGCAGGATGGTATCGAGCTCGACATCCGCTGGCTGAGCCAACGCCTCCGCGAAGTCGATAAGACCGGTGACGCGTCCTTGGTCGACGATCACGTTGGATCCATGTAAATCACCATGGACGAGGACGGGTTCGTCGGCGGCGAACAACGCCAGCCGCTCCTGGATCCAATCGGCGACGTCCGCGAGCAGGCGCGAGTCATGACCGGGCAGTCGCCGGGCAGCCTCGACCTGCTGGAGCGCCGCACTCACTACGGGTGGGTGGTACGCAGCCCGCGGCTTGCCGGCGAGCGCGTCGGCCAGCCAGGGCGGCAGCAGGTCGGCCGTGACAGGAACGCGGTGAAGTGCGCGCAACGCAAAGCCGAGGCTTTCGATCATTGCTTGGCGCGTGTGCGAGTCCGCCGCCGGCCATACGTCGTACATGGTTCGGCCGGGCACGCGTTCGGAGACACACCACGGCCCGTCCGGGCCGTCGCCGTGGGCGAGGTGCCGGGCGTGTGGGACCTCGCTGCCGGCGAGCAGGTTGACGACTGTAGCCTCGTGGCGAAACGAGTCGCGGAACTGTCCGTTGCTCAGTCGTACGACGTATTCGTCGCCGACCCACACGCGGCTAACCCAGCCGGCCTTTGAAAGAAAGCGCCCGGTTGCTGGCAGACCAGCGGCCGCCAGCGTCCTCAGCAGCGCCGGATCGGTAGCCGGCTCGACGACTACCGGTGCTTGCTCGTTCATGCGTTTTTCTCCCTTCTAACTCGCCCTGGCCGATTGTCGGCCAGGGCCATTATATCATGACAAGTACGCTATCGCGATCAGCTTTCGGTGCTTGATCGCTCCAGCAGCCAGGACGGAGGCCGACCGCCTTGCTTTTTGTGGTACTCTCGCCAGTGGCAGCGAGCACACACGACCGCCAGGATTTCAGGCTCATAGCTCAGGTGATGCGCCTGGAGCCATACAAAGACATCACGCTCTAAAAATTCGCTATACCGTTTGGAACCATGCACCGCGCCGCACTTCGTACACTTCCAGTTCGCCGCCTCTTTGGAGGCCCGTGACTGTAAATTGTTTCATTCAATGCAGGAAAACCTTTACAATTATCTGACGTAATGGCGGTATTGCTGTTCTCTTTCAGTAACTCCGCAAAGAGCTTTGCAGGCCGCTTCAAAGATTTTCACTTGGGAAAGATGTACCGGGATGTACGTCAGATAATTATCAAAAACTGCGTCATCGAATTATCATCTTTACACCGAATGTGCTCCTAATTTACAAAATGGTGATGGGCGAATCCAGGTGAGAAGCTCTTCCTCCTGGTGTCAAAATGCTTCTGCTCGCTCTTCTGGGCAAAAGCTTGTTCTCTTGGGCAAGAGCTGCTCACTCTTCGGGTCATTTACTAATTGCGTCAATGTGGCGAGAAAATGCGGCAACACCTTGCTTTTGAAGGAGTCCGTTACTTGCCATCTGGGCTGCACCGCTGCTATGCTACAGGAAGATCCATTGTCCACTCTTACTCAAGGAGGTAATGATGCCCGCTTTGTCAACCGTGACCCTCTTTCTCTTGGCGGCGTTGGGATTGCTCCTCATTCCTGGCCCCTCTGTCTTGTATATTCTTACTCGCAGTGCAGCTCAAGGGAGGCGAGCAGGACTGGCCTCAGTTGGAGGGATTGAGCTTGCGAGCCTCGCGCATGCAGTTGCAGCGACGCTTGGCCTCTCAGCTCTGCTGCTGACCTCAGCCCTCGCCTTTAGTCTCGTGAAATACCTGGGTGCTGGCTATCTGATCTATCTTGGTGTGCGTACCCTGCTCTCACGGCAGGAGCATGCTCAGGCACCAGTACCCGCTCCCAAAAGCGTCTCTCGGTTGTTTGCCCAGGGATTCCTGGTGCAATTGCTCAATCCCAAGACGGCCCTCTTCTTTTACGCATTCTTACCCCAGTTTGTCGATCCTACCAGAGGGGCAGTGACCGAGCAGATTCTCATTTTTGGGGCGCTGTTTGTGCTGCTGGCATTCTGTACGGATTGTCTCTACGCTCTCCTGGGATCGACCGTGGGGAAGTTGCTTACTAGAAATGTGCGCTTCCGACAAGTCCAACGGTATGTGACAGGAGGCGTGTATATCGCGCTTGGTGTGACCGCAGCAGTCACAGGCGAGACGAAAAAGTAAGCAGAGAGAAACCGAAACTTTCTCGATGACATCGAGGAGCCTTCCCGGCGATGGCGCAGGCTCCTCGGCAGAGTGCTCAAGTATTCAAAGGGGAACTTTCCCGCTGGAAATGATGAAGTTCCTCTTTGAATAGATGATCGAAATTTGACACATATCCTCGCCATTTCCCTCTTCTGACGCATATCTCGGATCTTGATTAGATTTGATGCATAATGCTTGTTTGCTGAGAGTAAAGATATTAAAGGGGGACATATATGAAAAATCTGTTTTCACTCATCTTGCAGGGGAAGGAGTAGGCTGATCGAGCACTACTCCTTTTCTTGACCCTTTAACAGAGATGTGAAATGTCATTGATGCTGAGGATTTCTACTTCCATACGAGGATAGAGTGGGAGATACGCTATCTGTTTTTCCTCGGGACGAAGCGAACATGATTGATTGCACCATACATAACGTCAAACCAGCTTGGGGTGAGTGGCGAGATCTGGAGCAAAACATGGAAGAGATAGGTGAGCATTCCTCCGTGAGTTACGACAACGATGGTATCATCGGGCTTGAAACATTGGCGCAACAGGTTGATGATCTGTCGGCAACGCTCAAACATGCTTTCTTGCGTATCACCGCCATGGTCCCAACCATCAGGTGTAATTGTAGCGGGCAGGACTGCAAGTGGAAAGCGTTGGAGTAATTCCAGGCTTCCATATCCTTTGTATGAACCATCAAGGCCTTCACGAAGCTCCGTCCATACCTCAACCGGACAATTTCCGAGATGGTGGGCGATAATACTGGCAGTCCCTAATGCTCGCAAGAGTGGGCTACTCAAAAGTGCTGTGATGGGTACACTTGCCAGCCGCCCAATTTGCTGTGCCTGCCATTCTGTTGATTGTCGAATAAATAAAACGGTTCATACACAGCTTTGGTGAAACTATGCTCCCTTGTTTTTGATGCATTGAGAAAGGATGATATATTCTCCAAGAGAAAGGAGTTTCTAGTGTTCATGAGGAGTTGATGATGGAGGGATTTGCTTGTTTGCCTCTTCCCCCAGGATTGCGCATCGTCGAAATCTGCCAGCAGGAAACCGGCTTGCTCATCACAGTGTTCTCGGAACGAACCATGGCTTCCTGCCCGCTTTGCTCTCAGGAGTCAGATGCGCTACATAGCCACTACCAGCGGCGGCTCAAGGATGTTCCCAGCGGAGGGCAGACTGTCTCTATCCTGCTTACGGTCCACAAGTTTTTCTGCCACAATACTCAATGCCAGCGCAAAATCTTTACCGAACGTCTCCCAATGTTTGTTGAACCCTGGGCACAAATGACGCTTCGTCTTGTTGACGCTCTTCAGGCAATTGGGTTAGCGAGTTCAGGGAGCTTGGGAACACGATTGGCAGCACGGCTTGGGATGAAAACCTCTTGGATGACCATTCTCCGGCGAATCATGGATATCCCTTCTCCCGAGGTTCCCTCTGTGACGGCTTTGGGCATCGACGATTTCTCTTTCAAGCGGGGCCGCAATTTTGGGACGATCCTGGTGAATCTGAGCAACCACAAGGTGATTGATCTGCTGCCTGAGCGCAACGTTGAGAGTGCCGCCGCCTGGATGCAACGTCATCCAGAAATTGAGTATGTGAGCCGAGATCGCGGTAACGATTACACGCAGGCAACACGCGCAGACGCACCTCAGGCAACCGCTGTTGCTGACCGGTTTCATGTCTTAAAAAATCTCATTGAATCTATCGAGCCTGTGGTCGCGAGTTGTTACAAAGAACTGAGAAGAGCGCAGGAGCCGCTTCCAGCACCTCCGGTTTCTCACGCGAAAGAGTGGCGCCAGGCGAGCGCCCCTCAGCATGAACATCAACGGATGACACGGCTTGCCACGAATCAAGGGCGATACGCAGAGATGCTTGAATTACAGAAGCGGGGAGTCAAAACTAGCGAGATTGCCCAACGACTCGGAGTCACCACGCGTACCATCCAAAACTGGATCAAGCGAGGGGGGTGTCCGGGGAGCCAACGTCGGCAGCACCGCAAAAGCATTTTTGACCCGTATGCACCTTACGTCTTCTCACGGTGGAACAAAGGCTGTCGAGATGTGAGTCTCTTGCATCAGGAAATTCAAGCCCAAGGTTTTTCTGGGAGCATCCGTGTCGTCTACCGCTTCATACAAACGCTCCGTCACCAAGGAACGGTCGAACTCCCAGTCCACCCTATTCTGAACCGTATTTCTGTTCGAGAAGCGCTCTGGCTCATTGCTCACCCATCTGACGAGTTGAATGAAGCGGAACTGGTTGATCTGAAGATGCTTTGTGAGGCAAGTGCCCGCCTTTCGACCTTGCATAGCCTCATTCAAGCATTTGAGAGGATTGTCCGCAAACGCGAAGGTCATCAACTAGAGCATTGGAAACAGCAGGTTGCCGAGAGCGGAATCGCAGAAGTACAGCGTTTTGTCAAAGGACTTGAACGGGACAAAGAAGCAGTTCTTGCTGGGTTAACGTTGGTTTATTCCAACGGTCAGTAGAAGGATTTGTGAATAAACTTAAGCTGATTAAACGTATGGGTTATGGGAAAGCCAGCTTCCCGCTCCTGCGTCAACGTGTTCTACATGCCCTGCAGCGCCTTCACATCTCTCTGTCTAGCAAGAAAAAATAGATACTATTTTACTCAAGCTGTGTAAGAACTGGAACGTTCTTCAAGTAGAAGAACATTTCTCTATCTGCTATTCTATTGCCCGTTTCTCAATTTTGATACTCTCCCAAAGAATATGTTGACGGCAGCGAAAAATAGCGTTAGAAAAGGAACTAGAGCTAAGATAATAATACGGGCAAAATTTAGATTGCCACTAGGTATAGAGTAAGTATAAGACCATGCTAATATCAAGCAAAACAGCGTGCTTATCCATAATATAAGTGAAGCAAGAGCGAGAAGTATTCTTTGAATTTTTGGACTTTTATGAATGATGAGCCTCTCTCCTTGAAAAGTGGATAATGAGTGGTCTCGCAGGGAACCTTCATAAGGAGAATTAATGGAATGAGATCTCTCAAATTGAAAATCTTCATACGATTGTTCTGGCATAGAATAGCATCCTTTCCTCTTTTAGGCTGTGCTGGAATTGTAGTGGCTATTACAAGTAATTCTTTAGTTTATCATACCTATGTTAGGTGTGGTGTAAAAATTATTTAGAGGAGAGATGAAGCAGCAGATGCCATATGACCATTGAGATAGTTTACTCTTTGCTCTCAACAGAAGAGGAGAAATCAAGTGGACAGTATTTCACCAAAGCTGTGTATGAACCAAGTTATTCGACAATTAACACATTCTCCCAGAGAGGTGAGAACATCATCAGTTGAAGTGGTGCCACATTCTCCATGGCGAATGAGGATGAGATCCATAAACCCTTTCTCAAAAGAAATATGTGTTGAAAAATAAAAAAAGCTTCAAAAGAAATATATCTCAGTTGCCTGCTGAAAACAGTATGGCTCGTTACAGACGTATGAAGCGTTTTCTGTTATACTACTATAGCGGGAAGAGCAATATGTTCTCTTTCCTGCTATAGAGCATGAAGCACACGTTGACGAAGCAAAGCAAATCCTGCTCTGCCATACATAGTTCGCTTGATCAGTTTGAGTTTCGTCACATGCCCTTCCACCATCCCGTTGTTGATGGACCAGGTCAAACCCGCTCTCACTGCATCTTTGTCCTTTTCTATCCCAGCAGCAAAGGACTGAAGTTCTGGAAGTCCACTCTCTACCACCCTAGCAAGCCACGTTTCTAACCGTTGTCCTTCTCTTGTATGGACCATTGACAAAAACGCTTGGAGAAGGTTATATGCCTTTTTGAGAGCAGTACTGGCCTGGCAGTAGGCGGCCAAATCCTCTCGCTCGCTCTCATCCAGCTTCTTGGGGTCACGTACAAACAGCCACATTGCAGTCTTCACTGAATATTTCTGGATACGCCTGGGGTGACCACGTTCTAAGTACATCACTGTCACCACCGCTACCAGTTGCAGAAAGACAAAAGGCCCAGCAATGAGGAGATCTGTCGTAATATCAGGAGTAAACACGTTGGTCGTGAGAAAAATAGCGATGGCAATCACTCCAAGCACAATAGAGAACACGGCGGGACCAATTCCCCAGATCATGGCCACCATGACGGAAGCCAGGCCAAAGGGGCGCCGACAAACAGTGGAGCATTGGGAAAGTATTGGTCAATCTTTTCGATTACTACCAGCGCACCAATGAGGAAAACGCAAGCAAAATATCCAAAGATAGGCGATTGAATCCAAGGGAGGCGCGCCAGGACACGCCGATGAATTTTACCCCGGCGTTGAGAAGGGACTCTTGTGGAGCATGACCATTGCTTGTTGTTTGCATAAAAGGCATCTCAAACGCTTTCTCCTCTTTTCGCCTCGTGTAGAAAGGTTGACCAGGGAGTGAAATACGTTCACTCCCTAGTATATGCTTTGGAAAAAAGAGAGGCATTTTGTCTCTGGTGAAGAGTGCTCGTGGGCTTCGCTTTTATCTTTCCCATCCATACTAATCATGGACTTTCCTCGGCTTCAATGTACTAGGGGCGTGCAGACCCAGGCCATGGGATCATCCCTTCCAGGACACGCATCGCCTTGTTCTTGTTTTTGGCAAACACCTGGACCCGTGGGAGGAGCTTGGCCGCTTGTGCAAAAGCTGTCACTGCTTCACGATAGTTGCCAGTCATCAGAAGAAGACCTATGCCTTTGAGAACGTACACACTCATGAGCGTGTCTGGCCCATGCTCCAAAGCCTGGTTATAGGCGGCCAGCGCCTGGTCGTATGCGCCTTCTAACGCGCATACGACTCCGTCGAGCATACCAGTATACGGGCTATCGGGAGCAAGCCCACGTAGTTCTTCGTGAAAACACTCACCAGCGCTACGCCCAAACCGTTGGTAATTTTGCAGTGCCTGGGTAAACAACCGTTCCAGGTATGCGTGGTCTGATTGAGTCGTACCTGTCATCATCCTCGTCCAGATTGTATTTACACAAAACAATCCTCATTCCTGTTCATCACACTCCATAACATCTTATGCATGTCATACATCTCTAAGTGAGTTCGGTAGCATTTTTACGATCTAGCCAACGTCACTGTTCATCCGACTATTTTCGTCCTTTCAATCCTATAAATCACAATTCTCCTCCTCCCATTCTCATGGTAGCAGCCACTCTTTGCTCACGCCCTGAAGAATATTTCACAGCTCGTCTATGAGTATTGCATAAATGCAGCTATATAAATCAGCTTCGGCAACTACTCCAAGAGCTATACTTTGAAAAAGCATCACACGTTTTCGTGTCTATCGCGCGAAAGAGAGCCCGGGAAAGCCAGGCTGACCACGCTCTCCACCTTGGCGTTTTCTCATGAAAGGATGCGCTACCTATGCGCCGGGCAACCACAGGAACACTAGCACTCGCTGTACGTGGAAGTCATCGATCTCGCACCAGGTCGCGGGCCCCTGGAGACGCGAGCCTGGATCTTATGAAGCAACACATCCCAAAGCAGCCTGTAAGCTTGATCAACTCGTTCTCGTCTCCTGATGACAGTGCTGAAGTGGCCTGCCCAATGCGCGCAGGGGAACGCCGTGTGCCCAGATACCATGGCTTTGGCGAATCCCTCTCAAGAGCGCTGTGTTTTTTGCAGGTTTGCACGTCTCTTGCAAGAGATGATGGTTTTTAGCAAAGAAAGCGTAAGGTGCAACATAGCAGATCCGGAACAACTTGCACGGCTCAAGCGCAGCGTGCTCGAATGCAATGCCTGGTGGTCTCCTGACGTCGCTATCGACTTGCGTGAGGCGTGCCTTTTTGGCGCCTCGCTGAGGGGGTCAACCTCTATCGAGTCGATCTTGGGGGTGCAAATCTAGGGGAAGCCGATCTCAGTGGAGCCGATCTCTATCAGACCAATCTGAACAATGCTGATCTTGGAAGGCCCATCTCAATGGAGCTGAGATCAGCGACACAGAGCTGGCAAACGCTGATCTGCATGAGGCAGAGCTGCGAGGAGCCAATCTCTGCGGCGTCATGTTGCGTCATGCCAATCTCACGGAAGCCGATCTGCGGGGAGCCAATCTGACGTGGGTTGATTCACAGAGAGCCTGTCTGCGGGGCGCCAGGCTCACAGGGGCTCATCTCACGAAAGCCTACCTTAAGGGCGTGGATCTCACGGGGCCGATCTCGAGGGCACGAATCTCATTCACGCCTATCTTGACGGCATGGATCTCACGGGGGCGCGAGGGATTGCTTTGGCTCCTCCTCCCTTGTCCTCCTTCCTCATCTCCTCACCCATCCATTGGCGCAGCCTGGTTGTGGAAGCTGAAGAGCATCTCTTACTCGGGGTCGCGACTCGCTCACAGGTGTGCGAGGGGTTGGCTGCCCTTGAGATGCAGTGGCGTCACTACCATGCCCATCCCTCAGCACACAGCGCCCTCGCCTCCTCGTCTCCTCCCCCTTCCACGATGGGGAAAATTCATTCTTTGGCAACCTGGCTGAAGCGACGGATGAGGGCGCACGCCTCCCCACAGGCGTTGCCAACCACAGCAGCGCACGCTTCCACCCCACCACCACAGATTGTCGCGATCACGCTGACCTTTCGCCAGGCCAGCCCAAAAAAGTTCACCTCCAGGCGCATCGACAATCCTCCCGCCCTCAAAAATATGCTCGTCCTCTTGAACACTTCCAAAAACTGGGAGAACCTGGTGCGCGTTATGTTCGAAAAACGCAATGGCCAACACCTGCTCATCCACGTCGTTCCAAACGCGCACTCTCCTGCCGCTTGCAATGTCATCCTGGGGTTTGCAGGAATACATACCTCATGCTCCTAGCAGATAGGAACGCCGGTTTCTCATAGCGCCGATGAGGGACCTCTTCGTGTTGCTCGACGCATACCTGCGAGATTGTCTCGAAGAATGGTGTGCTTCTGGCGGTCAGCTTCCCACACGCTCTATCGTGCTACTCGATGACTGTGCCCGAAGCATCACCAGACGCTTCCGACTCCTGGATGGCGAAGGGCAGTATTACTTTGGGCAATTCAGGCGACTGGCGCGGCGGGTCTGGCGCGGCGTCGATATGGAGCAGGCATATGAGAGGATGATGAGTTACCCCTCTTTTTTCACCTTATCCAGCCAGGCGCGCATATCTGGCTCGTGCTCCTCGTGAAAATGAGCGAAGAACGTGCTGCCGCTGACCTGCTCTTCTTCCAGCCCGAGGATGCGCCGCAGATCCTGGAGCTCATCCTCAGAAAAGGCATCGAGGGTATCTACCAGTTGCTGGAAGACTTCCCGCGAATCGCTGAGGACATCTGCCAAAGGACGATTGCGATTGGCTTCGTAAATCCAGGCATTGATTTCATCGTCTTCCCGCAGTTCTGGCGGCCAAGGCGGTGAAAAGTCTGGTTCATGATTCAGAAACGCCTGGAAGCGCCGAACCGACCGGCGGCGCCAGCCAGTTAAGTGAGCTACGATATCCTTGATCGACCAGCCACCGGCGACCTCTGGCTGCGTCATATGAGCTTCCCCAATCTCGTCGAGCAAGGCTTCCCAGGCCGTCTGTTCCTTGCGCAATTCAGTGAGGAGTTGCGTTTTGCTGAGAGAAATTCCCATGCTGCTTTCCTTTCATTCGGGACCGTGTGTGCCCATTTCCTCACAGATTAGCACAACAAGCGGGAAAATGCCCCCTTTTTCAGCAGAATCCCCACGCGTGACGACTCCTCAATGAAGCCCCCCGAGAGAGGCGAACCATCCCCAGAGGGAAAAAGAGGCTTCCTCTCTGCCCCAGAGAGGCATTGAGCATTCTGGCCTGTGCCTGTGTTCAGTGGAACCTCACAAGAGGGCTTCTTTTTAAGGCGTACAAGCAGGCAAAAAATGCCTATTCCCCCCTTTATAGTGAAGCATGAGTGAGGAGCAGCAAGGCCCTTTGCGCCGTTTGCGTTATTGGCCCCTTCGTACTCAAGGGCCGACTTTAACTTTTTCCAGTTTTGCATATGCCAGGTTTAGCGTCTTCGGTTTTGTCCCATCTCCAAATTGAACAGTAACCATGTCAGGCTCCGTGCTGGGGATCACGATGCCATTCCCGTATTTAGGATGATGTACGATATCTCCTGGCAAAACATGCTACTGAGAATTGCCTTTCATCCATTTGTAGGTTCATGAATATCGCGTAAGGCTTGCCAGACATCATCAAGGTATTGTCAACTTATTGATCAGAGCAAAACATTTTTCTGAAAAAGGGCCCATGAAGAGAAAAAGAAGTGCAAGGTAAGGGGAATTGCGTTCGCTACGCAGCTTGCTGCATGCTGGTGATGTCGTTCCATGTCTGAAATCGCTCCCGCATGAGCGCACGAGATGCTGACGCATTAAGCCGATGTCGTCATGGTCGAAAGTGGTCTGAGATGGGTCCAAAGGCAGAGAGAAAGCGTTGAGCATGACCAGGGGATTTGAAGCGGCGCATGCTGCGTTCTCGTTGTCGTGTCGGTTGATGGGAATTCTCAGCTCGATTGTTGAGACCTTTGTGCTGCCGGTGCTCGCGACTTTCCATGATCTCCTTCTTGGCTGCAGAGTAACTGGCCAGTTTGTCGGTAATGATCACACGTGGCACATATTGAAGACCTTTGAGCAGTTTGCGAAAGAACTTCTTGGCAGCTTTTTTATTTCTCTTGCTTTGAACCAGGATATCAAGCACGTTGCCATATTGATCGACCGCTCGCCAAAGATAGCTTCGCTTCCCATTGATGGTCAGAAACACCTCATCAAGATGCCACTTGTCTCCAGTGTGGCTACGTCGATGTTTGAGCTCATTGGCGTAGGTCTGGCCAAAGTTGAGGCACCACTGCCTGATTGTTTCATACGTCAGAATGACACTGCGTTCAGCCATGATCTCCTCAACATCACGAAAACTGAGAGAAAAGCGGAAATACAACCAGACGCAATGTCCGATGATTTCAGATGCGAAACGATACCCTTTATACAGAGAAGGTCTTGTGTTATTCATTCCACCAGTATGTCAAAGATTGTAGCTTCTTCGCAAGTTGACAATACCTTACTTTGCAAGCAGGAGGCTGATGATCATTTCTTAAAAAAACAACTGACGCGGTTCTCCTCGCCTGCAGAAAGGAAAAGGCAAGCGGTAGCACTCTTAACCCAGAGAAGCCATGCAATTGAGTACATGGCTTCTCTGAGCAGCTTTGCTTGTCTGGTTGATTCTCAATTGGTTCTCTCAATTGAAATGCATAAAGACCATGCAGGAAATGATCAGCACAAAGCCCAGTGACTCCCAGGAGCGAATAATTTTTAGACGGGAGACTGCTCGTGTGTTAACCTGCCCCTCCTCATCCCACAGCTCCCCAATCATCTTGCGGCGGGTCTCCGAGACGACAGCCAGCGCTATGGTGAGTAACAGGGCAACCATCCAAGCAAGGCCATAGGGCTCTATGAGCCGCTCCCAAGACTGGATACGTCCGAAGAATGTCCCCAAGAGGATGCCAACCAGAATCAACGTCGCTCCCGCAATAGCGCCAACCCGGTTAATCATGGCTGGCACACTGATGGAAAGCCTACGCCCCTCGTCGGCAGAGCCTTTGACTAACAGAGGATAGACGATATACAAAAGCGAAATCTTATCACCAAGCCAGATTATACCAGCAAATATATGTACATATCTCAATATCGCAAGAATCAGAATGATATCCATAAGATCTTCCTTTGCTATTACAACACACAACTCATGCTAACGGCCTGTCAGTGTTTTTCTGGCGGAAAAGTATGATGTGCCATATAACTACGTATGAGCTTTTGATAAATCGGCTCTAGAGGCCCTTGCATACTTCTTAAAGATGTTCATTTCGTGGCATTGAACCTGAAGCCTCGTGAGATGCTCGACATCTGACAAAGCCTGCTGGCAGGGAGAAAATTTAGGTTTTTAAGGCATAGAAGAAGAAAACTGGCAAGCTCAGTCTCAGTTATATGGTGCATTATAGTTCCGTCGTGACTAGCGAATCCTGACAGAGGCCAGGATTTTCTCGCGAGCGGGTTTGTGAGGGAATGACAGCCTCACGGGATGGACTACCGGCAGATGAACCCTGCGCTCCCCATCCTCTACTCCCTCCGACCCGAAGGCATCAGGAGCTGCTTTTCTGATGATGTTATAGGACCCGTTGCAATCGGCGTGAATGAGTTGGCCATTGGATGCCCGATAGAGCCTCCGTGTGATCCGTTTGCCGCTGAAAACAGGCGCATGCTCCTGGCTTTGCTGGTAGATCGGCAAAGGATCGCGATCCAGGAAACTGGCCTTGCTGGTGTAGCTTTCTTCGGTGAGGATCACCTGGATGCCTTTTTGCTCAGCTTTGTAGGTGAGCATCTGGATGAACTGGGCATGAGGCACCTGAACAAAGTTCTGATTTGTCCGTTTCCCCAGGTTGATCTCCTGTTTCCAGCCCACGTTGCGACCAATCACGAGCGTTCCGATCCCCTCAGCCACCAGCACATCAATCACAAAACGCGAGATGGTGTGCAGATCATGCTCAATCCGCCGATTGCGCCAGAGAGTCAAGCGCTCCATGCGCCGCGTGTTTCCAGGACGACCAAGAGCTTGTTGGAGTTCTGCTCGCCGCTTGTTGTAGAACTGATTCGTACTTTTCAGACCGCGCCCGTTAACGACGACCGGGACAAAACCCGGTTTATTTGAAGTTAGTGCGATCAGATTTTCCAGACCAGGATCGATGCCAGCGATGAGCGCGGGATCGACGGCGGAGCGGCTCGGCTCCTGTTCATAAATGATCTCAACGACGACAAAACCGTGTTTGGGAACCACACGGACCTGAGTGATCGCCTTGGGATCTTGTTGGGTTTTGATCTGAATGCCCAGTCCCGAAGGCTGAATGAGGTGTCGTCCAAGGGTCCGTTTGCTGCGGCTTACGGCCTGCATCGTGTAGATGAGTACGTTGCGGCCTGTCGTTTTGTGCTTGTATTTGGGGAATTGGGGGCGTCGGCGAAATTTTGAGGGATCGCGCTTGTAGGCATCGAGCGCTTCAAAGAAGGATTTCCAGTTGCGTTCGAGCAGCAGCAATACCTGTTGGGCCACTTTCGCAGGCAGTGCTTTGTACGCTTCATGCGACTGCATCCGCCGATCCATTTCATTGTAGTTGAGGTGTTTTCCCTCAAAGATGAAGGCCTGACGGATCTCATACAGCGCCGTATTGTAGAGATTTTTGGAAGCAAAACAGGCCGCGTCAAGCGTGGCATAGCGTGGATCACTCCGAAGAATGATGTGCTTTTCAACCAGGTGCACGGTCGGCCTCCAATTCCTGCACAAGACGCTCTGTTTTGCGTTTGGCACGCCGTTGCCCATAGAGCCGGGCGCAGAACGAGTACACGATGCTGGTGAGGTCTGAGAGCAGGTCTTCTGTGCCATTGTCGGCCTGATTGACGACCTCGATCTCACGCCCATAGGTTTGAAGCAGGGTCTCGATGTAACGGAACCCGAAGCGGGTCCCCCGGTCCTTGTGTTCAATGACGATACGGCCCACACTTGGATCGGCCAAGAGAGCCAGAAACTTCGGCCGATTGTCATTGACGCCAGAGCCAATTTCCTTGACAACTTTGCCCACTTGATAGCCACGGGCAGCGCAGTAGGCAACCAACCGCTCAGCTTGACTGTCCAGGTTGGTCTTGTTTTCTGCGGAAGACACCCGCGTGTAGACCACGGTTTGAGGCTTCGATGAGGGGACTGACACCCTGGTTGGCTCGTCGATGAGAATCGTGTGAGCCCCTACGCGCCGCCCCTGGATTTTCCCGTCCCGGAACCAACGCCAGGCTGTCTCATAGCGGACCCCTTGTTGTTTCGCGTAATCACTGAGTTTCATGCTCAAATCATACTATGCTACTCAATGATTGTCAAGAATTCGCTATACTTTCAAAGATCGGTTTCAATACTTTTCCATCAGAAAAACACTGACAGGCTAGATCTCCCCCGTCATGAGCACCGTCCGGCCCATGCGCATCCTGTGATTGCCATTCCTTTCGGCGCGCGACGTGTCGGTCGGCGCCTGAGCTTCCGCCTCAACTCGCCTGGGGTGCCGAACCCGCAAGCGGTGTGGTATCAAGGTATCTGACCTCGTAGACGCGCTCGGCGAATTTCCAGCCGTCCTCGGTGCGCCGGTAGCAGTCGTGATACACGGCGTAGTTCAGCTCGCACCTGCCGTTGCGCCCGTGCATGAGCTCTGAAACGTAGGCACGGCCGACCGCGGTGTCGCCCGCAAGCTGGATCGTGCCCGGGTGCGTGGTTTGCACGAAGTAGTCCCACAACCCTTGCTGCCGCTCGGCCCCGGCGCGGATCTCTTTCCGGCTGACGGCCTGGGCGTTGATGTGGGGGACCCGCACCACGCCGTCCTCTGTGAACAGCGACGCGAGGCGGTTGTAGTCGCGCATCATCACCGCATCGGTGAACTCGCCGCGCAGCGCCTCAATCTCGAAGCGATCAACAATGCTCTCTAGGTTGCTCATCGGTTTCCTCCTTCGTCTGGGTGGATTACTCGTCATAACACCGAGGTGTCACGCGCACACCATCCTGGTTCGCGTTCTTCTCGGACAAGATATACATCATGCGCCCAACCATCACCAGTTCACACCCGGTTCTTTCGGCGAGCCTGCGAAATGGACAAGCACGTTGCCCTACAGGACCCCAGGAGTGGGAATTCCACCAACGATGATGCCAGTGTCGTCACCATTGCGGGCAGGAATGTGCCGCAATTTCTCTGGGTTGACGATGATATCGATTTCCTGGACCTCTTTGTCGGTGCACACCAGTCCTATGGCAAAAGCCGCCTCTCCCTTCTCAAGGGCACGTTGATGCCACGCACCCGGCTTTTTGCTGTTCTCCTTCCTTTCTCGTTCCTGGCGTAGCTGTAGCTTTTTCTCTAGATCTTCCTCCAGGTAGCCAATCAGACCTGGTTGACCATTGATCAACGTCGGTCGGATCGCTACCTTGATCACATGGAACACGTTCTGCTGAATCCCAAGCAGATAGCGAGCCACGCGATCTGGCCCGTACAAAGGATGGCGTGCCGCGCGGACTTTGCCTCCGCCATCGGTGTGGAGCACGATCTCGTCTGAGAGCACCTGCAGCAGTCCTTCCATATCGCCGTTCATGCACGCCTGGAAAAACTGCGTAAAAACCTGCCGAGGTTTCGCATGAGGTGCAGGCGTGTGGGTGGGACGCGCAGGCAGATGCCGCCGCGCTCGGTGCAGAATCTGGCGGCAGTTTTCCGCGCTTTTTCCCACGATGGTTGCAATCTCTGCGTAATCGTAGTCGAACACCTGGCGCAGGAGAAAGACCGCCCGTTCGATGGGAGACAGGCGTTCCAGCAGCAGGAGAAACGCGAGAGAGAGCGATTCGTTGAGCTCCGAATGTTCGGACGGATCGGTGGTTTCGATCAACGGCTCGGGGAGCCAGAGGCCAAAGTACGTTTCACGCTGCGTTTGAGCGGAGCGCAGCCGATCAATACATCTGCGCGTCACCAGTGTGCAGAGATAGGCTTTGGGATTTTCTATCGTTTCTTTCTCTTCGGAGGCATACCACTGCAAGAAGGCTTCTTGCACACAATCTTCAGCATCCATCACGCTGCCTAACATATGGTATGCGATGGAAAAAAGTAACTGTTTATACTGCTGGAACACCGTTTCCAGCTGTGCGACTGATCTTTTCATCGTGAAGTATCTCTTGTGCTGGTATGCGCGCTCGCTGTCAGAAGCCGCGAGCGCGCATACCAGCACAAGAGACGTAGCCCCTTTCAGTTTATTCTACGACATCCGATAAGCTGACCAGGGATGCGCTCTGCCTGTCGCTGAACTGAGCCATTATCAGCCTGGCAGCACTCCTGGCACTGGCAAAGCAAGCGTCAGCCTTTTCCCCTTCTGAGCCGACCCAATCGCCGGCGACATACAGATTGGGAGGCCCTGGAACCTCTGGACCGGGACGCCCGGAGAGACCGCCAAGTCTCGCCTGGACAATGGCATTGGACGCAATCATATGCGGCAAGAAGGATTGCTCTACGACTTCAGCACGCCAGCCAGGCTGCAAGAGATCCATCAGCGCTTCCAGCTCTTGCCTGCTCGCCTCTTCACCGGGTCGCAGATATTTCATGAGATGGATCAGGGCGCTCCCCTCCGGCGCGAGGCGCGCTGAGGCGGAATGCACCGCATAGTAGAGCGGACGATCCATGCACAGGGCGGCAAGGTTCTCTGCTCTGGGGAGACGGCGCAAAGCAATATCCAGGCAGGCAACACGAGCCGGGACCGACTGCGCGGCCCAACGGAGAAGCGCCTCATGTGTCCCATCGGCGACCAGGGCAGAAGCTGTCTCTGGGTCAGTGGCAAGTAACACCGCGCTTGCTTCGTAGCATGAATCATCCGCCAGACGCACGCGATATCCTTCTCCAGCCACTTCAATCGCCTTGACCCTGGCCTCCGCGATGAGGCGTGCTCCCGCCTCCTGTGCTTTTTGTCGGAGACCATCCACCAGGGTTTGCCAGCCACCATCCAGATAAAGTACCTGCCTGGTCAGCAGAGAAAAAGTCAGACCGGCGGAGAGCAGATCAGGCGTATCGGTATAGGTCGAGATGCGTGCTCTTGCGAGAAGAAGCTGGCGGACCTGCAGATGCTGTACCTGCTCTTCGAGCCATTCCTGCAGGCTTTTCCCCTGGAGCTCCTCAAAGTTCAGGTGTTTGAGAAGACCAAACACGCGTGTCAATTCTGCTTCGGCGGCGGGTGTCAAGAAACCTGTCCCCAAGAGAGATCCTGCTCCGGCCGGCAAGGGATGGAGCTTCCCATCCGCAACTATGGAAGACCCGGAGGGCTGTGGTAGCGAACCGCTATAGGAGACGCCAAGTTCGCTCAGCACTTGTTCACCTGGTCCTTGCAGACGGAACGCATGTGCTCCCTGATTGAAAAAGAAACCATTCTGCTCGCGGGTTCTCGCACGTCCGCCAAGAGTACTGGCCTTCTCAAAAAGCATCACGGCATGACCGGCTCGCGCCAGATAGGCGGCGGCTGAGAGGCCCGAGAGACCGCCGCCAACAATGATCACCGGAGATTGAGTACGTGGATGTGTCGTCATCAATATATCCCTTGCTTGTTGTGTCTGTCTTACCTTGTGGCTAGACGCTTGTGCGCATTCGAACTGTATTGAGAGCGGCAGAGAACCATTGCTCCCATCCTCACGCGAGTTCTAATGTGCTCTCTCGCTTCACCCCCTTATACACGAGTCGAAACAGTCGATCTGTTTGTGACACGAGAACAATTATACAAGTTGAAGAAGGCGCTTCGCGTTGTTGAGGGAGGCCCGTATACGCGAAAAAAACTCTCACTATGAGTGGTTTTCACACGTATCCTGGGCCTCCCTCACGTCGAGATGCCGGATGCACAGGTTTTAATCGATGTTCTGACTCTTTGTCTGATAGGATTGGAGGCTATCGGTCAACGTCACTGCCGGAATTTGTAAACCATCCGGCCCTTAAGTGTTTTTTTTGACGAAAGGATACCTGGACTTTGCACATTTTAAGCTGAAGAACACACGATATCAGCGAAGCGAGAGAGATCTGAGCGTAGAAGTAAAATGACATTAGGGTTTTGGGGTAATGTCGAATAACAGAAATCATTCCACAGGTGACATCGTACGGCAGCAAGCACATCGGTGAATGTCGCCTGCCGCTTTCGATACCACGCTGTAGGCGCCATCACCAACGAGCTTGATAGCTCGGTCGGGAAGCCATCGTCGGACCACCTTTCCCACCTGCTGGGTCCATTCTGGGACCGTTTTGTGTCGGCGCCCCAGGGCTGTATCCACCTCTTCTGGGGTCAACAAGACGCAGAGAAAAGGAAGTGCCCATGGCCGCCTTGTCCAGGGGGTGACGATGAGCATCAGGCAGAGCCACTTCAACCCACGGCTGATCCTTTTGTGCTTCTCTGACGAGCGGACAGGGTCATGGTAGTAGCCACACTTGGGAATGCGCGGTCCCCATCGCCGCTCTCGCATGCGCGTCTACCACCAATTCTACAGGTCCCTCTGCAGGAAGAAACGTCCGTACAAGAAGCAAGAACAAGACCCGACTGACCAGAAGAGGGGACCAACGCGCCCGGCTCAAAACATGGTGGAACAGATTGAAATGTCTTTCCTCTTGTCGTCCTACAGCTCGTAGAGCTACCGTGACGGTCCTACGCCCATGCGCGAGGAGTGTTCCTTCAACAAGCAGCACAACCTTTTGCCACGTTGGTCTGGTAAAAGCAGATTGAAATGGGGCTAAGAACCTCGCAAGAGGATGTGATAACAATGGAAGAAACCTCCTTTTCTCGCACAGAGGCTGTTGGTCTCATGCAGGGTAAATGGTGATCTTCTGCGCACTCATTTGCTTGAGCTTAACTCGTTGCGCAACCCGTGGGATTTTGGAACGTTGAATTCAACGGCGCAGCCAACACGCCAGTGGATTCGCAATGGCAGTTTGACCTTGGCACCGGCTGGGGTAACAATCAGCAGGAGACAGATACAAATAGCACAGCCAACATTTATCAGGATGGGAATGGCCATCTGGCGATTAAGGCTATCAACACTAATGGCTCCTGAACTTCGAGGCGTATCGAAACCGTGGCTAGTAGCTTCGCTGCTCCGGCAGGCGGAGAACTAGAAGTGACCGCCTCTATCCAGTTGCCCAATGTAACTGGCGCTGCTGCTCAGGGCTATTGGCCAGCCTTCTGGCTGCTTGGAGCGCCTATACGCAATGGCGGAGTCTGGCCCAGTATTGGTGAGATCGACGCTATGGAGAGCGTCAATGGGACCAATGTAGAGTATGGCACGCTGCACTGCGGCGTTAATCCCGGCGGCCCCTGTAACGAAACAAATGGTCTGGGTGGCAACACCGATTGATCACCTTTCACCCTAAAATGTGTCAACTCGTCGCGCTTACTTCCACTACCTTTCCCCAAAATGTACAAAGTCGAACTATGAACATTGGCAAATTCTGGTGATACATCTCGCTCATGTCCCGCAGATATTGTCAACTTGGCGAAAAAACAGAAGAGCTTTTTTAAGGAGAAGGGAGAAGGGCAGGAAAGAAGCGGAAGATTGGAGAGGATAGTTCGCTGTTAGGCGGCAGTTTGCCCACTGGTCACTTCGTTCCAGACGAGGAAGCGACCCTGCATGAGCACACGATAATCCTCTGCAGTGAGATGGTATCGTTTGGGTCGAAAGTGATCCAAGATCGGTCCAAAAGCGGAGAGGAAGCGCTGGGCCTGTTCAGGGGATTTGAAGCGCCGCATGGTTCTCTCTCGTTGCCTGGTTGGCTGATGCAAACGTTCCGCTCGGTTGTTTAAACCCTTGTGTTGTCGATGCTCCACACTCACCATGATCTCCCTCTTTGCGGCAGCGTAACTGCCCAGTTTGTCCGTAATAATCACTCGTGGCACGTATTGCAAGCCTTTGAGCAATTTCCGGAAAAACTTCTTGGCGGCCCTCTTATTGCGACGACTTTGGACCAAGATATCAAGGATGTTGCCATCCTGATCGACGGCTCGCCACAAATAGTGCGTCTTCCCGTTGATTTTGAGAAACACCTCATCCAGGTGCCATTTGTCGCCACAACGAGGGCGACGACGACGCAATTCATTGGTGTAGGTTTGCCCAAATTTCAAACACCATTGCCCAACCGTTTCATAGGTCAGCACGACCCCACGCTCGGCCATGAGTTCTTCGATATCACGGAAACTGAGCGAGAAGCGGAAATAGAGCCAGACGCAGTGACTGATGATCGTTGAGGGAAAGCGATACCCTTTATAGAGGGTTACGGATGGTTGTGTTTTCATGCTAACAGTATGCCAGAGTATCCACCCATTCAGCAAGTTGACAATACCCGCTCGACGCCCACAGCAGGAGAAGAGGACGTGGCGCTATGCGTGGCCACCATCAAACGCATCTCAGGGCCGGTTTGGGTCAAGGGAACAACGGAGCAGTCGTACATGGCACGCATCATTCCGCTTTCTGGATGTCGGCTCACCTGATCGGGGAGCGCGCGAGTCGAAGCTTCACCACCTCCAGCTCCAGGAGGCTGTAGTCACGACTTCGGGTGATGACCCCAAAACCAGCCGTCAGAATATCGATGAGCGGAGCTGCATCACCGTAAAGGCCATCGAGACACAGCAGCACAGAAGTGAGGGGAAGCGCACGCTTGGTCGCATAGCTGGTGATGACCTGGATAGCCCGCAACAACTCTCCTCGATAATCTCCATTGCCTGGCCCACCAAACGTGCCGAGAAACTGATGCGTATGCGCCTGAAGAATGACAGTACGTGTGTGCACAACCTCTCCTCGCTTGCGTCCCTGATAGCCTGGCACGCAGACCTGATCGAAAGACAATGAGGGGCGGGCAGCGACTCAACTTGCGGCAGTGCGCGTTGGCGGGCAGCTTGTCTCGTGCCATCCACATCCACTACCGTCCATTGCTCTCCCGTCCGATCGAACAGACCGCCAGGAGAAGCAAACGGGGTGCGGGCCAGATGAGCACGACCATGAAATCGATCAGGTCGTAGGTCCCAAAGCGTGCTCGGGCAAAGCGCACCTGCTCCTGGATCGCATTGAGGATTCCCGCATGCTCCAGGACTTGAGCAAAGGCGGCTACTTCTCCCATCCAGGAAGGGGTATCGATCCAGATTATAGTATGATCTGGATCGATACCACAGAACGTTACTTCATGACGCGCAAGACGATTTTCCCGCGCAGGTGCTGGCTCTCGCCATGCTCGTGCGCCTGGCGCGCTTCCCAAAGAGGCACCACCATCTCCAGAGCAACACGCACGCGCCCCGAGTCGATTAGTCTGCCAATCTCGCTCAGTTGTGCGGTATCAGGATGCATCAGACAGAGAGAAATGGTCACGGAAACCGAAGCCGCCCGTTCAGCGGAATACTGGCCCAGGAAAATCGGAACCAGCCTGCCGCCTGGTTTGAGAACATCGAGCAGGCGATCACCATTCTTGGCACCCACTGCATCGAGGACCAGATCGACCTCGTGGGCTGCTTGTTCGAGTGGAGTGGTTGTGTAGTCAATGAAGTGATCGACACCGATGTCGCGCAGAAACGCCTCATGGCGTCCCGAGGCCACTCCGATGACCCGCGCCCCCCTGGCCTTTGCCAATTGCACTGCCAGATGACCGACCCCACCAGCAGCACCGTTAATCAGAACGCTCTGTCCAGCTTCCAGCTTCCCATATTCAAAGAGCGCTTGCCAGGCCGTGAGCGCTGCTGTTGGGACGGCTGCCGCATGGAGATGGTCGATGGTTGCTGGTTTGGGGGCCAGATTCGTGGCAAAAGTCGTGGTATATTCTGCATATGCCCCAATGCAAGCGCCGGTCCCTCCCGCAAGAGTTTCTCCAAGGCGCGTTTGACCATACACGGCATCGCCTGGCTGAAACATGATGACACCTGGTCCCACGGCCTCGACGATCCCTGAGACGTCATGGCCCAGAATGAGCGGGAGGGGTGGGCGAGGAGGCCGACGACTCTCCGGGAAGTCTGCAAAGCCGCGACGGGTTTTCCAATCACTGGGGTTGACCCCGGCAGCGGCAACACGAAGCAGCACCTCGTCCGGTCCTGCTATGGGGCGCGGCACCTCCTCGTATGTCAAGACCTCTGGGCCTCCATAGGCATGGATCTGTATCGCTTTCATCGTCGCATTGTTCATGATGCTGTCCATTCTTTTTTCCTGAGCGTCAACTGGTTTCTACAGTTAACACGAGCCTTTTTCTCAATCGTCTTTATCCGCTTGTCATTGTAGGATAAGCAGGATAAAATGTGAAGTAGGCACTCTTTTTTTACCTTGTTTCAAAAAAGAAACTTGCTCTCTCTTAAAGGGGGAAATGGGATGGAGACTCCATTGGAAGAAAAAACATGCGTGTTGCTGGCTCGCGAAGCGCTAGACATCCTGGGGGGGAAATGGTCGTTTCTCGTTCTTGCAAAACTGTCTCTGGGTCCACGACGCTTCAATGCCTTGCGAAAAGCGTTAGAGCCCATCAGCACAAAAGCGTTAACGGATACCCTGCGTCACTTAGAGCACAGCCAGGTCATCCAGCGCCGGGCGTTCCCGACGGTGCCTGTCACCGTCGAGTACTCCTTAACCGAAAAGGGGAAAGATTTTCAAACCGTCCTCTTTGAGATGTACTCCTGGGCCCAGAAATGGGGAAGCTCTCATCCTGAGAGCCATCGAAGCAGTGAAGCTTCTCAAGAAGCCAACAGGATTTCGCTCCAGGAGCGGTCTCTCGAGTAAGACACGGGAAATTTCATGCCGCCAATCCCTCTCTTATTGTTCAGCTATGAGCTCTCGTTGCGCATCCCGTGGGAGAAGCTGCCCTGCCGTCGAGCCACCCAGACACGCGAACAGCGCTCGCGCCAACGCGATACTCAGACTTTGTCCCAGAATACGCCCAGTCGCCAGCAGGCCCGATGCACTGCCCCGCTGCTCATCGGGTGCCGCCCCCAGCAACGCGCTGTTATTGGGCGATTGAAAGAGCGCCTGCCTCAATCCCGTCAGCTCCAGGCGCCAGACGATATCTCCCGGCGAACTCCGCGCATCCAACTGGCTTAGCAAGACCAGTCCGCAGGCCAGTGCCAACCCTCCCGCTGCCAGCCAGCGCGCCGCTGAGGGACGCCACTTCTCAACAGCTCAAGCGGGACGGACGTCAACAGCAGTCCCGCTTGAGCTGTTGAGAAGTGGCACAGTTGTTCCAGATAGAACGGCATCACGAAGCTCACTGCGAACAGCGCCAGATAACTCAAGAGCAGGCTCACCAGGGCTGACGAGAAGACCTGATGGCGCAACAGGCTTAGCATAATGATGGGAGAACGCACCCGCCTCTCGATCAGCGGCAACACGAGCAGCGCCAGCACGCCTGCGGTAAGCATTCCCAGGATGGGCACCGAGGACCACCCCAGCACCTGTCCAAACGAGAGCCCCGCCGTCAGACCCGCCATCCCCAGCGCGCCGAAAGGATCGAAGGCGCCCGCGTGGCGAGGCGTCCGTCCGGGCAAGACGCGCACCGTCGCTGCGATTCCGATCAGGCCCAGGGGAGATTGACAAAGAAGATCCCGTGCCAGCTCCAGGCCGCAAGGATCACGCCACCCAGCGTTGGCCCGATGCTGACTCCCAGCGCGGCAAACACGGCATTGAGCCCAAGCGCGCATCCACGTTCCTGCACCGGGAACGCACTGGTCAATAGGGCGGGGCTGACAGACATCAGCAGCGCTCCCCCAGGCCTTGCAGGCCGCGCGCGACAATCAACACGGGCAAGGAACGCGCCGCCCCGCAGAGTGCCGAACTGCCCGTGAACACCAGGAGCCCGGCCAACCAGACCGTTTTGTGTCCGAACATATCGGCCAGGCGACCAGCCGTCAGCAGGACCGACGCGATGGCGACCAGGTAGGTAATCACCACCCATTCGACCACGCCGCTCAGCGCGACCCCAAAGGCAGTCGCAATGGAGGGCAGGCTGATATTGGCAATACTCGAATCGAGGTTCGCCATGAAGACGCCTACCGCGACGATGGCCAGGATCGCCCACCTGGACGGCCTGGCACGTTCAGAACCAGTCAGAGTGTGCCTCTCTTCGACCTGAACGCCGGTACGGGGCGTCTGCATCTCCTGTACGTTCATCGTCTCTCCCGATTGCTCGTGAGCCACTCCGTGGAGCGCTTCCGCTCGACCATCAGCAGCCTCTTTGCCACCGAAAAGAGGGAGGGCCGAGAGGGCTCGAATGGTTCCATGGTTACGAGGTTCTCTGCAAATGAAAAAACGGGTGGGTCATAGCGGCCCGCTCAAATTCCTCCAATGAAGATTGAGGAGTCACCCCATAGGAGCGGACAAAGGGATTGTCCTTCTTGAAGGCCTCTTTGAGCACCGGTGCCGCTTCTTTGGGAGACAGTTCCCTGGCCGTGAACGTTTCCGTGCGTCGTCCGCGCGTCAGCGTGGCTTCTCTGGCGGCCCGCAGATTGCGTACCCAGTCGACCATCCCATAGGGCGAGCCCAGATAGTACTCATTCTGTCTCATAAGCACGACAATTGGTGTTGTGCGTAGCAGACCACTTTTTCTCCCTCGCACCGTCAATAGGTACATGGGATAGCCCAAGCCGTTGAGCTTGATACCTGTACGCAGTAACGCTGTTATCACTCTATTCCCTACTCGCGCAAAGCGCAGAATCGGTTGTTTCTTTACCATATATACGTGCCTTCTTTCTTTCTTTTTCTATACAGTCTGTCAAGACATCATGCCGGGTAAGTGAAAGCACGTACCGCCTGAATTGAGCCTGGTCAAAAAAACTGCTTGAACACAAGCATAACCCTAACCTATCCATGTGCCTTCACGAGCCGACTCCTTTACCAAGAGCGAGCCAGAAAGCCCCTGTGATTCATCCAGGGGATGAATGGCTCTTCCTTGTTTGGGGTGTGGGAGGCATAGGAGCATACGTTGGGTCATCCCATGCCAGGAAACTATCAACAGCACGTCGCACCAATTCCGCTATGGCCACCCCTTCTTTTTCTGCACGCTGATGAAGGCGCTCCATTTGTTTTTCTGTGAGATACAAATTGGTTCGTTTCATATGCCCCCTTCGCATTGACATACAGCATTTATTGCTGTATAATATAGCAGAGAATGAAGGAAAGGTCAAGGATGCCCATGCTCATCTACGAATACAAACTTGACGGGGAATACCAGCAATATACTTCTATAGATGAAGCTATTCGTATTGTGCAGTTTATTCGCAACAAGTGTCTCCGTCTCTGGATGGATGAGCGCGCAAACAAGAATGATTTGCAATGCTATTGTGCCGTTCTTGCCAAAGAGTATCCTTTTGCGACTTCTCTCAACTCTCAAGCACGCCAAGCCAGTGCCGATCGTGCGTGGTCTGCCATTCAACGCTTCTATGACCACTGCAAAGCCAAGAAGCCAGGAAAGAAGGGATATCCGCGCTTTCAACACGATAACCGCTCGGTCGAGTATAAACAGACTGGCTGGAAGCTTGAGCCTGATGGGCGCCATATCACCTTCACCGATGGCTGTGGGATTGGCCGTCTTCGCCTTGTCGGGACGCGTGACATGGAAACCTTCCCCGTGAAGCAGATCAAGCGTGTGCGGCTCATTCGGCGTGCAGACGGCTATTATGCTCAATTCTGTGTCCAGGCAGAACGCCAGATTGAGCATCTGCCCACTGGCAAGTACGTTGGGATTGATGTTGGCTTGAAAGCCTTCTACACCGACTCGGAAGGTAACACGGTTGAGAATCCTCGCCACTATCGCAAGGCAGAAAAACGTCTCAAGCGACTGCAACGGCGTCTCAGCAAGAAACAGAAGAGGAGTCAGAACCGCAAGAAAGCTCGTCAAGCCGTCGCCAAGGCCCATCTCAATGTCCAAAGGCAGCGCGAAGATTTTGCCAGGAAGCAGGCAAACGCGTTGGTGTCATCTCACGATTTCATTGCCTTTGAAGACCTCCAGATCCGCAACATGGTCAGGAACAGGCACCTTGCCAAGAGCATCCATGATGCCGGCTGGGGTCGATTCCTGACTTGGGTTACCTACTATGCCTCTTTGCATCACGTCCCGGTGATTGTCGTCTCACCCCACTTCACCAGTCAGAACTGTAGTGCGTGTGGCACGCTCGTCAAGAAAAGCTTGAGCATCCGTACCCATGTGTGTCCTGACTGCGGCGTGGTGCTCGACAGGGATCACAATGCGGCATGCAACATTCTGCAAAAAGCGCTCAGTACCATCGGGCAGATGGGAACTGATGCACCAGTGAGTGCATGAAACGCTTCTGGACAGGAAGACCGCTCCTGGCTTTCAGCGATGGGAGTCAGCACGTCGCCTGGATGAAAGAAGAATCCCCCTGGATGTATCCGGGGGAGTGTCAATTAGTGGTCTAAATGTCAATGAAGAGACATAGGTAATATTCCTTTCAACTCGACTTGCTATGTGCGTCATAGCCTGCTGCACATAATGGAAACTCCAACGGAATCAACGGTTCGTGGCGGCCTTGATACTCGTTACCGTTGAAGCATTCGTAGCCGATGGAGTACTGGTCACGGAGCATCCGGTTTTCGCAGCAGAGAGCGGTTGTACCCACTCGCCGCTCTCTGCAGGCGCCACGTCAACCTCCAGGAAGGTGGTTCCGCTCAACTGAGGCATGAACCACCTTCCGATGCGATTACTCTTCCTCAGCTTGGCTCGATCGTGTCAGCGCACCAATGTAGAGGTAGGTGTTTGTCGGCTGCTGACCGGTGAGCGTGGTGGTTCCCGCCCGAAAGGCATTCATGTGTTCGCCGTCGTCGGTCACTATCGCCCAGTAGTGGAATGAGATATCACCGCTGGCCAGGTGGCATGTCTGTGTGGCCGGATCAAGTTCGGCGGTGTCGCCCCGAACGGCGAGTGTCCAGTTGCAGCCATCGGGGGTGTGAGCCAGGATAGTGCCGAGGTCCTTTTTGGTGAACTGGATGCTCCCCTGCTCAAGGAAGACGGTGCCATGGTCCGTAGCTACCACGTTCGTCAGGGTATGGAAGTCCGCTGGATCGTAGCTATACCCGCCGAGGAAGCGTGAGAAGGACTCGGTTCCGCCGACACCGTTGACTCTGGTGCGGGAGCCGGATTTCATCGGAGCGATGAGGTCGATGCCATTGGGCTGATGACTGATGGCAACAATCTCCTCATGTTCCTTATTGCCGTCCACTGTGACCGACCATTTGATGATGTTGCCTACAGAGCCGACGGCGGGGTTGAAGCACTCTTGGGTGGTCGACGAGAGTTCAAGACCAGTAGCAGTGACCCGGAAATTCCAGGTGCACCCCTGGTCAGTATGTCCGTTGACGGTACCGTTCGAGCCTTCTGAAAACAGCACCCAGCCGACCTGGGGGGGTCTTCAATGGCAGAGGGAGTTGGGGGTCGCACTGGCCTCCGCCGTCCGGACAGGCCAGCACGGCAACGTTGTTCAAGGTCGTCAGGTTGGGCTGATCGTAGTTCCAGTAACCCAGGTATTTCTGCACGCTCGGGGCAGGCGAGGCGGAGGCCCGGGTGAGCCCATAGAGCCCGTATGAGGCGCCTACTGCCACCGCGAAAAGGGCGACCAGGCCGAAACGCAGAGCAATGCGTATCCACGCGCGACCGCGCGGTCCAACATGCATGAGTCGTTGTGAGAATGACATGACTCCTCCTTCGAGAAGATTGCGCCTACCACAGGGGATAAGCAACGGAACAGCTTTGTGACGGTAGCAAAAAGAGCGTAGATGACTGTCTGTGAGTGGAGGCTGACCTTGCATCCGCCGATCGGCGCACTTGAGGTCGTCCGCCACAGAGTCCTCTCAGTTCCGAAAGGTGGCGGAGTGCTCAGCTGCCCATTGGGCGAAGGTGAGCGCGGGGCGGCCCAGAAGCCGCTCCAGAGCAGGTGAAGACGGTTCCTGCCGCCCGACGTGGTCGGCCCAATAGCCGATGATCCTGTCAGGGACATCCTCGGGCACACCCTGAGCGAGCAGGGCCTGGCGAAGCTGCTCAGGGGGCACCTCCACCCAGGGCACCTCGCGGCCGATGGCCTCGCCGATCAGGCGAGCCTTCTCGCGCTGAGTGAGGGACTGCGGGCCGGTAAGCACGTAGGTGCGTGCGGTATGCGCGGCGTCCACTAACGCCAGGGCACTGACTGCGGCGATGTCCCGTTCGTGGATGGTCAAGGTTGCCGCGTCACCGTAGACGCCGCGCACTACACCAGCCGCGCGGATCTGAGGTGCCCAGGCCAGGGCGTTGGAGGCAAAGTCCGAGCAGCGCAGGATGGTCCACGGTAAGCCAGAAGCACGGGCCGCATCCTCGACCGCCTTAAAAGCGTTAGCGAAGTGCTGATACCCGACGCCGTACTCGACGGTCACAGCCGATAACACAACCACGCGCTGCACACCCTGCTTAGCGGCCAGCTTCAGCAGTTCAACAGTGGCAGCGCCAGCAGTGGCATCCCCAAGGGCACGCGGGCTGATGAAAACCGCCTCGATGCCGCGCAAAGCCTTTGCCAGCGTCTGTGGGCGAGTGGGGTCGCCTTCCACCACCACAGCACTATCGGGCAGCACGGCGGTGGCGGGATGGCGGGTGACTGCTACAACCTCCTCGCCGGAAGCTCGCAGCAGATTGACAACTTCACGTCCGACGTTTCCCGTCGCTCCAGTAATGAAGATCATGAGAAGTTCCTTATTATCCTTTCATAGGAAACATGCATCCGGCATCGCCTTTTTCTTCTCGAAGCGCGAGGCAAGCCCGGAGGTGTTCGTCTCAGCCCACAAGCGCCCGTTTCAACGCCGCTAAGAGATCTCTTATACCGGCCTGCGCCACCTGTGCGTTGGGAGCCAACACGAAGCCATGGTAGGTACCAGGATAGACGTGGAGTTCCGTTGGCACGCCCGCTCGCATCAGACGCCGGGCATATTCCATATCTTCTTCTAGGAGCAGATCCAGGGAAGCCACGCAGATGAAGGCGGGTGGAAGCCCTGCCAGGTTCTCTGCACGGGCGGCAGCCGCATAGGGAGAAATGCCAGGCGAACCCGGCTGTTCCCCCAGCAGTGCTGTCCAGCCGAACTGATTCGCCTGGGCTGTCCAGAGAAATTCGCCAGTATAAGGATGGGGATCAGCCGTGGTGACGGTGCGGTCATCGAGCATGGGAAAGAGCAGGAGTTGGAACACCAGAGGAATTTCCCCGCGATCATGGGTCAGCAGACCCAGCGCGGCAGCGAGCCCGGCTCCCGCGCTGCCACCGCCAATGGCGATGCGCGTCGGATCGACGCCGAGTTCGCTGGCATGGGTGTACAGCCACTTCAAGGCCGCGTAAGCATCCTCAACCGGCCCGGGATGGGGCGTCTCAGGAGCCAGACGGTAGTCCACTGAGACGGCAGCACACCCGGCGGCTGACACCATGGTCTTGACCAGGAAATCTTCCTGCTCAGGCGCGCCCATGACGTACCCGCCCCCGTGGGTCCAGAGCAACGCGGGCAGTGGCCCCTGCACGGTGGTCGGCAGGTACACCAGCACTCGTACCTCAGGTGCCCCTTCTGGACCGGGGACGAAGCGCTCGCTGACAGCAATGCTGGCGAACTCGGGGCTGTTCACAGGCTGCCTGTTCTGCTTCATCATGGCGCGGATGTGCCCCAGGGATTCTGTGGTGAATTGTATATCAGGAATATGATCAAGCGTGGGCAAAAGTTCAAGGTCAACAAGGTGTCTGGTCGTCATCGTACCTTCTTTTTCAATACGCAAAAAATGGAAAACAATAAAAGAAGAGAAACATACGCATATGTGTTACATTACAGTCAAGACATCACGGAATCATCTTCCACGACGCGTAGCGCGAAGCGCCCACATCCCTGACCGCTCTGCGCGTAGGCATGGGACTGGGCCGCCTCGCGCAGGGCAAACGTCTTGCCCACCGGCACCTTGAGAAAGCCCTCCTCCGCCAGTTGGGTCAGCGTCTCCAGGGGGACCGTTGCCACTCCTTGACTCGTCACCACACGTATCTCACGCGCCTGCACCTGTTCCTGTTCCTCGGGGCGAAGCGCGGCATTTGAGATCAGCGTCCCTCCGTCACGCAGCGCTGCCAGCGCGCTACTCACCGTCGCGCTAGCCCCATGCAGCACCAGGTCCATCCGCTCCGCGGGGGTCGTCGTAATATCCACAAACTGTTCTGCACCCAGGGAGAGTACAAATTCGCGATGCTTCTCCAAAGCGCTGCTGATCACCCGAGCGCCCTTCCATTTCGCCAGTTGTATCGCGAACACGATCATGCCGTTGACGCCCTGGATCAGCACCTGTTGTCCAGCGGTCACCCCTGCATTGTCGAACAGCGCCCGCCAGGCGGTGAGCGCTCCATCCGGGAATGCGGCCGCCTCAATGAAACTCAATGCCTTTGGCTTAAGCGCGAGTGCTTTGACCGAAACCGAGACATACTCGGCATAACCGCCTCTGGCGACCCGCCCAAGCACCGCTTGCCCGAGCAGATCAGCGGCCACCCCAGGCCCCACTTCTTCGACGACTCCTGCCACTTCGACACCAGGAATAAATGGAAAGGTGACAGGCTGAGACTCCTTGAACACCCCCTGAGGGATGAGCCAATCTTTGGGTTGCAGGCCTACGGCATGAACCCGCACCAGCACACAGCCCTCCTCCGGGACTGGGCGGGGCGTCTCTTCCAACCGGAGCGATTCAGAGCCACCATAACTATGAGTGAGCATAGCTCGCATCATCTGAGTTGCCATCGTTATTCTTATCCTTTCTTACTCAAGCGTTTGTATCCAATTCACCAATGCCTGCCCCACCTCGTCAGGAGCGTCCTCCTGGGGATAATGGAGTCCGTGCGCAATCATCTCGATCTGCGCGGGCCAGGCCCGGCAAACCGCCAGAGAATTCGGGGTCATATTGCCTGGCTCAGTGCGAATAAACAATTTGGGAATGGGGTTATGGGAAAGCCATTCCCCATAGGTCGCAACAATCTCGGTGACATCAGCAGGCTCGCCATCAAAGGGAAGCTGACGTGTCCAGGAGAGGGTGGGACGACGCCCTTCACCAGGATCTGCAAACGGGCGGCGATACGCTTGCATCTCTTCCTCGCTCAAGGTGCGCTGGATCGTCGCGGGCAGGTACACCTCGATAAACGAGTTCTGTTCTAGTACCACCTGTTCGCCCGCAGGAGATCGCAAGTTCTGGAAGCTCTTGCGCACGCGCTCGGGCATCTCATCCCATTTCCTAGAGGCGACCACCGCTTCCATATAGGCGAGACCTTTCACTGCATCTGGATGACGATAGGCCCAGTCGAAGGCCAGAGCCGATCCCCAGTCATGCACGACAAAGGTGATGCGCTCCCGAACGTCGAGTTGTTCCAGGAGCGTGTCCAGGTAGCGCCGATGCTCGACGAAGGTATAAGCGTCGGGGCCACTATGGGGCAACTTCGCTGAATCGCCCATGCCAATCAGGTCAGGAGCGATACAGCGTCCGAAGCCCTCCAGAGAAGGGATGATGTTGCGCCAGAGGTAGGAAGAAGTCGGATTCCCATGCAGGAAGACAATCGGGTCGCCGCTCCCGACCTCTGCGTAGGCCATTTGTAGTCCAAGCACCTCTTGAAACTTTTTAGGATAAGGAAAGGTTGCGTTAATCATAAGTGCTCTCGTTCTTTTCTACGAACTACGAGTCTTCTGGATGACCGGTAGTGATGTCGACGGTCTGTGATCTCAAGCAAGAGACGTCGAAGAAAACGTCACATTGCCGGGAAAATGCTTTCTCTTCAACGGTGGACTTCACCAGGAGAAAGCTTCCTCCCGCACGATTTACCTCACAGGGATGCCTCCCGACAAGAGCGTTTGCACCATGCCAGCGACAAACTGCTCTTCGGAGACAGGGAAGGGATTGAGCCCCTGAAAGTGTTGGATAAAAGCATACTGATGGCAGGGACCTAGCAGCAGCGCCGCGAACGCAAACGGCTCGATCTCTGGCTTGAGACGACCCAGACGCTGCTCAGCGGCAACATAGCTGGCAACGATCTCGTAGAGCCCCAATGGTCCACGCTGGTGCTCCTGCAGCCAGAGGCGAAAGTGAGCCAGTAGGTCCATGTCGGCGAATAACGCCGTCGTCAATGGGAGGAGTTTTTGGTAATAACGAATAGCAGCCCGGGCGATTTCCTGGATATTTTCTTCAATGGAGCGTTCTCCAACACGATCCTCCTCAACCACGGTGAAGAACTCCGGCTGGTTTTCTTCAATAGCCGCCAGAATTAATGCTTCCTTGGTCTCAAAGTGGTTATACAGGGTTCCTTCAGCACATCCAGCGGCCTCTGCAATTTCTTTACTGGTCAGGCGAGCCAGGCCCTTTGTTTGCAGCATGCGTTCTGCCGCCTCCAAAATGTATCGACGTGTTCTCATCAGAAAAAACGTTCCTCCTTCCAATGTCTTACGAATTATAGTGAATGCTCACTACAAAAATATAGCATACACTCACCTTTGTAGCACTGGTCAAAAGAACAGGTTTCGCGACCAATCTGTTGCAAAGCTGAAAAGGGCAATGGCCCACACCCCCGCTTTTCTGAAGAAGCTGACGGGAGGCCAAAGCGCTTGTAAATTTCTCCAGCGAGGCTTTGATGCTTTTCCGTAGAATGGAAAACGGCCCGGTCCACGCGGCCAACGACGCCTTCCAGAGGGTGTTTGAGATCCCACCACTCGAAGCTCTCCAGGAGCCACAACGCCATCTCTTCCATTTCCTGTTTCATCCCAACTTCCCAATGCGCGTACATTCAACGTTTAATGACCAGGCCAGGAATTGGGAATGGGGTTCAACACTATTTGCGGCATCGACATCTCCCTGTTTGTGTTTTTATCATCTTCGCGACATCAACACTGCGTACACCTCGTCATCATCATAATGAACTATGGCAAAACGCTCAAACGCGAACTGACGGCTCGAGCTCTCCGCGCTTCTCGCTTGCCTCAAGAGATAGGCGCGATAGTGACGCAAGTAGTGATTCTCAAAGGGAAGCATCTGACCACAAAGAACGCGTAATTCAGTTCGTTGGGCGCTGCCTTTGGGCAGACCATATCCCCACTGCAGCTTTCCCTTCTCAAACATCTCTAGGAGGAAGGGACTCCATTCCCCACCGATCATCTCCTGATAGTGTCCTACGCTCTCACGCTTGGTACCAACATAGCAATCGGTCTGGAGAGTCAGCAAGGCGGTTGCCATGCGGCAAGCGCACTCTACAAGCTCCCGCGTGGCGTAATACGTGTTCTCGGCATCCTCGGCAGAGGCGTGAATGCTTGCCACATGTACAGGCAGCTTGACCAAGTGCTCATACCCATAGAACTCATTCCCTGCTTGCGGATAGGTGAGAGGATACGTCAGATAGTCCTGATGATGCAGGCGAAATAAGAAATCAAGTACGGCGTCAGTCGCGTCACGGGTGTAGGTCTCTCTCGTTGGTAGCTCCATCGTCGGGCGCGTATCACTTCCATAGAGCAACACACTGTTTTGCTTCAAGGCCACACGCATGATACTCTGCTCGTTGCCTTCAGCCAGTTCTTGCTCACAACAGAGCTTGATTTCAAGCCGCAGCGTACTCATCTGCGCGCAGACATGCGCAAGTTCTTGGGCACGTACGATCTCCTCTGGCGCGACAAATGCTTCCCCAAACAGGATGTACATATCAATATCGCTACCAACCACGGGACAGCGATCAGCGTAGCTACCAAGAAGATAGTAACCGCGCACACGCCCTGAGAAAACACGCTCATAGCGCTGGATAGTGTTGACAAGAGGTTCATCAACAGCCGACGTCCCTGTTTCGTAGAAGAGTTGCACCATATCCCTTTTTTCCTTGTTGCACGTATTTTTCACGGCAGTATAGCGGTATGGCATGGTGGAGTCAAGCTTCTTGATCGTGAAAACCTTCACGCCCACGCCCTCCCCCCAAACCATCTCCTCGCCTTCCGCACTCTTTGAATGACATTAGGAATAGCATGGCCAACAGAGCAGACAGAGCCAGAAGAGGGACTATCAGAGATCACCATCCAAGGGCATTAAGGACACTATTCCTGAGATTTCTCCACAACATCTCCTCCCGCGAGCACACCCAGTAGGATCCCACCAATGGTGTCTTTCTTCCCATATTTCCTGTCTTTTGAGCATTCCCGCTATGACACCTCCTCTTCGCAGAGAAGCTTATGAGCCGATTCCGCCATTAGAACGCATGGAAAAAGACAGTTCACTGGTAGGGCAAAGACACGTTTTGTGGGAATCCTGTCGGCTGATGACACGTTTCTTGGGAAGCAATGACATGAATAGAGGGATTTTTCGCGCGAGGTGAGCTGGGCCAATGACACCAATTCTGGGATCCTACAGAGGATGAATCCTACAAAGAATCCTCAAGTATGTTTTTAAGGCTATAGGAACTTGAGCGAAAGATATATAAGCCAAAAGGAACTGCGCTACAGCGGAGTGTAAAACAATTGAACCGAATAGCTGAACCATTCTTCTCCTCCTTGACAGCATTTCTGTGCCTGTGCTATTCTCTCTGTGGAACTTACTGATCGTTTAGTAATTTACTAAGGAGTCGTGCCATCATGGAACAACCGGTGAAGCAACAGGTGGGGCATGCATCCTCCCCTGTGGACCAGGAAACCCGACGGCAGATTTTGACCAAAGCGGCAGATCTGTTTCTGGCGAAAGGCTATAAAGGCGTGTCCATGAAAGAGATCGCCGAAGCCGTCAAGGTCACCTCCGCTGCCTTGTATTACCATTTTCCCAAAGGGAAGGAAGATCTCTTCACCAGGATGATCCAGACCGTGTTCGTGGACGAGGGAGTGGCCGGGATCGATCAGGCTCTTGCCGCGACCCAGGATGTCCGAGAACGGTTGACGCTGCTCACTGCCGCATTGCTCTCCCTTCCCCTTGACGAGCGCTTGAGCATGCTGTTACGCGATGCCAGAGAACATCTCAAGGACCCGGAACACCAGCAGGTCATCCTGTCCTTGCTCGACCGGATCAGACAGCAGGTCACGGGTCTTTTTCAAGCCGCCCACGATGCGGGAGTGATTCGCTCTGATCTGCCAGTCAACGTCTTGGTTGGTCTCTACATGGGCATGCTGCGGGAGGCGAAGAGCCTGCCAGGGACGCATCCGGCGGCCTCCCTGGTCAGTGTGCTGTTCGATGGCATCGCGGATCGGGAGCAACGGCCTCTGCCCTGATATATTTCTCGCAGCAACTTACTAAACGATAAGTAACCTCTCGACTCGTGCATCTATCGAGAGAGCCTCTTCTTGCAGAAAGGAATAATTGCAACATGAGATCCCATGGTTTCTCCGTTCTCCCAGATAGGAGGCCAACACAAGGAGGTGCCTATGTCCCTTTCTCCTGACCGGCTTCCGGCATCCCAGGCACAACCTTCCACGGGTTCTGCTCCAGACAGCGCCTCGGGCGCCTTCGCCATTGAGACGCATGGCTTGAGCAAGCATTTTGGGAAGCTGACTGCTGTCGATGGACTCACCATCAGCGTTCCTGCCGGAACCATTGCTGGTTTTATCGGTCCCAATGGAGCCGGGAAAACGACCACCATTTGCCTCCTGCTCGGACTGGTCCGACCAGACGCAGGAAGCGCGACGATTTTGGGCCAGCCGCTGACCCATTCGCTTGGCTACCTGTCGCGTGTTGGGGCTCTGATCGAAGCGCCCGCCTTCTATCCGAGTCTCTCCGGGCGGGCCAATCTGGAAGTGCTTGCCCGCCTTGGCGGCTACCCCAGTTCCCGCGTGCGTGAGGTGCTCGATCTGGTGGAGCTCTCCGATCGAGCGCGCGACCGGGTTGGGAGCTATTCTTTGGGCATGAAGCAGCGGCTCGGGGTCGCTATGGCGCTGCTTCCCGATCCCGACCTCTTGATCCTGGATGAACCGGCCAATGGCCTCGACCCCTTGGGCATCATCTTGACCCGCGATCTGCTGCGCCGTCTGCGCGAACAGGGCAAGACCATCTTCCTCAGCAGCCACTTGCTGGGAGAACTGGAGCAGGTCGCGGATTGGTTGGTCATGCTCCATCAGGGCAAGGCGCTCTACAACGGCCCCGCCCGCGCTTTCCTGGACCAGCATCAAGGGGTCAGTTTTGAAGAGCGTTTCCTGGCACTGTTGAAAGGAGAGCAACAATGACCCCACTCACTCCCCTCCTGCGTGCGTTTCGCAGTGAGGTGCTCAAGTGTCGCCGCTGGAGTATGTTCGCCGGGACCGGGATCATGCTGGCTGTCAGCGCCTTTTTTACCTACCTGACCTTCCATCAAATTACGTCTGGTGCCACCGGCCAGGAGGTAGATCCTCTCGCTCACGCATTTCCCACCGAGCTTGGGCTGATTACGGTGGTGGGACAGGCGCGCTCGTTCATCATTGTTGTCGCGCTCATCATCGTCACGGCGAACCTGGCTGCCGAGTGGTCCCAGGGCACCTGGCGCAACCTGCTGGTGCGCGAGCCGCGCCGCCTGCGGCTGCTCGCCGGCAAAATGCTGGCGCTGCTGCTCTTTGTCCTCTGTTCCATGACGCTGACCCTGGTGGCAAGTAGCGTGCTCGTCCTTGTCGTCGCCCACGCTCAAGGCGTCCAGACCGCTGCCTGGACCTCGTCGGCAGGGCTGAGTGCCTGGCTTGCCTTCTTTAGCAACGAGGTGCTCTGTCTCGTCGGGGTCTGCCTATTGGGCATGCTGATCGCGGTCCTGACGCGCTCAACAGGCATAGCAGTTGGAGTCTCCCTGGCCTACGTCCTGGTCCCGGAGGGCATCATCGCGATGGTGTGGCAATCAGGGTCGCGGTGGTTCCCGATTCGCACCTTCAACTTTTTGCCCGGCTCGGTGTTTCCCACCGATGTTGGTCCCATCCCTCCCCAGGGCTATGCCGCTGCCTTACTGGTCGCGCTGGTGTGGATGATGGTCTTTGTCGTGGGAAGTTTCGTGGCCTTCCGCCAGCAGGATATCAATGCCTAGCAGAGGAAAGGAAGCGTCATGCCTGCACACATACCTGGAAATGAGTTCCCTGAGCATCCATCCGCAGCGATGCATCAGGAGCACAAGGATGAGGAAAAGCACGTAGAGGTGATCGGCAATGAGCGGCTAACCGCGCTGGTCAGCCTTGTGCTCCTGATGCTGATCATCGTGGAACTGGTGACGTCAGCATTCTTACGCATCTGGCTTCCCGCCCATACCGTTGTCGGAGTTCTGCTGGTTGGCCCGCTCCTGGTGAAGATGGGCTCAACGGGCTGGCGTTTTCTGCGCTACTACACCGGGGCACCCACCTACGTACGCCGGGGACCGCCGCCCCTGGTCCTGCGCGTGCTCGGCCCGGTGCTGCTCGCCACCACACTGGTGATGGTTGGCAGTGGGATTGGACTTGTCGTAACCGGCCCGATCCAGCTGTTCCTTCTGGCACATGTGTTTAGCGCACTGCTCTGGCTTCCGTTGATGGCGGTCCATAGCCTCGCGCACTGGTCGCAGGTTCCCCGGCGCCTCGCCGATGACTGGAGCAGCAGGCTCGGTCCTCATTCCCAGATTGGACGCGGACTGAGGCTGGGCGTGAACCTTGGTGCATTGTTGCTCGGCGTCATCGGGGCATGGCTCTTGTTCCCTGCGGCGACCCCGTTGTTTGCGTGGAGTCAGACGAACGCCATTGGCGTGGGTCCGTTCCTCGTGGGCATGGGTGCTGCTCTCCTGGTGGGGCTGATCACTAGGCCGTGGAAAATGGAGAAGGTTGGTTAAGGGGGCGTAGGGGTGGGCGCTCTCAGTGCGTCGGGTCTGCTCAAAGAGATGCAGACTCGACGCGCCATCGCTGTCTTTTTGTTCCGTCTCATTTCTTTGCAGGAGCCAGGTGATGAAGGCATATTCTCAGGATTCCCGCGAGCATGTGTTGCAAGCGGTGGACTCCGGCTATCCCAGGGTTGAGATTGTTCGGCTGTTTGGGATTTCTCTCTCCACGCTCAAGCGGTATGTGAAGCAACGACGAGAGGAAGGACATGTTCGACCCAAAGCCATTCCTGGTCGCCCACCGAAGAAACGGACACAAGTGGAGGCTGGCGTGCTCCCCTATTTGTGACTTAAAGCAATTAATGGCCGCCAAAAAAAGCATAACTTGGCCGATAGCCTGAACTATTCAAGCTCAAAATTTGCTGTGTTAAAAAAGCAATTTGTGGCCGAAAGTGCAAAAATAAAGCGTAAATTGGCCGGAAGTATAGTTTTCCAGATTGGTTTGTATCGGCTTCTGAAGGGCTTTCTACTTTTAGACTCAGCCAGAGCAGAGCAGTTTGAGCGGAAAATTCCGTTTCGGAAGCGTAGATAGAAAACCGTATCGTGACCGAGGTGGCCGATTAATGCTTTGTGTCACACTATTACAGGCGCATGTCGACGCGACGCTGGAACAACACTGTGCCATGTGGGAGCAAGCGCAAGGGGAACGGGTGAGCCGGTGGACCATGAGTCGAGTCATCAAACGGTTGGGCTGGACGCGAAAAAAAGTCGATTGGGGCGACGGAGCGCAATGCAGAGGAGCGTGCCACGTGGTGCGAGAACGCACAAAAGCTTCCGACAAACGAACTGGTCTTTCTTGATGAGTGCGGTTCCAACATTGCCTTAACGCCCCTGTATGCGCGAGCGCCCAACGGCCTTTGAACTGTATGTCGAACAGATTTTGGTCCCCAGTCTTCATGCCGGGCAGATTGTGATTATGGACAATCTCCAGACCCACAAAAGCGCGCGAGTGAGAGCGGCGATCGAGGCGAAAGGCTGTCAGCTCCTCTTTTTACCGAGCTATTCACCTGACCTTTCTCCGATTGAAGAAGCGTTTTCCAAACTCAAAACCGCCTTACGTCGAGCTGGAGCCAGAACCAGAGAGGCCCTGGAAGAAGCCCTTAGCCACGCATTGCTGACCATTACCGCTCAGGATGCACATAGATGGTTCCAGCACTGTGGCTATCCTCCTCCTGGTCAAGAAAGGCAGAGTTAGACATAGTCCAATTTTTTAGCACGCCGCTGTAGGATGCTCCACATGAGGAAGATAGAGACATCCTAACACAGTCCTGGGGAAGAACTCAAAGGGTATTGTCAACTTAATTACAATTGTAGAGCTTATAGAAGAGAAACAGACCTCAAAGTGGGGATTGTGCCCTATTTCTTGCCCTTGTTTGTTCGAGAATTCTGGCTGATATGGCATCGAAGTGGTGAAAGCTCATCAACAAAAAAATTTAAGTTGACAATACCCATAGACGAGATATTGCTCCAACATGGAGAGGAGGAGAAGCTTTGCTAAACAGCTGGAAAAGGTTGAAGTCTTGAGTCAGACTCCGAAAGAGCCGTCAATTTGGATACGGTATCTGTCCCCGAGACAGGAATGGAAACAATCATGCGTAAATCGGGATGATCTGCGACGTGAAAGGTCATTGCAGGCATGGCTCTCCCCACAACACACAAGTACCCTCCTCCACTTCCACCACACAAGGAGCCTCACACCGCCCGGCCAACATGACTACACGCAAATCTATGCGATATCCCATGCATTCTACACACGCACAAATCTAAGTGATCCTGGTCGCGGGTGTCTCGATGAGACACCCGCGATGCGTTTTACCCCGCCGCTTGATTATTTGACCGGTGCACTAGGGTTTCCTGTCTTGAGGCAGGGGGAGGATGTCAATGAGACAAGTAATACTACTCATCGCACTAAGTTGGTGTTATGTTTAGCGTCCCTTACTGCGCATTTCCAAGCGACGCAACGGATAATAGACGATCGATGCCGTAATGATTGCCAAGGGGAAGCCAATATCTGCGTCCGCGAGCAGATGCGACAGGGGCCCTTCATAACCAATCACTGATGCTTGATTGATTCCTAAAGCCGCGATAGCCAGGCCCAGTATTAAGGCCACAATGGCCGCAATACCCAGAGGCAACTTCTTCGCATTCGCGTAATCATCCAGGGGATATTGCCCCTTGCGCAACAGATGTTCAATCAGCACAATAGCGCACCAGGCACCCAGCCAGTAGGCCATCAACAGCAAGAACCCCTGCAAATTAAGGTTGAGATTCGACTGGACTAACAGAGCCACAGCCAGGTAGCATAATGCACCAACCACCGTCAGCACCCAACGCTTTACCCTGACACCAACTGCTTGCACGGAGAGTGCAAAACTATAGTCTGTTGGCACATTATTGGAGATGATGCTGATTGCCAGCAGCAAGATCACAATGCTTGCGATAGGGCCATTACCGAGAAGATCGACAATCAGTTTGCCAGTATCGGGAAGAGCCGCCGTGGGGGCTAGCGATGTAATCAGCAAGGTTCCCAGGATCTCAAGGACAATATTGGCACCAAGAATGCCAATGAAGGAATAGGAGAAAACCTTCTTACTCGATGTATTTGCCGGCTGGTGGCGTGTATAGTCAGCGGCATAGGATGCCCAGCCCACGGCGTAACCGAAGACAGTGCCACCGAAGGTCAGCACGCTCGCGAACAGGGGCAAGCCTGCAACAGTCATAGGGAGATCTACGTGGTAATGACCTGTACCAGCAAAGAATACATACCCAAACAAAAGAAACATCGGAATCCAGGCGAAGCGCTCAAAGCTGTGGACAATGAAATAACCAAAGGTGCTGACAAGCACTGTTGCGACCACCAGAATGATGAGCCCAACCCAGAAAGGAATAGCCCCTCCACTCCAGGCTGTGAGCAGGCTGGCACCAATGGCCGAGTTCACTGCGTTCCAGCCAATGCCAGTCAGAGCGTTAAAGGCCGCTGGAAGCTTCGCTCCCTGAAAACCAAAGGCAAAGCGAGAGAGAGGCATCTGAGCCAGACCTGTTTTGGGTCCGAGTGTGCTCAGAAACGCGACCAGCAGCGCCGCCAGAGCGTTAAAGACAAGGATGACCACGACTGAACCCCAAAAACCTAGCCCTGAATAGAAACTTAGTGCTCCAAGAGCCACAGTCGCAATCACCGAGTTAGCGGACCACCATAGCCACATAGTGTCTGCTAACTGCGTATGGTGACGCTCATCCTCACCAATGCGTTCAATACCAGTAACCTCAAAGCCCGTTGTCGTTCCGGGCTTCGTTCCCACTGACGCTTGCTCAAGCTCGGAAATATTTCCTGCTTCCATAATACGTTTTTGCTCCTTTGCATAATACCAGGATTGCTAGAATATAAAATAATGTTCAGTATGATTCCTGAACAGAAATAATGCTCCATGCATCGACGTCTAGTATTCCAAGATCAGTAATCTTAAGCGATGGGACAACACTTAACGCCAGGAATGATAAGAAGCCAAACGGGTGTGCTATCTTTACGCCCATTTCCGTTACTACCTGGTCGAGGCCTTCTAAATCGCGCGCCACTTCCTCCACTGGTTGAGGAGAGACAATGCCTCCAAGGGGCAGAGGCAGTGTCGCTATGATTTCGCCATTTGCTACCACAACTAACCCTCCTTGCAATCGTTCAATTTCACGTACCGCCAGGGCCATATCACTGTCATTGCTTCCCACGACCACAATATTATGCGCGTCATGTGCCACTGAGGATGCCATCGCTCCCTGCTGTAGCCCCAGGCCATGCAGCAGGCCAACACCAACGCGCCCACGCCAATAACGCTCCACAACCGCGACTTTCAGGAGATCACGCTCAGGGGCAGCTACCAGGTACCCATCTCTGGCTTCGACCTCCATAAGCCGATCCTCAGTGACAATCTGATCAGGAATCAAACCAATCACACGCGCTTTTCCACTATGGCCCGGCAAACGCAGGCGATCAACACTAAAATCACGCAGGCGAATAGTTTGCATGACAGCTTCAAGATGTACGCTTGGCAAAGAGGGAGCCTCGAAGAGTGCTTTCCCATTCTCCGCGACCAGTTGACCGCCAATATAGACACGGCGTGGTCGAAAATCATGGAGATCTGGCACGACCAGTAAGTCTGCCAGGTAACCGGGTGCTATGGCACCGCGATCCTTGAAACCAAAATATTGCGCCGGGTGCAAGCTGGACATCTTGATAGCTTGAATAGGGTCCAACCCCAGACGGACGGCACGACGAATGATGTGATCAAGATCCCCCTCACGCAACAGGTCGCCAGGAGTGCGGTCATCAGCAACGAAGCCACTGCGCTCAGGTTTATGCTCCATAATCACGGGTAGCAGTTCTTCCAGGTTGCGCGTTGAGCCTTCACGCACCCAGAGCCACATGCCCAGGCGTAGTTTCTCCAACGCCTCCGCCGCGCTCACCGATTCATGGTCCGATTCAACGCCAGCTACTACGTAACCGCACACATCTAACCCATGCAATTCGGGGGCATGTCCATCGACCGGCAATCCACGTGCGGTCGCGCCTTCGGGTCGCCCAAGCTCTATCATCTCCAACAACACTTGATCCCCCTCTAGTACACCTGGAAAGTTCATGACCTCACCGACTGAAGCGATACGAGGATCACGTGCCAGAGGAGCCAGATCGCTAGCAGTCAGAGACGCTCCCGCGTTCTCATATGGGCTGGCTGGCACACATGAGGGCAACGTGTACATCAAGCGCACAGGTATGCCCTCGGTCGCGGCCATGAGCCAACGAATGCCCTCGACGCCTGCCACATTGGCGATCTCATGAGGATCACTGATACATGTTGTGGTACCGTGCGGTGCCAGCGCGCGCGCAAACTCACCTGGAACCAGAAGCGCATCTTCGACGTGCGTATGCGCCTCAATCAGCCCGGGCACAAGGTAATGGCCTTCGCAATCGATGATCTCCTGTCCGTCGTATGCGCCCTCTGGTCCAATACCGGCAATACGATCCCCAATTATCGCAACGTCGGCGCGGTAGACCTCATGAGAGAAGACATTGACAACGCGGGCGTTGCGAAAAACTGTGTTCGCCACCTTAAGACCACGTGCTACCTCTATGCAGTCGCGCCGCTCCTCTATTGTGAGGGGACGGACACTCTTTACGCCGTCAAACCAACGTTGAGTCATAACCTTCCTTTACCTCCTATCCTTTTTATGCGTTCCACTGTTGTAAGGAAATAATCATCTCAGCCGTGCCTATCGCGGCGATCCTCTGCTCTAAACTCCCATCGATAGAAGTTGGCATGACACCCAACTCAAGGGGTGGCAAAGGTGTCACCTGGTTACCAACTACCTGCCAGCAGCGTAGCATGCCATCCCTAGCTGCAACTGCAAGCCAGCTAGCGTCTCTTGCCCAGAACATACCCACGATTTCGCGTCCACTCTCCCTCAATTGAGCCAGGCGTTGACCCGTACGAGGCTCCCATATGTGTATTTCTGCTTCCTTTTTCCCACTCGAAGATGCAAGCAGTTTGCCATCAGGACTCCAGTGTACCTGGCGAATCTCGTCGCTATGCTTGGTATAACTCCCAAGCAGCGCCTTCGTGGCAGCGTTCCAGAGATGGATCTGCCGATCACTTCCACCAGTCGCGAGGATCTGACCGTCAGGAGACCAAGCCAACGCGGTTACACCTCGTTTATGTGTTTGCCAGAAGGCGAGTTGCGTCCCTTTGGGGTCCCAGAGCCGTATCATCTGATCCCTGCCACCCGAAGCCAACTGGACCCCGTTGGGCGACCATTCTAGCACCGTAATGGGGCCATCATGGCCCCACCAGGAAGCATCAACTCGCGCGGTAAATGTTGGAGCGTGCACGAATCTCCAGATACGCAGGGCCGCATCCTTGCCCGCTGTCGCAAGTAGCGCACCATCCGGTGACCAGCTCAAAGCGCTGATCTCGCCCTGATAACCGGTCAGGGTTGCGAGTGGCGTACCAATACGCTGCTGCACCTTCCATATCAACACGCTTCGATCTAAACTCGCCGAAGCGAGGTGTTGACCATCTGGTGCCCAACACACCAGTGTTACCGCTTCGGTATGTCCGGGCAAACGACTTAATGCAGCCAGGCGCACGGGAGCAAGTAGACTCTCCTGTTTTTTCTGGATCGAGGTGCGCCGTTCCTGTGCGGGCATCTGACGCGGGTAAAGGAGATGTTCTCCACTGTTACGAAGGGAAGCGGGCGATGGCGAAAGCTGCGTGCTCGATGGTATTTGTAAACGTGTCTGCGATGCCACGCTAAGAGCTTGCTGCAATTCACGGGCAAAGATCATTACACCAGGATAACGCGACATAGGATTCTGGTTGAGTGCGACAGCGAGAGGACGGCCAATCGCGGCAGGAAACCGCATCACTAGTGACATAAAACGCTCATCCGATGGCGAAAGCAGCTCACTTTTCATCTCATCATTGGGCAGGTGGAAGCACAGGAAATGAAACGCGAGCACCGCCAGGGAATACTGGTCCGATGCCGGGAGGAGCGTCCCTTGTAATTGCTCTGGAGCCAGATAGGGTGATACGAAGAGTTGCCTCATCCCATCTGGTTGTAAACCCCGATAAAAATCACTTACCTGGATATGGTTGGAGTTGACAATCAGGCAATTCTCAGGCTTCAAAGAACCGTGTATCAGATGGTGCTCGTGGGCATACTGAAGCGCCAGCGCGATCTGGGACACAAGTGCACCAATAGTTTCAAGAGGAAGGCGTGTGTTTGCTCTAAGCAAACGCGCCAACGAACCCGCAGCTTCATAACGCCCCAACAGATAAATGGCCTGTGCCTGATCAACCTGACCCATCTGCAATATGTGATGAATGTGCGGATGGCGTAGTGTCAGTAACGGTTCCAGCAGGCCAAGCAGGCCTGGCGAATACTCTCTTATAACCTTGACCAACATCTGCTCGCCGGGTATAGTAGATGTTGCCAGATATAGGTCGGTCGTATGCTGGCGACCAATGAGGCGTTGCGCCTGCCAGCGCCCAAGAGCAGCTCCCTGTAAAAGAAAGCCACATTGGGGAAACTGGCACCTAAGTTGCTGTTCAGTCTTTTCCGATACCTCGTGAGGCTCACTCGGATTCAAGCAGACATACATTGTTCGTCCTACAGCTAAAGATCTCAGTACTCCATAACTCACACGGAATCATTATGCCCAACTATTTCGTTCCCTATTTCGCGTCGGGGAGGAGGAAGCGCACTTGCTTTCTAGCTCTCTGACTCCCCATAGATATTGGCCTGCTTGCGGGCCTCAAGAAGCATCTCCTGATAACTCACCAGCCCTTTCTCCAATTGCAACAACAAGGCATCTAATTGCTGAGGAGAAGACTGCTCGCGAAGCATCTGACGCGTCTTTGCCATTGCCTCATTGAGAGACCTGTTACGCGTATACAGTCGCTCTAGTGTTTCATTGATATAGCGAAACTGGAGGTGCAAACGCTTGCCCAGGTGCAAAAGACTGATCATTGCGCCACCAGTCGGTAGTGCGCTGGGCAAATAGTCGCGCTTCTGTGGCAGATGTCCCTGGTTGAGTGCCTCAATATCGCCAGTTAGCAATCGTGCCTCACTTTGTAATATCCGATTCTGCTGGCTCAGTTGCTCCCAACGTTGCATACGCTCAATCAAGAGATTCAAGCTCTGGGCAACAGGCGAGAGGGGGCCCTGTACATGTGCGCGTGTAGACATATCACCGCGAGCCAGCGCAGCGTGGACGGTTTGAAGATTTTCGATGCTTGTGCGCAACTCTTCATACTGAGCGGCGCGCGAAGTGGTTGAGAGCAGTTCTTTCTGGCTATCGCGGAACGCCTGCTGCGATTGAGTGAGTGAGACACGCAAACGTTCATTTAAGAGCATATTATCCACAAGCGTGAGTCCCTGGCGGATAATAGGGAGTAAGAACAGACCAGCACATACGAACACCACCTGAATCAAAGGAGCGCTCTGGCGCAGTTCTACTTCCAACAAGAGCAAGGCACAAGTCAACAGAGACAGTATCATCGGGGCGACCGCGCGCAACGCAACACCTGTACGGCTTAGGCGGGTAGAGGATTGGACTTCGTGTATTGGTCGATGGGCATCAGCTCCACGGGCCAAGTTATTGAGATAAGTAAGCACGGCCCAACCAATCAATAGCCAGCTCAAAGGCCAACCTGCATCTTGAAGGAAACCCGTATGATAGGTTCCCTGGAGCAAGAAGTAGGCATATAACGAATCGGTAACCGCCAGCAATGTCACACCGGCAGAGAGAATTGCCAGCGTTGAATTAAAGGTTGTTGATCCAGAGGTGCCAAAGAGCAAGATCGCAGCCGCAATGCAGAGCGAAAGATCACCCAGGGGATAGGCTAGAGCAACTATTTTCGCCAGTGGTTCACCGGTCAAATTGGCGATCGTTGGACCAAGCAAGAAATACCAGGAGATGGCCAATATTGAGGCTACAGCAGTCGCAGCATCCACGACCAGGCGAGTACGTCCAACTCCGGTTCCTCCACGTGGCAAGAGGAGCGCGACTCCGACCCAGCTAAAGGGATAGACAGCCAGATAGAAGGGATCGTATGCGGCTGGAAAAGGGAACGCGGAAAGAGGCGTTGTCGCCTCATACCAGGTCCAGATGACCTGTCCGATAGCATAGGTCGCAGAGGATGCTCCAAGGCAGAAAATCGCGATCCAGGCACGCTTCGCGAGGATGTCAACGTCGCCGACCGAGACGCTGCGCAGCTTCCAGAGCGCGATACCACAAACGAGTGTACAGGCAAGGGCTCCCAAAAGCACGATAACATCGGTAATATCACGCAGAAGGGCATTTTCGAGAACATCTGATCGCGTCTGCAAGAAGATCAAGTATGCTAGGTGAGCCACAAAAAAAAAGCCCATCCCACGCGTATACAATGCTATATAGCGTTGGGGAATAATTTGATGGGCATGGGAATCAGGTCTGGGCGTCATCTCAGGCGCAGCAAATGTCGCAACTGATCCACCTGATTGCGGGACCTGTATTGATGTTGGTGTAATATTTCGCTCGTATCGCATTACTATGTTAAACCTCCACCGGAAAGTAGGGTGATCAAGAGGAAGCGCCGCATTCATAGCGAACAATAATAAGAAAAACACATCTTTGCATATCAGCCGTCATCTTCTAGAGTCATTGCGAATGAGAAGGCACGCTATGTTGTGAATGGACACAGCTAGCATGTATGCATTGAAGTATGCAACAGATTTTCAACGTGCTTAAATGACTTACTGGTCACATGTGACGCTTTATCAAACAAGAGAAGTGCCTGTGGTATTTACAGATGAAATATGTTCATTTCCTCCTTCTTCGACAAGACATAATCTCGTTGCAAAATATCTGCACAAGGGCCTTGACTTCCTTCAAGTGAAAATTATTTTGCTTATAAGCTCTTATATTGTATAAGAGCTTATAAGCAAAAAGCGATTTCTATCGATGTGAAAACTCTGTTAAAAAATAACATGCACCTACATACAATGTCAAGGCTTATATGGCTCATCTAGAGTAAAAATACTATTGAGAAAATATGGGTATAAGGTGCTTTATTAGCTAGTGTAGCAAAAGACGTTTGCACCTTTGGATCTATAATGAATAAAATTTATTTCTAGCCTTGCAAATTTATCTGCGCCTCTAAAAACATTTATCTGAGGCACGTCTATTTTTGCTGATGCTGATATATAACACGATATAAAATATTCTTCCACCTAGTAAGTAAATATCCCGGGCTCATTGCAAATTAATCTTCAAAATCACACAATTTAATAAGATAAATTTAAATCCTTGTCCTTTAGTTTATGATTTATAAATGCATTTTATCATACAAAAAAATGCATTTATTAACCATCTTAAGAGTGTGTCGATACCATGCCGAATATTGTGTATCAATAGGGCTTTCTTGAGAACCAGCTCCTTTCCCCAGAGTTCCATGAAAATACTTCTTTTCGCCTGCGATATAATAGGCCAGCACTCTTTTTTCTTCGGTCCTCTTCGCCGTTTGTCGTTCGCACGAATAGGGGTGGAACATGTTAGAACAACTTCTTGACGAGGCACTTCAGGCCACTCGTCTGGGCAATAAGCCAAAGGCCGATCAACTTCTCTACCAGTTAGCAGATGCCTCTGATGGGGTGGTGGATGTCCTAGTGAAAGCGCTTCGCCATCCAGGGAAAGCACGGCAAGCACTTGCCATTCGGGCCCTTCATCTCATTGGTTACCCCAAGAATGAGCCAGCTATCCCAGAACTCATCTACCATATTGGCGATCCGAACCTTCTTGGATGGAGTGAGGCAGTAGAGACGCTCACTGATATGGGACCAGATGTCATTGTGCCACATCTCATCCAAGCACTTTTGGAAAAAGGACCACCATATCACGCGGATGCCGGCAAGAACCAGACGTGGGCCTACGATGTCGAAGGACTCTGTACGATGTTAAGCATGAAGACGATTGCAGATGACTATGCGCTTCGTTGCTGCCCTACCGTTCATTGCTTGTTGAGTCAGGCTGGATTCTCTCAAGCGGCTGGAGCAAGCCCAGATGTCGACACCTTGCTGGATGTCGTTGAGAGAGCAGGGGATCAAGTGGCTTACGTTCTTCCAACACTCATCGCTCTGGTAAAGAAGCAGCGCGAGAGCGAGGTGGGAAAACACGCGCAGAAACTCATCTCGGCATTTCCCGAAGAAGCGCTCACGGACTACAAGCTCCAGCTTCGCCAGTTATGAAACTCATTTGCATTGGGGCTCCAACACCATCCCAACACGTGTGCAGCGCAGGGAGAAAACCATTCTTGTTACACAGGAATGGCAGTACAAGAACACCTCCTCCTGAACTACCCTTTTCGGCTGGTTGCTTTGATGAGACATCACTCAAGCTGCTCCTCTTACGAGACGGGTATTCTGGGCAAATGGATATCCTGCATGACGGCCCAGACAATGGTCAGACAGCTGGTTTCTGTCGTAAAAGCGTCTATCTGGTCCGTGCGCCCTCGAACGTTACTGAAAAAGCTTTCAATGGCATTGGTGGTGCGAATATACCGATGCATCACCTGGGGAAAGGCATAAAATGTGAGAAGATGCTCTTCATCTTCACAGAGACTGCGGATCGCTTCTGGATAGCGCTTCTGATATTTCGCTTTGAACGCTGCCAAATTGAGCAGAGCATCCTCTTTTTTCTCCTGCTTGAAGATCCCAGCTAATTCCGTGCTAACTTCTTTGCGCTCCCGATGGGGGATGGCATTGAGAACATTGCGCTGTTTATGCACGACACAGCGTTGCCGAGGAGTTGCGGAAAAGAGGGTGGAGACTGCGGAGAGGAGTCCTTCATGCCCATCTGTCACGATCAAATCCATCTGCGTAGCACCACGAGTGCGCAGATCTTGTAAGAGGCAACTCCACCCATCTTTGCCTTCCTCCGCACAAGCTCGTAAAGCAAGCACATCCTTGTTTCCTTCCAGGTCAACGGCAAGGGCCGTTAAGATGATCGTGGAATCAGTTTGACTCCCGTGCCGAACGGTAAAATGGATGCCATCGAGGTACAAGATACGGTAATGAGCAAGCAGGGGACGCTGGCGCCACGCTTCAAATTGTTCAGTCAAGGTTTGATTGAGTCAGCTCACGGCGCTAGCAGAAGGACCAACTCCCATCAGTTTTTCTGCAATAGCCCCTACCTTATGAGTGCTGACCCCACTCACGAACATCTGGGTCAAGGCTTCAGCTACCTCGGGAGCATTGCGGTTATATCGCTCGAACGCTTGTGTGTGAAACTCTCCTTCCCGATCTCTGGGAACTTTTAGATCTTCAATGCGCCCAGTGGGAGTTACCAGATCGTGCGTGTAGAACCCATTGCGATACTCACGACGATTGGGGGTGCATTCGCCCCATGATGCTCCGATGCACTGCTCTAGCTCTTCACACATGACTTGTTCGATCAAGACTTGGACGGCGCTCACCGCAAGATGACGTAAATGCTGTCGAAATTCCTCTTGTTCTGGGAGTACAGGGGACGATGGTTCTGATGTCGAAGCTTGAGGCATGGATGTAGTAGGTTTGTTCTTGGGGACAGGCATAGCATCCTCCTTTTAGGAATTGAAGGAAAATCTACGAAAGAGACAGTCTATGCCTGTAGTATCGCCTCAAAAACACCTCTTTAAAAAGCCTCTTCTTTACACACACTACGAGATGGTGTCATGTTCAAAGCGTGAGCAACGCCCGGTTTCCTTCCTCTTTGCTCGTTAGCCTGTCTTCCCCTGGTTGAAGAGAGCCTTACTGTGAGTAGCTCCCTTTCCGAGTCTCAGTCCCAAGAGAGCGTTTCTGCTGCTCGTTACCTTCAGTCACATTGGTCAATCCCACCACCCTCTCCATGGAACGTGTCCGAGCGGGAACGGAAATGCTCAGGAGAGAAGGCCCACTTTCTGCCACGTTTTGCCTCCATCGATGGTATGGTAGAACTCCCGACCCCTTTGCCCTACTTGGATCATGACAAATCCTCTTTGAGTGGAAAGGAAGCTAAAACCCCTTATGCTACCGTTAGCAGTAGGATTGTGACGCTGAAAGGTGGTTTGCTGCCAGCGGCCATTGATCAACGAGAAGGTATTGATAGCTTCTACAATGTGCTGGCCATCAGGGAGCACTTGTTGTTTGGGCATCTCCAAAGGAGGGATGATGATGCCCATGTCCTGCCCCCAGGGAAGGGCATTCCCACTCTGTTGCCAGGATCGACCCCCATCATGGGTCACATACAAGTAATACTGTAAGTTGACGCCACTAAGACCATATTCTGCGTAGACATACCCTTCTCGCTTGTTAAAAAAAGTAAGATCGAGATAGGCATTTGCTTTGATCCCTGCCAGGGCGGTATCTAGCGACTGCCGTTGCCAGCTACGTCCCCCATCATGCGTCATATAGAGGTACCCAGTATGTTCTGGAAGAGGCGCGCCTTTTTCCTGGGTAACCGTCTCACTTGTGATCCATCCCGTTTGTTCATCAAGGAACTGGACTTGCTCAATCCTTCCAGCGATTGGAAGTGGACCAATCTTTTGCCAGGATTTTCCCCCATCACGAGTATGGAGCAAAAACTGCTGGAGTTCTTTGTCCGCCTCACTCACATAATTCCCCGTTCTGACATCTTCAAGATTGATGACAAAAGGCGAGGTCACCAGCAAGCTCCACCCATGATTCTGATCAGTAAATGTCATATAATCCGGAGCCTCTGATGCATAAGGCCATTCGAAACGTTGCCAGGTCTTTCCTCCATCAAGAGTCTGGTAAAGCGCTGCATACCTTTCTCCATCATACCTGGTAATGAGCCAAGCTGTCACCTTATCGCGTACATAGAGTGACCACGAGAATTCTTTATGAAGCGTGAGATTGGGTGTGACCTGTTGCCAGTGTTTTCCTCCATCGGTTGTATGCCACACTGGCGCGTATCCTTCTTTTGTCGGGAGCTGGTTATCCATCATCCAACCCACCTGTTTGCCCCTGGATAGGCCTGCTCCACTCCACGGTGGTAGAGCGCATAAATCTCCTTGTCCCGCTCGCTCTGGCTGACCTGCCCGGTGCGCAACCGTTGGATAAGGAAGGATGGTCCCGTACTCCCTTCTACAATCTCGAGGACATCCGGCGTAAATCGGACACGACCATACGTCAAAGGAACCTCCCATGCGGCTTGGGCAGGTCGTTGTGCTGGCTTGGAAAATCGGCGGATCGCACGAGTCACAAGGATGGCGGCTTGCTGTTGATACATCATCTCGTAGGGGTGCTCTCGCGGACCTTTGACCTCCCAAAGAGCGAGTAGATACCTTTGGGGCACCTCTTCATCAACCCCGCGTCCCTGCCTTCGCTCATCCTGCAACCAGGACAAAACGCCATAGACACAACGATGAAATTGAATATAGGCTGAATCAGTACGTCTGCGTCTCAAATCCAGAACGAACTCATAGTAGTATTGGCGTGGACAACTCAGATACCGGTCGAGCCTCTCGACGTCAAACACCTGGAAAGCATCCAGAGGTGGGATTTTTACGGTGGCAGGAACATCAACCAGGCTATCACTTCCTTCCCAGAGAGCCACGGGGTTTCCTACGCCTGTCAGGTGGCGTTCAACCAACGCGAGGAGAGAAGAAGGCTGGCTCCTTCGGTTCCCGATGCGGCGAGCATAAGATATGTAGAGAACATCGCGGGCACGGGAGAGGGCCACGAAGAAGAGGGCCTCTTCTTCTTTTTCGTGCTCATTTTGTCCCCCATAAATCATCATTCCAGCAGGAGGCGGGCAGGGCTGCCACTGGCGACGAGCCGGAAAGTATCCCTGATTTAAACTGGGGAGATACACCACCCGAAACGGTAGTGTTGCAAAAAAATTAAAGCTCAGCAAATGGAAGCGCACACGAACACATTTCACGAGGAAAAAGGTACAGAACGCTCACCTTTTCTCTATGGTAATGCTTCTTGTACCGTAATTACTTACTCTATTTTCTCAGATCTAAATTTTTTGCAACACTACCACCAAACAATGGTACGAGTTCCTACGTCTCATGCCGAAACCTCGGTTGGCCCAAACACCACATTCCCCAGAGGCGTTCCCACCTTCTCTACAGAAGGAGGATACCACCCACGTGCCTTCACCACAACATTCTAACAATGGTGTCTCACATTCGGCCAACAGTATGCCAATGAGGTGAAACGTTCTCGTCCTCGAACGGGAGACAAATGGCATCTGGATGAGGCCTTTCTCAAAATCAATGGGAAAACGCATTACTTATGGCGAGCCGTCGATCAGTATGGAAATATTCTCGATATTTTGGTTCAGAGTAGGCGAAATAAGCAGGCAGCCAAGAAATTCTTCCGTAAGCTGCTTAAAGGGCTGCAATACGTCCCACGCGTCATCATTACTGACAAACTAGCCAGTTACGGAGCAGCGAAACGAGAACTGTTAGCTAGCGTAGAGCATCGACAACACAAAGGCTTGAATAATCGAGCAGAAAACTCGCACCAACCGACGAGACAACGGGAGCGCACCATACGTCGGTTTAAAACCCCGGGACATGCTCAACGCTTTCTTTCGGCCTTCGGTCCTATTTCCAATCACTTTCGTCCCAAACGGCATCGTCTTCATGCCTCAGATTATCGTGCCCTCATGCAGGGCCGATTCCAGATATGGAATAAAATCACCGGCGCACAAACCGCAGCGTAGCACCGTGCCAACCTCCCCGGTCTTTCATCTCTTTTCGTCCTCTCGTCATTCTTCTCAGAAAAGCTCTTCCTTTCATTCCTTAAGTTGACAATACCACTCATTCCGTTTCCTCACTCATTGTGAGTTGACCTGATCGTAAGGAGGTTGCAAAGGCCGGTTGTTTATGCCTCTGCATAGATCAGTATCCCGTTGAGATGCCGTAAGGATAGGCTATCGCCTAAACCGTCGGAATTGGACTTCAGGGAGTCTACCTTTCGCCATATCACACAGGTCTTGCAGGACAACAGATTGGGCATCATGTCTCTGTTCCCCGCGTTACCAGCATGCTGCTTTTCCCTTCTTCTTTCGATTCCAGGTGAGCTGGTTAACCTAGAGATGTCCCTCCTAATCTCTCCCGATCATTTCGGGAATGCCGTGGTGACTGTCACGGCGCACACAGCCCTTAATGTCGGCATCAAAGACAAACTTCGGTTTGCTTTTGATGGTCAGGAAGATCGCTCCGATGGCATCATGGCATGATCGCCCTGGTCGGAAGCCGTAACTGTTCGGTTCAAACACTGCCTCCCAGGCCGGCTCCAGTGCCAGCTTGACCAGTGCTTGTTTCGAGCGCTCCATCATGACAGGAATGCCTAATGGTCTCCGCTCGTTTGGTTTGCCTGACTTGAGTATCCAGACGCGCCGCACTGGTAATGGTCGTTTGCTGTGTTTCCAGTTCTTCGGGTGGATGTGTTGGGCCAGAGCAAAGCGTTCTTGAGGAGGGACTGATTTAATTCCATCGACTCCTGCCGTTTTCTTCCCCTGGTTATCCTGTGTCACTCGTCGTACTGCCAACAATCGTGCAGCTTCCGACTTCATCAAGAGCTTTTGTAGTTTTTCTACTTTTCGCGTATTACCATTCTGTTTGGCTCGATAGATGCGTTTTGGAATGCGGAAGCAATGCTGCTCTAGCTTGCGCCAGGGTAACTTGTTCCAAGCCACGCTCATCTTATCAGTTTCCTGAGTTGATGACGTTTTCCTTTCTTTCATTCTACTCATCTCTCTATCCTCCATACAGCAGGGTCTACGTCAGCCTATCCTCCCCATTACAGAGAGGTATTTGCTTCTTAGACCATCTCTCCCTGTGTGACATTGGTTGGAACCTACTTGACGCATCAACCACCGCCAAGAGTACAGCACAGGGTTACTCCGTTCCGATCTGTTGTTGTCCGCTGTTGTAGGTGGGTACTATCCACCGTGCGCCGTTCGTCATGGGATAAGACGATGACGAAGTCGTCTTACGACGTTCCATGTGGTTCATGGAGAAGGCACAAGTACCATTTTGGTCAAGCCTGTCATTCCGCGTAGGCTTGTTCATCATGACGATGGGTCGGTCATACCTTCAATTCACTCCCTGGTTAGAGAGCATTTCACCATGACAGCACGTTTCAGGCTTCTTCTGCCTCGGACTTGCAGTTTTCTCGCCTCACATCCCGCTTCGTGGATTGATGTCCAGTCGCTACCACGGGGATGTCACTTTCTGGTGCCCATACACCAGGTGAGGATTTGCACCTCACACCAACGGATCAGTTGTGTTGCAGTTCATCTGCAACCAGTCCATCCTCATGCTTTCGCATGTTTCGAACTAACAGGATCGCACTCGTCACATGATGCTTGAAAGGGGTGCGCACTCGAATTGGGCAAAAAAGTGGCGTAATCTCCCCACAAAAAGTCATGGGAAAACCCTCTTCTCCTCTCTCGCCTTTTTGATGGATCGACGCGGCTACCGCCCTCTTCCCCAAATTTGCTGATCATTTGCGATGAGTTTGGGATCACTTGTGTGTCCTAGAGGTGAAAGGGAATTGATCCCTCTTACACATCGAGTTTGAATACATAGAAACACTAGAAAAGTGAGCCATTGATGGACATTACATCGTTAGGGCGTACCGGCCTGAAAGTCAGCCGAATCTGTCTGGGGACCGCGACCTTTGGCAATCAGGCAAACGAAGCAACATCCTTCTCTCTTATGGATGCCGCTGATCAAGCTGGCGTCAATTTTTTTGATACCGCCGACGTCTATCCGTTCGACGCTGATTTAGAGAACGTTGGCAAGACGGAGGAGATCGTTGGGAACTGGCTACGTGAGCGCAAAGCCCGCGACCGCATCGTGCTGGCAACCAAGTGCTACAGCAAAATGGGTCCAGGCCCCAACGACGAAGGATTGAGCCGCCGTCACATTCTTGCCGCCTGTGAGCAGAGCCTGCGCCGCCTCAAAACTGATTACATCGATCTCTATCAGATGCATGCCTTTGATCCAACCACGCCCATTGAGGAAACTCTGCGTGCTCTTGACGACCTAGTGCACGCGGGCAAAGTACGCTATATTGGCTGCTCAAACTTCCCGGCCTGGCGACTCGCCGATGCGCTCTGGACCAGCAAACTGCTCAATCTGGCCCGTTTCGAGAGCGTCCAGCCGCGCTACAATATGCTCTTCCGCATGATCGAAGACGAACTGATCCCGCTGTCTCAGGCTCATAACGTCGGCGTTATCGTCTACAATCCTCTGGCCGCTGGTGTGCTGACCGGACGTTATCGAAAGAGCCGTACTCTTGAGCAGAATACTCGTTTTACACTAAAAAACAGCGGAGAAATGTATCAGAGACGCTACTGGCGCGATCCCATGTTTGAGGCTGTTGACCGTCTCGCCAGCATCGTAGAGCCGCGTGGCAAGAAGCTTGTCGAGGTGGCACTGGCCTGGGTTTTGGCTCAGCCTGGCATTACCTGTGCCATTCTAGGAGCCAGCAAGTTGGAACAATTCACGGAAAGTTTACGTGGTGTCACTGTTTCATTGGATGAAGAAGAGCGCAAAGTCTGCGATGATCTCTGGTACACCATGCCACGTGAGCGTGATCCCTTCCTTGCGCGCCGGTAAGCCTGACCATAAGCATTCTCATATCACAGCGAGCAGTTCCAGGAGGATACCCTTATGGCCCTGCCCTTTCAACGTTCTTATCAGCCAGCCCTTCCTGCCGAAGGACAGACGTTCTGGTTGACCACATACTCAAGATAAGAAAGGACATCATTTTATGCGCAACCTTATCGAATACACTCTCGTCTCGTTAGACGGTGTTTTCGCCGGAGCAGCCATCTCAGGATTTTCTGCATACCGTGATGACACGTATATGCGGGATGGATTGGCCCAGGCACTGGCATGCGACGCGCTGTTGATGGGCCGCAGTACATACGAGGTCTTTGCTGCGACTTGGCCGAGACGCACTGACTCGTGGGCCAACAGAATCAATGCCATGCCCAAGTATGTCTTCTCATCAACGCTGGAAAAAGCCGAATGGGCCAACTCGACCATTGTTCGAGGCGACGTGGTTGATGAAGTGACCAGGCTCAAGCAGCAGGAAGGAGGGAATCTTCTCATCTATGGCCACGGCCTTCCGGAGAGACGTTGCTCAAGCACCATTTGCTTGACGTGCTCGATCTTTCCATTCATCCGCTGGTTGTGGGGCAAGGGAAGCAGTTCTTCCGGGAGGGCGAAACCGCCAGATTGAGGCTTGTTGCGACAAAGAGTTTCTCGAAAGGCATTGTGAAGCTCACCTATGAACTGCAATCCTGACAAGGGTTCGCCCTCATGCATCACCGTTCTGAGCGGAATGCCTCCCATCGGTGCCTCTGCTCCATGAACGGGGGGATTTCTCCGTCCTGCTCACCCTTCTGCGCACACGCGTGGCAGAGTGAGCGGCAGGGCAAAAAAGGAGAGGCTGGATACCTCCAGGAACGCGATCAGGCTTACAATCTGCTCACCCTCCACGCCCAGAACCACCAGGCCGAAAAGCTGATAGTCGTCTGCAAAAGCCTCTCGCCGATAGAGTCCGAACGCTGGACTGCCATTGGCGTGCGTTGGAAGCAAGCGCCATTGCAAGCCGAGAGTAAAGAGATGGGTCTGGAGCAGTAAGGTGATAGCCGCTCGTCCCTGATACCAGACAGGAAGCGGCGGCATGGTGAACCAGGCATCCTCTCGCAGCAGAGCAACGAGGCTGGGAACGTCCGCTTGTTCCCAGAGGGTCACATAGCCCACGGGATGCGCAACGAGCCTCGCTAGCTGAGCAATGATGGAGCGGCATCCCTGGTAGAAGGGTGAAGGTATACGCCACCTTACTCGATTCTGCATCATTTGCTCAAACATATCAGGTCAGAAACTTTTTCTTGACAGGGCTTGCTTCCATCTCGTATCATCTTTCCTATCTCTACTCCGTTGAATCGCGACAGGAATAAGCATCATGAACAAAGATCTGAACGATTTACGCGAAAGCCTTGATAACATCGACAATGCTTTAATCTTTTTGCTCGCTGAACGGTTTCGCGTTACCCAGAAGATAGGGATATACAAAAGCGAACATGGGTTGCCCGCAGTGGATGAAGCACGAGAGAAGATACAATTTGCGCGTATAGAAAGGCTGGCGCGGGATCGTGGACTCAATCCTGAATTTGCGGCGAACATGCTGCGTTTAATCATCGACGAGGTGGTCGAAAATCACGAGGCTATGCGCAGAGCAGAAGGATGATATGAAGTATCTCCGCTTTTGAAGAGTGTCAGACCCATAGGATACTCAATGAGATAGATGATAAATGACGTCCGAAGCGGGCAGGTTTTGCCCTCCGACGTAAGCACTTGCCCTCCCATGTGAGCACTGGGACACATTTTCCTGGAAAAGCCGCTCCTCGCCAGACTTTTCTCAGCGACATCTTGTCAATTGGAGGGAGAATGAGAAGTCAAGCTGTGAAGTTTGAGATGAAATTGGCGGAACTTTGGGAGTTGTTTTGTGGATGAATTGTTCCCTCTCTCCTCATTTCATCGGCCTTCTCGAAGCTCGTGACAACCGCCTATCAAACAGAAAAGGGCAACATGCGCACCAATTTCATCTCAACGTTTCCATACTGGAGTGGGACGCAGGCGTTTCGTTACACGTGCGCCTCTAACTCTTCCACCGTCCGGGAGATCAACTGCACCACATACTCAAGCATACCCGTGTCAAAGGCAAATCTTGCTCCAGCCGCCTCATAGAGTTCAGGCACCGTTCTTGTCGCACCCAGAGAGAGCGCGAAACGATACTGGCGGATCGCTGTCTCTTGATCGTGGAGATAGTTGTCCCAGATCTGCAAAGCGCCTAACGCGGCAAAGGCGTATTCGATGAAGTAGAACGGAAGGCAATAGTAGTGCAGCACCCCCTGCCAGCGACTTCCACATTCTCTCTCCAGGCCGTTCCAGTCGATTGCTGGTTGATAGCGTTGCGAGAGTTCTGCCCACTTCTGCCGGCACTGCTCTGGATCCATTCCTTGTTTGGGGTGATCGTAAACCCAGTGCTGGAAGGCATCGCCCATAACAATGAGTGGCAAGTAGCTTGTAAGCGTATTCTCCAGGTGCTGGATGCGCAGGCGGGCCGCCTCCTGTTCTGTACAAAGGCCGACCTGGTGGAGATGCATGGCCCCAATAAATTCCATGCTGGTTGATGCAACCTCGCCAAACTCTAGTGGTATGGCCTCCTCTTTTCGCTGGTGAATGTAAGGCAGAGGGATGGTCTCAAAGACGTGGAAGGCATGCCCCATTTCGTGAAAGATCAACGGCACAACGTCGGTAATCGAATTCACGCGCCCAAAAATGAAAGGACGGCGCCTGACCTCTAGCGGCAGATTGTAGCCATCGTCCGCTTTGTTGGGACGCTCCTCCAGATCGAAAAGCTGCTCCTGGAGCATGGTCTCAAAGTAGCTTCTCAGTTGGGGATCGATCCGCTGAAAAACGGGGATGCACTGCCGCAGCAATCCATCGACATCAGAGATATGGCGCGGCGCCTCGCTCGCCCGTGGATCGACCTGCATATCCCAGGGGCGCAGTTTCTCCACACCGAGCAGCTTCCGGCGTTTCTCGGAGAGATGGCTGGCTGCTGGCACGATAACCTGCTCTACAGCCCTGTGGAATGCCTTGCAATCATCCGGGGTATAATCAAAGCGCAGCAATTGCTGCCAGCGATAATCGCGGTAGTTCTCATAACCGGCGTTGCGCGCAATCTGCTGGCGCACATGCATCTTTTTCATCCAGAGTACATCGAGCTTTTCGCGATCTTCAGCTTCACGCTCCGCAATAGCACGCCAGGCTCGTTCTCGTTGTGTGCGATCAGGATGAAACAGAACATGTTCCACGGTGGTTTTTGGTCTCTCTTCCCCATCCCACGTGATCATTTGTGCCCCGCCAATCTGGTAGTATTCTGTCGTTTGACACATAAATTGGCTCAGACACAGCTTTGGGGATAAACTCATCAATATATCTGGAGAGCCACGAGTGAGGCGGTGTGCTGGGTGGTTCGTGTTTCTCACAAAAGTGAGAAAAGGAGAACCACACCGGAATGGAGACGCCTCAGTTCTTCCCATTGGGCGAGGGATTGGAACTGATCCAGATGGAGCAGCAAGAAGATCAGCTCGTGCTCCACGTGACCGCGACCTTACCGAGTGCGTTGTGCCCACTGTGTCAGCAGCCCGCCACCCGCCTGCATAGTCGCTATCGTCGAGTGGTGAAAGATCTGCCCTGCGCGGGACAACGTGTCCGATTGATCCTGTATGTGCGCAAGTTCTTTTGTGACGCCGCCGACTGTGTGCGCAAGATGTTTGCCGAGCGGCTACTGCATCTGGTCGCTCCGTGGGCCCAGATGACTACTCGATTGAACGAGGCCCTGCAAACCATCGGGTTGGCGACGTGCGGCAAACTCGGCGCGCGACTGGCTGCGCATCTGGGAATCACTACCTCCTGGATGACGATTGTGCGCCGGATCATGGCGCTGCCCACGCCGCAGGCAGAGCACGTGGAGTGTCTTGGTCTAGACGATTTCGCTTTTCGGCGCGGGAGAACCTTTGGGACAATCGTCGTTAACCTGGATGCTCATCAGATCATCGACATCTTGCCAGATCGGCGGGCCGAAACCGCTGCCACATGGATGGCGGCTCATCCTGAAATTACCCATGTGAGCCGCGACCGAGGGGCAGAGTACGCCAGTGCAGCTTCGACCGGTGCCCCACAGGCGATTCAGGTTGCTGACCGCTTTCATGTCTGCGAGAATTTGTCAGATGCGGTACAACGGCTCTTCGCACGCGTTCTCTCTGAGATGAAAGCCGCAAGTCGACAAGCAGAAGGAAAGATACCAGTTCAGGAAGAGGTACCTGTCGCTGTGCAAGAGTGGCGTCCAGATCCAGGAAAACAGGTTGCGCGGACCATCGCCATCCGCCGCGCCGAGCGAGATGCGCGTTATCAGCAGGCCAGGCGCTTACGCGAACAAGGGCTTGCAATCAAAGAGATTGCCTACCAGCTCGGTGTCAGCGAACGAACAGTGCGACATTGGTTCGAGCGGGGCGTGGCCCCTGATACTAGACCCCGGCGCAAGCGGCAGAGCGACTTTGACCCCTACACTCCTTACGTGCTCAAACGCTGGCAGGGCGGGGAACGCAACGGCACCCGCCTCTGGGAAGAGATCATGGCGCAAGGCTATCCCGGTTCACAGCGGATGGTGTATCGTTTCTTGAAAACGCTCAAAGCGACGGAGGTAAATACGCCAGGGGGAACGTCTCAAGTGCTCCACTATACCTCAACCGCCGCCGTATGTCTCTTCATGCAGCATCCAGACAACCTGGATGAAGACGAGCGAGTGGACCTGGCGGCCCTTCGCCAGGTCCATCCCGATCTGGAGATGGCGTACCACTTGACCCAGGACTTTCTCCAGATGCTCCGCAAGCGAGAGGGGGAGCGCCTGGATACCTGGCTAACTCAGGTGCAAGAGAGTCAGCTCTCCGAACTACACAGCTTTGCTCATGGTGTAGAACAGGATAAAGCCGCTGTGCAAGCCGGATTAACTCTGCCTATCAATAACGGTCAGGTCGAGGGCCATGTGACGAGGGTGAAGCTCGTTAAGCGCATGATGTATGGCAAGGCTGGGTTTGCCCTCTTGCGCCAACGGGTGCTGCACCGCATCTAGCTGCACCTTGCCCGTGCACTGCTCTCTACCATAAATCCCCTTCACGCCACTCTGCGGTAATCGTTGTGGAAACATCGAGAGACGGCGTTTTCGCAGTACGAAGGATCATCACGTCCTCATCCGGAGTAGCTATCAGTGTCTCGACTGTACGAATCGCCTTTGGCCCACGCCACCTCTCCCAACCGAGACGTTGATAGAAACCGATATGTTCGTGGGCGGCACACAGCCCTCCTAACGCATAGTCTTGGATTTCCGTCGCCACTCGTTGCATCACAGTACTTCCGATCCCTCTGCCCTGAAAGGCGGGAACAGTTGCTACTGCCTCGACATAGGCGGTTTGTAAAAGTGGTAGCCCATCTAGCTGAAGCCAACGCGTCACCCAGCAAGCATGGCTCGCCGGCTTGTTTTCCCAGTATGCGAGGAGATGCAGAGCGTCAGGGAACTGGGCGAGCACAGTTGTGAAATCCTCTCCATACGCCTGGGTGCAGACATCAATGATGATTTGTTGCTCGCTTGTTGAAAGATCGTGGGCGGAACGCAAGGTAAGCTGAAGTGACATAGAATCTCCTCCTGAGAAGAGAATATCTGAGCATCTTTTCCTTTACAAAAACGTTGAAGGATACAAAAGGTGCAAAGATGTAAGGAGGAGCACGAGGACGCACACACAGCGCAGCATATGTACACTCATGGGTAATGGAGAAGAGAAAAGGATAAAACCAGAAGTTTCCTTGAAGAGAGATCAGATCCCAACAGCGTCAATAGAACATGCTTGCACGGCTCCTATCTGTATACTACTAGGCTCTTCCACAAAAGGATACCATCCAACTAGGCTCTCATCAAGCCTTTATCAGGAAGAGCCATCATCAAAGCAGGGCATCTGGTTTGTCCATCTTCCCGAAAGAAAGGCACATATCTTCCAGCAAGCCGTTTAAAGGATCAGCTTATCCCCAAAGCTGTGTCAGAGCCTGCTTCGTTTTGAAAATACGGCCAGGAATATTTATGCAAGAAATGCAAGGCGTGGTCTTCCCTGTATTCGGGCTTTACAGGCCGATCTAGAGAAATCTCTGGAACAGTTATCTGGGTTCTTGGACACATTCAGTGTGCCTCTCAGATGCGCTCAGTGGAGAGAAGGAGTCATGTGATACTCTTCTGCCTCAGAAAGGATAGATGGAAGAGGTATCACAGCGAGCGATTACTCCAGGAGATGCTCAAGTGCCATTCTGTTTTCTCTTAGCGCCAATTCATTAGCTAGGGGATCAGGATTACCGAGAGTCGCTTGATGTGCCAGACGCCAGGCGAAGAACTTTGCCAATTGCGCATAGCGCAAGGCCTGATAGTATTTCAGCCCTTCCAACTCTTGGGGCTCAATCGGGGCTTTAGCCAGATAGCTCTGCAAGAAATAGTCAGTTTGAGCCTGGCTGAACGAGAAAAGCTCTGTTGCAAGAGCCACATCGAACAGAAGCGGTCCCCAGCCAATCGTTCCCCAATCAATCAGACCCACCCGATGCGTTTCTCGGTCATAGAGCACTTGCAAGCTATCTCCATACAGTGTTCCGTAAGTGACCTGGGTGCGTTTTTCAAAGGCTTCTACAGCCTCAACTGCTTGTTGGAGTAGCATAGGCAAGCCAATCTGAGCATTCACCTCCACCGCTTCTTCTTTCAGATAGGCAAAGAGGCGGTCACCGCTTTGTGGTCTGAACTGTTCACGAAGCAGAATGGTATGGATGCGCCCCAGCAGGGAACCTGCGAGGTACGCGCTTGCTGGCTGCTCAACGTCTAGGGATTCTCCTGGAACAAAATGCAGCAGGGCTAAAGGATGAAAGAGGGTCGGTGGTCCCTCAAGCATGACGGTTCGTTCCCCTGCCACGGTTCGCAGCGGTGCGCCACTCGCAATACCAGCACATTCGACGATCTCAGCAGCTTGCAGCCCAGCCTCGAAGGCCTCCTGGGCCTCATAGGCAAATTTGGCCACGAGGCGTCCTTGGCTGGTATCCACATACCAGACATCCCCTGTAAACCCTCCGCGAATGCGGGTGAGCGTCAATAGCTGGGGAAGCGACCAGGCAGTCAGAGCCGAAACCAGAGCTGCATCCGGCAAAGTAAAGTGCATGTTGCTTTCCTTTCCGTTCGACTCAAGGACCTCCATGAGCCTGTTCCTTCACAAAAACGTTCTTCTCCCTAACGAGCAGCACACCGAATGTGTCCAAGAACCGTTATCTGATTGGAAAACGAATTTTATTCTGAGAATCCACAACTACCAGATACATCATTCCTTGATTACGCTTATTACACGCAACGGTCACTTTCCCGCGCAGAATATCAGGAATACGAGGCAGCACATGTTTCCCTCGATCAGATGCTTTTTCAACATGTGAATCTTAATAAAACGCTCTTCAAAAAAGTTCAGGTGCTCGATAGTCGCTTCTCCGTCTGTGACCTTGCCAACGCCCAGTGGACCGAGGCCAGTATGAGTCGCGTTGGAACTGATCGGTTGCCATCTGATTGGCTGGCAATGTGGTGAAGCACAGTTCCAGGATGTTCCCTTTAAAGACTGCCATGCGGGCTTTTCCCAATTCGCCTACTCACGCTTCAAGGCGGTACGCTTCGAGAACTGCGATTTGAGTGAGGTCAACTTCATGGAGGTCGATCTTTCAGGAACAATGTTCGTCGATTGCGATCTCCGCAATGCGGACCTCACAGGAACGAGGCTCACAGGTGTCGATCTACGTGGTTCGCAGATCGATGGTGCACGCGTGGGCCCACGTGAGCTCAAAGGTGCGATCATCGATCCAAATCAGGCGCTCGCTATCGTCCGAGGACTGGGTATTACGGTCAAAACTACTGATGAGGGCTAAAGCAAGCGCAACGATTTCAATACATTCAGAAATCTGCGTCGGCCTATTCCCTTTCCGATTTATAATGCAATGGAAAGAATAGAAGCATAAGCAGAAACAAAAAATACCTCTTCACATAAATTCTGCGCCTTAGTCTCAGAGAACAGTATTATCAGGAGATTTTTGTATGTCAATTACGATCACCGTCAACAACGAATCGCTGCAAGGGGAAATTCAACCACCCTTGCAGCTTGAGATATTTGAAGAACGCTGTACGCTCCGCGAGATTATTCGTAGCCGCATCTATCAGGATGTCACCGAATACAACGCCCGCAAGCGTGCCCGACAGCTCTGCCTGATCCCACCATCACCCGACCAGAACCACAGTGAAGCAGTAACAGAGAACCAGCCTCAGCTCGATTGGCAATTACTATATGAGCAAGCCATCAAAGCCTTCGGGAAAAGAAGCTACATTGTGATCGTCGATACCAGACAGGTAACACAGCTCGACAGCCCGATCCTGCTCACGCCGGAGAGCAGCGTCACCTTCTTCAAACTTGTACCACTGGTGGGGGGCTAACAACGATGATCAATGAACAGGAATTGGAAACGCTTCAACAGATCCTCACAGAATACGATAAGGCTCATCGTACCAGCAAAGCCAGCCAGCAGTGTCCGCGCATCATCGAAAAAATCGATGACAATCAATATAGCCACCTCATCCAGGTAATACTGAACGATATCCAGAGAGTCCTCTATAAACATCGGCTGGAACCCTACAAGATACGCGATGATAAAACGTTTGCTTCAGACCTCTCTCTTCTCAGTGCGATCAGCGAACGAGGCGTGCCATACCAGCAGGAAGACCTGCAAGCCATCCTCTCCCTTGTGAACGACGTGTTCCAATCGTTTCTCGCGGTGGAATATCACTCAGATAGTGCACGGACCCCGTTCTTGCACCTGCTGAGCAGCTTTGTACCGGCATTGCAGCAACCAGAGATTCTCAACTATTGTCGCAGCGAATGCGAAACACTCTATACCTATGTGTATCGCTGGGGCACCTTTGAACCATTCCACGAATCCTACCAGCTTCGACAACAGCTCGAAGCGCTGCTCTTTGGGGACGACGCACCCGGCCTTATCTTCCAATTACGCAGATATGCCAGCGGGGATGCACCCGATAGCGACGAGCAAGCCAAAGTCTTACTCACTATACTCCACCAGGAGCTACGCGGACTGAGGCTCTACAAATATGACCACCCTGTATTTGCGTTGCTCAGACAAGCCAGCCCGCCCGTCAAAAAGAGTATGATTCTCCTTGCCTTACAGGAAGGTATAGGTATTCAATCGGATGAGATTACATATAATAACCGGGAGATAGTAGCCGCGCTCATCACAGATGATCTCCCCTGGACCGATGCAGATATTCAGCGCATCCTGAACATCCTTGCGCACGGTGGAGAACTCGGCAATGGCCGCAGAGGTGGCATCGTTCTACTGCAATACGCGCTCACTATCCTTAAAGCATCAGGCAAATCTTTCCGTAACCAGCCAGAGCTGCTAACACTTGAAGCTCGTCTGGCACAGGAAAAAATGAGCTATATGCAAGACAAAATCTACGCATTGAGACAGTCCATTACAGCGATGTCCTCTCCCGGCAATTCACATGGACTCGCCGCGCTCCTTCATGCCTATCAAGAAAACCAGATGCCAGATGCAGAACAGGTGGACACGTTTCTTGCCGCCTACCAGCGCGAGTTCGGAGAGCACATACCGCCTCTGGATCATCCTCTCTTGCAGCAGATGAGGGATACCCTCAGCGATTCGCTTAAAGCGCGTGTCATCAGCACCACAATCCAGAGTAGAAGTCTCTTAGAGCGAGATATGAATCTCGTCACAGTTCTCTCCTCTACACCCCTCACCTGTAGTAGAGAAGATGTTCGTGCGATCCTGCACAGCTGCGTGACATTTTATAGCAACCAGAATCTACGCAATCTGCATAACTATCCCCATAGCTTGACGTTCGATGAACGAGGTCGTTTCTTGCAATGGGCGATCAGCATCACGGCAGTTCTGCACGCCATCGCACCCGCCATCAAACAGCCTGCTATCCACGAATATGTACAGGAAGAGCTCCATACACTCTACGCCTGGTCGCAAGAAGCAGATTACACAGACTACTTCTTGAATGGAAGCCAGGAGACATACGCGTTGTACCTCTTAATCGCGGACCTGTGCTACGCCGGGAATCCTCCCGGCCTTGCTCCGCTGCTACGCGACGATGCCGAAAAGGCCGAGTCATCAGCAGAAGAGCACGCACGTGCCATCCTGGTCGCCTATCATCAGGAGATGCGAGACGGCCTGGTCAACAGGCCATATGTGGTTGAATTTATCAGTCAACAGGCCAGCGAGCAGATCAAAGCTCACCTGATCAAGGAAGCATTGCTCGATGGCTATACATCCACTCTGAACCCTCCAGACTCTTATTCCAATCACCACCCCGTACACTACAAGCAAAACGTTCTGCTTATCCAGGCTATCTTTACCTACGATCTGCCCTATACCTACGAGGATATCTATGGTATCCTGGTGGGCATCGCAAAGCTATTCGGGCTGGATGAAAGTTATTATCGAACATTTCAATACGGCCCACAAAATATACGGCTCTTCGACCTGTTTAAAACCTTCGTTCCTGTGCTCAAGCCGTCAGAGTTAGAACGTCTTTGTCAGGACGAGTTAGCACCTCTCTATGAACACCTCTCGCAAGTCCGCTGGCATAGCGCACAGATAGAGGAAAATCAAATGCGCCTTCTGATCCGCCACCTCCTCTTCCCACAAAGCGCGGGTCCATTGAGAGATCTTCTCCAGGACAACACCAGACACTTTACCAGCGATAGTGAGCTCCTCATACTGCTGGCAGCATATCATGAGGAGTTTGGAGCGGGCACCCCGGATATAGACGCCGAGCTTACACGCCTGATTCAGCAACGACTCGGCGCACAGAGCATCGTGCGTCTCCTGCGCCTGAGCGCGGAAGAGACACACAACATCCAACCCGGCTCTGAATCCGAGCGGAGAGAGGGAAACACCTACCAGGTAGAGCAGGATCTCTGCCTGATAGGAACCTTGCTCAACAACCAGCTGCCCTTCGTCCCTGAAGACATTCATATGCTCCTGCATGATCTCCTGGGAATACGTTACGCGACCCATACCCTCAGGCCATACGTGCAAGAACTGGAGCCATTCCTGCGGCAACCGGACGTGCTGGCACAGTGTCGCGCCGAGATCAAGTGGTTAGTCAACCAGACGAAAAATTCCCTCTCCGATCCGGATACCCGTCGCTTCCATCTCCTGCTCCGCGATCTGCTCTCCGAACGGGGACAACAGTTCAGCTATCCTTTGCTGCCCGATCGCTGGGGTACCGCTATTCTTGACGAACTGACGGACCTCACGCCAGAGCAACGTGATCCCTGGCTCGCGATCCTGAACCTGTGTGCCAGTGCTAAGGGAACGGCCCCTACAGACAAATGGCAGCAGCAGGCCTACACACTCACGGAAGCCATAGAGCCAGAGCAACTCACATCCACCGTACGGCGCTGGATCGACCTTTTCTGCACCCAGAAGGAAGGCCGCATGGATGGCGATAACTCTGACATCTTGCGTGGGCTGATCTGGCTCTGTCGCGGAAATAGCGATCGTGGACTGGCTGCGACCCTGGCCGATGCCGCTATTGAGGGCTATCGCAAGCTCCCGGGTGAGGGACCGCGCTGCCCCAAAGTGGGAGATGCTGGCATCTTCACGCTCGCGACCATGCCCGGCAAGGACGCGATCAGTCAACTAGAACGCATCCGCAGAAATGTTAAACAGCCTTCCTATCAGGAAAAAATCGGCAAGGCACTGGATGGCGTTGCCAGACGTGAGAAGATGAGTCGTGAAGACCTGGAAGAATTGATGCTCCCAACCTTCGATCTGCACGATGGTCAGCTTCAGATCACTGTTGGCGATTGGACTGTACAGCTAGACGCAGGAGGAAGAAAAGTAGAGCCGCTCTGGTTTGATGCCAGCGGTCAGCCGCAAACGAAACTCCCAACCGCATTCAAGCGTGAGCACAAAGATGAGATCAAGTCCGTCGATCGTCTGGCGGACGATATGCAACACTTGATCAGCTCACAACGGGGCCGATTAGAGCGCCTGTACCTGAATCCGCGACACTGGTCACTGGAGGACTGGCGTGAACGTTACCTGGAGCATCCATTGGTCAGCGTGCTGGCTCGACGACTCATCTGGCAGATCAGTTCTGGTGCACACAACTGGCGCGTCATCTGGCAACATGGGCAACTGGTCAACGCGCAGGGCCAGCCCTGTGAGCTGCCTACCCAGAGTGAGGTTACTCTCTGGCATCCCCTCATGAGTGAGCCCCAGGAGGCGCAGCTCTGGCAACTCTGGTTGGAGGAACAACAGATCACACAGCCCTTCAAGCAAGCGCACCGTGAAATCTATCCCATTACGGACGCAGAGCAGGACACATACGACTACTCGCGCCGTTTTGCGGACCACATTATCCAGCAGCACCAACTCAATGCTCTGGCCCGTGCTCGTGACTGGCAATTCTCCCTGCACAGCAATTTTTCTGGCTCGATCCAGGATGATCCGGCTTATATAGATATCCCATCGGCGGGAATACGTGCCGAATTCACGCTCGGCAATCTATACCAGGATCAAGAGATCCCACGCCACCTTTTGACCAGGAAGGTACGCTTTCAGCCCATCACCAGCCCTTTTCACAACCAGCAGTTCAAGCCACTGGAAGAGATTCCCCCCATTGTCTTTTCAGAGATAATGCGCGACGTGGATCTCTTTGTCAGCGTCACCAGCGTAGGCACTGATATCTATGGTCATGATGATGGAGATTCATTACTGGCAGAGTACTGGCAATCCTATAACCAGGAGACGCCTTCCCTGCAAATTGAAGCAAGAAGGCAGATCCTGGAACGCTTGTTGCCGCGTCTGGCAATCAGCGAACGATGTTCACTGGAAGAACGCTTTCTCACCGTGCGCGGTGACTTGCATACCTATCGTATCCATCTCATTTCTGGCAATATCTTCATGCAACCGGGGGACCAGTATCTATGTATCGTCTTTGGAGGAAAGATGCATAAGACGGAGAAAGAGCGCTTCTTCTTGCCTTTCGAAGGCGATCCTTTGCTATCGCTCATACTCTCCAAGGCATTCTTGCTGGCGGAGGATAGCAAAATTAAGGATAAAACAATCCTCAGCCAGATTCGCCGTTGATTCCGGTATTCCATCCCGGTTCTGTAGGGGAGGAATTCGGGAGGAGACAAGCTCCTCCCCTACAGAACAGAGGGAGCAACAAGATCGCGCGAGTATGGGGACAGACGGAGCGCAAATTGAAACGCCTGGCAGAGTAACTCATATTGCGGTAGCACATCCGGTCCACAACTGGCGGACCCCATACCGTGCTGACGATAGTCCAGATGCCAGATCAGCCGTCCACTATCACTTAATTCATAGGTGTGCATAGGGTATTGTCAACTTGCTGAGTGGCTCCAATTTCTGATAGACTCAGATACATGAAAACACAAGCACCTGCATCCCTCTACAAAGGCTTTCGCTTCCCGGCTGAGATAATTGGCCATTGCATCTGGTTGTACTTCCGCTTCTCGCTTCCGTTTCCGTGATGTCGAAGAGATGATGGCAGAGCGTGGGGTCGTGTTGACCTACGAAACGGTTGGGCACCGATGTGTGAATTTGTCAAGAAGAAAACAGAAAGATCTTCATTATCCTTAATCTGACTTCCTTCGCCAAAAAAACGATCATGCGGATGCTTACCACGCGAGGAAATACGTTCGTCTGGTTTGCTCTTGACGTGGCATAAAAAAGAGGTTGTTGGATCCGAGCCTTGCCCATCAGATGAGAAGGATCAAACTGCCTATCCAGATGGATGAAATGAGGCTGATCCACCATCATCAGCCTCAGTGGTCAACCCAAGTTGCTGGAGATAGTGCTGCAACAAGCGTGCTCGTGTTCCAGGTGCACGATGTTTTCCTGGGGTGACGCCCGTCCGAGAAATCCATGCTAGCAACTTGCGACTCACCACCTGGGCATCAGCATGCCGATCTGCCTGCTCGTACGTAAGAATGTGCCAGAGAGCTACCAGCAGTTTCCGAGCGATCGCCACAATCGCTTTTTGCCTGCCGATGCGGTTCGCCAGTCGCTCAAACCGCGCTTTCCAGTCGCGATGGTGCTCAACCGCCATCCACGCGGCTTCTACCAATGCCGCTCGCAAATCGCGGCGTCCCTCTTTCGTCATCCTCCCTCCTCGATGTGTCTGGCCTGACTCATGGATGCTGGCTGCGAGCCCAGCGTAACTGACAACATGCCGAGCTGTAGGAAACCGATGAATATCGCCAATGGCTGCCAGAACCGTCATGGCATTGAGCACGGCAAACCCAGGGAGCTGAAGTAATAAGGGCATGCTCTTCACCCAGGGATCCTGGATGCTGAACGCATGGATTTGGGCATCGGCTTCGCCAATGAGGGTTTGCAGGGTCTGGAGAAGACGTCGATCCTGTTGCATCTACAAGGTTTCTGCTAGGGTCAAGGGCAGCTGGTCCCACCAGGCATCATCTGTAACAGTCGTAAGGAACCGCTGGTGTTCGGGCTGTTTCAGATTATGGCGTTGAAGCAAACCGTGCAGTCGATTGAATGCCTGCGTCCGCTGAGAGACGAGTCGTCGGCGGTGGGAAAGCAGGGTTCGTATCTCCCGCACGTTGTGCGGAGGAACCCAGACCGATGGGACCAGACGGGCAGCCAGGAGTTGCGCCAGTTTGAGCGTGTCGCGCGCATCGGTCTTGATGCGCGCGGAGGCAAGCAATTTGACCGTTGACGAATGAGCGACGGTTACACTGGTCACCAAAGGTGTAAGGCGATCATACATCTCCCAGGCGTTCGTGCTTGCTTCCAAGACGACCGCATCGGATGGAAACAGGTGTTCGCCAGGCCCATGCCCAGAACGCCTCAAAGCCGAAACGGCGTGGTGCCAGCACAACGTTCTGGTGGCCATCAACAGCTCCGGCAACCAGATACGTGCGGTGGAGATCCAGGGCGACAAAACGCGTCACCCCGGCGAATCAGAAACGGAAAGCATGGAAAGTTCCCTTCTTTTGAAAAAAACACAGTCTCAACAAAGCCATTATGAGGCACGTGTTTGTGGGCAAGAGATGAGCATTCACCGATACGAGCTCTGAAGTCTTCTCCAGTCTCAGTTGAGAGATCCGGGTGGGCAACCAAACAATGGTACGAGTTCCTACGTCTCATGCCGAAACCTCGGTTGGCCCAAACACCACATTCCCCAGAGGCGTTCCCACCTTCTCTACAGAAGGAGGATACCACCCACGTGCCTTCACCACAACATTCTAACAATGGTGTTCGAAATTCGGCCAGATGCACGCCAATGAATTGAAACGTCGTCGCGGCAAAACTGGCGACAAATGGTATCTTGATGAGGTCTTTCTCAAAATCAATGGGAAACCCCACTATCTCTGGCGAGCGGTGGACCAGGAGGGCACCGTGCTTGATATCCTGGTCCAAAGTCGGCGGAATAAGAATGCTGCCAAGGTGCGCCGTTTTGGCGCGTATCAGATTTCCCTCTGAGAGGGATGAGGTTGAGAGGAGATGACCTTAAGGACACCTGACCAACCTGGCGGGGAAACCCAAAGGGGAAAGCAGCATGTCACGGAAAGCGGTTAAACAGGAAGGTATGTACTGTGATGCACCGCAAGTCCTGTACGCATGGTGAAACCTGAATTGGCTGAACCCTAGTTTCCAGTGGTCTAAGCGTTGGCTCATCACACCATATCTGAAGTGATGTCATCGGAACACGCATATATTCTTGGCATATGCGCAACCCTCTCTCCGATGAACGACCAGAAGTGATCTGGTTCAAGGAAACGAACGGGGCACCTACACGTACTCAACGTTTGATACGCGTAAATGCGGGATCGTCTACGGGTGCGAGCCTATGACGACGGAGTTTCCATAGTACTCAACCGCTCAGGGTAACGCCTGAGACACGGGGAAGGGAAACAGGGAAATGCACTGAACCCAATCGCAAGACGAGGCCGTGAGATGCGTAAGTCCAAGTCGATATTCGATTGTCAAGGTGCAGGAACTGGAGAGCCGGGTGCTGTGAAAGCAGCAAGCCCTGGTTCGGGAAGGGGCGGATGAAAACGTACCGCAAGGCAACGCGTCAGCCGCCTACTTCACAAGTTCTTCCGCAAGCTGCTCAAGGGGCTGCAATACGTCCCACGAGTGATCATTACCGACAAACTGGCCAGTTATGCTGCGGCGAAGAGGGAGATCATGCCCTGCGTTGAGCACCATCAACACAAGGGCTTAAATAATCGGGCGGAACGTTCGCATCAACCAACCAGACAACGCGAGCGTTCAAATCACCGGGCCATGCCCAACGCTTTCTTTCCGCGTTTGGCCCGATTTTGGATCACTTTCGGCCCAAACGCCATCTTCTCCACGCCTCGGTCTACTGTGCTCTCATGCAGGAGCGCTTTCAGGTCTGGAACGAGGTCGCCAGAGGGAAAGCAACTGCCTCACAGCACATCATCCTCTCCAATCCTCCGCTTCTTTCCTCCTTTCCCTTTCTCCTCCCCAAAAGCTCTTCTGCTCTCTCGCCAAGTTGACAATACCCGAACTTTTATCGCCGACATTCTGAGCACGCGTCTCCAGGAGCTAGTGGGAGCACTCACCCATCAGCAAATTGCTGAGAAGAGCGTCTTCGCAAATGGTTTTCTCCCGAATCTCATCAGCGCGCAGTTCATCGAAGCCATTGTCTGGTGGCTTGAGCAGGAACGACCGTATTCATCCAGGCAGATCGCCACGTACTCCTATCACTTGATGAGATCAGCACTCAGAGAGGCAGGGACATGGGAGGAATGAAAAGCAACGACAAACAATCTCATGGCCTGACAGGGTGGTTCTCAAGTGGCGCAAAACGTACGTACAATCTATATGAATTGTCATACTTCACCGGGAATCCGCCACAATTTGTTTCTTGTCGCCGTTCTCGTGGTCGAAGCAACAGCCCGAAATGGACGCCATTTTATGCTTACAAAATGAGCCGTTGCATTTTTCTGAAAAGCATCAAAGAGATGAGATGAAATTGCATCGCCATATTATGAGAGAGAAGTTTTTCAGAAAAATCGTCCCAATACACTCTTCAAGCCAATCGTCGGCAAATTATCTGAGAGAAACGCGCCAATTTACCTGAGAAATGACACGAGTGTCCACATAACTTGAGAATTTTTCGCGTATGGTTCTGGCCTCAGCCATTACTCCTACACAAACCCAATGGGGCTACCTTTCCGTCTTAGCTGAGGCCATCCACCGCTACGGCACTCCAGAAGCGCTGGTCACAGACGGGGGCGGTCAGTTTTACAGTGCCCAAGCTCTTCAACTGTATGATATGTTAGGCATTCGTAAGGAGAGGATTGACCCAGGAGAACCCTGGCAAAATTATGCAGAAAACGTTACTTGCGGTACAAATGAGATTAGCGGATTTCGCATTTGCGAAAGCGCGTACCTGGTTGGAAATCCAGCAGGCGCACCGGACCTGGTGGGTCAACTACAACATCGAGCATCCCTCTGCCCACCGGGAGCGCCAGGACGGGCGCCATAGCCCTGCGGCGGTACTCCGTGGCGTGCTGGGCCGAACGGTCCCTGAAGAGGTCCTCTCGCGCGCGCTGTACGCCACACAGTTTACCCGCCAGATTGATCGGCATGGGTTTGTGAGATTTAAGCACTGGAAGTTTTACGGCGAGCGCGGATTAAGCGGGGAGAACGTCTCGGTTTGGGTCTACGAAGGCAATCTGAAGGTGGAATATCAGGCCACGGCGCTTGCTCTGTACGAACTAGGTGTTGAGAAAAAGACGGGGGAGATTACCACAGTGAAGAATTCACGGCGCTTGGAAACGCACTTCCATAGCCCTCAAATGGACCTCTGGCAGATCTCGGACACAGAATGGCTGTTGGCGCTACGCAGGCCAGAGCCGGTTGCGCGTCCGAAGCCAGGCAAGGTCGTGGTCTTGGCAGAGCAACTCATCTTGCCTGAGTTTGGCGCGACTAGGTAGCTCGTGCAGAAACAAAAAGCATATTTGAAAATGTTCTCAGACGAGTATCCCATGACGGCAAGTAACACTAGTAGCTACGCATAATTGTCTATGAGATAATAAATCTCATGAAAAACCTTATTATCGTAGGCGGCACCATGGGCGTTGGCAAAACTGCCACCTGCCGCGAACTGCAGAAAATACTTCCACGGAACGTATTTCTTGATGGCGACTGGTGCTGGGATATGCACCCATTTGTGGTGACAGACGAAACAATAGCGATGGTGGAGGGTAACATCACTCATCTGCTCAATAGCTTCCTGGCTTGTTCGGAGTTTGAGAACATTATTTTTTGTTGGGTGCTTCATGAGCAAAAGATACTAGACAATCTCATTGCCAAACTCAACCTCGATAACTATACAACATATAGTTTTTCGCTTGTTAGCAACAAACAGGCTTTATCCGAAAGGCTGAACCGTGACATATCAGCAGGAAAACGCGAGCGTGACATCATAGAGCGTAGCACGGCTCGGATACCACTATATGATGAGCTTGATACCGTTAAGATTGACGTAAGTACCATCTCGCCAGCAGACGCGGCACAGCGCATTACAGAGCACATGGCAGACGTTCAGGCCAATCTTGCAAACAAAAAGTAGAAAGTTATACCCAATAGTCCCGGTGACAATTATGCTCTGACGTGCCACTACTTACTTGCTGTCACGGTATACTCGCCTGTTCTCATTTCCGCAAGTCTAGTATACACCTTTTGCGTTTGATGCACATCGGTCTTTTGGGCGATGTGTTTTTCAGCCGAGCTTTGGTATTCTTGAGAACAGGCGAAGAAGCAATGGATTACCATTTGTATTTGCGGGAGAAGAGAAATGCATCAGGTATCGTTCCCTCATGGACCAGAAGAGCTTACTCCTGAATGGTTTACTGCCATCTTTCCTCTGAAAGAGCTGGAGAAAGAGACAAAAACACCCCCCTGTGGGTCAAGTGACCCAAGAGAACCTCATCCGCAAGCTCGTATGCTGGAAGCAGGATTAAGCGATCTGAGTAGGGGTCAGCGTCACCTGATATCCCAACCGTTCAAGCTGCCTGGTTGCCCGTCGCTCAGCATGCTTGCGATCTAATTCCGAAAAGTAGTTTGCTCCTCTTTCCTGATAGGGCTCACCAGTCGTGAGCATGTGATAGTAGATGACCAGAATGCTGTGAGCCACCGCCACGACAGCACGTTTGTTGCCACGACGAGCAGCAATCTGATGATACTGTGCCGAGAGATAGCTGTGCTTGGTTCGAGCGGCGGCATTGGCGGCTTGAACCAGCATCGCTTTAATCCAGCGATTGCCTTTGCGAATGCGTCCACTTTTGCGTTTGCCTCCACTCTCGTTATTGCCAGGACAAATGCCCACCCAGGAGGCGAGGTGAGCGGCATCCGGAAAAGGAGACACATCCGAGCCTATCTCAGCCAGGAGAACTTCGATGATTCGACGGCTACATCCAGGAATAGCATCGAGCCGCTGAATCAACGCCTCCTGAGGGCGCAAGCGCTCCTCAATCTCCCTGTCCAGGCGCGAAATTCCCCGATCATGTCGCTCGATCAGGGAGAGCAGTTCCTGCAAGAGGAGGCGGTGATGGTCCCTCAGGCGTCCACGCAGCGCTTGTGCCAGCGCGTCACGTTTGCTCATCGCACGTCCCAGAGCCAGATCTGCTAACACGGCTGGATCTTCCTCTCCGCGAAGGAGAGCCGAGAGAATCTGCTGTCCTGATTTCCCCATGATATCCGTCAACACGGACGAGAGCTTCAGATTGGTATCTTCCAGCGTTTTGTGGAGCCGATTCACCAGCCGGGTTCGCTCGGCGATCAGAGTTGTGCGCAGACGGGTCAGATCACGAAGCTCTCGTTGTTGGGGTGACGGGATAAAGCTGGGTTTGAGGAGCCCAAACTGCAAGAGTTCGGCGATCCACTCCGCATCCTTTTTATCGGTTTTGCGACCTGGAACGCGTTTGAGATGTTCGGCATTGACAATCATGACCTGCTCAAAGTGCCCTTCCATGAGGTTGAAAGGGGACTTCCAATACACCCCGGTTGACTCCATCGCGATGGCCTGGCACCGCGCTGTTTTCAGCCAGTCAACGCACGAGAGTAATTCACTCGTCATCGTCGAAAAGCGCCGCAGCTCTTTGTGTTGCTGTCCTTTCTCATCGACAGCGAGCAAACATGCCACCAGAAATTGTTTGTGGACATCAATCCCGCAACAGCTTCGATACAGGACTTCCATCAGGGTTCCTCCTTCTGATACGCTGTGGTCAATGGTTAGCGATCAGCGACCAGGAAGTACCCGGCCTGTGAGGTTAGATTCCTCTACGTGCTTCTGGAAAAGAGCGACAACTGGCGGTGCAAACGGGTACCTGGAGACAGCTTCGGGCTCACGCTCATGTTCATAACTGGGCGTCCGTTCTCACCTGGCCGCGATCTCTCCAGTATATCCTCTTTCATCCCTGGTGGTGTCCCGGCACGGGGCATGCTGCTTCGGGCAAACGCTCTTCTCATCTCTGAAGCAGTAATCCAGCATGGCGAACGTTACAGGGATTTGAGGTGATGAACATGCTACGGAAAGGACAACTGCGTGACGTGGCAAAAGGGGATGTAAGAGGGCAGATGGCCTTGGTTGCCAGGCTCTTTGAAGTGGTTGCTTAAATAGAACAAAGAGAGACCTCTCTGCTCATTTGGTTTTCTTCACCATTCTTGCAACACAACCCGTCGATGAAACCTCTATCAAAGTCTGCGGAAAGTGGTGCTATCTCTATCGGGCGATTGATGCTGATAGCAATCTGGTTGACTCGAGGCTGAGTGAGAAGCGAGATATGGATGCAGCAAAACAGTTCTTTCAGCAAGCTCTCGCGGTAGTTGGCCGTGCTCCAGAATCTGTTACCACAGATGGGCATCGTTCTTATCCACGCGCCGTACGTGAAACCATGGGAAATGAGGTGACGCATCGGACGAATAAATATCTCAACCATCGCATAGAACAAGATCATCGTGGCATGAAACAACGCTACTCCCCCATGCGTGGCTTTGGGAACGTTGCGTCAGCAGCTCGTTTCTGTCATACTTTTGACGAATTGCGCCAGTATTTCCGTCCCCGCCACATGGAAAAAGAAACGCTGCCACTGATGCAACAGCGGCAACTCTTCTGTGAGCGACTTTTGGCTTTACAAGAGCTGATGGGTGCCGTCTCATAGTTCTACCGATGGGATTTGAGAGACATTATACCCTGCTGGCTGTTGAGTTCTCAGTTCTGACACTACCCTTAGGCGCAAAAATCTGAGGGACACCCTTTGTTTCCGGGTGCAGCAAGTTTTTTTGCGTCGACCCCATCCTGATCACGAGAGCACGATCGGCCCCAGTGTTTCCAGTGCTTCATCGCTTGCAGTTGACGGTAGGCCTGGCAGTGACACCAATCAAAACAGTACTCCTTGGTTCGATGTCTCTTGAACCGCACCAACGACGCTCCGCATGGGCACTTGTAGGTCTGTGAGTATGTGTATCTAGTCATTGAACCAAAGAGATGTGTAGCCTTCTTTGCGTTCAACCCGATATTTACCCGCTTCGAGGTCATCGGCAAAGTTGGAAAGGAGATCGTACCAGCTAGAAGCATAGAAGGAAAAACCATTCTGGGCAAAATATTCAATGACCATGCCATAGGTATTGTGGATGGGATCCGTATCGAAACAGAGTATCCTTTCGTCGAGATGGTTCAGAAAAGGGATAAGCTGACGATCATAGCCTTCTTCGATCCAGATGTTGTCTCCTTGCTGAGGAGAGAGTGATACACGCCAGTTCTCCTCTGGTTCCTCAAACTCAGGATCGAGATCGGTAGGCTCATCAGGATACTGCTCTTCGACTGGTGGCGCATGAAAGGACCACCTGTCGACCATATCTTTGAGCGAATACAAAGCGAAGAACACGTCGATGAAATGAAGATCCTTGCTGCCATTGTGAATACGATAGGATTCTTTGATCTCTTCGGGAAAAGTGATGTTCAAAAGCGCTTCGGTCTGCTGAATTTCTTCTTCACGCGCACCAGGTTGTAAGAAACTGGTCAACTCCGGAGCATGGATGTTGAGCCAGTCTTCAATGCGCTTCCAGATAGTTTGCATAGTACCTGCCTCTGTTTCTAGAGATATTCTGTGCAGGCCTGAAAAACGTGGAAGAGAGGTGGAGAGATCTGATGCGATCTTCTACGTACTGCGCACGGGCTGTCCGTGGCGCTACCTCCCAGCCAACTTTCCACCGTGGCAGACGGTCTTCTACCATTTCCGGCGTTTGCGCCTCAAAGGGACCTGGGCGCTCTTGCTGCGGGCGTTGCACCGGGCTGAACGCGAACGGCAAGGAAGGCATCCTGACCCAAGTGCGGCCAGCATGGATTCGCCATCCGCGTGAAAACAGTCGAGGAGTCGTCTGGGATCTGTGGCTACGATGCCCACAAACACATCAAAGGGCGGAAACGGCATCTTCTCGTGGATACGCTGGGCATCCCCATTTCCATCTACGTGACCCCTGCCGATACGCACGATACCAAGGGAGCCCGTGGTCTACTCGCAGGGCTCAAGTTTTTCGTGCCCCGTCTAAAAAAGATCTGGGCCGATGCGGCCTATCGCGGGCAGGAGTTGGCTGAATGGTGTCAAGCCACAGGGGAGTGGGAGCTAGAGGTCGTGGAACGCCCACCTGGCACACGCGGCTTCAGCGTGGTGCCCAAGCGATGGGTGGTAGAGCGAACATTGAGTTGGATCTCCCGTAACAGGAGAATGAGCAAAGACTACGAGCGCAAAGTGCAAACCAGCGAAACACTGATCCAGGTGACAATGATTCGCCTACTCCTTGCTCGTTTGGGGCGCAAGAACGAACCAGCTCCCAAACACCCCATTAGGGCGTAAACCGTTTCCAGTGGCCTTCGGAGATAACTTCCACTGCTCCATCAATCACTTTGATAGCAGTCTGATCATCGATCAAGTAGGACGGTACCGGCATGCCCGCGGCCCATTTTTCAGCATTGGCCATGGAATTGTCTGGCATCTCTGGGTGATCCAGGTGCGGAAACATCGCAAAATCAACCAGTCCCAGTGTTCTATCGCCACCGGTGGGCGGCTTCCACCCGACGAAGTCCTCCCCGATGCTGGGGGCCATCACCATGCTCCCGGCGCTCAGCCCCACCCAGACCGTCTCGGGAAGCTGGGGCAAGAGGTCCGCTAGCCCGGACTGCCGCATCCAGTGGCACAGATACAGCGCATCGCCGCCGTTCACCAGCAGGACGTCTGCCCCCCGGACCCAGGGGACCCAGCGCTCTTCACCGATGCTGGGCAGCGCGGTGAGCTCCAGCACTCCCAAGGACTTCCAACCCAGCTCGCACATGGGTGTGGAGGACTGACCGGTAATGAAACGCCATGCCCCACCAGGACTGCCCATGGGGTGCCCGTACCCCGCAGTGGGGATGCAGAGGGCGCTGGACTCGGCAATGGGTTTGCCCAGCAGATCAATCAGAGCGTTACGAATGCTGTCGTTTTTGATGCCAGCAGAGGTGAGAAGCAATTTCATAATGGTTTCCTTTCCAATCCATGAAGAGCGCGACGCGTCTTTTCCGCTCATGCTCTTTGAGACTGAAGCAGAACGACCCCAGAACGTCACGACTCCGTTTCTCCTAGGTTGAGTCGTCTGCTCGCGCGCTCGCAGTCTTGCGCGACATCCGGTCTTCCGCTCCCCAATTGCATGCAAGACATTCTCCCATCAAACCTGCGCAAAAACTTCTCCGATCTTGCTCTTTTGGTCATGCAGCATGACCGCCGCGCATTCCAAAACACGGTCTCAGATTTGATCAAACGCCCTCATGCGGTTGGAGGCGCACCACCGAGAAGAATCAAGCTTGACTTCTCTCCAACAGAGATATTAACCACGCCTCAACATATTAAGCGGCTCCTCGACACTGCCGAACCCAGAGATATTGATCTGCGTACCTGGGCAAGGCTCGCTATGGCAGCCGCGACGCTCTCGGCCTCTGACCTCCCACAAGGGCCATCGACGTACCCATTGAGCTTGTATCGAGCAATCGCCTTGATCTGGGTAACCTCCGCTCGTCGTCCTAATGAGATTGTTCGCTTACGATTCGACTGTGTTCGGGCAGATATTGAACCGGGGTTCCTTGGCGAAAGCGAAATAGCACTCGAATATCTGAATATCCTCGCCTTCGAGAGCAAGCCTGAACAGCGTGAGGAAGAGACAAAAGCTCCATTGTCGCATTATCTGCATATCCCTTCGGGGAAAAACCGGGGGGCTTTCTATATCTGGATACCTGATTATGTTGTCACTGCCATTGATGCTTGGAAGCGCGAAAGGCCTCAAAACCAGGACAAATTGTATGATCCTAAGGATCGAGAGTTTGTTGATTTTCTGTTTTGCTACAAAAACGTCCGCGTCGCACGAGAGTTTATCAATCTTTCTCTTATTCCTGCTCTTTGTGCGAAAGCTGGCGTCGAGATGGAGCATGCCAAAGGGAGGATCACCGGCCACCGGGGACGAAGTACGCGACTGACGCTGTTGCGCAGTCGCGGCGTGAGTCTGGATGACTTGGCAGAATACGCTGGACATGCGAATACTCAAACCATCCGTCGTTATGCGCGGCAAAACCCGTTGCAGCTCCATCGAATCATTCGCGATGCGGACGATGTGAGCAGGGTCATCGAAGGCGTGGTAGACCTGGAAGCGGCAGAGCAAGGGATAGCGGCCCTGCGCTGGTTCATTGGCTACGACGCTGACGGAGAGCCGATGTACTGTGCCAACCAGGCATACTTTACTTGCCCGCATCGGCTCGACTGTGTGCATTGCGGCATGTTCATCGGAGGAGAGAAGGCCAGGCTCTTGCATGAGGGCGAGGCTACGCTACCTGTCACGTCAAAAGCGCCCATGACACCCATTGAAAAATGCGTGGTGAACGGTGATCCAACTGGGGCAGAGACTTGTCGTGCCGCATTACAGCAAGTCCCAGCACCGGAGACTCCAGATCTCGCCCTCATTTTCAACCCCGAAGGGCTGTCTAATGCGGAGTTGGAAAAGCTTGCGCGGATGGGAACACACGAGGGCATTGGACAAGCTCCAGCGGGCGCTTCTCGCACATCAGGCACGCCTTGCAGAAGTTCAGCGATCCAAGACTGGCCGCAACGCCCTGGTTGGTGCGCAGAAAAAACGCATCAGTTTGTTGGAGGTACTTATTGGAGACTGTGAGCATCGTTTATATGGGCAGGCTGAGAGAGGCGATCAGCCTGTCTGATACTCTCTTGACGTGGGAGGCACTAATGAAGACGCATATCCGCGAGGGAATTCTCTATCGAAACCACCATCAGCGCTACTACTTATGGGAACCTGGCGTGCCAGATAATCAACTCCTCACCTGTACATCAGGATGCCCATTGGCGATCTGGCTGAACCAGGCGTGGGTTGCCGGACATGTGGAAGGGGATGGTGAAGACTACTGGCTCTTCGTGATCGGAGGTGGCAAGTTCCGACTCTCCGAACACATGAACAGAGAGTCACGGTATTTTGGACACCTTCCGCGCAGCAAGAATGCAACTGGTTGAACACATAGTAAATAAGAGGCGGCGTCTGTCAGGCAGATGGGGTGACGCCTGGTTGACGCGCTCACACAGGATTGCGAGATCTCGATTGAGCGCACGATCGTTGAACGGACGCAATTCGACCTGCACCGTCTGAGCGTACTGCGTGATTGTACCATGGAGTTGAAAAAACGGCAGTAATCAAGCACATAAGTGAGCACCTCTCTCCGAAGCTTCGTGGGGTGGTCGTGACACCTCTCGACGAATGTCTGCTTTCCTTCACGCTCGACGCGCTTGAGCAGTCGATAGACGGTCGTGCAGTGCATCGAGACGGAGCTACGCATACGTGCCTCTGAGGCTGTTGCTCCTTGCTCTACCTGCCAGACAATCTCACGCCTGGCTACCTGGCGCTGTTCTGGGGTCATGGAGATTTGCATCAGTATCCATTCTTGTCTCTCTTGCTGCTTCCAACAGATTTTTCTTCAATCTCCATCCTCTGCTTGTTCCTATCCGACTCTGCCCATCCTTCTTTTGTCGGGTGACTCTCTAAGAGTCACCCAACCTGAAACACCTGAAGAGCATACGTGTTGAACAGTTCGGGTGGCCGGGAAAACCTTTTGGCACTGAGCAATTCGCACTCGTTAGCATATATGCAGCCAGGAAATGGCTATCAGGGGACCAGAGCAATTTTGGAGACCAGCCCAAGAAGTCATCCTCGTAGGGCGCATGATAGGAGAAAAGCGCTTTGCCAGTGTGCGCATCCCAAAATTGGAGCGTGGCCTGAGCTGGTTTGTTCTCAGGAAGTGTTCGTGCAACCAGATACCTTCCATCTGGCGACCAGGAGACAATGCCAGGCTCCCCTATGTTCGGATTGCCTACTCCACCGAGGGCCAGACCGACTGAGCCTTGAACCCGCTGGCAGGTAAAAAGATGCTGACCCGTTTGCGCCTGCCATACCTGAAGGACCGGTCCGTTCTGCTCATTGGCGAAGAATGCCAGGTGCGTCCCATCGGGAGACCAGGCAAACGCTTCCCCAATCGCTGCAGGAGACGAGGGAGCCATCGTCGTTTGGAAACGAATAGCACCAGTCCGTGCGTCCAATACCCCAATATGAGAGAGATCTGACGCATATGTATACGCCAGCGCCAGGCCATCAGAAGACCACTTTATGCCCTTTATGCCCTCCTGTGCAGAAGCAGGCTGGCCCTTGCGCGGGGAGATATCCGTTCTCCAAAGGAGGCGCTTCTCTCCCGCTAGCCAGAGATGCATCTCCGGTTGCCTCCAATTGGCGTAGATAGCCAGAGACGGGCTCGTGGGCGACCAGGACAGGGCAGCATCGTGCAAAGGATACGATGGAGAATCCTCCGGGCCCCGCCACTCGCTATCAAGGCTTCTTTGCGGGATATTCCAGATCTGGACATAGGAGTCCTGCTCGGGTCTGATAAACGCCAGATAGGTCTGAGCAGCAGAGAAAGCGTACTCCCATGGGTAGTGTTGCAAAAAATTTTGAGTGGAGAGAATGGAACCAGTAATTACAGCACAAGAATCATTATTCTAGAGAAAGGGCGCACGTTTTGCATCTTTTACTAGTGAGGTATGTTTGTGTGTACTTCAATTGCAGAGCTTTAATTTTTTTGCAACACTACCCAAAGGACTACGCTATGTGCCTCGGGTCATTCTCACTGATAAGCTGAAGAGGTATGGAGCGGCGAAACGCGACATCTTGCCTGATGTGGAGCATCGTCAGCACAAAAGGACGGAACAATCGAGCAGAGAACTCACACCAACCTACACAGCTGTGAGAGAAAAAACAACAATAGCAACCTTCGTTTGAGTGCAATCCTCGGTTAAACGATGAGCATTGTTTCCGACAACAACTCTTGATGATTTTTCACAAGTAGCAGACAGTATCGTTAGCGAGTCCCGAAGACCAACTGGTATTGTCTGGCAGGAATAGGTCAGTACATTTTGTGCATTTCTGCCTGTGCCGGGATGGTTGTGAGCAGCAACCACCAGGTGTGGTTCTGACTCTCGACGAACACGTCTTTATCTCCTGCGAAAGATAGTTGGCTGATTCTCTCAGGTAGTAGGAGAAAAAAAGATCAACACCTATTAGGAGGCCATGCCAATTATTGTGTAAAGATCGTTTGTGTCAAAATCGAGGTAGGCTTGCAGCAACCCGGAAAAAGGATGAGAGCAGTTGACCAGGAGGCATGGATGTGCTATGATACCATCGTCAAAAAGGCAGGACCGGTAGGTAGCCCGGTCGCCCTCCCCTACTCCGAGGGTAACTGTCCGGCGCAGAAGCGCTCGGACCCACGACAACGGCAGATGAAGTGCATCTGCTGACTTGCCGAGGTCCGATGCTTGTAAGCCGACAGGGTGCTCATTCCATCGGACCTCCAACCTTAGGAGGATCTCATGCAACTCAACCACCTTAATCTCTGTGTGGACGACCTCGCCGAAGCACGCACCTTCTTCCAAAATTGCTTCGATTTTCAATTTTTGGAGCAAAGAAAGGATGCCGTCGCCGTCATGAGCGATGGGCATGGCTTCACGCTTGTTCTGAGTAACCCTCGCGCATTTGGCAATGAGATGCTGCCGTATCCAGAAGGTTTCCATATCGGATTTCTCTTGGAAACAAGCGATCAGGTAGACCAGGCGTACCATCGCCTTGCAGCAGCAGAGGTTCAGCTCGCTCGAGAACCGAGGAAAATGAGAGAAAGCTACGGCTTCTACTTCACTGCCCTCAATGATATTCTCTTTGAGGTAAGTAGCCCACTTTAGCTGCTTTCAGCCGATGGAATCGGGATACCCCCCGATTCCATCGGCTGAGTCTGATCGACCTCATTCATGAGTGCTCACTCATCAACCTTGATGCAAAACGTGGGCAGGATTTCAATTGAGGAGATAATACAGGCATGGTATGACCCTTTGGGTCAAAACTTTTCAGTTCAAAGAAGGAGAGAACTATGCCTGCGCGCAAGAAAAAGCATACCACCTTTCAGCGGGAGAAATCTGCATAACTTTGCGGGCCGTTGTAGGCTCAGGAGTCTCTCTCCAGACCAATTGCTCGTTCAGGATAGCTATGCAGATTTCTCCCGCTCAATGTTGGGATTCACAGACTATGAGCTAGGCTTGCTCCAAATGGCGACGCAGAAACTCTACCAGTTGGCGCTCCATATGCTCAAGATCGGCGGGGTTGCGCGGCATGTGACGGGCTTCTGGGAAAAGCATCAGTGAGTAGTCTCGCGCCGCGGCAGAGAGGGCCTCGATCAGTCGCATGGTATGGCGAGCATGAACATTCTCGTCTACCAGGCCGTGTACCAGGAGCAGTTTCCCTGCCAGTGATTTGGCAAGAGGCAGCACAGAACTGGCCAGATAGCCTTCTGCATTGGTGGAGGGCAACCCCATGTATCGCTCGGTATAGTGGGTGTCGTAGCCCTCCCAGAAGGTGACTGGAGCACCGGCGATGCCCGCTTTGAACACTTCCGGGGCCTTCGTGAGAGCCCGACAAACCATGTAGCCACCGTAGCTCCAGCCATAAATGCCTACGCGCTCGCTATCAACGTAGGGGCGTTCGGAGAGGAAACGAACCCCTGCCACCTGATCGTCGACTTCGATATGCCCCATAGTCCGCGCAATGGGAGCCTCAAATGCCAGCCCACGGTTGGCGCTTCCACGGTTATCGACTTTCAGGACGACAAAGCCCTGTTGAGCCAGATATTGTGCTCGTAGATCGACGGTGAGAGCCCAATTGTTGATGACCATCTGTCCGTGTGGGCCACCATAGGCTGAGATCACCAGTGGGCGCGGTTGACCCGCAGCTTGTGTCTCCTCCGAGGCGTAGATTGCAGCATGGAGCAAGACACCATCGTGTGTGAGGAAATTGGTGATCTCCGGCACGCAGAGTCCCAGCGAGGTGGGTGTGATCTCTGCGTTCTCGAACAGCAGAGCGCGCTCTGTTCCATCCGCCAGGTCACGCAAGGTCAGGTGTGGCGGCTGCTCCGCGCTATTCCAGCCGTCGACAAAGAAACGGCAATCCGGCGAGATCACCACATTATGCCAACCTGGCTCCTGCGTGAGACGTCGAATGGGTCCGCCATCAAGTGAGACTACATACAAATGCCGCTCTAGTGGCCCATCAGCGGTGCCCTGAAAATAGACGAGGCGCCGATCTTCATCCAGCGTTACCTGACCTGTCACCATCCACTCGCCCTCAGTCAACACTCTTTCCTCACTGCCGTCGGGATTATGGAGAGAAAGGTGGCGAAAACCTGTCCGCTCGCTCGACCAGATAAACGCGCCTGAGCGGAGGAAACGCAGATCGTCGTGGAGGTTGAGCCAGGGGTGGCCCTCCTCTGCGAGCAACGTCGTCGCCGCGCCGCTCTGAGCCTCGAAGGCGAGCAGTCGCTGTGTGAGCTGATCGCGTGATTGAACCAGCGCTGTCAGCACGCCATCGGGTCGCCAGTTCACGCGTGCCAGGTAGATATCCTTCTCCTCGCCAAGGTCCATCCAGGTGACGTCCTCAGGCTGCCCATCAATCGCCACGATGCCCAGTTGCACGATAGCGTTCTGAGCGCCCGCAAAGGGGTAGCGATGTTCCTCCACCTTCACATGCTCCGTTCCCTGGTGGACAATGGGATACACGGGGATATGGCGGCTGTCGGCACGTACAAAGGCCAGGCATGTGCCATCGGGACTCCACCAGTAGCCTGCCTGGCGACCCATCTCCTCCTGGGCGATATATTCCGCCAAGCCGTTGGTCACGCCATCTATTGCACCATTGGTCAGCATACGTGGTTCCCCTGCGCCATCGGTTGCGACGACATACAGTTCGCCAGTCCGTACAAAAGCCACATGCGATCCGTCAGGGCTCAAGCGCGCATCGATAGCTCCTTCGCAGCCTGCCAGAGGGGCCAGACTTTCCCCACCGCGCGCGAGATAGAGCCGCCCATCAAAAGGAACGAGCAGTACAAGCGGAGCCACTTCAGCTGGTTGAGCGAACTGATAGCTCGTCACCCCCGATATTCGTTGGCGGCCGCGTTCACGCCGTAATTCTTCGTCAAGGGAGCACGACTCGGAGGGCTGAGCAGTATCACTGGTCAATCCGGTCACTTGTTGCTCTGCTCCGCTCTCCAGGTCATAGGTCCACAACTCCTGATCCAGCGAGCCTGTTACGCTCTGTAGATAGGCAACCTTTCGGTTATCGGGCGTGAACTCCACACTGCCCGGCACGCTCATGCCGGGGCGTGGAAAACGCGCGACATCCGCCAGGGATAACTGTTTGTCTGTCATGTGTCTCACCTCGTGCTGATAAGTGCATTTTACCCTCGGCTAAGGTCGAGGAAAAAAGTGCCTCACTCTTTTCTCTTTTCTGATGGGTTTAATCATTAAAACGTTTGTACCAGATGGTTCCCATCGGCTATGTCATCATAGGTTCCTCTGTCGGGTATTGTCAACTTATTGAAAGAATGGAAGAGCTTGTAAAAAAGAAGGACGAGGGAAAGAAAAGAGGTAGAAGAAGAGGAGTGGACGATGCAGTGTTGTACTTATCCCGGTTTGGATGACTCAATAAACTGAACGTGAAGAGTCGAAGAAGAAGTGAGGAAATGATTTCAACGGGACAGGCATACGATAAAACATTTAAGCAAGAGATAGTGCAATTAGTGAAAACTGTTATTTTGCAAGAAGTAAGTGAATCTGCTACATTTGAGAGAAAAGAGCAAAAGAGAGCGCATCATGACCGAATTGCACCCGTTCAAATGGCGTCACTTCCAAGCCGACATCATTCTCCTGTGCGTCAGGTGGTATTTGCGCTATGCTTTAAGCTACCGCGATTTGAAGAAATGATGAGGGAGCGAGGTCTGCATGTGGATCATACGACGATGTACCGCTGGGTTCAGCGCTCTGCTCCTGAGCTTGAACGACGTTGCCGTCCTCATCTGAAATCCACGGTCGATTCCTGGCGTGTTGACGAGACCTATATCAAGGTCAAAAAGGAATGGATGTATCTGTATCGGGCCGTTGATTCGCAGGGATACACGCTCGATTTCTTTTTCAGTCCAACCAGAAATGCAGAAGCTGCCACATGCTTCTTTCGGAAAACCTTTGCGGCGTCTCATACCACAGAGCCGCGAGTGATCAACGTGGACAAAAACGCGGCGTATCCCAAAGCATTCGCTGAGTTAAAAGCGGAAGGACACATCCCTGAACACTGCGAATTACGACAGGTCAAGTATCTCAATAACCGGATCGAACAAGGCCACCGCTTCATCAAACGGCTGACGAAACCAGGGATGGGCTTCTTCTCGTTCGAGACAGCCCGGAAAACCTTACAAGGATACGAGATCATGAACATGTTACGGAAAGGACAAGGACAAGGGATAGAAAGAGGAGATGTGGGTGGTCTGGTTGCACTGGTTGCCAAGCTCTTTGGGATAGCTGCCTAAACTGATCAATCGGAGAACAACTGTCGTAAGGCGTGCAAGCGTCCAGGTTCCTTGAGCATCGCCTTGACGTGGCGTCGGTGCTCCTCGAAATCAGTGGGACGGGCTTTGGGGTACATTCTCGGAAAGTACGAGCAAAACACCGCTACGCCCCAGGGAGGCGCTAACAGGAGAAAAACCGTCAGTTTGGTGAGCAAAGCGGATCGTGGGGCGGCAACAAAAGGCCCAATGAGAACCAATCCACGCACCAGCGAAGGCTCCTGCAGTGATGCCTGAAGGGCAGCTCCGGTGTCCAGGTTACGGACACCTTGCCGTGCCCCAGCCAGTCGGCCACGAAGAATTTCGCAAAGAATGGCATTGGGACTATATCACGCAGATTCGTCGGTGGATTCAGACCCTCGGCAGGACCAGGGGAAGATGCTAGACCAGGGGGAATATATCCAATGTTCTGGTCCGGTCCCTCCCACAGATGGAGATCAGTCTGCTGCTTCATTTGTGCACGAAGGTTTTCCTGCCAAAGGTGGTAGGAATTATCGACTTCGGTAGCCCAGTCAAGGACCGCGTTAGTATAGTTTTTCAGTAGGGTATCGAGTAGCGGTGTATCGGTCGATCCTGGTCCAGGAAGCATGATGGCGCGGAGCTTTTCTGATGCCTGAGCAAGCTTACGGCCACCCTCGCGGACCTCATCACGTTTCTTGGCAGTTTCATCGACACGGTTGTCAGCAGTCCCAGCGATCGCTGGCTGCTCGGCTTCGAGTTGGGCGTATGCGGCCGCAGCGATCGACCAGGTGAGTGGGTTCGGCAAGCGTTCTAGGGTGTTATCGGAAGCAAATGTCAGCCACCCTCGGGTAGCGAGAATGTGATTCGCGAAAGCGATATTCTGGTCCATAGGTCCGGAAAGCTCGTCAGCCAGGTGGAAATTGTCTGTCGAGCGATTATCGACTGGCGACTCCTGGGGATCGGCATATGCGTTTTGGCGACCAAACGTGTAGAAGACACCGCGCGAACGTCGGTATTCTTCCAAGCTCATCGGTCTGTCGCCTGGCCATCCCAGGTCAGTATTGATTGCGATCTGTAGCGGCTGCCGGTACTCATTGGTGAAGTAAGCACCGAGACTACGAATGATTCGGTCGAGTTTAATTTGCTCCTCGACGACATCGGACAGGATGTGATCAACTGTCTCCTGAATCTTGCCGAGCCGGATATCAATCTTATTGAGGGCAATCATTACGTTGCTGTAGATTGTGTTGAGCTCCCGATCGACCTGGTCAAATCTCGCTTTCATGTCCTGGTGGAATGCATCGATCTCCTGGCGAAGTTGTCCAATTTCCCTCAGGATCATTTGGTCAGGACTCTGCTCTCCCATGCCCTGAAAAACGCTGACAAGGTTCAGTGCAGCGCCGATAAAGTTGCCAGTCGCGACTGCTACTCCGAGTTGGCTAGCGACAGTCAAGGTGGATGACATACAGTTCGTTATTGAGCCAACCATCTCAACAGCCGCACGGCCGATCTGGACGGTGGCCGTGCCAATTTGGGAAATCTGCTTACCGAGTTTTGGGTCAACTAGACTGCGACAGTCGCAAGGACATTCACCGCAGTTTGTGCCCCCGCGAACACTGCCTCGTACTGTGCCTTTCGCTGGGCCGCCTCGCTGGCCTGCTTCTGTCTTTCTTGCTGGTCGGATACATATGCGAGGAGCGTCTTCTGACCTGCCTGTAGTTTGGCGATGTCGTCGTGCAGGTTCTTGTACTGCTCCTGCATCTGCGTACTGATACCGCTCATCTGGTCACTGAGCGTCTGCTGCACATCGTCAATCTGTGCCAAGAGCCCAGAATCGACTTGCACTGTAAAGTTCTGCTTGATGATTGTCTGACTGAACACCTCATCATGAGCTTGCAGCACATCACCAGGGGCGGTTGGGATTGTCGCTCCACTTGCTGCAGCGTCCGGGTCTACAGTCGCCAGGGCCTGATTAAACACGGGATCGTCACGGAGCATCGGCACAACGTCTGCAACGGTTTGGTCACAGTTGCGGTAGGAGCCGGCAACGATGTTCGCAGTTGCGTCCGCAGCGTTCTCCGCGTGGTAGTTTTTCACCCATTCTTCGACGGGCGTCAATTCCATAAATGCTTTACCCAGGCCAACAACCCCCTCGGCGATCTTTATGCCGCCCTCTGGGATGAATTTCGATGCACCATCAGCTAGACCAAGCAACTGATTCTGGTCATCGGGGATATCATATGGGAACTTCTTGTGCCCTGCCATTTCAGCGGCGAGCTCATTCTTATGTGCAACCAACGCGTGCACGAGTTCGTCTTTCGACTCGTTTGGATTAGCCGTCCGATGCTCCTTTGCCCAACTCCATAGTTCGCAACGCGGTGCAAGCTGAGTAGGTGATGAGCTCTGTGCCTTGAGGACAGCGCTGAGCAACGACGAGTCGGTGGTATCGAAGGACAGAGTATTGGGCATGATTATCCCCATTGGTATCGAGGCTGTTGGTTGCCGTCTCTGGTTCCTACATTCCAACATACCTGCTAAGCAGCAACGATATAGCGCAGTTTGTCCTAGACTCCTGATATGTATCTTCTCAGCAACAATCAAAATTGCAACAATTTTATATGTACACCCATATACAACCTAAAGAATACTTTTCTCAATATGCAAGAAATGGATAATTCTCTGTTGCAAGAGATCTGTATTATTTCCAGATCTGAGTAAGAGGACTACCCCGCGACCTCAAAAAAAGATAACTCACCAGGCAAAGTATGAGTGCAACATATCCGACTGTTAAAAAGGCCATAACATGACTCTTACGCAACCTCGCTGATCACAGCGGTGGTATGCTGAGAGTTTACGGTTTTTTCTCCGCTTCTCGGCACGGTTGCGTAAGAGTCATAACATCACCACTTTGGACGCATAACATCGCCAGTTCTTTGAGCTTGATGTGAAAATTTGTTCTTACCTTTTCTGACGCATATCTTTGCCCAAATTCCATATTGACCCGTAAACCTGCCTGAAAAAGCCTCACACCACCTCTCCAGAAATTTTCTCCACACGTCCCGGTTTCATCCCTCAATTGGGCAAGCAATTGCGTCAATGTGGCGAGCAATTGCGTCAACGCCTTGTTTTTGGCCTAAGAATTGGGTATCATTGTGTTCTTTCTCTGGAGCTGTTTCATTGAATGGGTAGGCTGGCTACAATCAGCGATTCAAGAGGTTCAATGTTCCCTGTGCACTCGGCGAGGAAAGTCAAGAAGAGAGAACACTTTGTGATGGTTTCTCGGCTCCCTCGAAAGTTACGTGTAATGGAGAACGTCTCACTCTAGTGGGAACAGGAGGCTGCGTGAGTACGTGTCCAGAAAAAGATGTAACACAGATACCACAAAGAAAATTTTGAATAGAGGAGAGTATCTATGAAAATCCGCATGCTCTGTGAACGTGATGCCGAGGCGTTTCTTCACTTAAGGAAACAGATCAATGAAGAAACATCCTTTATGTTGCGTGAGCCTGATGAAAACGCGACGCTTGCAAAACAACAGTTAGAACAGTTTCTCTGCCATTCCCCACAAGACCATCTTCTTCTTCTCGTGGCCGAACACGGTGAGCAATTGGTCGGATTTCTGATAGGAGAGCGAGGAGAGCGCCAGCGCAATAGGCACCGCCTTGGTCTCGTGATTGGCATTTTGCAAGCCTTTACAGGACAAGGCATCGGAACCCAGTTCTTCATGACTATGGAAGACTGGGCCCGCCAACAAGGCATTCGCCGCCTAGAGTTGACAGTCATGACACACAATCAAGCCGCAGTCGCTCTCTACCAGAAGCGTGGCTTTGAAATCGAGGGCACGATGAGACGCACTATGTTGATCGATGGTGATTATATCGATGAGTATATGATGGCAAAACTCCTTTACTGAGATTGAAATTACACATTGGAGGGTGATTGAATCTCGTGGTTTGACACATATCCTGACTCTTACGCAACCTCGCTGATCATAAATGTGATAAAATAGAAGGTACAATCTTCCCTGCCTTCATTACCCATTTCGCTTCTTCGAGTGTCTCCCATGGTGATTTTCCCAGATCTTTCTGACGGAATGGTAGAGCAGGTTCAGGTCGCCGATGAGATCACGGTGACGCTGCGATCTGCTTCCCAAACAGCCGCTTGTCCGTGTTGCGGTATGGTGGCCAAACGGGTGCAAAGTCGTTACATCCGTCATTTACATGACCTTCCCAGCAGCGAACGAGCTGTTCATTTGCTGGTAGAAGTCCGTCGCTTCTTTTGCCCAAAAAAGACGTGTCAGCGCAAAATCTTTGCGGAGAGGTTTCCTTTCTTGGCACTTCCCCATGCCCAGCGGACGATCCGGCTGCAGCAAACACTGCAGATGCTCGGATTTGCTCTGGGAGGGCAGGCTGGCGCACGCGTCAGTAAACAGCTTCATCTCAAAGCCAGCCGCGATACAATCTTGCGTCTGGTGCGCCAACGTGATTTGCCAGCCCCAGAGCCTCCACGAGTCGTTGGAGTGGACGAGTGGGCGTGGAAGCGCAGACTGCGTTACGGAACCCTCCTATGCGATCTCGAACGGCGGATACCTCTGGACATCCTTCCCGATCGCAGAGTAGAAACCGTTGCAGCATGGTTCAAGAGGCACCCCAGCATTGAAGTGATCAGCCGCGACCGCTCCGCTGAGTTTGCCGCAGCTGCGTCTCAAGGGGCACCTCAGGCCATACAAGTCGCCGACCGCTGGCATCTTGGCAAGAATCTGTCAGAGACGCTCACAGCGGTCCTGGCCCGGTGCCAAGCGGAGCAGAGACGAGCAAACCGAGCAAATGGGCACCAGGAGGAGCCGCTGCGAGAACCTTCCCAAGAGCGCTCGGCCTATCGATCCAGAAGAGAGGAACAAGCGCGGCTGGCTCGAAAAGCAGAGCGGGAGCAACGGTATGAACTGGTTCGCACGCTTCATCTGCAGGGTCTGAAGACGAGTGACATTGCCAAGCACGTCGGAATGGGGGAACGAACTGTTCGAGATTGGCTGGCTCACGGCAGCTATCCTGAGCCGAAACGTCGGCGACGACGACCCAGCCTGGTCGATCGCTATGAACGCGAGGTTCTCAAACGATGGGAGCAAGGAAACCACAACGGCGCGTCTTTGTATCGGGAACTGCGTGCCCAAGGCTATCGTGGCTCGCAAAAAGCTCTCTATCGCTATCTCGCGCGCTTACGCGCGCCTCGTCAAAGATCACTCATGCTGGAGAAAGAGCAGGTGCCTGCTGGACCGCTGGAGCGTTTATCAGCTGGGCGTATCACCCGGCTTTTTTCTGCGGAAATCGGTGGATCTCAGTCAGGAGGAGCAGGAGGAATTATTCCAGATCAGACAAGCTAGCCCGGAGATTGAGGCTGCTTATCAGTTGGTTCAGACGGTTCTCCAGATGCTGCGGGAGCGCACCGGTCAGCACCTGGAGACATGGCTAAAAGCGGCAGAAACGAGCCACATCCCAGAATTCGAGTCATTTGCTGCCGGGGTGCGACAGGACCAGAACGCAATCCTTGCTGGTCTCACATTACCGTGGAGTAGCGGTCAGACTGAGGGGCAAATCACACGACTCAAGTTGCTCAAACGAAGCATGTATGGTCGGGCAAAGTTTGACCTGCTCCGACTTCGCGTCCTCCATCGTGCCGAAGATAACCCGAAGGTGGACAAAACCACGAGAAAAGTGCATCATCGACAACAAGATCCCGCAACCGTGCCGAGAAGCGGAGAAAAAACCGTAAACTCTCAGCATACCACCGCTGTGATCAGCGAGGTTGCGTAAGAGTCATATCCTCGCCATTTTCTTCCTCTGACGCATATCACCCCTTTTTGTTCTTTAGAGACAAGATTACACGGGAAAAAACGAAAGAAACGTGAACTTTAAGACGTTAAAACGTTCGTTCTTTCACTATTCTTGTGAGAACGTTAAACGTTACGTTGGCGCTCTTAAGCCAAACGAGACACATTCTCGTTTCGTTCTTTCTGTGAAAAAGAACGAGGAGTGAAGGATAGAAGCGGCTTCTACGTTCTTTTCTCAAAAGATCAAAACGGCGAATTTATGTGTCAAATTACACCGACCCATTAGGGATAAGAGCGACTACTGCTCCTCTTTTTCATCGCTAAGATGGAAACCAGGGGCAGAGAACACGTCCAAGCCTGCACCACAAGCAAAATCAGCAGCAGAGGGAGCCTCACACCACCCCACTGGCCAAGAAGACGAGACGCAAATCGATGCGATATCGCTTGCTTTTACCTCCTCTGTAGCACAACGACATCCCACTCACCTTGGGAACGCTCTTCTTCACGACTACCTCGTCTTGCTCATCCTTTCTCACACCCCAACAATGGAAATGATGGTCACGCCATCACTGCGCCCAGCCCTCTCCTCCTCTCTCTTCCGCTTTTACCGCTATGCCCCGTGTTCCTCTGCCTAGCGTTACATACTACATTCGATATTGTCAACTTAAAAATTTTTGTTGATGATCTTTCACCACTCCGGCGCTATTTTCGCCAAGATTCTCCTAAATACCAGGTCAGAGATAGGAATCTCTCCCCACTTTGGGGCCGTTTTTCGCAAGTAAGCTCTACAATTTTGGCTAAGTTGACAATACCCTGCAGAGGATTACCGTGCTCTCATGCAGGATCGTTTCCTGGTTTGGAACGAGGTGGCCAGAGGAAAGACGGCTGCCTAACAGCGATCCATTCCTTTCAATCCTCTGCTTCTCTCCTCTCCCTTTCCTCTTCTCTTCAAAAAAGCTCTTCTGTTTTCTCGCCAAGTTGACAATACCCAAGAGAGGAGGTTCCTAAATAGAGAAAATGTTATAGTCCTGGCTAGGAATCGTCGCTACCCTAGCTTGTAGGTTGCCAGGCCCTTGGCGACGATGTTCCCCGCCTCGTTGGCGACCTCGATATCGAGATAGACCAGGCTCCGGCCACGGCGCAGCACGCGGGCCGTAGCAAGCAGGTTTGATTTCTCCGCAGGGGCCAGGTAGTTGACGGTCAGGCTGACGGTCGAGCCGCGCTGATTGGTAGGGATATCGTCGCTCGCCCAGGCCGCGACCATCCCCGCTACATCAATCAGAGAAGCGACTGCCCCGCCATGGACCACGCTTTCCGCCGTTACCAGCTCCTCCCGGTAGGGCAACTCAACCGTCGCGATCCCATCTCCCATCTCGACAATGCGCATATCCAGGTATCCGACATAGGGCGAGGTGGGGAAGAACCGGCGTATAACCTCGGCGCGCGTCAGTTGCTGCCTCGCTGGCTGCTCGTTAACTGTGCTCATAAATACCTCCTTGCAGTAAGTGATGGAGATGATTGGATCATCCTCTGAAAATAACTGTTTCATTCTAGTGGTCAGTCCAGTTTGTTTTTGCCAATACAACCTCAGTACAATGGCCGAGGCGTTCTTTTTGAGGAAAAACGCCGCTAACAAAGAGGGAAAGCGACGAACGCTGCTCCGATTTTCCTATGCAAACGTATGCAAGCATACGTTCACACCGAATTTCGTTGTTCCTGTTTCATCCGTAGGTGCCTCCGGGCCAAAGCCTTTTGGTCTTACCCCGCGTCCGCAGGCAAGTTTGCGTCTTCGTCCGAGCCAGTACCGGAGACGGCTTGATCCATCAGCCCAATCAAGCGAAGGGCTTCCCGTAACACATTCTGACCTGCGTTGTGATCTCGATCCTGCGGAAACTGATCACACGGGCAAGCAGGATTCTGACACACAAAGATGCGATCCTTGAGCGTCATCGCTTCCCACGTCCAACTGCAGCAATGACAGGTCTTACTAGAAGGAAAGAAACGGTCCACCTTGATCACCTCTCCCCCACGTTGCGCCACTTTTGCCTCGAGCAGACGTCTGAGGGTGCCCAGCGAGGCATCGGCGAACGAGCGAGCGAGACGGCGATTCTTGAGCAGTCCCTTGAGGTGCAGATCTTCCACCCCGATGATCCCGTAACTGTCGGCTAGTTTGGTTGTGAGCTTCTGAAGGACATCCTGGCGCAGGCAGGTGATGCGATAATGCAGACGGGCGACCTGTCGGCGCGCTTTCTCCCGATTCTTTGATCCCAGTTTTCGGCGGTGCAGCCGTTTGTTGGCCTGACGCAATTTCTTGAGGGTGGTTTTGAGGAAGGCTTGGTTTTCGACTTCCTCTCCTGTACTCAAGGTGGCCAGGCGGTTCAGCCCCACATCGATACCCACGGCGGCTGGTTTCTTCACCACGATGGTCTCAGGGATCTCGACCTGGATGGAGACAAACCACCAATCCGCTGTTTTTGGTGATGCGTGCCCCCTTCACGCGGCCCGCAAACCGGAGCTTCTCGGCCATATTCACCCAGCCGAGCTTGGGGATCCACATGCGGTGATCACCCAGCTCAAACTGATCGTTGGCGAGGTAGAAACTCGGCGTACTGCGCTTCTTGCTTTTGAACTTCGGGCGGCGTGCACAGCCCTCAAAGAACGCGGTAAACGCCTTGCCAAAATCGAGAAAGGGCTGATCAGAGGCGTTCTTGGTGACCTCCCACGTCCAGGGGAATTGCTCCCGCCTGATCTCGTTAAACTGCTTCTTGAGCTTGAAGGCGGTGGGGTTTCCCCCGGCCTCATATTGGCGATTCCACTCAGCCAATGTCCAGTTCCAGACAAAGCGTGCGGTCCCGGCGGCTTTGGCAAAGTACACCGCCTGTTCCGCTGTGGGATGGAGTCTGATCTTATGCGCCTTGATCATCCCTCACATCCTTTCACAGAACCGCTGCTCGAAGAAGGTTGTTGCTTAAAACATATGTTCTATAACTACATCTTAACTTATTTTCCTCGCTTTTTCAATACTGCTGAAACCTCATTTCCTTTTGAACTACTCGTGTTCGTCACCATTGTTGATTTTCGCGGTCGCCTACCGAAGCAGGCTATTCAGGTTTGTTGATAGACGGTGGCTGCTTTTCTGCAAGGCAGACAGAGAAACAGGTAAAAGATCCCTTCCTGCAGATCCTCCCAATCTTCCAGGGCTACTTGCCCTAAGCACGGCATGGTCTGTCGGCATGTGGGGCACTGCGGATAGTCAACATTTTGAATCCACTCTGGGAGTCCTCCGAGTTGAGACATGCCCATTTCGTCTAAGTGAAATCGACCTATGGCTTCAAAAGGCGTTTGGCGGGCCTGGCCAGGACCGAACGGGGTGAGGGACCATCCCTCGCCTCCATCATCGGGAATCTGATGGACCCAAGTAGGGCCGTCCCCATTGACACGACTCCAGTGGACTTCACCGGTCAGGGTAATATCCAGGTAGATCGTTTCATAACACGAACATCTCTCGCAGATAGCCAAACAGAGTCGTTCGCCCTCCGCCGAGATCCATCGGCATCGCGGGTCGCGAAGATCGAGGTCGAGCAACCTTCGTAACGGTCGTTGGCACCAGAAACAGCGCTCCTGGTTTGTCCTCTCCGCTTCCAATGTTAGTTGAAAAGAAGTTGCTGGTTCAACCGGGACCAGATCAAAGCAGGAAGAGGAATACAAGTCCCGTCGCCTCCCATCTGCTGTGAGTTCCCAACCAGCTTCCAATGAGGAGCTTTCTGGTGGAAAGTGTTCTAGACGCCAGTCAGGAGGAGAAAGGCGCCATGCATGAAACTGTGCTTGAACCGCTTCATTCCCTATCCAGGCCAGCGCACTGAGCAGATGATACGGGAGGGTGTTTGCTGGGCTCTGGAACAACTCGAGGATCTGCTGAGAGATCTCTTTCCCTGCGCCCAGATACAAGTGGCCTGGATCAAACTGTCGATGCTCCACCAGTGCTGGGAGAACAGGGACAAGCGCCCCTGGGACAAACAGATTGATTTGAGCAAGCAACCGATACCACGTTTCGAGTTGTTCTTCCTCCTGGAATGCAGCCTGAGTCAGCATACGCTGGCTCAGCAATTGTGCCTCTTCCAGGCGAAGAGCGCGCAAATGGTGGAAGAAGAGAGGGGCCTGCTGCTGTTGCCAGACCCATTTATTTTGCATCTGGATGCGCTGCTCGGCGAGCGAGAGCAAAGTGGGAAGAGTATTCATGTTTCTCCTGCACCTGCCTGCGTTCTTTTCATCGGGAAGGAAGTTTGCGCCTCTTGAGTATACCACCAGGTTTCCTCCTGCGCGTGAGATCTCGCTCAACTCAGGTGGTGAACACAACGTCGAGGTCCCTTTCAGCTTGTGATATCAGGATACACATTGTGAAGCTTCTCACGAGCATCCCTGGATGTGAACTGCCACGAGATGGTCCGACGCTCCCGATTGCGTTTGAGTTCCAGGGTGTTGATACGCCGGCGCAAGGTGTCCAAACAATCCATGCGGCGAGACAAACACCCTCGCTGAAACATGCTGATCTCGATTTCAGCCATATTCAACCAACTGCCGTGTTTGGGGGTGTAGTGGAACTCCACGCGCTGCAAGATGCGTCGAGCTTCCGCAGGAGGGAAAGCTTCGTAGAGAGCAGCAGGCGTATGGGTATTGAGATTGTCCGGTTCTGTCAGAATTCAGAAAAGAGCTTGGCTTGGCGATCATTCGCGAGGTATGCTAAAAACAACAATTCTCTGACGAGAAGTGATTCATGAACTGCCCGCACTGTGCCTCAGCCACCACGAAGGTAGTGTCAACTTGGGAAAGTAGCTGAACAATGTGCGAGAATAGCTGCATGAAAACAAACACCCCTGCTCCAAGCTACAAAGGCTTTCGCTTCCCACCTGAAATCATCAGTCACGCAGTGTGGCTATATTTCCGCTTCTCCCTCAGTTTTCGCGATGTGGAAGAGCTTCTGGAACAGCGCGGAATCGTCGTGAGCTATGAAACCGTGCGGCAGTGGTGCTTGAAGTTTGGGCAGATCTACGCGAACGAACTGCGCCGTCGCCGTCCGAAAACGGGAGACACATGGTATCTGGACGAGGTGTACCTGAAAATCAATGGCAAAACCCATTATTTGTGGAGAGCTGTTGATCAGGACGGCAACGTGCTGGACATCCTGGTGCAGAGCCAACGCAACAAGCAGGCGGCCAAAAAGTTCTTTCGCAAGCTCCTCAAAGGGGTGCAATACGTCCCGCGCGTGATCATTACTGATACATTGAAGAGCTATGGAGCAGCGAAACGCGAGATCCTGCCTGGCGTGGAGCATCGGCAAGGCATTGTCAACTTATTTATACAAACGAAATATACTGGTGAGCTATAGGAGAAAAGCAATAAACGGGTAATAAGAAGTGGGGAGGGAGAGGTAGGTATACGATCTGCTTGACTCTAGTTACCTCATGCCATTGCTGGAATCGGCCCTGCAAAAGGGTACGGTACTCCCCGGCAGGTAAACGATGCCTTCGTGGTTGGAAATGTCCAGCGATGGGTCCAAAGGCCGAAAGAAAGCGTTGTGCGTGTTTGGCCGATTTAAACCGCCGCATTTTCTTCTCTCGTAGTCGCGTCGGTTGATGTGAGTTTTCCGCTCGAATGTTCAAGCCTTTGTGTTGCCGATCAAACCGTCAACTTGCTATCGCACTTCAGGGACAAGGACTCAATGAGCAAGCTTCACGCTTTGCTTATCGCGCACAACAGCTTCAGAGATGTGTCTTCTGGTTTGAGATGGGGCAACCCCGAGTGTCCCTGAGGCAACGAGGCCGAGCACTGGGTTCATGGCTCTTTTCCTGGTCTCTCGATCTACTTGCAGGATATGGATACAAACCTGGGCACAGTTTGCTGGCTTATGTGCTTGTCATTAGTCTATTTGCAGGACTTTACCTTTGGCTCTCCCCGCAACTTGCCTGGTATGAAGCAATTGTCGTGAGCATGAATGCGTTTCATGGACGAGGTTTCTCGCCTCTCTCTTCTTCGGGCGATCCGCTCTCAATTGCTTCTGCTTTCGAGGCGTTTGTGGGGCTGATTATCGAAGTGACATTTATTGCGACGTTAACACAACGCTTCTTTCACAAGTGATCGCAAAGAGGAAAGTACTCATACCTTTCTGTTAGCATTACATTAGATACAACCAGCCGACACGAAGCGCCACCTGCACACGAGCACGAACCTCCCCTCCCCAGTCTACCCAACTCTGTCTGACGCTACCTGACAAAAGCCCCATTTTGTCAGGTAGCGTCAGACAGACCGCCCCTCCCACCGCTCCCTAGGCCCCTTTCACCTTTGCACTTTTTCACCTCACTCACACAGCGCTCACGACACACGCCCATACACGGCATACTGCGAGAGCAACTGGCTCTCACCCTCGAACACTGAGAAGCAGACTACGGTGCTACAGGCTCTTCACCGGCTGAAACAAAACCTTATTCCAACCTCCGCTTTGCAAAAAAATCTTCCACCAAATACGATTTTTGTCTGTATTTCTTTTTTAAGCTTTATAACTTAAAAGAACTTTATGGCTTCATAAAGGCTACCGAAAAGTAGGTTTTTTACGTCGGTGACAACTTGACTTTTCTATTATTTTGATGTGTCATAAAAGAATATTCCAACGGTAGAAATGTCAATCATCAAAGAAATGAGATATAAGTGAATGCCAAAAGAACGAGACTTGCAGGCAGAAGAGATTGAACTCTTATTACAGGATCTTGGTAGAGAGTTCAGCAGACGCAAGTTACAACCTGTACGGGTGATGTTTGTGGGAGGAGTGTATATGCTGTTGGTGGCTCAGTCCCGCCTCATTACCCATGATATTGATATATTTCCCTTGAACTTCATGGACTCATCCAAACCTGAGAGAGATGAAACGTCACGCCAGATTCAAACGGCAATCAATGCCGTTGCCAGCCGCCACAAACTGAAACGAGACTGGTTTAACGACCATGCATTCGGTGTTATTGGTGCGCTCAAGCCCGACGACAAGGAACTGCGGCACTGGAAATCCTATGATGCGCTAGAAATTTATCTCCCCGCGGATGAATTTATCCTGATGACGAAAATTTACAGCTATCGAGACAAGGACTATGGCGATGTGCAAACCCTCATCAAACGCACCGGTATTTCCACGCGAGAGCAGGCCCAGGCCCTCATGGACAAATATATGAGCCGCAAAATGCAAAATGAGTGTTTTGTGAGCGATATGCTCGATATGTTTTTTGAGGAGGAGGAGTGAGAGGAGAGCAGCACAGGTATTGCTCTCCTCTTTTTTTCTCTGCTGCGAGTAGGTATAATAGGGATGAGGAGGTTTGTGAGAACATGTTTGCCCTAGATGTACCCCAGACAATAGCGGAAGCATTCCGCCAAATTCACAATGGTGAAGACCCATGGCAAGCCATTGGCAACTTTAGTCATGACTGGTACGGGAACTATCCCACACCAGAACAACGCTGTGCCCTGGTGGCAGAGCCTATCAAAATCGGACTGAGCGAGCCAGAACATGAGGCAAGCCAAAGCCCGGAGCAACAGATGCAGCTCCGTCAATGGGCGGCATTCTGCGCAGCCAGCGTGGAGTACCTGTGTGAGCAAGCGAGGTTGGAGGTTCCTGCCTGGGTGCAAAATGCCGACTACATTTTGTCAGAGGACCAGTCTTTCTATACCTCCCCTGCCGCCGCAACAAAGCCAAAAGTACGCGAGCGCCTACGCCAACAGGCCCCAGAAGCATTTCGCCGTCGTAACGTGTTTTGTAGTAATCGTGTGTATGCAAACAAATACACAGCAACGCCCATTCACAAGATCGCTTAAGAGACCGTTTCACCACCTCCTTGCAGATCCAGGCTCCTCAGGCCCAGGAAAAAGGGGGAAACACCCTCCTCCAAGTAGAGATACGGCTATAGGACTTATCAGTCGAATGCGAGCTTTAGCATTCGACATTGTCGCCAGCTGCTTTGGCAGCGCTTTGCCCATGCGGGGTATTTCCTTTCGTTTCTTGCTCTGAAATCGCTAATGAAGCAAAAACTCTTGAAACAGCGGATGCGGAAAACTATAGGCTCCCCCCATACGCTTGAGCAGATCTCGTTCACAAGCCTCATCCAAGAAACGCGCTGCCTATAATGGCAACACCCCATGGCACCACAGAAAGAATCGAAGCATATAGTGCTTCACATATGCTTTTCCTCCATAGCACAACCCTACAAACAGACCAAAAAGAGTTTTCAACAGTTCTCAAAAAGAGAGGAGAATGTAGGCAAAGCGTGGCAAGATGCCCATAAAGTACCTTCTCATAGACAGATGCAAAAAAACGTTCTATGCATAGAAGCTATGCGAGGTTTTGACATCTATCAGGAGCGGTGGGCAATGATTCGCGCGCATAAGATACGCCTGCATCCAACAGAAGAGCAGAAAGGCTATTTTGTCAAGGCTGCAGGTGTTGCTCGTTTTACCTGGAACTGAGCACTGGCGGAGTGGAACCGGCAGTATCAAGCGGGCGAGAACCCAACGGCCCTGAAATTTAGGAAACTCGTCTGTCTCTCGATCTATTGGATCTGCTTTTCATTGCTTCCGCTACTTACACACTTCCACTAAGTCCTATTAGGAGAAGCCCAACCTATGGTATACTTCTACTAAAGAGACCCATGAGTCACATTTTCCATGAAGTAATGCGTGGAGGCTTTATGATGCTGAAGAGAGCAGGCCAAGAATACGGGCCCGTATTGCTGCTTGTGTGCGATTGGTCACTCCGAGTTTGCTGAGAATATTACTCACATGGTGTCTGGCCGTATCATTTGAGATCGCCAGCGTTTCTGCAATCATCTGATTAGAGGCACCTTGCGCAACCAGTCTCAGCACTTCGTATTCCCGCGCGCTCAAAAGGTCGAGCAACGGCGAACTTACATCTGACTGCTCCTTCTTTGCTTGCCTCATCTGTGCTTCATGTGCATCGTCGAAGGCGGTCAGGAGCGTCTCCAGATAGGAGATCGAGTCTCCCTGGTGTCCTTGTTTTCTCAGTCGGCCTAACAGATCTGCCATCTGGACCCCCTCGTCCACAAAACAACGGATGTAGCCTTCGGGAGCTGCCAGATTGACTGCCTGGGCAAGCGTGGCAAGAGCCTCCTGGCTCTGTAGACGCATCTGGTAAGCCTGGGCTTGTAACAACCACATTTCCAAAACATGGGCCCACCGCCCCGTCGCCTTCGCCCGCACGATCAATGGGGCCAGCAAAGCCAGCGCCCTGTCAGGTTGGGACTCGGCAAGCGCTATTCTGGCAAGCGAAACGCCCTGCCGTTCTCGTGCCAATGGGGACACCAGCGGTTCTTCCCGTTCCAGATTCTTAGCCCATTGCCTGGCTCGTTCCAAATCTCTACACGCAAGCCAGAAACGAACCTGATCCACATTACTGTAGAGCGCATAGCAATACGGCGCCGGCATCCTTTTCCAGGAGTCTTCCAGCAATTGATTTGCCCTGGCGGCTTCTTCTAAATCTCCTCGTGAGAGTGCGAGCTTCAACAAAATAGTGTATCCCAGCGGCAACAGAGCGGTGATTTCAGCCTGTTCCCCAAATTGGATTGCTTGCTCAACGAGATGCTGAGCTTCCTTGAGCCTGTTCCATTCACGCAGGATATCTGCCTGACGGGCATATGTCCAACAGACAGTAACTGGCAAATGCCCATCTGGAGTTTGTGCCCGTTGAATGGTATGCTCGGTAAACTGCCAGGCGTCATGCAATCTTCCAGCCATAGTAATATCCCAGCTTGCCCTTGTCAGACAGATGTTTGCAAGAGCAGTATCTCCTTCAGCTGCCGCGGCTGTATTTCCTGCTTGCAGCGACTGAATAGCAAGTTCGAAGTGCCCCAGAGATAAAGCGGCCAGGGATTGAGCGAAAGTAACCTGGACATGAGCCGCTTGTTGCTGCTCAACAAGATGGGTGAGAGCCTCGTTACAATAAGCCCGCGTGGCTCCTGCATCACCATCATAGAAACCTACGACCACAGCCTGCAAGGTAGCAATCTCGCCCAGAAGGTGAGTCGAGGCCTCTGGCTTTTGTGCTGGCGTAATTCCTGTAGCATTTTCCTCCCTTGCATGGAGAACCGCCCACGCCATCCTGGCATCGCGCAGCCAATCTTTCGTGATACGAGAAGGAGCGTTCCAAAATAAAGCATTAGCATATGCCAAACACAAACGCGGTCGCGTACGAACAACATCAGGAGGCAGGTGTTCGATCCAGAATGGGGCATTTAGCCGACTCCAGATGCTCTGGCTCGGAATGCGCTCGATAAGCTCTGTTACCCTGGACCACTCTTGAATATAGATAGCATGCTGGATGGCCTCGTTCTCATAAAGATGGCTGTCGTACCACTGACTGGCCCGTAGGTTCAGTATGGAAACATTGTCTGGGGAGATTTGCTGTAGACGATGACGTAACGCCTCGGCAAACAGGGGATGGTACGTATACCACTGATGCTCTTCATCGAGCGGGCTGAGAAACAGATTGGCGTGTTCCATTTCCTCCAGGATGGATTGACTGTCCTGTTGCTCTAACACCGCATTACACAGGGCAGGAAATAGGCGGTCCAGAATTGAGGTTTGCAACAGGAAATTTTGCACTCTGCTTGACTGCTGTTGAACCACTTCATCCAACAGGTATTCAAGGATAGCACGCTGGCTTCCATGGAGCTCATGGAGCAGATCTCTTGGGTTCGATCGTCCCCGCAAGGCAAGTGCTGCCAACTGCAATCCCGCGCACCAGCCCTGTGTGCGGGATTGCACCTCTTGCATATCCTGCTCGGAAAAGCGAAAGTCCACTGCCTTGCGGAGAAAGATCGTTGTCTCCTCCTGCGTATACCGTAGCTGTTCGGTCCGTAATTCCTGGATCTGCACACGTGCCCGCAACCGGGCAAGCGAGAATGGGAGATTTGCGCGTGTGGAGAGAACCAGGCACAGGGTAGGCGGAAGGTGTTCAATGAGAAACGAGATGAGAGCATGAATGGTTGGTTCGGTAATCTTGTCATAGTTGTCTAGAACCAGCACCATACGTTCGCTACACTGGGCCAGGTTATTGATCAAGGCCGTGAGCATTGCCTGCCATGCTGGTTGGGACTCTTTTTGCAAGAACGTCAAAGGGAGGGCAGAGATCCCCGACTTACAACGTTCTAGAGCAGCCAGGACATATATCCAGAACTGGGATGGTACGTTGTCGCATGTATCGAGAGAGATCCAGGCCGCGTGCGGATCATTGGGTCTGAACATACGAACCCAGCCCGAAAGTAGGGTCGTCTTACCAAAACCAGCAGCAGCGGAGACAAGAATGGCCTGACTTTGAAGTCCAGCATCAAGCAAAGCAGTGAGACGGGGACGGGCAAAATAGGTGCTTGGGAGTGTAGGAACAAAAAATTTGGCTGTCAGCAATTGGTCGAGCGGTCCCTGTGTGGGAAACCTACTCGAGCTGTCTCCGTAGTTTGCACTATCCATGGTCGCCCCTCCTTCCTGACTTTGATTTTTTGCACTGCCCACTTTTACTTCTGGGAAAGAAACCACTCTTCAGAGTATTGTCCCCTAAAGTTCGTTCAGGTGTCAAGATCTTACTAACGTATTCACCCAGATCCCTCCAGAAGCCAGGATAATCAGACGCATGGTAGGATGGTCGACACCACTTTTGTGTGGATTCCCTACTGGCATGCCTGCCGTTGGAAACACCCTTTTTGGCCCATGATTTTTTCGCCTCCTCGCGGTACACTGACCGAGGTCATAACAAAGCAAGCCAGGATAAAAACGGCCTTACGGTCAATGTGCTTTTCTCACAACGTACAGAAAGCTTATTTCGGATGCATACAATTCTTCTCCATACAAAATGGCAGGCACCCACGCTCACGTATCCACCTACGCCTCGTGTTCGCCCGCTACATCGCCTGGCTCTCTTTCGATGATCGCAGAAAGGAGAGAAAACAGTGATAGACAAGGAACAACGCATGCAAGCGATCGCCATTCCCGCCTTTGGCGGCCCTGATCAACTCAAGCTTGTGGATCTGCCTGTGCCATCCTGTGGCCCAGAGCAAGTCCTCATCAACGTCCAGGCAGCTGGCGTCGGGATGTGGGATGTGAAAACGCGGCAAGGAAGCATAGTATTAGAAGGGCAACAGTTTCCGCTCGTTCTTGGTTGGGAATCAGCAGGGATCATTGCAAAGGTGGGAGAGGCAGTCACGGGATGGGATGTGGGAACCCACGTGATCTGCGCGACCTACCAGGTCGGCATTGGTCATTATGCTTCTGCCGTGGCTGTCCCTGCGAATCTCATCGCTCCAATGCCTTCCTCGCTCGATGCCCTGCACGCATCTGCCCTTCCCGTCAACGGGCTGACCGCTTACCAGGCGATTTTCGAACTGCTGAAGATCCAACCAGGAGAAACGCTCTTGATTACCGGTGCGGCGGGAGGAACAGGCACGCTTGCTGTCCAACTGGCTGCGCGCGTTGGAGCACACGTCATGGTCACTGCAAGGAGCGAGCACCACCCGTACCTTCAGCAACTGGGAGCAAGCGAACTCATTGACTATACGCAAACGGACTTCGCGGAGGCTGTCCACGCGGCTCATCCTGAGGGCATCGATGCGGTCCTGGACTGCGTTGGGGGAGAGACAGCGGCAAGAAGTATGCAGGTGGTACGCGAGAGGGGGCGGCTCGTCAGCATTGTCGACCTTGAGCAGGTGACACCCACCCGTCATATTGACACGCACGTACTCTACTTCCGCCCTGATGGACGACAATTGGCCGAACTGACGAAGCTGGTGGACCATGGTCAGTTGACGGTTCACCTTGATCAGGTGTTTCCCCTCGTCATGGCCAAGTTAGCTCATGAGCGACTGGAGACGCGGCACCATCAAGGAAAAATCGTGCTCGATGTATTAAGATGAAGACCCTCTATGGTCAAATTCTAAAAAACCATGAGAAGGTATTGTCCACACGACCGAAACCCTAACCGTATGTTTATTAATGGAGGATTTTCCCATGAGAGTTTTTGTTACTGGCGCGACCGGTTTTATCGGCTCCGCCGTCGTCCGCGAACTGATCGAGGCGGGCCATCAGGTCCTTGGCCTGGCGCGCTCAGATGCAGCCGCGGCCTCGCTTGTTGCCGCCGGCGCACAGGTGCATCGTGGTTCCCTCGATGATCTTGACAGCCTGCGCAGCGCAGCGGCTGCATCTGACGGCGTCATCCACCTCGCGTTTATCCACGACTTCTTCGCGGACTACGAGGGCGCTGTGAACACGGATCTGCACGCCGTCCAGACAATTGGGGCAGCGCTCGAAGGCTCCGGCAAGCCGTTCGTGATCACCTCGGGAACATTGATGCTCACATTCTTTCTCCCGCAAGGGCGTCTCGGGACGGAAAAGGACGTGGCCGACGCCGGGTTGGTCGCGCCCCGGATCGTATCGGAGAACACGGTGCTCGCTCTCTCCCGGCGCGGCGTGCGCTCATCGATCGTGCGACTGTCCCCCTCGGTTCACGACACAAAAAGAGGCGGCTTCACGCAGATCATGGTCTCTATCGCCCGTGAGAAGGGCGTCTCCGGCTACGTCGGCGATGGTTCTAACCGCTGGCCCGCTGTGCACCAACTCGATGCCGCTCGTCTGTTCCGCCTGGCGCTGGAGAAGGCCCCAGCGGGATCGATGCTGCACGGGGTCGCGGAAGAGGGCGTGCCGACCCGCACCATCGCCGAGGTGATCGGTCGGCATCTCGATCTCCCGGTGGTCTCCATCACTCCAGAGGACGCGGGCAAGCACTTTAGCTGGCTCGGACCCTTCTCCTCAAGAGACAACCCGACGTCGAGCGCGCTGACCCGCGAGCTGCTGGGGTGGCAGCCAGTACACCCCACGCTGCTCCAGGATCTCGAAGAAGGGGACTACTTCTAGAATAGGATCTATTGGACCGATAAGAAGATGACTCGCATGCCGATGTTGTTTGAGAGAAAATGTCCTTTGAAAGGAACGTTGAGCTTTCTCGCATATGCTCTCAAATCGAGATAGGGATAACCAAGGAGACGAAGAATGAACACAATCCACAATATAGGGGTGGCAGCGCAGATTGGTCGCGGCAATGATAGCTACAGTGATGGGGTGGAGGTCCCAGGTAATGCTCGCTGGCTGTATGTGTCCGGAACGCCCGGCATCAAACCTGATGGGACCATACCAGAGACGATTGAGGAGCAGACCGACCAGGCCTGGAAGAATATTCTGGCAACCCTGGAATCCGCTGGCATGGGGATAGCCGATATCGTGAAGGTCAACCAGTATCTGATTCACGCGGAGGATAAATCGGCCTATATTCAAGTTCGAGGCCGTTACCTGGGTGGGTTTCGTCCAGCAGGCATGTTTTCTGTGGTTACCGAATTGATTTACCCGGAAATTCTCGTTGAAGTTGAGGTCATTGCGGCAAAAGCGTAAGAAAGCCAGAGCCAACAGAGAGCCATAAAAAATACAAGTGTGGAGATGAACGCTGAGGCTGCATATGTACGTTTTAAAGGAGACATGTAAGAGATGAAAGCTATTCGCCTATATAGTCAGAGCGGACCCGATCAATGTGTGTTCGAAGATGCACCGAAACCTCAGCCAGGAGTAGGAGAAGTCCTGATTCGTGTCCATGCGACAAGTGTGATGTGGCAGGAACCGACCTGGTCGGAAACCTGGAAAACGCCGGCTGGTATCGAACGTCAGCATCCTATACCAGGTCATGATGTTTCTGGTGAGGTCGTTGAAGTGGGGCCCGGCGTCGCTGGTATAGCCGCAGGAGAGGCTATCTATGCGCTCACCGAATCCTGGCGGGATGGCGCGGCTGCGGAGTACACGATCGCACGCGCGACTGATGTGGCGCCCAAGCCACGAACCCTTGGGCACATCCAGGCAGCCGGAGTCCCCCTGGTTGGACTGACAGCATGGCAAGCGCTTTTTGAGCACGCAGGGCTTACCAGTGGGCAATCGCTTCTCATTCATGGTGCCGCTGGTGGCGTAGGAAGCATGGCGGTTCAAATGGCAAAGTGGGCAGGTGCCACGGTGATCGCGACAGCCTCTGCACGCAATCATGCATTCCTACGCACGTTGGGAGCCGATGAGATCATTGATTATACCACCACGCGTTTCGAGGATGTGGTGCGTGATGTTGATATAGTGCTTGATACCATAGGCGGTGAGACAGTAGATCGCTCCTGGCGCGTTCTAAGGAAGGGCGGACTGCTCCTGAGTGTGTTTAGCCCCCCATCCCAAGAGCAGGCTGCCGCCTTTGGTGTGCGTGAGCTCTTTTTTATCGTCAAGCCCAATCGAGAACAGCTCATACACATCGGGGACCTGATAGATACAGGCCAGCTCCGACCAATCATCGAGCGGGTCTTTCCTCTCTCAGAGGCATCCCAGGCGTTTGAGCAGGCCCTACAAGGGCACACGCGCGGAAAAATCATTTTGCGCGTAGAGGGCGAGGAAAAGAGCAGTTAAAACGTCTCTCGTCCTGCTCAAGCCACAGTGATACATGAGAATACCATTGAGGAACAAATCGAGCAGGTACAAGCAGCGAAGTAAAACGTGATGAAGGAGAAAATATTGAGAACCATTGACCATCAAGAGTTGAAACAGAAAATGGACCACGATGAATCCTTTCGTCTGGTAATGGCTCTGAATGAGTGGCAGTACCAGATGAAACATATTCCTGGTTCCCTGTACTTCTCCACCATCCAGGGCGCGCTGGCCGAGCTTCGCAAAGAAGACGAGATTGTCGTCTACTGTTCCGACCGAACCTGTATTGCCAGTGCCGCTCTCGGTAAAGTGCTTGAGAACCAGGGCTATACCCAGGTGCTGCACTTTGCCGGTGGGCTGGCCGAGTGGGAACAGGCAGGCTATCCATTAGAAGGCAGGGATGCCAAGGCCTGATTGTGTTAGCATCAGTAGGCCTGTCAGTGCGATCCTGACGATACAATCAATGTGCGGGATTTATCTAATGGCCGGGTGCTTCATACTTTGAGTGGACACATGGGCTTTTCTGGCTCTATAGCACTCAGCTCTGATGGGCACACGCTAGCCAGTGGCTACACCCATCAAATGATCGATATCTGGGATATCCGGGACACCTCATTCGGCCAGCCATTGTGCACGCTAAGCGGACACACAGGCCCTGTTCGTACAGTGGCATTCAGCCCCGATGGACGCATTTTGGCTAGTGGCAGCAGAGATACCACGATTAAAGTCTGGGATTTATCCAATGGTCGGTTGGTTCAGACAATTGGCCAAGGAAGTATTGTCAGTATCGTGATCCTGGGTCAGAATAATAGCCTGCTAATCAGCGGGTGTGATGATGGCACAGTCAAGACCTGGATACGCAATTAGAGACATCTCCTATATTTAGAACCCCTGAAGCCCTGTAGGAAATATAGCAAATTGCTTTAAGTCCTAAAATATCAGTTATCTGAGAGCTGACTCAGCGTGTTCTATTAACACTGAGATTCTTGCTCATAAACACAAAGTGCAGACAGATGGAGAGTATGCATGCAAAAGGAAGAGCGAGCAACATCTAGCAAGCCTCGGACCTATGTCATCGGCGAAGCCACCTTTCGAAACAAGGAGGACCTCGAGAAATACCTTCAACACATTCTTTACTCCTATCAGTCTGGGGAGGTGCTTAACAGTCAACACACCCGTTTTTTGCTCGCACTTCTTCATAATCATCCCAAAGCTGAGGAGAAATTTGGCTGTGGAATCCAGGCATTCGTGGTTCGCCAAAATCCTCGCTTTACCACAAAGCGTTTTTTTTACCTGGTTCGCCTCGACGGAACAGAGGATGATTTCAGTTTTAAAAAATGCCTGTATCCTCCATCGCCGCTCATGCTTTTTAAAGCCGTGTGCCAACGATTGACGGGGAAGCGAATGTATTGGATAAAGGCTGAGCATTTTCGCAAGCACGCGAATGCTGAGGGCAAGGTCCAGTGTCCCATTACTGGCCAGTGGATTGCACGCGAACAAGCGCACGTTGATCATGCAGTTCCAATACATTTGAGCGTATCGTGACTGATTTTATTCGCCAGTATGAGATACAGGTGGACCAGATCGCACTCAAAGAAACAGAGGGAGAACAGGAAGTTGGATTAACCTTTGCCGATCCTCACCTCGCTGATACCTGGGTGGCCTTTCACGACGCACGAGCTTCCTTTCGTATTGTGAGCGAATGGTGCTCACGCGTTGGAGTGAGACGTAAAACAAGTGTTCTATCCATGCAAAAAGTATCTCATGGAGACCTAGCATTGTCAAGTGGAGAGGATGCACCCCCACCCTGTCCACCCACAAAAGGAACGCTTCATTCCTCCTCTGGTTCAAACGCAGGGGTCTCCAGAAGCAGAGTTCGATGAATGGTAATCCAGCCAACAAGGATCGGCTGGAGCATCGCAATTGGATGCTGGGCATCCAGGACCGGATGCCCTAGCTCTACAAAAATCAGGGCCATGGGAGTGCAAAAAAGAACGAGGCGCGTAGCGCGCGAGCGACGAAACCGCCGAAAAAAATGATCATAATGGGACATTGCACCTCTCCAAAACGTTGACTGGTGTGGTTGAAACGGGAACTTAGGAACAAAGCCCACGGATTGCGCAACGGGATAAGCTCAAGCAGAGCGAAAAGAAACAGTCCGAAAGTCGATGCTGTATGGTCAAAAAGCCGAGGAAAATGCCAATGATTGGTGTCCATTGATGCAGAAAGGCGAGCAGGTCAGACAATGCCGAGGGAAGAAACACTGTCCGTGATGGGTGGTTAAGCGGTGGCGAGCAGATCAAAGCCAAAAGAGCGAGCAAAGGTAGCCGACAGGCCGTGCAACGTGACGACTAGCCTGGGCGCATCGGATGGACGGACCTTGCGAGCTAACCGCTCCGCCCAGGACAGACGCCAATGTGCACGCTTCGCACGGGTCAAGGGTGGCGAGATCTGCTCCGGGCTAGGCGAAGGATTGGCAGAGGTGGAGCTTTCTAGCCGGACGGTTTGGCTTCGGATCACTTTGAGCCAGGTGCGTCGGATGCCACAGCGTGGCCAATCCCTCCAGAGGACTGGAGCAAGAGGAAACTCTTGAGGCGTTTTTTCCTGAGGAGGTGAGACATCCGAGCGAGAAGCGTCCAGCGGCCACAGCACCGCACTCACCCGGCGTGGTTTGAGCGTTGTGCTACTCTCTTGACACTGTGCCCGCAGGGAACAGGAGCGGCAATGGCCGATACGAGCGGCATACAAGACCCGCAGGGAACCATTACGCTCAGGACGCCGTTCCTGGGGATACAGGGGACGGTTGGCAGGGCAACGCAGTGTGCCATCGGGCTGCGGAGTAAACGCGGAACCAGGAAAGCCATGAGTAAAGGATGGGCGTGCGAACTTCGGAGGGCCATACGCCGCTGACATTGACGTGTTGAGAGCCGGGTACTCCACAGGTGCCGCAGGCTCGGCGGTCTCGCACGCGTGTATCAGCTCGACGACGCTGGGAGGAGCAAATTCGGTCGTGCGCAGTTCCGATGGAGAGAGTGCCTGCCCCAACTCCAGGCGCAGGTTCCAAATCCACTGCGCCAAAATTTGGGCAAATTCCTGGCCGCAGGGGTAGAGTAGGAGGCCAGCGAGGTAATGAGCGGTTCTCATCCCTTTTCCGACCTCCCCTCCCCGAACCGGACGTGCCACTTTCATGGCATCCGGCTCTCCAGTATCGTAATCGCTGCCTTTCTTTTTGCTTTGATTTCCGTGACGCTGATTAAGGGCCGTGAGAGCGGGAGGCCATGTTCCACGTCCTCATGGCATCTTTTGCAGAGGAGCAACGTTTTCCTTTGGAGGGCAGTCATCCTTTTCACCCATTTGGGCTTTGGCCTTCCTGGGTATTCGTGGAGTTTTCTCATTCCCTGCACGTGGTGGACTTCTACGTCTTCCGAACTCCCGCAGAGTTCGCAGAAGTCTGCAAGAAGTCTTTGTACAAGTTCTGTTCTTCCTCCCCACACTTTCTTTGGTTGTTCCTCTAGGTTTGCCTGGATGTCCCAAGTGAGCGGCACACCACCCCATATTGCGATAAGTGGCTCCTTATCCTGTCGCGGTATTTTCACTTGGAGTACTTTGTACTCTTTGCTGTCTCTTGCGACTTTGGCCCCGTATTTCTCATAGATTTTGGATGCTGACACGTTGTATTTACGGGCCAGCGTTTTGGTCAATGAGAGTTCCATGATCCACCTGAGTTCGCCAAGTGCGTACATGTTGAAGGCCAATTGATAGTAGTTTGCGAGTCCCCGGAATTCTGCCTGATACTTTGAGATGATGGTGAAATCACTCTCTGGTAAGAGTTCTGTCCGGTGTATCGCTTTTCCGCCTCGCTTGTATCGTTCCCCCTTTTCCTTGATAACGTTCTTGGGTACTTGTAGCGCTATGTGCCCGTTGATACTTCTACGGGTAATTCCATCTTTGAATCTTACCTGCTTGGTGTCAACTTGCCTTACCGTTATTTCGTATCCGAGGAATCGCGCTGCTTCACTCCTTGCGTGGGTGATGAGCGTTTTCTCCTGCGAGAGTTCTAGTTTGAGTTCCTCTTGCAAGAATGTTCGCAGGGCTTGTTTGATTTCCTCCGCTTCCGACCTTGTGCCAGTAAACCCTAGTAAAAAGTCGTCGGCGTAGCGAACGTACTTCAGGCGTTTGTAGTTTGGGTCATTCACTTTCATCGACGGGAGCTTTTGTGCTTGTTTCACTAAGGCTTCCGCCTGTGCAGTGTTCCCTTTCTTTCTTTGCTGCCGGGAGCGTTTCAGGAGGTTGATATATTCCTGATTTCTCTTCCTTTGGCTTCCTTTGGTGTATCTTGGGATGAGTTCCGTTTCTACCCATCTGTCCAGCTTGTTGAGGAGGATATTTGAGAGGACCGGGCTAGCTATTCCACCTTGCGGGACTCCGCTCAGTGTTTGGTTAAAGGTCCAGTCCTCCATGTACCCTGCGTCCAAGAGTTCTCGTAGAAGATTGATAAACCGTCTGTCGTGTATCTTCTCTTCGAGTGTTCGGAGGAGAAGCTCATGGCTGAGTTTATTAAAACACTGCGAGATGTCTCCCTCTATGAACCACGTCGTTCCCGTCCAGTTGTAGTAGATTTCTCTAAGCGCGGTGTGACAACCTCGCTCAGGGCGAAATCCGTGCGAGTGTTCGGAGAATTGGGGTTCGTCATACGCTTCAAGGATGAGGCGTATGACTTCCTGTACCAGCTTATCCGACCACACTGGCATGCCTAATGGCCGTTTCTTTCCGTTTTTCTTCGGAATGTAGGTCCGTCGCGTTGGCAACCATTGATAGCGTTCATATCGCAGAGCTTCTATGATAGCATCAACTTTTTCCCGCAACATTCCATCGGGTGTTTCTTCCGTAACGCCATGCGTCATTGCACCTTTGTTGCGGTAGATTTTCCCGTAGGCCATCAGGAAGAGGTCTTGGTTGAACAGAAGTTTGTAGACCCGTTCTAATGGCAAACCCTTTTTGCCTCGCTCACGAATGAGTCCCAAGATAGTTTTGGCTGTACGCATCTCACGCACCTTTCTATTTGGTTCCCAACGATACCTACCCTGCTTGCCTGTATCAAGGGCAAGCTCTCGTCCTCTTTCAAGGACTGCCCCTTCAGTTGTGCTTACACACACCTTACTATGGGGGTTCCGTCGCCTTGAGGTTCGCACCTTTTAGGCGATCCCGTATTTACGCTTATGAGACGTTTAGCGCGTTTAGGTGCCCCGTTCACTTCCTTCACCCTGTTCTTTACAGGTCACTCACCGTAGAGAGCATTCGACAGCTTCATACCCCAAAGCTACCTCTTACGGTGTCGTCGTCTCAGGTATGCTACGACGGGTGTACTCTTCCACCGTTGGAAGTTAGGGTTCAACCAATCCAGGCTTCACCTCTGTCCTTTTTGGGATTTCTTGCGCGCAGGACTTGCGGTGCATCACCCTACATACCTTCGGGTTTAACCGCTTTACTGCCATGCTGCTTTCCCCTTTGCCTTTCGACGCCAGGTAGGGCAGTTGTCCTAGAAGGTATTCGCTCTCGACCTCCTGCTCCTTCTGGAGCAATCTCGATAAGCGCCGAAACGGCGCACGGTATGCGAGTACCAGCGGTCAGATTCCTGCTCATCGTCTTCGTCGGCCAGCACGGTTTCAAACGAGCCGCGATGCAAGTAGAGGTCAAGGACATCCGAGGCCGTAAACGCTCTTAAGGGAAGCGTGCTGACAAAGAGTTCATAGATCATCCCGTCGCGCTCGGTGCCAATGGCGGGAGAAGAGCCTGTGGCAGCATGGGTAGCGACCACCAGGCGCACATTAGGTCCAGCAGCGGTCAAAGGGACAGATGCACAATCGTAGAGAGTTCGTTTCATACCGCTTTCCGGATGGGTGCTCACGTGGTCTGGAGTACGCAGAAGGCGAAGCTTCACAACCTCCAGATCGAGGAGATGATAGGCCCGACTTCTCGCAATCACGGCCAAGTCAGCCGAGAGCACATCTAGAAGGGGAGCGGCGTCGCCATAGAGGCCATCCAGCCGCACGAGCAGGGAAGCAGTGGGATGCCCGAGTTGTGTCGCATAGTTGCGGATCACCTGGATCGACTGCTGCAATTCCCCACGATAGTCCCCATTGCCAGCTCCGCCAAACGTGCCGAGCAGCTGATGCGTATGCGTCTGGAGGATCACTGTACGCGTGCGAACCACTTCATCTCGCTTGCGCCCTTGATAACCTGGCGCACATGCCTGATCAAACCGGCGATGGGGAGCGGGCAAGTCGTCCGTTTGCGGCAGTGCTCGTTGCCGAGCCGCCTGTCGGGTCCCATCCACGTCAGTCACCACCCACAGCCTGCCCGTCCGGTCAAACAATCCACCAGGGACGGCAAACGGTTTGCGCGCAAGCAGATCTCTTGAAAGAGCGAACGAAGTGTTTCCACGCTGGCTTGATCAAGGGCAGCAAGAAGGCGGGAAAGCGTCGAGCGATGGGGCAACTGGTTGCGCCCAAAGAGGGCCATGAACGGCTCGGCAAAAGGAGCGAGCCGTTCGTAAAACGCCTTAAGCGTGGGTTCGGAGCTGACAGCATAGCCGATGAGCACGACCACGAAATCGATCAGCTCATAGGTCCCAAAGCGTGCGCGGGCAAAACGCACCTGCTCCTGGATCGTTTTCAGGAGACCCTCATGACTGAGAACCTGAGCAAAGGCTGCCACTTCTCCCATCCAGGATGGGACACTTGGCACAGCTTCCGGAGTAATCTGAATGGTGACTTTTGATTGTGTCATACGGATGGGATCATCTCCTTGCCTGCGGTGCCGGAACCATGCTTCACGCGCCGCTCAAGGACGGGTGAGCCACAACAACAAGAGAAGCAAGAGAACCGTAGTAACCGGAAGAAGAACACTTTTGACCTTGATATGACGCCAGGAACGAATGGAGATCCAGAGAATCAGCAGGAGCTGCAAAAGCGCGGCGGCGAATCTCAAAGGAGGCAAGATGAGCCCGATTCCGGAAACGACCTCCACGACCGCAGAAACGTAATAGATCCAAAGGGGGGAATGTTTGAGATAACTGTTTTTTCCCCATTCCCATCCATACAGTTTTCTTGCCCCTGCAAACAAGAAGAAAATACCAAGGACAATGCCAAGCAGATTGACCCAGAACGTCGTCGTTTCGAAAAACATACCTTTCTCCTCAAAAACAAATGGATTGAAAACAATGCATGCAACAGATTGTCGAAAAATGCGATATACTGTTGCTGAATTGAGCATAGTGCGGCAGTCGGGCAAAAACAAGAATCAAAGGTGGAACCCTGTCGCATTCCACAACACAAAGGGGATTTTGATGCGCAAACACCAGGATATCCGAGCCAGACTCACACGCAAACTCCTCCAGGACACGTTGCTTGCTTTACTGGCCGAAAAACGTTTTGAGGTCATCACTGTGGGAGAAATTGCCGAGCGGGCGATGGTGAATCGGGCCACCTTCTATCGCCATTATCAGGACAAATATGCGTTAGGCAACAGCCTTTTTCAAGAAGCGATTGAACAACTCGCTTGCGATCTGAGTTCCCCACTCAAGCCCCCTTCAGCCTCTGAAGTAGAAGGGGTGGTCACCCTCCTGGCCACCTCTTTCGCACATATTGCTGAGTACTCGAGATTGTATCGTGTGATGGTGAGAAATGTCTGGTTCACTGCAAAGATGCATGACACCCTGGCAGAACTTCTGGGCAAGCGTCTCTCTCTGCCTCCCAGAAGCTCGCAGAACGCAGTTGAAGGGATGCCAGAGGAGCTAGCCGTTGCCTCGCTGGCGAACTGGCTAATCAGTATGATCCGTTGGTGGCTCGAAAACGGCATGCCCTATCCCCCCCAGCAGATGGCGCTTTGGTGTACCACCTTTATCTCCTCTGGACTTTTTCAAGCCATGGGCATTCCTTCCTCTCGCTAAACTGAGGAGCTGCCTGCTGAACTCTCGTTGCACATCCCGTGGGATACGACTTTCCAAGAAACCAGATCAGATGACTGCTAAACAAGAGGAAGAGGGACACAATGAAGACACCAACCCAAACCGCCCTGGTGCTCGCTGCTCAAGCGGGCGATCAGAAGGCGTTCGAGACCCTGGCGGGCACATATCGACGAGAACTGCTTGTGCATTGTTATCGGATGCTCGGCTCGCTCTCCGACGCCGAAGATCTCGTGCAAGAGACCCTGCTGCGAGCATGGGAGAAACGTGCGACCCTCACCAGCCCGGAATCCTACCGTGCCTGGTTGTACCGCATCGCTACCAATCTTTGCCTCAATCGGCTCACACGCGCTCCTCGACGGTTCTTGCCATCAGAAACCCATCCGCCGAGCGATCCCCGCAGCCCTGCGCCGCCACGGCTGCGGGAGCCGATCTGGCTGGAGCCGTTTCCCGATGATCTGCTCGCAGATCCCGAGGCCGATCCCGAAGACCGCCTGGAGAGGCGCGAACGAATCAGCCTGGCCTTTCTGATGGCGCTGCAGCACTTAACGCCAGTGCAACGGGCTATTCTGCTCTTGCGTGAGGTGCTGGAGTGGGAAGCCTCCGAAGTCGCCGAATGGCTTCACCTCTCGGTTCCCGCTGTCAATTCCGCCTTGCAGCGTGCTCGACGGGCTTTGCGTCAACGCAACGTCGGAGGCGAGGCGGAGATGGTTCTGCCTCGCCCCCAGTTACAAGAACTTCTTGACCGCTATGTGACCCTCTGGGAACAAGCGGACATCCCCGGCTTGGTGGCGCTACTGCGAGAGGATGCCTGGTTCACCATGCCGCCATTTCCCGTCTGGTACCAGGGAAGAGCGGCTATCGCCACAATGTTTCAGACGAGTTTGTTTCCTCCTGGCCAACAATGGCGCCTGCTTCCAACGCGCGCCAATGGCAGTCCGGCGTTCGGACTCTATCGGTGGGAAGCTCTTGCAGACAACTATCAGCTTGTTGGCCTGCTGGTTCTGTGTGTGGAGGGCGAGCAGATTGGCAGTCTTGTCGCATTTCTAGACGTGGCCAGTTTCAGATCCTTTGGCCTCCCGCCCACCTTCGTTTGACCTGTATTGATTCGTCTGGCCTCATCTAGCAGCACTCCCGGCGTCGGCCGGAGAGGAAGCGGATGGTATAGAGCCCGGCTCCTCCTGTGTCAGCGAGAGCGGTACAAAGAATATGAATTGTTCAGCTTTTTAGAGGCTATCTTGGGGGTTTCTGCCCCAAGATAGCCGAACTTGCTTAGTATCTGCGATCGGACAGGTCCATGATCCCTCATCATTGCAAGGTGGTTTCATGCCTCACCACCTCTCGTTACTGATAGAGACTCACCTCTGCCAACTGAATGACTTCAGCGGCGACCGCAATCGGAATTGTAAAATCAGTACTATAGCTCATAGGTGAGCTTGACAATGCCACTGGAGAAGCTCTTTGTCGCAAGATGCTTCAATGCGGGGGATCACCCTGCCGGAAGATCTGCTTCCCCTGTCTGGTAACAAACGGAAAGATCGAAAGAGTGAGGGCGTCGACCAAGTGGTGCTTGCGCAACGTCTCTGCGAGAAGGCCAGCCCCTTAGACGAGTAGATCGTGCCCTTCTTGCTGCTTGAGTTTAGTCACGTAAGCTCCCACATCGCCTCGAATGATGGTCGTATTGTTCCAGTCGGCTTTTTCCAACGTCGATGAGAAGACATACTTTGGCATGGCATTGATCCTGTCAGCCCACGGATCGGTGCGTATTGGCCAGTTCATGATAAACAGCTCGTACGTCGCGCGGCCTATCAACATCGCGCTGCAGGAGAGCGCCTGGTCCAATGAGTCCCGCATATACGCCTCGTCGTCGCGGTAATCACCAAATCTTACGATGGCTGCTCCATCGTAAACGCCGTCTAACGAGACGAGAACATTTTCAATAATGTTACGCATAATATGGTATCCTTTCCTATTCAAACTTGATGTGCGAGAGGGATCAATTCCCTTTCACCTCTAGGACACACAGTTGATCCTAAACTCATCGCAAATGATCAGCAAATTTGGGGAAGAGGGCGGTAGCCGCGTCGATGAGCGCAAAAGGCGAGAATGGAGAAGAGGATCTCCCGCTGATTGGTATTGATGGCAAGGGGGACCGATCACGCGTCTCTCTTTTCAGCTTTGTGCCAATTTATGCTTGCATAGACTGTACTGCGAGAGCCAGCCGTTACCAGGAGAGGAGCGTCAGTTCTAGTGAAGCTCCAGAAGATTGCCAGCACCTCTCCAACTGAAGCCCAGAGTATGAGCCATCCCAGATTTTTGAAAAAGTTCTTTATGCCCGAGGTTTGGGTGTTCCCAACCCCGGCAGGAGGCTTTGCCCCCTGCCCGCCGGGAAAATTGGAGCAATAGAGGTTTCATAGACTTGCTCGGCCTGAAGTGACTGAGCGACCAGAACGCCTGTCCTTCGGCGGGAAGGGCTGGCGGATAAGGACGTTGAAAGGTCAGGGCCAGAAGGGTATCCTTCTGGATCTGCTCGTTGTGATATGAGCATGCTTATGGTCAGGCTTACCGACGCGCAAGGAGGGGATCACGCTCGCGTGGCATGGTGTACCAGAGATCATCACAGATTTTGCGCTCTTCTTCATCCAATGAAACATTGGCACCACGTAAACTTTCCGTGAATTGTTCCAGCTTGCTGGCTCCTAGAATGGCGCAGGTAATGCCAGGCTGAGCCAGAACCCAGGCCAGCGCCACCTCGACCAGCTTTTTGCCACGCGGCTCTACGACGTTGGCGAGACGATCAACGGCCTCAAACATGGGATCACGCCAGTAGCGCTTCTGATACAAACCTCCGCTGTTTTTTTAGTGTAAAACGGGTATTCTGCTCAAGAGTAGGTGCGTACTGTGGCGTATTCCCCAAGCAACTGCTGATACTGCTGCTCCTCTTCAGCAGGACGAGCCAGTTCCCCAACCAGTGCGCATGCTTGGGCCAGCGCCTCCTGGGCAATCTGCGCGTAGACTTTCTCGCGGACCTGCGGATCTGGGTGCGTGCTATCCAAGAGCACCAGGCAGGCTTCTCGTAACTGCAAGGCTGCCGCGTCGAGATCACGAAGCGTGCGTAAGCGTTCCCGCTCTCCCACACGCGTGGCAAGGGTCCATAGGGAGCGCATCAACCCATCCAGGAGGTCGAATGCCTCATCTTGAGCGGTCACCTCAAACACCCGCGCAAACGCCAGCAGGGTGGCGATGCGTCGATCATCAGCCATGCGCTCAATCTGGGTCATACGAGCAGCAGCAGCATAGCGGGCCAACTGCTTCAATCGTCCAGGGGGCACAAAGGAGAGATCGATCTCCGTTACACCAATCGCACGGATCTCGGTCAGTCGCCGTAAGGCTTTGATCAGACCTGGACCGCTCACCTGCGTGGGAGCACGACGAAGTCGATCCAGACGTGCTTGGCTGCTGCCGTCTTGCGCCTTTAACAGATCTTCCAACAAGAACCGTTGGTGCGCCGTAGGAAGACTCGCGAGTTTCTGCCACAGACGATTTGCGGCATGATCCCGCACACGAGCAACTAGGCGTTCCAGCACACTGACGCCGGGTAAGAGCACTTTCTGGTCAACGAGGCGCTTCGTCGCCAAATCAAACAACACACTGGGGCGTTCGGCGGTGAGCCAGGCATGGGTATAGAGCCATCGAATGAGCTGAAAGTGGTTGGGTTGCTCCGCGAAATCGTGATAGCCATAGAGCTGTTGAATTTCACGGGAGTGCTCACGGGTTTGCCAGGCCGTTGCATAGGAAGCCAACAAGGGTGCGGGATCATCATCGATGCCTAATTGCCTGGCAACATGGCGGACAGCGCCAGCGGGAACAAGCGTCGGGTTCGTTAGAAAGGTACTCAAGTAACGCACCGTACACACTTGTAGGGCAAATCCCAAGCGATGATGGCTTCCGCGCTTGGTGGCGAGCCGTTCGCGATCCGTATCGTCGAGGTAGAAATAGCTGGCTAATTGCGCGTCAGACGGTTCGGCAGTGTAGGCTCCATAGCGTTGTCGTTGCTCCTCCGTCAAAAATTCAACCGGCATGTTTTACGCTTTCTTGCTTACTCTTCAACCATTGATGTCTCCACTGAGGTGTGAAAGATGTGACAGTCTTCTGGGAAAAGGCTGTTCTGTTTTACCGCTTTTCATCCAACCATTTTTCTGTTCTGCTGCATCACAGACCCAATCATTCTCAAGAGATGGTTAGGACACGCAAGGTGTAACGATGGGCCAAAACCGTCAGGTGGTTGCTGCTCTCCACGTCAGCCATCCGGAAGTGGAGAGCAGATTCACCATCATACTCTACCAGTCTTCCTGGTTCACTGGTCCAATGCGGATGCTGCTGCAAAAACTGCTGAGTGAGCGGATGCGACCAGTAGACCAGTTGGTCGACGGAGGGAACATCGCCACGCGCGCCCATGTCCTTGCCACAATGGACACAGTGTATATGAATCCAGAACGGGTAGGGAGACGCCCTAAGGCGTTCTGGGTACGGAGAGAGAGGTGCCTCTGTATCGTTTCCTTCCACACAGACCAACGCTGGTTCTCCACAAGACAGGCAGGGGTGCTGACCCTTGAGGAGCGCTTGCATCAGGCGATCGGTCAGCCCTTGCATCGTCCGCTTCCAGGCAGGCCGAAACGAGTGGAGGCCCGCGAGCTGGACCAGGCCCATACTATGGACCGTATCCTGATGGTAGCGCCGAACACAGTCAGGACAGCGGAGATGAAGATTCGATCTCGCCTCACCCCCAGCTGCCAGAAAACACCCCTCCAGTCGGTGGCGCGCACAGAGGGGACACCACAGACGAGTTGGCTGCCATCCCTCGGCCAGTGCTTCATCCAATGTCAATCCCACTGCTTCTGCTTCGTGACGCAACGGTCCGTGGAGAAGGTGACGCAGACGGCGACGTGCTCGATACAGGCGAACCTCCAGAGCGTTGCTTGTGAGGGAGAGGCGCTCAGCAACCTCAGAGCGAGGGAGTCCAAGCAGGTGGCACATCTCCACTATCTGGCGTGTGTCGGGAGGTAACGCACCAAGCGCCCGATCAAGCAGCAGAACCAGGTCCTGGCGGCTGAGCTCTTCAAGAGGATCGGATGTCTCAGCAGCGAGAAGATCGATCTCGTTGGAGCCTTCCTCATACTCCATCGTAGAAGATGGCTGGAGCAATGGGACATGCCGGAGAAGATCCATCTCACGTCTACGAGCCGCGCGACGACAGATATTGCGACAGATCTCGTCAATCCAGGGGTGGAAACCAGCTGGAGAGTGGAGACGCTCCAGATGACTCCAGGCTTCAAGCAGCGTTTCCTGGACCACATCGTCGATGCTATGCTGTTCTGTGCCTCGTGCTCGCGCAATGCGAGCGAGGCGCAGACGTGTCGCTGTCAGTATGCCATCTTGATCCGCTAGCAATGCAGACCGCAGCCACTGCCGTTCGCCAGGGAAGCACTGCTGCACTGGAGGATCGATAATTTCTTGCATAGCTTTTCCTTTCTTCGTCTCTGCTCTCTTATCACGTGAGAGGAGCTTTCCTTACCCCTTTTTTCGAACGTATCGGGTGTCGCACTCTCTCTTCTGCCATCTTTCTCTCTCCTTCTCCATCCGTTGAGAAAGCTGCTCAAAATTGTGGTAAGTTTCTCGGCATCCAGGCGATAGGATACTGACGCACGATGAGAGGAGCACAAACGTCTGCTCTCTCTCCGTCGATCATAGCAGCGTATGGAGGAAAATCATGGACGCATGTCCCTTTTGTACCACTTATAAGGATCTCCCTTCTACTCCAGGCGGGATTCTCTTTGAAGACCGTCTCGTCTATGTGCATCACTACTGTCGGGATGAGGGACCCAGTTACCTGGGCCATCTCTTGCTGAAGACAAAACGCCATGTTCCCGGCCTGGCGGATCTGACCGAAGCTGAGGGACAAGCAGTCGGTCAGAGTATAGCACGCCTCTCGAAAGCACTCCAGGCCTGTACAGGCGCGGAGAAAATCTATGTCGAAGCGTACTATGAGGTGGTTCCGCATCTCCATCTGCACCTTCTGGCTCGCTATCCTGGAACCCCACAGGCGTACTGGCGTTGGAAGATCGGCGAGTGGCCTGAAGCGCCTCAAGGGGGGCCTGAAGCAATCGCTGCTCTTTGTGAGCAGATACATGCATATCTTGCACAAACAGTATCTGGAAGCGTCGAGCCAAATGTTGAGTAGCTCCCATGAAAGGACATCATGCAATGAACAACACATCAATGAAAGCCCACATCCTCGCACTCCTCCACTTCACACGTCAACAAGAGTTACACCTCATCGCTAATCTCAGTGACGCGGAGCGCAACGCGACAGGTACACCGAACACTGAGACAACAAAAGGCGTGTGGGCAGCAAAAGACTTTTTGGCAAATATGCTGCACTGGAAAGAGTTACAGACTCAAAAGCTGGTCACAGTGCAACGAGGAGAGGTACCGCCTGACTGGACAGACATAAAAGTGGTCCACCAGATCAACGTCGAGACATTTACCCGCTATCGAACCTCCACTTTCCAGGCGATAGAAGAAGAGGCGGAACACGCTTTCAATGCCTTCATCACACAGGTGGAAAGAATGAGCGAAGAGGAACTCAACGATCCCCATTACTACGCTTGGCTGGAAGGAACCCGATTGCGCAATGAAGTCCTGAACTATGGGTTCTGGTATCCCTGCAACCAGCTCACCATATGCGCTTTTCAGCTGGGCAAAAAGCAGCTTGCCTTCCAGCTTCAAGAGGCCCTGGTCCAGGCAGTCCGCCAGAGCACATTGCCAAATGAGGGGGTCGGGGTCGCCATCTATAACATGGTGTGCTTTTACGCCACAAACGGTGAGCCTGAGAAAGCCCTGCAGTATTTGCCAGAGGCATTACGCCTGAGACCAACCCTTTTTGAAGTGTCCAAGCGCGATTCCGATCTCGGGGGCCTGCGAGCCAACCCCGCCTTCCAGGCCATCCTCACTGATCCTGCATTACTGGCTCTCGTGCCTCTTAGTGAGCTTGTGAAACCACACGATCTGCACACGAGCCTTCGTGGAGAGGTCCCCCCTCTCGTAATTGATGTCCGTGGGTCCGCAGAGTATGCAGCTGGTCATGTGGAGGGTGCGGTGAATATTCCACTGGGAAACCTCGAAAGCCAGCTCTCACAGATTCCGCGCGAGCGACCTGTGGTTACCTATTGTAACATGCACCACCAGGGAGCGTCGCGTGGAGAACTGGCCGCAACCAAGCTTCGTGAGCAGGGATACCAGGTGCGTACCCTGGATGGCGGCTATCCCGCTTGGAAAGAACAGAGCTTCCCTGTGGAAGTAGCGCTCCAGGTGTAAAAGAGAAGCATCGACCAGGGAACCCCCTGGTCGATGCAATATGACACTGTCCGCTTGCACAGTACTATAATGGTGAGCAGGAAGCCATTTTCCTCGCAATGGACCCACTACTCAAGCCGTCCTTCCTGCTCACAGTATACCAAGTAGGAACAGCATCCAACTTCCATTCAATGTCGGGGCTATTGAGTGGAAATACAACAAGGAACAAATAGAATGGGAGAAACACCATGAGACCAGTATCGAAGGAAAAAGCATCAGCAGCAGACCATTCGAAACCTTGCCACTCGCTTCTGGAAGTGCTTTGGCTTTTTTTGCACCTGGGCTGCACCGCTTTTGGCGGACCCGCCGCTCACATCGCGATGATGCGCGAAGAGGTGGTGCGGCGACGACAGTGGGTCAGTGAGGAAGACTTCGTGGACCTGATAGGTGTCACGAACCTGATCCCTGGTCCCTCATCGACCGAACTGGCGATCTATCTGGGATACCTGCGAGCGGGATGGCCGGGCTTACTCGTGGCGGGGGTCTGCTTTATCGGTCCTGCTATGCTTATCGTGCTGGCGCTCGCCTGGGCGTATGTCACCTACGGAGCGTTGCCCCAGATTGACTGGCTCTTCTATGGGATTCAGCCAGTTGTCGTGGCTATTATTGCGCATGCCATCTGGAATCTGGGGCGCACGGTCTTCAAAGGACTGCTCCCCGTGGGTCTCGCCATCCTGGTACTGGTGTGCTATTTCTTTGGGGTCAATGTGTTACTTTTGCTCTTCGGAGGGGCAGCGCTCTACGGTTTGTTGCGCCTGCTCATCGCGCGCTGGCCCACAAAATCGAAAGTCGCCAGTTTTGTTGTTCCGTTGTTGGGAGCACACTTCCAAGCGAGCTTTGAATCACTCGGTTCCTTTGTGCGCACCGGTGCTGTTGCGGTGGCAGCGCCCATCAGTTTGGGCGTGGTCTTTCTGACCTTCCTCAAATTCGGATCAGTGGTGTATGGGAGCGGATACACCCTGCTGGCGTTTCTGCGCACTGATCTGGTACAAAATTTGCATTGGCTGACCGACAAACAACTGCTGGATGCGGTTTCCATCGGGCAGTTTACGCCGGGGCCGGTCTTTACCACGGCGACCTTCATTGGGTATGTCATTGGTGGCTGGCCAGCGGCACTGCTGGCAACCCTGGCCATGTTTTTGCCTTCGTTTGTCTTGATCGCGCTCATTCATCCGGTGGCCTCGCGCTTGCGCCAGGTTGCCTGGACAGCCACGCTCCTGGATGGGGTGAATGCCGCAGCGCTAGCGCTCATGACTGGAGTCCTCATACAGATCGGACAGCATGCACTAGTGGATGTCCTCACCTGGGCGGTAGCCGCACTTGCCTTTGCAGCCCTGGTGCGTTTCAAACCGAATTCGATGTGGCTGATTCTGGCGGGTGCTGTGATTGGCCTGCTTCGTTTCTGGGTCTTTTGAGGATGAAAGGCAAGAGAGGGAGCACCTTCTTCCCCGTTCTCTCGACATCACGCTCAGAATTCTTCATTCTGCGTTCGTCATGTCCCTCCCTTGGGTTCTGAGGTCTTTTCCTTCACTGAGAACCCAAGAGGCGCAAATAGCTGCTTTCGATACATGTTCTACCGCTTTCCCCTAAACCACTTTTATGTTCCATTGCGCCACAGACCCCTTTTATGACAACAATCATGGCGGAAAAACGCCAAGAATTCTTCCAGTCAAAGGATACGAATCACCATGGTTACGATTACTGTTCATGAAGATTGCGGCAATGCGCCTAAGAAATTATTCCTGAAAGATTTTATCGTTGCGGCTGTCAGCAACGACAGTGCTTTTGTTGCCCGCAACACTACCGACGATATCCGCTGGAACCTGGTTGGCGGCCGGTGCATCAGCGGAAAACAGGACATTCTGACAGAACTTCAACGGTCGCGAAGTGATGAGGTTGCGGAACTGATCATCAATACGATCGTCACGCACGGATACAATGGCGCTGCCGATGGATTCCTGAAGTTCAAAGACGGGAAGACGGTCGCTTTCTGTGACGTCTACCAGTTCCGTGCCTCAACGAACAATGCGCCCATAAAAGCGATAACAACGTATGCGATTGCGCTGGCGTAAAGGGAGGCAATCAGTCAGCCTTGATTACCAGAAAGCACGGAGAAGAGCCTGAGACGCATTTGTTCTTCGTGAAGCATATGTTGGCTCTTAGACTCGTTTGGTGATGTGGCTTGCACAGTCAAGAAGGCCCCTTGGCTCTTGCATCATCCACAAGACGCATTTGCAGTGACTCTGGGCATTCTTCTCAGTTCCCAGGCTGATATAGTTCTCTTTTTTATCACCAAACGTGTCGATGAGCCATATGTTGGCTCATGGACTCGTTTGGTGAGAAGAAATGGAACCAGATCGGCCTGGGAACAGCGAAGGGCTATGCTGAATCCTCTCCATGCTCTCGAAGGTGTGCAAGGGCTTGGTGCGCTCTTGCATACGCAATCCGTATCACCAAACGAGTCCATGAGCCATATGTTGGCAGTCTATGTCTTAACCAGAAGGATACATGAATGATGAGTGGCTTTTCCCTGCACAACCTTGGAAAAGGGACGAGGAAAGAGCCATTTAGGTTATGAGCACGCTTTATAGGCCAGCTTGATTGATGAGAAAGCTCCTTTTCTCGACTCGAGTCCTCTTTGTGAAGTATATCGTGCCGCCTCCTTTCTGAAGCATGTCGCGCGTGATTTTGCCACCATATGCTGTAAATTTCAATAGTGTATAGTAAGGATAAAGCTGAGTGTTGTACGTTTGATGCTCGCCATCTCGTTTTCTTTACCTGAAAAGGTCCGAACTGCTCCTGCTGATCGTATCGAGAGCACATATAGAAAGTGGGCAATTATGTTGCGTTCAACGATGCCATCATTTACTCTCAAACAACGAATCCACAGTTTCCTGGCTTTCGCACGCGATCCCCTGGCCTACTTCCCCTTTGGCGCGGGTCCCCATAGCTGTATCGGGATGTCGCTGGCGATGGTGGAGCTGCTCCTGGCGGTGGTGACCATTGTGCGGAGCTACCAAATTGAGCGGATCACGGAGGAACCGGTAGAGGCCAAAATGCAGCCGTCATTGCGTCCTGTGGCCTTTACCATGCGCGTCAAAAAGCGCGTACAGGGCCAACTTCTGGTCGAGCAGTAACAACCACTGGAAGCGATTCCTCTTTCTCCCTTCCTAAACGGGGTTTTGAGCACGCTACTCCAACTTTTGGTTCCTACCGTGCTCAAAGGCCGATTTCATTCGCATTTGACGCATCGTTCACTGCCGGGTTTCCCAGGTGCGCAGAGGAGCAGCTGAGCAGGTTGCCGCAGGAGCCAGGGGAGTGCGATTCCTCTCGTCTCGCCACACGCTCTCTCACACCCAGCGCTCTCTATGCAGATAGGCTGATGCGTTTATTATTGCGTAGTTCTCGTAGAGGGCTGAACCTGCATGGCTTGCTTCTGTTTGGCTATGCGCGTGAGGACCACGTAGCTGACGAGTATCCAGGGAAGACCCCAAAGGCCAAGGAGGAGAAAGTGGATGAACTGACTGATCTCGTAGACCGCTAGTGCAATGAGCGGAAATAGGCCCGCGAGCAGAGGCGTCCACGCCTGCCAGCCGCTCAATTGCTTCCCCAGGAGCGTCGCGATTCCCAAGATGCTCATTCCCAGAATGATCAGGAAAGCGCTGCTGAGGATAAACGGGACATAGACATCAGATGGAGACAGGATGTTAAAGGGGATCACTCCCAGGCGGATGAGACAGCCAAGGATGGTCAGCGTTGCTCCAAGGAGGGCCATCCATCGAGGGCGAGCAACACCCAGGGCGAGAAGCCCGAGTGCTCCGCCAATCATGCCAACATTGACAAGCCCCCAGAGGGCCTCATCCCAGCCCAGATTATTCTGAGCGAACGCAAAGGGGATGGAGAGCAGACCATAGATGATTTGGAGCATGCCCCCCACGAGGCAGACCAGGCCTGCAAGATGAGCACGATGGAAACTGTTCATGATAATTGCCTTTCTGTTCTTCAGCGCAAAACGTCCGCGAGCGCTCTTCATTGTTCTCCTGCACCGATACCAGTCGGCCATCCGACCGCTCTCTTGCCTCGGCATACAGCGCCAAGTGTGGCAGGAGAGAGGCGCATCGCGTGCCACGACTTGAGGACCAACTGCTTCTACTCTAAGCCCATTGAAGGAAAAACACATCGTTAGGTCTACCAATTTTTGGAGAGGAGTGGAAATGCCAGGCAGGTGTTAACTGTAACAATATGCGGTGAGGAAAGGCTAGGTCCTTGCGCTCTTCTGCACCCTTAGCTAAGCTGATGGTCGAGGGCGTAGCGCATGGCACCTGAGCGCGTGGAGACACCCAGTTTGCTGTAAATGGCCGTCAGATGAGCATTGACCGTCCGAGGTGTGACGCTTAAGTGTTGGGCAACCTGGGCATTCGTGAGCCCTGTGGCAACTAGGCGCAGCACCTCTAATTCACGCGCGGTTAGAGTGGTATGTGCGGGAATGGGATGAGGGGGACTGGGCAGGATTACCGCAGGGGCAGTGATCTGCTCCGTGAGTCGAATCAGATCGGCAAGTGTCATTTGCTTGCCGATCTCAAAGGCTTGAGCAAAGGTATCAGCACCAAGCATCGTCGTAACCTGCTCGATTGCTTGCTGGTGTGGCCCTTCAGCCCAGGGAGATTTTCCGCCAATCTTCGCTATCCAGGTCGTCATCACCCCAAACGCCTGTGCGGCAGAGCGCGCCCCTTCCGGTTGCACTTGGGCATGCATCGCCATGAAACCCAGGGCGACAAGAGGGCCTATTAAATCGATGAAGTCTCCCAGTTGGACCTGAAGCCGCACAGCTTGGGCCAGCAGGGGCTTCGCACGCTCATGATTTCCCCGTTTTTCCTCGGCATGCGCCAGGATGCCCATGGCTTTTGCCATGTTGCTGGTATCCCCCAATATCTGCCAGATCGCTAGGCTCTCTTCCAGAGCGGGGATCGCCTCATCTACTTGATCGGCCTCAGTGGCGGCGAGCGCCCCCAGGAGCAGGGCCCTAGCTATCGCTGGCTGGTCCCCCACCTCTTGGGCAAGCGCCAAACTTTCCGTGGCATACGCTCTGGCCTGCTCCAGTTTCATCTCCTCAAACTGTTGCCAGCCGATGTCGAAAAGAGCTTGCGCTTGGCCCTCGCGGTCACCACGCTCGCGGAACATTCGCAACGCCTCGGCATGGTAGAATGCCGCACGGTCAAACTGCCACAACGTGTGGGAGAGCACGCCGAGCGCGTTCAATAGCTGGGGACGTAAGGCCATCGAAAGCGGAATATCTCCATCCAACATCAGGATGCGTTCCAACCAGCGCAACCCTTCCCTCTGGTAGGTATGCGTGTGCCAGAAGCGCCACAAGGCCAGGGCACAGCGAGCAGCTTCCTCCGACCTTTCAGTCTCTATCGCCCAATCCAGCGCCGCCCGCAAATTATCATGCTCCTGTTCCACTTGCGCGACCCACGCCTCAGGCTTGGAGCCGGAAAGGCTCGGGACACCGCGTTCGGCCAGTTGGAGATACCAGGCAAAATGTTGACGGCTGAGAGACTGCGTTTCGCCTACTTCCGCAAGCCGTTCAAGCGAGAACAGACGGATAGTCTCCAGCAGGCGATACCGACCAGTTTCCTGATTGAATTGAACCAGGGACTTGTTCACCAGTTGTGGCAGGTGATGTAGTATCATTTCAGGCATAATGCGTTCCCGTCCGTTCTGGCCGAGATACGCTCCGGCACACACACTTTCCGCTGCCTCAAGCTTGAATGCTCCGACAAAGATGCCAAGTCGCCGCAAAACGGCCTGCTCTGGTTCGGGCAAGAGGCGATAACTCCAATCGATCATGGCATACAGTGTTTGCTGGCGAGGAAGGGCGGTGCGATCACCCTTTGTCAGAAGGTGGAAGCGCTGGTCCAACCGTTTCGATAGCTCCGCCACGCCCATCCCACAGGCCCGCACCGCAGCCAGTTCGAGCGCCAGGGGAAGACCATCCAGATGACGGCAGATCTCCGCTACTGCCTCAGCATTGCCATCTGTCAATCGAAACGAGGGGTCAGCGGCATGTGCTCGTTCCATAAAGAGATGGAGAGCGTCGTAGTGGAGGAATCTCGCCCAATCCAAAGGCCGAGACTGCTCGGGGAGGCTCAACGCCGGGACGCGCAGAACCACTTCTCCGTTGATCAAGAGTGGCTCGCGGCTGGTCGCCAGCAACGTCAAGCGCGGACAGCGCGTCAAAAGAGAAGCCACAATGCGGGCACATTCCTCGATGACATGTTCACAGTTGTCCAATACCAGAAGCAGGTGCCTGACCGAGAGATAGGCAACCAGCTGCTCTATCGGCACCAGGTCAGGAGTCTCGGGCAGCGAGAGCACTTTGCAGATCGTTTCAAGCACGAGTTCCGATGCAGTCAGAGGAGCCAGGTCAATCAGCCAGGCCCCATCGGAGAAATGATCAAGTTCGGCAGCCGCCGCCTGAAGCGCAAGACGAGTCTTTCCTGTTCCCCTCGTCCCTGTCAGCGTCATCAGCCGATGTTCGTGCAAGCCCGACCGAATCTCACGCAACTCCTGCTCACGCCCAATGAAGCTTGACACGGAAGCAGGCAGATTATGCTTATGGGTGAAGCGTTCAGACGTCATATCCAGGTATGGAATGCCTCCGACGTCATTCTCATGGCCATCTTCCCTTAAATCGTGCTGAAAGCGGGTATCCCTTTCTCTGATCTGTAGCAAGTATACCTGAGATGTGCCAGAAATGCGACCTTTTTCAGGCATTTCTTGGCGCATCTCTCAGATATCTTGGCGAATGAGTAGTGAGAGTCTGGCGGAAAAGGGAAGTGAAAAAGGAAAAAAGGTTCCTTACGACGCCGCGCCAGATTATGTGAGAAAGCCGATTCGCTGGGAGCGCTTGACAGTGTGGCAAGTTTTCTGAGAAACAGTACGTTTTACATGATAAATGACAAATGGACATATGAAGCTGGCAAGACCAATGTGAAAGAAGAAACGCTAGAGCAAGCTGCCGAGCTGCTCATGCTTCGTCGTTATACGTTTCGGATTATTGACGGTGCAGGGCCGAGCGTCGATGACCAGAACGCATCGTCGATCAGTCCGGCACAAACTGAGCTTGTCGATACGAAAGAGGAGAGCCAGACACTTGCTCCGAAATCGGAGCAAGTGTCTGAGCGCAAGAGAGTGGAAAGCCAGAAACAACCTGTCACCCAGCCGAAATGTACCTTCTTTGGGGAGGTTCCCATTGATCTCCAGCCGTTTCTGGACAGCGGTGTTCCTCTGGTTGAATGCCCCGATTGTACAAGCACCAGTGCGCTTTCTCCACACAAGGGAATCCTGCAATTCAAACCTCACAAGCGGCGCAAAACGCGCTCGACTTCAACAGAACCACGATGGGCTAGACGCGAAACGATCTGGGCAGTGGTGAACGAGTAGCGTCTTTTTCTGCCCGAATGTAGTCCTCATTTAGGCCCTTGCTCATCTCTCTCAGAGAGAAAGAGAAGAGCGCTCATCGTCGCCAGGATGTCTCCCACCAGGAAGCCCAGCGCAGAAGCAGAGGAGAGAGACAGTCTATGCCGTGAGGGAAGACACGCATCATGCCAGGGAGAGGCGAGCAAAATAATCCATGACAAACTGGCGGAATTGCAGTACCGCCATCGAGAGGCGACGATCGGTCAGCCAGGAAAGTCCAATCGTGCGCTGACACGTCGGTTCAGAAATCGGCATTTGGACGACGGCTGGATCGACTAATCCCTGCCAGGAAATCGCTGGCGCAAAAGCGATGCCTTGCTCCGCTCTGATCAACCCTCGGATCGTTGAGGGGTCGTCACTTTCAAACACGATCCTGGGGCGAAAACCAGCCTGGTGGCAGAAACTGTCGGTCAACTCGCGCCAGCCGTTCCCTGGCTGCATGATGATAAAGGCTTCCTCGGCAACCTCCTGCAGACGAAGCTGGGAGCGCCGAGCCAACGGGTGGCTTGAGGGAAAAGCAAGCCAGATATCCTCGGTCAGCAGGGAAACGCTGGTGATATCAGGCTGGTGGATGGGAGGAGAGGAAATACACAGGTCACATGTTCCCCTGGCAAGTTGCTGCACCAGGCTGGTGACGGTATTGGTCCGATGCCCCGAGAGCAAAAAATGAACACCTGGGCGATCTTTGCGAAAGGCGCTGAGCAGGTCTGGAAGCAGGTGGGTTGCCGCACACATCGCGAGCCCAACCTGTCCTTGCCTGCCATCCGCGAGATCGCTCAGGTCACGCCTGCCCTGCTCCAATTCCTCAAAGATCCGCTCAACGCGCTGGACATACGCTCGCCCAAAGTGATTCAGGCGAATCTTTCGCCCCAGACGGTCAAATAAAGGCACGCCCAACTCTTCCTCCAGGCGAGCAATGGTCTGGCTGAGAGGGGGTTGGGTAATGCCCAATTCCTCCGCTGCTCCGGTCATGTGCTCCAATCGTGCAACCGTCAGGAAATATTTGAGCTGCAAGAGTTCCACCGTATCTCTCCTTTCTCATTCTGTCCAATATATGATAGAGATATCATATCATATATTGGACAGAATGAGAAAACGATGGTATCTTCTTCACAAGAGAAACACACAATGCAGAGTGAAGGGAACAGATATATTCTCGGGCCGCTGGTTCTATAGAAGGAGGCTAGAGAATACAGAATGCTCCTTTTCTTCTTCCAAAGGAAAGCACGATTGCAGAGACAATGCACGATCGTGTTTGTGTGGAAAGGAAATACCGGGGCGGTTACGAGAATTGATAGCAGTTGTACAAAGTCCTCCCTTCCTCTCGAAACGATCTGGGTCGACGGCGAAGTTGCAACACCTACCGCCGACCAGGTCATTCACGATGATATTCATCCCTCCTGGGTATCAGCGAGCCGAATGGCAACCTCTGTCTCCCATTTTTCACGATCCGGCTCCTCACCTGGGTTGGTAAGGAAGATTTCTAAACGTGAGCCGAAGGCATCACCATCCTTCGTTTCCCAGCGATCCCATACCAGGCCTTGGCTTACGCCCCACTCTAACAGTGCCGCATTGCCCTGAATCCCATGATCTATCCCGGTATAGATCAGCGAGGCATAGCGCCCTGCAGGAAGAACACCTCCATGAATATGGCCCTCATCTGGTAAAGTGTTCGCCACCGGCACACCGACCTCGATATCAAGCATTTCAGGCATATTGATAATATGGTAACGAACGAAAGGGGCATTCACTGGCCCTACGCCATACTTTCCTAAGAAGGCAAATATTTCTCCCAGGCCTTGTGGAATAGCCACGTCTAATTTCTGCATAGGTACTCTGGTTCGAATTCCCATGTAAGGCTGTGCCTGACGATTTTCAATCTTTGGTTCAGTCATAACGCTCATGCATATTGCTCGCTTTCTTTTTGGATAATTTGAACTCATAAAAATGGTGCGTTTTTCTACTTCTAGCACATCACAAATCCCACAAAACGTGAGGAAGAAGGTTTGATCTGTGCCTTCTCATGGTGTTTATTGCTTTGTCACAGGAAACTGCACCTCTGTTACGTACTGCGTTTCATCACCATTGGGATCATATACAAGATTCAGTTCGCGACTGGGACCCGTAATCGTGTAACCGTTGCTCTCAATCCACTTCAGCAGGATGGTATAAGCCAGTTGCAATGTACTGAAACTGCCATGATGAATGACCGAGGCCATTGTTTCGACTCCTGGCAGTTCTACTATCTTGACCGGCTCACCATCAGGAAGGAGACCTTCACCAAGAGTACCTGCAAAGGTCAGGCACGCGGAGATGCTGATATTCTCATGGACGTGCTCTCCATTGGAGAAGAGGGTTATACCAGGTATGCGCCAACTCGCCCCCTGCTGCTGGATATACGCTTGTAGCTGAACAAAGACACGAGTAAGGGTCGGGCTGACCTGCCCCAATCCGCTAGAACGAAGTTCACCTGGGCCACCTGTAGAGGCGCAACCTGTTTGAGCTCAGCATCAGTTGCCAGCATCACGGTCTCCTGCTCAAAAGCTCGCAGCCACGCTTCCACCCGGGCCAAACGCGCCTGTCCCTCCTCAATCTGCTGGTGCAGTTCCACCTGTTTTAGCCGGAGCATTCCCTGAATCTGCTCCGGCGTCATCTCTTGCTTGAGTAGTTGAGCGATCTGCTGAAGGTCCAACCCCATATCTTTCAACGCCTTAATTCGGTTCAGCCGAGTCAGCTGACTAGTCGAGTAGTAACGATAGCCTGTAGACGCATCTACTTGGGCTGGTTTAAGTAATCCAATCTCATCATAGTGCCTCAGCGTCTTGATTGTCACCAGGCTCAACTTAGAAAAATCGCCAATCTTTAGCATACTTACATCTTCTCATCCCTTTAGCATTCAGCGTGATTGGATGCACCGGACGCGTGAGAAGGAGAGGATTTACGATGCATCATCATGTGCTTCAGCTCATAGAACAAGTGTACTCTCTCCCCTAGGGGGAGAGTCAAGAGGTTGGGGTGAGAACTCTATCGCCACGAGTTTCCATATCATGAGCGATAGCATCTCTTTTGCTTGATAGCACAGCTGGCAAAGGAGTGAGCGGGCACGAAGGAAAGATACTCAATTGGCTTCCCGTCCACTCGGCTAGTCAGAAGTCAAAGGATAGGCAGGTGGCATTGAACTCGTTAATGCAGAGGTATTTCTGATTCCGGGCTAGTAAAAAACTCGAGCATTGAATGAGCCTGTGAAGCTAACTTGCAAAATTACACTCGTTGCGCATCCTGTGGGAAAAGTACGTCCAAGGAAACGCGCCAGGATGGCTCCATATTGAGAAGATAGAGGCAGTCTAGCACGGTTACAGGAGAAAGAGCTCAAAGATCTTGCTGCTCATCAATCCGCGCCCAAAAATTCTCTCCGCCAGGAGGAATAGGATACTCTGGAAGAGAAAGCGCATCAATGATAGACACGGCCTTCTGATTCATAGTAGGGTGAATCTCATAGAGATCATGATGGCGTCGCAACGCTCCTGAGTGCTCTTCAAGGTATCGACCCACACCAACGGGATCTCCGCTAGCAAGTGCTAAAACTGCCCAATAGTTAATGTACCAGCGATCCTCACTCCGAACACAGGCCCGATTATGCATCATGATAGTCCACACCGCACGACGCCAGCGTTCTCTTCTCGCCGCAGGGGTTTGAATGCCCACCAGATGGGAATATGGCAGTCGCTCATAGGAAACCAGGGCCTCGGACATACCTTGCTGCGAGCGATCTTGACGCACCAACTGATGAAGATACGCCACGGGATCAACGACTCCACTGCATTCCAACCCACGGGATGCGCAACGAGATAAGCTCAAGTAAAAGAGACAGAAAATCACCCTTGACCTTCCCATAGTGTTCGCTATCATGTCGTCTCGCCTGGCTGCGCAGGTGACGCGCCTCCCGCTCTCCTGCTGCCAGGAGATAAGATAACAGATCGGAGGCTCCCGTCTGGGCCATCCCTTCCCGTAACAAGGCCGCCGTCTTGGCCGCTTTCTTTCGCCCTTTCTTCAGCACAGACGTGGGCTGAATCTGGTCTGGATGCGCTTCTCTACCCACTGCTCATACTCGTGCCGAAAGACATCGAGGACCCTAACGCCAGGTTGCCCCAGGCGCACGCCCTGGCGGCCGTCAATGTTACCGTCTTTATCAGCAATCTTATAATCCGCATAATTGGCATGACTGGCATAATTGAGCCGGATCTTCTCCATCGTCTGCATGTTATTGCGAGACAGCATGCCAGCCTTTGCCATTCCAGTATTCCATTCTCTCTACATATTGTCCATTAACGGTGGTGCGCTCAGCGACCCAGATATTGTTGCTAGAGATTATTAGCAAACCTCCCAACGCCGCAGAGTAGGGATTAGGGACGGGAAAAAGTCCCCAACTGGTGCCATCCCAGTGCTCAAGTGATGGATGGGAAAAAACTGCCACCAGTCGCCCAGATGACATGCGTTTGCCTCTACTCCACTTCCAGGCCGCGATGCGCGATATCGTGGCGATAGAACATGCCCTCGAACGAGATCAGTTTCGCGGCCTCGTAGACAAGACTGGTAGCCTCGCGGAGAGTTGCGCCGCGCGCGGCTACGCTGAGAACGCGCCCTCCAGCAGTGACGAGCTGACCATCCTGCATGGCCGTCCCGGCGTGGAAAACATGAACACCGGGCAGGCGATTGGCCTCCTCGATGCCGTGAATAGGTAGGCCTTTCGGGTAGTTGCCTGGATAGCCAGCAGAAGCCAGCCCCAGGCTCACGCCGTAACCGGGATGCCAGAGCGTCTCGCGCTTCACCGGCAGCGTTTCAGCAAATTGCACGACATTCAACAGATCCTCGCGCAGCAACACCATCATGGCCTGCGTTTCGGGATCGCCAAAGCGCGTGTTATGCTCGACCACCATCGGGCCTTGCGCGGTCAGCATGATGTTTGTATACAGAATACCAGTGAAGGTAATCCCCTTCCCCTGCATGGCCTGGAGCGTCGCGGCAGTAATCTCGCGATACATGCGCTTCTCCGTCTCCGCGTCCACAAACGGCACCGGCGTGTACGCACCCATGCCACCAGTGTTCAGGCCCTGGTCATTGTCGAGTGCGCGTTTGTGATCCTGGGTCACGGCCAGGGGCAAATAGTGTGTCCCATTGCACGCGGCAATGACGCTCACCTCGTCGCCTTGCAAATAGTCCTCGATCACCACGATGCGGCCAGCCGCGCCAAAGGTATGTCGGACCAGCATCTGTTCCACAGCATCGCGCGCGGTCTCCAGATCCAGCGCTACGATCGCGCCCTTGCCAGCCGCCCAGGCGCTGGCCTTGACCACGACCGGCGCGCCATGCTCCTCCAGGTAAGCCAGAGCAGGTCCGGCCTCTAGAAATGTGCGATGCTGCGCGCTGGGAATACCAGCCGAAGCCATGAGTTCTTTGGCAAACGCCTTGCTGCCTTCGAGCGCGGCCCCGGCTGAATCGGGACCGAAGACCTTCAGACCGCGCTGGCGAAAAATATCGACAATCCCTTCGATCAAGGGAATCTCCGGTCCAACCACCGTTAGATCGATGCCGTTTTTTTCAGCGAACGTGGCTAGATCGTCAAACTGAGACATCGCCAGCGGCACACACTCGGCGCACTCGGCCATGCCCGGATTGCCGGGAGCCGCGTAGAGCTTCGTGACCTGGGGACTCTGGGCCAGTTTCCAGACCAGGGCGTGTTCGCGTGCCCCCGAACCAATAACCATTACTCGCATAAAGTGAAGAAAACCTGCCTTTCCAAAATTGCACCCTACGTGTAAACTTTGACATGACGCTGCCGGTTTTTAGGCAATTATGCCGTTGGAGAATTTCTCCTCCTTTGGCCTTTTCAGCCTATTTCCTCGTGGTTGGCCGAGAAAGGGCATCCTTGATCAGCAGGGGGATGGCCTAAAAACCGGCAGCGTCATGTCAAAGTTTACAACAAAAGTGGATGAGATATGATTCGATTTCACAAAGTAGTCCATACAAAGCTATCTTTGAGCAAGCGTCCAGTGGATGCTCACTTTCATCCAGCGCGGAATAGCCTGCGATCGCTTTCTCGTAGGAGCAGCATGATTAGCGAAAAATACCATTCCTCCCTTGATTTTGGCTGCCCAGACTGCTCCACATTCAGGACACTGTATTTTTGTTACACCAGATTGTTCTAGTTCAGAAATGGAGATTTCTACTTTTTGACCTGAAAAGCTACAATTTCCCGTTTCCTTCTGGTTCTTTGGGGCTCCTACCTCATGGCGAACCGGATGTTGCTCTCCGGTACGGGGGTGTTGCGTTGGAGAAATCGGGTTCAGAAGGTCTTTCCACTGGTGGAGCTTCGCTGAGATTTCCGAGTGCGGAAGTGATCATGGGGATCTTCCTCAGCCTCTAGTTTATCGTCAATCCCGACCTCTGGGGCGATGAGCTGACGAATCACGGAATTGGTCCCGTCGGCCTCCACAAGCAGATCACCCGTGGCTGTGGTTCCATCAGTAAAGCAAACACGAACCTGACCGTTGCTCACCTGCTCAAACCGTTCGCAGGTCTTGCCAAAATGGACAATCCCTTCCAGACCCGCTAGCAAAATTTCGCGCAAAGTGAGTCGATTCACCCCGAAGCCCGTCTCATCAGGGACAGCTGGATGTGAGAGGGGCCTGGCAAATTTGACTTGTAACTGCTGATCCATCACGACGAGCCGAGTGGCGGCCTTGATGGCCGTTGCAACACAGAGCTTGAAGAGAGGCTCTGGTAAGCAGTCACGCAACGCCTGGCTTCCTTCCTCTTTGATACTGATCCGATATCCCTGATGGCGAAACTGAGCCGATGCGTCGCGCTCATAGACCGCGACGCTGATGCCTGACTTCTTCAACCCTTGGGCCAGGCACAGGCCTCCGATCCCGCCACCAACAATCAGGACATGGAAAGGGGAGAGAACTGTTTTCAAACGATTACCTCGCATTTCATAATCAAAAAGCTGTTTTTCCTCTGGTGTTTCGGCACGCCGGAGAAATCGCTCTGCCAGACGGTCATCGCGTGCCAGCTAGATAGATCACAGGTGTTCTTGATTGCAAGCATACTGGTTTTTGATGCAAGGGGGAACCGTCTGGAGACGGTGATGGAGGCGACAGGAACAGGAGTTTTCATGAGAAGAGAGAGATAAACTCATCAAGGAAAGATTGTTGACGTAGTTTTTTGCTGAACGGAAAACTTCACTGGAGTAATCGGGTCTCAACCTCAGCTAAATAGACCGCGGTTTTTTACGGAAACGCCATTGTTGTCGGCGTGTTTCCTCTCGTTGCTGGAGTTGTCGCCGCAGATCACGCCAGCGCTGGTAATTCTTGGGTCGCAGTTCCTCCACCGAGAAAATCTGTGTTGTGCTGGTGACCGCAGCAATGACGCGAACTGATCCACGAACCACCACGCCAGGAATGGCTCCTCTCCGACCAGTGGCGCGTCGTTTATGGACACGTGCAACGCCAAAACAGTGCTCCAGATCATTGTTCGTGCGCGGTAATCCCACGATGTCATAGCAACGAAACAGTCCAGCGGCGAAGTTGTCGGTGATATGGCAAAAATGCTCAAATGCCTCCGCAAGTGGTCCCAATGTCGTAAGCTTCTCTCGCATTTGCGCTAGGTGAGCGAGATACCTTTCTCGAATCTGCTCACCGCTGTCCTGCTCTGGGTTGGCCAGGATCGCCTTCGCCTGATCCAGGAAGCAGTAGGCATGCTCCAGCGGCGGCCAGAGCGACGCTGTCGCCTGCAACCCCTTGGTCACCAGCTACTGCAACTGCTTTAAGGCTGGAGGTAATCTTTTTTTTCCTGGACGTGCTCAATCGAGTTGCTGATTTGCTTGATACGACTGTACAAGCGCAGACCGGACGCTTCGAGCGGAGAGCGTCCATCATCGGTTACCGACGCACGAACCGCCAAGCAATACTTGCGGATCGCGTCATTTTCCGGGGTTGGATGCTCTTCCAGCGCGCGTTCAATCGGTCACCCCCCACGCAAGCGCTTCTTCAAATCCGTTTTCGCGTGCCGGTCAGCTTCGTAGAACGGCTTGATCGCGTCTTTGAGATAGTGAAACTGACAGAGCTGATGGGGCACACCTGGAAACACAAAGGCCACAGCGCTTCGGATCGTCTCTTCGCCATCCGAGATGATGCCTTTGATCGGGACCTTGAGCGGCTCCAGAAGCCGCTTGACTTCTTGCAGCAAGGCGATGATATCCCCTTGCGTACTGCTGAGGAGCGGACGTGCCAAGAGGATTTCTTCCGAGAGGCAGTCGCGCACAACCCACAACACCTCGTGCCCCGCGTCAGGCTGCAAGCCATCAAGCGCCAGAATCACATGTCCTTGTTTTTGCAACCGGGCTTTGATCCGCTCATGGTCGGTCATGCGCAAAGCCACCAATTCTTCGTAGCGGTGCATCAAATGGGTTACCGTGCGTTCGGTGATGGCCAGCCCGCGGGCCTGCAAGCGTTGATGCATCTCGGGCACACTCCGATGCTCCCGGAACCGCCAGGCGCCAATGAGCGCAATCCCGTCCAAGCCAAACTCGCCATGAGGCAATGCCCAGCGCCCTTCTTCTTCGGGGCGATAGCGGACATGATACTGCGAACATGTGGGGATATGACACTGGCTGATCGCGAGTCGCAGCTGAACAATACCCTCCAAGGTGACGACCTTCCGCCGGCTGTTGTAGGCCACCCACCAGCGATTCCCACACTGGGGACAGGTCTGTTGCAGCGGCCTCAAGCTTGCTGCGAACTGCGCTTCGGGTTTGGGGGTTCGCCGGGCCATCGTCTTCCTCCTTGTTTCAACACAGGCCAGCATTTCCATCTGAGCGTACACCCGCTGTCAAGGAGAGTTTTCCGTTCAGCGTTTTTTTGTCTTGACAACTTGGGCCATCTTAGGTCTCTCCTACTCGTTCTAGAGTCCATTCCCAGAAAATGTTGAGCTTGTTTGAAACAAGCTCAACATTTTCTGGCTATTTTCTGGGTGGAGCGGCGAGTTTGCTGACCTCGGTGTCGCGACTGATTGGTTCCCGTCGGGTTGTCCGAAGAAGGTGCTTCACCGGCGGTGGTAAGACACCGCCGGTGGATAGCCAGGACCCAACAATGATCAACAGGAATCCTGCGATGATGGCGGCGTTGAGCGGTTCAGCGAGCAAGGTGACACCGAGGAGGACAGAGACAGCTGGATTGACGTAGGTTATGACGCTACCCCGACTAGCTCCGACTTCGGTCACCAGTGCGAAGAAGAGGAGATAAGCCAGCGCCGTGCAGATCAGGCCGAGCACAAGTAGGCTCACAATCACCTCCAGATCAGGTATCCTGCCGGGCAGTCTGGTCACGGCCAGTGGCGCCAGCACCACGGTCGCAGTCGTGCACTCGACGGTCACCACTCCCAGGCTGGGCAAGGTTGCGATAGTTGGTCGTTTGATGAGCAGAGCGCCGACAGCGTAGCCTGTGGCGGCGAGCAGGACCAGTGTTGCTCCGAGTAACCGTTGCGTATCTCCGCCTGCGTCGAGGCCCAACAGCGTTACCACGCCACCCAGGCCGATCAGCAGTCCGAGCAGGCGCGTGCCGCGCACTCGCTCACTCGGATCGAAGCGGAGCGCGAAAAGCACAACAAGAAGTGGATCGGCGGCGATGAGCAGGCTGGTGAGCGACGATGCGATGTGCTGCTCACCGTAGCTGATCAACAGAAACGGTCCGGCAATCTGCACACAGGCAAGCGCGGCAACAGTGAGCCAGCGCTCGCGCAGTTGCCGCAACACACCCTGGTGGACTGCCACCGGGAACAGAACAAGAGCGGCAACCCCAACCCGAGCAAATACGACAACGATAGGGTCAAGTTCCCGCACCGCAATTTTGATGAAGAGATAAGGAATGCCCCAGATCACCGACATTGCGGTGAACAGGAGCCAGCCTTTGCGTGTCATGGTTCCTCCGGCACACGAGGTCAATAGCGAGACTACAGTTTTCTTGATGATTTTCAAAACCATAGAGTGAATACAATGGTAGAATACGACAAGTTCAGAGAAAAATGGTAATTCCCGGGAATCTGCGGGAGGGTTTGGTCTACTTTTGCGAGTCGTTCCCCTACAAAAAGCCCCTCTTCTCGGACCATTTGCCCACTCAGATACCTGTACCTGCGCACCAGAATTCGCAGGCACACGCGCTTTCCGCCAGATCGGAGGTCCGTCATGCGGTGGGTGTACGAGCTATGGAACCATAGAGAAGCGAAATTATTCATCGGTTGTTTGCTCTCTCCTAAACGAAAGAAGTACAATAAGGCCACATCGCCCCAAAGAACCCTTAGAGGTGGGAATGGATAGAGAAATGCCAGGATCCCATCTCTCATCATGGGAGGAAAAGGAGAAATTCGATTATGAAAACCAAGCGTATGGGCCGCACGGGACTCCATGTCTCTGAAATTTGCCTGGGTACCATGACCTTTGGCAACCAGTGCGATGAGCCAACCTCGCGTGCCATTATGCAAAAAGCCTTTGACGCAGGAGTGACGTTCTTCGATACCGCCGATGCGTACCCGCTGGGAGGGTCCCTGGAAACAGTTGGGCGCACCGAGGAATATATTGGACGCTGGCTCAAAGGTCGCAGAGAACAGATTGTCCTGGCGACCAAGTTTTTTGGCAAGATGGGCCAGGGACCTAATGAGCAAGGCGGATCACGCAAGCACATTGTTCAGGCCGTAGAGGCGAGTTTGCGTCGCTTGCAAACGGACTACATCGACCTGTACCAGATGCATTTTCCTGATCCGGAAACACCCCTTGATGAAACATTGCGCGCTCTAGATGATCTGGTTCACAGCGGCAAAGTGCTCTATATTGGCTGCTCCAATTATCCAGCTTGGCTGTTGACCAAGGCGCTTTGGACCAGCGACAAATGGGGCCTGGCTCGCTTTGATTGCGTACAACCGCGTTATAACCTTTTATTCCGCCATATCGAAGCAGAGCTATTCCCCCTTGCGCTTGACCAGGGAATAGGGGTAATCAGTTACAACCCTCTGGCCGGAGGAGTCCTGACGGGGCGCTATCAACCAGGGCAACAACCGAGCGAGGGGACACGTTTCACGCTCAACAGTGCTGGGAAGATGTATCAAGCCCGCTACTGGCACGATGCGCAGATGCAAGCAGTGGAAAGACTCAAGTCGTTTTGCCAGGAGCGCCATCTCTCGGTGGCGCAACTCGCGCTGGCCTGGGTCCTGGCTCAACCTGCAATTACTTCAGCTATCGTGGGCGCGAGCAAACCAGAGCAACTCGACCAGACCCTCCCGGCGGTTGATCTGGTACTCGATGAGCAGATGCGAGAAGTATGTGACGATGTCTGGTATCAACTTCCACGCGAACGCAATCGCGATGTCGCCTTCCGTTAGCTCGTGGATAGAGAGCAGAAGCCTTTGCTAGCCAACAACAAAGGCTTCTCTCTTTCTTTGTTCTCGCCTCCTCGTTCAGGGTTCCTCTCTTTCAGGAAACGGTCGATTATGAGATAGCGCATTTGCCTTCTTCCTCAATCCGGAAAAGCGGCGCGGATACGCTCCAAGTAGAACCGAAGAAAACCGTCCACATTGACATCAACAGCCGCCAGGACATTGGAGGCCGCAGGCAACGGTCGACCGGGGACCTCGAAATAGGCAGCGGTCTCACCGAAGGTGAGCTTCCCGGTCAGTTCAATCTCCACAAACGCTCTCTGCCACGTGAGCAGATCGGGACGTATCACGGAAGCCAAACAGAGAGGGTCATGCATATGGAAGACCCCTGCCTGGTCGGCTTGGCCATCGCAATAAAAGTCCACCATGCGTTTGATACAAGCGGTAATCGCGCTGCCATTCCTGGCCAGTTCCTGCACCTGGCTGCGTTTGAGCAACGCTCGTTCAGTCACATCCAGCGACACCAGGCGAATAGGCCAGCCAGCATGGAGGGCAATCTGCGCAGCATGGGCATCAGCCAGCATATTCAACTCAGCGCAGGGTATCAAAAGAAATGGAAGCCCCATACGTTGTCGTCGTTTGATTTGACGAAAATGAGACAATGCCTGCTACGTCCCTCTTTGGCCGGGGCGATATCACTGGTATGCATTCCCATTTATGAGTGAAGCACGTGTGCCAGTTGATGAACGCCAGCTTGAATCTCCTGCTCATTCACTGCCCCATAGCCAAGAACGAGACCGCCTCGCTGAGGTAAACCCAGCGCCAACTTGGAAAGAGGAATGACTTCGAGTCCATGTGCTCCTGCTCGTTGTGACATCCGCTGGTCATCCATTTCTGGTGGTAACCAGCACAGAAGATGCAAGCCTGCCTGCGGCGGCTGTATTTCCACCAGGTCTCCAAGTTCCCGCTGAAGCAATTCGACGAGTATGGCTCTTCTGGCCGCATAGATCTCTCGCATATGCCGGATGTGACGCAGAAAATACCCTTTGGCGATAAACGCTTCCAGGATCAGCTGCTCAAGAATAGGCACATGGGTGTGCGTACAACTGCACAGATTGGTAAAAGGTGATATAAGCTGAAGCGGCACGATCAGATACCCTATGCGTAATGCCGGAAAAAGAACTTTGCTGAATGTTCCAATGTAGATGACGCGCTGAGCGGTATCGAGTCCCTGTAAGGCATCGAGCGGTCGACCACTGAAGCGGTAATCACTGTCATAGTCATCTTCGAGAATCCAGGCATTGGCCTGGTTCGCCCATTGGAGGAGGGCAACGCGTTGCGCCAGATGCATGGTGACACTCGAAGGAAATTGATGCGATGGAGTGACGTAGGCCAGGCGAGCTTGTGGATAGCGCTTTTGTCCGACTTCGACATTCATCCCTTCCGACGTCACAGGGATAGGAGCCAGTTGTGCACCAGCATTACGTAGGGCTTGTTGCGCTCCTGGATATCCCGGATCTTCAATCCAGGCAAGCTCCCCCGGATTGAGGAGGAGGCGAGCTGCCATATCTAACGCTGATTGCGCGCCTGGCACAAGAAGAACTTGCTCTGCCTGGCAATGCACGCCTCGTGTGATGCTCGCATGAGAGGCGATTGCTTCGCGCAATGGATAGTAACCTGCGACCTCCTGATAATCGGCCGCGCTTCTGAGCGTCGATCGTGCGCAGTGGGCAGCAACCTGGCTCCACTGCTGAAAGGGAAATGCGCGTAGCTCCGGGACGCCCTCGCGAAAAGCGCGTGGAGCATTGGGTCGAGGATAGGTCAGCGGAGAGCGGACAGGTGCCTGGCGCATTAAATCCTCTCCCAGGTGAGACAAGGAGAAGGGAGCGTGTATGCTCTCGTCAGGAGATGTTTTCCCCTGGGGAGCTGCGCTTGGAATGAAAAAGGTCTCAGGAAGGTCACATGCCACCCTGGTCCCTTGGCCGACCTTTCTCTCAAGATATCCTTCCGCACAGAGTTGTTCATAGGCATTACTTGCTGTATTACGAGAAATACCTAACTCACTCGCGAGAACCCGTGTTGATGGGAGGCGTTGACCTGGCTGTAATTGACCACTGAGGATAGCATGACGTAGTCGGTCGTACAACTGGCGGTGCAATGGCATCGTTAATGCGCGGTTGAGTGTGATATCTGCGGTATTTTGAAGTGTGTGTTGTCTTTTCGACATGGGTGAAAAGGAAATCTCCACGAAATGGCTCCATCATGTTTGTAAAAATGACCCTTGAAAGGGCTCTCTTTCTAGACTATGCTTCTCTCACAAGCTACAGGCTACGACTGATCTTCTTTGAGAAAACTCATCTAAAAAATACACAAGCGACGCTTCTCTTCGTCCTGAATAGGGCATTTGACAGGCCGCCTACAAAGATATGGAGAAAACCACTTGCCACCGATCCAGTCGCCTTCTATCGCCAGGTACAGCAACACTGTGACAACCATGCGAAGGAGAAGCACAAGCTGGCTGGAGGGTCCAAGCTGGCTTGGACTGTCCCCGACGAGGAGTCCGGCGTGGTCTAGAAAACCGAAGAAAAAAAGTACTCTGAGTCGTTGGTAGCATGGCAGATTTCCATCATGAAAGAGATGGGCCGTTAAAGAAGACAGAGGAAGATCAAAGATATGGAACCTCTCCCCTGCCGTTATCACACCTTTGGATCTGTTGAAAGCAATCGTCAAGAAGTGCAGCGTTTGCAACAAGCGCAGCTGGAATATGGGGTCTATGCATGTATTCCCGGAACTCAGCACACCTATGAAGAGATGATCCAATCGCTTGTCGGGCTCGATTTACGCCGTCAATGCGAAGAACGCAGGCAAAGAAACCACACGTACGAACCAAAGCGGCACCAAACCATCAAGGCGAAAAGGAGGAACCAAAAGGAGACTCCTGATAAAACAAGAGAGCGAGCCATACAGCAGGACGTCTGGACCCACAACCATGGGGCTCAAGAAGACCATCGCTGAGAAGAAAAAAGGCGGAGATGCACGATAACAGGCATATACAGCAAGATAATATGAAACGGGAGAGACCATGACCACAAAAAAACACGTGCAGGCAATTGTTGGGCAATTGGGATTGATTGCTCTAGAAGAGGCTCAATGCTACTGGGAAAAGGAGAGAAAACAGATGACGACCATGCAAGAAGTGCAAGAAATCGTCGAGCAATTGGGATTAATTGATCTAGGAGAGGCTCAATGTTACTGGGAAAAGGGAACAATGGAGAAAGACGTGAACGACAACAAGCGAAAACAACGCCTTGACGCGAAGGCACCTATCGAGAGCCAGAGGAACGCGGCATAGTTTTCATAGGGATCAGCAATGCATGGACACGAAAGCAGCGTTCAAAGGAACTGGGTCGCTTCATTGACGAGGTGCCGGGCGATCCTGCTATCCGGGTGATTGTGTTTGAGAGTGCCAACCCGGATATGCAGAGAACGTCCTGCGCTTGGGACACTGGAGTAACGAGAGCAATAGTGGAAGCGGCATGTGGCACCACTTAACAAAGTGCTTGATATAGGCATCAATGTGCCCCGCGTTGCCGATCACATCCTTCCTTCCAAACGAGGAACAGACGCCATCACGACCTTGCGAACCCGTATTCTTCAAGCGCAAACACCTACAGCAACAACGCATTGGCACCTTGAACGCCCTCATACTAAAAGAGCAAATACATCAATGGTGTGTCCACTCGAAGATGAGAGCCAGTACCTCCTTACCTATGCGCAGGCTACACTCGGGCGCACCAAGAATGCAACCTTGCGCTCTCTCAAAGTCTCACGCACCATCGCTGATCTCGCAGATTTAGAGACAATTACTCCTGCCCATCTTGCTGAGGCATTCCACTATTCGGGATGGAGTGATTTATCAGAGAGGTTGCCTGCGAGCTCCCTGTGCTAAAGCATAGGGAGCTTCAGTCAAAAGATTCCTAGTTATAGGAAGAAGGCATATGTACTACGCTGCTTACATAAGCACCACGTAGCACACATGCCTCTCGAAAAAGCTTCAAGCAACAATCATGCAAGATAGTGTATATAAACTACGTGCCAGTATCCCGGGTCAGCCAACCTGCCCCCAGCGGAATTGTTCCCAGGCCTGAGCCTGGGTTGCCGTGGCATCCAGGGGGGTATTCGTCTGGTCCGTGCGCGCACTGATATAGTTGTTATTGGCCACCGACTGCAAGGCAACGGTCCCATTGTTTTGCAGGACCCAGTTGAACTGCTCCCAACCCTGGACCTGGGTCGCGGTAGCCTGCAGGGGCGCATTCGTCTGACTGATGCGGGCGCTGACATAGTTGTTATTGGCGTGGGAGAGCAAGGCGATGAGCCCATTACCTGCATCGACCACATCAAACTGCTCCCAACCCTGGACCTGGGTCGCGGTGGCTTGCAGGGGGGTATTGGTCTGATCGGTGTGGGCACTGACATAATTGTTATTGTTTGTTGCCTGCAGCCAGATGGTTTTGCCAATGGGAGGAGTAGCCAGTCCCCAGTTGAACTGTTCCCAGGCCTGCACCTGAGTCGCCGTGGCATCCAGGGGAGTATTGGTCTGGTCGGTGCGGGCACTGACATAGTTATTATTAGCCGCCGATTGTAAGGCAACAGTCCCGTTGCTCTGCGGTAACCAACGGAACTGTTCCCACCCCTGCACTTGGGTCGCGGTGGCTTGCAGGGGGACATTCGTCTGACTGATGCGTGTGCTGACATAATTGTTGTTGGCGTGGGATCGCAAGGCGATCAGCCCATTGCCAGCATCGATCACGTCAAACTCTTCCCAGGCCTGCACCTGGGTTGAGGTGGCCTGTAGAGGAATATTGGTCTGATCATTGCGGGCACTGACAAAGTTGTTGTTATTTGTCGCCTGCAACCAGATGGTTTTGCCAATGATACTGGGTGGTGTGCCAGTTGGAGTAGGAGTTGGCGAAGAACTGCCGCTGGTGAAGGGTTTCCAGAGATTGGTAAATGCGTAGTTGCTCTGTGAGAGGCCATCGCAGGTATCCGAAGTAGGAGTAGTACGACCCGGGCAAGAACCATTATCTCGTGAGACCGCCCAGAATGCGAGTTCTCCAATTTGGTTTGCCTGCGCGAAAGACAACACCTGGGACGCATTGCTCTGTGTAAAGATCTCGCCCGGAGTGTCGTTCTGACCAATCATCGCGGTGATCCCAACCATCGACCACAGTTGGCTGGAGGTCTTTGAGGGGAACATCTGCTGTAACTGGGCATGCAGGCCGTTGGCCGCGTTGATCGCCTCCTGCCCCATCTGACTGTCAGGGCTTCCATAATCCATCGTCATCAGGTTGACCACGCTAAAATTGACTCCCTTGGATATCGCGTCCTTGAGCAGATCTAGACTTCCTGTATGGCCAGCAGGGGCTGGTTCCAGGCCGGTGGTGCCTGAAGGCAGGGTAAAGGAGATGGTCAAGCCCGGATTGGCCTGCTGCAACGCCGCCAGGGCTGTGTTGCGGCGCGTATAGGTGGTCGCGTCTCCTTCTTCCCCGCCTTCAATATCGAAATCTAGATGTGACGCGCTGTACTGGTTAATCACCGCCTGGTACTGAGCCTGCAAACTGCTAGCACTGGTACAGGCCTGTGCCAGTTCCTGGCCTGATGCTCCCCCAAACGAGATGATCACGTCTCCGCCCTGGCTGCGAATGTAGGAAATATCGCTGGTCAACGTCGGCAAATCTGACGAAGTATTATTGATTGGGACGTATCCATCCCAGACAGGACTACACCCACTGGCGGTAATAAAAGCCAGTGTGTAGTATTTCTGCTCGGTACTCTGGGTCACTGATTGCAAGGACGCGCCTACACCAGTCTCGGCATAGGGGGCAAAGTAACTGCTGGGCAAGGCCGAAGCCGCGTAGGCTCGGGGTATGCCTTTAGAGAAAATAGTTGTCGCCGCCACGATACCACTTAGCACCATAACACAGGAAAAGAAGAGAGCGAGGACACGGGGAAATTTGCGCATAGCGATTCCTCCATGAATACTATGACAAAACACGACATTCAGGTTGAGAGAGCGATTGCTCACTCCATGCATACTCTCAAGGAACTTCGGCGTGAGGGAACCAGCCAACAAAGACTGACTCTCTATTACCTGGCATACCCGTTTCCTCAGGGCTGCTAATTTCATCCCAGAAATCAAACAGCCCCGAGGAGCGGCGTTCAGCAAGTGTGAACCAGGCTAGGGGTAACTGACCAGTTTAGCGACGCTATTGCTGGAGTTTGACGGACCTCCTGTACTGTTGATGATATGGGCAATCGTACCAATGCCACCTAGCGAGACGGTGACCATATCGTGGAACTTGACTCCTGGCGTGTAGGGGACCTCAAAGGAATGATCCTCGACCACGCTGGAATTGACATTGAAGTAACAGTAGCTGCCCAATCCCCAGGCTTCGTGACTGGTGACCGAGGTCGCCACCTTGTAGGCCGCGTAGCCGTTGGTGCTACCATTCATCCAGGCTGACTGCGTAGGGGGATCATAGGGCAGTTCGTTCTGGAAGAAGTAGGTCCGGCCACCGTTGCCATTCCAAATGACCTGGTACTGCTGGTAATGCTCGACGAACAGGCCATACGCGGTCACGTTGTTGCCATTAACAATCAGGCCATTGGCGGCGGGATTGACGGTCCAACCAACCGTGGCGTTGTTGTTGATGCCGTGGTCCGCGCGCCAGATCCAGAGGTCGTCGAGAATGACATCGTTGCTGTTGATCACCAGGCTCTGAGTGGCCAGCCCGGCTGTCGCAGTGCCACCGATCCTGATGAAGACATCACTGAGCAATGTAGGATTGGCCGCGTGACTCTGTGAAGATCCACTTGGGCCAATCTGCAACAGAACCGGCGAGTTGACTGGGCCTGCATCGAAGAGCAATCCGGCAATGGTGACGCCATCGACATCGGCTACCGTCATGGGGATGACTCCGTTTTGCGGAACCAGCGTGGCCAGGCCCAGGCCGAGCACCACCGTGTTCGCTCGTGTCACATTAATCGTGCCATTGAGGGAGTAGATGCCGGGCGTGAAGAGCAGGTTTAACCCCTGTGCAAGCGCGTTGTTGAGGGTTGTCGCGGTATCACTCGGCTGAGCAATATAAAACTGGCTAAGGGAGATGGAGGTGCCAGCAGGCGACCCACTGCCCCAACTCGTGCCCTGTGAGTTCGTCCTGAGGGCAGGTACAAAGACCTGATAGTTGACAGACTGGTCAATATACAGGAACGGCTTTTCTCGGATCACGGGTACCTGACCAACTACAGTGTAGGGCGGGTTGGGGAAGCTTTGTCCCGGTGCGCCATTGACCCCCACAAAGACCATGTTCCAGTTGTAACCGGTCCAGCTTCCCAGTTGATCGTTCCTGGAGAGCCACTGCTGCTGCGTACCCGAGTTGACCTGACCGCTGACGTTGGTGTCGGCCAGGAAGCCGCCACTGGACCATCCACCATCATCCAGTTTCATATTCCCCTGCACATTCATGCGCCGGAAAGGTGCGGCCTGAGACACCGCCCAGACGTTGGTGCCGGTGGGAGGAATCACGGTCATGTTCTCGGCCCCGCGCCAGAAGTTACAGGTGGCATTGTGATCCGGCATCCAGTCAGCGGCGACGTGAACCGCACCATTGATCGTCACATTGCCGGGCAGATAGCCCAGACCCAGTACCTGGGTGTAGAAGCCAAGGTTAACATCCACGTTGTAGGTGCCTGGCTTGAAGAGGAAGGCATAGCGATTCGAGCCAAATTGATTGCTTTGCTGCTGATTGAAGACCGAAGTCAAGGTGTTTTGAATCGTTGAACTAGACATTGTGGGATCAAAGATGTACACGTTGGGACCAAAGTTCGGCGATCCACCAGATCCACCGACCTGCCCCCAGCGGAATTGTTCCCAGGCCTGGGCCTGGGTTGCCGTGGCATCCAGGGGGGTATTCGTCTGGTCCGTGCGCGCACTGATATAGTTGTTATTGGCCACCGACTGCAAGGCAACGGTCCCATTGTTTTGCAGGACCCAGTTGAACTGCTCCCAGCCCTGAACCTGGGTCGCGGTAGCCTGCAAGGGCGCATTCGTCTGACTGATGCGGGCGCTGACATAGTTGTTATTGGCGTGGGAGAGCAAGGCGATGAGCCCATTACCTGCATCGACCACATCAAACTGCTCCCAACCCTGGACCTGGGTCGCGGTGGCTTGCAGGGGGGTATTGGTCTGATCGGTGTGGGCACTGACATAATTGTTATTGTTTGTTGCCTGCAGCCAGATTGTCTGGCCAATGGGAGGGGCAACCAATCCCCAGTTGAACTGTTCCCAGGCCTGGACCTGAGTTGCGGTGGCATCCAGGGGAGTATTGGTCTGGTCGGTGCGGGCACTGACATAGTTGTTATTAGCCGCCGACTGTAAGGCGACGGTCCCATTGCTCTGCGGCAGCCAGTTGAACTGCTCCCACCCTTGGACCTGAGTCGCGGTGGCTTGCAGGGGAACATTCGTCTGACTGATGCGTGCGCTGACATAATTGTTGTTGGCATGAGATCGCAAGGCGATCAGCCCATTGCCAGCATCGACCACATCAAACTCTTCCCAGGCCTGCACCTGGGTCGAGGTGGCTTGCAGGGGAATATTGGTTTGACTGTTGCGGGCACTGACAAAGTTGTTGTTATTCGTCGCCTGCAGCCAGATCGTCTGGCCAATGGGGGCAGAGGCCGCATATATAGCATGTTGGCCTATGGCCTCGGGCAACATGCCCAGTGCGCCTGCCATGGCGACAGAACCGGCCAGAAAACGCCGCCGGGAAACTCTCATTATGCATTCCTCCATGAATAACATTAAATAAACTAGTATCCCCATGTCTTTGAGGACCAAAGAATAGCCATCACTGTAGTGTTGAGGCTTGATCCTGATTCGTTTGAGCACTCACCTCCAATCATTAGCCTTTAATGCTTCCCGTTCCCAGTCCCCCACGCCAGAAGCGTTGCAGGATAATGCAACCAATCAGCAGCGGAATTGAGGAAAGCAATGATCCAGTTATGATCAGGTTATAGATTGTCTGGCCAGCGGTAGCGTTCGTGGCGGTCACATTCCAAGTCTGTAAGCCCACTGTAATTGGGAAGAGATTGGAATCATTGAGCATCACCAACGGCAGGAAGTAGTTATTCCAGATAGCCACAAATTGGAAAAGTAAGATCGTTACCAGCGCCGGGGTCATCAAATTAAGCGCGATCAGAAAGGTTGTGAACTCGTTTGCTCCATCCATGCGGGCAGCCTCCAGAAGTTCATCGGGCACAGCCGACGCCGCATAGATACGAGAGAGATACACCCCGAAAGGGCTAACAAGACTGGGCAAGAGTACTGACCAGTACGTATTGGTCAACCCCACACTACTCATTAACAGGTAGAGCGGCAGAGCCAGGGTCGTTGCCGGCACCAGGATCGCCCCCAGGATAATAGAGAAGGTCAGGTTACGCCCACGGAAGGTATATTTGGCCAGGGCGTAGCCAGCCATACTCGCGATAAACGTCCCAACTACGGCTCCCACGCCTGCATAGAGGAGGGTATTCAGCAGCCAGCGTGCATAAATTCCACCGTTGAAGGTAAAGAGTTGCTGTAAATTGGCAAACAGATGGAAGTCAGGCGAGAACCAGAAGCCAAATGTACCGAACAAATCGGCCTGGCTTTTCGTCGAGGAGATCACCAACCAGAAAAAGGGTATCAGAAAGTAGACGGCAAAGGCGATCAGAAAGGTCATAACCCCAATGTTATTCAAGTTGAACTGACTGGGGCGCCGCTGCTTGGTGGTCACTGTTTTTTGGGCGAGAGGCATCGGCTCTGAAGAGATGATTTGGCTCATATTATCAGAAATGCTTTGACTCATATCCTTATACTCCTGATTGTCGCTGGGTAATACGTAAGAAGCCGAAAGAAAGGACGCAGATAACGAGTGCCAACACAACTGATAGCGCAGCGGCATAGTTGTAGTTGTTGTAGTTAAAGGCGGTATTGTATGCATACAAGACAGGAGTGTATGAACTCGAAATGTTGTTGGAGATCGCCGAGAGTACTTGGGGTTCACCGAAGAGTTGGAGTGTCCCGATGATAGAGAAGATACAAGTCAAAATCAGGGTGGGGACGATCAATGGAATTTTGATATGCCAGGCAACGTGCCATCCCGAGCTACCATCCATGCGAGCCGACTCGTAGATCTCAGAAGGAATAGCCTGGAGAGCGGCAAAAATGATGAGCATATTGTAGCCCGTATACGTCCAGGTAGCAATATTGGCAATTGACCAGAGAACGGTTCCTGCACTCAAAAAATCCAGCCTCGGCAAGCCGAGTGCCTGGACCCCTTTGACAATTGGACTGAGAGCTGGGTCATAGAGATAGCCCCACAACAGAGCCGCAATGATGCCCGGGATAGCATAGGGCACAAAGAAGGCCAAGCGGAAGAAAGCCTTGAAGCGTGCCGCTGCTGAATCCAGGAACAGTGCCAGGATGAGTGCCAAACCCAGCATAACTGGAACCTGCACGATGCCATAGAGCAACACCCGACCCACTGAGGCAGCGAAATTGGGATCGTGCACGACATCGGCAAAATTGGCCAAACCACTGAAACTCACTGTAGCAGCACCTAATCCCAGACCACTGCGGTGGGACTGAAACATACTCTGATAGAGTGCATAGATGAGTGGTGCAATAAAAAACAGGATGAAGAGTAACCCGAAGGGCAAGAGAAACAGATAGGGCGCCAGGGTTCGACGGCGCAAGGCCTGGCGTGGTTGGCGACGTGGACGGGGTGAGGCTACTTCCAGAGCCATACAATATTCTCCTCATTCAGATCACATCCATGAAAAGTACGCAGGTTTTTCGCTTGTGAACGCATCAGTGCTCATGATGCGCAGCATCAGCATTACTTATCATATGATGTAATAACGCTTATGAAGAAGGTAGCTATGCTTGTTGGTTGTAAGATACCGACACACAACCAACAAGCGTCCCAGGGGCCATCGACGCGCTTCCAGGCATTGGCACACCGGGAAACGCGTATTTGGCCTGGTAAGACGTAGAGATACGCCTTGCTACGAACTGACGCTAAAGCCCTGCTTTTTCATGTCGTTTATTGTGCTCTGCTGGACGGCATTCAGCCCCTGCCCCAATGTCCCCTGGCCGTTGACCGCGTTGGCAAAATTATCACCAATGTCGCTATAGACCTTCTCCATCGTTGGCCCCCACTGGAAACTGACATCCACCTGTGTACTCGCAGTCTTGAAGAGGTCGAAGATCTTCTGGTCCCCAAAGAACGGGCGAGGACCGCTCAGCAAAGATGAATCTAAGAGCGGCTGATAGGCTGGATAAAGCGCATTACCCTTAATCTGTAACTCCATGCTTCCCTGATTGGTATTGAACCATTGAGCAAATTCGGCGGCCTCTTTGGGATGCTGCGTGCTTTTGAATACGACATTGGAGGAACCGCCCCAGTTACCATCAACTTGCTGCCCGGCCTCCCACTGTGGGATAGGGGCAACTCTCCAATCCCCAGCGGTTTTGGGAGCATTTTGCTCAATGATACCGGCTCCCCAGGGCGCGGTAATCCAGGTAGCAACTGCCCCGCTCTGCAAGTCGTGGAACCAGCCATCGGCAAAGTCCGGCTCAGTTTTGATGAGCTTTTTGTTGATCAGATCTTGCCAGTAAGAGGCAACCTGCTGGGCCTGAGGATTGTTAATGGATACTTTCCAGGACTGGCCATCGATGGTGAACATGCGCGCACCAGCCTGCCACTCCAGCCCGGTAAACCATCCTGGTTGCTTGGGAGGGAAGTCAGTGATGAAAGTACTGGGGGCGGCGGCATGCAATTTGGCCGCATCTTCAGCGTATTCCGCCCAGGTAGTGGGTACCGGGATATGATACTTTGTGAAGAGGTCAGCCCGATAGTACAGAGCCAGAGGACCAGTATCGCCAGGAATACCATAAATAGCGTTGTCAAGAGTATCCTGCTTCCAGGTCCAGGGTACAAACTTATCCTTCAGTGCTCCAGCTCCATAAGGGGCAAGGTCAACCAGCGCACCCGTCGTCTCAAACGTGGGCATGACCTGGAACTCGACCTGAGCAACATCGGGCTCGTTATTCGCTTTTATGCCTGTAAATAGCTTATCGTATTCAACCGGGCCTGAACCCACATTGCTGAATTTGACATGAATATTGGGATGAGTCTGGTTCCAGAGAGCAACCGCCTTATCCGCTCCAGTGATCCATGACCAGAACGTTAAATTCACCGGGCCGGTGGAGGTATCGCTTGAATTGCTGCCGCCACAGGCAGCGAGAGGTCCTATGAGCGCGAGTATGATGCCCAATATGGCGAACTGTGACGCCAGCTGGCGCATCCGAGGGGAAGAGGAGAAAAACTGCATTGTCCAATGCCTCCTACATTCAAATAAGAAAACAACAGCGTAATCTATGAAAAATACCCCACGATATCTGCTCCTTCGTTTCTGTCTCTAAGCTTGAAGTCACCTCCAGGGTAGTACACCAATAAAACTAGACATACGGACATAAGGGCCTACATTCATTGGGATATCTACGCTGGAGAGGCAATAAGCCCATTCAAGCGTAGAGCACTGATCTCAAATGAGGATCTGGCCTCATTTGAGGGAAGATGAATTGTGCCTTCCTGCAACTGCAAGAAACTGCTCCAGGGTAAACGCTGCGGCTCCCATCACAACAGCATCCTGGCCCAGGTGGCTGAGTTCGATCCTGGTGGCTGAGAACAGCCGTTTGAGAGCATAACGCGCGACAAACCGGTGCAGTTCTGGGAGAATATACTCGCCAATTTCCAACCCAACCCACCCACCCAGGACAATGACTTGTGGGTTGAAAAGGTTAATGAGATTTGCGATACCAGCACCAAGATAGTGCGCGGTGTCTTTGAGTACGCCAATTGCCGCGGGATCTCCGTTACGTGCCGCCTCAACGATAGCGGCAATAATGCGCTCCTGATCGTTACTCTGAAGAAGTGAACTCTGCGGTGCTACTTCTCTCAATCGTCCAATAATGCCCGGAGCGCCGGCATAGGCTTCAAGGCACCCATAGCCACCACAGCGACACAAGCGTCCATTCAGCTCGATGGTCGTGTGCCCCCATTCTCCCGCATTATTGCTGACACCGCGATACAAGGAATCATCAGCGATAATGCCAGCCCCTATCCCTGTTCCTACCAGTAAAACAGCTAAATGCTTAGACCATTGACCGGCCCCAAATAAACTCTCTGCATGTGCCATAGCTTTCGCAGCATTATCAAGATAGATGGGCATAGGGAAATATGTTTCGAGAAGTGAGACAAGTGGCACACTCTGCCATCCCCAACTAGGTACATAGGCCGCTATCTGCTCATCCCGTTCGACCAGGCCACCCACACCAATCCCGACACCAAGCACTTTCGCCAGTGTGATTCCAACTTCGGCCAATACAGCTTCTGCTCCCTGGCAAATAAATTGTACCGCCTGCTCTGGTCGATTCTCATCGAGAACTTGTGGATATGTTATGGAACTTAGCTTGTGCAATGCCAAATCAAAGAGCTGAATCCTGATGAATGTCTCACCGATGTCGACACCGATAAAATATCCATAATGTGGGTTAATGGTCAGAATGGAACGAGGTCGTCCTCCTTGTGATGCCTCTATACCAGACTCGATAACGATCCCTTCCTCAAGCAATTCGACAACCACATTGGTGATCGTCGCTGAGCTCAGACCAGAATATTGACTCAGTTTCTGGCGACTCATCGACTTACCTAGATAGATTTGCCGAAGGATCGTAGAGCGGCTGATCTGTCGCACATCTGGTACAACTGGATTGCGTGTCCGCTTCATTGATCTCTCCGCAAATAACAAGATATCTTCATTGTTTCATGCCGCTAACCAGCGCAATCCGGGGATGAAAACTACCTCCTTTGAAGCCAATCCTTATTTCATCCTTTTGCTTATTCATGAGGTATTTTTACTTATTTTAATCAATAAAATAAGGGTTGTCAAGGGAGCAGATTCTAGGTGTCAAGGTTTTGGGGTCGGTACATATCAAATGGCGAGGATTTGCGTCAAAATCCTCGCCCGATGGCTCCTCTATTTCTCACGAGAGGATAGGTGCGGCAGCTCAACTATTCCTGTGCTTGCGTTCCGCCAAGAAAAGGAGAAAGAACCGGGAGCAGCAGATCAGGTCGGAAGATAATGTTATAATGGGTGGCGCCGGGCAAGATGGCGAGTTGTGATGGAATGAGGTTTTCACCATTCCAACCAGCATCCCTCAAGCCACCGCCGAGGAGATTGAAAAACTCGACCGCATGCGAAGGAGGAAGCCCATCGGAGTCGCCGGCGATAATCAGGGTGTTTTTTTTCAGAGCAGCGACCTGCTCCCTCCAATCATAGTCCTGGCTCATACCTTCCCTCATGGTGGCAACAAAACGAGAAAAATCTTCTGGCTTCGGAGCCACACGCATATAGGCCTCATGCATGGGAGTACCGAGGAAGAACTCAGGGGACGTAGATGCCATGCCGGCTTGCATCTCGGGGTGCCAGCCAGTTCGTTTGAAAGGCGTGGAGATCACCACGAGTTTGTCGATCTGTTCTGGATGACGAATGGCGGCCTGCAGAGCCACAGCGCCTCCAAAAGAGTAGCCGAGGAGATCGGCTGTTTCCAAACCAAGGTGCTCTATCAGGCCAGCGATGTCATCAGCCAGATGCTCAAAGTCAAAGGGGCGATCAGTGAGAGCGGTGCGTCCGTGCCCGTAAAGATCGACCCCAATGATCTGGTGGTTCTGAGCGAGAGTGGGAGAAAGAGCGGCGAACATGTCAAAGGTTCCAAAGCCACCGTGTAGCATGATTAACGGCTCGCCAGTGCCATGAAGCTCATAGTAAAGATTGATACCGTTGATAGGAGCGTATTTTCCTGCCGGATGGTTCGTATTGGATGTCGTTGTCATGAGCAAAAACTCCTCGATCCTTGTGGAATGACAGGCATGCTTACAAGATGCCACGCACCTATTCTACCGCCTTGGAAAGAAGAATACTTCTTCGATCTTGCCCTTCTTGCACATACATACTAGACGCGCCTTGCGCCATCAGGCGTCTCTCTCGGAGGGCAAGAGCCTGCTTGGCAATGCAAGGCGCGTGTCCTTCCTGTGTGGCAAAATGAGTAAGATGGAAGAAGGTTTTTCGGGTCCATATGGTATGCTCTCTCAAGAGGCACTGCTCGACGCGCTCTGTGACCCGATGACCAGAGCCACATGTGACAAACACGCCCATCGAAATAGACCTTCATTTGCTGTTCACAGCCTCACAGGCAAGATTCGTTGCCTATGACTAAAAACTGCGATTATCTTATTCCAGAATATTATTGATGAGGCACAAGAATGTATCCAGTTCAAAAGGTTTCTTCAAACGAAGCAGCTTTTCATGCTGAATGGTCCTTGTCATCACTTGCGGCATGGCACTCATCAGGATAATAGGGATATTTATGAACTCTTCTCTCGCACGAAGCAGATCATGCAATGTAAAGCCGTCCATATCGGGAAGGCAATAATCACAGACAATCAAGCTTGGTCGCAGATAGTGAAGCAGGTCTAATGCTTGTGCCCCCGTCACCGCAAGCATCGCTTGATATGATGTCTCCTCTCGAACGGCTTCGACGAGAAACGCTCCAATGTATGTATCATCTTCCACTACGAGCACGGCTTTTGCAGCAGAGTGGATTGCTTTTTCTCTTGGCTGAAGCATCGTATCATCCTTTTTCGGCAGTGAACGAAGAACACTACTATTGATACGTGAGATGTTCGTATCTCGCCTCAGGAACGACGTTCAATACCTCAAATCCCTTTGAAACTGCGACGGCGTTGAAGTATACCGAAAGGTTGATCCTTTGTGCGTGGCTCTCTGTAGCTACTGCACACTGCTGTAAGAGATAGATTGGTAGGAGAGTTCATAAAGTTTTTCTCTCCCTGCAGAAAAGACATTTAAGTCAACAGGCTCCGATATTCCGGGGACATGCCCCCGATCACAATACTGCCAGAATGTCCAATTGGTGACATTGCTCCATTGGATCGGGAAAAGTGCTTCACCGATCCAGATGACATAATCCTCAAAATGCCCTTTGATATATTCTGCGTATCGGTTGAGATCCGTGTAAATAATGGGCTTCATACCATAGTGGTGTTCCAGCCGCTTAAGAAACACATTGACTTCGCGTAGCATCGCCTGGCGATCCTTACCGGATACTTCCAGATCCAACACGGGTGGCAGCATCCCTGCCTCTTTGGGAACCATATTGATGTAATTATCTGCCTGTTCAGCACCGCTCAAGGATGCTGTATAGAAATGATACGCACCTCGAAGCAGCCCCTGCTCTTTTGCCCCGCGCCAGTTCGCCTGAAAATAGGCGTCCTGATACGTTTTGCCCTCGGTCGCCTTAATGAATACAAACGTGTACCTCCCTGTTTGGGCAACGCGTTTCCAATCAATCTGCTTCTGATAGCTCGACACATCAAGGCCTTGCACCTTGTTATTCGACACAAACCAGGAGTTCGGCCAGATGATCCCCGTATATAATAAAATTGCCACTGCCAACAGGCAAAGCAGGACAAGCACAACTCGCCATACTCTTCTTCTCAGAAATTCCCGTGCCTTGTTCAAGGATGTCACCTCCGATAGGATGTATCTATAGAGATGATAACACACCAATCGTCTTGATCTGCCGCCTGAGTCCACCGGGGCATAAAAAAAGCATACAAATGCACATTATCACAATGGATTGATCTTTCTGTACACCGCTGTAGGCATCCTGAGCAGCAGACAGTCGCTCAAAATTTGCTTCTATCCAGGGATGGCTCAAGATGCTGGCAAATGGCTCCCTTCCTGGAACTAACTTCCAAACATTTCCCTTTCTCAGAGTGCTACTTCAATCATTCTTTCATAGGGGTTTGGATCGAGTTGCTTAACCTCAGAAGTGAGGTGATATTGTATCCTTCTATGCGAAGCATACAATAGTAGTATCAAGACACTCTTTTCCCTTGCTCATGAAACATCTGGTTGTTCCCGAGAGGAGGATTGAAGTGGGTAAGAGTCCTCGACCTGTCACTCGCCATCAAGCACATAGAGGGAAACGATATCAACGCGCGATGCCTGCAAGAAAGCGAGAGCTCCACGCCTCCCCATTGGAAAAAGCCATCGCACATAGCTATGCTTTGACATTGCCTGAGATGAAAGCTATTTTGGACGTTCTCCCCGATAGCATCATTGTCTGTGATTGGGAAGGAAAGATCCTTCAGATCAATGCCGCGGCCTCTCAACTCTTTGAACTGGCTCCTGACTTTCCTTACCGGGGAATCTCCTATCGGCAGTTTCTCGAACCCTATGAGCTGTCTGACGAACAGCAACGCTTCTCCTCTATCGAGCAATGGCCCATCAACCTTGCCCTTGCTGGAAAAGTGATGTCTCATTCGCCAGAAAACACGCTCGCCCTCCATCTGCCTTCCGGGCGCAAGATCTATGTGTATGTCTGGTGCTTTCCCCTGCTGGATACCCACAAGCACACTACTAAATTCGCGTATATCTTCCGTAATATCACCTTCCGTTATCAGAAAGCCTTGCACCTTCAACGCGTTCAGCAGGCAGTGTTGGCCCTGACCCAAACCATTGTGCAAGTTCCCACGAATGTGGATTTTACCTTGCCGAGAGCAACACCGCTCCTGTCACCTCGGCTGCTTCTGGTCGCCCAACAGTTGGTGAACGTGATCCATGAGGTTCTGGATTGTCGCCGGGCCGCTCTTTGGGCGCTGGGATCAACAGGGCATCTGCATTTTGTGGCAGGAAGCGGTTTTACTGCTGAGCAAGAACACCGTCGCCGGCGCGACAGTGGGCGCTTCTCGGCCACAGAATTGGTCGGGGAGGCGGTGATGGACCGCCTTCAGTCCAACGAGGTAATTATCCCAGCTAACCTTGTGCATTTACCATCTGAATATGCGAGAGAAGTTAGCGCTGAGGAGAGCTTCCTGGTGGTCCCCTTGTTTCTGGAGCAGCGGCTGGCTGGAGGGCTAATCATTACCAAGACGGGTTTGGAGAGCGAATACCTACCAGAGGAAATCGAACTGGTGAAAGCGGTCGCAGCGCAGGTCGTGTTGGTCATTGAATGCGTCCTTTGCTTCCATGAACAAGCTGAGACGAAAATGAAAGCACATATGTTACAGGAAATGAATCGCCTCACCACGGATTTTCTGACCCTGGCCAGTCATGAGCTGCGCACGCCGCTGACAGGGATCTTCGGCAACCTGCAATTAGCCCAGCGCAGGTTAAAGACGTTGCAGTGCCAGATTGCCGAACAGTCTGAGAGGGTGGGGACACACGTTGCGCATGTCCAGCAGCCCTTACTGTTGGCCTCGCAAAGTGCCGAAATTCAGCAACGTATGATCAACGATCTCATTGATGATGCACATCTGCAAAGCAACACGCTCAGCTTGTGCATGAAGCACTGTGATCTGCTCACGGTAATCCAAGAGGTGGTGACCAGACAGCAACAGTCCAATCCTAAGCGAGCCATCATGCCGGAGTTCCTGCCGACGGAACACGCGGTCCCCATACTCGCTGATGTTGAACGGATCCGCCAGGTTCTCACTACCTACCTGACGAATGCCCTTCGCTCTGCGCCTGCAGGGCATCCTATTAGCGTGCAGGTGACCGTCGAAGACACAACTGCGCGCGTTTCGGTGCATAACGAAGGGCCAGGGATCTCCTTGGAAGAGCAAGCGCATATCTGGGAACGTTTCTATCGAGCCAAAGGCAGCGCCGTCCAGCATGAGTTGGATCTGAGCTTAGGACTAGGCTTGTATCTTTGTCGGGCCTTCATTGAGCTTCACCATGGCAACGTTGGAGTGCAAAGTGCCCCCGGGCAGGGGGCAACCTTCTGGTTCACCCTACCAATTGCAAGTCCCACAGAAGGCGAACATTAGACGTCACCGCCTGATATGAGAGCACCGCAGATATGAGAAGTACATCGCAATCTTCGCGGGATAATGTACTTTATAGTCCTGGTGTGCTATTCTAAAAAAACTATGCAAAAGAATTTTTTCTGCAGCCAGGGGAAACAATAAGTATGCATCGGAACGCGAAGCACCCTAAAATCGACCGCCGCGCCGAACTACTCAAAGTCTCACGAGAGATCATGGCCGAGAAAGGTTATGAAGCCACCACCGTTTCTGAAATTGTCGCCAAAGCGGGGGTAGCCCAGGGAACGTTTTACTGGTATTTCCCTTCTAAGGCATCTATTGTCAAAACCCTCACCATAGAGATGCAAAATGAGGTCCAGACGGCTCTTTTGCGTGTGTTTACGGAGCATCGTCCTATTGAGCAGAAGATTGAGAGGAGCATCGAAGAAATATTTGGCATTTTGAGTATGTATCGTGATGTACTTGCCCTGGCCCACCTCGTCGAATCGGCCTCAGAAAATGAACTCGTCTTCGAGCCGTATCACCGCTTGATCTCCGAACTGCTTCGCTATGAACAGATGCAAGGGACAGTCAATAGTTCAATCAATCCCGATATCACCGCGACACTCATTGTAGGGGCGGTCTACTATGCCACGCTTCAGTGCTACCTCTACAATTCACCAATATCGATTGAACGCTATATTGAAGAAACCGCGCAATTTGTCTGCCGAGCACTTGGAATAGATTGAGGCGTCGCGTACAGGTGTGATCACGGCAAAGTTAAAATTCGCGCATTGGCGCGACCCGCCCCTTATTGATCAAAATCTTGACCCCTTACCAGTTTTGCTATTTTTTTCTCATGTGCTTGACAAATGTAGTGCTATCTTTTATTTTTGTATATAAGACCATTGATTGATAGTCAGTCAGTTTTTTTCTCAGTGTAGAGAAAAGGAGGCACTCGCGATGGCCAATCAAGACGACCCAACCATCGCTGCAGTTCAGGCTAATGACACCAATGCCGGGGGAGAAATGTCCGGCACAAAGATCTCCACAGAACCAAAACACTGGTCTTGGAAACGTCTGTCAGCAGCACAACTGCGGTCGGCCTTACTCTTACGTCTTCTGCCACTTTCGCGCCCAGGGAAGAAGAAGGCGAAGCAGGAGGACAATTGGCGAGAATGGTCACGCTTCCGCCTCTGGCGCAGAACGCGTCCATTCTCGGGATCAATTCTCATCATACTCGCGGGGCTTCTAGTGCTCTGGGGTCCGATTGAACTGCTTCCGTTCGCGCTCTTACCAGGTAGTAATATTTGGGCCGGGTTGCTGGTGGGTGGCCTGCTCTTAGTCATGGGATTAATCCAGTTACTGGTCCCTTCCAACGCACTTGTTACCGGATCAAGCGCCGTCGTACTTTCTCTCGTCTCACTCCCTGTCGCCGCTGGGGTTTGGGCATAGGCATGTTACTGGGTATCATAGGTGGCGCTATGGGTGTTGCCTGGCAGCCTGTTTCCCGGTCTCGGAACCGTTCGCCTCAAAGCGTCACAAATTACAACCTCCCACGCAAGATCCCAGGATGGATGAAAAAAACCTTTCCTCGCTCACACTAACCATATTAATCTCTAAACTCAGCTTGTAGGATGTTCATTGTAGTGCGGCAAGCCAGTTCTAGAAGGCATGGATGCCTTCCCCTGGCCAAGTGATCTGTGAACCAGACAAAAGAGCCAGTTCTAGAAGGCATGGATGCCTTCCCCTGGCCAAATTGCCTGGTTCATAGACAAACAAGACGACCGTTTGCTATTTTGTGGAAAGCGGGTGTGCAACCTTATGGAACAGGAATCTTTCGCTGACGAAACCCCGACCAACCCGGATCTTCACGATGAAGAGCAGGAGCAACCTGAGCAGGAGCCAGCCATTGGCAGGGTCAACCGTACAGCATTTTGGGTTGTAATGCTGGTCGCATTGACCTTCCTTAGCGGCATGACCGTTCTTCTCGAAAGGGGCTACATTGCCATGGCGGCGGCGGTGCCAATCCCTGTGACGGTCAAGGCCTCAAGCATCAAGACCACGAGATTCCGCCTCTACCCGGGGATTTCCCAGGCCGATGGTAAAACTGCTGTTGCGGTCAACCAGCTCGATGGGACGCTCTCGGACCTGGTGATCTCCAAGACGGTTTCCTTGCCAGTTGTCGGCAATATGACGATTACCCTGAAGGCGGGTCAGAATAATACGCCAGTCACCACAACTGGTCTGACGACCGACCTGGCGGGCCTGTCCTCTGAGTCGGCGACGTTTGGGGGCCAGGCGGTAAGCAGCAATGCCAATGGCAATGCCTTCGAAATTGATGCGCAAACCGTTACATTGAACAATATCAACATTAGCGCGCCGTACATGATAGCCAATAGTATGACCCTGCCAGGGTTGACACTCACGGTGAGTTAAAGCGGCTGCCAGCGTGATGCCTGTACGTGGCGTATTCGTGCGTGTGCTGATAACCCAATCCTTTTACACACATAAGGGATACCCCGTACTCCACCAGGGGGCCGTACAGGCTCCCTGGCCCCTCATATTTACAATCCGTCAAATACTACTTTTTACTTATTTACTCTATTTTTTCAGCGGTGCTGTTTCCACTTTGCGGAGGAGCAACACTGCTCCCACCATAAAGGAGCGTAAGAACAGCAATCGAACATGTGCGCGACTCTGCTTCAAGGTGTGCTTGTTGTACACCTTTGGAGGCATTGACAGAGAGATGATAGCATGGTACGCTACACGCATCAGATAAGAAAAAATGTTCTAAGCCATGATATCTAACGTTTCTAGCGAAAGAGGCGAAATCCATCTCTCAGTGGAGTGTTGAAAGGGAAGGGGTCTTCATGCTCCTGTGCAAAAAGATCAAACTTGACCTCAGCGAGCAAGACGCGATCACCCTTGAGTTCATGCAAGGGAAATGCAGAGGCCTCTACAATTGGTGGGTGATGAGACTGCGAGATGGGGAGAAGTGGCACTTCAACGCCTGCAAGAAAACCCTGGCCGAGAGCCGTGTCTATGATCCTGAACTCAATCAGGTGTACGGCAAGCTGCTTGCGGAAGTGTATTATCGCCTGGATGGGGCCATGCGAGCCTTCTTTCGTCGCGTCGCCAATGGCGAAACCCCAGGCTTTCCCCGCGTGCGACCTCGCCATGGCTTCTTTACCCTCTGTTATCCTGCGACGTATCTCACGCGTGAGGGAAACACGCTCATTCTGCCTACAGGGGGCAAGGGCAAGAACAAACGGTATCCAGCTATCTGTGCTAAGCTCACAGAGCTGCCTCCTGAAGGCTTTCGAGAAGTGGCGATCAGTCGCGATGGCAGGGGCAATTATTACGCCTCCTTCAGCTATCGACAGCCCGAGGAAGCGACACGCGATGGTGGCACTGTGGCCTTTGATCTGGGTATCAAGACGCTGGCAACTGGGGTCACGCAAGAGGGCCGGATCTATCACATCGGTGGGTTCAAAGGCTCGCGTTGGTACAACAGACAACTAGATAAGCTACGTTCGAAACGCAGCAAGTGCAAGAAGAAATCCCGTCGCTATCTTCATCTGAGCAAGGTGTACAAGCGCGTTTCACAGAGGAAGCGCAACAAACAGCGCGATAGCCTGCACAAGGCGTCGCATCTCATCGCACGACGATTGGTTGAGAGAACTGTCATCGTGGGCGATCTTTCCCAACGGCAGATGGTCATGAAAGAGCATCAGGAGCGCAACAAGGCGCTCAATCGAGCAGTCTATAACGACTGGGGCTTGTACGCCTTTGTCCAGATACTCAAATATAAATGCCAGTTGTATGGGAAAGAGCTTCAGTTTCTAGATGAGCGCAACACGTCCAAGCAGTGTAGTGGCTGTGGCAAACTGCAAGCCATGCCACTGTGGAAAAGAACGTATCAGTGCGCGGAATGTGGACTCGTCATGGATCGAGATGTGAACAGTGCTCACAACATCTTGACGAGGTTCTTTGCCCGGCGAGGGCCATACACTCAGGCTCGTCCTGAGTGCAATGTGCTGCATGCGACCCAAAGCGGCGTAGAAGTCATGGGGGCTTCCTGTGAGGGCCAAGTGCAGCAATTGAATCTATTTGAGTGCGTATAAGCACTTTTGAGTAGATTTAGAAAGGCAGAGTGGACGACGTGTACTCTTTGCGACGTAACGTCATAAGGTTATGTATTCCCATTCTCTCCCTCGGTCTGATCGTGGGAACCATACTCCTACTTATGCATCCTGTTGAGGCCTATGCGCATCCTTCACAATCGCAAGACACCCTGAGTGCCTTCTCATCATCTAGCATCAAAGTAAATTATTCTTCAAATGGGACATTCGCGGCTTCGGGCGACTATACCTTAGAGGCGACCGAAATCATTGGCACGAACGCGCACATGAATTCACTACCTGACCCACTTCACCCCACGCTCACCTTTAGCGCGTCCACGATGACCGGGTTTAGCTTGAGCCATCCATTTTATGGTGTGAACCTGGTGCTCTCGTCGAATGGTTCGGTATCGGCGACTGGCGTGGCAATTAAAACGGGCCTTTTCCAGGATGTCAATACCGGGCTCAAAAGTTTCGCGAATAAAGCCGATTTACTTATCCTGGCGGCTGGCGGCACCGTCCCAAGATTGGTGATGAAGAACGTGACATTAAAGGTGGATCGCTCCATTTATGCCAATACCTTTACCGTCACCAGTTTCCACATGGTGGTATCCGCGACAGCTCCCGCGCCACTGAAGGCGTCGCCACCCACGGATACGCCCTCACCCACGGTTACACCGTCACCTACGAAAACACCACCAACGAAGGGAACGCCATTCCCTACGGGGACGCCATCGCTGCCCTTGCCTCTGCCGACGCTGACGCCTCCCTCCGTACCGACACCCACACCCACGCCTAAAAAATGTCCGTGTCTGCTTCTTTGCTTGATATGTTGAGCCAACCTGAACACGCCTCTTGATTTTGTCTTCGGGGAGGGGAGTGTGTGAGACTGCCAGAGGCAGTCTCACACACTCCCCTCCCCGAAGAAGGCGCCAAAAGTGAACCTGAAGAGTCGGGAGGTACGCCATGGGAGGGGAGCCATAAACATGGAACAGAAACCTTTCGCTGACGAAAGCCTGAATAATGAGGAGCAGGAGGCAGTCATTGGCACGGTCAAGCCATCCATATTCTGGACTGTAATGCTGGTCGCATTGGCCCTCCTTGGAGGTATGATCGTTCTTATCTCCAAGGGCGCGCTTGCTATAACAGTGGCAGTGCCCATCCCTGTGACTCTCAAGGCGGCAAGCATCAAGACCACGAACTTGCGCCTCTATCCGGGAATTACCCCAGTCGATACTAGTTCCCCCGCGGTCAACCAGCTCGATGGGACGCTTTCGGATTTGGTGATCTCCAAGGCGATTGCCTTGCCGATTATTGGCAATGTCACGGTGACCTTGAACGCGGGACAGAATACGCCAGTCACCACAACTGGTCTAACGACCGACCTGTCAGTTCTCTCCTCTGACGTGGCGACGTTCGAGGGCCAGGCAATATTCAACAATGCCAACGACAATGCCTTCGGATCCGATACCCAAACCATGACGTTAAACAATGTCACTATTAGCGCGCCATATGTAATTGCCAATAGTATGACTCTGCCCGGGTTGACGCTCTCTATTACTTTCCAGCGAGGTGGGCGACAACTGGCGCAAACACCTCTGCACTATCTTCAAACACGGAGATATACGAGATCCCATACATCTCTCGCCTTTCTTGGAGCGTTTCACTTATTTGATCGAGCGTATCGATGAGACAATGGGGTATCGCGGGCACGTGATCCTCTGTGGTTTGAAATCTTCCCGCAAGCTGCTGAAATGCTTGGGAACGGTCCTCTGTCACAACAATGGCGAAGAGAATGATATTGAGTTCTACTCACAGGAGAGAAGCGATTTGCATACGCAACATGTGATCACGAGAGGCTTTGAAGTCCCCCTCTTGCTGAAGAAGAGAACTTCAAATAAAGCTAGAGAGGCCGTTGTCCGCAGGCAATGAAGGTGTTGGAATAGCTCTTGTAACTATCGTATTCGTCTAGCGATGCTGCCAGGGCCTGATCATACTGTGCTGGCGACACACCAAGTTGAGACAGCACTTGCTGGCGCATCGCTTTATTGATGGCCTGGACGCCTGTTGCCGCCATAGTACCAATGCGCCCTCCCCAACTGCCAACGGGATTGGGAATCTGTTGATACACAATATTGGTCAGGCCTATACCTTCAAGAAGATTCTGGGTACGACGGGCCATCGAAGGATCAATGCCTTGCTGGCGGCTCGCCTCCGTGATCCAGGTCGCAAGTTGCCTACTGGCTGGCCCCATCTGCTCAGAGGATACGTAACAGCCATTTCCTGACACCAGCGCCCCGTTCCACACCCAACATCTAACATGCTGGTTGGAGGCTGCAACGGAGCCAGAGCATTGCCTTTGAGCGTGGCACGCAAAATATAATGCTGGAAATCCAATCGATTGATTTCTTCATCGTTTCGGGGTAAGAGATAGGGAGCATTTTCCTGCTCCCCGAATGATTGTAATCCTGATTGTCTCTGAGTCACTGAGGGTACCTTCCCCCTCCTGTCTGTTGGAACCTGTGATAACGTCTTCCGTGAAACTATCTTGAAGAAAGACATGTGAGCATCCTGCCTTCTCTGTATGTTTGCTTTCTTGAAGTACTGTAGCATGCTTAACCGCATCAACACATTAAAAACCTATAAAGATTTTCTCTCCAAACGGGTATGAGTGCTCTCCCAGAGGCCTTCGGCTGCCGAAGAATGCGCCTTCTTCAAGGAGATCAGAGACAGGAACAGTGCACTCACGTCCTTGACTTCGCCCACTATTGAGTGGTTTTCCTCTTCCTATTCACGGTCCTCGTCTTGGGCAACCCTCTGTCATACTAAAATCAATCGCCTGGCCTTACCAATCCTGTAAAGGAGCCCGGTTATCGAGCCAGTTCCATTCAGTATCTTGCATAAAACGGACCAGTCCGTGCTCATAGGAAATATTCCATTCACGAAAGTTAGTGATGCATTCCCACAAAGCCCGGGCATTGGCAACAGACCCCTGTGTCAAAAGCTTCTCACACAGCTCAAGGAAGTTTTCAGGCTTCTCGGGCGCGTTCTCTACAGCTTGCATCAGCCACTTGTGGTAGGGATAAAGGATGCGGTTATATGCCAGCACTAAACGCGAGGCATAAAAGACCATCTCGCTGGTTGCGTGGGCCATCAGGTAGGTTGACTGTTTTTGCTCGGCTTCACCAACAAACCAGTTAAGCATCTGGACCTGACTGTAGAAGGCCAGCATCTTTTCCTCACGCTCAGCCTCCTGGTAGACTGGTATTTGTTTCAGCAAATCATCCAACTCAGGGAGATGCGAGAAAACTGCGAAAACATTGGTGAAAGCCGCCCGCGCTGGCTCGCTGCCCTTCTGTGCAACATCTCTCAAAAACTGCAGGTGAAAAAATTTCCCGTCGACGTATCCACCAGGATAATCGCACATCTCTGTGTTGTAATACCAGCGCTGACCACTAGCTACACAACGAGCATATTCCTCATCGGTAGCAATAAACATAACATCTACATCCGAGTTCTCTCCGCCCCAACCCTTGACCAGTGAGCCGCCGACCAGCAAGGCCAGGTAGCGGGGATCATCTTGAAATGTCTCTTTGAGGCGCTCGATAACGCGTAAATGGTGTGGTTGCAGGTACAATTCAGAGTTCCTTTCTCATCTATCCTCTTTGATGCAGTTGCCGGGTAGGACTCCTCTCACTTGTAGAGGGTTGGCCGGAAACCTTGAAATGTGAGTCGACCATCTGGCAAACGGCAAGAATGAAATCACAAGCAGAGAGCCAGATGGATGTCACCAACGTATTTTGCCCCAAGCAGCATGCTCCGGCGCGGAGCACCACCAGGGATGAAAGAGGATATACTGGAGAGAGATCGCGGCCAGAGTGAGAACGGACTCCGAATTATGAACATGAGCGTGAGCCCCAAGCTGTCTCCAGGTACCCGTTTGCACCGCCAGTTGTCGCTCTTTTTTAGAAGCACGTAGAGGAATCTAACCTTCCAGACCGGGTACCTCTTGGTCGCTGATCATTCATCGTTGATCACAGCGTATCACAAGGAGGATGAATGATGGAAGTCCTGTATCGGAGCTGTTGCGGGATTGATGTCCACAAACAATTTCTGGTGGTATGTTTGCTCGTCCTCGATGAGAAAGGACAGCAGCACAAAGAGCTGCACCGCTTTTCGACGATGACTGCTGACTTACTCACCTGTATTGACTGGCTCAAAGCAGCGCGGTGTCAAGCCATCGCGATGGAGTCAACCGGGGTGTACATGCCTCCCCCAATGTTACCAAAGGTGTGCTAGACTGGGAGTATACGAGAGAGATCCTGCAGAGCGACCTTCGCGCTCGTGCTGGAGACCAGCGTCACGCCCCGCCTCACAGCCCAAGTTTGTCCCACGAAGGCCCCATTCCTCAGGGTCCGGGAGCTGCTCATGTCCCAACAACTTCTTCGACCCAACCGATCCCTGGAGGTGCTGACCATGTATGAGCCACACCGCCTCCACCAGCAGTTTCTCCAGGCTGCCTATGCCTTGGTGGTGCCAGTGTCCTGCAGACGCCTCACCACGGTCCATCAGCGAGTTTGCGCTCCTGAGAACAGGGACCGACGTCTGGTGCGTGCGAAGAAAGGAGCATGTGATGAATGAACGACAGGTGGCCTTGTATGCTCGAGTGTCATCCGAGCAACAAGCCGAAGCCAAAACCATTGCGAGCCAACTGGACGAGATCCGCGATCGGATTGCTGCTGATGGTATTGATCTCGCCACAGTCCTCGAGTTTGTCGATGAGGGGTACAGTGGCTCGACGCTGGTGCGGCCAGCGTTAGAGCGGCTCCGTGATGTGGCAGCAGCTGGAGGTATGGATCGGGTCTATGTCCATTGTCCTGATCGCCTCGCCCGCAACTATGCCTATCAAGTCTTACTGGTTGAGGAACTCACGCATCAGGGGGTGGAGGTCATCTTTCTCAACCGGCCTCTGGGGCAGACACCAGAGGATCAGTTATTGTTGCAGGTCCAAGGAGTGATTGCTGAATACGAGCGAGCGAAATTTCTCGAGCGCAGTCGACGAGGAAAACGCCATGCGGCCCAGGAGGGTCGTGTCGGGATTCTTTGTCATGCTCCCTACGGATATCGGTATGTGAGTAAACAGGGGGGTGGCGGAGAAGCACGCTATGAAATCGTGTGGGATGAAGCCCGTGTCGTGCAACAGGTGTATACTTGGGTGGGCCAGGATCGCTGCTCGATCAACGAGGTCTGCCGTCGCCTGCATCAAGCCGGGATCCGCACACGCACGGGCAAAGACTATTGGGACCACAAGACCGTCTGGGATATGCTGAAAAATCCAGCCTACAAAGGGGAAGCGGCCTGGGGCAAAACCCGCTGGGTGCCCAATGGTCCACGCCTGCGCGTCCCGCGCAACAAACCAGCCCAACCACGACGACCGTTCTGGGGGAAAGATGCCCCCAAAGAGGAATGGATCATCATTCCCGTTCCGGCCCTGATTGATCCGGCGATTTTCGATGCGGTGCAAGAACAGCTTGAAGAGAATCGGCGACGCGCGCGTATTCCGCAGAAAGGTAGTCGTTACCTGTTGCAGGGGGTGCTGGTCTGTGCCCAGTGTGGGTATGCTTATCATGGCTGTACCAACGATGAGCGCAACGCCTATTACCGCTGTAGCGGCTCGATGCATCACACTCGCTTTGGAGGGAAACGGCACTGCTGGAACAGAGAACTGCGCATGGATGAGACCGATATGGTAGTGTGGCAAGAGGTCTGCCATCTCCTGGAAGAGCCAGAGCGCCTCGCGCAGGAATATCGCCGACGTTTACAAGCCCCCCAGAAGCCGCACGAACCAGAAGGGTTAGATGCGCAAATGGGCAAACTCCGCCGAGGGATTGCCCGATTAATTGATAGCTACGCGGAGGGGTTTATTGACAAGCAAGAATTTGAATCGCGAGTGACACGTATGCGTGAACGACTTCATCATCTAGAGGAACAATTGCAGCGTCTCAAAGAAGAAGCCGCAGGAGAAGACGAACTGCGGGCGATTCTCGAACGCCTGGAAACCTTTGCTGCTAGGGTCAACGAGGGGCTCAGTGATGCCGATTTCCAGACCCGCCGGGAGATTATCCGTGCCTTAGTCAAACGGGTCGAGATTGATGAGCAGCAGATCCGGGTGGTCTTTCGCATCAGTCCGCTGGCTTCTGCTCCCCCTTTTGATGGGGCCTCCCTCAATTTGCACCATTGGGGGAGGCGTGTATTGGAAATCCCCTTTCAATCTCATGGAAGGACACTTTGAGCAGGTCATGATTGTCAATGCTGAACATCTCAAGCGGGTCCCAGGTCGCAAAACCGATAAAAAGGATGCGGAGTGGATCGCCGAACTCTTGCAGTTTGGGCTTCTCAAACCCAGCTTTATTCCCTCACCCCAACAACGAGAGCTTCGTGATCTGACCCGTGTGCGCACGACTCTGATCGCCGAGCGAACCCGACTTGTGAATCGGCTCCACAAAACGCTGGAAGATACCAATCTGAAGCTCTCGTCTGTGTTGACTGATATCATGGGGAAAACAGGACAGAAGATTCTCTCGGCTCTCCTTCGTGGAGAAGAAGATGCAGACGTGTTGGCAGACCTGGCGCTGGGACGTGCTATGAGCAAACGTGAGGCTCTGGTGCAAGCGCTACGAGGACGCCTGAATGACCATCATCGTCTCCTCTTGCAGGAACTGCTCTCCCTGATCGAGCAACATGATCAGGGAATTTGCCGCCTGGACAGGGAGATTGAGGAGCGATTGCGCCCTCACGAGGCACTGATTCAGCGGCTCGACACTATTCCTGGGTGTAGCCGTCGAATCATCGAAGTTCTCTTGGCAGAAATAGGCTCGGATGTGTCGCCTTTCCCGGATGCCGCTCACCTCGCCTCTTGGGTGGGAATTTGTCCTGGCAATAACGAGAGTGGAGGCAAACGCAAAAGTGGACGCATTCGCAAAGGCAATCGCTGGGTCAAAGCGATGCTGGTTCAGGCTGCCAATGCTGCCGCTCGAACCAAGCACAGTTACCTTTCGGCGCAATATCATCAGATTGCTGCTCGTCGTGGCAACAAACGTGCTGTCGTGGCGGTGGCACATAGCACTCTGGTGATCTACTATCACATGCTCACAACTGGTGAGCCCTATCAGGAAAAAGGAGCAGGCTACTTTTCGGAATTGGATCGCAAGCATGCTGAGCGACGGGCAACCAGGCAGCTTGAACGATTGGGATATCAAGTGACTCTGACCCCCGCTCAGATCGCTTGACCTTGCCCAATCGCGGATGAGGTTATCTCGGGTCACTTGACCCACGGGGGGTGTTTTTGTCTCTTTCTCCAGCTCTTTCAGAGGAATTCGGCGTGTTCCGCAAGGGGAAAAATAGGGACGGGCAACATCGTCATTCATGGTCGCAAACGACAACGCTACCGTTGTAGGAGCTGTCGCAAGACCTTTAGCCAGCGACGAGGAACCATAGAGGAAGGGCTGCGCAAGCCAACAGAATTGATCGTCATTGTGGTGACACTTTGGTGAAGCAATCCAATCATCGACCGCTGTTTCGCCTTCGTCAGGGGCAATTGTGCTCAATCACCGGTTAGTGTAGCTCTATCCAGGGAATGAAATAGTGGTTTCACATAGAAATGGGCAAAAGCGGCCTCAGGCCAGGAGCGAATCGTGTTTTTCCTGCCAAGTATACTACCTATCTATAATGAAAACAAGGGAACTTGAATAGTGATAGGGAGATGAAAATATGATCGAGTTTGGTATTACCCTCAGGCCCTATCCACCACCAGAGCGTATTGTTGAGCTGATGCTTATGGCCGAGGCCCAAAACTTCTCCTATGGCTGGTTGTTTGATTCACATGTACTCTGGATGGACCCCTATCCTCTACTCACATTGATGGCCGTGAATACTACTTCCTTGCGGCTAGGGACCTGCGTGACCAATCCCGGCACTCGTGATCCCAGCATCACGGCTAGCACCTTCGCGACCTTACAGGCGATTTCAGGCGGTCGGATGATTATGGGCATTGGTCGCGGAGATAGCGCCTTGCGTGTTATGGGAAAGCAACCTGTATCGCTGACTGTCATGGAGAACGCTATTCAAGAGATACGAACCCTTGTTTCGGGAGAGGCTACACATCTGAATGAGCAGGCTATCCAGCTAAAATGGGCGCGTAGCCACCTGCCTATTTTTGTCGCTGCCTATGGACCCAAAGCTTTACGCCTGGCGGGACACGTGGGCGATGGCGTTGTCCTGCAATATGCCGATCCCCATCTGATTAAATGGAGTCTGAATTTTGTGCGCGAGGGTTGTGAGGAGGCGGGACGTGATTGGTCACAATTCCATATTATGTGTGCCACGGCAGGCTATGTTTCGAATGACCTTGAGTATGCGCGTTCGCAGGTACGTTGGTTCCCCGCGCTTGTGTCCAATCACGTTATCGAGTTGCTCTCTCGCTATCCCGCCACTGACTTGCCAGCGGAATTGACCAGCTATGTACGTCAGCGTTCGGGCTACGATTACCAGGAGCATTGCCAGGTAGGGGCATCCCATGCCGAGTTTGTCACCGACGAGGTTGTTGATCGCTTTTGTGTGATTGGTACAGCGGAGCAGTGTCGCCAGCGTATCCGCGAACTGGCCGCCATTGGCGTCAACGAATTCAACCTCTACCTGATGGCCGAAGATCAAGAGCGCCTGCTGGAAATCTATGGTCGAGAAATTATTCCAGAGTTTTGCAATGTCCAGGTGAGGCCTCGCACCTAAAAAAGTCTCTGTTGGGAAAGCAATAGATGGATGAGTTATGGCCTCACACCAGCCTTTCACCCTCCCGTTTATGGCGCACTTTGTACGAAGCACGGCTCCCCCACCGCTCGACCCTCAGTCGCTTTCTCGCCGCGCTGAATCAAATGGTGCGCATCTCTTCTCATTTCCTCGTGGAGTTATGAAGGCTCCTTCTTGGGACGTCTGCGATGTGATTGCAAGACTCCTCGACTCTCTCCTTCTGGCACATAACTTACCAGCTTGGCCTCTTCGGGGTGTTTCTCAAAAAAAATCCGCCCACACTTCTCGCATTCATAGATGAAGCGTGTAAAGAGGTCGATCTCCTTGGCGAGCAGGTCATCAATGATGTTCTGGAGAGCTAACTCTTGCGGATAGCCTTCTCCGAAATAACTGCCAAGAAATTCCTTCTGTTTGCCAGCTTCTCTCGCCATGAGAAACGCTTCCAGGACTTTGGCAAAACTACTGAAGTCGGCATCTCCATCTTCATCTGGAATCAATCGAGCTTTGTAGGGCAAGGAATTTCTCTGGTCACGGACAACGTGTCCGCAGGTACAGCGAAACTTCATGCTTCCTCTCTTTCCACAAGATTGAGAAATATGTTTTCTCTATCACTACTTTAACATATCTTTTCCACCGTTTGAGCAGATCACAGAACAGGACTTTGACCGAGAGTTCGCAATCAATGTGAAAGGGACCTACTTTGCTTGCCAATTTGCCACCGGGTACATGCAAGCAGGAGGGCGTATCATTTAATTTCTCCTCCTCTGTCCTGGGGCAAATGATGCCCACCTACAGCCTTTACGCTGGCACCAAAGGGGGCAGTCGAGCAAATCACTCGGCACCTGGCCAAGGAGCTTGCCCCAAAGGGCATTACCATTAATGCCGTCGCTCCAGGACCGGTCAACACGGAGTTGTTTACCGCCGATAAATCAGAAGCCCAGATAGAGGCGATCAGTTGAAGTCAACGAGGGAAGGTGAAACTCGGGATCACGGCCCCGACACTACTGTTAATTGCGCAAGAATCTGTTGCTCTCGCGCAAGAATCTGAACGAAGACCCCGCTCTATCTCTGTTAGAGTAAGAGCAGAAGCCCTGCTTCAAATATCGCCGGAAACAGGTGTGAGGAGAACACGCTGCTTTCCATGGACAATCATCGCTTGGGAACCTATACTTACACGCCGCACCCTTTGTCACCGACCAAGTCCTTTCGGTGGATGGAGGAGCATATATCGGCAAATTATTGCTCGCACTGGTTGGGTGAGCAATATGTTGGAGTGAGGAGAACTCGAAAACTCAATCTTTTTGACCACTGTGAGAAAGGAATACATCTTCGTTCTCAGGGATGGGGGTACGTGAAAGGGAAAGCTACCGCACGATGTCGAAGACCAAACAGACCAAGCGTGTCACGCCTGCGTCGCGTGACACGCTCCGTACCATGCCTGACACGCTTCCAGGCGCCTTCTTTGTTCTCGATCATGCCGATACCATTGTGTATGCCAATGCGAGTGCACAAGCCATGCTCGGCACACCACCCAAGGCATTGTGTGAGAACAACTTCTGGCACTGCGCTCCCCACCTGGTGAGCCCCATGCTCCACCAGGCGGTGCGCCAAACGAAACAGACGCGAGCCTTGACCGAGGTACAGTATGTGTCTCCCATCACCCAGAACTGGCTGCACGTGCATCTCGCGCCGATGGTTGGGGGGCTTACGTTGCAGTTCCACGAGGCGAGCGCGCCAGCCCGACCTCAGGAGGTGTTTCCCCAGGGCGAGCACCTCTGCGCGTACCTCGCCATGACCGGGATCGACATTACCGCGCGCAAGCGCGCCGAAGCAGCCATTCATACCCTGATTGATGCCATCCCCCAGTTGGTCTGGACCGGGCGACCAGACGGATATATCAACTATTGCAATCAACGCTGGCGCGACTATACGGGCATGAGCGCCGAACAGGCCCAGGGGAATGGATGGATGCAGTGTATCCATCCTGAGGACCGGCAACGCGTGCTGGCAGTGTGGCAGCGTGCCGTCCAGACCGGCCAGCTGTGTGAGGCGGAACAGCGCCTGCGCCAGGGCACGACTGGAGCATATCGCTGGTTCCTGATGCAAGCAACGCCGTACAAAGATGGGCAAGGCACAATCCTCACCTATATTGGCACCTGTACCGACATCCAGGAACAGAAACGGGTGGAGCAGAAGCGCATCGCAGATGCCTTGCACCAGAGTCAGGAGCTCATCCACGCCCTCATCGACTCCAATATTATCGGGATTACTTCTAGCGCAGTGGAAGGAGAAGTGCTGGTGGAAGCCAATGAGGCGTTTCTTCGCATGACCGGCTATAGCCGAGAGGAGGTGCGCAGCAGAACGCTGACCAGGGCGAGGATCACTGCCCCAGAAGATGCGCCGCTCTTAGCGCGCGCGATCCAGGAGGTCATCACGCACGGGCAACACACGCCCTTTGAAGCCGAACTGGTGTGTAAAGATGGCAGTCGCCTGTCAGTGTTGTTGGGAGGCGTCCTCCTCCAGGAGCAGCCGCGCCAGATGGTTGCTTTTGTGCTGGATAATTCGGCGCGTAAGGAACTGGAGCAACGCAAGGATGATTTTATCAGTATGGCCAGCCATGAACTCAAGACCCCGCTCACGGCCTTGAAAATGCAGGCCTCCTTGCTGCATCGGCAACTCGCCAGGCAAGGCATCCTGCAGGCGGCTCCCGCCCTTTCTAGCATGGAAGCCCAGCTCAACAAAGTTATCCGGCTGGTGGGGGAATTGCTGGACGTCTCCAAGATCCAGGCTGGGAGGCTGGAGTACGCCCAGGAGCCAGTGGATCCCGACGCGTTGCTGCGGGAGATCGCAGAAACGATGCAGCACACGAGTCCCAGCCGTACTCTGGTGGTGCGGGGCGCAGCGCAGACCTGCTTGATCGGGGATCGAGACCGGCTCGGACAGGTCTTCACCAACCTGATCAGCAATGCTTTCAAGTATTCTCCTGACACCGAAACAGTTGAGATAGATCTCGCCACCTCCGAAGATGTGGTCATGGTCCGCGTCCGTGATTATGGTCTGGGAATCCCACAAGAGCAGCGCGACAAGATTTTTGACCGCTTCTATCGGGTGGCTGATCCGAAGCGGAAGGCGATCCCCGGCCTGGGCATAGGGCTCTACATTGTGGCGGAGATCGTCAAGCATCATGGGGGAACTATTACGGTGGACAGCGCCGTCGGGAAAGGATCAACCTTTACAGTGACCCTTCCTCGAACACGGGATGCCTGTGCAGTTGACGCGCGTGGCGAGCGTGTCAACTGAGACAATGATGAGTCAGTTTGTTGAGAAAGAGAGGGAAAACGTGTAGCCACAGCCTCTGCTCTTCCGCATCGCCACAGAACATGCGTTCTTACAAATGGGCATCGCAGTGCATAAGAAGGGATAGCAGGGTGGATGTTGAGTCCCTCCATCCATCCTGCTATGCTGGCACTACACGTGCGACAGATAGAGCCTGGCTCTCTGTCTGCACATCACGAAAAGACAACACGTGTCCTGTGTTGACTGGAGCATGCTTCCCATCTTCTATAGCAGGCATGAGCCAGTATACAGCAGTGTTCACAATGATTGAGCCATATGCATCTGCTTCAAGGTTCGAGACTGCTGCATCACAGGTCGAGCATAATCTCTCCCTCAGGTTGGGAGCAGCAAATCAATAGGGTTCCTTCGGCAGGCCGTTCGAGTGGCTCTGGCTGGTAGCTGGCGCTGCCCGCAATCAGCCCGCTTTCACAGCTATGACAGACTCCTGTCCGGCATGACCACCTCACTGGCACATCGCAGGCCTCGGCGAGTTCGAGCAGGCTCTGGAACGCGGGAACCCAATGAACACTGAGGCCACTGCGAGCGAACGAGACCAGCGGCCCCATGCCGGACGATCCGGCCGGTGGGTGTGGTGGAAGACTCGGTCTGGTGTAAACCACTCCGGGTGTGCTGGAAGGAGTCGGGCCGAAAATCTCTGTGTATACATGATCCGTGGTAATGCCCCAGGCAACGAGACCGGTGGTTAGATCTTGCAGGAACGCGGCAGGCCCACACAGATAGAAGTCCGCCTCGCGCGGCACGCCAAGCGCTTTAAGCACTGTGACACTGAGATGTCCAGGAGCGTCGAAGTCCAGACCAGGCCGATCCTCTTGCCCTGGCCGGCTGTAGAGGATGTAGCTGTGGCTGTGGGGCAGCGTCGTGAGGCTGCGGCGGGCTTCCTGTGCAAAGGGGTGTTCGTCGTGGTTCCGTGCTCCGAACAGCCACCAGACGTCCCGGGGTGATGCCTCGGCGGCGAGGGTATGCAGCATAGCCATCATGGGAGTCGCCCCCACGCCAGCACTGAGCAGAACAACGGGACTCTTGCTCTGGCGGAGCGTGAAGGCGCCCCGTGGGGCACTCACCTCTAAAACGTCGCCAACATGCACCTGGGTATGCACGTAGGTGCTGGCTGCGCCGTTCGCCTCTTGCTTGACACTCACCCGGTAGTGGTCGACACTTGGCGCGTCAGAGAGCGAGTAGTTGCGTAAGAGAGGGGGACTGTCAGGCCTGGGTCGCAGACGCAGCACCACGAACTGGCCGGGCAAGGCAGCGGCGAGAGGATGCTCGTCTGCTGATTCAAAGACGAGTGAGACGATGCTCCTGCTCTCTCGTTCCATGCGGGATACGCGCATGGGGCGAAACCCTGGCCATGCCGGGGGCGGGCCGCTCACCTGGGTGAGTCCAGGGTTTCCGCTAGCCGTCTTCTCGCTCAGCGCCTGCTCGAGCAGAGCCTGGAAGGACGTCCGCCACCCTGGACTCAAAGCGGGGAGACGCAACGCACGCTCCAGTTGCTCACGGGAATGACGACCCAGGTAGAGCATCGCGTCGATCTCCTCCACGGTCATGTGCTCCGGGCCATCAGCGACCTTCACGATCTTGTTTCCGGCTTCTACCTCGCCTTCTTGCAGCACACGCAGGTAAAAGCCCGGTTTCTTGTGTGAAACCAGCAGCGCAGGCATCTGGGGGTTGTTCATACGGATGCCGACCCGGTAGCAGGTAACGCGCGGTTGCGTGACCTCAAAGAGCGCGCCGCCGATCTGGTACTGGTCGCCGATGCACACCTCTTCGTCGGACAGACCCTCGACGGTAAAATTCTCCCCGAACTGTCCGAACACGAAGTCATTGCGGTTGAGCTGGCGCTCCCAGTAATGATAGGACTCTATCTGGTAGACGAAGACCGCCCGCTGTTCTCCTCCGTGTCCGGCCAGGTCTCCTTGCCCATCACCATCGATGTTGAGCCGCCGCACCATCCGCCGGCCCTGAACAGGCTTCTTCCAGACGGCGGTGCGCACCATCTCACCACGCCAGGCGATGTCGCGGGGCAGACCAACGTTCACCGAGAGCAGTCGTGGCATAAAATCTCACCTTCCTTTATCCCGTCTAAACTCCAACAGTCTTGTTCAGACCATCTACCCTACCTACGAAGTCCACCTACCCTACCTACCGATCATTTCTATCAACAACGTCACATGCACTTCTCAGCGATGGCTCAACCTTTGTGAACACCGCTGTAGGAACCGTATGTTCCTGTACATTGAGATTCACGTTTTCTTCGTACACACTGGCTCATCTGCCTGCACTAACAGGGGGGTGAGCCAGTTTTTTCATGTCTTTTTTTGAAGACACAAGAAGGAGCATTCCCTATACTTCGAGAAGATACATGCTATTGCTTTCTGCTGAAAGAAATAGAGGCCTTCACCAGCCTCTACAAAACAGAGACCCGGGGCTGGTTCGTGGAGTTTACCAACGCCCCATCTAACGTGACAGATCAGGAGCATGGCTACCAACACGTTTTTCCTGGCTAGGTCCTTGCCCGCATCGAAGGCTTTGACGCGAATAAAGAGCTCTTCCAGCCCTTTGGCCCCTGCCTTCACACCCCATCGCATCCAACCCAGGCAGGCCCTCGCAACCACACAAGGCGAGGCACACTGCCCATGAATACCTGTAGCCCCCTCCTTCTCCAATGCCGTGGTCCCCCTTCAATCTTTACCACACCATTCCAATCACAACAGTTCTTCACAGAAGAAGGAGAACACCTTCAAAAGAACGCCGTACCCGGTGGAAACAACAAGCCCGTTTCAAGAGCGTTTTTTTGAACAGATATCACACAGATAGTAGAATACAAAATTTTGGTAATCCCTCCCAAGGAGCAGAGGAGCAAAGTATTGCCTTCGTTCACGCATGTGTTCACAGGCTCAAGCCTCGAAGTGCATGATAGTTGGTGCCCTTCCTGATGGATAGAGAGAAAAGTCATAACACGAGAAGTGATAGTGTCTGGCTATATTGTTGCTCCCTCTCAAACTGTCACCCCCAAAGAGGACCCATACGTGTAGCTTCTAAGCGCGACAAGCACACAAACTGCATGTTCTTATGCTCGCCACCACTTCACGCGCTCATATTTGGAGCCTGACAACGGTGCCCATCGCAAAGAATAGACAGGAACTTATAACATGAATGCAACCAGGCAGAAGTCAAAGATCATTACACGGAGTGTGGAGATCGAGGGATATCCTATACACTATCGAGTCATTGGAGAGGATATGACGCAGGAAGCCATCATTCTGGTACATGGACTGAGCGGCTCAACGCTTTGGTGGACTCATAATATTTTTGCGCTGGCACAGGATTATCGCGTCTACCTTATCGACCTTCCCGGCTTTGGCACAATGCGTCGCCTGGCGCGTCAGTTTACGCTGGCGAAGGCCGCCACCTGGGTGCTGGCATGGATGAAGGCGGTTGGGATTGAGCGGGCGCACCTGGTAGGGCATTCGATGGGTGGATACATCTGTATGCACCTGGCTGCGACCTATCCTGAACGCGTGATGAGAATGATACTTGTCTCGCCCGCCGTACAACCCCAATTTCACTCGATTCTGGGCTACATGCGTCCTTTAATCCTATCAACTCGTTATGTTCGGCCCACATTCTTACCCTTGCTTCTTTATGACGCATTACGGGCGGGACCACGCCTGCTCCTACGAGCCACACGTGACCTGATCCTACTTGACCTCAACGAAGAGCTATCTACCATCTGTCAGCCTACACTGCTCGTCTGGGGTGAACATGATATTGTCGTTCCACTCACCACTGGTATTCAACTTCGGCAGACACTCCCCAATGCGCAACTGCTGATTCTCCAAAAGGCCGGGCATGTGAGCATGTTTGATCGTCCCCTGGTTTTCAATCAGGCCGCTCTGGCCTTTTTACAGGGCGACCTGGTTGGCAGTTGAGAAAGCTCTGTACGGCCTGTGCCAACCTGGCAGGCGAATTATAGTTGACATCATGTGCCGCACCTTCAATTGCCAGGAATTGCCCCTGGGGAAGCTTGTCGGTTACCTCTTGCGCCCAGCCTGAAGGGACAATAGTATCACGTGTGCCACGAATGACCAGGGTCGGAACCTGCATATGGGGCAGGCACTCTTCTATACGATCCCGCAAGCCAGAGCGAAACACGGCAATGAAACGTCGCACGCCAATGTCGAAAAAGTCACGCAGGACAATCGGGTAGAGCGAGAATGGCTCGAATGCCAGGTTCACCAACCAGCGCCCAATCTGCTGATGCGCTGTACGCGCGTGAGCATCCATCGTTGGCCCAACCAGCACTGCTCGCATGAGACGCTCGGGATAACGGAGCGCAAACTGTGCAATAATCTGGCAGCCAAGCGAGTTACCAACGAGAACAGCCTGCTCTATTCCCAGGCAATCCATCCAGCGTGCGAGCATATCCGCGAAATCGGGTAGTGTGAGATTGTACGAAGGTTTACTACTAAGGCCATAGCCAGGCAAATCAGGGACAAGCACCTGGTAGAACGGGGCAAGATGCTCGGCTGTCGGCAACATGTAGCGACTACACACCGCTAATCCATGAATGAGGATAATAACTTCTTGAGAAGTGGGAACCAGTTGAGAGGCGTAATAATGAATGGAATAGTCTTGCATCTCTACAAGGCAACTACGTAAGGTTTTATTTTCGGGTTTTTTCTTTGATTTTCTCATTTTGACACTCATCACATACACCGCTTTAGTATCATATCAATTGTACGTAGCTCATTGGTCAAATCGTTTCATAAAGGTCTGCCTATTTCATAGCGCAAGGGAAGCTACGTCTCTCTTTATTAAGAGGGAAATAGTCTCCAAGATAAGAGGAGGTCAACGATGACAACGACGAAGTCTGCTCACTCTTCTGATGATGCTGACGATCTCGATGCCCCTGGCAAGAACGCAGCCGGGTCAGATAAGACGATCCTCCATGAGGTGGCTCATCACTTTGGCATAGAGCACGAAGAAATGCCGATCTGGATTCAATAAGGGGAAAACAGCAGAAGAAATCTTCCTTGTGGGTACGACTCCTCAGGATGTAATGTGCAGGCAAAAAAGGCTGAATGGCAATCTTCCCATGACTAGTTGCGCTTCGGGTCGGGGAGTTCGTCGTGCCATGTCGGTGTTCCTGCTTGCAAAAAAGCCTGCTTCATCGCTTCGGCCTACACCTGCTGCCAAGGCAAGTTTGCCATTCAGCCTTTTTTTTAACGTGTTTTGTCCCAACACGTCCCGTTTTCATGCAGATCTCCTAGCAAACCTGGGAACTTACGGAAGGAGTTGAACCTTCGTCTTTCAGTCGCAAGGCCTGGCGCTCTACCTCTGAGCTACGTATGCAGATATATAATTGGCATATACTGTATATATGAAAAGGGGGATTTTTATGTTTGAGCGATGCCAGAAAAAACACGACTTTTTGCAACGTGAGCTAAACACCATAGAAGCTGCACTTAAACAGGTAAGTACTCAACCAGACGAAGAATCCTATATGCGTTGCCTGCAACAGGCGCTCATGCATCTCCTCACAATGCAATCTACTCTAGAATACTTCGTAACCGATGTACGAGCGGAACTAGCGGAATTAGAGGAGAAGACCCTTTAACGACCGGTGCTTTCATCCCTCCCTCTTTGAGGGGGAGGGATGAAAGCACCGATCCTTTCCGCATACTTTTTTGAAATGACGCACATCGTGTTCTTTCCCTGCTCAGGCATCCCTCTTCTTGGGAAGAGTCACCGTAAAGGTCGATCCTTTCCCGACGGTGCTGTCCACGGTGATGGTTCCCTCATGACGCTTGACGATCTCCGCCACAATGTAGAGTCCCATGCCCAAACCAGGGATCGCTTTCTGCCTGGGACCAGAAGCCCGATAGAACCGTTCAAAGATTTTGTCACGCTGCTCTCGTGGGATGCCCAGGCCATGATCGCAGATACGGACCGTGACCGTCTCTTCGGAGGTACTCAGGTCCATCTCGACCGTCTCTGCACCGGGAGAATACTTGATGGCATTGCTGATCAGATTGGTGAAGACCTGTCCGAGCCGATCTTTGTCTCCGACGAGTGAGCACGGTGCCGCACCACGCACCACAATGGCATGTGTCGTACTGAGCTGCTGCATCGTTTCTGCCACCTCATGGAGCGTCGCATCAAGATCGACCGTCTCCCGGACGTACTCCAACCTGCCTGCCTGGATCTTGGAGACATCCAATAACTCTTCAATCAGGCGTTCCAGTTGCTTGACAGGCCCCTCTACCCTGGTAAGCGCTGTGGCAGCCTCGTGATGAGATTGCCTTTCCAGTCGTTTTTGCACCAGCTGGATCTGCATCTTTAAGGCGGCGAGCGGGTTCCTCAGTTCATGGCTGGCCATGCTGATAAAATCATCTTTGCGTTGTTCCAGTTCCTTGCGGGCAGAATTATCCAGCACAAAGGCGATTGCTTGGAATGGGTGATGCTGTAAGACGACACCACCTACGAGTACTGGAAGACGGCTGCCATCTTTACACACGTACTCTTTCTCATACGTCGTAGACTGCTGAGTGGCAAGTTCCTGATGGGCCTGCTGGGTACGAGCCAGGTAGTCTGGAGGCGTCATGTGCATCCAGTTCATGTTCCCTTCACGCAGGTCTTCGCGGGTATAGCCGGTCATGCGCAGAAAGGTGTCGTTCGCGTCCACAATCTGCTCTCCTTCGATGATATTGATCCCGATAATGCTGGAGTTCATCAGGACGCTCGCGCGCTCCTGACTCTGGCGTAAGGCTTCCTCCGTCCGTTTCTGATCGTCGATGTCAGTGATAGTCCCAAACCACTTGACGATCTGACCGGTGTCATTGCGTACCGGCATGGCGCGGGCTAAGAACCAGCGATAGGCCCCGGTCTGGCTATTTCTGAAACGCTCTTCGTGCTCATACATTCCTCCCGTGTCCAGGGCCTGCTGCCAGAGCGCTCGGGTGCCTTCCCGATCATCGGGATGGATGAACGAGAGAGGAGCCCATCGGTCGCTTTGCATGTGCTCAACCGTAACCCCCATGTAGTCACACCAGCGCTGGTTTATATACTCGTGCTGGCCATTTGGGCGCGTCGTCCACACCATCTGCGGCACCGTTTCGGCCAGCACCCGCCAGTTCTCCTCGCTGATTTTGATTTTCTGTTCAGCCTGTTTCTGCTCATCGATGTCAGTGGTAGTGCCAAAATATTTCAGGATCGTGCCCTGCGCATCTTTGAACGGTGCTCCTCTGGCAAGAAACCAACGATAGTCTCCGGTGGTACCATTGCGCAGGCGCTGTTCCGCTTCATAGGGTCTGCCTGCCTGGACGGCGCTCTGCCACCCCGCCAGGACGCGTTGCTGGTCATCGGGGTGGATGGCCTGGAGCCAGCCGTCCCCCTGGTATTGTTGGGAGGTCATGTCGGTATAATCGCACCAGCGTGAGTTCGCGTATTCAGCAGAACCATCGGGGCACATGATCCAGACAAATTGGGGGATGGCATCGATCAGGGAACGCAGTTCTGCTTCGGCCCGCTTTTTGTCATGAATATCGGTGCAGGTACCAACATATTTGAGGATCGTACCCTGCGCATCGGTGTAGGGTGTTGCTTGCATCAGGAACCAGCGATACTCCCCGGTCGTGCCCTGGCGCAGGCGCTGTTCCGTTTCATAGGGCTCGCCGTTCTGGACGGCGCGCTGCCATGTCTGCAGGACGCGTTGCCGGTCCTCCGGATGCGTACACTGCATCCATCCCTCCCCCTGGGCCTCTTCGGTGCTCAGGCCCGTATAATCGCGCCAGCGTTGATTATACGAGTCGACGTACCCGTCCGGTCGCCCCGTCCACACCAACTGGGGAATGGCATCAATGAGGGCATGGATGTCTCTTTCAGCTCGCTTGCGCGCGGTGATGTCGATGCCGGCGATGACGAGGTACTCGACGTGGTGATTCGCATCCATGTGGGGGGTAATCACGCTCTCAAAGGAAAGGAGCATCCCTTCCCTCGGGCAAATCAGGGCCTCGAAACACACCGTTTCTCCCCTGCTGGCTCGCGCGATGGCTGCGCGGAGCCGCTCTTGACTGGCAGGAGCAAAGGACCACCAGGGGGTCTCGGCCAGCGGTTTGCCAATCACCTCCTCGCGTCGGACCTGCGCGTCATCTAACGGGACCGCATTGATGTCCAACACGATCCCCTCGGGCGTCAGAATCCCGATCCTGGTATGCAAGCCATCCAGGTCATCGATGCAGAGGCGCTCGCCCTGGGGAAACGTCTCCTGGCGTGGTGCTGGTGCTCTCATCTGGTGGAATTGCAACGTGAGTCCCCCAACGGTCGGAGTGAGTTGCGCGTGCAGCCAGTTCCGGGTCATAGGAGACCAATACTCCACTTCGTTCGGTTCTTTGGTTTGCCTGGTCCTGCGCATAGCCTGATAGAGTGAGGGGCTCACCAGTTGGGGAGCATAGCGCCAGAACCTGTTCCCAAGGCATTCCTCGGGTGGTGCTCCGGTGATGGCCTGCGCGCTCGCATTGGCATACATTATGGTCTCAGCGTCATCGACGACAAAGAAGGCATCAGGAAGGGTCTCAAGAATGGTGAGGAGCGTCTCACGCGACCCAGGAGTAAGACGCTTGGTTTGCTTGGTATTGGACATACGGTGGTACCTCTCCTTTTCACGTACCCCCCCATCCCTGAGAACGAAGAAGCATTCCTGCTCAAACCGAAAGCACGTCTAGTGAAATGATGTGATACCTGTGAGAAACAAGCAAGCTGGACTGGACTCCAGTACCAGGCCTCGAAGGAGAAATGCCTATACGCCTCTATTTATATTTTACTATATTCGTGCGGAAATAAATGCATAAGAAGTTTTTGGAGAAAATTGACTGGAAGGAGTCCTATCTTTGTCATGGTAAAGTTTTTCTTTTTCAGATATCCTTCTTAATGTAAACGTTTCTACAGACAAATGAGGAGCAAGCAGGCGTCCCCGTTTTCTTGTTCTTTTAGAGCAGGAATATATGGCTCGCTCTTGAAAAGAATTGCAGTTTTTTTGCATCTTCCTTCATTTGCCAGTAGAGACATAGTACATGCCTTGTAAACGAATGGAAAGGAAATCTTACCTATGAAAAAGGTTGTTGTCCGCAAAACACAGGCCGTCAAATTGACTACCGGGTCGACTCCGCTCTATGGGATCTGCATCTATTAATTAAGAGAGAAGCCTTTGCAGCCTCGCTTGCAAAGGCTTCTCTCATCTCTTACACGATCTTATGCGGAAACCAACGTCACGTCGCTGTGTCCCCGAATGGGGGTGACTAGCGCTTCCCTCATTCGGGGACCACCTGAAGGTGGCACCCCCATTCGGGGGCACAGCGGCCGCGCGCTCAGGTTTCCGAATAGGTAGCACCTGGAAAACAAAGACATTCTGGGGAGGCTATGTGAGCTCAAATACACCTATCTCGTTCTATCCATTAACTTTTGTGCCGGATTCGCCCGATGTGGTTGTCGGACGGAAAGATATAGACAGTTACGCCGTTTTTCCGGAAGACGGTGCAGCATTGCTACAAACGCTGCAATCTGGGGCCAGTCCTGAAGAGGCAGCGCAGTGGTATCTTGAGCGCTATGCAGAACCGATTGATATGGAAGATTTTCTGCATACGCTCGGCGATTTGCAGTTTATCCGTAATGGCGCAGATAAAGGAGCCGTGCCTCCTTCCACACGATCGTCTATCTGGCAGTCCATAGGTCGCGCCACCTTTTCTCCATTGGCCTGGATTATCTATAGTGCCGTCCTTGGGTACGCTCTCTACATTATGATCCGTTTCCCCTATCTGCGTCCGGGCTATCACAATCTTTTCTTTTCACCTTATCTTGTCGTGCTGGAATTGGGCCTTTTCCTGGGGCAATTCCCCGGCATCCTTTTTCATGAACTCTATCATGTGCTGGCAGGCAGACGCCTGGGTATTCCTTCGCGCCTGGGGATAGGCCGCCGTCTCTATATCATTGTCTTTGAGACCCATTTAACAGGTTTATGGAGCGTGCCGCGCAAAGCACGTTATCTGCCTTTTCTGTCCGGTATGCTTGCAGATCTCCTCTGGTTTGCTCTTATGACTATCATTGCTAGCTTGACCTATACTCCTGCTCACCCGTTCTCATTCCCCGGAGCCTTCTGCCTGGCTCTAGCTTTTTCTACCTTATTGCGCTTCATCTGGCAATTTTATTTTTATCTGGAAACAGATACCTACTATGTTTTTACCAATATTTTGCACTGCATCGATCTTCAACAAACAACGTGGCAATATCTCTGGAATCGTATTTACCGCCTACTCAAGCTCACTCACAAAATACGGGATGAAGATGCATGGAATCCCCGTGATAGACAGGTCGCCCGCTGGTACGTTTTTTTCTTTGGAGCGGGATACCTCTTCACTCTGGGTACTCTTTTCTTTGTCGGTGTACCAACCGCACTGAGAATTTTCTCTGGTATAGTGGCAGATTTACTGAATCATGCAGCTTTTAACCTCAATTTCTGGGATTCCTGCGTGTTTCTTCTTCTCAATGGAGTGCAAATTGCGGTAGTTGCCTGGATTTACTGGCGTGAACGCAAGGCACGCAGAGCTGCGGAACGTTCCTCATCTGTCATGAGTCATGCACAAAACCTCTTACCTGATTATGTTCAAGAAAAAGGAGTTCTATGATGTCGGCACAGCCTTTTCACATCTGGCTTATCTCTCCTTCCCGGCGAGGTAGACAAATGTTATGGAATACCTTGAAAACAGGAGCCTCTTATGAGGTCAATTGCCACTGGCATCACCGTGGTCCGTATACTGGAACTGGTACATTGCTACGCCAATTGGTTCCTGAGGTATACCGACAGTTTCCCGAGCATGTTCTAGCACACGCAGTTGAGATTCTTTCCATCGCACCCGAACTCCGCTCGACCTTTTCTGTTTCTCATGAGACGTTGACTTCCCTGGCCATTCCAGAAGAACGTACGCGCTTTTATTCGCACACCAGAACGTTACGTTTAGCACATGGAATCATCGATTTCCTCAAAGGATGCCTTAGCCTGAAGATGTATAGTCATCTCTCGCTCTATTTTGAGAATGTGCAGGCTACCGATACACTGGATCAAGAATTCCTCCGTGTGCTCTTGAGGCGTGCTGATCCAGCTACATTGACTGTAATTATTGGCACAACCTGTGATCCTTTACCTGAGCAGTTGCAAACTGCCCTTGCAGATCACACCCACCAGATTCGCGTTGAACCCCAGGACGCAGGCGAGTATCTTCAGCTTCTCCAGGCATGGCAGTTTCCTCAAGTATGGCAAAGCTGGCTGCTGAAACATACCGAGGGATGGCCAGAAGAGTACGAACCGTTACGTGACCTCTCACAATATCTCAGAAAAAGCATGCCACAAGGGGAAACGTTTGCCCTGGGCATGCAGGCAATTAGCGAGCAAGTGTCGGCTGAACAAAATGCGGCCTGGGCGCAAGCCTTTATTGCATCTGACTGTACAAATGATTGCCTGTTGGAACGCCTGGCCTACCAGAGATTGGACGCTTCTACGCGCCAGAGGTGGCATGATGAACGGGCGGACTGGCTGGAACAACAGCATGAATGGTCGCTGAAGCTGGGGGCTATCCCTTACCATCGCGAGCGAGGCAGTTCTCCCGCCAATCAGGGAGCTGCGGCCCTGCAGGAGGCGCTCGATTACTGTATTAGCATGGGCTATTACGAAGCTACAGTCGACTTTGGCTATCGCGGACGCGCTGTCATCAATTGGGCAGAGCAAGAGCACTATTACTGGATATTTACGACCAAAGCGACGACCTCCCTTGCTGCCCTGGGGCGGCCCGAGGAGGCGGAGAAGCTTTACAACGAGGCTCGCGCACTCAGCACAAGGGCCAAACTGCACATGCAGGCTGCCTATGCCACTGCAATGCTTTATACACGTCACCTTCCAGAAAATCGGCGGGATCATGTACTGGCCAAAGCCTGGATTAACGAGGCAATCGCGATTGCCAACCTGCTTCCCGACGCCAAAGAGCGGGCGTTTCACTCGGTTTTTAATCAGAACGGCCTGGCTCTGATCGAGACTCATATGAAGAATCCTCAGGAGGCTCTGCATCTGGTGACAGAAGGGCTGAAGCGCCTCGAAGAAGAACTGGAACCAGGCGAGCACATGCTGCATCGCTCGGTCTTGCTCTATAACAGGGGCCAGGTGTACGCGGGGATAGGAGCCCTGGAAGAGGCTCTGGCCGATTATACCGCTGTCATTACCCAGGATCCCTATTATAGCGAATATTACCTGGAGCGTGGCAATCTCTACCGCCGCCTCGGACGTGATGAAGAGGCTCTAGCCGATTACGAACGAGCCGTTTCCTACAGCCCACCTTATGCCGAAGCGTACTTTAACCGTGCCAATGTACACTCTCTCTTTGGTCACGAGGAGGAGGCCCTGGCTGATTATAGCTACGTTCTGGAAATTGATCCTACGTATCTGGATGCCTTGATCAATCGCGCCAGTATCTTTTACGAACAAGGCAATTACACCGTCTCTCTTCAGGATGTAGAACGCGGATTGCAGCAGGATCCGGAAAATGCCCAGCTACACTGTACTCTTGGCTTGCTCTTAATGGCACAGAAGGATACCGAGAAGGCTTATCAGGCTTTCTCAGATGCCCTCCAACAAGATCCTTTACTCGTTGCGGCCTGGACAAATCGTGCAATCCTGGCCTTCGAGGAAAACAGAATTGAAGCTGCTATTAAGGATCTTTCTCAGGCGCTGACATTAGAGGAGAATCCAACCGTTCTCTATAACCGGGGTATCGCTTATCAAGCTCAAAACCGTTGGCAAGAAGCCATCAACGATTTCACACAAGCGTTGGCGTTATCCAATGAAGACGCGCAAGATATTCTTTATAGACGCAGTTTGTGCTTTGCCCAACTAGGGAACACCAGTCAGGCACAGAGAGACCTTCAGGAGCAGCAAGCGTTAAGGCCATAGAAGGTGACCGTGCGAAAAGAGGAGAAAGGCGCCCAAGAGCCCAATATCCCAGATGCTTCTTGATACAAATGGGCTTCAGCCCACCGCAAGCCACGCCATTTCAACGGCAATGATGAGGCGGATATGGCTTTCTCCCTTGGTGACAGTATACGCCAGGCAACACGCTCTAGCGGGAACTCTTTCTATGACGTTGAAAGTTTCATGAATTGGGCTGTGCTGCCTTTCTAAATCTACTCAAATGTGCTTATACACCCTCGAATAGATTCAATTGCTGCACCTGGACCTCACAGGGTAAGTCCCATGCAGGCGGCAAGCCGCCTGCGGGAGAAGTCATGGGGACTTCTCCGCCGCTTTGGGTCACGTGCAGCACATCGCACTCAGGCTCGCCCTGAGTGTATGGCCCTCGCTGGGCAAGAAACCTCATCAAGATGTTATGAGCGCTGTTCTCATCTCGATCCATGACGAGTCCACATTCCGCGCACCGATACGTTCTTTTCCGCAGTGGCATGGCTTGCAGATTCCCACAGTCACTATACTGCTTGGACGTGTTGCGCTCATCTAGAAACGCAAGCGCTTTCCCATACAGCTGGCATTTATAGGTGAGCATCTGGACAGATGAGATAAGACGCCTTGTGCAAGCTATCGCGCTGTTTGTTGCACTTCTTCTGCGAAACGTGCTTGCACACCTTGCTCAAATGAAGGTAGTGACGGTACTTCTTCTTGCACGTGCTGCGTTTCGAGCGAAGCCGATCCAACTGGTTGTTGTACCAACGTGAGCCTTTGAACCCACCGATGTGATAGGTTCGGCCCCCTTCCGTGGCCCCAGTTGCCAGCGTCTTGATGCCCAGATCGAAAGCCATGACATCACCTTCGCGTTTGGCTTCCTCGGGCTGTCGGTAGCTGAAAGAGGCGTAGTAGTTACCTCTGCCATCGCGACTGATCGCCACCTCTCGAAAGCCTTCGGGAAGCTCCTCGGTGAGGGAGAACCAGGCAAACGGTACCACCACAGCAACCCAGTGGAGTCAGTTTTTCCACCGCCTGGTGCAACCATAGACCACTCGCCAATATGACGCCGTCTCTATTCGAAAGGCTGGTTCCAGCGGCCGCGATGAACAACCTCACTCAATGTTTTGCGCTTCTTCAGTCCTTTCCCAAGCGAGGTCGCAGGATAGCCGAAGGGGACAATCGCCAGGATCTCGATGTTTTCGGGGATGCCCAGGAGAGGCCGCACATCTTGCAGGTTGTTGAAGCCAACCCAGTTCGATCCAATGCCCCGCGCCCACGCAGTCAGGATCATGGATTGAATCGCTCGGCTGGCATCGGAGATGGCAAATGGGCTCTGCTCCATCCCTACCACAATCGCGAGAGGTGCCTGAGCGATATAGGGGCCAGAACGTGCGAGGGTGGCAAGTTGCCCCATTGTCTCCCGGTCCTCAATCACAATAAAGTGCCAGGGCTGCCCATTCATACTACTGGCAGTCAGGTGTCCCGCTTCAACAATTTGCCGAACCGCATCCTCAGGAACGGGCTTCTCCTGGTATTGTCGCACGGCAAGCACAGTGCGAATAGCCTCAAATACGTTCATCAATTTTCTCTCTTTCTCGCCCCAGTAAGGCAATGATGGAATTCATTCACTACTGCTCAATAACACATAGTGACGCCCAAATATGCCGTTCGTCTGAGCGTGTCCCCAAAGAGTTACGAGCACGCCATTATCTATCTATTTGAGAAAGGTTGTTATGAACCCGGTCTTTTCCCGCGACGGGATCAGCGTGCCGATGGAGAAGCTTCCAGATACCCTCTTCATGGCGAAAGATCTCAGTGACGCGCAAAGCCAGTGGACTATATTCCTCTTGCCCATCTACGCGTACCACACCATTTTGAAGGTAGATGAGATAGGCCAGGTCACCACTCATACCTGTGGAGATGAGTTCGAAGGTATCGTGTCCTCCACTATAACGAGAGGCAACCCACTCCAGGCGAGGCCCGACCTGGTTCCACCCTTTCTCATAGGAACCAAAGCCACCAAAAATAGTAACATCATCAGAATGCGACCAGGACGCACTGTAGTGTGTGGGATCTCCTTCCAGAAGGCGCTGATTCGCTTCCCTCATCTGCGTCACTGCCTGATCGAAATCATCTGTTGTTGACAAAATCTTCTCCTCTCATGACTTTTGGACGACAGAACGCATGTGAGACGTGCCACTCTCCCACTTGAGCAGAGGAACAATCCCAGCAGCATATTTGACGCCGCTGAAAAACTCCACTAGATAGCATATCTGCTTGAGCCCATTTGCCTCTTCTCAAGCAGAGCGCACAGGAGCGTGTGGCTGACCCAGGTCATGCGTTAAGTGAGGTGAAGTATATATAAAAGAAGGGAAGAAAGGAAGGAGAAGATAGGGACAAAAATGCAGCCTCAAAATCAAAGAAGAGCCATTCCCCGCGGGACGTCCACCTTCCAGGTGCAGATCTGGCCCAGCGCCCAGATGGTCCCGAACCGGGGGATATGCTGGCGGGAGAGCAGGAGGAGTGAACGCTGCGCCAGGATTCTGTGTGTATAAAACGATGAACGATATTGGTGCACTATAGTGCGCGCAGTTGATTGATCTCGCCACGCGTCTGGGAAGAATGTTTAGCTTGCTGCTCTGTAAAGGCCATAGGAAAATACCATCAGGGCCAATCAGAACCTGGTATCCAGGTATGATCGACTGGAAAAAGGTGAGTCAGAACAGCCAGAACCTCGTGAACCTCTTTCCTGACAGAGCGCTCATTGAAGGGGATGCGTTCAATTTCAATCGAAAGGGATGTTTCCAGAGGGCTCTCGACGTACACGAGCCTCCTCCTCTACCTGGCCAGCAGGAGGAAAGACCTCCTGCTGGCTAACTCTGGTGAAGCCTCTGGCCCCTTTGGCTTCAGCAGGGACTAGTTCCTCTCGCTACCAATGTCTTTAGTTAACATAAATGTATTAGGTGATAAAAATAAAGATAATGAGTACGTAGGACTCTCGATGTAAAGTGGCCTGAAAGTGTCCCGCTCCTGTCCTGGTAGGAACTTCCTTTTCCTCGTACACTTCTAATACAGAAACCGGCGTTTCCTCGCGAGCGAAGAAGCAGAGAGCTTTCGTCAACCATCTCCATGCCGTTCATTTGCCTGAGCGCATGCTAGCCGCTGTTCAGGCGGTGTTGGCAAATACTATTTGATGGCATGCCAGGTGAAGGCAATCCCTTCCAGAGTGGAAGTGGCTGCTGCCAGAAGCAGAAGAGAATGACGGCGAAGGCCTTGCTCTACGATAGAAGGGATAGATAGAGCGTTATGGCAGGCCATGTTGGTCAACAGATCGACCAGTATCACCTTATGCGTCTTCTAGAACAACGTGCTACGAGCGAAATCTACCTTGCGCAGCTTCGTAATCAAGGAACACCTGTCACCATACATTTGTTTCACAGCACTATCGAGAATGAAAATGCCCGCGAGCGTTTTCGGGCAGAGATAGAACCCCTGATACGCTTAAAACATCCTCATCTGCTATCGATTTATGGCTATGGAGAGAAGGAACACATTCCATACCTGGTCGTGGCTACTATAGCCGGAGAAACATTGCGTCAACGATATCCCCTGGAGAGCAAGGTTGAGCTTGCCACTGTGCTCGATGTTGTAAGTCAGGTTGCCAGCGCCCTCCAGTACATGCATGAGCATGGTTTGATCCACCACGATATTCGCCCTGAACAGATATGGATTGACACAAACAATACTGTCCGGCTTCGTCCACCAGAACTGACATCGCTCACGATGACAACGCAATTTCAAGAGCAAAGCGACCTGGTAGATATGGTTGCGTATCTGGCACCTGAACAGCGCCAGGGGCGCCCTGAACCAGCAAGTGACCAATATTCCCTGGCAGTTGTTGCTTACGAGTTGCTGAGTGGCCATTTGCCTTTCCAGGGATCATTTATGGAGGTGATAAAGCAACAGGAGAGCGCTCCCCCACCTCCGCTTGATGCCTCACCTGGCCTGCCACCTGGGATAAACGCGGTGCTCTCGCGAGCACTCAACAAAGATCCAGCGGCACGCTTCCCCTCTATGCTGAGTTTTGTCTCTGCCTTGCAAGATGCTGCCGATGGCAAGGAGATCCAGGCGGTGGCCCCTGTCGCGCTTGTTTCTAGCTACCAGGGACAAATCGGAGTTCGGGCAACTCATACAGGCTCGGGATACGATCCAGCATCACAGTCTCACCAGTTCGAGGCAGGTACGGCAACCTTGGGAAAACCCATGATCTTGCCAGTCGTGCGTGGCCCTTTCCAGAGCCGGGATCTGCGGATAGTAGGCGTATACTGTGCAATTGCCTTGCTCCTGCAAGGCCTGGTCTGCCTGAGACTCTATACTGGCTTAAATGACTTTGTTACCAATATGAATGCTCAAGATCCTGCGACCTTCTCAAACCTGTTAGCAGAGTATGCTGGAGCGATGATTGGCTTTGAGGTCATCACAGCTATACTCTCCTTCTTGACAAGCTACATGACCGGCCCGGTGTTTGGAGCATGGCGTGCGGCTATTATCAATCTGATCTATTACACTGGTTCCACACTTGGGTTACTGACCGTGTTTCTTCTAATCGATCCCGCAAACCAGAGCGCCTCGGATCCCACGAATCTTGCACCTGGCACAATCAAATTTTACCTGAAGATACCCTCTCCAGCACAAGTGCTCATTCTCGTGGCGATCACGCTCCTGGGATCGATGGCCTTTGCCTTTGTCGTAGGCAAAGTGTATGAGCGGCGTAAGAAGCGCAACCTGTTCATTTCCTGGGGAATCTATACCCTGGCGGTCCTGAGTATGACTCTCTGGACTAATATTGCTTATGCCCTCGCTACGCCACTGCTAGGAAATTTACAGCAAACCCCGAGCCTCGGAGTTATTGGCCAGACTCCCTGGATCTCGTTGATCATCGTGCCACCATTGATGGTAGGCCTGGAAGCCATTATCCAGGCTATCGTGCTCAGGCGTCGTCAGAGGCGCGACTCATGATAGACGACAATCTGAAAGACCTGCCAGACCTACATGCCTTTCGTTTATTGCAACGAATAGGAAGAGGAGGTTTTGCAGATGTATACCTTGCCAGGCAGGAGCACCTCGATATGCTGGTTGCTATCAAGCTATTGCATAACCGCCTGGATGGCGAGGACAAGCTTGAGAGCTTTCGTCAGGAAGCGCGCTTGATTGCTCAGCTTGAGCATCCCCATATCGTACGTGTGCTTGACTTTGGGATTGTGGAGCAAACCCCTTACCTGGTAATGAACTATGCATCAGGGGGAACGCTGCGACAACGCGTCCCCAGAGGGAGTCGCTTACCCTTGCCACAGGTTGTCGAGTATGTAAGCCAGGTTGCCGATGCGCTCCAATGGGCGCATCGGCATCACGTTGTGCACCGCGATGTGAAGCCAGAGAACATTCTCTTTGGGAGTCACGGGCAATTGCTCTTGAGTGATTTTGGCATTGCAATCATGGTTCAGGATCTCTCATCCGAAGGACACCATGTAGCAGGCACAGCAGCTTATATGGCACCTGAACAGGTGCAGAGGCGAACAGAACCTGCAAGCGATCAATATGCACTGGCTGTCATGGCTTATGAATGGCTCTGCGGAGAACGACCATTTCAGGGATCATCAATGCAGATGATGCTGCAACATCTATCAGCTCCCCCACCATCGTTTCCTCTATCTTTTGCGATACCAAGAGAGGTGGAGCGCGTCATACATAAAGCGTTGGCGAAGGAGCCCACAGAACGTTTTGCGTCGGTAGTGGAGTTTGCGCAGGCCCTCCGAAAAGCGAGCGCCTTACACTCCGCCTTTGTTGCTAGGCCTGATCAGTACCAACAGGATCAGCAAATCGCTCACCTGGAAACTACTGCCTCCGACGTGAACGTCGCCGCCTTGACCAGCGCACTCTATCTCTCACCTGGTGAAGAGAAGCCAGAACGCACCACTATTTTCCCTCTCCAGCGAGAGGCATTCGGGAGTGGTGGCGTTCTCGTAACCCTGGTGGCCTGCGTCTTCCCACTGTTGCTTCTGTTCCCAATGTTGATTGGAGAAGGTGCTCTCTACTCATACCTGAACGAGAATGAGTTGCCCTCACTCTGTCTTCTCGCCTGGCTTCTGCTTATCGGCCCGGTATTGGGAAGCAGGCGCGCGCCACTGGTAGTCGCGCTTGTCTATAGCCTTGTTTTGACGCCACTGCTGTTACAGGGGCGCATTCCCCTCTTCACCGCTCTAAGTACGACGCTGGCACAGATCGTCATAACCGCCGGAGCAGGGGCCTGGCAGGAGCGCAAGAGAGCGTATCAGTTTCTGTCATCATTGCTGCTTACCCTTGTAAGTATGGTCGCTTCAATCTCACTCAATTCATTCATTTTTCAACAACCGCTTTATTGTCCGTTTATCAGTATCTCAATATCTCATCCAACATCATTAACAATTCTACCAATTGTAGCGTCGCTGCTGGCCGCGAGCCTGGAGTGGATAGTGTCTATCTGTATGCCATCATCGCGTCGCCTGTCATTGCCACAAGTAAAGGCTCAGCAGCACCGAAACGACATCCATGATCAGCGGACACAATAGCTGCTGAGCGTCTGCTTGCCTGGAGAGAGGGAAGAATGGTCAACTATAAAGAACATCTTGGTAACTATCGCCTGCTTAAACCACTGGGTGAGAGCAAACTTGCCCAGGTGTACCTGGCTGAACATATACACCTGGGCACCCAGGCCGTAATCAAGGTCTTGCATACGCGGGAATTGCAAGAAGAGCACGGAGAGCTTTTTAAGCAAGAGGCTTATATCCTGGCTCGCCTGGAGCATCCCCATATCTTGCGTATACTCAATTTTGATCTTGATGAGGGAATACCCTTCCTGGTCATGTCCTACGCTTCAGGAGGCTCGCTCCAAATGCGTCATCCCTCTGGCAGCCGCGTACCTCTTCCCCGGGTGAATGACTATGTTCAGCAGATAGCGGCAGCATTGCAATATGCGCATGAACAAAAGATTATCCATCGGAATGTCAAACCCAAAAACCTTCTGATAGGAGCGCATGGTGAAATTCTTCTGACTGACTTTAGTATTGCCTCGCAGAGTCGGAGTATGGCCGGTGGAATTGTCGGTACACCAACCTACGCGGCCCCTGAGCAGATGTACCAGCAAGCTGTAGCCGCCAGCGACCAATATGCGCTTGGCATTATCGTCTATGAGTGGCTGTGTGGACACGTCCCCTTTCAAGGTACCTTCGCGGAAATACTCTCCCAGCATTATTCAGCGCCCGTACCTTCTCTTCGTCAGCAGACAGGGCTCTCATCAGCCGTTGAGCATGTTGTGCTAAGAGCACTGGAGAAGGAGCCAGAGCAGCGTTTCCCCTCGCTCCAGGCATTTGCGAAGGCATTTCAGGACGCAGTTGATCAGCAGGAACGGGCCGCGAGAAGGATCAGCGAAGGGAAAGGAGATGAGCCATCTTCGGCGGAGCAGACCGCGATGGTGCTGAGAGATACCGATGAAGAAGATACGAACGAAAGTGAACAATCGCCCGCGTATATACCTTCTCAGCCTCTTGTTGAGGACGACATAAAGCATTTCCCGCTCTTTCGCGGTGCACCACGCTGGCGTGACATACTGGTCATCCCAGGATATATCGTGAGCCTTGTGCTGCTCATCCTGCTGGCCTATATATTGAGACCGACCTCATCTTCAGGTGTGGTTACACAGGGTGGAGAGCTCTCTCCCGAGGGTTTAAGTACCGTGGTGTTTGTTTTTCTCTTATGGGTATTTATTGGCACCTGGATGTTACTGGCTGGTGCCATGCTTGGCTGGTGGCGGGGATGCTGTGCCATGTTTCTCACGGGTTTGCTGCTCTACATCTTGTATCCCCAGGCATTGGGACCCATCCTGGTGTTTACAAGTACCACGCTATTGTGTGCCTGCTTAAGCGGTGTTTTATTGGAATATCGTCAATATCGTCGGCAGCGCAGCTTCCTGGCGAACTGGGGCATTCTGAGTCTGGCCTTTCTTCTCTCCTCCTCGTGGATGATGTTCCTCTTGGAGATTGTAGGGGGGCCTTTTCTCTCTCCCACACTTCGTATAGGGGAGGGCGGCTGGATGTTTATGTATGGGCCAATTGCTGCCCTGACTATGTCTGTCATAGATTGTGCGCACTGTCTCGGAGGTTCCCTCTTTCTGGCTCCACTGGTTGCCGGTATTGAGGTTGGATTGGCGCAGTTAGACAACTTTAGAAAGGTAAGAATGATAGAAAATGAATAGTATATCATCGACTATGGCTATGCAATTTGATCCATCTCAGCGATGGAAGAGCTTGAGTGTCCTATGGTCTGCCGTGCAAGTCTTTTTTTTCGGCGTGAGCATCCTCCTCTTGCTGCTGATGGTGAGTTTCAATCTGCAAATTCTCCCTGAACGAGGGCAGATAGAATTCGCCTTCATTGTCATTGTCGTCCCCATACTCCTGATTCTTAGTATTGTTCAGGCTCAACGCTCGTATCATCAAAGCGTCTCACGCCGCCGACAGATCCTCAGTGGAGAGTGGCAGGAACGCACGCAATTTCAGCCCGCGCCTCAGAACCAGAATGCGCTGCCGTCAACGCCGATATGGCTGGGCATCCGTCTCAATCTGGCACCAATCATCCTGAACTTCATTCTCATTCTCCTATGTTTTGGGGGCATCCTGCTGTTACTCTGGTCGCTTTACTCCACCTGGGCCACCTTCCTGAACAACTATGGCAACGCAGCCACAGCGATAGCATTGGATGCCTGGCTCAGGTATGTCGTTCTTGCAATCATCTTGTGGGTAACCTGGACCGCCCTGGGAGTCTTTGTCAACTTGAGGATGCGTCGCTGGCTCTGTCCAGAGCTTGAGGCGACGGAGGATGGCCTGGCAGCCTGGTATCCTGGCGAGGAAGTGATTATCCCATGGGACGACGTTCGCTACTTCGCGCTTGTCAAGCAACATAAATCATCACCAGACCCAAACAACTGGGCCTATGAGATCGGCGATGGCGAGAAAAGTATTCGCTGGCAGCAGCCATACATGGCAAAGCGCATGTACCCCCTCTACGTATCAGAGCTTCCGCGAGACCAGTATGAGCAAGAGTTTGCCAATCTCCTCTCACTGATCGCGGCGCGAACGGGGCGGCCGCTGCTTGACATGCGCTTGAAATAATCGTGTGTATGTCAGCTATTCATTTTGCTCGTTTCTGGGGAGGGCGGGTCTTGCTCTGCACCTCCCTGTTCCTGCACAAGTTGAGCGTGGAGTTCCCGGGTAGCGGCCGTTTTGGGGTGAGCTTCTCCCAGAGACAACGAGCGGACCTTCAGGGCACGCTCAGCAAAAGAGTTCTTCAGGGATCGCATCTGGCTGCAGCAGCGCACAGACCCGCAAAAAGTCCCGCACCGCTGGGTGGCGTTCGGCTATCGCCGCGACAGCAAGAGCAAACGTCGTGGACACTGGCAGCGGGTGATTCTGTGCACCCTCTCCTCGCTGCTGGAGCAGGGCAGTACGCCGGGTACGGAAGAGATCCAGGTAGGCTCCAGCCTGATCGAGCGCCAGGGGCAATCCTCCTGTCGCCGTGACCAGTTCCGCCGCTGCCGCGTAGTGGGACGGCTGTTGCACGGAAAGCTGATACATGGGTTCGCCAGTCGCTTCCGCCTCCAACACTCTGGCACGACGCAACAGGAATAATATCCCTTCCCTGTGCTTCATGGGCAAGAGGGAGATGCCTCGCGCATGTGTCCCCAACGCCTGCCCCCTGCCGTCTCGGCTGCCCTTTCCTCATACACTTGAGATGGTACATGTTCATCATGTATGGTGCACACGGCATGGATTGGGTTGACGAACACGGCGGTCTCCTCGGCGCGTTTTTACTATGATAACGCTCATCCCCAACCTTATTCAGGACCTGGGCAATACTCAGCCAGCAATGGTCGTTTCCTGGAGATCACAATCAGCCGAGAAGAAACTATTGAAGCCGCTGATGGCCCCAACTGTTCGTTTTTTTGAATATAAGCTGGTCCTATGTTCGTGAAGCGGTAATTGTATCTATTTTCCTCCCTCTCCCGTCTGTGTCTGTGCTATACTTCCATTGTTTATCTCTACAGAAACGCTATTATTTCTCTGCTCTGGGGGAAGGCATGTCTTTCGAAGGCCGTCAACTGGGACATTATCATTTGCTGCGTCTAATTGGTAGTGGGGGCATGGGCGAAATCTACCAGGCTGAAGATACCCATATCCCGCGCCAGGTGGCTGTTAAAGTTATCCGTGATGAAAAAGATCTTTCTTATGGCGATAGCCACGTCTCATCAGATGCGGAACGGCTCTTTCAACGCGAGATGAAGGCTATCTCCTTGCTTGATCATCCACACATCTTACCCGTGTTCGACTACGGCGCAGACCAGGTACATGAGGACACGCTCACCTACCTGGTTATGCCCTATCAACCAGAGGGCTCATTGCTCGATTGGCTGCGTAAGCGTGGTACTAATAAGTTGCTTGCTCCCGGCGAGAGCATTCATATTCTACTTCAAGCTGCTGATGCTCTACAGCACGCACATGAACGACACATTGTTCACCAGGATATCAAACCATCCAATTTCCTCATCCGCATACGTAACAGCGCGACAGAGATGCCCGATGTGTTGCTAGCCGATTTTGGCATTGCCAAATTTATCAATGCCACTGCCACTGTGAGCCAGAGCGTGCGTGGCACCCCTATTTATATGTCTCCTGAACAATGGGAAGGCCAGCCCGTGCCTGCCAGCGATCAATACGCCCTCGCCATCATGGCTTTTCAATTATTGACTGGTTATGTCCCCTTTCGGGGCAGCCCTGGGCAGGTCATGCGCCTGCATCTTACCGCGCAGCCTCCCACACCCAGTAAGCTCAACCCACAGCTCTCAGCGGAGATCGATGCTGTGCTTCTCCATGCTCTCGCGAAACGGCCCGAAGAGCGATTTTCCTCAGTACTACAATTTGCGCAAGCTCTCCAGCAGGCATTTCTCCAGGATATCGAATCCCAATCCACATCTATTGCGCATAACCAGAACTCTCAGACTGCCTCTCATTCCCTTTTGACCCTCAAGAGACAATCGGTCGCGTCAAACACCCCCTTCCATGACATACAGGAGGCCAACGCTACAAGCAAACCACTTCACAATCTCCAGCAAGCAAGCACTATTTCACCAGCGGCTTCTCCGATAACCCCCGCTTTATCCACTCCATCATTTAGGCCCGTTATTTCCCAGCCAGTATCGACGACTACGCCTACAACACCGCTCGACCAGCAGGCACAGCCTCGCTTCAGGCTTTCTCACTTGCAGAAACTTCTTCTGATCGCTGGTGTTGTCCTCCTCATCCTGAGCAGCAGCATCGCGCTCGCTACTGTTGTTAGCAGGGCAGCTAATTCTGATAGGCAAACAGTTGCTACTGCCACAGCGAACAGTGTTCGAACTTCTCAGGCAAACGCATCTGCAACCACACAGGCACGCAAGAACGCTACAGCTACCGCCATTGCCAACGATCCTTACCTCTCTGGCAAAGGCACACTACTGGTCAGCGATCCTCTGAGCGTGCCAAAGCTCTGGAAGAACACTACATCTGGTGACTGGGGTGGTACATGCACGTTTAGGAATGGCATATATCATACTATGCAAAATATTGGCCCCAATCGCTCTTTCCATTGCGATGCTGGTACTCTCCAGGTCAGTAACTTCATATATGAAGTGCAGATGACCATTCTCAAAGGTGATTGCGGAGGCATAACGTTCCGCTATGCCAATAGCGATCATTCAGGTTACAGATTCCGGGTATGTGCCGATGGAACCGCCCGCCTCAGCGTATATCCTAATGGCGCAACGTACAACATATTATTTGATAGCGCGTCTCCTGCTATCAAGCAAGGCTTCAACCAGAGTAATGTCATAGCAGCGGTAGCTAACAGCAATCACGTTGACCTGTATGTAAATAAACAAAAAATCGGCAGCGCCACCGATGATACGTTCGGCAAAGGCATGCTCGCGCTCTTCACTTCGGATCTTAATAAGCCTACTGAGATCGCTTTCAGCAACGCGCGCATCTGGCAGCTTTAGGATGATTTATTACTGAGAAGATCACTCTAGCACAGTTCCAGTATCAGCAGCGTTGATCCGGTATCGTCTCAACAACGCTGCTGATACCACCAACATTCTGATCAAAGCTCGACCAATACGATCTGTTATCGCTTCAGTTTGCTAGTCATGGGAGTGCTTTCCCCGCTCAGATTCCTCCTTTTACCATTACGTCGCCAGCGGCCCGTCATGCGCGCGCGTAGCGCATGAACACAACGCCTGATGGCAGTGATCTGGCTTCGAGCAGGCGCAGATGAACGCGCAGAGCCTCAGGAAAAAGCTTCTTGCCACTGCCGAGCACAACCGGGTAAACATGCAGGCTATATTCATCAATCAGATCGTGCTCGGCCAAGGTATGAACCAGCACGCTGCTGCCATCGATGACGATGTTCTTGCCGGACTGTGCTTTCAAGGTGCGCACTTCCTCGACAACATTGCTGCTAATCAAGGTTGAGTTGCGCCAGGCCGAGGCCGTTGTTAGGGTTGTGGAAACAACGTACTTCGGCATGCTGTTCATGAGATCGCCAAAGGGGTCCCCGGCTGGCATGGGTTCAAATGCCCCGCCGTGTATCTGCCAGGTTTTGCGCCCCAGAAGCAGCGCGTCAGTTTGGCTCATTTCCTCAAAGAAGTGCGCGCCAATGTCATCGTGCCAGAACGGCCATGTCCACCCGCCATGGGTGAAGCCGCCCTCGGTATCTTCTTCTGCGCCACCAGGCGCTTGTATGACATTGTCCAACGACACAAACTCTGAGACAACGATCTTTCGCATGATTCCCTCCATATTATTTCTTTTCGATACTCTATCGAAAGGGATGTTTCCCAAAAAGGATGTTTCCCAGAGGGCTCTCGACGCACACGAGCCTCCGCCTCTACCTGGCTAGCAGGAGGTCTTTCCTCCTGCTAGCGAACTCTGGTGAATCCCTTGCCTCCCTGTTTGGGGGCGATGAGAGGAGCATCCTGCGATCTGAGGATGCCCCTGGTCGTGATTCTTGTGAGATTCCCTGGACAGGGATAGTATGCCTCAAGGAAAAGGGGTTGTCTTGTACAAAAACGAAAGCTGCTCAGGTCGGCTGTGATGAAGCAATTGAGCGGGAGTTTGGCCAATGAAGTGCCCCAGCGACCTGGTGAGATGTGGCTGATCGTAATAGCCAGCCTGCACAATGGTGTCGAGAATTGAGACGCCTTGCAGTAAGAGGAAGGTGGCAGAGCGGGCTCGTTCGATTTGTCGGACAGCGCTCTGGGTGATCCCGATAGACTGCAAGAACCGATACTGGACCGAGCGCACGGTCAGGTCGTTGAGGTGTCCCTGTAGGGCAGCCTCGATGATGGGATCATGAACCAGCAACCCCTCATGCACCAGCCTGTCAACAAAGGTATCGGCATTCTCATAGGTAGGAAATTGCCAGGCCGAGCCACCCAGCCAGAAGGTGGTGTTGGAAGAGGCTTCCAGGTTCACCGAGTCATCCACCAGCGATCTTACAGGCAGATGGGGCAGAAACACGCCCGGCTTCAACAAGATGCCAACCCACTCCCCCTCGGCAGGACAGTCTCCAACCGGGGTGGCTTTGGTCTCGGGCCCCCGCACCGTCAGGGTGATCTTGCCCTGGAGTTTACTCACGACAAGCTCAAGGCGGCTCACGGCAATAGAGAGAAACGGGTGAGAACCCTCACTATGGGTGCACCAGATCCGTTCGACAAAAGGCGAGTCCGAGGGTCTCTGCGCATCAAAGAAAATCATGCTTTTGTCTCCGATGTCTGCATTCGTTATGAATAGCAGTTTGTAAATAAGCTGAAACTTCGACCAATTTTTAAGCGAAACCTGGATCTATCCACGGCATACGTAACGAGTTCTACCTCATCAGTAAATTGGTCTGAAAGCGTCCATCATTGCTTAACTGTTTCTATAAGGCAGAGGTATTTTTGAGTCTTTGCAGAAAAAAGTGAGAGCCTTGCTATGCTGAAGGCACAAATGCTGGCACTCACCAGTTCTCATTCTGAGACAAACAAAGAAAAACGGAAGGGCTCATCTCCATTGGTGCTGTTTCAAAGAATATTTGCCTGATGAGGTGATTCGAGATTGGCACTCTTAGCCATATCTTCTTTAAGCGCAATCATTGAGTTTTATCAATAAGGGTAGGGCCTCCTTATCATCAAAATTGCGTTTGAGCCCTTCATCAGCAAAATACAAAAATTTTGTGTTTTGTCTTCAAACCTTTTTCTCGCTGTCGAGAAAGATAAGGCATGAAAAAACCTAAAATCGCTTGGATATAACATTTCTCGAACACATTTTGGCAAGCCTTAAGGAGCAAGAGGGCACGGATCAACTTAAGGAGGTACTTTGCGTGATAATTTATCTCCGACATGAATGACCGGGAATTCCTCGGCACAATCTTTGTAATGTTGATTCTTCTTATGTAATTTCTTATGTAATTTTCAAGCTCAATAGAAGTAAAAATTAGCATCCCGCGAGTTTTTTTTCGCATTCTACCATAAAAAAATCCAGAGATACACGAAATAACCGATAAAAAGTACTGATCTTGCTCTCAATGAGATGCATTTTTTGTACATTTAACAAAATCGTCCCAAATGGTATGAAATTTCTAAAGAAGTGCCCGTGAAGGAGGAAGATCTATACTTAAGAGTAATAATGGCGAAAATGAAGGGAGAGTACAAAAATGGGCCATTTTGTTGGGAGGATTCCGTCACGTTCGCATGAATGGTGGCAATGAGTGCCAGCCATCCTCCCATGAAAACCTCCTGTTCGCCATTAGAGGATCGTTTCTTTTCACACAAAAAAGGAGTTTTCCGTGCAGAAACGAGCTATCCGAGCGTTTGCAGTCTCCATGTTTGTTCTCATCCTGGCAGCCTTAACCCCCCTGACCGTATTTGCGGCGCCAGCTTCCCAAGAGAACACCGCTTCCTCCCTGGACACGAATCCCTACTCGCCTGCGTACCAGCACAGCTACCGACATGGCGCAGTCCCTACGACCAGTCAACAGGCTAAGATCAAAGCCTATCAGCAGGCGCATTCGAGCTCAACTCCGGCAGTGTCCGCTAACACACTGTCCTATGGTGGTGGCATCGACGGCATTGGTGTGACCAGCGGCAAAGAGAAAGTCTATCTGGTTTTCTGGGGCACCCAGTGGGGAACTCAGAGCACTGACAGCAGTGGCAACCTGACCTTTTCCAACGACTCCGCTGGTGCCGCGCCACGCTTACAGAATATGTTCAAGGGCCTGGGCACTGGCAACGAACTGTGGTCAGGCGTGATGACCCAGTATTGTGACGGTTCCGGCGTCACGGCAGGTGCTACCAGTTGTTCGTCGAGTACCGCACATGTTGGCTATCCGACTGGTGGTGCTTTCTCTGGTGTCTGGTACGATAACTCTGGTGCCGAGCCAAGTACGGCGAGCGGAAATCAGTTAGCCAACGAGGCAATCAAGGCCGCCGGACACTTCAGCAACACAACGGCGGCAAGCAACCGATATGCACAGTACGTGATCCTCTCGGCGACCGGAACCAACCCCGACGGCTGGAGGACGGGAGGATTCTGCGCGTGGCACGACTATAATGGTGACACGACGCTTTCTGGCGGCGCGGCCAGCTCGCCCTACGGTGATATCGCCTTCACCAACATGCCATATGTTCTAGACGCTGGCAGCAGCTGCGGCCAGAATTTCGTTAACTCTGGCTCAGCGGGCACTCTCGATGGCTTCACCATGGTCGAAGGCCACGAATACTCCGAAACCATTACCGACCAGAACCCCGCTGGCGGTTGGACGAGTAGCAGTAGTGGGCAAGAGAACGCGGATGAGTGCGCCTGGATCTCCTCCGGCCAGGGTGCCTCTGCTAATGTCACGATGGGCAACGGCACCTACACCATGCAATCGACCTGGTCGAATGACACCAACAGGTGCGATATATCCCACCCCATCGTTGGTGGAGGAACCACAACGAATGATTTCTCGATCAGCGCCAGTCCCACCAGCCTGTCTATTGCTCCCGGTGGCAGCGGCACCTCTACGATCAGCACTGCGGTAACCAGTGGCTCGGCGGGAACCATTAGCCTCTCAGCGAGCGTCTCGCCTTCCGGCCCAACAGCCTCGCTCTCGCCCACTTCGGTTACGGCGGGTAGCTCCTCGACCCTGACCGTCTCGGTTGGCTCGTCGGTCGCGACGGGAAACTATACCGTTAGCGTGACTGGTACCGAAGGCAGTGCCACCCACAGCACATCCGTGACGGTGACTGTCACATCAACGAGCGGTGGTGGCATTACCAACGGAGGCTTCGAGACGGGGAGCCTCTCCGGCTGGACCTCCGCTGGGACTACCTCGGTCAGCACCACGGTGCATTCGGGCAGTTATTCCGCTCGGGTGGGCTCAACCTCGCCGACCAATGGCGACAGCAGCATCAGCCAGACCTTCACGGTACCCAGTGGGAATACGCATCTGACCTTCTGGTATCGCGTGTATTGTCCGGATACGCTGACCTATGACTGGGCAACGGCGACACTGAAGGACAACACGAGTGGTACGACCTCGACCGCCCTGGCCAAGACCTGTAACACCAACGGGACCTGGGTCCAGGTGTCAGCTACGGTGACGGCCGGCCACTCCTATACCCTGAAGTTGATCAGTCACGACGATAACTATGCTGGCGACGCGACGTACACGTACTACGATGATGTTGTACTAAGCTAGCAAGATCAATGGGCACTCACAGATGGGGGTAGCTGCTTGAGCTATCCCCATCTGTGATCATTTGGGTGCGCAAGGGTGGGCGCTGGTGACTACTACCTGCTGCGACGCGAGGTCGAGCGTCCACAAAAAGCGCAGTGCAACGAGAATCTGCATCATGACGCCCGCTATACCCTGTGCCAGGATATCGTGCAACTCACGCGCCAGGCGTTGGCACTCGGCGATACGCGAGAGGTCCTTGCATAAGCCGAACAGTTTTAATAATGGACGTGATGGAGCCGATGAGCAAAGTGATGCCCCAGATGATGGTAATGATACCAATGCATAGAGCGGCGATCGCGTCAGTAATACTGACGAGGAATGCCGGAAAGATACCAAGAAGAAGGCTAACGAGAACAGTGCCAAGAAGAGAGGTAAGGAGAAGCAGAAGAAGTCCTTTGCTTTCAAGAAAGCGCTGTTGAGCGAAGAACAGGCTACCGGAGAAACCGAACTTGAGTAACATGATAACGCTCAATACCACATATGCACCTGCCCGATTAAAGGATCCGTACACAATGAGGTAGATAAGCGTGCCGAAAGGTATGGATATGAGCAGCGAGATCATCAGCATAAGCAGGCTAAGGGCGATGAAGATCTGGCGGAGAGCGAAGCCCATGAGCAGGAGTGAGAAGATGAGGGTGGCAATTCCCTGTACTCTGCCATGCAGGCGCTCTGGAATGAATAAGGCAACACCCATAAGAGTAACGGTGAAAAGCATGATACTGTCAAGGAGGGCCAGGTCGGGGAGACCAAGACCCGGTGGATGCCCCTGGCTGCTAAGCTGTGCCACCATATTTTGCTGGTCACGGTTGAGTCCGGCAGTAGCTGCAGAGAGTTGTGGAGGCAGTTGGAAGGCCGTGAGTGGAACCGGGTTGTTGCGAAGCACACCAGGGAGAGCTGTACCTACTTCAATGAGTACGACGCTACAAATCAAGATGATAGCACAGAATAAGAAAGGCGTACGCAAGCGATTCATCGCATACCTCATAACTACCGAACGCTTAGGACAGACGGCAAAAACACAATCCTCTTCCTTTGATCCGATTGTCAATCTTGGATAGGAAGCATACTTCGCTGCTTACCTGTACCGTTCCTGAGCCAATTATAGCTGGAAGTCAATGGAGCGGTCAAGCACACAAAGTATTGTTCATGCTATTTAAGAATTTATTTCACTTCTAGCTTAAATATATCCTATCGCGTCGCGATCAATGATTAAATAGAAATCTTCAAGTTTCTATAAGTAGCTTTTGAAAGCGGTTTTTGATATTTTACTATGAAATAAAGTATACTACTTTTGTACATCTCAATTGCATATAGATGCCTGTGTATCTTTAACCTCTAAAAAAAGCGCCGGGGCACGTCTGATCTATAGATGCCGTCACAAGAAGCATATATTTTCCTTCCTCTGCCTGGAGATGGGGACCTCCAGGCAGAGAATTAACAGAAGGGTTTGGAATGATACCGGTCGCATATCAATCGATTTCAGGCGCAGAAACGAGGACGCCGTGATTGATCAAGTGGATAGAGAGCTACAAGAGTGGGTAAAGAGCGTTGTCATGGGGGCTGATGTTGTTCTGGGCCCACCTCGTCAGTTAGAAGGCAAATATGGCGTGAGCCTCTATTTGCTCGCGTTAATCAATCCCCGCAAGCGTGGATGAATCGACAGCCTCCTATACGAATTGCATTGCGCTATTTCGTGGCAACCTGGGCAGGAGACGATGAGGAGGAGGCACATCGTCTCCTGGGAAAACTCGTCCTGGCGGCTATGAAGAAGCATGAGTATGAGCTTGACCTGGCAGAAGTGCCTGCGGACATGTGGGCGGCCTTAGGCATAGCCCCACGACCCACGTTTACGCTGTGTGTTCCACTCCCCATTGAGCGGCCAGAGCCGGTCACCAGGCTAGTACAAGGGCCTCTAGTGATGCGTGGAACGCCTATCACAAGTCTGTACGGGATCGTTCTGGGGCCAGGTGATGTCCCGATTGCCGGGGCAAGTGTGGAACTGCCCGCTCTCCAACTTCGCAATCACACCGATACAGGGGGGCGATTCCACTTCCCCACAGTGCCTGGAGAAGCGGGTAGTATCCGCTTGCTGGTGAAGGCAAAAGGGCGGATGCAGAATGTTACGGTGGAACAGTCCACTTCAGGCAGAGAGCCACTGGCTATACGGTTCGATTCATTTGAGATAAAGTGAGAACTACCATGATGAATCCTATGGCACCGGACATTTACATTGAGGAAGTTTCGGGGGGGACGAGACCAATCCAGGCAGTTGGCACAAGCACTGCTGGTTTTGTTGGCGAAGCTCCCGATCCAACCAGGCGCTTGAACGAAGCGGTAGCTATTAACAACTGGTCGCAGTTCATGCGCTTTTTCGTCTCCGAGGGGAGTAAGAGCACGCCGCTCTCACACGCCGTCTACGGTTTTTTCCAGAACGGCGGTAGCCGATGCTTTGTGGTCAACGTTGGTAAAGGTGGGTCGATCGCGGGCGGAGGACGTGCCCGCGTAGGACTCGATGTCCTTGAGCAGATCGATGAGGTCGCTATCGTTGCAGCACCGGGATACACTGATGCAACTTCATATGACCTCGTCCTTTCGCACTGTGAAAGGCTCAAGGACCGGGTCGCGATACTGGACGCGTCTGAAAATATTGAAGACATTACGTTGCTGACACAGGTTGCCACAGCGAAGGCCCAGCCGACATCGGGAACGGGTCATGCAGGGGCGACTGGTGAAACCAAAAAGGGCAACGCCGCCGAGGTAGATGACGGTACGACCGCGGAACTCGGGGATCGAGGGGGGCTCGGCCACGGCAGTCAGATGGCGGTTATGGAGCGTTTTATTTCCCCTGGATCACAGTGCGCGACTCACTCTCGCCCAACGACCTCGTTGATGTGCCGCCCTCTGGTCATCTTGCCGGAATTTGGGCGCGCACGGATGCGACGCGAGGTGTACATAAAGCACCAGCGAATGAAGCGGTACGGGGTGCGCTCAATCTTACCTATCTGCTCACACGCGATGAACAGGGGATATTGAATCAGAGTGGCGTAAACTGTCTTCGGTCGTTCGCGCGTGAGGGAATTCGTGTTTGGGGCGCGCGTACCATTGCCGATGGAAGTAGTGAGTGGCGTTATCTCAATGTGCGGCGCCTGTTCAATATGATTGAAGAATCGATAGCCACGAGTACGCGCTGGATTGTCTTTGAACCAAATGACAGGACCCTATGGAAATCGATCCGGAGGGACCTCTCGGCATTCCTGACGCGTTTGTGGCGAGACGGGGCGTTGATGGGTCGCACCCCTCAGGAAGCGTTCTTTGTCAAGTGCGACGAAGAAACAAATCCACCCGACACCATTGATGCTGGTATGGTTGTCACGGTTATTGGCATTGCCCCTGTCAAACCCGCCGAGTTCATTGTTTTCCGTATCAGTCAGCATGCAAGTGGGCTTGATACAGAAACTGTGGGAGGTTTTAATGCCTGAAGCTGGAGATATAGCACCAGGAACGGCGCCGTCTGGTGCGCAACCAGGCGTATTCAACGACCCCTATCGGGCCTATAACTTTAAACTGGTGATTCAGGGTGTCACTGAAGGACATTTTACTGCTTGCAGTGGGCTGGGAATCAAGATTCAAGTCATCAAGTACCGCGAAGGGGGAACGAACCAGGTGGTGCATTGCATTCCAGGCCCGGTAGAATATGCCGATGTGACGTTACGCTATGGACTCACCGCCTCGCATGAGGTCTGGGATTGGCTCATGACCGCAGTGGCAGGAAGAGTCGAACGCAAGAATGTCTCTATTCTGATGCTCGATAGTGATGGCGTGAGCGAAATGATGCGTTGGGATCTCATCAATGCCTGGCCGTCTGAGTGGCGTGGCGCTCCCCTGGACGCGCTCAATCGCGAGGCCGCCATCGAGACCTTGACGTTAGTCTACGAGACGTTGCAACGGGCGTAGAAAACGATGGAAAAACGGAACGTCAAAGGCTTGATGTTGCATGCACTGGCAAGCCAGTTACAGCGTTGGGCAGATTTCGTGGCCAGGCAGGCGGGAGCCGAACGTCGCGGAGTGCTATGGGGCCAGGGGAGCGCGCAGCGCGTCGATTCTCGTTTTGTATCTTCACCCATGCCGGTAGCGCAGTCGCCGATCCCTGAAGAATATGTGGAAAGTGGGGATATTGACAGTCCGCCTGCTCACTGGCTGGCACGCGTGCAGCAAGGCGCACCAGAACTGCTGTGGCAGAAAGGGCATGCCAGCCGGAGCACGGCAATACCATCTCAGGTACCCCTGGCGGCACAGAAACAGAGCGGCACATGGACAATGATCGACGGAAAGGAAATGCATGTGCCTGCGGCGCTACGAGTGAAGAAGGATACTAGCAGGTCAGCGGAGCCGGGTAAACAGCCTGACGAGGCACGCAGGGAACGTCAGGTCAACATGGAAGCGTCTGTGTCAGGAGAGGAGAGCCCACGTGTACCTTCCGCCAAGCAGGCCAGTCACGACGCTCGCCCTTTCACTGATTGGCACACGTTTCCAACTGGCAACAGCGGAGGAGCGCTAATAGGTGTAGAAGGGAGGAGACCAGCGCGAACAGAGAAGACTGAGCCAGCAGAACCAGCGGGAGAAACCTTGCCCCAGGCAGGCGTTGGCCACAGCCATCAGGTGAGCCAGGGTGCTTTGCATGCGCCAAACACGCAAGTGGTAAGCAATCACTTACAAGACAGCGAGAAGAATGAGCACAACCTCTGGTCTCAAGCGAGCATGCCAGGTTCAGCATACGACCATCAATCACTCATCGAGCAGGAACAGGCAAGCATGCGCTGGCCATCTCTTCCAGAGGAAGAGGCAACCCGCAACCTGAGCACGGATTGGGACATAGCGCGACGAGCCTGGGAACGGGAGCAGCGCTTGGACGAGGAACAGCGAGGTCGCTCATGGAACGCGTAGCCTTTTTGCTGGAAGAAACCAATGAGCGCCTGGGATGTTTACTCAATCCCGATAGCCTGGTGATGCGACGGCTGGCGGGAGTGCTGCCCCGGCGTTCACTGGGAGGAGTGGTGAACGGAGTAGAGTTACGGGATGATCCCCTGCTCTACACCGGAGGTGGCAGGACAGAGCTAGAACTCAATCTCTTGTTTGATATTTCTCTGGCAGGGTCTTCCATCGTGACGGGTGATGTGCGTAATCTCACGGGACCACTATGGAACCTTGCTGAAAATACTCGTGGCGTCAGTAGCTATCGACGGCCTCCGCTGGTGCGTTTTGTCTGGGGCAAATCGTGGAACATACCCGCGATCGTGGTCGCGGTGGCTGAGCACCTGGAGCAGTTTACAGCAGAGGGGGCCCCACAGCGCTCCTGGTTGCGTATGAGGCTCTGGCGAGTAAACGAGTCGCTGAAAACGACGTTACCAGGAAGGCAGCCCCTTCAGGCTCAAACGCTCTCCCCGGAAGGGCTACAAGTGCCTCCGGAGAGTGTATCAGAGGACCGCGTACGCGTGCATGTTGTCAGCGAAGGTGAGCGTCTCGATGTGATTGCCGCTCGTTACTACCCAGAACAATCGGCAGCAGAGGTATCCTCTCTATGGCGGATGCTCGCCTCGTTCAATAATCTGCAAGATCCGCTTCACCTCCCAGTGGGTTTCTTGCTGCGCATCCCGCCACTCTCGGTGCTAGGAGGAGAAGGCGCATGAACTATGTACATTCCCTGCCCGAGGTGCTTGTGGAAGCAGAGGGAACGGCGCTCGCCACTGATATTTCGCAGTCGCTAGGAGAGGTACGGATTCAGCAGCGTCTCTCGCTGCCGACGCTCTGCGAATTGACATTTGCCGATCCACCAGCATCCCTGGCGAGCGCCGTATGGCTCACACCAGGGACAGCGTTGCGTGTCATGATCGCAGGGCAACCGGAACCACTTTTTGTGGGTCAAGTGACGGCAGTTGAGCATTGCTACGAGCCAGCCTATGGTCGCGCAATTCGCGTTCGTGGGTACGATCTCCTGCATCGGCTACGGAAGCGCCAATCGGTGCGCGCCCATGTACAGGTCACTACACGAGACCTGGCGCAAGAACTGGCCGCCGACCTGGGATTGGTTGTGAAGGCAGCGGAACCTGGACCATTGTGGCCCCGGCTCATCCAGCATCGGCAATCAGATCTCGAACTCCTGCAGGAAGTGGCCGAACGGTGTGGGTTATACCTGGCGCTACGGGGAAATGTCCTGCATCTGTTGACCTTGCAAGGCATTGGCGAGGTCGTGCCACTTGCCCTGGGCGAGTCCCTCCCTCAAGCACGCATCGAGATCAATGCTGACACGGTATGCCAATCAGTGGCCGCGGCGGGATGGGATCCATCACGAATAGAAACCCACGAAGGCCAGGCATCACGGGCGCGAGTAGGACGTGCTGTTGCCGCCGGGATAACGCCGGCACATGTCGGTGGAAGCGAGAGGCGCGAGCTTGTTGATGAAGCGGCACCTGGCAGCGATCACGCGATCGGGCTCGCTCAGGCAGAGTTAGACTTGCGGGTAGCGCGAGAAGTGACGCTCTGGGGGATAGCCGAGGGCGATCCACGCCTACAACCAGGAACGCCGGTGGAGGTCACAGGAGTAGCCGACGCCGTGGCGGGGCGCTACGTCCTCTCGGCTGTCACGCATACCATTGATGCCCGTAAGGGGTTTATTTCCGAAATCACCAGTTCTCCTCCTGCTACGCGACCGCGGTCGCGTAGCAGTCTCGCCACGCCAGGAGTGGTAACTCAGATAGATGATCCCGAGAAGTTAGGGCGCATTCGCGTTTCCCTGCCAACGTATGGCAATGTGGAGACAGACTGGATGGGGGTTTTGAGCGCAGGGGCGGGCGCGGGAAAAGGATTTATAACCTTACCAGACATTGGAGATCACGTGCTGGTCCTCTTCGCGCACGAAGATCCAGGCCAGGGAGTAGTGCTCGGTGGACTCTACGGAGTAGAGGAACCACCAGATGTGGGCATTGATGGCGGTGTGGTGCGCCGCTATACGTTGCTGACCCCGGGCGGGCAGCGTATCCAGCTTGATGATGGGCAGCAGACGATCCGCCTGGAGAACAGTCGTGGAAGCTACTGCGAACTCTCGCCGCAGAAGGTGCGCGTACATGCGACGGCGGATCTGGAGATCGAGGCACCGGGGCAACGGGTAGTCATTCGCGGCAAGAACATCGACTTTGAGAGAGGATAAACGATGAAGTGGCTCACTGAGTATGGGGTTATTACCTGCAAACACGAGTTAGGAGTCGTCTCTCTCGCGACGACCCAGGACCTGGTGACCATCGAGCAGCGAAAGGTGCTGGTAGAGAACGATCCGGAAGGCAGGTTGATCACGGGCTGCCCGAATATTGGCGCCACGATCAAACCATGTACTCGCACCCTCAACGTAGAGGTCGGCTACTCCGATTTTCTGCGCATTCATGGTCAGCGCATCTGCCTGGATACGGTGACCGGCCTGACCGACGGGACGCCACCGGGCGTGGTCAAATACACGGTGCGCGACCCCGGTCAACAACTCGTGACGGAGGTACTATGAGCACGCCACGCTATCGCGCCTGGAAATTCGTCCATCCCGACCTGGACACGTCGGAGGGGCCAGCGGGCCTCGGTCTCACTCCACGGGGAGGTATTGCCATGGTGGACGATCGTGACTCCGTACGCCAGGCAATCTTACTCTTGCTGTCCACTGTCCCAGGCGAGAGAATCATGCGCCCTGAGTATGGTTGTCATTTGCATCGCCTGGTGTTCTCTCCCAATGATGAGACGACTGCCGGTTTAGCCATTCACTATGTGCGGCAGGCGCTCGATCGGTGGGAGCCGCGCATTGAAGTGCTGCGGCTAGATGCGCAGCGTGACGCAGTGAATCCAGAACAACTCACGATCAGCCTTGAATACCGTGTACGGGCCACCCAGCAGACCGATGTCACGACGCTTCCCTTTAACCTTGCGGGAGGGAGACGCTAATGCCACTTCCCTCGCCCAACCTGGACGATCGTGACTTCCGGCAGCTTATGGAGGAAGCGCGTCGTCGTATTACGCAGTCGTCTCCGGAGTGGACAGACCTTTCGCCGGGCGATCCCGGAATGGTGCTGCTGGAACTGTTCGCGCACCTCACCGAAACGATGATCTACCGCTTAAACCGTGTGCCCGAGAAGATGTACATCGAGTTCTTGAGGTTGATCGGCCTGCGCCTGCAACCCCCAGCCGCGGCCAGCGTGAGCTTGCTCTTTAGCCGGGCACGAGCCGAGGATCAACCGATCCAGATCCCTCGGGGAACGCGGGTGGCGCTCAGTCGCTCGGGGAGTTCAAGCGACGCGCTTATCTTTACGACGGCGGTGAACGCGACTATCCCTGCTGGTAGAACTCAGGTAGAAGTATTGGCTCACCACTGCGATCTGGTGGAGGGTGAGCTTGCCGGGACGGGTACCGGTTTGCCCAATCTGGTTATCAGGGTACAGCGGGCACCATTCGTAGCGAGAACGGGAGACGATTTGGACCTGATCGTCGGCGTTGAAGCTGGGCCAGGCGAACTGGGCGAACGTATCCCAGCAATCGAATATCAAGGCAAGACCTATCGTGTATGGCGCGAGGTTGATAGCTTTACCAACGTTGGAGATGACCCGTATGTTTACCTTGCCGATAGGATGTCGGGAATGATCATGTTCGCCCCAGCGGCGCGGCTTGGGCAGCGGGGGGGCGCGCTGGAAGATGTTGCACATGCACTATCGGCTATTCCGGGTGCTAGGCGAGAGATACGGGTCTGGTACCGGCGTGGGGGTGGGCCAGAGGGAAATGTTGAGGCCAACACCCTGACCAAACTGAAGGACCAGATCATCGGCGTCCAGGTCACAAACCCCGGTCCGGCAGTGGGAGGACGCGCGGCGGAAACGCTGGAGAATGCGTTGGTGCGCGGGCCACAGCAATTGCACTCATTGCAACGGGCGGTAACTGCCCGCGATTTCGAACTGGTCGCGCTCTACAATTCACGGGTAGTGGCACGAGCGAAAGCGCTGACGCGGGCCGCGTTATGGGCATATGCCACACCTGGAACCGTAGAAGTGCTGCTGGTTCCCTTTCTCCCCGAAGAGAAGCGGGATGGAGGACAGGTGACGGTGTCCGTGCTCCAGGACCACCAGACCACGGAGGCCCGCGTACATGTCCAGCAGGCACTGGACGAGCGACGTCCGCTTGGGACGACCTGCCTGGTAAATTGGGCCCATTATAAGGAGGTACGTGTGAAGGCGAGAATCGTGATCAGGCGGGAAGAAGATCCTCAGGCAGTCAGGCAGCGGGTCATTGAACGCCTGCACCAGACGATTAACCCACTGCCGACACCGTTCAGTTCGACTGGATGGCCCTTTGGGCAGGCCCTGCGCGCATCCCATGTCTACGATGTGGCATTAGCAGAGCCAGGGGTGCGCTGGGTGGATCAGGTACGGCTCGTGGTAGATGAGGTCCCCGAGAGTAATGTAACAACACTTGTCGCCGATAGCACACAGCCGCGAACCTGGTATGTCGGGAGTGGAAGCATGCTGTTCCGCTCGCTCAACGATGGCGGGGGCTGGGAGCCGGCTGGCCGCTTCAAGGGAGAGGAAATCACCGTTGTGCAGGTTCATGCGCGTCAAGCGGGGCTTGTCGCCGTTGCCACTCGCCTGCCCAACGATAAGGGATCGCGCCTGCACATTTCGCGAGATTGCGCAGAAACATGGGAAGCCACCATCTACTCCCTGGCATTCCTGATACAGGACCTGGCATGGACATTACGGGGCGGCGCGCCTGTTCTGCTACTGGCGACAAACGTCGGGTTGTATGAACTCACCATGCAGCCGGGCAGTAGCCCTGTACAGGTGCTCGTGGACCAGTCGAATCAGGGGCTAGGCTTTTACGCGGTAACAACCAGTACGGACGCGCGGGGGAGCACAAACGTCGCTGTGGCGGCGCAGAATACCGGTGGGGTCTATCTTTCCAGCAGTGGGGGCGCGACGAGCACCTTTCGGCATACTGGGCTGCGTGGCGAGGATATCAGGGAATTAGTGATAGAGCACGATGGTCCCCGCTCATTTATCTGGGCGGGCGCGGCGGTCTCCGGCGGAGATGACCCCGGCAAGGGATGCTTTACCTGGGAGTTGCGCGGCTCAGAGGACCCGCCAGAAGGATGGCAAAGGTTCGGAAAAAACTGGACTGGGGGGACGTGTCGCTCAATCACTTTTATCGGCACGAAGGTTCTGGCGGGCTCTCATCGCGCGGGTGTGCTGCAACTAGACCGCCGTGGACGTGATGCCGCCTGGCGAGTATCTGACGTAGGCTGTGGCCTGCCCCTGAGAGACCCGGGCCGCTTCCACCCGGTCATCGCGCTTGGAGCGGACCCTGAAACCGGGTTGGTACTGGCGGGCGGAGCAAAGGGGATTTTCCGTAGCGAGGATGGTGGGGGGGCCTACTCTTCATCCTCGAACAAAGAATTCCCCGACAAAGTGACGTTGCCAGCAACCTGGTTGTTCGTCTCAGGCGAGCACGATATAGCGGTAGTAGGTGAAGATGAAGCGGACTGATATTGAGCGCCTGCTCCCCGAGGTTTTTCAGCGGGCCATAGAGGGAGGCTCGCCCTTGCTCACCCTGCTCGAAGTGATGGAAGCCCTGCCAGCTCCAGACGAGGCAGTGTTAGACCAGCTTGATGCGTTCTTTGATCCTTATCGCGCTCCCGATGCGTTCGTGCCTTTCCTGGCGAGCTGGGTCGATCTAGAACGTTTTTTACAGGGCGTTCCCGCAACATCCGCGACGCAGGCTGCTCCTTCCTGGCCCAGTGGAATGGGGCGGCTCCGCGAACTGATAGCTGCCGTACCGTTCCTGGCACAATGGCGAGGGACGGCAAAGGGACTGCTACGCTTCCTGGAAACGGCAACCGGCGTACAAGGCTTCACGATAGAGGAGCAGGTGCCGGGATCTGATGGCCTGCCCCGACCATTCCACCTGCGCGTTCGGGCCCCACACGAAGCGGCGCCATACCGCGCCATGATCGAGCAGATCATCGAGTCGGAAAAGCCTGCCTATGTTACCTATGAACTTGAAATGGTGGAGAATCCAGAAGGCAGACCACCTTCCTCTTAGAAAGGGGTACATTCGTATGCGCAGCCCCAAAGTCTTTCTCGCCCTATTGTTCGTGATAGGTGTCCTCTTCGTCGTCGGTCTCAACCTTGGGGCCATACACTCCGACGATCAGGCATTCCAGCCTCCTGGGTGGGTGACGGGACTGGGTAGAGCTCTCGTCATTCAGCAGCCGTTAAAGGTTGGTGATCTGAGGCCTGCGCCCGCGAGTTGTCTTCAGAAAGATACGCTCGTCGTGCCCCTGGGCAGCGTCTGCACGTTTGGCATTGGAGAGTCCCCCTTCACGCTGCGTCTGGTCTCACTGCAACTCATACAAGGGGCGTCGGCGACGGTAACGCTCACTCAGGAAGAGACGCTACCCGTGCAAAAGACCCTCATGGGGGCAGAGACCACAACGGATACCAATTTCAAAGTTTACCCGGGCAAAGCGCATGGGACACTCAGTATCACGTGCCTTCGTACGGAGGGGGCACCTGCGTGTCTCCTCGCACTCAAGTAAGTTGAGCCGGACCTCCAGGAGGATAAAACTATGTCAAGCTCATTTGCGATCACCGCGGCGACCAGCAGCGTGCCTCTGGATAGCAGTCGCCAGGTGCAGACCTCGTTTACCGTTTCTAACACAACGACACGAGTCATTAGCGGTCGCGCCCGCGTGGTCGCCCTCTCATCGGCTGCCAGTTCCTGGTTGACGCTGCTGGGAGAATCTGAGCGCGAATTCGCCAGCACCGGAAGCCAGCAATATACCGTGCAAATTACCGTTCCACCAGGCGCCCCAACTGGCGACTACACCTTCCGGCTGGATATGCTGGACCTGGCCAATCCCGATGATGACACTAGCGAGGGGCCAACGGTCAAATTTACGGTGCCCGCCGCGGCACCTGTGAAAAAACCCTTCCCCTGGTGGATCGTGGCCGCTGCGCTAGGAGCGCTGATTTTGCTAGGTGGCGCAGCCTATGGACTCAGTCAGATCACTCGGAAAGCCCCTGCACCCATCGCCATGCAACCCACCGTTACCCCCACTGTCGTGGCTGGACAATGGAAGAGCGTTGCGCCTATGCCAACCGCACGTGAGGGATTGGTGGTGGTACGGGGGTCCGACGGGCGGCTCTATGCGATCGGTGGCCATGGTATCAATCCCGATGGCAGCTATTACCTTACCCGCGTGGAGATCTACGACGCCGCGAAGAATACCTGGACTACCGGTACGCAGATGCCCACCCGCCGAGGGTATCTAGCGGCGGTACTGGGGCCCGATGGCCTTATTTATGCTATTGGCGGCACCAATCGTGTCGCAGACTCCGGCAATAACCAGCTCAGTACAGTGGATACCTACGATCCCTTGACAGATACCTGGACAACTCTTGCCTCCACTCTGCCCACCCTCGTTCCAACCTTACTGCTGCCGTGGGGGCCGATGGGCGCATCTATGTAATAGGCGGTAAATTAGATAGCGGCGAGCTAAACGTGGTGGAGGCGTATAATGTCAGGGCACAGACCTGGACAACCCTTGTACCGATGCCGACCGCACGCTATGGGCTCGCATCGGCGGCTGGCCCCGATGGGCGTATCTACGTCATGGGGGGATAAACGCAAGCGGCATCCTGAAGACGGTAGAGGCATATGACCCCAGGACGAACACCTGGACAACCCTTGCACCTATGCCAACCGCACGCACGGGATTGACGGCAGTGGTAGGGCCCGATGGGCGAATTTACGCCATTGGGGGTCGAAACGCAAACGGCCCTCTCAAAACGGTGGAAGCATATGACCCCAAAACGAATACCTGGACAACCCTTGTCGCCATGCCGACCGCACGCTATGGGCTTGGAGGAGCGCTTGGACAGGATGGAAGGATCTATGCTGTAGGTGGCTTTGCCGGGAGCCCAGTCAATATAGTCGAGGTCTACAATAACCAGCCAGTGGCGATGCACGGTATGCAGGTAGGAGAAATTTACCCGCACACCGAAGCGACGATACCACAAACCGGGCAAGAAAGAAAACGCATCATCAAGGGAAAGGATTCCTCTCGTCCCTGAGAGGCTTTCCTGCTTCGCTGAGTCCCGCCTGCTTTGTTTTTCACTGCTTGTTTGTTCGCTACTTAGCGGCCATCTCGAATGGGCACATCGGCTCCATCACGAAGATACACTGGAATCCGCTCTAAGGGGGCCACTGCCGTGATATAGTGGCCACCCTCAAACGTCTCGCCGCTCCAGGCATCGGTCCAGGTGGTCCCCGCGGGCAGGTAGACACCGCGACTGCGCGCGCCTTCCGTCAAGATTGGGGCCACCAGCAAGTCGGGGCCAAAGAGGAACTGGTCATCTACACGCGTGCACTCCTCATCCTCAGGGAAATCGAAGAAGAGGGGCCGCATGGGAGGGGTGCCCTTCTCGTGCGCTACCCTCATCTGAGCTTCGACATACGGGCGCAGGCGCTCGCGCAAGAACAAGAGCTCCTTAATGATCTCGTATGCCTCCGGGCCAAACGACCACGCCTCGTTCTCCGCGCCGGTATCGATCATGGCGTCAATGTTGCGCTCGGGATTACGGTAGCCATGCAGACGCAGCATCGGGCAGAAGGTACTGTACTGGAACCAGCGAATCAGCAGTTCGCGGAAGGAAGGCGAGTCGATGTCGCCACCATAGAAGCCGCCGATGTCGGTTGTCCACCAAGGGATACCGCTCAAGGCCATATTCAGGCCCGCGCGCACTTGAATCTGCAAATCCTCAAAGGTGCTATCGATATCTCCTGACCAGACAGCCGCCCCGTACCGCTGACTCCCTGCCCAGGCCGAGCGGCAGAGATTGAGGATAGGCTCATCGCTCTCCCGGTGCTGATGGTCATAGAACCCCTTGGCGTGCAGCATCGGATAGGCATTCGCCACTGCACTGCCATTGCCCAGGTGGAAACGAACGTTATCCGCATCCAGTGGATGCATCTCCGGCTCGCAAGCATCCAGCCACCAGGTTTTGATACCGTATTGATAGTAGTGCTCGCGTACCTGCTCCCAGACAAACGCGCGTGCCTCGGGATTGGTGGCGTCATAGTATTGCACAAAGGCCGGACCCTCCGGACGGTTATCCTGAAAGATCATCATAGCGGGGATGCCACGCTCCGTGCGCATCAACAGGCCACGCGCCTGCATCTCCACGAAGTTCTCGCTCATGGGGTTGACTGTCGGCCAGACGGAAACCATCAATTCGACGCCCATTGCTCTGAGCTCGTCAACCATGGCCTGGGGGTCAGGCCAGGCTTGCGGATCAAAGCGCCAGTCACCTTGCAAGGTCCAGTTAAAGAAGTCAATAACAATAACCGAAAGAGGCAGGCCGCGCTTCTTATACTCGCGGGCGACCTGGAGCAATTCATCCTGCGTGCGGTAGCGTAATTTACACTGCCAGAAACCAGAGGCCCATGTGGGGAACTCAGGCGCATGGCCGGTCGCATCGGCATAGTGCTCCATGATCGAGGCGGGCGTATCGCCCGTCGTGATCCAGTAATCAAGCTGAGCGGTCGCCTCGGCGATCCAGCGCGTCGCGGTTTTGCCAAGCTCCACGCGCCCGATGGCCGGGTTGTGCCATAGCAGGCCATAGCCCCGGCTTGAGAACAGGAAGGGAATCGCCACTTCAGTATTGCGCTGGGCCAGTTCGACTACCGCCCCCTTCTGATCGAGCAACCCGTGCTGGTGCTGCCCCAGACCGTAGAGCCTCTCGCCTTCATACGCCTTGAAACGCGCCTCCAGATGATAGAGATCGCTGTGAAGCGCTTTAAAATGGCGAGGTGGAATGCGGGTCGAATGCTTAAGAGGGGTTTCCGCCAGCAGTTCCTCTCCGCTCTCCGTCTTGGAGAAGCGAACATGCCCCTGCGGAGAAACGCTCGCGGTAAGCGCGCCATTGCTGATCCTGGCCCCCTGCGCGTCAATCGCGATCTGCACTTCCGTTGGTTCCGGCGACAAAAGGACGCTCAACAGGTCGTCACGAACTGCAGCATTAGGCGTCGAACGGACGCGCAGGCTGTCGCGCCCCCACGGCTCTATGCGCAGTTGCTCGTGATTCCGTTCCCACAGTAGTGCATTTGCATATCGTTGAAAACCTTGCATGATAATCCTTCTTTCTTGGTCCGAAGTTCTGAGACATCCCCACTCACCAGTTCCTAGCCCTTCAACGCACCAGACGAGAGGCCGGACGTGATATAGCGCTGGAAGACAATCAGCAGGATCGCGGCTGGTATCGCTCCGAGGGTCGCGACCGCCATCAGGTTATTCCACTGGGAGTTAAACTGCCCCAGGTAGCCATAGATGCTCAGGGAAATGGGCTGAATATCATTCACCGTCATAATAGTGAGGCCGTAGAGGAAGTCGCCCCACGCGAAGAGGAAGGCGAAGAGCCCCGCCGTCACAATACCCGGCAACGCGAGCGGCAGTATGATTCTGAGGAACGCGCCCCACTCACCCGTGCCATCGATAAACGCCGCCTCGACCAGTTCATAGGGAAGCGATTGCATATACGCGGCCAGAATAATTACATCAAAGGGGACAGCATACGTGCTATCTGCCAGAATCAAGCCCAGGTAGCTATTCAACAAGTTCAGCTTGTTAAAGATCAGAAACATCGGCGTCGCCAGGGTGACCGCCGGGATCATCTGCGCCAGCAAGAGCGCGAAAATCAACACGTTCGAGAAGCGCAGGCGGAAATGCGCCAGGGCATAGGCAGCGGGAATCGCGATGGCGAGCGAGATCACCACCGCCCCCAGCGCGACGATCAGGCTGGTAAGCAGGTGCGGGAACTGATCGGCGAAAGTCGCCGTATACGCTTCAAACGTGATCTGGGTCGGGATCAGCGAGACGGGTATCTTGAAGATATCCTGGTTTGTTTCCAGCGAATTGACAATCATCCAATACACGGGAAAGAGCATTATCACGGTAATGATCAACCCCAGGATGAGGAAGAGAAGCGGGCGCAGCGAAACGCTCCTTTTGCGCTTGACAGATTGAGCCTGCATTGCGAAATCTCCTTTGTCTATGCTCAGGCATCCTGCTGACGGTTGGCGCGTACGTAGAATAGCGCCACTACCAGTGAAATGACCAGGATAACATTCCCTAACGCCGATCCCTGCCCGAACAGCTGCTGTGCGAAGGAGAGGTTATACGACCAGGTCGCGAAAATCTGCGTCGTGTTCGCCGGGCCTCCACCGGTCATTACATACACAATGTCGAATACTTTCAGCGTGTAGATGAGGCCAAGCATCAAGACAACGCCGATCACCGGTCTAAGCAACGGAAGGGTAACATACCAGAAACGCTGCCACTGGGTCGCACTGTCAATTGACGCCGCCTCGTAGAGCTCGCCCGGAATGCCTTGCAGGCCACTGTATAGCAGCACCATATTAAAGGGGATGCCAATCCAGATGTTGGTCACGATAATTGTTGCCAGGGCGTATCCAGGAGTGGTCAGCCAGCCAAAGTGCGCGGGGATGAGATGCAGGCCCGCCAACGTCTGGTCAATAATGCCGTTCGTCTGATCAAAGAGCCAGCGCCAGACCGTTCCCGACACGACCAGAGGCAACAGCCAGGGCAGGAGCATCAACGAGCGCAGAAAACGGCTCAGCGGGAACTTTTTGGTGAAAAACACCGCCAGCGCCAGACCGATCACAAACTGAGGCACGATCGACCCCACCGTGAAGATGAGCGTGTGAAGCGCCGCACCACCGGTCGTCGCGTCCTGAAGCACGGCGATATAGTTGCTCAGGCCAATGAAGGGCGCGTTGCCCGTGTATTCAGTCTGAAGGGTGTATTTCTCCAGGCTCACACTGATACTATAATAGAGCGGATAACCAAAGAAGATGAGCAAGTAGATAATCACTGGCACCAGGAATGAGAAGCGAACCAGGCGCGAACGACTGCTTCTGCGCGCTATTGATTTCGACACGTTCCCTCTGACCACCGATTGCTGCTCCTGAATATGCGTAGCCACGATAAGCCTCCCTGAACACACACACCAGAACTCTCGCTTGACTGGCCCACGTTAGAAAGCGTGGGCCAGTCAAGCGAGAGGAGAGATCCCACATTAGCCCTTTACAATCGCGTCGATCTTCTGTTGCGCCTGGGTCAGCGCAGACTGTGGAGAGAGGCTGCCAGAGAGAGCGGATTGCTCGGCAGTCCAGATCTGCTGCGAGATGTTGGGATACTTCTCGCCGACTTTGGCGGTGCGAGCCTGGGCGTTGTTCAACTCATCGGCGAAGACCTGCAACTCGGTATTCTGCTTCAGAAGATCCTGGGCAGCAGCCTTCAAAGGAGGAATGTAGCCCTGTACCTGGTCGTAGTCCGTGATCTGCTTTGGCTGCTCCAGCCAGTTCAGGAAATCCCAGGCAGCTTTCTGATGCGTGTCGTCGGTCTGCGGAATGGTCCAGATCTCTCCGCCCAGCGGGGAGACTGTCTTTTTCCCAGCGGACGGGGCTGGCAGAGCAACAACGCCGTAATCCACCTTGGCTTGCTTCAACAGGCTCAGGTCCCAGGGACCATTCTCCATCATAGCCGCGTGTCCCTCTTCAAACTGTGTCAGGACATCGGCCTGGCCCCAGTTCAGCGAGGCCTTGGAGAGGGAGCCGTCTTTCAGCATATCCGTAAGGAACTGCAATGCTCCGACGCCTGCAGGGCCATCGACCTTGTCGAGATCACCACCATTCGACCACAGGTACGGCTCAAACTGCCAGGAACCTTCTTCGGTAGCAGGTGCCGAGAGAGCGAAGCCGTAGGTATTGCCCTTGGTCAACGCCTTCGCGTCAGCCTGCAGCTCAGCCCAGGTCGTGGGAGGCTTGAGACCGGCGTCATTGAACATCTTCTTGTTGTAGTAGAGCGCGAGATCGTTGTTCCCCGTTGACACAGCATAGGTCTTGCCCTGGTACTGCATCGTGGAGAGCGAGCCTCCGTAGAATTTGGAGGAGGCGAGATCGCCCGTCAGATAGGAGTCGAGCTGTGTGAGCGCCCCAGTTGATGCGAACGTCGGCAGGTTCGGATTATCCATAACCAGGATGTCCGGTAGTGTATGCGACGCGACCTGCTGGGATACTTTGGTGGTGAATGAGCCAATCGGCACCGCGGTTCGTTTGATCGTCACGTCCGGGTGCTCCTGCTCGTACTGCTTGATGAGTTTATTGATTTCAGTGTTTGCTGGCTCTGTTCCCAGGTAGTCCATCTCGGTAAGCTCAATCTTCCCGTTAGAGCTTTGAGCGGACCCACCACAGGCGCTCAACAATAGTCCCAGAGCGAGAAATATGAGGCAACTCATTGAGATCAGGCTGAAAAAGCGCTTAGAGGTGCGCTTTTGGGATGTTATATATGCTTGACCCGCCACTTTAAACGGCTGTGGATCCATTGTATATCCTCCTTTGGATTGACCATCACACCCGACACGAGAGTAAAAGCCCACCTTCTGCCCCCTCCCCTGTGAAACAACACGAACATACTCTCCAGTGAATGGAGATGCGTTCCCGCTCCACAGGAATCTCCAGTCATGTTTCCCTCTCGATCTGGAATCAGCTTTGTCCCTTTTATCGAAGCGCTTCGATAGAGAAATTATAAGTTCAAGAACAGAAACTGTCAAGAGTGATATCTGTCAATATTGATGTCTTAGCGATGAGGGCCTGAACTAGAACGTATGGTGAGAGGCGGAGTCAGCAAGACTTGTCTCGCAGCGGTCTCGATCCCATTCAACTTATCCACCAGAATTTGCGCTCCTAGTCGTCCCATCTCCTCAAAAGGGAAATCGACCGAAGTAAGGGCGGGCATCGTCATCTGCGCCAGGTGCGGTGAGAAAATCGCGACTAAGGAAACATCTTCAGGAATGCGCAAGCCCTTGTCAGTAAGAGCGCGGATAATACCACCGCTCGGCCAGGGCGTCATGAGAATGAAAGCACTAATGGCTGGATGGTCATTCAGCAGGTTCGTTGTTGCCTCATACCCCGCCTGATCATTTGCCTCGCAGCAGCAATCTATGCCCTGTAACCCATGCTTCTGCATCTCGCGATAAAAAGCGTCCCTGGAGCGCACGACATAGCCAATGCCCCGCTCCAAAAGCTCTGCCGACTGGTTAATGAGCACGATATGCCGATGCCCCTCCTCTACCAGGTAACGAACGCTTGTCTCCAACGCATAATCAAAATCCAGGTCCACAAAACTCATATCGGCATTTTCCGCGTAGCGGCCAATCATCACGAAGGGCACATGCTGCTTCTGGAGCAACTCAACACGTGGATCATGCAGGGCAACTTCCATGAGAATCGCTCCATCGATAAAGCCCTGGTGGGTCATGTCCATTACCTTCTCATCATCGGTCAGGGGGGACGTCCACAGCAGGAGAGCATATCCGTGATCGGTAGCCGAGGCCGCGATACTGGTAATAAACTCGGATTGGGGACCTAACTTGGAGCTCCAGGCAGGATAGAGCAAGGCGATGATACGCGTACGCTTGGTCACCAGCGCGCGCGCCAGCGAGTTCGGCTGATACCCCAACTCTTCCATCGCCTGGTAGACCTTTTGCTTCACCGCATCGGAAATGGGTCTCTTCCCACTCAGCGTATACGAGACGGTGCTTAAGGTAACGCCCGCGCGCTTGGCGATATCCGACATCTTGGGCGAGTTTTTCATATTGTTCGATGACTTATTCACAACTTTTTCGACAATCAGGCCAGAGCAAAGCCTCTCCCTCCTACGTGAGCATACGATGTGGCAAGACATATTTGCCATCAATGTATAGCTCTGTTATTCACCTGCATATTGCGCTAAAAATGCCACCCCTGTCAAGAGTGGCAGTGTACACGAGAGTTTCTTCAGAGGCTAATCACGCTCCAGAGCTTACCATCTGGCAGACGGGCGACGTTGCAGTTCGCCCGGTGAGACACCTCGGATCTTTTTAAAGACTTTCAGGAAATAGTGATAATCATGAAAACCGACTTGCACTCCTACTTCCTTGATTGGTTTACCCATCACCAGTAATTCCGCCGCGATGTCGATGCGCAGGTGTTGTAGCTTCTGATGAATGCTCCTGCCAAAGTGCTGCCGAAAGACACGATCCAGGTGTCCATAACTATATCCTAACTCCTCCGCGATCAATTCACTATTCACATCCTGCTCGATATGCTCTCTGAGGTAGTCCATGACGCGATAGGCCAGTCGCTTCGGCCTATCCTGTTCACTCCCTGTGTAATCCTGCATGGCGCTCAGTTGTGCGAGGATCGCGGCAACCTGCACGTTTATCTGCGCGGGGGACAACACGGCAAAGTCCACAGCGCGCTTGAGAAAGCGATACAGGTTAAGATATGAGGTATCGGGTGGTATGCGTCCCAAGACAGGCAAGCTCAACATTTGAGACGCGTAACCTCCCTCTCTCGTTAGAAAGTGGAAATAGATTACATCGAAGCTTGTCCCGCTCTGTATCCCATAATGCCGCACATATGGCGGCAGAAGATAATAGCTATTCGCGCATACGTTCACTCGGTCCCCACCCACCTGTAAACTCGTCGCACCCCTTGTGAGCATACCAAGCACCCAGAAATCCAGCACACGGTCAGCGTGCAGTGTTTCCTCCTGCACAAAACCCATACTCAGAACTTCTGGTTGCCCATCTAGTCGATAAATCGAGCCGGACATGTTGAAATTTTCCACCTTTGCGTTGAGAATCTACATTGCGCCTCGTGCCTACGTCCTTTATCCTATCATGTATATACCAGACACGGAACTATAGAGGAGGTCCTTCAATGTTTGAAACTCACCATTCGCTCCCCTGGAACGCAGTCACGCTTCAGCCGGGATCACTCAAGAAAAGGGCAGAGCTTAATCGCGCCTATATGCTCAGCCTCAAGAGTTCTCATCTGTTGCAGAACCATTATGGTGAAGCTGGACTCTGGAACCCGCCCCAGCAACCAACAGATTGCCACGGCGGATGGGAATCGCCAACCAGCCAATTGCGCGGACATTTCCTCGGACACTGGCTCTCGGCTGCGGCACGCCTGTTCGCATCGACGGGCGATACTGAGATCAAAGGGAAGGCTGACTTTATCGTGGCCGAGTTGGCGCGTTGTCAGCAAGAAATGGGAGGCGAGTGGATCGGCTCTATTCCAGAAAAGTATCTCGACTGGATCGCGCGTGGCAAGCGTATCTGGGCACCTCAGTATACTCTGCACAAGACCTTGATGGGTCTGTACGATATGTACGAAATTGCTCAGAATGAGCAAGCACTTGACATCCTCATCCACTGGGCAAACTGGTTTCATCGCTGGACAGGGCAGTTCTCACGCGAGCAGATGGACGATATTCTCGATGTCGAAACCGGCGGCATGCTTGAAGTATGGGCAAACCTCTACGGTGTCACCAACAAACAGGAACACCTGGATCTCATACGGCGCTATGATCGCCGCCGCCTCTTTGATCGCCTGCTTGCTGGGGAAGATGTGCTGACATATATGCACGCGAATACCACTATCCCCGAAGTGCATGGCGCAGCGCGTGCCTGGGAGGTAACCGGTGAACAGCGCTGGCGCGACATTGTTGAAGCATACTGGCGCCTCGCGGTTACGGATCGCGGCTATTTCTGCACTGGTGGTCAGACAAGCGATGAGATGTGGTGTCCACCGCATCAACTTGGCGGGCAACTCGGACCCGAAAACCAGGAACACTGTACTGTCTATAACTTGATGCGCCTGGCGAACTATCTCTTCCGCTGGACCGGCGATGTCGTCTACGCGGACTACTACGAGCGCAATTTCTATAATGGTATCCTCGCGCAGCAGAACGCGCAGACAGGCATGGTCGCGTACTACCTGCCTCTGGAGACGGGAGGAACCAAAGTATGGGGAACTCCGACGAATGATTTCTGGTGCTGTCACGGAACCCTTGTGCAGGCACAGGCAAGCCATACGCGCGACATTTATTTCACGAATGATGAAGGGCTGCTCGTCAGCCAGTACATCCCTTCCCGCGTGCAATGGCATCACGATGGATCCGAAGTTAGCGTAACTCTGGAGAGCAAGGCCCACGACGTCTACGCGCTGAAGGCTTCGCGTGAGCAGCCGCGCCAGACATCACATCCCGAGTATACGCTTAGCGTCAACTGCGAGCAGCCCACAGAGTATACACTTACGCTGCGCTTGCCCTGGTGGCTCGCGGACGAACCAACGATCACGATCAATGGCGAGCGCCAACAGGTTCCTCACACTCCATCCAGCTACTACAGCATTCGCCGAACCTGGCATAACGATAAGCTTACCATCCTGCTTCCGAAAGCCTTGCAAATCGTCCCCCTGCCAGGTGCATCTGACATGATGGCCTTTATGGATGGTCCCATAGTTTTAGCCGGACTATGCGATGACGCGTCTATGCTCTATGGAAGTAAAGATCAGCCCGAAACGCTCCTGGCTCCTTATCATGAACGCCAGTATGCCGCCTGGCAGCCTGATAGCTATGAGACGCGCAACCAGCCGCACACCACACGCTTCCTCCCTCTGTGCGACATTCGCGACGAGCGTTATACTGTCTACTTCCCTATTACTGAATAGTTTTAAAGGAGATGCAGGAGGGTCTTGCTTCTGCATCTCCTTTAAGGCTGCGCCATTATGCATAAATCAGCATAAACCATAACTCAATTGTACAAGCTTCCGCCTGGCTGTGCATCATATAATGTAGTACTCATTCTAAATAGGATACCATAGGCAGAGACTGATTCAGACTATTTTTTGCTAGAGAGGGACTCCATCGTATGTTTGAAGCACGACGAAAAGCATTTATGGATCGCATGGGCGGGGGCGTGGCAATCCTCCGTAGCTGCCCACAATTTCGGCGCAGTGGCGATTCCCTGGAATTTACCTATCGCCAGGACAACAACTTCTACTATTTGACAGGCTTCGAGGAACCAGAAGCGATCTGCGTCCTGGCCCCAGAGCATCCAGAGCATCACTTTATCCTCTTCGTCGCGCCACGCGACCCCTTCGCTGAATCCTGGACGGGACGGCGCGCCGGTCCAGAGGGAGCGATGAGCCAGTATGGCGCTGATATTGCCTACCCACTTGAGCAGTTCGCGGAGAAACTACCTGAATATCTCAAAGGCTGTCAAACCCTCTACTACAGCAGCGGCAAGGCCCAATCCTTCGATGATCAATTGCTAGAACTGCTCGCGCGCCACCGCCGCGTCTTCATCCCACGTCAGATCGCCGATCCTCTATTTATTCTGAGTGAAATGCGCGTACGCAAATCGCCGGAGGAAATCGAGCTGATTCGTGAAGCCTCTCGCATTAGCGCCAAAGCGTATAGCGAGGTGCTCAAAGCCCTCAAACCGGGAATGTACGAGTACGAGGTCCAGGCGATTCTGTCATATGTCTACCAACAGCACGGCTCGCCTCGCCATGGCTACGCGCCTATTGTCGGCTCCGGTGCCAACGCGACCATTATGCATTACGATAAGAACAATCGTCAGATGCAAGATGGTGAACTAGTTCTTATTGACTCGGCCTGCGAATACCAGTACTATAGCTCCGATATCACGCGCACCTATCCCATCAACGGACGCTTCACACCTGCCCAACGCACGCTTTACGAGTTGGTACTCAAAGCACTTGAGACCGCAACGGCGATGGTCAAGCCAGGTATTACGCTTACCGATATCCATGACCATACTGTCGAGGTCCTGACAACAGGGATGGTGGAGCAGGGCATTCTTAAAGGCGATGTGAAGCAGCTTATCGCGGATAAAGCCTATCAGCCTTTCTATGGCTACTTCACCAGCCACTGGATGGGCCTTGATGTTCATGATCTCGGCCCATACAAGCGCCTGGGGCAATGGGACGAAGATCCAAAGCTCGAACCTGGCATGGTCTTTACCATTGAGCCGGGGATCTATATCCCCGAAGGCACCAAAGACGTGAACCCCGAGTTCTGGAACATCGGCATTCGCATCGAGGACGATATCCTTGTAACCGAGCAGGGCTACGAGAACCTCACCAGCGACGCACCCAAGACGTTCGCAGAAATCGAAGCCATTATCGCAAACAAATAGAGGGTTTCCTATGAACGAGTTACATTCTACGGTCTCCCAACAGGAGGCGATCCCCTTTCACACAACTCATCCGCACGTGCCTGTGGTCCTGGACACGCTCTTTAGTATACGCAACGTCATCAGCGCGGTTATTGCGCCTGATGGGAAGCGCGCCGCGTTTGTGGTTCGCGAATGGGTGCCAGATCAGCCTAGACAGCGGGGACGTGTCTGGTGTGTAGACACAGCAGGCGGCGACCCCTATCCCCTAAGCACAGGGACGCTCGATGATTCTGCCCCCTCCTGGTCACCTGACAGCCAGCAGCTTGCCTTCATCTCTAAAAGTGGGCATGAGGACGAGGCCCTGCTCCGCATTGTCCCCGCACAAGGTGGAGAAAGCCGGACCATTTGCGCCATGCCTAATGGCATCAGTGAGGTCAACTGGTCGCCTGATGGTAGCCGCATCGCCTTCCTCTCACATGATGGTCCCAAGCCAGGCAATGATCCTATCATATTGCGCCCTGGCGAGGAGCGTTATCGCCGCCTCTGGACAGTGCGGCCTGCGTATGGCACTCCCGAGTCTATCACCCCCAATGGCGTCTCTATCTGGCAATATGCCTGGTCACCTGACAGCAGCCAGTTGGCGGTCTATTTCGCCACTGGCCCCGAATACTCCGATTGGTACTGGGGGCAGGTTGGTATCGTCGCGGCTAGCGGCGGAGCAGTTCGCCAGCTCAGCCAGCTTGACCGCCAGGCATGCTCCCTCGCCTGGTCGCTTGACGGTAATACTATCGCATATGTATCGGGCAACTGGAGTGATCCCGACCGCAACGGCGGCGACATCTATGTCATCTCGCTCACGAATGGCCAGACACGCAATCTCACACCGGAGCTTGATTGGAGTCCTACCTGGTGTAGCTGGCTCCCTGACGGGCGGCACTTGATCTGCGCGGGCTTCGAAGGCCTCTCCTGTCAGATAGGCTTGCTTGATAGCACAACTGGCAAGATGACTTCCCTGAGCAGCAATTTCGCCCTGGGAGACCGCCACTGGCCCCACCTGTCAATGACGGCAGACCGGCGCTATGTCGTCGCTACGCACAGCGAGAAGCATCCCTACGATGTCTGGTTTGGCGAACTACACTATGAAGACGCTAGCGTGAGGGATCTTACCTGGAAGCGCCTCACGCGTATGAACCCGCAGCAGGAAGAGACGCTGACGCTGGCGAAGACTGAGCGCATTCGCTATGAGAGCGTTGATGGCTGGCACATTGACGCTCTCGTGACATGGCCGCTCCACCATGAAGGCAGCACTCCCCCACCCCTGATCTTACATGTCCACGGCGGTCCCTCAGGGGCGTGGCTGGACGACGGCGACTACCATTCGCAATACCTGGCGGCGGCTGGCTTTGCCGTCCTACGTCCAAATGTGCGCGGCAGTATGGGTCATGGAGTCGCCTTCGCTGACGCTGTACTGGGTGATATGGGTGGAAAAGATTTTCAGGATGCTCTGCGCGGCGTCGACTATCTCGTCGAGCGCAATCTGGTTGATGGAGAGCGCGTCGGTATTATGGGCTGGAGCTATGGCGGCTTCCTCTCTGCCTGGGCCGTCACCCAGACCAACCGTTTCAAAGCCGCGATCATGGGAGCTGGAATCAGCGACTTCCATAGCTATCATGCTCAGTCTAACGAACAGGGCTGGGATATGCGCTTCCTCGGGCAAAACGGCCATCCTATCGATCCGCTCACTCATCCCGAAGCCTATCGCGAGCGCTCGCCAATCACCTACGCCCGCCGCGTAACCACACCGACAATGGTCGTTCACGGCGAGAAGGATCTCTGTGTACCCGTCAGCCAGGCTTACGGCTTCTATCGCGCACTGCAAGAGAACGGCGTTGACGCCGTGCTGGCGGTCTACCCACGTGAAGGGCATGGCTTTGGCGAATTGAAACACCAGCGCGACTACCAGCAACGTGTGCTTGCCTGGTTCAAACAACACTTGCTCAAACAGTCTTAGTGCTCCAACAACAAAGCCTCTAACCTGTAAATTTGCGAATTAAGTGGGCGGATTCTGACTAAATCTTGACAATTAAATGGGCGGTAGAACGGGCAGCAGAGCACAAAATTTTTGCTCCCCATCAAGGCGACGTTTCGAGATCTCTCTGTAAGCCGATTCATATTGATTGCTTGCTCTCCCATTTAATCATCAAAATTTTTAACAATCCGCCCACTTAATTCGCAAATTTACACCCTCGGTACGGGACATATCGTACATTCAGTCATATCTGTCTTTTTGGTATATTTCCCTGTTAGTTCCCACATCTAGCGAAACACATTGTTTTCTCTGATTGGCAACAATTATAATCGAATTTTGTTAGCAGGAACGTTTAATAGGTAGTATGTATTCTTGTAGCTAGAATGTATGAACAGGACCAGCAGAGAGGATTTTAATCAATGGGCGTAACAGCATTTCGGCAAGTTGAGAACAAATCAGATAAGATTATTAGGTTAAACAACCATGAACATCCCAGCGACACAGTAATGCTACAACCAGGTGGAAGAGCAGGAATAGAAATGTGGATTCCTTGGTGTGTCGGTACAACGGATTTCAAAAATGGCCACTATATTACGGTTGACCAAATGTCACCAAATTACCCAAGTTACCCTCTTCCTACAGCAGTTCTTTATGCTATCTGGCAGAAGGACAATACTGTTTGCTATTCTACAGACGCACAATACCACAATCCAGGTACACCTATTCCTGGTATTTGCGCAATTAATGGTGATAGAGGATTAACGATCAATTCCGACTTAACAATCACTGTAATTCTCGTTTGAGGCAATTCATCCAAATAGCAATCTTTACTATTGGTGATGCTATCATACCTTATCTTTAGTCGCGTAGCTATCAAGGGTTTGTTACCATTACAGATAACCCTGCGGCCTGTTGAAAAAACCTAAAGCGCCATAGAACGTAATCATGGCAGAAGAGGAAGTCTTTGTCGAGCAGAAGGAGCGGCTGCCATGATGGGAACCAAAGTGCGGACCTTCGCTCCCCAGATCAAGATGTCGCTGGATGATTTGGTCCCGCAAGATCATTTTTATCGGTACTTGGATCAGAAACTGGATCTCTCGTTTGTGCGGATCTTCGTTCAGGACAGCTATGCGCAGGGAGGTCGCCCTTCCATTGATCCCGTCGTGTTTTTCAAGCTGCAGTTGGTCATGTTTTTTGAAGGGATTCGCTCTGAGCGCCAACTCATGCGCCAAGCTGCGGATCGCTTGAGTGTGCGATGGTCTATCGGTTACGATTTGGACGAAGCTCTGCCGGATCATTTCAGTCTGACACGTATCCGAGCGCTCTACGAGGTTGAAGTCTTCCGCCGTTTTTTCGAGGCTATTGTTGATCAGTGTCAACAAGCAGGGTTCGTCTGGGGAAAAGAACTGTATGCCGACGCGACCAAAGTCCGGGCGAACGCCGCCCTTTCTTGGCCCAGTACTACGTAAGCTGCTACAAGTAGCAGCTTACGTAGTACTGGGCCAAAATGTGTCAACCCTTCGTTCTTATTACCACCTCCACCTGTCAGGTGCCTACCAGATTGCATGCAAAAAAAGACCTGATCAACGTTATTCTCACAGAGAAAACTCTCTGTTTGTTAATCTGGTCTCAGATAAAACTATGAGTTTAAAAGGAGGCACCAAATGGTTCAGGCTCAGTCCTCAGTATCGACCCCACAAAAAGTCTATAAGCAGAACAGCATATTGCTAGTTGCGCACCTGTTTATTCTTGCCCTTGGTCTTGGTTTTGGCGTGGTATTCCTTGTGCTGTCTTTGCGCATGGCTATCGATATAGGGTCACGTATAGTGTTCCTTTTTGGGGCGGGCATTATGGCAGTGCTTGGCGTTCTGGTCTTTATTGGCTTTCGGCGCATGCGCCTGATAACCTCCCCACAGGGTGTGATACTGAATGGCCTTGGTTATAAGGTCTACACTCCCTGGGACAATATCAAAGAGCTAAAGACAGACTGGTATGGTGGAAACAGCGCGTACTTTACGCGTTTTTATCAGCCCGCTAAGCTGGTTGAGGGTTTCATTTTTTATCGGCCTGCTGTTTTCGGGCTTTCCGTTGAGGACGGTCTTAGACAACATGTCCCTGTTATTCAAGGGTGGGCCTTGCTGGCTGCCCAGATGAGCCGCTTTTCCCATATGCTGCCGCTGGCTGGGTTTTTGAATGAGCAAACGCGTCAGGAATTGATCAAGGATGCAAAAAAGTATGCACCTGAAACGTTTCAGGTGATAAAACAGGGGTAAAGTGAGCGCTCGTTAGGGAGTCCTTAATGGAACCATATGAATTCATGAAGCCTCCTTTTCCGGAGGAGGTATTCCAATTGGGGAAGACATATCAACTTGGCGAGCCGCAGGAGCAATATGGGACCAAATTTAATACCTTTGCAGGCTGTGCCGTACTGGTGGTTATAGCTTTTATTGGACTGGTCATTGCCGCTGGTGGGGATATGGCAAGAATTCCTTCCTGAGACAGCCATTTGGAACCGTCAAACTTGAAAAGTTGCTTTTATACTAAGAAATGAACTTATACTTTTGTACCTGAAAGCGGGCATTTCTTCCGAAAACGAAGGGTAGCAGAAATGACATCCCTCATTTATCCTTGTTTATTTCTGCTCATGCTCTCAAAACCCACGTTGTAAATACGATAATTAGATAGAGGCAAAATCGTACAATTATCTGAAGTAATACCACCTTCGTCTTTTTCTGCCATCGCTGCTCAAAGCCCTTTGGAAGCCAATAAAGCTACATTGGCGCGGCCGAAGAATTCCTTGCTTTACCTCAGATAATTGTCAAAATTACCTCATGGAATTTCAATATTTACAATGGCGTGCCGAACTTTTGCCCAGATATGCGTATTTAAATTGTCCAGGATGCCAATGTGTCCAGTTGGTAAACTGGGAGCCAGGATCTGCTCAACATAGAGTTCAAAGACGGTAGCATCCGCTGAACCTTCCAGGACGAAGGCTTCACCCATTCCCTGAAGCGAGAGCAATGCCAGAAGCGTGATATTCTTCCTCCTATTACGTGGAACAGAACCATAGACGCGTTCTCCTTTTGGAGAGGTGGGTTAAGGCAATGTTTGAGCCACATTCATCTATGAATACTAATTGCTTGGTATCCGAGGAGAAAGCATAACCCAACCAGTATGCTCGCCAGCGTGCCTGAAAACGACAATGTCAACATCTTGCGTAGGGAATACTTGATGACCCCGGCAAAGCGTTCTTCGCATTCATAGGGAACGAACACCTGTCGGAAACCGACCCAGACAGAGAGTCCGCGCATGAAACGGTGGTGCTCAGGCATCGAGACAAGTACATCGACCACCTGCCGGTCGAGCAGGCAGAAATTCCCAGTATCCTGTGGAATGGGAACCGAGGTGAGCCGGGTCATCAGCGGAATACCAGGGAGTCACCAAGCACAAAATTGGCGACAGCAGCCATGCCGATCTCCAATCCAGAGGCAGCAGTATCGGCAAGAGCGCCCAGGCAATGATGAATATCCCCTGGTTGAGCAGAGTGGTTCCGGCGATGGAACCATGAAAACGGAGCCAACGCCGGAACAGCGTCCTTCTCGCTGTGCGTATGGAAGGGCAATCATTCCAGGTGAACACGTTGCTCAACACAAAATTCACCTGAGCAGCGAGCAGGAGGGCTAGAATATTTGCTAGGATAGATTCTATGTTGAGCTCTGCCAGGAGAGCTAGTAGCCTAAGCTGCAACATTCCGCAGGCACCACCTGTGAGAAGGAAACGCAGAGGGCGCGCCTGCTCGGAGAAAAGCAGCACCAACATATATTTTGCCCGCAGACGCGTTTTCTGTGGAATGAATGACAAGAGTTTTATCTACTTTCGATCCTTTATATTGCCTGGAAGATGGAAGAAATGAGCGCCCTGCACCTCAGGAGATCACGGCGCAATTATACAACTGATTTCTACTTCCAGAGACATTGCCAGGCCCAGCGCCATTGGCAGAAGATTGCCACAGGCGGCTCTCCACGCTCTGACAATGCTGTTCCACCCAGTCGGTGAGTTGGGTGTGCTGGACTCCTCGTGCAAGGACTGGCCCACCTTGGGGATTCTTTGCCGGCAACAGGAAGAAGTGTACTGTACCCTGCTTGACCAGCACCTCAAGCTCATTGACCGTTAAAATGGGATCGCTGCCGGTGAAACCACTCATTGCCATCACTGGTGTGTTCGTCGCGAGCATGATTTTGCCTGCTGTATCATCCTGTGCATTGGGCACGGCCAACAGAAATTTTGCCTGACCTCGATTGGCCTCCAGGTAATGAATCAATGCGGGATCAATCATTTGCGAACCAGAAAGGGGTCCCTCTCCCTGCGGAGGTCCCGCCACCGGCTCTAGTGACTGACTCCGCGTGATGGGAATGATTGCCCACACGGTCGGCGTAAGCAGCAAAGCTACCCCCCCGACAATGCCCAGCAGCAAAGCGAGGAAACGAGTATTGATTTCCTTCAGACGCAGGAACGGAACCGCACGAACACTCACAAGTGCCCCTGCGGTTATGAAGCTCAATACAACTAGCGGCGGAATCAGCCAGCGGCCCCATATTGGATCAGGATAAACGCTCAAGAGAAAAACCTGCTCTGCCGTGGTGACGACGACTGCGATCGGCAAGAGCCAGCTCCGCCACCCCCACGACGATAGTCCTGCCACGTCGTCACCAGACCAATGCCAACGAGCGCCGCAATGGCAGGAGCCATCACGGTCAGGTAGTACTGGTGGAAGAAGCCAGCCACACTGAAAAACATCCCCATCGTGAGCAGCCACATACCCCACAATACCAACGATTGTAGCTTCCGATCTTCCCGCACGTTCGGGCGTTGCTGCCAGGCTCGCGCCAGCATTCCCAGCACCGCCAATGGCAGGAGCCAGCCGATCTGACTGCCAAGTGAAAGCCCGAAAAGGCGTAACGGACCAGGAGTGCCGATATCAAAACCCATTCCACCTATTTCTATTTCCCGCGGTGTTCTTCCATTCTCGCCTCCAGGAACTGAGGGGGGCTGACTGGCGGGTGTCTGTGGTTGCTGGGTTCCATCCCCCGCTGTAGGAGTTGAGATGGTTGGGGTATGACCAAACAGACGTTCGAAGCCATTGTAGCCAAGCGCCAGACTGAGCGCTGAATTGTCTTTCGTCGAGTCAACGTAGGGCCGTTGCGAGGCCGGTGTGAGATCGACGGCCACCAGCCAGGAAAACGAGACCACCAGGAGCAGTAGCCCGGCTAAGGCCAGATGCCCAATGCGCTTCCAGATGCGATGAGGTGCGGCAAGCAGGTAAAGCATCCCGTAGGCGGGCACCACCAGATACGCTTCCAGCATCTTGATGTTGAAGCCTATGCCGACGAGGATGGCGGAGAACGCTAGCCAGCGCAAGCTCCCGCTCTCCGCCGCCCGCATTACGGCCCACGCTCCAATGAGCAATGTCAGTGTCAGTGTACTATCAATCGTGACATCGCGATTGGTCACAATGCTAATCGGGCACAGTGCCAGGACCAACGCTGCCAGCAATCCAGCAACTCTGCCAAAGTGACGCCGCACCAGAGAGTAGAGCAGGAGTACTGAGAGCGTACCGGCCAGCGCTTGTGGCAGCAGTCTGCTCCCGCTGTGGCTTCGTGTAAAAGCGGCTTTTGCTCATGCCAGCCGCTGCGAAGACGCGCTGATGGATATAGTCATAATAGTCCATCTCTGATACCTTGGCGACAATCGCGCCCAGAACCACGTAGCCTGAATTGCTGTAGGACCAGACCGTTCCAGGAGTAGACTGTAACGGCTGCTGCTTGACAATCTCCAGCAGACCATTCATGGTTTCAGCGGCGCTCTGCCAGGTGGCTAGCTTGGCTTTGTAATCGGGGGCCAGATGAAAATCCCCCATTCCGGAGGTATGGGTCAATAACTGATGGATGGTGACTGAAAAACAGATCAGGCACATCGTGATGGTTGTCGCCTGCTTTCTTGCCCTCTTTCTTGCAACGACCATCATCCAGATACTGCAAATGACCATCTGGATGACGCTTGAGTCCGTGTTGCTTCTGGTGGTCTTTCTTATCGGGTGGATTCTGCTTTTGATCCAACAGGCCCATGCTCGCGGTCGGCTGGAAGCTGCTCATCTCCAACTAGCAGCCTTTGCGATGCGCATGGAAGAATTGACCCTGGTGAACGAGCGGCAGCGCCTGGCGCGTGAGTTACACGATACGTTGGCACAGGATTTGGTGGGGCTGACCTTGCAACTAGAGCGTATCGATCAACATCTGGAGAAAAAGCGGCATGAGCGCGCTCGCGAACTGGCCCAGCAGGCCATGTCTCGCGCACGGGCAACACTGGCGGAGGCCCGTACCGCCATCGATCATCTGCGTGCCAATGCGCTCGGCCCTCAAGATCTACTCCAGGCGCTACACAAAGAGATCGATCGTTTTAGAGAGACCACATCCATCGCGTGCGTCGCTGACATTGCAGCGCTTGCACAGACACCTTGTGCTCTCTGTGAGCATGTGCTGCGTGCCATCACGGAAGGACTAACCAATGCCGCCCGTCATTCCCAGGCACAACAGGTGCACATTTGCGCTCAGTTCCAAGAGGACTTCCTGATCATTGAAATAAGTGATGACGGGAGAGGCTTTGAGAGCGCTGCCCTCGCCACGCTACAAGGTCACTATGGCCTTCTGGGGTTGCGTGAGCGTGCTCATCTTTGTGGGGGCCACCTGATGATTGAGAGTGCTCCAGGACAAGGAACGGTACTTCGCTTGCACCTTCCCACACAGACAAGAGGAGGAGTTCTCTGATGAGAGAAGAACACCCAACCATTCGGATTGTCGTCGTTGATGACCACCTCATTGTGCGTGAGGGATTACGTTTTATGTTGGAAGAGGCCGATGAGGGATTTGTCCTGGTTGGTGATGCAGAAGATGGTGCCGCCGCCCTCCAGGTGGTGGGCAGAGAACAACCTGATGTGGTCCTGATGGATTTACGGATGCCGGGCATGGATGGATTGGAAACCATCAAACGTATTCGTGCCGACTGGCCACATATTGCCGTTTTGATTTTGACGACCTATAACGAAGATGATCTCATGATACGAGGCTTGCAATTGGGAGCCTGCGGATACTTGCTTAAAGAGACGGATCGAACCACCCTGTTTCGGGCCATCCGTGCCGCAGCGCGCAACGAGATGATGGTCCAGCCAGAGATGATGAGTCGTATTCTTTCGTATGCATCTCATGGTGTCTCTTCACCTTCTCTCTCGGCGATCCCATCTTCCCGCAAAGAAACAGAGCTGACGGAGCGTGAGTTGGAGGTGCTGACAGGTCTTGTGCAGGGGGAACGCAATAAAGAGATTGCCGTGCGACTGGGCGTCGCCGAACGCACGGTACGCGCTCATTTGAGCACTATGTACATGAAGCTCAACGTGGACTCCCGTGCTCAGGCAGTTGCCCATGCTCTTCAGCATGGTCTCGTTCCTCCTCATCCCTTCTAATCTCAGCAGAGAAAACGAAAGCCGTGGGAGATACCTTCCATGCTTTACAAGAGAGAGAGGGGTGTGGAACGAAATGAACGTCTTGCTGTCAGCATAGGTGTGCATCTTTGCGATTAGGGTTTGGGGCATGTGAAAGGGGGATTTACTGCACTATGTCGAGTATCCTGCACCGACATCGACGACCGGAGACGTGCCAAGCAGCAGCTCAAAGAGAGCCAGCGCTATAACCTGGCCCGAAGCTGTCCTATCAACCTCTTTGATCTCCCCTTTGGGCCTGCCGATGTTGATCCCGGTGATGCCTCCGACATGCTCGCGGAATTCTTTGATAACTCGTTACTCACTGGCCTGGCGCTGCTCGTGACCGATGAGGAGACTCTCCTTACCAGGAGCGAGGAAGCCTACTTGACTACCGTGGCGCGGGCAACCTATGCCGAGAAAGGCATTACCAGGGAAGCCATACGAGCACATGCTGAAACGACGCTTTTGCCTGCACCAACCCTGGCTGACTTCATTGAACGGCTGCACACCATCCCGGCCTCATCAGAGAGTATGCGGTGCTCACTGCTAGAACGCTTCGAAAAAGCCGCCTATCTCTTTCAGGCCGGGCAGACCAGTGTCTCGCTGGAAAAGCCACTCACCATTTTCTCGATCAAAGAGGTGCATCCCAAATGGTATGCACTCATGACCTACGTGGTTCAGAACTTCCTGACACGCCATCGCGCGCTCCGCCAGAATGAGCGGTACCTCGCCTACGTTGTCGAGGAGACGTCCTACCTGTTAAAGCACCCGGCGGGGAGGAGCTATCTCGAAAGTGGCAGTCGAGGCTTTCGAAAGCTCGGCATTGCCCAGATCACCTTGAGTCAGCATCCCCGTGATTTCCTAGAGGCAGGGCAGGTCGTCCTCTCCAATGCAGGGACCGTCTTTTATCTTGGGATGCAGCGGACCGCCGTCGAGAAGTTGCACCTCCCCGAGGAGTTAGAGCGCATCCTGATCGAGAGCGTACCCGGCCAGTGTGTGTTACGCATTGGCAACGAATATGCGCCCCTCACGGTGTGGTCCAATCCCGTCTATAAAGCCATTTTCACCACAGACCCAGTCGAGCGCCGCGAGATCAGACGCAAGGAGCAGGAGCGCCAGCAGAAGCAGCGTGCAGCGGTTTCCTGAGCACAGAAGCACGGATCACGACATCAAAAGGAAACACATAAAAGGAAGTGAGAGAACGCATGGGGCCAACAGGAGCAACCTCCCGTTCCACAACGAACACAATATCAGGTCACAGACATCAACCGATAGAGAGATCGTTGCCCTGCCGCTGGGTGCTGAATACCTCATGCTGATCACGCCCAGCGACGAGGGAGAGCGAGAGGCCTCGGCTATGGAAAACTTCTTTCAGGCCTGTGCCTTGGACGAGGCATTTGGATTAGAACTCGTCGGCACACGAAGGGAGCAGGGCTTTGTCTTGCGCGTCCTCGGCGGAACAATTCCTCTTGCTCAGCAAACAATTCGCGGCCCAGTATCCCCAGGCCGAACTCTCGCGGATCGCGCCCATAGCCGATCCGCTCCTCCTCCGTGAAGGGGAGCACGCGGTGATTGGTGAGTTTGCCATGACGCAGAAGCCCTGGATGCCACTCAAGACCTTTAGCGGAAAGGTGCTGCTTGAGCCTGGCGCCGATCCCCTCGCAGGCATTCTTGCAGCGATGGAACCCCTTGGCTCGGGAGAGCGCCTGATTGCGCAACTGGCACTCAGACGCGCCCCCGAGCACTGGATTACACGCTATATCCGTAAATCAGTCGAGCACCCTCTGCAAGGGGAGCGCGATGCCATTCTTCAAGGGACGCGCGTACCCTCAAGCACCAACGAGATGCAAAAAACGCTCGTTTTCGTTGGAGGCCTTTTTGTCAGCCTTCTTGGCTATCGATGGTATCTCGCACAGGCCTGGACGCAGCTCACGCTCCTGCTTGTCATCCCCCTTCTTCTTGGGATTGCCTTTCTCTGGTGGAAGAGAATATACGCGCGCCAGGAGATCTATGATATGCGCCTGGTTACAGAAAAGCTCTCGCGCCAGGCATTCTACACCCGCCTACGCGTTATCGCCATCGGGCAGCAAGCGACCTCAACATAAGCGCAGTTACAACAGCATATCAAACGCCTTGAGGTCGCCTACCGGCAATTTACCCTGTCCTCAGCCAATAGTCTCACCCTCACAAGGATGCGCACGCTCCAAGCTAGACACAAACAGGCCCACAGGCTGCTCTCCGCCGCTAATGCGTTTCCTTACCAGCACCCGTTGCTTCAATTGCTGCATGGAGGCGCGCCAGGGCCCGATATCTGGAACGGGTTGGAGCTTTCGGGAGCGTTCCATCTGCCACAGGCCCTGACAGATCTCCCACTGATACACAGGGTCTCGGTCAAGCATCTGCTGGCTTCCCCAGAGATCGCACGGCAGATTGAGCAGGCACAGGCACCTCTTGCCCCGGCCTTCATTGGGTACTCCAGGCATCGCGGCTACTCGGTTCCCGTCTATCTTCCCTATTCCACCCTCTTCAGCCATAAATTCCTGGTTGCCCGCTCCAGGTATGGAAAGTCCACGCTTATCCAACTCCTGGCCCAGGCCGCCATGCAAGAAGTAAGAGACGGCACGCCCCAGCCAGGCGTATTTGTCATCGACCCACACAAAGACCTGGTCGAGGATCTGCTCCAGCTCATCCCAGCTGACCGGGCACCAACGCGATCAGCGCTGCGCGTGAGGAGGGCGCCATTCACAAACAGCCACGTAAACCGAAAGTGCCGGGCTTACGCGGTCAAAAGCGGTTTCACACCGCCTGAGGGGAACAGATATCTTTTATTCATCAGCCAGATGATAGCATGGAGACCGCAGCGGTGTCAATGGAGACTGGTCACCCCACCCATCCACTCTTCACATCCATGAAAAGGAGATGGGAAGACTCGTTTGGCGAGGTGCGCGTGCTGACAACGCCACATCTCATGGGTATTCTGGCAACGCGGATGGGGGGGCAAGCTCAGAAGTTTCTGAGGAGGCACAGAAGGAAGAGGGAGAGGAGAAATACTCCTCTCCCTCAAAAGCAAGCGACAAGGAAAACCTTTTTCAGTTCTCTTCATTCGAGAGCAATGCAGCCTCTTGTTCACCACCAAGCGTTTGTTTTGTCGCCTGGTGCCTCTGAAGAAGCGGAAGAGCGATCCAGACACAAACAAGGGCGAGGAGTATAATGAGCGAAGCTAAGGCATAGACTTGAAAATGCCCCCACGCTGTGTAGATGAAGCCGCCAACGAGTGGTCCGACAACCCATCCAAGCGATTGCAACGATTGCATCGCTCCACTCACACGACCTTGTTCGCGCCGTCCAACCATTCCAGAGACAAGACCTCGCAGAGCGTTTTCAACAAGGCTACCCGAACCTGCGAAGAGAATGATACCGACAAGCAAGAGAATCGGCGTAGCGAGAAACGCGATAGAACCAAGCACGAGGCAGCTGATGCCGACAAGCACGAAGGCAATGAGACCGAGCCGGACGTTTCCCAGCATTGCGAGGAACCTGCCTACCAACACACCCTGGACTAGAATGTCTACCGCGCCGAGCACGGTGACCACAAGACTGGCCTGCGTGGCATTGAAGCCAAGGCTGTCTTTCATCAAGACGATGATCGTCGTCTGCAACATGCCCACTGGGAAAGCGTACAAGAACCAGGCCAGCAGTAACCAGCGCACGTTTGCCCAACGAAACGCGGACGCCAGTTGTTTCAAGGGGTTCAGTTCATGTACCGAAACGGAGGTGATGCGATGTTCTTTGTCCAAACTCTCTGGTAACAAGAAGTATCCCCAGACAAGGGTAAGCAGGAGAAGGCCAGCCGCAGCAAGAAAGGGAGCGCGATCGTTGATCGTTGCCAACAGTCCACCAAGCACAGGGCCAATGAGAGAACCGATACTTGCCGCAGCACCCAACATGCCAAAGTACTTGCCACGATCCTTTGGTTCCGTGAGATCAGCGACATAGCCAAACAAGACACTGATGTTGCCACCTGTCAATCCATCGATGATGCGTCCGAGGAAGAGCAACCAGAGCGCACCGCCAAGGCCCAGGATGAGATAGCCAAACGCGGAACCAAGGAGACAGATGAAGAGAATGGGGCGTCGCCCAAAACGGTCGGAAAGCACGCCTAAACCTGGCGCGGCGATCAACTGGCAGATCCCATAGGCAGCGGTCAGCCACCCCACGATGACTGCGAGAGTATTCGGATGAGCCAGGTACTGGACCGTGAGAAACGGAACAAGAGGGACAATGATCGTGATACCCATCGTATTCAAAAGGGCGATAACGAGAAGAAGCACAAGAGATGTGCGTCCTACAGACGTGTTTGTAGGACCAACTGATTTGTTCATGGAGATGTTCTACCTTTGCAAAAAATTCTATCCTCCTCCTGTGAAGGAGGAACATGAATCTTTTCAAACAAGTCCCAGCTTTCTCGCGCGGTAGATACGCTGCACACCTGTTTACGAACGGTTTTCACGGAGAAGAAATGGGGAACGGGAGAGCTTCTCTTGCTACTCTCTCTCCTCGTCGTGCGCCGCATGCGGCTCGAACACATTCGTACGACGAGCAAGAACGCTAACAATGAATATTTGTTGGAGGAGTTGTCAGCGCTTCACCCTTGCTTCATCGATATATTTGCTGTGGTATACTTGCTAATTGCTTTTTGAAAAGATGTGCTCACCTTATCACAGGGCGTTTCTGTCTGTCAAGCGTCGTTTCCTCTCTCCACTCAGCATCTTACAATCAACCATTTAATGGCGCTCTCTGTTCAGCTTTTCCTATGGGGAAGACTCAGTCCACATCATCGAGCAGACAAGCAAATCGAAAAATATCTTTTGTCGCTCCTAGATCTCCGTGAGATCAGCCTCTTGTATCGTCAAAGTTGGCCACATCTCCTTGTCATCACCGCCCACAATCGCCTCTCCACCTGGGCACATTTGCTCGCTGAAAGTAGCCTCAAACGCACCACCAGACCGCTCGCAGGTGGTCTGACAACGCTTGAAGCCATGGATGATGGTCTCTATTCAAACATCTGGCAAGATCTGGCGAACCTGGCACTCGCGACCGATCTCGCGCAGATCCCACATATTACCTTCTCCCAGCTCCTACGAGAACCTGCGTCTGAAGAACTTGCAGAAGCCTTCTCACAGCAACGCCATTTTTACCAACTACGCCTGAAAGAGGCAGCGCTTCCACCTCCGCGCACAAAAGAGCGATTGACACGCTATGTTGGCGATTCGCTTCAGGACGAAGCCACACATCTGAACAGAGAGCAGATTTAACTACTCTTCGCCAATAAGAGAAAAACACGTGACAGCGTAAATGGTGCAGGGTTACTCACACTTGCGCTGACAGATCAGGAAAAAAGCGTACTCTCCTTCGTAGCCCACCATCCACTGCTCAACATCTTTACCTTGCACGCGCTCCTACGCCCCGATGCAGAAACGCATGCCATTAAGCCCACTCAGCAAAAAATCACCCATCTTTTCAAACAACAGTTACTCGAAACAAGGCTCTGGTCCACTGAAAAGACCCCACTGGAACGAGAGCGCTACTTACTGACTCCTGTGGCATTAAAATTTATGGCCATTCGCCAGGGAGAACCATTCAGTTATTATTTTGTCCACCCCAGATACCGTATGGGCGACGATGAACAAGTATGGAGACAGTGGGGTGTGGCTGGCCTTGATAGTCAGAAATGGCACACACGTGGCCTCTATACATTTATGCGCCAGCTCCTGAAAAAAACACACGAACGAGGAGAAATTATCTATGAGTGGAAAAGTGCTCATAACTCCGTACGATGGTATATGGATATGTTTTTGCAAGGTGAGGGCCATGCGCGACCAGATGCCGAGTTGATCTTTGCTCCATCCCTCACTGCTCAGCGCACAACGCTGCTTCTCGAATATGACCGCGGTACGACAGGGATATTTGAGTATCATCGTAAATTCAAAGCGTACATTGATTTCCAACTCATCACAGGGAAGACGCTTCCCCTCATTGTCGTAGTAACCCCCACTCAAAGGTCGGCCCAGAAAATACAACAGGTGCTCACGCAACTGGGTAGCTCACTACACGTTGTGGTCCTCTTGGAGCATGAGGTCCTCTCAAAAGGGCTAACACAGGCGTTATAAAGTACTCTATTTTCCGTAACCGTGTTCTTTTGGCGGTAGGATATAATGTGCGATAGGAATAACGTTCTATCGCACATTTAAACTTGCAACAGGTACAACCATCTAGATAACATGGCTCTCCTGGCTCAAGGCGTATCCAGAGAAGCATGCTCATCTGAGCAGGAATTGGTTACTCTTGAAGTATTATGATCCCAACGCTGTAGCCCTGAAGCGTCATAATATCCTCAACCCGCACCTGTTGAGGAGCGCTCTCTCTTATCTTGCTCGTCTCACGAAGTGAGGGAGCCGAGACAGTTGAGAGCGAGGCGCTCTTATAGGGATGGGAAAGTGAGAAATGCAGACGTGCTTCGCCAGAGGAGAAATTGAGAACCACAATTTGCGTCCTCTTTCCTCTGTAAATCGCATAGGCTTGGACCTGAAGCGAAGAGCCCTCTGAAAGCGCAAGCAGGTGGGCGCCATAGGTCAGCGTGGCAAAGAGTGCCATACTGTTGTAGAGCGGCGAGGTTGCCCCGTTCTCCTTGATTGCATTGTAGATGGTACCTATTGACTGCTGGATCGCGACCTCCTGCGCGCCAACGTGCAATGCAGAAAAGAAGAGTCGGCTACACATTTGAAGGCAAGCCCTATGATTACTTGCCTGATGCTGTTGGAATGCTCTCCGATGGAACCTTTTTCATCGCAGAGGCAGGCATGGAGGATGATAAACTGCAAGAGCGTAATCTTGTGAAGGCAGAGGCCGCACGACGCCTGGCGCGCATCCGACGAGGGGTCTTCTGGATGGGGACCGAACGCACGCTCACCCGACAACGCCACTACAATTTGGTGTTCTTGCATGCCAGGCGGAAGACCTTTCCTACCTTTGCTGAGATCGTGCTGGCAGTACAAGAGATCTGGCCCTGGGGAGAGGTTGCGAGCGTCAAGGAGATCGAAAGCCGTCTCGCCGGGCGATGGCCAACGAATCTGGTGGAAGCCGCAATCTGGAAACTGGTGGGAGATAGCCTGGCTGTGGGGCACCTCCTGGTTGATCTGGAGCAACATACGCTTGATCGTCATCTTCCTCTGGCTCTCCTGCCGCCTGATGCGGTCGCACTTTTGCCCCCATCTCTTCCTGATACGCTTCTTGCAGACAGTCCCATGGTCGAGGTGGCTGCCGCTTTGCCAGAACAGAGCACGAGCATGGTCGGTTCAACCGTTGATGCCTCCACTTTGCCAGAGAAACAACGGGAGCAATTTCACCGGAATCTGCGCGCGGTCGAGTTGGTACTTGCTGGAGCCTCTCAAACCAGCGTGGCCAAAGAGGCAGGAATGGCGTGTTCAACGCTTTCCCGTCTGATCCAGCGGACTCGCGAAAAAGGTCAGATCGCCTGTGCGCCTCGGGGGAGTTACCAACGAAAGAGCACCATGCATCCAGCCTTCCAGGAGTGTATCCGGCGGCTGTATCTGTTGCCGACGCGCCTGTCGAAGACCGCCATTCATGAGCATACAGAAATGCAGCAGGTGGCCGCACGCTTGTCGAAGGATTCTGACACCTCGGCCAAATATCCTTCTTACGACCAGGTGCGTCGAGAAATCCTTCGGTTGGAAAGTGAACCGGAGCTGGTGGCCGTGCGCGAACAGGCCAAATCACTTCCTCGCTCACGTTCTTCCCCGAGTCGTTTGTGCTCTCCATTCCGTCTCCAGCGCTGCTCACCCAGGTAGATGAGCACTCACTCGAATTGTACGTGGTCACGCCGGATGGCATAGCTGTGACCCAACGAGTCCACGCGGCGGTCCTCGTGTGCGTCAAAACCGCCGCGATTCTCGGAGCTATTCTGTCTCTTGGCACACTCAAGGAGGAGGATTACATGCGCCTGGTCAAGCTCAGCCTGGAAAGGAAAGATTCCCTGGTCGGCTTGACTGGATGCGAGCATTCTTGGCCATGTTTTGGCAAGCCTGCGATTATCTTCCACGACCGGGGCAAAATCTTTACCTCCGAACGCGCCCGGCAGGTTCTGGTGGATCGACTTGGGATTATCACCGAGCAAGCGCCTCCATACGCGCCATCGGCAAAGGGAACGGTCGAGTCTCTCTTTCGGTGGATGACCCAGCGCTTTGAACGACGCTTCCAGGCGATGCTGCGTTCGGCCTTACACAAGCGAAGCTGGCATGTCATCGTCGCAGATCCCGGTTCGGGCAAGACCATGGGCATTCGAGAACTGGTCCAAACGACGGGCTCTCCGGTGATTTTGGCCGTAACGGCCCCGAAAAACGATGACGATGAGCAGGCTCTGGGCGATCAACTGTTTGACGCCCTGGGTCTGAAGCTCACGGGACGTTGGCGCACTCGCAAGCCCAAACTCATGGGCCACCTGCACCAGTTTGGAACAAAGTTGCTGGTTGTGGATGATGCGCATGATCTCTCTCTGGAGCATCTGATGTTCATCAAGGAAATCACGGACCAGGGGCGATTACAGTACAACCATCCACTTGGATTATGCTTGGTGGCAGCGGGGCGAGGAAACACGATTCCCTTGAAGGAAATCTTCGATCAGCCAGAGACCATGTGGTTGCAATTTCGCCGCCGCCTCGACAAATTGGAACCTTTCTGCCGCATCGCGGGCCACACGAGCGAGGAAGTGCGTGAGATCCTGGCCGCCCTGGAAACGGTGTACCGTGAACTCTTTCCCCAGCTCAACTTGCGCCGGTGGTCAGGCGCCATTTACACCTGGCTCACGCAGCCGGTTCTTGACCCGACGAACTCCGGTCGAGTCACGATGGATTCCCTGATGAAGCTCGTGATCACGGCTCTCGAATGGTCATTTGAAGCTTCAGAAACCAACGTGCGGGCTGAGGCGCTGGAAAGGGCCGCTGAACTGCTGGTACTGCGCCGCGACACGCTTCGGATCATTGATGGAGCAGGGCCAGTCTCTGACGCCACCGGGCAAGATCAGGCGAGCAGGACCGAGGGAGAAGGCGTCTCAGAACGTGCGAATCCGCCAGAAAACACGGCGCAGGCTCACACATCACCCACGGATACCGAAGACCAGACTTGCTCCACACAATCCGAGCCGACAGCCAGTCACAATGCGCGGATGGACCAAAAGCGCCCTGTCAAATCGCCGAAATGCACGTTCTCCGGGGTAGTTCCCATTGACCTCAAGCGCTTTCTGGACAGCGGCATTGGACGTGTAGAATGCCCCGACTGTGCATGCACACGTACTCTCACACCACAGGGCGGAGTCCTGCAGTTCAAATCTCACGACAAACGCAAAACGATTACTCCCAATACCAGACAACGATGGGTCAGGGGGGGAACGGACTGGAATGTTGTTGGCGGTTAAAGACGGATGGCGGATGCGGCAATCGAGATCGTGAGCGGTTTATTTACCATACCTCCTGGTGAACGTCGTTGGGCAGGAGGTCATGGCCAATACGTGCTTGTGGGCCCAAACGACTCCTTCTCATCTGTTGCAAAGAAGTGAGCCGTCATGGCTGCCCGCGTTGAAAGATGAGCGCCCGACGCGCGTTGCCTTTTTTGAGTACACGCAAGCAGCCGCCCTTTCTGGTGCCAAGTCAGTGCCTATCTCTCTGTCTGATGTCACGTTTTCTCTGCCAGCGCGATAGATGTGCAGAGCGTTTGACAACTACGTGATTTTGGGAGGAAACCCAACGTGTCTAAGCCCCCTTTGGAGCCAGAGATGCTCTTTTTGGAGAGCGAGACTCCCTCGCTCTTTCAGCACTATGGACGTGCCATCTTTGCCTATGTGCGACTGCATGCCCTCTCCTACGAGGAATGCAAGGATATTACCCTGGAAGTCTTTCAGATTGCCTGGACCCGCGATGACCTGAAAGCGATCCAGGAGACGGAACACCTCAAGTGGTTACGCCGGGTGGCTTCGTACAAGATCGCCGACCGACATCGACGTACCAGCCTTCATCCCGAAATCTCTCTGGAGGTAGTAACCCCGCTCGTTTCAGACGAGCAGAGCATGGACCCGGAGTCGATAGTCCTCCAACGGGAAGCCTGTTTGCGTCTGCACCAGATGATTAGGCGCTTGCCCATCCTGCATCAACAACTGTTGCGTCTGCGCTACGGAGATAGGCTCTCTTTTGCCGAGATCGGCCAACTGCTCAACAAAGCAGAAGCGACAGTGCGCAAACAACATGCGCGCATTCTGTCCCGGTTACGATCCCTTTACGATCAACAGAAAGGAGCATGAAGATGACCACCCCTGACGATTTTACGGCCCAGGAGCAGGAAAATCTTTTCCTTATTGAGCACTTACAGAAACTCTATGACACCCAGACTCAGGACGAGCAAGCGCTGCATGCCATTGGAGCACGTCTTGCCTTATCCCCCTGGCCGACCGCGCCAGAAAGTGTTCCAGGACCTGGAAGGAGGAAGGAGCATCAAGCGCCAGGACGAACTTCCTTTCCCCTCTCCTTGCGTCCAAAGGTTGGTTCTCTCAGCTTGTTGGCGGCAACTCTGGTAGTGGTTCTGCTCACGGGTTCATTCGCAGCCATGTCGATGTTCCTCCAACATCACTCCCCGGCCAACGGAACGCCCGCTCACGGATCAGGGACCCCTGCGGCCACGACTCCCTGTACCCAAGCTTATCCAGTGAGCGGAATCATCACGAGAGTGGGGTTCAGCAACGGGACGCTCGGCACTGCGACCACCGTAGGCTTCGCTGATGTCAAGGGAGCGAAAGAGCAGTATCAAGGCTTACTGGGCGAAAACTTCTCTCTTCATTTCTTGAAAGGAATCAAAGTATTTGAGCAGCAGGAGAAAGGATGCCAGTCCGTCTCTTTGACTCGTTTAAAGATCGGGCAACATATTCGGGTCCAGTTTGACGGCAACATTATGCAAAGTGCTCCGCCTCAGATAGTAACGCAGCAATTGATGATTGTCGCCGATAGGGGAGGCGGCTCTTGAGCAACCAATTGAGGACCACCGGATGATCAAACCAATCCTCCTCCCCTGGAGACGTCGTTGGGCAAGAGATCCTGGCCTCTTGCCCCTTTGGTTCACCCTGCTACCAGAGAGGGGAGAAACAACCACAAACAGATCGAAGAAGCCGAGAGAGAGGATGCCGCGAGGGAAACGTACCCTCGCGGTCAACTCCCTACTTCATCGTTCCTGCCACTGAAGAGGTGAATGCTGGATAGCGTTGCTCTTTCCTCTCCAATCTTTCTTTTCTTGACTCAAGGAATTGCCCATAGATATATCCAAGGCTCGCCAGAAGGTATGATTATTTACAACATTCTATGCTGATATTCCAGATGGGGAGCGGTTTCTCCAGGTTCTGGATGGCGAATTTCGACTCTTCGCGCTGATTTTGTCAGTTTCACCTCAAAAGTTGTGCTGGTTTCACCTAATTTACTAACGGGCAGCGGGCAGGCACGCGTGAACAGCCTGAGCGACCGTGTCCCATTCACGCAGGTAGTCTGCCGCACCCCAGTCAGCAGGGCGAAATCCCTGCCCCACATAAATATCTGGCTCATTGCCAATGTGAAAGCCAACCAGGGTCGTGCCGTGCGTCGTTTTCCGTCGAGGGTATGCTGTGCCTTCCAGTAGAGCAAGAGTGAGAGCAAGAGGAAAATGAGTTGAGAATCCTCAATATAGATCCCCTGATTGGTGAAAATGATCCAGGTATCGCTCGCCACCGCGAGTAGTGTGAGGAGCGCAACCCATTTCCCCTGTATCTGCCATACCACGACATAGAGGACGCCGAGCATAATGAGCGAATTAAAGACGCTAAAGAGCCGCCCGGTAAAAAAGCTCTGGTCATGGAATACCCGAACCAGCCACCCAGCAAAAGCAGGTAGAAGGGTGGATGATAGAGGAAGGAGATCGTTGGTTGCCCAAGTGCCGGACGGACCACGGGAAAGCCGTAGCGTAGCACTTCCCCTGCTGCATAGCGATAGATTGGTTTATCGACCTCTATCCCGGTATGCATCGTGGCGATGAGGCGCGCGAGTGTCGCGAGCAAAAGGACGCTCAAGACAGTGATATGCTCCCACGTCAGTGTGGCTGTGCGTGTTTGTTTATAGGAAAGTGTTGTTGTCATCCCTGACTCCTTCTATCGTGCTTGCTGAAGCATATTGGCGAGCTCTGAGGCTCTGTGTTTTCCTTTGAGCCACATATAACAGGTTCCGCCGACCCAGAAGCTGATATGGAGAAGATCAAGAAATGGGAAGATCAGCGCGCGGTAATCCCTGGCTTTGCGTACACTGGCCACAGCAAGGCCTGCCTACACGAGGAATGCGCACACGGCATCCGTAAGCAGACCAACACTCCCAAAGAGATCGAAAAGGCGAGATCGGAGCGACGCAAGCAAGTTCGAGCAGAACTCAGTACGCGAGAAGCCATGGTCAATCAATATGTAGAGATACACCATGCTCCGCCGCCTGCCCCCAAAACGGTGGTGGAACCCGCGTCGGTCGAAGTGCGGCCACGACTCAAGAGGTACATCAATGACTGACCAGAATGGGAAGAATTCTCAAAGCTTTGTGGCGACGAAAAGCTATCGTCGTTTCGGTGAGATGTGCGATGCCTGTCGGCGTGCTCGTGTGGTGGGTCTAAGCTATGGTCCCCCAGGCACAGGCAAAACCGAGTCCGCGAAACAGTACGCGCAATGGAGCCTGTTCAAGCCTTTCCTGCCTGAAACGTTCATTACCTTCACGGGACGGAGCGCCAAAGAAGTGGTCGAGACCGCACGCCAGAATCTCATCATCGGGCCAGATTGAGCGGACCTCTCTTGATGAGGTGTCTCAAAACCGTTCGCAGCCTGTTGAAAAAGTCTCTGATGGATGAGTATATCGTGCAATCGGGCTACTTTTACGCTCAAATTTCGTGTACCAGGGATAAAATGATGAGTTTATTTGGACTTTTTCAACAGGCTGGTTCGCTTTTTGCAACTTCCATTTCTGTTTCAGATAGTATTCTCCGCAACTGGGTATCATTTTGAAAGCAGGTGCCTTCGATGATACCCAGGAAGAACACGTGGCGACGTTTAGATGCCTACAGCCTTTTGCGAAATCGTTGCAAAGAAGGCCAGAATGCTTTGCCCTACCACCTCTGCTTCCTCGACATGCAGATGGTGTCCAGCCCCCTCGATGATCTGGACGGTTGCGTGTGGCAAACGCTTAGCAAGCGTGCGCGTTTCCTGTTGGGGATCTTTGAAATCTGGATCACGCGAGCCCATCAGGAGCAGAGCGGGAGTCTGAACCTCCCCATGGCGAGTATAGGTTGCTCCACTGCTCTCGGAGAACAACTGCCGTAAGGCTCGCAAGCGGCCAGGTTCCTTGAGCATCGACGCCACTTCACGGCGATGCTCCTCAAAATCAGCGGGACGGACTTTGGGATACTGTCATTAATACCATAACTTCGCCGAAAGGAGCGTTAATGCGTCATAAGTCAAAACTGGCGAATATATGTGTCAGCCCCTCAATCAATGACTAGCCTTGCTTCACAGCATTAGGACCTGGTTGCCTCGTCTCTCTGCCTCCTGGTTGGCGACCTCTCTGGCAATGATTCGCGGCAAAAATGGCATGTGTATCCATTTCATTGCCGCTTTGACGCATATACTCGCCTAAATTCGGCGATTTGCGGCTTTCCCAGAGCAGGAATTCGACTCTTTTCGAGGTAGGGCTAGGAATAGCAGGCCGAAGCGCGTTGAACGCGGCGGGTGTGCTGCCTCAGCAGGACTGTGCAAGCACAGCCCCTACGGTCGATTCGTGCATTCGCGCATCATATCGAGCGTTCCAGCCCGGCGATAAAGAGGTTGAGGAGCCAGTGAAAGCTGGCATCTAGGTCATATGACATCTTGAAGCCGCCCGCCATCTCAAGTGAGATGAAGCCCTGTACGATGCTGCGCAGGCTGCGGATGGCGTGAATGGCATCGTGCTCGTTGAGCTTGTATGGCGCAAGTACAGCCTGCGCGATCTCCAACACCTCTCTCGTGAGGGCCTGTATCTCCTCATAGTCGGGATCAGGTGCCAGCGTGAGGGCATAGCGTCCGGGGTCCTGGCGGGCATAGGCTCGATAGACGTCGGCGAAAGCGAAGATCGCTTCCGCGCGCGCCTTGCCGATGGTCGCGCGCATAATAATGTCGCGCAGCTCCTTCGCGCAGTAGAGGGCCAGGTCGCGTTGGAGTCCGGGCAGTCCCGCGACGTGGTTGTAGAGCGAGGGTGTGCGAACACCCAGGCGTTGAGCGAGGCGACCGAGCGAGAGCTGCTCCAGGCCCTCTTCGTCGACCAGCTTCGCCGCCTCTTCCACGACGCGAGCCTTGTCCAATCCCATTCTATGCGCCATGCGGTTGCGCGCCTCCCTCCTTCGCCAGTTCGCGCTCCGTGACGCGAATCGCGCGCTCCATCGCCTCCTGCGGTTGTTTGAGCATACGCCCATGTCCAATGGCGAGCACGGATGGCTGAAGGGCCAGGAGCTTGCGCGCGCTCTCCAACGCCAGCCCTTTATTCCAGGTAGACAGCGCGGGCAGGGGGAAGAGAGGGCGAATCGTTCCCGAAACGGCGACGCCACCTAGCGTCTGCATGGCATCGCCCGCAATCACGGCGCGATCCCTGGTATCAAAGAAAGCGGCGTGGCCCGGCGTGGCAATGACTTCCAGCGAACCAAAGCGGTCGCCCTCGCGCAAGAGAACAGTGGGTTTGGTCTGGCAGCCGGGATAGCCGCCACGCAGCTTTGTCTGCGGCTCCAAGGGGTCGAGACTCATGTCGCCGGAGAGGAAGCGCGTGTCTCGCTCGCTGATAGCCACGGGCACATCAGGCAGGGCCTCGTGCAATGCGTCCAGTGAACCGATATGGTCAGCATGGGCATGGGTCAGAGCGATACGCGCGATTGGAAGGCCGAGCTTGCGCGCTTTCTGCATGATCGCCTGCGCCTGCCCGCCCACGATGGCATCAATCAGGGTAAAGCCGTCGTCCTCGCGTACGAGATAGCAGTTCATCATGCCCATGTAGGTCAACTGGTAGAGGTTGTCGCTATAAGCCGTTACTTTCATGATCCTTCATAATCCTTTCGCTAATCATATTTATGTTTGAATTAACATTAGAGGCCTATTTGCTAATCATATTAGCATAGCAAACTAATATAATTAGTTTGTCAAGAGGAACCTGCCTCTTTGCCTTCCCAATCGAGCGTGATGAGTGATCCTAGCTCTACCTCTTTTCCGCAATGAGAAAATTTGGCAAGGTTATGAGTCGATCTGTGTTTTGTACGAATTTATGCGTCAGAAAATTCAGTATTGGCTCATCCATTCAAGCTCAAATGGCTGGCGACATTATGGTTCATACACAACTTTGGTGAAGTATGAGCTTATTTTTGAAATCTCCTCGCGGTTTTGAGCGGAAAGAATTGCTTATCAGCATTCTATTGATGTGCTTATCACCAAAGTTGTGTATGAACCACATTATGAGTCAAAACTGGCGAGTTTATGATCTTTCTGACACAGAGGAGGCACACAGATGTTTGATGAGTGCCAGCATATCCGAACCGAGTGCCGCATCAGTGTATGAGGGCCAGTCAACGCTCGATTCTCCTTGCCCCCGCATATCCATCGCGACAACACGGTATCCTGCAGCAACCAGTTGAGGTGTCGGATAACGATATTCGGAGCGCAAATCGCCCCCGGCTGGCATACAAAGTACCAGAGGTCCCTGGCCCTGATCATCAAAACCAATCGTTCCATCGGCGAGTTTCAAGTAGTGCGTTTGCATTGGTATTTCTTTCTTTAGTTCTCTATTGAAGATGACGTAACTTCTCTGCATTGACGATCACATCGATCTCCTGTATGCGTCCTTTCAGCAGTTCACAGGTCACGACCGCATCGACTCTCCCGTAGGCATGTACGATGACCCCGGGTTGCCCGTTGATAGTGGCGAGATTCCAGGACCACTCCGTTTCTCGCGAGATTCTTTTGACAACCGTGAGCAGATAGCGTACCGCCTCGGCAGCCCCATGCAGTGGCATCGGCCAGCGTAGTTCGCCGCCATCGCTGTAGAGCGTCACATCTTCCGCGAGAAGATCCAGCAGTGCTTTCATATCTCCTTGAGAGCTTGCCTGGAGCAAACACTGCAAGAACTGCTCATGCTGCTCCTTAGAAACAAGGTAACGAGGCCGTTTTGAGGCCAGATGCTGGCGAGCACGGTAGATGATTTGACGACAGCTATGCTCGCTTTTTCCCACCATCCGAGCAATTTCATCATAGTCGTAGTCAAAGACTTGACGTAGCAAAAAGACTGCTCTTTCTAGCGGCGAGAGTTGTTCAAGCAAACGTAAAAAGGCGATCGAGAGATCCTCGGCACGCTCCGCCTGCTCTTCAAGATCAACCGAAATCATCGGTTCTGGTAGCCAGATGCTCGTCGATGTTTCATGTTTCACGCGTGCCGTACGCATATGATCAAGGCACCAGTTGGTTGCAATCGCACAGAGAAAAGCTCGTGGAGAGTGGATCGCCTGCGTTTCCCCTTTCCTCTCCGTGAGCTCCCAGCGCAGGAAGGTTGCTTGTACACAATCCTCAGCGTCCATTACACTTCCCAGCATGTTATATGCCAGAGAAAATACCAGTGGTTGATAGGTGTGAAACAGTGTTTCTGTATTCATATTGTTTTCTAACATGTCCGTTTCAGAATCAGATGAGCCGCCGTCTGCGCACTCACTAGGCTCGCGTTTGCCAGATGATCAACCATCCCCACCCAATCGCCTGCGACATACAGTTGGTTGTACAAAGGAACGGCTGGCTCTGGCCTCCCGGAAAGACCTTGACGACGGGCCTGAAGCAGATCAGAGGAAACAAGCATATGGGGGAGAAACTGCTGTTCCACCACTGCTTCTCTCCAATCAGGCTGCAATTGATCAAGCCAGGCTTCCATTTCAGCGCGGTTCGCATCGGCATCGCTTTGTTCGTCCGGGGCCAGATATTTGATCAGATGGAGTAACGCTCCTCCTTCTGGAGCAAGCCGAACGTTGGGCGCATGATTAGCATAGAACAGTGGGCGTTCAAGATGCAAGACGGTCAATCGTTCCGGATGGGGTAAACGCTCCAGGGCAAGATCCAGGCAGGCAGCATACAACGGAATGGTTTGCTCAGCGTATGAGCGCAAGATGTGTTGTGGTCCATTAACCACTAACTCAGCGGCTCGCGCAGGCTCGATTGCCAGGACGACTGCCCGTGCCTGCACGGTACGTCCATCGGTCAGGTGGATAAGATGAGCCTCCTGGCCCGTTTCCACGGCTACGACACGGGTTCTGGTGGAGATCCGCGCCCCAGCAGCCTGCGCCTGGGTGGAGAGACCATCAACCAGCGTTTGCCATCCCCCGTCAAGGCGCAAGGCGTCAGGGCGCTTGCCAACGAGGTCCAGGGTAAAGCTTGCATCGAGCAATTGAGGGGCATGGGTATAGGTGGCTAGGCGTGCTCCCGCTTCGACAAACTGTCTAACCACCGGATGGACAACCTGCTGATCGAGCCAATCTTGCAAGCTCATTCCCACGAGAGACTCAGGGCGAAGCGTTGCCAGGCGCATCAGGAGACTCCCAAGTTCCATTCGGCTCTCTTCCTGAAGCAAAGTGGTGGTGCGCAAGCTGACTGGATCAATCGGCAAACGATGAAAGCTACCCTTAGCGTAGGCCTCGTAGCTTTCCCGTTCTGATCGTTTTCCCTGATAAGTCACATCAAGTTCGCGGAGAACTGCTTCACCCGTGCCTGTAAGATAAAGGGCATGGATGCCCTGATTGAAGAAAAAACCGTGATGATCTTTCGTTCTGGCTCGTCCCCCAAGCTGGTTCGCCTTCTCAAAGAGAAGGACTGAACATCCTCCTCGGGCCAGTATGGTAGCAGCGGTGAGGCCTGCCAGGCCTCCCCCAACAACGACTGCATCAAAAGATGGAGAAGATACTTCTTGCATAACTACTTTTCTCTCTTTCTTGTGTCGAAGAAACGTGGCGTTCTCGTCAGCGCATACATAAGACGGGAACCTTTCCCTTTTTGTCACCTCACTTCCCATTGTCCAGTTCGTTTTTTGCAAGAAGATGAGAGTGTTGCTGAAAAAATCGCAAATCGTCTCATATACATCCGTTTAATGAGACATATGCTTCTGCTTTTCTAGAGCTACATCGCACCAGCTCCTTACCCACAAATGCTCCCCTTGACAATTCTCAAAACTCATCTAATAATCAAATTCTCAAAAGGTCAGACGCTTAACGGGAAATCTGAGACAAACGGAGGAGTTTATGAAAATCGGCTATGTACGCGTTTCCAAACACGAGCAAAACGAAGCACTTCAGATTGATGCGTTGAAGGCGGCAGGATGTGAGAAATGGTTTATGGATAAGATTCCAGGATCAAAAGCCGAACGCAAAGGATTGAACGAAGCACTGGCATATGTCCGACCAGGTGACACCTTTATGGTGTGGAAATTGGATCGGGCAGGGCGCTCCTTAAAGCATCTGATCGAACTCCTCAAGAGTCTTCAGGAGCGTGGGATTGAGTTTATGAGTTTGACAGAACAGATTGACACCACCACGCCAGGAGGCAAGCTCATCTTCCATCTCATGGGAGCTCTGGCAGAATTTGAGCGTGATCTCATTCGCGAGCGCACGAATGCAGGGTTAGTGGCAGCCAGAGCGAGAGGGAGAGTTGGTGGACGACCACGAAAGCTCAAAACGAACGGGAAAGTGGAACTGGCTCGACGGATGTTCGCAGACCACAGTCACTCTATTCCAGAAATCTGTACCGCCCTTGGGATCGCCTGTGCTACTTTGTACCGATACGTCAAAGAGCCAACCACCAGCCTCGGATGCATGAAGTGAAAAGAAGATGATCCCTGATCAAGTGAGTTATGCCCTCTCAGGTATTACCTCAGATAATTATCGAAATTACCTTAGATAGTGTTTGAAAGTGGTCATCTCGCCGAGAGGAAGAAGAAAGGGGTTGATGTAACGAGTCGAAGAAGCAGAAAGAAAGTGCAGAAGGCGTATGAAGGTGACACTGGGGAGGAAAGCCTATCCCTCCGATCTGACGGATGAGCAGTGGGAACTGTTGGAACCCCTGATCCCTCAACCATCCCTGCAGGGCCGCAAGCCGTTTGTCTCGCGACGCGAGGTCGTCAATGCAATTTTGTACGTTTTGCGCAGTGGATGTCCCTGGCGCATGCTGCCCCATGAATTTCCCGCGTGGCAAAGCGTCTATTACAATTTTCACCGCTGGGAGCGCGAAGGCGTTTGGGATCGTATTCTGCAAACCCTACGCATGCGGATGCGCACCAGGCAAGGCCGAGAGGAAGAGCCAAGTGCGGCGATCATCGACAGTCAATCCATCAAAACGAGTGCGGTTCGGGGTCCTGAAAAGGGCTACGACGTCGGAAAAAAAAACGTGGGGCCGCAAGCGTCATGCATTCGTCGATACGCAGGGCAATCTGTTGGCTGTGAAGGTGACAGGAGCCCAGGCCTCTGATCACCAGGGCGGCACTGCCCTGCTCGAGCCACTCAAGAATGCGCTTCCCCGTCTGCAGCTCATTTGGGGCGATAGTCATTACGGCGGAACCTTTCTGACCTGGGTGAAAGAAACGCTGGGCTGGACGATTGAGACCATCCATGCAGTCACGCTCCCCAAACGAGGCCTGCTCGTGCCCGAAGGGGAGGAGGTGGACTGGGACGCATTGTTTCCCACAGGCTTGCGGCCTCAGCCCAAGCGATGGATCATTGAGCGCAGTTTCTCCTGGATCGTGCGCTGGAGGAGGCTTTGCCGCGATCACGAGGGGCTCCCACAGAGCAGTGAGGCCTTTATCAAGCTCTCTGCCAGCTACCGTATGCTCACCACGCTCGTGCCAGCTTTCCCATCGCGACCGTTTTAAAACACTATCTTAGACTGTGTTTTGGAATGCGCGGCGGCAGCCCTGCGTGGCAAGCAGAGCAAGATAGGAGAAGTTTTTGCGCATGTTTGACGGTAGAATGTCTTGCATGCAATGAGGGAGCGTAAGACCTTTGTTTCAAGACGTCCAGGAGAGCAGACGGCTCACGTTGGAAAAAACGCAGTCGTTCTGTTGACGCCAGTATGGTCGGCGAAAGGATTGCTCCTTCCGCCGACCATACTGGCGTCTTCTGTTCTGGGGGAGTTCTGCTTCAGTCTCTCGCGAGAGGGACTGGAGGAGCCTTTCGGCTCCCATGAAATTGGCAAGGAGAACCATTTATGAAATTTCTTCTCACCTCGGGTGGCATTACCAACACCAGTATCCATGACGCGCTGGTTGATCTGCTGGGCAAACCGATCGCCGAGTCCAGCGCCCTCTACATTCCCACCGCGTTGTACGCCAACCCCAATGGTCCGTCCATGGCCGCCCGGCTGATCCGCGGAGAGACCAACACCGCTCCATTCCCTGATGAATTCACCTCTCTGTGCGAATTGGGGTGGAAGTCGTTGGGCGTGCTGGAGCTCACCGCGCTGTCCAGTATCGATGAAGAGCGTTGGCTCCCGCTGGTCCAGGAGACGGACACCCTGCTGGTGGAAGGCGGCGATCCCCTGTATCTGTGCTACTGGATGCGGCAATCCGGACTGGCCAATCTCTTGCCGAAGCTTCCCGAGGCGGTCTACGTGGGGGTGAGCGCCGGGAGCATGGTGATGGCCCCCAGCATCGGGGAGTACTTCGTCGGCTGGAAGCCGCCCACCGATGGCGATAGAACGCTGGGACTGGTTGATTTTGCGATGTTTCCGCACCTGGATAACCCCTCTCTTCTGCCGGGCAATTCCCTGGCCAACGCTGAAAAATGGGCCGCCGGCATGCCGGTTCCGTCGTACTTGATGGACGATCAAACCGCCATACAAGTGGTTGATGGCGTCGTCAACGTCATCTCCGAGGGTCATTGGAAGCAGTCGACGCCCTAATGGGGTGTTTGGGAACGGGTTCGTTCTTGCGCCCCAAACGAGCGAGGAGCAACCGAATCATTGCCACTTGGATCAGTGTTTCACTCGTCTGCACTTTTCGCTCGTAATCCCTACTTATTCTTCTGTTACGAGAAATCCAAATGCATGTTCGCTCCACGACCCATCGACGAGGCACCACGCTGAAACCGCGGGTGCCTGATGGGCGTTCCACGACGCGCCCGTTCCCACTCTCCTGTGGCTTGACACCACTCAGCGAACTCCTGCCCGCGATAGGCCGCATCTGCCCAAATCTTTTTCAGACGCGGCACGAAGAACTTGAGCCCTGCAAGGAGACAACGAGCCCACGCGGGTATTCATGCGTATCGGCAGGGGTTACGTAGATGGAAATGGGGATACCTAGTGTATCCACGAGGAGATGCCGTTTTCTCCCTTTGATGTGTTTGTGGGCATCGTAGCCACAGATCCCAGACGACTCCTCAACCGTTTTCACGCGGATGGCGAATCCATGCTGGCTGCACTTGGGTCAGGGTGCCTTCCTTGTCGTTCTCGTTCAGCCTGGTGCAACGCCCGCAGCAAAAGCGTCCAGGTCCCTTTGAGGCGCAGGCGCCGGAAGTGATAAAAGACCGTTTGCCATGGCGGAAAAGCCTCGGCGGCGCAGCTCGCGGGGGCCAGGCATGCTTGCGGGAAGGTGGTCGCCAGGGATATATTTGCGCTTTTGCTCCTGGATATCGTCGTCGTTCATGTGCATATACAGCTTGACGGTCGCCATATCGTCATGCCCTAAGAGTTCTTGCAGGCTGAAGGGGTCCTTGCCGAGCTTGAGATAGCGAATGGCAAAGGTATGGCGGAAGATGTAAGGGCTGACGCGTTTCCCTGTAATCCCTGCGCGTTTCTTCAAGCGCGCAAACAGGAGGGTGATCCCATTTTTGGTTAACGGGCGTCTCGTCTCTGCAAGAAAGAGATGATCCTCTCCGAGGCTGCCCCACTCAGTGAGTTCCTCCTCATTAGGGCGATGGCGGTCGACATAGTAGAAGAGGTTGCGCAGGCAGTTTTGTCCCAGGGCTATCCGTCGCTCTTTCGCGCCCTTCCCTTTGACGGTCATAATGCCATGCTTACGATCAACGTCGCCCAGACGCAAATTGGTCAGTTCAGAGACACGAATACCAGTATCGTAGAAAAGCCAGAGAATCGCGCAGTTACGCACCGTCGCTCGCTCTGCAAAGCGCCCATCTTCATTGGGAGGGATACATGCCAACAGCAGTTTTTCAAATTCCTCGTCGGTAATAGTCTGGATTAAGGGCTTCCCAACTTTTGGAAACACGACCCGGTCAAATGGGCTGGTCGTGAGCAGGTTTTGACGTATAAGCCAGTAGAAAAAGGCACGAGCAGAGCGGGCATAGGTCTGGATAGTTCTCTCACTGCGCACTTTGCCACGCGCCCCCGGCGTCTTGCGCATAAAGACAAACCAGGCGCTGATGTCTGGGGCATCAACATCAGTAATGGAGGCAATGCCTCGTTCCTGTTCAAGGTGCTGGCGCATGAGTCCAAGTGCGGTCTCATGCCACTCAAGTGTCTTGGGGCTATGATTGCCCCCTTCGTGATCATCCAGGTAATCCTGAATCGCACGCTCTAGCGTGACAATAGTTCGCTTTTTCGCCCCGCGCTCCTGATGCCACTCCTTTGTAGGCAAGTGGATGGGAGTTGGCTCTTCTTCAGTAGATGCCTGTGCATCGATTTTGACGCGTTGCGCTCTGGCACGTGCCTGTGTGGTACCCTTGGCACTACGTGAACGAACTTGAGAACGAGAGGATTCTGTAAAAGAGGCTCCTGTTTGTGTAGAACCGATGTGTGTGTTGTCTGTCACCATGAATAGCTTGTCTCCTTCAACGAGATCAATGAGCCAGGTGCGTCAGCCGTTCCTGGCTCTATACTACCTGTCCAGGGTGGGCAGGCGAGAGGGAGGGATAGGGAGTCGGGAGGCAGGGAGTGGGAGGGGAACGTGACAGACCGAGAAGGAGACAGGGTGTTCCATCCTGCGAGGCAGGAGGTTCCCTGCAATGGATCTTGCGACACCCCTTTTCGCGGCAGGATGTCAAGCCCCAAAAGGCAGGATGTTTCGCATACTCCAACCTTGCGACACCCCTTTTCGCAGCAGGGTTTCCCGTGCCAGGCGGCAGGGTGTTGCCCACGTTGAAGGCAGGGGGTTGCACTGCGCGAGGCAGGCTGTCCGCCTTTTTGGAGGCAGGATGTGGTTGGAGGGAGTATGACCCAAAACGACATCGTCCCTGTGCTTCCTCTCGACTGGTCACTTCCTGGTGAAGTGGCCTCTCATCGGCTTGCACAGGGACGATTGATAGACAAAAAGCGGGAGACGAGACTCGAACTCGCGACAGCCTGCTTGAAAAGCAGGATTCCCCAAGCGTCCGCGAAATCCTCCTAAACTGGCGCTAGAAGCCACTTCACAAAAGTAGCTCATCAGTTGTGCGAGGAAGGCAAAAGATGTTGCGTGGTTGTGCACGCGGTATGTTGAGTCATGCGTAAGCCGGTCGGTTGCAACCACCGATCATAGAATTGTGTAATCACACGTGCGGCCTTGCGCACGTGTGAACAAGCACACGCTTCTGCGAACGCCTTCAAGGCCGTTGTTTTGAACCTCACAGAGATGGGTCCATTCCCTCTCAGACACAAAGCAACCCTGGCCGCAGAGCCGCTGGCGTTCAACCGGCTGATGCAAGCGAGTCGGATTACCACACGTCATAGAAAATCATGTGGCAAGCCATTCCTAGACGCAAATCATCACCCCATGCCCGCATCTGCTTAAAGTTCGAATAGTCTATTTTATTCTTGTTAACAGCTTTCTTTCGATCCTTCTTCCGACCTTTCTTCAGCACGACCATGAGCTCAAGCTGCTCAGGATGAGTATTCTCAACCCACGCTCATACTCCTTTTTCACCCTCATCCCATACTCCTACGCTATTTAGCGGACGGAAGCAAGCTTAAAAGGGACGATGGGGCGAAGGTTCTCCTCGATCTCCTGGCGGTGTGGCTCCAGGAAGGGAGGAAGCGCGAGCTGCTCGCCCAGGTGCTCCAGGTCCTCATCAGTCGCAAACCCCGGGCCATCGGTCGCGATCTCAAAGAGCACGCCACCTGGCTCGCGGAAGTAGATCGAGTGAAAGTAGAAACGGTCAATAATCGATGAGATGTTACGGGTGTGCTTGCTAACGGTTTGAAACCACTGCTCTTGTTCCTCATCGTCTGGCGTGCGAAATGCTACATGATGTACACCGCCGATACCGGGTCGTCCGCCACGAGTACCTGGACGCACGTCAAGGTGTACTTGAGCACCGGCGCCACCGGGTCCCGTCTCAAAGACAGAGACCGTGTTGCCCTCCTCGGACTGGTAGCTCTCGCCCTGGCGGAAGCCCAGCGTCTCGGTGAGGAAGGAAGCAGTCGGCTCCAGGTCACGCTCGATCAAGGTCACGGCGTAAAAGCCCTGAATGGCCATCTCAGCAGGGATGGGACTCTGCTTCCAGTAGGTGCTCTGGAGTTGTCCCTGGGCATCCACCAGCTCTAAACATTGCCCCTCGGGATCCTGGAAAGGCAATACCGTGCGTTCATTGCGAACCTGGATGCCCTCATGAGAAACCTTAAAGCTGTCAAAGCGCTGTACCCACCAATCAAGTGCCTCGCGGCTATTGACACCAAGCGCGATGGTAGCGACCGTGCCCGCACCCTCACGGTTAGGACCAGCCGAGGGCCAGTCAAAGAATGTCAGGTCAAAGCCAGGTTTACCAGTTTCATCTCCGTAGAAAAGGTGATAGGCACTAACATCATCCTGATTGACGGTCTTTTTGACGAGACGCATGCCTAAGATGTCCGTATAAAAGGCGACATTGAGCGAGGCATTGCCAGTAATAGCCGTAATATGATGTAAACCACCAAGTTGCATAACGTATTTTCCTTCTTGCTTTGGTGAACTTCTCTATATCTATCTAAAAGGTTTAGCACTAAACCCTAAGCATAAAAAATTTTAACGGAGCGTATACTCCAGTTTACGCAGGAGATGCTGAAGCTGTCTCAGTTCAGAAGGACTCACGCCGCTCATCAAGCACGCAATCAACTCCTCGTGTGCGGGGACCACGCAATCATAGAGTTCCTGGCCCTTGGCGGTGAGGAATAGCGTGTTGCTGCGTCGTTCCTGATAACGCTTAAGCAAGCCCATTTCTTCCATGCGATTGAGCAGAAGGGAGATATTACCCTTGGTTACAAGCAGGCTATCGGCCAGCTCCTGTTGTGTTATCCCTTTATGCGTACCCACACGTGCCAGAACATCGAATTGGGCAACGTTCAAATTCCAGGAGCGTAGATGCACCGTCTGTGCGCGATCAATCCGCTGAAAAACGCGAAACAGGCGCAACCAGGCAAGCACCGCTGAAACAGGCATCTCGTTACCTCCTCTCTTTTGCTTATGGATAGTTTAGCACTAAACTCCAAAGATGTCAAGAGCAAGAGACGTGTAGATTTTGTTTTTGTATGAGAGATATCGAGGGATCAGTATGGATTTTGCTCCTCTTCACCAAAAGCTGGGATGAGCCCCCGTGCTTCTGCCGAGGGTATCTGGCACTTAATCGGTGACTTCGATAGCTTCCAGGCCGCCGTAAATGGCGTGCCATGGCCTGGCACACTGGCTCAGCACCGCGTTGAGGACCTGCATATTCTGTACACCTTGTTCCTGTAACCACTCTTCCAGCGCTGCTTCACCGTCGTTGACGAAGACCGGGATGCCTCCTTTCCAGGTTGCACGACCGCAAAGGACTCCGCTGAAAGGAATATTAGCCTCAGATGCCAGCTCTAGCTGCTCGCGAAAAAGGGCATCATCCACACCTCCACTCAAGAAGAGAAACGGGAGTTTGCTGGTCGCTGCGAGGGCCTGGAAATACTCTCTGGCTTCCTGCCAATCATAGGCAACTTCATTGCCTTTGAAGCTGTCGCTGCCAGCTAAATAGGCGCTGTTGATCGGGATCTCGACCTTCAACATATCAACACAGTAACATGGCCGTGAAAACTCTTCAATGATCGAACGGCCATACCCAGGCTTTAAACAAGCAAACTCAAAACTTTGCTCAGGATGCATGTTATCATAGGCCAGTGTCTCAAGAAAAAAGGAGATATCAAGCGCCCTGCACTCATCGCCTACGCGTTCGACAAAAGCCTGTTTGATCTCGTTTAGCCATCCTGTGTCGACAGGGTTATAGTAGAGGAGAATTTTGATCGCGTCGGTCCCCACTTCAACGAGCCAACGCGCGCGGAAACGGGTGAGATCAAGAGGCGGATCACGACGCGTCGCAAGGAGGCCCGCTTCTTCCAGCCAACACTCCCAGGCAGGTGTATCAATAGAAAGCGTCCGTCTGATGTCTTGTAGATAGTAGGTGGGTGTCTTTTCTCGCAAGATGGGATGTTTGGTCGACACAGTTCCTCTTCGTCATCAAAGAATACCTCAGCATTATACCATATGTTCGGAAACGTTCCGAACATCCCCCTTCTCTCTATGCCATCTCGATGACCAACATGAATCCTCTAGAAACCATGACCGACCGCGTCATTGTGCAATGCGCGCGTGAAGTGATCCTGGTAGCTGACCATACAAAGTTTGGGAAGGTCGCTACCAGCATTGTTGCGCTCTTGATCACAGTGCACAAGATTATCACCGATGAGCAAACACCGTTAGATATGCTTGAGGAGCTATGTGCGTTAGGTATTCAAGTAATTCAGGCCTAAAATCAGATAATCGGTACATCCTGGGCCTTTACCTCGAATTGCAACTAAGCTGCATAGTTGCAATTCGCAAATTGGGGCAAAAAAGCGAGGGATCCGACCGGTGATATGTCCGGCTGGACCCCTCGCTGTGTTATTCGCTGCGGAAAACGGTGTTGATCTCCAGGCCGCTCAATTCGATGACGGGTTTGCCATCTTCCTCGACCCAGACACCACAGGGTCCACCTGGGAGACTCGCCTCCAGGTCGACCTCGCTGCCGTCCATACGCAGGATGGGTTTCATAAATTGCGAGGCCTGCTCCGCCTCGCCTGAGATATAGTGTCCGATTAACGAACGGCGGAAACGGTCGCTGCTCGTGTTGGGATAGCTGCCATGCACTAGAGTTCCATTAAAGAAAAGGACATCCCCCGCCTGCATGACAATGGGCTGAACTTCCTGGCCCTCCGGGAGCGGCACCGTGACATCGGTAAAGCTATTTTTGGTGTCCGCCTGCGTGGTACACAGCAAGGGCCAGGTATGGCTACCGGGAATGACCTGCATACAGCCATTGGCCTCGTCGCAGTCGTCCAGCGCCAACCAGGCCGCCATGCAGGTGCCGGGCCGGGCACGCAAGAAGTATTGATCCTGGTGGAGCGCCTGCCCACGCGCTCCAGCGGGTTTAAAGTAGAGCATAGTCTGGACGGCATATGGCTCACGCTCCAGTAAACCCGTCAACATTTCGTTTAAACGCGGCTCCAGGAGCCAGTTGTAGCTGGTCTCATCCCAGTGGTGCATGTGAATCATGCGTGGGAAGCGCTTCAAAGGATCGCTGCTCGCCGTGTCGACGCCAACCATATCACCGGGATGGGCTCCCTGTGCGCGCAGCTCCATATAGTGCTCGCGTAACGTATCCACCTCTTGTGGGTCGAACAGTGCTCTCGCCACTACATAGCCATTTTCGTCGAAGAACGCGCGCATACTCTCGCTCAACATAGAGATAAGCTTCCTTTCATCTTCTTCATGCTCATTCCTTGTACATAAGCATACCCTGGAAAATGCGAAATGACTATATCTGAGAGTGACCAGAAGGTGTCTACAATTACCCAACCTGCATGCACGTGGTATAAATCCGTTCCTTACTATATAGAGGCTTTATGCGTCACTCGCTTGAGAGAGCACGGGCTTGATATCTACGACGGGGGTTCCATCAATCGCCTCTAGCGGCCCCACGTGTAATCTCCTGCCATCGATGGCCAGGACCCTCACCCGATGTAGGCCAAGCGGATTTGGTCTATCGGGTGAGCGCGTCGCAAAGACTCCAGTCAGGGGATTCTGCATATCCCCACGGGGATGAACCTGCAAGACATCGCGGTGCGACTGGTGAAACCAGGTAATCAAGATAACGTTATCACCCACAACGAGTCCGTCAAGCCCCTCTGCAAACTTTTCGTTTATCTCAAGCCAGGCGTTGGGCGCCCCCTCATAGCCCTGCTTCGGCGCCCCCTCACGATTCGTAAGTGGCGAATGAATAAAGCCAACCGGGGCAAGTGTATAATCAATATCTGACATATTATCCTCCTTCGTTGCGCTGGTAGTAAAAACCAAATTCTGTCACAATCCTCTCGTGTGTTCCGTCAAAGTAATGACGGAACACACGAGAGGATTGTGACCAACACCACAAATATATTTCCGGGTTGGGTAGAGTGAGCGCCGCAGGCGCGAGCAGTAACACATAGCATAGACATATGAAGTTAATTATATAAGATAATAAAGCTAAGGAGTGCAACTTGACCCATAACGAAGACGAACATCAATGGCTGGCGGAACAGTTTGAAGCCTCTCGGAGCCACCTGCGAGCGGTGGCTTACCGGATGCTTGGATCTTTGAGCGAGGCGGACGACGCCGTGCAGGAGTCCTGGCTCCGTCTCAGTCGTTCCGATACCAGCGAGGTCGAGAACCTGGGCGGCTGGCTGACAACAGTCGTAGCGCGGGTCTGCCTCGATATGTTGCGCTCGCGCAAATCGCGGCGCGAGGACCCCCTGGACGACTACACACCCGACATGAACCGCGAGGACGGCATCGATCCCGAGCAGGAGGTGCTCCTGGCTGACTCAGTTGGCCTCGCGCTGCTCGTGGTCCTCAATACCTTGAGTCCCGCCGAGCGCCTCGCGTTTGTGCTCCACGACCTATTTGCTGTATCTTTCGACGAAATCGCGCCCATCGTGGGCCGCTCTCCTACTACAGCCAGGCAACTCGCAAGCCGCGCCCGCCGTCGGGTACGTGGAGGTACGTCAACGCCAGATACTGACCTCACGCACCAGCGAGAAGTTGTTAGAGCCTTCCTCGCGGCATCGCGCACTGGTAACTTCGACGCTCTTCTCACCATGCTTGACCCGGACGTCGTGTTCCGCCTCGAGCCAGCACAAGTGTCTCTGGATACACCAAAGGAGATTCGTGGCGCCGCAGCTGTGGCCAAGCAGTTCTCTGGTCGGGCCAGAGAGGCGCAACCAGCACTCGTAAATGGAGCTGTGGGTGTCGTCGTAGCACCGCGTGGCCACCTGCAACTCGTGCTCGGCCTCACACTTGCACACGGAAAGATCACCGAAATCGAGGTTATCTCCGACCCCGAACGCCTACGCCAACTCGACCTGGCGGTCCTGGACGACTAGCAAGCCATCGTTGGCTTGCAACTATGTATAGCCCGATGCTACTATAAAGTACGCGTCTACATATAATGCGCAGCCGACGATGGCTTGCAGCTATGTGATGTAGCGTCGGGCTTGATTCTGGCTACATCACGCTTTCTTCTCAGGACCTATGGATGATGCTCTTGTTGGTTACTCGCTTGCAAGGAGTTGTTTCACCTGTTCGCGCGCCTTGTCAAGAGTGACGCCTGATGCCGTAAGCAAGACCTGGCTGGCGAGATCCTCTATCTCCTCGCGCAGTATACCCAGCAACAAGTGCTCGGTACCTATATAGTGATGCCCAAGTGAACGCGCCTCCTGGACTGCCAGTTCGAGACTGGCTTTGCCTTGCTGTGTCATACCAAGCTGACCCTCAGCTACGGCTGCCTCCCCCTTTGGTCGTAATACTTCAAGCTCTGCCCGTACCTCCTCTGGCTGAACTTGTAGTTGCGTGAGGGCCCTGGCCCCAATGCCCCCACCTTCACTCATGAGTCCCAACAATATATGTTCTGGACCCACCCCAGCATGGAGATAGCGATGAGCTTCTTCATTGGCCAGCGATAAAACTTTCCGAGCGCGCTCAGTAAATTTAGTCATTGGATGATTGAGCCCTGGTACTGCGCTTACTATGATGCGCTGACTCTCTACAAAGCGCTCTACGTCTTCTTCCTTAAAGCGATACTCTCCAGCGATGCGATAGGCTATCAGTTCTCCCCGCGTAACCAGTCGTCTGACTGTAACAGGTTCGATAGATATGCTGGAAACGAAGCGGAGCAAGCCGCTCTACATCCTCTGATCTAACCTCTTGCCCACTGTTGCGCAGTTCCTCCAACGCATCTTGTATGTACCAAGTGTTCCACAAAACGATCATATTGACCATAAGCCCTAGCGCACCCAACTGATCCTCCTGACCCTGGTGATAGCGTTGACGTAGCTCACCACGCTGACCATGAAAGACATGTCGAGCAACACTGTGCCGTCCCTCTCCGCGATTGAGTTGGTTTTGAATGCGTCGGCGATAGTGCTCATCATCAATATAGTTGAGTAAATAGAGGGTCTTGGCAATCCGGCCCACTTCAGAAATAGCTCGTGCCAGCGTCGTTGGTCGACCGCCGCGTTGGAGAGCCTGGATAAGTGTCGAGGCATGCACGGTTCCGACCTTTAAGGATCCAGCGACACGTAAAATATCATCCCAGTTCGTGGAGATCAAACGTGTGTTGATTCTATGCCGTGCCAGACCGTTCAGAGGACCATAATTCGCTGCTGGATCAATCCGCCAGAAGCGCGTTTCTTTCATCTCAGCAAGCCTGGGGCTGAACTGATACCCCAGGCACCAAAATAAACCGAACATTAAGTCCGAATACGAGGCAGTATCACTCATAATTTCGATGGGCGTCAATCCACTTTCTTGTTCCAGGAGGGCTTCGAGCACATAGACAGAATCGCGGATCGTACCTGGAATGACCAATCCACCCAGGCCCGTAAATTGGTCAGAGGTATAGTTGAGATAGGTCACGCCTCGTCCTTGTCCAAAATAGTGTGGGCTGGGGCCGGTATTGGCAGATCGGATGGGGACCACAAAGCGGATACCATCTACGGAAGCGACGTATCCACCACCCCAAATCTGTGCCAATGGGATATCGCGTTGTGCCTGGACCAAGCAGGCATTAGCGCGGGTAATGGTTTCAGCACGGACAAAATGATGCCGGACCCAGGATAACCGATCCCGTGTGAGGGCCGGAATCTCCGGCTGAATAACTGGCCTCAAGCCGATGTTGCATGCCTCGGCCAGGAGGACGGCACTCAGGGAAAGGGGTAAATCTTCGACATGGGCACTACTGTCACTGACATGGGTAAAGTGAGAGAAAAAACCTGTCTGTTGCGCTACTTCGAGAATAACTTCTGGTAAATCAACAGGTGGCAAACGCGCTCCGATATACTCTCGCAAGCTGTGCAAACTCCCCGACTCCTCCAGGCGTTCGAGGCGCTCCAGGTTGGGAACATCCGCTCCATCACTCTGCTCAATCTGTAAGGCGGCGTTGCTGGGAACATGGGCTGCCGTTCGCTGATACGCTTCCTCCAACTGCTGTCCGAGGCTCTCCAGAGCACGTTCGGCGGATATCTCCCGGCCCAGCGTTTGACAGATCTGCGCTCGAATCCCTTCCCATTGTTCGGGTTGCAGTAACTTCGCACGCGGATCGCCCCAGTGTTCGCTGGGTTCGACAAAAACATCATGGCGGCGTAATCCTTCGTGCAGACGCTCAACAACACACACGGTATATGCTTGGTGATTCACACGTGTTTCTGGCTGGCCCGGTTCTGGCGAGGAATTGCGTTCCAGGACATAGCGTTGCCAGGATCGTGGGATCACGGCACGAGGAGCCCGTTGCATGAGTGCTCTCGATCTCCCTTCAATCCGCTGGAGAAACTCAACGGCTTGGAGGGTTGGTCTCCCTCCTGGAGTGGACTCGAATTCTAGGGTGTGCCAAAACGTAGGGAGAAATCGCCGCATCATGAGATAGCGGCCTAGCAGTTCTTGTGCGTAGTTGTCATCCGGTGGACGTGTGAGTTCTCCGACCGTGGTCACGGCTGCTCGCAAGTGTTCTGCAGGGACATCAGTGTAGATGCGCGTGAGCAGCGTGACCGGATCTTGTGTCTCATCAAGGACGATTTGACAGGCTTGGGCAAGAACCTGTGCTGCTGCGTCGAGATCGTGAATGGTGCGGAGTCGTTCTTGCTGCCCTTCCCGTGTCGCGGCAGAGTTCGTGGTACGCATGAGGAGATCAAAGAGGTCTAACGCATCATCATGAACGACGACTAAGTAGGTAGAGGTGAAGGCGAGTAAGGTCGCGATCCGACGATCGTGAGCGAGGTTGCGCAAATGCTGAACCAGAGCCGTTGTTGCATGACGTGCCAAAGCTTTGAGTCGCCCTCGTGGCACAAAAGAGAGGTCGAGATGCTCCATCTCGAAGAGGCGAATGGCTTCGACACGATGCAAGGCATCAACAAGTGCAGGACCACTCACCCGTGTGGGTCCACGACGGAGACGGTCCAGTGGAGTTTGTCGTTCTCCGGCGGGAACCTCCAGTAACGTTTCCAACAATGCCCTCTGAGGTGGGTGTCGGGATCGCAGCGAGAAGCTGCCAGAGCCTCCTGGACGCGTGTTCACGCACACTGGAAATGGCCCGCTCCAGCACACTGACCCCTGGGAGCAGCACTTTGCGGTCGATGAGATGCGCCATCGCCAGGTCAAAGAGCACCGTCAGACGTTCCTCACTCCACCAAGCGCGGGTATAAAGCCAGCGCAGGAAACGAAAGTGTTCCGGTTGAGAGGCGAAATCCTGATAGCCATACTCGGCCATGATTTCGTGGACGTGATCGTAACGCATCTCGCCTTCACGATAGCGAGAGAGCACCGTCACATCGGCAATATTGAGCTGGGAAGCAAGGGTAAGAACAACGTTGTGAGGAACATCAGTCGGATCGGAGAGAAATGTCCCCAGGAACCGAACGGTACAAAGCTGGAGGGCAAGACCCAGGCGTGTATGGGCGTGACGCCGAGGTTCCAACAAGGCACGGTCACGATCATCGAGATGAAAGTAAAGAACCAGTTGTTCTGGAGACGGTTCTCCTGCATAGCAACCATAGCGACTCCGTTGTTCCGCTGTCAAAAATTCAACTGGCATATTCTCCTGTCCCTTTCTACATTCCCCGTCAAACCATCTATACATTTACACACTTCTGCTAAAATACCTGAGCAGACATACCTTGTACAGATTTAAGCACGTACCATAGGACCAATGTCTGCTAATACTCGTCAAAATCGGGCAAAAAGCACTTCTGCTAATACTGGCAGGGAGCGTGATTGATGAAACGAACTGCGCAGCCGCTACTCTCTGAAGATGGCCAACAAATGGTGGACCAATACAGGCAGATACTCCAGCAACTGGAAGATCTTTCACCAGTGACCACGCGCAACTATCTGAGTGATCTGCGCCAATTTATCACCTGGTGTAAAGCCTATTGGGTTGAGGGACAACAGGGACAAACCTTTACCCCGCAAGCAGTAGCTCCTGCGCTCTTGATCCACTACCGAGAGTATCTCCAAACCACGCTCGTCCTAAAACCATCAACCGTCAACCAGACGCTCATGAGCCTGAAACGCTATTTCGCTTGGACTAGAAAAACGCATCTTATTCAGGCTGACCCTGCTGGCCCCATTAAATTTATCCCGAAGGAAGCATCTCCACGAGGCATTAGTTGCTATTGTCAATGCTGTTGGAACCCTTCGAGATCAAACCATTATCACGCTCTTGCTCCATATGGGCCTGCGTGCGCAAGAACTGTGTACCCTAACACGTCAGCAGATTCATCTCAGCAAGCGAAATGGGACACTGCGGATTCTGGGAAAACGCAAAAAGTTCGAGAGGTTCCGCTCAATACCACTGCTCGCTTGGCCTTATATCAGTATTTGGAGATGCTTCCACGAGAAGAACAGTATCTCTTCCATCAGAGAAGACATACCGCGCGCTTACAGGACGAGCACTGGGACATTTAGTGACGAAATATGCCACTCAGTCTCAAGTTTCTGATCTAAGCTCTCATGATTTGCGCCACCGTAGAAAGCGAGATTTCGCCCCGATGTCCCTGAGCGCATGCCACTCGTCGGCTCCACTCATGATGCGGCCAACAGAAATTGTAGGTACAGCCAACCAGCCACATTGCCCGCTTTGAGTGCCGCAAGGCGACGATTCGCGTGGCGAGAGCGACGGGTTAGACTGGTGAGACGCTCTCACATCGTCCCATTGAAGCGCTCAATAAACACAGTATTGGGTTGGATGCCTCCCGTCGGGAGAGCCAGGAGTTCCTCTGCCCGCTCAATGGTGCCTGGGGCCATATGTCGAATGACCTTGACCACCTGATGTTTCGCTGTTTTCTTGACGACTGTGCCAATCACGATCTCTGGCCACTCCTGCAAGCGGCAGCGTCCGCGTTTGTCTGATGGTTTGACTTTCTCGCGGAACGGCCGCCGGATACTGTTGGGGTAGGCATCTGGCGAGTTGCCATGGTGAAATGTACTTTGTCCAAACGTCAGTAATATATCTTTTCTTTGAATTTTCCTGTCCAACACTCAGCAGTTTCTTTCTCTCAAGAAACTGCTGAGTGTCAAAACCGTTGGGAAAGTGAGACCCAGGGGGGTGCAACGAGCTAGAGGGGAACTTCGGCGGTGTACCAGCTCGTTGCTTGCCCGCATGTGTCACGGCGTTTGTCAGTGCTCAAAACCAACGACAACCGCGACACATGCCCCTCCGCTCTCTCTGTAGGACGGTTTAGGCCACCGACAAACGCCGTGACGGCCAACGACGTTATCGCGACATGGTTCTTTCTGTTCCTACTTCTCAACATCGTATGTGACATGAAGAACGTTTTGAGAAGACGAGACCGTTTCCCTGATCTTCACCTTGATATCGGGGTTCATGTTCGCAAAGAGCGGGGTGCCTTGACCAAAAAGGACCGGCACATAGTGGATCGTGAACTCGTCAATCAACCCTGCATTGAGATATTGCTGGACCACGTTGGCTCCTCCCGCTATTCTGATATTTCCATTGCCAGCAACCTCTCGCGCTTGACGAAGCGCACTCTCTGTACCGTCGTTGACAAAGTAGAATGTCGTGCCACCGGGGCGCACCCACGGTTGGCGTACTTCTTTGGTCAGGACAAAGACGGGAGTATGGAAGGGAGCCTCCTCAGGCCAGGAAGGCTCGCCGCAACTGAACATAATCTTTCCCATAATGCTCACGCTGGTACGTTGAAAGGTTTTTTCCTGCATGCTGTTCTCTCGACCTGTCTCGCCACCTTCGCCAATTTTGAGATTCTCGCGAAAGAATTCCTGCTGAAACACATAATGCATGAGTCCCATCCATTTTTTCGACCACTGCTTGTATTCCGGGTCGTTCATATGGGCAGGATCCATCCCTTCTGGAGCGGTGAAGCCGTCCAGAGACATCACCATGTCGAAAAACACTTTGCTTGTTTGCATAGCTCAATTCTCCTCTGTTTTTGATTGATCATTTGTGCGCAAGTCTTCCCTCGAAAGAGGCTTGAGATGCGCAAACAATGGTCACTGGGAGGAGTATACAGCTCATCAAAAGGCTCTGTCTTGAACAAAATGGACAGCTAACCCAACTCCCCTTTGCTGCCGAGACGAGCAATATGAGCAGGTGTGTATCCGATGAAGTGCTTGAGCGCTCTGGTCATATGTGACTGATCGGCATAGCCCGCCTGATATGCTGCATTAAGAAGTGAAACACCCTGCTCCAGAAGCGTTGCTGTCTGCTTCGCCCGCTCGATCTGGGAAATCATCTTGAACGTTAACCCGCTTGCAAACAGGAAACGGCGCCTTACTGTGCGCAACGATATATCCTGGGGATGACCGGCTAAGACCGCCTTCACGACTGGATCTGACACCAGCAAACGCTTGCGTACCAGCCAGTCGACAAACGTCTCGGCATTGTCGTAGTCAGGAAAGTGAAAACGGGAGCCTGCAAGGCTGAAGGATGCATTCGCGGCAAAAGACAAAATGGCCTGCTCATCCAGGAGATCTCTTACGGGCGCAGCAGGCAAAAAGGTGCCAAGCGGAAACGTGATGCCGAACCAGGAGGTCCCCTCGGCCTGGGTGACAGGAATCGCCCTGGTCAATGGTCCCACAACCGTGACGTTGACGCTTTCATGCTGTTTAAGAAAGAGCAAATGCCAATGGCTAGAAGCCGGGCAAACAGGAGCATAATCGAGGCCGGCCTGGCCACGCCAGACCGCTTCTATATACGGGGAGTCCGACCCTCTTCCCTCAAAGAAAGAACTCATATTTTTGCCTCCAATGGACCAGACGTGAACACAAACAGGTTACCACAGGCTGACAAAAAAACTTCTTCAATCTTGCTCAAATCCGGGCGTCCGGGGGACGGCATGCTCTGTGGACAGAATGGTGAAGAAGATTCTCAAAAGAACCAGAAGCAGGCGGGAGCGATTGAGCCAGGAATGGGTGCGTTCCACGGTCCACCGTCAAGCGCGAAAGCCAGGAATGTGAGCCTTATCTTGCTTCTCTCTTGACCTCGCCCACGAATCTGAGGCACGTACTGAGAAGCTTTGGCCTGCTAATAACTGTCGGGATAGTCGTAGCCAGCATCCAGACACAAATGCTCTGGATGTTCGGGAGAAAGGTCCGGTCGGGTCACGACGATTCCCTCCAAGGTCGCAACTAACAACTTCATGTCATGGCGATTGGCTCAGGCAATGACTACTGTCAGAGGAATTCCCGCTCCATCGGTCAAAAGACTGCGTTTGACCCCTAGTTTGCCGCGATCCGTAGGATTTTTGCCGGTCGCGGTACCCCCAAAGGAGCTTTCGTCATCGCTCCATCAACCGCTTGCCAGTGCCATTGGATGCCGATCAACTCATCATATTCACTGAGTCCTGCTTGCCAAAGCGCCTTGAAGAAATCAGCCCGCCCCCATTCTTGAAAGCGATCATGAACGGTGGAAGAAGCCCCTAACTCCCGTGGCAAGGCGTTCTACTGGATGCCCGTCCGCAGGACATAGATGATGGCCTCAAACGCTTATCGATTGGGCATCCGGGGGCGTCCTCCACGCGCATGTGAGGGAGCAACAGGGATCAACGTCTCGACTTGCTCCCAGAATTGATCGTTGACTTTCCAGGGAAGGTTCGTTGCATATGCGCCCCTCAAAGGGGCGCATATGCAACGACTCTTAGATAAGAAGCCCCTATTGAATGATGAAGCCGCCGTCCAGAACAATATCATGACCCACGACGAAGGAGGCTTCCGACGAGCTGAGCCAGAGGACGGCATGAGCCACCTCTTCAGGAAGGCCAATGCGACCAATGGGCAACGTGCCTGCAACACGTCGATCTCGCTCCTCATCTGTCTCTGCTGCACGTTTGGATAAGGGGGTGCGAATTGGACCGGGGCTGACCGCATTAATCCGAATGCCAGATTGGATATATTCTAAAGCTGCTACTTGTGTTAAAGCGAGGACACCCGCTTTTGCAGCAGCGTAGGGAGCCATCATCGGCCTTGCGACATGTCCTCCGAGATTTGAAGACATATTGACAATGGTTCCACTCCCCTGGGTGAGCATCTGTTGAAGCTCGTATTTCATACTCAGCCAAGTTCCTTTGAGGTTACTTGCCATCGTCTCATCCCAGAGAGCCTCCTTGATCTCAGTGACGGCTCCTGTTCCTACAGAGCCAGCGTTGTTAAAGGCAATATCCAATCGGTCGTAGCGAGCCACAATCTGTTCAAGTAATCGAGCCATATCAGCTTCAACCGTGACATCAGCCTGAATGAAACAGGCATCGCCTTGCTCTGCTTTGAGCAGGGCAGCGGTCTTCTCCCCAGCTTGCCTTTGGCGACTAGTAATCACGACCTTAGCACCTTCACGGGCAAATGCCATTGCGGTCGCCTGTCCAATGCCCGTACTTCCTCCCGTGACGAGCACAATGTTGTCAGCAAATCTCTTCATCATTCAGTTCTTTCTTGTTCGCTCTGATTCTCAAAGAATCATCATTACCTGGAAACATCCCTTTTTCTTCTCTCGTTTCTGACCATGCTGTATCGCTTACTGTATCGAGGTCTATACATTCCAATTAAATTTGGAATGTATAGATAATACGCCAACAAATTCTGGAGTGTCAAGAGAATCTGTGCTATACTACCAAACATGGAAGAGGAAAAGAGGCCATCTCTGGCAAAAATCGCTGGGGCTCTGAGCGATCCGATTCGTTTACAGATTCTGGACATTCTTGCGAAAGGACGTGACGCTTCTTGTGTCTCGTCTCCGCATCCTTCTCTTCCTCAAGCAGTCTGTCCCTATCTCGATCTACTACCAAAGTTAGGAAATATTTCCACCTCGAAGCTGTCGTATCATCTCAAAGAACTTCGGCAGGCTGGACTTCTTGAGGAGTACCGTCTGGGAAAGCAGGTGTTTTATCTGGTCAATCACAAGACGCTGGAGCATTTGCTAGAAACAATCAAAGCGCGCTATCTTTCTCCATCGGTTCCTTTCCTTCATGATTCAACCGAGAAATAGCCACCCTGATTCTGTGTATAATGACCCTAGAAATTCAGACAAAATTTGGTCGGCTTGGAAGAGAATCACAGACACATGCAAAAACAGAAACGGAAGCAGTATACAGCAGAATTCAAGGCACAGATCGTCAAAGAGATCTTGAAGGAGGAAAGGACCGTCAGCCAGTTATCGGCAGAGTACGGGATTCATTCCAGTCAACTCTATAAGTGGAGAGATCAAGCCCTAGCAGGTTTGCCAGGTTTATTTGACGATCAATCAGAAAAAGCGCTGGCCGAAAAAGAGGCAGAGTGGCAGAAAGAGCGTGAAGCTCTCTACGCGGAAATCGGACGCTTAACCACGTTTTTTCCGTGGTTGGAAAAAAAATCTCGAACACTCTTTCAGTAGAGGCGAGCGACGGCAGCTGCTGGATTGGGAGTACAAGGAGCTGCCGATCACGGCTCAAGCCAGGCTGTTGCACTTGAATCGCAGTAGCTTGTATTATCAGCCCCAGCCCCCATCGGCTGAAGAAGTCGCGCTCAAACATCGGATTGACGAGATTTTTACCCAGTGTCCGTTCTACGGGTACCGCAAGATTGCTGAGCAGTTGCATCGGGAAGGGCGAGCCGTGAATAAGAAAACCGTCGCTCGGTATATGCAGGAGATGGGGCTCGCAGCCATTTTTCCCGGTCCCAATCTCTCCAAGCGAGCGCATCAAGCCGGGATTTTTCCCTATTTGCTGAAGAATATCAAGGCAGAAACATCAGATCATATTTGGGGCATCGATATCACCTATATTCGTTTACATGGGGGATGGATGTATTTGGTAGCGGTTCTGGATTGGTATTCCCGATATATTGTGAGTTGGGAGTTGAGGTAAGCTGAGGATACGTGTAAAACCCGTAACTGTTCAGAAGGGGAATCAAAGGGTTGGGAAAACCGGATGACCAGTAAGGGCCTCTTCCAAGGCAGCAAACACCGGCAGCCCTTGCTTGCGCAGGGTCGAGAGGTAGCTACGCAGGCGACAAAAGCGTGCGATCCCTTCGGGAGTGCGGAAGCAGCCCGAGATCTTTTGTTGCACCTTGATCATGCGCAGGTCGCGCTCAGCCTGGTTGTTATCAAAGGGCACCGCGAAATCAAGCAGGAAGCGCAGGGCATCCCACTTTGCGCTGGGCAAATCGGTCCAGCAGATTGCGCGCCGGGCTTTGTCTGGGCTTGCCTGGCATCCGCTTGTAGTGGTCCGACTTCTTTGGCTTCGCCAGCAGCGGATTGACGTGGTACCCAGCTTGAACCAGGTGGTCGTAGCGAGCGAGCAAAGCAGCAAGCACCGCTGTCTCCAACTCAGGCTGGCCTCGGACGCGGGCCTGTTCGACGGTCTCTTTCATGTCCAACAGCAGCTTTTTCATCTCCCGCGCCCAGTCTTGCTTGAGTTCCTCCTCGATGAAGGTCACGCAAGTGATGCACGTTGCACAATGCCTCGGTGAACTGGTAGCCATGATAACTGGGGAGGGCGTCGTGCACTGAGATGCCTTTGAACAGCGGTGCGATCCCAATCGCGTCCATGCCCTCGCGCCCTCGACTGGGGTGCGCCCCATAGTGGGTCAGGTGTTCGGTCGAGCACACATGCACCCACCAGCCGCTTGTGCCGCAACGCATCCCGGTTTCATCCTGATGAAGGACTCGAGCCTGGAGCAGCGCCGCTTTGAGCTTCGTTTCCCAATCGGCCAGATGTTGGTGGCAACCCTGAACAGAACGAGCAATGCTCGCGGGAGAGAGCTGGACGCCGAAGAGATCCTGGAGCAGTTGGCTGGCGCGTGCGTAGGGAACGGCCTGACCAGCGACCAGATACGTTGCCACGCTCTGAATGCTTGTCCCATACTGCGCTGGTGCCAGTACGTCTGCAGGAAAGGAGGCGCGGGTCAGATAAAAACAGGCGGGACACTGTTTCTCCTCGACCTGATGCTCCCTGACCCAGAGCCGTTTGACCGGCAAGTCGATCACCTGCCGGCGTTCGGCGATCCTCGCCGGACACGTTCCGAGGTCTTGGTGACACTGGGCACAGCACTTGACCCGATGGATCAGGAACTCATCCGGAGCCTCGACCTGACGCAAGGCGTGCCCCTCGTGCCCTGGCTGACCTCCGGGCTTTTTGCCGCTCTTCTTGCGCAGCGATTTGGGCGCGCGGGCAAAGCGATCAGAGGAGGGAGGCAGACTGCTGTTGTGGCTGTCTTTGGCCTGCCGCTGTTCAAGCGTGTTAGCTCGCTCCCGCAGGCCCACGATCACTTCGTCGAGGCTGGCGACCAGCCTCTGATATGCTTCCAGGTTGCTGATCGCCAAGCGCAAGCCAGCACGCAGATCGTCATTCGCCTGCCGAGAGCGGCGCAGGTCATCTTCCAGGTGCCGGACCTGCTCCTGCAAACGCTGGTTCGCTGCCCGAAGGTCATCGAGTTCTTCATCTCTGTTCATGCCTTTACCTTAACTGCCAGTCCGCAATGACATAGCCCTTCTGAACAGTTACAAGACGTGTGAAGCGAGTCTGACGGGCGTGCATGCCACATGAAATGTTTAAACCTCTTTGTGATTTGCCAAAATTTTTAGCCGTCTCGGACAACAATATGGGTCAATTTCATAAGTGGTCCAGACTGAGATAGTGTTTTAAAACGGTCGCGATGGGAAAGCTGGCACGAGCGTGGTGAGCATACGGTAGCTGGCAGAGAGCTTGATAAAGGCCTCACTGCTCTGTGGGAGCCCCTCGTGATCGCGGCAAAGCCTCCTCCAGCGCACGATCCAGGAGAAACTGCGCTCAATGATCCATCGCTTGGGCTGAGGCCGCAAGCCTGTGGGAAACAATGCGTCCCAGTCCACCTCCTCCCCTTCGGGCACGAGCAGGCCTCGTTTGGGGAGCGTGACTGCATGGATGGTCTCAATCGTCCAGCCCAGCGTTTCTTTCACCCAGGTCAGAAAGGTTCCGCCGTAATGACTATCGCCCCAAATGAGCTGCAGACGGGGAAGCGCATTCTTGAGTGGCTCGAGCAGGGCAGTGCCGCCCTGGTGATCAGAGGCCTGGGCTCCTGTCACCTTCACAGCCAACAGATTGCCCTGCGTATCGACGAATGCATGACGCTTGCGGCCCCACGTTTTTTTTCCCGACGGCGTAGCCCTTTTCAGGACCCCGAACCGCACTCGTTTTGATGGATTGACTGTCGATGATCGTCGCACTTGGCTCTTCCTCTCGGCCTTGCCTGGTGCGCATCCGCATGCGTAGGGTTTGCAGAATACGATCCCAAACGCCTTCGCGCTCCCAGCGGTGAAAATTGTAATAGACGCTTTGCCACGCGGGAAATTCATGGGGCAGCATGCGCCAGGGACATCCACTGCGCAAAACGTACAAAATTGCATTGACGACCTCGCGCCGCGAGACAAACGGCTTGCGGCCCTGCAGGGATGGTTGAGGGATCAGGGGTTCCAACAGTTCCCACTGCTCATCCGTCAGATCGGAGGGATAGGCTTTCCTCCCCAGTGTCACCTTCATACGCCTTCTGCACTTTCTTTCTGCTTCTTCGACTCGTTACATCAACCCCTTTCTTCTTCCTCTCGGCGAGATGACCACTTTCAAACACTATCTGAGAAACTGTTTTGGAATGCGAGGCGGTAATGCTACATGGCCAAAATAGCAAGATCGGAGAAGTTTTTGCGCAGATTTGACGGTAGAAGGGGTCAGCGTATCAAAACCTGAATTAACTCGATTCCCTTTCGAGAGAGACAACGACGTACACAACGAAGGATTTTTGAGCTTCTCTCCTTAGAGGAAGAACGGTTATCTTGATGCATATGATTTAGTAAAGCACGCATACTGAGAAGAAGAGGGGAGCGCACCAGCGCAACAACGGTTCACCAAAGATTCTCCGACAAGATCTCAGGCAAAATGTGACCATTTTTCACTCGAAGCAGTGCGAATCGTCTTCTCCGATGAAAAGCTCCTTGTCGGAGAATGGCTATTCTCCGCCGAGCATTCAGCGATGAGTTGACTGGAAGCCTTGCACCTGAACATGAACGACGTCCATGACTCTCAGTGTCTTTATGGGTGAAAAAGGAAAGGAAAAGAGCGTTCTCACAGGGTTTCCCGCCACTGCAATGTTTGCGCATCTCGACCAGGAATACGCGTGAATATCCCTTGTGGATGAGGGGACAACGCTTGCTGATCTGCTCGGCCTACAGCGGTCTTCACAAAAATTGAGCCAGCGATCACCAGGCTCCTGAAACCTTTCTGATGAGCAAGGCAGTTTGTGAGTCACGTTGATAATCGGTAGAAGTGGAAGCCTTGCCAGAACCATCCTTGACGAAGAGCGACGCAGAGTTTCAGCAGAAAAACATGTCTCACGGGGAAAACGAACTCCTACGATACTCGGCCCCTATGAAATGAGTACTACAGATGATGGAGGGAAGGTTCGTCGAGCGTCTTGATGAAAGACCACCACAGGTTCAAACCCAACGGCAAGCACCACGTCGTCTTGCACATATAACCCTGTTTTTTCGTCCAATGCAATGATCGGATGTTGCAAGCGCTCAGCAAAACTGCGGATCTGCTGATCATCTGTCGGTTGATAATGGCACCAGACGGAAGCGCCCTGAAGCAAATCCAGTCCAGTCGCGTCTTCCAGTCCAACGTCGTTCCGATCAAGCAATGATGCGGTGGAAATGTCTCTGCCGCAAATAATGGCCCCGGCACTGCCTCCATAAACGATGCCTCCAGAATGGAGGAAGTGCCGTATGACCTGATCAAATCTCGCTTCTTTGAGATCACGCAGGAGTTTAAATGTATTGCCTCCACCGATATACAGTGCTGCAAAGGGGTTCAGATCATCTACTGTCTTTGCCGAGACATCACTCCACATCGTGATGTGATCGAGACCTAAAGGGGTAAAGACCGATCCAATCCACTCGTAGCCAGAGGCATAGGGCCTTTGCTGAGGGTCCAGAGCCAGTGGTAAATAGACCATCGGCCCCTTGGCTGTGAGTTGAACGAGTAACTGATCAAGCAAGAGAGAGTCTTCCGCACTCCCCCCACCTGAGAGAAGCAAGCGAGGCATGTTTTTCCTCCATCGTTTTTGGTCCGAGACGATCGGCCTTACTGCTCACCACCCAACAGGAAAGCTTCTCTCTGAGAGGTCTCTTCCGCTTGGAAAGACGAAAGGGAGGTTGAGCGGTAACCACAATGAGTAAACCATCCAAGGGCATCGTGAGCGGTAACAGTGAGGAGCGCTTGTCCTATAGCTTCTTGTAACGTCTCTGGAGTGCGCGCCCCCACACGGCGTAAAAAAGCTTTCAGTTTCGAGAATGCCTCCTCAATCGGCGACAAATCGGGAGAATAGGCTGGCAGAAACAAGAGTTGGCATCCCCGTGCTTCGATGGCTTGCCGCACCTTTTCGCTGGTATGTGTGTTCAAATTGTCCAAGATAACCATTTGTCCTGCTTGTAAACTTGGTGCCAGCATCTGCTCAATATAGAGTTCAAAAACGGCAGTATCTGCAGAGCCTTCAAGAAGGAACGCCTCTCCCATTCCCAGAAGCGAGAGCGAAGCCAGAAGCGTGTTATTGGCTCGTCTATTACGTGGAACTGCACCATACACTCGTTTCCCTTTCGGCGATCGAGCATATAAGCGGGTTAAGGCAATGTTGGAGCCGCATTCGTCTACAAAGACCAGCTTGCCCGCATCAAGTGTCTGAGCTTGTGCTCGCCAGACCGCGCGATCTGCTTCCTTCTGCTCACTTGCTCGTAACGTCTTTTTCTTTCGGGTCCAGTTCAAACGTTGGATCGCTCGGCTCATCGAGGCTGTGCTTACCCGAATACCCTGTGTAGTTTCCCAGATCTGACAATGCTCTTTAAGTGTTACGTCTGGATGGGCATCGAGCTGCGGTTGGAGTCCAGCAAGCAGAGCAGTACCTTTCTTAGTAGGGCGCCCTGGAATGGCTTGGGGTTTGACATCGCCGGTCTCGCGTCTCAGTTTAAGATAACGTTTGAGTGTCGCTAATGAGAGAGCAAATATCGTCACGATTTCCGCTCGTGGTCGTCCTTGATCCACTGCGCGAAGCACGCGCTGTCTCAGATCATATGAGTAAGCTTTCATGTTTTTATTATGGCATAAAAGCTCAATCTTTGTGAAGGCCGCTGTAGCAAGAGAATCTCAGGTATGCTCGCCGATTGCTGCTTACTTTTCCTTGAGCATGGCCCACACGCCGGGTAGCGCCAGTTGCTGAAAAATGCTATCCATCTGCTCTGGTGGATAGGGCATATCAGCCGTGACCCACCACTTGAACAGTGTGAGAAAGGCCCCGGCCAGGTACTCGGAGACCACTGGCAGAGGAATCGGCGGAGAGCGTCTTTCTGCGCAAAGGGTGCTGAGCGTCGGTTCAATCATGCGGCAAAGCGCCGCCTGTAACGCGTCCAATAAGGGTTTGCCCGCGCTACTACATATCAGTGCCCGCAGCTGCTGATTCGCAGAAGCATACGCGTGCACAAAGAGTTCCAGACTAGGGATGATCCGTTGTCCCTGCGCGGCCTGGGCGATGTGACCAGTGAGCATCGCCAACTCCTGCTCTACAATATGGTTGAGCACATCCTCTTTATCGAAATAATGGGCATAAAAGGTCGTGCGACCAATCCCCGCGCGATCCAGAATATCCTGGATCAGAATCTTCTCATAGGATTTTTCTGTCATAAGTTCCGCAAAGGCAGCACTCACCAGGCGCTGAGTGCGTTGGGAACGTCGATCTCTTTTCTGCTGTTTCACGGATGTCACATCTTTTTTTGCGAACAATCAGGGGCATTTGTTCGGTAGAGAACGGTTCTCCTGATGTGTGCTTGGCTCCGAGGGCTCTTCCTTGTATTCTTCTCTCTAGAGAATATCACATTCGGTAGCAAATACGCTGTTCTTCAAAATGAACAGAGAAAGAAAAGAGATGTATGAAAGACAACTCCTCCACACTTGATGTGGAACTCTTCGAGCGCTGGGGATCGACGTACGAACGTTCCTGGATGCAGCAACGCCTGTTTGATCCGGTCCACACTGCCGTCTTACAGCAAGCAGCCAGCCACTTCCAACCGGCGAATGTGCTGGATATCGGCTGTGGGAGCGGGAGGCTCTTGCGGAAAGTCCATGCCTATTGGCCGGAGACACACCTTTTGGGGGTCGATCCGGCGCAAAAAATGCTAGAAGTCGCGCGCAAACTCACCCCGGAGGCTCACTTCTACCGGGGTTCTGGTGAGGCATTGCCCCTGGAGGATGCCTCGGTCGATCTCGCGCTCTCGACCATCTCGTTTCATCACTGGCGCGATCAGGCCGCCGGTGTGCGTGAGGTCGCCCGCGTGTTGCGACCCGGAGGCTACTTTCTGCTCGCCGATTTCACTGCCCCAGCCTGGCTTACATGGCTGTATCCACGTGTGCACAGTACGGCGCAGATGCGCGCGCTTTTTGAACAGGCGGGTCTGGAGGTACAGGCCCAGCTAGGTCCTGTTGCGCGCTTTGTGCGCATTACCATCGGCACACGCGCCAGCAAATGATTGATGCCGAAACATCGGTAAGGAGGAAAGAGATAATGAAAACCGAAAGTTTGTCCAGTGAGCGGCTGTTACACCTGGGCAGGATCATGGAGGGCTATGTGGAGCGCGGCGAGGTGCCTGGCATTGTCATGGGCGTTTGCCGACGTGGCGAGATCCATATCGATGTCGTGGGCAACACGTCGCTCGGTGGTTCTGAGCCGATGCGGCGCGACACGATCTTCCGCATTAGTTCAATGAGCAAGCCCATCACAGCGGCAGCGACGATGACTCTGGTAGAAGAAGGCAAAGTGCACCTGGACGATGCGGTGGAGAAGTGGCTGCCGGAACTGGCTAACCGCAAGGTGCTGGGGCGCATCGACGCGCCGCTTGACGAGACGGTGCCCGCGCAGCGTCCAATCACGGTGCGCGACCTGCTCACCTTTACGCTGGGCTTTGGACTCCTGTTGGCGCCAACAGGGGAATATCCAATCCTGAAGGCCGCCAACGAGTCGCAGATCGGGATGAGGCCAGCCGCCAGCCCCCAGGCAATGCCCGATCCCGATGAGTGGCTTCGCCGTCTGGGCACGCTCCCACTTATGTACCAACCTGGGAAGCGGTGGCTCTACGGGATAGGGTCCAACGTGTTGGGGGTGCTGATCGCGCGCGTCTCCGGTCAGCCCCTGGAGACATTCCTGCGCGAACGGCTCTTCGAGCCACTTGGTATGAAAGACACCGGCTTCAGTGTTCCGGCTGACAAACGAGATCGACTGGCAAGCAGCTACACCTCCAACCCGGCCAGCGGGGCTCTCGAACTCTTTGATAGCGTCCAGGAGAGCCAGTGGGGCCATCCACCCGCTTTCCCGTCCGGGGCCAGCGGGCTGGTCTCGACGCTTGACGACTACCTGGCCTTCGCTCAGATGATGCTCTCAGAAGGCAGGCATGGCAGCGAACGCACCCTGTCGCGGCTCTCGATTGAGGCTATGATTACTGACCAGTTGACGCCTGCCCAGAAAGCGGTGTCGAGCCCTCCGCTTCCTGGCTTCTTCGAGACGCATGGCTGGGGCTTCGGGGTCTCTGTGGAGACCCGGCGAGACGATCTTGCCTCGGTTCCAGGCCGCTATGGCTGGGATGGTAGTCTGGGCACCTCCTGGTTTTGTGACCCCAAAGAGGTTTTGATAGGCATTATACTCACCCAGCGCGCCATGGCCCTCGACATCTCCCGCGATTTCAGCACTCTGGCTTACCAGGCCATCGCTGATTGAATGGGAGGAAGCGGTCAGCACACCCTGGCCTTCTTCGGTATCTTCAAATGGGAAAAGCGTAGGTACGAGACTTTCTAGAGAATGGTTCTATGGTCTTACTGCAAAGGAAAAAACACATGAAAACTTTAGCGCAAAGTACTGGAGAACAGTCAACGGCGACGGGACTGCTCCTGGTTTGCGGTGCCCTTGGTTCGCTGTGCAACATGCTTGTCCTTCTCATCCTTGGAGCCACACGTTCTGGCTACAATGCCTGGCAAATCCCCGACAGCTCGCTCGAACTAGGGCCTGGTGGGTGGATCCAAATCACCAACTACATCGTCAGCGGAGTGCTCCTGCTCGCTTTTGCCATCGGGCTCAGGCGCGTCCTGCGCACCGGACGTGGTTCTACCTGGGGACCCATCCTGCTCGGCCTCTTTGGCCTCAGTTTCATCGGGATTGGGATCTTCGTGACCGATCCGGTGCTGGGGTACCCATCCGGAGCGTCGAGCATTACAACCATTCCCGGAACCATTCATAATCTCTTTGGTCAGCTGCAGTTCATCTCGCTGGCTGCGGCTTGCTTCGTGCTGGCACGGCGCGAGGCCGCCGATCCAGCCTCGCGTGGCTGGGCCTGGTATTCGGTTGCCACAGGTCTGCTGGTCGTCGCCTCTGATGTCGTCTTCGTCCTCACCTTCAAATTGTTGGACGGGGGTCCAGTAGGACTCATTGCACGAATTGGCATCATTGTGAGCGGGTGTTGGATCGCACAGCTTTCGATCCGCCTGATGCGCAAAAGGCCTCGATAGCTTGAGCCGTGGAACAGCCCAAGGAGCAGGCATACGTAGCCTGGCAGGTGATAGATCATGTTTCATTCGCTTTTCTGGCACATCGAGTACCGAAAACTTTAACTATAGAAGGAAGAGAAAGATCGTATGAGTACGACCCATCCCTTTCGTTTTGGGGTCACATTGCTTGGGGCCGCCACCAGGCAGGAATGGATCGCCAAAGTTCACAACGTCGAGGATCTTGGTTACGCAGTTCTGCAGGCGCCAGATCACCTGGGAAACCAGTTCTCTCCCACGCTAGCGCTCATGGCAGCAGCAGAGGCCAGCACAACGCTGCGTTTGGGAACGCTGGTCCTCGACATCAATTACCGGCACCTTGCTTTGCTTGCCAAAGAGGTTGCTACACTTGATCTGCTCTCCGAAGGACGCTTCGAGCTTGGACTGGGTGCAGGATGGATCGCCAGAGAGTCCCAGATGGCAGGCATTCCCTTCGATCCCGCAAGTCAACGTGTGGGTAGGCTAGAGGAAGCCGTTCAAGTGTTCAAAGGTCTCTTCTCCGATGGGCCGATGACCTTTGCTGGTCGCTCCTACTCGCTGAACAGATTTGAGGTCTTTCCCAAACCTTTCCAACATCCCCATCCCCCTCTGCTGCTCTCTGGTGGAGGGAAACGGATGTTGTCGATTGCTGGCCGCTACGCCGACATCATTACCCTCAATCCTCCTGTGGCACCAGACGGCAATAGCCTTGACATGACCGAGGCGACGGCGGAGGCAACGACACAGCAAATCGCCTGGATTCGCGAGGCGGCAGGAGACCGCTTCGCCCAGATTGAGCTTGGCAACTTTGTGATTGGAGGGGTCAGGACAGAGACAGAACAGCGACTCGATCCAAGGATCTCTGCGCTCTTTCGGTCTCGGACCACCAGAGAGCAGCAGTCCCCCCAGGGCATTTATACCCTGGTTGGCTCGGTGGATCAGATTTGTGAACAGGTGCTGGCGAACCGTGAGCACTTTGGCATTTCTTACATCAGTGTCTTCGAACCGGACCTGGAAACCTTTGCTCCCGTTGTCGCACGGCTCTCGGGCAAGTAAACGCAGGCGACGAGTGAAACAGAAATGATCAAGAGTGCATTTCACTCGCGCCGTGACCCGCGAGCGGAGAACAGACAACGTGAGCAAGAGAAAAACGATGTCAAACAAGGAGAGAGGAAATACACTATGTCATCAACAACACTGTATCGCTTGAGCGGGATCAGCTTACTCATAGGGGGCTTGTTCGCTGCTCTTGCTGCCGTTCCCGTCTTCTTCACGGGTGAAGATCCTACCAGTCCTATCGCCGCCACAGCGGCTCTGCTTCGCATCATTGGCGACATGTTGATCGTCGTAGGGTTGCCTGGGATGTATAGCAGACAAGCCCAACGAGTAGGTCTCTTAGGGCTGATCGGTTTCCTGTCCACACTTGTCTACGTTCTCATCACGGGAGTAGTTAATGATACCATCGCAGCCGTCATTCTGCCGTTCCTCGCATCGGCGGCCCCTTCCCTCCTGAAAGGGTCGCCCCCACAAGGATTACTGATCCTTTTTCTTGTCGGAAGTCTGCTGGGAGTAGTGGGTAGCGTGTCGCTCGGCGTAGCGATGCTGCGCACCACCGTCTTAACGCGCTGGGTAGGTCTACCGCTCATCCTTGGGGTAGTGCTCAACTTAGGCGGGAGCTTCCTTCTCCCGGCAGTTGGCACGACTGGCACTGTGCTATTCCTCCTCGGGTTGGCCTGGCTCGGTTTTGGGGTGTGGTCGTCTCGACAGCCCACGAGCCAGCCTGAGCTTCCACCAATGCCATTCGGGCCTGAGATGTGAAACACAGGCACGGCTCTCCGGCAAGGAAACGCTCTCTCAGCGAAAAAGGCGTTGATCTAGAATTCATTGAGAAAGAGGGCCTGTCCCATTTGTTCCAGTTTGCGCCTATCCCCGAAGCAAAACCCGTGATTGATCGTTACGTCGAGCGTCTCAAACATGCTACCGTGTCCCCCTCTTAAGCACACATTGAGGTATGAGTAGGATCTCTGCCAAAGTGACTTATAGTGGCAACGTGAACAGAAACTGCTGGCGCAACTGCCTGAAATGCTGTTAAGGAGAAAGATCATGAGCATCTATACCATCGTCCTGTTTGTGCATATCATCGGAGCCATTGGCTACTTTCTGAGCATTGGTAGCTGGCTGTTCATTCTGGTGGGCCTGCGGCGAGCACAGCGCGTCGAAGAAGTGCGTGCCCTCATGTATGTGAATGACCTGTCAGGCCCGTTCGGCGACGGCAGCGGACTCGTGCTGCTCATCGCAGGACTCTACCTGGCCCTGTCGGTCTGGAGCTTGCTGACGAGCTGGATTCTCGTCGCGCTGATCAGCTTGATCCTGGTCCTCCCAACCAATGCTGTGCTCATCGGGCCACGGAGAAGAGCCCTCATCAAGCAACTGGAGCATTCAGCCCCAGAGGGGAAGATTTCTCTCGCGCTCTCTCAGCACATCTACAACCCCATCCTCTGGACGACATCGCAAACCACGGCGGTTCTGCTGCTTGGGATTGTCTTCCTGATGACGACCAAACCAGACCTGGGAGGCTCTCTCATTGTGATGGCTGTCGCTCTGGTGTTCGGGCTACTCTCAAGCTTGCTCATCTCTCGGAGAAGACATACTTCACCACAGGAGGCGGCGGACCACCGGGTACCGAACAACGTGTCGGCTAGCTAGCAGTCTGTCGGAGAAAAGGAGTCCTGCCACGTTTCTTCGAGCCTGTAAAAAAGAGGCACTACCTCTATAGGTGGTCTTTTTTGCCAATGGTCATTAACCATTCTGCTGCTATAAAATGGAAACACGCTGGAGACAAGGAAAGAGAGAGACCATAATCTTGGAACAGGCCCATGGTACGAGCACGCCAGCCGTCGCTTCAGGCTCTCCTCATCTGGCTGGGGAAGAATGAAACGAGATATACATAAGAAAAAAAGGAGATGGTTCATGGAGAAAGTTCGCCTCACTGAGAAATTCGCATTGTTCGAGCAGCATTGGACTCCGAAAATTGTTGGGGAGTTGAATGACTCATATGTCCTTCTTGCGAAGCTGAAAGGCGAGTTGTTCTGGCATATACACGAAAGGGAAGATGAGCTCTTTCTGGTGATCAAGGGCAAATTGCTCTTGAAATTGCGTGATCGTGATGTCAGGTTGGAAGAAGGAGAGTTTTTTATCGTTCCGAAAGGAGTTGAGCACCTGCCAATAGCAGAAGAAGAAGCCCAAGTGTTACTGCTGGAACCAAAATCTACAATGCATACCGGCAATGTGGTGAATGAGCGGACGGTGATGGACTACGAACGTCTTTGAGCGTATTTTACAAACGCTTCATCAAGATATGCTGGTAAGTATAAGTAGAAGATTCAAAAAGGGGGACTACGACCAGGCGCTTGATCTGGCAGTGGGGCTGGGCGACTGTCTGCCACCTGAACATCTGGCGCGCTTCGTGTGTCCGGGACATGTTTTGAAAAGAAAACAGGCCATGTATGCAGTCTGATATGAGCAATTAGGAACTGCTCATCAGGCTACATTTTGGTGAGATGGAGGTTCCTCAGAGCGAGCAACGAGGTCTTTTCCTCCTCATGAAAGTTTCTGCTAGATAATACATGAGTTGTATCAGAACACCAGACCCCTGCATTCCCGCTTGGTGTCTGGTGTTCTGATGCAAGCATGCGAAGGCCACCCAAGCTCGGCAATGAGGTGACGGTAGCGCTCAAAGGTAGACTTGGGCGTATCATCACCACGGAATAAGCCGAACTGAAAATGCTTGTCGGATTGCGAACAGAAATCCGCTTCCCCTATGCAAGATGATAGAAAATGGGCATGGCCCCAACCTGGTTCACATTGAGATTCGCCTGCATATAAGTCCTGAAGCTCTTCTTAGTAACCTGCTGCCACAGAAAGCTCAACAGTCCATTCCAGCGCGCGTGGTTGATGATGGTATAGTCGGACTGCTCTCCCTCCAGTGGGAGGAGGAGGGTGGAATTGTCCATCCCTGTCTCCACGGCATACCAGCCAGCCAGATAGTCCCAGAGGGCCAAAGTCACTTGTGAGTCTTCACCTACAAAGTAGTTGAAGAGAAAAATCCCTTTGCGCCTCTTCTCGACATCCCCAACGCGCTTCACGTTGCGTGCGACGATGCTGTGCAGATCACTGGCTTTGCTGCTAAGAGCATCAACCAGCATGGCATATTCTTCCGTCTTCTGCACCTGGCGCGCGGTTTCAGGTGACCGTGTCTCAACAAGCACGACGATGTCATAGCGAGGAAGATGAATCGAGTCGCGGTGTTGCTTAACATAACCACTGGATGGTGCCATCACGATGGCGTGAAAGACGGTCGCCTTCTCGACCGCTTCAAGCTGTTCAAGCTGCTGCGCGAGGTACTTGAGCCTTGCAATCAGTTGGCCTTTCTCGCGTCTGATGGGCATGAATGGTGCCTGGCGAGGCTGTACAACTGCGGCGAGATGAATGTACCCAAGCGTTGTCGGCTCAATCAGCTTGACCGGGGATATTTGGAATTCTCGTTGACAATGTGCAGTTCCATGATTCCCTCCTCTTGGAAAACTCAGATGGTTTGCGCGGACTTGGCGTTGAAATCACGCTTCACCTTGGTCTAGTAGCTCGAGAACCGTCTTGAACCACTCCAGACGAGCGATCGTGTTGGGCATAAGCCAGAGCTGGGCATGAGAGAGGCCCGCGCGAGCATAGCTACGGAGTATCTCGGCAACTTCCTCAGGTGACGTTGGCCCCGGTTGCTTCCCCTGTGCAGAAGAGTGAGACCATCCCTGTGCCATGGGGAGTTTGACCACCACGGAGGCACTGCGACCAAGCGTGGCGGGGTCACGTCCAATAGCGGTACACGCGGCATCACCTGCGGCTTGCTGTGAACTGATCTCCTCAAGGCCTTGCAGTGGCCCCTCTGCATTCCAGAGGTCGGCATAGGTCGCAGCCAGGCGCAACATACGAGGCCCTTTGGCACCAATCAGGATCGGAGGGCCGCCGGGGCGTGCCCCGCGGGCCGTAGTTCGCAGTCCCGCGCCTGGTAGTACTTGCCTGCGAAATCAACTCGCCCTGTCCGCAGCAGCGGAACGATGATCTGCAACGCCTCCTCGAAACGGTCCACGCGATGGTCGGTCTTGATATCGAATGCCTGTTGCTCAGGTCCATCCCATCCGGCACCGAGTCCGAGGATCAGGCGTCCCCCACTGATCTCATCGATGGTATCAACCATCTTGGCGAGCAGTGCCGGATTGCGGAAGGCCGTACAGGCGACGAGCGAGCCCAATTCCACACGATGGGTCACGGCGGCCAGCGCAGCCAGCAATGACCAGCACTCCCAGATCCCTTGTGTGTGTTCCTGCCATTGGAGGAGCAAATGATCAGGCACCCAGAGGGAGTCAAAGCCAAGCACTTCCGCCTGTGAAGCTATGGCGAACAGATCTGCCCACCTTGCGGTCTTGCCAGCCAGAGCACCTTCGGTGATTGGCAGGTTGATCCCCACCTTGAGCGGGCGGGAGGTGCGCACCACCGTATCCATTTTCGTCCTGGTGTCCTCGGCAGATGATGGATCTTCAGTCATGATCTTCTCTTTTTTCCTTTTTCAGTCCAATGTGCGAAAGATGAGAGCTGACCCGTCTTCCAGAAGTGGAAACGTGCCAGCCGCCATTGTCCATGGTGCTGGACTCCTTGACAGACGTTTCCTCATCCAATATTTTGGATAGACAGGCTGTCTAATAAATATTTTGGATAGACAGACCATACAATAAAATATTGGAGGATGTCAAGTCTCTATGAGTCCACGTCCCTATCAACTCGGTCAGCGTCAAGCGGCCAGCGAACAGACCCGATCCCGCGTTCTCCAGGCGGCTCGCGAATTGCTGATGGAAAGCGCCAGCTTTTCCGGCTTCTCCATCGAAGCGGTTGCCCGTCGAGCCGATGTGGCCCGCATGACGGTCTATCATCAGTTTGGCTCCAAAATAGGTCTGCTCGAAGCACTCTGCGACTCTCTGGCAGTGACTGGCGAAATGGAGCAGCTCGCTTTGGCGTTCCGTCAACCTGATCCGCGTGAGGGGGTAGATGAATATATTCGCATCTTTGGTCATTTCTGGGAGGCTGATCGGCTCGTCACTCGTCGTCTGCGCGGTCTAGCGGCCCTTGATCCTGATTTCGAGCAGGTGATACGAGCACGGGACGAACGGCGACGGAAAGGTCTTCGGGTTCTCGTACAGCGCATCGTAGGGGAACACGACCATGCAGATCCAGACGCACTCAACGAGCTCGTTACTGTGCTCTACGCTCTCCTTAGCTTTGAGTCCTTCGAGGCTCTTGCTGGCCCTGCACGTCGTCTTGAAGACGTCGTTCCTCTGGTTTGCCGACTCGCTCACGCAGTGCTCAGCCTGTAGAAAAAAGCATGACGACAGAAAAGACGTGAGGAACTTTTCTCCTGGCAACGCTGTGATGAAGGCGGGCAAGTTTGAAACAAGAGATAACGCACCATCGCGAAGAAATCAGCTTCGATGGCGAACGCTTTCTTATCTGCTCGGTTTTTTGAGCTTCGTTGCGCATTCCGTGGGTGGAAACGACTCAACAGATGGCGGTATGCAGGATTCCCTGCCGCGCTCAATGGCATCGGCCTTGCGAGAAAGGTTTTCACAGATCGTACTGAGCATCTCTAGGAGTTGATTGCTCTGCTTGGGGTCAGCGCATCCCAGCCTTAGCGTACAGAATTCAGGTTTGGGTGCGCTGACCCCAAGCAGCATGGGTCCTTTAGGCTATTTTCCTATTCCAATTTTCTGTTCCAACTGTGGGCAAACCCCAGATTGTCCAGGCGGCATTCATGCAGTGTAAACAGAAGGTGATGCCAGGTTTAATTTCTCAGCATCGCTTAGATTTCATACGCTAAGCGCTAACGTCTAGTAATAGGTGATGTCCCAGTGGCTGCCTTCATCGGCGTAGCGATTGCCGGAGACATCATCATACATGGGTGCGCCATCGCCGCGCAGTCCTTTATAGGTGAAGTGATTGTGGATATAGTTTGTCACACAGGTCGTATGCGCAACGTCCACCTTGTAGCCGTTCCAATGGGAGTAGGTGCCACTCGCATGTCCCGTCTCGGTGCCGCCAGTAATGGTGATCGCGCAACCGCTCTGATTCTTAAAGGCGATAACACCATCAATCGTCCCTCTGCGAATCTGGTCAAGCGAGGTGCAACTTGCATTATTGCGATCAGTACAACCACCCGAGGATGTAACGCTGATGCCAGCGCTGCTGAGCAAGCTCGCGGCCTGGCTCTGCGAGAGTTTATCGCCATTGCTACCGCCACTTCCACTGCCACCAACCAGCTGGCTCCAGGTGTCAAGGCCCGCGATACCATCCGCGCTCAAACCTTTGCTACTCTGAAAGCTCTTCACCGCCGATTCAGTCGCCGGGCCAAAAGCGCCATCGGTCGTGAGGCTGGCACCATGCGCGTTCAACTGCCGTTGCAAAGCCGTGACAGCGCTTCCATTGCTGCCATTCTGAGTGGTGACACTAAGCTTTTCCCAGGTTTGCGGACCCACAATACCATCTACCGATAAGCCATTGGCGCTCTGAAAGCTCTTCACGACTGAGGCCGTCCCCGAGCCAAATTGCCCATCGACTGCGAGGCTATAGCCGCGCTGCACAAGCATATACTGAATAGAGCGAACATTTTCTCCACTTGAGCCAGACTGATAGGTCGGCCAGATTCGTGCGGCATGCGCCGTCAAAACGACACCAAATAGCGCGACCACGATGGCCGCGACAAATAGAGGAGAAATACGCCAGAAGAGGGATACGGGTTTTCGCATTTCCTTGCTCGCTTTCTCTACACACATAGACGGGTACATCCATGCACCTGCGCATCCTGCATACCATCCCCAGGTAAGTGCAGGACACAAAAAATGGAGTCGCGGTTTATAGGAATGGTATCTACAACCCTTATAGTCACGTCTTTTATGACCGCTATGAACAAGCATAAACAACTTTCTCTATGAAAATCAAGGCCTCATGACTTATCCACAATCGCTGCACACCCTCTGAGGAAAAGTTCGTGGATAAATGGGTTGTATCCATCCTTCCTCAGCAGGTATACTTCGCTTGTGATCACACACTGGCGCGCTTCCAGCTCTATTTCGCAGAACTTTTACTTTGTTCATTGCAAGCAAGGAGGTTGATCATGTCCGCGACCCTTGTTGAGGAAGCCCTGGATGCGCCGGAAGTGCCAGAATTCACGCAGATTGTTCCTCGTAGTCTCGTCATTCGTCGCCGTCCCCTTCAGGAGAGCAATCAGGTTCGGGCCGTCCAAACGCCGCGTGCCTCCTCTCAAACTCGCACAAGGCAAATATCGAAGACAGCAAATGCAAAAGCACAGTCAGCGCCAGTCACCCAGGCAAAAAGGCATGTGGATTCAGGCTCCTGGCTACTCTATATCGGCCTGGGAATGATCTGCGCGCTCGCGCTTGCTTACCTGGGGCAGCTCGGCTATAGCTGGGGAAGCACCACCCTCGACGATATTCGCTATGGGCGTCCGCGTACTACACAGGTCGATCACTTCGTTGGTCACGAACTCTCTAGCACGCCAACGCACTTCACCGCCATCAACCTCAAAGGACAAATCTATATTATCGAACTTCCCGGTGGTGATCCTGCACACACGCGCCTGCTCACGGGACCACACCTGGCGGGTTCGGGCATTGATCTCGCTCCAGTCAGCCTGGACTTTTCTGGCGATCCCTACCATCCAGACCTCGTTGTAGAGGTCAGTACCGTGCAGGTGCGCTTCCATAACACAGGCCAGGGCTATGAAGCTGCTCGATAATAGAAAGGAAGGCCAGGCTCTATCCAAGAGAGCCTGGCCTTCCTGTTAAGTCGCTTCAGATGCTCATCAGTTAGCAGCCGTGGGCGACATCAGAGTAGTTATTCAGGTAGGTGAAGTACCCTTGAGCGGCACGCGATGGCTTCTCGCGTGCGAACCAGGAATAATGTACCTCGTCCTCGGGATGATAATCTACTCCATTAGGCATATGCACAGTAAAGCCATAGCCAACTACCGGATCGCCGGTCTCTAGGTCGCTGGTACAACCGTACTGAGGAGCGGTCGGCGTCACCCAGGGATTAATGCTGTTATTCACGAAGGGATCATCCATCCACTCCTGGACCTCGTGGCTCAGGCCATGAATGTCTTGGATGTAGGAGAACGAATCGCCGGGGTTAGCGCCGAAGATGCCAGGGTCACTATAGGAAGCAAACATATAAGTGTTTACCTGCTGCTGACCATTGCCATTGGCCGAAGTGGTCGCCCCATGATAGCCAAGCACACAGCAGTTGCTAGGCGTGGTCTCATAGAGGAACGTATTGTAGACCAGGAAAATGGGCAGGACATTAGGACTGATGTGCAGGTTGCGCATAGTCTCGTTCAGGCGATTGGAGAACCAGTGGTAATCCATCAACCCGATGTGAGCATGCGAGCGGCTACCAATCTCAATAAAGCCCTGATTGCTAGGCACACTGTAAGAGACAGTTGGGAGAATGGTTGGCTGGCTGAGAAGGACATGATAGTTAGAGCCTGATTTCCCCCACTGCGCGCGGTAGATCGCATCGCTGGCCTCTGTCACATCGCTGGGCTCATTGACAGGGCGAGCGTTGGCTGGTGCGACACCAGGAAAGGTTGGAGGCGCACTTGCCGTGGCATTAGCGGCGGCACCGATATCAGCCTTCTGGAACATGGGAGACTGAGCAGTGAGTGTGGATTTTATCGAGCCATCAAGGACAGTGTTATTGGGATCGGCTGACTGCACAAAGGTAAAGCGGAAAGGAATAATCACCGTTGGAATCGTCGTAGTAACGTCGCCTTTCGTGGGATTCGTGCCTACCATGGTGAAAGGATAGGTAACCCCATTAGTCGGATCGGTGAAGGTGGAGCCCCAGTAAGGAATGGTATTGGCATTCGCTGAGAAATTAGACGCGCTCTGATCGCTCTTAAACTGAGGCGTGCCAATGCCATCATCATCAGTCGTCGCGCGAGCGACACTCGTGCCTCCATGGAAATAGAACACAGCTAGGACGAGACTTAGTAAAACAAGAGCCGCTGCCACAGTCTTAAACAGACGTAATGTCCTCTTCATGAAGAGAATCCTTCCTAAATTTTGTGAACGCTGTATCCAACAATGTTCGGAGTCTACTTTGAAGTCTGGAGTATCCGATGCTTCAAAGCGAACCGTTGTTTCTCTTTGGGCTGCTTTCCCCTCCTCTCTCTAGTTACTAGCGCGCATTCTAGCTGCCGCCTGTACTTCCCATTAAGTCCGATCAACCTCTGATCAAAACCATGCATGCGCATGCATTAATGATAAGCGCGTCATGGTTTAGCCCGGAACAAGCGCGTTACCCTAAAATGGGGTCATACTCTATAGTTGCTTTTTTCGCTAATTTAGTTATGGCTTTATGCAGATATTTTCTTCATCTGGTTTAGTACCTATCCATCCTCCTAGCCAAAGAGCATACTATCAAGTAGGAAGGCTGAGGCTGAGCTCCAGGTATGCAGAGGCGGCACATCATCTGGCCTTGATAAGTGGCGCGACAACACACGAGGGTCGTGCGTGACCCGCCCCTGGCGTGTTATTGATCGTTAATCTCTGACTACTTCGCAGCCAGAACAGCAGGAGAGGGAATTTAGTTATATCGCTAAACTAGAAGGCTCCAGTGTCGTTCGGTGTACCCAGGCCAGTGGGGCCATCATAGCCCGTATCAGTTGTACAGAGATACGTAACTCCTGGAGCCAGAGCCAGTTGGGCGTAGGGTCCATGCTGGCATGCACTCTGCATCACGGGTGCAACGCGCCCTCGAGCTGCTCAAGCAACAGTTGCTGGCCTGCTGCCACTTTGAGCTGGACCACCGCAGGCATATTATCAACTATCAATCACACTGTGGCTGCTGCCCCACAACATCCTGTTGCGCCGAACCAGGGACTATGCATATCACGGTGCGCCAGCGAAAATAGCTGGAGCATGCAGCCAGGCTCTCATCGCCCTTGTGCTCGGTACCAGTACTGATAGGCTTCCTGGAAACCCAGTTTGGTGTACATCTGCTGGGCCGCCAGATTGTCACCTACCACCTGTAGGTAGGCAGACCTGGCCCCCTGTTCTCTTCCCCAGGCGAGCATCCCTTTGATGAGTTGTGTCCCATAGCCCTGCCTGCGCTGTCCTGGATCGGCCACTATGTCAAAGAGCCCCAGGGCCTCATGCTCCAGCACGCCCAAGCCGCAGGCGACGGGGACGCCTTGCTGGTAGAGTGCCGCGTAGAGATGCGGAGACGGGATACGCTCCAGCAATTCGCGGTGCAGGTGGTGTAACTCGATATAGCGCTCACTCCACTGAAGATAGATCGGCAGCCAGGTTTCGAGGGAAAGGATGTGCAAGTCCGGATTATTGGAGCCCTCATCAGCAGGCAATTGGGCAGACCAGACAAATGTACGGTCAAGATACTGATACCCTCGCTCAGCTAACATTTGATCTAGTTGCTGACTTTCCGTTGAGAATGAGGGGAGACGAAAAATAGTCGGTAGCTGTTGCTCGGCATACAAGCGCTCGCAATAAGCGATTTTTTCCTGAGCTGTGAGCAGCGAGGGATAGAGTGGCGTCACCGAATTTGCGCGTTTGGTATATCCCTGGGCAAAGCGCACGATCCAGCCATCAAAAAATAGTTGCTGAAGGGCGGGCCAGCTATTGAGTCCAGCCTCTTCAATACGTCTTTCAAACATCTAGACATACTCCATATAGATAGTTTTTAATATAGTTGGAGTGTACGCTATTTTCTATGTTATTTCCATCCTAAGGAGAGAGAATACATGCCATTCACTGTGCTGGAGACAGAACGTTTGCGCCTACGACGTTTTACAGAGTCCGACCTGCCACTTTTCATGGCCTATCGCAATGATCCTGAGATTGCCAGATATCAGGGGTGGGAGGGAATAAGCGAGGCTGAGGCCTGGGCCTTTATCATAGAACAGAAGGTAGCACAACCTGGCGTGCCTGGCGAGGGATTCCAGATCGCCATTGAACTCAAGGAGACGGAAACGTTAATAGGTGATTGTTTCTTCAAGGTCAACGCCCACGATAAGCTACAGGCCGAGATTGGGTATACCCTGGCGCGAGCCTGTCACGGGAAAGGCTATGCTACTGAGGCGGTCACCTGCTGGCTCAACTATGCCTTCCAGGCCTTTCACCTCCATCGCGTTATCGCCATTGCCGACTGCGAGAACCACGCCTCCTATGCCCTGATGGAACGTCTTGGTATGCGCCGCGAAGGACACTTTATTCAAAACACCTGGTTCAAGGGCCACTGGTGCGATGAGTATCTCTATGCCATTCTCAGAGAGGAGTGGCTGCGCGCTCATCCAGTTGCAAACGATAAAAGCTAAGGCAGAGAAAAGTGTCAGCGACTTTCCTGTTCGCTGATTTGGCGGGTGTGCGTCCCTCCTGGCGATGATACGTCTACATAGGTAGTTAAAGCGTCTTGATTGGCTTTATACGCGAGTTGAAGCGGTTTGGAGCGGTGGTACAATGAATGCTATAGATGCCAAGGTCTCTCTAGCGCACCCCTTAGAGAAGAAGATATGCGAACACTTGCCTGGACACGTCGCCACAATCTCAGGTGGCGTAAAGCCCTCGCTATAACCTTATTTGGTCTAAAATGTGCGCTCTCTGCGGCGCTTGCCTGGCAGGTTGCGTATCTGATTGCCGGAAAGGAGGCGGCAGCGCTGGCGGCGGTCTCTGCCGTCATTGTCTTGCAGGCAACAAGCTGGCAGACGATACGCAAGAGTATCGAGCGTGTCCTGGGCGTCTTTATTGGGATAGCGCTATCGGTGATCATTGTACATCTCCTGGGCCTCTCCGCCTTGACTATTCTCCTGACCGTCTTTGCTGCGGCCCTCTCTGGCCTCTTATTCAAGCAAAAAGGGGCCTACTTGGCGACACAAATTCCTATCAGCGCACTCCTGGGCCTGGTTGTTGGCGTGGGTGAGGAGAGCTATCCGTCGCTACGCTTACTGGGAGCGTTGATCGGGGGCGTGATTGGAACCGTATTAAGCCTCTTCCTCTCTCCTCCCATCTATGCGCAAAAAGCACAGCGCACTCTGGTAAACTTGCTGGAGGAGGTAGCACAAACCTTGCCCACCCTGGCCGATACGGTCGGGGGCACCGTTGCATGCTCGCGCCAAGCTGCTATCTATGAGCATATGCATGCTGTTGAACGCAAGGTGCGCTGCTCCGAGCGCGAATTGGCTCTAGGCAAAGAGAATTTACGCTTGAATCCCTGGGGGCGGGCGCTTCAGGATGTGACAGAGAGTCAACCATATCTGCTGGAGGCGTTGGAGAAAGTGACGCGCCAGATGGAGCGTATCGCCTGGACGGTGCAGGAGACAGGCCAGGCATGGAATGAGCTGAGTAGCCTGCACTGCTGGGCCAGGCGCTATGCCGAAATACTACGGATCATGGGCGAGATGCTGGAGTTTGTGGCTGAACGTGTTTATGTAATAACGCAGCAGGCACAAAGTCAGAGCGCCACCTGGGAGTATCCCCATCACAGCGAAGAGGAGGCCTTTGCTCAACTGGCGCAGACCCAAGAGCGCCTCAAGGAAGAAGAAGACGCGCTCCTGGAGGAAAAAGAAGAGTTGCTGTTTCCAGTACGAAATGTACCGCAGACGACTACGCGGGCCTCTTACCGCGCGGTTGTGCGCAGTTCTCTGCTTATGGATCTGCGCCGTATGCTCGACGAATTGGAGGACATGCTGGTAGCAGTCCGCCAACTCCAGGCAGGGTAATAACTGGCTGCCTACGCCGGGAAGTGGCCCTCCAGCGCCTGGATGTAACGCTCGGCTGAGCGCTGGACCGCTTGGCTGGCATCTCGCGGTACAATAGCCTCGAACCAGGCGACATAGAGACGGTCGAAGGAATAGTGCGAAATAGCCTGGGAGATATCGCGTACAGTAGAGGCTGACAAGAGGAATGGAATTCGGATAGCTATACTATGAAGGTGACCCGGTTGCGATCCGCGACCACATAGATAGTATCGCCAATCAAAAGTACACCCTTGCCCTCGGCTCCCTTGCTCCAGTACAACGCACAACTGCCTGGATAATGCCCTCCCAGGCGAACCAACGTGCTCCTTAAAAACGTTATGATACCCTTCCTCATATAGTTGCTCAAGTGTTGTCCATTGCTGACCTTTGCGCCCAACATATTGCCGCTGGTCAAGACATATTGGGCACGCGCTGGGGGGCCGCTCACTCTGAGGATACGGTGTGCCACAGGTCACGCAAATCCAATGCTCCATCTTTGTCGCTCCCTTGTTATATTTTCCATTTTGCTCATAATAATTTTTGGGTACATGGTTGCTCTATTTTACAGGCGAGCCTGTAAAATAGAGCAACCATGTACCCCTTAAAACCTTTCGCCTGGGATGGGCGTGCTATGACTGGATAGGGCTTTAGCCCGCCGCAAGCCACGGTTCTTTAGACAATGGTGAGGCGTGTTATTAGGCTTGAGCCCTTGTACAATAGAGTACTCTATAGAACGCATGTTTGACAATTTCAAATCAGTCTAGTATTCTCTAAGAGAGATACCATATATTTTGCGAAAGGAGGTACTGAACATGGCAAAAGCCACGAAAACCATCAGGCAGGCGTTACACTATCCACCGCAGTATGCTGCCTACTTCGCGTCAAACCAGATCCTCTTCAATCGCGTCGTGGCCTTTTATTTTGAAGTCATCCAGGCACACGAAGGTCTTCTTGCCCTCAACAATAAGGAGGCCCTCACGGCCCTGGAGAAACTCACGCATACAACGGAGTCCAACCCCCATCCAATCATGCCACTCACCGATCTCGCGCCAGATATCCCTGCTCTGTTCCGACGCGCTGCTATTAATGCCGCGCTCGGCTCGGCTCGCTCCTTCTTCTCCTCTCTCAAAACATGGCGAGCACGTAAGGAGAAACACGAAGCCAAACAAACGAAGAAGGGCAAGAGTAGGCCGTTCAGGGGGCGGCCACCAGTCCCGCCCCGATCATGGAAGAAGTCAGCTCCCTTCTACGCAAGCCTTTGGCGCGAGCGTTGTACCCGTTCTATCATGCTCAAAGTCTGGACCGGCTCATGCTGGTCCTGGCTCAAAATACACACGCTCAGTCGCGATCTCCCTGATGGTGATTTGATGGGCAGTCCGCAACTCGTCCGTAAGGGAGATCGCTGGTGGTTGCATACCCCTATCGAAAAGACCTTCGAGGCGCCGGCAAAAGTCAGAGAGCAACTCACCGCCGCCCAGGCACGTCTCTGCGCGGTGGATCTCAATCTTGATCATCACGTAGCCGTGTGCAGCGTCCAGACCGTTGACGGCACCATCCTGGCTACTTCCTTCATTGGGAATGGCACAGCGGTATCGGGCTGTAGGAAGAAACTGCTTGGACGTATTGCGCGCAACCGATCTCAGACTGGCATCATTGCCGAGAATGAACAGGACAATGCCGACCTCTGGGCCAAAATCAGGCACGTGGACGAACAGATCGCGCACCTGGTGAGCAGCCGCATTGTCCAGTTCGCCACCAAGCACGAGGCGAGTATTCTCGTCTTCGAGCATCTAGGTAACCTGCGACCAGAGCAGGGCACGTATTCGCGTCGGGGCAATACGAAACGGGCCTACTGGATGAAGGGTCGCATTTTCCGCTACGCAACGTACAAAGCGTGGCATGCAGGCGGTATCATCACGGCCCGTGTGAATCCGCGCAATACAAGCCGGGAATGCCATCGTTGTCATGGCCTGGTCGTGCGCTACAACCAGGGACAACCCCAGGAGGGCTATACTCCCGGCGCCGCCCTCTGCATCTGCCCACAGTGCCAGATGCGCGATCATGCCGACAGAAATGCCAGCCTGAGAGTCGGACAGCGCTTGATCGAGCGTACGCAAGCACCTTTGAAGGAAAAGCCTCATGCTCTGACGCGACGTGCGAAGAGGGAGCCGAAAGGCTCAGGTGTTGGGATCTCCCAGGATGCCAAACGCCAGTGGGGACCATCTCTCCCTGCGGCAAGGCGTGGAGATCATGCCAACGGGCATGGCACCGCCCAGAGAGGAAGGCGCCGGATGGGCGCGCCTCTCCCAGATATTGCGTCCCAACTACGGATTCACTTTGAGTAGTGGCTACGCCACATCTCTCACGAATCCGACTACGGCACAGTGTCAGAAGCTGCTCGGCTTGAGCCGACGCGGAGTGTCACTAACTATAACACGTAATCATCTCCTGGAGGCATAGGATGAAGACCATTAGCGTAAGAACTCAGAAGAAAGACCAGGTAATTGATATTACTGACACTATTGAACGCTATCTGCGCCAGGAAGGCCCGGAGGATGGACTCTGCTCCATCTTTGTCGCCCATACGACCTGCGCGTTAACCACGGCCGACCTGGACCCGGGAACGGACCTGGACCTGCTCGATGCCCTACGCCATATGCTCCCCCATCTCTCGTATCGCCATCCACATGACCCACATCATACTCCCGATCACCTGCTCTCGTCGATTCTTGGCCCCGGTCTCGTGGTCCCTTTCTCAGATCGTCGGCTGATGCTCGGTACCTGGCAGAGCGTAATCCTGGTGGAGCTAGATGGTCCCCGCGAACGAACCCTCCATCTGCATGCCTTTTAAAAATGGCCACACTTGGAGCAATGTGAATACTCTGTTAAAAGACTGTTAAAAGTGTGCAATATACACTTAGTGTGTGACCTCGCCCCTGACGTGTTCGTTGAATAGAGTGAGTGGAGAAATATAGAGCCTCCACCGTGATTGAGGCTTGGTCCCTCAAACTCGCATCCACGTACTGCCTCCTAAGATAAAAAAGAGAGCAAAGCCGGAAAGGGCCGGTTGGGAGCGGGGAAGGAAGTATCAAGTACAGGCTTAACCGTCAGGCCAGGAACATCAAGTAAGAGATCATTGCGGCTCAGCGATCAAGGACGTTCCTTGGTGTCACCTTCTCTTGTTTACAAGCGAAAGGAAACATCATGAGCCTACTTGCTCTCTTTCGACGTCAAATGACACAACCTCCGATGGAGGTCATCCAGGCGGCATGTGAGTTCTATGGGCACTCCCCTGAACGTGTGCCAGCGTTGCGTGCGGAGAAACTGCGTGCGCTCTCCGACGACGTATGGGTCGTTCGCCTCAGCGAGCGTGAAAGCGCAGTTGTCGCGTATACGCCCGGTGCGCGCGATGGCGCGGCAATAGCTGCCCCATGGTATGAGTAAACCGCCTGGAGCAAATTGAGAGCATCGCAATGGGTCCCCCTCTGGTTCAATGGCCAGAGCGGGGACCCATTTTCGTCCTTATCGCTATGATAGCGTGCTATTCTGCCTGATGTTGTATACTATGCAGGAGTAAAAAAGGCAAATATAACTAACAAACCTCGTGTGCAAGTTATTTCGGGTAGTGGGTGTGGAGCGTGCTGGCTGCTATAGGTAGACAACACGCTCCACACCCACTACCCGGGCGAGCGCCGCAGGCGCGAGAAGTCAAACTAACTTAAGGCTTGCTAACCTTCCCTGCATTTTAAAAGAGAAAGGTTATTTCTTATGTATGCATCACTTCCCCAGACAAGCGAAGAATTTGAACAACGAAGTTGGGCAGAGATCGAACCCTGGTATCAAGAGTTATCCTCAACCACCCTCTCAGCGGAGGCGCTCTCTCCCTGGCTATTACAGTGGTCACATCTTAGCGCCCTCGTTGACGAAACCATCACGCGCCATGAGATCGCCTGTACACAGAATACAGCCGACCAGGAGCGCCTTTTGCAGAAACAGCGCTTCCAGGATGAAGTCTATATCTATATCCAAACCTATGATCAGCAATTGAAACAACAACTGTTAGAAAGCGACCTGGAACCAGAGAATTTTGCTATACCATTGCGTAATCTTCGTGCCGAGGCCAGCATTTATACCGAGGCGAATGTAGCCTTACTGAATGACGAACGGAATGTGGGTATTGCCTATTACAATATCGTCGGTGAACAGACGGTACAGTGGGAAGGAGAGGAGAAGAGCCTTGGTTCTCTCTATCCTGTCCTGCGTGATCCTGAGCGCGCACGTCGCGAAGAGGTATGGCGCACGATGAGTGCGCGTAAACTGGCTGACCGGGAGGAGTTGGGGAAATTATGGGCTCAGGGTATCCAGGTTCGTCAGCAAATTGCGCAAAATACTGGCTACGACAGCTACCGCGAGTATCGCTGGCAACAATTGCACCGTTTCGACTATACTCCCGATGACTGTAAGCATTTCCATGAGGTGGTTGAGCAGGTATTTGTGCCCGCCGCCAGTAAGATCTGGGAGCAGCATCGCCAGCGCTTAGGGGTTGAGACCCTGCGTCCCTGGGATCTCGCGGTCAACTCGCGCTCAAGCCAGGCACCGCGCACTGTCTCCGACGTACAGAGCTTCTTGCAGCAATGCCAGGGACTCTTTCAGCATATCGACCCCCAGCTTGGTGCCTATTTCCAGACTATGCTTCAAGAGGATCTCTTTGACCTGGATGATCGTCCCTCCAAGGCGCCTGGTGGCTATAACCTGGCGTTAGAGGTCAGACAGGTTCCCTTCATCTTTGGGCGTGTCACGCTCTTAAGTGATGGCATAGGGCTGATCTCTCACGAGGCAGGGCACGCCTTCCACACCTTCGAGATGCGCCCGCTCTCGTACCTGCAACAGCGCAAAGAGTCTTTCCTGCCCATGGAGTTCGCGGAAGTCGCCTCGACAAGCATGGAATTTATCGGCTCCATGCATCTGGATGAGGTAGGGTTATGTACGCTTGAAGAGGCCGCCCAACTTCGCATTGAGCACCTGGAAGGGATGGTTACACACCAGTTCATCATGGTCGCGCGCGGTGATGCCTTCCAGCACTGGGCCTATGAACATCCTGAACTAGCGACAGATCCCGCTCGCTGTGATGAAAAATGGGTCGAACTCTCGCAACGCTTCTACCCTGATGTGGACTGGAGCGGCCTGGATGCAGTCTACCGCTCTGGCTGGCAGAACACGCTCCACTTCTTTACTGACCCGTTCTACTATATTGAGTATGCCTTCGCGGCCCTAGGCGCCATCCAGGTCTGGAGCAACTACCTGCACAATCCCCAGGACGGGTTACAAAAATATCGCTATGCGCTCTCTCTTGGGGCGACCCGCACCCTTCCGGAACTGTTCGAGGCCGCCGGAGCAAAATTTGTCTTCGATAGGGAAATGCTCCAATCAACGCTTGTACTCTTGACTGATACACTTCATGAACTGGAAGTAGCGCAAAATCACGTGTAAATTGGCCTTTTAAGGTCTAGATGCCAGAGAGTGTGAGCGGGCCAATATGCGCAATTGCGCATATTGGCCCGCTCACACTCTCTGGCATGTTGCAATTTTGCTCAACTTCTGTTAATACTTAATCTCAAGCAATTACTAGTAAAGGATAGCGCACTCGTGACCATATCAACCCCACCACCAGTCATAGAGAATGCCGTTGCATCTGCCCTCCTCCCCCTCACACCCAGGCGAAAGTATCTGTATATCACGCTCATGGTGCTGGCAACCATTGTTTGGGGTAGCACTTTCCTCGTTGTGCAGGAGACCATCAAACTGACAGGCGTCTTCACCTTTCTGACCCTGCGCTTCTCATTGGGAGCGCTAACCCTGATCCTGATCTTCCATAAGCGACTGCGCCACCTGAATCGCTATGAACTGGGCGCAGGAAGTTGCATCGGTCTCTTTCTCTTTGCGGGCTTTGCGTTGCAAACATGGGGATTGCGCTATACAACATCCAGCGAGGCCGCTTTCATCACAGGGCTCTATGTCCCCTTTGTGACAATCCTCTCGCTCTTTATCCTCAAACAGAGACCGACCCGTATGGCGATTATTGGGGTCGTAATCTCCTTTGTGGGCTTAACATTGATATCTTTCAATAAGAATCTCGTGTTGACCTTTGGTTTAGGTGAGCTACTTGTGCTGGGCTGTGCCGTTGCCAATGCGCTTCATATCGTAACGATAAGCAAATTTGCCCCGAAGGCCGATCCAATGAACCTCGCGATTGTGCAAATCGCGCTTACCGCTCTTCTGAGTGCTGTGGCGATTCCCCTAGCAGGAGAACCTCTGGTCTTGCCTCCCGCTCCTGTCTGGCTCTCCGTTCTCTTTATGGGGATGATTGCGACCGCCTTCTGCTTCGCGGTGATGAATTGGGTGCAGCAGTCAGTTAGTAGCACCCAGGCTACCCTCGTCTATGCACTAGAACCAGTCTGGGCCGGTGTCTTTGGTTACACTGTTGGTGAGATGCTCACGCCTCTTGGCTGGTTCGGTTGCGCCTGCATCCTTCTAGGCATGGTCATCGGTGAACTCCGCCTCTGGCCACGACGCAGTCGCTCATAGAAGATCTTTCTCATTCCATCCACCTGAAAGCCTGATCAATAAGAGCATTGGACCTCATATTCCAGGCAAGGAAAAGGGCGCGCCAGTTTAACTAGCCCACCCTCGTCTACTTATGGTTACTACTTACTCTTCAAGGTAATCTACAGAGATAGCCAGTCTTCAATCATCTGCCTATGCTCGGCGTAATGATGCCCCGTATTGTTGGCGAGATGTTCAAAAAGTTCGTCATTTGCTAGTTCCACTTCTTCAAGGTTCTCTAGCATAGCTACTATTTGGCTGTAAGAGCTTGAGAACTCAGAGAGAATAGCAGCCAAAGGGGTGGAGCGCTTCGCTTCAACTGTAAGCGCATTAGCACGCTCGGTTGACCAGGGTTCGCCCTGGAGACCGGGATCCAACTCAATGCCATGGACAATTTCGCTCATCATGGCCTGCTCCCACCAGGTAAGATGAGCCAGGATATCCTTAATTGACCAGCTTCCCGCTACGCCGCTTTGTAGCATCTGCTGCTGGCTAAGCGGCTGGAGGAGAGCCTCTAGCCGGGCATGCTCGCTTTGTATCAGGCTCAAAAGGCGCGCTTTTCGTGTAAAGTCAAACATTCTCTATTCTCCAGTTATGACAACAACAATTTGCTGAAGGCAAGATTTTCTCCTTCAGAAACAGCCTTTTTTCGATACCAACTCCCTTTCATGAAAAAGGAGAGCTTGCTCTATTTTGTTGATGCGTTGCTCACCACTGGAGCCACTGCCTGATAATGCATAACTGCTTCCCTCTTGACCATATGAATTCTTCCTGAGCATCGTGCTCTAAAGCAAATATATCATATTAATCCCATTAACCTGAGAGCTCCCCGCGAAAGCAGCGGGGGTTCCAGGGGTTCATTCCACGCTTCCAGTCTTGCGTGCCGAAGCAGAAAGGCTGGCTCTAATGTCGATTCCCCCGGACTTTGGGCATTGGCAACCAAAGAAATCAGGCTTCTTACACCCCCTTTTTCTACGCCTTGCATTTGCCCTTTCCTGAGCATATTCATGCTCTCAAATCCTTGTAATGTTCGCCATGCCGTCTCAAATGAGAAGAAGCCTAATCCAGGTTTGGTCAACCGTTTGGTGAATCGATGGTCTTGCTCGATAAGATTGTTGAGATATTTGACTTGCCGTAATTCGCAGGTTGCAGGGACATGTCCTTCTGCTTTTAACTCAGCAAACGCTTTGGGTTATGCAGCATTTTTATCTACATTGATAATACGTGGTTCGCTGCTATGAGAGACAACGAGTGTCTTGAACAAGAAGTGTTTTGCAGCTTTGGCATCTCTCGTAGGGCTCAAAAAGAAATCGAGCGTGTTTCCCTGCGCGTCCGCCACCCGATAGAGATAAACCCATCTCTTTTTCACTTTGATGTAGGTTTCGTCGACACGCCACGAATCGGTGGTGAACTTCACATGATGGCGACAGCGTCGTTCGATCTCAGGAGCATACTGCTGAACCCATCGATAGATCGTAGTATGATCCATGTGCAGTCCTCTCTCCAACATTATTTCCTCAAGGTCACGGTAGCTTAAAGCATAGCGCAGGTACCATCACACACACAAGAGAATGATGTTCGACTGAAAGTGGCGCCATTTGAAGGGATTTTTGCTCTAGCTACTCATGATGGAGGCCTCTCTTTTGCTCTTTTCTCTTCACTTTAGCAGATCAGTTTCCTTCTTTGCAACACAACCAAAATCCCAATGAGAGCGCGCGGGGAGAGAACGCTTACTTCCTCTTTGGCTACCTGATCCAGGCCAATGCATGACTACAGGAATATCACGCCGTCACGTAATAGGAGGTTCGGTGTACGCTGTAAAGCGTATCTACCCTTTATCAACAAAACCGGAGAAGTCGGAATGGCCCGACTTCTCCGGTTTTGTTGATAAAGGGTCAGGGCTAACTAGGGTTGATTATAGACGCGGACATAATCAAAGTACGCGGGAATGGTATTGACAGGTCCAGAAGAGAAGCCAAACAGGCCAATCTTGATGGGGTATGCTGACGATACCGGGCTAAGATCCCATGTATTCCCTCTGATCCAGTGAACACCGTCCACGCTGCTATAGGGCATATAGGCATTCCCATTACGATAGACACGCAACCAAGTGGTTACAGTCGGCTTTGTCGCCGTACTACCATTCTGGGTCGGATGGGGATTTGAGAGGTAATCCCAACTCTCGCCTTCCAGTGGACATTGCTGCGTGGTATAGATCTTGACAGCAATGTTGCTGGTGGGCGATGGCTGTACATCGCAGGTCTTTTGATCGCCTGGAGTGGGATCCAGCGTTTCATGACCAGCGATGACTTTGTTTAACGATTCATGGTGCGTCACGCCAACTTTAATATAGTGATCATCATCACTATATATGAGCAGACCTGCTTGCTGGTAATTAGTATTTGGATCAAATGTGAGTTTGGTTTCCATCATATAGTTACCAGCAGGCTGATTCTCTAGCAGAAGATTAGTTGCACTGTTTTGATTGCGATAAAGATCACCATTGATAGTGATTGAGAGTTGCCCATTGACGAACGAGTGTCGGGTTGTATCTTCATGTACCCATGACCACTGCGGTCCCAGTTTCTCGTTGAACTCGTCAGAGTACGGCGAGAGCAGAGTACCAGCCTGTGGTGTTTGCTGCGGTGGCGCTACATGATGGTTCAAGGGTGCGGTGGCAATATTGTCGAAGTCGGCCTGCGCATTCTCAGTGATAAAGCCAACCTTGCCATCATTCACACGGAAGGAAGCAGGTAGCGTTCGCTCCTGTACCGCAAGCGGATCGCGCTGCGTGTCAGAGAGCGTAAAACGGAAGCGCGCCTGACCTGACTGGCCGCTTTCATCATCGATGATCAGGTGATGCCAGTCTGAGGGGTCGAAATTGGCAGGCAGCGGCGTGGCCTGCTCACCCTGGATAGCGTGTCCATTCTGATAGGGAACGGTCACCAGCGTATTGTGAGCGGAATCAATGAAGGCCGCAATAAAGGCAGAATTATTGTCCCCTTCCTGGCGATAGGAGACTACTCCTCCATAGCGCCCGGCAGGTCCAGCCTTTTCCAGACGGAGATCTAGCTCTGTACGGTACCCCTGGGGAATCGTCATCTGGCTGATGAGCAAGCCTTGATCATTCTGCCCTGTTTGCGTGACAAAACCGCCAGTGGTGGCATCTCCGGCATTGCTCTGCCAGTTTCCGCTCAGCCTATTCCAGTTCACATTCAAAGAGCTGTTCGTCACATTAAAGTTATCACCAAAGGTTGGCGTGGTAACTGGAGCAACATTGGTGAGCGATGGCCCCTTGCCATCGTTAACAATCGGCCAGCCATCCGCCGTCCAGTCCACGCGATCCATAAACAACTGACGAAATGAGATGCCTGAGCCTTTTACCCAGCCATCATTCTCATCGACACCATGATAGATGATCCAATCCTGCCCGGAGAGGTCCGTAATCATGGCGTTATGTCCAATACCTCGCCACTTGTTACCATTCTGCTTGAGCGTGGGGTAGCCACCACCCTGGGCTCCACTGTTGACGCCGGCGGGATCAGTAGAGGGACGCTGAGTTGGTACAGGCTGTGTGGACGGCGTCTCCATAGGATAGCCATTCTGATCGACAAACGGTCCTAACGGCGAGGTGGCGCGGCTAACTACGACGCTATAGGGGCTTTCGGGGCCATTGCAACAATTGCCCGAGGAAGAGAAGTTGTAGTAATACGCCTTGCCGTTGACATCATGGCGTATCACATAGGTACCTTCATAGCGGTCCCAATGTCCAATCTGGTACGAAGGTCCAGTCACTTGTAGACCGTCAGGTGCTAATTTCTGAACCAGGGTGCCGCCGAAAAAGCTGCCGTAGTACATATAGCGCTGACCGTCGTGGTCGGTAAAGACAGCTGGATCGATAGTCCAGTAGTAGCAGTTAGGGTCGGTATTGAAGACACAGGCACGTGGGGGAACAATCGGCCCGTGCTGGAAACTTCCACCAGCCGAAGCGCCCGCGTCCTGCCATGGCCCAGCCGGGCTATCAGCCACCGCGACGCCTATCGAGCTGGGACCAGCCGTCGTGCCATACTTGGGCAAAGCCTTAGTATTCGACACGGTATAGTACATATAGTACTTATGATTAAAATACTGGATATCAGGTGCCCAGAGGCCAGCAGTGGGATCAACCCAATCGGGCCGAGTCGGGAACGCATCGCCCACAAATTGCCAGTGAACGAGGTCCATTGAGCGCTGGATGGGAAGAATGTGGAACGAACCATCGGACCAGAGATCCGAGGTCGCAACAACATAGTAATATCCATCAAGCCCCTTGGTAATCGTTGGATCCGCGGCTGTCTGGGCAATGATCGGATTACTATAGGTATTGTCTGCCTGCTCATTTGCTTGTGCCTGGGCGCTACGCGTTACGGAAGCGGCCTGGGCACTAGCAGAAAGCGGAAACAACAGTAGTATAATCAGCAGAGCAATGCTATAGCGGGGAAAACGTTTAAATAGCGACGATTTCGCTATTGCAAATAATCGTGGCATGTGCAACTCCTTTGCCTGAGGATGCCTCCTTGCAAGTTTATCGTCTCCGCTTTTACAACGTTGTAAACAAATGTACCATGCAAAATTTGTTTTTGTCAATATATGTAGGAAGATATCCCAGGGCTTTTTAATACTGTTTCGCGGTGATAATGATAGGATAGTCTGGGTACCCTCAGCCCATAGGGGATAGTTGGTGAGGTGCAGCAGAATCGTTGAATTGGCTCAGAACCTCTGCAACTCCTCCATCAAGGCTGTTTGCAAGGCGTCGAGGTCTGTAAACAGGGCGTTGGAGAGTCATTTGCGCAGATGTCGAAAGACTTGCTCCACCGGATTGAGTTCGGGACTGCATGGCGGCAAGTAGAGCGGCTTCATTCTCCAGTAGGCCAGATGACCTGTCCACTTCGATGACTACCAGAACTATCTAAGACGACACCAATCGTCTCCGCTCCAACTTCCTTTCTCAAATGTTGTAAGAACGGCGCCAAACACTCCCCGGTTACCTCTGGCAGCAAAATAAAATGTCCAGTCACCGTCTTTAGCTCAACGGCGGCATACAGCCAGAATGATTCGTAGCGATCATCAACGATCCAGGGAGGGTGGATACCTTTGGGACACCAGCGCCGATGAAACCAGTTCTTGAGACCAAAGCGCTCTTCATCCAAGGCGACCAGACACGTTAAGTGCTGCTCTCTGATAAGGCTTCCAAAGTTTTTTAAAAGTATCTTGTTGCTCCTGATTAGCTTTCCAATGCCGCCTGCGCCCCGTTTTCCACTTGATTTTGCGCTGTTTGAACAGCCAACTGAGCGCATTGACTACACAAGCATCAATGACTGGGGCTTTCTAGCCACTATCTCTGTAAGTTTTAGAGCAAGATGCTTTTCTGATAAAAGTAGTAATAGAATTAGTTGCTTAGGGTCAACTTTAATGTAGTTGTAGTGAGATGGCGTGGGCAGCCGCTATAATGTGCGGAAAGACAGTATCCTCATCTATGTCTCCCAGGACAATGATGCCAATGCTCGCTTCAACAGGACGGCCCGCGACGTGAATAGGGGCCGCGATCCCGCTCGCTCCCTGCTGGATCTCGCTGCGACTGACCGCGTAGCCTTTCTGGCGCGCCCGCGTCACTTGCGAACGCTCCCCACTTTGCGCCTCTCGCCCGGCAAGGATGGCGATGCCCGAGGCCGCCTGGTCAAGGGGGTGGCGAAAACCTGTGCGATATACGACATGCATATGGGTTCGACTGGGTTCTATAGTTGTAAGCACCACAGCTTCACTTCCGTCAGCGACGGTGAGGTGTGCGGTTGCTCCCAACTCTTCGGCCAGGCGGGTGAGTTCAGGTACGGCGACGCTCTGTAACTGTGGCTGTACGCTACGCGCCAGGGAGATCAAGCCCATTCCCAGGCGATAACGTCCATCGTCCATCCTCTGAACCAGGCGATGCCCTAAGAGCGTGTTAAGCAAGCGATATGCTACTGTGCGATGCAGGGCAAGCCTGCTCGCCACTTCCTGGGAGAGGAGCCCTTCTGACTCCTTCGCCAGTAATTCAAGCACATGTAGTCCTCGATCAAGCGTCTGGACCGTCTCTCCACGTGCTGTCGATGCTTGTGGTTCTAACATATCTCCTCACCTTTCGCGCCTGCGGCGCTCACAGGTATGTGTTATTAGCGTGAAGTATTCATAGATGCCAATATTTCACGCTAATAACACATACCTGCAAAATCTTGACATTTTACTTTGTATGAGGTACACCTAATAGAGGATCTATTATCGGAAAGCGAGTTCGATTATCGAACGTTCTATAGAAGTATACAATGTTGTAGCCCTAAAAGGGAAGGAGCCACGCTCATGGTCGAGCAAGATTTCATGCCCATTCAGAACTTTGACTACATTGAAATGTATGTCGGCGATGCCCGACACACCTCGTATTATTTTAGCCAGGCCTGGGGCTTTGTGCCTGTGGCCTATGCCGGCCTGGAGACCGGCGTTCGCGACCACACAAGCTATGTCCTGGAGCAGGGCAATATTCGCCTGGTGATTACCGCGCCCCTGAGTCCTGAAGGCGAGATCGCCGAGCATGTACATCTACATGGCGATGGCGTGAAGGATGTGGCTTTCCGCGTTGAGAACGTCGAACGGGCCTATCGCGAAGCTACCAGCCGGGGTGCCCAGGGTGTTCTAGAACCTACCGAGCGTCGCGACAGCTATGGTTCGGTCAAGCTAGCTGCAATCAAAACCTATGGCGATACCATTCATACCTTTGTCGAGCGCCAGGATTATAAAGGTGTCTTCCTGCCCGGCTTCAAGCCTCTGGAGAGCAATCAACCACGCCGCGCTCGCCCCGCGGGCCTGGCTGGAATCGATCACGTTGTAGGCAACGTTGAGCTAGGTAAGATGAATGAGTGGGTCTCTTTCTATGAGCGGATCATGGGCTTCACGCAGATGATCCACTTCGATGATCGCCAGATCAGTACCGAGTACTCCGCTCTGATGTCAAAGGTTATGCAGAATGGTAGCGGACGCATCAAGCTGCCTATCAATGAGCCTGCCCAGGGTCGCAAGAAATCCCAGATCGAGGAGTACCTGGACTTCTACCGCTCGCCTGGCGTACAGCACCTGGCCCTGATCACCGACGATATCGTCTCAACCGTACGCAACCTGACGGAGCGCAGCGTCGAGTTCTTGCGCACACCACAGAGCTATTATGAAGATGTGCTGGATCGTGTAGGTCATATCGATGAGGACCTCCAGCAACTGGCAGAACTTGGCATTCTAATCGATCACGATGAGGAGGGCTACCTGCTCCAGATCTTCTCCAAGCCCGTCGTGACACGTCCAACCGTCTTCTTTGAGATCATCCAGCGTAAGGGCGCACGCGGCTTTGGCGAGGGCAACTTCAAAGCGCTCTTCGAAGCCCTTGAGCGTGAGCAAGAGTTGCGAGGCAACCTGTGATATGAAGCTTGTGACCTTTCGTGACAAGCAAATACAGGCGGGAGTGATACGCGACGAGCGTGTCATTCCCCTGCCCTATCCCTCCCTGCTGGAGTTATTGCAGGATCCGCACGGGATGACGAGGGCGCGAGAAGCGTTGACAACCTCCACGCACGACCTGCCGATTGATGCGGTGAAGCTCATGGCCCCAATTCATGAGCCACCCACCTTGCGTGATTTCTACGCTTTCGAGCAGCATGTCAAGGCGGGTCGTGCCACACGCGGGCTAGAGATGATCCCCGAGTGGTATCAGGTGCCAACCTTCTACTTCTCCAATACCAGCGAGATCTATGGTCTCGACGAGCCGGTTCCCTATCCGACTGGAAGCCAGGAGCTGGACATCGAGCTGGAGATTGCCTGTGTGATTGGGCGCGAAGGCAAGAACATTTCCGTGGAAGAGGCCGAGAGTTATATCGCTGGCTACACAATCATGAACGACTGGAGCGCGCGTGATTTCCAGCGCCTGGATATGAAGCTCAACCTGGGGCCCGGCAAGGGCAAGGATTTCGCGACCTCGCTTGGTCCCTGGCTCGTGACATCGGATGAACTGGCAGAGCGCCGCTCCGGCAGTGGGGAGGGCGAGCGTTACGATATGACCATGCTGGCACGCGTCAACGGACAGGAGATCTCGCGCGGCAACTTTCAGCAGATCTACTATAGCTTCCCACAGATGATCGCCTACGCCTCGCGCAACGCTCGTCTACGCCCAGGCGACGTCATAGGCTCCGGCACTGTTGGCACAGGTTGCTTACTAGAGATTGGTACCTCAGTGCATCCCTGGTTTCAGCCTGGAGAGACAATTGAACTTGAAATTGAGGGTATCGGGATTCTACGCAACACCATTGTCTAGCGCGTTTGCAACGTGACGGATGTGAATGGTCACACCTGCCAGGAGGACAATAATGCCACCTTATCATCGCCTGGGTAAGATTCCGCCCAAACGGCATACGCAATTTCGTAAGCCAGATGGAACACTGTACTCGGAAGAGCTGTTTGGAATCGAGGGCTTCTCCAATAACTACTCGAACATCTACCACTACTATCCACCCACGCGCGTAAAGAAGATAGAGCACTTCAGCGAGCGTCACCTGGAGGAGTGGAAGGTCGATGTCCAGCGCCATCATCATCTGAAGACCTCCCAGTTGAAACCTGGCGGCGACACTGTGCTGGGCAATCAAATTCTAATGTATAACCAGGACCTCACCATTGGTATTGCGCTACCAAACGAGCAGATGAACTACTTTTATCGCGATGGTAGCGCGGACACCATGTACTTCGTCCACGAGGGGCACGGCGTCCTGGAAACAACCTTTGGCCTGCTCCCCTACCATGAGGGCGACTATATCATTATCCCACGCGGCACGACCTATCGCTTTAACATAGGCGAGGACAGCCCGCAGGGCCGCTTCCTCATCGTTGAAGCGTACGGAAGTATTCAGCCACCACGTCGCTATCTCAGCCCCAATGGACAGTTGCTTGAGCACTCGCCCTACTGCGAGCGCGATATTCGCAGACCCGAGGAGCTGATAACACACACGGAGCAGGGCGAGTTTGAAGTGCGCGTCAAAGTTGGGGACCTCATCTCTAGCTACTGGTACGATTTCCATCCCTTGAATGTTGTGGGCTGGGATGGCTACGAGTATCCCTGGATTTTCAACATCGACGACTTCGAGCCGATTACTGGGCGAGTCCATCAGCCCCCGCCAGTGCATCAGACCTTCCAGGGGCCAAACTTCGTGGTCTGCTCGTTTGTGCCACGCAAGCTCGATTACCACCCGCTCTCCATTCCCGTGCCTTACAACCATAGCAATATCGATAGCGACGAGATGCTCTACTACGTCAACGGCAACTTTGGCAGCCGGCGCGGCATCGAACGCTCTTCGATCTCGCTGCACCCACGTGGTATCCCACACGGACCGCATCCGGGAGCCGTCGAGAAGAGCCTGGGCGTCGAACGCACCGACGAGTTGGCAGTAATGGTTGATACCTTCAACCCTCTCAAATACACCTCTTTCGCCCATACTATCGATGACAGCAGCTATCCCTATAGCTGGCAGTAACAAGGATAAGATGATGTGAGGCGCAGCGGCAGCCACAGGCTGCCGCTGCGCCTCACATCATCTTACCCAGGCGATCGCCGCAGACGGGAGAAGTCACGCCAACGACACACTGACTATACTATTGTCTTGCGTTGAAAGACTGGCTTCACCGAGCGATCTAGAAAGATATAGCCTAGCGTAATCGCGCTCATCAAAATGCCAAAGAGAGGACCAAGCAAGTGTAACCCTTTATATTCAGGCTGCGTTACCAGGAAGAGTTCATACACAATCTCCACGGTCTCATATCCAGCAGTAAACCAGAAGGCCCAAAATTGCAGAGTCCAGAGACCATATACGACCACAAACCCAAGCAGCGCCCCCACGATCAAAGCGATAAAATCACGTGAACCAACAGCAGTAAAAACGAGTAAGCCAAGGCAACTCAGTGCACCACCAAACTCGAATACAGCCATGGTGGTAATACCCGAGGGACGTTTATAGTGAGTCAGTTTCATCGAGACCTCATACCTTTAGCGAGAGGGCAGTTTCCTCCCCAACCTCCACAGAACGACACATATATCTCTACAATTTATACGCCTTTCTCCTGGCTACGTCAAAACAGGCAGTACTATTTATCGGAATACCCTCACACACAATACCTTTGTAGCCTCTGCATTGATGTCTCTCTGTTTCACCGTGTTTTATCCTAAGAATGTGCATATGTCTGAAGCGTTACGAGAAGGAGCAGAGCATGCAAAGCCATACGCGACATCCATTCCTGGCACGCCTCTGTCTGCTAATGCTCTTGCTTTATCTACTTCCCCTCTCGCCAGCCCTCTCACGCTCAACCCGCCTCGCCGATGGTGGCAATCCCTATCACTATACGCTGGAGCAACTCCAGGCGGCGCTCCCTCAGCCCATACTAGACAACCATCCCCAGTGGATCACCATGTACTGGGGTGCCTGGCAGATCCTTACCAAGCACATCCTGGCGGGAACGCCCGAAAATGGCTTTGTGAGCTACTATATGGACCCGGCCTTCAATGGCGACATTTTCCTGTGGGACACCGTCTTCATGAGTATGTTCGCACGCTATGGACGCGACCTCTTTCCCGTCACCGCCTCCTTCGATAACTTCTACCGCAAACAAGATGCCGATGGCTTTATCGCCCGCCAGTTTAAAGGTACCAGCGGACTGCCCTATCAGGGGAAAAACGATCCCAACTCAATCAATCCACCCATTCTCTCCTGGGGCGAGTGGGAATACTACCAGCTCAGCGGAGACAGCAGCCGCCTCAAGACAGTCCTGCCCAGGCTGATAAAGTTCTATACCTGGGTCAAGACACATCGCACCAATAGCGACGGCCTCTACTGGAACACAGGTGTGGGCAGCGGCATGGATAATTCTCCTGAGCATACCGTCTGCGACACCTGCATTGAGCCTGGCCAGGACTGGATAGATATGTCCGCGCAACAGGCTCTCAATGCCCTCTCTATCTCGCGTATCGCCCAGGCGGTTGGCAACACCCAGCTTGCCAGCCAGTTTCAGCAGGAGTACGCCCACTTAAAGAATCTCATCAATCAGCGCATGTGGAGCAAGCAGGATGGCATGTACTATCCCATCAAGGATGGCCAACAACGCCTGGTGAAGACCATTGGCTCATTCTGGCCTCTGCTGGCGCAACTCGCCGACACCAACCAGGTCTCCCGGCTCATCAAAGAGCATCTGCTTAACCCAAACGAGTTCTACCGTGAACACCCCTTTGCCTCGCTGGCCGCGACCGATCCTCACTATAACGCGGCGACAGGAAACTACTGGAATGGAGGAGTATGGGCGCCAACAAACTATATGGTCGAGCGGGGGCTAAAGCTCTATGGTGAGGAAGATACCGCCTACCAGGCTGCACTACAAGACATAGACAACGTCTACCGGGTCTACCAGCGCACTGGTACCCTCTGGGAGAACTACGCGCCCGACTCGGCCTCACAGGGGATTCCTGCTCGCCCCAACTTTGTCGGCTGGTCCGGCAACTTCGCGATCAGCGAACTGCTTGAAGACATCATCGGCCTGCGCGTCGACACCCCCGCCCATACCCTCAACTGGCGACTGAACCTGACCGAGCGCAATGGTATCACCAACCTGCACTTTGGCCAGAATGTGGTATCACTCGTGGCAGAGCAACGCCAAAACGCCAGCGATACGCCCCACCTGACTGTTCAAGCGCTACAGCCCTTCACACTCAAACTCTCACTCCCAGGAGGGAAGACATTTGCACAGACCTTCACCTCTGGAAAATGGCGCTGGACACCAGATTCAAAGGAGCTTAAAGATAGCTGACTATTAGTTGGCTCCTTACATTAGATATGAGATATGCAGCAAGGCAATAGCTGACAGGAAAAATAGGGTGCATAAATATGGGAGTAGGGACAGTCTGCCCCTACTCCCATATTTATGCACCCTATCTCGTAGACACCATAGGCACGCTATCCTTAAAGCAGCTCTTGCAAGAGATAAAGAAACTCATCGAGCTCGATTGGTTTCTTCATGCGCAGGAGCTTTTTATGCTGTACAGAGATAGCCATGAGATCCGGCATGGCGCTGATCAGGATGACAGGTGTATCATCGTAGCTCTCCATAGAGCGAATGACCTGGTAGAGTGTATAGCCGTCCATATCAGGGAGGCGATAATCGCAGACAAACAGATCTAGCTGCATGCGCTTAATGTGATTTAAGGCATCTTTTCCGGTGGTCGCGAGTGTAGCAGTATGTGGAGTCTCCTGCTTAATGGCCTCCGTCAAAAACAGGCCAATTTCTGCATCATCTTCCACAACCAGAATATTTTTTGCGGTTTTACCGGGCTGTTCTGCATAGTTAAACATGGGCTAGTCCTCTTCTGATGTCGAATAAATCAGGTTATGCTAATCTCACGCGCCTTCTCCGTAAATCGTCTCAAACCTACACCAGAAGTCCTCCCTATTAACCTTTTTCAATTTAAAACTTCTTATGCAAGGAACTATTATCTATTACATTATCATTCCCAGTCTTGCAGCTACATCGGAATCCACGACTGGATAGACCCGTTCAGCGGGCATAATCAACTGATCGAAAGCTCCTGACTCGACATAGAGATGTTGCTCATGCACAAACTGCGAGATATCTTCGATATCAAGAACCCACTCGCGGGCATACTGTGCCAGGACTGACCCGCGTAAACCCAGTTGAATGGCCCGACGTTCGAGCTTCGCGCCCTTGGGATCATGATCAGGGTCCCATTGCAAGCGCACATGTGAGGTCTCCAGGGCCTGCTTCCAGGCCTCATGACTTTCATACAACGCTTCCTTGTAGGTCGAATGCACAGCCTGCGCCAATATTTCGTCAAAGGCGGAGCGCTTAAGGCGTACTGCCAGCACAACCTCCTGGTGCTCTTTCTGCGCCCAACCACTTCGGTACATCATCCACAAAAAATTGGGCTTCACCCAGCTCATGCGCTCGAGCGAGAAGCCTCCGCCAAAATAACCGCGCCTGGCGGCAAAACGTCCAATGGCTGGCCTGTATGCCTGGTACACCACGACTGATGCCTCATCATATTGCGCAAGGATGTGCTTGCCCTGCTGAGGCCATACTTTAAGCTGATCTTCGTAACGCTCGGTGAGGAGATGGATTTCGCTCATAAATTGCTCTCCAGAGATATGCATTCGTATCAAATATGTTCAATATATTATAAAGGAAAAACGCATTCACCGCGCATCTACATACACAAAAAATGTCACGAGAGGAAGCTCTCGTGACACAGCTGGCGGAAAGTCAAACATGGTAAGAGAGTTTTTATGCTTTGTTTTGCCCCAGGTCAACGGTCGCGACAAACCACTTGCCGCCAACCCCCTGACCATTGGTCTGTCCCGCAGCCGAATCGCCGCTATATGTATACAAAGGGTGGCCATTATAGACGACTTGCTTCCCACCGTTAGCATCCAGAGTAGCCAGTTGTCCTGATAGCTTGCTACTGGCTTGAGGCGTGTCAGAACCTGAATAGAGGAGCGGCGGCCAGCTCTGCGCGCAGCCATCCGTGCAGGCAACCTTCGATGCCGTGTCAGGCGTGAAATAGTAGAGCGTCATTCCCTTCGTGTCTGTCAAGATGGTTGCGGCCTTGCTCTCAATCGTGGCTGAGGCCGTCTTGATCACGACACCGCTTGTTCCACCACTATTCCCTCCACTACCATTGCCATTGCCATAGCCATCCCCTCCAGTTGTAGGCGTAGGAGTCACCGCGTTCGACTGAGGAGTAGTATAAGCATTAGAACCATTATCGCCGTTGGCTGTACCACCACATGCCGCCAGGAAGAGTAGCAACACAAACACCATACTATAGAGAAGAGTATGTCTTCGTAAGCTCATAAAATGTATCCTCCAAAAAGCACAGGTCTTCAAGCATTGAATGCAGGGACTGTCGATATATAGAAGCGAATCACTTCACATTGAATGAATACATCAGCTTCCTGAATTACACCTGAAAGGGGAGTGATAATATGGTCAGGGGTGGTCAAGTTGACAGAAGTGCTCTATGATATAAGCAGAAATTTTCAGCGACAAAGGGAGAAGGCTAGAGCCATGTGTAGCACGACGCGTGCTTTAGCAGCGTCACGCAACCACTCTCCCCAGCGCCGTTGCAACTATAGAGGATATAGACAAGATGCTTGAACACATGCGGGAAATGGGCCTGGATTTCTCTAAGCCCTGGTACATTCAATGGACATGGGACCCCATCTTCCTAGTCTTCCTCCTGGTCATTATCGGTCTCTACCTGTACGCCATCGGTCCCTATCGGACAATGGTCCATCCCCAGGCGCAACTCAAGCGCGGCCAGACCATTGCCTTTCTCCTGGGTGTCTTTGTGCTCTTCGTGGCATTGATTTCGCCTCTCGATACCTTTGCGATGGTCTCCTTCACGGGTCATATGACGCAACATCTGCTGGTATCACTCATCGTCTCGCCCCTCCTCGTGATCGGTATCCCCGAGTGGCTAGCACAGGCGATCTTAAAAGGCAAATTTGCGCAGACGACCTGGAAATGGCTTACATTCCCGTTTATCGCGCCTGTGCTCTTCAACGCCAACATCTGGCTCTGGCATGCACCGCCCATTCTCAATGCCATGATGTCCAACCATAACCTGCACGCACTGGCCCAGGTCTGCTATCTGGTTACTGGCATTATCTTCTGGTGGCCGCTCTTTGGCGCCAGGATTGAGCGTGCATACGAACTCAACCTGCTGGAGAAGATGCTCTATATCCTGCTCAGTGATATGCCCATGGTGGTCATTGGCGCTGGCCTGACCTTTATGCAGCCCCTTTACGACATCTACAAACATAATCTAATCGGCCTCTCGCCCGTCACAGACCAGCAACTGGGCGGCTCTATCATGTGGATTCCAGGCGCCATTTTCATGATCGTGATGGCCAGCATCCTCTTCCTGCGTTGGATGCTCCAACTAGAGGCCAGGCAGAAAGAGACCGACGCGGCGCTCGCCTTAGCCCTGGAACAAGGCATGGAAGACGAAGAGGAATAGATACCACTTCATTACAACTGCAAAGAGGCCGGGTCCCCAGGGGACCCGGCCTCTTTGCAGTTGTGATTATAATCTACCCCTTCAGGCCACTTTGTCTGTAACCCTCAACGATGTAACGCTGGAGCACGAAGAAGACGATCACCAGGGGCAGAATCGCAATGGCCGCACCGATAAACAACTCATGCAGATTGAGTACCTGCGCATTCAGGAAGTTCGAGAGCACGACCTGCACGGTATAGGCTGTAGGGTCCTGACCAATCACCAGGGGCCAGAGGAAGGAGTTCCAACTGGCAATAAAGGTAATCACGCTTAAGGCCGCAATGATGCCATAGGAATTAGGCACCACAATACGCCAGAAGACGCCCCAATACCCCAGGCCATCCACACGACCCGCCTCCTCCAATTCATGCGGAAAACTCAGGAAGAACTGGCGGAACAGGAAGGCCGTAAAGCCGCTAAAGACGCCGGGCACCACCAGGCCCTGCAAGGTGCTGACCCAGTTGAGATACGATACGACAACGTATACTTCAACGAAGATGACCGCAAAAGGAATCATCAGCGTGAGCAGGACAGCGTAGAGAATCGCGTTTGACCAGCGATAGGGGATACGCGCCAGGCCATAGCCAGCCAGGGCGGAAATCAGAATCTGCCCCGCCGTCTGCAAGATAGCAATCGAGGCCGAGTTTTCCAGGCCGCTGATGAAAGGCACATCGGGATCACTGAACAACTCTTGAATATTCTCGAAATGGAGGGCGGAGGGAAAGAAGGTCCAGTGGGGCGAGGTAATTTCAAGATCCGTCGCCAAGCCGTTTCTTACAATCAGATAGAACGGCAACAGAAAAATGAGCGCCAGGATCACAAGCGCCGCATAGCGTATGATGGTCCAGATGATTTTACCAGGAGAAACACTCGTTCTCTGGCGTGCGCCAACGGATGGAGATTGTACGGTCTCTGAGGTGGATGCTGCCATACCCTTTTCCTTTATTCTCTGCTAGGATTACTACTGCTGATGAGAAATTGCAGTTGCGCTTAATCACGCGTGCCAAAGCCCAGTAAACGTCCCTGGACCAGGCTAAAGATGATGATAATCAGCGTGAGGATAATGCCGCCCGCGCTACCGGTACCGTAGTTTTGCCCGGTCAAGGCCACATTATAGAGGTAGACCAGCGGAGGACGCGCCAGAATCGAGTTTCCACCCGTCATAATGTTGAAAAACTCATCAAAGGCCTGGAAAGCGGCGATCACATTCAGCAAGAGCACGGAGATAGAGGCGTTACGTAGTAAAGGGAAGGTGATGGACCAGAAGGACTGCCAGCCTTTCTTCGCACCATCGACATACGCTGCCTCGTAAAGCTCGCGCGGAATGTCCTGCAACCCGGCAATAAAAATGATCATGTAAATGCCGATTTGCAGCCAGAGGCGTACCGTCGTCAGCACCAACCAGTACCAGGGGGGATTCGGACTGGAGATCCAGAGAATAATATCAAGGCCAAAGGCATGACGAATAGCGTTCGCCAGGCCGTAGGTCGAGCCATTAAAGATGCTCATCTTCCAGATAATCGAGGCCAGAACATAAGAGCAGGCCGTGGGCAAGAAGAAGACTGAGCGGAAGAAGCTCTGGGCAAATTTTATACTATTGACCAGAAGCGCCAGACCAAGCGAGCAGGCAAAGGTCGTTGGCACAATGAAAAAGGCGAAAATGGTAAAGACCAGCAAGGCATGCGTAAAGTCAGGATCTGTGAGCATCGTAATATAGTTCTGTAAGCCCACAAACTTGGTTGGGGTGATGGTCGCGCGCGCATCGGCGAAGCTGAGGATAACACCCCAGATAATGGGAATATAAAAAAAGATTATCAGCCCAAGAATCAAAGGGCCAACAAAGCTCCAAAAGACCAGTGTCGTCCGGCGTGAGTGTCGCCGTATGCGCTTCTGGGCGCTCAGTTCCATCCCACGCGCTGGCTGCGCCTCGGGGACCGAAGAAGTAGTAAGAGACTTCATAAGTTCATCCTTCCATAAGCAGAGCTTTCCAATTCTTGGAAGCATGGGGAGGCTCCACTTTCTCAGGAGAGCCTTCGCGCCTGCGGCGCTCAGGGGTAAGGGTGTGCGCGGAAAATGGCAAAGCCATTTTCCGCGCACACCCTTACCCCGAAGGCTCGCTACGCGAGCCGAGGCAAGAGCCGGAAGAGATTTGGAAGACCCCGCTTCCATAAGGGCCTGGAATTGACAAGTTGAATTAACCAGTTAGAGAGGGTTTTCCAGGACCTTAGAACTAGCTGAGCTCTTTCTGCAACTCGCTGTTGCACTTCTCAGCCGCGGCATCCAGGGTCGCCTTGGCGTTCTGGCCAGTCTTGACAATCTGACTGACCGCGTTCTGCAAGGCTGTATCCATAGCAGCGTTCCAGAGAGGGGAGACCGCGTGTCCATACTTATTCAGGATGTCCACGGCATCCGCGGCCTGGCCTTGCGTCAGTTTATCGGTCTGGGCGGAGGTGCTAATGCGCGGAGGCACATGGAAACCATAGCCCACATTCCAGTCCTTCTGGATCGTGCTATTGGTAACCCACAGCCACTTCACATAGGCCTTAGCCGCGTCAAGATTCTTGCTCTTGGCGCTGACCATCTGCGCCCAGCCACCATTGATGGTCGCGGGCTGGCTCTGAGCGTCAAGCGCTGGGAAGGGGAAGACGCCAAAGTCATCGCCAACCGCGCTCTTCTTGATGAGCGGCATCGCCCAGAGGCCACACCACTGCATCGCTACCTGGCCCTGCTGGAAGGTCGAGGAGTCCCACCAGAAGGTAGGCGCATCTGGCAAAATACCACCAGAGGTACTCAGCTCATGCAATTTCTGATAGGCTGCGGCCATACGATCCGTATTAAACGCGACTTTATTATCCGAAGAGAGGTAATCGCCGCCAGAGGCCCAACCAGCAATGAGATAGAGCGCGTTTACGCCTCCATCGGGACCAACATAAATACCCTTGCGATCCGACGTTGTCAGCTTTTTGGCCGCGGCAATCAGATCATCTATCGTTTTAGGAATGTCCAGGCCAGCCTGCTGGAACATACTCTTGCGATAGTAGACAAAGGTGGGATCATTGATCATCTTGATGCCATAGACCTTGCCATTGACAGTAAAGGGCGCCAGCGAGGCAGGCTTGAAGTCGCTCTTAACATCGGCAATGATATCGTCCAGTGGGGCCAGCAAACCAGCTTTGACCTGGTCGAGAGAGAGGGATGAGTTCTCAAATACGTCGGGGGGATTAGAACCGAGCAAAGCCGAACGCACCTTGTCTGGATATTCATTGCCCGTGCCAGGCAACCAGCTCACAGACACCTTTGCCTTGTCATATTGCTTGGCATATTTGAGGACAGCATCGTGAGTGCCGGGCTCTCCATACTGGTGATACCACTGCGTCAAGGCAGGAAGATCGCTGCTACCGCCACTACTACCACTGCCACCGGTACCGGCGCAGGCCGCCAGCAGGGAGCCGCCCAGCATCATAGAACCAGAATATTGCAGGAATCGACGGCGAGAGAGATCCGCGCGGACACGCATGTGAGACATAGGTTAAGCTCCTTGTCACTATTTCAGTACGACAATGTAACCGAAAGCTATTCCCTCAACCTTGCAAATACTGAAGGAATAACCAACAAGCTTATAAGTATTCCATGCTCTCACATAAATAAACAAATGCACATATGTGCATACACACATGGTAGAAAGCAGATGTGCATTATTGTTCGGCAAGAACAACAGACAGATCACATGCCTTTCTACTAATCATATGATTAATAGCACACATGAAATGCTATGTGAGAGATGGAGAGAAAGTATTGCCTTTTCACAAAACTTTGTAGCGCTGCACTACATTGAACAGCTAGAACTTAAAAGATTTACTATTTTCAATGCAAGCCGTCGAAAAATACTCGTATTCCTGGCAGAAAAATCGTGGTCGCATACTGATGTCTATCAGGCAATCCTGATACTGCTGCCTGTATTCCAAATCGGCTATAATTAAGCTATAATGTTCTGGCCAGGAAGTATAACCACCACCTTCTATTGACGCATCTCAATTCTTAATTCCCACTTGTAAGATTAATAATAGCATTTTCTTCTGACTTTTGTCAATGAATGATAATAGTTTTTTGCAGGAAAAGAGGTGCAGGGAAATGCAACTACAACCTATCGGACGTAAAAAGATTCGTGCGATCAATCAAAATATGCTGCTTAATCTTATTCGCATGCATGCGCCCATCTCGCGCACACAATTGCAAAAAATCTCCGGCTTAAGCCAGGGGACGGTGGTGAGCTTAATTACACAACTCATTGAGCGCGAGCTAGTCATCGAAACGGGCATGGCTGCCTCAACGGGTGGTAGAAAAGCAGGCCTGCTAGAACTCTCTCCCCAGGGGGCCTATGCCATTGGCGTTCACCTTATGGAGCACCATATAATTGCTGCTCTCCTGAATCTACAGGGAGAGATCCATACCATTGAGACTATTCCCCTGCACCTGCGCGACCACGGAGAAGAGGCGGTCGCCCTGATCGCCTCATGCGTAGAGCAATTTATCGCAAAGAGTGGTATTCCCCGGCAAAAAATTATTGGTCTCGGCTGTGGAATTTCGGGTCCCGTGAATCGCCTGACGGGCGTAAGCGTCGATAGCTGGATTCTCAATTGGCATCAAATTTCTATCCGCCAACCTCTGTCAGAGCGCCTGGGCATACCCATATTTGTTGAGAATGCAGTGAACTGCCTAGCGAGCTATGAGAAGCTCTATGGGCGAGGAGAAACATGTAGTGATTTCCTCGTTATCTCCCTGGGGCGAGGGCTGGGGCTGGCGACCGTCCTGAATCACGGTGTTTACAGGGGCACAAAAGGCATCGGGGCCGAATTTGGTCATATTCCTCTCTTCAACAATGGCCGCCTTTGTGAATGCGGCAACCAGGGCTGCCTGGAAGCATATGTGGCGGACTACGGCATTGTCGAAACCTACCGTGAACTGGGAGGAAACATCGAACCTCTCCAGCGTGAACAGGTGGACGAGCGTATCATCGATATCCTCTACAGGCGCGCACAAAATGGTGATGCCGCAGCCATTCTTGCCTTCCATCGTACCGGCAGATTTCTCGGGCTGGGAATCGCCTCACTCGTCAATCTCTATAATCCCGCCTGTATCATGATATACGGGGGAGCCGGCCATCGTATCGAACTCATGCGCAACACGATGCATGCTACCCTGGAAAAACATATTTTCTCTCAGCTAGGACAGGGCCTAACTATGCATATCGATACAGATACAAACATGGACAACTGGGCGCGTGGAGCGGGCTGCCTCGCCTTGCAAGATTTTTTTGCACCTACGCTTTTTAACGAGCGAGCCTTGTAACAAGTGTAGCATGTAACAAGTATTCTAATGTAACAAATATTACAATTCATTAACATTTGGATTAACTTGGATTAACTTTGGGCCTTTACAATGTGTAACGTGAGACATCCTCTCCAGCCTTTCGCTGCTCTACTGCGAAATTTTCTTTATCTAAGGAGTTACACATCGTAATGGGTATACACCTTGCCTTGGCACGCAGGTCACGTTTCAATGTATTATTTTTGCTCGCTTGTATAGCGAGCTTACTTGTTGCCTGCGGCGGAAACACCTCCAACGCTGCATCAAATAACACGCAAAGCGCTGCCAGTTGTGATAAGCAAACAGGCTTCACGCTCTATTCGGCTATCGGCTATGACTCGGATGCCGCCAAAGCTTTCCAGAAACAGACGGGTATTCATGTCAAACTGGTCGACGATAGCACTGGCAACCTCCTGGCTAAGATCTCTGCTGAACGCAATAATCCTCAGTGGGATGTGACCTGGTTCGATGGCAATGTAACGATGCAGACCCTTGATGACCAGGGCTACTTGCTAAAATGGAACTCACCCAATATTAACAACTATACCACGCAGGGCATGAGCAACATTCCCAGCGATCACGCCTACTATCCTACGGGCCTTACCGCGGCTGGCGCCATCGTTTATAACACCAAGCATATCCCGGCCGCCGGACTCCCCAAGGACTGGCAGGATCTCACCAAACCCGAGTATAAAAACCTGCTCGCCGAAAATGATCCCGCGTTCTCTGGACCCGCGTATCCCTTTATCTCGGGTGTCTCTCAGGTGATGGGCGGCGAGGATCAGGGCAAGCAGTTCTTCCAACAGCTCAAAGCCAATGGCGACAAAATCTTCCAGACAAACGATCCGACGTTGAATAGCGTCGAGTCGGGCGCGCGCGAGTTCGCGATTGTACAGGATAGCGCCTATTATGCCGCGAAAAAGGCTGGACAGCCTCTGGGCATTATCTATCCCACCTCTGGCGTTACCTCACTGCCCAGCGAGATTGGTATAGCCGCTAACAGCCGGCACAGTGCTTGCGCCCAGCAGTTTGTCAACTGGGTCCTCTCGTCCGCCGGCCAGACCGTGGCGATTAACCATGATCCTACGGATGGCGATACATACTTCGTTGAGATCATCAAAGGGGTCACCCCTATCGTCTCTCGCCAGACAGATGGCATCAACTTTGTCACCCTGGACGTTCCCAAGTGGGCTAGTGTGGAGAATGAGCTAAAACAATGGTTCCACAACAACATCGTTCGACAGTAAACGATCAGGTGGCAATGGAGGTTGGAGCAGAAGCTCCAGCCTCCAGGCCCTTACCTTTTTGGCACATCCTACTACGAAGAGGCAGCCAGTTCCTTATAATAGCACTTCCGCTGCTACTGCTGCTGCTCTTTGTGCTCTATCCTCTGGCCGCCATCATCCTCCAGAGTATCTTTCCCCACATCTATGATCCGCTCCCCAACCTGGAGTTTAGCCTGAAAGCGCTTACGAAAGTCTTCTCTAACTCAGAAAACTACCTGGCTTTCTTCAATTCGCTCTGGATAGGCCTGGTGACTGCACTCATCGCCTGTGCTTTAGGCACGCTGCTGGCGTTTCTCGCGAGGCGTACAGACCTACCGCTTCGCCGGAGCATGGATACCCTGGTCTGGATCGTCTTCTTTACGCCCTCGTTCTTGCTTGGCGAGGCCTGGTCGCTGATCTTCATTCGCGGCGGCATACCCGATCAATACTTCCACTTCCCAGCGGCATTGATCAATGGTTTCTTCTCGCCTGCTGGGGTGATCTTCATTCTCAGCCTAAAGAGCTTTCCCTACGTCTACCTTTCTGTGACAGCGGCTCTGCACTGGCTAGGTTCAGAGTTTGAGGATGCGGCTCGTATCCTGGGCGCTCGTAGTTGGCGCGCATGGCTCTCCATCAACATGCCACTCCTCCTGCCCGCTATCCTGGCGGCAGGGCTGATCGTGTTTGCCGAGGCTCTCTCTGACTTTGGTACAGCGGCCACCATCGCCCAAAGTTCGAATGTGATCCTTGTCACTTATCAAATCTATACATCGATCAACACCTCGCCGGTTGATTTTGAGCTAGCGGCCTCTCTCTCGCTCTTCTTGTTTATCGCTATCAGCCTGGCGCTCCTGCTCCAGTCGGCCGTACTGCGCACGCGTTCCTTCCAGGTTATCAGCGGCAAGAACAAGCCTGCCCATACGCTCACGCTGGGTGCCTGGAAATGGCCTGCGACCATCTTTTGCATCGCGGTCTTCGTAATCGCATTGCTGGTTCCATTGAGTATGTGCCTGGTATTATCGTTACTGCATGCCTTCGGACAAGGTCTGACAGCCAACAACTGGACTCTGGATAACTATACGGCGGTCCTGGCACATGGCTCCGACGACCTGGATGCCTTGCTGCGTACGCTCTGGCTCGCCCTGACAAACGCCTCAGTCACCGCTCTGGTGGGCTTGCCGCTGGCCTTTATCATTAAGCGCACGCAGATACCTGGTCGCCAGATACTTAGCCTCGTGACACTGCTTATGATTGCCGTGCCGGGCATCATTCTTGCCTGCGGCTATATCTTTGCCTGGAACGCTCCCTACCTGGAGTATATTGGCATCGGTGGCGCGACCGGTGTCCAATTCTATGGCACGGTCTGGATCCTGCTAGCAGCCTACGTTGGGGGTAGCCTGCCCTATGCCACGCGTTTAGGCTCGGGCGCGCTGGATCAAATCGGACAAACAATGCTCGAAACGGCGCGTGTCCAGGGGGCAAGCCTCCCTCAACTGCTGATGCGCATCGTTGTACCGCTCCTGCGCTCAAGCTTGGTCTCCATCTGGTTACTGGTCTTTACCGGGACTATGTTTGAGCTAGCCGCCTCCGAGCTTCTTTATCCACCCGGACAGCCAACGATGCCTGTACGCATCATTGCTCTCTTCGATACCTTTAAGCTAGGTCCCGGCATGGCGCTGGCGATGCTCAATATCGGCCTCGTCACCCTGACCCTCATCATCATACGTTTCCTTCCCTGGCTCGCTCGCCAGGTGACGCAAACACAAGTGCGGAGAAAACCCATTTATGTACCTGAAGATCAAGCAACTGAGCAAGAGCTACGGATCACGACCAGTCGTATCTAATGTGGATATGACGATGGAAGAGGGAGAGATCCTCTCCCTCCTGGGACCATCTGGCTGTGGTAAGACCACGATTCTTAGAATGCTTGCGGGTCTCATCACACCCACGAGTGGTTCTATCGAGGTAGGTGGTCGCGTCTTCTATGATGGGTCACGTGAACTGCCCGTCGAGGAGCGCGACCTGGGCATGGTCTTTCAAGATTATGCGCTCTGGCCTCATATGACCGTGTTCAATAATATTGCCTTTGGCCTGCAACTACGGCGTAAGCCACGCGCTTACATCAAAAAACGCGTCGAAGAGTTACTTGAGCTGGTGAATCTGCCGGGTATGGGAACGCGTTACCCGTATCAGCTCTCGGGAGGTCAACAACAGCGTGTATCGGTGGCACGCGCCCTGGCAACAGCCCCGCGCCTGCTCCTCCTCGACGAGCCTCTTTCGAGCCTGGATACATCTCTGCGCGAGACCATGGGGGCCGAACTCGTTCAGCTCTTTAAACAACTCAAGATTACCGCCATCAATGTCACACACGATCAAAACGAGGCCATGAGCATGTCGGATCGTATTGTTGTGCTACGTGATGGTCAGATTCAGCAGGTTGGCACACCTACCGATCTCTATCTACAGCCTACCAATAAGTTTGTGGCCTCATTTATGGGTCCAGTGAATACCCTTCAAGGACAGCTTATGCAGCAGGCAGAAAGCACCTTACATGTTCAACTCGACAAGCACTATTTTGACAATCTCACGATGCTTGGCTCACCTCACCAGGCCAGCCATACTCTGCACGTTGATCAGCAGGTCCATCTCATCTGCCGCCCGGCCAATACCTTGCTGCATCCAGAAGTTCCTCACGGTGAGCATCCTAACATCTTCGCTGGCACCGTTACCTATTCATCCTTTGTTGGAGGACGCTGGCGAACGCTGGTAGAGGTAGGGAATGGAGAGAAACAGCATATCCAGGCCTTCGCCGCATCACAGTACCAGCCCCAGGCCAATGTGTGGGTGGAGCTCCCTCCAGAACACTGCCTGGTTGTACCATAAAGGGCCAGCAAAGACATTCTAGCGCTACCTCGATTTCTGTGCCATTTCATGCTACACTGCTATAGTAGGATGACTAAACATCCAGAGCGAGCTTACCCAGAGCGAGCTTACAAATCACATAGCGCATGTTTTGTGGCAAATGGTGGATTGATAATAGCACAACACCTATGCTAGAGAGGATATGCCCTCCCCATACACACTCCTCATAGAAGACTAATGTCCCGATATTCTCCATTCAGATAGGCTGGCCTTCCAAGATACTATCTGGATGCGGAAAGGAAAGAGAGGCAACGTCATGACTTGGACTGTACAGGCTATTGAACGAGCGCAGAGAACTGTTCAGGCAACCGAAGTCCTTCGCCAACATGCGGCAACCATTGCCAATGTCTGTAGCGAGACAGAGGGAAATCAGATTATCGTAGCCATGGTCGAGGTGGATGGCTCCTTCGCTGGCACACAGGTTATTCCCCGTGCTGAACTACAAAATCAACTGGAGATTCTTGAGATCCAGGAACATAAGTGGGTGCTTGCGCTCTCCCCCAGCTCTTCCATTCATGACATTGAACGACGCTGTGCTGATATCGGCTACTTCGCCAATCGCAGGCGCTCCGCCATCCAGCGTCGCCTGGATCAACAGCACTAGCACTCACTCCTGCGCAATTACAGCATAGTTAATAGTCATAACAGGAGAGAACTATCTCACCCGATATAGTTCTCTCCTGTTACCTCTGCTTACCAGACTATTCCCCTTTACGCCATGATACGGCTTGTATTCTTAAACCTACCTCGCCAATGGACATCTCCACGTTCACTGGCTTCGGCGAAGAGACCCGCGTTGCCGAACTGGCCGCCAGGGGAGGCGAAGAACTACTGGCCCATCCCGCTGGGATGATCCTCAACCTTCTTCCGAGGTCTCGTTTGCTGCCAGGTCACCGGAGAGCAGGATGGTGTTTCCGTCGGGGTCGTCGATCAGTGCAAAGTACATCCCGAAGGAGGTCTTGTAGGGAGCACGGCGGCCCTGGTAGCCAAAACCGGTAAGTTCCGCGTACTTTGTATCCACGGCGTCCTGCGTCTCCAGGTAGAATTCCAGAACAGAGCGATAGCTATCGGCCGCTTCCAGGTGTTCTGGCTCATCCCTGCTGACAAACCCGGGGTCCCAACGAGAAGGATCGGAGTCCAGGAAGAAGGTCAGCCCGCTTCCCATCTTAACTCCGACATGCGTCTGTTTTTCGCTCCCCTCGGGAATGTCCAGACCAAGCCGCCGATAAAATTCCAGTGCTTTGCCCATATCATGGGTGATCAGGCCAAGCATATAGAGTTCAAGTGCCATGATGCGTATTCCTTTCGCTTCATATGAATGACATGAGCGTTCAATCTCGCTTTGCCATCAACTTCGTGTCTCTATGATAGAGCGAAAGGAAGAAGGGAATCTTGCCTATTCTTGCGCATCCTGGTACAAATATGCGCGGATTTACTCCTGCTGCCGAAAGCCTCGTGGAGTGAGGCCGAGATAACGCTTGAAGATCCGGGTCAAATGGCTCTGGTTGGCGAATCCACTCTCTAATGCAATGTACGCAAGGGGGTCATCAGTCTTTTTGAGCAGATGTTGTGCTCGCTCAACCCGCTGGCGCAGCACAAATTGGTGTGGACTCTCCCCCATGGTCTGCCGGAATAAGCGGGCAAAATGATAGGAACTGAAGCCAGCCTGTTGGGCCAGGGCCTCCAGTGTGAGATCCTGGCTAAGGTGAGCTTGAATGAAGTCTGTCACGCGTTGCACTTGCTGGCGTGTCAGCCCCTGTGACCTCTCTTGTATTTGCATTGGCGCACATGTATAATGCTGCAAGAGGTGTACTGCGAGCATCTGGGCCGCAGTTTGGGCATAGAGTTTTCCCGCAGGGGTCGGCTGTTCCAGCTCTCGCCACAACGCAAACCCGATCTGTGTCAGCAAGGGATCCTGGAAACCTGAGCGCCCGATCAGCGTGAGGCGAGCGGGATCATAGTCAGCCACCTCCTCCACAGTTCGCGCAAACAGATCTTTCCTCAAATGGAGGTGGAGAGTCTGCGTTGGTTCGGAGGTCAGGCTGTTCCAGCGCAACTCGCTGGACACGCTCCCATCGGGAGCCAGCATCAGATCTTCCGCACGCATGATCCCTCCCTTCCAGGAGCCATTCACAGGCCGACGCTCCATATACATCGCCCCGCCAGCGAACAGCACCAGGGGAATATAGGGCATGTCAGGGTCAGACTCAATGAACCCCTCAAACTGCATTGGCTCATGATATGCACGCGCAACCAGTCCATCCCAACCCATCTCCTCGCTAGAGAGAAAAAGTATTGGAGGAGTCGGCTCATCCGAATGTGCTGGTAGAGATGTGCGCCGAGAAACCGCAAACTTTTCAGCCAAAGTAGTCCCTCACTTTTTTTACTCCATACACATTAAGTTAAGAGTTTCCCCGTCCATGCACGAGTGGATTACGCGAGAAGCTCGCCGTCCATACAGGTGTGAAAGATATGTGTGCCCTTCAGAAGCATTTCCTTTCGCACCTGCATGGGCGTGGGAATTAAGCAACTTCTCTCAGGCTTCGGCGCGTATATGGAGGAGGCAGCTCGCGTATGAACCGTGACGCAGTGGCAACTCCAATCCTCGTCCCATGAGCGCGGCCCCTGAGAGAATGATCTCTGGTACAGAGGCATTGCCTAGCTCTCGCACGCGATACTGCGTCGCTGGCTGTAGGCCCTGTAAACGCAGGAAAGGGAGTGGCTCCCAGAAAGGGTTGCTGCGCCGGAAGGCAAAGAGCACCGCTTCACTGCCGTCAGGCGCGACACTCGTGACCGCCGCGAGATCGCCTTTGCTGGCCGTCGGCGAAAGGAGCCAGTACTGATCGCCATCCTGCACCAGGTGGCGAATCGATTTGTAGACGGCGATCCAGCGGGTAGCTTCCGCGAGGTCCTCATCGCTCCAATGCAGCAGGTGACCACCGATCCCAAGCGCGCCCATCATCGCGACATGAAAGCGGTACTGTACGGGGATCTCATTTACCATGCGGTCATGCGGCATATCAGTCACCCAGGCCCCCATCACACGACCAGGCAGAATATGCGAGATGCCTTCTTGAATAAAGAGGCGTGCGTCAGGATGCGTATTATCGCTCGTCCAGACCTGGTCTGTGCGCCGGAGCACGCCCAGGTCTGCCCGGCCACCGCCCGAGGAACAGGACTCGATGCTCAGCTCTGGATGGCGAGCCCGTAGGGCATCCAGAATAGTATAAACACCCTGTGTATGGCGCACCCAGATCTCACGCGCGTCCCCGCCTTGCGCGACGTATTCAGGCCAGCCCGGCTCCGCGAGGGGACGGTTCATGTCCCACTTGATAAAATCTATCGCATTTTCGGTGAGCAATTGATCCAGCACCGTGAGCAGGTACGCCTGCACGTCCTGGCGGCCCACATTCAAGACTAACTGGTTACGCGCCTCGCTGCGTGGGCGCTGCGGGAAATGATAGATCCAATCTGGGTGTAAGCGGTACAGGTCGCTATCAGCGTTCACCATCTCCGGCTCTACCCACAAGCCAAACTGCATGCCCAATGCCTTCACGCGCTCGATAAGCGGACGCAGGCCATGGGGAAACTTCTGCGGATCGACGCGCCAATCGCCCAGACCAGCTCGATCATGCACACGCCCTGGGAACCAGCCATCATCGACGACGAAGAGCTCCACACCCAACCCTGCAGCACGTTCGGCCAGCAAGCGTTGCCCCTCTTCAGTCACATCAAAGGTCGTGGCCTCCCAAGAGTTATACAACACAGGACGCGGCTGGCTAGCCTGCTTTTGCGGCAGAACCTGCTCGCGAACATAGCGATGCAGGCGACGGCGTACTCCATTCATGCCATCAAGCGTAAAGCCCGCTACAAAATCGGGCGTGGTAAAACTTGTTTGCGCGGCCAGTGTCCAGGCAAAATCATGCTCGTGAATGCCACCCCCAATCGCGGTGGCCCCAGTGATCGTTGTTGCTATGCGCAAGGCCCAGTTACCACTCCAGGCCAGCGTGCCAAAGTAGACCTCTCCTTGCTGCTCATTGGCCTGGGTATCCAGCGCGAACCAGGGATAGGCATGCGAGCCCGTTACCCCTTTACGCGACTCCAGCAGCGTCGTGCCAGTCACAACCTGCTGCTGCTGCTGGAGGCGGCTCTCGCCAGCCCAATGTCCCCCTAATGTGGTCAGCCGACGTGGCACGACCTGGCGTGGCAGATGCCAGACCGCGGAGAACACGCGCTCAAGCACAATAGGGTCCGCGCCCTGATTGGTAAAACACGCGGAACGAATGATGACATCGTTTGCAACATCTACCTGGTACAGCAGAGCAACCTGCAAAGGATAGACCGCATCCTGTAAGAGAATGCGCAATGCAGGCAAACCATCTTGCTCGCCAATCTCGGCATCATGAAAGCGGAGGTCGGCATCGCGTGTCTGGTCGGCGAAGGTGATCTTCGCGGCCAGTTCGCCAAAGCGTAGCCCACCAAACGCGGGATATTCTTCGGGCGCGAGCGCCAGGCTGACATCCTGCGATGATCTGTCGGGCGGCATAGATGCTGCGGAGATATCGGAGAAGAAGGCGAGGCGCGCCCCCCAGTAGAGATTGAGTACATACTCCTCCTCTGTAACCCCAGCGCGTATGTACTATTCTCCGTCACCAGCAGCCAGCTCCGCTGCGTTGGCTGCTGGTGAATACCGGTCGTTAAAATATCTGAAGCACCAGATGTCTTCTGGTGCCATGATGTGGATGATTGCTCTAGCATGCTATGTCGTCTTCCTCATTTGCTTTTTTATCGAACCAGATGCCGGTGGTTGGCAAATGGAATAAGGCCTGGAACCTCAGTATATCACGGATATTGGCGTGCTGTGACGCTTGACGAGCTTCCCATCAATACAAGGCCCATTCTTTCTTGAGACATTATGTTTCTATAAAGCGTGTAATCACCGGTAGATTGCTAGGATCGCTAGGATCACGAATGATTGCGCCAATCATACATACCTGCGCTTACAGCAGGTCCATCTTGAAAAAAGAAAGAATACGAGCTATGAGTAGCAATGCAGCAGCCAGCGGGCAATTCACAATTGGTGGAGACCTTACCGTCAATCGCCTGGGATATGGCGCCATGCGTATCACAGGGGAAGGCATCTGGGGCGAACCCGCTGATCGTGAGGAGGCCCTGCGCACACTGAAACGGATTCCTGAACTTGGCATTAACTTCATCGATACGGCAGATAGCTACGGCCCCGAGGTCAGCGAGAACCTGATTCATGAGGCACTCTATCCTTATAAAGGTCTCGTGATCGCGACCAAAGGCGGTCTAACTCGGCATGGACCGGATATCTGGCTCCCGCTTGGACGTCCCGAATATCTGCGCCAGTGTGTACTGATGAGCATGAGACGCCTAGGTATCGAGCGCATCGATCTATGGCAACTCCACCGGATCGATCCCAAGGTGCCACGCGATGAGCAGTTCGATGTGATCAAGCAGATGCAGCAAGAAGGTCTGATCCGGCATGCAGGCCTTAGTGAGGTCAATACGGAAGAGATTCAGGCGGCTCAGAAGTTCTTCCAGGTTGTCACCGTACAGAACCTGTACAACTTAGTGAACCGCCAGAGCGAGGAGGTCCTTGATTACTGCACGCGCAACAATATCGGCTTTATCCCCTGGTTCCCACTGGCATCGGGCAACCTGGCACAGGCTGGCTCACAGCTTGACAAGATCGCCCACAAGCACAATACCACACCCAGTGGAATCGCGCTCGCATGGATCCTCAAGCGCAGCCCTGTGACATTGCCGATTCCCGGTACCAGCCGAGTCAAGCACCTGGAGGAGAACGTGGCCGCGACGAGCGTCACCCTTAGCGACGATGAGTTCAAGGCTCTCGACGAGCAAGGGAAGCGCGAGTGGCAAAACCAGGCGCAAAATCAGGCAGGTTAGGGGGGATTGATGGTTAGATAAAGAAGGATTGCAGAGGGCTCACTTGGCAAAAGGCTGAGCATGGCTTACAATAGCTTGTGTCCTCTCTATACCAGGACACATACTATTCACAGCGAGGAGGCCTTCGCGCCGCAATGACTTCACAGCCTTCTACGAGCATAAAAATTCTGCTTGATACCGATATTGGCAGCGATATTGATGATGCTGTCTGCCTGGCCTATCTACTGGCTCAGCCCAGGTGCGATCTCCTGGGCATCACTACCGTGACTGGTGAGGCAGAGAAGCGCGCGAAGATGGCAAGCGCCCTCTGCACTATTGCGGGCCAGGATATTCCCATCTATCCTGGCGTGGAACAACCCCTCCTCACTCCCATTCAACAACCGCTGTCCCCGCAGGCAGCCACGCTCGACCGCTGGGCACACACGCACGACTTCCCCCAAGGCGAGGCGATCACCTTTATGGAGCAAACCATTCGCTCTCATCCGGGCGAGGTTATTCTGCTCGGCATTGGTCCAATGACTAATATCGCTCTGCTCTTTGCGACCTATCCCGATATCCCTCAACTCCTCAAGGGCCTGGTGCTGATGTGTGGACAGTTCGCTCCATCTGGACGCGAATGGAACGCCCTCAATGATCCCTACGCGGCTGAAATCGTCTATCGCGCAGTTGCGCCCATCCATCGCTCTATTGGCCTGGATGTGACGATGCAGGTCCGTATGGCGGCCTCGGAGTTCCGCCAGCGCTGCACACATCCCCTGCTACGCCCGGTCCTGGATTTCGCGGAGGTCTGGTTCGAGCGCGCCGATATGGTGACCTTCCACGATCCCCTGGCGGCGGCGACCATTTTTGAGAGCGCGCTCTGCACCTTCTCACCTGGCAATGTCTCGGTCGAGATCAAGGATGAAGGCAAAAGTGGGCAGACCTACTGGCAACCTGGCGGCGTTCGCGCGCGCCACGAGGTAGCCCTCTCCGTCAATGCCGAACGCTTTCTTGAACACTACTTCCACGTCTTTCAATAGGATGATGGTGTTGGTGGGTTGACGTAGGCAGCCCACCAACACCATCATCCTATTGCTGAAGATGCCCCTTGCGCAGTACATATTCTTCCCTCTAACAGCCTGATCTTCCTATTCTATTATATAGAACTTGACCAATATAAGGGTTCTCAAGTACATTGAGGCATAAGGATACAGTGCGCTGATCTCATATATCTACATTGACCAACTCCAAATTATTTGCAAAAAATTTCATGAAATTAAAGGACTTATGGCATGCCGATGATGGATCTCAACCCAAACAAGCCGGGAGGCCAGGGCCACACACCTCTCCCAGAGAGTATGGGCCAATTCCCTTCAGAATCCGCCAGCTTCTCTCATAATCCTATTTCTGAACATGGAATGTTCCCAAATGCAGCAGGTTCCGGGACCAATCCTCAACGCTTCAATCCTGTCACTGACCCAGGGGTAAACCCGTTATTTCCTTCGCCCGAGCAGCCCAAAGCCACCCGTCAACTGGTGCCAGCATATAGAGAGGCTAATGCCAGTGACAACAAAATGACAGTCCAGCGCGAGCCTGTGGTCATCAAGCCGGCTGGGATTAAGAGTGGGATTCCCCGTCCACCCCAGGGGCGCAGGATGGTCATTCAGATCGCGGTGGCCTCGCTCCTGCTCGTCATTCTGGCTGGGACATTGCTCGCCACCATTCCCCTGGGGTTCGCCAATGGAAAGACTGGCCTCACCACCATTCTCTCGAGTAGCGGCCTCTACGATACGAAAAACGATAATTCCACGCTCTTAGCACAGCAGGCCGCGACTGCGACCGCGGTGACGCAGGATGGCTTTGATGCCGGCAATCAGGCCTATGTCGGTGTCAACCCTGGGCCCGCCCTCGGCGGCTCGGGCAATCGTTTCTTCCAGGGACAGTGTACCTACTGGGCGGCCTATCGCTTCCACCAGCTGCATGGCATATGGGTGCCCTGGCTTGGCAATGCCTGGGAATGGCTGGGACAGGCTCAGAACTACGGCTGGAAAGTCTCCGCGCAACCAACAGTGGGCGCAATCGTTGTGCTCCAACCAGGTGTACAGGGCGCGGGCGGCTACGGACATGTGGCCATCGTTGAATCGATTAACTCCAATGGAACGGTCCATACCAGCAACTATAACTGGTATATGGGTGGAGGCGGCTTTGGCGTGCTCTCCTACTGGGACTTCTCCTATCCCGGCTATCCCGGCATCGCCTTTATTACTAACTAACCATTATCCCCTAAAAAGAGGTGTAGGAGCTCGGCTCTCACCTCTTTTTTTTATGTATGGACCAGGGGCATCAAATAGGCCAGGAGCACCGCCTTCAACTCCTCAAGCAGGCGCACACGCTCCTCCCCTTCAACTGCCATAGCCAGGGCCATCAAGGCCTGGAAAATAGCGACGCAGACATGGGCGCAACGCAGGCGCTGCTCCTCGTCCAATTGGGGTGCGCGCACCGCGAGCAGGTCCACAATGCGCTCGATGACCTCCTGGCGCAACTCCTGAGTCGCCTGCTCAACGTCAGAGAAAGACTGCGCACCAAAGAAGAGTGGGCGAAAACCAGCGTGCGCCTCCCGCAGCTTCGCCAGACCCTGAATCAGATGCTCTAGAAAGCTCGCCAGCGGTAGCTTATCCGCATCCACCGAGAGCGTTTGTGCGAAGAAGGCCCGCAACTCCTCGACATAACGCGCCACAATCGCGCGCAAGATGGCCTCTTTATTGGGAAAAAACTGGTAGAGCGAGCCAATTGAGGCCTGCGCCCGCGCGGCTATCAGGTTCGTCGTCGCATCCCCATACCCTTTCTCTGAAAATACCTGTTCCGCCGCGTCCAGCAACTTATCGATTCGGCGCTGCCCCCGCGCCTGCTGGGGCATACGACGAAGAGAGAGCTCCTTAGCCATGTGAGACCCTACCTTCTATTAACAGTATGCCGACGCTGCTAAAGCACGCGTCTACATATAATGGACGATATATAGACGCGTGCTTTAGCAGCGTCGGCCCCATACAACTCCTAAATATCTCTTGACAACGTGAGTAAATGCTCATATTCTTAAGAGAGAAGAAGTGAGCTTCTACTCATATTTTAGCGCTCCTATTGTAGACCGGGTATGGGTAGCTTGTCTACGTTATAGGCAAGGAAAAGAGGACTTTTCTTATGCAGCAGTTCAACGCGCTTCCAGGCCCCAGGGGGCTTCCTCTCGTGGGCAATGCCCCTCAGCTTCAACGCAATCCACTCGCTTTTATGCGCTCTACGCGTACGCAGTATGGGCACCTTGTGCGCCTCTCCCTGGCTGGCACACCTGTCGTCTGCGCCTATGCGCCAGAGCATGTGCTCTACTGCCTGACAGAACATCCACGCGACTTTACTTCGCTCCAAAGCCAGCAACGCAGCAATATGCGCGAGGTCCTGGGCGAGGGCTTGCTGACGACTGAGGGCGAGATCCATCGCCAGCAGCGTCGCCTGGTACAGCCAGCCTTTCATCGCCAGCGCATCGATCAATATGCCGATGTGATGGTGCGCTATACCGAGCAGATGCTTGAGACCTGGCAACCGGGACAGGAGCTTGAGCTGGCCTCCACCATGCAGCACCTGACCCTGCGTATCATCGTACACACTCTTTTCAGTGTTGAAGAACTCTCCCAGGCCAATCAACTCAGCGAGGCCTTTACGGCGGTTATTGGGCGTCCTCCTCAGGGTCTGGGCAGGCCGCGCGTGCTCTCACGCTTCTCAGCCCAGACACGCGACTTCAATCGCGGCAAGAAGACGTTGGACAACTTTGTGTACGGGCTTATTCAGCAGCGGCGCGCAGCGGGTGGCGATAGGGGCGACATCCTCGATATGCTGCTCACTGCCCAGGAGGAGGGCCAGGGCATGAGCGATTCCCAGGTCCATGACCAGGTAATGACACTGGTGGCCGCGGGCCATGAGACGGCCCAAAATAGCCTCTGCTGGACCTTCTATCTCCTGGCTCAACACCCGGAGATTCGCCAGAAGCTCCTGCTGGAACTCCACACGGTGCTCGCTGGACGCGCCCCAACAGTTGCCGACCTGGCATGCCTCCCCTACCTGGAATGGGTCATGAACGAGTCCTGGCGCGTGCTACCTCCCGTCTGGCGCATGGGACGACGCGCCATCCGCGACTTCACGCTCGGAGACTACCACCTGCCTGCAGGGACTATCGTCCTCTTGAGCCAGTGGGTCACCCATAACGACGCGGAGATCTGGCACGATCCCCAGGAGTTCCAACCCGAGCGCTGGGACCCTATCCAGGGTGAGAACGTGCCACGTGGCGCCTACTTCCCCTTCGGCCTGGGACCACGCATCTGTATTGGCATGCCCTTCGCACAGATGGAGACCAAACTCTTGCTGGCCACGATCCTACAACGCTACACGCCCGAACCTGTGCCAGACCATCCCATCGAACTGCTGCCGCGCGTCACCCTCCGCCCAAAGCATGGCATGCGTGTGACGCTCAATCCGACCAGTATCCAGGAGCAGATGGTAAATTACAGGTTATGAGGTTGCAGGTCCTGTTGCAGGTGGCTGCGTTCCCACGCGAACCAGCGTTTGAGCACTGTCCGTAGCGCAAAAATTGCTGCGAACATGGCTATCTGTCTCCATGACCGTAGCTCAATAGTTTTGAGCAGCGTTCCAGCCAGCTTAAAACTTAAGCCGGTAATGATGCCATCGGCCACTATCAGCCGCGCTCCGGTCACCTGCCCGGTCTTGAAGAGGACCACAAGACTCCTGAGCAGATACGCGATGATGAGCAAAGCGCCAATAAATTCAATCATAGCTGCCCAGAGGCTAAATGTTACAAGATGGGTCAGGTTCATTGGGGCTTTCTCACCTCCGTTTGGAGCGGCACTGGTGGCTGTATATGAGTTGGCGGGCGGTGCCCCGGTGCTTGCGGATAGCGTTGCGCCGCTCGATCTATTTCCTGCTGTAAGAAGTAGTTCAGGAGCGTACGTATCGTCGCGATAGCGACGAGCTGACCAATTTCGGTCCAGGAAGGGGCAATGGCGGTACGCAGAATATCAGCACCCAATTCAAACTCCAGCGCCAGCGCCAGCCAGCGACCCAATCCCAGGCGGATATACTCTGTGTATGGCTCCTGAACTCCTATCTGCTGGCCTGGTTTGTGTAAAACCAGGCGCAGGGCATGAAAGGTGGCTTGTAGAGCGGCGAAGGCGATAATGAGGCCAGCGATGGCCTCAACGCCTGAAGCAAGGTACCCCGTCCAGATTTTAAACAGTTCTTCCATACACAAACACTACATTCTCAATAAGCAAGTCAGCCCAGGCCTGGTTGCTACGCGCCTGGACCCCGTTTAGCCAAAGCCAGGAAACCAGGGCTGACTCTTCGATATTTAATGCGCGGTCGCCCGGTCGCTATGACTTACACGATGACGGAAGACCCAGTAGTTCCAGATCTGGTAGGCCAGGATAAAGGGGAGCAGCGCCAGGGCAATTCAGCTCATCAGCGTCAAGGTATAGGGGCTCGAAGGTCGATTCCAGAAAGAAGAAAGGCTCATTGCAGATCTGAGAGCTCCCCACGCGAAAGCAGCGGGTTTCCAGGGGTTCGGCCCACGCTTCCCGTTCTTCACCCCGAAGGAGAAGCGCTGGCTCTTGTGGTGGTTCCCCTGACCTTTTGGGCAGACGCGCTCCGGCTCTGGGAATGCCAAAGCTTCGGGGTATGCTCTGCCCCTCTTTCGCGCGTTGTGTTATACGCTCATGTGCTGCCCGCAGGCACACTTCCACACCCTCCCAATACCCCTGGTATCGGGCACACGAGGGAATGGAATCTGTTGAATCAAGATAGGCGGCAAGAAAGGCCGAATACAGGTCGCGTTGCACGGGACCCACCCCACATTCGCATTGGTGCCAACGCTGAGAGAGCGGCTTCTTGACCTTCTTGCCACAGCCATGGCACCATTGGCTCAGCGCCGTTGTGCGTGTGAAAACTTCCACTAGGGTGCCGCCCGTACTCTCAACGGTGCGTCTCAGGAGTTCTACAAACATCCCTGGTGCTCGCAGCCCCACACTCTTGCCAAACTGCCTCTGCCATGCCTTGTAGGAAATCTTTTCGATGATGATGGTGTTACCTAGCTTCACCACCTGATGCACCTTGCGGCCATGTAGGCTCTTGCGGTGGGCCGCCAGCTTGCGCTCTCTGCTCGCCTTGCGTCGCCGGGTGGCTTGGTAGCGTTTACTCTGCTTCCAGTGCAGCTTCTTGCCTTGTTTTTTGATACGCCCCTTCTCATCGTAGTTCTCCGGATTGGCGGCTCGCCGCTGTCGCTCCATCTGCCGTTGCAAGCGGCGAATGGCACGGGCCTCGGGAGCCAGTTCCGCGCAGAATACTTCCAGGCTTGCCTCCCCCTCCTGGGGAACGAGAGCCAGGGTCGAGGGGCCTAGATCCCCCTCGACGGTGCCTGTGCCAATGGTGTGCTTGGGCTTGCGGTGTGGCACGCCTTCCAAGGCCAACTGCACGACGTAGCGATACCCCTGAGCATCGGCTCCCGCCGCTCTCTTGCTGCTGGCTGGACGTTGGATGAGGCGAGCATATTTGATGCGGTGCTTGAGGCTATGGGTCACCACCTCATCCTTCCAATCGATGAGAGCGGGCAGCTGGGCTCCGTTCCAGAGCAGATACCCCGCGTTTCCGGCTTCGGGGGGCTGCAGGACAAAGCGGAGGCTGGTATCATTGGCGCTTGTTCCCGATACTGGAGAAGCCACGACCTCGGCTCTTAAAACGCACGCGTCCGGCCTTGCCCAGGCAGACGCGATTGAGGGCGCGATAAGCACGGCTAGCTAGCGTTTGCGCCAACACGGCCTCGAGATGCTCGGCAATCCAGCCCACACGCGGGCCTTTGACGGCTTCATGGAGTGCGGCCTCTGTGAAGCCATACGCCTTGCGCAAGGCGGAGAAAGCGGCGGCTCGCTCGGCCTTATGGGTACGAGGAAGGGAACGAGCTTCTTGCCAGGCGGGGTCAGCCCGCATGCACCTCAAACGCTTTTGACCTTGGGAGAGGATGGCATTGTAGAGCTGACGAGCAGCTTCTAGATGCGCACGGAGGCGTGCGGCTTTTCCTGGATCGACCGCCAGAGGCAGTTCGAGCAGGAACGTGGGGGTCGCAGGCCGTTTCTCCTGCTATTCTTTCTGCTTGCGCGATCCCTGGCGTGTCTTCGGCACACCCGCTCCTCCTTCAATCTCGTACGTCCGATCGATCCTCGACGTCTATTTTACCAGAGAGAGTGGAAGAACACAAGTTCTTAAGACATGCTTTCTCCTATTCCCTTCTCACTTGTAGAGGTGGCAATTCATCCCCGGCATCAATGACCGGGGCTTTCTCGCCCCGGTCACTGTAAAAAAGCGCATGACCGGTTCACATCGCGAACTGGTCATGCGCTTTTTTACATCTCATCTATTTTTCGAAGGGCTGAAGGTACTCTCTCTCTGCCTCCCACATCTCATCAAAGAGCTCGCTCAACTCAGCAGGCGAGCAGACAGCCGCGCTCAGCGGATCGAGCATCAGCGCATAGCGGGCCGCCTCCTTGTTCTTGCTGAGCAGGGCCTCACACATTAAGGAGTGAACGGCCATGTGGCTACGGTTCAGAGCCGCAAGCTGCTCTGGCAGTACACCAAAGTGGGTGGGCTGGACGCCATTGCGGTCGACGAGACATGCGACCTCAACACTGCCATCTGGCAGGTTATCGATGAGGCCAGTATTGCGCACGTTTCCATAGATCACCTGGGGCCGGTTCAATGTCACACCCTCAATGATGTATGAGCCATATTCATGGCTGCGACGGAAAGGTAGCTCGGCGCTACCATCAAGCATCTTCTGAATGCTTTCATCGTTCTTACGCCGCCACTCCGGCCAGTTGTTGGCATAGAAGCCGGTCTCGCCTAGATAGCCCGCGCGGCCATAGCGCTCAATCAGCTCTGGTCGCTTGCGGAAGTAGGGCACATACTCAGAGAAATGACCGCTGCTCTCCGTGACAAAGGCGCCGAAGTAGCGTGTCATCTCGAAGCGCACGGGGTCCTTCTCATAAATCTCGCTCTGCTGAATGCGCTCCAGCAGCAGCGGATAAGCATCCTTCCCCTGGTAACGCAGCTCGGTAAACCAGGCATTATGGTTGATACCCGCACACTTCCATTCCAGGTCCTCATATGGCACGTCCAAATAGTTCGCGAGCTGTTTGGAGCTTCCCTGCACACTATGGCAGAGGCCCACTGTACGCATCGAGGTGTCTTTGAGAGCCGCATAGGTCAGGATCGACATTGGATTGGTATAGTTCAATACCAAGGCCTCAGGACACAGCTCTTCCGCGTCATGCAGAATATCCAACCAGGCGGGACCAGTACGTAACGCTTTGAAGATGCCGCCGGGTCCGATGGTATCACCGATGCACTGGTTGATCCCATACTTCATGGGAATATCGAAGTCATGGCGTACATTCGCCAGGCCTGCCACTTCAATTGTATTGACGATAAAATGGCTGCCGGGCAGCATTTCGCGCCGCTCGGTAGAGCTCTGCACACGCCAGTGCTTGCCACTATGTGCCACCAGTTTCTCTGCGATATTGCGAGCCAGTTGCAAGCGCGTAGCATCGATATCAACCAGCGCAATCACACCCTCGTCCAGTCCCTCAATATGAAGAACATCTGTTATCAACTGGCGCGCAAAAACGGCACTGCCCGCGCCAATAAAAGTAATCTTTGGTGAACGTATAGGCATAGTTGTTGCCATCTCCTTCCTTGGGAAAGCGTAGTGAACATTCATTGTCCCCACCTGGTACAAGAGCGGCCTCCCCACTCCGTTAAAGCGCACACGTGTGCGCAAATCACTAAAAAAAGAGAGCCTAGACCGACGGTGCAGGACCCGTCGATTGGCGTGCAATGAGCTGGGTTGGCAGGATGAGCGGAGCAAGGTGCTGCTCGCCCTGAATCAGGCGCAACAGCAATTGAATCGCGCCGCGCCCCATCGCGACGCGGTCCTGGCGCACCGTCGTCAAGCCAGGATCAGTGTAGGACGCAAGCTCCAGGTCATCAAAACCGCTCAGGGAGACGTCCTCTGGCACATGCAAGCCCCGCTCACGCAGCGCTCGCAAGATCCCGATGGCCATCAGATCGCTCCCTGCGATTATCGCGGTAAAGTCACGCCGCTCAGAGAGCAGCTGTGCCGCCGCTTCATAGGCCTGCTGCATGTTCCAACCCGACTGGCGTACCAGGCTGGGATCGAGGCTACGGCCCGCTGAGGCAAGAGCCTGTTGCGCACCAAAGAGGCGCTCCATACCAAACATATTGCTCGACGGACCAACAAAGAAGGCCATACGTTTATGGCCCAACGCAAGCAAGTGTTCTGTCACCTGGCGCGCTCCGCTGACATGATCACCCTTTACATAGGTCGCGCCTGGTCCCTGACCCACAGCATCGATAAACACCGTTGGGATGTGAGCTTGAACCAGGGCCGGAATACGCGGGTCCGTGGAGCTAAGCGCTAGCATAACTGCGCCCGCAACCTGCCGTGTTTGCAGCGTACGCACATAGCTCTCAGGAGTACGCCCCAGCGGACGCGAGGGCTGAAGCAGGTCATAACCGGCGTTCGCCGCTTCCTCTTCGATATACTTCAGTACATCGAGGTAGAAGTGGTGCTTGGTTTCGCCCAGGCGCGAGAACGAAAGCCCTTCTTCTACGTGAAACAGACCTAACGCAATCGTACGTGAGCGCTGGCGCACCATACTCTGCGCCACCACGTTTGGTTCGTAGCCCAACGAGGCTGCAGCCTCTAACACGCGCTGGCGCACCTCTTCACTGATACGACCCGACCCACTGAGCACGCGTGAGACCGTTGTTCGCGATACACCAGCCAGGCGCGCGACCTCCTCACTGGTCACCATGCTCAACTCCTCCTGCTAATTGCGCACACGTGTGCATAGATATATAGCAATTATGTCTTTTTATATGCCCGCTTGTCAAGGGATAAAAAGAGGGTAGGCATGGGAAAATGGGCTCAAGCCCATTTTCCCATGCCTACCCTCTTTTATCTAACGGCCTGCGACCTGAATCTTGTCGACAACGGGAACGATATCGTTCGCCAAGATCTCGAAGGTCTCGGGCTCATGAACATTGCCCAGGCTGAAAATGGCGTGGTCAATACCCAACTCGGCCAGTTTACCAAATTGGTCGATGGCGGCCTGGGGACTCAATGTGCCATCGCGTCCATCTTTAGTGAGCACCATCTGGTCGAGCGTTGTCTTCTCAATCTGCTCATAGGGGCGATTGAGGTTGGCACAATGCTCGCGCAGCACGTTCAATTTATGCTTGAGTGCCTCATCCCCCATACGTGCGAAGAAGTTACAGGCATCGCCGTATTGAGCGATCATGCGCAGGGTCTTCTTCTCGCCGGTCCCGCCGATCAAGATGGGCGGATGTGGCTTCTGTACCGACTGCGGTGAGTTCAGCGGACGCGTAAGCTGATTATGCTTGCCTTCAAAGGGTCTCTGATCGCCCGCCCACATCTGGTGCGCGATCTGCAACGTCTCTTCCAGGCGCTCAAAACGCTCCTTTAACGGTGGGAAGGGGACGCCCAGACCCAGGTGCTCCTCTTCGTTCCAGGCTGCGCCAATGCCTAAATAGGCACGTCCTTGAGAGAGAACATCCAGGGTCGTCGCAGTCTTCACCAGAATGCCAGGATACCTGTAGGTGACACCAGTCACCATCGTTCCAAGCTTGATCCGCTTGGTGCGTCCAGCCGCGAAGGCCAGGGCGCTCCAGCCCTCTAGCATTTCGTTCTCTGCCGGGCCAACGAAACCAATCTGGAAAAAGTGGTCCATGACCCAGAAGCTATAAAGACCCACCGCGTCAGCGCGCTCCGCGATCTGACCAAAGGTCGTACCAAGCTCATTCTGCCCATTGGGCCATGTAAAATTAGGAACCTGTAAACCCAGGCGCATGTTATCTTCTCCTTAGTTTTATGCGTAACGCTTCCGACTCTTCTTGTGAAGAATCCTCAGCGCCGTAGGTGGTCAGCTATTTTGTATGGGTAGCTACAACCTTCATAATGAATGATATAACTATACTCGGTACGCAAGCAAAGCACACTGGCAAAATCAACAGCATTAAACTGGGAAAAATAGGCTGTCTGCATACCTGTCTATTTCTACAGGCCAACCCTCATAATCTACTATAATGAAACGCCTAACGTAATGTATACATAGGAGGACACTTAGCGCTTTGTTATATGCTCATGTCTGGAAGAAATGTTGCAGGAGTAGGAAATGGTATACGACGCGATCATTGTTGGCGCTCGCTGCGCGGGATCATCTCTGGCCCTTCTGCTAGCACGCAAAGGGTATCGCGTCTTGCTACTCGATAAAGCCAGTTTTCCTAGCGACACCCTTTCCAGCCACTTTATTCATCCACGTGGACTCGTCTATCTTCAACATTGGGGAGTTTTGGATACACTACTTGCTACTGGTTGTCCTCCAGTACATGGGATCTCTCTCGACACGGGACGCTTCACCCTCTCTTCGACGGTCCTGCCTCTAGAGAACATTAACTTTGGTCTTGCTCCTCGTAGATACATTCTTGACACATTGTTAGCCCAAAAGGCGGTTGAGGCAGGTGCTGAGCTACGCGAGGCGTTTAGAGTCCAGGACGTGACGAGAAATGGAACCCATATCACCGGCATAAAGGGTCGCACAACAACAGGCACACCTGTGACCGAGAAGGCCAGGCTTGTCATCGGTGCCGACGGTCTACACTCCCTGATCGCACGTGCGGTCGAGGCACCAACCTATCATAGGTATCCAGCATTAACATGTATCTACTATGCTTATTGGAGTGGGATGAAGACAGGTAGCACTGCTCTGTACTCGCGCCCTCAGTGCGTCTTTTTATCCTTTCCCACACATGATGGGCTTGCGCTCATAAGTGTCACCTGGCCACGTCGCCATTTCCCCAAAGTGCGTGCCTCGATTGAGAGCCACTTTCTTGAAGCACTTGCGCTTGCCCCAGCTTTTGCGGCCTGCGTCCATCAGGGAAAACAAGAACAACGCTTTATGGGTACTGGCAACACAGCCAACTTCTTTAGAAAGCCCTACGGCCCTGGCTGGGCTTTATTGGGAGATGCTGCCTATCATAAAGATCCACTTCTTGGGCATGGCATAGCCGATGCCTTCGCGGACGCGGAACGGCTGGCCCAGGCCATTGAGAGCAGTTATACAGGTCAACAACCTCTAGAAGAGGCTTTAGCTGAGTATGAGCAGCAACGCAACAGGGAGGCCCTTCCCCTCTATGAGCTAACCATTCAACTTGCAACCCTGAATCTCACACCCGAGATACAACAGGTACAGGAGGCACTACAGGGAAATCCAGAAGCAACTCAGCTCTTCTTCGCGGTCCTAGAAGGCACTATTCCTGCTGCAACCTTCTTCGCGCCCGAACACATCCAGGCTCTTCTTACCGGGACACAAACGAAATTGAGCAGGCCTGAAGTAGTCAGCTAGCGTCAAAGCAAGCACACCAGTGTCCTCACGGGAGGAAATGAAAAATGGCAACCGTAGTATTTTTAAGTTTGCCTGCGCAGGGACATATCAATCCTACTCTTCCACTCGTTACTGAACTGGTCCGTCATGGCGAACAGGTCATCTACTATACAAGTGATGAATTTCAAGCAGCAATTGAGCAGACCGGAGCGACATACCGTTCTTATGGCAAAACTTTTCCACTCGACCTGGTACACAATCAGTACAAGTTTGAACATCATCCCTTGCTAGCAGTTGAAACGCTTTTGGAGGCAAGTCTCTGGGTGCTGGCGCACTTGCAAGCAGAGATACAAGCATCTTGCCCAGATTACCTCATTTATGACGCATGCTGCCTCTGGGGCAACTTCCTGGCACAACTTTTACATCTATCAGCTATCGCCTCGCTTTCAACCATGGCGGCCAATCAACGTATCCTGAACGAAATACTCGCTTCCATTCATGAGAACGTCACGCAGGCGCCGTCCAGAGAATATGAATATCTTCAGCGATGCCTGATCCTACTCACTATCCTATGCGAACGCTATCATCTCAAGCCCCCTCAAGACATTTTTGCCATATTCCACAATTATGGAGATCTGACCCTTGTCTATACCTCCAGAGCATTTCAACTCGACGCAGACTCCTTCGACGAAGGCCACTTTAAATTCGTTGGGCCCCTCATCACATCACGCTCTCAGGCTCCCCCATTCCCTTTCACCAGGCTAAGCAGGCAGCCACTCATCTATATTTCGCTAGGTACCATGTACAGTGACCGTGCCGCCTTCTTTCACACGTGCCTCGAAGCTTTAGCTGAGAGCCCCTGGCAAATAGTCATGGCAACCGGTCATAACCTTGATCCTGCCTCATTAGAACCACTACCTTCTAATACCATCGTGGAGAGATTTGTGCCACAGCTCGAGGTACTCCTACGGAGTGCGCTATTTATTACTCACGGTGGTATGAACAGCATTAGTGAGGCATTGTATTATCATGTGCCGATGGTGGTTATCCCCCAAAGTATGGACCAGCCATGGAACGCGGCACGTGTTGCTGAACTAGGAGCTGGCACGATGCTTACCAATGCCCAGGTCACACCCGAGAACTTACACCACAACGTCGAAGAAATTCTAACTCATCCCAGCTTCACGAGAGCAGCCACATCTATAGGAGAATCGCTTCGCCAGGCAGGAGGCGTGCAAAGAGCCATAACTGAGATTCTGGCCTTTAAACGTGCAAGAAACATTCCCTAACAAACTTTTGAGGCCATGACTTTCGACATACTCCAAAATGTGTCTTTCCATCCTTCCTCTTGGATACCACATAAGGCTATACTTTTCTCGATCTCGACAATACACAAACCTTTAATGTGCAAGGAGCACTCATATATGGAAGAAACACTCAAAACGTCACTAGAGACCTGGACTAGGAACGCATCACAAAGTGGTATGGAGGTTGAAGCGCAGCATCTAGACAAGACCTTTGGCAAGCATCATGCAGTCAAAGATGTCTCGTTCACCATCGGCAAAGGTGAGATCTTTGGCCTGCTGGGTCCCAACGGGGCAGGCAAAAGCACCACCATCAATATGCTCTGTGGCTACCTTGAGCCGACATCTGGCGAGGTTCTTATCGACGGCCGCGCTATTACCAAAGAGACACGAAAGGTAAAGCGTATGCTTGGTGTCGTGCCTCAAGAGATAGCTCTCTATAAAGAGCTCACAGCCTTAGAGAATCTGCATTTCTTCGGCGAGATTTACGGTCTTTCCTCACAAGAATGCCGGCAGCGCGCCGATGATTTGCTGCTCTTCGTCGGACTCTATGAGAGGCGCAAAGACCCGGTAAAGACCTTCTCCGGCGGCATGCAACGCCGAATCAATATCGCCATCTCGCTCATGCACACACCAGCCTTCTTGATGCTGGATGAACCAACCGTGGGCGTTGACCCCCAATCTCGGGAACACATCTTCGCCCTCATTGAACGCCTGCGCGACCAGGGAACAACTATTCTCTATACCACCCACTATATGGAAGAGGCCGAGCGGCTCTGTAACCGCATCGCCATTATGGATGAGGGCCAGATCATCGCCCTGGGCACACTAGAAGAACTCCTGGCCTTGCGCCAGCAGAACCGCGAGATACAACGGCCCCATGGACTCCAGGAACTGTTCATCCAGCTCACAGGAAAAACCCTGCGCGACTAAACACTATGGAAGAGGGAAAGCATGAAAACGCTCTGGTCCATTGCCAAAAAGGACCTCTTACAGGTCATGAAAGATAAAGGCTCTCTGGTGCTCCTGCTCCTGGTCCCCCTGGTCCTCATCACGGCGGTCGGGCTTGCATTTGGTAATCTCTATGGTAATAGCTCTACCCAGACTACGATTAGGGTAGCCGTAAGCAACCAGGAGACGGCCTCTAACGCCTATCTTGGTAAAACGATTGCAAACGCGCTCAAAATCAATACATCTCAACTCCAGATTACTGTCAATGAATATCACACTTCAGCTCAGGTTATTGACCAGGTTAAGGCCTCAAGTGATGCGGCAGATGTCGGTGTCGTCATTCCAACCGGGGCGAGCGAGGCCTTGCTGAGCACTACACCTCAGCATATCGATGCTACAAAGCAAGTCCAATTCTATACTCTGCCCAACAACAACGATGCGCGTATTACGCTCGTACGTAACATCGTCAATGAGGTTGTACAGGCTCAACTCACAGGAAATGCAGCTGTAAGTCAGGTCTACGCAGTATGCAATCAGCCTGGCAACCACTGCACACCAGGCACTATTCATCCCACGAGCATCGCTGCAACGGTTGTCCAGGCAAACCAGGGAAGCGACCAGGCTGTTCAAACACTCTCCGCGGGTGAAGCCATCAAAGTGAGCGCATTCGATCAATTGGTACCTGGATACGCCGTCTTCTTCGCGCTCTTTGGCCTCAATGCTGTGGCGGCGACCATCTTGCAGGAGAAAGAAGATGGCACCTTCCGCCGCCTGCTGGTCGCTCCAATTCAGAAGTATGCTCTGCTAGGTGGCAAGTTGCTGGCACAGTTTCTCCTAACCCTGGCCCAGCTCGTGGTGCTCTTTGCGATTGGCTACTTTGTATTCAAAATGCATATTGGCTCCTGGCCTTCGGTCATCCTCTTACTAATCAGTACCAGTTTCGCGATGACGGGCCTGGGAACACTGCTCGTATCACTGGTACGTACCCGCCGCCAGATCAACCCGATTGTCAGCCTGGTAACTCTGGTAACCTCCGCGATTGGCGGTGCCTGGTGGCCCCTCTTCATCGAACCCAGATGGATGCAGCAAATCGCCAAGCTCGGCATTACGGCCTGGGCCATGGAGGGGCTAAATGAGACCATGATCTTCGGCAAAGGCTTTATGGACATCCTTCCAGATATTCTAGGTCTGCTCGCCTATGGCGCGATCTGCTTTATTATCGCCTTGCGCTTCTTCCGTTTCCAGGAGAAGGCCGCAAGCGCTTAGGGCAGAAGGTTTCGCGCCTACGGCGCTCATAAGGTAGTGGGTGTAGGCGTGGAAAAATGGCGTTGCTATTTTTCCACGCCTACACCCACTACCCCGAAGGCGAATTTGTAAGCCAAGGCAGATTCATTTGACAAGAGCTGGGTTTGCGCCATAATAAAGGAAAAATCACAACATCTGATTGCCGGGAGGAGAGCAGGCATGACTGAGACGATTCGTATCTTGCTTTGTGAAGACCAGACGCTTATGCGCCAGGGCCTACGCACTATTCTTGAGCTAGAGCCTGGCATGCAGGTCGTCGGCGAGGCTGGCGATGGCGAAGAGGCGATCAGGCAATATGCGTCGCTACGCCAGCAGGATAAGGGGCCTGGCGTGGTCTTGATGGATATCGAGATGCCACGCATGAATGGGGTTCAGGCAACGGCTGCCATCGTCCAGAGCGATCCCCAGGCGCGCATCATCATCCTGACAACCTTTGACTACGAGGACTATGTCTTCGATGCCGTCAAAGCCGGGGCCATGGGCTACCTCCTCAAGGATGTTCCCGCCAACGAACTGATGTCAACGATTCGCCAGGTATACGCAGGTATGCCCTCGATTCAGCCCAAGATTGCCAGCAAGCTCCTCGTTGAGTTTGGGCGCAAAGAGCGGAATCCTCACCCGGTACAAGAAGAGGCGCTGAGTCCACGCGAGATAGAGATCCTTAAACTCCTGGCTGAGGGGGCCAGCAACCGCAAGATCGCGGAGCAACTTGTCCTGGCCGAGGGAACCGTCAAAAATCATGTCTCGAATATCCTGAGCAAGCTCCACACCAGGAACCGCACCCAGGCCGCTCACCTTGCACGTGAACGCAAATTGCTCTAACTCGGTTAAAACATCAAAAAGGGGTGAGGTATACAAATGCAAAGGAAAACAACATTGAGCATTGATATAGCCAGGGATGACGCACGCTTTCATCGGAACTTCAGCCGTATGCTGATTGGTTTTGCTATCTTCACATTTTTCTACCTCACCACACTCACCTATACTATCTTAAAGGCCACGCCAATCTACATGCACGATTGGCGTGGCATAACCTGCATCCTACTCATGATACTCGCTTTCTCGCTTTACATCTTTCCAATTCTGGCGTCACTCGGTATACTTCCATTCGATTGGGACTGGCCACCACCTTTATCGTATACTGTGTTCATTTGGGGAAGCTTTTATCTCGTTGTATTTCTACTCACCCGGATCGATCAAAGCTTTTTTCTGAGCTTATATATTCTTTTTGGGCTAAGCTTCAGCCTGTTTACGTCGCGACGCTTGTTTCTCGCCATTGGTATTATAGCTCTCACAACCTTTATGTATGAGGGATTGCTCACCTGGCCGCTCAAGCAAATTGCGCTCTTCAGTATCACAAGCCAGTGTTTGGCCTTCTTTAGCGTCACAGGCTTTAGCATCCTCATTCAAAACCTTATCGCCGAACGCTTTGAACGTAATCATCTTTTTCAACAACTGCAACTTGCAAATACCAATTTAGAGGAGGCACATCGCCAGTTAGCACAGTCAGTAGAGCAGGAACAGGAACTAGCTGTTCTGCGCGAGCGCACACGGCTGGCACGCGAGATGCATGATACCCTCGGCCATGCCCTCGTGCTTATCACAGTCAAGCTAGAGGCGGCTCAACGGCTCCGCGAGCGTGATCCCGAACGCTGCGACCAGGAATTAGAGTCTACCAAAGAGATCACGCGTGAGAGCATGGCCGCGCTGCGAGCCTCCATCGCGAACCTGCGCACGCCTGCCTTACAACATAAGGGCATCAAGCAGACACTCATCCGCTCACTCGATGAACTGGGGCAACGCGCTGGCCTGGATGTTAGCCACACCTTTCAGGGAGAGCTTGAGAGCCTGACAGATCCATTGAAAGAGACGCTCTGGAAGGTAAGCCAGGAGGCATTCGCCAATATTGAGAAGCACGCCCACGCACAGCACGTGACGCTCTCCCTCAGACAAGAAGAAGGGAACCTCATCTTGACCATCCAGGATGACGGCATCGGGCTACCAACGGCCTCTTGCCAGCATCAAGAGGATGGTAGTCTGGCATGCCACAGTCCAGAAGGCCACTATGGCCTACGGGGCATGCTCGAACGCGTCGAGGGCATCGGAGGCCACCTCTCACTCCGCTCTGGCGAGAAACAGGGCACAACCATTGAAGTCACGCTCCCATTTTAATTAACGGCGCTGCTAAAGCACGCGCCGCCCACCCTGCAGCATCACCTCCAGCGTCGGTCCACAAAAAGAGGCATCCCGGATGGTATATCCGAGATGCCTCTTTGCCTGCCCTCTGTGAGGACTAGAGCTCCGACTTACTTGTACGAATTGGTGTTGGCACAAGAAGAATCGGTGGTCTTGTAGATGTTCGCCCAGTCATCTGGTGGGGTCATGTTCTGCGCGTTGTCTACCCAACCCTTCACGCAGGGCTTGAGCACATAGCTGACCGCTGACTGGTAAGTTGGCGCCCAGGCAACATCATTGATGAGCTTCTGCTCAATCTGGTTGTACTGTGCCATGCGGCTGGTCTGGTCGACAATGGTATTGGCTTTGACCATCGCGTCCTGGTTAGCCTGCTGCTCCACAGCGGTTTTGTTGCTGCCCAGGCCATAGTTGACCTGGTTGTTGGCCGAACCCTTGCCAAAGAGCAAGTCGGTCCAGTCCTGGGGATCGGGATAGTCAGCAACCCAGCCCGCGCTCCAGATCTGAAGGCCTTTGGCACTGCCAACGGTCTGCGCCTCATCGTCGAGAAGCTTGTTAAAGTCCTCGTCGTTGATGGTGACATTGACGCCCAGGGCATCTTTCCACTGCTGCTGCACATACTGGAACTCGTTTTTGGCGGCGGCTGAACCACTGGTGGCAACCGTCAGAGAGACCTGCGGGAAGTTAGCGGTGGTGTAACCCTCTTCCTGCATACCCTCCTGGAACAGCTGCTTCGCTAGCGTCTTATCGCCTTTGGTGCTTGACACACCGGCAGGGCCAGTTAGATTCTGGTTATAACCAGGCATGCCCTGAGGAACGATATGGTTGGTTGGCGCCACGCGATCTTTGTAGATGCTATGGGCAAGCGTATCGCGGTCGATAGAGAGCGCGAAGGCCTGGCGGATCTTGATATTATTGAAGGGTTTGGCCAGGTAGTTCATGCCATAGTAGTAGATGGCCAGGATAGGCGACTGGTGATACTGCTGGTTAGGCATGGCGCGTGCCTCATCCAGGTTGGGTCCAGGAACACCCGAGAGATCGACCTGATTGGACTTATACGCCTTGTACACCGTCTGGGCATCTTTATAGAAGGGGAAGACAACCTTCTTCAGCTGCGGCTTGGCATTATAATAGTTCTCATTAGGTACAAAGCTGATCTGCTGACCGCTGATATGCTTCTCCAGCTTGAAGGGGCCAGAGGCACCACCTTCGCTCAGGTGATCAGTCCATTTCTGATCGCCATACTTCTCGACGAAGCTCTTCTCCACAACGTAGGAGGTTGGATAAGTCAGCGCATCCAGGAAATACTGAGCCTTCTGGTTGGTCACGATCTTCACGGTCGTGGGATCGGGAGCAAAGAGGCTATCGCCGATCAGGGTAGGCACCTTGCCAGCAAAGCGCTTATCCGAATCTTTGACCAGGGCCAGATACGAAGGCGCAACCGTCGACTTCAACTCAGGCTTGAGCGCGCGGTCAATGCTATAGACCACGTCGTCAGCGGTGATGGGGTTGCCATCGCTAAATTTAGTGCCCTGGCGCAGCTTGAAGGTCCAGGTTACGCCATCGGAGGCAACGGAATAGGACTCAGCCAGCTGAGGCTTGACCTTAAGGTTATCGTCCAACTGTACAAGGCCCGTGAACATCATCTGAATAGCCTGTGCAGATGCAGTATCGGTAGAGAGACCCGGGTCCAGGGTCGCGACATCAGATATGCCTCTTTGTGGATAGACAAAGATCTGCTTATCATCAGAGAGTTTCGTGCCTGCACTCGAACTACCTGTACTACCGCCACAGGCAGAGATGAGTACCGCAAGCAAAACAAACAAAGCGGGTAGGAAGCGGCCAGCCACTCGCTTGCGAGAAAACATAAGTCATTACTCCTTGTTTTAGAAACGCGAAAAACCTTTGCTCACTTATATTTTATAAATAGAAGCAGAACAAAAAACTATAAAGCACAATGAGCAATTATGCTCGATGAAAGGTGTCATAGTTTGATAGCGTCGGAGCTAAGAAGACTATGCTTATGTCTATCTTCGATGAATTGACAGCAAGCATCGATCAATATATAGATATCTCAAAGAAGTTTGCCCTGACAAATCTATAGCCTGATAAGCGATAGAAATAGAGCGCCTTCTTGTGACCTCTGTAATATACTACGTAGCCTCAATAAAAAATCTCACAGTAATTTGCTGTATTTTAAAAAACTTGCAAATTCTTGCAAATTCACTCAACAATAATGAAAAAATAAAGCATGCTCGGCCATTATCTTTCTTAATTAAATCGACTAAACGTACTCATTCTTCAGGAAGGCCTTCTCGCCTGCGGCGCACATCACCCCTTACTCTCATAAGGGAGTGGAAAATTAGTGTGAGTGGCGGTATGATAAAGGAAATAACCTCGCTTAAAGACCCAATGTGCAAGAGAACACGCCGCAGGCGCGAGGTATCACAAAAATCCCAGGCGAAAGGAACCATCTATTTATGAGCGTTAAGCAACTTCTTCTCCCGGTGGCCGCTGAACACTTTCAGGTGCGACCCGATATTACATTCTTGAATCATGGCAGCTTTGGCGCATGCCCTCGCCCCGTCTTCGCGACCTATCAGCAGTGGCAAAGTGCTTTGGAGGCAGATCCCGTCGAGTTTCTGGGTCGGCGCATAGATGATCTGTTGCGCGAAGCCCGCCTATCCCTGGCCGCTTACCTGGGAACACAGGCCGATCACCTGGTCTTCGTGCCCAATACAACGGCAGGCGTCAATATCGTCGCGCGCTCGCTTCAGCTTGGACCTGGAGATGAGGTGCTGGCTACCGATCACGAGTATGGAGCTTCAGACCGTACCTGGCACTTTCTCTGCACCCAGAAAGGAATGAGTTATATCAATCAGCCAATCCCACTCCCGCTTGAGGGCGAAGAGGAGATGGTTGAGCAGTTCTGGCAGGGAGTAACACCTCGTACAAAGGTGATCTTTATCAGTCACATCACCTCACCCACGGCGCTGATCTTTCCCGTGGCAAAGATCTGTCAGCGCGCCCGTGAGGCCGGTATCCTTACCATCATCGATGGGGCGCACGCGCCGGGACAGATTCCCCTGAACCTCGAAGAGATCGGCGCGGACTTCTACATTGGCAACTGCCATAAATGGCTCTGCGCGCCCAAGGGGTCCGCGTTCCTCTATGCCTCGCCCAAGCACCAGGCCATCCTGCAGCCTCTAATCGTCAGCTGGGGCTACGAAAGCCAGAAACCTGGCATCTCAAGCTTTCAGGATTATTTTGGCTGGGTCGGCACGGATGATCCTGCAGCCTTCCTTAGCGTCCCCTCCGCCATCGCCTTTCAGCAAGAGCACAACTGGGATGCCGTACGCGCCGCCTGTCATGAGCTAGCGGCCTCGACGCGCCAGGAGATTACTTCTCTGCTTGGTACCCAGCTTATCTGTTCCGACACCTGGTTTGGGCAAATGTGTGCCATCCAGGTGCCTGATGGCGACTCCCAGGCACTACAACGCACCCTGCGCGAGACCTGGCACATCGAGATGCCCGTCACCTCCTGGAATAACCATCGTTACATTCGCCTCTCCATCCAGGGCTACAACAGCCCCGCCGATGTCGAGCGCCTCCTGACCGCCCTCCACGCCATTTTTGTGCAATAAATCGTAGGGTCCATGCTTGCATGGACTCTCCCGCCCCCAGGACGACATCCTCACGCTGGGAGATCGCTGCGCTCGCAGTCCATGCAAGCATGGACCCTACGATTGTTTCACGATATGTTTCAGGTGCACACTTAAGCGAGCAGGGTGGTATCCAGTTCGGGATAGAGGGGATACTGTGAGAGCAGCTCATCGACGCGCTTGCGCGCCACGGCCTGCACGCTCTCATCCAGGACGTACTTGGCAAGGCTGGCCTTGCCACTGGCGGTCACACTGGGCTTGGTGTGTGACAGCACGTATTTGATAATGCTCGCGATCTCGCGCATCTCTGTACCTCCCATGCCCAGCGTGGTCAGGGCTGGCGTACCTAGACGCAAACCACTGGTATACCAGGGGCCGTTGACATCAAAGGGCAGCGAGTTGCGATTGAGCGTAATCTGGCAATCCCGGAGCGCCGCCTCAGCCTGGCGGCCTGTAAGACCAAAGCTCTGCGCCACATTGAGGAGCAGGAGGTGATTGTCGGTACCACCGGTAGGCACCTGAAGACCCTCATCGATGCACGCCAGGGCCAGGGCCTGGGAGTTCTCGACAATGGCATGGGCATAGGTCTCAAACTCCGGCTTGCTTGCCTCGCGGAAGGCGACGGCCTTGGCGGCCAGTACATGTGGGAGCGGACCGCCCAGGATCGCGGGACAGCCCTTGTCAACCCACTCGGCGAACTCTTGCTTACACAGCACCAGGCCCCCACGCGGGCCACGCAAGGTCTTATGCGTGGTACTGGTCACAACATGCGCGTAGGGAATGGGATTGTACTCGCCAGTAAAGACCTTGCCCGCCACCAGGCCCGCGAAGTGTGCCATGTCTACCATCAGGATCGCGCCCACCTCGTCGGCCATCTCGCGCATCTTGGCGAAGTTCAACTTGCGTGGATACGCGCTGTAGCCTGCCAGCAGGATCAGTGGACGCACCTCGTGTAGCTGCTTGCGCAACTGGTCCAGGTCAATCAGGCCGCTCTCTTGATCGACGGCGTAAGAATAGACATCGAAGAGCGTGCTGGAAATATTATGCCGGTAGCCATGTGTCAGGTGCCCTCCGGAGTAGTAATCGAGCGCGAGCAGGCGCTGATTCTGCACGGTAGCTCGCACCTTATTCCAGTCCTCGCGGGTGGCCGTGGAGATATTCTCGATATTCAGGCTTTCAAGCAAGGGCTTCTGGGCTTTGCTTGAGAGGATGGCCAGGAAGGCCACCAGGTTGGCGTCAGCACCCGAATGAGGCTGGACATAGGCATGCTCAGCACCAAAGAGCGAACACGCCAGTTCTACCGCCTCGGCCTCAATAGCGTCGACATTATCACAGCCAGCATAGAAGCGATGATAAGGATGCCCTTCAGCATACTTATCGGTCAAGAGGTTGCCCATAGCAAACTGCGTCGCCAGGGAACTATAGTTCTCGCTAGCGATTAACTTCAGGTTCTGGCGCTGGTCCTGTAGCTCCTTTATGACGGATGCTGCGATGGTCGGCGAGACGCTGTTGATCTGGTCGAGCGAGGCATAAAAAGCCGCGGCGGCTGAGTTGGGGGTGGCTCCATTGAGCGCTTGCAAGTAGCGGACAAGAAACGTGGTTGATGTTGCATTGATCGTCATAAATAGGTGCTCCTCCCTTTGCTATCAAAACATAACATAGGTGAAGCAGCCCAGGCGAGCGACTGTCTACTGCTTATTCCCAGGCTCCCTTGTGGTTCTTCCACTCTTATCGCCAGTTACCAGGGAAAAGGAGATACTCTCCATGCCTAACTATACCAGTCTGCATCATCTGAGTCAAGAATATCTCGAAAAACGACCATACTCTCTTAAAGCGTGGCTAATGGTAGGGTGAACCAGAACGTCGAACCCTCTCCTGGCTGGCTATCAACTCCTACCTGTCCCTCATGACTCTCAATGATCTCTCGGCAGATAAAGAGGCCCAGGCCCAAGCCTGTGCCAGAGCCATACTGCACCTCGACGCCAGGCACACGATAGAAACGTTTCCAAACCTGCGCCTGCGCCTCTGGGGCAAGACCCGGCCCATGATCACGTACAGATACTCTCGCGCATGCCTCCTCTTTGGCGAGCATCACAAACACAGGCTGATGAGCCTCTGAGTACTTAAGCGCATTGGTCAGATAGTTGAGCAGCACCTGGCCAATACGATCAGCATCAGCCTCAACGAGTAGTGTATCCTCATCTGGAAGCGTAAGCTGTATACTCCGATCAGGTGCGGCCTGTCTCGAATCTGCAACAGCATTGCGAACTATTTCCACCAGGTTACAGGGGTTCTTTACAATGATTAACTTCCTGGCCTGTATACGTGAGGCATCCAATAGTTCACTAATCATTCGCTCCTGCACCTGCGAGCGTTGGAGCGCATAATCAAGCGGGATCTGGATACGTTCAAGCGGGGTCTGGAGTTCTCGGGAGTCTTCCTGCTGTCTGAGCTTCTTCAAGCGCCGCAGTGCCAGTTCCACATTGCCTTTAATCGTGGTCAGCGGCGTTCTTAGCTCATGGCTGGCAATGGAGATAAACTCATCGTAGTGCTTATTCAGCTCTTGTAGTGCCTGTTTTTTGGCATTCTCTGTCGCCCACGACTCTAGCAAACGCACCTGTGCGATCACCAGGGCTGTTAATTTAGCTACAGCCTTGGCCAGGGCGATCTCTTCCTCTGTGTAGGCACACTCAACGCAGGGAAATTCCTCTTCCATCTTCGCAATGATAAAAAGACCTACCAAGCGCTCATGAAGCACCATGGGCGCCACCAAGCGATAGCGAGCACCAAAGCTCGCGTGCGGTTTAACATACGGCTGCTTTTCCAGGTCAAGTAGAACCACTTCATTTGCATGCAAAAGAGCGATGTTTTCTGCGTTAACGTAGTCGGCAAGAGGCGCCTGCTCAGTTTCCGACCGTAAGCGTTGCGTCTGCTCATACGTCAAATTGCCTGTACCTAGTAGATGCTGTCGCTCATCAGGACCTGATAGAGCAAAGACATCTACATACCTGCAATCCATGACCTGTGCAATAACATCTGCCAGAGCCTGGCCTGCAATATGAATAGGCGAAAGTCCCTCAGCTACCTCTGTGCATGTTTTTTGCTCCTGTCCTGGGATGGAGACCAGCCTCTCGATCAATGTCAGCAAAGAGGTAAAGGCCTGGAGTGCGCGACACTCTTTCTCATGTTGCGCACTTATATCGTGAAGGAGCATATACCCACCAATTAAATTCCCCTGTTGATTATAGAGTGGCGCACTGGTAAGGTGAACATGAATTTCCCCTTTAGCATATGTCTGGATCGCGGTATCGCCCTGCTGGGCGGTCAGGAACGGCTCATTTTTGAAGGCACCAGTTGGTTTATCCTGGTCTACAACAGGAAGGTGACACTCTGCCTCTTGCATTTTTAATTCGTCGATAAACTGCTGATAGGTCTTTCCCAGCACCATTTCTGCTTGCACACCAAAGAGCTGTAATGCGGCGACATTGGCATGTACAATTACACCTTGCAGTGTGTAGACCAGCACACCTTCATTCAAGGATACGAATGCCGCATTAAACAATGTGTTGAGTTCCGCCTGTTCATGGCTGCCTATCAAGTCAATCACCTTCACATTCTTTGTGCCAGGCACTTTGGCCTCTTTGAAGGAAACAAGCTTTCCAGAAAAAGTATCCCCCTTTATGGTATGCACCTATAAAAAACTGTGCTCTACATTGCCTTGCCAGATACTAGCGCAGCACGCGCCAAGCGCTGTATCGCGGGTACAACCTCCTCTACAGGGCGCGCTGGCCCGGCCAGAGTGTCAAAACACTCAAAACTAAGCAATGTGTAGAGCATATTGACGATATCCTCGTGGGTCTGAAGAGCAGGAGGGCTCTGCCGCTCTTCAAAACGCTGGACGAGTACATGCAAACCCTTGCGTCGCCGCTCATCGCGCGCCCGGATAACTTGCTCAAATTCAGGGTCGAGTGCGGCCAATCCTCGCAACCTGCGCGTCACCAGGCGATCCGCCTGCCAGAAACGAGCAAAAACGGCGATATATGTATCCAGGGCATCGAAGGGATCCGCCTGGCGAAAGGCAGAGGCTAATTGCTCCATGCCACCAGAGGTCGCAAGCGAGTCACAAAGCGCTTCAAGCAGGCCCGTTTTAGAGCCAAACTGATGATAGACTGTCATCCTGGCGACGTCTGCCTGACGCGCAACGGCGTCAATGGAGAAACCAGATATGCCTTCATCTGACATCAGTAGCTCACGCGCAGCGATGAGAATACGGTTTCGCGTCTGCTCAGTTGCGGCCTGTCTCTGACCAAGACGATAAGGGCGCGGACTCATAGTTGCCTTGACACCTCTCATATTTTCATTGTATAGTCTGCCTATCTAAATTAATTAAGCAGTTTGTCTATATAATATTCTTCGCGCACGAGAGAGTAAAGAGAGGAGTTTATCAGCATGTCACGTCCATTTCGTTTCGGTGTCGTTGCTGCATATGCGCAATCGCATCGTGCCTGGATTGAAACTGCTCGCAAGGCCGAGACATTGGGATATGCCACGTTGCTCATACCAGACCGCGCCAATATTGGCAGTCTCGCGCCTCTCACGGCCCTGGCCACGGCCGCTGAGGCCACCACATCTCTGCATGTGGGGAGCTATGTCTTCTCCAATGAATATCGCCATCCCGTTATCCTCGCCCGAGAGGCGGCAACACTCGCCCTCCTCTCTGAGGGCCGCTTTGAGTTGGGGCTGGGAGCTGGCGTCGGAGAAGCCGAGGCCCGGCAACTAGGCATAGATTTTCCCAAGGCAGGCACACGGGTCGCGCGCCTTGAAGAGACGCTTCAGATTACCAGGCGCCTCTTTGCAGAAGAGGTCGTCAATTTTACAGGCAAGCACTATACCCTGCGTGACGTTAAGGGCTTTACGGGCCCCATGCAGCAGGGACGGCCACCCCTTCTCGTCGCGGGAGCAGGCGAACGCATGCTCAAACTGGCCGCCAGGGAGGCCGATATCATCGCCATTGGATCTAAATTTACTGGGCGTGGACCAGACCCATCTGATGCGACCCTGGAGCAAAAATTGGCCTGGATTCGCGAGGCCGCAGGAGAGCGTTTCTCCGAGCTTGAGTTGAGCCAGACCATCTATCATATGCAGATTAGCGATAGTGTCAGCGAGCTTGCTCCATCGGCTGGAGGACCGCCCATACCTAAACAGGCGTTTACGACAGAGCAGGCTGTCGCACATCTCCTTGAGCAGCGCGAGCGCTTTGGCTTCTCGTATCTCCAGGTCTACGAAGGTCAGATGGAGAACTTCGCGCCCGTCATGGCCCTCCTCGCTGGAAAATAATGGTGTATAGGATGGTGTGTACTGGCAACCTACGGTTGCCAGTACACACCATCCTGTACCATGACCAGAAATAAAGCCTATGCCTCGGCTGGTTGCGTCGTCTCGATCATGGTCGAGCGCTTTTTCAAAGTGAGTATGCATCCTGCGCCCATACCCAGGAGAATACTCCCAACCATCACCAGCCAAGTCTCGAGTAGGCCTGGCTTGAGCACCATCAGGTAGATACTACCTACAGCCATAGCATTCATGCCCAGAACCGAGGACCAGAGGATAGGGTCCTGTATCCTCCGTCGCAGGCTGGTGGGTACAGGCCCCTCCGGCAGGGCCAGGGCCTCACGATGCAAGACTTTCAGTCGGCGCGTGTTAATCAGCGGCCCCAGGCCAGTCAGGATCAGCAATCCCGCCAACGAGGCATTGATCCAGGCTGTAGACCAGCCCCAGATCGTAAAGGTCATATGCATCCCCGCGCCCAGTGTGAGTACAAAAGAGAGGGCAAAGATGCGTAGGAGAACAGTGTGCATTCCACACCACACGCGTACCTGCTCAACGGTTCGCGAGCGCAGAATACCAATCATACTTGCCAATTGCAGGCTCATCGCGATAAACAGGCCAGTTACCCCCAGAATATGCGCAAACAAAGCATATGAATATGTGGCCATCAGTACGGTATACTCCTTCTCTAGAAGCAGTTTTTTGGCAGGGAGAGCGTACACAAAAACCCTACCCTCTCTTTAGCATAGCTAATGCACCTATAGCCGCATAGAAATGCTGAGATCATACATCAAAGTATCGGCCTGGGATTATGATTCACCGGGAGTATGACTGACCTTGTTTGCGTTCATATGCCTGGGAGGTGAAGTCGCCCGCCAGGCTGGGTAGGGGAGGCCTGCCAGACGATTGATGACGAAGGCCTGAACAGTAAGCAGGATGACGGCTCCCATCAGTAAGACAAGCTGCCAGGGCTTCGTCAAAATCCCCAGGGAAACAATCAGCGTCGTCGCCCCAGCGGGTGGGTGGGCTGCGTTACAGAGCACCATGACGCCCGCCGTCAGGCCAAGCGAGAGGGCAGCGGCGATCACACGTGGCCACGTCACCCCCGTAGCCAGGGCCGGACCGGCGGAGACTAGGCCGGTAATCAGCAGGCTAAAGTAGCCAGCCAGCGTTCCTATCAAATGTCCAATGATCGTATTACGAGGAGAGGCGCTTGCCGCAGTCGGTGTATAGAAGAAGAGAAAGGCCGTGGGGCCAAGTGAGGGAAAAATAAAGGGAGAGCCTGTAAGTACCGCCAGGGTTGCCATCAAGCCAATGCTGATACACCCATTCACAAAACTAAAGAGCGCGAGCATAGCACGGTTCGAATGGTGCTGCAAGAGTACAGGGAGACGCACACGTGTAAGCAAGCCTGCGACGATATCCGCCATCTCATGGCTTGCTAGCGGCCTGGTATGCAAGGGAAAGTCTGGCCGCTCCTTAATGCGTTTCTGCTCATTTGTCTTATGTGGCATAACATCTCCCGCGCGCTTCACGCTATTGTCTGATGGTAAAATCCTGCCAGCCGCTTAACAGGAGTGCTTTATGGCTCTTTGATACGGCGGCGCGGCCAGAAAACAACGATCAGGGCCAGCGCGAAACCCAGCACACTCGCCAGGGCCAGCCAGGCTAGGCGCGCAACGCGGCCAGAGAGCAATTCATATAACGCATCAGTCACAAGCCAGAGCTGGGCAATGACAATGATAGCAACGATAAAAACCTGGCCCTGCACTATGGCGATACGCCCCTGTAAGCCAGAATAGTTAGGTCCCGGCACCCATCCGCGCGCGCCTCGTGGTGGATGCTTGACCTGGGGATCATCCGGATTTGCGACCCTGCGCGGAATATCTCGTGTATCGCGCTTACTCATCTTGCCACCTGCCTGACCGCGTAAATAGTCCCGTTTTCTATGGCGAGCTGGATAAAGGGGAGCGGGCGCGTCGGAGGGCCGGCGAGCACATTGCCGGTCACCGCGTCAAAACGGCCCTCGTGACATGGACAATGCAGGGTCCCATCTCCTTTATAGAGCACGGCACATGAGAGATGGGTGCAGACATCGCTATAGGCCACCAGCCCTTTACCTGGCAAGTTGATCAGGATACCTTGCTCATACTGGTCAGGGAAATTAAAAACCTTCCATTGATGCTCTCTCAGCTCACCGACCTTCGCGATTGCTACATGCTGAACGCCCGGACCTGACGGAAGATTTCCCAGGATAGCAAACGCGCCCGTGGCAAGGCAAAGCGCACCCGAGCCCGCCAGGAGAAAGCGCAGTGTATCGCGCCGCGTCACAATTTCATCTTCATCCCAGGGATAGGGAAATTCCTGGCGCCATTCTTCCTGCTCTTGATGAGGCTGCGGTTGCGGCTCGCTATTCGCCTCGCGCACAATGTCAGGATTCAATGCTGGCGCGGTAATATTGCTCACCTTACCCTTTTTCTCGGTCGGATCAATTTTTCGTACCATACACTTAGTCTCCCCCTGATGATGCTTGCTTTCCGTCAACACCTGGCGTTACGGGAGCACGCTCAGGCTGCGGATGAGTGGATGGCTCCGGTTCAAGCGGCTGGCGAGGTGTCCAGGGCTGTGCGGGAACGGCTCGCTCTGGAATACCCGCTGTCTCTGCCGGCATCCAGGACGCGGCGTTATTCTGCGCCGTTGGCGCGGGCAGGTTCGCCGATTTGCCAAAGTCGGCGGTCTCCACAAGCGCCAGAATATCTAGCTCCTGATCCTGCTCCGTCATAGTGACATAGTTGCGCGTCCGTACACGCTGATTGCCAAAGAAGAATGTGTTGATCGGTTTGGCCCCCTGTTGCGCTCGCCCTGCCGTGACCCATTCCTCATAGGTGCCATAGAAAATAGCCTGCGTCGGGCAGACCGTTGCGCACATCGGCCCCTTCCCCTGACTGGTCCGGTCATAACAGAGATTACATTTCTGCATGTAATGGCCCGCGATATTAAATTTGGGGACGCCAAAGGGACAGGCATAGCCACAGTTTTCACAATAAATGCAGCGCGTCTCGTCAGCCGACTGCACAACCCCATCGGGGCTCACCAGGATGGCCTGGGCTGGACACACCTGAGCACAAGGCGCCAGCGGGTCTTCACAGTGCATACACAGCGTGGGTGAGGAGGCTACCGTGTTGTGCCGCTCCAGAAAATCTATGTAGATCATGCTCTCGCCCTTGTGCGTATCGCACTCACGGCAGGCCGCGACACATGAACGGCAACCGATGCAGCGTGAGGGATCAAGGAAGATTCTTTTGACCATTTCGGGCATGGCTCTCTCCTTATTAGCGCAGTGTCGGGGTCGGTCGTACTTGTGCTATGGGCAGTTCTTGGCGACGCTTGCGAGCCGCGACAAGGGCCTCGACATCCACATCGCGTGCCCAGGCGGGTTTCTCCGCGGCCCGTGCCACGCTGGCCGCGCATACTTTGTATTCAGGAATTTTCATCATCGGCTCTAGAACTGGGTTGGTGAGCTGGTTCACGGCCTCTGTATGCCCATAGTGGTAAGGGATAAACAGCGTATCCGGACGAATTGAACGTATTACCAGCGCGGGGGCCGTCATCTCGCCCCGCCTGGTACGTACCGTTACCCAGTCCCCATCTCCTATCTCCAGGCGCTGCGCCGTCTGCTCATGCATCTCTACCCAGGGGAAGGGGGCTTGCTCCTTTAAGAATGGGGTCCGCCGCGTCTGGTTGCCGGAGAGATAGTGATAGATCACGCGTCCAGTGGTGAGCACCAGGGGATACTCAGCGTCCGGCTCTTCGGCGGGTGGGATGTAGGGGATGGGATGCAGGCGCGCCTTGCCATCGGGGAAGCCAAAACGCTCCTCGTAGAGGCGGGGCGTCCCCAAATGCTCCTCTGTAGGGCATGGCCAGAATACCCCATTCTGTTCCTCAATCTTTTCATAGGTAATACCCCAGTAATCGGACTTCGCGCCTTTTGTGCAGAGACGATACTCATCGAAGATCTGGCGCGGGGACGTAAAGTTGAAGTACTGGCCCTTCCCCAGGCGCTGCGCCAGTTCACAGACAATCTCCCAATCTCGCTTGGCCTCGCCAGGAGGCTCAACCGCCTTATTGTATTTGATAACACGCCCCTCCAGGCTCGTGGTCGTCCCCTCATCCTCGGCCCACACGGTACCAGGCAACACAATATCCGCCAGCTCCGCTGTCTCCGAGAGGAAGAAATCAGCCACCACAAACAGGTCCAGCCCGCGCAGGGCCCGTTCAACGGTATGCTGGTCGGGCAGAGAAACCATGGGATTGGTACAGACCATAAAGCAGGCACGAATCTCCTGGCGCAGCATGGCCGGAATCATCAGGGTCGCGGGATAGCCAGCATGGGGAAGTTCCTTTTCATCGATGTCCCAGACTGAACTGATGTACTCGCGGTCCTCAGGATTCTCGATATCGCGGCAACCGGGAAGTTGCGTCGCCTTCTGCCCGACTTCGCGGCCCCCCTGGCCATTCCCCTGGCCAGTCAGAGTGCCGCAGCCCGCGCCGGGACGCCCAAAGTTCCCCGTGGCCAGGGCCAGGTTCATGGCCGCGACACCATTATCGACGCCTTTGCTCTGATGCTCCAGGCCACGCGCGGTATAGGTCAGCGCAGCTTGCGCGCGACCATAGAGGCGTGCCGCCTCGATGATGGCTTCAGGTTTCAGGCCACACACCCGCGCCACACCCTCGGGTGGATACTGCTCAATCAGAGCCTTTGTCTCCTCCCAACCAACCGTGCGTTCGCGTAGAAACTTCTCATCGACCAGGCCCTCTTTGAGAATAACATGCAGCATACCATTGAGCAGGGCAGAATCCGTGCCTGAGCGCAGGGGGAGATAGATATCAGCGGTGCGCGCAATGGGGGTCTGGCGTGGATCGGCAACGATAAGCTTACAGCCTCGATCTCGTGCCTGCCAGAGATAACTGGTAATGATGGGGAAACACTCCCCCACGTTGGCCCCGATCACGAAAATGCAATCGGCATGCAACATATCACTGATAGGATTGGCGGCACGATCTATACCGAGTGAGCGCTCATTGGCGCCTGTGGCCGAGGACATACACAGGCGGCCATTATAATCGCAATGGCGCGTGCCAAGCGCCACACGGGCAAACTTGCCCATGATATAGCACTTCTCGTTGGTCATGGAGGACCCGCTAAAGACTGAGACGCAATCTCCGCCATGCTCGGCCTGCAAGGTTTGAAAGCGCCGGGCAATGGTATCTAGCGCTTCATCCCAGCTTGCTGGCTCCAGGGGGCTATTTTTGCCATGGCGACGCATCAAGGGACTGGTTAAGCGATCAGGATGGTGAACTGTCTGATAGGCTGTCGAGCCTTTGGGGCAAAGCATCCCGTGATTCAGGGGAAAATCTTCGCGTGGCTCCACGCCAACAACCCGCCCTCGAGCAACCTTGAGATACATACCACATTGGACGCCACAATAGCAGCAATGCGTGGGCACATAGCGATCAATAACCTCGTCTGAACGCCAGCGGTTCGGCACATGGTCTCCGGTGTGGAAATCAAAGGTTTCGGGTTGATTCCTGCGCAAATGGCGAAAAATATTCTTGTCAACGCTCATATGCTTCCCTCATTTCAAGAATCTCTCTGGCAAGCAGAATCAGCCATTACAAAAAGCGGTTCCCCTCATGGCCCAACGCCGCGAGATTGGCCTGCGCGCGCAGGACGCGTTTGCAGGTGGGGCAGAGATCCTGCCACCAGAGCGTATCCGTGGCCCGCTCCTCTACTGCTGGTGCATCTGGATGAGTTGCTCGCTTCTCGGGACTATCCACACGCAGGGTATAGTTCTCGCCAACCTCATACAGCGTCTTCTTTAAGTCCTGCACAAAGCGCACCGGGGCAAATTCTTCCTGGCAGCGCGCACACTTCTGCATTGCGGTCCCTTCGCCTGTACGCCAGTACAGCTCGATCCCAACCGTAGCCGGGCGCTCAATAAGGTGGAAAAATTTGCCAAACGGGAGCGAGATCAGCCAGAGCACCACAACCGCTTCATGGACCAGGGAGATATACCAATAATATGCGCCTCCCAGCCAGGTACTATCAGCGGTAAGCGCCAGGCCAGTCACAGCGATAGCCAGCAGCAAGGCCAGGGGCATAATATCGAAGCGGAAGCGCTGCACTGCGATCAAGGCCAGATCATGAAAGCGACGATGAAAGGCTAGCACCAGGCCGACCAGCAAGATCATCGCCGTTATATCCAGCGCATGAAAAATGAGAAAGGCCAGGAACGTATCGGCTGGTAAGGAGAAGAAAGGGAAACCAAAGACCCAGATCTGATAGAGGCCAGAGGCGGTCTGAGTAAAACGCAGCCAGCCAAAGGTCAAGGGGAAGGTAATTGCACAGGAGAGGATGACGCCCCAAAAGATACACTGGTGTGTCAGCCAGCGATATAGACCACGCCTACGAATAAATTGTTGCGCGAACAAGTCGAACAGGGCGCCTGGTATCAGCATCGTATAGCGCCGAAAATTGGCATAGGGGAGAAATAATTCCCAGCTACGCTTCCAGTAGCGTCCCGTCGGCGGGCGAAATAGCCAGAACGAATATTTATACGTCACCGCCGCGACCGCGAAAATAGTTGCCACAGCATAACCAATGAGCGCGGCATCAAACCAGTGGAAGCCTCGCGAGCCAAACGCGATAAGAAGCACCAGGACGACAGCCGCCAACACACCAAAGCAGACCGAACGTATCCGCAGACCGATCGGCTTGCGTCGTCGCCGAAGGTCCACGGATTTCCGCACTGGCCCAGGAGAAGGGATGGAGGTCTGAGCCATACAAGCATATCCTTTCGCCCAAAGAGAGAGCACTCTCATATGTAGCAAACAGAACAATATACATCGCTTAGCGATACAATATTGACACGCATGATATCGCCTTCAAGGTGACAATATGCCCCCAGAGTCACGCTTCTCGCCTGGGCGAACAGGCATCAAATGATCTCACCATGTAGGGTCCAAGCTAGCTTGGACTGGAGGTCCACAGGCCGCCGCGTCCCCGAATGGGGAATACCCATTCGCAGAGGAGGTCGCTACGCTCGCAGTCCATGCCAGCAGAGACCCTACAGCTTGCAGTCGACCCTACATATAGCGGCGTACCACCATTTGCACATGCCTATCTGGTCGCAAGGTAAGTGACTTGCCTGGATCAGGTGTAATCTGTTGTCCTGGCACCAGTTCGAAGGTGACACGTTGGGCGAGGGTTGAAAGAAGAAGTTGTCCCTCCATCATGGCAAAGTAGTTGCCAATACAAATGCGCGGGCCCGCGCCAAAGGGGAGATAAGCATAGCGTGGAAGCTGCTTCTCACGCTCAGGTGTAAAGCGCTCAGGATCAAACTCAAAGGGGTGCGGGAAGTAGTCGGGACGATTATGCATGACATAGGGCGCGATGAGAACCAGATCACCCTTATGCACCTGATAACCATCAATCACAATGTCCTTCAACGCGGCACGCCCCATAGCATACGCCGGCGGATACATACGCAACGTTTCTTTGAAGACTTGCTGGCTGTATGGCAACTTTGTGAGATCCGCATAGGTGGCTGCTCGTCCTCCCAACGCGCTCCGCGCCTCCTCTTGAAGCTTGCGGTATTGCTCAGGATGCTGGGCCAGCAGGTACCACGCCCAGGTCAGGGCCACAGCGGTCGTCTCATGCCCCGCGCCAAAAAGCGTCAGGCACTCGTCGATCAACTGCTCATTATCCATGGGCTTGCCCTCGTCGTCACGCGCCCGCAACAGGATCGAGAGAAAGTCGTTGCCCTCCTCCGCACTGGCACGCCGCTCCTCAATCATCTGTTGAATACGGCTTCGCAGCAGCGCAATCGCCTGGTGCGCCCGCTTATTCTGTGGTGTCGGCCAGTTATATGGAGTTGGAAGCAGGCGCGCCAGGCGGTGACCTACAAAATTGAGGGTCGTCGCCATCGCCGCACCAAGCTCATCGGTCTCTGTAAACACATCCACGTTGAAGAGCACCTTGCCAATAATGCTCATGGTGATGGTGGTCATCTCTTCGTCGATATTGATCCGTGCGCCATCCTGCCAACGCTGCTGTACCTGCTCGCCATAGTACACCATATTATCGGCATAGCTAGCGATGTGGCGTGGCTGGAAGGGCGGGGCCATAATCTTACGCTGGCGACGGTGGAAATCACCCTCGCTGGTAAAAATACCATTACCAATCACCGGGCGAAAGACATTATGAATGGATTCGCCTTTATCGAAGTCATAGGCATGCTCCACCAGGATACTATGCACATGCTCAGCGGAGAAAAAGGCTGGCAGGGGAAAGGGCCCCATATGGAAGCCACTCACCGGACCCTGCTCACGCCACATGCGCATAAACAGATTCAGGCGATCCCGCTGATACTTGAAGAGGCTTCCCACGACGGGCGATTCTTTAATAAAGGGTATAGACTTTACGGTAGTTTTCTCTTGCGTTTCCAGTTCTGTGACCATAATCTCTCTGCCTCACTTCCTGGGTATATATCTATCACTTCTTCCCAGGATGTTCATTTCATTCATACAATTTTTTCTACCTCTATTTAATCACAGAACGGCCGCATGTGCTTCAGCGAGGGGTAATTTCAAAGCGCCAGATTGGGATATCACGCCATTCCCAGGGTATATTCACAATCTCCTCGAGGGTGGAGGTACCGCACCAATAGCGAATCCCATACATGGTCGCCCTGTGGCCAATTACGACGATTGTTTTCCCGTCATATCCACGCGTTACATCCTGGAGAAAGGCTCCCACGCGTTGGGCGGCCATAGAGACGCTCTCGCCACCTGGGAAAGGCTCTGTGATGCGCCGTGGGAACTCCCCCTCCACCTGCTCCCTGGGATACTGCGTCATCTCGCCATAGTCAAACTCGCGCAGGCGTGCATCGGGCATCACAGGCAAACCACGCTCGCCAAAGAGAAGATGCGCCGTTACAACCGCGCGTTGCAGATCGGAACAGAAAACAGCGTCAATCTTCTCACTCGCATGGTGCTTTCCCAGTTCAACCGCCTGCTGCCTCCCCAATGCAGAGAGCGGCACATCCGCGTGTCCCGAGGCCCGCCCCGCCTCGTTGTCCACGCTCGTCGAATGAGGTGAATAAAAGAGCGTCAACATTTATGCTTCCTTCCTTGCCTTTTACAATTCTTTTGTATGCACGTTATAGCACAAATTGTAGGAGGCATGCAGGGCTTCCTCCTTTAGCGGATATTTTTACTGGCGCGAGAAAGGGAGCGCCCATTTCCAGACGCAGAAGACAAAGATTGCGCTTCCCAGGATGACAAACAGGTGGAAGATCTCGTGGAAGCCAAAGACGCGTGGGGAGGGGTTGGGCCAGCGCAGAGCATAGACAATTGCACCCAGCGTGTAGGAGACCCCGCCAAGAATCATGGTTACCACAAACGTCCAGGAGAGCGCGCTTAGAAAGGCGGGAAAGGCCAGGAGCGCGACCCAGCCCATGATAATGTAGAGCACGGTCCCAATCCAGCGTGGCAGGCGCAGGGTATAGGGCACTACCGTAAAGGCCAGACCCAGAAACGCGAGCGTCCAGATCGTCCCAAGCAGGGCGATACGTATCCAGCCGCTGAGAATATTGAAGCAGAGTGGAGTATAGGTGCCCGCGATCAGGACAAAGATATTGGAGTGATCGATAGCACGAAGCACATGGCGTGTACCAGGCTTCCAGGTTCCGATATGATAAAAGGCGCTTACGGTATACAATTCCATCATACTCAAACCAAAGACGAGCAGCGAAATTAGGCGTGGCACATCCGAACGGCTGAGCCAACAAAAGAGAAACGTTAAAACAAGGGCGGCAAAGGCTGCCAGCGCGTGTGACCAGCCTCGCAACAACGGTTTGATGACCTTTTGTATCTCTTGCTCCAACGACGATACTTGTTCCTGAACCATGTTATTAGCACATCCTTATGTTCTATCTTCTACGTATGTAACCAGATATACAAGCTATTGGTTTGCCCCCTCGCGCCTGCGGCGCTCATTCGGTTATATGGTGTGCCCAGGCAGCCTGCGACTGCCTGGGCACACCACATAACCACTTGTCTTATTAGAGCAACTTCTCGTGGTGAGAGTTTCACGAGAGCGTGCAAGAGGAATAGGAGACCCGCACAAACACGCGGTTCTGGGTTGACATTCCCGCGTTTCTTGTATATAGTTTATCTGTCAATTGTTGGATGATCAACAAACATATGTTGTTAAATATAGATCTCAAGGAACGCAGCGTTATGCCTGATCTGACCAAGCAAGTAACGAACAAAACACCGCCAATGCCGGCGGTAACAGAAATGACCGATAATATTACCTCCGCCCCCGGAGATTTACCTGTCCCTGAGATTGAAGCTCGCATTCTCGCTCAGCAGAACCAGTTTCGCCATGACAATATTCTCATTCCTTCTGCTCCCCAGGCGGGTCAAGCTGTGGAGATCTGGGCAACGAGTGGTGAAAATCATCCCCTGGAGCGCGGCGTCCTCTTCTACACCACAGATGGAAGTCTGCCAGATACCTCCTCAATGACCTTGCCACTGGAAAAGGTACGCGTCGATTGGGAGACGCAAACTGGCTACCTCACACGCTGGCGGGCCATTCTTCCCGCGCAGGCTGCACACACCATTGTCCGCTACCGCATTGGCGGCTGGTATCGCCATTCATATCAGGAAAAGCCAGATGTCTGGGCACAAGATGGGCAGGGGCACTGGTACCGCCAGCGGGGTCCACTCGCCGTCACTACCTTCGCCTATACCGTTGAGTCGGAAGCACCTCATTTTCCACAATGGACCCAGGATGGCATTATTTATCAGATCTTTGTGGATCGTTTTCGCACCAGCGAACCAGGTGGCGCCTTCCAGCATAATCCTGATCTCCAGGCGCTGCATGGTGGAACGCTACAGGGTGTCATCGACGCTCTGCCCTATCTAGCGGATCTAGGCGTCACCTGTCTCTGGCTCTCACCAATTCACCAGGCCGAGACCTATCATCGTTATGATGGGATAGATTTTAATACCGTCGATCCCAGGCTGGGCACAAATGAGGATGTCAAAGAGCTGACGCAACGTGCCCATGCTCAGGGGATGCGTGTTATCCTGGATTTTGTTCCCAGCCACGTCTCCTGGCATCATCCCGCCTTCCTTGAGGCTCAGCAGAATCAGGATGCGGAATCAGCCGACTGGTTTACCTTCTACGCCTGGCCTGACAACTATCGTAGCTTCCTCGACATGGTTCCCTCGCTTCCCTCTTTTAGCACCGATAGTCGGGGTGCTCGCCGCTATATTTTTGAGAGTGCCGTCACATGGTTAAAGGACTACGGAATAGACGGTTTTCGCCTCGATCATGCGATTGGACATAGCATGGATTTCTGGACCGAGTTCCGCCAGGTCACACGCATGGTCGCGCCTGAATCTATCACGGTAGGCGAGGTGACGGATACACCTGATAGCATGGCTCGCTTCCATGGTAAACTGGATGGGCTGCTCGATTTCCCCCTGGCCTCTGCCTTGCGCCACACCTTTGGAATCAAAGATTGGAATGTCCAGAGGCTCGATACATTCCTCTATAGCTATGAACAATTTATGACACAGGCGCCAGAGCGTGTGAGCTTCCTGGATAACCATGACATGAACCGCTTCCTCTTTGTAGCCAACCAGGATATCCAACGCCTCAAAATGGCGGCTCTCTGCCAGTTTACCCTGACCGCAACACCTGTCATCTACTATGGAACTGAGGTTGGGATGTCTCATTCCGTAGACATTGGAACGGTGGCTGGTGGTGATGCCCTCGTTCGCCAGGATATGCCCTGGGCCACAGAACAATGGAACCAGGATCTGCTCTCCTTCTATCGCTCACTTATTCAGATAAGGAAGACCTTCCCAGTTCTGCGGCAGGGAAAACGTCGTACCATGTACCTGGATGTAGCTCAGAAAACCTATGCCTATGCCCAAACATCGAGTGATATAGATGCACTGATCTATGGCGATATCCTGGTGACCTTCAACCTGAGTAATACACAACAGATCTTGCTTCTTCCCAAGCCTGGCAAGGCTCGCGAATATACATGCCTCCTGGCAACGCGCGGACAGGTAAACGCACGCCTCACTGAACAAGGCATCGAGATTGCCCTGCCGCCACAGAGCGGAGCGGCTTTCACAACATTGTAGGATCCAGGCTAGCTTGGGCTCGTCCAGTCCGCAGGTCAATACCTTAGGTACGGGAAGGTCGCTTCGCTCGGAGTCCAAGCCAACCTGGACCCTACATGTTATTACGACTCATTTACTACTTCTCCGAACACCCTGAGCGCGAAGCGCTAGACACGCTAGTGGCGCTGCGCCCCCGAATGGGGGTTGGGTTTCGGAATAAGATCTTAGTATGTTGGAGGTTTGACGGTGACGTGCCCGGTCAGTACCGCTACCTGGTTGACATGGAGCAGTAGAGTAGGATCCACTGCCCCACTTATCTGTAAGACTGCGCCCTGATGAATATCTTTGAGGCTGCCTAACGCGATGGGCGTCGATGTGGGAAGCCATTGCATGCGAATAATTTGCCCTGTGCGCATGTAGGAGAGATCGTTCTGGCGTATAAGCAGGGTCGCATAGATAAAATAGTCAAAATTATCGTACTTTGGCCTGCGGTCGATGACCTGGGTCTTCGTCACCTCGCAATAGATTTTGACAGGCATATCAGGAGTGACGCTGGCGGTAGGGGTAGGCGTCGTCTTCATCTGGGTTGGTGTGGCGGTCGGCGTAACAAAGGTTGCCAGGGGACCCATCTGGGTTGTACCATCGATGAGTGCTTGCTGCGTGCGATTCCAGGGTACATACAGTACCCAGGCAAGCAGCGCAACCATCCCAATCAGGATGCAGATACTCACTAGCGGTTGCCACCACCTATGTTGCGGACTTTTCACACTAATTTACTTCCTCTCAATACCTCTGGCAAGTAGATTTTGTCTCCCCATATATTCGCCCATTGACTACTCTCTCTGGTGCCGGAATATAGCACAGGCAGGGCGAAAATGCAACCAGGTTGAGAGAAGAGGCAGTGTTGTGCAGCTTTTTTGTCGCTTTATAATGCAAGTGATCACCGCTTTCGAGCTAGCCAGGCTCATCGTAGGTATCTAGAGTCGCGTCTATGCGCTTCATAAATACATCGTTGTACGATACGTAACGCGTCTATGCGCAAAGGAGAAGATCTATGGATTCTGCTACAGTGACCGTCTTATGGGTCACATCGCTCATCATGATCCTTTGTACACTCGTCTTTACCTACCGCTCATTTCGCGCGCGTATCGAAATCAAACACTTTTACTACCTTACCGCCCTGATTACGTTGATAGCAGCCACCCTATATATGACTATGGCCAGCGGTTATGGTGGCATCGGGCTGAATGGGAAGGTCATCCTCTTTGGCCGCTACATTGACTGGGTCATTACGACGCCGCTCCTACTCATGAACCTGGCCTTGATTGCCTTACCACGTAATTTCCCCAGTCGCTTTGCTGTCATCGGCACCATGATTGCTGCCGATGTATATATGATTGTTTCAGGACTGGGTGCCTCGCTTATTCGCAGCAACTTCCGCTGGGCGTTCTTTGCTGTAAGTTGTGCGGGCTTCCTGGCCGTACTCTACTTTATTATAGTCAAACTTACTCCAGAAGCAAATGTACGCAGCGGGCCAGTGCAGCGCCACTATAGTACACTGGCGATTATGCTCATCGCGCTCTGGGTCTGTTACCCCATCGTCTGGATCCTGGGTACCGAGGGCTTCGGCATCATCTCTCTCTTGCCTGAGGTCATTCTCTACGCGATTCTCGACGTCCTGGCCAAGGGTGCCTTCGGCTTCGTACTTCTGAGCAAACCTGGCGTCCTCCTCGAAGCAGAGCGCGAGACTGCTCCTATCAACAGCGTAGCCGCGCAGTGGTAACAAACATATTGTGCGCAGGCACTACGCGCCATAGAAAAGAGAGAGGACTTTGCCCTCTCTCTTTTCTATGGCGCGTAGTGCCTGCGGTGCCCAAAGATATGCGAAGAAACTTCACACCAAACGATGACCGCCGTCTACAGGCAAAACAGTCGCAGTTGTAAACTCGTTCTCCATCAGGAAGATGGCTGCATGACCTATGTCCGAGGGGCGGCCAATACGGCCTGCTGGCAGACGCTGCGCCATCTGCTCAAAATTGGCTAATTTGTTGGCTGCCAGGGCCGATGTCTCCCAGATCGGTGTATCGATCCAACCGGGGGAGATGGTGTTGACACGTACTGGTGCCAGGCCAATGGCCAGGGCATAGGTAAACGAGAAGAGACCACCATTGACTGCTGCCACAAGTGCGGCTGTTGCCATTGGGCGCTCAGCAGCGATTCCAGCCGTAAAGGTAATCGAGCCGTGCCCATTGATCTGCCGCGAGGCATATTTCGAGAGCAGTAGCGCCGCGATAAGCTTCGCATCGATAGTCTTGCGCGCAGCCTCCAGGTCAAAGTCGCGAATTGGCTGGTAAGCGAGATGAGAGGCAGCCGAGACAAAAAGATGATCGAATCTCCCGGCAGTCTCAAACAGGTGGCGCACCTCGTCTTCACGCGTGACATCGGCCGAGATCGACTTTACACGCTCTCCGCCCGCCAGGTTCTCAGTAGCCTGGGCCAGTCGCTCCGAAGAACGTCCCACAATGACTACTTTAGCCCCTTTCGCCAGGGCAGCCTGAGCGACGCCAAATCCCATGCCAGAACTTCCCCCCACCACAATGATTGTATTCCCGCTAATATCCATATTGTTGTCTCCTTGAGATATCGTCCTGGGCCGGTAAAACCTCGTCCTCAACCCAGCGAAAGTGTATAATGAAAAGTATTCTTGAACCAGACGAGCGTTTATCATAGGAGTGGGGCTCCTATGGAACATCAATAGCTAAAGGGAGCAGTCATGGCAAGCCAGCAGGAGCAATTACGCGTACAGGAACTCGGAGATTTTTTGCGCACCAGAAGGGGACGGATTGCTCCTGAATCGGTTGGCTTGCCACGTGGGGAGAGGCGGAGGACGCCCGGATTGAGACGCGCAGAAGTGGCGCAACTGGCGGGCGTAAGCGTGGATTGGTATACCTGGCTGGAACAGGGACGCCCAATCAGCGTTTCAATTCAGGTGCTCGAAAGTCTGGTTCAAGCCCTCCAACTGGATGCTAACGAGCGCGAGCATCTCTTCTTCCTGGCTCATCAGCAACCACCTCCAGAAGGAAATTCACTGCGCGAGACGGTCAGCGCGACCTTGCAGCATTTTCTTGATCATCTTGACCTCAGCCCAGCCTTCGCTATCGGACCACGCTGGGATATTGTTGCCTGGAATGATGCCGCGCGCGTCGTGTTGTATGATTTTCCTCATATGACGCCACGCGAGCGCAACGTTCTCTGGCTCACCTTTGCCTCTGCCTCTCATCGCCAACGAATAATAGATTGGGACAAGCACGCGCGCCGTATTCTAGCACAATTTCGGACGAGCTATGGACGTTTTCCCGGCGATCCATGGATGACGGAGTTAATTGCCGATTTGCAAACCATTAGCCCCGAATTTCGCGCGTGGTGGTCCGATCACGAGGTGCTACGTGGGCCAGAAGGTCAAAAGGTGCTCAAACACCCCCAGGCGGGTAGCCTGGCCTTTGAGCATCTCATGTTTCAGATGTACGATGAGCCAGATTTGAAGGTGGTTGTGTATACACCCATCAAAGAAGGGGAGACAGGGGAGAAAATCCGTCAGCTACTGATGCAAGGATACGGTCCCGTGGAAACGGTGCCCCCCTAAACCAGTAGCAAGACTGGTCCTCTTTTTAGTGGGAAAGCTCCTGTACACGCTCCTCAATCACGCTTGCAAGGGCAGTGGCATCTTCATAGTCCTGCCGGTAGAGCGGCGTACCCAGCCGCAGTGTCACCTGCCAGCGCCGCTTGCCAGGCGTATAGCAAAAGCCTGTAGGGACAATGGCAACCCGCGTCTGCTTGTCCCGCTCTGCCAGTGCCACCAGGCGCACAAAGCCCGCCCGGAAGGGGAGAAAAGCGGCGCCACAATCTTTAGGATTAGGATCGGGATCGACATTTGGGTAGGCCTCAGGGAAGATTACCAGTCCCTCCCCCTGACGCAGGAGTAGCATCGCGTCCTTGACCGCGTTTCTCAGATATTTCTTCACCTCGTCAATTCGGAAAATACGCTCTCCTTCCTGACCATCTGTGGTTAAGAAGAGTCGTTCAGTACGTAAGACCGTTGGCCAGACGAGGGTAGTACATGCCCACTCCATGAGCGAGCGTTGCCAGCGCGTGCGTATCCAATCCAGCGCCACAAAAATATGCATACGCCTGGGGATGCAGCGCAAGAGGATGCAGCCATCATACAGGTGATGGTAGTGCCTGGCTGCGATCAGGAGTGGCCCCTTCTCTGGAAGGTTCTCAAGCCCCTCCACCGTTATCCTGGTTCCTGCAGTGGTGATAAACCAGCAGCCAATCTGAAGCACACACTGCGAGATAACCCGAATGACACGCACAACAAATGGGGGTCGGTCAGGGGCGTGCCCGCTCTGTTTCCCTTTCTCAGAACGTTGACGCACAAGCATAACAGGAGCCAGGCCAAGTACAACTCCTAACGCGGGAGCGACTGTTATAGAGTGCCACAATGAACTCATAGAGAACCTCTGCGTATGACGGTACGACCACGCCAGGTATGCTTACGCCTCAAAGCCATCCTGCCCAGTTGCATGGCTACCGGCAGGTCACACAACGGCGAAAACCAGTATGACCATGGGCGCCTGGGATAGGCACGCACCGTTCCCACCAGGACTCCCAGGCGCATCGCTAACAGGACTCCATTTACCGTTAGTATATGCCAATCGCGCGTGCGGAGGAAGAGGAGGAGGAAAAGCAAAAGCGGGAGAGGTAGAGCCTGCACCAGGAGAATTTCCAACCAGCCAAGAGCTGTCTGCATTCCTGAGAAATGATCGTGCAGGGGGAGCGAGCGCGTCCAATTCTGCCAGGCCTCACGCCAGTTCTCATACATCCTTACTGATACGAGGTCATCTGCTTCATAGAAACCAACGCGATATCCATCGCGTACCAGCATCCGCGCCATAGTAACATCTTCACTGACCGAGAAACAAGTGCTGGCAAATCCATCATAGCAGGCCAGCGCTGTGCGTCTGAAGAGAAAGCACTGGCCGTTAGCCTGAACGTCTTGTATGCGTTGAAATTCTCTCCCGGGGACGCCAAAACGATAGACCAGCGTTGTCAGCAAAGCGGGATGTACAAAGCCTTCGCCAATGCTTCCCAATTCCTGTTGTGTCGCCAAGCTCAGCCCATCAAGCTGGGCTGACCTGGCATGCTCCAGTAACGTTGAGGTAAGTAGCGGCTTTGTGCGGACATCCGCATCTATGATTAATATCCAGTTGGCTGTAGGAGCGACAGCTTTCCAGCCTGTTTGCAGCCCCCAGACCTTGCCGTTCCAATCCTCTGGAATGGGACTGGCATCCATAAGGCGGATACGCGTGTCGCGCTGGGCATAGGCAGTCACAAGTTGTTGTGTGCCATCAGTCGAACCTCCATCGACAACCAGGATCTCGCAGACCGCGCTTCCCTGCGCCATTAGCCCTTCCAGGCAAGGTGCCAGGCGTGTATATTCATTCAGGACAGGCACAATAACGGCTATCTGTTCTCCGGCTGCCTGCACTGTCTCCCGCGCCTGGAGACGTTTCCTGCCGCCTCCCTTTGCTAGACGCCATGCCACACGAGCCGCAAAAAATAGTTGCACACACGTTATCAGTTGAAGGGGATATCCTTTGCCCAACGTTGGTTTCCTCTATTTCTCATGACGCCGCTACTGGCGTACGCGGCTACTGTTGATCTGGCGGAGTAGGCGCGTACGCCAGTAGCGAGGCCATCTGTATTCCGTGTTCGAGCGCGCGATGGACGCGACCACCGACGAAGCCATCACCGCAGAAAGCCAGTCCGGATGGCAGGGTAAGCGTGTGCAACTGCTCGCTATCGGCCTTCTGGTCAGGCAGAGCATAGCGCCAGCGCTGGACATTGCTAAAGATGGGGGTTGCCAGTTCCTCTTCCTGCACCAGTTGCGCCACCATGTCTGCGCCCTCTCGCACAAGCTCCGAGTCTTCTCTCTCCCATTGCACACGGCTATAATCAGGGGCCATCTGGGCAATAAGGAGTCCTGCACCCGAGGGAACGCGCTCTGGCGCTTTCTCGTGTTCCCAGGCCAGCCAGGAGATGGGGTGGGCCTTGTCGATATTGACCAGGGCATAATATGGACGCCGCTGTGGCGTAGGGCGATACCCAAGCATAATGGAGAGCAATGGCCGATAGGTTGCTCCACCCAGTTGGGCCACTATGGCCTCCTGTAAGCCAGGCTCTAATTGGCTTCTCTGGAGTAATTCTCGGGCCTGGGGAAGGGGAAACGTTATGAGAAGCCTGGAGAAAGGGCCTTGCGCTGCTCCGTGTTCAGGTACAAGCCACCAGCCTTGAGGAGTCTGTCGGACATGATCGATACGTGTCTCCAGATGAATGTCGAGTCCCCTGGCCATCTGTTTGGGCAACGTGGTCAGGCCGCTGCGATAGGTCCACTTCTCCTCAGCGTTTTGCGCGGCGTCGCCCTCCTGGATCTCTCCCTGGCCGTTGAAGACCCAGACTGGTTTCTCGATATCGATAAGATCAGGGGTACGAAAGCGCCCCGTAATCCAGGAGATCGAGGCAGGTGCTCCCGGCTTGATATACTGTGCGCCATGATCGTAGATAAAGCCCTCGCGGCTGAGTGTCGCAACACGCCCACCCACGTCCCGGCTCTTCTCAAAGAGCGTCACCTGCCAACCCGCATCTTGCAAGACATGGGCTGCCGCCAGCCCGCTACATCCCGCCCCCAGAATGGCAATCGATGTCATAACCTGCTCCCTTCGACGAAATATGTACATGCAGCTCTATTGTACCGCACGGTCAGGTGCAACAAGAAGCGCGAGGTCAGTAGCCTCGCGCTTCTTGTTGCACCTGACTCTTTACTGAGCGCGGGCTGAGCCGAGCATTTCGCGCAGTTGGGCCTCGTCCTGGCTTGAAAGTGAGGTCTGGATGACCTGGAACTGGATATCTTTAATCTGAGGTATGATCTTGTCCATGACCGCCTCGCGAGTAAGCAGGAAGAGTGCGGCCTCTCCAGGCTGAATCGCGTTGGCGACCTGCTTAATAAAATTATCGTCAATGCCGATATCGGTCATTTTTCCGGAGAGGGCACCCGCACCGGCTCCTATCGCCATACCAGCCAATGGATTAAGAAAGAGCATGCCAACCAGCAGTCCCCAGAAGGCGCCTCCCATCGCTCCAGCGCCCACCAGGTTGTGCGCCTGGCGGATCTTGGGACGCCCATCGGCTCTGCGCGTGACCAGAGCAGCGTCATCACATTTAATTAACTTCTGGGTCTGTAGCTGGGTTATGACATCGAGCATACGTTGGGCCGTTGCTTCATCAATAAACTTGAGCACGAAAAGATTTTCCTTGGAACCTCCTGCTGGGGCTTGCATAGCACGTTATCTCCTTGTGTGTCGCTTTTTAAGGTAGAGGATATTCCCTCTACCTTCTCCACTATAATGAGCATCTCCCCATATGCCATCACATATTAGGAGTATTTCTCCTGCCCCTTTGGAGTGATCTCTTCAACACAGGTAGGGAGCGTGTTTGGTAAGGCAGTACAATAGAAGTATCCCAACGTAAACGTTTGTCATAAAGGCTGGAACTTTCCTCAGTAAGGAGCGATTCCGCAATGCCTATGCGTGTTTCTTCAGAGGGCGAGGCAACAACTATCGATCTCTGGCGCAAACGATTCTTCATTTCAGTGACGCTCTTAACCTGGCTGGTTATAGTTGGTATTCTTGCGCGCTTTATTGGCCTTATCGCGGGTCCCATCATCTTGCTCACGCTTGCGGGGCTTATCGCCTATATCATTCATCCCCTGGTGAAAATCCTGGAGCGTGTGCTGCCCCAGCCCCTGGCGATTGCCGTGGTCTTTCTGGCGCTGCTGCTACTCCTGGTTTCTCTCCTGTATTTTGTGATACTCGCAGCCATCCAGCAGCTCGCCTCCCTTATAACTTCGTTACAGACCTTTGTGCAGCATCCCACCTTTCAGAAGCAGCTCCAGCCCATCTTTCACTTTCTGACCCAGATCGGCTCCTCTCCACAGCAATTAGTGAGCGCGCTCCAGCAGGTCGCGGGCTATCTACAGGGCGCAGTCTTTAATATTCTTCCCTTTATCAGCAACCTGTTCGCGATCATCATCAACGCCATTATCTTAACCTCATTCTGTCTGTACTTCTTAATCGATGGATCACGGGCCGTACGCTGGTTCAGGCAAAACACGCCGCAGCGCTTCAAAGCAAAGATAAACTTCTTTATCGATACGCTTGAACGCTCGTTTGGAGGTTATGTCCGGGGGCAGATTATATTGGCCGTCATTATTACGCTGATTACTGCGGTTGGGGCCTCGTTTATTGGTGTCCCCTTTATCATCCTGCTGTCAATCATCGTCTTTGTCTTTGAGTTTGTACCTATTATTGGGGCCTATATTTCGGGTACGATTGGTGTACTTTTTGCCCTCGCGAACGGCTGGCATACGGCACTGATCATGGCGATTTTTGTGACGATTATCAATGGTGTTCTGGAGGGACAAATCCTGGCTCCTCGTATCCTGGGGCATGCTATCGGCCTGCACCCTATCGTCTCTATCTTTGCCTTGCTCATAGGTAGCAGCCTCTTCGGAATTATCGGCGCGGTTCTGGCGGCACCCGTAGCTGGTCTCTGCCAGGCCCTGGTCCAGGCCTATTGGACAAACTGGCGCGACACCCATCCCGAAGAATTTTCTCCTAAAACCCCAGAGAAGACTTAAATGGGAGGCTACTTTCTCTCGGCCTCTATACGTGCAATCTCTATGTGCGCTCGCTGTACTTCACGCACGATGAAGTATGTTGCCGTAGCCCAGGCTACTGATGCGACCACTGATACCAGGGGAACTGTAAGCGCCAGCAGTTCGCCCACACTATATCTTTGCTGATCCTGAATATATGCCTCTCTTGAGGATTTGCTATCAACACTGCTATTTTTCATGCTCGCTTGCTCTCTTCCTTGGTATTATCTTGTTCAGAGCGGCTTCTCGCCTAAACTGATCACGCCTGGTGTCTCCAAGCACAACCTTATCGTACCTGATCGGTATTGGGTCTGGCAAGCTATCCTTTAAGGCAAGCTTACAAGCCAAAATCTGCTGCAATTTTGTTGTAAAAAACCCGGCAATATGCTATTATGGATAAATTCAAGGCGTTTCTAGGTAAAAGAAAGGGGCACAATTCATGAAAAACACATTCTATTATACGAGGTTGTGCGACCTTTCCGCGACAAGAGCCTAAGTAATACCCATCTAACAGACATTCCCAATATTCGTTTATCCACATCTGATAACCCGGCATGTCTCATCATCTTTGTTCCTCGCGGAAGCACTTCTGTAAAAGGCATTCAGCTATTTTTAGCTATGCAGCTTTAGCCTTATTCAGCACATCCTCTCTACACAAACCTTCTTCCTGGCATTTCTCCGGATCGCTACATGCCCGAAACTAAGAACATCAACTTTTGAGAAGAGGAAACATACTTTTATGGCACAGCACCAAGCACAAGATGTAATTAAAGCTGAGGTCACTCTAGCAGATCATGCCGACGTTAAGGCTTTGCTGGATCTCTGTGCTCAGCATGATGGCCTGCCTTTGGCAGTCAATGTAGATAACCTGACGCATGAACCTGGCAATGGCTTTCTCTACTACAGAGGAGGGCAGCTTATTGGAGTTGCTTTTCTCTTTGGAGAGTGGACCATTGAGGTTATTGGCGCGATCCATCCTGCATATCGTCGCCAGGGTGTAGGGCAGCGCCTGTTAGACGCGATCAAAAACTACTGTCGAGAGCAGGCCAAAGAAGAATTGACCATTATTGGCGTGGGTGGATGGGAGGCTGGCAAGGCCTTTATTCATGCTGCTGGAGGAACCTATACCCTTTCAGAGTACCATATGGAACTGGCTACTACTGACATTAAGCGACCAGCGGTGTGGCGTGATGGCCTTACTCTGCGCCAGGCGACCCCTGCTCAAGCCGCACAGGTAAGTGGAATTGCCATTCAGGCCTTTGGCGATGCTGAAGAAGAGGTTGCTCCATGGGTGGCAAAAGCCATTCTTAAACCCGCGCGCCGTTTCTTTCTAGTTACTCTAGACTCCGGTGAGGCGGTAGGCTGTATCAGCACGGTCGCAGTGGGAGATGGACAGGTAGATATTACTGCCTTTGGTATCCTTCCATTGTTCCAGAGAAAGGGCCTGGGGCGCCAGGTTCTTACTATGACGGTCGAGATGCTACTGGCTGAAGGCTGGCAACGTATCGGCCTCGATGTGGAAACAGAGAATAGCCATGCCCTTAGCCTCTATCAGTCCTGCGGCTTCCAACAAACACGCGTTGATCATTACTATCAACTGCAGCTATGATTTTAATCAACAATTTTTCATGTCTTATGTGTTTAGTTTCTAGTAGTCAGTCCAGTTTGTTATTGATAACAGGATAGAGATCATGAAGCTTGTCACGAGCATCGTTGCAGGTAAAGCGCCAGGAAATGGTACAACGCTGAGCATTTCGCTCGGACTCCAAAGTCGCAATGCGTTGACGTAGCTCAGACAGACTTTGCACCCGACGCGAAAGACAGCCACGGGTAAAAATCCCAATCTCAATTTCAGCCATGTTAAGCCAGCTAGCATGTTTGGGCGTGTAATGGAATTCGATCCGTTGCAAGAGGCGTCTGGCCTCAGCGGGCTCAAACGTCTCATAGAGAGCCGCAGCGGTATGTGTGTTGAGATTATCCTGCACCAGACGAATGTACTCAGCGTGCGGATAGGCCTCATCAACGAGCCAGCGGATGCAATGAGCATAATCCCGTTTGGTCCTCTGTTGGGTCATCTCAACGTGACGCCAGCCTGCAAGCGGCTCCACAAAGAAAAACAGGTTGGCTGTGCCCAAGCGTTCGTATTCATAATCGATGCGTTCCACTTGCCCTGGTTTGGCTGGCACAGAAGGTCGCACATCGGCCTCTGGAGCCACCAACTTCTCATCGAAGCAGACAGTGGGAGAGTGTGGATCGTCCTCTTCCTCATAGAGGTCGAGGACATCTTCCATCGTCGCGACAAACTCGGCTCCTACTGTTGGGATGCACCAGTGCTCGTGTTGCCAAGGTTTAAGTTCGTTTTTTTCAGGAGCTGGCGAATGGTTTCTGGCGAGATGGATTCGGCAAATCCCAGCTCGACAACCTTGCCAGCCAACAATCGCAACGTCCAATGGTCATGCCCATCAGGAGTGGGACTGCATGCAATGGCAATCAGATGAGCCGCTTGGCTTCCTGTGAGAGCCTGACGACGGCGCTGCTGCCGCTTGTCCTGCAAGACCGCTTCGAGTCCGCCTTGCAGATACAATTGCCGAACTCGAATGGAGGTATTGCGGCTGATCTGGAAGGTCTCGCAAATCTGCTGATCGGTCCAGCCATCGGCCGCTTTGAGCAAGGCGTGGGCTCGGGTAAACGTTCTGGCATTGGCTTTGCCTGCATGGATGAACGTTTGCAGCGAGGCACGATCTGTCTCAGTCAACGTGACAGGGATGGGATGTTTCATGGCAAGCTCCTGGGTTTTTCATGAGTATCTCACCCTTGTCAATTGCTAAATGGATTTACTTCTAGCTACCCCTAAGTTCTTTTGACTATAGAAAATTATCCTCCTATGATCAAGTTCAAGTTTGCTAATTGAAAGGATTCTGTCTAATGTCTTCTCAGCCCACACTACACATAGCTGTAGATAACGATATCCAACTTCGCCTGCTTGAGCTTCATCATGCGCAGATCTATAATGACCTGACCAACCGCAACAGAGAGGCTCTGGCAGTCTGGATGCCCTGGGCAGCATATGAAAATTCTCTTGAGCAGACGCAGAGCTTTCTCCAATACAAATTGCGCCAGTTTGCTGATGGCAAAGGCGCTCAGTTCGGTCTCTGGTATCAGGATCAGCTTGTAGGTGCGCTGGGACTCAATGATCTTGATAGAGAGGATAGCAAGGTCGAGATTGGGTACTGGATCGATACCTCTATGCAGGGCAAGGGGCTTGTGACCAGGGCCAGCCGTGCTCTTATCGCCTATGCCTTCCATGAGTATGGCTTAAACAAGGTCGAGATTCACTGCGCGACTGCTAATAAGCGCAGTCGCGCAGTTGCGGAACGCCTGGGATTTCTCCACGAAGGCACAATTCGTCAGGCCCAGCGACTAGGTGACCACTTCGTTGATATGGCTATTTATGGCATGCTAGCAAGCGATTGGAGAGAGGAGCGCTAAACATCTCCACTTTCGGGCGCCAGACGCGGTATCTCTGGCGCCCGCCCACGTTTGTAGACCATCAGGGTGCGCTTAAAGGTAATTACAAGCTTACCATCCTGGTTATAGCCCGTGGTCTTTACGGCGATAATCCCAACATCCGGACGTGAGCGCGATTCACGCTTCTCCAGCACCTCTGATTGTGAGTAGATGGTATCGCCCTCAAATACAGGACGTGGCAGGCGAACTTCATCCCAGCCCAGGTTGGCAAAGACGTTCTGTGAGATATCCGTCACGCTCTGGCCTGTCACAAGTGCCAGGGTAAAAGTCGAATCCACAAGCGGCTTGCCAAATGTTGTCTGTGCCGCGTAGTGGTGATCAAAGTGAATGGGAGCCGTGTTCTGAGTCAGCAGGGAGAACCACATGTTGTCTGTCGTGGTCACGGTTCTTCCAAGTGGATGCTGGTAGATATCGCCTATCTCAAAGTCCTCAAAAAAGCGACCACGCCAGCCTTCTTTTGTTGCCATGAGTAATCCTGCCTTTCACAAAATATTTGGCCTGTTAATATTTTTCTGCTGCGACGAAATACCACAAAGCTTTGGAGTTGCAAAAACCTTATATGAGTATCCTTCATAAAATCATGATAAATATGATTTGCACTCATTGTAGTAGATTAAGTATACTCCTGACAAGCAAAGAAATTGTGAATGAAGAAAGGCATCTATTCTACTATGACAAATATTCCAGAATCCCATCTCGATATTCTACAATCAACAGCAGTGGCATATATGGCGACAATCGGGCCAAAGGGGGAACCACAGGCAAGCCCAGTCTTGTTCGGCTGGGATGGAACACATCTCTTTTTCAGCATGAACAAAATTCGCCAGAAACACCGTAATCTCCTACGCGAACCGCGAGTGGCGATCGCAATCGCTGACCCAGCCAACCCCTACCGCTCTCTTGAGATTCGTGGTAATGTGGTAAGCATCGATGACGATCACAACTATCACATCGCCAATGTGCTATCACAAAAATATACCGGTCAGGATGCAACCCCTAATATGCTACCAGGAGAGCAGCGGGTCGCGGTCGTTGTCGAACCGGAACGTGTTTTTGCCTTCCCGTTTCAAGAAGACAAAAAATAATTAGCAGCCAACTAATATCATATCCTTTCAGAGTCTTCCAAAAATGATGAGGGCAGGTGGATATCCACCTGCCCTCACCGTACAGCTTGGCTTCCTATAAAGGATGAGCTACTCGCGTGGGAGATCGTTGCGCGTGAGAATTTCCTGCTTGATACGCTCGGCGAGAGTGCTTACCGCGAGCGTGCCCAGGTTGACGCCGCTACGATGGCGTACGTTTACCTCGCCGTTCTCGGCCTCTTTATCACCGAGGACGAGCATGTACGGGACCTTCTGCAACTGCGCGTTGCGGATCTTCTTCTGCATGGATTCACGCGCCTCGTCAACCTCTACGCGAATCGACTCGCGCGCTGAAGAGAGACGTACATCCAGCAGGGACTGTTTCACCTGGTAGGCATAGTCGAGATGGCGATCCGCGATGGGAATGATCATGGCCTGCACTGGTGAGAGCCACGTGGGGAAGGCACCCGCGTAATGCTCGATCAAGACCGACATAAAGCGCTCAACGGAACCCAGCACGGCGCGGTGCAACATGACCGGGCGCGCGGCATGACCATCAGGTCCCATGTACTCCAGGTTGAAGCGCTCAGGCAGGTTAAAGTCGAGCTGAATCGTCGCGAGCTGCCACGTGCGCTCAAGGGCGTCCAGGGCCGTGAAGTCGATCTTAGGACCATAGAACGCAGCCTCGCCCACCTCTTCTACCCATTCGATGCCCTTCATGCGCAGGACAGCGCGCAACTGCTCCTGGGCGCTATTCCAGAGTTCGGGCGTGCCCAGGTATTTCTCAGGATGCTCCTCGTCCCAGAGCGAGAGGCGCACCGCGAGCGTCATACCAAAAGGTTTGTAGAAGTTCTCGATGATCGAGTAGATGCGCAGCACCTCTTCCTGCACCTGGTCAGGCGTACAGAAGACATGTGCGTCGTCCTGCGTGATCGCGCGTACACGCGAGAGACCATGCAACGTTCCCGGCAACTCGTCGCGATAGACCGTCGTGACCTCGCTCAGGCGAATGGGCAGCTCGCGGTAGCTGCGCATGCGGCTGGCATAGATCTGCGTATGGTGCGGGCAGTTCATGGGCTTCATGCAGAAGTCTTCGCCACTCTTGCCGCTCACATGGAAGATGTCCTCCTGGAATTTCTCCCAGTGCCCCGACGTCTTGTAGAGGTCGTTCTTCGTGATATGCGGGATATGCACACGCTGGTAACCCAGGGGTTCCTGCAAGGACTGCACAAACTCTTCCAGCAGGTCGCGCACCAGCGTTCCTTTGGGCGTAAAGAGGGGCAAGCCGCCACCCACCAGGTCAGAGAACGTAAACAGATCTAGCTCCTGACCTAGTCTGCGATGATCGCGCTTCTTCGACTCTTCGAGCAGCCAGAGGTAGTGATCCAGTTCCTCTTTCGTATTGAAGGCCGTGCCATAGAGGCGCTGGAGCTGCGGATTATTCTCATTGCCACGCCAGTATGCGCCCGCAATGCTCATGAGCTTAAAGACGCCAATGTGCGTCGTATCCTCGACATGTGGTCCACGGCAGAGATCCAGGAAGTGGCCCGTCTGATAGAAGGAGACGACCGTGCTTCCCTCCTGGCCCTCGCTCAAGCCTATGGCCTCGGCATCGCCCGTTTCCTGCACAACCGCCGTGCTACCGCGCTCTTTGAGTAAATTCAAGAGTTCTACTTTGTAGGGCTGATTGCGTTTGCTCATCTCTTCGATGGCTTCATCGATGCCAACCTCGATACGGTCATAGCCCAGCTTTTTATTCTTGAGCTCGCGCATCTTCTGCTCGATGCGTCCCAGGTCCTTGGGCGTCAAAGCCTCGGGAAGCTCGATATCGTAGTAGAAACCATTCTTAATTGCGGGACCCACGCCAAATTTGGCCTCGGGCCAGAGCAACTGGACGGCGGCGGCCATCAAGTGCGCCGTTGAGTGGCGCATACGATCCAGGTCCTGCTGCGCCTGCTCTTTCTCTGCTGCAAGAGACGTGCTCATTCTCTATTCCTCTATCTTTGCTGTGTTTATTGTCTGCCAATGAATGCGTTACTTATTGCAATCGTCAACTCTCTGCTTTTATATACCAGCGCGAGAGGACTATCAAAAACGTGTGGCTATAGATAAGTCCCACTGCCGACGGTGAGTCGGCAGTTTCGATCCTCCTGCTGCTGAGAGTCCTGTCTCATGGCGCGTTCCTTCCAACAAAAAAACTCTTTCTCCCTCAATACAGGGACGAAAGAGTCACTCTTCCGTGGTTCCACCCACGTTCACTGGTTCGCTATACAATCTTTCAAATGGAACCAGCCTTAAAGCCCGCTAACGGGGGCCTCCCGCTCTTCACTTTACAGGGAGAGATGGCTTCTTGAGTGGTATCCATCGTGTGCGCATAGGACAAATTACAGCCAGGATTGTCCCTCTCTGGAAACGCGGGAAGACGATGACATTGTCTCAAGCAGTGCCTGCCTTACGGCTACGATTATACCATAGTCGCGAGAAAATGCAAGAGTACGCAGGCGCCCTTAAGCTTGACATTCTTCCTTACAAAACTCTATAATACAGCACAATAATTTATATTGTTGATCTATTTAGTACACATTTTTTACAGCCCACATATATAGGTCCATACGGCTTCAACGAAGCCGTTGTCCTTCAGGAGGATGCGTTCATGGCTACTCTTCCTTCGGCGCCAACATCCACAAGCGCTCCACGTGTTGACACCAATTTTGGCAAATTTTCTCAGGGCAGCACAGTGCTCCTTACAGCTCTAGCCTTCCTCTTTAATCTTCCTGTGCTGGTGCTGATTGCAACCATCATCATGGCCTGGAGTGCGATCTCGCCCTCTACCAGCCCTTATCGCCTGCTCTACCAGGGAGTAGTTATACCGCTGGGCCTGCTCAAGCCGCGCGTCGTCGAGGATGATCCTGCCCCCATCGTTTTGCTCAGGGCATCGGTGCGGTGTTCCTCTTGCTCTCAAGTATCTTTCTCTTCTTAACGCACCTGAGTCTGCTTGGCTGGATTTTCGATTTGATCGTCCTGGTCCTGGCTGGCATCAATCTAACGGTCGGCTTCTGTATGGGATGCTTCGTCTATTATCACCTGGGCCGCTGGGGCATCTTCCCCCGCGTGCGCTATGAAGGTAGCTTCCACTGGCGAGGGGTATAGAGAAATATGTCTGACATTACACTACGTCTGGTTATCCTCTTGCTTGTAGGCATCGGTGCCTGGCTCCTGATCTGGGTAGGTAAACGCTTTGTAGCGGCACAGCGGGAGAGAGCACTGCATGCTGCACCTCTCCTTCCGCAAACACCGGTTGATGAAAAGAACATGACCCCTGTCCGTATTCTGGCCTTTAGTAGCCCTGACTGCCACCAGTGCCATCAACTCCAGGCTCCAGCGCTCCAGCGTCTCCTGGCAGCACGGGGAGAACAGGTCTCAGTGGTAGAAGTAGACGCCACCAGCGAGCATGAGCTTACCCAAACCTATCATGTACTGACCGTCCCCAGTACCGTCGTTCTAGATGCAAACGGAAAAGCTCACGCCGTTAATTATGGTTTTACGCCTACACCACGCCTGCTCAAGCAAGTTGATGATCTTCTGGCTATAGGAATATCTATTGCCTGATCACCTCTATGCTAACCAGGATGAGAGCAAGCTCGCTTGTATAATAGTGATAAGCACACCTCTCTCATCCTATTATACCTACACCTCTTCGCATTTATGCCTCGCCAGAACGCCAGCCCCAGTCTTGAGGGATTTTTTACAAATCTCTACCGCTTTTTTCATACTTTTACGATACTATAGTCTCGGCGATTTGAAGCTATACTACTACTATTATCATCAGCATCCTCATAACATCCATGCTTCTCTATATGCATTTACAATTTCGCTGGAAGGAAACGACAGACAATGAAGAAGCTTACGATTGCGGTCTTTATTATCGGGATCTTTATTTTGTACAGTTTCACGTATAATCAGGCCATAGCTCTGTTACCCGATCAGACGAGATATTCGATAGGTGTGGCTGGAAATGATAGCCCTTCCTCTACTGGGACGACACCTGCATCTATCACGACAAACACAAACACAAATGGTGCGCAGTATAAAGATGGCTCTTATACAGGCGATGTTGAAGATGCACACTGGGGCAATATCCAGGTCAAAGCCATCATTCAAAATGGCAAGATTACGGATGTGCAGTTTCTCCAGTTTCCCAATGAGCGGAATCGCTCTGTAATCATCAATAACTATGCCGATCCCATTCTTACTAACGAGGCCATCCAGGCCCAGAACGCTAATGTTGATATCGTCAGCGGAGCAACTGATTCCAGCGAGGCGTTTATGCAATCGCTCACAACGGCCCTCTCTCAAGCGAAAGCATAACGATGGAAGAAACACGTCTGATTATGGGCATGCCCATTACTATCGCCATACTAGATGCAAGTGCCACACAGGCTGACCTGAATACAGTGTTCACCTACTTTGTGGCCGTAGATAACATCTTTAGCACCTATAAGCCTGAGAGCGAGATCTCTAAGATTAACCGGGGCGAGCTTCTTCTGACACACGCTAGCGAGGAGATGCGCGAGATTTTCGCATTAAGCGCGCAGACAAAAAAAGAGACCAGTGGCTACTTTGATATTCAGCATAACGGAGCGTATGATCCCTCTGGCATTGTCAAAGGCTGGACAATTCGTAATGCCGTCGACATGCTTAAAACCTGGGGCTTTCAGAATTTCTATATCGATGCTGGTGGCGATATTCAAGTAGCTGGAAAGAAAAATGGTCAACCATGGCGCGTCGGGATTCGCAATCCCTTCAATCGGTATGAGCATGTCAAAGTACTGGTCCTCACAAACCAGGGAATCGCGACCTCAGGAACCGCCATTCGCGGCCAACACATTTATAATCCGCACAATGCCGATGAGCCACTGTCAGATATCGTAAGTATGACTGTTATTGGCCCAGATGTGTATGAGGCTGATCGCTTCGCGACCGCGGCATTTGCCATGGGTAGGAAGGGCATCCAGTTTATTGAGAAATTGGCAGGTTTTGAAGGCTATATGATCGATGCACACAGGCGAGCAACCCTTACAAGCGGCCTTGAAAGGTATGTACTCCACCAATGATGAATAAAATAGATTACTACTTAGATCGCATAACCATGTATCGCCTGGTGCTGTATACCCTACTGAGCTTTATTGGCCTGGCAACCATTCTGGCCTATATCAAGGTTCTGCCATTCTCTCCCCTGGCGCTACTTGCCTCAACCGCGTTCTTGCTCGTCATCTGCTGGGCGATGAATGTCATTATGGAGCGCGTCTTTAATGTTCCAGCAAACATCGAATCCTCGGCGATCACGGCGCTTATTCTGGCTATCATCATTGATCCCGCGCAGTCACCAACTGCCTATGCACTCCTTGGCTGGGCAGCGATTATAGCGGTATGCTCAAAATATATCCTGGCTATACGCAAAAACCATCTCTTCAATCCCGCCGCCATCGCGGTTGTGATCACATCGCTGGTGCTCGGACAATCCGCTAGCTGGTGGGTCGGCACAGCCAGTATGACGCCATTGGTGCTCATAGGTGGGCTACTGATAGCCAGGAAAATACGCCAGGTAGATATGGTCGTGAGTTTTTGTGCCACTATAATCGTAAGTACTCTGGCTATTACTCTAGTTCAGCGGCAGTTGGTCTTTGTAGAACTCAGCCACTTGCTGCTGCAATCGCCCCTCTTTTTCTTCGCCTGTATCATGCTCACTGAACCGCTGACCGCGCCTCCAACAAAGCAATTGCGAAGGCTCTATGCTGTGCTTACCGGCATCCTCTTTATCCCTCAGATTCACATCGGCCCCATTTATTCAACACCCGAACTGGCGCTCGTCCTGGGCAACGTCTTCTCTTACCTGGTCAGCCCCAAACAGAAAGTCATTTTACGCATAAAGAAGAAACTTAAGCTCGCACCGAACACAATTGATTTTGTCTTCAAGCCTTCGCAACGACTTGTCTTTCTCCCCGGACAATACATGGAGTTCACGCTCGCACATTCTCACTCCGACAGTCGAGGCAATCGCCGCTACTTTACCCTGGCCTCATCTCCCACCGAGGGTGAGGTTCACCTGGGCGTGCGCTTTTATGAGCAGGGAAGCAGCTTCAAACAGGCGATGGCGAGCATAGATGGAAGCGCGAAACTGATTGGCGCCCAGGTGGCTGGCGATTTTACCCTGCCACCACAGCCCCAGCAGAAACTTGTTTTTATCGCAGGTGGCATCGGCATCACGCCTTTTCGAAGTATGCTAAAGTACTTGCTCGATACACAACAGAGGCGCGATATCATCCTATTCTATATCAACAAGAGAACAGACGAAATTGTCTACAAGGATGTCCTAAGCGCAGCGGCAGCAAAGCTGGGTGTCAAAATCTTCTATACATTGACCGACATCACCGCCGTTCCACCCAACTGGCCGGGATTAGTCGGCAGAATCAATGAAGAGACCCTGGCGAGAGCGATCCCTGATTTTCAAGAGCGCCTCTTCTACCTGTCTGGGCCACCGGATATGGTGAGAGCGCAGGAGCGCATCCTGAAAAATATGCAGGTTAAAAGCGGTCACATCAAAAAGGATTTCTTTCCCGGCCTCGTATAGTTCCTTTATAAGAAGCAGAGAACCCGTTCACGCTATAACGCGAACGGGTTCTCTGCTTCTCACAACATTGAAGGATTATTTTAGCTGTTTAGCGGAGCTACCGGTTGAATAGCCTGGGCCTCTTCTACGGCGAAGCCCGCGGCGCGCAAGACCTGCAATAGCTCTTCGCACTGGGCGCGGTTCCTCGTCTCCAGCGTGATCATCGCCTCGTGCTGCATAAAAGGCAACTGGGCGGAGACATGCTGGTAATGGACATCGATGATATTGACGCGCATGGCCGCGATAATGTTCAGCATGCGTGCCAGTTCTCCCGGCCGATCAGGGAAACTGGCGCGTAGGGCAAAATGGCGGTTGGCATTGATGAGTCCATGTTCAGCGAAACGTCCCAGCAGATTAGTGTCGATATTTCCTCCCGTCAAGGGAATGAGCACTTCTTGGCCTGGCAGTTGCAGCGTACCGCTCATAAGGGCCGCAACGGCGGAGGCGCCCGCGCCCTCTACTAGAATCTTGTGCTTCTCCATCAGAAACAGGGCAGCATGAATAATCTGCTCATCTGTAACCAGCACAATATCATCCACAAGGTGCTGGATGATGGGGAAGGTCACTTTGCCAGGCTGCTTGATGGCGATACCATCAGCAATGGTCGCCAGGGCGGGCAGGGTTGTCAGCTTGCCCGCGCGAATTGAGGCACGCATGCTGGCAGCGCCATCAGCTTCAACGCCGATAATCTTGATTGTGGGCTTCATAGCACGCGCCGCGATGGCGATACCAGCGATCAGGCCACCACCCCCAATGGGAACGACGATGGCATCCGCGCTTGGGACCTCATTCAACATCTCCAGACCCAATGTACCCTGGCCCGTAACCACGTCGATGTCGTCAAAGGCAGGAATATAGGTCGCGCCAAGCTCTTTCTGCATCTCCACACAGTGCTGGACGGCGTCATCATAGGTCGCTCCAGCCAGGACAACCTTCGCGCCATAACTCTGGGTCGCCGTGACCTTGGTTAATGAGGCATTCTCGGGAACGACAATCGTGCAAGGAATACCGTATGAGGCGGCGGCGATAGCCACTCCCTGCGCGTGGTTTCCCGCCGAGGCAGTGATCACGCCCGCCTTGCGCTGTTCCTCCGAGAGTCGCGACATCTTATACGTCGCGCCACGAACCTTAAATGATCCACCACGCTGCATCTGTTCAAATTTCAGGTGTACCTTCGCACCAGTCAGGGCGCTTAAGTCCCGCGAATAGACCAGGGGAGTGTGCTCGATAAGGGGGAAGAGAAACTGGCTCGCCTGCCAGATATCGGCAAAGGCGACAGGCACCCGATAGGCTTCACGCGTTCTTTCAGAGACTGGCGCTATTTGGGCATTGAGAGATAGAGCATTTACATCTTTCGATGTTGAGTTTTCCGTAGCAGACATAGACGTTGATAACTCCTCCATGGAGATTATACTTGTGGAGAGCGCGATGGGTAGAATCTTTTCTTCCAGGCATCCTCTCGCTCTTCCTTGAGGACGAGATAGACAATGAAGAGGCCTATACGCTCTTACGAGGCCTGGTCGCCTCTTCCTCTGATGTATTCTAGCAGTATTGGACCTTCTACGCCAGAATTTAGTGGCTATACTTTTCCAGGATTTACTTCATATTTATATAAAACAAACATATGCAGAAGATGTGAATGGTATACTCTCATACATCATCACACAATTATCATCAATGGCGAGTATATTTCAAGAGATACGTGAGAGGTATGCTTTTGCCTCTTATCATTTAGCATTGCCAACTTGGTGAGGCCATCCTCAAAAAATGAGCAAGATAGGAGAAGTTTTATGTTGATAAGAGGTGATACTTAGTATGGACATCTTTAGTGATAAAGAGAGGTGAGCAGATATGTCTTCCGTCACAGTCATCTTCCCATCTGTGCTTCGTGCAAAAATCAACAACCATTCCTCCATAACGGTTATGGGTCACACGATTCGCGAGGTCATCGAAGCGCTGGAGCAGCTTGCTCCCGGGATGCAGTTCAACCTCTGTTATGAAACAGGTGAGCTACGCCCCTATGTCAACATCTTTCTGGAAAAAGAAAATATTCGCTTCTTACAAGGCCTTGATACACCGGTACCCACTGGAGCACATATCCGCATTTTACAATCGGTAGCGGGTGGTTAATACGAACATTCAAACAACCTTTCTCAAAAAGGAGCTATTCATGACGCATCATCATAAGTACCCCACAGGGACTGTTATTGTCGGACTGGGCACGAAGTGCGGATTATTTCTGCTGACCTCCCAGGATCGCGTGACGTGGAATATTGAAGCAACCTCCCTGAGCAAAGGGCGCATCTTTTCGGCTATCTTCGATCAACGTAACGGTTGTCGTCTCTTTGCCGCCGAGAATGGCGATTTTTTCGGCTCGTTCATACGTTACAGTGATGATTTTGGCCAGAGCTGGCAAGAGCCCAGGCAAGGTATCCAGTTTCCACCTCAGAGCGATTTGAAACTGCAGAATATATGGACTATTGTACCCGGTCGTGCAGCGGAGCCTGATGTGGTCTATGCTGGCGTAGATCCAGCCAGTCTTTGGATAAGTACTGATCGAGGTGAAACCTGGGAACCCAATCCCGCTCTCTTGTCTCATCCCAGCCGCTCACAATGGGGGCCTGGTGCTGGCGGGCTCTGCCTGCATACCATTATTGCCGACCCCACACTGCCCTCACGCATGTGGATAGGTATCTCCGCTGTTGGCTGCATGCGCACAGATGACGGTGGAAGAAGCTGGGTCTTCGCAAATAAAAATACGCGTGCCAGTTTCCTTCCCGACCCTTATCCTGAGTTTGGGCAATGCATTCACCGCCTGGTCCAGCATCCTACCCAACCAGATGTCCTCTATCAGCAGAATCACTGTGGTATCTATAAAAGCCTTAATGCTGGGGAAGATTGGATCGATATCCAGCACAACTTGCCATCGGAGTTTGGCTTCCCTATTGCCCTTGATCCACACCATCCCGAAACCCTCTTCGTCGTTGTGGAAGACCCTGAAGGTCGACATAACAGTGGAACACATTTCACGGTGTATCGCACGGAGAATGCCGGAGAGCAGTGGACTCCTCAGACCCATGGTTTGCCTGAGGGACAAGGTGTGCGAATGGGTGTCCTGCGGCATGCCCTTTGCACTGACAGCCTGAATCCGTGTGGTGTCTACGCTGGCACCAAAACGGGTCAGTTATTTGCCAGCAATGACCGTGGAGATAACTGGCAGTTGATCGCTGATTTTCTGCCCCCATCTATTCTGTCACAGCCACAGTCTTGCTATAACAAGAGAAGTAATCCTTATCCTGCTACTCATCCCATAGGCAGAAGCGGGATTGCCCCGGTTTTAGTGGAATGTGAGAAGCTCTGGTGGAGATGCATGCAACCATTACCTCTCCGCCAGAGCGTATTGAAGCCATCAAGCAGCAGGAACGCGAGATTTTGGCCTGTTATGAGTAAGCGAGGAATAACAGAGTTAGGGAAAGATTTATTTCCCATCGTTTACGTATTGACAATACGATATATCTCTATTAAACTAATAGATAGGTTTCCAAACTAATAGATAGGTTTCCTAGTGAACTACCACTGAGCTGAAGACGCAGTGGCTTCTTCGGGAGTCACTAAAGACTCAGTTCAGCAGCTTCGCAAGAAGCCTGAGTTCACCAGACTCAGCCCCAGAAATGGGTGCTACGTTCGAAGAGGTCATAACACCTGCGGTTGACGCATCAGACCGCTGCTCTGTCGCTTGGGTTTAAGTAGGACTGAGGAAAGGTCTGGTGATCCAGGTGCAAAAAGCCTTTTGAACATCGTCGAGATGAAGCCGAATTCCCTTGGTGGTCACAGCGAAGGGATACGCATCACCTGCCTTCGGGCAGCATTTTTTGAGTCAATGGATCGTCTCCTGCGCAAAAGAACAAGGGGCGGTCCGGCGATTCATTCACGAGGCTGAAGACCTCGTGGTTTTCTCGCCACGCCTCTATAAATTAGTTTCCAATCTTTTAGCAGTACCTTCAAAGGCGGATAACCTCTTATGGATTCAGACACCAATGCGACAGCAAGGAAGCTTGCGCAGTCACTGATGCAGTTCAATAAGACCTTTATGCAATTCCATCGTAGCGAACTGCATCAAAACTTTGCCGGGTGCAAACCCAGCGAGGTGGGAGTGTTATTCGCGATCCGGCATGGAGTACAGGGCAATGGTCGCCCAATTAAGGTCTCAGAGATCAGTAAGCATATGCATGTGACCTCTCCAACGATCACGCAATTGCTGAATAGCCTCGAAGCCAATGGCCTGGTTGAACGCCATACTGACCCGACAGATAGGCGTGCCGTAGGTATCGCGTTAACAGAACATGGAGAACAACTTGCGCTGAAGGCCGAAAATGTCTTGTTCGAGACGTTTCAAAACCTGAGCGAATACCTGGGAGATCAACAGAGTAATCAACTTGCGGACTTATTGATAAAAGCATTCCAATACTTTAATGAGAGGGACACTAATGGTTACTTCTTTCCATGGAAGGGAGAAGAGGCATGATTAAATTGCTACGGTTTATGAAACCGTTTAGATTAGCCATCGTTCTCATCCTGATCCTTGCTTTTGCCCAATCTATGGCAAACCTGTATCTGCCAACTCTTATGGCGGATATCGTGGACAATGGTATCGCCAAAGGCGATACAGACTACATCTGGCGCATCGGCGGCTTGATGCTACTGATCACCTTTGGCGGAACAATCTGTGCTATTATTGGCAGCTTCTTCTCCTCCAGGGTCGCGACCGGCTATGGAAAAATCGTTCGCAGCAACATTTTTACGCGCGCGGCCAAGTTCTCGCTACATGAGTTCGATACCGTCAGCACGGCGTCGCTGATTACACGCACCACCAACGATACAACCCAGGTGCAGCAGGTTTATGTCATGATCCTGGGTATGATGGTGACGGCTCCGATGATGGCCATCGGTGGCGTTATCCTGGCCCTACAACAGGACGCGGGCCTTTCCTGGATTCTCCTGGTCGTGATTCCGATTCTGGTTGGAACCATTCTCCTGATCATGACGCGGGCCATTCCGCTCTTCCAGATGGTGCAGAAGAAGTTGGATAAAATCAACCTGGTCGTTGATGAGGGGCTGACCGGCGTGCGCGTCATTCGCGCCTTTGACCGTGTGAAGTACGAGGAGAAGCGCTTCGATGATGCCAACCTTGACCTGATGGACGTCTCGATCAGGGTCAACCGGATCATGGCCTTCTTGATGCCTGTCATGATGCTGGTGCTAAACGTCTCCAGCGTGGCTATTCTCTGGTTCGGCGCCATTCGTATCGATAATGGTCAGATGCAGGTCGGCGCGCTTATCGCCTTCTTGCAGTATGCGATGCAGATTCTCTTCGCCATGCTGATGGTCTCGATGATGTTCGTCATGGTGCCACGCGCCGCGGCCTCGGCTGACCGCATCAATGAGGTCCTGGCTATCGAGCCGGAGATCAACGATGCCGAGCAGGTGCGCCTGGCGAACGAGCAGAAGGGCTACGTCGAGTTCCAGGATGTGACCTTCAGCTATCCTGGCGCGGAAGAGCCTGCGCTCTCTCACATCTCCTTTAGCGCAAAGCCCGGCCAGGTCACGGCGATTATTGGCGGTACCGGCTCTGGTAAGTCAACCCTGGTCAACCTGGTTCCGCGCTTCTACGATATTGATAGCGGTAACCTGCTTGTCGATGGTGTCGATGTGCGTGAGATGCCCCAGGAACACCTGCGCGAGAAGATCGGCTTTGTGCCACAGAAGGCCATCCTCTTCTCCGGTACCATTAACGAGAATATTCGCTTTGGCAAGCGCGACGCCACGGATGAAGAGATTCGTCACGCCGCCCAGGTCGCCCAGGCCAGCGACTTTATTGGCGAGATGAAGGACGGCTTTGATTCAGCCATCGCCCAGGGTGGTACCAACGTCTCTGGTGGCCAGAAGCAGCGTCTCTCAATCGCCCGCGCCCTGGTCCGTCGACCCGAGATCTACATCTTTGATGACAGCTTCTCAGCCCTGGACTTCAAGACCGATGCCCGGCTGCGCGCCGCGCTCAAGCAGGAGACCCAGGAGTCAACGGTCATCATCGTGGCCCAGCGCGTCAGCACCGTCATGGACGCCGATCAGATCATCGTCTTGGATGAGGGTCACATGGTTGGTATTGGAACCCATAAAGAGCTGATGGAGAGCTCTGAGGTCTATCGCGAAATCGTCACTTCCCAGCTCGCTCTGGAGGAAATAGCATGAGCCAGGTACGCAACGGACAGCGCCCCGGTGGAGGCATGGGTGGCGGCCCAATGGGGGCCATGGGCCGTCCTGTAGAGAAACCTAAGGACTTTAAAAAGACATTTAACCGCCTGCTCGGTTACTTCGCACCCTATAAAATCCGCTTACTGGTGATCCTGGGCGCAGCCATCATCGGTACGGTCTTCAATATTGTCGGACCAAAAATTCTGGGTCTGGCCACAACCAAGCTCTTTGATGGCCTGATCGCCAAATACCAGGCCTTTATGCGGCACCAGCCCGCGCCCAGCATCGACTTTACGTATATCGCGCAGGTGCTCTTGCTGCTGCTCGGTCTCTATGTGATCAGCGCCATCTTTACCTATATTCAGCAGTACATCATGGCCACGGTCGCGCAGAAGACCGTCTATAACCTGCGCCGCGATGTGGAAGAGAAACTCTCACGCCTGCCCTTGAAATTCTTTGATGGTCGTACGCATGGCGAGATTCTCAGCCGCGCCGTCAACGACATGGATAATATCAGCACAACGCTCCAGCAGAGTGTGACGCAGGTCATCACCTCCTCAGTTACCCTGGTAGGCGTCATCATTCTGATGTTCTCCATTAGCTGGCTGCTGAGCCTGATTGTCCTGGTCACGCTTCCCTTGAGCCTGCTCGTGACAGTGGGTATCGCCAAGCGCTCGCAAACATACTTCCGCAATCAACAGCGCTCGCTGGGGCACCTCAACGGTCACGTCGAGGAGATGTATTCAGGCCATAAAATCGTCAAGGCCTTTGGTTACGAGAACGAGTCTCTGAACCAGTTCACCAAGCTGAACGAAGAGCTCTACGAGGCTGGCTGGAAGGCGCAGTTTATGTCAGGCATGATCATGCCCCTCATGCGCTCGATTGGCAACCTCGGTTACGCCTTTGTAGCCGTGATTGGCGGCATTATGGTCACACAGAAGGGTATCACCATCGGTGACGTCCAGGCCTTTATCCAGTATGCCCAGCAGTTTACCATGCCTATCACCCAGCTGGCGAACTTCGCCAACGTGATTCAGTCCACTATGGCCTCAGCCGAACGCATCTTTGAGCTTCTGGATGAGCCAGAGGAAATTCCTGAAGCCGTGCCTGCCGCGACTATCGAAGAGCGCCAGGGCGCGGTCGAGTTCCAGCATGTACGCTTCGGCTACAAAGAGGACGCGATCCTGATGGAGGACATGAATATCCATGTCGAACCCGGACAGATGATCGCCATTGTTGGTCCTACGGGCGCGGGCAAGACAACTCTCGTCAACCTGCTGATGCGCTTCTACGAAGTCAACGGCGGTAGCATCCTGGTCGATGGCGTGGATATCACGCAGCTGAAGCGCGGCGACCTGCGCCGTACCTTCGGGATGGTGCTCCAGGATACCTGGCTCTTCAACGGTACCATTCGCGACAATATCGCCTATGGACACGAGGGAGCCACGGAGGAAGAGATCGTGCGCTCGGCCAAAGCGGCCTACGCCGACCACTTTATCCGCACCCTGCCCGAGGGCTATAGCACGATCCTTAATGAAGAGGCTAGCAACATCTCGCAGGGTCAGAAGCAGTTGCTTACCATCGCACGCGCCTTCCTGGCCGATCCTGAGATCCTGATCCTGGACGAGGCCACCAGTAGCGTCGATACTCGTACCGAGATCCAGATTCAGCGAGCCATGGGCGAGCTAATGAAGGGCCGCACCAGCTTCGTCATTGCGCACCGTCTCTCTACGATTCGCGATGCCGACCTGATCCTGGTCATGAATCACGGCACGATCATTGAGCAGGGCACCCACGAGGAACTGCTAGCGAAGAAAGGCTTCTACGCCGATCTCCACAACAGCCAGTTCAGCCAGGCACCTATCAGCGAAGCAGTGTAGTTTGAAACAGAAAAGAGGGAGAGGAGGGCAGGCTTGCCCTCCTCTCCCTCTTTTCTGTTTGTCATGTTGCATATTTGAGGTGGCACCCATTTCTTCGTTATACCTTACAGAAGAACGCATCTTAGAAAGAGACGAGAACGTTTGTCATGCAATCCTCAACCCGGTTCTGTGATAGCTGTGGCGCGATCAATCGCGCCGACGCGCGCTTCTGCTACGCCTGCGGGCAACCTCAACTCACCTATGCCAGCACCGCTACTGGCCTGCTCACCACTTCACACACACTGAAACAACGCTATAGTATTCTGGACAAAATAGGCCAGGGAGGCTTCGGCGCGGTCTACAAGGTTGAGGATATGCTCTTTCAAAACGCGTTGAGGGCGGTCAAGGAAATGGGCATGCGCGGGCTAAGTCCCCAGGAGACGCAGGAAGCCATTGCCGCCTTCAAAAACGAGGCCGTGCTCCTCGCTAACCTGTCCCATCCTAACTTGCCTCACATCTATGACCACTTTGAGGGGCATGGGCGTTGGTACCTCGTCATGGACTACGTCGAGGGCGAGACGCTTGAGAAACGCCTGGAGCAGGCACCCGGTGGCAAGCTCTCCATAGAACAAGTTCTGGAGATTGGTCTTCAGCTCTGTAGCGTCTTGAACTATTTACACAATCACCAGCCTCCCATTATCTTTCGTGACTTAAAGCCCGACAATGTTATGCTTGGCGACGATAATCACCTCTGCTTGATCGACTTTGGCATCGCACGCTTCTTTAAACCTGGACAGGCCAAAGACACGGTAAGCCTGGGGACACCAGGCTATGCCTCGCCCGAACAGTATGGGCGCATGCAGACCTCCGCCGCCTCCGATATCTATAGCCTGGGCGCGACGCTCCACCACCTCATCTCAGGCATCAATCCAGGGTTGACGCCCTTCCTCTTCCAGCCACTTGAACTTGACCAGGCCACCTCCGGCAATGCCGCACTTGATACGCTTATCATGTCCATGGTCGAATTAAAAGTCGAGAAAAGGCCAACCAGCACGGAGAGCATTAGAGAGGAATTACAACACATTCAGCAGATGCGCCAGAATCAACAAGCTTCCTACAAGAGGCTTGCAAGACGCATACCACCTCCTCCACCAGCCAGCATAGAGCCCACCATCCCCCTGGAGCCACAACAGATTCTCGTTGTCGCGCAGGAAGGTGACGGACAATATACAACCATTGGCGAGGCCCTACAACATGCGCAATCCAATGCCTTTATTCTCGTGCGCCCAGGTATGTATCAGGAAAGTTTGCAGCTCGATAAAGAGGTTACTATCATTGGCAATGGGGCAAAGGAGGACATCATCCTTGAAAACTGTGAGAGTCATACAATTGAGATGCAAACCAGCCAGGCCACCATACGTGGCCTGACCATCCGTTGCCTGGCCAATGCATCGAATCAAATCTATCACGCGCTGGCCATTGTGCAAGGGCAACTTCTGATTGAAGACTGCGATTTTACCTCTCATGCGGGCACCTGTGTCACGATCCAGGGAGAGAATACCAATCCTACGCTGCGCTACTGCACTCTGCATGACAGCTTTGGACATGGCATACTCGTCTCAAAAGATGCTTGGGGAACATTCGAGCGTTGTGATATCTTCGCCAGTAGCCAAGCGGCCGTGTGTATCGCCAGAGGCGGCAATCCCATGTTCCGCCACTGTACCCTGCATGATAACCAGCAAGAGGGTATCATCGTTGAGGAGGGTGGGCAGGGGACCTTTGAGGACTGCACGATCTATAATAATGGTGCCTCGGGAGCGATAGTTAGCGCACAGAGCAATCCCCTCCTGCTCCGCTGCCAGATACACCATAATCAGCGCCATGGCATCACTATCCAGGACAGAGGACAGGGATCTTTCCAGGAATGCGCCATCCATGCCAACGGAACCGACAACGTCCTGATAGCCTCTGGCAGCACCCCCTACTTCTATCACTGCACCATATTCGAAAGCAGCCAGAGCGGCGTCCTCATCAAGGATCAAGGCCTGGGAACACTCGAATATTGTGACATCTACCGCAATCAGCTCGCCAATATCAGCATCACGACCGGCGGGAATCCGCGTATCACACATTGCACAATCCACGAGGGTAAACGCAGCGGTATCGCTATCTCTGCCAGTGGTCAGGGCCACATCGAACAATGTACCTTTCGCGAGAACGCCGAGAAGGCCCTGGCAATTACTCCAGGCTGCGAAGTAACGCTCAAAGCCAATCACATCGAAGAGGCCAAAAGTGCCTCTTGAGTGAGCACGCCAGCATAAGAGAGAGGATACTCACGGTGAGTATCCTCTCTCTTATGCTGCTATCTTCTTTAACTCAGGCTCGTCGCAATGGCGCACCAATCAGGTGTAAGTGTTGGAGAATCTCTTTGAAGGACTGAGTCACATTGGTTTCATGATAGGGGATAGAGCGCTCCTGGCAGAAGGCTTTCACGATCCCCTGTGCTTCCTTCAACTTATTGCGCGGCATGGCAGGGAACAGGTGATGCTCAATCTGATAATTTAAGCCACCATACACAAAATCGGTAAGTGGATGCGCATGGATGTTACGCGAGGTCATTATCTGGCGCTGCAAGAAGCTGACTTTACTCTCTTTCTCAAGCACAGGCATGCCTTTATGGTTGGGAGCGAAAATCGATCCCAGGTAAAATCCGGTGGCAGCCTGGTGGATAACGATGAAGAGGATACCCGCCCAGAATGGTACATGCGAGAAAACAAATGCGAAGTAGAGAACGTAGTGGGCAGCCAGAAGAAGCCACTCGAGGCCTTTGTACCTGGCCTTCTGGTGCAGCAGAAACTCAATGCTATTATATTGCAGGCCCCCCGCGACCGTCATCAAGGCTGGAAAGAAGAGCAAGGCCTGGTGTTTGACCAGAAATTGTCTAAACATGCCCATCTGCTGCACATCTTCCATGCCTGTAAATTCAAGAAAAGGGATTTCAATATCCGGATCCATATCCACTTGATTGGGATGGCTATGGTGCTTATTATGCTTATCAAGCCACCAGCCATAACTCATGCCGATCAAGAGGTTTCCTCCCACCAGGCCCAGAAGATCATGTTTCCATGAACGAGCAAACATCTGGCGATGGCCTGCTTCATGGCTTACTAAGCCAACCTGAGCAAAAACAAAGGCCATGTAGACCGCGTCAAGAAGTTGTAACCAGAGCACATTAACGAGCAAGAAAAACACAATGCCAATGAGAAGGAGCCCCAGAAGCAGGGCAACTCTATATGTATAGTAAGCAGGCTGCTTTTCTAGAAGCCCTCTCTGCTTCATCAGATTTTTAAGCTCGGCATATTCATTGCCGGCTTCCTTTGGCGTAGTAGGGCGCTTGACAGGGGACGGCTTGAAGTCATCGCGTGATAACACCATCGTGGTGAATCGGTTCGCTGTCATAAAATGCGTTTCCTTACGGAGAAGTAATACCTTCTCCTTATTTCTTTTTACCTGCGCCTCAGTGGCACATGGAATATAAGAGTGAAGTCAGGTGGAGTTTGTTTCAGAGTGGTACTTTGTCTTCTAGCAGTACTAGCGAACGGTCCATCACTACCAGATGAGGAGTATCTTTCTCTCTATTTCCATGTGTTATCGACGTAGACAGAACTTAGCTTGAAGCGGGTAGTACTTCTCACGCCTGCGGCGCTCGCCTGGTTGGGATATGATACGTGCCGGTAGCCACAGGCTACCGGCACGTATCATATCCCATATTAGTTGGTCATATAGTATCCGATGCCTGGCTCGGTCATGATATGCGTTGGGCGAGAGGGGTTAGCCTCCAGTTTGCGCCGCAGGCGTCCAATATAAACGCGCAAATACTCGGACTCGCTGCGATACTCTACTCCCCACACCCGGCGTAATAGCGCTTCATGAGTAAAGATTTTTCCTGGATGCAGGGCCAGTTCCTGAAGCAAGTGAAACTCGGTTGGCGAGAGCTTAACAGGATCGCCATCGCGCCAGACTTGCTTCTGCTCAAAGTCGATCTCCAGGCTGCCAAAGCGCTTCACGCCAGCCGAGAGAGGCACTTCATCAAATGCCCAGTGACTTCGTCTGAGCACAGCCTTCACCCGCGCCATCAATTCGCCCACGCTAAAGGGCTTCGTCAAATAATCATCGGCGCCCTGGTCCAGGGCCACGATTTTATCGGCGTCCTCTCCCAACGCGGTCAGCATAATAATGGGAACAGTGCTCTTCTGCCTGATACGGCGGCATACCTCTAAGCCATCCATATTGGGTAGCATGATATCCAGGATCACCAGGACCACGTTAGCCTGGTCAAAGTGCGCCAGGGCCTCCAATCCATCGCTGGCAAGCAAGACTTTGAAGGCGCGCAATTCCAGGTTACGCCGGATAAAATTGCGAATACCCGGCTCGTCATCAACGACGAGAATATATTTCTCCTGTGGCATATAGTAACACCTCTCTGGGTTACAAAATATTGAGCAAGGCAAACATGTCTGGCTGCGCGTCAGGTGGGTAAAGCACACGAGGCGGCAACCAGATATGAAAGGCAGCGCCTGTTGCTCCATCGGCCCGGTTCTCGGCCCAGATTCGCCCTCCATGTGCCTCGATAAAGCCACGACAAATGGCCAACCCCAGCCCCACACCACTGCTGCTACGTCTACGTCCACTATCAACCTGGTAGAAACGCTCAAAAATACGCTCGGTCAGATCCGCTGGAATACCGGCGCCATTATCGATCACACTCAGATAGAGTCCTCCCTTTACCTCGCCATCTTCCTGTTCATACCTGACCACGATCTCGATGAGCGCATCGGCGCCAGCATAACGCCGGGCATTCTGGAGCAGGTTGCGCAAAACCATCTCAATCCTCCTCCCATCTACGTTAATCAGCGAAGGTTTCATTGGCAGACTGATCCGTACCTTTTCGCTTTCCTGTTCTGGCAGAGCTTGCTTGATTAATACATCGAGAGGATAGAGACCGGGTGAGAGCTTGAGCGTCCCAGCCTCGATTTGCGACATATCCAACAGGCTCGTTACCAGCTCCGCCATGCGATCAGTCTCAATCACAATCCCGCGCAGAAAATCCTCCTGTATAGCGCTCTCCATCTCAACATCGGTTTCAAGCAAGCTCGTAGCATAGCCTTTGATAGATGTTAATGGCGTTCGCAACTCGTGCGAAACGATGGCAAGCAGGTTCTTCTTGATAAGCTCCGCCTCGTTGGTACGCGTCACATCTTGAAAGACCTTTCCGCGTCCAATAAGCTCGCCTGTCTGGTCGCGCACCTGGAACACGCGCAGGCGAACAACCCTGCGCACAGGTATATGTTGTCCAACCGGATTATGGTAGCCACGTACATAAAATTCAATCACATCGGGTCCGCTACCGGTCTCGGCTGCGTGTACAGCTTGTTGGTACACATCAGGATCTTCAATGAGCGAGAGTAGCGCATCCTGCGCCTTATGCTCATCGAAAATAGGGGGTAGGAGATCATTGGGCGAGAGGCCCACAAACTGGGTAAAGCGCTGATTGGCATAGATGATATGCCCGTTGGGAGCTTCGAGGAGCAGGCCTTCATTCATGCTATGCATAATGGCATCCAGGGTGTACAGGCGCGCCTGGCTTGTCGCATCGCTTTTGCGAAAGAGGTCATGCACCTCGTCCTCCATAGCGGAGAAGGCCGCGATGACCTGCCCAATCTCGTCGATACGCTCCCGCTCCCTGGCAAGAAGCCTGCCATCCATGACCTTCGTCTCCTGATCTGGCTTGATCATGATGACCGCCTGCGCCAGCTTCTTCAGCGGCGCGACCACTCCCCCATGCATCGCGAACCAGAAAAAGCTGGCCCCGATAAGCACCATAAAGAGCGCGATGCCCAGGCTATTACGAAAACTCACGACTGTGGCAAATGTGCTGTCAGTTGGCCTCTGGATCACCACGCCCCAGTAGCCACCGTCCAGGCTGACAGGCATATAGCTATAGAGCCAATCACGGTTAGACTCCTGCGCGATCAGGCTCCCCTGCCTCCCCTGTAAAGCCTCCTTCACTCCAGGCAATGACACGCGCGAATCGGCCGCGAAAGGCCCCTGTCCAGGCTGTATTATGGGATGGCCTTCGTGGTCAACCACCCAGGTACGCAGTTCACCATTCGTATTCCATTGCTTCTCCATCGAGAGCAGGCGCGCTGCCAGTCGCTCAAGCTGGAGAGTTACCAACATGGTCCCGACTACCTTTCCTCGATCATCGCTAATGCGCCGCGCAAGCACGACCAAAGACCCACCTGAATTGAGACTAATACGACTGATAGAGATTAGTGATCCATTTGTCTGCATCGAAGGCAGAAAGTGGCGGCACAACTGACGTTCACTCAAGTTGTGGGCCTGGCTCTCTGGCGAGGCAAGCAGCAGGTTTCCAGATACATCGCAGACCGCATAGAGGTTGCTGGAGGGCTGGGCGAGTGCTGCCAGGGAGAAGGCAGTAGTGAGTTGCTGTCGATCAAGCTGCTTAGCTTCCTGGCTATAAGATAGAGTGGTGTCAATATTTATCGCGGGGCCAATAATCGCTTCGACATCAAGGGCAACTGCCTGGGCGAGACTCAAATCCGCGCGCGTGGCATTCTGCTGGAGCGCGTTGCGCTGAAAGAGATACAACTCAACACCGCCCAACAGCAAGGGCAGCAGAAATAAGCAGTAGAAGACAAGCAGTTGCAATGTAATACTTCGCTCAAGTAATCGCAGCATAATCATCCTCGCCAGGGTCAGGCCCTAAACATCGTGCCTCGGTATATTTAAGTATGCCGGAAAGATCTTCTTATTGCAAGTAAAGTGCATGAGATAGCGAGCGGGCTGCGCCCGTCACCTCACGCACTTTACTTGCAATATTTATATTTTTGTTTACACTCTCTCGCCTTTGTTTACGTGATATTTACTCTCCAGCCTCTACACTTAGCTGTAATCAAGTACAGCGTAGTACAGCAGATCTTATTTATTCGCACTGGAGGGAAATATGGCGACGGCCAATGACAACATCACACGCTCACGCATGGGACCTGTTATCTTTTCAAGCACTCTGGGCACGGCTATTGAATGGTATGATTTCTTCCTATATGGAACGATGGCAACCCTCGTCTTCCCCAAGCTTTTCTTTCCTGGCTCGGACCAGGTAGTTGGTACCCTCCTAGCACTATTCACCTTCCTGGTTGGCTTTATCGCGCGCCCCTTCGGTGGAGCGCTCTTTGGCCACCTGGGCGACCGCATCGGTCGCAAATCTACACTTATCGCAACGCTCTTGTTGATGGGTATCTCGACGCTGCTCATCGGTTTCTTGCCTGGCTATACGGCGATAGGTATTGCCGCACCCGTGATTCTTGTACTACTACGCCTCGGCCAGGGGCTGGGTGTGGGCGGCGAGTGGGGTGGCTCAGTCCTGCTGGCACTTGAATACGGTCATAAAGAACGCAGAGGCTTCTGGGCTAGCTGGCCACAGATGGGCGCGCCCCTCGGCCTGGTGCTCTCCACTATCGTGGCCAACGTTGTGCAGTCCTATACCGGAGCCAGTTTCCTCGACTGGGGTTGGCGCATCCCCTTCTTTGTCAGCGCACTCCTGATCATTGTTGGCCTCTACATCCGCTTAAGCGTGCTGGAGACTCCACTTTTCGCGCAGCTCAAAGAGCAGAAGCGTGAAGCCAAGGCTCCGCTCGTCGAGGCTTTCCGCCACAGCACACCGGAGATCCTACTCAGCGCCGGCTCCCGCTTCATTGAGCAGGCACCTTTCTACCTGTTCGTGACCTTTGTCATCACCTATGGCCTGGATAAACTGGCCTTGGATAAGACGTTTATCCTCAACGCCATCACAGTCGGCTCCATTCTGGAGATGATCACTATCCCACTCTTTGGGCATCTCTCCGACCGCTTCGGGCGGCGCAAATGGTACCTGATCGGCTGCGTGCTTATGGCAATTTTCGCCTTCCCGTACTTCCTGTTGATGAACGCGGGAACAGTTACCTTCTTCATCGCGGTCGTTCTCTCTCTTGCTATCTTCCACTCCTGGGTCTATGGTCCACAGGCGGCGCTCATCGCCGAACGCTTTGGCACCCGCTCTCGCTATAGCGGCGCCTCGCTTGGCTACCAGCTAGCCGCGCCCTTCGCTGGTGGCCTGGCTCCGATCATCGCCCTCTTGCTCCTGACCGGAAAAAGCAGCCTCTCTGCCCTTGGTCTGAGCACAGTCGTAGTTAACATCGGAGCGGGTTCCTGGCAGGCGGTCGCAATCTACATGGTCGTACTTGCAGTCATCTCCTTTGCCTCGGTTCTGGGCCTTAAGGAATTGACAAAATCAGATATCTCAGGTGCCGAGGCACCTATAGCCAATGAGCCGGAGATAAGCCTGACTCCCGCCGATTAACATTACCACGCCCGGCGTAAGTTTTCGCGCCTGCGGCGCTCATAGGTAAGAGATGGTGGTGTGATGGATGGGCAAATGCCTATCCATCACACCACCATCTCTTACCTGGAGGCGAGCTCACGAGCCGAGAAGTCCAGTTGCCGCAGACACAAGTATTGACGAAATGCACATACCTCTGGTATGAATGTCAGCAAGAAAACGTATACGAGCTATTTCTAGCCGGAGGGAGGTGCAGCACAGTGGCATTACCTGCGAAAAACGCGACGCCTATCACCTTTCGTGAGATGCTGCCCCTGATCAGCGCCAGCACTATTGGCGCTTCTATCGAGTGGTTTAATTTCTTTCTGTATGGCTTCCTGGCGGTGACGGTCTTTCCCCAGCTTTTCTTTCCCACACTCGATCCCTCTGCCGGCGCCATCGCGGCCTTCACGACCAACTTTGTGGGCTTTGCCGCCCGCCCCATTGGCGGAGCCTTCTTCGGCTGGTTTGGCGACCGCATTGGTCGCAAGTCTACCCTGGTCGCGACCCTCTTGCTCATGGGCACAGCTACGATCTTGATGGGCATTTTGCCAGGTTACGCGGAAATCGGGATCGCGGCCCCCATCCTGCTCTCGCTGCTCCGCTTCCTTCAAGGTATGGCCCTTGGTGGAGAATGGAGCGGCTCAATCCTCCTGTGTATGGAACATGGTGATGATCAGCGGCGCGGCTTCTGGACAAGCTGGCCACAGACAAGCGTGCCTATTGGCCTGGCCCTCTCCGCGCTGGCTGTGCTGCTCTTTCAGCAGCTCTATCCAGGTGAGGCCTTCACCAGCATTGGCTGGCGCATCCCCTGCCTCATGAGTTCTGCGCTGATAATCATTGGTCTATACATCCGCTTGCATATCCCAGAGACTCCGGCCTTTCAGCGTATTAAAGAGGCGCAGCAGATCGCTAAAGCGCCCCCGCTTGAGGTTCTTTATTCTCACTGGCGCGAGGTTTGCCTGTGCGCCCTGCTTCGTTCAGCCGAGAATGCCCCCTTCTACCTTTTTACCGTGTTTGTGCTCTCTTATGGGGCCACAGTCATCCAGCTAGATTCCAGCCTTCTCTATACCGGGATCTTCTTTTCGGCAATCATCACCTTCGTCACCATCCCTATTTTTGCCCTCATCTCTGACCACATTGGACGCAAGCGCTGGTTCATGTTGGGCGTAATTCTTATGGCACTCTTCGCCGTTCCTTATTTTGCCTTGCTTCAATCTAGAAATCCACTCCTGGTGGTCTTCGCCATCGTTTTCTCCATCGGCATCTGCATTAGCTGGCTCTATGGGCCAGAGGCGAGCTTGATCGCGGAGCACTTTGGCCCCCGTTTGCGCTACAGTGGCGCCTCATTGGGGTATCAACTGGCTTCTATCACAGCAGGGGGACCAGCGCCTATCATCGCCACCTACCTCCTCTCACTCCACAGCCCGCTTACTGCTGGCCTTCCACCTTACATATTCATTGCCTTATATATAGTGTGTATGGCAGTCATCTCCCTTCTGGCCGCCCTCCCACTCAAAGAGTATGCTGGCCAACAACCTGCGAATGACTGAGACACGAAACAAACTTCTAGCCCACACGCTACCTAGTGGAGATCTGGTGTCGCCTCACGCGCCACCGAGAGAAAATTTTGGATAAGCCTGGAATGGGTGTCACTCCGCCAGGCCACAGCCACCTCCGTTATAGGCGCATCACCCTCCAGTTCGCGATAGACCACGCCCTGGCTACGAATATTTTGCGTCGAGAGAGGCACCAGGGAGACGCCAATGCCAGCGGCAACCATACCCACAATGGCATGCATCTGCGTGACCTCCTGAACGACATTGGGCGTAAAACCATAGCCCAGGCATAGCTTCATGAGATACACATGATAGCCCGACCCCTGTTGACGCGATTGCAAGACAAAGGGCTCCTGTGCCAGCAAAGCTCCTGGAATTCGCTCATAGGCTGCCAATAGATGCTGCTCTGGCAAGACACATACAATGGGTTCGCGTCGCACAACCTGTACGCTTACCCATGGTGCGTTAATAGGCAGGCGGATAAGTCCAATCTGGATAGCACCCTCCTCTAAAGCACGCAATTGCTCATGCGTCGTCAATTCACGCAGGGCTACCTCAACCTGCGGGAAGCGCTCACGAAACAGATGCAACATCAAGGGCAAGACATCATACGTACTAGAGCTAATATAGCCAATAACAAGCCGCCCCGCCTCGCCTCGGTGCGCCCTCTGGGCAGCCTGCTTTGCCTCCTGCACCTGGATAAGTACCTGCCGGGCCGCATCAAGAAAGACGCTACCCGCATCCGTTAATTCTACAGAGCGCTTCGTCCTCAGGAAAAGCGGGAAGCCCAGCTCCTCCTCCAACTGCTGAATCTGCTGACTCAATGATGGCTGCATAATTGCTAAGCGCGTTGCGGCCCGCCCAAAGTGCAGCTCCTCAGCAACAGCCACAAAATAGCGTAAATGCCGTAGTTCCATTCTCGTAAATCCCCTCTCATAGATTTTACCTATGAATCTTACCAGAATTATCTATTGGACATATATACGTTGAGAATTTTATACTTAAATAACCACAGCGTATGCAAAAGCACTTATTAAAACACACATGGGAGATCTCTATGCCCTCTAGCTATGAACAAGATACTGGATCACATATGCATGTTAAAGCATCTTCACCTGCGGCCCCATTCCAGGAACCACGTTATACAGCCGTCGAGACCTATAAAGGCCTTGAGACATCATCCCCTGCAGTCAATAAATGGATCATTCTGGCTCTGGCCGCCTCGTCCAACTTTATGACGACGCTTGATGGCTCTATTATCAATATTGGTTTACCTACTATCGCACGTACCTTTCATACAGGCATCAGTGGATCTACTGAGTGGATCATCATTGGTTATCTCGTCATCATTGCCGCGACCCTGCTTACCTTTGGCCGGCTGGCTGATATCCTTGGGCGCAAACCTATTTTCCTGGCGGGATTGGCTATTTTTGTCCTGGGATCAGCGCTCTGCGGACTGGCGCCCTCGCTGCTCTTTCTGATTATTGCGCGACTCTTCCAGGGCATTGGGGGTGCGCTGATATTCTCCGTCAATATCGCAAGCTCTAGTTGGTGTACCACTCTCAATACGTGAGGTGAGAGAGAGAGCTCTCGCTTTGCGTGCACTTATGAGCAAATTTGGATAAAAGAAAAACACTCTTGTCACTGTTACTCAACTTAGGCTGGGGGCCGTGTCGTCGCACTCGCTTTCCTCCTAAAACAGGTGAGCGTTGTTCCTGGAGCGTTGCGGAGAAGAAGCATCTTATAAAATTCCTTCTTCACTCGATATTGATAGAGCTATCCTCGTGTTCCAACGTATCCTTAGCCGTTGTGAGAGCTTACTTGTCACGATTTAGGTTCTCTTCATCAGAACTAAGATTGTAGCCCCAACAGTTCAGTTCACCTCCATTGGATCTGGTACTTCACGACATACGCACCTAGTGCTCGCGCAATCTGTTCGTGCAAATGCGCTCGCTGCTCCTCTGGGACGCCCGAAAGGATCAGCGTTGCAAGCATCCCATACTGGTGGTTCGGTTCAATCTGGATCTCTAGAGAAAGATGAGCAGGCAGAACGGCGGAGAGGTCTTCAGCATAGACCCTGCGCACGGCATCACAACGAAGCGGAGGCTTGAAGATTTTGCCGACCGCGGTCACTGGCATCTGATCGAGGATCACAATGCTTTTGGGGATCGCAGCTCGTTCTTTCACCGTCTGGTACGCGTGGTCAAGCAACGCCTGTTCTGTGGCGGTCGCCCCTGCTTTGAGTACCACATAGGCCACGGGTAGCTCGCCGGCGTAGGCATCGGGCTTGCCAACGGCGGCAGCCAGCGCGACTGCGGGATGCGAATATAAGGCTTCCTCGATCACGGCTGGGTCAAGGTTATGCCCACCACGAATAATCAGATCCTTGGCACGCCCACTGAGCCAGAAATAGCCATCCTCGTCCTGCCGACCCAGATCCCCGGTATTCAACCAGCCATCGGCAACCCACAGCCCAGTGTTCTGCTCTTCCTGGACATAGCCAGCAAAGACATTGGGACCTTTCACGACGAGCGCGCCGGTTTCATTGGGCAAGCAATCGCGCAGATAGCGACCATGCTGGTCGAGGACCACGGTTTTCATGGCCTGATACGGATAGCGCAACCCAATGGACCCCACGCGCCGCTCTCCATAGCGCGGATTGGTACTGCTCGCACAGGTTGCTTCTGTCAAACCGTATCCCTCCAGAATGCGCACGCCAGTATGCTGTTCGAAGGTGGTGTACACATCAATGGGCATGGGGGCGGCCCCACACACCGCGGTTTTGAGCGAATGAATATCGGCATCGATGGGCACGCGCAAGAGGTTGGTATAAAGCGTTGGGACTCCGCTGAACGAGGTCGCTTGATACTGTTCGACAATCTTCCAGAAGTGTTTGATCACCCCAGGGTCACGATATCCCGCTGGACCGAGCAAGACAATCGAGGCACCGATACTCAGAGGCGCCAGTCCTGTGACATGGACAGCGTTTACATGAAAGAGCGGAAGCCCACAGAGCATGACATCCTCTGGACGACTATCCGCCACCTGTGTTATGGCCCAGGCATCGAAGACCTCGTTGGCATGGGTGTGCCGTGCCAATTTGGGCGATCCAGTCGTGCCACCCGTATGAAAATAGGCTGCCAGTTCGTCTGGAGCGATAATTCGTCCTGAAAGGAGTCGGTCAGCAGGATACTGCTCCAGTTGCGTCTCAAAAGGCACCCACTCCTTCTCTGGGCTCGGTTCACCGAGCACCTGGATCACGGTGGTGAGGCTAGGCACCTGCGGGCGAATCGTCACCACTTTTTCCCAGATATCGGAGTTGGGCAGCGGTCCTAACGCAATCAACACTTTCGTGCGTGCCGCTCGCAGAATAGTGGCGATCTGGCTGGCTTCCAGCAGTGGATTGACCGGATTCACAATCCCAGCCGCTTCCGCTCCCCACAACGCGAAATGCGTCTGCGGCAGATTGGGCAAGAGCAATGAGACCACATCGGTTAGTCCAACCCCAAGGTCAGCGAGCATGTTCGCGACCTGGTGAATCCGCCCCAAAAGCTGGCGGTAGGTCACTTGGAGAGATGCTTGATAGTGTTCTCCATCTGGAAAGAAGACCAGGGCAGAATGGTCTGGAAAGGTCAGCGCGCTCCGCCGAATCATGGCATATGTGCTCTTCGGGAGCTGTCGTTGCGCGAGTGGTACACGTTCTATCTCTTCAATATCGGAGAGGATGCGGATTTGCCCCATTGCTCTTGCTCATCCTTTCTGTTGCCAATGCTTTGTCGCCACCACAGGAGCCATCCTGTGGAGTCTTGCGAGAAGCCGCGTCATTGCAGTTTATCCTGATCCTTCATAGCTGCCTCTGGCATCATCACCAGAAGGGCGCACCTGCTCTTATAATTCCAGAGATGTTCGGGTGAGATCCTTCTTTTTCTCACCATCTGCAAGCCTTCTTGACCGGGGGCTTCCGCTGGGTGCGATGAGCCTGTTTGGGCGAGCGTCAGCGCGGTGCGCACGGCAACTGGTTCGTACTCGGGGGCCATATGAGCCAGGACGGTTAAGGCTGTTCTCGCCAGGTGACGCGCTAACTGCTGAATGGCTTCCGCTCGATTGCGCTCCCGGCAGGCTTGCAGAATCTGCCCGTGTTCCACCATACTCACCGATTGGGCATGGATCTCCCGATCTGCCAACATCAAGCGATAGCGCTGGCTCTGATCAGCATAATTGCTCATGGTAGCACAAAGCTGTTCCCCTGCTTGCGCGACCAGGAGTTGATGAAAAAGACGATGCGGCACCTCCCAGCTCTCCATCGTGGTAGCGGAGCGCATTGTTGCCAGAGCCGCATCGAGCTCAGCGAAATCCTCCTCTTGCAAATGGGGAAACGTCAGGGCAAGGCCCAGCGTTTCCAACTGGATTCGCCCGGCATAGAGCCTATCCAGGGCCATCGGGTCCAACGGCGCAACCCGCGCGCGCTGATATCTGCCTGTCTCCACCAATCCCTCGCGCTGGAGCATACGGAGAACCTCGCGCAAGGGGGTGCGGCTGACGCCGAGGGTATGTGCAAGCTCCCGTTCAGAAAGCCTCGCGCCCGGAGGATAGACGCCATCCAGAATCAGCTTGCGCAGGCGGTTATGGAGCATCGTGATTCCGCCTGTTTTCTCGTCTTCCTCCGGCATTCCTGGTGTCTCGATCTCTGTCATAGACTAACCTTTCAAACGTTCCTGTTCCACATCACAAGCCTTAGAGCGGTTGGGAACGGGTCTCAGCCACCATTTGATTACGGATCATCCCAATCGGCTCGATCTCAACCTCTACAATATCACCTGCCCGCAAGAACAGGGGGCGCTGGCGCCTGGCACCAATCCCGGATGGCGTCCCGGTCATAATCAAATCGCCAGGTTCTAGGGTCATAAATGAACTGAGAAAGGCAATGGCAGCGGCGACAGAGAAAATCATCTGTGAGGTACTTTCTCGCTGGACGATCTCGCCATTCACTAGTGTGGTGAGGGTTAATGCCTGTGGATCGGGGATATCTGCGGCAAGCACGATGCCTGGCCCCATCGGGGCAAAGGTATCAATGGCTTTGCCTGCCGTCCACTGGCTGGTCTGCATCTGGAGATCACGCGCGCTCACATCATTGCCAATCATGTAGCCTGCCACATAGGCCAGCGCCTCTTGCTCAGGCACGTGTTTACAGCGTTTGCCGATTACCGCGACCAATTCGCCCTCGTAGTCAATGAAGGGACTGACAGCAGGCAAGCTGACCGGGCTGGTGGGGCCAACCAGGCTGTTGCGAAATTTGGCAAAAAAGGTGGGGACTGGCGGGATATCAGCCTGGGCTTCGGCGGCATGCTCCGGGTAGTTGAGACCCAGGCACAGAATCTTTTCCGGATCAGGGATCGGTGGCCCAAGCTCTACCTCATTCAGAGAGAGCACCTGCTCTCCTGCATCGAGCTGATGTGTGGCCCAGGCCAGGATCTGTTCTTGCTCATCCGGGCTTGCTGCGAGGAAGGACCGCACTGACGAATAGGTTTCGCCCGCCAGGCTGCGCGGAGGAACGCCTGCGTACTCAGAGAGATCGATCAGTGCATGATGAGAGGCAACACCCCCACGCCAGGTAGGTGCAGTACGGTCGGTGCGATAGCTCACAAGACGGAGCATAGGAACTCTCCTTCTTACCGCCGGAAACGATCAGGCGGAACATACAAGACGCTGAAACACTTCCCTCTCGCTCAGGGCGAGAGGAGGCATTTTTCTCCCATATGGTATACCATTATTGCGGAGATTGTCAAGGGAGTCCGGAGCAGACACAAGAAAAGAGGCGGGTAATCCGAAAATTACTCCTCATCCCTTGACAAATAACCCTCATCAGTCTATATTTTGGTATACCAAATAAAGCTGTGCCTATCGTTCGTGGTATACATTGAGTGAAAGAAGCCTCTGTGTCTTCTCAAAGCAGAGGATGGCGCTGGGCTGAAAAAGGAGCTCTTTCATGACAGCATATTTGGCAGCGAACGAAGACGCGGCGAAATGGACCTGAGAAGATGATTGTCTCTTGTATGTTTCGTGCTGTATGAAAACAGCACTTCCTCAAGGAGGAGAGTATAATCATGAGTGAGAGTATTTGCGATGTGGCAATCATTGGGTATGGGCCAATAGGCCAGATGCTTTCGTTGCTCCTTGGTGAGAAAGGATATCGCGTCGCGGTCTTTGAGCGCTGGCCAAATCTTTATCCCTTGCCGCGTGCCATCGTCTATGACCATGAAATTGCCCGCATTTTCCAGATGGTAGGAATTGCACAGGATCTCACGCCTATTGTTGAACCGGGTGGAGTCTACGAATGGCGGAACGCCAGAGGGGGGACATTGCTGCGCTTTGATTTGTCAGAGCAAAGCGTCTCAGGTTGGCCGCCGAGCACGATGTTTTCGCAGCCACAACTCGAAGCCATCCTTGATGCCAGGGTGAAATCGCTTCCAACCGTGACCGTCTATCAGGGGTGGGCGGTCGAACAGGTTGAACAAACCCAGAACGCCGTTCACTTGCAGGTCAGGAAGCATACTGTCAGCTCTTCAGGTGAACTGGTGCCTGGTCAAGAGTACCTGACCATTCGAGGTCACTACGTCATCGGTGCCGACGGCGCGAATAGCTTCCTGCGTCAGCACATGCGTACCTCGCTCACTGATCTCGGCTTCCTGTTTGACTGGCTTGTGGTCGATATCATTCCTCATGAGACGCGTGAATGGAATCCACTGAATATGCAGGTCTGCGACCCGGCGCGTCCGACGACCGTTGTTTCGGGAGGGAAGGGGCGTCGCCGCTGGGAGTTTATGCGACTGCCAGGAGAACGCGTGGAAGACCTCAATTGCTCGGAGACGGTCTGGCGGTTGCTAGCTCCCTGGGATATCACTCCTGAAAATGCCACGCTCGAACGCTATGCTATCTACACCTTTAAGGCACGTTGGGCTGACTGCTGGCGTGATGGGCGTTTTCTTCTCGCGGGTGACGCTGCTCATCTCATGCCTCCGTTCGCCGGTCAGGGGATGTGTGCAGGGATGAGAGATGCCGTGAATCTCGCCTGGAAGCTCGACCTGGTGCTCTCAAGGCAAGCAGAGGAGAACTTGCTCGATACCTATACGAGTGAACGGCTCCCCCATGTGCAAGGCTCTATTCATACCTCGCTCGAATTAGGGAAGATCATCTGCATCAGCGATCCTGAGGAGGCGAACAAGCGTGACGAGCACATGCTTGCCATGCGGCGGCAATCAGCCCAGGAAGGGTCGCTCCTACCTTCGTTTCTCCCCGGCCCGGGTCTCTTCCTTGACAGCGATCCTCTGGTAGGTCAGATGTTTTTGCAGCGAGAGGTCGCGCACAACGGCAAACAGGGATTGTTCGACGATATTATCGGCAGAGGCTTTTGTCTTATCAGCATAGTCGGCAATCCAGCCGCGCACCTTTCTCCAGCTGACGAGGCATTTTTCACGTCGATCGGCGGACGCATGGTTTCTATGAAGAGCAGCGCAGACGAGCACGCAGACCATGTCATCGACATTTCTGGGGCGTACGTCGATTGGTTCGCGGCCAATAACTGTGCGGTCGTTCTGACACGACCGGATTTTGCGATTTATGGGACTGCGCCTGATCTGGCTGGCGCGGTCCAGCTAGTCAGGAGCCTGCGCGAGCAGTTGCACCCATCAGCATCGACAGATGAAAGGAGCCACACTATGGCAGAACAGCGTCAAACGAGTCCGGAGCAAGAGGGGTCTCTTAATGAAGTTATTGTTCCCGCGCGCTTGCATCATGTCAACCTGAAAGCGTACAGGTTTGAGGAGATGCGCGAGTTCTATACGGCGCTTATCGGAATTCACCCCAATGCCGAGGTCGGCACGTTTGGCTGGTATACCTACGATACCGCCAACCACCGCCTGGCGCTCATGCACGTTCCCACGATCACCGAGCGCGTACCAGCAAGCGCGGGTATGCATCACATGGCCTTTGAGTATGACTCACTCGATGACCTGATGCGTACATACCTCCGGCTCAAGAAGATCGGCATTCTTCCGGCAGGGGTGTTGGATCATGGAATGACCACCTCCTTCTACTATCGTGATCCTGATGGCAATTATATTGAGTTGCAGGTAGATAATTTTGGGTTAGACCCGGCAATGAGTACCACCTTTATGCACACGCCCGCCTTTCTCGACAACCCCATTGGCGTACCCATCAATCCGGAAAGCTATATGGCTGCCTGGCAAGAAGGTGCTTCCCTAGAGGAAATGCACGAGCGTTCCTACGCGGGAGAGTTCACCGAAGGTGCGTCGACGTTCGCTATCGATTAATATCCCATAAACAATGGGGAGGGAATTGGCATCATGCTCTCTCTCCCCTTCTTTCTTTTAGGCCCAACGAGAATATTTCTGCGAGGAGAAATATGAGTATCGAATTGACAACAACAGAAGAACTACGGCAATCGGACAACACTGGACTCCAGACCTACCTGAACGTTGTCCTGAAGCGGCGTTCTATCCGCAAACTGACATCAGGCCCCATCACTGATGAGATGATCCGTCATATCCTTGAGGCTGGCCGCTGGTCGCCTTCTTCTGGCAACACACAACCGGCGCGCATCGTTGTCATCAAAGAGCGGCAGAACGAGTTCTGGGATTTTGTTGCCAACACATTGCAGCAAAAACTCCAGGGGGATCAGTTGGAACGCGCCCTCAATCGCATTCCTGGGTACCGTTCAGGCATCTTCACCCTCCTTTTTTACGAAGATACCACCATTTCCAACAACCCACCGTTGCCTGGAGGAGCGGAAATCTGGAAGAATTTTGCTGCGCAAGCTATGGGGATCGTGCAGTCCAATGTATGGAATGCTATCGCTGCCGCCGGATTAGCCGCCTCAAATCAGCATATAAATCTGCAAATAGAGGACGAATTGCGTGAATTCCTGGGTGTCCCTGCCACCTGGAAAAGCTATTCCATTTTCCCCGTTGGCTATGCTAACGAGACACCAGTTGAAAGAAGCCGTCACCCTCACGAAAGCACCATCTTCTACGAGCACGGTCCTCTAGAAGAATCCGTAGAAGTTTTAAGCCAGGAGTAGGCCAGATGCATGAAAGAAGCCATAGAAATCCTTTGTAAAGAAGGGTGAGAAAGCTTGTAGACCGAAGAAAAAAGATAGCTGCAGAGCACTTCAGAGCACCACTCTGAAGTGCTCTGCAAGCACATCCCCTCGTGTGGGAGCGGTACGCTGTAGTTGGCTGGCCAACTACAGCGTACCGCTCCCACACGAGGGGATCATAGTTCTGCGCCTTACCTTATCTACCAGCCTGCTTTGTAAACTGAGGCAACCACTCAAATACACAACATTCTAAACCCTTTGCGCGGCGAAGCCACACGAGCATCTGGAGCGAGTGCACGAAAACCATGCGAATTAGACACGCTCTGAGGATAGAAAAGAAAGGCAGAGGATCGGTGCAACTACGTCAACTGGAGTATGTCGCGGCCATCGTGCAATGGAAAACCATGCGCAGGGCCGCGCAGGAACTGTATATCAGCGAAGCGACCATGAGCGAACAGATTCGGGCATTGGAGGCGGAATTTGGCTTTCCTCTGTTTGAACGGGAGAAGCGCTCGCTGCGTTTGACGCCCGCAGCCGAGCAATTATTGCCAGGCCTGTACACTCTTTTACAGGCCAAACAGGCGCTCGAACAACGCGTTGCCGAGATCAAAAATCCTGCTGCTGGGCAGATTCGCCTGGGGATCACGCCAATTCCCATGGCCCTGTTTCTGCCCACCATTCTCCAGGAATTTCGCAAACGCTATCCAAAGGTGCAGGTCGATATTTATGAGGGGGACCCTATGCGATCGCAGAACAACTGGAGAACCACCGCCTGGACATCGCAATTTTAACTATTTCTGATCTCGTCCCGTTCAATTTCAAAAAGCTGATTCTGCAGCCCCTGATGACAGCAGAATTTGTTGCTCTGACCTCCCGGCATCATCATTTAGCGCATAAAGAGAGAATCTCCAAAGCACAGTTTTGCCAGGAGGAGATGGTCATGTATTCTGAGAAGATTGTGCACCAGACGCCACTCCAGGCGATGCTTGGCCCCCACTTTGAGCGGAATATTGTCTATTCCACGAATCACCCTCAATCAGCTATCTCGCTGGTTCAGGCCGGAATGGGTATCGTTTTCTTGCCCAGATATCTGGTAGAAGCGCAACAAATGGCCGCGCACCTGCGTGACCTGAGGATCCTCGACCTTGCCCCGGAGCTCGCGCGTCCCATCCAACAGTTTCACCACGTCTGCGCCTATCCGCAGCAACAGTACCAATCCAAGCAGGTAAAAGTGCTGGCCGACATTATCCGCGAGTGTTTCCACGCTTTTTCCTGAATCTTCCAAAATAATCTCTCTCAATTCAAATGGCTGTGATTGGTCGAGCTTCGCTCAGCCAATCACAGCCATTTCTTTGAAAAAGCCTACTTAGCACCCATCCGAGCTCGAATAGCTCTTAAACGTGTCTAGATAGCTGTAGTTGCCCTGATAGCCAATTGAAGGCGACTGGCGCGCGAACCAGGAGAAGAAGGCTTCATCCTGCAGTGTGTAGCCATTTTCCTTGAAGATCGTGCCGACCAGCGGATCACCGTCCTCAAGGACAGGAGAGCAGCCATACTGCGGCTCGTTCGGCACACTCCAGGTCGGAACGGTATTGTTGGTGTAGGGATCGGACATCCACTCAGAGAGCTCGTGGCTCAGCGCTGCCACGTCCGAGAACCCGCTGAAGAGATAAGGATCGAAGTACGAGGACCAGGCGTAGGTGGTATCGCCGGAGACGCCCTGGCCGGTCGTGCTGTGATATCCGCCAACGCCGCCCTGGATGAGCACATCATAGCTGAGAAAGATCGTCAACTCATTCGGGCTCGCCTGCTCGGTCTGCAACAGTTGCTGCATCATCCCATCCCACCAGTTGATGTCGCCGATGTTGCCATAGTAGCTATTGCTGAAGATCAGCAGCCCGCCATGACTGGCATCAACATTGATCGTGACCTCCTTCTCAACCTTGGGCTTTCCCAGCAGAACGTGATAGTCGGGGCTGCTCTGCTGGATGGTATTCCAGAACGAGCCGCGCTGGATCGCGTCGGTATACTGGGTATCGCCGGTAGCAAAGGAGGTATTGCTGAACAGCGGCGAGTTGATAACCGCATGCACATTGTTCGATCCATCGAACACGTTCGAGCCAATGACTACCTTCAGGGGAACAATCTTGACCGGGATAGTGGTTGTGGCCGAGCCAAGCTTGGGATCGGTGCCAACCATCGTGTAGGGGTAAGTTGTCCCATTATAGTCAAACGAGGATGTCCAGGTTGCCAGGTCCGACGGCGCCTTCTTGCCCTGTTGCTGGGGCTGGCTCTTGTGCTGAAAGTGGTAATTTTTAGGGACAAAGGGCGAACTCTTTGGCGAACTCTTTAAGCTTGGCGTGGCATCGGCTATTATTGGATTTGTGTTGTCAGTCGCGGAAGCAGGGTTGCCCGCCGCAAGCGTCCGGTGGTTGGCCGCGAAGAACATAGTGAGCGCGAGTACTGTCACCAGGAGCAGGCTAAACGTGGCCAGACTGATAAATAGTTTCCGAAATTTCAAAGCTTTTTCCTTCTTTGTGGATTTCAGAGCATGTAGAGCAAAACATTAGTAAGAATGCAGAAGTAGGTACATAACGCACATTATGGGCAGGTGTGCATGATCAGGGAATCTAATTCCTCATAACCGATAAAGGTGTCACCTGCTGTCCAGACCTGCTCGCTGCCTGACGCATGGGTGACGCCCTGCAGAATATTCCCATCAGTGCTAAGATTTGGACTCGTGACTATGTTCCAGCTTTTGCCATCCCAGTGCATTGTCAACGTATTAAGCGGAGCGGTGGGATCGGTGCTGTTCATCTGCGCGCCAACCGCCCAGACATTGTTGGAGGCGAGCGTGGTCACGCCCAGGAGTTGCGCGGAGGTTTGTGGGATTACAGGGTTCTGCGCGATGCTCCAGCTGGTGCCATCCCAGTGCATCATCAGCGTGGAATAGTTGCCGGAGAGGTCGTCAAAGCCGAAGCCGACCGCCCACATGTTCTTGCTGCTAGAGGCAGAGACAGCGAGCAGCTTGGTGTTAATTCCTTGCAGGGTTGGGCTATTCACGACGCTCCAGTTGGTGCCATCCCAATGCTCGATCAGAGGAGCGTCGATGAATGCATTGACGCCGTAACTGCCGACGGCCCAGACATCGTTCGCGGAGATGGCGGTCACACCATTCAGCGAACTGCTGCTGGTGTCGGGGTTGGGGATGATGCTCCAACTGGTGCCGTCCCAATGCTCGATCAGCGGCTTACTGGGACTTCTGAACCCTGCCTGGGCGTAGCCAACGGCCCAGGCGTCGTTGCTTGAAACAGCCGTGACCGCCTTCAGGAAGCTGTGGCCGGTGCTAGAGACATTGGGGCTGGGGACGACGCTCCATACCTGTCCATTCCAGTGCTCGGTCAGCGTTTGGGCATAATAGTCGGCCGACTGAGCGCCAACTGCCCAGACATCATTGCTCGCAGACCCCGCAACACCGTAGAGTGACTGGAGCAGGGTCGGATTAGGCGTGGAAACTATGCTCCAGCTCTTGCCGTCCCAGTGTTGAGCCATCGTGGAGTACCCCACCGTCCCCGACGTATTGGACTGCCCAACCATCCAGATGTCGTTCGGGGACAGCGCCGCGATACCCCGATCCGCCGTGATGTTCTGCGGATTGGAGCTGGAGGTAACGGTCCAGCTGTCACAACCGGTAGTGGGCATGGCAGTGGCAAATGAGGAAGTGGAACAGAATACGGTCAAACAAAGAGCCGTAACCAGGCCAATCAAAAAAGTACGAAAAGGTTTTTGCATACCTGACCTCCAAATAAGATTGTTTTGGGGATTTGCTTCCCCCCCTTCTCCCATCCATCTGGTCAGCCTGGTGAACAGGGAAAAAATGAGAGTGAATTTTGTTCTCCGCATTCATGCCAGGCGCAACCATTATAAGGGATATTTTTGCCCGGTTTGATCGGTTTTTCCGTTCACGTAATCGGTTTTTCCTGTCACGTTTCTTGGTCCTTGACTTTGCTTCCTTGGAGGACTATACTTTATTTATATCGAGCGCTTGATATAAAATAACTTAAGGAAAAAAACGATGCCGAAACTGGTCGATCATGTAAGTTATCGCAAGCAATTGTTGAGGCAATGTTTTGATCTGTTTGCCCAACGGGGCTATAGCTCACTGACCACGCGTCAGATTGTCGAAGCACTCAACGTTTCGAGTGGAACGCTCTACCATTACTTTCCCTCCAAAGAAGCCTTGTTCCAACAGCTGGTTGAAGAGATTACACAACAAACGGTCGTTGATGCCATGGCTCGGGCACAAGAGCATGCCACTTTTGAGGAACGCTTGCTGGACTTCTTTCGCTTTCTGGCTGAGCATGAGAAGCATTTCCAGAAATACCATCTGATCATACTGGATTATTATCAACATCGCGAGCTCTATGGCAGCGATGCGCAAGCGATCCTCCAGGCGGCTATAGACCGCTATGACCAGGCTATCCAGCAGTATGTTGGGGTATCTAATTTCAATCTCTGTTCACAGCTTCGATATTATATCAATGGTTTGTTGAGCGTGAGAATGATGCTTGGCACTACTATTCCCTTCGTTGAGCAAGCGCGTCCTTTTATCGACATGTTCACCCAGGCTGTGCAAAACGCGCCAGGTGAAACAACAGAAAGGTAGGAACCATTTCGATGGCAATGACCCCTCCACGCACTTATACCACGCTGACCAGTCGAGGTCTGCGTCATGACATCTGGCCCATGCGGCTGTACCACAAGGCCAAAAAGCTGGGCACCTGGAATCCTCGCGACATTGATCTGACTCAGGATCGAGAGGACTGGTTACGTCTTCCTGAGGAAAGGAAAGAGCGTCTGCGCGGTCTGATTCTGGGCTTTCAAGTGGGAGAAGAAGCTGTGACGCTCGACCTGCTTCCACTGGTCCTGACCATGGCCCGCGAAGGTCGCCTGGAAGAGGAGATGTTTCTGACCACGTTCTTGTGGGAAGAGGCGAAACACACCGAGTTTTTCCGGCGTATGCTGGATGAGGTGTTAGAGGAGCACGAGGATTTGAACCAGGTTCGTGGCGTAACAAATGAGCGGGATGTGTTCTCTGAGGAGTTGCCTTCCGTCATGAATCGCTTGCTCACCGATCCTTCCCCCGAGAATCAGGTCAGAGCATCGGTCCTTTATAACATGATTGTTGAGGGGGTTTTGGCAGAGACTGGGTATTATACTTACTCGCGAGAGCTCAGCGCAAGCAAGATGATGCCAGGATTACTACAAGGCATTCAATTGATTAAACGCGACGAGTCCCGGCATATTGCCTATGGCGTCTTTCTGATTTCCCGCCTGGTTGCCCATGACAAGTCCCTCTGGCCTCTGGTGGAAGAGAGGATGCACAGCTACTTTGACGCGATTACCCGTGCTCAGGACCACAATGAGGCTCCTGAAGATATCCGCGCGTATGCTAAACAGCAGTTTGAGAAACGGTTGGCGCGCATCGCGCGTGCCCGCGAGCAGAGCGTGGAGCAGATCTATCAGCAGAGCAGCGATGAGGTGACCGAAACAGCGACATTTTGAATGTAAAACTCGTTCTTTCGACTGTTCCGTTTTTGTATTGCTGTGATCGAGCTAAATCAACATACATGGAGGGAAGAATGGTAGATTCCTTGCTTCATCATTGGTTAGCACTGTGCAAGAAGCCTTCTTCCCTGCTCAGGCCTCTCCCCATCCCTGGTGGCGAAGCTGCGTCCCTGCTCTCATCTCAAGAATTCTGTTGAAATGATGGGCCATCTTCGAAAAACAAGCAAGTTGTACTTTGAGATAGACGAAATCGCTCGTCCTCTTCATAGGAATTTGGGCCTATGCATATTACTGAGATCATTCCACAGATGTGGTTCTCTCCGTGAGTATCTTGGAGACAGAAGATCCTTTGTTTGCAAAAGCCAGCCGGAGACACGAAAGGAGCATTCATTTGAGGATTGTGGTTGATTTGACCCGTTGTCAGAGCTATGGGCAGTGCGTCTTTGCCGCGCCGAGTGTCTTCCGCTTTCATGGCGAAGAAGCCCTTGAATATGACTATACCCCCGATGACCAGCTACGTGAACAGGTCAGGTGGGCCGCAGCGGCCTGCCCGGTCCATGCCATCACACTCGATTACCTGGATGAGCAAGCGGAGGCCGTTTCTCCATCAGAAAATGTTAGAGGCAAGGCATGACAAGCAGCCATCCCTCCTTGTCAAATGGCTCCTCCAATGGCCGTGTGGTGATCGTTGGTGCCTCGCTGGCCGGTTTGCGCGCAGCAGAGACCCTGCGCGCAGAAGGATTTACTGGTCAGCTGACCCTGATCGGTGATGAACCTTACGAACCCTATGATCGCCCGCCCTTATCCAAAACCGTCCAGGCCGGATGGATCTCGGAAGAGCACACCACCCTGCCCCGGCGACGAGATGTCGCGGCCGAATGGTTGCTGGGAACCCCGGCGACGGGGCTGGATCTGCCCAACCGGCAAGTTCTGCTTGCCGATGGACGCCAGGTTCCCTTTGATCGCCTCTTGATCGCCACAGGCACCCGGGCGCGTCCCTGGCCGGACAAAGAGCAAGCTGCCCTCGACGGGGTGTTTATAGTTCATACCCGTGATGATGCCGCCCGGCTTCATGCTCGTCTCGCAGCGGGCCCCAAACGAGTGCTAGTGATTGGTGCTGGCTTTACCGGCTCTGAGGTGGCCTCTGTCTGTCGCGAACTCGGCCTGGAAGTCACCGTCACTGAACGCAGTGTGGCGCCACTAGCGGGCGCCCTTGGCCAGGCGGCAGGCACCTTTGCCGCCTATTTACAGCGCCAGCACGGGGTGGATCTGCGCTGCAATACCACGGTTCTGGTCCTGGAGGGGAATGCCCAGAAGAAGCTACGCCGCGCTCAGCTCTCCGATGGCAACGAACTGGACGTGGAGGTGGCCGTGGTGGCCCTTGGCTCTCTGCGCAATACCGAATGGTTACAGGGCGCCGGACTGGCCGCCGACGCCCGCGGGGTGGTGTGCGATGCTTCCTGTCGCGCCTTTGATGCCGATGGAGTGGTCACCGATGACATTTTCGTCGCAGGAGACGTGGCCCGCTGGCCCCACCCCCTCTATGACGGGCAACTCCTGGTGGTCGAGCACTGGAGCAACGCTGTCACCCAGGCTGAGACCGCGGCTCATAACATGCTGGCCAGTTCGGCGACGCGCCGCGCGCACAAACACCTGCCCTCCTTCTGGTCCAACCAGTTCGGGGTCAATATCAAGGCCATCGGTCTGCCCACCATCGCCGATACCATAGTCCTGACCCAGGGATCGATCGAGGAGCGTCGCCTGGTCGCTGCTTACGGTCATCAGGGCCACATCGTCGCGGCGGTTGCCGTCAACGCGCCCAGGTCCTTACCAGCCTATCAAGGACTGATCGAGGCCCGTGCGCCGTTTCCGCCAGAACTGCACGCCTCCAATGGGCCAACTGAGCTGCATCCCTTACCGGCAGGCTTTCCGAAGCGTGGACAGCCCACTCACGATCCGGGGGCCGTGCCCACGGGTGCCGGCCCGAATACACCGGAACAGAGGATCTCGGAAGAGGTACTCAAGCTGTTGGACCCGCGGGTGCCCCTTGGCGCGCCACCCCTCATGATGATGCACGCGAACAATATGGACATGGGGACGAGATCCGTCATGCAAGAAGGACACACAGGAGAAATGCGCTCATGACCCAGACACCTGTTGCCCCAGAGAAACTGTTTGCCCAGGTGCTCGACCCGGTCAGTCGTGCCAATCCTTATCCACTTTATGCCCGCTTACGCGAGACACCGGTCTCAGTACAAGAGGATGGGACCTATGTCGTCAGCACATACCGGGAGATCAGCCTCCTGCTCCACGATCCACGGATCAGTTCTGACGAGCGCAAGAGCGCGCATGGAGCTGGCGCCTTAGCTGCATCGGGGCCTTTGTCAACCACGCCGCCTTTCATTTTCATCGATCCTCCTGAGCATACGCGATTCCGCCGCCTGATCATGCATCAGTTTACTCCGCAACGAATCCGGGGCATGCAAGAGCACATTGAACAGACAGTCCATGCCTTGCTCGATGCCAGGAAGCAGCAGCACCAGCTCGATATTGTCCAGGATTTTGCGTATCCGCTGCCGGTTACCATCATCTGCCACTTGCTCGGGGTCCCGCCCGAGGACGAGCCGCGCTTTCGTGTCTGGTCCTCAGCTCTAGTGCGCACGCTTGATCCGACAGAAAGCTTGAGCGAGGCGGAGGTGCAGCAGGCGGTGCAAAGCCGCACTCAGATACGGGAATACATGGAGAAACTCAGCGCGGCCCGCCGCACGCACCCTCAGGATGATTTGCTTTCTGGCCTGGTGGCAGGGGACGACCCGGATGGTCGCTTGCCTGAGCCGGATCTGCTGGCCACGATGCAATTGCTGCTCATCGCCGGTCACGAAACGACCGTCAACCTGATCACGAACAGCATGCTGGCACTGCTGCGTAATCCAGAGGTGTTGGATCGCCTGCGCCGCAACCCGGATCTGGCAATCCCAATGGTGGAAGAGGTTCTGCGCTACGATCCGCCAGTGCAATTTCGCACGCGCACGACCCTGACTGATGTGCCACTCGCCGGAGTGACTATCCCGCAAGGGGCCTCGGTCGCCCTGTTGCTGGCGGCGGGCGACCGCGATCCCGCTCGCTTCGTTGAGCCCGATCGCTTCTGGCCTGAACGGGATGACAACGAGCATTTTGGCTTTGGCGGTGGGGATCACTACTGTGTCGGCGCGCCGCTTGCCCGGCTCGAAGCGGTGACGGCCTTGAAGGCGCTCGCGCGTCATCTTGATGGCCCACGATTGGTTACCGATCCGCCGCCCTATCGAAGGAATGCCGCTTTGCGTGGCCCGGAACACTTGCAGGTCGCTTTTGAGCGCTTGAACGACTGAGAAAGGAGAGCCAGCCCTCATCTGTCTTCTCACGATGAGGGTGGAGCGTCTTCTGAATGTTCCTTCGGCTGCTTGTGCTTCAGGTCTTCTCATCATGGAGTCGAAAGGGAGAAACCATCGATGATGAAACAACCAGCCTTCGCAATCGAAGCGTGGAAAATTCACGAGACAACGCTCAACCTGGATGTGCTGGCACAGACCGAGTCGGTGTTCGCCCTCTCCAACGGGCACATCGGGCTGCGTGGCAACCTGGATGAAGGAGAGCCGTGTGGCCTTCCCGGCACCTATCTCAATTCTTTGTATGAGCTCCGCCCCCTGCCGTATCCCGAAGGAGGCTATGGCTATCCTGAATCGGGGCAGACGATCATCAACGTGACCAATGGCAAAATCATCCGCCTCCTGGTCGATGATGCCCCGTTTGACATCCGGTATGGCCAGCTTCAACGCCATGAGCGGGAACTCGACCTGCGCGAGGGAGTCCTACGCCGTACGGCCTCGTGGATCTCGCCGACCGGCCGCTCGATCAAGGTTTCGTCGAACCGCCTGGTTTCCTTTACCCAGCGGGCCATCGCGGCGATTAGCTATGAGGTAGAGCCGCTTGACACTCCTGTGCGCGTCGTGGTGCAATCGGAACTCGTGGCGAATGAGGCGTTGCCAGGTGTCAGCACTGATCCGCGAGCGGGCACCGTTTCCCTAGCCCCGCTTGAAAGCGAGGAACACGAAGTTCAGAACCTGCGTGGACTCTTGATTCATCACACCCAGGCCAGCCACCTGCGCATCGGCGCAGCAATGGATCATCTGGTCGTGGGGCCGGAGGGGATGACGATGGAAGCGGAAAGTACCCCGAACATCGCCCGCGTCTCCGTCAGCGTGCGCTTGCGACCAGGTGAGCGACTGCGGATCACCAAGTTTCTCGCCTATGGCTGGTCGAGCCAGCGCTCGCTATCAGCCATCCACGACCAGATCATCGCGGCGCTCACCGCTGCCCGCTCCACGGGCTGGGAGGGCCTGCTCGCGGAGCAGCGTGACTTTGTGCAGGAGTTCTGGAAGAATGCACGTCTCGAGATCGAAGGCGATGCAGAGCTTCAAGAAGCTGTGCGCTTCGCGCAGTTCCATGCGCTCCAGGCGGGCGTTCGAGGAGAGCAGCGCCCGATTCCGGCCAAGGGATTGACCGGACCCGGCTATGATGGGCACACCTTTTGGGACACCGAGATCTTTGTCCTGCCTGCTCTGACCCTGACCTTCCCTGCCGCTGCCGCCGGAGCCCTGCGCTGGCGGCACTCGACCCTCCCGCTGGCCAGGAAACGCGCTCACCAGCTCGGGTTGCGCGGAGCTGCCTTTCCCTGGCGAACCATTCATGGTGAGGAGTGTTCGGGCTACTGGCCGGCTGGTACGGCCGCGTTTCATATCAACGCGGATATCGCGTACGCGGTGGCCTTTTACATCGCATGCACCGAGGATCGCGTGTTCGAGCAGGAGGTAGGGCTGGAATTACTCGTCGAGACTGCACGCTTGTGGCGCTCACTCGGTTTCCTTGATATCCATGGGCAGTTCCGCATCAATGGTGTCACCGGGCCCGACGAGTATAGCGCCCTGGCCAACAACAATGTCTATACCAATCTGCTGGCTCAGCAGAACTTGCGCGCAGCGGCAGAGGCTTCCAGGCGTCATCCTCAGGTGGCCCTCTCCCTCGGCATAGACACGGACGAGATAGCTAGTTGGAACGAGGCCGCTGAGAAGATGCTCATCCCCTATGACCAGGACCTCCAGGTTACCCCTCAGGATGATGCCTTTACTTCGTACGAGCGGTGGAACTTCGCGGACACCACACCAGAGCAGTACCCCTTGTTCCTGTACGTTCCGTATTTTGACCTCTATCGCAAGCAGGTGGTCAAACAGGCTGATCTCGTTCTGGCCATGCACCTGCGTGGCGATGCCTTTTCGCCAGAGCAGAAGGCGCGCAACTTCGCCTACTACGAGCCGCTGACCGTCCGCGACTCCTCGCTCTCAGCAGCGACGCAGGCCGTCATTGCGGCTGAGGTGGGGCACCTTCAGCTCGCGTATGACTATTTCGCCGAGACGGCGTTTCTGGATCTGTATGATCTGGCGCAGAACACGCGCGATGGCCTGCATCTCGCGTCGCTGCTGGGAACCTGGACGACCCTGGTCGCTGGCTTCGGAGGACTGCGTCTGCGCGGCGGTTCACTCGCGTTTGGCCCCAGGCTGCCAGAGGGGATCACCCGTCTCACCTTCCACGTGGTGTTCCGCAACCGTCGCATCGGGGTGGACATCACGGCGACCGAGGTCAGGTATGCGCTTCTGGAAGGCGAGCCCCTGGCGGTCTGGCATGAGAGAGAGAATATCACCCTTTCCACCCAGGAAGCCGTCATCCAGCCCACGCCACGGATCCAGGCGGGACCACGGCCGAAGCAACCACCAGGGCGCGCCCCGCTGAAACGGGCTGCCCACTCCCTTTCCAAGGGAACACCCGAGCCGCTCCATCACAACGGGTAGGGTGGTAATGCTGTTAACGCTCACACAGGTCGTGCGAGTGGTAAGGTCAACCAGAACGTGGTTCCCTGACCAGGGATGCTTTCAACCCCAATGCTGCCGTGATGACATTCGAGGAGTGCCCGGCACAGGTAGAAGCGTAACCCTAAACTCAAATCCAGTTCCTGCTGAACCGAACTGCCCTTTCCCCGGTAGAAGCGATCCCAGAGGCGAACCTGCTCTTCAAGAGGGATACCTGGCCCTTCGTCATGGACCGAGACGCGGGCCATCTGCTCCTCTTCTCGCACCTGGATGGTCAGGGGGCGCTCCGCTGGGGAAGAGGCGAGGGCCGTGGCCAGGTAGACGGTGAGCACCTGGATGATACGCCCGGCATCAACGAGGACGGGGATGCTGGGTTCGGGTGTCAGATTTTCGAGCTTGATCGCCCGTTCGGGCACGGACTCCTGCTGCTTCGCCACGGCTTGTTTGACCAGCATGAGCAGATCACAGGGAGCGAGCGTGAGATCCAGTTGCCCGACCTGGATACGCGCGTCATCGATCATATCCTGCACCATGCGCTCTTGCAGCCGGACGCTCTGCTCGGCGGCTTCCAACGACTGCCTGGTCTGTTCAAGGCGCGCACTCGTGCTCTCGAACTGTTGGGAAAGCTCGCTCTGTAACCGCTCTAAGCGACGCTGAGCTAATTGCACATTGCCCTTGATCCCCGTCAGCGGGGTGCGCAATTCATGGCCGGCCAGCGCCAGGAAGTCGCTGCTCAACCGATCCACTTCGGAGAAGACCAGTTCTCTGGCCTGTTTCCCCAGGTATGTTTGCAAGGAGCTCAGACATTCAACGAACAGCCGGACGTGCTCTGCGACCGTTCTCACGAGATCGATCTCCTCCTGGGTATACTCACCCTCCCACTGGTGTTTGTGGATCACAAGCATCCCAGCCAGATTCTGCTTCCAGAACAGGGGAAGCACCAGGAGGTTCGCGTTCCCCAGTTCCTCAGGATACCCGGTCGGAATGTGGAAGCAACTTGATGCGAGAACCACGTCCTGATTGGCCTGGAGACGAGCAAGTACGGTTTCGTCAAAAAAATCGGCGAAGCGAAAGCGCTCACTCGTCGCCCGGAAGAAGTGTTCTCGCTCTGCGGTGAAACCGCTCCCCACTACATACGCTAGGCTCAGAGCGCGAAAGGCGGCCAGGCTCACACACCAGCACGCCAGGACCTGGCTAATGACATCCACGAGCTGTTGGTTGACAAAGAGTACTGGAGGAGAAAGAAGAAAGGTTTCCTCAGAACCCTCTCCCTGCAATTGCTCAGGCAGCCGCGCGATGGCTTCGTTCAAGGCCATCAACGCTTCGTAGACCCGCTGCGTATGGAGGGCCTTTTGATAGTGGGGAGCTACTGGATGAAAGGCCGAGAGCACGCCGATCGGCCGCTGCTGTCCGTCGCGCACCAGTGAACAGCGCAGTTCCAGGCACGCCTTGTGCTGGGAAGGAAGAACAAGCACAAGGGTTTGCTCGTAGGGAAAGAACGCGGCTTCTTTCTTGAGGGTGGTCAGGTCCAGCAACCATGGGGGAAAGGAGAACGGTCGTTGCTGTTCGTCACACCATTCATACCGTTGGAAAAGCTGCTGAGCAGAGGTGCCGAGCCAAGCGTCAGAAGCTTGGGCCTCAAAGAGTGTCAGCGCCGCAGCATTCAGGAAGATGAGCTTCCCTGCCCGGTCCCACACCATGATGGCATCAGCAAGAGAGGCAAAATACACGTCGAGTTGTGGTGACAACTCCCGCTTTTGAAGCGTTGTTCGTGCTGTTCGCGGTGCGTTCTGACCCATCTCGCCCCTCCTTTGTGGACGCGAGTGCACAGGCAACGAGGAAGCAAAAAGGCACAGAAGGAATCCTCCAATGCAGGAGAAAAAGATGGCATGCTCATCAAGCTCCACTATTCTTCCCTGTCTCTTTTCATGGTAGCATTGAGGAAAAATCGGGGATGTCTGTAGCCTGAGCAAACGCGCCGAGATCTCGGAGAAACAACTTTGGAATCAACAGGCTCTTTCGCGCATTAATCCTCGCTAGAAGCGGCTTGTTGCACACTCATCATGTCAATTGATGGCAGCGCCCGCGACATCGATCCGGCTTGTGAGCCCGTCAGCCGACCAGGTGTGCGTTCTATTTGGCGACACAGATGAGGCAACTGGGGTGTGAGAAACGGTGCGCAGACGGGAAGCGGACGAGCGAGCGTGTCCACAAAAATCGAGTTGGTGATAGCGGTGGGTATCCATGCTCCAGCCGCTATCATCGGCTCCGATGACGTGCCTGGCGTGGCTTTCCACAGTCAGGCCTCCTACCTCGTGGGAAGGGTGACCGTAAAGGTCGACCCTTTTCCGACTTCGCTCTCCACCGTGATGGTTCCCCCATGGTGCTTGACGATCTCGGCGACAATGTAGAGTCCCATGCCCAGGCCGGGGATCGCCTTCTGCTTGGGACCAGTGACCCGATAGAAGCGCTCAAAAATCTTGTCGCGCTGCTCGCGCGGGATGCCCAGGCCATGGTCGGTCACCCGGATCGTGACTGTCTCAGCGGAGGCGGAGAGATCCATCTCAACGGTCTGGGCATCGGGCGAATACTTGATGGCATTGCTAATCAGGTTGGTGAAGACCTGTCCCAGACGGTCTCGATCCCCCAGCAGGTTAATCTGCACGGCACCACGGACGAGGATGCGATGGCTGGGATGGGTTTGCTGCATGGTCTCGGCAATCTCCCGCAGCAAGGCGTCGAGGTCCACCGTCTCCTGCCGGTACTCCAGCCTGCCCGCCTGGATTTTGGAGACATCCAGCAACTCTTCCACCAGCCGGTTGACTTTGTTGATTTGCGCCTCCATGCGAGCAAGAGCCGGAAGCTGATCCTGGGTGCCTTGCTTGGTCAGTTGCCGGTGCAGCAAGGAGGCCTGCATTTTCAAGGCGGCGAGGGGGTTTTTGAGTTCATGGCTGGCCATGCTGATAAAGGCATCCTTGCGTCGTTCCAGTTCCTTGCGTGCCGAGTTATCCAGCACAAAGCTGATGATCTGGCGCGGTTGCTCCTGGAAGAGGACACCTCCCACCAACACCGGCAGGTAACTCCCATCTTTACACTTCACCTCGACTTCAAAAGGCGTGTGCTGCCCGTATGTGAGTAACTCCTGGCGCGCGTGCTCGAAGAGGGGTGCCTGTTCTGGGGAAATGATCTTCTCTCTAATCACCGCTCCGCTCCGCATCTCCTCTCGGGTATAGCCGGTCATATGAACCCAGGCATCATTACCTTCCACCAGGGCTTCCTTCTCCCCTTCAACAGAAACAATCCCAATAATATTGGAGTCGATGAGAGCGCGAATGCGCTCCTGGCTTTCTCGCAAGGCTTTCTCGATACGCTTTTGGTCCTCAATGTCGGTACAGGTCCCAAACCATCTGACGATCTGGCCTGCTTCATCACGCATCGGAAGGGCACGGACTAAAAACCAGCGATATTCCCCAGTCTGAGCATTTCTCAGACGCTGTTCGTGCTCATACATGGCTCCCGTCTCCAGGGCATGCTGAATACAAGCTCGATTGCTTTCCCAATCATCAGGATGCATGAACGGGAGCTGATCCCATCGGTCGCTTTGTATTTGCTTGAGCGTTAATCCGGTGTAGTCACACCAGTGCTGGTTGGTGTACTCGTGTTGGCCATTGGGCCGTGTTACCCAGACGAGCTGTGGCACGGTTTCGGCCAACACCCGAAAGCGTTCTTCACTCTCTTTCAGCCTTTGTTCCGTTTGTTTCTGCTCCTCGATATCGGTGCAGGTGCCAAACCACTTGAGGATCTGGCCTGCTTCATCGCGCACAGGCATCCCACGAGCTAAGAACCAGCGATACCCTCCTGTTTGGCCCTCTTTGAGACGATATTCGATCTCATAGGCTTCACCCGAAGCGAGCGCATGATGCCAGACCCTGAGGGTGTGCTGATAATCGTCAGAGTGCAAAAACTGGCTCCATCCATGGCCTGATGCTTGTTCGGGAGAGGAGCCGGTATAGTCATACCACCGTTGATTCCAGTACTCAACCAGGCCCTCCGGCGACGTCATCCACACCAACTGCGGTACGGTTTCGGCCAGGATACGCCAGTTCTGCTCGCTGGTTTTGATCCTCTCTGCTGCCTGTTTCTGTTCCTCAATATCGGTGCTGGTGCCAAACCATTTGACAATCTGGCCTGCGTCATCACGCACCGGGAGGGCGCGTGCCAAGAACCAGCGATAGGTCCCGGTCGTGCCATGGCGCAGACGCATTTCCGTTTCACACACTCCGTCGCCCTGGATGGCGCGCTGCCGCATGGAGCGGACGCGTTGCCGATCCTCCGGATGCAGACACTGTATCCATCCATCCCCCTGGGTCTCTTCGGGGCTCAGGCCGGTATAGTCACACCAGCGTTGGTTATGATAATCTACATAACCGTCTGGTCGCATGGTCCAGACCAACTGAGGGATGGCATCGATGAGGGCATGGATTTCCGCTTCTGCACGCTTGCGCGCGGTAATGTCGATGGCAACCATGACGAGATAATCAACGTGGTGCTTCGCATCCAGGTGGGGGGTGATCGCCTCTTCCAGGTGAATTTCCATGCCTTCCCTGGGGTGAATGGTGATCCCAAAACGCACTGTTTCGCCCTTGTTGGCTCGCGCGATGGCGGCACGGAATTGCGCTTGACTGGCAGGAGAAAAGAACCACCAGGGATCTTCGACCAGGGATTTGCCAACAATCTCCTCGCGTCGGATCTGCGCATCGTCTAACGGGACCTCATTCAGGTCCAACACGATCCCCTCGGGCGTCAGAATCATGAACCCAGCATGTAAGGTATTCAGGACATCCATGTAGAGGGACTCGCGCTCGGGGACTATCTCCTGGCGGTGGGCGGGTCCCCCCATCTCGTGGAAATGCAAGGTGAGTCCCCCAAGGGTCGGAGAGAGATGGACCTGCAGCCAGGTCCCCGTCACGGGAGACACATATTGCACTTCGGTCAGTGCTCGGGTCTGTTTTGTCTCGCACACGGCTTGGTAGAGCGCGGTGCTCACCAGCTGTGGAGCGCTGCGCCAGAAGGTGTTTCCAACCAGGATCTCTGGTGCGACTCCGGTCAAGGCCTGTGCGCTTGCATTAGCATAGAGAATCGTTGCGGCATCATCGAGCACAAACAAGGCCTCAGGAAGAGTCTCAAGAATCGTAAGGAGCGTCTTATGAGACTCTGGCGTGAGACGCGTGAGTTGCGTTGTCTTCAACATACTGCGGTCAATCTCCCTTACACGTGTCCCCATCCCTGGCGGCGAAGCTGCGTCCCTGCTCTCACCTCAAGATGTTTAGTGAAATAATGCGCTTTTTTCAAGCAACAAGCAAACTGTACAATGGAGAATATTGGTGAAATTGCTCATCCTCTTCACGGGAATACCGACCTGCGCACAGCAATGAGACGTCAAGATCTCAGAAGCCTTCTGGGTAGGAGTATGTGTAGACCCGGTATCCCGATGCAAGCCCCCGGCTTCTAGCCGGAGGTCATTGCCGGGAGAGAGTATGATGTTTGTCATACGATGCTCTTATTGAGCACCATGGTTGTAGGAGAGCGCTTTTGCTGCACCGGGGTCATCCTTTGCTCCTGAGACGAGCAGTTCAGCAACCGATTGGAGCAGCGCTTCCAGTTCAAAGGGTTTCTGCAGCGTTTTAAGGTGCTTTTTGCTGCTGGCTTCTGGTGGCAGCACATCCGCACTCATCAAGAGGACAGGGATGTGTCCATGTTCTTCTCGACTCCTCAGCCAGTCCATCAGTTCCAGTCCACTCATCCCGGGGAGATGGTAGTCCAGGAGTACTAATGCAGGGACATCCGTTTGCAGGTGACGTTGCGCTATCTCTCCACTGAGGACATGGGAAGCCTCATAGGCCTCCTCATCCTGGAGCGCATCCAGCAGGATAGAGCCCAGGATGGGATCATCTTCGACGATGAGAATACGTTTGCTGCGCGCAGATCCATGATTTCCATATTGGCTCTTGTTCATCGCTGTTCCCTTTCTCTGTTTCTGGTGACCTCTTCCCGTGAGGTAGCCAGAGGTAATATGACGTGAAAGGTAGATCCTTTTCCTTTCTCGCTTTCGACCCGTATTGTTCCCCCATGATGCTTGACAATCTCCGCGACAATATATAAACCTATTCCCAGTCCCGGAAAGGCACACTGCTGGGGAGTCACCGCTCGGTAGAAGCGTTCAAAGATTCTCCCTTGCAGTTCTCGTGGGATGCCAATCCCATGATCGCGTACACTGATCGTGGCCGCCGAGGCCTCGGTGGTGAGTGCCACTTCGATCAGCGGGGCGTCTGGAGCATATTTGATCGCATTGCTGACCAAATTCAGAAACACCTGTGCAAGCCGATCTCGATCTCCGATGACGAGAGCAGGGGATGCGGCATGCTGGACCACAATGGTATGGGTCGTTTGCGTGGACTGGCTCACTTCAACGACTTCCTTCAGCCCCGCATTCAGATCGACCATCTCGTGCGCATATTCTAGCTTCCCGACCTGGATGCGCGAGAGGTCGAGTAACTCGTTGACCAGGCGGGTAATGGCACTCAGCTGTGTTTCCATGCGAGCACACACCACCCCACATTCGGAAGGTCTTGTTTCTCAAGCTTCTTGCGCAAGAGCTGTGTTTGCAGTTTCAAGGAGGCAAGAGGTGTCTTCAGTTCATGGCTGGCCATGCCCAAAAAGGCATCTTTACGCTGTTCCAACTCCCGGCGAGCGGAATCATCCAGAACAAAGCCAACCCCGTGCAGCACCCGGTCATGAAAGGCGATGCCTCCCATTAAGACGGGAAGACAACTGCCATCTTTACATATCAGTTCAGTCTCAAAGGGGGTTGTGCAGTGACGCACGATCACTTCCTGGTAGACCTGTTGGGAAAAAGAGGAAGCGGATGGGTGGGTCATGGTTGCCCAGCGGACGTTGCGCTGCTGCAGGTCTTCTTGAGTGTAGCCAGTCATGCGCAGAAACGTGGCATTGGCATCCACAATCTCATTGCCCTCGGCGCAAAAGATCCCGATCAGACTGGAGTTCATCAGCAGATTCACGCGTTCCTGGCTCTGGCGTAAAGTCTCTTCTGTCCGTTTCTGGTCATCGATATCCGTGCAGGTGGCCACCCACAGGACAATCTGCCCCGCTTTATTGCAGTGTGGGGCACCTCGTGATAAGAACCAGCGATACGCTCCCGTGCGTCCCTCTCTGAGGCGATACTCAAACTCATAGGGCTCACCTGTGACCAATGCCTGGCTCAGCAGTGCCGGGACGCGTTCTTTATCCTCTGGATGAAGGTTCGCAAACCAGATCTCTTGCTCAGAGAGGTTAGTGGTGTGAGGCTGCGCGTGCGGCCCGTCCTGGATGCGTGGAGCGTCATCGAGATGCTGAGCCTGAAACGCTTCCTGCTCCCTGGAGGGTTGGGGCAGCAAACGGCTATAGTCGCGCAAGCGTTGATTCACGTATGCGACGGAACCATCAGGTCGGATGAGCCAGGCAAATTGAGGAAGCGTATCAAGCAACGCAAGCTGCTCTTCTGCCATCTCTTGATTCTCTGTTCGTGGTTGCGGACGCTCTAGGAGCTCATGCATCTGTCCATCGCTTCCCGCTTGATGGGGAGGAACAGACGTTCTGCTGTATAGCTCGTGCTCTTGTTTCATCAGGAGCCTCCTTTTTGTTACTCCTTTTCGCCTTGATGGTTTTGTGCCGCTTTGGTTAGTACGTGTGATTTCCTTGTCTGCGTGCTTCATATTGTCTGCATAAATCGAGCCCAACAAGCGTTTGGATCACCTCTTCATAAGTGTGCTGGGTTCCGGGAATATATGCATAGATGCCATATACCAGCTGAGCTTGTTGCAAACGCTGTACTTCTTGACGATCGCTTTCAACAGATCCAAAGATTGGAGAACAGCAGGGTAGAGGTTGCATGTCTTTGATCCTCCTCTGTCTTATGCTTCAACGGTCCCATCTCTTTTACAAAGGAAATCTGCCATGCTACGAACGACTCTGAGTACTTTTTTTCTTCGGTTGTATAGACCATGCCATAATTTCCCTTTCACGTACCTCATCCCTGATGAAGAATCTCTTTTGCCCCGAGTGGGCAAAAGCACCATTCATCACGTCTCGCCAGCGTTTCTACTGGTGAATGATGTTCTGACCATCGGAGTATACTTCAATAAAGAGGGGAAAATCATCTGCCGAAAGAGACATTTTCAGAGAGCAATGACTACCGAGAATTGATACGAAAGTTATATCGCCCTGCTGGCCTTCTTTTGGCCGAGGAAGCTTCTGCGCAGGGAGAGAGCCTGGCAGAAGGTGATGCGACAGTGACAAGGCGCAGGGTCCTCCTCTATGTGTGACGGCAAGGCGTTTTCTCAAAGGATTGATAGGCTCGCTCCAACAAGGCAAAGGAAGATGTAGAAAGGGAAGAACGGTCATGGGCAAGAATATCCATGAACGCCATATTAAAGAGCCCGAGCCCATCCCACGCTCGTTTCCTCAACCCCTGCTTGCAACCAAGTTCCTTCTCCCGGCATCTTCCCATGAGATCATTGTTCGCCCTCACCTCCTGGCACTGCTCAATGCTGGCCTCCACCAACGCGTCATTCTCGTCTCTGCCACCGCGGGCTTTGGGAAAACCACACTCCTCGCAAGCTGGGTTCGTTCGTTTGCTCCAGGCCACCCACCAGTGGCCTGGGTGTCGCTTGACGCGGGCGATAATGTTCCCTTTCAGTTCTGGACCTACGTGCTGACGGCACTGGAACAGTGCCAGCCTGGGCTCTCGCGCCTCCCCTTTGCGGCACTCCACGATACCCTGCAACCTTCCTGGCAAGCAATGCTCACGGAGTTGATCAATGGCCTTGCCCAGCTGAGCGAACCCCTGGTGCTGGTGCTGGATAATTATGAGGAGATTACGGAGCCAGTGATCCATGCCCTGCTTGCCTCCCTGCTTAATCACCTACCACCTACCCTGTGTGTGGTGCTCTCGACACGGACGGATCCCCCTTTTTCCCTGACGCGGTTGCGCACTCAGGCACAGGTCCTGGAATTACGCACCGAGCAGTTGCGCGCGACCAGAGAGGAGGAGACCGCCTTTCTCCACGACGTGATGAACCTTCGGGTTTCCGAGCAGGACATCCAGAAAGTGGGCGCACGCATACAGGGCTGGTGGGCGGCCATGCAACTGGCGGCGCTCGCCTTCAAAGGGCAGGCACCTCCGAAAGATCTGCTCCGTGCGTTGCAGGGGAACCAGCCCGCTCTGTTCGAGTACCTGGTGCAGGAGGTGCTGAATCGCCAGCCAGAGCAGGTGCAGAATTTCCTCCTGCGAACGTCTATCTTACCCCGCCTGTGCAACTCCCTGTGTAATGCTGTCCTGGAGCAGCAGGACAGCCAGCTCTTCCTGGAGAAAGTAGAGCGGTCCAATCTCTTTCTGAGTCTCCTTGATGAGCAGCGCCAGTGGTACGCCTACCATCCCCTCTTTGCCGAGGTACTGCGCGCTCGATTGGAGCAGACCTCCCCCACCGAGGTGCCGCTTCTGCATCTGCGGGCCAGTCAGTGGTATGCGGCACAGCAGATGCGCAGCGAAGCGATCCAGCATGCGCTGCAGGCGCACGAGTGGTCCTGGGCCGCGTGCCTGATGGAGCAGATCCCCAGTCAGCACATTTGGGGTCGGCTCAGGGACGCGTTGCTCCTTTCCTGGATTGAGCAACTCCCTCGCGAGGTCGTGCGTGAGCGACCTCGTTTATGCCTGACCTCTGCCCAGGGCCTGTTCTGGATCGCTCCACCAGGGGTCACCGAAAGCTGGTTGCGCGATGCCAGAAGCGCCTGGGCACGAGTCCATTTGCGGGAAGAACAGACAGGCCGAGTGCGAGGCAAGCACGAACCAGAGGCACCGACGTCGCTTCTGGGGGAAATCGCCGCCTTGCAGGCCATCATTGCGAGTTCCTATCATGGGGATGCAGGAGCAACACAGGCCTTCTGTCAGGAAGCGCTGACCCACCTTGAAGGGCAGCAATGGGCGGCACGGCTCCAGGAGAGGTTTGCCCAGGCTCGGGCGAACATTTCTGAGGGGGATTTCGAGCGGGCGATGCGGCAAGTGCAGGTCGCATGGAGCCGGGTCAAAGCGGAGGGAGATCTCGTGCTCGAGAGTGTCTACTGGTACGAGGCAGTATGGGAAAGAACAATAGCGGGTAAATTGCACCAGGCATGGCAATGGAGCCAGCAGGCGATCCACATGCTCCACACCTTTGAGGAGCCCCAACCAACTCTGCTGTGCTGGCCCTATGCCTTTCATGCAAGGATCTTGCATGAATGGAACCGATTAGAGGAAGCCCAGAGCCTGGCCGAACAGGCGATCCAGTTGGGCGAACAGACCGAAATGCTGGCGTTTTTACCGTTCGGCTATACCATCTTGCTGCAGCTTGCCCTCTCGCAAGAGCGATGGGAGGAAGCCAGAAACGTCTCGCAACAATTAGCATACGTCGGGCGGATTATGGCATCACCCTATTGCACAGCGCTCTGGAGCTGCGTCGATCAGATGCGTTTCTGGCTGGCATGTGGCGATCTGGAACAGGCGCGACGCTGGGCGAGGGGTCTGCTGCGGGAAGCGCCGCTGGCTTCTTCTCTGGCGCGGGAAAAACAGGGCATTGCGTTCGTCCACCTGTTGCTTGCTGAATCCCAGCCGGAATATGCCTTGCACCTGCTTCTCCCCCTGGTAGAACGGGCAATAGCCACGCAGCGGTGGTACAATGTGCTGGAAATGTGGCTCTTGCAGGCGCAGGCGTACCATATGCTCCAGCAGCAGCGAGAGGCATTGGCACTGCTTTCGCAGGCCGTGCATCTAAGCGCGCCCGAAGGCTACATCCGTCGCTTTGTGGACGAAGGACCACTCATGGCTATATTACTCTCCCAACTTAGAGAACAGGGACAGCAGGAGGAAGATCTGCCGTATCTGGAGACACTCTTGCACGCGTTCAAACCGCGGCCGAAAGCCCAACCAGGCCGTCTGAAAAACGAACCACCCCCAACACTGATAGACCCGTTGAGCACGCGTGAACAGGAAGTGTTGCACCTGCTCGCACGCGGTGCTTCGAACCAGGAGATTGCGGAAAAATTGGTGGTCGCAGCCGGTACGATTAAGCACCATGTGAGTAATATCCTCAGCAAACTCGATGTCGCCAATCGCACCCAGGCGGTGGCACGAGCGCGAACTCTTGGCCTTCTTTCCACCGGGGAGTAAGCCTCCTGCCTGCAAAAAACGCGCCCCCGGCTTTTCCGGTTGCTGTCTTTCTTATTGAGTTAGAGAGGCAAACTCGAGAAAACCGGAAAGCAGGAGAAGATCTATGACCTTACACTCACAAAACGACTTTTTTATCCCCGAGGAAACCGCCGAGGACACGGGCGGCCTATCCGAAAGGCAATCCCTACCTGAAATTGTATGACGCCCTTGGAACCCTGTATCAGGATCAATCGTTTGTCCACCTGTTTCTTAACAATGGGCGACCTGCTCAAGCTCTGTGACGACTTGCCTTGATCACAATCCTTCAGTTTCTGGAAGAATTGCCAGATCGTCAAGCAGCCGATGCAGTTCGCGGACGGGTTGATTGGAATTATTTGCTTGGGCTGTCCTTGGATGATCCAGGGTTTGATTTTACTCTCAGCTGTTGAGTTCTGCCGTGTCAGGTTTTGCTTCCGCTATCGTCTGGAGTGGCGTGTCCGCCGCAAATGGTTTGCCCAAGGGATCGAGCAGTTCAATACAGTCGAGTCAATACGAATCGGAAACAAAACAGGCTGATTTCCTTTCCGCTGTCTCTCTTTTTCCATTGCTTGTCTTTTATAGATTTTACCTATGAATCTTACCAGAATTATCTATTGGACATATGCATAGTGAGAATCTTATACTGAAATAACTACAGTGTATGCAAAAGCATCTATTCAAACCCTCATAGGAGACCTCTATGCCCTCTAGCTATGAACAAGACACCGGATCACATATCAATGTCACTCTCTCTTCACCTGTAACCTCTACACACGAAGCACATTATTCGACCGACGTGATCAGCGCAAGCAGTGAGATTCTATCCCCTTCAGTCAATAAATGGATCATTCTGGCTCTGGCCGCCTCGTCCAGCTTTATGACGACGCTTGATGGCTCTATTATCAATATTGGTTTACCTACTATCGCGCGTACCTTCCATACCGGCATCAGTGGATCTACTGAGTGGATCATCATTGGTTATCTCGTCATCATTGCCGCGACCCTGCTTACCTTTGGCCGGCTGGCTGATATCCTTGGGCGCAAACCTATTTTCCTGGCGGGACTGGCTATTTTTGTCCTGGGATCAGCGCTCTGCGGACTGGCGCCCTCGCTGCTCTTTCTCATCATCGCGCGTCTCTTCCAGGGCATCGGCGGTGCGCTTGTATTCTCCGTTAATATCGCTATGATTACCAGTACCTTTCCTGGTAACAAGCGGGGACTGGCCCTGGGGCTGAACGCGGTTGTGGTCTCGCTGGGAGTCGCCCTGGGACCTACCCTTGGGGGCATTATTACGCAGTACCTGACCTGGCGCTGGATCTTCTATGTCAACGTTCCCGTTAGCCTGCTCATTATCCTTGCTGGCTGGCGCTTTTTTTATGAGCCACACCCCAAGGGCAAGCGACACGAGCGTTTCGATCCCTTGGGCGCACTGGTACTGGCTATCGCTCTTGCTTCACTGACCCTGGGCCTCTCCTTCGGCCAGGAGTGGGGCTGGACCTCTACCGCTACCTTTCTTACCTTTGGCACAGGGATTATCATGCTGGGCCTGGGCATCCTGATCGAGTCACGCGTGGCTCATCCCATCTTAAACCTGGAACTGCTGACCAATCGCACTTTTGTCTTCGCCAACATTAGCTTTATGCTCTGTATGATGGCCCTCTTCGCGCCTGGCTTCCTGCTCCCCTTTTACTTTGAGCAGTTGCGCGGCTTCTCGACAATCCAGACTGGCCTCTTGCTTACGCCACTGCCACTCACCTTCGCCTTCGCGGCTCCCCTCAGTGGCACAATGGCGGACCGCCTGGGATCACGCTGGCTCTCGCCTATTGGCCTGACTATCGCCTGCTTTGGCCTCTTCTTGCTCAGCCAGATGAACGCGCAGAGCTCCCTCTGGGATATTCTCTGGCGCCTCGCCGTGACCGGCATTGGCCAGGGCATCTTTCAGTCGCCTAACACACGCACTATGATGGGCGCGGCTCCCCTCCACGCGCAGGGTGAAGCATCTGGCCTACTGGCGACTGCACGCGTGATCGGCCAGAGCCTGAGCGTTGCCCTGACTGGCACGGTCTTTGCCGCCCTGGGTGGTACGCTTGCGGGCACACTGCTCTCCTCGCCCCAGGCCCACAACTTCTCGCCAGCCCACATCGAGGCCCTACAACACACCTTTGAGCAGGGCTTTCACGCAGCCTTCCTCGTCTGCGCTGGCTGCGCCGCCATCGGCATCTTCACCGCCCTGGCCCGTGGTAACCGGTAATTATCTTAAAGCAAAAGCTTCTGCCTCCATTACATTCTAAAGGAATACAGACGAGAGATGGAGAGATCAGTTCTCTCCATCTCTCGTCTGTATTCAAACACTGATACTGAGGCTCACCATTAAAAGCGAACCGCAGGATCCACTTTTTGTGTGAGGTTTATTTCATTCAGCTCGATATGAAGGCATCGCTGCACGGCATCGTAGCGCCAGCTTGCCTCACTCTCTTGAGAAAACAGCTATGGGTTCAGCAGAGACTGAGCGAATTCCAGTCGTATTCGTTGATAGTCGGGAACAAACGTTCCCTCCTGCTCGCTTATTACGACGTGGATGTTTTCATCCTCGACTACACAGGTAATCGTGCACCGGGCGTAAACGCCATCTTTCGCTACATCCATCGCCCACCCCACTACCCGGCGTGAGAAGAGATCTACAATCGCGGCCACGTAGAGCCAGCCCTCGACAGTGGCGACCGCTTTGGTATCGGTAACCCAACGCGTATTGGGCTGTTCCACCTCAAATTCCCGGTTCAGAAGATTGGGAGCAAAGCGTCCCATTGGATCACTCTTGGTGGTGGGCTTGTGCTTGCGCTTAACGTGTGCGCTGATCCCTAACTGCTGCATCAGCCGCTAAAACCGCTTGCGGGAAGTTTGCACTCCTCGTTCTTTGAGGGCTGCATAAATAGGTGGACTGCCGTAGACCTGCCGATGCTCCAAGAAAATATGGTGAATTTGGGCAGCCAGCCTGGCATCTTCTCGGCAATGCTGGGAAACCTGACGGGTTTTCCCCGCATAATAGCCGCTCTCTGAGACGTCAAGCACATTGCAGAGCAACATGATCGAGTAGGTATTCTGCAATAATCAGCTGAACCATTCCCCCTCCAACAGATTGAACACCCGCAGCCCGATATGTCTCGCTCATGTGTCCTTAGATTCTCCCAACTATTGTCCCCTCACCGGCAAGCTGAACAGTAATACCTTTATACCATAGGATTGGGAGAAGATGCCCCAAGATTATCGATTCTGAATGCCTGGCTGACCCATCAGCAGTCTCCTTTTGTTTGCCTTTGCTTGAAAAGCTTAATGGTCATTTCGCTACTTTGTATATACAATTTATTTTAATAGGCATATATAGTTTGATACGCAATAATATATTAGGACTATTGGTAATAAGCACCAGTGATGAGCCAAAATCAGCGGGAAATGCGGGTCTGGCTTAAATTTGGTGAACAATGAGCTAGCTTATTTATTGTTATCTTCCATGTTTGAGCTCAGGTTTTGACTTCTTGCTGCCTATTGAAGATGTTATCACCAAATTTGACAGTACTGGCAAGCTATCAAAAGCCAGATGACAAAGCTAGGCAAAGGATGAATCACCACTATAATTGCGGAAAAATCAATTTTCTTGCACAAACGCTGGTGTAGGCGCACCCTAGAGCGTTCTCGGAAAGAGAAACAACAAACACATCAATGAATCGTTCAGAATAGAGGGCAGCAGATTCATGAAGGAAAGTCTCTCAAGTTGCGCCTCACAGATACGTACAGTATGGCAAAGGGGCAGCCATTCGCTGCCCCTTTGCCATACCTGGAGGCGGCTACCTATATTGCATTGGTAGAGCCCAATCTGCAGAAGCCGCCGGAGCGAGCGCAGCAGCAAAGGAAATGATCGCTTGCAGCATACACAGCGGCAGTATTCCCATCCAAATTGTGCTCCCGTATGCTTTCCCTGATGGCAAACAGACGGCGTCAACAAACTCTCATACTGCCACGTCTAAGACCTGAGGAAAATCAGCAGGTCTGCATTGAACTGCTGCTTGTGTGTACACATGAGACCATGGGGGGCGCCCGGATAGACCTTTAAAGTCGCACCCTTGATAAGCTTGGCGGAGAGCAGGGCCGAGTCACCTATCGACACAATCTGATCATCATCGCCATGGATGATCAGAGTAGGGACGTCAAACCACTTGAGGTCTTCGGTCTGGTCGGTCTCAGAGAAGGCCTTAATCCAGTCGAAGGCCGCCTTGAGGCCTACCTGCATCGACCAGAGCCAGAACATGTCCAGAACACCTTTGCGAGACTTTGGAGTCGGGACGATTGGCCCCATAGAAGGGGGCGCTCAGATCCTTATAGTACTGCGAGCGGTCCCCTGTGATGCTCGCACGGAACTGGTCGAAGAGCTCGATGGGCAGACCACCCGGATCAGCGGCCAGCCATGGCTGAAGACCACGGGCTGACCCGTACCCCAGTCTTTAATCTTTGTAGAAGATCGTGGTTCCATCTTGAGTGGTGATGATGCTTGTACTCATCGGGTAAAATTCTCCTTTTAGATTCAATCACACTATCACTCTTTCTGAGCAACCACACAGGTTTCCAATGGCTTCTTTCAAAAGGGATTAAGAAGGAAATAGCTAGCAAAGGCCCTACGAACAGTTGCTGCTCGATAAATATATCCTCCTCTCCCTCATTACCAAGCCAGCCAGGGATGAGAGCGGTAGAGCATTGTCTTTGTCCCTCTCAGCCTCCATCACCTGATAGAGAACCTCTATCAGGCAGAGACGACCTTGTTGGCCGCTTCCAGGATCACTTGAATCACCTTCCTCAGGGTATGACAGAAACAGAACATGCCTCGACGCAATCTCGCGCACCGTTGCTTGGCTCCGTTGCGCCATCCAGTGATGCTGATTCGGGTGGGTTATCCGATCTTGGAAACCAAACAGCCGCCACGCGGAAAGCGCTTTTCACGCTGGCTGCTTGGCGGTGGTGTATGAAAGATACTGGCATTGGGTAACATTTGAGAGACCGCCAGCGCTCGCGCCTCTACAGAGTCAATGCCGTTGGCAAAATGAACATCGAGATAGAAGACTAGACCTACCACTCCTGATATATGATTAGCCGCCTCAGAAATAACACAGTCATCATACGATTGATCCACCGTAGTATCGGCCCTTCTAAGGCTGTGCACAGTTGACGCGTAACGGCTACGTCATCAACTTGAGAGGTATGCGTATGTTGCGTTGCAGCCACGAAAAATGGCATTACTTCTATGGGGTAAAAATTACTCCGCTCCAGTTAGGCCCACGGGCTCAGAAACCGTGAATTACGACAATGTTCCCTTTGTTTAGGGTATGTAATGACGCAAATACACCATGCCATTACGTATTCTTCTTTATATTCCTATTTTGACGAATCCACTTGGCTAGGAACCGGAACATGTTGCAAGCGGTCAGACTACTGAGACACTGAGACTTCTTCCTCCCGCGCAAAGGCTTGCAGACCTTCAAAAGAGCGGGAAAAGTCGGGGATGATCTCATCGAGGATCGCCTCGAAGCGTTGAGGATAGCCCTGGAGAAGCTCTGCCAGCAGTTGTCGTTCCTCTGAAGCTTCTCCCACAGCGAGTAAGGTGGCAAGCATACGTGCATTAATCACTTCGCGCGGTGAGATCAGCAGTCCATACATCAAGAAGTTTTTGAGCATATACGTTTGCCCCTGCATTCCTTCTTGCAGCAATTTCCGATCATGCACCGGGGCATATTTGAAATACAGGTCGAGATATAATTGGATCAACCTAACGCCACGCAATGGTGAGGAACCCGTATAGGTCACTCCAGGCGTATTGAGATCAGAGACACTACTGAGCCACCAGGCCGGGGCGATGGCCTCCTGCATGCGCTGGAGCACGTGTCGTTCAAAGCCGGGTTGAGGAGAACTCTGCTGCTCGTGTAAACAACGCGCCAGGGTCTCTGCCTCAATCGCAGCCACGCTCATGCCTTGTCCGTAAATGGGGTCAAAATTGCAGAAGGCGTCTCCCATGACCAGCAGACCAGTGGGCCAATCCTCCATCTGCTCAAAGTGATGGCGCACACATACTGGGATGCGGTAGCCGCGCGGATCGTCCAGTGGCCGAGCGTCTTGCAATAGTGAGGGGAGGTATGGCCCAATGGCGACGGCGAGTCGTTGCTCAAACGCCGCTGCATCGGTAGGAGGATAATGGCCCCCGATATTGCCGATGATCACGGCACTGGTGTGGTTCTCAAGGAGCGAGAACACGACCCCATCGCTCTGAGAGAAAGATTTGAGCGCGTTACTCCACTCGTGATGTGCGCCTGTCGGGAACTGGTAATAGCGTGTGCTATAGCCAATGGCGGAATGGACCTGCTCATCCTCAGGCAGATGGTAGCCCAGTTCCTGGAGCCAGTGGGGGAGTTTGGAGGAATGTCCACTGGCGTCAACGATCAGATCCGCTGCTATAGTTGTCCGCTCTGCCAATTGTCCGTGCTCACGCACACAGATACCCGTGATGCGTTTGCGGTCAGATGACGCAACGAGGCCAATCACGTCCTGATGGGTCAGAAAACGCACGCCTGCACGCGCCTGCACGCGCTTCCGTATTTCCCACTCCAGCAGGGCCCGGCTACACGATGCATCCTTGCCCATCGCGATGGGAGCGCTGAGGGCCGTGCGTCCATCCTTGGCAATCAGAAGACTTTTGGTATGCTCCAGAGAGAAGGCTCCGTGCTCGAGCAAGCCATCAAGGAAACCAGGAAACAGGCGTTCCAGGATCATCTTGCCACGTGGCAACAACCGATGGAGATGATGTGCCTGAGGCGTGCCTGCACGTGGTTGGGGCTGGACGGGCAACGCGTCTCGTTCTACCACCAGCACCTGCTCATAATACTCCGCAAGAACCCGTGTCGCCAGCAAGCCAGCAATGCCTGCACCAATCACCACTGCCTGCTGTTGTTTTTCTTGCGTTCCTGTTGTTGTTTCATCCTGCATATCTATAGCACCTTTCTTATTCTTCTACTTCTTTTCTGCGACCAGATCTCCTAGAAGCCAAGCTGCTGCTTGACCAGGACCATCGTGATACGACCTGGCTCGTGCTCCGCATTGATGGTCAATAGTTTATTGATAGCGCTGGGCCGGCCGTAGACTTGCTGGGCACGTACATTTTCTAAAGGAAGGCTATATTCGCGGATGCGGCGAAGCCCCTCTTCCAGCGTGCGCACGAGCTTTTGTGTGCCAACCACCCAGATCACCTTGCTCGCACCAAAGACGGCAGCACCTAACTGGCTGCCAGCGGCTGATGCGATGAGCACCTCGCCCTGTTCGGTGACCGCCTGCACACTTCCCACCAGGACATCGGGGGCTGCGACCAGTTTGCGCATCTCGTTGCGCTGGGTCGCGTAATCAAGTGTCGATAACTGAGCGCGCACCGCTTGAAAGTGGTTTGCGTGTTCGATCTGCTTGGAGAGGCCAATCACCTCAAGGGTACGCGAGGGCGAATTATAGACCGCAGCGCCCTCGGGGATCAGGTCAAGCACATACTTTTGTGCTTCTTCGCCGGTCTCAAAGACGACAACGAGCATGCCGTGCGCTTGCAGTGCCTGGACGGTCTTCTCGATCTGCTTCTCTGAGCCCAGCTGTGTGAATTCGGACTGTGATAGATTGGTAGTCATTGCGATTGTTTCCCTTGCTTGTCTTTTATCCATTTTGAGATGAACCTGATGGAAGATTGCTGATGACGCTGTTAATGAGCTATCCCCTCTCTCTTCATCTGGTCGATCCTCTCGTTGCTGAGAGAAGCGTTCATCAACAGAAGAAAGGTCCACATGTGACCAGATTCATCTCAAAATTTCTATTCAATAATGGCTATGGCTTGAGGTCAATCACCGCGCGGCCTGTCATCAAATCGACAGGCACCGAAGCCTGCATGTGTACGATCAGCCACTTGCCGTTGATCTTCTGAAAGCAAGCGGTCCAACGCAACCAGTTACCGATCTTCTGCCCATTGGCCATGGTTGCGCTCAGCCGGTTGAAGCTGTGGGCGAATGCCACGTCATCGCCCACTGTGATGGACAGGTCAACAATTTCATAGTTGATCGGACCTGGGAATGACGAGAGCGCCTCTCCCCAATGTTTCCTGTATGCATCTGCTCCCACATATTGCAGCGGGGGCACGATATCGAACGACACCAGTTCGGGTGCGTACATGGACATCACCCCATCGAGATCCTTCGCCCGAAGCGCCTCGACCCCACCCTCGATGACCCTTTTAATTTCGGCTTCATCGTTTTTCTTGTTGTCTTCAACTGGCATAGTTTCCTCCTCCGCTGCCTGGGGCGCCGAGCCCGCAAGCGGTGTGGTGTCAAGGTATCTGACCTCGTAGACGCGCTCGGCGAACTTCCAGCCGTCCTCAGTGCGCTGGTAGCGGTCGTGGTACACAGCGTAGTTCAGCCCGGACCTGCCGTCGCGCAGGCGCGCGAGCTCACAGATGTAGGCCCGGCCGACCGCGGTGGAGCCCTCCAGATGGATCGTGCCTGGATGCGTAGTTTGCACGAAGTAGTCCCACTGCCCCTGCAACCGCTTGCTCCCGGCGCGGATCTGCTCCCGGCCAGTGAGTTCGACGATGGGGGGTATCCGCCACACGCCGTCCTCGGTGAACAGCGACGCCAGGCGGTCGGGGTCACGCATCATCACTGCGTCAGTGAACTCGCTGCGTAGCGCCTCGATCTCGAAGCGATCAACAATACTCTCTAAATTGCTCATTGATTTTCTCCTTCGTCTGTGTGCTTCAATCGCCATGACCCCTCAGAGTCACGCGCACACCATCTGTCTTTCACGGGCGATCTCGTGCCTGCTCACGCACCTTCCGCCTGGCTCGTTTCAAGCGAGAGCAGCACTAGGCCAAGCCGGATGAGCTGTAAGAGCACCCCATAGAGTGCTGACTGATCCGTCAGCACTCCTGAGAGCAGCGTGGTGCCAGTCTCCTGCTGCTCGATGTGTAATCCCCCAAACCGGTCTTGCCAGGATGGGTCCAGATGTCCCTGGATGCGAATGCGGTAGTACATCGGTCTCCTCCTCTGTCTAAGCGGAGTGCTCTGTTCTCATGAAGAGTATAAAAGGGCGTGCCCTCCAACACAGCCCTCAAAAGGGGAAGAAAAGGAGGAGTTTTGAAAGGCAGGATGACACCCTGTTGGGGAGAACGAGGTGCTAGAGCAGCGAGCGGGCACGCGCCAGGGCCACTGCCTGTGTGCGGCTGCTCGCTCCCAGCTTGCCGAGCAGATGACTGACGTGTTTCTTGACGGTGTCCAGGGAAATCACCAGGGCCTGGGCGATGTCCTGATTGGAGGCTCCGGCGGAAAGCCACCGCAAGACTTCCTGTTCGCGCCTGGTCAGGGAAATCCCCGGCGCCCAGGAGATGGCCGATGGCTGCCGGGTCGAAGAAGGCGCAGGCTCGGGTGTGGTTGCCCCCTCCAGTGACCTGTTCGCGCCTGGCTTCTCCTGCTCGAAGGCAGCCAGGAGCTTTGCGATATAGGCTCTGGTGGCAGCAGCCAACTCGTGCTGCCCTACGTGTGTGGTGAGCAACGCTAGAAGTGCCTCCCTCATGAGTTCGCCCTCATCCAGATACACGCGCAGGTAGCCCTCTGGTTCCGTCAGGGCAAAGAGGCGTGCTGCGATCTCGCGGGCCTGGTCGTGCTGGCCTGTCTGGTGCAACGCTACCAGCAGCTGAGCCAGATACGTTATGGTGATCCTGACATTGGTCGGTCGATCCAGGTGTCCGCTCCAGCGTTCCAGCAAGTTCAATGCCTCTCGAAAGCGAAGCTTCGCGAAATACACGCGGATCATGATCGGGAAGGCATCATACAGGTTCCTATCCCATGGCCCTTCTGGAAAAAGGACACCACTCACCCAGTCGGACGCCTCCTTGAGCTGTCCTTGCGCCAGCCACCACTGCGCTCGCAGCGTCAATAGCCAGTCTGAGTAGGTCCAATAGCGTTCGCGCTCTACCAACTGCTCCAGCTCATGCAGCGCCAGCTCGGCGAGCGACCACTCACCCCTGGCGAGTTCGACCTGTATCAAGCAGGCATATCCCATCCCGAGCACATTCAGATGCGGCCAGGCTGTGGCGTCCTGCACGATTGTGTACAGCAAGCTGTGTGCTTCCTCCAGACGATTCCACTGGTAGAACACAAGTGCCAGGCAGATCTGGAGAAATCCTTTCAGCGGGGCATAGCCCGCGATCTGTTCGACCAGGTCGAGGGTATCCAGGCTCTCCTGATAGGCCAGGCGCAGGTGTCCTGCCTCCATTTGCGAGAGCGCCAACCATTCCCTGACTCTGGTGATCGCATAGAGGCTTGCCGATTGACCCACCCGCTGCTTTGCGGAGAGCAGCTGCGGCACAAGCACCGCGCCCTCTTGCCGGTCCCAGTAGTGGAGGAGGAAACGGCAGAGAAGCGGGAAGATTTGCCAGATGACCTCCTCATCCTGGTCAAGTTCCTGGATCTCCTGATACAGAGCGCTTAAACGCCCATACTCCCAGATGGCCATCGCCTCATACCAGGCCATCTCTGCGTGTAACAGGCGCAGACGCCGATGCAGCAAGGCCCCCCGAGCCTCGGTGGGAAGAACGGCGCCCGTACCTGTACGGGTGGCTACGGTCAGGTGGCTGTATTCGTCCACATGGAACGGCAAGGAACTCTCGACCCGCGCCATGAGCTGCTGCGCCTGCTGGTAGACTCTGGCCCGCTGCTCGCGGGTCGTCTGTGTGACCGTGTTGAGTAGGTAGAGGGCGGTCGTGAGCAGCAGGCGAGCGTGCTCATGCACGAGCGGTTGGGGCAGCGCGAGCACCCAACGCGCTATCGTCTCGGCCTCCCCACGCAGCCAGAACTGCTCGACGGTTTGCTCCATCAACCTCGCTGCCATGGAGTAGTCAGCGGCGGCAAGCGCATGGGGAATGGCCTCGTACCATTGCTCCTGGGCCTCATAAAAGGCAGCGGCCCGCTGGTGCAAGAGCGGCACCAGCTCTGGTTGCGTGGTGTGGAGAACAGAGAGCAGGGCTTCGCGGAAGAGATCGTGCAGCCGATAGGTGCGCCGCTCCTCATCCTGAGGCACCACAAAGAGGTTGGCCCGCTCCAGGAACATGAGCCTCTGCTGACTGGTCGCCCTGGTCGGTGCTCCGGTTACGGCCTGGCACACGGTAGCATCCAGGTGCGAGAGGATGGCGCTGTGAAGCAAAAAGTCGCGCACACTCTCAGGCAGACGGACCAGGATCTCCTCTTGCACGTAATCCAGGAGATAGCGCTGGCTGCCAGTCAACGCCTCAAGGTAGGCCGCGCGATCTGCGCGTTTCTGCAGGGTAAGCGCGACCAGATGCAAGCCAGCGATCCAGCCCTCGGTCCGGCTCACCAGCCTGCGCACCTCGTCGGCTTCGAGCGCAGGGGAGAGCAGCTGGCCCAGATACTGGCTCGCCTCCCCCTCTGCAAAGCGCAGTTCGTCTGCACGGATCTCGGTCAGGTGTCCGCGCACCCGCAGGCGTGCAAGGGGCAGGTCAGGGTCTACGCGGCTGGAGAGGATCAAATGGACGTACGCAGGTAGATGCTCCAGGAAGAAACACATACCCTCGTGAATGGCTGGATCGCCGATCACCTGATAATCGTCCACAATCAATACGATGGGGGCAGCATGCCCCTCGCCGCCTTCCAGTTCCTGGAGCAACGCCGTGAGCATGGTGGACAGTGGTGGCGGCTGGGGGGATTGCAGCAGCGCTATCGGACTTGCTCCAAAGCTAGGAGTGAAGCTGGGGCAATGGCGCAGGGCTGCAATAAGCGCGACCCAGAAGCGCGTCGGCGTCGTGTCCAGGTCGTCTAGCGAGAGCCAGGCGACCTGGACACGACGCCGACTGGCCCAGGTGGCCAGCAACGTCGTTTTGCCAAAGCCTGCCGGCGCGGAGACCAGGGAGAGCCTCGTGGCAAGCGCCTCATCGAGGGCGGCTAGCAATCGCTCGCGCTCCACCAGCGCAGCCGGCAAGCGCGGCAGGGAGAGCTTACTGGAAAGAGGCACAATCCCCTGGGAAGTCGCGTGCGCGGGCTTCTGTTCGGGCAAGAGCATCCTGGCGGTCTCCTCTAAGCGAGCCAGCGAGAGGGTCTGCGTCCGTCCCAGATAGCGCTTGCGGGTGTGGCGGTGGTGCGTGCGATAGGCATACCAATAGCCGCTTCCACGGGAGCGGGCTTCTTTGAGGACCGAGATCCTTCCCGCTTGCCCCTCAAAGGCAAAAGCGGCGTGTCCGTCCAACCAGCGCGCAAATGCTGACTGGTCTTCTGGAAGGAAATCCTGCTCGGGTTGACCGTGGTTATAGAGAGTGTAGTGTTTGTGCTCATGGGACCAGATGAGTGCATGGACTAATGGTTTTGGCATCGTTTCCTTCCCTTGCCGTTGGGTATTCCATCCACCCCCCAATCCCCAACACGCAGAAGTATACTACACCCAAAGGTCGAACCGCAAACCAACCTGTCAGCCTGGGCATGGAACGCTCCATCGCTGCGAGACCGCTGAGATGTCTCGAAGAACAGGTGCCTTGTATTCCATCCGAGTAAGGTGCAGAGGGTGACCATTGGAACAGATAGAGCGATCTTGACCAGCATCATATCCGAACCTGGAAGGAGGAAAGCGAGGTCAATCTGGAAAAAGTATCATCCCTACTGTGTATGATCTTTGGCAATTCACAACCATAATCAACTTGTCGGAGAATCTTTGGAGAGAAAGTTTTGGGAAAAGAGATGCCAGACGTGAGCAATGGTCTGGCCATCTTTGAGGAGTTCCGAGATGTGCTGGGCACGCGTGATCCGAAAACGGTCGCAATCTATCTGGCGACAATGCGTGACTTTGTCAGCTGGCGCGCCGAACAACCAGGAGGAACGCCATTCCATCTGGGTCTGCTGATTGAAACGGCAGTGCATGGCTATCTGGACTCGCGAAAGACGAGCAGGCCATGCGCCCCGTACCCGGAGCAAGGCGCTTTCCGGACTACGCCGTTTTTGCCAGTGGGCGATGGATGAGGGCTATCTTCGTCGCAATCCAGCACGCGCGATGGACGCCCAACGGTTGTAGCGGTAGCTCCGACCGAACTCTCCGAGAAGCAACGCTTTGTACCCAAGCAACTCATTGAACAGCATGGCAGCCGCCGTTTTATGGCGATCTTTGCGCTTGGCTACTGGGCAGGATTGCGTATCAGCGAAATTGCCACCTTGCGGATAGATCAGTGCCAGGTCAATCAGCGGGCCGGAAGTATCACCCTGGTTGATGCCAGCTGTGGGACTTGGATAGTCCCCGTTCACTCTCACACATCCTCATAATCCATTTTTGCCTCTATCACATGAAAAGATCATTCTATACTTTCTCCTCTGTTACATCTTTTTTACTTCCCCTCTGCTTGACTCCACCGGTCCCAGCACTACCATTTGCCGGTCTTGAATTTCAATGCCTTGCTCTAACTGAATTTCAAGCGACTTGGTGTGAATCTTGCCTAATATCCGCTGCTGCTTGCCCATACTTGAGAAACGCACCCACTCACATCCTTGCCTTGCCAACGCCGTCAACTCCTCCTCCTCCCACATGATCATCGAGAACAAGATCACACTCTCGTTTGTCTTTTTTAACCGCATGGATCTCACATATCCTCCTTATCAGCAAGTTCCTCCTCCCATTGTACTCCATCTCTCTTTCTAGCATATGTACCTCGCACTTGCCCCCCTGACTTACTCCCTCTCGTTGATTGGTGGTACGCACCACCACGTCTCGTCTACATGATTTTCCTCTTTGACTTTGTTCAGAGAGCAACTTTCTTCAAATAGACGGCAGGTGATGGAGCAACAAGCTCAAACAACCGCATTGTATTCGCCGATTCAAAAGAAGCCTCTATACAAGCTGATCGAGAGGAAAAACATACTCAAGACTCTAGCTAGCTTGAGTATATTGATGATAAAAAACCTTGAATATCAAGAGGTTTTTTAGCTATTCACAATAGCTGATCCTATGTTTCGCCTTCGCGGCTCCCCTCAGTGGCACACTGGCTGACCGCCTGGGATCACGCTGGCTCTCGCCTATTAGCCTGGGCTTTGGCCTCTTCCTGCTCAGCCAGATGAACGCGCAGAGCTCCCTCTGGGATATTCTCTGGCGCCTCGCCGTGACCGGCATTGGCCAGGGCATCTTTCAGTCGCCCAATACGCGTACTATGATGGGCGCGGCTCCCCTCCACGCGCAGGGTGAAGCATCTGGCCTACTGGCGACTGCACGCGTGATCGGCCAGAGCCTGAGCGTTGCCCTGACTGGCACGGTCTTTGCCGCCCTGGGTGGTACGCTTGCGGGCACACTGCTCTCCTCGCCCCAGGCCACAACTTCTCGCCAGCCCACATCGAGGCCCTACAACACACCTTTGAGCAGGGCTTTCACGCGGCCTTCCTCGTCTGCGCTGGCTGCGCCGCCATTGGCATCTTCACCGCCCTCGCTCGCGGCAGCTAGTAAACATTTTGCTGATCATAGCCTACAGTGTCCAGTTGGTAAATGTCCTGAAATGCGAGCAGACGTGAGGGAAGACTCCCGCATCCACTTCCTGGGAAAGCAGGAGCCCTCGGGCGGTATTACGATCGTGTTACCATTGGTTCCAATGCACTACCTGTTCTAGTGACACGCGTGGACCGGGACGAAAGTTGGTGCCTAGTGTATAGGCTACCGGAATGAGTGCTGCCTGCATGATCTCATGGTGAGGAATGCCCAGCAATTGTGCTACCTCGCGCTCACAGTAGGGACTGAGAGTGGTCCAGCATGTCCCTAGACCGCGCGAACGGGCAGCAAGCATGAAGCTCCAAACGGCAGGCAGAATCGATCCCCAGGTATTTGCCTGCTCAAGAATCGAGGCTCCTTCAGTTCGACCATGGATACAGGGAATGACGAGCGCAGGTACCTTATCCAGGCGCTCTATCAGGGAGTTCAACCCCTCAAAGGTTTTGTCGGTGATATGCTCACCGCGCCTGGCCCTGGTGAAATTCGCACCAGGCAGATGTGCGCTAAGCATTGGCTGGGGCAGTTCCGGTCCACGCCAGTACACTTCGGCCAGGGCGCGGCGCTGCTCGGCATCCGTCACAACAATGAAGTCCCAGCGCTGGCGATTACGGCCTGTGGGGGCCTGTACCGCTAGTTCCAGGCACTCCCGAAGCACCTCTGGCTCGACTGGTCGCGTCAGATCCAGGCGTCTACGAACTGCGCGGGTGGTAGAAAGCAAGGCATCTGGCAGAAGATCGAGTTGTGGCATACATTTGTTCTCCTTCAATATTACTTATGGGGACTTCCAGACATGTTGGGAAAGAGCATGACGGTCAAGAAGAGGCCCACACTCGCAAGACCGATGATCAGAAATGAGATGTTCGCGGCATTGATATACCCTGTTCCTTTCGCAATTGATGCGAAGATAACGCCGAGTACGGCCACACCAAGTGCATTGGCAATCTGCTGGGTTGTCGAGAATATGCCCGAAGCCGCACCAACATGCTTGTGATTAATTCCTTCCAGCGTCTTCGTCAACAATTGAGACATGAGGACACCATTTCCGCTACCGACAACGACAGAAGCTAGCAGCAATGGTGCGATACCATACAGCGGCACAAGGAAACGCACAACTAGGAAGATACAGAGATAACCAACCAGTATCAGGATTGCGCCAAGAGGAAGCGTTCGATTTCCCAGGCGACGGATGATTCCGGCAGAAGCTAGAGAAGTGAGTAGAAACGCGATTCCCATGACCATCACGACAAGACCGGATTGTACCGGTGTGTAGTGCAAGCCATCCTGTAAGTAAAAGGGTAGCACGAGCAGGATACCGCCAAAGAGTGTGTTACTGAGCAGGATTGAAAGAAGGCCCGCGAGAAAGGCTCGCTCACGAAAGAGTGAGAGGGGTACGAGCGGAGATTTGCCGCGCCTGGTTAACCACTGCTCATAGAGTGCAAAGATGACGAGAAGGAGCAGACTTAGTACCAGACATGCAAAGCTCCAAAGCGGCCATCTCTCGTTCCCGCCTTCGATGAGTGGGTATACAAGGAGAAAGAGTGCCAGAAAGAGAGTAATAACCCCTCCCAGATCAACTTGGAGATGAGATGATGGATGGAACTCTTGGACGAGAAGCAACGCTGCAAGGAAGGCGACCACCCCGATTGGCATATTGACCAGAAAGATACTACGCCAACCCAGGTCCAATATATTCGTCGCCAGAAGAAAGCCCCCGATCAATTGTCCCAGAACTGAGGCCAGGCCAATGGTAATGCTGAAAGCGCTAAAGGCGAGCGCTCGCTCGTGTCCTTGAAAGTTGATTTGGATGAGTGCTAGCACCTGTGGAGTCATCAGTGCCGCCAGGATGCCCTGGAGCAGACGAAAGAGAATCAAGAGTGTAGGGGTGGGTGCGAAACCACAGAGAGCAGAACTGAGCGTGAAACCTGCCACGCCAATCAGAAACAGGCGCTTGCGCCCATAGATATCACCTAATCTCCCTCCGGTTACCAGAACCACGGCATACCCCAGCGTATAGCCAGCGATGACGAACTGTACCTCCGCAAAGGTCGCATGAATATTGCTCTCAATTGAAGGAACAGCAACATTAACGATAAATGTGTCAAGTGCATTCATAAATGTCGCGAGTAGTACCACAGCGAGCATCAGCCAACGGCGCATGCTCTTCTTCTGTACTCTTCCTTCCACCTGGAGTAGTTGATCTTGTATCTGTTGTGTCATAAAAATAAGCACCATCTCTTTCCTTTTTCACGCAAATAGTATTCGCATTATTCTTATTTTTGACTGATCGATCAGTCAAAAATAAGAATAAAAAAATTGAGAGGCTAAGAGAGCACTGAAAGCGCTACAGAGGCGACATCGCGCACCTGTGCGGCGTCCCGGGTAGCCTTGGCAGTAATATTCAAGCTTTGCAGCGATGCCGTGAGAAAGCGAGCCAGGGTGGTCAGGTCGCGTTGCGTCTGGAGTTCCCCTTGCTCGTTGGCACGGAGTAAGGCCCGGTAGAACGCCTCTTGCGTGCGGGCGACACTCGCTGCAACAAACTGAGCCACTTCGGGATCATGAGGAGCCAACTCAATCGCGGTGTTGACGATGAGACAGCCTCGTGGAGGTATCGTCTGCCCAAGCTGTTGCACCGTAGCGCGAAAAACACGGGTAATGGCTTCTTTCCCTGATCCAGATTCCTCCAGAACTCCAATGGTAGACGCACTAGCTCGTTCTTCGTACCGCTTGAGAGCCTCAAGGAAGAGCGTATGCTTATCCCCGAAGGTGTCATATAAACTCTGGCGCTTGATGCTAAGATATGCCAGTAAATCATTGATAGAAGTCGCTTCATAGCCACGACTCCAGAAAAGCTCTATTGCCTTGTCAAGCATCTGCGTACGATTAAAGGTTTTGGGTCTCGCCATTGTTTGCTTGCCTCCCTGCAAATACTATACTCGTTTTGGACCGATAAGTCAAGTTTGGAGAAGGCCATCGTTTGTAGCGCGACCCTCCAACGCGAGGGGGCCCAGGCTTGGCAGGAATATTCTGACAATCCTCCAAGCAGAGAACAAGGGATAAAGAACGCTTGTCATAAAACAAGGAGGAGGTAGGGCTCTTCCGTGCTCTCCACAGCTGCCACCTCTACAGGACGTTCGCCGTCTGGTGTTGGTGAATGCTTCGTTAAACTCACAATGTGTTCCATTGAAAGTAGCTTCAGCATGGGCATAGATCTCGTTGCTGATGGTGGCATCACCCAACTTTAACCAATACCGTTAAAGGGCAGACTTGCGTGTCTCTAACATGATCGCCTCTCCAAAGAGGGTGAGAGCGAGCCTTCTCGGGCCTTCGCGAGTCTTCTAAGATGGAGGGTTTCTCATAAAAAGCAGTCGTCCAGCTCGATTATGTAATTGAGCTGGACGACTGCTTTTTTCTTCATGCTTTGCACTAACAAATCTGCCCTACAGCTACAAATTGCGCAGCTTGGGTAGCACGTCGCGGGCGTAGCTCTCGATAAAGGCGAGCTGGTCCGGGCCGCCAGAGTGGAAGATGATGTGATCAAAACCCAGCTCGATGTACTGTTTGACAAACTTCACGTGGTCCTCGGGATTGGATGAGAAACAGCCCATCTTCTTGAGCGTATCCGCGCCAACCACCTCGCCATTCTCCTGCGACATCTTCGGCGTGTAGATCTTCTGATCAAAGAGTGCAGGGACATGCGCGCCCGCCCAGTATTTCAAGCGCGACTGAATCTCCGCCTCGGGGTTGTTGGAATAGCCTACTGTTAGCTCAAGCCAGCGTGGCATACGCTTGGGATCTTTTCCCGCCTCACGAGCGCTCTCTTCAAAGCTTTTGATGATCTCCTGGTAGATCTCCGGCTGCTTGCCACCTACAGACCAGAGACCATCGCCATATTTGCCCGCGAATTGCGCGCTATGGGGCACCAGGGCCGAGACGATAATGGGAATTGGGCCGGTCGGCGTCGTGTACAGCCTGGCCTTATTTGTGTGATAGTATTTGCCTTTATAGGTTACAGGCTCGCTGGTCCAGAGAGCGCGGATCAATTCGATGGCCTCGGCCAGGCGGTCGCGGCGTTCCGCGTACTCGGGCCACTGTCCGGTCGCGGCAAATTCGTTAAGCGCCTCGCCAGTGCCTACGCCAAGCGCGAAACGCCTGGGGGCGAAATGGGTGACGGTGGCGGAGGCCTGGGCAATAATCGATGGGTGGTAGCGCAGAATGGGGCAGGTTACACCTGAGCTGAGCATGATGCGCTGCGTCTGGGTCGCGACCGCACCAAACCAGGTCCAGGTAAAGCAGGCCTGGCCCTCCTCGCTCCAGGGGTGAAAGTGATCACTGGCGTCCAACATATCAAAACCCGCTTTGTCAGCGGCGATGGCATACTTCATAAGCTCAACAGGTGGATACTGCTCCGGGCCTGCCTTCCAACCAAACTGTACCATGATACTTCCTCTTTCCAGATGGTCTTCTTAGCTCCGATAGACGCACCACAGGGGACTCTTCTCCTTAAAGAGACACGAAGCAAATTTTTCTTGCGTATACACTTCTGCCATAGAAGTCTGCAATTGCACTATTTAAAATGTTAGATCCATATAGAGGTTGAGTTTCTATCAGCATGGTCGCCTTCATCGATGCTATAATGCTTCTGAAAAATACTATTGCGGTATGCAGAAAGCTAGATAGCCGACGCTGCTCAAGCACGCGTCTACATATGATGGTTATATGTAGACGCGTGCTTGAGCAGCGTCCGGTCACTCACGAAAGAAGAGGTATTGTTTTTCATGGCTCTAAAATTTGGCGTCTCCCTCCCTCAGGGATGGACGATGGACCTGGCAGGTATCAAAGATCCCGTTGAGGCATACGAGACAATGACCCGGGTCGCGCAGACCGCCGACGAAACTGGCTTTGACTCAGTATGGCTCGTCGATCACTTTCATACAATTCCTCGCCCTTCACAGGAGGTCACCTTTGAGTGCTGGACAAGCACAGCCGCCCTGGCTCGTGATACCAAACGCGTGCGCATCGGCCAGATGGTAACGTGCAATGGCTATCGCAATCCCGCCATTCTCGCCAAGATGGCAAGCACGGTGGATGTACTCAGCCATGGGCGCCTGAACTTCGGCATCGGCGCGGGCTGGTATGAGCATGAGTATCGCGCCTATGGCTATGAGTATCCCGACGCCCCCGAACGCCTGCGTATGCTACGCGAGGCTGTCCAGGTCATCAAGAATATGTGGACACAGGAGGAGGCTGTCTTCGAGGGGAAATACTATCAGGTGCGCGGCGCAATCAACCAGCCTAAGGGCGTACAAAAGCCTCACATTCCTCTGCTGATTGGTGGCGGTGGCGAAAAGGTCACGCTGAAGCTGGTCGCTCAGTATGGCGACGCCTGTAACGTCGGCGGCGATATAGCAACTATCAAGCATAAATTCGACGTCATTAAAGACCACTGCGCAAATGTGGGACGCGACTACGAGAGCATTCATCGCACTACAACCACATTCTGTTCCCTCGCCGAGACTGATGCGGCTGCCCTCGCCCAGGTCCCCGATTTTGTGAAGAACCAGTTCGGAGATCGCATCAATAACGCCCTTATTGGCAGTCCTGCTACCATTCGTCAGCGCCTGGCGGAATATGAGGAAGCTGGCGTCCAGGAGCTCATTATCGGCTTTCTGGATCGCACCAACCTCAATTCTATCCGTAACTTCGCTCAGGAGTTTATCTCCTAACTTTCCTTCTCCTGAAAGCTTCTCAGCGCCTCCGGCGCTGCACAGAGTAAGGGGAGGATGGGCAGGGCAATTGCCCTGCCCATCCTCCCCTTACTCTGTGCAGCCAAAATCCTCCTACAAACCACAACAGGTGGCGAAGTGTCCCGAAAAATCATAAACTACAACTGAAGCATTCTAAATCTAAAAAAGGAGTTAGCATAGTGACAGATAGCATCTCAGGGCTCACCAATCGTCGTATTCATTGCTTGCTCTTTGACCTTGGCAATACACTTTGGCAGCGCACCTCCTACGATCAGATCGCTCCACTGGAATTTGCCGCAGATCAACATGCGATACACCTGCTCCGCCAGGCATATCCCTCGTTCTCCATTCTTAAAGAAAACGATGAGGAGTCAGCCCTCGTGCTCCGGCGCACACTCCTGACGCAATTTGCGCTCACCATAGAAAAAGATCCATTGACCGAGCCCGAGGGAGCCACTATGGTACAACAAGCCCTTAAAGCTTTAGGAGTTCCAGAGGCTGACCTGGCCTTCTGTCAGACCATCTTTGGCACTATGCCAATCAAGCTTGCGCAAGCACGTGTGCTCTTCGAAGACGCTCTTGCAACACTGGATGAACTGCAGCAGCGCCGCTTCCAGTTCGGCGTAGTCACTAATCGCTATTGGGGAGGCAAATCATTCCACGAAGATATGCGCACCATGGGCCTGCTTAAATATTTCGATCTCGATACCGTTATGGCCTCCGCTGATTTACATATACGCAAGCCCAATCCCGCTATTTTCCAGCTTGCTCTCCAGGCATGTAACACGACATCAGAGACAAGCATCATGATCGGCGATTCGCTTGTCTCTGATGTCGCAGGTGCGCAGCAGCTCGGCATCGTTGCCGTCTGGAAACCCTATAACTACGCGGAAATCGCAAGCTACCTGGCCGAGAACGAAGGGATCTCTGTCGCCGATTACAACCGTGCTCAACTTCTCTTACTCAGAGAGCAGGGCATTGTCGCGCCCTCAAGCGACTACCTGCGCAGAGACGGGGTCACTTACCTGGAGCACTTCAGCAAGAAGCACATCCGCCCGCAACTCATCATTAATCACCTGAGCGAACTACTGGAATGGGTATAAAGAAGGTCATGACACACTTACACCTCCTCAACTTGAAATTAGTATAAATTATGTAGGTGACACTCCCGTCGCGTAAACGCAGACGGGCTTAGAAGCCCGTTCAGAGGGGTGGCCTATCTCCGAAGAGACCATCTCCGCGAGACGTGGTTGAGCCTGAGTCTTGCTTAGACAACGTTGGGGCGTGTCTGCCCGACTACTCCTTGACCTGGACTTGCCAGGACGGAGATACGTGAAGGAACGAGGAAACCTCACTTGTGTACCGTAGGCAAGCCGATGCATATTGATCGAACCAACCAGGTCCCGATGCCCCGAGAACTGGCAGGCGCGACATGCCCAATTTCTCCCTTTGGGCTTGTGTTTGTGCCCACATACAGGACACTGGCTCGAGGTTCCTCGTTCGGAGCCAGTGAAGCTCATGATGTGGGCCGCTTTGGCCTTGTGCGTGAGATAGTCTCTGTCTTTCCCATACTCCCATAACGCCATACGCTGATTGTGGTATCCACCGCTCTTCTTGTTGCGGACGCCATGAGGATTGCCAATGAAGAGGGTTCCAACCTGGTGTTGCACACAGAAGTCGATCACCTTGCGGGTGGCTTTGTGGCGCAGGTCTCGAATGCGGCGCTCGGCACGACGGCACTGCTTATTCTTGGCACGTTGTCGTTTTTTCCAGCGCCGAGAAGACTTGGTACACCTGGATTGCTTCTTGGCAACCTTGCCGATTTGTTGCTGGCGTTGGCGTTTAAGCGAGCGGATGCCACGCCCGGTCACGATCATGGCCTGCCCAGTATTGGTCGTCACAGCAGCCAGGTGAATCTCGCCGAGATCGACGGTTGCCTGGTACTCGCCAGGAGCTTCTTTGGCTTGTGGGATTTCTATGCACACATGCAATTCAAACCCATGGTTCCAAACCAGGCTGCACGCGCCACTGTGTTCGGCAACGCAATGGGCAAGACCAGAGATGGGCGTCCTTTGCCCGTGGGCAGGACCACGCGCCCGTTTTCTTTGCTCACCGCTTGCGCGGGCCACTTGACGGGATAAAAGCGTTTGGTCCGCCAGGGGTACTTCATCTTCATCTGGGGATGGGTGTGACGAAGCTGGCGTGTGGTCTGGATGGTGGCAAGGAAGGCAGCAACGACCATCTGCACCGATTGGCTCTGCAGGGCAAAACGCCCTTTGGTGGCTTTCTGCAACGCGTCTCGTCCTGGCCAGGGCAGATGGGCCAGACGTGCAGCTTTGTGTGTTTCCATACACCAATTCCACACCTGTGCGGCTTCCATCTAAGCAGCTTTGAGGCATTGAAATTGTTTGGGCGACAGATGATTCAGTTGGTAGATTTTCACCATTTGCATGCAGAGCATGATAGCATGAAAGAGCAGAGGGTACAAGTGGGAAAACCGGATCTACCCACTCTTCCGTTGCCTCTCAGAACGATCACGTGCTCCAGAGAAGCGTGTTAGGGAAAGCGAGAGCAAGCAGGTTGGAGTCGGCCCCCACCCACCCAGCCCGAAAGGAACGGCGCTTTCATCCCGTCCCATGAATGGAGACGGGACTTCCCGCGCCGGGTGTTAAGTAGTTAACCCCATGTGCAAGTTCTTTCTGGTAGGAGGTGTGATGTGTGCTGATGGCTGGCGGCCACCAGCACACATCACACCTCCTACCCCAACGAGCGCCGCAGGCACGAGTGGTCACGCTAAGAACATGCACATCGCGTTAGCTATTGTCAATAGCTTTTGCTTTTCGATAGAGCCACATTAAATGGTGACGGCCTCCTTGTTCGAGTTCATTTTCACAAGTTTTTCTGCGTTCTTCACCAGATCGTGTGGCTCTACCGCTTTTTCTTCCCCTGAGTTTGTGAATGTCAGTGCGTCTACCTCAAACCATCGACATGGTATCCCCAACCAATAATCAGCTCTCTCTTTAATTCCTCCATTAATTCCTCGGTAATTCTGAATGATAGTTCGTAGGGTATGTGAAAATAACTTACCAGGCATTTGTGGATGTACTACGATGAAACGATCAGCTGGCCCTTCTCCTTCTGGTTTTCCAGCAAAATTATAGTCTTCACATACACGATCTAATAATCCTAAACCGGAATCAACTCTCTCAACATAAGAAGCAGTAGAAAGAGCTCTAATAGCATCTCCTTCTTCTATTTCCCAGGTCTTGAAATACCACTTTGAATTGTCGACCTCGAGTTGATAGTCATCAAGAACAGATAAGAAGGTTTCATACAAGATAACCCTGTCTGTAGCTGTTTTCTGTTGACCCTTCTTATTTGCAATTTCTGTTTGTTGTAAAGTCATAATGTCCTCCTGGTTTTTTTTCTAGTATAACTTATATATGAGCCTAATAGAAGCGACAATTTTCTATAAATTCATGGTTTCTTGTGCGGTCTAATCCTCTATTAATTGAATATAAGATTTCTCTAGTACTAGTTAGCGGTGCAAAATGCCTGAGTCCGCTCCCCAGGCTGGTTTATGGTATATAAACTTAACCATATCAAGTCGCCTGAGAAGTGACTTGAATCACTCGGCCAGATTTCCAGAAAGACGATTGGCTTGTGGTGCGGGTCGAAGGGGTCAATTTTGCACCGGAAACTAGTACTAGAACGGAGCCGCCACAGCCGGACCCTCGCGCTTCTGGACTTACCGCCATGCCGCGCACACGCCAGCCGTCTGGAGTCTCGCTGCCCTCCCGCTTCTCGCGGAAAATTGTTCCCACGCCTACTAGCTGACCATCGCGATAACAGCCTGCATGCAGCGTTTCCGGCTCGTGATCTTCAGGATAGGCGCACTCGGCCAGGGATTGCATGGGACGCAGGACGCTCTGACGCAACACATATGTGTCTTCCGCAGCAATGGTGTGCACTTCAAATATGGTCTGGTTCTGTGTCATGGTAATGTACTCCTTGAAATAAATTAAAATCGCTGGGAGAGTATGGACCCTGACAACCAGAGGCTGCCAGGGTCCATACTCTCCCAGCGATAGTTTACAGGCTATGCGAGGGCTGGGGCAAGGTGGGGGAATACAAGGATTCCTGCAAAAATGGACCATTTCGACAAGAGCTGTTTTTCCTTGGATGCTATCGCAGCTAACTGCGCATTAGGTGCAATAAATGGCCAATGGAGAACAAAAACACTTCTCTGAGATCCTGCCAAAATCAGCATTTTTTACACGTTAGGTGCGATAAACAATGCGAGGAGGTGGAACTTCTGCCAAATGGCCCAATTTTGTAGGAACCCTTGTACTCCCCCAAGGTGGTAACAAAATTTGCGATAATGGCCTGCACCTCTTCTAACCTGCCCTGGAAGAAGTGGTCGGCATCCTGCACGGTGACGATGCATTTGGGAGCTGACACCTGCTCAAACCACTGCATCGCAGCCTCATAAGGCGCCTGGTCATCCCTGGTCCCATGGATAAACAGCTTGGGTTTATGACAACCGGCCAGGGGATTGGTAGCGCCGAACCAGCGCGCGGGCACGCCCAGGCCCATCATGGCCTGGACACGGTCGTCAATGGCTGCGACCTTGAGTCCAACAAATGCACCAAACGAGAAACCAGCCAGGATCACTGGCACGCCAGGATACTTGCGGCTCATAAAATCGAGGGCATAGCGCACATCATCCATCTCGCCGCGCCCCTCGCCATATGTCCCACTGCTATGGCCAACGCCACGGAAATTGAAACGGAGCGAAGGGATGTCGTTGGCCTGCATGACTTGTGCTACTTTGAAAACGACTTTGTTATGCATAGTGCCGCCAAATAGAGGATGACGATGGCAAACAATGCCGACATAAGCTGGCTTCTGGCCATCATCTACGGGCTTGAGTATGCTTTCAAGATACCCACTGGGTGTCTGTATATTGATATGCAAAATCTGGTTTACCATAGACATTATCCTTTTAAGGCTACGTATATCGCTTCACCTTTTCCGACTTATCAGCTGCATAGAAGGTGTTATGAACAGAAAGAGCAGTGACTCATCAAGAGAGTAAAGCGATGAAGCATGAGAACGGTAAAGGCCAGCAGGTGAAGACTGGCCAGCGTCTCAGGCAAGCGTTCATAATCGCGTGCCAAGCGACGAAAACGAGTCATCCAGGCAAACGCGCAGATCGTTGACAATGGCCTCAAAGACGTCATTTCTGAGCCAGCATTGCGTCTGTTGATAGACCGCAGCCCAAGGCGGCAAGTCGTGAGGCATCATGCGCCATTGCGCTCCGGTGCGCACAATCCAGCGCAAGTCATTGAACATCTCACGCAGGTCGTGCTCTCGTTGTGGCGCTTCTTTGGCCATCAAGGTCAGGTAAGGAGCCACGAAACTCCATTCTTCATCGTTTACATCGCTGGGGTATGCTTTTCTTTCCATACTCCTAGTCTAACTATTGTTCATAACAGCCTCTAGTACTACAGCACCACTTAGCGAGGTATATATGTTATGAAGTGACTTCTTAGGCTCCTTCTTTGTAGAAGACTTATAATGTGGCAGTGAGCCTGTGGAGCCACCCCACATTTTAAGTGGTGCTGTAGTACTAGGCATCCTTGACACAGTCATAAAGACAAAAAAGCCACAGATAGTTTCTATCTGTGGCTGAAACTCTCTCCAAGGAGAGCCTCTTTCCACTCCCTTTTCTATTGATCTCAGCATAAAAACCTAAAGAGCGTAGCCAGCATGAAGAAAACAGTGACGGCAGAGGTGGGCACCGCCAGATGAGCCCAGGGAGCAGCATGCCTGGACATCTACCACAACATCTTTCAGGAGGCTTTGCAAGCCCAGGCATAACATATTACTCCTCGCTTCTAAATGTGAACAAGAGTATGTATGGGCTTTGGGCAAATGCCCGAAGCCCATACATACTCTCTACTTCTGCCTCCACAAGACAACTGCCAGCCAGGCGGCATTGAGCATCATGGCACACACACCACACAACAACGTATAGCGTACACCTATAACTTCGGCAAGCAGACCCGCTAGCAGGGCGCCCAGTGGCCCAATTCCGTTGACGAGAAAGTTAATGGCGGCATTAACACGCCCCAACTGGTGGGCGGGAATATGCTGCTGGCGCAGACTAATCTCATTGATCGAGAAGAACACATACCCGATGTCGCCCATCTGCGCCAGCGCCAGCAACGCGAAGGCCAGCGAGGGACCACCAAAGGCCAGCGGGGTCGCAAGAGCGGTCAGTTTACCCACAATCAAGCCATAGAGCAGGGCTCGCCGCGCACCATAGCGCCGAATAAGTGCAGGGGCAAGAAACGAGCCTATCAGCGCGCTGACGCCTCCCACGGCAATTAGAAGCCCATAGAGTACAGGACTCAAATGCAGATCACGCAGCACAAAGATGGTGTACAGCGCGAAAACGCCAGCACAAAAAGCCTTGAGCGTGTCATAGATCGCCAGGGTGCGCAGAAGCGGATAGGCGAAAAGTATTCTCAGTCCACTCCGCATATCTTCCCACAGCGAGGCGCGCTCCTCAACGACTGGCACAGACTCTATCTCTCTAGAGCGAATCAGGCCAATGCTCAAAGCAGAGAAGAGAAAGCTCAGCGCGTCAAAGAATACCGCCAGGGGCGCGCTTAACCACTGAATCAGCACACCAGCCAGGGGTGGCCCGGCCACCTCGGCCAGAGAGTCACTGGTCCCAAGCTTACTGTTACCCTCAACCAATTGCGCATGGAGCACGACCTGAGGGAGAAAGGCTTGATAGGCCGTATCAAAGCAGATCGTGAGCGTGCTTGTAAGAAAGGCAACCAGCAACAATTGGAACAGCGAAATCTGCCCAAACAACACCGCTATAGGCAAGCTAAGCAACAATAGCGCCCGGCCCATATCGGCCAGCACTAGCATGGGACGGCGTGGCAGGCGATCAACCCAGGCACCTATTGGTAGACTAAAAAGCAAGGTAGGCAGACTGGCGAATAGAGAGAGCAACCCAACTTGTAAAGGCGTGGCCCCCAGAAGCATGATAGCGATAAATGGGATGGCCGAACCAGTAATGTGTGAACCAAGCAAGGAAACAGTCTGGCCACTCCAGAGCAAACAAAAAGCCCGGTTGAGCCAGAAAGAACGGGGCGCGACCACCTCGGGAACCAGTTCGTCTGTTTGTGGTACAGCGGGAATATCATGTGAAGCCATACAGAGGCTACCTCCATAATTTGTGGTGAAACATTGAGAAATGAATAGGAGGTATGGAGGTGTAGCCAGAAAATAAGGATACGGCGCGCTCGGATAGTGAGACAGGGGAAGATGGATCTAGAGGAATGACTCCACCTCAGATCCAGAAGGTGAAACATAGAAAACAAACACACAATCAAACCAACGATTGTGCAACCCAAACAAAACACCTGTTAGCTAAAAATGCTTCCCTCACGCCGCGGCTACACCCGGGCGCGAGTGATGAAGATGGTACCCATCGGGGCACCTCGCTTTCGTCTAGAATACCGCTATTATAGTGACACACAAGCACATCTGTCAACATATACAGTGAGCTGATTAGGCGATTTGCCCAATCAGCTCACTGTATATGTTTCTTCAGTAGCCGCGTACGCCAGTAGCGGGCTCGCTACTGGCGCTCCAGGGCGATCACAGGAATCTTGCGTGTGGTCTTCTTCTCGTAGTCACCAAAGCCAGGCATACGCTCCACGATTCCTGCATAGAGCCGGTCGCGCTCTTCGCCAGTGACTTCAGTGGCCGTCGCCTCAAACTCTTCGGTGCCTACCTCAAGCTTCACCTGGGGATGAGCCACAAGGTTATGATACCAATCAGGATTGGTGGGCGCACCAGCCTTGGAGGCAAAGATAACGTAACGATCCCCATCAGGCAGATAGGCCAGGGGATTCACGCGCTGCTTGCCGCTCTTTGCTCCAGTTGTGGTCAACAAAAGCAGCGTGCCACCCTCAAAAGGGCCACCCACCTTGCCGCCATTCGCACGGAACTCCTCAATGATCTTGCTATTCCAGTCATTTGCTCTTACTTCAGCCATCTGAACTCCTACTATTATTTTGATGCGTGTATCACTCTGTGATAAAGAGCCGCTAACACCATTCTATCGACAATATGCACAACATATATGAATCGCTTTGCCCCTCCACAAACACTGGGGCTTGTGTGGGCAAAAATACATTTACCAATAAAGAAACACTGTATTCCTTCAAATAATTCCCAAATGGTCTTTTGGGTCAGCTAAAGAGTATGAGTAGTTTACGTTCCTCTTCTGAGACCCGCAGACGTGTATTCCTGGGAATAGGGTAAATCTCTGCGCGCTCCCACAACGGACCGGTGACGCTGGTGCCACTACCCAACTGGACACCACGCTCACGTAAGGCATTGAGTAACTCACCGGCATGGAAGAGAAAGATAGAATCAATCAGCCAGGGATTCGCAAAGCTCGGCGTGATAGTCTCTGGTCCCGTAAACACCAGATAATAGTCTGGAAGCGCATCTACCTTAATGTTCATTTGTCCATCGCGCCTGGGATGCCACTGGACATCGACCGTCTGGCCCGCAAGCGGACCCGAAGTGAAATGCCCATCATAGCCCCGACGTTTCCCTGATTCGTCAAGCTCTATGTGAAAGATAGTCGCAGCGATATACTCGGCCACATTCCCGACCTGGGCCGCGTGTCCAATCAACGTGGCAATCTTACCATCAATGGTATTTCTCGATTTCAGCAGACTCGCAAGCCACGGTAAGTTACTCAATACGATACCTCCCCTCAGATTCACTTGGATATAGGATATAGTCACTCTTATTGTACGCACAAGCCACGTTCAACTACTACAAGCAGCTTTAAGTAGTGCTTCGCCTCAGTAAATCGTATACCATGCTCACATGTTAGCCTGCGAGAATACAAGAAAGAGTGATATTACTGTTCTGGTAATATCACTCTTTCTGTTATGAGCAAAAGTGCTCTATATGGAGAAGTGCTCGCCCTCCAGGTAAGGACGGGCCGCGGCGATAACGGGATCCTGCATAAAATGCTGTTGCATTTTCTCTCCGCGTAATGCATTATCCAGCGCGGCGATGATCATGGTCTCGTCGAGTACCAGGTAGCGATGTCCAACTGTACCTGTTGATGGATTAACGGCATCATAAAATCCATATGGACCGTACAGCGAGGGATAGCGCACGAGCAGCTCCTCAAGATTTTTAAAGGCATCCTGGGGTGCCACCGTCAACGCAAGAAATGAAGCGTGTGGCGTCACTGCTGTCTCATCATAGGGGCAGCAGTTGCTATTGGAGGCCAGGGCGTGGGCTCCATATGCCAGGTAATTCCCGGTATCATCAGGCGTGCTGGCTGGCGAGAGGCCCCAGACGGGATAATGCAACGTCTGCTCGGCATAGGCGATCTGTGCCTGAGCATAGTGCTGATCATTCAAGCCAAAGCTGTGCGTTCCCCAGGTAGTTTCGGGAATGATCAGATTGTTCATCAAGCCTTCAAACATACTCCCACCCCAACTGGGAACAAAGTTGATGTTATTGGAGCTGTAGTGACCCTCGAAGAGGGTAAACGGCTTACCAGACTGGGGATCTGTATAGGTCACATTAGAACCCTGCGGTGGTTGCCCCTGCCAGGTAAAATCGGCAGGTAGCGTACGCCATGTACGCCACCAGACATCGCCGGGCATCTTATGGGTGCCAATACCAATGTATGCAGCAATACGCGTTTCGGCATTGAGCATACCATAATGGAAGGTAGCGGGTCCCTGGTCAGCATTATACCCTCCATACATCTGGCCAGCGGTAATATTCGTACTCTGGTCACCATTGTCGTAGAAGATGCCAAAGTCCATTGCGTCAAACAGCGCTGTGGCACGCTGCGCCAGCTCAGGGAAGGCCTGGCGAACCAGAATTAGGCCCGTTGCATACCAGCCATTGTCAACTGTAGAGATAAAGGCGCCCTGTACTGGCTGCCCCTCCTGGTCGCTTCCGCCAGGTCCAGATATCCTATGACCAGTACCAGTGTCGTACCAGCTAAAAAGGAAGCCTTGCCACTTACTCAGCTTCTCAACCTCGCTCAAAGTCGCGTTAGCCCTCTGAAGGGCCTGCTTATGTGAGATAAAGCCGAGATCCTCGCCCGCGACAACGCTCCAGAAATAAACCCCTATATTGCTTGGCGAGGTATAGGCACCCCGCGCGGGTGCTCCATTAAAGCCAATGTTGTCGAGTGGCAAATGTGTATTGGGGTCAAGATCAGCATCGAAGAAGCGCCATGTCTGAGCCGCCATAGCGTAGAGGGCCGCGCGCTGCGCGCCATTTAACTCTCCAGAAGACGCCGCATCGCGTGTAGCAGCATGAGCCACAGGCGCCAATAAGCTCCCCATGGCAAGAATGAACGCTAAGAGTATACCAGAAGTCAAACGCAGTGATTTCAAGTTCCTTCTCTCCTCTCATCTTTGAGACGATTCCGTTCTTTGCTATTACAAAGTATAGATATATGCATCTACCGCGTCAATGGCTGTATGCATGCTATTTATCTCGACCCTTACCTTGAGTGTCGCAGGCGCGAAAGTTCTCTCGCAATGAGGACTACAGCTAAGGCATGAAACCGCTTCTTATCGACATTCTTTGTTTTCTCATCCTTATCATATAACATGGATACAGTTCTATCCACGCTCTCCGGCCTCTTTTTTGAATTCTTAAATGGTTTTTGACACCTGTTGATTGCACTGAAAGGGACTTCGGATGGCTCGTGCAATTACTGAGAATACCCCATTCTATGGGACAACTTTGATATCCTCCGTGAATATTTTATTGATGAATGTGTTTTGGGCCCGTGGGGTATCTTTAAAAGAGAACTGTATGAGATGCTTATGGCACGCATAACCCTGACAAAGGTGAGTTGCATGCCAGCAAGAAAAAGAGAAATAATAAAGAAAGTAGTACAAGAGGAATATTTCATGACAACTTTTGTAGAAGTCCAGACACAACATCCACATCCTGACAGTCTTCTGGCTAAAGTGGTATCCGGTACTCCCTTGCTGAACAACAAGGACCAGGGATTAATAACAGAGGTCCCTTCCCAGCGTTGGAATCGCGAGACATTCTCTTGGTCGCCAGTCATCGCGAAGATGGCCTGTATTGACAATGGCAATGAAGCGTTAAAAGGTGTCATGCCAATAGCGAACGCTCCCTATCTCGCCAGATTGCGAGTGCCTACCGCATATACCCCGGCGAAGAAACTACGGGGCGGTGATGGCCGGATCACATGGCGAGTGAACGGATCAGAGGATTTTTGGATGGGTGACGATGCCCTGGAGACCAAAAAAGCTGAGAGCTTACCGGTTGGTTTCTCTCCTGAACGGTTTCCAGATCACCGTTTTCAGCGGTTCATAGCCGCATTCCAGGTAGAACTGCTGGTCAGGGCGGGACATGGCAAACGCGATGCATCAGGAAAGCTTATGGAGGGCTGTCAGGGTGAGTTCAATATTTTTCTCTCCATTGGCTTGCCCCCAGAGGAAGTTGATCGAAATGGTGCAACCCCCGAAGCACGCGAAGCACTCAAGTACATCTTCAACAAGCCGTTTGAGGTTGTGCGTGTTGACGAGCAAGGACAGGAAACTACCTGGCGTCTTTGCTTTGTCGAGTTTGTTCCCTATGGACAAACATTCGGGTCCTTCTGTGCCTGGTACTACACGCTGGAAGGAACACCTATTGCGACCAATATCGATCGCCATATTACACTCGACATCGGGGGAGGACAGTTCCACATATGTGAAGTGGAAATTGCACCCCGCAGTGGCGAGTCTCGTCCCAAACTGAGGATGAGTGCAGAGCAAATCGGGGAGGGCACCATTCTTATTGCGCGCGGCGTTAGCGAGGCTATTCGTCAACAATACAGAACCATTCAACTCTCTGATGCAGAAGCTCAGCATGTTCTGTTGAACCGCATGATTTCCGTTGGCGGACGCAGACAACCTGTTAACGACATAGTGAGTCAGGTCATCGCAAGTCGTGCAGACAATCTGAACAGCCTCATAGTGAAATACTTACAATATGGTCAGTCGTTCTTGATGTTTACTGGCGGGGGAAGTGTTCTTCTTCATGATACCCTCCTTCACCTGGTAAACACACATCGCAAAGCGGATTCCTTCTACTTTGTCCCGCCTGAAATCGCGCCTTTCCTCAACGCTATTGGCGGACTAGTGCTCGCCCAGGCGTCAGCACAGCGGGCGATATCGCGCCGCGAGGCACAGCAGGCGATATTGCGCCGTGAGGCACAGCAGGCGATATCGCGTCCCGATACACAGCAGGCAGCAGCCGCGGCAGGCGAGAGGTAAAGAGATGAAGATGAGTAGCAAGTGCCCAATCAGCATCGAAAATATCCCAGGGGAAGCCTGGGAAATGGTCCAGGCAATCAGCGCAAAAAGTGGGTCGGATACGACTGAGGTTTTACGCCAGTGTGTAGTGGCAGGGTCACTGATCGAACTAATCAAGGCGGGTCCAAACAATGAGGTAGGCGAGTATGGGGAATTCTCCTCAACGTACCTTGCACGCTTAGCGCGCCGTGTTCTGGGAGCACCCATTGATTTTTTGTTAGAATCAGGCCAGCACCCCTACTTGGCGCTCACTGCGGATGCAAATGGTCCCACGCCTGCGACAAAAAGGGGGCATCTGACGCTCCTGCTCCAAGCTTCCTCCTCGATCAAGAGATAATCGAGGAGTTGCAAGGGTTAGGCGTGGGAGAGAGCTTTTCCGCTGGTTGGCAACCAGACTAAGTTGTGCATCCATCAAGTTTGTACCTCTAAATCAGGCAACAAAAAAGCGGCTGGCGAAAGAAAATGCCAGCCGCTTTTTGCTCAGTCATCTACGCTACTCCTGGGGGATAGGGAAGTGTCAGAGCTCAGAAGAAGGCCTGGCTTGGAGATCGTTAGTGAGGTATGCAAAGAACCAAGACCTCTCTGATGAGGAGTGATTCAGGAACTGCCCACGCTGCTCTTCAACTCCCCACAATACACTCGAAATTCGTTCTTAAACTGTCGTATAGTATAGATACTTTGTGATACAAGTACAGACTATCTCCTGATAGAAGCTGTCAGATTGCATTAATAAGCCAGTATGTGTCAGAGCTTATTTTGAGAATAAAGTGCCACAAGGATGTGCTATGAGCAATGGAGAGAAAGGCTCTTTACTAGAGAATGACGAGTATGAGCTGCAGGTAGTCGATCTGGACGATCCAGAAAGACAGGGCCACACACCAGCAAAAAAAGCATTTCTTTTTAATGTCTATAGAAAGGCCCTCAAACGGCGAACCGCTACGCTTGATCTTCCTGCCTGGCTGCGTAACCGCAAAACTCAGGCGTCGCTGGTAACACTGGTGGTATTACTTGGCTTTGTCTCTCTCATCATCATGAGCGGCTCCTGGGCTTTATTTATAAATACTTCCAGAGCACCAGGCTCTGTCGCAAAAGCCAGCACAGTTCAAGCCAGTGCCCCCTGCTATAGCGCCGCGCTCGCTCCCGATAACCAGCGTATCGCTACCCTGGAACGCGAATACTGCCTTCAGCCCTCACTCTCTCCTCCTTCACGGCAGCCCGGTAACGCCCTGATACAGGTTTTTAGAGCCAGCAACAAGCAGGCATTAAAGCGCTTCACCCTGTACAGCACGATCCTCAATCAAGCTATAGTTCAGAAGCTCCCCACCCAGAACTTTCTGGATGTGCAATACCAACAAATTTCCTGGTCACCCGATGGCAAACAACTCATCTGCGCCTTTGAAATTTCCCTATCACGACCTGCTACCCTCGTCTATCCCAATGCCCTCTGGGGGCTCTGGCAACTAAACGAGGCAACCGGTGCTATCAGTGTACTCTTCGCGCAACAAAACCAGGATAACTTTCTCTCAGATACATTGTCGTACGCCGTCTGGGATTTGCAGAGTGGTTCCGTCCTACCAGCCCAAAGGGACCTCCAGCAGATTATATGGGATTCGCCTCGTTTCTCCTGGGGTAAGAGTGGGCAGATACGGGCTCAACCTGCTCAGGACGAGGCCGCGCAACCCGTTGGCATCCCCTCACAGGGACAGAGCTTCACGCTCTGGCAACCTGGCCTCATCCAACCCCAAAACGGCCTTTTACAACCCCGCTTTAGCTGGAGCACCACCTTCTTCGCCTGGTCTCCGGATCGCCGCTACCTGGCGCTGTTCGCCTGGTCCTCGCATGTCGAACACCTCAATGAGCATCTCTCGGCCACGCCCCCGAAACCAATGTCCTGCCCAGCATCCGGATCCACGACAACGCGCTCAATAGCCTGCTCATTCAGGGACCAGGAACAGGTTCCTATGCCTGGCGGCCTGACGGACGCATACTGGCGCGCTATAACTTCTCGGCTACGCGCATAGAATTATATGATTGCGCGACGGGCACACGCCTGCGAACCATTATAGTCAAACCAGGCCAGGACGCAAAGACTGTGCCTCTCCCACAAAGTGGAGTTGACCCTGGCGTCCTCCAGTGGTCCACTGATAACACACACCTTCTGCTAGTCCTGGGCAATAAACTCCTACAAGTCAGCGAGGTTCCCCTTTAATCGAAACGAGTGCCCATTGCGGCGCTTTCGTGTTTTGTTGTAAGCTTGCCAGAAGACAATACCTAACACAATGCAAGGAGCCTACATTTATGCAGATTCGCCGCCTCGATCATGTCAGTTTATACGTGCGCGACGTGGAGCACTCGCGCCAATTCTATGCCCAGGTACTTGGCATGGAGGAGATCGCTCGCCCAGGCAGCTTCAACTTCCCTGGCGCCTGGCTCAAAAAGGGGAGCGCCATCATCCACCTCATCGGCGAGGATACCCCTGGACGCGTCGACGCCATCTACGCTGGCAACTACACCCAGCATGAACTCGCTCTTGGGCGCGACACCCATGTCGCCTTCGAAGTCGAAAACCTCGAAGCAGCCCAGCAGCATCTCAAGGCCCACAACATAGAGATCGTCGGCGGCCCCAAACCCCGTGGTGACGGCGTCACCCAACTCTACGTCCGCGACCCCGACGGTTACGTCATCGAACTCTTCTCCTGAATAATAGAAGCAGCAAAAGAGGCTGGACTGATCTAGTAGATCAGTCCAGCCTCTTTTGCTGCTTCTATTATTCACCGCACTGTTGTTTATCGATAGTGCGTTTCTCAATCTCGTAGGAAATAGTCATAAAGCCGAAGGCCGCCACAGCGATCAGGACAATGAGCAGGAGTGCGAGGATAGTTGCCATAATAAATCTCCTTTGCTGGCTGCGTGTGGAAATAACAGCATTAGGGAATACCCATATTCAATAAGTGTTTTTTTACTATACGTTACATATTCAGAGATTGCAGATCAATCGTGTGAGCGGAGCTAGTCGCTGCAAGCGGCGTTCACGATTGTTTTTCAATAACATGACATTAAAGTTGAGGTTGTCTCTACTACAGGAAACACATCCCACCAGAAAATTATTCCCGCCCATACTTCCTAAAGTAAAAAACGTTTTAAGCAAGCGTTTTGGTCACTCTTTTGCCTCAAACAATTTGGCACTCCATTAAACACACATGCAAAATCTGGGTTAAGATGTGACACACTGACATAGTTCTAAGGTCCTGGATTAACGCATCCAACTTGACCGATCCATGCCCCTTCGGATACAGTTTGTAGGAGCGCTACGGTGCGCCACCTGATATACGCGCTCTGGCAATTCAGACATGAGGAACGAATACTCGCCTCGCGTTACATACATTTGGGCTTCCCGGTCAGCTAAAAAGAGAAGACCTGGTTTTTATGGAGAATGGGAGGTCTTGTAAGTCATCTGTGGCTGTCTTGAGGACACTTCAGATTCTGGAAGGGATTTAGTGTAGTATGTCGTTTTTGGAACGTCGTTCAAAATGTGCTTCAAATTATGATTCAAAGAGTTATTGGGAACCCAAAGTAGCTTCCAATCTAGTTATGCAGAAGGCTCCCAGCCAGGAGGAAGCGTATGAGGTGGAACAGCTTCCTTTCCCCGATATAACCATAACCGACGGGATACCACAACTTCCCTCCACACCTATCACAACAAGTCAACCCAATACAGGCCCTATTTATACGACCGGTACGCTGAAAGCTATCCTCGATACCACCAAGACCTCTGGCACAACTCAGCCATTCGCTACCAATGCGTACCGGAGCAATACAACGGCCCTACGCATGCCCGTGGTCATCAAGGGGTCAGGCAAACAGAGCACCGGCATGCTTCCGCCTCAGCCTAAGGGCAGGCGCTTGATGCTCCATGTGACGGTTACCGCGCTCCTGCTCTTTATTATGGCTGGCTCGCTGATGGCTGTGGCCGCAGTCGGCGATGTAGGTGCCCATACAGGGACCGCTAATTCCTCTCCCAGCACCAATGGTATGTATACTTCGAGTGGGGATAACTCGGCGCTGTTGGCCCAGCAGGCGGCGACCGCTACAGCAGTGACGCAGGATGGCTATGAGCCACCTCAGCAGACATCTAAGGCCAATAACGCTCCTGCTCCCACCTATCCCGGCGTCAATCCGGGACCAGCCCTCGGCGGCTCGGGCAACCATTTCTTCCAGGGCCAGTGTACCTATTGGGCCGCGTATCGCTTCCACCAGCTCACAAATGTGTGGGTTCCCTGGCTGGGCGACGCTTGGCAGTGGTCGGGACAGGCCACGGCTTCTGGCTGGCACGTCTCCGGTAAGCCTTCTGTCGGCGCTATCATCGTGCTGCAACCCGGCGTCCAGGGCGCTGGCGGCTATGGCCACGTGGCTATTGTCGAGCGCATCAACTCGGATGGCAGCGTCTATGCCAGCAACTATAACTGGTATGCCGGCGGCGGCGGCTTTGGTATTCTCTCTTACTGGACCTTCTCTCCCGGTAGTGGTGTCTCGTTCGTCACGCTATAAATTGATACATTAAGATACTTCGCAGATATGGGATGGGGGATGACAAAGCCGTTGGCCTTGCCATCCCCCATCCCATATCTGCTATACTATCGCTACAAGCTCTTGTGTATTTCCTGCTCAACTCAGACATGAAGGAAGGACAATGTGTTTCCTTATTTTCCTTTAAAAGCTGATGTTTTCTCTATGGCTATGGGGACACAGGCCCTGGAAAGCGGTCGCCTTATCGAGATTGATCCCGATCACTATGCACCTGAGATACAGCTCAAACGCGCACTCCTGACAAACGACCAGAATCACTATCTACACGCCCCACAGGAGACTCTTCCAGCTCAATGGGAGATCGTGGAACTGCTTTTAGAGCAGCTTGCCCGCGACTATCCCCATTATTTCTCACTAACGAAGAACGGTAAGCAGGTAACATGGCACAATAGCCTGCTTCAAGAGATAACGGTCTTTGAAATAGGCCTGGCCGCCAGCCTCCCCTATGCCCCCTGGACTGGCTGGGAAGGCAGGTTCAGGAAGACTTGCTTCTGCTGCGCGCCGATACGACACAGGGTATCCCCCTGGTCGCGGGCCAACTCTGCTTCCCCAACGCCTGGTGCCTGGAGGAGAAACTGGGCAAGTCATTTTTAGCAATTCACCAGGAGGTGCCACTCTTCGCGGAACGTATCGGGCGTTCGTCCTACCTCTTGCTGGAACGCTTAAAGGTTGGCAGGCCCGTCTGGCGCCTCAATTGGGCCATCAAGAACATCCCCCGGCTCAATCTCACGCCCAGATATGCCCACGAGGTAGCGCAAGCGCAACGTGATCTCACGCCCGATGCTATTGGCGAGCGCTGCCTACTACGCGTAGAGCGCCAGGCACTCACGCGCCTACCTCGCACACAAGATATTCTCTTCATCATCCACACTTACCAGGAACCTATAGCCGCCATCGCGCAAAACGGTCAGCAAGCCAGGACCCTCCTGGGCGTCCTCCAGACGACCCCGCCTGAAGTCTTGCAATATAAGGGCATTGCCCCTTTCGCCCCCATGCTCATTGAGTATCTTCTCGATCAGCTTTAACGCCCTTCCTTCCACCTTCCTGCCATTGCTGAGCAGCAAGAAACTCCTGCGAACGTTGAGTGGACCGTGTGAGAAAATCTGTAATAGTCGCGAGTTGGTCGTTGCTGTACCTTTCAAGAAAGTCTATAAAGTTCTCTTGTAAAGAGCTAAACACTCGATTCAATTCTGCAAGCCGTTCCTCGTTGCGCTCTATAATAACGCGGCGACGATCACGCGTATCTCGTATACGTTGCACAAAACCTTTGCGTTCAAGTCGATCTATAAGGCTGGTCACCGAAGGGGTTGTTAAACCAGTGTGGTGCGCAATTTCGCCCGCGGTGAGGGGGCCGAGCCGGCTTAGAAGAAAGAGTGTTTTCTCCTCGGTTGCTCCAAGATCCACCTGCTCAGCAATCATAGTATGAAAAAAGACCGCAGCCGTGCTACTCTCACGACTCGCGTTTATAACAGCCTCGATAAGACGCTCTCGATTTGAATGAGATGAAAGATGCTGGCTTGACAAATTTACTCTCCCATATTATATTTAGACCATACTAATATCTAGATATATCTAGATATTAGTATGGTCTAAATATAATCTACCATAAAAAGACTTTTAGAAAGGATCAAAAAATGGGTATCAATGAAAACAATGCCGCCACTCATCTGCTTGAAACTGCAAATACAGCCGACGAGGCCGCCATTCGCACCCTTCTACAGCATCTCAACGAGGCCTGGGGTAACGCAGATACTTACGCTACACTTTTCACAGAGGACGCGGATTACGTTGCCTTCGATGGCTCACATGCACGTGGACGCATCGAAATTGCAGAAACACATCGCCCGCTCTTCAAGGGTATATTAAAAGGCTCTCGCCTGGTTGAGGTTGGTATTCCAACGGAAATACGCTTTCTGGCCCCCTCTGTGGCTCTTATCCATACAGGAGGAGCGGTGCTTAAGGGACGCGAGAAAAGGCCATCGCCCCGGGCGATTTCCGTTCAGACGCTTGTTGCTGTCAAGCACGAAGATGAATGGCTTTTTGCTGCATTCCAGAATACACGCTATCGCCCATTCGCACAAACATTCCTTGGGAAAATCCTCACCAACATGCAGCGAGGAAAGTAATTGAGAGAAACATATGACTACAGGAAAATATCTCAAGCATACCTAGATATGCTTGAGGCCTTTCCCTGTCAAATACCTCAAACGACACAGCTTTTTATGATCATGCAGGTGCTCATACCAGCCATCTGTTCAAGTACCCTACAGTATCTTGCGCATGTTGATGTTGGTGGGGACATAACCAAGCTTCTCATACATCTGGATGGCTCCCTTGTTGTGGCCAAAGACGTGCAGGCCAATGGAGGAGAGGCCAAGTTCGCGCACCTTCTCTTCCATGAGCTGGAAGGCCTGTGTGCCATAACCGTGTCTGCGCTGCGCTTCATCGATTTTGACGTCATAGACGAAGGCCATTGGCTCGGCGCTCCATGTGACACGCGCGAACCAGAGGACACCAACGTGCACGTCGCGCTGCTCATCATAGATCGAGTACAGGTAGTTATCTGGTGACTGCACACCCTCCGGCAATAGTTTTTGATATTCTTTGCGCGATTCCTCGTAGGCGCTCTCAGCCGTCCAGCGTCCTCCTTTGATATGCTCCTCTGCATATTCTCGAATAGAATAGTTCAAATACTGCTCAAATTGTTCTTCAGTCATGGGTACTAATTGCGTCATACAGCCTCTCCTTTTTCTTTTACTTTATAGATACGCCTCATTCTAACACAGGCAGATTATCCGCCGCACTTGTTGCATTCAGACGAGTTGGTATTCCTGTGTCGACCCGCAAAGCGGGCGCGTCGTGATATCTCCTGTGAGGAGAAAACAAAGCCTCATGGGTCAATAAGCCAGGAGATAAGTTTGCCGAAAGGAGGCACATTTCTATGGGCATCTCACGTTATGATCCCTTCGGTGAGGGATTAAGCCTGCGCAACGCTATCAACCAGCTTTTTGAGCAGAGTTTTATACGACCACGCCTGTTTGGTGAAGGCGTTGAGACAAGCCTACCTGTCGATGTCTACGAGGAGAGCAATAACTATGTCGTACGTGCGGCACTGCCAGGGATGAAACCTGAAGACATCAGCCTGACCATTGATCAACATATGCTCACCATCCATGGCCAGTATCGCCGTAGCTCTGATGTTCCACAAGGCAACTGGCTCGTACATGAGCTTCACTCGGGAACATTCACCCGAAGCATGAGTTTTGAACGTCCTGTTGACATAGACCATGTACAGACCGAGTATGAAAATGGGATCCTGACCATTCGCCTACCTGTGAGTGAGGCGGCTCGTCCGCGCCATATCGCCATTCAGGCAAGTCAGGAGCAACCACGAGGTTCTATTGAAGCCCCACAATCACGGGTGTCGGAGAGTGGTGCGTCCTCTGCGACAGCCAGCCAGCAGCAGCCATCTCCAGCCCCTGAACAGCGGTCAGCATCTATGGATGAATCACAGCGTCCATCCACTGACCTTGGGCACTAGCTACAATAATACTGACAGCCTGTAATCACTGAGAGGCAAAGTTGGCAACGCGACACATGCTTGCTTTGCCTCTCTCCACAAGCCACCAGGAAAGGATACATCATGTTAGCCTTGCGTATCACTGAGTTTGGTCCACCCGAAACACTCCATATGAGCGAGATTGAGCGACCTCGTCCAGGAGCGGACGAGGTCCTGGTAGAAATACGTGCTGCCGGACTTAATCCCAGCGACATCGGCAATATTTTGGGTCGCTTCATCCAAACCCAGTTACCGCGCATTCCAGGACGTGATTTCGCGGGCATCGTGGTCGAAGGGTCGGAGGAGCTGCGCGGGCAGGAGGTCTGGGCCAGTGGGGCCGAGTTTGGCTTTACCCGCGATGGCTCGCATGCCCAGTATATTGTCGCACCACGCGATACGCTCAGTCTGAAACCACACAACCTCTCGATGGAACAGGCGGGCGCGATTGGCGTACCTTTCCTGACAGCTTGGCTTACTCTTCAAGCAAGCGGCGCAAGCAAAGGTGATTCTGTACTGGTACTGGGCGCGCGGGGCGCGGTCGGAAACGCCGCCATCGAGCTGGGCAAGATGCGCGGCCTGCGCATGTTTGGCGCCCAGCGCGGTGAACCACGGGGCAATGAGCCATACGAAGTGATCAACACCGAGCGGCCCGATGCCCAGACCGACCTTATGAAGCTTACACACGGCGAAGGAGTCAGCGCCTGCATCGATACAGTAGGGGGACCACTCTTTGACCTGGGACTGGCCTGCCTTGCCCATGGGGGACGACTCATCGCCATTACCGCGCGTGGCGATGGACAGGTACAATTCAATATGCGTGACTTCTACCACCGAGAGCTACACCTGGTGGGAGTCGACTCGCTTCAGCTTGGCGCCTGCCAGACAGCTCATATCCTCTCCGAGATCAAACAGGGCTTTGAAGCAGGCACCTTGCGCGCCCCCCAGGAGATACGCACCTTCCCGCTACAAGAGGCCCCCAGGGCTTACCAGCTCCTGGCCCAGGGTTCCGCGGGAGGCAAAATAGTCTTTATACCTTAAGCGGTACATCCTGCATGGGCAGACCCGCTCCTGGCGTACGCGGCTACTCCTCAGACCAGAAGTAGCCGCGTACGCCAGGAGCGGGCAACAGCACCGTCTCACTAGAAAACCCTGCCCTCATGCGCCTGCTCCGCCTGGGGTAACACCAGGCGTGAACGCAACTGTATAGCCGCTTTGTCTGGGTCAAGAGGATCAGTGATCTCTAGCTCTTTTAGCTCGACGCGAAAGCTCTTCAGAAAATCGGTGATCTGGCTACCAAAATCGATGCGCTTATCCTCCACCCACCAGCGAAAGATCGCCTGGTCTTCCTTACTCATCTGCCGAATGGTCGCCCAGAGCTGCTTGGGCAGAGAGACTTCTTCCTTTTCTAACAGAAGCGCTTCCCACGAAGAGACACCCTCTTGCATGGGAAGCGCTTCAATATGCGCCGCGACCCAACCAATCAAAAAGCGGCGCAAGTTCTCAGGTTGGCGCAGAATCGCCAGGAGCAACCGGCGATTATACTCCTTAAAATAAACCGCCAGTTGCTCCGTCTCATCCGAGATCTCTGTCTCCTCATCGGTCACCTCGATATCAAATGACAACACCACCTGCATACGTGAACGCAGTAGCTCGCCCATCCTACACTCCTTCCAACATCAACACATCGCTCAAGGTATGCCTAACCTACAGATGTGTACACCTATAGTATAAAAAATTCCCTTCTTTTTGCGAAACCCTGCCTTACTATTGGCTTTTGACCCTCAGGGGAACTACTCGTGAAGTTGCACACCCTCCATACGCTCTCCATCCTTTTTAGCATATTGCGGATACACAAAAAAGCGATATAATAGAGTGTTAAACTACTTTTTACGATTTGATTACTTATGGTTAATATGCTATAAGTATCATGTTTATGTGATACGTTATCTTTGTCTGGAGAGTCGTATGGAAAGCGATATTTTGTTGTCGATAGTGCGTGAGGAGAAACAAGCCCAGATACCTAAGCAGAGGTGGAGGCGCTGGTTGACGACGGGACAGGCCTATCTTTACCTGTTACCAGCCTTCATTATTCTGGGCATCTTCTCATATTTCCCCTCCGTGTTTGTCTTTGTGATCAGCCTCTTCAAATGGAACTTCCTCAATCACGGTACACAGCCATTTGTGGGCCTGGCAAACTATCGTTTCTTATTTAGCGATCCGAACTTCTGGCAGGCACTTCAGACAACGATACTCTATGTTGTCATTTCGGTTCCGCTGCAACTAGTGCTCTCGCTCTTGCTGGCAATTCTATTGATGTCGAGTATTCGCGGGCGGGCGTTCTGGCGCCTGGCCATCTTCTCACCATTCATTACGCCCATCGTGGCTACGACATCTATCTGGGTATGGATGTTTGATAATTACCACGGCTTATTTAATGGCATCCTGCACCTGTTACACCTTAAACCAATCGACTGGCTGGGGGATCCACATTGGATCTTACCCAGCATCATTGTCTATACCACCTGGAAGTCCCTGGGCTTTAGCGTTGTACTCTTTATGTCAGGCCTGACAAATATCTCGCCCATGTTGGCCGAGGCAGCGCAGGTGGATGGCGCGAATTCCTGGCAGACCTTCCGTTATATTACCTGGCCTCTGTTGGCACCTGTGACGGTTGTGGTACTGCTACTGAGCACCATTGAGGCCTTTAAGATGTTTCAGCCAGCCTTCCTGTTTTTGGGACCGGATGGAGGCGCGCAGAATGCGGGCCAAACGCTGGGACTCTACCTCTTTTCCCAGGCCTTTGGCACTTCGGCCCATACGGGAATCGGGTCAGCCATCTCGGTGATTATCTTTCTGCTCGTCTTTACCGTTTCAGTGGCGCAGTTTGGCTTATCGCGCCGTTATACTCCCTCTGTAGATTAGAAGGTTCGATGCTATGTCCGCCACACGTTTATCAGGATCTCATCAGAAGCACGCGTCCGGCTGGTGGGGCGCTCAATTACGACGCGGCGCACGCTACCTGGTGATTATCATCGCCACACTCATCGCGGTATTTCCCATTTACTATATGCTGGTCACCTCGCTGTTGACCACGCATAATGCCTATGACGTGGTGCCACATATCCTGCCTGATTGGGAGTGGTCAAACTATGTACGCGCCTGGAATATGGCTCCCTGGTTGCAGTATTTTGGCAATAGCCTGTTCGTCGCGCTCTGCACGATTGTCCTGGCGACATTGACGTCGCTCCTGGCTGCCTATGCCTTTGGGACGATGAAGTTTCCCGGTCGTCATGTGCTCTTTATGCTGCTTCTAGGGATCATTATGGTTCCCTCAGAGGCCACGCTGATCCCCAGTTACCTGCTCGTCTCAACCTTCCACTGGATCAATAGCTACCAGGCGCAGATTATTCCCTTTGGGGTCAGCATCTCTGGCATCTTCTTGTTACGCCAATTCTTCCTTGCGCTTCCCCCCTCGTTGTGGGAGGCGGCCCAACTTGATGGCTGTTCGCGCTTCGGTTATCTCTGGCGGGTGGCGGCGCCCCTGGCTCGCCCGGCCCTGGCGGTAATCGCGCTACAGATATTTATCGGTAGTTGGAACGCGTTTCTCTGGCCCTACCTGGTAACCAGCACCGACGCGTTTCGCCCGGTTGAGGTTGGCTTGCGCGCCTTTGTCGCCGACGAAGGCAACGATCCAACCGGCCTGGCCGCTGCCGTTGCCTTTACCACGCTACCAGTGCTAGTCGTCTTCTTGATCGCGCAAAAGCAGTTCATAGAGGGCATCTCCGCTGGCAGCACAAAAGGATAAGTTTCACATCGATAGACCATTGTTTCGCTTTTTTATTGATTGAAGTATTGAAAGGACTGATATTTCCATGCGTCGTACCTGGTTTAGTATGACCCTGGTGCTCCTTGTTATAGTGCTCCTATTGAGCGCGTGTGGAGGCGACTCCTCAAGCGGCAATAGCAGCAACAACAGCGGCAGCACCGGTGTTCTGGATGCTAACAAGAAATATACCGTAGACTTCTGGGAGGCCTTCTCGACTGGCGCAAATAAGACCGCCATCGAGAATCTCGCCAAGCAGTATATGAGCCAGCATAAGAATGTTACCATTAAATTGCAGGCCTATGACTCCTACGATACTTTGAAGACAAAGCTGACCGCCGCCATCGCCGCCAATAACGCGCCCACGATGGCACAGGTCTATGAGAGCTGGGCTTCGAAGTATCAGCAATCGAACGCGCTTGAGTCCTTGCAGCCCTACATCTCAGGGCAGAACGGCCTGAGCCAGAGCGATATCAGCGACTTCTATCCCACCATCTGGAAGGATGGACAGATCGACGGTACGCAATATATGCTACCCTTCAACAAAAGTGTTGAGGTACTCTACTACAACGAGGATGTGTTGAAGCAGGAGGGGATCGCGGTCCCCACGACGACCGACGAGCTGAAGGCTGCCATCACGAAGGTTACCAAGACCGATGGCTCACGCTGGGGCCTCTCCTTCACGCCCTCAGTTGACGAGTGGGCGACACTCTATAAAGCTTTTGGTGGTGCCGACTTTGTTTCTAGCGATGGCACCAAGGCCGCCTTTGGCGATGGAGCTAATACTCAGCCCGCTCTAAAGGCCTTGAGCGACCTCACGCCCCTGGTCAAAGCAGGCAATATCCATGTGACCAAGCTCTATAGCTGGCAGAACGACTTTGCCGCTGGCAAATCTGCCTTCTCTATCAGCACTGTCGCCAGCTATCCCTTCATCAAGAGTTCCATTGGTGGGAAATTCAACTTCTCAGAGGCCGTTCTGCCCGGTGGCTCCGCGGGCAAGTTTACCTCGCTCTATGGCACCAATATGGCGATGTTCTCCAGCGCCAGCACGGATGCCAAGACCGCCGCGTGGGACTTTATGAAGTACTTGACCAGCGCCGATGCGAATGCTCAGTTCGTCAAGGCAACCGGGTATATGCCTATCCGCAAATCCGCCTATGAGGGCTCGACGTTGAAGAGCTACTTCGAGCAGAATCCCGCGCGCCAGGCTGGCCCCGAGTCACTTCAGTATGGCTTTGTGCCCAGCATTCTGCCCGCCTGGGACGACTGCCGCACGGTCATCACCAGCAATTTTACCAGCGCGCTTACCAGCCAGCTTTCCGAGAACGCCGCCTTGCAGAAGATGACGCAGGGCTGTAGTACAAAGCTAGCTGAAGGCTAAGATATCGTATGTAGGAAATGATGTGATGCCCCGTGTAGCCTCAGGCTACACGGGGCATCACATCATTTCCTACATACGTCCCATTTACGCTCTAGAGGCTTGAGAATAGATCTCTGTACCCTCCGCCTCAGCCGCCCAGGATGAGCGCCAGCTTGCCCGTAAGGCGGCTAGCAGGCGTAGGACGGCCAGGACCACAAACGCGAAGAGCGCCAGGATGATCCAGCCCGCAGCATATGAACCACTTGCCTGTTTGATTGACCCCAGCAGGAAGGGGAGAACAAAGCCGCCGATACCACCCAGGGCACCTACCAGACCGGTCGCGACGCCAATTGTGCTCTGAAAACGCTGCGGCACAAGCTGAAAGACCGCGCCATTGCCCATGCCCATGAAGGCGATGCCAACGATGAAAAGGGCGCCGGTAAAACCAATCGGCAGAAGCAGAGAGGCCAGCGCGTACGTGCCAGCAATCAAGAGCAGCAGGATGGAGAGCACACGCACACCTCCCAGCCTATCCGCGATGTATCCCCCCAGCGGACGCAGCGTACTTCCGGTAAAAGCAGCGCCCGCAGCCCAGTAGCCCGCCTCCACTCCTGGCAACCCAAACTGGTTATGATAGAACTGGGGCAGGAAGGTTCCCAGGCCAACAAATCCACCAAAGGTGACGCTATAGAGCAGGCAAAACCACCACATATCCGCTATACCCAGGGCACGCACATAGCTAGCGAGGGGCGCCGCTTCAGGGCGCGTCGGACTCTCCTTCGCCAGCAATACAAATGCCAGCAACACCAGCGTCAGGGGGATCATCGCCAGGCCCAGGACGGCATGCCACCCATAGGCTCTCGCCAGGCTGGGGGCCGTGGCGTTGGCTATGACGGTACCGATATTGCCCGCCGCCGCAATTCCCATCACGAGGCCCTGCTGCGTGGGAGGATACCAGCGACTGGCCAGCGGCAGCGCCACTGCGAACGAGGAGCCCGCGACCCCAAGCATCAGACCAATGCAGAGCACCTCCGGAAAGCTTACCGGCAGCAACCAGCCCAGGAGCAGGGGCAGAAAGAGAAACGTCAGCAAACCTATGCCAATCAACTTCCCGCTATAGCGGTCACTGAGCAGTCCCACAGGCAGACGGATCAGCGAACCGCTGAGCGTAGGTAAGGCGACCATGAGTCCCTGCTGCGCAGCGTTGAGCTTGAGTTCGGGCGCGATAAAGACACTGAGAGAACCCAGAAGCACCCAGATGGTAAAACAGGTATCAAAGTGGAGAAAAGAGGCGATGACAGTCGAGATAGAGCCAGGACGCGCACTTCCCTTCGTAGGTAAAAAAGGCATAAAGAACTCCCTTTCTTCGCTTGCTAAATACGGAGAAATAGTATCGAGGAGTGCAGCCCTTAACAGCAGCTACGCCAGGTAGCTGACAAGGGCTTTCACCAGATGCCCCATCTTTGGATGCTCAGGGATAACGCGCGGTGTCACCCCATAGCGCTGCAACACTCCAGTGCAGGTCGGGCCAATAGAGGCCACAAGCGTCCTGGTATTGAGGGCCTCGGTAAGCTGGCTACTGAGTTGAAGCTCCTGGGCGATGCGAAACAGGTGCCGGGCCTGGACCTGACTGGTGAAGGCAAGCGCATCTATTTCGCCAGCGACAATGCTCTTAACCAGGCTACGTAAGGGCGCCAGGTTTGTGGGTAGCAGCCATTCATAGAGACAAAGCTCCTCCAGCTTGGCACCACGCTGGCGCAATTCTTCCGTGAACTGGGCGTTGTGCTCACCATAATGCACCACACCTGTGACTTTACTCCCCAGGTCAAAGGGGGCCAGCACCGCCAGAAGCTCATGTGTGGTATAGGGCTCTGGAGCGCTGGCGGCCACGGGAATACCATAACGCTTCAGCGCCGCGACTGGCTTCGGTCCACGACACACAATCGTCGTAGCACGCAACGCCTCCACTAGCTCTACATGGCGGCCTAACTTTTCGGCCTCGCTATACAGAGCGGTGGCTCCTACGCCGGTAAAGAAAACAAGCATCTGGATCTCTCCCCCTGAGAGCCGGGCGAGAAAGGCCGCGGCCTGCGGCCCGCACTCTCGCGCTACCTCGCGCACTGCGGGTACGCTCACCAGGTTCGAGGCTCCATGACGGCGCAGAAGGTTGGCCATCTCTCCCGCCATGCGCGTCTCCAGTAGCGCGATGCGTGCGTGCTGCAATGTCATATGTATGCTCCTTGTGCTACAGGCTCAGCAGGATCTCGCCCGTCTCGCTTACCTGGAGCGCGTAGGTTTTGAGCGCCGGGCAGGTATTGCCAATCGACTCGCCCGTTCTCAGGTCAAACCTGAAGGAGTGTAAGGGACAGATAACCTGCTCATCGCCCGTCAGGCCGTCCGCCAGGGGGCCTTGCCGGTGGGAACAGGCGGCCTGCGTGGCGAAGAGTCTGCCGCTACGTGTGCGGAAGACGGCGATCTCGGCCTCTCCAAGCTGAAAGGTGCGTCCCTCGCCCAGAGGCAGGCGCGTCTGTGGGCCAAGGTTGTAGACGACCTTGCCCGGTGGCAGCATGATACTCATTAGTACTCTTCTCCTTTCGTCTCGTCGGTTGGCTGTTTAGGACACAATGGTTGATCCTACTGGTTGGAGTGCTTCGGCGAATTGCGCGGGGGTCACGGGCTGGTGGGCCTCCTGCCAGGGATCGACATAGGCATCTACCGCGGCCTGGATCTCCTGGTCCAGCCTGGAGGCGATGCCCTCGCTGTCTTCGACCAGCACCTGGCGCAGGTACTCGATTCCCAGGCGCTCCACCAGGTCATAGGTACGCTCCAGGTACCTGGCGTTCTCACGATAGTACTGCATAAAGCGTCCCATGTAGAGCAGTACCTCGTCATGGGTCTCAACGGTACAGAGTACATCCCCTTTGCGCACTTTCGAACCCGCGCCTCCGCCAATATAGATCTCCCATCTCCCCCCCTCAATCGCCATAGCACCCAGGTCTTTTGTGGTCGCCTCTGAGCAGTTGCGTGGGCAGCCTGTCGTCGCCAGTTTCATCTTGTGCGGAGATTCAACGCCCTGGAAGCGCTTCTCGATCTTGATCCCCAGCCCGGTGCTATCACCCACGCCATAGCGACAGAACTCCGAGCCAAGGCAGGTTTTACAGGTGCGGAAGGCCTTGGAGTAGGCATGGCCCGAGGGCATGCCCAGGTCACGCCAGACATCGGGCAGGTGCCGCTTGGGAATACCGACGAGGTCGATACGCTGCCCGCCCGTCAGCTTGACCATGGGCACATCGTATTTGAGCGCCACATCAGCGATACGCCGGAGCTCCTGGCCCGTGGTCACGCCTCCATAGATACGCGGAATAACGCTAAAGGTACCGTCATTCTGGATATTAGCGTGTACCCGGTCATTGATAAAGCGTGCATCTCGCTCATCTTCGTACTCTTTGCCCCAGATAGTCTTGAGCAGGGAAGCCAGCCCGGCCTTGCTGGTGGGATCTTCCTTGCCGTCTGCCAGGGCGCGAAAGACCGCTGAGACACTGCGCAACTCCTGCTCTTTAATGGCCTTGATGAGATCCGGCTTCTTCAATGGGACACCCGGAACATAGTAATGCAGCGCGGGATCATCGACAACCAGCCCATCGGAGGCCAGTTCCAGCAGGGCTTGAACCTGAAGCTTACAGGAGCCACAGCCAGTTCCAGCACGCGTGGCGTTACAGAGCATAGGCAGCGAGCGCTTCCCCTCGCGCACCGCCGCGACGATCTGCCCCTTGGAGACACCATTACAGTTACATATCTGTGCGTCATCCGGCAGGTCGGCGACATCGAACGCTTTACTCTCGCCAGTCAGCGCAAAAAGTAGCTCGGCACGGTTCTCTGGCAACTTATCGCCACGGTCAAAGTGTTGCAGCAAGCGCGGTGTTGTCGGCCCATCGCCCATGACAATCGCGCCCAGCAAGCTACCATTGCGAATGACGAGCTTCTTGTAGATACCACGGCCCGGCTCGCTATAGGTCACGACTTCGTCGTCTGGCAGACTGCGATCTTTCTCGCCCATCACAGCCAGTTCCATACCCATGACCTTTAGCTTGGTCGATTCCTTGGAGCCACGATACAGCGCGTTGGCTGTAGGGCTGGTCAAACGTTCAGCAAGGACACGAGCCTGCTCCCAGAGCGGCGCGACCAGTCCATACACCCTGCCCTGGTGCTCGGCGCACTCGCCAAGTGCAAAGACATCCTGCGCGCTGGTCACAAGGCCATCATTGACTAGAACCCCCCGCTCACAGGCGATACCCGCCTGACGCGCCAGCTCCATATTAGGACGAATACCTGCCGCGATGACCAACATATCGCACTCCAGACGTGTGCCATCTTTAAAGCCCAGGCCCGTGACGCTTGTCTCTCCCACGACTTCTGTCGTGAGCTTCCCTAGCCAGAGCTGAATGCCCAGTTTCGCGATCTCGGCCTGAAGCAGCTCGCTCGCTGGTTCATCCAGTTGCACATTCATAAGCGAAGTCGGCAGGTGGACCACGTGTACCTTGCTGCACCGGTTAGAGAGGCCACGGGCTGCCTCTAAACCTAGAAGGCCCCCACCAATGACTACGGCGCTGCGCGCCTGGGCAGCGTATTTGATCATCGCGTCACAATCATCGATGGTGCGAAAGGCAAAGGCCCCTGTTTTTAGTCCCCCATCCTCTCGCAGCAGATTCTTCAATGGCGGGAGAAATGGCTTGCTGCCTGTCGCAATCACGAGTTTGTCGTAAGTCGTGATCGTCCCATCGCTAGCATAGACCGCCTTATTCTCGGTATCAATGGTATGAATATGCATGCCAACGCGCAAATCGATATGATGCTGTGCGTACCATGTGAGGGGATTGATAAAGATATCCTGGGGATCATGGCTCCCCGCCAGGACATTTGAGAGCAAAATACGGTTATAGTTGCCGTAGGGTTCGTCACCAAAGACGACGATTTGATAGCGTTCATTTCCACCGCGAGCCACAATCTCCTCCACCAGCCTCGCTCCCGCCATACCATTGCCGATCACAACCAGGCGTTCCTTCATGCAGGTTCTCCCTCCGCTTGCTCTAACTTCTTATGTGAAAACCAACGCCGCTCTCGCGGCTAGCGCTTTCGCGCTCAGGTTTTCGAAGAGGCACTAGCGCGTTCGATGCGAACCGCGCACACTTTAAACTCTGGCATCCGGCTGGTGCTATCCAGGACCGGATTGGTTAAGCGATTGACCGCATCTTTCCCTCCCCAGTGGAAGGGCACGAAAAGCGTATCTTCACGTATGTCCGAAGTGATCTTGACTGTGCCACAGATGGAGCCTCGGCGCGTGGTGAGCCTGACGCACGCTCCCTGCACCAGGCCATAGTGGCGGGCCGTGGTGGGGTGAATCTCGACGAAAGGCGCCGGGGCCAGCTCGCGCAAACGCGCCACGCGCCGCGTCTGCGTTCCCGATTGATATTGCGCCAGCACACGCCCGGTCGTTAAGTAGAGGGGATATTCCTCATCTGGAACCTCCGCTGGCGACTGGTGGCGCACGGGATGGAAGCGGGCCCGTCCGGAAGGCGTATGAAATGTCTGCTGAAAGAGCCGGGGCGTGCCAGAATGCTCCTCGCCCGGACAGGGCCAGAAGACCCCATTCCTGGCCTCGATCTTTTCATAGCTCATACCCGCATAATCCGCGCTCCCCCGCGCGCTGGCGCGACCCAGCTCCTCGAAGACCTGGTGCGGCTCGCCATAGGCAAAGTAGCGCCCCTTCCCCAGCAACTCAGCCAGTTGACAGAGCATCTCAACATCCGTTTTTACTTCAGGTGGGGGCGCAAAGGCCCGTCGACGGCGAATGACGCGGCCCTCAAGATTTGTCATAGTGCCCTCTTCCTCAGCCCATTGGGCCGATGGCAGCACCACGTCGGCCAGTTGCGCGGTCTCCGAGAGAAATAAGTCCGAAACCACCAGGCAGTCAAGCGCCTTGAGCCGTTCCTGGATATGTAGCGCATTGGGACTTGAGACCACGATATTGGAGCCAACCACCAGCAGCGTGCGCACGCCTCCCTCCTGCCCCAGGCCCTCCAATAGCTCATAGGCCGATTTTCCCGGCCCGGGTAGCTCCGACTCGTCTATGCCCCAGACCTCAGCTATGTGCTGGCGCGCTCCTGGATCGCTAATCTTGCGATAGCCAGGGAGCTGGTCGGCCTTCTGGCCGTGTTCGCGTCCACCCTGACCATTCCCCTGCCCGGTTATACTACCAAAGCCGCTATAGATACGGCCAGGGAGGCCGAGCGCCAGCGCGACATTGATGTAAGCCAGGGTATTGCTCACTCCCTGACTCTGTTGCTCGCTGCCACGCGCCGTCAGGATCATCGCCGAGCGTGCCCTTCCAAGCAGGTGCGCAGCCTGGGTAAAGAGCCCCTCCGGAACGCCTGTGGCGCGCTCGACCAGTTCTGGCCAGTATGACGCGACACGCCCCTTGACCTGCTCAAAGTCCTCTGTCCGCTCGGCAATATAGGCTTTATCAATCAAGCCTTCTCGCACGAGGATATGCAGCAGTCCATGCGCCAGAGCCGCGTCCGAGCCAGGAGTCAGGCGGAGATGCAGGTGTGCGGCACGTGTGGTCACTGAGGCGCGTGGATCAATGACGATCAACTTCCCGCCATTTTGGCGTTGGGCCTCGAAGTACTGCATGAGGGGCGGCATGGTCTCCGCGATATTGCTGCCAATGAGCAGAATGACTTCAGCATGGGGAATGTCTTCCAGGGGAAAAGGCAGGCCACGATCAAGGCCAAAGGCGGCCTGGCTGGCCGCAGCGGCCGAGGACATGCAGTAGCGTCCATTATAATCAATGTTCGAGGTTCCCAGGGCCACACGCGCAAACTTCCCCAGGAGATAGGCTTTCTCGTTTGTGAGCGAGCCACTCCCAAACACACCCACTGCATCGCGTCCATAGCGTTTCTGGGTCGTCTGAATAGCGGCGGCGACATGCGCTAAGGCATCTTCCCACGAAGCGGGAACCAGCCCTCCCTGCGCGTCACGCAACAGAGGCGTACGGAGGCGGTCGGGGTGATTGAGTAGCTCAGCGGCGTTCCAGCCTTTGACACAGAGGGACCCATTATTGACAGGGAAGTGTTCATTCCCCTCGACCGTAACCTGGTCGCGAGGACCTGAGAGAAGCATGCCACATTGAAGGGCACAGTAGGGACAATGAGTCGCGATCTGTTCAGTCGCTTTCTCCACGAATGGTGCAGCGGTATTATGCACTTGTTCCCCCAATAAGACGGCTTTAACGCGTGCTCCCGCTAAACATCCGTGTTTAACAGAAGCCTCATCTCCTTGAGTGAAACCAATCGCTTAGCCAGGGTATAGCTGGCAAAAATACTGCTGCATCGCATGCATACCCATCAGATACTGGTTACTACTCGATACACACTAATTCTTGACTCATCATGTTAAATATTCACATGAAACATCACTAATACAGAGTGTACCATCGCATTTATGCAGGCGTTAGATACAAAAAGCATAAACTTAACGTCCGCTCTTTTGTATGTTTTGCCGAAAGCTTCCTGGCACCTTCTTCCCTTATTGCCAAAGTTATGTTTGTTGATCTACTTTATCATTATTGACAAATCCAGCCTTTCTTGAGTAATATATAAGACATAAGCTCTTCCCATTTTATAGCCTGCTTCCCACGCTTATACATAGAATTATGCTTATGCTATTAAGCATAGCATAGGAGTAGGAAGTGGCCCGACGCTGCAAAAGCGCGCATCTACATATGATGACGGATATGTAGACGCTTGCTTTTGCAACGCCGGACAGCTTGTTTGCACTTATTTCTTTATTTTTTTACACCATTGAGGTCATCCAATGACGACATCCGCGCAACAAGACAATATCACCTCTCCTCCAGCAATTCATGTCCATCAGCTAAACTTTCGCTATCGTGGCGCCAACGAGGATGATACAAACCCCAAGGCATCTACAGAGGAGGCTTCGGCTCCCTCTACGATTGAAGATATTTCTTTTACTCTCCCGGCAGGAGAACTCTTATTAATTGCCGGTCCTAGCGGCAGTGGCAAAAGCACGCTGATCAAGTGCTTAAATGGGCTTATTCCCAATAGCTATAAGGGGGTGCTCAGCGGCGAGATTCAGCTCCAGGGGCACACTACAAAGGGCCTGAAGCTGCGAGACCTGGCTCACTATATTGGGACGATGCTCCAGGACCCCGATAAGCAGGTCGTGGGCAGCACCGTGGAACAGGAGATCGCCTTTGGCCTGGAGAACCTGGCCGTGCCTCGTCCCGAGATGCGCCAGCGTGTGAGGAACTCCCTAGAGCAGCTACACCTGGAGCGCTATCAGGGACGCGAAACCTTTGCCCTCTCCGGAGGGCAGCGCCAACAGGTCGCGGCGGCTGGCATCCTCGTTATGCAGCCCGCGATCATGCTCTTCGATGAGCCCTTTGCCAACCTGGATGCCCGCGCGATTGATGAACTGGAACAACTCATCGCCAATCTGCGGGCCGAGGGACGTACCGTAGTAATTGTGGAACACCGGGTTGAGGAGGCGCTGCGGCTCAATCCCGATAAGGTCCTGCTCCTGCGCGAGGGCAAACAGGCCTTCTTTGGCCCCACTACCCAATTCCTTAAGATCGCTGACCCTACCCAGGTCAAACTCCCAGTTGAGGCCACGCTACGCACGCTACCTACAACGGCACAGCCACGCGATTGGCTGCTTCAGCCCATAACCTTGGGTGAGGAAGACCAGCAGCAAGCAACTGAGCCTATTCTTCGCTTTGAGGATGTCCACTACCGCTACGGACTCTTCTCCGAAGAAATTCTGCGTGGCATCTCGTTTAGCGTACAGCGTGGGGAGACCATCGCGCTGCTCGGGCCAAACGGTTCGGGAAAGACCACCCTGGTCAAGCAAGCCCTCGGCCTGCTCCGCCCCACGAAGGGACGCGTTAGCCTCTACCAGGACGATACACGTAAGCTCAGTGTGGCCCAGTTGGCCGCGCGCATTGGCTATGTCTTCCAGAGTCCAAACGCCATGCTCTTCGCTCCTAGCGTGGCTGAAGAAGCCAGCTTTGGTCCCACCAACCTGGGCTTTACGAAAGAGCGCGTCCAGGAAGCAGTGCAGGCCTCGCTTAAAGCCCTTGATGTCGATGCCTTTGAGCAGCGCTCTCCCTTCTCACTCAGCTTTGGTCAACAGAAACGCGTCGCTATCGCCTCGGTGCTTGCTATGCAGAGCAGTATCCTTCTGCTTGACGAGCCTACGGCGGGCCAGGATCACCGCTCATATATGAACTTTATGGAGCATCTGCGCGGCCTACCCGGCCTGGATGCCCTGCTCTTTATTACTCATGACCTGGACCTGGCGCTGCGCTTCACGCAACGCGTCCTCCTGCTCAAGGATGGGCACCTGGTTGCCGATGGCGCGCCACTTGAGGTGCTCTCGGACGCAAAGCTCCTGGATGAATGCAATCTCCGCCCTACCTCCCTGCTGCACTACCTTTTAGGTACACGGCAACAGGTGAGCTAGGCGTTCTCTCTTATCAGGAATTTTGCATGAAAGGAGGTGCATTACAGGGATCTATCTTTACCGGGGAAACACTTTTCTACAGCCCTTGTATTTTCTTTTATCATTGCTACTCTCTATTCACCCTCTTCGAGCGATTAATTTTGTTTTATCGCGGAAAGGATATTTCTCAATGGCAACCATTGAACAAACCGAGTCCAGGTCCAATTTCTGGAGCATCAGCGTTCGCCACGTGGTCTATGCAGCGCTTGGTGCAGCTCTTTACGGCGGCTTAAGCTACCTGAGCAATTTTATTCAGCTTCCCAGCGCGGGCAATGTCTCGCTGCGCCCGGCGATTGTTATTCCCCTGCTCTTCGCGGTCCTATATGGCCCCTGGGTCGGTCTCTTCGCTGGAGGCGTAGGCAATGTTCTGGGCGACTGGCTTGGTGGCGGCTTCTACTGGAACTGGGACGTTGGTAATGCTCTTATCGGCTTTATCGCTGGTGTGGCCATCTTTTACACACTTGGGCGCTACAATACCACACGTAAGATCGTTATCGCCGAGGTCTTTAGCGCTATCGGTATTATCGTTGGTCTCGCCTTCGCTTCGTACACTGAGATCTGGCTCTCGAAGATCAGCTTCACGACGGCAACCTTCGGGTACCTGACGCCAGCAGCCCTCTCTGACCTGGTGAATGGCTTGATTCTGCTGCCAATCTTGCTTGTAGCGTATAACGCAGCGGTGAGACGCACTGGACGCGGTTAAGAGACGCACATGGAGCACACCTCTCAGGTGTGCTCCATACATTTCTTTGATAAGGGTAGGCCCATGCTATGCTAATAAATTTCCCCTATGTCGAACGCGACACACTAGTTCATCGTCTAGATGTGCGCGCAAAGCTGCTCTTTCTGGTCGCTTTCAGTCTGATGGTCGCTCAGACTTCGAATTTCTGGTTCATGCTGGCAGCATTTCTCGTATCCGCTTTCTATTACCAGCAATGCCATCTACATTGGCGAGAAACCAGGGCAGCCTGGCGCTTCGTCATTGTGCTCAATGTCATGATTGTACTGGGCAATTTCTTTTTAACCAATGGCGCGGTTGTGCGCGGTGTGGATGTCGCTTCTTTCCATGTTCTCACACATATCCCCTTTCCCGGCTTCATCTCACATGCCCCCTATCTCAGCATTATTTCGCTTCCAATAAGCGTCGAAAGCCTGGTCTTTCTCCTGACACAGGCGCTCCGCAATTTTAGTATCGCTTTCCTGGCAATCTCATTCCCCTACACCACCAACCCAGGCCATATCGCTTCTGGCATCAAAGGTCTGGGACTCTCTGACTGGATCGCTTACGCCATCGAACTCTCATTTCGCTTCCTTCCCAGCGTGGGCCGCGATTTTAGTACGACGCTTGACGCCCAGCGCGCACGCGGCTTTGAGCTTGACAAGCTGCGCGGCGGCATCTTCGGTAAGATCGCGCGCCTGGCCCCACTCATCGTACCTCTGGTCATAGGCTCCATTATAGGAGCAGAAGATATCATTAACGCCATGGAGCTACGTTGCTTCGGCGTGGGCAAGCGCACCTGGCTCTATGAAGCACATGCGAGCCGCAGTGATATCATCTTGATCGCTCTCTGTATCATAGCCTTCGTCTGCGTAACGTCGTTCAATATTCTTGGCGGATTTTCAAGCTTCAGCATCTTCCACACACTCCACACTCAGGGCATCCCCGCCTCCTGGCTACATTAAATACATTTGGGATGTATAGCGCTTTTGTCGTACAGCAAAAGTGCTACACATCCCAAATATATTCCTCTCCAGGCATTTAGGAGAGCGTTACACTGAAAGCATCACGTATACTTGTTACCAAGCCAATTGATCGCTCTACCTGGCCTGCACTGCGCTCCAATCGGGCAACTTTAAGGCATTCCCATACGTGATAGAGACAACACCTCAACCATATTACGTGCTTCTAGTTTAATTGAGAACTTCTTACACATCGTCCGATTACTTTAGATAGTATGATAGTGCATCCCATCCGTTGTAGGGTCCATGCAAGCATGGACGCCTCCCGCTCGCCGGGATAAGTCTGTAGGGTCCAAGCCAGCTTGGACTTGTGATCAAAGTGCCCACCCGTGGCTCTCAAGAAAGGGTAGAGCTATGTATGATCCTAATGCCCATGATGATAGCCATCATGGGGAACTTGAACGCACAAAAATAACTGAGCCGACACCAAGCTACCGGCCAGCAGATAACTGGTCGCCTCGGCAGGTATACCAGCCCTGGCAGGCTTATAATCAAGAGTATTACAACGCACCTACCGTGGGAGCGCGTCCATCCCCACCACAACCTCACAATGACCGCGTTCTACGCTCCATACTCCTGACCCTGCTGTGCGCAACCGCCTTTGGGGCAATGCTCTTTGGGGCTGGCTGGACCTTTGGTCGCAACAGCGTCGGCACCGGAATCCCATCTGTACAGCCTATCGCAGTTACCTCTATGAGCGAGGCCCGTCTCAAGGTAGTCAGCCGCATTCAGCCCTCGATGGTGCAGATCAACTCACAGCAGGAGACCAGCAACTCTGTTGGTTCCGGCGTCATCGTCGATCAGCGAGGCTATATCGTCACCAACAATCACGTGATCAGCAACGCCCAGAGCATTCGCGTTCAGTTGCCCAATGGACACCAAACAGCCGGCCAGTTGGTGGGAGCCAATGCCGATTATGACCTGGCGATCATCAAAGTCACTACGTCCACGCCACTTACACCCGCGACCCTGGGTGACTCCTCCGGACTTCAGGTGGGACAGGATGTGCTCGCCATCGGTAGTCCGCTGGGCATCAGCAAAACTGTCACTAGCGGCATCATCAGCGCGGTTGGACGCACGATCTCCGAGGGGCATGGCGTCACCCTGCACAGCGCGATACAGACGGATGCCCCCATCAATCCGGGCAATAGCGGCGGCGCCCTGGTTGATATGCAGGGGAACCTGGTTGGCATCCCCACACTGACGGCCATCAATCCCGAATTCAATACGCCTGCCAACGGCATGGGCTTCGCCATTCCCTCCAACAAGGTCAAAGAGGTAATGGACCAGTATATCCACTAGCCTCGCGGCTTCAGCCTTTTATTACGGCTGTGTACATATGGAGAGACAGGTAAAAATTTACATGAATAATGGGGTAGGATTGGCAGCTATCTGCTGCCAATCCTACCCCATTATTCATGTAAATTTAGAAACGCTTCAGGCTTGAAGGGCGTACTAAAAGCACATAGTGTATTTATTGCACAGGGGGACGCACTCATATGACAGGAGAGAAGGACCTCGCGCCGGAAATGCCATCATCCTCAGCAAAACAATCTTCGCAAGGGAGGCGGGCCGCAACCATCGCGGTGGCCTTGCCTATTGTGCTGCTCTTTGTCTGGCTGGGCGGCTGGTTCCTCTTCGCCCTCCTCACATTCGTGCTCTGCATGATGACTATGGAACTTAGGAGCTTGATGTTACAGGCGAGCCATCGGCCCGTACTCTGGTTTAGCTTTGCGCTGGCGCTGTTCCTGCTCGCTAGCGCGATGTTTCCCCAGCAACGCCTCATGCTCCTCTCTATAGGGGCGGGCCTCGCGCTGCTGCTCTCGTTCCCCCTGTTCTTCATGCGTGCACCAGAGCAACGCCCACTGAACGATTGGGGCTGACACTAGGCCTGGCACTCTATCAGGGATGGCCACTTAGCTGTATGTTGCACCTACGCGGGGCCACGCTTCCTCCCTGGCCGCTAACGGCGGATATGTGGAATTATATTCCTCCAGGGGTGTGGTGGCTTTGCCTGGCCCTGCTGGGCGCCTGGAGCACTGATACGGGCGCATTCCACATTGGCAAGGCCTTTGGCATACGCGTCCATCCCTTGCTGCCACGCATCAGTCCGGGGAAAAATATTGAAGGGCTAATCGGAGGAACCATCTTTGCGACCGTTACCTGCCTACTGATTGGTAGCCTGCTCCTCCACTTGCCCTGGTATCTCTGTCTACTCCTGGGAATTATTCTCGGCCCCTGCTCCCTGGCGGGTGATCTCAGCGAATCCCTTATCAAACGCGAGGCACACGCTAAGGATAGCGGCACCATCATGCCCGGCCATGGAGGCATACTCGACCGCTGCGATAGCATCCTCTTTGGGGTAATTATCGTCTATACATTCATGCTTATCATCGGTTAATTATCACGCCCTTTGACAAAAAACTGGGCAAGCATATGGTGGCGAGAAGTCGCTGCCACGAAAAGGGGAAACACTGGATATGGCTTACAGGATTGGGGTTATCGCGGATACCCACGTGCCGGAATTTCTGCCTTCCCTGCCTAAGGCTGTTGGGCAAGTATTTCAGGGAGTAGATATGATCCTGCACGCGGGCGATATCACCGGTGAGGTGGTGTTGGAGGAGCTACGTGCTATCGCGCCTGTCGTCGCGATCAAGGGTGATCATGACCAACTCAAACTACAAGAGAGGACGGTGGTCGAGTGTGGTGGAATGCGCATTGGCCTGCTGCATGGGCGCCGCCCTCGCTGGCAGGAGGCCCCCAGCCTTTTCTACAATACGTTGAGCGTCAAAGATCACGCCTGGGGCGGCTTTCAACAGCAGGTCGTGCTCTCTTTCGACAAGGTAGATGCTATCGTCTTTGGGCACTTCCACCATCCCTATGTAGGCACACACGAAGGAGTGCTGCTCTTTAATCCAGGGGCGGTCTATCAACCATCGCCGGAAAACGTTCGCGCACGCCTGACGATGACCCGTCTCCCCTGGCGGCGCCTCTATCTCCAGCGTTCCCTGCACCGCCCGCTACGCCTCCCCACTGTTGGCATACTTACCATTGATGAGGGAGCCATCAAGCCAGAGATTATTCCCCTCCCCTAAGCATGAAAGAAGATTGTAGGGTCCAGGCTGGCATAGTCTTATCCCCGTGAGAACAGTTCAAGCCAGCTTAGATCCTACAACGTATCGATATACCGATGATAAGCGTTAGAACGCTAACTCGCACGCACGCCCTGCAAAACCACCTGGCGCTTGGCCGTCGATGTCTTGCGCTCAGAGAGAGCCATCTCGAACAGGCGGAACAAAGCCAGGAGATCCACATGCTGTTTCAGTATATAGAGGTGGCGCCTGCTTGCCGCCTCAGCCAGGGACTCATCAAAAACCTGGACACAGGAGAGGAGGGCCGGGACATCGGCTAGTTCCGACTGCGCATGTAAACGATCATAGAGTTCAATCCCATTCATATCGGAAAGAGCATAATTGAGTAAGAAGACATCAGGCTTCAGCTCTCTCGCCACATCCAATGCCACTTCGCCAGAAGAAATATAGATGAAATGGTAGTGCTCGCCTCTCCACGTGACTTGCAGGCCAGACACCTCATTCGCAAAGGTGTGATGCCCCACCACCAGAATCTTCTTCATAAAAGTACGTCCTTTACTTTTTGTAATAGATAAAAACCAGGCTCTTCTTGAATGTCACAGGTGCAAAAATTCACATCAAGAGCCGGCTGCTGTAAAAAGGTATAATGATGCTCCATTCTAATACGCATCAGCGAACAGAAGAGTCTCACTTATATCTTTTTCCCTATACAGAAGAGCCTGTATCTTCTCAGGCCGGGTCAACGTGCTAGCTAACAGAAGCTATAAAATTTTGAGAGGAGCAGCCTACTTATGACGGAACCATATGCACGCCTGGAGAAGTTTCTGAATGGAGTGCAATACCCTACGACGAAAGCCAACCTGGTGACCTACGCCAAACAATATGGGGTAGAGCAACAGATTAGCGATAAGCTTGTAGAGCTTCCCGAACGTAAGTTTGATACTCCAGCAGACGTGTTGCGTGACCTAGGGTTGGAACGTGGTTCAGAGGCAGAGGTCCATACCGATCTTCACGTCCGCTCAACCAACTATAACGGCAACATTCCTCAGGGTGGTAAAGGAGAACAAATCTAACCTTCCCTTCACTTCCTGAAAGGTAGCAGTTCACGACCTTGCATCAGCGAGGCGGGATAGAGAGAGAAAGAAGTCATATGGAACAACATCTTCCAGGTCAGCAGCCAACAAAGCGCGTCGCGATCCTGGTCGAGAGCGCTTTTGAGGACAGCGAATTTCTCATCCCGTACAACGCGCTCCAACAGGCGGGCGCGGATGTTAAGATACTGGGCTCTCGTGGCCAGGTCCCCTATGCAGGGAAGCAAGGTAGAATTTCGATTAACGCGGATGCCAGCACTGCTGAGGTACTGGCCAGGTCATTCGACGCCATCTGTATACCAGGTGGCATGGCACCTGATACCATGCGTACCAATCTGCGCACGGTCCACCTGGTACGCGACGCGTTGCAACAGGGGAGGTTGGTCGCCGCCATCTGTCATGGGCCACAGGTTTTGATCGAGGGAGATCTACTACGCGGCAAGAACGCAACCGGCTTTCGCGCGATTCGCAAAGATATACAAAACGCGGGAGCAACCTACATTGACGCGCCCCTGGTAGAGGATGGCAATCTACTTACCGCACGTCGACCAGGTGATCTTCCCATTTTCGCGACAGCATTGTTACAACGCCTGGGTCTGGAGATAGAGGGCAAGAAGTTGTACGATATCAATAATGTCGAAGTTCCCTGGTGGCAGGTCGCCGAGTACTGGGGTGGCAACAGCAAAGGTCAGATCACCGAAGCCATTGAACACGCCTTCCAGGATGAGCAGTATGCGGCGGATATGTGCCTGCAACATGGGCAAAAAGTCGGTGACAAAGGGCTACAGACCATCTACCAGGATCTAGGGGATGAAGCCAGGCAACATATGCAGCTTCTGACCCGGCGCTTGCACGACCTGGGTGGCAATCTTCAACCAGCCAACCAGGATGGCGCCCGTGAGGCCAGGCAGGACTGGCACAACATACACGATAGCCAGGCCGTCCTGCTACATGTGCTCAACCACCTACAAGCACGAATCACTAACGTTTACCAGATGAGTTCAACCCTGACCGATCCCATCACGGTCGCCATCCTTGACCATATGGAGGTCTCACTCGCGAGGTCTGAGCAAAACCTGGTCAATGCCCTGCAACAGCGCCTGCTGGGAGCAACCATAGAGAGTACCAGGAAGCAGGCAAGACCATAGTGCTATTGGCATACACGTCTACTATACATTTTTACGCTTGAAGTGCAGGTGTCTAGACACCTGCACTTCAAGAAAGGATCAGCGCAATATGGAAACTGTACTCTCCTATCTGCTTGTGATCGTCTTTTTTATTGTACTTGCCATACTAGTGGTGTTATTCGCCCGCTCTTCCCTGGCTGCATCTCCTTCCCAGCCAGCCAAAGAAGAGCACCCGCAAGAAAAAGAAGAATATATTTAAGAGAAATATAGGATACGGTGTGAAAAGGCGGTAGGCCGTTCCATACTATATCCTCACAGGAAACCTTTTCTCTGCTTGCTACGTGTTGTTTTAATACAACTCCTCTGCATGCAAGAAGATAATCGAGGCAGATCATGCAAACCCTCCCAAATTGGAACGAGGACACCTGCTTCATCCCAATCAACGAAAATCTCACCCTGGCTGGTAATCTACGTGTTCCACCTGAGCCAGCGGGCATTGTTGTCTTTGTACACGGCAGTGGAAGTGGGCGCTTCAGTCCACGCAATCAATTTGTGGCACGCTGCCTGCACAATATTGGCATTGCGACCCTCCTCCTCGATCTACTTACCGAGCAAGAAGAGATCCTCGACCAGGTACACTCACACCTGCGCTTCAATATAGCCCTCCTGAGTGAGCGCGTGCTTGGTGCGACACAGTGGCTCTTCACACAGCCCGAGGTGGCACATCTCAAGCTCGGCTACTTTGGCGCGAGCACAGGGGCAGCTGCGGCTCTGGTCGCTGCCGCGCAACAACCCCGCCTGGTCGCTGCCGTGGTCTCACGTGGGGGTAGGCCAGATCTCGCCGGGAACATGTTAGAGCAGGTTCAGGCACCAACCCTGCTCATCGTCGGCTCGCGTGATGAAATCGTTATCCGTCTGAACGAGGAGGCCTACGCACACCTTCACGTTGAGAAATGCCTCGAAATCGTCGCGGGCGCGACCCACCTGTTCGAAGAGCCTGGCACACTGGAACAAGTCGCTACTCTGGCTGGCCAATGGTTTACACGCCACCTCGCTTCTCAAGCAACAGATACGACACACTAGCGATCCAGATAGGGAATTCGCCTCATGGTCCATTATCGGATATACTCGTCTCACAAAGAAGAATGCGTAGCACGTAAGCCACTACACTAAAGGAGGCAACTTAGAGGAGAGGTACGCATGAGCTACATTTATCGTGATCGCAATGACGCCGGGAGGCAGCTAGCCACGCTACTGACAGCTTACGCCAATCAGCCTCAGACCCTGGTCCTGGCTCTTCCTCGTGGTGGAGTACCAGTGGCCTTTGAAATAGCGCACCAGCTCCAGTTACCGCTCGATGTCTTCCTGGTCCGCAAACTCGGCGTCCCTGGACAGGAAGAGCTGGCCATGGGAGCCATAGCCAGTGGTGGTATTCGTGTCCTGAATGAGGATGTCGTCGAACACTTACGTATACCTGGACCAGTCATTGAGGAGGCGACCAGGCGCGAGCAGCGAGAACTTGAGCGACGCGAACGCCTCTATCGCGCCAACGCACCACCACCCATATTTGCGGACAGAACCATTCTTCTGGTGGATGATGGTCTGGCGACAGGCGCCAGCATGCGTGCAGCCATTCAAGCTATCAAGCATCAGCACGCAGCTCACCTGGCGGTGGCCGTACCAGTCGCGGCTATGCCCACCTGCTTCTTGCTACAAAGCGAGGTTGATCGCCTCATCTGTGCTCAGACGCCCGAGCCATTCTACGGCGTTGGCTATTGGTACCAGGACTTCGCCCAGACCTCCGATGAGCAAGTACGGGAACTGCTCGCGCTTAATCGCCAGGAACTCCGTGAGCATGCAACCTGAAATGCATGCAGAGGCGCTCTTCCTCCTAGCTGAGTCAACGAAGGTTCGCGGCTAATCGTGTTTCTGCTAGCAAGCAGACACTATTGGATGACATGCCACTTTTGCAGAGCTATGTCGCCTATCGTGTCTTCCTTTGCCATGGACAGGATACAACGATAGAAAGAAAGAAAGAGGAGTACGCATGCAAGAGAATCAGGCAACCAATACCGACAACGTGCAGTACGACTTGATTAGCTGTCTGTACCACTCGCTGCAGTCTGCACAGACCTGCGAGGCCTACGCCAAGGACGCACAGCAGAGCGGGAACCAGGACCTGACCCAATTCTTTAGGGATGTTCAGCAAGACTGCAACAAGCAGGCGCAACGCGCCCGAGAGCTCTTGGACCAGATGCGCCCCTCCAGGTAGGGAGATTTGCCGTAAGTGAAATAGTGCGCCCTGGCAGCCACGGGCTGCCAGGGCGAGCGCCGCAGGTGCGAGAGACCAGGCAACAATACATTCTGTTATGCACATATATTTGCCCTGGCAAGCCGGTAGAATGGTAGCAACAGCAAAAAACTCTACACAAAAAACTCTCAGATCTACATATTCAGCAAAGGGCAAGCGCATGAGCGGCAGCAATCATTCAGATGAAACACCTGATCACGAACAGCCTACAGAACCTACGCGTCCAGCGGACTACGGGCAGCCTATTCCAGAACATCACGACCGCAGACGCAACTGGCCGTTCTTCGCGGGCGTCCTGGCGGGCGTCTTCCTTGTCTGTGTTCTCGCAGCACTCCTGCTAAGTCAGAGGCCACTGGGCGTCCTCAATCCAGCTAATCCCCAGGCCACTCCCACTCAGCAGGGCGCCAATATCCAGATCGATCAGATACGCAGGAAGGTCGCGGACAGCGTCAAGCCCACGATTGTTCAGATTAATGTGAAGACCAGTAGCGGTGGCTCGCTTGGCTCTGGCATCATCATCGATAGGCGCGGGTATGTCGTGACCAACAATCACGTCGTCGAAAATGGGCAGAACGTTGAGGTGCAACTCGCCAGCGGAGAACACCTTCCAGCACAAATTAGAGGCACCGATCCCACCGATGACCTGGCCGTGCTCCAGATCAAGCCCACCCGCAATATGCCGATCGCGACCCTCGGGGATTCCTCAAGGGTCTACGTTGGCGAGACCGTCATGGCTATCGGCAATCCTCTCGGCATCACCCAGACTGTCACCAGCGGCATTGTCAGCGCCCTCAATCGCATAGTCTCCGAGGGCAGTGGCGGCGCCGTTCTCCCCGATACGATCCAGACTGACGCGGCAATCAATCCAGGCAATAGCGGCGGCGCCCTGGTTGATATGAATGGTAACGTGGTTGGCGTACCCACGCTGGCGGCAATTGATCCCGAGTTTAAGACCCCCGCCTCCGGCGTTGGCTTTGCTATTCCTGCCAATCGCGTCAAGTTTATCGTTCCGCAGATCATCAAAGACGGACGCGTCACCAACTCCGGGCGCGCAGCCCTGGGCATTACAGCCCTCCCACTTACTCCCTTTATCGCGCAACAACGCAACCTCTCTGTCACAAAGGGTCTACTGGTTGCAGAGGTGCAAGCAGGTGGGGCCGCCGAACAAGCAGGCATTCAACCAGGGGATGTCATCACTCAGATCGATAACGTCTCCGTCGAGCAAAACGAAGATGTTAGCCACTATCTGCTGACCAAAAAACCCGGCGACAAAGTGACAGTAAGATACGTCCGAGACAACAACCGGGCAACGGCTCTCGTCGCCCTGGGCGAGCTACAAATCCCTACCACCTGAGATACTGAAAGTCTCCCCAGAGTAGCCGCGAACGCCAGTAGCGGGCGGTGAACCTGCTACTGGCGTTCGCGGCTACTTGGGTCTAGAGATGCGGATGGGTTGCCTTGTTTTCCTCGATTTTGGACGCACTTGCCTCTGGTTCCAGGTTAACCACAATTGGTTCCTGCCCAGTGCGGATAATTACCCAGCGCGAAGGCGTGTCTGGAGAGGGATTGATCTCCTGGTGCGGCACAAAGGGCGGGATATAGATAAAATCGCCCGGCTCTACCTCCTCGCTGTATTGCATCCCCTCGCCCCAGCGCACCTGGCTGTGGCCCGAGACCACGTAGATAACCGTCTCCAACTCGCCATGATGGTGTACACCGCTGGCAACCTGGGGCTGCACAACCGTGATACCAGCCCAGATGCCCTGTGATCCGGCAAGCTCACGCGAGACAGCAGCGACCCGCTCCATCCCCGGCGTCTGCGGCGTATTTGCGTCAAACTGCGACGGTTTAATCACACGCACGGTTGCCTGCTGCTCCGGCCCTGGCTGAACGCCTTCCTCTCTGCTCATATCTCCTCCTTATTAGGACTCTTTTGAGCTTATTGTACATTACAGCAAGGTCTATAGCAGGCTGAAAACTCCTGGCTACTGCTTATAGACGTGAATCGCGCCGCTTCCTGTGCTGATCGAGATGAGTGCCTGGGGACTCGTGCCGATGCTGTCAGTATTGAAGTCGTTTTGAATATTACGACCCGAAGTAGTATGAGTGGAAAGCAGAAGCGCTGAGTCAGAAGGTAAGCGTAGGTCAATGTTCCCGCTTCCACTCTCTAACTTATAGTTCCCGCCGGCCACGAACCGACCATTAAAATGTATATCACCACTTCCTGTATGCAAAACGCTAGCTCCCTGTAGCAGCACATTCTGGAGTGTAACATCACCACTACCCGTCTCAGCTCTGATCTGCCCATTAACATCCTCGACTATAATTGGGCCAGATGCATCATATATATCGAGATCACTTGCGCTGGGAACAGTAATATCGAGGTCAATGCTGGCTGAATCGAAGAGGAATGAAGCACTGCTCCCTTCGACCTGCACTGTGCTTGCATTGCCATTCTGAGCATAATCGACCTGCAAGTTATCGAGAAAAGCGCCAGGATTAGGCGTGTGCTTTGTCGCTGCCACGACAATGGCGTTAGTTGAACCTTGATGGATATGCACATAGCCATGCGTGTTCTTGACATGCAGGCTACTTCTTCCCGTAAGTGCGAATGTATGCGCGGGCAAAGGGCTGCTGATGCTTGCTGCAGATAATTGCCTGTTGATCAGCCCACCCACAGCAAGCAAAAAGACTAGCAAAATCAGTAACCCCAGATACCTTGGGCGACGCCTACGTAAACGTTGCGGTTGACGCTGAGAATTTGTTGCTGGCCTGCATAGCCATACAGATCTATTTTCTCCTCATGCTGGTTCAGCATTAAACGCACGAGGTTCATAATCGAGTTGCGCACGAGGCTCAGCACTGCTATTTCTTGGGTCATAAAATTGCTGCTCAGGCTGCATATATCTCTCTCCTTAAACTATGGAAAGCTACTTATGAACGCTCCAAAGAACTTCTTCTCCCCTAAATGGAGGAGGCTTTTTGACGACGAATGAGCATGGCAAGGCTTAGAGCAAGCAAGCCAGCAATGCAGAGCCAGGCAAATGTATCGCCGATGTGGGCATAAATAGTCTGCTCCCCTCGTACTGGCACAAAGGCCACCATCGTTTGATCATCTGTACTGAAGTAATCAACCGAAGCCAGTGTACGCCCTTTATCGTCAACTGCTAGCGAGAGTCCATTATTTGTCTGGCGTACCAGTGAGAAACCATTTTCGATGGCTCGATAGGTTGCCGCATGTGTGTGCCAGGGATCAATTTCCTTCCAATCGTTGGAAGGAGCAAGAAGAATATCTGTCCGAGCTTGTCCTGTCTGTTGAAGTAGTGCGGGAAAATCTTCGTCGAAACAAATGACATTTGCCAGGCGACCATACTGTGTCGAAACGACTGGTACTTTACCATCACCCTGAATAACGTCCTCCATTCCCTCAACAGGATGTGCTTTCTCATAACGCCAGACCATGTTCCCATGAGGATCGATCAAAATTGCCTCGTCTCGCACTTTGGGTAGAATTTGCTTGTCAAATACACATACTCCCATATTCAGGTAAATTCCAGACTGCCGTGCAACTGCGCTGGCTCGTGTAAGCAATTCGGACTCATCCATTTGTAAGACGAAAGTTCCACACTCGGGCCAGGCCACAATCTTTGCCCCCGCGCTCGCTTCGCGTCGGGTACGTGAAAGCAGGTCATTGGTAAGTGTAAAGCTTCCAGTGTGCATAGCATTTAGATTTACTTGTGTCGTTTTGCCCAAATTGAATGCAGAGAGTGTGGGTAGTACCTGGCTTATGAGCGATTGCGGAACACCCAGGCTTGCCACGCGCACTGTTGGAGCCTGAGAGGGCAGGAGAAGGCGTATACTACCACCAATGAATATCAGGGCCAAAATTCCGCTATAGAGCAAGGCTCCCGCACGAATTCTCTTCCAAGAAAAATGCTGCTCCCACATCCAATTACAGATCGAGGCAAACCAGGCCATCACAAAAACAATACCACTTGTGCCTGTTATGGAGAGCACTTGCAACAAAGGCAGATTGCCGTATTGAGTATATGCAAGCGAACCTACATCTCCAAAAGGATCAACGAGTCCTCGCAAATACGCTACGGCGGTAAAACCTAGGGGGAGAAGCAAGGTACTCATCCAGGATTGCCACCGTCTTGCCAGGAGACAATCTACCAGGAAAGGAAGCGCCATAACGAGAGACGCAAGTGTGACAACTATTATCAAGGAGATATTCAAAGCAACATGTGACAGGCCAAGCCAGATCACTGCTGCGATAGCAATAAGGAGTGTTGTGCATAGAAAGCCGATCAGAGGACGCTGTCCACGAGTAAAGCGCAATAAACAGAGGGGGTAAAACCAGGCCATAACGAGAGGTCACCTTGCTGGTAGAGCAACTACGCAAGAACGACCTGGCGGTTGACTTTGTCCACACAGGAGATGAACGGGCCTTTTCCAGGCAAGCGCTAACGACGCTGTATCGCGTAGCCCAGGAAGGCTGCACGAATATCCAGCGCCACGCCCAAGCCAGCCATGTACATATCCATCTCGATTTCGGTGCTCAAGAGGCACGCCTATGCCTGGACGATGATGGCATTGGGTTTAATACCTCTTCCATGCAGAAGCAAGATTCAGGTCATATGAAAAGCTATGGTTTGCAGGGCATGCTGGAACGCCTTTCACTGGTCAACGGCAGCTTGCGTCTTGATAGCTCTCCAGGGCAGGGAACGCAACTGCTAGCGCTTGTGCCTAGGCAGGTAACGAGAAACCTTAGTGCCGAAAAGCCCCTTGTCTCAAAAGAAATATAGATAAAGACGAAAATAAAACAAATTAGAAGGAATGTTGAGTATATGAATATTGGAGAGTCAGAAAAGGGAGAACGGGACGAAGTCCGCGTGCTCGTAGTTGATGACCAGCAACTGGTGCGCGACGGGATTGTCTCCCTGTTACGTGTCCAGGCCGGACTGACAATAGTAGGGGCCGCGGGGAATGGGCAGGAAGCGCTAGAACAGGCCCTCGCACTGCATCCCGACGTCATCTTAATGGATATCCGTATGCCCAGCATGGATGGCGTCGCAGCCACTGCCCAGATTCTCAAGCAGCTACCTACCTGCTGCATCCTTATGCTAACCACCTTTGATGATGACGCCTATGTCAGAGACGCCTTACGTACGGGTGCACGTGGTTATTTGCTCAAAGATATGCCCGTTGCCGACCTGGCACAGGCCATCTTCGCGGCCTCCAGAGGCGTCTACCAGCTTGATGCGGCAGTGATTGAGCGTATCGTCGCACCAACTGGTACGCCTGACATAAGACAACATGAACAAGTGCCAACACCTATTCCATCCCAGCACGAACAGGCAGCGTTACTGAAGCGCGACTAACGAGGCGCGAGCAAGAGATTCTGCGCCTGGTCGCCACAGGTGCAACGAATCGAGAGGTGGCTGAACGCCTAGTCATCAGCGAAGGAACTGTCAAGAATCATCTGGCAAACCTATTTAGCCGCCTTGGACTGCGCGACCGCACCCAGGCGGTGCTCTATGCACGCGAGCATGAACTCCTATAGCTTCTCACTCTCAACAGCTATAGCCTCTTCTACATTACTCAAGCACAAAAGCACCATTACACTCTTTAAACTCAATAATATGTAATGAGAGTCCGCCTATAATGGAAGTGCCAGCACCTGCCTGCTGAGTACAAGCTGGAATGGAGGTGGAGAACGGAGAACGAGAATGTATAATGCAGATGGCAGATGCCCTTTAAAGGGAGGTCTGCGTGAGTACTAAAAGGAGGACTCTGTGATCCAACATCTCACGCGCAAGGTGTGCCTCTTTGCGCTGTCTCTCGCTCTACTCCTGGCGAGCGGACAAACGTTAAGCGTCTCAGCACATACACACAGCCAGTTGAGTAAGTTACCTGTACAACTCAACGCGAAGGCCAGTCTGAGCCACGATCCACGCGGGATGGCCTACTTCGCCCTACGTAACAATGGACTTCATGCGATTGTCACGCTGAATGGACTGGCGCCCAATAGCGTACACCCGGCGCATATCCACAGCGGCACCTGCGAACAAAGCCAGGAGGGCGCCATCCTCTATTCGCTTCCTAACATCACTGCCGATAAACACGGCCTGGCCTACCTGGACACCACCATCAGTGGCTTTAGTATACCCACGACGGCCTTAGCACTCAACGTCCATAATGGGCCGACCCTCGGGAGCGCGATGCAAAAAGTAGCCATTACCTGTGGTGACATTAAGTTCTCCAAAGCACGCGCGGATGTCGCGATGGGTCCAACCAACGATCCCAACGAGGCCGTCAGTGGATCAGCGACCCTGGCGCTAAAAGACCGCGTTCTTACCGTCACTCTGGCGCTCCAGGGCCTCGCCCCCGGCAGCACCCATGCCGCACACATCCATTCGGGTAGCTGCTATCGCTCTGGTCCGGTCGTCCACGCCTTCCCTGTTGTGACCGCCAGCGCCCAGGGTACCGCCCAGGTCACGGCAAGCTTTAACAACATCGACACCATCCCTGCCTACGGCTGGTACATCCACGTCCACGACTCAACCGACCTCTCAACTCAGACAGGATACAATCCCATCTCCTGTGGCAATATCGTGCGAGGATAAAGAGCATATGAGAGGTGCAGGCCGATGCCTGCACCTCTCATCTTATTTTTGTGCTGTGCCCTGGCAGCCTGCGGCTGCCAGGGCACAGCGCGCCTCTTACCAATGTATGATATTATATGCGCTGTACGCTTGTTTGCATAGAAATAAGTATAGACGCTCTCAAGGAGATTCTCTGTGTTTAACGTTTGTCCACAGTGTGGCGAATATTCGGTTGAGAAAACAGTCGATCCCTCTGGACCCTACGCTGTCTGCCCATTTTGCCACTATGCGCATCCATTTCTACAGCAACCGTTGTTCATCATCACAGGTCCCAGCGGCGCAGGGAAAACGACGGTCTGCCTGGAACTGGTTTCACGCCTGCATGAATGCGTTGTCATGGAATCAGATATTCTTTGGGGCCATAATCCTGAGGGCTATCACGAGACATGGTTACGGATCGCGAAAAACGTTGGCCAGGCCGGTCGTCCCGTCGTTCTCTGTGGAACCGCGCTCCCTGAACATTTTGAGACACAACCTGAACGTCGCTACTTCTCGACGCTCTACTATCTCGCCATAGTTTGTGATGACACCTTGCTAGAAGAGCGTTTGAAGCGTCGGCCACTATGGCGTAAATCAAGTTCAAGCGATGTTGTCGAGCAGATGATACAATTTAACCGTTGGCTCAAAGAGCACACGAATACGACCAATCCACCCATGACCCTCTATGATAATAGCCACCAACCGCTTCAAGAGACAAGCGAAGAGATCGCTCAGTGGATACGTCAACGGCTCTAGCAAAATGAGCAACTGGAAAGGTTCACCAGAATGACGATTCTTGAGACGCCCCGCCTGCTGCTACGCCCCATCCAGCTTGGGGACGCACAAGCCCAATATGAGATCAGGCAGCATCCAGACGTCTATGAGTTCGATGGGCATGTACTCCTACCAGATGGTAGCAAGCGACCAAAAACACTGGAAGAAATACGCGAGCAGTTAGAAAAGCGTGTCGGTGAGTTCGGGATCCAGGGCTTCGGTATGTGGGCGGTTACGCTTAAAGAGAACAAGGCCTTTGTGGGCTGGGCTGGCCTTCAATTTTATCTGCTGGAGTACCCCACGTACAGCCAACCAGAGATCGAACTATTCTATGGACAATCGCGGGACTACTGGGGCCAGGGCATCACCCACGAGGCATGCCAGAAGTTACTTGAGCACGGCTTCAAAAAGCTCAAACTCACACGCATCACCAGCGTGATTCACCGCGAGAACACGCACTCGCTTAACGTTGCCCGGCGCAACGGTATGCGCTTCATCGACCACCCCACCGAGTCCTATAACGTCGTCGGCATTCTCGACAATCCCTATCTCGCCCAGAACCAGGGCAATCAATAACATACACTGGTTGAAAAACGTGCGTCTGATGGAGAAAATCTCTAAAAACCAGCCTTCTATGCTAGAAGGCTGGTTTTTAGAGAGAGGAAATTTACCAGGCAGGTGCCCAGATACCAAATTCGTTGTTATCGAGGTCAGCGAATTGAGCCCATTTGCCCCAGGGTTGAGTGGTAAGTTCCTGGGTAAGAGTAACCCCACGAGCCTTAAGAGTGGCGCAAGTTTCTTCTATATTGTCGGCATGCAGGACGAAGCCAGTCATACCCGTTGCGTTGCCGCCACTCTGACCGCGCAGACCCAGCATGATATGGGTCTGTGTGCCAGGAAGGGCAATTTCAAGCCAGCGCTCAGTTTCGCTCATCGGCTGGTCATCTACCTTTTCAAAGCCGAGCTTGTGAACATAAAAATCAAGAGCTTTGTCCTGATCGCTGACACCTATAGTGATAGTTCCGATTTTCGTGAACATGTTTCCTCTATCCTTACTGTTGCTTGTCAGTAGCCGTTTAGAAGTCTACCAACCGGGATTATATCCCTGATCGGATTCAGTATACCTTAATCAGGCTTTGGAAAACTTCTCGTATCTTGCTCACTTACCAGGAGGAGTTCAGTCCACCGCCCTCTCTTGTGCGAAGACGAAAAGACAGTGTTCATCGGACAAACCCATCTATCAATGCACATTGCCCCACCACGGTTGGGCGCAATCTCTTGTTTATGGAGAACATGCCTATCCTGGCCTGCTCGTGCGCTTTCTCTATAAGGGTAATCGGTTTCTTTATGCGCATTCAAGCATATCCTCAGTAACAAGCGAGCGTTGAAGCTTAGATATTTACAGTGTTCAGGGACAATGTTATACTTATATGCAGCGAAACCGATTACCCTTATAGGTCATATATTAAAGAGGCTCGAAAGAGGCTTGCCATGCCAAAGGTGACAATTTATGACGTGGCTAAACGAGCTGGCGTCTCTGCCGCCACCGTCTCGAAAGTCTTAAATGGAACTGGCCGCATCTCTCCAGAGACCAGCCAGCGGATTCGTGCCGCCATCGAGGAACTTCAGTATCGCCCCAGCCTGATCGCCAGTGCGTTGAAAAAACACCAGACCTTTAGCGTGGGCTTGCTTGTTCCCGACATTACCAACCCCTTTTATGCCGCCCTGGCGCGCGCTGTCGAGGACCAGGCCCTGGCCCACAACTATGCCGTCCTCATATGCAGCACCGATAACATTGCCGAGCGCGAGGAGAAACAGCTGGAGCTCTTCCTGCGCCAGCGCCTGGACGGCCTGATCGTTGCCACATCTGAGGCCATGGGACAGGAGTTTTTCAACACCCTGCATCAATCACAGGTGCGCGTCGTCTTTATCGACCGCGTCATTCCCAATGTGCCCTATCCCGTCATCGCGACCGACCACTACCTGGGCAGCTACCTGGCGACCGAGCACCTGATCGAGCTGGGACACCGCGACATTGCCATTTTCCTGGAACCACTAACCCTACGCTCGTCGCTTGAGCGCCTGCGTGGCTTCGCCAAAGCCCTGGAGGCCCACCAGATCAAATTCGATGATCACCTCGTCTTTAGCGAGGGTTTCGGCGTCGAGGCAGGCTACGAGCTGGCGCAACGCATGCTCACTCAGAAGGGCCCACAGGAGCTTCCCACGGCTATCTTCGCGGCCACCGACCAGCTAGCTATAGGAGCGCTCCAATATTTCCACGAAAAGGGCATCAGTGTACCGGACCAGATATCGCTTATCGGCTACGATGACATTCAAATGGCAAAAATGGTCTCGCCACCCCTGACGACCGTCGCCCAACCCATAACCGAGCTTGGACATCAAGCCTTCGAGGTACTCCTGGGCACTCAAGCCCTCTCCGCAACAACCACATTGCTACCGCCCAGGGTTGTCGTTCGTAGCTCTACAGCGGCTCCCCACCTACAAAGCTAGCGGGCGAAAGCAACACTACATGTAATCCAGGTAGCCCCTATGGACGAGGGGAACCCATAGGGTTGGGCATGGGAATACCACCCTGGTCCACAATGCACGTGCTAAGTGGGCGTACCAGCTCTATGAGGCGCTTGTATTTCTCTTCACCCAGATGTTGCCAGGGCGGGAGTGCCAGCCAATCTGTGCGATCTTCGATAGCTCGATGCAGAGCCTTACCGCTTGCTGTAGCGCGCCCTTCTTTGTCGAGCAGTCCTCTCCGGCGCATACGATGCTCGGCAGCCTGCCAGTCTTCATCGCTCCAGCCTCGATGAGGCTGTATGGACTCCCTGGCAATATTTCCCACACTTCCCTGAAGCACGTGCGCCTCGCAGCCATCAACCCCTTCGCCCAGTAAGGCAACAATGTGGCCATCGCCCCGATACTCACGCAGCAAGGTGGCGGCATGCCAGAGCACAAGATGCGGCTCTTCAGGCCATTTCATGTCGCTATAGGCCGCGAAGAGGGTGCGACCAATCACTGAGCAGCCCACGACCGCCTCTCGCGCCAGTTGAGCCGCCTCTGCCAGTTCGTGCGAAGCAATGCTCTCTCCCAGCAAGCGACGCAAGGCCTTGTCGGCAGCCTGTACACGGGCACTCCAGACGCGCTCAGGGGTTGAGAACTTCCAGGCATCGGGAATGGCGCGCGCAACCATGCGCGGATGAAAATTATAGAAGGTGGCGCTCACAACGGAGGCGGAGACTGCACCCAGGGGAGCGGCCCGCGAGGCGAAATATCCCATCCAGAAGCCTTTCAGACCCACCTCCTTGTAGGCCTCGCGAGCCTCGGGCGCGAAATAAATCATCGCATTATACGGCTCCAGTACAGCCCAGGCCGTACGCGCAACGGATAAATCAGGCTGATCGTTCGCAATAAACACATGGCCTCCTTTGGCTCTACACACTCAACAATGAAGCAACTTCTTGTCGTTATTAAATGACGCGTCGTACAATGACAGATCAGGTGCATATTTCAGCGCCAAACACTATTATCGCACACACGCAGAAAAGGGATATTCAAGCGCACTTCCCATTTCGGGCACACACTATGGCTATAGGACGTTCAGGAGTAGACATGATAACACAGGCCTTCTGGATCGAGGAAGGGGAAAGCACCTTCCGCGCAACAATACATACACAGGGACCCTGGCATCCAGACTTTCAGCATGGGGGACCGCCAGCGGCCCTGCTGGTGCGCCAGATAGAGCGTTGCTCGCCACGACTAGATATGATGCTCGCACGGGTCTCCATCGACATCCTTGGACCTATGCCTATCGCCACCTTTCACGCCACCGCACGCGTGGTGCGCCCTGGGCGCAGCGTGGAACTATTGGAGGCCACGCTCGAACATGAGGGACGAACCGTCATGCGTGCCAACGCCTGGCGCGTAAAACTACCCAACGCGCAGCCGCCCGCGCAAGCTCCCGAGCAGGCTCCCCCTATACCAGCAGAGACCACCGATCCCACCCAGACTCCTGCCTGGAACTGCGGCTTTCTAGCCGCGACCGAGTGGCGCTTCGTCCACGGCAACTATGCCCAAATTGGCTCGGCCATGGCCTGGATTCGCCTGCGCTACCCTTTGTTGGCAGAAGAAGATATGTCCCCCACCCAGCGCCTGGTCGCGACTGCCGATTCGGCCAACGGCATTAGTAGCGCGCTTGACATCAGCACATGGCAATTTATTCCACCTGAACTAACGCTGCATATCCTGCGCCCACCAACCGGTGAGTGGCTCTGTATGGATGCGGCGACCCTCATCCAGAGCGAGGGAACCGGCCTCACAACCTCCAAACTCTATGATACCCATGGGCTGGCCGCCTGCTCCGCCCAATCCCTCTTCATCTCGCGGCGCACCCAGTAAAGCCCATGGGACTCATGCTCCACCAGGACACAGTCATAAACTCAAAGAAAAAAGAGGAAGCCTTTGTGGAGAAATAGAAGATATTAAGCATGCGTGGCTGGCCTCGAATGCCTTGAGGTACACAATCTAAGCTATCGCTATCCAGGAGGGGAACGCGGCATCGAAAGGATTAACCTCTCATTGCGACGCGGCACACTGACGGTGATTACTGGACGTATAGGTGCAGGCAAAACCACGCTTTTACGGACTCTCCTTGGCCTCCTACCCAGAACTGAGGGGGAACTCTACTGGAAATGGCAAACTGATCACGGAACCTGTACGCTTCTTCGTGCCACCTCGGAGCGCCTACACGCCCCAGGTACCCCAGCTTTTTAGCGATCCATTGCGGGAGAATATTCTCCTGGGCTGGCCTGAGCAACCAGACAGACAATCATTGGATAAGGCCATCGCTACAGCCGTTCTGGAGCTAGATATAGCGGCGCTAGAGCAGGGCCTGGAGACACTGGTGGGGACGTGTGGCGTCAAGCTTTCGGGTGGGCAGATCCAGCGCACAGCGGCGGCGCGCATGCTTGTACGCGAAGCCGAGCTCCTGGTTTTTGACGACCTCTCTAGCGCACTCGATATCGCAACCGAACAGCTTCTCTGGGAACGCCTCTTCTCTGGTGGAGAACGTACCTGCTTGGTGGTTTCGCACCGCCCGGCGCTTTTAGAGCTAGCCAACCAGGTCATCGTCCTGAAAGATGGCCGCGTCGAAGCCACAGGGCCCCTGAGCTCGCTACTAGAGACATGCGAAGAGCTGCAAGGTATCTTCAATCGAATTTAGAGGTAGCCCGACGCTGCTAAAGCACGCGTCTACATATCGCGGCGCGATATGTAGACGCGTGCTTTAGCAGCGTCACCTCCCTTACTCCGCGAGGCAGACGCGGTTGCGTCCGGCGCTTTTGGCCTGATACATGGCAAAATCGGCGCGCTCTATGAGCTGCTCGCGGCTGCTGCCATGCTGGGGATAAAAGGCAATTCCAAGACTAATGGTGATGGTGATGGAACGGGCTTTCCCCTCATGTTCCCAGCAGAAGGGCTGGGTGGCAACTGCCTGGCGTAGGCGCTCGACAATGCTCACAGCCTCATCTGAATGGGCAATATCAGCCAGAATCAGGGCGAACTCCTCTCCACCATAGCGGCTGGCGATATCGTTGGCCCGCAGTCCGGAGCGAAGGCGCCTCCCAAGCTCGTGCAAGACCAGGTCGCCCACTCGGTGGCCCCACTGATCATTGACGCTTTTAAAGTGATCAAGGTCAGCGAAGACCAGCGCCCAGTTCACACCAGTGCTCCGACTGCGTTCCAGCGCCTTATCCAGTTCCGTAATCAAGGCGCGATGATTGGGTAGGCCGCTTATGGGGTCAGTCAAGGCGGCCTGCTCCTGCTCGCGATACAACTTCTCCAGCTCAACCATGAGCTCTTGCTGCCGCTGATAGGAGTGCTCAAGCTCCTTGCGCAACGCGCGCTCGCGCTGCGAGACAAAACGTTCCTCATCAAAGAGTGTTCTCACACGCGGCACCTCTCCTAGAAGGAAGCTCGCGATTAACGTGCTACATGTCACAAAGAGGACGAGGAGTCGCCAGGAGTCATTGGAGAGAAACTGAGGAATCCAGGAAATTGTGACAGTTATCCAGATACCCAAACCTGCGGATACCAGGTGTAACACAGCACATAGCAAAACCAACATATCTTTTCCTGTTCGCTTGCTACGATTATCGGTGCGAAAGAGCAGAAAGAAAGGGATTGCCAGGAGGGCCGCCGCAAAAGTTAAGAAAAGCAGTTCGGAGACAGCATACAAAATACTAGAAATGACCTCGAAGATCGCGCTAGGAAAACTGAAACCGTGACGGAAGAGGACAACCACCAGGATCGAGGCACAGATCACAAGTGCCACAGCCAACGCCTGCACCGCGATACTCATCACAGGCACACCAACCCGATTTAGCGTGGCAATACTACGCGGGATACGCCTGTGCTGCGCCAGGGTCACAAGCAAACGAGATGCAATAATGGTGATTGCCATTGTTTGTAGTAGGTGAGCACTCGCTATGACACTCAGAGCAATGACTCTTCCTGGAGGTCCGAACAAAAGCGTAAAGACAGCGCCGGCAGCATCGTTGGCGCTCGCAAAGTGCGAAATCGTCAGCAAACTCCATGCGCATAAGAGGTAGATAATAAAGATCGCGCCTGCTCCCCACCAGACATAATTCGAGGTACGCCGCAAACCAGCGTTGCCCCCCTGAACCTCCTGTCCCAGAAACAGGGGAAAGATCAAGCCCGTAAAGCCAACGAGAGTCAGACTATATGTGCGCAAGTAAAGTGCCGTCACATCTTCCCTTGATGGAGTGGGCGCAACCCAACCAAAGGCATGCGCATGCCATCCCCACCAGAGCGTCCCCAATGTCAGAAGCAACACAGACACAACGTAACAGATACATACCACAAAAAGCCATTTTGTGAGCCTCCGCAGTGGTATACAGGCTAATGCAGCAGCCAGGCCTAGAATGACCAGCATTAAGAACAAGCACAGAGCCAGGTTATCAAACCAGGAAGATAACAGGAAGCGCAAAGAGGAAAAAGTATCCTCAACCATCGTCGCATTTATCATCACGATGCCGCACCAGCCCGTAAATGTGATGAGAAAACCCAACGTTGGCCCATACACAATGCGCGTCCATACATATGGGCTTCCCTTACCTGGCAGGCGCCGCACGAGCCACCGTCCCAAAAACGCCTGGGGAAACATAAAGGTTATGAAACCAAATAACCAGAAGAGAAGCGAGAGGCTACCGGCAGAACTTGTGGCATTAATTTTAGGCAGCAGGACCACAGTAATAATAGCCAACACAACCAGGTCGGATGTCCGAAGTACTGCTGGCAGCTTTGGGAGAGGAACACGTACGTGCGCCGTGTCTTGAACCTTTGTCGTATCTGCCCTTTTGGTATGCGCGGACTTTGAGGATGAAGCTGAATGCATAGTTCGCCCCTCCACATATAGCAATGGGAATCAGTACAGCTAAACTAAACTGCCTCTGTTTGTAGTGTACCCACAAGACTCACTCTACTATGCAAACGGTTAAAGCCTCCCTATGTGATATAGTACAGCTAACAAGCAGCATTCAACATCATCGATCTACCTGGGTAGCTTACTGTCTTTCTATTGATGTTTTTCTCTATTTTTTTCAGGAGACCGCCCATGAGTGATGTACTTGTCCAGCCCCCAACGGAGGGGGAAGGGGCCTCGGCGCTGCGGCGGAATACGCTGGGCCTGCGTCACGCGATTGTTATTTCGGTGGCTGTTATGTCACCGGCTGCCTCAGTTTTCTTCAATACTATTCCCCAGGCCGGACTGGTTGGCGCGGCCATTCCGCTGTGCTACCTGGTGGGATTTGTGATCGCTTTGCTGGTCGCGAATCAGTACAGTGAATTCTCACGCGAGATCCCTTCCAGCGGCTCGGCCTACACCTTTGTTCTGGAGGGGCTAGGCCCAATTCCAGGATTTCTTACCGCCTGGGTTGGCCTGGCAGCAGTCGTCACTGGCGTACCCTATTCCTTTGTGCTGCTGGGTGCCAACCTGCAAACGCTGGTCCTGCGCTGGTTCGGCCTTAACCTCCACTGGAGCTTCTGGTTTGTGCTAGCCATAGGCCTGGCCTTCGCCATCTGCTACCTGGGCGTGCGCCAGTCCTTGAATGTGGACCTGGCCTTCCTCGTCTTCGAAATCGGCGTGTGCCTGATTCTAGCGGCCATCGTCCTCTTCCACGTGGGACAGCAGGGAGGACTGAGTCTGGTTCCATTCACCCTCCAGACCGTGCCTGCCAATGGTGACATCACCGCTGGCCTAATTCTCGCGACTCTCAGCTATATTGGCTTTGAGACCGCCGCCGCTCTGGGCGAGGAGACGCGTGATCCTCATCGCAATATTCCACGCGCCGTCTTCGGTTCCATGCTCGTTGTCGGCCTCTTCTATGTGCTCATGGCCTATGTCGGCACAATCGGTTACGGTATTCCGCACATGGTCAATGGTTTCGCCAACGATCCCGCGCCCTTCGATACCATTGGTCGCCTCTATGGTGGTCCCATACTAATTGTACTCATCGATATCGTGGGCCTGCTCTCCTTCTTTAGCGCGGCCCTGGCAATCATCAATGGTGGCGCGCGCATCCTCTACGCAGTGGGTCGCGACGGCCTCTTGCCTCGCTGGAGCACCTGGCTGCATCCCAGGCGCCAGAATCCCATCGGTACGGTCATCATGCTATGCACCCTTGGCCTGGTCATCGGTCTACCGCTGGGCTTCCTCTTCACACCCATCCAGGCCTTTGGCTTCCTGGGTACACTCGACGCCGCCCTGGTCTTGATCATCTATGGCCTGGTCTCGGTCGCCAGCATCCTCTTCTTCTGGCGCAAACGCCGCGCGCGCTTCAACGTCTTCCTGCACGCCCTGCTCCCAGGACTGGCGACCCTGATTATTGCGGGCATCCTTGCGGCGGTCTTTATCTCTCCCTCTCCCTGGCCACTCAACCTCATTCCCTTTGTGCTCGGGGCCTGGCTCATCCTGGGATTCGTCCTGCTCTTCGTCCTGCGTAAAAAGCTGACCACACAGATCGTGTAGGGAGGAAACAAACTTCTCGTCACTACCTGGCTCTCTGGGTGAAGGGCGTGATGGCGGGCTGGGGAGTCAGCCCGCCATCACGCCCTTCACGTTTAGGAGAGCAATTTATCGGCGATGGCTTTGCAGACATGGCGTACGATGCCCTGGCCGTCCTCAAGGGCGTTCTGCCCCTGGGTGTAGACGGCAATGATATAGGCCTCCTTGCCACGCGTAATGATGCCCGAGGAGTTCATAACCCACAACGAGTCGGGACCAACTACCCAGCCATCTTTGAGCGCGACTAAAGCTCCCTGGGGCACAGTGTCGCCGACGCCCACCTGCTGATCAGTCTCTACATTCCGCATGAGGTTGAGAGCGATGGAGCGATCATAGGGTGTCAGGATCTTCCCTTGCTGCAAGAGGGTCAACAGGGTGACCATCGTCTGTGGCGTCACAGTGCTATAGCCCCACGCGTCATCGTTGGGTTCAAGGCCCGTGATGCCTATCTTCTGGAGATAGTTCGTAATAGCTGATGCTCCCCCAAGCTCGTCAAAGAAGAGCGCGGAGGCGGAGTCATTGTCAGAGTTCTCGATCATTGTGGTCAATAATTGCATCTGATCATCATCTGGCTCCTGGCCCTGACTCTCCAGTTTATCGAAAAAGGCCAGCATGATAGGCACCTTCATCGAGCTCGCCATGGCGAATGATACATTCCCATTATAGGTATATGTACGCTGGCGCGTGATATCATAGACCGCGACCCCTACACTATCGCCATTTTGCCTCAGGTATTTCGCCAGGTCAGATGAGAGCACATCTATCGACGCGTGCGACAACATAGTGCTGGGAGCGTTGTAACTCACCGCGGAGGCCGTAATCCAACCATTTCCGCTATTCTTTGGCGCGGACCACTGCACGTGATACCAGAGCATACCTGACTGCCACTCAGCCTCACCCAACAGCGTCAGGGGAAAATTCTGTCCCACATGCGCCATTTCCTGACCCTTCACAGGCAGGCTAAGCAGAGATGATTCGCCTTGCGCCCAGACGGTCTGCTGAGTCTTCACAGCAATATCGGGTCCACCCAGGGTGTTCAAATAATCCAGCCCGAGGTCACACGCTGCACAGTTGCGTGGCCGGAAGCGTCCAGTGTATCTTGATCAAGCAGCAGGGCATCACGCTCAAACACCTGGACCTGCATATGGTGGATCTGTCCATCTTTTTTCACGGTAAAGGGCACTACCTCAGTCTCCGGCAGGCCAAAATCCTTCTGCCAGCCATCGGGCGAGATATCTGCGCGATTCATATACGTCCATAAGGTCTGTGGAATAAAATGACCAACATCCCGGCCCAGGAAGGTACCCATCTTCACAAAGACATTCTTACTCAAGGGAGGAGACGAAGCAGCATGCTTCGCAAGTAGCGAGGAGCTAATCATCCTTCGTACATTGACATAGGTTAACGAGCTTCCCTTGCCGCCAATGGGCACCTGGCTGCCCGCGTTCAATAGAGAGGGCAGCAACGAGAGGCGCGCAACTCCTGTCGAGTGGTCACTCACACCCGTGCTAATCAAATTTGCCATCACATCTTTTGCGTCCGCCAAATCACCCTGCTGCTTGTCTGGCAGAAAGAGAGCGCCCAGGCTATAAAATTGTAGCCAGCCCCGATTCGTCGGGAAGGCAGCCGTTACTGGCACACCTAGATTCGCCCCGCCATTATGCTTCTGATAATACTCCTCAAAGAGGGGAGAAACTTTGAGGGCTTGAGACGAAGCGAGAGAAAACGCGAAATCCGGCTCTGTAACCTTGCCATCACTCTCCCAACGCTCTCTCCGACTGACCGCCACTACGCTCCCCTGTTGTGCAGAAAGCGAGCTAGAGGTCAGGCCTATGCATAATAAGATGCTAAACACCAGGAGTATCATGATAATTAAAGTACTTTTGGGAGAAAGAGGTTTTATGCGCGTTCTTTTCGCCTTCTTGCATCGCTCTTGCATGTTGCTTCTTCTCTTCTTCGTCTCTAATGCCCTCTTTGAATACTAGCAGAGAAATATTTTAAAAATACAAAAAAGCCCTCAAGAATTTGTCAAGTCTTGCACTACATAACGGCATTCCGCGACTTAAATCGCGAGAGGTCGCTGCTAGTTTCCATAAGTGACAACCAGGGGCGCTGGCTTCATTGCAAGCACATCCGCAGGAGTCATCAGCCCGGTTGCGGCCTCGATGTGATAAAAGAGCTTGAAGCCACCGTAACGAAAGTTATGATACCGCTTCATATCCTGCCCCACCCACTCAGCATACTGCTTCTTCTTATCCTCATGATCTCCCTGGTAGCCACCAACACTATCCACATGCAGAATGACATCCACACGCTTATCAGCGAGCAATTTATGCTTATCCGCCAGTTCCGCTTGGGTCGCGTCAAAGGCGTTGGTCAGGCTATCTCCATCTCCACGATACTGGTGAAAAATAAGCATCTTACGCGGGACATGATATTTCATAGGGATGGTCGCGAGAGCCTCGATGATTGGGTTAAGGTCGCTGGCCCGCACATTGCTCAAGTTCACGCCCGGCACACCATCATGACGCGGAAACATCCATTCTGGATCGACCGCCAGGTGTACAAAGGAGTAGCGCTGCAAATACGGTAGAAAGCTTGTCAGTTCCTTCATGACAGGTGCCCAGCCGAAATTGAGGTCGAGAAATAGCAAGAGCTGGTGCCGCTGGCAGAAATCTACATAGCTCTGTATCGTCTGTGCATCCACGTGATGACTGTAGTAACCATCGGGACCAGGAAAAGAATCTGGCACGCTCACCACCAGATCTACGCCAGATTGAACGGGATGCACCGGGTCTAGCCGTTCATAGGCCGCTCCCTGCTCGTGTAGCTTCTCATACATGGACTCACTTGGCTCAAAGGCGGGGCCAGTCACCTCAGACCCGGGAACAGCATAGTAGGCCACGACACGATGCCTGGGCAATACAGCTCCCAAAGCCGGATCAAAAGGTGGAGATGCCTTCTTTGTCTCTTGGGGAACAGAGGGGAGACGCAGATGAGATAGAGCACTAGCCCATATGGGGTAAAATATCACCATCCCAACCACCACCAGCAGACTACATACTAGAACAACGGCACTCCCTGGCCCACTAATAAAGCGTGACCACCGCTGTTGTATCTTCATTTGGGGTTTTAAAAGAGGCACCTTCGCCTCAGATCCTTGATCTTTAGAGTATTCAGATGTTTTACGCACAGCATAATCCCTTCCACAATCTCTCTAGAAAAGAGTATGCCAGAGCCACCTAGAGGAACATCCCAATGCATGTATAAAGGTGGTGTCATATACGGGCGCTCGCCCGTATATGACACCACCTTTATACATGCGTTGCAGATACGAACATGCTATACTAGTGACGCAACAGATACAAATACGATAGAAGAAGGACACTTTTATATGGCACTTTCGCGGCATGAGCGCCTGGCACTCGCCCACCTGGCCCTGGATGGTCTCTCACTTGGAGACGCCTTTGGCGACACATTCTTTGGCCGCCCCGCCAATCCAGACGCTATCCGGGCTCGTATTGATGCGCGAGAGCTAGCAAACGCTCCCTGGCCATATACCGATGATACCCAGATGGCGCTCTCGCTTGTCGCAGTCTTGCGTGATAAGGGATATGTTGACCAGGACGAACTCGCCGCGAGCTTCGCGGCCCACTACGAGCCAGGGCGCAAATATGGCGCGAGTATGCACGGCTTGCTGCGCGGCATTCAGCAGGGGCACCCATGGCGGGAGGGTGCCACAAGTCAGTTCGAGGGTCAGGGATCATACGGCAATGGGGCCGCCATGCGCGTGGCTCCCCTTGGTGCCTTCTTCGCAGATCAACTAGATACAGTCGTAGAGCAGGCTACACTCTCGGCGGAGGTGACTCATGCTCACCCTGAAGCCATTGCGGGGGCCATCGCCATCGCGGCGGCAACGGCGCTCGCCTGGCAGCTTCGCCAGGACGGCCTGCTTCCTTCACGTACCGAGTTCATTGATCTCATCCTACCTTTTCTACCTGAGAGCCAGGTACGCAACAAGGCCCGGCGCGCACGCGATATCTCAGAAACAACCTCTGTTGAGGCCGTGGCCGCCATGCTGGGCAGCGGCTATGCTATCTCAGCCCCCGATACGGTCCCCTTTGTCCTCTGGTGTGCAGGTGAAGGGCTGGGCAACTACACAGAGGCGCTCTGGTTAACGATACGTGGCATGGGCGACATGGATACCACCTGCGCCATGGTTGGTGGCATCGTCGCACTCTCCTGCCCCGAGCCAGCTCTCCCCACAACCTGGCTGGCGACCCGAGAGCCTCTCCCTACCTGGGTGAAATAAAAAAAGAGTCCATGCCAGCATAGACCCTACACGCTCCTATTCCCTTGTAGGATCAATACTGGCATGGACTTAGAACTTATGAATGGCTAGAGACTGGCTCCTGCGCTGAAACCGCGAGCTTAGCCACTTCCGCCTCGCGGCGAGCCGCCTCGGCCTGTTTGACTGGGCGCCAGACTTGCAGGTAGCGCGCCAGGAAGTACGAACCAATCACAAACACACCCGCCAGGACCTGGGCAATGATTCCCTCCACATTGGGGAAGAGCGCGAACCAGAGCCCCATCCAGGCTGGAATGGGCAGGTTAATAGGTGTGGTCCCAATCCAATAGGCCAATTGCATCTCTTGAATGCTCTCGCCAACCATCACCACCAGGACGATACTCAACAAGGCACCTGTCAGGATCAACATCTTCTTATATGGAAGACGATGGTGCGCGATAAAGGTCAAGACACCTACTATGGCCGTCAGGAACAGGCCAATCGCCACGCCTTGCAGCACGATATTTGAACCAACTTGTAGGCGCAGGTTTTGCAGAAAGAGCACAACTTCAAAGCCCTCACGGTAGACGGAGGAGAACCCCAACATAGCCATACCAAAGAGGATACGTGAGCTACTTCCACCCTCCTCTTTCTCTTGCTGCATCAGGTCCTTGCGCTTACGATTATGCATGGAGATCCAACCGGTCCAATAAATCTTGTGGAAAAACCAGTTCATGATGACCAGGAGTACTATAATCGCCAGCAAACCGGTCGCGGCCTGAATATCCAGCGCAGGCGCGTTAATGACACTAAGAACGGCAATGGCCACAAACCAGGTTACAATCGTCGCCAGGAAGCCCCCAACAGACCCCAGAGCCACTGGCCGCCGGTACACCTTCTTAGGTCCCACCATGCTCGCCGTGATCGCAGCCAGGACCAGGATCATCTCCAACCCCTCGCGAAAGACCAGTAGCCCGGTATTGACAATCGCCGCCCCCTGGCTGATATGGGCCGTCGTTGGATCGGGATTTCCCGAGGCCGTAATTCCCTGCCAGACAAGCAGGGCGACAACAAGCAGACCAGCAATAACCAGCACAATACGTATACCCAGACGCAGGGGATTTGTCATCTTGAAGTTGGTCCTGGTAAACATTTCAACCCTTCCTGATGGTTAATATAAATATGGTATTCTCCCGCGGGAGAGAAAAATAGAGTTACTTCTTCTCCGAAAACCTGGGCGCGCTTGTCCCCGAATGGGGGAAGCGCTAGTCACGTGGGTGACGTTGGGTTTCGGAATAAGATCTTAGCAACAATGGGATTTATATCCGACTCACTCACTAAGATATTAGGGCAGCCTAAGGCATTTGTCAAGGTCTATAGCACGCTTGCTCAGAAACAGGTAGTGGGCGTGGTGCGTGCTGGCGGTCTCAGACCGCCAGCACGCACCACGCCCACTACCTGAAATAACTTGCGCACGGAGTAAGAGTTGTGCTTATGGGAGAGGGGTCCAATCGTGCCAGCTTCCATCATAGGCGACCTGCTGCAAGATATTACTGGTTGAGCGTGCAAATAAATCAATGCGGTTCGCCCCCCAGGAGGCGGCTGTAGGCGCGGAGCCAAGCGCGCCCGCGATAAAGCTCCAGTCATGCCAGGTCCCATCAAACCAGTTATGGCGTACGGAGCTATCGGCGGCGTTGATGAAGACATCAAGCCGTCCCGGCGCCCAGGAGGCCACAGTCGGGCCGGTAGTAAAGGTATCCTGGCTGATGGGCGTCCAGTCACGCCAGGTATTCTCAAAATGCCTCTGCCAGAGATGATTATCCGTACCGCGTACAAAGAGATCAATCTGCCCCGTGTGCCAGGAAGAGATCGCGGGGGCAGCCGACGCGACTCCACCCATCGCCGTCCAGGCATTCCAGACGCCAGTAAAGCGCCGGTAGAAGACAGCACCGCCAACACTACTAACACAAACATCGATGACACCCTGTAGAGGTGAGGCAACCGCTGGATCGGCGGTCAGGATACCATCCAGCGTCTCCCAGGCATGCCAGGTGCCGTCATACCACATATGCTGAAAAGAATTATCTCCGCCACGCACGAAGATATCCAGCCGCCCCGGCCCCCACGAGGTCGCGACCGGGTCATAGGCCAGCGAGCCACCCAGCGACTCCCAGGCCGCCCAGTGGCCATTATCAAAGGCTCGATGCCACAGAGCATTATCGCTGCCACGTGCAAAGACATCCAACCGCCCTGTTCCCCATGAGGTTACCGCGGGCCTGGTTGGCACACCATTGATGACCGCAACCTGGGCTGTGGCGGTCGCGTTGGGCGTCGCTGTAGGTTGATTTTTTGGCGTTGGCTTCTTCTTTGTATGCACAGCCGGAGTGGAGTTAGCCGTTTGTGACTGGGAGCGAAACACCGTCGATAGGCCAGCCAGCGCCAGGCCGCCCAGCGTTAATCCCGCCAGTCCTCCGACCACGGCGCGACGCGAGATCTGTCTCTGAGGAGGATTGGAGGGAGGAAGGGGCGTCGTCGAGGGTGGGGGCAAGGTCCCGCTATAAAAGGGACCCGCGACCGTGGCGGATGAATGATACTCCGGTGAGGACTGAGCCGCCTTGCTTGGCAGGCTCATATGCAAGGGTTTCAAGTTACTCGTGCGGGTGGGTAGCATCGCACAAGCCTCCTCGAAGGCGGAGGCAAAATCTTGAATGGAGGGGAAGCGCGTTTGTGGATCTTTGGCCAGGGCGCGTTCGATGACATGCTCAAGGGTGATGGGCAGGGCGGGCATCCTGGCTCGTAAGGAGGGGAGGGACGAACGGATGTGCTGGATAGCGACCTCGGTCGGTGAGCCAACAAAGGGAGGCACACCACACAACCATTCATAGACCACGACCGCCAAAGCGTACTGATCGCTGGCAGGAGAGTACTGACCATGAAACTGTTCGGGGGCCATGTAAAACGAGGTTCCGATGACGCCCCGACCTGCCTGCGTATGCTGCCGATTCTGCTCGCCCACGGCGATACCAAAGTCGCTCAGCATGACGGTGTGTTCATCCATGAGCAGCATATTCTCGGGCTTGACGTCGCGATGCACAATATCGCTGTCGTGGGCATATTGGAGAGCCTGCGACATCTGGCGCACATACTGCGAAAGCGCTGAAATGGGTACGACGCTACCCGCCGGGTGCAGTTCACGCAACGAGCCATAGGGGGCATACGACATGACCAGGAAGGGCGTCTCCTGCTCTATCCCAAACTCTAATACCCGCACGATATTGGGATGTGCCAGGTGGGCGATGAGCCGCGCCTCTGTAAGAAAGGTCTCCAGCACCTCTGGCGTCAACTGCAATTGCAATACCTTGATCGCGGCCTGCGTCTTCAGGTATATATGCTCCCCCAGATACACATTGGCGAAGCCTCCCTGACCGATGCGTTTCACCAGCCGATAGTTGCCGAGCTTTTGTTCAGTTTGCTCCATCATCGCGGGAAAATTCCTCCAATGCATCACTGCTCTAGATTTGTATATCTACAACATAGTAATATAACAAACATACGAGCATGTAGCTTAGAAAAGAGGCGTAAAGTACTATTACTTTTCATGCTTCTAGTGCCCAGGCTCAACCATCAGAAGCAACTATCAACTCAAGCGAGACCCAGTTCTCACAGTAGACGTGTCTCTTCTATGGATGGGAGCCAAATCTATGACAAATAAAATAAAGGAAGAAAACATGCAACAATTTCCAGACCTGGATTTAACTTCACCAACATTCAAAGCCAATCCATACCCTACCTTCGCGGACCTGCGTCACCAGGACCCCCTTCACCAGATTACACTGCAAAGTGGGCGCGCCGCCTGGCTAGTAACACGCTACCAGGATGCGGATATCATCTTGCGAGACGAGCGCTTCGTGAAAAACGCGGGCAATGCCTTCACTCCCGAAGAGATAGAGCAGTTCCCGCGTGCGCTACCACAACAGGCCTCAAGTTTCCTTAGCCTCCACATGCTCAATATGGATCCGCCCAGCCATACCCGTCTACGCTCACTTATCAACCTCTCTTTCACCCCTCGCCTGGTGGAGCAGTGGCGCGAACGTATTCAGGAGATCACAGACGAACTGCTAGACGCGGTTGAGTCCAAAGGCAAGATGGACCTGATCGACCAGTTCGCCTTTCCGCTTCCCATGATCGTCATCTCTGAAATGTTGGGCGTTCCCTCAGCCGATCGCGCAAAGTTCCGCTCCTGGTCCAACCTCATTGTAGAGGCCTCAGGCAATCCTGAGGCCTTTCGCCAGGCGGCGGGCGAGCTGATGGCCTTCTACCAGTATCTCCTTGAGCTACTCGAAAGCAAACGCCAGTCTCCCGCTAATGACCTGCTGAGCAAACTTATTCAAGCAGAGGAGCAAGGCGATAAACTCTCGCAGGAAGAGCTGATGGCCATGGTCTTTCTACTCATCATTGCCGGCCATGAAACAACCGTTAATCTGATCAGCAATGGCATTCTGGCCCTTCTAGAGCATCCCGACCAGATGCGCTTACTTCAGGAAAAACCTGAGTTGATTAGAACAGCGATCGAGGAATTTCTGCGCTATCGTGGTCCCTTGCTGCTCGCAACCCAGCGCTGGGTTCGTGAAGATCTTGAATTTGGCGGCAAACTCATGAAACGTGGCGATCATATCCTTGTCGCGCTCTCTGCTAATAATCGCGATGAAGAAGAGTTTGCCAGTCCTGACAAGCTCGATATTACGCGCAAGGAGAATCGGCACCTTGCCTTTGGCAAGGGCATTCACTACTGCCTGGGTGCTCCCCTGGCACGCCTCGAAGGTCAGATTGCTATTGGCACACTGGTGCGCCGCCTCCCTCACCTGCGCCTGAGCGTCGCGCCCGAAGAACTTACCTGGCGTCCAGGCTCACTCATCATGGGCCTGAACACTCTCCCCGTCACCTTCTAGAGCATTATATTCTTGCTCATGTGAAGAAGCATCCTGGCTGCCACGGGCAGCCAGGATGCTTCTTCACATGAGCAAGAAACGGCATTAGTAATAAACTCTCATTCATCCTTCATAGAAAATCTTTTTCTTGACAAGCAGGCATAAAAACACTACTCTTGTGAGAACCCATCCATACAATAAAGCGCTGCTCTCCCTTTTGCTATCTTGACTTGATGTCAGCTAGACAAAAAGAGCATTCGTTAGGAATCTGAAACAGGAAGTTTCATATGGATCGCCTAACTGGTACAACGTCGCTACTACCATTAACACTCAATGATGAGCAGGATGCTGGACGTCCTCTGACTATCCCGGCCCTCAAAGCATGGACCGCGAACGTAACTCCCTATCATTTCAGCGCGCAAACGCGCATTGTTCTTGATGGTCGCATGACTTCGCAACTCTATGCTACCGCCAGTGTATTTATAGATGATCTCCTGGCCCTCACCGAGTTACGTCCGGCACTTACCATTGGTGGGACTTTGCAGCCGGCTCATGGCCAACTTTGGTGAAAGCCCTTCAATAAAAGAGACTAAAACTCATTAGTTTACGCTGCAGAGAGCAGAGGCCTTTCTTCCGATAACCTCATGATTCACCAAACCTGGCCATGAGCCTGCAGCCCGGCGATATCTTCCTGACCCTTGAGACAGGTGATGCCACTTCCCAACCAGAGGGCTATGTACTTGAAATCACGCCTACCCTGACGATACGTGCTCAGACGGCGACCGGCATCTTCTATGGCACCCGCACAGTACTTCAACTCCTCAAGCAGAACCTTGTCATCCCCGGTGGGACAGCTAGCGATTGGCCTGCATACCCCGAACGCAGCCTCATGGTTGATATGGGACGCAAGTACTTCTCCGTCGAATGGCTAGAGCAGCATATCCGTGAACTGGCCTACCTGAAATATAACTATTTCCACTTCCACCTCTCCGATAACTATGGCTTTCGCCCGGAAAGCGAGCACCATCCCGAAATTGCCTCTCCACAACACTATACAAAAGCTGAGATACGCTCCCTCATTGAACTTGCGCACAAGTATCACATCACGGTAGTGCCCGAAATCGATATGCCAGGTCATATGGACACTATTCTCGCCGCTCATCCTGAGTTACAGCTTACCGGCCTGGGCGGCAAGAGGCGCGGTGGCGATATTGACCTGGCTAAAGAAGAGTCCTACCAACTCATGCGTGACATTCTGGAAGAGTATATTCCGCTCTTTCCCGGACCCTTCTGGCACATCGGGGCAGACGAGTATATCATGCAGGACGATTACGAGCGCTATCCCCAGTTACTCGCCTTCGCGTGTGAGCACTATGGCCCTGACGCCGTGATCAAGGACACCTATCTGGGCTTTGTCAACTGGGCGAATGAGATCGTGAAAGCCCATGGTAAGATCACCCGCGCCTGGAATGATGGACTGTATGGCGGCTCCGCGGTCAAGCTGGCTGACGATATTATCTATGAGCACTGGTATCGCTCGGGGCTAGAGCCACAGGCAATCGTCGATCTCAATCTTTACATTCTAAATAGCAATGCAGATTACCTGTACTATGTCCTGGGTAATAATAACTGGCGTGCCAGGCCCGATGGCATCTATGAGTCCTTTGAACACCACATCTTTCACGGCCCTCTCGCCATTGGGGCTTTTCATCCGCGCAATCTAGGGGCAAAACTGCACGTCTGGTGTGATAACCCGGTGCTGGAGACAGAAGAGGAGGTAGCCTGGGGCATCGCGGCCCCTCTGCGCTCGCTGGCCCAGAAAAACTGGGGGCACTCCCACTCACGACTAGCTATGCTGACTTTGCCGAAATCATAGCACGCATCGGTCATGCCCCCGGCGTTACCAATCCACAGCCTGTCAGCGAGCAGGCAAGTGTCCTCCACCAGGCTGAAAGCGTCCTCGCCGAAACCGAGCGTGTTTAGAAGCAGGCGTTACTGACGTACGCGCCTACGCGTACGTCAGTAACGCATCACTACCTCTTACTGACCCGGGCGCGCACAACTGCGAGGCCGGGAGCTGGCACGGTCACGATTAGTTCGCCTGCCTCGTTGACATGCGCCTCTGCGCTACGCGGTGTTACCCGCTTCGGCTCCTCCCAGGTATTAGCAGCTTTGGCATCGCCACCGCCCAAAACTTCGACGCTCAGTACCTCGCAAAAGCGCTGATCGCCCAGGCTCAGCACCACCCGCATCTCCTGCCGCTGCTCACGATTGACCAGGAAGGCCGCGACTGTCCCTGAGGCTTCGTCATAGCTCATGGCGGCATCCAGGGCTGCTACATCACCACGCTCGCCCGCTTTGTAGGTAGGACACTCAAGCGCTGGAACGAGAGAGAGACCACGCGCATGCTGAGCGAAAGAGACAATGGGATAGTAAATCGACTGAACGAGCAAGCCATCACGTTTTGTCAGGAGCGGTGCGATAACGTTTACAATCTGCGCCAGGCAAGCCACCTTGACGACGTCGGCGTGACGGATAAAGCTGCTAAGATACTGTGCGCAGACCAGGGCGTCTTCCAGGTTATATACCTCTTCGAGCAAATGAGGCGCACTCTCTCCCTTGCCATCCATTTCCATGTTCTTATACCAGACGTTCCACTCATCAAAGGAGAGATACACACGTTTCTGGCTGCGTTTGACGCCACGTACATAATTTAGGAGCGCAGCATAATCCTCAACGACGCGATCAATCTCTACGCCCTCGGCCAGGAACCAGGCTGAGTCGCCTCGCCTGTTCTCGCTATAGCGATGGGCAGAAATATAGTCGATGTTCTCCCAACAATACTCCAGCACTGTGCGATCCCAGTGCAAGTAGGTTGACATACCGCGACCAGAAGAGCCACACGCCACAGTCTCGATACTTGCGTCAAGACCCTTCATAATAATTGCCGCCGCCTTCGCCCGCTGGGCATACACCTCGGCGGGAACATGTCCTGCCTGCCAATCGCCATCCATTTCATTGCCCAGGCACCACAGGCGCACATCGTAGGGCTGCTCATGCCCATTCTGAATGCGACGATCTGCCCAATACGTTCCTCCTGGCAGATTGCAATACTCCAGCAGGGCGGATGCCTCTTTGGGCGTCCCCGTCCCCAGATTCACTGCCATCATGGGTGCGATCCCAGTCTCTTGACACCATGCCATAAACTCATCTGTGCCAAACTGATTTGTCTCGCGACTCTTCCAGGCATAATCGACTCTGACCGGGCGCTGCTCACGTGGACCAATTCCATCCGTCCAGTCGTAGCAGCTCACAAAATTCCCTCCGGGATAACGCACAAGGGGCATACGCATCGCCCGTAAGGCCTCAAGCACATCTCTCCTGAAACCCTGTTCATCGCTCAAAGGACTCTCTGGATCATATACACCCTCATATACTGCGCGTCCCAGGTGCTCTAAGAAGCCACTGAAGATGCGTTGGTCAATCACCCCAACATGGTGATGAGTGTCAAAATAAGCCTTCGCCTGTAGCATTACTGCTTCCTCTCTTAACTCATTATAGATGGGTTGCCTTCAATGCAACGTTGCAATGCAGTGTATGAGCAAATCTAGAGGCATGTCAAGGATGAGAATCTCCTCATATTTCTCCAATCTTTCTCCCATCCTCGCTTGTTATGCTACCGCAAGAACTCATCTTGATATTGATAGTGCTATTGATCGTACTCGTAGGTCGTTCATCATGGATGACTGATCCTTTGGAGAGTAAACAATCGTGCCAGAAACATCAACCCTCTCCCCCACGGAGACTTCCGACACGTACACTTTTTCTTCGGTAATGCGCCCTGAACCTGAACCTGATACGCGAACACATAAGGGTTGGGTACAGCTTCTCCGCTTTAGCGCGGTCGGTGGGCTTAATACCGTACTGGATCTGCTCGTCTTAAATGCCCTGCTCCTGCTGTGCCCAACCAGTAGCCCCTGGCTGATTGCCCTCTATACCGCCATCGCCTACTGTATGGGGGCAACGAATAGCTTTCTGCTTAATAAAAACTGGACTTTTACCCATCGCCAGCCTACAACCTGGCGCGAGCTAAAGCGGTTTGGCCTGGCTACGCTCCTGGGCCTTAGCTGGAATAGCCTCTTCACCTGGCTCGCCAGCATGGTCGCGCATCCCTTTGTAACCAATACACTCGCCTGGACAGACCTCTCGAAGGGCCTCGCCATCGCAAGCGGAACCATTCTCTCCTTCCTGGTGATGCGCCTCTGGGTCTTTATTCACTAAACGCTGGTCATTTATGGGAAAGTTCTCATGATATTCCAATAAATGACCAATAAATGAGGCGTACACTGATACAGTAGAGCATTAACGCTTACTGCTGCCACGGGCGGCAAACTTTCTCATAAAAACAAAGCACTCCATCCATAAACGATAAGTGAAGGGAATACCTATGGCTGATACAACAGAAATTGTAGCTCGACCACCATCGGAGGACGATGCGGTACACAAAATACAGCCGCAATCCTTCACCTGGAGCCGCATTGCTCTAGGTACCATTATGCTCATCTCGATCTTTATGAACTTCTTCCAGTTGGGAGCAAATGGCTTCGGCAACCTCTACTATTCAGCCGGAGTCAAGAGCATGGGCGATAGTCTACATAACTTTTTCTTTGTCTCCTTCGATCCAGGCGGCTTCGTCACGATTGATAAGCCCCCGCTTGGTTTCTGGTTGCAGGTCATCAGCACCAAGATCTTTGGCTTTACGAGCTTTGCCCTGCTCTTCCCCAGGCCCTGGCGGGTGTCCTCTCGGTGGCTATCCTTTACTGGCTAGTGCGCCGCCACTTCGGCGTGGTCGCTGGCTTGCTCGCAGCTCTGGCCCTGGCTATCAGCCCCATCAGTGTCGTCACTAACCGCAATAACACGATTGATAGCACACTGACGCTGGTGATGCTGCTTGGTGCCTGGGCGGTGCTTCGCGCGGCTGAGACGGGACGCCTGCGCTGGCTCCTTCTGAGCGCTTTGGCCGTTGGCCTGGGCTTTAATATCAAGATGCTGGAGAGCTACCTGGTTGTTCCGGCCTTTGGCCTGCTCTACCTGCTTGCGGCGCCTCACAGCATCGGCAAGCGTATCCTGCACCTGTTGCTCGCAGGCGTGGTGATGGCGGTTCTCACGCTCTCCTGGCTCGTGGCAGTCGATCTAACGCCTGCCTCTCAGCGTCCCTATGTCGGCTCCAGCCAGACCAACTCCGAAATCGAACTGGCCTTTGGCTATAACGGTGCCAGTCGCCTGCTGGGCCGCTTTGGTGGAGCCGGTGGCTTCGGTGGTAATGGAAACCGCACAAGGACGCGCACAGATGGGCAGGGCACAGGAAACCCAAATGGCTTCCCAGGCAACGGCCAGGGCGGCTTCCCAGGTGGAACCAATGGTTCAGGCACGCCTGATCTTCCTCCAAACGTGGGGCAGGGCGGGCAGTTTGGTGGCAATGGTGGTGGTATGTTTGGTACGGGCAACCCTGGTCCCCTCCGCCTCTTTGAATCGGCCCTTGGTAGCCAGATCGCCTGGCTCTTACCCGCCGCGATTCTGGGCGCTCTCGCCCTCGCCTTCCAGCGCCGTCTGCGCTTCCAGGGTGATCGCCAGCAACAGGCACTGGTCCTGTGGGGTATGTGGTTGCTCACCGAGGGCATCTTCTTCAGTGTCGCAGGCTTCTTCCACCAGTACTATATGACAACGATGGCTCCGGTCATCTGTGCCCTCTTCGGCATTGGCCTGGTCGTTATGTGGAAAGATTTTCGCACCTCTGGCTGGCGTGGCTGGCTCCTGCCCCTGGCCCTGGCCCTTACGGCGGTCGAGCAGATCTATATCCTCCAGAGCTACCCCTCCTGGAGCCAGTTTCTGACACCGCTGATTGCAGTCCTCTCTATCGTCACGCTGGGCGTTCTGCTGGCCTATCGCCTCGCGCCCAGAATTCGCGTTCAGGCTCCCGACGTCCGTGTCCTCTCGCTGGCACTGGCGCTTGGGATCCTGATCCTGCTGATCACTCCAACCATCTGGGCGGCAATACCCGTTATTCAGAATACCGCCTCTCAGCTTCCGGTGGCTGGACCTTCCCAGGGCAATGACTTCGCGCGCAATGCTGGCGGCCCAGCCGGTGGCGATGGCGCCGGTACAAGCGATCAAGCCCTGATCAGCTACCTTGTGGCCCATCAAGGAAACGCCAAATACCTGGTCGCGACACCCAGCTCCAATACCGCCGATAGCATTATTCTCTCGACCAACAAGGCCGTAATGGCAATGGGCGGCTTTAGTGGTAGCGATCCCATTCTTACTACCAGCCAGTTGTCCTCGCTGGTAAAAAATGGCACGGTTCGCTTCTTCCTGCTTGATTCAGGTCGTGGCGGCTCCCTACCCGAGCAGGTCCTCAAAGATCTCCCATCGCAGTTGCGGGAACGCCTGGAGAGTGGCAACTTCGGCGGCTTTGGTGGCTTCGGTGGCGCTCGCTCCGGCAGTGCGACAACCTGGGTCACCCAGCACTGCACCCTGGTACCCAGCAGCGCCTGGTCAACCAACTCTAGCGCTGGTAGCCAGCTCTACGACTGCTCAACAACCCATTAATCTCATGACCTTGTGGAGGTGACGAGCCTCCACAAGGTACAACCACACCAGGAGCAGAAACTATGGACTCTTCCAATCTCTATGAGAGGTATGGCGAGCGGTTCGCCTTCCCCCCGCCTGAGCAAGCCAGGCCGCGACAGGATATCCCTCCTTTCTTCGGCCAGGGAAACACACAACCACCAGCGCCACCCTATCCCTATGCCCAGCCTACCAGGCCATATGCGCCAGTTCAGCCTACCACGCTACGGCCACAGCCTGGTACAGCGAAGCCTACAGCTCGCCTTCCCAAAAGAGAGGCCCTGGCCCTGGCACGTCGCTGGAAGCGCGGGATCGTTATCGCGACACTCGCCTGCTTTGCCGCGCTCGGTGGCCTGGTGATGAGCCATAGTGTGGGGGATGCAGCACGTCAGGCGACGCCCGCCAATTCATCCAACCAGGTCACACCAGGCCAGAATCAGTCCGATCCATCTCAGTCCTGGCCAGGTAATGGCGGTGACAATTTCGGCGCCGACAATTCCAATCAGCCGCCTGTCTCTGGCTCTCACGTCTCTTAAGTGCCTATTCGGAAACCTGAGCGCGCTTGTCCCCGAGTGGGGGAAACGCTAGTCGCGAGAGCGACGTTGGTTTCCGCATAAGAAGTAGGTGGAGAGGTTGAATAACACCTATGTGGAATGCGCTAACCTGGAACGTCGCCCGCGCTGGTGGGCTGACCGCCTATGTCCTGCTAACCTTCGCGGTCGCGGTCGGACTCGCGCTCACCTTGCGCTGGCAATCTTCACGCTGGCCACGCCTCATCAACAGTGAACTGCACAATTTCCTGAGTTTGCTCGGGCTGGTCTTTACACTTGTACATGTGCTCGCTATCTGGATCGATCCCTTTACGCATTTTGCCTGGAGCGAGGTGCTCATTCCCTTTGCCAGCACCTATCACACTTTCTGGATGACCCTAGGCATTCTCGCGCTCTACCTGGGACTGGCCATCGGCCTCAGCACCTGGCTGCGCCCGCGCATTGGCTATCAATGGTGGCGCCGCTTCCATGTCCTGACCCTGCTCTTGTATGTCCTGGTCACACTCCATGGCGTGTTTATTGGCAGCGATAGCGATACCTGGTGGGCAACGGCGCTCTATATCGGCAGCATCCTTCTGGTGGGAACACTCCTCGTCCTGCGCCTCTTGAAGAGCGCTCAGGAGCCTGAACGCACCCTGCCCGCACACGTCATGCAGAAAAATAAGCGTTTCTTTTAATTTAGATCTTTTCACCATTTTTCAAGCCGGGCTATTCCTGGTAGAATACGTTGAGAGAGTGGTTCTGTTAGAGAAAGAAGGTAGGCAACTATGCATATCCTGGTGGTAGAAGATGAAAAAAAACTTGCCCACCTCTTGCGCCGCGTCTTGCAAGAAGAGAGTCACACCGTTAATCTCGCATATGATGGGCTGAGCGGCCTGGAACTAGCCGAAAGCGGAACCTATGACGCGGTCATTCTTGATGTCATGCTGCCCGAACTCGACGGATTTGAGATTTGTCGCCGTATGCGCGCCGATAATGTCATGTCTCCCGTCCTGATGCTCACGGCACGCGGCTCGGTTGAGGATCGCGTGGCTGGCCTCAATGTGGGTGCGGATGACTATCTCCCCAAGCCCTTCGCGATGGAGGAATTGCTCGCACGCGTCAACGCCCTCTTGCGCCGCCGCGACCGTACCTTTGAGGTGGCGACCCAGTTGCGCGCCGATGACTTGATCCTCGACCTGGTGCGGCATGAGGCCCGGCGTGGAGAGCGCGTCATCGAGCTGACCGCGAAAGAGTTCGCCCTCCTTGAATATCTAATGCGCCATCCTGGACAGGCTCTTACACGCACCCAGATTACCGATGCCGTGTGGCGCTATGATCTGGAGGCGCTCTCTAACGTAGTCGATATCTACATTCACTACCTGCGCGATAAGATCGATCAAGGCTTCACACGCCCACTCATTAAGACTGTGCGTGGCATCGGGTACAAGCTCGAAGCCTATCCTCCCCGCAAGGAGAAGGCTGTATGAAGAACGAACCATCACTCTTCTGGCGATTCCGCCGCTACCTGCACCGTCAATCCAGGGAGCCTGGCGCGGCCCTCTTCTCTGGCCTGCGCCTGCGCTTAACCCTCTGGTATAGCAGCGTCCTGGCAATCGCGCTCATCTTCTTTGGTGTTACGCTCTATTTTGGCGTGCAACAACTCTTGCTCTCGCCTGTCAGTGATGACCTGATAAGCCGTGCCCAACATGGGGCACAGGAGTGGCTCACTATCTCGCCAGATCATCCCTGCTCAATGCCTTCTCTTCCTCTCTCTGGCTACGTTCCGCATGATCCTATCTTGATCGCCTGCTTTGATCAAAGTGCCAATTTACTCCAGGAGGAGGATACGCCACAGCTGCCCACGGCCTTTCTCGATACCTCACTGGCCTTGAAGGCGATGCAAAATGGAAGCGCGAGCGGCATTATTGATACAGGCGGTCCTCTAGGGCAGGTCGACTGCTATGCGTTAGGTATTCCCGGTCCGGACGGGAAAAGCTACCTGGGCGCTATTGTCGTAGGAAAATCCGTGCAGCCGCAGGAGACGGCCCTCTCCATCATCCTGACACTGTTATTCGCGGTAGGTGGAGTGACGATGATTGGCGCGGTTATCGGTGGGCTCTTTCTCTCGCACCGGGCGCTGGTCCCCGCCCGCTTGGCCTGGAATAATCAGCAACGCTTTATTGCCGACGCCTCGCACGAGTTGCGGACGCCTCTGACGCTGCTACGCGCCGATGCCGAAGTCCTGCTCCGTTCTCGCAAAGGCATGGACCCTGAAGATGCCGAGCTGCTAGAAGATATCGTGACCGAAGCCAGCCATATGACGACGCTGGCCAATAATATGCTGACCCTGGCACGCCTGGACGCAGGCTCCCAGCACCGAGAGCACGAGGTTGTCTCCCTCGACACCATTGTCCAGGCTGGTCTACGCCGTGTCACGGCCTTCGCCGATCAGAAGGGTATTACCCTCCAGGCCGAAGTCAGAGACGACCTGCGCGTTATTGGAGATCCCCTGCTGCTCGAACAGGCCCTCCTGGTGCTACTCGATAACGCTATCAAATACAATCATGCTGGTGGCAGTGTGACCATACATACCTCGCTCGTCGACCAGCGGGCACAGATCGCGATAAGCGATAACGGCATTGGTATCCCGGCAGAGCACCTGCCCAACCTGGGCGAGCGTTTCTATCGCGTAGATAAAGCCCGCTCGCGCGCCGCGGGCGGCACAGGCCTGGGCCTCTCCATCGCCCGCAGCATCGCGACCTCCCACGACGGCTCGTTGCGCCTGGAAAGCACCCCTCATGAGGGAACACGTGCCCTGCTCACGCTACCTGCCGCCTCCAGTACACCCAGACAAACCGATAGCGAATTTCAAATCTTACCACCACCCATACAAAGCCAGGCAAAATAATCTTCGATCATGCTCTCAGCATAAAGCGTTCCCTTCTCGTCTTGTTCAAACGTGACAAGGGAAAGGAGGCAAACGCAGTGAGAGACACACAACAGACACAAGCAAGTCACAACTGGGGACGGCTACATGCACAACCGGGCAGACACATACATAGCATCAGCTCACCAGGGATCCATTCTCTGGACATAGAGAAAACGGGAGACTGTCTCCTGTATGTGCCCCATGCATATACGCCGGATTATCCAGCACCACTCGTCGTCATGCTCCATGGAGCGGGCGGTAACGCGACAGGAGGACGCTTACCTTTTCAGTCGCACGCCGAGGAATCTGGTTTGCTCCTGCTCGCGCCTTCCTCCCGCTCACAGAGCTGGGACATCATTACGGACGGGCACTATGGACCCGATGTTGCACTCATCGATAAGGCGCTGGAACAGATATTCAGCCGCTATATAATTGATCCGGAGTGTATAGCAGTCGAAGGTTTCTCTGATGGTGCTTCCTACGCGCTCTCGCTTGGACTCATAAATGGCGATATGTTCAAACATATCATTGCCTTTTCTCCCGGCTTTATGAAGCCAACGAAATATCAGGGTTTACCTCGCGTCTATATCTCCCATGGGCAACGTGATCCTGTGCTCCCCATTGATTATTGTAGCCGGCGCATTGTCAATCAATTGCGACAGGCTAAGTACGCCGTTGAATATCATGAATTTCCAGGTGGGCATCATGTGCCAGAGAACATTGCGCGCGAAGCATTAAGCTGGTTTCTGCTCTCTGGCTCTTGATGCCTAACTCGTTTTATATTCCCTGAAGCAAGACCGCCCGCGCGCTGGACGCCTTGAAGCGAATACCCCTGGCCTCACTATATTCGGGCGAGTAGTACCAGCGCTTAAACTGGTCCGCGTTCTCAAACTCTATTATGACCAGGCGCTTCGGCCGCCAATCACCCTCAATGGTCTCTGTCGCGCCTCCACGCGCCAGGAACTTCCCACCATAGCGCTCCAGCGTGGGTCCCACCAGTTTGCGGTACTCCTCATACATCTGGGGATCGTTCACTTCTACATCCACAATGAAATATGCGGCCATAACTCTTTCCTTTCATTTCTATCTCAAGTAGGGAGGCAGAGCAAGCTCTGCCTCCCTACCCCAAACGCTTCTTAGTCCATGCAAGCGTGACCCTACATTATATGAGATGTGGTGGAAAAATGCCTGCGGCATTTTTCCACCACATCTCATACCCAGAATGAGGCCTGGCGTGGCAAACAGTTCTACATAATTACAGAAGACTTAGTATCTTTGGGCTTTCGTCATACGTGTATTCTATATTACATTTTATTTCTCCTTGCTTACTTATCCATTAGGATATGTCTACTCCCCGAAGAGGGGGTTGGATTTGTTGCTATATGCAGCGAAAGGTGGCACAAAAATGGAGTTCGAAGACTATCTAGAACCTGAGGTAGCTGTGACCGCTGTCGTCGCCGCGACCGTTTTTTCGCCGCGCGCACGCAAACTTGTACGCCAGGGTGCCGTCTATGGCACAGCCGGTGTCCTGGCAGCAGGCGAAGCAGTGAACTCATTCTTCAAGGGGTTTGGGCATGGCCTGAAAGAGGCCGATCAAGATGAAGTATCAACAAATGGAGCACATCTTTCTCCAGAGATGCAACCTCCTGGAGTTGCGGGAGGTCAGGAACGATGAAGCCAGAACATCAACAGCAGCCAGGTTCAGACCGCTCTGAGAGCGATGAGGGTCCGGCTGAACACTTAGGGCATCAACTTGGTTACGCCTTTGGCCGTTTTAATCATGCTATGCATCACCTGGGAAGCAGGCAGCATCCAGAAAGAGCGCAACATACCCCAGAAGGCATGGAGCAGTCTCAACAGGCCGAACAGGCCACGGCTAGTAGCAGCAACCCTCATATGAGTAGAGCCGAGGAGATAGTGGATGATGTAGGGCATCGCCTGAATACGACCCTCTCGCGTACCAGCGCGCAATTCCAGAAAGCTGGCTCGCGCATACGCGAAGAGGCGGAAGATATTCTAGCTGAAGCACATCACGTCCGCACTCCACATACAGAAGAGGCATCGCAAGCTTCAGCCCCACCGAAACACAGACATCATAAGGCACGTGAGAGCAGGTAGTCATGACACCGTAGAGTGTGATGGACAATATATCCATCACACTCTACGGTCGGACCGGTGTCTGTCACTTCTAGGAAGCACCTGGGAAGAAATATTATGAGCATAGCCACTGCTGAAGAGCTACACATTGTCCACGCCCTACCTGGACGTATACGCCTTAATATCCCTTGGTGGAATGGGCGCAATCGTTTTGTGTTAGAAGAGCGGATACGCCAGTTACCCGGCATCCAGAAGGTACAGGCAAACGAGTTCACTCACAATGTGCTCATAGGTTATGATTCTCAAAAAAACGACCAGCAAGCTATTCTCACCACATTAGAGACGCTTGACCCCTCCTCTCTTGAGACAAAACAGGGGCAAAAAACTACTCACACTCCTCTCTCCATCCATCAGGAGAAAAATGCTAACCTGGTACGAGCCTCTATTCCTGTACGTGGTCTGGAACGTGATCCAACCGTAGCCCAACGCGTGGTCGAGTCCCTGGAACGCCGCCAAAATGTCCATGCCCATATACGCTGGTCCACCGGGCATGTACTTGTCGAGTTTACAGAACACGAACAAGAGCTGGATGATCTTGTCTCTATGGTGGCTGGAGTCGACCTCCCTGACCTGCCAGGGGAGGACCAGCCAACCCACCCCCTCGATCCAAGGCCACTCGTGCAAAGTAGCATACGCACCCTGGGAGCCACACTGGGCTTGGGGGTTCTTTCTATACGCCGCCTCCTTGGTATGACCGATCCACTCCCTGGTGCAACAGAAGCCATTCAGATCGCGAGCATCATTGGCATCCTTCAGGGTATTCCTCCAATTCGACATGGCCTGCGCCGACTGGTGGGGAAAGCCACAAGCGATCTGCTATTTAATGTGCCGGGAATTATTACGCTCACGCTGGGTGGTAGCGTGTTGGGCCTGCTCACAATCGGTAGCGAGTCTCTCCGTCTGCTGACCGAGGTGCGAGCACGCCGCACCTCCTGGCATCGCTATGAAGAACAGGAAGCCAATGAACCTCATCTGCGCCCCGGAACTGTTCTACACCTGGAAAGTGGGAGGAAAGTTCCCATGGACGCCCGCGTCCTGGAGGGTGCTGGTACAGGCATCACTCGCGAAGGAGTACCCATGGCGGTTACGCCTGGCCTGGAGCTTTCCGCTGGCTACCAGCTCTACGGTGGGCCATTTACCGTTCAGCTACAAATGCAACCTTCTTTCACGGGTTTCACTACCACACCGCGCCCAGCTCCAGTCGCTCCCACCCTCTATGATCGCTATATCCAGCTCCTCAGCCCACTCTCGCTGCTCTACGCCGCTGGCACAGCCCTGTTAACACGCTCATTCACCCAGACGCTCGCCTCGCTGGTCCTTGTGAATCCCCGACCAGCCATGGTCGGAGCCGAAAGCTCGGACCTGGGGGCTTCGATGTACGCGCTCAAGGCAGGGACCATCGTCGTTGGCACACGTAAGGATCGTGTGATTCGCCAACCCCAGGTCGTACTTCTCGATGGCGCACGACTTCTCCTGGAGGGTCTAGAAATGGTCGATGCCCTCTCGCTTTCGCCACAGATCGAGACAAAAGAACTGCTAGAACTGGCCACAAATATTTCGACGGCCGCTGGTTCTCCCTGGGGACCCATCTTCAAGACGCGTGGTCCTCTCCATATTTCGCTGGCTCATTTTGACGGTAAAAGTATTCGTGCCATCACCGAGGAGGGGCATTATATCCTCGGTCCCCTGGAAAATGTTGACTCGTCTCTCTCACCATCCTTTCTCCAACGCCATCGCAACTGCCTGCTCCTTTCACTACGTCGCGCCAACTCGCCACAAGCACCCGAAGAGATCCTTGGTGTACTGGCCATACGCCCACGCCTCGCTCCTGATGCCCCTCGCCTGGTACAAACATGTCAAAGACTGGGCATAGAATTGCACATTCTTATCAGCGAAAACCAGGAGGCGACCCAGGCCCTGGCACGGCGGGCTGGAATCTCGCTACTACAAAGCGACGATGCGTCTGCTCTCATTCAGGAGAAACAAAAGGCGGGGAAGCGTGTCGCTTATGTTTCAGATCACGCGGGCGCGGCGGCGGCCTTCGCTGCCTGTGACCTGGCTATTGGTCTGCTCAATGGCGAGAAACGTCTGCCGGCGCGCGCGGACCTTCTCGCTCCCGACCTCTTTGCGCTGATAGCTATTATCATCGCAGGCAAGAAGCGCGAGAGCGCTACGCGGGATTCAATTCTGCTCTCGCTTCTTTCGAATATCACTGGCCTGGTCTGGGGTTGGCGTGGTGCACCCGGAATAGCTCTGGCCTCGCGCGTCCTCTACCTGGCTGCGCTGGGCGCTCTGGCCGATAGCTGGCTACACCTGCGTGGTCAGAGGCGCCCTGCCTCCTCACTCTCCCAGCTAGCCGACCCTCATCCCGAGCGCTGGGGCCAGATGAGCAGCGAGCGCGTATTGCAGAACTTGCATAGCCGTATCACGGGACTTTCAAGCCAGGAGTCGAAACAGCGTTTGCATCAAGCACAACCTCATGCCCAACGGAATCGCATGCTCCTGGCTTTGCTTGAACAGCTTCGCTCCCCGCTCAACACTATTCTCGCGGGTGGTGCGGTGCTCTCGCTCCTCTTTGGTGCCAGTGCCGACGTCGGCATTATTGCTACAACCATTCTTATCAACATGGCTGTTAGCGCCTGGCAGGAACAGAAGGCCAACAAAATAGCCAGGACGTTGCAACGCCTGGGCAGCACCACCGCTCATGTCCTACGCGACAACCACATCATTTGTGTCTCTGCCAACGATGTCGTACCCGGAGATATTCTCTTCCTTTCACCAGGAGAGCGTGTCGCGGCTGATGCTCGCCTGATCGAGGCCCAGGGGCTGGAGGTTGACGAAGCCTCCCTTACAGGCGAATCGCTTCCCGTTGCAAAAGACCCGTCCGAGGGAAGCGATAACACGCATATCGTGCTGGCAGGTAGCGACGTGACGACAGGCATGGGCAAAGCCGTCGTGGTCGCAGTCGGCAACCAGACACGCATCGGAGCTACAACCGCCGCTCTGGAGACCGCCGAGACCGAGCAGAGCCCGCTTGGCTCCAGGCTAGCACGTATGCTGCGCGTCCTGCTCCCCGTTTCTCTCCTGGGTGGTGGCGTTGTCATTGTCACCGGTCTCCTTCAGGGACGCGCACTGGATACTCTGCTAGCAACAGGGGCATCAATTGCCCTGGCCAGCGTTCCCGAAGGGCTACCGCTGTTAACAAAAGTTGGCGAGGCAGGAGTAGCGCGCCGCCTGGCGACTCATAACGCACTTGTACGCCGTCTCTCGGCGGTTGAGGCGCTGGGTCGCGTCGATGTGGCCTGCACAGATAAGACTGGAACCTTGACCCGAGGCCATCTGGAACTAAGCCTCGTCGCCGACACTGAAAGAGAAGTACACCTTCCGGCCCGACTAACCAAATCCCTACATCATGTGCTTGTAACGGCAGCACTGGCCAGTCCGCATCCAAACGCGCCCGAGGCCAGTGCGCATCCAACTGATGAAGCGATTATCCAGGGGGCGATAGAACTAGGCTTGGCTGAAGAAATTTGCGTCTCTCACGAGGACGAGGTTGCCTTTGATCCCGTACGCGCTTTTCACGCGACCCTGACCTCTCATAGGCTAAATCTCAAAGGAGCGCCTGAGGTGCTCCTGGCTCGCTGTAGCTGGCTCTATCTGAAAGGGAAGAAGCGTGCCTTAGACGAGACCCAACGCAACGCCCTTCTGGACAGAGCGCAAGAGTTGGCCCGGCGTGGCCTGCGCATTCTCATGGTCGCCGAGGGAGCAGCAATAACAAACATTGATGATCCACAGGACCTGTCCTTCCTGGGCTTTATTGCCATCAGCGATCCTCTGCGCTCGACCGTACGTACCGCTGTCGAACGCTGCCAGGAGGCGGGGGTACGCGTCATAATGATTACAGGCGACCACCCGGAGACCGCCCGTACCATCGCCAGGGAGGCTGGCCTCCCAGATGGACAGCAACTTCTGATGGGAGCAGACATTACCAATCTGGACGAGGAAGAGCTGGCCACACGCCTTGAACATACCTCCATCATCGCCAGGGCCACTCCTCTACACAAACTACGCATCGTCGAATGCTTGCGTGCCAGGGGTCATACCGTGGCCATGACTGGCGATGGCGTGAATGATGCCCCGGCTCTGCGCTTCGCCGATATCGGTATTGCTATGGGCCATACAGGAACTGAGGTCGCGCGCCAGACAGCCGATGTTGTCATTATGAACGATGAAATCTCTACACTCGTCGAGTCCTTAATTGAGGGGCGCAGCTTCTGGCGCAATATTCGGCGTTCGCTTGGCCTCTTGCTGGGTGGAAATCTGGGCGAGCTAGCGCTGATGGTAGGTACCAGTTTACTTGGGTTAGAACTACCGCTTACACCCCGCCAGATCCTCGCCATGAACGCCATTACTGATATCCTGCCCGCGCTGGCCGTCACACTCCAAAAGCCAGAGCACCGCCACCTGGCAACTCTTAAACGCGAGGGTACCGCCGCACTTGACCGACCTCTGCGCGACGATATTCTTCGGCGCGCGCTTATCAGCGCCTTGCCCGCGCTGGGCGCGTACCTGTTGACGCTTCCCTCGGGTCTCGCTCAGGCTCGCACCATTGCCTTCGCTAGTATCGTCGCTACCCAGCTTGCCCAGACCCTCGACATCGGGCGCGCCGAAGGCGCTCTGACTCGTCCTGTCCTGACCGCTGTCGTCGGCTCAAGTGCTGTGCTTATTGCTGCTCTAACGCTCCCCTTACTGCGTGACCTGCTCCAGTTTGTCACGCCCACTCCCATCGGCTGGGCTATCCTGGGTGCCAGCGCGCTCCTGGCCTTCGCGCTAAATCGCCTCTTTGAGCTTCTGCGCAACGACCAGGTGAAGCTTCCCGCCGCCATACCACACATTAACACGCAGCAAAACGTGGCGCTGGCCTGAAAAAACGCTATACTGGTACTAATAATCACTAATCGCCAGATACCTCATGTAATTTTGAGGCCGTAGCACGGTACGTCATAAATCACCAAACATTCGTTTATTTTTCCATAAGCTCCTTTGAGAGAGGCAGACCTGCCAGCTTGTTATCTCTCAATGTGTTCACCATATCCATCTTATTTCGTAGGAGGTTCTTTATGCAGACGCGCCACGAGTCGCGCTTCTCTCTCTACCGTGCTCTTAGCTCACCCCTCTGGCGCTATACGGCTGTATTTCTGCTACTGTTGCTCAGCATCGCCACGGGCTTCCTCATCTACTCAAGCGCGCACGCCCAACACACTACACAACCTATCTCTCACCGTGTAGTACACCAGCGCTCTGGAGCCAATCTCCCCATGCCTGATCACGTCGTGGTCGTTGTTGAGGAGAACCATAGCTACTCTCAGATCATTGGTAATGAGGACGCGCCTTATATCAATGCCCTGGCTGCACGTGGCGCCTCCCTCACCAATATGCATGGCATCACGCATCCCAGCCAGCCAAACTACCTGGCGCTCTTCGCAGGCTCGACCTTCAATCTCTCCAGCGATGACTGCCCTCAGAGCTTCCAGAGTGCGAACCTGGGCCAGGAACTACTACAGGCGGGGCACAGCTTCAGCGGCTACTCCGAAGATATGCCCCATACTGGCTTTAGCGATTGCTACGCTCCCTGGTGGTTCTTCCAGATGTACGCGCGCAAGCATAATCCCTGGAGCGACTTTGGCAATGTGCCTACCAGCGCCAACCAGCCTTTCTCCAGCTTTCCCAGCGATTACAACTCGCTACCAACCGTCTCCTTCGTGATCCCCAATCAGAACAACGATATGCATTCCGCTTCAGTTGAGCAGGCCGACAACTGGCTGAAGCAGCACCTCGATAGCTATGTCCAATGGGCACAAAAGCATAATAGCCTGCTGATCGTCACCTGGGATGAGGATAATGATACCTCGGCCAACCAGATTCCAACCCTCTTCGTTGGCCCCATGGTCAAGGCTGGACACTATGGCGAGAATCTTAACCACTATAATACCCTGCGCACGCTCGAAGACATGTATGGCCTGCCCTATGCCAACAATAGCGCGCACGCCCAACCCATCAGCGATACCTGGCGTTAGTCTTGTGTGAGATACAAAAAGCACCGGCCATGCTGTTTAGGCATGGCCGGTGCTTTTTGGGTATAGGACTACCTTACATTGTTCTGTTCTGGCGCTGCGTTGTGCCACCTTTTGCTGCGGCGCTGTCACCATGGAAAAGGTAATAGGAGGAGTTAGGATCCAGGGCGCCCGCAGGGGCATCTTGCACCATCCGCGCAAAATGATCCAGGTCATGCTGGAGGGCATTATCAAAGCGACTACCCACGCCCAGTTTCTCGCCAGCATCGCCAAGGGGACCGGCGGGTGGATTATAGTTCAGAAAGACATCGACCCTGGTCTGGTTACTGCCAGTTGGCTCAAACGTCACCTTGCCAAAGTTCTCCAGGCCGTTGGTCGAGCGCCAGCCAATCTGCTGATTCTCAATCCAGTTCTCATTGATGGCATCCCACTCGTGGCGCCCGGCAACATCCGCCACCCAGTGACTATTCTGGTTGTCGTAGTAGGTGACTTCTTTCACAAAGCTCATAAACTTCGGGAAATCGTTAAAGTGAGAGAACAAGGCATACACCTGGTTCACAGGCGCATTTACAACTACAGAAGCATGATGTTCCGCATAGTTCTTAGCCATTTACTTACTCCTTTGACTATAACGAAGGTAAGATCCTTGATGGCCACCCTCCGGCATCTCCCTTTTCCCCTCCCATCAAATTCGGGCGGTTTTTCCTTCCGTACACTACACTGATTTGCTCCGCACTTCGTTACATCGTTTAACTCACCTCTAGCAATTTATCATGCTATTCATCCTCTTCCCTTAATACATACAATGAGGCGGCCGGGCTTTGCCCGGCCGCCTCATTGTATGTATTAATTCTACGCGCGCTTACTCGTATTTGCTGGTGCTCGCACAGGTCGAGTCACCTGTCTTGTAGATATTGGCCCAGTCAGCCGGAGGGGTGATCTGCTGCGCGTTATCTACAACGCCATGGACACACGACTTGAGCGCGTAGGTCGCGGTGCGCTGGTCGATGGGTACCCAGGCGGCATCGTCAATCATCTGCTGCTCAACTTTGTTGTACTGTGAGATGCGCTCAGCAGTATTCTGGTTGGCATCAGCCTTAAGCATAAGATCCTGGATCTGCTGCTGTGTGCTAACATCCTTAGATTGACCCATGCCGTAGTTGGTCTGGTTATAGCTCGAACCCTTACCAAACAGGAGCGTGGTCCAGTCCTCGGGATCGGGATAGTCCGCGATCCAGTCGATGACCCACATCTGCAAGGATTTGACATTGCCCGTCGAGCTCGCGGTATCGTCCAGCAGTTTGTTCCATTCCTCGTCGTTAATGATCACATTCACGCCGAGATTGTCTTTCCACTGCTGCTGCAAGAACTGGTACTCGTTCTTGGTCGCCTGGTCGCCACGGGTGGCTACGGTGAGGGTGATCTGGGGGAAGTTCGCGCTGGTATAGCCCTCTTCCTGCATACCCTCCTGCAACAATTTCTTCGCCTGGGTCACATCACCCTTGGTCTCCTTGACGCCTGCAGGCCCCACCAGGTTCGCATTGTAACCAGGCATGCCGCTGGGGATGATATGGTTGGAGGCTATACGTGCGCCCTTCCAGATGCGCTGAGCGATCAAGTCTTTATCAATCGAGAGCGCAAACGCCTGGCGAATCTTCACGTTGTTGAAGGGCTTCACCAGGTAGTTCATGGTAAAGTAGTCGATGGTCAGCTCAGGAACCTGGCGGAACTGATTGTTGGCAAAGCCACGCGCCTCATCCAGGTTGCTGGTCGGTACGGTCGCGTAGTCGACCTGGTTGGCCTTGTAGGCTTTGTAGGTCGTCTGGGGATCTTTGTAGAAGGGGAAGACCAGTTTCTTCAACTGTGGCTTGGCACCCCAATAGTTCGCATTGGGTACGAAGCTAATATACTGACCCGAGAGGCGCTGGTCCAGCCTGAAGGGACCGGAGCAACCGCCCTCGCTCAGGTGCTTAAAGTAGTCGGTGTCGCCATACTTCTGCACCATGCTCTTCTCTACCACATAGGAGGTAGGATAGGTCAGGGCGTCCAGGAAATACTGCGCTTTCTGCGTGGTCACAATCTTGACGGTCGTGGCATCGGGCGCGAAGAGGCTATCATTGATCAAGGTTGAAACCTTGCCCGTGTTACGCTTATCCGAATCTTTGATCAGCGCCAGGTAGGCAGGGGCAACCGTTGATTTGAGTTCTGGCTTGAGCGCACGATCAATGCTAAAGACCACATCGTCTGAAGTCAGAGGCTTACCATCACTGAACTTCAGACCGGGACGCAACTTAAAGGTCCAGGTCAGGCCATCTGCAGAGGTCGTCCAGGACTGCGCTAGTTCTCCATACACCTCAAGCTTATCGTTGAGCTGTACCAGGCCGGTAAACATCGTTTCGAGTGAATTGACCGAGGCGGAGTCGGTAGATAGGGCGGGATCAAGTGTTGCCACATCAGAGATGCCGCTAAGAGGCTGCACATAAATTTGCTTGTTATCAGGTAATTTACTACCTGTGCTACTTCCTGAGTTGCTCCCACACGCCGAAATCAGCATGGAAAGCAAACAGAGAAGAGCAGGCAGAAAAGTTATGGCAATACGTCTGCCACGTTTCATGCAAATACTCCTTACTTCCTGTCGAAAACCTGAGCGCGCTTGTCCCCGAATGAGGGAAGCGCTAGTCACGATAATGGCGCCGCGCCCCCGAAGGGGGTTGGTTTTCGTATAAGAATTTACTCTAGACTTGAACAGCGGGGGTGTTCCGATACAATGTAGGTTCGAAAAATGCGTGAGGATAGCGGTCATTCGCGTTTAGATCTTTTCCTCTTGCTTAAAACCACAGGGGCGAAACCAAGTATGCTTCAGCAATCGCCCGGCAGACTAAATGTTTAGCCCTCTCATGAAGTGATAATTCTATCTTATGTATATAATACGTATGCATATCTTAATAATCTCACACAATCTCATGGAATTTCCAAGAATATTTATTTTGCTAGCACCATATTTATCAAAAAAAATAAAATATGAGTCACTATAATAGTCTCGTACTCACAAATTAAGATGCAATAAAACCAGGGTGAGCGAGAACATAAGCTATATGTTCTCGCTCACCCTGGTTCAATCTGTACTGATTAATGGTACAAGCTGTTTATTGCTGAGTAGCCTACACTGAGACTAGCGTGTCGCGGCACTAAAGACATGAATGCGACCACCGCCCGTCGTTGCCGTTGGGAGCGTTACACTCAATACGGTCTTTTTCGGATTAATTGGAATATCAGTGTAGAACACATAAGTGTTTACATTCTGCTTTCCATTGGGACCATTGCGATAGGTTGTCTTTGACACCGTCAGGTTACCAAAGGATGGTGCTACTCGACCAGCATTCAATGTCCAGTCGCTAAAGCCCAGCGTCCCTGTGTCCGTCGAACCATCGGTATAGGTAATCGTCACAGTTCCACTGGTCGCGCCATTGGTCGAGGAACCCAGGAAGGTCAGGTAGTTCGACCCGAAGCTGCCGTTGACCGGGATGGTCTGTCCATTGGCAACGTAGTTGTTTACCGCCCCTGCGGGAACCGCAGGCCAGATAAAGCTTGCCCCATTGGCAAAGACAGAGCCACCCTGCTTAATACCACTCCCCGAGAGCGCCTGGGCCGAATAGCTATATCCACCACCATCGTAGTTACCAGCGCGGGTATTGTTATCGTTGCTGGTGCCTACCATAGAGTAGGGATTTGTTGCATAAGGCGCGTTTGCCTTGGTTGCGACAGCAAAGACATGGGGTTGACCACCTTTGACACTGCCTGGCAGTGTTACGCTTGCGATGGTTTTGCCTGCCTGCAAACCAACCTCGGTGTAAAACACATAGGTGCTAACATTTTCTTTCCCAGTGGGCGTATTACGATAGGGGGTTGAAATCACTACCAGGTTGTTGAATGAGGGCGCAGCTGCATTCGCGCCCAGCGTCCAATCACTAAAGCCCAGGGTAAAGGTTTGGGTTGTATTATCGGTATAGGTAATCGTGGCCTGCCCACTTGAAGGTCCATTTGTCGCGGACCCCAGGAAGGCCAGGGTGCTCGCGTTATCCACAGGTGTAATAGCTATCTTCTGTCCCTGGGCAATATAGTTATTCTGCGTTCCAGGATCCGAAGCCGGCCAGACAAAGGTTGTCCCGTACGCCGTCAGCGAACTTCCCGGCACAAGACCAGCAGACTGCATCGCCTGGGCAGAATAACTTCTCAAGCCATCAAAGCTGCCAGATTTTGGCTGCCCATCATCGCTGGTGCCAACATTGTTAAAAGGAACATTTGGCGAGACTGGAGTCGAGACAGTCCCAACCTTCGTTGCAATGGAGAAGACGTGCAACTGTCCACCAACAACAGTTGATGGCAACGTCACGCTCTGCACCGTTTTGCCGTCCTGAAGAGCCACGTCCGCGTAAAAGACATATGTGTTTACTCCCTCCAGGCCATTGGGCGTATTGCGATATGCCATGATCGCCTTTTTGCCATTACCAAAGGAGACCGGGCTCTTACCACCACCAAGCGTCCAATCGCTAAAGCCAAGAGTGAAGCCCTGAGAAGTACCATCCGTATAGTGAACGACAGCTCTACCGGATGCAGGTCCACCGCTTGACGCGCCCAGGAAGCCCAGCACATTCGCGTTCGCGATGGGTGCTACTGGCACCGTCTGTCCCTGCGCCAGGTAATCATCCGGCGTTCCCGCGACCGCGTTTGGCCAGGTGAAAACCATATTGTTAAAGAAGACATTATCACCGGTGACAAGGCCGCTATTTTGCAATGCCTGCAAGGAGTAGCTGCGGTTTCCTCCATCGAAGTTACCCACGCCAGGATTCGTATCATCGGTAATGCCTACATTGTTAAACGTCACCTGTGGGTTTGGAGTTGGTGTCGGCGTTGATGTCGACGTACCACCAGGAGTTGGCGTCGACGTGCTACCCGCGTTCAAACCGTAGATAAGCAGGCTATTCTTCGTACCTACAAATACCTCACCGTTGGCCACAGCAGGTACAGTAAATTTCGCGAAAATGCTTTGACCAAAGCTATCACTGTAGAGTTCATTCCCCAGGTTCGTCGCGTCATAGGCGCGTAGGAGGCCATTGGGGTCCAGAGCCCATACAATCGCTGTCGAAACGTCTGTGCCATTGCTAGACGTGACCGAGCCACCGCCAGTAAAGGCGAAGGTCTCTGGTGTCTTCGACGTATAACCTGCCGAGAGCAGGCCAGTCGTTGGATTGAAGGAGAAGGCCTTAATGCTATCGCTCGCACCTGTGAAGTAGACGTTGTTATTCCAATAGGTAGGCGTACTGTAGACACCACCGACCAGGTGTGGCGGCAGTTCCTGCTTTACCTTGTCAATAATAGTCGAGCTGACGTTATTACAATCCAGAGTACCAGACACAGGGGTGAATTTACCCATGTTATCATTATCGACAACGTAGATGCGGCCCTCTTTCCCTACACCAATATGCTCATTAGTGCCAGGAATCTGCAAAGGACCACCCGAACCCAGGTCAGCATCCGCGTTCTGTAAACACTTCTGGTTGAAGGGGGCAAAGTAGTCGAGCGTTTGTAGCTGAGGTGAAAGTTTGACGAAGGAATCCGCATTATCTGGGCCACCACTATTAATGTCGAAGTCGCCATTGCCCGAAATAGTATAGATGTTACCAGCACTATCAGAGGCCAGGGCGTTGCCCGCACCCCAGATACCACCACCAGAGCCATTCGGCGTATTATTGTAAATGGCCGTTTGCTGCAAGCTGGTGCTGTAGGACATAATCCAGCCGTGGTAGGGCTGGTTATCACAAAACGAGGCAAAGGCGATATAGATCTGCCCATTTGCTAGCAAGAGCGCCGAGCGATTCCGCTCGCGGTCCGCGCGGAAGGGGATATATTTTTTCCCGTCACTGCCAGTTATGTAGCCCGCGCCAGTTCCGGCAACTGAGCCTTGAATGACTGTGGGCGTCGTCTTATCCTGTCCCGTAGTGATGTCCAGGGCATGCAAACGATAAATAGGTGCACCGTTCTCCTTAGTATAGGAGATCACGTACATGGTATTGCTCGCACTATCGATAGCTGGCGTCCCCGTAATGCCAATCTCGGGCACCATATCGTTACAGGCCACATCGCCTGATGGCACGGACGTCACACCAGACTTAAGAAAGCTGGTATACCACAGCGGCTGCGTAGGCGTGGTCTGATCCGCATCGAAGGCATACACACCATCGTGCTCTGTCTCAACGAAGACCACGTTGTGCGTCACGCCTCCAATTGTCAGGTTGGGAACGAAGAGCGGTTGCGCATAGACCTGGCCATCTACTGGATAGCTTACACGCCTGCCAAACTGAGAGGCATTAACATTGCTCTTGTTAAGGGTCGTTTCATTTGCATAAGCACCAGTGCGATTATTGTCACCCTTATAGGTCAAAATAGCACTATCTGCTGCTGCATGGGCCTTCAAGTTAGGCAAAATCTCATCGAGAGTCAGAAACGTTCCTCCCACAATACACACGAGGAGCACCAGGCTTATAATGAGGAACGTTGAATACCTCTTTCTCCCCGGATGAATGGATAGGTGCGCATATAAGGATGCGCGGCGGGGAGGTTGGGGGCTGGACATCATCCATGTTCTCCTTACGTAGCATACATACAAATGCAGATATTTATTGCGGCAAAACGAGCAAAAAAGATGGCATATAGAAAGATAGTTTCCCCCATCCCTTCGCCCCGAGAGAATGATAAAACTTTTCTACTATAATAGACATAATTTGAGATGTTTCTGTAGTATAATACAGCAAACATTAATTTGGAATATTTACCTCTACCTATAGACAAAAGTCCTGATCAAAATTCCAGATACTGGAACTAACCAGCATAATAGACGTTAGTTACATTAGATAACGCGTATTTTATCAGTCACAAGAAAAGAACAGAAGGAGTATCGCCTTTTCGGTGTAAAAGGCTGAAAGTATTCGTATGAAACGCTCACTTTTTATTGTCATGCTCATCACTTGCCTGGCTATTCTACTCATTGCCTGTAATGATCAAAACCAGGGCACAGGTTCATCTAAGCAATTATCAGGCCAGGAACAACAGACGAACGCTATCACTTCGCCCGCCCCGGCTCCAACCTTTTCCAAATCCGCTGTAAGTAGCATTCCCACTGCTATTACCTATTATCAGGCCCTCAAGGATCGCGACTATGCGAAAGCATATGCCTATCTTGATGCCAACGCCACAACCACCGATGGCAAGAAACTGACCCAGGAGAGCTTTACTCAGATGGCCCAGAATGCCTTTATCCAAAGTGGGGCTATCACCGATATTACGATGGTTCCTGGTAGCAGCGATGGAACGCAGATTGTGACTACTATTGATCGCAATGCCAGCGTGCACTATCACTCACACCTGACCATGAAGAAAGAGGGATCAACCTGGAAGATTCTCTCCTTAGATAGAATTTAGGTAAAAGATGGCAACGAGGGTGGCCTTTGTCTGTAGGCCACCCTCGTTGCTATAATAGGGAACATAATAACAGCTTCATGCTATTATCTCTACCCAGTATTATCAATACAGAGTTCGAAAGGATACCGCAAATACCGTGCTTGGGCCAATAGTGCGAGCGGCAAGAAGCCTGGCGCTTCCCCTCCTGCTCCTACAACTGATGCTGATTGTGAGTGCCTGTGGCCTGACCGAGGCACCTACACATAAAACCTATACCTATTCCACCATGGCCAGTCTGCCAAAGGATCGCGTAACCAATCCTCAGGAGGTAGCCTATACCTATCAAACAGGCGAAAACGTTGTTCTCTCCTGGGCTACACAATCTGGACAGGATACCCTCGATAATAAACCCCAGCCTATAAAGATTGAGGCCGGACTGGTAGGTCCCTTTACTAGCATAGAGAGCCTTAAGAAGGCCATTAGCTTCGATGGCAATAATATCGCAGGCCATGTGCAGGCAACAATTACACCTATTCAGACCAATAACTGGTCTGACAAGGCCGTCGATGCTAATCTGCAACTGCCTTCATCCATGCCTGCGGGCTACTATATGCTGATCCAGCGCATCCAGGTCGGACAGGGCTATCAGCCTCCCGTACCAACCGGGCGCATCATTAAAGTCATCGCGACACCTGGCTCCTAGCCAGGCTCACCTCTGGATGCCCCTCTCCTATGCAGGGGTCGAACGCTCCAACAGGTCCGTGACATGCTGTAGGAGGGCATCCAACTCAAATGGCTTTTTGAGATACATGACATTCCTGCGCTTGGGCAAGCGCTCAGGGAGATTGCCGCTAATGAGAATTACTGGAATATGCTCACTCTCGGTTGAGGCGCGTAGATGGTCGATAAGCTCTAAACCATCCATATGGGGCAGATGGTAATCCAATAAAATAAGGTCTGGCAGCACAGTACGAATCATTCTGAGCGCCTGCAAGCCATCTGTAGCAAAAATGACTTTATAGGAAACCTCTTCTTTAAGCGCTTGCGCTAAAAAGTATCCTACATGGATATCATCTTCGACAACGAGAATCGTCTTCCTTGACAGCTTTGTAAGATCCTCAGGGCCGTACGCATTTGGCATCCTCTGATTCCTCTAACTTAACTAGATGCTACCTATCAGAAACCTGAGCGCGGAGCGCTAGCCACGTAAGTGGCGCCATGCTCCCGAATAGGGGGGTTTCCGTATAAGAAGTTGGTGATTTCAATACTCTTCAACATATACCATGATACAGTTTTTTTCCAGGGGAAAGCAATCCATTCTACTACATATTTACGGATGAGAGAGGATCAAGTTGAGGATTCTGCCACTCAATTTTCCACAGCCGAGACCATGTTCCCATCTTAAAAGCCTCTTTCGCCGCGTTGACCGCTAATTCGGACGTTGGCAAGTTAATGGAAAAAGTACTGCCCTGCCCCAACCTGCTCTGTACCTCTAGTCGTCCTCCATGCTCCTCAACAATAGCACGGGCAATATAGAGTCCCAACCCCAGTCCCTTCACAGAACCAGGTTGCCCTTCTACTCCCCCAACTCGGTAAAATTGTTCAAAGATGTGCTGTAGAGCATTAGGGGCGATACCCGCGCCCTCATCCTGGACGGCAATGCATATCTCTTGCTCACGTGCCTGAAAGGTGACGCTTATTGGTCTCTCAGCTGGAGAGTATTTGCGCGCGTTATTAAGCAGATTGAGTAGCACCTGGCTGAGCCGCTGAGCATCCACCACTCCTATGCACTGATCCTCTGTAGAGACAGTCGGCGCCACGCGCTCACAAGCGAACTCATCTATGGCCTGCTGGCAGAGCGCGACCAGGTCGGTCTGCTCACGCTGCACATGAAATTGCTGCATCTGGATATGGGCGGCATCATGCAGGTCAGCTATAAGTCGCTCCATGCGTTTAATAGCACCCTCGACGGTGTCAAAATTCTGCACGAGCCGCTCCCCCGACTGTCCCCGCCGCACCTGGCGCTTCATCAATTGCATCAAGCCTTTAACGCTGGTAAGGGGGCCCGCCATTTCGTGCACCACCATGCGCAACATCTGTTCTCTAGATTCATTGACGGACGCAAGCGCTACGTTCGCCTGCTGCAATTCCTCAGTACGCTGGTATACCTGCTGCTCAAGCGAGGCCGCATACTGCTCAAGCTCCTGCTGCTGGTGTTTCACCTGTTGGCGGAGTTGGACTGTATCGATGGCTCTGCGTACCGCAGCGGCGAAATCATCACGATCTATCGGCTTAAGTATGTAATCATACGCGCCACCACGGAGTGCGCGAATAGCCAGGTCATGCTCACCATGGCCCGTAATTAACAACACAGGAGTCTCTGGCTGTAAGTCCTGCAAAGCAGTTAGCAGATCAAAACCATCCATACCGGGCATTTTTATATCACTGACAATGACGTCATAGCTCTGCGCTCGAACAAGCTCAAGCGCGAGCTGCACCGATTCCGCAGTATCTACATGCAGGTTCTGTAAGCGCAACCTCAACATATGAGGAAGAGCTTGCAATAAAGCGGGATCGTCATCCACTACCAGTAGTCGTGCATCCGCCATTGAAGGTAACACGTTTCTTCTCTCCATACTATCGATTGTAAAAGACGAGATTGCCCTATGTCAACTTCAGATCTCTTCCCTGCTCAGAAAAGCATGTGAGCCGTCTCCAAAATAAGCCGCCTATAAGTAATGGTACAAGTCTGCCTTCTCCACAGCGGCACTCACCAGTTGCGCATTGCTTGTCGCCCGGCTGCCATCTGGCAGGGCCAGGGTATCCTCAAAGCCTATACGTGTGTCGTAACCATGAGCCAGCGCGGCGTCCAGTAGGGGCCAGGCTGTCTGCTCAAAGCCATGCAAGAGGAGCGGCCGCCACACACGCGCCGTGCGCAGGCGTGCCACGATAGACTCAACCGTGCGCAAGGCTGCACACACCTCCACCTCTTCCGGCTCCAATAGGATCCGCAGGCAGCGCGGCGCATATCCTGATGCCAGGAATGCCTCCACATCCTCAAGCGTGCTGAGTCCAGCCTCGATGCCTACGCCACGCGTTTGTAGGAGCGCGCAAAGCTCAGGCGCGCCTGGCTCCGAGAAGTTGACCGAGGCAAAATCTGGCAGCACTCGCCACGCACGCACACTCTCCAGACGCCGCTCCATAGTGGGCTCGATCCAGAGGCCAGTGCTTACACCCACAGGTATGCCTGGACAACTCTTGCGCACAGCCTGGAGCGCCTCACCAATGATCTGGGGGGCCAGCGATTGAACTCCATGGCTGTTTCGTGGATGAATATGCAAGGCTCCTGCGCCAACCTCTATCGCCACACGCGCCTCGCGCGCCAGTTCTTCAGGCATCAAGGGCAATCCAGGATGTTCATCTCGCTCGCGACTCCCATTTAAACATGCTTTGATCAGCACTCTACTATCCTCTCCTATCCTGCTAGTCTTCGCTACAATGAAACAAATACGCCTTATAGCTAATAACGAAGAGAAAGCGCATCGCGATGCGCTTTCTCTTCGTTATTAGCTATATTTCCTCAATCTCGGATAGTTCGCACACGCACGATGGCTAGAATGCCAAAGAGTAGCGAGAGCACAAGCAAGAGCGCACCACCCACGTATTGCAGCGGCCAGTAGTTATCTTCCGTCTGGTAGACCGTCTTCCACTGTAGGTTAAGGTCCCGGATGCATTTATTTACATTGCCATTAGAGGCTGAGTCATGCCAATCACAATAGCTATGGATATCGCCCGTCTCCTGCCCCTGGCGATCAGCAAAGCCCGCGTATGTCACCAGTTCCCCCTGCTGACCCCAATACCCATTTCCATGATACTCCATATATTGCACATGAGGTGGCACCAGGTATTGATATTCATTACTAAACACGACGATGCATATCGTACAGAGCACAAAGGTCAGTGCCATAGCTAGAATACTGCGCCGGGTAAGGCTACCAACAAGCACACCCAGCATCAAGCCAAAGAGCATCAGCCCAACAACGACCGGCCCCGTGACAAGGTAGCGCGACCAGATCTCAAACGGGTCATCCCCCACAAGCATATCCTGCAAAGCATTCTCTAGAAAAGCCAGGACAGTAGCGAGCACCAACACACCAGCCGCCACCAATGCCAGTTTGATCACCAGCCAGCGCGTACGCGAGGTTCCCTGTAGCCAGGCCACATAATGCGTCTTCTGCCCACGCTCACGTGCCACCAGCGGCGCACCCACAAAGACAGCGACAAGCAGCGGCAATAACATTACAACTTCAAACTGAAATGAATAGGTGTCATAGTTGCGTCCCAGCAGGATAAACGCATAGAAGGCCAGTAAGAGCACACCTATGAGCAGAGCGACACGGTGCTGCCGCCAGGTAAGCCAGACCATATATCTATACCTCTTCTTCTTAACAGTCACTTCTCATTCAATCGACCGAGGAACGCACCCGCAGGAATACCACCACGCCCAGCCCCAGCGAGAGCACCAATAGGATCCCGCTCGCCATCCATTGCAGCGGCCAGTAGTTCTCTTCTGGCTGATAGAGAATTTTTTCATACATGCTAGCCATACACATATCTATCTCTTTTGATGTGGCTGGATGAGAATAACAATATGCATAAGGATCCTTAATCTCATTCCCTTGCTTGTCCATACTCACCCACTTTATAACTGCGGCTTTCTGCAGCAGGTCTTGAGGAGGTGCCTGTTGCTGGCTAAATGTATAGGTCTGAGGTGGAATGAGATAGGTATACCAATTGGTCAGGGCCAGAAAAACGCAGAGAAAGAGGACAAACGCTATCGTCATAGCCGGAATATTACGACGCACAAAGCAGCCGACTGCCACCCCAAGCATAAGCGCGAAGACGACAAGCACCACAGACACAATACTGGTGGAGAAGAAGCCCCGCCAGGAGCCTGCTACTCGTATGCCAAGCACAGTAATCATAGAATGATTTGCAGCGGTATTGGTCTCAAATTCAAAACGCTTATTCGCAATCAGCGCAAAGCCAATGCTTAAGACAATGAGGCCCAGGAGAAGCAGACCAAGCTTTACCGACAACCAACGTGTACGAGCAATACCTTGCGTCCAGGCAAAGTGATGCGTTCCCTGCTCACGCTCGCGAGCGATCAGCGGCGCCCCAATAAAGGTCGCCACAATCAGCCCGATCAATTGAGGCCAGAGACTGCTAGAACCCAGCACCATCGATCTAAGCGAAGACCAGGTCCCAGAGTACGAACCAGAACCAAGCACCACCACGGCAGTGGCATAGAGTACGATAGCTACGACAGCACAGAACAGCGCCACTCTGTACTGACGCCAGGCAAGCCAGGTCATCGCGCTACCTCCTGCTGTGAGTGGTTGTTTGGCATGGGCAGGGGCGACTGCGTGTCGAGATAAGCCAGCACAATATCCTCCAGCGAGAGGTCCTGCACGACCCAGCGGGGATCAGAGAAGGGACCGGAGAGGCGTGCGAAGACATTGCTCTGCCTCCCGGTATGCCCAGCCTGTATGACGCTTACCTCGGAGGCAATGCGCTCAAAGTCGTCGTGGGGACCAATCAGCAGCTTGTGCGAGGTGACAAACGTCTCCAGATCTTCCTCGACCTTGACCTGTCCCCGAGAGAGCAGCACCAGACGATCGCAGATATTCTCCAGGTCTGCGATATGGTGTGAGGAGATCACGACGCTCGCCCCATTACTGGCCACGGCATCCATAAACAAGCGCACCAGCTCTCGTCGCGCCAGGGGATCAACGTTGGCAAACGGCTCGTCCAGTAGCAACAGACGTGGGTGCTTGGCCAGAGCCATTACCAAGGCCAGCAGGGCGCGCTGCCCACCCGAGAGTTTACCAACCGTCGTTTTGAGGGAAATATCCAGGCGCGCCAATGTACGCTCTGCGAGATCGTTATCCCAAGTCGTGTTTAGCTTGCGCCCCAGCGTCAGGGTATCCTTGACTGAGAATGAGTGATAAAGCGGGCGCTCCTGGGCCACAAAGCCGATGCGCGCGATGAGCGCGGTGGCGTTTGGTGCGGGTGTCTCGCCCAGGACTCGAATACTGCCCGTACTGGGAGCTAGCAGGCCCACCCCCAGGTGCAACAGCGTGGTCTTGCCCGCGCCATTCAGGCCCACTAGGCCAGTTACTCCCCCCTCGGGGATGTGTAGATCACAGTTCTGTAAAGCCCAGCGCTTACCATATTTCTTGCCGAGCTGGTTTGCTTCCAATGCCAGTGTCATATACAGTTTCTCCTCTTGAGACTGTTTGATCATATATAGGGTCCATGCAAGCATGGACTCAATGCCTTTGATCATATGTAGGATCCATGCTTGCACGGGCTCAGGCCGAGCAAGCTCTGTCCCTACAAGTTTTTTTCTCCCCCTATGAAAGGGCCGCGCGCCGTTTCTGTAGCGTATCCATCAATAGGTCCACGACGCTCTCGTCGTCCAGGCCAACCCCGGCGGCTTGCTCAAGCCACTGCTGTAAGCTCACACGCAGCCGCTCCAGGCTCTCGTGGTCCGGTACGCGCAATTGTGTGCGCACAAAGGTACCCAGACCGGGCCGGCTCTCCACCAACCCATCACGCTCCAGCTCTCGATAGGCCTTGAACACCGTATTGGGATTAATGGCAATCATGGTCACGACCTCGCGTACCGTAGGTAACTGGTCGCCCGGCTGCAACAAACCCAGGCGCAGCGCGCGCTTGACCTGCTGCACTAGTTGCATATATGGAGCCACGCCGGTACGTTGCTCCAGGTGAAACTCAATCATCGCATATTCTCGTCTCACTCATTGCTATTCTACTAATTTACTAAATAACTATGAACATAGTACAAGTATAGGGTGGAACATGCACAAATGTCAAGGATAGGAAGGATGGGTAGGTAGCGCGGACGAATGCCCGCGCTACCTACCCATCCTTCCTATCTTTTATTTCCTTACCTGTCTCCTCGCGAATACGAGGGCTGCAATAGCGCCACACACACAGGTCAGATAAGTCCAGAAATTGCCCTTATCACCTATGCCTATAAGACCTGGAAACAAGCCTCCAATCACTCCACCGCCAATCCCAATCACAACCGTAACAGCCGTACCCAGCCGCTCTTCCCGCATCACATAATCACCAATTGCCCCAGCTACGCCCCCAATGGCGATCCAGACGATACCAGCCCATAGTGCATCCAGCAGGCTTGCTAGCACCATACCTCGACCATCCTTTCTGCCAATGCTCCTCTTTCCTGCATCTATTCATTGTATAGTTGATACAAGCAATACACAAAGACAGAACGCCATATCCCTCTCACCAAAAATGAGGAGGGTGCAATGCATACGCTCGGCGTATGCATTGCACCCTCCCTGTTAGCAAGCACTCACGGCACAAGAAAGAGTATTCTAGCCAATGGTAACCGTTCCATCGGGGTTGACATGGAGCTGAATCTGCTTGCGTGGCGTCGTGGCAGGGCCACTGACGACGTTGCCACTATTGGCGGGATCGAAGGTCGAACCATCAGGTGGGCAAATCAGCTTATTGCTATTCGCGTCATAGGTGAGCGTTCCGCCATCTGTGGTGCAGCCGATTTCGTAGGCGACGAAGTTGCCATCGGGCATGCGGATCAACAGGCTATCTCGCCCATCCTCGGGATTGGTGAACGCCTGCGCGGTCCCAAACCTCTGGTTGGTATTACCAATGACCCGTCCCGTGTGGACAACCGGCGTCCCCTGCGAGGACGGAGGAGGCGAGGCAGCCTGCTTTGGCGTGCGCGCCGGCGCGCTTGTGCTTGCCTTCTGGCTGCTCGCCTGCTGCCCGCTCCCCTGCGAGGCGAAGGCTAGGCTCATACCGCCTATCATCAGGACCAGGATGCCAACGATAAGCACAGCCAGCATATGTTTACGGCTCTTCGGCACACGCTCAATCTGCGCCTTCAATAGGGCAACCAGCCGAGCCGCCAGGACCTCGATGCGCTCCTCTTTCGCCGCTTTCGCTGAGACTGGAGTCACTCTTGGCGCTATGGGAGAGCTTTGCGTCTCGCTCGCCTTAGCACTTACGGGTTCCATCGCGACCGTCGCATAGTTCTCGGACATAGGTCGCTGCCGCTGTGATAGCGGCTGTGTGCTGCGTGCCATAACAGGCTTCATGACCTGTTGCTGTGCCTGCAAGCTCTGCCTGGCCAATGCCTCGGGCGTCAGCGGCACCGTCTCCAGCTTGGAGGTCACAATGGGAGGCATGAGCTGCCAGTGAATCTTGCGTGGCAGAACGGGCATCGACATAGACGTTGAAGACGTACCACTAGCAGGCGTACGTGGAGGTATCCCACCCAGCGAAATAGGACCTGTTCCTCCCTGACGAGGTATTCCACTCAAAGAAATGGGGCCTGTTATATTTACCGTACCCTGACCAGGAATAGACACTGGTGCCAGCCTGCCCGACTGCTGCATCCCCCGGGGAGCATTAAGCAACTGTACAACTCGCGTAAAGGCAGCAGCGAAGTCGCCCGCAGAGCTATAACGTTCCGCGGGGTTACGCTCCAGAGCACGCTGCAAGACCAGGTCCAGGCCATTGGGCACATCCGCCTTAAATTCCGTTATCAGGGGAGCGGATTGCTGCACATGCATGTTGGCAAGCTCAAATGGATCACTGGCCTTGAAGGGAGTGCGCCCGCAAAGCATCTCAAAGGTTATGGCACCCAGAGCATAGACATCGGCGCGCGGGTCCAATCCCTGCCCTTTGACCACCTCGGGCGCCATATACTCGGGCGCACCCAGGAAGGAGCCCGAGAGGCTTAACAGGTGAGGATAGGCATGCTCCACAGGAGCCAGGCCCTGCATAGCCAGCATCGACACCAGGCCAAAACCCACCACCTGGAGACTCTTAGCATCCACCCAGATATTCAGCGGTCGTAAAGCTCCATGTGCAAATCCGTGATTATGCGCGTAATCCAGGGCCTCCGCCAGGCGGCGCAAGATTCGTGAGGCCTGCAAAGGCGTCAGTTGCCCACGCTCGCGTACTAGCTCTGCCAGCGTATTGCCAGAGACCAGCGGCGAAACCATGTAGGGCAATCCCAGGTGCTCGCCAAAATCTTCAAGCGGCTGAACGCAGGGATGGCGCAATTGCAACAGGCTCGAAGCAATTGTGGTAAAGCGAGCGATGAAACGCACCCGCGCCTGAGGAGACAGAGTAGAGGGTAAAAAGTAGGTCGTGAGCATAACCGGGCGCGCTGATCCCTCCTGACGAGCCTGGTAGACTGCGTTCAGGTTCCCTCGCCCCAACAACTGCTCAACCTGGTATGTCCCCAGCGTTTGACCCACTAACTCATCAATAGATAGCGAAGACGTAGACATACGAAGATAGCTCCCTGAAAAAATTACGCCCCGGACTACAACACTACTGATCCGAAATCCTGAGCGCGGAGCGCTAGTCACGAGAGTGACGTTGGGTTCCGGAATAAGAACATAATGAAGACAATCAAGAAAATACTTTGACACACTATGAATACTTATAGTAAATGAAGTGTATACATTGAACAAGATACTCGTCAACTGCTATGAGCTGGCACTAGGACTTGTGGGGGGAGCTAAAAAGCGTTACCATGAGGGGACACTATAAGGGAGGAAGATACACACATTTTATGAGCGAAGTTATTTCTCGTCTCGCTGATGCGACACCTGCCTGGTTAAGTACCATCCTGCGCGAGGCTGGCTATCTTTCTCAGGGCAGCGTTGCCTCTGTGGATCAGCTGATCTCTGACGCCTTTAACTCAAGCACTGCCCATCTACGCCTGGTCTATAGCGAAGATGCAACTGCTACACCGCCACAAGATCTCGTGCTCAAGCTCCAGAAGAATCACGATGGAGAGAACGAGGTCCAATTCTATCGCCTGGTCGCTCAGCTAGGCGCAAACCTGCCGATGCTCGCCCCCTGCTTCGCCCTGAACTATGATGCGCAGAGCGGGAACTCCTATCTCCTCTTCGAGGATCTCTCGCCCACACATGTAGCGCCCGTGACGCGCCAGCAGCTTCTTGAGGGGCAGGGAGTTCCGCGCGCCGATCAACTCGATGGCATCGCGGATGCTCTCGCGGGCTTCCACGCCTACTGGTGGGAGCATCCCGATCTGGGTAAATACGAGGCGACAGCCATTCGCCCCTGGTGGCGCGATAAAGAAACCTACCAGCAGCATATCGAGCGCCGCACCCGCGAATGGGATTCCTTTAAGCAGAGCGCAGCCAGCGAGGTCTCGCCTCAGATCCGTGCGACCTATGAATATGTGCTTGGACGTATGCCAGCTCTCTGGGAGGAATATCTGGAGGAGCGGATCACCAATCGTCACCAGCTTACCCTTTCGCAGGGCGATTGCTACCTGAGCAACCTGCTCTGCCCACGCGAGGTCGCGGGCGAGGCCGAGGAACCCAAGGGGCAGACCTATATTCTCGATCTGGAGGCCGTTAGCGCCAATTTCCCGACCTATGACCTGGCCTACCTGATGCCCACCTTCTGGTCGCCTGAGCAGCGCAAGGTCCATCGCCCCGAGGAACTTTTCCTGATTCGCTATCTCCAACGCCTGCGCAAGTTTGGCGTTGAGAATTACAACTGGGCCATGCTCTGGCGCGATTACCAGATGATGGTTGTCTTTATGCTCTTTGATCCCATCTGGGACCAGACGGCGGGCGCGTCGCGCGCTTACTGGTATCCCAAGCTTCACTGCCTGGTACGCAACTTCTGGGACATGGGCTGCGGCCTCACCCTACGCAAACTCGCAGAGAAGAAATAGTGTTGAGAGTCAATCCTATTGCGGGCAGATGCCCACAATAGGATTGACTCTCAACACCTGACACATAATGAGAAATTAAATAAATGAGGAAAGGTCGAGGTGTTTTTCCAGGACGTCTGCCAGCCTGTCGTAGGCCTGCATACGCTCAAAGGGCCGCATCTCTGGCACCGGGGCTGCGCGCCGCTCTCCCAATGCTCTTAGGATCGCATGGCGAAAGGCATCATTCTCAAACAAGCCATGCAGATAGCAGCCCGCGACCCAACCCTCTTCGCTAAGAAAACCATCCGCCACGCCGTTTACCTCTAGCAGCGGCACAAGGGAGGTCGAATTCGCATCCGCCGTGCGACCGAGATGAATTTGATAGGCTCGCAACGGCTGCTCAGGCACAAAGGCAAACAGGCCCCGACAAGCAGCCCTCGTCAAGTTGGCCACACTCTGAGAGGTTACCTTCTCCTCTAGAGAGGCGAAAATCGTCTCCACCGGTAGAAGACTCAGGCCAGCCTCAACCGCTCCCACGTTGCCCTCAGCACCTGTTGGATCACATAGATGCTCACCAAGCATCTGGTAGCCACCACAAATGCCCAGGATCGCTACACCCTCCCGCACCAGGCGACGAATTTGCATACCCAGCCCTGTGCGCCAGAGCCAGGCCAGGTCAGCAAAGGTATTCTTTGTGCCGGGAAGGATGATCAAGTCAGGCCGTTCAGGAAGCTCCTCGGGGGAGCTTACCAGGTGCAGGCGCACCCCTGGCTCCGCCGCTAAGGCATCAAACTCGTCGTAGTTGCTCATATACGGCAGGCGTGGTATCACAAGCTGTAGTTGTCGAGTGGCTTCTCCCTGCTGTTTCTGCGCCAGGAGCGCTGTTCCCTCTTCCAGCGCGACACTGTCTTCCTCGGCAATTCCCAGATCCCTCACAAAAGGCACCGTTCCCAGCACGGGTATCCCCGCTCGCGCCTCCAGCATCCGCTCACCCTCCCGCCATAACTCCAGGTCGCCACGAAACTTATTCACAATCAGGCCCTTGACGCGCTCACGCGCATCGGGTTGAAGCAACATTAAGGTTCCAAGCAGCGAGGCGAAGATGCCGCCCCGGTCGATATCCCCCACCAGCAGCACCGAGGCATCTGCCCAGTGTGCGACGCGCATATTGACCAGGTCATAGCGCGCCAGGTTGATCTCGACCGGGCTGCCCGCACCCTCAATTATTACCAGGTCATAGGCACGACGCAGGCTCTCCAGGGCTTGCTTTACCACTGCTTCAAAGCCTGTACGCTGGCGATAATACTCACGCGCCTCCATCGTGCTTAGAGGCCGCCCCAGCATAATAACCTGGCTGCGCGAGTCTCCCTCGGGCTTGAGTAGAATAGGATTCATCTCGACTGTTGGCTCAATGCCTGCCGCCTCGGCCTGGACTGCCTGGGCGCGCCCAATCTCGCCTCCCGCTGGGGTGACAAAGGAGTTAAGGGCCATATTCTGAGCCTTAAATGGTGCCACACGCCAGCCCTGGCGGGCGAAGAGGCGACACAGACCTGTGACCAGCGTACTCTTGCCAACAGTCGAGGCTGTTCCCTGTACCATGATGGTACGTGCTAATTCTCCCATAGCTCCTTCTCCTCACTTTGTAATACCCCTAACGCTCCTACCAACCTGGACCATTCATGTGCCTGCCGTGTAGCGACCCGTATATACTGTGGTAGGCCAAACGAGGTACAGTCGCGCACCAGGAGACCTCCCTGCAATAAAGCCTCTCGCAACTGCCTTGCATTCCCCACATGTATCAGCGCATAGTGCGTGCGCGTCGGCACCACTCGGAAGCCCAGGCCTTGCAAGGATCCAAAGAAGACCTCTCGCTCCCACGCTAATCCTTGCAGACTATATGCCAGGTGCTCCCTGTCCGCGAGGACTGCTGTAGCCACTACCTGCGCGGCTCCATTGACATTCCAGGCGGGCAGGTTAGTTGCAAGCTTTGCTGCCAGTTCAGTAGGCGCCACGGCATAGCCGATCCTCAGCGCCGCCAGGGCGAAATCCTTAGTCAGGGAGCGCAACACAATCACCCGTTCCTCCTCCTGCACCAGCTCCAGTGCCGTCTCCTCTTCGGCGGGAAAGAGAAAATGGCGATACGACTCATCAATGACCAGCAGCGTTCCTAGCTCCGCACACACTCGAGCCAGCTCACGCAACTTCATCAGAGGTAGCCACTCCCCGGTTGGATTATTGGGATTACAAAGCCAGAATAATGCCGGGCGCAGCCTCCTCAACCACTGTATAACTTCGGGTATATCTACCTGAAAGTCGTCCTCTTCCCGTAGTATACAATCGCTCACACTGGCCCCCACAGCCTGTGACGCCGCCTGATACTCGCCAAATGTCGGCATCAATTGCGCGACCACAGCTCCTGGATAGAGAAAGGTACGCGCGATACTCCAGATAAGTTCGCTTGCACCATTACCACATACTAACCACTCTATCCCTACCTGTTGAGCATCAATCTCATAACGCAATAGCGCACGTTTCAAGGCGAGACAGGCACGATCTGGATAGCGCTCAAGCGCCAGGCCAGCCAAAGCCTGGTGAGCCAGCGGTGAGGGGCCATAGGGGTTGGCATTGACGCTGAAATCGTGTATCTCCTCTGGGCGCAAGTCCAGGCGCTCCAATTCTCTGTAATCCAAAGCGCCATGCACCGGCAGTTCGCGCCCGTCTAATTGCTCCTTTGTATGTGGTGGATATTGCTGCATCTAGCCTCTTCCTGCTTGCCTCCATATACGCACGACCAGCGCGAGCAGGAAGGCACAGGTTCCAACCCACCAGGTCATACGCTCTGCCTGGGCGATAACGGCGGGCGTTATGTTCCGCCTCTCCTCCCCAAGGATGTAATGCTCGACCTTCTCTAGACGCACGCCCAGCGCTCCCGCTGCCGCCGACATGGGATGCCCGGCGTTTGGGCTCTCCGTCTTGCCCGCGTCACGGCGCCACACGCGCCATGCCTCTTTTCGCGATCCTCCATAGAGAGGCGCACAGGCGATGATGAGCAACGCACTGAGGCGGGCCGGAAGCAGGTTGAGTAGATCATCCAGTCGCGCGGCAGCCTTCCCCAGATACTCGTACTTACCATGATAGCCTATCAGCGAGTCAAAGGTGTTGACCAGTCGGTAGAGCGCCGCACCCGGCAAGCCAAAAAGGGCATAGTACCAGAGGGGCGCGACAACCGAATCGCTCACATTCTCTGCCAGCGATTCAATCGCCGCCGCCGCGACCAGCTCGGGACTTAAGTGTGAGCGATCCCGGCTTACCAGGCTTCTTAACGCCTCACGAGCCTCCTCCAAGTCCCCCTGCTCGAGTGACATGCGTACCTGCGCCCCCGCCTCTACCAGCATCCGCAAGGCAAAAAAAGGCTTCAGAGCCATTCCTATGAATACTGCCGAAGCGAGCAAGCCTACTCGCGCTCCTCCATAGTCTTTGGCCTTCTTCTCTATGCTTCCTATTAGACCTTGAAACAACTTCACCGGCACAAGAACCAGTGGAAAAGCTACCAGCAACATGATGACGCCATACCTTAGCTGTGCCCCTTGGCCGCGAGGGGCACGGCTCTCAAGCGCTCGAATGAGCCTACCATACCAGACGACGGGATGCACGCTGGCGGCTGGCTCGCCTATGAGGTCAAAGGCAGCCGCCAGCAAGAGCACCAGCGCTTCATGCACACTTCGTTGCCCTTTTGTCTCTGGCATGGGCTAAAACTCGATGCCCTTCTGGGCCTTAACTCCGGCGTCGTAGTGATGCTTTATATCCGTGATCTCCGAGACTGTATCGGCATACTCGATCAGTTCAGGGATGGCGTAGCGGCCTGTGATAATGATGTGCATCCCCTCTGGGCGCTGCTCCAGCACCTGGTGCACCTCTTCCCAGGCCAGCCAGCCGTATTTAAGGACATAGGTCATCTCGTCCAGCACTATCAGGTCATAGTCGCCCGAGAGGATCTTCAGTTTGCAGATTTCCCAGCCCTGGCGCGCCAGCTCTTTATCCTTCTCGATGTCCTTGGAGAGCCAGGTAAAACCATCGCCCAAAGGGTGAATCTCGATGCCTGCCTTGCGCGCCGCTTTCTCCTCGCCCCAGTTGGCTGTGCGCGCCTTGATAAATTGCAGCATGCAGACACGTAGGCCCTGGCCCCAGGCGCGGAAGAGCAGGCCCAGCGCCGCTGTGGTCTTCCCTTTGCCCTTCCCGGTGTTGAGAATGACCAATCCCTTCTTCTTCGCGCTCTTTGCGCGTTCGCGCCGGGCCGCATGGCTGGCGCGCTGGCGCTTCAGCCGCTCCTCTTCGCTTAGTTCTACATCCTCCTCTGGATCGTACCCCTCCTCTATTTCCTCGTTGTGTTCCAGTTCTTCTTCTGTCATGACCACCACTCCTCGCGCCTGCGGCGCGTATTAGGGTGATGGGAGAGTGACTGGAGGGACCAACGGCCCCCCAGTCACTCTCCCATCACTGGCTCTTTATTTAGACTGTACCAGTACAGTAATCGGGGAGCGCGCCGGGGAATTTGTCGGGGTGAACGATCTGGGCAACGCATTGTAAACCCTGCACGAGGCGCGGGCCAGGACGCTGCATGATGTCAGCGTTGACACGGTAGACTTTGCGGTCCTTAACGGCCTGGATGGTGCTCCAGTTGGCGCGCTTATAGACGCTATCAGGGGTGCCACCATAGGCGGGGTCTTCCGTAAGAATCACGATCTGGGGGTTGGCGCTCAAAACCGCCTCGTCGGTGACCTGGGGGTATCCTTCGTTGGCGGTATTGCTATGAAAGATGTTGGTGGCGCTGGCATCTTGCAATAGTTCGTCACCAAACGAGCCGCCACCAAAGACATAGGGCTTACCAGGCGTGCTATCATCAACCTCGAGCAAGACCCTTGGCGCGGGGGCGCCCGCAACCTTCTGCTCGATATCATCGCGCTCCTTCTTCAATTGCGCGACCAGGTCATTAGCCTTGGCTTCACTATAGGTCAAGCGCCCCACCAGCTGAATCTGGTCAAAGGTCTGGCTGAAATTCGTCAGGGAGAGGTCAACGATGTTGACGCCAGAGTCCTTAAGTTTGCTATCATATTGCTTGGTCAGCCCACCAGAGGAGAGCACCAGGTCAGGCTTGAGCGCGATAATCTGCTCGACGTTGTAGCCCTGGGTGCTGGAGACCTTGGGGAGCTTCGCCAGGTCAGTAGGATAGTTGGTAAAGGCATCCACTCCAATAACCCTGCTTTGCAGGCCCAGTGCGCCCAGGATCTCGCTGGTGCTGGCCGTAAGCGATATAATGCGCTGGGGGGCCGCTTTAGGCATATTAATGGGTTTGCCGTAGTAATCGTTCGCTGGGGCCTGCGTCGCCGCGGGTGTGGCGGATGAACCTGTCTGTGTAGAGCCACCACAGGCCACCAGCAGCGCGCAGAGCGCCACTAACATCAGGGGCAACAGACGATAGGAGATGACACGGGTAGACATGAGTCGTACTCCTCCAAATATATCAAGATAGACAACGACACCGCCCGTCGTCACCTCGCGCCCTTTGGAGGTATTGCAGAAGACATGGGGAAAAGGTTTCCAGCGTGCGGCAGGAGTCGCCTCGCAACCCTTCAAAGCCTCAACGCTGTTCCATGCACTCGCTCCTTTGACGCGAAGGATGAGATCGGCACTATTGGGCAGGTCTCCTGGCTTCTGGCTGCAAACGCTTCTCACCGACCTTCCCGCGCGCAACAGAACGCAGTGGTATGTTTATGCACCCCTTCTCGGGGCTGGTGAGTCGCTCGCCAGTTACAGTAGCGCGACTGCGCCGGACTCGCACCGGCTTCCCTATTCTGCCCGCTATAGCTCTGCGGGCCACCCAATGTGTTTGATGTGTATCAACAACAGGCTCTATTCTACCACCACGGGGGCATGGCGCGCAAATGCTTCAGTTCCACAGGCAGACCAGCCACGAGCAAGTACACGCGCTCCGCGGCCTCCGCCAGGCGCTGATTGACCCTCCCTAACCCATCGCGATACACGCGCCCCAGAGGGGTATCTGGCACCAACCCCAGGCCCACCTCATTCGAGACCACCAGCAATGTTTTGCCCGAAGGAAGCTCTCGCACCGCCTCCAATAGCCGCTCTACCTCGTCCAACAACTCCTGGTCAAAGAGTGCACCAGGTTGTGCAATCTCACCCTCGCAGGCTACCCCGCTCTCATGAAAGAGCCAGTTGGAGAGCCAGAGTGTCATACAATCTAACACAAGCACATCGGCCACCTGCGCCCCCTCGCGCACCGCCCTCGCCAGGTCCAGCGGCTCCTCAATCGTCACCCACTGCTTCGGGCGGTCGGCGCGATGCCGGGCGATGCGCTCGCGCATCTCCTCATCGCTCGCCATGGCCGTGGCGATAAACGCCACTTCTCGCCCGCTCGCCTCGGCCATACGCTCGGCGAAGGTGCTCTTCCCACTACGCGCCCCACCCAGCACCAGCACCAACCGCGGACGCTTCTCACCCCTACTCATCAAATTTCTTCCCTCCTAAATCCCTATGCTTCCTTTCATGATATACTGAAGCATATCACCATTTCCATATTCCAACATCTCAAAAAGAATAGATCTACTATCAAAGCAACCATCCCGATTGCGTAGGTACACCACACCTCAAGCGCTAGAGAGGATTTCCCAGGCATGAAAGGGCATAACCATATCGCCTTTAGCCTTGCCGCAGCCGCTGTCGTCAACACGCTCATCTTCGACGTTACGCACCTCTCAATGGCTGGCAGCCCGGTCAACCTGGCGCTCACAGAGCAGCTTCTCCCCCTGGCCTCACAAACGCTCACCTTCACCGATCTCCTCTATAAAAGCGCCTTCTATGGCGGGATCGTGCTTGGCTCAGTCGCGCCCGATATCGATCATCCTAAGAGTCTTATCAGCCATCTCTTCCCCTGGGCCAGCCGCATTGTTACCAGTTTCTGCAAACATCGCACACTTACCCACAGCCTACCTGGTATTGTTGCCGCGACCATCTTCTGGGGTATCCTGCTCGCGCTGGGACTCGGTCTCTTCAATGCCACTGTTTTCTCCCTCTCTGCCGAGATGATGCATGCCGCCTTCCTCTTCTACCTCGCGACCGCCCTTGGTTGCCTCCTACACAGCTTTGAAGATACCATGACCTTCGCTGGCATCCCCTGGCTCTATCCTCTCTCCAAGCGTAGCCAGCACTTCGCCTTCATCCGCTTTCGCTCCGGTAGCCTGACTGAGTACGCCGTCGTACTCTTCTTTATTGTGCTCGTAGGCCTCGGCCTGCTCTACCACCTCTTCTTTGTCTAGTTCAAACACAGGCTGAGAATCTATCAACCATCTGGACATTGACCAAGGTCAATATGATACTATTATCAACATTGACGTTCTCGTCCATAGCCTGCTCTATGATGAGCTAAGAAGAGATGGTTTATCTTGAAAAAAACTGAGTCTACCTTTGGCAACGAACTGGTTGGTAAAAGAACGGAATATGTCCCTCTCTGTTGAGAGCGATGGTATAAGCGAAGAGGGCTGGCTGCCCGCGCCAGTTCCCGGGACGGTTCACCAGGCCTTGCTCGACGCTGGTCGCATTCCCGATCCCTTCCAGGGCACCCTTGAAAATGATATTCAGTGGATCGGCGAGCGTGACTGGCTCTATCGCTGCTCCTTTACGCTTACAGATGATGTCCAGGCCGCTGAACATGTTGTGTTACAGTTCGAGGGTCTGGATACTTACGCAACAGTCTGGCTCAATGGCGTGGAGGTCGCGCGCAGCACCAATATGTTTGTGCCTCTACACGTCGAGGTCACTAACCTGCTCCGCCCCGGTCAGAATGAGCTCTTGATCAATTTTGAGTCCGCGCTCAGATTGGGTCAAGCCCTAGAAGCCCAACATGGCAAGCACACATCTTGGAACGGCGATAGTAGCCGCTTATATGTCAGAAAAGCGCAATATCACTATGGCTGGGACTGGGGTCCAGTTCTCATGACCGCCGGCCCCTGGCGCGCTATCTCGCTGCTCGCCTATAAGAGCCGCATCGTCGATGTGTTGTCTCAGCCTGAGGTCAGCCCCGATCTAGAAAGCGCTCTGCTCTCTGTCACCACAGATATTGAGCTTGGTGGCACGGATCCTGCTAATGTCTCGTGCAGTGTCAGTATCTATGATTCACAGAATACGCTCGTTGGCGAGCAGGAACTTCCTGGCACGGCCCTGGAGCTTCTGCCTGACCATGGGCAGTATCGTCTACAAGCCAGGCTACAGCTTGTCCAGCCGCAGCTCTGGTGGCCACGTGGATATGGCGCGCAGCCTCTCTACCGCCTGGTGGTAACGCTTCACGATGAGCAAGGCAGCACCCTGGACCAACGCGAGATACGCACGGGACTACGCCGCCTGGAGCTAAGCCAGCATGCCTTCTCCGATCAACCAGGGAGCTCGTTTTACTTTACCATCAACAATACGCCTATCTTCTGTGGGGGCGCAAACTGGATACCCGCTGATTCACTGACGCCACGCATCTCGCCCGAGCGCTATCGTGCCTGGGTGCAACTGGCGGCGGATGCCAATATGGCCATGCTGCGTGTCTGGGGAGGCGGTATCTATGAAGAGGATGTCTTCTATGACGCCTGCGATGAACTTGGTATCCTGGTCTGGCAGGATTTCATGTTTGCCTGTGGCATGTATCCCGCGCTAGACTGGTTTCAGGCAAGTGTTAAGGAGGAGGCCGAGGCTGCTGTTCGTCGCTTGCATCATCACCCCAGTATCGCGCTCTGGTGCGGCAATAACGAAGATTATATGGTCGCTTCATCTACGGGACACTATGATGCCACATTTGAAGGCGATTTTACTACCCTACAATTCTCCGCCCGTGAACTCTACGAGCGCGTACTCCCCGAGGTGTGTGCCCGCCTCGATCCCTCACGCTCCTACTGGCGCGGCAGTCCCTATGGTGGCACCAACGGCAATAATCCCGAAGTAGGTGATCAACACGTCTGGGATGTCTGGCATGGTTTTATGAGGAAGTACCAGGACTACCCCAGACTTGGAGGCCGTTTCATCAGCGAATTCGGTATGCAGGCCACACCAGTTCGCTCAACGATTGAAGCCTTTACCTCAGCAGAGGAGCGCTATCCACTCAGTCGCACCCTGGAGCACCATAATAAGGCTTCTGACGGATCACGCCGCCTGGCCGTTTACCTCTCCGATACGGTGCGTAATCCGGCCGATCTTGATAGCTACATCTACGCCACCCAACTTGTCCAATCGGAAGCGCTCTGCTCAGGTATCCGAGGTTGGCGCCGCCAGTGGCAAGGACTAGGCAAAGAGTATATCGGAGGCGCCCTGGTCTGGCAAATCAATGACTGCTGGCCCGTCACAAGCTGGGCCATGGTCGATTACTACCTGCGCCCGAAGCCTGCCTACTACAGTGTGCGCCGCGAGCTGGCTCCTATCGTCGTCGGTCTCGCCACACAGGATAAGCAGCACGCCGCCGTCTGGGCCGTCAACGCCACGCAACAGCCCCTCGATGTCCACCTGGCTCTCCAATGGTGGACCCTCGAAGGCGAGCTGGTCGACGAGCAGCAACGTGCCTACACACTTGAGCCCAATCAGGCGACCGAGCTGCAAACGGCCTCCTTTGTGGCCACTACAGGCCACATCCTGGGCGCGCGTCTGCTTCAGGGAGACCAGGTTCTCGCACGAGCCACCCTCTGGCCTGAACCCTTCAAATACCTTACCCTGCCTGAGCCAGGCATCCGCGTAGAGCGCCTGAGCCAGGACACACTCTCGCTGCAAACGCAGCGCCCCGCCAAGGGCGTCTGGCTCACAGCCGAGGACGGGGTCAAATGGAGCGACAATATGCTCGATCTCCTGCCAGGCGAGCGTTATATCATTAAGGCCGAGAGCCTGAAGCACGACAGCGTCATTCACATCGATTGGCTGCGCGCATAACAAGAGTTATAACAAAAAGGCAGTGTTGAGGGGTCTCAACACTGCCTTTTTGTTGTCAATTTTCCTCGATTCATCTCAACCTCTTGACTTTTTCCTGTCTATCTTATATAGTTAGTTACACGAGTAACTAACCAGTTAAGTAGGTAAGTTATGGCACAGATAATTGATGACAACCGGCCAATCTTTGTGCAAATCGCTGAGCGGATCGAAAACGATATCCTCGGCGGCGAGCTACCCGAAGAGTCGCAGGTGCCTTCTACGAACCAATTTGCGTCCTTCTACCAGATCAATCCGGCCACAGCCGCGAAGGGCGTCAATCTTCTGGTAGATCAAGGCATCTTGTATAAGAAACGCGGTGTCGGTATGTTCGTGTCAAGCGGCGCTCGCGAGCAATTAATGCGTAAACGTAGAGAGCTTTTTTATGAGCAATATATTGTGACTATGATGCGTGAAGCCCACAAACTGGGTGTCACTACACAACAGCTGATTGATATGATACAGAGAGGGGAACGTAGCCAATGAGCAAGGTTGTCGAAGCCCAGCGGCTAACCAAGACCTATGGTAAGGTCACGGCAGTCGATCAGGTTAGTTTCGCCATTGAAGAGAACAAGATCTATGGGCTACTTGGCCGCAATGGGGCCGGAAAAACGACGATTATGCAGATGATCACGGCCCAGATCTTTGCTACAAGTGGAGAATTACTGGTCTTTGGAGAACAACCCTATGAGAATAATCGCGTGCTCGGCAAGATATGTTTCGTTAAGGAGAGCCAGAAGTATCCCGAGGGCCTCCGTGTCTGCGATATGCTGGACCTCTCCCTCTCGTTCTTTCCCAACTGGGATCGCGAGTACGCCAGCGCCCTGGTAGAAGCTTTCCGCCTACCTATAAAGCGTCGTATCAAGGCTCTCTCCAGGGGCATGCATTCCGCTCTGGGTATTGTTATCGGTCTCGCCAGCCGCGCGCCACTTACCATCTTCGATGAACCATACCTGGGACTTGACGCCGTAGCACGCAGCCTGTTTTATGATCAATTGATCGAGGACTACGCCGACCATCCGCGCACTATTGTCCTCTCTACTCATCTCATCGATGAGGTAAGCCGGCTTTTAGAGCATATTCTTGTCATCGACCAGGGTCGATTAATCATCGATGAGGAGGCAGATGCGCTCCGCGAACGCGCCTTCACTATCGTTGGAACGGCCTCAAAGGTCGATACCTTTACAGCAGGTAAGGAGCTACTTGAGCGCAAGGCCTTTGGCTCGCTCGCCGAGGCCACGCTCCTTGGGTACCTGGATGCTGATACACGGCGCCAGGCCGAGGCGTTGGGGCTAGAAATCGCGCCCATCTCCCTGCAACAATTGATTATCCATCTCACGAGCGCGCGAACCGAAAGAAAGGCTGTGGAAGTCCTATGAATCGCATGCAAGCTATCCTTCATATGCACTCCAAAGATTGGTTCTGGTGGCTTCTTGCGCCCTGGTGCTGGGTTTTGTTACCATCTTTCGCCATCAACCTGATCATAAGTTTGTTCACGCACACGGATACAGGCATTTATACTGGCGGCCTTGCCTCCATTTACATCTATATGCTCATCATTGGCCTACTCGTTGTGTATCGCACCTTTTCCTTCGCTCTTGGTTTTACTATGCGCCGCACAGATTATATTCTGGGAACAACGCTAGTCGCAATAACAGTCTGCGCAACCGAAGCCATTGTGCTGCTTCTACTCTCTTTCATTGAAGCAGACCTAACAGGGGGTTGGGGTGTGAGGCTGCACTTCTTCCACCTGCCCTATGTTAGCGATGGCTCATTCCTGGCTCAATTCTGGGTGTACTTTATTGCCCTGGCTACCCTTTATACTCTGGGCTTTATTATCGGTAGCCTCTATCAGCGCGCTGGCCGCACTGGTCTGCTGGCTACGAGTGGTGCGGTACTACTACTTGGCACAATTGGCTCATTCGCCTGTACACAGTTCAACTGGTGGGGGAACATCTTCGCCTGGTTAACCCATCAGAGCGCAGATGATCTAGCTTCATGGTTCCTTTTACCGCTCGTTGCCTGCCTCTCAATCTCCTATGTATTGCTGCGTAAAGCAACTATCGCTTAGATAGCAGAAAGGAAAAGCATTATGTCAACTCTCAGCCACACCAATCATTTCTCCTACGGAGTATATGAAATGCAATCGGCAAGCGAACATCAGGAGTACGAGATGTCTTCTTTCCAAAAGCCAGACAGCGTAGCCAATGAGAAGCTTCGCGCTCCCAGGCGCGACATGCAGAACATCTACCGCTTTATACTGGCAATCACCTCCATGCTCATGCTCATTCCATTTGCCCTCCTCTTTATGGTTTTTATGGGAGGGGCACAGGGCTGGATCGGCTTTGGCATTGCCGCCATTGCCATCTTTCTCATTGCCGTCGTCGCCATTGATAAAATTGAGTAGATAAGTCATACATCAGGTAAAGCATACAACCGGCTGGCACTTTGGCAAAATAGGCCTAAAGTGTCACCACTCGAAAGGATTCGCCATGTCAAACCAGATTGGCCAAGAAACACCCTATAGGCTTGAAGCGCCGCTCGCATTAGCAGCCACGGCCCGGCCTCGCCTCTTCTTTGTCGACCATACACGCGTTTTACTAACGATGCTGGTCATCATCCATCACCTTGCTCTCACCTATATCGCTGGCCCCTGGTATTACAGGGAAACAACACATGATCTGCTCACAAACTTGCTCCTGGGGCTGTTGGTTCTCTTTAACCAGTCTTTCTTCATGGGCTGTTTCTTCCTGATCTCAGGCTACTTTACCCCCGGCTCATATAATCACAAGGGACCGAAAGCCTTTCTCAGGGATAGGTTTCTACGCCTGGGGCTGCCGCTCCTGATCTTTACATTCATCCTTAATCCCTTGATCATCTACCTTGGCGCTGGCACCCCCATACCCTATGGATCATTCCTGCTTAAGTATGGCGTTTCTACCATTGGCACTGGACCGCTCTGGTTCGTCGAAGCGCTGTTAGCCTTTGACTGCCTGTACGTGCTCTGGCGCTGGTTGACTCGCAAACGCGCAGCTTCCACATTCACCTTGGCGACCAGCAAGCCACTCACCTATCGCGCTACCCTGATATTCACACTCTCCCTGGCGCTTATCACCTTCCTGATGCGCATCTGGCTCCCTTTCGGCTGGACCATTCCCTTGCTAAATCTCATCCCCTCTAACTTCCCTCAGTATATCGGACTGTTCCTCGTCGGTCTCCTGGCAGCTCGTCACGGCTGGTTTCAGCGTATACCAGCCTCAATGGGAAAGGTTGGCCTGGGCGTCGCGCTCGGCTCTACGCTTATCCTCTTTATCCCAGCGCTACTGAGTAGCTGGGGAGCCTTCGTTGGCGGTCTGCACTGGCAGGCATTTGTCTACGCGCTCTGGGAAGCACTCATGGGGGTTGGCATGAGCATGGGCTTGCTCATCTTCTTTCGTCAGCGTATGAACCGGCAGGGCAGCCTGGGAAAGTTTCTTAGTAGGCAAACCTACGCCGTCTATATCATTCACGCCCTTATCCTGGTTTGTGTGGCGGAATATGCGTTAGGTAGTCTGCACCTCTACCCACTGCTCAAGTTTGCACTCGCTATGCTCATTTCTATTCCGCTCTGTTTCGTGTGCGCCTACTTGCTCCGCAAGCTCCCGCTAGTGCGTAAGATCCTCTAAACGTAGCATAAATATACATCATTCCAATTTACTGGTCCTTGACGTTCTCATGATTAGTACTGTATAGTACTAATCATGAGAAGCACATCGAATCGCGATCAGGTCATCAAGGTAGGGGCCGAGCTATTTCTTGCTCATGGCTTTACTACCACAAGTATGGATGACGTGGTCAAACAGAGCGGCGTTGCCAAATCGAATATCTACTATCATTTTCAGAGCAAGGACGAGCTGGCCCTGGCTGTGCTAGAGAAGCATATCGCTTCGCTGCAACTGCTCTTCCGCCAGTGCGTGCTTGAAAACAAGGACGACACACTTTTACAGAAGCTACGAGCGTATACCGATGGGTTGATCGCTGAACTTGTAGAGCGTGAATGCATCGGCGGTTGTCCCCTTATGTCGCTCATGGTGGAGGCTGGCAAGACCAACGAACGTCTGCGCGAACGTCTGCGCCAGTTCTTCAGCCAGCAAAACCAGGGGCTTGAAAGGCTCCTGAACGAGGGAAAGCGCCTGGGGGAAATTCGTTCTGACCTGCCAACATCAGCCCTTGCTTCTCTGTTCATTTCATGGCTTGAAGGGAGCCTGATGGTGGCTAGCATCGAGAAGAGCGCCACAGCGCTCCGGCAAGAACGCGATGCCCTGCTTCACCTGTTCCAATCCTCCTGATCACTGAAACCAGAGTGGCCCTCTTTTTTAAATGACGGTCTGTCAAATAGAAAGAAGCGTGCTCTTTTTTTTTGCACACATATTAGTACTGACTAGTACTAAATAAAGGAGAATAGCTATGCAACACATTCAACATGGTATTTCTAGTATCGAGGGTCTGCGCCTCGCCCACAGCTATGTCATCGAGGCCACCGATGGCCTGACGCTTGTCGATACGGGGGTTCCCGGCTCTCTTCCTCAGATGGAGAAGGAGCTCAAGAACGCAGGATATCAGCTCAACCAGGTCAAGCGCGTACTTATCACGCACGCCCACTGGGATCACTATGGCAGCCTGGCCGCACTCAAGGAGGCAACTGGCGCCCAAGTCTACGCCCACCATCGCTATGAGAGCGCAGTCATTCGTGGCGAGAAGAGACCCCTGCATCCCTCAAAGGCGGAGCTAGGCGCCTTTGACCGCATCGTCTATGATGCCTGGGTGATACCCAAACTACGCCATACTGTAGCTGTTCCGGTCGATTATGAACTTAGGGAGGGTGATCGACTCGATGAGGTACTTCCCGGCCTGGAGGTTGTGGATCTAGCGGGACATAGTCCGGGCCAGTGTGGCTTCTGGCACGCGGAGCGCGGTATTCTCTTTGGAGGGGATGTTATGATGCGCTCCCCCCTGGGTCGTTTCCTCCTACCCATGGTTGCAGCAACTCCCGATATAGCCGAGGCCAAACGCTCAATCCATAAAGTTGCTGAACTAAATGTTGCAACTATCTGCCTCGGCCACGGCCAACCACTGATCGGCAACGCCGTCAGCACCATTAAAGCCTTTGCCAGTAAGTTCTCTTAAGCCTGGACGAATCAGGCTAAACCGCCGAAAATCAGGTGAAGGTTTGACCAGAAGTTCTTGACTCAGCACTTTTGGTCGAACCTTCAGCCAATCTACCACGAGAACTTGCGAGGAGATGAGCGAACGCTTATACTACAGACTATGACAAAGCATCTCGCCGAACAGATCCCTGAGATATATGAGCGATACGCTCTTGAATGGGATGCTGATCGCAATAGCAGAAAATGGAATGACAAGGGTTGGCATGATCGGTTCGTCAAATGCCTGACTGAAGGCGCAACCGTTCTCGACCTTGGATGTGGGTCAGGAATGCCTGTCGCTCACAATCTCGTACAGCATGGACTTCGTGTCACTGGTGTCGATACCTCTTCGACGCTCATCGCCCTCTGTCGCAAGCGCATGCCGGAGGAGGAGTGGATTGTGTCGGATATGCGAGCGATCGCGCTTCACCGGCGATTTGACGGCATTCTCGGTTGGGACAGCTTTTTCTTCCTCAAGTCCGATGATCAGCGAAAAATGTTCAAGGTGTTCGCCGCCCACGCAGCCCCTTCAGCTTTCCTTCTGTTCAATACTGGTCCACGGCACGGCGAGGCAATTGGTGAGTATCAGGGAGAATCACTCTACCATGCCAGCCTCGATCCAGCGGAATACCAGATGTTGCTTGATCAATTCGGTTTCGATGTTGTGGCACATGCTGTCGAAGACCCTACTGCTGGTGGACGAACAGTCTGGCTTGCTCAATCTCGAAGGCAATCGTGATTGTGCACAGCCCAGATTCAGAAGTGTGTCAAATCCACCCTTAGCCTCATTTATCAACAGATCCATTAGCATATGTCACTTAGAGTAGCGCCAGCACAAGGAGCAACACAACCTCAGTGAGTTCTTCAATCGCGCCATAGCTGTCGCCTGTCAGGCCGCCTATCTGCGCGTTTATCCAGTTGCCAAACAGAAGGGCGCAGATACCCGCGCAAACCCAGATTAGCAGACCAATGAGTAGACCCAGCCCCGAGGCCAGCCAGGCGCCCGCTATCAGCGCGATCACCAACGAGATAACTCCTGCCTGCAACACCTGCCCACGTGTAACCACCTGCCTGTAGCTGACACCCAGGCCACTCGTGCGCGCATTGGGGAAGACATACAGCGCGAGCAGCATGGCCCAGCGCCCCAGGACCAGCGTCAACATGAGCGAGGGCACCAGGTGCGCGCCCGAGATGCTCCCCAGAAAGGCCCACTTGAGCAGCAATGCGCAGATACCCCCCAGGACACCAAAGCTACCTACGCGACTATCGCGCATGATCTCCAGTTTGCGCTCACGCGTCCTCCCTCCCAGTAACCCATCGCACGAGTCCATCAAGCCATCCAGGTGTAGCCCACCCGTCAGGATCACCAGCCCGACGACACACAGCGCAGTCAACGCCAGGTGCGGCAGACGAAAGCCCAATACCCAGGTGACCAGCCATAAGAGCAAGCCAAAGATCAATCCGACTATAGGAAAGTAGGCGGCCCCAATCCTTGTCTGACTGCTTGTGCTAGCGTCCTGTGTGCTCTGCGGCGCTCGTCCCGACCTCGAAGGTACTGGCAATACGGAGAGGAACTGTACTGCCGCGACGAACTCGGCATACTGCTCGCCCAATGAAGTATTTGTTGGGGATAGCGATGGCCGCCACTTTGGTCCGCGCGGGGGCTGTGATCCCGACGCTTGCCGCCCCCTGCTCACGCTACCATAGCTCGTTCCTCCTGGTCGCCAGGACCCTGAGTCCCGCTCGGTTGGCATACTGTGTGGTGTTGGCTCATTCTCCATACTCTGACTGCACTCCTTCTCCCGCTATACTGGAACATCTCGAATAAGGAAAGAGAATTGTGGGGACGCCCCACACCCCGGCAGGAGGGAGACCCTCCTGCACCTCCCCTCTTTTTCTGATCACCTAGTTACCGCTGCTCATTCAGAAGCGCCAGTATGGCTGCTAATGGCTCGCCCTCTCTCTGACCAGGAAAGAGGTCAATAGCGCTCAGCGAACCAGGGTCCAGGCGAAACTGCCACTGGCGCCCCACGGGAGATGCCAGCAGGAGACACAACAGCACCCGCAATGGACCGCCATGGCTTACGAGCACATAGTGAGCCTGTTCCTCCCACTGCCCCCCAGCCCCAACATTCACATCCATAAATATTTTGCGCAGACCCTTGCGTACGCGCATGACCAGTTGCTCAAAGCTCTCTCCACCTGGCGGCGCCTCGCCTACCGGATCACGGAAAAAGCCTGGTTGCTCTGAAGTATTGGCCATAATCTCTTCATAGGTCAGACCTTCCCAGGTACCAAAATGCATCTCTCGCCACTCCAGCGCCTGTTCTATGGTCACCGATCCAGGCACGCCCTGGCTGATGATTTCGGCTGTCTGCACAGCACGCCGGGTATCGCTACTATAAATTTTTGCAATAGCCTGTCCCTTGAATCGCTGCGCCAGCCAGCGAGCCTGTTCCTCTCCTTCTGATACGAGCGGAGGGTCACTCCAGCCACAATAGCGTTTCTCCACGCTCCACCGCGTCACCCCATGCCGCGCCAGCCACAGCCGCAACGGCCTGCGCAACATCCTCAACTCTTCCAGGCTCACATCATCAACCATCATCTCACCCCTTAATATACGCAATCATTAGAGCATCTACCAAATTGTAGAGACCAAGCTGGCTTGGGCTTTTCCCGAGGGCAGCAGTGATCAGCTCCCATGGCAAGGCCATGCTAGCATGGCCCCTCCATAATCAGTAGCCGCGTACGCCAGTAGCGGGCTACTCTCCACCTAGCTCCTCGCGCAGAGGCGAGGCTGGATCGTTTTGCAGGAGAAAGAGCAGGCGCTTGCTGGAGCCGCCACTATCAGGGGTGGCGGCGCTCACAATCTGCTGTAGCTCTTCCGCGTCCAGGTCGCACGAGGGATCCCAGCCGTAGCGTTTGATGTCCACGCGATCCTCCCCCGAGAACTCAATGCCTTCGGCCTCTAACAGCTCGCGCATGCGCCCCTTCTGCCCAAAGGCCCAGCTTCCACTCAGCTCGCCCTTGCTATTCACCACGCGCTGTGCGGGCACCCCCTCATGCGCGTCATTCATGATCCAACCAATCATGCGCGCTCCGCGTGGATAACCCAGCGCCTTACCAATCCAGCCATAGGTCGTCACGCGCCCCTCTGGGCAGGCCTCTACCAGGGCAAAGACCCGCGCCTTCAACAGCCCCACCGGCTCCGGCGTCGTAGAAGAATTCTGTATCATATCACCCTTCCTTTTGCGTAATTCCTGTAAACTCAAAACGCATCGTACCGCAACCACCCCCGCCAATGCAAGCGTAAGTGCTATTTACATATACACAGATCCATACCAGCCCATCATACCAGCTATGCACCTTCTCTTCTAGCTATTTTCAGTCTTACTTGCTGACATTTGCGCATCACACATTTTTCTTAAGGTATGCTCATGTTGATCAATATATTTCATGCAAAGGAGCAACTTATGAATCAGCAATGGCAGGCGGAATCGGGCTTTGATCGAGTGGACCAGGCTGGCTACACCCCAGGAGTATGGATGTGTCACACCAGAAGAGGCCGATAAGTGGATTGAGTACATTGGAGAGGCCAATCACTCTGGGCGCTTCTTTCACATGCTGACCTCGTTCATCACTCTGGGGCAGAAGCCGGCGTAACTATCCGCTAGTACTCTTTCCTTGTATTTAGGCTTTTTAGACAGTACACTCTCTTTAACTCCTAATAACTAAGAAAGAAAGTAGGTCGCGCTTGGTACATAGCCAGGATCTTCAGCTCCTACAACTACTACAATTGGCAGATAGCGCCCTTCCCATCGGCAGTACCGCACACTCCTATGGCCTGGAGACGCTCGCCGACGACGGAGATCTCACCAGCGAGCAGCTCTTCTCCTTCTTCTCTGACTATATGCAAGAGAACGGGTTGCTGGAGGGCGCCTTCTGCCGCGAAGCTTGCCGCCTTAGCAAGCTTCCGCCTGCTAACTTTGCTCCCGCCTGGCAAATGCTCAATATGCGTTTAAGCGCCTTCAAGAGCGCACGCGAGTCACGTACGGCAAGCACCACACTAGGGAGGCGCTTCCTCCAGCTTGTCCAGTTGCTGGCTCAGGAGAGCGACCGGGGCGAACTCCTGGCGCTGGCGCTACGCATGGCAAAGTTAACTCAGAGCGAGGCCCACTATTGCACGGCCTTTGGCCTGGTCGGCGGTATGTTGGAGATAGAGGAATCAACCCTGGTGCTGGCCTATCTACAACAAACCCTGACCAGCCTGGTCTATGCCTGTCAGCGCCTGCTACCTGTGGGCCAGAGCCAGGCCAGTAGCATCATCTGGCATCTCAAGCCAATTCTAATCGAGGTTGGAAAGCGTATCGATCACGCCTCCCTGGATGAGGTCACTAGCTTTACCTTCCTGCCGGATCTGGCGAGCATGCGCCACCCAACCCTTACCACCCGGCTCTTTATCAGCTAAAAAAGCTATCGACCACACTTGCTGCGAAAGTGTATTAATTCAAAAGCTCAGCGTTGAGCCCGGCGCTACTTGCGTACACGCCTACTGCCGACAGTAGGCGTGTACGCAAGTAGCGCCGGGCCATTAGATTGCCTGTTTACTATGCTTCATACAGAGTCTGAAAATCAAATCAATCACACTCAACTTGAACCTGCTCAGTTCAGACCGAGCATTCGGGGAGCGCTTCATCTGCGCTTCGTGCGCTCCGAGGCCCACACAATAACGCGCCTACGCGTGGAGCAACAGCACCCGCCGCTACGCGTGATTCGCGCCTTTCCTCTGCCAGAGGGTGGCGCGCTGGTCCACCTGCACAATCTCTCGGGTGGGGTCCTGGGCGGCGATCAGTTGGAGCTACACGCAACCCTGGAGGCGGGCGCCTACGCACAACTTACCTCGACGAGCGCCACGCGGCTCTATCGCAGTCATCCTGGTGATTCCCTGGCTCGCCAGAACACTCTGCTCCGCGTCGGCGAGCATGCCCTGCTCGAATACCTGCCCGATCCCCTGATACCTTTTGCTAGCTCTCGCTATCAACAGGTGACACGCATCGAGCTGGCCCAGGACGCGGGCCTCTTCTACTGGGAGATCGTGGCGCCAGGACGCAGCGAGGAGCGCTTCGCCTACCAGCAACTCTTCCTGGATCTGGATATCTACACACCCGAACGCCTGATTGCCTGTGAGCGCGCCCACCTGGAACCAGCTCTGCGGCCCCTTACCTCGTCCACACGCCTGGGACCCTACACCCATTTCTGTACCTTTTATATCTGCCGCGTAGGCATCGAGGCTGGACGCTGGACACAACTGGAGCGCGAACTGGCAGAAATGGCCCAGGAGATCAGCTCTCAGGAGATATTCTGGGGCGTAAGCACGCTCTCCGCGCATGGCCTGGTCATCCGCGCGCTCAGCAAGCAGGGCCGCACCCTCCAACAGCAGCTACCAAACTTCTGGCACAAGGCACGCACAGCCCTCTACGGCCGGAGCGCCACCATGCCACGCAAAATCTATTAAGTAGAAAAGGAGCTTATCTTGCAACTAACACAACGCGAACAGGAGAAACTCTTGATTTTTGTGGCCGCCGAGCTGGCGCGCAAACGCCAGCAGCGCGGCCTCAAGCTCAACCATCCCGAGGCTATGGCCATTCTGACAGCTGAGATTATGGAGGCCGCCCGCGACGGTCGCAGCGTCTCCGAGATCATGACGTTTGGAACAACCATCCTGCGCCGCGAAGATGTGATGGATGGCATCGCGGAGATGATTACGGAGGTTCAGGTCGAGGCCACCTTCCCCGACGGCACCAAATTGGTGACGCTTCACGACCCCATTCAGGAGGAGAGCCGATATGAAACCAGGTGAATATTTTCTTGACGACGAGGCTGGCGATATCCTGGCGAATGCCGGGCGCACTATCGTCGATCTCCAGGTAACGCATACAGGCGACCGCCCCGTCCAGGTTGGTAGCCACTTCCACTTCTACGAGGTCAACTCCGCCCTCCAGTTTGAGCGCGCCACGGCCTATGGCATGCGCCTGAATATTCCCGCTGGCACAGCGGTACGCTTTGAGCCAGGCGACGAAAAGGTCGTTATGCTTGTGCCCTTCGCCGGGGCGCGCATTGTATATGGGCACGCAGGACACGTCAATGGCCCCCTGGCACCAGAAGCGCTTACAGAGAAAGGAGAGCGCGCCCTATGAGTCTGCACATTCCACGCCAGACCTATGCCGACCTCTATGGCCCGACCGTGGGCGACCGCGTGCGCCTGGCCGATACCGACCTGGTCATCGAGGTGGAGCAAGATTTTACCACCTACGGAGACGAGATCACCTTCGGTGGAGGCAAGGTTATCCGCGATGGCATGGGCCAGAGTAGCCGCGCCACGCGTGAGGGAGCCAATGGCGCGCTGGACCTGGTTATCACCAATGCCCTGATCATCGACCACTGGGGCATCGTCAAAGGTGATATCGGCGTCAAAGATGGGCGCATTGTCAAGGTCGGCAAGGCTGGAAATCCCGATACTATGGCCGGGGTCGATCCCGAGCTTGTCGTTGGCTCCTCAACCGAGGTTATCGCAGGCGAGAATATGCTCGTCACAGCGGGCGGCATCGATAGCCATATCCACTTTATCGCGCCCCAGCAGATCTACGAGGCCATCTCCAGCGGCGTTACAACCATGCTGGGTGGCGGCACTGGTCCCGCAACCGGCACCAACGCCACGACCTGTACGCCGGGAGCCTGGAACCTGGCGCGCATGCTCCAGGCGGCAGAGGCCTGGCCGGTCAACCTGGGCTTTCTCGGCAAGGGCAATACCTCGACCGCGGAGCCGCTCAGCGAGCAGATCTGGGCCGGGGCCTGTGGCCTTAAGCTTCACGAGGACTGGGGCACGACGCCCGCCGCCATCGATACCTGCCTGCGCGTCGCCGACCAATACGACGTTCAGGTCGCGATCCATACCGATACAATCAACGAGGCTGGCTTCGTCGAAAACACCATCGCCGCTATCGCTGGACGCGCCATCCATACCTATCACACCGAAGGCGCGGGCGGTGGACATGCCCCTGACATCATCCGCATCGCCTCGTATCCTTACATATTACCCTCTTCTACAAACCCGACGCGGCCCTACACAGTTAATACTATCGCGGAACACCTGGATATGCTCATGGTCTGCCACCACTTGAATCCCCAGGTCCCCGAGGATGTAGCCTTCGCCGAGAGCCGCATCCGACCCGAGACCATCGCCGCCGAGGACATTCTGCATGACCTGGGCGTCTTCAGTATGATCTCTAGCGACTCCCAGGCCATGGGGCGCGTCGGCGAAGTTATCCTGCGCACCTGGCAGACGGCACATAAGATGAAGCAGCAGCGCGGACACCTGCTAGAGGACTCGGAACGCAACGACAACTTCCGCGTCAAGCGCTATGTCGCCAAGTACACCATCAACCCGGCCATCACGCATGGTATCGCCAAACATGTTGGCTCCATAGAGGCGAGTAAGCTGGCAGACCTCGTGCTCTGGAAGCCTGCCTTCTTTGGCGTCAAGCCTGAACTAATCATCAAGGGCGGCTTTATCGCCTGGGGCGCGATGGGCGACGCCAATGCCTCGATTCCGACGCCGCAACCAGTCATGTATCGACCCATGTTCGGCTCCTTCGGCGGAGCCACCGCCGCTACCAGCCTGACCTTTACCTCTCAGGCCGCCATCGAGGCAGACCTGCCTCACAAGCTCGGCCTGCGCAAACAAGCTATCGCGGTCCAGAACTGTCGGACCATCGGCAAGGCCGACATGCTCCACAACGCATCCATGCCCACCATTGAGGTCGATCCCGAAACCTACGAAGTACGCGCCGACGGAGAACTCCTCACCTGCGAGCCCGCGACCGAGCTCCCCATGGCCCAGCGCTACTTCCTGTTTTAATTCCTATAACACCAGGATTACAATGGAAATAGATAACCTGAAGCGTTATGAAAGGAAGTGGCACCATGTCACAAACCACAAACCCTCGCGCCTTTCGCGTCGGTATTGCCGGGCCAGTTGGCTGCGGCAAAACCGCGCTCATCGACCGCCTCAGCAAAATGCTCTGGCCGCGTCACAACCTGGCTGTCGTCACCAATGATATCTACACTAAAGAGGATGCCGAGTTCCTTCTGCGCCAGGGTACATTGCCACCCGAGCGCGTGCGCGGTGTCGAGACCGGGGGTTGCCCCCATGCCGCCATCCGTGAGGATGCCTCGATGAACCTGGAGGCTATTGAAGAGCTGGAGGATTCCCTGCCAGGGCTGGAACTGATCTTCGTCGAGAGCGGTGGCGATAACCTGGCCGCGGCCTTCAGCCCCGAACTGGTCGATGTCTCCATCTATGTCATCGACGTCTCAGGCGGCGACAAGATTCCGCGCAAGGGCGGACCCGGCATCTGCCGCTCGGATCTCCTTATTATCAATAAAATAGACCTTGCTCCCTTTGTCGGGGCCTCACTTGAGGTCATGCGCCGCGACGCCACCAAACAGCGTGGAGAACGCCCTTTTATCTTCACCAACATGCAAGTCGGAACGGGTCTATCTGAACTCATCGCCTGGCTTGAGCAACAGATGAGCGCGCCATTGGAGCAGCGCCGCACCCTGCTTACCACTGGTTCAGCCCCTTCGGGTATGGCGCATAGCCACAGTCACTCCCACGAACACATGCACGCCTAAATAAAAAAGTTGTGTCTAGTTTCTATGAGTATGGTTGGCGAGCGTACGCTCGCCAACCATACTCATAGAAACCAACTTATTTCCAATATTTCACTCCCTCAGTCTGCAAAGCTCCTAGATCCATAACGTGTATCATTGTTCACCATTCTCCAATTAACTTCCAATTAACTTCTAATTAGCTCATCAGCTAAAGAGTTGCGATATGCTCCAGTCTACCGTATGCTTAGACAGAAGATAAGAGCTTTTAAGAGAAAGGTACCCTCGTCCATGTCGAGTAATGGGAACGGACAGCGGCCTCCCCAAACGCCGAAAGGGAAGCAAACCAAAGAACAAAACGACGAAACATTTCAGTTAAGCAGAGTTTTTCTAGCCTTTACGCAATTGCCGAGAGTGATTCGTCTGGTCTGGTCTACCAGCCCTTTGCTCACGATCACTATGGCGCTCATCAGCTTTGCCAGCGGCTTTTTGCCCGTGCTGAGCGTCTGGATTACGCGGGGCGTGGTCGATAGCGTGATCACTGCCGCGTTTAGTCGCACGCACACGCTGGGCATGGTCTGGTTTTTTGTGGGGGCGCAGCTGGTCGTGGGTTTGGGACAAAACCTTTTGAGTACCTTGAGCAATATTGCGCAACAGCTTTTGCAGGAGCGCGTGAGCAATCGTGTGCAGGCGATGATCCTGGAGAAAGCCAATACACTTGACCTGGCATTTTTTGAGGATGCGGAATTTTATGATAAGCTGCGCAATGCCTCCGACGAATCGAGCTATAAGCCGATGTCGATTATCTCGCAACTCTTCGATTTCGCCAAGACGCTGGTGACGCTCTTCTCCATGCTCTTCCTGCTGCTCAACCTAACCTGGTGGCTAGGGGTGATCGCCCTGCTTATGCCGATTCCCTCGTTTATTTCCAGCACGCGTTATGGTTGGCGGGGCTATAAAAAGATGCGCCGTCAGTCACCAGAGCGGCGGCGCATGATGTACTTGAACCGCCTGATGACTACTGACACCTATAATAAAGAGATCAAGCTCTTCAGCCTGGGACACTTTTTCATTAATCAATTTAAAGATCTGGCTGAGGCGTTGTACCAAGAAGATAAACGCATCATTGTGCGGCGCTATCTGGCTAGTTTTGCCTGGAGCAGTCTCTCGGCCGTGGCAAATTCGGCCATCTATATCTATGTGGCCTTACGGGCAGTGATCGGTGCGATCAGCATTGGTAGCCTGACCATGTATACACAAGCGATCATACAGGTTGGTTCAAGCTTCCAGGGGATTCTCGGCAATCTCTCAGGGATCTATGAGAACAATCTTTTTGTGGACACCCTCTACCAATTCTTGGAATATCAGCCACGCATTGTCTCGCCTGCCCAACCAAATGCCTTGCAGCGCGATTCCAACTCACCCGGGCTGGCTGTGGAGTTCCGCAATGTCAGCTTCACCTATCCTGGCAAAGATCCTGAGACCGAAGCTGCCTTAAAAAATGTCAGCTTTGCCATCAAGGCTGGCGAGGCTATTGCGCTAGTGGGGCGAAACGGAGCTGGTAAAACCACGCTAGTAAAGTTGCTGACGCGCCTCTACGATCCGGACGCGGGTCAAATCTTGATTGGTGGGCGCGATATCCGCGAGTACGATATTGAAGAGCTGCGGAGCGTAGTGGGTGTGATCTTCCAGGATTATGTAACATATTATATGAGCGCGCGCGAGAATATCGGCGTGGGCCAGATCGATGAAATTGAGAATTTGGAACTGGTGGAGCGGGCCGCGGGCAAGAGTGGGGCTAATGCGGTCATTACAAAACTGCACGATGGCTACGCCACCATGTTGGGTCGTTGGTTTAAGGATGGTACTCAGCTCAGCGGGGGCGAATGGCAGAAGGTGGCTCTGGCGCGTGCCTTTATGCGCAATGCGCCGATTCTTGTCCTCGACGAGCCAACCAGCTCGCTCGACGCCCAGGCCGAGTATGAGATCTTCACCCAGTTCCGCCTGCTGACCGAGGGGAAGACAGCCATTTTCATCAGCCACCGTTTCAGCACCGTGCGCCTGGCCGATCGTATCTTTGTGATCGAGGAGGGCGTGCTCAAAGAAAGCGGCTCACACACTGAGCTACTCGCGCTTGATGGCCGCTACGCCGAACTGTTCAATTTGCAGGCGGAGGCGTATCGGTAAGAGCAAAAGATAGATCTTTCCGGTTGGATGTTTCTCCACCAGCACCACTGCTAGTGGTGCTGGTGGAGAAACTGCATCATCGTTTCTCCCGTAAAACAGCTCATCTCCCTAATGCCTCTTCATGAGGAAAAGGTATTGTTTTTCAGAAGGAGTAAGCATGGATAAAGTTAGAGAATGCCTGTGAACATATCCTGCTCATAGAGACCAGGACGACGATCCGTTAGATCACGCGCCAGGGTGAAGTACTCATATCCCAGAGCAAGTTCGCGCTGCTCTGGAGGCAGGGTAAAGAAGAAGTTATCGGGCGCGATCTGCGTTCTATGCGCACGTAAAGCTTGAATCTTCTGTTCGATATGTGGGCGCACATCAACACAGGTAGAGATGAGTTCATCTGGTGTGCCCATACGGTCCATATTCATCTCTGGATTATTCCAGGGACCATCGGCGCCACTCTCGCGCATCTGCTTCACTGCCTGCTGAATCATCGAGCGCGACATCGCCGTATAATAGAGCTTCAGGGGCTGCCAGGCACCGGGGATATCGGGATAACAACGAGGATCGGCCGCAGCATCGAAGGCTGCCAGAGCCACACGATGTGCCTGCAAGTGATCAGGATGACCATAACCACCAAAAGCATCGTAGGTCGCGATCACCTGCGGCTTCAGCTCACGAATAATCGCTACCAAGCGCCCGACGGCCTCGTCAAACACAGCTCGATGGAAACAATCAGGATGATTATTAGAAGGACGGCCAGCCATGCCCGAATCGCGATAGCCGAGCAGGCGCAGTTCATGAATACCAAGGGCCTCAACAGAGGCCTGAAGCTCCTGCCGACGTACCTCAGCCAGGCGCGGGAACATCGCCTGCTTCGCGGCCTCATCCAGCTCGGGATCAACAATCTCGCCCTCTTCGCCCAGGTTTGACGTTACCAGGGCGGTGCGCACACCCCGCGCCGCGAGCATAGCCAATGTGCCGCCCGTGCCAAATACCTCATCATCGGGATGAGCATGAACAGCCATAAAAGTCAGAGGTGTCTGTGTCATAAGGATCTCTTTCTCAACTAGCAGTGAAACTTCATATCGAAAATTTATATCAATCAATATCTATACGGGTACTGGTCCAATCTGCGCTTCAAAGAACGTCATCACCCTCTGCCAGGCATCCTCGGACGCCTCGGCGTGATACGCTCGTCCCTGATCATTAAAGAAGGAATGCTTTGCCTCGGGATAGATTTTGATATCATGGGGAATGGTATACTGCTCCAGGGCTTGCTCAAGCTTGTGTCCCTGAGAAGCTGTAAAGTCCTTGTCGGGATAGGAGCCCACCACTGGACAGGCACGCTTGACTGCGTCCAGGGGCCTGGGATTGGCGGCATAAAAAGGAGCAACGACCTTGAGGCGCTCATCAGTGCAGGCCCAGGCAATAGCAAAACCACCACCCATGCAGAAACCAATCGCGCCCACGCGTGAGTCATCTATCCCCGGCTGCTCCGTCAGATAGGTAAGCGAGCCCTTTAAATCGTTCAGGCTCTCATTGTTGAGCGACTTGAGAAACATCTGCCCCATAAAGCGGAACATACACACCGTGCGATTGCGCCCGGAGAACAGATCCACGGCCAGGGCGGCATATCCCACATCCGCGAAGCGGCGCGCAATATCCCGAATGTTCTCATTCATGCCAAAGATCTCATGGATCACAATCACGCCGGGAAAAGGGCCCTCGCCCTCCGGTCGCGCCAGGTAACCCTGTACCTGTCGCTTCCCCGCGGAGAAAGACACATCTTGCGTCTGTACCATAACTGTTACTCTCCTTATAACATGTGGTACTTCATGGGATTATAGTAGATAGTGTAAAATGCGCAGGCATTTTACACTATCTACTATAACTTATGCGTTCGCGCTTTCGGCAACCTGCTTCAGCGTTTCACGCAGTTGCTCATAGTGCATCTGTGCGTGGAAGAAGCCAAGCATACCAACACCAATGGCATTCATTGGACCAAAGGCGGGGATACGCGTGATGGTCGTTGTCAGATTGGGCTGGTCAGGCCAGGCGGAGAGATAAGCCAGGCTCATGCGACGGCTCTCATTGAGGCGGGCGCGGACCTGGTCCGCGGTCTTCAGGGTCTCCCAGGGGGTCTCAGCGTGCAGGCGTGCCTCAAGAGCCACGCCGCGCGCAAGAATAGAGGAGACGGAAGCATTCTCTTCAAAGCCAGCAGTCAAATGCGCCACGATGTGACTGATGGTCCAGCCACGTTCACCGTCCTCAGTCGCCTTGGGATCATTAGGAACAAAATTCACCGCGGCATCCGTCGCGTCCTTGAGGATGGTCTCAACGGTCTCAAAGGCCTGCTCGATATAATTTTGCAGATCCTTATAGCTAACTTCGGCAACCATGTCCGCATAGGTGGTCTTGCCCTCGCGGAGCGCAGTAAAATCAAACTGTGGCATTACAAATCCTCCCGCGGCCTACAATGCCGCGTTCTATATCATTATTGGTCAGCACTTTCCATAAGCGCTCTCTTGCGATCTTACAATTTGTAAGTATATCACCCTTTTTCCCCCTGCTCAACCCTGCCTTTGAGCTCAGAGCCACAGTCCAAATTGTCCAGCTTTGCTTATCCATATCCAGCCTTGGACAACAAATTTACTATCAGCGGTTTTCCTCCTGAAGGCCCATTTCAAGCGGTTTCATAAGTATAATTAAAGCGAACTTTTGGCTCAAAAGCACTTTTGATGATTGGGAAGGATGGATACTTCTGAGTCGGTTTGGAAAGATACATTCCCCTGTCAGTATCATGTACTTGTGGGAATAGTTATTGGTACGGCACGGCTCTTGCCTTTTTGTCGAGCTTCACCTGGTTCCCCCCTTGGACATCAAGAGCCAACCATGGTCAGCTTTTCTTTGGCTGCATGTACCGATAGAGAAAGAAGAGCGTATTTCCTGCTCAGCCGAGGTTCACTGGAGAGACCTATGACCTTGCATGCACGACATCATGGCTTACCACATTCTGGAGCAGCCTGCCCAGAGGGGAAGCCTCCCCAGGCGTCTAGTACGTTGCCGACGATCTGGCGCAAACGCGATCTGGCTTTACTTATCATGTTGGTGACATTCATCCCCACCGACGTGCGAGGGATGCATTTGCGGGAGGCGCGGTGTCATTCTACTGGATGCTGGGTCTGGTGATGTTTCTGCTGCCCAGTCTCGTGGTGTTTAGCTGGTTGCTGCACCAGGCGCCCAGGCACGTCCCCCTCTATGTCTGGATCTTGCGTCTGCTCCATGAACGGTGGAGATCGGTGGCGCTCTTCCTGGCCTGCTGGATCGGGGTGTTGATGGTCCTTGCCAGCCTGGGCATCTGCCTGTTTCTGCTTCAGCATCTCTTCCCACCCTGGTTTGACACCTTCTTCGCCCAATGTCTGGTCTTTGCCGTTTTGCTGGTCCTGGAGACCGTGCTGACGTGCTTGCCCCTCCATCTGTTCAGACGCCTGCTGTGGATCGGTGGCGTGGTCCTGCTCGCGTACCCTGTTTTCTTTCTGGTCGTCGCTCTCCTCATCGGTCAGAACAGCAGTCAGAGCGTCTCTCACCTGGGTTCGCATCCCGGCTTCATCGGATTGCCAGCACCCTTCCCCTGGTCGCTGTTTGGTCTGACCGTGTTAAACCTGTTTGGACTCAATGGCCCGTTACTGCTGGATGGGGAAATGCGGGGGCCGCAGCGTTTTCTCCGGCGTTCTACCAGCTATCTCTGGTGGGGAGGGCTCGGCGCTTTTCTGCTCCTCTTCCTCATAACCGTAGCCTGGTTCATTCTAAATCCCACGCTGCAGATGCTACCACTTCCTAGCCCTCAGTTATTAGGTCCCATTCTGGGACCCCGAGGCATGGCCCTCTTCTGGCTGCTGACGTTCCTGGGGGATTTACCTGTGCGCTAGCGTATCTGCTCATCTTTTCCCGCGTGTTTCTGCTGGCAGCCCGCCAGGGCTATCTGCCTCGCGCGCTGGCCGAACTGAATCAGGCTGGCACGCCGAGACGTGCGATCCTGGCCCAATCTGCAATGATTGCCTGCGCAGCAGTGCTCTTGTTCGTCATCGTGCCGACGCTGCTCAGACTCTTTCTGTCATCCGATCTGGTGAGTGCATTGTTCTCTGGTGATCAATATGGATTATTAACCTCACTGGCTGGTTCGCTCTGGTGTGGGTTCCTTCGCTCTGCTGTTTGGGTTTGCTCTCTGGCTCTGCTGGAAAAAGCGCCGCCGGACCCAGCTCACCCGTCTCCAACGCCTGGTTCTGTCTCTCTTGTGCGTGGCTGGTAGTCTGAGTTCGCTTGTCTGCATGGTGGCACCACTGCTGCCGGGCTGGCCTGTGCTGTTCTTTTCCCACAATCGCTGGTTTGCACTGGTTTTGCTCGGCATCGTCGGTTCCTTAGTGCTTGCCTGGGGAAGCAGTGAGCTTCCTCGCCGCTCCGCGCTGGTACGGGAGAAAGCCAGGAGTCTGGCGCGGGAGAAGGAACTGCGCGAGGAATTACAACGCGCCTACGAGGAGCGCGATCGGCTCTACCAGGAGCAAGCACAGGCTGCGCTGACCGATACCGTGACCGGCTTGCTCAATCACCGGGCCTTTATGCAGCGGTTAGATGAGGCGATTGCGCGTGGGCAAACAGAGAGGAGCGGTTTTCTGTTGGTGTTTCTCGATGTGGATCATTTCAAAACCATCAACGATACCTGGGGCCATCTGGCGGGCGACGAGGTCTTGCGCCAGGTCGCCGAACGCCTGCGTACTGCTCTGCATGCAGGGGACGTGGCGGCGCGCTATGGTGGAGATGAGTTCGCGCTGATTCTGGACGATGTCCCGATCACGCGAGCCCATGAGGAAGGGGAGCGCCTGCGAAGGATCATTCAGTCGCCTCCTTATAGCGGGCCGGGCCTGGGAGAACCAACGACTGAGGTCAGCGTCACCACGAGTATCGGTGTGGCTGCGTATGGGATCCATGGGACCCAACCGAATCGCTTGATTGACCAGGCGGATCAGGCGATGTATCAGGCCAAGCTGGCCGGGCGCGATTGTGTTCGCGTGACCGGCGCGCGGACAACCTTTCCCGGTCAAATGGTCTGACGGCCATTTCGTCTCCTCCCGTGCCATTCTAAAGGAGAGATCAGAGATATCTCTCCTTTAGAATGGCGAGAGATCTAAAATGGAGTTTGTTTACGCAACAAACCCCATGAACATCAATCAGGGAAGTTGAAAGAAGGGCCTTCTTCATCAGTGGTGAGATAGTCACGTACTCGTTCACACAGCAGTGCAATATGTTGAGCATCACCTTGAGGTGCATCAGGCCACTCGGGAACCCGCACTCCCCAGTAGTCACGAGGAGTGCCAGGATAACGAGGTAGAAGATGAATATGCAGATGAGGAACGTGATGTCCTAAGACAAAAGCATAGATATGTTCTGCCTCTGTACACACTTTTAAGGCGCGGCTCAGTCGAGCGATAAGCAAACCAGAGGCTTTGGCTTCTTCCTCTGTCTGTTCTACAAGCCCTGGAAAATGCCGTTTGGGTTCAACAATGAGCCATCCAAGATACGAAGTCGGCCCATCTTCAGGAATATGATGGCTTGCAAAGATCAGTTCATCTTCATAAATAATCCCGCCAGGAAGAGCAAGTTGGCCTTTGTGTTTCTGACAAACAAAACATGCTTCCTGCTGTTCTGAAATACTCATTGGTTCCTTCTCCTTATGAGAATTCTTCTAGCTACTCTATCAGGAAGGGAATGCTCATACAAGCATACTAATACAGATACAATATGACCGAACCTTCAGGGAAATACTCACTTTTCGGAGATAAACACACCGAACCTTGCGGTACACTACCATCCCTACGAATGTGCAGAGCGTATCACATTCTCAGGAAAATGAGCAACTTTTCAGGGAAAATGGCACCTTTTCGGGAAAGTACCACCCAGGAAGGGCGAACAATTGCTGTCTTTTCCACTACGAATTTACAAGAGATGTGTGCGTAACAGCTCTTCTGGTATGGATTTGTCTCTTGATAGACGGTCGATTCCTACAATTCACGCTGATTTTCTCAGGTTCACCTTAAAATTGTTGTAGATTTGGCCTTATTTACCAGTAGCATCAGGCCGTAGTCGGACTTACTGTCTCAGGCTCTATTGCCCGGATATGTACTGCAAAAGCGGCCAGTTTTAGGTAGGGATTTACAGGATAGCAGAACAGGCACCACGTGTTCTGCCGAAAATCCTGAGTTGAAAACACAGATCTAACTCTAAAACAACCCAGAGTTTTCGGCAGAACTTTCGATAATAGGACACATTCTCACCGCTTTTCATGCTATATTGTAAAAAAAGAAGAAAAAAGGAGGATACGTTATGGCTGAACAAACGATAGAGATAACGTTTCGCACCGTTCTGTGGCAGCAGTTCGGCGCAGCCATCGATATGCTTGAAAATGCCTTGCTAGCCTGCCCTGCCCCGCTGTGGAGAGAGTGCCTCTGGAGCGCACCCTCGGACCACTCTCAGTCTCCGGAAGACGCAGCATTCTGGTCGCTCACCTATCACACTCTCTTCTGGCTCGATTTGTATCTCACCGGCTCACACGAAGGCTTTGCTCCCCCGCGCCGTTCATAAATGCGCTTGACCCGGCAAGTGTCTTTCCCGAACAGCCCTATACCAAAGATGAGCTCCACGGCTATCTAGTACATTTGCGTAAGAAGTGCCACACAACGATTGCTGAGCTAACAGACGAGAAAGCGTATCAACCGTTCACTTTCCCCTGGCCCGGAGGAACGTCCATAAGCTTTTTAGAGCTCCAGTTATATACCATGCGTCACGTACAGGAGCATGCGGCCCAACTGAGCCTCTTTCTCGGGCAGCACGGCACCCCGGACGAGGCGCTTGACTGGGTTGGGCGGGCGCAGGAGGAAGCGGGCCTCTGAGGCACGCGGATGGTCAATTGGGTCTGAGCGCGACCGATGGTGAGGTGACGCAGAGGAAAGCGGCGCGAGGGGTAGCTCCTCGCGCCGCCTTTGCATTCCCAAGCATGCGTCGCGAGCGTCGAGAGGCACGGCAGAAGCTAGCAACAATGGCACGATATCATAAGGAGAAACTAAAAGAACAAAGATTTCTGCTGGAGGATGTGTATGGCTACATCCTAAAAAGAGGGTGTGCTTCTACTAGAGAAGCACACCCTCTTTTTAGGATGTAGCCATATTATTCAATCGGCTAGTGGCTAGAAGCGTGATTGCTTCTGCCTTTGGCATTACCAGCTTGATCGGTTGTTGGAATACGACGTCTCACGGGGCTGATAACAATCCCGACAATAGACGGGGCGATCATCTCGTGGCTGAAAAGGAACAGTCGCTTCATTTCCACAACTCGCGCAAGTAGCCGTGTACATTTGGCGTGCCTCGCGCTGGTAGCCACCACGTGAGCCTCCATTTGCCTGCTTGCGGGCAGCACGGCACTCGGGGCAACGACTTGGGGCATTCGTCAGTCCACGACTCGCATAAAATTCTTGCTCACCGACAGTGAAGGTAAATTCCTGGTTACAGTCGCGACAATACAGTGTCTGGTCAGTCAAAGGAAACTCTCTTTCTCATTATCCGCTATACGGATCTAATAGTTGAACTTCTGTATTGCGCACCATCACCTCAGTCAGTTTACTTAGAGCAACAAAGCACCATACAGTGTTCGTTTAGTATAACACATTCTTTTCGTTTCTGCTAGAGTTCTCACCCTTTCTGGCAAGAGTTTCCGATTCTCTTTTGCACATCCCTTACCCTTGAGCACCGCAGGCACGAAGGCTCTCCTGAGAAAGCGGCGCACGGCTACGCGCTCCCTTCGATTTCACACTTGTATCAGGAAAGGCAAACGACTTATCATTAGGAAAGAGATTACCTATATGCTCAGGAAGGAACCATCCATGAAAACATTTTATAATCGTATCGCCGGACAACAATTGGAACGGCTTGCCGCACTCTCCGATGGCATCTTTGCCGTTGCGATGACCCTGCTCGTCCTCGACCTGCACACTCCTCTGGTCAATGCCGAGAACAGTTTTACCACATCATTGCTATGGACGAGTGAGGGATTTGGGAGAGAATTGCCCTTATTGCATGCGTTAGTCGATCTTGTGCCACACTTTCTCCCCTATGCCATGAGTTTTCTCACCCTGGGTATTTTCTGGGTTGGCCAGCAAACACAGCTTAATTATTTTGTGACGAGTAATCGCCATCTCACCTGGATCCATCTGGCCTTCTTATTTATTGTCTCGCTCATGCCCTTCTCAACGGGACTCTTAGCTGCATTTATCACCTATCGCGTCGCCCTGGGCATATATTGGCTTCACCTGCTCTTGCTAGGAAGCATCCTGTTCGCCAGCTGGCGCTATGCCCGCCGTGCAGGATTACTGAAAGACGAGGTGACCACCGAAATACGCTCCGCCACCGAGCGACGCATAGTCTTCTACCAGGTACTCTACGCCGTCACCATGCTCTTTAGCATCATCAATACATATATCAGTATTGTGCTACTGATCCTCCTACAACTCAACTCTGCCATTGCCCCACGGATTGGTCGACTGGATCACATTTGATGACTGTTGTAGGGCTCAAGCCAGCTTGGACTCTACAATTTATTGACTACTCCAGTTAGGACGAGTTTTCGCGAACCTTTCATCAGGACGATTGCACACGCGTCAAAGTGGGTTTCGCTCCCGTCCAAGGCGAGTGATAGCTTCAAACCAACAAGTGCTTTTTTAATAGAAAAAACATTGACAAACATTGTACCTTCACCTTATATTTACTATGCTGGTGATAATTGTCTAGTTGCTACAACTACTTTTTCCCATAAAAGATTAGCAAAACATAATTTACACTACTATTTTTTCCTCCAAAGACCGCATTGTCTCGTAATTCGGCAGAGGGCAGAGTCGCCGTGCTCATTTACAAGATAATTGGAGGAATGTCAATTACGGGTAAGAAACAGTGAGGTACAGCATGCCCGAACAAGAACCGCAACAAGGATGGGCAACAAACTTAGAGACTTTTTTACAAAATCTCGCTGATGAGCACCGCAGTGGTGTCCTTGATTTACAACGCAGCAAAGCCGGCGTGAAAGAAAAAGGGCGCGTCATTTTGCTCCATGGAGGAATAGTCGAGGCAAGCGTGGGAACGCGCACCGGCGAAGAGGCTTTAAACTGGCTGCTTGCATGGGGCCAGTGCAGGTATACATTTGCCCTCACCTCGCCTATGGAAATGGAGGGCATCTTTCCTCAAAGAAGTCAGCCAACCTCAGATCCTATAGTTATGCCTCCCCAGACCCCCATACCTCCCGCCAGCATACGGCCACGATCAAATACCCTCACACCAGGATCCTATACACCAAACATCCCTCCTGCACGCACAAATAAAGGGCCATTCGCGCCCAATACGCTGCTCCCTTTCCAGAATGAGTCTGTGCTTAACTCTCCGCCGACCAACGCCCCAAAATCGCCAGCCTATAATTCATGGGGTGCTCAGCAGGCGTCTGCCCAGCAGGAAACAACGCTTGTTCCCTACCGCCTCCTGCAAGGTCCAGACGCTATCTCGCTCATTGGTCACTATCCCCTGACCCGCTCTCAGCGCCACCTCTACTTTTTGCTCGACGGTCAACGCACCATCGTCGATTTAGCGCGCCTGACCGGTAGCTCCATCCTCAGCGTGCGCCAGTTGTTGATAGAGCTAGAACAGATGGGCCTCGTTAGATTTAAAATCATCTATTAAGAAGAGGAAGCAGAAATATGGGATAGTGACGGGGCAATGTCTGCGGCATTGCCCCGTCACTATCCCATAGGTATTACTCTTGCAAGTCGCTTACCGAATGCGGATAATGAGAGAGAGCCTGACTAGCAAGCAATAACAAGGAGTATAGATATGCCTTCGTCTTCCTCTCAGTCAGCCGAGCCTGTACGCGTCGCCGTCGTTGGTTTCGGCCTGGCTGGCTCTGTCTTTCACGCGCCCCTGATCGCCAGTACGCCTGGTATGCGCCTCACGGCCATAGTCACCAGTAATCCTGATCGCCAGCAGCAGGCCAGGGAAAAGTATCCCCAGGCCCAGATCTACTCCCACGTCCAGGATTTATGGAGCGATGCCAGCGAGTATGACCTGGTCGTTATCGCCACAGCCAATCGCGCCCATGTTCCTCTGGGACTGGAGGCCCTGCGCGCCGGGCTGAATGTGGTCATCGATAAACCCATGGCGGCCACGGTCGCCGACGCCGAACAGTTGATCGCGACCAGTAAAGAGACAGGCAAGCTGCTTACCGTCTTCCAGAACCGGCGCTGGGATAATGACTTTCTCACAATCCGCAAACTGCTCAAAGCCAATACCCTGGGGCCTGTGACACGCTTTGAATCGCGCTTCGAGCGCTATCGCCTGCAACCTAAAGTTGGCAACTGGAAAGAATCAGCTGATCCGGCGGATGCGGGTGGTCAGCTCTTCGACCTAGGAAGTCACCTCATAGACCAGGCGCTCTTCCTCTTCGGCAAGCCTGAGAGTGTCTATGCCGAGATGTTCAAACGCCGCGAACATACCCAGGCCGACGATGATAGCTTCGTCGCGCTCCGCTTCTCCACTGGCGTCATCGCCCATCTCTGGGTCAGCCAGGTCGCGCGCCTCTCTGGCCCACGCTTTCTGGTGCGCGGCCTGCTGGGAACCTTTGAGAAATGGGGCCTTGATCCACAGGAAGACGATTTGAAAGCTGGCAAAACGCCCACCAATACGCCTGTATGGGGCCAGGAACCTCGCGAGCGCTGGGGCCACATCGTTAGCGAGATCAATGGTGTAAGCCTCGATGGCCTGGTCGAGAGTGAGTCTGGCAGCTATCCCCTCTTCTACGCCCGTCTACGCGATGCCTTACGCGAAGGCACACAACCTCCAGTCAACCCACGCGAGGTCGTAGAAGTGCTACGCGTCATCGAAGCCGCCCAGAAAAGTGCCCACCAGGGCCGCGTCATCACCCTCTAACAAGGAAAGAAACATGACAGAACAAAACTATGAAGCCCTGCTGCGCGAGCTACGCCAGCAGGAAGAGGAACTCCAGTTTACCAACTTCACGAATGAGACCGCGCTTAAACTTGGCCTGGCCCTCTACGAGGCTGCAAAGCACAAAGGGAAGCCCGTCGCCATCGATATCGTGCGCAACGGCCAGCAACTTTTTCATCTCTCGATGGAGGGGACAGCCAACGACAACAACGAGTGGATTTTGCGCAAGAATCGCGTTGTGACGCGCTTCGGACATAGCTCTTTCTATATCGGGACGTACCTGCGTAGCCAGGGCAAGCGTATCGAGGAGAAATATCTGATCTCAGAGAGCGAGTATGCCGCACATGGTGGAGCCTTCCCCCTGATCATCAAGCATGTGGGCATCGTCGGCACGATTACCGTCTCCGGGCTGCCCCAAGCTGAGGATCATGAACTGGTGACAAGTACCATCCGCAGCTTCCTCTCGGCGCATGCATAAGCGAGGATAATGCTGCGCTGCTAAAGCATGATTCCCCTGTAGTCGCATAGGCCAGTAGCGCGCTACTGGCCTATGCGGCGACTTCTCCATTCTTCATTGACTTCTTTCGTTTTAGCGGATACAATAGGTCACAGAGACATGTCTCTATGATAGGTTATATAGACAGGCATCTCTAAACGAAGCACTTGAAAAATCTAGAAAAGGGGGGCGCTATGTACGAACTGCTCATTCTGGCCCATCTGCTCTATCAGCCCGCGCATGGCTACCTGATCGCCAAAATTATTAACGACATGATTGGTCCCTATGCCAAGTTCAGCAATGGGCGCCTCTATCCTCTCCTGGCCAGGCTGGAAGAAAATGGCTTGCTTGTAGCAGAAGAGCCAGAAAATGAGCATAGTAACCGCCCTTATCGCTCCTACCGAATCACGGATAAAGGGCGGGAGCGCTTTCGCCTCTTAATGCTGGACATAACCTCTAATCCTGGCGAGTACCAGAAGGTTTTTCAGCAAAAGATGCCATTTCTCTCGTTCCTGGCTCCCTCAGAACGCCTCTACCTGATCGATCACTATCTCAATTACTGCCAGGCGCACATCTTGCATCTGCAGAATGAGCGTGAAGATCTGCACCAGCATAGCTCTGGTGATGCGAGCTATGGCTGGAGCCAGCCCTTGCATGACGATATCTTCGAAGGCGTTGATCATCTCATTGCGCACTGGCAACTTGAGTATACCTGGGCACAACACCTGCGCGAACGAGAACTAGCGCGCACGCAAGATGCAACCAACCTACCAGAGCAGACAACGCGCTCATAACCCGGTAATCGCTATAGATACATGCCATAATACCCAAAAAAAGACTTTGACCAATTTTGTTAAGGAGTAACATTTATGTCAGCGGCAGAGAATTCCTCAAGCCCAAATGTGACACCTGGGCGGTGGGAACAACCAACCTTCACGCTGCGCAATGGCAAGGTAGCCAATCCCTGGCTCGCCTTGACAGCGCTCATGTTTGGCTTTTTTATGTCCCTTCTGGATGTAACCATCGTCAATATCGCGCTCTCGGACATTGTGACCAAGCTCAATACCGACCTGACGACGGCGACCTGGGTGCTGAACGCCTATAGCCTGGTGTTTGCCGTGCTGCTGGTCAGTATTGGTCGCTTCGCCGATCAGTTTGGGCGTAAATTGACCTTTATGATCGGTATGGTGGTCTTCAGTCTGGGTTCGCTGCTCTGCGCGATTGCGCCCTCGATCGAGGTGCTTATAGCGGCACGCGCCTTCCAGGCCATAGGCGCGGCAGCCCTCAATCCGATTAGCCTGGCAATTATTATCTCCATCTTCCCGCCCCAGAAGCGTGGTGCAGCCATTGGTGTATGGGGTGCCTCATCAGGTATCGCCTCAGCCATCGGCCCGGTTCTAGGCGGCTTCCTGGTACAGAACTTTGATTGGCGTGCCATCTTCTATGTCAATCTCCCGTTCTGTATTATCGGCCTGATCATGGTCGCGCTTTTCGTACCTGAGACGCGCCAGCCAAGTGTGAGCAAGGGCATCGATCTCCCAGGTCTGCTGACCCTGAGCATCTCCATGTTCTGCCTGGTCCTGGCGATTATGCAGGGCAACACCTGGGGTTGGAACTCACCCACGATTCTGGGCCTCTTCGCCGCAATGATCGTCTGCCTGGTCCTCTTCGTCTTCATTGAGGCAAGGCAGAAGGACCCGATTGTCGACTTCAGCCTCTTCAAGATTCGCAGCTTTACCGCCTCGAATATTTCGATGTTCCTCTTCGGTATCGCCATCCAGGGCGCATTCCTGATGACCGTGCTCTACTACATCAACGCCCAGGGCTATGATCAGCTCAATGCGGCCTATGCCATCCTGCCCATTCCTCTGACCGCCTTTGTCGTCTCGGCACTCTCAGGCGCCTTCAGTCGCTTCCTCAATCCCCGTATCATGGGTACAATAGGCCTGGCGGTGCTGGCAATCGGCTTTACGCTTACCTTCTTCACCAGTGTGGATACCTCCTACCCTGATATGGCCTGGCGCCTGGCGATCCTGGGCATAGGCATGGGCCTCTGCTTTCAGAATTTCCCCGCCTTCGCTCTCTCAGATCTTCCACGCGCCAAGCTAGGTGTGGGCAGTGGTATCTTCAATACCTTCCGCCAGATCGGCTTCGCGCTGGGTATCGCCATCCTGATCGCCGTCTTCACTAATCAGATCACACCCAACATTAACCAGGCGCAACAGAACTCCATCCAGATTGTGAACCAGGATAATAAGCTCCCTCAACAGTTGCGCGACGGTATCGTCACAGGTCTGAAGAAGAGCACCGCCAGCAGTACCGCCTCTGGCGAGGCTGCGACCTCCTCGTCGGCCAATCAAAACTCATTCGACCTGACAAAGCTGGCCGATCAGATTCCCGGTCCCGCGGGACAGGCCCTCAAGCCTGAACTGAAGTCTCTCAACGACAGCATTGCCCGCGAGTTCAAGGCAGGCGCGATCGATACCTTTCGCCTGACCTGGCTCATCTCCGCCATCTTTGCCGCCATCGGAACCATCGTCTCGCTCCTGACCGCCATCGAGCGCCATAAACCCTCCGAGGTCACCGACGGCGAGCCACCCGTCGTCATGGCCGCCCACTAACCCTAAAAACTTTGTAGAGGCTATGGTCGAGTAGCCGCGTACGCCAGTAGCGGGCCCGCTACTGGCGTACGCGGCTACTTGTGTTGTTCCACGTAGCTTCTTGCCAGCTCATAGATCTGTTCGCGCAGCTCCAGTGGCTCCAGGATCTCCACACGTGGGCCGAAGCTGAGCACATAACCACAGGCATCCTCGCGCATCTCAAAATGCAGCAACAGCTCTACACATCCCTGCTTATCGACCTCGCCCATCTGCTCAATCTTCATGGCCCGGCTGGCATGATACAGCCCGTGGACTAGCTCCTCTGGCACGCGCACGCGCACAGTATAGCGCGGCAGATTAGCTTTAAAGGAGCGCATTGATTGTCGCCAGTAGCTCGCCAGGTCGAAATCAATGGGGCGCTGGCATGGCTCCTCCAGCAACTCGGCACTGGCGATACGTGAGACACGATAACTGCGCAACTGCTCATCAACGGCGGCGATGAGGTACCAGATATTCCCCTTGGCGACCAGTCCCAGCGGATCAAGCACGCGCTCAACCACCTCTTCATTGCGCAGATAACCAATACGCAGCCGCCGCTCCTGCCAGACCGCAGCCTGCACGACCGCGAGATGCGGCAGGCTCTCGCCCTCGCTCGTATTCCACCCGGCGGTATCCACATAAATACGCTGGCGCGCATACTCCGCGTCACGCCTCTGCGCGGAGGGTACGGCCGCCAGCAGCTTGATCAAAGCCGCCTCCGAGGCCTTACGCAACCCCAGATCATTCAACAGGCGGTCAGGCTTAATAAAGAAGAGCGCCTGAATCTCGGCCTCATTCAAACCTGTCAGATTAGTGCGATACTCCTCCAGCAGCCCCCAGCCACCCCCATTGCCGCGCTCCGCCACCACGGGAATACCCGCCACGCCCAGGGCCTCCATATCGCGATGAATCGTCCGCTCCGAAACCTCCAACCTCCGCGCCAGCTCCCGCGAGGTCAAACGACTATGTACCTGCAAGAGCAAAAGTATAGAGAGCAAGCGGTCAGCACGCATAGCTTCTCGTCCCTCCTTCCCATACATTCATATTCTTACTCTCTATTGTAACAGCAAAATATGCCAGCCTATGTCTTATTTGAGATCATAAACATTCTGGCGCCCCTATAGATGTAAGACCCACCCTTCAGAATCACTACTTTTTTCTCTTGCATGAGCGTGGGGAACAAGCAACCATCCCTTCACTTCATATATATCTCTGGCCACATTGCCCCCTTCCTGACAGAAGATGTCAGGTTACCCCTTGTATACTTCTCACTGTTGCTGTGGTTCTCACAACCATGCGCTTCCCCTAATCCTACGTCATCACCTTACGCTTAGCTATACACCTGACAATATAGACCCTGGGGACGCGTTGTCTCCGCCAGGACACTAAGGAGGTTGTCCGACATATGCACGACGTTCAACAATTAGATACTGATATGAAGTTGGAAGATATGCCCAGGGGCAAAGATTTAAAGCCATATGAAGCACAGCCTGGAGGAGTGCAGCTCCATCCCCATATCGAGATGCTTATGGGCTTGAATCCCGGTCTCAAGGGGAAGGCCAGTCAGAAACGCCAGGCCTATGTGGAGGAGAGCCTGGAGGTACATGTTGAGCCAGAGCAGATCTTTGTTCGTGGTGCGCAACAGCACAATCTCAAGAACATTGATGTGGCAATTCCGCGCAACAAGTTCGTGGTGCTAACAGGTGTGAGCGGGAGCGGTAAGTCTTCGCTGGCCTTCGATACCATTTACGCCGAGGGGCAGCGCCGCTATGTGGAGAGCCTTTCGCCCTTTGTACGCCACTACCTGGATAAGGTCGAGAAGCCGAAAGTCGACTTCATCTATGGTCTCAGTCCAGCCGTGGCTATCGAGCAGAAGACGGTGAGCAAGAATCCACGCTCAAACGTTGGAACCATTACCGAGGTCATTAACTACCTCCGCCTGCTCTACTCGCGCATCGGCATAGCACACTGTACGAAGTGCGGCACAGTCGTTCAATCACACCTGCCCAGCGAGATCGCGCGCCGCGTCGCCGCGCTCCCAGCTGGGACACCCTTTCGCCTGCTCGCTCCTCTAGGCCAGGACAGCCACAACACCCTCATCCAGCAAGCCATACGTGATGGCTATACACACGCCCGCGTCGATGGCGCACCCGAGGTCACGCTCGTCGATATCCGTCTTGAGGAGCATGAGTCACATACCATCGAGCTGCTGATCATGCGCGAGAGCGTCCCCGCTTCCCGGGATGATGCCTGGCATGAGCGTTTGCTGGCAGCCGTCAAGCGCGCGATGCAACTGGGTGGAGGTTCGCTGGTAGTTGATCTCTATCATGGCCATGAGGCGATCTTGAGTGAGCAGCGACGGTGTGGCCACTGCGGGACGCCCTTCCCTGAACTACTCTCCTCACACTTTAGCCCTAACTCGCCCTTTGGCATGTGCCAGGCCTGCAATGGCCTGGGGACAAGCCTGGAGGTCGATCCAACCTTGCTGATTGAAGACCCCAACCTCTCGTTGCTGGATGGAGCGCTGCGCTGGTTTGGCAACGTGCGTAAGAAGGGTGTCAACTATACGACCTCCGTCTTGATGTCGCTAGCGGAGCACTATCAGATCGATCTAGAGCTTCCCTGGCAAGAACTGCCTCAGCACTTTCGCGATGTGCTCATCTATGGATCGGGCACTGAGGAGATCGAGTTCAATCTCTCCTTCTCGCAGGCAAATAACAATGGGAGCTGGACTCATAACCGCGTTGAGAGCTACCCCGGCATCATTGAGGAACTCAATCGCCGCTTCCATCAGACCAGCTCGGAAAACATGAAGAACTGGTATACCAGCTATATGAGCCAGCAGGCCTGCCCAGCCTGCCAGGGAACACGCCTCTCACCTGAAGTGCGAGGTGTCACCCTCGCCGGGCGCAACATCAGCGAGATCGGCGAGATGACCATCGACCAACTGCTCTCCTGGCTCAACGAACTCTATGAGACCCTCGACGAAGAGCCGCTACTGATCGCGAGCGAGATCCTTAAGGAAACTCGCCAGCGTATTCAGTTTATGCTCAATGTCGGACTGCACTACCTGACTCTCAACCGATCCGCGCCCACGCTCTCCGGCGGCGAGGGACAACGTATTCGCCTGGCGAGCCAATTGAGCTGTGGCCTGGTCGGCGTCCTCTATGTCCTGGATGAGCCATCCATCGGACTCCACGCCCGCGACCAGCACACCCTGCTCAACACCCTGCTCCAGCTACGCGACATGGGCAACACCGTCCTGGTTGTCGAACACGACGAGGAGACTATGCGTAGCGCGGACTGGCTGATCGACATGGGTCCCGGCGCCGGTATCCTGGGCGGCGAGGTCGTGGTTGCCGATACCCCTGAGCGCGTCGCCGCTCACGAGACCTCGCTCACCGGGCGCTACCTGAGCAACCAGCTACGTATCACCTCGCCTCGGGGAAAGAACAGGCGCGCTCCCGCACAGGGCTGGCTTACGATCAAGAACACCACTTTGCATAACCTGAAGCACGTGGATGGACGCTTCCCGCTTGGCCTGCTGACCTGTGTGACAGGTGTCAGCGGCAGTGGCAAGAGTAGCCTGGTCAATGGCACGATCTATCCTGCGCTGATGCAGGCGCTACACAATACACAGGAGCCTGCGGGGCCGTTTGACACACTGGAGGGCATCGAGCGCCTGAACAAGGTCATCAACATTACGCAGGAGCCTATCGGGCGCACGCCGCGCTCCAATCCCGCCACCTATGTTGGCATCTTCGACGATATACGCGCCCTCTTCGCCAGGACAGAGTTGGCGCGAGAACGCGGCTATAAGGCCGACCGCTTTAGCTTCAATGTCGAGGGTGGGCGCTGCGAGAGCTGCAAGGGTCATGGACAGCATGTGGTGGAGATGCACTTCCTGGCCGATGTCTGGGTACCCTGCAAAGAGTGCAATGGAAAACGCTTCAACAGCGAGACGCTGGCGGTGAGTTACCAGGGCAAGAACATTCACGAGGTCCTTAACCTGGACGTTCAGGAGGCACTGGCCTTCTTCGCCAACGTTCCCAAGATCGCGCGTGTACTCCAGACGCTGCACGATGTGGGCCTGGACTACATCAAACTGGGTCAGAGCGCCACGACCTTTAGCGGAGGCGAGGCTCAGCGCATCAAGCTCGCCAAAGAGCTCAGCCGCGTCTCCACCGGGCGCACACTCTATATCCTGGACGAGCCCACCACTGGCCTGCACTTCGCCGATGTACAGCGCCTACTTGATGTATTGCACCGCCTGGTCGAGCTCGGTAACACCATCATCGTCATTGAGCACAACATGGATATCATCAGGAATGCCGACTGGCTCATCGACATGGGTCCCGAAGGTGGCCACAACGGCGGCTACATCATCGCCGAAGGCACCCCCGAACAAGTCGCCCAGGTAACAGCAAGCCACACTGGACACTTCCTGTAAAAATCACAGGTCATAAATACAATGGCCAAAAGAACAGGCTCTCCTGTTCTTTCAGCCATGGCAATGTATATGCAAAACGCGATATAATGTCACCAGTTGATCGCGTTCTTCGTGAAGAAGGTGGACGTTTAGGGTAGGTGTGAGGTCGAGGGGGTCGCTAGCGCTGGCCCCTCGACCTCACACCTACCCCGACTCGACATGCACTTTCGCTTCGCGAAGAAATGTTGATAAACTGTGTTTCCGTTTAAAAAGACACATGGATAGAGAACAAAGGAGAAAATGTTATGGCATTTCAACTTCCACCTCTCCCCTACGATTACCAGGCTCTGGAGCCATACATCGATACCCAGACGATGCAGATCCACCATGATAAGCATCATGCCACCTATGTCAGCAACCTGAACGCGGCCCTCGAAGGGCACGAGTTCGCCAGCATGGCCGTTGAGCAGGTTCTCGCCCGCCTCAACGAGGTTCCCGAGGCCAAGCGCACCGCCGTCCGCAACAATGGTGGCGGTCACGCGAACCACACCCTCTTCTGGGAGACCATGACCCCTGGTGGCAGCAAGGAGCCTACCGGCGCCCTGGTTCAGGCCATCACCAGCACCTTTGGCTCTTTTGATGCCTTCAAGGCGGCTTTTAATGATGCCGGTGCCAAGCGCTTCGGCTCTGGCTGGGCCTGGCTCGTGCTGAACAAGAATGGTCAGCTCGAAGTTACCAGCACCCCCAACCAGGATAGCCCCCTGCTGGACGGCAACGTTCCTCTGCTCGGCAACGACGTGTGGGAGCATGCCTACTACCTGAAGTATCAGAACCGCCGCCCCGAGTATCTGAGCGCGTGGTGGAACGTGGTCAACTGGGATATCGTTGGTCGCCGCTTCGAGCAGGCAACCAATCGCTAGATTTAAAATCCAGTGAAGCAAAAAAGAGGTTGGGCTTTTGCCCAACCTCTTTTTTGCTTCACTGGATTCGATTACACTCCCAGGTCGTAGAGCTGCTCATATTGCAGGTTGAGGTCGTTGGTGGCTTGCCAGAGGGCGGCGAGAGCCTTACGGATATTGCTGTTGGCGCAAGGCGGGAGATCGTCCCGGCTGGCGAGCTGCTTGAGGGTTTCGTAGGCGCCGAGAAGTTCTTGCTCCGCCGGGCTGAGGGGCTGCCCCAGCAGGTCCTCAGGTGTTGTGGATGTGGTCATACTTCTTCTCCTCTGCTGCTAGCAGCTAGCTGTACTGTGCGATGGGGCGGCTATCGATGAGACGTCGGGCCTTGAGTTCAAAGTGGGGGAGCTGGCCGTACTCCATACGCTCCAGGTTGAAGCGTAGCCCCTCGTGGGCGTTGGAGAGGTCACGCGCCAGGCTCGGCTGCAAGCGCTCCCACTCGCCCTCGCGCCCAGGCTTGATCTCCAACCTGATGGTGATTTCATCCTGAATCTCGTCCTTGCGCCAGATGTAGATCTGGAACTCGTCGATGGCGTCGTATTCACGTACAATCGCTTCCACAGCGCGGGGATAGACGTTGGTGCCGCGAATAAGTTTCATATCGTCCCAACGCCCGCGAATGCCGCCCTCGTAGATATCATAGGTGCGCCCACAGTCACACAGGCTGGCGGGAACCTTCATCACCATGTCTTTGGTACGATAGCGAATGGCGGGGATGAAGCCGCGCCCAAAGGAGGTGACGACACGCTCGCCCAGTTCGCCATAGCCTACAGGCTCGCCCGTATGGGGATCAAGCACCTCTTCGATGAAATGATCCTCAATGATATGCGTCCCGCCAGGCTGGTGCGCGCACTCAAAGATCATGATAGTTCCCACCTCAGTCATGCCCGCCGTATCGCCACATTTGGCACCCCAGGCCGTCTCCAACTGTTGCTTGACCGCTGGAATTGAGCCTGCGGGTTCGCCAGAGAGGATCAGTTTGTCGACCTTGCTCTCTTGGGCGAGATCGATGCCCATCTCGCTGGCCTTCTGCCACATGTGTAGAGCATAGGTTGGCGTGGAACAGATGGTGGTAGCCCCCATCTCAACGATCTGCTTGATACGCGCCTCTGTCGTCTGCGCGCCTCCTGGAATAACCAGCGCACCGATCTTCTCACAAGCATAGTGTGCGCCCCAGAAGCCAATAAAAGAGCCGTAACCAAAGGCGAAATACACTGTATCCTCCGGGCGCACACCGAAGCCCCACAGGCCATAGCACCACATCTCACCGATCCAGTCCCAGTCTTTCATACTATCCAGCACACGTAGTGGCACACGGCCCGAGGTACCAGAGGTCAGATGATAACGAATGGCGTTGCGCTGTTCGCTCGCCAGCATATCGCCGAAGAGGGGCCGTTCAACCTGCGAGGCCATCCACTCCTCGCGCGTCATCATGGGGATGCGTCGGATATCATCGAGCGTCTTGAGCTGTTCAGGATGAAAGTTCGCGGCCTCGAAGCGCCGTTTGTGAAAGGGAGCCTTGGTGTAGGCCCACTCACAGAGGCGGCGCAGCTTTACAAGCTGGAGCGCCTGCAGTTCCTCACGTGGGCGAGTCTCGTTCTTGGGATTCCAGTAGTCCGCGTAGGCCATATAGATGTCCCTCCTATTGCCCGAGAGAGCGAAATACCAGGAGCACCCTCCCGGATGACGGCTAACGCTCGCGTCCAACCAGATCGCGGGCGATAATCACGCGCTGAATATGGCTGGTTCCCTCATAGATTTGTAGACCCTTGATATCGCGGTAGTGGCGTTCAACGGGATATTCATTGGAGTAGCCACGATTGCCATGTAGGAGCACGGCCTCAGAGGCGGCGCGCATTGCCGCCTCGGTGGCGAAGAGCTTGGCGATGGAGGTCGCGCGCATCGCGGGCAGACCACAGTCCTTGGTCCAGGCAGCGCGGTAGGTTAGCAGGCGGGCCGCGTCAACATCTGCCGCCATGTCGGCCAGCGTCCCCTGGAGCATCTGGAAGTCGGCCAATCGTTGCCCAAACTGGCGACGCTGCCTGGTATAATCGACGCAGGCATCAAGGCAGGCTTGAGCGATGCCGACCGCGCCCGAAGCCACCCCTATGCGCCCACACTCCAGGGCCGACATAGCGATGGCGAAACCCTGACCGGGTTCACCCAGCAGCGCCAACCTGGGGACGCGGCACTCCTTAAAGGTGATGCGGGCGTGTTCAGAGGCGCGATGGCCCAGCTCTTTGTTTGGCATGGGATCACGCTGGCAACCTGGGGGATTACCCTCCAACAGAAAGGCGCAGATGCCCTTGTGGCGCAGTCCGCGATCCAGCGTGGCAAAGACAATCGCGGTGGTGGCGCTTAGACCATTAGTGATCCAGATCTTCTCACCATTGAGGACGTAGCTATCCCCCTCCTCGCGTGCCGTGGTCTCCATGCTCGCGGCATCTGACCCCGCGTTGACCTCGGTCAGGGCATAGCAGCCAATCGACTCACCACTGGCGAGGCGTGGCAGGATGTGCCGCTTCTGCTCTTCGCTGCCCCAGTTCTGAATACAGAGCGCGACCAATCCGGCATGGACCGTCAGAAAGCCGCGCACCGAGGCGTCCACGCGCCCCAGTTCTTCACAGAGGAGCGCGTAGCTCACAAAATCCAGGCCCGCGCCGCCATACTCTCGCCCCACCGGTCCCGCCAGAAAACCCAGTTCCCCCATGCGTTTTACAAGATGCATAGGAAACTCGCCCGTCTCATCGGCGGCCCGTGCCACTGGCGCAACCTCTTCTTGGGCGAAGCGACAAGCAGCCTCCTGTACCCGCTGTTGCTCCTGATTTAATGCAAAATCCATGATCGGTGCTCCTTTGCCCGCTACTTGCGTACGCGGCTACGTGACCAATGCCAAGCCAACGTGGCCCTGCGAAACAGCAACCCAGGCTTTACAATGCCAGCCAGAGTAGGCACGTACGTAAGTAGCGCAACTATGCCTCCAATACGGCGATGCCTTCGATCTCGATCAGGGCTTCGTCTTGAAAGAAGCGCGAGATTTCTAGCAGGGCAGTCGCGGGATAGTAGCGGCCAAAGAAGGAGCGATGGACCCGGCCCAGGGTCTTGAGGTGCAGACGGTAGAGATCGCGGTCACGCACAAAAATAGTCATCTTTACAATCTGCTGCATACTTCCACCCGCTGACTCCACCACTGTTTTAAGGTTGCGCAAGACCTGCTCATACTGGGCCACGATATCGCCTGGAGCGACGATCTGACCCTCTGGATCGCTGGCCGTTTGCCCGGCCAGAAAGAGGAGCTTCCCACCCGAGGAGATGACGCCATGACTAAACCCGCTTGGCTGCGCCAGCTCAGGCGGATTCACAAGCTCTTTGTGCATAGAGGCCTCTCTGACTCTAATTCACAACGTTGGTTAATGAATGTATTATAACTTCCTTTTATACACTGCTTCAAGTGAGACTTTTTAATACAGGGCTTTTCAGTTCTTGCCTCGGCTCGCGGCGTTCGGGTGTGTGTGAGTGGAAAGCGGCGCCTTGCCCGCTTTCCACCCACACCCCCATGAGCGCCGCAGGCGCGAAGATTCTGTTACAATAACACATGGAAAAACTATCGCTCTCAATGAATACATAGACATAAGACAGGATGGCGCACACATTGACTAAAAAACGTGAACAGAGAGAACTTACTATTGCAAGAAAGCGCCTCGACTTGCGAGCTGACTGTGAGCGCTGCTTCGCGCTATGCTGTGTCGCACCCGCCTTCTCAGCCTCGGTAGATTTCGCAATCAATAAAAACGCTGGGCAAGTCTGTCCCAATCTGCAGGCGAACTTTCGCTGCGGCATTCACACGCGCCTCAGACAGCAGGGCTTTCGGGGCTGCACAGTGTACGACTGCTTCGGCGCTGGGCAAAAGGTATCCCAGGTTACCTTCGGTGGCCAGGACTGGCGACAGGCTCCACAAAACGCCCGGCAGATGTTCGCAGTCTTCCCAGTCATGCGAGACCTGCATGAGCTACTCTGGTATCTGAGTGAAGCCCTGACGCTGCAACCAGCCAGCCCGCTCCACCAGGAACTTAGCCTTGCGCTGGGAGAAACCGAACGCCTCACACACAACAGCCCCGATGTCCTTATAAAGCTGGACGTGGCGACCCACCAGCAAGAGATTAATAACCTGCTGCTACGCGCGAGCGAACTGGTACGGGCCGACTTCAAGTATAAGAATAAAGAGCTCAGAGGGGCTGATCTGATCGGAGCCAAACTTAGAGGCGCCGATCTCAGGGGCGCCAACTTGCGTGGAGCATATCTTATTGGGGCTGACCTCAGAGACGCCGACCTGCGCCTGGCCGACCTGATCGGGGCCGATTTCAGGGATGCTGATCTCAGGGGCGCCAATCTCACTGGGAGCCTCTTTCTCATTCAGTCCCAACTCGACTCAGCCAGGGGCAACAGCGAAACGAGACTGCCAGCATCCCTCATACACCCAACACATTGGCAAACCTTAAAAACCACACACGTATACTTTCACTCTTGAGCACCAGAGGCGCAAAAGCAAAATTTGAGAAACCTTGTGAAAGGCTAGTATTTGCTTGACAGTATCATGAACATGATGCTACTCTAAGCTCACAGACAAATTTCACTACAGACAGAGGCTGCAATGATTGCACACTATTGACGCTGACACGCGCTAGCCAGCACATCTTCTAGCATTCTCCTCCAGGCAGATAGAACATATTTCGCAATCTGTCGCATATATCTTTGTGTCTCTTACTTCTTCAAAGTCTACCTCCCTCGTGGGCCACCTCCATTCTCACCTCTATCAACACCCCCCATTCACAATTCTCATCAACAATTTCCATTAATTGACTACAAGAAAGGCAAATATATTACAATGCAACAACTTCATATCGCCCTGCTTCAGATGACTTCATGTGATAGGGACCAGGCAGCCAATCTTGTGAAAGGTGAGCTATTTTGTCGCCGGGCACAAGCCATGGGTGCAGACATCGCGCTCTTCCCCGAGATGTGGAATGTAGGCTATTCACCCGCCCAGCCTCTTCCTGAGGGAGCGAACACACCTGAAGATGATCTGTGGAAAGCGCCCGAGAAATGGCAGAACCGCGAAGAGTTAGCCGCTCGTGGTATGCCCGACCCGGACATCGTCTGGCAGGGGCAGGCCATTGCTCGCGATAGCTCCTTTATTCGCCACTTTCAACAGCTCGCGCGTGAACTCCAGATGGCTATTGCCCTTACCTACCTGGAGGCATGGCCTGGCGCTCCACGCAACAGCGTCTCCTTAATCGATCGCCATGGCGAGATCGTTCTGACCTATGCCAAAATGCATACCTGTGCCTTTAGCTGGAACGAAGCAGCTCTGACACCCGGCGATACCGTTGAAGTCTGCTTGCTGGACACAGCTCAAGGCCCTATTCAAGTGGGAGCCATGATCTGCTATGATCGCGAATTCCCTGAGACCGCACGCCTGCTTATGTTACAGGGGGCCGAGATTATCCTGGTACCCAACGCCTGTGACCTGGAGATTAATCGGCTGACACAATTTCGCACTCGGGCCTACGAAAACATGGTTGGTGTCGCAATGGCTAACTATGCCGCGCCCCAGAATAATGGCCACTCAATAGCCTTCGATGGGATCGCTTATGGCCCACAGGGATCGCGGGATATGCTCTTGATCGAGGCTGGTGAGGGCGAGGGCATCTACATAGCAAGTTTTGACCTGGAAGCCCTGCGCGACTTCCGTCTACGCGAGGCCCTGGGCAATACCTTCCGTCGCCCTCACCTCTATGGCGCTCTCACTGAGACACAAACTCAATATCCATTCATTCGCGTCAATGCCCAGGGCAAACACTTCAAAGAGTAACGCATAATAGAAAACAGTATTGGTGGTTTGCGTACGCAAACCACCAATACTGTTTATATCCGAGCACCATAGGTACGAAGAGACAGTGTGAGCGATCTCGGCCCTGGATGTCGTATGATAGATTCAGCAAAAGCGATATAACAGCAGGAATCGCCGCCAGAGTGTGAGCGATTCCGTCTCTGGCTGAAGGATAGGCCAGGGTGTGATTGATAGCGTTTCTAGCAGACTCAGTGTTGAGAAGCAAACAAGTAAGAACGGAGACGTTACCATGAGTGTATTAGATCTATTTCGCCTGGATGGAAAGACAGCCATCATCACCGGCGGCGGTCGGGGACTGGGAGAATATTTCGCGGAGGCGCTCTCAGAGGTAGGAGCCAACGTCGTGCTCTGCTCGCGTAAGCTCGCAGCCTGCGAGGAGGTCGCACGCGAGATTACGGCCAAAGGCGGCAAAGCCCTGGCCCTCGAATGTGATATCACTAAACCAGAGGATGTCGAGCGCGTCGTCACTGCCACCCAGGAACACTTTGGCGCCATCGATATCCTGGTCAATAACAGCGGTGCCACCTGGGGCGCGCCCGCCGAGGAGATGCCCCTGGATAAGTTCCAGCACGTGATCGATGTCAATATCAAAGGCACCTTCCTGATGAGCCAGCTCGTAGGAAAAAACATGATCGCGCGTGGCAAGGGTGGCACCATCATTAACATAGCCTCCGTGGCCGGACTGACCGGTGGGCACCCCAAGTATATGCGCGCAGCAGGCTACCACGCCAGCAAGGCCGCCATCATCAATATGACACGTGACCTGGCCACGAGCTGGGCGCAATACGGCATCACCGTCAACGGTATCGCACCTGGCTGGTTCCCCACACGTATGTCGCAAGGTCTGCTCGCCAAGTTCGGCGAACAGATGCAGGAGGGTATCCCCCTGGCCCGCTTCGGCGCACCCGATGACATAAAAGGTGTGATCGTTCTGCTTGCCTCGCCCGCCGCAGCCTATATGACGGGTCAGACCATCGTCGTCGATGGCGGCTCTACGGCCTGGTAAACAAACAGAGATATTGAGAGGAGAGAAGCTATGTCCAGTAGCGAGTTACGCCAGGCCCTACTAACACGGTTGGGACGCTTTCCAGAGCATGTCCCCCTCGAGCCAGTCTTTAGTAGTTCCATAGACGAGGGCGACTACACACGTATAGCCCTGACCTACATGGTAGAACACAGCGAACGCGTGCCCGCATGGCTTCTCATACCCAAAGGAGATGCTCCTCAGGGTGGTTGGCCCGCAATACTGGCTATTCATCAGCACGCAGGCCAGTTCGAGCTAGGGAAATCCGAACCTGCTGGAGTAGTTGGTGATCCCATATATTTCTACGGCCAGGAACTCTGCCGCCGTGGCTATATCGTACTCTGCCCTGATCAATTGTGCTTCGAGGATCGTCGGCCCTCAGAGGAAGAGCGCCAGGCGCACTACGCGCTCAACGGCATGAATTATGAACGCTTCGAGTTCACCAAACGCCTCCTCTCCGGCTCAAACTTACAGGCAAAGTATCTTCATGATCTCTCCTGCGGCCTCGATCTCCTCTCTTCCCTACCAGACGTAAATCGCTCACGCCTGGGTGCTATCGGCCATTCGCTCGGTGGACAGGAGACACTCTGGCTTACCTGGTACGACGAACGGATACGCGCCGCCGTCTCCTCCTGTGGCTTTGGCCTGCTAAGCACCATCCTGCGCGACAATATCAATCATAATTTCGCTGCCTATATCCCCGGCATGCTCGAAATAGGCGACATGGACGCCCTTGTAGCCTCCCTGGCCCCGCGCCCCTTCATGCTTACAGCAGGCGAGCACGATCCCCTTTTCCCTATAGATGGAGTACGAGCCCTGGCCAAACACGCCCAGCAAGCCTACTCTCAGGCAGGTGTGCCCGACCACTTCCAGGCCCTCATCTTCCCTGCTGGGCACAGTTTCCCCTCTAATGTCAAAGCCGAAGCCTACGCCTTCCTTGATCGCTGGTTACAAGATACTTAATCTGAAAAAGAACTCTGGTATGATGGCGAAACGGAATCGCTCACACTTCTTACACACACCTTCGCCACGCTTTTTGCCCGGCTAAGCGACGAACATCTCGCCCAGGTCACAACCGATTGGGCTGCTGAATTTAACTACCAGCAACCCATAATCTATGCTCCAGCCTATAAGGCACTCTATGAGCTACGCGACATAGCGAGCCATGCTATCAATCACAGATTATCGATTGTGATATATCTACTCGGGGATTCAGATTTTTGATAAGTGTGATCTATAGCATTTACGGCATACTGCTTCAGGCTGGCCTGAATATCTCCTTTACAAGTTCACATGCTGAAGAGACTCATCGCACAGGCAAAAAATGCAGGCAGGCAGCGTTATGGATATGAAGAACAAAAGGACTCTAAAGCCAACACAATATATTGACTGGAGAAAGATCCATGGCTCTGGTGAACAAGAGGCAGACGGCAAATATTCTTTTGCCTAGAAGCATCCATTTATTCCTTACAGGAGGCTGTATACTTATACTCCTCATCTTGCTTGGCCTAGCAGGCTGGCTAGGCGTCCCACCGTGGTTGGTGCGAATTGGCGGCGTAGAGACAGGCGCCGTCGCAAAAGAAGTGGCCTCGTGCGGTGCTGATGACTATGCTACTCAAGGCGACAACGCCACAACGGCCATTTTTGCCTTCCAGTTTTCAGATCAGCAGGGAAAGGCCGTGCGCGAGACGCGTGAAGGTGTCTGCAATAACCTCTATACTAATGGCGAGCACATCTCACTCTGGTACATGCCGCAAAATCCCCAGAGCTTCCTTACTGATCAGGAGGCGCTCTGGCTCTACGTTTTTAGTGGCATCTGGCTCTGTATAACAGCCTTGATGTCGCGTTTCCTCTGGCTCTTGCTCCGTCCACTCCTTACCATCCCAGCTCGCTAGCTCGCTGAGGAGTAGAAGGGTGTGGTGTGGTCCAGCTCGGGCAAATGCCCAAGCTGGACCACACCACACCCTTCTAACCATCCACACACCAACTCATGCATATGTTATAATAGCCTTCGCGCGTTTTTTTCGCGTTCCTCATGGTTTGAACTTTGTGCTTTCCTTCTTTGGAGCATCTTACGTAGTTGAGTCCCGTGGGACCTCGTTGTCTCTTTTTGCTGTGAAAGGAGTTGATGGTGCGCTTCCCTGTCCGGCGCTACCTGGCGCTACTCTCTGTCTATCTCAGGCCACAGGGGCCAAAAATCTTCGCTCTGACATGCATCTTACTGGTAGATATAGGGCTGCAATTAAGCAGCCCTAAGATCATTGAATATTTCATCAATACCTTTGTCGCGGGCGGCGATACGATGACGTTGCTCTTCGCTGGTTGCGCCTATATCGTCATTGCGCTCCTTACGCAAGGTGTGGCCGTACTGAGCACCTACCTGAGTGGCACTATCGCCTGGACGGCTACTAACCGTCTAAGGACCGATCTGGTGCGCCACTGCCTCGCGCTTGACCTCTCGTTTCATAAGACGCGTAGCTCCGGTGAGCTTATCGAGCGCATCGATGGTGATGTGGACGCGCTCTCCAATTTCTTCTCGCAATTCTTCGTCGAGCTACTCATCAACCTGCTGCTGCTGGCAGGCATTCTCGGCATATTCTTCACTATTTACTGGCTGCTTGGTATCGTAATGGTAGCCTTCTCGGCGACGATGCTCGTAGTAATCACGCTTATAAGGCGTCGCGTGCTGCCCCTGTGGAAAGAGAATCGCCAGCAGAGCGCGCTCTTCTTCGGCTTCTTGAGCGAGCACATCTCGGGTAGCGAGGACCTACGTGGCAACGGCGCCGTACCTTATGTGATGCTGCGCTTCTACCAGATTATTCGCGCCTGGTTTCCCATCCAGCGGCGAACGCTTATTATGACAAACAACCTGGATGTGACTGTGCTCTTCCTCTTCGTCTGCGGCACCAGCCTCTCGCTCTTTATCGGCGTCTACCTGTGGAGCATGAAGTTGATTGCTGTAGGCACGATCTACGCTATCTTTCGCTACACTGACCTGCTATCTCAACCGCTTGACACTATCCAAATGCATATGCAGGATCTACAGCAGGCAGAGGCCTGCATCCAGCGCATTGAGGGGCTGCTACAAACTCGAACCCTCCTTTCAGATGGACAGGGAACGCCTCTGCCAGAAGGAACACTCGCCATCGACTTTGAGCAGGTCTCATTCGGCTATACACCTGGGCAGAAGGTGCTGCATGACATTAGCTTTCATATGGAGCCGGGAAGAGTCGTTGGCCTGCTGGGTCGCACCGGTAGTGGCAAGACCACGCTGGCGCGCCTCCTCGCCCGGCTCTATGATCCGCAGGAGGGGAGCATCTGCCTGGGCGGAGTTTCACTGCGGGAGCCTTATCTGCGCGATTTGCGTCGCCATGTTGGGTTTGTGACACAGGATGTACAGCTCTTTCACGCCTCGGTACGCGATAACCTGACCTTCTTCGATCGCGCTCTTAGCGACACATATATCCTGGCACAGATCGAGCAGGTTGGCCTGAAGAGCTGGTACGACTCGCTCTCAACGGGCCTGGATACAATTATCGGCCAGGATGGAAGCGGACTCTCGGCTGGCGAGGCACAATTGCTAGCCCTGACGCGTATCTTCCTGCATAAACCGGGGCTGATCATTCTCGACGAGGCCTCGGCGCGCCTGGACCCGGCAACCGAGCGCCTGATGGAGCGCGCGCTGAACCATCTCCTCAGCGGGCGCTCCGCCTTAATCATCGCGCACCGCCTTTCGACGGTCCAGCGCGCCGATGAGATCTTGATTCTTGAGCAAGGGCGTATTGTGGAACATGGCAAACGCACAGAGCTTGCGCATGATCCCGACTCACGCTTCGCGCAACTCCTGCATCTAGGTCTGGAGGAGGCTCTGGCATGACTACGACACAGACAGCGACAAGACAGACCCTTAGCCTGCCACACATGCTCTGGCTCCTACTACGCCAGCAGCCGTGGCGCTATGCCGCTAGCGAGCTGCTTCCACTCTCCTTCTTTCTGGCAGGACGCCTGGCCTTTAGCCTGCTACTCCAGGTCTTCTTCAACAGGTTGCAACAGCAAAGCGGGCCAGACCTGGCGCTCTGGCTCCTCCCATTCTCATTTATCCTGGCGGCCTTGGCGCGGGCAATTCTGGGTTCCCTTGGCAACCGCGCCCTGGTTACTGCGCTCTTTAAAACCACACAAACCCTGCGCCATAATATACTCAAGCGCATCCTGGAGCGACCCGGTGCCAGGCCTCTTCCAGGCTCTACAGGCGAGGCCATCAGCGGCTTCCGCGACGATATCGAGATCTTTGCCCAGCTATTTAGCAGGCTACTAAACGTTTTCGCATTGACTTGCTTTACCAGCATCGCCCTGGTTATCATGCTCCATACCAGCGTGCGCATCACACTCTTTGTCTTCCTGCCATTGCTCTGCGTCGTCATCGTAGCTCAGAGCATGAAGAAACGCCTGGAGAAGTACCGGGTCGCCAGCCGAGCCGCCACGGCTGAGGTAACGGGAGCCATTGGTGAGATCTTCGGCTCGGTGCAGGCCATCCAGGTTGCGGGAGCTGAAGAGCGTGTAACCGAACATTTCTCCCACCTCAATAAGCGCCGACATGACGCGATGGTTCAGGATAGCGTGCTAAGCGCAGCCCTGAACTCGCTCTTTGGTAACACGGTTGGGATCGGCATCGGCGCCATCCTGATCCTGGCAGCTATCGCGCGTGGTAGCGAACACTTCAGCGTGGGCGATATCGCGCTCTTTATCTCGTTCCTGGGCAACATTACAAATTTTGTACAAAGCATCGGCACTCTGCTGGCACAGGTCACGCAGACACGCGTCTCGCTCACCCGCCTGCGGGCGCTACTCCAGGGCGCGCCCGACACAGCGTTGGTCGCGCCTGCCGAACTCTACCTTCAGCATCCCTTGCCTCAAATTACCCTGCCAGCCAAGTACTTCGCCTCGGAACTCCACATCTTACAGGCGCACAATCTCTCCTATCACTATCCCGACACCGGGCGCGGCATTACTGGCATTAACCTGGAGATCAAAGGCAACACGCTTACCGTGATTACGGGCCGCATGGGCTCGGGCAAGACAACGCTGCTTCGTACACTACTGGGACTCCTACCAGCAGAAGCAGGGGCAGAGATCACCTGGAACGGCGTCAAAGTCGCCGAGCCCGCCATCTTCTTCGTCCCTCCACACTGCGCCTATACGCCACAAGTGCCGCACTTCTTCAGCGATACCCTGCGCGAGAATATCCTGCTTGGCCTACCCGCAAGCGAGGAACAGCTATATGGGGCTATACAAAATGCGGTTATGGAGGAGGATGTGATACAACTTGAGGCTGGCCTGGAGACGGTTGTTGGCGTCAAAGGTGTCAAGCTCTCCGGGGGCCAGGCCCAGCGGAGCGCGGCGGCACGTATGTTGGTACGTCCCGCCCAGCTGCTGGTCTTCGACGACCTCTCCAGCGCTCTAGATGTTGCTACCGAAGCACGGCTCTGGGAGCGCCTCTTCAGCGAAGAGCAGCACACCAGCCTGGTTGTCTCGCATCGCCGGGCTATACTACAACGCGCCGACCAGGTCATCGTACTCAAGGAGGGTTATATCGAGGCCTGCGGGCGTCTCGAAGAGGTTCTGGACCAAAGCTCAGAAATGCGCTATCTCTGGCTAAAAGACGAGATAGAGTGAGGCTTAGGCTCTACTCTATCTCGTTCCATCTTGTAAGTAGCCGTGTACCCTGTACTCTTTAGGGTAGAAACCCTAGAAGGGTACCATCTTGACCAGCTGAGTACAGGCATTCTCACAGGCACGGCAGGCATTAGCACAGTCGGTATCTCCAATCCGGTTCGCGACATCAGCACAGTGTGCGCAGGCAGATGAGCACGCCTGGCAGGCATAACCAGCTAATGGAGAGTCACGTAGCAGCATATGAGCTGTGACCAGGGCCTGTTCTGAACAGTCAAGCATCACGTTGCCATGTGCGGCTTGCTTCTGCTTAGCAATCACTGCAGACTCCATACATGCTGTGTGACAGCGTAAACAATCACGAATAGTATCTTGCACTTGACCTGTTAATGGGGAACTACTCTCTGCCATACTATCATCTTCCTTTCTAATGTTGCTATGGCCCTACTCACTACACGTCACGCCACCTAAGAAATTAACTCCAGTATAACAGGAAAAATGCCTCAACAGCGTATCAGAACCATACTGTTCATGCTCGCTTGCCCACGCATGCTACACTAAGAACTTATAGTTGAGACGCAAGGAGGTCTGTCAATAACATATGCAGAACAAGCAATTTATCTATCCCGTAAAGTTACAGCCCGGAGACAAGGTGGCCATACTCTCGCCCTCGGCGGGCCTACCTGAGATCTTTCCCGAGGTCTTTGACCTGGGCCTGCAAAGGTTGCGCGAAGAGTTTGGCCTGATACCCGTGGAATATTCCTGCACTCGCAAGATGAACACATCTCCAGAGGCGCGAGCGCGCGATATCATGGCGGCCTTCGCAGACCCCGAGATCAAGGCTGTTATCTGCTCGATTGGTGGCGATGACCAGATTAAGGTATTAAAACACCTGAACCCAGAGGTGTTGCGCGCCCATCCCAAGCTCTTCCTGGGCTATAGCGACGCCACGAATCTGCACATCTATCTCTGGAACCTGGGCATCGTCTCCTACTATGGGGGCGCGATCATGACGCAGTTTGGTCGCTACTATGCGATGGATGAATATTCGGTACAGTCACTGCGCCATGCCCTCTTTCAGGGGGGCGAGGTTGAGATCAGGCCCGCGCCCGAGTGGTCCGACGAGAACTATAACTGGGGAGAGCCGGAGAAGCTACGCCTGCGCGTGCCTATGTTCAGCAATCCTGGCTGGAAATGGCAGAACGCGGGACGCATCATTGAGGGGACGCTCTGGGGTGGCTGCCTGGAGATTGTTGACTATCACCTGCGCGCACACCGCTACCTCCAGCCGCTTGAGCACTATAAAGACTGCGTGCTCTTCCTGGAGACTTCCGAGGAGATGCCTTCGGCGGGGTATGTCTATCGCGTTCTTATTGGCATGGGCGAGCGTGGGCTGCTACAACAGTTCTCCGCACTGCTTATGGGACGTCCCAAGGCCTGGAATTTTGATCGCCAGATCTCTGCTGAGCAGAAAGACGCATACAATCGAGAGCAAGAAGAGGCCATCCTGAAGGCCTTGCAAGAGTATCATCCCTCTATGCCAGTCGTCTCCAACATGGACTTTGGCCATACCGATCCCCAGTTCATGGTGCCCAGCGGTGGTTATGTACGCATCGATGGGATTAAGAAGCGCGTGTTTGTGCAGTATTAGTAGCTGCGTACGCCAGTAGCGGGTCCCGCTACTGGCGTACGCAGCTACTGGGGGACTTCTCTTTCCCGGGGTAGAAACTATTCCCTGCAGTTGGAAGTATAACAAGCAGTGGATAGAGTAACTACAATCATAACGATATGCAAAAGGCTGCTGACCGGCGCTACCAAATACCCATAAAGGGCACAGGGCACACGTCTACATCTGGTCCATGATATGTAGACGCGCGCTTTAGCAGCGTCGGGCGGAGAGAGAAGGAGACTCTGATGAGCATTGAAGCCAATAAAGCTGTTGTCCAAAGGTATCTGGAGATGTGGGATACGGGCAACCTGGATATCGCGGAAGAAGTCCTGGCGCCCGATTTTGTGGATCATACGCGCCCTCACCAGGCGCCAGGTCCCGAGGGCGTCAAAGAGAACATCTCTACTTTTCGCAGTGGTTTTCCCGATGCCACGCATACAGTCATACATATGATTGGCGAGGGTGATATCGTCGCCTTCCGCTTCGCCAGGCGCGGCAGGCATAAGGGCATGTTCGCAGGCTTTCCCCCCACGGGCAAAGAGATTGTGTTGACGGGCGCGGACTTCCTGCGTATCGCCGATGGCAAGATCGTCGAGCAGTGGAGTTCCCAGGATGGCCTAAACCTGGCTCAGCAGCTTGGCATGCCCATCGGTGGTTAATTAGATGATGTGGTACACCGTGGCAGCCATCAAGTCGCCACGGTGTACCACATCATCTAATTACGAATCTGAAAAACACGTTTTGAAGAACGGCATCCTTTCGCGTCATACAATAGTAGGCATGTTATAGAATGGACTATCCCTACAGATCTACATGGCGGGTATAAAGGATATGAGGATGCAACTGGAAGGCTCTACGCTTGGACACTACAGGCTGCTGCATGTATTGGGGAATGGTGGCATGGGCGAGGTGTACCTGGCTGAAGATCCACGTGTGCCACGCTATGTCGCGATTAAGGTGCTTAAAATTGATACCTCTCTACAACAGGATGTGGAGAGGGATATCCAGCTCTTCAGGCACGAACTTCAAGCCATCGCACGTCTAAACCATCGCTATATTGTGCAGCTCTTCGATTCGGGACAGCAGATGCAGAGGCGCATGTTGTTGGCATACATGGTGATGCCGTATTTTGAGGATGGAACCCTTGAACAATGGTGGCGCGAGCGGGGTACGGTGCCCAGACCACCACACGAGGTTTCCCACCTGGTAACACAAGCCGCGAGCGCACTGCAACATGCTCATGACCGCGAGATTATTCACCGCGATGTGAAGCCCTCTAACTTCCTGATTCGAGTTCAAGATACGGAGATCGTGGGACTACCTGATATTTTTCTCTCGGATTTCGGCATCGCTAGGTTAGCAACGATGATGACGACTAGCACGCAAATTCGGGGCACACCACCCTATATGGCACCAGAACTGCTTCAAGGTCACCCGGTCTACGCCAGCGACCAGTACGCGCTCGCAGTCATGGCCTATGAGCTACTCACGGGCCGCACACCCTTCCGTGGCGGCAAGGCTCAGCTCGCCTACCAGCATACTCATGTCACGCCACCTCTACCCAGCACGCTTAACCCTAACCTGCCTCAGGCAGCGGATAACGTATTACTACGTGCTTTGCGCAAAGAACCGGGCGAACGCTATCCAGATGTGACTGACTTCGCGTGGGCCTTGAAGAGCGCCCTGGCACACGCCCCTGATATAAATACCATCGACGCCATCGCGGTCCAGGCTCAAAGGTCCGTGAAGCTCTATCATACAGGCGAACAAACTGTACCTATATATAGGCACCAACCTGCTGGGCCAGAAGAGAATGTCTGGCAAAATGTTGAGCCGCGCAGTCAGGTGAGCGCAGCTTTTCAGCCTGTCGTGCCAAGGCGCAAACGTTCAGGCTCAGGCACACTTATGCCCCTCCTGCTGGGTTTCCTGATCGGACTGAGCATCATTGGCGTGCTGGGCTATTTCCTTGTATATAATCAGCCGAGCACACAGTCGCCGAACGTCATTCAAGCAAATCCAGCGGCAACTTTCACAACTAACGTCAAACCCTCGCTTAGCAGTTCGCTTGCAGATAATGGAGCCGCCTTCAACTGGGAGATAAGCAAGGATGGGCCGGGTAAATGCGCATTTCAACAACAGGCCTATCACGTCAGCCAGTCGACACAGAGCGACTTCACAACCTGTACGGCCAGCGCGACAAACGAGGCCAATTTCAAGCTCCAAGTCGACATGCGCATGCTGAAAGGAAATATTGGTGGTGTGATTTTCGATGAGCAGCAAGGTGAGGGCGTGTGCTATGCTTTCCAGATTAACCTGAATGGCAGCTACCAGCTCATCGTTTATACCGATAATACACGCGCTCATGCTCGCGTGCTTGTAAACAATAGGTCTTCAGATATCAAAACGGGGACAGGGGCGAGCAATACCCTGGGCCTCTATGCTCACAATGGCTCCTTTGACCTCTACATCAACGGAGTTCTCCAGACTACTGTGCAGGATGCAACCTATCACAGCGGTCATATTGGCGTCCTGGCCGATGCCCAGGACGCGCCCGTGGAGGCTAGTTTCCAAAACCTGACGATCTGGTCATAATTGACAATACCTTTTTCGCAACACGGCCCAAAAAACTCAGAACCTATCAACTTTTGCGTGGAGAGAATGAGAGATAGATTTTATCTGATACAGTGGAGATATCGTGGATAAATACCTTTTTTGAGCTTTCTTCAAGGGTTTTTTGAATTTTTGACACAATCCAGGGTTTAGACATATTCGCAAGCCAGAGCGCACCCTCAACTTCTATGTCCTGGAGAACAAGTTTGCCGTTCTCTGCAAAGGGGCGAAATTTCATCGTTATCTCGATTCTCCCTAATGCCAGAGCTTTTATAACAATACGACCATCAAATACATCAAAGCGGATGAATTTTAATACTTTCCCTACATCGATACAGATCTCCCTTAACGCAAATGCCGGTATTGCAATGTTTGTACGCATAAATTTCTCCCTCTACGGTCATCGCCGCTTCCCAGTAAAGCATATACAGAGCAGAGGACAGCAGCCCGAGGCAAGGGTGCGCCCTCTTCTCCTCCTTCTTTTTCTGCCGCCACACGTGGCGCACACATCAAATGAAACACTTAGCGCTCTTTAAAGAAATCTCGGAGTCTTGACTCAATAACGGAATCAGCGACAACAATAGGTTTTTTGGTAATTGTCACATGAACCGTATGGCCGCTTACTTCGTAGCGACCCTCAACTCCTTTGCCTGAAAAGGTGCCGCCATTTTCGTCACCTCTCAGGGTTGCTCCCGCCTGGTCGGCAGCATGTTTGGCATGCTGTAATATGGATGCTGCCTCACCAGAGAATGAAACATCGAAAGTTTTTGCCATGGTTTGTGTTTTCCTTTTCGTTGAGCAGATTCCTTCCTCGATCCTTCCTAATACACGAGAGTAGCAAAGATAGTGACCCGTCAGTCACATGCGAGTAACCTTACGTCCCTTCGGCTTCCTCTCCATTTTCTGTGGCAAGTTGTGCCTTCTTCTTACCAGAAGAGATAAATGGATCGTGCTCCCACCAATCAATGCCGATCGATTTTGCCTTATCCACTGAGGCGACCAGTAACCTGATTTTGATCGTCAAAAGCTCAACGTCTACCAGGTTAATCTTGATATCTCCGACGATCACCAGTCCTTTGTCAAGAACTCGATCCAGGACATCAGCTAAATTCGCTGTTTGGACACGGCTCATTTGTTCTGGCATAGACAACCTCTTCTCACTCCTACTCTGGTTTGCTCTATCCGAAAAAATGTCCTCCTTTGTTCGCGAAATCGCGATGTATTGAGCAGTTGAAAGTGCTCATAAAAGATCTCCCAGCGGACCTAAATCCAAGTTTAAATCCTCATCCGTTAAACCAAATGTCTCTTTAAGCTCTTCCATTTTCTCTTCTAAGAGTAAAAAAGCATTTCCTACTTTTTCGATTTCATCGCTGCTTAGCTGATCATCCTCTACGCGGCGGATTGCCTGTTTCTCCATCAATTGGCGTATGAGGTCAATCAGCGTTAATACGAGTTTGGCCAGGCCTTTTTCTACGTTTTTAGGGTCGATATTCGCTTTTGGCTTTGTTGTTTGGTTCGCAATGGGATCACTGACTGATGGTAAAGCTCTAACTATGGATTCTTCATCATTTTTACTTCGCCTCTCTTCTTTCTCCAAAGAAGTTGATGCTTCTTCTTTCCCCTCATGACTACTTCTCTGGTCCTTTTCTTCAGGCAAAGGTGCTGGTGGAACCTCCTTTTCCTCTTCTCTCAAGGGCCGCTCATTCAAAAACGCTTCCTGGGAAGAAGGTTGGCGAGCGAGCCAGCCTGCTTCTTCATGGCTACCTCTTCTGGCAGCGTTCTCAACGGTTTTTACCGAGGAGAGTAAGAGTCCTAAGTTCAGGTAAACAAGATCAATATCAGCTACAGAGAGTAGGATCTCTCCTTTCACCATCGCTCCTTTATCAAGGAGCCTGTCCAAAAGTTCCAAAAGCGTAAAATGTTGACTCTCAAGTATTTGTTCGTTATTCAGGCTCTCCTGACTTTCCATAGATTATCCCTACGTAAAATTATAGGGAGGCCATGGTCCAGAAAATTCAAGCTCTAATTCTAAGGGACCATACTCCTCAACAAACTGTATCCCTTGTTGGCGAAAAAGAGCTTCTCTCCCCCTTTCAATTAAATAGGCCGCATTAAGTATCATCTCTTGCTTTTTTCCTGTCATTTTTTGTGGCAGTATATTATTCAGCTTTGCCTCAAACGCATTTCTCTCTAGCTCATGAAAAATTCTTTCAGTGATCTGGGCAAGTTGAGTTGCGACGGCATTCTTTACTTCTACTTCCATTTTTTTGTCAAAGAGATAGGCTGCTCCTCTTGATAATTTTGCTCGTTTCTCTTGCAGGCTGATGAATTCGGGTTCTTTCTGCATAAGATGCTTCGCCAAGGCTTGTTTATTGGCATAGACCTTCACTCCCCATTCCACCTTGCCCGTAAATTTAGCGAGAAGACTTTGAAAATCCTCCTTCTGGTTCTGTAGCATCTGTGAGGCAGCTTTTTCATCTTTTAAAATAGTGCCAAACTTGAAGGGAATAACGGTAGTATCCTGCATAAGAGTATCAATTATGTGCTCGTGGGATTGTAACAACTCCGCAGCTCCCTGCTGGACAGCATCCTTGCCACTCGTCAACTCAGAAACCAGGTTTTTGATTCGATTTTGAAACGCATCAATATCGACCTTACTCACCATTACGCACATATCGTTTTCTGATACAGGGTAAACTTTGTTTTGATTATCTATCCCCAAAATATCAAGATGCTCAGGTTTTTTGCTTACCAATCCATAGGCATAGAGTCCATTGTGAGAAAGCATAATTTGAGCCTTTCTATTCTTCCTCCTCCTCCTGCTCTCCAATACTTTTCACCTGCTTATAGGAATAAACCTCAAGCTCACTATCCAGTTTGACAACGTAATACTTTTTTTCAAATATCGCGTGACCTGGCAGAGTAACATTTCTTTCTGACGCTTCTGCTTGGGCAACCCAACCCTCCTCGGTCTTGTCAATGCCAATGATTTTTATCTCCTCGCCAAGTTCTTTCGTTTCCAAAGCTTCTCTCAAGAATTGCTTGGTTCTATCTCTAACTGCGTTGATGCTCAATTTGTATCTCCTTCCAAAGTCTTGAATCTGTTACAAGCGAGAAAATTTCTCAGAACAGCCCCAACAGTGCATCGGACAACTGCTGCTATTTTAGTATAAGAAGATTTTCAAGTTCATCAATGTGTGTTTTTCCTCATCTATACAAACACACAATTATCAATATAATCATATTTTTTGTTCTATTATCTCGTTGATTTTTGTAACTCATTACAAATAATGAGCGTGTACACAACATAGATAAAGAATAGAATGGATGAGTATTTTGGGGATTTATGCAATTGCTTCTAGATGTTGAGTTTTTAGCAGTTGGGCTGACTAAGGCATTCATATGAAGCAAAAAGGAGTCCCTGTTACTGAATCTGAGGAGGTAAACAACCATGCCCGTAGAAAAGGCAGCACCAGCATCTGGTAGCATTGCTGAGGTAATTGACCGCATTCTTGATAAAGGGATCGTCATTGATGCCTGGATTAGAGTCTCTCTCGTAGGCATCGAGGTGATATCGATTGAAGCCAGAGCAGTCGTCGCTTCCGTGGAGACATATCTCAAGTATGCTGAAGCCATTGGACTCACTGCTACTGCCGCTTCCGCCTAAAGAGTAAGAAAGCATCTTGAAGGCATCCTGGTAATGTTCCACGATCATATCTCTAGCAACCGTGGCCATCCCCTGACTGAGAATGTACGCTCCTCTTGGGAGGGGGTGCTCTGTTGATTCCCCGCTTCACGGTGGGAAGAAGAGAGATGTTCTTCTTCATTCATAGGAAGAGAAGGATGAATTATGAAGAGACCGAAAGGGATGAGTGATATCAAAAAAGCTCGTGGTCTCAAAGATCTTATCGAGGCTTTTTCAAGCCATGATAGTGGAACGGAGGAGACTTCGAAACAGCTTCAACTGGACGTTGAAAAAAGCGTCCTTGAAAAGCAGCTTCAGCAATTTACACAGCAAGCAGCTCAGATAGAAGAGAGGCTCGCCGAAATCACTAAGGCGGTGAACCGCGAGATTCCCCAACTCAAAGAGGAGCAGGAGGGAAAACACAAGGAGGAAGAGGGCAGTACACCAGAGAAAGATGACGATCAAAAGAAAAAACTAGAAATTGATTTTGGTCTCGGCAAACTCACGGTCAGCGACATTTTTCAAGGGCTCGGAAGTCTGGTCGATTTTGTCGCCAAAATGGAGCAGGAAGGGAAGGGAGAAGAGAGACGCGAAGGGGAATTTACCAGTCCTTCAGGGCGCGTCAAAGGTGTCTATGGCTTCTCCGTCAAACAGGGTATTGGTGGAAAGCCGGTGGTGGAACCATTTGGCAATGTGAAAAAGACTGCTCATGGTCCGGTCGTTGAGGAGGAGATTCAGCCTTTAGCTGATGTTTTTGATGAGAAAGACCACGTTTTAATCATCATCGAATTGCCAGGAGTGGAGGGAAAGCAAATTCACACCGAGGTCAAAGGAGACATCCTCGTGCTCTCTGCTGCAGGCAAAGGACGCAAGTATGCGCGAGAAGTGGTCTTACCCGAAGGGGCCGATGCCAGCACCATGACCAGCAAATATAGAAACGGCGTTTTAGAGATAAGGATGAGTAAAGGGTAACATGTCCGAGATGGTGGTTCAACTCAAGGTAGTCGAAGCAAATCCTCGGGATGTGGGGCGTGGCATTGCCCGAATAGATCCAGAAGTGATGGAGAAATTGGGCATTAGCGACGCAGGGGAGATTGTGAGCCTCAAAGGCAAACGGGAAACAGTTGTTAAGATCATGCCAACCTTTCCTGAGCAACGGGGACGTGGCATTGTCCAGATAGATGGCATTATCAGGGAAAACGCGCAAATAGGGATTACCGAACAGGTAAAACTTGCCGCGACCAGTATCGCGGAAGCAGAAAAAGTGACCCTCTCTCCTTTGACCTTAATTGATAGAACGACCACAGACGCGGCTTACCTTTCCAGGCAACTCACAGCTATTCCAGTGATTGCCGGGGATAGGGTTCAAACTACCTTTTTAGGCTCGAAGAAGCAGGACTTCCGCGTGCTGGATACCCGGCCCACCGGAGCGGTGATGATCACGCCACGAACCACCATCGCTATCACAGGTCAGGGAAAGGCAACAGAGGCGCGGTTGACTTACGAAGATATTGGGGGCCTTGGTAATCAAACGCAGCACATTCGAGAGATGATAGAGCTCCCGTTGCGTTTCCCTGATATTTTTGCGCGCTTAGGCGTTGATCCCCCCAAAGGAGTTCTTTTGCACGGTCCCCCTGGCTGTGGTAAGACATTGATCGCCAAAGTGATCGCCAATGAAACCGATGCCACCTTTTTCCAGCTCTCCGGCCCGGAGATAATCCATAAGTTCTATGGTGAGTCCGAAGCGCACCTGCGAAGTGTCTTTGAGAAGGCCAAACACAGTGCTCCAGCCATCTTATTTTTGGACGAGTTGGATGCGATCGCGCCGAAAAGAGAAGGCTTGGGAGAGGAAAAACAGGTTGAGCGTAGAGTGGTGGCCCAACTGTTGGCCTTAATGGACGGTTTGGAAGAACGGGGGCAAATCATCATTATCGGCGCGACCAATTTACCGGATGTTCTTGACCCAGCCCTTCGCCGTCCTGGTCGCTTTGATCGAGAAATTGTTATTTCGATCCCGGATAAAAATGGGCGACGCGAAATTCTCATGATTCACACCAGGGGCATCCCATTAGCAGATGACGTTGACCTTGAACGGCTGGCGTTTTTAACTCATGGTTTTGTGGGGGCGGACCTTGCAGCTTTAGCGCGTGAAGCGGCAATGCATGCAATTCGTCGACTGATGCCTAATATAGACTTTGAACAGAAAGTAGTGCCAGAAAAGGACATCCTTTCTCTCGAGGTATGCATGGAGGATTTTCTCAATGCACTGCGTGAGATCGAGCCATCCGCCATTCGCGAGTTCTTTACGGAGATACCAGAACTCGATTTTTCCGACATCGGTGGATTGGATGAGGTCAAGCAAATACTGAAAGAGACGGTCAAAGATCCCTTATATCATCCTGAAGTGTATGTCAGGGCAAATACCAGGCCAGCCAAGGGGATTCTCTTAACTGGTGAACCAGGAACGGGAAAGACGCTGATGGCCAAGGCGATTGCCAAAGAAGCGGAAGTCAACTTTATCGCGGTCTCCGGTCCAGAATTGCTTTCAAAATTTGTTGGTGAAAGCGAGCGAAGCATTCGTGAAGTATTTAAAAAGGCCAGGCAGGCTTCCCCCTGCATTTTGTTTTTCGACGAAATTGAAACGCTCGTCCCTCGGCGGGGAAAAACGACAGGCGAGCAGGTAACCGAGCGGGTAGTTGCTCAGTTCTTAACCGAAATGGATGGAATTGAAGAGTTGAAGGGCGTGCTGGTGCTGGCAAGTACCAACCGATCGGATTTGATAGATCCGGCCATGTTGAGACCGGGACGGTTTGATTTTGTAATTGAAATGCCGAAACCTGATTTGAAAGCGCGGGAGGAGATCTTTAAGGTTCATACAAGAGGGAAGCCCTTAGGTAAAGGCGTCACGCCAAAAAGCCTGGCCATGGAAACTGAGAATATGGTCGGGGCAGAAATTGCTTCCATTTGCCAGAAAGCCAGTCTTCTGGCAATACGGGAGTTTCTAGAAAGCAAAGAAGAAGATTTAGAGAAATTAACTATTGAAAAGAGGCATTTTAGCGAGGCAATGCAAGGCACGGTAACGCGTCTTTAAGGGGAAAAGTATGCAAAATGGCATATATAGCTACTGCATTATTAAAACGAGCGAGCACCAAGAGTTTGGCGCGATTGGCATTGGCGATGCTGTAGCCTCTAATGTCCAAACCATAGGGTTTAAGGATATAGCCGCTGTTATTTCCCACAGCCCACAGGTGGTCTATGACTCCTTGAGTAAAGAAAAAGTCATCAAAGACTTATTCACCCACGAACGGGTCATAGAGAAAATAATGGGCCATTTTACCACTGTGCCAGTGAAATTTGGGACCATGGTAGAAACCGAAGATCGAGTCATCGAGTTTCTGGAAAACGGCTACACGCTGCTGAGAAATGAGTTAGACAAAGTGGAGGGGAAGATAGAACAGGATGTGGTGGCCACGTGGGAACAGCCAGCAGTCCTTGCAATTCTTGCTCGTCAAAACGAGCAGCTTCGCGAAATGCAACAGAAAATTGCGTCGGCAGGAGAGCAGGCGAGTATAGAGGATAAGGTTCTGCTTGGCCAATTAATTGATCAAGCTCTGAAGACAGAAAAGAATAAATACCAACAATTGATATTGCAAGATCTTAAACAAGAATCAGTAGATATTTGCCCACACGATATGATAAGTGATGATATGATCTTCAACGCTGCTTTTTTGCTGGAAAAGAAAAATCAGGAGGCTTTTGATAATGCCATTCATTCTCTGGATCAAAAATTGGAGAATACTGTCTATTTTCGTGAGGTAGGTCCACTTCCTCCCTATAGTTTCTCCACAATTCTTTTTAAAAGGATCGATCCAGAAGAAGTCGAAGAGGCGAAAAACACGCTTGGTTTGACTGGAGAGATAACGGAGGAAGCTCTCCGTGATGCATATTACCAGCTTGCAAAAAAATATCATCCTGATAAAACAAGCGGAGACACCTCTCAGGAGTTTCAGGTAATTCAAAATGCCCACAGAACGCTGAGAAATTTCATTGAGGGCGGACTGATACACACGAAGGTCTATCGATGGAAAGAAGACGTTCAATGGGATAGCTGATCCCAGCAAGATAACGAAAGGTGAAAAAGATGAACAACCAAGAAGGCCGCTATCTCTATGGCATTTTGGCAGATGGGGAAAGGAAAGAGTTAGGGGCAATCGGTATTGGCGACAGAAACGATACTGTCTATACCCTACCCTACCAGGATATAGCAGCAGTTATTTCCTGCTCGCCGGTCGTCAAATATCCGGTGACCAGGGATAATGCACTTGCACACGCGAAAGTGTTAGACAGAGCGGTAGAAGAAGGCACTGTCTTACCCGTAAAATTCTGTACGATTGCAGAAAATGAGAATGCAATCATAGATAAAGTGCTTAAAGATCGTTACCAGGAATTCGTTGACTTATTGAAGGAAATGTCAGATAAAATGGAATTTGGCATAAGAGCACTTTGGAGGGATAAAGATGCGGTTTACGCGGAAATAGTTGAAGAACACAAAGATATTAAAGCACTAAAGCAGAAGTTGCTTAAAGAAAAAGATAAGCAGAAAAGGTATGCAGGAGCTGTAAAAGTTGGAGAGTTGGTAGAAAAAGCACTGGCGGAAAAGAAACAAAGAGAAGGTGCAGAGCTACTTGAAGCCCTGAAGCCGCTCAGTCTTAAGTGGAAAGAGAATTCTTTGTACGGAGACATGAACATATTGAACACGGCCTTTTTGACCTTCAGGGAAAGGGAAAGTGCTTTTGATGAAAAAGTACATAGCCTGGGAGAGAAGTACGGAGAGAAAACAAATTTGAAGTACACGTCCTCTCTCGTCCCATTCAATTTCGTAGAAATCGTAATTCATTGGTAGGAGGAGCTTTGCCCATGTTTATGCTTACTGGTTTCTTAATCGCCCTCATGCTTCCGGTAAAAGGCTTGATGGGGATCTTCAAGAAAATTGCCGAGATGGCGGAGGCGGAATTAACCGACGAATCCAAAATCAGGGAGGGGTTGGTGCAGCTGGAGGACTTGTACGACAACGGTAAAATCACTGAGGAGGAGTATCATGAGCGAGAGGACCAGCTTATGGAAAGACTCAACATGGCCAGGGAGAATAAAGACGAGTAAAGACTAGAGGGTGTGTGAAAGGCTGTGTTGCGAAAATGACCAGATCACAATTGACAGGGATAAGGTCCTGAAAGACACAGAAAGTCTTCCATTCCAGTCACTTTGCCCGCAAAAGATCATGCCTTCCTCCAGACCTTGTTTAGTATACAGGTGTCAGTAAAGATAACTTCTTTCGGAGGTATGAGACTCAGTATTATTGGTCGCTTGTATACTTATATCTGATAGCTCTTACTTCTCTGGACAAAGAGGCCAGAAGAAGATACGTCAGATACATAGATGAAGGAGTGAGTTATGTCTAGCTTATTTCCCAAACGTCGGAGCAAAATGACGAATTCAGCTGGTAAAGGGAAGAGAGGTAATAAAAAACCTTTGATTTCCTTTGGCAGACCCAAGGCACCCAAGACAAAGCAAGCGCAAAAAAAATTCCTGGGCATTTTTGGTAAAGGGAAATAAATGCTTCCCTGAATCCTCTCCTGGCCTGCCAGAAAGTCAGTCGCGCTTAAAATAGAAAGGGGATGTGCGTGTGTTTCTCGGGTTTCTGCCGAGAAACACACGCACATCCCCTTTCTATAAAGCTAACGGCCAGTGAATTTAGGTTTCTGCTTGTCCTTAGCCGCTTCGTAGAAGAGGCGATGGTCCTCGCCCATGAGCATCAAGGCCTGAGCCTGGGCTTCGGCCTCCAGCGCTGAGACGATGTCCATGTGCTGTTCGGCGTTGAGCATGTGTTTAGTCATGGAGAGAGCGAAACCCGGACCCTGGGCCAGCTTGCGCGCCCATTGTAGGGTGGCCTCCTGTAACTCCTCATACGGAACGACGCGGTTAACAAGCCCGTAGCGCTCGGCGGTCGTAGCATCGATGGTGTCGCCAAGCATCAAGAGTTCGGTGGCGCGCCCCATGCCGATGACACGCGGCAACATGTGTGCCGCCCCCATGTCAGCTCCTGTTAAGCCTACACGCGAGAAGAGAAAGGCGATGCGTGCCTTCTCCGAGGCGATACGCAGGTCTGAGGCCAGGGCCAGGACCGCGCCCGCACCCGCCGTCATGCCATTGAGGGACGCGATAATGGGCTTGTCGAGCAAACGCATATGTTGCACGACCGCGCCTGTCATGCGTGTAAACTCCAGATGCCCTTTCATGTCGCGCTTGAATAGCTCACCAATAATTCCATGCACATCCCCGCCAGAGCAGAAATGCTCGCCCGCACCGGTCAGCACCACTACACGCACCTCGTCATTGCCGCGTAGCCCGGCAAAGAGGTCGCGTAACTGGGCATAGATATCAAAGGTCAGGGCGTTCATGACCTCGGGCCGGTTAAGTGTAATGTGAGCGATTCCATCTTCGCCTACCTCATAGAGAAAGTCGTAACTCATAAAGCTCCTTTGCTTTCTGATACAATAACTTCTCGCCACTACGTGGCTCGCCGGGTAAGGGGTGTGGTGACGAGGCTGGCTTTGCCAGCCTCGTCACCACACCCCTTACCCCTTTGTGATGCACATGCGGTGCTTACGACATAACGCCGCCGCCATCGAGGTTGATGGCCTGGCCTGTGATACCTTTGGCGATGTCCTGGGCGAGGTAGACCGCCAGGCCTGCTACCTCTTCAGGGGCGATCAGACGGCGCTGGGGGCTTGTTTTAGCCAGGAAGTCACGGACCTGCTCCTCGCTCTTGCCAGTCAGGGTCATCATATTGCGCACATTGCCATCCGTCATGGGCGTATCAACGTAACCAGGACAAATGGCGTTTACTGTCACATTATAAGGAAGCAGCTCGGCAGCCAGGGCGCGCGTCAGGCCGAGCACGCCATGCTTGGAGGCCGTGTAGGCGGCGATATAGCGATCCCCTACACGCGAGGCAATAGAGGCGATGTTGATGATACGCCCTCCACGCTGCTCAATAAAGGTCGGTGTCAGAGCCTTGCAGACGTAGTAGACGCTGGTCAGGTTAATGGCCAGCATGCGATGCCAGAGTTCATCGGGATGATCCACAAACTTATGACTGCCCGCGTTTCCTGCGTTATTGACCAGGATATCGACACCACCCAGGCCTGCCCGGAGCGTTTGCGCCATGCTGCGCACCTGCTCAGGATCGGTCACATCGCAGCACACAGCCAGGCTCTCACGCCCCTTCGCCTTGATCTCACTTACGAGCTGCTCCAGTTCTTCAGCCGAGCGCGCCGTCACGCCAACGGCGGCTCCGGCATCCGCCAGCGCCAGGGCGATACTGCGTCCAATCCCCCGACCGGCGCCCGTGACGATGGCGCGTCTCCCCGCCAACGGCAAATATTGCTCTTGTGTCATAGTTCGTCCTCACGTTTCTATTCATCCACTGTACCAGAGGCAGAGGTCGGCGCTACCAGCTGCCAGGATGGTATTGATCTCGTTGCTAGTAGTTAGGTAGCCGCCGACGAGGGTGGGGATGGCAGCCTCGTTGCGCACACGGTCGCTGAGCGCGGTGAGGAAGCCACGACCATAGGTAAGCTCGCTGGCTGGCGTGGTCTGCCCGGCCTCGACGATAAGGAGATCACAGCCCTGCTCACGCAGGAGGCGCGCGACCTGGATGGCCTCGTCTACCTCCATCCCGCCTTTCTGGCAATCGCCCACGCTGAGCGAGACGGCCAAGGGCTTCTCAGCCGGCCAGGCCTGGCGCACGGTCTCAAAGAGCTCCAGGGGGTAGCGCATTCGCCTCTCAAGCAAGCCACCATATATATCTTCACGTTTATTAGTGAGCGGCGAAAGAAAGCTGGCAAGCAGATAGCCATGGGCATAGTTGAGGGTCAGCAGGTCAAAACCAGCCTCCTGCGCCATGCGAGTCGCAGCGACAAAGGCCTGGCAAACTCGCTGCATGCTCTCCCGCTGCATCTCCTCGGGAATCTGGCTATGTCCCGTATAGGGGATGGGCGAGGCCGAGATAAGTGGCCAGGCACTCTCACTGAGAGGTCTATCCAGGCCCTGCGAACGAGGATAGGTCGCGCCACGCCGTCCCGCATGCCCAAGTTGCAGGCCGATTTTCGCGCCGGGGCGCGCATGAACGGCGGAGACGATGGCTCGCCAGGCCTCCAGGTGATCGCGCTGGTATAACCCCAGGCTACCGGAATGGATGCGCCCCTCAGCCTCCACAGCCACCATCTCGCTCAGGACCAGGCCTGCTCCGCTGGCAACAGCCCTCTCCAGGAGCTCAGCATATGCGGGAGCTGGACAACCCACCTCAGCCTCTTCTGGCGCTCCTGGCTGAGAGACAATGCGGTTAGTCAGCAGCAGCTCACGCACCTTAAAGGGTGTAAAGAGCGGAGGAGGCGCGACCAACAGCTCTATGCCCTGAGAAGGGTAGGCGGAATCACCCAATACGGTATGCTGAGCTTGAGAGGCCCAGTGGCGCGCGATGGCATCACCGAAATGGGTGTCGCGCAGGCGTAGATCATCATAGGTTACGCGTCCGCTACGCGTTAGCAGTTGGAAGGTGAAGGTCATAGGATCGAGGCACAGGTAGCGGCTCAAGGTCTCGAAATAGACGCGGCTCTCCTGAGCCGCCCGCTGGAATAGCTCCACGACTGGCTTGCGCTCAAGCTCGTAGGTGTTGAGCGCGCTCTCCAGGTCACTTGCACCCGCCAGGGCCTCGGCGAGCTTGATAGCGTCCTCCATGGCAAGTTTGGTGCCTGAACCAATGGAGAAATGCGCCGTATGCGCGGCGTCCCCAAGCAGCACGATGTTCTTATGGTGCCAGTGCCGCGTCTTGAGCGTGGGAAAATTGATCCAGCGCGACTTGTTGGAGAGCAGGGGCGCGCCCTGTAAGAAGTCGGCAAAGAGCCGCTCACAATAGGCCAGGCTCTCCTCCTCACTCGCCTGGTCCAGGCCCGCGCTCAGCCAGGTTTGCTCGGCGCACTCTACAATAAAAGTGCTTGAGGAGCCGCTGGAGGGATAAGCATGGACCTGGAAGAGACCATGTTCATTTTCTTGAAAGATAAAGGTGAAGGCGTCGAGCACCTTGTCGACACCGAGCCAGATATAGCGCGCCTTGCCTGACTCTATCTTCGGCTTAAAGTGCTCGGCATATGCCTGGCGCACGACGCTGTTGATCCCATCGGCCGCGATCAGAAGATCATAGGGACCAAGCTGCTCCAGATCCTGTACCGGGTAGCCGAAGCGCAGGTTCACGCCCAGTTCGGCACAGCGCTGGCGCAGGATGTCGAGCAGGAAGACGCGCGAGACGCTGGCGATGACATGACCACCACAGCGGATGGTCTCTCTACGGTAGTAGACATCGATTGCGTCCCAGATCACAAAGCCACTGGTGAGCTGTTCGTAGGTAGGGTAATCGGCATGCTGGAAAGATGACAACGTCCGATCTGAGAAGACGACACCCCAGCCATAGGTCACGTCGGGCGGGTTACGCTCAAGGATAGTGATATCATAATCGGGATGTGCCTTCTTGAGCAGGAGACCACAATAGAGGCCTGCTGGCCCTCCACCCAGGATAACTATCTTCACCAGCCACCCTCCTCACCCTTTCTCGCGACGGTATGCCCGTTGGAGTAACCCAGACCTTGTAGCACCTTTGCCAGACGCTCGACCTGCTCTATATGCGGGACGGTGGGGAAGAGGATGACCTCGTCGCAGCCCGCTTCCGCGTAGCCACGCAAGTATTGCGCAATGGCCTGGGGGGTAGTCAGCAGGCCCTCGGCGATCTTCTGGGCAAAAGGGCCTGTAAAGGCGTAGTAGTCGCGCAGGTAGCTCATACCATGCAGTTTCTCTTCTTCACCAAGGGCGAAATAAGCCTGGGCGCGCAGTTGCGGTCTACCTGGGCGCCCCATGTCGCTCCAGGCGGCAAGGGCCTTGGCAGCCGCGCGCGCAAAGGTCTTGGGCGGACCTCCACCATGTACATAGCCCTCCCCATAGCGCGCCATGCGGGAAAACACCTGGTCGCTCTGTCCCCCTATCAGCAGCGGCGGGCCACCCGCGCGCCGCTTCACCGGACCAAAGGCTGGATCGTCCCACAAATCGCGCAGCATCCCCAGCATCTCGGTAAAGCTCCGGCCACGCTCCTGGTACTCAATACCAACGGCGTCGTAATCATCCTGGCGTGCACCAACGGCCACGCCCAGAACGAGGCGACCATCTGAGAGGGCATCAATACTGGTTGCTTGCTTGGCGAGGAGCATAGGATTGCGCAGGGGAGCGATAATGATCATGCTAACAAGCTGGAGACGCCGTGTCACAGCAGCGGCGGCAGTAAGCGCGGTAAGAGGATCATAGCTATCGTAGACGACGCGATCAATGACGCCCAGGCTGGAGAAAGGGCCATATTCTGCCTGACGCGCCCATTCTACCACGAGGTGTCCATCGGTGCCCGGCACACCGCCAGGTAAGCCTATTCCGACGCGCATAGAGTAACCCCCTTGTTACTTTTTTTCCGTTTTTTTCTGGCTGGATTACTTAACAGTATGCCACATCGTATCGCCATATCTCAAGCAGTAGCCGCTTACGCAAGTAGCGGTTACTGCTGCACATAACCATCACATCTTTCACCTATGGGCGCCGTAGGCGCGAAAAACCCGCATGCGTCAAACGTGTATTATATTGATTACTATCTCTGTATATTGTCGTTTTGTAGAGCCCATGCTAGCATAGGCTCTTGAAGAGGAAAACCATGCCTGGAAAACGTATCTCGTTGCTCTCACTCCTCTGTTGCCTGGCTCTTATACTTGCGGCCTGTGCGACAAATGGATCACAGTCATCCACTGACAAGACATCAACCATTCATAATCCGCACCCTACGACTCTACCGACTAGTATACCCACTCCTGGCAACAACACCGATTGGACTATGTACCATCATGATGACGCACGCAGCGGTTACCTACCAAATACACCTAATCCACGCAGCCTCAGCAAGGCCTGGAGCCTCAAGTTGGATGGCGCGGTGTATGCCGAGCCGCTGGTAATTGGCAACCATGTCATAGTGGCAACCGAGAATGATACGCTCTATGCCCTGGATACCAAAACAGGGCAAATACAATGGCAACGGCATGTGGGTACGCCTGCCGCACGTAGCAACTTGCCATGTGGCAATATTGACCCTCTTGGAATTACCGGCACGCCGGTCTATGATCCCGCGACCAGGTTGGTCTTCGCGGTCGCAGAGATTAGCCAGGGACCAGCTCATATTCTGGTGGGCGTCGACGTGCAATCGGGGCAGGTAAAGGTCAGGCGCGACATTGACCCCCTGGTATCGAGGTCGTTTCACACCAGCAGCGGGCGGCGCTCGCCCTTGCCAATAACACGGTCTATGTCGCGCTGGGTGGCCTGGCTGGTGATTGCGGCAACTACCATGGGACCGTGATTGGTTCACGCACCGATGGCCAGGGAAAGCTCCTCGTCTACCAGGTACCGACCAACCGCGAGGGGGGCATCTGGGCGCCTCCAGGTCCAGTTATCGACGCCGACCAGAAACTTTATGTTGCGGTCGGGAATGGTGAATCTACAAGTGGAGATTGGGACCATACCGATTCCGTCTTACGTCTCTCGCCTGAGCTTGAGCTTGAGGAAGGCTTCGCGCCCCAGCAGTGGGCACAGGATAACTCTACCGATGCCGACCTGGGCTCAATGAGTCCCGTCCTGCTCTCCAATGGCCTGATCTTTAGCGCGGGCAAGTCCGGTCAAGGTTACGTTGTACGCGCGCATGCACTGGGCGGCGTAGGAGGCCAGCTCAATGAGCAGACTGTCTGCCGCTCCTTCGGCGGCGCCGCCACTGATGGGAGCCAGGTCTTCCTCCCCTGTGTTGATGGCGTTCAGCAGATCACTGTCAATACGGATGGCAGCATTACCCCCGGCTGGAAGGCTCCTTCACAAATCAATGGCTCACCCATCATCGCTGGTCACACAGTCTACACATTAGCCCCCCAGGGGACGCTCTATGCACTCAATAGCGCTAATGGCTCCACTCGTGCCTCTCTAGCCATTGATGCGACGACACGCTTCGCCACGCCAACCATCAGCGGCCAGCAGATCTTCATCGGCACCACCACAGGCATCACCTCCATCAACTTAGCCGCTTAATAAACACCCTTCGCGCCTGCGACGCTCAGGAGCTAAGGGGTGTGGTGGCTGGTTGGCTGGCGGAGCCAGCCAACCAGCCACCACACCCCTTTACCCCGGCAAGCTTGCGAGCCAGGGCGGATAAACCGAAAATCCTGTGATGCAGATATCTTAATTTGACATCTGATGAATTTTGTATTATTTTCTTAATAGAAGTTTTTCTCACAATTGAATGTCTTCGGGGCAGGGTGAGGAGAGATTGCCATTCTCTATGGAGAAGGCAGCTCTGCAATTCCCGACCGGCGGTTACAGTCCGCGACCCGTGTTCCACGGTGGATCTGGTGAAACTCCAGGGCCGACAGTATAGTCTGGATGGGAGAAGACGAAATAACCACATGAGCGCTATGCGCGTACATGATGGTGCCAATATGTAGCCTGACGCTACTCAAGCACGCGTCTACATATACTTGGTACCATCATATGTAGATGCGTGCTTGAGCAGCGTCAGGCCATATAGTTCAATGCTGCTGCGCACTGCTTAGAAACCCGTCTACGTATACGTGTCATGGCCGCTCTCAGCGCTATTAAGAACTGCTACTTGCTACCCTAAAGGACATCAGGTACAGAGCTACTTATGATGCGCTCGTCTCCCCCATTCATGTCTGTTACTCACACTGCTTTCCCCATGTTCTGCCTCTGAAGATATTCTTGCTGTTTGGAATCGCAAGGAGAAAGCGCTATGCAAACTCTTGGCTTGAATATCCATGCTCAAGAACTAGAGGCGGGATCACAAACACACTATATCAGCGTGCCGGAGGCGATTGAGGCCATGCGCGCGGGTAAGATGGTGCTCATCTGTGACGACGAGGAGCGCGAGAATGAGGCCGATCTCTGCCTGGCCGCTCAATTTGTCACGCCCGAGGCCATTAACTTTATGCTGCGTTCGGCACGCGGGCTGATCTGCACCTCTCTCAGCACGGAGCGGCTCGCCGCGCTGAAGCTCCCCATGCTCGATCAGTCAGACCAGCCATTACAAGGGACCGCTTTTACGTCCTCCGTTGATGCACGCTCTGGCACTACTACGGGTATCTCCGCACGCGACCGCGCCACAACCATTCGCGCCCTGGTCAATCCCGCTACACAGCCCTCCGACCTGGCACGACCTGGACACGTCTTCCCGCTCATGGCCAGGCCGCAAGGCACGCTTGAGCGGCGTGGGCATACCGAGGCCTCGGTTGACCTGGCACGCCTCGCGGGCCTGGAGCCAGCGGCGGTGATCTGCGAAGTGCTCAACGACGAGGGCGAGGCGGCCCGTGGTGAAGAATTGCACGCCCTGGCACGCCAGTGGGGAATCGGCATTGTAACCGTGGACGCCATCGCCCACTATCGCTCACAAGAGCAGGTCCGCCTCATCGCCACGACCCGCCTCCCTATCGCGAACAGCAACTTTCTCCTGCGCGACTACCTGGAGATCGCCAGCGATCAGCATTACCTGGCCTTCAGCCTCGGCGATCTTGCAACAGACAGGCAAGAACCACCGCTATTACGCCTGCATTCGGCCTGTACCACTGGCGACATCTTTGGCTCAAAGCGTTGCGATTGTCAGGCTCAGCTCCACACCTCCCTCCAGCGCATCGCCGAAGAGGGGCGTGGTATCCTCATCTATCTGCCCCAGGAGGGACGCGGCATCGGGCTGAGCGCCAAGATCCAGGCCTACGCCCTACAGGACCAGGGCTACGATACGATCAGCGCCAACGAGCTGCTTGGCTATCCCGTGGATGCGCGCCGCTATGATAGCGCGCTCGCCATCCTGCGCGACCTCTCGCTGACCCATGTGCGCCTGCTGACCAACAATCCGCGCAAGATTCAGGCCCTGAACGAAAGCGGCATCCAGGTTGAGCGTGTCTCCCTGGAGATCAAGCCTACACACGAAAACCAGAGCTATCTCGCCACCAAGCAGCAACGTCTAGGTCATCTCTTACAGCTCGGCACATCTCATGGTGCCAATCAGGAAGGAACAATCCTATGATGACAACGCCAAACCTCTCTATTCACCTGCCCGAACCCGACCTGGACGGACGAGATCTACACATCGGTATCGTCGTTGCGCGCTACAACTGGGCCATCACAGGCGCCATGCTTGAGCAGGCCACCGCTGAACTGATCCGCCTGGGCGTCGCACCCGAGCATATTCAGGCCCGTAGCGTCCCCGGCGCGTTTGAACTGGCGACCCTCGCCCATGGCATGCTCGCCAGTGCGCACTACGACGCCCTGCTCTGCATCGGCTGCGTCATGAAGGGCGCCACACGCCACGACGTCGTCGTCAGTGATGCCGCGGCACAGGGTATCCAGCGCCTTGCTCTGGAGAGCGGTATCCCCATCATCTTCGGCGTCATCTGCGCCGAGAGCCAGCAACAGGCCGAAGAGCGCATCGAACGCGCCACAGAATGCGCCCGGGCCGCAGTCGAAATGGCCCGCAGCCTGCAACAACTGCATACACATAATTAAAAGAAAGCAAAGAAAGCGAGAAAGTAGTATGTTTTCTGGAATCGTTGAAGAATTAGGAACCCTCAAAGCCTGTGGGGAGCGCGGCCTCACCATCTCCGCCTCGCTCGTCCTGGCGGACCTGGAGATCAAAGACAGCGTAGCCGTCGACGGCATCTGCCTGACTGTAACCGAGATGGGACCCGACTGGTTCTATGTCGACACCATGCCCGAAACCCTGCGCCGCACGCGCCTGGGTTCGCTTAAGCCTGGGGATAAGGTCAACCTGGAGCGCTCACTTCCTAATCAGGGCCGCATCGGTGGACACATGGTTCAGGGTCATATCGAGGCCGCTGCGCCCGTCCTCAACGTCACTCAGGATGGTATGGCCCTCCAGGTCGAGGTAGCCCTCCCCCAGGAGCTACGCTCATACATCATCCCCAAGGGCTTTATCGCCCTGAATGGCGTCAGTCTGACCATCATCGACGTCCTGGCCGACCGCTTTACCTTCGCCCTCATCCCCTACACCCAGGAGCACACCAACCTGGGCGAGGCGCAACCCGGCATGCTACTCAACATTGAAAGCGATATCATCGGGCGCTACGTCGTTCAACACCTGCAACACTATGTAGGACAAGAAACAAGCGTTTAAACATCGAGGGTGCAGGAACGATGCCGGAGAGCACGACGCTGCTAACCCCCATTCGGGGGCAAGCGCACGCGTCTACATATGGAGTATGGGAGGCGTCGCTCCTTGATATGTACGTGCTTTAGCAGCGTTGGTCTTACACACGGGACCAATATTTTTCCACCATGTATACTGGCATTGAGAACAAGAGTAGGGTGGTGTGGTGAGCCGTGGCAGCCTACCGCTGCCACGGCTCACCACACCACCTCTCCCCGCGAAGCGCCGCAGGCGCTGAGAAATCCAGAGAAGAAAGGGTACATATCATGACTTCAAGGTCTGACTTTACAGCCGAAGAATGGAAACTTATCTGTCACGCACCCCTGAGCGTTGGTGGGGCGGTCGCAGCCGCATCCCCCAGCGGATTGGTGGGTTCCATCAAAGAGGGCACGACCATCGTCAATAGCATGCGCCAGGCGGCTGATCGCCATCGTGACAGCCAGCTCGTGCAAGATATTATGCCCAAAGGCATTGGCCGTGACCAGATCGAGAGCTGGACCAATACCGCGCGCAGTGCCCTTAGTCAGTCCAATGCCCAGCGCTTGAGAGATCAAAGCATTGAGGAGTGTCGCCAGGTATCTAGTATTCTGCAAACAAAGGGTACACCTCAAGAAGCGCAGTCCTTCAAGCTCTGGCTACTAGAGGTTGGTCAGGATGTCGCCAATGCCGCAACCGAAAAGGGCAATATCGCTGGCCAGAACATCAGCCCACAGGAGACTCAGGTCCTCCACGATGTAGCGAATGCTCTTAACATCCCCGAGCGCTAAAACCTGGATACCTTACCAAAGGGGGATGGTTGTCTCGACATAGCCACCCCCTTTTGCTTCTACCTTGCTTTCTCCTACATAATGGTCTAAGCTAATTTTAGCTGACTCCGTATGCGAATTATTTGTGGTAGATGGTATGGGGCGCCAGGGCAGCCTATGGCCGCTCTGGCGCCCCATACCATCTACCAGGCGAGCGCCACAGACGCGAGAAATAAGGTAGGAGGCACTGCATGCAGTATTTTAATGTAATGGACTACGAAGCCCCGGCCCAGGCGCGCATGAACGCCGCTCACTGGGACTACTACGCGGGCGGTAGCGGCGATGAGATCACGCTACACGCCAATCGCGCCATTTTTGACCATATTCGTTTACGGCCACGTATGCTTGTAGACGTTACCACCTGTGATACCTCGACAAGCGTGCTGGGCAGCCCCGTCTCTATGCCTATCCTGGTCGCCCCCACGGCACAACACGGCTTTGCTCATCCCGAGGGCGAGTGCGAGACCGCGCGCGGCGTGGGCCAAGCAGGCACCTTGCTAACCGCCTCTTCGGTCTCCTCCCGCAGGCTAGAAGATGTGGCCGCAGCCGCCAGTGGACCACTCTGGTTCCAACTGTATGTCTTTGACGACAACACTATCACAGTCGACGTGGTCCAACGAGCCGAGCAAGCGGGCTATAAAGCCATCGTTCTGACCGTCGATGTCCCGCGCTTCGGCAACCGCGAGCGCGACCTGCGCAACGCCTTTCATCTGCCTGTATCGGCCAATTTCGATGTACCAGACGTCACCAAGCTCAAGCCTTCGTTGACCTGGAGAGACCTGGCCTGGCTCAAATCGCTCACCTCGCTCCCCATCCTGGTCAAGGGCGTTCTGACAGGGGAAGACACCATCCTGGCCCTAGAGCATGGCGCCGATGGTATCGTCGTCTCCAATCATGGAGGGCGGCAACTGGACGGAGCCATTACCAGCCTGGAGGCGCTCCCCGAGGTAGTTGAGGCAAGCAGTGGACGCTGCGAGGTCTATTTTGATGGCGGCATTCGCCGGGGTACCGATGTCATCAAGGCCTTGGCGCTGGGCGCGCACGCCGTCCTCGTTGGACGTCCAGTTCTCTGGGGCCTGGCCGTCAATGGGCAGGAGGGCGTGCGCCACGTCCTGGAACTCCTCCGCAATGAGCTGGAACTGGCAATGGCCCTCTGCGGCGCCCCAACCCTCAAACAGATCACACCCACGCTCATTCGCCGCTAAAAAAAGAATATTTCACGCCTTTTAACGCTTACTTAGCAAAGCCTTAACACAGAAGCGCTACAATCAAGACGCGGAGCATATAACTTTAACTAATTAACCTGGTAATTGTTGGTATGATCATTACCAAAGTAATTAGCTAAAGAGCATCATATTGGCAATTTTAACTCAATTAACCTCTCTTATGCGGAAACCAACGCCACTACCGTGGCTAGCGCTTCGCGCTCAGGTTGCCGAAAGGCACTTATGGAAAAATCCGGAAAAGGAGTCGATGCTACCTGTATGAAGAAATCGCGTAAATTATTCGCTGTTCTAGGCATTGTGGCGCTTCTAGGCGTGCTCTTTGCATCCTTCAATGTCGCACGTTCGGCACTTGCCGCACCAACCGATAATACCCCAGACTGGCAGTCAGGGCCAAAAACCCGGACACCAATCAAACACGTTGTCGTTATCTTTCAGGAAAATGTCTCTTTTGACCACTATTTTGGCACCTATCCAAATGCCAAAAACAGCGCGGGTGAGCCAACTTTCAAAGCTCTCCCTGGTACCCCCTCGGTCAATGGTCTCACCGATGCTCTGCTGAACAATAATCCAAACGCGGCCAATCCAACTCGCCTGGGCCGCTCTCAGGCCGTTACCTGCGACCAGGATCATGCCTACACCGACGAGCAGAAGGCCTATGATCATGGCCTGGTCGATAAGTTTGTAGAGTCCGCCAGTGGCGGCAGTTGCCCAGATAAGTCTATCGTGATGGACTACTATGATGGTAACACGGTCACGGGCCTCTGGAACTACGCTCAGAACTATGCCATGAACGACAACTCATTCGGCACCACCTTTGGTCCATCGACCCCTGGCGCGCTGAATCTGATCTCGGGCCAGACCCACGGCGCCACCCCTAGCACTCTCGCATCACCTGGCCATCCCATGATCTCCAATGGCTCTGTACTCAACGACTTCGATCCTGCCTATGACGATTGCTCTAACTCTACCAATGGTGCACTGACAGGCAAAAACGTTGGCGATCTGCTCAACAGCAAGAACGTCACCTGGGGCTGGTTCGAGGGTGGCTTCCGCCCAACGGCTACCACCAATGGTAAAGCCGTCTGTGGTTCGGCCCACACCAATATCGCTGGCTCATCCGTCACTGATTATATCCCTCACCATCAGCCTTTCCAGTACTACCAGTCGACCGCCAACCCCCATCACCTGGCGCCTACCTCGGCGAAGATGATTGGTAAGACTGACCAGGCCAACCACCAGTATGATATGAGCGATTTCTGGAGCTCCATCGACGCTGGCAACATGCCTGCCGTCAGCTTCCTGAAGGCCCCTGCTTACCAGGACGGCCACGCTGGCTACTCCAATCCCCTCGACGAGCAGCACTTCCTGGTTGATACCATCAACCGCTTGCAGCGCAGCCGCGACTGGAACAGCACCGCTGTCGTGATCTCGTATGACGACTCCGATGGCTGGTACGACCATGTTATGCCTCCCGTCCTGATGCAGTCGAACGATCCTAACGATGCCTTGACCGGCACTGGTGCCTGTGGCACACCCAAGGCTGGCACCTACTCTGGTCGCTGCGGTTACGGTCCTCGCCTGCCCCTGATGGTCATCTCGCCCTACGCCAAGCAGAACTACGTCGATCACTCTATCACCGATCAGAGCTCTGTTCTGAGCTTCATCGAGGACAACTGGAACACGGGTCGCATCGGCGATCAGTCTTCCGACGCCATCGCTGGCAGCATGCAGAACATGTTCAACTTCTCCCACAGTGGAGGCGATGATCACCGCCTGATCCTCGATCCCAACACCGGCGAACCCGTCAGGAAATAAATCGTTAAGCTAAAAAGCGAAGTGGCGCGGGACAATCCCGCGCCACTTCGCTTTTTAGCTTAAAGGTAACGGCTTAGGAGGTCAACGGCTCAACCTGGGTAATCAGGCGTACGCCGCGCCGGAACGTGATATAGGCCCAGGCCCACTGCATCAGGACCAGGATGCGGTCCTCAAAGCCAATCAAGTAGTAGATGTGGATGAGTAGCCACAACACCCAGGCAGGGAAACCCCAGAGCTTGAGACGGCCATTTGCAAGACAGCAAAGCCGCGCCCAATGGTCGCCAGGTTACCCTTATCCACATAATGGAAGGGCGGCATAGCTCGACCAGCCACTCTGGCAGCGATGAGCCGCGCCACATATACTCCCTGCTGCATGGCAACTGGAGCCACACCCGGCAAGAGGCGCCCTCGCCATGTACAGGCTGCGGTATCGCCAATCACAAAGACATTCTCTAAACCTGGCACACTTAAATCTTCAGCCACAGGCACGCGACCCGCGCCATCCGCCTCTACGTCTAGCCAGCTCGCGGCGGGCGAAGCCTGAACACCCGCCGTCCAGAACACAGTGCAGGCCTGGATACGCTCACCGTTGGCAACGACACCACGCTCATCAATTTGCGTCACAAAGGTCTCCGTACAGATCTCTACACCTAGACGGCGTAGCTCCTGCTCGGCACGATGCGAAAGTTTCTCAGGAAAATTGCCCAGTACCCGCTCATGTGCCTCAATCAGGACGATACGCGCCAGCGAGGGATCAATATGGCGGAACTCAGACGTTAGCACCTTGCGCGCAACCTCGGCGATAGCCCCCGCCATCTCGACACCAGTCGGGCCCGCGCCCACAATTACAAAGGTCAGCAACTCTTTCTGCCGCTCAACATCGCGCTCCTGCGACTATTGTGACATACCAGAAGTAATCCAACGTTGGAAGAGATCGAGTTTTTCTTGTGACCAGGCACCATCACACGGCATCGACCCGCTTTGCAGGCGGTGCAGAATGGTAGAGGCGTGATTTTTGACATCCTCGTACGACCACAGATCGAATGCCCATTTCATTGATTGTCGATCCTTTGGGCGAAATAGTGGCTGAATATGCTCTGAGAAATGCACTGGTTCATCGGCTGCGGGAAGGGCGACACTCTCTTGCTCCACGGGCTGCTCGGCCAAGGCGGAGACTCTAATACCTGGAGGGCCTGCTGTGCCCCAGTCCCATCTGGGTACGGGCATATGAAGCGGGGGATGTGCGCCTGGGGTCGAGTTTTCTACGGCCAACCGTGATCCCCACTCAATGTAGGAGACAAAGGCTGAGCGGAACTCCGGATCGGTCGGCAAACCGGCCTCATCGGCAGCTTGGCAGATCAAGTAGGCCCATCGAGCTCTCTGAGCCTCAGTGAGTCCCTTCCCTATATGCTGGGAGACCATACGTGAGTAGCCACCATAGTGTTCAGTGTAGGTCTTTGGCCCTCCAAAAACTTCGCCGAGCCAGGTAGCTACACGTTCGGGGTGATCCGGTGCCATATCTGCGAAAAGAGGAGCCAGGAGCGCATCTTGCGGTACATACTTCTCGTAAAAAATGCGCGTCATACGCGTTAAAGCTGCCAACCCACCGGCCCACTCAAACAGGATTGGTTCTTGTTTTTCTGTCAAACTTTTGTATCTTTCTAGTATCAGAATGGGAACGAAACAAGCCTGCTTGCTTGTTTCACTTCTTGCATATTATAAGTTGTTTACACCAGCTTGTCGCTGTCTATTTCTCCTGAATAAAGCCTGTCAATTTTGACAGGTGGTTTGGGAACGACAAACCGTATTGTTCCTCACCCCCAGAGGAATAGTAGTACTTCCATAAGGTTGTATATAAACACGTTTCTGGTTCAGAATGTGACAAAGCTGTACTTCTCATCTATACTCTTATAGATAGAGCTCCATATTTCTGGTAAAATTACTGTCGAAAGGACACAGCATGCGTCTCGCTATCTTGTCTGACATTCATGGCAATTCCATCGCGTTGGATGCGGTTCTAGCGGATATTCAAAAGCAGGGAGGTGTCGATGGTTACTGGATACTGGGTGACTTCTCGGCACTTGGTCACGATCCAGTGGGTGTGCTCGAACGGGTCACAGCCTTGCCCAACGCCAGCTTTACGCGTGGCAATACTGATCGCTACATCATTACTGGCGAGCGACCTGGACCTACCCTGGAAGAGGCGCAGACTCAGCCCCACCTGGTTGCCAGGTTGGCCGAACTCGCAGCTAACTTTGCCTGGACTCAGGGCTTTATTCAGGCGCGAGGCTGGTGGGATTGGCTGGCCCAACTCCCGCTGGAGATTCGTCTGACCCTGACGAATGGCATACGTGTGTTGGGCGTACACGCTGCGCCGGGCCTGGATGACGGTCCAGGCATTCATCCAGCCTTGAGTGAGGAGGAATTGCGCAAGGCTCTCGCCCCAGCAGAGGCTGACCTGGTAATTGTTGGGCATACACATTTCCCCCTAGAGCGTCGCGTGGATAATATCCATGTGCTTAATCTCGGTAGTGTAAGTAATCCCATCATCCCCTCTTTACAAGCCAGTTACGCCCTGCTCGACGCCAATACAAACGACTATCAACTCCAGCAACGCTTCGTCGATTACGACCACCAGGCCGTCGTCGAGGCCATCCAGAAGATCTCACATCCAGCGGAGAAGTTTCTGACACAATTCATGCGCGGCGAAAAAATATCACCCTGGGCGCAGATATGAGAAAAGCGAGAAGGCCAGCAACGGAAGTGTGATCGTTTCCGTTACTGGCCTGTGTCTTGTTATTTTTTCACCGCTCACACTAGGGAATCATGCCCGGGAAGACATATGCCTGGAGCAGAACGAGAATGCCTACCAGGGAAACCAGAATCACACTATGCACGAAGACATAGCGCAGGATATTGCCCTCGCCACCCTTCTGGCCCGTAGCGACGCCCGCGACGACAATGCTCTGGGCGTCGAGCATCTTACCCATCACACCTCCGCTGGAATTGGAGGCAGCGGCCAGTACAGGTGAGATGCCCAGTTTTTTGGCTGTGATGGTCTGCAAGCTTCCAAAGAGTACGTTGGATGAGGTATCGCTCCCCGTCAAGGCCACGCCAAGCCAGCCCAGGACGGGCGAGAAGAAAGGAAAGAGCAGACCCGTGCTAGCAAAGGCCAGGCCCATGGTCGCATCCAGTCCAGCGTAACGCGTCGTGTAGCCTATCGCAAGCATAGCCGCAATGGTCAGGAGCGAGAAGCGCAGACGCATCAGCGTGCCCCAGAAAGTCTTCAAAAGTGCCAGGGGACTCAAGCCCAGGACAAAACCCGAGATGACACCCGTAAGCAGCAGGGCTGTACCCGTGGCGGAGAGCCAGTTGAAATCAAAGAGCGCAGCCTCCTTCGTCGGCGTAGCAACTACTGGTGGAGCGCGCAGAACGAGGTTGTGCAGGAAGGGCACGGGAATCTTAGGATCGGAGAGAGTGTTGAACCAGGCTTTGACGCCCGCCAGACCCCAGATGAAAAGAATCACGGCGAGAATAATCCAGGGCAGCCAGGCTATAAAGGCGCGCTGAAAAGAAATCTCCCCGGCGTCAGGAGCAAGGCTGACCGCACCAGCATCAGCAGAACTGGTCGTGGCACGCGCCAACTCAACATCGCTCTCATCCAGTGAAACAGCGCTCGCCGAGGCTGGAATAGGTTGCTCCCCGACCCCAGATCCTCCAGCCGTTGAGACCTCCTCTGCCATATCTGTAGGGTTTATGCTTGCCTGACGCTCTTCGGCAAAGCGCCAGGTTGTCTTAGGCTTCCAGATACGCAGAAAAACGACCAGGCAGAGAATTGAGACCAGGGCGCCAATAATATCCACCAGTGTATAGGTAAAGTAGTTACTAACCACAAACTGCGTCAACGCGAAGCTCAGACCTGTAACCAGGCAGGCGGGCCAGACCTCAAGCATACTTCTCCAGCCCGACATAGCGAAGATGAGCCAGAAGGGAACGATAAGCGAGAAGAAGGGGAGTTGGCGCCCAATCATCGCGCTCAACACATCTACTGGGATTCCTGTGACTGTCGACAAACCGTTGATGGGCGCCCCGAGCGCGCCAAAGGCCACGGGCGCGGTATTCCCAATCAAAGCCAGGCCCGCCGCGGGCAGGGGACGAAAGCCCAAGCCAATCAGCATAGCCGCCGTCACCGCGACTGGCGTACCAAATCCGGCCGCTCCTTCAACGAAGGCCCCGAAGCTAAAGGCAATCAAAAGTAATTGCAGACGACGGTCATCCGCCAGATTCGCCACCGTCTGCTTGACAATCTCAAAGTTGCCTGTGCGCACAGTAATATCATAGACAAAGATAGCGCCAATAATAATCCAGCCAATAGGAAAGAGGCCGTAGGCCGCGCCATTCAGTGTAGCGGCAAGAGCTTTTTGTGCGGGCATACCAAAGACGAGGAGCGCGGCAAGCAAGGCTGTAGCCAGGCCCGCCAGGGCGGCCCAGTGTGCTCGCACATGAAAGAAACCTAGTAGACCAAGCAGTACGATAACAGGTAGGGCCGCGATAAGCGCGGAGAGGAAGAGATTACCCAGGACAGGCGTGTAGGATTGAGTCCATGTCATACACTGACCTCCTTGCGACATCGTATGACCATAGCGCGCGACATCATTGTGCGCGCTCACCTCCAGGGAGAACAAGAGTATTAAGCGTAGTATAACATGGAATATGCGCTACTTACGTACGCACCTGGGCCTCCCAGCGGCGTGCAAACCCTCAGCTTAGACGCGTACCTTGTGCCCTTTAGGGTTGTAACTCACCTCACCCACGCTGCGAATATTCTGCGGGTGCGAAGAAGACAAGCACGCTCAGAGCCTCCGTGATCGAATGAAAACGGTGCTCCATGTTGGCGGGGACAAAGACCAGCGAGCCAGGCTCGACTGCGATATGCTCCTGCGCCACCTGAAGCTGACCACGCCCCTGAACAATATAATATAGTTCGTCCTCAGTGTGCGGTTGCTGGGGATCACTCGCGCCCACCTCCAACTGGTAGAGGCCCACGCTCATCGACGGTTCACGCAGAAACTCGTGATAGAGCTTTCCCGCCTGCTCACGCGCGGCAAATATATCTGCTAAGGTAAAAGCCTGCTTCTCTGGCATATTTGCTCCTGTTCTTCATTTTGATGGTACACTGTAGTCCTGCTTAGTATTATCGCGCGCTATGTGGCTCCAAAGAAAGTGCCACTTTTCTCAAAACATGGCATACCACTTCCTCAGTCAGGCAACAATCAGGCAAATGAAGAAGCTAGAGCACCGTAAAGCCTAGCAACTGCGTGGGCTGTGTTGATGCATGATTACCCCAATAACAACGGCCAGGCAGCAAAGGTTCACGATTAGGGAGAGGCGTTGCTGTCACGAACATATCAGGAGGATTAAAACAACTACTATCCTGCGCCTAATACAAGTTGGTGGCGCTGGCACGCAGTCAGCGCCACCAACTTGTATTAGATCTTACTACTTCTCTGCCAATTGCTCGAAGAGGTCGATATCCTGGCGGGTAATGTCGAGGCTGGAGCGCCAGAAGGACTCGCTGCGGATGTCGATGCCGAAGCGCTGAGCTAGCTCGGCGGCGCTGGCCATGCCGGTTGAGGAGAGCAGGTCGTCATAGCTCTGCTTAAACTCCTCGGGCTGCTGCTGATAGCGAGCATAGAGGCCCAGGCCGAAGAGCAGACCAAACATGTAGGGGTAGTTGTAGTAGGAACGCCCCGTGTTGTAGTAATGGCCCTTGACCGCCCACATATAGGGGTGCAGCACGGCTTCATCCAGGCCATCGCCATAGGTCTGGCGCTGCGAATCCAGCATCAGCTCGTTTAGCTCATCGACTGAGAGCTCGCGACGCTGGCGCTTCTCGAAGACATTCTGCTCGAAGAGGAAGCGGCTGGTAATATCTACAACAACCTGGCATGAACCCTGGAGCGAGGCCTCCAGGATGGCGATCTGCTCGGAAGGTTCGACCTGGCCGAGGGTGGCGTGGCGAATGATGGTCTCACAGAAGATGCTGGCTGTCTCCGCCAGGGTCATGGGGTGTCGGCGCTGCAAGGCTGTACGCTTGAGCATATTCAGATTGTGATAGCCATGCCCTAGCTCATGCGCCAGCGTGCTCATGCCAGCAAAGGCTGGTTTGAAGTTGGCCAAGATGCGTGACTCATCGGCGCGCAGCGAGGCACAATATGCCCCATCACGCTTACCAGGACGTGGCTCGGCATCGATCCAGCGCTCGCGGAAGGCACGCGCCGCGTAGTCCGAGAGGCGCTGCGAGTAGCTCCCAAACTGCTCAATGATAAAGTTGCTGGCCTCTGCGAACTCCCATACCTTGCTCTCCCGCGCCACGGGAGCGAAGAGATCGTACCAGGCCAGTTTCTCCAGGCCCAGCAGGCGCGCCTTGGTACGCAGATAGCGTCGCCAATCGGGAAAAGAGGCGCGCGCCGCCGAGAGCATAGCGTCAAGCGTCTCACGATCAATACTGCTATCAAAGAGCGAGGCCTCCAGCGGCGACTCCCACTGGCGACGACGCGAGATCACGTTGACCTCGTTCTTGATGCTGTTAAGCGCCGCAGACAGGGGGACCGCGTTACTCTTCCAGGCAGCCAGTTCGGCCTCGTAGGCACGCCGGCGCAGGTCGCGTTCCTCGCTAAAGGCCATGTTGCGAATGGCGCTCATGGGATAGCTCTTCGTCTCGCCATCGATCTCCAGCGGCACATTAAGTTGGGAAGAAATATTGCCATGCAATTTGGTCCAGGCTGAGCCGCTACTGACATTGAGTTCAGAGGCCAGCTCCTCTTCAACGGGCGACATCAGGTGGCGTGCCTGCTTATATGCTTTACGCAGCGGGAAGGCGTGATCTCGGGCTACCTGCGAGCGCTCAATTAACACCTCAACGTCGAGCGAGCCAATCCAGGCCGTAAAACGGGTAGATTGTTGCGCTAACAACGTCAGGCCGCGCTGCAACTCGCTATATTTCGCCTGGGCCAGGTTGTCTTGCGAGTTGGTATTGACAAAGCTGCTGATATAGACAGAGATGGTACGTACCTCGTCACTCATGGCATTGTAGCGCGCTACGACCTGCTCAAAGTCACGCACAAAGGCGTCATCGAGTACCGGAGCTGCCGGCAAGACCTGCACTTGCTTCTCAGTAAAGAATCTCGCTAGCTCATCAATATGTTGCAAGACCTGGCTCAGCCCCTGAGCGAACTCCGGCGAGTCCAACCCGGGATAGACCACCGTCATGTCCCAATGCGGCAATGCTGTTGTTGACACGAAACTCTCTCCTTCTAAAAACGGAACAGTGGGGATGAGAGTATTGTAGCACCTGTCCATACCCAGCGCATATCCACCTTCCTCTCCTCCACCTACTGTGCTTCGCATAGAGTAAGGGGGTGTGGTGGTGGATTGACGGGGCCAATCCACCACCACACCCCCTTACTCTATACTAGAGGGTATCAACTAGCTCTTCGAGGCGCTCGATATCCTGGCGTACGATGGCCAGGCTGGAGCGCCAGAAGTCTTTGGAGCGGATATCAATGCCAAAGCGAGCCGCCAGTTCTGTTGCGTTCGCCATGCCGGTTGAGGAGAGCAACTCGTCATAGCCCTGCTTGAAAGCTTCGGGGTCTTGTTGGTAGCGTGCATAGAGACCCAGGCCGAAGAGCAGGCCAAACATGTAGGGATAGTTATAGTAGGGAAAATCACTGCTATAATAGTGCCCCTTGACCGCCCACATGTAGGGATGTAGCTCGGCCTCGTCCAGGCCATCACCATAGGTCTGGCGCTGGGAATCCAGCATCAAGTTGTTCAGCTCATCCACCGAGAGTTCACGCTGCTTACGCTTCTCAAAGACGCTCTGCTCAAAGAGGAGGCGGCTGGTGATGTCTACTACCACCATAAACGAGCTTTGGAGCGACGAGGAGAGGATAGCCATCTGCTCCTGCTTATTGGCGTCCTTGAGCGCGGCGTTGCGGATAATGGTCTCGCAGAAGATGCTGGCGGTCTCCGCCAGAGTCATGGGCGAGCCGCTCTGTAGAGCCGTGCGCTCGCGCATATTCAGGTTATGATAGGCATGGCCCAGCTCGTGTGCCAGCGTGCTCATGCTCTCGTAGGAGGGCGAGTAGTTCGCCAGGATACGCGACTCCCCACGCCGTAGCCCGGCACAGTAGGCGCCATCGACCTTACCTGGACGCGGTCCAGCATCGATCCAGTTCTCATTGAACGCGCTCCGCGCCAGGTCCGCCAGGCGCTCCGAGAAGCTGCCAAACTGCTCGATAATAAACCGGCTCGCCGCCTCGTACGACCAGTTCTTCTCGCTCTTACTGATTGGCGCGTTTAGATCGTACCAGCTCAGCTTCTCCAGGCCCAGAGCACGTGCCTTGGCCTTCAGGTAGCGCCGCATATCTGGAAAGGACTCGCGAGCCGCCTCCAGCATGGCGTCCAGCGTCTGCTGATCGATGCTATTCAGGAAGAGCGTCGCCTCCAGCGCGGAGGACCAGCCACGCTTATCCGCCAGCACATTTGTCTCGTTCTTGATGCTATTCAGCGAGGCCGCCAGGGGAACAGACACGCTCTTCCAGGCAGCGAGCTCAGCCTCGTGGGCGCGTCTGCGCACCTCGCGATCTGGAGAGTATGACATGTTACGCACGGTGCTCATGGGATACTCTTTCGTCTCGCCCTCTAGCTCCAGCGTTACCTTGAGCTGCGAGGTCAGGTTGCCATGCAGGCGACTCCAGGCCAGGCCACTACTCACATTCAGCTCAGAGGCCAGCATCTCCTCGGCAGGTGACATCAGGTGGCGCGCCTGAATCTGGGCGCGGCGCAAGAGATGCGCGTGTTGACGCGCCTGCTCGGATTTAGCGAGTAGCGCCTCCACATCCAGCGAGCCAATCCAGGCCGTGAAGCGCGTCCCCAACTGCGAGAGGCGCACATAGGCGTTCATCAGCTCACTCAGCTTCGCCTGAGCCAGCGTATCCTCCGAATTGGTATCTACAAAGCAATTGATGTAGGTAAATAGGGTCTCGCTGCGCTCCAGCACCTCGTTGTAGCGCGCCAGCACGGCCTCAAAGGCCTGCGCCAGGGCATCATCTACCACCAGCGCCGGGCGTTCGGCCACCTGGTACTGATCGAAGAGCGCGGCCAGCTCATCGATCTCGCGTATCCTGGCGACAAAGCCCTGCTCAAACTCAGGCGCTTGCAGGCCAGGATAGATCACGGTCATATCCCAATTGGGAAGCTTCTGTGTAGTAGTCACGTACGGTCATATCTCCTTTTCCATCCTCAATACTGCTATTGTAGCATGGAGCCTCGCGATCTGCATGGACCCTACAAGTTCTTTCGCTTCTGTATGTAGTACACAGGCCACTTCGCAATGCAGTGCGGCTTGCACATTGGCAAAATATGTGTTTTCCTGGAAACTGTAAAACTGTAGAATTGTAGGACTGTAGAATTGTAAAATGGTGAGTCCAAATTTCTAGAAAATGTCGTAAAGAAGGAGAAACAATGATGCAACTCCAAGAAGAACGCTTCTTCTCTCCTGATCCTGCGCAACGCCGAGTTGCTTTGAATTTATATACACAGGTCAAGGATCTGCCACTTGTCTGCGTTCATGGTCATGTCAATCCGGCGATGCTTGCCGCAAGCAGCTATGGCTGGGGGAGTCCTGTCGATCTCCTGATCATCCCCGATCATTATATTTTCCGTATGCTCTACTCCCAGGGTATTTCGCTAGAGGAGCTGGGTATAACTCCCAAGGCACAGGAGAGCCTCTTCACCCCGCCCGATCATCGCCAGATCTGGCAGACCGTCTGCGACCACTGGCATCTCTTCCGTGGCACGCCCTCCAGCCTCTGGCTGCGCGACGAGCTACGCAATATCTTTGGCATTGAGGAGAAAATGAACTCCGCTAATGCGCAAAAAATCTATGACCTCCTTGAAGAGAAGCTGCGTAGTCCAGTCTTTCAGCCGCGCCAGATGTTTGAGCGCTTTCACATTGAAGTGCTCGCGACCACCGACGCCGCTACGGATACCCTGGATCATCACCGAGCCATTCGCCAGTCTGGCTGGAGTGGACGCGTCATCCCTACCTTCCGCCCTGATGCGGTGGTCAATATCGATAATCAGCACTTCGCGGCCAATATAGAACGCCTGAGCGAGGTCTCGGCTAGCAAGATTAGCGGCTATCGCTCCTATATTGCCGCGCTTGAGCAGCGGCGGCGCTTCTTTAAGGAGATGGGGGCTACCGCCACAGACCACGGTGCGACCTCTACCTATACCGAGCACCTGAGTGAGACCGAGGCCGAGCGTATCTTCCAGCGTGCCTTGCGGGGTGAGGCCTCGACTGATGACGCACGCCGCTTTACGGGCCATATGCTCATTGAAATGGCTCGCATGAGTGTCGAAGATGGTCTCGTCATGCAACTACACCTCGGCAGCTATCGTAACCATAACGCTCTGCTTCACGAGCGCTTTGGAGCCGATATGGGCGCTGACATTCCGACGGCAAGCGAGTTTACGCATAACTTAAAGCCCCTGCTCGATGCCTTTGGACGCGAGCGCGACCTGACCTTGATTGTCTTCAATCTCGATGAGAGCACGTATAGCCGGGAACTCGCGCCGCTGGCAGGACACTATCCAGCCCTGCGCCTGGGGCCTCCCTGGTGGTTTTTTGATAGCCTGAATGGTATCCGCCGCTTCTTCGATAACATTATAGAGACGGCTGGTATCTACAATACGGTGGGCTTCAATGACGATACCCGCGCCTATCCCTCTATTCCAGCGCGCCATGACCTGTGGCGGCGCGCCAGTGCGGATTGGCTGGCTGGTCTGGTGGTACGAGGCATCATTGATGAAGAGGACGCCGCTGAAATGATAGTCGACCTGGCCTATCGGCTGGCCAAAAAGGCTTACAAATTGGAGGCATAGGAGCATCCTAAAGTTCAGCCTGGGCATAGAACTTTTCCCGCTTTCTCTACGTGTCACCTGAAGTGAGGGCTCCATGAGAAGAAGGTCTTTATGGAAAGAGCTGGCGTGGAGCACTGGCAGGTAATACTTAGAGAAAGGGGCATTATTGTGGGTAAGTTCATGAATGGCATTCTCGTTGGCGTTGGCGTAGGTCTGCTCGTCGCCCCAAAGAAAGGCGAAGAGATGCGCCGTATGCTAAGCGAGCGCTTCCTGAACCAGCCAAAGAGTCTGGAGAGTGAAAGCCGGGTCTCGCTCTCCCAGGAACCACGTATGGAACGTGGACCAGGGTCAACAGAACAGACTTCGACAATGGGACAGGGTCCATCGCTCATCCCGAAAGAGGAACCCACTCCCCATACTGTCATCACCCCACCTGAACCTGATATTAAGAGACGGCCCGATAAGCGCTTTGAGCGCTAAAAAGTGAAATTCACAAAGTATGTAGGGTCCGTGCATGCACGGACCCTACATACTTTGTGAATTTCACTTTGTGCCTGGTATTACTCCTCGCGCAGGTGGTGGCTGGCATCGACTCCATAATCCATGCCGTAGACCTCCTTCAAGCGCTGAATCTGCTCCTGGGTTTGTGGGCCAAAGGGTGCCTCACCAGCAAAGGCATGCAGGACAATGCCCTCCATAAGATCACCAAGTGACATATCCAGATACTCCGCAAGCCCTTTAAGAACCTTCACCATACGCTTCTCCATGCGCATACCTGTTTGCACACGCTCTACCACGATATCCTGATTACCATGCCTCTTGTCTGCCTGCTCCATACATTTCTCCTTTTCGCTATCTTTTTACCAATGTACCAATGTAACAAAAATAAGTATAGCCTATATTCTGGCCAGATGCAAGATTTACATTCACACTTTCAGGCATACAAAAATTTCTATTAGTACTTTTGTGCTGTTATTTTTTATTTCATTGTGTATCAAGATATATCAATGTATCCTGTAGGCAAGGCACAGCTATAAGAAACATATACTCTTGAGCCAGCCCTTCTGGCTGGCCGGCGTGTGTAGAAACGCTGTGTTGCGACCTCTTGAAGTCTGTTTATGGTTAGGAAGCGAGGCACTATGCGGAGGAGGAACACGAAGTCGACTTCATGGAAATGGACTTTCCCAGCTACATTTATGATGCTGCTCCTACTGGTTACCGCCATGATTGCGGCCCAGAGAACAGCGGCTCACGCCAAGTCTGCGCCCCGTTATACGATGCGGGGACATATTGCTCCAGTGCTGAAGCAGTACAAGCCAATGCACGCCGCGGATAGTCATCAAAGCATGCACCTTGCAGTCTCACTACGCCTACGTAATGAGGCACAGTTGGATGCACTGATAGCCGCACAGAATGACCCCCATTCGTCCTTGTATCACCGTTATATTACGCCAGAATACTTTACGGAACATTTCGCACCCGATGAACAGACTATTGAGCGCGTAAGCGATTATTTGCGGGCTAATGGTTTAAGCATAGACAACGTTTCTTCCAATCATCAGCTGATCAGCATGAGTGGAAGCATGGAGAATGCAGAGAAGGCCTTCGCTGTCTCGATCTCGGATTACCAGATCGATGGGCAGGTAGTCTATGCACCTACAGATGAGCCATCAGTGCCTGCTGAGCTGGGTGATGTGGTCCTGCATGTCTCGGGCCTGGACTCTATCGCCCACTATCGTCACTTTGCCCAGTTCGCGCCTCGTGCCAGCGCCGTCCCTGGCAGCGGTCCCGTTGGTGGCTATACGCCAGCCGAGCTGCGTGCGGCATATAATATCAACCCACTCTTGAACGCGGGTTACAATGGGAAGGGTCAGACAGTAGCGCTCTTCGAGCTGGATGGCTACACTCCCAGCAATGTGAATACATATCTTCAGCATTACAACCTGGGTTCAACCAAATATTCAAATGTGTTGATTGATGGCGCCAGAAATACGGCGGGCAGCGGCGCACCCGAGGTTGAGCTGGATATGGAGGTCCTCTCGGCTATCGCACCCCAGGCGACGCAGAAGGTCTACATTGGTCCCAACAGCGCGAATGGTGCCCTGGACATCTATAACCGCATTGTCAGCGACAATAGCGCTAAGGTGATTAGCATTAGCTGGGGTCAGTGTGAGCGCGATACTGGCACAGCCCTCGTCGACGCCATGGACAACGTCTTCAAACAGGGCGTGGCCCAGGGACAAGCCTTCTTCGCTGCTTCAGGCGACTCCGGGGCCTATGGCTGTGACGACAAACAGCTCAACGTCGATTATCCCGCCGGCGATCCCCATGTCGTGGGTGTGGGTGGCACGAAACTGAGCATTAATAGCGATAACACCTATGCCAGCGAGTCGGCGTGGAGCTCTCCAAGCGGTCAGCGCGTTGGTGGCGGCGGTGGCGGCATCAGCCAGCACTTCAGCCGTCCAGCCTACCAGGATGGCGTACAGTCGAATGCTAAACGTGCTGTGCCCGATATATCGGCAGACGCCGATATTAATAGCGGCTACTCACTCTACATTCAGGGTCACTGGGACATCGTTGGTGGCACCAGTGCTGCGGCCCCTCTCTGGGCCGGTATCGCTACCAACGTCAACCAGTACCTGCAAGCTCAGAACAAGCCAACTCTAGGCAGTGGACACGAGGCGCTGTATAGCCTGTACAAAAATCAGCAGCAGTATGCTCCCTACCACGACGTCACCAGCGGCAATAACCTGTACTACAAGGCCGCGCAGGGCTACGACATGGCCACTGGCATGGGTACCCCCGACGCCTGGAATATCGCTCGCGACCTCGCGGCTAAGAGCGATAGCACAACCAGCGGCGACAGCACTGGCACGACTACTGGTGGCGACACCAGTGGCAGTGGTAGCACCAATACCGGTGGTAACACTGGCGGAGATACCAATCCTCCTTGCTATCATCGCGGATATCGCCATAACAACTGTAACCCCAATACCAGCGGCTCTACGAATGGTGGCAACACTGGCTATCCGGGCTACCCCGGTGGCGGTTACCCTTATCCTGGTGGGAATAACGGCTACCCCGGTGGCAATAGCGGCTACCCCGGCTATGGCCCTAACTGGTAGCACATCCTCTATACTGGTATAAAAAAGCATGAACGTGGGTAATGGGCTGGTTATGCCAGCCCATTACCCACGTTCTCTACTACTAACTACTAAACTGCTGAGCTAGAGCGCGCAAACTCCATGACATGAGGATGCACCAGGTTCGCAAAGTCGGCATAGCGCACGCTCATAGTCTCTGTATGCGTCCCAACGGGAAAGGTAATCTCCTCCTGTGTTGTCAGGCTCTTCTCAACATAGACGGGTAAACCGTAGAGATTCCCAAAGGGAGGCATAGCGCCAACTTCACAATCTGGGAAGGCATCAGCCAGTTCCTTCTCCTGTGCCAGAAGCACCTCTTTAGCCCCCAGCGCGGTGCGAACTTTTTCAAGATCCACATAATATGAGGCGGGAAGCGACAGCTCGATCATCTTGCCATCGGCAAAGGCAATGACCTCCTTGGCAAACTTCTTGCTCGAAATGTGCTCGCACTCCGCAACCTGTTGAGCGCTCAAGGCCCGCTCATGCTGCTGCTCATGAAAAGGCACATGCTGTTCCTGAAGGTAGGTCTCCAGTCGCTCTTTACACTGCATTGAAACACCTCCATTTCTCAGCTACTGAAAAGCACTTGCGCATATTTACTGTCTATCTGAGGCGGGCAATATCAGTATAAAATGGAGGCGTAACTGTACCTTGTATAGCCTCAAACGTCCTTGCTTTGCACTACAGAGATAGAGAAATGAAGAGCAAGGTTGAGTACTAAACCTTACTCTTCATGGCTATTACCTATAAACAGGTAAAACTCGCATTGTACAATTGGTAGGCTGGTTCGTTTATACCTAAAGAAACCACATTCATAACTATGGAGGGCTAATTCTCTTGAGCGATTATCCACAATACCCACAACCACCCTATCAACCGCCCTACCAGGGCTCACAGCCTGATTATCCACCTCAGGCACCTTATGCGCCTTATCCACCACAGTCTGATCCGCAGGCACCCTATTCATCGTATTCACCGCAGTCTGGCCAACATGAGCCCTATCCGCCCTATCCTCAACCAGAGATGCAGGCACCCTATTCGCCCTATGCCCCACAGCCAGGTTATCCACCTTATCCTCAGCAACCGCCAAAGAAGAGCGGTCTTGGCAAGGGACTGGCAATTGGAGGCGTTGTCCTACTGCTCGTCCTGGTAGCGTGCGGCGTCATCACCGCATTGGCTTTCCGCGCCTCTAACACTATCACAAGCGCTACTAGTACTGCCACTACCAGCAGCAACAACGATACGAATACTGGAAGCACGCCCGATACAAATCAGTCATCAGGGGGCAGCAAACATTATACGGTAGGCCAGACCGTCAAAACGGGCGATACATGGGAGGTCACCGTTAATTCTGTGAAGACCTCTAACGGCGAGGACTATCTCAAGCCCGATGCTGGCAATATTTTTATTATCATCAATGTCACGACACACAATATTAGCGCTAAAGAGCAGATCATCAGTAGCCTGCTCAACTTTAGACTAAGAGAGGCTGATGGAACCGAGGCCAAGAGCGCCTTCCTGAGCTCTAGCGTTTCCAATCCACCTGATGGCAAGGTTGCCACCGGCGATAAGGTCAGAGGTGACCTCGTCTATCAGGTGCCCGCCAACCAGAAACAATTCACCTTCCTGTTTGACAACGATATCATGGAGAGTGGACAAACCATCTGGGATATCAACATCTAATTTCGTTGTCAAGCATAGACAAACCCATACAAACAAAAGAGCCGGGGTATCCCGGCTCTTTTGTTTGTATGGTAGTGTTTCTCTTTAGCCAGTGAGAATCTGGCAGATTCTCACTGAAACTTCTATTTGCCTTAAAGCGTGGAAAGGGAGACATTCTTAAATGCAAGGCCGATGCTTTAAGCAAAATAAAAAGAAAAGCTGCATGATAAAGGAGTGTAATGTCTATGAATTTTACGAATCAGCAACAATATGCGAACGCCTGGCAGCAAGGAAACTATAACCAGATCCCCCACCAGGAAGCCTGGCAGAACTATAATCAGTTTGCCCAGCAGGCCTCGCCACAGGAGCTAGAGCAGGCCCATCAGCAGGTCTATGCGCAGATGCCACCTGAGCAACGCGGTGGACTCTTGCAGAATTTGCTTGGTGGATTGACACAACGGGGATTCTCCCCTCAGCAGGCGGGAGTACAAAATACAGATCCCTATTCGATGTCGCCTGCTGAGGCCGCGCGCGTGACCAGTTATACTCAGCAGAAAGATCCCGACCTGCTGAAACAGATCTTTGGCCCCGGTGGCGCGCTCAGTAGCCCCCTTGCAAAGGTCGCAGTAGCAGGTGTGGCGGCCTATGCGGCCAATCGCTTCCTGGGCGGACAGGGCAATCCACTGGGTAGCGCATTCGGTGGCAACAACAACAATAACAATCATGGTGGCTTACTCTAAAAGAATGCTGTTTGTGGGCGAGGGAGGTATACAACACCTCCCTCGCCCATTTTATTTCTCCCTTGATATCACCTTTCTACCACTCTGCTATAGCGCCATCTACAGTATGCTAGACGGGGTTATGCCAGGTATGACCACGCGTCGCAGCCTTCCTAGCTGCATATTTATCGATAGATATGCCCAGGACCAGAGGGGGCCGCGATATATCCATCCCGAAAAATAGCATCCAATACCCTCTCTTATGCTTAGTAACTGTCGATTATTGTATATGTAACATATGTGTAGACGTATTACATGTTACGTTGTACCTAAACATGGTCATAGCGAAACTTTTTGGCCTCCAAGCTTCGTGCTCTAAGCGAGACATAGTTGTGTGCGTGTGTAGTAGAAGGGAGCAACATGTGAGAGGACCCACCACCGATCAACAACGGGATGTGCTCCTGAACACACTGAAAGATGCCATATTTATCGTCGAGGATAATGGGCTGTGTCATATGAACCGGGAGGCTTATCATTTACTCTCCCTGCCAGAAGGCCTTCCCCTTGAGCAAGCATGGCTAATGGGCCCGCTCTTTGAAATCTATGATGAGCGAGGGCGTCTCTTACCTGATACGCGTTGGCCGCAAAGCCATGTCTTTCGTGGCGAAGTGTTGATGGGACCCAAAGCAATGGATGTGTTTATCCGCACTTTTGATAAAAAAACTCATTTTGTGCATGTGCTGGGGACTCCCCTCTACCAGGAAGATGGCACGATTCGCTCTGTGCTCTTAATCTGTCGTGAGCTCCCTCTGGGCTAGAAGATCGCTTCTACCACCTTGTACCTCCTACCTTGAGACACTACATCAAAACTTCCAAAACTACCATATGCTTGAGCACAGCCCTGTTTTATGATGCCTCGAACGTGGTCTCTGGTATTCCTTTGAGGCGATCCGCGAGAGCAGTATAGCGCTTACGATCCAGAATACGGTTGACAGCCATACCAATTGCCTTTGTAGGGCCAACGAGAATAGCACGCCTCTGTGCTCGTGTCAGGCCGGTGTAGAGCAGGTTACGACTTAAGAGCATATAGTGCTGCGTAAAGAGGGGCAAAATGACGACAGGATATTCGCTGCCCTGCGATTTATGAATGGTTATGGCCCAGGCCAGGGAGAGCTCGCCCAGGTCGGCATAGTCATAATGCACCTCGCGCTCGGCAAATTGCACCACCAGTTCTTGCTCCTCCACATCAATGGCCTTAATCGTGCCCAGGTCGCCATTAAAGACCTCGCGCTGGTAGTCATTGACCTGCTGGATGACGCGATCTCCCACACGCAAATAGCCACTACCGCGTGCAAGCTCAGCGACCCCATATCGTCGCGGGTTGAGTAGTTCCTGCAAAAGGGCGTTGAGCTGGCGGGTACCGACATCGCCCCGTGTAGAGGGTGAGAGGATCTGGACCTCGCGTACCGGGTCGATTCCGTGCGCGGGCAGGTACTGCTGCACCAGGTGCGCGATGCCTTCCGCTCCCAGCTCAGGCTCCGCCGCCTCCAGCCATAAGCAGTCCGAAGCGCTAAACCTGGTTGTGGGAGTAAGTTGAGGAAACTGTCCGGCGTTGATACGATGCGCGTTCATAATGATGTGGCTCTCCGCCGCCTGGCGGAAGATCGAGGTTAGACGCACCACTGGCACCTGGCGCGAGGCAATCATATCGTAGAGTACCATGCCTGGCCCCACGCTTGGTAACTGGTCACTGTCCCCTACTAGCAGGATCTGGGCATGAGACGGCAAGGCCTTGAAAAGCGAGTGCGCGAGGAAGAGATCCAGCATCGAAACCTCGTCCACGACCAGGACATCTACCACCAGGGGATTCTCCTCATTATGGCGAAAGCCCATCGTCTTAGGATCAAACGCGAGCAGGCGATGGACAGTCTTCGCCTCGTGCCCACTGACCTCCGCGAGACGCTGGGCCGCGCGTCCCGTGGGGGCTGCCAGCAGCAGCGACTTGCCCATGGCCTTCCACAGGGCCACAATAGTACGCGTGGTAAACGTCTTGCCACAGCCAGGTCCGCCAGTCAGGACGAGCAGGCGTGAAGAGGCGGCCAGTTCCACTGCATGACGCTGCTCCTCTGAAAGCTCGATGCTTTTCTTCTGTGTATACCCCTCAATCCAGCGCTGGACACGCGCCTGGTCCACCTCCACTGGATGACGCACAAACGTGGAGAGACGCTGCGCCAATGCCGCCTCAGTATGGTAAAAGGCTGGTGAGTAGTAGATACGCTCCTGCGCCAGGTCCTCATAGCCTGCCTGGGCGATTAGTTCCTGCGCCTCCACCATCTGTCCAAGCAGAGCGAGGATGCGCTCGGCGGCAACGGGAAACTCGGACAGAGCTAGTTGTTCCACACCGCGCTCGACAAGGACCGTTTCTGGCAGAAAACAATGCCCCTCGTCCGAGGCCTGGCCGAGAATATGCAGGATTCCCGCCTGGTAACGAAAATCTGCGTCAGGCGCGATCCCCAGGTTGCGCGCAATGGTATCAGCGGTAATAAAACCAATGCCATAAATATCGGTGGCGAGTTGATAAGGATTCCTGGAAACGATCTCGATGGCCTCATCGCCGTACTGCTTATAGATTTTCACGGCATAGGTAGGGGAGACGCCGTGTCCCTGGAGGAAGATCATGACCTCTTTAATGGCTTTTTGTGCCGCCCAGGCGCTGGCGATCTTCTGCGCGCGCGAGGCCCCAATCCCAGGCACCTCCACCAGGCGCGCTGGCGTTTGCTCAATAATCTCCAGTGTATCAAGCTGAAAGTGGGCCACAATGCGTTTCGCCGTCACGGGTCCAATTCCCTTGATGAGTCCGCTCCCCAGGTATTTTTCAATGCCGGTCAGGGTGGCGGGCTTCGTCTCCTGAGCGGAGAGCGCCTGAAATTGCTCGCCATACTTGGGGTGCTCACGCCAGAAGCCGGTGAGGCGCAGGCTCTGCCCGGCGGCTATCGCGGGAAAGCGACCAACGACCGTCACCAAGTCACGCCGTCCAGGAACGTGGAAGCGCGCGACGGTATAGCCTGAGTCTTCCGCGTGGTACGTCACACGCTCAACAGTTCCCTGGATATACTCGCGTTTTGGTTGGGGGGATTGGTTGTTATGCGATTCTAGTTGTTCGGAATTGAAGGATGGCATGCCACTTTTGCTTTCTTTTGCGCCAAAGAGTGATACAAACAGTATAGCACAGCCAGGAGAAAGTTCACGCCACTAATAAGGGAGCGAGAAATAGAAGCTACTCCCCTGTTCTGGTTGGCTTTCAACCCAGATGCGGCCTTTATGCTGAGAGATAATGGCATGAGTGATATAGAGCCCTAAGCCCAATCCCTCTACTTTATCGCGCTCATGATGAGCACGATAAAAGCGCTCGAAGAGGTGCTTTTGATCTTCTTGAGAGATTCCCTGGCCCTTGTCATGTATTGCTACAACCACCTCGTTACGCTTCCCCTGCTGGCAGCGCGTTACCTCTACTTTGACCTCCGCATCAGCCGGGCTGTATTTCAAGGCGTTCGAGATCAAGTTATGCAAAACCTGCTCAATGCGATCTCTATCAGCAGAAACCACAAGCTCCTCTTCTGGTATTTCAAGCACAATACGGCCTTGCTGCGTAATATCCTCATACTGCTTAATTACCTGGCGAATCAACTCTACAATGTTAACTTCTTGCCTCTCACGCAGATCAAAGACCTCTCCTCGTATGCGCGCCACATCGAGCATTTCGGCAATGAGCTTGTTCATGCGCTTCACCTGGTAGACAACCTTTTCCAGCATATCTGATTCCTGGTCGAGTTGCTGCAGACTACGCTCTAGTTCAGAATTTTTCTGCCTATTTTGCATCCTCTGGAGCATCTGCACATTACCCAGAATTGAAGTTAAAGGACCTCGCAACTCATGCGTTACCAGGGATATAAACTCATCCTTTAACTTATCCAGTTTCTCTATATCCTCACGTGCCTGCACCTGCTCAGTTACTTCAACTGCAGCCAGGAGCATATACCGCACGCGCTCTGGCGTCTGCTTATCAGCCTGATTATCTACAATCGGAGTTAAAGTATAGTCCCAAATAATCCTGTTATGGCCTTCCTCATCAATAACAGAAAGCTCTGGAATGCGCGTGGCTTTACGTTCTGCAAGCACCTGCTCCCAAAGGGTGATCCGTTCTTCCGAGGAAAGGGCCAGGCGTAAATCTTCCCAGGCTCGACCAATAAGCGTATCCTGAGGATAACCAGTCATATGGGCCACGCTCTCAAGATAGCGAGGGCTGGCAATCAACAACAGATGCGATTGTGCATCAAAGAGGGCCAATGCTCCGGCGGGAAAGTTATGGAAGATAAGCTCAAATTGCTCACGCTCATGCTCAACTTCTAATAAACGCTTTTTGGTTTCATCAATAGCATAGACAATAACCCCATCTACTTTACCACTCGCATCATGCGAGGGAACCAGGGTATAGGTGAAATACGCCTCCGCCTGCTCGCCTGCCTCATCTCCTGACTGCGAAAGGAGCACGCGTTCTAACGTTCGTACTGTATCGAAGCGATACGCATCGCGCGCCAGGTGCAGCATTTCTATCCCTTGATCAAAAAAGATATCGAGGACCTCGTCAAGGGCGCGTCCATGCACAGGCCGCTTTTCAAGAAGAGGCGCGTAACGGGGGTTATAGGCATCGATGACCAGGGTTGGCCCACGCAGCACCAGGATATAAAAGGGAGCTAACGCAACCATTTCCGCGAGTCGCGTACGCTCGTTTTCCAGTGTCGCGGTTATTTCCTGCAACTCACCGCTACGGGCGCGCAGTTCATCATTGGTGGTCTCTAACTCTTCGTTGGTGGCCTGTAGTTCTTCATTCGTGGTCTCTAACTCTTCAATACTGGCCTGCAACTCCTCGTGCGTCAGCATCAATTCTTCATTGGCGACCTGGAGCTCCTCATTGGCATCCATCAGTTCTTTGTTGACATCGCTCAGGCGTTTATTAGCGATTCCCAGTTCGCTCATCAATTGTGCTTGCTCGGCCTGAATCGTCTCTAGCTGTCGGCGAAACTGCACCTGTTGTGTCACATCTGTAATACTGACCACCGCCAGGTCAGGCGAGCCTGCTTCGGTTTGCATTAATGAAATAGAGAGGCTTATGTAGCGTCCGTTACCTCCCACAGTCGTATCTAGTTCTACCTCCATAGGGTTGACCGCATTGCGCTCACGAAAAACGCCATCAATGGCGGCGCGTGTATCGTGATAGGGAATGCCCCGCACGGCATGCAGAAAATCCTGGTCAGTTCCCGCTTCACGCAATCCCAGCAAGCGCCGTGCCGCTCCATTGACAGTCAGGATGCGATACGAGCGATCAATGACCACAATACCAATGGGCAAGAAGCGGAGGAGCAGTTCGTTGAAGCGTCGCAGCTGGCCTATTTCTAATGGAAGCGTTGTGGTTTCATGTTCGTTATGCTGTTTCCCCATATTTCTATTCTGCTGCTTCATTGATTGCCCCTCCATGTGGGAAGCCGTTCTATCGGTAAGAATCTGGCGGCGCACTGAAGGAAGTCCATTCCCAATGCAGCGATATACCTTCCACTGTTTATTTATAAGCTCATAAAAGGATTGGATTGGGCAGACTGTCTCGGCTTTCCCTAAAAATAAGTAGCCATCAGGCGAGAGGGAGAAGGCAAATTGATTGAGTACGTACTCCTGGAGTTCAGGAGTGAAATAAATAAGGACATTGCGACACAGCACCAGGTCAATACGTGGGAAGGGGGCGCTCCGGCTCAAATCTTGCTGACCAAAGATCACCATCTGGCGCAAGGCTTTAGAGATACGATAGCCATGATCGGTATACTCAAAGAAACGATCCTGGTACTCTTTAGGCGTGCCCTTAAGCAGGTTTTCCCCATAGACGCCTCTGCGCGCAAAGTTGATCGCAGCCTCATCTAAATCGGTAGCAAAGATCTTAATGCTCCACTCCAGCATCTCCGCGCCCAGCATCTCGGTGAGCAACATCGCCAGCGAGTAGGGCTCTTCTCCTGCCGCGCACCCTGCTGTCCAGAAGCGCAAAACACGATCCCGTTCACGCGCACGCTTGATGAGTTTGGGCAGGATCTCGCTCTTCAAATAGGAGAAAGCCTCGGCATCACGAAAGAACTGCGTCACATTAATGAGAAAAGCCTTGACCAGTTCACCTATCTCCGCCGGGTAAGTCTTAAGATATTGGGCATACTCGCGCATACTCCGGTTATGAGTCACGACCATGCGCCTACCGATGCGTCGTAAAATAGTCGATGTCTTGTAAGGTCGAAAATCAATACTGGCCTGGCGGCTCACCTGCTCAAGAATATCGTGCAGAACATCTTCAGTTCGCGCCTCCACCTGTTGGAGATGCTCACCGGTTAAGAGTTCCTGAAGAAAGGGGCCAATTTTCTCGATGGAAAGCTCAAAATCAACAATAGTAGGTGGTAGTGACGGAGGCATAGAGGGATAGCGCGCCGTCTGCGGATCTTGCACCACAACCACTCCTCCTCTATTTTTGACATCCACCGCGCCGACAGATCCATCCGAGCCAGAGCCTGTCAGGATTACAGCAATCAATTGCTCACCATAGGCCTCGGCCGCCGTAGAAAGCAAGATATCCACTGATGGTCGTGGGCGTCTGGAATGATTCTCCTGCACTTCAACAAAATGATCACGGATACTGACCAGGCGATCAGATGGCACAACATAAATTCTTCCAGCTTGCAGGCGGCTACTCGACATCACCATTTCCACTGGAAGTTGAGTACGACGCTGCAAAATGGTATCTAGTGAACTTGGGCGGTTCGGTTCGAGGTGTTGCGCAAGGACAATAGGAGCTGGAAAATCGGTTGCAAGGGTACTAACAAATATAGAAAGCGCCTCCACTCCTCCCGCCGAAGACCCTACGACGATCAGGTTCCCCGTAGCTGACTCCTTCTGCTGTTCATCTTTTTTCATTGAGACAACGCTCGCTTCCAACTAAAAAAGGATGCAGAAATCCTGGATTGACAACATACGCCGCCGATCTTCACTATAGAACTATTTCTCAGGCCTGTCAATCATTTTGTGAGAGAAGTGCATTGTAGAGGTAAAAAATTTGTGGGGCTTTCATTCCATAGGCGGCTCAGCCTCAAGTTCTCGCGCCATCTCAGGTTCTGAGAGCTTCAGTCCCCCTTCGACTAGCAAATGGCGCAACGTCTGAGCATGTCTTTTCGCCTCCGTCAAGCGCCCCTCAAAGCCATGCGCCAGTAAAGCTCTACCGTGCTCATGTGCGTTATTGGTCAGGCGCTGGAGCAACTCCACTTTCTCTTCAAGGGTCTTCAAGGCCATCCAGAGAGCCTTATCTAAGGATTCGGACTGCTCAAGCAACATACTCTCTGTGGAAAAGGCATGACCCACGCGACAGCGAAAACGTTGCAGCCTTCCATCATGCATTTCCCAGAGCACGCCACCACATTCGGGACAGGAAAAAAACCGAGGGATTTCCGTTCAGTTCTTCCTTCTGGAGGTCATTTTGCTCCATGGTTGTAACCTTCTCTTCTTTCCACTCGCTCAGGGGTACTGCCGGAACCTGCAAACTTCCATCTGTCACAGGCTCATGTGCGAGACGAGTGAGAAGTGGTGCAATTTCTTTGAGCGGGAACGTGTAGTCGACATCGACGTATTCGCGAGCACTTTGAGGCATACTTGGGTAGAGGGCATCCCGCGGGTCCTGCACAATCGCGATACCACATTTGTGTTTAATGGTAAAAAGCCCTGACGTTCCATCATCCAGGCCGCCCGTAAGCACCACCCCCACGACGCGCCTCTCATAGGCATGCGCCGCCGAGCGAAAGAGGGGATCTACGGCCGGCCGATGCCGATTCTCTTTCGGCCCTCGTACGATATGAATACGCCCCTCCTCAAGCAACATATGATAATCTGGCGGGGCAATATAAATTTTGCCATGCTCAATCGGTGCGCCATCAACTGGATGCACCGCTGGCAAATGGCCAGAACGGCTCAAAATATCTGGCAAGCGGCTTGGCCGTCAGCCGAGATATGCAAGACAATAAATAACGAGGCTGGTAGCGTCGGCGGCAAATCTCGTACGAGATGCATTAATGCCTCCACGCCGCCCGCTGATGCCCCTATAACAATGATATCGTGGCCTGCCATCTTGTACCCCGACTTTCAACCTCTATTTCCTGGCTTACTATAACCAGGTCTACAAAGAAATACACGATTTACTCACACAAAAAGTTTTTTTTCTCTCTCTTGCAAAATGTTACCTTCTATACAATTCTATTCGTGTTTCTTTCGAAGCTTCGATAACCATCTACAACAGTAGAGTAGAGAGAGGGCTGACAGATCTTATGCACGAGCTTGATAAGCAACATGACGACCAGGAGAAGAAAGCCGCGCACGCAAAGGAGCATTCAGAGCACCCCAAGGGCGATCAAAAGGCCCAGACGGAGCAACCACCTGCGGGTATGGCAACTGATCCTGAAGCTACACGCGATCCCAACTATGCCAAACGCATAGAAGAGAAAACCAAAAAACATTAACATAGCTATTTTTGGGCATGAGAATAGGAAGTGAAGGTGTTTGCGGTATCTTCACTTCCTATTCTCATGCCCAAAAATAGTTGCAGATATGGAATAAACTATGTATATAGAACGTTTTCATACCTGCCCCCAATTTACCACTGAGCATTTAACAGATACATCACCCCATCATAGCTGTTGAGCAGCGCTTTTAGGGGCTCCTCGTCTTAGCGAGAAGAGCCCTCTGGACACTCGTCCTTTGCATTTTTTATACATTCGCTTTTCTACTGGCGAAAAGCCTTCTTACCATGAATAATTTTGATGATTTTCAAGGAGATTCTATGTCACACGTCATGACACCTCTGGAACGTGTGGAACAGATACCTCATGTTTCAGAACAAACACAGCAGACAGAGAGATCTCCTCTCTCATATTCCACCGTTATGCCTCAGGATGAAAGGCTAACAAGTGACTCGCCAGAAGAGTGGTTTTTGGAAGAGGGGGAGGAGGAACAAGATAATAGCCAGCTTCCAGTTGAAGCTGAGATAGATACACCTCTTATAGAGGAGCATACACCAGAACAATCAGCAAGCCAGCCAGAGGTCGCAGACGACCTCTTAACCCTCTACCTCGGAGAAATGGGACGCTCTCCCCTTTTAAGTGCCGAGGAAGAGATAGCCCTGGCCAAATATATCACCCAGGGAAAAAAGGAGGCCTGGCAGGCTGAGCAGGCCCACAGGCTTCCCCGTCAACGTATTATGCACCTGGCAGAAGAGGCGCGCGCACGCCTGATTGAGGCCAACCTGCGCCTCGTCGTCAGCATCGCCAGGAGGTATATGCATTGTGGGCTATCGCTATCAGACCTGATTCAAGAGGGAAACATTGGCCTGATGACTGCGGTCGACAGGTTTGACTATACGCTTGGCTACCGCTTTAGCACCTATGCGACCTGGTCTATTCGCCACACAATCGGCCGGGCAATCGCTGATCGTGGTCGCACCATTCGCCTACCAGCCTATATCGTAGAGACGATGGGACGCTTTGCCAAGACGCGTTCACTCCTCTTCCAGAAGCTGGGGCGTGAACCCGATATTCAGGAGCTGGCGCAAGCCATGGGAATGGATATCGAGGCCACACGTGAACTCTTGCAACACCAGCAACGTACACTCAGCCTGGACACGCCTCTCGATGACGAGAGCGAGATCTCGCTGGGCGACATGCTTGATGATCCCTATGCTGCAGTACCTGAAGAGACAGTGGCTCATCAACAAATGCGTGCCTCTATCGGAGAGCTTCTCGCGCATCTCAATGAGCGTGAACGTTCAATTATCGAGCTGCGCTACGGTTTCCGCGATGGCGAAAACCATACTCTCGCGGATATAGGCGAGGCGCTTCACCTCTCGCGTGAGCGAGTACGCCAGCTGGAAACGAAAGCCCTTAGTAAACTTCGGCAAGGCTGCGATAGCCAGTTACAAGACTTCCTTCTATGATACTCTCGCTCCTTTCAGGAGAGCGAGAGTATCTCTCTATTACCCCGAACTTTTCTCCTCTAAATTGTAGGGTCCAAGCTGGCTTGGACTCCTCTCGCTGTCACGAAGACAAGGCCATGCAAGCATGGCCCCTACAATTGTATTGAGCGACTGCACCACTACACATGGACATGAGCAGGAATCGCGCAAAGGTAGGGCAGATATTGTCCACGCAGGCTGTATGGAAGACGCCCCACAACCAGCGTCCCTTCTTCCTCATGCTGCTCATACTCAATATGGCCCCTACGATGGAAGAGATCTACCAGTTCACCTTTACTATATGGCACAGTTGCACATATAGGCACCATATTTACCGCCAGCACCTGGGACATCTTCTCGCATAACGTATCCAATCCTTGTCGATGTAAAGCCGAGATAACTACCGCATCAGGGAAAAATGACGTATCAACCTGCGGTGTTTTCCCTAGCAAGTCTATTTTATTCAAAGCCGTGATGCGTGGTAAATGCTCGGCATGCAAATCTTTGAGTGTACGCAGCACCTCCTCATACTGCTCATGCATATTAGGATGGCTGATATCAACAACTTCTAGCAAGAGATCGGCATCCGTTACCTCTTCGAGCGTGGCGCGGAAGGCTGTGACCAGGTCTGTAGGCAATTTCTGGATGAAACCAACGGTATCAGTAAGCAAGGCCTCCTGGTTGTTTGGCAACGTCAACTGACGCGTTGTCGGATCGAGCGTCGCGAAGAGCTTATCCTCGACGAGCACATTCGCGGCGGTCAGAGCATTAAAAAGGGTTGATTTCCCCGCGTTGGTATAACCAATCACAGCGACGACCGGAAGCGCGTGTGAAGCGCGCTGCTGACGGCTCACCTGGCGATGCTGACGGACCGCTTCAATTTCACGTTTGATCTCACTCATACGCCGTCTAATACGGCGCCGATCTATCTCCAGCTTTGTTTCACCAGGGCCACGCACACCTATCGCGCCCCCCAACGTTCCACCACCTACACGAGAGAAGTTGATAGCATGCTCACTCAGGCGTGGTAAGCGATAGGCCAACTGTGCCAGCTCGACCTGGAGCAAGCCCTCGCGTGTGCGCGCATGCTGCGCGAAGATATCCAGGATGAGTTCTGTTCGATCAATCACACGGGCATGCAATTGATCTTCCAGGTTATGCTGCTGGGCCGGACGAAGCTCATCGTCGACCACAACAACATCGAATGCCAACTGCCCCTCTAAGGCCTTGAGTTCCTCAAGCTTGCCCTTTCCTATATAGGTAGCCGAATCAGGATGCTCCAATTTCTGCGTCATCATACCCACAGGTTCGGCACCAGCCGTTTGCGCCAACGTTGCCAGCTCTTGCAAAGAATCTTCAACACTCAAGAGCTGCGCTCCATTGCCTGTATCAACAGCTATAAGAAACGCACGCTCATTTCCTCCGCCTGTAGTTTGCGTATCTTCTCGTTGCGACATCTCTTCTTTCCCTCTCTACCATCAAAGTTCTATGACAACACAAATCATAGAAACATCACGCCGAGGACAAGAGAGGAGTTCCATAAAGAGCCTGGTAGAGAGTATAAGATGCGCCGTGGTAGCCACAGACTACCACGGCGCATCTTATACTCTCTATGAGCAGGCGCTACTCCCAGACTCTGGTCTCGTTGACCTGCTCCTTCGCCCTGAAAGCTTTCTCCAGGTCAATATTAAAGGTATTTGCCAGGTCCAGTATATAGCTCAGGACATCGGCGAACTCCTCTTCCAGTTCGATATCGCGCTGCTTTGCCTTCTCTTCGTACAACCCTGCCACCTTGCGCATGGCCTTAGCAAGTTCACCAACTTCCTCGATAAACAACACAAATTTCTCCGATGGACTATCCTTTGTCCAGCCACGCTCCTGGCAGACAGCGGCAACGTAGTTTTGCAGATCACTCAATGTGGGTCTTTCGGGCAATTGTGCCATAAAATCACTCTCCATAAAAATAGTTTACATCGCTGTATGGAAACATGCCAATGTCATTTCCTAGTGTCGCGCTTCTCTCTTTCTCCTCGTATTATAGCGGATCAGATCCCTCCTGATTGTCCACGATGAGCTCATCCTCCTCCGCTGGTAAGGCCAGGGTGACCTGCACCTCCTGGCCTGTTGGGGAGCCAATGGTGAGCGTCCCATCATGGGCAGTGGCAATCTTGTTTGCCAGGTAGAGTCCCAAACCCAATCCGGCCGACTGCGAGCCTGCCACGAAGGGATGAAAGAGCGTCGCCTGCAGATCAGCGGGGAGACCTGGTCCTTGGTTGCAGACTGTCAAGACTACCCACGGTCCATCCATCCGTCGCTCGATGTGCATCTCCACGGTGATGGGGGTCTGTTTCGGCGCGTATTTCACCGCATTGGCGAGCACATTCTCAAGCAGTTGACGCAGTCGATCCGCGTCTGCAGAAAGGATGACCTTCGCAGGCGCGTGGATATGGATTGGCGTTTCTGGCGAGTCGAAAGCACGAACCACGTCCTTTATCAGAGCCACGAGATCCATCGAGCATGCAGTGATGGCAAATATCCCTTGATTGAGCCGTGCTACATCGAGCAGATCGGAAATCACCCGCTCAAGTAGGCCCAGGGTGTGGTTCACGGCACTGACGTCACGAAGATCTTGCTCGCGCCCCTCTCGCTGCGCCCGCCGTTGCAGTAGTTCAATGCGCCCTTTGAGGGGCGTGAGATAATTGCGTAAGTCGTGAGCCATGATCGTGAGCAACTCCTCAGCCGCCAGGCGTCGGCCTTGCTCCACTGCCTCGTGTTTCAACCGTTCGGTGAGTTCGGCTCGATGGATCACAATGCCGATCCAGCGGGCGATGGCTTCCAGAAAGCGCAGGTCCTGCTCTGAGAAGAACTCGGGACGACTGGATACCACTAACAATACGCCCCGGCGAAGCGTCTCCACCTCAAAGACCGTCGCGATCTGCGACTTCACGCCGAGCCCGATCTTCAACCCCACGAGTTCCTCAGGGTCCTGGTCGGTATGATAGGCGATAAAAGGGGTGCCAGTAAGAAAGACCTCGACGGTGCGCCCCCCATTAGCCAAGGGCAAGCGATCCATTCCGATGGAACGCTGTTTCCTCCCCATCGGGGTATCGCTGGTCCCAAAAGCCACAAGCGTCTCGTTGGTCGGATCATGGAAGAAGATATCCACCTTATCAGCAGAGAGGACTTCTGCAATGAGGGATGTTGCTTGATTGAGGGTCACTTTGACGTTGGTCGCTGGCAGTTCCAGCAGTCCTTCAAGGGCGGCCAACTGCTGTTCCTGACGCTGATTTGTCTCTTCTTTGTCAAAAGAAGATTTCACTTCTGTATCCCTTTCTCCTCCTCTACAGAGTAATGTTCATTCTCTCCATGCGACAGCTTTCGCAGACAACCGAGTGCAAAGAACGTGAGCGGAAACCGAAAAGAGAAGCACGCGAAGGGAGCCCAAACCTACACGTGTATGAGCATCCATATTCGTCCCTTGTTCTCCTTAAAGCACGTTCCTTCATCGACAACAGTTGCAGGAACACATCCTCTCTTCCCCTTTGCAGTTGATAGGTTCACTGCTGTAAGCTTCCCCCAATTTGGTGGTTCTTACTTCTGGGCGATTTTATCTGCTGGCACCGTCTAATCGAGAATAATAGCGCCGCTTACTGCATCAACATGGATCTTGACGGCTGTTAGCGGCAGTTGGGCAGGTCCCTGCATGACTGCGGCCTGGTGGGCTGGGTCAAACTGCGCCCCATGACATGGACAAATCAGCAGTTTGCTGTCCGGATCGTAACCCACCTCACAACCTGCATGCGTACAAGTCGCATCGAAGGCCACAAATTGCTCCTCTGACAGGTGAATGAGTACACCAGGATCACCAGTGCTTGGGATAGTAAAATTCACGGCGCTATTGACAGGCACCGCCTTGACCTGGGCTATGGACGTACCAGAAGCAGCCTTTCCCGCGCCAGCAGTTCCACCACTACTCGCAGCACCACTCGCGGTCGTTGTGTCTGGTCTACCAAAAACATGCAGCACCGAACCCAGAAACGCCAGGCCAGCCATACTTACGCCCCCCACAGCCAAGCCCTGCAGAAAGGTACGCCGCTTCTCACGCTGCTGCTGCGATGCCGAAAAACGCCGCTGTGATCCTCTGCGAACCGTCTCTGGCTCTGCCGCACGCCAGGTGTTCATGCCAAGGATCAGGACACCCAGAGTAAGCACAATCAGACCTCGCCTGGTTGCACCTTGAGGGAAAAACACACGTTGCAGCCAACCATCAAAGGTGGGGAGTCCCGTGCCAACCGGTCCCACAAGAAAAAGTGTCAGCCAGCTCCAGGCAAAGACGATGTCCGCGCCGTAAAAGTAGGGGTAGACATGCCAGCTTGCCGTTAATAAGAACAGAATGCTCAAGACTATTCCGAAGAAAGACGCAGGACGGAAGAATAATCCCACCAGCGTACCCAGGCCAATAGCCAGCTCGCCTAAAGCGATCGCCCAGCCAAATAATACGGCATGCGAAACTACCACTTTGACCAGGAGAAAATGCAGCGGCGAGCCCTGCGCAAAACCGATAATTTGATTACCAATATAACCCGGCGTCCCCTTGTGAAAAAACTGGGGATCCATGAGCTTTTGCACACCAGCATACACAAAGGTCGCCCCTAGAAACAAACGTTGAGGGAAAAGCATCCACCCACGAATGGGTGAAGGCCTATCATCTGACAGCGCAGGGGAATCGGACCGGCTGGTAGACATATGAAGCGTAGATTTATCAGCTATAGATGATGATGTATGTGCCGATTTCATCAAACAGACTCCGATCAGTTAAGACATCAGGATCTTATGAAAGGGTAAACAACAGTTCCGCAAGCTAAGTTTTCTTGCTTGTTTAAAAGGGACCACAATTATCCCTCACTATATAAGCCAAAAATGAGAATACTATGAGAATATCCACATAGGGAAGCCATATAGCCCTCTTTGGTTGCTTCCTTTCAGGCCTCCACGCCACCAGACTCAGGAGGTATGGTATGAGGGGTGGTGTGTGCTAGCTCTGCTAGCACACACCACCCCTCATACCAGGACGAGCGCCGCAGGCGCGAGAAGTCAAGTACAGAAGTTACACATCGGGTTAAATGACTTCTAAAGCGTCGCTTTCGGGGAGAGTGGGATGAGGCATATGCGGCTCCGTTTGATACCAATAGGCTACTGAGGCAATATCATCCTGTAGCGGCAAGTAACGCCCGCCACGACGCCAGCTTAAGCCCTGAATTGTTACACGCAGATCCTCTTCAAAGCGAATGGGATCCATAATATGCCAGCGGTACATGCCAAACCGTTGCTGACTACGATAGACACCATCTGGCTGTATGACCTGGGGCAGGCCCTGGAAAGGCGTAGAATATGTGCCATACTCCGTCGAGCGCGCGTCTACTTTCGATTCCAAAAAGCTGCGCCCCAGTGTCTCTCCATCGAAGACCAAGTAGTCATTTCTGGGGCGTAGGAAACACCAGGCCCCACCAAAGTAGTCTTCCGTTCCTGTTCCACAGATAGTAGGAAAATCCTTATCGCCATCCAGGTAGAATTTCATCTCCCCTTCACCCCACCAGCCAGCATTATTGCTCTGCCAGGCAATATAGGTGCCAACATAGTGACCCATTCCCCGAACGTTGTCCAGCAACGTATGCACTTCCTTATAAGATAGAGGATTGCTTCTCCGCCATTGCGCATGAAAATAGGCTGCATCCTCGGGAACCTCAGTCAGGGTATAAGTGATCTGGTAGTAAAGAACGACCTCCCTGTCACTCAGGTTCTCAAGCGTAATCCGCGCTGACGCACGAAAAGGCATCTCCCAGTAGGAGTTCATGCCACCCGAAGAGTTTACCGCAAGAGGCAGTGAGTTAATCTGGCAAGGTTCGCACCAACCACTGGCAAAGAAGTCGCCATAAGGAGTCTCGATAGAGGGATTCTCCTCGCCATCCCAATAAGCGCGCAAGACCAGGCTACGCCAGTTCCCCGGAAAGGTTGTCATCCACATATGCTGGATGGCTCCTGGCCCCTCAATCTCAGCCAGCGTCACGCTGCTCCGTGGCGGGATAGCAATTGAGGGTGATATCTTCCATCCCTGACCCAGATCACGCGCACTGGCAGCTCCCGTTCCCTCGGTCGCCATTCCCCCCTTGCCCTTCTCTCCAGTGAAGTTCTCGGCGCTGATTGAGCGCGTTTTGGCTTTGGAGAGCCGGGAAAGATTGCCTAGCCCCATACCAAGCCCATTAAACTGAATATGATCTGTCATACCTCTACATCCTTCCTTTGATGTGTCTACAGACAAGTATCGCATGCCCACATACAACGATACAAATAAACCATAGACACTAACATATACAAAGCCAGAGTCCTTTTAAGGTCTCGGCTCACTACCCTGAACGCTGCAGATGCTACAGCCAAACAAGCTTGACGCAACGATCCTTCGGGTGTATACTATTATTAGTAAGTAACAAACAAATAGTTAGCAAAGAAGGAAATGCTAATCACCTGGCTGCATGCTGCTAACAGATTCTGGACTATGCGCGTTATCCGCTACGCATCGCCCCACAAGGAGCTCTGATGGAACTAGGTTTCTATACATTCGCCGATATTGCGTCGACCTCCCAAACAGAGGAGAAGATAAGCCCGGCACAACGCTTACGCAACCTTATTGAGGAGATTGAGCTGGCCGACCAGGTTGGACTCGACGTATTCGGAGTTGGCGAGCACCACCGCCCTGAATACGCTGTCTCGACGCCCGCGGTCGTGCTGGCTGCCGCCGCTGAGCGCACAAAGAAGATTCGCCTGACAAGCGCAGTCACGGTCTTGAGTTCAGATGATCCTGTTCGCGTATTCCAGAGCTTTGCGACGCTCGATCTGCTCTCAGGTGGGCGCGCGGAGATCATGGCTGGTCGCGGCTCTTTCATTGAATCGTTCCCGCTCTTCGGCTATGACCTCGATGACTACGAGGAGCTCTTTGCTGAGAAGCTTGATCTCCTGCTCCGCCTCCGTCAGGAAGAGCATGTCACCTGGACTGGAAAGCACCGTCCCGCCCTGGATGGACTCGGCGTCTACCCACGCCCTCTGCAAGAGCCTCTGCCGATCTGGGTCGCCGTTGGCGGCACTCCTGCCTCAGTGGTGCGCGCGGGAACTCTTGGTCTGCCTCTGGCGCTGGCAATCATCGGAGGAGAACCAGCACGTTTCGCACCACTCATCAAGCTCTACCGTGACGCAAGCCAGCACGCCGGACACGACGCAAGCACCTTGCCCGTAGGCATCAACTCGCATGGCTATATCGCCGATACCTCGCAAGCGGCGAGAGATGAGCACTCCCAATACTATATCACCATGATGAACAAGCTGGCAGTGGAGCGCCGCTGGCCCAGGATGGGTCGGAGGGAATACGACTCGGCCTGCTCGCCGCGAGGCGCCCTGGTAGTTGGCAGCCCAGAGGAAGTCATCGACAAGATCCTCGCACAGCATGCGATCTTTGGACATCATCGCTTCCTTATGCAGGCGAGTGTTGGCGCGATGCCTCATCGCCAGATCCTGCATGCCATCGAGCTCTTCGGCACCAAAGTAGCCCCTGTCATCCGGCGCGAGACTGGCTCTCCCTCCACCCCGGCTTCGCCCCTGGTCAATACCCGTCCTTAAGCTATCAATACATAGGGAGTGTAGGCATGTATGGCAGGCGGATGCCTGCCATACATGCCTACACTCCCTATGTATTGGCGCGCCTGCGGCGCGAAACGTTAAGCAACAGACCGGCCTTCTTTATTCATAAATGGAAATATACTATTCGTGGTGATAAAATACATTTATTCAGCTACCCTCCCATAAACGCAATAGCAAAACGGATGTGTTTTCTTTCTATATACGAAACACATTACTCTTTTTATGGAGGTAGTGCGCCAGAACAATATAGCAGTAAAAACCATGTTATTTTGTAGTAAAGAGATGACCGAGAGATGCCCGGATGCTCTCTCTCACTCCCCAGGAGACGTTCTTCAAGGAGGATGCTATGTCTCGCTTGACACAGAAAATTGCTTCCCCACTCATCATCGTTCTGTTTATTTTGAGTGTGGCCTCGCTCGCGGCGAGTTATCCCTCGCGGGCATACGCCGATAGTCAGGATGTGCGTGCCTGGCTGACAACACCTGAGCAGAGCAATCTGCTCAAAGAGCAACCAGCTATTTCTTTCTCTAATCACGCCGACCCCAATACCGCTACGATCACCGTCAACACAGAGCAAAAATACCAGAGTATGACCGGTTTCGGCGCATCCCTGACTGCATCGTCGGCAGTCGTTCTCTCACAATCCAATATTGACCAGAAGCAGGTGATGCGCACACTCTTCGATCCCCACCAGGGTATTGGGCTAAGTTATTTGCGCCAGCCTATGGGATCATCTGACCTGGCACCACCCCTGGATGCAAGCAAGAATTGGGTAGGAGAGTACACCTACGATGATATGCCTGCGGGACAGACAGATCCCACACTCAGCCATTTCTCGATTGCGCAGGATGATCACTATCACATTACCTCACTCTTGAAAGAGGCCCTGCGCATTAATCCCCGGCTCAAAATTATGGCAACTCCCTGGTCGCCGCCCGCATGGATGAAGCTACCCGGAAATAGTTGGGGCCATTGCACCAACTGCGATGGGGGAAATCAGGGCTTCTATGATGGGAGCAATAGCTGGGATAATACGCCCAATGACTATGTGTCTATTACCTTTAACGGCACACAGATCAAGTTCTATGGCGTTGTCGGCACAGACCATGGCATCGGCGCCTTCTCCATTGATGGAGGTTCCGAGACCATGGTTGACTTCTACGCGCCCACCAATGCTGGCAACACACTGGTCTACACCAGCCCGGTCCTGAGCGCGGGCCAGCATACACTGAAGGTTCGCGTCACTGGTCAGCAGAACAGCAGCGCGCACTGGAACGGTATTAACCCTGATCGCGTCGATATTATCTCAGCGAGCGGCGTTACTACTGTCGATGACAATGTACAGGGTTCGGGGCTCAACCAGTTCTCCTATGGCGGCTCTGGCGTCGCCAGTATCAACCAGGGCTATCTAAACCCGAAGTATTACCAGGCCTATGCGCAGTACTTCGTTGCCTTCATCAAGGCCTATGAGCGCGAGGGCATTCCAATCTACGCGATCACGCCACAGAACGAGCCACAGAATGGCAACTATATGCCAACCATGCTCCTGCCCGCGACCAGCCAGACTGCCAACGACACGACCATTGGCAATGAAGCGGACTTCATCACGAACCTGGCAAGTGCCTTCCAGCAGAGTCATGTTCAGACCAAAATTCTGGCCTTTGACCACAACTGGGACACGCCAGAGTATCCCAGCGCCATCCTGAATAGTCCCGCTGGCAAGTACGTGGATGGGATCGCATTCCACTGCTATGGTGGAGATCCGAGCGCGCAGGATCAGTTCTATGGCCAGAAGGATATCTACGAAACCGAGTGTTCGGGAGGACAGTGGGAGAATAACAGTAATCCTACCTTCGCCGCGACCCTTCAGGATGTCATGGAACTGGGAATTGGCTCAACGACCCATGGTGCAAAAACGGTTGTACGCTGGGGCCTGGCACTTGATCCCAATGGTAATCCGCACCTGGATACGGCTGGATCATGTGGTACATGCCGGGGCGTCATCTCAATTGCCGCGGATGGAAGCGTGACCAAGAATTCTGACTATTATGGCCTGGGACATTTCAGCAAATTTGTCGCTCCTGGCTCCTGGCGTATCGCCTCAACCGCCAACAGTAGTAACCTTGAGAACGTCGCGTTTCTTAACCGGGATGGAACGCGCGTGCTGGTTATCTACAACCATAACGCGAGTAGTGCTGGAGCAACAACCTTCCAGGTACAAGTAGGTCACAAAGTCTTTTCGTATATACTGCCCGCTGGCGCGGCTGTCACCTTTACATGGCATGAGGAAGAGGAATAAAATATGCACTCGCTCTATCCAACTCTCTTGAGAGAGTAGAGACACAAAACGGCGTGATTCCACGCTGCTAAATCCCCATAAAGGGCACAGGGCATGCGTCTACATATGATGATCGTTATATGTAGACGCATGCCCTCGTCCATTTTCAAGATTTTGAGTCGGAGTGAACCCTTCCGCTCATCTGTTTAGCTCCTTTTTATCGCTTCTCTTTTCACTGTCCACGCCCTTCCTCAACCCTTGGTCTGATCGTTTGGTTCACTCCAGGCACAAACACCATTGCAACTCAAGTATATATTGAAAAAAAGGATGCAGATGCAGTCATGGCGAGGAGAAAAAGCGGCGAAAAAGTCTCTTCGGAAGACGCTTTCATAGTGAGGTATGAATGCCGTTGTACCACAATACTGCGGTCAAATCGCAACATTGTGGCATTAGTTGTCCCTGAAAGGAGCAGAGTATACCATGGGCACGCTCACCATAAAAGACGGCACAACAATCTATTACAAGGATTGGGGATCGGGACCCCCTGTTACCTTCAGCCATGGCTGGCCACTGAATGCCGACGCCTGGGACGACCAACTGCTCTTTATCGCTTCCAACGGCTATCGAGTAATTGCTCATGACCGTCGAGGTCATGGTCGATCCAGTCAGCCCTGGGAAGGCAATGACATGGATACCTACGCTGATGATCTCGCAGTGCTCATTGAAACGCTTGATCTCTCCAACGTGACGCTGGTCGGCCATTCAACTGGCGGAGGAGAGGTGGCTCGCTACATTGGTCGTCATGGAACCTCACGCGTCAGCAGGGCCGTGCTCGTAGATGCAATCCCCCCACTCATGCTCAAGACAGCAACCAATCCGGGTGGACTGCCCATTGAGGTCTTTGACCAGCTCCGCGCTGCCATCCTTCAGGATCGCTCACAATTCTACAAGGATTTCAGCGCCTCCTTCTATGGTGCGAACAGACCAGGGTCCCAGGTATCTCAAGGCATTCGAGATATGTTCTGGTTATGGTCAATGCAGGCTGGCCTCAAAGGTGCCCATGACTGCATCAAAGTTTTTTCCGAGACAGACCTCACAGAAGACCTCAAGCGCTTCAATGTACCAACGCTGATCATTCACGGTGACGATGATCAGATTGTACCCATTGACGACTCGGCTCGGCTCTCCTCAAAGATCGTCAAAGATGCCACCCTGAAGATCTATCCGGGAGCACCTCATGGCCTTCCCAACACACATAAGAAGCAACTCAATACTGACCTGCTCTCCTTCCTCAAGTCCTAGATGTAGCGGTACGACAGCTTCCAACTGGACAAAAGGATACTGGAGGTAACACTCTTTTTCTGCACACCATCTATGAAAGGGATACATCGATGGCAACCATCTCTTATCGAAACATACCAATTGATGGTGTCAATGTATTTTATCGTGAAGCAGGAACACAACATGCGCAAACACTTATTTTGCTACATGGATTTCCTTCGTCCTCACACATGTTTCGCAACCTTCTTCCAGCACTCGCCGAACATTTCCATGTCGTGGCACCAGATTATCCAGGGTATGGGTATAGCGAGTGTCCAAGTATTGAGCAATTCACCTACACGTTCGATCACCTGGAAGAAGTGATAGAAAAGGTTGTAAGTGCGCTCAAGCTTCCCTTCTTCAGTATCTATGTCCAGGATTATGGCGCTCCCGTGGGATTTCGCCTGGCAGTGAAGCATCCAGAGATGATTGAGGCCATTATCAGTCAGAACGGCAATGCCTATCAAGAGGGGTTAACCTCCTTTTGGGACGCGGCGCGACCGTTCTGGTCCAATCGCAACGCCGAAACAGAGAAACCTATACGAAACTTGTTAACACAGGAGTCAACCATCTGGCAATATACTCATGGGGTGCGCCAGAAAGACCATATCAGCCCCGATGCCTGGACGTTTGACCAGTTGGGACTCAATCGCCCAGGCAATGCAGAAATACAACTGGCGCTCTTTGAGGACTATCGCAATAATCCGCCGCTCTATCCACAATGGCATGAGTACTTCCGGCGCTACCAACCACCGCTGTTGGCCGTGTGGGGTAAGAATGATCCTATCTTTGGACCTGATGGCGCAGAGGCATTCAAACAAGATCTACCACAAAGTGAGGTGTATCTATTGGATACTGGTCACTTTGCGCTCGAGGAAGATGGAGATGTGATCGCTCAACATATCATTCGCTTTCTCACGACAAGGAAACCAGAATAAGCCTCGAATGAGGGATTGTCCTGCACTTACCAATGAAAAGGCGGTGCGTTACCCGCAACGGCTAGAGCATCGTGCAGATCAAGCGCCAGTGCGAAGTGGCCGAGGTGGGTTGTAGCGAACTGGAGTTTTCACCTCTTCGCACATACTCGTTCCTTCACTGAGAGCGCTTAAAAGTACTATTTTATTTGATCGAAGATTGTTGCTAACGTTCCTTTAATTGGGGTACACTTCTTACAAGTGTATTCTGTATCTGATCAACACACCTGGGCAATTTTTCCACCTCGCAAAGAGGAAACGGCCGGCTTGGCAAAGAGTTGAGATAAGCTTAAAATGGCTTACATGCTACCGTTGGTAGTAAAGAGCAATGGAGGCTATAGGTATTTCCAGGGAGCGCATGTAGCATGACTGATTATATTGGGCAGCAGCTCGGCAATTACCAACTCACACGTCTTGTAGGAGATGGAGCCTTTGCCCAGGTTTATCTAGGAGAGCACATCTATCTCGGCACACAGGCCGCAATCAAAGTGCTCGATACGCAACTGACAAGCGATCCGGTCGACTGGTTCCGCACCGAGGCTCGCACCATCGCGCGCCTGGTGCATCCAAATATCGTGCGCGTCCTGGACTTTGGTATAGAAGGCAATACGCCCTTCCTCGTCATGGAATACGCGCCCAATGGCACACTTCGTCAACGTCACGCCAGCGGCAGCCCCCTCCCACTGCCAACTGTGGTTTCTTATGTGAAACAGATAGCCGAAGCCTTACAATATGCCCACGATGAAAAGTTGATTCACCGCGATGTAAAACCAGAGAATATGCTGCTGGGGAGACGCAATGAAATCCTTCTGAGCGACTTTGGTATCGCGATGATGATAAAGACATTTAAAGACGGAAATGTAGAGGATGTAGCAGGAACCCTGGTATACATGGCGCCGGAACAACTACAAGGGAAGCCACAAACAGCCAGTGATCAATATGCTTTGGGCATCATCACGTACGAGTGGATCACCGGCGAACGCCCATTCAATGGTTCGCCAACAGAAGTGCTCTCACAGCACCTTCTTGCCCTGCCACCCCCATTGCGCAAAAAGGTACCGACCATTGCCCCTGTCGTCGAGCAGGTCATCATGAAGGTGCTGGAGAAGTCCCCGGAGAAGCGCTTCCGCAGTGTACGAGAGTTTGCACTCGCCCTGGAACAAGCCAGTCGCTACCAGGCACTCACTCCTAGCAGCCAATATGGGGCTTTCGCTCCTGAGCAGGGAAGTCTGGAGGGTGGCACGAGCCAGGCAGTTGCGGCACCCTCTTTTTTCGAGGAGCCCGTTCCCGCCATGGTAAAGAATACGACGCCCCCGCCTCCTTCCATCCTGCCTCCTCTGAGACCTGCCAGACCAGGCGAGCCTATAGGAACGGTTCTCTGCAATTATCGCGGGCATCTCCAGGGCGTACGCTCTCTCTCGTGGTCACCCGATGGTACACGCATTGTTTCCGCCAGCCATGAGAAGACAGTCCACATCTGGAATGCTATGACAGGTTCCACGATTAATATTTACAATGATCAATCCAATATCATCGATCTCGTGGCCTGGTCGCCTGATGGTACGCGCATTGCCATGGTTGGGGCTAATGCACACATCCAGGTCTGGGATTTCGCCACTAATCGCCTGGTCGCCTCCTACCGTGGACATCTGGGGAACACCGTCAATGCCATTGCCTGGTCGCCTGGGCAATTCTTTCTCGCGTCCGCCGCAAGTGACGGCAGAGTACATGTGTGGGATGCGATGACGGGTCGACTCATTACCATCTATCAAGGACATGCTGGCAGTGTCAATATGCTGGCCTGGTTCCCCGATGAGGCTTCGCCGGCCCCTGGACGCGATTACCGCATCGTCTCCGGTGGCGATGATCGTTCGGTACAGATCTGGGACGCGTTCACGGGAACAAACATTATGCACCATCAAGGGTATCCAGCAAGGGTTACAAGCGTTGACTGGTCGCCAAGGGTCTATTCATCTTTGTCTCTTGGATCAAGTTTTTCAGCGAGTATCCTCAATAGCTCACGTGTTGGCTGCGGCAGAGACGATGGGATGGTACAGATGTGGGACACGGCGACCAACCGGGAGGTGCTCAGTTATCGCTATGCCGCTCCCATCTCCGTCGTCGCCTGGTCGCCCAATGGAGCACGCTTCGCCTATGGCGGTAAGGATGCAAAGGTCGAGGTGTGGGATACCAGGACAAATCTCAGACTCTTCACCTTTTCTCATGCGGCCCCCACACAGGTCCTGGCCTGGTCGCCCAGTGGCAAGCACATCGCCTCTGGTGGAAGTGATGGCACCATCCAGGTATGGGTCGCGCCCTGATGGCACGACCCATGGCAAGTGGATAACCTTTGTAACCTGATGCATCCTCCTAATTGGGATAGTACAAAGATTCGTACAAAAATGGGCCATTTGCTAGGAGCAGTCTGAATTTCACCCGAGTCTCCATCTGGAAACGCTCGGAGGTCACAGGGCAATTGACCAGTTTTTGCCCTGAACCAACGAACAGGAGAGAACAGGAACTGATACGTATTTTCAACAGATCCTGCTGTTAGAGAAGATAGGCTTCCCAAGCTTGAGCCAGGCGCTTCATTCCCCCCTGAAGTATCTCTTCGTCGAGAAGAAAAGGCAAACGGACATAGGCCTAATGCGAAGCATCAAACGAGAATAACGTTCCTGGACAAATCACCACGCCAGAACGGAGAGTCTGAAGGGCAACCGTCAAACGGCGATATAATGGCCCTTTGCCTGTTGACCAGGGGCCAAGGAGATGGGCAATCTGCTGAATCTCCATTTTTCATACCAATCTCCCTTTAATTGGACCTATTTTTCCGAACCATATTCTTTTATAGTGGATGGCAAGTGAACCTGTCAAGAATGCAAGTACGCAAGAAAAAAGGAAAAAAAGATGTGGTTTCGTATTCTGGTGCTGGCTATCGGTGGTTTTGCGCTCGGAACAAATGGTTTTGTGGTGGTCGGCATTTTACCTGAGATCGCTCATGAGCTCCACGTGCCGATTGACCTGGTTGGTCAACTGGAAACCGTTTTCGCGTTGACCTATGCGCTGGGAGCGCCTGTGCTGGCTGCTGTAGCTGGCAATATCGCGCGCAAGCGTTTATTGTTATTCGGCCTCCTGCTGGTGGTCATGATGAACCTGCTGGCTACGGCTATCCCCAACCTGGCTGTCTTATTCGTCACGCGCATGCTCTCGGCCATAGGTGCGGCTCTCTATACCCCCACCGCATCCTCAGTTGCTGCCTCTTTCGCGCCTGAGGAAAAGCGCGGGCGGGCCCTAGCGCTGGCGATGGCAGGGTTGACGCTGGCGATGGTCCTGGGGGTACCGCTGGGCATCTTTATTAGTTCTGCATGGGGCTGGCACATGACCTTTGCGTTCATTGCTTGCCTGAGTGGACTGGCCTTTCTTGGCATTCTCGTGCTCTTCCCTACCATTGCCAATCCGCCCAAAATTGGGCTGCGCGCCCGCCTGGCTCTCTTACGCCGACCAGTGTTGCTGGTAACCTTGTTGAACACCGCTCCGTGGGTCCTGGGGTACTTTGTCGTCTACACCTATCTCAGCTCTATCTTGCAGCAAGTCACCCACCTGGACGGAGTCGGAATCAGCAAAATGTTCCTGCTCTTCGGCCTGGCGGGGATCGTGGGAAATGCCCTGGCAGGATATAGCACGGACCGTTGGGGAGCGATGCGTACGCTGGTCTTGGCCTCGCTCGCCCTGGGACTGATCCTCTGCGCATTCCCTTATGTCGCCACTTCGTTCACCGGAGCAGCCGCGCTCATCCTCATCTGGGGAGTTTTTGACTCAATGACTATCCCTCCTCAGCAGCATCGTCTGCTGGCACTGACCACAGAAATACCTGGTGTGATCCTCTCGCTCAACAGCTCGGTGATCTACCTCAGTAGCGCGGGCGGGTCAGCACTGGGTGGATTGCTTATCCATTTCACCTCTCTCACTGCGCTCGGTTGGGTCGGCGGCATCTGCCAATTTCTTGCGCTGGGCGTCCTGTTCTGGAGTTCGCACCTGATGAACAAAGCTCAGCAAAAAGAGTTGAAAAGAAAGGAAGAACCATGTCCGGCCAGCATGTCCGTCTCACAATGACCCTATTCCTCGCTTACTATCACGTTGATGTCTTCAGCGCCCGCTCATTTACGGGCAACAGTCTGACTGTCTTTCCGGCCAGCGAAGGGTTGAGCCGCGAGCAAATGCAGCGTATTACTTAGGTGCGGCTAGCGTTCTGCATGAGCTGAACAGCGCGGAGGAATCCCGCACCTGGAGTTTCATTCTCCCGCAAAAGACCGTACAGGTGACGACGAGGCAAGATGGAAACCATTATCACGCGCTCCTCGATCAGGGTCAACCAACATTTTTCGGCAAGGTAGAGCAGGGGCTGGCTGGCGAACTGCTCGCGGCGCTGAACCTGACACCAGCTAATCTTGCTGCTGAGCTCCCCCTGGAGGTCATCAGCACTGGGCTGCGCTATCTGATCGTGCCTATCAGGCAGGGACTGGCGCATGCCCGGATCGTGCATCCCGCCTTTGAAGGGCTCCTGGCAAAGGCAGGCGCGCAGTTCGCCTATGTGCTCGACGTTCCAACCCTGGAAGGCCGGCACTGGAATAACGATGGGCGACTTGAGGATGTCGCGACAGGGAGCGCCGCCGGAACAGTTGGTGCGTACCTGGTAAAGCATGGCCTTGTCCAATCAGACCAGGATTTCCTGCTCCACCAGGGACGTTTCACCGGCAGACCCAGCCAGATGCACATTCGTATTAAGGGACAGCTTGACGCTATCCAGGCGGTACTGGTAGGCGGCGATGTCTCGCTTATCGCCCAGGGAAGGCTGCTTTCCCTCCCGGGCGAATCTGTGAACAGAAACTGATAGCTCTGCTCACAGATGCTCTTTCTCAAAGGGAAGATACATCCAGAGAAACGGAGAACATGATGAATCGTGAAGGATTGAACAGCTCAGAAATCGAAGCGCCCGTTGGTCCATTTTCTCATGTCGTCAGGGCTGGCGACTTGCTGTACATTTCTGGGCAGACTGGACAGAGGTCGCACACTGGCACACCAATTGGAAACGACATTGCGGAACAGACGACGCAAATCTTCGAGAACCTCAAAGCGGTCCTGAGGACAGTCAATTGCGATTTGAGCCATATCGTCAAGGTGACGGTGTTTCTCACAAATATAGATGATTTTGCCGCCATGAACGCCGTGTATGCCCACTATTTCGATCTCCCTTATCCCGCGCGCTCGACCATTGCGGTCAAAGCGCTTCCGCTCGGTGCGCTGGTAGAAGTTGAGTGTATCGCGAAGGTGGAAGATGAAAATACCTCTGATGGAAGCGAAAGACCATCTTTGTAGCCTTGAAGGAGCCTGACAGAGGAAAGCCCAGGATACGGTAAAAACCACTCATAGTGATAGATTTTTATCCGTATCCTGGACTTTCCTCGAGTGTTCAAGCAAACCTGGACTTCCTCCGCTCGCCAATATTGGTTATGCACGGCGTGCGCGCGCTTTGGCAGCCTCTTCCTCGCGATTCTTTGGTGAAGTGTGCGTCTCCAAAGAATCAAGGAGCGTACTGGTGATGACTGCTATCTCAGCAACGGCGGCATTGAAGGCGGCTTCATTGGCCTGCGATGGCTTATTGTAACCGCTAACCTTACGCACAAATTGTAAAGCCGCCTGGCGAATTTCTTCTTCAGTCGCCGGCGGCTCAAAGTTAAAGAGCGCCTTGATATTTCTACACATATGTCTCCCCTCATTTCCCAGATCAATTCTCTACTATATAGGTATTCTCACCAACAGCAGCCAAATCGGAAAAGGGGTCCAGGGGGTTTCCCCAGCCCCTTTTTCTTTCTTTTCACTCATCCTATAGAATAGGCTGTTAAGAGAGTCACATACGCAATGATACGCACCGATGCCGCGATAATCGTCATAAAGGCGAGTTTTGATTGAAGTATGCCTGGTATGTTGAATGCATAGCCAATCACCAATACCAGAAAACCAAGGCTCATGATCAAGCTAAAACGGGTAGATTTTGACACATAAAGTGTGGCATACCGGACGAAGGCGCAGGTATAGATAATCATGCGGCAGGCATTGAGCGCCAGAGATATCTGAGGGCCGGGAACCGGTGGGTAGAATGGCGTTAAAAGCACTACAATAAGGAAGAGCGCCATCTCAACTACCTGCCAACGTTTGAGCTGCTGCATCTGGTCATGAGACTTCACCAGAGAACTTAGAAAGATAAAGAGACCCCCACCACACGCACCAAACGACCTTGTCCAATCCGTCGCAAACGTGTTGCCCCCGATATGTGCATCGCCAATGGTACCGACAAACGTACCTAAAGAAATAGAGGCCATCGCAAGCCCCAACACAAAGAGCATATCACTACGAGAGAGCCGGTAGACATAAAAAGCTCTCAGAGAAATAATGAGACAGACAGTGCCAATTGGAATAGACATCAAATTTGCAATTTGACTGATCATATACTATTTCCCCTGACTAACATGTTTTTCGCGTTTCTAGAACAGTGAATCGATAATCGAAAAATTCTCGAGAGGCTTTTCGTCCAGCGTTGAGAGCTGAATTTTCTGCTGATTGAGTAAATAGCGAAATGTCTCAGTGCCCTCTTGTGGTCCAAAAGCGAGGCCTTTCATGAGGTCGGCCATGGTCTTGCGCCCATCAATTGCCGCATAGAGACGCCTGGCGTTCTTGTCCTCAAGGATCGCTGCATTCGCGAATGGGTTATCCGCCTGAAACGCCTCCAGGTCTTGCGTGCGTCGGGGCACAATATCTGCGAGCGTCAGGCCTGAAAAAAACTTCCTTGACTGCTTATCGAGAGTTGGCGACAAGAGAGCATCAGGAGCGGCAAGAAAGCGACGATTGATCAAAATACGCAAGGCCTGCTCTAAAATAAAGGCGATGGCGCGCTCCTGCTCTTTTGAGAGGGGAGCTTGTGAGAAGAATGAGACAATTATGGTCAGAGGCGTAGAACTCTGCTTTCCCTCCGACTCTCTCCTCGCGGGAGGGAGCAGCATCTCATGCTGCAAAAAATATCCAGCCCAATATTGTAAGCCATAGCGAGTCAAGAAGGAGGCCAGTACAGGAGAGAAAACATCTGCAACAGGGAGAGATGCTATACCATGTTGCTCCAGCAAGAGACGATCCACCACAGATACTATATACTGATTTATTGTCGCCTGTTGCGGTAAAGATGGGAGCTGGCTCGCGCTGGCTCGCGCCTCAGCATGCAACTCTCCATTACGATCCACTTGCATTGTCCAGAACTGGACAACAGGTATGCCCAAATATTGTCCAATCTTGTCCGACAACCAGAGCAACACTTCATCTACGTGATGCATGGTAACCGTTGCTTGCAAAAGCTGAGCCACGAGAGAAATCGGCTGCTTTCTCTCTCCCATTGATTGAGATGGGTCAGGTACATGATGCTTATCTTGCATAGATGCCTTTCTATACAGGCGTGAATGATACCAGCCACGGAAAAATCCAGCGTCTGTGATTTTCTACAAGGATTGTTGTATGAAAAGTAAACGCCACGGTTGCTCTTTTTTATCGGAAAGCTAATTACTTCTGCTGGGAAAACCCCGGGCGCGTTCGCGCTCGGGGTTTTCCCAGCAGAAGTAGACGTAAACATGGGTTTACATATGCTATATACTATCGGAAGTAGATAACGTCGTAGCTTGTAAGTATGAAGATATTTAGACAGGAAATACTCACAAGTATTGCATGAGGACGAGAGAAGTACATGCCGAAACAAACCACCCACCTCCCTACAAAGAGCCAGCGTCAGCAAGAGCGCCGTGAGAGACAGCGCCTCGAGAGAGAGAGGCAGTTACGCGCCAAGCGCAACCGGAACATTATCATTGCAGCTGTTATTGTTGTGGCCCTCCTGGCAATTGGTGGCGTCACCTGGACATTATGGAAGCCTGCTCAGGCCGCCAACTCTTCCAGCACCTCCGCAACAGCAACCGCTTCCAGCAATACGAATACCAGCGACAACCCCTTGTATCCCTCCGTTAATGGGATCGCTTGCCAGGGCAACGAACAGCTTGACTACCATATCCATGCCCATCTATCCATCTATATCAATGGGCAGCAGGTTCAAGTTCCTCAATCTATTGGCATTGCCAGCGACAACTCCTGTATTTACTGGCTCCATACTCACGATACTTCGGGCATCCTTCATATTGAGTCGCCAAAGACCAAGACGTATGCGTTGGGGGACTTCTTACAGATCTGGCATGGGCGCTTCCCCGAATTGCAGTATCCCGCCCAGCTCAGCCAGACCAGCGGCTGGACTGTCTACGTAAACGGCAAGCAATATAACGGCGATATCAACTCAGTCCCTCTGAACGCTCACGCTTTGATTACCCTGGCCTACAACTCACCAGGCATCACTCCCGATACCACGTACAACTGGCAGGGCCTGTAATCTCTAACCAGGTTTCTCATAAAGAAGGAGGCACCAGGATTGCCTGGTGCCTCCTTTTGTTCTTTAATTAGTTTTGGCGCTGGCCAGCCAGTGTAAGACGTTGACACGATGCTCTTTATAGTGCTCATAGGTATCGCCAGCGATGGACTCCCAGACTACATTCCCTTGCTCGCGCCAGGGGAAAGGCTCGTTCAAGGACTGCTCACTCAAGCCCTCAAGCGCGCCGAGTACCCCCTGGTATCCCTCCTGTAGATTGGCGAGCACCTCCTTTAGAGAGCGATCCTTGTTCTGCTGATAGAAATGTTCGTTTTCCTCATCCTCCGTTTCCAAACCAGGGACGAACGCGTCCGGTTTCTGACCAGTAGGTATCGCTCGCAAGGAAGCTAGCAAATAGTTTTGCCAGACCGCAAGATGAGCCAGGTTATCCTTGACGGACCAGACCCCGTTGACTCCCGGCGTAGTCGCTTGCTCCTCACTTAAAGAGCTTACAAGCTCCATCAACTGCCCATAGCCCTGCTGAATATGCTCTTGCAGATCCTTCTTTTGCATATGCTTCGACATAGAAAAGCATCCTTTCACTTTATAGTAATGGTCATTACCCTCTAATGATACTGTCAAAAGCGGATAAGGTCATTCCTGATTGCAGTTTCAGAAGACTCTTGACAGAAGAAAAATATGCAAGGTATACTTGATTTGAGACCGATTGGTCTCAAAAATTTGCCGCAAAAACAAACCGATCGGTCTGATTATTGCCAGCCCTCTCCTGCCTATGGCAGTCACGACAAAGGAGAAAATCGTGCGCAACACTGTTCTATCTCCCTCGCCCCATCAAAAAACAATCATGACGGCTGCCGGGCCAATTTACCTGCGCTCCCACTGCTCGCCCCTCTTTATCCAAGAGCTTGATCCGGATAGTGGCATGCGTGCCTTTACGCGCCTGCCGGAGCATGAACATGCGCTCCTCTTGCAGATCGCGGAGCGGGAGGATACAATGCTCACCATCGCCTATACACCGGCTGGCACCATTGTTGGACACATTGCCCTCTGCCCGGTTGATGCCTGGTGGCAAAATCTGGAGGCTGCCTATGAGATCGGCCTGGAGGTCAGTTCCAACTGGAGGCAGCTTGGCATCGCACATCAGCTAATGCAACTGGTCTTTGCGGAGACAACCTATGAGGAGATCATTGTGCTCGGTATGGGACTCTACTGGCACTGGGATATGGCTGGCCTGGGGCTGGACGCTTTCAGGTACCGCGAGATGCTGGAACGTTTCTGCGCGGCCTATGGCTTCACAGAATATCTGACCTCTGAACCAAATATTCGCATGCATCCGGCTAATATCTTCCTCGCCCGCCTGGGCAAGAATGCCAGGCAAGCATTAGTCAAGCAATTCTTTGCTTGCCTGCTTCGCTCAAATACACTGCCAGGGCTATAAGGAATATGCCCGGAAGGAGCAAACAATGAGTAAAGGGAGCGAGACGCGCAAAATGATCCTTGCCCGCGCGGCCCCCGTTTTTAATCAACAGGGCTACGTCGGCTCCTCGCTTACAGACCTGATGCGCGCAACCGGCCTCGAAAAGGGCGGCATCTATAACCACTTCTCCAACAAAGAACAACTGGCACTCGAAGCCTTCGAGTACTCCCTATCCCTGCTGGAACAGAGCATGCGGCAGGCGCTTCAGGAAAAAAAGCACGCCCTTGATCGCCTGCTGGCCCTGTTAAAGTATTTTCAGGGTATCATCGAAGATCCACCAGTAGAGGGAGGCTGCCCCATTCTAAACCTGGCTGTAGAGGTGGATGATACCAACCCCATCTTACGTACGCGGGCGCGTCAGGCCATGGATAGGCTCCAGGAGACACTACGGCGCATCATTATACGAGGGATCGAGCGCCAGGAGTTACGCGCAGACATCGATATAGAGACCTGGATCACAACCTGTATTGCCACCATGGAGGGCGCGATCATGCTCAGTAAGCTCTACCAGGATCCTGTCTATATCCGCCGCGCCGCTGCCTCCATGGAGGCAAGTATCAAGTATACTCTCGCCCTGCTTTCGCCTTCCTAGCGCTCAGAAGCTAGCCTTCAGGAGGAATTTCGCCGGAGCCGCGCATGATAAGCCGGGTGGGAATGATCACGCGCTGGGGCGGGCGCTCATCGCCCTGGATACGCGCGAAGAGCAGTTCGGCCGCCTGGCGTCCCATTTCGGCGGCATCATGTGCGATCACCGTGACTGGCGTTGGCAACATATCCGCTAGCTCGAAATCGTCGAAGCCAACAAACGCCAGGCGACGCGTGACACCACGCAATGCACGCAGCACCGCGACGCTGATACGGTTACTGGTAGTAAAGACCGCGGTTGGAGGATGCGCAAGATTCAACAGACGGTGTGTCGCCGCCGCTGCCTTCTCAGCATCATCGCAACCAAAGCAGAGCAGATCGTCTTCAAGAATAATTCCCCAATCGGTCAGCGCAGTACGATAGGCCGCGACGCGCCCTGAGCCTGTATAGACGGATGGATCACCACAGATCAGGCCAATACGTCGGTGCCCCTGACGCAAGAGGTGCTTCACAGCCGTATAGGAACCTCCATAGCTATCCAGCAAGATCATATCTACGTCCAGATTCGCTGGCGGACGGTCCACAAAAATCACCGGTGTCCCTCGCTCCATTTCGCTCTTCAGGTAGGAGTGGTCGGAGCCAGCAGGAACGATCAGCAAGCCTGCAACCCGGCGATGAGAGAGCGCACTCACCTGCTCACGCTCACGCTGCGGATTCTCCTCCGAGTTGCTGAGGATAAGCATATGATTATAACGTCTCGCGACATACTCAACACCTTGCGCAAGCTGCGAATAAAAGGGATTGGCAATATCTTCGATGACCAGGCCGATGGTAGAGGAGGTCTGGCCCTGGCGCAGATTGCGTGCCAAGTCGTTGCGCCTGAAACCAAGCGACTTGATAACGGCCTCGACCCGCTCCCTGGTAGCCTGGGTCACACTCGCCTCCTTATTCACCACACGCGAAACAGTCTTGAGGCTGACACCCGCCATCTCCGCCACATCCTGCATAGTTGGTCGCAACTTATTTCCCTCAGTATGCAGAGGCTCTAAAGAGGTGAGAGAGAGGTTAGTACCTTCCTGCCTCACCAATTGTTTCTCTGACGGAGAGAACTCCGTCTGCTCGTTACTCACTGCAAATCCTCCGGATCCGCTTTTTATCTATAAGTATAACCTAAAATTTCTTCTTCAACCTCTTGACAACGATGTCATTTGCATGGTACAGTAATGACATCGTTGTCAAACATATAGCAGAGCGTATAAGCGCTTGATGACATCGTTGTCATTACTATTAAACCAGAATGGCATACACTTGTAAAGTGTCAGGTGATCAATGAATGATGCACCTGTAGAATTGTTACTGCGCTGATTCAAAGAGGTGATCAACTTGGATATGAGCGTTCACCAGGAAACAGCAGGCGTGCGAGACGATGCTAATGTGACGCAGCAACAGGCAAAGAATGCTCCACAGAAGCAGGGAGGCAGGCAAAGCGCTCTACGGCGTAGGCGCTGGAATGGGAGGGAGACCCTGGCGGGTTATCTCTTTATTCTCCCCTCTATCATTGGCTTCATGGTCTTTGTCCTGTACCCACTCGTGACCTCAGTGTACTATTCATTGACAAAGTGGGATGGCGTCACAACCCCGGTTTTCGTCGGCCTGAAAAACTATATTTATATCTTTACCAAAGACCCATCGTTCATTCCCACGCTTAAAGCCACGGGTCTCTTTGCCCTGCTAAGCGTTCCCTCGTCGCTGATTCTAGGCTTGTTACTGGCGGTCCTTCTCAATCGCAACCTGCCAGGCATCAAGTTATTTCGCACGGCCTTGTACCTACCAGCGATTCTTCCCGCCATCGCGACCCTGACACTGTGGAAGTTTATCTACAATCCGCAGATCGGCCTGGCAAACCAGGTTTTGAGCTTCTTACACCTTCCCACAAGCACCTGGCTCTCCAGCTACACCATGGCGCTTCCTGCCATAGTCATCACTGGCCTCTGGGGCATTGGTAGCACAATGATTATCTTCCTTTCGGGCCTGCAGGCGGTTCCCAAGGAGATTTATGAGGCTGCAAAGATCGATGGCGCGGGTTCTCTCAGGCTCTTCTGGCATACAACCCTTCCTATGATCAGTCCAATCATCTTCTTACAGCTTATCCTGCAAATCTTTGGCGCGTTACAGGCGTTTAACCAGTTCAACATCCTTCCCGGTCCCGGCTTCTCCACTGAAGTGCTGATGGTCCATATCTATCACACTGGCTTCGGTAGTATTAGCCAGTTCCCGCAGATTGGCTATGCCACGGCAGAGGTCTGGATACTGTTCTTTCTGATCATGCTTGTGACGATCTTCACTTTCCGCTTTTCATCAATGTGGGTGTATGAAGAAAATAGCGTAGATTGAAGGCGCTCTCTCTAAAAGCGCAAACAATCACGGATTGTATACACATTTAGCAATGTATACACATGCACTGCACACATTGGAGGATTTTCACGCTCAAAAAGGGGTTGAATGTATGAGCTTGAGCATCAATAAGACCCGTCAGGTGACCCCCGAGGCCAAACGGGCGGTCAGGTATGACAAGATCACCGGCAACATCATCTGGTACATCGTCGTCATTGGCCTCTCAGCGGCAATGCTTCTTCCATTGCTATGGATGATTACTGTCGCTTTGAAGAGCAATAGCGATATCTATCACATACCACCCGAATTCTGGCCCAAAGAGTTCCACTTTGAGAACTTTATCCTGGGACCTGCGAGCATTAACTTCGCTCGCCTCTTCTCGAACACTGTTATCGTGAGTGTCTTGAGCACCTCCGGCTCGGTCATCAGTTCCATGCTCGTGGGCTATGGGCTCTCACGTATTCGCTTCCCCGGACGCAAACTCTGGTTCTACCTATTTGTGGGAAGTATGATGTTGCCTGGCATCGTGGGCCTGATCCCGCTCTTCCACATGTATTCCGACCTGGGTTGGTACGATACCTGGCTACCGCTCATCGTGCCATCTTTCCTGGGTAATCCGCTCTTTATCTTCCTGGCACGCCAGTATTATATGAGCATTCCCACCTCGCTCGACGAGGCCGCACGCCTGGATGGCGCGAACCACTGGACCATCTTTACCCAAATCATGATCCCACTCACGCGCCCGGTCTGGATCACGATGATCATTATGGCCTTCACGCTTTCATGGAACGACTATCTCAATCCCCTGGTCTATCTCTACTCCGATGACAAATGGACCTTGTCGCTGGGGATGGCCACCCTATCCGGGGCCTTCGCGGGCGTAGCAACGACAAAGTGGAATTTGTATATGGCGTCTAACTTGCTCTACATGTTGCCGCCATTGATCATCTTCTTCTTCGCCCAGCGCTACTTCATGCAAGGCCTGGGAGCACTCGGAACCTCAGCTCGCGATAAGTAAGCCGCTTCACTGAAAGCCTTGAGCATACCCGGCTCTTTCGCGGCATGGCGAAGACAACGTTGTCATTACGAGTGATAGACTTTCTGGATATTTTTCTATTTTTCTCAATTCAAAGGAGTTTGCATCACAATGACGAAGAAAAGGATATTCAAGACATCGATCGTCTTGCTCCTGTTGCTGCTCACATCACTGAGCATCGCGGCATGTGGCGGTAGCGATACCGGCGGTGGCCCCAAAACGGTAACCGTCATGACCTGGGAGACGGTTGACACCAACAAGCTGATCGACCAGGCGCTAGCAGCGTTCATGAAGCAGAACCCGGATATCAAGGTTGAGCGTGTCCCCTCGCCTAACAGCGATTATGGTCAGAAGCTTAGCTCACTGGTGCTGGCCAAGAAGCTCCCCGACATCTTCTGGGCCGGTAACGACACCGAGCAGCAGTATGGCGCACAGGGTCTCCTCTATGATTGGAGTAGCCAGGCCCAGCAGAGCTCCAGCGACTTCGATATCAACAAGTTCGCGCCTAACTCGCTGACTAACTGGAAGACCAGCGATAAGCTCTACGGTCTACCCACCCTGATGAACACCTACGGCATCTGGTACAACGAAGACCTGTTCAAGCAGGCTGGTCTCCCCCTGCCAAAATCTGGCTGGACCTATGACGAGATGTTGCACGACGCCCAGGTCTTGACGCAGAAGGACGGCGGCAAGGTCTCGCGCTATGGTCTGTGGAACACACCCGATGATCCCTTCCAGACCAATAACTGCGCTGTCTCCGCTGGTGGTACCTCCTTCGAGGATAAGCTTCTCAGCCCCAGCAGCGTAAACGCCAGCCCCGAGTTTCTTAATTGCGCCAAAATGTTCGCTACCGCCGTCCAGAATGGTTCTGTCACACCTCCTGGATACAATGTCGATAGCGCACAGGATAGCTTTGTGGCTGGCAAGATTCCGATGCTCTACAATGGTCAGTGGCTGGCGGCTGGTTTCTTGCAGTCCAAGCCCGGCTTCAAGTATGGCTTCGCACCCCTGCCCCAGGTGAAGCAGAATGTGCAACTCTACGACGCGGTCGGCATCGCCTCGCCCACATATGTGAAAAATCCCGACGCTACCTGGAAAGTCATGCAGTTCCTGGCCTCCAAAGCCTGGGAGACGGTCCTGCCTGGCTCGCCTGTCGCGCCCGCGGCCTATGTCCCTTCTTCGACACCCTACTTCGATACGCTAAAGAAAGATGACCTGAGCTCGGTCTCCGACTCGGTAAACTATATCCTGAACACACCTGATAAAGTGGGCATCCGCTTTGTCGCGCCCTGGTCATCCAAGGCTACCGATGTCATCACCGCCAACTGGAATGACATCCTGCTTGGCAAAAAACCTCTTGAGAGCGGCACCCAGCAGATGGTGCAACAACTCAACGACGTCATTAAATCAAACCAGTAAGTTTGAGTGGTAAATTCACGTAGTTCGTCGATGTAGGGTCCATGCTAGCATGGACTGCCGAGGCCCGCAGGCCGATACCCGAGCGCAAGCAGATCGCTTCGCTCGGGGTCCATGCCAGCATGGACCCTACACATGTTGTGAATTCACCATTTAGTAGCCGCGTACGCAAGTAGCGGGTGCACGCGGCTACTGGTTGTAATATGAGCGCCCAGGACGATTGGTGTTCTTTGGATAACAACAAGGAGGTTGGTATGTTCACGCAACGCTTTCGCGGCCAGGTCATAGGTATAATAGTGCTCTTCTGTCTTCTTAGCGCGAGTCTGGGAGTAGCTCTCGACACACACCAAGCCAGGGCGGCTGGTGACTACCGCTCATATGCCAATAGCAGTGCGGCTACGCTTCAGAGCTGGTATAACAGTTCAAATGGCCTCTTCAATAGCACTGGCTGGTGGAACTCGGCCAACGCGCTGGGAGCTATCATCGACTACTCATCAAACACAGGTTCAACGGCCTATACGGGCGATATCGCGACGACCTATAGCAAAAACTCAAGCGGTAATTTCCTCAACAATTACTATGATGATGAGGGCTGGTGGGGCTTAACCTGGGTCAAGGCCTATGACCTGACCAGTAATAACAGCTATCTAAGCATGGCCAAAACTATCTTTTCAGACATGGCTGGCGGCTGGGATAGCACCTGCGGAGGCGGTGTGTGGTGGAGCAAGGATCGCACCTACAAGAACGCTATTCCCAATGAGCTGTTTCTCGCGCTCGCCACAAAACTACACCAGCGCACCTCTGGCGATAGCGGCAGCGGCAGCTACATTGACTGGGCCAATCGCGAGTGGAGCTGGTTCAACAGCAGTGGCATGATTAACAGTTCCAACCTAGTCAATGACGGCCTGGATAGTTCATGTCATAATAATGGTCAGACGACCTGGACCTATAATCAAGGCGTGATCCTGGGTGGCTTAACCGATATGTATAAAATCACCAATGACTCGTCCTATCTCAGCAAGGCTGAAGCCATCGCCGATGCGGCAACAGGGACGTTGGTGAATAATGGTATACTTAAGGAGCCTTGTGAGCCTTCAAGTTGTGGTGGCGATGGTCCACAGTTCAAGGGCATCTTTATGCGCAACCTGGGCTATCTCTACAGCACTGACAACAAGCAGGCGTACAAGAACTTTATTACGCAAAACGTGGACTCGATCTGGAACAATGATCGCAATGGTTCCAACCAGTTGGGCCTGATGTGGTACGGACCCTTTGATAGCGCCGATGCCGCGCGCCAGAGCTCGGCACAGGATGCACTCAACGCCGCTATCCCATTCAGTACCAGTAGCGGTACCAGCAATGTCGCGCTCAATAAAACTGCCACCGCTGACAGCTCTTGTAGCTCATCGGAGACGCCTAACAAGGCCGTTGATGGCAGTGTGACAAATGACAGCAAGTGGTGCTCGGGTGGAGCCAGTGGTCAGTACTGGCTGCGCCTCGACCTGGGAGCCAGCTACGCCATCAGCAGTTTTACTGTAAAGCACGCGGGAGCGGGCGGCGAGAATACCGCCTGGAACACACGCGACTTCAACATTCAACTGAGCAGCGATGGCTCCAACTGGAGCACAGTCGTCAATGTAACCGGGAATACGGCCAGCATCACGACGCATTCCATCAGCACGACAACCGCGCGCTATGTAAAGCTGAACATTACCAATCCACAGAGCGATCCTAACTATATCGCGGCTCGCATCTACGAGCTAGAGGTATATGCTACAAGCTCCACCAGCAATGTCGCGCTCAATAAAACGGCTACCGCTAATAACTCCTGCACCTCGTCAGAGACGCCCAATAAAGCGGTCGATGGTAGTGTAACCAATGATAGCAAGTGGTGCGCTGGAGCAACTAGCGGTCAGTACTGGCTACGCGTTGATCTGGGAGCCAACTATGCCATTAGCAGTTTCACCGTGAAGCACGCCGGGGCAGGTGGCGAGAATACCGCCTGGAACACGCGCGACTTTAACCTTCAGCTTAGTACGGATGGCTCCAACTGGAGCACGGTCGTCAACGTGACTGGTAACACTTCCAGCATTACCACTCACCCTATCAGCACCACGACTGCGCGCTACGTAAAGTTGAATATTACCAATCCGCAGACCGATCCCAATACCGTCGCGGCTCGTATCTATGAGCTAGAGGTCTATGGGAGCTAGTAAGAGACTTGAAGATCATCAATGGCTGCACCACGCGCGGCTAGACAATTCTTAGCGTGGAAAGATTTGGGAAATTTTTAATAATTAACTCTCGGGAGTACAGGGACGTGCTTGCGGCTCCTGTACTCCCTTTCGCGTCCACATGCACTCTATCAGGAAGGAAATCCACGAAACGTGTACCATTATCCAGCAATCGCAGCCCTGATCGAAGATGTAAAACAGCAGCTTGTCAGTTATCCCCAATTGCGCGATATGTTCACACAGTGCTATCCAAACACTCTGGAGACCACTGTTGAGTTACTCGACGATGACACGACCTTTGTAATGACGGGCGATATTCCCGCGATGTGGTTGCGCGACTCCTCAGCCCAGGTCAACCCTTATATCCCCCTGGCAAGAGAGGACGCGGCTCTACAACGCATGTTGCGCGGACTGATACAGCGCCAGGCACAATATATTTTACGCGACCCCTATGCCAATGCCTTTAACCGCGAAGCAAACGGCCAGGGCCATAAAGGCGATGCTCCGCCCGCAGGCCCCTGGGTCTGGGAGCGCAAGTACGAGCTTGACTCGCTCTGCTACCCCATTAAACTCTGCTATAGTTACTGGCGCCATACAGGCGATACCAGCAATTTTAATGAGACCGTCCGCGCTATGTTGCGCAAGATTATTGAAATTATGCGCATTGAGCAACAACATGATACACGCTCAACCTATTCCTTTGAGCGCCCAGATCCGTTGCTGCCATCCGATACTCTACCCTTCCAGGGGCACGGTACACGCACCAATTTTACCGGCATGGTCTGGTCGGGCTTCAGACCTAGCGATGATGCCTGTAGGTTTGGGTATTTGATTCCCGCCAATATGTTTGCCGTGGTCGTCCTGAGGTATACCTGCGAGATCGCGCGCGAGGTCTACCAGGACGAGGAGCTGGCCCAGGCAGCCGAGGCGCTGCGCCAGGATATTGACTTCGGCATTCAGACGTATGGCATCGTTGAGCATCCACGCCACGGGCGCATCTATGCCTATGAGACTGATGGTTACGGCAATTACAACCTGATGGATGACGCCAACGTTCCCAGCCTGCTCGCTATTCCCTACCTCGGCTATCGGCCTGTCGATGACATGCTCTACCAGAACACACGCCGCTTCGTGCTCAGTCCTGATAATCCATACTACTTTACAGGCAAACATGCCAGTGGCGTCGGCAGCCCCCACACACCCAGGGGCTATATCTGGCATATCGCCCTCAGTATCCAGGGCCTCACCAGTAACGATCCAGCCGAGCAAGAAGAGATCATTCGCATGTTAGTCAACACCACCGCCGAAACCAACTATATGCACGAGAGCTTCCACCCGGACAAGCCCCAGCACTATACCCGCTCCTGGTTTGCCTGGGCCAACAGCCTCTTCGGCGAGTTTGTCCTCGCCTATGTGAAAAACGCCTTGAGAGTATAGGCATTGAACATACCCAACCTATATCCAAATTGTAGAGATACAGCCGGGGTGAGCCCAGGGCTCACCCCGGCTGTATCTCTACAATTTTTAATTCCAGCCGAAGACAAAGGATGGTCGCGTGGGAAAGAGCGCCTTAAGTAGCAGCCTCGCTTCAGGGTTTACCCAGATGTCGGGAAACACGTGGCGAAGTTCCTCAATGCTGCGGTGGCCGAAGAGGACTTGTAAGAAGACCAGCGGCGGGAAACTGGCGCTCGGGTCGGCTCCATAGAGCGGCGTGCGCCAGGGCTCCACGGCAACGAGGCGCCCCAGCTCAAAGCGCATGCACAGGCCATCACGGTAGAAATCAAGTTTGAGATCGCCTGTATAGCCCGCGACGGATGAAGCTGCCAGACGCTTCTCAAGCGCGGGCGCGATATGCATGAGAAAAGCTGGCAGATCCTTCACCCGGACATACCAGGCGTAGGGAGGCTCGGTGGGATGGTCCAATACCTCGCCCAGCACATCATGAGCCGGATGGGTCGTGCCAAGAGAAAAGCTGATCTCCTGGAGAGCGGGAGTATCAGGCCGGCTCGTTTCCATGGCGAGGCCATAGCTACGTAGCACTCGTAGCAGAGGGGGCATAGCGCTCTGCATATTTATCCCAGGGGCAAACTCCAGCAGCCAGACCCCCAACACTTTGCCCCGGCGAGAGGCATCACAGGCCACGAAACCCACTGCCTCTCCAGAGGTATCCACTATGACCTGGAAATTAAAGGTATGCCTCAGTTGGGGATGCTTTTTCCAGGTTTCAATCTCATAGTGCCACAACGTGCGTGTACTGTCCGAGACCATGCTACTGGCCTGACGCTGGTTATAGAGCGCCTCGATCAGGGGAATATCCTCGACTGTGGCGGCGCGCAAGGTGAATGGCTCAGGCTCACCCTCCCTGGCCTCTGGTATTAACACGATTGGAGTGGCGCGCCTATCCTCTAATTCAAGCGCATATTCATAGCCAAACTGGCGATAGAAATAAGCAATACCAGTAATGGCCTGGACCAGGTCTCCTTCGGCCTCGCTGCGCGCATGAAACATCTCAAAGAGCGCGCGCACAAGCCCGCGATGGCGATAGGTGGGATCGGTTGCCACGCACTCTGGGCGGCCAACGCTAAAGGGAATACCTTCATACGTCCAGATATGCTTCCAGAAACAGGTCGTGGCAACAACGGGATTTCCATCTCTACTTGTATCCTCGACGATACCAAAATCATTGGGTCCCATCAAGGGATAATGACCACTCATGTACGTGCGAATACTCCTCATAGCACCGGTATTGAGTGGAGCATCAGCTTTATCGCGATGAACCATCCCATACAGCATCGCGATACGCTCAGTATCCTCGACCGTGGACCAGCGAAGTACTAGCCCGGCGCCTAAATCGCGACGATATGAGTGATGAATAGCTTCTTGCATGAGATTCTCCTCTGTAATATGCAACATGGGGACAGCATGATAGAACCAGGCAAAAAAAGCCCGGCAGGAAGCCCGTAAGGGTCAATGCTTGAGATTTACAGTACGAAGGTGAAAAAAGCTAGCGATTACTGCTGAATAGCGGAGACACCTGGCCTGCAAATGGGCACAATGATCCCTTGGGCCGGGAGTGAGTGGGTTTATGACGATGTGAGGGGATGAAGGACACGACTGAGTAGAGGTACTGTACGAGGCAATGTGAGTATTGCATATTTCCCCTCCCTTTTCTTGATCGTGCCTACCAAATATACAGATCAACAACAGGGGTTGTCAAGTAGAATTTTTTGTAGCGCTCCCTGTGAGCCTGAGCTTTCAAGCCTGCTGCGCTTGTGAGAGAATAAGAGTATGCTGCATAGTATTCTCTATGGGGTAATTCAACGCCAACAACATCTACCAGCTAGAGGAGAACACAATGGGTGTGCTTTCAGGTATTCGCGTCGTTGATTTTACGCGGGTCGTTGCTGGACCCTACTGCACAATGCTATTGGGAGATCTGGGAGCCGAGGTCATTAAAATTGAGCAGCCGGGGAAGGGCGATGATACACGAAGTTGGGGGCCTCCCTTTGTGGGTGGTGAGAGTGCCTATTTTTTGAGTGTCAACCGCAATAAGAAGAGCGTCTGCCTCGACCTGAACAATGAAGATGATCTGAAAGTGGTACACCGGCTGGTGGCAGAGAGCGATGTGGTGATTGAGAACTTTCGCTCAGGCGTTATGGAGCGCTTTGGCCTGGGCTATGAGGACTGGCGCGAGCGCCATCCACGGCTGATCTACTGCTCCATCTCTGGTTATGGGCGCAGCGGTCCCTATAAAGACCGCGCGGGCTATGATGTGATTGTCTCGGCAATGGGCGGATTGATGGGAATTACTGGAACGCCAGAGGGTGAACCCGTCAAGACGGGTGTAGCACTCACGGATGTGATTACTGGACTTAATGCCTTCTCAGCGATTCAGACAGCACTCTACCACCGGGAGCGCTGTGGGCAGGGGCAGCGCCTCGATGTTTCGCTGCTAAGTGCGGAGCTGGCGGCACTAATCAACGCGGCAAGCAATTATCTTATCGCGGGCGAGGTACCGCAGCCCCAGGGCAGCGCACATGGATCCATTGTGCCCTACCAGGCTTTTCGCGCCGCCGATGGCTATATCGTGATTGGCGCGGCCAATGATAAGCTCTTCCAGAAGCTCTGCCTGGCTCTGGCACACCCCGAATGGGCCGCTGACGAGCGCTTTCGCACCAATGCTGAGCGCGTAAAGAATCGTGAGGCCCTGATATCCTTAATCGAGGATGCGCTCCAGGCGGAGAGCGTCGCTACCTGGGAACCACTTTTAGCTCAGGCGGGCATAGCTGTTGGGCCAGTCAATCACATGAACCAGGTCTTTCAAGATCCCCAGGTTATACACTCCCAGCAGATTGTGAGCCTGACTCACCCCACCGCTGGCGATGTACGCCTGGTAGGGCCAGCAGTCAATTATAGCCTCACACCCGCTGAAATCACCAGCCCACCACCGCTGCTGGGTGAACACACCCAGAAAGTCATGCAACTATTCGACAATCCATCAGCACCTGGCGAATTTTAGCATGTGCCTAGTTCCTGAGCTTTTTTTGAGTTTTTTTCGTCCCTTTCTGAGGCTTTACTTACATCAACGTGTGTATGCTTTTCTTACTAAAGCTAAACACTCCTTGACTTTGTCTAATTTTAGAGAGAGCATACATACATGCAAAATATCAAGCAGCTTTCTTCGCAGGGGACTTCCAGGCGGATCTCTAGCCTTCAGCTTATCATGAGAGGTACCCTGGCGATTAGCGCACCTTTAGCCATGACTGGAATAATCAGCGACTTTCAGCTCTATCCGCGCATTCCCAATATCTCTATTCTGTATCTGTTGATTATTCTGGGGCTGGCCAGCCTCTTTGATTTCTATATAGCAGCACTCGCCGCGCTGACAGCATTTCTCGCCTTCGACTACTTCCTGGTACCCCCGCTATACATGTTCACCATTAACCGTTGGGAAGAGTGGATCGCACTCTTCATCTTTCTGGCTACGGCTTTACTCACCAGCCAGCTAACCGTCGCCCTACGCAGGCAAACGGCCAGAGCCACACACCGTGAGCGCGAGGCAAAAATTCTCTATGAAATGATTCACCTCACCAACTCCCAGGAGAGCTTCGAGACACAGGTTCAGATTATGATTGACACCTTGATGCATGTCTTTGGTTCCTGGGGCATCCAGGACTGTACCCTACTGCTGCCAGATCAAGAGGGTAATCTGACGCTGCCCGCCACCGCACCAATCCCCCTTACACAGGACGAAAGAATGCTGGCAGTAGCTGCAATGCACAGGCACGAAATTGTTGAAAAGCGTATTGCGCCCTCGCCTATCTCACGCGATATTGTCAAACATATCAGCTACTATGATACCGCAATCGGCCCCATTACCATTCTGCGCTTCATCCCGCTCAACGCCAATGGTGAGACGCTTGGTATTGTCTGCCTCAGAATTCAGAACCCCGTCTCCTGGTTTAGCAATATCGCCAACATGCAACGCGAGCAGAGCCGCACCCATTCGCGCATCGACTTCTTCTGGACCTTCCTCGAGCAAGTTGCTTCAATTCTTGATCGCTCACGCTTACGCTCTTTCTCTGCACCCAGGAAACAATTATAAGCATCTCTCCCTTTTTCTCCCTGGTAAGTTACTCTGATACGTAAAAAGCGTCTAGCACATATGAGACCCTACACAGAGGAGAGAAACTATATGCCACGCAAGAGGGATGAGCAACAGCCTGCGCTCTTTTCTACCTATCACTATGAGTGGAAGAGCATTCATCAACTCAAACTCAAGGACATCCTCGTTATCGCGGACGAGGAAAACAAGGTCAACACTATCAAACACGATGAAGCCAATATGAGCTGGCTTGTCACCTACACCAATCTTCGTACAAACGAAAAAGGGGAGCAGCTCTATTTCGCGCATGACTTTGTCTACGTACGCAAAGCTGACTAATAGCAATACAGTCGATTGAGCCATGTGTGGCCCAACGCGTACTTATGTAGCGTCGTGCGAGAGCACCAGATCAACTTACCTGCTTCAATCTTCTCTGTATTCTCAGCGTTAACAAGATCATCAAAACAATCGTGATAGCCGAGATCGCACCGTGAAAGGCCAGATTAAGCGCGTCGGGTGATACAACTTCGAAACCGATACAGCAGTAACCCAGGAGCGCGCTAAAGGCCAGCGCGACACGATGCTGATCCGTCCAGCGTGAGTTGTGAGCAGACCAGCGTAAGATCGAGATGGCCGCGATAACCCCAACTACGATATGAAGCAGGAAGAGAACGGCCGCAGGGATACCAAGGGTAAGCTTAAGAATCTCGTGTAGGAAAAGGAAAGCCATAGCGAGCAGAAACGCGCTTATACCTACAATCCAGGGGGTTGGCGCAGCATTGACAACATCTCGTGCTGACTGTGCCATTTTCTGTACAGGCACCAGGAGCGCACATACCAGAATCATCAGTACCATTACAGCTGTGACAAGCAGCCCGACAGGAGGCGCCTGAAAACCTGGGGTAATATAGGTCGCATAGAAGAGAGTGAGCAAGGCCAGGGCCAACACGAGTATGAAACAATTGATACAGAAGGCAATATTTCCCAACCAACGCTCTGTACGATGCTGCGGGAAGAGTAGCTCGGTTACCAGAATGGGTATAGAGATGCTCCATACTGTGTGCAACCCAAGAACAAATGAGGCCCAGACCCAATCAACGCCCCCAAACCGTCCATACGATCCCAACGCTCCTAGACCAGGGAAATTCGGATTGAAGAGGCTATGTAGCACTAACCCCTCCTCTACCAGGCCATAGGCAAAGGCCAGAATCGGTATCCAATACCAGGATAAGCCACGCCTGCGCACAAGCTCGCGAATGGCGAGAGCACCTGTGCCATAATACGCCATATTAAAAAGGAAGAGAAAGAGGAAAGAAGAATTAGGTTTCATATCCCCCAGGAGTAGCTCGGATACACATGGTGTAAGCACCAGTAAAACAAGAGCGGGTAAGAAATGGCGGCGTGCTTTCTTTGGGCTATTTTGTTGTTCAGTTCGATCAGCGTTTGTCACCGTATTCATGTGAGACTCCTCTGAAGAAAGTCGAGAGCTAGTGTTCTGCATCTCAATTCGTATGTAGCGTTTTATGTCCCATGTCAGAATTATAGTCTCGCTATGTCCTTTTTACTTCACCCACTGGGGTGATCATGGTGGTTGATTTGAGAAGTTTGTTTTATTACCCAACACTATCTACCTTTTACCCCGAAGGCTTAAGACTTGTATAAGGAATCTAGATAAGCATCAGGGAAGAGGCTTGTCCTGTCAAACCTTCTCTGTTACAATGTCTCGTATGAGTTGATATTGATCTATGCAGAGAAGGATACTCTCACCGTGGTTGATCGCGTCTTTTATAGCTCTTACTCTATTTTGCCCCCACCTGTGGTCCCTTCCCACCAGGGCAGGTAACGCGGCGTCGCTCTATAAAACCTTCTTGATAAGCGCATCCTTCTCATAAGGCCTTGCGCCTCTCTCTACACGCCTTCATCCTGCCCTCACACGCCATTTTTCAACTCTAAGTCTTTTTTTGAGGAAGGGATGCTCTATGCTTTCGCGCAATTCTTTTCGCCGTGATTTCTGGTTTATTCTCAGCGCTTCTATTGCCTGGGGGACGGTCGGAGTCGCCAATCAGGCGATCTATGCTCATACAACCAATGCACTTTCACTCGCCTTCTTTCGCCTGGCTATCGCTACGCCACTCTTTCTCATTGCCTGTAGCAAGCTACTAGGGCGGCGCCTCTGGCAAATTAAACCGCGTGACTTGCTGATCATGATCCTGATGGGGGGCATGCAGGCGCTGTACCAGGTGAGCTATAGCGCGGCCATCGCCTATACAGGCGTGACCATTTCTACATTGATCGCGCTCTGCGTGGCTCCAGTCATCGTTGCCCTCTGCTCGACCTTCTTGATGCGCGAGCACCTGACGCGCTCAACGCTGCTGGCGTTGGTCCTGGCCCTTGGAGGAACAGTGCTTCTAGTGGCAGCACGCTCTCATCCACAGCAAGCGAGTGTGTCTTTGTTGGGGATCGGGTTGGCCTTGCTGGCCGCCGCTGGCTACGCTTTCTTTATCCTACTGGGACGCCTCTTTAGCACTGGTTATCACTCGGTCCAGATTAACTTTGTGGCCTTCGGGACCGGCGCGCTTCTGCTGCTACTCTTTAGCACCTCGACGCCGCTGGTGGTCACTTACCCGCTCAATGACTGGCTCCTGCTGCTCTACCTGGGATGCATCCCTACCGCCCTGGCTTATGCCCTCTTCCAGGCTGGTATGCGCTCGATCTCCGCAACGATGGCGAGCATCATTACACTCTGCGAGGCACTGACCGCCGCGCTTCTGGCCTGGCTCATCTTTCACGAAGAGCTGGGGATCTTTGGTATCCTGGGCGCGTTGCTGCTCGTTGGCTCGATGCTTATTCTTATCTATCGAAAATAGCCTTGACAGGTAGGAAATATCCTACGTATAATATGCCTGGGTCATATACGTAGGGAATATCCTACGCATCATCCAGAGCACAAAGAAGGATATAATGCATGCTTGATTCTATCGACATGGTCTTCGCTGCTCTAGCCAACCAGACGCGGCGGGAGTTGCTGCGTCTGCTGCGTGATGAGGGACCCCAACCCGTTCAGCAACTGGCGGACCACTTTGCTATGCAGCGACCAAGCATCTCGGAACATTTAAAAGTATTACGAGATGTAGGACTGGTTAGCGAGCATAAACAGGGGCGGCAGCGCTACTACTCACTACAGGGGGCACCACTTCAAGAAATTCAGGAGTGGCTATTGCCCTATGAGCGGTTCTGGAAAGAGCGCATCGCCAGTTTAGAGCAACTACTTGCGGAGGAAAACCATGACTGAGGCTCTTACTATTTATTGCGACCAATTTCTCCCTTACACACCAGCCCAGGTCTGGAAGGCACTCACCATGCCAGAGCTAATTGCACGCTGGCTGATGCCTAACGACTTCCAGTTACAGGTAGGCCACCATTTTACCTTTCAAAACGTACCCATTCCTAACGTGAAATTCGGTGGCACGGTATACTGTGAGGTTCTAGGGTTCGAGCCTGAGCATTGGCTAAGCTTCAGCTGGGTTGATCGAGGTGAGGAGAATGGGCTAAACTCAATCGTAACCTGGCGCCTCGAACCAGAAGGCGAGGGGGCACACCTTTATCTGGAACACGCTGGATTTGATCCCAACCATCCACTCCAGCATTTGGGCTACCAGATGATGAGCAAGGGCTGGAGCCGCTTGCCCCAGCGCATTGCCGATATACTGGCGGAAGAAGAAAAGTAAACGAAATTACTTGGTTAAAAAAATTGCGGCTATTCATCGCGATGAATAGCCGCCGTTCTGCGTCGTTTAGTCAGCGAGGTATGGCGTTTGGACTGGAGCCGTCGTTCACGGCTTGCCATGCCAGGTCGTGTTGGTACACGTGGAGCATCAACATGCTGGAGTCGTTCCAGGCGTGCCGCCATCCGTTCAAAAGCCATTTCACGGTTGGCGTATTGCGAGCGCCGCTCGGTCGCGGTCACCACCTGGCCACTGGGACGATGGATCAGGCGCACACCGCTCTCAACCTTGTTGCGATGCTGCCCTCCAGGTCCACCAGCGATAAAAAACTCGATCGTACAATCGCGCTCCAGCGAGTCACGATCAATTGGATACCATTGCGTAGTCATCACCCCCTTGCGCTTGCTCTAGCTTACCACATAAACGCAAGAGGTTCATGGATGGGGCGTGCACTACTGACGTACGCGCCTACTCCTCCTCCTCGGGAACAGCCTGAGGTGGCAGCAGGACAAAGCTTAGCAAGAGGCCAACGAAGCCAGCGATCACAGGCGCTCCTGCCCAGAAGGGCGCGGACCACTGAATGCCGCTCTCGTACGTGATTGGTCCTACAATAGAGAGATCAATGAAGTACAGGATATAGAACATCAATGGCACCAGGAAAGCGAACAAACGCACGCGCTCCGGCTGGTCCGATGATGGCTGCAAGAAGCGATAGACAAGATCTGCCGCGAGTCCACCCAGAAGCGCCGTGGGAACAGCGATCAGTGCCGCATGAGGATGAAAAGCCAGCATCAGCACGCCGTTTAAGCCGAGCATGAAGGCGAAGGTGCCAAAGGGCAGCCGCCAGCGGCGCATAATCAAGAGCACACAGCCCATCATAATAGCAGTATTCAGCAGGATAGCGGTAATGCCATCTGTGGCCGAACGCGTAACAGTAAGCAGTGGCCAGGGTGAGATCAATGGTGAGGCATAAGAAGTAAAAAAGGTTAAAAGCGAGAAGGTAAAGGTCAGGGAGAAAATGACGGGTCCCAGTTGGCGCCAGGAAGGGGTAGCCCCAGAGCGACGCCAGGCGGCACGCAATGGACCTGTCAAGGCAAGAGCAATGCCCAGCGCCAGGCCCAGGTGTGTTGGGCTAAGCAGAGCCTCGGTGCTGCGCTCAATCCCCAGAAAAATGTGCCAGGTCATATCGCCAATACCGCAAATGCCAAAAACCACCAGGCCCAGCAGCGTAAGATCATACCCCTTTGGAATGGCGCGCAGCCAATTCTGATCTTTCAGGGCAGTACTCAGCAGCGATCCGAAGGATGTGCTCTGGCCGCTTGTAAGGGTTGACTGGCGTACGTTGAGAAATACCTGAGTGAGCAGAGTAAAAGCCACTACCAGGTATCCCGAATAGAAGACAGCATGCCAGGGGGTAAAGAAGGTCTCTAGCTGTGGAATATTGCTGTGCGCCCACCCATCGATAAAGAGGCCACCCAGCCACCAGACGGAGACAATGACCATAATCCAATCAAAACGGAGAGAGCTCGCAGTGCGCACTACTATCCCGCTTGCTCCCTGAGAAAACCCTAGACTATCCGATTTGCTCGCCATGGTAGGATTCCTTCCTTGTGATGTTCCCATGCATCGAGATATGATACCTTCATTTATACGACGAACTATACACCAGAGTTAGAGAAAAGTCTATTCAACCTCAAGAAAGGACGGGCATATATAAAAGCGGAGAGATGAGGAACATACCTCATCTCTCCGCTTCATTGATAGAACTGCTCTTCTTAGTGTAACACTAGGCTGATAGCTTCAATCGTAGCTCAGCGGCGGCCTCGCGCTTACTCACATAGACCTTATTGCCACAGTAGATGTTGCGCCGCTTGAACTCCTCAGGAGTTTCACGCTCATAGCGCTCGCGCACACGTGGGTTACGCTCGGCGGCCGGGGAGAAGAACCAGGCGTCCGCAAGAGGAGCATAGGCGGCATCATGCACCCAGGCGGGACAGGGGAGCTCATATTTCGCGCACAGGTACTCCACCGAGGCCGCACAGAAGACCGCCCAGCGCCGCAACTCGGGCGCCAGGCTGGCCGATACCTCGATAGGATCTTTGACCAACTCCTCGCGGCGGTCCGCGAAGTTATCAAAGAAGTCATTCATAAAGTCGCCTAGCGGGACCCACGGTGTTTTGTCGGTATCCTTACAAATCTGCCGAAAGGCGACAGCCATGGTCTGTAGCTGTGTGCATGTTTGCATGATACTATCCTCTTCTGCTTTCAGCCTTTTTCGCTGTCAACCAAATTATAACATGAAGAAGGAAGAAACAAGAAGATGTAGGAGTAGAATCTCAGCAATTTGCTGCAATTACTCAAAAAAGATTTCGTCGAGGGTGTCTTCGAGGAAGTATTCTTCTTGCCAGCGCTTGGCGATAAAGGTATCTACGAGAGTCTGAGCTTCATCGCGCGTGCGGACGCCGAGTTGTTGGGAGAGCGCTTCGACGTCGCTGCGGTCCTTCTCGCGAAATGAGATCAATTTCAGGGCGAGGATACAGGCTTTGGAGGGAAGATAGACCGAGAGCTTGCCAAAGGTTTTCCAGTGGCGGGCCTGAGGTTCAGGGGCGAAGCCGCGCACAAAGAGGGCCGCGTCATCGTTGAGCCAATGCTGCTTGATCTTCAAACGGCGAGCGACCGCGCGCACCGCCGTTTGAAAGAGTCTGGTCTCTTTGGTGGCCGTATCCCTGTTCGTGGTATCGGGCAGGTCCATCAAGACGACGTCGATATCCTGGGTCGACTCGCGGTTGCCGACCATCATAAGCATATAGACACCGCCCACGATCATAATACGCACCGGCTCCTGAAAGCCGCGCCGCTCTAGCTCATCTCCCAGCTCCTGGAGATAGAGCTCGACTTCTTGACGCTCCATGCCCTAGCTCAATCCTTGTTTTCACTCTGGTTACTATTTCTTACCCAGCTTCGCCAGTACCGCCTGCTTCAGCAGAGAAATCTCCTCCACCTTCATCAATAGAATACCACCAAAGAAGACGATCACGGCGACTCCACCTGCAATGAGCGTTGTTAAGAGCTGACCACGCAGAGAACGCAGGGAGAAGAAGTCATAGTGGCCCATCCAGTATTGCAACACCCAGGCCACCGCCGCCATCACCACGGTCGCGACAATGATCTTCAAAAGTGCCGGGAGCGAAGAGCGGAAATGCAGCGAGCCAAAGAACTTATAGAAGAGAGCAAAGAGGATAATACCATGCATCGAGTTCTGCACGGTATTGGCAAAGACCAGCGCGGGCATACCAATCGTGCGATAGAAGGGCAGCGCGACGAGGGCATAGAGACCATAGCAGACAAAGCCTACAATGACGGGAACTATGGTATTCTTGCGCGCATAGAAAGCGAACATAATCAACTGGTCCACGACCAGGAAGGGGAGTTGATAGGCATAATTCTGGAGCGCGACCGCTGCCAGCCCGGCATCGCTGGGCGTAAAGTTTCCATGGCGAAAGAGCAGGAAGACAATTGGATAGCGCAAAACGATCAGGCCTGCCATAGCTGGAATCATCAAGAGCAGGCCCAAGCGTAGACCCATGGTTAATGTCTCTTTGAACTGGCTATCCTCATTCTCAGTCGCGTAACGCGAGAGTGTGGGCAAAATGGCGAAAGAGAGCGCTGCCGATACCAAACCGCCAGGGAACTGAATCAAGGTCGTAGCGAATTTAGCAGCCGTCAGATTAGCCGTACGGTCACCAGGGGTGCGATTCATCAGGCTGAGATCGAGGAAGACGAAGAACATACTGATGATATAGCTCACGGCCAGGGGGGCATATAGCTTGAAGATACGCCGGATCGCGGGATGCTTCACATCCAGCACAAACATATATGGCAGGCGCTGGCGTTTCAGTCCAGGTACCAGCAGCGCAACCTGCGCCAGGCCACCAAGAATGACGCCAAAGGCCAGCCCCAACTGACCAAAGTGGGTGGCACCAAACCAGCCAGTCACGATGGCACCGGCGATGATTCCCAGGTGCAGCGCGCCAGAGGCAAAGGCCGCGAAGCCAAACTCTTTACGCGCATAGAGCACAGCCTGCAAGACAGCAAAGGGTCCCATAACGGTCAGAGCGCAGATAATGACCTGGGCGAACGTAATCGTAAGCGCCTTCTCGCCCGCTTTGAAATCGCCTGTCAGAATAGATCCCACAAACCAGGGCGCGACAAAGATAAAGATCGCATTGACAAATAGGGAAATAAGAATCAACAGGTTCACCAGGCTATAGACCACGCGCCTCAGCTCCTGGTGCCTCCCCTCATCGGCGTAATCTGAAAAGGTCGGAATAAGCGCGCCACTGACTGTGCCATTAGCAAGGAGATCAAGGAAGGTTTGGAGGGGTGTCAAGGCGGTAGCGAAGGGGCCCGTAACGGCTGTGCCCAGGCCCGCCAGAACACTCTGACGTAGCTGACCCAGCACGCTGCTCCCCAGGTTTCCCAACATAACAACCGTCGCCGACTTGACGAGCTGGCCTCGTTTACTTGGTGTTGGGGCGGTCTCGTTTGCCTCAACTACCTCAATTATCTCCTGGTCAGCCAGCTCCTGCTGGATCGGCTCCTGAGCTGGAACATGGGCTATGCTCGCTTGCTCTTCCATGAATAAACTACCTCTTTATCTCTGTCATTTTATGTGAGTTTATTTACCTAGTGTATCACCCCCAAGCTAACAAGCCCAGCAAAGGTAGAAATAATTCCTATTCTTGCTTACTTTTCACGCCTGCGGCGCTCGCGGGAGTAGATAATATGGTGGCCCTGGCAGCCTCAGGCTGCCAGGGCCACCATATTATCTATCCGAAATAAGCGCTTGCTTATAGAGGTAGCTCCCAGGTTTCGCCTATGAGGTCATGGCCATAGCTGTGGTGAGGTTCTTGCTCTACGAGCGTGAAGCCGGTTTTGGTGTAAATGTGGCGCGCCTCCACAAGAATGCTATTCGTCCAGAGTTTGAGCTTTTTATAGCCCCTACGGCGCGCGAAGCGGATGCACTCCTCGACGAGACGAGTGCCGAGTCCCAGACCACGTGCCTTCGGTTCGACTAGCAGCAGGCGGAGTTTGGCCTCGTCCTCGTTGGCCCGCACAACAAATACTGAACCCACAATCTCGCCTTGCATCTCGGCAATCCAGCAACGCTCCCATTCTGGCTGATAGTTGTTGATAAAATCTGCGACAATCTGAGCCACGAGAGCCTCGAAGCGCTCATCCCAGCCATATTCCTGGGTATAAAGCACGCCATGCCTGTGCGTCACCCAGCCCATATCGCCCGGCTCATGTGAACGTAAAAAGAAGGGTTCAGCATACTTGAGACTCTTATTGAAAATATGCTCAATGCTCTCCATAGCCTGAAGCAGGCGTTGCTGCTCGCCCTCGCTTAACTCACCGAGCATTTCACTGACTTCGTCACGTGAACGCTGATCCAGCACAGCAAAGGCTTGCCTTCCCTCAGTGGTCAGGCGCAGAAGGCGCTGGCGACCATCGGTTTCGGAGCGCACCTTCTCCAGCAACCCCTGCTGCTCCAGGCGATTGAGAATACGGCTCAAATAACCCGCGTCCAGCCCCAATTCGCGGCACAGGTCAGATGCCGTCAAAGCATGGCCTTGAGCCAGGTCAAAAATCACACGTGACTCAGCCAAGGAGTAGGGGCTATGCAACAAACCCTCGCGCAATACCCCGATCTGCCGGGTAAAGAAGCGGTTAAAGCGTCGTACCTCGCGAATTTTGGTCTCCAAATTATCCACTATCACTTTTCTCCCTTCCTTGCTTCTGGCAATTAGTTACTTGCTTTAGTCAAATATAAGTTAAAAACAACAAAAATGCAAGGAAGAAGACGATCTCTTCCTCTTTTTCTGTCTCTGTCCCCTTTGTTTGCCACTGAATGTGTTAGGCGGCTGCCTCCTTTTGCCCAAGCGATACGTGTTCAGTTACAGACAGACACACAATATATCGCTCTACCAAGAGGAGGGAGCCATGCTGCATTCATTGCCACTTCTCGTATTAATACTAATTTTTTTGGCCGCGGCCGCCGTCGTCTGGCTGGCTGGTGTCTATCTCTCAAGCACGACTGATGAGATGGATGATCGCTTTCATATGGGGCAGGCTCTGGGAGGCATGCTCTTCCTGGCCATTACGACAAACCTGCCAGAGATCGCGATTACGGCCAGCGCGGCCCTTTCACATAATCTGGAGATCGCGGTTGGTAATATCCTGGGCGGAATCGCCATTCAGACAGTGGTGCTGGTCTTATTTGATGTGGTAGGCCTGTGGCGGAAGGACGCGCTAAGCTATTATGCCGCCTCCCTGCAATTGATCCTGGAGGGTAGCCTGGTCGTTGCCGTACTCTTCCTAACGATAATGGGTACACAGCTCCCACCGTCGCTCGTCTTCCTACGCGTTACTCCGGCAACACTCCTCATTACTATTACCTGGGTTGTCGGCGTCTGGCTAATCGGGAAGGCCCGCAAGGCTCTCCCCTGGCAGGAGAAGGGAGTTCCCGAGGAGGTGCTGCATGGGAAGCGCAGCGATAGAAAAAAGGAGAAGATACAACGCTGGAGCACAATACGCATCGTCATTGTCTTTCTGGTTGCGGCTCTCTTTACACTGGTTGCAGGTGTGGCACTTGAGGAAAGCGGCAATGAGATCGCCCATCAGATCGGTATGAGTGGGGTCGTCTTTGGTAGCACAATTCTGGCGTTGGCAACGGCCTTGCCCGAGATCTCAACGGGTTTGGCTTCCATCAGATTGAAGGCCTATAACCTGGCTTTTAGCGATATCTTTGGTGGCAATGCCTTCCTCCCAGTCCTCTTCCTGCTCGCGACCCTGCTTTCAGGCGAAGCCGTGCTGCCAAAGGCACAGAAGGCCGATCTCTACCTGGCCGCGCTCGGTGGCGTACTTACTATCATCTATATCCATGGGTTGATTTTCCGACCTAAGCGTCAGATACTACATATGGGCATCGATTCTCTCCTGGTGCTTATCTGTTATGTGCTGGGTATCCTGGGACTCGTTACCTTCGCGCGTTAAACATTTCAATGGACTATTTAAAATGAAGGGTATTTCATGAGGCAGTACTCACCACGCTTTTATATCCTGCTTTCTGTTGGAGCGGCTCTGTTCACGATGACAGTCAAGTTTATTGGCTACTTTCTTACAGGTTCGGTCGGCCTTTTTTCTGATGCCGCCGAGTCCATCGTGAATTTGGTCGCGGCCCTGGTAGGTCTCTGGGCGCTGACGCTTGCCGCGCGGCCCGCCGACGAAGACCACGCCTATGGACACACCAAATCCGAATATTTCGCCAGCGGTGTCGAGGGAGCACTGATCCTCGTCGCGGCCCTGTTCATCATCTGGGAAGCCATCCCACGCCTCCTCCATCCAGAACCAATCGAGCAAGCCTGGCTGGGCCTGGCCTTCTCTGTTTCAGGCGCCATCGTCAATGCTGTGCTGGCCTGGTTTATGTTTCGCGCAGGAAAGCAGCAGCGCTCCATTACGCTTGAGGCCGACGCACACCACCTCTTCGCAGATGTCATAACGACCGTTGGCGTCCTGGTAGGCATAGTACTGGTCGCCCTGACGGGTTGGTACATTCTTGATCCGCTAATCGCCATCGCCGTCGCCATCAATATCGTCTGGACAGGCATCAAGCTGCTACGCGAAACAGGGCTGGGTTTCCTTGACACGGCCCTCCCACATGAAGACCAGGACCAGATACGCGCAGTCATGAAGCATTACGAGGAGCAAGGTATCGCCTTCCATGCCATTCGCAGCCGCTCGGCGGGCCACCGGCGCTTTATCTCCTTCCACGTACTCGTACCCGGCAACTGGACGGTGCTCAAGGGGCATACCCTCTGTGAAGAGATTGAGCTGGCTATACGCAAAACTCTTCCCGGTAGTACTGTCTTTACCCATCTTGAGCCTAAGGAAGACCCCACCTCTTGGGAAGATACCACGCTCGACCGCGTAGAGCAGCAAATAGAGCAAGCGACCTCATAAAATTTGATCGAATAGAGGCGAGATAGAGGGGGGAGTCTTCCTCCTCTATCTCGCCTCTATTCGATCAAATTTTCGTGCTTATTGCACGTACTGTTGCACAACAGCCAGTTCGTTGGCTAGCCCCTCCCACTCGTCTTGATCTGGACCATCATAGATCAAGGTATAGGGGCCAGAGAAGTTGGCCAGGCGCGTAATGTCTAGACAACGTAGATAGTCTTCCTGGTCCAGGACGTAGGGTGAGTCAAAAGAAGCCTTTGCATGGCAAGACTCAGCCAGGGAAGCAATCTCTTCAAAGGCTGCATATTTCCCATGACCCTTCCAGTTACCAAAATCGAGGCAGAGTCCGACCTCGCCATTCAGGCGCTCGAACAGGGCCTGAACCGACTGAGGAGTTGAAAGGAGCGCGAACCAGTTCTCAGTCATCAAGCGTACATCCCTTTCCCTGGCCTCAGCCGCCAATACGCTCAAGGCGTGGTAGCTTCGTTCTAGTGATTGAGGCGAGGGATCGGATTTTCCAGCGATCACACGCATACAGCGTGCCCCTAGTGCTTGAGCCACGTCTAACCACTGACGTATCCATGCCAGGTCACGCTCTCCATTCGTGGGATGCGTAATATCGCCGTCATCTACCAGTAGCGAGAAGAGTTCTACCTGCGCAGCCTCCAATGCCGCTCGCAGTTCTCCAAGATACCCTGGATCAAGAGTGGGCAAGTGAAAATGACAAATCTCCATAGTAGAGATGCCCACCTCCACCAGGCGCTCAGGCAATGCTAACAGCGAATACGCTCCCTTGTTGTGAGTATTGGCTGGCAGCGGAGCGCCAACACCATAAAAAGCTGGACTGCCAAGAGTACGATCCAGGCTCCACGTAGATACTGAGACACGAGCAGCTTGATTATTGGTCTGCAAAATACATCCTCCCTCTCTCTTGCAAAGAGCGAAACGCTCCTACACATAGGCAAAAACTTTTATAGTGAAGTATATCTCTCAAAGCAGGCAGCCGTCTATTTTATTGTCAAGTGCACCCAGGGGAAGAAGCACCATTCGCGCCTCATAGAGAGGTGAGAGGTAAGCAGTCAAGCTTATAGTAGAGGTGAGGCCTTTGCAATGAGGCATATGAGCAGGCATGGAAGACCCTGGCATAACGTATATTGTCAAACGGCGGTTGCGATACATACACAATTTCGACCAGCCTGTTTGGCTCGATACATAGCCAGGTCTGCGCGTTTCATAAGCTGATCTGGAGTCGAGGCATGATCGGGATAGAGGGCGACCCCCACGCTGATAGTGACATGCGTCTCATGCCTCTCTCCCTCGGTCTGCCAGCAACATGGCCGCTCCTCCAGAGTACGACGAAGCCTTTCTGCGACACTCATTGCCAGATCCAGGTTGATGTCCCGTAAAATAACCGCGAACTCCTCTCCTCCGTAGCGCCCGACCGTATCATCTGCGCGAAGGGAGGCTCGCAGGCGCTGCCCCACTTCATGCAGGATATAATCGCCAACCTGGTGTCCCCAGCGATCATTGATCCGTTTAAAGTAATCCACGTCGACAAAGAGGATCGCACATGTTCTCTGACAACAGTCAGTAAACACAACATTGAGTGCGCTCATGATTGCTCTATGATTCGGGAGCTCTGTGACCGGATCAGTTGTCGCGGCACGGGTTTGTTCTCGATACAAACGGTCTACTTCCATGAGCAAGACCTCTTGTTGCTGATACGCTTCCTGAAGTTGCTTGCGCAACATTCTTTCTTTTTCCGTCTCAAATTGTTGATCACTCAGCAAGGTCCGTAGCCGAGGATATTCTCCCCCAAGCCAGCCCACGACAAGTGTTACCACAACACTCATGAGGAGCGTATTTTCCCAATTTCGGTTGGACATTGATGCAACCAGGGATATTGAGAGCGTCGCCCAGATAGCGATTACCGACGTACTTATTCCAGTGAGTGCGATAAAGAAAAAGGTAAAATGTTTTCGCCACAGTAATCCAGGAGAAGCGCCCTGTTGAGATCCATAAGAGCGGATAAAGAAGGGCAGGACAAACAGAATGATCATCGATGTGAGGAGCAGGATAACACCTACTGCCAGGGAAAGCTCATAGTTATTATACCTCGTCACTGCTGGATTTTGCTCGTATACATGCAGCAAAGGAAAGAGGACAAAGAGGACGGCAGAAGTCACTGCAACAGCCAATGCATCTATGAGCAGAGAGACGAGAGGAACCCCCCAACGATTAGGACGCGCAAAAGAAGCGGGAAGGTGATGGTGTTGAGCTAGCGTCACCAATAAACGCGAAAAGAGGAGTAGATAGACAACCAGCAGTATCACATCTGAGCAGGCCAGGGCGAGGGTAAAGAGGGAACCACCAAACGAGCCAAAGAGCATGGTGCTTGCACGAAATGCGGTCAACGTTTCTGTTTCGGGCGCGACTGGTAGCACTACCACAAGGCTCCAGGTACCAAGAAGGTAGAACAGCAGTATGAGGCCCGCTCCCCACCAGATATAGGTTGACGCGTGTCGCAAACCAGCCTGTCCTTCACGCAGTTCCCTCCCCAGGAAAAAAGGATAATTGACGCCAAGTAAGGCGAAAATGATGGTACTAAAATAGGACGCATTGTCTGGGAAGACAGCATACCAGTTTACGGGGCGTATAAAGGAGGCAGCGCTCTGGTGCCCTTGCAGGAGCCGTCCGAGCGCTCCCGCGCCGAGTAAGAGATAGAGCAGGCAGCTTACGAATAAGACGTGTTTTAAGCGTGCGAGCGGGAGACAACTGATACCCACCGCCAGGCAGAAAAGAAGAAACATGGCGAAGGCATATTGAGTGGGTGTACTGAGGTACGCCGGGTATGAGAAGTGCAGATAGTCAGCGGCCTCTTCAATATAGGTAGCCGTCAGTAAAAGACCAGCAACCCAGGTGCCAAAGGTTACGATAAAGCCTGGAGTTGAGCCAAAGACACTGCTAACCCAGGCATAGAGGCTGCCCTGCCCAGGTAAATGCAACGCAAGCCACCGGGTGATGATGGTACAGGGAAGCAAGAAGATTGCTCCTCCCAATAGCCAGTAGGAAATCGCTGATGGACCGGCGGGGTGGATATAAGCAATATTAGAAAAGGCCATGACAGCCAGGACGAGAAGAACAACAAGGTCCCTCCTGCTCAGCACAGCAGGGAGTGGGGGAATCTCAGGTCTGGAGCCTGGCAGGGGTTTGTTGGGTTGAGATGCTGAGAGCGTCTTCATTACTACTTCTCTCCCTGGCTAGAGAACAATGAGCAAGAGGGAAACGTTCGGCTATAAAAATAGAAGAAGGCCAGCGCGCACGGCACATCTGCTCTCTATTATTCATAGTAGTATCAATAAAAAAAACAAGCCTCACCAGGCACCGGCTTGCTCTACCTCTGATGTGATATGGGCTATCGCGACCGCAAACAGCTACTGTGACGTACTACGATTTCTCTGAGGTGCGAAGCTGCCAATACCCAATCACGGGCACGAAAAAGAAAACGAGCAACAAGACCAGCACCAGCAGATGCCTGACGTCATGAGTCGAGAGAAACGAAGCCAGTTCGATTCCTCCTAACACCAGCGTGCCAATCTTCCGCTCTGTCTTGCCTCTGGATGCGCTCATGCGTCAATCCGCCTCATTGGCACGAGCGCAGGTACAGGTGATTTGGGTTTCAGTGCGGCCATGACTATGTGTTTCTCTGTCTCATCAGTTCTCGACTGGGGGATCATCGAAAGATCCCGGGGCGTACTCTGGTTGTTCGCGTCGGTAACTGATATATGAATATAGATAGAGAAAGGCAGCCATCAACAAGACCAGAGAAAGGAAAAACCAGGGACGGAGTGCTGGCATGAAGCTCAGCGGAATGCAAAGCAGGCCGCAAGCAACAAAGAGCCTACCCCCGACGCGATGAGTGCGTTCCCACGAAGCATCACTGCTGAGCGTCCAAGGCGTGCGAATGCCCATCCAGAAATTCCGACGCAGTTTGCCAAGATAGTTGCCGGTGAAAATGAACAGCCCGCCAACTCCCAGCGAGATGAAAAAGCTTATGTCGAGGTTCATTCCCAGATTGTTCGCCGTTGCAATGACCTGAACCAGGAGCAGCACTACGATACTGCCCATGAAAAGGAAACTACGCCACTGGACATTGGTGGCCTCGTCAATACGACTGCCCAGATGGGGACCGGCAGCCTGACGTACTCGCAGGAACCAGACCAGCAGGCTGATACCCGGGAAAAGAAACGTCGCCATCCATTTCGGTCCATAGCTAGTGGCATGCCCACCGCTCCAATGAACAGGCACTGTTGCAGGTAAGAACGGATACGCGAAAAGCGCGATCAGCAGTTGAAGAACGATAATTGCCCAGATCAACATATCGGTCGAGTTGCGCCACCTGGGATTGGGACGTGGCAGGATTTTGTCACTGGTGCGACTGGGATTATTCATGCGTTTTCTCCAGAGGTTGGTCAGAACAAGGTTCCTCTTCGGTGGTGAAGAGTGTTTTATCCTGTAAATCGGTGGGAACGTGCATGTCCCCAAACCAGCCAAGAACCTCCATCATGAGGTCTTGAAAAACAGTGGTATTCAACGAGTAGACCTGAAATTGCCCACGTCGTTCAACACGCACCAGGTCTGCCAATTTAAGGATGGTCAAATGATGCGAGAGAAGTGACCGGGTAACGCCAGCCTGCTCTGCGAGATCTCCCACTGTATGTGCTCCCTCTCGCAGACACTTTAAAATTCTCCGACGTGTGGGGTCAGCGATCGCCTTGTATGCTTCTTGCATCTCCATGCGTTCCTTTTCTCGTTGAGAGACCTGCTAGTATTTCAATGTACATTGAAATACTAGCAGGTCAGAGTGGGAAAGTCAAGAGGCAAGACTTACGCGCCGTCATGCTGAAGACGCGCCCTGACTGGGATCTCTTTACCCTCACCCAGCCCTACTTTTAAGCCAAAACTTATCCTTTTCTAAACAGATACTCACGCATTCGTGCATCTTCTTAGATAGTTAACTCGTGTCCATAGTAGAAAAAGTTGCATCATCTATTACAAGGTATCATCTATGATTACATTTGTAATCCGAGAAATATTTGAGAGGTCAGCATATATTCGCCTTCTCGCGAAATTCCTCGGATAAGTCGAAAGGGGTAACATCATGATTGGTAGTATTCTCTGGGCCGTCGTGGTCATTCTCTTTGTTCTGTGGCTACTTGGTTTTGTCTTGCACATCGCAGGTGGCTTGATTCACCTGCTGCTGGTGATTGCCGTCATCGTGGCCCTGTATAATCTCTTCGTGGCTGGCCGTTCACGCCGCACCATTTAGCCAGCAACTACTCAGCAGAGCAAGAGAAGCCTTTCTGGTGATATAGACTTGCAAAGAGAACCCATCGCCCATATCTTATGCTCGATGGGTTCTCTTACTGCATATATAAATTCTCACACATAAAATTTCGGCGCGCTCCTCAAGTTCTTTTTTTTACATAGAACTACTTCATACAACAAAGGGGAGGAGAGGATGCAAATTGCACCCTCTCCTCCCCTTTTGTAGAGCACACGTGAATGGTTATCACGCACCCTCTACACGACACGAGCTTATTTGTACGTGTTTGTGTTGGCGCAGGCAGAATCGCTGGACTTATAGATCTTAGCCCAGTCTCCAGGAGGAGTCAGATCCTGAGCGTTATCCACAACACCTTGAACACATGTCTTAAGGACATAGACCGTGGTACGCTGATCGAAGGGAATCCAGGCTGCATCATCGACAAGTTGCTGCTCAATCTGGTTATACTGGGTGATACGCTCAGTGGCATTCTGATTGACATCAGCCTTCAACATGAGGTCCTGAGTCTGCTGCTGGACACTGAGATCCTTCGCTTTACCCATACCGTAGTTGTTCTCGTTGTTGGTCGAGCCCTTACCAAAGAGCAGGGTCAGCCAGTCCTGAGGATCGGGATAATCAGCGATCCAGGCAGCGGCCCACATCTGCAATTTGTCATTGCCTACGGTACCGGACTCATCGGCGAGGCGCTTATTGAAGTCCTCGTCGTTGATGGTTACGTTAACGCCCAGAGTGTCTTTCCACTGCTGCTGCGCGAACTCGTAGAGGTTCTTGGAGGTCTGTGAACCACCAGTTGCCACTGTCAAGGTAATGGCGGGGAAGTTGGCGGTTGTGTAGCCTTCCTCTTGCATACCTTCCTGGAAAAGCTGCTTGGCCAGGGTCTTATCACCCTTGGTGCTGGTCACGCCAGCAGGAGCCTTCAGGTCGGGATTGTAGCCAGGCATACCCTGGGGCACGATATGATTAGTCGCCAAACGTACGCCCTTAGTAATGCTCTTCTCAATCGCACTCTTGTCAAAGGAGAGCGCAAAGGCCTGGCGGATCTTGACGTTGTTGAAAGGCTTGGTCAGCCAGTTCATGGTAAAGTAGTCGATAGCCAGCTGAGGGGCCTGGCGGAACTGCTTGTTGGGCAGTGCACGCGCCTCATCCAGGTTAGCAGTTGGCACGCCAGCCTGGTCAACCTGGTTGGTCTTGTAGGCTTTGTAGACCGTCTGTGGGTCTTTATAGAACGCGTACACGACTTTCTTCAGCTGTGGCTTGCTACCCCAGTAATTGGAGTTGGGTACAAAACTGACATACTTGCCAGCGTTGTGCTGATCCAGTTTGAAGGGGCCTGAGCAACCACCCTCGCTCAGGTGCTTCAGGAAATCGGTGTCGCCATACTTCTCTACAAAGCTTTTCTCTACGACATAGGAGGTCGAGTAGGTCAGCGCCTGCAAGAAGTACTGAGCATTGCTTTTGGCTACAATCTTAACTGTTGTGGGATCGACAGCAAAGATGCTATCGCCAATCAGTGTGGGGACCTTGCCCGCAAAACGCTTGTCCGAGTCTTTAATAAGTCCCAGATAGGAGGGGGCAACCGTCGACTTCAACTCAGGCTTGAGCGCGCGGTCAATGCTATAGACCACGTCATCAGCGGTGATGGGGTTGCCATCGCTGAACTTGAGTCCGGGACGTAGGGTAAAGGTCCAGGTCAAACCATCACTAGACTGTTTCCAGGACTGAGCCAGTTCGCCATAGACCTTCAGGTTGTCGTCGAGCTGGACGAGGCCCGTGAACATCATGTCAAGAGCAGTAATAGAAGCCGAGTCGGTCGAAAGCGCGGGATCAAGCGTCGCGACATCCGATAGACCGCTCAAAGGAACAACATAAATTTGCTTGTCATCAGATAGTTTGCCGCCAGCTGTGTTACCACCCGAGCTGCCACCGCATGCTGCAACGAGCACGGCAAGCAGGGTCAGGAGCAACGGCAAAAAGAGTGTCACATGTTTCTTGCCAGACTGCATCAAGTACTTTCTCCTTAGAAACGCATACAAAGACCATGTTTTGCTGAGATAGTGAAGAGTATTACCGCCGCTTAAATTATCTTTTCCCGGCTATAAACCAATTCATCACTAGAATTCTTCTCTATCTACAAACATGTAAATATCGCTGCTACTATGCGAGACAAAGAAAGACAAGAAAATCCGTCTTTGTTGCCCCTCTCCATTTTCATATGCTTAGAAATGGATACTACATTTACACAGCGTATTATATATACGCCATGAGTTTGTATAATCTCTCGCACAAATCCCCAAAAATCAAATTTCATTCTCTTTAATAACGTATCTAGCGTTGCCTTCCATCAAGTTATCTATAATATAAAATATAAAGGTAATATGATATCAAGTACCTATGTAATCATACCATCTTATTAACAATTATTACTGTGTTATCAGGTCTGCGCTTCCATTTTTTAGCAATTTCATGCTTAAATACTTTAAATTTGAGATATATTTACATCCAGAAAGCTTGTACAAACCTGCATCACAAGCGCATTTTGCAGAGCACTATTTCACAATAAAGAGAAGAGGAGAGAGTGCAGATTGCACCCTCTCCTCTTCTCTTTTGTCAAGCGCATGTGATTGAAATCGTCACATACCCTCTTTGCGATACAAGCTTAGTATGCGCTCGTGTTGGCGCAGGGGGAATCGCTGGTCTTGTAAATCTTCAACCAGTCCTGAGGAGGAATCTGGTCCTGCGCGTTGTCCACGATACCCTTGACACAGGGCTTGAGGACATAGCTCAGGGTACGCTGATCGACAGGCATCCAGGCGACATCATCCACCATCTGCTGCTCGATCTGATTGTACTGAGAAATGCGCTCGGTGGCATTCTGGTTAACATCAGCTTTCAGCATCAGGTCCTGAATCTGCTTCTGTGTCGCAACGGTCTTGGAAGTCCCCATACCATAGTTGAGTGAGTTATTGGATGAACCAGCGCCGAAGAGCAGGGTCGTCCAGTCCTCGGGATCGGGATAGTCCGCGCCCCAGGCCGCGAACCACATCTGCAGTTTACCATTGCCCACAGTATTGGAGACATCATCCAGGCGTTTGTTGAAGTCTTCATCGTTGATGGTGACCGTAACGCCCAGAGTGTCTTTCCACTGCTGCTGCGCGAACTCGAAGAGGTTCTTTGCAGACTGTGAGCCACTGCTAGCAACCGTCACTGAGATAGCGGGAAAGTTCGAGAGGGTATAATTCTCTTCCTGCATGCCCTGCTGGAAGAGTTGCTTGGCCAGAGTCTTATCGCCCTTGGTGCTAGTCACACCAGCCGGGCCCTTCAGGTCGGGGTAGTAGCCAGGCATGCCCTGAGGTATGATATGGTTGGTCGCCAGGCGCGCACCCTTGTTGATGTTCTTCTCAATCGCACTCTTGTCAACGGCGAGCGCAAAGGCCTGACGGATCTTGATATTGTTGAAGGGCTTGGCCAGGTAGTTCATCGCAAAGTAGTCGATGGTCAGCTGAGGAACCTGGCGGAACTGCTTATTGGGCAGAGCACGCGCCTCATCCAGGTTAGCAGTTGGCACGCCAGCATTGTCCAGCTGATTGGTCTTGTAAGCTTTGTAGGCCGTCTGCGGATCTTTGTAGAAGGCGTAGACTACCTTCTTCAGCTGGGCCTTACCAGCCCAGTAGCTGTTATTGGGAACAAAGCTGACCTGTTTGCCAGACGTGTACTTTTCCAGCTGGTAGGGACCAGAACAGCTACCCTCGCTCAGGTGCTTCAGAAAATCGGTGTCGCCATACTTCTGGACGAAGCTCTTCTCCACAACATAAGAGGTCGGGTAAGTCAACGCGTCGAGGAAGTATTGCGCATTCTGACTGGTCACAATCTTGACGGTCGAGGGATCAGGGGCAAAGAGGCTATCATTGATCAGTGTCGGAACCTTGCCCGCGAAACGCTTATCCGAGTCTTTCACTAGGCTCAAGTAGGCTGGAGCCACAGTCGACTTCAACTCAGGTTTGAGGGCACGGTCGATGCTGAAGATCACATCATCAGCAGTGATGGGGTTGCCATCGTTGAATTTGATTCCCGGACGCAGTTTGAAGGTCCAGGTCAGGCCATCACTGGAGGTGGTCCAGGACTGAGCCAGTTCTCCATACACCTTCAGATTATCGTCGAGCTGGACCAGGCCTGTAAACATTAGGTCAATAGCGCCGATCGAGGGCGCGTCGGTCGAGAGCGCGGGATCAAGCGTCGCGAGATCCGACAGGCCGCTCTCGGGGATGACATACACCTGCTTGTCATCAGATAGCTTGCTACCAGATGAGCTACCATTACCTCCTGAATTGCCGCCGCATGCTGCAACGAGCACGGCAAGCAGGGTCAGGAGTAATGGCAAAAAAAGTATCCTACGTTTTTTGCCAGACTGCATTAAGTACATTCTCCTTAGAAACGCATACAAGGACCATGATTTGTTGAGATAGTGAAGGGTATTATCGCCGTTTAAACCATCTTTTCTCGGCTATAAACCAGCTCACCACTGGACCCCTTCTCTACTACAAACATGTAAATACCGCTGTCGTATGCAAAAACAAACAAAGACAAGAAAATCTGTCTTTCTTGCCCTCACCTTTCCATATCCTTAGAAATGGATACTACGCTAACACAGCGTATTATATATACGCCACGAGTTTGTATAATCTCTCGCACAAATCCCCAAGAATCAAATTTCATTCTCTTTAATAACTTACCCAGCCTTGTCTTCCATCAAGTTATCTATAATATAAAATATAAAGGTAATATAATATCAAGTACCTATGTAATCAAACCGTCTTATTAACAATTATTACTGTGTTATCAGGTCTGCGCTTCCATTTTTTAGCAATTTCATGCTTAAATACTTTAAATGCGAGCGACGTTCTCGTCCAGAAAACTCGTATAAATCTACATCACAAGCTCATTTTACAGAGCACTATTTCACAATAAAGAGAAGAGGAGAGGATGCAATTTGCATCCTCTCCTCTTCTCTTTTGTCGAGCGCACGTGACTAGTTGTCACACACCCTCTTCGCTACACGAGATTAATAAGAGCTCGTGTTAGCGCAGGAGGAATCGTTGGTCTTGTAGATGTTGGCCCAGTCACCAGGAGGAATCAGGTCCTGCGCGTTGTCCACGACACCCTGGACACAGGGCTTGAGGACATAGCTCAGGGTACGCTGATCGACAGGCATCCAGGCGACATCATCCACCATCTGCTGCTCAATCTGATTATACTGAGCAATACGCTGAGTGGCATTCTGGTTAACGTCAGCTTTCAGCATCAGGTCCTGCATCTGCTTCTGAATCGCGACGGTCTTGGAAGTCCCCATACCATAGTTGGGTGAGTTACTAGGTGAACCAGCACCAAAGAGCAGGGTCGTCCAGTCCTCGGGATCGGGATAGTCCGCACCCCAGGCCGCGAACCACATCTGCAGTTTGCCATTGCCTACGGTATTGGAGACATCATCCAGGCGTTTGTTGAAGTCCTCATCGTTGATGGTGACCGTGATACCCAGGGCATCTTTCCACTGCTGCTGCACGAACTCGGCAAGGTTCTTACCAGCGGATGAGCCACTGGTGGCAAGCGTCAGCGTGACAGCGGGGAAGTTAGAGGTGGTGTAGCCCGCCTCCTGCATACCCTCCTGGAAGAGCTGCTTAGCCAGGGTCTTGTCGCCCTTGACGCTGGTCACGCCTGCCGGGCCCTTCAGGTCGGGGTTGTAGCCAGGCATGCCCTGAGGCACAATGTGGTTGGTCGCCAGGCGCGCACCCTTGTAGATGCTCTTTTCGATGGCGCTCTTATCAACGGCGAGAGCAAAGGCCTGACGGATCTTAATATTGTTAAAGGGCTTGGCCAGGTAATTCATCGCAAAGTAGTCGATGGTCAGCTGAGGAACCTGGCGATACTGGTTGTTAGGCAGAGCACGCGCCTGATCCAGGTTAGTGGGTGGTACGTTGGCCAGATCCAGTTGGTTGGTCTGGAAGGCTTTGTAGGCCGTCTGTGGATCTTTGTAGAACGGGAGGACAACTTTCTTCAGCTGTGGTTTGCTACCCCAGTAGTTGGAGTTGGGTACAAAGCTGGCATATTTGCCAGAGTTGTACTGGTCCAGTTTGAAGGGGCCAGAGCAACCACCCTCGCTCAGGTGCTTCAAGAAAGCGGTGTCGCCATATTTCTGGACAAAGCTCTTCTCTACGACATACGAGGTCGAGTAGGTGAGCGCATCAAGGAAATACTGCGCATTCTGGTTGGTGATGATCTTGACCGTCGAGGGATCGGGGGCGAAGAGGCTATCATTGATCAGCGTAGGAACCTTGCCCGCAAAGCGCTTATCCGAGTCTTTCACCAGGCCCAGGTAGGACGGGGACACTGTCGACTTCAACTCAGGCTTGAGGGCGCGATCAATGCTGAAGATCACGTCATCAGCGGTGATGGGGTTGCCATCACTAAATTTAATACCAGGACGCAGTTTGAAGGTCCAGGTCCGGCCATCCTTGGAGGTAGTCCAGGACTGAGCCAGTTCTCCATACACCTTCAGATTATCGTCGAGCTGGACCAGGCCTGTAAACATCATATCAATAGCGCTAATCGAGGGCGCGTCGGTCGAGAGCGCGGGATCAAGCGTCGCGAGATCTGATAGACCTGCCGTCTGTGAAGCATTCACATAGACCTGCTTGTCATCGGATAGCTTGCTACCAGTTGAGCCACTGCCTCCTGAATTGCCACCACATGCCGCGACAAGCACGGCGAGCAGGGTCAGGAGCAATGGCAAAAAGAGTGTCACACGTTTTTTGCCAGATCGCATTGAGTACATTCTCCTTGAGACAGTATGCAATGACTACTTTATGTTGAAATAGCAAAGATTGCTGCATCTCATCGCTTAAATTAGCTTTTACGACCTTACGTCAGCCATATACCAGGAAAAATCTGGCACCTCTCTCTATTTCGTTGTTTACAAATGCATCTGCTTCTATGTTAGACCAAGAAAGGCGGAAAAAACCAAGTGTTCTTGTCCCTACCTTTTTCATATCCCTAAAAAAGGGATACTCTAGCAACACAGTCTAGTATATATACGCCATAGGTTTGCATAATCTCTCACATAAAAACACAAAAAATAAAACCCATATACTTTAATAGAATATCCTATCGCATTTTCTCATTATATTGTTTACAATAAGAAACAAAAAGATGCTCTATTATCTAGTAGTGATATAAGTAAACAGACATATTTGCTACTATTTCTATGCATTGCTTGTTAGCTTTTCCCATTTGTAGGCTATAATATATTTAAATGTCTCAAAGTAGAGGCGTGTTGTATACTGACAACTCGCTACTATGCGAGGTTTTCAGACAAAAACTCGGTGAGGAGTGCCAGGTATGCCTCCAATTTTACGTCATTCGCTGCTCTACCAATTAGTAAGTGTCTACTTACTTTTTGTCATTGTGGTGCTCGTCGGGGGAGCAGGAATAAACACTGTTATTGAGCAACAACAGCGCGAAGCCGTTCAGGCTTCTGATCAGGCCCTGGCTCAAGAGATTGCGCTTGAGACAAATCTTCATTTACGCGATTCTGAAGTTTCACTGAGCACGCTTGGGCACCTGGCTATGCAGGCCAGAACATCCCAGGCTATTATGCAACTCTTTCAGACTTACCAGGCTGCGCGTAACGATGTAGACCATGTATACTGGCTTGATCCACTCGGCCTCATTCAAACTTCCTATCCACAATTGAAATCCAATATGGCGGTCGAATTTTCGCCACCAGATGTAGTTCCACGCGTACGTAATACAGCCAATCCTGTCATAGAGGTAGGCATCGCCATCGAAACAACCTTTAACGCAGGCGTCATCATTGCTGCTCCCATACACGATAACCATGGCACGCTTGTAGGTATTATTGCCGCCAGCCTCTCACTCTTCGAGTTGAGCGAGCCTTTGCAAGCTGTCGTTAAAGCGCAACAGCTCCAGCGACATCAACTCCAGATTAGCATTATCGACGCCCGCGGCGAGCTGGTAGCGACTCCCGATCACTCGCGTCTCCTGCAAACCGTCCTTGATGAACTGCCAGGCGCGGACCTGGCCCTACAGCATCAAGGGAACTCCCAACTTGGAACAGGGCTTGATGGGCAGAACTGGCTCTTTAGCTCAGTCCCAGTTTCTGATATTGACTGGGCGGTGGTCGTCCAGCGTCCAGCCTCTGAAGCTCTCCACGTCGTGACTCAACTGCATCTCTGGCTTCTTACAATCGCGCTCATCTTCACTATCGGCGGTCTGCTCTTCTGGCTCCTGTTACATGGGCGCGTTATTCGTCCTCTACATACCCTGGCGCTACAACACCAGGCTCTACCCTCCTCCGAACAATCTATCCCATCCCATGCCACCCAACTCGCCAGGCGCGCGGACGAAGTTGGCTACCTGGCACGCTCACTCATCCGCCTGGAGCGCGATGGCCTGGCCAAGCTGGGCGAACTCCAGACACTGCTTGAGACCTCAAGCGTCGTCGTGGGCTCCTTAGAACCACAGGCGGTGGTAGGGAAAATTATTCGCGAGGTTCGCCGCCTGGTAGATGTACAGGCCGCTGCGGTACTGCTGCCAGACGAGCAAGGAGTCTTACATGTACTGGTAAGCGATGGGCATAACCGGCGCTATAACGATATCCTCTCCCTGGCACCCGAAAATGTAAGCTCCTCAGCCGTCCTGGCCCTCCACTCTAACCGACCTGTGCAAAAGTTGCTCAGCGCAGGGCCAGCACCTTCGCTCTCATATGACGAGGGCTTCCGCTCAGTGCTGGCGGTCCCCATTATCAGCCGCCATGCAGGTGGTGTAGTCCTGCTAGTTCATCGCACTCAACCCCAGCCTTTTAACCAGAATGAGATCGATCTCCTTCTAACATTCGCCAACTACGCCACCCTGGCCTGGGAGCACGCCGTTCTCTATGAGCGCAGTGACGAACGGCTACGAGAGGTAGCGCGTGAGAACGCACAACTCTATCAGCAGGCTTCGGAGGAGAAACAGAAGCTAGAGGCAATTATGGAGAGCATGAGCGATGGCCTGGTGCTGACAGGTATCAATGGAACCGTACTCTACGCCAACCCGGGCGCCAGCTCTATCACCGGCCTGCCCATTACAGAACTTGAACGTCATCCTATACAGGTTCTCTACGAGGCGCTTTCCCGATCAGCTATGGAGCCAGAGGAGTGTGCGCGAAAGATGCTCCAGGCCACTTCCGCCGAAAAGCCTGAACTCCTCATTGAGCTTGAGCGACACACACAACGCCAGGTCATCCACCTGCGTTTCTTTGATGTGGGTGACGAGGCGGGGCAAACTATCGGACGGGGCCTGCTGTTACGTGATGTAACTCGCGAGCGTGAGATAGATGAGTTTAAGACAACCCTTCTGGGCGCGGTAGGGCATGAATTGCGCACGCCTCTGGCAGCCATCAAAGGCTACGCCTCTACCCTCCTGCAGGAAGACGTTACCTGGCCCATTGAAGACCAGCGCCACTTCCTGCAAACCATCAGCACCAAGGCCGACTACATGGCACAACTTGTCAGCAACCTGCTGGACCTCTCCCGTCAGGAGGCAGGACTCCTACTACTCAATCGCGCCCCGGCAAGGCTACAGGAAATAGTCACGCACACCATCGCGGAGACCGAGCATCCGGGTGTGACGGTAACCACGCGTATCCCTGACGACCTGCCTCTCGTAGATATCGATAGTGGGCGCATAGAGGTTGTGCTGCGCAACCTTGTCATGAATGCCCTGGCCTATGGCGAGAGCGAGATACATATCTCAGCAAAGCTACAGGAAAACGCGGTCATTGTCGCAGTCACAGACAACGGCCCTGGCATCGCTCCGACCGAGTTACCGCATGTATTTGAACGTTTCTACCGCGCCCAACATGGTCGGCAACGCCATTCAGGAGGTACCGGGCTCGGCCTGGCTATCTGCAAAGCCTTTATCGAAGCTCATGGAACATCTATCTGGGCCGAAAGCGCTAAACAGGGAACAACGATCTCATTCACCCTTCCGGCGAGAGAAGGCCCACATAAGTAGCACGCGATCTACAATTTCAAGGTATCTAAACAAAGGGGAAAACCTATGCCAGCAACCCTAAAACGTATTCTGCTTGCCGAGGATGAGGAGGCGCTACGAGACTTTGTGAGCCGCAATCTGCGCGCACGTGGCTTTGAGGTCCTGGAAGCCAGCAATGGTCTCGAAGCCATGGCCCTCTGGCAGCAGGAAGCCCCCCACCTGCTTATTCTGGACGTCATGATGCCACGTATGGATGGACTGGAGGTTTGCCAGCGCGTGCGCCAAAGCTCTACCGTACCTATCATTATTCTCACTGCGCTGGATTCAGAGCGCGACAAAGTAGCAACGCTCGACCTGGGAGCGGACGACTACCTGACCAAGCCCTTTGGAGTGGAGGAGCTTCTAGCCCGCGTGCGTGCTGCCTTGCGCCGCACAAATTGGGAAGAGACAGGATCACTGCCAGCCGCCAACAGCGCCAAACACTTTGACGAACTCGAGGTCGACCTGGCGGGACATATCGTACGCTTGCGGGGTGAAGAGGTTCGCCTCTCGCCAACCGAGTTCGCGCTGCTGAAGCAACTGGTCACCAACGCAGGCAAAGTACTTACGCATCGCATGCTCCTCCAGAGTATCTGGGGCCAGAATATGGCGATGAGGCCGAGTATTTACGCGTATACATCAATCGCTTACGCCACAAGCTGGAGACTGACTCAGCCAATCCGCGCTACCTCCTCACCGAGCCTGGCGTCGGCTATCGCTTCGTCACTCCTACCAGCAAATAAAGAGCGCGGTGACCGCCAGCAAGCATTTCTGCCCCTCAAGAAATCCATGCTCGCATGGCCCCTACAACCATGCGAGCACCAATAATTTGTAGGGACCATGCGAGCATGACTCACCTGCCCAGCGAAGGACGATCCAGCCGAAATGGCTGAAACGCAGAGGGAAGGAACCCATCCATTGCCGCTGTGGCTAAGAGTTGCCCGAAGCGGAGACCGAACGGCATCCCATGACCAGTAAAACCACCAACGAAGAAGACCTGTGGAAAGGTTAGCGCGGCATCAACAATCGGATGCATATCCTGCGTACATCCTATGATTCCTGCCCAACGCTGTACCACGCGCAGTTGAGGGGCAAGCAATGGGAAGATCCGTGGCAACACCTGCTCAATCGCCTTTTGTACCGGGATTGTTGGCACTCTTTCCCAAATACCAACCCCTGCGTTTGGGGCAACAGATCCGCACCCTCCAATCAGAATATTGCCAGAAGGAGTTTGCTGCATATATTCTCCCGTGTTCATGTGGACAGTGAGTGCCATCGAAAAAATGGGATCAAGTGCCTCATAGGCTTGCATCTGCTCCAGAACAGGGACAATAACATTCGCCAGTTCTGGCAATAAGGTACTCGTCCAGGCATTGATTGCAACAATAACCCTTTGTGCAACCAGGCTCCCCTGCGAAGTTCGCAGGCGGATATGTGCTCCATCCTGTTCGATCTTATGAACTTCTGCCTGATAGGCTTTTGCGCCATGGCGCAACGCTGCCTGGACCAGGCCCTGCACGAGCCGCGCAGAGTGGAGGAGGCCCTGTTCTGGCAGAAAACGCCCACTAAGAATCTCGGGAGCAAGTGGTGTGTTGATCATCGCTTCCACCTGTGCTCGCTCAAGCCATTCTGCGGAAAATCCTTCTGCTCGTAATAGGTCCACTTCCTGGCGTTGTTCCTCACTCTGGGCTTCAGTTAGAGCCAACTGGAGCGCACCCGGCTCCCGGTAGTCACACGCGATCTCTTCCTCCTGTAGCACCTGGCGAAGCAAGACACGATTCTCATACGTGATGTCCATCACAGCACGAGCGGTTTGCTGTCCAAGGCGAGCAATAGCTTCAGGATAAGACCCGGCGGTGCCTGCTCGAACAAACCCACCATTGCGCCCTGTCGCTCCATCCGCAAGTGCTGTGCGTTCGAGCAGGACAGCATGAACACCTGCTCGTGCTAACCAATAACAGGTTGCGGCACCTAAGAGCCCTCCACCAACAATGGCGACGTCTGCCACTGGCGGCAGATCAGTGGGGAGAGAGAAACGCGAAGAAGTACGTTGCCAATAGGAGACGGATTCTGCAACCATTATATATATCCTTTCACTCTTTACAAAATCAATTGAGATCAACCCGGTTCTGCGCCTTGTTGCTGTAGCAGGCCAGTAGGCCAGATGCCCATTCTATAACGCTCGCCCGCAGTTCTCTCGGTTCCACTACTTCAGCCATGGGACCCAGACCCAGTAAAGCCGTGCGAGCAGTCTCCATCGTTTCAAAGACCAGGGAAACCGTTCTCCATCCAGAGGCATCTGGTTCTGATTGCAAAAGGCGGTCGCTGAGAGCTTCCCCAAAAAGCTGGAGAAGGCGAGGAACCGCATCTCGCGAAATGCGCAGTGTGACCGGGTAAGATGGCAAAAAACGAGCACACCATTCTGCCCAGTACTGAGCAAGATGAAACGCTTCTGGACGGCTAAATGTCTCCTGCAAGACTTCCACCTGCTGGATACGGGCAATTCTAAATGGACGGATGGTTTCGCGCGTGGCTCCAACAAGGTACCAGATGCCAGCTTTCACGACGAGTCCCAAGGGATCGACCAGGGGCGTCATGATGTTCCCGCTTTCCTGCCGATAGACCAGAGAGAGGCGGCGATTCTGCCAAACGGCATCCTGAACAGCTCGTAAATGAGGCACCTGGTCAACCGGAAAGTTCCATCCTGTTGGGTCTACATGCAAGCGTTCCTGTATCTCCACGGCACGCCTTTTGTCTCGCTCAGAAAGCGTGCTCAAGACTTTCGCAAGGGCAACCTCTCGTGTCGTATGCAAATCAAGATCGCTCAACGGTCTTTGGCCTTCAGAGAAAAAAGCGTGCTTAACTCCTCCTCGTTCAGTCCGGCTATGTGGAGATGATAATCTGGCAGAAGGGTATAACCTCCTCCCGGTCCTCCTTCTCCATAGATAGGAACACCAGCAAGACTGAGATCATTGATATCGCGGTACAGCGTCCGTTCTGAGACCTGTAGTCGCGCTGCCAATTCCCTGGCTGTGAGGTGTGGGTAACGTTGTAACAGAAAAACAAGAGCAAGTAAGCGATCAAATTTCAGAGATGTTCTCCTTTGCTGCCAGACGCGAAGCCTGCGCTCAGTATAGCAGCAATCCCTGACAAAAAGTGTCAAGGACCAATCACCTTGGATGGCTGTCAGGTACAGTTTGGCTGGTTTGTCTTCTTCATTCAAGAGCCGTACATCCAGTGGAGTATAATCCAAAAAAATTTACGAGCAGGGAGCCAACCACGCGGTTGGCTCCCTGCTCGTTGGAGGATAAGGTTTACGTATATTGATGCATCTACAGGGGAAATGACGTTTAGCTGTTGGCTTTGTCGGTGAACTCGTTGGTGTAGGTCTTGTTCAAATCAATCGTCTTGCTTTTAACGTCAGGCTTGGTCTGATTCTCTACGCTGAGCACCGACTCGGGACCACCCTGGGGCATTTTGCCGTCAGGACTGTAAATCGCGTACTGATTCTTCAGGGCCGTGATGTAGAGATCCTTGTCGCCAGCATAGTAATCGGCAGGCATCTGCGCAGCAATCTCTTCCGCGCTATGGGTATGAATCCACTTCATGGTCTTCACATACGCGTTGACCAGCTTCTGGACAGTATCCTTATGGCTGTTGACATACTCGTTCTTCATGAAGACACAGATGAAGGGGTAAGGGCCACCCAGGGCAGCCGAGGTCGACTCAGGCGTACGCAGGTCCACCAGGACATTACCAATGCCCTTGGTAGTCAGGCGCGAGATGGTCGGCTCGGTGGTCATACCAGCATCGATACGCCCCTGCTGCATCGCCGCGATAAAGGTATCGCCAGCGCCCACAGGAATGAAATGTACCTGGTCCTGCGAGATACCAGCCTTGGCCAGCAGCGCAATCGTCAGATTCTGTGTGCCCGAACCCAGCTCAGTCACACCCAGGTTCTTGCCTTTGAGATCGGCGATGGTCTTGATCTGACCTGCCTCTTTGGCGGAGACAACTTCGGCCTCGCCAGGGGCAACATCGAGCTGTACTACGCTCTCCATGCCCTTGCCAGCGGCCTGGAGATCAATGGTATGATCATACGAGCCCGAACCAGCGTCTACCTGGCCCGCGAGCACCTGGTTCTCGGAAGACTGACCGGACGCCTCGTCGATCAGGGTCACATCCAGACCAGCTTGATCAAAATACCCCAGGCGCTTGGCAAGCATGTTTGGCAAATAAATCTGCTTACTCAAGCCACCAACCATGATTGAGATATGCGTCTTACCCCCGCCGCTGGTGCTACCGCTATCACCGCCACAGGCGCTGAGAACGAGAGCCAGGGTCATACTCAGCATTAAGCTGGCCCAGACGCTGCGCTTCCATGTTTTCATAGGGTTTCTCCTCTTTCATCTTTGATAAATATACGTGCAAAGATAGCGCTCCTTTGCGCATCTTAACGTATGCACCTCATACATCACGGCTTACTTCTTCTCCGAAAACCCTGAGCGCGAAGCGCTAGTCACGCCAGTGACGTTGGGTTTCGGAATAAGATCTTAGATGGTGACATCCTTCACCGTGTTTGGCCGCCAGGTAATCAAGCGATTCTCTAGCGCGGTCACCAGGAACTCCATGATCAGGGCTACGGCTGCGAGAATCGCCATTGCCGCGAAGACACCGTTGGCGTTAAAGTTCGCCTGCGAGGACTGGATCATCAGGCCCAGGCCCTCGGTCGAGCCGATAAACTCACCAACTACGGCACCCACCAAAGCGAAGCTGAAACTGGTATGTAAGCTGGCAATAATCCAGGTCAGCGCCGAAGGAATAATGACCTCGGTCGAGACCTTCCGGCTGCTCGCACCAAGCAGACGAGCGTTGGCGATCAGGTTACGATCTACCTCACGAACGCCCTGGAAGGCATTGAAGAAGACAATAAAGAAGACGAGCACGACGGCAAGAGCAATCTTGGATTGGATGCCCAGGCCCAAGCCGATGGCGAAGATTGAGCCAAGCACAACGCGCGGAATGGCGTTGGCAGCCTTAATATATGGGCTGAGAATATCGGCCAGGAAGTGGTTGCGCCCCAGGACAACACCGGAGATAACGCCCAGGACAACGCCAATCACAAAGCCGATGAAGGTCTCCTCAAGCGTGGCACCAATCTGGACCCACAATGGTCCCTGCGCGGTCCCCTGAGTTACCCAGGTGACAAGCTGTGCCCAGATACCCGAGGGCTGTCCCCAGAAGAAGGGATCGATAATATTCAGGCGCGAGAGCAGCTCCCAGCCACCGACGAGCACAATCAACAAGCCAATGCGCAGGGTGTTAACGATGATGCGCTGACGAATTCTGGCCTGGCGTGCTTTTGTCACTATGCTGGCCTCAGCCTCATTTACTGCCATCTCAGGCTTTCTGCTTATTTCTTTCATAGCTAATGACCACCTCGTTGCGAAGAGCTTCCCAGATTTCTTGATACAGATGGACAAAATGCGGATCAAAACGGATCTCCGTCAGGTTGCGCGGGCGCGGCAGGTCTATGGTGTAGATACCTTTGACCGTTGCGGGGCCAGCGGTCAGCACACAGACCTTGTCGGCCAGGGAGATGGCCTCTTCCAAATCGTGAGTGACGAAGACAACGGAGGCCGAGGTGGCGGACCACAGGTTCAGTAGCTCATCCTCCATCAGGATGCGCGTCTGCACGTCCAGAGCGCTAAATGGCTCGTCCATTAGAATAATCTGTGGCTCGTTAATAAGGGTCTGGGCCAGAGCTACGCGTTTACGCATACCGCCTGAAAGCTGATGGGGATAGCGATCCTCAAAACCAGAGAGGCCGACGCGGGCGATCCAGTCGCGCGCACGTTCAAAGGCCTCGGCCTTGGGAACACCACGGAAGAGAGGGCCGGTCGCGACATTGCGCAACACGTTTTTCCATGGGAAGACCGCGTCCGACTGAAAGACATAGCCGATACGAGGGTCAATGCCCTGGACGGGATTGCCCATCACCTCGACCTCGCCAATGCTTGGCTTCTCCAGGCCAGAGATCAGACCCAGGGTCGTCGATTTACCGCAACCAGTGGGACCAACAACGGCACAGAACTCGCCGGGCTTTACATTGAGGGAGAGGTCGCGTAAAGCGGTATATGCCTGGCCATTTGGCGTCTGAAAGCGCTTGGTCACATTGCGCAATTCAATGGCAGGCGTCCCCAGGCCCGACTCAGATTGCAGAGTAGTTGATGTGTTTGTCATAGAGAGAGTAATTTTACCCAACCCCTTTCTTGAATGGTCTGCTGGCACCACCTTGTGCTACCAGTTCAAGTCGTTCTTTTATATGAGCACAATTGCTTTTGAGCTAATGGGTTGTGGTTGTGTACACAGGGTACAGGCGCGCCTGCCTTCGTTGACGATAAGCTATACTCTATGCCTGTGCTGGTAAGTATAGCCAGGAAGGCATAAACAACGCATAAACGCGGCCCCCACCGGCATAAACAATGTATAAACACACTGCCGCCTATGGAGACCGCGTTCTATAAATAGCCTTCCCTGATGATGACCCTTCTAGGCTGTCCCAAGCATGGCGTGGAAACGCTGTACGCATTGATCGCAGATAAAAGTATTGGGCGAACTGCCTTCAGCGATACCGATCTCAGATGGGAAGAGATGAGCAATCTGGGAACCGCTACGCCCACAGAAGGAGCAGGTCTGCTGAGCGGTAGGTAATGTGAGCACGGTGCGCGCCTGCAAGAGACTGATGCCTAACGAGCGGAGCAGACCCGCGCCAATCCCCTCACCTTCGTTCATCAAGCCCAGCAAAAGATGGGTCGGGCATATGCTCTTCTCGCCCTGATTCTTCATCTCTTCCCCTGCCAGAATGCTGCATAACGCTTGCCATAATTCCTTTCTGAAGGCTTTCAGTTTTCCATTGTGATATACAGGTGAGCGTTACACCTGAGTATTGGGAGCGTTTAATCGAGCAAGTGTGAGCAATTTCAAAAAACAGTGCTACGTTTTGGCGCTCTATGCGATTTATATTTATAGAGAGTATTCTCAAGCCGCAAATGGCAATTATCTTATTCCTGGCAAAGGCTGCTATCCTGGCAGCAGATTCAGGGACAGGAGGTCCTACATTTATGCCTATTTATTTTTACACGGCTCACGAAGAACCACATGGCTGCTTCTCCAATTTCTCTCGGCACGGCATCGACCTGGATGGGGCCTGGTGGCCAACCGTAGAGCACTACTTCCAGGCTCAGAAGTTCGCAGGTACGCCCTACGCTAATAAAATTCGTATCGCCTTCACGCCCAAGCAGGCCGCCGACCTGGGGCGCAGTCGCCAACATCCCCTGCGTCCCGATTGGGAGCAGGTGAAGGACGAAATTATGCTTAAAGCGGTTCGTCGCAAGTTCGAGTTACACACCCAGCTGCGCAAACTTCTCCTCGCGACTGGGGCAGAAGAATTGATCGAGAACGCTCCCAGCGATTATTATTGGGGGTGTGGCAGCGATGGCAGCGGACAGAACAAGTTGGGACAACTTCTGATGCGGATACGTATGGAGCTGAGTTCCTTACCCTCCCTAACATAGACTATTAACTATAAGCTTCAGGAGATGAGCAATAGCTGGCTTTTGCGCAAGCCAGCTATTACCAAATTGGCAAAAATGACCTTGACTTTTAGCCACAAATATGTTAGTATTTAATATGTCAATTGCGAAAGGCCACAAATTTGTGGCCTTTCTCTTTTTTTGCTAAAGCGAGATAACTACTTACTCGGCTGCAAAACTTCAACTATACACGCATAGTCATTTATGAAGAAACACTGGACACAGTCATAGGGGTGCTCCATCTCCAGGGCTTCTACCACTGGATGTACCAGGCACAACCCAATCAACCCTTCTCCCTGCTCTCCCTCATTCAATCAATGCAGAAAATGCATGTGATCAATGCTCTGAGACTGCTGGAATCTCCCTCAGATCGACCTTGTACAACTCGCGATTGTTCAGGGCAACTCTGGCCTGACCTGCGGACTCCTCACGCTTGCAGACATCTGCAACGCGATTATCACGGTACGCTAAGCAATCCCAATTTTATTGCAATAGATGCGTTTATATGCTACAATTCGCAGGCCACTTTAATAAGCTCAATTATTCTTAATAACTTCTGATAATGAAAGAGGGAATCTCTAATGAATTGTACAAGCTGTGGCGTAGTTGCCCCCTATAATGCAGCAATCTGCCCCAACTGCGGTGCTTCCTTCCCCATGCCAAACTCATATCCCCAGGCCCCCGATTATGCACCACAACAACCCAATAATGCTCCTCCTGCAACAGGATATTCATATCCGCAGCAGGGTTATGCCGCGCCGCAGCAAAGCTATGCCGCACCGGGCTACAATTCAGCGCAAGCAGGCTACATGGGTCAGCAGCAGAGCTACGCCTACGGCCAGCCTCAATATCCTCCAACCTACCAGCAAATGACGAACGTTACCGTCGTCAATAATGCACAAACGAGTAATACACCCGTCATCGTAGAGGTCCTGCTCAATTTCTTTCTTGGCATCTATGGGGTCGGATGGCTCATGGCGGGCGAAACCACTACCGGCATCGTCCTGCTCGTCTGTAGCTTCGTCGTTTACTGGCCTGTGTTGATCGGCCTCGCCGTATTCACTTTAGGGATTGGCCTCTTCTGCGATATCCCGCTCGTTATCGGCGCAGTCATCTTGAATGCCGTACTCCTGAACGGAGCCTTGAAGCGCCGTTACGCCCAGGTCACAGTGGTCCAGACAAGATATTAAATAATACAGATATCGCCTTCAATACCCAATTGTTACTCCTCTGTTTGTGGTGAAGCGCAACACTAAAAGTAAAGTAAGCGTTCTCTTGAGAGAGGGGAGCGAAGGTATGCTTGGCAAGCTCAGTAACACGCAAATCGAGGAAATGCTATACACGGAGATGATTGGGCGCCTTGGCTGTCATGCGGAGGGCAAGACCTATGTCTACCCCATCAATTATGTCTATGACGGCGAGTATATTTATGGTTGTTCGCTCGAAGGAGTGAAGCTTCAGGTGCTGAGAGCCCATCCCGAAGTCTGCTTTGAAATAGACCATGTGCAGAACCTTGCCAACTGGCGTAGCGTCATGGCCTGGGGCACCTTTGAAGAGCTTGAGGGAGAAGAGGCGGCACAGGCTGCTAACCTGCTGATGCAACGTGAAATGACCCTCATAGCCAGTGGCCAATCGGTTCACCAGATGCGTAAGGTCGATTCACAAGCCACCTCATTCGTCAGCGCAATCTACCGCATCCGCCTGGCAAAAAAAAATGGACGCTTTGAGATCGAGGATGATTAGAGCGCTACTGACGTACGCGCCTACGCCTCTGGGCCAGATGTAGTACCCTGGCGTAGGCGCGTACGTCAGTAGCGCTCTGAATAATGCATAGATTACGCGCTGGGGAAGCGAATAATGGTGCGGGCGCCATCGCCACGGCGCATACGCTCAAAGGCCGTCTCCAGCTCATCAAGGGGAACTGTGTGACTAACCATGCCTTCCACGCGCATACGGCCAGCCTGAATGCGTTTGAGCAGCGCGGGGACGTCGGCCTGGAAGCGTGATGAACCATAGAAGCAGCCGCGAATGCTCTTCTCAATGATAAATTCAAAGGCGGGTAGTGTGATCGTTGACGTTCGCGGCGCGAGGCCGACCACGACTGCTGTGCCACCGGCTCGAATCAGACTCCAGGCCTGCTCTATTGTGCGTGGATTTCCCAGAACCTCGAAGGCCCAGTCCACACCAAGCTGTGTGATGCGCCGGACCTCGCGCAGGGCCTCCTGCTCACGCGAGTTAATAGTGTGTGAAGCCCCAAAACTCTGCGCCAACTTCAACTTCTCGGGATTGATGTCGATGGCGATGATGGGATAGGCGCCCGAGAGGTTGGCCGCCTGGATTACGTTCAGGCCCACGCCTCCACAACCGATCACGGCCACGCTCTCACCTGGACGCACGCCAGCTGTGCGCTCAACAGCCCCTACGCCGGTCAGCACGGCGCAACCCAGGACCGCCGCGACCTCCGTAGGCACGTCGGCGGGAATCTTTGCCGCCCCCTCCTGAGGCACCACTACGTACTCGCTAAAGCACGAGACCGCGAGGAAGTGGTGCAAGTTCTTATCGCCAAGGTGCATACGACTGGTGCCATCGCGTAGTGTCCCCTGCATCCCCATGGCACCAGCAGTCGTACAGAGATGCGTCTGACCACGCTGGCAGAAATAGCACTGCCCACAGGAAGGCACCCAGGTCAGAACCACGCGATCCCCAACCTCGAAGCCCGTTACACCAGGCCCAACCTCGGCGATGACGCCCGCGCCCTCATGTCCCAATACAATCGGCATCGGCTCAGGCAGACTGCCATCGCGCACATGTAGATCGCTATGGCAGACGCCCGCTGCCTCCATACGCACCAGGATCTCGCCCTGGCGTGGCGCATCCAGCGTAATCTCCTCAATAACGATAGGCTTCCCCGCCTCATACAAGACAGCCGCTCGTGTTTGCATCATTGCACACTCCTTAGTTACTGCTCGCAAATATGTATCCATACATAAATCATTAAGCCTGTCCATCTCCTCGTGCCAGGCTTACAGGCATTATACCGCATAAAGTGCTTAACTTGAGGTCTCGGAGCCGGTCCACATCTCCGCCATCTTGTCATCGGCAATGCGCACAAACCACATCACACCTGAGGTAATCTCATTGCCTTGATGGGTTCTCTGGATAGTGGTACGAATCGCCACCATGTCACCCTCGCTCACAATGCTCTTGATGGTAATCCGAAAATCAGGGAAGGCGGCTCGCACCTGAGACAACGATTGCTTGACGCTATCAGGACCAGTTACCTCTGGATGTGCATGATCTATCCATGTAGGCGCAAGCACTTCGTCTGCCAGCTCCATATTTCCAGTATTCCACATCTCCAGGTAGCGTCTTACAAGGCCTTTATTTGTTTCAATATCCATTTTTCATCCTTTAAAAATATTTGCTCTTCCTCATGAATATACTCCATATGCTCAGAGAGACCCTATTTATTAATAAACACTAGTCCATCTGTTATATATTACGTCCATTCTCGTGCTGAATCTCATCAGAAAGAAGCATGATTACTTCTAAAGCAAAGAGGCAAGGTTTTTATGACAAATCAATGACAAAAGAGGGCGCCAGAATTCACATCCCAGTCATCTTCCAAGGCTATACTTTCTCTATCTACAGGAACTATAAATTACTGCCTTTGGGGAAACTGAGCGCGAGAGCTATAGTCATGGCTGCAGCGTTGGTTTCCACATAAGGATTGGTAAATTGAGAAAGAAATAAAGGAGATTGTATATGCACTGGGGTTCTGGCTTCTGGCCTGTGTTTCCGTTAATCTGGGTAAGCATTATAGCGTTCTTCTGCTGGGGGGCCTCTCGCTGGTTTGGCTGGCGAGCCAGGCAGAGACACTTTGAGATGCCTGGGGAACCAAACGCAATGGAGATCTTGTGCCGGCGTTATGCTCGTGGCGAGATCGACGGCACAACCTTCGACCAGATGCGCGAGCGCCTGGAGAGTTCGGCCCAACCTCGCTATTAGCCTCAGGGAAGCATCCCGAATGCCTTTCCCATTCCTTATAGCTCGACCTCGCCACTCGTAGCCAGGTCGAGCCCCTCTTTCTAAAAGAGTTTCCTGCTCTGCTGCTCATAGGCAAGACTCTATCAGCCAAAGCTACTTCCCCCAATGATATCGATAGGAGATGCTACACCTGCTGAGTCCAGGATGACAATTCCCTGAGCATCTTTGGGCCAGGAGACAGCGACGATAAACTGGCTCATAGCTCTCACACTAAGGCTTGCACCCCTCTCTACGTCCCAAAGGGTAAGCCTGGAAGGGGAAGCAGAGACCAGATGCTTTCCATCTGGAGACCAGGCCACGTCCTCAATATTTTCATATGTCTGCATGGAACTCTGAATCTGTAGCTTGCCACCTTGCAGCGACCAGATCTGTATGTTTCCCCCGGAATCGTAGCAAGCAAGTCTGGTGCTATCAGGCGACCAGGCTTTAAGATAGCCCGATGCCGATACAGACCCTGATGTGCTCATCAGGGGATCGCTGGCCTTCTGTACATCCCAGACATACAATTGATCCCCACCAATAGCAGCAATATATGCTCCATTGGGAGACCAGGTCAGCGAAGTTATATGACTTTGAACACCTGAATAGGAACGCACAACTTTACCAGGATCGGATGCCTCATAAAGGACTACCTCATTTTGAAAACCCTCCAGGCTACTACTACGAGCGCCGACAAAATAGCGATTGTCGGGAGACCAGGCTAGAAGGAATGTAAGGGGATCGCCTTTTGCATTAAAGACTGGGTAAGAGAAGAGTGGTGTATTCGTTGAAACATTCCAGGCGCTAAGATAACCGGCCATGTCCGAGATAAGCATATGTGTCCCATCAGGAGAAAAAGAGAAGTCGTAGGGCGACGCATGCTGCAATGAATAAGAGTTATTTATGGTACTGGAGGCTTTGTTAATCGCGAGAACGTCAAAGCTATCGTTGTATACTATAGCCGCATTTTTCCCACTAGAGGAAAAGTTCGCGAAGCGCACCTGGGTATCTTTAGATGCAGGTTGTAGCATAGGAGGCATAACACTTTGTGGCTGCGGCCTGTGAGGAAGTAATCCCTTGGAAAGGTTTGCCCCCAGAACAACGACCGCCGTACCAGCGACGGCAACGCCAAGGATAGAACGGCGTGTAAGACGCTTAGCCGGTTTCGGCTGCAACTGTGATTGAGGCGCCTGTATCTGCACCTGTCCCATGCCGGGCATTGGAAACGAACCCGGCGGAGGAGCTATAGGAGGAGTAAAGATAGGCTGTCTGGGCGATTGCATTGGAGGTTGAAGATTGGCGATCTCACACAATATGCCTTCGACAAGTATGATCGATGCGGGACGCCGCTCAGTGCGAAGCGAGATCATAGACATGACCAGGTCTTCAAGCTGGGTCGCACCAGGTAGGGCGATAAGCCGCAAGGGAGAGAAGTTAAAGGGATTGTCGGCGGGGTCGATGCCGGAGAGCAAATAGTACAGGAGCGCCCCCAGGCTATAAATATCTGAGGCAGGCGAGGTCTGCGCCTTCCCGTACTGCTCAGGAGCGGCATAGCCTGGCGAGCCAAAGGGAATGGTATCCCTGGTCTGCCCGGGCTTAAAATGCCGCGCGATGCCGAAATCGATGAGATAGAGCTTGCGCCGCGTCGTCAACATAATATTAGCAGGCTTGAGGTCGCGAAAAATAATAGCTGGCTGACGCGTATGCAGATAGTGAAGAACTGTACATAGCTGAAGCGCGATATCGAGAAGCTCAGGCAGCGGCAGAAGAGGCTCAGTGGAAGTAGGTGAGCGCGTTGCAGACTTGCGTTCGAGGTAGGCTTCCAGCGTCTCGCCATCGATAAAATCCATGGTGAGATACCAGTGCTCAGGATCGGTGAAATGGTGGTAGACGCGAGGAAGATTGGAATGCTTGAGAGTAGAGAGGAGCGCGACTTCACGGTTAAAGGCATCCGTTGCCTCAATGACCTGCTGAGAAGAGAGGCCTCGCAGATTAATTTGTTTCAGGGCTAGAATTGCGTCATTAGAATGAGTGTCCGCAACTTTATACACAGCACCAAAGCCGCCGGTTCCAAGTTGAGAAAGCAGGCGATAGCGCCCCTGAATTAAGAAGGGCTGCTCATTCTCCACACTATCAGTCAGAGGTTGATCACAGGCAAAGCAGGCAGCCTGGTCTACATCATTCGCGGCTCCGCATTGAAGACAGTAAAGAACATCCGTTTTCATGCATATAATCCTATGATCTTATTCCGAAACCCAATGTCACTTGCGTGCCTAGCGCTTCCCCCATTCGGGACAAGCGCGCTCAGGGTCTTCGGATCAGAAGTATTTCCATTCCTCGCAGCAAATATTCATATCTATATATTCTAAAACAAAATTAACGAAATGTGTGTGGGTCATATGACCTATTTCGGCTCGCAAGCTCGCCGTTTTCCACCCACGCCCCCTTACCTCTGGATTTTGGCATACAATAAAGGAACAGATAGATGGTTCCGTCAGAATTCAGAGCAAGGCTTGTCTTGAAGATCGTTTGCAATGGATGCTGAGGGCAACGACTCATCGGAAAAGGAGTGCTTCATGAACTCTCCACATTGCGCCTCAGCCACCACGAAAGAACAAACCCAGAAAACAACGCTCTGCTCTCGCCTATTTCGTTGCTCAGCTTGCAAGCACCTCTTCAACGAGCGAGCGCACAGGAACACCCTTCAATTTCCTGGAATACCCCACTGACGTTATTCTGCTGGTTGTCTTCTGGCGGCTTCGGTCGAAGCTAAGCTTGCGAGATCTCGCCGATATGTTTCTTGAGCGCGGTTGGGAGTTCACGTATGAGGCTGTTCGAGAGTGGGAAAGACCGTTTGCTCCACTCATTACCAAACAATTGCGGACGAAACAACGTGGATTGGCAGGGCCGTCGTGGTATGTGGATGAAACCTCCATAAGGGTCAAAGGGAAATGGTGTTCTCTCTCTCGTGCCATTGATGCTGATGGCAACCTAGTGGATTCGCACCTAAGTGAGAAACGGAACATGGGGACCGCTCAGCGGTTTTTCAAGCAGGCTCTCGCCGTTGTTGGCCATACGCCGGAACGAGTGATAACGCATGGCCATACCTCCTATCCACGAGCGGGGTGTGAAACCTTGGGCAAACACGTGCAGCATCGGACGAACACATACCTCAACAATCGCTTGGAGCAAGATCATCGGGGAATCAAGCAACGGTATTCTCCCATGCATGGTTTCGGAAACGTTGACGCCGCTGCCCGTGTCTGCTGGGTCTTTGATGAATGACGAAACGACCTTCATCCTCACAAGACCATGAGAAAACCAGCCTCACCCTCAGAATAGCGACAGGCTTTCCTCGATCGTCTTCTGGCCTTACAGTTATCAATACACGTACGCTTCTAGCGAGAGGCAACGATATCTCAGCGTTTGGATTATCTCTGATAAACTTCCGTGTGCTCAGTTCTGATACTACCCTTCTGGACAGGGCTTGTGAATTCTCCGGTCCCAAGGCTCATCCCACAGTGTAGATAACCGGCGATCGCACTTCGGCGGATGTCTTGGCCGATCTGCGCGAGCGCTTGATCGACGCGTCAAAAGTCATGACCTAAGCCAGGTAGAATGCAAAAGAAAGGCGCCATGATGCGCAGCAAAGCCGCCGGATTCAGGCAGGGCATTCAACGCCGAGTGGGTCCGCAAGAATCTGGTTTGTGATGGCGGCGGCAGTCGTGCCGAAACAGCTTCCGCCATCATCATCTCAGTTGACGCGCACGCCACGCGCGTCAACTGCTCAGGCATCCCTCATTGAGAGGAAGGGTCACCGTAAAGGTCGAGCCTTTCCCAACGGCGCTGTCCACCGTGATGGTTCCCCCTTGATGTTTGACGATTTCGGCCACAATATAGAGCCCCATGCCCAGGCCCGGAATTGCTTTCCGCTTGGGATCAGTGACCCGATAGGACCGCTCAAAAATTTTGTCGCGCAGTTCTCGCGGGATGCCCAGGCCATGATCGCGGACGCGGATCGTGACCGCATCGTCGGAGGCGGAGAGATCCATCTCAACGGTCTGGGCATCGGGCGAATACTTGATGGCATTGCTGAGCAGGTTGGTGAAGACCTGTCCCAGCCGGTCTCGATCCCCGATCAGGCTGGTCTGCACGCTCCTGCGGACCAGGATGGTATGGCTGGGATGGAGGTGGTGGATGGTGGCGGTGACCTCCCGCAACACCTCGTCGAGGTCCACCCGCTCCCGCCGATACTCGAGGCTCCCTGCCTGCATCCTGGAGACATCCAGTAACACTGCGATCAGGCGTTCCAGTTGCTTGACGGGACCCTCCACCCGGGCAAGCGCGGTGGCCGCCTCGGGCTGGGAGTGCTTTTCGAGTTGTTTGCGCACCAGTTGGATCTGCATCTTCAAGGCGGTGAGCGGGTTTCTCAGTTCATGGCTGGCCATGCTGATAAAGTCATCCTTGCGTTGTTCTAGTTCCTTGCGCGCCGAATTATCCAGCAGAAAGACGACCATCTGGCGCGGCTGCTCCTGGAAGATAACGCCTCCCACCAACACGGGCAGACGACTGCCATCTTGACATACCAGTTCGGTCTCAAAGGGCGCGTGCTGTCCGCGTGCGGTGAGCTCCTGGATCGAGCGCTCGAAGAGCGGCGCTTGTTCTGGGGAAGTGATCTTCACCCGGTTCAACGTTCTGCTCTGCACCTCTTCTCGGGTATAACCGGTCATGCGAAGAAACGCCTCATTGGCGTCAGCGAGCACTTCTCCTTCCATCTCGACAGAAGTAATCCCGATAATATTGGATTCGATCAGGACGCGGATACGCTCCTGACTCTGGCGTAAGGCTTCCTCCGTTCGTTTCTGATTCTCAATATCGGTGGCGGTGCCAAACCACTTGACGATTTGGCCTCCTTCATCACGTACCGGTATCCCGCGAGTTAAGAACCAGCGATACTCGCCCGTTTGTCCATCCTTGAGGCGATATTCGATCTCATAGGGTTCACCCGAGGCGCACGCATGATGCCAGATCTTCAGGGTGCGCTGAGAATCGTCAGGGTGTAAAAACTGGCTCCATCTATGACCCAATGCTTGTGCGGGGGAGGAACTACTATAGTCATACCACCGTTGATTCCAGTACTCAACCCAGCCATCTGGCGAGGTCGTCCACACCAACTGTGGCACCGTTTCAGCCAGCACACGCAAGTTCTCCCGGCTTTCTTTGAGCTGCTGCTCCGCACGTTTCTGCACAGCAATATGCTTGATGAGCGCCTTCCAGAGTGGAAGCGTGAGATGCCTGATCTGTTTTCCATTCAACATCATGCAGTAGCTATCCCTTTCATGTGGTCCTATCCCTGGAAGGAAGATGCCTCCCTGCTCTGATATCTCGAAACAGCATTGAGAAATGTGAGAAGACGCGGAACCCCCTTCTACGTTAAACTACTTTCAAGCACTTCTGTCGAGAGGGCTTGAGCAAGGGTATGCTTGCTCATAGGAACTGTCGGATCCGAAAGGCGACAGGAATGTTTGTTGCTCGAGGAGGAACCTGCCCATGTGGTACGCTGGCATCGACTTGGCTGACGAAAAGCACTACACCGTGGTGATCGATGATGTCGGCCATCAGAGTGGCACTTATTCCAAAGCACATCGCCGCTATGCCTGCATCAAACCATTGCGCAATGCTCCGCAGCAGTTTGCTTGGCAATCCACACGCTCCAAACCTTGGGCATTGGAGTACTATCAACGTAAGCGCAAAGAAGGAAAAAGTCACACAGTCGCTGTGCGTGCCTTGGCCAATGTCTGGGGACGGGTGATCTGTGCGATATGGCTGATGCCGCCTCCCATTTGCCATTGTGAAATGTGTAGAAAAGACAGAGCCTTAGCTATGGGGTTTGGTGGCCTACTGTGTTTCGGGCACTATACTCAGACTGTCTGGAAGGTCTGTAGGTGTTCAGTCAGGTAGGTGACTACCGTACAAGGTTTGCGGGCTGTCACATCTTCAATAACCCGAGTAACAAGGTCCCCACCGCCCTGACGATAAAACTGTAGCAGAGTAACGACCGCGTGCGCCGTCCAGGGGGAGTAAAGCCCCAGGAGTGCTTTTTCTGCCTCCTCGTCAGAGATGGTTGCATAGCGAACCGGGGTATGCAATAACGAAGAAAATATCTCCGCCAGTTGTGTGCACGTGATCGCCTCTGGACCGGTCACATCATATTCCTTGTACTGGTATTTCTCCTCGCCGAGCAGATGTGCCGCAACAGCGCCGATATCACGTGCATCAACGTAGCTCATACGTGCATCCGCCAGCGGAGCATACATCATCCCCTGAGTGATAATTGGCCGGGCATACATTAGCTCAAAGTTTTGCATCAGAAAAAGTGTACGTAGAATAGTGTATGGTACCCCTGAGGCACGAATTGCGTCCTCAGCTTTCCCATGATAGTGCAGTAATGGGCTCAACGATTGAGGGTCCGCCCCTATTTCAGATTGTTTGACGAGGTGACGTATACCGGCTTTTTTCCCTTCCTGTGCCCATAGCACCTCGGTTTCTAAGAGATGCTCTGCGACCGGAGTAATGAGATAAACACTCTCGATTCCTTGGAGCGCCTGCACAACGCTTGCTTGCTTCGTCATATCACCTAAAAAAGCTTCCACTCCCTGAGCCTGTAGTTTCGCGGCATCAGCTGTTTTACGCACGAAGGCACGTACTGGAACCTTCCTTGCCAGAAGCTCTTTGATAACGGCCTTTCCAACGGCACTTGTCGCACCTGTAACAAGAATCATCGCTCATATTCCTCCTATCCTTTATTCAGTGTTTTCCAGGTTTCCGACCAGGTAGGTTCCTGCCACATCACACTTACCACATGGACACGAATCAGGACTTCTCCCATTCCTGGCCGAGATTGTGGCGCATTTTCGAACGCCATGTGGTCAGAATGACCATACAGACAAATGACTTTCATCGCTCACATGTCTCCTTGTTCTTCCCCATTCTTCCAGAGCATTTCCAGGCTGATCTCTCCAGCAGAACCGACACATGACCCAACGAAATGCCGCAGACGCCGAGAAGTCTTGAGCTAAAGGGGAGCTTCTGAATGGATACGTACCTGCATGTGGCTCCGAAGTGCTTTACCTGGCAAAATTATAGAATGATAATGGTCTTCCTACAAACGCTGTCCCATTCTGAGGCCATCTCCCCGTCGCGCCATTCGGGCAGATCACCCCCGTCGTTCTCACCTTTCAGCGATGCCTCATCCTGATCGGTGCCAAGAGCAACCGGCTTGCCACCATCCGGCACGACTCTCCTGCCTCTAGCAACTCCTCTCCAGAAACTCCTTCCAGGTCATCAGACCTGTCGCATGATTGGGGGTCAGAATGGAGTTGGAACTGAGCGCGCTGAACAGCGGGTCGGAGAACGGCTCCGCAAAAATACACCGATAGGCCTACTGGAAAAAAGACGATCAGGCACCTGCCGATTGGAGACGCCGTGTTGAAGGGATCATTCAACTCCCGTTGTTCGATCTGCCACCGATAGATATGGCCGTTGGTGCCGAAGAAGGAAGCGGCACAACATCCCCACGCTCCCATTTTTACCCGGTTCCCAAGCAACCGATGTGGCAGGAGACAGAAGAGCAGTCCAGCTGACCCTTCGCCTGGTACGAGGAAACCTCTTTACTTATTCTACCTCTGAGCCTAGCAAATCTACAGATTGATAGATTTTACTCCACTCTCTACAAGCACGGGCAGAGATGTCTGTCAAACTTCCTGTAAGTGTGAACGTGCTACACAGAGTAATGTTTCGCGTGACGCATCATGAGGCGGAGAAAGGCAGAAGTGTCAGGTCCTATCGGGGCAAGCACTCGACTGGATCGGTACTATGCAGGTGTTGATGTGGTGTGTCTGTATAGTCCCTCCCTGTTACAAGGGAAGTGTTGAGAGGCTAAAAATGGCAGTGCATTCTCTCAAGGCTGAGCCGAAGAATCTTCATGGCTTTTTTTCTCGTGACCTTTCCGCTGTTCTGACCATTGACACGGGCGATACCGTCCGCTATGAAACACTGGATGCTGGCTGGGGGGCGCTTCAACAGGCGAAGACTTTGGGCATTCCCCAGGACTTCGCGCCCCGGGATCGCCAAAGAGATTTTGGCCACGCCCTCACTGGCCCTCTCGCCGTGCGTGGCGCTGAGCCGGGTATGACCTTGGAAGTGCGGATCAACCGAATCTGCACGAGCACTTGGGGCTGGTCGGCCGGGCCTGGATTGCCCAGCCAGATGGATGAAAGGCTGGGCTTCGCAAAGGCCCCAAGTGGCCCACCGGCGGTGATCACGGTACCCACTGGAGATCAAGCGACGATGTGGTCCCTGGACCCAAACCAAGGCTTGGCTCATAACCGGCTTGGTCAGACGCTTCGCATGCGCCCGTTCATGGGCGTCATGGGAATGCCCGCCAATGAGCCGGGCGTGCAAACCACCTTTCCGCCACGATTCTGCGGAGGGAACCTGGACTGCAAAGAACTCGTGGAACAAAGCCGGTTGTACCTGCCGATTGCTGTGGAAGGAGGACTGTTTTCTCTTGGTGACGGGCATGCCGTTCAAGGAGATGGAGAGGTGGCGGGACCAGCATTGGCCTGTCCGATGGAGCTGGTCGAGCTTGAGTTCCATCTCCATACGCATATGCAATTGTCTCTGCCTCGCGCGTTCACCCCGGCAGGCTGGCTCACCTTTGGGTTTCACGAGGATTTGAATGAGGCCTGGGCCATAGCAACCCGAGAAATGGTGCAGTTAATGGGTGAGTTCTATCAGCTGCAACCGAAAGAAGCACTCGCTCTGGCCAGTCTGGTGATGGATTTGCGAATCACCCAAGTGGTCAATGGGGTTCGTGGCGTGCATGCGCTTCTTGCGCATGATGCAATTGATGCCAGTAAGAACGGAGTGTGACATGAAAGCCGCTTACATTGAATACCCCAGTCCGCCCGAGTCCATTCGCTATGCCCACGCGATGCGCAAAGAGATGGTATGCCTTTCTTGCCAAGAAGAGAAAAATGGGAAGGAAATTGTCCTGTTTTCATAGTATAGTTGAAAGCGGAATAAGTCATCCATCTATCGAGGTCGCAACACTCCTGAACTCGCTCCTTTCTTTGAGGTGGCTTTTTTTTCTGTGACGTTGGGATGAAAAAACCTGATGCCCGAATCTATCAGTTGGCTTGCGAGCAACTCAACACGCCTGCAGAAGCGTGCCTCTATGTGGGCGATGGCGCGAGTAGAGAATTGACTGGGGCTATGCAGGTCGGGATGCAAGCTGTGTTGCTCCGTCTCCCGGCAGAAGAACAGACGGCTCGCCGCCCTCAAGCGGAATTCTGGTCTGGCTCTGCTCTCTCCTTCTTGCATGAAGTACTCACGTTTCTTTCCTGAAAGAAGGCGTTGGTCAGCCTTCTTCTCCCTCGCCTTTTGTCAGAGAGAAGGCATTCCATCGCTGATACACTTTTTCGATCCCTTTCTTGAGCTTAGCTCGTTACTCAACTCGTGGGCAGAACCACTCTTTGGGTCAATTACCACCTCTTGACGGGTATCAGTTGGTGTGGCACCATCCATTTCTGAAAATGAATTCATTTTCAGAAATGGAGTGCCTATGAATCAGAAAAGCGAGAGCCATCAGCAAGTAAAGCAGCCCAGAGGGGCGAGAAGGCGTGCACGCACCCGCGACAGCCTGCTTGTTGCAGCCCGTAAGGTGTTTGCAGCCCGTGGATATCATGACGCCACTATCACCGAAATTACCGAAGCTGCTGCGGTTGGCGTCGGGACCTTTTACCTGCACTTCCGCGATAAAGAGGCGATCTTCAATACCGTTCTGGCAGAAGGACTCGAAGCCATACGCCGGCAGGTGGGGGAGGAGATAGCACACGAGGATAATCCTTCCCTGCCTGTGGTCGTTCGTGCCATTTTTCATCAGGTTTACGCGCAACGCGATATTATCCGTATTGAGAGGACGGGAGAAGGAGTAGCGGCACGATCTAGTGGGCCAGGAATACTTATGGAGACGTTCACGCGTTTCCTTGAGCAGGCTGCCGACCTTTCTCCTTTCTCTGAAGAGGAGATTTCCTTACTCGCTGCACTGCTTGAAGGCCTGATGGACCGAGCCTTCCACTGCTGGTGGGATGAACAGGACGAGCCAGGTCCAGACCTCATGGCAGATCGCGTGTTGCACGTCATGAAGCATGGCTTCCCTGCCCCCTTGTTTGAGGAACCACAGAAACCGTTCTTCAACCATTCTTCGCTCCCTCAACCCTTTGAGTAAAAAAGGATCAAACATGTCATCACACGTTGAACGAACGACTTCTCACGGTGAGAATGCGGCACCTCAGGCCCAGGTGCTCACGAGCACGCGGCATGCCTATCGTATAAGCATCGAAGAGGGGAGCAAGTGGATTGTCTCCGATGGTTCAAGACGTTGCATCATATCCGTGGTTGCCCGCAGAGCTACTGCCCGCTAACCTTCTACATCGACCTCTTCAAATTCATCTTTCATTGACTGAAAGAGCTGTTTTGCCTGGCTTCTTCCTTCCCCATTCCAGCACCAGCGAGCAAAGTCTTCCACTGCTGCCGGACCGTACGCCCGCAGATAGCGGCGGACGAGTTCCTGGAGTGCCTGCTCTGGCTCGATCGATGGCCATGCGCCCATCCACGCGCTGGGATTAACAAACGTGACGTTCTACCCCTGTTTTGGCCCGAAACAGAGATCCCCCGGAGGGCCGATTGTCTCAAGGGAGTATCCCGGCTTGAGGACAGGATGACGTCATGCAAGTGAGCAATACCCGTCCGCTTCGCGAGCGCAATGGCGAGTTGTTCGCGCGTCATGGGTTCGCTACCTACCACTTGCGGGACAGCAGAGAGAAAGGCTTCGTGTTGTGTCGGACTTAAATTCTATGGGACTACGCCGTTCCCTTCCATGACCTGAGGATCTTCCCCTAGCGTAGCAGACATTACATGCTTATATCCATGCCTGTAATATAAACAGCGATATGAGCAAGAAGCCGACGAACCCGGTCCTTGGGGAGGCTGGTTTGTGGTCCAAAGAAACGAGTCCCACAGGAGAGGATTTCTGCCCGTCGTGCTTCAGTGCTTCGCTTGCTCTATTCCAGGGCTTTTTCCGCCACCTTATACTGGAGGGAGAAACGTCAAATGAGGAGGTGAACATGCGCCCACGTTTTCCATCCATAATGGAAACAACAGCATCAAGCACTAGTGTCTGGTGGTTTGTCATGATTGCAGGGATTGCAGCGATGGTTGTGGGAGTGTTGTTTCTCATCTCGCCAGGAACGACGCTTCTTGTGCTCGTACAATTCTTAGGAGCCTATTGGTTGGTAACTGGTGTTCTTGCTTTTGCCAACCTCTGCATTGATAGAACGCTGTGGGGGTGGAAGCTTGTCACTGGTATTTTAGGCGTTGTTGCAGGTTTGAGCGTCTTACGGAATCCCTTATGGAGCGCAATCTTCGTGCCAAAATTGCTGGTGATCTTTCTGGCAATAGATGCGTTTGTTATGGGGATGACACAGAACATTCATGCATTCAGAGGTGGCAGTTCCAGTCTTGCTATCCTGGGCATCATGAATGTCATCTTTGCCATCATTTTGCTGCTGAACCCACTCATTGGCGTTCTTCTTCTGCCGATTGTTCTGGGTATTATTGCGGTGATTGGCGGAGGTCTTGCAGCTATTCGAGCCTTTGCTTCGCGTCCGCGACAGACACCCCTCCAACCGCCCGGAGCGCAGCCTGTGTAAGGCACGCACATTTGAGGATAGCGGCCCTGAACCTGACCCCAACCCCTGTGCAACTGTTTGGTGTCAGATACACCATGCCTAAAGGCACACGAAATGCTTGGGCCTGCGAACATCCTCGTGGGTGTAATGGTAAATCCGCATATTTGTTCATGCCAGATACCTCATGCATACATGCAGGGGCTTGTCCCTAAAGCCGAAGCTTGAGACGAAAGGCCGTCTGACAGCGACTCACTCAGGACAGGTGTACCACCCTGAGCAAGAGAAGCAAGGTACTTCTTCCGAATATTGATGGCAACATTGAGATGGATGGGGGTGAGGATTTTTCTCTTGTGATTCAAGACAGAGGGTGCTGTTGTTTTCTCTACTCAATGCGAAAAAACGAAAGAGAATGGATGATGGAATATACACAGTTGGGTCGAACGGCCCTCCACGTTTCCAGAATCAGCTATGGCACCTGGCAGTTCGGGGGAGAGTGGGGTCAGGTCAAACAGGAACAGTGGGATACAGGGAAAGCAACCGTACGCAAAGCACTTGAACTGGGTATCAACCTTTTTGATACAGCCCAGGCCTATGGTTTTGGACTGGCTGAGCGCCTGCTTGGTGAAGCCCTCCAACCCGAGCTGAGAAGCAAGCGTGACACAGTCGTGCTTGCTACCAAAGGTGGGCTCCGCCTGGAAGGAGATCGAGTCGTGCGAGACTCCAGTCCTCGGTGTTTGCGTCAGGGCGTAGAGGAGAGTCTTCGCGCTCTTGGCGTCAGCTTCATCGATCTGTACCAGGTTCATTGGCCTGATCCCAACACTCCCATCGAGGAGACGGCCAGCACGCTCGACGAATTGGTGCGGGAAGGGATAATTCGCTACGTGGGTGTCTCGAACTACAACGTCGAACAGATGCAGGCGTTTGAACGAGTAAGGAAAGTCGACACCTTGCAGCCACCCTACAGTCTTTTCCGCCGCGAGATCGAGACCGATATCCTCCCCTATTGCCAGGCCGCGGGCATCGGGGTGTTCGTGTATGGCGCGCTGGCCCATGGACTGCTTGGCGGATCGTTTACGCCACAGACGACCTTCGCACCGGATGACTGGCGCAGCCAGCACGAGTCCTTTCATGGTGAGGGTTTTGCGCGCAATGTCGCGGTTGTCGAGAGCTTGAAGCGCGTGGCACAACGCCAAGGGATGACCATAGCCCAATTAGCTATCGCCTGGGCGCTGGCCCAGCCTGCCGTCGATGTGGCGATTGTTGGAGCGCGCAATCCCGAACAACTCGAACAAACCGCTGTGGCGAGCGAGAAGTATCTCACACAAGAAACGCTACAAGAAATCGAGAGCATCATGCGCGATGCCGTTCCTATCGGAAGTTCTGCTCCTGAATAGGTGGCGCGGTCACACGTTCTCAGCGTTGAAAGGAAATTACGCTCTTAATGCCCGCTGGCCATCCGAGAATGCGCTCAACCGCCTGCTCAATCGGAGTTCGTTCCGCCAGCAGCGCGCGCACGGCATCCGGCCAGCGCTGGTAGAAGATCTCCAGATCCATGATGGCTGCCCCAAAATCGTGCGCTCCCGCATTGACCGTTCCCAACACTACCTGATTTTTTAAGACCATGTCGCGAAACAGAGCCGCGAAATCCGCTTCTATCAGGGTTGGCCAGCCAGGGATACCCGTGAGCACATAGATGCCATTGGGACCCAGAGCGCGGAGCACTTCAAACATCAGCGGGGAGTGCCCCACAGCCTCATACACCAGGTCAATCGGGCCAGTGTGAGTGGTAAGTTGCGAAGTAGGCAATACCTGACTCGAAAAGTAGGTCGCGCCAATGGCTTGTGCGACCTCGCTCTGGGGATTGGGCACCTGCCCCCGTGAGTAGATGAACGTCTCGAACTCCCTGGCCCGCAGCGCCATTGCTCCCAACAATCCCACAGGACCAGCACCAAGAACCAGTGCGGTGTGCCCACGCCCCTGGGCGCGTTCGGAGAGAGTCGGGTCGATCCAGGGAGGGCGGCGTTGCATCAGTTTGTAGAGTTGATACTCCGCTTTTTCGGCGATGGTGAGTGGCTCGACCAGGACGGCGACCTCACGCAGGTGTTGAGGCACGCGATTCATATATTGAGCCTCATCCACAACGAACTCCGCCAGATAGCCATGGGTACCTTTGATGCCACGCTCAGTAAAGTCCTCCGTCTCGCAGAAATCCTGGTGCCCAGCGCGACATGAGCGACAGCGCTCATGTGGGCAAGGGCGACGCACTGTCGGCACGACCAGGTCGCCAGGCGCCAACTGCGTCACGGCAGCCCCAACCTCTATCACTTCCCCCAACGCTTCATGCCCGATCAGCAGGTAATCTGATCCCGCTGGTGGGGTTCCGTACGCAAATGAGCAGATCTCTTTATCGGTGCCACAGATTCCAACCTCCAGCATACGCAATTTGACCTGGTCCGGTTGCGTTATCACCGGTTCTTTCTGTTCAATGAGCATTACTTCTCTGCGAGCGGGAAACACAGCTATCGCTTTCATCTCTTCTCCTTCATCTTTCTCAAGCGCCGACAGATATCCTCCCAGCGGGCCACTGGGAGCACGCACTTAATGAGAGGTTTAAAGACTGAGGTAGAGATGTGGGGCCATCTTATTGATAGCTTCATCCACACGCAGACAGGCGCGAATCAAGGCCAGATGAGTAAAGGCCTGTGGGAAATTCCCCAAGGCCTCGCCTGTAGATGCTATCTCTTCGGCATATAGGCCCACATGGTTCGCATAGGTCAGCATATGCTCCAAAGAGAGTCGTGCTTCTTCCAGCCGCCCTGCCCTGACCAGAGCTTCCACTAGCCAGAAACTGCAGATATTAAACGTCCCTTCATGGCCCACTAAGCCATCACTTGCTGCCGTTTCAACATCATAGCGATACACATGAGGCATATGCGTCAGTTCCCGCTGAATACGCTCAATAGTTGCCAGCATGCGCGGGTCACGTGCCTCAATGAAACCAGTCAGCGCGAGCAACAGAGCGCTCGCATCTACCGCCTTCCCGCCATAATATTGCACAAAGCTTTGGCTTTGCTCGTCCCATCCTTGCGCCATAATCTCACGATAGATCTGCATGCTGATCTTCTGCCACTCGTCGAGTGGTGCCGGAAAACCACGCTCGCGAGCGATGCGCTGCGCGCGGTCAAAGGCAACCCAACACATCAGACGGGAGTGCAAGAAATGCTGCGCCCCACCGCGAACCTCCCAGATCCCCTCATCGGCCTCCTGCCAGTGCTGCGCCAGCCAATCGAGTTGCTGGCAAAGGTGCAACCAGCTCGCATAGGTCAGGCCACGATGGCGTGAGTAGACGTAAATGACATCCATCAATTCACCATAGATATCCAATTGACGCTGGGACGCGGCCCCATTGCCGACACGCACCGGACGACTCTGCCGATAGCCCTCCAGGTGATCCAGCAGGACCTCCGGCATCTCATGACCGCCACGAATGGTATAGATGGGTTGGAGTTCTCCACCCTCCTCAAGGGAGTTGAGGCACCTTTTCAACCAGCCGATAAAGGCTTCCGCCTCCTCCAGAAAACCGAGCGCCAGCAAGCTATCCAGGGTAAAGGAGGCATCACGAAACCAGGTAAAGCGATAGTCCCAGTTGCGCTCCCCCCCGATTGTTTCCGGCAGGCTGGTTGTCGGTGCGGCCACAATAGCCCCGGTGGGCGCGTAGGTCAGCAGCTTGAGGGCCAGCGCGGAACGTTGGACATGTTCACGCCAGCGCCCCTGATACTGGCACTGGCTTAGCCAGCGCCGCCAGTAGCGGCGCGTCTCTGTGAATTGTGCGTTATAAAGCTCCTGTCCGACAGGATGCAGGCACATCTCCTGGTCCTGGGAACTGTCCAGAAAAAAGAAAGCGGTCTGGTCTTCCGAGAGTGTGAATGTCGCCTGCGCTCCCCCCTGTCCATCATCGTTCAAAGGCACCGACGATGAGAGCGCCAGCGTCAACTGAGAGCTACGGAAGACTGCTCCATGCTCAGAAAGCCGGAGAGTATGGGAGTCACGTGCGTAGTTAAAGGCAGGTCTGCAGGTCACCTGGAACGTGAGCGAGCCACGCACCATATGGACCGCACGCACGAGATGGTGTTCGTAACGCTGAGTGCCCTCCTGTTTAATTGGCATGAAATCGGTGACTTCCCCAACGCCATCGTGCATGAGAAAGCGCGTAATCAGAATATTGGTCTCTGGAAAGTAGATCTGTTTGATGTTGACATCTGCCTGCTCGACGGGAGCCAAGCGAAACGCCCCCCCTTCTCAGCATCCAGCAGCGCACCGAAGACGCTCGCCGAATCAAAATCGGGGAGACAGCACCAATCGATGGAGCCGTTTTTGCCTACCAGCGCCACCGTCGTGAGATCTCCGATCATTCCATAATCTTCAATGGGAAGATAACGCGTTGCAGGAGTGGGTTCGACTGGTTTCACTTGTGTCTTGGTCATGAGGTGTCCTTTTTCAGATCTCTGATGAGAGAAACAAGGTCTTTCTCTTTGCAGTATAGGATGGAAGAAGAAACCGTTTGCAAGAGATAAATTGAGCAAGTCTCCGGTTGATGCATGTGGAACTGCTCGATCTTTTGCGCGCCCGTGAGCAGAACCAGACAGAGGGCTCGGCCGGTTCCCAGAACATCAACCAGGTGCGACAAATGGAAATTGAAGAGCAGATTCCTCGCCTCATGCGGCGCTATACCTTCATTCGCAATGCATTGCTCCTGGTGAAAATGGCGATGATTACCTTTGTGGCTGATATGGGTGCGATCGCGCTGGCGGAACTCCTCCCGTCCTTCGTTCCCCTGGTGACAGCACCTCTCGTGGATTTTCTGCTTGGGGTCACGTTTCTTCTCATCAGCTTGATACTCTCGATCATTGAGCTTTTTCATTCGCATCGGGAAGTAGCCTATGAAGCGACCCAAGGACTGCATCTCGTGCAACCCGAACAACGTTGACACGTGGAACAGAGCGAAACAAATTATAAACGAAGATGAGAAGCGAGTTGAACTCCTTTCTCATCGCCATGTAAACATATGCTTTTATGCCGATGATAATAGAGACATGCCTATATTGTCAATTATGCGGCATTATTCCATATATAGAAATCGCTCCTTTGTGATCTCCAATATATACATAGAAAAACGCTTGTATTACCTTTTGGGGGTCATAACGTTTTTTCCTCCCATTTTTCCCGCTAAGAGGGGTCCCGACATAAAAAACCCTCAAAATTCCGCTAAGGGAAATCCCCTGCTTGCAGCTTCGAAAACGTGGCGAAATGAGGTGTGGCTTGAATACAAGTCCGGGTTTCCTCTCGGCATTCCCGTGGAACGCCAAAATGTTGTCCTCCCTATTTGAGGCCAGCATCGCGGGCCCGCACAATGGCCTGGGCACAGTCAGCCGCCTGAAGTTTGCTGAAGATATTGGAGACATGGTTCTGCACCGTCTTGAGGCTGAGGGTAAGGTGTTTGGCAATGACTGCGTTGTTCTCGCCCTGCGCAATCAGGAGAAGGATCTCCCGCTCGCGTTCTGTGAGGTCGGGAAAGGCGATGGCAGATGCAGTCTGTGGGAGAGCTGAGAAGTAATGGATCATGCGCTGCGCGATGGTGGGGCTGAAGATAGCCTCACCCCGGGAGACGGCTTTGACTGCCCGCACCAGCTCATCCTGGTCCGCGTCCTTGAGCAGGTATCCACGAGCGCCAGCGCGCATGGCAGCGAAGACCGAGTCGTCGTCTTCAAACATTGTGACGACCAGGACCTTTATGTGTGGGCTGGTATGCAGAATGCGACGTGTCGCCTCTATACCGTTCATCTCGGGCATTTTGATATCTATGAGGATCACGTCCGGCTGGAGAGCCTCAGCCAGGGTCTCGGTCTCGTTGCCGTTCGCGGCCTCACCAATCACTTCCATGTCCGGGAGATCGCGCAGCATGGCCCGCACTCCCTCACGGTAAAAGGCATGATCATCGGCAATCAGCAGGCGAATTCGCTCCATCTGGTTGTTTCCTTCCCCTCAAGAGATGTTCTATGATTTTAGGGGCAGCCGCACCTGAACACAGGTACCCCGGCCCTGTGTTGTTGTCAACATGAACTCACCTCCCAGTTCCGCGACCCGTTCGCGCATCGAGGTGATACCGACGCCAGCGTGGCTCTCCTCGGACAGGCCACACCCATCATCGCTGACCGAAAGGTACAGGAAGCGTTCTGCCAGTACCAGTCGTAGGAAGCAGTGTTGGGCTTGTGCATGACGCACGACGTTGGTGAGCGCCTCCAGGGCGATGCGATAGGCCGCAACCTCCACAGCAGCAGAAAGTTCCGCCATATCCGAGAGAGGAGTGGGCACTTCTAGAGAGATGTGCAGGCCATTCGTCTCCTGGAGTTGCATCACGTGTTCGCTAATGGCTGAGACCAGACCCAGCTCATCCAGCACAGGTGGGCGTAGCGCATAGACGACGCGGCGAATATTGGCAATGGTGTCTTTGACCTGCGCCTTGAGGGTATCCAGGAGCGCAATAGCGGTATCAGGATCACGTGGGACCAGGTGACCAGCCGTATCAATACGCTGGGATAGGCTGGCAAGCGTTGGGCCAACACAGTCATGTAGATCGCGCCGTAAGCGACGGCGCTCCTCTTCCCGTGCCAGCACCAGGCGCTCGCGTGCCTTTTGCAGATCGGTTGTCAGCCGGACGGCGTGCGTGGCGAGACCCGCCTGGCGCGCCAGTTCATCAAGCAGGCGCCTATCCGCGGGTGTGAAGGCTTCACCAGGAGAGCGCGGAGCGAGCTGGAACTGGCCGAGGGTCTGCTCCTGGTAGGTAAGCGGCAGTGTCAGGAGCTCTCCCATAGGCTGGCCATAGCTGGCTGCCAGCTCAAGCGTCTCCTCCTGTTTCCACAAAATTGCCGCATAGGGGAGCTTGAGCGCCTGGGCCACCGTTTCGACAATGGTCGAGAGGACTGCATCGGGCTCAAGCGTCTCCTTCAGCCGCTGAGAAAGCCGCGCAATCACCAGGTAAGGTTCGTCACGCTGACCATAAAGCAGGCGATTCACGCCACGTTGCAAGAACGCACGCAAGGGTTGAAAGAGCACCGCGATCAGGCCAGCAGCGAGCAGGGTAATAAAGAAGTTCCCCTGAGCTTGAAGCAGTGTCCCCAACGTTCCTACGATGAGCGCATACAGACTGATAGTGCTCAGCGTCAGTAGACCGTAGACAAGGGTGCGGTTAATGATCAGGTCAATATCCCACAACCTGTAGCGCAAAATAGCAAAGCCAATGGAGAACGGGATGAGGAGCAAAAAGAAGAGTTGGGAGACATTGAACAGGCTCCGCACCACTACATTCGCAAGCATTCCCTGAAGAAAGAGCAGGGCTGAGAGTGCCGTCCACACAATATAGCCGCTCCCACAACTTCCTATCCCAAAGAAGACCCATTTGGCCTGTTGCCGCTGCACCTGGTTGGATATGCGCCGGTAGCGATACACCTGAACCGCTACCAGACCTCCCACAGACAGGAGGATACACCCAAAGATGATTAGCGCCAGGCTATTTATAGGCTCGGATGCGGCGGGGACGAAGGTATAGATTCCCCAGGTGATCACTGATCCAAGCGCAAGCCATGCGCTCCAACGCGGGAGAAAGCGCCCGGTGGGAAAGAGGCAGCCAAAGAGCGGGATGCCGATATCGCTGAGAAACGTGAGGAGGTTGATTGGCACGCTCCATGAAGAAGGAAGCGTCCTCAGCATGAGCTCAAGCGTGCCCACAGGGCCATCCAGTCTCGACTTCTGCCCCACGTTCGCCACACAATAAGGGCCCCTATCCCAAGATACGTGATTGCCATAAGGAGATTACATATTATTATAAGGAAGGCAATATAGGCATTGAGGGAGAATCCCCACGCGTGCAGGGCTCGTATCCCGTCCTGCGTGAGCTGGCCACTGACATCGTCAGGAGCAAGAGCGGAAGTCACGCGCCATCCACCCTATGCCGAGATCGCCGAGCCAGCTGGACGACGCCACGCCATCATGGCCCTGCATGGCCCCCGTCAGCCCAACGCCCCTATCCAGCCGACGATAGCCCGCCCGATTTCGTCTGGCGAATCTTCCTGGACGAAATGGATCCCCGACACCTTGTTCTCGGTGAGCGCGGGCCACCCGCGGACGAGGTTGACCAGTGTATCGTTGGCGAGAATCGCACCTGGCTCTGCCTTCAGGAACAGCTTGGGCACATTGCTCGCCTCCAGCCAGTCCGCGTAATCAGTCGCGATCGCATGCACATCGGCGGGCTCGCCCTCGATGGGGATTTCCCGGGGCCACGTCAGCGTTGGCCGTCGCCCCTCGCCAGGCTCGGCGAACGGCCTTCGGTATTCCGCCATCTCCTCGTCGGAGAGGGTGCGCAGGACGGCCTTCGGCAGGATCTGCTCGATGAAGAAGTTGTCTCGCAGGATCATATCCTCGCCAGCCTCCGAACGCAGCGCCTCCAAGGCTTGACGCATTCCCATCTTGTTCCAGTGGTCCCGGCCCTGCGGCGCCACGATCGCCTCCATGAACGCGATTCCCTTCACAGCCTCGCGGTGGCGGTTGGCCCAGTCGAAGCCGAGGGCCGAGCCCCAGTCATGGACGACGAAGGTGACCCGCTCGCGCACGTCCAGGGCCTCGAGCAAAGCGTCGAGGTAGCGCCGGTGCTCGACGAAGCGATACGAGCCGGGGCCGCTGTTAGGCAGCTTGTCGGAGTCGCCCATGCCGATCAGGTCGGGGGCGATGCAGCGGCCTCGTGGCTGCAGGTGCGGCAACACGTTGCGCCAGAGGTACGACGAGGTGGGATTGCCGTGCAGCAGCACGATAGGGTCGCCCTCTCCCACCTCCACGTACGCCATCTCGCTGCAGAGAATCCGCCGCCGCTGCTTTTGGTACGGAAATGCTGCAGAGATCATGTTGGCTTCTCCTTCTTTACTTTAGAGTAAACGCAGGTTAGGGGAGTGGAAAGAGGCGGACAGTGGAGCTTTTTGGTATCGCGGTCCGCCCCTCCATGCCATGAGCTTGGACTGTTTTTCAGGTTCTTCACATTTTGGCACTCTCAAGCGTAGCGTACTGAGATGCTCTTTGCAAGCGGGGCAGTGGGTGAGCCTGATCGTATCCATGGAAAGAGGCGGAGAGTTTTCCACAGGTCGTCCACACACTAGCTGTACATTTTGAAATGAAACGGGCCTATCCCAGTTTTGGTAATTGATGAGTTTACTAGACATCTCTGGCCTTTTCTTCGAGCACAGAAGAAGGACAAAAATCCTTGTCACTGATGTGCTTTCGCCAAATTTGGGACAGTTCCGCGCAACGAGCGATGACCAGTAGCAAGCAGAGAAAATATGTGCTTTCTTGAGAAAAAAGAAGCAACCTTGGCAATCGTGGGAACGGGCGGTATCGGAAAGAACTGCGTAAGGGGCTCTCCGCCATTGGTCAGTATCTGACGACCCACCACCTTCCGCAAGAACGCGTGCTGCTGCGCCTCGACGGACAATATGACAACGGAGCCGTGCTCTCCGACGTGGCTGGGTTCACGTTTGTCACCCGTGGCAAAGACTATCACCTGCTCGATCATCCGCTCATTCAGGCGCGTCTGCACCTGCCACCTGATCAATTCCAGCAGCGTCCCGAAAGTCAGATGGCGCGCAGTCTCTACGACTGCCCACAGATCCCGATGGGATCTGATGAAGTGTCCTGCCGCGTGGTCGTGGCAATGCATCCGGCAGGCAAAAAGAAGAGCCCGGTTGGCGTCACGCGTGCAGGCATGGTCTACGAACTGTTCTTCACCAACCTGCCACAACACGCCTTCACTGCCTGCGATGTCGTCGAGTTGTACCTGCATCGCGGTGCCTTTGAACCCGCGCTCTCAGATGAAGACCGAGAGATTGATCCCGACAGGTGGTGCAGCCATTCGGCCTGGGGGCAAGAATGCTGGCAGGCCGTGGCCCAATGGGTGTGGAACCTGAGGTTGGAGCTGGGCCATCAGCTCAAGCCGGAGCCACTGCGCACGACCGAGTTTGCTCCTGCTCTCCTACCACCTCCACCACATACAGCTCCTGCCTCTGACTATGCCCCTCCAGAAGTGGGTTCAGCATGGAAGGCCGGCCGCTTCGCGGGCCACGATTTCACCCTCCAATCAGACGGGACCCTCCAGTGTCCAGCAAACCAGGAGCTTCGTGTCCAGGAACAGCGCCGAGGAGCCGATGACAGCCTGCGCATCGTGTACGCAGCCGGTATCCGCAGCTGCCGTCCCTGCCCCTGCGCGAGCAGTGCCAATGGAATCGCAGCGAAACGCATAAACTGCGCCAGGTGAGTGTGCTGCTGCATCCCCTCAGCGTCGGGGAAGAGCCGCTGCTCTGGCGAGACTGGAAGGAATGGGCGTGTGAAGCGAACGAGGAGGGTCGCTGCGGATTACTGCGCTCGGCCTGTGGTCAGCCACTGTGCCCAATCAGCGCGCTGATTGCCACGTGCGACCTGTGCTGCCTGCTCCCATGCGTACGGCACCTGAATATGCTCCACCTGCCACCCGTGCTGGTTCTGACACAAAAGTGCATAACGAGCGTGAGGGCTGCCGGATTCCATCCCATAGGTCTCCATCGAGTAGGCCGGCATTCCAACGCTCCCAGGGTTAATGAGGAGTTTTCCTTGCGCGAGGGAAACCGTGCGCGGGATGTGGCTATGTCCACTGAGAATAACGGGTTGGGCAATCTCAGCACAGCTTTTCGCGATGGCTGAAGTGCTTCTCAAGAAGACCCCAGAAGGAGTGACCTCTTCAAGGAGATACGACGCATCGAAGAGGTCGCCATGACAGACAAAGAGCTCATCGGCGACAATGGTGGTGTCCGGCAAGGAGCGCAGCCAGGCAAAATGAGCCGGGGTGAGCTGGGTGCAGGTGTAGTTTTGAGAGAGCGAGCGTTTTTCCTGCGGCAGAAACAGTTCGCGATCGTCATTGCCGCAAACGTTCACCATCTTACGGGCGATGAGCAGGTCGGCGGTGCCCGCGGGATCGAGTGGGCCAGTCAGGTGATCTCCCAGATTCACGATCCGTTGGATACCTCGGCGATCGATATCCTGCAAGACTGCTTCCAGGGCCCAACGATTCCCATGGATATCGGCAATGACCGCCAGAGAAGTGTGAAAGGTCTTCGTTTCGCTCATGGTTTTCTCTTTTCTCAATGCAAGGTGTTTTCAGAAAAGTCTACCATATCGCCGCTTCTTTGCAAATATGCAGGATGTCAAAGATGGCACGTCTCGGATGGTGCTGCGCTTTTGGTGACGACATTGGGACTGGCCGTGGTGACGATGCTGGTATGCTCAACGTCGAGCTGTACGAGGTTGAGCAGGTTGAGCAAAATGGTCAGCTGGCGACTAAAGCTAAAGCTTTTGCTGGTCTCACCCGCGGCAAAGGTGAGTGTCATTGTGTTATAGCTTGCTCCGTTATCGGATGAGTATTTGACGATAACCACGCCGCCAGGGCTGTTGGCACTGACTGTGATTGTCGCGATATAGGTTATGGTGGCGATACCTCCACAGGAGGCCGAGATGGTAGGGGGATCGAAAGTGATATCGACTCCTTGCACCTGGAAGGGATTGATTGCTGTCGATGCCACGCTCCCGGTTGGGATAGGCGCTGGTCTGGTCGATGTGCCAGTGGCTCCGGCTGTAGGTGCTGGGGGAGGAGCTCCTGAGGCCCTGGGGGATGTGGGACTTGCCTGAGTACTTCCGGGCGTCTTGCCAATGGTCGGGCTGCCTGTTGCTCCAGGCGTTTGAGTTGCTGGAGGCGTGCCAGATGTTTGAGTCGTTGGAGGCGTGCCAGGCGTTTGAGTTATTGGAGAGGCGCCAGATGTTTGAGTTGCTAAAGGGGAAATGGGCGTTTGAGCCCGCAGAGAGAAGCCAGGCATAAACGTTGAGGCATAGCTATTGAGGACGGTGTTCATTGTAAGTGTTCCTAGAAGCCCGAGAATGATAAGAAGCATAACTACACCCAGGAGCAATCTCCCGCGCCTCTTCTTGCGCTCTCTGTCATTGCGACTGGCAGTGTTCCACATGGATAGAGCGGGCTCTTGCTCGTCTCCTTTTACATCGATAGAATTGAATGTAGAGGTCGGCTTAGCTTGTTTCAGCTCGCTAGATGCCTGTTTCAGTTGATACTCGCCTATCTGTGGTAAGGGTGCGGCCGGTTCTTCCGCAGAATTAGTAGGCTCGCTCGTACGGAGTGAGGGGTCTGGCCAATCTACTCCTGTGATGGGTGATGATGGCGTCCCATAGCCGCTCGAAAGAGTGCGGGAACTGCTCGCACTATGGAATGAGACGCTCCGTGAGCCAGCGCTCAACTCAGATAGGGAGCATTGGCTGGGCAATTCGGCACTGCACTCTGATGTCGAGTGCTCAGGCACTGGTTTAGCGGGGGCTGATGTACCGTGGAGGGCCTGGTGAAAGGCCTGCGCGAAGGCGACTATGGTGGGATAACGTTCCTCGGACTTCTTCGCCAGGCCGCGCTGGATGACAGCGCTCAACTCAGGAGAAATCTGCGGATCAAGCTGACTGGCATCGGGTGGCGCGGTCTGGATATGCTGGTAGAGGATGTTCACGGCATCGCCCTGAAAGGGATATTGCCCAGTTAGCAACTTGTAGCTCATGATTGCCAGGGAATACTGGTCGCTGGCGGGCACAGCCTCTCCACGCCACTGTTCGGGGGCCATGTAATTTGGCGTGCCGCGGGCGTGTTTGCTTGAATTGGAAGAGCCCAGGCGCAGGCGAGCCAGGCCAAAGTCCGAGAGCAGGAGGTGGGGCACGTCGGGCTGGTAATAACTATTACTGACTAGAAAGTTCGATGACTTTACGTCCTGGTGAACGACCTGATGGTCGTGAGCGTATTGAAGCGCTTCCGCCGCCTGGCGCACGATTGGTTCTACCATCAGAGGAGGTAGCTTCGCACGGCGCAGCTTACGCAGCCAGATGTCAAGCGAGCCCGCGGCATGATACGGCATCACGAGATACGTGAGTTGGGCAGCATTCAACATGGTCACCCCATAATCGAAGAGGGGCAAAATATGGGGATGATCCAGCATCGAGATCATGCGCGCCTCGCGCTGAAAGATGCGTAATGTCTTACTGCTTGCCTCGCCGCCCTCATCCTCCGCCTCATTGGTGCAAACGATCTTTACCGCAACCTGGCGCGCGAGGCGCAAGTCATCCGCGAGATAGATCTCGCCCATGCCTCCGTTTCCCACCAGTCGAAGTAAGCGGTAATTATGTATATGCAATCCATCGAGTGGCATCTTTGACCCCTGTAGCCCTTAAAATAAAAATCATGCATGTTACGACGACAAATCGCCCTGTATTTATCACTACTTTGAAACATAGGTGTTTATCAATGCTCGGCTTTAGTTATATGCTTATCCTGATGTTGTTATCTGTACAATACAAATTTAACAAATATGATGCATTTTGACAATTAATAAAACATAAAAAGATAGGGTAGTGAGTAAAACGAAAGAAAACGCATTGCTCGCAAAAATTCTCGGAGCACCGTCATTTTTCAGGTTCCCAAGCTTCAATTGATCAGAGAAGAAAAGCCATATCCTGTTGGAGCACGTCTATGAGGTGCCGTGTGTATTGATTGGGTAGTCGTTTTTGAAGACTACGTGCTAGCACTCGTACATTGATCAATAGGAGCGAAGATGCCCAAGAAACGCCAGGGACAGGGGAAGACAAAGAAACAGCAGAACAAAGGAAGACTGACAACCTCTCATGCAAGAAAAATCGTATTGAGGAGGCACGGGTTACGCCGCTGGCTCCTGGCCCATCAGATATCAGTTCTTTGATCGAGCCCTATAGCAAGGAGTTGCTTCTAGCGTTTTTTTTCCTGTGCATCGTGCCTCGCAGCTGCTTGCGCCTGCTTGGATAGCTCTCGTCGTCGCACGTTAGCGTCTAAAGCCTGGACCTCATTAACCAGCACCGCATTTGAGGCTGGATCCAATGCTTTCTTTGACGATTTTTTGATGGCCTCACGTGTGGCGGTGATGGTGCCATATTTATGTGGATGAGCTTCTTCAGCCGCGTCGTACATCGCGCTCAGTTCAGTTAGTATCCACTTCAAGTGAGTTCCATACGCCAATTCATCGTCTGGGACCATGGCAACTACTACCGTAACAATAGCAGGCCATCCTGGCAATGGCTCTAATATACCATTATCAATGTTCCTGAAAATAGACCGGAGATTAGACACCCACTGACGATTTGTACGACATTTCTGTCCCAACATCTCAGTCGTGATGCCCTTCTCTTTAGATATCTTAAACATGTGGAGCATTTCCTCAGCTAGCTTTTGCACCTCAATTGGAACACGCTGCTCTCGCTCTTTTTTCAATATTATTCTCCTATTATTATCTAATATAAAATTTAATGTGCATCTACATGCCGTTAATTGTAAAATGGCTTATAGAATATTCCTCTTATTCACATCACAAAACACTAGATGAGATAGAAATATTAGGAAAAGCTTGACAAACGCATCATTTTCTCCTATTATTTACCCAATACGTAAGGAATCCTTACGTTTCAGGTGCACACATCACGTCTGTAATAAAGATAAGTGTCATTCTGGCAACATACAAATCGCGATTTGGCCTTAATAATTGTAACGCATTTTTTCAAAAATAGAAACATTGTGCGCTTGTGGAGAATGACAAGCGCATGAGCGTATATACGACCGATTTGCGTTACAGGGAGATATTATGCTAGAACGTGTCTTCTACCTTGTCTAAGATCAACAATAATAGTTGTCCTATGAGTGTTTAGGAGAGATACGCGATGGAGCAGAAACCGAAAACATACATGCTCGTATTCCATCGATCCATGACCTTCCGTAACATTTGTGGCAACTGCACCTTTGTTTCGTCAGGCGAAATAGTGCCCGGCGTTGAACTGCTCCAAGAGATCCCGGCTATGTCTGGGTCACCTGCCCTATATGAATTGGCTATGACGTTTGACGGAGAACACAAGGTGCTGATAGTACAGAAGAGCTTGGTGACCTTGCACCGAGAATAAAGCACAAAACCGTCTTCAAACAAAACAAAAACAGCTCATGTGCATGGTAGGTGACATGAATACCTTATACAAAGAGAACGGGACCGTGATCACGGTCCCGTTCTCTTTGTATAAGGTACTGTCGCCTACTCGAGCTCCCGTTGCTTTCGCACGGGGAGTTCTCAGGTGACTGGCCTGATCTCCCAATGGCAAAAGGATTATATCTTCTAGTGGTGGGGAACGTATCCGAGCAACCGTGATAGACCAGTAAAAATGTCATCAGACCCAACTGGTAGGGTCGCGGCGTTTTGAGCACGCCAGGCGATAAAGCCATCAGGTCTGACTAACACAGCACCTGAGTCGCTTATCCCATAGCTTGCAAGAAAGCTGCCCTCGCCATCGCTATACGGCTGATCATGCCCAATCCTGTACAAATCCATAGATAATCCCAACCTGCTTGCCACCTTTGCAAACATCTCCAGCCAGCACTGTCCATTGGGCCCTGCCAGCAAGACAAAATTGCGTCCATAGAGATCAAGGATGGATATCTGCTCGCCATTGTGGCGTAACCAGACATGGGGAGCACGCGTTCCAGGGCGTCCCGACGGCTCATTTTCAAAAATCACATCATCATCATTCTCATGAGAAACGGCAGCGGAACGATATCGATAGCCAGAGATCACACTGAAGGCAGTTGGTTGAGGCGCATCAGGGCTTTTGCGGACACGCATCAGCATCTCCTGAGCACTCCGCGCGATGGCTTCTCTCTGTTCATGGTGCGGCAGACGATAGGCATATAACCCGGTGGAAACACTCACGGCGAGATCCGCAGCGGGTTGTCGCTCCTGACCGTAGGTGGACAGGAGATGCTCATGCGCCTGTTTTTTGAGCACGAGTGCCAGCTTCCAGGCCAGATTGTGGGCATCGGCAATACCGGTGTTAGCCCCAAATGCTCCCATCGTCGTCATCACATGCGCTGCATCCCCGACCAGAAAGACACGGTTCTGTTGATAGCGTTCTGCAACGCGTGAAGCAAGTTCCCAGGAAAGCGTGCTCACAATCTTCACGGGCTGGTCGGCGATGCCAATCGCCGCCCGTACGAGGTCAAGGCAATATGCTTCTGATGGTGCGTCGAGACGTTCGTCGGGCCTGGGTTTGAGATTGGCGAACAGTGCCCAGCGATCTCTCGATGCTCCAGATTGTCCAAGTATGCCATCAACTGTGGCGTTATTGACAAAACAGAGCGTCACCTTTCGTCCCTGAAGCACCTCGTTCAGATCCATTTGAAACAGGATGCTAACCCATTGTCCAAGTATGCCATAACCATAGGAGCCAATACCAAGCTGTTGCCGGATAGCACTTCTATTGCCGTCTGCCGCCACCAGGTAGTGTGCATGGATACGGCTCTCCTGCCCGGTAGCTCGGTCGCGGATCAGAGCGCTAATGCCTCCCACCTGTTGTTCAAAATGCACCAGTTCCGTGCCAAAGCGGATAGCGCTGCCTGCGGCAGTCGCCCGCATACGCACTATCGGCTCCAGTTTATCCTGCCCGATCATCGCTGTCCGCGTGGGACTCGCGAATGGGTTACTGATGCTTGCCCGCTGGTGCGCGGTTGCCTCAGTAGCGTCGAGCACCTTCCCCGTCAAGCTTTCCACGCGCAAACCCATTTCGCCAAGGTGTTCTGGCGGCGTTTCTTGTGCAAAGATGGCAGACTCGATGCCAACCTGGCGAAAGAGCTCCATTGTGCGCGCATTGAAGCCGCCCGCTCGCGCATGGATTGATGTCGTGGTGTGTCGCTCAACAAGTAATGCAGGGATGCCATGCCATGCCAGAAAGAGTGCCATTGAAAGGCCAACCACACTTCCCCCAACAATCAGGACCGGTACATCCTCGTCGTGTTTCGTTGCACTATCGCTCATCGTGCTTCCTCCAAACATAGGTGATACGTCCGTCTGGATGAGCAGTATAGAGCGCGGAAGGGTGAAAGCGCATCACCTTCGCTCGTGATTTTTAGCATTCTCGTGGCTCTCTGTTGAAAAAAGGCGGAGATCCTGAGCAAGAGCTCGCGCTTCTCGGCGGCTATGCACGTTAAGTTTGCGATAAATGCTGCTCACCTGCGTTTTCACGGTATTGATCGAAACAACCAGTTCGCGCGCAATCTCTGCATAGGAAAGTTCAGCCACGAGGAGGCGTAAGACGCGTTGTTCCTGGCGCGAAAGGGGCTCAAGGCTTGTTATCGCGTATTGTGGGGCTTCTCGATCCAGCCCGAGAGTTTGTAGTAAAAGCGGCTGGAGAGATGCAAAGCGTTCTGGATGAGCGGAGAAGCGCGCCTGTAGCGCGGTGAGGCGCTGCCGGACAAGGGATTTGGATCCCCCGAGAGACCATATCTGTAGCAGAATAGACGTTGAGCGCTGCAACAATTCCTCATTTTGCCACTGCTCGCTCGCGTCCCATGCCTCCTGAGCGACCTGTTCCGCCGTCTCCATATCCCTCCACATACATAAAGTTTGCGCCAGTCCGAGCAAGGCCGGGATGAGATCCTCGCGATCTCCTACCTCCCTGGCTTCCTGGATCACGCGACGATAGCAAGCTGCCGCGTGTTGTAACACTCCTTGCTCACCATAGACCATTGCCAACAGCAGCAGACAACTGCGTGCACCATGTGAATGATGCAAGTTTGTCCAGATGGTGAGCGCCTCTCGCAAGAGTTCTGTAGCCTGGGTGAGTTGCCCACACGACACGGCTCTTGACCCCAGAAGGTTGAGGCAAACGCCGCGCCAATGCTGGGACTCCAGGAATGGTAGCCATCGTAACGCATGACTGGCATAGGCAACAGCCTGTTCTTGCATGCCCTGCCGCATCGCAAGGTAAGCGCGAAAGGCGTAGACTTCTCCGAGTCGAGGGAGATTCCCTTCAGCGCGCCAACGCAAATCGGCCATCTGCAACAGCGTCTCTATCTGCTCAAGGATGCCAACCGGCGGCTGTTCTGGTTCAACGCTCACTGAGAGTACTTGCGCGTAGTGAAGACAGAGCAGCGGGTACTGGGAGAGAATGTCATCGGGCAGTTGTTCCAGCCAGTTCCGCAACGTGGAGAGATCCTGCATATCATCGAAGCCTCGCCCGGTCACATAGCAATCGATCAGGGCGGCTGCGTGTTCTGCGTCCTGTGCTCGCAGATTCTGCTCAACGGCTTCTTTGAGCATCCCTTCTCGTCCATGCCAGGTACTCGTCTCAAGGATTTGTATCTTCTGAAATGCTCTCCCGATCTCTTCTAGACATGTGACAGATAATTCGATGCTGCGACCCACATAGCGCTTTGCGATACGTTTTCCTTGCCGTTGATAGGCATACCAGTAGGCTTCGCTGCTCTTTTTCCGCGCTTCTTTGAGCAGATTAAAATGACCATTTCTTCCACGAAAAGAGAAGGAGGTATGTGTGGTCAGCCAGGTAAACCAGGAGGCGCTATCGGCCTCAAGCAAAGGATGGTCCTGTTCGTAAAGCAGGTAAAGGTCCTGTTCTGCTGACCATAGAAGCGTGAAGCGGGCTGTCTTTGGCATCGCTCCTCTCATTCTTTTTTGTTCCCCAAAGCCGTCTTCATGAAAGTATATATTTCTGCTCTCTAGAAAGGCAAGGGCTCAAGCCCACGAGAAACCCGCCTCACCGGTATAACGAGCAATGGAAGACGCCAACCTGGGCAACACATACTACCTCAATACCCAGACTGGAGAAGTGCTCTTCCTATCGGAAGATGATGATATGGATGAACAAGAACAGCTGGCAGAAGAAATCGAGGGGAGCAACGACTATGTACGCATTGAGCGTATCCCATCCTCTGAAGTATATCACTGGATGAGCAATTTTGTAGATAAGGTAGTTGCTCCCAAAGATCAACGCGCCGCTCAGAAATTATCCACTGCCTTACATGGGAAAGGTGCATTCAGGCGCTTTAAAGGTACATTATACACAACAGGACAGCAGTGGACGCAGACCTGGTATGACTGGAGAGACCAACGACTCAAAGAAGCAATGGAGGCATGGCTACGGGAGGTACTCTAGCCTATGGAGACGTTTGAGACCTATGACCTGCGCCTACTTGATCCCAATGGAGGCGTCCTGGCCACGATCACGCATTGGTGACCAGGCATGAAAGATCCTGACCCCGACCATCCAAGAGAGAAAGCCACCGCCCTTAGTTATCTGCCGACGAAGGCTGAGGCAAGTTGCCCTTGCGGGAGTGGTCGCGCGTTTACTGACTGTTGTCACCCCCCACCCTACTGGCGTCCTTTCCGCCCCAATCCCAACATGCAAGGATATCGTCTGCTGCACCCACAGAGAACTCGCTTTACCCCTTGATAGAACATACATCAGACCATGCCCAACACCTCCGCCAGTCCTGCCGCCCATGCCAGCAGGTACTCGTCGCGTTGAAAACGCCCGACGCATTGCAGGCCCAATGGCAAACTATTGGCTGCGCTGCCGACAGGCAAACTGATTGTCGGCAAGCCAGCGTGCGTCCACGGCACGTTCATGGCAGCATCACCTGTGTGGCTTGATCTGGGGAAAAAATCAGCTCAGTGAACTCCCAGCGGAAATATGGAGACTGACAGCCCTAAAAAGACTGGAACTACGCGATAATCAGCTCACTAAGGTACCATCCGCTGTGGGAAACCTTTCATTTTTGAACTGGCTGGATATCTCTGGCAATCAGCTCAGCGAGCTACCATCTGAAATAGGAAAACTGAAGGTTCTACGAGATTGTTCTCTGAATGAGAATCAGTTGCGCGCATTACCGCCTGAAATAGGAAAACTGAAGGCTCTGCGTGAACTGCACCTGAGCGAGAATCAGTTGCGTGCCTTACCTTCGGCAATAGGTGATCTGAGGATTTTGCAAGTGCTCGAACTTGATCGCAACCAGTTAAGCGAGCTTCCGCCGGAGATTGGGAAGCTGTTTAGACTAACAGAAATTGATCTCGCACGCAATCAAATAAGCAGGCTCCCATCTGAGGTAGGAAAGCTCACTATCCTGCAAAGGCTTCAACTGGAGATGAATCAGTTGCGAGAATTACCAGTTGAAGTGGGAAAGCTCACGGCCCTTAAAGGGCTTTTTCTGTCCAAAAATCAGTTGCGAACATTACCGCCGGAAAGCGGCAACCTTTCCTCTTTACGACAACTCTGGCTCGATGATAACAAGCTAACAGCATTACCACCCGAAGTGGGAGACTTGCGGTTTTAAATAGACTCGATCTAAAAAGAACCATCTGACTACCTTGCCCGTGGAAGTCGGGCAACTTAAGGCGCTATCCTGGCTTGATGTGAGTGAGAATCAGTTGCACACGTTGCCCGCGACAGTGGGGCTATTGGTGGGGCTGCACCGACTCGATGTGCAAAAGAACCGATTGGAGGAGTTACCGCTAGAACTTGGGCAACTCACAGCATTGCAGTGGCTTGATCTGCGCGACAACCAACTGAAGGAATTACCGACGGCCATAGGGCATGTAACCACTCTGCAAGCGCTGTATCTGACCGGCAACCCCCTCTGTGAGTCGCTAGCGATGATGTGTCAGCAGGATCTATCAGCGATCCTGGCATACCTTCGGATCACGATGCGTTGGGCTAAAGCCAAATAGAACAGATCGGTGGGATGAAGTTCTATGCAATGCTTACTGAATAGAAATATTTTGCAATTGAGGAAGCCATAAGGCAACGATAATTGCTACGTGGCTTCCTCAATTGCGAGAACGCTCTAGAGATCTTACGGTACGGTGATTTTGCGTTTGCCGATCTGGCTCGTGATAGTTGGGTCAGTGATTTTCGTATCTTCTGCAAGCAGGAAGGCTTTGGAGAGGATGATGGCGAGGACTGTATCCCCCTCGAAAGGGAGGTAGAGATCCTGCGTCGTATTGGCGCCACGGCCAGGCACAATGCAGAGATATTGATCATTGGGTTCCATGAGGATGTTCCCCGATCCCAGGTGAATCTTGTAGATACGTAGATCGCCTTGTACCTTGAGGAAGCGGCCTTCAATGCGGCAACGCGGTGCGAGTGAGAGCCGAGGAATGAGTCGCTCCAGGATCTGTTTGCGTGTCTCAGCTGTTGCGGAGAGTTCGCCAAAGCCGTATGAGTGCCAGTAGTCTCGATATTGCCCCTCTGGGCCACCATCTTGCCAGGTGGGATCGTTACCAACACTGGCGACGCCCACGAAGAGATCGACGTCGCGCAGCACTTCGGAGAAGACGAGAGGGGGTATCTGATCCAGTGCGAGGGGAACTGCTGTGTCATCCCCGCGCCAGGAGTTGGAGACATAGCCACCGCCACCTGCATGCGCGTAGTTCTCAGCAGCGTCTATCTCGTAAAAACGGACTTGATCGGTTGTGAGATAGAAATAGGTCCCTGCGTCGTTGATATCCGTTTCGTAATTGTCACCCGCCCCTTCAACCCAGAATTCAGCGCGTAATCCCCAATGCGGTAGAGAAAGCATGGTTGGTGGATAGACGTCATCGACTGCCAGGCGTAGCTTACTTTGCCAGCCACGTCCAATTGCCAGGGAGTTGAACTGATGCTGACGTAGGATGTGGGTCGCAAAGCGGTTCGAGTAGACACGGGTGTTACGCTCGGCATCGGTGAGCAGGTACACTTCGCGATGTGCCTGCTTGAATGGTTGTGTGATCCGCTGCTCTTCAAGCCATTCTCGCCAGGCCAGGACTTCCTCGGCAGGTGAAAAGACGGGATGCCAGAGTGTGACGACGGCTTCATCTGTAAGCTGCAATGGCTGATCATGCATATCCACCAGGTGTCCTTCACGCCAGATACCTGTATCTACGCGCTTGCCATTAGTGAAGCGCCAGATCAGGTGATGTGCAAGCGTGCCGACAAGAGGATGCTCTAGATAACGTTTGCGCCATGTTGCGAGCGGCCATGTGCGCTCGATGAGAGGTAGGCGTTCAATGCGTTCGCGCTGTGCCGCCAGCATATGAGCCATGTCATCGCTCAAGCGTTTGAGGTCTTTTAGGGCCTGCTTCTCATCACGCTTCACGTTCGCTGGCGCAGCTTTGCATGGCTTTCCTGCTGCATTGAACCATTGAAGTTGTACGCGAGCGCCGACGACACGCAACTCTACGGAGGCTTCGCCGATGCAAACGCGCCTACATCCCTCTTGAAGCTCAAACGTGGGTACGGTCAGCTCCTCCATGTCTTCACGGCTCATGCCAGCCCGGTGAGCGGCTTCATTTAACGCGACTTCAATGCCTCTGAGGAATGTGGCTTGTTTGGTATTGAGACGCACGCGCTCAAGCTGGGCGGCACCATCCAGACCAGGCATGTTCTTGAGCGCATAGACGCAAGCTCCTGCGACCTTGGGCGCACGAGGACCAATGCCCAGCAGCTTCCGATAGCCCTCAATAGCGGCATCGCCAAGGACGGCCGCCAGGTGCTCATTCTCAAGCTCAAGACAGCACCAGGCTAAACCCTTGAGCAGGGTCGCATTCTCTTCGTCCAGCCGCTCATCGTGTTTCTTGCGAAACGCACCGATCCACTCACACATGAGTTTCGCTAGATTCTGGGCTTCAAGTCGCTTGATATGTTGTTTAGCCTCTGCAAGCCACTTGTTGCTGGGGGTGCTGCTATTGGCGAGAGCGCAATGTCGCAGCAACACCAGCCAATGCTCCCGTGTTTGCTCCTCTATCGTCTCTAATAATGGCTTCACCTGCGTTCCCCAGGCATCAGGTCGCAAGGGAATGACTTGCTCTTGTTGCCCTCCCAGGAGATCGTCAATGAGTTTGAGCTGACGGCGTTGATCAGCAGAGGCATAAAAACTGCTGACCTCCTCACGCAAGCCTTCCAGGTGAGGGCGGCAGACAACAAGGGTTTCAGGGGTTGCCAGGGGATGAGAGAGCGCACGCAGCAATGCCTGAGATGGCAGATAGTAGTTTCTATAATCTTGCTGGAGTATTTGGAGGAGCGCCTGGGTGTCTTCTAGAGTATAGGGAAGATGGCGTTTGCAAAGCTGGCTTAGCAAACCTTGCACTGCACGTTGGGCATGCCAGCTATACTGGTTCTCCTGCCTGGGTGGTTGTTCGAGTGCCACACGTAGTACCGCGATTTGTAGTTGAGGGTTCGCCTGAAGAATAGGTCTTGCCGCCTCAAGTTCTGCTGGCTTCATGTCCCAGCTATACTGACGCTGATCAGCCTCCTGGTAAAAAGCTGTAAGGAGTTCGTGTGCCTGTATCGTGTGTGACATATTCTTTACCCTCCAACCAGCGGAACCAACTTGAAGAACGTGACCTCGCTTCCCGCAGGCAACGCAATAGAGGCATCCAGGTTCTCGACCTGCCTATCATTGACCAGGACGATGAAACCTCGTCGTGAGAAGGCTTCAATGGCCTTCTCATACTGGGCCTGCCAACCGAGCTTGTGTGCGTGTTGAAGGCGATACCCATTCAATGTGCGCTCGGTCTCGTTTGGCTGCACAAGTCCCTGAAAAGAGAGCGCCTGCTTTGCATTAAACTCAGTCACTTCCTGGTAAATGCGGCGACGAATCAGCTCCCGAAGGGTAAGGGTTTCATCTAGTAGCTCAAGATGCCAGCTACGCTTTTGCCCGAGCATGGACTCGTCGATGATGGTCACTTCGCTCATAGAAGGTACATCTCACTTCCATTGTTTTACTCTTCTTTTCTTTTTGATGCCGCTCAAGCCGGAATATCTTGCTTTTGGGGCAAGCAAAAGAGCATTAATCGTAGTAGAGTTGTTCCATCTGCTCAGGAGGAACTCCCCGGAATCTGCCGGAGATATAAACCGCATTGCAGCGATGGAAGTAACAAAACTCTTCCCATTGTTGATGACGGCGTTGGCAACATTCTTGCTCTTGCAACAGGCGCTGGGAACGTTCCTGGTTCGCTCCATAGAAGATAACAAAGTGTGCCAGGAGCCAGATAAGGATGGGGAAGCTGATAAGAAAACCTAGAATCACCCAACTGCCGTTCTCCCCTAGCTTTTCATCTATCTGCAAAAAAGGCCATTCTGATCATACATGCAGAAGAGTAAGGAAAGAAAAATCGCAAAGCAGAGGAGCATTTGTTCTCCCTGGGGCAAAGGTATCGTGCGTGGTTTAGGGGGGTGCAAGCATTTTTCCCAGAATGGTTTGTTGGGTAGTGGTTACGGGCCTCATTGTTGTCGTGAGTCTCCTATTTGCCCCATAGGTCATTTGTGGCTGGAGGCGTGTCGCCGTCGAGAAGCTCTTATTGTAAATAGCCGTCACACGTTGAACGGAGTCGATGCGCCTACACACTGAGAAGAAGGCGGGACGGAACCCATCTCCATTCGCGGGCCTGAAGGCACTGGCGAGCCGATTGTGACAGAGACAGAGGTTGCTTTTAATGTAGGTGTGACAACGTACGATCATGGCAATGCCTTTTGTCTGAGCCTAGAGGAAATGCATAGGGGAGATCTCTTCTTCTGGAACCTGGTTGGCGACCCGCACGATATCGCCGTCAAAGTGGTCCTTATACGCCTAGTTTCTTATTTCCCTGAAATTGAGGTAGGTAGCGACCGAGAACCAAGCGAATGGTGGGAAGCAGCTCTGCGCTGCCAGAAACTCTTCGGGGTTGCCGATTTGCCGCCAGGGAGTTGGGGCGACAGGGGTAAGTTAGGGGAAGATGCAAGAAGGCAACTCATTGCCCTCGCGATTTCACTCCCTGACGCCTTGTCAGTATAGTTGAAAGGCTATATGCGCTTTCTTTCTGAAATATTGGGTTAGAGAGGAGAAAAAGGCGCCCCTAACCGCCTCTTTCTCCCATTCCACTCGCAACGGTTGGGGAAACATTTCCTGTTTCTCCAAAAATACCATCAAACCACGGATGAGAAACAATGGGCCCACTTCATGATGACGTTTTGACGCGAGACGTGATATAACAAGGGGAGGATCGGGAGTGAGAAATCATGAACCCCGGTTTTTCAAACCGGGGCTTGCTCGACGGTTCGCCGCTGAGCAAGCCCTCATGAGCAGACTCAGTTCGGAGCGTGCTCCGAACTCCGTTCGCAGCGAAACTAGGTACCAGTGGGTGCGAGGCCAGCCCGCTGCTCTACGGTGATGGGTTAAACAGGCAGAGGGGTCAAGCCCGTGCTCATCGCGTCAAACCGTCGCTGAACATTGTCGAGGCCAACCGTACCTGCGCAAGCAGAGATCCGAAAGGATTCTTGGATGTCCAAGGTGTTTGTCATGGATAGCTCTCACCAGCCGCTGGATCCCGTGCATCCGGGTCAAGCGAGCCGCTTCCTCAAGCAGGAGAAAGCAGCCGTGTGGCGTCGCTTCCCCTTCAGCATCATCCTCAAGCAAGAGGTCAAGCAGCCCCAGACCAAGCCCTTGCGCCTCAAGATCGATCCAGGCAGCCGTACGACCGGCATCGCCCTGGTCCATGATACCTCGGGCGAGGTTGTCTTTGCCGCAGAGATAAGCCATCGCGGGCAACAGGTCAAGGAAGCTCTCGACACCCGTCGAGGAGCCCGAAGGGGGAGACGCGCCCGCAAGACGCGCTACCGCAAAGCCCGATTCCACAATCGCCGGCGCCCCAAGGGGTGGCTGTCTCCCCCGCTGGAGAGCCGCCTGCGCAACATCCTGACGTGGGTCGGGCGCCTGTACCGCTGCGCGCCGGTGACCTGCATCGGCCAGGAGCTGGTGCGCTTTGACATGCAGCTGCTGGAGAACCCCTCTATCCAGGGGAAGGAGTATCAGCAAGGGACGCTCGCGGGATACGAGGCGAGGGAGTACCTGCTGGAGAAGTGGGAGCGGCGCTGTGCCTATTGCGGCAAGAGCAACCTCCCGCTGCAGATCGATCACATTCTGCCCCGCGCCAAAGGGGGAACCAACCGCCTGAGCAACTTGACGCTGGCCTGCGAGCCCTGCAACCAGGCCAAAGGAAACAGAGACCTCGAAGACTTCCTCAAGAAGGAACCGGAACGCCTCAAGCAGATTCAGGCCCAGGCCAAAGCCCCTTTTTTTACGCCGCTGCATCGATTGGATGGATACAGTTACCAGAAAGGAGGCGTGCATTCCTCCCCAGCCTAAAGGCGCGGGGCTTCCTACACGCATCTGTGTGAGAACGAGGCGTTGATCGTCACGCAAGTAAGGTCAATGATAAGTGAGGTACGACATGGATTCGATCGTTGAGACGGTATTTCAGCACGCGGAAAGAGGGCCGGAGCAGCCTGCTATTTTCTTTGAAGGGCAAACCATCTCCTACGGGCAACTTGCTTCTCAGGTACAATCCTTCGCGCAAGCGCTGTTGGTACAAGGGTTGCGAGAAGGTGACCGGGTGGCGCTCTTCCTGGAGAACTGTCCGGACTTTGTCGTCGCGTACCTGGGAGCGCACCTCGCTGGGGGGATCGTGGTCCTGGTCAATACCCAGTATAGACAGGTTGAGCTCAGCCATATCATGAGCGATGCAGGAGTGCGCTTTTGCGTCACCGGACCAGCTGGACAAGCAGAGTTGTCGCGCCTGGATCTGCCAGACCTCGAAACGCTGATCATCGTCGATGAGGAAGCTCATGAGGGGACGCAAGGGGCACGCGTTTCACTTTCTTTGAGCGATTTTCTGGATGCGGGCGACGAGCGGGGTGGCACGAGAGAGTTGACCATGCCATCACCAGATGCTCCCGCAGTCATTGGCTACACCTCTGGCACAACTGGGCGGGCCAAGGGCGCGCTCATGCTTCAGCGCAATCTGCTCGCCAATATCGCCTCGCTCACTGAGGCTTGGCACTGGACCAGCGAAGACCATCTCCTGCTCGTCCTACCTCTCTTTCATACCCATGGCCTGATGGTAGGCATGCACGGCACGCTCTACACAGGGGCGCGCGTGACCTTGCGGCGGAAGTTCGACGCCTCCAGTGTGCTGGCGAGCCTGCGCGATGACCCAAGCATGAGCCTGTTCTTTGGGGTTCCCACCATGTACTCGCGCCTGCTGGCTGAGGCCGAACGCCAGGGGGGACCCGTGCCCCATCCACGCCTCTTCGTCTCCGGTTCCGCACCGCTCAGCCCACATCTCTTCAACGATTTTACGCGTATATTCGGACAATTCATTCTTGAGCGGTACGGTATGACGGAAACGGGAATGAATCTTTCCGTCCCCTATGATGGCGAGAGGCGCGCGGGAACGGTTGGCCTGCCCTTTCCAGGTCAGGAGGCACGCATCGTGGACACGCACACGCGCCAGGCGCTTCCTGCGGGCGAGATTGGGGAGATCGAGGTGCATGGTCCTCACGTCTTCAAAGGGTATTGGAACCGTCCCGACGCGACCGCCGAGGCTTTTACCGAGGATGGCTGGTTCAAGACGGGGGACCTGGGCTGGCGCAGCGAGGACGGCTATTTCACCATTACTGGTCGTGCCCGCGAGCTGATTATTAGTGGTGGCTACAATATTTATCCGCGCGAGGTCGAAGACGTCCTAGCGACCCACCCAGGTGTCGCCGAGGTTGCCGTGGTCGGGCTTCCCGATTCGGATTTGGGCGAGCAAGTGGTTGCCGTCATCGTATCCAGGCCGAACCAGCCTTGCGATGCCAACGACATCATCGCCCACTGCCGCCAACGGCTCGCCAGCTACAAGAAACCCCGTCGCGTGATCTTCGTCGAGGCGTTGCCCCGTAACGCCCTGGGAAAGGTGCAGAAGCACCTGCTCGTCGCTCGCCTGGACGAACACGAGCAGCGGGGGAGGTAGCATGCCCCACAGCGAACACTGACCTCTCCTTCCAGCACAAAAAAAGCTTTGTCCTGGTGGCGATGGAGATGGGGAGGTGGCTCAGCCCCCGACGGAACGACCTCGACATGCACTCCATCGGCATTGCGTGTCTGCTCGCTTTTTGCCTTCAGGGTCGAGAGCGTGCCTAAGAACCAGATGGCCTGTCCCTCCTCGTCGGTCAGTGCATAGCCTGTGTGCTTGTGTCATATTGTGCTCCTTACTAGATGAGTGGGAATCGCCAAATCGTGATCCTAGAAACCCAGATGTAGTCCAATGGCGGCGTTCTCTTCAAGCGTGGCGTTCCAGTATCCGTATTTGGCGGACACAGCCTGGAAGCGGGTCAGTACTTCGGGTGTCGCTGCCCGATGGGTGCCATTGGTTGGCGCACCGATTTCCCAAAAAAAGTGACCCATTTGCTTGGTTGTGATCATATGGATAGTCGCCGGTTCAGTGAAGGGATTATGCAAGGTGTGAGGGGCGTAGCTTGGTATATGCAGGAAATAACCGGGTTTCCCACATACCACTCATAGCCATTCTCATCCTGCCTGAGTATTTCTAACTGGCCAGAAACAACTATGAAGTCCTCCGTATCGATGTGCGTGTGCAAAGGGACAACAACCCCGGCAGGCATGATGCCCTTCAGGGCACAGAAGTCACTTTTGGGGTCATCTGGGGAGGTCAAAAACTCAACTGTGGGTCCTAATATGTCAAGTATGATGCCGGTCGTGGGATTCTTCTGTATGCTCATATGTGCTTCTTTTTTACTAACTACTGTTGACACGACTCTTCTATGTGTTGGATGGCTTCGTCCAGGCTGGTTGAGGCAGCCATTGCTTTCTACCAAGTTGCTCGTCCCCATGCTGACGCACGCATTGATCGCGCGTCCACGTCTGACTGATCTGCTAATGGCAGGAATGAAGTGTGCGCTGACGCTGATTTCGGCTGCCGCTGGCTCGGGCAAGACAACTGCGATTGCGGAATGGCTGAGAACCTTTTCATCCCCTGGCTTTGCTGCCTGGGTTTCATTGGATGAAGAGGATAATGATCCCCAGCGCTTCTGGCTGTATGTTCTCATCGCCATTGAATCCAGTCTGCCTGGTCTCTGTCTCCCCTTGATTCATGCCCTACGTACGCAACGGGTCTCGTCCTCTACTTTTTTGAAGCATGTAATCAATGCCTTCCTACAGAGCGAGCAATCTCTATTCCTGGTGTTGGACGATTATCATGCCGTGACCAACCCGGTCATTCACCAGGCGATGACATATCTGCTTGAGCATCTTCCCCGTCGTGTTCATCTGATTGTGGCGACCCGTAGTGACCCTCCCTGGCCTCTCTCTCACCTGCGTTTGCAGGGGCAAATTCAAGAGATACACATGGATCAACTGAGCGGAACGTCTGAAGAGGTTGCGACCTTTTTCGACCAGGGGTAATGTAGATAGAGCTTGCTCCTGCCATTATTGAGGAGATAACAAGGCGTACGGAGGGCTGGATGGCTGGTATTCAACTCCTAACTCTTACTCACATTTAACAAAGTGAGCTTGAGCACAGACCGTTTCCATTGAAAATGAAAACCCATCAGCAACGTTTCCAAGCTCGCACATGCTATCAATTGTTAAATGTGGGTAAAAGACAGGTTTTTCAAACCGGGGTTCATGACCTGATCCTCCTGCGTCGTTTCCCTTCTGATGCCATTGAATATGCTCCAGAAGTTGGTCAACAGACGTGGGGTACTGGAGGAAACTATGATTGGAGAGAGTCGGTCGCAAAAATAACGTGTCCATTACCGCTCCTCTTTGGGGACACAGACCCGTTTGGCATCGCATGGGCTGAGGAAACAAGAGAGGCATTCAGCCAAGCGCCGATCACTGATCTGTAACACCAGTATAACAGGATACTTGACAGGAGAAAAGGCTTTTTCTTAATGATGATTGCCATCATGAGCTAGGCCTGCTATAGTAATGAACACACAAACATAGCGAAGGGAGATGCCGATACTTTATGGCCGCGAACTGGTGGGAGACACTCACCGAGCTAGTAACAACACTTGAACAAAAGCATATTGACTATACCATCCTAAACCGCGCCGCCCTCTATGCTCAGGGCGCCCTCGAAGAGGTTCCCCATGCCATAGAAATATCCATCCAATGGGATCTCTTCGCGCTCGCGCACGAGCTTCTGCCCTCAGGCTCCATCACCCACGAAGGGAACGCAGCTCGCTTCTCCTTCCGTAAACAGCCCTTCCGTGTGACGCTCTCCTGCCAGTACAATACAGTTGTGGCGACCGATCCTGACCGCCTGCACATTGAACATGTTGGACGCCACTTCTGGGTCAAGGCGCTAGACTACTACGTGCGCACCCTTTCCTCCAAGGATGAGTTAGTACGTGCCATCAAGGCCTACTGGCGGCGCTTACAAGAGCAAAACAATCGGTTAAACATGCAGGCCTGGAACCAGGACACCTACGACGCCTGGCTAGCACGCTTTGGCTCGCCCCAGGAGGCCGCGCAACGCATTCTGAAAGATCCTCGTGGACGCCTGGGTTCACTCGTACACCATCTGCCAGTGGTACAGGGAAAGAAGATTATCAACCTGCTAGGTTCGCATGGAGCCAAGGCCATCTCCCTGGCCCAGCTCGGTGCCAGGGCCACCGTAGTCGATATCTCCGAGGGAAATGCGCGCTATGCCCGCGACGTAGCCCAGGCCGCTGGAGTCGATTTGCGTTACATCGTCTCCGATGTGTTAAGCCTACCAGAGAGCGAGTTAGATGCCAGTTATGACCTGGTGCTCCTGGAACTGGGTGTGCTCCACTACTTCGTGGACCTGGAACCCCTCTTCAGCATTATCAAACGTCTGCTCCACCCCGATGGTCTGCTCCTGCTCCAGGACTTCCACCCCATCTCGACCAAGCTGATTATCTCCAAAGGCGCTAAACATAAAGTCAAGGGCAACTACTTCGACAAAGCGCTTATCACCAAACCCGTAGCCTTGAGCAAGCATCTCCCCACAGGGAAACAGGAAAATGCGCCCATAGTATACCAGCGTCAATGGACTCTTGGCGAGATCGTTACCGCTGTCGCCGCCTCTGGCCTCATCATCTCCTCCCTGGACGAGGAACCCAATCCCAAACTCGACGATATCGGTATCCCCAAACTCTTCACCCTCACCGCCCGCAACGTCACGCTATAAACATGGAGTCCATGAAGAAAAAGCTGTGTCAAGGAGTGTGGGTGGGTTGGCGAAGCCAACCCACCCACACTCCTTGACACGCGAGCCACGCAATGGCAAAAATTTAAATTTAACAGATAGCAACCGACCTACCACCTTGAGGGCAAAAATACATAATAGAACCCCTGCAATAGAGTGTAATACTTTAACCTGCATTTCATGTTTATATTTATTTTAAGAAAAATAGATGCTCTATGTTTGCAGAATACGACTGGTAAGAAAAAACAATTTCTTGCATATGTGTGATATTTCTGCCGCTGCTGACGTAGTATCTGTTACTATCCCAAATTTTTCGCTGGAGAAGCTGATGGATGAGTTCTCTACTTTATCCTCGCTAGCTCTGGCCAAAGCGCCTTCTCCATTGATGTAGCGAGCGCTTAGTAGCCATTGGCGCCTTCTCTCTCTTTCCAGAATATGTGCCTGACGTACAAGAGAGTCGTACTGCACCGCATCGTTTATTTGTGGTACTCTCACTATCTGGTAGCAAGGAGACCTAATGCAACTACACACACCAGACACCCGACCACGTACACGCATCACAACCCATCGTTTACTCCCTCTCTTCATGGGCATACTGATGCTCTTTGTTGCGGCCTGTGGCGGTGGCAACAACACCCCAACCAGCAGCGGCAAAGCCCCGGATGACCAGCAGATCCTGGTCAAACCCGTGGAAGGCCGCTCGGAGTTGCAGACCTTTGATCCCGCGCTCGCAACCGAATCGGCGGCCATCAATGCCATCAATATGGTCTTTACCGGCCTGGTTGAACTTGACGATAAGCTCCAGGTGCAGGATCAGTTGGCAGCTTCACATTCACTGGCTGCTGATGGCGTCACCTGGACCTTTAAGCTCAAACCTGGCCTCAAGTTCAGTGATGGCACGCCCCTGACCTCGACTGACGTGGCCTATAGCCTGGATCGGGCTCTAGCACCCGATCTCAAGTCGCCTGTTTCGCCCGTATACCTCGGCCTGCTCAAGGATGCGGATAAACGCTTCAGTGGCGCGATACCATCGCTCATCAACGATAGTATTTTGACGCCCGATTCCCAAACGGTGGTCCTCATCGCCAAAAGCAAAGCCGCTTATTTCTTGCAAATCCTGACCTATCAAACCTCGTTTGTGCTTGAGAAGAGCATGATCCAGAAGTACGGCAATAACTTTGCCGCCCACTTGAGCGAGGGCATTGGCGGCGATGGTCCCTTCAAAGTCGCCAAATATACGCCGAATAAAGACATCGAGTTCGTGCCCAATCCCAACTACTATGGACCTAAACCTAAGCTGAAGAAGGTTATTATGCCCTTCTACGCACAGGCGGATACAGCGTATCGTGCCTACCAGGCCAACCAGGTCGAATCTGCCTATGTGCCTTCTGTCCAGATTGCCAACGCGAAGCAGCTCCCAAACGGGCAGTACCATAGCATTCCTCAGCTCGATGTCGAATACTTTACCATGAACTACCTGGCTAAGCCTTTTGATAATCTTAAGATTCGCCAGGCCTTCGCCCTCTCCATCGATAAGAATGCCATTGCCCATAATGTCTTTAAAGATAGTGCAATCCCAACCAACCATATCGTGCCCCAGGGCATGCCGGGTTATAATGAGAGCCTAACGGCTACTCATGGCGTGACTAGCACGAAAGGCGATGTCGACCTCGCCAAAAAGCTCTTTGCCGAAGGGCTTCAGGAGGAGCACCTGACAGCCGCAACCTTCCCCCAGATTACCTTTACCGTTGCCACGTTGGGGCAGACAGACTCACGCAATATGTTTGCCGCCGTCCAGCAGATGTGGCAGAAGAATCTCGGGATCACTGTCAAGATCCAGGATGAAGACTTCAACAAGCTGCTCGACGACCGCAACAGCACGGTCAACAATTCCAAGGGCATGCAGATGTGGGCGCTCGACTGGAGTTCGGATTATCCCGACCCCCAGGACTGGCTGACCCTGATCTTCGATAAGGGTTCGCCCAAAAACGCCTTCAACTATGGGCAGAACACAACGCCTCTCGCCACAGAACAGCAGGCAAACCAGCTCCTGATGGAGCAGGCCGACGTCAATGCGGATCAGCAGGCGCGCTTGAAACAGTACAACCAGGCTGAGCAGGCGCTCATCAACGATGTCGCCTGGATTCCTGTCTATCAGAGCATCTCGACGCTGGTGCGCAAACCCTGCGTGGTTGGTGTCGTTGATAATCCACAGAACTTCACTCCCCCGACGATTGGGGCAATATCTACATCTCTGACGCGACTCCCTGCGCTAATACGAAACAGTATAGCTAACCAGGTAGCCGCATACGCCAGTAGCGGGCCGAAGCAACATGCTTCGGCCCACTACTGCTTTGTAGGAATCTGCGTACCCATCAGCGCGGCCTGGGTGGCGATGGAGGCGAAAGCGGAAGGGTAAAATCATCGCTGACGCGCGGACGCACCAGCAGGACCGAGCAGGGGGCATGATCCAGGACAAAGCGTGCTACATGTCCAACCGATTTGGGCCCCAGCGCAGGTCCACCACCGCGAGGTGAGCGGGGACAGATCACGATGAGATCAGCCTGCCATTCAGTGGCCAACTGCACAATCGCTCGCTCTGGCCGCCCTACATGCTGGAGTAACTCTATATGCGTACTATATGTGCCAAGATGCTGACGGGCCTCTGACAGTACCTCCTGCGCCAGGCCCTCCTCGGCCTGCCGCATCTGCTCATGGCGAGGCAACATAGAACGGCTTGGGCGCAGAAAGCGCTCACGCTGGCGTTTCATATCCTCCTGCGGCCCTGTGTCGGTCACATAGAGCGCGCCAAGCGTCTTCTCCTCCGCTCTCAGCAGCGAGGCGAGCGCACCTACAAGCGCCTCAACATTAAAGCTATCCAGGCAACAGAGTACACGCATATATTTCCTCCCTCCATGTTCTTAGAGCAGTAGCAGCCAGATCGTCATTGCTCCGACTAGCAGCATGATTGGAGTGACGACAATGCCAACTTTAAAGTAATCCAGGCCCGAGACATCGATATTCCGACGGCGCAGGATGAGCAGCCAGAGCACTGTCGCTAGCGAGCCAACCGTTGTCACGTTGGGGCCAAGATCGCAGCCCAGGATCGTCGCAGCGATAAAACCCAAGCGCATCGAGTCATTAGCAAAATGCACGTTATGCAAGGCCGAGGTCAACACAACCGCCATGGGCACATTATTGATCAGGTTGGTGCCAGCCGCCGCACCCAGCGTACCTACCAAGATCGCACCCAGGCTGGTTCCTCCTGAAAGCTGGAGCAGGCCCTGGCCAAAAAGCGCCGTGAGGTTCGTGTCCTCCATAGCGCGCACGATAATAACCATGCCCGCAATAAAGCCAAAGATTGACCAGGAGATGTGCTTTCCAGTCTCCCGCAGCGTGCTCTGCCGCCAGTATAGCGCACCAGCCAGTAAGGCCAGCGCGCCCAGCAACGCCACCAGAGAGAGCGGTACACGCAGCGCTGAGGCCGTCACATACGCGAGAGCCACCAGCAAGAGGATAGTGCAGGTATAGCGAAAATACCCCACGTGCTTCACAGCCTCTTCCGCCGAGGGGAGCCGCTTGCTCTCAAAACTTCCACTTAGCTGGCGACGATAAAGCAAGAAGAAGGCCAGGATGTTCAGAACAATGACCACCAGACTGGGAAGTAAAAGCAGGCGCAGGAAGGTCCATAGGTCGAGCGGGGTAGTTGAGAGCACAATAATATTGATGGGGTTACTCACGGGCAGGAGAAACGAAGCCGTATCGGCAATAAAAGTGCAGGCAAAGAGAAAAGGCAGCACTGGCAGACGCAGGCGCGTGACCAGGCTATAAATAATTGGCGTCAGGATTAAGGCTGTGGCGTCATTGGAGAGAAACATAGAGATCAGGCTACCTAATAGGAATGTATTTAGGAAGAGGCGCCATACGCTCTTGCCCGAGAGACGAGCCGCCCAGGCCGCCAACCAATCAAAAAATCCGGCCACTTCGGCAAGCGCTGAGAGACCCATCATGCCCAGGAAGAAGAGAAAGGTATTCCAATCCTCCAACAATGTCTGTACAGCATGCATGGGGGTAATCAGACCAAGCAACAGCAAGGCGGCTACCCCTATCAGGGCAACAATGGCCTCGTTTGTCTTCCAGGGACGCACCATGATGCCCACAAGCGTAAACAACATAATGCCAGCAATCAAAATTGTCCTGGCGAGAGTAGAGAGAGGGAAGAAGAAAAACATAGATAAGTTTGCCTCGATTCATATATATTTGTATGTTATACGTTCAATGCCTCCACAGATACCTCAAGAACATGCACCAGGCCATTTTTGTGCATGTTCGGTTTGTACCTGGGGTTATATGTACCTGCGAGTAAATATACTAGAAGGAGAATAGATGTAACATCTCGCTCTCATCACTTAAAGCGCGTCTCAGCTATATGCTAGCTTGCTAAGAAAGAGAGATTATGGCAGCCCCTCCACCAGAGCAGCCGGAGCGGAACTCTACCCACGCGGCGCAATATATATTCGAAGCTAAAATACCCAGGATCACTGCGACGCTCCCTGACATTCAGCCGCTCCCCAGGACATTAGGCACTCGTGACCTGGTCGTCTTCCTGATTTTCGATATCGTCGTTCTATCGTTTGCGATGCTGATGCAGTTGGCCGGGCCATTCGCCTTACTCTACTGGCTTCTAGGCACCTGCACCTTCTTCTTGCCAGGGGCAGTCGTCTTCTACTGGCTGGCGCGACACCTGCCGGGACAGGGAAGCCCCTATGTGTGGCTCAGTAGTGTCTTCAACCCTGTCCTTGGCTTTACGATCACCTTTAGTATCTGGCTTACAAGCATGCTCTTTACTTCGACCTCGCTTCAGGAGGCGATTATCTACTTCCGCATGCTCAAACCAACCTGGCTCTATACCTCTTCTCAACAGGGCCTGCTCATGATTCTTATGCTCTTTCTGGCAACAGCCATCAGTTGTCTCCCTCTGGCACGTCTAAAGCGCCTCCTCTTTATTGCCTGTCTCGGCTACGGCACACTCTATATCATTCTAGGTGTCAGTGCACTGTGGAGACTACAGCATGGCGTGCTATGGCTCCTTCCCTGGAACCACCCGGCAACTCAGCCACTCTTGTGGCATGAGCAACCTCTGTTCTATAGCTTCACGATTCTAGCCTTCCTTGGCCTGAATCATCCCCTCTTTATGGGCAGCGAGGTACGCGAGGGACAAGCGGGCCTACGCCGGGCCTCCAAATACATCTGGTGGGGGGCTGCCATCATACCTTTCCTCTATCTGCTGGGCCTGGTCGGTGCCGCTGCGTGGACACCTGTTGTGTCAAGAAATGAAACTCAGGCCGCGGTTGAACTCTGGATAAACGCCTTCGGACCAGCAGTAAATTTTCCCGCCACTCTCGTGTTGGGCCTTGCGGATATCTTCCAGGCAGTCATCTTTATGGTGCTTTTTTCGCGCCTACTTATCACCCTGACTCAACATCACCGCCTGCCTCCTGCCTTTGCACGCATAAACGCTTCGGGGGTTCCTGTCTTTACGATGCTAGTCCAGGCCTTCACTATCCTGGTGGTCATGGTTATAGGCTTTATATTCGTCCCCTCGCTCTTTGAAAGTGGCAATAACGTCATAGAGATCGAGCGAAATACACATGAAATCATGTTGGCAAGCTCGTTTGTTCTCTTGTTATGCTCCACATCACTACTCTTCACCTTGCCCATAATAATAAGTTTCAATAGAGGGAAAGGCAGAAGCATAGCGTTCACTGTCAACTATAAACGCCTGATGCTTATAGCAATTGCACTCCTGGGTACAGGTGCCACGCTAGTAGCTATCTGGACAACGCTCACACAATCGTGGGTCACTGGAATCTCGAATGAGCACTGGGGAAGCATCATTCTGCTGGTCGTATTTATCATGCTGATCCTCGGCTGGCTCTGTGGTGAGATGCCCCGCCTGAGCGTCCTGTTAAGCAACCAGGAGCACGTGACCAGTCGCGAGAAGACGCTGCGTGAACAATTGCAGGAGGCTTATCAACAACAAGGCGTTCTCTTGCTAGAGCTAGAGAAACTCTATCGCGAACAGGCTTTTGCGGCAACCATTGATCCCGTGACTGAGCTTCCCAATCACCGGGCCGTGATGAGCTATATTGACGCGACTCTCGCACGGGCACAAGCAGAGCATAGCCCCTTCGCGATCATGTTTATTGACCTCGATCATTTTAAAAGCATAAACGATCAATGGGGGCATCGAGCGGGCGATAGCATTCTCTACGAGGTTGCCCAACGCTTACACGCCAACCTGAGCCAGGAAGACTTCATCGGCCGCTATGGGGAGAAGAGTTCGCCTTGATTTGCACAAATAGTGATCTACCAAAAACCAGAAAGAGAGCCAGGCAACTCTGCACCATCCTCTCAGAGCGACCCTTCCTCTGCTATGTTCGTGATAGTACGCACGAGATTTCAGTGACCGCCAGCATCGGCATAGCCGTCTACCCAAGGCATGGTACCACACGCGACGCTCTCATAGAGCAGGCCGATCGCGCTATGTACCTAGCCAAGCAGAAGGGGCGTAATCGCATCTGCTGCTCATCCTGAACAATGCGCAATCTGACACACACTCTCCCTGCTGAGCGTGTTCTCTATGGAGCACGCTACTGGCATACGCGGCTACTGAGGTGGCGGGACCACACATACCTCTTACCCCACACAAGCACCGCAAGCGCGAGGCATCACAACAAGAATTTGCAATAGAATAGGAAGATAACAACGTTATGAGCACAAAATGGAACAGGAATCTAGCATGGGCAGGGATTGGGCTGGGCGCTGGCCTGGCCCTGCGTACATACATCAGGCGCAGCCTGGAGCAGGATCTCCAGGGGCAGATCGTCGTCATCACGGGTGGATCACGCGGGCTAGGTCTGGCGATGGCGCGTGAGTTCGCGCGCCAGGGATGCCGCCTCGCGCTCTGCGCACGTGAGGCTAAGGCCCTGGAGGTCGTAAAAGAGGAATTTACGCAAAAGGGCGTCGAAATCTATACCCAGACCTGCGATGTCAGCAAGCGCGACCAGGTCGACCTCTTTGTCTCCCAGGTTCTCAATCATTTTGGACGGATCGATATTCTCATCAATAACGCAGGCGTGATCACGGTTGGCCCACAGAAAAGTACGACTATCGAGGATTATGCAGAGGCGATGGATATTATGTACTGGGGCATGGTCAATATGACCTTTGCTGTGCTGCCGCACATGCGCGAGCGCGCCAGTGGGCGCATCGTGAATATCACCTCCATCGGTGGTAAGGTCAGTGTACCCCACCTGCTTCCCTATTCGGCGGCCAAATTCGCCGCTGTAGGCTTCTCCGAGGGTATGCATGCTGAACTGGCACAGGATGGCATTACGGTGACGACCGTCGTGCCTGGCCTGATGCGCACAGGCTCGCATGTACACGCCTATGCCAAAGGCGACAAGGAGGCAGAGTATGCCTGGTTCGCGATGGGCGCAACCTACCCCTTCATCTCTATGCAGGCCGATAGAGCAGCTCGTAAGATTGTAGAAGCGGCCCGCCTGGGAGAGGCTGAAGTTATCCTCTCACCCCAGGCTAAGTTGCTAGCTGGATTCCACGGCCTCTTCCCCGGCCTGACCAGCGATATCCTCTCCGTGATAAACCGACTCATGCCCAAGGCACCAGACGACGACGATAAAACACGGGACGCGGCCCACCGCCATGTAACGCCCGTCGCCTCATTTATCAGCAAGCCCGGCGAGGTTGCCATCCACAAATTCAACCAGGAGAGCAAACAAGACTAGACGCGTACCTATTGGTGTATCTGCCAAGTGACACAGAAATCTGTAGGAGCCATGCCAGCATGGCCTTGTTCGCGCAGGGTGAGCATATGTTGTGGCGGAGAGAGTCCATGCAAGCATGGACCCTACAACTTGTTGGATACACTTGTAGCATTATATATAAGCGCGTGCTTTAGCAGCGCTGCTACCACACAGCGTTAGGTTCAATCTACATTCACTTAACTAAAAACTACTCAAGCTATGCTAACCATCAGTATTCCCTTCTCAGTAACTGTCATTACACAATCACTGCTTGCATAATTAATAAATCCAATTTCTTTATAACTACATATATCTTTGCCCTTACACGCTAAAAGAGCCCTTCGGAAGCATTGGGAGGCTTCGTTATAGATATTCATGCGCATTATATTTTTAGTAGAAGTTTAGAGAAAGATTAATATATGTTTAGAGAAGCATTAATAATCTTATTGTTGACTTGTAAAATCGTGTCAACATGGTAACTATTAAATTAGTTAGACCAAGACTTCACTTCTTTTGAATAAATAAATTTAAAGCGTAAGATGTACGCCAGGAGAGCCTGGAGCACGTTTGCAATGCACTTCGCGCACAGGACTACTCCTGCCATAGCCTGGTCTGCGATGTCAGCGACGCGGACGCCGTCTTCACGACCGTCGAGGCCACGGTGAAACACTTTGGACGCCTGGATATACTCGTCAACTGTGCCGCCGTTGACTATACCTACTCGGTCGAGGAGCTAAGCATAGAGCAGTGGGATCGCGAGCTTGCCATCAATCTACGCGCCCCCTTCCTCTTCGCCAAAGCGGCCTTCCCCTGGCTACGCCAGCAGGGTGGTGGGCATATCTTCAATATCGCCTCGACCGCGGCTACCCGCGCCTGGGCCAATGCCTCGCCCTATCACGCCTCAAAATGGGGCCTGCTGGGCTTTAGCCGTGGCTTGAGCGTCGAGAGGCGCCCACATAACATTCGCGTTACCACGCTCATCCCCGGCGGCATGGATACTCACTTCTTTGACCGCTTCCTGGACCAGGGCATTCCCATGCCCGACAAAAACAACCTGCAAAGTCCGGCCAATGTCGCGGCGACCATGGTCTTCGCCGCCCAGCTCCCACCCGAGTCCGCCCTTCAGGAGCTCATCGTCACCCCCCTCAACGAAACCAGCTGGCCCTAAATAAATTTTATACGTGATAGAAGGGGCTACGCGCGCATGCACGCGTAGCCCCTTCTATCACTTGTTTACTCTTCTTCCTCTATGTGCCACTGGGAGCCCTGGGGAGTATCTTCGATCACTATGCCATAGGTACTAAGCGTGTCGCGCAGGCGGTCGGCAAAGAGCCACTGCTTCGCAGCACGCAGATCAGCACGAATGGTTACCAGAGCATCAATAAGTGGCGCGGGAAGCGCTCCCGCCAGGTTCTGCTCCTCAATGCGTGGATCAAGGGTCTCGCCTGGCGCAAGCAACGTCTCAACATCGATTGGGTTGCCAACCATGGAGAGCGCCTGCTGTTGTCCTTGCGCGACCGCTTCCGCTCCCAGCAACGTTAAGGGAAAGCTCTCACTTGCCTGGAACTCCACCATCTGACCCTCACGGATGATATGGACGCCTCCCTTGCCCTCAACGGCGACCTCGCCCGTGACAAAGTCCAGAATACAAGCGGTATGCTCATCGATACCAAAGACAACCACGTCCTCCGGCAACTGCTTCAGCATCTTGCTGAAGCGCTCACGCCCCATATAGCAGAAGCTTGTATCCAGGTCGGCCCCGCCCTCGTTGTTGTTCCAGTGCGGCACAATCGCCAGGTTCATGCCAAAGGGTTTGAAGAAATCCAGCCCCTGGTACCAGCTCGGCTCATCGCCAACCTTGAAAATCTCATAGACTGGAAGGCTATAAGAACTCATCGCGATGGAAGCCGCACTGGAGACATAGAGCGCGGTACCGTTAGCATGTGCCTGGCGGATGGCATCAAAATAGGTCGTTCCCTGTAGTTCGCGTATCATATACGTTGGGCTGCCTGGCCCGGCAAGGATGGCGCGCGCATGTGTGATGGCTGCTAGCATGGCGGCCCCGGTCTCGCTCTCCTGCTCCTCCTGCCGCGTCTCAATGCGTTGCGGTTGGGGGCGAAACTCACCCAGGCGCTCCCGCAAAAACTGTACAATCTTCTCCGCAACCAGTACACGGTTAGGCTGAAAACCGGCTGGTGTATCTAAAACTGCGATGGTACGCGGTTCTTCTAAGCGAGGTAGCATCTGACTCAGCACGCGACGTCCAACCACGGTCGTTTCACCTGACCCTAGAATCGCGCATTGTCCCGGCATAGTCTGCAAAGTTCGCCCTCCATTTGCTATTTGCGCCTATAACAAGTTTAATTTCCCGATTAACCTCTCTACTATTGTAGAACATAGAGCTTATATATGGTATTTTTCTTCTCATGAAATAGACCTTCAGGTAGGCAAGGCCGGGTGCAGTGCCTCAGAATAATTCCTCTCATGTAGATGAACCATGTGCTATACTAGTGCAAAAATACTAGACGGAAAAACAGGCTACCTCCTTTCCCAGCGAGAGTAGGTACGCCGCCATGCCCCCAAATGAGGGTTTACAAGCACTGCTGGATCTGTTGTACCATGAAAGGGAGAGTGAGCGATTTGGAATGTCGCGCCGGGTGTGGGGCCTGCTGTATCGCACCCTCTATCAGCACACCTATTCCTGGTATGCCACAGGGTAAGCCCGCGGGCGTACGTTGTGTACAACTTACCCAGGATAATCGTTGCCAAATCTTTGGCAAGCCAGAGCGCCCTCAGGTCTGCCGCCTGCTCAGCCCCTCCCAGGAGATGTGCGGTAACTCACGCGAGGAGGCATTGACCTATCTCATTCAGCTTGAGCGCGCGACGACGCCCTAGAGTGTGGTCCGCCACTGCTAAAGCACGCTACATATAGTATGCATATGTAGCGTGCTTTAGCAGTGGCGGGCAGAATTAGCAAGCCTGCTCTAGTAGTTCGTGGATCGCGGAGAGGACCTCCTCCAGGGTGACAGTGTTGACGAAGGATTCCTGGTGCTCACACTCCTCAAGCGTGCAATCCTTGCCACAGACGGGACAGTGCATCTGGAATGAGGTACAGGTACGGTGCCCGGTGCTGGTGATGGGGCCAGCGTTCACCAGGTTCATACACCAGTAGATACCCACCGTTGAGGCCCCGACTGCCCGGGCGAGGTGCACAGGACCCGAGTCGTTGGAGACCACCAGGCGGCAGCGCGAGAAGAGGGCTGCCAGCCCTCCCAGGGAGAGCCGCTCGTACAGGTTCAGCGCTTCTGTATGCATAGACGCCAATACGCTCTCAACAGTCGCCTTCTCACTGCCAGTCCCAATGACCACGACCTGCATTCCCAGCGCAGCGAGATGATCTCCCACCTTGGCAAAACACTCAGCCGCCCAGCGCCTGCGGGGGTCGCCCGCTCCCGGATGGAGAATCACCAGCGGCTTCTTCTGCTCTGGTACGGCGCGCTCGGCCTCTTGCAAATCTTCAGACACCACATACACACGCGGCTCAAGCTGCGTCGTGGTCGCCCCTACCAGTGAGACCACCTCTAGATACCGCAGGATTTCATGCTGGAAGTAGACATAGGGGACCCAGCGATCCAGCGCCACAGCATCAGTAGTCTTCAAGCCCAGCGTCGTACGCGCCCCCAGGCTATGCGTAAAGGGATTTGAGTAGCGCCCACCACCATGCAACTGGATCGCCAGGTCAAAGTGCTCATCTCGCATGGCCTGGAAGAAACGCTCCAACTCCTCCTGGTCATTCTGAAACGTCTCCTTCTCGCCGACGCCCGCGCAGGGAGGCACCACAACCACGCGATCCACAGGACCCGGCCTATCGCGCCAGAACGCCTGGTGCCATTTCTTTGCCAGGAGCACAATCTCCGCCTCGGGATAACTAGAGCGCAGAGCCTCCAGGGCAGGCAGGATAAAGATAAAATCGCCAAGAGCGTTGGCCCTGAGCACCGCTATCTTCTGTATCCCTGTAAGCCTACTCTTCGGCTGCTGGTACATGTACACTTCTCCTCCACTCCTGATTCGAGGGCTGGCATTATTTCAAATTACTCCAACCAAATTACTTCAACCGAGGTCCATACTGCTTCTTTCACGCTCAAGCTGGGCCACAGGTGTACACACACATACTCACTCTAAAGGAGGAGACACATTTCCCTACTTCGATGGATGTATAACCTCACCCTCTTAGGTATACTAATTTGACCTAAACGTGTTCTGCTTAGCAGATGGAGCTGACCTATGGAATACTTTGATCTTCATCCACGCGATGTTGAGAGCGCACACATTCAGCAGAAAATTGAAGACCTGACAGAACGTATCGACGCGATTGATGACGAGATTCTCTTCTACCAGGATCGCATGACGGCCTTCCAGAATACTAATGAGTTCTTTCGCGTCCTGCATCGCATTGATGGGCTGACCCGCGAGGAGAACCAGCTTTACAATGAACTCAACTATGAGAAGCAGAGGTTTTATGAGCGCCGCGCGACATCTGAACTCTCGCCCTACCAATCACCCCCTACCGATCGTTCTTTGACTGATAGGTAGCTTCCTCTCGCCTGACGGGGGAGACGAACAGCGCTCCCCTGCTTCTCTATGCCATCATTCCCCAAAAATACGCCTTGCCTGGTAAAAAGTGCCGTCCTCAAACGTGATAGAGACTGAAACTTTGCGTGCGAGGACAAATAGCTATGTACTTTGCTACCTGGTTGGAACAGTATCAATTCGAGAAGTTCGTTCTTGATGTCGCGATTGCTACGCTTACATATGGGGGCGTGACCTCTCAACTCTCCAGCTACCAGTTCTTAGACCCTATCGATGCCTGGGGTCTGCCAAAATATCCGGATAAGACGCTCATCCTCAATCCCGAGGCCAATATCGCCGAGGGCTTACATAACTTTATTCAAACGAATGAGAGCTATCTACGTGAGCCTGATACCTGGTTAGGAACCTGGATCAATCCAGATACACTCTGCTGCTATCTGGATGTGACCCTGATCTGTCCTCGCCTGGAGGAGGCACGGCGCGAGGCCATCCAGCGCAGCCAGACAGGGAAGCGACCCGTCCTGGCGCTCTATAATTTCAAGCACAATAAGACACTCTATCTCAACCAGCCAACAATGTAACAGTAGCCGCGTACGCCAGTAGCAGGCCCGCTACTGGCGTACGCGGCTACTAGGGCCGTGCCCTGGCATACGCAACTATTGGTGGAATACCTTGCTTTGGCTAGCGGTGGGCTAGCATGAATTTTTCGAGATCGTGCAGTTCGCTATCGCTCAGGCGATACTCTGCCGCGGCGACCATGTCCTCGATCTGGGCAGGGCGGCGCGAGCCGACGATGGCGGCTGTGACCGCTGGGTTGCGCAGCGTCCAGGCCACGGCGACCACGCCCGCGGTGACATTATGCGCCTGGCCAATCTCCTGTAACATGTGCGCCAGCTCCAGGTTGCGCGAGAGAGCAGGCTCCTTAAAGTTGTCGGCATTCTTGCGCCAGTCATCGTCAGGCATCTGCTCGATGCGCTCCTTTGTCATGCGGCCAGTTAGAAGGCCCGAGGCCATGGGCGAGTAGACAATCACGCCAATATCGTTCTTCTCACAATAGGGGAGAATTTCCTTCTCTACATCGGGACTAAGCAATGAATAGGGCGGCTGCAATGTCTCCACAGGGGCAATACGCTCGGCACGCCGCATCTGCTCGACATTGAAGTTTGAGACGCCGATATGGCGTACCTTGCCCTCGCGTTTCAGCTCGGCCAGCGCGCTCCATCCCTCCTCGATATCGGGGTCCGGATTTGGCCAGTGAATCTGGTAGAGGTCGATATAATCAATGCCCAGGCGTTTGAGGCTGGCCTCGGCCTCGCGCTTGATGGAATCTGCCTTCAGGCTATTATCTATCTGACGCTTCCCATCCCAGACCAGGGAACACTTGGTGAAGATAAGGGGCCTCTCACGACCTTTGATGGCCTCTCCAACGACTTCTTCCGAATGACCCAGACCATACACAGCAGCGGTATCGATCCAGTTAATGCCCAGATCCAGGCCGCGCTTAATGGTGGCGATAGACTCCTGGTCATCCTGAGAACCCCAGCCGGCATCCCAACCGCCTCCACCCATGGCCCACGCTCCAATACCAAGCGGAGTGATCTGCATATCGGTTTTGCCAAAGCGGCGAGTTTGCATATCGTTTTCCCCTTACTACCTTTCGAAAACCTGAGCGCGGAGCGCTAGTCACGGTAGTGACGTTGGTTTTCGCATAAGAAGGACACTACTACATAAACAACAGGTAGGCACACGACCGGTTTACAGACATTATACGTAGTGCATCCGCACAACGGATACATAGGGGAGAGAGAGTCCAAGCAAACTTGAGCCCTACAATTCGATTTCCGCACCCGCCTGGAAGACGCGAGGGTCCACATCAGCGGTGAAAAGCGTCACACTCTGCTGACCCATGATGCGCCAGGTAGCAGGCCTATCACCTCGTGGCTCATAGGTGCGCACCAGGGCAGTATTCTCATCGATACCTACAAGTACACACCCTTCGGGCGCACTCGCGATAATCCTCTTCTGCAACTCTTCGCCCATCCAGTGGAGCATGCGATCAAAATGTGGGAAGACCACAATATGCGGCACAAGCCCAAGCGCCCTGCTCCAGCGCGGCTCCTGGCCAGCGCGAATATCGCGAATAGCCAGGGTAAAGCCACCCATGGCCATAGCGCCCGCGCTACAGCCTGCCAGTGACATGCCTCCTCGATACGCGGCCTCAATGCGCCTCCAGGCTTCTGAATCACGCATCGACTCAATTACATGCTGCGGATCGCCACCCGAGAAATAGGTTAGATTGCTCCCCTCAAGCAGCGCAACCTGTTCAGGATCATTCGCGCTCTGATGATCAAGAATGCGCGTCGCCCGCACCTCTTTGACGCCCAGGCGCCGAAAGTGCGAGCTACCCAGGCCGTTCCAATAGTTGGGACCATTGGCCTCCAGGCCGCTGGCCGTAGGCAAGAGCGCAACCCGGCTCTCTTTCACAGCTCCGCTCCGCGCCTCTAATAAGTAGGTATCCACCTCATTCATCACATCCAGGTACTCGCCTGATCCCAGCAGGGCCAATATCCCCGCCTCTGTAAACTGCTCCATATATCACTCCCCAGGAAAACATGATTTTGCCATTCAATCGTGTGAGCAAAGCTAGCCGCTATGAAGCGGCGCTCACTATTGCTTTTTAATGATGCCTATTGCCTCAAGCATAGTCTCTATCATACACTGAAATAAATCAATATGGGGGCAGAGTATATGATGAACCACAACCGCAAAACGAGGCAAAGGCTCTTCTACTTCTCAGCCCAACCGACATCGCCGACATCACCACAAGCACCGTAACGCTCGAACAGTACCTTGCCAGAGGAGGTAAGGCCATATTCCGCGACGAGCTTCCCCATCATCTCCCCCTGCAACCCTTCCTCCAGCTCCACTGGCTACACAAATTCCTTCAAATGCATCCTGAAATTGCCAATGAGTAAGCAAGATCAAACAGGTGAAAATACATTGGTTGCACATACGCCCATTTAGCTGGTCTTATTCTGTATCAAAAACAGCCGTGAACACAATGGCCATTTTCCTAGAGAAGGAGCAATTGGCAAATAAAATTCTTAATATGAAACTAGAAAATCGGTTTTCTCCGTAACGGTACCAGGTCTATATGCGTAGAATATTTTTAGAGAGTCTGAGAGCTGTGCAAGATCTTTTTCACAGAAAGGGACGCGCAATGAAGATGTATCTCGCTATGCAGAGAGAGCTGGTCGTCGTTGAGCAGGCTGGTGAAGGCTGGCAAGCCCACTCGTTTCTTGAGGGCTTGCAGCCAACCTGCCTGGCGGTCGATCCTTTTAGGCCGGAGATCGTGTATTGTGGCACCTTTGGGCGAGGACTCTGGCGAAGTGAAGATGCGGGGCGCTCCTGGCAACCTGTTGGTGATGCCGGAGCTGCTATGGAGCCATATAATGACGATGGTATCGCCCAGCCCCATATCACTTCGCTCGCGGTCAGCTCGACCGAGCAGAACCAGGGCTATGGCGTGGTGTACGCCGGCACTGAGCCAAGCACTATCTATCGCTCTGATGATGGTGGGCAACGCTGGCGCGAGCTAAAGGCCCTACGCGAACTGCCTTCCGCGCCCTCCTGGCGCTTCCCGCCTCGCCCCTACACCAGCCATGTGCGCTGGATTACGCCCGATCCCAGGGTGCCGGGACGCCTCTTCGCGGCCATCGAGGCGGGCGCGCTTGTGCGCAGCCTGGATGGTGGCGAGACCTGGGAGGATCGCGTCTCCGATGCCCCTATTGATACCCATACCCTGGTGATGCATCCCCAGGCACCCGACCGCCTGTACTCGGCCGCGGGTGATGGTTTCTCCTCATCAGGACGAGGCTACAGCGAGAGCTATGATGGCGGGCAACGCTGGCAGCGACCCGACGAGGGCCTGGAACAGCACTACCTCTGGGGCCTGGCTGTTGATCCCGCCAATCCAGATACCATTGTAGTCTCCGCCTCGCCAGGACCCTATGCCGCCCATCACCAGCGCGAAGAGGCCCAGTCCGCCATCTACCTGAAGCAAGCAGGCCAGCCCTGGCGACGCATCTCGGATGGACTCCCCGATATAGAAGGAACGGTCGTGCCCGTCCTGGCAAGTCACGAGACCGAACCCGGCGTCTTTTACGCGCTCTGCAACCGTGGCCTCTACCGTTCAGTCGACGCAGGCCAACACTGGAAGGCACTTCCCATTCCCTGGAAAGAGGAGTACCTCACCCAACACCACCAGGCCCTCGCCCTCGGCCCAACCTAAACAACAGCCAGTAGTAGCCATGTACGCCAGTAGCAGACCCGCTACTGGCGTACATGGCTACTGGACGTGCTACTTTGCTGAATCGGTAACTTCGGCGATGATCTCCTGGTCATCGGTTTCCTGGCGGCCAGCGTTGAACTGACCTACAAAGTAGAGCAACACACCCACGATCAGGGAGAGCAGGCCAATGCCTCCAATCCAGAGCGACCACTGCGTGCTGGTGACCAGTGATATCCAGGAACCTGTGAATGTGGCATATACCAAGCGTGAGCATTTTTGCTTAGTGAACAGTTGATGAAGATTTCGCTCAACCAACCGCTAGCTCGCATTCGGTGAGCGTTTCAGACCGCCGTGGACCGCCATACCTGCCTAGCGTCCCGCCTCAAAGCACCGGTTCCACTCCTCAAAATGCTGCGCGATCTGCGTCGCGGCGGCGTCCAGAGAGAGGCGTTTTGCCTCAAAGTCAGCAACGGCATTCCAGAAGCTGGTACGACCAACGGCAAAACCAATAAAACCTGGCACGCTTGCAGCCGTCTGGAGCCAGTGAATAACGCGCTCCTGGCTTGCTCCACGCCCAAGCACAATGAGACCAACATTCTGGCCACCATTGCGGTGTGCGGCTTCGACGATGTTCTCGCAATCAGCGCGTTGATTCAACCCTTCAATTTTCCAGACATCTGGTTCCACCCCAGCCTGCCGCAATTCTTCGATGGCCCGTACCATTAAGCGAGGCCGAAGCTGGCTGTCATAGGCATCTTTATTCTGATCGACGAGTTCAAGTTGGTGGAACTCAGCTGGGACAAGGAGTTCAAACAGGAATAGATGTTGTGATTGGTGCAAGTAGTCCGAGAGACGTTTCAGACGTTGAGTTTGACGCTGATTCAGCATGCGGTCGCCCTCGGGATTATAGCGAACCAACGCCTTGGCGAATGTTGGCTGCATGGCCTCAATATGGTGCGCGAAGTCGTCGCCATAGACAAAATCAAACTCGTCTTGCCCACTTTTTTCCACGGGGACTGCCGTGATGGTACCCTGTTGCACCGCCTCGCGGAGAATGCCAACGCCATATTGTTCATCAACGAGGATACCCGCCTCCTCTTTGGGGATACGGGCCTTTTTAAACCCCTCGTAGATGACTCGCTTACTCTCAGCTACCTTCAACGCTTGCTCGACATTGAGCGGTTCCTTCCAGCCAAACAAACCACTGATATAAGAAGCGCGATGATCAAATGGTAAAATGGCAAGCTTTTTGGTATATCCTGTCATCCTCATCATGTGCTCCCTTCTTCTCACCTGTGTCTTCTAGAGATAAAGGTAAAGATGTGTTCGGTTGATAGCTCTCTGAGTGCCGAAACGTTTCCTGTGATGAAAAAGTTTCTCTTGTCTGGTGGTCAATTCCTCTCTCTCAGCGCGATCAATTTTCCATCCTGATCGGTATTCAATTGCGGAGCTTTGACATTTTTAAAGATACACCGATAGCGCGGGGCGTGGAACAGCTTGGCTGTCAACACATCGTGTATGCCCACCAGGCTCAGCGATCGAAAGAGTCCGACGGCAAGCAGTGCCCCGATGGGAGAAGCAAGGATATACACCCATTGGTCGCGCCAGAACCAGGAGACCAGCGCTGGGCCAAAGCTGCGAGCGGGATTCAGGCTGGAGCCAGAGATGGGCGCAACCTGCCAGTAGATGAACGCCATCAGGAGCCAGGTCATCAAAGGGGTCCAATGCATCAGGCGATGGCTACTGACGAAGAGAAAAATCGCCAGAATCAGCAGGCAAGTGAGTCCCATCTCGATCAGAAAAACGCTCCAGATGGGATACCCCGCCCCTGGAGCGGTGACGCCATTGTGGACACTTGCCGCACGCTCCCTCCAGATCAGCACGGCCAATCCCGCGCCGAGCACCGCACCGAGAAATTGGCTCGCCAGATAGCTGACAAGATCGTGCTGGTGCATCTTGCCTTGCAGCCAGAATGCCAGCGAGACAGCGGGGTTGAGATGGGCACCGCTCAGCTTGCCAAGAGGTGAGATTGCCACAAGCGGTCCGCTTCCCGCGAGCAGCAGTCCCGTAATCAGCCGACGCACGCCGCTATTGGGAAGCACGACTGCCAGTGGTGAATCTGTACCCAAATTGAAGGTGACTGCGCTTAACGCGATGAAGACGAGAAACGCGGTTCCCAGCAATTCTGAGCCGTATTCGGGCCAGTGGAGCCGTTGCCACCAGGAATGCCTCTGCATGCATATCTCCCTTATTTCGTCCGCCTCGCTTACGCACGAGCAGACGCGGTGCACGATCTTTCCTGGTCGAGCATCGAGAACAGATATTATTGTGCTATTCTGCCAATGTTAGATGAGCAAAGACACTATCACACAGGACAGTATACGGGAATGTACACAACATTTTTTCAGGCGCTTGGCCATAAACACGTCTTTTGATTTTGCTAATGGTGCCATCCCTCGCATCTGAGCAGTGCTCCTTGCTAGCGGATGACCTCTGACTCCCGGAGTATACTGGAAGCGCGGAGAGGAAGTCATGGGTCGAAAGAGCTATTGGAAGGCGAGAAGTGGCCGCCGGGATCCGGCACGAAAGTTCTAGCGTGCAGCTCGACTTCCCTAGTCAATTGAAGCGAATGCACAGGAATGCAATCAAACAGGAGAGCCATGCACAGTGAGAGGGACAGAGAACTCTTTCATAGATAGTGGCACAGCATGCATGTTCCAAAGAGTTGATCTGCTCATCGCCAAAAGGCAAACAACAGGGAGCAGAAAGGAAGAACGAGTATGGGCCACGATAACCATACCCCCCACAACACCACACCAGAGCCGGACCTACGCTCATCCCCTCATTCTCTGCTTGCGACCAAGTTTCTTCCTCCCGTATCTACTCATGAGATCATTGCTCGCCCACGTCTCCTGGCCTTGCTCAATGCTGGCCTCCACCGACGCCTCATGCTCATCTCCGCCGCCGCAGGCTTTGGGAAAACCACGCTGCTGGCAAGCTGGGTTCGCACGTTTCCTCCAGACCACCCGCCAGTGGCCTGGGTGTCGCTTGACGCAGGCGATAACGCCCCCCTGCAGTTTTGGGCGTACGTTCTGACCGCATTGGAACAGTGCCGGCCTGGACTTTCTCCTCTCCCCGTTGCCTCCTTGTCCGAGATACCACAACCGTCCTGGCAAGCAGTGCTCGCAACTCTGATCAATAACCTGGCCCGGCAAAGCGAACCCCTGGTGCTGGTGCTGGACAATTATGAGGAGATTACAGAGCCCGCGATCCATGCCCTGCTTTCCTCACTGCTTGAGCACCTGCCGCCCACGCTGTGTGTGGTCCTGGCGACACGGACTGACCCTCCCTTTTCCCTTGCCCGGCTGCGCGCGCAGGCCCAGATTCAGGAATTACGCGCCGAGCAATTACGGGCAACGAGCGAGGAGATGACCGCCTTTTTCTGGAGCGTGATGGATCTTCGGCTTGCCGAGCAAGACATCCAGGCAGTGGACGCACGCCTGCAAGGCTGGTGGGCGGGCATGCAACTGGCAGCGCTTACCTTGAAGGAAAAGGCGCACCCCAACGATCTGCTTCAAGCACTCCAGGGAAAACCGCGTGCGCTTTTCGAGTATCTAGTGCAAGAGGTGCTAAAACGACAGCCAGAGCAGGTGCAGACCTTCCTCCTGCGCACATCTATCTTATCCCGTCTGCACAACTCCCTGTGCAATGCGGTCCTTGAGCAGCAGGACAGCCAGCTTTTCCTGGAGGAAATAGAAAGGGCCAATCTCTTTCTCAGTCCCCTTGATGAGCAGCGCCAGTGGTATGCCTATCACCCTCTCTGGTCCTCGGTCCTGCGTGCGCAGTTGGAGCGGACCTCTCCCTCGGAGGTGCCTGGCCTGCATCTGCGGGCCAGTCAGTGGTATGCAGCGCAGCAGATGCACGGCGAAGCGATCCAGCACGCGCTGCAGGCGCACGAGTGGTCCTGGGCCGCGTTGTTGATGGAGCAGATTCCCCGTCAGGACCTCTGGAGTCGGCTCGAGTACGCGTTGCTCCCTTCCTGGATGGAGCAACTTCCCCGCGAGGTTCTGCGTGAGCGGCCTCGTTTATGCCTGGCCTCTGCCCAGAGCTTGTTCTGGATCGCTGCGCCAGACGTCACCGAAAGCTGGGTGCGCGATGCCAGACGCGCCTGGACACGAGCCCATCTCTGGGAAGAACAGACACCCATGACGCGAGATGCACACGGACCAGAGGCTCCACTCCATCTTCTGGGGGAAATCGCCGCCTTGCAAGCCACGATTGCGGGTTTCTATCATGGGGATGCGGGAGCAACGCGAGCTTTTTGTCAGGAGGCACTGACCCATCTTGAGGAGCAGCAATGGGCCGCACGAGTCCAGATGGCGTTTGCCCAGGCTCGGGCGAACGTTTCTCAGGGATATGTCGAGCGCGGTGCCCTGCAACTGCAGGCTGAATGGAGCCGGATCAAAGCGAAGGGCGATCAAACACTCGAGAGTATCTACTGGCGCGAGGCCGTCTGGGAAAGCACGATGGCGGGCAAATTGCACCAGGCATGGCAATTGAGCCAGCAAGCGATTCATGCACTCCAAACTCTTGAGGGACCTCTGCCAACGCAAGTGTGCTGGCCCTATACCTATCAAGCCAGGATCTTGCACGAGTGGAACCGATTAGAGGAAGCCCAACATCTCGCGGAACAGGCAATCGAGCTCGGTGAACAGACCGAACTTCTGGCATTTTTACCCCTCGCCTATACCCTGTTGTTGCGGATTACCCTCTCACAAAGGCGATTGGAGGAGGCCAGAAAAGCCTCTCGGCAGATGGAATATGCCTGGCGAAATTCACCGTCCCCCTATCGTGCAGCGATCTGGAGCAGCGTCGATCAGATGCGTTTCTGGCTGGCAGGTGGCGATCTGGAGCAGGCACGACGCTGGGCGAGAGAGGTGAAACTGAGAGATCCGCTGGACTCTCCACTAGCACGGGAACGACAGGATGTTGCCTTTGCTCACTTACTGCTTGCCGAATCCCAAGCGGACCAGGCGTTAAACCTGCTCATCCCCCTGGTAGAACGGGCAACGGTCACGCAGCGGTGGAACCATGTGTTAGAAATGTGGCTCTTGCAGATACAGGCGTATCACATGCTTCAGCGGCAGCGAGAAGCCCTATCTCTCCTGGCACAGGCCGTGCATCTGGGCGCGTCAGAAGGGTACATCCGTCACTTTGTGGATGGAGGGGCCGCCATAGCTGGATTGCTCTCCCAGCTCAGAGAACAGGAGCACCAGAAGGAAGATCTCCCGTATCTGGAGACCCTTTTGCGTGCGTTCAAACAGCAGCCAGTGGCCCAGCCAACCCATCTGGAAAGCGAGCCATCCTCAAGACCACCCCAACAGTTGCTGGACCCGTTAAGCGCGCGTGAACAGGAAGTGCTTCGCTTGCTCGCGCGTGGTGCCTCGAACCAGGACATCGCGGAAGCATTGGTGGTCGCAATCAGCACCGTTAAGCATCATATTAGTAATATCCTCAGCAAACTTGAAGCCACCAATCGCACCCAGGCGGTAGCCCGTGCGCGGGCTCTTGGCCTCCTTTCTTCAGATCATCTTGACTGAGCGCGCTCGTCGGAGGCAGATATATCAGGCATGTCAAACCCGAATATATTCAACTGACTAGAGAAGTCGAGCTGCGCACTAGAACTTTGGTGCCGGGTTACATTTGTCACTTCTCGCCTTCCAATAGATCTTTCGTCCCATGACTTCCTCTCTGTTCTTCCAATATACTTCGAGAGTCAGAGGTCGTCCGCCAGAAGAAACACTGGTGAAACGCGAGGGATGTTCCTTTTTCTAGATAAAGCAGGAGCGTTCTTGATAATGGATGTGGTATGTGAAAGGGGAACATAGAGATGTCATTACGAATCGAAAAAAGAATGCGGAAAGAGATGGAAGAAGAGCGGTACGCGCTGATTGATGCCCTTCCCCAGTTTGTTTGGGTCATCCGACCTGATGGCTCTATTGCATACACAAATCAACGTTGGCGCGACTATCGCCGCCTGTTGTCTCAACATGCTGAAGGGCAGGCGGGGGTCCAGCATCTGTGTTTCGATGGCTGCCTACCCATTCAGGACTGGCAGCCCATGCTGCCCCACACTGACTCCTGTCCGGAGAAAGAGATCTGGCTTCAAAATCTCCACCCTGAGGATAAAGAGCGTGTCCTGGCATTTGAGCGCCAGGCATTTGCAGCGGGTGAACCCTACACATTTGAGTATCGCCTCAGGGATGGACGCATGCGCGCGTATCGCTGGTTCTTATCACGGCGTGTGCCACTCCGCAATGACGCAGGGCAGATTGTCCAGTGGTTGGATACCTGCACGGATATTGATGAACAGAAACAGACGGAGGAAGCCTTACGCCAGAGCCAGGAGCGCGTGAGCGCCCTGATGAATTCCAGCATAATCGGGATCAATATCATCGAGGGGGAGCAGATTGTGGACGCAAATGATACCTTTCTGCGCATGACCGGCTATACTCGTGAAGACCTCTGTGAAGGACGCATGAACTGGTTGTACATGACGCCTCCAGAATATCTAGCTCAGGCCCAGCAGGCACATCAGGAGCTTGCCGCCCGGCAGGCGATGACATATGAGAAAGAGTACGTGTGTAAAGATGGTAGTCGCCTTCCAGTGCTTGTGTGCGGGGTCGTCTTAAAACATCACCCATTCCAGGGGATTGCCTTTGTACTAGATAATTCGGCACGCAAAGAACTGGAACAGCGAAAAGATGCCTTTTTGGGCATGGTCAGCCATGAACTGAAGACTCCCCTCGCCTCCTTGAAGCTGCAAACACAGCTTTTGTGTAAGAAACTTGAGAAACGAGACCTTCCTAATACGGAGGTAGTGTGTGCTCGTATGGAAACACAGCTGAATGCCCTTACCCGCCTGGTCGATGAGTTACTCGACCTTTCGCGCATCCAGGCTGGAACGCTGGAATATGCGCAAGACACGGTCGATCTGGGCGAGATGCTTGAGGAAGTGGTTAACATGATTCAGGATATGCACACAAATCATACCATTGCGATTCATCATGCCTCATCTCCCGCTGTCATTGTCGGAGATCGAGATCGACTCGCACGAGTCTTCCTGAACGTGCTCAGCAATGCCATCAAATATGCTCCAGATGATCCATTGATCGACGTGGCGCTTACTACCTCGCTTGAAGCGGTCACGATCAGCGTGCGCGATCAGGGGATTGGGATTCCACGAGAGCTGCAAGGAAGAATCTTTGAACGCTTCTACCGGGCGGTCACCCCTCAGCAGCGTGCCTTTCCAGGACTGGGGATGGGTTTATATATTGTCGCGGAGATTGTCAGGCATCATGGGGGAACGATTCGGGTCGAAAGCGAAAGAGGAAAAGGCTCAACCTTTCACGTCACGTTCCCCTTGCCACCTCGCGGAAAGAGGTTACCAGAAGGATAGAAGAGGAACAGCGATGCGCAAGGGCCAATATGTAGATCGTGAAGCTGCTCACAGCAAACATATTCTGATCGTCGACGATGATCCTCTCCTGGGCGATCTCCTTCTGGAAGCTCTCCAGGAGGAGGAAGCCTATCAGGCATGCCATGTCCTCAGTGGAGAGATCGCACTGAACACCCTGCAAACAGATGTTCCTGCGTTACTGCTGCTGGATTATCATCTCCCTGGGATGAACGGCCTGGAGCTCGCAGATTGGCTGGGGAGCCGAGAGGAATATGATCATATCCCCATCCTGCTGATGAGTGCGGATGTGCCGCAGGAAGTCAGTAGCCACAAGCACCTCAGAACGTTGCAGAAACCCTTTGAGCTGGAAATCCTGCTGCGCCTGGTCGCGGAACTGCTGACCTGAGAAGCAAAGGGTGTCCCTGGTGTGGAAAAAGTGCTCTCCAACAACCATGGTGCTCAAGCCATACTCCCATGATCGGGAAGATTACAAAAGAGGGGTAGACTAGCATAGATGCCTGGCTGCCCCATAGCGATTTTGAGAAGCATCCAGGAGAGCAAGAGAAACCCTTCTGTTGCAAATATCGATTGACGGAACATGACAAGGCCATTCTCAATTTGGGAACTTAGTTAAAAAACATGCAGATAGCAGTGAATGGCATCCCTGCAATCTTTTGCATAAATAGACGGAGAGATATATTTGTCCTTCTATTGTGCCAACGTATATCTTGAAGATGGAACACCACTATTGAGGAATGTATTTCGCTCGTGGGAAGCGCCTGTTACGTTTACGGAGAAGCAGAAGGAGAACATTGAGATGCCGCAAGCCACCAACTATGATGCGATTGTGATCGGGACCAGCCAGGGCGGCAGATTCCTCCCCATCGCTTTGGCGAAGGCAGGCCGAAAAGTGGCGCTGATCGAGCGTGACCACATTGGCGGTGTCTGTGTCAATGTGGGCTGTACCCCCACCAAAACGATGGTCGCCAGCGCACGCCTCGCCTACCTGGCAAGGCGTGGCGCTGACTACGGCATACATATTGGCCCCATTTCGGTCGATCTGCAGGCCGTACGCACACGCAAACAAGGGATCGTCGAAGGCGCACGCCTCGGCTACAAAAGCCGTCTTACAGCAGCACAAGAGCTGGATCTGCTCAGGGGCCAGGCTCACTTTACCGCCCCAAAAACGCTTGAGGTCTCTTTCAATGGCGGCGAGACGCGGGAGATCACCGCGCCACTGATTGTTATCGATACCGGTGACCGGCCTGAACAACTAGAAATCAAAGGCATCGAGAGCGTACCCGTGCTCAATTCAACCACGCTCATGGAGCTAGACACGCTCCCCGAACACCTGCTCATCATCGGTGGCGGCTACATTGGGCTGGAGTTCGGGCAGATGTTTCGCCGCTTTGGCAGCCAGGTCACGATCATTCAGCGCGGTCCACGCTTACTTAGGAGCGAGGATGAAGACGTGAGTGACGAAATAACAAAGATTTTGCGCGAGGAAGGGACCACGGTCCTGACCGGAACCATCCCCCAACAGGTGGAGCCACTCAGTGGAGGACGTATTCAATTGACCGTGCGCACGCCTCAGGGAGAACAGCAGCTCATCGGCTCACATCTACTGGCAGCATCCGGCCGCGTCCCTAACACCGAAGATCTCACCCCCGAAGCTGCTGGCATCCAATTAAACAAGGAGGGGTATATCCAGGTCAATGAGCAGTTGGAAACGAGCGTTCCTGGCATTTACGCGATGGGGGATGTGAAAGGTGGGCCCGCTTTTACTCACATCTCTTACGATGACTTCCGCATTTTGCGCACCAATCTGCTGGAGCATGGTAACGCCAGCACGCAGGGTCGCCTTGTTCCCTATACCATATTCATCGACCCCCAGCTTGGGCGCGTTGGCTTGAGTGAAAACGAGGCCAGAAAACAGGGGCGTAACATCCGTGTGGCGAAATTGCCCATGAATGCCGTACCCCGTGCTCTGGAAACAGGCGAGACGCGCGGTTTTATGAAGGCTATCGTCGATGCCGAGACCCAGCAAATCCTGGGCTGCGCCATCCTGAGCATAGAAGGGGGCGAGATAATGACGATCATTCAGGTGGCAATGATGGGGAAGTTGCCCTACACAGCCTTAAAAGAAGGCACGTTCACCCATCCACTCCTGGCTGAAGGGCTCAATGCGCTGTTTATGACGCTTGATTCTTAGGGTAGCTCTCATTCGTCGCCAATTTGTTTGGACTGGCTGCTAGAGGCTCCACGTTCATCGTCTCCCTTCATGGATCTTTGCAATACAGCCGGAAACCAGGCAATGCGGAAGATTGATGACGTCATGCTGTCTGAGCAACAACGGGGGTAGGTTCATCCTATCCGGCGTATGCCGATCAGCCTGGACATCGGTGTATAATAGATTCGAAAGGAACAACATGAGAAAGAGATCAGGAGTGAGAAAATGAGCGAAGGTTTCGTCTCGCGAGGGTTCCGAGGTCGCCGAAAGCCTGGCGATGAGAGTGGGCGAATCCCGCCAGGACAATATCTGGAGCGTGGCTTTCCCGTCCTTTCGGCGGGACCGACACCACACACGCCTCTCGCAACCTGGGATTTCTCCCTGCTTGGGGAGGTCGATCAACCAAAACGGTGGACCTGGGATGCATTTCGCGCCTTGCCACATGAGATGGTGACCAAAGACATCCACTGCGTGACCAAGTGGTCGAAACGGGACACACACTGGGAAGGCGTCTCCGTCGATACACTGCTCGAGCAGGTTGAGTACGACGCTAACTACGTGATTGCCTTTAGCGATGGCGGCTATACTACCAACCTTCCATTGGAAGACGTGTTGGATGGGAAGGCGTGGGTGGTGTATGCGTATGATGGGCAGCCACTCACCCCGAACACGGTGGACCAGCACGCCTGCTGGTTCCCCACCTCTACTTCTGGAAGAGCGCCAAGTGGGTCCGAGGTCTGCGATTGGTCGATCGGGATGAACCGGGCTTCTGGGAGTCGCTTGGCTACCATAATCACGGTGATCCATGGAAAGAAGAACGATACCGGGGCGACTAAGCTGGCAGCTTGGCGAGGTGGTTGCGACGCAGGAAGAAACAGCGCGGGCGAAGAGTATTACACTCGCCGTTCCTCACTGGAAGGGGCATCGACCAGGACAGCATGTGGATGTACGACTCACGGCTGAAGACGGCTACCGGGCAGAGCGCAGCTATTCGATCGCGTCTGCTCCTCAGCAGGAACAACGTGTGACGCTCACCGTCGAACGGTTCGATGATGGGGAAGTGTCGCCCTACCTCACAGGTGAACTCCATGTCGGTGACCAACTGGAACTGCGCGGTCCAATTGGGGGATACTTCGTCTGGGAGGCACAGATGGGTGGTCCTCTCTTGCTAGTAGCTGGGGGATCGGGTATCGTGCCGTTGATGGCAATGATTCGCTATCATGCCGCCGTGGGGAGTACGATTCCGATCCGTTTGCTGTATTCGTCGCGATCGTACATGGAGGTGATCTACCGTGAAGAACTCGCTCGCCTGGTCAAGAGCAACACGAAGATTGAAGTGGCGCAAACGCTGACCCGCGTGCAACCGCCTGGATGGACAGGGTATCATCGTCGGATCGATACCGAGATGCTGCGCGAGGTGGCATGGCCGGTTGATCAAGGGGCATTGATGTTCATCTGTGGCCCTACTCCATTCGTCGAAACAGCCGCAACGAGTCTCGTCACATTGGGATATGAACCTGGACGAATCAAAACCGAACGATTCGGACCCACAGGAGAAACATGATGGAGAACAAGCTTGATGGCAATGCTGCTGGGGGCATTCTGCAAGAGATCTTCCCTTTTGAAATGACGCAGGCCCAGGCAACCTGTACAGGTTGCGGTGCAACCGGTGCCATCGGTGCATTGGCTGTCTACATGCATGGGATGGGGACGGTCATACGCTGCCCTTCCTGTGATACCGTGCTCATCCGCATTGCGCAGAGAAGGGGGCAATACTGGCTGGATATGCAGGGCGTACGCGTTCTTCAGATCAGTACAGAGGTCTAGTCCATCTTCCCGCGTACGCCAGTAGCGGGTCTGCTACTGGCGTACGCGGCTACTGGATGCGGCTACTCTGCCGAGCCGGTAACTTCGGCGATGATCTCCTGGTCATCGGCCTGCTGGCGGCCAGCGGTGAACTGGCCTACGAAGTAGAGCAACACACCCACGATCAGGGAGAGCAAACCAATGCCTCCAATCCAGAGCACCCATTGCGCGCTGGTAACCAGTGATGTCCAGGGGCCTGTGAATGTGACATACACACCCACGGCACTGGCGATCAGGCCAAAGACGGCGCACAGGTAGAAGACCCAGGTGGGGGCCAGCTTTACCCGTGTGAAGGCATCCTGGTATTTGTAGCGAATCACAATCACATCCACAAACAGAATGACCATCGAGACACACCAGATAACGGTTACTGCCGCTTGCAGAATATCATAGATGATGGTTGAAAGGTCGGCAGGCTTGAGGCCAGCATTTAAGGCATATGGAGCCAGAATAAAGGCGATGACCGTAAAGACGGCGGCGATAATAGTCTGCACCAGCACAGCCATCCAGGGAACTTTGTTGGCATTGACCTTGCTGATGATAGCCGGCATACGACGATCCAGGCCTGAGACAAAGAGCAGGCGCCCGAATGAGTAGTTGTAGACAGTTGTGTTAAAGAGGAAGAAGCCAATAAAAATGATATTGACCAGTAGACCCAGCACACTACCCGCACCACCAAAGCCGGAGGTCACCGCCTGGGCAATTGCTGAAGGGCTCCCCTGCGCGCTTACCGGGGTCACCGCCTGCATCACACCAAAGGTCGTTAGTAGATAGCCTGCCATGACGACCGCCGAACCCCAGAGGAGATACCGGGTAATCGAGCGCGTATTGGTGATCTCGACTCCCATATTGAGCGGAACCTCAATACCCAATAGAGCCAGAATAACAGTGCCATAGAAAGTATAGGTCGCGGGAACAGGTAACCAGTTATGCGCTGCATAGTCAACATGGGCGGAATGGCCACCAAAGAGGGCCAGCAAGCCAGCCAGTCCCACAAGCAGGATCGCGCCGCCATAGGCCACAAAGATCACATTGACCAGATTCTGCGTCACCCGGAAGCGCAGAACAGAGAGTACAAGTGAAAAGGCGAGCACAGCCAGAATGACGACCCCTTGCTGCCAGGGCTCAGTCAGCCAGGAGGCGTTGATCTGCTGCAAGAGCGAGACCACGGTATCACTGGTGGCGATCATTACCAGAATACCTGGCCACCAGGCACAGAAGCCCGCGAAGAAACCCATAAAAGAGCCAAACGCCTTGTGCGTCCAGACATAGATTGAGCCTTCGCCCGGAAACATCAAGCCCATCTGACCTGTGACTATCGCCCCCGGAATAAGAAAAGTTATAAAGCCCAGAATCCAGTACACATACGCGGAGGGTCCCGCGCCGCCTGCGACTACCGCGCCGTTGCTGGCAAAAAGCACAATCGCTACGAAGATCGCCACCATGTCAAATGAATTGAGTACACGCGGTAAAATTCCCCCGGCAATACGCTCCGAGCGGAGCTGATTGCCTTCATTTCCCATTGCAGATGTCGCCATAGCAAGTTTCCCTACCTTTCGCGAAATAATGATACGCGGCTCATCCTTAAAGCCATCATTTACAGCAAACTCGTTGGGAATCGAAGTGCGCGAAGAGGATTGAAGCACATCTATTTTGATGCTCTTATTATAGCATAGAGGCCGCTTTGATTAGGTGACACTCCACGTCCCGTAGAACGGGACGGGCTTCTAAGCCAGTTCAAAGGGATGGCCTGTCTTCGGAGAGACCGTCTCCGCGAGACGTGGTTGAGCCTGAGTCTTGCTTAGACAACGTTGGGGCGTGTCTGCCCGACTACTCCTTGACCTGGACGGGCCAGGACGGAGATACGTGAAGGAACGAGGAAACCTCACTTGGGTACCATAGGCAAGCCGATGCATATTGATCGAACCCACCAGGTCCCGATGCCCCGAGAACTGGCAGGCGCGACACGCCCAATTTCTTCCTTTGGGCTTGTGTGTGTGCCCACATGCAGGACACTGGCTCGAGGTTCCTCGTTCCGAGCCAGTGAAGCTCATGATGTGGGCGGCTTTGGCTTTGTGCGTGAGATAGTCTCTGTCTTTGCCATATTCCCACAAGGCCATGCGCTGGTTGTGGTGTCTGCCACTCTTCTTGTCACGCACCCCATGAGGATTGCCAATGAAGAGGGTTCCAACCTGGTGCTGCACACAGAAGTCGATCACCTTGCGGGTGGCTTTGTGCCGCAGGTCTCGAATGCGCCGCTCTGCTCTTCGGCACTGCTTGTTCTTCGCACGTTGCAGCCTCTTCCAATTTATGCATTTCCATACAGCAATCCCATACCTGTGCGGCTTCCACCTGAGCAGCTTTGAGGCATTGGAATTGTTTGTGTGACAGGCGATTCAGTTGGTAGATTTTCACCGTTTGCATGCATAGCATGATAACAGAAAAGAGCAGGGTGTACAAGTGGGGAGAACCGGATCTATCCACTCTTCAGTTGTACCTCAGAACGATCAAGGGATCCAGAGAAGCGTGTCAGGGGACGTGAGAACAACCTGGGTGGAGTCGGCCCCCACCCAGCCCGAAAGGAACGGCGCTTTCATCCTGTCCTATGAATGGAAACGGGACTTCCCGCGCCGGGTGTTAAAATAGTCCCGAGATCTTTGCACATTCTCACTTTCACTTGCCGCACATCATCCACAAAGACTAAACCATTAGCCTGGTCTCCCTAGCCCATTTATGTAAGCAATTAGCAGATAGATGAGTGTGTATGTTAACCTATGCAGGATACATAGCAAATGCAGACAGCGAACGTGAATTTTCCGGCAATCTTATCGTTGCCGATGTTTTTTGCATAAAGGAGTCAAAAAACAGAGAGGTCAGTCGCATCATACGCATGTGAAGAGGGAAAAGTGACACTCGTCGCTGAGTACCCATTTCCTAACCCTGAATCAGTCAGGCCCTTTCATATGTGTAATAAAGGAGCAACCTGCTGCTGACCATGAAAACGTATAAGGAGGCATATGAGTAATAACTGGAATCAGCCAGGCGCGCCAGCGAACAAGACGCAGAACGGCAAACCGGCAAAAAAAACGGGAGGATTACTCAGCAACTATCAGCAGAAAAATGTCGAGCAGCAACTACCCGCTTCACGCCCATTTTCACAACGACCTGCCGGCCCTAGTCAACCTCCACAGTTTCCGCCTGCAGCCAATCCGCGTCGGCCTGCTTCTTCGCAGTTTCCGCCTTCCCAACCCCAACAGTTCCAGCCACAGATGCCACCACAACCACAGAGGCCCCAGCAGTTCTCTCCACAAACTGCACGGCCCCCCATGAGGCCTTTACCCCCTCAACAACAGGGCTGGATGCCAAATGCGATGCAAGTTATGCGCCAGGTCTCTGGGAAAATGGCCACTTTGGGGCGCAGTAATTATACACAGACTACGCAGACTGCGCCGCCACCTATGGGAAACTATCAGGGGTCATATCCTCAAGGCGGCAATCCCCTCGCTCAGCAACCAACCCTGGAGCAAACTACTCCCTGGAAACGCGCTTTGAACTCGCCCTTTATCGCACCTTTGATCACTAACAAGCGCCGTGGGCGTGGACGTCCACAATCGCGCTTCCGCAGGATCTTCAATCGCGTAGCTCTGGCGGTATTGATAGTGGGATTTGTGGTCACATCTATCACGGGCTTCTTTGCTGTGAGCTATTATCAACAACAAGCGGGCAAGGTCGCTAGCATTGCGAACAAGACGAGCGCGCAAACAACACGCATCTACGACCGCAACACGACATTAATTGGGGAGTTCTACAATCAAGAAGAAGGAAGTGCTGGCCGCTCAACACCCATCTCGTTTAAAGATATTCCCCAGGTTTTGCAGGACGCCCAGGTTTCTGCCGAGGATCGCACCTTCTGGAACAACGCGGGTATCGATCCACAGGGTATTCTGCGTGCCGCCACCTCCGGTAATGGCGGTGGTAGTACCATTACGCAGCAGGTGATTAAAAATCTGTCGAAGCAGAGTCAGAGTACCTACACGCGCAAACTCGTCGAGGCAACCCTGGCTCTGGGTATGACACAACAATATCCCAAGTGGAAGATTCTGGAGATCTACTTTAATAGTGTCCCCTATGGGATTCAGGATCTCGGTGTTGAGGCTGCGGTTCGCGATTTATTTGGCTTGCAGCCCGATTGCGATAAAAACTTTAACTGTAAGCCCGGCATTACAAAGCTAGCTCTTGATCCCAAGACTGGCAAGCCCAATCCAATTGTGGAATTGGCTCGTGCTTCGTTGTTGGCTGGGATTCCTAATAATCCCACCATTTTTGACCCATCAATCAGCGAGACCACACGCCAGAACGCGCTCGGCCGCCAGGACTATGTCCTGCAAAAGATGAAGGCAGACGGCAAGCGCGTCGATGGTAAACCCATAGACGACGAGATGATCCAGCAGGCCGAGAAATTAACTGCTACCTGGAAATTCGCGCCATATAGCGCGATTAAAAAGGCTCCTCACTTCACCGATTGGGTCACACTTCAGATGGTGCATATACTCGGCAATGGTGACGATCAAATGGGGCTGCAGGCCTTCCTCTCGGGCGGCTTCAACATTCGCACCACCCTGGATATGAATATTCAGCAGTATGTTCAGGATGCCTCGAAATACTTTATTACGCAGCCAACCTATCAGAAGTTCGGCAGCTATGCTGGAACAACGGCTGTACTCAATCGAGACCTGCAAGTGAATGATGCCGCGGTCGTAGTCATGAACTCCAAGACAGGCGAGGTCCTGGGGATGAGTGGTAGCGTTGACTATTACAAGGACCCAAAGAACAAGCGTGTAGCTGGTAGCGTTAATGTGACCACGAGTGGGCGTGGTCCTGGCTCGACCTTTAAACCAATCGTCTATGCCACGGCCTTCCAGATGGGGTGGAATCCAGGGATTGTCCTACCTGACGTTCGTACCTACTTTCCAAATGGCGCTGCTGCAGGCGCCTTGGATCAAGATAACGTAGAATTCCCATATTCGCCCAATGACTACGGTGGGAAGCCGAATGGGGTATCTGGGCCACGCTCAACTATTCGGGCGGCGCTGGCAAACTCATACAACATTCCAGCGGTAAAGGCGATGACCTTTGCTGGCACCGATAATGTCTTTAATAACGCGCGCCTGATGGGAATCACCAGCCTTGATCAAGCTATGCAGAAGCAAAAATGCACGGATGCCATGAATTGTTTTCACCTGACGCCAGTCCTGGGTACGGTGGATGTCTCGCCCCTGGAGATGACCAGCGCCTACCAGACCTTCGCCAACGATGGTGTGCATGTTCCGTACCAGAATATTCTCGATGTCTGGGATAACTATGGCAACCATCTCTTCCATTATGACCCGGCGAAGACGAAAGGCACGCGTGTCTTTTCCAGCCAGGTCAACTACCTTCTCACGTCGGTCCTGAGCGATGAGCCATCACGCCAGCCAGAGTTTCCTGGCGACCATGATCTTTCGTTCTATGACTGGGATCCAAGCTGCCAGGCATCTCTCAAGACATACATTAGCTGTGATACCTACCAGGTAGGCGCCAAAACTGGTACCACCGATTCCTTCAAGGATAACTGGACGATTGGTTATACCCCTAGAGCCACGGTTGGGGTCTGGGCAGGGAATGCCGATGGTCATGACATGGCAAATGGAGTGGTTGGTATTACCGGGGCGGCTCCCATCTGGCATGCTGTGATGGAGTTTGTCTCCGGGCGCCCCTGCGCCGACATTAACGATGCAATGAACGTACACATTGCTTGCCACACCTCTCGCCTCGATCCGGCAACGGATGGCATGACCGGCCCGACCACATTCTCTAAGCCCGGTGGCGTGACCTATACCTGCAACCTTTCGGCGCAGGATGGGCTGGCGGGGGCGGGTATCTGTGACTGGGTTATCAATGGTCAGGCCCCGACACTGCGCGGGCGAGACATTATCCCCACTGCGCCCACCAACACGAATGGCAATGGTGGAAACAAACCGGGTGGCGGTAATAACACCCCGACCCCAACGCCAACCCCGGCAATAACGCCGACGGTCACATCAACGCCGAAACCGCAGAAGACACCTTCGCCTTTCCCGACTTTGGTGCCTCCGTTCCCTACTCCGACTCCGTAGGTTTTCTGGCCCGTCTTTGCGACTGTAAAACAATAGTGTATGACAGATACCGGGCTGCCCGCGGGCAGCCCGGTATCTGTCATACACTATTGTTTAATATTTGTAGAAGTGTTGCGCGGCCTCTTCTTCGGGAGTCTTCTCTTTAAAGAATTCGATTTCGTTACGCTTGACGGCAATGTAGGAGGTAGCCAGCAGCGAACCCAGAGCTTCGGTGAGTACGGTGTCGTGCTCCAATTCGTCGAGGGCCTCGCTGAGGGTGGTTGGCAGGCGCTGGATGCCCAGGCGAGCGCGCTCTTCATCGCTATAGTTGCCGGGATCAATCTCTTGTGGCTCCCCTGGCTCGATACGCTTCTCGATGCCGTCGAGGCCTGCTGCTAGCAGCGCGCCCAACGCCAGGTAGGGATTGCCGCTATGGTCGGCACATTTCAGCTCGATATTAGCAGAATTGGCTTCGCGCCCGCTGAAGAGCGAGGGGATGCGGATCGCGCCTTCGCGATTATCATAGCCATAGACACTATAGGCCGAACTCCAGTAATGCGGCAATAGGCGCCTGTAGGAGTTGGGGCTACCACAGGTGAGCGCGACCAGGCCGCGAATATGCTTCAAGACGCCGCCCACAAAGTATTTGCCAAGCTGGCTAAAACCACCACGCTGGCCCTCTTCAAAGAAGAGGTTTTTCCCGGCCTGCTCGCCACGCTCAGTCCCCCAGAGACTCATGTGGATATGTGCGCCGCTGCCCGCTTGATCGAGAAATGGCTTGGGGGCAAAGGTCGCGTACAGACCATAGTCGCGCGCCACGCTCCTGACCGTCTCGCGAACCAGGCAGACGTTGTCCGCGGCTCTGAGCACGTTGGCGTGCTGGATTGAGAGCTCTTGTTGCGCGGGTCCCAGTTCCGTGTGAAATAGCTCGATGGAGATTCCCTGCGCCTCTAAGGCGGCGAGAATGGCATCGATCACATGTGCCTGTTCATCGAGACCGATGCTGCTATAACAGAGGCTGCTGTCGGCGGGAAGAAACTGCCCCGTCTGCTCGTCTTTGCGTGCCAGGTAAAATTCGTGCTCAACCGCAGCCTCTGCACGCATACCATGCGCGGCTAGGCGCGCGCTTATGCGCTTCAAGAAGGTACGCGGGCAGGCTTCCCAGGGAACGCCATCCGTACCGACCATATCACACATCATGGAGGCCGCGTGTGGTGCGTAGGGCAGCGTGACAAAGGTCTCCGGATCTGGCAACAGGCGGAACTCACCAACCGGCCCCATACCCTCGACAGCCGCCAGTTGTTCTACTCCCGTAAAGGCCTGCATGGCCAGCGTCTGCCCAATGCCCTCACGCATACGGCTCTCCAGCTTATCCACATGTGTGGCCTTGCCGCGAATAATTCCCCCATTATCGCAGTAGAGGAAACGCACCAGGCGAATTTTGTCATTCTTCGCCTTGAGTATGATTTGATGCTTATCCATAGGCTTCTCTCCCAGACTTTGATTTATTCTACTATAACATATACTCAAGCAACCATTTTCGCCTCATTTTTGCTAAGCTTGGGCCCCTCGCCATTCGCCTGCTTGAGTTCAAAACCGCCCCAAAGTTGTCAAACGGTGTCAACCAAAGTGCCTCAGTGTCAATCACATTGGGTACAAAATTGGGTGCATCGTCTGGGGCCGCTACTTTTTCCTTCAAAGATGCGCGCTCACAGCTCTTGATGCTGATGGACCGTCATCAAGAGCTTGCCCCGTGGCCGCAGGGTGATCAGCGGCTCTGGGACCACGTTGGTCTCGGGCAGGAGGCGCAACTGATACCGAGACAGGATCGTCGCTAGGATGAGCAGTGCTTCGGTGAGGGCAAACTGGTTGCCGATACACACGCGCGGCCCTCCCCCAAAGGGGAAGTAGGCAAAGCGATGACGCCCGGCTGAACACTCGGGGGAGAAGCGCTCGGGATCGAAGACATCAGGCCGCTCCCAGAAGTCAGGATGCCGGTGAGTCATCGCAGGAAACATCAGGACATACGCCCCTTTGGCAATACGATAGCCGTCAATTTCATCTTCAGCGATGGCCTGGCGGGCAAAGGCCCATGCCGGTGGATAGAGGCGCATGGACTCCTCAAGCACCATGCGCGTCAGTGGAAGCTGGGGCAGGCAGATCCTCCATCTGCGGAGCGCGCCCATTAAGGCTTGTGCTTCCAAATGATTGATCGTGGTGACGCCTGCAACACGCGCTCCTTATGCGCAAGCATATCTGCGCCAAAGAGTGCTTTACACACAATGTTTAAGGTTAGGCCACTCATCTCCTGGAACAGATCGAGGGACTGTCCTGCGTTGATGCCTGCTTCCTCAGTCCAGGCCAGGTCGCTCTCGGCTATCAGCTGGCCTATGGCGACGATCTGCTTCCGATGAAAGACCGGCTGGATCAGGCGACGCTGGTGCAGCCAGGAGTCTCCATTGTTGGTGAGCAGGCCATTGCCCAGCGTCAGGCGAAGCGCTTGATTGGAAATCCCCCCTTTGCGATAGTTGAAGTGATTCTCCTGAACGACATGGCGCACGCCATCAGGATGAAAGACCAGGGTCCAGGGACCCAGGACCGTTGGCAGCGTCACGAGATCGCCGTAGCGCTCGAGTAGTTCCTGTAACAAGCTTAGAGTATGGCGCGCAAATCTGACGGTATTCCAGGCCACCGTAGGCCATGGCGATCCAGGGGGCAGGCGTCTGCGCCGCGTTGCTGGGAGCGATGCAAGTGTAGTATGAGACATCTGTTTTTCTCCTCAAAGACAAAGTTCGTAGGTAGTAAGTTCGACTCGGTGCTCATCAATGTCTGAGAGGGCAACGAGTGAGCTATGGGATGATCCTCAAAACGGCAGGGGATCCTGACCTCAGCCTTTATGCAACAGACTCAGCACGAGCAATGAGTTGGCTCTCGCGCAAGATGAGCAAGGCGCTCCAGAGAGAAGGTGATCTTCTTGCTCCAGCGCAAGCTGGCTTCGCTTGTTATGCTCCCCACGTCCTACTACAATCAAAATACCGGATAACAGTGAAAGAAACAAGTACACAAAATAATTTGAGGTAGTCTAGAAAATCATACTAATGCTCACCCTCCAATTGCGGGAGCTAGAGCAGGCAGGGATCATTCACCGGCAGGTCTATGCTCAGGTCCCCCAAAGGTGGAATACTCACTCACTGAGGCGGAACGAAGCCTGGAACCGATCGTCTATCAGGTTCACGCCTGGGGAGAGTGGTACTGCGAGCAAAACAACATCGAATATTGGCAGTTGAGTGACAACATAAAAGATCATGGTATCCGTGCGTGAGATTGGCTGCACTGCCTCCCTTGACAAGTTCCCCATCTCTGGCTATAGTACGTTAGTGAACACTCACACACATATGGAGAAGGGGCTGCTTGCAAGCATCCAGCCTTCCTGACTGGATGCTTGAGAGAAAAACCTCTCTGTAGGACGTGAATGCATTCTTTAGTATGTCAAGTGAATGGACGGATGACATATATGGTTTTGGCGAAACCGTTTGCTGCTCTTAGAGGACTCTAAGCAGATTGAGCACAAGAAAGAGAGACAGATCATGAGCGAAAAAACGACTCATACCACGCGAGAGTATCTGACTGTCCCTGGAAAAGGTCATATGACCCTGCTGACCAGCTTCCGCCGCAACGGCACAGGCGTCGGCACCCCAGTAGGCACGGTCGCCTCGAACGGTAAACTCTACTTTATGACGCCAGCGGATACCTGGAAGGTCAAACGCCTCGCCCACAATCCGCGCGTCACCCTCGCTCCTGGCAACCGCAAAGGGGAGGCGCTTGGTCCAGCGATTGAAGGCACCGTGCGCCGCCTGTACGCCGAGGAGGCAAAGCACGCGCGAGGCATGTTGCGTATCGGCATCGTGGGTCGTTTCTTCGGGATTGTCTTCGACCGCAAATACCCTGGCGAGAAAACGGCGGTGTATGAAATTGTGCTGGATGAGAGAGGCGCCGACATGGGAAATGGAGGCTTTGAGAAGACGCAGGCTGCGTGTTCCTAAGCTGGATCAACGCAGAATGTGGACAAAGAGCTGAAAAGAGAAAGGATTATTCCATGTCTGTTTTACCGCGTTTTCGTCTGATCGGGTTGCTCTGCCTGATCGGTGGAATCCTTCAATTAGCAGATACACCACTTGACCTGTGGTGGTCGGACCCCACAAGTCCGGTCCACGCTGTCGCCCGCTTGATTTGGGCTATCGCTAATGTGGCGCTCATTGGCGGACCCATAGGAATCATCGCCCGTCGGTTTGTTTTTCCTGGATGGCTGGCAATTGCTGGAGCTGGCGTTACCATCCTTGGCACTCTCAGTCAGGCGAGCGGGATGATCTGCTACCTGTTTCTCCCCAACTCTGGGGCAGGGCAGGTGTTGACGCCACCTGGTGGCATCCTGATCGCGCTCGGCATGGTCGTCCTGGGAATAGCAGCATTGTTAAGAAAGAAGTTGCCTGGCTGGCAAGCATGGGTCCCTCTCCTCGTTGGTCTGTACTTCATCGCCCAACTGGTCCTTATCCAGGTTCCTTTCTTCCTAAGAAAAGGACATCTGATTTTCGCTCCACTCGTCGATCTCTGGGGCTTTTTCTGGGTCCTTCTGGGGGTGGTGATTGTCTGGTCAGAAACTGTGCCAGCACAATCTCCTCTTACCGTTGTGTTGCAGGAAAAAAGCTGACCTGCTGCTCTTAGTTATGGGATCCATTATAGCCACCCTGCTGCCATCACACCACCCAACAATAGCAAGGTGTCTCTTTTTATCTTTGTAAACCGTATTATGGGTACTAGAGAATTTCTGTTTACTTCTTCTCCGAAAACCCTGAGCGGGAAGTGCTAGTCACGCAGGTGACGTTAGGTTTCGGGATAAGATCTTAGAGACCAGGATGGTGCGAAGTGACCACTTTCCGCTGTCTCTTTGGTTTATTTATATAAAGGGACCCATGATGTCAATACAAGATAAGCCTCAAGACTCTTCCCCCGAACACAATTCCTCCCCTACTCAATGGGAGGCACGTTTGCATGCGCTTATTGAGCATAGTCATGAGGTTTCGCTTCTACTTGATGATCAAGGTACTATTCTGTATGCCAGTCCCGCACTGACACATGTGCTAGGCTATCTGCCTAAAGAGGTATCTGGACAAACCATGCTCTCATGGGTTCACTCTCTCGATCAATCTGAGGCAAGTGAAAGTCTGGCAAGCTTACAGGCTCACACCAGGCAAGAGCTCTTTACGACACAAAGGTATCTTCACAAAGATGGCTCCTGGCGCTGGCTCGAACTACATGTCGTCAATAAACTAGCTGATCCCCAGGTAGCCGCGCTTATTTGTAGCCTGCGTGATATTACCACGCTCAAAGAAGCTGAAATCAAGCAGCAGCATCTCGTTAAGGAGTCAGACCTGGCGCATACACACCTGCTTACAGTCCTTCAACAAATGCCCGCGGGTGTTATGATCGCCGAGTCTCCCTCGGGCAAGCTCTTGCTTAGCAACGACCAGGTAAGGCAGATCTGGCGTCACTCTTTTCCTGAATCTAACGAGGTTGACAAATACGACCACTATAAAGGCTTTCATTCTGATGGCACACCCTATGCCGGGCATGAATGGCCGCTTGCGCGCTCAATCCGCCAGGGCGAGTCTGTACGGGAGGAAGAGATCACTTTTCTACGCGGCGATGGCACACGTGGTATCATGAGTGTAAGTTCTGCGCCCATCTTGAATACACAGAACGAGATTATCGCTGGCGTCGTTGTCTTCATCGATATTAGTGAAAGGAAGCGCCTGGAGCAACTCAAAGACAACTTTATCAGTATGGTCAGCCATGAGTTGAAAACACCAGTTACCAGCATCAAAGGCTATACCCAGTTGCTGCAAAAACACTTTCAGCGCTCTGATGAGAAACAATCACTCCATTTTCTTGCCAAGATGAACTATCAGCTTGATAAACTGACAGACCTCATCAATGAGATACTGAGTATCTCTCAACTGGATCTGGGTATGCTCAACCTGCGTCCTCAGGTGTTTGATCTTGTTGAGGCTGTAAGGGAGGAGTTAGAGAGCCAGCAGGCCACCACTGCAACGCATAAGCTCCAGCTCAAAGGCGTCGAAAAACTCACCATTACAGGTGACCGTGAGCGCATTGGACAGGTAATCCATCACCTGGTAAGCAACGCTATCAAGTACTCTCCAGGCAGAAAACAGGTATGTATTGAGATCTGTTATAGCGATCAAGCAGCCTTAATTCATATTCAAGATTATGGCATCGGCATCGACTCGGAGCACTTTTCCCGGATCTTCGAGCGTTTTTATCGCGTGGATGAGCCACTCGAACAAACATTTCCTGGCCTGGGCATCGGACTCTACCTCGCACACGAGATCATCCAGCGCCACCAGGGCCATATCTGGGTGGAGAGTCAGAAGGGAGAGGGCTCTACATTTAGTTTCTCACTCCCACTTCAACCCCATACAACCATTGCCAAGGAGACCAGTCATGACAACCACTAAATCTAGGGTGCTCGTAATCGATGACGATCCGGATATTGTTGAGGTGATTCAGTTACTGCTAGAGGATGCTGGATATCTCGTCTCGAACATCAATCAGCTTCCAGAAAACGCGAACTTAGCTCAAATCTGTCTTCAGGCGCAACCAGACTTCATCATTCTCGACATGCTGCTCTCAGGACAGGATGGTCGCCATCTCGCGCGCCATCTCAAAGAGAACCAGTCCACCAATCACATCCCTTTGATGATGATCTCGGCCCATCCCCAGGCCCGTTCCCAGGCGCTGGCTGCCGGCGCCGATGATTTCCTGGCCAAGCCCTTTGACATGGACGAGATGCTCGCCAAAGTTGAGCATTATTGTTAAGCTTATCTTACCAATACATCATGATATACCTGAAGTAATAATATTCCATCTACTATTTTGACTTACGATTACGTATACGTAAATATAAGAAAGCAGAGAGAGGCTGGTGGCGTGTGTCGCCAGCCTCTCTCTGCTTTCTTATGACTATACCCTTGCAAGTTTCTCCGGGTTGGCAACAATTCGAATCGCCCGAATACGTTCTTGCTCCACTTCAATAGTCATGACGGAGAAGGCTTTTTCGCCTACGCGGACAATCAAGGCTACCTGACCATTGACCTCTTCTACTTCAGGGCTATAGCCTTCGGGCCAGAAGCGCCTTGTCCCCAGCAAGAAACGGGCTACTGGGACACGTCCAACAAGCTCGTGAGTCGCTGCACCCTTGACTTTGCCGCCGCCATCTGCCCAGAAGGTGACATCTTCAGCTAACATATTCATTAGTGGTGTCATTTCGCCAGCACTTACGGCTTGCTGAAAACCGTTGAGTAACTGTCGGTGGAGTTGGGGAGAGGCCGGGAAGCGGGGCCGATGCGTACGTAGATGGAGCCTGGCTCGGCTGAAGGAGCGGCGACAGGCCGCCTCGCTCTTGTCAAGCATCGTGGAGATCTCGGGAAATTCATAACCAAAGATCTCGCGTAGCAGGAAGACCGCACGCTCGAACGGTTGAAGCTGCTCCAGCAAGACCAGGAACGCCAACGAGATCGACTCCTGCATATCGACACGCTTTTCTGGGTCGTCTGTTTCATCCATCTCGGTTGTCAGAATTGGCTCCGGTAACCAGGGACCTACATATAGTTCTCGTTTCCTGCGCGCTAGTTGAAGTTGATCCATACATAAGCGCGTGAGGATCGTGGTGAGATACGCTTTGAGTGAGTGAATGGTTTCTATGGGTGTAGACTGATAGCGCAGGTACGTTTCCTGCACCATATCCTCAGCATCCATCGCACTACCAAGCATGCGGTAAGCAATAGAAAAGAGGTACGTCCGATAAGTTTCAAAGGACTCCACGCTGTTTTCTGCCTTTCATCGACTCTTGAGAGCAAGTGTAGCCATAAATAAAGAGGGTTGAGCCATCTTATTTGGGACAACTTTCCACTCCAATTTTATATACGCCAGAGGCGCGAGGTGGATTCGGGTGAAAATAGCTTGACATAGCCTTTGGTTGCTGGTATATTTATATTTACCAAAGGTAAGTAAATTTAACTAAGGTAAATACAGGGTATATGGGAAAGAAAGACGGGCGAAGGAGCAGCAGGATCTCAAGCAAAGCATTCTAGATGCGGCGCGCGAAATCGCTCTCGCAGAAGGGTGGCGCAATGTGACGATGCGCAAGATCACAGATCGCATTGAATATAGCCATCCCGCCATTTATGCCCATTTTGCAAACAAAGATGTGCTCTTATTAGAGCTCGTGCATGAGGGCTTCCGCCTGTTGGAGGCCGACTTAAAGCTAGCCCGAGCACAAGGCCACGATCCAGTGGAGGCCATGCGGCTCATCGCTCGTAGCTACCTGGGATTCGCCTGGCGCTATCCTGAGCTATATCGCTTGATGTATGGCCTGGACGGCGTCACCTTCAGCATCTCAGAACCCGAGAAGGAAGGGCTACAGATAGAGAATGTGGTGGCACAAACAGTCAAAGACATGCTTGAGTCTCGTCACTTGTCAATCGAGCACCTGGCAGATCAGGTGAATATCATCTGGGGGACCGCTCACGGGCTGGTAACTCTTACGATGGCAGACCACATTAGCGGCGGGCAAGCGCAGGCGACGCGGTTACTCGAACGAGCACTCCAGGATATGCTGCTAACCTGGGAATATGAGGTAAACGTCACCGGTTCAGCGCCCCTTCCGAGCATATAGCTTCTCTGTAGGTCCACTGCGAAGATGCTAGGCCTGAGCAAAGTATTGCTTTAATTTACCAAAGGTAAATAAAAAAACTTAGGTAATAAATTACTACTCACGAGGGGAGATATACATCATGACACTCTATCCTTATACGCTTTTACTACACATTGTAGGTGTGATTGGCCTCTTTATCGCTATCAGCCTGGAGTTAATCATCACATCTCGCCTACGGGCTGCCAAGATGACCACCCAGGTCCATGAATGGCTCACACTCGGTCGCGTGATTGACCTGATTTTACCAGTCTCCGCTGTGCTCATTCTGGTCAGCGGCCTCGTGTTGACGTTCTCGGTGTGGGGATTGAACCATGCCTGGATAGACTTTTCGCTGGGCTTGCTCATTCTCCTGGGTATCCTGGGACCGGTGATTAACGGCCCTCGTATGAAGGCCATCTATGTGGCAGCAAAAGCCGCACCCGAGGGCGAGATCTCAGACTCTCTGAGGAAAGTTATCACTGACCCCGTGCTGCGGGCTTATGTGCCCGTTCCAGGCCTGGTTGCATTGGGCGCGATAGTCCTGATGGTTCTGAAGCTGGATTGGCTTGGCTCGGGAATTGTGATGGCTCTCGCCCTCATTGCAAGCCTCATCTTCGCCTTCTCGCTTAAAAGGTAGAACATACATTTTGTGATCGATTGTTAAAAGCCTTGATGAAGAAAGATTCGTATTAGGAGCATTCAGAGAAAGAGGAAAGAAATGTTTTCAGAACAAGAGCTCGCGTTTTTGCGCACACAACCACTGGCCAGACTGGCAACGGTGGCCGTCAATGGTCAGCCCGATGCAGATGCGGTCGGCTTCGCCTTTGAGAACGGGCACTTCTATATTGGCGGTTATTTCCTGGAACACACGCGCAAATATAAAAATATCGCCGCCGGACATAGCAAGGTGTCGCTGCTTATTGATGAACTGCGCTCGCTCGACCCCCTTGAGCCGCGCTCAATCAAGCTTCATGGTGAGGCCGCGATTCTGCAACTTGAGGAGGGTTTTCGGGGAGCCGGCACATATATTGTAATTACGCCAAAGGTCTCCTGGAGTATCGGTATTGAAGGACCAGCCTTTCAAGATGGGAAGTCAGTCATCAAGAAAATTACCTGGGAATAAAGACCATTTTCGCACGCTTCATACAAGCCGGGCCGACGCGGACTTTCACAGCGTCGGCCTGCATAATGTAAGTGATTACGCCTCCCAGGGTTTGATCACTACTTTGATACAGGAATCCTGCTTGTGCTTGAACATGTCATAGGCTTGGGGTACCTGGTCGAGGGAGACCTTATGCGTGATAACAAAGGTGGGATCGATCTCCGCCTCCTGAATACGCTTCAGCAGCGGGTGAAGGTAGCGATGCACATGAGTTTGACCCATCTTAAAGGTCAGGGCCTTGGCGAAGGCGGCGCCCATGGGCATCTTATCCACAAAGCCGCCATAGACGCCCGGTAGCGAGACAGCGCCTCCTTTACGGCAGGCCTGAATCACCTGGCGCAGGACATGGGGGCGATCCGTGCTCAGGCGCGTCTTTTGCTTGATGGTATCGGTGATGGCACCAACACTAGTTCCATGCGCCTCCAGGCCCACGGCGTCGATGCAGGCATCGGGTCCTACGCCGCCCGTCATCTGCTTGAGCATCTCCACCACATCACCCTCTTTCTCGTAGTTGATGATCTCGGCACGCCCGTGCTCCTGGGCCATGCGCAAACGCTCGGAGATGCGGTCAATAGCGATGACGCGCTCCGCACCCAGCATATAGGCGCTCTTGATGGCGAACTGCCCTACAGGACCACAGCCCCAGACCGCGACTGTGTCTCCAGGCTGGATGCCACAGTTCTCGGCCGCCATATAGCCCGTGGGGAAGATATCCGAGAGGAAGAGCACCTGTTCATCGCTCATGCCTTCGGGAACCTTGAGGGGGCCAATATCGGCGTAGGGAACACGCACATACTGAGCCTGGCCTCCGGCATACCCACCATAAAGATGTGAGTAGCCATAGAGGCCCGAGCCAGAGTAGCCATAGAGGCTCTCAGCCAGCCAGGCATTGGGATTGGAGTTGTCGCAGAGTGACCACATGTCACGCTTGCAGAACATGCAGTTGCCGCAGGCGATGGTAAAGGGAACGACGACGCGGTCGCCCTTCTTGAGGTTGCTCACATCTTTACCGACCTCAACGACCTCGCCCATGAACTCATGCCCCAGAATATCCCCCTTCTTCATGGTCGGAATATACCCATCATAGAGATGCAGGTCTGAGCCACAAATGGCCGAGGTCGTAATCTTGACAATGGCATCACGCGGGTTAAGAATTTCGGGATCGGGTACATTCTCTACTCGCACATCATGTGCTCCAAACCAGCATAGCGCCTTCATACCCGTACTCCTTCCTCTGCCTGCTTCCCTGTTGGCTGCCCCTTTATAGTGGGGACTTCGCCCGCCTCTACCAGAGATTTAAAGCGGCGCAGGATCTCGGCTACCTGCGTCTCAAGCATGATATCAGTAGCCCGACCCAGCAGCGGCATCTCAAGGACAGTTTGAAGCTTGCGATGATGTACGAAATCCATCTCCAGGATCGCAATGGTGCCGCGCCCTCCAGGAGCAGCGGTGAAGCGTACACGCCCATTATCCTCAAGCATGGGATTATTGATTACCCGCCACTCGATCAGCCTTCCTGGCTCCTCCCTGACAATCTCAATGTCCCACTCCAGGCGCTGCCCCTGCGGTCCCCTGGCCAGCCAGTGCGAACTCTTCTCACCAGTTTTACGCACTTCCTGCACCATAGGCATATAGGCAGACGCACGCTCTACATCATGCCAGGTATCGTACAGTTGTTCAGGGCTAGCTTGAATGGTCATGGCTCTATGCACACGAAAACCTGCTCCACCTGGCAGCTTGCTGACATTACTTGAGGAGAAGGGATGCTCCGCCCGGTTGACGTGCAGCCTGTCATAAAGCACGCTATGGCCTGTTGCTCCTCGATAGAGCAGACCTCCACCCAGCAAGAGGCTGGCAAGGCTACCCTTTGTCAGGCCAAAGAGAGTCAGCAGACCTCCACCCACCAAGGACCCAAGGCGCTCCCCCTGAGATATATTCGTGGGCTTATCCGTAGCTCTTTGCAATATATCGCGTATATCGCGTATATTGACTATGGCCCGATTGCTCGACTGCTCTGAAGGCATAAGCCGTTTCCTCCATGACAAGATGATTTAGTACATTCCTGTCACGAATGCCCCGGTTGTTTGTTCCATCTCTTAGCCCAGTTTACATTTTCATCACAGTTTTCTGAAACTTCTATCATAGTCTCTTCACAAAGGGGCGGTATAGTATTTATTAACCAGGAGCAAGGTCATTTCGGCGAGAATGTTTATCCAGTCCTAGCCACTCGCCTTGATACATACAATCCAATCCACCGGCAAAGGAGGATACGGCAATGTAGCAAAAGAAACTGCTCCGCGGCATCGATGAGCGAAGAGGCTCTGGTCTCTTCTTTCATCCATGCTGCGGAGCAGTTAATTTATAGAGAGTAATAACAGAGTAAGCAGAGAGACCAGGTTGAGAGCCGTACGGCTCTCAACCTGGTCTCTCTGCTTACTCTGTTATTTTGTGTTCTCTTCGTGACGTTTGAGCATGGTTTGGAGCATTTTTACGGCTCCTTCGATGGTGAGTTCGAGGTGGCTCTGCGTTTCGGTATTGTAGATCTCAACTATGCCGCGTTCGGGGTGAAACTGGATCTCAAATTCTTCGGTGCTACTGCTATACATCGTCTTGCTTGATCCTCTCTGTGTTTGGTTTGCCTCCATCTACTACTCGTAATCCGCCAGCACTCTGCTTTACTGAAGGCTAGCAGGACCTTCTTCTTAGCCGCGGAGGCACGACGCGTGCTTTAGCAGCGTCGATCAGCTTCCATAAGCTCCTCAGGACTCCGGTACTGCCTGGCTATCCTTCTTTATCCCAGGGTCGATATGAGTAAGTGCGCGCAATTCCCCAGGTCGATATGAGTAAGTGTATGCATTACACCTTAGGGTGTTTCGGTCATGAATCTGATGTCGGGATAACGTGTATAGCCAGAGTCCCAGTATATTCAAGCTTACTTAAACGTGGTTGTGTAGGATTCCACCCTACCTCCTGCTCCTTTTGCGGTTTTCACTGAGGTTACACCTGATCCAGACAGGAGAAAGAACCTGGTCTATCAGGGAAAAACTGGATACAGAAATACGGTATTTGAAGCGGCTAATATCCTGCGTTCACACGAGGTTCTTCCCCCTGCACCAATGCTATTCTTTAATTGCGATAAAGTGTAAGGAGCAAAAAATAATGGATGCGCTACTTCTAGCAAGGCTACAATTTGCTAGTACAATCATTTATCACTTCCTCTTCGTCCCACTGACGTTGGGACTCTCGATTCTACTCGTGATCATGGAAACCCTCTATGTCCGTACGGGCAAAGAAGTCTACCGGAACATGACTAAGTTCTGGGGTAAGATGTTCCTGATCAACTTCGCTATGGGCGTTGTGACTGGCCTGGTGCAGGAGTTCCAGTTTGGTATGAACTGGTCTGAATACTCACGCTTCGTAGGTGATGTCTTTGGCGCGCCCCTGGCGGTTGAGGCCTTGCTGGCCTTCTTTATGGAGTCAACCTTCCTGGGCATCTGGGTCTTTGGCTGGGATCGCCTGCCGAAGAAGATACACCTGGCCGCCATCTACCTGGTCGCCCTGGCATCTCACCTCTCGGCCTTCTGGATTCTCTCAGCGAATGCCTTTATGCAGCAGCCTACCGGTTTCGTCATTCGTAATGGCCGGGCTGAGATGACGAACTTCTTCGCACTGATCACTAATGGCCGCCTCTGGGTACAGTTCCCACACGTGGTCGCGGGTGGGCTGGTCACTGGCGCCTTCTTCGTCGCTGGTATCAGTGCCTACCGTTTGCTGAAGAAGCGTGATGAGCACGACACCGAGTTCTTTACCCGTTCAGCGCGTATCGGCCTGACGATGGCCTTGATCGGTGGTATCGCGGTCTCCCTCTTTGGTCACATCCAGGGTCAGTACAGCACAGTGCATACTCCTATGAAGATGGCTGCCGCTGAGGCCCTGTGGAATACCGAAAATCCCGCTCCACTCTCGCTCTTTAAGGTTGCGAATACACAGGAGCACAAGGATCTCTTCTCGATTGATATCCCTGCTGGGCTCAGCTTTATGAGCTACAACTCATTTGATGGCAAGGTCCAGGGCCTCAACCAGCTTCAGGCCGAATACGTGAAGCAGTATGGTCCCGGCAACTATATCCCGCCTGTCTTCATCACCTACTGGAGCTTCCGCGTGATGGTTGGTGCTGGTATGGCCATGGTCGCCATCGCGGGCCTGGGACTGTTCCTGCTGAACAAGCGGCGCTTCACCCAATATCCCAAGCTGATGATGCTGATGGTCGCCGCGATTGCAGTCCCTTTTGTTGCCAATACAATGGGCTGGATTTTGACAGAGATGGGCCGTCAACCCTGGCTAGTCTTCGGCGTCCTCAAGACAGATGCGGGCGTCTCGCCGAATGTGAGCGCCGGGATGATCCTCTTCTCGCTAAGCGCGTTTATCGCGGTCTACGCGGCCCTGGCCGTGGTCGATGGCTGGCTGCTCGTACGCACAGCGAAGCAGGATGTGCCTACGCTTGAGGCAGAGAAGGCGGCTTCCGAAGAAGAGAACGTGCTCCAGGGCGCGTACTAAGGGGAACTGTTATGAGCTTACAAATTACCTGGTTTGTGCTGATTATGGTGCTCTTCGCAGGATTCTTCCTGCTTGAGGGCTTTGACTTCGGTGTCGGCATGCTCCTGCCCTTCCTGGGCAGGAACAATATCGAGCGGAGCACGATTCTTAGTTCGGTTGGCCCCTTCTGGGACGCGAATGAGGTCTGGCTGATTACCGCGGGTGGCGCGATGCTGGCGGCCTTCCCCAACTGGTACGCGACGCTCTTCAGCGGCTTCTACCTGGTCTTTATCCTGCTGCTACTGTCCCTGATCGTACGTGGCGCAGCCTTTGAATTCCGGGGCAAGCACAACTCGCCACGCTGGCGGCGGACTTGGGACTGGCTAGCCTTCGTGGGCAGCGCGCTTCCCGGCTTTCTGTGGGGCATCATAGTCGCCAACATGCTGCTGGGTGCGCCTATCGACGCACACATGCACTATGTGGGTACGCCATGGCAGCTCTTCAATCCCAAAGCCATCATCGCGGGCCTGGCCTTTACGCTGATGTTCGCCCTGCATGGAGCGGTCTTCCTGAGCCTGAAGACTGAACACAAGCTGATGGAGCGCTCCTTCAAGGCGGCTCTCCTACTCTGGCTCCCCACGGTGATCCTGGCCGCGGTCTTTATTGGTGGTCTGTACATGACCTCGCCTGTGATTCATAGCTTCGGCAGCGATCTGCGTGTGCTCACGCCTATCGTAGGTGCCCTGGCGCTCTTGCTGATCCCAGTCATGGTCCTGCTGCGCCGTAGTGGAATGGCCTTTATTCTGACCTCGGTCACAGTCCTGCTGACCACGCTGACAGTCGCGATGGCCATCTTCCCAAATGTACTGATCTCTAGCCTGAATCCGGCCTGGAACCTGACCATCACCAATGCGTCGTCGAGTCCCTATACGCTCACGGTGATGAGCTGGATCGCGCTTACCTGTGTGCCTTTCGTTCTGGCCTACCAGGCCTGGAACTACTGGGTCTTCCGCAAACGCGTCAGCGTTCATACTCTGAGCCATCACTAATCAATCACGTTTGAGCATCTATAAGGATCGCATGCAATGTCGCATGCCTCACACTGAAGCGCATTTCTTCCTTACACGCTGCTGTGACATGGGAAGGGACCGGCGAGTCCCTTCCCTTATTTTTTCCTGTAGCTGTAACCCATTCGCCCCTTTGCTGTATATCATAATATAAGTAGGCCTTTTTTTCAGATTTGATACTACAAACCCGGGGTAGGGATTATGAAAATATATAGACGCCTCTTTCGCTATACACCGCAGGTACAGCTCTACCTGGCCTGCACGATTGGTATCGCCCTCCTGACCGGGCTGCTCATCGTGGCGCAATCCTATGGCATTACGCAGGTCATTCAACATATCTTTCTCGATAAGCAGACCCTCGCGCAGGTAACCAGCCTCCTACTCATCCTGGCCGCAGTGATGCTTGGGCGCGCGCTTCTGCCCTGGTTCGGCGAATTCATCGCAGGATATACAGCCAGCAAGGCTAAGACTTCTATCCGCGAGCGAGTGATGAAGCGCCTCTTCGCGCTTGGACCTGCCTACACCTCGGGTGAGCGTAGCGGCGAGATGGCCAATACACTAACTGAGGGCATCGAGGCCCTGGACGCCTTCTTTAGCCAGCTACTGCCCCAGATGATCATTACCATGCTGGTGCCAGTCATCATTCTGATAACGGTCTTTGCCTGCGACTTTCTTTCGGGCATTGTTCTCCTGGTCACGCTCCCCGTCCTGCCCATCTTTATGATCTTGATTGGCAAGGCTGCAGACGCCATGACAAAGAAGCAGTGGCGCCTCATGAACCAGATGAGCGCGCATTTCCTGGATGTCTTGCAGGGCCTGACCACGTTGAAGCTTTTTGATCGCAGCCGCGCCCAGAGCGAGATCGTCGAGCGTATCAGCGAGCGCTACCGCGTGATGACAATGAAGGTATTGCGTATCGCCTTCCTCTCGGCCTTTGTGATGGAGCTGGGCGCGACGATTAGCGTAGCCCTGGTGGCGGTCGAGATTGGTCTGCGCCTCCTGTACGGTCTGATGCCCTTTGATAAGGCCTTCCTGGTCCTGTTGCTGGCCCCCGAATACTTCCAGCCCTTGCGCACGATTGGCACACGCTTCCACGCCAGCATGAATAGCACGGCGGCCGCTGAGCGCATCTTTGATATCCTTGATACTCCTCTGCCAGAACAGAAGCCAGCCACGAGAGAGCCACTACCCACACCCGAAACCCTGCGCTTCGAGGGAGTCAGCTTCTCCTATCGCCAGGAGGGCAAGGAGCCACGGCGCGCGCTCGCTGACGTCTCCTTCACAGCCAGGCGCGGCCAGAAGATCGCCATCGTGGGACCCAGCGGCGCAGGCAAGAGCACGCTGGCCTCGCTTTTCTTGCGCTTTATGGAGCCAGAGAGTGGTCAGATTCTTGTCAACGAGACGCCTCTGGAGCGCTTCTCAATTCAGCAATGGCGACAGCAAGTAGCCTGGATTCCCCAGCGCCCCTACCTCTTCGACGCCAGCATCGCCGAGAATATCCGCTTTGGGCGCCAGGATGCCAACCTGGAAGAGGTTATGCAGACGGCTCAGCAGGCTGGTATCCATGACTTTATTCAGGGTCTGCCCCAGGGTTATGAGACGCCTATTGGTGAGCGCGGCGCGCGCCTGAGCGGAGGCCAGATACAGCGTCTGAGCCTGGCACGTGCCTTCCTCAAGCAGGCACCTATTCTGCTGCTCGACGAGGCCACAGCCAATCTGGATAGCCAGCATGAGGAGCGCATCCTCGATGAACTAAGCACACTAACTCAGGATCACATCCTCTTTATCATAGCGCACCGCCTGAATACCGTGCGCCAGGCAGACCGCATTCTCGTCCTGAATGAAGGTCGCCTCGTGGAAGAGGGCACGCATCATGAGCTTGTAGAGCAGAATGGCCTCTACAGAGAGTTACTGGCCGCCTACAGGCGCGATGAGAAGGAGGTAAAGGCATGAACGAGAACACGACGACAACCTTCCTGCGCCTGCTCAAACTGGCGAAACCCCTCAGAGGCTTGATGGCCCTGGCGGTCCTGCTAGGCTTTCTGACTATCGGTTGTGGTGTCGCATTACTGGCGACCTCGGCCTATCTAATCTCCGCAGCGGCACTGCATCCCGCCGTTTCAGCCCTAAGTATCGCCATTGTGGGCGTGCGCGCCTTTGGCATTGGGCGCGGCGTATTCCGCTATCTCGATCGCCTGGTCTCGCACGAAGTGGTCTTCCGCCTGCTCTCACGGATTCGCGTCTGGCTCTATAACGCCATCGAACCCCTGGCACCGGCACGCCTGCTCAGCTTCGCACGCGCAGATGGCACGGGCTTGAGCAGCGGCGACTTGCTGAGCCGCATTATCTCTGACGTAGACGCCCTTCAGAATGTCTACATTCGCGTGATCTCGCCTCCTATGGTGGCCCTGGTAGTTGCTATAAGTGTCTGGCTCTTTCTGGGCGCCTTTGATCTCCTGATCGGACTCGTCTTTATCGTCACCTTCCTGCTAGCAACGGTCGGCGTCCCCCTGCTTACGCACGTCCTGAGCCGCACGATTGGCGAGCGCTTGGTCACACTCAACGCACAACTTAAAACCGAGGTGGTCAATAATATCCAGGGCATGCCCGATATCGTCGCCTTTGGTCAGGAGGAGCACCAGGCCAACCGTCTGAGCGCGTTGAGCACAACCCTGCAAGGCCTGCAACGCCAGATGGCCAATATTACTGGCATCCAGAGCGCTCTGACTAACCTTTTTACTAATCTCGCGACCTGGCTGACGCTCCTCCTGGCGATTCCGCTGGTGACCTCGGGTCACCTCCCCGGCGTCCTGCTCGCGATGCTGGTCCTGACGGTCCTCTCCAGCTTTGAGGCCGCACAGCCTCTTCCTGCCGCCTTCCAGCAACTGGGCAGCACCACGCAGGCCGCGCGCCGTCTCTTTGAGATCGTCGATGCCCGTAGCGAGGTGGAGGACCCCAAAGAGGCCACGCCTCTGCCCCAGCGCTATGACATCGGGTTTCGCAATCTGACTTTTCGCTATATGCAGGAGCAGCCACCCGTCTTGCGCGACCTCAGCTTCCACGTACCCGAGAACTCTTGTGTGGCTATCGTGGGCGCTAGCGGCGCGGGCAAGTCGACCATCGCGCGCCTGCTCCTGCGCTTCTGGGAGCATCGCCAGGGCCAGATTCTATTGGGCGGGCAAGAACTACAAGGGTATCGCCAGGAGGACATCCATCGCCTGATGAGTGTCGTGGCCCAGGATACCCACCTCTTCAATACAAGCATCTACGAAAACCTGCGCATCGCCAATCACGATGCCAAGCGCGAGATCATCATCACGGCGGCCAAACAGGCCCAGATTCACGACTTTATCGAGTCTCTACCCCAGGGCTACGATACCCAGGTCGGGGAACAGGGCCTGTTCCTGAGTGGAGGCGAGCGCCAGCGCATAGCTATCGCCCGTGCCCTACTCAAGGACGCGCCCATCCTCATTCTCGATGAGCCAACCGCCAACCTGGACAGTCTGACCGAGCGCGAGGTCCTGCGCACCCTGCGCACCCTTATCCAGGGGCGCACCACCATTCTCATCACCCACCGCCTCGTTGACCTCGACATGGCCAATGAGATCCTGGTCCTGCGCGATGGCGAGATCGCCGAACGCGGCAGCGAGCGCCAACTCATGCAGAACGAAGGCCTCTACTGGCAAATGTGGAACCTGCAACACAAAGTGCTTGTATAAAATAAAAAGGGAAAGCGACGCTATGCGCATAGCGTCGCTTTCCCTTTTTATGAGCGCAACAGACACGAAGGGCGCCCCCTACACAATGATATACATTGACAATCTTCTATATACTTGAGTATACTTCTTATACTTGCTCCTTTGCTACAGATGTGCCAATGTCGGGAAAGGAGGTGCCAACTTTTCGCTAGCAAGCCATTCCCCGTGCTTTCTCTCTAGCCATGTGTCCCTCATACCGCTATGAATGTCGTCTCATCGCCTGTGCTGCACACAAGGAGGTAGTAATGCACAAGAGACGCCTGCTTAGAGGCCTAGTCTGCTCCCTCATTCTCTCAGCCACCTTTTTACTGCTCCCCATATTTTCTCATCCCGCTCATGCCCTTAACAATGGTGTCGCTCTGACCCCACCTATGGGCTGGAATAGCTGGAACAAGTTTGGCTGCAATATCAGCGAATCCCTGATCAAGCAACAGGCCGATGCTATGGTAAGCAGCGGCTTGAAGGCTGCGGGCTATCAGTATATCAATATTGATGATTGCTGGCAGACGAGCCGCGATAGCAATGGCAACATTGTTGCCGATGCCACAAAATTTCCCAGCGGCATCAAGGCTCTGGCTGATTATGTGCATAACGATGGTTTAAAGCTTGGAATTTACACCGATGCTGGCACCGCGACCTGCCAGGGAAGGCCAGGAAGCTATAACCATGAACAACAGGATGCTAACACTTATGCCTCCTGGGGTATTGACTATGTGAAAGAAGATTGGTGCAATACTTCGGGTCTCGATCCACAAACCCAGTACGTCAAGATGCGCGACGCACTCGCCAACACGGGCCGTGCCATCGTCTTCAGCATCTGTGACTGGGGTACCAACTCACCCTGGAGCTGGGGACCAGCCACTGGTAATCTCTGGCGTACCACAGGCGACATCAGCGACAGTTGGAGTAGCATGCTCAGTAACCTCGACTCCTCTTCGCAACATGCATCCTCGGCGTCTCCTGGCGCCTGGAATGACCCCGACATGCTCGAAGTTGGCAATGGAGGCATGACAACGACCGAGGATACCTCACACTTTAGTATGTGGGCCATCCAGGCCGCTCCCCTCATTGCTGGCAACGACCTTTCGAGTATGTCAACAAGTACAAAGAACATCCTGACGAACAGCGAAGTGGTTGCTGTAGACCAGGACCCGGCTGGCAACCAGGGTACCAAGGTCAGCGACAATGGTTCGGGACTGCAAGTCTGGTCGAAGACTCTCCAGGCCAACGGTGCCCGTGCCGTGGCCCTCTTCAATCGTGGCGGGTCCGCCACCAACATTACCGTCAACTGGAGCGATATCGGCCTCTCCAACGCTAGCGCCACGGTGCGCGATCTCTGGTCGCACACAGATAAAGGCTCATTCAGCGGCAGCTATACCGCGAATGTCCCCTCGCATGGTGTGATCATGCTCAAGATTGTGGGAAGCCCCGTCAGCAGTACCTCATATGAGGCCGAGTCCTCGGCCAACAGCCTCACCGGGCAGGCTGCCGCCTCCAGTTGCAGCAGTTGCTCCGGTGGTCAGAAGGTTGGCTATGTTGGCAATAACAGCGGCACTCTCCAATTCAACAACGTCAACGTTGGTAGCACAGGCAGCTACCAACTGACCATCTATTACACCAATGGTGATGCCTCACGAGGCGCCTCGCTAAGCGTCAATGGCGGGGCTGCCGATGCCCTGAGCTTCACTGGCACAGGAAGTTTCAACACTGTTGGCACCTACACCCTTGCTGTGAGCTTAAATGCAGGCAACAACACCATCAAGTTCTCCAACTCCTCCGCCTGGGCGCCCGACTTCGACCGGATCGCCGTCGGGCCCGGTCCGGCCAGCTCCTTTGAGGCTGAGGCATCAAGCAATACCCTCACTGGACAGGCCGCCGCCTCCAGTTGCGCCAACTGCTCTGGCGGGCAGAAAGTTGGTTACGTCGGCAATAACAGTGGCACCCTGCAATTCAACAATATTAACGTTGGCAGCTCGGGCAGCTACAAACTGACCATCTATTACACTGATGGCGATTCGGGGCGTAGCGCTACTATAAGTATCAACGGCGGCTCAGGCACCACCCTGAACTTCTCAGGCACCGGCGATTGGGGGAACGTCGGTACCTATACCATCACCATCAACCTGAACGCAGGCAACAACACCATCAAGTTCTCCAACTCCTCCGCCTGGGCGCCCGACTTCGACCGAGTTACCATCTAGGTACAATACCGACGCTGTTCAAGGATGCGTTTACATATCATGAGACGGGGAAGATCGTCTATGATATGTAAACGCATCCTTGAACAGCGCAATCTTCCCTCGTACCATTATATATAGACACGTGCTTGAGCAGCATCGTGCCATTCTATATAAGATCTATCAGCCCCTATATCTCCGCTTGACAGCTTCTCCACTTCATGAGATACTGCCACCAGATTGGTATAGATGACTTAACTTATCAACTTTCTAAAAAGAGATGCCAGTTTCGGGAATAAATAGACAGGCGTCAACACTTATAGGAGATAAGCAACTTAATTTGTGGAGGAAAAGCGTGTATAAGCAAGGCAAACGATTTGCCACTTCTGTGATGCTCGTCGTGATGGCGACCCTGGCGGTCCTGCTCGCGGCCTGCGGTAGCAATCCGGGTTCGACGACAGGCTCGTCGAAAGCCCCCGACGATAAACAGGTATTTGTCTATCCTGTGGCTGGGACGCCCGATCTTAGCGATATGGACCCCGCCTTTGCCGGTGGACCTATTGGACCTACTCTGATATATACCGGTCTCGTGCAGTTAAACGAAAAGCAGCAGCTCATTGACCAGCTTGCTCAGTCGCACAGTGTTTCGGCTGATGGATTGACCTGGACATTTAAGCTACGTCCTAATCTCAAGTTCAGCGATGGCTCTCCCCTGACCTCACAGGATATCGTGTATAGCATCAATCGCGCGCTTGAGCCAGCGCTCAAGTCGCCCTATGCCATGGTCTATCTGGGCCTGATCAAGGACGCCGACAAGCTCCAGACGGGCGCGGTCAAGACTCTGGTCGATGATAGCCTGCTGGCTCCCACGCCAGATACAGTCAAGATCATCACCAAGCAGAAGGCCGCCTACTTCTTGCAGACGATGACCTATGTCACCTCATATCCTGTGAACAAGAAGCTCGTCGACAAGTACGGCAAGAACTTCGTCGATCACCTGAGTGAAGGCGCCGGAGCCGGTCCCTTCATCATGAGCAAGTACGATCAGGGCCGTCAGATGACCTTTACGCCCAACCCTTACTACTATGGCCCTAAGCCAGCGTTGAAGAAGGTCATCATGGCCTACTATAAGGACTCGGAGACGATCTACAAGGTCTATGAGACCAACCAGGTCAGTTACGCCAAGATCCCGACCTCCAAGCTCGCCTCGGCGAGCAACCTGCCGAACAACCAGTTCCACCTGGTACCGATCCTGGGTGTGCAGTACTACGCCATGAACTACCTGGCCAAGCCCTTTAACAACATCAAGATTCGCCAGGCCTTCGATCTAGCCATCAACAAAGACCAGATCGCGAACAAAGTGCTGCGCGGCAGTGCCATCCCAACGAACAACATCGTTCCTCCTGGTATGCCGGGTCATAATCCAGACCTGACGGGTCCGGCTGGCGTCACCAGCACAAAGGGCGATCAGGCCAAAGCCAAACAGCTCTTTGCTGAGGGTCTCAAGGAAGAGAACCTGACGCTCTCCAGCCTGCCACCCATCACCCTGAGCATCTATGCGACCTCACAGGACGACACCAACCAGGCCGTCGCCGTCCAGCAGATGTGGCAGGAAGTGCTCGGCGTTCAGGTGAAGATTGATACCGTCGATGTCAACAAACTCTTCTCAGAGCTTGACTCGACGACCAATAATCCCAATGGCTTGCAGATGTGGAGTTCCTACTGGAAGGCCGATTATCCAGATCCACAGAACTGGCTCACCACGCTCTTCGCGCCCGAGTCCTCCTTCGACAACTATAACTATGGCAACAATCACGCCAAAGATATAACCGATCAGAAGAAGGCTCTCGACCTGATGCGCCAGGCTGATGGTGAGATGGATATCACGACACGCCTCAAGCTCTACAACCAGGCTGAGCAGCAGGTGGTCAATGACGCGGGTTGGATTCCTCTCTACCAGATGGAGACTGGCAAGGCACTCAAACCCTGTGTCAAGGGCTATGACATCAACGCACCCTTCATGCCCGCACCCGATAGCTGGGGCAACATCTACATCTCCAACGACAAACCCTGCACCAACGTGTAGGAGCAGACAAAACTATTCGCTCACTACTCACTCTGAAGGGAGAAGCTGGCAACAGCCTCTCCCTTCTTTTTGTTCCTTACAAGTTTTGACCGACAACATGTTGCACTTTGACATACAAGATAACGCGAGGGTCACCAGGATTACGAAATGGAGTGCCATAGTGTTCCGCGATTTCATTGAAAAAGGCCGCATCGGGATCTTCCTCAATCCGCTCAACCACGCCGCGGAATTCCGCATAGGTATAGGGATTCTCTGTATCTGTGATGGAAACAGAGACACGTGGGTCACGCTTAATGTTCTGATATTTCTTGCGATCGGTCGCATGCGTAAACTTAATATACTCGCCATCCCACAGAAACCACATGGGCGATGACTGTGGCTCGCCCTTGGCCCCAAGAGTCGCTAGATGGGCAAATGTCTTCAAGTGCAATAATTCCTGAACTTTGGGGTTATTCAAATCTGCCATTGCAAAATCCTCTCTTAATATCATCTCCACTAACTCGGCTCGCTGCGGCTCTCATGAGAAGAGCTAGCCGCAGGCGCCCGCCAGACACATCTCAACCTTCTGTGGTAGAATTATGCAATGCGTTTGCTTGCATAACCAGAACTCAACTTATCCTGGTACAAAAACTGCCAGGATAGCAGGCATAGAGAGGTTATTTTTGAGAATGAGGATGGATGATCAAGAACGACGGAGAGAACTGGCTCACTTCCTACGTACGCGCCGTGAGCGTCTCGTGCCCGAAGAGGTAGGCTTGCCTGTTGGGACGCGGCGACGCACGCCGGGACTGCGCCGAGAGGAGCTGGCCGTCCTGGCTGGAATCGGCGTAACCTGGTATACCAGGCTGGAGCAAGGGCGCGAAATAACCGTCTCCACCCAGGTACTGGAGAGCCTGGCGCAGGTGATGCACCTCGATAGTGCCGAGCGGAACCACCTCTTCATCCTCGCCCGGGAGCAGGTCCCCGCCGATCCTCATCCTCTAACGGCCATGATCGATCCAGCCCTCCAACACATCCTGGATACCTTTGGCACCTATCCCGCCTATATCGCCAATCCACGTTGGGATATCATCGCCTGGAACCAGTCCATGATGCGCGTCTATAGCGACTTTAGCGCCATGTCCAACCGTGACCGCAACATTCTGCGCTACATGTTTACCAATCCACAGCAACGCATCCTGCTTGCCGATTGGGAGAAAGAGGCCCAGAGCCTGCTAGCTCTCTTCCGCTCCAGCACAGAACGCTATGTCGGAGAGCCATGGTTCTCCGCCCTGGTCGCGGACCTTGAGCAAACAAGCCCAGAGTTTCGTCAGTGGTGGCCACGCCACGACATCCAGGGAGTCCATACAGGCAAAAAAGAGCTACAACACCCCCTGGTCGGACGCCTGGCCCTCCAATCAATCTCCTTCCAGATCATCGACGCACCAGACCTGCGTATGGTCATCTACACACCCCTGCCAGAACTGGACACCGCGCAAAAACTGGCTCAGTTGGCCCAACTCACCCAATCCCAACTCGCCAGCTAATATCTTAAGACCACCCTCCTCGCGAGGCACGGCTACCGCGTCCTGGCCTAACCTAATTTGGACACGAAGGACTTCCTAAACATTTAGAAGAGGTTCTGCAAAAGCACAGAGGCCGCATCTGCGGCCTCTGTGCTTTGACTAGATGGATGAGAAGGTTAAACCCATTGGGGGCGATAACGCAGTTGCGCGCCTACCCCTCCCAATTCCTGAAGAACAGGATTACTCTCTACTACCTCAACCCTGGCCCCTGAATTGGCCGCCTTGCGCACAAGTGTATTGCGTTGCTGATCATCGAGCGGAACATCGTTTGCCAGAATCAGAACGTCTGCCTGTCCATGCTCAAGCGCATCAAGGGTCTCCTGTATGCCACTGACCACCAACCCATTCGCGCGTATGCCTTCTACAAGGTTATCGACCTGGCTATGCGAGGCCTCACGCTCCAGGTATTCGATAACAGGTTTAATCTCGTCGTGTACCTCGCGTAGAGGTGTGTTAATATCAAGCCTCAGAACCTCTTCATGGACTAACGGCTCCACTGTGTTTGAAAGCTCTTCATGGAGCAAGGGAATGGCAACCGCATCGCCTGCGAGAATCACACGCTGGGCATCTTCTTGCTTGACAAGGTCTTCGATAGCTGAGGCGGCCTCGCGCGCAAATGCCTTCCGCTTATTCTCTACACGCCGGTGGTAGCGCGCTTGATTTAAGCAGGTTGCGTTACGCTTCCCATACCCACGAGGCAAGACCTCAGGTCCTGGGATCTCCTCAAGGAAGCCCCAACGTGTAACAAAGAGGCGGGTTGTATTGGTATCAACTAGGGCCGTGATAACCGTCTCATGCTTATCTAGCAAGTGTGCTAGTTGAAAAAGATCGGGATAGGGTTCAAAGGCAATCTGGTTCTGAAATGCGGTACCGACCTCCAGCGTTTCAAAAAGGCCGCGTTCATGACAAGCGAAGATAGCAACACCCTGCTGCCACGGCTCAACATGGTTCTCCATGTACGACTGCACCTTCTCCACATCCTTGTTAAAGGAATCTAGCATGGGATGACGCGGCAATAACGTCTTCTCAATCTCACGTATACGGTTTCTCAGTACAGGAGTAGATGTACGCGTCCATGGTCGCTTACCAGACATGTGAGGGCTCATATCCAGGTAGATGCTCAACACATACGCGTCACCAGGTTCAAAGGAAGCAAGCTTGTCGAACAACTCTTGCGTAGTCTGCATAACCTTCTCCTCAAAGAAACAAGGTATGAACTGTTGTAGAAAATCGCCTCCTTTCAAGATATTCACTGCCACAAGACCAGCCATTGTCGAGGCTTCATCTTCTGAAGGGATAATTGTTTGCCCTGCAAGGTTGCAGCGGACAGAGGCCTTTAAAGATAACGCTCCATGGCTTTCTCCAGCTCGCGCCCACAGCGAAGCACCCATTCCCGGCATGCCACCTGTACACGTACATAATAAAAGAGCCACTTCCAGACCTGGTAGAACCAATAGCGGAGGGGAAAACAGGGACCCAGATCCATGGCTTCACGATACCGGTTTACTAGCTCGAAATGGTGTATATGCCCATTGATGAGATTTACAAGATCCAACTCGCGCTCACCCCATTCGGCATCCATCGGATCAATGAGGCCAGAAATACTCCAGGTGTGGGGATTAAACAAGAGGTTACCAAAACAAAAATCGCCATGCAGGAGGACCGGCTGTCCCTGACTGGTACCAAGAATTTGTTCGCCATGCTCAATCGTACGATCCATAAGGGCAAGTACTTGAGAACCAAGATAGGAGCAAGCTTTATCAGAGTTTGTAATTGCCTGGTACGTATCCTGGATTTGTTGACTGTAATAATCCCACCAACTGCGATAAAATGGGCCATCAAACGAGCCATAGCCCTCTGGATGCGAAATAGTATGCACCTCCAGCAGGAGATCCACGGCCTGGCGCTGGAGAGATCGGCGCAGTACATGAGGAAGCCGCTCTGGCCGTGGACAAGTTTGTCCAGGAAGCCACTCCATAACAAGAGCCGAGTATGACTCCGTTTCTGGCAAACACGCGTAGACCTGGGGTACTAAAGCTGGAAGATAGGCGCGCAATTGGGCCAATTGGCGGGACTCCTGCTCCGCCATACGCGGATATTTCTGCAACTTAATCACGGCATGATACGGGGAACATTGAAAGCGTACACCATATGTCTTCCCATAGACCCCCTCCCCGAGAGGTGTAATTGATCGCATATCTGTCTTCCATGTCTTCTGAACGATACCTTGCAAGGACGAGTAAACCTGGCTATCAGAAAATTGCATACAGCCCCTTTATGTCTGCATTGCCCAGTAGCCGCGTACGCCAGGAACAGGCCCGCTCCTGGCGTACGCGGCTACTTATCTATCCAATCACGATATTTACCAGGCGGCCTGGCACGTATACGACGCGCTTGACGCTTCGCCCTTCAATAAAGTGCTGCACGCGCTCCGTTTCCTGGGCATGGCGCTGGACCTCCTCGGCGCTGGCGCTGGCAGGGATCTCGATGGTGTCGCGCAGGCGACCATTAACCTGTACGGCGATGGTCACACGCTGAGCCTGGATGGCCTCGGGATCGTACTCGGGCCAGGAGGCACGATGAACTGAGCCGCTTTTCCCCATCTGCTCCCACAGCTCTTCTGCCATATAGGGAGCGTAGGGGGCCAGCAATACCAGCAACGTCTCCAACTCAGCCTTTGATGCCGCACGCCTCTCAATGATACCATTGACATACTCCATGATGGCCGCGATGGCGGTGTTGTACTTGAGACTGGCCGTGTCCTCGCTGACTCGCTTGATTATTATGTGCATCGAGCGCAGAGCCTCTGGCGAAGAAGGCGCTTGTGGTGCGTACTGAGAATACTGCTCGACTAGGCGCCAGGCGCGCTCCAGGAAGCGTACCACGCCGCTGATTCCCCGGTCACTGAAGTCGCCACCTCCCTCATAGGGTCCCATGAACAGCAGATAAACACGGAAGACATCCGCGCCAAAGCGCTCGATATAATCGTCGGGGTTGATGATGTTTCCCCTGGATTTGGAGATCTTCGCGCCATCCCTGGTAATCATGCCATTGGCGCGGAAGCGCTTGAACGGTTCATTGTTCTCCAGCAGGCCCAGGTCGTGCAGGGCCTTGGTAATAAAGCGCGCATACATCAGGTGCAGCACACTATGCTCCGCGCCCCCGATGTACATATCCACTGGCAGCCACTTTCGCGCCAGGGCCGGATCCCAGGCCTGCGTCGCATCGTCGCTTGAGATGTAGCGCATAAAGTACCAGGAGGAGTCCAGGAAGTTATCATTGACGTCCGTCTCGCGCCGCGCTGGCTGACCACAAATCGGACAGGTCGTGTTGACAAACTCCTCGATGGCGGCCAACGGCGAGGCGCCAGTCCCCGTGGGACGCCAGTTCTCAACATCTGGCAGCACAACGGGCAGTTGATCCTCCGGCACCGGGACAGCTCCATGCTCGGGACAATAAATGATAGGGATGGGTGGCCCCCAGTAGCGCTGGCGACTGATCAGCCAGTCGCGCAGGCGATAGGAGACACTGCGCTCCCCCAGGCCGCGCTCTGTAAACCAGGCGATTACGGCCTCTCTTGCCTCGGCGCTTGCCATGCCTGTAAATTCGCCCGAGTCATACAGGATACCATCCTCTTCATTGGCCTCTTGCTCATCCTGGACAGCAGCGACATCAGCGGATCGTACGACGAAGCGTATAGGCAGGCCAACTGAGCGCGCGAAGAGCATGTCTGTCTGGTCATGTGCGGGCACGCCCATAATCGCGCCCGTGCCATGCCCCTCCAGGACATAGTCCGCGATCCAGATGGGCAGGCGCTCGCCAGTCAAGGGATGCCGAGCGTAGGCTCCAGTAAAGACGCCACTTGTGCCACGTTCGGCATCGACTGCTAACTTGCTCATGCGCTCCTGAAAGGTCTGCACCTCGGCGCGCCGCTCCTGAGCTGTGATCGCCTCGATAGCTGGATGCCGAGCGGAGAGCGCGACGAAGGTCACACCAAAGATGGTGTCAGGCCGCGTCGTATAAGCCTGGATAGCGACATCCTGTCCAGGTTGCGTCTCTCCTGATATCTCAGGCTCACTAACAACTTGCAGCGCAAAATTCAGGCCTTCGGAGCGGCCAATCCAGTTGCGTTGCAGGTTTTTGACGCGCTCGGACCAGTCCAGACCTTCCAGGTCGTCCAGCAGCCTCTGCGCATACTTCGTTGTCTTCAGAAACCACTGTTCCAGCCAGCGGCGCTCAACGATGGAGTCGCAACGCTCGCAACGCCCATTTATGACCTGCTCATCCGCCAGGACTGTCTTATCTTTGGGGCACCAGTTGACGCTGGCAGACTTGCGCTCGGCTAGCCCGGCTTTGAAGAGTTGCAGGAAGATCCACTGCGTCCAGCGATAATACTCAGGTGAGGTTGTATCCACCTCGTGTGACCAGTCAAAGCGATTGCCGATATGCTTTAATTGCCGCTCGCGAAAGTGCTCAATATTGCGCTTTGTCAGGATGCGCGGATGCACGCCCTGCTTGATCGCGAAGTTCTCGCTATGAATGCCAAAGGCGTCAAAGCCTATCGGCTCAAAGACATCATAGCCCTGCATAGCCTTGTAGCGCCCCTGGATATCCGTCCCAACATAGGAGTACATGTTGCCCACATGCAGACCCTCGGCCGACGGATACGGGAACATCATCAAATTGTAAAACGGTTTTTTGGCACGCTGTAAATCCACCTGGTACAGCCTCTGCTCCTCCCAGCGCGTACGCCACTTCGCCTCGAAGCTGGCGAAATCATAGCTGGGAGGCCGCACCTGTTGCAGCGCTTCACCTGCACCTGGTTGCGGGACATGTGTCTGTGACATAAACTCCTCCTGCTGACGGGTCATAGAGCTAATAAACAGCGAGACTCGACGCGGAGGGCAAGAAAAAAGCACCCTCCGCCCACGCAGGGCGAAAAGTGCGCTCAGGGCCACTTTCGCGGTACCACCATGCTTCGCCGTCGCCTCGCGACGACGGCCTTTAAGGGTACAGTATACCCAGCCTGCTAACGGGGGCTACCGGCAGCAACTACTCACCCCTCTGTCCAGGAGAAGCTTTCACTACTACGACTCACGAGGGAGCTTCAGATGACACGTTGATGCTGGCTCGCAGCGACCGCCAGCTCTCTGTAATCGCGATGCCTCTTACTTTCCTCGTTCTTCGTCTTGTTCCTTATATCATCTATTATACAGAGCGTACCCGACAATTTGCGCTTTGTCAAGTCTAAAAAAGGAAAAGTGGATGGTGGTATGGCGGAGTCATACCACCATCCACTTTTCCTTTTTTAATACACTTAATGCATGCAGGTTCCAACGAAGAGATGTAGAGGCTCGATCTTTGTGGCATCGGAGAAGCGGATAATGAGCTCCTGAATGCCTGCCGCCTCGTACTCGGCGATGCGCTCGCGGATCATATCGGGCGTGCCGATGAGCGCACGCTTGCGGGCCTCGTCGATATTAGCGCGCATATTGGCGGGAAGCTTCGCTACGGCCTCTTCGTCGGTGCGCGCGATGGCACAGTCGTCAACAATTGCCGTACGCTTGATGCTGTCATAATCGCGGCCCAGGGCGTTACAGTGTCCTTTGAGCACCTCAAGTTTATGCTTGATATTCTCGATTGTGCCACCCACGTTACAGGCATCGGCATACTGCGCGACTAGTTTGAGGGTCACTTTCTCGCCACCACCACCGACGAGGATGGGAATGTGTGGCTTCTGCACACCTTTGGGCTGGTTGATTGCACCACGAACCTGGTAATATTTGCCCTCGAAATGGGCTTCCTCCTGGCTCCACATAGCATGGATGATCTGAAGCGCCTCGCGTAGCATGCGCAGGCGATCAGGGCCCGAAGGATAGGGATAGTCATAGGCATTATACTCGTGCTCGTACCAGCCCGCCCCGATACCTAGCACCAGACGACCGTGACTTATCACATCAACCGTGCTCGCCATCTTGGCCAGCAAGGCGGGGTTGCGATAGCTATTACAGGTCACGATCTGTCCAAGGCGCACGCGCTTCGTATCGCGCGCCAGGGCCGCCATGCTGGTCCAGCATTCAAAGGTAACCTCTTGTGTCGGTGTGGGAACGGTATGAAAATGGTCATACAGCCAGACCGAGTCAAAATTCAGCTTCTCGGCCTCCTGCGCCACGCGTGTCATCGCCTCATATGCCTCAACAGGATCAGCGATATCCACAAGGTCCATCTTCCAACCCTGGGGAACAATTACGCCAAACTCCATAATAGTTTTTCAACTCTCCTTTTGTTGCTCCATAAGCCAGCTCTGGCTCATGCTTGTCCCCCTATTATACTATCTTCAATCTTCAAGACTTCAAGATTTCAAGCCAACAAACTATCAAGCCTGCATTCTAGCATGTAGGCGCGCCAGGCGGCGCTGATGACGCTGTTGGCGTTTGCGACGCCTCCACATATACCAGGCACCGAAGAGCACCAGGACCAGGGCGATAATTACCAGCCCCATGCGTTGGAAGATGGCCTCAAGCGTATCGATCTCGACCGCGATAAAATAACCTATCAGGCTGTAAATAGTGTTCCAGAGCAGGGCGGCGATGACTTCGAAGAAGAGGAAGCGTGTATAGCGCATGCGCGTCAGACCAGCGCTGATCGCAACAAATGAGCGCAAATGGCCCGCGATATGTGAGAGGATAATGGCCTTACCCCCATGCTTGTGGAGCATGAGGCGCGCGAGGCGCATACGGGCACCAAAACGCATTCGTATGCCAAGGCGCGTGGCACTGAAGCGCTGCAATGGTCCCCCAAGCGCGAAGCGCCCCAGGAGATAGTCGATATGATAACCGGCAACCGTTCCCAGGGTCGCGAAGAGAATCACCAGGCCGAGATTGAGTGTACCCAGGCGGGCATAAAACGCGCCCAGCAGGGCCAGCGAGTTGCCCGGCATGACCAGGCCTAGCAGGGCTGTGTTCTCAGAGAGCGTGCTGAGAAAGACGATCAAGTAACCGTACTGATCGTAAAACAACTTGAGCCATTCAATGAAGGTCTGGAGCATACGTTCTCTTTACTCAATCTTTCATTCTAAAGTGTTCTCAGCGTCGTAGACGCTTTGGGGAGTAAGAGATGTGGCGGGGAAAGACCGCAGGCCTTTCCCCGCCACATCAAAACTACATCTAGTAAGTTAGCAAAGCTGTAACTTAGAAGTCACCGCCACCTGAGTCTCCTCCTCCAAAGTTGCCAAAATCTCCTCCGCCAAAGTCTCCTCCGCCAAAGTCTCCTCCTCCTCCAAAGCCGCCAGGGTCACCTCCCATGGGTCCCATATCATGGCCTTGGTCCTGGCCAAACATATGTCCCAGACCATAGCCCATCAGGGCGCCCAATCCACCTACCACCCAGGGGTTCATGCCACTGCGCTGCTGGGGAGGATAGGGGCCATAGAATGGCTGCTGATACTGTGGCGGAAGTTGTTGCCCATAGCCACCAGGCTGCTGGTACTGCATTGGCGGCTGCTGCGCGCCATAGTCGGGCCGCTGAGGGGGATAGGGAGCCTGATTGGACGGCTGGCGTGGCTCCTGGCCACGTGGCGGTGGAACATCTCTACCTCGCTCTGGCGGATTTGCTGCATCACTTGAGCCAGGACGATAGTAGCTGGAATCGTAGTTTGTGCGTGGCTCTGGCTGCGAACGAGCCTTGTAGATATCCCCTTCCTCATCGGCGCGAGGCGTCGTTCCCGGCTCTGGTCGCGCTGTATAGCCTGCGGCATAGCCCTGGTCGTAGGTATCGGCCTCCTTGGGTGGAGGTGCGGCCTGCTCCTGGCCAGGTTGGTAGTATCCGGTGTCACTGTAGGGATCGCTGTACGGAGCTGCCTGCGGCGGCATCTGCTGTTGTTGCATCTGTGACATATCCGGATAGCCATCAGGCGCACGCTGAGACCAACGCTGCTGGGAAAGCGCACGCGCGAAGAACACAACCATTATGATCACAAAAAACAGGAGCAACAAAGCGGTAAACATAACGAGCTCCTCTAGGAGAGAGCAACCAGTCTTGATCTTCTGTCCTGGCTGCTCAAAGAATTTCTGATATCTCACTACCAGGCAAACTGCAAAAGTCTCTCTACAGTCCATCTTACAAAGTTATTGCAGATAAGCAAGCACAGCTTTTATAGGAGTAGAACGTATAGAAGATGCTGGGGCAAGACCCGCGGTCTTGCCTCAGCATCTTCTATACGTTCTACTCTTTTGGCTTCTGCTGCCTTTTCAACCGCTGAATGGCCTCGCGCATCTCCTTTTCGGCCTGCTCGCGGCTGATAAGCTCCTCATCCTCTAACTCCTCGGAGGTCATCTGTTGCGCAGCGCGCTTGGAGGCGTTGCGAATCTCTTGCTGCTCTTGCTTGCGGGTCGCCTCATCAACAGGCTCTTCTGGCTTATATGGCTTAATTTGCTCTTTATCTTGAGACATATCTTTCCTTTTCATTTTTGACTTGATGTTTTGGACTTCACACAACGACCAGCGGCTTCACTGGCTCTACCAGTGTAATTAATACAGGTGACACGAAGCGTCTATTTTAATGGTTACTCAACCTGAAATAGCACGCAAAAAAAGAGGCAGGGAGGCGCATATGGCGTCCCTGCCTCTCGCGACATAAAAGACGTAGGGAGGCCAGGCCAGGAGCGGGCACACCCCAGTAGCCGGGTGAAGAAAAAGCTAGGGCTTCTCCTCTCCTTCCTACTCAACTTGCTCCTGTATCGCCGTTCCGGCCACTGGCAACACCTCTTCACGGTCATCGGCCTCGGGCAGATCGGGGAGGAGATCCCATTGTTTGTTCAAGACCAATCTGAACCAGTAGCCAGCCATCAGCGAAGTAATGATGGCTACCATGACCAGTGTGGCGAAAAAGCTCTCGCTGATAATACCCAGGCCATACGCGACCGTCGCCAGCACGATACCGGGCCCTCCCCTCGTATTCATTGCCGCCCCTACATTCAGGCTTGATAACCAGTTTTCGCCGACGAGCCGAGCTGCCAGGATGGTTCCCAGCATTTTGAAGAAGGTGGCAAAAAGCAAAAACAAGAGGAAAAAGCCCACATCAAAGTGATGCACTAAATCAAGCTTGAAGCCAACAAGCGCGAAGTACAGAGGCACAAAGACCCCCAATGCCACATCTTTGATAGAGGCCTTGATCTTTTCAAATCGGCCATTTGAGACCATTTCCAGCACAATACCCGCCAGTAATGCTCCAAAGACGACGTTGATATTCAATAAGTTAGCGAGTGCAGCTAGAGAGAGGCACAGCAACAGGGCATATCCCGCCGACGACGTGTGCGCAAGGCCGGGGAGGTGAAGACGTTGAAGCAAGCGAAGAAGAGGAGGTAGCAGAAGCAGGGCGATCAGGAAAAAGGCCGCTATGAACAGCAGCGTGACTGGAATGGCGAGTGGAGAGAACGGTTGGGTGCTCACCAGCGCAGTCGCAATGGCAATGGCCACCCACAGGACGACATCCTCAATGGTGGCAACCGCGATAATGATTTTAGCAAAGCGTGTCTGAGCAATATGCAGGTCCAGGAATATTTTAGAGATCACCGGAATAGAGGTTACAGCTACCGCACATCCGATAATGATTCTTAAGGCAAGGAAATTTCTGTCGGTTCCGATAAGGGCGGTGACCGGATAGAACTCAGGTGCTATCCATCCAGCGGCAAACGACACAACCGTTCCCCCAAGTAGAAGAGCCAGGATCAGTTTCCTATCATCCTTGCGAAAGGATTTCTGTAGTTCGAAGCCAGAAATGAACATGAGCATAACCAGGCCAAGCCAGGAGAAACTGGAGAAGACCTGGTCTTCAGCTGCAAAGGAACCAAAGATGCTTGTCGAGAGATGAGGAGCCAGCCATCCGAGAAGTGTGGGCCCCAAGAGGAGTCCCCCAGCAATCTCCCCAATGACTTTCGGCATATGGAGTCGTTGAAAGACATACCCGAAGAGATGAGCAAAAAGAAGGAGCAAACTAATAGCAAGAAAAAACGTGGTGAGATCTGAGTTACTGAGCGCAGCGAGAGTTGAAAGCACCATGGTTCTGCATCCTTTTCTGAGACGCTAGCACAACCGGAAAACTAAATGATACAGCTAATCAACTTCACATCTTCTAATGCAACAATAATATTTTCTATATGAATACGTCAAGGAATCTTAACGCTCTTTTTAAAATATAGTTATTAATATGTAGCTATTAATACATCGAATATACAAAAACAGTTATAGTAGTACGGCATTGCTAAGAAGCCTTCTTGATGATAATAGGCTTGTACAGAACCTTGTTCTGGGTAATATAGTTGAGCAGGCCGATAAAGGCAAAGAAATTGGGAATCTCAGGGACGGTTACCAACGGCCAAAGCTGCGTCTCATCCTCCTGATCGATGGCAACATAGCCATCACAGACACACACAGCACTGATCTGTGACCAGGGTACCAGTTTCTTCCCTTTGCTCATCCCTTCCTGGCTGAGGATCAAAGGGCCAAATTGTAGTCTCTCGCCCCACTGATAGGCCTCCAGCAAATGAGGAAGCTTATGACGTGCCACCTCGCGCGAGATGATGCGCCCCAACTTCTCCACTTCCTGCAATTTCCCATCAAATACATAGCGCTTACCATTGCTAAGCCAGAGTTTATATCTGCGAGCTGGATCTTTTGCGTTATCTATCCCAAGTAGCGAGAGCCGAACCCGTTCAATCTCGCTCCACGACACCACAGTTTTACTCTTATTCCTACAATATAGAAGCCCCTCCGTACCAACCAGGACGCGTAGATAGCGGTGACGCATGATGTTTCGCACAGTTACCAATATCATTGCCCAGATGCCAATACAAAGGGCACATGCAAAGACCATCCACAAGATTGCCACTGCATCTGTAATTGGCAATGTAATCCAGATATATATGCCAAAAATGATTAATCCTGTGCAAAATAGAGCCAAGAGAAGACTAAAAAAGGCCGCCAACAAAAGAGATCGCTTTGGACGCGGGCGTTTGATGAATTCCGCTTGCAACTCTCCGAGAGGATACTGAAGCGCAAGCTGCTGGCCTTCCAGAGACAGAGTTTGCTCTGTTGGAGAATCAAACATGCAAAGCCTCTTTTCTCCAGACTTATAAAAAACGAAATACAATCGTAACAATAGAAACCATCATTATTGAGCGGATAGAAGAAAGGCGTGTTGGGAAAAGCTGGCGATGCAAAAGGAACGTAAAGTGGACAAGGCCAATAAGTACAATTATTGGCTTCAACAAAGACCAATGAGTAAATAGATAGACGAAGGGTAATAATAAAAGCGCAACGAAAGGAAGGTACTCATACTTCCGTACAGGCCTGTCCAGCGGCTCACCTCTATACGTCATGGCCCAGTCGGGCGGCTCATTCTCAAGCAGAGAGTCAATCGAGGGGAGATGATCTGGTGCGTCTTGCATAGAAACTCCTCATCCAAAAATACATACAAAAGAGGCAATCAATCACAGCCATTATAGAGGCAGACGCAGAGCCACACAAGCACTCAAATTCGGACAGAAAACGCGCAGAACCGACATCATAGCCATTCACTCTCCCTCCAACAACTAACCACAGCCACGCCAGAGCAGCCACACACTATGGATCAACACGCACAGCTCGATGAGCGTGACGCTGCTAAAGCACGCGTCTACATATAATGGGTACGGGGGACATTGGACGGACCGCTATGTCGGCCCAAGTATACGCATGCCCTTGACTTTCATTACAACGCTGTGCTAATATCCGACTCGTGGACTCAGATATTAGGGCACACTAATATCCAATCCATTGAGTCGGATATTTCTAACGCCGGACTCCTCGGCAAAAATATTAAAGAGGCTTTCAAAATGATGTTAGTCAAGCAGCGTATGCTTCTCCTTATCCTACTTCTGTGCGGCCTACCGCTGGTATTGCTCGCGGCCTGTGGCTCGACTAGCGACAGCAATAAGACAGGCAGTAAGAACACGGTTACAATCAACGCCTATGATAACTATTTTGATCCCAAAACCATTAATGTTACAGCCAATCAGCCCGTTGAAGTAACCTTTGTTAATAAAGGCACTAATGTGCACATTGTCGAGATCAAGGGCCTGATCGCCGAAACCACAATGCAGCCAGGCGAAAAAAAGTCCTTTACCATTACGCCACAACAGCGCTCTTATAAGCTCTATGATGAACTTTATGTCAGTAAGGGCATGGAAGGCGCCTTCACTGGTACCGATAAGGCAACGTCTTCAAACAATGCGCCGTCTGACAATGTGCAGAACACCAAGATTAAGAACGCAGTTGAGACATACCGACAATACGTTATCCAGCAGACAGATAGTCTAGTTACAAGTACGCAGCAGTTCAACGATGCCATTAACGCGGGCGATCTCAATAAAGCAAAGGTGCTCTACGCGCCGACACGTGAGTATTATGAGCGTATCGAACCCATCGCCTCAAGTTTTGGCAATCTCGATCCCGGCATCGATGCCCGCGAGGGTGATGTCTCCGATGAGCAGTGGGCCGGTTTCCATCGTATCGAGAAGGCTCTATGGGTCGATGGAAAGACCACAGGCCTTAAAACATATACCGACCAGTTGCTGAAGAACGTCAAAGACTTGCGCCAGAATTTGGATGGGATTAAACTGGTACCAACCGATATTATTGATGGCGCGGTTTCCCTGCTCAGCGAGGCCTCGCATACCAAAATCACTGGTGAAGAGGATCGCTACTCGCATACCGACCTGTATGACCTGGCAGCCAATGTCGAGGGTTCGCAGGTAGCCTTCAACAGCTTCAAAGACTACCTGAGCGAGAAAAATCCTGGCCTGCAACAGGATATCGCTGGCAAATTCCAGAAAGTGCAGGACGTACTCAAACCATTTCGTACCGATAAGGGGTTCATGGACTACGCCACTCTCAAGGACGGAGATAAGCGCGCAATTGCCCAGAGCATTGACGATGCGGGCGAATCCCTTTCCAAAGTCGCAGTCACTCTTCCCAAAACAGCCAACTAAGATCTTATTCCGAAACCCAACGCCACTCGCGTGTCTAGCGCTTCGCGCTCAGGGTTTTCGGAGAAGTCGTAAGATCTTATTCCGAAACCCAACGTCACTCGCGTGCCTAGCGCTTCCCCCATTCGGGGACAGGCGCGCTCAGAGTTTCGGAGAGAAGTAAGCGAGAAGTAAAGAGAGATGGTAGAAGTACATGAGTGAGAAGACTGGCCAAAAATTTAATCGGCGCAATATGCTGATCTCCGCCAGCGCGGCTGGAGCAGGCCTGGTCCTGGGTGGAGGAGGCGGCTATGCGCTAGCTCACACGCAAGGACAGCAAGCAATGCAACAGAAGAGTAACAACGACATCATCTCCTTTTATGGAGAGAAACAGGCAGGAATCACAACACCTCAACAGGATCATCTCCACTTCGCCGCCTTTAACCTGACGGCCCAGGATCGCAACGAGGTCGCCAGTCTCCTGCGCATCTGGACGGTGGCAGCGGCGGCTATGACCTCGGGCAAGCCTATTGGCGAGGGCACATTTCCAGATCATGCTCCCCCTCCCGATACTGGTGAGGCCCTGGACCTGCCCGCTGCCAACCTGACCATCACCTTTGGCTTTGGCCCAACCCTCTTCACCAAAGATGGGAAAGATCGCTATGGACTGGCTGCACGCAGACCAGAGGCCCTGGTGGACCTTCCCCCGATGGCTGGAGACGCCCTTGACCCCAACCGCTCGGACGGCGATCTCTGTGTACAGGCCTGCTCAGATAATCCCCTGGTCGCCTTCCATGCCGTGCGCAACCTGGCCCGCCAGGCTCGCGGACTCGCAACCATCCGCTGGTCGCAGCTAGGCTTTAACCGCACAGCCAGTACCAGCACTCAACAGGAAACGCCACGCAACTTGATGGGCTTCAAGGATGGCACTAATAACCTGAAGGTTGAAGATCCCGCACTTATGGATCAACATGTCTGGACTGGCAACGAGGACGCGTCCTGGATGCGTGGCGGCTCCTACCTGGTCGCGCGCCGCATTCGTATGCACCTGGAGTCATGGGACCGCGACTTTCTGGCCGACCAGGAGAAGGTCTTCGGCCGGAGGAAGGTCTCGGGGGCGCCCCTGACCGGCAAACAGGAGTTTGATGCCGTCGATTTGACCGCCAAGCACCCGGATGGGACCTCCATCATCGCTACCAATGCACATATTCGTCTGGCGCGAGAGGATGACAACATCCGCATCCTGCGCCGTGGCTACTCATTCACGGATGGCATGGATAAAGTGACGGGCGAATTGGACGCCGGCCTCTTCTTCATCGCCTTCCAGCGCGACCCGCGCAAGCAATTTATCCCCTTGCAACAGAAGCTAGGCCAGCGGGACCTGCTCAACGAATACATCACCCATAATGGGAGTGCGATTTTTGCCTGCCCTCCAGGGACACGACCGGGAGGCTTCATAGGAGAGACGCTCTTTGCTTAAGACCCTGGAGAAGGAGTAATCCATAGTAATGCTCGCTAATTTCTTACCAACGTTTGTCCTGTTCCTGCGTGAGGGGCTGGAGGCCAGCATGATCGTGAGTATCCTGCTCACCTCGCTGCGCCAGCTCAAAATAATGCGTTATAATACCTCAGTCTGGCTTGGCGTGGGCCTGGCCCTGCTCGGCTCGTTTGCGGTCGCGGCCCTACTCAAGACCGTCAGTAGCCTCTTCAGCCCTGACTTCCTCAGCATCTTCAAAACCGTTACCTATTTCATTGCCGTCGTCATTATTACATGGATGACGTTCTGGGTCCAGCACCATAGCCGCACCCTCAAGCAAGAATTAACCGCCCAGGCCAGCGCGGCAAGCTCCGGCTTCGCCCTGGGCTTGCTCGCCTTTAGCACCGTGGGGCGCGAGGGCATCGAAACAGCGATCTTTACCCTGGCCTTCGCCTTCCAGTCCGATACACAGATCCTCCTTGGAGCCTTATTGGGAGTCCTGGTCGCCATCGCCCTGGGTGTACTCATCTATCGCTTTGGCTACCGCCTGAACTACCGCATCTTCTTCCGCGTCATGGGTATCCTCCTGCTAGTCATGGCGGCTGGCTTGTTTAGCAACTTTATTCAAGGTGCCCAGGACGCCGGATGGATTACCTTCGGAACCACCCAGGTCTGGGATACCAGCAGCATCGATTGGCTCAGCGAGAATAAAAGCATTATTGGTAGCTTGTTGCACATCTTCACAGGCTATACCGAGAACACAAGCATCCTACAAATTGTAGGCTTTGTTGTCTACCTGGCTATCGCGGGCAGCTTCTTCTGGCGCATGACCCGCAACCAGAAACGCAGCCTCCCCAGTGCCACACCAGAACAGACTGCAACGCTCAAAGGATAAAATGCAATAGACAACAGAAGGGTTATGCCAGGCGGCGCCTGGCATGACCCTTCTGTTGTCTATTGCATTTAGCGTCCAAAGAGCCAGCCACCATTCACATTTAATACCTCGCCGGTGACAAACGAGGCCTCGGGCGAGGCCAGGTAGTGGACTGCGGCGACCACGTCGTCGACATGACCGCCTCGCCCTGCTGGCGTCTCCTTGATGATGCCATTGATTTTCTCATCGGTCCAGGCGCCAGTAAAGCCAGTATCAGCGATATAGCCGGGGGCTACGGCGTTGACTGTGATTGATTGCGAACTCAATTCGCGTGCAAAGCCATAGGTCAGGCCGTGCAAACCCGCCTTGGACGCGGCATAGGCGGTTGAACCAGCCCGACTTCCACCGGTGAAGGCGGCAATGGAGCTAATATAAATAATACGCCCACCGGGTCGCGCCAGATAAGGACCAACGGCAACGGTCATCAGAAAGCTGCCCTTCAGGTTCGCGTCAATGACCGCGTCCCACTCACGCTCGGCCTCGTCAAGCGGCATATCGGTCGTGGCGCCACGCACAAAGCCGGCCGCATTGATTAGTACATCCACCTGGCCCCATTGCTCCACAATGTTCGATACAGTAGACTGCACCTGCTCGCGCTGGCTTACATCCGCCTGGTACCAGGAGACCTGGGAGCCAAGCTCCTCAGCCGTGGCGCGCAAGGTGTCGCGGTCACGCCCAATGATCGCGACCTGCTCCCCCTCCCGGGCAAAGCGTCCCGCCATCGCACGCCCCATGCCGCTATTCCCACCAGTAATAATAATTCTACGTCCCTGCTTATTCATAGATTTCCTCCCCGAATAAATGATATAATTATCGTTTTTTATGCTCAGCGTCTACGACGTGGCTCGCCGGGTTAGAGGATGTGGCCGTTCCCAGCCACATCCTCTAACCCGGCGAGCCACGTCGTGGCGAGAAGTCCTGAATAGACACAAAACCGATAGGCTTAGCATAAGAGAAAACATCTTATCTGTCCAATATATAAATTGTGTTATACTTATATGTAGGGGATATAAATAGATATGGAGCTACGACACTTACGCTACTTTATCATGGTCGCGGAAGAGCTACACTTCAGCCGCGCGGCTGAGATCCTGCACATGGCGCAGCCGCCACTCAGCCAGCAGATCCAGAACCTGGAGATCGAGCTGGGTATACCGCTCTTGATCCGCACCAAGCGCAGCGTACAACTGACCCCCGCGGGCAAGGCTTTTCTTGTGGAGGCCAAGAAAGTCATCGCCCAGACCGAGCGCGCCATTGAGACCGCGCACCAGGCCCATAATGGCCTCCTGGGACAACTGGATATTGGCTTTGTAGGCACAGCCATGGCCGAGATCCTCCCTACCATCTTAAAGGCCTTCCGCGAACGCTACCCCCTGATCACAACAAAGTTGCAGAACCTGGTCACCACCGACCAGGTGCAGGCGCTACGCGAAGGCCTGATCGAGGTAGGCTTCATCCATCCGCCAATTCTCGACACCACCCTCAAGCTAGAGGTTATTGGCCGCGAGCAACTGGTTGCCGTCCTGCCCGCCGATCACGCCCTCGCAAGCCAGGAAAGCATCGATCTTGCCCAACTCAGAGATGAACTGTTTGTGCTATATCCCCGCGCCTGGAACATTGGCCTCTTCGACCAGATCAGCAGCCTCTGCCAGCAGGCAGGCTTCTCGATGCGCCTGGGCCAGGAGGCCCTGGGCTGGGAATCAATCATCAGCCTGGTGGCGGCGGGCTTTGGCGTCTCTATCGTGCCTGCCTCATCCCGCCTGCTGCGCAGTCTGGATGTCGCCTACCACCCCCTCCAGGGAGCCACCCCAACCTTCGACCTTGCCCTGGCCTGGCTCCCAGACAATACCTCGCCCCTGCTACACAACTTCCTCCAGGCCGCCCGCGAAACCGCACAAGCACGACAACACATGTTGCCTTCGCCCTAACTCGGGAGCCCGCTACTTGCGTACACGGCTACTGTTGGGAAAGTGCGCCGTTTACAAGCACTATCCGATCTGTGATGAAGCAACTTTTTTAATAATGCAAACGACTCCGCATGTGCAGGCGTTTGCGGAATATCCAGTAGCCCAGGGCCTGGTAGGCGATGATAATGGGCAGGAAGATTAAAGCAACCCAGGTGAGTAGGACCAGACTGGAAGGGGCTGCCGCCGCACGCTCAATCGTCAGGCTCCAGGTGGGCTGAAGGCTTGAGAGCAGGAGGTGTGGAAAGAGACTCCTTGCCAGCGCGAGCACACCACAAAGCATAGAGAGGCTCGTCGATATGAGCGCCCACCACCAGCGCTGGCGCTGGATCAACTGGCCCGCAATGAAGAGCAGCAGAGGCACAAGCACGCTTAAGGGCGCGATCCAGGGCACGGCCAGCAGGCGCAGCATGGCCTGAGAGACGAAAGCACCGCTAATAGCCAGCAACACAACCATGAATAGCGCCGGAATCCAGATCCTCCGCGCCGCCCTCTCAACATGCATAGTAATAGTCGCATCCACGCGCAGGCGGAGGAAGAGCGCGCCCTGGAGCGCAAAGAGGACAATAAAAGTGAGGCCCCATAACAAGGTCAGGGGCGTCAATAACTGCCAGGGGGTGCCCACGAAGCGCAGTTGGGCATCCAGGGGGAGTCCCTGCACAAACGCGGCCGCGATCACACCCCAGACCAGTCCAGGCACGATACTGCCGCCGCAGATGACCAGGTCCCAGAAGCCACGCCAGCGCTTGCTAGCCCGATGACTGCGAAACTCCAGCGCCGCCCCGCGCAGGATCAGGGAGAAGATCAGCAGCAGCACAAAGCCATACAGGCTACTCAGGAAGGTACCATACCACCTGGGGAAAGCCGCGAACATAGCGCCAAAAGCGGCCACCAGCCAGGTCTCATTCCCCAGCCAGAAGGGACCCATCGCGTTCAAAAGCACTCTGCGCTCGCGGTCGTCCTTGCTCAGGAAAGGCAGGAGGATACCGATGCCGTAATCGTAGCCTTCCAGGATAAAGTATCCAGCCAGTAGCAGACCAACCAGACCATACCAGAGTATCTGAAGATTCATAAAAGCCTAACCTCTTTCAGCAACGGGCGCTATTGAAGCGCAAAGACATTCTCCGTTTCCTCATTCGAGGATTCTTGTTCTTTCGTGTCGGGAGAGCCAGGTAGACCCAGGCGGCCATACTTACAGAGCAGGTAGACATCAATCACCGCCAGGGTCGCGTAGACCAGGGTAAAGGCCAGCAGCGAGGTGAAGACCATCGATGCATTAAGTGAGGGTGAGAGTGCGTCGCTCGTCTTCAATAAACCTTGCACGACCCAGGGTTGACGCCCCATTTCTCGCGTTAGCCAGCCGCTAATATTAGCCAGGTAGGGGAAGGCGATCAAGGGCAGGAGGAGACGCAGGAACCAGCGCTGGCGCACAATCGCATCCTTCCAGAGAAGCAACAGGCCGATAAGGGAGGCTATCAACAATAACGCGGCCAGAATGACCATGAGATGAAAAGTGTTTACAATCACCGGCATCAAGGGGATATAGTTGCCCGGACCATACAACTTGACGAATTGCGCCTGTAAGGCAGCAGCATCTTCCACCTTCCCAAACATCGCCGCCTCTTTCATAGGCTGAACTTTACCAACATTTTGAATCTGTGCTCCACCTACCAGGATCACAGCCAGGCTGCTCAGGAAGGCGATAATCATGCTCAAGCGCAATGAGTTACGGAAGACGGTACGTTCTGTCGTCCGCCTAAGTAGGTTAAAAGCACTGACGCCGCTGACGAAGAAGGCGCCAGTCAGCAGACTACCCGCCGTCACATGCTCCAGGGCGATCAAGAAGTTAGGATTCGTGACCAGAGCCGAGATGTTGGTCAGGACCAGTTGCCCATTGTGGATCTCGTAGCCTACAGGCTGCTGCATAAAGCCGTTGGCGATCAGGATAAAGACCGCCGAGAGGTAGACACCAAGCGCCACGATCCAGATGAAGGCAAGATGCACCTTCTTCGGTACGATATCCCAGCTCGCGAGCCAGAAACCAAAGAAGGTGGCATCCAGAAAGAAGGCCAGCAGCGTTTCAATCGCCAGCGGCGCACCGAAGACGTTTCCCACATAGCTGGAGAAAGCGGACCAGCTCAAACCAAACTGGAACTCCTGGACCAGGCCAGTCAGGAATCCCATAGCGTAGTTGATGATATACAACTGGCCCCAGAAGCGGGCCATGCGCCTGTAGGTCTCATCTCCACGCATGACATAGAACGTCTCCATCAGCGCCACCATAAAGACGAGGCCCAGCGTTAACGGCACAAAAAGAAAATGAGATACAAGCGTCAGGCCCGATTGCCAGCGCGCCAGCATCAAGGTATCCATCCTTCAACTCCTTTAGTATGAAGCAGGCCCGACGCTACTAAAGTACGCCTCTACATATAACGAGCATATGTAGACGCGTATTTTAGTAGCGTCGGGCTACTCAACTCTCTCTATCTCGGCTATCGCCCGCTCAAACCAGGCGATCTCAGCGTTTAACATGTGCAGATTGTAGTCGACGAGCTGTAGAACAAAGGTACGCTCATCCTCGTTTAGCTGAGGATTTAGTTTTACACGCGACTGCCCTTTGCGATAGTGATCACGAAACGTCTCCAGGTAGGTGCGATAGCGCTCAAGCACGCTTAGACGCTCTTGAGGCGTCAGCAGGTTAAACTTTGATAGCTGAACGGCAAACAACTCAGGGTGGTAGGCATACCCCTGTGGCTGGTGCATCAGCTCAAAGAAGCGCTCGCGGCCCGTGTCAGTAATCGCGTAGGCGCGGCGAGGCTGTCCCCGTTCCCGGCGCTCTTCCTGGGCAAACTCACTCTGCTGCTCCACAAAGACGGTAATCAACCCCTCCTGCTCCAGGCGTTTGATGAGCGGGTACAGCGTTCCCCAGCTTAACTGGCGCTGCGGCCCCAGAATGCGATTGATAATCTCGTTCAGCTTATATCCATGGTGGGGACCTTGCATCAACTCACCCAGGACAAACAGCTCATACGCCGGATTTGACCGGCGCGCTTCAGAGGTGCCACCCTTCTTGCCAGCGTGAGTAACCTCCTGCTCTCCTAACTGCTCTGTCTGATCGTTCTCGTGCGACATCGCTACTCCCCCTCTTTTTATTACGGTTCGATATAATTATAGCGAATCGATAGTAAAATTACAAGCGCTGCAATCCTTAATAAAGGGCTTTCTGTCTAGCAGGAATAAATTTAACCTCATTTACTGTTAAGATAGGCGTAAAACACCGTTTGTTTGCTAACAAGGAGCCTTCTGAATTTATGGAATGTCTGGTTCATGATACCCCTATTTACTATGAAGAATATGGTCAGGGAACGCCGGTTATCCTCATCCATGGATTTACGCCCGATCACCGCTTGATGACAGGCTGTATGGAGCCATTATTTGCGCAGAAGACTGGCTGGCGCAGGATCTACCTTGATTTACCTGGCATGGGACGCACACCGGGAAAAGCATTCGTCAATAGTAGCGATGATATGCTCGACCTTGTTCTGGGTTTTATCGATGCAATTATTCCCGGACAGCGTTTCTTGCTGGTAGGCGAGTCCTACGGGGGCTATCTCAGTCTTGGCATTATGCAGCGCAAGTTTGAACAGGTTGAAGGTATGGCACTCATCTGCCCCGCCATCGTTGCAGAGGCCTCTAAACGAGACGTCCCATCTCATACGCTTATCGCACCGAACCCACAGCTCCTGGCCTCGCTCGCTCCAGAGGACGCAGAAGAGTTTGGCTCAATATCCGTAGTGCAGGATACCTACGCCTGGGAGCATTTCCGCGACGACATTCTCCCTGGATTACGCGTCGCCGATCAGGCATTTCTGAACAAGATTCGCCAGCGCTATGCCTTCTCATTCGATGTAAACACGTTGCCCGTGCCCTTTGCGAAACCAACCCTCTTCTTTATGGGCAGGCAGGATTCCTCAACGGGCTATAGGGACACCTGGAACATCCTGGAAAACTATCCACGTGGCACTTTTGCCGTATTGGACCGCGCAGGACACAACGCGCAGATTGAACAGAGCCAACTCTTCAACGCGCTGGTGAATGAATGGCTTGAGCGAGTGCAAGAAGCTACGCGCTAATATAGGCCAGGAGAAAGCGTTTGCTCTCCAAAAGAGCGCTGGCACACATGTGTGCCAGCGCTCTTTTGGAGAGCAAAAAGTATATACGAAAAATTATTCAAGTAGAAGGGCAAAATGTAACATACATTGTTCTGGAATCTCCCTCATCCTGGTCAGGTACGCTGCAAGCTCGCGCGAGCGTTCTTCCTGCCGATGAATCGTCCAGGGAGGAGCAGCATGCAGCGGAGCGTGACGACCAGGATGAGGGTGGCGTTGGCATAGAACATACCATTGGCAAAGATAGTAGGCCAGTCGATAACCTGACCAACCTGACCAGAATGCTGTCCTATCAGTGCATCTATCTCATTCCAGCTATAGGGCGGGCTGTGAGTTGGCTCCCAGGAAAATATTGAGGCCCCCAATGGATATCCCCGTGCTTCCGTATAGACAATATCGCAACAGACCCGATGGTAGAGAATGTGCTGATAGCTTAAATACAGACCGAGACCAGCGCCAAGGATAATCAGAAAAATTTGCCAGTAATTCAGACGTAAGACCGAGAAACGCCGCCTACCCAGAACAAGCACTATGCCAACTGCTATCACCAGAGGGCAGAAAAGAGCAATTCTTAGGAGAGCAGGGGCATCTACATGCACCGTAAGAGGGTCATAATTATTGGACACAACTAGCGTTGCCACAATGAATGCAATCGCACTCAAAGCGAGAAAAGCAATGGAAAAAACTTTTGCCCCCTTGTCTGCAAGCATCTGAAGTCGTTTGAAAAAAGAGAGCTGAGAGGCATCTGGTGATGGTTTATCGCGCATTCTGAATCTCCTTGAGCTTATCCGAAAACGGAAAGTCGCCAGACTCCTCATATCAGCCGATTTTCGGATAAGCTCTTCGTATGTAGTCATCAAAGGATCGCACATTTCTAACAAAGAAGCTGTGAATTGAGCCACTTTTTGCCCAATTGCACCAACTGAATCTCTGTTCCCTGGAATATTACAGAAAGGTCAAACAAAAGTGAAGAGTAGACACGACATTTGTGTAAGGAAACACCTCATCCAATGCTTCAACCCTATTCGCAAGAGAAGCTAGTACTCCTGGGGCCGTTTCTTAAAAGCTGTTAATGAAGTATTTTCGCGTATCTGCTATACTCAATCCCATAGCGAGGGAGGTTACACACAAACCGAACTACATCTAGCAATTCATGCCGTTTTACCCCCGATCTCCCTCGCTCTCCTTCTCTTACCACTACCATCAGTTATGCCACCCCAAATGCCTCCTCAGTAGGTATTAGCTTATTAATGCATCCAGAAAGTTGTAGGGCCCAAGTTGGCTTAGACTCTTTTCCCCAGGAGAAGTACTCACGTTGCAGAACGTGGTGCCTATGGTAAGGAGGCAAAGAAAAGAACATAGCATTTGCGGATGCGGATACATTGTAATTAAGTAGTGCTATAAGGCGCTTAGAAGCAAGATGGAAGCAGAATCCTTGCAGGAGATTGGAGACGAGGCATGCTGGAGCTACAAGCAAGATATTTACCTATTGAAGATTATGCCATTATCGGCGACCTGCATACGGTGGCCCTGGTTGGGAAGAATGGCTCGATTGACTGGTGCTGCCTGCCGCGTTTCGACGCACCAAGCGTCTTTGGCGCGCTCCTGGACGCAAATAAAGGCGGCTTCTTTCAGATCGCACCCACGCCAACGAACGATTTGCGCAGTTCGCAGATGTACCTGCCCGAAACCAACGTCTTACTCACGCGTTTTCTCTGCGTTGATGGTATTGGTGAGATTACTGATTTCATGCCCATCAAAGATGATGACGATTCCCACACCCTACCCCATCACATCATTCGCTCAGTCGAGGTCGCCAGGGGAAGCATGGAGTTTCACCTGACCTGTCGCCCAGCTTTCAACTATGCTCAGGATGAACATGATACCCATCTGACGGAGCAGGGAGCCGTCTTCCACAGCCAGGGTCTCCACCTTGGACTCTCTACTAATATCGCGCTCTATCCAGATGATCAGGGAGGTGTGCAGGCGCATTTTGTCTTACATGAGGGTGAGTCACTGCACTTTATGTTGGAGAGCACTACCGCGGGTGCGCAGGCTCCTGATCCCCTCTGCGAAGAGGGCTACCAGGAGATGTTTCATAGCACCATGACCTTCTGGCGCCAATGGCTCAAGAAATGCCAGTATCGCGGGCGCTGGCGCGAGTATGTCGAGCGCTCTGCCTTGCTGCTAAAATTGCTGACATATGCCCCCACCGGGGCGATTGTGGCCGCACCCACCACCAGCCTGCCCGAGACCATAGGTGGAACACGCAACTGGGATTATCGCTTTACCTGGCTGCGCGATGCCGCCTTTAGCCTCTATAGCCTGCTCACTCTGGGCTTTACCCAGGAGGCGGAGCAGTTTATGAACTGGCTGGACGAGCGCTGTCACGAGCTACCAGATTGCGGCTCGCTCCAGCCTATGTACGGCATCGATGGTGAGCATAATCTCAGCGAGAAAATTCTGCCTCATTTAGAGGGATATCGGGCCAGCGCGCCCGTCCGCATCGGCAATGGCGCCTATACCCAGATGCAGCTCGACGTGTATGGCGAGATGCTGGACGCGATCTATATCTATAACCGTCACGAGGACATCTCATACGACCTCTGGGAGCATATGCGTAGCCTGCTGCACTGGCTTGAGGACCACTGGCAAGAGCCGGATGAAGGCATCTGGGAGGTACGCGGCGGTTCCAAACACTTCGTCCACTCGCGCCTGATGAGTTGGGTGGCCTTCGACCGCGCGCTGCGTCTCGCCAGGCACCGGGGCCTGCCCGCTCCCTACGCCGAATGGATGCAAACAAGCACCCAGATCTATCAACAGATCATGGAGGAAGGCTGGAGCAATAAAGACCAGAGCTTTGTGCAATATTATGGCGGCGACGCCATCGACGCCAGCCTGCTCCTTATGGGCCTCGTCAAGTTCACAGGAGCCAACGAGCCACGTATGCTCTCAACTATCCGCCGTATACAGCGTGATCTCGCCAAAAGCGCGCTTGTGAGTCGCTATGACCCACAATGTGCCGCCAGTGATGGCATCGAAAGCACTGAGGGGACCTTCGGCGCCTGTAGCTTTTGGCTGGCGGAGAACCTCGCCCGCTCAGGCTGTCCCCGCGAGGGCAGGCTCCTGCTGGAGAAGATGCTCTCCTTTAGCAATCACGTTGGACTCTTCGCCGAAGAGGTCGGGCTGGTCGGCGAGGCCCTGGGCAACTATCCCCAGGCCTTTACGCACCTGGCCATGATCACCGCCTGCGTCAACATTGATCGCGCCCTCGACGGCAATCCAGATCACAGTCCACTCTAATCGGCCTGGCTTCTAGGAGGTCGCATATGATGCCTGGTCAGACTATGTGGGTCGTACTCCGCCGTGCCATGTGGATCGACATGGATCTGGACAGTTGCCAGGCGAGGTTGTGTGTGAAAGAGCGCATGCCGCACCTCCTCGGCGATATCATGGCTCTGGCGGATACTCAAATTCTCATCGACCTCAATGCGCATATCGGCCTCCAGAGCACGTCCTAGCCAGCGCGCACGCAGCTCCAGTACATCGAGTACGCCGGGAATCGCTCGCGCTGCCCGCTCCAGGCTATCTATTACCTGCGGGTCAACCGCGTCCATCAGGCGATGCCACATCACCAGGGCCGTATCCTTGACGATAAGGAGAATCGCCAGCGTGATTAGCAGGCCAATGGCCGGGTCCACCAGGGGAAAACCTAGCAGAGAGCCGGCGGCACCGATGAGGACTGCGAGCGAGGTCAGGCCGTCTGCCTGAGCGTGTTTGCCATCCGCCACCAGGGCGGCTGAGCCGATCTCTTTACCAACGCGAATGCGAAAGATGGCCACACCCTCGTTCCCCGCGAAGCCGACAATAGCCGCCAGCATGACCCACCAGGCATAATGCAGCGGCTCAGGGTGCAAAAACTTCGTGATACTTTCATAGCCTGCTAGGAGCGCGCTCAGGAAGATCATCAGCACGATTACCACCCCGGCCAGGTCCTCAAGTCTACCATAGCCATAGGTATAGCGCCGATTCGCCGCACGCCGACTGAACGCAAAGGCAATCCAGAGCGGCACCGCCGTCAGGGCATCAGAGAAATTATGAATGGTATCCGCAAGCAGGCCGACACTTCCACTCAGCATGGCAATCACAAGCTGAAAGAGCGCCGTGACCCCTAGGCCTAATAAAGAGATCTTCAGCGCCCAGATACCCCGGTCACTACTCTCCAACGCGGTATCCACAGATGCCTCAGCATGACTATGGCCATGCACGAAGGGCAGCGCCTCCAACAACCAGCCCCAGCGCCCATGAACATGCTCGTGATCATGCTCATGGGCATGGGCATGGGCATGGGCATGGGCATGGTCATGGCCATGATGCTCATGCGCTTCATGCTTCTCATGCTCATGTGCATCGGACGTATGCCTATGCTTATGCTGGTCAAACATAGGGCCAGGAGCCTGCCCTGGCACATGGTCAGCATCTTCCATATTTCCTCTCAACTTCCATAACGCTCTATTGCTGGAAAAACGCATACAGGTAGAGTCAAACCATAAACTTAGCAGAGCATAGAATGCGCTATTTCCAGTATAAAACGCACGGCATCCTGGCGACAAATCTCGCAGGGTAAGAGGAGATGGTACACTGTTATCCTTTCAGTCCTGTCGTGTTTACTCCCTGGATTAAGAGACGCTGGAAAATCAGGAAGAAGCCGAAAATGGGTAACAGAGATAGCACAGACATGGCAAAAAGTTGCCCATAGGCCGAATTTCCTGTACTATCCACAAATTGACTCAGTGCAACTGGAATAGTGAACGTTGATTCGTCACTGAGGTAGATCAACTGGCTAAAAAAGTCGTTCCATGTCCAGATAAATGTAAAGATGGCTGTAGTCACCAACGCGGGCAGCGCTAACGGCAGGATGATGCGCCAGTAGAAGCTAAAGTGGCTACAGCCATCTATCCTGGCAGCATCATCCAGTTCTGTTGGAATACCACGAATAAACTGGATCATCAGGAAGATAAAAAATGTATCTGTAGCGAAAAGCTTGGGCGCGACCAATGGAAGAAACGTACCTATCCATCCCAATTCTTTGAAGAGAATATATTGTGGCACAATGAGTACGTGCGCTGGCAGCAAGATTCCTCCCAGCATCAAAGCAAACCAGAAGGGTTTATATTTGAAACGCAGGCGAGCAAAGGCATAGGCAGCCAGCGAACAGGAAAAGATATTACCAACAACCGCGCCAAGGCAGACTACCAGGGAACTGAGAAAGAAGCGGGTGAAAGGATAGTCAAGGGCATTCCAACCCTCGCCATAGTTCCCTAGTGTCCACTGCGTCGGCACCAGGCCTGGGCTTGAGAAAATCAGATCCTCTGGTTTAAATGAAGAGCTGAACAACCAGAGCAAAGGATAGATCATAATCAATGCGCCACCTAGCACGAGCATATACAGCAGGAAGCGCGTAAATTTTTTCGCGAACCAGCGCGTGTTAGTCCTGGCTTTGCCGGTTCTGGATAGAGATGTGATCATCACTTATCTCCCCTCTCATCCTGATAGAATACCCAGTAACGCGAGGTCAGGAACGCGACCGCGGTAAAACATGCCACCGCGATCAACAAAACCCATGCCATTGCTGAAGCGTAGCCCATCTTTAGATTGGCGAACCCTTCCTGGTAAAGATAAAGCGTATAGAAGAGGGTAGAGTTCACCGGGCCTCCGGTGCCGCCACTGACCACATAAGACGGCGTAAATGCCTGGAACGCGCCTATCATCTGCAAGATCAGGTTAAAGAACAACAGGGGCGTAATCAAGGGCAGCGTAATTGACAAAAAGTTTTTCAATGGCCCTGCGCCATCGGTTGAAGCTGCTTCATAGTATTCCTGGGGAATTTGTTGTAGACCAGCAAGAAAAATAAGCATTGGTGAGCCAAATTGCCACACGGCCAGAATGACCAGTGTGTATAGGGCAGTGTCGGGTGTAGAAACCCAGCTCGTGGTAGCATGAATACCAATGAGATTGAGCGCCTGATTCACAACGCCATCTGCGTCAAAGATCTGCCTCCAGAGCAGGGCAATAGCCACACTACTGCCCAACAGGGAAGGCACGTAATAGATTGCCCGGAAGAGCCCCAGCCCGATCAGCCCTCGCTTGAGTAGAAGCGCGACACCCAGCGCTAAAGCAAGCTTGAGTGGTACAGAGAGCACCACGTAGGCAAGCGTTACTCTGACTGCGTCCCACCATTGTGGATCCTGGAACATCGTCAGGTAATTTTGTAAGCCAATCCAACTGGGTGTTCCAATCAGGTTGTAATTGGTAAACGAGAGATATAACGAGGCGATAACTGGTCCCGCTGTGAATATGAAGATACCCACGAACCAGGGGAGAAGAAAGAGGTAGCCGGCGGCATTCTCTTTCTTCTCATGAGAGCGAAGTGCTCGCGGACGTTTCCGGGTGGGGAGCTTCTCACGTACCTCGCGCGTTATGCCCTCAATAGGAGTAAGAGCCATCGAACCACCTCCATAGTTCAGAGCTAAGAGACCGCTTTTACCGCTTCCTGGTAGAAGTTATTGGCTCCAGCCATGATCGACTGTTTCCCGAAGCCTACTGCCTGAGACGCATTGCTAAGCGCCGTTGAGACTTTGCCAGCGACAGAGGGGTCCAGCACGGTCCTGGGACTAGCCGTGTTATTGCTCGCCATCAAGTCTGAGTACGCCAGAACGGCTTTATCTCCAGCTTGCAGTGTAGGCTGAAGCGCGGCACGCGCACGCGCACTCCCTGGTACACCACGGTCCAGGCCGATAGCTTTGGCGCCTTTGGGATCTGTTATCAGGAAATTGATAAAGGTAGCAGCATCTTTGGCATATTTCGATTTTGCTCCAATGCTCATCAACATTGAGGGTTTGAGATAGTTACCAGGTCCGGGACCTGTGGGAACCGTCTGAAGGGCCAGTGTATGCTTCGTCAGGGCCTGAAAGCTGCCAAACTGGTTTGAATGTCCCGTCGCGAAGGCCGTTTTGCCAGCGGCGAGCAGGGAGGTATTAGGCCCACTGCCAGTAACCGTCGCCTGAGTTTGAGCGGGAACACAGGCACCAGATTTGCGCATGCCGTCCCAATAGCTAAACCAGGAGGCAATATCATCGACGGTAAACATGACTTTGCCATCAGTCGTCCATAGTTCCTTGCCTCGCTGGCGCACCCAAATTTCAAACATATCCATCGCTCCACTGGCATCGGGAGATCCATAGACGCCCTTAGATTTAAGGGCACTGGAGATATTACCTGCGTACGTTGCAAATTCGTTCCATGTCCAACTTGTGGGAGGCGTGCCAAGCCCCGCTTCCTGAATGAGCGTGGCATCGTAAATCATGCACTCGTAGTTGCCACCCAGCGAGATACCATACAACACGCCGTTGTCTTCACTATTCTTCAACATACCCTGATCAAAATCAGAGAGATCGATGGTCTTGTCATTGACGAATGGCGTTAGATCCAGCAGTTCATGTTCCTGAACGTATCGCGCGACATACGACATATCCATCTGAATCAGGTCCGGGATGCTACCGCTGGCAATCTGGGTATTCAACTTGTTGAAATAGACGCTAAAGTCGGCGAACCAGGAATGAATGGTAATGTTGGAGTGTGCTTGCTGAAAAGCTTTGATCGCGTTCTGGGTTAACTTATTACGTGATGCGGGCCCCCAGAAAGAGAGTTGAAGGGTTTCGTTAGCCGCTGTGCCGGTATCGCTACCGCAACCAACCAGATCTAGCAGGGTCATACCCGCCAGGCTACTCAGTCCGACCTGGCATACGCGCCTTCGCGTATAAGTAATCCTACTACTCATGTAACTGGACCTCCTTGTTTCGACATGAAGCATTTCATACATTCCGATAATAGGACAAGCGCATGACGATAACTATTCTGCCTGCCTCCATTGCAAGCATAGTGGGAAAGAGTATCCAAGTATCAAAGCAAATAGTGGAACAACCTCTTCCTCTTGAGAAGAGAGACATTCTCCAATGAACAAAGTACGAGTGGGAACTGTACGTTACTGTACGTATGTAGTATCAATAGCAAGCTTGCGTGTGCTTTTTCGTACCACCAGATCCGGTAATAAGATACGCTGATGCAGTTTCATCTCCGAATCGTTTAAGATCTCAACAAGATATTTGATGGCCATACTGTCCTGCTCTCTAAAGGCAAAGTTAATTGTCGTCAGCGGCGGTTCAGTAAAGGAGGCTAATTCCGCGTTATCAAAGCTAAGTACCGAGACATCGTTTGGAATATGCAAGCCATGCTCATGGAGAGCATGCATCGCCCCCAGCGCCATCGTATCTGAACCAACCAGCACAGCAGTAAAAGGCTGGTGTGTCGCTAGAATGCGCTCCATAGCTTCATACCCACTACGAAACGTATAATGTGCTTCGTGCGCAGGTCCCGGCTCCAGACCATGTTGCCGCAATGTCTCTTTCCAGGTAGTATAGCGCAACTGCCCATTGATCAGATTGATGGAGGGCGGAATGGCCGCAATCTGGCGATGCCCAAGTTCAATAAGATACTCCACGGCCATACGCGTCGCGTACACCTGGTCAAAGCCGACCCATGCAAGGCGGGAAGTCGGCACGTAGTCGCGGCGCACCAGGGGGAGCCCGTTACATAGCTCCAACAGCTTCTCATCGGAAATATGAAGAGAAGGAGCATACATCACTACTCCATCTACCAACCTCGCCGCGGCGTTATCCAACGCCATCCCCAGTTCATCCGAGCTGGTCATAGTCACAAGCAGGTTGTAGCCAGCATCTCTAGCCGCCAACGCCATACTCCTGATGGAGTCAGCGAAGTGACCACCCTGCATAATGTCAACAATAATCAACTCCAGAATCTGCGAGCGGTTGGTGTTAAGCATCTGTGCAACTTTATTAGGGACAAAATCCAATTCTTGCATTGCCAGCAGGACACGTTTGCGCGTCTCCTCTGCAACATTATTGTTCCCATTCAAAACACGCGAAACTGTCTGATAGGAAATACCTGCCTGCCGTGCAACATCTCGAATGGTAGTCTTCTTTTTTTTCTGTGCCATGACAGGTTCTTTCCCCATCTCTCTTGCTCACTTGATATGTCCAATGCTGCAATCATAATGTGACCGTTCACAGTATAGCTAATTTTAGATAAAGCTGTCAATAGGTGAACTACTGATATTAAACCCTAAAAATGTTTTAAGCGAAGCATTAATACTCTTAACGCTTTCTTCTCCTAAAAGAATATTCGTGTATTTCCGTATAAAAAAAGTATTATATGTTTTTCTGGCTCCTTTGGCGAGGATTCTCGAGAGGTTGATTCACTACGGCTTGATTTATCCAGCAAAATAGTGCATATAATAGTTGTGATCGGTCACAAACTATGTCGCCCGCTAGACAAAGAAGGTGAAGGGACGGAGCAAGCATGGAGAAGAAACGTTATGCGCTGGTTGGGACGGGGGCGCGCGCCCGCATGTTTATTGACGCGCTCATCACTACATATCGCGACGTGGCGGAACTGGTCGCGTTCTGCGATTTGAGCCAGGTCCGCATGGATTGGTATAACCAGCACTTACAAACGCTGGCGGGATTGCCGCCTCTACCAACCTATCATGCCGAACAGTTTGACGAGATGATTGCCGAAACCCATCCCGATACAGTCATCGTCACGACCATAGATGCTACACATCATCTCTATATCATACGCGCCATGGAATCAGGTTGTGATGTCATCACGGAAAAACCTATGACGACAAGCGCGGAAAAAATGCGAGCTATCTTCCAGACAATTGAACGTACGGGCCGCTCACTACGAGTGAGTTTTAATTATCGCTATGCCCCAGCCTATACGCGCTTTCGTGAATTGGTGATGCAGGGTGCGGTGGGGAAACCGCTGGCAGTCGATTTCTCCTGGATACTGGATACCAATCATGGCGCAGATTACTTTCGCCGCTGGCATCGCGAAAAACAGCACAGTGGCGGTCTGCTTGTTCATAAGGCTACACACCATTTTGACCTTGTCAACTGGTGGATTGCGTCATACCCCCAGCAGGTCTTTGCGCTGGGCGATCTCAGCTTCTATGGCAAGCAAAACGCCGAAGCCCGCGGCGAACAGTATGCGTACGAGCGCTACACTGGCGTCCCGGAGGCTGACAATGATCCTTTTGCGCTGACGTTGGAGAACAATGAGATGTTTCGTGGCCTCTACCGGGCTGCTGAAAATGAGACGGGCTATTTACGAGATCGTAATGTATTTGGAGAGCCGATTACGATTGAAGATACCATGTGTGTGACAGCGCGTTATCGCAATGGCGTGCTACTGTCCTACTGCCTGGTTACCTACGCGCCCTGGGAAGGTCTGCGCGTGGCGATTACTGGCACTAAGGGACGGATTGAGATGGATATTGTCGAGAATGTCAACCATCTCCAAGGGAATGGAGAGGCCAGAATGAACGCCAGCAAAGGGCCTTTCAAATCCGCACGTATCCGTGCGTACCCAATGTTCGCTCTCCCATATGATGTTGAAGTTCCAACGGGAGATGGAGGGCATGGCGGCGCCGATCCCATTTTGCTAGAGCAACTCTTCTCGCCCACTCCGCCAGCTGATCCCTTCAATCGAGCCGCCTCGCATATCGATGGTGCCGCTTCAATCCTGGTTGGCATCGCTTCCAATGAGTCAATGCGCACTGGCAAGATGGTCGTCGTTGATGACTTGTTTGTGCTCCCAGACAAAACAGCAGATGAGAGAGGTAAGTGAGGAGATATTCTAGCATGAGTATTGAAAGAGAGGAGTTACTTTTGCGGCTAAGTATTGTAACAGATGAGATTTCTCAGGATCTTAAGCACGCGCTTCACGTTTGTCGCGATCTCCAGGTCGATACGGTCGAACTACGCAAGGTTGAGGGCAAAGATATAGTTCTCCATGATACGGCCAGCTTGATGCGCATTCAATCTCTCTTGCGCGATCAAGGCTTTCGTGTATGCTCAATTGCTTCACCTTTCCTGAAATGCCCCCTCTGGAGTGAGCTAGCTCTTACAGCCCACACGAAGGAGCAGGCGCGAGAATGGGATTTATTGCAGCGCTCATTTGAGGTCGCCGCCCTGTTTGGGGCTCCACTGGTACGAACCTTCTCCTTCCTGCGCATACCCGATCCAGCAACCATACGCCCAGTTCTCCTGGAAGTGATCGCTGAGGCTGCTCGCCTCACAGAAGAAGCTGGTTTGAAGCTTGTACTAGAGAATGAACATGCCTGTAATATTGCGACAGGAGAGGAAGCTGGTTGGCTACTTCAGCGCCTTCCCGCAGACACATTTGGTGTCATTTGGGATCCCGGCAACGAGGCGTATGTTGGCTCAAGCCCTTTTCCAGCTGGCTACCAGCATGTGCGAGGACGTGTTCTGCATATGCATGTAAAAGATGCTATCTATCCCCTGGATGCGCCCCAGCAGAGGTGCTTCGTCAAGATGGGCACTGGCTCCATCGATTATGTAGGCCAATTCCGTGCGCTTGCTGAGGATGGATACACTGGAACTATTTCGCTTGAAACCCACTATATTCACCCTAACGGTGGACGTGAGCAGGCAACTCGTGAGTCCTTTGCCGCCCTGTACCAGATGCTACAAGAGGCGGAAGTGACACTCAACTAACACAATATATCAAGGTTTCTCTGTATCCTCCATTTACCCCCTCAATCGAGAGAAACTAAGAGGTCAGAGACAAAAGAGAAGCTCTCTAGAGAGCTTCTTTCATGCAAGAAAGGCAGAAAAAATAATGGAAGCATCGCAGGCACAGCGTTTGCGGCACGCCATCATTGGCGTAGGTGCGGGCATTTTGAATGGCCACCGACCAGCCCTGGCGTTACCAATAGTTGATCTTGTCGCCGCGTCCGATATCAATACGACAATAGGTGAGCAGCGCGCCGACGAATTGCAATGCGCCTTTTATGCAGATTACCGGCAGATGCTGGCCGAGACGCAACCAGACGTTGTCGTCATCCTTACTCCTCCTTTTCTGCATGCCTCCATGGTCATAGAGAGTTTGCGAGCAGGCTGTCATGTGCTGGTTGAGAAACCCATAGCGCTTCAGGTGGCGGAGGCCGATGAGATGGTCGCGACCGCGCATCGGTATAAACGTGTGCTTGGCGTCGTATTTCAGCAACGCTATCGCCCCGAGATCATGGCCGCGCGCAAGCTGTTGCAAAAGGGTGTTCTGGGCAAGATCCAGCGCGTCGAGTTGATAGCGGTGTGGACACGGCCATCCTTCTACTATCAAATGGCGCCCTGGCGAGCTACCTGGTCAGGAGAAGGAGGAGGAATTGTCACCAACCAGGCATCGCATAATCTCGACCTGCTCTGCCATTTGCTTGGCTCCCCCAGGCGCGTCTTTGCCTGGACGCGTAACTTGCTGCACCAGATCGAAACTGAGGATACCGTCCAGGCGATGCTAGAATGGCAGGATGGAGCTTTAGGAATGGTGCACATCAGCTCAGCCGAGGCCGATGATCCTGAACATCTGAAGATCATAGGGACCCGCGGCTCGCTGGAAATTGGTCGTGGCAAGCTGCTGGCCCACACGCTAGACCTCGACATGAGCGAATATGCGCTTACCAGCCGAGAGCCCTATGCCCAACCTGTACATCATCCATATGCCATTACGTTGGAACAAGGGCAAGGCAATCACATAGCTGTCTATCACGACTTCCACGATGCTATTCTCCACGGGAGTAGCGACTATGCTGATGGAGTACAGGCATGCCAGGAACTGGAACTGGCAAATGCAATGATCTATTCAAGCCGCTGCCACTGCGAGGTCGAATTGCCGCTCAATCGTCAACACTACTCGTCCCTGCTCAAGGATTTGCAGGCGCAATAATCATAATCCACCTTTGCACAAAACTCGTTGCAAGAGGTAAAAAATCATGTTCCAGTTTCATCTTCTTTTTGACAGAGGTTCGACGCCCCTCCAGAAAAACACTCAACTAGCTGGAAATGGCTATTACCAACTAGCCAGGACTAATATAGGGTGAAACGCCCTGAAATTGACATCCCGTTTTACCACTCTTATACTACATTTGATGCGCATAGCTCCTGATAAGAGGAAGTAAAAATTCCTTGCGCAAATATACTCTATTTTTAGGAGATGATAGTTGAAGCGCAAACGGTTCTTACTAGCAAGCGGGATCGTCCTACTTTTCTGTCTACTAGGCGTCCTCCTGGCCATATTTTTTAATCCACAGGCACCTACAGCCAGGCAGGCTACCGTTATGATTAATCCCGCGCCTAAAGTCATTCCCAGTTTGCGCGAGTGGCGGGGTAGTGTGGGGGAGTTCGAACTACCAGTCCGGGCGCATATTGTTATTGATACACGCTATGAAACTCAGTTGAAAGAAGCGGCCAGCACCTTTCAAAATGACCTGCGCATAGTCGCAAAGCGCAACGTCTCTATTTCTACAGCTCCTAATGCCAGTCCGGGCGATCTCTTCCTGACGCTGGGGGCCACCGATCGCGCCATCGGTGATGAGGGTTATCTGCTCACAATCGAGGACAGCGTCATCATCGATGCCCGCACTAGCAAGGGCGCCTTCTATGGCACACGGAGTCTGCTCCAGATCCTCACGCAAGATGACGCCAAATCTCACATCCCCAGGGGCCTGGCCAGGGATTATTCCAGTTATCCTATGCGCGGCTTTATGCTGGACGTTGGGCGCAAATTTGTACCCTTAAACATCCTCAAAGACTATGTGAAACTGCTCGCCTGGTACAAAATGGATGATTTTCACCTGCACCTTAACGATAACCAGTCTGGCGTCGGCAATGAGGATGGGTGGGAAGCAAAGTACTCCGCCTTTCGGCTCAAGAGCGACAAGTTTCAGGGGCTGGCGGCAACCGATGGGGCCTATAGCAAGCAAGATATGCGCGAGCTACAGGACCTGGCCCGTACCTATAGCGTAACGATCACACCTGAGATCGACGCGCCCGCGCACGCCCTGGCTTTCACTAAGTACCGGCCTGACCTGGCGAGCAGCAAATATGACAAAGACTTCCTGGATCTAAGCAATCCCAAAACCTATACTTTTATGGACTCCGTCTGGGACGAGTTCCTGCCCTGGTTCGATACTGATGAGTTTCACATCGGCGTCGACGAGTACGCGGTGAGCGACGCCGATAACTACCGGCGCTACATCAATCACTATATCGCCTACTTGAAACAGCATGGCAAGAAGGCTCGCATCTGGGGCAGCCTCTCAGAGATGAAAAGCTCGGTCCCGGTCGATAGTGATGCCACGCTGGAAGTCTGGAATAACCAGTGGTCGAACCCCATTGATATGAAAAAGATGGGCTTTCGTATCATCAACGCCAACGATCAGAATCTCTATATCGTGCCTGGAGTCACCTACTATCACGACTACCTGGATACCCAGTTACTCTACAACAAATGGGAGCCATACATCTTTGACCTGAGCAACCCCAAACTCAACTATGCGCCGGGCGACCCACAACTTGAAGGCGCCATTTTCGCCGAATGGAACGATAGGCTGGGGGGTGCCGTCGACGAAGCTGGACTACACGAACGCATCAAGCCCGCCGTCCAGGCCTTGAGCGAGAAAATGTGGGGCAGCACGCAGAACCGCCTGGGATACGATCAATTCAAAACTCTAGCAGGTATTATCGGCGACGCGCCCGGAACCCAGCTACCACCAATCACACCCCCACCTCCCTTGCAGGTCCCACCACATACCGATGCCCCGACCCAACCAGAGATGTCCATGCTAACACCAGATCCTGACAGATTCAGGCGAGCCGCGAAGCGCTAATGATCTATGTTTTGAGTATTGTGATGGTCTGGCAGAGCCAGACCATCACAATACTCAAAACACTTTTCCCCTCTAAAAATTTGCTCAAGATTCTGGTCGCTGGCGCTAAATCTCTTTCTATGAGCGATCACGTATGCTATATTCAGCGTACAATTGATGCTCTATTAAGAAAGCTTAAGCTTACATATGGATAACCCCGATAAACTCTTTAATAGGGTAACATACATCGGTAAAGACAATGCGGAGATACAAGCAGATGACTACGATCTGCAGACGCCTGTAGGCGAGGAGCGACGAGGCGGGCGCCTGGGCGATATGCGCTATGTTATTATTCGCCCAGAGAATCCCCCTCTGCGTCGCGTCGGCAGTGGTATGTTAGAGGCCACCGAGGCTGCGGAGATTCCCGAGGGTCGCCTATCCAAAGCGGCCTACTGGACCAAGCGCGCCCTGATTGGCGTCCCCCTGGCCAGCGCTAAGGCGGAGCATGAACGCCTGAGCAAATTTAAAGCCCTGCCTCTCCTCTCATCTGATGCCATCTCCTCAGTTGCCTTCGCCACCGAGGCCATATTGATCAACCTGGCAGCCGCCGGGCCTGCTCACCTGGGCCTGACCCTGCCCATCAGCCTGGTCATTATCCTGCTTCTCTGCATCGTCACCATCTCATACCGCCAGACTATTCCCGCCTATCCCAATGGGGGCGGCTCCTATACTGTGGCGCGCGAGAATCTGGGCAAGCTTCCCGGGCTAGTTGCCGCCGCCGCGCTCCTCATAGACTATGTGCTTAACGTCGCCGTCTGTATCTCGGCTGGCGTCCTGAACATGGTCTCGCTTTTTCCAGAGCTACATGGCTCGATTGTGCTCCTCGACATCGCGCTCGTGGTACTCGTCACACTGCTTAACCTGCGTGGTGTGCGCGAGTCCGGCTCTATCTTTGCCTTTCCGACCTACTTCTTTGTCATCAACGCCGCCCTGCTCATCGGCGTTGGCCTCTTCAAGGCCTATGTCATTCATCACCAACCTTTCATTGGCACTTTTGCACCAATGAAAGACACAGTTTTCGAACCCCTCACAGTCTTGCTCGTACTGCGCGCCTTCGCGACCGGCTGTTCAGCGATGACGGGCGTAGAGGCGATCTCCAACGGCGTGCCTATCTTTAAGAAGCCAGAGACACGCAACGCCGCGACCACCCTGACTATCATGGCTGTTATTCTAGGAACACTCTTTCTAGGCATTACGCTGCTGGCAATGACCTATGGCATTGAGGCTCATCCCTCCGGCAACCCTACTGTGGTGGCCCAGATCGCCCTGAAGGTCTACAGCAATTCTGGCCCGTTTATCGTCCTCTTTCCCATTTTTCAGCTCGCAGTGCTGGGTATTCTGGCCCTCTCGGCGGAGACAAGTTACGCCGACTTCCCACGCCTGGCCTCGCTCCTCGCGCACGATGGCTTCCTCCCCAGGCAGTTCTCGTTCCGGGGAGACCGCCTGGCATTCTCGGTTGGCATTATCGCCCTTGCCATCATGTCCTGTATCCTGCTCATAGTCTTTGAGGGCAGCACCGATGCCCTGATCAACCTCTTCGCGGTCGGCGTCTTTATCGCCTTCACGCTCTCGCAGGCAGGTATGGTCATGCATTGGTGGCGCCTGCGCGGGACCGCTAATAACTGGCGCAGGAGCATCATGATTAATGGCCTGGGCGCTGGCACAACCGCGATTGTGGCTATGATCATTGCCACTATGAAGTTTATGGAGGGAGCCTGGATCGTCATCTTATTGATACCTTTGCTGGTCCTGATGTTTCTAGGTATCGAGCACCACTATCACGTCTTCGAAAGCGAGCGCACCACCGACGTTCCCGCGCAACCACAACAGATCAAGCATCGCGTCATCATCCCTATTGACCGGCTTGACCGCGTCACCATTCAAAGCCTCTCCTATGCGCGCTCTATTACACGCCACGTGACCGCCGTCCATGTCGTCGTCAATGAGGAGAGCGCACTCAAGATACGCCAGGACTGGATGAAGTGGCAGCAGTATATTGGTGAGGATGAGGAGACACACCTGCTGCTGATAGAATCTCCCTATCGCTCACTCTTTCGCCCATTGCTGGCCTACATTGATACGATACGCAAGCGTCATCCCGATGAAACCCTCTCAGTAATTCTGCCAGAGTTTGTCGTCGCACACTGGTGGGAGTATTTTCTGCATAACCAGACCGTGTTACGCCTGAAGGCCAAACTCCTGTTCCGTCCAGGCATCGTTGTGATCAATCTGCCACAACACATTCGTGGCAAACAGCCTGCACTCAGACCGCTTCCCTGGTAAAATAGAGACAATGCCAACCCGGGCATAATAATCAGTGTAAAATACGGAGTAGTCCCTGTATGTATGATATACTCTGGCTTCTATTGCGCATCCTGGTCTTTATACTAGGGGCCACGAGCGTCATTGCCGCGGCGCTTTCCGCGATACGCACCTTTGTGCTACCACGTAGCGTCTCCGATGTGTTTAGCCGCAACGTGTTTCTCGTCGTGCGCATGCTTTTTGAAATACGCAAACGGCGCACCACCACCTATGAACAACGCGATCAAATTATGGAGCTGTACGCCCCCATGAGCCTGTTAGCTCTCCTGGTTACCTGGCTCCTCTGCATCCAGTTGGGCTATACTGCTATGTTCTGGGGATTGAACAGTGGCTCCCTCTACCGGGCGTTTGAGATTAGTGGCTCCTCGCTCTTCACCCTGGGAATAGCCTTTGTCGATACCTTTCCCGACACGCTCCTGACCTTCTCGGAAGCCGCTATAGGCTTGCTGCTCGTTGCATTATTAATCTCCTATCTACCAACCATCTATACCTCGTTCTCACGTCGCGAAGAGGCCGTGACACTGCTGGAGACACGTGCTGGCTCGCCACCTTCGGCGGTCGAGCTGATCAAGCGCTACTACCGCATTGGCGGCCTGGAGCGACTCACCGAGGTCTGGCGTAGCTGGGAGAAATGGTTTGCGGAGATCGAAGAGAGCCACACCTCGCTGGGTTCGCTCACATTCTTCCGCTCACCTCAACCGCAGCGCTCATGGGTGACCGCCGCAGGTGCTATCCTGGATACCGCCTCGCTGATCAATGCGGCTCTGGATATTCCGCACGATCCCCAGGCGGATCTCTGTATTCGTGCTGGCTATCTCTGCCTACGCTATGTCTCAAGCTTCTTCAAAATGCCCTTTGATCCTAATCCCGCGCCAACCGATCCTATCAGTATCTCTCAGGTAGAGTTTAATCTCGCCTATGACGAACTCGCCGCGGAAGGTGTGCCGATGAAGCCGGATCGCGAGCAGGCCTGGCGCGACTTCGCCGGTTGGCGTGTCAACTACGATACGCCCCTTCTGGCCCTGGCGGAGCTAACCGACGCACCGCGCGCCCCCTGGGTCTCCGACCGCTTCCTGATTCATCCCCCTCGTCTGCTAGTTCGCTACCGCAGGTAAAATGGCCCCCGCTCATACAGGAGGGCACGGTAGTGCTTGTAAACGGCGCGTTCAATGATTGTGCTGCTCAACGTTCGCGCCTTTTACCACTCTCATCGCTTGATAACGTGCAGGTGTGATCCCAAAGGTGGCTTTAAACATCCGACTGAAGTGCGCTTGATCAGCAAAACCAGCCTCTATAGCGACCTCGGCCAGCGATCGGCCCTGGACGAGCTGTTCGCGAGCAAAGTCAAGACGCCGCATAAGCAAATAGCGGTAGGGACTGGTCCCACACATGATCCGAAACTGCCGGGCCAGATCGTAGCGGGTGAGTCCAGTCACCGCCTCCAATTCCAATGAGTGGACGACCCGCGTTTTCTGAGTGTCAAGATACTGGCCTGCTCGTTTCAGGGCAGCAACATCGAGATGACGAGGAAGGGGGGCTTGCTTGCAACTCGGATCTGCCTCCATCAGCCCCTCTGCCAATTGCATGATGAGACTATCGATTGCCAGCGATTCGCGGGTGTCCTGAAAGGCATTGATGACTGCGGCAGACAATTTCTGATTCATTGTAACCGGCGCGCATACAAATGGCAGCGAGCAGTTATGAGTACACATGGTCTGGATCGCTTCAAAAATCAAAGCCGGTTCCACATACAGCTCGCGATATCCGAAGCCCTCTTCCGTGCCTGCATGCCCATCATGGACCTCATCGGGATGCAGTACCACTACCTGGCCTGGTGTGCTGATCTCTGAGTGGCCTCGGTAGTCGAAGGCCTGGATACCAGCGGTCGTCAGGCTGATCGCATAGGTGTCGTGGCGGTGCTTCTGATAGGCACGCCCTTGAAACCATGCTTCTAAGAATTCTACTCCATATTCCGTCTCAGTACTCCGCATCCAATCCTGTGTGCACAATCGTTCAAGACCAATGCCGCTGGCTTTGCTATGCTTCTCAATCATAACGACTGACCTCAAGAATTCTAGTATGAGGAGGGATCTCAGTGATGACAGCCAGTCAAGGTATCACCTTTTTGCTCTTCGCCGTCGTTGCTGCTATTACGCCTGGACCCAGCAATCTCATCTTAACCTCGACAGGTGCCAACGTAGGGTTGCTTCGTGGGCTCCCCTGCCTGGGTGGGGTGGTAATTGGAATGGGGCTCATGATGTTCCTTGTTGCCTTCGGACTTGGAAACGTCGTTCTGGCGAGTCCGGGACTCATCCTGCTTCTCAAGTGGGGGGGCATTGGCTTTCTGCTCTGGCTGTCGTGGAAGGTTGCCACGGCAGGTCGCAGTGACACGACAACAGAGAAACAGCCTCTCGGTTTTTGGGGCGCAGCTGCTTTTCAATGGATCAATCCTAAGTCGTGGCTCGTCAGTGTCAGCGCGGTTAGCGTCTACTTGCATCCTATCGCAGGCACAGCATTCACCCAGGCGATAGGCTTTGGTATGCTGTTTATCCTTGCCGCTCTGCCAAGTTGTTTCATCTGGCTGGCGTTTGGAGCAAGCGTACAGCGATTTCTGTCCACGAAACGAAGCGCAAGAATATTCAACGTTACAATGGGAGTCCTGCTCGCAGGATCTGTTCTTCTGTTCATCTGGTAACTAAATAGTCCACTGTCTCTTTGCTCTCCTGCCGGGCGGGGGCATGGCCAGTTTATTCTGATTAATGGTGTGTTGAAGGATGGCGCCCAAGGCCGCCATCCTTCAACACACCATTACCCGGCGAGAAACACCGCAGGGGCAAAAGAGGTTGCCTACTGGCTGGTGAAGCGGTCGATGGTCACGCGAATAACCTGGTTATACTCCTGCCTCATCGACTCGGGAGTATAACCTATTTCCTGCATTTCAGCGCCATATTTAGCCTTATAGGCGGGCAGGGTAGTGTCGGGCCGCTCTTCGTCACTTGAGAGCACACGCGCCTGGCCTTCAAGGATAATCACGTCGCCACCATCATCAGTATTGTCCAGGGCTAACACGACATTAGGATTCTGGGCAAGGTTGCGGATCTTCTGGTTATTCTTGCTAAAGATGAGGACTGATTCGCCCTCCCACAGGAACCAGACGGGCACGCTATGTGGGCGTCCATCGGATCGCACCGTTGTAAACCAGGCAATCACCTCATTTGTCAAACGCTCTTTTGTGTGCTCTTTTAAGGTTTCAACAGAGAAACTCATCTTTCTACTCCTTTATCATAACCGTTACTTATCATAACCATTACTTCTGCGATTCCTTTACAGGTGCATAGCCGATTAATGCCAGCAGCAGGAGCACAGGCGCGCTCCCCAGGAGGGCCAGGCCAGCAAGCAGGCCAAAGCGTGCCGCCAGCAGACCTACAATAGCGGGCAGGGCGGCCTTAAGAGGCTCTCCAAAGCCAGTAATAGCTCGGACCAGGCTGGAACGTCCCGGCAACTGCGCATAAGTCTGAGCCTGAGCAATGGGATACCAGCCCGCAGCACCTAGCCCGACTATACCCAGAGCCAGGCCCGCTAGCCAGGTGACATGCGTCGTCAACAGCAAGAGCATGCCAGCCAGGACAACTACAGCCATCCCAGCCAGCACGCGATGCGGCACCTGGCTGGCGACTCGGCGTAGCCACGGCTGACGATCCAGCAGCGCCAGACCCAACAGACTGCTCATCAATGTACCTGTAAGTAGCCAGCCAATGGTCGTCTCGCTGGCATGGAGCGTATCGCGCAGGTAGAGCGCTGCAAAGCCAAGCAAGACCTCATCCACCATATCTGGAATTAACGCGAGCAGCCCCCAGCGCAGTAGAGCAGGATTGCGCATAGCCTGGCTCAAAGCACTCCAGGTACTTACACGACCTTCTTCTGGGATGACACCAGGCTCGGCGCGAGCTATATCATCACTGCTAACGAATGACCCTTCAGCTTTTATTCCCACAGCTTCGCACCTGGGAAATGGCTGCGCGACCGTAAGCAGGAACAGAAGCGCCCATAAGCCAGCCGCGAGCCAGCAGATCTCGGGCCAGCCCTGCTGTAAGCTCACCAGGGCCGTTACCAGGAGCGGCGCCAGGATATCTCCCACGCTGGCAAGCAGGGTCCAACGCGTCATTATCGCTACACTCCTGGCAGGATCACTATCAATCAGTGTGGCCTCCGCCAGCCCCACAGCGGTTCCTACGGCGGGATAATAGAGCGCAAACACCACCAGCAGGACACCATAACTGGAGGCGAAAGCCGCCACGACAAAGCACAGGATCAAACACAGCAGCCCACCAAAAATCCACCAGCGCTTGGAGTGGCGGTCACTGAGCACATTGATAATCGGCTCCAGAACCATAGCTGAACAACTGCCAACGGCAAACAACAGGCCAATCTGTTCATAACTGAGTCCCAGGCGATCACGCAAGAGGGGCAGGCCAACAACAGGAAAACCTGAAACAATCTCGTCAAACAAACCATAGCTGAGCAGGGTTGCCTGCATATAGGCCGCCGATATCCCCCGGGTAGCAGGCTGGCGAAAAACATTCTTGAAGTACATCACGCAAACTTCTCCTCCAACAAAAACTCTGAATAAAGAGCAAAATCTCATTCAGAGTGGGAGGAGCGCGCGCACAAAGGCCGCGACCGGCCATTGCCGCTCGCGACCAATCTTCACCCGTGAAAGAATTCGGGTTGCAAAACTGAAAGTTACTTGCGGGTTAGCAGGGGCTATGTGTACTCATAGAGGTGTTTACCTTATAGACAAACGTTGTTACTCATAGTATACCTCAAAATCTGCATTCGCGCCTATAGCACCCCGTCTATCTTGCAACTGATCAGCGACAAGATGCGTACTTGTTTTCAGTACACACATTCGTCGCATGTTTGAAGCGGCGCTAGCAGAGAAAGGATATGCTGTGTCCGAAAATCCATCGACTGCAACGACCCCTCGCCTGGAAGAGTTCACCACCTTTGTCCACCAGATGCTGAAGGAATGGCAGGTCCAGGGAACAGCCATCGCGATTGTCAGAGATGGGCAGGTTATTTTCCAGCAAGGCTTCGGCAAGCGCGATACAAAACATGACCTGGATGTCACGCCTCAGACGCTCTTCCCCATTGCATCATGTAGCAAGGCCTTCACGACGGCCGCTCTCGCGATCCTGGCCGATGAGGGACGCCTGGATTGGGATACACCGATTCGCACCTACATCCCTACCTTTCGCCTGGCTGATCCCTTTGCCAGCGAGCGCCTGACGGCTCGCGATCTGGTCTCGCATCGCTCCGGCCTGCCACGCCATGATCTGGCATGGTATAACTCAACCGCCAGCCGGAAAGAACTTTTTGAGCGCCTGCCCTACCTGGAACCAACCAAAGACTTTCGTACCCTCTGGCAATACCAGAACCTGATGTACATGGCCGCAGGCTACCTGATTGAGCAGATCACCGGGCAGACCTGGGAAGAGTTTGTACGTGTACGCATCTTCGAGCCGCTTGGCATGCGCCAGAGCAATTTCTCTATCGTGGAGACGAGCGAGCAGGCAGAAAACTTCTCCCATCCCTACAAGGAAAGCAAGAGTGAGGTCAATGAAATAGCTTTCTATGGAGCGCAGGGAGCCATTGGACCCGCGGGAGCCATCGTCTCTAATATCGAAGAGCTAAGCAACTGGCTTCAACTACACCTGAACAAGGGACTTTACAACGACCAGCGCATCCTCTCTGAGAGCCAGGTAACACAGCTACATGCCCCTCAGATGGTCATCCCAGGCATAGACAACTATCCCGAACGCCCCTTTGCCAGCTACGCGCTGGGCTGGTTTGTACAGCCCTATCGTGGCTACCCCATGATCCATCACGGTGGCAATATTGACGGCTTTAGCTCCCTCGTTTCGCTCTTCCCCGGCCAGAATATTGGTATCGCCGTGCTGACAAATATGAGTGGCTCCCCTGTACCAACTCTCCTGACCTACGCGGCCTTTGAGCACCTGATGGGCCTGGAGAGAGTGGACTGGCACGCACGCGCGCAGAAAACTCGTGAAGAATTCAAAGCAGCGGAGCAGCAAGGCCAGGAGCAGGACGCAGACGAGCGCATACCAGACACTCAACCATCACACCGACTTGAAGCGTATGTGGGAACCTATACACATCCAGGCTATGGCACATTTGGAGTAACACTGGAGGGCGAAGAGCTATATGCCGAGTTTAACCAGATGAAAGCGCCGCTCAAGCATTACCATTACGATATCTTCTCCCTGGAGATTGAGCGTTTCGATATCAACCTCAAGGCCTCGTTCCAGGGCACTGTCCGTGGTGATATTGATACCCTCATCGTTCCGCTAGAGCCCACCGCCAACGATATCGTCTTCAAACGCAGCATCAATAAGCAGCTCACCGAGAAGAGCTTTTTGGAGCAATTTATCGGTGAATATGAGGTACTTGATACAGTTATGGTCGTCGTCCTCAAGGGTGAACAGACGCTCCAGGCAACCATTCTCGGTCAACCCGACTACGAACTCCTACCCTATAAAGAGACAGAGTTCCACGTCAAAGGCCTATCAGGCATACGCATCAACTTTGTGCAGGGGGCTGAAGGCCAGATCGTTGAAGGCAAACTAACACTCCCCTATGGCGTCTTCAACGCCAAAAAGAAGTAGTAGAAAGCAGAGAAAGGGAAAGGGACCGGTGCGACGTATACGTCGCACCGGTCCCTTTCCCTTTCTCTGCTTTCTGACTTGTATCAATAAAAATTAGGGACTAAAGTCCCTATACAGTTGGGGCTACACTGGAATAAAACATAGCGACATAGTGAGCAGGTAGAATCAGCAATCAAGACTATAAGAAGGTGCGCGTATATTAAGGAGTGCCACCAATGGAAACCAGCCCTACTCCGGCTCAACCGCATAACAGTCCTACACCTGAGCGCCACACAGACCAGGATCCCTTTCTGAGGCGCCTGGATATCGACGCAAACGTTCCTCTGCAAGCTACCCAGCCTGTTCATGCCTTGCGCCAGCTCCCAAAAACGCTTACTAAAAGAGACCTGCTAGTGTTCTCCTTGCTCACCGTACTGATGTTTACACCCGTTAGCATAGCAGGCGGTGTAGGGTATGGTGCACTCATCTACTGGCTCCTAGCCTTCCTCATTGTCCTTCCTATCATCATTATCTCACGCTGGCTTTCGCTACGCGTTGCCAGTTATGGAGGACAGTATCGCTGGATTACGGCTCTGGGAGGATCACAATGGGGATCAATTACGGGACTTTTCTTCTGGCTCGCGGGACTCTTCGCTACTATTGCCTCCCTCATAAGTAGTCTGGTAATATTCCAAATATTTGCTTCACCTCTATTTGCTACACCTGTTGAAGAGCTAGAGGGGTTGCTATGCCTCACAGCTATTGTGTTGGGACTCATCTTTATTCCTCTAGGCAAACTCAAATATATTCTTGCAGGTATTCTCATCCTCAATATGCTTCAGATTCTTCTCCTGGGGCTGGCAGGCTATCTCTGGGTCCTCAATGGGCATGCCCCGGCGACAAGTTCAGCTACCATACTGCCAGGGCCGCAGCATATGGAGTTTTTTAGTATCGCCATTTGGGGCCTGCTGGGAGGCGAAGCTCCATACATTATGACAAGCGAAATGAAAAATCAGCATCCTGATAGAGGCCGTAAGGTGGGTAATTTTATCTGGAGGAGCTATGCCATCATCCTCCCGTTCTACCTGTTCTCAACACTAGGCGTTCTCTTATTCTTCGGGCAACAAAACAATCCTATCCCTATACAAACAGGTATTGCTGCGATTCAAAACACCTTCGGGCTAGCGATAAGTAAAGTTGTTCTCATTTTCTTTCTTATCGGTACGACTGGAAAGACTGTGCTGTTCATCACGATGTCCTCACGTCTCCTGTTTATGGCCGCTCGCGATGGGATGTTACCCGAAGGGCTAACGCGCATCAACCGCCAGGGCATTCCCTATATAAGTTTACTGGTTCAGGTAGGGATAACTGCGGCTTTTGTTCTCTTGATGGACCTGCTTCTAACAGGAATATCTGATTTTAATCCAATCAGCACGCAGCACGGTCTCCCTTTCTACCTTTTCCTACGTGCTATTACTACAGTTATCTGGCTTTTGGCCGCCATCCAGGTCTTCGCCATGGTCATTCGTTATATTGTGCATTTAAAAAATCGTTCTCGCCATTCACGCTTAGAGGCCCGTATTAGCGGACGTGAGGGTGCCTGGATTGTAGCTGTTTCATGCTTCGGCATTATCACAATGTTGATTAGCATCGTAGAGATTATTGGCCATTCCTGGGCACCCACGATCTTTTCACAAATGCGCTGGAATTTTACCGTCGTCACCTTTACTCTCATCGCTATTGTCATTGGTTGGCTCTGTGCCGAGATACCGCGGAAACATACCCTGCTGACGACGCTGCGCAAGGTCAATACACGTGAGCAGGCACTCCGCAACCAGTTAGAGGAGGCATATCACGAGCAACAGATTCTCGTTGCCCAGCAGCAGGAGCTTCTCACAGCCGTGGATCAGCTTTATCGTGAAAACGCCCGCGCGGCAGTAACCGATCCCATCACTAGCCTGCCAAACCACCGGGCAGTCATCGCATACATTGACACAGCTCTACGCGAGGCCAGTGAAACGCAGGAATCCATAGCCCTCCTCTTCGTGGATTTAGACCGCTTCAAGCTGATCAATGACAGCTGGGGGCACCCGGCAGGCGATGCTGTCCTGCACGAGGTTGGCATACGCCTGCAAGACACCGTTGGCATAACAAACTTTGTGGGCCGCTACGGCGGCGAAGAGTTTGCAGTCATACTGCGTCACAGTAATGTCTCTGAGGCCGTTCAGATCGCTGAAAAAATTCGTCACAAGATCATGGAAAAACCCTTCATCTGGGATATCGACGAGAGCGCAACACCGGTTGAGCTAACCATTACGGCGAGTATCGGTATCTCCATCTATCCCTATCATGGTGAGACACGCGAAGCCTTGCTTGAGCAGGCCGACCGCGCGATGTACCGCGCTAAGCATAGCGGTCGCAATCGCGTCTGCATCGTCTTCGCGGAAGAGCGCGCTCACCAGATCATTACCGTCTCGGGATTGGGCAGTTTCTCCTCTGAGGAGATCTGCACGGCACGCGCCCTCCTGGCTGCCATGCAAGCGTATGACAAAGAGACATATGAGCACGCGCAACGCATGGTTAACCTCTCGGAGGCCGTCGCCCGTCGTTTACGCTGTGGATCGGAAGAAATCCATAACGTGCGCCTCGCTGCCATGTTCCATGATATAGGCAAGGTCGCCGTTCCAGATAGCATTCTACACAAGCCAGGGCCGCTGAACACAGATGAATGGGAAGTTATTCGACGCCACCCAGACACCGGCAGGCAGATCCTCTCACGCGCCGGCGGGACCTTCGCCATTGTCGCCTACATCATTGGCGCGCATCATGAGCGCTGGGATGGCCAGGGCTATCCTGGTGGCCTGGCCGGCGAGCAGATTCCGCTGGCCGCGCGTATCCTCTCGGTTGTCGACGCCTATGACACCATGATCTCAGGGCGCATCTATCGCAAACCCATCAGCCATGAAGAGGCTTGCGCGGAACTCAAGCACTGTGCGGATACCCAGTTTGATTCCACAGTCGTCGAAGCCTTTTTACAGGTCCTCCAACTGTCTGATGTCACAACCGAGGCCAGCGAACCTTTCCTCCCCCAACACCTGGTCGAAGCCATAACAGAATAGTAAGTCAGGGTACGGAATGAGGATGTGGTTGATGGGCTTCGCCCATCAACCACATCCTCATTCCATACCCTGAGCGCCGCAGGCGCGAAAGGTCAGGCTCTGATGTGCACGGGGCGCAAACCAAATAACAGGACGCGCATAGGAATATCGCGCAAGAAGGGAATGCTAAAGAAGACGCGCATCATCAGCGGAAGGCTGGGTGGCGTTCCCTCCTTCTCCAGGGGCTTCACCAGGCGCTTTTGCAACTTCTGCTGGTGATTTTGAATCAGCTTGACCGGTAGCATGCGAGCACGCTGAATCTGCTCCATATCCGCTGGCTGTACATTCTTAGCCTTCAGCTTATCACCCAGGATATTCGAGGCGGTCACCGCATCCTGCACCGCAAGGTTGATGCCCGCACCCGCAATGGGAGACATGGCATGCGCGGAATCTCCAATCAGCAGCACGCCCGGAGCATACCAGCGCTTAAGGCAGTAAGCCTGGATAGAGAAGACCGAGACCTGCTTCCAATCCTTAATCTCATTGACGCGCTCCTCAAACAGCGGCTCGATATTGGCAATCGAGCGACGCAACGCCTCCAGACCCCGCTCATGCACACGAGCATAGCCCCCCTTAGGAATAGGATATCCAAGCTGCCAGACATCCGGGCGCGGCGAGACCGAGAGAATTCCTTTATCTGACTGGATGACCGTCGCCAGCTCAGGATCGGATGGTTTACGCGAGAGGCGCGTCCAGAGAATATCCATAGTTGGTTCCGCGAACTGAGGCTCCAGGCCTGCCATCTTGCGTACACGCGAGAAACGCCCATCCGCGCCGACAACCAGGTGCGCCTGTATCTCTCCTCGTCCGCTCTGGCCGCGATAGCGCACACCGCATACCTTACCATTCTCCTGCAACAGGCCATCAACCTGGGCGCCCATCAAGACCTGGAAGTGAGGATACTGCTTGGCCTCCTCTATCAGCATCGAGATAAAGTTAGGCTGAGGCAGAATCGTCACATGCGGAAAGCGAATCCGCAGGCGTGAATAATCCGCTAGAGAGATTACCCCCTTCGGCGTCTGCATACTCAGCTTTGAAATCTTGGTATGCGGAATCTTCATAAGCTTCTCAATCAAGCCAAGTTCATACACCACATCCAGGACCGAGGGAAATACGGTATCGCCGCGAAAATCCCGGTCAAAATCCATATGCGATTCAAGCAACACAACAGGAATATTCTGCCGAGCCAGCAGCAAACCAAGCATAGCACCGGCAGGCCCCCCACCAACAATACAACATGATGTCTGTGAGACCGAAACAGATGTATCTAACATATCTCTACTCTTACCTCTCTCATGCCTATTCCTAAATGATGAAGCATAGCAGTCAAGCATGGTACGACACTACTGGATAATTACTATACTTAAGCCCATCATACGCCCATACTTGAAAAGCACTTCATCTATAAAGAGAGGGAGGTGGTGAGGCTGTCCTCACCACCTCCCTCTCTTTATAGATGAAATTAAACACATCTTTTCTGGACAGGGGATATAGTAACAACAGGAGCGGGAACGAAACGCTCCTGAAGAGGCGTAATCCACCATCGAGACAACGTATCCGTATCTTGCTTGCTTACCACTTTGGGGCAGATGCAGCGCACCAGTCGGGCATAACTCCTATGCTCGTCTAGTGCTGCTGCCGCTGTTCCAGCAACTTCACAACAGGGGTCTTAGCGGTAATATCCTGCGCCGCCAGGGGGAAACGCAGGGTAAAGCAGGTCCCCAATCCCACCTCGCTCTCAACTTCCACACTCCCACCCATAGCCTCCGTCATCTCTTTGACAATCGCCAGTCCCAGGCCGGTTCCAGAGGCAGGCTGCTGGCGCGACTTCTCCGTGCGGTAGAAGCGTTCCCAGATGTGAGACAATTCGTCAGCGGGGATACCCTCACCCGTATCTTTGATTTGCAGCACTACCTCTTCATGTGCCAGATCTGCCTGCGCACCGACGGAGATAATACCTCCCGGTGGTGTATGCCGTACTCCATTGTTGAGCAGATTTTGCAGAATCTGCTCCAGCCGGGCCTCGTCAACCACGGCCTGCGGCAGGTTCGCCGCAACCTCGGCGATGATCTCCACACGACTACCACGCCAGGTCAGGGGAGCCAGCACGTCCACAATACGCTGTATTAACACATCCACATGACTGGGGGCACAGCGCAGCTTCAATTTGCCAACCTCGGCCCGCGCCAGGGCAAAGAGGTCATCGATCAATCCCTGCAAGCGTACCGTCTGCTGATTAATAACGTTCAGATCCTGGCGCAACATAGGAGGGGGAACCTCATTCCAGTTGGCCAGGGTTGACTCAAGATAACCACGCATGGTCGCCACAGGCGTGCGTAGCTCATGCGAGACGCTGGCTATCAGCTCCCGGCGCTCATTGAGCAGTTGCGCAACGTTGTCGCGCTCCTTCTGAAGCTCATGCAACGTCTCTTCCAGGTGGGCGGCCATGGCGTTAAAGTCGTTCTGTAGCCGCGCCACCTCGTCCTCGCCCTGCACTGGAATACGGATGCTATAATTGCCCGCGCGCATGGCGCTGGCCGCGCCCACAAGTGTCTCTATGCGCTGCGTAATACGGCGCGCGAAGAAGTTCGAGAAAAGTAAGACAGGCGGCAGCACAAAGACCAGAATCGCCGCGATGGCGCTCCCTGAAAGAAACAGATTCAAGAACAGGTAGAGCGGCAGGTTCTCCGGTTTTGAGTAAGAGAAAGCACTCGCGAATAAAATAAAAAGCGAGAGCACGCCCACTCCAAACATGGGAATCATCATAATAGCATGGGTAAGCGCCCAACTCAAGTGCTGCTTACGCAAGCGATTCCAGGCCTGGAGCACACGAATCGCTGCTCGCAGGAACAGGAAAAAGCTGGCGCTACAGAAAGAGAGGAAGACATCAATAGCAAGCGAAGTTGCCGGAGAATGGGCTACATCAGTGGATCGAAAGCGATCCGCATAGTCAGACCAAATGATCGTGTTCAGACCCGATAATGAAGGGAAAGGGGTCCAGACCAAAAAAACCATCTCAAGGAGGAAAATCACAAGCACACAGGCCGCCATGAGAAATTCGACGCCCACCTGTCTGCGCCAGGGACGCACTTTTGACGTACGCCAGCGCATGGTACTCCAGAACACACTTACGGGGCAATAAAACAGGAAAAATGTGACTGTATTATTCATTAATTGCCCAGGTTCGTCCGCCATCTGCGCACGAAAAAACAGCCACCAGGTAATGATCACTACTGCCTGGATGAGCACCATCTCGAACAAGGCCTGCCAGCCACGCGTCTGAAACCAGAACTCGCGCACCTTCCTGATCAATGTATTTCCCATATCATATGTCTCCAGGCCACAAACTCCAGGTTGCTGACCATTTTACTCTGCTCGCTTTGTAGGGGTCATGCTTGCACGGCCTTACCCAGGGAGTCAAGCATTTCTCTCCCCCAACAAAAGTCCAAGCAAGCGTGGACCCTACACCTTACCTGATGCTCCATTGTGCAGGCGGTAGCCGATGCCCCAGACCGTCTCAATGGAATCGCCCAGTTTGCCCAACTTTTTGCGCAAACGCAAGACGACGTTATCAACCGAGCGATCACCACCAATATAGGTACCACTCCATAGCGTCTCTATGAGATAGGAACGACTAAAGGCGCGCCCGGGGCTGCGCAGCAGCAGTTGCAGCAGCGCGAACTCGGTGGGGCTCAAATCCAGCATCGCACCTTCGAGGGTTACCTCGTGCGTTTGAGGATTGAGGCGCAGGTTGCCCAGGCATAGCTCCTCGCTCGCCACACGGCGGTCCGCGCTAATAGTCAACTTAATCAATTCGGCGCGCCTGAGCAGGGCACGCACACGCGCTACAAGCTCGCGCATACTAAAAGGCTTGGTCAGATAGTCGTCTGCCCCGATCTCCAGCCCTATGACACGATCCGCCTCCTCGCTACGAGCCGTCAGCATTAACACGGGGGTCGCCGAGCTCTGACGCAAGCGTCGTAGTACCTCCAGGCCATTGAGCCGGGGCAGCATCCAATCCAACAAGACCACATCTGGTTGGTGGCGCTCATGTAGATCTAGCGCGCTCAGGCCATCCTCAGCGTGAAATACCTCGTATCCCGCACCCCTCAACTCGCGCATAACAATCGTTGCCAGGTCGTTCTCGTCTTCAACTAGTAGTACCTTCTCCATAACAGGTGCGTCATCCCCTCTATACATGTGCTCTATTATAGCTTTGCCAACTGGACATGAAAATAGCATACAGACCCTACAGAGTATATACCCATAAATTGCGACAAAGTTGCGACAACTTGCATCACACCACCAGACAATTACCCTTTTATAGGTCAAATGACTCTTTCAAGGAAGAAGAAAAGCATCTATACTATTGGCAAAACAATGCATATACGGGATTGTACACAAAAGAGGGAAAGCTAGCATGCAAACCGAGGCACAGAATAATCATCCCCTTGGGCAAGATGCTGGGGGAGAACAAGCTCTCAAGGCTACATCTACAACCAAAGGTAAATTCCGGAAACGTGGCAGCATAGTTTCTCTCATGGCACGTTTCTTGCTGGCGCTGCTTTTCCTTGGCGGCATATACACCTCGCTCCTTCCCTGGGGCCAGGCGACTCTGCGCGCAACCTTTATTCTTCCATCGCTGCTCACGGCTTCAGAGCCGCTACCGCTCACACTTGGGGGCGAAACATTCACTCATACGCAAAAAGTCCTTCCCGCCGAGCATGGTATTCTCTACCTGGATATCTTTACACCCAACACAGTTCCGCTCATCCATGGCGAGCGCCAGGGCGTGCTGCTCTTACCTGGAGTGGGAGACCAGCGCCAGGTGCCACAGCTGATCAATCTTGAGCAGACGCTGGCACGCTCAGGCATCGTTGTCGTGGCAATGACCACCTCGACCCTCTTGCAGGATGATGTCTCTATAGAGGATAGCGCGGACGTGGTGCAAGCCTATCAATACCTACAAGCTCTCCCCGCCTTACAAGGCCAGCGCACGGGCATGATCGCCTTTAGCGCAGGTGTGCCACTGATAACGCACGCGGCGGCGGACCCCCATATTCGCGACCAGGTGGCCTATGTCACCGCCTTTGGTGGCTACTATAACGCCGAGACCCTGCTTGAGACCTTTGGGCGCCGCGCCGTCTCCTACGATGGCAAGACCGAGTCCTGGCAACCAACCGCCTACGCGCTACAAGTACTTGCCAATGTGACCACCGAACAGCTTCCCGTCTATGAGCAGGAACTCATTCGCCAGGCTCTCAGTCAGGATGGCTCACCACTCTCACAAGGAGAACAGGATCAGCTCTCGCCAGAGGGACGCGCCGCCTATCAGCTCCTCAGTGGTACAGCTCCGAACCGGGTCGCACAGAATATGGCCGCGCTAACGCCCGCGATGCACGCGCAGCTCCAGGGCCTCTCAACCAGCCAGATCATCAAAGAGATTCACGCTCCCGTATACCTGCTGCATGATCGTAACGACGCCTTTCTGCCCTTTACCGAGACCCGCGCTTTCGACCGGGATCTCACGCGCCTGCATCATCCACATAACTACGTCGAATTCCATATCTTTGATCATGTCGAAGTGCGTTCCAACCTCAACTTCTTCCAGACCATCGGCGATGGCTCAAAGCTCTTCAACCTGATCAGCCAGGTCTTCCAGGCAGGATAAATTGGGTGATGGGATGTGGATTGTGGAAATGCAGGAGGCATTTCCACAATCCACATCCCATCACTTCGGACAATAGAAAAGAGAGATTACAGATGACAGAACTATCACTGACACTTGGCTGGCTCCTGCTGGGGGCGCTACTGGGTCTGTTGACATGGCTCACCCGGCTGGGACAGCACCACCGCTTTGGCTGGTGGCGCATGACCTTTCTTGGCGCATTCCTGGCGCCCATCAGCGGCTGGGGTGCCTCGCTACTGCTGGGACGCTTCTTCGCGACAGGCGTCGTGCTCTGGCTCACTATTGCTGGCTGCCTGCTCCTGCCGCGCCTAGTACGCATGCAGGGCTGCCAGGGTGCCCAGGCGCGGACTGGTCAACATGGGTAGTTCAATATCGGGACACAAATCGCTCACACCTGCCATAGAGGCCTGAGACAACACCACAACGTTGGCCTCATGAGCATGCGCGCGGTGCTGCGTAGCAATCTTGCCCAGGTAGGTCTGTTGGAGGAGGAAGAGGTCTAAGCCAGGAGGTGGCTAACAACGTTGTTAGCCACCTCCTGGCTTAGACCTCTGAATTCTAGCTCACGCGCTGTGCGAGCTAGAAAAGACGGGCGTTAGGCGCGCTGTGAGCGGGCCGCGACGTGTGTCAGGTGATCGTCGGCATCCTCTTCGGGTGAACCCAGTTGCGCAAGCAGGACGCGATGATCAAAAGTGGTGCGCACTTCATGGATCTGGCCGTCATAAATGACGAAGTTGTCGATGCGTGGGAGGGCGAAGCGCACGCCGCTGGCGGGAATATCGTGGAAATCACGCTGGTGGACACCGCTCATGATGGCATAGGCGGCGACCTTCTCGTCATCGGCGATAATGACCTCAATCTTGAACTGAACGTTCAAGGCGCTACGAATCTCACTGCTGAAGCCCAGGAAACCCTCAGCACCACGAATGCCATCGGGGGGGCCATAAAAGGCAAAGTCCGAAGCCAGGATCTCATTGGCGACCGCGCGGTCACCCTTGCTGAAGACATCTTCGAAGAAACGTTTTACCAGTTGCTCGCTCTGCTCTTTGGACATAAAGCTTAGATACCCTTTCCAGGTACTACCTAATTAAGAAGGTAGAAACACCATACTTCCTTATTGGGAAGAGACAACACTGCCAGGGGCAGTGTTGCGATAGCTCGCGGTATAAGACCACCAGGGGATGCCCACATATCCGGCATCCTCCAGCCCAGCCGCTTCGGCGCACCTGCGCACCATACCAGGCAGGCAGAAATCAGGATCGCAGAGTTGCTCTGTGACCGATACTACACCTCCCACTTTGAGCACACGCGCACACTCGCGGAAGAACGCTACTGGATACGGAAGCTCGCCCACGACCGTCACCAGGAAGACCATGTCAAAGCTTCCCTCGGGCAGAGGCATATGGCAACCATCCGCTTGAATGATCTCCACATTGCCCACCTCTTCCCGCTCCAGGCGCTGGTGCAGCAGTTCAATCATCTTCGATTGCACCTCCACACACGTGACGCTGCCAGAGCTTTTGCCCGCAGCCACACGACGCGCCAGGACGGTCGTGAAGAGTCCCGGCCCCGGCCCGATCTCCAGGACACGCATACCAGGCAGCACGCCAGCGCACTCTACGATGTGCTCCGGGGAGCCAAAGAGTTTGCGCCTGAGCGGGGCATCCAAGTATGGCGCGATCTCAGGGGGCATGGGTTCCGGGTGAAGCCTGCGCCTGATACGGAGAAATACCTGGCCAGTAATAAAAATGCTTACGAGGCATAAGAGCACAATCCCTAACCCTCGTAACCACCTGACTGCAAATAGGCGCATAACTTCCCTTTTCTCAACGAAAACTATTAAAAGTAGAGCAAAGTTATACGAGAGCCTTTACTCATTTTAATATTTTTGCGTATCTCAAAGCGTTCTTATTTCTATTGTAACTCTTCGCTTTTAACTCTATATAGGCATATATCACAACTTTTAGTGCACATTTTTGTCACTAAGTGTGATCGCTTTGTGATTGCTATCTATACTGAAATATAGGAGCAATACAGGTAGCAATTGGAAAGGATAATTTTCGATGAGTAAAGCGTTGCCGGAGCGACCAGAGGTTCAGGAGTTTTCCGCGCAGCAGGAGAACATACATGAGATTAAGAAGACGACCTGTTGTATCGTGGGGGCGGGGCCAGCCGGGGCCTTTCTCGCCCTGCTGCTCGCGCGTCAGGGGGTGCCTGTCATACTACTTGAGGCGCATAAAGACTTTGCGCGCGAGTTTCGTGGCGATACCATTCATCCATCTATTCTGGAAGAGATGCAGAAGCTCGGCCTGGCTGAGCGCCTGCTCCAACTCCCCATACCAGGGCCTATAACGTCCAATTCCATATGGGAGAGAGGCAGCTTACCTTTGACGATTTTCGTCGCCTGAAATCGCCCTACCCCTATATTATGAAGCTCTCACAGGTCAGGTTTCTCAATTTCCTGGTGGAAGAGGCCAGGCAATACCCTCACTTTCAGCTCGTGATGGGGGCGCGCGTCGAGCGCCTGCTGAAAGAGGAGGGAAGCATCCGTGGCGTACGCTATCGCACGCCCGAGGGCGAGGTGGAGGTACAGGCCGTGCTGACCATCGGCGCGGATGGACGCTTCTCCTGGACGCGGCGCCTCGCGCATATGGCGCCCATTACGCTCTCGCCACCACTGGACTTCCTCTGGTTCCATCTCCCACACCATGAGAGCGATCCACACTCTGAAGCAGTCGAACTGCATTTCGCACCCGGCATGTTTATCATCCTCCTGGATCGAGGCGATAAATGGCAGGTCGGTTGCGCCATTAGCAAAGGAACCTATCAGCAGGTGAGGCAGGCGGGCATTGAAGCGCTTCAGCGAGAGGTGGAGAGCTGCGTCCCCTGGTTCGCTGATCGCGTTGAGCACCTGGATAGCTGGAAGCAGGTCTCGCTGCTCTCGATTGAATCCAGCCGCCTGGAGCGCTGGCATCGCCCTGGTCTCTTGCTTATTGGGGACGCGGCACACGTCATGTCGCCCATCGGCTCCGTCGGCATCAATCTGGCCATTCAGGACGCGATTGCGGCGGCCAATATGCTCACCAGGCCCCTGCTAGACCAAACACTCAGCGAGAGCGATCTGGCCGCCGTACAGCGCAGGCGCGAATTACGTACACGTATCGCCCAGGGCTGGGTTGGCCTGATCCAGCAACAGATCGTCAAGTCTCTCAATGCACGCATGCCTTTCCAACTACCGCCAATCGCCCGCCTGCTGCTACGCGCCCCCGTGATTGGTACGATTCCTACGCGCATCACAGCCCTCGGCTGCTGGCAAGAACGCATCAAACCACGCTTGCTGCGACCTGCGTCAAAATTGTAGGGTTCATGCTGGCATGGACTTTTAGGCCGAGCAAGCTCTGCCCCTACACAGCCTGTGTACGCAGTAGCGTACACAGGCATTAGCGAACATGGACGAAAGCCATGAAACTTTACCTCTTTCTTTCCAGCAATTTGTTAGTGCAAACTACTCATAACTAGTTATAAGGTAATTGAATATTTATTTTCTACCGTACTCTATACTTAACTCAACAGGACATAAGAAGCGCGTGACGCGAGATCAAGTCAGATCAGATCTAATATGTTCTTAGTTCTCAGTTCTTAGTCCTTAAATAATAGTAGACGGTATGCATTCAAGAAAGGATTACTACAATGAAACACCTTCGTTCTCAGGATGTCCCAACCGATATCGTTCGCGAGCCAGGTGCCAAGCAGGCCACCATTAAGCGTCTCATTGACACTACCGATGGTGCGGACCGCTTCGTCCTTAGCCTCTTCGAGGTCATGCCCAATGGCTCAACCCCCCCTCACTACCATGAGTGGGAGCATGAAATTTTCATCCTCGAGGGTTCGATGACGCTGCAGTTGCCGCAGGAGAAGCGTGACGTGAAGCTCAACGCTGGCGATGTTATCTTCATCCCTCGCAACGAGCCCCATGGCTTCATTACCGGTAGTGATGAGACCTGCCGCTTCCTGGTTGTCGCTCCCACGGAGCGCCCGCCCATCCGCAACTACTTCCTGACCGAGGAGCCATACCAGTACGAGGAGACCGCTGGTCATCGTCGCTAGTTTCTGGCCCTACTGTCAACTCTTTATATAAATAAGCCTCCTCCTCTCCTCTTCTCTGAGGAGGAGGCCTTAATCCATCTTTTATTCATCCATTAGATCTTATTCGGAAACCAACGCCGCTCTCGCGGCTAGCGCTTCGCGCTCAGGTTTTCCGAAAGGCAACACTCTTATCCGTACCAGAAGCGTCTATGGCTACCCACTGGCTATGCCTTCACATTGTTTGCATTGTTTGAGAGCTACATTATGCCGCAGATTATTGACTTAAGCTTGCCTATTGAGCCCCATCCACGCGACCCAAACTTTGGAGGGATACGCACGACCGATCACACTACGGGTGGTGACCAGATCTGGCGCGCGCTCTTCTTTCCCAAGAAGGCATCCCTGCGCAAGAGGCTCAATGGCTTCCGGCGCTACCTGCGCCTGCGCCATAAGGCGAATCGCCACAGTTTTCCTGATGGCAAGTTTCTCAGCAACGAGGTCTACACGGTCTCGGTGCACTGTGGAGCGCACTTTGACGCACCCTATCACTTCGGTCCCGAATGTGAAGGGAAGCCGGCCCGCCGTATTCACGAGGTCCCGCTTGAATACTGCTTTGGGCATGGCGTTGTGCTGGACCTCTCGCACAAGGACCCCAGGTCCGCCATTACGGTCGCCGATCTGCAAGAAGCCCTGGTGCGCGCCAACTATGAACTACAACCCAAGGATATTGTTCTCATACGCACGGATTCCGATAAATTGTGGCCTCAACCAGAGTATTTCTCGGCTCACCCGGGAATGACGCTGGAGGCGACTCGCTGGCTTGTGGAACGCGGCATCAAGGTCATTGGCATCGATACCAACGGCTTCGATCTCCCCTTCATGGAGATGGTTCAGTCCTATCTCGCGACCGAGGATTCGGAGAAGCTCTGGCCCACACATATGTATGGGCGAGAGCGCGAATACTTCCACATGGAGCGGCTAGCGAATCTGCACCTCCTGCCGAAATCTCATGGCTTCCAGGTTGCCTGCTTTCCCATCGCGCTTCGCGATGCAGGTGCCTCCTGGGTTCGTGCTGTAGCGATTGTGTGATTGTGTAAAAAAGGGGAATCATGGTACTGCAAATTTCCAATCAAGAGCTGCTCGCGCCCTACCTACAGGTACCGATTGCCGCGCCACTCTTAGACATCAACTTTGGCTTTGCCCGAGCCAGGGTCCTTGATACAGCAATTGAGCTCAAGCTCTTTACGCACATCGCGGGGGGAGCACACACCTGCTCCGCGCTAGCCACGGTCGCGAGCTGCAACGCCCAGGCGCTACAGGCCTTGCTCGATGCCCTGGTGGGACTCGAGCTCCTCCAGCGGAAGCGCGAGGCCTACAGCTTAAGTGCACTCGCGGCAGTCTACCTGGTAGAGGGGCAACCGGGCTATATCGGCTCCCACCTGAGCGCGGTCATGGAGCAATGGGATACCTGGGGTAACCTCACCGAGGTCATGCGCACAGGCAAGAAGAAGTTGCGGCGAGACTGGGGTTCACCCGAGGGCCGTGAGCAAGACCCTGGCATGTTCACACACCTCTTCCCGCTGGTCTTTCCGGCAGCCTGGCAGGCCGCCTCACAACTAGATACCGAGCTACAAGGGCGTGTGCTCGATGTCTGCGCAGGCAGCGGGGCCTGGAGCATTGCCACGGCGTTACGCCATCCACAGGTCGAGATCATCGCGCGCGACGAGCCAGGTCTCCTCCCAGACCTACATGAACAGGTCTCACGGTTTGGTCTGCAAGAGCGTATCCTTCTTCAACCCACACAGTTGGAACTACGCTCACTGCCTTCCGAGAGCTTTAGCCTGGTTATTGTTGGTCACGTATGCCGCTTCAAGGGAGCGCGCAAGAGCCAGGCACTCTTACGCGAATGCTATCGTCTGCTCCAGCCAGGCGGAAAGCTGCTCCTCGCCGATATCATGCCTAATGATGAGCGAACCGGGCCAGCGGCGGCCCTGATGATTGGTCTGAGCCTCTTCCTCAATTCCCAGGAAGGCGGCGTGTTCACCACGACCCAGTTCCATACATGGTTACGAGCCACTGGTTTTGAACAGATAAAAGAACTGAGAATAGGGCCACTCCCCTTGCTCTTAGCTTCGAGGTAAAAGAAATGCGCAAAGTTGTCTTGACAGGATTAGGTGTTGTCAGTCCGCTTGGTATCGGCAAAGAACAGTACTGGCAGGGATTATCTGCTGGTCGCAGCGCGACAAAACACCTCTCACAGGTAACCAGTTGTCAGTTGTTTGAGAAATTTGATTTCGCCTCGCAGGTTGTCTCCGAGGTTGATAACTTCGATCCCGCGCAGCTTGGGCTTCCCCGCGAGGTACAGAACCTGGACCGCTTTATCCAGTTCGCAGTCGCGGGAGCCATGCAGGCTGTCGCGGATGCAAAACTTGATGTGAAGTCCATCGACAGCGACCGGGCCGGCGTCGCCCTCTCAACCGCGATCTGTGGCACGCGCCAGATGGAATCAGAGTTTATCAAGGTCACCAACCTGGGACGCGAAGAGATTGATCCCAGCAAGGTTAGTCCCAACCTCTTCCTGGCCTCAATGTCGAATACACCGGGTATTCTGATATCGGCGCTCATGGGCCTGCAAGGCCCCTGCGTGACACTCTCGACCGGCTGTATTGGCGGTCTCGACGCCATTGGCTATGCATTTGAAACCATTCAGAATGGCGACGCGGACATCATGCTCACGGGTGCCAGCGAGGCGCCGATTACGCCGGTAACCATCGCCTCCTTTGAGATCATTCACTGCCTCTCGCAACGCCATAACGACCAGCCACAACACGCCTCCCGTCCCTTCGATGGCAAGCGTGATGGCTTCGTGCTCGCCGAGGGCTGTGGCGTCCTGGTTCTGGAAGAGTTGGAGCACGCTAAACGTCGTGGAGCGCATATCTACGCCGAGATCACAGGCTTCGCCAACACCTCCAACGCCTTGCATATGACCGACCTCCTCTCCGATGGGGATGACCTCGCCCGTGCCATCAATAGCGCGATTGAGCAAAGCGGCATCCAGCCAACAGAGATCGATTATGTCAACGCGCACGCCAGCTCAACGACGCAGAATGATAGCTGCGAGACGAGTGCGATCAAAATGGCCCTGGGCGATCACGCATACAAGATTCCTGTCAATGGCACCAAGTCCATGCAGGGACATGCCCTTTCAGCCGCCAGCGCCATGGAGGTCGTCACCTGCGCCCTGAGCCTGGAGCACCACTATATCCATCCTACCATCAATTATGAAGAGCGCGATCCCCTCTGCGACCTTGACTACGTGCCCAACCAGGGACGCCCCTGGAATGGTGATGTCATCCTCACCAACGCCAGTGGCTTCGCCGGGCTACACGCATCAATGGTTCTGAGAGCAGCACCAGGAGAGAAGTAATGAAAAAGGTTGTCATCACAGGTATCGGGTGTATCACACCCGCAGGAATAGGCATGGACGAGCTATGGAAGCGCGCTCGTTCGGGAGAGGCCTGCACACAAACCATTGACCGTTTCGACCCTGCGCGCTACCAGTGCCAGGTCGCGGGCCAGGCCAACACCTTTGACGCGCAACAGGAACTGCCAGCGCGCACCGTCAAACGCACGGACCGCTTTACGCACCTGGCTCTCGCTACGGTCAACCAGGCCCTGGCAGACGCTCGCCTGAGCGTGGATGCCGAGAACGGCGTCCGCCCGGAGCGCGTCGCTGTCATGGTCGGCAACGTCCTCGGCGGCTGGGAGTTCGCCGAGCGCGAACTGCGCGAGTTGTGGCGCGATGGCGCACGCGAGGTCAGCCCCTACCAGGCCACGGCCTGGTTCCCCGCGGCGCCCCAGGGCAATATCTGCATCAACCTGGGCATCAAAGGGCCAGCACGTACCTTTGTCTCTGACCGTGCCAGCGGCGCCTACGCGCTCATTCATGGCGCAGACGTCATTCGCCGTGGCCAGGCCGACGTGGTTATCGCGGGCGGCACCGAAGCGCCGCTCTCACCCTACGCCTGGCTCTGCTGCCAGACCGCAGGCTATCTCACCCGCCACGGCAACAAGCAGCCAGGTGCGGCCTATCGCCCCTTTGAGCGCAAACACACCGGAACCGTTCTCGGCGAAGGCAGCTCCTTCCTGATTCTGGAAGAGCTGGAACATGCACAGCGTCGTGGCGCGACCATCTACGGAGAGCTCAAAGGCTGGGCGGTTGGTAGCGATGGCTATATCCCGCTCTACACTGTTGAGCCGCATGGCTACATCCTGGCCAAAACCATCCAGAAAAGCCTTCGCCACGCAGACCTGGAGGCTGGACAGGTCGACGCCATCTTCGCTCACGGCTCCGGCATTCCAGTAGAGGATATGACCGAGGTCTACGCCTTCAAGGATACCTTTGGCGCACGCAGCCAGGATGTCCCGGTTACGGCTCCTAAGTCCGCCATCGGGCATATGCTTGGCGCGGCTGCCCCGGCAGACGTAGCCCTGGCCCTACGCGCCATGGCGAAGAAGGAGCTTCCGCCCACTGCCAACCTGGATCAGCCAGCGCCCGGTTTTGACCTGAACTTCGTGCGCGGCAATGCCCAGAAGCTGGAATCCTTCCAGAACACCCTCGTCGTCTCACGCGGATTTGGAGGAGTGAACGCATGTATGGTAGTGAGCGCCTGGCCGACAACCGTGGCCTGATCCAGATACAAAACATTCAAGCACCCATGCAATCGCTCGCACTTCTGCCAACCATACAGGCTCTTGGGGTAGACCTGGTGCATATACAACGCATGCAGGATATCTACAATCGCTGGGGCGAGCGCATCCTGGTCAGGCTCTTTACTGACCAGGAGCGCCACTCCTGCCAGAACGCCAATGGCTATGGCTATCGCTGGCGCTCGCTGGCAGGCCGCTTCGGCGCTAAAGAGGCCGTCAAAAAGATCCTGGCGAGCCAGGGGCAACTGGTGGGGCTGAATGAGATCGAGATCCTGAATGGGACGTATGGCGAGCCATATATCAGGCTTCACGGGCGTGCGCAGGCCGCATTCGAGCACCTGGGATACACCCGCCTGATGCTCAGCATCTCACACGATGCAGGCATGGCCATCGCCACTGTGATTGCTTCATAGTAAAAGGGAGGTGCAGGAGGGAAACCCTCCTGCCGGGGCGTGGGGTGTCCCCACACAATTCCCCTGTTTACGTTGTAAACAAATTACTAACGAGAAAAGGGATAGAAACTATGAATATTCGTGCGGAACTTCTCCATGTCATGCAAGACCTGCACATTGATATTAGCAAGGTGACGCCCACAACCAGACTAAAAGATGATCTGGATATGGACTCCACCGAGATCGTCGAGATGGCGGTCGCGCTTGAGAAGCGCCTCCCTCTCACGATTGATGACGCCGCTCTGGGTAAATTACAGACCTTTGCCGACGTAGAAAAATTCCTGCAAGCCCTCATGGACAAACAGGTAGCCGTTTCCTAATCGCCAATTAAACAAACATAAAAATATAATATGGAGGATTACAACCATGCCACGCATTCAAAACAGCATCATTATTTGCAAAGACCCGCAGACCGTCTTCGACATCACCAACGACATCGAGCGCTGGCCCATTCTCTTCAACGAGTACCACGGCGCGAAGATCCTTAATCGCGAGAGCGAAGGCCGCTACACCCGCTTGGTCTTCCAGCTCACCAATGCCGAGGGCAACACCTGGCGCTCTCAACGCCTGTTAGACCGCCAGCAAATGGTCGCCACCGCTGAGCGCGAAGAGCCACTCTATCCCTTCGCGTACATGCACTTGAAGTGGACCTGCGAGGCCGCGCCAGAGGGTACAAAGATGACCTGGACCCAGGACTTCGAGCTCGATCCCAAATATCCCGATCCCCTGCCCGTCGTGCTTGACCGCATGAACGCTCACACCGTAGAGAACCAGCAGAATATCAAAGAGAAGATCGAGTCTGGACAGGCGGAGAAGCTGGCAGCAGAGGCCACGCGCTAACTCAACCAATTCCACGTCACGTGGTGTGTGGTAAGTCCATGGCAGCCTGCAGCCGCCATGGACTTACCACACACCACTAAAAAGCGAGCGCCGCAGGCGCGAGAAGTCAATAAAGCATACATGGCATCATCGAATATTTTGCAGTAAGAGGTGAGTGGGAGGGAATGTGAAAACGTCTTAATTGCAGTATCCTCAGACGGATCGAAGGAGGAGTCCGAGAGCTCAGCATTCGCTTCCCGCATCCAACCTCTATCTGCGGGAGCAGCATAACATGGAAAAGCCAAAGATGTCAATTGGTTTTGCATTAAGGAGTAGAAAAGTGTTTGATGCTACCTTAAAGTTAAATGCTCAGGTGCCTAACACCATTTATAGAAAAAGCGTGGCGGAGGTCGAGGTACAAAACCTGGCGAAGCGTTATGGCAAGCTAGAAGCGGTCAAAGGCATCACTTTTGGCATAAATAGAGGAGAAATTTTTGGGCTTCTCGGGCCAAATGGCGCAGGCAAAAGTACCGTCATCAATATGATGTGTGGCTACCTACGTCCCACCGCTGGCGATACCTACATTCGCAATCTCTCCGTCAAAAAGAAAGGCAGAGCCGTCAAATATCACATCGGCGTCGTGCCACAGGAGCTTGCACTATATAGTGATTTAAACGCCCTGGAAAACCTGACCTTTTTTGCCAAAATGTATGGCATTCCTGACCAGCAACGTAAGAAGCGTGCCGAAGAGGTTCTCAACTTTGTGGGACTCTACCAGCGGCGCAAAGATACGCCGAAGCATTTCTCTGGCGGCATGCAGCGCCGACTCAATATCGCCATTGCCTTGATGCACAGTCCATCCTTCCTGCTCATGGACGAGCCAACCGTCGGAGTAGATCCGCAATCGCGCGAGCACATCTTTGCAACCATCGAGCGCCTGCGCGACCAGGGAACAACCATTCTCTACACAACGCACTATATGGAAGAGGCCGAGCGCCTCTGCCAGCGTATCGCGATCATGAATGAAGGGAGCATCATCGCTATAGGCACATTGCCCCAGCTACTTGCCCGGCTAGAACCAGAACGCACTATTCAACGACCAAGAGGACTACAAGAACTCTTTATCCAGCTTACAGGCAAAACGCTACGGGACTAGACTGAAAGAACAATTCTATGAGAACGCTCTGGCATATCGCGAAAAAAGACCTCTTGCAGGTTATTAAAGATAAACACTCGCTCATTCTGCTACTTCTCGTCCCGCTTTTGCTGATCAGCATTATGGGCAGTGCCTTTGGCAGCGCCTTCAGCAACAACGCATCGGTAGAGTTTATGGTTGCCGTCAACAACCAGGACAGTGGGCGCGTAGGGGATACTATTATCAAAACCTTGCAAGGAACCAATAGCAGCTTCAAACTTAATGTGAAGGGATATAGCACTTCCCAGCAAGTCTTACAGCAGGTAGAGAACGAAAAAGCGGTCGCAGGCATCATAATCCCCACGGGGACCTCGCAGAAGCTCCAGGATGCCGCCAGCAAAGGCCAAACGCCGAACAACATCATTCAGTTCTACACCCGCCCTAACAGCAGAGATGAACGCAGTACCTTCACGCAACAGCTCGTCACCGGTGTCATCAATCGCCAGATCGACGCCCTTTACGCGGGGAGCGCCGCCGTTCAGCAGGTGCAAGCTGTCTGCCAGCAGCCAGCAAATACCTGTAATTATGCAACTATCAAACCTGAAGCCATCAGTAAAACGGTTGGGGAAGCCAGCCAGACAAGTAAAAATATAAGCCTGGTGCAAATGCTTACAACGGGGAGCGCACCCAAAAGCAACAACTTCGACCAGTTGCTGCCGGGCTTCGCGGTACTCTTCGCGCTGTTTGGTCTCAACTCGGCTGCGTCCACCATTCTCCAGGAGAAGGAAGAGGGAACATTTCGTCGTCTGCTGATTGCCCCAGTTCCCAGGTATGCCCTGCTTGGTGGTAAGCTTATCGCCCAGTTTCTGCTCACACTCCTACAATTGAGCGTACTCTTTACAATTGGCTATTACGTGTTCAAGCTCAACATTGGCTCCTGGCAGGCCATCGCGCTCCTGCTGGTCAGCACCAGTTTCGCGACCACGGGTCTCGGCATGTTACTCGTCTCAATCGTCAAATCGAGGAGACAGCTCACACCCATTGTCACGCTGACTACGCTGGTAACGTCCGCCATTGGCGGCTCCTGGTGGCCGCTCTGGTCGGAACCGCAATGGATGCAGCAGATAGCCAAAATTGGCATCACGGCCTGGGCCATTGATGGGCTAAACGGAGTCATGATCTTCGGAAAAGGCCTCTCCGAGGTGCAGTTCAATATCCTTGGCCTGCTTGGGTATGGCCTGATCTGCTTTTTCCTGGCCTTGCGCCTCTTCCGTTTCCAGGAGCAAAGCGCGTAGACGAGCGTTGCAAGCAAACTCTTCTCATCGTCAACTTTGCGCGTGTTCGACAGAGGAAGAGCCGATAATTATTTGAGCTAAGCTCAAATAATTATCGGCTCTTCCTCTGTATCTGTAACCTGTCCAAAGAAGTACTCCCTCAATTTTGCTGAGCCACGCTGGCCTGCTCACGCTCCCCGTGCCGCGATGTCCTCTCGCTCGTGCTCAGATCCGATCTCAGACCGCTCTCACTCACACCACAAGGACTCACCACATACGCGAAGAAACAGAATGGGAAACAAGCCGTACGATCATTAGTACTGCTCCGCTCCACCTGTTACCAGGCGTCCACGCGCAGCCTATCCACCAGGTCTTCTTCCTGGGATCTTGACTCTTCTTGAGAGTGGGAAAAGTTATCTTCGGGTCGGCTTCGCGCTTAGATGCTTTCAGCGCTTATCCCTTCTTGACGTAGCTACCCAGCTCTGGAGGAGGCCCCCCAACTGGCGCACTAGCGGTCAAGCCATCTCGGTCCTCTCGTACTGAAGATGACTCCCCTCACTTTTCCGACGCCCACGACGGATAGAGACCGAACTGTCTCGCGACGTTCTGAACCCAGCTCGCGTGCCGCTTTCATGGGCGAACAGCCCAACCCTTGGGACCTACTCCAGCCCCAGGATGCGACGAGCCGACATCGAGGTGCCAAACCTTGCCGTCGATGTGAACTCTTGGGCAAGATAAGCCTGTTATCCCCGGGGTAGCTTTTATCCGTTGAGCCACACTCCTTCCACACGGGAATGTGGGATCACTAAGCCCGACTTTCGTCCCTGCTCGGCCTGTACGCCTTACAGTCAAGCTCCCTTGTGCCTTTACACTCTACAGAGGGTGATGTCCATCCACCCTGAGGGAACCTTTGGGCGCCTCCGTTACTCTTTGGGAGGCGACCGCCCCAGTCAAACTACCCATCTGGCCCTGTTCACGTCCCGGATCACGGTGACGTGTGAGACACAAACCATGGTGAGAGTGGTATTTCACTGCTGCCTCCCTCACCCCCACAAGGATGAGTTCTTCGGCTCCCACCTATGCTACGCACACCATACTTCGTTTCCAGGCCAAACTGTAGTAAAGCTCCACGGGGTCTTTTTGTCCTGTCGTGGGTAACCCGTATCTTCACGGGTACTTCAATTTCGCCGAGTCCTCTGTCGAGACAGCGCTCAAGTCGTTACTCCTTTCGTGCGGGTCGGAACTTACCCGACAAGGAATTTCGCTACCTTAGGACCGTTATAGTTACGGCCGCCGTTCACCGGGGCTTAGATTCGTGGCTACGCACACCACTCCTCGTAACCTTCCGGCACTGGGCAGGAGTCAGCCCCTATACTTCCGCTTTCGCGTTCGCAGAGACCTGTGTTTTTGGTAAACAGTCGCTTGAGCCGATTTCTTGCAACCTTCTCACCATGTGTGCAAGCACACACAGCTACGCAGGCACCCCTTCTTCCAAAGGTACGGGGTTAATTTGCCGAGTTCCTTAACAGAGGGTCGCTCGATCACCTGGGGAGATTTCCCCCTGCCTACCAGTGTCGGTTTGCGGTACGGGCGGAACAGTTTCTGGCGAGAGGCTTTTCTTGACGGCCTGGGGACCAATGACTTCCGCACCCTCGCGGGCGCTCGGCCTCAGTGTCACGCATAATGTGTCCGGGATTTTCCTCGGTCACGCGCTTCAGCAGAGGCACCGATCCTGTCCATTCGATCGGCTCACCTTCCCTACCGCGTCCCCCCATTGCTCATAACGAAATGTTCCGGTGCAGGATTCTCTGACCTGCTTTCCATCGCCTACGGCATGACGCCCTCGGCTTAGGGCCCGACTCACCCTGGGACGATTGACGTTGCCCAGGAACCCTCAGGCATTCGGTGTGTCTGGTTCTCGCAGACATTGCGCTACTCATTCCGGCATTCTCACTTCTCTTACCTCCACCAGTCCTTACGGTCTGGCTTCTCAGGCGTCGAGAACGCTCCCCTACCAATATAGGTAGTCCTATATTCCACGGCTTCGGTACGATGCTTTAGCCTCGATACGTTGTCGGTGCCATTGCACTCGACCAGTGAGCTATTACGCACTCTTTAAATGGTGGCTGCTTCTAAGCCAACATCCTGGCTGTTTGGGCGCATTGACCCCCTTTGACACTGAGCATCGATTTGGAGACCTTAGCCGATGGTCTGGGCTGTTTCCCTTTTGACGACGAAGCTTAGCCCCCGCCGTCTCACTCGCGATAAACACGTAGTGGCATTCGGAGTTTGAGTAGGGTTGGTAACCCGCACAGGGCCCCTAGCCTATCCAGTGCTCTACCTCCACCACGCTCTTGGTCGCGGCTGTACCTCAATACATTTCGGGGAGAACCAGCTATCTCCGTGTTCGATTAGCATTTCACCCCTACCCACAAGTCATCCCCCAGTTTTGCAACACTGGTGGGTTCGAGCCTCGACGGACTGTTACATCCGCTTCACTCTGCTCATGGGTAGCTCACACGGTTTCGGGTCGCATCGCCGCTACATACCCGCCTGTTTGAGACTCGGTTGCCCTCTGGCTCCCCAGCTTTAGCGCTGGTTAACCTGCAACGTGCGATGCACTCGCCGGATCATTCTACAAAAGGCACGCCATCAGCCCTTGGTGCCTCGTGGCACAGTGGCCTCTGACTGCTTGTGAGTACGTGGTTTCAGGGACTCTTTCATCCCCCTCTCGGGGTACTTTTCACCTTTCCCTCACGGTACTTGTTCGCTATCGGTCGCTGAAGTTCTTTAGCCTTGGAGGGTGGTCCCCCCAGCTTCCCACAAGATTGCACGTGTCTCGTGGTACTCAGGATGCCAACCACGCTCATGTCCTCGTCCTCTACGGGACTCTCACCCCCTCTGGTGGCACCTTCCAATGCCTTCGAGTAAGCACATGATCGCTACTGTTGGTCCTACAACCCCGCCTATTCACGAAGAATAGATGGTTTGGGCTCGTCCCGGTTCGCTCGCCACTACTACGGGAATCTCGGTTGATTTCTCTTCCGCAGGCTACTGAGATGTTTCAGTTCACCCACGATCCTCCATATCGCCTATGTGTTCAGCGATAGGTCTCCAGACATGACTCTGGAGGGGTTGCCCCATTCGGATTCTCAGGGCTCATCGCTTGGATGCAGCTCCCCCTGAATGTTTCGCCGGTCTCCGCGTCCTTCATCGGTCTTCAGCGCCAAGGCATCCACCTCGTACTCTGTTTCGCTTGTTCTGCCTTGTCTGCTTCTTCTTGTGTTAACCCTTGTTGTATGGGATCTCGGTCTTCGTTCTTCACTGTCACGAGCTTCGAATGACTCACGTCACGGTTGGGCACTTGCATGCCAACGTGCTCGCTCAGCAAAATTGAAGGATACTTCTTTGGTTGTTCAGGTACAATGCGGGCTTCGGATCTGGGTTGAACCAGCGGCCGAACCGCTCAAGAGTGGAAGCAGGGGACAACGGACAGGTCGTTCCTGTTCGACCTGAGAGTGCAGTGCTACGTGAGCACTGATGACTCCCTAGAAAGGAGGTGATCCAGCCGCACCTTCCGGTACAGCTACCTTGTTACGACTTCACCCCAATCACCGACCCCACCCTCGACGCCTGCCTCTCACAAGGAGTTAGCCTGGCGGCTTCAGGTGTTGCCGACTTTCGTGGTGTGACGGGCGGTGTGTACAAGACCCGGGAACGTATTCACCGTAGTGTGCTGACCTACGGTTACTAGCAACTCCACCTTCATGCAGGCGAGTTTCAGCCTGCAATCTGAACTGAGACCAGGTTTTTGAGCTTGGCTCCCCCTCGCGGGTTGGCATCCCTTTGTTACTGGCCATTGTAGCGTGTGTGTCGCCCAAGTCGTAAGGGCCGTGCTGACTTGACGTCATCCCCGCCTTCCTCCCGTGAGGGCAGTTCCGCCTAGAAGTTGTAATAGGCAGTAGGGGTTGCGCTCGTTGCGGGACTTAACCCAACATCTCACGACACGAGCTGACGACAGCCATGCAGCACCTGTGCAAACGTCCCGAAGGAACAGCGCATTACCGCTGGTGCATCTGCATGTCAAGACTTGGTAAGGTTCTTCGCGTTGCATCGAATTAAACCACACGCTCCGCTGCTTGTGCGGGTCCCCGTCAATTCCTTTGAGTTTTAATCTTGCGACCGTACTCCCCAGGCGGACCACTTATTGCGTTTGCGACGGCACGGAAGGGGTCGATACCTCCCACACCTAGTGGTCATCGTTTACGGCTAGGACTACCAGGGTATCTAATCCTGTTCGCTCCCCTAGCTTTCGCACCTGAGCGTCAGATGCTTCCCAGGACACTGCCTTCGCCATTGGTGTTCCTCCGGATCTCTACGCATTTCACCACTCCACCCGGAATTCCGTGTCCCTCTGAAGCCCTCAAGTCTCGCCGTTTCCAAAGACCTTTCCCAGTTGAGCCGGGAACTGTCACTCCAGACGTACGAAACCGCCTGCGTGCGCTTTACGCCCAGTAACTCCGGACAACGCTCGCCCCCTACGTATTACCGCGGCTGCTGGCACGTAGTTAGCCGGGGCTTGTTCCTTGGGTACCGTCCTTGCTCGTCCCCAAGAAAAGCAGTTTACACTCCGAAAAGCGTCCTCCTGCACGCGGCGTTGCTCGTTCAGGGTTGCCCCCATTGACGAAAATTCCTCACTGCTGCCCCCCGTAGGAGTCTGGGCCGTTCTCAATCCCAGTGTGGCTGACCATCCTCTCAGACCAGCTACCGATCGTGGCCTTGGTGAGCTCTTACCTCACCAACAAGCTAATCGGCCACAGGCCCATCCCAAGGCGCCCTTGCGAGCTTTGTTCCCGAAGAAACATATGCGGTATTGTCGGCGATTTCTCGCCGGTATTCCTCACCTCGGGGCAGGTACCCATGTGTTACTCACCCGTCCGCCACTCCCTCTCTTGCGAGAGGGCGTTCGACTTGCATGTGTTAGGCACGCCGCCAGCGTTTATCCTGAGCCAGGATCAAACTCGCCATTCAAGTGATGAATGTATCTTCCACATCACTGCTACACAGCGACGTAGTAAGCATTGTAAGTTTGCGTCCAGGCTAGAAGCACGTTGTCGTTACTTCATTGCTTTGTTCGCAGAATTGACAGGAACGGTGTTCTCCGCGATTGAGACATGCTCAACCAGCGAAGTTCCGTTGTACTTCTGCATTCCACTCTTCAGTTGTTCAGGGTGCTCTGGTTCGTTCTTCTTTTGCTGTTGAACCGCAACCCGGCAGGCCTCGTGGGCTTGCCTCTTGTGTGTCGCTCCGGCGTTTGCGGTGTCCGTGCTCGCCGTTGACTGTGTCAGTATCGCATACACTTTGCGCTTTGTCAAGTACTTTTCTGACGTCTTTTTGCGGCTGCTAAAAACTCGTTTTCAGTCGCGCAAAACCTGGTCAGAGACCCTCTCTGCATCCTGTCAGAGACAGCACAAAAAGCACGTCCATTCATCGTGTGAAGGAACGTGTGATGCAGCGGGGGAAGTACCCGTGGCGAGCCACCTTAGCGTGGCACCTGGGCATCTGCGATCCTCACCGTTCCCAGTAAGGCAGAGATGCCGGGTAAATCGGACAGGAGCACCGATCAGGCCGGTGATTGTCGCTGTTTTACCATGTGTTTGGAGTGAAGGCATTATCCCACAGCTGTTCTGTACTGTCAAACAATGCGAGAAATCGGTACTATTGGTAGGCGTATTGCGCCAAGCGTAGTATATCATGGTGCGAACATGGTTAGCCGTCACATTTAAATATAAATATGATCATACCCTGACTGCCCTAAAGCATGTTAATCGCTCGGGCCGCTACAATAACGATCAATGACATGGCGATCAGGGCCTGGACCATCATTAAGGCCTTAATACGGCGCGTCAGAGGCATCGTATCGGTGGGGCTGAGCGCAGTGGCTGTGGTAAAAGCCACGAAGAGATAATCAAGATAGTGAGGTGCCCAACTGCCATCATTTCCGCCTATTTGTTGAGGAAACTGCCAATCAACAGCCTTGTGTCCGGTCTGGTGACGCTTGATAGGCCCTCCTCCATCCACCTCCCAGTACCAGAGTGAGAAAACAAGAATGTTAAACAACCATAGCACAATGGCTGATGAGAAGAGGACCTGGGCATGCTTATCCGCTGGTAAAGTCACAATAAGCAACAAGACACCAATAGCCAGGGCCGCCGTGACCACCCCCAGCGTAAGTAATGTCAGCAGGCGAGTCGTGAAATGAGGGAGGCGCCGCCCAAACAAACGCGCAATGATCGCTGGGCATAATGCTACAATCTCAATCGCCAACAAAAGCCAGGCAGGACCCAGGCGCAATTTCGCGGGTAGGAAGAAATAAAGCACACCTAGCATCAGAGAGCCAAGGATCGCGGCCCAGCGGGGGCTACTACCATACCTTCAGGCAGATCGCGTCGCGCTGGATCTGTAAGATTGGGATTTAAGGGGCTGTTCTCTTCAGCCGAGCACATAAGCTGTCTCTCCTCTCAATATATAGCGAGTTGCCTCTCTATTGTATTCCAGGATGCAGACATGTGTGAGTATTGTCTACCTCTGATGTTACGATTTCACATCAGCAAGCGTGTACTGCTAATATTTCTGCCTTTATTTTGGTACATTCATCAAATCTGTAGAGCCCATGCAATGCATGGACCCGACAAGGAGGAAAGCTGTTATGCATGAACCTGTTACAGAGAGCCACTTGCGGCAATGCACACAAACCTGCAACTACTGCCATGCTGTCTGTGAGCAAACTTTGCACTATTGCCTCCACAAGGGAGGACGCCTCCTGCAAGGCGATTGTGTACAGGCGCTAATCGACTGCTCGCAAATCTGTCAGCTTACACAGGATCTCACGCTACGCCAGTCGCCGCTTCAGGAACATACACGCGGTCTCTGTGCTGAGGCTTGCCACCTGTGCGCCCAGACCTGTCAGCAGTTCCAGGAAGACGCCCAGATGCATGCCTGTGCCAACATGTGTCAGCAGTGCGCGACTGCATGCCAGTAAATGCTTCACACAGGCACAATTTCGCTAGTTGACACCCCCATCTTCTTCGGGAGGCTCCATGTGGAGCGTAATCGTATCTAAGCATGGAAAGCGCTGCCGCAGATCGCGCTTGACCTCTTCGGCCTGGATATGTACCTGGCTTACAGGGGCATGCGCTTGAAAAATCAGGTGGAATGTCAGGTCGAGTTGAGACATATCCTCGGGGGTTAAGTCTTCCCGCGCCCGCCCGCCTTCATCCTGAGCACAATAGAGGTGAATATCATGCGCCCGCTCCCTACCCACTTTTTCGTCTACCCGCTGGCGGATCGCGTCTACCAGTTGAGGATATGTTGACGTGACCTCATTGCGCACGGCGACATGGGTTTCTGGCGCTTCTAAATGCGTGGTCACGAGCTGTATCTGTGGTTCAGAGGCGACAATGGTCTGCTCAAAGCGTGATGCCTGAGCATGGGCCTCCTGCAGCGACAAGTCTGTGGGGACCTCCAGGTCGACATCGGCTTCCAGGTGACTACCTACGGCGCGCAGGTGAATATCATGGATATGCACGCCCTGGCTCTCCGCCAGGCGATACAGGCGTTCGGCAATTGTCTCACCCGGCGAACGCATCGGCTCTGCATGCACGACAATATCGACCTCCGCTTGCTCAGCCTGTTCATGTACAGCCTGGCTCACTGCATCCTCAACCTGCTCGCTCACCATGTGCGTCTGCTCAAAAGTCAGGGTGCGCGCGACAGCGATGGTGATCTCGATGAAATACGTGTTGCCAGCGCGACGCACACGTAAGCGACGGATTTCTAGCACCTCAGGTAGAGTTCGCACATGCCCGGTAATCGGCAAAATAAGCGCGTGCGGAGCCTTGTCCAGCAGGGCATCAAGCGTTTCCTTCGCCAGTTGCACGCTCACCCAGATGACAATAAATGAGACGACCAGGGCAGCTACCGCATCAGCCTGAGTCAGCCATGCAGGGAGATGCAACGCATTTGTGACAAGTACGATAAACAGGCCAATAATCACTACCGCCGAACTCCAGATATCGGTGCTGAAGTGTAAGGCATCAGCCTCCAGGGCCTGGCTACCCACTTTGCGGGCTACGCGTAACAGGACGCGTGAGCGTGTGAAATCAACCACAATGGAAATACCCATCACCACAAAAGCCCAGATGCTAATCTCAACATGCCCTTCGTGGTACAGCAAACGACGTACAGCCTCATAAATGATCCAGAGCGCTGTTACGAGCAATAGGACCGCCTCTAGAAACGCGGAGAGATTCTCAATCTTTTCATGCCCATAGTGATGCGACTCGTCGGCTGGACGCGAGGCGAAGCGAACGGCGAAAAACGTCATCAGCGCGGCGATCAAGTCTAGTCCAGAGTGCGCCGCCTCAGCCAGAATGCCCAGGCTACCAGTCAATAAGCCAACGGCCAATTTCAAAGCCGTCAGGCCTATGGCTGCTCCTACCGAGGAGAGTGCAACCATATTCTTCTCGTGTTGCATTGCTTGCTTCTGTTTTTGCTGCTCTTGATCCGATACTGTCACAAATTCCTCACAAGCTCATCTTCAGATGCCTGGTTCTGCTCTCGCTGACCAGATACTACCGTAAATTCCTCGCAAGCTCATCTTCAGGTACCTAGTGTCACCACAGGTGTGAAAGGGTTCTCGGCCGCCATTGTATCTGATACAGAATAGCTATGTCCATAGAAAGTGCAAAAATATAATTTTTAGTTTAATAAAAACTAAAAGCCCCATTTTGGCCCCTGCTCAAACCCTACGCCACTTGCCTGCTTAAGCTCAAACAGCTCTCAAAATTGTAAAACAGTGCAAGCGAATGCACAAGCCTGTAAAATCGATTGGGTGCAAAATTGGGTGCATCGTCCATAATGAAAAGCCGTCAGAATTGAGAAATCACTTACAAATTGTAAGTCTATCACATATTCTCTCCCTGCTCAGCTCTCCTTTTGAGCTCAGAGCCACCGTCGATATTGTCCAGTTTTGCCTATCCATATCCAGCTTTGGACAACAAATTTACTGTCAAAGTTTGCCCTTCTGAAGGCCCATTTCAAGCGGCTTCATTGGTATAACTAAAGTGAACTTTTGGGCTCAAACGCGCTCAAACGCGCTTTTGATGATGAAGGAGAGAGCTTATTATAACGCCATAGAGGTCGTGAACCTGAGCGTGGATATCACAGGTCGTCATCCCACGAGCATAGAGAGCAAGGATCTTGTCTTCGAAACCATCCAGCCGGGTCTGGTGCTTGGGAATGAGGGCTGGCCCAAAGCTGGCTTTACGGTCACGCGGGACGGCGATGGTGATCTCTCCTTGCGATCCCTTGAGCGCCTTGCGGCTGCTTCCATTGCGGTTGTTACGTGTGGTTTCACTGCGCTTGGCATGCTTGGGACAGCCCAGGTGCTCCTCCATCTCCGTTTCCAGGCAGCGCTCAATGAGGGCGCTGGTCAGTTGTTTGAGCAAGCCACCTTCGGCAAGAATTTCCTTCGGGTCGGTGCATTCTTTGAGCAGTTCATCAATGAGTTCGCGTCGAACGGTCATACGTTTTTCTTCTTCTTTCATCTTCGCGCATCCACTACCTTTGCTGTGACCACATACACAAAATATTTTATACCCTCTCTTGACGACCCAGTGTAGATGGTAAAACCGAAGCCATAGCAGAAGGGAGGAATGGATAGAGTGCAGACACTCTATTATCAACATGTATCAACTTTAATTAAAATGCAATTTACTAAACTTTGAAGCAATTACTTTGCCAAATAATTTATTTTAACTTCCCAAGTTTTAATTGCAATAATTTAAAAAATAGTATATAATATGGGGTGTCCCATAGCTCTTTTTATGAGATCTGTCCAGCGTATAAGGTGCCTCTTCACACTCACTATCGCCTTCTTCATTCATATCCTGGCGATCTTTCTTTCATACAACCTTCACAGAGAAGCACTCTAGAGAAGGAGGCCAACATGCAACTCCTCATCCCTCTGATGCTCATCCTTGTCATCTTTTTGGGGCCCTTTGGATATATGACCGTTCAATATCAGTTGGAGAGGCAAGCGCTAAAAGATGAGGTCCTCCCATAAGAGATTTGACTGATTATTCCCCCCAACTATGCTGGCAGGCAACTTCATACAAATACATGAATTGGAAGTAGATAAGCCAGGACTTCACACCAGAACTTCATACAGGAACATCGAGTTTCCTGCACGAAGAGCAATGTGAGAAGGAGTAAAGTATGATGGGTACTCAGGTATATGGTACAGAACAACAGGAGTATACTGCCGGATTCCATATGGCAGAAAAGTACGTCTTCAAATCTGAGCGAGGACTAAGTAAGAAGGTCGTTGAGCAAATTTCCGAAATGAAGGGCGAGCCTGATTGGATGCGCCAATTCCGCCTCAAGAGTCTGGCCCTCTTTGAGAAACGTCCCATGCCAACCTGGGGCGCTGATTTATCGGGAATCGATTTCGAGAACATTTACTACTATATTAAGCCGGTTGCCCAACAGGGAAAGACCTGGGATGACATTCCAGCGGAAATCAAGGAGACCTTTGATCGACTTGGTATTCCGCAGGCTGAGCAGAAGTTCCTGGCAGGTGTCACGGCGCAGTATGAGAGTGAAGCCGTGTATCACAAGATGCGGGCCGACCTTGAAAAGCTCGGTGTAATTTTTACTGATATGGATACGGCTCTGCGCGAATATCCCGACATCGTCAAAGAGCATTTCGGCACCGTTATTCCGCCGTCTGATAACAAATTTGCCTCGCTCAACAGCGCGGTGTGGAGTGGTGGCAGTTTTGTGTATGTGCCAGAGGGTGTGCGGGTGGAAATCCCTTTGCAAGCCTACTTTCGTATCAATGCTCAGAACATGGGCCAGTTCGAGCGCACGTTGATTATCGCGGCCCCCGGCTCCTATGTTCACTATGTGGAGGGATGTACCGCACCTTCCTATGCAAGCGACAGCCTGCATAGCGCCGTCGTAGAGATTAAAGTGATGGAAGGTGCGCGTGTTCGCTACACAACCATCCAAAACTGGTCGAAGAACGTCTATAATCTCGTGACAAAGCGCGCGGTGGCATACCGAGACGCGACGATGGAATGGGTCGATGGGAACCTCGGCTCGAAGGTAACGATGAAGTATCCCGCGGTCCTGTTGATGGAGCCAGGTGCTCGTGGTGATATTCTCTCAGTAGCATTCGCTAGCGACGGGATGCACCTGGATGCGGGAGCAAAGGTCACGCATCTTGCTCCGCACACGACATCGCAGATTCTCTCGAAGTCGGTCTCGAAAGGAAATGGTCGAGCTTCTTATCGTGGCCTGGTTCGCGTTAACCCGGGTGCGCACCACACCAAGTCTAGTGTGCGCTGTGATGCGCTCTTGCTCGATGAGCACGCCCGCACCGATACCTATCCGACGATTCGCGTTGAAGAGAACCAGACTGAAATCGGTCATGAGGCAACCGTCTCGAAGGTTGGTGATGATCAGCTTTTCTACCTGATGAGCCGTGGCCTCGATGAGGCAGAGGCCTATTCGTTGATCGTCAATGGCTTCATTGAGCCGATCATGAAGGAACTTCCGATGGAGTACGCGGTTGAGTTGAACCGCCTGATCCAGTTGGAGATGTCGGGAAGCGTCGGCTAAACGGCAGTAACGAGCAGGGATCACTACTCTCGTTATCCTTGCTCGTTTTTATCGAGCAGATGAAGTGAACCTGGTTCCGTAGATTATTCGCAGAAACCCAGGTTCACTTCATTAGGCTTAGTTGCTCTCCTCCACGCTCTTAACAGTTTTCTGAAGCTGAGCGCCCTGGAATGGTGAAGAAAAACGTTGCCCCTTCCCAGGTGCACTTTCTATCCAGATTCGCCCTCCTTGCTGCTTCGTGATTCCCGCCGCAAGATATAATCCCAGCCCCGCTCCAGGCGGCCGTTTCTGTTTGGTATCATCACTCACGCGATAGAAACGCTCAAAGATTCTGGTCTGCAGGTCCTGGGGGATACCCTCGCCATGATCCTGCACACTCACGGTAACCATGTCTGCATCGCCAACAACTCGCACCTCAATAGGTTCTGCCGGCGGAGAATATTTGATGGCGTTTGTCAACAGGTTACTGAGCACCTCCCCGGTGCGCACTCGATCCCCGTAGACCTCCGCGTGGGCTTCTTGCGCAAACAAAATGCTGTGGGACGGGGTTGTGCGCTCGAGCTCTTCACAGATCTCCCGTGCCAAGTCATCTATCGCAAACAACTCCAGATGTAACGACAGCTTCCCTGTTGCAATCGCCGTTGTATCCAGGAAACTATCGAGCAGGCCCGTAAGCCTGTTCAAGTGCGCATCAATCTTTCCCAGTTGGGTCGCTGATGGCTCATCTCCCGCTTTCGTCAAGCGCCGTTGAAGCATCTGTAAAGTGAGTTTTGCGCTCGCGATTGGGGTCCTGAGTTCATGGCTGGCTAGACCAAGCAGGGCATCTTTCTGCCGCTCCAACTCTTTGCGATCAGTGATATCTTCTATGGCAAGCAGAATCAGGTGACTTCTCACCGATTTGTGCTCATGCAAGACACGGCGGGCATTGAGTAGCATGACCTTGTGCCCGATAAGGGGAAAGATGTACTCCACCTCAAAGTCGTGGAAAGGCTGATTTGTGAGACACACCTGTTCTAACAGCATTCGCAGACGGGGAATATTCCACTGGGCATTCCCCAGGTCGTAGAGGAAACATCCCTCGGTTTCCCAGGGGGCGACCTTGAAGAATTGGTAGAAGGCGTCATTAGCGCGCTCAACGTGCAGATCATCAGAGAGCACCACCAGGGGTTCGCGCACCGTCTCCACAATAGCGTCAGCACGCTCCTGGACAACTTTGAGTTGCTCGTTACGTGCCTCGAGTTCCTGATTGGCGGTGGTCACCTCCTGATTGGAGGTTTCCAGTTCTTCCTGGGAGGCTTCCAGTTCTTCGTTGACGCTTTGCAGTTCTTCATTGCTGGAACGGATCTCCTCGTTGGCGGCTTGCAGTTCCTCGTTGGTAGAGTCACGCTCTTCCAGCATCTCCTGCATATCCGCCCGTGTGGTAGCCAGTTCCAGTTCCAGGGCCGCGTTGCGTCTGGCTGCGGGACCACGCTTGCTCACGCGGCCTGTCTGCTCTCCTGGCGGTGGTGTGGCAGGCATAGGAGGTGCCATATCTTCAAAGAGCACCAGGAAGTAGTGCTCGGCAGGAGGGCCTTTCAGCGGGATGACCGTCACGCGAATCTCTCTCTCCGCGCCAAAGGTGGCTACCTGCAAGCCCTCCTTCGTTACCGGGCGATTGTCCTTTCTGGCGGCATGGATGGCCATGCGCAAGCCGAGCCTCAGACCTTCGCGGGCCATTTTGAGCAGGTTCAAGCTCGTCCTGCCAGGAGCCAGCTCCAGGTAGGAGCCAGTATGCCCGCGCACTTGCAGGATCTCCATCTCCGTATTGATGATCACACTGGCCGGGACATAGCTTGCGAGCAACAAGCGATCCGCCTCTTGCTGGATATCACCGTTTGGCGTCGTCTCCTCAGGCATTCGGGGGCCTCCTTCCTGCGGATTGCTGGTTGACAATACTCCCTCGCCCGTTACGACACTGAGGGGATAGCTGGGCTTACTGGCTTCTCTGGCATAGAGTTTCTGGCGGCGCTCGACAGGAGTAAAGAGCCGTGATAGGGGATCGACGTTTTCCGAGACCCCCAGCAAGAGAAACCTATGCGGCTTCAGCGCGTAATGGAAGGTCTGGATCACCTTCTGCTGTAAAGCCGGTTCCAGATAGATGAGTACATTGCGACAACTTACCAGGTCCAATTGAGCGAATGGAGGATCTTTTATCACGTTGTGTAGCGCAAAAATACACCGCTCGCGGATCGCCTGGCTAATGCGGTAGCTCCCCTTTTCCCAGTCGACCGGGGTGAAGAATCGCTCCAAGCGCGCGGGAGAGACCGCGCTGAGTGCGGTCTCTGGATAGACGCCAGTCCTGGCCCGTTCGAGTACCCTGGAATTGATATCGGTTGCAAGAAGTTGAATGGGAGGCATTAACGAGCGCTCCTCCAGGAATTCAAGCAAGCAGATGACCAGCGAGTACACTTCTTCGCCAGTGGAGCATCCCGGGACCCAGATTCTAATGGCATCCCCTGGAGTAAGATGCTGCGCGATGTCGGGAAAGGCGTAGTGGGTGAGAGCATCAAAGGCTGCTTCGTCACGAAAAAAACTGGTGACCGAGATCAGCACATCCTGGTACAAGGCATCTATTTCGGCAGGGTGCTCGCGCAGATAGGTCGCGTACTCCGCAAAGTGTTCGATTTGTAGCACAGCCATGCGATGCAGAATGCGCCGTTTAAGTGTGCCTCGCTTGTATGTGAGAAAATCGACGCCTGTCTGTTGTCTGAGCCCCAGGAGAATAGTGGTCAGAGATTGCTCCTCTTCCTGAAGTGTCTCGACCGGTTCCGCAATCTGAGCCTGGGAGATATAGGAGTGGGAACTCAACCGGGTAAGTACGCTGGCAATGCCCTCTGGTGGCAGTACGTGGTCGACACACCCGGCAGCGATGGCATTGCGCGGCATCTGCGGGAAGGCAGCGGAGTGTTCATCCTGCGCAAAGGTGATGCCTCCTTCGGCCTTGATCTCCTGCAGGCCCATGGTGCCATCGGAGGCAGTGCCCGAGAGCAATACTCCGATTGCTTGTTGACCGCGTTCGTGTGCCAGGGAACGGAAGAACGTATCAATCAAGAAGGGCTGTCCGAGACCCGGTAGCCTGGGGGAGAACTTGAGTGTACCTTGCTCGAGTGTCAATTCGGCTTGCGGGGGGATCACGTAGACATGATCCAGCTCCAGAATCATGTCATCCTGTGCTTCGTGTACAGGCATGGGTGCGATGTGGGCAAGCAGGGAGGGCAAGAGACTAGCGCGAGTTGGATCCAGGTGCTGGATCACGACGTAGGCCATGCCCGTGGCCGCTGGCAGACCCCTGAGCAATTGGGTAAAGGCTTCCAGTCCTCCGGCGGAGGCTCCAATACCCACAACAGGGAAGCCCGGCTGTCCGGATGGTGACTCGTGGAAGGCACAATTTGTGTCAAAGGTGGTATCCATGGTGTTCTCTCTTGGGCGTCCTCTGTTTGCCTAGCACTTCTCTTTCTATCAGGATAAACCCAGTTGCACTTTTCTCTGTCTCTCCTCTCTTTTTTACTATCTTTACCAACTCCGATCCTCCCGATCCTCGCGATCAGGATATTGCGCCGGCTCATTCTTCTCTGCGCGGATCTTGGCTCGCAACATCTGGCGATCTGCCAATTCGAGGGCACATTGAGGGGGCAGGAGTTCCGTATCATTACAGGCCTCAATTGCAAGCAGTGTATAATACCGAGCGATAGAAGGCGTGGCCGGGCGAATATAGTTGAGCGCCTGTTCGGCATCTGCGCCCACAATTTGCGTTTGTTGCGCACGTCGGGCAAGTTTCTTGGCCTTTGCTACGACAGCAGCAATATCAGCCGCGCTGTAATCATTCGAGCGGGTGGCAATGATGGTGACGGCCTCATTTGTAATGCCAATAGTTTGCCCCTTTGCCTGGGCACGGACAATGCGTGCGCGTGCTTCTTCGTTAGGAAGTAAGACTGGAATGACTGCATCCATGCGACCAAAACGCAGGAGCGCCTGATCAATGAGATCTGGTCTGTTGGATGCAAAGAACGCCACCATCTTACCACGTAAGGTTTCATCGCTCATAAACTGGAGCATTTGATTGAACAGATTACGCGCCACTGGATTGCTTTCGCTGCCACGGCTCGACATATCTGACTGATCTAACTCGTCGAAAAATACCAGGACGGGAGTCAATGCACGCGCAAATTCAAAGAAGCGTTTCAGCTTATTTTCACTCTCACCGACATATTTACTCAAGATGTTTTCTGTGCGCAACATCACCGCGTTAAAGCCCACTTCTTTTGCTAGAGCTCTGACGAAATAGGTTTTCCCCGTGCCTGGAGGTCCTACGAGTAACACACCTTTGGGAACGTCATCGAGCCCACGCGTTAATGGTTCGATCAGCTCTGATCTTGCCCAACTGGTGAGATGGTCCATGCCGCCGAGGGCAGCGAAGCCCTGTTCCAGTGGTTCAATCATTTCTGCAACCTCGGAAAACTCGCTGGTGATGATGGCATCTTTCCTGGACTTGACGAGTTGACGGCTCACGCCTCCTAACCGATACGCCAAAAGTAAGATCTCCTCCAAATGGCGTAGGTTCAAGCCAGCAGTCAGATTCGCCATTTCTTCTGTGTTCACATCAAGGAGCGAAATAGGCTTATTACGCTCTTCGCGCTTTGCAAGATACCGCCGTAGGTACATCAGTCGGTCTTCACGTGTTGGCAGAGGGACATCGATTACTTTATATCCTGATCCAGAAGCACGAAGATCAGCATGCAATTCAGGGATTTTAGCCACTAAAAGAAAGATGGGATTATTGCTTTTGCCGAGCGTTGTATCCTGGCCCCAGCGCAGCAAGAGGCCCAGGATATCACGATCCGTGGGACTCATAGTGGCCTTTTCTTGCACATTGGGACAAATGAGCTCAGAAAAGTCGAGGATGACTGCCACTTTTCCCCTGGCCTTGGGAGCACGCAAGAGGGTTTCAAGAAGACGAAGCGCTTCGACCGGCCCAGGCGAGCCCCCAAAGGGACCATCTGAGCCTAAATTTGCATCCTGGCCCGGGCTATTCAAGCAAGAATTCAGTTCGTCCAGCATGGCTGTGCTATCCTTAGAAAGTGGGGCGGTAGCTCCGATTCCCTGGGAGTTGACCAGCTTCACTGCCTTGGCACGCATAGATTCCATAGTAAAGCGAAATCCACCTGCTCGATCATAACGCAAGACGATCTCCCGTTTTTCGGCGAGTGCATTTTCCAGATAACCACGTTGGGACACACCACTGACCACAAAACCATAAATATCACCGGTCAAAATAAAGCCGTGCGTAGCGCCTGCGATATATGTCTCTTTGTACTCGTTGAACCAGGCTGGCACAGGAATTTCTAGCGCGCACTGATCATCCAGCATGCCCGAGGTGGTACTACCCTCTGTCATGATTGCCTCTCTTTCTCTTTGACGTTTTTCCTCTAGCAGAGCTCAGGTCGCCTGACAAGAGGAGTGAGCACTTCTATTTTTGCTCTACACCCTCCTAACAAACTCAGGAATACAAGATGACCCGTTTTTGTTCTTTTACTCCATGCCCACTCAAGCCTTTTTGTCTTTATGAAGTTGACCCGTGTCTGTAGATGTTCTACAGACACGGGTCAACTTCATAAAAGGCGATTTGAAGCTCGCTCGAACAGGTTCGCCCCCTAAAAGGCACCTCACAGCCACCATAGTGAAAAGCAAAGGAAATCCCATGCGTATAGCCGTTTTATCATCTTGACCGGGTCGCCAAGAGGCATTAAAAGGAGTGCGCTAAGAGCCTATTGATCTCTTAGCGCACTCCTGCTAACATCCTTTCGCTTTTGAACATTAGGCGTCATACTCACCTCGTCTCATCATCTAATGATCGTCCTCGAATAAGATTTTTCCACTGGGATTCAGCTTTCTCGTCTGCTACAGGCTCTGACGTTTCATCTTTCCGCGGTTTCAACGAACGTGCCGTCATTGGGCCTGCGTCATGTTGTGGAAAACGCTCATGTCTGGCATCTTGATCGCCAAAGGCAGTACGCTCCATTGAAGCGTTCCTTCCCCCTATGGTATCATGCACTGGATCTAACTCGTGTGTGATGCCTTTCTGTCTCTTTTCTCTCTCTTCCTTTGCATGTTTTTCTTGCAGATCAAACTCTTTTTGTCGCTGCAACGCCTCATCTTGCGCTCTAACCGCATCCTGCACCTGTTGCCTTTTTTGTTGCGCTCCGGCTTGCTGGACCTCGTGCTCTCGCTTTTCCTCCTCTCGTTCAGATGCCACTCTTTTCTCTCTCTCTCGCAGATGCACTGGAGACATTTTCGGATCATCCTTCATTGCCGCCCGTTGTCTCTCCGTCGTTTCCCCTCTTGTGAATGCGCTCTCTTGGTGAAACAGGTAGTGCGACGACATTGGATCCGATGTTTCCTGAGGGGCCTCCTCTACCATTCTGGTGAAGTTCTGCATCTCCTTTTCCAGTACGGTTTGAAAATGGCTATCTATTCCCAGCCATTCTGCCATTCTCCCAACGATACCCATCGGAGGGTCATGGTGGATGAAGACATCTACTACTGTCTGCTCAGCTCCTAAAGGCGTAAACTTGATCGTACCTCTATTCTGCAACCCCTTTATCGATCTCCAGCCTACCTGCCGCTCAGGAATCCAGTTCTCATTCACAGCATCCCACTCTTGTTTTCCTGCTACCTGTACAACCCAATGACTCCGTTGAGTGTCATAGTACGTCACCTCCCGAACGGAATGCATATACTTTGGGAAATCATGAAAATGTGTAAAGAACGCATAGGCATTCTTTACTGATGTAGGTACAAGTACCGTTACATGATGCTCACCCATCATTCCCTCCCTCTCACTTTACCAACACAACAATGAGCTGCCCAAAGGAGCAGGCCCTGGTCCGTTTTGGTGCCATACGCGTGCTCTGCTACAGGGCGCATCTCTTCACACTCCAGCTTTTAGACATTTAGAGGGATATAACTCTGCTACCCTCCTTTTTTGTATAAAATGCGCATTTTATCTGGAACGTGTTGGGATTGCTCTTCATTTACCGATTGATGTTGAGAGGCTCGAAGAGGATGCCTCTCCAGCATACTCTACAATTAATTTATCTTTAGTTTATAAAAAAACAATACCATGTTTTTGAAATTTTGTCCACTATTATTAACCTAACGCGGATTTTTGTGGTTGGGAATGTCAATAGCTTTTCTGTTTGTGCTTTTAGTAATACTATATTGGCCATTGGGCATTATAGATCTTAGAGCAGATCATACTTTGTGCATGCATGCCTCTTCACACTTGCTATCTGCTCTACCTGATCGAAGGTAGAAGCAACTGCCAGGATACAACCAGGAGGAAATTATTCCACAGATGAAGTGTGAGTAGTTTTCCTGGCTAAAAAATCCGAAGTCAATGTTGTTTCTTAACAGAATCAATTGAGTAGTATATCTTACCTTCCCCCCACTTCACCAAATCGGGGCAACGCCTTTTGGAGTTGCCCCAAAAGGACCGCAGTATTGTTCTTGAACAAAGGGATAGGAATGAAGAATAATCCCTACTCTCTTTCGTTCACCGTTCATAGGTCGCCGTGAGCCATGTACGCCCGAAGATATCCCGTCCCGCTACTGTACAAGAGACCAGTCGCCAGCCTCGTTCTGTGTGACGTTTCAAGTCATGTTCATACTTCTGATACGATGAACGCAACAGGCCGGGCCTATAACTCTTTCCTTCTTGCTGTGATATGGCAGGTTGTGACATTGCTTTTTCCTTCTCACCCGTGAACAACCCGGGTCTTTTCTTCTGAACTCTACCGTTGTCGTCAAATAGATATCCTTCTAACTTCTCGCTTCATAGCTCCATTCTATCTTATTCGCTTGCCCAGGATCTGGGGGTATTCTATTTATTAGTTGAATTTTACATAAAAAGCAATGAAATCAAAATAGCATAGCTTAGATATATATTTGTATTTTTCTCAAAAATAGTGTATACTAAAAGCAGCCCATAGAGCTTTTTATGAGTCAAGCCTCTCACACCATGTCCCTCGTAACTACTAACGTTCTGAGCGTTCCTCTTTCCATTCAGCAGACATGATTGCCACAATGGTTGCGTTCGCGCTCTCGCGTTTGTGCCTCCTCTCTTCCTTCAGGCATAGGCATCTGGAGGCAAACCATACAGGATCACATGATTATGCGACTCTTCATTCTCCCCTTGCTCCTCTTCGTCCTCCTAGTGTATCTTCTCTGGTTCAGGGAAATACAGGACCGGCGCCAACGAGCCCACCAAGGGATAGCGACACCATCTCTTCGATAACACAGTTTCAAGAGTCTGCTCCAGGTTGATATGCCTTCAGCAGAAGAAGCGCTCCTCTGGTTTCTCGCAAGAAAGGTAACTCCTATGAGCACCATTCAAGAAACACATTCACCACTCAAGGTGGTGAGAGACTCACCACCGGATGCGCATCCAGAAACAGTCGTGACCGCGCAAGGCGTCTCTCCATCTGGGCAGGGCTCCTCTGCGAGAGAAGACAGTGCAAGCCAGGGCAACTTCGCAGAGACAACCATGCCGGAGAGGCATGCTCCAACGCAGTGGGTTTACCCGGCATGGCCGACATCTAAGCCCGGTCCGCCGGTCACCCCCCTTCCTCCAGGGCAGAAGCCGCACCCAAAGCGCACTGATCAGATGGTCTATGACTGCTATGACCAGGAGCGAGGAAGACCATGCGTTGCTCCTGCAACCCAGGTGATGCGGAAAACGAGAGCCAGAACGTACCGTCCTGATGACCCCTTCTTAGAGGTGATCTCTGAGGCTGAGGTAACGGAACGCTGGCGTGATGATGGCAACGCCTCCGAGACCGAGGCCATAGGACGTTGGCTCGACGATGGCGGCACATCTGATGCCGCGTTTGAGATGGGAAGCTTTTCACCTCACCACAATGTACAACGCTAACGCCATCAGGAGGCTTGTCATGAATCTTTTTGCCATGTTTGTGTATGGTGTCATCGTGGCTCTGCTAGTGTGGGTCGCGTTTTCTGCGATTCGCGTGGTGCAGCAGTATGAGCGAGGTGTAGTTTTCGTGTTGGGACGTTTAATCGGAGCAAAGGGTCCCGGGCTCATCTTCGTTCCCCCGCTCATTTCACGCGTGAGTAAGGTCGACTTGCGAATTATCACGCTGACCGTGCCCCCACAAGAGGTCATCACCCGTGATAATGTCACGATCAAGGTGACGGCGGTCCTCTACTTCTACGTCGTCGATCCCATTGCGGCTATCGTCAATGTGATGGACTTTCACCAGGCAACCACGCAGATTGGTCAAACGACCTTGCGCAACGTCCTCGGTCAATCGGAACTGGATGAGCTATTGGCGCAGCGCAACAAGGTCAACCGTGATTTGCAAACCATTATTGACGAGCAGACGGGGGGATGGGGCGTAAAAGTGACCGCAGTTGAGATCAAGGATATTGAGTTACCTGTCACGATGCAGCGTGCCATGGCCAAGCAGGCGGAGGCAGAGCGCGAGAAGCGCGCGAAGGTGATTCATGCTCAGGGAGAATTACAGGCCTCGACCCAGTTGGCTCAAGCCGCCGAAATTCTTGGCTCACAGCCTGCCGCGCTACAACTACGCTACCTGCAAACGCTGACAGAGGTCGCGGTGGAGAAGAATTCGACGATTATCTTCCCGCTGCCGATCGACCTGATTGAACCGATGTTAAAGATGACGCACCAGAAGGCGGACGTGGCAGTACGTGAGCCACCCAACGATGTTCCTCTGAAGGAGTTCTCTCTCCCGCGTTAGATGACTGCTGGAAGTTGTCGTTGTCATGGAAGCAACGCCTCTCAGGTGCTGTGATGGGTGTGCGGTGAACGTGCATGTTTTGACTCTATTGAGAACGATACAGGGGTATTGTTTCAAGCAAAGGACGAGATCATGAGAGTTGCAAAACTTCTTCTGGGAGCTACTCTTACCCCAAGAGGCCTTCTTGTAGGGCTGATTGTGGGGTTGGCCGCTAGCTTTCTTGTGAGCCGGCTGATAGATAGGGAGCAGACCAGATGAAAATACTGGTTATTGATAGTGACTGTGATTTGGTGGAAATGCTCGTAAGTTGGCTCAAAACACTTGGATATAAAGTCTATTGGGCGTATACTTGCGAGCAAGCGAAGAGTGAATGGTTGGAGCAGCAGCCAGACCTCGTCATTGTGGATCCAGTACTAAAAGGCGTCGATATCCTGGGTATGTGTGAGGATCTACGCACGAAGCATGATACGCTTGTTTTGGTGATCACAGAGGGCAAAAATGTGCAGGATGAAATACGATGTTTGGAGTCAGGGGTCGATGATTATCTCCGCAAACCGTTCTTCCCTTCACAATTACTGGCACGTATTCGGGCTGTAAGTCGACGCGCGCGTTCAACATTGGAGCTTCGCCCTTCTTCGGTGTTAACGGTCGGACCCGTGTGTATTGATTCGCTGCATAATGAAGCGAGAATTCGTGGAAAAGCTGTGCATTTGACGCCGACAGAGAGTAAGCTACTCCATCTGCTCGCTATGAATGCCAATGATGTTTGCACTGCCAATCAAATCGTAACCCATGTATGGGGATATGATGGCGATGGTGATACCTGTCTGGTCAAAGCACATATACGCCATCTCCGCCAGAAAGTGGAACTTGATCCGAGTAATCCACACTCTATTCTCACTGTGACTGGCGTTGGCTATACGTTGATACGCCCTAAAGAAGAACAACAGAAGGTGAAAGAAATTGGTCGGCCAGTGCGTGTCGGCTGAGTGTAACCTGGTGGGTCAGCTAGCAATTGAGCAACAGTAGGGAGGCAGAGATGATAGAGAATGAGGGGAGAGAAAGAAGGAAAAGAGCAATGGCTCGCTCCCAGAAATATCCCCTGCCCCCCTTGAGCGAGCCGGAAGAGCGTGAATTGCGTCTTCATATGCCCAGGATCTGGGGATATTCTATTTAGTAGTTGAACTTTTCATAAAAAAGCTATGAAATCAAAATAGCATAGCTTAGATATATATTTGTATTTTTCTCAGAAATAGTGTATACTAAAAGTAGCTCGTAGATCTTTTCTTGAGTCAAGCCTCTCACACCATGTCCCTTGTACCTATCAACGTTCTGAGCGCTCTTCTCCCCACTCAGCAGACATGATTGCTACAATGGTCGCGTTTGCGCTCTCGCGTTTGTGCTTCCTCTCCTCCTTCAGGCATAGGCATCTGGAGGCAAACCATACAGGATCACATGATTATGGAACTCTTCCTTTTCCCCTTAGCGCTCTTTGTCCTCCTGATCACTCTTCTCTGGTTCAGAGAAATACAGGACCGGCGCCAACGAGCCCACTGAGGGAAAACGACACCATCTCTTCGATGACACTGTTTCAAGAGTCCGCTCCCGGTTGACACGCCTTCAACCGAAGAAGTGCTCCTCTGGTTTCTCGCAAGAAAGGCAACTCCTATGAGCACCATTCAAGAAACACACCCGCCAGTCAAGGCGATGAGAAACGCACAACCAGATGAGCATCCAGAAACAGTCGTGATCGTTCAAGGCGTCTCTCCATCTGGGCAGGGCTCCTCTGCGAGAGAAGATAGTGCAAGCCAGGGCAACTTCGCAGAGACAACCATGCCGGAGAGACATGCTCAAACTCCGTATGTCTACCCGGCTTGGCCGACATCTAAGCCCGGTCCGCCGGTCACCCCCCTTCCTCCAGGGCAGAAACCGCACCTAAAGCGCACTGATCAGATGGTCTATGACTGCTATGACCAGGAGCGAGGAAGACCATGCGTTGCTCCTGCAACCCAGGTGATGCGGAAAACGAGAGCCAGAACGTACCGTCCTGATGACCCCTTCTTAGAGGTGATCTCTGAGGCTGAGGTAACGGAACGCTGGCGTGATGATGGCAACACATCCGAGACCGAGGCCATAGGGCGTTGGCTCGACGATGGCGGCACATCTGATACCGCGTTTGAGATGGGAAGCTTTTCACCTCGCCACAATGTACAACGCTAACACCTCTCAGGTGCTGCCACGAGTGTGCCTCGAAAGAGCCTCTTTCCGGCAGTTCCCAGGTGTGAGAAGCGAAGAAAGAAGAGCTTGCTATGGAAGAAGCAATCGTTAGAACGGCATTGGTAACGCAGAAACTCGAAGCATTTGAGCGGCTACAATCCGAATTTGAGGCAAGTCTTGGCTTCATTCAGGACGTACATGGGCAGCAGCGCTTCTCAGCCTTTCCTGTTGCTGAAACTGTCCACTATCTTCATGCCCTCTGGATCTGTGCATGTAAAGACCACCTCCTGAATGTCTCGACGCACAGCCGACGATATGAGGGGAACACGTGCTTAGGTCTCTTACAGGGTTGGCAGGAGGGAAAGACAGCTGCGGTGGTGGCATTCCTCGAGCGAAAATTGGATGGGCTCGCTTTTGCTGGTCTCACGCGCAAAATCGAGACGGCTGCAACTGTTCTTCCTCCTCATGAGGATCTGGCACAGCGCCTTGCCCATGGTCGTCTCGTCTTGCTGAATCGGAGAATGAACTTGCTGCGAGCCTTAGACGCCATTTTCGCGCTGTCAGAGCATGATTTGTTGCAGGAAGTGCATGCTGCCAGTGTGTACTATGGGCATACCCCTCAGCAAATTGAGCAACAACGCGCCGAACAAGACGATGTTCGTTCCTCTTCTGTCCTCCATCCGCTCCTGGCACAACGGAACATGGTGGTGATGAATACAATTGGTACCCATGTCATAACGCAGCAAGTCGCTGGAGGAAGAGCGCGTTTTTGGAGGGCTGTAACACCAACGGACCCTTCGCGTCCCTTTGCTGAGTATCTTATGAGAACATATCAGGAACAGACGTCACGCTCGCAGAACGTCCAGGTGCAGGGAGATCTCCTTGCGCAAGCCCACGATGCTATCATCATCCATAGCCCAGACGACCGTATCCTCGTCTGGAACCAGGGGGCAACTGCGCTCTATGGATGGACCGAGCAGGAAGCTATTGGGAAGGATATCCACACCCTTTTGCAGACCTGCTTTTACGCGTCGCGTGAGGCGGTCGCTCTCGTCCTGGCCACACGTGGACACTGGCAAGGGCAACTCACCCAGACATCGCACGATGGGAAACGCTTGATCGTGGAGAGTCGCCAGATCTTCGTGCCTGCGAAGGCTGGTCAAGCAGCGGTCATCGTGGAGATGAATCAGGATGTTACCGAGCGGGAACAGTTCCTGCAAGAACAAGCCGAAGCGAAGGCACGTGAGTTAGCCTTGCAGGAAACAGCACGCCAGATGGATGCGTTTCTTGGTATCGCCAGCCATGAACTCAAAACACCATTAACCTCCATGAAAGGGAATCTTCAACTCGCACAACTCCAACTCACACACCTTCAACAACCGGAAACAACGTTCGACGAGACCATGGCCCAGGCCCTTACCACGGTTCGGAGCTTGCTTGATCGTGTCGAGCGCCAGATCAAGAGGCAAAATCGATTGGTCAATGATCTTCTTGATATCTCGCGTATCCAGACGAACCAATTCACCCTGCAGCGTACCCGGTGCGACCTGGTCAGGATTGTTTGCGAGGTGGTTGAAGATCAGCGCATCCTTGCCCCTACGCGTACGATTCGCTGGCATACCCTGGTTTCCCAGGCAGAGGTATGGGCCGACGCAGACCGTGTTGGACAGGTGGTCAACAACTATCTCTCCAATGCGCTCAAGTACTCTGAAGCCGGCACGCCGATAGATGTTCGCTTGGAGCAGGAAGAAACAATGGTACGCGTATCAGTGCATAATCAGGGGCCAGGTCTCTCTGAAACACAACAGCAGCAGGTCTGGAAAAAATTTTATCGGATAGGAGAGATGGAAGCGAAAAGTGGATCAGGGATGGGCCTGGGCTTAGGTCTCTATATCAGCCAAACACTTATTGAGCGCCATGATGGGCGAATAGGCGTCGAAAGCACTCCTGGAGAGGGATCAACGTTCTGGTTTACGCTTCCGTTCGCTCCTTTAGAACACATATAACGAAGGGAGAAGATGATGATAATGACTACCCCATTTTCTGAACAGCAGAGCGAACAATGGCTTCTTGAAAGGACATATCACGCCCAATTGCGCGATGGTCGGGAGCTTTCTGTTCCTGACTTCACATGGGCCATGAAGCAGCTCACTGATGTCGATATTCCTCTTTCGTCGCAGTCCTGGAAATCAAAGCTACCAGAGCAGTTGTCTGCCAAGAAGTGTACCAACGTTTCCATCCCCATCTCCACCTGGATGGAAATCTCACCAGAAGAAGCAGGTACCAGCTACCAAGAAGGATGCCCTGTTCTACTCTATGGCGAGCATCGGTGGGAGCATTTGAAAGCAACCTCTGAGACATGGAGGCCAAATAGAAACGTGTACACTCTCATTTATGGAAACGCCAAAGTAATGCCGGAGGTCGTCTCTGGGGTTGAATATGCCGTCTGCTCTCTCGACCCCAAACGAGGCCATGCTGCCAATGCTTCCTGGAGAGCCTGGTTCTCTTCGGACGTTGCCACGCTTCTCAATGGCAGCACGCACCGTAATATGCTCTTCCTTCGCCCTTGTATGCAGTTTCCTTATACGACCTATTACACCGTGATTGCTGCTGATGGGCAAGTCCATGAGTATTCAGACAGGGCCAGGGCAATACAGGGCTTTGCTCTCCTGGCATCGCAGGAGGCGCATGACCGGAGTGATCTCCACAGCATCTTCCCCCAATTCTGCTACTATCATGAGGTCAAATGTCCAAGTGGCATCTACCACATCGAATTTTTCGGGCCTCGAATGAATGAGCAGGGATACAATGTCCAGAAGGGATGAGTTTCCGCAGAATGAACAGCTCTTCCCAAAGAGCACGACATGCTAGCGGCAATGCTACGCTCTCTATTGGTGTCCCCTATGCCCTGGAACGCAGGAAGCATTCCATCCGAGAATCGAGGACAATTCCCATGCACCAGACACTCTCTCCCTCGCATATGTCACCACTGGTGTCTTCCTCCCAGGAGACACCACAGGGAACGTATGCTGAATTAAAACACGTATTGAAGCAACGAGGGTTGCTGGAGAAGCAGCCAACGTACTACATCTACCGGATTGCACTGCTCTGCGCTATGCTTGGACTTGGTGTGCTCTTCCTCCTCTTTGTCCACGTCTGGTGGCTTCAACTACTCAATGCCACCTATCTGGCCTTTGTCTGGACGCAGATTGGCTTACTGAGCCATGAAGCTGGACATCGGCAGATGTTTCATCACGCCTGGCAACATGACCTCGTGAGCCTCATCGGGGGAAATTTGCTGATTGGCATGAGTTATGGGTGGTGGCTTGAGAAGCATAATGCACACCATAGCCATCCCAATCAAGTAGACACCGATCCCGACCTTGCGATCCCTCTCCTCGATTTTACTGGCACAGCCGACCTTGCTAAGATAGGGAGGGTCAGGCAACTACTCGTGAAATATCAGGCATGGCTCTTCCTTCCCGCATTGCTGACGGTCGCTCTAGGACTTCAGTATAATAGTTTTACCTTCCTATTGCACAAGAAGGCGAGGTATTATGCGCTCGAATGGGTTCTGATGCTTGCACACGTTGTGGTGTACCTGGCCTGCGCGTTCATACTGCTCCCGTTCTGGCCGGCCTTTCTTTTTGTGGTGATGCATCAGGCTCTCACCGGGCTTTATCTCGGAGCGATTTTCGCGCCCAATCATAAAGGGATGCCAGTGCTTGAGAAAGAGAGTGTCATGGATTTCCTGCACCGGCAGGTGCTGACAGCTCGCAATATCCATGCCCATCCCGTGACCGATTTTTGCTATGGGGGCTTAAATTATCAGATTGAGCATCATTTATTCCCAAGTATGGCTCGTAACCAGTTGAAGGCAGCCCAACCTATTGTCAAGGAATTTTGTCAGGCATATGCCATTGCCTATCATGAGACAAGTGTCTGGCAATCCTTGACAGAGATCTTGAGCCATTTACATCAAATTGGTGCTCCGCTGCGACGGATAACGGTTTAAGAGCAAAGGAAGCCAGGACGAAGCTGATGCCGGTGAACGCTGGGGATACCTCGTCCAAGATCGCCCCAGACGCTTCATCGCCGCCTGAGCCACTGGACGCATCGGCGACAATCTCGTCGAGCGAGCGGTCACCCTCACCGTAGCACGCAGGCCCATCCGTTGAACTGGTGTCGCGATGGCTGGTCGGCTCCTTGCTCAGAAATAGGATATACTTAAAGGAGTTCATACAACTTCGCATGGACTCCCCTCCAACCAAATCTCTACAACAACTGGATCTCATAACCTCTCCTTTCATCAGCAACATCTGCCGTTTGAGATGGTCTCGTTCTCTCTAGTGCATTTCTTCTTTCCCTATGTCAGCCTCAGAAATATGTAATCGATGCAATAAGTAGAACCGCAGGTGAAGTATATGGTCAATCAATCCCCTCTTGAGCGTCTCGCGGAAGGCAAAACACTTTGGAATGCATGGCGACACGATTATGCTGAAATACAGGCATTCGAGCCAGAGCTTCATGGCGTTGATCTCTACAAAGCAGATCTCACGGGATTCGATCTCCACGAAGTCGATCTGACTGAAGCCGATCTACGTGAAGCAAACTTACGAGGGGCGGACCTCCACGGAGCGGACCTGCGCCATGCTGATCTCAGAGGAGCCGATCTCAGCAACGCGAATCTCATGAAGACACGTATGTATGGGGTAGACGCACGCGGTGCTCTCTTCCATAACGCAAACCTGATGAGCGCTGACCTCAACAATACGGATCTGCGCGGCGTGGATTTCTCTGGAGCCATCCTCGGCAAAGCGAGTTTTCACAAAGCGAATATGGCTGGAGTCGACCTTCGTGAGGCCAACCTTGACAAAGTGGACCTACGAGACGCAAACCTCGACAGAGCTATCTTTCGCAAACCACTCCCTGAGCAGGCACCCTTACCAGACGGTGAGCGTGGAAAAAGAGGCCTCAAAACCTCGCTGAAAGCAGAAAAAAGCAGATCAAGACACGCCATCATTCAGAACGACTCTGAGGCATATCGACAGAAAACCCCTCAAAATTCCGGTGTTTGGTGTTGACTCACTTTGGCAGAGACTGGAAAGAGGCGATTCTATCGCGATACTCTGTAGAGTCTGATACCGTTGGAAACAGAGAAGTTGTGTCAGAAGGATTCCCTCCTCTTGATGAAGGTAAGCGTATAGACCTCACGACAGAGAGGTGTAAATCCCGGGATTCTGCGGGAAAAATTGGTATAATTCTGCGGGCCGTTCCCTGCTGAAAGTCCGTGTTTTCAGACTGCTTGCCCACCCAGATAGCTCTACCAATTTCTCCCGCAGAATCCTGGGATTTACATGAGGCTATAACTGATTTTTTAACGCGTTTTACGAAGAACGTGAAAGATCAAACAGAGAAGATAGAGAAGGATTTTGATAAATGATAAAGAGCACCACACTTAGAACATTGATACTCTTGCAAGACTCGGTTGTCTCTGTAACTTTTTTATTTCACTCCATCTCTGCCTCAGCTCTCCAATGTAACGTAAATCCTGAAAAACATCGGGTTATCAGTGACTGAGTGGTGTTAGCTGTATCTGCTTCGCAAGCCCGTAGGCGGTCGGGAGATCACTGTCGCTCTCGACAAATACACGACCCATAACGAGCACCGAATTGTTCGGCGAAGAAATCTGTGTCATTCCCTGCGACACGGTTCCTTTCCAGCCCGGCACGCTAATGAGGTAATTCGCCAGCCTCGGTTCCCGTGGTGCGTTTGCCGACGTAGGCAAAATCAGTGCCATCCGACGGATCTCAGTGAACTGCACGCTGTAGTAACGGCCCGCCATGTCTGGCACGTGCAAAACTTGCGGCCCTTTGGAGAGGTCGAGCCAGCCGCCGATGTAGAGCACGTCGTGGGTCCCTGTTGCTAATAAGCTGGAGTTTGACGCCGAGGGCGAAGCGAGATTGGGCACTGCGTAAAGCGTATTGACGGGGATTGGGTCGCCGCCGAGCCCATGCTGAACTATCGCTCTTTTGATAGTGGTTTAAGGCCGCTCCTGCGGCTGATCCGTCAATGTGGCAAGTCAATTGCATTTGGGTTTAATAAAAAGAAAGTTTCATAGCACAGGTATTCGCGGGCCAACAGCACCCCAGGCCGTAAAGTATGATATAGTGGCAAAGTATATTGATAAATATCATTTTTATTTTCTAGAAAAGAGGTCCTTCGTGGTCAGGGATACCAACAAACATGAAAGTTTTATTCCGCGCATACCCGTCCAGAGTGAGACCCTCTTTGCCACCTACTTTCCCGCAACACCAGCGAGCTCACCTGATGGGCGCCAGGTAGCCTATACGCTCTGGTCATTTGAAGGAGAGCAACAGAAAAGGAGCGGGCGCATCTGGCGGGTTGATACGCAGGGCGGTGAACCAGCCCCCTTTGGTGGAAACAGCAAGAGCGAGTGGGGAGCCAGCTGGTCGCCTGATGGCAAAGAACTGGCCTTCGTGGCCCTTGATGGCGAGCCAGAGCTCCCACAGCTCTTCGTGCGCACCCTTGATGGGAAAAGCGAAGCCCGGCGTATCTGTAGCATGCCACGAGGATTGGAGGAGCCAATCTGGTCGCCTGATGGCTCACATATTGGATTTCTTGCGCGTACTGGTCAGGAGTCTGAAAAGGATCCACTGGTCCTGGCGCCCGCCTCACATCAGCGTCTCTGGGCCGTTCATCGCCACGGCGACACTCCTCGTCCTCTTACTCAGGAGAATATTACGGTCTGGGAGTATGCCTGGTCGCCTGATGGTAAGCACGTGGCTATTTATTATTCTACTGGCCCAGATGATACCGATTGGTACCGAGGACAGATAGGCATCGTCTCCACGCAGGGGGGCGCGGTGCGGCAGCTAACCGAACTGACGCGCCAGGCCAGTGGCCTTGCCTGGTCGCCTGATAGTACACGTCTGGCGTATATCTCGGGCGAATGGAGCGATCCCTGTCGCGGCGGGGGAGATATCTTTGTCATCAATGTCGCGGGAGGCGAGGCACACAACCTCACGCCGGGCATCGATTGTAGCCCAGGCTGGTGCCGCTGGCTCCCCGGGGGCAAGCAATTGCTCTATGCAGGCTGGTATGGAGCCAACGCCCAGCTTGGACTGATCAATGAGCAGGATGGCGCCATTACCCTGCTAGAGCGCGAGAACCAGGATTGTATCCTTAATCTCAGCATCGGCTTTCCAGGCGTGAGCGCCGATCTCAAACATCTGGTCGCTGTACGCTCCTCTTCGACTCAGCCCGATGAAGTCTGGCTAGCGGACATTGCTCAGGAGACAGCCCAGTTGGCCTGGAGACGCCTGACCCATGTCAATAAGCTCCAGGAAGAGACGCTGGCTCTGGCACCCAGCCAGGAGATCCGCTATCTCAGCGTTGATGGCTGGCTAATTGATGCCATCTATACCCCGCCTCTGTACCAGAGCGGAGATAGCTTGCCCCCTCTCTATGTTGAGGTACATGGCGGCCCATCCTGGGCGCGCCAGCATAGCTGGTCACCCTTCGTGCAATTCCTGGCGGCGGCAGGCTTCGCGGTCCTGCAACCCAACATGCGCGGTAGCTGGGGACATGGGGTTGCCTTCGCAGATGCCGTCCTGGGCGATATGGGTGGCAAAGACTTTCAGGATATCCTACATGGAATCGACTATCTCGTAGAGCAAAAGCTGGTGAATGGCGAACGTGTCGCCATTGGAGGTTGGAGCAATGGTGGCTTCCTGAGCGGCTGGGCGATTACACAGGAGCCAAAGCGCTTCAAGGCAGCCCTTATCGGCGCAGCTATCATTGATTGGATTGGTATGCATGCTGGCTCAAATATTCCCGATGCCGACACGCGCCTGCTTATGCAAAATCCCCTGGAGAATCCCGAGGCCTACCTGCGAAACTCGCCCCTGGCCTTCGCCGGGCGCATCGAGGCGCCCTCGCTCATCCTGCATGGCGACGCCGATCCAGCCGTTCCCGTGGCTCAGGCCTACGCCTTCTACCGAGCCCTACGCGAGCGCGGCGTGCCTGTCGAATGCGTTATTTATCCCCGAGAAGGCCATGGACTAAGCGAGCGCAAGCATATCAAAGACTACTATGAACGCCTACTACGCTGGCTGAAGCGCTATGTATAGACAAGGGAGACAAAGTCAGAGGTAAAGAATATGAGAATAGAGCGCTGGTGGATGCCAACGCCCTATTCTTGATATACTAATCGTTACCAATTAAGCTGGAATCGCCGACCAGTTCACTGAGTGCATGCTGAATATTAGCGATGCTAGAGAAAGAGGCACGATTGAGAAAGCGAGCGGGAAACTCTACTTCAAATTCATCTTCCAGGGCAAGCATGACATTCACGCTTGCATGAGAAGAGAGCCCGGCATCATAGAGATTGGCATCGTCGCTCAGCGTGTCTACATTGATTGGTAAACGTGCATTCTCACGTAAGATAGTTCGAATACGTTCATTCATTTTTGTGCTAAGTCCCTTCTATGAGAGAAGTAAAGAAAGATAAAAACGATATACACACAGGAACATCCAACGTTTAGCTGGATACAAGGTCAGCAATCACGATAGCTGTAGCATACTCTATTTCATGGCTCATGCTGAGAGAAAGAGCATGAATTCCCCGTTGCTCGGCCAGTTCAGCAGCTGTACGATGAAGAACAATATCGCAGGCTCCATCTGAAGCTCGCCTGACTTCGATCTCACGCCAATCGCCCCAAAAAGGTTCAGGACGCAGGATCTTCACTGTTGCCTCCTTCGCCGCAAAGCGCACAGCGAAGCTCTGAGCAACCGCTTGAGAACTGGTATGGCTGCAACAATAGGCCTGTTCTTCCTCAGTAAACAGACGGTTCAGGTAGACTTTGCCAAAGCGTTCAATAGATTCTTGGATATCTTTTACAGGTACGAGATCTATACCCACCCGATATGGTGATGCTTGCATATATTTGCTATTTTTCGATCGCTATGACGACTTCTTTGAATATTGCCCATTATAAAAGTCTTCAATTGTACATGTCAATCTTTTCTCTTTTCTAGAGATCGAATATACCGGGTGGGACCAAATGGTAAAAGGACATTGCCTTGCTATAGTGGTACAGTGCAGCCTCTGAAGCCCTTGCTGGCGATTTTTCTCTGTTGACGAAACAGATGGGCTATATTATAGTGTGATAGATAAAGTACGACATATGTCTTACGGTATTGGTATCCATGAGTCTCAGAAACAATGCACAGCTACAGGGTCCCTTGAGGGGTCACATATTGATAAATAAAAATTCCTATTCTAGATCTATACATCCCATTTTATTCTGCTCTTCGCGTTTACTCAAACTACAATACCTATATCTTTATGCTTCCTAAGCACAGCAAAGGAGACTTATCTCTTTAATGGAAACTATTCATTCTGTTGCCGAGGTTATTTCAAATCGAGATGACCTGATCCAAAAAGTACGCCATATCGGCAAAACAATCGCTCAACCGGCAGCGGCCAGTGTGGACAGCGAGGCGCGTTTTCCTCACGAAGCTATAGACGCGCTACGCCAGGCACGTCTCCTCTCGCTCTATATTCCTCGCCAATATGGCGGTGACGAATGTAGTTTTAGCGACTTGATTGCAATCGCCCAAACCCTCTCGCAATACTGTGCCTCAACGGCGATGATCTGGGCCATGCATCAGATCCAAGTAGCCTGCCTGGTCCACCATGAACAAAACTCCCCCTTCTTTCAGCAGTATCTACGCGAGATCGCCGAACGTCAGCTCCTCCTGGCATCAGCCACCTCTGAGGTAGGCGTGGGCGGGGATATTCGCAGCAGTGTTGCCGCGGTCGAGCAAGATGGAGAAGGCTGCCGCCTCTTCAAAAAAGCCACCACAGTTTCCTATGGCTCATATGCGGATGGTTACCTGGTAACGGCCCGCCGCTCACCTGAAGCGGCTCCCGGCGACCAGGTATTTGTGCTGCTCACCCGTCCTACAACTCAGCTAGAGCAGACTGGAACCTGGAACACCTTTGGCATGCGTGGCACCTGTAGCCCGGGCTTTAACATCACCTCTACCTTCCCTGCGGAACAAGTTTTGAGCACCTCTTTCGCGGATGTCGCTCCCCTAACGATGGTCCCCTTCTCGCACCTGCTGTGGGCCGCCTGCTGGCAAGGCATCGCCATTGATGCCTTTTCGCGCGCACGTAAGTTTATGCAAGCCAAGGCTCGCCAACTCAGGACTACCTCCCTTCCAGGTGATGGCCGACTAGTCGAGGCCAATAGCAACCTGCAATTGATGCGCGCAACGCTCGCCACCGCGGTGCAGGAATACGAAGACATCCTGCGCGATCCCGAGCATTCGGCAGAAAAAGCCTCCGACATAGGCTATAGCATTCGGCAGAATAACGTCAAAACTCTTGCCTCACAACTTGTGATACAGGTGGCGCAGCAGGCTCTCTACATTTGCGGCATGGCTGGCTATAAAGAAGATTCTCCCTTTAGCATCGGGCGCCACTTGCGCGATGCCTACTCCGCCAGCCTTATGATCAGCAATGATCGCCTCAATACCACCAATGCCGCGTTACTACTCGTTCATAAAGAAGAAGAATAGAAGGTTGAAAGAAGAAGATGGCGCAAGAGTTTTCAGCCCACGAAAGCACATTTCTTGACCAGTTAATTGCCCATGGTCTACTGATTCCTTCCGGGGTACAGGGTATCTATGGCAAAAGCGGCGTAATGGAGAATGTCATTTGCCGTATTGACGAGCTACTAACCGATATCGGGCGCGAGATGGGCGCGGATATTATGCGCTTCCCACCCGTCATGAACCGAGCAACCGTTGAACAGACAGGCTATATGAAGTCTTTCCCTCAGTTGCTGGGTTCGGTTCACTCCTTCACTGGCAAGCATCGCGACCATCAACAGTTGCTGAACGCGATGGAAGAGGGCCAGGACTGGAGCCAATCCCTCCCCTCAACGCAGGATGTCTTGATCCCAGCCGCCTGCTATCCCGTCTATCCTACCCTCACAGGCACGCTTCCAGAAGATGGACGCTTGGTTGATGTCTGCTGCTTCTGCTTCCGCCACGAGCCTTCGCCCGATCCCGCCCGCATGCAGTCCTTCCGCCAGCACGAGTTCATTCGCATCGCGGACGCCCACACGGTTGAGCAGTGGCATGGCGCATGGATTAAACGAGGCGACGCGTTCCTGCGTTCACTGGGCCTGGAGCCAGTAGTCGCACCCGCCAATGATCCCTTCTTCGGTCCCGGCGGACGCCTGCTCGCAGCCAGCCAGCAGGAGCAACAGCTAAAATTTGAGTTGCTCTCACCCATCAATTCAAGCGAGCATCTGACCGCCATCTCCTCCTGCAATTATCACCAGGACCACTTCGCGAGCAAGTTTGGCATTTATACCGCTAGCGGCGAGATCGCGCATACCTCGTGCATCGGCTTTGGCCTGGAACGCATCGCCCTGGCCCTCTTCCGCAAGCATGGGCTGGATACCGCTGAATGGCCCGTTGAAGTGCGAAAAAGGTTGGCCGTATGAAACATCTTGTAACGAGTATCGATGTTGAGAGCTATACACCGCACTGGCTCCATAGCAGCACCAATCACTGGCCACAGTCCAACTGTTATGTAGATCTATGGATTGAAATTTTGCATACCCTGCATGTCAATCCCCTGGCCTGCTTCGCCTTTACGCTCTCCATCGATTTTGAGGGAGATCAGTGGACATTTTTCAAGTTTCCCATTCATGATCTCTTCTTGCTCTACGGCATCGATGTCCAGGAATTGAATATCTGGAACGCGCTTTTGCCGCAGATCTGTGAGCAGACGGGTCGGGATCGCCTAACGCTTGTGGAGGTCGATGCCTTCTATCTGCCAGATGTGAGCGATACAAATTATCATCGCATGCATGAGAAGACCACGATTGGTATCCAGTCGATTGATCCCGAGGCACGTGAACTCCATTACTTCCACAACAGCGGCTATTATAGCCTGCAAGGCGAGGATTTCGATGGCATCTTCCATCCAGATCCACAGGTGGGCAGAACGGCAATTCTCCCTCCCTACGTCGAGTTCGCCAAATTTGATCGTTTACAGCGCCACGCGGATCAAGAATTGTCTACGTTAGCGCTTGAACTATTACGCGGCTATAGTCGACGCATCCCATCAGCCAATCCCTTCACTACCTATAGCCAGCACTTCCAGGCGCACCTGGCGATGCTCCCTGACCTGCAAGCCTATCACCAATATGCCTTTGCGACCCTGCGACAGTATGGCGCCTGTTATGCCTATGCCAGTCTCTTCCTTCAATGGCTGGCAGACTACCAGGGCGCCCATTTCAAAGAGGCCGCGGCTCATCTGGAGGCTATCTCCAGCGGCACCCAGGTCTTCCTGCTGCGGGCCGCGCGCGTGGTCAGAAACAAGAAACCCCTGGACCATCTCCCCTACTTTGAGGAGATGGCGATGCACTGGGATCAAGCCATGCAGCATATTCTCGCCAACCTGGCATAGGAAGAAAGAGACAAGGCTATGCATCCCACTTATCAGGCGTCTACGCATCGGCAGATCTCGCTGCACAATGGCTGGGAACTCATCTCAGTTGCTCCGGGCAGCTATCAAAACCCGGAGCAGCTAGCATCAGAAACCGCGCGCTGGCTTGCGGCCTCTGCACCTGGCACGGTCATGCAGACGCTACAACGCCATCAGCCCTGGGACTTCAACGCACCTCCAAACGCCGACGAGCATGACTGGTGGTATCACTGCACCTTCGCGGCACCCGCCAGCATGGAGGGAAAACGCTACACTCTCGCGTTCGAAGGTCTGGCGACGGTCGCAGATGTCTGGCTGAATGGCAAGCTCATACTCCATGCCGAGAACATGTTCCGAGCCTATGAGGTGGACGTGACGCCGCTCCTCACTGAGCGAAACGAACTCTATCTCCATTTTCACGCCCTCGCGGCTCTGCTGGCGCAAAAACGCCCACGTCCACGCTGGCGCACCAACCTGGTTGAGCAACAGCAACTGCGCTGGTTTCGCACGACGCTGCTAGGCAAAATTCCTGGCTGGTCGCCTCCCATCCAGGCGGTTGGTCCCTGGCAACCAATCTCCCTGGTGGAGCGCTCGACCCTCGCCATAGAACACCTGCACATCCACCCGAAGGTACAAGAGAATACGGGTGTCGTGAGCCTGGATCTCCAGGCCAGGAGCCTGGATGGAGGCGTGCCAAACCATGCCACGCTACGTGTTGGCGAGACCACTGTTGCCTTACAGGTGCAAACCGATACGTCAGTCACCTTTGCCCTTACCGGCGAGGCCCGGCTCAATGATGTCGCGCTATGGTGGCCACATACCCATGGGCAGCAACCACGCTATCCCGCCACCATTCAGCTTTATTATCCAGATACCGTGGCGGAGATAGATTGTGGTTTGCTGGCCTTCCGCACACTTGAGCTCTGCACTGAACAAGAAGACTTCAGCCTCCGCGTCAATGGAGAAGCCATCTTTTGTCGCGGCGCCTGCTGGACGCCTCTCAACATTGTGACCCTCACAGCCTCCCCACAGGAGTACCGCGAGGCACTTCTGAGCGCTAAAAATGCTGGCATGAACATGATCCGCGTCGGTGGCACGATGGTCTATGAGGATGAGGCCTTCTATACCCTCTGCGACGAGCTGGGCATCCTGGTCTGGCAGGATTTTATGTTCGCCAATATGGAGTATCCAGTCACGCAGGAGAATTTCCTCGCCAACGTGCGGACTGAGTGTGAGCAGGTGCTACAACGCCTGCAACGGCATGCATCACTCGCACTCTTGTGTGGCAATAGCGAGATCGCGCAACAGGTCGCGATGCTAGGTCTGCCCGAGGAGCGCTGGAGTAACACCTTCTTCGACCAGCTCCTGCCAGAACTCTGCCAGAGCTACACAGACGTCCCCTACTTGTCATCGACGCCAAATGGGGGCGCACTCCCGTTTCAGGTCAATGCGGGGACCTCAAACTATCAAGGCGTAGGGGCCTATCTGCGACCGCTGGAGGATGCGCGCCAGAGTGGAGTACGCTTTGTCACCGAGTGCCTCTCCTTCGCCAATATCCCTGAAGATCAGACGCTTGACCTGTTCTTGAAACCCAATCAGTCGCCCGTCCATCATCCCAGGTGGAAGGCACGTGTGCCACGCGACAACGGCCCCGGCTGGGACTTCGACGATATCCGCGACTACTATCTGGAGAAGCTCTTCCGCGTTGAGCCTATGAAACTGCGCTACGCGGACATGCAGCGCTACCTAGCGCTGGGGCGCGTCACCACGGGCGAAGTCATGGCCTCCGTCTTTGCTGAATGGAGGCGCCAGCGCTCCTCCTGTCAGGGGGGGCTGATCTGGTTCTATCGCGACCTCTGGCCAGGAGCAGGCTGGGGCGTCATAGACTCCACGGGCTATCCCAAGGCGCCCTACTACTACTTGCGTCGCGTGCTGGCTCCCACTACCTGTTTCTTCACGGACGAGGGATTGAGTGGGCTGAGTCTACATCTTGTCAACGACACAGAGCACAACATCCCCTCCGTGGTACAGCTCACACGCTATCGCCTGCCAGGCACGCTACTGGAGACAGCAAACGCTGAAATCCTACTGCCCGCGCGCGGTGCGCAAGAACTGCACACTGAAAAGCTCTTTGGGCATTTCCTGGATCTGACCTACGCCTTCCGCTTTGGTCCACCGGGACAGGACCTCGTGGTTGCTACCCTAAGCGCCCAGGAGACAGGCCAGGTGCTTGGAGAAGCCTTCTACTTCCCCCAGGGCCTGCCCAACACCCGCGAGCACTCTGTTGGCCTACAAGCCCACGCCCACCCCTAGAAGATGGCTCTTACGAACTGCACATAAAGGCCGAACAATTCGCCCAGGCAGTCGCGATACGAGCGAACCAGTACCTACCAGAAGACAACTACTTCCACATGCGTCCCGGGAGCGAGAAAATAGTCCGGCTGGTACCAGTGGGAAAAAAGTCATCCCTATGGGGATCACTCTCGGCACTTAATAGTCTGAATGATATAAATATTTAAAGGGCAATATAATCAAATGCTCTTTTTTTCTCAGTGGATAGAAAAGGAGGCAATTAAAACACATTTTACTTTAGTTCCGCCGTTAATCTTTATTATATGCCTACTTCATGGTTATACATTAAATGCAACCATGATCGATTCAACACACAAGTAACCCGAATTGATCGTGAATAATGAACGCTCTACCTATGGTTCTTAAATGCAAGAGATAAAGATGCTTTTAGCATCACATTTTGCTCCCGAGAGAAGGGATAAACGCTATGTTAGAAACTATTCAGCCAGTTGAAAAAAAGACCGCAGTACCTACACGCACGATTCAAGTGGGAAAATCCAAACGCCCCTTTTTCTTTTTGCATGGCGCCTGGACAGGAGGAACGCCGCTCTATTGCTTTACGCTTGCTCGTACGCTAGGGCGAGATCAACCCTTCTACGGACTCGATCCATACAATGTTGATGGTTTAGATGTACCAGCGACCTTGGAAGACATGGCAGCGGCACACATTCAAGCTATGCGTGCAATACAACCAGAGGGTCCCTATCAGTTGGGCGGTTTCTGTAGCGGGGCATTTCTCTCTTATGAAATGGCTCGCCAACTCAAAGAGCAAGGGCAAGAGATAAATTTTTTACTACTTGTAGCACCATCTAATATTACTGACTCACTTAGAAGGAAACGTAACATTTTTAATGCCCTGGGAACCCTATTTCATATCAGCCGAAAACAACAATTAAGCTTGTTTCTGCGCCTCCGGCATGCATTGAGGCATATATATAGAAAAATTCTTCCACCTGAAGATGGAAGAATCGAGGGCTTTTCTACACTGCTCACACTGGAACCAAGGTTAGATATAATGTTTCCACCCATGGAAGCTCTCTATAAAGATTTTCCTGGTCTTTTTCCCTGGCTTGCTGCTGATTATAAACCGCACTTTTTGCCAGAAAATGTTACATTTATCTGGGCTGGTGATGATCTTGGGGCAAAATCAATCTGGGGCTCAATTGAGCAGAAGGAAAACTCCGCCGTTATTCCTGGACCTTATATGGGACTTATAGACGAGCACCTGCATTTGTTAGCCGAACAGTTAAAGGTGAGCCTGAATAGAGTATAAGCATGTCAGGCATAGGGAAGGCTAATAGCTGTAGACCAGGATAGCAAGTGGGATCCTATCCTGATCTACAGCTATTATATTTAGCAAAGTCTTCCTGTGCTGTATCTTCCAGAAAACATCATGCGACAAGAGAACTTGTGTCAACCCGCATAACTGACTACCTTTACCTGGTAAGGAGTAAGAAGCACGCTCTGACCGTTAACATCCACCGTAACAGAACTCCCCATTTTATTGACCAACATCAATTTTTTATCAGAGGCTAAAGCTTCAACTTGGTCAGGCGCTGATACTGTCGTGCTATAAATCTTTGTGCCAGGTGCAAAATCGCTCTTGAGGCTGCTGGCGCTATAGTACCAGGGCTCAGGTTGTGCATTACCTGCATAGCTAGTGGTCCAGAGTCCCTTATCCGACCAGCCATCGCCCGATTCTCCCCAGGCAAGGGCCACCGCACCTCCAGCCTTTAAAAACTCGATCATCGTATAGGACTTCAACGCATTGTCATAAGCCGCATTTAGCACATCATTACGAGGATAAGAGAACCACTCTGCGAACCAGACAGGGAGCGTGGTAGAGCCTGGATAGACGGCGGGATCTAGAGAATGTATCCATTTCACGACATCTGCAAATTTTTCAGACGCGACAAAAGGATTTGCGGCAAGATTACCGGTAGATCTCTCTTCCCGATTTTCAATTGAGCTATCTACGGTAATAAAGCCAGCACCTACTTTGTGTTGTAACCAGTACTCTATGACATCGAAAGGACGTTGATCGAACGTACCATACGGCTTAATGAGATTTGAAGGATTGCTTGGTTGCTTCGCAGACCACACATCCATAAATACATAAGGGCCACCAATTTTTACACTATCGGTTGCTATGCCTTGTGTCTGCGCTACCTTCATAATTGTGCTGTAGACCTGATTATACATGTAGGTATAACCATGATTAGCATGTACTCCATTGGGATTACCCGGACTCGTTGTGAAATCGTAATTATTGATACCTGGATTGTAGTACCCCTTTAACTCATTCCAGACTTGAAAATACCGGACATTATAAGGCGGAGCCATGTAGCGTTCCGCTGTTCGTTGAACAAGATGCAGCCAGGCATCCATTTTATTATCCAGAATACGCGTTTCATAAGCAGCAGAAGACCATTCCTGTGCGGAGGTAAGCGTCCGGGCTTTGCCACCAGCCAGTGGACTTCCCTTCATCCACCAGGGAGCCTCGTCTAATGAAAGAACAGGAGTGCTACCAGTATCTACCGCCAGTTGCACCCGGCTATCCAGGGCAGACCAGTTCGTTGGCTCAGGGCTAGCAGGGTCAGGCCAGGGATCTGGTAGGCCCCAGCCCATAATGTGTGTATTTTGATATGATACCGACGTTCTGAGCAAAGACCTTACATCATTGCTAGAGTCAGAACCTTTACTCTCCGGGGGAAGGACCGCCTCATTATTGACATGGGTCACACCGAGAGCAAACTGGCTCGTCGCGGAACAAGATTTATCGACTAAAACATGTATTTTGCCGTCATTTGTCGTGCTAGCATCTTTGCCCTTACAACGAGAAAGCTCATCCGGAGTACTCGTTGGAGACGGCTTTACCTGTTCAGTGACACTGTTCTTCACATGTGTAGGGCTGTAATTATCGGGATTAGCGCAAGATGACAGACTAATCACAAGGAGTGCAAGGCACAACCAAAAATAAGCAGAACGTTTCTCCCATTCACTCATGCAACTCACCTTCGGAAAGTTTTGTGTTCGCGTCTTTAGCTAAAAATGTTGGAGAGACACATTGGCTAACTATCTCCTACCCAATTTACCTCAAGAAGAAAGATCTTACAACCAAATGCACTCATAGTAACGGGAGGGAGAAGAGCTTTGTAACAAAACGCCCATAAAGTACATATGTTATAGGAACCATTAATCCACTACTTCTCTTTAGTCCCAAAAGACTACTTTGATCTTATAAACTTGATATAAGAGCTACCCGCTAGCCAGTACAAAAGTACACCTCTATTGAGCAACTTCCTCTCTAGCCATCAAACATACAAAATACCTAGGCTTGACAGACTAAGTTGTAGTGAATATACTCGGCCATAAACGCGAAAGAATAGCCATATTTTCTTTAAACTAGGGATAATTTATACAATAAACCCTTTATTCAATATAATATTGTAGAGGCATGTAAAGAGGAATATGCCTATGCATTTTTGCTTGTTCTATCTTGAAACTTTGTTTTATTTTTGAGAATCCTTACTTATATCTCGTTCTCTTCAAAAAAAGAAATATTCCAGCCATATTTTCCCTACATTTACCATGCTTACGCCTATAGTAAGCAAAAATCCATTACACTATCACACCGTTTTACTTGATCATTCAAACTTATGATTATATTTCTGGTAAAGGGGGCAAATAACCTGACTAACGCTTATGGCAAGAACACCATAGCTTTTCGCTTCTATAGCAGTAAGGCTTCTCCCTTTATCGTTTAAAATACAGAAAGATGTCGATTGTATATATGTCAAAGCAAGAAAAATATCCTAGCATCAGTGTTGTTATCCCAGCGCGAAATGAGGCACAAAATCTTCAGCATATTTTACCCAAGTTACCCGAAATCGTCACTGAAGTTATCCTCGTCGACGGCCACTCAACGGATGATACAAGCAAAATTGCACAACAGCTATTGCCAGACATACGCGTCATTCAACAGGAAGGAAGAGGCAAAGGCGACGCAATGAGAGTAGGCTTTGCTGCTTGTACAGGTGACGTTATTGTTATGCTAGATGCTGATGGATCTGCTAATCCAGCAGAAATTGTACGCTTTGCCGAAGCGCTTATGGCTGGCTATGATTTTGCAAAAGGTTCGCGTTTCATCAAAGGGGGAGGCAGCCAGGATATTACTTTACTGCGTAGCATTGGCAATTATGTTCTGTGCCAGCTAGCTAACCTACTATTCCGGCAACACTTCAGTGATCTCTGCTATGGTTATAACGCTTTTTGGCGTCACTGTCTTGACCGGATTGACATCGACTGCGATGGTTTTGAGATAGAGTCACAACTTTGCCTACGTATACACAAAGCTCACTATAAGATTATTGAAGTTCCTAGCGTAGAGCATAGACGTATCTATGGAGAAAGCAATCTGCGCACATTCCGCGATGGATGGCGAGTCCTCAAAACAATTTTAAAAGAGCGCTCCAATACTCTCACTCAGACAGCACATTCCGCAGCACAAGGAAATTTATATATGCAAAAGCAACGTTCTATCAAAACAGTGGAGAATCCAAGCGTACAATAAAACTCCAATGCAGGGTTCCCTCAATTAAAATACTGAGTATCTCAATAGATGACAAATTGGTGAAAGCTATGCTATTACAGGCATATTATGAAGAAAATGTTGTTGAGCAAGCTCCCGATCTCATGCCCATGCGTATTGTCGAGATCGAGCTGGAGCAAGCCCTCCCGAACATCTCCGCCGTTGATCCCAAGACCCAACGCCGCTATCAGCGCGTACTGGCCGTCGTGCGCCTGCACACCCAGCCCCTGGGCCTTGCCGAACTGCCCCTCTCCACAGAGGAGCTCGCTCCTGCTACCTATGCTCCCCTGCTCTGGAATGCCCTGAGCAGTGAGATCAATGAACATTGCCAGCAAGATGGGTTGCCAAAGCTAAGTGAACTACCACTTCAGGGACTTGCCTCCACCACGCCTCCTCGCTGTCTCGCCGAACGCGAAGCCTTTCTGGCCAGTCCCGATCTGCCTCTGGTCAGCGTGATTATCCCAACCCATGATCGCCCCGAGACCCTTGCCTCCTGTCTGGAGGGTGTATTGGCTCAACGCTATCCACGCTTTGAAGTCCTTGTCGTCGACAATAAGCCCAGTACCGATGCAACACAACGACTCCTGACACAGATCTCAGGCACCCATCCACAGGTGCGCTATCTACGCGAAGAGCGTCCTGGCATTGGTAATGCCGCCAATTGTGGCATTGCAGCAGCCCAGGGCGAAATCCTGGCTTTTACCGATGACGATGTGGTGCTTGATCCCTACTGGCTTGTCGAGCTGGTACGCGGTTTTCGCCAGGCAGAGAAGGTGGCTTGCGTCACCGGCCTGGTCCTTCCCCTTGAACTGGAGCAGCCCGCACAGTTCTGGTTTGAACAGTATGCTGGCTTCACCAAAGGCTTCCAACGCCGCCTCTTCGACATGAAGGAGCATCATCCACGCATGCCCTTACATCCCTATATGGCCGGTCGCTTCGGCACAGGAGCCAGCATGGCCTTTACCGCCTCCTTCCTCAAGAGCATTGGTGGCTTTGATCCCGCCCTGGGTGGGATAGATAAGGTAAAAGCAGGGTTAGACATTGCAGCCTTTTTCGAAGTAATGATGCATGGCTATCGCCTGGTTTATGAACCTCGTGCCTTGCTCTACCACCTGCACCGCCGTGATTATTCTGGCTTGCGCAGGCAGCTTTATAATTATAGCGTAGGGTTTACGTCTCACTTGACCAGATGCATCTGGGAGCGCCCGCACCTCCTTCTTAGTCTTCTGCCTCAACTGATTTACGGTTTCCTTTTTGCCTTCTTCAATCGCTCGATAAAAAATCGTTTGCAGCAAAGTAGTTATCCGAAAGAGTTGAAACAACTTGAATTCAAAGGTATGCTCTTTGGGCCTCTGGCTTATCTGCAAAGCCGAAGAGTGGCACGTAAAGCCCTACCCAAAACTCACTTTAGCTAATCAAAATGATAGGAGTGTTGTATAAAAAGCAACGCGTTATCGTTTAAATTCATAACTGGTCTTGGGAAGTGGATAATCACTACTAATGGATAAGGGTAAGAATATATGTTGTTGCTGACACGTCAGAAAGATGTCTCTAGAGAACACGAGAACACCTCTCTTGAGCAAGCTCCCGATCTCATGCCCATGCGTATTGTCGAGATCGAGCTGGAGCAAGCCCTCCCGAACATCTCCGCCGTTGATCCCAAGACCCAACGCCGCTATCAGCGCGTACTGGCCGTCGTGCGCCTGCACACCCAGCCCCTGGGCCTTGCCGAACTGCCCCTCTCCACAGAGGAGCTCGCTCCTGCTACCTATGCTCCCCTGCTCTGGAATGCCCTGAGCAGTGAGATCAATGAACATTGCCAGCAAGATGGGTTGCCAAAGCTAAGTGAACTACCACTTCAGGGACTTGCCTCCACCACGCCTCCTCGCTGTCTCGCCGAACGCGAAGCCTTTCTGGCCAGTCCCGATCTGCCTCTGGTCAGCGTGATTATCCCAACCCATGATCGCCCCGAGACCCTTGCCTCCTGTCTGGAGGGTGTATTGGCTCAACGCTATCCACGCTTTGAAGTCCTTGTCGTCGACAATAAGCCCAGTACCGATGCAACACAACGACTCCTGACACAGATCTCAGGCACCCATCCACAGGTGCGCTATCTACGCGAAGAGCGTCCTGGCATTGGTAATGCCGCCAATTGTGGCATTGCAGCAGCCCAGGGCGAAATCCTGGCTTTTACCGATGACGATGTGGTGCTTGATCCCTACTGGCTTGTCGAGCTGGTACGCGGTTTTCGCCAGGCAGAGAAGGTGGCTTGCGTCACCGGCCTGGTCCTTCCCCTTGAACTGGAGCAGCCCGCACAGTTCTGGTTTGAACAGTATGCTGGCTTCACCAAAGGCTTTCAACGCCGCCTCTTCGACATGAAGGAGCATCATCCAAAAACGCGGTTGCACCCTTACACAGCTGGTCAATTTGGCACAGGGGCCAGCATGGCCTTTACTGCTTCCTTCCTCAAGAGCATTGGTGGCTTTGATCCCGCCCTGGGTGGCATAGGTCCGGTAAAAGCGGGATTAGATATATCAGCCTTTTTCGAAGTAATGATGCATGGCTATCGCCTGGTTTATGAACCTCGTGCCTTGCTCTACCACCTCCATCGTCGCGATTATTCTGGCTTGCACAAACAACTTCATAACTATGGCATGGGCCTTACTGCTTACCTGACCAAGTGTGTCTGGGAGCGCCCGCACCTGCTCTTTGATCTGCTTCCAAAACTAGCGTATGGTCTTTTTTTCGCTTTAAGTAATCGCTCTGCAAAGAATCATAAGAGGCAGGATAACTATCCCAAAGCATTAAAACAAGCGGAATTAAAAGGCATGCTCTTTGGGCCTTTGGCCTACCTACAAAGTCGGAGAGTGGGACGTAAAGTTCTGCGGAAAAACGCGCTCTAGTGAAAACTTATATTTGATCTTAAACAAATTGGATGCATTATCACTGATACACAAGGGTAAGAATATATGTTGTTGCTGACACGTCAGAAAGATGTCTCTAGAGAACACGAGAACACCTCTCTTGAGCAAGCTCCCGATCTCATGCCCATGCGTATTGTCGAGATCGAGCTAGAGCAAGCCCTCCCGAACATCTCCGCCGTTGATCCCAAGACCCAACGTCGCTATCAGCGCGTACTGGCCGTCGTACGCCTGCACACCCAGCCCCTGGGCCTTGCCGAACTGCCCTCTCCACAGAGGAGCTCGCTCCTGCTACCTATGCTCCCCTGCTCTGGAATGCCCTGAGCAGTGAGATCAATGAACATTGCCAGCAAGATGGGTTGCCAAAGCTAAGTGAACTACCACTTCAGGGGCTTGCCTCCACTACGCCTCCTCGCTGTCTCGCCGAACGCGAAGCCTTTCTGGCCAGTCCCGATCTGCCTCTGGTCAGCGTGATTATCCCAACCCATGATCGCCCCGAGACCCTTGCCTCCTGTCTGGAGGGTGTATTGGCTCAGCACTATCCACGCTTTGAGGTTATTATTGTTGATAACTCTCCAAGTACAAATGCGACAGAACAGTTTCTCACTCAAACCTATGGCACACATTCTCAGGTGCGCTATCTGCGCGAAGAGCGTCCTGGCGCTAGCTGGGCGCGTAATTGTGGCATTGCAGCAGCTCAGGGCGAAATCCTGGCTTTTACCGATGACGATGTGGTGCTTGATCCCTACTGGCTTGTCGAGCTGGTACGCGGTTTTCGCCAGGCAGAGAAGGTGGCTTGCGTCACCGGCCTGGTCCTTCCCCTTGAACTGGAGCAGCCCGCACAGTTCTGGTTTGAACAGTATGCTGGCTTCACCAAAGGCTTCCAACGCCGCCTCTTCGACATGAAGGAGCATCATCCACGCATGCCCTTACATCCCTATATGGCCGGTCGCTTCGGCACAGGAGCCAGTATGGCCTTTACCGCCTCCTTCCTCAAGAGCATTGACGGGTTCGATCCCGCTCTAGGTGGACTCGGTCCATCCAAAAATGGACAGGATATATCAGTTTTTTTCGAAGTAATGATGCATGGCTATCGCCTGGTTTATGAACCTCGTGCCTTGCTCTACCACCTGCACCGCCGTGATTATTCTGGCTTGCGCAGGCAGCTTTATAATTATAGCGTAGGGTTTACGGCTCACCTGACCAAATGCGTCTGGGATCATCCACTCCTTCTTTTTGATCTCTTGCCTCAACTAGTTTCCAGTTTTTTCTTCGCCTTTTTCAATCGCTCAGCAAGAAATCGTTTGCAACAAAGCAGTTATCCGAAAGAGTTGAAACAACTTGAATTAAAAGGTATGCTTTTTGGACCCCTGGCCTACTGGCAGAGTCGTAGGATAACAGCCAAAACCTGGAAGAAGGCATAGCATCATGATCCAAGACACTATCCAAGCAGAGACATCAGATATTAGTGTTATTATTTGCGCCTATACAGAGAGACGCTGGGACGACCTGGCAGCTGCTGTATCTTCTGTACAGCAACAAACCTTACCAGCCCGAGAAATCATAGTTGTGATCGATCACAATCCGCAATTGTTTAACAAAGCACAAACAGATTTGACAGGAATTGCTGTCATCCAAAATCAAGAAGAACGTGGATTATCTGGAGCACGCAACAGCGGAGTTGCCATTGCTCAAGGTCAATTTATCGCTTTTCTAGATGATGATGCTCTAGCAGACGCCAACTGGTTGATGCTCTTCCAACAGGTCTTGCAAGACCCACATATTCTGGGCGTTGGCGGATCTGTCGTTCCGCTGTGGATAGACCATAACCCCTCCTGGTTACCAGAGGAATTTTACTGGGTTGTGGGTTGCACCTATCTAGGTATGCCTCAAAACAACGCGCCAATTCGTAACCCAATCGGAGCAAGCATGTGCCTGCGTCGTGAAATATTTGAAAGCGTTGGAGGTTTCCGTAGTGGCATTGGACGTATAGGCACACGCCCAATTGGCTGCGAAGAGACTGAGCTATGTATTCGTGCAAGCCAGCACTGGCCTGCGCGTCAATTCTTTTACCAGCCCCAGGCCAGGGTTCAACATCGTGTTCCGGGTCAACGCGCACAGTGGAGCTATTTCTGGTCGCGCTGCTACGCAGAGGGCATTTCAAAAGCATTTATAACACGCTACGTGGGAACAAAAGATGCGCTCTCGTCCGAGAACACCTATACATTTCATACGTTACCCCAGGGTGTAACACGTAATATAAAGTCTGTGTTTACACAACATAATCCAGGTAGCCTTCTAAAAGCAATAGCCATCATTACTGGACTAGGAGTGACGGCAGGAGGATATATAATAGGAAGACTTTTTTCACGCAAAAATGAATAGGAGCAAAGTAAGCAAATACCAGCTGTACACGACAGGCAAGAAGGAGATCCTACCCCTGTACTATAGTACTTACTATGTATGCAATATCCCCCACCCCTGGTTTATGCTTATATATGGATTTACAAAAGTGATTCAGAGCCAGAATAGCCGCCTATAGAAGAAATCTGGGCGCGAGAATGCTCACCACAACAGTGGTGTTAAATTTCGCCGAAGAATAAGTCGTTGCGGGAGTTTCGTTGGTGATAACGCCTATCTTTCAATGGGTCAAAAAAAATAAAGCCATATTATTTAATACCGGTTCACTGATTGGCACGATGGTTGTTACATCATTGCTAGGCTTTGCCTACTGGTGGGTAGCAGCTCGCTTGTTTAGGCCAGAAGCCGTGGGCCTCGCCTCGGCGGCAACCTCAACCATGATGCTGATCTCCTCATTCTGTATGATGGGTTTGGGAACTCTGCTCATCACCGAAATTCCCCGTAATAAGGGCAATGAGGGACCACTCATCAGTACAGCTCTTCTGCTGGTAGGAGGCGTTGGCTTTGTAGCTGGAACCACCTTTGCTCTGCTCGCACCTTTTATTTCTCCCGCACTTCGACCCATAGGTGCAGACATACAAAATATTGTGCTCTTCGGTGCTAGTATTAGCATCACCGTGATTACCATAGTCATTGACCAGGCAGTGATCGGGCTTCTCCAGGGAGGATTACAGTTCTGGCGCAATACCATCTTCTCAATTGTCAAACTTATCGCCCTCTATCTCCTTGCTATTTGGCTCAACGATAAAATTGGTATGTCTATCTATGCAACCTGGACGCTAGGCAACATCTTCTCGCTCATACCGCTGATATTCCTGGCTATATGGAAAAATCGTACCAGGCTAGGTAGCCTTTTGCCTCGTTGGTATGTGCTGCGCAAGCTAGGAGGAGCAGCAATCCAGCACCATATCTTAAACCTGATACTTCAGGCACCAACCCAGGTCTTGCCTGTACTCGTTACTGTACTGCTCTCGCCAGCAATGAATGCCTGGTTCTATGTCTCATCCATGCTCGCCAATTTTGTGTTTTCTATCGCGGCCTCACTTACCACTGTGCTGCATGCAACGAACGCGGCCCAGACAACTACGCTTTCACAGAAGACACGCCTGACGGTAGGCATCTCAGCTCTCACAGGTGTCGTCACCAGTGGCATCCTGGTGCTCGCAGCGAACCTGGTTCTCAGTTTTTTTGGTCACAGTTACGCAGCAAACGCTGCATGGCCTCTGCGCATCCTGGCACTGGCCGCTTTTCCGCTTATCATTAAAAACCATCATATCGCTATTCGCCGCATCAAAGACGAGATCACCAACTCGATGCTGCCCATTATACTAGGAAGCATTCTCGAACTGGTTCTAGCAACATTAGGCGCAGGTTTGGGAGGAGGGTCTGGCTTGAGCCATGAGTGGATGGTAGCGCTAGTCACACATTTGAGGGAGTTGTCTGGCCTGAACCTTGGGTTATTGATAACGCTAGGCGCACGTTTAGGAGGCTTGACCGGCCTGAGCCTGGGGTGGGTTGCGGCTCTAAGCGTTGAGGCCACCTTTATGGCTCCCCTCGTCTTCAAAACGATTCGCGGGACTGATACGGTCGCCAATACCATCAGTAGCGTTGTAGACGCCGATACCATGATCCTACGAGCCATACGCCCACAAACCATTACCGATTCGCTGGGGAACTTCATTGATACGCCAACGCAACAGCTAGCCACTATCATGGGACTGGATTCGCCTACTGACACCATCAAAACACTGACATTCATTGATGCGCCGACCATAAAAATGAATAGAATCCAGATCGAAGAGCAGCACACTATACGGCTACCAAAGATAGAGAAACAGCGGCCACCTGTTACACCCAGACGATATGTCGTTCCAGATACCCCCGCGCCTTTAGCCAGGTCCATCAAACGGCCAAAGTTGGAACCAATAACTATGGGAATGCGAGCCCTGAAAATTATAAGGACGCCCTCTAGTAATGATGAAGGGCCAAATCAGGTCGAGCAAGAGCACATTGCGAACCAGGCCTTTAGCCGGAATAGAAATGATGAATATTAAGAACAATGAATAAAGGAATTACCATATCACAAGCTCAGAGCGGTCTAAAAATACCGCTTCTCATAGATATCGTCTGCCTGCTGCTACCACTAGGCGCTTTTGTCCTCTGGTATAGCTCACTAGGTAATGTAGCGATAAATATACCACGGATGAATGACCTGGGGTTGGTTTCTATCATGCCACCCACCTTGATCATCGCATTGCTGATCATGATGGTGAGCTTCTGTCTAACACTACAACAGCCACGCCTGCGTACGCCCATTGTGCTATTGCATTTTGCGCTTTTGATCTTTATGCTGTATGCTCTCTGCATCCTTGTAGAGGAGGCACCACGCTTTGCAATTGTGTACCGTCACGCAGGATACACAGAGTATATTATGCGTACCGGGTCGGTTGATCCCGGCCTGGATGCTTATTTTAGCTGGCCTGGTTTCTTTATTTTAAGTGCTTTCGTAACACGAATCTCTGGCTACCCCGATATCCTGGGTTACGCTAGCTGGGCGCCTGTTTTTTATAACGTGCTCTATCTTGGTGCTCTATACATGCTCTTTAGCACATTTACGAGCAATAAACGTTTGATTTACCTGGCTTTATGGTTCTTTTGCATCACCAACTGGATCGGCCAGGATTATTTCTCACCACAGGGCTTCTTCTTCTTCTCCTACATCGTTATTCTAGCCATCATCTTAAAATGGTTTAAAGCGCCACCTGGTACGCCCATTCGTCCCCTCGGTTCTCGTTTAAGTCGTATACGTTTCTTGCCCCAAGTCTATACCTGGCTCACAGCGCCCGACTCATTAAATACTCCTGCTATTTCACGAGCCAAAAGCATTGCGCTACTCATCAGCATGCTCACTATTTTTGCCTTCTCTGTCTATGGACATCAATTGACGCCTTTTTTCATCGTGGCAAGCGTTACCGGCCTTATCGTCTTTCGTCGCTGTACACCCAAAATCTGGTGGCTACCTATCGCAATGGTAATCATGATAGGGGCTTGGCTCATTCTTATGACCCAGTCATTTCTATCTGGACATATGAGCCAGGTTTTCGGAGGAATTGTCGATATTTTCTCTTCCGTCTCCTCCAATGTCTCAAATCGTGTGGGAGGAAGTCCTCAACACACCTTTATTGCACGCCTACGTCTCATCATGACGGCTTTTGTCTGGGGATTAGCTGGTATAGGGGCGATTTTCCGTCTTCTTAAGGGCCATAAAGATGCCTCGATCATCATTCTAGCCCTGGCCCCATTTCCATTATTCATGATCCAACCCTATGGTGGAGAAATGCTGTTACGCTGCTATCTCTTTGCATTGCCACCTATGGTCTTTCTTGCGGCTTCAATATTTTATGAGCTACCAACGCTTCCAACATTCCTGGCATTCCTATCACCACTTGTATCACGGCTCACAGCACTCCTGGCTACTATAAAGTTCCCCTGGCGGGGCATAGCAATCGCGGGCATAAATATCATCTTGCTAAGCAGTTTCCTCTACACCCGCTATGGCAATGAGAATATGGATTACAAGACATACGATGAGATAAATGGTGTCTACAAGCTCTATAGTATAGCTCAACCCGGTTCGCTCTTAGTTGCTGGTTGGGACGGAACACCATGGCAGATTAAAGATTTTGAAAAATATCCACTCACCTCTCTCGATAGCACCGATAAACTAGGTGATGCAGTATACAACTTAAATGTTGCTTACGTTGTCCAATATATGCAAAACCAGAAGGGGCAACGAAACCAACAAATCTACTTTATCTTCACACGCAGTCAGAAAGCTTGGTTTAACTCCATGTCGGGTTTCCCTCCTGGCGCACTTGATAAATTTGAGAACGCCGTGGCCTCATCAGGTGACTTTAATCTGGTATATCGTAGTCAGGATGTGCAAATATTCCAGCTTGCCAGTGCCGCTGGAGGGAAACTATGAAAATGCGTTTACCCTGGCTGTGGCCTGCCATAATTATTCTTTCTGCCCTTGCGGCTTGTATCGTCACATATGTGATCCCCGACGCTCAAATTAGAGCAGTCACTGTCATGAGTTTTCTCTTTATTTGCCCTGGCATGGCGCTGGTACGTTTCCTTCGCCTCAATGATGTTGTCACGGAATGGATCATGGCTTTTTCTTTGAGCTTTGCCATTGATGCCATAGTGGGAGGCATATTTTTATACACAGGCCACTGGTCGCTTTCCGGCATTCTCATTACCTTGTTAGTTATTAGTCTTATGGGAGCAGCAGGACAACTCGTAATCCTACATCCCGTGGTGGCGCAACGCCTGAGCGTGTTGTCCATTTTCAAAATGCCAGAAGATATAACTGATAGCGAGACGATGGCCCTACCAAAAATATCGCTCGCAGGTGATACAGACAAAGCGGTAAGTATTGAAGATCTGCAGACAGCCTATTTGCCCAGCTATAAACTTACATCTGGCACAAATCAAACCAGAGATGTAACCGAGACAGATACCGTACAAATGCCCTCAGCCATACGCAACACACCTGCTCAAGAAGATATTGCTGATCATGATACAACATATATAAATGCACTTGAACATATAAATGCAAATGACTTACCAGATATAACTGACGAGTCACAAAGCAGCATAGAGGCCATTGAAGAGAAGGCAACTGTACATGTTCCCAGTATTAGTATTTCTTATTCACCCGCGCCTCAAACGAGGCCAATCACTGATAAACAACCTTTAGAGGAACAAGAAACACAGCAACTAAGCACTAACGCCACCCAAGAAAAAGACATCATTGAAGAACAAGACATTGCTCCTATCCCAGATGCTCCACCCACTCCTGCTAGCAAAGAGCAAGTCATTGAGGAGAAAGAAACTGTCAATATCCCAGTGGCTTCGCCCTCTTCTACTAATGAAGAGCAAGCTGGAGAAGAGCCAGTCATTGAAGAGAAAGAAACTGTCAATATCCCATCAGTACAGGTGCCTGAGCCTGATCTGATATCTGAACAAACATCAGCCAATTCTCCAACTTCAGAGAAAGGACAAGAGGAGCAGGAGGAGAAAGAGCCAGTCATTATTGCAGCAAAACCAGAACCTTCCAAGGAACCACAGAAAAAAGAAAAAACTCTTTCTGCCAGAACAATAATTCCACACACCAATCCTCACAAAGCTATCGTTCAGGAGCCTACTACAAAAAATGTTTTGAGGAAGAAGCGTCTCACTAAAGAAGCCTTAAAGCGAGAGGTCTCAGAGCAAGACAACATTTGATTGCAGTGAATTCTGTTTAACTACTTTTTACTTATGCTTTTAGCAAGTTTTAAAATAAGCTTTTAAAGCAAAGAAGGTAGGAACACGCCAGTGTGTTTTTTATGCAGAAAAACATTATAATACAACTTGGAAGGAAAGCGTTGCCAGAAAACTTAGTTTTCTAGAAGGTTAACACGAGATGAGTAGGGAAAAGCAGTATAACCGTAGGCAAGTTTTGGGGGTTGCGCTTGCAGCTTTAAGCAGTTTTCTGCTCCTCTTTACCTCTGATGAACAGATGGCTTTCTCCTCTCTAGCTCCTACACCGGATATGCCACCCGATACGACTCTGCATATCGCAACAACATCTCAGCAAACTAGCGCCTTTACTCTAGGCATGAGCGATGTCGACACAAATCTTATTTATCCACAATCCTCTGAGCAGGCTTCACAGATCAAGCACTTATTAGCGCAAAGCAGCTCTTTCACGAACATCCATATCATGGGCTGGGGAGCGGATGATCCCTGGCCAGATCCAGCGCAGCCAGAACCCACAAACTGGACCACACTGGATAAGAAGCTGCAAATCGCACTTGATACCGGGACGACGCCTGTGCTTACCCTGTGTGAGGCGCCTTGGTGGATGAAAGGTCGCCTGAATGCAGATGGCTCAACGACGCGTCTCACCAGAGACGATGACTTTGCCGATATTACTTACGATGCACGCATCTTAGATAATCATATGTCTGATTGGTTACACCTTGTGCAAAGAATCGCGGAACGTTATATGGCGCCCCCTACAATGTACGCTATTTTCAGGTCTGGAATGAGCTTAAAGGCTATTACAATCCAATAACCAATAATTGGGATGGCGGGAAGTCACAGGGAGATCCCACAGGGGATAACGCGCGCCATGGCTATACCTACATGTATAACCAGGTCTACACAACCTTGAAGCAAGTTGCTCAGGGACAGGGCATAGACCCTCCACAGGTAAAGGTTGGTGGTCCCTATGTGGTGATGGATAGCTGGGCCTCAACCAACGCCCCTGATCGTTCCAACGTCAAAGATCAGTATGGGGCACTTGACCGGAGAAGCCTCAATGTCGTCGCAACGTGGCTCGCTGAGAAGCTTGGAGGTGATTTCCTTACCATTGATGGTGGCAATGTTAATAAAGATCAGACCAACCTTACCGACCCCTTTACCGCTACAGAGAAATTCGCTGACGTCGTACAGTGGATTCGCTCGCTTGATCCCCATACATATCCTGGGGCGACGACCCTCCCTATCTGGTGGGCCGAATGGTATGCAATCCCTTTCGCAACAGAGAACAATCCAGACTATAATAACGCCCTCAAAACCTATACCTTGCTCCAGTTTATTAATTCTGGAGTAAGTGTCGCGCTAGCATGGGGCTATGACGATCTGTGGTACACTAACCCAGCAACACCAGGCCCCTGGTATGGGAGCGCCAAAGCCATCAAGGAGCATTTCCCCGCTGGAACCCCTCTCTATAAGACAAGCTCGACATCACAAGATATTGTCGCGCTCGCATCCAAAAGCAGCGTGCTCATTATCAACAAATCATTGTTGCCGCACGTGGTTGATGTGAAAGGCAAACATATTCCGCTTCGATCTTTCCAGATCGTTGTGGTCAACCGGTAAAGCGAGGCACTTTAAACTGTAGAAAGTGCCTCTTCTCTCTGCTAGAGCACATCTATTTTCGTACGCTCGGGGCGGAAGGCTGGCATGCAAAGCGACCAGTATTCGCACTCCTCGCCCTGGCTGGCATTGCTATAGGTAACACGCGTGCCACGCTCGACCAGGCAGGTCTCGCCGGGCGCGACCTCCAGGTGCTCTCCCTCGGCCTCTACTGCAAGCACACCGCGCACGACAATGACGACTTCGTCGAAGTCCGCTACCTGGGCTGGCTCGCGCCAGGCTGCGGGCGCCAACATATGCGCCAGGCTAAACCCATCATGCTTGCTGTGTAAAGCACCAAAATGCTCGTCGATGATTTTCCCGTCTTCACGCGGGAAGATGCTCCCGTGCTCTACTTTATGTAACATATTCATATTCTCCTTTTGTTTTTGCTCATTACCCTTCTCAAGCCATTTTAAGCCGTTTGCAAATTTTTTTAAAGTACCTTATTGACAGCTAAATTGACTGTCAATTATCAAAAACACGCTTTTGGATTTCGTGTCACTCTCCAAACTTCCTAATCACCCTGAGCCTGTTTAAATTGCCTATCTAGATCTTGAATGGCTGCTGTATGCATCGAAGGAAGCAAATGGCTATAGATATTCATCGTAATAGCAACGCTACTATGGCCAAGAATCTCTTGGACAACTTTGGGATGAACATTAATCGCCAGCAAAATAGAAGCAAGAGAATGGCGGAGATCATGAAAACGCATACGCGGTAATCCAGCCTTCTCCAAGAAGTGACTAAGACAATCCTTTACTGTCGAGGCGCTAATATAATTTCCATTAACATTGGTAAAGACAAGACCCTTGTCTACCCAAGATAAGCCAGCTTTCTTGCGCACTTCTGCTTGTTGTATTTTGTGTCTACGCAATTCCTCAATGACAAAGTCAGGAAGGCTTATAGTACGTCTTCCACTTGCGGTCTTAGGTTCATTCTCCACAACAAGACCGATACCATTGACTTTGATATACGATGCACTCACATTCACATAAAGGGTTTGTGCCTCAAAGTCGATAGCACTCCATCTTAAACCAAGTATCTCGCCTTTTCGCATACCCGTTGCTAGCGTAAGAGCTAACAAAGGACGTATATAATGCCCTTCCGCGACAGCTAACAACTTTGCGGACTCGTCCAGAGTCAGAATTGGATACTCACGTTTCCCCTCCTTTGGAGGTGTAACCCCAAGGGCTGGATTGGCGATAAGATAGCCCCAAGATACTGCATCTCTCAATGCTTTCTTTAAAATTCGGTGATTTAAACGTATCGTCGATGCCGCTACTCCCGCTTCTAACATCTTACCGTAACTTAACTGAATCTTATCAGCTTTTAAATCACGCAACTTGGTGCGCCCAAACACCTCTCCTAACTGAAGAATACGAAAGGAATAAGATACATAGGTTGTGGCTCGAATAGTCGGGCGATGTACCTCAAGCCAATACTCCAAATACTCCTTTACCGTATATTTAGGAGCTTGTAGATTTAGGCCTTGTTCAGCTTCTTTTAAAAGCTGCTTTCGCAGAGCATTCGCAGCCTTTTCGTCCTTCGCATAGCGAGTAATACGTTTACCGTTTATACGAACAGTTGCGGCATATCTGCCATCACTTCGCCTATAGACGGAACCTTCTCCATAATCCCGGCGTTTCGTCATCTTCGCCATTATAGCACCTCTTCTAGCGAGTAAATATCTCGCGTTAGGCAGTTCCTTGTCGACTCAGAAGCCACCTCTGGACACTTGATGGAATAAAGCGTAATTGCGCCCCAACCCTCACTACTGGTAACCCCTCCTGATCTATCAACATATACACCGTTTGGCGACTCACACTCAAGTACTCCATCACGCCATGTATATCCAGCAATTTTTCTAGGTTCAATATCGGATGAGCGTCATTCGGCTGAGGTTTACGTGGACGAGGCATCTGTTTCTTTCCTCCATCTTGCTTTGTTGCGGGACGTTCTTACAAGAAACTGTTTATCGCACCATCTTGCTTTGAGGAAAGTATCTCAAAATACCTCACAGACTGTCCAGAACAATATGTGTCGACTTCTCAACACTTGTGATGGGTTTCTCTAAACATATTGGTTCACTTTATCCTCCTGAAAGACCAAATCCCATCCCTAACATATCTAAATCCTCCCCAATTGTTTCGTCAAAAATCGCTTCCTGACGAGGTTTTGTTTCTGAAGTCGCCTCTGCTGGTTTATCCTGCAAAGGGACCTGAAGTATTTGCGCGGATTTCTCCTTTCTCTGATCCTGCTGATAGGGATGCTCATCATACTCCAGCAAGACATCAATAGCCGAACTGAGGTGTCGCCGCAAGGCCTTGGCGAGGCGAGCTGGCTCAACTCCTCCCAGAGTGCCATCCTCACATGGAGCAAATTTCGTGGCCTCAACAAGCAGTCCACTCACAATGGCTTGCCGCAGCACATCAGCAATGGAGAGGCCTGTATGATCACATAGCTGCTGTGCAAGTTCAAGGGCATGAGGAGGAATATTGCGCAAAGAGATTGGATTGCTCATGCCCCTCACCTTTGCGCTTCCACAGCAGTAGCTCTCTGCATGCGTCGCTGCGCTGTCGCTTGAGCCAGTACATAGCCTCCAATAGCATTGAGGACAGAAGCCATTCTCTTTGGCACAAAGAAGAAGCTTTGATCTGTACGCTTTGCGCTTACCAGTTCGTAGAGGCTCCTCTGAAGAAGAATCGATCCACCCCCTGTAAACATCAAAAAGGTTTGATCTTCTTGCAAGAGGTGACGCATATGCGTTAAGAGCTTACTTGAACGAGTTCGAACAATATCATCGATAATGGGCTCAATCCTGGTCCGTCTTCCACCAATAGTGACCTGCTGGCTAAGGAGGACCTGCTGTGCTTCGACATCAGAGAGACGTACTCCAGAATATCTGGCACGCAAGCTCTCTCGCACGGCTCTCGCAATCGCAATTGTCCCCTCGTCAAGAAGGGCTGCCTCCATGCGCAACTTTGCCTTTCCATTGGGCTGGTAATCAATATTGACAGTACAGGTATGGAATTGGCCGCCTCCTATATCGAGCGTGACATGTTTGACAATATCTGTCTCAATAGCTGTGCCATTAATCGCGTAGTACCACGTCAGAAACGAGCCGAAGGTCTGTGGATAAGGGTTTAACTCTACCAGATGGAGGTGCCAGATCGTTGAGTGTCCTTGCTCATCCGTGCGACAAACACGAAAAGGCGTGTGGAAGATGTGCTGAAGGGCGCGGTTTGTCGTCTCATTCAGACCATTTCTTGTCACTTCCTCATTGGGAACACCAAAACTGACATAGAGATCGTACTCTCCCTGCCATTCCTGCATCGCTTTTTCATAGCCTGCCTCTCGTAGGAGTTCAACCAAACAGGTAAAGAGATAATGGCGATAACGCTCATCTGACACCCGTTCATCTGTCATGCCTATAGGAAGACTTTCGGCCTTTCCAGACAACAACGCTTCCTCTCCAATCCAGAAAGGCTCTGAGTTGTTAACCTGCCAAGTTGTCATCCCCTCACCTGCCCGCAAAATTCTGGCTGGGGCATAGGCAGTCACAATACGTCGCGTGCTCATCACTGGTTGCGTTGCATGCAACATCGCGCCCTTAAACGCATCGTTGCCATTGTCCACTGAAGCGAGGATAGCTGTTGTCGTCATGTTTTTCCCCGCCAACTCATCCCAATGAGTAAATGGAATACTTCGAGGGAGTTCTTTCCCCTCAGATGTCACAAGTGCATCCTCACGCCCAATGTACGCCAAAAAGGATTCAGGATGAACGATATCTGTCTGCATAACTCCTCCTACTATTTTGACTACATTTATCAGATTCACAACTGATAATTATTATCAGTTGTTGTAACGAGCATACCATTTGACTACAAAGCTTGTCAAGTCTCATATCCTCCTGATATAGGCAATCAGAGGTGCTTATGGTATAATGCCTCCGCACTCCCTCTGAGGCGGAGAGGACTCACATGAATGCAGGTCCTGGGTGGTAGCGTTATATTAACGAGAAAAGGCGTTTAAGAAGACGGAGGATAGACAAAGAATGCACGAATCAACGCTCGAAGAACTCATTCAGACACCTCCGCCTGAATTGCGCATGGGAAGCAAAACCACCCAAGCCTATCTTGAGATTCGCAAACATATTTTGTCAGGCACCTATCAAGCACAGCAACTTCTCGTACCCAAACAGATTGAAGAGACATATCGTATCAATAACACCACAACGCAGATGCTTCTGATGCGACTCGCGAACGAGGGATTGGTGAAGATTCTCCCCGTACGTGAACGCACCTGGCCCAATAATGCCTCTCTCAATGAGTATCGCGTAGCAGACCTCTCGCAAACGTATCAGATCTCATTACCACGCCAGAGCGCCTTACATTCCGATAGGCCTGCAAGCGAACACACAACAGACAAAGAGATTCTTCTGCTCAAGATTCAATACGCGGATCAGGAGATTGCTGACCTGCTTGCTCTCAACGTAGGCGAGAAAGTTATCCTCTACCGTGAGCGCAAAAGGCGTCCTGATAAGACCGTAATTTCAATTAGCGATACCTACCTTCCCTTCTGGTTTGCTGATGTTCTTCCTGAAATAGAGCGTCCCGAGGCAAACGTCTATCAACTTATCGCTCAACTCGGAAAACACCCCACCTCCTGCACCGAAAGCGTCCAGGTCAGACAGGCGCAGAGCATCGAGCGCATTCTTTTTGAGCGCTCGCCCGATGATCCCTCACCTCTTCTCAAGCTCCAACGACGCATCTTCGATGCCAAGGATAGCCCTCTTGCTGTTCAATTTCTCACCCTGGAGAGCGAGGGGTATCAACTGACCTACTCCTTTCCCCTGAGAGAACAAGACATCTCATAAGACCAAACAAACAGACAGAAGCAAAATCCACATATGTAGACGAGATACGCTGCATCAAGAGGACATATACCAGCATGCAGCTTCTTCTGTTAGCAAAGAGTATGTCAAAGAACACAAGAGAAGTCCAGAACAGAAATGTCCTATTGACTCCACATATCTGTCTGGTAGAGAACATGTGATGTCTATAGGACATTTTCGTCCTTCACTTTGCGAAACCGAATACATCGTACATCTTCCAAAACCTTGGACTGCTTTCTGAAAACAGGACCAGAAAACAAAACGACATTGGGCGCGAGAGATCAAGTAAAGGGATGAAGGGGCATGAGAGGGGGAAGGATAATATGCTCCCCTGGACTGCTCCCATGATGTAGATAGGATTAGCCGCCATAACCAATTTCTCAAAACATGAAGTATGAGGTGTTGCATGCCATTGACATTTCTCTCACCTAACTTGTACAATCGCTTCAAATTAGCTACAAACAAGTGACAAGATATCTAACGTGTAATTGAGAGGACACAATGAAACCAACCCAGAATAAGCGTTTGCGTTTTGCTCCTAGCCCTACAGGTCCCATTCATGTTGGCAATGCCCATACCATGCTTTTTAATTGGCTTGAATGTCGAAGCCAGGGCGCTACATTCGTGCTTCGTTTCGAAGACACTGATCAAGAGCGTTCAAAGCGTGAATGGGAAGAGGTCATCATCAGCGAAATGCAATGGTTAGGATTAGACTGGGATGAAGGTCCAGACATTGGTGGCCCATTTGCTCCCTACTACCAAACAGCACGCATGAGTCTGTATCAGGAACATTTTGAGATGCTCAAAGAACAAGAAGCTGTTTATCCTTGTTATTGCACACCAGAAGAGCTTGCCGAAGAACGTAAAGAAGCAGATCGTCAAAAAGTTGCGTATAAGTATTCTCGTCGCTGCCTCGCATTGACTCAAGAGGAGCAAGCAAAAAAGGAGACAGAGGGTCGTCGACCCGTGTGGCGTCTGTTTATTCCTGACAATCAATTGGTTGCCTACGATGATCTTCTTCGTGGACGGATTGAATTTCACACGAATACCATAAGCGATCCCGTGATTATGCGGGCCAGTGGCGTCCCCCTCTACAATTTCGCTGTGGTAGTTGATGATTTGACCATGCACATAACCGATGTGGTTCGTGGCGAGGGACATATATCAAATACGCCCATTCAAGTGCTCATCTACCGTGCGCTTGAAGCAGAACCACCTCGATTTGCACACTGTTCTCATTTACTCAATGCAGGGCGAGGCAAGATTTCGAAACGGAAGGGAGAAATGTCGGTTCGTTCTTTTCGTGAGCGAGGAATTCTTAGTGAGACGCTCTTCAATTATCTTGCTCTGCTGGGCTGGACTCCCAAAGAAGAGGGGAAAGAGTTCCTGACGAAGGAAGAAATTATCCGAGATTTTCATATCACTGATGTCAGTCGGTCTGCTGCAATCTTTGATGAAGAAAAACTTCAGTGGATGAATGGGATATACCTCCGTGGGAAAACGCGTGAGGTATTTGCAGAACTGAGTCTTCCGTTTGTCGTAGAAGCTGGGCTAGCATCAGAGAAGTTTCTTCGCGATAATTGGGCATGGTTTGTGAATATTGCGGCATTAGTACAAGAGCGGGTACGCCTCTTAGATGAAGTTCCTCCCTACATCGATTTCTTCTTTACGGATGAGATTGAAAATGATGAGAAAGCAGTAAATAAGTTCTTATCATCAGAAACCAAGCCATTTATCCATAATGTGACAGAAGCCTTGAAAAAAGTTGAGTGGGATACCTCTCCTATTGAAAAAGCTATTCGTGCAACAATTGATGACATGGCACTCAAGCCCAAAGATGCATTGCTCGCTTTGCGTGTCGCCATTTCTGGACGTACTGTGAGTCCCCCTCTTTTCGAGAGCATCTTTTTGATAAAACGTCAGCAAGTCATCGCACGCTTAGCGAACTGGATGTAAGCTTGCCCTAAAACCTTGTAGATGATCAATATCTCAAAAGCCTTCCCCTTTACTCAACAAAGGGGAAACTTTTTTCATATTCCAAGTATTTTGGCCCATGAGAAAAATATATGCAAAAATGAGAATTTGGCATATGACGAGCCAAATGAGCGATATTCAATAAGAACACTCTCCCAGAATGGCTCATTCTCCTTATGCTCGTACATGGCTAAAAATTCAAAAGGCAAAGTGCTGAGCTACGAGTGCGAAAAGATAGCCACTGCATTCCCTCTGGACAAGGACATACTTGCTGTCCTTGTTCATTCGCGCTGGTGCTCCTGCGGAGCATGGCTCTTTTTAAGGCGCTCACCTCCTCCTCGATCTCAGTGATGTGCTGGGTTTGTTGCCCACACAATTGTTCAGAAGCGGCCAGTTGTTGCTTCAATTTGAAGCCGAGAGTCTCATGAGGACTTTCGTCACGAGACATCTTGGCCTTGTTGGTAGTTTACGTTCGGGAAGGCAATCCATACGCTCTAGATGTTGAGGAATGCGGATGGCATTACCATTGCTCTCCCCAGTGTTCATAGCAGTAGAGCCAGCGATATAAGGTCGCACGAGGAAGCCCAGTATACCAACTGACCTCCGTGGTCCCATAGCCTTCCTTGACAATCAGGTCCACGGCTTGCTTTTTGACTTCCATAGAGTGACTCCAGGCTGATCCTTTCCATTTCCCTCTCACGCCCCTTCATCCCTTCCCTGAATCTCTCACGTCCTGCCCTCTTGCGATGTCACACTTTCTAGTGGTCCTGTGTTCTGGGAGCGCTCCACCAGAGCATACAAATGTAACAAAACGAAAATGATACACAAAGTGTGACACCTTGTGGCTAGCATTATCATGCACTTTAGCGTATGCTTTTTGGTAAAGGTCGCTTGCTTCTCCGGCTTGTAGATACTTTTCAATCTATCATTCCCAAAGGAGCATCTCAATGTCTTCTCGTCTCAAAGATCCTCAAGAGGTTCTTTCCCCATATACTATTTCAACCACACAACAGGTTAACCGGTCTTTGTTTACTCTTGTTGCTCATGTCTTCCCACCCTCAACGCAAGGATTGGACTTCTTGCAACATTTTCACGAGCGAGCAACCAACGCGCATACAACATCCGCCAGGAGAATCAATACACTCTCGCTTTGTACCCAAAGTATTGCGACTCTTGGGCAGGAGTTAGGCTTCAGCAACGACACAACCCACAAATATGTGGCGCTCTATACCGCGTTAGGAGTCCTCACCAAGCAAAAAACGAAAGGGCACCTGATTTTCCGCCTCTCTACGGGTCCCTATGAGCCGCCTGCGACCCTTGAAGCCAATCTCGATACGCTTATTACCACCAGTCGTCCCAAATTGCGTGCCCTGGCTCAAGAAGTCAAAGAGCGCTGCTACGTCTACGGATTGATTGCTCTGGAGTGGACGCAACAACTCCGCCTCCTCCAATCCTTTCTCCAACCACAGCCAAACACATCCAGGCGACGTTCTCGCGTGCGCCTGACCGAGGCCCTGGCATTGACCAATACCCTTCTCACAAAATCCCTGATCCCTCACCGTTCGCTGCCAGAGACAAATACCGATGCGTTGCTCAACGCGTCTACTCAATCCTCTCTCATGAGAAGATGTGAAACGACGCCTTCTCCACGCAAACCTTTCGCGCGTCCTCCATTTCCCAGCACATTGGGAGACGGCATATCCCAGACAACTACATTGCGACAGCATGCTCGGTCAGATTCAGAGAGGCGTAACCAGGAACATCGAGCAGCGAGTCTTCCTCACAAGGCACAACAGGGCGACGCCTCTTCTTTGCTTCCAACAGCCACGTCTCCTTCCTCGATCTCATCTGGTAGACTCGATATGAAACAATTGATATCACGTCTCCCAAAACCTCTCCACCAGGGAGACGTGACTACAAACCTTGCAGCAACACCGTCTCCTGCTTCTCCATCTTCTGGGAGACTCGGAAAAGCCTCTTCGAGCTCGTGTCTACCCCAAGAGCACGAACAGGGAGACGCCCCTATACGTAACGTATTAGATATTTATAATTACATAAAGACGTATACGTATTGTGAACCTCGTCGTATTGCAGAAATGCTGGCTGAGGAACTCGAACAGGATCAAGGGGTCTATCCCAAATATCTCAAACTGCTCAGAGAACCAGGCAAAGCACCACGGGATCCTCATATCATCACTGCGGCCTTCCTCACCACCTTGGTCCGTCTCCATCGTGATGGCTGGAAGATGGTCCGACCAGGTGGCTTCTTCACGAACCGCTGCCGCGAATATGACCTTGCTGTCCCTCAGGAGGTTGAGGAGTGGATCACCCGCTATGGATGTCTTTCCCTGGCAGAGATACGCACAACACTTGCAGCAGCAACGCCAGCGACATACACAACCGCTACTCAAAGCATTCAGGGGGCTGCAACGCCACCCTTCACCAAACCATCCGATCCTCCGATCACATTAAACATTCCTCTCGACTATAAGCAGGTCCAGATGAGTAAGCAGGAAGCCCTGGAGATCGAGCAAATGGTGCGAGAAGATCTCCGTACTCGGTTCCTACTTACCCAATTACTCCACATGAGCCGCGAAGGACAGCCTGACCGCTACGCCCTGCTGATCGATGGATCACTGCTGAGTAAGCGATCCCCCCAAACCATTGCCTACTCGCAGGCGGAATGGCAGCAGCGGCTTGACAGCATGGATACCTGGCGCGACCTGTTTGGTCTTCCAGCCCTGCCATTTGCAAAGGAGGCCTAACACGATGAAACCACGACTCCTCCCACAGAATCTTGAAGCGGAAAGCAGCGTCCTGGGAAGTTTACTCATTGATCCTGATGCCATCACCCAGGTCGCCGATCTTATTCGCGCAGAGGATTTTTATCGTGATGCACACCAGATGGTCTATGCTGCCATTGAACAACTCTTCGTGCAGCAGACACCAGCCGACTTCGTGACTCTCTGCGATGCGCTTGAGCAACAACATCGGCTCGATGAGGTCGGCGGCGAGAATTACATCCTCTCTCTGGTTAATCATGTGCCTACCAGTGGGAATATCCTGCACTATGCTCACATTGTGGCCCGCACCTCGGTATTACGGCGCCTTATTCACGCCGGGAGCCAGATCGTCGCAGAAGCCTATGAGGATGAGGAAGAAGATGTCACCACGACCCTCGAACGAGCTGAGCAACTCATTTTTGCGGTAACGCAACGCTCTACCCAGAGAACGCAAACAGCCTCCCATGCTCGTGAAATCCTGGTCGGTTATCTTGACCGTCTGATGCAGGCAAGCAAAAAGCAAGGGGTTACAGGGGTCCCAACTGGTTTTACAGGTCTGGATCGACTCACCAACGGCCTTCAACCCTCTGACCTCATCATTGTCGCGGCTCGCCCTGCCGTGGGCAAAACCAGCTTCGCCTTGAGCCTGGCCTACAATGCTGCCGTCCGCTATCACCAGAACGTCGGCATCTTCAGCCTAGAAATGAGCAAAGAGCAACTGATGCAGCGACTCCTGGCTATCGATGCTGGCATTGATCAGCAACGCTTGCGTGCAGGATTCGTCGAGGATGAGGAATGGGAACGGATCACGGCCTCGATGAGCACCCTTTCCGAGGCGGGGATTTGGATTGACGATACGGCCAATCTCTCTCCCCTGCAACTGCGGAGCAAAGCCCGGCGTTGGATTACTGAGCATAATATCGATCTCATCATCATTGATTATTTACAACTCATGGATGCAAGCAGTGGCGAGGGGCGGAAAGCGGAGAACCGCACGCAACAGGTGAGCATGATCAGCCGCTCTCTCAAAGCCCTGGCACGTGAACTCAACATTCCCATTCTGGCGCTGGCCCAACTCTCGCGAGCCGTGGAGGCACGCGCCTCCAAAGTGCCACAGCTCTCCGATTTACGCGAGTCCGGGTCCATTGAGGCCGACGCTGATATGGTCTGGTTGCTCTACCGAGATGAACTCTACAATCCTGATACTACACGTCCTGGAACGGCAGATGTGCTCATTGCCAAACATCGTCATGGTCCAGTTGGAGAAGTCGTCCTAGCCTTTGACAAGCCACAAACACGCTTTCGTGACCTTGAAATAGAGCATGCTGAAGGAAAGCGTCAAGGGATAAATGTATGACGAAACAGTGAGAGAGGAGAATGCGTCATATTGCAATTCGTCACACCCCATAGGTTTTTCATGGAAAACTCTAACCACAGACAAAGGGATTCTGGTAATTGGGCTGAATGTTCGACGGAATTTGAGCGTGGATTGCTTCTGTGTCAAACATTCAGCCCAAAAAAATTTGGGGTGAAACTTCGACACGACTTCCACTTATCTTCCTCGTTCCCTGAGAATAGAATATTTTTCGGTGGAAAAGACGCAAGACAGGTTTCCATCCTTTGCCTCGTCTCTTCTGCTCCCAGAGCAGTACTGGCGAGATGGTTTCTTGCTTGATCGAAGATTGAGTCCAACATTCGACAATTGAGGCTGATTTCGTCGAACATTCAGCCCAATTACCAATTCTTTCATTGTGTTCGTCACCACTTGGTAATAAGCACGTAGAGTGAGCAGGTTTTGAGGCTCTTGTTCATTTTCGGTGGAAAAACACAGCAAAAGATCACGGCAGAAGCCACCCAAGCTCTTTCTTTTCAATTGTTGATGAGCTTAAACACCGAAATTGAGCAAGACCCGGTTTTGAGCCCAAAAGTGGACAATCGGCGCGAAGAGTGAGCACTGGTACGAATGTACTCAGGAAAAACCGCCTCCCATCTGATAAACTATGCTTGAAGGGTGTAAATTGAGTTCTTCGTTAACGTCTAAATGCACGTTTTCTGGGGTAGTTCCCATTGACCTCAAGCGTTTTTAAGAGAGCGGTGTGACGCTCGTGGAATGTCCCAATTGTGCCGCGACGCACCCTCGATCCACATGGTGGGGCCCTGCAGTTAAGTCTCACGACAAACGCAAAACGACTACGCCCAATACCGGACAACGATGGGTCGGGGGGAAAGCAACCTGGGGCGTGGTCGGAGGATAGCAGAAGAAACAAGATACCTTTTTCCATCGTTGCTTTCCAAAAATAAGGGAGACAGAATGCATATCCAAAAAGGTTTATGGCAAAAAGAAGTCATTAGCGCTCTCATTGCTTTGTTACAACCAAATGAGGACGTTCGAGCTTTGATATTGAAAGGCTCGTTGGCCAATCTCCATGTCCAGATAGATACCTGGAGTGATATCGATGTCATCATTGTTGTCACGGATGGATTTCTGTCTTCCTTTTTCCCTACAACCTCCTGGCTGGCACCGCTGGGCGAACTGTACACCTTTAGTCAGTCTTCAAGTGAACTCACGGGAACAACGAGGGCATGTTTCACGGATTTCCGACGAATTGATTGTGTTTTTATCCAGGAATCTGACTTTCCTAAGCAAACGTTCTACGGTGAAGCAATCCAATCTCTTTTTTCACGTTCTCCACTCATTGATGATATTCTTGCAAAAGCCATATTCACCGTCCCTCCTGTACCAGTTGTTTCATCAGAACAGTTTGAGGACATGGTAAACGCTTTTTGGTTTAAAGGAATGCTTGCAACCAGCAAAGTGATGCGCAATGATTTGCTCATCGCAACACACCTGACGCTCGAACTCATCCAGGATACGTGCGTGTTGGAAATGATGCTGCGTGATCGTGAACTGGGCACCAGTCATCATCGAGAGGGAGGTATGGGGAATACCTTTATTGCACAATTGAACGTCACTCACTCCTCTTACACACCTCTGGGGATTCTTGAAAGTGTGGAACGAAGCAGTATCTTGTTTGATTCACAAGCAAGTCGATGGTCAGCAGGCTATCAAGAACGTCGCTATCCTTTACTTGCTTGGATCAACTATGCCAAGGAAACGATAGCCTTTCAGCAGCACCAGGAATGAGGAGATTCCTCGTGCTGGCAAGGATGATCCCAACTGGCCAGTGATGAATGGCTTCCTAATCCACTACAAGGACGCGGCAGGGAAGATCGCGAGCGATTTATTTACAACATTCCGTTTGACTTCAAACAATTTTTGAACAGCGGTGTCCAGCTCGTTGAATGTCCCAATTGTGCAAGCACACGTACCCTCGAACCTCGCAATGGAATGCTCCGGTTTCCTGCGCACACCAAGCGCAAAACGCAAACTTCGGCGACCGAACCCCGGTGGGCTGGTAGGGGAGCCACCGAGTGGAGGGTGGTGAGAGGATAAAAAAGAATGTGTGTCTCCTCACCTAAAGAAAAGTTCTTGTAGAAAGGTTTTTTATGAACTCTCGACAACTTATTCTTCTTCAAGAGATTTTGACCTTATGTGAAACGAAAGCTATTTCAATTTGGGTACGTGGCGGATGGGCAGTGGACTTCGCCTTGGGGCAGATCACCCGTGAGCATGAAGACATTGATCTTTTCGCTTGGGCTAAAGATGCTGAACGTCTAGTCGAAACGCTTGAACAAGCAGGTTTCTCTTTACAGCAAGGGCCGCCTCCCGAAGCGCAACGGGATTTCACCAAGGATGAAGAAAGTATTCAAGTTGCTCTGGTAGGACTCAATGAAACAGGGGAGCTCATTGTTGCTGGAGGTCCAGCGGCTGGCAGCTTGTGGCCGCAGGGAATGTTGGGATCGCATCGAGGACAAATCGGTGAGACAGTTTGCCTTATTGTGAACCCACTCGTTCAAATTGAATTGAAAGAACAATATCCAGTCTGGCGGCCGGATCTTCCGCACCTGCCGAAACATGCGGACGATATCGCACGCTTACGAGAACGCTTCATTATTCAGTGAATACAATATGCATCGGCTCAGAATATGCGTTTTTAGCTACTCTTGTTATCATTATCTAACTTCTCAGGATTGCCAATGATTCCAGACTGTAGAAGGTGAGTTTGCTAGTTAAACCGAAGTTTTATTGGGCAATCAACAATATTTCATATTTGTTCCCCACGAGAACCCCAAGCGTTTCTTCACACGCACTGCTCATGAGCACAAATTGACAAAAGAAAACCTGAACATTGAGGAAAGAAAAGCCCCTTTGGGTTGGCTTTCTTAAAAGACATGCAATACCTGGTAGTAAGAGCGAAGAGTTGACAGATTTTCGGGGTCTTGGTCACTTTCGGTGGAAAAACACAGCAAAAGATCACGGCAGAAGCCACCCAAGCTCTTTCTTTTCAATTGTTGATGAGCTTTTCCACCGAAAATGAACAAGAGCCGATTTTCGGGTGAAGAGTGCTCAAGCGGTGCGAAGAGTGATCAATGGTACAGATGTCCCTGGAAAAACCGCTTCTTGTGAAGAGTGTAAATTGCGTCCTGCAGACTCCTCTTGTCGGAAGGATACTGATGGTTACACTGGCTGTCGATGGCATTGATCTGTTCAAAATTGCGGGCCGCTCCATTTCGGGGTGGGTTCCCAGCTTCAAGATGAGCACGGCTGCCCCGGTCAAACAGCCTTTCTGTAGCCAGCTCGAAGTTCCGTCGCAGTAGTAGAATGTCCTGGCTGTGGTAGAACGCGTTCGCTCTCTCCAAGCAAGGGCATCCTTCGCTTTCCCCACACAAACCTCGCATCAGAAAATATGATAGTACACTATACTATCATATGCTTTAAACATACAATAAGGAATAAATTGCATAAAGTATGTTTTTATTAACAACTAGTTGCTTAGAACCTACTTTTGGATATAATATAAAAGTAAAAGTATATGTGGCGAGGAACAGACAGTTGATAAGTCTTTTTCGTTTCTAAGGGTTGGGTAGCATATGAGAGAATGGGGCGATTTATTCGCGAAGTTTAGCAGGGTCACAGATCGTTTAGGGATGCCAATTGACACAGATATTCTTGAGATGGTCGTTGCTTTAAATGCACTTGGCATCACAACAACTATGTCTTGTGGGGGCCATATAGACGAAAGAGGATTCTTATTGCCATGGGTTGATATTGAGAAGATTGACCCTCCTATTCGAGAGCTACGAGAGCAGCTTATTGCTCTGAACGCAGAAACCCATCAATTGCGGCAAGAACTTGAGGAACAACGAGAGCTGCAAGCCGATCCTTCCATGATCCAAGAGGCACAAGCCCGTCTCAAGGAGAAGAGTGAGGAGAGAAATCTCCTCGATCACCAAGTACGAATGCAACAATGTACCATGCGCACCACCTTAGTTGAACATCTTTCACGATTTTACGAAGACCGTGTGGTCTCGTTTGATCGAAGACTGATCCTCCATCGCTTAGGCCTTAGCCGAACACGTATGGAAAGCCAGGGGGCTCATGATTTTTACCTCTGTGCCCCTCTAGAAATTCAGCAACAAAAGCTTGCCGAGTACCGAGAAGAGATAATGGACTTTGCTCGTTTCCTCAAACACATCTACTTTTCGCATGTATCGAAAAATACTCTATCCGTTCAAGGCCATAGAGAGGATCTTTTGTGAAACGTACTGTTCTCATTGACGGTCATAATCTCCTTTTTCGCTATTTTCAGGGCATGCCACCTACAATCTTTGCAATAAATGGACGACGCATACATGCGGCCTATGGGATGATAGCTGATATACTTCGCACGATAAAGCTATTTCTCCCAACAACCATAATTGTTTGTTTTGATTCTCAAATGCCCTCAGAACGGGCTGCACACTTTCCAGCGTATAAGAGCAACCGAGCCCTCGCCGATACCACAAATCTCTCTTCCCCATTTGAACAACTGGATATTGTGTATGATGCATTGCACGTTTTAGGCATTCCATGGGTAGAGCTACCAGGAATTGAAGCAGATGACCTTATTGGGAGCTACGCACATGCCGCAGGCAATCAAGAAGTGATCATTGTCTCATCCGATAAAGATTATCTACAACTCATAAGCGATACCATAACGCTTTATGTACGCAGAGGAAAGAACGAAACGCGATTTACGCCACAGCTTGTCCACGATACTTTCGGTGTCACGCCCAAGCAATATGTTGATTTCAAAGCGTTGACAGGAGATGCATCCGACAATATTCCAGGGGTGACCGGAATAGGAACTAAAAGAGCAGCCTCTCTCTTACAGCTTTATTATACAGTAGACAATCTCTATGAACATCTTTTTGAATTATCACCTCATATGCAAGCCTTACTAAGTGGTACCCGAGAAGATGTTGTAAGAAATCAAAAACTCATCAAAATCCAGACAACGTTACCTGTAAAACAAGAGCTTTTTGAGGCCTGTTTTCATCGACCCATGTTAGACACACCTGTACGAAAGATCTTTCTCCATCTTGGGTTATTTGCTGAAAAATTCAAAGCTATCTCGTCTGAATAACAAAAATCGAAATAGGGTAGCATATGACCTTGTACTCAAGTTGACAAAAACGCTATATCTTCTCAATTCTATTTACACCTCAATGTCAGCGCTTTCTATATGTCTGTGTTGTGGTGGCCCAAGTACCACCACTTGTCTATCTATAATGAGTTCACCGGGTACTAGGTGCACTTCATAGGTTTTCGTATGAATTTCGCCTATATGCTTGATTCCTCCAGCCGTAAACAAAGGAACCCATTGTTCTTCCTGGTCTACGAGATAGGCTACTTCCCATGGTAGTGTGAAGATGGCTGTTATTTTCTCTTCTTTGCGTACCAGACGCATATGTGTTGTCTCATCCCCTTTAGCTGCAAAACATCGTGACTGTATACATTGTATCTCATATAAAGACGTATTCAATCACCAAACAACGATTTCTGCTATCTGCGTCATCTCCAATGGCTATTGGCCTTCAACACACTCTTCATAAAACCGCCACTGGCACTAGATAGTTATTGAAGACTACAAACCATGCTTGCAAAGCCAAAAAAAGAGGCAAAATGACTACATTTCCCCTCCAATCAAGGTGTATGAAAGCCTCATTACACATCATGCCTGGTAGATGTAGTCATTTTGACACAAAAAAGCTTCCGAGAATGGCGTTTTGTCTCATGTGAGAACAACCAACATCAGGCACGACACAATCATGGATCCGATACAAAAATAACGCCATTGCTTTTTGTCAAAAAAATAGCGTATGCTGTGGCAAGCCAAACATATATTAGATTCTTTTTCTATTGAAAAACCACGTATGCAAATGTCACAAGCATACTTACAAAGAAAGTTTTCCCAATGCATTAGGAGCACAGAAGATGAACGAGCAGGCTACCCCCTCCTTACAGAAGGCGATAGTCCGAGCTGCCTTCTCATTTTTCACTGGTAGAAGGAGTGCTCCACTTGCCCCGGTAGCACTCCTTATCGATGGAGAAAACATCGCCTCTGATTTTGCCCCTTTCATGCTTGTCGAGGCAGGGAAATGGGGAGGAGTCTGTATTCGCCGAGTCTATGGGAACTGGTCACATCCCTCCATGGCATCCTGGCAGGCCATTGTCGATCATTATGGATTGACACCAGTTCACCACAAACATCCAGTCGTAGGAAAAAACGCCGCTGACATTATGCTCGTGGTGGATGCAATGGACCTTTTACATCAGGGCTATAGACATTTTTGTATAGCAAGCAGCGACAGCGATTACACACCTTTGATTCGACGACTACGAGAGGCCGGGGGGATTGTGCTTGGGATTGGCAAAGCAGAAACACTTCCAGCACTCAAAATGGCATGTACGATCTTTCTCTCCACACACCAGTTACTGCCTCCTTCTGCAAACATAAAACCTCTTTCACTTCTACCTCATCCTTCCAGAGAGCCAATACAGCCAACATCATCTCCCGTGAAAGAGGCTGGATTACAAACGAAAAACGGAGATTCTCCATCAAAAGATGCTCAACTGCTCACATTGCTTCAAGAAGCATACACCCTTGCCTCTAGGAAAAGTGGAGACAATTGGATTTCTGTACAACAGCTCGGCACAGTTTTGCAGCAGCTCCAACCGGGCTTCACGCCAAAGCACTTTGGAAGTTCTAAGCTCAAACAACTCGTACAGAAATATCCTCATCTCTTTCAAACAGAACCGCGTAAAGGCGGGCAAATCGTCATACGGCTCAAAACCACATAAGATTTTCCCTATTGAGGGGTTCCTCGTTCCAATGACGATAAAATCAACGAATTTTCCCAGTTTTGAGACATAATCATTGCAGTCTACCCTCTCAAAACCGGATACACGGATTGCATCCAACAAATTGGTGCCTCAGCCCGCTCTACAAGCCAAATATTGCCTATGGATATATTAAGAGAGAATAGATTTCTTCTGAGCTCAGAGAGGGAGAAGTACTTTTTGATTTTTTCCGGTATCTACTGTTGAGACCCCCCTTGAGCTTACAGGAGATTCATGGTACAACTTCGATAGAAAGAAACATACAGTCTCCATGTGAGATTGGCTGCCTTGTCCCCAGTGACTGTGAGCAACTCCAGTGAAAGGACAATGGACGTGGTTCTCCATGCCAGTTGAGGAACTCCTGGACACGAACCAAGCCGGTCTGCTTTCCTGACTTCTCATCGGGGCCAGGACATGACGTGACAACCACACGCTGGTTGAGAGATTGGTCCACTCTGGCAGTGAGGAACTCCTGCAATCGGACCCTATTGAGCAAATATCGTGCAGAAGACATCGCAGAGGCGATAGAAAGGAGGACACAAGCCGGAGCCAGATGAAATGGCTCTCTCTTAGGCTTTGCCTGCTTTCTGTCGCCTATGTGCATTTTGGCACCATTCATCTGGTGACAGAAAGAAGGGAGATCCACATGGCTCATCGTACTCGTGAGCAACAACGGCTTCAGGCCGACATCGAGGCCCTGACCTCAGAGCTTAGAGACCTGGAAACTCGTCGCAACCAGCTTCTACAGGACATCCAGTTGGAACGACACCACCTGCTGCGGCTCTTTGCGGAGACACAGACCCGGCGCTATGCCATCGTGGCGGATCTGCGCAAGCGGTATGTCCAGCTACGGACAGACCTGGCCTTCGCGGAAGAACGGCAGATCCAGGAGATCAACCAACGACTCCGGGTTGCCCGTTCCCCTATGCGCAAACTGCTTGCGCTCATGGATTGGCAGTATCGACGAGAGTTTCTCTATCGTATCGCTTCCCTCAAACGGGAGCTTCAATCCCCTCCTCGTACTGAGGAGCAGCGACGCCTGCAACGGGAGATGGAGCATGCCCACCGGGAGTGGCAAGAGACGGAGCAGATCCTACGAACAGGAGGACCCATTGCAACCTCGGAGACCAAGGCTTGTGAACAGGCCCTGGCAGCCCGAGAACGGCATCACAAACACATCGCGCAGGTCATCAAAGACAAAGAGGAGCAGCTCGCTCGCCAACAAGAAACGTTGCGTGCCTTGCCTGATCCCGAACGCGACTTCGCCAAACACTTTATCGCTGCCTTGCAGCACGAACTCAATCAACTGACACCAGCCCAGCTCGGCATCGGCGTCTAAACAGCACGCAGACGGTAGGACAATATGGACTACTGTCTTTTGTGCTACTCTCCTCATCCCATCATTGCTTTCCAAACTCATCCCACTGGCCTTTCGTGCGACGCTTGCGATCACAAGCGCTTCGCCGCCAACGAGCCAGGTGGAGAACATTTCCCCAAAAATAGGCAGAAAAAATGCAGCATGTCCTCATTTTTCACCATAGGAACATGCTGCATTGAGCGAAGACTTGCGACCAACAAGCCTTCTCTTGATCTGCCTCTAGTATAGCGCCCCGGCGCAGCAAACGCAAGCCGGAGACACAGCCTCTTCCCAGATCAGGGAAGGGGCTTTTGTGTTGATGACAAGGAGGCTTCTCATCATGGTATCCCTGACGACACTCCTCACGCACACCGCCTGGACGGCGAATGAGGCCTTGAATTACGCGCGGCCACGCGACGAGGTGCGCACCGTTGAGCTTGTCCTGGTTGACACTCAGGTGCGTCTACGCCTTGTCGAGCATGAGGCCACAGGTCAATGCGGATTCAGCCAGCAACGCTTTGATCCCCGATACAAAACATGGCGTGGCCGTGTGCGCTGGACGGCCAGCTTTGCTCACCTCTCGATGGTGCTTACTCAGGAGGAACGCCAGCTTCTTGAGGCAACGGGCTGGAAGCCTGCCTTCTTCACCTACCCCTTCACCCTGACCCTTACGCCCTCCAACTAACGGAAAGGATACCCATCCATGCTTGAACGTGTCAACAAACAGGATCTACAACCCTCTACCATTGTGCTACGGAAAACGGCTCCCACAGCCGTCCAGGTACTCCTCTTCACTGGCAGTATCTATCTTCCTTCCAGGCCCGATGACAAGCTCAACGAGCAGGCGCTGGCCGTAGTGGCAGAGCAACCGGAAGGAGACTATTACTGTCCCCTGGAAGTCGCCATCATAGCGCACTTTGACAGCAACCAAACCATGAGTGTCGTGGAATTGCACGAGCGCTTACACCAGCTCCGAGAGCTTGAATTGCATGGCCCTGATGAACGCTCACAACGTGCCTGGTTTCGCTTGCACAATGAACTCCTCGGCTATGGGCTGGGGCTGACCTGGGAGCTCACTAGCGCCACCTGGTGCGTCTCTGTGCTCAACGATCCTCAGGAGCATGACTAGACGTTTCCCCACAACTGAATACATCGTTCTCATTCGCGCCCCCACGGCAATGCGACAGTACTGCCATGGGGGCGTGTTGCAACCACAATCGAGGAGAAATACATCATGCAACAAACGCGATATGAGGCTACCTCGTCAGGAGCCATCAACGTCGTCACCCGGCGTGGCACGCAGATAGAGATTATCTCGGAGCATGACCTCTGGGAACCGCTTCAGCGCGGAGATTGGCTCCGAGCCTATTGTCACCTCCATGGTGGGGATCGACAGCGCTCGCTCTCGGTGAACCGCCACAACGGCTGGGGACAGTGCTTTAACTGCCACGCTCGCGTGCTGGTCAAGGAGTTCAACCCGGATGCCAGTGCCAATCTGCTTCGACACCATCACCGCTCACCCCAACGGACGTACTCGACCGTTGTACCATCCTCACATCCCATCCAGCATCAGGAGACACACAACCAGCAAGGGCGCATCGTGCCGCTACACCATGCCGCTCAGGGCAGGCCAACCCCAGCCGCAACAGCGTGGCAACGCAAGGAAATCACCTCCCTTCTGCATCTGGATGGCTTCCTTCGCTTGGCGCTGGGAAGCTACGCCCTTGGTGACTCCTGGCAGGCTCAGGCCTATCTGGAGGCACGCCACATCCCCCTGGAGATCGCGAAGGCAGCAGGCGTCGGGTATCTCCCAGAAGAGTTAGCTGCACGCCAGGCCAGTGGCGAACACCTCTTGAAGCGCTGGGTGGACCGACTTCTCTTCCCCCTCAACGCTCCTGAAGGGCGTGGCTATATTGGGCGCTCGCTCTGGGGCTGGCAGACCTGCCTGGATGAAAACATCCATAAGTCGCTGCTGGAGGATGCGGCGGAGGATGCCCCCAAGCGCTGGATCAAGACCAATCCCGCCGGATGGTTCTGTGAGCCGCCAGTACAATGGGCCGAGCATGTGATCATTGTCGAGGGACCATTCGACCGTCTAGCACTCCTGGCCGCTGGCTTTGATCCTCATGAGGTCGCGGCGATAGTCAGTACGTCCCTTCGCGTCGAGTGGTTGCCTGATCATCTCAAATCAGTGCTCCTGGCCCTCGATGGAGACACTGCCAGCAAGGAAGCGGTCCAGCGATTGCAGCAACAGATTAGAGCCGGAGAGATTCGCGCCGAGCTATGTCTGCCTCCTCTTGATGGCATGGGTAAGGATTGGAGCGAGAGATGGCGAAGATGTGGCGCTGATGGCTTGGAAGCTCTCTATGCCTCCTTCGCCTTGCTCGAACAGGATATATAGCATGTCTTCACTCTCACATGGAATACAAACAACAACAAAGGCTTCGCCCCTCTGTCGGCAAACTTGTGGGACGAAGCCTTTGTCATGAAGAAAGGTAGTTCTTAATGGCAAGCATACCATACACGAAACGACCTGTCGAGATTCAGGTCCGCCCCTCAAAACCGCTTCCCGATGTGCTGCCGCTCGAATGCGGTTCGCTCGGTGTGCTACTTGAGGCTCTTGGCCCCAGGAGCACCGTCTTGCTTATGCCGCTAGAAGGCACCCAGCGACAGGGTGACGGTTTCCTCCTCAAGCACTTCATCGTGCATTTGACGGCCCGTAGCGCCGAACCTGGCAGCCCCATCTTCTACGCCTCCTTCAAGGCGGCTGAGGTCAGCAGTGTAGGCGGGAGAGGGCAGATGGTCTTTCCATTCCGTCAGGAACACTCCGATCCCCAGGTGCTCACGCGGGCGCGCACGCTCCTCGATGAACTACAAACCTGTGTGACCGATGTCGTGAGCCAGACCTCCCAGGTGAGCACTATTCACACGCCCGCTCGCTTTCGCTTGCCAGATGAATATGTCTGGGGCGTGGCAAGCCAGGTGCAGGAGAGCGGGATTGCCTTTCAACAAGGACACTGGCGGCTTTCCTCGGAAACCTCGCGTTCTCCACGCTAAGGCCTCCCACTTCATCGACGTTTCACCAGCACCATTCCTCAAGGGTGGTGCTGGTTCCTTGCTTCAGGAGATTTTCGATGACCACATCACAGATGATCTCACCCATCCCCGAAACACTCAAGGCTGCGCTCAAAGAGCCATTTCCCCCTGAACAAATTGACTTTCTGCCCAAGATGGTACGGCGCAACAAGGCTGGGGCCCTGGTCTGTCGCGCCCTGCCCTATGCCAATAAACGCATCTATGAAGATCGCTTAAATGAGCTGGCCTTTGGCCTCTGGAGTACGCCATATGTCTCGCCATTCCAGCAAGGCAACAAACTGATTGTGCCCGTCACCGTCACCCTCTGTGGCGTGCCTCATACCGATTATGGCGAGTCATTCCTCATGCTCAAGAACCGCAAGGGGGTTGAGCGAGAGAACGAGAACAGTGCCACCGAAGCCTATTCCCAGGGTTTCCGTCGTGCCTGCGCTCAGTTTCTGCTGGGGCGCTATCTCTATACCCTTGACGCACTCTGGCTTCCCTACGATGGCGATGCCGACCGGATTGCCGTGACCGAAGGAGAGCGTATCGCCTGGATCGAGAAACTGTACCTGAAAGCGGGACTGCCTCCTCGACCAACCCAGCACGCGGTCTCTCGTGGTGCTCCGCAGGAGACCACTTCTGTGAGACAAATTCTCACAGACCACCCAGCCTCACAGGAACACCAAGTGCAGCCCAAGGAGCCAGCCGTCTCACCAGCTCAAGAGCATAAAGCAGCCACCATGTTGCATCCTGAGAGCAACAAACAGGCCACGAAGGAGCAGCGTGCCAGCCTGGAGAAACTGCGTCAGCGCCTCACCATCACCACGTCGTTGCCTCAGACGCTCAGCTATGACCAGGCCGCTGCCCTGTTGAAGGACTACAGTCAACAGTACCAACAACGTCCAAAGGCAACGCCCGCATCGCGCACACAAACGCCCGAACACCCGCCTCGGGTGAATACGCTTTTCGTCGAGTGGATACGCAAAACCGTTCAGCAGGACGCCGAGCGGATCGCACGCATCTGCAAACACTACCAGATTGCTCGCCTGGAAGACCTGACCCATGAGCAAAGCCTGGACCTCACCCATCGACTGAAACAGACCCATCAGAAGGCGACCCAAGCCACCACCAGGACGCAGCCATCGTCCTTCCCCGCAGTTCATCAGTAGCCGCTCGTCTTCACCTGAAAGGAACCATACTATGTCTTCACACGAGACCCAGATGTCCTCGCTCGTCGAAACGACCACCCTACCCAAGATCACCATTAAAGCCCAGGGAGGCGACACCCAGGTGGATGCCTACGTCAATGCCTATATTGTTGGCCCCAGGAAGGAGTTTATGAACGGGCAACAGGCGACGCCACTCTATTACCTCTCCCTGATTGCGCCTTATGGCTATGGAACCGTCCTGCAAGCGATCTTTGCGCGCCTGGTCAGCTCCACGAGCAAAGGACGCGGGGTAGAGCTAGAAGGCGTCGGCGAGGTCATGTTGGCCCACCAGCAGGTCCGGCTCAACGAGTGCGGCTACACGTTGCACTGGAACTATGAGCAAGCCGAAGTCCAGCCCCATCGTGATCTCCATGCCGTCATCGAGAGTAATATGCTCACGGTATGCGATCCTGTGCGCGGAGCCACGATCCGGCAACGGACCTCGCGCTCCGCTGGCCGCACCAGCAAAAAGCGACGCAAAGACCAGACCTCTCTGACCACAGCCAAGAAAAGTAGCGCCGCCCAAAGTATCGCTGAGATGCGTGCTCGCGAGCGTTTCCCTCTGTTCCTGCTCATGGTGCCTGGCTGGGCTAAGCGGGATGCTCAGTGGACACAGCAATTGCACTTCTCATTTCTCGATCCACGGCTTCCCTGGCCGCTCGATCCTTCCTGGGCCGAGTTTCTCTGGGAGCGAGCAGAGATGCGCCGCGAGATCGAGCCGTTGACCACCTGGTGCTATACACCAACCCAGGAGACCACACCCTTCCTGGCTGAGGCCTACTTCTGTCGGCCCAACCCGGCACGCCTACAAGAGGATATCAGTGAAGCACTGCGCACTGGGCGCCTTGCCTCGCGCCTACATACCCACCTGCTCGCGCTGCCACCCGTCCAGCAGCACGCAGAGACCGAGCAAGAGATTCTGGTGGTCAATCGCTAACACATCTTTCCATCGTTCTCGATACCCCTCGCATCACATCCGATGCGAGGGGTATCTGTTTTTGGAGGTCTTTTCCCTCATGTCAACGATTCAAGCCAAAGAGAAGTTGGAATATTACCCCACCCCTGAATGCATCGTGGATGCGCTCGCTCAGTATCTGAGCCTCCCTCAATATGGCGCTATCCATGTCCTGGACCCTTGTGCTGGAAAGGGTGCGGCGCTCTCCCGCCTCGTTGAGCGACTCTTCCAGCATCACCGCACACGCTGGCCCTCTGCCAGAGCGGTTCCCTCAGTCGAAACCTATGGCATTGAGCCAGAATGGCAGCGTGCCAGGGCCGCAAGTACCTGCCTCACCCAGGTCCTTCAGACAAGCTTTTTCTCCACGACGCTCTCGACGGGCGATGATGCTGATGGTGGCTGGCAACTGGCCTTCGTCAACCCGCCCTATGACACCGATACTGAACACACTCTGGAGAGTGGCAAGAAGGTTCGCCTGGAATTGACATTCTTACAGCGCACGACCTTCCGCCTCTGTACCGGTGGCATCCTGGTGTATATCATCCCCCAACGACATCTGCCTGCCGTGGCTGAGCACCTGGCTGCCTTCTACGATCAGCTCACCTGTGTGCGCTTTCCTGATGATCCCTACCAGCCGGACCCCAAGAAAAAGGAAACGGTGCCACTCTATGAGCAGTTTGAACAGGTCATCGTCTTTGCGCGCCGCCGCGCCTTCTCCGTTCCCATACACCCCAGCATCCTCACAATGATCGAGGCCTGGGGAAGCGCTGGAAGGCATCTACGCGCTCTCCCTCTGGATGAGCGCACTGAGGCGCTCCAGACCTACGCGATCCCGCAGGGCAAGGCGCGCACCACCCTCCGCTTTCGCGCAGGCACCTATACTCCTGAGCGCACAGCCAACGCCCTCTATGAGCAGCAGGGTGAGAAAGCCACCAGGGGACATGGGGTAGCACGAGAACAGCCTTCTCTGAGCATGAAGACTGGTGTCTGGGCCAATGCAGATTACCTGGCAACTCGCTGCCCTGATCCCAAAGCGATTGGTCTGGGCATCGGAACGCCGATGGCTCCGCTCAAGAATGCGCACCTGGCGGTGCTTTCAGTGGCGGGCATTGCCAATCGCGCCATTCTCACTGGGAAGGATGGCCGACGTGTGATTGTCAAAGGGTCCTCGCGTAAAGTCCCCATCTCACATCAGTATGAGACCGAAGATCAAGTTGTGGAACGGGTCACCGACACCTTCGAAACGGCGCTCTGGTGCATTGACCTGGAGACTGGTGCCTTCATCCGGGTGGAGACTGGCAAAAGCTCCCCACTGCCTTTCAAGGCGAACTATGAGACCCTCTCACTCGCCGACTTCCTCGACAATTTCGGAGCCTCGCTCTCTGAGCAGGTGGCGCAGGCGAACCCACCTCGCTACGAAGGGGAGCATCAAGTCCCCTGGCTCAGTGAAGGTCTGACCCAGCTCAAACGGCGACCCATTGGCAAGCAACGTGAAGTCATTGCCTCAACGGTGCATAGCCTGGTGAACATACAACCAGGCGAGAGCACGCTCGACACCTTGCTCGAACGCAATGCCATGGTTGCAGAGATGAGTACGGGAAAAACATTCCTGGCGTTGAGCGCCACCTACCTGGCTGATCTCTACGCCTGTGGGGCGACGCAACTGGCCCTTCCTGAGACCCAACTGCAACACTTCTTTCCCATGGTGGTGCTCTGCCCACCGATTATGGCACGCAAATGGCGCAGGGAAGCCGAACAGACCATTCCTGGCATCAGGGCCGTGATTGTCAAGCGCATGGGAACCCCCTCGCTCAAAAACACCCTCAAAAAGGGCAAACAGGACGAAGATGAAGATGAGGAGCTGGATGCCACTGATGACCTGGCGCAGTTCCGCCACTTCGATCCCACTTTCCAGGGGTCCTCGCTCTCGGCCCTGGCCTGCCTGGATCGAACCGTTGCGCGCATCCAGCGTGAACTGGCCCACTGGCAACAGCAGTATGAGTACGCGCTCAAGGCGGGAACAACGCCGCCGAAGAAGCCCTGCCACATGATTATTCTCACCGCCAGTGTGGCCAAGCGCAGCATGGAGTGGATGCCGGTGTATCGCCTCAAGGCCGCGCGCTATTATGACCAGCAGCACAAGAAAGTGAGACTGCGCCGCGATGGAGAGGGGCATCCCTTTGCCATTCCCTGTTGTCCCAGTTGCTTTCATGCCCTTCAGGACGAGCGCCGCATCGCCAAACTCAAGCGTACCAGCGCCGATTACCGCCACTTTTTTGAGCGCCTCGAAGCACTCCGTGAGGAGGGGCGCCTGGCCCCCTATGAAGAGGAGACCTTGCTCCCCCTGGATGTGCTCCTCACTGAGAAGGAGTTGCAGGGAACCAGGGATCACCGCGTCAGACGCTTCTGCCACCATTGCGACGAACCCCTCTGGCAATATGTGCCGGTCGTACTAAAGGACTGGAAGCCCTTCTCACCCTTGCAGGCACGCAAAGAAGATCTGCGCTCGCTGCCCTTGCCCAGAGGAGGAGCCTTCCCAGCCTGTGTCACCTCCACCTTCCGTCGACCCTATCCGCTCGGCAAATATCTTCAGAAGCGCTACAAGCATGTCTTCCATATGCTGCTTGCCGATGAAGTGCATGAAGGCAGCGATGGCACCGCGCTCGACTTTGCCCGGCAGAAGCTTGCCAATGCCTGCAAGAACATGATGGGTCTCACCGGCACGCTCTCCAATGGCTATGCAGGCAGTCTCTTCCGCCTCTACTACATCATGAGCCGCTCGGTGCGCCAGCGCTTTGGCTATCATGAGCAGGAGCGCTGGATCGATCTGTATGGCAAGCGACAAACCACGCAGAAGACCTACAAGGAGAAAGAGGTTGGGCATGGGTCCAGTAGTGAGCGGCGCATCGGCAAACCGGTGATCCGCGAAATTGCAGGATTCGCACCCCAGGGCCTAGCACACATCCTGCCCTGCTCGACCTTCCTTGAACTCTCGGATGTCGCTCCGGCGCTTCCACCTTACAAGGAGTACATCCACGTGGTTGAGATGGATGCCGCCGTCGAGCAAGCCTATGCCCGCTTTGAGGCAGAGACCACCCGCGAACTGGGCAAGATGCTCGCCATTGGAGATACCTCTGGGTTAGCGACTTGGTGGAATGGCTTGCTGAACTATCCTAATATGCCCTACCGTGGCTGGACCTGTACCGTCAAACGCTCCGGGCAGATCCTGGGTCGTGCTCCAGCTCTGGCCGAAGCGATGCTCTACGCCAAGGAGCGAGAGCTGATCCGCTTTGTGCAGCAAGAGATGCAGGCTGGACGACGCGTGCTCATCTTTTCCGAGAATACAGGCACCCTCGATGTGATGCCTCGTCTGAAAAAGCTGCTGGAACAGAAGGTACGTGGGCGCATGGGCAGGCCACTACGCGCTTCCATCTTGCGCAGTACCACCGTGGAAACCATTAACCGCGAGGCCTGGCTTGCAAAACAGGTTGACGAGGAGTGCGATGTCCTCATCTGCAATCCCAAACTGGTCAAAGTTGGATTGGATATGATCGCGTTCCCCACGATCATCTATGTGAGTATCCCGAAAAGCACCTCTGATCTACGTCAGTCCACCCGACGTTCCCATCGCCTGGGGCAGACACAACCAGTCAAGGTCATCTTCTTGATCTACCCCACGATGGAATTTGACCTGCTGCAACTCATGTCCAAGAAGATGAAGATGTCGCTCATGGTCGAGGGAAAACTTCCCGGCGAAGGCTTGGTCTCCTTCGGCGAAGAAGACAGCGAGAACGAGTCGGATATGGTCGTGCAACTGGCCCGCCAGGTCCTGGCCAACCTGGAAGCTGAACGCCCGACGCGTACAGCAGACGACATTCGCGAGCTTCAGGATCTCTTCAAAGAGAATGCCCAGATCGAGCGCGAGCAGAATCAGGTGCTCGGCCAAGAGGCAGAAGCTGAACCAGTTGAGTTTGAGCCACTACGAGAAGAGATCCTGCCGCCTGCTGAATCGCTCGATTTGGGTGATGGCGCAACGATCCAAAACATTGACGCACCCAAAGAAGCCCGTCAGGAGGCTGAGGAAAGGGATCAAGCAGTTCAGCCAGTCGCCAAACCGCAGAAAGTCACGATCATTCACACCTCGGTGACTTCTGGCAAAGATCCCTGGGCCGTCCTGCGCAGCAAACATCTCAAGCCCAGGAAACACCGAAAGAAGGTAGTCGCTGAAGGCGTTCTCGACCTCTGGTCGGTTCTGGGATCAGATGCAGAGCCTGCACCACCTGAGAAACGCTCTCAACCCAGCAAGGCACCGCAACCATCATTCTCCCAGACAACTCTCTGGTAACACATCTTTCTGGCCCACACGCTTCATCGATCAGTGAGGTGTGCGGGCTTTTACTTTGATACATCCCTACTTAGGAGGAAACACCATGTATGCCTTAGACCGCCAAACGCTGTTTCTGTTTTTCACCAAAGCACTGGATATGGCCCTCGCAGCACAGCAACACGCACTGGCACTCGAACTCTATGCCCGCCACCGCATTATTGATCAGGAGCGCCAAGATCAGTGTGTTGCTCGTGCCTACGGCTCGTTTGATGCCTGGTATGGCATTGAAGGCAGCATTGCCAAAGCCTGGGATGCATGGGAGGAAGATGCAACCCGTTCTGAGGTCAAGCAGCGCCTGCTTACAGAACTCCATTGGAACATGGGCATGACCGCAGCCACACTCGCCCTCTCCCATGCACAGGTTCAAGTCCATCGAACCTCCCTTGCGACCCAGCAAGCCTTTTACCGCTACATCATTCACCACTGGCCTCTATAAGCGCGACCTTGTACGAACAGCCAGAGAAAGACAGGTCCACACTTAGATTTTCTCTGTTGCACAGGAGGTACTGAGCATGTTCAGTACCTCTTTTTGTATTGCGTAATCATCAGGAGTGAAGAAATCATATGTCGCTTTACGTTTATCCTCTCTTTGAACCGCTGCTCTACTATACCGTTAGCGCCAAAGAAGTTCGCCCTGATATGCCTACGGTCCCGGTGTTGCTTCCAGCAACAAGCTTTGTCACCAAACACACTGATGGGTCTGTCTCCTTGCGGAAGCCACGGCTTCCCGATCATGTTCGCTTACGAGGGGCCGATTGTGGAGCCTATACTGCGACCACGCGCTGGAATGGAGCATACCGCTTTACCCCACTCCAATATGTACAGTGGCTCTCATCATGGCACCCGCAATGGGCTTCGACATTCGATCTTTGCTGTATTGAACCAGATGGATCGTATCCAGGACCAGCAGAAGTGAAGCGACGTCAGCGCTTCACGACGGAGATGGCCTGGTATTTCTGGGAGAGAATGCGCCAGGCTGAATGGTGCTGGTGTCCTTCAATTCAGGGTTTCACGATGAGCGAACTGGAGCAGCATGCCTATGAACTCGCCCCTCTCATTCGTGCAATGCACACCTATTACTCCGACCCAGGATGGGGAGAGGAAGAGGATGGGTATCATTTCAGGATCGGAATTGGAAGTCTCTGTCGTCGCCTTCCTTCAAAGACAGTCCATGCCATTGTGCAGCGGGTATCCTCAATCATCGGCCCTGACATCTCTTTGCACCTCTGGGGTACAAAGTTGCGGTTTCTCCAAACACCCATTCAGCTTCGGGGGGCACTTTCACTCGACACAGGAGCTTGGAACGGTCTCTTTGGGCGTGAGCACGAAGCCCGGCGTCACAGCGGCTTAACGGTTGTAGAGTATAGTTGGCAAATCTCCCAGCCACGCTATGCCCACAAAATACAACAAGCTCTTGATGCTCCCAAGCAGATGCTTCTCTTCTCATAAACCAGGCTGCATTCACGTACCGAAACAGAGCCTGAGGTATGTTGTCTGCCCCCATGAAAAGCACAGCGCTACCTTTTATTGATCGGCTTGAGACTCATTTCCTCACTTTGACCAAACATCACCTTTTCGCGCTCATAAAATGAGCTTCCAGCAACAGAAACCTCTCAAACGTCAGGAAAGAAATCAAGTCAACACTTCTCCGTCCTTGAGGAGGCAAACACATATTGCCACTTCGTACGCGCAATAAATCTCCACCACAACGTTTCGCCTCTTTAAACATCTGAATCGCCTACGATTCAGATAAACGCTCACGCAATACCATCCTAAGGCCAGTTCTCGACAAATAGGAAGCTTGTCGAGAACTGGCCTCTTTTTGCAGAAAGAGAAGGCTCTTCTTGATGGAATATTATAAACAATTACATGACATAGAGCAGACCTTACACAATTACGAGTCAACACTCGCCTTGCTTGCCCCTGCGCTCAGTGCGACCGTACCACTCTACATCTATCGCATTCAGCAGCGAGGTGGCATTACAGATCTCGATATTGTACGTGTGCAATCATACACCCAAGACCTCATGACACGTGGTGAGGATCTCTACTTCCGCAGGGGAAAAGACGGGGAAACAGGCACGCGCTTTGACCAAGTTGCTGAAATTATTGCAGTCCTGGCCTTCTCCCCTGGCGGCATTACTGTCTTTGGACTCCATTTCAATGCTTATGTACAGCGGCATGTTCTGGAAGAAGAGTAAGATCCAGATCTCATAACTCGCTGTAGCAAGTAAGCTGTGTCCCTCTACAAAGAGCCGTAAATAGAGGGAGGGAAAAGAAAAGCAGGTGGTAGGGAATACTGCACCATTGAAGTACCCCTACCACCTGCTTTTAGGACAATTTATCGCTTACTCTTCCTCACCATTCTCCAAGGCGCTTCCAAAGCGACTTTGTATCTCCTGAATCGCTTTACTTCTTGCTACAACCATGGGAGCGATCTCTTTCTCTGTCGCATTCTTTCGTATTCGCTCTAGTTTCCAGCCCTCCTCAACATCACGATACAAGAGCAAATAAAAGCCGTTCCATTGAGGATAGTAACCTTCCTTGCGCTTATAAGGTCGACGAGCGAAGAAAGAAGCCCAAATATGAGGAAGCGGCGTAAACGCCTTTGCATCCGCGCGAGAAAACTCGATTCCTCCCATATCTTCTCTCTCGTCTACAAGCAAGCCTTCTCTCTCGATCCAGGCATCGAGCACCGTGAGAGCCTCTGCTGGAATCTGTGAACGGTCCAAAGGTATCTTCATCAGTTTGTATTCTTCAGGCGTCAAGCGAGACGGTTCTCTCATTTCTCTTTGTCCCTTGTCACTCATGGGCATCGGCTACGAGTCCGATATTGAAAGGCATACGTGGTGGTGCTGTCTTCCAAAGGACAGCAATTTCTTCCTCTGTGAGACCATACGCTTGATTGACCAGATCACCAATTTTGCGCTCTAGCCTCAATGCTTCGGCCTTATCCTGTTGTAAAGGCTCGATCTGCTCTGTGTAGCCAGCTTGCAAAGCTTTCAATGTGGCAGGGGTAATTTTTTTTGCCGTTTTTGAGCGTCGTTTGCGTACCTCATCCACAAATGTTTGGAAATCTAAGTCAACAACATTCATGAGTTGCCTTCCTGGTTCCTGTACCTCAAACTCCAAACGTAGCCAATCGAATAAGAGCTGCCGAGCTTCCTGGCTAGCACGTCCAATCTGAATGAGCCTTGTTACCGCTTGCTCTATCTCCATACGTAAAGTATCAGTGGGAGAAGCTATAGGTAGCACTTCCATTTTTTCTCCTATAGGACTCAAAGCTTCGTCTTTCATGTGTGGAAGATAACGCCAGTTATGCCACCACATGAGTGGAGAGTTTAAGACAGCGAGCAGGTAAAGATTTGGGTTTGCGAGAAAGAACACTTTATTGTTGGGAAACAAGCCACTCGTATCAAGACAATAGGCTGGATGGAACTGAATCTCTTGGTACATGATTTTTGGTCGCTCAAACAGAGACCAGTAATCAACGGCATCTTGTATTTCATACCATTGGTATGAGCCTGCTTTTCTACCAGCCCATTGCTCTCCTACCCAATTCTTAGGCTTAGGTTCTAACTGTTCTCGAAAGGGCAGAAGATAATTTTTAATTGCCGGATAGACATCAATATCAATACCTCTGCGAGTAAAGATCATCCAGACGCGCGCCCATTCCGCCGACCAACGTTTAATGTCTTGCCCACGCAGGTATGGCTTAATAATCTCTGCGCAACGCGGGTCATCATGTATCAGCCGATTTTTTGTTCGCTCATCAATTAAGAAAGCCTCGTTTAAACCTGTCAGCACACCGCGGTAGGGCTTCAAACCTGCGAACTCTGTGAGCGGGATACCGACACGTCGTATCTTTGCAAGCAAATCATCCACAGCTGAACCCTCTAGATTCCAGGGTGCGCTAGTAAAACGATAATGTGGAAGGCTATGGCTTTTCTCCTGAACATAACTATTCAGGCTTTGCTTTTTTTGAAGAATACGACTTAGTTCTTCACGTGGAAAGTTAAGTACATTTACCTGGCGTTCTGATGTATCTTCTAAATCATGTCGCTGTGGTTTATTAAGCACTAGAATGCAAGGGAAAACATCTGCATCTTCAAAAATGGGTGAGTGACCAAAGTCAATAATTCGCTCCAGAGCACCCTCCTGCGCAAATAAAGCACGGAGAGACTGCCCATAGCCAGCACGCATCCATTTGTTGGTCACGATGTAGGACATACGCCCCCAGCACACGTCAGATGCAACCCTTGTTGATAGAAATAGACATAGAGGTCTGCCACCCCATCGTATGTTTCTGGGTACTTCTTGGCAAAATATGGCTTAAACGGTCCCAATTCTTCTTGACGCACATAGGGAGGGTTGCCGATAACCACGTCAAAGCCTGCATCTGTACCCTTATGTTGACCGTACTGATTGAAAAAGACTTCGGGGAATTCTAGTTCCCAGTGGAAGAAGTGTTGTGTGTCAGCAATTTGTGTTGCTGCCTGCAGCCACTCCTCAAACTGAGGCGGTGCGATAGGAGTCCTTCCAGTTGCATAATCACTGAGCGGTTTCCAGAATGCTTGATCTACAGCCACGCCGAAACTTACCGCAGTGACAAGGTTTGCTAGCCTGCTATATTTATCTGTCAGTTTCTGACGTATCTCTTTATAGGCTTCTTCTTGCTCTTTCACTTCTTTGATGGTCTGGGCTGGACTCACTTCAATCATTAACATCTTGTCAACAGCGCTCGTCATGACCTGACGCAGACTTTCTTCATCAAAAAGCATAGGTTGAGCAACATCAGCACTCGAAAGTATTGTTTTGGCTTTTTTTCCATTCTTTTTTGCGTTGGTGGCATTAATTTTTAGCTCAGCCAAATGTGCAAACAACAACGCGTTGCCACAACGCAAGTGGTGATCTAAAAACGAGAGCGGTCGCCCTTTAGCAACGGTTGCAAGCCAGAGTGAGAGCTGGGCAAGATCAACGGCAAGTGGATTGAGATCGACGCCATACACGCAAGATTGAGCCACACGTCGCCGCCAGAAAGCAAGTTCGCTTTCGCCTCCAGTCTCGCTCAAGGTCTGCTCAATATGCTGTACCAAGAAGCGAGCAATGTAATCAACGACTTCGACAGGGAAATGACCGCTGCCCATTGCTGGATCAAGGGCTTTGACATTGAGTATGGCCTGTATCTTCTCCTGCTCACTCGTCGCACTGTTCACAGCCTGACGTAAAACTGGCCCGAGTGTTTCTTCGACCATATACTTCACAATGTAGTCAGGAGTGTAGTAGCTGCCAGTAACCTTGCGCTCACCCTTTTCGTTCTTCAGATCAATCGTCCACCCATCTTCAGGCTTCTCCAGCACTTCCAGGTGAAATTCCAACAATCCCTCATAAATGGTACCGAGATGTCGTTCTGCTAGGTCGCGATAATCGACAAATTTCCCTTCTACCCGTGCTAACTGATCAATTGCGCGCTGAAGATGGAAATCGCCAACTGTATAGTCTTCGAGAAATGGATGACGTTCTGGGTTAAAGAGACCTCCATTGAAGGTGGTAACATTCAGGTCTGAATCGCCCTTTTCAATAATCTTAAAAAGGGCCTTGAGTTGTCCCCACAGCGTTGCGGCGTTTGAGGAGAGTCGTATACCCATCTGCAAGTTTTGCTGAATACCTTTTTTGATATGATCCAAGCTATAATACTGACCATAGCCTGGACTCTCATGAATGGGAAGCAGATCGCGGGACTCTGCATACAAAATAAACAGCAAGCGATACAGGAGGATAAGGGAATTATTATAAATGTGCTTGAGAGTTTTCGCATTGGGTTGGAGTCGATTCGGTTGATAATCAAGGAACCCTTGTGCTACATGACGAAGTGCTTCAAACACCTGGGCTTTGAGCGAGTTGCTAACCCCACGCGCATAATCAACACTTGCCTCGCGAATAGTATCAATACTGAGGTTTCCAGGGTCAAATGCCTGACGGCGAAAGAACACATAAAAATACAAGAAGCGATTCACTTCATTGGATTGGAGCAATTCTGGAAGATTCACTTCATAAAAGCGATCCAACTTGTGGGCTGTGTCTTTATGATAAAGTCTCCAGAGACGACCATTGGTAAGAATGCCCCAATCTAAACCGCTGTGTTGCATATAAAAGGCGATTTGATACGAGGGGTTTTTATTGGTAAATGGATCACCACCTGCACGCTTGAGAGAGACATCTAGCGGACGATCCCAGTACTTAGCATCGCCAACAGCAAGAGCACGACCTTCTAAGAGGGTCTCATTCAGTTTCTTTTTTTTGTTTGCAACAAGTGTTACTTGATCTCGATACAAGACATAATCTGGCGTTTTCGTACCATCAGGCGTTTCCAGGGATGGTTGAACTTCAAATGTATGGCCTAGTCGTCGCAACACGGGCTTAATAAAATCTTCCTCGACCTGAGCTTCCTTATCACTAGGTGTATAGTTCTGAAACAAACGCTGAAGATTTTCCAAAACAAGCTTGGCTTCGTCCTTTAACCTCAGCCATTCCTCTTGAGTTGGCAAAATAGCATTTAAATAGTAGTCTGAAAAAAGCTGCTGATTACGGTGTGGTTCAGAGGTGAGCGAGAGTTGAACAAACTGTGCCGCATCATTTTTTTTAGCATGCCTGCTCGTATTCGTGTTGCTTCCCATTCTGGCTGCCTTTCTCTCAATATCCCTAGAATATTATCATACTATGCCAATTTGGCTCAAGAGAACGTCGTTTTTCATGATTTTTCGTTGTATCTGATCACCATTTAATTTTTTATGAGACGATACGTATGGAAATGAGTACTCATTCGACTTCTCTATTCTCTGCGAGAGACGTAAAAAGGGAAAATATGCACTCCTCCTAATAAAATTTTTGCTTTCACCATTTTCAAGACACACTCCTAAGATAGGCAAGTTTACTCAGAATAGCATCTACCGGAATTTTTAACCGTCACCAGTTTCTTGCCAGCTTTTTGGCCTTTAAAAAGAATAATATAGTAACTGCTATTATTTAGGAAGCAGCAAGACTGACTTTTAGCTATTTTGAGGTGGTGCAAGGTGAATGACAAAGAATGCGAAGATGTATATCACCAATTAGTAAGCATGTTGAGTAATCAGCATATGGAGTGGGTAGTGCAAGAAGCGGAAGAACGAATAAACAGGGAGCAGCTAAAGCCTCTTCATGATATAAGCGACATAGATCATGAACAGTTAACCCTGTTTGGGGACCTCAATGCCCTTCAAAAAGCTTCTCCGCCCAAAAAGATATCAGTTGCCAAAAGACGCTTAGTCACATTGATAGATGAAATAGATCATGCAGTCATCCATCCGGCAGAATGCCGACAATTCCTGTTCCGTTTTCTTCATAGAAAAGAGATTCGCGAAGTGATTTTTCTATCACCTAATGGAGATGGAAGAAAATTAGTGCTAGAGAAAGATTCTATTCAAGAGCAACGGCTTATTGCAAAGAAGCTTGGTCATATCTTGCACTCCTTGCGTGATGCTGTTGTTCAGGAGGCATAAATAGTGGCAACTCTTCCAAATAAAACTGCGCTTTTGAATCAAATTGCAAATCTTCTCCCTCTTGCACTTGATCCTGCGTATGCTACGCGAGCAGCAACAAATGACTTGTATGAGGTGGTTAACTTTTGTCTTGTTGTGCAAGCAGCTGAAGACGCGAAGGGAAATATAACCTTCAAAGATGGGGATGACAATGCTGTTACCTCTCTCTGTTTTAGTACTCAGCCACATAACATTTCAAGAGGTCCTTACACACATGCGTTAATTGAGTTCGAGAACAAGCTTCCCCTTGAAGCACATCTAGGCATATACGTCTCTCCGCAATCTGTTGTCGACCCTATGGAATGTGATGTGTGTGTCGTTCATAAAAGCGAGGCTGAATTTTTCAGAAATAACGCCAATCGTACAGTTAAAAACAGAGGAAAACGCAAAGGACCTGATGGGCTTAAACTTCTCATAGCAGTAGAATGCAAGTACTGGAAAAATGATCTTAACTCGGCTAAGGCTTATGAGTGTATCGGACGATTTGCGAGTCTTTCAGCAAAGCATCGCCACATTGTGGCTGCTACCCCATCAAAAAGTGCTGGCCGAAAAATCCTTGAGAGACTAAAATGTTATGTTTGGCAACCCGAATTGCTTCCAACTAACATTCCTGCAATGATACGCTTTCGCGGCCTTTTATCACAAGAGTTTATAGATTATCAGGCTGAAAGTAGAAATAACCAACCCTAAAGAGGATTTTCTTCAAAGAAAAGCTTTCTTCCTTGCAACATTGGTAATTATCAGGGCCACAAGGAGAAGAGTGAGTCTCTAAACAAAGTGTGCAGAGACTTACTCTTCTCCTCGCGGTTGTTTTGCGCTTACAAACTGTGGCGTTTGTAAGGGGGCTATCTACCACTATCCCAGGAATGTCATGCTCTCATACACATTTCCACAAGTCTTCTACCTGTCTATGAAGCAGACTTTAAGGCTTTCTCAGAGCGTGTAGACTCAGATGAAGCCGTTACCAGAGTTGGAAGTTAGCTGGCTTTTATTGACGTTGGAAAGTGCATATCCTCTGCAAGCACTCGCTATCAGCATCCTAACTGTTGACATTACCGTCATCACCTATATGAGAAGAAGAAACGAGGAGAGCGCAAGTTTCGCAAAATTCCTCGGCCCCTACGCTCTTCTGCCCTTATCTATGTATTATCACTCTAGATCTTCTGAACGTCCTTGTGTCGCAGCTACGCCTGTCGTTGTCAACACCTTTATGAGTATTGCTGGATGAAAGAGGGCCAGCGGCGAACGCAACATGTTAAGGACCTCTAAAAAGGTTAAAAACACTTTTGGATCCTTGGGCAAAAGCGCAATCACACGTTCAACATATCGTTGGAGCAAGCGCGAGCTCCCCTTTGCTTGCACATTATTTGTGGAAGGTGCATCAGACATGGTCGCTAATTGCCAGGGACCAGCTATCACTCGTGCGACCTTGCGTTGGAACGTGCGCGTCAATTGCCGCTGGGTCTTCTTTAAACAAGCATCAAGCACCTGGGCTTCAAGAATTGCCACGGTCATTCCCTGACCATAAATAGGATTAAAGCAACAGGCAGCATCCCCCAGTACAAGAAATCCCTCGGGTTGGCGTTGAAGACGTTCAAAATGTCGCCAACGATTCTCCGTCCGTCGATAGCTATAGATGGGGGAAATCGGCGTGGCCTCCTTCATGGCCTCATATAAGGAAGTGTCTGGGAGGCTCTTTGCAAAGGCTAAAAAGCCTTCATCATCGGTTGGCGGGTAATCTTTATTGACCCCGGCCAGCACTATCATCCACTGCCCTCCTTCCACCACCATCAAGACTCCCCCGCGTCGCTGTTCCGTTGTGGCTTGAATGGCAATACTTTTCCAATCATGTTGGATGGAGGCAACAGGCTCATAGGCACGTGTCGCATATCCCAGATATGTATTGATGGTTGTCTCCTCTGGAGAGGCATGGCCCAACATCTGCAACCATTGAGGTGCATGGGAATCTCGACCACTGGCATCCACGACGAGATCGGCCTGGAGGTCAGTTACATGCTCCTCTTCGCCAGGTACGCGCGGCTTGCGTTCGCGTACACGAACGCCAACGATACGGTGCTGTTCCTTTTCCTCGACCAGGCCTATTACTTCCTGTCCTTCAAGGAAATGTATTTGCTCAAAAGGCACCAGTTCCTGGCGGATCTGCCATTCGAGGAGCACACGTGAGGCATTCCACCCTACCAGGACAGGCGGGACTGTATGCGCAACGGGGGCGCCATAATAAAAGATGCCTTCCGCATAATCGCGTTCGATGGCCCCTTGTACCAACAACTTGCTTTTGAGCGCTGGGAACAAATCCTCCAGCACGCGTTGCCCCCTTAGCAAGATGGTATGCACATGCCGACCTTGCGGTACCCCTGGCCGAAATACCGGCTCTTCTGGATAATGGTCTCGCTCAATCACTGTGACGCGCTCATAATGCTTAAGCAGCACACGCGCTGTAACCAGACCTGCTATCCCTCCACCAATCACAATGGCATGAGTTCTTGATGTGACACCTTGTGCTCGCATACATCCTTCCTTAATAGTATTAATCCATCCGGTATTGCTGTTCTGTCTTGTGTTGACCATAAGTGATCAGTATATAACAACGGATAGAGATAGATGAATAGTGCCTATGCAGATGCAACGCGTTGTTCTCAAGCCTCATTCCTCACGTCGCAAACAGATAAGATCTATTCCAAAAGGCGTTCTGTTGTTGACGCATCCTTACGATTGGCAAAATGCTCAAGCAAGAGACCGTGTGTAAATATGTATCCTCCACCCACCCTTCTGAGCAAAATACGATCCTTGGCATATTGAAGAAATGCTGCGTAATTCCACGGTATATCTCCTCGCCGCCAGAGGTAATACCGCAGGATATAGTGCTCTACACAAGCGATACCTCCGTGAAATGCAAAGAACCGCGTGGCAAAAAGAATGCCAAAAACGATACCACATCCCATGCCCAAAGGGAACCATCCAGTCAGGCCTGCTGCCCAAAAGGCAAGATCGCAAGCCAGGCCGCTGACTATTCCTCCCACCACACCAAAAATGCCTCCTGCAAGGAGTCCATTGCGTAAGGAAAGCCAGATGCCTTGATTGGGAGAGGAGAATCGTTGTTGATCATCGACGAGCGTACTTGACCAACCACTGGTGAGAAAACCCGCAAGCGTGCCTGCCATTGCACCAATAAACCCAAGAATAGCTCCATAGATCAATCCAAAACGTACGCCGTACTCCAAGCCATAAAACGAGCCACTAATACCAGCCAGAGCAAGTACAGTAGGGAACATGATGCCTATCCCAAGAAGCACGCCCTTTTTTGCGTGGTGCCTGAACTGCCGCCATGTTCCCGACCAACGCACCACTTCTGCGGGCAGGATTCTGACACCAAGTTCAGGGAAAAGGCCTAATCCCAAGCCCGACCCAAAAACAAGCCCATAAAAGATGCCGAGAATCAGAGCATAACTCACAACCAACGCATTCACCGTTCTATACTCCCAAGCGTAGATCAATCCCGCCCCCACTCCCGCACATCCCGTAAACAGGAGGGTGTTAAGTAAGCGATCCTTCAACTTCTGCAAGAGAGAAACCTTTTTGAGAGGCGGATCTGCCCCGTGCATTGGTTGAGCAGGGACGCCAAAAAGCGTAATCAATCCACTCACAAAAGCTGTTAATACACCGCAGTATGCCCCGGTGCCAAGTCCGCGATAAAAACCATACCCTATTCCACCATCCAGGGCAAAAATCCCGCCTGAACAAAGGCCAACAATACTTCCGACAAGAAGCCCATGGCGAACGCCATGAAATAGTCCTCGCCCAATAGACTTCCATGAAACGGAAGGAATGCCGCTTCGACCCAGTAATGCCAAAAGCATCATGACGAGACCAACAACAATCTGAAGGGTGACGAAACCTTGAAATCCTCCCCCTAGTCCTGGTGCCATCCAGCCAAGAAGGGAAATGCCTTCTCCTCCTCCGAGCCAGGAAAACAACCCTGGCTGAGAAGGCAGCGCATCATCTCGAAAAAGCGCAAGCAGGCTTGCGCACACAAAAATTTCGATCCCAACCACCACTCTGATGACCATATTCTGATAATGGCGTTGCTCACTCTCAGGAAGCCAATCTGGCTGAATGCGTTCGAGATAGAATTCCACTTGTCGGTGTTGTTGCATCTGGCTGGCCAAGAACGCAAGGTACCGCTTCGTATCCACAGGTCTATATTCCTTTTTCGGCCCTCGTTCCTCCAGCACTCGATTTACATATCGTTCAAAAATAATGCTTCGCCGCATCTGTGGCTCCCCCACCACCAGAGGAGCTTCCTGTTCAACGCCAGTGTAGGTTACCGCTAAGATATTGAGCATCAATGGTGTTGATGCAAGTTCTTGCAACACACCATCATATTCGAGAGCCAGTCGTAGGGCAGCTAAATCGGCTCCTGATTGCGCGATAAATTCATCTATCTGCTCAATACTTAATGGTTTTACCGTGATGGCCTTATTGAGTATGAAACGAGCTGGTTGCGTGATATAGTCTTCATAACGACAGCACACAACGAGTGAAACAAATCCATGCTCCCGCCGATACGCGTTGATCGCTTCAATACAAGAAGAGATGTTTTCAATGCCAACATCATCCAATCCATCAAGCAGCAGAATCACCGACCCTGCATCCATCCAATCACGAGCAACTTTTAAAGGCACCCGATATCTCGCTACGATCTCCTCAATCAACCACACATGGAATGGTTGTCGCTTTGCTACCCATGACAATAAGTTAAAATAAATGGGAATAGGATGCTGGTTATATGATCTGGCCCGTTGAATGAGGGTACGCGTTAATTCCAAGATCAGCGTCGTTTTCCCTGCACCTGGTTCACCAAGGATCAAAAGTTCTCCATCCGCCGCATCATAGAGTTGCGTTATCCTCGTCCCAAGAGGCAACGTCCGTGATGGCAACAGCGTCTCTTGCATCGCCTCTTGCCAGGGATTTTCAAGCACGTCTGGCTGTTCGGAAAGTTCCAAGATCAGCAGAAACGAATGATACAGCGAGTCCTCAAATAATCCTTTGATCCATTTCTCATGCACACGGGTCAGCATACGCTGCCGGTTCACATCTTCATAGGCGTAGGGAAGGGCCTCTCGGTGATCAGGGAATGCAGGAAAGGAAGGCATTACCTGCGCATGCGTGTCTTCAGACTCTTCAGCAGAGAGCACGACCAGTGATACAGGCGCAGTCCCCTCTTCTCGATCCTGCTGGCCTGGTAGCAACTCGCCTTCTTCTTCAAGAAGAGGTACTCCCAGTTCCTCTGGAGATGCCCCCAAGATTTCACTCAACCGTTTACGGAACTCAAGCTGGGGCGCGTGTTTGCCTTGCTCCCAATTACTGATCGTTCGAGCATCAACGTTGAGTTGCTCTGCTAAGTCTTCCTGAGTCAGTCCGTGCTTTCTTCTCGCATTTTTAAGTAAGGTATTTGGTTGCACCATTATTCTACCTAAAGTGTAGTTCTGTCAAAATTAATGCATTACTATCACTTCTTATGTCTATACACAAAAATTATTTTGCTAATGATTCATAAATGCTGCGACTTCCTTCTAAAAAGGGTACCATAACCTTTTCTCATCAACAATGGGACAAACGATGTGAAGCCAAGAACAACGGCCCTATTGGGATGCAACATGGGTCCTGTGTAGATCTTTTCGGGTCCTTTTCGGGTCCTTTTCGGGTCCTTTTCGTTCTCTTTCGACGCCCAAACAGGCACAATACCCATCAGACAAGGACAGCGCGAAAGCAGTAGCACCTAGTTGGAAGGCAGGCAGATGAAAGAGCCAATCTTTGCAGAAATCCCAAACGAGGCACGAGTTTTACAGTTTGGTGACCGTGTTAGCCGCTTCACACCAACGGGTTTCCAAATCATCGGAATTTTGCGGCAGACATCGATTATCCGAAATAACCAACTCAATGAGATCTGTCAAAGCGGTTCTGCCTACGCACATATTGCCAATATCCGATGTAAGCTGCGCGCAACAGATATGTCTATCCGACACATTGCGAATCATGGCTATGTGCTCCTTACTCCCCAGACAGACAAGCCCTCTCCAAGGATCTGATGCTGTTTTCACACCTTGAGGAGAGTGCTTCTTTGTTCGGCATTCCTATTTTTTCTTCTTGAAGGATGGATGTTTATGGCTGATACACTTTCGGCACCCACTCTTAAACGACAAGAGCCACAGGAGAAGCGTCACCCAGTCGGGCTCGGCTTTCAAACGCTCCTGGCTCTGACCAATGCTGCTGCCTGGATGGCAATTATTCCGCTTTATCAGTTGTGCCTTCCACTCCAGGTGGAAGAGCGGGACTCGCTGTACAAGGAAAGTGAGCTTGCATTCGTAACCTTTTTAGCTGGCATCACCGCACTCGTTGCCCAACCACTTGCAGGTCCATTCAGCAACCGAACAAAGGGGTGCTGGGGATGCCGCCGTCCCTGGCTACTCCTGGGCACAGGACTCACAGTAAGTGCGATGCTTTTACTTGCCAATGCCCATAGCGTGCTTGCGCTCACCTTGCACAAGTCAAGGCCTCGTAACCAACACGGAGCCAGAGTATACGACCCCATACACTTACATTTTTGCGTGAGCTGTTATCCTACCAGTTCTTGCCGGTACGCCATCTCATCTATTAGAAACAATTGGAAGGCTGAGGATTACTTGTTGCCTCACTGAGCTTTTTTAGTTGGACAACCTTCAGGAATTCCATGAAGCATGGATTGCGAACGCCCCCAAGCAATTTGCTCACGGAAGAGCTTCTCTTTCTCGTGGCCGTTTGCCCAATACGTTTATAGCGATGGCCTTTCTATACCTTTTAGCTAGAGTGGAGAAGCAATTTTATGACAAACAAACGTTGGAATCATCATGCTATTTCTTATTTTCGTCGGCAATTGTCTCTTTCACAGCAAGAATTGGCATCCCTCATGGGTGTGAGCCGCAACACTATTCATCGATGGGAAACAGGATATTCATGCCCTCAAGGCTACTCTCGCATCAAGCTCTGCGAAATTTTGAAGGTAACAGCAGACGAATTAGGCTTCTTCTCGCCTCCTCGCGCTTCTACTCAGGCACCAACTAGTTTTTATTGTGATCTGGCTACGCCTCAAGTATCTTCAATCCCTCTCATAGGACGCGAGATAGAAATCAAACACCTTCGAGAATATCTCTGTCAGAACTTCCATTCTCTGGCCGCTCTTCATGGCTTGCCAGGTGTAGGGAAAACAGCCATTGCCAGCGCACTAGCTCATGATGAAGCTATTCGAAATCACTTTTCTGATGGTATTTTGTGGGCAGAATTAGGTCCGACCCCAATAATCGAAGAAACCTATCGTCGCTGGGGAAAGATGGTTTGCCTTTCGCCTACAGAAACATTCGCAAGTCAGAAAGCCTCTTTCATGGCACTGCGAAGCGCCATTGGCTTCCGAAAAATGCTCATCATCCTCGATGATGTCTGGAACATCGAAGATATCATCAGGCTCAAAGTTGGTGGCCCTAACTGTGCCTACCTCCTTACAAGTCGTTTTCTTCATATTGCGTCAAGTTTCACTGTGAACAGCCTGCTGACAGTTCCAGAACTCAACGAAGAAGATGGACTTACCTTGCTCAAAGCCCTCGTGCCATCGCTTGATATGCTGGTACCACTTGACGATCAAGCACGTTGCCTAGTACGAGCAATTGGCAGTCTTCCTCTAGCGCTCACCTTTATGGGTCGCTATTTACGCACTCAGGGAGTCTCTGGGCAGGCACGACGCCTTGAGGCTGCTTTCCATCATCTCTCTGATGTCTACGAACGCTTGCATTTAAGTGGTTCAGTAGAGTTGACTTCGGGAGATATCGATCAGATGCCATGTAGTCCATCATCCCTGTATTCAAAGATTATGATGTCGGATGCACTCCTCTCTGAGGGTATGCGTAGGGATTTTTACGCGCTTTCGATATTTCCATCCAAGCCTGCCAGCTTTTCAGAAGAGGAGGCTCTTACCAATGCTCAGTGTTCTCTTGAAACATTAGATTTCCTCACTGACATTGGTCTTATTGAAAGCGGTGGCTCTGGTCGTTACATGCTCCATCCAACAATTGCCGATTATATTCGCGTGCGTTTGGAAGAAACAACAGCTCAGAAAGCTTCGTAGTGACTCTCGACATCATCTCATGGAGTGGAAGAAAAAACTATGGAAAAACTGATTGTTCTTTATTGTTGCATATGTAACAGTAAAAATTTGATACAGAAAGTGTTACAGGTTGTGGCTTTCTTTTTGAAGCCGGAACAGGTATAACTAGAGCACAGAGAGAAATGCTCTCTGATGCGCTTGAAAGAAGCTTTCAGACAAAGACGAGAGGTATTGATCGACACTCAATAGAAAGGAGATTGCCTAGAGAACAATACGATGAAGTAGGGTGTTTTAACCGGAGAAAGAGCCTTTTCAGTCAACCCGGTGTATAGCATTCAAGCCATACATCAGGTTGACTGGTCATATGCTAGAAAATACTGATCACGATACTCCTCCTGTGTTTTCCCGGGACCAGCACCTTTTCAAAAGCCCTTCAATACATAGAAAAGAGGTGATTCTATGCTTTGGCAACCCTGTGACATAACCATTCAACGCTTCTCACTTCCACGACAACCACCTTCTGTTGTCTTCAAAGGATTTCGCATCACATTCATTTTCCTGGGACTACTCTTTGGTGGATGGGTCCTTCTCGGAACGATGTTCTCTCCATCCCCGTCCTCAAACACGCCAAGCAGGTTCACACCTGCTGTTGGCAGAGGAGGATACGCAGGGACAGAGAGGATAGAAAAAACAATATCGTCCACGAATGGCACAGAGACACCACCCACAAGGGAAGGTAGCTTCTCGAAAAACGCAGGGACGAGCACAAGTACGACTATTGATCCGCCCTGGAACTGGCATTTTGACCTCCCAGATCCCAAACAATGGGCAGTAGATAGCTTTAAGGGTCTGGTCAGGTATACGCTTCATGGCATCGCCAATACCTTGGAGGGGATTGTGCAGTGGGCCGATGGTTGGGGCGTCATCAATGCCACGCCAGCCAATCTGACCTACGAGCATGCTACCGTCAAACAGCTCCATGCCTGGAGCGTTGGTGTTCTGGATGCAGCCCTGGCACTCTTTCTGGCTATTGGTGGCTATACCTATATGCTGGGTGGCTATCGCGATTTTCGCCAGGTGGCGGTTCGCTTGCTGCTGGCAGTGATCGCGGCCAATTTCAGCCTGCTCTTCATCCCACAGATCATCGAGGTGCAAAATACACTGACCAGTGGCATGCAAACCTTCTTTGGCGGCAAGGTCAATCTTCTTCCAGGTGGCAAGATCGATACCGCGAGTAATTCTACAGCCTTACGGCTCTCGTGCTTCTACCTGGCAGAACTGGCAATGTCGATCATTATCCTGGCACAGCGAGTGATCTATCTGGCCCTCCTCGACTTCTTGATCGTGCTGGCACCGCTTGGGATCGCCTGTTTTGCCCTGCCACAGACGCAGGATTGGGGCAACTGGTGGGTCCAACTCTTTGTCTCGACCTTGCTCATGCCTCTCTTGCAGAATCTCTGCATCAACCTCTCGTCATCCATTCTGATGACGGTCGGTCCCAAAGGGGTCTCGATTGTGGGCATGTTGATCGGCATTGGTGGTCTCTATCTCGCCTTTAAGCTTCCCACGATGCTCGTCTCCAAGCCGCTGGGGCTGCTGATGCGCGGTGTGCCTGATGGCGTCTCTATAGGTATGGCCGGGGTCCAGGCCGTTCAAGGAGCAGCGGAAGGCACCGGAGAGGGCATTGCCAACATCGCCAAAACAGCGGCGACGCTGGCAGCCTGAGGAGCGGAGCGACATCTATGGGAATGTTGATTCGCTTCGGACTTGCGGCAGTGGCCTTCCAGGTGCTGGCCTGTATGCTCTTTGTCGTCATTATGATGGCTCCCCTGGCGGGAGTCTTCCAATCCTCCGAGCAAGGGAATGCAGTTACCATGACCATTGAGAAGGGGAAAGGCGCAGACTCGATTGTGGCGGCAGCTAAAGCGCTCTCGCAGCACATTTCGGGGTATCGCGCCAATCTCTATGATCCCAATGATCCCTTCATGCGCCCGGTGTATACCTACTGGGAGAGCATCTGCCCTGGGGTGAACGGTGATGTCTGCTGGTATGCCCATACGGGGAGTCTGCAATGTGTCTACTTTGCAGTAGGAGCGTATTTCCTGGCGGGCTATCCTGTACCCGACATCTACGATGCCGTCAATTTCTGGCCCAACTACCAAAATCGATCTGGGTGGCGAGAGGTTTCCTCCACGGAATATCCCGTGAGCCAGCGTGGCTTGCCTGCCCCTGGTGATCTCATGATCTGGAAAGGTGGTGATTTCGGACATATTGCCGTGGTACTGGAGGTCGTCCCACCTCACGATGGAAAAGATGGCTCCGTCACCGTGGCTCAGGGCAACGCGCCGGGAAATCGCTGGCCTGCCAGTCATGACACGGACCCGGCCAACTGGTACACGATGCCGCTACATCCTGACCTTTCGATTGGCACCTGGACCCAGCCTTACCTCTTTACCGTCCGTGGCTTCATACGCCATGTATAGCGTTCATTATGTTGAGCAGACAAACGTGTCAAATTTTTGAAAGGAAGCGTATTCTATGCATTTACACCTCACTGCCCTGGTGCAAGCGGCTGACATCAGCTCCGCCTTTAGCAACCTGACCACGCTCATTACGGGCTATCTCGCGCCAGTGGTGGGTTTCGCTCTGGCGGTGCTCGGCTACATGTACATTACCGCTCTCGATGACTACCAGCGCGCGGCACATATCAAACGCGCCATCGGCATGGTGATTGTGGGAGCCATCATTGTCGCTATTGCGGCCACCGCCTCCACAGAACTGGTCAACAACATCAAACGCTAAGGAGCACATGTAATATGGCGGTCTCATCACCACCGCAGAAGCAGAGTTATCAGATTCCAACCCATCTCAAGATTGCGGATACCTTTACCCTGGATCTCTTTGGCTTCTCTCTGACCATCACCATGCGCCAGGGGCTGATCGCCCTCATTGGTGGCAGTTTGGTCTATAGCCTGTGGAGACACCTCTTCTGGCTCGATCAATGGGCCGGAGGAGGGCCACTGCTGCATTACCTGCTTCCAGGGCTGCTCGCCTTTCTGACGGTGCTCCTGGCAACCTTCACGTTTCGGGAACGGCATCTCGAAACGTGGCTCATGCTCCTGCTACGGTATCTGGTGCGTTCGCGCACCATCGCTTGGCACGCTGCCACCCTCGTGTTTGCCGAAGACGAGCAGGGAGCATCCAGGGGGCAACATGCAACCCATCGCTTACATCAGAGCATTCACCACTCACCCCTTGTAGAGGAGGAAGAAGCATGAAGACACATCTTGTCATCCCCAAACACACAACAAAGCCCACAGCGAGCAAGCCTCGTTTCGGCCAAAAGCCTCGATGGGTGCAGGAAGAGATTGTCAAGGCACGTGCGATTGCCCACAATGTGCTCTGCCTGGCCTCGGAGACGCCTGGCGGCTTTGATTATGTTACCGTCCTTCAGGTCGAAGGCATCTGCTATGACCTGAAGGGAGAGGAAGAACAACAGCTCATCAACGAACTCTACCAGGCCTTCCTGGCCTCTCTGCCTTATGATATCCAGATCCTCTGGCGCGTCCTGCCCCTGGATATCCAGCAGTATGGCGCGCAATTTACGTTGAAGGAGAGCATAGTATCGCATCCCGGCGCTCCTGAACCAGTGATTGACGCTGACGAGCTACAGGAGCCATGGGAACCTGTGGCAGCAGATCATGCCACCTTGCTTTCTCATCTAGGAGCACAGCGTACACTGCTGGAACGGTCACTCTATCTTTTGCTTCGGGTCGAGGGGACGCCACGGAGCCAGGAATCGGTGCTCCAGCGCTGGACGCAGACCTCACGCTCCAAACGCATCAGTCAGGCGGAAGCCTTTGAGCAGGCTCGGATGGAACTCAATGTGCGTGTGCGCGAAGTCTCACGCCTGCTCTCCAATATGGGCCTGACCGTGAAACAGGTCGAAGGGATGCGAGCGCTCACTCGTTTCTACTCTTCCTGCCTCCTCCTGACGCGTCATCAGCAGGCCCCGCTTCCTGATGAGGTAATTGAGAGCCTGGGACGCCCACTCGATGTCACTGGCTGGCTTGCGCGGCAGAAGCGTTCCACAACGGCGGCGGCTTATTTCTTTGAGCAGAATCCAGCGGAAGCGCAGAATACTCTCTTGCTCTCCCAAGCACCTGGGCCAGCCCCACGCCGAAAGGGGAGGCATTCCACCCAAGAGCCAAGGATTGTGGGGCGTGACTTTACGCAGCTCGCAGACCTGGTTTCACCCGCTGGAATCTCCATCGAACGGGATTGTGTGCGCATCGAAGAGGAGTATGCGCGCGTGGTAGTTGTGCATCACCTGCCTCGGCGGGTACATGCAGGCTGGCTGAAACCCCTCGCCGATCTCGACGAGCCGATGGAAATCTCTTTCCATATTCACCCCTACCAATCAGCGCAGATGATCACGCAGTTCCGCCGACGCCAGATGGAGTTTGAGTCCTCCATGCTCGCCTCGCGCAAGGGCAATACGCCTGATCCTCATACCCAGGTCGCTGCCGCTGATGTCGCGTCGCTGATCACCAAGCTGGCATCAGGGGAGGAACGCATGCTCGATGTCTCCATGCACATTCTGCTGCGCGGCACAAGCAGGCGAGAACTCAACGAGCGCACGCGGCGGCTCCTCTCCATTCTTCAGAACATGCTGCTTGTGGCACGGCCAGCCCTCTTTGAGCAGGAGCAGGCATTCTGCTCTTGCCTTCCCCATGTGCGCAATCATCTCAAGAGCGCGGGGATGCTCCTCAATAGCCGCAGCGCCTCGGCCATGTTCCCCTTTCTCTCGAATGCGCTCTACCACTCCAGTGGCATTCTGGAAGGGGTCACGCCCGCTCGCGACCTCGTGACCTTCGATGCCTGGTCGCGTGATGTTCCCAACGCCAACCGCATCGTGCTAGGTCCTCCTGGTTGGGGGAAATCACATGCCGTCAAAAATGGGGTGCTGCGTCTGGCGCTCAAATATGCTGTCGCTCAAAAAAAGGCACGGCGGGAGAGAGAAGAGACGCCAGGCACCAATTTCCAGGCTATCATTGTTGATCCTGAGGGAGAATATGGCTACCTCTCCCGGCTCTTTGGTGGGAGTGTCATTCGTCTGGCTCCAGGCTCTGCCCAACATCTCAATCCCTTTGACCTGCCTACATCCCAGAACAGCGAGCATCAGCAGGTGGAGCATGGAGATCGGCTGGCCGATCATGTGCAAAAGCTGCATTCGCTGCTGGATATCATGCTTGCGGATCGCACACCCGATGGCGCGGGCAGGCTCAGCGCCGAGGAGAAAGGGCTGCTGGATCGTGCACTCTTTGAAACGTATCGCAGGGTCGGCATTACCAGCGATGTACGTACCCATGATCGTCAGGTCCCTTTGATGCGCGATCTCTACCAGGTCCTCGAAAGTGGCATCTGTGGACCTGATACGAGCGGCCTCCTGCAACGGCTCCATCGCTTTGTCTTCGGTAGCCTCTCAGGTCTCTTTGCCAACCAGACGAATGTGAACCTGGATGGCCGGGTCCTGGTCTTTGATATTCATGATCTGGAAACAGAACTGCGCCCGGTTGGCCTCTTTCTCGTCTCCAACTTCATCTGGACCCAATCATTCCACTCGACGATCCCGCGCCAGGTGATTATCGATGAAGCAGCCACCTTAATGCAGTACGAAAGTGGCGCGCTCTTTCTAGAAGATTTTGTGCGCCGAGCACGCAAGCACTACATCGGCGTGACGGTGATCTCGCAGCATCCACGCATCTTTGAGCACAGCTCCATCATCGCCAACTGTGCTGTCCATGTCCTTATGCGCCAGGATGCCAGTACGCTCGATCTCATGCGCGAGATGTTCAAACTCTCCACCCATGAGGTGCAGATCCTCCGGCGCTTAGGCGTTGGCGAAGCCTTATTCCTTACGAATGAGAAACGTTTGCAGCTCGCCTTTGAAGCCAGTTCTCTAGAGCATATCCTGGCGAGCACCAATCCACGCGAACTGGCCCAGTGGCGAGATGATCCCAGGTATCAACACATCGATCAGCTCTTAGAGGCACTTCATCATCCCCAAGGAGAACCAGCCATACTCCGTGCAGCGCTCTGTGCTCTGGCCGAGAGCGGATATCCAGAAAGCGAGGTGCGCTATGCTTGAGGCTTTATCCTTCCATCAGGGGCAAGGGAATGCCTCCTACGCGCTCCAGATCATTCCATCCTCGCAAAAACAGGACAATCCTAGCGCGATGGCCGCAGCGATTGGGAGCCTGGTTCTGGATCAGCGTCATCCCCTGGCCCTGGAATTGGTTGGAGAATCCCATCAGCGTTCGCTGCTTATTCGAGCGACCACCCAGGCGGCGTTACGTCATGTCCAGCTTCAATTGCGCGCTCGCTATTCACATGTGCAGATCAAGCCAGTAGAGCCAGGTGCGGACCCCTTTCGCCTTGAAGCAGGCGAGGCCGCATCAATGCTGGAATTACGAGCAGGGGCCGCATCCTATCTCCCACTGCAAACGTGGGAGGCGAATGGGAAACAGGATGCTGCGGCGAGCACTGATCCAGTTCTGGGACTCCTTGCCGCGCTCGATGCGATTCCAGAGGAGATGCGGGTCGTCGCGCAACTGGCGTTAGTGCCTGCCAGAGCAGGCTGGGCACGTCGCTATCAGCGCAAAGCCATCGAGCATGCCCTGGAGCCTGAGCGCCGCGAACAACAACAGCTTCTCTCTGAAACTCGGCAGGAGGCTGGCGTCCCCAAAACGGGGATGCTGCTTTTCCTGGCTGGATTGCTTGGCATCTTACTGGTGGTCAAGCAGCATGTCGTGTCTCTTCCATCCTGGATGCGCCAGCCTGTTCATGAACTGCTCCATGGGCAGGTGCCAGCGCTTTCTTCCATGCAGCAAAGCATGCTCATGGGAGGGTTCATCGCGCTGCTGCTCCTGGTCTTTGGTGGCTTTGTCCTCTTCGACCAGTTTCGTCGTCGCCTTTTTCAGCGACCGGTCTACGATATGCGCCTGGTAGCAAGTAAGACCGCGCATGCTGCCTATCATGTACGTCTCCGCCTCTACGCGATCAACCCTGTTTCATCTAGAGAAGGTAATGTCCACGATCATCGCAACGATGAGCAGGCCCGCCTGGAGATCTTACAGGGGGTAGTCGCAGCGTATCGGCAGTATCACCTGGAGGCAGGCAACTATTTCGTGCCAGTGAAGGCATCACGCTGGACCACATCGCGCTGCCTATGTGGCATCCAGTGGCGGCGCTGGTCCTGGGGCTGGTGGTCGGATGTGGCCCGTTCCTCGCATCTGATGAGCGTGGAATCGGTCGCCGACCTCTGGCATCTGCCCGATCCATCCCTCCTGCCACACCTGGCACAGGTCGCATACCGACAACATCGTTCCCTGCCATTGCCACTGCCACTAGCGAAAGCGGCACGGGATGGTATCCCGCTTGGATACTGTGAGCATGCAGGCCATCGCGTCCCGTTTCGCTTTCCAGCATCAAGCGCACGCCACCACATGCTCATTTGTGGCAAATCTGGAGAGGGCAAATCGACCTTGATGGAGCACCTGGCTGGCGACGCCATGCAGCAAGGAGGCCTCCTTGTCGTCGATCCGCATGGGGACCTGATTGATCATCTCTTGCCCCAGGTGCCAGCGCAACGTCTCGAAGAAGTCATGCTCATTGATCTGAGTGAGACCGACTATGCCATCGGCTTGAATCCTCTCGATGCCACGATGGGCAAAGGGCGTGATAAGGCTATCTCCGATTTGCTGCATACCCTGGCGCATATCTGGGCCAGCAGTTGGGGACCACGCATGGAAAATGCCTTTGAATATGCCTTGCGCACCCTCTACGAGGCCAATAAGGTCCTGTTGCAACAGGATGTCTACACGGGAGCCTCGAAGCAATATACTCTGCTTGATGTGATGCCACTGCTCACCGACGAGAGCTTCTGCCATTCTCTGCTTCAACATATCAGCGATCCCTATATCCTTCGCTGGTGGCACACCTACTATGAGCCACTCCCGCTCGCTATGCAGCGGGAGCGCATTGATCCTGTGCTCTCGAAGGTTGCCAAGTTTGAAAGCCTGATTGCCCGTCGTATTCTCGGCCAGGGTCAATCGACCGTCGATTTTGCGGCGGCAATTCGCGAGGGCAAGATCATTCTGGTGAAGCTTGCAAAAGGCGTCATAGGTGAAGATACAGCGCGCATTCTCGGTGCCACCCTGCTGGGTCTCCTCCAGATCACCCTTGAGGAGCAGGCAACGCAGGCGGAAAGTGAACGTCGCTTCCTCCCCATCTGTATTGATGAATTTCAGGTCCTCCAAGGCGTCGATTGGGCGGGACTGGCAGAGCTCCGTAAATACGGCGCGGCCTTTACCCTGGCGACCCAATCGCCAGAGTATCTCCGCGAGATGGATCAGCAACTCCTGCCCATGGTGCTCGCCAATGTGAAACAGATGGCGGTCTTCCATGGCTCAGCGCGGGACGCGTTCCTCCTACACAAAGAATTGGGCGTCGATGAGGAGGATATTCTGCACCTGGACAGCCATCAGTGTTATCTCAAGCTGACCTACGACAATCATCGGCAGCCCACCTTCTCTCTGGCTGTACAACGGCCTCCCGTTGGGCAGCCAGAACATAGCGAACGTATCCGCGTGCATGCACGTACCCACATGATGCTTCCAGTTAGCCAGGTAGATGCGCATCTCTTGGAAGCCATCGCTCGCCCCTTGAAAAACCAGCCCACGACGTTGCAGGAGCGTCTTCCCTTCTTCTCGCCACCCTCACGAGAAGATCCTGATCCGGCTCCTGAAGACAAACCATCAGTTATCGATGCCGATGGCGCTCGCGCCAATGGCTATCGTGGGCGCAAAAGCCAGGAGAAGCGTCTGAAAGAAACCACCATCAGGACGGAAAAGATCGCGATTATGGGTTGGGACGAGACCGTAGGAATGCGAGAGAGAGAAGCATCACAGATCAATGAACCCCATGAGGAGGAGATCCAGAATGAAGCCAGTGCGTGATCAACAGGAAGTCAACAGTACAGAGCCTCAGTCGATTTCTGAGAGAGAGGCGCATCTCACGTCAAAAGAGCGTGTGCTTCTCTGGTTGCTCAAGCATCCCTTTCAACGGATCGAGGATCTCGCCTTCGCGCTCAAACTGCACGTCTCTTCGGTCTGCCGCCACCTGGTCGCCCTTGAGCAGCAGGGCATGATTGAACAGGTCCGTCCACCACAGGTAGGAACAAAGCCACAAGCAACCTACTATCTGACAACTACAGGCTTGCACGCCATCGCCAACATTCTGGGAGCCGATCCCGCCAAGCTCGCTCAGATGTGGCGCGTTGGAGAAGGCCACCTGCTGCGCCTTATTCCTCGCCTCTCGACATTCATGCTCCTGCACGATCTGGTCTCTGGCATTGTGGCATATGCACCAACCCGGCTGATGCATCCAGGTGGATATCCTGCCACCATTCGCTGGCACTGGGTCCACGATTATATGCATTCCTTTGTTTGGAAAGGGACACGGGAACGCTGTCGGGCAGACGCAGTGCTCGCGATGACTCGTGCTCTACCTGGCACAGGTACACAAAAAGCCGAGACACTTTTTACGGCGTTGTGGATGGTCGATGCTGGCCTCCTTGGAGGAGGAAATCAGCGGCTCATTCAACAGCGACTGGAAGCTCTGCTGAAATTTCGCGAAAGTACCGAGCGCTGGCGCTCGTATTCCCATTTCCCACCACTGCTGGTCGTGACCAGGAGCGCGCGCAACCACCTCCTTTGGCAGCAGTGTGCTCTCGAAGCCAGTACACGGAAGCGTGTCGCTCCGCTCGCCGGGGCCATTGTGACGCTTGAGCCTGGTATTCCCAAGCAGAGTGGATTCCCATGGACGCTTCCCTGGCAACACCTCACCACAAGCCGTCCTTGTCGCCTTGAGGACCTCCTGATCCCAATACCAATAGACTCCGCTCTCCCGAATGTCCTGGCCCCGAGAATGATTCCCGAGGGAACATTCCAGCACAACCAGGACGACACCGAGCAGACAGACATTATCAAAGGGCGTTTTAGCGCACGATCACACCAGCGTACAGAAAGCGAACAAGAAGCTCTATCTCTGCTCGGTTTACAATTAGGATACCGGCATCTTGAATGTCTGCTCCAGCTCTATCAACATCCTCTCCTCTCACGGGAGGAGGTCGCCACGTTTGGACATCTTCAGCCAGAAACAGCGACCCGCTATCTCTACGATCTGCGCGCCCAAGCCTGCGTCGAAATCTATCACACCTCACGAGGGAAACGTTATGCCTTGAGCGAACGTGGTGGGCGCTTCATTGCCATGTACCTGCATATCTCCCAGCGACATATGTTTGAGAAGGAGGCGTCAGGAGTACGTGTCCAGCGCGGCGTTCCCTCTCTCCTCCAGAAGATTAAGCACACAGCGGGGATCTATCACTTTCTGGCTCGCGTGCAAGAGGAGGCCAGGCAAGAGGGCCATCTCCTCGAATGGTGGGAGGCGGAGGCTCGGAGCGCTCGGCGCTATCGTTCCCAGAAGCACTGGCACAACTTCCTGCCCGATGCCACTTTCGCCTATCGTGCAGAGGAAAAGCGCTTTAGCGCCTGGCTTGAATGGGATGAAGGCACGATGCATACCAGCGATCTGACCGCCAAGTTCGCTGCCTATGCTCATTTTCTAGAAACCAGGGAATGGATGAAAGACCACATGACCTTACCCATCCTGCTCATGGTCACACCTCACCCCGGCCAGGAACAGCGAGTGAGCCGCATTGCCCAGCGAACGCTTGCACATACTTCGCTAGTAGTTATAGTCACCACGCAGACGCGTCTGGGGGAGCATGGACCACTTGGCCCAATCTGGCTGCCAGTATTGCCGCATACATTCGAAGATCAGCGCCGAAAGCTCCTCGATCCTTCCTAGGACAAAGAAGCGTTAGTTAACCATCTCATCTGAAAGGAATGTGCAATGTCTACCGCTTTTTCTGCTCGCTTACGTCAGGCTCGCCAGGCGTGTCGGTTAACGCAGGAAACTGTGGCCGAATACCTGGATGTCTCGACGCTCACTATTTCCCGTTGGGAACGAGGCGAGATCGCACCGAATGTACTCTATGTCCAGCGTCTCTGTCAGATCTATCACATCACGCCCAATGATCTGCTTGCTGAAGGAAACATGCTCAGCACATGTACATCAATGCTCTCCCATGGGGAGCATCACATCACTGTTATGATTCAGCTCTCGGTAGTCGCGAAGACAGAGAAAGACAGAGGCTTGCCTCAAAAAGACGCTCATCTGTGTGCCTCTCCACCACTGCGTCTCCTGCCAGATACTGGCAAACAAGCCAGAGAACTAGAATCACCTGTGATGACCATTCACATTCAAGAAGTATCCTAAATGTATTTTTCACACACAATGAGGAAGATCATGATCCAATATCACCAACAAGCAGCCATTCATCCTATCAGTTGGGGCGTGTCACCGTCCTTTTTCAAGCCATTCTTGTGGAGAAAGCTCCTCCCGTTTCGGAAAAGCACAAGAGAAAAAATGGCGACGATGGCTCACCAGACTGACAGCGCGCACTCTTTATTGCCGCGAAATACCGTGGAAATGAAGAGACAAGATTTTCAGCATTATCTTCTTCGTGCTATACTCAAAGGAAATGCGCTGGCTCCCCTGCACAATCCCACCAGTATCTTAGACATTGGATGTGCGACGGGACGCTGGTGCCAGGAGATGGCAGCAACCTATCCTTACGCAAATATTGTTGGGTTTGATCAAGTCTCGCCGCTGGCCTTGCCCCGAAGTCTGGCGTTCCCTGAAAATTGCCGCTTTGTGCAGGGTAATGTGCTTGAAGAATTTCCTTTTGCGCCGCACAGCTTTGATTATGTGCATCAGAGATTGCTCGTCTTTGCTCTTCCCGTGGAGCGATGGCTGAGCGAGGCCAGGGAACTGGTCAAGGTCACACGCCCCGGCGGCTGGGTCGAAGTAACCGAAGTCGATATTGCCTTTGAACAGATGGGGCCAGCGAGCGCACAATTGGCAGCTTGGATCGCAGAAGCTAGCCGACGTCAGGGAATTGATCCCTCAATGGCCCGTCGTACTCATACACTGCTCGAAGCGGCAGGGTTTACCAATATCGTCTATCGACAGGTTCCCAATCCTATTGGCAAATGGGGAGGACATATCGGCACCATGGCAGCCACAGGTGTTCAGGCAATCAACAAAGCCATGCGCCCACAAGTGCTCTCTCAATTAAGCATTTCGCCAGCACACTATGACCAGGCTCTCGCAGCATCCCTGGAAGAATATGACAGCTACAAGAGCTATTCCTATACCTTTATTGCTTATGGGCAGCGGCCAGCATAGTCGTAATTGTTCAATGACTGCCTATGAAAAGCACAATATACATACTCACGGTTCGCTCATTTTTTTGTCAAAACCGCTTGCACAGCCGAATGCCATTGCTGAGTACTCGCTTCTTTTGCGAGTACAAATTGGCTTGTACGTTGGCTTCGCAAGGAACGAGCGAACGGAGAGTACATAGGCAGTCATTGCAGCTTTCTTGTTTGCGATGAACCTTAGAGAGGTTCCGACTCCTGCTCTTTCGCTTGATAGGGGAAATTGAGCGTAAGGGTATCCTTGAGTTTTTCAAGAGAGCGGGTTATCATTCCCGAGAATGAGATATTTTCTCTTGCTTCCTCTCTTTCGCTCTCCTCTTCTAAGAGTTTTACCTGATTTCGCAGCACTTTGATACTAAATGTCTTCTCCTTAAAGGTGGCAGTCCCATCAAGAACACTCAATTCTTTTATAAGCGGAAGAATATTCGTTTCGTAGCTGGTTGCAACACGATTAAATTCTGTGGTGACATCATTCACTGCTTTCCTTAATGATTGCCATTGACGGACCCACCCTTCTAACTCTTTGTGGAGCACTTTACTCTGATCAATAATCTGTTGGACATTTTGTGCACGTAATTCCTGGCACCATCCATGAGCTATCGCTTTTAAGAGCGCAATAAGGGTAATTGGCGAAGCAAGCAACACATTCTTTTGCGTCGCCACATCTAATAATTGCAGATCAAATTCGAGGGCCGCGCGGAACATGGCTTCATTGGGAAGGAACAAAATGACCAGAGATAGCGACGATTCAAGTTCTTGCCAGTATTCTTTTTTCGCCAGGTCGTTCATTCTGTCTCTTACCGTTCGTGCATACTCTTGCAGCTTGATGGCCCGTGTCTTTTCATCCTCACAACTCATAGCATCAATATACGCCTGACTTGGCGCCTTGGCATCGACAGCAATCGAACGATTATTATGCATATGAATGACAAGATCTGGAACCTTTCCATTTGGCAAACGCGGCTTCAGATCAAAATCACAGTGTTGTATCATTCCAGCCAATTCGACGACTTGTCGCAATTCTCGCTCACCCCAGACTCCTTGTTGATAATTCGTGCGAAGCGCACGGCTTAATTGCGAGGTCTCTTTTTGCCAATTGTTCATGAATGCTTGCGAATTGTGCTGAAGTGTTCTCACCTCTTGCATAAGTGTTTGTATAGCTTGTATCTCCTGGAGAAAGATCCTTGTTTCCTGCTGTGTTGTGGAAACCATGGTGCTGGTTGAAGCTTGAGCAATTTGGAGTTGCTTGATGTCTTGCTGGGTTGTCGCCTGAAGTTGTTGGATATCCTGTTGCGTTGTCGCTTGAAGCCGCTGAATATCTTGTTGTGTTGTCGTCTGAAGATGCTCAATGCTCGCCTGAGTGCTTATATGAGCAGTGTATAGTTGAGCGATATTACTCTGCATCGTTTGCACACGTCTCAAGACAAGAAGACAGATCACAAGAACGAGAACGAGAAAGATGGTCAAAATGCTTGCCAATCCTATACCCACAATGCTTGATGGTATGCTCTCTAAAGGCATCAAGTATTTCCTCTTCCAAAGCCTATCTGAATCTTTATACAAGAATTACATCTAACAACTAAAATATATCATATAATGCAACAAGGCATTCTTAACAGCAGAAGAGTTGGAGGAAATGATTGTGTCAGTCCAATCCTTTTCACATTCTCATGCGCCTCCGTCTTTTTCTGCATGTTTAAATTCCCTTCAAGGCCTGCAAGGTGTGGGAGGTAAGTTGATGCACATAGGGTGTAGAGCTTGCCTCAAAAAAGAGGAGTTCTTGCCGCATTGGTTGGCAAATACCTTCTCGAATTAGGGCTTCCAGGTGCGTAAGGCCTTCTTGGGCTATGCTCACATGAGCCAGCAAAGCCTGAGTAGCATCAGTCTCTTTGGCATCAATGGTCCAATATCCTAAACTAAGCAATGCTGAGCGGCATCTCTCGACATCGTCAAGAAGGTCGTCCACACACTTTATCACTTCACCAATATCTTCAAGTAGACTTGGCAATGGAACTCCTGATGGCATAGCTTGAAACACATCACTAGGAACTCTAGCGAAGGGTACGCATCTTTCATCGTCACTCGCCACTTTTTGATGTACTGTATTCAAGTCCACCTCTCCTTTTTTTCTACCATGTCTAATTTGCAAATTATTTTCAATCCTGTTTTTTTATGAAACGTGCTTATGGGCCTTCCTTTTCCTCGATGTGAAGGAGCTTTCCTTCTCCGTTTGCCTGGTTCTCTTCCAGAGACCTGCTTGTCTCTCGAAAGCGATAGCCAATCCCAACAACCGTTTCAAGATAGGAGCAAGCAGGGTCTTCTTCGAGCTTGCATCGCAGGTGCTTAATATGCACGCGTAGCAGCTTTATCTCATCTCGATACGCCTCACCCCATACCGTTTGCAGCAATGTGGCATGCGTCAACACTTTCCCAACGTGGGTGAGAAAGAGCCAGAGAAGCATATACTCTGTGGGGGTCAACAAAACCTCTTTTCCACGGACAATGGCACCTCTTTGTCGCATATCAAGGCGAATCTGATGATCCTGGCTCTCTACTGCTGAACGAGACAACGTGTAATTGGCTTTTCTGACATGCGCGCGCACACGAGCACAGAGTTCCTCCTGCCCACAGGAAAACGCAATATAGTCATCTGCGCCATCATTGAGTGCTTGCACAATCGATGTTGCGGCACCATCATCTGACCAGACGGCCAGGGGCATTGAGGGAAAGAGAGAACGCAATCGTGTTATTTCCTCTCGCCATCTTCCCTCAATGAGCAGAAGATCGGGCTGTGAGAGCAAGAGCGCGATCAGGGTCGGCTCGTGAACGTGAACTGCCTGAATATCCCCATGCTTCAAACAGGTTTTGAGTGCGCGATACAGCTCACGATCACAGACACACGCCACACACAAGCTCTCACTGTGGCAAGCATCAAGAAGATCTGGCATCTCTCATTCAGCCTTTCCGAGCAGATCCACCGAGATGACCTATACGCTTGTAGAAATCAGGCCCCTGATTCTGCTTCGTGGCATTGCCACCCTTCTTGTCCATCGCAGAGAAGTGGGCAGGGCCATACTTTTCGAGATTTGCACGCCCACCTTTCTGGGCAATACTGCGATAATATTCAACGCCACGCTTCTCCTTTAACGCGTTGCCGCCTTTTTTCCCGATACGCCGATAGTGGTCTTCATCATATATTTCATGAACCTTTTGCACTGCTTTCGACTCTGATGACGCAATGTTAGATAGTGTGCCGGTCGCGGATGAAGTGCTCTTCATCAGTTGCCTTTCCCTTCACATTTTTTGCAAAAGAGGAGCGCTTACCGAGCGAGTACCAGGAGCGCCGTTTCACAAACCGCAATTCCTCCAAGCCAGCACAACGCAGTACGCCACTCATGAAGAGCAGGAAGTGGAGGGAAGTCTTCTGGATGAGGAAGCAAGGTTTTCGTCTCTGGTTCTGCTGGTTCAAAGGTCAATGGCGTGGGCCATCCCGCTGTTTGCACAGAAGGACGTTTCCCCGATGGCGCTGATGATGCTCCTGCTCCAACAGCCACTCCCTGTCGTTGATATGCAGGCGACTGTGCCGCAGCCAACACGCGCCGCTGTGAGTTGTGGGCTTCCTCTAAGGAACGCTGTTCCCCGCCTAATGCCTGGTATAACTCTGCTGGATGTTGAAAGCGTTCCTCGGGGTGAGGATGTAAACCTTTCGCGAGGACAGCGTTCATTTGCGTACTGATGTTTGCATTGAGCCACTGTGCCTGTGGGATCGCTCCACCATCCTGTCGTTGCCTCCCCGGATGCGTTCCCGTCAGGGCATGATAGGCACACGCCAGAAGGGCATAGAGATCTGCTCGAGTGTCTCCACCTTGCCCTTGGAACTCAGGTGGATAGTAGGGAAACACTGATGATGAGACATGGGCCTCCCCTCTCATATTCATCACGCTACTGGCAAGAAGCAGAGAGGGCTGGCTCACGATCCAGCGAGGACCGAAGACTGAACGCGTGGCAATCACATGATGAGGGGTAATACCACCATGCGCTATGCTTGCCATCCCTTGCTGGGCCTGAACATGCGCAAAGGCATGAAGCGACTCGATGACTGCTAAACAGCACAAGCGCACATCTTCTTCTAACAACGAATTTCTCTGCATGAGTGTGCCCAGCGTTTGTCCGTGAGGGGACGCAAAGACAAAGTAATGAGAAGCGTGTTCCGAAAACATATCTTGAAGCTGAACATGTTGTGGATGCCCTTGCAACGCAAGCAGCGTTCGCAACATGGGTTGTAACTGTTTCGTGAGAGTTGCCCCGGTGAGAGGAGCACGTACTTCCGCAATCAGGCGCTCGGTCGAGGCCAGTCCCTGCTCATTTTGCCTCAATGTTGAGCGCGCCAACCACCAGACTTCTGAAAACGAGTCTGACCAGGCTGAGCGCTCCAGTGGGCGCACCAGGGTATATTGACCATCTTGTAAACGCATATGTTCCCTTGTCTGTAGAGACATATATCTTCTCCTCTTTCTTTTTTCTCCTTTTGAGAAGCTACTGAGAGATGAGAGGAGATGTAGCGCTCGTCGCCACCACATCTCCTCGAACCAGTGAGGTCGTATAATTTACGCCTCTTCTTCTCTGTGTGTGTGTACCTCCTCTTCTTCAGCGATCCCATGGTTCCCACCCTCAGCGCTTTCTTGCTGAATAATCAGGCCCAATTGCTCGTAGCGCTCTGGCGCTTTTCTTGAGAGATACCAGGCATACCCAAGGCCAAGGGCGACCCATAGGAGCACAAAGAGGGGCAATATATTCGTGGGGAAAGGCGTTGGCGCAAACCCAAGCGCTGTGACCCAACTCCCAATAACTGGTAAGGGAGGCAACACATACGAAGCGAGTGGCAGGAGGAGCAGGAGCGTACTCACGAGAGGTGCAACGGCGTGCGTAAACACGCGGAACTCGTGGTGCCGCCGCGCAAAAAGAGGCGAGGCCACATTCGTCATCAGGTAGACAAGCAGAATGCACATGGTGACGACACTGGCGAGCCATTGGAAGGACACGATGCCGCTCGTCTGTGTCCATGTGTCATGTGGGAAGCCCAGGGCAAAGGTGATACTCCCATCTGGATGGCTTTGTTGCAGGACCAGTCCGAGCAGGAGAATGACGATACCTGTAAAGCCTGTTTGTACGCAGGAGGCCAGGTAGGGGCTACGCCAGCGAGGGTGCGTTTGACCAAAGACCCGTGGCAGAATTCCCTCACGTCCCATCGCGTAGAAGTAGCGAGTCATCACCTGGTGCATCGCAAAGGCGCTGGCGGCATTCGACGTGATGACCAGAATCACTAACGCAGCTCCCAGCCAACTGCCGACGTACCGATTCGCCAGGAGAATATATTGCTGTGGTGCATCGGCCACATTACCTAAAATGTCACCAGCATGCTGCCAACCGATGCCAATGGTTGCAGCGTAGCTCGTCCAGATATACAGCACACTCAAGAAGGCAAGCAAGGCATAGGTCGCAATGGGAATGACACGCTTGGGGTGGCGGGTCTCCTCGCCATAGGCCGCTCCCGTCTCAAAGCCAATAAAGGCTAAGATGCCTAAGATCATGCCGAGGCCAATCCCAAGGGCGCCACCTGGTGCAACGCCATGCAGCGTTGAGCCTGCTGGTGTCAAGGTATGCAGGAGATCCTGGCCTCCAGATCCTCCCTTGAAGGTGATCACTCCATCAAGGACCAGCAATCCCAGAACTTCAGCGGCGGCAAAGGGAGCCATCACCCAAAGAGAAAACTTCACCCCAAAGTAGGCAATGACTCCAACAACTAACGTCAACAGCAAGGCATACGTCACCCATCCGCCAGGCAGATGAAATCCCAACGTAGCGAAATTGCTATCGAGTGAGCCTCCAACGGTCGCCTGTAATGCGGCCTCAAAGAGGGCATACGCTCCCATCATGAGCCAGCCGACCTGAAAAGCTGTTCCCTTTCCTAAAGCGTGACGAATCCAGGTATAGAAGCCCCCGGCGGAAGAAAGCTTGCTGGCAAAATAGATCACAGAGACACCGAGAAAAAGGACGCCAATCGCTGATAAGAGAAAGACCAGGGGAGATGCCGCTCCGGCTTGCGAAGCAATCACTGGCACATTGAAGAGCATTGAGGCAGCGGGCGCGATAGCTGCAATGCAGAGCAAAGCCAGGCCCGCTGGTCCAAGCGCATTTTGGCGCAGACCAGATGTGGGAACGACACCCACTCCTTCCTGTTGCTGCTCATGAGATGATACTATTTCTGGTGATGATGACATGTGACATGATCCTTTTCTGAAAAGTAAAGAGGAAACAAAAGATTTGATGACGCCTCCACGTTACCGCTACACATGTGTAGCGAGAGGCAGTTGCTGATAGGTGGTCCAGAGTGGCTCATACTCCCACCGGGACCAGAAACGCACCGCCCGTGGATTATCCGGGTTGTACCAAAGCACATAGCCATCGAGCGTCAACTGCTGCATGCTTTCCCACATCTCAAACGACGCGTGGAGGAGGAGGCGGCCAACGCCTTGCCCACGCCACTGCTCATGAACGCAGACATTATCCAGGCAGCCATACTGCCCAGGCGGGGTAAATCCTGGCTCGTCCATCACTTCAACCGTCAGAAGGGTGTTTTCGGCCATACCAAGAACGTTGCCCGCACGTTCCGCCACCACGATGAATGGTGCGCCTTCACTCACATTGCGGCCAGCCCACAGACGTGCAAGCTTTCCTTGAAAGGCGCTCAAGACGACGGAATTACTGCGCACAAAAGGAGTGTAGTGCTCATGAAAGGTCAGTTCTTCTTGGAAGAGGCCAATGAGCGCGCCTTCGTCCTCTTGACGTGCAGGACGCACCGTAAACGATGAGGCGTGCAGCTGTGCAAACACAGGCGGGTGAGGACGCAGCGCACACACACTATCGAGGGCGAAGCCATGAGCGATCAAGAGGGATTCGAACCAGGGATCACGACTGGGCCAGCGAATCAGATTCCCCGTGATGTGCTGTGTGTGCCAAAAGTCAGAGAGTGCGAGCAGGACGATGGCGGCGACCTCCTGCGCATCAGGCTCCTGTGGATCAGGAAGGACGAGCGCATGGGTAATGCCATTTTTTGGGGTGAGAAAGGCGTGAAGAAGACTGGTCTCAGGCAACGACCAGATTCCCGGGTGGGCATAGCCACGTACCTTCCCATCCTCTCCAAGCACGACAAGACCATGAGCAAGACCCTGTCGCACGCTGCGCTCCAGATCGCTCGCTGGCAATGGCGCATGCAATCGCGAATCGAGTTGCCGTTGGCGCTGCTCCTGTGCCTGCCACAGCGCGACGATGGAAGGAATGCTCGCAGGATGGTCCTTGAGGTTGTGGACATGAGAGGTTGCCATTAATTTGCCTGTCCTTTCTGCTGGTGCTGCCCTTGTGGGGCAAGGGCAACAGATGCTTCGATGTTTTGCTCTTGCAAGGCTTGCCACTGCGCCTCGCTATTGGAGAACATACTATAGAGAGCAGAAATCATCAGGCTGACACCCGCCACGGCTCCCACAACCCAGCTCCAGGTTTCATTGGGCAGGAGGGTAGGGATGAATGAGTTGGTCAGGGTCGTGACAAATGTGACCAGGCAGATGCAAACGCCAGTCACGACACTGATCGCGAGGAGAGGAAATGGAATGAGGCAGACCTGTCGAAAGGCTGGCCCTTGTCGTCGAGCCACAATCGCAAGAAGCAGGAATGGGAACACAAACGAGATGGCCCACACCAGGAGCAATCCAGCCCCTAAAACGTTATAGGCAATGCTACTGAGGTCTGCCGATTGTTTCAGGTTGAAGAGAGGCACGGCAATATAGATCAAGCCCGTAAATGTTATGGCGATGAGGACCTGGTTGCGCAAGGCTATCGCAGGCACACGCTGACGATTGAGCTGTGCAAAGTGCATCGAGATCTGTCGATGGAGCGCTGCCACCACCAGGAGGCGAGAGAAACAGAGATTAAGGGCGACAGGAATCATCAAGAAATAGAGCAAGAGGCAGAATGCCATGATGCTTCCGACAGCTTTGCCAAAGGCATGATCTACGGTCCCAATCAGGAGCGCCATCGGATTGAATGTCTGTTGAGCCGCTCCAGCACCTTCAATCACGAGCACACCCAGGGTAAAGACCAGGTATCCTCCAAGCGTCAGCAGGGTTCCCCAGGCCAGGTGGCGAGGAAGCGTTTTGCGATGCCTGACCTCACCGGCCAAAGCCAATGGCATATTGGAGCCAAAAAGCGCTAATGTTGCGCTTCCAAGGAGTGCGAGATTCCCCTGTGGACCCAGCGTCAGTCGCCAGCCTGCGGCATCCGCAAAATTGGTCATGGAAGGATGCCCACCCAACAGCCACATGCCAACTGCGGTCATCAGAAGACAGGTCGCGATCCCCATCGCGGCGACCGCGACATTCAGCATATGCTGCACCACACGCGTGCGCTGTGCAGATATCCCCCAGGTCAAAAGCAACAAGGCAACAATGGCACAGCCCTGCTGCCAGGGTTCTGACAGCCAGGTGGCATTGAGAAACTGAAGGAGAGAGATACTGGCCGCACAGGCATTAATCATGGAGAGAATACCGGGGAGCCAGGCACACAAGCCCACGAAAAAGGCCCAACGAGATCCCAGGATATGGTGGGTCCAGTTATAAATGCCGCCTACCGAAGGATAGAGATAGGCGAGTTGTGCCATCACCAGCGAGCAGGGGACAAAGAACAGGAGACCACAAATGGTCCAGTAGGTAAAGCTTACTGCTCCTCCAGCAGCAAGCGGGGTGATATTGGTCACCCAAAAGACATTCAGCAAAAATAAGCTGGTCATATCCAGCGAGCCAAAAACCGCAGGCATCGTTTGCTGGACGTAGCGCTCTGATGGCAACAGGGCATCGTGCGGCTGAGTTGAGATCGGCGGAGCCATCGGTCCTTGCTGGCTCACAGAATGCATAACAGACTCCAATCTATTGTAGAAGCACATGTACACCCATACGATGAGATAGGTGTGATGCGAGCATGCAACGCTCTTGCTGCTTGCTCGACGGTGTATGTATGATCGAAGAGATGAGCACGAGTGAACTGGCCTTCCCATCGGCTGGGGGGCGGTCCAAAGGAGTACCGAGAGAAAACCAGTTCACGCCTACTCACCCCTTTCTCGTGCCTCACTATGCCCTTCATGCGAAGAAAGGGCTTGTCTCATGTCGTCGTTGTCTTTCTCTTCTCTGTTGTTGCAAGATGACGTTGTGTTGGGATACGACGAAGACGCGTCGTTCGCCATCAAGCGTGGTTGCGAGCTCATAGAGGGCAGGCATGCGTTTTGTGACAGGAATAATCGCCAGGACGGTGACTTCAAGCAGAATCTCATCCGTCGAGATCTGAGTCTGCTGTCCTGCCAGGGTCGAGAAGGTGAGAACACATCGAGGAATCAGTCGGTAGAGATGCCCTGTTCTCACCCTGGAAGGGGTATGCCATTGATATTCCATGTCAAGAGTTCCTCATCCATAAAGCAGGCGTTGGGATGCTTGCTGATGGCTTATGTCTCCTGGTTTCGTCTGAGCTTCGCGGATGGCTTGTAACAGCATCTGCGTCGTAAAGGGCTTGGCGAGATATACTTTTGCTCCAGCAAGCCGGGATTTTAAGCGCTCGACCACCCCTTTATGCCTGGAGATCATCATGATAGGGACAGTTTGCCAGGCTGATTTCGAGCGCAAATATCTTGCAATCTCATACCCATTCATCTTGGGAAGCTCAATATCAAGAATCAGCAGGCCAGGGAGGTGCGCACCTGGCTGTTGCAGCGCAGCCATCGCTGCGACACCATCAGGAAAGCTCTCGACAAGGTATCCTTCTCGCCTGAGCGTAATTTCCACCAGCTTACGTATGGTCGCTGAGTCATCGATCAGCATGATTGTTCGTTGGGGTTGCATATACTTCTCCTCACCACCCTGTTCAAACACAGATGGTAGACGCTTGCTTAAGATGCTCAAGAAAGGGAGCGACTCCAGCATCGAGAACAACAACAGGAAGAGGCTCTTGAGATGCTGTTACTTTTGAGAGAACATTATTCTGAGCGCTCATTGGTTTTTCGCCCCACGCAGTAAATAAGTACAGTATTCCGCTAAAGGTATTGAGTATCTCCTGAGATGTTTGCTTGAATAGCACATCAAACATCTCCCGGCTGAGAAGATGTGCTTCAATCATGGTCGCTGCATGGTTCTGAAACCACAGCAGATATTCTGAAGCAAAGGCAAGATGCCCTTCCGTCCCGGCGGAATGGTCGATGGCTGCCGCCACGCCCTGAACCGCTTCAAATCCATGCCTCCGTAAGAAAGGTTGTAGGAGTGGAGTCAGGGATGTAGGTCGGTCGAGGAGCGAGAGTAGGGGAGGCTGAGCATGAGCCAGTGCCTCTAGCGTGAGCGAGAAGAGGCGAGCGAATGCTGCAGATACCATCCCTAGACATCCCCATTCCGCTTCCGTGATGCGAAGAACGCCTCCTGGCCGCAAGAGACGCTGACATTCTTGCATCAGTGGCTCCCATTGCTCAGGAAGAAGCGTATTCCCCAGGAGACGAATATTGACGAGATCAAAGGACGCATCCAGAAGTGGCAGGGGCTGTGTCACGTCCATCACCTGAAAAGAGGCATTTTCGAGTTCTTGGATGGAGGCAAAGCTACGGGCGCAGTGAATGAAGGTCTCGTTACAATCGACCCCCACAACAGTCATTTCGGGATAGCGATGAGCCATCTGCGCAGCCCAGCCACCACATCCACACCCGAGATCGAGTACATCGTAAATACGCTCCAGATGCTCTTCGCTTTGTTCTGCGAGGGGACCTCCCATCGCTTGGGTGAGAAGGACATCCCGGCGTAAAAGGTGAACATGTGTGTTCGTCTCGTGTATCAAACCACCTGGTATGTCCGTATTTCGGCTCATTGGTAACTGCATGTCTCTTTACTCTCGTCGCATAGATTTCTCAGGTACCAGATTCAACGCATCAACGCGTCCCTCTCCGGTTCACTTCTGAGCATAGCAGATCGATTGGGACAGAAGTGGGACGGTAAAGGCGTACAACATGCCAAATTTGGGACAGGAGTGGGACAGCAAGGAGAAAAGGAGAGAAAAGAGTAAACAGATACAGAGAAGCGTGATATACTTTGGACAAAAGAAAAAGCAGAGCGTTTTTCTCATGAATGATGTTGAGGGAGCAGGAGTAGACACCATGGACAATGAGCGGCCTGAGAAGCGGTACAGTCAAACTGAGGTTGACGTGCATTCTCTTTCCAAGGCCAGGAGTGAAGAGGAGAACCCGCTGCTACGTGTCTTTCTCTTTGGCCCCTTTCGCGTGGAATGGCTCACTCCATCACAAGACTCTCATGCTTGGGAGAGTCGCACCTCTGCACGCTCCCTTTTCAAGCTGCTTCTCTGTGCTCCAGGGCGACAAGCAACAAAAATCCAACTCGCTGGGATACTCTGGCCTGAGAGTGAAGAAGACAAAGCTCGTGAGTCCTTGCGTTCCGCATCAAAGACCCTGGGAAAGGTCCTCACCACGATCACTGGGGAAAAATTGTTCGATACCTCACAGCGAGATCGCTTAAAACTAGCTGATCAGTCGCGCCTCTGGGTCGATGTCGATGCGTTCGAACAATACGTTATTCAAGCAGGACAATATGAGAACCCGAAGGATGCAGTCGCTCTCTGGCAAGAAGCCAAAGACCTTCTTGGCGGCACGTTTCTGGTGGAGGATCGTCATCAGGAATGGGTGACGCATACCTGGGTCAAAGCTCGCAGACAAGGCTTGCTCAAAGACCGTCGCAAAATGATTCGTTCGCTGGCAGATGCGTATATTGAAATAGGACAACTCTCTGCTGCCGAAGACCTTCTCTCGAACCATCTTCTCCGCTTCCCAACGGATCAAGATGCGCTCCTCCGCCTGCTTGTTCTTCTGGTGCAGCAAGGATGCCCTGATGAAGCGCTTATGTATTATGAGAAACTGCAACGCTTGCTTTCAGCAAGTGGTAAATCTCTCTCCACTCATATCACGGCCTTTGTAGGCCAGCTTCGAGAATCACTGAAGGGTGGTGGCGAATATACAGCCCAAGCATTATTACATACAAGCACTTTTTCTTTTTCCCCAATTGGGTTGAGCGCTTTGAAAAAGGGAGATGAATTAGATGAACAGAATGTGAACAAACTGCGCCGACAACTGCTCGCTCAATTAGGAAGAGGCACCGCAGGGGCATTCATTAGTTCAATAGGGCCTTGGACGGATGGAGAGCTTATAGAGCGATTTGCCAAAGCAGTTCAAAAACCATCAAGCATTGAACAAGCATTTATTACCCATTTAGAGACGACTACAAAAAATAATCGTAAGCGCTTTGTTCTCTCGAAGAACTCAACTGAAGATATTCACTCGCTGTATCGAGATGCCTCTGCACATCTCCTGACTCTTATGCACCTGCTTGAAGAAACACCCGCGATGCGTTTACAATTGTATTCTCTTACAGGGGAAACATCACAGCTTCTTGGAGATATTTGCTTCTTTCAGGGGCAAAATGAGGCTGCTTATGGCTATTATGAAACTGCTTTAGCATCAGCACAACAAGCACAAAACGATGTTTTACAAGCGGTCATTTTAGGAAGAAGAAGTTTCCTTCCACTCTACACAGGAAATGCTTCCCTCGCACTCTCTTTCTTACAACAAGCACATTCTCTAGCAACTTCTAGGGGTTCCAATATTATTCGGGCCTGGTTAATGGTAGTTGAAGCTGAGGTACATGCAAGCCTTCGTAATGCTCATGCATGCCAAAAAGCTTTGCAACAATCGGAACACCTGCTTCGACAGCCTGAAACAGGCATGGCAACCTGTGCATTTTCCATAGAAGCTTCGTATGCTCCATTCAATTTGTCTCGACTACAAGGATATATCGGAGCTTGTTATCTCCGTCTTGGCCTTTTCCAACAAGCTGAGTCCCATCTCCAAGCAAACCTTAAAGCAATACCTGCATCTTCATTACATAGAAAATCAATTGCATACGTTGATCTTGCACAAGCATACGGCCTCCAAGGAGAAGTAGAGGCAATGTCTATTTATGCGACCCAAGCCATACAGGCCCTTGAGCAAACACAATCCCCGAGGGTTATCCAAAGGCTTTACGCACTTCGACAGCAATTGCAACCCTGGCACAATACCAGTTATGTGAAACAGCTTGACGAATATTTTACTGATGTTCCCTCATTCTTTCAGCAAAAATTGATGTGATATACTGCACGAAGGTAGCGAAACGCCTATTGAGGGAGCGCATCATCTTATGAAGAAGGTTCTCTATATTCTTACCTGTGCTAGCTCTTCAGCCCCGCTTGTCTATGATCTTATTCCGAAAGCGCAAGATGAATGGGATGTTTGTGTCATTCTGACTCCGCAAGCCAGAAAATTTGTTGATACTCCACTTTTGGAAAAAATGACGGGGCATCCAGTCAGAAGCGAATACAAACGCCCCGAAGAACCAGATGTGCTGCCGCGCGCTGATGCGATTCTTGTTTTTCCTGCCACCTTTAACACGATCAATAAATGGGCTTTAGGTATTAGTGATACATTGGCTCTTGGATTACTTGCTGAATATACTGGACTCAAAAAGCCTATTCTCGCGGTCCCCTGTTTCAAAACTGGCGGTGGACTTGATACCAATCCAGCCTTTCGGAGAAGTATCCGTCTGCTCAGGCGAGCAGGAGTTCAGGTTCTCTATGAGCCGGATATCTATCCACCTAAGAACCAAATACCGCCTTCTGTTCTGCTGCAAACGCTACATACTCTTCCGCGTTAAATGATGCCGACTAATATGCTTTACCAATCTCTTCATGAACGTTGGGCACATGAAGAATGTGTAAACAGAATCAAGCAAATTCTTCCTTGACGAGAAAAGAAGCATTACTTGTTAAAGGGGTCGAAACTGTTAGGTTCTTGTCGCTCGCTATAGATAGTCCAATCTACTTTTGTATAGGCGAGACGGAGGCCCAATCTCTCCATATTCCGCTGACTGATCGTTCCAACGCCAGCTTGCCCTACGACAAGCTGGCACCCTTGACTCGCTGCCTTCTCAATTCTCACCTGGAGGAGTGCCTTATGGCACCCATATCCACGAAACGATGGTAAGGTAGCTGCGAGCCCGAGGTAGCCAATCTGTTGCGTAACCGAAAGAACCGCGATGGCAGCAACTCTCTTTTCAATGAATGCAAAGAAGCACTGGTTGCTTGATATATCGATAAGAGTACGAATACTATCGCGGACATAATTGTTCGCACTTGTCTTCGAAACTCCAAAACTCGTGAAATAGACATCAGCGAAGAGGTCCTTTTCTTCTGGCTCAACAGCACGAATGTCTATATGTGGGAAACGCGCTGTCTCTGTACCTGGAAGACCATATAGCACATTATAAAATCCTGATTGATACAATCCTCGTTTCGCAAAATGCCAGAGCAGTGAAGGCGAGGTAAGAAGAGGAATAATTTCAAAGCTGCAAACAGCATCGTAGCTGCGATACCAATCAAGAATAGCATCCAGATAAGGAAGATCATTTTTACTGATGTGATGCACACGATTAAATGCAGCACTATTCGCTCGTTGAGCGAGGAAGGCATGGGCCTTGCCAAAGGAACGAATAAACACTCCATAGGGATTACCAGGCAGCAACGACAACATTCTTTGCTTCTCCGCAGAAAAAAAAGTAATACTGTTTTCTAATTGAGCGGCCAATGCTGGCGTCACTGCCGGGATGGTTTTATCTATGATCACAACCTCCCATCGCAGGCTATTGTTTCTTTTGTTTGTCCTAGAGCAGCAGGCTTCAGCATCCAGAAGTATTTTACTTGGTCTTCCTGGCAATTAAGGACCTTCGCAAGTTGCTTGATTGTGCAATGCGGCCTTTCAAATTCAGCCAGGAGGAAATGTTGACCGAATTTCTCAGTATTGTATCACCAAACGAGCGTAGAGAGCTATAGGGGGCTTCTTTATTTAATAGCGTCTCAACGGTATCTAAGTGTTCAGGTGAGAAGCAAGGTCTCAGCAAGTGAACGGACTCTTTCATCGCAACAAAATGTTTTCGCGAAAACATTTTGTTGCGATGAAAGAGTCTCGCTCTTGAAAAGTGCGCATGTTATGAACGCAGAGACACTCCCACAAGAACCATCAGCCAAATGAGCGCAGCCAGACTTGCAATAGCAAAGGTGGTCACACTCCAACCAAGGAAGATACTGACAATGACGACTGCTCCTACGCTACTCATCACCCATGCAGCAAGTAGCGTCCACTGCCACCACAAAGGCCGCCTGTGCAGATAGCGCAGCATAACCGGTGCATCTCTTGCCGTCTTCCTACGAACGTCGAAAGGAGCTACTTTCTTGATCGAAGCGACCTTGAGGAATATAGACGTTATAGGCCTCAAGATAGGTCATAAGGTGAGTCTTAAACGCCTGTTTTCGCTCTTCCGTATGCATGCCAAAAGCTTCAAGCGTTCCATCTAATCCCTGATCTAAAAGTTCATCTCCTGTCAGAGCATCTCCTGTGCGTTCATCCTGCTCTTTATCGCGATGAGCACACTGTTGTATCGCACGCTTCCAGGCAGGAGGAAGTTCATTCTTGCTCGTTAACTTTGCACCGTGCAAATAGCCCTCTTGATACGGTGCCTCAATCGTCTTCACAATGAGAGAAATTTCTTGCGTGAACGAGGCTTGTCGCTCAGGATCTTTCACATACTGCGAGGCATACATCATCGCTGCATCTTCGAGTTCACCTGGAGAGAGTAGAGCATATCTTTGCCGATCTTTCAACCCATGACTGTTTCCTTCAGCAAAGGCACTATTCCCTACATGGATCAGAGGATCAATGGCTTCTCGCACACGACCATTCGCATGTGAGGCATCAACAGAGCCTGGAGGAGGATAAGAGGCGCCAGCGCTTCCTGCTGTCCCTGGTACACCTGGATTCTCGTGATTCGCCAAGATGAGGACCACCCTTTCTATGGTAGGAGGAAGGTGAAGAAGGATGAAGACCATCTGTAATGGCGTGTGGTACTGTTCATAACGACGCTCTCTCCAACGTCGCCATGCGTGTGGGCCATGTCGTCCATAACAGTGGGCGTCATCTGCATGCATATCCATTAATACATCCTTGCACAGGATACAACCTACAGGAAAAACCTAAGCAGTGAGAGGCACACTACTAAGTTTAAGAACATAATAGGTGCAAGTCAACGTAATTATGTTCTAAACAAAGAATCTCTGCAAAAATGTTTTCGCGAAAACATTTTTGCAGAGATTCTTTCCTTCAAGTGATATAAGGCTGAAATCGAATAATAGACAGAAGGTGAGGGATATGGTAAACTTGGTCGATAGTTGGAGTATTGCTGTGAAGGTTCTAGATCCCTCTTTATACCAATGCAATATCCCTGATGCGCAGAGCGAGGAGCCTTCTGTGTCGTCGCAAACCTTCTTGGCTCTACGCATCGCTCTCATAAGAGAGAGTTTTCATGCTATTACCATTTGTCGCCAGTACAACAAAAAGTGTCTGTAGCTACAGACACTTCGCAAAATTTCAATCTCTTGATGAACCGATTCCGAGCTACAACCTCACTTCCCCTCGTTCAAAGGCACAGATTTGCTCTGCTAATAGCCTAAGCAAGAGAAGACTCTGTACAGATAAATGAGGCTCTCCATACTCTACTTCTCGACCATGTAGAATAATATTTCGATCTCCACCTAATTTTTGCTGAATCAATGCCGCCACGCCATCTAAGATTGGATGTGTTGCCCATTTTGATGTACGAATTAATCCACCTAAACCTGTTATCTCGTCAGAACGATTGGGTTTACCATTTTGCTTCAATTTAAACTGGCCATTTTCATCTCGACGATACAATTTGTTTTCTTGCTCTCCAACATCACCTTTGAGTATCAAAGCATCCCCTATCATCCCCTCCACTTGAGCTAAAAGTATGGGAATAGAAAGCAAGTATCGCTTCTCCTGATGAACTGCAAACGCCTCACGAATGACTGACAAGCGCCTTCGTAACACCTGCGACTCCTCCACCAGCCCAATAAACACTTTCATAAACCGCTCGTCATTCGTTTTTTCTATAAGCTTATTTGTGATTTCTTCTTCCCGTGTTCCATCCGGGTAAGAAGCAAATTCAAGTAACTCAGCATTAGTAAGAAGGCGACTCATGAAACCATAACGAGTTACCTTAAAAGTGGCTTGAGCCTGCTCTATAAGGTCTTCACTAGCTCCTTCTTGTAGGCTTAAGACCTCTGATTCTTCTATTTCTCCTAATTCTACAGCAACTTCATTTAGATCAGGCAGAGCCTGAAAGAAAGCTGTTGATTGTAAAATATGAGGAGACAAACGCTCCAACCAGTTAAGCTGTGGCTGTATTATATTGGTAATCAAATTTGCACTTTTGAGGCTTTGTTCGAAAAACTGAAGAGTTTCTTGGGACTGTCGAAACAAGGCGGAATAGCTCTCGCTCATACTCCCAATATGTGAGATAGCAGACATAAAACCAGGAGATGGCATGAATAAATTGTTTATTCTCGATACCGACGCTACAATGCTGTTAATGCCCAAAACAGACGCTGCCAAATTATTATACGAATCCGCAGCGCTCTGAATGCTTGTCCGTAGTGGGCGAATATGGGCATCATAGTAGTGAAGCAATGCAACTTTCACAGATTCTAGAGTTGCATCATCTGATAGCCTTTCCTCGTGCTGTAGCTCCTCCTGTTCATTCCACCACTTAACAGCAACGATCTGAAGTTGTTCATCTGGCCAGGCAGAGATAGTCTCTGGTGAAAGTGCTGGCTCCAGAAGATGATTCTGGATCAGTTGAACTACAAAAGCGCGAGGCGGGAGACTGTGTACGTGCTCATCGCTCAACCAAGCATAGTCGTTTCCTATAAGCACCAGCAACACAAAAGTGCCATAAGAATCAATAGCAAAGGAAATAGTTCTCTCATCTTCTGGAAAAAATGAAGCTGTTGATGTAGTCGTCATAATTTAATGCCTCTACTTAATTTTTACATGCTGTTTGGCAATACTTTGATCAAAGGAGAACCAAAAATGGAGCAAAGAGCTTCGCTCTGAGCCTCCCTTTCGCTCTCCATACAGGGAAGAGTAATCAATGAAAGTTATGGAGCAACTTCTGCTTGGTCGAGTAATCGCATCGTCAAGCTACTCAAACACAGGTATTCGTACGCTTGTTGTGAGTCATGTATTTTTGCATTCGAGGTATGACTTTTTTCATTCCTAAACATGTCTATAGCCATTGTTAAAAATTTTACAGCGGAGTTAAAATCGTTATCAACGTTTGGTGCTGCTGCACCTTTAATATGAATTTTGCCCTTTCCAAAGGCTTCTGCACCTTTCTCATATCCAGTTAGAGTCCTTAATTTGTCTCGCACTACTTTAAAGCTTTTTTCAACAGCTTCAGCGTAAGCTCCAGATTCAACTAAGTTTTGGCACTTGTTTTGTATTTCTGGGTGTAAAAGGAGTAAATTGGCATCTAGCAGCTTAGAGCCAGAAATGGTTGAAGCATAGGCTTGAAATTTGGGTAAGTTGACAAAACGCTCTACCAATTTTAAGCTTTTTCGAGCACTGGTAACAGCAGTCTCAGCTTGAAGAGCAAGAGCTTCATAGTAAATAATTACAGGAGTTATTATTCCCTGAGACACTGCCTCCATATCTCTTGTTATTAGATTTTGGGGCTTAAGACTTTTTATAAAAAGCTCTATCGGCTCAATCTTTTTTAGCTCTGATAGGACAAGTTGCGAACTGGAAGTTGGAGTAGCGGTTGCAAATAATTCTATTTGTGTTTGAAAGTCTTCAACATCATTTACCAACTCTCTAACTTTCTTTTCGAACTCATCTACATTGAAATTATCTCCAACTAATTGCCTTAATTTGGTTTTTACCTCTTTAGAGCTTCTCTCTCTCCATTCCGGTGAGAAAGTATATATCCCTCCCCATTCTATGCTAAACCTCTCATCTCTTGGTGGCTTACTAAAATTTCCGTAATAAAGTTTGCTATGATAGCCAAACCAAGATCCACTCCAAGAATCCTTAATCATCTCGCACGCCAGCATCATTTTTTCTCTATTGATAGCAATTTCTTCAATCAACGCAGAGTGATTGTTCTTGAAATCAGCTATGATTTCTTCTAATTGAAGCATATTATTTGCCTTTCCAGCCTAGTCGAAGAGTTCCTTGGGGATAATAAGGGATTTAGAATTAGATTGATCATGCTTGTAATAATCATTTGCGCCTCTTCTCCTGTTTTCCAACCGGCAACCCTTTACAGAATGTCGAAGATTGCTAGTGTTAACTCTGTAAAAATTGACAGAATTAACACCACACCCACAAAAGACACATTACGAAACAATAGTTTTCGTCTTGATTCCCTCGATGGCATACTTTAAACTGTCTGTAGCTACAGATAATTTGTTTTCGCTATGATGCACACTGCTCGCTTTGCTAACATCACTCTGCCCACCTAGTGGAGAAATGCGAGGCAGTGCTAACGGGATACTACCCACCCCTACCCAGACATGCACCCGCCTGCTCTGGCGCACTATACGCTATGATCAGATAGCTGCCAGATGCATGCCTGAGTAGGGTCCGTAATTAGCGTTTTTGGGTGGTAAGGGTAGCACCCAACATAGCGTAAATACCTCAAAGGCATCGATATCAACTCAGAGGCAAGATTGATCGGCAAGTTTCAGCACATCTCGTTGTGAAGTATCAAGGAGCGTTTTCCCGTCGTCAGTTGAAGAACGCGTCTTAGTACTTTCGAAGCTGAACGGAAGGACTCTCGCGCCTTCTCTTCATCTGAGTCGGGCCAAAGGATACCTGCCAATTGTGATTTTGATGCCTGCCTATGAGGTGCGCATAAGAGAAGTTTGAACAATTGACGCGCTGAGATACGACTATTCCATGCAAGGGGATAAACTGATGGGGTGAGCCATTCTACCTCAAAAGGCCCAAAGAGAAACACACGAATAGCAGGCATCGCCTGAAGCTGATCCTCTATGAAGCTCTTCTGATTCTTCTCGTCCTGCACTCTCTCTCTCCTCTGTTTTACGCAAAACCAGCCCCTTCTTCTACAATCCTATCTAGAAGGATTATAGCATGATTTTGTGCCTTTTATGAAAAAATGCCATACTATCCTGTCTCTGTCCCATTCCCGTCCCACTTGATCTGCTATGCTTTGTAAGCGAATCAGCGAAATAGTATCTAGTACATGGTCCACTCATTGTTTTTGGGCATGAAGGGAGGGAAGGAGGTCTATACCAACGAAAAAGATTTCATTCCTAAGAAATGTCTAAACACGTAGAGCTCAAATCTTTGATCAAAGACAGCAGCATGTTTGAGCATGGCGAAAGAAAGGATGTATGTATGCAGAACACATCAGACACGTTAAGGCGTTCTCGCTTCAAGCGCTTTGAGATTGTTCACGTCTCCCAGTTACCCGCCTCGGTCTCTCTTAATGAATGTAAGGAAACGTGTAAACTGCCAGCACCAACACCAGCCCCTGACACCTGCAAACTCGAATGCCACTCGGGATCACCATTCAAGGAAATGCGTGAGGATGCACCTCGACCCATCGTGTGTTAGCACCATGGCCGACACCTTGGCGAGGTAGCATGGTGAGAATAGGCAAGAGTCGGTGCAGCTTCTAAGTTTGATGTTATTGAGTGTTGTCTGTTTCGTGTCAGCGTAGATGTATCTTCTTACGGAGCGCCTTGTGGTCACATTGAGCTCAGGCCGCCCCGTAAGATCTTCACTTTGGCTGAGAAGGCTGATAGACACGAAGAAAAGGATATATACCATGCCTTTGACTATTTGTTTGATAGGAAAATATTTTCCGATCCAGGGGGGAGTAAGCAAAGATAACGTGTGGCTCTCGTATCATCTCGCAAAGGCAGGCTTTCATGTGCATGTTGTCACGAATGCAGAAGAAGTTGAGCCGCAGTATCGTAGCCTTCCCTGGTCTCCGCCCCCACTATTACCACCTGGCTGTACCGGAAGTATTACCGTTCATACCACTCAACTACAAGAGCGCCGGCATTATATCCCCTATGCAAATCCTTTTGTGTCTAAATTAGCATCTATCGCAACAGAGGTGGTTCGTACTCATCGCTGCGATCTCATCTATAGTTATTACCTCGAACCATATGCAGTAGCAGCTGCACTCGTCTCTCGCTGGACCAGAGTCCCCTACGGTGTGCGCCATGCTGGCAGTGATGTCGGAGCATTGTTACAGTCACCCGAATTACAAACGACGTACCAGGAGGTAGTACGAGGCGCTGACTACATTGTCGCAACTTCATCAACCTTCCGTCGTTTCCTGCACCTGGGAGTCCCCTTAGACCCACGGATTGCGCAACGAGTTGTAACTGGTAGCCCATCGGCGTAGAAATGTGGCTCCTTGAAGAGAACGATCACAACTGTTCTCAACAAGGAGGTCCAGGTATGACCAGTATCGCCGATGGTTCAGTGAAAATCCAGACCACTCCGGAGTCGAACCTCTCAACCCCATCGTGGTTTGGAGAAGTCGTGGTGATCAGCACGTATCTTCGCACGCAGGGTGTGTTCAAGAAGATCAACGAGCAGGTCCGCTTTGCGCGGAAGCGTTTTGGCCAGTATGAGGTGATTGACTTCCTCGCGGTGCTTTTCGGCTACGCGATCAGCGGAGAGCGCACGCTCGAGGAGTTCTACCAGCGACTCCAGCCGTTTGCCGTCCCGTTCATGGCCCTGTTTGATCGCGACCGGCTCCCCTCACGCTCAGCGCTCTCGCGTTTTTTAGCAGCGCTCACCCAGGCTCCGGTCGAAGCGCTGCGGACCCTCTTTCTCGATGATTTGCTCGCGCGTCCTCTGACCCCCGACAAGCAAACTGGAGGACTGGTGGATCGAAAGGGTGCCCCCTGGACCGTGTTCGATATCGACGGCACACGGGAAGCCGCCCGCCAACGTGCTTTACCCCAAACCGATGAGCTGCCCCCGCCCTTTCGCCGGTTGGATGAGGTCTGCGCACCTGGTTACCGGGGCCGCAAACGGGGGGAAACGGCCAGGACGAGGACCACGGTGTCGCAGGCGCACAGCTATCAGTGGGTAGGCACGTTTGGCAATCGCGGGAACGGACACTATCGCGAGGAACTGCGCAAGGGGCTTGCGGCCATTGGCCGGTATCTGGCGCCCCATCAACTCTCCCCAGAACGTACGCTGCTCAGGCTCGATGGGCTATATGGCAATGGGGCCGTGCTCGCCGAGGTGGCGGGGTTCGCGTTTGTGACCCGTGGGAAAGACTATCACCTGCTCGATCATCCGAGCGTCTCGGCCCGGTTGCATCTCCCACCTGATCAGATCCAGCAGCGTCCCGAAAGTCAGATGGAGCGCAGCCTCTACGATTGCCCAGAGATCCCGGTGGGATCTGATGGCGTCTCCTGCCGCGTGCTCGTCGCGACCCATCCGGCAGGCAAAAAGAAGAGTCCCATTGGGGTCACACGCGCAGGAGTGGTCTACGAACTCTTCTTCACCAACCTGCCCCAACAGGCGTTTACCGCCCGCGATGTGGTTGAGTTGTACCTGCATCGCGGCGCTTTTGAGCCCGTCCTCTCAGATGAAGACCAGGAGATCGATCCCGACCGGTGGTGCAGCCATTCGGCTTGGGGACAGGAATGCTGGCAACTGGTCTCCCAATGGGTGTGGAACCTGAGACTCGAACTGGGCCATCAGCTCACACCAGAGCCACTGCGTATGACCGAGTTTGCTCCTCCTCTCCCACCACCTCCACCACACGCAGCGCCTGCCTCTGGCTATGCTCCTCCAGAAGTGGGTTCGGCATGGAAGGCTGGTCGCTTTTCAGGCCAGGACTTTGCGCTCCAGCCCGATGGAACGGTGCGTTGCCCTGCTGGGAGCGCGCTCCTGCCGCATGAACAGCGCCGAGAAGCCGATGGGAGCCTGCGCGTGGTCTATGGGGCCAGCATTCGGAGTTGTCGTCCCTGTCCCTTGCGCGAGCAGTGCCAATGGAACGGCAGTACAACGGCCAAACCGCGCCAGGTCAGCGTTCTGCTTCATCCCCTGGTGGTGGGATCGGATCCGCTGCTTTGGCGGGACTGGAGCCGGCGACATCAACGGCAGGCGTGCTTGCACTTGCACCGCCAACGCCTGGACATCCAGATGGGGCCAGTTCTTCCTCCCACCCCAATCGTCTCCCCTCCGACGATCTCTCGGGCCCAGCGTGCTCATTACCGCTTGTCGTGGGATGAGCGGCTTGCACGCAATGCCCGCGAGGCTCAGGCTGGCCAGCTCACGTTCAAGCTGTTCGGTATCCCAGAGAGCTTTGCTATCTGGCTCGGTCTGATCGCGGTGTAGAGGGAACGCCAGCGGAGAAAGGTGGCTGATAGGCCCGGTTTCCACCTATCGATCCGGCCTTCTTTCTTTCCAGAACAGAGGCACGGAGCGCCTCCACATGCTTTCAGCTTGAAAAGGGTGCCCCGCCCCTTTCTGCTCTCTGATCCCAGAGCAATACATCCTTGAAGAATTCAGGAGTCGCCACCACAAAGTGAGCTTCGTATCCATCGTCTCCCATGTCCTCCGAGCAGTCAAGGATGTCGATCCAAGTGGTTTCCACTGGGAGATCATCAAGAGTGGTAATAGAGAGACGCTGCGTAAGCACATCTCGCTGTTGGTAGTACTGCTGCCAGGCACCTTCGTTCCGTCTCCCGCTCTCAAGCTCAGCAGCGATAAGCTGCCCAGAGATCTGAAACACAGCGCGAACGCTTTCATAAGCTGGAAACGGGACAAACGGGCCAATGACGATGCCCTGCCCAACATCCGCTTCTGGATGGGTGATTTTTGCGATTGCTTGGCCTTGATAGATGATCAGATACTCCATAACTCCCTCTGATGTCAGATGCAAGCGGGAAATCCTACTCGTTGAGCCAAATGAAGAGGATAGCTCTTCAACAGTATATCAGTAGTATATCATTTGGCTCAGTTGTGAGCGTACAGAGGACGTTGCTTCCTTCATATCCGACCGATTGATTTCCGCCTCAATGGGCTCGTCACACTCATTGCGCAATCCGTGGGTTAGAAAGACTCTATTTCCCGGTGGGCTCATGTCTTCCCGCTGAAATTTTTACACCAGAGGTTTCGCCGCTTGATATGCAAACGTTTCTTCCCTGGGTTCAAGATAATCTTCCCACAAATAGCTACTATGACGTGTTTCGCCGTTTTTTGGAGAAGCCATTTAACCCACACATCCCTACTATTGGAATCTATGGAAAAGCGGGAACGGTCAAAGGAACGTTTGACCTCGTGCAAGCATTGGGCTTACTCAAAAAACAACGTGTGCCTTTTCAGTTCCTCGCTCTCAATCAAGGAAGTGAGGCGACGCTGGCTGCGTTTGCCTCCTCCATCGAAGAACACGACCTCTCAGACGTGACCTGGCTTCTTCCCTTTCTTCCCCACTGGTCCGTGCCGCAGTTCATCCGATCCTGTCTTGTTGTTTGCTTTTTAGAACGGGACTTTCCCATCCCAATCCATACGCCCCTCATTCCACAAGAGGTTTTTGCCTGCGGAACCTGTCAGATTCTCTCCCATGAAATAGCTCAAAAGCAGACCTACCACGCGCGTCTTGAGCACGGTCGCAATGTGTATCTGGTTGGCCCACATGACCACCAGGATCTGGCTACCATCCTGAACACCGTTGTCTCTCATCCAGAGGCCAGTCGACACATAGGACGACAGGGATACGACGATATAGGCCGAGATCGAGGACAATTTGCAGCCGAGGTAGATGCCTGGGGAAACCTTTTTACGCGTATCCACAGCGAGGTCCAACAGAGGAGGAACTTGATGAGTATTGCCGAAATGCAGTCCTACCTGGCACAGCTCTACACGGATGACTCTTTACGGCGATTATTTTCTCTCGACCCAGATGTCTCTTTTGAGGGATATCTGTTGAGCGAGGAGGAAAAGCAGTCGCTGCGGGCAATCGATAGGAAATTGTTAGAGTACTTTGCAACTTCATTGAAAATGAAGCAACTAGAGCGTTTACGCTCGATCTACCCAGCGACCTTCACACTGCCACAATCGCTCCTGGAACGTCTCTTTGACCGCTTCTACCACCACTTTCCGGTCCACTCACATGACGAGACATTGATGCGGATTGACCAGTTTGGTGTGTTTTTTGAGCAGTCGCTCGCCATTGACGAACTTGCCCCATGTTATGCGAGCGATATTGTCCGCTATGAACGATTGCGTTACTACTATACCTATCAACCAACACTGGAGGATGCGTTTTCCGCGATCAACGCACCCTTAACGGTAGAGGGACCACCTTTCAAGAGAGACGCCTCTCTTGTTCTCCTACCAGGTGTCTATCGTGAAACCTTTTCCTATCCAGTCGTGGACCTTGTTGCTCCCCTGGTGCAACAACAGCCTCTGGACGACCACCTGATGCAACCTGGTCACTATCACCTGGTGTTTCAACGCGAGAGACATTCACTCACTATGAATGTTTTCACGCTGAACGAGGAAACAGCACTGTTATTAGATATCTGTCAGCAAAAAAAGAGCGTAGAGGATGTGATCCGAGAAGCTGAACAGCAATTAGGTGAAACTGACCTGGCCGATGATATTCTCGCTATGCTAGCATTGCTGCAAGAAAAGCATCTTGTGGGAGTACACGAATGATCAAAGGCGCTTTGGAAAAACAAGGTTCACACTCTCGGTTTCACCTTGAGCATGTTGGCAAAAATCAACAACAGGGTTTCATAGTCGATACAGGGTGCCAGCGCTGTCAGCAGTGCGCTTTATGGCGTCAGTTGGTGTCTGTCGACACGCGTACCAACCTTTCAAGCTCTCCCAGGACACAGGAGGAAAGGGATCACCAATGCAAGAAATAACCAATGATACAGCCGCTATCCCGGCGCTTGGGGTTGGAATTGGCTATCGTTCCGAACTGAGAGAGGGTATATTCTCCAACCGAGAGCATATTGATTTTCTGGAAATTATCACTGAGAACTATCTCTCGCACCCGGATGCCCATCGATCATTGGAAGAGTTGTGTGATCACTTCCCCGTCATTCCCCATGGCGTGGATTTGTCAATTGGGTCGATGATGCAGTTTGATAGAACATATCTCAAAGCCATCAAGCGCATTTCGGATATGACGAAGGCCCCTTACTATAGTGAACATCTGTGTATGACCAAAACACCAGGGAGATATATTGGTCATCTCGCGCCCCTGTGGTTCTCAGAGGATGTATTACAGCATAGTATCCGTCGTGTTCAGATGCTTCAGGAGTATCTAGAGAAGCCGCTTATCCTGGAGAATGTGACCTATATGCTAGAAATTCCCTCTAGTCCAATGGGCCAGACCGAATTCTTCCAACGGCTAGTTGAGGCAACAGGCTGCGGCATTTTGCTTGATGTCACCAATGTTTTTATCAATGCTGCTAATCATGGGTTTGATGCTCGAAAGTTTATAGAACAGATGCCACTCTCCCATCTGGTACAAGTCCATCTCGCTGGTGGATATCAGAGGGGTAGTTGGTACGTTGACGGACACAGCGAGCTTGTGCCACCCGATATTTTCCATCTTTTTGCATACCTGGTCTCACGCTGCCAGGTAAAAAGTGTCATCTTTGAGCACGATGCACATTTCCCTCCCATCGCTGATTTGCTCCAGCAGATCGATCAAGCACGCGCTATTGTACATCGACAACAGGGAAAGAAGATGCCAAACACACACGTTTCTTCAGAAATATTGACGGATGAGCACGCCAAGAGTAGGATACACGATATATGCAACAAAAGAGAGAGGAACAAAATCTAGATACGTATAGATGTGCTGTATCATACTGGCTAAATGCCGCATGAAAAGCGAATGTAGGCGCATATCTTCTACAAACAGCGAATAATAAGAGGAAGGTAAAAATCGTTTGAATCAGCCTATGACGAGTCTCCAGCTCAACCATTTTCTCATTGAGAGCGCTAATCATATGCATCCACAGCGATCTCAAAGCGAAGACTATGTTCTGGTCAATCATGAGAAAGGTCTGCTTGGGGTATTTGATTCAGTGGGAGGAAGAGATCAAAATCTCCTGGTTTCGCATCTTGCAGGCCAGACAATCTCATCCGCCTTTGACACTCTCCTTGAAACCGATAGTCAACTTGGGCCTACGGAAAGAGAAGCCGTCTTGCGGCAATTAATACAGCTTGCGGATACCGCTATTGCTTCACTCGCCCTTCCTCCAGAACAAAGAAGGCCCGCGACAACCATTGCACTTGGCATCCTCTCTGTTCTGAAATCGCAGGTCTTTTTCTCTTTGGCTTCTATTGGAGATAGCAGAATCTATCTGTTGCGAAACGGGCAACCCCTCCAACGACTCACGGAAGACCATGGATACTTCTCGTTCGCTATTGAGCAAGGCCGCTTGAGTGTAGACGAGAGCAGGCGTATTGAACAGGCCAGGAACGCACAAGATTTATCGTCATGTGACAAAGAGCATTTTGAAAAAAGAAATAAAATTACCTGTGCAGTAGGATGGTCTGACTTTACGTCGATTCCAACCCGTTCTCTTGCCCTTCTACCTGGAGATCGTGTTGTATTTTGTACGGATGGGATTCACGACAATCTAACTGATCAGGAAATAGAAGATATTCTGTTGGCTTCAACAAAGAATTCCGCGCAAAGGCTGGTATCTACCGCGTATCATCGCTCTCAACAACCTGATCTTCGCGCGAAGCCAGATGATATCAGCGTAATCCATGTGTTGTACCAACCACATTAACTATCCGTAGAGCGACATCATGTATGGCGGAAACACCGCTATTTGACATAAACTGACCTCCTCGGATAGCGTTCTCTAGTGTTAAGTTCGATTAGATTTTATAGAGGGATTTACAGGTACGTATCACGAGCAAGTCACGGTGGAGTACTCATCCAGCAAACAGCAAAAAGGTCTAGCGCGAACAGGTTACCCATTGCCTGAACGCATACGTTAGTCTTTGCTTTCTACAGTCGCTTCTTCTATTTTCTCCAGCATCTTCGTCCATGTAGGAAGTACTTGAATGTCAAGTATATGCTCCTCAAATGGATTAATTGGAACCTGTTTCGCTCCATACGCAAAAATAGTCATGCGCCCATACAAACTCATGGCAATATGTGCGTAATCGCACGCCAGCTTGCGAAAAAACGAATGACGTCTTCAGCATGATCATCGAAGAGAAAAATATATTCATCAGGGTCAGCAGCGTCATAGGCGGCAACATACTTGAAATGGTAATGATCGCAAATATAGACCTGCTCAGAGCATGGGAACCCATGGCGAGCAAGCCAGCTTTGCGTCAGGCCTTTGCTTTCCTGTTTCCGACAGGTTGCATAGATAACCTTACCTGCTTTCGCAAGTTGATTCACCACGCTTACTGCATCTCTTGTAGGAACCAAAGATTCTTGGACTCCTGGGTCATGCTGCGCTTCCTTGTAGGCATGTAGATAGCGTTCTTGATTACGAGGATTATTTTGAACGAAGGCCTGTACCGTAGGAAGTTGTGTGAAAGCCCAATAATTTTTGAGTTCTGCCAGGGTATCTTGAGAAAGGCCAAGTTCGAGATGCTCATTCAAATAGTAGCTATAACCATTAAATCCCTTGCCAAGGGTACCATCAATATCAAAGACATATAGCATTGATCCCCTCATCTCTTCCCACTTTTCTTTCTTTCATCATAGAGTGTCTTTCAGCTCGGTCCAATTGGAAGCAGATCGGATAGGAGTTCACACCTAGCTTGCCAATTGGGTAGTGGAATCACACGCAAGCCATGGGTACTCAGGTCATCGGGAAGTACATCTATTCCAAATGCAACCAAAGTCATTTGCTGCTGAAGGCCCAATACAGCCTTGTTATCAGGGTATCGAATCAAAAGTCGCTCGTACGCGGTTAAAACATCCTTCCATCTGTCGTCAAAAAAGACAATAGGAAGATTTCGAGCGTGTTTCCTAATGAGCAAAATTTTTTGTTGAAATGAAAAGGGAAAATACACCTCGCCAACAAAACCGTGTCTATTGAGCCATGCTCGTGTCACCGCCTCCATCTGCTGGGACAGGGCCTCCTGGCGGCTCTTGCGAATCGTATAGTACGTTACCTGAAATTGAGAGAGCATACCTTGCGCATAGGGGATAGGTATGCAGTCCTCTAACACTTGGAGACTTTGTTGTGACTCTTCATAAAACTGGATCAACAAGTCAGGGTTTGCTTTTTTCCAGGTACGAAACTTCTCCCCCCGAAACAGATCAGCATAAGTGCGCATCCCCTCTAATTCCTCTGGCGTCCATAGGCCCAGTTTCCCTTGCCAAAATACTTTGTAGGCCTCGACACGGTCAGCGATAGTTCCATCGACATCGCTGGCAACATACCACATACATCCTCCTGGTCGCTACGACTACAATATACTCACAAAAAACACACTTTTTATTCTCGGATAGTATCATAGGCAATAAAATAACGCAAAGCTTTTTTACCTTTTATCTAATACACTTTCCTTTAAAACATTATAAAGTAGATGAAGTTTTATTCTGCAATCTCCAATAGTAATAAGACCGCAACATCATATCTCAGGTATGACCTGGGTCATCATACCTAGCGCACAAGCATAGATATAGACATAAATAAGTGCAACAGACCCATCAAAGCGTCAAGCTAGCTCGTTCAAGCTCAAATGAATAGCATAAGCTGGCAATGCTTTTACAGCCTCCTGTAAGAAGCTGGGAACCAGGGGAAGAGCAGGAAGGGAATCAAGAGGTGTCCAGTAATACGTACTTTTGCCCTGTGTCCAGGAAACATCAAGAGGAAAAGGTTGATCAATTTGGAAGCCTTCGCAAAGAAAGTAACCACAAATCTCATGATATCGCCCCAGAGGCGTAGGGAAAAAATTCTCTACTGTCCACAGCAAACGCGTTCTCGGAAGCGTTACCTCAAATTCTTCACGCAATTCGCGTTGCAGTGCTTGCTCCATAGATTCCATCAACTGAACGCGACCACCAGGAAGAAAGCAAAAATTAAAACCTTCGACGTGCTGAACAAGGAGATGGTCCTGAGAAAGAATCACAGCCGCAACTCGAAAATTAAACCAATTCTGGCCTTCATGGAAGACAATATCTGTCATTTATGGCTCCTTGTCTCCTGGTATTCTGTGGAGACATCACAACTGGAGGTTTCTATAGCACTTCTATTCAGGGTCATTCCTCAGCTGCTGAAGATGTGAAATGCCAATGTTTATAGGAATGAGCCCAACCCCAAGCAGACAGCCCATGAGCCTGTACATACAAAGTAAGGTCATGTTCACACACAATACGTTGGCGTTCCTTCTGCGAATATTTATATCCACTCAGAACGTAGCGTGTCTCTCTAGTTTCAAGGATTGTGATATTGTGTATTGTTCCAGTCGCTGACTTTGCGGCAGTGAGAATCGGAGCAAGCTCCCAAGCTCGACAAATCTCTGAGAGCGAGTGCATCTCTTTTTCTTCTGAGGTCAAATGATACCACCTTTATCTATTGTGATAGGGATGCGAGCGTAAGGTATCGCTCTTGTAATTCTGTTGCCCACTCCTCGGTCTCTGAAAGAGGCATACGATTACATTCGTAACCTAACATATCCCGATAAAGTGTCATCGCCTCATCAGTAAAGACGACGGTTCCGTCTTCCTCGATGCCTTCAATGCCATCCAGGCGCAGTCCGGACTGGTTGATCAGGAGCGCTTTGTGCATATGTATCTGGCGAGGTAAGGCAATATCAATGCCCTGGGCATGGACAGCAACAGGATATCCTCCTGGTAGCCCACATGGACCAGGAGCATGCAATATCTCATGCGTATCTTTTACCATGCCATTAAACACTGCCATCGCTGATGCTGCCGTCATTAACAGCCCAGTATCCCCACCTGTACGCCGAAATGTCGTTAGCAATGCCTTAAACACTTGATCCACATCGACCTGAGGGGTGATGTCCTCTCCATTCCCCAAAAGAGTGATGTGGAAAGGCAGGCCCTTGATGCTAGCGCGAGACATTCTATAACTTACGGCACGAGCCATAATCAGACGCACATCCACTTGCTCAAGGGGCTGATTCACATATGAAGCTAGAGCCAGTTTTATGGCGGGAACATTGTTGGCAAGATCGCCAACGCCAGTTGTCGGAGCGAGTCCAACCTTCTGCAAAATAGGGTGAATCACATCGGGGTAAATGGCATTGAGCACAAGTGGCTTTGTCTCGCTGAGTTTTACCGCTTGCATCAGTTTATAGACCAGGGAGAGATGGAGCGGGAGGCGAGGACCCATCGGCGCACGCGCCAGTTGTGCGGCAAGTGATTGTGGCAGGTGTTGTGCGCCTCCTAAGCGTTGCCGCGTCGCGGCACAGACCACAATGGTTGGCTGGAACTGAGCTATCGTTTCCGCCACTTGCTCAATATTGTTGAGATCAAGAAACCTACATCCTACCTCTGGCGTATATCCTAATTGAAGCGCGCTCAAGAGAGAGAGGTTCACGCGTGGTTGAAGACGATCAGGCTGTCTTCCACCAACGAGGAACTGATGTTTTCCTGGGATACGCAGGAACAGATCCAGCATCAGGGACCCAAGATTCCCTAGTCCTACAAAAAGTATGCGATGGTTCACTCTGTCTCCTGAAGAAATGGATATTGCTCACCGATGTGTCTCAGCGACTTTTCATACTGCCAGGCCACTGGCACATCACGTTGAAAAATGGTAATGACTTCGTCTCGTCGTTTCTGGCTCTTGAGCGCAATTGCACCCGCCAGACCCTCTTTTAAACAGTGGACATAAGAGTCCAGATTCTTCGCGCCGATGGCTGCTCTGCCTTTGTGATTGAGAATCTCAAGCTGGTTCCGCTTTGGAACGTCATTTGGAGAAACAGCCGTGTGATAACCGTCAAAGGCTTGTAGTGCAAGCTTCGGTTCCTCTAAGTCGAGGTACGCGATACCCTGGTAGTATGCTAGCATATAGATGCCATGATCTGCCGAGAGGAAGTGCGGATCATCGTGTGGATTCTGAGGGAAGCAGGAATAGCCCATATCGATATACCTTTCCATTTCCTGTTTCCGTCCCTTGTGGGCAAAGGCAGCAGCGGCACCAGCATAAATGCGAGAGCGGATAAGTGGGGCTGCTTCTTGACAGAAGCCCAGCGCTTCAAGATAGGTTTGAAATGATTGCTCTGCTTGTTGATTGTATTTGTACGCCACAGCCAAGCCGTTGAGAGCTGCACAGATGATGCTCACATCGCCCGAAAACTTTGCATAGGTCGTTGCGTGACGACAAAGGGGAATCATGGCAGACACGTTGAGCTGATGGGCCTGAAGAATACTGCGAAGCACAAGCCCTTGAGCAGCAAGTCTGGCTGCTTCCTTATTTTTGGACGCTTTCAGAATCACCTCTGGTAAAAAACTGGAGAGCATGTACTCGGCCAAACCCCACTCACCAGCGTTACATAGCCCCCATCCATTTTCAATCAACTGCTGAAAATAGTGACCTTCCTCTTCTGTCAGAGACGGAGCGTTTTGTTGCCCTAGATGCTCCCACCAATCCAACGGAATGGTATTAGCACCTATGAGAGCAAGGAATCCTCCAAGAAGCTGGCGACGTGATGCGTCCATATACTGGAATGAACCTCCCTGGTGTATGGCTTCTGCAAACAGTTGCTGCACGTGTTCCTGTGATTGTTCCGGTCTATGTGACAGTGTTAATGAGAGCTGTGAGCGTGACGCGTCTGGCAATGATTGAGAAGGAACTCTTTCATATCCTGACTCCTTTTCAATCTCTTCTCTCACGCTCATCTGTCCCTGCTCTTTTAGAAACGTGATGCGTACCGTCTTCTTTGGAATATCTGCCATAAAGAGGTCAATGTGTTGCGCTGTTTTCTTGCCCTGGGCAAGCAATGAGCGCCTGGTTCGCTCATACAGTTGGAAGGCTTCATCGGGACATCCTCGCTGAACCAGGAGAACCAGGAGACGAAACAGAGCATCTTGATCAGTTGGAAAACGGACAAGATGTGCTTCTAAAATCTCTTCGGCGGAGGCTGATTGCCCTAAACGTAGGTGTGTGTCAGAGAGGTTTCTTACCATGCGGCAGCGTCCTAGCCACAACGCCTGGCGTCGCTTTTTGATCCACTGATATGTTGCCCATTGCTGTAACCGATCCTCAGCGAGCAGTTCCCCTCGTAAGAGATTTCTGGCTTGCTGCCAATACACTACTGCCTTCTGGGGATCTGGTGTATGCTCAGCGGATGAGACAAATAGTTCAAACGCGTCAATATCAGCCCATATATGGGACTGATCAGCAAGTTTTAAACGGTCTCGCTGTGAGGTATCAAGCAATCTCTCACCAGTAACCGTCGTAAGCACCTTTGCTAGTATCTTTGATGCTGAACGTAAAGACTCGCGTGCTCTATCTTCCGGACTCTCCGGCCAGAGTAGGCCAGCAAGCTGTGCTTTTGGAGCTTGTCGCCCAGGAGCGCAGAGGAGCAACTTGAACAACGAGCGTGCCGAGGTGCGGCTATTCCACGCGAGTGGTGCGATAGATGGAGTCAACCATTCCACCTCAAAAGAACCGAAGAGAAACACATGCACTATAGGATCATGTATTTCTGCTGTCTCATCCCTATCCTGCGCGCCAGTTGAAGCATGGAAGGTTATCTCTTCACGCATCTTGCCTCTCCTCTGTCTTGTCTATAAGTGGGCGTTCTTATCATCAATCCATTTAAAAAGCATTATAACATGGTTTGCACTACCTTAACGGAGCAAATTTGCGCTACCTTACTGCCCGTCCCATTGCTGTCCCACTTCTGTCCCAAATATGGCGTTTTCCCCTGCTATGCTGTCCCAATTTTGTCCTTCTCGGTTTGTTATGCTCATAAACACGAGTAAAACAAGCAGAAACAATCTCAGATAGCGCAAAACATATTTCCATCGTTGGGTTCCTATGTTGTTGCCTTGCTATCAAGAGGTGAGAAAGGATACAAGAGGAATGAATTTGTATAATCCACTGCAACATCGGCTTGGTGTGAAATCTCCTCAAGCTGAGGAGTTTCCCCCCGTCTTGCAACGTGTAGGAAATCAAGACATTGATGTTCATGCTCCATTTGTAACGACTGAGCGAGTGACCTACCAGGCCAATGAGGTGTGTAACCTTGCCTGCCCTGGCTGTTACATCGGGCAATGGCTAGAAAAGGATGGTCGCGTCTACGTTCAAAACGCACGAAAAGTCGTTCCCTTCGAGCGTGTCGTCGAACATCTGGAAGCTCTAGGAAGTGGATTGAAGGACCTCTTCTTATTGGGGGCAGAAGCAACCATGACCCCAGATCTTTCACGGAAGATTCTTTATCATGCATATGAGAAAGGTCTCTCGTTGATGAGTATCACCAATGGTGCTGCTCGCCCTGAAATCCTGGATCGAACGTTCCTTCTCGCTCTGAAAGAGCAGGCATTAGAGAAATTAATTATCAGCATCGACTCAATGGACGCTGCTCTCCATGACCGACTCCGAGGGAAGCAAGGGGCGTTACAAAGGACATTGGAGAGCCTGGATAAATATATTCAGAGTGGCTTTCCCATCAAAGTTCAAATGACTGTCTGGCCACAGAATTATGCAAGTATTCTGTCCAGCGTACAGAAACTCTACGAGGAGCATGGTGTGCGCCGATTCGCGTTTCACTGTGGTTCTTTAGAAGGTGTTCCTCCAGATCGAGACCTTTTTCATCTCCATCCCATTGCCTGGCGTGCGCTTGTTGAAATGCTCTACGCCTTTCGCGAAGTCTATAGTAAGGAGCAGGAAGCAATTACAGAATTTAATATCCCACTCATTGCTTTTACTGAGGAAGAAATGCGTCGCTTCGTCATTGGCGATGAGGAATTAGCTGATCAGTATTTCGCTCATGTGAATGCCATCGAACAAGGAAATCACAAGCCAATGCCGTTTATTGGTTGTCCTGCTGCTGGTAAAGCAAACGGCTACCCAAATCAAGTTTACCTGTTTGCCAATGATGGTCCAAATGGTGAAGGCGAGCTGTCCACCTGTATCGTTTTGAGCAATGCTCGGCCAGGCATGCATTATGCGCGTTACGTCCCGCAAACCCGAGCTTTTCAAGTGAACACTGATCCAGCCACATCACAAATGCAGGCGATCAAGGAATCTCCCTACTTTTGCCCAGCACTTGAAGGGGCAACTGGAGCAGGATCTGATAGGATACTCACAGAAAAGGGACCACTTTACTTTGCCTGCCGGTATTTAAGCACCAATCAAATCCCTTTTCTCTCGGGACAATTTACTCCCCAAGATTACTTTCGCTATGTGCGACTCTATCAAACACACATGCTCTCAATGATCCACAAGCGTCATGGAAGACAAGAAATAGATGGGGCCAACAAAGCCTTGTCTTCTTAAAGAGAGGGTCATTCATGAACATCTTGATTACCGGAAACCTTTTTTCCTCACGACACCATGATATGGTGAGACAACTTGGATATACTCTTCAATTGCCGGTTGACCCAGAGCTTTCCGAAAATACATTGCTTGAAGCTGTTGCTGATTGTGATGGATACATTGTTGCTGGCCATGAGCGAGTGACGGAGCGCGTTCTCAATGCGGCTGTGCGCTTGCGGGGCATCTCGTTTGTCGGCACTGGCTATCAACAGGCCATTGACATCGACGCAGCAACGAGACAAAACATTCCTGTAACCACTACTGCTGGTGCCAACGCGCGAGCGGTCGCCGAATTTACAGTGGGATTGCTTCTCAGTCTTGCCAAGCGATTCTCAACGTTGTGCCAATCTGTACATGACGGAAGTTGGAGGAGTCAGGAAAGCCTTCAGATGCAAGGAAAAACACTGGGAATCGTTGGCATGGGTATGATTGGTACCCAGGTGGCAATGATGGCAAAGAATGGATTCGGTATGCATATTCTCTATACCAGCCGTACGCGCAAATTGTTCCTAGAGAAGGAGAGTGGCATACAGTATGCTTCATTCGATGAAATACTCAGACAGTCCGATGTGCTGAGTCTTCATTTGCCCTCTACTTCAGGAACACGACATCTCCTTGGGGCAACTGAGTTGCAGCAGATGAAACCCGGTGCCATCATTTTGAATACGGCTCGCCCCTGGCATATTGACCCATTCGCATTGTACGACGCAATACAACAGCAACACATTGCAGCTATTGCGATGGATGGATACTACCAGGAACCACCCAATCTGAAGCAGGACCCATATCGCCTCCTGATGTGTCCAAATGTGATGATTACCCCTCATTCGGCCTATAGAACACATGAAGCAGTGGAACAGATGATAAGACAGAGTATTGAGAATATTCATTACCTTCTCTGTGGAGGGCAGATAGCTCCTCATTTTTTAGCAAACTCATACGTTCTGGCACGAAGATAATTGTCAGGAGCTCAGGTGTTATAATGTTTCATGATGTTCTTCTTTTTCTCCCTGCTGTTGCACTTGTATTACTCCTTTGATAGTGCAAAGATCATGAAGAAGAGGTGTTAGAAAAGACAGACCTTGCTTGGGCGTCGAGGGTTGTACAACTACCGTGAGCAGTGCTTGCCCATGCGTTGTCTCCGAATTGAGTGAGAGAATATTGAGTCGGGTCCTCGTCAAGAGATCTGCAACGTCTCGCAGGAGACCTGCACGGTCATTTGCGTGAATGCACAATGTGATACTTTTGGCGCCTGTTATAGCCTGTTCAGACTTGGCTTCCTTTGAACATTTCTGGTCGTCAATGGGCGTTTCTAGTTTCAGAGCATGTCGAATCTTGTTGCGGGCCGCCGCTGTATGCGCAAAGGAGAGCCATTCATGGTTGGGAGTCACATCTGGCTGGGAGAGAATATCAACAATATCCCCTTCTTTGAGCTCATAGTCCAGGGGAGCCAGGCGCGTCACAAGAAGGCCTTCCTGATTTCGTGTGGTGATGCGTGCTCCAGCACAATGATCGCCGATATCACTTCCCAAGCGATATGCCAAATCGAGCGGCGTGGCTCCGCGTGGTAAATCAATCACATTTCCTGCTGGGGTAAACACAAATACCTGCTTTTGAAACAGGTCATCTTGAAAGGCAGCGAGAAACTCGCCTGTGCTTTGAGGCAAGGCACGCTGCCACTGTCGTAACTGCTCCATCCAGTTGGTCATTTCACGATAAGATATCCACCAGCTCGCATAAGCACCTTGCTGAAGGCCAACCTTATGATACCGTTCACGCAGATACCAATAACTGGCTAATCCATAGTGCGCCAGGCGCAGCATGTCTCTCGTGTAAATATGGATCTCGACCAAGCTATTATGCGGGCCAAAGACCGTGGTATGCAGGGCCTGATAGCCATTGAGTTTGGGCGTGGCAATAAAGTCTTTGATGCCTCCATCTTTGGGGCGCCAGCAGGCGTGTAGCTGTCCCAATGCCAAGTAGCACTGGTCATCTGTTTCGACGATGATGTCAAGCGAGATGAGATCATGGATCTGGTGGAGCCAGTGCTCTGAACCATGTTGAAGAAGATGGGCAACTTTGCGTCGGATGCTAGCAAGATGTTTTTGCTGAGCCTGTATGGTGACAGCTATTCCAGTTTGAGAGAGACTGCTTTCTAAAAATTGTCCAATTTCATTCAAGCTGAGGAGTCGCCTTGGGACTTCTGCCGCCACCTCCTGTGCAAGTGTTGCATAGACTTCAGGCTCCAGGTACAGCAACGCCAGATCTTCTAGCTCAGCCAGAGCGAGCGACATCCCCAGGCGTCGAGCCAGAGGAATGTAAATTTCCCTCGTCTCACGAGCAGTCTTCTGTTGATGGGCGACAGACATCGCATCCAATGTCCGCATATTATGGAGTCGATCAGCAACTTTCAGCGCGATGACCCGAGGCTCTTGAGCCATCGCTGCAAACAGCTTGCGCACCGTTTCGGCATGCGCACGCTTCTTGTCAAATGATGGTCCCTGCGAGAGAACAGCAAACTTAGTGACCCCATCGACAATCGTAGCAACCGCCGGACCAAAGCGTGTCTGAAGCTCGTCCAGTGTCAGATTCGTGTCTTCAACCACGTCATGTAGCAAGGCCGCAATAATCCCGTCAGCGTCGATGCGCATTTCTGCCAGCAAGAGTGCCACCTGCACAGGATGAAGGATGTAAGGTTCGCCTGATTTGCGTAACGCTCCTTGATGAGCCTGATATGCCAGCGTATATGCATCCTGAATACGATCAAGATGTCGCTGCGTATGAATGTACTGATGTACTTCTTCCATGAGAGTTGCAATATCAGAAGATGAACTTTTTAATGCCTGCATATATCGCGGGCGCAACATCTCTGGCGTCAAGAGCATGGCTTTTTCTTCGCTGTTTCTTTCTGATTCTTGTCTTTAACAAAGAAGTGTTAATAAAGTAATTCTACATGAAAAGTCACAAGAATACATGGTCAACAGTAACAATAGCCTATAGTTGATACAGGCCACAAATCATTACTTTGCTGTTTTCTTAGCCTTGTTGTAGAAATACATCCTTACGCATATTCATATGGTATGGTATCTTTTCCTATACATACAGAGACGAGGAGCATGAAAAATGAATGCATTTCTGATAGGAGAGAAAGTTGTCCTGCGTTCTTTAGAACTCGAAGATCTAGAGCTGTTCTGGGCATGGTTTGCTGATCGTGAAGTCATCAGGTACTCAATGGGAACGTGGCTTCTTCCCTGGTCGAAAAAGGAGACGGAACAGTGGCTACACCAAACGCTTCAGGATAAAGCCACACTGACGCTTGGGGTCGTGAAAAAAGATGGAAGCCAGTTGATTGGATACGCAGGAATCACCTCAATAAGCCATATTAACCATTCTGGAGAATATTATATTTTGCTGGGGGAGAAAAGCAGTTGGGGGCAGGGATATGGAACAGCAGCCACACAACTCATTGTTGACTACGGCTTTGCCAGCTTGAATTTGCATCGCATTATGCTCACCGTTTCCTCACTGAATACAGGGGGAATAAAAGCATACACGAGGGCAGGGTTTCAGCAAGAAGGAAGATTACGCGATGCCTGTTATCGCGATGGAGCGTATCACGACAAGATCGTGATGTCCATCCTTCGCCCAGAGTGGGAAGCAAAAGGCTCGTAGCAATTTTCTCGCCACACGGAAGTTTGTTTGCTCATGAAAAATCCCAGAGGCCACTGGGTCAATGTCAGCCTATTTTTGTGATCATGAAAGCCCAAATAGGCTGTAGTTCCTGGCAGATAAAGCAGAGAGAGAACCAGGAAAACGAATGCTCTCAATCGCTTTCCTGGTTCGTTGTTATCAAAGTGAAAAAGATCAATTACGATGGGATCTGAAGAACAGCGCGTAATTCTGCAAGAATCTGGGCGGTGTCCTTGAAGTGAAGAGCATGAATTCCTAGCTCCTGTGCCGCCTCAACGTTGATTGGCTTATCATCCACAAAGACAGCCTCTTCTGGATTGACACCTAATCTTGCCAGCGTGCGCAAATAAATACGAGCATCTGGCTTCGAAATGCCTTCCTCCCCATCAAAAACCATCAGATCTACCATTTCGCCCAAGCGAAATTTGCGGTCCATCGCTTCACGCGAGCCACCATTACAGAGAGTTGCAATCTTATACAACGGACGCATCTGTACGAGAAACTGAAACAATGTTGTGTTTAGGGTCTCGTATGATGCCCAGAGATTGGAGATAGATACCCCACGACATTGATCTTCTTTGTATTTCTCCCAATCAATGTCAATCAAAACGCCTCCCAGATCAAAAATGAGAGCTCGAATAGCCATCAGAACACGCTTTCTTTCAGTCTGTATGCTTTTGTATCTGGAACTGGAGGGACGACATGATATTGTCCCTCTGCTCCTACATCGGCTGGACATTGATATTCTCTTCACCAAGAATGGTTGCTACCTGCTGATGAAGATGGGGCGTAAAATCAATGCTATTTTCGTGAGGAGTAAGGCGAACAGACCATTCCCCATTACAGACCTCAATTTCGTAGAGATCATGCCCTTTCTCAGCCTGATGCAAACAAGCATACAGGTCCTGCACCTTCATTTTGGCATCAGAGATGGCAACTTCATCGCCGCCCCAGGAATGCAACGTGAACCAGATCAGATGTCGCTGCCTGTTCATCTCCTTTTCTACCGCCTGAAGGGGCTCGATCTTGTTACAGAGAATATTCACCTCGTCACGTTGCTCTCGGTACTGAGTCTCACCAGTCAAGAGCACCACCTTGTCTTCCTCAATGTAGTCTTTCAAGATCTCATAATCACGAGGAAAGACGGTAATAGTGATACCACCTTGAACATCTTCGAGCGTAAAGCTGCACATCATATCGCCCTTTTTCGTGCTAAAAGCACGAATGTTGGTGATGACACCTCCCAGTGTCACGATTCCTTTTCCGACCTCAGCACCTTTTTCCAGCAATTCTGTCGTGCTATGAGTCACGCGACCATCAAAGAGGTGCGCCAGGTAGGTCAGGGGATGTGGCGAGATATACACACCAATCAACTCTTTCTCCCAGTCCAGGAGCTGCTTGCGCGAGATCTCTGTAGCCCCAGAAAGAGTAAAAGCAAGCGCTGCCGGGGCTGAGGCCAAGTCCTTAAAGAGACTAAAGACTTCTCGCTCTCGTGCCTGACGCTCTCGCTTGCCATAGGTAATTGCCGTTTCCACGGAGGCCAGAAGCCGATGGCGTTTCCCTTCACCTTCGAGGGAATCTAAAGCGCCTGCCTTGATGAGATTTTCAATCACGCCTTTGCCCACTGTGACACGAACGCAGAAATCGACGAGTGAGGTGAATAGCCCTCCCTCGGCTCGTGCACGCAGAATCTCTGTGATTGGCCCTTCACCGATGCCTTTGATGGCGAGCAACCCAAAGCGAATATTACCGTCTTCAACTGAGAAACCAAGTTCACTGGTGTTCACATCAGGCCCCAGTACGTTGACGCCCATTTTGTGAGCTTCGGCAATGAAGATGGCAATCTGCTTCGCATCACCGGCATCAGCCGTCAGAGCCGCTGCCATATATTCCGCTGGGTAATTGGCTTTGAGATAGGCAGTATAGTAGGCAACAACGCCATAACTTGCGGCATGTGCCTTATTAAAGCCATAGCCACCAAAAGGAAGGACTAAGGTGAAGAGCTTTTCCGCATCCGCTGCCTTCATGCCGTTATTGACACACCCCTGAATAAAATCACCTTTGTACCCCTCGACTTCATCCATTTTCTTTTTGCTGAGGGCCTTGCGGAACTTGTTGACTTTGCCCCAGGAGAAGCCTGCCAGGTTGTTGGCAATCTGAAGCACCTGGTCCTGGTAGACGATGACACCATACGATTCAGCAAGCCATTCTGCAAGGCGAGGATCAAGATAGGTGACCTTTTTGCGCCCGTTTTTGCAGGCGATAAACTCCGGAATGCTATCCATGGGGCCTGGACGATAGAGGGCCACCATCGCCATAATATCTTCAATACATGTCGGTTTCAGTTGTTTCAGATACTCACGCATCTTTGCCGACTCAAGCTGAAAAACCGCAATTGCATCACCACGCGAGAGCATGGAGAAGGTTTTCTCTCTCTTTTCACTCAAGTGAGAATCAGGCGTTGGATCAACCGGAATCTGTTCGAGAAGCAGTTCTTCCCCTTGCGTCCTGGCAACAAATCCGAGTGCCTCTCTCAGCACAGAGAGGTTCGCCAGCCCAAGGAAGTCATACTTGATGAGTCCTAGATTGTCTTCGAGCCACTTATGTTCATACCCACACACCAGAGGAGTCGTGGGATCTTTCGGATCTTTGCGCGAAAGAGGCACAATCTCGTTGAGCGGCCTGGCCGAGAGCAGCACACCTGCCGCATGAACACCAGTCGAGCGATTGAGGCCCTCCAACTGGCGCGCAAATTCAATGATTTCACGTACCTCTGTGTTTTGCGTATAGAGCGACTGGAGTTCAGCAACTTCATCAAGCGAGCTCTGAAGAGTTACTTTTGGCCCTGTTGGGATCAGACGCGTAATGCGTTCTCCAAGCTCCGTTTTCCCCAAAGCACGGGCTACATCTTTGACCGATCCTTTGGCTGCCAGCGTGTTAAAGGTAACCATCTGAGCTGTCTTTTCCAGCCCATAGCGCTGCATAGTATAGTTAATAACCTCTTCACGCCTGGAATCAGGGTAGTCCATATCGATGTCGGGCATATCGTTGCGCTCAGGATTCATAAAGCGCTCAAAGAGAAGGTTGTAGCGCAAGGGATCGACATTGGTAATTCCCAGACAATATGCAATCACACTACCCGCAGCCGATCCCCTGGCCAAGCAGGTAATGCCATGGTCACGAGCATAGTTGGTGATATCCTGCTGAATAAGAAAATAGCTGGCAAAGCCTTTCTGCTTGATAATGCTAAACTCATAGTCAATCTGCTCTTGCACACGCGTACTGACGTCCCCAAAGCGCCACGTTGCGCCTTTTTGGCAGAGATCATAGAGGTAGTCGTCGGGCGAGGAAAAACCAGTGGGAATATCGAAGATGGGCAAACCGGCCTTCTTTGCGGTAGGATCAATCTGGCAGCGCTCGGCAAGTGTCACTGTATTACGCAACACCTCAGGGATATCAGGATAGAGAAGGGCCATCTCCTGGGGCGATTTCAAAAAATATTCATCAGAGTCAAAGCGGAAGCGATCAGGGTCATCATAGCGATTATTCATCTGAATGCAGAGGAAAAGATCATGGGCTTTCGCTTGCTCTTTATTGACATAATGGAGGTCATTGGTAATGATACTTGGCACATGCATCTCTCGGTAGATCTGATAGAGACCAGTATTGCATGCATCTTGTGGCGATCCTTTGCCATAGTGTTGTTGGAACTCCAAATAAAAATTTTCAGGACCAAAGGTATCTTGATACCAACGAACCGCCCGTTGAGCAGCCTCCATATCCTGCTTCTCTACCAAGAGTTCCGGAATCTCACCACCCAGGCAGGACGACGTGGCAATCAGCCCCTCGGCATGGGTCTGGAGCATCTTCTTATCAATACGCGGTTTACCATAGTAGAGGCCCTGCGTAAATCCCAGAGTGGTAAGTTTCATCAGGTTTTCGTACCCGACCTGCGTACGAGCAAGCAAAACGAGATGCCAGTAGGCATTGTTCTTTTTGGGTTTGTAGTTGACATCTTCAACCAGGTAGGCTTCCATGCCAATGATAGGATGGATTCCTTGCTTCTGACACTCCAGATAAAATTCCATCGCACCATACATGGCACCATGGTCAGTAATCGCCAGATGTTCCATGCCAAACGCCTTGGCTTGCTTGACAAGAGTTGGGATACGACTGAGACCATCAAGCAAGGAATATTCGGTATGGACATGTAAGTGCGCAAATTCACTCGACATCATGCAATTTCTCTCTTCTGCAAATACTTATTGGCATTATAACAAATGCTGTTTTTGCTTTTAGAAAGCTATTTTTGAGAGAAACAGAGGAAATAGAGCGTGTGGAGCAAGTCAAAACAGAGAGTAAGAGAGACTAGATGCTCTCTGTTCTTTTACCAGAATTGCCTAGCTGTCCCACTCCCGTCCCACTTTTGTCCTAAAAAGCATGGTACACTAAGGGAAGAAAACACGTAAAAAGCCTGGATAGGTTGCAGAATGCAGGAAGAAAGGGTTGTGAGGTGTCAAGACACAGCAAAAAACCTTTTGGATATGCAATCCTCTTGGGCGCGTTTCTCTCGCTCTTGAAAGAATCTGCTGCGTCTATCATCAGCGACTTCCTGCCTCTTATCGTTCACAAACGCCAAGAAAGGAACACGACCCTCCCAATGAGACAGCAAAAAACAGCCCACTACCGCCAGCAGCTTGTGGAAACCATTGAGACCTCACTGAACCATCCGCTTTCCCCTCATGTTTGCAATGCCTTCCTCGCCATTCCACGTGAGCAATTTGCTCAGCACTACTACCGACAACGAGGCAACAGACTCGAATGGGACCTCATTCCCGAACCCACACTTGAAGAAATCTACCAGGATCACTATCTGGTGACCAGAATTGATGAGCGTAAGAGACCAAGCAGCTCAAGTTCACAACCTTCCATTATGGCCGCTCAATTGGAGGCGCTCGCACTAACACCAGGACAACAGGTTTTGGAAATTGGCTCAGGAACAGGATATAATGCAGCCCTTCTGGCTCACATAGTTGGGCCAACAGGAAGAGTAGTCAGCGTTGATATCACTGAGGATCTGGCACTGCGTGCTGCGGGTCGACTCAGAAAGTCTGGTATTCTCAATGTACAGACATATACAGTTGATGGCTACGAGGGGTACGCTCCATCTGCTCCTTATGACCGACTGTTAGCCACCTGTGGTGTGACGACCATTCCCCCGTTATGGCTACCGCAACTTCGAGAGGAGGGTATCCTGATCGCCAATGTACTTCTCCCCCTGGCAAGTATCTTTGTACGTATTGAGAAGGCCGGAAATATTGGTATTGGAACGCTCCTTCCCATCAGAGCTGGCTACATGCCACTCACTGGCCCCAATAGTGGTCCTCTCGTCCCCAGATTTCATTGGAAAGATTTATCAACTTTGCCCAGGCAAACACTTCAGCTTGAGGAGGATATTGAAACACTCTTGAAGAGGTCAAACGGATTTGCTGTTCTGCTCCACTGTTTCTGTCCCACCCTCACGAAAGCCTATTTTCGCCCTTCCAATCAGCCAGAACAGGCCTATGCCCTCTACTTGATCTCACAACCACGGCAGGAAAGCATTGTCTGTGTTCAGAAAGATTGTCTTACCTTCTATGGACAAACAGAACCCATAGCAAGTGCTATCGAGACCTGCCTCCAAACCTATCATGACCTGGGCGATCCACAGGTGGAAGATTATACCCTTTCACTTCGTGAGACACGTATGGTGCTTCACCACAACGAGCGGGAGTTCCCATTCCCACAGCACACGAGCACTCATCTTCTTTCTTGAAGGCTCAGGCAGAGGAGACATCGATGTGCTCTTATTATTCAACACAAGGAATTGGAGGGATTCATGACGCTACATCCATTCACCGCAGATACCCTCTTTGCACTCTCGCAACCAACCACATGGGTACCTTTGCATCTCTCTCCTGATGGGAACCAGCTCCTCGTGAGTGTACAGCACCAGAAACGCCAAGGTAAAAGCATAGGACACGAAAGTTATACTGACACTGGTATTCCACGACCAATGGTCAACAGTCGCGTCCTCCTCGTCGATACAACGACAGGAGCTGTTGATGAACCATTTCCTGATGGGACAAGTTGGGGAGCGCAATGGTCGCCAGATGGAAGCGCGATAGCGGCATATGTCCAGCAAGGCCAGAATCAGGCTTGCTTGAGTATTTGGACACGTGAGACCAGAGTATCTCGACGTTATCCTCATGTGCTGGTTCGCCCTTTCTTTGGCTTTGAGGTGCCTCGTTGGACGCCAGATGGTCAGTCTGTGATGGTGAAGCTCGTTGCTTCACCACCCATTACAGCACCAGAGCCAACCAACACAACCGCTGATGGCGCAAGAGTGACCGTTTTTTCCTTCACCCCTGGCAGTCCATCAACCGGGGCAACCACGCTCCCCGGATGGGCCGATGGCTATCGCTGTGACCTGGGAAAGATTGCTGTAAACACAGGCGAGGTGCAACAACTTGCCGAGAACTGGCACATTCTTGGCTGGAAACCCTCCCCTGATGGTTGCTCTGTTGCCGTGCTTCATTATGTTGAAGCAGAGCCAAAGTTACAACAGTTCTACTTTGATCTGACCTTACTTTCTCTCGATGGGGGTCCCTCACAAGTCATTGCACGCCGTATTCCGCAAGAATATGGCGTCTGCTTCAACTGGTCGCCAGATAGCCGCTGGCTCGCGTACACGACCCAAGAGAGGGGAAAACAAAACCGCGTATTTGTGGTTGCAGCAGATGGGTCTGCTGAGCCTGAAGAACTGAGCGATCCCACCTCTGATATGCAACTGCTGGGAGAGATTGAAGCTCCTCGCTGGAGTTCAGATAGCACACAGATCTACTGTGTAGCAAAACGGGGCTGTTGGGAATGGACCATACGAGATCATGCTCCTAAAGAAGAAATTACACGACGGTACATCACCCTTCACAGCGAGCATAAAGTGATCGGCTGGGTACAATCTCCTACGATGGGCACCATTCACATGACACGCCCCGATCATCTTTGCGTTCTGGCACGCAATCCTCGCACAAAAGAGACTGCGTTCATCGAGATAGAATTATCAAGTGGACATGAACGCATTGTTGCAGAACTATCCCAATATCTTCAGAGTCCTACGTGTGGAGTAGAAATAGCCCACCGTGAGGTATCACAAGGACATGAAGGGTATCTAATAGTAGAAGCAAGTCACCATCCCACCGAGATCTGGCGTTTTCAGTGGAATAAGCAACACCAAGAACAGGTCCTCTCGCTCAATCCTGCTCTCAGCCAGGTCGCGGTGGGAAAGAGTCGTCTGATCGAGTATCGCGCGCTCGATGGTCAACCAGGATTAGCAGCGTTGTTACTCCCGCCAACCTATAGAGAAGGTGAGCGGATACCCATCATCGTCGAAGTTTACGGCGGTGCGATGAATGCAAATCACGTGCACGACTTTGGTATCACTCAGGATGTGATCCATGGGCAGATCCTGGTCAATCAGGGGTATGGACTGCTTACTCCTGATATGCCTTTACAAGGCCATGATCCACTTTCTCAACTTTCGAGACATGTTCTTCCTGCCATTACGCGCCTTATCGACCTGGGAATAGCTGACCCGAAACGCATTGGGCTCATGGGACAGAGCTATGGCGGCTACTCGACATTGGCCCTCTTGACACAAACATCGCTCTTTTCAGCGGCAGTTGCTTGCGCTGGCTCCTACAATCTCGTTGCATCATATTTTACGCTTGGCCGGAATGGTAACGATCAATGGTTGGGGTGGTGTGAGTCAGGACAAGGCCGTATGGGAGGTTCAGTGTGGGAGAAACGACCTGCCTACATCGAAAATTCGCCTCTCTTTTATCTAGACCGTGTAACAACGCCGGTTTTGCTGATTTGTGGAGGACAAGATCCAGGAGCACCTGAGCAAGCCGCAGCAGCATTTATTGGATTACGTAGGCTGAACAAGAGAGTAGAATATCGCTGCTACCAGGATGAAGGCCACTGGTCTGGAACCTGGAGCGAGGCAAATTACCGAGATCTCTGCGAGCGAGTGTTTTCCTGGTTCGACGAGCATCTTGCACTGGACACAGGTATGTGAAAGCCTACAAACGTTTCTCCGTACGTGGGTGTGCTATCGGCAGAAGATTGCCTTTCTCGCGTTGTTGAAGATGATGAAGGGAAATACCCTGGTGGAAGATAGAAGCTTGCTCATGGAGAAGAAATATGAGCAATAGAATGTGAACTGTATTGCTGCTGTTTATCTTCTATTGAGCACGATAGATTGAAAAGGCGAAGAGTAGCGTTTTGAAGGAGATTTTTTGTTATGAAAAGATCGACTGACGTCCTTATTATAGGGGGTGGCATTATTGGCTGCTCTATCACCTATTTTCTGCGCAAGCAAGGTGTAGAGGTGTCCGTCTTAGAAAAAGAACGTCTTGGAGCGCAAGCATCAGGCGCTGCTGTAGGACTTCTTGCACCAATCCGCCCATTGGCACAACTCGATGCTTACAAAGCGTTATTATTGGCTGGTATGAAGCGATTTCCAGTCATTCTCCCTGAGCTCGAAGCAGTGACTGGCATTAATGTGGCATATGAACAGACAGGGACATTACGTCTTTTACCACGTGAAAAAGTATCCCCTACACAAACCTGGGTCAGAGAGTGGCAACAAGCTGGCTTTGATATTCAACTGCTTTCCCAAGAGGAGCTCTATACATATGAGCCTCGGATTCTTCCAGGTGTAGAGGGTGCAGTCAGCATCAAGGATGAAGCTCAGGTGTCACCATCACAACTAGTACAAGTATTCGCACAAGCGGCACGGATATTGGGCGCTCATCTCTATGAACATACGGAAGTTGTTGCGCTGCAACGATCTGACAGCACTTGCTGTGCCACTGGTGTTCGTACAGCAAAGAACGATATCATCTCTTGTGACACACTCATCATTGCAGCGGGAGCCTGGTCAAAAGATATAGGCTCATGGTTAGATATCCCTCTTCCTGTGCATCCTATTCGAGGAGAGCTCATTGCAGTACAACAACTCTCACCTCCCTTACAGCCTATTCTCTTTGATGAAGGTATTTTTGATGAGGATGTTTATTTGGCTCCTAAACCCAATGGTACGATTATCATTGGATCAACCAAGGCACATGTCGGTTTTGACACATCTGTTTCCAGCGGAGGGATCTTACGTTTACTGACGGTCGCAACACAACTTCTTCCAGCTCTTACTACATCTTCTGTTGATCGTATATGGGCGGGTCTACGTCCCAAAACACCTCACTCAAGACCAATCATAGGTCGTGTCCCCCACTGGAAAAATGTCATTGTCGCAAGTGGGCATGGAGGCTTCGGCATCACCTTAAGTATTCTGACAGGAGAGGTGATCGCCGAACTTATTACCACCACCAACACACCAGAGAGTATTCTCCCATTTCTTCCTGATTCTCGTCATCCTCCTTGGTAGACTCACTACTATGGCTGGCTAGCAGAGCTGCCCATCAAGGCTCTCAACGACATCTTTGTGACAACACCAACGAGGTTACCATTATGAACGAATACATTCTCGTCCACACATCAATAGATTCTGAACAGGCAGCCCACCAGCTCGCCGACACCATTGTTTCGCAGCGCCTGGCCGCCTGTGGATGGGTATTGGGGCCCATCACTAGCTCCTACTGGTGGCAGGGCAAACATGAACATGCGCAAGAGTGGATGGTACAATTTAAAACCCGTCAAGCACTCTATGGTGAATTGGAGCAGGCCATCCGCAAGATACACAGCTATGATACCCCTGAAATTGTAGCAACAGCTATTCAAGCAGGCAGTCCAGCATTCCTGGCATGGATTGACCAAGAAACAACCAAATAGGGGCATCGTTTCAACGAACAGCAAGGACAGAAGAGCACCAAGTGCATGCAAGCAAATATTCCCATCTTTCATACACTACTGGTGCTCAGAAGCAACCTGCCAAGTGTGGCCTACTCATGCTTTTCCCTATTGGTTTTGCTCTTATTTTATCATAACCTCTCTGTCTTCTCAGAGAATGTTGATATAGCATGAAAAACACAAGATTTTCACTTATATTAAGAAAGAAAAAGGCGAGAGAAAAGCAGGAAGAGAACTATGTCCTTTATTGCCTTACGGAAAGATACTGGAGAGCGTGTCGATATTACGCGCTATCCCCCAAAAAAAGAAGCACTAAAACACGTTGAATTGCTCTGCCAGGAATGCGCAGGAATTCTTCGTGTTAGAGAAGGTGATGTGAGAGTAGCTCACTTTGCACACCTGCCCGGAGCGCATTGTGAGGCTGCTGGAGAGAGTCAGGAACACAAAAATGGGAAAATATATCTACGAGATCACTTAATAAACATCTTTCCAGAGTATGCTGGAGCCGTGTTCGATTTTGAGTACCGTGTTCCAGAAGTTGACCGTATTATTGATCTTTTGGTCACGCTCCCAGATGGGAGAAGGATTGCCCATGAAGTTCAATTAGCTTCTATCACAACGAAAACATTACAACAAAGGACTGATGATTACGCCGAGGCTGGAATTGCGACGGTGTGGTGGCTGGGGGAAGTGCTCATACGATGACGAATGTAGAGTGGTGTCTTCGGCAATTTGAAGTGGCCTACATTCTTAAGTATAAAGAGAAGATGCCAGTAGCGACACAAGTTATGAGAAGGCCCTCGCCAAAAGTCATTCCACTTATGCAGAAGTCTGTGCGAGAAGAACAAGCGTTGTTGAAAAAGAGGGAAAGACGAGCGCCTCCTTCCCCTTTAGAGAGTCATTTTTCTGTTTGGGATCGATCAGAGAGGGTACGAACAGGTGTTACCAAGGATTTTGACGTTGCTCTCTGGATTCAGTGGCCCTCCCTTATCTGCGAATATACTGAAATTGTTCTTGCTGAAGATGGGCAAGAGGCGATTGAAATACTGATGAGAAAGCATCATGTCATGTACGTTCGCCGTGCAGCAGTACGGGCTGTAGGCGAAGAAAAAATAGACAGATATCATTCTTTATGGTTAACATCGAGGCAGCCTGATGAAACAAGCCACTAGTTTTTCTTCGCGTTCTGTACAAGTGGTGTGTGCAGAGTCTCTTTCCTCAAACTATTGGCTGTCTCTGTCCAAACATATACATCTGTACGCTTCGTGGATGAGTTGATCTTCCATCAGCCATCCTTCTTTCTTATTCTGTTGACTGACGGACAGGTTGCCAGCGAATTATAGGGACATGTAGAGTCCCTGCTGCCCTCTTTTTCGTGGCTTCAGGACGCCGATCATAGCGAGCCGTCGTGGTTGGTGAAGCATGCCCAGCCAACTTTTGAGCCGTCGAAAGATCGACTCCATTATCAAGCAACTCTCCAATAAAATTGCGCCGAAAGTCGTGGGTCGTGAGCCGAAGAATGCCTGCTTTATCCACGCGCTCCAGGAAAATAGCATAAATTCCCTGCTCAGTGAGTCCTTGCAAAGGTGCAGATGGCTGGGCGGGCTCTCCATTCCTTTCCTTATAGGAAGCACCATAGGAAGCACCTTGTGGAGTACTCGTTGCTCTGACCAGGTGCCCTCCTCGTCGTATGCATACAAACAGCAGCTCCCGCTCTCCCATGCATCTGATGCGCTCTCTTCCTCCACAATTGCTGGAGATACTGCCTGCTGATTTCCTCCCGTTCTTGATCTCGCAGGTGCTGGAGGTGGTTGAGAGCGAACCCGTCGTGAATTTGCTGCGCATCTTCCTCCCAGAATTGTTGCATCACACAGAGGCTCTTGAACCTCTACGCATGCAGGTCATCAGCCAGTTCGTGAGCTTTTTCCAGAACTACTACACACGCCAGCAAGAACTGGGTTGATTGGGAACCAAGTCTACCCAACCTTCCAGGCGCACATGACAATTAGCAGCCTGATCTGTTTTCTGCTGCGTCGTCAAATCGTGAACTTCTACTCTGGCTAACCCAAAGAGGGGTCGTGGCAATTCCCAAATTAGTCCGCAAGAAACGAATCGTGGAAAACTTCACCATCTTCGATTTCGATCTGAGCCAGGAAGACATGGCGGCGATCAGGACGCTGGACACCAAAACCAGTAGATTCTTCGACCACCGTCATACTTGCTGCTAATCAGCTCCCAGTTGATGGGCCGCGTCAGAATGGGTTGCAGGTTCTCTTACTCAGCCGGACTGCCCGTTTCTGGCCGATAGAGCTTCTGAGAGGCAATGTTCTTAAGGCGCGGCAGCAAGCGGAAGTCAAGGAGATGGCAGACAGCAAAAGCAGTGACTACCATGTAGCCATGTGAATACTATTGAAGGAGTTGTGACTTTTGTCCTTAACTTCTTCGGAGGCAAGTATCCCACCATTTCACTAACGAGAGAATAGCGACGATGAGCGAATCATCATGGTTCCAGCAAACACTTTTATGGAGTATCTGCCTGTTGGCTGTTTTGGCCCCAGTTCCATCGAACTGACACCCTCACCGTTATGGATTTTGACTGGAAAGCGATTCCAGATGAGCATCTCGGCACCTACTTCCAGGTAACAAAGCCTGTGAGCAGACCAATGTGGAAATATACTTCCCATGATGCTATTCATTGCCAAGCTGTAATCATGGAGGCAGTCAGGTCACGCTAGAGACTCATATGAGAGACACAACAAGCATGGAAAAAGAAACGATGGTCTCAGGTCTCTCAGCCCTCTGTAACACCGACGTCTGAAGTGAGGCCGATCAGGCTGGGAGGATGCAACTTGTTCCCTCGGTTGTTTTATGCTACAGTAGTATCGGTTTACACATTGGGTTTATACGGTAATCGATTTGCTTTGATAGAAAAGAAGAGAATAATGTCAATAACGAGACTCAGTACTTAAAATACTTTAAGTACGCAAGTTTATATGGTACGATATAGCATCAGAAATAAATCTTTATATGATTTTCGGGGGGGGAATAGCACGAAAGGCAAAATTATAGCAATCTTGATTTAAGATGATTACCACAACATTTTTGCCAGTTTCGCCCACCTTACCATAAATGGCTGCGAATCACTCATGCTCAAAAACTGTCGAAGGCTCTGGTTGTTATCGAGATAATACGAGCGCCATCCCCAAAGGTTATTGGCTTGTACCCACCCATAAATGGTAGCTGTGAGATGAAGTTCTTCCATAGGAAGCGGAAACACTTGCTGATAGGCATTGAGGAAGCGCTGACATCGAGAAGGATCAAGGGCAAAAACGTAGTGCAAGGTGCGAAGCAGTTCCCAAGCTCGTGGACCCGAACACGCTTGATCCCAATCAATGAGAGCACTGACCCTTCCGTGCGAAAAGAAAAGATTGGTTTCTTGGAAATCACCATGGAGCGACTGCCACGGTAAAGCATTCAACGCAGAGACATCCACATCCTTGGCCGTAAGAAGATACTGTTTCCGCTCTCGAAGCGCACCAAGCACCTGTTGATCAAGGTCATCAAGGACTTTTCTGATAGAAATGGCTGTTTCAAGCGCTTCAATTTTTGCGAGTGTCTGTTCACGATTCACAACGAGAGATAGTGGTCGAGGAGTGGGCAAATAATATGAAGAAAGGGCCAGGTGAACCTCTGCGAGTGAACGTCCCATCGCCGAAATAATCTCACCCACATCAGACTGATTTGAATTGAGCAGAGCACGTGAAAATTGCTCCCCTTGGGCAAATGGATACAACGCATAGAAATGTCCATCTCGCTCAAGAAATGTCTCGTGATTTGATGAGAAAGGCAAAGGAGCAATAGCAGGAAGATGATGAGACTGTACATAGCGAGCGATAGCATGTTCATTGACAATACGAAATCGTTTCTCTGGAGGATAGCTGTAGATTCGTAGAACGTATTTTGCTTCCCTAGTTATCAGAAGAAATACGTTATGAATGGTGCCACTCAGTGGCTTTTGCACCGAAACTAGAGGCGGAATATTCCATATCGCACAGATCTCATCATGATTGAGCCCCATAAACTCATTTTCAAAAAGCATCTTTTCCTCTGTTTTCCTCAAGAAAACACAATGGCATCAGGATTTTCAGCCTGTAAGAACACTATACTTCAAACATAGGAACACGTATTATGGTGTCAATTCGGCTTATTCACCCGTATTTTTATGTAGGCTCTATCATCATAGGACACATTTCCAGCTGCAACGCCTTTTGTAGAGAGGTATGTGCGAAAGAGGAGAGGATCTTCAGCCAGCAAGTCTTGCAACGCTTGCTCAGAAGATGCTACAGTCTCTTTCAAGACAGGGTAGCCATCTGAAGCCAGAATAATCGTTGTCGTCTCTTCGGGCAAAGAAAGAACACGGATGCCTTCATCTGGGACATGAAAGCCATCAAGGACGGGAAACCAGTACTGGCCTGCTGAAGGGTTGTTCTGGAAGATCATTTGCCGTTCTAGAAGCGGAAGGATAAACACTCGCCCAGTATCCTCCTGACGCAGTTGGTCAAGAGATTTTCCCTGAGCAATCTCTGCCTCTAAAAATAATGAGCGAGCCAGAGATGTGATACGGTCTACCTCTTTGGGATTGACAATGTGTTCCTGATTGAGCAGACACTGACAATCGCCAACCAACCACACCTCTCTGCGAAAAAAGCTCACAGCGATGAAGGATGCGACCGCACGTTGCACTGGATCAGCTTGCATGACATCAACAACCGTATGCTGCTCATATAACTGCTGGAGTGCCATCGTCAATTGATCTACTGCCTGACGCGCAGTTACCTCAGGTGGAAGCGAATCAAAAGCATCTCGTATGACTGTTGCACCAATACGACCCCCTGTGTGACCATCCCACCTTCTCGACGTTTTCGAGGTCGCTCCATCAACAACTGCAACAAAATGAGGGCCAACGTAAACAAGGTCTTCACACTCCTGCTCGATCCCCGTCTTGGCCGCGACAAACTGTTCTTCAACGGTGTATGAGTGAGCAATAGGGTCTGTGGCTTGTTGAAATGAGGAGTACTCTTCCTCTACCATAAACAATTACTTCCTCGTGTGGCATTACTATCAGAATCCGCCGAATCTCCCGCTTCGCGCTGCGCGATAATAGAAAAGACATGCCAGTGTTTGGGCGTACCATCAGCAATCGTCCCGTCTCTCTCATCTTCTCGAAAAACATGCACATCAAGGTCTTGGAGGAAGGCTTTCGCCTGCTGCTGGGTGAGAAAAGTGAAGGGGGTATCGGGAGTATTCCATTCGTCCTTCACGCCAAAAAAGTGACCGGTAAAAACGCCGCCAGGTCGCAGTGCTTCGCGAAGGCGGGCAAAGACTTCGCCAAAGATCGCTGGTTGCTGGAAAGGAAGCGACCACTGTGCTGTTATCAGGTCATACATCGAAGGCTGAAACGCAAAGTGTTCAAACGTCGAATGGACCCAATGAGCCTGCTCTGGCAAAAGTGCGGCAAAATACGGGTAGGCAGCTTCATTTTTATCAACGGCAGTGACATAAAAGCCACGTTCCACCAGAAACGTTGTGTCTCGTCCAGCACCACAGCCAAGATCCAGGGCTTGTTTTCCGGGTGGAAGCAGTGCAATAGCTTGCCTGAGAAGCGGTGAAGGTGCATCATCTTTGGTGCGCTCATAAAAAGAGTTGATGGGAGACATCTCTTATCCTCCACCCAGATCATCTACCCTAGCTTTCTCCAAACGAAAGAGCAATACTTCATGATCTGCTCCTTTGGAGAAATAATACTCTGGAACAAGCCCCTCGCAACACATTCCGACCTTGGTCAGTACACGCACAGAAGCCTGGTTTTCTTTCCAGCAGCGTGCCTCTACACACAATGACGGTGTCTGCTCAAAGCAGTAGGAAAGCACAGTTTGTAGTGCCTCCGTCATATATCCCTTTCCCCAGGTATTTCTGGATAACATATACGTGATCTGTGCACGCTGAGTCTCATTTCCTAGATGTTTGAGAAAAATGCGCCCAATGAGCCGGTACTGATCAAGCTGCTCGATGCCCCAACAAATCAGTTGCCCCTGGCACTGCTTGCGCAAAAGGGCTCGGACATAGGCTTGACAAGCGGCAAGGGTAGAAAAAGGCGTCAGGTTGAAGTAACGCAATGTTTCGGGATCAGCCATGATTTCGTAGAGCGTTGGTGCATCCTCTACCACAAGAGGCCGCAGGTGAAGCCGCGCTGTCGTGAAAGAAACTGGCTGAGGAAGCCTCTTATACATCGCTATGACATCCTTTCAAACAATGGTATGTATTTACGACCGGGCGTTTATCTATCACGATACTTCTGCTAGCTTCGGTCAAAAAACTCTTCTCTCGAGGTGGGATCTGGTTTGTGTTCAAGGCAAATGGCTGTCAGATAGGGATCAGCCTGAGCAACCAATTGATTGGCTTCCCAGGCTAGTAGACGATAATTGATGTGACCACCTGGCCGGATGCGTTGGTTTGTCATGTAAAGGACTTGCTTGGGATCACCATGGAGCCACAAATCCATGTGATGGGCTAGTGGGAACAAATTCAGCATAAAATCATATGAGAGTGTATCTTGATACGTTTGCCATATCCGTTCGAGAAAATTGCGAAGTGCCTGGTAATACTGAAGCAGGTCTTGCTCAAAGGCATCTCTTTGAGGTGCGAAGGCAGCAATCTCTGTGAGGTAGAGGGGCAAACCAAATCCCTTCGCGAGGAGGTCATCGACGGTCTGCTTTGTCATTGGCCCAAAAAGGAGAGGCAGAGGGAGAAAACGCCCCCAGGCACGGTGCCGATTAAAATCCCGCACCTCCCCAGGCAGCATCGCAGCGCAAGCGTCAGGCGTGTGGTACGCGCGAAGCTAGGCAGTTCCTGGTAGTGAGAATGTCGTGAGAAGAGCAGCGAACTTAGCGCATGCTTTTTCTCCAAAGGTTGCATGTGAATCCACTGGAGGAGTTGCTCCTGCTCCAGGCTCGGCCAGAGCAAGAGCAGATACTGCGCGAGCAAACGTTCTCCTTCAGTTGCGTCTGGATGAAGAAGGCGAACGTATTGTGCTTTCAACATGGGATCTTCTGTGATGACAGAAACTTCTTTGAAGAGATCGGTCTGTGTCTCAATATACTGCTTTAACGCCCGAAGATTCTGGTTGATAAGATCAAGAGGCTGAGTATGACGAAGAAGGCTAGGAGCCTCAGCTTTGTAAAAATGAGCCTCAATGTCCTTTGGAGGAGCAAGCAAGGTTTCTATCTGAAGCCCGATGCGACGATAGAGACGTCGCGGCGATGCTTTCAGCAGCGCAATGAGCCGTGACCAATCCCGTGCCGAAGACTCAAACGACATCCCGCTCCCTTGCCCAAGCAGTAAAAACGAGCGTGTACAATCAAGCACACGTGATTGAAGGGCTTGCCTTTGCTGTGCATCAGTCTCATCTACAGCAAAATAGGCCGCCAAGGCTGTGTGCAATGCCGCTTGGTGCTTGACAAAGAACGCTTGTGCCATGTACCCGAGCTCCTGATACTCTTTTTCAACCTGCTGAAGCTCTTCTCTGGGGAAGGTCTCAGGCACATACTGATGGATTGGTTGAAGGAGAGCATGGCGAAAAGCCGCTTGGTAACGGGTCGATTTTTCCTGTCCTGAGTTGATGACGCCTTCATGAAAAAGTGCCATGCACAGATGCATGGGAACATGGGCAAAGTCGATGGTTAATCGCGCCATATCTCCAACCGACGCATGTCCGTATCCACGAAACGTCGCTTCAATCTTTTGATCCGGGTCAACGCCTCTTTCTCCCATCTCACTCAGAATTTCCCAGGCCATCTTTGAAGAACGTGAGTGGCGAGCTGCCGCCCAAGCCCGATGGGCAGCTACACGTTTCTCAGGGTTCGCCAGTGTCGTTGAGAGGATGATCCCAGTCTCACGATCTTCAAGGCCCAGAAGCGGCAAGCCAGTAACCTGGATTGGAGAGCTGAACCAGCGATAGGCCCCTTGTTCCCATGCTTTTGCGGGAAGAGATAAGCTGTCTCTATTCAATGTTGCCCCTTTATTTCCAACATGCACAGAAAACTTTTTCGTTTTTTAGACCTGCGTTATTCTTGAAGCTGTTCGCATCATCACCCTTTAGCTAGACTTGCGTACAGCCTGCTCGTACTTGTTGGCAAAGACACGGCTGCCACAATATATTTTTCTTCGACGGAACTCCTCTGGCGATGTATTCTTGTAGCGCTCCCGTATGGCCTCACTTGGCGATGGGCGAACCGACATCACCCACTCTTCTTTGACCTCGGTGTACATGGAATCCTGGCACCACTCAGGTATTTGCAAATTATATTTGTTTGCATGGTACTCAGCCGAGGCTGCAAAGAAGACGGCCCAACGGAGTTGCTCTTCTGTCGCATTTTCTGGTACCACAATAGGTTCATCAATAAGTTCCTGGCGTTTTTCGACAAAGTAGCCATAGAAGTCATTCATGAAGTTGCCCAGTGCCACCCAGGGTGTTATTCCCTCGATGAGCAACTCATAGGCCCTTTTCAAAGTGTAGAGACCAGGCTCGCTCTGGAGTTTTCTTTTTTCTTGCATCTCGATCCTAAAAAGGGATGCCTCATAGGATAAATATATCCTACGATAGCATACTATTACTCAGGTTTTATCCCTTTGTTTTCAGCAGGCTAAGAAAATTTTTGTTTTCAAGAGCTATATTTTTCTATTTAGGTGTAGTAATATCAGATCATGTTGGATTAGATATTACTCTATTTGAAATAGAACATGCAAGAGGAGAAGAATGAAGAACATTTTGTTTGTGACAGGTAATAAGGATAAACTTCGTGAGGTCAGCGAATTAATACCCGCAGTCCAGGGTATTGACGTTGATCTTCCAGAGATTCAAGAGCTTGATGCACACAAGGTCATTGCCGCAAAGCTAGTAGAGGCACAAAAATACCACTCCGGTGCTTTCCTGGTAGAAGACACCTCTCTTTCTCTTAACGGCATGGGTGGCCTGCCAGGACCTCTCGCCAAGTGGTTTGTGCGCTCAATTGGAATCGATGGGGTCTACGCTCTCAGCAAGACATTTGGCGCGAGAGCGACTGCTCGAACTATCGTCGGCTACGCTGACGAAAACAACAATATGCTCTTTTTTGAAGGATCTCTTGGCGGGCTAGTGGTACCACCACGTGGCACAGATGGCTTTGGCTGGGATGCGATCTTTCAGCCAGATGGGCATGAAAAGACCTTTGCCGAAATGTCATTAGAAGAAAAAAGTCAGTGTAGTATGCGAAAAATAGCCATAGAAGGTTTACGGAATTACCTCAGCAAAAGAAATGCAGTAGAAGAGCTATCGCAGATAGACAGTTAAATTGCTTGGTTGAATATGGCCGAGTCAGTCCAACGTATCATCGTTCGCCGTGCCCCTTGCTGGTCAGCATCCCCAAACGACTGAAGAGATCATCAGTTAGCTTGAGGATACGTGACGGAATGGAACCGGCATCCAACCTCTTTGTCTGGGGAGGCAAACGTCAGCAATGGCGCCAACGAGCGCGGCTCCATCGTCTCGGGGAATCTGGTGCTGCGCTCGTCAATGGCTACTCAATTGTGGTTTGACCCTCTAGCGTTTTTCTGGTTAATGGCTCGTTTTATCTTTTCTCCTCTCCTCACACCTTGACGGAAAAGCCTCTCCAACTCCCATGTTGCAAGCAGCCATTGATCAGCACACCTGGTATTATAACCGTTCCGCATCGTCCAGCGTCACTTCACATGTCTTTTTATCCAGCGACCAATTCTGGGGAACATGGAATCGGAGTGGAAACAGAGCAAATGGAAAGACGCGTTCGGCTCAGCTATCTCCACTTTGCTCGTCGATGAGATCAAGGACAATTTCAAGTGCGACGGCCAGCATTTCGCCTGTCTCACGCGGTAAGATCTGTTCCTGTTGCGGTGTGATACGCCTCTGGAAAAGAGGACGCGGAGCGTATGCTCCGGCATGAAAATTTTCAATGCTTGAGCCGTTCCGCCAACACATATTGATGATCCCATTTGCGAGCATGCGAGTCGGATGCGCAAGAACCTTTTGCTGGATCTGTTCAACCCAGTCTGCTTCTCCTCTGGATGCAATAAGCTGAGAACGTTCTTGTGGGGGTGCGAGTGAACGCATGCATTCAGCGAAAATAGCCCATTCGAGGAGACGCTCCCTTTGACGAGGAGGAACGATGATACGCTTGAGAGGCAGCGGAAGCTGTTTGGCTGCTAATACTAAGACAAGATAGTGCTCTTTATCCGAACGGAGAATATTAAGCCATTGCTCTAGCGCTGCTAACGTTTCAATATTGATACGAGCCATCTCAGCATCTGCAATAAGGCTTATACTTTTTTGCTGGTTTGTCATCGGCCACAGTGTTTTGGCTTCATCTGCCAAAACAGCAAAACAGGACCCCCAGCGAAGACACACAGCTAAAATAGCTCTAACTTGTTCACTGAGAGTGAGTTGTGTCGTCGAGGGTCTGGGAGACTGAGCGACAATTGTTTCCAGATAGAGAAGAATTTGGTCAAACAATGTTTGTTTCGGGGGATAGACCATACGATAGCATGTTCCATCGCCTTCCGTAAGCTCTTCCCACCGCCCAACGTGGAGAGTTAGGTGGGGGTCTACATGAATGACCAATTCATGATTGCGCTTCCCCATCTCTTGCACTCCATCGTTGTAAGAGGCGTTGGGATCGGCTTCATTGGACAGTGAGGCATCTTGAGATCAAAAAGCCTCGCTGTTCCCCTCACCCTCTCCAATAATACGCACCACATTGGTTTCACCTGTATCTTTATCAATATAGCTCAGCTCTGTTGTGCGGAACTCCTGACTGCTCATAATATGAAGTTGCACCAGGACCCGCAGACGCAATTCCATAGCAAGCTCCAGGAGCAAACGTGCGTCTTCTTTTTCCATCACACCAGCAGGAAAGATCAGTTTGGTGAGCCCTGAGAACGTTCGATTAATACTGCGCTGGTCGCGCGCACTCCACTGGTTGACAGGAGCCTCAAACCATTGTTCCCAAAGGGTCCCGTAGTTGTTGATACGGCGTAGTTCCCGATGAAATAATTCACTGGTGTAATCAAGAATAAATCCAACATGCCGGGTAAACATCTCAGGTGTGAGTTTGGGCAGTTCCCAGCCAGGGAGGTAGGCGGCCCAGCGATCGTGAAAAGCCGTGTCATCACTAATGCTGGCTGGCAGTGGCTTGAAGAGATGCTCTGCTAACATTCCATTGCGCGGATCGAATTCAATGTTTCCATTGAATACAAAGCCAGCATCACCATTAACGGGAATCGTCCCTCGATTAACAGATCCATTTTCCATGTAGCTTTTATAGAGATTTTTGTCATCATCGGCATTAAAACTGCTTCCAGCTATTTCATCAAAGCCGACGACATCCGCATGAGTAACGAGACCGGGTTGCGGCGGATTGGTATTGCTCACAAAGAGTTTGGGAACCGTGATTGAGCCCCCTGCCAATAATGATCCATACGGACTAAACTCCGTAAAGCAAAACGATTTGCCCGTTTGCCTCGGTCCTAATTCAATAAGGTGATAATTATTTTCCACCAAAGGAATCATACGCACTAGATAAAGTAACTTGATTCGTTGTGTCATGCGAGGATGTTTGGGCTCATACCCCATAGTTCGTACCAGGACATCAATCCATTGGTCTCGCGTAAAGAGTGCTCTTCCGGCAAGATATTCATCTAGGTCAACATGGCTAATTTGGATCGGGTCGAGCCGCTGAATGACAAATGGATAGGTTCTTTTATTGTATTGAATATCATCATCATAAATGAGCACGAGCTTACACCAGACTCCTGCCAATAATAGTCGCTGGTGTTTTTTGACAATCTCCGGTGAAATATTGACGTTCTGGATGTTGGCTGTTCGCAAACTTGCCCAATACACACCGGCCCTCAATTTCTCATTGAGTTCAACCTGGACAAGATCAATTAGACGGTGTGGCGCATGCTCGCGAATGGCCGCTTTGACCATTTCGGTTTCGTCGCCACGCGGAATGTATCTGGCAATCTCTCCATTCACGAGGCGCAATCCCTCGCGCACTTCGTTATCATCGAACAAGTTGGCGCAATATTTGCCCAACATAAATTCAATCACATACGAGGGCGCCTTGCTTGTCCCACGAATTTCTTGGGTTAAATCCTTGCGAATAACCAGACCGGGAAATGCTTCAAAAAGGAGGTGGTCGAGTTGATTTGGTTTAAATTCTGCTTTTCCAATGGCCATATGTCCTGCTTCTCCTGGCGATGTCGATTGCATTGTAACATCTCTCCTCTCTCCAGTCCATTCTCATGTTTCTTATCTTACCAATCATTCTTTATCTCGACCATCAGAGTGGTTGTGGCATTTGCTATGACCTCTTCCGAATTCAGATCACGTACTTCAATCTTCAGATTAGTATTTCTCTCAAACTCTGATTCTGCTGGTAATTCAGCCAGTTCCATCGGTACGGTCAGCGTATTTCGCTCAGGATCAGGCGTCGCCATAACAGGCTTTGAGCGAAAGAGAATCAGGTTGCGTTCCTGCTCTTTTATACGCACCTCGATCTGCCGCGCAAGAGCTTGCTCAATGGAGAGCTTGCGCACAATCTCCAGCACAATTTTCGGACGCAGGCTGAGAATCTGGTCTATACGCTGAATGATCACGTTCACGTATTTCGCTTTTCCTGGCCACTCGATTTTCAGGCAGGGAACGATCCATTCCTGCAAAGAAGCACCGCCATGAAAGAACCCCAATCCTCCATAGGTGCGGAAGCAGGAAGCGCCACTGGCGACAGCAACCTGCCATTTTTTGCCCGGCACGCTTCCTTTCGGACCATCCAGATGCAGATCTCTGGCATAGGCCAGGGCGCGTCTGGAGGTGTAAGCCGGATCGGGGAGCGGCGGAGACACCTGCTGTTCGTTCGCGCCCGGCCAGTGAATAAAACCGTGGTCAGTGACAAGCACAATCCGTTCCCAGTGTTTTTCGCGCAGGTGCTTGATAGCCCTGAGATACCGCTGCTGGACATCCCTGGTTCCCATCAACTCCAATTCTTCATCGTGGCCCAGCTTGTCAATGATATTGTCAAACACAAAAAGACGGGTATATCCATCGTGTGCGTCAGGAATTTTTCCCTGTTCCATATCTTTGATATTCAACAGCGCTTCAGGAGCGACTTTCCCTTCAGTTCTCAACCACTCCCGACGGTTCTCGGCAATACTGAGATTGAGCGCAGGCTGCTTCTTATGGTAGAGTTGCCACTTGCCGTGATCAATCTCCGCTCGCAGATCGTCTTCACGCACTGGCAGGGCCATGCCCATCCCGAGAGCTGTGACGGTTGGCAGCGCAGTACGCGCTGGCGAAATATGTGCCCGCTCCGCGCCCTCATTCTCGTTGATTGTTTCAAGCAAGGCCATGGCGATATCGTAGCGCATCGCATCGACGACCAGCACGGCAACAGGTCGTTTATCTGCGAGTTGCTTCATGAGCCATTCGCCCTGGCTTGCCAACATAGGTCGGGGACAGCCAGCCTGCTGCCAGATGTTGGTCCACTGGAGCAGATACGGCTCCCAGTGGCTGAGATAGGCAAAGCGCAGCGGGTTAATTAGCTCAATGAGTTCAGCCGTGGCCCGGCTCAGATGGCGCATGACTTCTTCGCCGCTCTGATCGACGCGCCAGCCGGTCTGGACATACCACTCCAGGATTTCTTCAGGCCGCGACCAGGTGGATTGTGGGATCGCGCCGAGTAACTGATTAGCTGCGCGGCTGAGGCGCGCCAATTCGCCCCAGGGAATGATCTGGCTCTCCAGGTCAGATCCTTCGCGTGTAAAACGCTGACTATCGAGCGTATCGCCCCAGAACCCTTTCGCGTGGATTGCCAGCTCGTTTTGCAGCGCGGCCAGCGTTTCCAGCAAGTCACGGCCAGATCGCTTGGCCAGATTGATGCAGGTCTGAGCAAAGAGGGCGCGCTCCGCAGCGTGTGAGAGAAAGGCTTCCTGTCTGCCCACGGTTTCCAGTGTCTCTCGCTGGAGTGACTGGCCGAGCGTCGCCATGCGATCTGCTTGCAGAATACGCAAGGCCAGATCTTTGCTCAGGCGTACGCTGTCTACCCATTTCTCCAGCAATTCGAGCGCGAAGGCGCGCTTATCGCTAGCAAGGAGGTATTCGTGATAGGCAAACTGCGTTGGCGCAATCTTGTGCGCGTGCGTGGTCAGTAAACGAGCCAGGGCATTGATGCGCCAAAGTTCCAGCTTTTGCTCTTCTTTTTGCTTTTCCAGCGCCGAGATCTGTACCGCTTCAGAGAGTACAGGCAGTTCTGGCAGGCCAGCGGCCTCAATGGTATAGTCCAGGATCATCCGATCATCTTCAGGCCGGAGGGGCGCCCCAGCCAACAGTTCGAGCAGGAGCATGAGGTTGGGCGTCAGCCCACCTCCACCCCAATCCGCGGGATCTTGCTGAAAGTAGATGCGATTTTTCGCCATGCGAGCCAGTTCATCATTACTGGTTTTACTACTCTGCGCGCGCCATCCCCACTCTTGGAGCGCATCCCGCAGGGTGGTGCGATAGATGGTTTCGGCGCGCAAGGCCTGCACCCAAAGCCAGCCGAGCTCATGTGGAGGTGCAACCACATGCAGCACAAACGACTGATTCGCACTGAGGAGTTCCTTCAACTTTTTTCGCCAGACCAATCCACCAGGTTTGCCCCAGGTACAATCTTCTGCGGTGAGAGAATACAGGGTGAAGCCCTTCATCCCCGGCGCGCTCGCTGCCATCTGGAGCAGCGGCCCCCAATCGTTGCGCGGGTCGCACCAAACCATCCACTCACCCGGCCTGGTGAGATACTTGCCGATTTCTCTATAGATGCGTTGCTGAAGACTCTCGCTCATAGGAATTCCCTTCTTCTGCGCTATCCCTGGTTTCGTTCTCTGATTGGCCTGTCTGGAAGTCTAGTTGCTTCTGTTCGAGTTTTTGCTGCTCTGCCAAGCGCAGGAGTTCCAATTCATTCCATTGCGGGCTGGGAGGAACCTGCTCGTTCATCCAGCCGCAGCGGGGCAACTTGCCCTCGCGCACCCAGCGCCGCTCATCGGCGCGCCAGCGCGCCCGATCTGCGATGGCCTTGCGGGCATCCTGTGCTTTGAGCACATCGCTTCCCAGGACGCCGGCCAGTTGGAGTGGGGCGATATTCACCCGTACCCCATCGTTGATGTCCACGCGCCATGCCTCTTCCGCGCGCGCCAGCGCGTCCCTGTCAGCAGGGGGAAGGAGGCCATTGCCGGACCAACAATCCAGCGGTTCTTGCGCCAACAATGCGGATAATTCCTCACAGGCAAAGCCTAGCTGCTCAATGGCATAGAGCGTATCTAAAAAAGTCCTCAATTCACGAATGCGTTCGCTTGCGAGAACTGCTGCCAGATACTCTTCATCTCGGAGCGAGGTTTTCGGCCCCTGCTCCTGTGTTGCGGCAGACGCTACCTCGCTCAGCTCAAGCTGCACCGGAGGTTCTGCCTGCCCATTCTGGGAGGAGGTCGGTTGCTGATACTCTGGAAGTTGGAGCGTAATGGGGGCAAGTTGACCAAGTTCAAGCTGAATCAGCGGCTCGAGCAACTCACTTCGCACGCGCGCCAGAGCATTCGTTGAGCAGGCGTGATAATAGACCATACACTCAAAGGCTGGCCGGCGCTGCGGCCCTCCGCGGCTCTTTTTCCCATTGTTTTTCCCCTTGGGAGGAGTGCTAACCAGGTGCCAGACCACTGGGCGAGATTTGAACTGCGAGATATGACGAGGAAAGAAGCGGCGCCGTAGCCACTCATCAATATTAAACCCGGTGAGTTCCTGGAGCAGCGCCTCTGTGTGCTGCGCCCCCAGCACCCCATCCTCCTCGCGCAGCCGCTCGCGCAAGCGATTTCCTAGCGTCCTCTTGCCTGTCCCTCCCAGCAGCGGAACCACTCCGCTGCGCACGGCCCACCCTGGCACTTCTTCCCCGGCCTCGATTTGCTTCGGCCAGCGATGACCCATGATGCGTAAGATCAGCACACTCAAGCGATCTTCCAGCAGTCGCTGCTCCTCTGGCTTGCAGCGCCCCCCTCCGAGCGCAATTTCTCCAGCAGCCAGTAGACACTGATGGGATGGATCTGCATTTTGACACTCAATTCTTCCAGAAAGGTTTCGGTTGGAATGGGAATATGCGCTCCAGATGCCAATCGTTCCTCATCCTCTTCGCCCTCTGCATCCTCATGGTTCTTCTCCTGCTCAACGTTTTTGGCGCCTGGTCCTGCTTCATAGAGAGCGCGCAGATTGGCTTTGATGCGTGCGAGTTCTTTGGTATCTGGATGGATGCGCTCGTGGTTGGCCAAGTAATCGAGGAGTTCCTGCGGCAATGGCGGAATATCGAGATCATCGGGTAACGTGGGTAATGTGTCGTAGCCAACGATGAGGGGATACCAGCCAGCAGGGGTGCCTGTATCCTCAATAATGGTTTGGATTGCCTCGTCAGTTAATTTGTAGGCATAGCATACAAGGGTTTCAATGAAACCCTCTGCACTGTGCAGATAACAGCATATTTTTTGTTGTTCAGTTTCTTCTATCGTGGTTGTGAATGTTCTCTCTATAGAAGAACTTGCAATCAATAGCTTTTTTAGCGATTCTGCGTATCTCCCTAGCCATGAAAAATGCTGATAACTTTCTTCAGGTATAGGGGCTTCCATGAGCGTATTGAGTTCAAATGCTACTTGAGAACTAACAGTTCGAAGAAGAAACGCGAATGTGTGACTTTGCGCAATGACGACAAAAGACGGATTTTCAGTGTAAACTCCTGGTCCCTTATCTCCAATACAACCAGGAATATCGAAACTGCGAAATCCTAATTTTCCTCGACTAATGCGACTATAGGACCATCCAGACTGAAAATACCAGTTAACATTCCTCAGAAAACTTTTGCCAAAAGCTTTTGTTCGAGCTCCTGAAAATCCCCAATCGGTATGATACCAGTTTTGACCAAACCATTTTGTATATCCTCCCCCCTTTGTGTAAGTTGACCATCTAGATGAGGTATAAAGCACTTCCCATGTATAACGTAAAAAGCGGTTATCGTCGGACGTTGTAAGCCCTAACTTACCAATGACTTTACTCTTAAGTTTGGCATTGTTGATAAATATTGATAACAAAGCATCTTTCAAATAATAAGGAATTGTAGCATCTGGTAAGGCCAAAAAGTCTTTTTGTAAAGGAGTGAAGACTATATTACTCTGCTCTATTTGCTGAGTTATCCTCAAAAGCATCGCTGCTTGCTCTTGTGATGGTCTGCGCGCAGTTAATCGATAAGCTTTTAAATAATGTTGTGGTGCTGGTGTTGCATTTCCTAATACAACAAGAAGAGGATTACCAGGAATGTCGATTTCAGAGAAAGCGTATCTTCCTAACTCCGTCAAAGTTTCAATAGAAGTTTCTCTTAAAATGCCTGTAAATTTACCTTTTCTTATGGCATCAGGTAGCGCTTCCGTAGGTATAGCTCTGAAATTTGCATTGCTGCGTAAAAATAACCAGCTATGGGTAGTCACAATTGCAGCACGACCATGAAGTTTACAGAGTTCTAGGCAGCGGAGAACAAAAACCGTACACAAATCACGTTTTCCAGAAGCATAATAATCTTCAGCATATTTTCTTAAATAACTGCTCATGTATGCACTCCCCAGATACGGCGGATTCGTCACTACCACTGCATACTGCCGATCCAACAACTGAAACAGTCGCACTCCCTGCTCCGCTTCGCGCCCAAAGAGCATTTCACTCACATCCTTGACGTTATGGACTTCAGAGTGGAAGCTCTCGATGATGTGCTTGAAAGCCAGCTTTTTCAGTTCCCCTGGCTCTTCTTTGGCCATGGTTGCGATTTGGATGGGCAGTGTCTCATCGTGGAATGAAGAGAAGAGATCTAACTGTATTGCTGGCAGATTTTTTAGTTCCTCAATGGCCCGGTCCAAGTATTCACGGGGGCGCAGCAGGCTGCCCAGAAGTTCCGCCTGCTCCAGGCCGGCAAAAATCTCCTTGATCAGCGAGAGAAAATATTCGTCGTCCGGGTGACGTTTGAGGTGGCGAGCCAGCACGCCTTTATTCAGGTGTGTCGGCGTCGTGGCGAGATTCATAGTCGGACGAAAATCTGGATCATTGCCAGACAGGCGCTGCGCCCGGCGGTCTTCGCGTAGCAGTTCGCATGCTCTTAGATAAAGAGTCAGAGCAGTCAGTTGCGCTGCGCGCGGGTCCAGGTCGATGCCGAAGAGGTGCTGGCTCAGCACGCAATCGACGATTTCGCGCATGCTCCAGGTAGGATATTGCTCGCGATACATCTGGACAAACATATCAAAGGCCGCGCGCAGGAAATGGCCGCTACCCATACAGGGATCGAGCAAGGTCAGGCCATCCAGGGTGAATGCTGGGGCATCCAGCTTTTCCGGCTGGACATAGTACGGCCAGGTCGCGGGCAGTTTGCTCTGCGGAAAGAATTCATGGTAGCTTCGGCCCAGGCTGTTTTGCAGTAGCCACTGGACCATGTATGGTTCGGTGAAAAGCTGCGTTTTTGCCGCCAGCTCGGAGCGGTTGAGCACTTTGCCGCCATTTTTGCATTTGGCGTCAACGTTGGCTTTGCTCTCTTCCTGGTAGAACTGATAGGCCCAGCCGATCGCATCAGGATCAGCAAAAGCCGCATCTGACTCCTCTGGCGAAAAATCGTCCATCTGGCCTCCAACCAGCACGATGCATTGGACCAGCACGCCCGCGCCTGGCCGGAGGGCCGCCGCGGGATCGTCGAGCGCGAACAGGCCGGGCAAGGAAGCCACCAGTTCATTGCAGGTATCCTCGATCACTCCCCACCAGCCATTATCCTCGCCTTCGGCCCGCGCGAGCTGCGTCTCGCGCAAAATAAAGAGCTTTTCTGATGCGCCGCTATAGAGTTCGTCGCCGCGCAGGGTATTATCGATCAACCCACGCACTTCCATTGCGCGCAGGGCCAGCAGGCGATTGATCCAGGTATATGCCGCACGCTCGATGATCTCATCGCGAACCTCCGGGCGTTGTTCCTGGGGCAGATACACGAGTTGAGCCATCACGACCTGGTGGGCATAGGTCTCATGAGGCTGCGCATCTGGCAGCGTTTCGACCGGCTTGATGGTGCCATCGGGTGGAAAGCCCAGGCGCTCCAATTCACGATCCAGATTGCCACGAACCTCGGTCCCCTCAATCACCAAGCGGCTTCCCACCAGTTTCGCGCGCAATTCGCGCACCAGCGTGCGTAGGAGATCTTTTGAACGTTTCTGCATACCTATACTCTCTTCTTCTCAGACTGATTCAGCAGTGATAGACTTCTTCTCTTTTCTGCTTTCGCGCAAAGGCTCATGACCAGGCATAGCGCGAGACAGAAGAAAGCAGAACAGCAACTATTCAAGGATGACAATACGGCGCTGCTCTAGCTCGTTGTAGACCAGACGCTGAAGGGTATCTACCACCTGTTGCAACTCTGCTGGCGAACTGATGCAACGCTCTCCCAGCAGGCTCTGCCAACTAATATGGACAACAGATGGTGCAGGCGAGTCCTCGACTTCTGGCGTGGATGTTGTCTGGTAGCGTTGTGAGATTTCTCTGAGTTTCCTTCCTATCTCCACACGCCGATTGACCAGCGCGCTTTTCACACTTCTCGCCTCGCTGATACTCAACGACGCCTGGGCCAGCTTTGCGCGTTCTGGATCAAGCGACGCACGCAGGTCAGCCAGAGTCGCTTCTATCACCTCTGCCGGGATACTGGCCTGTTCTACTCGCTCTAGAAGTTCATCATCCTGCCTGGCGAGGTCTTGCTGCCCCTCCTGACGGAGCCGCTCGATCTCATCGGTGAGGGCCTGGCGGGCTTGGCGATACTGTTCTGTTAGCTCATGCCAGCGGGTCTGGGTTGTAATGGAGCGTTGCTGGGTTGCCTCCCGCCAGCCCTGGAGAAAGGCTAAAATCGCGGCTGGTGGATTCTCCAGATGATACATCCGATTATAGAAATCACGTTCCTCCTGATACAGGCTTCCGTGCTCGTCCTTAAAACGCAGCAGAGCCCCGAGTAGCGCCTTATACTCCCACAATCGTTCATGCTCCTGGATAAATTGAGGAAGACGAATATTTGGCACATTGCTCACCAGCAGTTCGCCCACCAGGGTGTGGCCCGTTTCAAAAGACAAGGGCAGTGCGCATCCCGCCGGATTTGCCCATGCTTCGACCTCTTCGGCCTGGATATGCAGAATTTGAAGTTGCTCTTTGAGCTTTTCATCCATCACCGCGAGAATCAGCTGCGGCTTGATCCCAAAAACATCATCCATACATTTTCTGATTTCAATCAAATCCTGCATACTGATTTCTGTGCGCACGCCCTGAACGCGCACAGTCTTAAAGCGCTGTGCTTTGGTGAGACACAGCAATACACTCGGATCGCCAGGATTCGTATAGGTCGTTCCATTCTCAAACAGTTTGCAGGCCCCCGCGCGCAACAGGAGTGCAAGGCCCACTTTCACACTATTTCCATCCCACCCATATGGCGGCCTCTCCAGGTCCTGCCGTAACTGATCCGCGTAGACGAAACCCAGATCTTCTTTCTCCAGAGGAATGCGCGAACGCAATCGGCTGAGCAGGGGGTTGCCCTCATTGAGCGTGCCATCTGCCTTAAAGACACCAAGCGCTTCCAGATCTTTGTTGGAAACCACATGGTTCAGCGCGTCCCTTACGGCCTTGGCATCGTCGTGGAGACGATGCGGCAAATCCGCATACGCAGAATAGATTTCTAAGAGGCGGGGACCAAGGGTACTGCGCACCATCGCGCCTGCATTGTCTCCGTTCGAGGGATAATAGATGCTGCCGCGAAAAAAGATCTGGCTGTTGCGCATTGCCTGTTCAAACAGATAGCGCACCTCGCGCTTATATTCTGGGATATCATATTTCTTTGCAAGTTTGGCAACCTCAAACTCGGCTTCACCACCTTGGCCAGTATGCAGAATATGCTCCGCCACCTCCTCTGTAGCGACCGCTAGCGCCAGTGCGCGCTGAAAACCAGCGAGAAATTCCATGCGTAGGAAAAACGTATTTTTTTGCTGAATAGACTGTTGCTTTAAGTCCACATCATTTCCAATTTCGGGGGCGATCAGCCGCTGGAGAGGGCTATAGACATGAATCGTGACATGTTCAGTTGGATTGCGCAGCACCCGATTATCCAGCACCAGGCGCAGCGTCTTCTGGCGCCCTCCCATGCCGGGCAGTGTGATCTGATCAAAGCGTAAGGCGTCATCACCTTTATAGTCATCGAGCTTGAGAATCAAATCGCCAATGCGTGCAAGCCATTCTTCTTGCTTATTTTGTACTTTCTCTTGAAAACTACGCTGCTGCGTGCTGAGAAAAGCATAGCTCTCCCCAACCTGCTTCGCATACCCAGCCCTCACCAACTGATCGAGCGCTCCCTTGATCTGTGAGCGCAGAATCGTCAGGTCTTCGTCAATGGACGTGACCAGTGCGCGTGTGAGGTTTTCGACGGTACAGGGAATGACTTCCACCTGGCCCAGGAGATAAAGAGCGCGCGCGGTGCGCTCAATTAATTCTTTGTTAGCGCCCGGAACCCGATCACCCACGCGTCGCAGATCGTTGCGTGTCTCAACGGCGATATCGGTATCGAACTGGTAATAGAGATCCGCCAGGCTAATCAGTCGGCCAACCTCCTCTTCCAGTAATCCCTTCGCATTGAGGATGCCAAGTTGTACCACCCCAATCATATTGCGATTGGACCCGGTCAGTTCCGCTCCTCGGCCTGTAGCCAAGGCAATACCCCTGGTAATATCGGGAATAATCGTGACAGTCCAGGGTAGGTAGGGGTAAAACTGCGCGAAGGTTTCTTCATCTGGCAGCGGGTAGGTGCGCGGTGCATCTTTCAATGTTCCCAGATCATAAATGGTGCTGCTTTGCTGCTGAAAACACGTGCGCAAGAAACTGGTCGCCGGGCCAGTCTTGCGCAACAAGCGCTCCTGGACAACTGCGTTGATATCTTCATTTGAGAGTTTACATTTAGCGATAAAGCGCTGGAGAATCTTCGCATAATATTCTTGTTGCACGTTTTGCTGGAGGCTCTGGATATCTCCATGAGCTGTCACTGCGATCCAGATACGCCCTTGCCCAAGTTCCGAAGCGGCCTCGACCAGCGCCTGGACTTCCATAATGCGTGCGTTGATATTGCTGCCCTGAAGCCACTGGCCAAGTTCGTCAAACTGAAGCAAGAGCTTCTGCCGTTTCATGCCCCGATCGTGCTCCCGACACCAGCGGCAGAGACGCTCAACGAACATTACCGGAGTGATCCCGTTGCTTTTTGCGCTTTCCACGGCCAGCTTGACCTGATCAGGACTGTTGAAGTGATCAGGAAGCACTTGCGCCGCCGCCTGGTACAGGCGGGCGCTATAAAACTCCGCGTCCTCCGCAATTTCAGACCATTCTTGCTTGCATAAACTACTGGCCACAGCGTGGAATTCTTCGGTGAGTCCGCGCGCATCAATCTGCGCTTCCACAGCCCAGGCAAAAGGCCAGAGGTGTGTATATCCTTGAGCTTGAGCGAATAACCGAAAAGCTAGAATTGTCAAAGGCTCATGACTTCCTGCCTGTTGAGTATGGATATTGCCGCCGATGGCCTGACACGCGATGCGTGTCTGACATATCTTCAGAAAACGTTTGAAATCGTCACGGATCTCACTAGAGCTTGTCAGAATACGACCCAGAAAGATTTCATGCACGCTCTGTCCGTCTAGCTCCCCGCCTTCCAGGAGTGCCCCTAGGATTTTCATGAGTAAGGATTTTCCTGACCCAAAGAACCCATTGATCCAGAAGCCAATCTCCTGCTCATCTTCACTATCAAATGCATCGATAAATTCTTGAAGCATAAGATGGAGATAGCGTTCCCATTGAGGTGTTACGACAAGGTTTTGGAGTTCATCCAGCAGGACTGCAGGAGTACGGTCGGATACTTTCACAACTGGCTGGATACGCTCCTGAATCTTCGTCCCGAACATCTCGCGAATCTTCATCAGATCTCTTCCCCTCTATAGAAGTTCTGGCGCAGATGCGCCTGCCCGAGAAAGTCATAGATATGGCTAGTTTGCGGTGGGACTGCACCAGGAATAAACACAACAATCGGTACCATGCGCTTGGTGCTGGGATGACGGGGTTCCTGTTCTGCCAGGTATTCAATCAACGCGGTGGGGGTGGTTAAGGGATGCAGGGCGGCCAGCCCCTGAAGAACTATCACTGGGCGCTCTTCTTCACCAGACTGTTGCAAAGCGGCAGCGATTGCTCGAAAAGTCTGGCGTTTCCAGAGACGCACAATCCCATCGGTGCTTCCTGTTGCATCTGGATCATTGAGCAATGCCTCGCGCTCCTCCTCCTGCCCGGAGAGACTCTCCAAGGTGATATCCAATAGATCGAGATGATGGAAGGTCAGGTGCTGATCGCTTTGCAAGTGTTGCTGCATTAATAGACGCACCCGGTTTTCCTTTTCAGGGTCGTACACAAAGTAGACAAACGGTCGTCCACTGCTGTGTCCAATCCCATCATAGGCATCACGCAGCCTTTCAATCAAAAAATCAAACCGACTTTGCAAATCCATACTCATGTGGAATGCTCCTGTTTGAGAAAGCGCGCAACAGCAGCCTGAGCCTGAGAGGCACTCCAAAGCCAGATGTGCCAATCAGGATGGTCAGCAATTTGCGTCTCAGGAATTCCTTCCGCCAGTAACAAACGAATTAAGTGAGTAACGACATGTTCCGGGATAGTTGGATAAACCAGATCCTTGTTGACTGCCCCTTTTAACAACCCATAATCCCGTAAGGTTGCCAGTACACCCCGTGCGAGACGTAGTCTCGTTTCAAAACTCCAATGACCTACTTCAGGATGGGCTTTTTGGGACTGATCAAAGAACGTTTGCACATCTGCAACCACTATTCTTCGGTCTCCTTGCAAACGTGGGACAATAACCTCTTGTACAAAATCGTACAAAAGATGATCTTGCCGTGCGACATGAAGTAACAGTGCAGCTCGCAAAGCATCCAGGTTGGATTCCTTCGCGAACGCTATTAAATCCTGGAGAACCCAATCGGGCGGATTCCAACGGACCAGACGGCTGCTAATGATCTCAGCAATAAGTGTGCGCGTTTTGCGCGAACGCTGTGCCAGAATATCCCTCATAAGTGTTTGTTTCGTGAGCACAACCTGTTTTTTCTGCTCATATGTTAAGAGAAAGAGACGTGTTTCTTCTAGAAGAGCGGCTTTCGATGCCATCGTTGGCAGATAGGAACCTACCATTCTCCATGTCGTCTGTTGCATTGAGATCACTGCCAGGGCCTTTCATTCCGGAAAGAGAGGGGTGAGCGCAAGAAATATGTGGTTGCAATGATATAGCTTGCTCTTGCACTTGTCAATCAAGCATTCATGCGATTCAGCTTGAAAGGTATTGGACTTGTTCTCCATCTTGTTGCTCTAGCCCATGCTCATGATGAATAATCCCCAACCAGCATTTTCAGATCAGCGAGTCGGCAGTGAGGGTTGAGTGCAATAAGCTCCGCAAGCACCTCTTTCTTTTGCTCAGGCGGCGTCCAATGGATATTCGCTTTCCTTGAAACAATGCGCACGATATCTTTATCCTGGGGCTCTAAACACAGAAACGCCCGTAACATTTGCCGGGTTTCCGGCAGGCCATGTTTCTGCAATTCATAGAGCCTGACATCGACGATGGTCTCAAACTGTTCCTCCCTGAATAGTTGCGAGGCCATACTATGCCCTTTGCCAACGTCCCATCGCCAGACAGCATCACTCTGAAGGATAGCGAATAATAGGGCAGTTTGCAGGTGTGTCAGATCTTTTCTCATCCGTGCTCTTGTGGGATTGCTCTCGTTCGTATCAAACACAAGGGTAAGCAAAAGATCTGCCAATTCTCCGGCAATGATTCCATTGAGCTTGAGCTCGCCACGCTCTTCCCTCGGATTCAGAGACTCCAGCACCTGGATCAACCTGGGAATCAGGAGAGAAGAAAAGGAAGGCGGAAGTGCGTAAAAAGAGCGAATGACGTCAAAGACCAGACGGCTCTCAGCCCAGGGAGGCTCGTTGTAAAGATCATCGAGCGCGTCAGGATACTGTATTCTTTCGAGCAGGAGATCATACGCACTCGCAGGGGCCTCTGGCCCGCGCGTTCGCGCCATTGCGGCAGCTAGGCGCACCAGGTCTGTCTGGCCTTTGTCTAGCCCCTTTTCTAACAGGTGCCAAGCTGTAGGAAACGCTTCCTCCTGCCTGGCAAGAAGTGTCCCCAGCGTGAAAAGCAATGAAGCCTGTACGCGCTGATCGTGCTCAGCAGAAAAACGCTCGACGAGCAAAGAGGCGATCTGAGCGGCCTCGCGGGATAACGATCCCAGCAAACGGAGCGCAGCCATGCGGAGTTTCGGGGCTGGGTCGCCAAGCAGTGAGAAATACAGTGGCAGGCCCGCAGACACCGCCTCATAGGTTTTCTCCACCCAGAGAATTCCTTCCTCTAACTCTGCATGAAGAGCAGAGTCATGTTTGCGCTCTTCGGTATAAAAATGCCAGCGCTGGCGATGATACGCATTTCCCTGAGCCAGATAGGCCAAAAGAATCAGAACTTCCTCTCGCTCAGGGACAGTCTCTTGTTGAAGAAGCTCTAAGAGGAATGGAATGGCATAAGCCGACGCCTGATAAACGGTTCCCTGGTGATAAACATTCGTGTACAACGCTCCCCGCGCTATTCCACGAAGCTGCTCATCAGGCGAGGCCAGATCACGAAGCATTTGAGGTACATCTTCTGCTGAACCATACGCATGAGAAAGGATACTCCAATTGATGGATGAGAGCTGTTCAAGCATCGTTTTCCTCCACATAAATCAGGCAAAAATGATTCAGACAGACAAAACAAACTTCTCCTTTCACTTCCTAGGTAGGCGTTAAAAAGTGGAAAAACCATGATGATTGGTAGAGCTACATTATCCGGTGAAGAGTTTAAAGAAACCGAGGAAAATGAGCTCGAACAATGAGACCTTCACCACTTAATGATATCTACCCAAGATAATCATTCCCATCAGATTCAAAAGAAGCAATTCCTCGGCAACTGCTAATCTTCCATTGCTGACAATGATGATATGACAAAACCAACACCCAGGCCAAAGAGTAGTATTGCCTGCTTAGCCTTCTTAAATACTCGGCATAATTTTATTCTGTATCGACAAAACATATATTGTTTTTATAACTTATAACTTATATTATTATTTTATGAACTCATTACTTTTATTACCGTTTTATTTGGCTGCAGAAAGAAGGGAGAAAGTAACGGTAGAGTTTTCTGCATATCTGCATGGAGGTAGAAATTGTATCCATTCTGGTCTCAGATGTGGAGCCGAAAAGGGCTTGCGTTCTTGCTCCTGGCATTATGCCTGGCTATCGTTCTTGGATGGTCATATCTCAGTCAGTTGCTTCACTGGATGGGCTTGCTCACAGCAATGATTTCGACCCCCTTTGCCCTGGTTTTACTTGTTGCTCCAATGAATGCGAAATCACCTTCTCGCATACAATCTGCAGCGCCACCTTCGCCAGGTCCAACGCCCTCTCGCTCATCCTCTACAGCAACAAAAGTTCCTGTAACATCAATACCTTTGGATAAAAATATTCCATATGTGCCACCAACGCTCAGAGAAGTGTATAAGCGCCTGAAACCCAAGGACTTCGAAATTTTCTCGGCAGCCCTAATCATAGCTCAGAAGGAGGGGCATCGTTTTCTTGAGCATTGTGGTCAGAGCGGCGACCAAGGAGTCGATACCAAACTACTCAACAGATTTGGAAACATCGTCATTGTACAAAGTAAACTGTACGCCTCCACCAATCGTGTCGGGCAGCCTGAACTGCGTGATTTTTTCGGATCTACGTACCATCATAAGTCTGTCTATGGCTACTTTGTAACAACTTCAACATTTACACGAGCTGCACGCCAATTCATTTATGCAAACGGCTCGCGTATTCGCGTCATTGACGGCCCACAAATAGAAATGCTCCTCCAGAAGAAGCGACAGAACATTGCTCTGGCATTACGTGATATTTATCAACAAATATCGGTTGCTAAGGCATAGAGCCTCATCCTTCATCTTTTGACGAAAGGAGTTTGACACGACCTCCTCAATTGCCAAACTCATAAGTAACAGGCAATTGTGTTATTGCTTGTTCTGTGAGTGACGTCTGGCACAAGCGTTTAGCTCCACCCCTTCTTCACCAGATGACGAATCTCAGTTTCGAAGCATACTCAAAAGGATATTCAAGTAGTTGTCTCTATCATACGCTCGTTAGGGCCGAGCAGAGGTGAAAGAGAGTGAAAGAATGGTTGCTGGCTTGCCTTGGCCTTGATAGCGTGCTACGCTCTGTTCCTCATGGAACAGGAGGAACAGAGTGGCCTTTTTTTAATACCTCATCAGCCCCTTTTTTATTCTTTTCAGATAAGTCAAGCTAACCATAGAGAAAGCTATTATACAACGCTTTCTGTTTCGTCTTTCTCAGATGTGTAATAAAACCGTTTAAAGAGGCCTAAGCTTTGCAGTTGGCTTAGTCGATTGCATTGTTCAGGCGTCAAAGGTTGCTCCAAACGAAAACGTACATGTCGTTGTCTTTCTCTTCTTGAGGGGTGAATGCCAAAACCTTCTAATTCAAAGAGTACCTGTTCCTCATCAAGAAGCGATTCGGTAAACCAAGCTTGTTCCTGTGCATCATCAAAGACAAATGCAATCCAACAGGGTCTTTGGCTCATAAATACCCCTTCCCTTTCAACTTCGTGTTCAACTTCGTGCGACTATAACCACTTTAGTGCTTGTGCAAGAAATTACGTTCTAGATAAAAATGTTACAATAAGTTTGCTTTTAAGTCAATACATATGTTGTACAATGTCGTATTCTCTATTTGATTTTGGCAATGAAATTGTGTAAAATATATGATAATACTGGTTAATATTCTTTTAAGTGTTGGCTCTGTGGTAATGCTTTCTTTTGTAGCGGATAGCCTTCGTATTCTCTAACAGGCACTCAAAGTGGTATTGGTCGAAAGTGAGCAGAAGGATGCCTCAACCACACCATTCACCTGATGACAATTCACTCGAAATTGTCTTTAGTCGTTTTGAACGCCATACATCTTTTTCTCCCGAAATTTTCACTGGCTTCTCTTCACTTCGCGTTCTTACTTATACTGCAAGTATCCCTATGATCGTTGATATGCTCAATCAATTTGAAACAGTCGAATGTGTCTTCGGCTTTGAAGGAGTACTTGCGGGTCTCTCCCATATTCTGGCGTCACAGCGGTTTATTTGCGAAGAATTAACGACTGCCATTCAGGGCCTAGAAGATCAACGCAAACGAAAAATCTTAGAGTATATTCACCTTGGGAAAGCACGTTTTTTTGTGATGCGGGGAGCAATTTCTCACTCAAAGCTCTATCTCTTAGAAAGTCCAACAAAGCGGCTTGTTATTACTGGATCAGCGAACTGGTCTAAACGCGCCTTCTCTGGAAAACAAAGCGAGGAGCTAGTTGCCTTCGAAAACGATGATAAGGCCTGGGCATACTTTGAGCGGCGATATCGACAGATACGAGAACGAGCTACGCTTGATATTGCATCCCCAACGTTGGTGAAGGAAGTTGTTCGCATCGAAGATGTGCCACTTATCCAGCATGCACAAGAAGCCAAAGAAGGCCTAACTGTTTTTGTTCATTCACCTTCAGCTCAGAATGTGCTTTCCCTCCCTCGTGTTCTGCACACGGTAGAACGATTATCAGATGAGTACAAGCATGCTTTACCATCTCTTGCTCAACCCAAAAATGGACGCATTCAATTCAATGCTCCACTAGCAGACAAAGTGGTCCAGCTTGTGAAGAGTCGAAAACAGAAGGGGCAAGAAGGAGAAGAACCAACTTGGTTGTCCATCAACAAGGAAACACGCAATGTTTTCCTGACAGGACAGGCTATACCTTTAGCACCCGAGTGGAGTGCTGTCGAGTCCGATGTCCAATGTCTTATCGAGTATTTCGAAAATTTCCGGCAGGGATTTGTAGGGGATATTGCCCAGCATCAGCGCGATTACTTTTTGTTTCTCTGCTGGTTTTACTGTAGCCCATTTGTGTGTGACTTCCGTAATGACGCAACTATCCAACACAATTTCTTATTTGACTTCCCACAGTTTGCAGTGTTATATGGAAAAAGTAACTGTGGCAAATCGAAACTGGTAGAAACGCTCATGAAATCCATGTTCGGGCATTATACATGCATGGATAAAGTGCATTTTACACGAACAAATTTGCAGGCGCTCCGTGATATACGTCGACGTTTTCCAGTTGTGTTTGATGATATTGATAAAAAACGTTTTACCGACCATGCAACAGAACTTATTAAGGATGAAGGATATCTGCGAACTGAATACCCAGCCTTCATCCTTTCTATGAATGCAGAAGACCACAGTTTTTCAACCGAAATTTACAAGCGTTGTCTCATGATCTACACGAGAGCTTCACTGCCTGGTTACAATGTTGCTGCTGCTCGATCACTACATAAAAGCGTAACTGCCATTCAGAATCGCCTGACTACAGCGCTTTATCATGAATATCTTCGGCGAATGCTCGACCGTCTCGCCATAAAACCTCTTCCTTCAGACATGCTTCACTATTCATCAGAAATTGTGACGAACATCTTTACTCAGGCCTCCTCCTCTCCTCTTCCTCATTGGTGTCGAACCCTCACCATTGATGATTATCAGGGGCGAGCCTATGACAAAATTCGTACTGAATTGAAGCAATTATATCTTAGCAACCCATCCATTTGGAAAATTGGGCGGTCGGAAATTGTGCTTCTTGTTCCTGGGAATAGCAGAGAGCTTCATCGCATTATTCCAGACTGGATTCTCAAGGAAGGAAGCAAAGCGGGAACCATTATCCTGGATCGCCCCCAATTAGAGAGTTTTCTCCAGATGTCATTTCGTCGAGCATGGTTGCAACGTTTCTTCCCAAAAAACAATGCTTAGAATAAGCATAGCACGATATGAGAACATATGCTCATAATATCTTTCTTCATCATGCTAGACTTCCATTAAGCAATGTATTCACAGAAACTTTTGAGCTATCTTGATATTATACACTGTTCGTATTGCATCTCGATATACATATGTGTTATCATAAATTTCATTCAGCAAAAGGAGTAGGGGTTTACCCAAAATACAGAAGCTAAATCCGCTTTTGATGTAGTAGATGAGGAAGGCAGGATCATCATGGCAAAAAATAGGCTTCAAGAACATGATAACAATCTCCCACCTGTAGAATATGAAGTTCTCTTAAAAGGAATTTTGGCCGTTTTGAAAAGCTGGATGCCACCTTTTCTCACCACTGCTTCTACACTTTCGCTTCCCATAGATAAGATTGCGCAAGAGGTTGTGAGCAATCTTCAGCGTACAAACTTCACTGATGTGCGCCCCTTTGTTCCTTCAAGGCAACTTACCCATGTAGCTGCACATTTCCTTGATGGAGAGGCATTCAATGAATTCCGTCTTCTTATTGAGCAGATTAGAGATCAGCTAGTCCATCACCTTACCTCCACGCTTACCTCTGCCTATCCTGGCAAAACGCTTGAAACATATGTTCAAGAATTACTGAATAGCCCAGCAGATCTTTCTGGAGAAACATTTTCTGATCAGACATTTTCTGCTCTCACCTATTCATTTGACAAAACTATCAAATTGAAGAAGCGTCGGCTTCATCTACAAGCTCGCCATAAACCTGGGCAATCAGGAACCCGTTTTCTCGGTCATAAACTCACTATTACTGTGCGCGACATGAAATTGTTTGAACAACAATTGATTAATGCTCTCTGTAACCAGTTAGAAGTTGCTGATCAACCTCCTAGCACACTAGAAATCGAACGTATACGCACCGTTTTGCATCAACGCCTCCAAGATGAGGGAAGCGAATTGGGTATTCTCAAACGAATTCTTCAAAAAGAGGCCTTTGGACGCCTACAAAAGGAAGCAAAAATCCGCTATCTTGAATACATTGCTCGTGCAATGGGAAAGAGTAAATCGTTCAACGGCGATAGGACACTCTTACTGCTCAAAAATCTGGCGCAACGCCTGCGTTTCCTTGAAGATTTTCTTCGCCAAGATAAGCCTGATAGTTACTATCAGGTCAGCTATAGTGGATGTGGTGCTAATTATTGCACTCTTTTTTCGCGGGCAGAGGTCTACGACTTGCTTCCAATCTTTTCTGATATCGAAGGCACCCTTGGCACAACGTTCAACAAGGACAAAGGTGAGCAGGAATTTATCCTCGGCGTTAAACTGAAACTGAATGGAAGATTTCGTACCTATACCTCCGTGTTCCACTACTACCTGACCCTTTTAGATCCCGCCAGTGAGGAACATAAAGAGCGCAAAAAAGGATCGAATTTTCATCGTCAGGCTTTTTTAGAAAAGGTGCTTAAGCTTGCACTCCTCTACTATTTTGTGTTTAAAAACATGGACGACCCTACCTACAATCCAGCTCAGGATGTTGAACAAGAACTTTTAGTTGACTTGAGACGAACAGATGATCAAGCAGATTTCCGAAAACAGCAACGATTAAATTGGCTTGTACGTGGCTTGAAAGCAGAGCAGCATTTCAGTAATCTAGACCTCTTACGCAATGACCTGAAAGAGTTTGTCAAAAATGCCAGTAGCGAATTTGAGCTGTGGCCGAAAACATGTTATTTGAGCGTCAGCGCAGATATTATTGACCCTGATGAAGAGAGGATGCGAAATGAAAAGAAATTTTTCCGCTCAGAAGCATTCTTAGAAAGAGGCATGAATGTACTCAAATACGTCACTATTGAAGGTGCCTCCGCTGCTGGAAATTCGCTCTGTTCACTTCCTGTTTCAATAGGATTTGAACCCATGTATTATTACAACACGCCACAAGAGGCCGAGCAACAGTTCTCAATGGCGTATAATACACGCTTCTTCGCATTCTTACCGATAGTCTACATACCAAATGCTGGTCCTGGCTTTACCCTCTGCCAGAGTACCTACAAATCCTACAAGCACCTCGAAATTCCTTACGCCCCTTCTCTTCCGTACGCAAATACACCCACAGCAGTGTTTGTCTATCACTTTACCTATCTCTTACTCAACTACCTCTGCTTAAAATTGCTCAGTACGATTGCCCAAGAACATATTGCGCCAAAGAGACGTCTGTTTGTACCATTGTTGCGCATTCATCAAGCTGCGAAGGCCACAGAGAAAGAAGAAAAGCATGGTGAGGAAGAGTTTCTTCGTGCGCATTCTAAGGCACTTGCACATATCCTCTCAGAACAAGATGTCCTTGCCAATGCCCAGGGCTTACATATCGGTGTGCTTCAGCATCTTTCGCAAAAAAATGACCAGAAGAAAGTGAAGGAAAGCCAGCATAAACTCAAAAACGCTTTGAGTTCGCTCTATAGCATCTTGCCCAAGGTCTTTACGCTCGATACGCAACCAGAATTAGATAATCTGGCTGTCATTGTTGTCTCCAGTCGCAAATGTGACGCACATAGAGACTCTAAACTCCATTTATCCAATATTTATGGAGAAGTGATTGGCATTCGCCGCTACCAAGAATCGAATCGTGTTCAAATCGTGCCGCTTAATACCTTCTCAGCGAACGAAGATTCAGACAATTTGTATCGGTTGCCTACTGTGCTGCAAGATCAAGCCAAGAAATGCTATCTGAGAGGATATAAGCACATTTTGTACGTGGCTCAAGCTCCCTATAGTAGTTCGCTCCATCTTAGCAGTGCTGAAACAGCAGAAGAGCAGTTTTTTATGTCTGGAAGTATCATCCAATCACTGAAGCATGGGCAGTCCGATCTTCACATTTATCCTGTATATTGCGATAAGTTCTATGTTGTCAAAAATATGGGGACAATTATCGAGTCACTCTACGTCGATGATACCCGTGAGCTGCGAAGCCTGGTCAATGATCCCAACCGTAGCTCCATTGTTTTCTTTAACTTATTGAATGGTCTTATTGTTGGCAAAGATCAAACACAGCGTTTTTACAATGGCGTTGTCTCCTATGCCACACTCATAAACGTCTACGACGATCCAATTTATGACCAGGATATTCGTAACAATTTGTTGGATGGAACACAGCCCGGTTCATTGAAAAAGAGCCTTCTGGACTTTTTGACACTCCTCCACTTTGCACGCTATGAGCGAGAGGCAAATACCATTAGTTTCAAACTTGATCCTTACGAAAACATTATTGGTTCCGATTCTGTCGGGACACTCAGTCTTATTGATCATATGGAAGCAAATGTACGCTTCAATATGCTGGCTTTCCTGACGGAAGTGCGTAGTGTCATGAATAGGTATTATACCGGCTATGTGAGTACGCTATTTAGTGATGACCAAGAGACTCCAGAGCAAGATGGCTCCTCTGAAGGATAGGAGTGGAGAGGGTTATGAACAAACAGAAGCAAAGCATTGCAGAGGATTGTGGGCGATTTTTCGAGAACGGTTTTAATATTGGGATTTTGACGTATATACGTCAGCACGAAAAGCAGTTCGCCCATCATCTGGACCAGCTCTATGTCAACGACTTACGCGAGTTACATTTTCCTGAGATGGCAAAAAACTCATTTAAACGCCATAAATTTACGATTGATGAAAACAAGCGAAAAATTGCGCGCCAATGGTTCCTCTTCTTCCTTCAGAAAGGCTTTCTCGCCGGACTCAATTTCTTTGCTGAGTATATTGAAGCGTTACCCTGGAGCGCTGATGAAGGACCAATAGAGATTACTTACTATCAATGCAGCTTTTGTGGTGAAAATAGCTTGTATACCAATCACAAAACGAACGAGCAGGAATGGGGTGAAATTCTTGCTCAACTCGCACACTATCACATTGATCCTAGCAGTATTCCGCTACAACAACATCAGCGCGCTGGTCGCTTTCTGAAAGCAGATACACTCTTGCTCCTCCGTCTGGGGGATACATGGCGCATGTTGTGCATTGATCTTTCAATCTTTTCCGTGACTACAGACGAGAATCTCCGCGATCCAAATGACGCACAGGTTCTTCGGGAACTGCTCATTCGAGATTTAAGCTACATGCGCTCAAAAAGTGTTTTTGCTAATCTGAGTATCGATACCGCAAGCGGATCACCCGATTTTACTTTTTCGAAAGGACTCAATACATACTTTACGGCATTCAAACATGACGATAAAGAGAGCGCAAAACTCATACAAGCAGGAAGCTACGCATTTGATTTCTATATGTTCCTGAAAGAGCGCCAACTTTTTACTGATACAAGCAATATCACATTTAACATTGTAGGGTATACTGACCGTGGTATTAACGCTATGACGTGTACTCAGCAAAATATGAATGTCTTGGCGACGTGTGCTCATATTTACCAGCATGACATAGGGGCAGAAACAATTCACCAAGCAAGATTGGAAGTACTCGAAACCATACGCTCCAACGCTGCAAGAAGCTTTGAGAATGGCGAAAATTTTACTAATGCAGTGATGTCAGTCGTCACTAATCATGAAGATGGGGTGCATTGGGTAACACCTGATTATCAGGAGCACATCGATAATTTTGTGAATTCCTCTGATCCTTTTGTACTCAGCTCTCTCTCAGATGACATAAAAGAACGCCTAGCCGCTTCGTTAAATCCTCTTTCTACGCTTGACCTTCGACAAGCACACCAAAATCTTATAATGCAAGAACTTGACGCATCGAGTAATACGACATTTCTGTTTTTAACAGGAAACCCTGGTATTGGGAAGACCACAGCTATTACCAAGTTTCTTGAGCAACATCGTAATGAAGGCTTTCTCTTTCTTTATGTGAGTCCTCGTACACAAGTCAATCTAGATATCGTCAATAAGTTTCGCGACAAAAAAACAAAAATCCTTCAAGGCGACACCTTTGCTCTTACATCAAATAGCGTCGTTATTCAAGAAAACCAAGGAAAACCTACAGTACACTATTACGCAGCCCAACGACGAGGTGATTTTATTCGGCAGGGCTTAAAAGATCCGGTTACCTTCATCGATGCGCACCAGCTTGAAAATGAACGTCCTAAACGACACACTCATCGCCTCTCTCAATTAAGTGAGGAACGCATCTGGGATCATGGCGAAACCAGTAGTGGCGTCCTCAATAGCGTTTGTAACGCATTATATATTAGCTTACGTGAGCAACTTTCGCGTCAATTAATCGCGACTGCTGCGATCCAGTCACTCAAAAAACTAGGGCATGGAAAAGATGCGCATAACACACTTACTCACCTCAAAAAAATTTTTCGCATGGCAACCAAGGGGAATCGCGTCCTCCCAGCAGAAATGCAAAAGTTGGCACAAGAAATTAAACACATCTTTATTATGATTGATGAAGTGACGGGAGATGAAAGTGGTGTAGCATTTCTCGATGGCATTCGCAAATTTGTAAAAGACTATGAGCTGACCCAGCATGGATTCAATACAAAAGTAATTATTGCGGATGCTTCTATTGTTGATCACGATGTGATTAAGCAGCATATACAGGACGGCGCCAACGAATACGAACCAGATAAAATTTTTTTTCGTAACGTCACTTCCTCCGATACTGTAGCACCACTTTCGCGCTTCGAATTCCCTTTTTACAAGAAGCAGTCTGTATGTATCAATGCCAACTCCTATCCAGCAAAGAGCCTCTCTCTCTCCTATCGCATTTGCTTTGAATTTATGAAATATGATGAAGAAGCGATGCTTCATGCCAAAGAACGTCTCATCGAGCAAATTCAGCAGCGTATGATTGAGGATATCGATACTCTGCTTCAGCGCCAGGACGTACCGCAAATCATCGTGTATATTCAGGATAAAAAACGCCTCGCACAGCTCATCGAAGGCCTCCGTCAACGCTATGGCCACTTCGAGAAAAAAGTTCATTACCTCTCCATCCATGCGAACATTTCGGACAAAGATAAAAAGGAAGTCGACGATTTTAAAGAGAAGGTCCGTGTTATCTTCATGACGGCCTCGGCAAGCCGTGGTCTCTCTTTTCCACTCGCTACGCATATTTTGGTGGATATTCCTCGTTTTGAAGTTGAACAAAACCTGATGGAGATTATTCAGGTCATTTATCGTGGCCGTGGTGATGAAATGATCGAACAAAAGGAGAAGGAGCTACTCTTTTATCTTTCAGATCGAGCGGTGTACTATGATGACAGTATGCGCGAAATTTCGCTGCGTGAAAGTGTCCTGAATGTATTCAATGTGCTTCTCATTTTAAAAACAGCCATCATGACTCGCATCGTTGGGTATGGGCAGGTAGGCAGGCAAAAGCTCATGATTATCCCAATCGGTGGAAAATCAGTCCTCGCAGCGGGAGAAACCTACATAGGCGTCCTCGAAAGACTGATCACAGAAGTACGTAAGGAGTACATGCGTAACTATGACCGTCCCTGGCTTAAAGATGTCTATAAAAGTCTACGCGAGCTACTGGGGCAGGCTGATTTTCGCCTGAGTACGTCAAAAGAAGACAGAGAGTCTTCAGAGCACGAGCAGACGACAACATATCTTTCCATGCTTCGAACATTTACAGCTCGTTTTACTGATGCCGTTTATAACGGACTCCATCGTCTCCTCACATGGGAACCAATGGAGCTTGGATACCTCGCTGGGGGCTTATTAATAGTCTCAGCCGGTCAGAAACAACTTCAGGAGCGCTATGTGATGCAGCTAGAGGATAAATTGCGCAAAGTGAGGGAGAGTAGCCTGTATAAGCGCATGCAACATATCAATTTAAGCGAAGATTATCCTGACAGCTTAAGAAATGCCATGTATAAAGCCCTTGAATTAATTGATCTACTTAACAATGCCTCTCCAGAAAAAACACAACATTTTACTCAGGATAGTAGAAACCCAGATCAATACTATGCAATCCCTTTACTTGCATTTCTTCAAGAAAATATATTAAAAGAGTATTTTTCGCGGTCACCCGAAGAGCCAGAAGAAGCATCTTTCCGCTGGTTGCTCGCTGCATATACGCGTACCTTTTACCCCATTACATCTGCACTTCCAATTGGAGATGAGTATGACGAATTTCCATTTCTGCTCTTTCGCAGCTTTAATCTCAAGGAAATTAGGAAGCGCATCTTCTCTGATACACATTTACTCATCTCCAATGAAATGAATGTTCTTAATATGCTACTCTCATATAGGGACTGAGAACTAGAGGACATAGAAGTAGATAGCATGTATACCCTCTGTCAGAAGCCCAAGGGAAATTTAATCCCACCAGAGGAAGAGGACACGATCATGTTTGTCATGAAATGCTTCCAACTGCATTTCTGCGTCTGCTTCAGAAGAAAATACTCCTATCTCGCTTGGCTCCCAGCGTTCTTCGATTCTCTGCCTTAAAAGAGGAAGAGAATTATCGTTGGTCCAGATATAGAGCGTATCTCCAATCCAGCTATTCCAACGAGCATGACGTAACATTCCAAGTTCTGAGTATGGATGATAGTGTCCATCATCGGGTTTAAAAGGGCAAAATGGCATACGCACAGGCAGGACACTATACCATAGATCACACCACTCAAGGAGATCAGACACAACACGTTCACCATCAAGCGAGTTATACTGGACGTGACGCAGCAATTCGAGGTGAAGGCCCTGAATAGTATTAATGCCTTCTGATTGTCGCTCTTCTGTTCCCATCTTCAATCATTCCTTTGCAAATCCCTGAACAGCTGAAGCTTTGTACTCAAGTGGTTACCTACCACATTGCTTCTCTAATGCCTAGAAAAAGGGTGCTCTCCTTCAACTTGAAGAGGAGAGAGGATGTACTGAACCATTCTAAACACTAGTTTAAGATCTCAGGATAACAACCTTGAGAATACATAATGTAAAGGATTTCTGGCCGATGCATCAAAGATAGTCCGGCTTTCCCAAAACAAGGGAGCAATCGCATCAATGCCTGAAGAGGCATACAATAGCCTCTCATCGCTCGGCAACCTCTCCAACGTTTCTGCCTTACAACCTGAACACGCCTTCCATATTGTTGTCTGAGCTCCTGAAAATGATTCTCTATCACATTCTTCACAACTCTATGACGCAGGCGGAGCGCAACACTAAGGTCGCCCGAATATACTGGAAGCCAATGATTTCCTACACGAGCCATGTTACTGTAGAGCCTCCGAAAATGTGTGCTTAATTCATCATATGAAAGTCGTTCGTTCATCTCTTCCCTTCACTATCATTGAGAGACAATTGTAACGGGCATGCATGAACCTCCTTGTGTGGTTCATGCTCTATTGCACTCTTCTTTTTGTGCTTGTACAAAACGGTTATCTTTTATCTTCTCAACAAATCCACTTTAACTACTGAAATAAATATAAAATTTTAAATATATCAATAAATTGAAAACACATCATAAATATATTAAAATTAAGAAAAGCAGTATATCGAGAAAAAGATTAAGTAGAGGGGAAATAAAGAGATGGAATGTTACATCCATACTATCTCACGCATCTTTAATAACGGCGGTAATACTCACTACGTTCTCCCCCATTTTCAACGGGAGTACATTTGGGAAAAGGAACAATGGAAAGAACTTCTTCGAGATCTCTTCTATGTTCATCAGGAATATGAGGCAGGAAAACAAAAAATTGTTCATTTTCTTGGCTTGATGGTTATTGTCCCGGATGGAATGATTAGCGGCACTATCCCCAAATCTCGCGTTGTTGACGGTCAGCAAAGGTTGATTACAATCTCCCTGATTCTATGTGTGTTAAGAGATTTATGTAAAAAGAAGAAAAAACTGAAATCATATGCGCTACGGATTGAAACCATGCTGATCAATCAGTACGAAACTGGCTACTCACGCTTCAAAGTTTTGCCAAGCTCACGTCGTGAGGATTGCTCTGTCTATACGACGATTGTTGATAACCACTCTTTGGGAAAACGTCCATCTCGTATTCTCGATGCCTATCGATACTTGTACCGCGAGATCAGCCGTCGTATTTCTGCCAACGGCATCCTTCCAGAAAAGTTATACGAGGTTTTAGTGAACTGTTTCCAAGTAGCATTAGTCATTCTCAATCAAGATAATGACATTGAAAGCCCTTATAAAATCTTTGAGAGCCTTGATGGGAAAGGCAAGATTCTTTCTCAGGCAGATTTAGTACGTAACTATATTGCCATGACCCTACCCCTCGATTTGCAAAAGCAGGTCTTTGAGGATGACTGGATAAAGATAGATGAAATGCTTCAAGAACAACGCGAACATGGAAAGCCTGGACAATTGACTGTGTTTCTCCGGCACTATCTGGCGATGCGTCGTAACATCCTCCATCCAGAAGAGCGCGTTTATATTCGCTTTCGCGACTATATCGAACAATATTATCAAGAAAGCGAAGCATTTCGGCAAGAAATTTCAAATCTGCGTCTCTTTGCTGAGTATTACCACAAACTCCTTCTTCCCAATAAAGAGGTGCATGAAGGTATTCAGAAAACGCTCATTCGTCTTATGCCTTTAGATCTCTCTATTTCTTATCCGTTTCTTCTAGCAAACTACCATGCCTGTACGAATGGCCACATCACAACACGCGAATTCATTCATGTCCTTGAAATAATAGAAAATTTGCTGGTACGTCGCTACCTCTGTGGCCTCAGCCCAAGTATTCTAGGGAAATGGTTTGCAGGGCTCTGGAGAGAAATTGAGCAAGAACAAAACGGAAATAATCTTGTTGAAACATGTCAAAAGCATATTGCTTCAACAAAATACTATCCAACCGATCGACAAATTCGTCAAGCTATCCAGGAAGTAAGACTTTATGGAGGAAAACTGCCACAAAATCGCGCCAAAATTACATTTGTGCTGAGATCAATTGAAGAATCATTGTGGCAACATACTGACATTGTCGCTCAACTTAAAGGAAACTCAACTATTGAACATGTGATGCCCCAAGTCCTCACTCAGGCATGGAAAGAGGAGCTGGGCGATAATTGGGAGCAGGTACATAAAGATTTCTTGCATACGCTAGGAAATTTGACCCTGGTGACACAAGCAAAGAACGGGCAATTAGGAAACTCTTCATTCAAAGAGAAAAAACAGCTTTTATTAAGTCAAGGTTTACGACTCAACGCGTATTTTGATCATCATCTTCCGTGTTGGGATGAAAATGCTATCTCCACACGAGCACAATGGCTGACACAGCACATACTAACAATCTGGCCGACATTAGTATGACGCTATCAACAAATAGCTCAAACGTATGAAACGGCATTATATATCCCCGCTTGCTCCTGAAGGAGGGAGGATGTAGAGGGTACTACATGAAGTAGAGGGGCTTATATGCGCCTCTATAACGACCTCGACGGGTATCCTCATCGCGTTTATATTCTAATGGTTCGCAAATCCCTAGATTTCGTAATTGATCACGAATACGCATGACATCTTGTGTGTCATGCGTATTCGTATGAATACACACAAATCACAAATGCTGCTTCTCGCTTACTGTGACAAGAAGCGGCAGTCGAAACCTTGGCGACGTCTCCCAAATACTCTTGTAAAAGAGCTGTCCGTACTCGAGACCACACCTCGTCAACGTTGTCCTGAGAACAGAAAATGAGCCACTTCCCACCTGTATAGGTTGCCTGAGGGTAGCTCTGCGTGCACCGCCACGCATACAACCATTTCTGTCGGTATTCCTGAGAGGGAGGATTTGCCTGATCGTTGTCATCCATATTCACACCTATCAGTGCCAACCTGAAGCTCCAGACGTTTGCACATGCGTTGGAGCAACAATGACCTTCCCTCCCCCAGTAGCGCATTCCATCAATCCATTGTGGAGACACGAAGAGGCTCACACTCTTTTTCCCAAGGACGTTAAAGCAATTACTACAACGAGGAGGGTACGGAAGGTGTTTATATTCCTCCGGTGCGTTCAATGGGTAGCGCTCAATAGGGATATCCTCAGAACCTGCTTGTGGCTCCTTTCTCCATTGTGACATGTCAAACATATCGTGCTTCCTTTGTTGCAGTCCTTTTACAAAATAGTTCGAAACTCGGATATATAAACATTGTTTCTTGTTCGTCAATCAGGCCAAATCGCTGATGATGCTTGAATACAGCATTCACTCATTCTGAAGGGATCAATGCGGATGAAGGAGCGATCCTTATACTCTTGAATGATCAGCCCTCACTTCAATTCTTCTCGCCCCTTGGGGTTATTACCAACTTCAGCCTCTGGTTTTACTCAACACTGACATGTTGCTCGATAATTGTTGCGCTAAAACATTCGCGAATACTCTGCGAAATCTCATTAAATTCTACCTTTTCGTAGGTACAAATCCTTTGCCATTCTGATCCATAAGGTTCTAGAAGTTGTTCAATGGCATCACGTAGACAATATCGAGGTAGTTCCCCTTCATCACATGGATAGCCAAGAATTTCTTTGCTCACCCCCTCAATTTGGTAAAAATCTAATGCATTCACAGCGGCATCCGCTAATAATAAATCAGCTTTCTCCGGAGAGGATATAATCAGTTGATGGAGCAATGCCAGGTCGAGTTGCTTCACCTCATCATCATTTCCTGACTCGTGGATGCTTTTGTCGTCTATGGTTGCCTCCAGAGTAAATGTAATTTGAATACGTTTTTTATAGAGCCCTGTCATTTTTCTCCGCTCTCTCGCAAGGCATTTATCGTCCACGTTACAATGAATCTCATAGTTACTAGTAGAGGAAAATTTCGTTAGAATTCCTTGCGATTAAATCCCATATCGCGTCGCCTTGAAGGCGGTGGGGCAAAACGCTCAGCATCGCCCGCGATTTCGCGGCCTCGTAAAATAGCATTGTGTGCCTGCAAAAGATCACTCCCTAGAATATTGTCTCGCCCGTCATTAAGCGCAAGTAACACCGCTCGAGAACAAACCTCTTGAAGGTGACTACCAGTTTGCTTAAGCAATTTGGAGGCAACAGGGGCATGCTCCTGCTCGCAATAATCCTTGTCCAAAAATCGTCGGAGAAAACGAAGAACGAGATCTTCTTGCTCCACCGGACCAATTTCAATAATCGCGTCCACACGGCCAGCTCGATCTTTGATACGAGGATCAATGCGATTTGGCGCATTGGTTGAAGCCAAAATCATGGTTCCTGCGGGATTATCTGGTGTGTTCACGCCGTCCAGCACATTCAGCAACTCATGCATATTTTCTACGTCGCAGATGCTTTCAAAATCGTCAACCACAAGAAGTGTCGGGAGTTGACTCTCGGCAGCTGTTTCTAGTGCCTGGGTAAACAAATCCCAAGAAGCACGGAAGCGCTGTCTTTTGACAAGCATGTAAAGAACTGAGCCTCCCTGTTGTGCATGATCCGTAGCTACAGCTTTCAAAAGAGTTGTCTTGCCAGTTCCAGGAGGGCCTGCCAGAAGCACCAACCGCTTCCGAGGCAAATGACGCGATGCGTAGCGTTCTAATATCTCTGGCCGGAAGAATGATCGATGCATCTGTATCTCATTGAGAATAGATTCAGGGAGAATGACATCTTCGAACCTGGTGTGTTCAATGACTTTGACAATGTCATCACTCCCATCCTTACTATCGCTCATGACATCAATGATTCCCCGACGATTTTTATGGCGCCTTTCATCAGAAAGCGTCTTAAGGGCCTGTAAAAACGCCAGCCATTCATCTTGCCGTCCGTAGGGAATAGCAACAAGTGAGATAGCATCTCCGCCTTGATCTGGAGGCAGCATGACCGCAAATGCCGTCCAACCTCCAAGAAATGTATACCGATACCATCCTGCCACCGGACCAATAACAGTGTTACGATCATCAATACTCGCAATATCGTATGCATTTGCTTGAAGAAGTGGACCAGATAATGGAGCCTCAGCGATACCATAGGCATCAGGAGGAGGTGCGAAACGCTCCCATATAGAGAGAAGGCAGTACTCGTCCTTTGCAGCCCTCTCAACCACCATATTTAGAAAAAAAGCCTGATGATGCCTCAGAGAACCATATTTTGCTCCAAAGAAGAGCAATAATTCTTCTTCAGGAAATTCCCTTTTCCACAGCCGTTGTAGCACAGTGGCTACGATTTCTTCGGGTAGAGTAGCCTCTATCGGGCGAGCAGGGCTCGCTTCAGTTTCAAGCATATGGTCAGTTCCCATTTTCGTGTTAGGCATCCTTTCGCAGCCCTTTGTGATAACTAAAGCTATTCGTAGCTTCTGAGACACCTCTTCGCCAAAGAAAAAACCGCCTGGCTCCCTGCAACGAATGAACAGGAATATGCGGCAAGTCCAATTGATCAGATTTATTTCCCCTAAGCTCCAGTCCCTGTTATCTCTTATGCATGAATAATAGACATACTTGTAACTCGTTTAGAGCTCTATTATAACCATATTAGAACATTTTGTCTACTCATACCTGCGCTAATACTAATTGATGACATATGCAACGGAATAAACTCGGCACTGGTGTTAGGAGTAACAATGATCGCCCCTTAAGCGTTGCCAAAACCATCTAGACCAGATAGTTTAAACACCAACCATTATTGTTATAAAAACAGTTGGATCGAGGCTATTGAGGATTAATATCCAGCAAGCCACCTCCACCACTTAATCTCGCTAGAAACGTACTGTCGCCCGAAGCTAGTCTTGCTCCATTTGTCATTGTCTATCAGGAAAAACGTTTTATGATTGCATTGCGAAGGCCGCTTGATCCCAAAGTGATACTTGAGGTGATAAAACGGAATCGTTATTGATATGTATTGCGGAAAGCAGTAAAAGACCAAAGAGGAACAGAGGGCAACCTAGAGGTAGGAAGGAAGAGCCCTGACGATGGTATACTTTGTCCAGAACATAAGACGAGGCTCCTAGCATAACAATCGGAATGCATGCCAGGGGCCTTAATTGGTAGCATCAGTTGAGCCAGAAGAGGGATTCTCCTGCAAGGTTTCGAACCACTGCCCTGGGTCGGCGATCAGGCACTCTCTCGCAAGGTTTTGAGCGGTTTCTGTGCGCAGTCCCGCATAACACATATCTGCCCAGGATTGGGCTTTTACATATCCCTGCATCGCATACTCACGACATTGCAGTAAACATTCTAATAGGTCAGCATCTTTGGCCAATTGTGCTTCACGTGATACACGACTATTGAACTCTTCGGACAGCGCAACCACTTTTTGCGCTATAACCTGAGGGAGTTGAGCTGTTTGTTCAAGGATTGCCTTTCGCTCCCCCTCTTTTGCGCCTGCAATATAGCGCTGATTGAGCCAACTCAAGTCACCTGTTCTGGTCTCTGATGTATCATGGAACAAGCAAAGTACTGCTACTCGCTCTGCGTTAACTCCCTCTTCGAGAGATGCAAGTATATATCCGATAACTGCCGCCCTGTGACTATGTTCCGCAACCGATTCGGGGTCTTTGACCATCATGCGCCACCATCCCGTGCGCTTTTGATGTTTAAGGAGCCCAACCTCATAGAGGTAGTTTATGATTCCGTTCAGTTTCAAAATGTCCTCCTTGCTTGATGCAGTCATACGTCAAATAAGAGCTAACCTTCCGAACTCCTCCTGAGTATCAGGATTAAAAACATCTAGATGTAATGCTTAGAGCTGGTTTGAAAAGGTCACCCTTTAGCCAAACGTCGGATCATCAAGCGAGCCAAGGCAATAAAATCATCGTTTCGCTGCTCTCTGTCAGGGTCTCGTAATCCTTACTCAAACGACGACATTGGGTCATCCAAGCAAACGTTCGTTCGATAACCCAGTCACACTGCCGTCTGTCAACCCAGCCGTGGGGCAAAAGGGCCGATCACTTCGGATGTTTGTCCACTTGCGATCAAATGAGCGATGCATTCCCCGGTGAGTGCGCTCATCGTCACGCCAAAGCCACCATGTCCCGTGGCGAGGGTTACATTCTCCCACGCTGGTATCCGGCCCAAAATAGGGCGCGAATCTGGCGTTTTCGGGCGCAGGCCAGCCCAGGTGCGCTCGATGGTGCAGTGTGCCAGAGCGGGGATGAGGCGCGTGGCCACATCGAGCAGATGCAACACCCCTCCGACCGACACCGACGTGTCGTATCCGACCTCTGCCTTGGTGGCCCCTATGACGACTGTCCCATTGGGTTTCGGGGAAATATACACATCGATGTCGTAGACCCCCTCGTCAAATATCATCCGCTTGAGAAGTGGCGGTGAAGGCTGGCGCAGCGAGACCAGTTCTCCACGCACGGGTCGCACCGGTATTGGCATGCGAAGCCAGGAAGAAAACTGTGAGGACCAGGCTCCTGCCGCAATCACAAGATGACCGCAAGTAAAGAGCTCACCCCTCCTCGTCTGGACTCCAGTAACCCGATTCCCGTCTTTGCTTATCTGAATGCTCACGACCTCGGTATGGTCGTGGAGAAAGGCTCCTTGTGCCTGCGCTGCCCGCGCGACTGCACTCATCAGGAGAACCGGGGTGACCTGGGCCTCGTCGGCAATATAGACCGCGCCTTGTACTCCTGGAAAGAGGTGTGGCTCGCAGTCCCTCGTCTCTTCGGGCGAAAGCGTCTCTATCTGAAAGCCCTTGCCGCACCATTCTCTTGCCCATTCCTTGGCTGAAACAATTTTTTCGGGCGGGAGAATGCGCAGCGTTCCAGTCCGCTCGTACTCGACAGAGATGCCGCTGACCTCTTCCAGTTCCGGAACAAATGAGGCGAGGCGCCGCATTCCGGCAATCTGGAGCAGTTTAAACGCATCTGCCTCACCGAGTGGCCTCATGGGAGCCAGCAATCCGGCAGCGGCGCTCGATGACTGGGCACCGATCTCCCCTTTTTCGAGTACGATCACCTCAATACCCAGTTTCCGGAGGAAATACGCGATAGAGCACCCAATCACACCACCACCTACAATAAGTACATCAGCAGACTGCTTCATCTGAGTTGCGCCTCCTCATTCTTTTTGTCTCTTCAGAAGCGTACCACGCGCGCTGGAAGGTTTTCAAGGACAAAGGAGAAAGGCGAGGCGCTATCATCTCCATAGGTCAAACAGAGCGGTGACCTGGAGGAGCCTCCAGAAGCTGAGCATGTCAATTGATCAGGCCGGTGAAAAAAGCATGAGAGACGAGTATTTTGGACAGGTGCCTTTCCCCGGAGCCTCATGCACCATGACAAAAACGTTCACGCATGGCTATTTGGAGAGCATTATCCAGCATACTCAGGATCTTCACTATTCCTCTCTTTCACGAACCAGGCCAGAGAAATAACGAGGGGCGATTCAGTCGAAAAGGCCACAGTTCTGTTGCAAGAACACCGCTCGTCACACTTTCTGCAAGCAACTGTCCCAAACGCAAGCCAAAAGGCATGCCATGGCCGGAGAATCCTCCGACAAAGATCACGCCTGGGAGTCCTGGAGCCCTATCCACAACCGGATGAGCATCGCTGACACAACCCATCAGGCCCGCCCAGCGGGCAGCAACGCTGAGTTGGGATGAAAGTCTGGGAAATAGACGCGGTACAATCTGCTCCAGTGCCTCCTGAACAACTGCGAGCGGTCGTGATTCCCAGACGCCTACCCCCGCATCTGGAGCAAGGACACCACAACCACCAACCAATAGCGAGCCATCTGGAGCCTGCTGGAGATACTCCCCATCCACCACATCTACCCCAATCCCAACCGTAAAAAGCGGCGGAAGTGGTGCATAGGCCAGCATTTGTTCGAGGACCGGCACCAGGATCGGAGCCAATTCAGGGAGCAGCTTGCCGGTCCAGGCATTGACAGCCAGCACAACTTGGTGAGCCTTGAGAGTGCCCTGGTCTGTCTGGACAAAAAGCCCCTCCTTTTCACTCCCCACCTGAAGCACTTCCACCCGATACAAAGCAGCTCCATACCGCATGGCAGCCTGCGCGAGTCCCTGGACCAGGAGGGCTGAATGGACCAACCCTTGCTCGGGACGAAAACGCGCGCCGACGATCTCTTCTCCCAGGGGCGTTTGGATCAGTTCTTGCGTTTGCCCCCGGTCCAACCAGAGCGCGTCATAGCCATCGGCCACAAGCTCGGCAATCTCCCGGCGAAACTGTCTCGCTTGTTCCTCCGAAAGCGCAAGGCGTAAAGAGCCTGGCTCCCGATACGCACAGGCAATTGCTTCCGTCGAAAGCACCTGCCGGAGCAATGTCCGATTCTCAGTGGTAATCCTCATCACCTGTCGGACAATCTCCTCGCCCAGGCGTTCTTTGGCATCCACATACGAACCAGCTGGCCCAATACGGACAAAACCTCCATTACGTCCGCTCGCGCCAGATGCCAACCCTTCACGCTCCAATAAAACAACGCGCAAGCCTGCGCGTGCCAGCCAATAGCAGGTTGCCGTTCCAAGAAGACCTCCGCCAATGACGGCAACCTCGACGGCAGAAGGGAGAGGAGAGGCAAGCGCAAACGCTGGGGCAGTGCGCTGCCAGTAGGAAGGAGGTACGTCATTCATGAAAGCAATCCTTTCTCGTTTTGGCAAGCGAAAGCATGGTCCCAGCGAAAGTATACCATAGAGAACGTTTCTCTTGCTCTCCATAACGCTTCACTTTTGTTTTGTTTTTCTTCCCTCACATGCTTCTTTTCACTTTCCAAGACCCCAACAAGGATGAGAAGAGTTTTTTTCTATACACACCCTTGATCTTCAAAGCAGGATACTCCTCGCACTTGAAAAAGGTTGATCTCGCTGACTAATTTGTGGTTTATCAACGGTATCTTACATTGCCAAGACTCGCTAAATGATCCGACACTTGGCTAATCAGTGGAGCCGGGAGTACTGGCATAGGGGAAACCATTGGGCGCGTCATTGGTCACAACGCTAAAGAAAACCAGTGGCGTCCAGTCAGGAGCAGTGGGAATAAGAATACTAAAAAGTATACTTTTAAACGTTGCATATTTATCAGACACATATTTGTAATAGTATCCTTGATTAACAAAACATGGAATTTACGTTATAGATGTAACACTTCAAGAGGTTCAGGATATATTAGGATAGACACTCCACCAGTGGGGTATTGATCTCTTTCTGTAATAAAGAAGGGCATGCAATGTTTGGTCTTATTCCACTTCACATGATTGAAGAGACCTTCTCTCAAAATCCCAAAAGAGGAAGCAAATCAATTTCTCAGGATAAGGCTCAACCTCTGGGGATGCGAAAAGGCCACAAATGGGGATGGAAGCAGTATCTACCTACTCACCACTGACTGTCAATTTGACAGTAATGTGCTTAGTCAGGGGTAGACACAGTTCAACACATTTAGGCAACGTTGCAGCTTCTGCAAGCGGAAAAGCCCTGCTCAACTCTTGGTCAAGCAGGGCCTAAAATGGCTTGTATGCTACTTTATGTAACATAGGTGCTATTCCTCTCTTTGCTTTTTTATTGATTATACGATACTTCTCAGCGCCTGTGGCGCTTCGCGAGTTGGTAGAGTATCGTGGCCGTCGCTGACGCGACGGCCACGATACTCTACCAACTCAGTTTGCTTTGCGTGTAGATATATCACCAGTTCGGTTCGCTTTGCGTGTAGATATATCACCAGTTCGGTTCGCTTTGCGTGTAGATATACCACCAGTTCAGCTCGCCTTGTTTACAAAGACAAATATGTGAGTTATTTCACACTTTATACAGCAAACACCTTTTTTCCTTGATTGACCCCAATAGCTCTGTTATAATTAGGGCGCTTCAATACATTGCTTTCAATATAGTATCTACAAGCAAAAACATTAGGAATGTAAGGTGGTATTATTGCTATGTTTTGTCCCCAATGTGGCAAAGGAACGCTACCAGATGGATTATTCTGCAATTATTGTGGAACGCGATTACCCACACCAGGGAGTACCTCGAAAGAGGATGTAGAGGATGATAAGACTGTACGCGTCAATACCCAACCTGGTGCCAGCGAAGCTGAAAACAAGGTTTCCAGCCAATCAGCACAGGCAACCACCATCCAGGCTCAGTCTCCTGTTGAGGATGCGCCTGCAATCAACGCAACTGGGCCGATCAGTACACCTTCTCCACAGGTTACGCCTGCCTCATCCCAGCCTTTGACAAGCGGCACCTATCCCTTCCATCCATCCGTGCCAACAATGCCGGGCGGGTTTTCGGGTGCCTATCCTCCTGTACCCCAGGCTCAACCTGCGTTCCCTCCACAGGCGACTTCGGGCGCCCACTATGCTCAGTCCTCCTATTCAGCCCAGCCTGGAGCGCCAGCTCAGCCCCGACAGCCCATGATTATCGTGCTGCCAGAGCGACCTAACTGGGCACAAAAGTTTAATATTCGTCTCTTCCAGCCCTACCTAGCGAGCAACGCCATTTTCGGTATCATCCTGGGCGCGCTAGTCTCGACTCTGCTTGGCATGCTCTGTTTTTTTTGCATTATCAGCCTGTTAAGCAATGCTGTACCGGAAAACATTTCCCGGCAGTACTATAATGCGTCTGGCAACACTCAAAAATCAAATGGTGGAGAGTTTACTGCTGGCAATCTGCTCCAGTTTCTACCACTACAGAGTCCTTTCCGCGATACCGCTGAATTATTCTTGATCTCCCAAAACGCGCAGACGACTCTGCAAGATACCTTTCCTGGGGGTTCGAACGGGACGGTTACGACCTACACTGAGACGATGACCTCGCCCTTCCATGGCCTCCTGCTACTCCAGGCTCTACTACTGGTATTGGGGGGTATATCGCGGCCAGCACAGACTTCCGCAATAGACGTGGCGCTTCCCTGGTACGAGGCATGGCCATTGCTATTCCTTATACCGTCCTGCTCTTCCTGCTCGCAACCCAGGTCAACGGAAACATTCCATTGGCGACCAGTACTTCTGCGACACAACAGAGTACTTCCACGTTCTCCGTCGATAGTACGACTCTGCTCCTATATGGTCTACTGTGGGGCGCAGTCTTTGGCTTTGTAGGCGCTACAATCAAGCTGGGGCAGGGACAGATGCGCCATCACCTGCATAGCTATCTGTATACTCAGAAACATCCCCAGCTAACTGGTATCATCACCGGCGGCCTGAGCGCGCTCCTGCTAGGGCTCTCCCTGGCTTTGATCTTTGGCTATAGCTTGTATTCACAGATCAATCATTATGCCCTCAATAGCTCCATCCCCGACGTAATTCTGAATCCAAACACACCTACAGATCCAAATACTGGGCCACTCCAGGCCGTGGCAATTTTTGTGCAGGGACTGGCAAGAGCCGTTGGCCTTCTCGCCTATGCCTGTGGTATTCCTCTTGTTGTTCAGCACGCTAAGGGACAAGATAGCTACTTTAATGCAGAGCCAGGTTCCTACCAGGTATGGAAACAGCTTGGCATGGGAGTTCTGGCACATCCGTGGGTCTTCGTGCTGCTGCTGGTACCTATCGTGGCACTCTTCCTGGGCGGGCGAGTAAGTGTGGCTATCTCACGCGTGCGTGGTGTCGGACCCGGCGCTATCCAGGGCGCACTTATTGCGCTCCCCTTTACCGCCTTGCTGCTGCTCTTTACTGCGATTAATACCAATAGCATAACCCAGTTCTCTACAGCCAATATAGCCAGTACGGGCACCATCTCTATTGGGACACAAGCAGGAGATGTGTTGCTCTGGGGCCTGGTAAGCGGGGTACTCTTGGGAACACTCGGTGGAGCCTACCAGAATAGCAGCTTACGCTCGGTCATAAGTAGGGTGCTTGGCCTCCTGGTTAAACCGGTCACGCTCCTCTTTACCCCACTCTATATCTTCTTCGATCTGCTCCTGGGGCGTCCTCGACAGATGAAGCGGAGTAGCGCCTATGTACTGCTCTATACAGCACTGATTGTGGCAATTGTGCTGGGTATTCTCTCTCTCTTCGTTGGATTGATGCTGGTCCAACAGGCCCAGGTGCTTACCCGCGAGCAGAGCGAGAATTTCCGCAATGCTATGGCGCTCTTGTTGATCGCTCTGCCTGGTATCTTGCTTGTTAGTTCGGCAGCAACGGCCCTGGCTCACGACCCGCTATTGCCCTACTTTGCATCACTTCAGGGGCAAACTGGAGCGCAACCTCAACCTCCGACGTCGCCGCCAGCTGAAGCATCACAGCCGCTTACAGAATCAAATATTCAGGGAGGGAACGCATAATGCAGCCCGGTACCACCATCCCTACATTTACACCCACAAATTCAAGCTTTTATCCACTGCCAGCGGGATTGAGCACACGACGACGCATTGCGCTGGTACTCACCATCCTGGTGATCATTGTGATCCTGGCTGCCGGCTTGATCTGGCTCTCCTGGTCAGGCCAGCAAGGATTGGAACTGGGATATCCCCAGCCAGTCGTGCACATCAATCAATTGACGGCACAAACCTACCATACGCAAGACGAAATCCAATTTAGTGCCCAGAGTACCGGACGCGATTTGAAATACACCTGGGCCTTCGACGATACGCCCTCTGCGAACACCAGCGATACCTCAAACACCAGTAGCAGTGGAACAAATGTCGTAAATAAAGAGGGCCAGCACGTCAACTTTGTCTTTACAAGCGTAGGCTCACACAACGTCACAGTGACCGTGACCGATCCGCTAGGACATACGAGCCAGGATAAAATGTCTGTCACTACCTATCCACCCAAACCGGTCGTTACCTTTACGACAGATAACACCTTTTACACGTATGTTTACTTCCGCGTTGATACCTCAAATATTGATGAGAGTACATCAATTGCTAGTTGCACCTGGGACTTTGGCGATGGCACCGTCGAGGACGATACTAGCTCTTATAACTGTACTTCAAATTCACACAGTTATAGCAAAGGCGGAACCTATACAGTAAAACTCGTGGTCACCGATACTTTCGGCCAGAAAAGCGACCCGGCCACGCAGACTATCCAGGTTCAGGATTCTTAACGCCCTTTTACACAAACCTGATAATGAAGCATCCAAGAAAGAGGTGTATGCATGGGAAATTGGGCAATGCCCAATTTCCCATGCATACACCTCTTTCTCCCTGCACGCCGTAGGCGCGAAAAATTAGATATCCACGCTTGCTTTATCCATTCACACATACTAAAATAGATTTATACACCTCTTCTATGGTCTTCCTGCTCAGTTGCCACACAAGGAGGCGCGGATATGCCCTGGACAGTCAATCGCTACTTCACCCTGGCTATCGCGATTATATTCCTCATCGTAGGCACCACTGGTATTGCGTACTCCGCAGATATGCAAACAGGACACATGCTCATCTTCGATGTCGATGTTGTACACAATATGATGCACTTCCTGACCGGAGTGGTAGCTATGGTCGTGGCTATTATGGGTCCCATATGGTCTAGGACCTTTAACCGTACGATAGGCGTGATCTATCTCCTGGTAGGGCTTCTCGGCCTGGCCTATCCCGTTCTCTACTTCGATGGTCGCCTGCTGGGCATTATGCATGCCAATCTGGAGGATCATATCCTCCATCTCTTACTCGGCGTTATCGCCCTGGCCATTGGCTTTGCCACCGAACGCCTACCTGGCGTGGCATCATCCACAGTCTCAGAAGCCTCGGTACAGGACGCTAGCTGACGCCATATGCAATTTGCTGGCATGCCTTCTCGCGCCTGCGGCGCTCGTCTAAGGTAGAGGGTATGCTGCGGGTTGACAGCCGTAGGCTGTCAACCCGCAGCATACCCTCTACCTTAGACACATTGCTTGTAGCGCTCGCTCATCAAGTGTAGGACCTCCATGCCTGGTAGCTCCCAGAGCGCTTGATTGAAGATCTCCACTTCAATGGGACCGCTATAGCCTGCGGTCTCCACCAGGCGCCGCAGGCGGCGCAGGTCGATGACGCCATCGCCCATCATGCCCCGACCATTCAACATATCGGGCGTGGGTACAAGCCAATCACAGACATGGAAGCCCAGGATATGCCCGCCCGCTGCGGCAACCTGTTCTTCCAGTTCGGGGTCCCACCATACATGATAGGCATCAATGATGACGCCGATGCCTGGATGAGCCAGGCGCTGCACAAGCCGATTTGCCTCGCCCAGGCTGACGATCACTGAGCGGTCGCCCACGTACATGGGATGTAGTGGCTCAATACCTAGCTTTACGCCGTGCTCTTGTGCATATGGCAGTAAGATGCTTATCGACTCTTCGACATAGGCACGCGCCGCGGGCAGATCCCGATCCGCGGCGGGGCCGCATACCAACACCAGCGTCTCTGTCCCCAGGGTTGCCGCCTCTTCTATGGCGCGCCGATTATCGTCGAGGCGCTCCTGGCGCTCCCGCGCGCTCGCGGCACAAAACCAGCCCCCACGGCAGAGACTGGATACCTTGAGACCCGCATCACGTACAAGGCGCGCGCTCTCCTGTAGCCCCGTCTCAGCCACCTTGTCGCGCCAGAGACCAATCGAGGGGATACCAGCGCAGACGCAGCCCTCAACGGCCTCGCGTACGCTCCAGGGCTTAGTGGTCATCTGATTCAGGCTCAAGCGCGAGAGATCCGAGAGATCTGAGGGATCTGAGAGATTTGTAAATATGTCGTCGTGCATGCTTCTTCCTCTCTAGGCCATGCCAGCCACAGCCAGCACACGCCGCATGCGTTCACAGGCCATAGCAGGATCTATAAGTAGGCCTGCCTTATCCGCCAGGATAAACAGGTCGGCCAGATGCACAAGCGAGCGCGCGCTCTCCAGGCCTACAACCAGGCGAAAATGCTCCTGGTGCCCATTCAGGTACGCCATAAAAACGACGCCGGTTTTGTAGTAGTAGGTAGGAGCCTGGAAGATATGACGCGAGAGTGGCACCGTGGGTGCCAGGATGGCTTCATAGCGCTCCCATTCCTGGGCGTCTAATGCTTGAAAAGCGGCGGCGGCAGCGGGCGCAATGGCATCAAAGATCCCCAGCAGAGCGTGACTATAGCCCTGTTCATCTCCACGAATGAGGCGGGCAAAGTTGAAGTCGTCGCCGGTATACATGCGCACTCCCTCTGGCAGGCGACGCCGCATCTCGACTTCGCGTTCAGCATTTAAGAGAGAGATCTTGATGCCATCAATCTTGCTAGCGTGGCGCTGAATGAGGTTGAGGCAGACTTCCATAGCCGCGCCATGCTCAGCATACCCCCAGTAGGAGGCAAGAGCGGGATCAAACATCTCGCCAAGCCAGTGCAGAATAACGGGTTGGCTTACCTGCGAGAGAATGGTGTCGTAGACGTAGACGTAATCCTCTGGCGCACGCGCACAGGCGGCAAGGGCGCGACTCGCCATCAAGATGATGCGCCCACCCTGCCCTTCGATAAAGGCGCACTGCTCCTGATAGGCCTCTATGACATCGGCGAGGGTCAGGCCTGGCCTGGACAGTAGGTGATCTGTACCTGCGCCACAGGCGATCTCGCCTCCACAGGACCGTGCCTCAGTCAGCGAACGGCGTATCAATTCCTGGGATACCGTCCAATCCAGGCCCATGCCGCGCTGCGCCGTATCCATGGCTTCCGCGACTGAGAAGCCCAGGCCCCAGAGATAGCGGCGATAGGCCAGGGTCGCATCCCAATCCAATGTCGCCCCCGCGCCAGGAGTATTATCGGCGAAGGGGTCGGCAACCACGTGCACAGCGGCGTAGGCCTTGCGCTGGCGTGCTGGCGCGCTTGTCAGGGAATATGGTGAGACCTCTGAAAGGGTGTATGTTTCCAGCGTATGGTTAACGCGTGGCAGATGTATCTGATAGGTCATGTGTGCTTCCCTCCTCACCTAACTCAGTTCAGCAGTCAGGTCGGGAACGTCTACCCAGCGTCTCTCCTGCCAGGAGCGTAGCCCCAATTCGGCTACCTGCACGCCTCGAGCACCTGCCAGCAAATCCCATGGGAAGGGGGTATCACAGGCGACATGCTTGAGAAACATCTCCCACTGGACCTTGAAGGCATTCTCAAATATGGCATTATCTGGCACGTCCTGCCAGTTGGCATAGAAATCAATGGGGTTTGGAATGTCGGGGTTCCAGACCGCCTTTGGCGTGTTCACGCGGCTCTGCACCTTGCACTCACGCAAGCCAGCTACCGCGCTGCCATGGGTGCCATCAACCTGGATCGAAAGCAGTTCATCGCGATACACACGGACGCACCAGGATGAGTTAAAGTGAGCTATAATACCGCCCGCTAGCTCAAATGTGGCATAAGCGGCATCGTCAGCGGTGCTGGCATAGGGCTGGCCCTGCTCATCGACGCGCTCAGGAATATGTGTAGCTCCCAGGCAAGAGAGGGCCTGAACCTCACCAAAGAGGTTCGCCAGGACATAGCGCCAGTGACAGAGCATGTCTACAATGATGCCACCTCCATCCTCCTGGCGATAGTTCCAGGATGGTCGCTGCCCGGGCTGCCAATCGCCCTCAAAGACCCAGTAGCCAAACTCGCCGCGCACCGAGAGGATACGCCCAAAGAAACCACTATCGATCACACGTTTGAGCTTTAAGAGGCCCGGCAAAAAGAGCTTATCCTGCACCACGCCATGTTTGATCCCCGCCTGGCGCGCCTGGACTGCCAGCGCGAGGGCTTCGCGCGTATCGGTCGCGGTCGGTTTCTCGCAGTAGATATGTTTCCCGGCGCGAATGGCGGCACTGACGCTCTCATAACGCTGCTTCGTCGTCTGGGCATCAAAGTAAATCTCGTCTTCCTGGTTGCGCAAACAGCTCTCCAGATCGGTGCTCCAGCGCGTGATACCATACGCTCGCGCCAGGGCCTCTATCTTTTGGGCATTGCGCCCAACCAGAATAGGATCGGGCATTAATACATCGCCATCAGGCAGCTTAACGCCCCCCTGCTCACGAATGGCGATAATCGAGCGGATCAAGTGCTGATTCATGCCCATGCGCCCGGTAACGCCATTCATAATGATGCCAATTCTACGCGTTGCCATTGTCCATTCCTTTCGCGGCTATGCCACACTATCTCGTCATCGAGAAAACGTTATCCTCTCGCACTCATATTCAGAATAAAATAGAAGGGCTTTATAAGCTCCTATCCCCAAGATATGACTACTTTCAAATTCACTTTACAGTAAACGTTTACTACCACTAACTATAAACAACCTGGAGTATTTTTGTCAATATCTTGACAAAAGTGGGGGACTCAGGAATACTTGCATAGTAATCCATTACTAATACAGCTTGCGTATGTGCGCAATGGGAGAGTAGAGAGTTAGAGCGATGGGGAAACAGTTAGTCTCAATTGTGGATGTGGCCAGGCGCGCCGGGGTCTCGGTGGCCAGCGCCAGTCGTGTTTTAAGTAACGCCTCCTATCCTGTCAGCGAGGAGACACGCAGCAAGGTGCTACAGGCCGCCCAGGAGTTACATTATGCACCCAACTCTCTGGCACGTAGCCTGCGCGCTCAGCGCAGCAACCTGATCGCGGTCCTCGTGGGCGATAACGCCGATCCCTATTTCGCTGAGATCACACGCGGCGTCGAAGAGGTGGCGAACGATTGCGGCTATCTCACTATCGTCTGCAATACTGAGCGCAAGGGTGAGCGCGAGCTACACTATCTCCAAATGCTCCAGGACTACCGCGCCGATGGTGTCGTCTTCGCGGGAAGCGGCCTCAATGAACCTGGCCATACCGAGCGCCTCAATACCATAGTGCAAACTATGCGTGAGCGCGGGGCGGCAATAGTAACCCTGGCTCAACATACACTTCAGGTACCCGCTATTCAGGTTGATAACGCTAGCGGAGCGCGCGCCATGACACGCTATCTATTGGAGCTGGGACACCGGCGAATCGCGTTTATAGGCGGCCCCTCCAACCTGATCGCGGCCAATATGCGTCTACAAGGCTACATGGCCGCGCTCATTGAAGCAGGCCTGGATGTTGATCACACGCTTATCCTGGCGGGAAGCTTTGACCGCGAGGGAGGCGAGCAGGCGGTGCGCAACCTGGAACAGTTGCCTGAGCCTCAGCGTCCCAGCGCGATTTTCGCCGCCAACGACGAGACAGCCTTTGGCGTTCTTCGAGGACTTAACAGCCTCGGCTGGCGCGTGCCAGAAGACATCTCCGTCTGTGGTTTTGGCGACCTCCCTATGGCCCAGGTGGTTGTTCCCTCCCTCACGACGGTCCATATTGGCCTGCGCGATTTAGGCCGAAGCGGCATGCGCAAACTCCTGGCCCAGCTTCAACACGATGATACCGCAGACACCGAACTGCTACCCGTACAGGTCGTCCCCCGCGCTACAACCCAGACCTATTCACCACCCATCACAGGCTAACTGTGCACCTGCGGTGCTCAGAAGGTACATATGTGGTATGGAGGGCGTGCGAATGCACGCCCTCCATACCACATATGTACTTATAGGCGAGCTTGTGAGCCGAGAAGGTACAGCTCTTGCATCTGCTCACCCCTGAACATATACTTGTTCTTATGAACTAACAAAATATTCTTCAGTTTGAATAACGGGCTTCAAAAGGAGCGAGCACTAGCTATGCAACGAACGCTCATTACGCTCACTATCAATGGCGAAGAGAGAGAAGTCGCGGTCCTGCCTCATCATACCCTTATGGAAGTGTTGCGCGAGGATCTTGGGCTGACTGGCACTAAGCACGGCTGTGAACTGGGCGAGTGTGGGGCCTGCACCATCCTACTGGATGGCGAACCTGCCCTCTCCTGCCTGGTGCTACCTCTGGCAGTGCAGGACCGTGCTATTACAACTATAGAGGGTCTGGAACGCTCTGGTAGAATTCACCCCCTACAGGAGGCCTTTGCGGAACTGGGCGCGGCCCAGTGTGGCTATTGCACTCCCGGAATGCTCCTGGCGGGCGCGGCCCTGCTGGCAAAAAACCCTCGACCTACCCCCACAAAGATGAAGGAGGCCCTGGCAGGTAATCTCTGCCGTTGTACTGGCTATACCAAGATCTATGAGGCTCTGGAAAAGGTGGCTGAACGAGGGGAGGTAGAAAAGCACGAGACTGCCACGCCAGCTTCATCGTCGAACGGGATAGGAGGCAAACGACAATGAAAGAACAGCAATTGGACAACAGGCAGCCTCACCCCTATAGTATAATCGGTACGTCCAGACCTAAAGTCGATGCCTACCCAAAAGTTACTGGCCGCGCCCTGTATGCAGACGATATCTCGCTGCCACGCATGCTCTATGGCGCCTTGCTGCGCTCCCCTCATCCCCACGCCAATATTCTCGCCATTAATACACACCGCGCCCTCGATCTTCCAGGCGTGATTGCTATCCTCACAGGCTCAGACCTTCCACGCAAGTTCGGTATCCTCCCCTCCAGCCAAGACGAGTACGCCCTGGCGCGCGGTAAAGTACGCTATGTCGGCGATCCCGTGGCCGCCGTGGCTGCGCTCGATCCCGAGACCCTTGAGCAGGCCCTGAAGCTGATCGAGGTTGAGTACGAGGTCCTGCCCGCCTTGATGAACATCGACGAAGCCCTGGCTCAACCCGATGTCAAGGTCAATGAGGAGGCACGCATCGGCAATATCCACAAGGCCGTCGCCTACGAATTTGGAGATGTGGAGGCAGGCTTCGCTGAGGCCGACTACATGCGCGAGGACTGGTTCTACTACGAGGGCAATACACACGCGCCAATCGAGGAGCACGCCTGCGTGGCGAACTGGGAACCTAATCCCAGCGACCCCATAGGCGGCAAGCTGACCCTCTGGAGCTCAACGCAAACGCCTCACTATGTGCATCGCGAGTTGAGCAAGGTCCTGGGCCTGCCTCAATCGCATGTGCGTGTGATCGTCCCCAATGTGGGTGGCGGCTTTGGTGGCAAGTCTGATCCTTTTTCACACGAGATCTGTGCCGCCGAACTCTCACGACGCACTGGACGACCCGTAAAGATTACTTGCACACGTGAGGAGGTCTTCCTGCTGCACCGGGGACGCCATCCCGTTAAGATGTGGATTAAGACGGGCGTAAAGCAGGATGGTACGCTAACAGCTATGCACTTCCGCTCCTTCCTGGATGGAGGGGCTTATGGCTCCTATGGCATCGCGACTACCTATTATACTGGTGTGCTCCAGACTGTCACCTACAAGTTGCCATGCTATAAATTCGAGGGCATGCGTATCTTTACCAATAAGCCTCCCTGTGGTCCCAAGCGCGGACATGGCACGACCCAGCCGCGCTACGCCCTGGAGATACACCTGGACAAGCTGGCGTGTGACCTCAACATAGATCCTCTCTCTTTGCGCAAACACAATCTGATCCAGCCCTACACCCGTACCATCAATGGGCTACGTGTAACCAGTTGCGCCCTGGACAAGTGCCTGGACGCTGTCACCGAGCGCTCCCACTGGTATGAGAGGCGCCAGAATACTCCAAATCAACCGTCTGTGGTGAGTCCATTTCGCCGGGGCCTGGGCATCGCCGCCGCCTCCTACATATGTGGAGCAGGTAAACCTATTTACTGGAACGATATGCCGCACTCCGCAGTGCAGATTCGCCTGGACCGTGGCGGCGGCGTGACCATCTACTGCGGCTCAACGGATATCGGGCAGGGCTCGACATCGATTCTGGCCTATATCGTCGCCGAGGAACTAGGCATCACACCAGAGCATATCCACGTAGAGACCGCTGACACCACACTTACTCCCGTTGATTTGGGTTCCTACTCCAGTCGTGTGACCTTCATGGCAGGCAACGCCGCCATCAGCGCCGCTCGTAAGCTCAAACAGCAGCTTTTTGAGGTCGCCGCCACACGCCTGGCTGTTCCAGTTGAACGCCTGCTCGCAGCAGAAAACACTCTCTACGACGAGGCTGATCCTGGTCGCTCACTACCCTTCACTTTGGCAGTCCAACTTGCCGAGACGAAGTTTGGCGCGCTGGTCGCGGCTGGAACATACGCACCCCCGAGGGCATTCACGGCAATTATAAGGGCGCGGGCGTCGGCCCATCACCAGCCTACTCCTACTCGGCTTGTGCAGCCCAGGTGGCGGTCGACATAGAGACTGGCGAGCTGACCGTTGAGAAGCTCTGGCTGGCCCATGATGTTGGGCAGGCTATCAATCCCCTGCTTGTGGCGGGTCAGGTCGAGGGCGGGGCATATATGGGCTATGGCGAGGCCGTGATGGAACAGCAAATCTTCCGCAAGGGTCGCCATAAGATCCCTTCACTGCTCGACTATAAGCTTCCTACAACCCTGGATACGCCCGAGATCGAGACGATTCTTATCGAAGAGGCCGACCCGGAGGGGCCCTTCGGAGCCAAGGAGGCGGGGCAGGGGCCGCTCAATCCCGTGATTCCAGCCATAGCCAACGCCGTTTACGACGCCATAGGCGTCCGCATTGATGAGACGCCCATCACTCCCGATAAGATCCTCCAGGCCCTCAAGGCCCTCTCTGGTCAACGCGTCCAGGCACGCAGGATACAACCTGTTACCGCCCCCAGTCCCTGGCCCACTCGCCTCATTCAATGGCAACCCGACGAGCAGGCAAAAGTTATTGAGCCTGCATCACGTTATGGCTATAAGAGCAATCAGCGCGCTACGTTGATGAAAGGAAGAGATATCTGATGCTTCGCCTTCCCCCATTTCGTTACCTGGCACCCTCCACACTTGCTGAGGCCGCGCATATGCTCAGTGAGGAGGGCGAGCAGGCCATGCTGGTCGCGGGCGGTACCGACCTCTTCCCAAATATGAAACGCCGCCAGTTTACCCCGCAAGTCCTCATTGGCATCGGCAATCTTCCTGAGCTAAGCCATATCACAGGCTCGCCCGAGGGTGGGATGCACATTGGCGCGGGCGTGACACTCGCCAGGCTCTCCGAGCGGTCCGACATCCAGAGTGCTTACTCTTCCCTGGCCAGCGCGGCTAGCTCGGTCTCGACGCCTCAATTACGCGCTATGGGTACGCTTGGCGGCAATATCCTGCTTGATACACGCTGCAACTACTACAATCAGAGCGAGTTCTGGCGTCACTCCATTGGCTATTGCATGAAGAAAGATGGTGAGATCTGTCTGGTCGCGCCGGGCAGTCCACGCTGCTGGGCCATCTCCTCCGCCGATACCGCACCTGTACTGCTCAGCCTGAAGGCCCAGGCGCGACTCGTTAGCGCACGTGGAGAGCGCATGTTACCAATCCAGGAACTTTATTGCGACGATGGCATGCATCCCTATACCCACGAGCCTGATGAGATATTGCGCGAGATCTATCTTCCACCTGCTGAGGGCTGGAAGAGTACCTACCTCAAGCTACGGCGTCGTGGTTCGTTCGATTTTCCCCTACTGGGTGTAGCCATCGCTCTGCGTCAAGAGCACGATGGCACCATACAAGAGGCGCGCATAGTACTTGGTGCAGTCGCCTCGTATCCGATTGTAGCAGAGAAAGCCGCAGCGCTCCTACATGGTCAGCGCCTCAGCGTCAATCTCATTGAACATGTCGCCCAAGAGGCCACCAGGCTCGCCAAGCCACTCGATAATGCCGATCTTACCATCAACTACCGCAAACAGGTCACGCCCGTCTACATCCGGCGCGCCCTCAGCCAGTTTCTCACTGAATAACGATCAATACGTAGAGTAGAAATTATCCGCATGAACACATATGTTCAGAGAGGATGACGGGACCATGATGGACCTAGAAGGTGCTATGAGAGCACAGATCGCTGCTCATCAACTACAACGGCTCCAGGAAGGGCTACGCCGTATCTCCACTCATAACCGCTTCTATGAGCGCAAGTTCGCCTCCGCCGGGCTTAATATTGATGGTATTCAATCTATAGCCGACCTGGCGCGGCTTCCTTTTACTGTCAAACGTGAGTTGGTGGCCGATCAAGAGGAATATCCCCCCTTTGGGAGCAATCTGACTTATGCGCCATCGGCCTATATACGCCTGCACCAGACCTCAGGTACTACAGGCCACCCATTGAAGATTCTTGATACACAGGAGAGCTGGGACTGGTGGGCAAAGTGCTGGGAGACTGTATATAGGGCGGCAGGCGTAACGAAGGAGGACATTCTCTTTCTGGCCTTTGGCTTTGGCCCTTTTATTGGCTTCTGGTCGGCTTATGAGGGGGCTAAACGCATAGGCACATTGACTGTGCCTGGCGGCGGCATGACCTCGCTACAGCGATTGCAGGTCCTTCAGGATGTGGGCGCAACCGTCCTGGTTTGCACACCAAGCTATGCTCTGCACCTGGCCGAGATCGCTCGCGAGCAGCATATTCCTTTACATAAGAGCCGCATCCGCCTGACCATTCACGCAGGCGAGCCCGGGGCCTCAATTCCCGCAACGCGCAAACGGATTGAGGAGGCCTGGGGCGCGGAGATCTTTGATCATGCAGGTATGACGGAAATGGGAGCCTATGGCTTCACCTGTAGCGCCCATACCGGCATTCATGTCAATGAAGAGGAGTTTATCGCCGAGATCCTTCAGCCCCATTCTGGGCAAGCAGTCGCGGAGGGCGAGAAGGGCGAGCTGGTACTGACCAACCTGGGGCGCTGGGGCAGTCCCGCCTTGCGCTATCGCACGGGCGACCTGGTTGAGCATGGAGGCTATGCCTGCGCCTGTGGACGAGGCGCTCTCCTGCTGAAGGGAGGCATTCTCGGACGCGTGGATGATATGCTTATCGTACGCGGGGTCAATCTATATCCCTCGGCCCTGGCAGATGTACTGCATCGCTTCTCTGAGATTGCGGAGTACCAGGTGCTCGTTACTCGTGATGGCAGGATGGATGAAATTACCCTCAAAGTCGAGTGCCCCATAGAGCTTGTTCCTCGCCTTCAGGAGAACCTACGGCTTGCTTTCAGCCTGCGCATCCCTATAGAGGCCGTTGAGCCGCAGACGCTGCCGCGCTTTGAACTAAAGGCCCGGCGTGTCATCGATCAACGACCTCGTGCATGATTTAGGGAGAGAAGGCTACCCCTTTCTCCCTTAGATCAAGCCTTATTTGGATCGGGAACTTCACCAAGCACGGTCACGAAGGTCCAGAGGGCGCAGAAGTCCGGCGAATTCATGTCTTCCAGCGCCAGGTGATAGAGGCGGTCTAGCTCTTGCTGCGTCGCCAGTCCCAACTGGAGCAGGTATGGCTGTACCAGTTTATAGACCGTCTGCCCATTCTGATAGGCTCTCACACGCTCAAGGCTGCTTGCCGAACAATCAATGGCATAGCTAAAGAGGCGCACATTGTGACAACCTGCGTCCTGCAACAGGCGCTTCATCACTGGTATCAGACCAACGTGGCGCCCATCAGGTGAGAAACCAAGTCCCCCAACCTTCATGCTCTGGGCAATCAACGCGTTCAACTGTTCACAGGCGGCACTATTGGTGAGCGGCGCCTCCGCTTCTACGACGCGAATAGCTCCGCCCGGTCGCGTGATACGCGCACATTCCCGCAAAAAGGTGGGCCATTTGCTCGTTGGCATAAAACTAGAGAGCAGCCTCGCATTGACAAGGTCGAATGTATTGTCGGAAAAATCCAAAGGCCCGGTTGCGTCCATGAGGTGCAAGTGCAAATTCTGTACATCCTCTTCCTGAGCCTGTGAGCGCGCATATTCGAGCATTCCCGGGTTGATATCAACGCCCGTCACCTGGACAGTCGGGTGCTCAAGCGCGATATCAACGACCCATCCTCCGGCACCACACGCAATATCAAGCACATCTTGAATATAGGAAAAGTCGCTTATCTCTGGCAGGGCACCTCCCATGCCATTCGCCAACAGGCGATGCTGTTTACACAGGCGCGCGACCTCGCCGAAATTATCGGCATCTATAAAATATGTGCTCTCACCAACCTGTTCTTCTCTCTTCGCTTTAATAGCTTCCCATTGCTCCGACATAGAGTCCTACTTCCTTAAAGTATCAAAAATAACCTCTCTCCAAAACAATTATAATATGCTGACTTTAGTACCGCAATATAGCTTAACCTCTTGACACATGTCCTAATTACGGTTTAGATTACAACAATTGTGTATTCAGTTGCCTCTCATCCGTTATACATATATGTTTAAAAAAAGTCCTGAAGTAGAACGCAGAAAGTAGCTACTCAGATCCTCTCTCCAAGAGACATTGCAGCGTCTGCGACGCTGCGCAGGGTTATGGGATGTGGAAAAAAGGCCTTCGGCTTTTTTTCCACATCCCATAACCCTGCGAGCCACGTAGTGGCGAGAAGTCCTGAGCAGTTGCCGCAGCAATTTTAAGCAGGTGCGCTTATGAGTTCCCTTATTAATACCAGACCATATCACTATGCGGAGACAATGTTAGAGCATACTCCAGTAGGTATGGCTATTTATGATGCCGCCGATTTTCGTTTGCTTGAGGCCAATTCGCGCTTCCTGGGCTTTTTTGATACCCACTTTGCGACTCAACCGGAGCATAAGCTCCGGCCCGATCAGACTGTTACCGATTGGGTATATCATCCCCAGAGCGCGCAGCTTCTCGCCATCTTTCAGCAGGTCAAAGCCAGCGGCCAGGCCTATCAGAACCCTGAGTTTTGTTTCCACAGCGGCGAAGGCGTTTCTTATTGGAGTTGGACTCTCCAACCGGTCTTTGATGATCAGCAGAATATCACGCACATTATTCAGAGCATTACGGAAGTAACTGAGCAAGTCCTGGCACGCCAGAAAGCTGATGCGACTCTCAGCACAAAGAGCGATTTAGCCGAAATAGAGCACCAGGCGGTGGCAGTCATCGAACACATTGCGCGCAGCCTGCGCAACTCCCTCGAAATCGAAACCGTGGCTCAGACGGCTATTCATGCGATTGCACATCATATCCGTCCCCTCAAGGCCAGCCTCTTTGTCAGCGACACCACGCACCGCGCGCTACGTTGTCTGTCCTCGCACCAAGACGCCCAGGCCAAGCATCACCTGCTAGACGTTGACTACCTGCCCTTCGAGAGCCAGGATCTCCCCCTTACTTCCTCAATTCTCCAGCAGCGCGAACCTGTACTCATTACTGATCTCCAACTGGCCGCCGCTCAGGAGCGTGTGCCCGCCAGAAACCCATTCGTGACCGCCGGGATACTGGGCTATGCCTACCTGCCCCTCTGGCATAGCAATCGCTTTGAGGGGGCGCTCTGTGTACTCTTCCAGACCCCCATCGATCCCGCCGGACCTGAGATCCGCATCTTACGCGGATGCAGCGCGTATATCGCCTCGGCTATGGCACATGCGCGCATCCATACCTCTGTAGAACGCGAACAATCCTATCTCCAGGCCGTTTTGGATCAGCTCCCTGAAGGCATCCTGATTGTTGAGGCAGCCAACGCGACCATCAGTTACGCGAATGAGGCCGCCGCTAACATCCTCGGTTTAGAGTCACAGGATGTTATTAATCAGCCATTGCACCATTATCGACGGCAAATGAAGAACGAGGATATGCGCGTGGGTGGGCAAATGCTCACGCCCTGGACGGTTATCGTGGTGCGGGCACTCTGTGGCGAAACCATTAAAGGCAAAGAGGCTATCGTTGTGCATGCAGGAGGAAGTCGTCTGATTACACTTGCTTCCTGCGCGCCCTTCTACACAGAAGATGGTATTATGAAGGGCGCGGTCGTCGTCCTGCAGGACGTCACAACCCAGAAGACCTTCGAACAGCATAAAAATGAGTTCTTCTCTATCGCCAATCATGAGCTACGCACACCAATCACGGTCATTCAGGGCTTTGCGGAGATCCTCCAGATGAAGGCCCAACAAGAGCCCATCTTTGATGGCACAACGAAATATGCCTTGAGCAGCATCTCGGAACAGAGCCAACATCTTACCCACTTGATCGAAGAGATGCTCGATATCTCGCGGATTGAGCAATCTCGCTTCACCCTTCAACGCCAGGCATATGACCTGCTACCCATTATCACCAATGTGTTTCAGGGTCAGCAGGTAGCAGCTCGCCAGCACCAGCTTCACTTCATACTGCGTGGTCTCAGGGCCAGCGACCGCCTGCTGGCCCTGGTGGATGAAGAGCGTTTAATCCAGGCGCTCAATAATCTTATTGGCAACGCGATAAAATATAGCGCGCCAGGCAGTGAAATTGAGGTTGGTTTGCGTTACAATAGAGAGCAAGAGGGAGATCAGGAAGTTGTTTTCTGGGTTAGGGACCAGGGCATTGGCATCGCCAACGATGAAATCCCGCTGATCTTCAAGCGCTTCTATCGAGCGCGCAACGTTGATCAGAGCCAGAGCGGCTTCGGTATTGGCCTCTACCTGGTCAAAGAGGTAATTTCCAGGCACGGTGGGCGCATCTGGGTTGAAAGCAAGGAGGGCAAAGGGTCAACGTTCTATTGTGCCCTCCCAATCGTAACGCTCCAAACCACACCTTAACAGTGGTGTTCTTACATTGGGAAGATGTTTGCATGAGTATTATTTCTAGAAATAGTCCTTTACCGCGCTATTATCAGTTAAAAGAGATTATGCGCGAAAAGATCCGCAACGGTGAGTGGCAGCCAGGGAACCTCATTCCCTCGGAACGCGAACTAAGCGAACAATACGGTATCAGTCGCATGACAGCGCGCCAGGCCATCACTGAATTGGTCAATGAAGGACTCTTTTACCGTGAGCAGGGGCGCGGCACCTTTGTGAGCCACCACCGCATTACGCAGCACCTGACGCAGCTAACCGGCTTTAGCGAGGACATGCACGCGCGCGGACAACGTCCCAGCGCTCACGTCCTCTCGGCGAAGATGTGGCCTGTTGACGAAACAGTGGCTGAACGCCTGCATATTAAACTAGGCGACAAGGTCTTTCGCCTGCACCGTCTGCGCCTGGCTGATGGCGATCCACTGGCCCTGGAGACCTCATTTATTCACTTTATGGGCTGCGAACGGCTGCTTGAAGAGGACCTCAATCAGCACTCGCTCTACTACTTGCTAGAAACAAAATATGGTCAGCCCCCCATGGAGGCCGATCAAGAGCTTGAGGCGGGCCTGGTGGGGCCAGAGGAGGCCAAAGTCTTAAAAATCGCCGTGGGTAGCCCCGTCCTCTACACACGCCGCACCACCTATACCGAGCGCAAGCAGCCTCTTGAGTACGCAACCTCCATGTACTGTGGCCACAAATATACCTTCTACACCCACCTGCAACGCGAACAACTTACACGCTAGAAGGTAGAAATAAATTATAAACACAATTTATGGGGCACTGGCGAAGCTAGCCACCTCATAAATTGTGTTTATAATTTATTTCTTAAAAAGCTTAACGCCGCTTTAGAGTATAATAAATTCCTCTATAATCGGTTATGATGCTGAAACTTTTTCTATCGCTAGCCCGTACTAGTAAATGTAAATGATACAGCAATGGTTTTTCATAAAAGGTATCAATTAAGTCACTTTTTCAGAGCAAGGAAATGGAGGATCTAGAGTTATGTTTACACAGGCTACTCTCGTACTTGCGGCCCTTGACCTTACCAGCATTGTATGGTGGCTGCTCGTCGGCTTGATCGCCGGTTTCCTGGCCAGCGTAGTGATGCGTGGTGGCGGCTACGGTATCGTCGGTGACATCGTCGTCGGTCTGATTGGCGCCTTCATCGGTGGCTTCCTGGCCAGCCTGGTGGGTATGGGTTCGAGCGGTTTCATCGGCACGATTATCATCGCCTTCATTGGCGCTTGTGTGTTAATCGCTCTCTTGCGCCTCGTCTCCCGTGGTACGGCTCGCCGCTACTAATAGCGCCTCGTCAATCCACGAGAAAAAATAGACAGAGAGAAGGAGCAGCCTCGCGAGGCTGCTCCTTCTCTCTGTCTGTTACTGCTGAAGACTTCTCGCCACTACGTGGCTCGCAGGGTTATAGGGTGTGGTGGAAAAATGCCTGAGGCATTTTTCCACCACACCCTATAACCCTTTATGGAGGGCGCGTAGTGCCTGATGAGCATGCTCTTGAGGCTGAAAATTCAGATACCTGATAAAGTCAGGAGTTGAATTCACGTTTTTGTCTATTCAATAAGCTGTGCAGGCTCCTCGGGTGAGGTTTGGTCAGGACTGTTGGCTAGTGCGCCTGTGGGCAAAGGGATAGCTCCATGCAGTAAGGGATCGTGTGTGGCCTGCATCCATTGCATTAAACGCTGGCGCATGGCATCGGCAATTGTGGATAACTCAGGGTCATCGATGCGGTTACAGGCTTCATTTGGGTCAAAGAGCAGGTCATAGAGCTCTTCATCGCGCCTGGTCGCCTCCCCCCAGCCAGAACGCATCAGGAGATCCTTGGTGGGACCATCATCGCAATTGGCCAGGATTGGCCTGCGATGGTGCGTATCGAAGTAGCGGATATACTTCCAACGCTGCGTACGTACGGCCCGCTGTGGCTCGTAGGCGGCGTGATAGTTCACCTCGGCGAAGATGGCCTCGTTAATCTGCTCACGCTCCTCGCGTATCAAGGGCAAGAGGGAGCACCCCTGCACCCACTCAGGCCTGGGCACATGTAGCAACTCGCAGAGCGTTGGATAGATATCGATATGCGAGACCAGGGCATCACAGACCTTCCCGCCACGAAATCCACCTGGGCCGCGCATCAAGAGCATCACCCCGATACCATGATCAGTCAGGTTACACTTCATCCTGGGAAAAGCGAGGCCGTGATCGGTAGTACAGATTACCAGCGTATGCTCCGCCAGACCACTCTCCTCCAACGCCGCCAAGACCGCGCCAATGGCTTCATCAAGCTTTTGCACACTGGCCTTAAAGGCCGCCATGTCGCGCCTGACTTCAGGCGTATCAGGCAGTGGCACGGGTGGCAAGATATACTTTTCATCCTGGGTAGAGAGCGGCTCGTGAAAGGGGCGATGCGTCTCCGAAAAACCAATGGAAAGAAAACAGGGTTGAGGCAGGCCACTCTTCAAGAGTTGAACCGCTCTGGGAACAACATCTTTCGTATCTGCACTGGCGACCTCTACTATCTCATCATAGCCAAGCAGAGTAGGATCGCGCGCCTCATGCTGCATACCAAGCAACAGCGAGGAGTAGCCCGCCGCGCGCAAAGCGTTCGCCAGGTGTTGTTGATAATCATAGAGTGAGAAGCCGCGATGAGCCAGGCCTAGCATACCCGCCGAATGAGGACTCTGCCCGGTAAGCAGAGCGGCGCGACTGGGAGAGCAGGTAGAAGAGGCAGAGAAGGCCTGGCGAAACAGCACCCCCTGCTCCGCCAGGCGTTGCAGGTGTGGCGTGAGCAGAGCATGCCCATACGGTTGAATATAGCGACCTGTATCATGCGAATGAATATACAAAATATTAGGCTGCAAAATATTGGGTCGTGCTTGCTCCATAATTTTGCTCCTTTTTCTAGCTATCCGCTTACCTGGGTGTTAAAAGTCCATGTCTGCATGGATCCTATAAATATAACATAAGGTCCATGCCTAGACATGGACCTTATGTTATATTCCCAGCAGGCAGGCTCATTAATTGCCGCCCATTTTGTTATAGACGTCGAGCCAGTTGGTCGCGATCTCAATCTGGGCGTCTTTCAGGCTGATCGCGCCGGAGCACACCTGATCGTGCAGGTAGTTCTCAACCTTGTCTTTCTCATGGAAGCCCGGCTTAGGGCTGGCAGCCTCGGGCCAGAGATTGGAGATGTCATTAGAGCCACCCAGCTCCAGGCTTACCAGGTGGTCGACCTCATACTCGCCCGTCGAGTGATGCGTAATGCCATACTCCTGGTAGACCTGATTCTTCTCGCTTGTTGGCACGTTGCGCACCGAGGAGGCATAGCCCGAGCGACAGATATCCGTCTTTGTCACGTTGGGAAAGATGGCGCCTGGCGAACAGGCTTTATCCTGAAGCGGCCCCTGGACCTGGCAGCCAGAGGTCTTGCTTTGCACGCCCCAGTTCGGCGCACCGCCGCTGCTCGAGCCTGAGTTTGAACCTGTACTATCAGGACTTGAGGTCACACCCGGAACATCTGAACCACCATAGCTAGATGAGTTACATGCTGTAAGCAAAAGTGCTGCAATCATGCAGGCACCAAGCAGATGAATCCATACTTTGCGCATATTCCTTATCTCCTGTCGTCTACTCCACCCAACATTCACCCCTGAGTACAAAGACTCATAAAGGGTCCATGCTTGCATGGACTAAAACGCTCAGGCAAGCATACTATTGCTATATATACATGCAGGGTCCATGCTTGCGTGGACTAAAGCGCTCAGCAAGCATACTATTGTGTTATATATAAAGGCTCTAGCTTATATACGTTTGTACAGTAGCAAACGGACGCACCTGTATTGAGCTCAATTCAGGCTCATCCGCCATTTTGGTATAAGGAGAATATCTGAGCGGCAATGCGTATTAAAAATCCATCGATTTAGTTGGATGGAGCAGTATGTTTAGCGCCCAGGGGAATAATATCAAATTGTGTTTCTGTTTATAACTCTGATCGTTCGCCTTATCATCCAGGTGGCTGAATTGGTCATGGCTAAATTCGCTTATATTATATTTCACATATGGAGTAGGTAATTAATGTTCCGACGTCCTCGTTCGTTTTCCCTTCTGGTATTCGGCTTGTGGTTGTTGTCCATCAGCCTGTTAGCGAGTGGTTGCGGAGGAAGTACAACCACGACAACGGCCTCTTCAAATAGAGTACAACAGGTTTCTATTGGTCTAGGGTATATACCAGACATCCAGTTCGCACCCTTTTATGTTGCTCAATCAAAGGGGTATTATAGTGAGTCAGGTCTAAATGTTACCTTTCATCATGGTATCGTTCCAGATCTCGTCGGTTCGATGGTGGCCGGAAAAAATACATTCGTCATGGCTGGCGGCGATGAATTGCTTACCGCCCGCAATGAGCATATACAGGCAAAAAATGTCGCAACAATTTTCCAGAAGTACCCCATCAGCTTAATTGTTCCTGCCGACTCACCAATTAAGTCTCCAGCTGATTTAAAGGGACACTCTGTCGGCATACCCGGCCCCTATGGTTCAAGCTATACTGCGCTGCTAGCATTCCTCTACAAGGAACATCTCTCGCTTTCTGATATCAAGCTTCAATCCATAGGTTTTACACAGGTTGCGGCCTTGCTGGCTCATCGTGTGGATGCGATTATAGGCTACTCCAATAACGAACCACTACAGCTCGCCAGGCGCAACGTACAGGTTCGCACATTCGCTGTCTCGGATTATCAACCACTCGTCTCAGAAGGAATTATTGTCCCTGAAACAACACTTCAGGAACAACCACAGGTAGTCCATGAGTTTGTGCTGGCCACATTAAAGGGGCTACAGTATGTGGTCGATCATCCTGAGGATGCGATCACGCTGAGTAAGCCTTATATTCCCGGCATGACCAATACTCAACAGACGCTGGAGATATTGAAGGCAACCATTCCTATTTGGCAAGGGAATGGAACGCTTGGTATCAATGATGAGGCAGCCTGGCAAGCGATGGAGCAATTCATGGTTGCACAGAAGATGATAGGTCCCATCCAGAATGTCTCGGACGCCTATACCAACCAATACACAAAATAAACACCACTCTCTTGTTTACCAGGGTTTCTTGGATGTGGCACGAAAGGTCGCTTTTCGTCTCAACCTCGTTCGTCATTGTGCAAGTGGCAAGATTGAGGTGGAGATGGAATACGTTACATCCCTGTTCCATGTAAAGCGCCATTAGTGCTGAGAAGCCTTCGGCAAACAGGCACTGAATAGCCACTACTAATGAAAAAATGAGGAGATCACTCACCATGCAAACACATCAGTTTGGCAGAACAGATATGCAGATTACAGCCATCGGGCTGGGAACATGGGCACTTGGTGGAAATCAATGGGGTCCTCAGGACGACCAGGAGTCTATAGCAACGATACAACGAGCTCTAGACCTGGGTATCAACTGGATTGATACAGCTGCTATTTATGGGTTGGGAGGATCCGAGAAAGTGGTGGGAAGAGCTATTAAAGGGCGCAAACAACCTTATATCTTCACGAAATGCTCACTGATCTGGGATGAGGAGATGCAGGTAAGGAGCAGCCTGAAAGCTAGTTCGATCCGTCATGAAGTTGAGGAGAGTTTGAGACGACTCAATATCGAGACCATTGATTTGTACCAGATACACTGGCCCAATCCCGATCCAGAGATTGAAGAAGGGTGGAATACGCTTGCCGAACTCAAACAGGAAGGGAAAGTACGCCATATAGGCGTATCAAACTTCAACGTAGCACAACTGCAGCGCGCGGAGAAGATAGCGCCAATTGAAACATTACAGCCACCGTACTCATTAATTCATCGCCAGGCGGAGCACGAAATTCTGCCCTATTGCCAGCAAAACACGATTGGTACGATCGTCTATTCCCCTATGGCATCGGGCCTCTTGTCTGGGCACATGACCCGTGAGCGCATTGCACAGCTGCCAGATGGTGATTGGCGCAAACAGGGTCAGGAGTTTCAGGAGCCGCGCTTGACGCGTAATTTGGCGCTCGCCGATCTCCTCACATCAATTGGAAAGGCACGCAACGTCACAGCGGGAACGATCGCTATTGCTTGGGCGCTACATAACCCAGCAGTGACGGCGGCCATTGTTGGCGTGCGCCACCCATATCAAGCCAATGAACTGGCCTTCGCTGCCGATTTCCATCTGAGCGAGGCTGAATATCAGCAAATTGAACAGTTCTCCGCCTAAGCGTTGATCGGGGAAACACGCCAACCCTGGTGAGCGCCTGCAATATGCAGAGAAGAAGGCCCGGATTTAGCTTCTCCAGCAGATTCAGACTATGCAGCAAGAGAGGCGAACTGGCAAACATAGTGTACGCATTGTCCCGTGCTGATTGCCAGCAAAAGCCTCTGCTCAGCTGGATTGAGCTGAAGCGGGTTCAAGGCAAAAGAGTGATTGTCGAACCCGCTCAGTTTTTGACTGCTCGGGTACTCTCCATCAATTATTATTCCACACTATCTGAGGCACAGGGTATAACGAGGAAGTAGATTATATTCGCGTCTACTTGCATACTCTGCGCCTCAAGTGCGAAGACGACCCCAGGCGCCCTTGACCTTGCCACGCTTTTGCGGAAGAGTAAAAGCTTTGGATATACTGTTCCTCAAGGAGGGTAAGAGGTTTGCCCGCCTGATGCGCGAAATGAAACCAGTTGCGTGCCGTCCTCGACAGCAACACTTACTTTGCGCCTTACACAAAGTGAATATGTGGGAGAATCTTCATGCATGATGCAAAGACAGTCGTTACCAGCCCCAGACCAGTGTCAGCCCTTAAATACGCTCTCCTCACGGCCCTTATCATCTTTGTGCTGAGAGTTATCCTCTTCGTGATAATACCACAAAAGGCTATGTTCAGCTACCATTCAGATATGTCACTCACTTTTAAGACCAATGATGTCGTTGCTCTCACGGATACCCTCATCCTGAGTTTCGTTAACCTCCCCTTTTATGCCTTCGCGGGGTGGCTCATAACCAGGAAAACAGGAAGCATTCGTACCGGCCTGCTAACAGGGCTAAAGGCTGGCCTCTTCAGCGGGTTGGCTATCTATATCATTATTGCGATTATTGCCATTTCGTTTGCCTCATTGCTCATGCTCGTGGCATCGGGCATCCCTCACGGCCAGGGCACTTTCCCTCAACTTGTGGGCAATACGACGTGGTGGGTTGTCAGGACAATACTCGTCAATAACCTCTTGTTCATTGCCTTCGACATGGCCTGCGGTACTCTCATGGGTTGGTTCGGGGCTATGCTAGGCCTTACGAGCAAGAAGACTGCTTGCTCGTAAGGAATATCAACAGGTTCCGCCAAAAATTAGAGGTTGAAAAAAGTTCATTGCAACACAACCTTATTCATCATATATCGCCAGTGTGTCCGCTGGCGGATAACGTTCTGACCATTGGAGTATATTGCAAAGAAGAGGGGCAAATCATGGGCCGGTAGAGATATTTTCAGGGAGCAATGACAGCCGAGAAATGATACGAAAATTCTAAAGCAAAGGAGATGCAGGAAAGGAAGAACAATCATGGACCACGAGAACCATGGACACCACAGCAACACGTCCGAGCCTATCCCACGCTCGTCTCCTGATCCGCTGCTTGTGGCCAAGTTCCTTCTCCCGGTATTTGTCAAAATCAGCCTTTATCGCCGCCGCTTTTTTAGCACTGCGGCCATGACTATGGCTGCCTCCCATGATAGTGAGACACCTACTCCTACCACATCCATCCCCCCGCGTGTGTTTGTGGGGCTCCTTCTGGGAAGCCTTGTCTTGGGGGCTTTCTCTTTTCTCAGACCGTTCAGCCTGACGTTTGGTGGCCAACTCCTTGACGCTTTAAGCATCTTGTACGCACTGTTCCTGGCGCTGGTGTGTTTTCGCGGCTCATGGGAGCGGCTTCGTATGGTTGGTCCCCCTGGGACTGGCACGCGGACCGGACAGCATTTCATCCCATTTCTGTTGGGCATGAGTACATTGTGGGCTGCGCTTGCACTCCTTGGCTGGGTGTCCGAGACCATGTGGACCCAGCGGGCATCGACCTATCCTACCCTCTTTCATGTGCTCGAATTGGGAGTGTATCCGTTCTTCATTGCGGCGGTTCTGCTTCTGCCCTCGCCAAACCTCTCCCGGCTCTCGCGCCTGCGGATCCTGCTTGATAGCTTGATCATCCTGGCGACGGTCGTGACCCTCTATGTCTATGTGTTCGCAGTTCCCATGCTTGTCACTACCAGGCTAACACTCCTGGAAAAGACCTTGGGGAGTCTCTTCGTCACTGCCAACCTGGTGTCGCTCTTTTGCTTGCTGTTCGTCGCCTTCCAAACGGTCCATGTGGGTATCCGACAGGTCATCGCTCTGCTCACGCTGGCCATGGTCATTTTCCTGGTCGGTCATGTGGTCTACTACACGCTCTTGCATTCGGCAGAGGCGATCCTCACAACCGGACCAACCCCTGGCCTGCTTGGAAGTCTCACCCTGATCGCTGTGGCAGCCCAAAGGATGCGGCGCGTGCTGGTTCAGGGCACGCCTGCGGAACGTGGTCCCACAGTGCTTTTAGAGGAAACATGGGCATTTGCCCATTGGAAAATCTGGCTGGTGTCTATCCTGGTGCTGATCTTTGCACTGCTGCTGGTGTCTCTCGCGATCCAGCCTGCCAATGTGTACACCCCCGCAAGGTTACAGGTCGTTGAGTTTGGTGGAACCGGTATTCTGACCTTGCTTGTTCTACGGCAGTTGCTAGTAACACATGAATTGTACAGCTTGAAGCGAGATCTCCGAGAGAAGAATGCACAGTTAGACAGGCTGGCGGCTTCTGATCCCCTGACCGGTGTGCCCAACTATCGAAGGCTAGTGAACACGCTTGACGAGGAGTTGGAGCTCGCAAAGGCCCAGCAGGCGCCGTGCTCCGTCCTGTTCATGGATATCGACCAATTCAAAGCTGTCAACGACCAGTATGGGCACGCTTTGGGAGATCTGGTCCTGTGCCAAGTTGCCAGGTTGGCAGCGTCACTTCTGCGCTCAAAAGATTGCCTGGGGCGGTGGGGAGGTGAGGAGTTTGTTGCTATTTTGCCAGGACAAGGTCCCACTGAAGCATTCATAGCAGCTGAACGAATACGGATGCGGGTCTCAGAGCAGGTATTTGCGGATCAAAAAGATCTCCACGTGTCCTGTTCGCTAGGAGTGGCAACCTATCCACAGATGGCCACTGAGCGGGAACAGTTGCTGATTTGCGCCGATCAAGCCATGTATGAGGCCAAGCGTCTCGGACGCAATCAAACCTGCCTGGCGAAGTTGGAAAAGAACATAATATAGAGTCAGATGCTAGTGTCGCAAAAAATTTAGAGCAAAGAAAACGAAGTAGACAATTACGACATAAGAATCATTTTACCGACCTGTAAGCAAACACAGGCATTGCTCAAGTTTGTCGAGGGCCATAAGCTGGAATTCCTTGTCACGTTGGTGCTGGCAACTGGTATGTGCAAAGGCGGGTAGATTCCTTGCACTGGTCAGATTTGGGCACTAAGAACGCTCTACAAGCGGGTTACGAGAAGACATACTCTCAAGACTCTAGCCTATATACGTTTGTATAGTAACAAATAGACGCACAAACGCTTACAAGCTAGAGCCACACTATGCACCTCTGCCATCATGACAATTCATCTGTCTGCGGTTGAGCATATGGCCACTCAATGACGACCCCTAACGCTTGAATCAGCGCCACCGCCTGCACGGGATCTATGACCAGACCTTGCAACTCGGTTGGTCCAATATGTACGCCCTCGATCTCACAGCCTGCCAGGTTCACACCCTTGAGCCTGGTACCCGAAAACTGCACATGGTTGAGGCGGCAGCGCTCGAATACAGCACCTGCCAAGTCCGAGGCCTGAAAGTCCACGTCGCTAAGATCACACTCTTCAAAGCGGACCGAGCGAAACTTACTAAAACGGAACTGCGCCAGGTTCAAGGTACAGCCCTGAAATACCACGTCCTGGAAGCGCGATTCGTTGGCCTGCAAGCCAGTCAGAAGGCATGAGCGAAACTCGACCCGGTCCATATTGACCTGCGGCCAGCAGGCGCTCGCCATTTCACACGCCTCCAAGCGGCAATCCTCCAGGCGCGCAAGGTCGAACTGGCTCTCGTTCAGCTTTACCCGCTTGAGCAATACCTGCTCGATATGGACATGGGACGCGACCTGCCCGCTCAACTCCTCACGCGCAAGGACGAACGTGCTATAGTGCCCATGATCTTCCACATACGGCGTCGGCAACGCATGCGTCTCCATCCGCCGAGGCAAGAGCGGCGCTTTGATCGCTCTGACTACGGGCAATGGCCCGGTTTGACCAGCGGGAAGTGGACCAGATTGGTACTGGCTACACATTTCACTTCTCTCCTTTCAGCGAAGAACACCTACAGCAAGCGACACAAAAAAATTGGAGGGCGATCTACTCACCCTCCAGTGTACACTAAAATTTTTCGCTTGTCGTCTTGCTCTACTTTTCAATCCTCGGCGGTTCATAGGAAATTGCCGCAACGTTTGCTTTTCATCTTACCATACTGAAAGCTCTCACCTTTTATACGACAAGTCCACCCCCATCCATCACAAGCATTGTTCCCGCAACAAACAGGCCCGCGAAACAGCATGTCGTGTTTCGCGGGCCTGTTTTGGTGTGATACAGCGTTTAGACGGCTTCGGGCAGCGTCTCCTTCACATCCGTGTGACGGAAGCCCATCGCGTAGAGCGAGGCATAGGCGCCATCGGCCTTCAACAGCTCATCGTGCGTACCCTGCTCCATGATCTCGCCCTTCTGCAAGACAATGATCTTGTCCGCGTTCTTGATGGTCGAGAGGCGGTGCGCGATGACGAAGGCGGTACGTCCATACAGCAGGCGGCGCAAACCCTCCTGCACCAATACCTCTGTGAAGGTATCAATACTGGCTGTGGCCTCGTCGAGCACCAGAATACGAGGATCGGCCAGCAAGGCGCGCGCGAAGGAGATCAACTGGCGCTGGCCCACGCTCAGGTTGCGCCCACGCTCGCGAATGACGGTATCATAGCCATCGGGCATGCCAATGATCAGATCATGTACCCCCACAACCTTCGCGGCCTCCTCCACCTCGGCGTCGCTGGCGTCCAGGCGTCCATAGCGAATGTTCTCGCGAATGGTACCCGTGAAGAGGAAGGGTTCCTGCAACACGATGCCGATCTGCCTGCGCAAGGTCTGCTGCTTCACCTCGCGAATATCGTGCCCGTCAATGAGCAAGGCGCCATCCAATACCTCATAGAAGCGAGGCAAGAGACTGATGATTGTGCTCTTACCCGCGCCTGTTGGTCCCACAATGGCAATGGTCTGGCCTGCCTGGGCCGTGAGATTCAGCCCACGCAGCACGGGATGCTCTTTTTTGTAGCCAAAGACCACGTTCTTGAACTCGACGTTGCCCACGACCTCTGGCATATCATAGGCATTTTCACGATCCTGAATGGAAATTGGTACATCCAGAATCTGGAAGATACGCTCAGCAGCAACGCCCGAGCGCTGCAACTGGGTATACAACATACTCAGGTCGCGAATGGGATCGAAGAAACGGTTGATGTAGAGCGTGAAGGCGACCAGTACGCCAACCTGTAAATCACCATGCGCGACCAGCCAGCCGCCATAGACCACCGCCAGGGCCGTAGCCACCGCCGCTACGACCTCAACTAGTGGCAGGACAAGCGCGGCCACCCGGCTCGACTCCAGGTTCGTATCCAGGTTGTAACGATTCAACTCGTCGAACTCGCTGCGGTTGCGATCCTCACGCGCCAGACTCTGGATAACGCGCATGCCGGAGATGTTCTCCTGCAAGGTCGCGTTTACCAGCGAGATGGCGGCACGCGTGCGACGGAAGGAACGCTGCGCGTAACGCTGCCAGAAAATGGCAATGATGACCATGATTGGCAGAACGGTAAAGGTCAGCAGGGCCAGACGCACGCTCAGCGCCAGCATGGTTCCGATAATCCCCACCAGGGCCACCAGCGAACCCAGCATGGAGAGCAGGCCCGAGCTAAGCATGGATTCCATGACATCGATGTCGCTTTGCAGACGCGACATGACACGCCCAATCTGCGTGTGGTCATAGAAGCTCAGCGAGAGCCTCTGCAAGTGCGCGAACATGTCGGCACTGATTTTATACAGGATGCGCTGGCCCGCCCAGGACATGCTCCAGATCTGCCAGTACTGCGACTGCCACATCCCCACATTTACGAGCAAAAGGATTCCGCTAATCCAGGCCAGGCCAACCAGGTCGCCATGACTGATATAGCTATCAATTGCTACACCAATAAGGTAGGGGTTCGCCAGGTTGAAGGCGGTATACAGCAGCACCAGGACACAGCTCAGAATGGTCGCGGTCTTGTATTTACCAACATAGGGACCAAAGCGACCAATCAGCTTCCAATCAAACTTGCCTTCTATATCTTCATCTGAGCCCGCCAGGCTATTCTCGCTCCAGGTACGGCGAGCTGAGAGCTTATCATACAAGTCGGACTTGGGTTTACTCTTGCGCAAAATCACCGCATCGCCTCCCTTTTCTCAACATTCTCGGCATCCAGGCGAGGACGCTGCTGCTGCTCCTCGCTCGCCTCTTTCTTCTCTTTAGAGCTCTTGCGCAGGTCCTCGTCCACCTGCTGCGCGAGCAGGCGAGCTTCGAACTCCTCCTGCTCACGGAGCTGTAGATCGTACAGGTGAGCATAGGGGCCATCCTGCGTCACCAGGGTATCGTGCGTGCCGTGCTCGACGATATGCCCGTCCTCGATCACCAGGATCTGGTCGGCATTTTTGACGGTACGCAGGCGCGAGGCCACCACAAAGGAGGTGCGCCCCTTCATGACCGCTTCCAGCGCCTGCTGGATCAAGTATTCCGTCTCCATATCCACGCTGGAGGTCGAGTCATCCAGGACCAGGATGCGCGGATTCAGCAAGAGGGTACGCGCAATAGCAACACGCTGCTTCTGGCCGCCCGAGAGGGTGACACCACGCTCACCAACCCAGGTCTCATAGCCATCAGGCAAGCTCAGGATAAATTCATGGATACGCGCCACTTTGGCCGCCGCAATAATCTGCTCCTCGGTGGCATGCTCTACGCCATAACCGATGTTATCACGAATCGTCGCGTTAAAGAGGAAGACGTCCTGCAAGACCAGACCAATATTGCGCCGCAGTGAACTCTGCGTGACCTCGCGTACATCCAACCCATCAACCGTGATCGCGCCATTGGTGACATCATAGAAGCGCGGCAGCAGGTGCAACAGCGTGCTCTTACCGCTACCCGTCACACCTAGCAAGGCCACAACCTGACCTGGCTGCGCATCAATATTCACATCATGAAGAATCTGGCGGCCACGGGCGTAGGAGAATTCTACGTGATCAAAGCGTACATGGCCCTCGATATTCTTCAGTTCCTTGGCATTGGGGGCATCGGTTACTGTCGACTTAGTATCCAGCACGGAGAAGATGCGCTCACCGCCCGAGAGACCGCGCATAAACCAGTTCACCATAAAGCCAAAGGTACGCACGGGCGTCGCCAGCAAGAGCGCGTACTGCGTCACCGCGACCATCGTGCCCAGGCTCAGGTGATGCTGAATAACCGCGATACCACCGACCCAGAGCACCAGCACAGTCACGACGTTCAGCACAAACACCAGCAGAGGCTGGTTCCAGGCCATGAAGCGCATGGCCTTCAGGCTGTAATCACGCAGATGCTGATTCTGCTTATCGAACTTCTCCATTTCGAACTCTTCGCGCGCGAAGGACTTGACCACGCGCACACCACTCAGGCTCTCCTGCATAATGGTGCTGAGTTCGCCATTCTCATTCTGGACAGCCAGCCAGAGCGGGCGAATACGGATCGCCACCTGAGAGGTAAAGATCGCCAGAAAGGGGACGCAGATCAAGGTCACCAGCGCCAAAGCCCAGTCCAGCGAGAAGAGAATCGCCGCCACCGTGACAAACGTGACGAGGGCCAAGGCAGCGCGCATCAAACCAAAAGGGAGGAAGTTACGCACCGCTTCAATATCCACCGTCATACGCGACATCAACTGTCCCGTCTCTGAGTCATCGTGAAAGGCGAAGCTCAGGCCTTGAAGGTGGTCATACATCATGTTACGCAGGTCATACGCGACCTGGTTCGAGACTGCCTGAGAGAGATAGCCCTGTCCATATGAGAAGAGACCACGCAATGAGCTGGCCCCTAAAATCGCTACTGCGGCAATGATCAGATCAGTAAGGTTGCCATTCCGCACACCGACATCGATCACCCACTGCAACAACTGCGGCACCACCAGTGAGGCGCCAGTTGCCAATGCGACACATACGAGAGTAGTAATGGACCAGAACCAGTGAGGGCGTAATAAGCCTAGAATACGAGTAAAGATACGCCAATTAAACTTAAATGATTCAACATACGATGAGAACAATTTTTGCTTTTTTTCTAATGGCATTGCAAGCAGGTCCTTTCTTGACATGCCTAACCGCTACGCACATCCACTCCTTCTCTTAAAAGTCTAGCCTGCAATGGCTGACAAGGGGGTGTCAGTCTTTCGATGAGATTTGAGGAGGTATAAAAAAGAGCGACATGAGGTTGTGTGCACCTCGTGGCTGCACGCTGGCTTTGGCTGGCTATGCCTGTACAAGCAGAAGCGCATAATTCGTTCCTACCAGCCAACCTATTATCGTACATACACAGCTATTTGTCGCCTATATAAGAAAATTGGTATAGTTCTACATGGGCACTGTATGGAAGCAATGGGCGTAACGGAAAAGCTTGCTGGCACGTATCTGTTTTGGCGACATCCCTGCTTTATTGCTTTAGATAAACGTCAAGAAAGGCGATTGGATACCCAATTCAATCGAGAAACTGGTCTGTTATGCGGATTCGTGGAGATAGAGTACGTTGGCTCTTCTGGCTGCGTTGGAAAATGTTCTCGCGTATGTTTACCGCCCGCCAGACCAGGCAAATTACCGGTCTGGTACTCTCCCTTCTCATCATCGTGCCGCTCTCACTGGGCATCGCTGCTGCGACATATCTCGCGTATCGCTTCTTGCCAGCACCAGCCAATGCTGAAGTCCTAACCCTTGTGTTAAGCGGCTTATTCATTTTGTGGCTCACTCTACCACTTTTCGAATACAACGTCAATGAAGGGCTGAATGTCGCGAAATTAGTCCTATTTCCGCTTAGTCGCGAAGAATTAATGCTCAGCCTGTTGCTCTCAACCTTGTTTGATGTTCCCACCCTCGGTATGCTCCTGCTCTGCCTCGCGGTCATCATTGGCTGGGCCAGTTCGCCTCTCGTGGTCCTTATGTCGAGCGTGACCATGCTCATCTTCTTCGCCCAGCTTATCGGATGTAGTCAGCTTGTACTGGCCCTCCTGGGGCGCGTAATGCAGAGCCGCCGCTTCCGCGATGTCAGCATCCTGCTGGTTGGCCTCTTCTCCTCCTCGTGCTATCTCATCCAGCAACTGGTCTTTCGCGGCCTGGGCGCACGCCAAATGATTCACGCCCTCTATGACCAGGCCTTCTCGCGCTACCTGCAATGGCTGCCACCTGGCATGGCGGCCCAGGTGATCTTACAGGCTACACGTGGCAACTGGCTTTTGAGCTTTGTCTGGCTGCTTCCGCTGCTGGCCATTACCCTACTCGTCCTCTATCTCTGGCAGATCGTCGTCGAACGCGCGCTTACCGCTACCGAGGGCGCTGGAGCCGTCCGTGTACGCCGCGCACCTGCTAGCCAGCGTGCCCTCGCCACCGCTGCTCCCACGATGCGCTCACGCCTGGTGCACTGGCTGCCGGAGCAGACCAGGGCCATCGCACTCAAGGACTTGAAGTACTACCGACGCGATCCCATGCTCCTACGCCTCATCATTCAATCCCTGATCTCGATGGTGGTGCTGATTGTGATTACGCTTTTTAGTCCCACGCGCTTTGGCGATGGCCTGCAATCCTCCTGGACCGTGCTGGCTGTTCCCTTTTACGCGCTCTTTTTCGTCACTAGCTTTTCGCATAATGTGCTTGGCCTTGAGCGCCAGAGCCTGGCCCTACTCTTTATCTTTCCTATTAAGCCTCAGCATTTACTCCTGGGCAAGAATCTAATTGCCTTTGTCCTGGGCACTCTCAATCTGCTCATAGTGATCCTGCTAGGAGCATATGTCGCGCACAGCTGGGAGTACGTGCTGCCCGCGCTGACTATTGGGCTAGCTGGTCTGGGGATTGTCCTGGGCTGTGGCAATCTCTCTTCCGTCTATTTTCCCAGCCGTATGCCCCAGGAGCAACGCGGCTACCAGGCCAGTGCCATCACGACCTCGCAAGAGAATGGCTGCCTGCGCCTGATTCAGACCTCGGCCCTCTTCTTGCTGATGCTGGTGCTCCTGACGCCTGTGGCCGCCGCCCTCCTCCTACCTGTCTTCTTCCATGTACTCTGGCTCTGGAGCCTCTCTATTCCGGCCTCCCTCGTCTACAGCTGGCTGCTCTACTTTATAACCACCCACCTGGCCGCCCAACGCATGCTCCAGAAAGCCCCCGAAATCCTCCGCATCACCACCGCCCGCGAGTAAAAAATATGTATGCTGGGCGTTCCTGGGCAACGCCCAGGAACGCCCAGCATACATATTAATCAGGCGCCGCAGACGCAAAAAGTTTTGCCATACAAAACTTTTTGCGTCTACAATACCTTGCCTTTTGGCACAGCTTCATGCCACAATACAAGTATGCAAAAAATCGAGCGTCTCGTGGCTATTACACTGCTCCTGCAAGCACGTGGAAAAATGACAGCCAGGAGACTGGCCGAGATTCTGGGGACATCCACACGCACCATCTACCGGGATATAACCTCGCTTTCACTGGCTCACGTACCAATCTCAATGGACTACGGCCCCGGCGGAGGCTACTATCTACCGGCGAACTATCAATTCGATTCGACTGTCTTCACACGTGAAGAGGCAGTCTCGCTTATTTTAAGCACAGATATTGCGGGCAACTATAGTCTCTTCGCGGGAGACGACGGGCTACAGCGCGCACTCATCAAACTGGAAGCGACGCTGCCGGAGGAGTATCGCGATAACGTACGCGCCGCGCGTGAGCGTATCTTCTTTGATACCAGCGCCTGGCACTATGGGAAGGCACAGCACACGACCTATCTGGAACGCATTCGTTCCGCCGTGCTAGAGGCCTACCAGGTTGAGATTCTCTATCCCTGCGTCTCGTGCATTGATAAGCCTGGCATCAAATGGCGTCGGCTTGATCCCATCGGTCTGGTCTTCAAGGGCCTGTCGCTTAAACATATTCGTTCAGGTATCTGGTATCTCGTCGCGTATTGCCACACCTGTAGTGCGTACCAGACCTTCCGCGTAGCCAATATCGAGAATATGCGTGTCCTGAATGAGGCCACGTATACTCACCATGACTTCGATCTACAAAGCTACTGGGAAGAGGAGCATATCACTATCGATGCCATTCAGGCCCCCATCAATGTCATTCTGCACATCGACGCCCAGGGCCGCCACAAGCTTGAGGGACGCTATACCATTCTGGACTCCCGCCATGACGGCAGCATCGTTGTGGAGGTCAAAATGAACTCTATCGAGAGCGCGGTTCCCTACGTACTCGCCTTTGGCACCGAGGCACTTGTGCTCGAACCCCGCGAGCTACGTGACGCAATCGAGGTCGCCGCACGCCAGATTGCCGAAAAATATCTTGAAAATAGTGAATGCTGCTAGGCAAATGGCCGCGGCCATTTGCCTAGCAGCATTCACTATTTTCTTACCTCTTTTATTCCTCGGCCCCGTGATAGGTGCGCCCACGCCACTGTACGCCTTTGCGCGAGAGCACAAGCCAGGCCGAGCGAGCCAGGATACCCTCGAAGACTGCCGCGCCCAGCGGGTGGGTCAGGGCCTGCCAGCGCGGTAAGCCTAGCTTGCGATTGAGCCAGAAGCGATACGAAAGCAGCGCCCATAACTCCAGGGCCGTCGCCCGCGTAATATCCCTCTTACTCAGACCCTTGATTCGTGCAAAGAAGAGCAGTGGCAGGAGGAAGGGCATGATGCAAACGTTAACGAGGCCAACAAGCTGCACTACTAAGAAGGGTAGGCCTCCGCGATTGCCGAGATAGGCGTTCTTGAGCCAGCCACGCCAGATCTCGCCAAAGGTGCGATACATACGCACAAAGACCAGGCCGCCCCCGTCCAGAAAACGCGTGCGATAGCCCTGGGCTTTGACCGTACGCGCCAGGTCCAGGTCATCAAGTACGGTGGCACGCAGGCGTGGTGCGGCATAGCCACCGATGTGCTCATAGACCTCGCGACGAATCAGCATAAACTGACCGGCAGCGATAGCCAGCGGGTTGTTGGGATCATTGACCTGTCGCGGTGGATAGAGCATGCTGATACCCATATAGGCGATAGGAATCAGCGCCCTCTCCCAGAAGGTGGGTAGCTCCTGCTCCGCTCCCATGCTAAAGAGATCCGCGCCCTCCTCCTGCGCCCGCGCAAAGGCCGAGCGCAGCGCCTGAGGCGCGTGACAGGTATCAGCATCGGAGAAGACCAGCCACGCGCCACGCGCCGCCAGCGCCCCCTGGTGCATGGCGTGTGGCTTCCCCGCCCAGCCAGTGGGAAGTTCCTTTACCTCAACCACGCGCAGTAAATCGCCGTGTGGGTGCTGCTGCTGTATAGCTTGCAGAATCTCGCCCGTCCTGTCCTGTGAGTCGTCGTTGACAACAATGACCTCAAAGTTACCATAATCCTGCCCCAGGAGTGACTCAACACAGCGCTGAATATTGTGCTCCTCGTCACGCGCCGGGACAATGATGGAGACCAGCGGAAGATCACTGACTCTGGGGCGCGCGGCAACCGAGAGGCTCTCCACCCGGTCGCTCTCGCGCGGCCTTGTGCGCCACCAGTTGATCATATAAAAGCCCGCCACCGCTATAGCATGACTCCATAACAACAGGCGCGGCCAGGATTGCTTCCAGAAAGGTGTTTTTCGCATATCCCTTAATTGATTACTTTCTATATAATTTCTTTGTTTAGATTGTATCCTACCGACGCTGCTGAAGCACGCGTCGCGTACCAACCCTGGATATTGACAGGCAAACTGCCTTCGCGTACGATGCTCAAGCATACAAGAAAACATAATAGCTACTCTTTGCTAAAGAGACGTGATGGAGAAGAAAGCATGACACTGGAAGATTTGTTACAAGAGTGTGAGACTTTAACGCATCATGGGCGCATGTACCGCATGGTAGAACTGGGTCTCCTGGCTGTACAGGATGCCAGCATGCGCGAGCTTATAGCAGCCCTGGCTCGCGGCAACATCTATGAGCGCACCCTGGCGCTCCAATCCTACTATGGCAGCCAGAACTCAGCCCTGGCTCTCCAGGCGCTCTCCGACCCCTCGCGTTGCGTGCGCTCCCTCGCGCTCCCCCTCGTCTCAATACTATGCAGCGATACAGAGATACAAGCCGCGCTGGATACAATATCTAATGACTTACAAGTTATAATCCTTACTAACCTGGCACGCCGCCGTAGGCAAGAGCCAATCAATATGTACATCGAGGCACTTGCGGCACGCCAGGATGCACGTCTCAAGCGGTTGCTCCCTTTCGCCTCGCTTGACATCGTCACGCACCATCTTGGACAGGTCATTGACAAATTTGAGCTTGATGATTGGAAGCGCTTGACCAGGAGCCATCCTGCCTTCGCGAGCACTCAGTTACGCGCTCGTATTACCGCCAGCGATGTCCTGGATCAGCAATTCATCCTTCAGGTCAACGCTGTCATGCCCCTGCTTGCTCAGCTAGATCCCGATGCCGGGCTTGAGCTAGTGCGCGGAGCGCTCACGCTTATTCCCTTTCAACGCTTGAGCATACAATCGCTCGTTCTCAGACGCCCCAGAGAGATTTTCGACCTACTCAGGCATTCAGGTCAGCAGAGCAGCATAAACTTTAGCAGGGCCATACCCATCCTGGATACAGAGCAGATTATCGCTCTGTTTACTCATTACGCGACAAACTTTGGCAGCCACCACTTTTTCCATAAATACTTTCGCAAGCTTAAGCCAGAACAGCGCCTTGAGATCTATACTGCCTGTGCACGTGGTTGGCGCGATAAAGATGGTATTTTACCATTAGACATTATCAAATCTCTGCCGACTGTTCAACGTATGCAGGAGGCACACCGCCATATAGCACTTCCGGCGCTGGCAACGTCCCCTATCTCCAGACTACGCTATGCCGCCTTCCTACCCTGGGATGAGGCCCAGGAACTGGTGAGTAGCTACCTGAACACCCCTGACGCCGATCTGCGCGCTGCGGCTCTTAGCGCCTTGATTGCCTCAGCCCGCTATCAGCGGGAGCGCCTTAGTAATGTGCTGCAACTTGTCCGCGTCCGTCGCTATGAACAAGATCCTGTACGGCTCGCTTTACTTAATGCGCTTTCGGAGCTGCCGCGTCATATATGGTCTTCCGCAGACCTGGACAATCTTGAACAGATCATTCTCGATGCACTCAATGCCCGAGACCTCTCAGCCGCTACTGCGAACACGCTTGAGCGTATTGTGCTACAACTCTTTTCCTTCCATCCTACATGGTGCTCAACGCAACTGACCAATCTCTATCGTAAACGCGGGTACACGAGCGTCACTAAGCTCTACACCTATATCAGTAAAGCCCATACACAGCTCTTTGCAGATACACTCCTACCGTTGATAAAGGAATGGAAAGGACGCGAACGCGAGGCCGCGCTAGTAAGTCTGGCAAACGCCTTTGGTCCGCGCTTGCGCGTGATGAGTGAACTGGCAGATATTCTAGAATCTCTCCTGAGCCAGACGCGTCAAGCCTCAACCATAAACACGGCCCTTGAGCTCTTCGCCGAATATCAAAGGCCACGCCTGTCCTCGCTTATTCCACGCTTGCTGGAGCAGGATAAAAGTTGCATTACGCTTACCTCTGTCTCCGCCTATCTCCATCGCAATCGGCAAGACTTGCTGACCCCCTTCCTGGGACAGCAGGCCTATCAAGGCAGATTTAGCACCGGCAAGACTCGCTATGTCCTTTCCTTTAGCGAAGGATTCTACCGCTGGACACCAACGCAACAGGAACTCTTTGCGCTCACCCTGCTTGAGGTCGCGAACGATGAGAAGCGCCCTACCTCTTCTCTCACCTACACTATTCATCAACTGGCAGCCATGCCAGCGCTCGACCCGGCTTATCTCATTCCCTTCGCGAGCGATACACGTGAGCCAGTACGCGATACAGCCCTGCAAGTGCTGGGTAAGCTGGATGCCGGTCAGGGTATCCCAATCCTACTTGAAGCCTTAAATGATGCACGCGCTCGTGTCGCTATTTATGCCCTGCGCAAGGCCCTGCTCTCATTGCCACAGGCTGAAGCGCTCAAGATTTTACGCGGGGTGCCAACCACCCAGGTCACAGTCGCCAAAGAGACCATACGCCTGATCGGAGAACTGGCAACAGAGGAGGCGTATCGCGAATTGCTCACACTCAACACACATGAGCTCCATCGTGATGTACGCGTGGCCCTCTTGCGTGCTTTCTGGTCCTATTTGGAGCGAGATGAGACCTGGGAGATATTCAACCAGGCGGCCCATGCCTCCGATATCTCCATCGCGCGTGGCGTGATCCAAATTCCTGCCGATGGACTCTCACCTCAAGCTCAGAAACGCCTGGCAACCCTGCTCGCCACCTTACTTAACCATCCAGATCCCACTGTGCGTATGCATGTGCTTCAGCGCTGCATGCATCATCCAGTAACCGATACTGAGCATACCCTGCTTACCCATCTCTCTGCGCTGCTGAATTCTCCACTACCAGGTGAATGTGCGCTCGCCTCCAGGGCCTTTTTTGCCATCTATATGGGAAGAGATGCCAACCTTGTCGGAGAAGCTATACGCCAGCTCCTCAATAACCGCCAGGCGTTATATGTTGCCTACAACAATTATCTGCCCACGCTACACAACGATCAACGACGCCTGGTACCCACCACGCGGGCCATCTTAAGCGCACTCGCCAGTGATCGGCTTACCATATCCATGCGCCTTAACCTTATTATTCAGGGCCTCCCCTGGTCGGAGGTAGCACCGGAAATTATGCGCCTGGCAAAGGATCTGCACCCTGATGCCCTGGCAAGAGCAATACAGGCTATCGAAGGGGTCGCGAAACGCCCTGATATTGATTTAGCAACCCTGGAGCAGGCACTTGCAAATAGTCGCGACGAGCGTTTACGTCGTCTCGCGCTCGCTGCTCTCATCACGCAAGGTAGGCAAGCCAGCGGCTGGACAGATGAACGAATAAAACGCCTGGAGCGCTATAAAGCCGATCTCTCACCCCTGGTCGCTGAGACCGCGCAATTTACCTTTGTCTCCTAGCATGAAGTGTGGAAGCGATCTCTCGCCACTGCGTATGACTCGCCGGATAGAGGTTGTTGATGGCGCACTGGCTTCGCCAGTGCGCCATCAACAACCTCTATCTATGTAAAACGTCCCAGGTGCTAGCTTAGTAAGAAGCACACACGCACCTTGAGAGAAGCACTCAGAACATAGCCAGCTACACCGAGAGACGCTATGCTTGTTATGGCAAGAAATAGGAACAAACCTGAGCGTGCTTCAAGGAGGAAATCTCGATGCTCAAAACTATCCTGAAATACTGGCTGCTAACAGCTATTATTATCTCTGGTCTCTTTGTCATTATGTACGGTCTGGCGCAGCAGGTCGAGCGCCTGGGCGCGGATGATCCGCAGATCCAGATGGCCGAGGATGCAGCGGCACGCCTGGCAAATGGGGCCTCTCCACAACAGGTGGTGCCTACGGAGAAGGTCGATATCGCTACCAGCCTGGCTCCCTACCTTATCGTTTTTGATCGCGACGGCAAGCCCCTTGCCTCCTCCGCGGAACTCAATGGCGGGACTCCTACTATCCCCGCGGGCATATTTGAGAATGTAAAGCAACAGGGGGAGGATCGGATCTCCTGGCAACCACAACCCGGTGTCCGCAGCGCCATCGTTGTCACCCAGATAAAAGGGGGAGCAGGCTTTGTGCTGGCTGGTCGCTCCCTACGCGAGGTAGAGAAGCGCGAGAACGGCCTTGAAGAAATCGCCCTTCTTGGCTGGGGCGGTCTCCTACTTGTAACGCTCCTCGCGATGTTTCTCCTCTTCTGGTGGCGCCCCCTGAAAGGCGCGACACCTGTTGCCACGCCTCAAGCTCAAAATTAAAAAACTGAACATATGTACTGTTTCTTGCCCAAACCACTAACCTTCTGCTACCATAGACATATATATTCACAATCAAAAGTAAGGCCCTTTCCCCAGCCTCATCTATTTGCGCTTCCCTTACGTGTTAAGTAGTATATGTCTTAGACACCGGCTATGAGAAACCCTATCGGGCCATTTCCCATCTTTTTCAGCACCACCCGTCTGCGAAGACGCCAAAGTGCTCATCTCATCCTTATAGAAACATAGGGAAAGGGAGAACAAACAGACGCATGACACAAAATACGCATACTTCCTCCTCGCAAGAAGATCCAGGCTCCATTTCACAACTCCAAAACAATGTACGCCAGGCTGAACGTCGCTTTCAAGGCGTCTTCGACCAGGCCGCTGTCGGAATGGCTCTGGTCTCCCTTGATGGGCAATGGTTACAGGTCAACCAGAAACTATGCGATATTCTGGGTTATACACGTTTAGAGCTTCGTCGTATGACCTTTCAGGATATTACTCATCCTGATGATCTAGATGCAGACCTGGCCTATGTTCAGCAGTTGCTGGCTGGCAAGATCGAAACATATGCCATGGATAAGCGCTATTTTCGCAAAGATGGCTCTCTCGTCTGGGCACATCTTACGGTCTCCCTGGCTCGGGATAAAACCGAAGCGGCGCAATATTTTATCTCAGTTGTCGAGGATATTACCGAGCGCAAGCGCCTGGAAGAGGCGCTCTATGAGCAGCAAGAGGCCACACGTCAGATGGCGGCAAATGCTGAGGCCGAGCGTCAACGCTTCTATGATCTCTTTACTCAGGCTCCGGCCTTTATCTGTCTACTTCAGGGACCACAACATGTGTTCGAGTTCGCCAATGACCACTATCGTCGCCTGGTAGGAAATCGAGGTCTCTGGCAGAAACCAGCACGTGAAGCTTTATCAGACTATGATCCACATTTCTTCGAGCTACTCGACACTGTATATACCACCGGAAAACCATATATTGGCAAAGAAGTGCTCGTGTATAACGGCGGGCAGGAAAGCTATTTTGATTTTGTCTACCAGCCTACTCGCGACGCTCTGGGCAAGGTCGATGGCATTCTTGTACATGCAGTCGAAGTCACGGAAAAGGTTCGCGCCCGCGAAAACATTAAGAAAAATGAGCGGCGCCTGCAACTGGCACAGCGCGTTGGGCGCATCGGCACCTTCGAGTGGAATATTCCCAGCAATAAAATCATCTGGACGCCAGAGCTAGAGGCACTCTATGGCCTACCAGCAGGTGGCTTCGAGGGCCGGTACGAGAACTGGGCACAGCGCGTTCATCCCGATGATATCGCGGAAGCCGAAGAGAATCTACAACGTGCAGTGGCAGGCGGACCTCCTTACAACGTAGAATTTCGTGTGATCTGGCCTGATGGTACGACTCACTGGTTGCGTGGTATGGGCGAGATCATCTCCTACGACGGCCAGGGCCGTCCCCAGGATATGGTTGGCATTAATATTGATATCACCGGACGCAAAGAGACTGAACAGCAGCTGGTACGCGTAACCCAGGAGCTACAAGACTTCGCCAGCATGCTAGAGGACCGCGTCAATCAGCGAACAGAAGCTCTGAACCAGACCAATAAAGAGTTGCAGCGCAGTAACCAGGAATTACAGGAGTTTGCCTACGTCGCCTCCCATGACCTACAAGAGCCGTTGCGCAAAATCCAATCCTTTGGTAATCTCCTGGAAGAGGACCATGGTAAGGAATTGGGTTCAGGCAAAATGTACCTGGATCGCATGCGCCAGGCCGCCGCGCGTATGCAGGTCTTGATCAACGATCTGCTTACCTTCTCACGCGTGACAACGAAGGCCCTCCCGTTCTCTACCATTGACTTAAACCAGATTGCCCAGGAAGTCGTAGATGATTTAGAGGTACAAATCCAGACCACACAGGGAACAGTCGAGATCGGCCAGCTACCAACCATCCAGGCCGATCCCGTACAAATGCGTCAGATGCTACAGAATTTAATCGGAAACGGGCTTAAATTCCACCAACGCGACGTTCCACCTGTAATTACCGTGTCGGCTGAACTTCTTCCCGCGACAGAAGAAGAAGGACAGGCAGAGAACCCTGCACCCGCGTATTGCCAGCTTACCATCAAGGATAACGGCATTGGCTTCGATGAGAAGTACCTGGATCGCATCTTTATTGTCTTCCAGCGCCTGCATGGCAAAGGACAGTATGAAGGAACAGGGATTGGCCTGGCCGTGGTACGCAAAATTGTCGAGCGCCACGAGGGCACCATCAATGCCACCAGCACCCTTGGCGAGGGTTCAACCTTCGTTGTAACCCTCCCTATTTCTCACGCAGCACAACAGGAGTACACATATGACGAATAAAGAGACCCTTGTCATTCTAATGGCTGATGATGACGATGATGATATTTTGTTAGCTCAGAAGGCCCTGGAAAAAGGCAAACTACTCAATCCTCTCTACACAGTCCATAATGGCGAAGAGTTGCTCGATTACCTCTTACGCAGGGGCGAGTTTACTGATCCAGCCAAGGCGCCACGCCCGGGAGTCATCCTGCTTGACCTCAATATGCCCCGCATGGATGGGCGCGAGGCACTTAAAGAGCTGAAATCTCACGAGGAATTGCGTGATATCCCCGTTGTGGTCTTTACTACCTCGAAGGCGGAAGAGGATATCTACCGTTCATACAAACTCGGAGTGAACTCTTTCATTACCAAGCCAGTTACCTTTGAAAACCTGATTGAAGTAATGCAGATGCTGGGAAAATACTGGTTTGAGATTGTTACTCTACCTCCTGAAGAAAAGAACAATGCGTATGACGATACCAATAATCAGAATTCTGCTCATTGAGGATGACGAGGAGGATTTTATCCTCCTCCGCAAGCACCTCTCGCGCATCTCGGGAGTGCGCTATGAGCTTGAATGGGAAACCTCGTATATCCATGGCCTGACGCGCATGCTTGAAGATACCCAACATGATCTCTGCATGCTTGACTATCGCCTGGGTGCTCACAACGGTATTGAACTACTGACAGAGGCCCGCGAACATGGATATGTGCGTCCCATCGTTCTCCTCACGGGTGCGACTGAAGGCGAGATCGATATCCAGGCCCTACAGGCTGGCGCGGATGATTACATCGACAAGGGTCATTTACAGGGTGAACTCCTGCATCGTATTATTCGCTATGCCATCGAGCGTAAAAAGGCTGAGATTGAGCGCGAGAAGCTGATCAGCGAAAAGATGGCAGTCCAGGAACTGGAGAAACGCAAAAATGAGTTCATGAGTATGGTAGTTCATGAGGTCAAAACGCCACTCACCAGCATCAAGGGCTATGCTCAATTGCTCAACAAACGTTACAAGCGCTCAGAAGATGATCAGGCCCTGCAACTGGTAAATCGCATGAACGCCCAGGTCTCTAAACTCACCAGCCTGCTCGATGACCTCCTCGATGTCACACGCATCTCTGGTGGAATGTTTTCGATCTCCGAGGAGTTTTTCCCCTTCGATGAGCTGGTAAAAGAGATCGTAGAAGATCTACAGGCAATCAATGAGCAATTTACGCTTGAGTTGGAAGGCGAGAGTGGCATTACAATTTGGGGTGACCGCATGCGCCTTGGCCAGGTCATTACCAATTTTCTGACCAACGCCATGAAATACGCCAGTACTAGCCAACGCGTAGTTGTGAAGACCCACCTCTCGGATCAGGATGTAACGCTCTGTGTACAGGATTTTGGTCCGGGCATTGCTAAAGATGTTCAGGAGAAAATTTTCACGCCTTTCTTTCGCCAGGAACGCCCCGAGCAACGCTCAATCCCGGGCCTGGGACTTGGCCTGCATATCGCTTCGGAGATTATCAGACAACATGAGGGTCGCATCTGGGTCGAGAGCGAAGAAGGCCAGGGCGCAACCTTCTGCTTCTCCCTCCCCCTTGAGCGCAAGGAAAGCATCGTCACCCAACCCGAAACTGTGTAGGGCAAGGATAAGGGGCATGTATGTGGAAAATGAACTTAGCTCGTTTTCCACATACATGCCCCTTATCCTTTTGACGCAGATCTAGCCAAAGGGCTTGACAACCTCGCAGGCTTATGGTGAAATAATACAAGCGACTAATAATAAGTAACCTATATACGCAAATATAGGCAATAGAGGAATAGAATAGTGACAACAACAACCCACTATAAACCTGCTGACAACCTGCATCCCATCCATGATTTGATTCGTCATCGCTGGAGTCCTCGTGCCTTCTCCAGTCGCTCTGTCGAACAGGAAAAGCTCGATAGCGTCTTTGAAGCCGCGCGCTGGGCCGCTTCCGCCAACAACATGCAGCCCTGGCATTTCATCTACGCAACTAATGAACAGCCAGAGGAGCACGCTCGCCTGACCTCGATTCTCTTTGAGCGCAATGCGATGTGGGCGCAGAAGGCCCCCGTCCTGGTCCTCGTCGTAGCCAAACTCTACGAAGCTCCTGGCAGAGAGACGGTCAGCTTCTATGATGTGGGCATGGCCTCCGGTGCCCTGGTTACGCAGGCGGTCGATCTTGGACTGGCTACGCACCAGATGGGTGGCTTCGACGCCAGCAAGGCTCGCGAAGAACTCAACATTCCCGAGGGCTATGTCCCCCTGACCATGATCGCAATCGGCTATCCCGGTCACGCTGACGACCTATCTGACGACTTCCGCGAGCGCGAACTGGCTCCTCGCGTCCGCAAAGAGCAGAAAGACTTCGTCTTCCAGGGCCGCTGGAACGGCTAATCCTACACTCATACTTATAATAGTAGGAGGGAGTCGAGCGCCGCTTGACCCTCTCCTACTATTATTTTCGCCCTTTTTTCTTGTGTGATGGGGTAGCTATAAGGCATACTTAGAGTGGTGGCGACACCGCTAACCGCACAGAGAAAGGATGACGACATGAGTTCTCTACCCCCTCCCTCTTCATATGGGCTACAGCGCCAGTTTCAGGTCTATATGGCTGGCCTGCAAGGTCAACGCCCCAGTCTACCAGTCGATCCCGAAGCCCTGGAGCAGGCAGCGAATAGGGCAATGACGCCCGAGGCCAGTGGCTATCTCAATGGTATGGCGGATAGCATGCGTGCCAATCTGGCGGCCTTTCAGCGCTGGCGCATCGTTCCTCGCATGTTGCGCAATGTAGCGGAGCGCGATCTAAGCATCCAACTTTTCAATAAGCGCTATCCAGTCCCGATCTTGCTCGCGCCTATCGGTGTCCAGTCGATTGTCCATACGGAAGCCGAAACAGGGGCCGCACGCGCGGCAGCTTCGGTTGGCCTACCCTTTATCTTCAGTACAGCCTCCTCGACGCCACTCGAACAGGTGGCACAGGCAATGGGCGATGCGCCACGCTGGTTCCAGCTCTACTGGAGTAAGGACCCGGAATTCAATCAGAGCATTGTTCAGCGAGCGGAACGGGCCGGGTGCGAGGCTATCGTAGTCACGCTTGACACATATCTCCTGGCCTGGCGTCCCTCTGATATTCAAAACGCCTATCTCCCCTTTATCCTGGGCCAGGGCATTGGCAACTATCTGAGCGATCCCGCCTTCCGCAAGGGCCTCTCACAGCCGCCCGAGGTCAATCCCCAGGAGGCCATTCAGCGCTTCCTCGCTATTTTCACCAATCCCTCTCTGACCTGGCAGGACCTGGCTACCCTGCGCCAACAAACAAAGCTCCCCATCCTGCTCAAGGGCATTCTCCATCCCGATGACGCGCGCAAAGCCATCGACGCCGGCATGGATGGTGTGATCGTTTCCAATCACGGTGGCCGCCAGGTAGAGGGCGCCATTGCCTCGCTCGACGCGCTTCCCGCCATCTCCGAGGCAGTACGGGGAGAAGTTCCCATCCTCCTCGATAGTGGCATTCGGCGGGCATCAGATGTACTTAAAGCCATCGCCCTGGGAGCACAGGCGGTCCTCCTTGGACGCCCCTACATTTGGGCTTTGGCTCTGAATGGCGAACAGGGCGTTCGCGAACTACTGGCCAACCTGCTTGCCGACCTGGACCTCACCCTGGCCCTCAGCGGCTGCACCTCCTTTGCCGAGGTAGATGCCAGCGCCGTCGTGCGCATGTGACGACTCCACATGCCTGGTGGAACTTTGTCAATGAAAAAAGTGATAGGCCCAAGTAGTCGTGTACGCCAGTAGCTAGCCAGCTACTGGCGTACACGACTACTTGCTACAATTGTTCGCTGACCTGCGTGATAAGTTGCTCGAAGGTCACACCTTGCAGGAAGGTGGTGACTGGCACAGTTATCTTCAGATCGGAGTTGATGCGATTCTTGAGTTCAACGGACATGAGCGAGTCGATGCCCAGGCGGTTGAGCTGCTGCTGCGCGTCAAGCTTGAGCGAGGTGTGGCCCAGCACACGGGCGATCTGCGCGCTGAGGTACTGACTGAGCTTTTCCCGGCGCCCCTCATCGTTGAGGTCAGTCAATACCGCGCGCGTCACGCCTGAGTTCTGGATTCCACTGGCTTCCTGGGCCTGGGCTTCTGTGACCAAGCGCGTGAAGAGTGAGGAATTGCGGAGATCGGGATAGAACTGACTCCACCTGGGCAGGTCAAAGGACATGACGCCGACCTGCGGTGGGCTCTGGCGCAGCAGGCTCCCCAGGACCGCTAGCCCCTCCTTTGGCTTCATGCTGGCAAAGCCACGGAAGTCCAGGCGCTCTCCTCGATCACCCTTTGTCGCCTGGCCGATCTCACCCCAACGCCCCCAGTTGATACAGAGCGCGGGATACCCCTGCCGCCTGCGGTAAAAGGCCAGCGTATCCATGAAGGCGTTCGCCGCGGCATAGTTGCCCTGTCCCGGCGAACCGATAAGCGAGGCCGCCGAGGAGAAGAGGACAAAGTAGTCCAGCGGGTCTTCCAACGTCAGGCGATGCAAGTTCCAGGCGCCATCAACCTTGGGCGGCATCACGCCCAGGAAGCGCTCCTGATCCAGTTGCAGAAGAATGCTATCATCCAGCACAACGGCAGAGTGGAAGACACCACGCAGGGGTGGCATAGTCTGGCGTATCTCGCTGAGAGCACTCGCCAGTTGCTCTTCCAGGGCCACGTTCACCTGCATAGCACGCACACTGGCACCCTGGCTCTCCATGACTTGAATGGCCGCACTGGCCTCTTCGCCAGGAGTACGCCTTCCCATAAGAACGAGATGACGCGCTCCCTGCTCGACCATCCACTGCGCGCTCCGCAGGCCGACGCCACTCAGGCCTCCCGTCACCAGGTAAGTTCCATCAGCGTGGAAGCGTGATTGATTCGTCGTTTCCGGCTCCACCAGGGTAGCATGCGCCAGGCGAGCCTGGTAGCGTCTCTCGCCGCGCAAAGCCACCTCGTCCGCACCGACATCTGACCAGATTTCGCGGAAGAGCGCCTCAACGGTGTGCTCGTTGGCTGTGGCGTCGAGATCTATGAGCGTACTGTGAAGGTCCTCGTGCTCGTAGACGATGACGCGCCCCAGGCCCCAGAGTTGGCTTTGCACCAGCGCGCTCGAGCTGTCGCGTGCCTCTATTCCCTGAACGCCACTCGTGATGATCCAGAGGCGTGTGGAGTGCTCGCCTTTAGTGGCGTTTACGGCCTGAACCAGGTGCAGCAGACCGAGGCTGGATTGCTCCATGTCGATATAGAAGGCCTGGGACGCCAGTTCTTCACTGGCCGGTTTCGTTCCCAAACCCCAGAGATAGACGATGCCGAGCGCCTGCGTACCATATGCATCATAAACCTCGTGAAAGAGCTGGTGGAAGTCAGCCGCCGAGGTCGCTACCAGCTCGTAATGCCCCGTATCTATCGAACTATAGGAATATCCAGGAGTAACAGTAAGGCAGCGTCCTCCAGAGGCTCGCAGGCACTCAGCCAACGCCCGTCCTGGCCCCTCGGACTCACTAAAAAGTAGCCAGGTGCGCGGCTGTGCTGGCTGTTGCACGGCGTTCAGAGCCTGCTCTTCCCATTCAATGGTATAGAGCAACTGGTTGAGGCGCTGGCGCATGAGATCCTGCGAACCGCTGTCCAGCGACTGCAAGCGGAAACCCAGCACCTCCAATAAGACCTGGCCTTGCTCATCCAGCAGGAAGATATCTCCCTCCAGCATACGAGGATCACGATTCTTCTCCATATCCACAAGCGCGTGCGACCACAGACCGACTCCAGGCACGGGCCGCTGGTGAAACTTTATACGCCTGGCTTCGACTGGGACATAGCTATCATCATTTTCCTCCGGCAGGAAGGGTGTGATCGCCTGGAGAATTGAGTCCATCAGCGCCGGGTGAAGTTGATAGCCAGCCATATCGTAGGCGACATCTTCCGGTAACGATAGGTGCGCCATGACCTCGCCCGGGCGCCGCCAGACATGCGTCACGCCCTGGAAAGGCTCACCGTGTTGAATGCCGCGGTTACGCAATCCCTGATAGTAGATTGGCGCCTCCATAGCTAAGGTCCAATCACGCTGCACCTCTTCGGGAATTGGATGCATCACACTCTCAGAGCTGAGTGCCTCCTCTATGCGACACACAGTAACCCTGGCGTGCTCGCTCCAGGTGAGCGCCTCACTGCTCTGTCCCGCCTGGGTACTAAAGAAACGTAGCTCCATATATTCCGACTGTTGTTCCGGCATCATAATAAGCTGGAGCGTGAAGGGGGGCGCGCCTTTGGGGAAGAAGAGCGCCTGCTTCAGTTCCAACTCCTCCACCAGGAACTGCTGGGAACCGAAGATCTCTGTGGCCGCCGCCAGGGACAGTTCAATATAGGCCGCTCCCGGTAGCACCGGTACATCATAGACCCGATGTTCACCCAGGTAGGGGAGGATGTCGGGGCCAATCTGGGTGGTCCAGAAATAGGTGTCAGGGTGAAGCGCCGACTGCGTGCTCAGCCCCAGGATCGCATGAGCCGTTGCGTTCCTGGTACCCTGATGCTGAACTGGCGAGCCATAGAAGTAGTGCTCGGCATTGGAGTTCCAGTAGCGCTGGCGCTGCCAGGGGTAGGTTGGAAGAGCAACATGCTGAACGCTTGTGGGAAACAACCTGGCCCAATCAGGATCATATCCATGGGTATACAGCGTTCCCAGAGTCCCCAGCAGGGCCGCGCGACCTTCCTCCTCACGCCGTAGCGAAGCCAGGGCCAGGCCGGGTATTTCGTACTCCTCCAGCGTCTGTCTGATGGCTCCAACCAGGATCGGGTGCGGACTTATCTCCATAAAGACATCGATACCCTCCGCCAACAATGCCCTGGTGGCTTGCAAGAACAGCACGGGCTGGCGCAGGTTATCCACCCAGTAGGGGGCCACCAATTCAGCGCCCTGAAGATAGGCACCGCTAACGGTCGAGAACATAGGTATCTGGGCCGTGCGAGGTTGTACACGCTGCATCAAGGCCAGCAGGTCATCGTGTAAGGGGTCCATCTGTGGACTATGCGAAGCCACATCCACGCGCACGAGGCGTCCAAAGATACCATTGCGTTCCAGCAGAGCCAGAATCTCTGTTAGCGCCTGAGGGCCTCCCGAGAGAACCGTTGAGTGAGGACTATTGCTTACCGCGACGGAGACGCGTCCCTGGTAATCACGCACGAAGGCCTGCGCCTGACCCATTGAGAGTTCTACGGCGGCCATCGCACCCTTGCCACTGACGCGTAATAATAGTTGACTACGCGCACAGATGATCCAGGCAGCATCCTCCAGACTCAGCGCACCCGCCACATACGCGGCTCCCACTTCGCCCATTGAGTGACCAACAACCACATCTGGTTCGATTCCCCACGAGCGCCAGAGGGCTGCCAGGGCCACTTCGATGGCGAAGAGCGTCGGCTGCACCACATTGATCTCGTTGAGCCGGGAATATACCTCGTCCGCCTGCAATTGCTCCAGCAACGACCAATCGACATAGGTACGCATAACCCGGTCGCACTCCTCAATCATGGCTCGAAAGACTGGTTCGCGCTCCAGCAGATCGTGCCCCATCCCCAACCATTGCGAACCCTGGCCGGGAAAGATCCAGGCTACTCTGGGCCGCTGATCATTGCGCTTACACCCACTCATAATCTCCAGACCCGTCTCGCCGCGTGTAAACGCCTCAAGCTTCTGGCGCATATCCTGGCGCGAGTGGCCAACGATGGTCAATCGTTGCTCAAAGTGTGAACGATGCTCGCTGGCTGTGTAGCAGATGTCGCGCAGGGCCTGGTCCGCGTATACCTCATCTTCGAGATGCTGAAGATACTTCGTCGCCAGGTCTTGTAGCGCCTGCGTATTCTGCGCTGAAAGGGGCAGAAGATAGCTGGTCGGCTCAGCATCCGCCGTTGGTATGACAGGCTCGCGGACAGGGGCCTCCTCCACAATCACATGCACATTTGTTCCGGCGATACCGAAACTGCTCACACCCGCCAGGCGTGAACCCTCGCTCTCGGGCCAGGGCGTCAGCTCCATCGGCACCTTCAATGCGTAATCATCCCAGGGAATTTTTGGGCTGGGTTCTTGAAAATGCAGGTTGGGCGGGATCATCTTGTGCTTAAGGCAAAGTACGACCTTGATCAGGCCTGCGAGACCAGCCGCTCCCTCAGTGTGACCGATATTGGTTTTCACTGAACCTACCAGCAGCGGCCTGACAGGTGAGCGACCAGCGCAAAGGACGCTGCCCAATGCATTGATCTCAACCGGGTCGCCAGCCTGGGTGCCTGTGCCATGTGCCTCGACATACTGCACCTGTAGCGGGTCGAGACCCGCATCCTTGTACGCCAGGCGCAGGCCAGCCTGCTGTCCCTGTACGCTTGGCGCCATAAACAGGTCACAATGTCCATCATTATTAGAAGAACTACCACGGATGACGGCGTGAATCTGATCCCCATCCGCCAGGGCCTTCTCAAGCGTCTTCAAGGCTACGACACCGGCGCCCTCGCTACGAACATAGCCATCGGCCCTGGCATCAAACGCCTTACAATGCCCATCGGGAGCCATCATACGCCCTTGCGAGAAGCCAATGGTATGATCAGGATTCAGGATAATATTGACGCCCCCGGCCAGGGCCATAGTGCAGGCACCTGTACGTAAGCTCTGACATGCCAGGTGGACCGCGACCAGCGAGGAGGAACAGGCAGCATCGAGGGCCACACTCACACCTTGCAGACCGAGAGCATATGAAATACGACCAGCGGCACCACTACGTGAATTCCCCGCCGTGCTATAGACATCGAGATCGGTTGGATTGCGGAACTGCCTATCCCAGTAATCACTAGTAATCACACCAATAAAGACTCCGGCAACCTCGTCACGCAGCTTTCCCGGCACCAGGCCAGCATCCTCCATCGCCTCCCATGCCACCTCGAGCAATAAGCGATGCTGGGGGTCCATACGCGAAACTTCGCGTGGAGAGAGACCAAAAAACGCGGCGTCAAACTGATCTACCTGGGCTAAAAACCCACCAAAGCGGCTCATCACTTTCCCTGGCGTCGCGGGGCGCGAATCGTACACAGCATCCACGTCATACCGATCACGTGGTACCTCTGTAATCGCATCTCCACCCTCAGCCATTAATTTCCAGAATGCATCGGGGTTGGGGGCTCCAGGAAAGCGACAACCCATACCAACAATAGCAATCGCATTTCCGGGTACGTTGGACAAAGTGGTACTCAAGCTTTATATATCCTTCCTGGTTACAGGTCATAACGACTACTATTTGACGCCTACTACTTTTCTTGTGTACTACCGCTGTAACAAAGCAAACAGTTAGCATGCATATTTGCACATAAGAAACTGCAAAGATGCAAACATATTTTAACTAAATTTTTATAGCAAAATATACTTACATATGCTATCTTATACTACAAATACGACAATATCATAATAACATATCCCTAAGGAGGTAAGATCCCTAACATAAGCTTTTCAATACAATTACCTTTACTGCTGATACGAAGACGAAAGAGAAGCGATCAGGAGCAGGCTAGTTTTTACCATTTCTTGTCACAAAGAGACCATACGATACCTTCTTTGTTGATGGTATAAGACAGCTTATCCAGCGCATCCAGAGGAAAACGAAAGGAAAAGCTACCGTTTCACCTGAAATGACTTTGCGCACACATCTCCAAAATACATCTGACTGCTTTTGTACAACATACGAGCACAAAATTTATGCATTTAAATAGAGTTGTTGTTAAGAAGGAAGGCAGAGATGTGAGACAGTCTGGCAGGTTGAAAGGTTCAACGCGTAAAGTTGGTATCGCACATACATAGTGCAAATTTTTAGATATAGAGCTTTTCAGGGCTTTATCGCACACAAAATGCTGCTTCGTGGAAGTGGCGCGAGCATTTTGAAGCTTGTTTTTTTCTGCTCTCTTGCTTGTTGATGATGATGAGGAGGTTCTTTGTGTCGATGTCCACTAATAGTCAGTCCACTCAGGATCGCTGGTCTCCGTCCGATCTAATTGAACCAGATGTGAAAAAGAAAAGCAGCCTGATCCAACGCTGGAACGAGTTGACCTCTATTCCTGATGCTCCCCCTGACGCCGACTTTGCCAGGCGCGAAAACGTACGCAAATCGCAGATGACCAGCAATATCCTCTTCTTTTTCACGATCATGGTCATCTTTCTCTTGCCTGCTTGCTACTTTGCTCCCTACCCATCCTACTTCTGGTTAGATATAGTGCTTAGCATCACCTGTATCGCCGCTTTGCTACTGAATCGAAGAGGAATGTCCCTGACGGCGGGTCTACTTGTGACAATTGGTAGTTTTACGGTGCTCACCGCCGCGCTCTTCTCCAGCGTCCCCTTTGATGAGACGACCCTTCAGGGCTACGATATGTATGTGATTGTCGAACTGCTCGCGGTCTCGCTATTGCCCAGTCGCAGTATCTTCGTTGTCTTTGTCGCAAGTGTGGGTTGTACGCTGGCAACACTACTCTACATGCCACATACAGCAGTGCTACAACAGGATATCCATGACCGCCTCCTCATCATTGCGGCACGCCCGGTAGGAACGCTTCTGCTGGTCGCGGGTGCGGCGTATATTCTCTCCACCACCATGACAACCGCGATTAAGCGTGCAGGGCGGGCTGAACTGATCGCGAAATTGGAGCACGAGTTAGCGGACCAGAAGAACGATCTAGAGGAAGGCATACAACAGATTCTGGATACACACGTCTCCGTTGCCAATGGAAATTTAAGTGCGCGCGCGCCTCTCAACAAGGATAACGTTCTCTGGCAGATCGCCCGTGCGCTTAACGTACTGCTGGTGCGCCTGCAAAGGGCTGTGCAGGCAGAGAGAGAGCTTCAGCATGTTGAGCAGGCGGTAACGCACTACGTGAGCGCAATCCAACAGGCTGAGGCACAGCGGAAGACTCCAACCCTTCCTCTGAGCCATACCAAGATCGATCCCTTGATCGCGGCCTTGCAAGGCCAAACTATCAACCGTGCCCATCTGCCTTCGCCTACACCTCCCCCCATGCCTATGCCCAGCCAGGGATGGTCACAGCGAACAACGTCATTTCCCCACTCCAAGTGAACGCGTAGGCGCGTACGTAAGTAGCTTACGTACGCGCCTACGCGTTTCCCTATGATGCATCCATCTGGCTTTGTGCACACAAAAAGCAGTGCATCGGCTTTGATACACTGCTCCGTCAACTCAAACAATTGACTGTTGGAGAAAAAAAGTGGAGATAATACAGGATTAGTTAATCGCAATAACCCCCAGGGAGAGAAGCACGCGTAGCGCCTCTTCGGTGACATTGGCCTGTAAAGGAACCTCCTTCTTCAAGGACTCAATATCCTTGCGGCTATCAATCGCCTCATAGACGGTCGAAAGCATTAACTTCTGCTTCGCGGACCACCCTCGCAAGAGTTCAAGATCCAATGGCGCAATCACTTTCGGCACAGGCGTATTATATGTGGCATGCTCAAAGGTGTGCACAGCTTTCGCCGTCGAAGGTGGCGCGGGCAGGGGTGCAAGTTGCCAATCAAAGGGTCCGCGCTCGTCATCCACGGCAGCCAGGATAGTAGCCGAGATCGAGTGACGTCGACCCTCCCTGTCCTCAACATAAGAAGAGGTGACCTTCCCCTCAACCAGTTGAATATACCCCTTACACCGACCACGTATACCAGGAACATGCTGTAATTCTGCCCGGAGCACACCATTCTTTCGATAGCGCTCAAATAAGGTCAGACTAAAACGCAACCCGACACTTGCATCAATGTGTTCCTTACCCATGCCAAGCCCTCTAACCCAAACTGTTCGACACTACTTCGATACATAGAATACCCTTGCTTCAAACCAAGTATGACACATAGCAGGCTATCTCTACCCCGTTAAACAGCCAGACACAACAAAAAACACCGTCTCACCTGCTAAAATGAATGTAACATATTTGTATATATTAGTCCATTAAAGAAAAATGAATATTCCTCTTTTTTATTCATTGAAAGGTCATAAAAGGTTTAAACAGTAACAAGCTATTTCATATTTTTAGAGAATTTACGCTTTTTGATCAGCCTACAAAGCCATATCAGAGCAGTCGCGACATTCTCATCTCGAGAATGTCAGCCATTAGCTAGATGTATTTTTTTTCATTTTATGGTGCAGAAGAAGCTCAATTTTTCTTTTGCAAATAGTAAGAAAGTCATAACAACAGGTATTTTCTTTAAACTATATTTCATGTAGGAACCGTACTTCTCTTGATGTAACTGCCAAATATCTATCCTACAACCCCTTCTGCTGACCCCTGGCCGTGGCATTACTTTCTCTATGAACATTTTGTAACTTGTAGATAGCATGATGCTGCTCAAGCACGCGTCTACATATAGACGTCATATGTAGACGCGTGCTTGAGCAGCATCGGTCGGATACCCTCTATGCCTTACCTGCAATCGCTGTGGTCGAGCCGCGAACGTGCAGTTCTAGGGGAATAACCTCGCTATGCAGCTGTTCTAAAACTTCGAAATCGGCGAGTAAGACTTCGATGGCGCGCTTTCCCAGCGCAGCTGTGGGGATGGAGACCGTGGTAAGCTCTGGCGCGAGGGTTTGCGCGATGAGGCCATCGCCAAAGCCGACAATTGAGAGCTGGCGTGGCACCTCCCACCCTAGCTCAGCCGCCGCTTTATAGGCTCCAATCGCCAGCAGGTCATCGTCACAAAAAATCGCCGTGGGTGGCTCGGAGAGATGCAGCAGCTTGCGAGCCGCCTGAAGGGCCGAGGCAGGATTGAGAGCCGCACGTGCGGTATAGCGTGCCTCCAGGACAAGACCACGGAGCGCCAATTCCTGCTCATAGGTGCGCTGGCGCTGGCGAAAGGTCTCCACATTGACATCCGCCGCCAAGTGGGCAATCTGGCGATGACCAAGCCCAAACAGATGGCGCATAGCCGCCTGCGTGCCGCCAACGATGTCCAGGCTCAGCGAAGAGAGGCCAGTCCAGGTTTCATCTACAATAACGGCGCGTGAACGCAAGATGGCAATATCCATATCGCCGGGCGGGCGAACCGCGCATAAGACAAAGCCTTCAATAGAATGCGTGGTCAGAGCGTCCATCACGACACGCTGCCACTCCTGGTCATCACCCGTACTTACCAAAATCACCGTATAGTTATGCAACCTCGCGGCCTGCTCGGCACCTTTCAACACGGCGGCAAAGAAGGGATTGCTCACATCTGGAATAACAAACGCGATAATGTTGGTATGTCCAAGGCGCAGAGTGCGCGCCACTGTGTTGGGGCGATATCCCATCTCCTCAGCTATACGCAAGACTTCCTGCTGCGTCTGAGGAGAGACACGTCCCGACGCTTTGCCCGCAAAGACAAGCGAGACGGTCGATTGCGAGACACCCGCTTTACGCGCGACATCGACGCTGGTAATACTCCTGCTCTCTTTTCCTCGTACCATGATGTACCTTCTCTTGCTTTAAGATGTGCTCATTGTAGCGCAAAGTGCTTTCGGTATAAAGGGTGCGTGATATCAGGCTGGCTACTCCAGCCTGATATCACGCACCCTTTATACCGATTTTTTCTCTATTGACAAAGTCATACGTATGACGTACTCTACAAGGAGAGAAGAGAAAGGATATGATGGTGAAAATAAAGGGATTTCTGTTGACGCTCGCTACGGCGTGTATGTTTGGTCTGGGTGCGGTTCTGGGCAAAATGGCCTCTTCCGTACTCAATCCGTTGCTGGTAACGTTCTTAAATTTCGCGGTGGGGGGTGGCTTGCTGCTTATTTTTCTCCTGGTACGCAGGATCGCTCTCTTTAAGCGCTTGGAGCGACGTGACTGGCTGAATTTACTGTTGCTGGTGGTCTTTGGCACAACCCTGCCTGCCTGCTGTGTACTCTATGGACTCGCCTTGACCAGCGCCATCAAGGCTGGCTTTCTCATGCAGATGCAGGGCATCTCGTCGGTCCTATTCGCGGTACTCTTCCTGCGCGAACGCCTGAACTGGAAACAGGTGGGGGGAATGTTGCTGCTCCTGCTTGGCAGCCTCTTTGTAGTTATGAAGACTACGCAAACGTCGATCTTGAGCGCCTTTAACCTGGGGGATATACTGGTTATTTTAGGGGCTATTGGCTTTGGCTATGCGATTCTCCCGGCAAAGGCACTAACAGGAAAAATAGATTCGCTGCCATTGACGGTCTGGAAGTTGTTGATCAGCGCCCTGATGATTCTGCCATTCCTCTCACTCCAGCCCACTGCCTGGCCGACATATCTGTCACCATTTCTGCTCTGGCTGCTGCCTGTTTACATTATTTCCAATTTCTGTATTGGCTATGTGACCCAGCAGGAGGGCCTCAAGTACCTGCAAGCCTGGGAGTCGGCAACAACGATGCAGAGTACGCCCATTTTTTCCACATTCTTCGCCATGCTTCTCCTGGGAGACAGCCTCTCGCTGCTGCAACTGGTTGGAGGCATCATTGTGCTTGCAGGTGGCTGCGTTATCGCCCTGGGCGGGGCAAACCTTTCGCGTAAGTCCCTGACACGCACCAGCCAGGTCGCACCAACAGGCCAGGAAATCTAAATGGTTTGCTCACGAAAAACCTTATGTGTCACCTCACGAAAATGCTCTAAATTGTGGAAATCTCCTGCTTTCTGGCTTTCTTCGATATATGTCAGCGCGTCCTGCGCCCATTCCTCTTGAATGGATTGAAGGTAGCTTACTGTAGAAGCAACGCCAGCTCCGACTAGAAACTGGACATCAAAACCGCACATGGTATCAAAGCTCGTGGTTTTGGCCTCCCACAAGAGACCTACATCCTCTACCTGGGCAAGAAGAGAGAGGAGGAAGCCACACAAACGGATGCTCTCATAAATGCACCAGGCATTTTCATGAAAAGTAATTTCTTGCTTCAGGAGAAAGCGGACGAGGGGCCAATCTCCTGGTGAGAGGGTTTTATGCAATTTTTCCAGGACCGCCAAACGGAACTCAGCATTTTGATCCCCTCTCTCTTCGGTATTAGGGAAAATTTCTTCTTTGTAGGCAACCAATTGGAGTAGCTGTGGGGAAAGAAACTCGAACTGCGTGTTTCGAACCTCGCGAACAAAATCTTCTGCCTGCATCTGGCCTCTCTTTTCTCCTGGTTCTTCTCAGCAAAACTCTCCCAGCAGTATACAGGCAACAAAGCAATTGCTCAAGCCGACAAGAAGCAAAAGAGCGTAATCCCAGTAGCTACGTACGCAAGTAGCGGGTCCGCTACTTGCGTACGTAGCTACTGGGTTGCCTATGGCTTCACATCTATTGGTGAAACACAGAGGCGCGCGTGCTAGGGCAAAGAGTTGAGGTGCGGTTTGACAGTATTGGCGAAATTGTAGCTATTGGAGGCATCCCAGCTTATCGACCATGTCATTGCGCCGCGAATGCTTGGATAGGTCGTAGCCGGCTTGAAGGAGCCGCAATTTGTACCGTAAGCGAGGCAATCGAGCGCGGCATTGACCACCGAGGGCGAGACATAGCCGCTACCTGCTGCCGAGCTTGAGGCGGGTAGACCAAAGCCGACCTGGTCCGCGCGCAGTCCTCCCTGGAGTTGGATGCAGGCCAGGGCGGTCAGGAAATTCACGCTTCCCTGGGAGTACACATTGCCGTCGCAACCCAGCATAGAACCGGAGTTATAGTACTGTGTATTGACGACGGTGAGGATATCTTTGATGTTGAGGGCCAGTTGGAAGTAGGTCCCGCTCGTGGATTGCATATCAATTGTCTGAGGAGCCAGGGTGATAATGAGGCTTGAGCCAACCTTGGTGGAGAGCTGACGCAATGCGCTCGCCATATAGGTCGCATTAAGCCCATTTTCAAAATCGATATCTACGCCATCGAAACCATACTGCTGGATCAGACTATAGACGCTGTTGGTGAAATTGGTCGCGCTCGTCGCATCATTGACCGTGACCGTTCCGTTCTGACCACCCACAGAGAGAATGACCTTTTTCCCCCTGGAGTGAAGCGTCGCGATATCGCTGGTAAACTGCGCATCGCTATAGCCACCAAGCGCGCTGGATAGGCCTGAATCGATGCTAAACGTTACGCCACCCGTCTTCGACGTATCGGCATTGGCGAAGGCCACGGCGATCAAGTCATAGTTTGCATTGACATTGCTTAAGCGCAGAGGCGTAGCTCCATTAACGAAGTCCTGCCAGTAACCAGTCAGGATATGCTTGGGGAGGCTACCTCCACAGGTGGGACATGGGGTTGGAGTGGGCGTGGGCGTCGTGGTTGGGCTGGGCGTTGGGGTTGAGGTTGGAGTCTTTGTCGGAGTAGGAGTTGGCGTCGTTGGCGTTGGGGTAGGCGTGCTAGATCCCCCGGGACCGCTGAGCGTCACGTCGTCCACATAAACGTTCCCCTGCGCATACCAGCCATGCAGATAGATTGTTACGCTGGTAGCAGAAGCACCTGTGGTAAATGAATACGACAGCAGGGTATAGCTGCTGCTGCTAGTCCAGTTATTACTGTAGCCATTGACTCCAATATAAGCATAAGGGCCGTTTACATACGCGCTAAGCGTGTACGCGGTATTGGGCTGCACACTAATCGTCTGAGTACACTGACCGGTGGTAGAACTGCTGGGGGTAAGCTGGCCCGCGTAAGATCCACCATGTACGGGAGTCGAGGTCACGACGTCCCCGGGATCACAGCTCCAGCTAGTGAGGTTGCCTGTTTCAAAACCAGGATTACTAACGAGGTTGTTTCCAGCGGCATGAGCCTGGGAAGGTTCATAAAAGAACGAAATAGCGCCAATGCTACTCCCTACAAGAAAGAGGGCGAAGGACATAAGCATGACGAGACGACGGTAACGCAACATAACAGCTCTCCTTGCATGAATGCGCGCAACAATACTTTCAGGTCCGCACCACCATTGGGCGGGCCACATATCCCGAGAACGCGATCCAGGCAATATGCCTGCAATTATGGCTTTCTTGCCAATCATCGCGTAGATCTCATGCATAAGATCTATGCTAAGCATAGCCAAAACAAGGTTACGTTGTCAAGTCATCTAGACCAATAAATCAGGGAACATCCAATACTTCTCTCATAACCAGCCTCGGCTCGCTACGTAAGTCATTGAGTAAGGGTATGCATGCGGAAAATTGGGCAAAACTTAATTTTCCGCATACATGCTCTTACTCCTGAGTGCCGCAGGCGCGAAGGCAGGAATTCGTGATAAAATAAGCGCATCTTTGCTACAACTGTTCTTGCATAGAAAGATCTCTATTATGCTACTGGACTCAATCAATATCCCGATTTATTCTCTTAGTACATGTTCTGGTATACTCTGGCGCAATTCACAGGGTCTGATCGGCTATGAGCCCCTAACTGCAAGAGAGAAATTCACGGGGATGCACCTCGATGATATGTATACCCTGGAGTTGGTCTGCCAGGGTATGCAGGAGATCTATCTTGATGGGTGCTGGCGTCCTGTGCCTCCTCTACATGTTGTCTGGACGAGCCCCAGAATTATGCACGCGCATCGCACCTCAGGCGAGTTGGAAACCATTTTCGCGCTCTTTCCATCGGCTATGGTCGAACATGTATGGGAAGAACTCTATGGAGGCTGCTCATTGCAGGTTCCACATGCCGCCATTCTTCCCTCTCCCCCTCAACTACAAAATGCGCTACACCATCTTCTACAAGAGGTTCGTAGCTGTAATCAGACCCCCGACTATATCATCTCCCTTCTTCTCCATCTTGCATTAGCAGAATTTCTGCGCCTTGCGGTTCAACCAACGCCGCCCGTTCCTTCAATTGCTACGCAGCCATTACCTCAAGAACGTATAAGTAGTGAGATGCTCCATGCTACCCAACTTTTGAAGGAGTCACATACCTGTTCTTCGCTCTCACTAGAATGTACAGCGCAATATGTTGGTCTAAGCGTGTTTCACTTCTCACGTCGCTTTAAACAGGAGGTTGGCATAACACCTGGTCACTATTTGCGCCAGCAGCGTTTGAATCATGCATTGCAACTTCTCTTTAGCACGACACTAAGCATGGAAGAAGTTTCTTATCTGAGTGGCTTTGGTTCAGCTCGCCAATTGACTGAAGCGTGTAAAGCCGCCTTCGGGCAATCCCCATCAACACTGCGTAAAGAGCGTGGTTTCTTCTTTCTTTCCAGCAATTCATCTCCTTCACTATATGTTTTGCCCTCTCCAGAGCATATCCATCCCTTGAGAGAGTCACAAGCGCTTCTCATCACTAACGACGCCAAAGAGCAAAAATCCGTGGCAGAAGCGCAATAAAACGCGCGCCCTTTCCCTTTATAACCAATATAATTCTATCGTAACCACTCAGTTCTATCATCAATGATAAAAGGGAAAAGGTATTATGCAAGAAATAAAAGGCAAAGCACAGGTAGCAGAACTTATTCGTACACAGCGCGCAACACGCCAGTACAGCCAGCAAGCGGTATCAGAAGAGAATATCCGGACGATATTGAACGCGGGTCGGCGGGCGCAAAGCTCAAAAAATACTCAACCATGGCAATTCATCGTGGTTCGCGACCGTGAGACACTCAAACAACTGGCGGAAGGCGGCATGTATGCTGCTCATGTGCCTCATGCCGCCTTTGCTATCGCACTTGTCACGTCGGAGGCTGGTCGTCCTAATTTTGATCTGGGACAGGCCGCTGCCTATTTGCAACTGGCCGCGTGGGATCTGGGCATTGGCTCATGCATTACCTGGATGCATTATCCGGAGAAAGCTAAAGAAGTGCTGCATGTTCCCGCTGACCTGGAATTTCACGTAGTTCTCTCCTTTGGCTATCCAGCACCGCAAGAGCATCCCCAGCCCCCCAAAAAGAATGGGCGCAAGCTCTTTGATGAAGTGGTCCATTGGGAACGTTGGTCATAGAAACCCAATCCTACTAAACAATCTATGGCCTCTTTTTGTGAAGCATAAAATAGACAGTAAAACAAGTGGCCTTCCGAACAATGCGTTCGTTGGCCACTTGTTTTTGGTGCTCACCATTGTTATGGTGTTTACTATTGCTGGCCGTTACCGCCACTGCCCAGGAGGCCACCGAGAAGAGAGTCCAAGACAGAAAGCATGGGGAGTGATCCAAGCAGGTCGCCTCCAAGGCCACCTTCCACGCCTTCCAACTCCACATCATCTAATTCTCTCACCTGAGGCTCCTGTACAAAGGTTTCCTCGCTGGCATAGTTACGAGAGAAAAGATTTTTTACCCACTCCATGTGTGTCGTCCTTTCCTATTATATCCAGGATTTTTGAATGTAACCTGGATAAAAAGCTGTATTTTTGTATGTGCTTGAAGCATCTCTCGAGCATTACTTGCTCTAAATCTAATTATACTTGCTCATGTAAATCATATTCTTTTATATATCTATAAGCGTTTAATATGGATAATTGTTTGTCTTTATGGATCATACCGCATGGCCAGCCCCTGTTGCCAGGCAAAGACCGCCGCCTGGGTACGATCTACCATGTGCAGCTTGCCAAGGATATTGCTAACATGCCCCTTGACCGTCTTCTCACTGATAATGAGTTTTTGCGCAATCTCGCTGTTCGAGCATCCATCCGCGATGAGGCGCAGGACATCTAGCTCACGATCACTCAACTGTGTAAAGGGATTGGGCGCGTCGCGTCGGTTACCACGTAACGCCTCGACGACACGCGCCGCCACGCGCGGGTGCAAGACCGACTCTCCACGCGCCGCTTTGCGTACCATGTCAGCCAGTTCCTCTGGACCAACATCTTTTAGCACGTAGGAGAGCGCCCCGGCACGCAGAGCGGGAAAAATATATACGTCCTCGTGATAGGAGGTCAGAACGATAACCTGCGAGCGAGGACTGACCTGCTTGGCCTGCCTGGTCGCTTCGACGCCTCCTATCCCGGGCATGATCAGATCCATCAGTACGACATCGGGGGCAAGCTCTCCCGCCAGGCGTACAGCTTCTTCGCCCGAGGAGGCCTCCTCAAGTACCGCCAGGTCAGGCTGCAATTCTAAAAATACACGTATTCCCTGGCGGACGAGCGCATGATCATCAGCGATGATCAGCGCGATCTCATTTGGCATATATGCTCCTCGCTTGTAAGGTTTACTTGCCGCCTGCGGCGGCAAGTAAAAGAGGGGAGATTTTGTGGGGACACCCCACGCCCCGGCAAAGGGCTAGCCACTCTTGGCAATCCCGCTTCGGAGACACCTGTGCTCTGCTCAAGGCTAGCCGCCCTTGGCAATCCCGCCGCTGGCATGTTCTGCGAAATATTCAGCGGGCTCTATGTGAGCATCTTGTAACAAGCGTTTACAACGCGCGACAATGCACACTCCTTTCGTGACGACACTCTCAATCTGGACATCTCCACCCAGATGCCGCATACGCTCTTGCATGGAGGACAAACCTATACCCGGATGATGCTCCTCGCCAACAGCAAACCCCTGACCGTTATCTCTCACGGTAAGCGTTACCAGGTCATCCTCGACCTCCAGAGAGATCTGAACGAGTGTGGCATGACTATGGCGCGCTACATTCGCCAGGGCCTCCTGTGTGACGCGGAAGAGCGCCTCTTCCACGGTAAGCGCGAGGATCTGCATCTCTCCAATACGTACATTTGCCACGATGCCGGTCTGCTGCGTCCACTGCGTTGTAAGTTCACGTATGGCTGCAACCAGGCCCTTCCCCTCTAGCGCGGCCGGGCGCAGCTCACGAATCAACGACGTTAACTCCTGCTGGGCCTGGCGCACAAGCTTCTCCGCTTCGAGCAAGCGCTTTTCGGCGGCATCTATATCCTGCCTGAGGAGAAAACGAACAGCACCTATTTGCATAGCTGCCGCGAAGACCTGCTGCTTAACACTATCATGTAGATCTCGGGCCAGGCGATTCCGCTCTTCCAGCGTCGCGATCTTCTGACGAACTTGTAGCAACTACAATCGAGACAAACTCGCCGCTCATCACCTGGAAACTGATACCCTTCAAAATTTCAATCTTCTCGCGACCGAGGGGGAGGCTCTTCCTGATCTCCTGAACCTCTATGACTGCGTGAGCTTCTGGCTTCTGCGCCTGGTCATCTGTAAGATTCGTGCTGGTTGTCATGTGCGAAATCCTTTCAAAATGTTTGAATATTTGTATTATCAACTAGAAGTTCTTGAACAGTTATCGTGCTCTAAGCATAAATTGAAAACCAAGATTTTCCATGCGTCTGTAGGCGTGTTGTGAGCGGGGCTTTAGACGGGGATAAATGACAAAGATTTCGCGACTGAAGGAGTATCCAGGAAACCAAAGGTTATATAGGGATGTTGCGCTGTCCGGCGCGAACGCACCGGACAGCGCAACATCCCTATTACCACATGCGAGCCACCGCAGGTGGGGAGAAGTCATAGACCGCTGGTCTGAGATATACTAAAGAGTTATCTGAAAGCTATTTAATGGAGAAAGGAAACAACATGACAGCGAAAAAGCCCTTAAGCTTTGGCATCAAGACCGCCCCACAGCATACGACCTATGAGGATATGCTGGCCATATGGCTGGCGGCGGATGCCGAGCCGGCCCTGGAACATGCCTGGCTCTTCGATCACTTTATGCCTATCGTTGGCGACTATAAAGGTCCCTGCCTGGAGGGCTGGTCGCTCCTCTCCGCCTTTGCCGCGCTGACCAAACGTATTCGTATCGGTCTGATGGTCACCGGCAATACCTATCGCCATCCCGCCGTACTCGCCAACATTGGGGCAACTGTGGATGTGATCTCCAATGGGCGCCTGGACTTTGGTATTGGCGCGGGCTGGAATGAGCGCGAGCATAGCTCCTACGGTATTCCTCTCTATACGACGGGTGAGCGCATTCGCCGCTTTGGTGAGGCCTGCGAGGTCATTCGTCAGATGTGGACCGAGGAGGCTCCCACCTTTGAGGGCCGATATTACCAGATCAAAGAGGCCTATTGCGAACCCAAGCCAGTGCAGAAGCCCTATCCACCCTTTGTTATTGGCGGGAGTGGCGAAAAGCTCACGCTGCGTATCGTGGCCCAGTATGCCGACATCTGGAATATGGCGGGTGGCTCTATCGACGACTTTAAGCATAAGAGCACGGTCCTGGATGAGCACTGTGCCGCCATCGGTCGTGATCCCAATACGATCTCGCGCTCAATCCAGATTCCCATTACGCCCAACGACCTGGCCCAGACACGTGAACTGACGCAGCAATTCATTGATGCGGGCGCGAACCATTTTATCCTGAACCTGCGCCCTCCCTTCCCTGAGGGCATCGTCGGTCGCCTCGTTGCCGAGGTAGTCGAGCCTCTCAAGGCCACAAACCAGTAGCATCTACTTACACCAGAGCCTATGCGCGCGACTTCTCTCTCTCCGCGAGAAGTTGTGCCATAAGCGTTATAGCATTCACGATATGCCTGAGTTCGGCAACAATAGCTCGCATATCCGAACATTCCATATAACCACGTGCCTTTACTGCGCAATTCAGGTCATGCAGGGTCTGCTTGATTGGTGGCAACTGCTGGGCTGGCCTCTGCTCTCGTATCGCTTCTGCGAGCAGATGGAGCGCCTCCTCATACTGTTGTTTGAATGCGACCATCTCTGTTAGCTTGTGATTCACCGGGTGCGCTAAGAGGTGCGCCTCCAGGGCAAGCAGACTTTGCGCTATTGCGTCCTCTGCTTCAAGCAAGCTCTGGGCCAAATCGGGATCAAAATGATGGGAGACTGGCTCTTCGAGAGAGCGTCGAATGGAGACATCGGCATTGGAACGCGCCAGGCGAGCCTGCTGCAACAACTCGTGGGACCGGACTGACTCATATGGCTGCGAAGTGGCATAGGCCGTAAGCACAGTAGAGCCATAGGCACACAGTGACTCCAGGTGGGCCGCAAGATCCCGTGGAACCTGTTTGAGTTGCCAGGTAGGCCAGGCGGTGTAGATGAGTAGCGCTAGTATCCCTCCTATAAGCGTGTCTAAGGCGCGATCCAGAGCGGTTGTGAGTGGTTGGGGAATCACAAAGGACAGGAGGAAGACGATCTGCATGGTAATAAAGGCTGAGAAGATGGCATAATTGGCATAGAGAAAGGTAAAAGCCAGGTAGGCCATAATCGCGTCGATAACTACCAGGACTTCGTTTGCTGGCGCCAGCAATGCTATCAGTAATGACGTCAAGGCCGCCCCCAGCATAGTGCCCAGCATACGCGCCAGTCCCCGAGTAAAGGTCGTGCTAAAATCGGGCTTAAGCACAAGGAGAGCCGTCAATGGTATCCAGTAGCCACGCTCAATCGGCCAGGGGCCAACCCGGTAGAGCGCGGTCGCCAGGGTCAGAGTGACACCCAGGCGAATGGCGTGCCGAAAGATAGTTGACTCCAGGGAGAGGTTAGCCCTTAGCGTTACCAGGGCATTATGCCATTGGAGGCGATTAGGATGCCGATTCCTGAAGCTCCCCAATAATTCCTGGGGTGGGTGAAGTTGCTTATACCGCAAGGATTTCGCCAACTTCTTCGTGGCATGCAACTGATCGCGCAAGGCGCTACTATAGCCAAACACCTGTTGCATGCTTGCCTCGTCGCAGAAGGCTCCCAGTTCCTGCCGTAAGCCTGTCAGAGCCTCCTTCAACTCTTGCTGTGGCTTGTGAAAATGTACAAAGCCCTTCCGCGGCTCTAGCTCATCTGCGATATTATTCAGTTCTTCAGCCGTTGCTTCTAGCACGCGGTCCAGATATGACGAACAGTGGGCACACCTCTCATCATCACTATCTATACTCTTCCGTAATTGCTGCAAGGCAAAACAATATAAGCGAATACGCTCCGCCGCCTCTAAAAGCCCATAGAGAACATTGCCTTCCCTCTCTGATATACTGCTCTCCGCCAGCACTGTCTGGGCATTTGACAGGGCATCTCGGGTCTGGGGAAATGTGCTACCGGGATCACTTGCATAGTCGGCAAGCTGCCGGTACGCCGTCGCCAGGACATGACGCTCAATCTTGGTGCGCTGCCAGCGGGCCGTCAGCAGGCCCAGTCCAGCTTGAAATAAAGCTCCTACAAACATCAATAACGCCTGGAGTGCTGCGTCAAGCGGATCAAGCTTAAAATGAGAAAGAATGATCAAGGCTATCGTGGATTGCAGGCCAATAATCATGGCAAAGCGATTGAGCGCCACAAGCACGCCCGCACCAAAGCCCCAGATACCAATTACCAGGATCGCTAGCCAGTCAATCTGGCTCGTAACGCTGCCCATAAAGGCAGAGACCGCGATCCCCACACATGCCAGAAACATGGTGCGCGTACGCGCCGACGAAGAGGCATCCAGGGCTACGGAGCCAAGGCTAGCCGCGCCGCCCGCGATAGAGACGCCCTCCACGACGTGTCCAGTCGCCACACCAAGAGCCAGTGGAATGACGAAACCTAGCATACTATACAAGGCCTGAATCGCCATGATCTGCGAGCGATCAATGCGCAAGGCTGTGCGCCAGGAAGACCTCAATGCCGAGAACCAGGATGTAATTTCCGTGTTTAGAACATAAGCCAACGTTGTCCTCCCTCCCACTCACCTGCTGCTTTATTCCTATTTTATATCCCTGTTCAACCACTTACCCATAAATACAAGATCGATATACTGGCCTTCAGCAATCTTTACCTGCCGTTGCAGGCGCCCCTCCTCGACAAAGCCCAGCGCCTGGTAGAGGTGGATAGCGCGCATATTAGTGGCCACCACCTGCAAAGACAGCTTCTCGATACGTGGGTGTTTCTCGGCCCAGACGAAGAGCGCCAGAAAAAGCTGGCGCCCCAGACCCTGATCGCGCCACTCCTGCTTGACCGAAATACTTATCTCACCCTGGTGCGCCAGACGCTTGAGATGCCCGTTGTTGAAACTGATGAAGCCGACCACGTCCCCCTGGCTCTCCGCCAGCAGCAAAACCTTCTCTGGCGCCTGCTCCAGCATCTCCACCCACTTGCGTTCATGCTCCCTGGTGGGCAGATCCTCCAGCGTGTTCAAGTCGTGCACTTGCTCCTCAAGGACCGAGGCCCTGACAAGCGCGAAGACCCGGTCGGCATCCGCGCATATGCCTGAGCGTATAAGCACCTCTCGTCCGCCTGGCAAAATGCATTTATACGCATCAATACCGCTCATACCTGTGTCTCTCCGATTCGTAGGGGCAGAGCTTGCTCGGTCTTCTTTCACAACCGAGCAAGCTCTACTCTGCATGCGTTTTTAGTCCATGCAAGCATGGACCCTACATAAGATGCGCCAATACAGGTCAGGCACCAGCGTGGTGTGTACTAAGGTGCTCGCGGATCGCGATGGCGGCGGCGGCACCCTCACCGGCCGCGCTGACCAGTTGCTTGGTGCTTCCGGCGCGTACGTCGCCCGCGGCGAAAATGCCCTCGATGTTCGTCTGGAAGTCCGCGCCTGTCCGTATAAAACCCTGGGCATTGGAGGCAACGGTGGCGCGAAATGGCTCGCTATTGGGCTGGAGGCCGATAAAGATAAAGGCTGCGGCAGGATGCAGTTCCTCTTGCTTCCCACTCTGCGTGTCTTTGACTACAAGCGTCGTGATGCGATTATTCTCCCCTTGAACTCCACAATCTCGGTATTATAGCGTACCTTAATCTCGGGGGTCGAGAGCGCTTTATCAATCGCGAGCTTGCTGGCGGAGAGGCGCTCTCCTCGCGCGAGGATGGTCACCTGAGGACTGAAGCGCGTCAAGAAGACGGCCTCCTCTACAGCGCTATTGCCACTGCCCACCACTACAACATCCTGCCCCTTGTAGAAGGGCCCATCGCAGGTGGCACAGAAATGGATGCCCGCGCCAATATACTCACTTTCGCCGGGCACATCCAGGCGCTTATAGCTTGAACCTGTGGCAAGCAAGATGGCATTACAGCGATAGCGAGTCCCATCCTCGGTCTCGACGAAGTGCGCGTCGAGATCGTTGCCCACGCGCACTACGTTCTGAGCCGAGATCATCTCGACGTCGAAGCGCTTTGCCTGCTCGATCACGCGCTCGGCGAACTCACCACCCGTCACACCGTGGGGAAAGCCGGGATAGTTGTCCAGGCGCTCGGTAATGCCCGCCTGCCCACCCAGGCTCGAACGCTCAATCACCAGCACATCATAGCCATCACGAGCAATATAAATCGCAGCGGTAAGAGCAGTGGGGCCACCACCGACGACGATGAGATCATAGAAGGTACACTGTGCCTTGATATCCAGACCCAACTTCTCGGCAAGCTCCGCGTTAGATGGCTCTATGAGCACACCCTGGTCATCAAACACGATGGTTGGGATCGACATTCCACCCTTTTGCAGTTCGCGCACATACGCCTGCGCCTGCTCATCCTCTTCAATGTCGATGTAGTCATAGCGCACCCGCTGTTCGCCCAGGAACTTCTTGCTCCGCTTACAATCACTGCACCAATTGGTGCCATATAACTTAATGGTCATACCTGGCCTTCTCCTCCCTGTAGTCACTATACCTTTCTTCAGCATACCCGATAAAGAGCAAGAAAAAAAGCGGCTCGTGTGAGCCGCTTTTTTTCTTGTTTCTTCATCTAACCAAGCACACGTCCGAGGAATTTGCGCGTACGCTCGTTTTGTGTATCATTGAAGATCTGTTGAGGGGGACCTTGCTCCACAATCTGGGCCTTGTCCATAAAGACCACGTGATCCGCGACATCGCGGGCAAAGCCCATCTCGTGAGTCACGACGACCATGGTCATGCCCTCTTCGGCCAGCTGGCGCATAACGGCCAGTACCTCACCCACCAACTCGGGATCCAGGGCCGAGGTCGCTTCGTCAAAGAGCATCAATTTAGGGTTCATCGCCAGCGCACGCGCGATTGCCACGCGCTGCTGCTGACCACCGGAGAGCCGGTGTGGATAAGCATCGGCCTTCTCTGACAAACCAACCTTGCGCAATAGTTCATGGGCCTGCTCGATTACTTCGGCCTTCGGGCGGCGCTGAACCTGGATAGGGGCCTCGATAATGTTTTGTAGGGCGGTCTTATGCGCAAAGAGATTAAAGCGCTGAAAGACAAAGCCAACCTGCGAGCGCATACGCGCGATATTAGCCTCGCTATCCTCAATCAGCTTACCGTTCTTCTCGCGATAGCCAACGAGCTGCCCATCAATATAGATACGCCCACTATCGATCTTCTCAAGATGGTTCAAACAACGCAGCAGGGTTGTCTTGCCCGAGCCGCTGGGGCCAATGACGACGACCACCTGTCCGCGATCAACGGTAAAATCGACGCCGTCAAGCACAACGTTGCTACCAAAGCACTTCACCAGTTGTTCGGTGCGCACCATGTGCGTTGCTGTCTGCACCTCTGAGGCCGCTGTCTGCTGTACATCTTCCATTAGTGCATCCCTCCTCTATCTAGCAAATTAACGTATACGAGGACTACCAAAACCAAGGACACGCTGGCTAAAGCTCTTGTTGACGCCGATTGCTGGCTTACGATCAGGATCCAGGCGGCGTTCAATCCAACGCTGGATCACATCCCAGATGGTGGTCAGGACCAGGTAGTAGACGGTCGCCACGATGAGGAGTTCGAAGATGTTGAAGGTTGGCGCACCAAAGGTACGCGCGGTGCCAGTCAGCTCAAGCATACCGATAACGGTCGCGATAGAGGTTGTCTTGAGCATGTTATTGAATTCGTTGCCCAGAGGAGGAATAACCACGCGCGCGGCCTGAGGAAGAATAATACGCCGCATCGCTACCCAGTAGCGCATGCCAAGCGCCTTAGAGGCCTCCATCTGGCCGGGATCAACCGCGCCAATAGCCGCGCGAATAATTTCGGACATATATGCGCCTTCGTTAAGAGAGAAGGCTACCAATATACAGGCAAAGTCGGGGAGCAAGAGGCCAGGCACGATCTTCGGTAGACCGGTCCACAGGAGCAGGACCTGCACCAGCAGCGGGCTACCACGGAAGAACCAGATGTATGCTCGTGCGATCCATCGCAGCGCTGGCCACTTAGACATCTGCATCAGGGCCAGGAATAAGCCCAGGATGACGCCCAGCGTCTGAGCCACGACGGAGACCCATAGCACGAGCCAGGCCGCCTTTAGGAAATAGAGATTGGGGTCCTGGAAAAGGTAGAACCAGACAAGATCCCAGTTAAACATGAACGCCCTCCTGATAACGTAGGCTGATGTGTTTTTTTCAGCCCTCCTGACGTATATCAGGAGGGCTGAAAAAAACACATCAATTATATTTTCTCATCATTGGTTAAGCCCCACTTTGTAAAGAGCTTATCGTAGGTGCCATCAGCTTTCAGCGCCTGAAACGCCTTCTGCACCGCATTCTGCATCTCCGCGTCTCCCTTGCGGATGACTATCCCACTGGGAGCGGCCTCAATCACGGGACCACCGTATGCGAACTGCTCAGGATGGAGCTTGTTATAGTAACCAGCGGAGAGCGAACCCTGGAAGGTCGCATCCACACGGCGGTCAACCAGCGCCTGAATAACATCGGTCTCCGTACCCAGTACCGTCACCTTAATCGCAGGCTTCCCTTTGGCCTCGCAGGCCTTTGAGGTCGCGGTCAACTTCTCCTGCTGGCTGGTACCGTTCTGGACACTGACATTCAGGCCACACAGGTCATCAACACCTTTGACGTTCTTGGGGTTGCCGTCCTGGACGAGAAGCGCCGAACCAGCCTGCATATACTTGACGAAGTCAAATTTCGGCAGGCGCGCAGGGCTCATGTAGACGCTCGACACGATAATATCGAAGCGCTTATTATTCAGATCATCGAAGATGGTGTCAAAGCTCGTCTTCACGACGTTTACCTTCACCCCCATATGCGCGGCCAGGGCCTGAGAGAGGTCGATATCGAAGCCAGTATACTGATTACTCGTTTGATCGACATACTCCATAGGGAAATAGGTTGGATCAGTGCCAATAGTGAGCGTATCTGCGGTCTGGAGGTCCTTGGGCGCGGGTACGTTGGGTGTTACCTTGGCCAGCTGGTCATTCGAGGTTGTGCTACTGTTGCCACCGCAGGCAGAAATAATGAGGGTGAGCAGCAACATACACATAAGCATAGATAGGCGAAGGCGCCGAAGAGAAGCGTTCTTCTGCGAGTTCATGAAGTACATGTACCTTTCTCTTGTGCTTTGTGTCAACAGTTACGTTTCCACGCAGCACTCTTCTGCCCGCCCGATTCAGGAACAAATAGCTCTCTCAAATAAGACAACCCGAGGTACCATAGGAAGACATTAACAAGACACAAATTTACAAAAATCGATGTATTAGAACACACCTTAAGGAGGAATGATAACACACCTCGCCCCTGATTAAAAGAGCAACACCCCAGCCAGGGAAAAGTATACGCACTATATTCGGATGGAGTGGCATAGTAAAAAAATACCTACGGCCTTCTCAATCACGATTACTTTGTACCATTAACCAGAATACTTGAGCTTGTATAAGCGTTATGCTTGTATGTATGCTTTAAAGAACAGAAGTAAAGAATATGGGGATTTGCGCAAGCCAGGAATATCGGTTTGCGACAATGCCGGGTGAAGGTCATGACATACAAAGGAGGATTCTGTAAATGACCATTACAAGCAACGCAGACACCATCATTATGGGAGGAGGAGTTACAGGCTGCTCTATTGCTTATCATTTGCAACAAGCAGGGGCCAGAGTGACAGTCATAGAGCGCGAAGAGATCGCTTCCGAGTCTTCAAGTGCCGCCGCTGGTATGCTAGCACCCATTGGAGGGATGCGCCAGGGAGATGCCTTTACCGACCTGCTCATTGCCGGGCGCAAACTCAACCTTGAGTTGCTACCACAAATCCAGGCAACCAGCGGCGTTCAGACGGAATATCATCGCCCGGGCTCACTACGCATCGCCAATAGCGATGCGGAGGCACAGCGTTTACGCGAGCGCTTTAACGACTGGCAAAATCTGCAACAGGAGGTGCGCTGGCTCAATGGATATGAGGCGCGAGAAATTGAGCCCTTACTCGGAGCAGAGACATGCGCAGCTGTCTACGCGCCTCACGAGGGATCGATGAAACCCGCGGGCGTCACCCGGGCGTACGCAGGCGCAGCACGTGCCATAGGAGTGCGCTTCATTGAACGCTGCGAGGTAATCGGCATCGAACGCGAGGACTATATGGTTACTGCTGTTCGCACCTCAACCGGAGATATCCTGCCCTGCCAGCACCTGGTTGTCGCAGCAGGAGCCTGGTCGGGACGCTGTGGCGATTGGCTAGGCTTTGATCTCCCCGTCACGCCGACACGGGGACAAATCCTGGCCCTGCATCAGCCCGAGCCTCCCCTGACCCATATCCTCTCTGGCGAGAGCGTCTACCTGATTCCCAAGCCAGACAATACTATATTTGTAGGCGCAACAGTCGAAAAAGCCGGGTTCGACAAGCGCCTGACCGCTGGCGCCATCGCGTCGCTACTTAATAGCGCCATTCGCGTCGCACCTTCGCTAGAGCAGGCCTTCATTGCCAGAATGTGGGCGGGCCTGCGCCCAGGCACACCTGATAACCGTCCTATCCTGGGACCCGCCCCCGGCTGGCACAATGTCACCCTGGCAACCGGCCATAATGGCGTGGGTTTCGAATTGAGCGCAATAACAGGCAAGCTAATTTCCGAGCTAATCCTGACGGGTCAAACACCCTTCCTCCTCCAACCCTTCGGTGTCGAACGTTTCACACAGTAGAGTAACGCTACTAAAGAACGCGTCTACGTATAATAGCGCTATTATACGTAGACGCGTTCTTTAGTAGCGTCTTGCTCCTCTCTCTAATGCGGGCCGCCGATCTCGACCCCACATGGGCCGCCGCCAGTGTTCTCATCGATTGTGACCTCTGCGCCCTGCATAGTTAGGATGGGGCGATACCAGCGCGACATGCGCTCGGATGAGCGGCCGATGTAGTGACAGATGAAGGAACGCCGGAAGCGGTCACGAGTCGAATTCGGCTGTGATCCATGCACTAAACTGCCATTGAAGAAGAGAACATCGCCAGAAGCTAGATTGACCGGAACAGCCTCTAGCCCCTCGGGGATTGGCACAAAATCGCGTGTAAAGGAGACGCTGGCATCCGCCTCCTCGGGGCAGAAGATATCCATCTTATGTGTCCCGGGTACTACTTCCAGACCGCCATTGGCGCGATCCGCGGAATCAAGCGCGACCCAGGCCGCGATACAGGTCCCAGGCTCAACGCGCAGGTAGAAATTATCCTGGTGCAGAGCCTGTCCACGCCCGCCAGCTGGCTTGAAGTAGAGCATACTCTGTGCCGCCAGTGGCTCCTCGTCAAAGAGGTCCTGTAAGATAACAGCCAGACGTTGATCCAGCAGGTAGCGTCGCGCCATCTCGTTAAAGCGATGAGGATGCATGATGCGTGGATACTGCTTGAGAATGTCGCCACCACTCTGCTCAGGCGCCACTGGCTCAAAGAAGCCGGGTACGGGACCCTGTGCATGGATGTCCATAAAATTGTCAATCAATGCCTGCACCTCGTCCTGGTTAAAGACTCCAGGTAAGACCAGGTAGCCCTGCTCATGAAAGCTTGCAAGCTGGTCAGGTGTCAAACGTGTAGCCGCCGTTGCCATAATCTAGTCATCCTTCCTTCTAATTCTATGTTCATGTGTGGTGTGGATTGGCAGCCGCAGGCGCGAGAGGTCAAGCGAATCACTCGTACATAGGCATGAATCCTAAGAAGAATACTACCCAATAAAGCGCAGAAGAAGAATAGACACGACAGTCAAAAATATGTACAATACTGCTATGCCACATTATGAGACACCCTCCCCACCCTCAGATATTTTTGTCAGTGGACATTTTAGGGAGCAGTATGGGTACGCGGTACAACGCTCCCACGGCTCAAGCAATTGGCTGATCACCTATACGCTGGAGGGAGAGGGACGCTACCGCCTATACGGCAAAACGATCTCGGCCAGGCCAGGTGATATTATTCTGCTCAAACCTGGCACGCCTCATGACTACTCCGTGCCACTGGACGGCCTATGGGACTTCTTCTGGGCACACTTCCAACCGCGCATCAACTGGTTTAGCTGGTGGAATCTGCCCGAGCTGCAACTCGGCCTCTTCAAAGCAGCCCTCCGCACATCACACAGTCAGGAGAGAGCCTACCAGGCCTTTCTCCAATTGCATACTGATAGTAACGCCTCGCTCCTGGAGCAAGCTCATCAGGCAGCCAGCGCCAGCGCCCTCCTACGGCGCGAATTAGCCCTCAATCGGCTGGAAGAGCTACTCCTGCTCACTACGCTAGAGACAGAACAGGAGAGACAGCACCTCCTCGATCCACGTGTGCAACAGGTCCTGGACATCATCAGTAAAAACCTGAGCGCCCGGCATACCGTGGCAACCCTCGCCCAGGAGGTCGCACTCTCCCCCTCCAGACTGGCACATCTCTTCAAACAAGAGGTAGGCGATTCACTCATCAATACACTTGTAGGACTGCGCCTGACGCACGCGGCACGCCTGCTGATCTTCGCCAACGATAGCGTTGCCACCATCGCCGACGAAGCTGGCTTCCACTCTGCCTTCTACTTTAGTCGCCAATTTCAGCAACACTTTGGCATGAGTCCACGCGCATATCGAACTACCCAGAAGCAGCATTCGTAGATAAATGAAAACGCCAGCGCAAGGAGAAAGCAGAATATGCAACCAGAGGAGCAAAGAAACCAACTGGCTCAGTTGGTAAGGGAGAACTACGATCTAGGAGGCGATATCACACTGCACGATGTAGCCCACTACTGGTTTGAGGACCGAGGCATCTACCAGGTCAGCTCACCTGATAACAATGGCTTTCTCTTGCGCGCCTTCGGCTACGATGCCACGCCATGGTTAATAGGACAAACCACTGTCCTTTCATATTTCCACCAACAACAATATCCCGCACCCAGAGTACAATACACACGTCAGGGCGAGATTATCGCTCATGCCGGACAGTGGACAGCCATCCTGGTCTCCTTCATTGAGGGCCAGATGGCAGATTTTACTCCGGAAACACTTGCCGCTATGGGCGAGCAGCTTGCACGCCTCCACAAATTACCAGCTGTAACTAACACTATGCTCCCGCTCTCGCGTCTGCATCCTACACTGGTAACGCCAGAGCAAATGCAACAATTAGAGCAATCCCTGGCTTCTCTTCCCCAAGAGCTACAAAACATGGGCGACGAGTTTCTCGCCTCACTGCAACGCATACAGCAAGCCCATGATCTGCCACAGGGCCTGCTCCATGGAGACTGCTGGCCCCACAATGCCATATGCACCACTGCTCAAACGCTGGCCTTTATCGACTGGGATGGCGCGGGACTCGGTCCACTGATCCTTGATCTCGGCTATCTACTCATGTATTGTCACCTGGGCAAGCCTCAACTGCCCTCGCTGGAGGCCGAACCGGCCCTCATTCAGGCTGTTATCGAAGGGTACCTGAAAGCGCGCCCCCTTACTGCTCATGAGCAGACCTATCTTCTCGACGCCATCCGCTACAATCTGGCGCGTCGGGCTGCCAGCGAGAACCTGTTCGCCGCCCTTACTGCATCCACTCCCTGGCAGGAGCAGCTCTGGCTACAAAAGATGCGCTCTCAATTTGAGACCAGTGCAACTATCGCTAGCATGGCCAGGGACGCCATTCGCCACCTCTCCCTCTCACAAAATGCGTAGTCACAAGCCCTGAACCGGACAATACAGGTATTGCTGTATTGGTGAGTCACCTTTCTTTATAGTAAGGCGTGATAAGCATGGACAAAACAACAGGTACGAGTTTATAACTGAAAGAAGCATTATTTTTCCAGGCTGTTAGTGGAACTTGTAGTGCATTAGCGTGTGTTTTACGTATAAATGGTTAATTACAATGGCAGAGCATGCTTCAAATTGAAGCGTGCATATTGCTGCATCATCTGGAGGCACTTATGAAAACGACTACAAGCTCCATTGTCGTTGGTATTTTTACGGATATACATAGGGCAACCCAGGCCGTAGAGCAGCTTTGTGTGGCAGAATTTCATAACTGGACACGGTGTAATGCCGCCATGCTCATCGCCCGAGATGTCGTAGGTACACCTATCAAGCTTAGCACCATTACCATCCAGGACCTGTTAGACACCCTTGCCTTCACTCCACTCAGCCAGGACGAGTGTTGCTATTACCAGAAAGAGTTGCTCAAAAAGAATCGCATTATTGTAGTTGTTCAGCCTCCCGAGCGCGTCCAGGAAGCCAGAGATATTTTGTTGCGACACGGCGCCTATGACGCACTCACACATATACCCTGTCACATGCCAGAAACCGTCATGAATATACACATCGGTTTCTATAATCCCAACATTCCACAGGGAACGCTCCTGTAAACCATACTCACCTGTGCTCCCAGGATGCAGGAACTCGCGCCTGCACGCTCCTGGCAGGCTCCCTGACGAGCCTTCCATCCTGAAAGCAAATTGCTCTCTCTAGCCGAAGAAAGCAAAGTTGAGGTCTAAAAATGGCAAACCTGAATCACCTTGAACTGCTGAAGCAAGGCGTAGAGGCATGGAATCTCTGGCGGCAGCTTCATCATGAAATTCGCCCCAACCTGGCAGGGGCCAACTTGCGTGGCTGGTCCCTCTCGCATATCAACCTGAGTGGTGTCTACCTGCATGAAGCCAACCTGAGCGAGGCCGACCTCAGAGAATCGCTCTTTATCGAGGCCGATTGCGGTGGCGCAAACTTCCACCGCGCCCGCCTCAATAGCGCCAATTTCCAGAAGGCAAACTTACGTGCCGCTATCTTGAGCGATACAGACCTGCGCAACGCGCTCCTGGTAAACGCAGATGTGAGCGATGCCGATTTGCGCGGAACTATCCTCGCGGGTGCCAATCTGGAACAGACCATCTTCCGCGGGGCCGCCTTCAAGGACGCCATCTTGAACGACGTTGATCTAAGCAAGGCCCATCTGCAAGGCGCACATCTCCTCAACGCCTACTTCTGCTCACGCCCTTTTGAAGATCTTAGATAGCCCGATATGCAGATTGCTTCTCAGGCTTATAATAGATAGGACATCCCTAATTTAGGCTCATATTGTGTTATGTGTTGTGATGCTGTACAGAGCGTAGCATCACAATGCATAACACAATACGATAATTCAGGGAATAAAAGATCTGAGCTAGTTCTGAACTATTTTGTACAAAACACGTTGAAGGGAATAGAGAGCTATGCAAACTACTATGAGGCTGACCCTACCAAAAATTGGCTGTCAGGGCTGTATGAAGAAGGTTGTCAACGTGCTCAGCGCGCTACCGGAAGTAGAGATCGTACAAACCGATGTCCCCAGCAAAACCGTCGTCCTGAGCTACCCAGCCGAAGAGATCTCCCTGACTCAGATCGAGGGCGAACTCGACAAGATCAAACACATCATCGGCAACGCCGAACCCTGCGCCATTTAAAACATGAGGTGTGCTGTATTATGGTAACTTGCGACTGCCACAATACAGCACACCTCATACCTATCTACCGCAACGCCATAGGTCCGCTGTAGCGCCATTCTTTGAAGAGGCTCTCCGCGCTCTCGCGTAAGGGAAGCGCCTGCTCGGGCATGAACTCGACTTCAAGCCAGGAGCGTTGCTCATCACGATGGTAGCTCATTGGCACCTGGTACACTGAGCGCTGCCCGCTGAAATGGGTGCCGATCTCCGCAGGGATGCTCGCCAGCCGCGCCTCAAAGGCGTTTAGCAGAGCAGCCGCCTGGGAGGTGCTAGCTCGGCTGTCTATGAGCAGCACCTCCTGCCATGCGCCAGCCTCGCTCTCACCACACGGCTGCGCCAGAGAGAGTATCAGCAGTCCCGAGACATCCAACGCTTCAAGCTCGCCCTTCTCTACAAAGTATCCACTGACACGCCAACGCGGAATCGCTACGCCATCACCGCAGTTACAAGGATTACAATCACAGGGATCGCAGGTACAGCCAGAGCAGCCTCGCGCGCCAAAGTTTTCACACTGCATTACATAGCTTTGCTTCTCTAAGCTTACTTTCATGTCGCATCCTTTCTTGGCAAACTCACGCTCCCGCATAATGATTTACGTTTTCCATCACGACGAAGCTAGCAGGCACTATTTTTGCTTTCAATATCACTAAATGCATCTTAGTTTACATAAATATAACTTACACTATCTACCATTAGAAAATCAAGCTATTGAACACTGGACATTCAACACTTCCAGCGTGTACACTGCTTATTGCGAAACATTTGCAATAAATAATATTTGTCAAAAGTTTCCAATTCCCATTATTCATCCTCCGTAACACGTGTATCTTAGTATCTTAGATGAGCTATTTTTAAGTAAAGGATTCGGAGGTCTCTATGCACATCCCTGACGGCTATCTCAGTCCCGTCTTTTCGCTTGGTACAGGTGTTATCACCGTGCCGGGCTGGGCCATTGCCGCCCAACGTGTGCGTTCTGTACTCAATAATCGCACCATTCCGCTGCTCTCAATCTTTGCGGCGTTCTCTTTTACCATTATGATGTTTAACATTCCCGTGCCGGGTGGCACCACGGCCCACGCCGTTGGTGGAACGCTGATCGCGATTATCCTGGGTCCCTGGGCCGCTATCATTGGGGTCAGCATCGCCCTGATCATTCAGGCCCTCTTCTTTGGTGATGGCGGCATCCTGGCTATCTTCACCAATTGCCTCAATATGGGGATTATCTTGCCCTTCGTGGGCTACTTCGCCTATCGCCTGATCTCTGGTCGCTCACCACTCCTCTCGACCAGGCGCGTCTGGGCCGCGGGCATTGGCTCTTACATTGGCATTACGGTAGCGGCCCTGGCTGTCGGCGTTGAACTAGGCGTACAACCTCTGCTCTTCTCCGATGGAGGCAGACCGCTCTACAGTCCCTATGGACTTGAGGCCGCCATTCCAGCCATGCTGCTCTCACATGCCTTTGGGGCCGCGCTCGTTGAAGCCCTGGTGACCGCGCTAGGCCTGGCCTACATCCAGCGTAACCATCCTTACTACCTGACTTCGCTACGCACCATAGTCGCTGGGAAAACAGTCGAGGAAGGCGAACCAGCAAAGATACCACAGTGGCAGCTCTATACAGCCGCGCTTGTAGGTATCGCTGTGATCCTCTTGATCGCGGGCTTTATCACAGGCGGAGGCAGTATCAACCACCTCTTTGGCGCGGACTGGAGTAGCGTCAACTGGACGGATGTCGGAGTAATGCTGCTGATAGTGCTGATCCTGGCCCTGGTACTGGTCCCCCTGGCCTGGTTCCTGCTTCCACACTCAATACGCAAGGTAGGCACGGTATTCCTGGCTATCGCCATCATCGCGCCTGTTGGCCTGATTGCACCTGGCTTTGCCTTTGGCGAGGGAAGCACGCAGGATGTCCAGCAAGCCTTCCACTACGTCCCAAAGGGGTTGCAAGAGTTCTCTGGCATCTTTAGCGCGCCATTCTCTGGCTATAACCTGCCGCTTCCATTCTTTAATGGTGATAGTGCGCCGCTATGGCACCAGGCAATCGGCTACGAGTTTTCAGGGATCGTTGGTATTCTGGTCTTAGGAGGGGCGGTCTTTGGTCTCCTCACGCTCCTAAAGCGACTACGCGGCAATGAACCAGCGCCTGTGAGAGAACCCCAGACAGTTGCAGCTACCGAGCATAACAAATAACTGGCCTTTGATAGCAAGTAATCGCTGGATAAGAAAGAATATATGCTTTCACACACCAATCAATCAACCAACAAAGAGCACAGGCGGCAATTTGGCTGGATCGAGAAGACCATTGGCGGCATCTCCGAGGCCATTGAGCGGGCCGTCTTTACGGAGGAGCATGCGCATAAGGCCGGCTGGCTCCAGAAGCTCGATCCACGTGCCAAGCTGGGCATGTTCCTGGTGACAGTGCTGGCGGCTAGCCTATCGCACTCGCTCTTCATGTTACTGGCCTTCTACCTCGTGCTACTTCTGGTGGCGCGGGGTAGCCAGGTCCCCTTCGACTTCTTTGTGCGCCGCGTCTGGCTGGGCATTCCCTTCTTCGCGGGAATCGTGATTCTCCCCGCGATCTTCCTGGTACCCAACGGGCCACGCCTCTTCGATCTCTCCCTGGGAACCTGGCACCTTGGTCCAACGTATGCCAGCATCCTGAATGGCTTGATTTTTATCGCACGTGTGGGCGTCTCCGTCTCGCTGGCTGTGCTCCTGATTCTCACCACGGCCTGGGCCGATATTCTAAAAAGCTTGCAGGTCCTGCGTGTCCCCCAGGTCTTTACCCTGCTGCTTTCCATGACCTATCGCTATATCTTTCTCTTTCTCCATACTGCCAATGGTATGTTTGAGGCACGCAAGAGCCGAACCGTGGGCCGCTTGAGCGGGAATGAACAGCGCAAATGGATTAGCGCTTCAATGGGAGTCTTGATGAATCGCTCGTTTCGCATGAGCAATGATGTCTATGCCGCAATGATGGCACGCGGCTTCACAGGAACCATCCACACGCATCAGGACTATCGCATGAGCACCAATGATTGGATGGCGCTCTCGCTGGCAACCGGCCTGGCGCTGATTATCTTTTTCGTGGGAGGATACATATTATGAGCATTTCGCCTGATCAGCCGCGTCAGCAGCCACTCTTTCACTTACGTGATGTATGCTACAAATATCACAGCCAGCGCATGGCCCTGGCTGGCGTCGACCTAGACATCTACCCTGGCGAACAGGTAGCACTCCTGGGAGCCAACGGTAGCGGCAAATCGACCCTGCTCAAGCTCATGGACGGTATCTACGCTCCTACGTCTGGCACAATGCGTATGCTGGAACGTGATATTAAGGCGGTAGCGGCGGGCGAGGAGGCCTTCTCCTTTCACCGCGAGGTTGGCCTGGTCTTTCAAGACCCGGATATCCAGCTCTTTAGCGCGACGGTCTATGATGACATTGCCTTTGGCCCGCTTCAGCTGGGCCTCTCGTCCGCGGAGGTACGCGAGCGCTGCGACGAGGCGTTGGAGCAAATGGAGATCACACACCTTGCCAGGCGTGCCCCCTTCGAGCTATCCGGTGGTGAGAAGAAGCGTGCCGCCATCGCCTCTGTACTTTCCCTCCGCCCCGATGTCATCCTACTTGATGAGCCTACGGCGGCCCTCGATCCCCGCACCAAGTGGGTCCTGGTGAACCTCATCCGCAAGTTGGGTCAGGCAGGCAAGACAATCATTACCTCCACACACGAGCTAGATATTGTGCCCATCATCGCCGAGCGCGTCATCGTCCTGGGCGAGGAGCGACGCATCCTGACCGATGGTACGCCTGAGCGCGTTCTCAGCAACCGCGATCTCCTGGTACAAGCCAACCTGATCCACCCGCAACTCCACCAGCTTGGCATAGAACAGTCACCACTCCAGGTAGTCGCCAATCTATAAATGGCCGATGCTGCTCAAGCACGCGTCTACATATGACGCGCCATTTCGGTCTCCTACTAGCTTTGAGCTCCCAAAGCTAGTAGGAGACCGAAATGTCTGAGGACTCCCCTTTCATTCCAGGTTCCCCTGGATACGCGAAAGGAGATCAGGCTATCTGACTGCCTGAGACAATTGAATACCCAGGAGCGCTCACAATGTATTCCCAATGTGGATGTGTTGTGGGGCAAACTGGCTCATGCAACACGATTGTCGAAAGAGGCGCCCATTGATTACCACGACTATCATGATAACTCTCACAGGTAATGGTTTGCATATAGAGCAGATGAGCCTTCGCGCCTGCTGGTATGTTAATTATTACCTGTCTCTGTTGCCGCTGGAGAGAAAGCGCGCGGTTCTGGGGAACCTGCGGATTGACCTGTATATGGACAGTGGGCCAGTGCCCATCGAGCGGGTCAGAGAGATGAGAGGATGGCTCCATGGTCAACGTGACCTCTCTGCTCCTGGTAAGTGGAATATATTGGTGAATTGTGATCGTCTGGCCAGGCTTGATCTCAGTGACAAACACTGGGTTGATGCAGGCAACCTCTAGCCTCGGGAAAGTAAAGGAGGGATTGCTTCCCGCTGTTACCTGAACCATCAGTGCGGAGGAGAAGCACAGATCGGCTGTACGATTGATGCCTTCAAGAACAATGGCCTGATGTGTATGGTTCGTCAGCGAGACATCGACAGGAAGCAACTCGCTGAGAAAGTACGGCCCACTGATCAGCACATGCATTGATGCTTGCAGACCACCGGCTTGAGTCTGAGCGGTAGGGCCTGACCCAGAGTCGGATATGAGGGTAGGCGTGCCGCTTGAAGATGGATACGCCCTGAAAAGTGCCCAGGATCCAAGGATAAGTCCAACCACTACCACCGCGGCCAGGAGATTGGAGACAAATCGCGTGGATGTTCTCGCGTGTCTCGTTGGTATGTGAGACACGAACGGGCTCTGCGGTGTAAATGCGCCCACATCAGGAAGTGTAGGAGCGGATGTCGCCTGTGCAAGGCGTTCTCGCACCCGTGCAAGGATTTGCATCTGTTCTCCGGCTGTGATCGAAGCGCGACTTTGTGAAGAAGATCGGAAAGCCGCCAGGAGTTGGTGATACTCTTGCGCTCTCTCCTCAGGGACCAAATCATCACTCACGGTTCTCTCTCCTTTCGTTCTGTTCGTAGAACGTTTTTAAACGGCGCAATGTTCGCGAAAGCATTGTTCGCACACTTCCTTCGGGTTTCCCCATCAAGGCTGCGATTTGGGTCAGGCGTAATTCTTGAACATAGCGCAGGCGAACCAATTCTCGTTGAACCGGGGAAAGGTGCTCGATGGCCTGCAAGAGCCAGGTCCACTTTTCCTGCTCTTCAACTTGTTGTTCAGGTGTCAAGCTCTGGTCTTCAGTCTCCTGTGCTTGTTCTAACGGATGGATGATAAAAAGTGCTTCACGCCGGTAGTGATCGATGACCTTGTTTCGAGCCACACGTCGCAACCAGGCCAGTTGGCGTGGGGCTGTGAATCTGGCAAGCGACGTGTTCTGGAGCGCAGCCAGAAAGACCTCCAGTAAAAGGTCCTCGGCGTCCTGCCGATTAGAAACCTGCTGGCATACATAGGCCAGAAGCGGTTCAGCAAAACGCTCATAGAGCATGCTCTTTCCCACATTTTGCAGTTCATCTGTATCAAGTGGTTGCATACGCTCTCCTCAGAGGTTGTAGGATCAGGAACGATAAGATCCATCGAGGCATAAGTCGGATGAAGAGGAAAAACGCAACAAGGAGGGTCACAAATGAATGAGATGAGCTCTTCTTCACAAGAAAACGCATGCAAGGTTGGTAGAGTGGGCAATTGTGACTCTGGTAACTGCCGCCATCCATTTTCTGTTGCCAATTATCAGGCAGTGACCATCGGATGGAGAATTTCAGGCTCAATCTTTGTGAAAACCGCTGTAGCGGTAGTTTGTGGACTCGGGAAATCGCGTCGATTTCGGGCGCATATGCTGAGCAATTTGAGCTCAGATGATCACCATTCGATGGGTCTAAAACGAGACAAAATCCCGAGTCCACAAACTACCGGTAGTGAGCGCCGCAGGCACGAAAGGGCAAGCATAAGCATCTGTCTATAATAGAACTGTAAACGACCAGCGTAGATCAGGAGATCCATACAGGCCCTCTCGCAGGAGAACATACATATGACAGATCCACATCGGCCCGAAAACGAGCAGCCAGGACAGTTTGATGAGCAGATAGATTCCGCGCGCAAAGTGGCAGAAGAGCGAATTGACAAGGTCATTGGCGACTTCGCGAAGAAGGTTCCAGGTGGGCAAAAATTCGAACAGCAGGCCAAAGACATGGCAAGCGGAGCGCTGAACGTGGTGCAAGACCAGGCACACAAGCACTCCGGCAATATTATTGGGCAGGCTGGCAATATTATCAGTCGCCTCTTTAGAGGAGGGCGCGGGACAGAGCGCTAACTCTCTGGCATTCTTCATTCCTGCAACATAACAGGGCTCTAGAGCAAGAACTTATGCAGAGAAAGATGTTCTTGCTCTAGAGCCCTGTTATGTTTTTTCAATAGAAATGCATAGGATCTAAGCCTTACGCAAAAAGGCTTCGACTTCCGCGCGCTGGGGTGGATTAGCTCCTGGCCTGGTGCAGTTGAGAGCGGATACGCCTGAGGCGAAACACAAAACCTGGCTCAACTGTTCCGGGGTGAGGCTCTCCAGACGGCCGCGCTCGTCGATTCCAAGCTCGCTTAGTCGCGCCAGCAGGCCCGCGCAGAAGGAGTCGCCCGCGCCCACCGTATCCGCGATCTCTACTGGAAATACGGGAACTCGCACAACCGGGCCACCTATGCGCGCTGCCAGCACGCCATGCCCTCCCCGGGTGATAACGACGAGCGCGGGTCCCTGTCGCAACAGCTCGGCAAGCGCCTCTTCATTGCCAAGCCCGGGATAGATCCACTCCATGTCGGCATCGCTGCATTTGACGATATCCGCCAGGGAGAAGGCCCGCCTGAGTAGTTCGCGATACGCCTGCTCATCCTGCACCAGGTTAGGGCGTAAATTAGGATCAAAGGAGAGTAGCGCCTTCCCGCGTAGTCGCTCCAGTATGTGCAACACGGCCTGAGGCGTACTACCGCGCAGCAGACTAATGGAACCAAAGTGCAAGATACGTGTCTCAGTGTACAGTGCTTCAGGAATTTCATTCGCCATGAGAAGCGCGTCCGCCGCGCCCTCACCATAAAAGCTAAAGGTAGGATGGCCGTCTTGCTCGGCAACAAAGGCCAGCGTCGTGCGCGTACCAGGTGCCTCGACGAGAAAACGCGTGTCGATCTGCTCGCGCTGCATATATGTGCGTAAATACTGTCCAAAATAGTCATCTGCAACTTTGCAAGCAAAGGCCGTGGGCTGCTCCAGACGCGCCAGGGCTACCGCGACGTTAAAAATAGAGCCGCCCGCGTACATGCGAAAATCGACGCCATAACCCAGGCTATGCTGGCCCTCTGCCAGGGGCATAAAGTCAATCAAGCATTCACCAACACAAGTAATCAACCTACGCATAATATTTTTGCTCCCTAAGTTCGTGAACAGATCACTTAATCGCGCACCTCCCTATTATACTTTGCAATTATTGTTTCCAGGCAGAGCTCATGTGATACAGATCCAGAGAATGGAGTATCGTCTCGCCACCGCTAGTATAGAGTTCGATGCTCTGGCTGGAGACATTGGGAAAGATCAGGTCACTGATTACGACCTCTCCATCACTAGCAAAGACCTCGATGGAGGTACGATCTAGCAGAATACGCAGCGTAAGCATGTTGTTCTTCAACAGCAGGGGAGCTTCGTGCCGAGCCGCGAACCTGTTATTGAAATCGCTACGACCAGACTGAGTACGATCAACAAAGAGCCTGGAGGTTCGCGTGTCATAACCGACGAGGGTCTGCTCTTCCCCGCCTGCGCGCAGCTTGAAGCCAAACTCTCTGCCACTCCCAGGCTGGAATGAGGCCACAATATCCAGCGTATCACTCCTCATGTCTGCAAGCAGGTTTGTTCCCGGCGTGAGCTCGCTACGATCCAGGTGTACATGCTCGCTCCGCAGTTGCTCCAGCTCTCGTATGGGCATTTGCACGAGCCGCAAGCCCTGCGGGGTTGTTTTCAGCTCCAGGCTGCGCGGTATAGATATAGTTCCACGCCAGGATGTGGCCGGAGTAACATGGGCATAGCTCAGATCAGCCATCCAGCCGATCCAGATACATCGCCCGTCGCTAGCGGGAATGTTGCTCCAGGACTGGGCCGCGTAAAAGTCTGACCCATAATCAGTCGTCAACAGATCAGACTCTTTGCTGAAGATATGACCATCAAAGCTACCAACATAGTAGAAACGCCCGCCGAGGCTAAGTACCCATTTCTGCTTGTTGGGATCACCATCTATCGCCAATGGAAAGAGGTCGGGACACTCGGTATGGTCATCTAACTGGCTCTCCAGGAGCCAGCTCTTTAAATCGGGCGAGGAGTAGAAACGAACCTGGCCGCCCGCGACCACCATAACCCAAAGCTGCTCTGACGCATACCAGAAGACCTTGGGATCGCGAAAATCGCTCACACCTGGATTCGCGATGACAGGATTGTACTTATACTTCGTCCAGGTTCTGCCCCGATCACTACTATGGGCAAGGCACTGCTGCTGTGGCACCGTATGAGCACCTGTATAGAGTGCGGCCAATCCTGAACCACCAGGAAAAAAGCCACTGGTATTGTTCGCGTCAACCACAGCGCTCCCTGACCAGGCATCCCCCTGTTCATCGGGATAAAGCGCGATGGAGAGATGTGTCCAATGCACCAGGTCACTGCTCACGGCATGCCCCCAGTGCATCGGTCCCCAGACAATACCACCAGGATGATGCTGATAAAAGAAGTGATACTCACCCTGGTAATAGACAAGGCCATTGGGATCATTCATCCAGTTTGCCTGTGGCGAAAAGTGAAACTGCGGGCGCTCCGACTCATTAAAAATATCCCCTAGATTCGCATTTATACTCATGACTGCCAGTCACTCACTTTCAATTGCTACTCAGGCACGATAAGTATCAAGATCGCCAATTAGTATCAATCACACTTGACTTGTAACCGATACTACATCGTCCTGTCAAGCGTCGCTAGTTCTCATAATTTGCAATTTCAGCTATTTGGTGCTACATTACTTCTACGGCAAAAGGTACAAAACAGTCACTTTCACATAAAAATCTCTTTCATTGCATAGCACAATGACGACCTAGAACTAAATCTCTGCCTGATAAGTAATAAAGATATAGTTATGTCTAGCACGCGCGTAATATATGCTGACAAAACGCTTATAGAAGGTGGCAATTATGACGCAAGAAGCAAATATCAATACCCAACAACGGGACTGGTGGGCACAGGGCGATACGCCTGCCCGTGCTAACGATTCGCTTGTAACTTACCTGGTAGACGGCAGACAGGCGATGTGGACTATATGTCGTCACTGTATTAAAGCACAGAAATACATCTATTTAGCCAACTGGGGTATGACGGCTAAAATGGAGTTGGTGCGAGGAGATGACTATCTCGGCGGCCCCGATGGCAGTCCCCAACGAACAGCATTAATCGAGGGGCTGCGCGCTGAAGATTTCTCTGAGGCTGATATCCAGTTCTGGCTGACGCATAATCTTTCGGTTCAGGCCGTGCTGGGCTACGCGCGCAGCAAGGGAGTGGAGGTAAAAGTGCTCCTCTGGCACAGCCAGGAGGCTTTTTCACACTACCAGCCACTTGAGACAAAACAGGAGCTTGAAGCAGTTGGAGTACACTGCATCCTGGATGATAGCGCACGCGGCCTGGTTCACCATCCCGTAGAGTCGCTGCATCAGAAGACGGCGGTCATCGATGGTACACATGCCTTTGTGGGTGGCGTGGATCTTCTGATTGAGAAACAGGGTGATTATGACCGCTGGGACACGCCCATGCACGCCTTCAATACTCCTCTCAGGCTCAACGAACAGCAGAAGACGCCACATCCCTGGCACGATGTCCACTCCCTCATTGAAGGCTGCGCAGCCGGGGATGTAGAGCTTAACTTCCGCCAGCGCTGGAACGATGTCGTCGCTCGCCAGCGCCTGGATACCAGCTTTACTATTCCAGAACGTCCCTTGCCTTCACCTGTACAGGGGGCGCAGACGGTTCAGGTCGTGCGCACGATTCCACAGCATACCTACGATTTTGATCCCGATCCCGGTCTGCAAGACATCGCGCAGGTCTACGCTAAGGCCCTGGGTAATATTCAGCGCTTCGCCTATCTAGAGAACCAGTATCTCTGGCTGCGCACCTTTATCGGCGTCGACCTGCCCCTGATGGGTTCCGACAGCCCGGACATGGAGACAAACCTACGCACTCTGGGGGCTGCGCTCCAGCGTGGAGCCTTCGCCAGTATCATCCTGCCCGACCATCCCAATGTTGGGCGCGCCTTCAGCGACGCCGGTCTACAGCGCTTACACACTGAGGCGCCCCGGGCCTTTGAGGAGGGGCGTTTTGAGGCCTTCTGCCTCGGCAGTAGTGGTCAGATTGATGGTAAGACACATTACCGCCCCATCTACGTACACGCCAAGGTAGCCATCATCGACGACCTCTGGTCAACTGTAGGGTCCGCCAATCTCAACAATCGTGGGATGCGCGACGATACGGAGATCAACGTTGCCGTTCTCGATAGCAGGCTGGCCCGTAACCTACGCCTGCTGCTGCAGGGTGAGCACCTGGGCCTGGTACAGGATGCGGACCTCTTTGTTCTCTCGCGCCTCCTGGGTCGCCAGCGCCTCTCAGCCAGCGAGCAAGAGCGCGCTGTATACATCCATGATTACCTGGAGGAGCGCCTGGGCGAGCCACGAGCCGCGCTCCAGGCTATGCACGAGTGCGCCTGGAATAATCTCCAGCGCTACAAAGAGAACCAGCCTCTGATCGGACATCTCCTGCCCTACCTGAGCGCCGCCGAGGCCGCTAACCAGGGTCTGAATTTCCGCGAAGAGCATGGCTGGCTTGAGGAAGAGGCTCAGAAATAAGCTCTTGTCTCCCTTTGGCGCTTACCACGCGTAATAAAATATGGGGCAGTAGACGCTGCCAGGATATGTACGAGGGAAAGGACTAGCCACTGTGTACGTTGATCTCCCAGCCGAAAATATCCTTTATGAGCGCTATATGGTAGATGAAGTGCTGGGAGAGGGGGGCTTTGGGTCTGTCTATCGCGTCCGAGATATGCAAGACAACGACCAGGTCTATGCGCTCAAAGAGGTATCGATTCGTCAGAAGACGGAATGGAAAAGCGTACAACTTGAGGCCGAGCTGCTCAAGCAGCTCGACCACTACGCTATTCCGCGCTTCTACGGCATGGTTGAAGACCCACTGCGCATGCGCGCCGGTATTTTAATGAGCTATATCGCTGGACCCAACCTGGAGAGTCTGCGCAGGCAACAGCCTGAGAAACACTTCAAACCCGCGCAGGTTTTCTCCATGATGACGCCGATTGTCGATGCCATTATCTATTTACACCAACAAACGCCATCCATCGTCCATCGTGATATCAAGCCCGCCAATATTATCATGCCAGCGTCGGGCCAGGGAGCAGTCCTGGTCGACTTCGGCATCGCCAAGGCCTACGAACAGGATAGTACGACCAGCATCCATCGTGTCTGCTCTGCTGGCTATAGCGCGCCTGAACAATATATGACCGGCACCTGCCCCAGACAGATATCTATAGCCTGGGCGCAACCTGCTATACCCTCCTGACAGGCGAGGTACCCGCCGACGCCCTGACACGCCTCTCTCATATTAGCACCCACCAGGCTGATCCGCTCACACCAGTCCTGCAACTGGCATCCAACCTCCCTGAGCATATTGCAGAGGCCATCGAATGCGCCCTAGCCATGGAGCCGCAGCACCGTTTCACCTCCGTCAGTGACTTCTGGCAGGCACTCCACACCCCCCTACCTATCGGCGAACAACCCACACGTAAACGGCCCGTGCCTGAAGCCATTATGTTAGGCACACCCGCAAACTCCTCGATCTCGAGTGTCGCTACGCAAGCACACACCCTACAGCGATCCTCACAGGCAAAACCCAGCCAGGAGCGTCCATGGAATGTGCATCGCGGCCTGGCAGCCCTGGCCCTGGTCGTAGTCCTGGCACTCATCCTGGGCACCATGATCTATGCCACAGCCCAGCAGGCAACGGCCAGGGATACACACGCACAAACCATCACACCTACCAGCACACCCTCAATGTACAGCGCCCTCGCCAACTACTACACCGGAACAATGACCCCCAAAACATCTATCCATCACACCGCGCTCACCCTGAGCCAGATCCAGCAACACGACGCTAGTTTCAACGGAACCCTGACTATGGCAGGCCAACCCGGCTCCCTGCATATTGAAGGCACAACCGCTATCGATCACGCTCTCCAGTTCAACGTCGCCAGCAATAGCGGAACGCTTCTCTTCAAGGGCCAGATCTACCCCGATGGACATCTCGCCGGCAGCTACTGCCCCCAGACCCAGAGCACCACCTGCGACACCGGCACCTGGAGCGCCACCCCCACGTCTCCCCCACCCACGCCCACGCCCACGAAATCTGTCACACCCCCTCCAACCCCAACCAGTAGAGGTGGAAACAACAAGGGTAATGACAACGGTAATAAGAAAAAACACAAGGGAGGGGAAGCCTAAGTAGGGCCTACGCCCATGCAGGAAGACAGATCCCAGTAGCCGCGTACGCTAGTAGCGCCCTACGCCATCGTCGTGTAGTAAGCATGCAGAACCGCGTCTAGCAGGCCGGGGAAGCGGGCTTGCAAGTCTTCGCGCTCGCGTTTATCCTGCTCACCTCGCGCATCGGGAGACAGGCAAAAGAGCAGGGCGTGATCAAGGCTGCGTAAGCCTCTGACAGTGGTACAAGATCCAGGTCGTGGGTAAAAAGCCGTCTGTTCCTACACCTGAGTTGAGGCGTAGAGCCAGGCGGCTCTAGAAATACATCTGCGCATAGGTCAGTACAAAGAGAGGAGAGCTACCTGCCCCTTCACATTCATGATTTGATCTTGTTCCTGCTCTGTAGCAGCGTGGGTAGACCCTTTTATTTCCCGGCCCGCTTCATCATGGCCTTCAGCGCCTCTATCTCGCCCAGGTGCCCACAGCTGCCCAGAAAGACTGTTTGCAGCATTTGCTGTTTTGTGAGTTCAGCTCCCGGATATATCGGCTGCTGCAGTGGTTCGGAAGAAGGCAGGGAACGCAAGAATGTGCATATGACCTCACATAGCTGGTCCAGGTACATGAGCAGGTCCTGGGCACTAAGCGGCGGGATAGCAGCGACCTCTTCCAGCGTATAGCCAGTTACCGCGCCCAGGCCTTTCTCACCAATGCCTTGCGGATTATAGCCTGTGCGTTCAGCCCAGCCACGTGTAAGCCAGAGCTCCTCTGCTGGCTTTCTCCCATCTAGAAGACGCGCGACGACATCAAGCCAACGGCTAAAATGCCAGACCGTCACGCCAATAGAATTCCCTTCCGCGTCCGGCTGCCAGGCCAGCTCCCGCTCTGAAAGGCCCTCCACCTCAAGATGCGCCCACTTAGACAGCGACTCTATAAGCTCGGCATAAAGTTCGATATCCTGCATTATGATTTTTCTCCTTTGTTCATCCTGTCAAACAAACACTCTTCCCTGGCACTACTTTCCGGCTCTCTTCTATCTCTTGTCTCGGCTCACTGCGCGAACCACGGGGAAAGGACAACCTTCCCTTTGAGCACCTCAGGCATGAAAGAGAGAATTCTCTCTTCGAGGCTCCACTTGTGGCGCGCCAATTGGCCTTCTCAAGCATAGGGTTTATTATGATATAGTGTCAATATCAAGTTTCTGAGCATTTATTTCATTTTTACTGAACGAAGGAGGCAGGATGGAACTACGCTACCTTGCGACATTTCAGACTATTGTGCGTGAAGGGAGCTTTATCAAAGCCGCCGAGACGCTTTCCTATGCCCCATCGACCATAACCCTACATGTACAGCACCTGGAGTCGGAGCTAGGATTCAAGCTCTTTGTGCGCCAGGGGAAACAAATTCAGCTCTCAACTGCTGGGCAGGCACTCTATGAGCAGGCAGATACTCTGCTTCAGCACGCCCGCACACTTGAGCAAACCATGAAAGAAATCGTTGCCGGCGAAAGCGGCAGTCTGCGCATAGGAGTTATCGAGCCTGCCGCCAGTGTGTACTTCATGCCCCTGCTGGCCGAATTCTGCCAGGAATATCCCAAAATGCATGTGACATTGGAGGTTACAAGCACGCACTTTATCTGTCAATGTGTAGCAACAGGCAAGCTGGAAATCGGCCTCTGTTCTCCTCCACCAGCCGAACTGGGCTTAACCTTTGAGCCGCTCTTTTTTGAACCCATCGCCCTCCTCATCCCTGCGACACACCCCCTGGCCCAGCTTTCGCGCGTGACGCTAGCCGACTTGCAAGATCAACCCCTGCTACTTACTGGTCAGTACTGCGCCTACCGTGAAACCATTGAGCATTTCTTCACTCAACGCGGCCTCAATATGCGCCCATGCATGGAGATCAGCAGCTTTGACACCCTTAAGCAAGGGGTAAAAGCCGGTATTGGTATCGCGGTTGTTCCCGCCAGAGCCGTCACACCTGCTCCAGAAGGAACTGTTCTCCACCCCCTTGCCGATTTTGAGCTGCGATTGCCCGTAGGCCTGATTCGTTCATCACAACACTACGTCTCCCGTCCTGTACTGGAAAAACTCATCACAAAGTTACGCACACAGGCTGAGTGATGAGAGTTCCCCCAGTGTCTTCAAAAGAATAGACTGTTACATTTCCTCTGATCGTGACGTTTGTTGAGGTGAGATCTCTAAAAATTGAGGAATATGATGCATCAGCCCCAACATCCTATAGCAGCGCAGCCCCCGCACGCATCGTCTCCCACAATTTGCATCTCCCGCCAGAACCTCATACACTGTATGAGAGATCAATGAGACTATGTTTATTCAGCATTGGGAGAGATGTATGTCGATAGAACAGTATTTACGGGAGGCACCGAAGGCGGAACTGCATGTCCACCTGGAGGGCGCGGTCCGTCCCGATACGCTGTTAAAGCTGGCACAGCGCAATGGAGCATCCTTGCCGAGTAAGAGCGTGGAAGAGCTTCAGCAGTGGTTCCAGTATCGTGATTTCAAGCACTTTATTGAGATTTACCTGGCTATTTCGAGCTGCCTGAAGCAGGCCGAGGACTATGAGCTGATTGCTTATGAATTTGGCGAGACGATGGCGCAACAGAACGTGTGCTATGCCGAAGTGACCTTTTCGCCCTGCACACATGCCTTTACCCTGGGCGTGCCCTTCGATACCTATTTCGCGGGCCTGACACGTGGCCGGGAGCGGGCGCACCAGGATTTTGGCGTCGAGATCAACTGGGTCTTTGATATCGTGCGCAATCTGTGCAACGAGCCAGGCGTCTCTGAGCGTGCCGACTACACCGTCAAGGTGGCAAAAGAAGGAATGCGCGACGGGGTAGTAGCTCTCGGCCTGGGCGGCAACGAGGTTGGTCATCCTCCTGAGTGGTTCGAGCGCTGGTTTAATGAGGCACGCGCTGCTGGCCTGCATAGCGATCCTCACGCAGGCGAGATCGCGGGTCCCGAGAGCGTCTGGGGCGCGGTGAAGGTCCTGGGTGCTGAACGCATCGGGCATGGTGTACGCTCAGCCGAGGATGAGAGCCTGCTGACCTACCTCGCCGAGCACCAGATTCCCCTGGAGGTCAATCCAACCAGCAATATCTGCCTGGGCGTCTATCCCGATTACTCACACCATCCCCTACTCAAATTGATGGACGCAGGCATTCCCGTCACGGTCAATACCGACGATCCACCACTCTTTAATACGACACTCAACCACGAGATAGACCTGCTCCACAGCACCTTCCAGCTCGAAGTGGCTACCATCAATACGCTCCTATTAAATGGGATACGCTACAGCTTCCTGCCCGCCGAGCGCAAAGCTACCCTGCTCGCGAAATTCGAGGCTCAGATGCTAGACCTCACCAAGCGCCACTTGCTGGCAGAGTAACCTCTGATACATGTGATCAATATTTTTCATGTAACATAGGCACTAGGTTCATGGCGTGCCATGAACCTAGTGCCTATGTTTAATCACGTGCGCGTACCGGGCGGTTGATCAGGGCGATGCCAGCGGCAACCGCGACCAGGCCCAGGGCGTCGCGCAGTGTGAAGGGTTCGCCCAGCAGGAGGGCCGCCAGGGCCAGACCCGCTATCGGCGTCAAGAAGTAGTAGGCGCTGACCACGCTGGCCTCACCTCGCTGCAGGAGCCAGAACCAGAGCAGCGAGGCCCCAATGCTGATCACCAGCACAAGGTAAAGGAAAGACTCGATCAGTGGCGCGTTCAGGGTAAACTGCTCAGGATGCTCAAAGAGCAAGGCTGGTATCAGCAACGCGAGGCCAGCAGCCCCCAGTTGCACAGTGTTGACGACGAAGGCGTGCTCGCGTGGAGGATAGCGCTTGTAAAAAAGCGTAGCAGCAACCAGTCCAATGACGCCAATAAAGGAGATGAGCATACCACCCACAGTATCGAGCTGCCCATTGCCATTCAGCCTGGCTCCCATGACAAAGAGGACGCCGCCAAAGCCCAGGAGAAGTCCCAGGACACGCCACCATGTCAAGCGCTCACGCAGCACAAAAGGCGCAACCAGGGTCAGCAGCAGCGGATTTGTCGCCGCGATAATCGAGCCCATACCTGCCGAGAGAGAGCGCAACGCCTCATAGTTACAGCCCAGGTAAAGGGCACAATTGAGCAGACCAAAGAGGGAGAGGCGTCCCCAGGCGGCCCAGCCACGCGGCCAGGGCACACGCCAAGCCCACGCCAACAGCGCCATCAGCAGCGCGGCCACCAGAAAGCGGATCGCGAGAAAGGTCAGCGGCGGGCTATAGCTCACGCCAACCTTGGTGGCGATAAAGGCCGAACCCCAGAGCAGAATATAGAAGAGTGCCACAGCCACAATCAGCGGTGAACGCCGAGTGAGAGAGGCAACCTTCCCGACCGTACTCTCATTCTGCCGAGAAAAATCAGTTGAGGGCTCCTGCCGCACCGCGCGCGCCTGGTCCGCTGTATCCATCTAGTTATGACTCCATTCTAATTTGCATATGTCAAAGATAATGATAGCCGTCCAGATGCGCTTTTGCTACAGCCAATCGCACGCAACCTACATTATATTGGCTGTAACCCGGCGCTACACATCTTACTAATACAGGCGCTTGCGGTAGCTTTCCTCCAGATAGGCATCCATGTCTGCAACAGAGGTGTTCGCGGGATGAATCTGCTCTACCAGGATTCGTCCCAGGGAGGGGATAACCGAGCGCTCAGGCCAGGTTGTGGGATCCCAGAGATGTGAGCGTTTGGCCGCTTTGGCGCAGTGCATGAAGCACTCCTCGACCTCAAGTGCGATGGCGGCGAGCGGAAGCTTCCTCTGGGCCTCCATCCCTTCGAGCAATGCGCGATCACGAATAATCTGCGCGCGCCCATTCACGCGCAGTATCTCCTCAACGCCTGGAATCAGGAAGAGCAGGCCAGCCGCCGAGGTCTGGAGGATGTTGCGCAAGGAGTCGAGCCTGCGATTCCCGGGACGCTCAGGAATGAGCAGCGTCTTCTCATCCAACACCTGGACGAAACCGGGGGCATCACCACGCGGTGAGACATCGTAGTGCCCATCAGCGCTCGCCGTGCCAAGCAGCAGAAAGGGAGAGTGAGCTATAAAATTACGGCAGTGGCTATCCAGCGTGGAGAGCTGTTTGCGCACCACCAGCTCGCTTGGAAAACCTAGAAGTTCGCGCAGCTCTTCCTCAGAGGTAATGACCTCTTGAAATTGGGACGTGCTCATAAAATAAATACAACCTTTCGCTCTCGTTTTTTCAATCCATCACTCTAGCATACCACTAGAATGCTTCAGAAATAAAAAGAGGGGAGTATCGAGTGCAACCAGAGAAGCGTTGTAGCACGCCACAACGTATACTCTAGTAACAGAGGCTATTCTGTGAGGAGCAGACTCAATGCCAGTGCATCTGTTTTATGTTTGCTTACCAGTGTTTCTCTTGTCTAAGCGTAAAGTATCAGGTTCCTTTGTATCAAGCTGAGAATTATTCGCCTGAGCAAACAGAGAACGGTAAGGCTCCTATCCATACCCGGTAGTGAATAAAAGCTTACACTCAGGTACAATAAATACTAATAGCTTGCTTTTAGCTACTTGTGGTTCAGCCTTATCAACTGAACAAGAGAGAGAGATTGATGAGTATAGCGATAAAACACATGGATATAGATCAGTTACCAAAGACACCCTCTACATTTGCGAATGTTGTAGAGCAATTCTTGCAAGAATGCTGCATATTGGAAGAGCAGCAAAGCATTGAGGATGCTCAGCTCTTCGCCAATTTCCGTGCATACTACAAACGAGTATGGCAGGGCGAGCCGCATCCGGCGCTGCTTGGCCAGTTTCGCGTTGAACTTACACAGCGAGGCTACCACTCCAGCAGCGACAAGCATCCTACCTGGTACGGCCTTACGCTTCGCCCCAAAGATACATAGATAGAACAGATATCTCGGTTGGAAGGCTCTGAACGCCCCTTTCTAGTTGATGAACATAACAGGGCGCCTCGTGCCTTGCTTCAGCCCCAATCTTCCCTCGCCTCTACCCAACTGATCTTTAAGGCAAAGTTTCTTAGCCAATCAACATAGCTCTCCAATATCGTCATTCCCTTATCACTCTCGCTCTGGCGTATCCTCTTTCTCTGACTGGGCCTGATTCCAGCTACACAAAAGCTGCACAGCCATTTCTTTCTCTATGCTTGCGCGCTCTTCTTTGCTCGAAAGAGTCCAGTTCATGAGACGGTAAGAGCCCCCAAACGAGATAATAAACGCTGGAAGCGACACCAATACAATCAGGCTTCCAAACAAGAGATCGTGTGTGATAGCGAGTAGAATTCCACAGACAAGAGTCGCTAAACAACTTACCAGGGCAATACCTACAAAAATAAACGTCTCCTTGTTTGGCACCAGGCCTATGTTCCACAGCAGGCGTCGTACTTTCTCCATAGATGCGTCCTTTCATTTTTTATAACTATTAGCAATACAATTTAAAACCATTTGCTATATATAGTTTTAACATGTTGGAAAGCGCTTTGTCAATGAATAGATGCAACTAAGAATAACGAGAAACACAGGCGAAAACTGGCAGCACTACTTCATATCTCATTTAGTAGATGATGTGGAGTGGCAATGCTGCGGGCATTGCCACTCCACATCATCTATTTCTACTTAGCGTCGCAGACACTAAACAGTGATTAGAAGAAGAATAAGAGAGAACCAAACAACACGGCAACAGTAAAAGCGATCAAAAGAACATATATAGCATGTTTAGCATTGGAGCCACCATAATTTAAATTTGTCATTTCATACCCCCCAATAAACAACTGGTAGGATCAGAAAACCTTCAGGTATCAACACGAACGATAAGAGGAAAAAGTATTCAAAGAAACGCAATGAATCACTAAAACATAGTATGTACTAAACGCTCACGCTCCTCAATGCGTCACTTCATAAATTTTCTGTGAGTTTGCTCACATCACTTCCCATTCTCATCTGCTTCTTGCCTCGGCTCGTTACGCTCGCCGAGGGGGAAGGGGGTGTGGGTGGAAAACGGCTTTGCCGTTTTCCACCCACACCCCCTTCCCCCTGAACGCCTGCGGCGCGAAGGGCTCCATATGCATGAGGATTGGAAAGCCCTGATTTCTATACAGCCTGGTTTGACAGTGCGCTTCTCTGCGTGTATGCTAATACATAGAAATCCGAGGTATATAGATTTGCATAGTATATGGTACTACGAGGTATGAAAGTGGTACAGATAAACCGCGAACTGATGAAAGGAAGCCTTGAACTGCTGCTGCTGGCTGTTCTGGAGCAGGAGCCAATGTATGGCTACCAGATTGTGAAGGAGGTCAGAGTCAGTAGCCAAGACGTTCTTCAGCTCAAGGAGGGCTCGCTCTATCCCGCGCTCCATCGCCTGGAGAACGCGGGCCTGGTAACCAGCGCCTGGCAAACGCGCGATGATGGCTCACCCCGTCGCTATTATCAGCTTACACACCTGGGACGCGAAGCAGTCAGGGCGCGCCGCCAGGAGTGGCAGATGTTTACCAGCGCTATAGAAGGAGTGCTCCGCCATGCATGATCCCCAGAAACAACCCTTTGAGCTGTATTTAGCGACCATTGACTATATGCTGGTAGGCATTCCCCAGCGGCGACGGATGGAAATTCGCCGGGAGCTTCTCACACACCTGGAGGACGCGGCCACCGATCAAGGGCTATCATCCGCAAATCCTGAGCTCCAGCGCGAGGTTATCAAAACCCTTGGCTCCAGCCTTGACCTGGGAGTGGAGCTTCACCAGGCTCATTATGCACGTTATCTTACTCCCAGACGCATCTTCGATATCACGACCGCGATCATATTGTCTCTGCTAATGAGTCCCTTCTTCCTGGTGGCGGCACTCATCATCAAATTGGAGACGCCGGGACCAATTTTCTACACCTCAGAATGGCTGGGACAATATGGGCAACGCTTCAGACTCTATCGCCTGCGCACTATGACGCATACAAGCGACGAAGCCTTGCGCATCACACACTTTGGTGCCTGGATGCGCAAGACTTCGCTGGATGAGGCTGGCGCGCTCATCAATGTCCTGAGGGGCGAGATGAATTTCTTTGGTCCACGCCTGCTACGCCCGGGCGAGACCAATTTGAGTGATCCACGTTGCCGCCGCATCCTCCAGGTTCCTCCGGGCTTGAGCAGTCCCAGCCTGCTGCGTCATGGCTTCCCCCCGCGTCGATCTGCAAACCCAGCTAGCGCTCGACGAAGATTACCTCAACAGGCATTCCCTACGCTACGACTTCTATCTCTTCTACAAAACCCTACGCGTCATGCGCCATCAGTCCCGCGTGTAATAATAATGTCGACCATTAAGAATGGAAGTAATATGTATGAGTGATTCAGTGTATGTTGTTCGTGACCTGGTCAAGCAGTATCCGGGGCAGGAGCAGCCAGCGAATAAGGATATTAATCTGGCGATTGAGCAGGGTAAGATCTTTGGTATTCTGGGCAGTAATGGCGCGGGCAAGACGACGCTGGTACGCCAGATGGTTAACCTGCAACGCAGCACCTCGGGCCAGATCACGCTCTATAGCAGAGATATTCGTCAGCATCCCTATCTCATCGCGCAATATGTTGGATATATGCCCCAAGATAGCGAGGCGCTCAATAATATGAGCGTAAGCGAGGCCCTCTACTTTACGGCCCATTTGCGCGGAATGAGCCGATCAGATGCACGCCGCGAGCGCGACGAGTTGCTCAAGCTCTGGCAGATCGAGGAGTTGCGCGATAAATATAGCTCCAGACTCTCAGGCGGCCAGAAGCGTATCCTGCGCCTCGCCGTCGCCACCGCCGCGCACCCACCCATTCTGATCCTCGACGAACCCACAAACGATCTCGATCCCCAGAAGCGCAAGCTGGTCTGGGATGTGCTGCGCCACTTGAATAGCGCGTATGGCACGACAATTATCTTTATCACACACGATGCCATCGAGGCCGAGAAGATCGTGCAACGCGTGGGCATCATGCGCCAGGGTAGTTTCGTGGCTATGGGTCCCCTGACTGAGCTTAAACGCGAGGTCGGCGAGAAGATGCGCCTGGAGCTCTTCTTTCCGGCTGAGTCTCCGCCACCACTGCCAACACACCTGCAATACAACGAACTCGCGCCTGGGCGCTGGCTCGTGCTCTTAGAGCGCCACGAGGCTGGCGCGGTCATTGATGCCCTTCCCCTGCATACTATTGACGACTTCCACCTGTATTCCGCGACACTGGAGGATATTTACCTGCACTATGTCACAAAACATCCAGCTACCACAAACGCTACCCGGTGAGCGCCGCGCGCCCTCACTGCTCACGCAATTTCTCGATGTGTTCTTGATCGAGTTGACCAACTGGCGCTGGTCCTGGCGCTCGCTTATCACCCTGGGCATGATCTCACCGTTACTGAGCACTACGGCTCTTGGCACCTTCGCCCGCGATTCTGGCTCCCTCTCGCTGAGTTATGTCCTGGTCGGAAATATCGTCCTGGCACTCCTCTTCAACAACATGAATAACGTGAATGGGCATGTCTTCTTTATGCGCGAGCATGGAACACTCGACTATTTCGCGACCCTTCCCGTCCGGCGCTATATCTTGATTCTGGCGATCCTGGCGGCTTTCCTCCTCCTCTCGCTCCCCTCGCTCCTGGTGACGATCATCGGCGGCACGCTGATCCTGGGCGTACACCTCCAGATCAGTCCCTTGCTGCTCATCGTGCTACCCCTGTGTACACTGCCTTTCTCCGCCATTGGGGCGCTGATAGGTGCTCGCATGCGCACGCCCGAGACCGCTAACGCCTTCAGCTATATCCTGACGCTGGTGCTACTTGCCCTCGGTCCCGTAGTCATTCCACCCGATCACCTCCCGCCCTTTATGATCTTCATTGGCCGCTTTAGCCCGGCGACCTACGCGGCTTCGGCCCTACGCCAGGTCTTACTGGGACCCATCACCAACCAGTTCCTCATCGATATAGGCGTCATGGCTGGTCTCACCGTCATTGCCTTCTGGTTCGTCAACCGCAAACTGGACTGGAGTATCTAGCAAATACTTGCTCGTGTAGTTTATGAGGGCTTACGTATTGTACGTAAGCCCTCATAAACTACATGACGACTTCTTGCATCTGTTAAAAAAGATTAAAATCAGGTTAATCCCTTTAACACTTTTTGCTTGACAATAATCAATATATGTTTATACTTCTTTCTAGGACACAATTCCTTGTGGTAATGTCGCAATTACTGCATCAAGTATTTTGTGCCTTCTCTTAGGAGAGGAAATGTTTGTGCCAGGCATGGAAGTCACCTCGCGACTTTTATGTGCCATTTCTTCTAAAGAACCTCTTTGCATTGTGTTTGATGCATTCTTCATGCGAAAAAGGACGTTTCGCAGGCAAGAAGCTGCTCACCCACAGGAAAGCTCTCTTGCTGAAAGAGGAATTCGCATTAGCGAAAGGAAGGCACATTGAAAAGGCTTATCAGTCTCTTCAGCATCGCAACCCTACTTTCCTTTATGCTGCTCAGCTTTAGCACCAGTTACGTATTTGCTCAGCAGCACCCATCCAAACTTCGCTTCCATAGTGTTTGTGGCATTAAAGTGGTTGACCTCGCGCAATGTAACGCCATCCAGATTGATGCCAACACCAGCGGCGTGAAGCCCAATGCTAGTAGTCCCTCCGGTTACAATCCTGCCGATCTTCAGTCAGCGTACAAACTGCCATCTGCCAGCGCAGGCAGCGGGCAGACCGTCGCCATCGTCGATGCTTACGACGATCCTAACGCAGAGTCAGACCTGGCCGTCTATCGCTCAAAGTTTGGTCTCCCCGCCTGTACCACAGCTAATGGCTGCTTCAGGAAGGTCAACCAAACTGGTGGCACCTCATATCCCCGCGCCAATAGTGGCTGGGCTGAGGAGATCTCCCTCGACCTGGACATGGTCAGCGCCATCTGTCCCAATTGCCACATCCTGCTGGTTGAGGCCAAATCCTCTTCATTCGCCAACCTGGGCACAGCTGTAAACACAGCTATTAGCCTGGGCGCTAATACCGTCAGCAATAGCTACGGTGGCAGCGAGTCCAGCGGCGAATCGTCCTACGCCTCGTACTACAACCATCCCGGCCATATTATCACCGCCAGCTCTGGTGATAGCGGCTATGGTGCACAGGTTCCCGCAGCCTACAACACCGTTGTTGCGGTTGGTGGTACCTCGCTCAGCAAGAGCAGCAATAGCCGTGGCTGGACTGAGACGGCCTGGAACGGCGCAGGCAGCGGATGCAGCGCCTACATCTCCAAGCCGAGCTGGCAGAAAGATACTGGCTGCTCCAGGCGCACCATCGCCGATGTATCGGCGGTTGCTGATCCAAACACTGGCGTCTCAGTCTATGACACCTATGGGAATGTCGGCGGCTGGCTCGTCTTCGGTGGCACCAGCGTTTCTTCACCCATTATCGCCAGTGTCTATGCTCTGGCCGGCAACGCCAGCAGCGTCAACGCCGCTTCTTCTCTCTACAGTCATACGGGTAATCTCTTTGATGTGACCAGTGGTAGCAATGGCAGCTGCGGCGGTTCCTACCTTTGCACAGCCGGTACTGGTTACGATGGACCCACTGGCCTGGGTACACCCAATGGAACCGGAGCCTTCTAGTTTGTAATTTCTAGCTTGTGATTTCTAGTTTAGAAAAAAGCATTTCTTCTCTTTCAGGCCTTGCCGCGAGGTGGCAAGGCCTTTTCATATGCTCATCACACGCTTTATCAAAGCATGCTATGCCTGCTCAACTGGAATTTGTGCCTCATTGAGCTCGGGCGGCGTGGCAGACCTCTTGTCGCTCTCCTGCCTCTTCTGTTTTCTTTTGCCTCGCAGGCGTGGATTGGCAATCTCGTCAATGCCAAAGTTGATAAAGGTGAGGCCCGCACCCAGCAGGGCGATACAGAGGCCCGGCGGCAGAAACCACCACCATGCACCCAGTAACAGAGCATCGTTGTTCCCAGCCCAGTAGAGCATCGTTCCCCAGCTCACAGCCGTGATATCGCCCAGACCCAGGAACTCCAGACCCGTCTCCGCAAGAATAGCGTAGATAATGGTACCCAGCAATTGCGCGGCCACAATGGCAATCTCATTAGGCAAGATCTCATAAAAAATAATGCGCCAGTCGCTCTCACCACTGGCACGCGCTGATTCTATACACTCACGACTGCGCATCGAGAGCGTCTGAGCGCGCAGGACACGTGCTCCCCAGGACCAGCCGGTAACCGTGAGCACGATAACGATGGTCAATGGCCCTTTATAGGCAATAAAAGCCGCCAGCAGGATCGCCAGGGGCAGGGTAGGGAGCACGAGAAAGATATTCGTGATCATTGAGAGAATTTCATCTACCCAACCACCATAATAGCCTGAGGCCAGGCCAATCCCAATAGAAATAAGCATGGTCATAACGCCAATAGCTATGCCCATGAAGACGGAGATACGCGTCCCGACAATCACCTGTGCCAACACATCCTGTCCTGTCTGGGTTGTACCCAGCCAGTGGGAGGCTGAAGGCGGTGCCAGGCGATCCGGGCTAAAGGCATTGGGATCCTGCGCCACAATGAGAGGTCCCACAATCGCCAGGAGTAAGAAGAAACCCAACACAATCAGGCCAAAACTTACCTTGCGATTCTGCGTCAGAAGGCGCCAGAGGTCACTCAAGCGCAAGCTTCGAGCCGAGGGTCCGGTCGCTGTTTCACTCGTTGTTACCTGCATATACATTTCCCTCTCTAGCTTCTACTTATGCGCACACGCGGGTCGAGCACAACATAGAGCGCATCCGCCATGAGATTCGCCGCCAGCACGGCAACCGTAATTACCAGGAAAATTCCCTGCAAGAGCGCGTAATCCAGGTTATCCACCGCCTGCAAGATGGCAAAGCCAATCCCAGGATAGGAGAAGACAATCTCGGTCAAGAGCGAGCCGCTAACGACAAATCCCAGCGAGAGCGCAAAGGCAGTAATATTGGGTAGAATGGCGTTGCGGGCGGCATAAGAGAACATGACCCGCCAGGGCGAGAGACCTTTGGCCTCCGCCATCAGCACGTAGTCCTCGGCCAGCGTCGTAACCATGGCATTACGCATACCTAGCAGCCAGCCCGCCAGCGAGCCAATAATAATCGTCAAGGCGGGAAGAACGGCGTACCAGGCCGCACTCAGGATAAAATCGAGGTTCCAGCCTGGATCGGCTACGTCCGAGTCATAGCCGCCATGAATGGGAAACCAGTTCAGCTGAGAGCCAAGCACATAGAGCAGCACCAGTGCTAGCCAGAAATAGGGGATTGCCGAGATAAAAGTAAAGAAGGGCGAGAGTACCACGTCCATCAGCGAGCCACGCCGCCAAACAACGATGATGCCCAGTAATGTACCAATAATAAAGCTGATAACGAGGGCCGTCCCCACCAGGACCAGCGTCCAGGGCAACTCTTGCATGATTACCTCAGAGACTGGAGTCGGCAGGTAAGTAATGGACGTCCCTAGATTTCCATGCATCAGATTGTTTATGTATTGTCCATACTGCGACCAGAGCGAGTCATGGTTGACGCCCAGAGAGATCTCCAATGCGTGCTGGGCCTGCGGCGACAACTTACCACGCATGCGTGACATCATAGCGCTGGCTGGATTGCCTGGCGAGAGATGTGGAATGAGAAAATTGAGCGTGACTGATGCCCACAGGGCCAGGATGTAGAAGATAATACGGCGAAGCATATGGCGCATGCCTGCCTCCTTCTAGATGAAAAAATCACTGTACAAAAAGCCTTGTCACATGCAGAGAACACTACCAATAGGGGACCGGGCTGAGCGGCCATCAGCGACCCAACCCGGTGTATAAACGCTATGTTGATATAGCGTCCATAAGCTCGAAATGCCTACTCAACCGGGTGCAGGTTAAGCACAACATACTCGATATCTGGATAGGTGGCCGTGCCAGGAGCCGCATAGGGATGCTGCGCGTCCGGCCAGCCCGTGAACTTCTTAGTACTGTATTGATACCAGTACGGCTCATTGGTCAGGGGAATGCTGGGCAGTTGCTCGACCATGATCTTCTGCAAGGCCTGAATGGCCTGTTTCTGCGCGTTGGGATCGGTCGATGAGGCATATTGATCCAGCAATTTATCCGTATTGGGATCGTTCCAGCGCTCATAGTTCGAGGGTGCGGCCTGGCCATTGGGCGCGCTATTAGTGCTCCTGAGCAAACCATCAAAGATGTAGTAGGGCGTCGGGCCGGGATTGGTCCAGAGCATCGCCAGGTCATAGTTGCCCTTCTGCAAGGCATCGTAGTATGCATCAAAGGCGATGGTATTGACCGTCACCTTAATGCCGATAGCCTGCAAATCACTCGCTATAAGCTGACAATCGGTAATCCAATCGGTATAGCCGCTGACGACATTGAGGTTGAAGGTCAGCTTCTTCCCCTGTTTGTCGGCATATATGCCGTCTCCACCCTTGCTAAAGCCCGCGCTCTCCAATAACTGTTGCGCCTTCGCAGCATCCACCGAAAAGGACAGCCCGCCATACTCAGGCGCCGTATAGTCTTTATTGGCGGGAAGGATCAGCGTCGGACTGGCGGCAGGTTCATAGCCACTCTCGCCAACCTTATTCAACTGGTCGCGATTGATAGCATCGCTGATCGCCTGGCGCACCGGGAGCTGGTTGAAGGGATACTTTGTGATGTTCATGAAGAGCATGACCACGTCACTGGAGGGGAACCAGTAATGATTATGCACTGGATCGAGCTTGATGTATGTTTTCTCAATATCGGGAATATAGAGATTGGTCCAGTCGATCTCGCCCTTTTGAAGAGCCAGTTCAGCACTGGTATTGGAGTTATAGGCTGGAATCTTTAGTTCGCTTACCTCGGGTTTACCAGGTTGCCAGAACTTGGAATTCTTGCTCAGGGTCACCAACTGAGGTGTGAAGGATTTCAGCACAAAGGGACCGGTGCCAACGGGATTGGGATCGGCATACTGTGACGGATCTCCCTTCACAGCAGACCAGACATGCTTGGGTAGAATATAGGTCTGTCCGCCTAGATACCAGATAATGGGATAGTAGGGAGCGTTCAAAGTCACCTTCACGGTGCTACTATCGGGCGCGACAACGTCTTTGAAGCGAGACGAGATACCACTGACATCAATCGAGGGGTTCTGCTTAATCAGATTGAGGGTAAATACGACATCGTCGCTAGTAAAGGGCTGACCATCCGACCACTTTACATCTTTGCGCAGGTGGAAGGTAATGCTCGTAGCATCGCTGGCAAGGTCATAGCTCTGGGCCAGCCAGGGTTTGATGTCGCCATTGAGGCGATTAAAATACAACAACGTCTCATAGATCATACCCGGTGTGCCGCTGATCACGCTGGATGAGTAAGGGTTGAAGTTCCGTGTGTAATCTCCTCCGGCATTCGCTAACATCGTCAAGGATGTGCTTTTATTGCTTTTGCTTGTAGTGCTACCACCACAAGCAACAAACAAGAGAGAGAGCAGCATGAGCAGAGAGAGGCATACCATCGTGGTTCTGCTCTTGCGCGTCAGCAAATTAGTGTGTGCCACCAGACACCTCCTGAAGCGACTGAGAAATACGCTCAGCTAAACAGAGTAGACAAAACGCCAATGAACCTCTTGCGCTATATTAATGATGAAATAACTATGTATCATTTTTACGCTCTTGTCAATATTAACCCTTCTCAAATATAATAATATACATAGCACCGTACCGCTTCCAAAGCCATTTTATTTAAAACATGAAATCTGCTACATTCACTTCTGCTATCCATGATAAAAATATGTTTTGGGCTCAAATAGCAAAACACTATGTTCATGCATTGACTTTGAGGTGAAATTTGCTTATCATACTTTCATGAACTTATTGCGCATCATTTTTGCCGGAAAGTAGGAGAATGTGACAAGCTCAGTAACCGCCAGGGATGTCGCTAAACTGGCTGAAGTGTCCGTGGGAACCGTATCACGGGTCTTCAACAACCACAGCAACGTCAGTGAAGAGATTCGGCAACGTGTCCTCAAGGTAGCGGCCGAACTGGGCTACTACCGGAACATGGGGGGACAGGCAATCTTACCGCGTACACAAAACAGGATATTGAAAGAGGTAGGCTTTCTCTATTGCTCAAGCATTGAGCCAACTCCTGCCACGATGGACCCCTACTGGGCGCCGATATTTCACGGCGTTGAAAGCGCTTCCCGGCCCTCAAATATTAAAATCACCTACCGCACCATCACCGATATTTACCTCAACCCGGCTCTGCTGACAACCGTTCTGTATGAGATGCGCCTGGGAGGTATCATCCTGGTTGGGCAAGCCAATGCTCAGACCATCGCGGCCATTCATGCCACACATACACCGGTTGTCCAGGTGGACAATTATGTCGCAGATCTGCCCACACCAATTGATACGATCCTGCCTGATAATCTCCAGGGTGCCCGGCTGGCTATGGATCATCTCTTTGAACGGGGACACCAGCAGATTGCTTTTATTGGCGGCCCAACACTTCCCGGACCCGCGCCTGCACAACAAATTTACTCCATTCAACAACGCTGGATGTGCTACTGTATGGCCTTCCTCGACCGTAACTTGCCCATCAACTTTGATCTCGTGGAGGCTGGTAATCTTACGATGGAGGGAGGGTATGCGGCCTGCAAACGCTTACTCAAGCGTGAGGTCACCTTCAGTGCGATCTTCTGTGCAGACGATATTACGGCCATTGGCGCGATGAAAGCCCTACGCGAGGCTGGCTGCCGTATACCAGGCGATGTCTCACTGATTGGCTTCGATGACATTGAGCTTGGACAACACGTCACCCCAGCTCTCACAACAATCCGCGTCGATACTACTACGATGGGAACCACCGCCCTACATACGTTAATCGAACGGGCAAATAATCCCGAGGCCCCCTATATAACCCGGCTGATAGGCACAGAACTGGTGATACGAGAATCGGTGGCTCCGCCTCAGCACTCACGCTGAACAATGTAGTATGCTATGCAAGAAGGATCCATTTTATTTCTCGTCAGAAGGAGTAGAACATGTCATTACTCGACCTCTCGCCCGACCAGCTACTCACCACCACGCGCTCAGTACGTAAGCGGCTCGACTTTTCACGCCCCATTGAGCCAGAGATTCTGCAAGAATGCCTGGAGATCGCGCTCCAAGCGCCAACTGGCAGCAATATGCAGTCCTGGCACTTCGTTATGGTAGATGATGCGCAGAAGAAGGCCGCCCTGGCAGAGCTTTATCGCCGCAGCTACAAGGACTACCGCCAGGCCACTGCCGCCACGTCAGGTACGGCCTTCGCTAATAATCCCGAGCGCGGTCGTGTGCAGGAACGTGTCGGCAACTCGGCGGACTACCTGGCCGAGCATATGCACGAGGTTCCCGTCATGCTCATCCCCTGCTTCCGTGGCCGCACCGAAAACTTGCCGAGCGGCATTCAGGCCAGCATCTGGGGTTCCATCCTGCCCGCCGCCTGGAGCTTTATGCTCGCCGCGCGCGCCCGTGGCCTGGGCAGCGCCTGGACCACCCTCCACCTTACCTATGAGAAAGAGGCCGCCGACATCCTCGATATCCCCTACAACAAAATCACCCAGGCCGCACTCTTACCCGTCGCCTATACCCTCGGCACCGACTTTAAGCCCGCCCCCCGCGAGCCGCTAAGCAAAATCCTGCACTGGAACCAGTGGTAAGCTCTAGAATATGAGAAAAGAAGTAGCTCTCAGTACATAGGGGCATATAGCCCCTATGTACTGAGAGCTACTTCTTTTCTCATACTTAATCGTTCGTTGATTATCTTCGCTAGCGCGGTGATGGGCACACGCAGCATTTTGCCGCTGGTGGCTACTACATAGGCGCTTTGGGCTGGCGGGATGCGATAGCGTCTGTAAAGCTCTTCGACCTGGTAGCGCAATTCACATATCTGCTCCCAGCGGAGCGCGGCCTCTACCCTCTCGCGCCCCCTGAGCAAGAGAAAGCCCTCCGCGCAGATATAGGCTCGCTCCTGCATGACCAGGCGATTGATCACATTCATCAGCAGAACGCCTGCGCTCACAACAAGTAGCGCCCCCAGCACCAGCAGAAATATGTAGCTCCAGTGCGAGCGCGCCCACAACTCCAAATCAATCACACTTCCATCACACTCAAAAACCGCGTCGAAGCGCCTAAAAGGTCCCAGCACGTAGAGACTGCCCTGGTGGTCACCAAAATAATAAAATAGCAACGGGCTGGTATATAGGACAAGCTGATACCCGCCATAGAGAGCGGGCAACGCAAATAACAGGCTTAGAAGCGTTCGACGCACGCCTCCGCGCCGGAAGCAAAGCTGAGGCACACCCAGGCGATACTTCTCCGCCAGGCGATAGGCCTCCAATGGCAATGGTCGCACCACTATTGCCTCCTCAAAAAATAAAACACTTACACATACACTGAATAAGCTCTTGTGTACAAGATACTATAACATGAAATGAGGTATGTGTGGTGATCTCTGGCGCAGCCAAGCCACTACACATATCTTACTTGGTAACACTGTAGGTGCGAAAATCCCTCTGGGAAGGATTTCGTCCTTCTTTGTGCGCTATAATAACAGGCATCTATTTCGTATTTATGAGATATACACGAGAGGATTTTTCTATGTCTATAGAGCAGATTCAAGAGCGGCTCGCGTCGGTGCAGCCACTCGATAAAGAGGCCATGCAACAGGCTGCGCAGCACCAGCAACAGCTTACTAAGCCAGCGGGGAGCCTTGGTCGCCTCGAAGAGATCGCCGTGCGCCTGGCTGGCATTCAGGGTACACCTCTACCACACATCCAGCAGAAGAGCGTGATCGTGATGGCAGGCGACCACGGGGTAACGCGTGAGGGCGTCAGCGCCTATCCCGCCGAGGTGACGCCTCAGATGGTGTTAAACTTTCTCGCTGGGGGCGCGGCCATCAATGCCTTGGCGCGTCAGGCCCAGGCCGAGGTCGTCATTGTCGATATCGGCGTGGCCGCTCCCCTGACACATCCTCAACTTATTTCGCGCAAGGTAGCCCCGGGCAGTGCCAATATGGCCGAGGGGCCTGCCCTGACCCGTGAGCAACTATTTGAGGCCTTTCAGGTAGGCTTTGAGGTCCTGGATGTCACCGTTGAGAAGGGTTGCGATCTCATCGCGATTGGCGAGATGGGCATCGGTAATACTACCGCCGCCAGTGCTATCAGTGCCACGCTCCTGCGCCTGCCTGTTGATACCCTCACCGGTCATGGCACTGGTATCAGCGCCGAACAGCGCCAGCACAAGGTTCGCGTGCTCGAGCGCGCGCTTGAACTTAACCAGCCTGATCCCAACGATGCTCTGGATGTTCTGGCTAAGGTTGGCGGCCTGGAGATCGCGGGCCTTACCGGCGTTATTATTGCCGCCGCCGCGCGCCGCATTCCCGTCTTGATCGATGGCTTTATCTCTAGCTCGGCCGCTCTTGCCGCCTGCGCGCTCAATCCCGCTATCCGCAACTATCTTTTTGCCGGTCACACCTCGGTTGAACCCGGCCACCGCCTGATCCTTGAGTATCTTCAGCTTCAACCCCTCCTCAATCTAAATATGCGCCTCGGCGAGGGCACGGGCGCGGTGCTCGCCATGCACATCCTCGAGGCCGCGCTCCACACCCATAACGAGATGGCCACCTTCGCCCAGGCCGGCGTCTCCGAAAAAGAAGAGGGATAAGATATTGGTATAGTTGGCGGGCAACTGCCCGCCAACTATACCAATATCTTGCCTACTCAGGACTTCTCGCCACTACGTGGCTCGCAGGGGTATGGGATGGTGGCGTGGAAGTGCCTCTGGCACTTCCACGCCACCATCCCATACCCCTGCGAAGCGTCGCAGACGCTGAGAAAACCTCGTAAGGAGAGGAGTTGAGGAGTTACACAATATCTTATCAGCGTATTTAAAATGTACAAAGTATTATAAAACGCAACTAATTCGCAACCAGACCGTAACTTCAAGCTATTGCCTGAATAGCACCTTTCGCCAATAATGGGGAGCAATTGGACGAAAGGATCAAAGTAATGCGTATTTTTCGGCATCGCCTGACTCTCCCGGCACTCGTAGCCCTACTTGTGTTCGGAGTGGTCATCGTGTTCGCACCAACCTTTATCTCCCGCGCGGAGTTCCGCCAGAGCGAGGATAATTATATCGTCGTCTTCCAACCCAAACTTCGTATTGATACCCAACAGCTTCTCAATCATGGTCATAAAATTCTGCGTGACCTGAGCAAGGCGAATATGCTGGTTGTACGCTCAAGTAACCGGGATGACCTGGCCGCGCTACCCGGAGTAAAGAGCATCGCTCGCGACACCTTTACTCTGGCCATGCCAGACGAGAAACCCACCACCTTTACGCGTAACGAATCTCTATCTAGCACCGACAGCTCAACTACTTCTCAAGGGTGCGCGACCACACAGAAAGCCTGCCCCCTCCAGTGGGACCTGGCCCTCATGAATATTCCCCAGGCCTGGCAGAAAACACAGGGCTCAGCCAAAGTGCGTGTCGCCAATCTCGACACAGGCCTGCTCTCAACTCACGAGGCCGTAGGCATGAACTATGACCACGATCATAGCCGCTCCTTTGTTGAGGCCTCTTCCTCTTGTAACAAGACCGATGATCCCAGCAGCCTGGAAGACTTCGACGGACACGGTACCTGGACCGCCACGCATATCGCGGGCAAGGATGGTCCCCAGATCAGTGGTATCGCGCCCAGTACGACGCTTATCAACGTTCGTGTACTCAACGCCTGCGGCAGCGGCGCGTTAAGCTGGCTGCTCGATGGCATGTATTACGCTAATAGCGTCGGCGCCCAGATCATCAATATGTCTATGGGAACCTACATCTGCGCTGATGGCGTTATCCCCGGCTCCGCTCGCTGTGGCAACCAGGAAGACGTCGGCAACGATGAGGCCATCTGGGATGCCTTCGCACGCATGGTTGACTATCTCAAGCAGAACGGTACCACCGTCATTGCCGCCGCTGGTAATGATCACGTCCAGCTCGACCAGAATGGGCGCGTTATCAGTGCTGGCAGTCTCCCCAGTGGTGATGGTGGGACCACTGCCGACCTGCGTGGCACACGCATGGTTCCCGCAGGCGTTCCAGGAGTCGTGGCCGTGAGTGCGGTCAATCGCGCTACAGGAACGGGCGATACCAGCACGACCAAATACGGTCAGTATGGCTCCTCAAAACGTGAACAGCTTGCCTACTACAGCAACTATGGGCCTCGCATAGACCTCTCGGCTCCCGGTGGGGCACGCAACTACAATGTTCCCGCAAGCGACTGCATCTCCAAAGAGTGCAGCCGCCTGGAGGCCAGCTCCTCGCTTATTGGTGCCAGCGACAACCCCGGTGTCTTCGGTGCCTATGGAACCGATAGCAATGGGCAGAGCTGCAATAACTGCTATGCCTACCTGCAAGGAACCTCAACCGCCGCGCCCCAGGTGGCTGGTGTAGCCGCGCTGGCCCTGGCAGCCCATCCCGATATGACGCCTACCGAGCTGGCCTCATGGTTACATCAATCAGTGAGCAAGTTCACCGATCCTAACGCGACTCCGCCCTTGCCTACAGATTCCAATAGCACCTACTACAGCGCGACCCTGGACTACAAGGCCTCGCCCATCTCCAACACCGAAATGGGGACCGGTATCATCGACGCCGCCAGCGCCGTCAATACCAGCGATCAATATCAGCCCCAATATCAGCCTCAGAACCAGGGCCAGGATCAATCGCAAAACCAATCCACCAATCAACAGCAGCAGAACCAGGCACCAGATCAGGGGCAGGACACACCTTCTTCGCCCCCGCCAGCAACGCTGCCCCAGGGCCAACTGCCGAACACACCCCAGTCCCAGTTTCCGTGACGAATGTAGCATCGGCCCGACGCAACTAAAATACGCGTCTATATATCATGGTACGAGGTGCTCCGTACCATGATATATAGACGCGTATTTTAGTTGCGTCACCCCACTACTGTTCGCGCCAGGCGAGGCCCTCGCGCCATATGAGCAATTCAAAGGAGTCAGGTAGCTCACTCCAGGTTTGTACTTCCGCGCGCATCGCCTCTAATTCGTCGCTACTCATGCCCTGCTCTTTTAAGGTTATAAGAATATCCGGGCCACATCATTTTCGCTATTCATCACACTACTAACTTACTATATGGCCTGCTGAACACGCATAGCTGTGATAAAATACGAGAGAAATAGAGATATAAAACGCGATTTGAACGTATATGAACTCTCATCAATGCCTTGAAGTTATGTGAAATGAGTTTACTGTATATGCATAAACGTCAATTTCTCAAAGTGGCTGGCGGGACTGTCGCTGGCACTGTCCTTCTCGGGACGGGTACCTCCTTCTACAGCACGCATATTGAGCCAGCAAATATAGATTGTACTCAGCTCTCACTCCGCTTACCACGCCTATCTCCCGCCTTCCATGGCTATCGCATCGCTCAACTCAGCGACATTCACATCGACGATACCTGGATGGATTTTAAACGTCTGAGCGATATCGTCAAACAGGTGAATGCGCAACATCCCGACCTGATCGTGATCACTGGCGATTTTGTCACGCGCTACTATCCCTGGGCAGCGCGTCCCCTGGCGGCTCTGGGAGATCTGCACGCCCGTGACGGCATCTTCTCCATCTATGGCAACCATGATGCCTGGAGTGGCACAGACTGGCTTGGCGCTCTCATCAAACCGCTTGGCATCAACGATCTCACCAACGAGTTTCACACTATCAAGCGCGAGAATGGCGCGATGCTGCATATCGTTGGCATCGAGGATCTCTGGCCAGATCCCTCATACATCAACTCGGTCTGGGAGTACAGCGATACCATCGCGGGCCTGGTCAAGCGCCTTCCTTCGGAAGGGTCCGCCATCCTGCTCGCGCATGAGCCGGACTTTGCCGATGTCGCCACGAAAACGGAACGCTTCGATCTCCAGCTCTCCGGCCATACCCATGGCGGGCAGGTGCGTATTCCTCTTGTCGGCACTCCCAGAACGCCGCCCCTGGGACACAAGTACGTCTCTGGCCTCTACTCGGTTGGCTCCATGCTCCAGTACACCAATCGTGGCCTGGGCATGGTCAAGCCCCAGGTACGCTTCGACTGCCGCCCCGAGATCACAATCATAGAGTGCCAGGCCTTGTAGCGATTTAGGAGAAAAGCGCCTTGAACTCCGTGCCTGAGAGAGCCTCGGCATGCAGGCTCTCATAGGTGCCATGCTCAAGCAACTCACGCGCAATTGTGCGCATATGCCCGAGTATTGAGAGCATCAACCTGCCGGCAAGGCTAACGCGGGCAACTCCGAGTTGCGCAAGCACTGGAAGTGGGAGGTCAGGAGAGCTACCAAGAATGTTGATGGGTCCATCGATGGCCCTGACAAGATCAGCAATCGTGGAGCGCTCAAGGAAGCCAATAGGATAGACACAATCGGCACCCGCTTGCAGATAGGCATTAGCTCTCTGAACGGCATGCTCAAAGCGGCTCTCTGGCTCACCAATAGCGAGTAAGAACACATCGACACGCGCGTTGACGACGAAGGGCACGCCCAGTGACTTCGCTAATTCACGCAGCGCCTGTATCAATTCAACCTGGTAAGCAATATCGACCAGCGTGTTTTCCTGGTGCTTGAGCGAATCTTCGATATTGATACCTACAACGCCAGTCTCAATCACCGCTTTGACGGTTTGCAGTACCTCGTCAATGGAGTTTCCATACCCCGCCTCGATATCCGCTGTAACCGGGCAATCGACCACACGTGTGATCCGCGCAAGCGCTTCTATCAGCATATCTCGGCTAATGTGCTGACCATCACTATAGCCCAGGGCAGTGGCAACTCCAGAGCTAGTGGTGGCAATAGCAGGGAAACCTGCCTGCTCGATAATTCGCGCACTCGCAGCATCCCAGACGTTTGGCAAGACCAGCAGAGGCGCATCGTGATGCAACTGGCGAAATTGTGTCGCTCTCTCTTGTTGTTTCTGATAATTCATAGATAGAACTCCCTCTATGCTCTCGCACAATATTAACAGGCTCTTTTCTCATCACTGTAGAGTAATACTGGCCTTAATACAAGGGCCGATTTTCACAATGCTTATAGGGCCATTATTATGTGAAGCGGCTTCTGCCTCTGCGCCTGTTCAATTACGACGTTTTAGTTTTCGCATGAAGCACTGATGTGATAATATGGAAGACAATAAATATTCTTCCTCAGAAACGCAGGGAAGCCACATCATACCTTGCGTTTCGCTTTACTTTAAGCCGTTCAATTCGACCTCGTACACTTCCTCAATGCTGCGGAAGGGTCATTAATATATCTCTATCTACAGAAGGGGGATCTCTAGTGCAAGAGGCTGTGATATCGCCGCTTCCCACCTGGCAAAACTTTTACGTCATCGTCGGTTCCTCTGCCGCCGCGCTGACTGGACTGATGTTCATAGTCATCACCTTGATCGCAGGGCTTCGGGGTAGAAGATCAGGCGAGGCTATCGCGGCATTTAGCACGCCAAATGTCGTGCATTTCTGTGCTGCACTCTTTATTGCCGCGACAATGACTGCTCCCTGGCAGGCGCTCTGGAACATGAGCTTCCCGCTTGGTCTCGCCGGTGTGGCAGGGATGATATACATCATAATCATCGTACGACGAACGCGCCGTCAAAACGACTATCAACCAGTTATGGAAGACTGGATCTTCCATACCATCCTACCGCTCGCCGCGTATACCGCACTCCTAGTCGCCGCCATAGTGCTGCCAACATACCCGGTGCCCACCCTGTTCGTCATCGGCGCGATGACGGTCCTGCTCATCTTCATCGGTATCCACAACGCCTGGGACAACATCACCTATATTGTCCTCACCCAGTTCAACCAATCAGAAGAAGAGAAGTAGCCGCGTACGCCAGTAGCGGGCGAGGAGGCCGCTACTGGCGTACGCGGCTACTGTGATTTCTAGCCACTATGCCAACACCCCTTAACCATGCGCAAAAGATGCAACCTTTGTGGGGCTTTCTGGTATCTACCCATAGATGACAATTTCTTTCTGTGAAGGACGGATATGGAAGAGAGCGAGCAGGAACTACTGGCGCTGTTGGCAAGCGATCTACACGGCAATTTTTTGCACGTGGTGGAGCATTACCAGCATCGCCTCTATACCTTCGCCCTACGCCTGACGCGCAGCTTTCAGGATGCGGAAGATATTGTGCAGGAGGCTCTGGTGGGCGCGTATGTCTCGTTGGAGAACTATACTCCCGAGCGTATACGCGCACTCAAGCTCCAGGCCTGGCTCTATCGCGTGGTCTTTAACATCTATAGCCACTCCAGGCGCAATACACAGCTACACCTGGTGCCACTGACGGCGCTTGAGGAGCATCCCGAGCTAGACCCGGCGGACCGCGAGGAGGAACAACCCGAGCTACTCTGCACGACCTGGGAGCAGCAACGCGAGCTGGAGGACCTCGTGGCCCGACTACCAGAGCGTTATCGCGTCGCGATTACCTGCTACTACTTTGAACAGCTCAGTTATCGCGAGGTTGCCGAGCTGCTCGCTCAACCCATGGGAACCGTGAAATCAACCATCTCAAGGGGGCTACGCCTCTTGCGCGCCAGCATCGATACCCAAGAACAGGAGAGGGAGGAACAGTCATGGAGCCAGAGAACGCCCAGACACAAAAATCCGTAAGCAAACCAACGACATGGCAGTATGCCGCGCCCCCCTCGCTCCTGGCAGGTGTCCAGCAACGCCTGAACCAGCGAGAAGCCCTGCTTTCTTCCGATGTAACGAAGCGCCCTGGTGAGCAGGAGTTGCTTGAGGCTCTCCGACACCCAGCGTGGGAGATGCGTAGCGCCGCTGCGAAGGCCCTCGCAAATCATGACACATCCGCCGCTGAGGCCGCGCTTGGCGAGGCTCTGCATGATGAACATCCACTCGTGCGTGTCGCAGTCTTGCGCGCCCTGGCAGCCTTGCACCCAAACTCTTCGCTTGTGTATGAGTACATTATCCAGGCGCTTCGGGATGACAACGATGAAGTACGCGAGATAGCACTCGTCCTACTCAATAAGCAACCACGCGTAGAAAAGCTACCAGCGGTCTCACCACTGCGGCTCTTCTCCCAGCCCTGGAGCTATGCCTGGGGCCTCTTGTGGGCACAAATTCGCGTTCTTCCCAGGAGTATCTGGGCGAGTTCGGCAACAGTCCTGTTTATGATCCTGGCTTTGCTCCTGTTACGAGGCAACATGGTGCTTATTCAGGACCATGTAACGCGCGACCTGCTGGCGATCAGCATTACTGCCGCCTCTGTAATCAATATGGCCTATGTCTATGGGCGCGCGCACGATCCAGGCCTGGAGTTCGCCCTAGCGACCCCCACTTCGCCACGCCTGATCCTGCTCTGCCGCATGCTGTTGGTGACAGGCTATAATCTCACCCTGGCTGTAACCTTCTCGGCGCTGCTCGTCCTGCTCAACGGCGGTACGCTCTGGAGCATCATTCAGCTCTGGCTTGGCCCCCTGCTACTGCTGTCGGCGGCCAGCCTGGCCATCTCGATGTTGCTAGGTTCCCTGGTGGCCATTATCACCACCCTGGCCTTTGAGCTGACCCAGATGCTCACAATACAGGTTCATGAGGGCATCCCACATCTAAATATGGCGCTCTCAGATCTCTGGCAAACTCAGCCTGCTGTGCTCCTGATAGCGACCCTGTTACTCATCTTTGCCTTGCTCTATACACCCAAGAATATGCGTTTCGCCTGATCTCTTAACCTAAAAAGCTTTTAACACAACCTTACTCAAGACAGATTCAACTATATATGAAAATGGAGTTCCCGATGTCTCTTGATCGACTGCGCTATGAATTGAAGCTCATGGGAGGGAAGGTTACGCTCACTCCCATTGTGAGCATGCTCAGCTTTGGCCTGCTCTCGCTGCTACTCATCTACCTGCGCAATAATGATGTCCTTCCGCGCTTCCTGATGGGCGGACTGGAGATGATTCTCCCCCTGGCAGCAGGCATCATTACCGTGATGCTTACGAGCTATGACCAGGCCATTGAGATCCAGCTTACGGTGCCTCGCCTCTACCATCTGACGGTGCTTCGTCGCCTGCTGCTACTGCTCGGCTGGTGCATACTGGTCGGACTGTTTACCAGCTTAATCATCGCTACAGTCAATCTCAGCCTGCTCCATCTCGATCTGGGCAGTTGGCCGTTGGTACTCAGCTTCCTCCTGGCGCAACTGGGTTGGGTCGCGCCATTGGCCTGGTTCGTCTGTGCGGGCTTCTGCCTGGGCGCACTCCTGCGCAATTGGGTCGCGGGCACAACTGTCCTGAGTGCCATCTGGCTTTTGGAGATCGTCTTCAAGGACTATCTGAAGGCGACAGACTGGCTGCACTCGATCTTCTTCTTCGCGACGACGCTTACGCCCATTGAACTGGTGACTGCAAGCACATTTGGAGCCTGGCTGACTGCGCGCTGGCAGATGTGCGCCATTGCGGCGGCGCTCCTCTTCATTGGCTGGCTGCTCACGCATAATACTGAGGCTGTGTTGAAAAGTTCAAGTGAGGCATAAAACTATGAAACAGTTTGCAAGCTTCCTGGGTGCGTTCAGCTACGAGTTCCGCATGCAGATTCGTCGACCAGCGCTCTGGATTACGATGACGATTATTATCATCCTCATCCTCGCCTCGACAGGCCGCAGTACATTTCTCGTTTCCTATGCACAACATGTCAATAAGCAGTCTGCGGCCTCGGCACTGGTGGTATGGATGGACTTTCTCAGCATCCTGCTTCCCATTGGTATCGGGCTGATGATGGCAGATCGCCTCTATCGTGACCGCAAGACGCAGGTGGAAGAACTCTTTACCTCTCTACCCAATGCGCTGTCTTCGCGCTTGCTTGGTAAATACCTGGGCGGCCTGGGAGCCGCCGCACTCCCTTTGTTCACCATCTATATGCTTGGCGTTCTCTATATCCTGTTTCAAACCAGCGACTGGCTGGTACTTCCCCAGGCGGTGGCCGTCTTCGCCCTGGTCAGTCTGCCGGGCCTGCTCTTCATTAGCGCGTTCTCGCTGGCTTGCCCACGTGTGATATGGGTGCCGCTCTACCAGTTCCTCTTCGTTGGCTACTGGTTCTGGGGCAATCTCTTGCACAATCCCCAGATCCCCTCCCTGAGCTATACGCTGCTCACACCCATAGGCGATAATCTTAGCCGTGCCTTCTTTCCCGGCCGCGATCAGCTCTTCATTTCATCCAACCCCACCCCTCTAGTAAATGGCTTTATAAGCCTGGGTCTGCTCGTGGGCCTCGCGGCCCTGGTCCTAATCGTCCTTGTAGCGCTCATGAAGTGGCAACAGGCACAGCAATAGTTTAAGGAGAATAATTATCATGCAGATAGAAATTCAGCATCTAACCAAGGTCTATCGCGGAGGCGTACATGCCCTTCAGGATCTAAACCTGACTATTCCCAGCGGGATGTTTGGCCTGCTTGGCCCCAATGGCGCGGGCAAGACTACGCTTATGCGCATCCTGGCGGGCATTCTGCCAGCTACTGAGGGCACAATTCGCGTTGGTAGCTATGATGGCACTACTGAGCGTGGGCGCACAGCCATCAAACGCGTCCTGGGCTACCTGCCCCAGGACCTGGGGATGTATCCCGATCTCTCGGCCTATGAGTTCCTGGACTACATCGGCATCCTCAAGGGCCTCGACGAGCGCCAGCAACGCCAGCAACGCGTCAACGAGCTACTGGAAACCGTGGCGCTCAGTGATGTCGCCCGCCGCAAGCTCAAGACCTTCTCCGGTGGCATGAAACGCCGCGTGGGCATCGCGCAAGCCCTGCTCAATGATCCCCAGCTCCTCATCGTCGACGAGCCGACCGCGGGCCTCGATCCTGAAGAGCGCATCCGCTTCCGCAACCTGCTCTCAGACCTGGCGGGCGAGCGCACCGTGCTCCTCTCCACACATATTATCGAGGATATAGCCCAGACCTGCCAGCAACTGGCCCTGATGAAGAATGGCCACGTCCTCTTCCAGGGCACAATCATGAGCATGCTCGAGGAGACACATGGCAAGGTCTGGCAGGTCATCACTCCAGGCCAGAAGCCCGAGGGCAACTTTACCGTTGTCTCAACCCTCAACATGGGCAACAGCGTCCAGTACCGCATTGTGGGCGAGAAGCCCTCCAGCCCCGACACCATAGCTCTCGATCCCAGCCTGGAAGACAGCTACGTCTGGTTTATGCGCGACTCCCGACGCACGCCTGTTCCCGCCAGGTAGACACTTGTTACTATGGTGATGAGATGTGCTTCCGGGTTGCTTGAAGCAACCCGGAAGCACATCTCATCACCATAGGATTTCTGTAGCTTGCTTCACAATTCTTGTCTATGCTTGCCTGCTATAATCTGATCAGTCGCAAGGATAAGATAAGAGTGTGAAAGAGAGCATTTGCATTGACAAAAGAACATATATATGAGAAGGATACGCAACCCGTATCCTTCACTATAAAAAGGGCGCGCAAGCCCTTTCCCATCTTCAAGATTCTGCTTGGTCTCTGCTTTGTTGTGTTATTTCTGGCCTGGGCGATTATCCCTGCCATCCGGGGCTATACGCTTGTAGAGAATAAGCGTCACTTTGTGCCCCAGGCCACCTCAGCCGGTATTCCAGTACAGGATGTCCAGTTTCAGGCCGTAGATGGGGTGCGCCTCTCGGGCTGGCTGGCCCTGGCCTCGCCCAAGGCGCCCACGATCATTCTTGTGCATGGCTTTAAGGAGAATCGCATGGGCATGCTGCCCGATGCACGCTTCCTCTACCAGGCTGGCTATAATGTCCTGCTCTATGATAGCCGGGGCTGTGGCGCGAGCGATGGCTGGGAGATTACTCTGGGCGCACGCGAGCCAGATGATGTATTGGGAGCTGTGCGCTACCTCAAAGGGCGCTCAGACCTGCTGAACAAGCATTTTGGCCTGATGGGGAATTCGCTTGGCGCGGGAATTGTCCTACTGGCGGCGGCCCGCGAGCCAGCAATCCTGGCAACGGTGGCCGATAGCTCCTGGATCGATGAACATGCCCAGTTAGACCGTATGTATGATCTCCCGGTCGGACGCCTGACGCTGCCTCTCCTACCCTACGAGCCGGCTCTCGTCGACCAGCTTATAGGCGCAAAGTTGGCCGATACACGTCCCCTGGCGGTCATCAATCAGATCGCGCCCCGGGCCGTCTTTCTTATTCACTCCGCCGACGACCAGAACGCGACCACACCTCCCTCAGGTGAGCACCAGCTTTTCGCGGCAGCCGGGGAGCCAAAACAGGAGTGGATCGCACCCAGTGGCGGCCACACAGGCGCACTCAAGGCCCATCCCCAGGAGTACACCCAGCACGTACTCAGCTACTTCGCGCGCTATCTGTAAGGGTACGCCACCAATAATCGCTTGTGGTAAGGGAATGTGCTGAACTGGCTCCGCCAGTTCAGCACATTCCCTTACCACAAACCTCTTACTGTTTGGGCGCAGGAGGCGGCAGGACTGGGAGGGCAAAGGCCCAATCGAGCAGTGAACTGGCGTCCTTGAAGCGCTCCTCTTCATCCTTGGCATCCAGGACGGCCCCCACGAGGCGATGACCTGAACTATAGGCCGAGAAGACCAGGCAGTAACCAGCCTCGCCTGTGAAGCCCGTCTTCACGCCCGTCAGGCCCGCGTAGGTGCTGAGCATGGTGTCGGTGGTCTCCCAGTCATAAGCATGATGCACGCCATTAGCAGGCAAGACATACTTTTGCAACTGCACAATCTGAGCAAAGAGGGGATTGCGCATGGCATAGCGTGTCAGCTTGACGAGATCCTCGCCTGTGGTGTAGTGGTTGGGATCGGGCTTGCCATCCTTGCCCTCATAGGTCAAGCCATCGGCGTTGATATAGTGAGTGTTCTGCAATTTGAGCTGTTTGGCATAGGCGTTCATCATGGTGACAAACTGCGTTTGGGAACCCGCGACGGAGTCGGCGATGGCGGTGGCAGCGTCGTCGCCCGAGGGCAACATCAAGGCGTAGAGCAGGTCCTTCAGGCGAATTTGATCGCCAACCACCAGTTGCGCGTTGCTCCCATTGTGAACCTTGGCCTCGTCAATAGCATCCTGTTTGATGGTAACAACCTGGTTCAAGTCGGCCTTGTCGATGGTCAAAATAGCGGTCATGATCTTGGTTGTGCTCGCCATGGGTACGCGCTCGCGACCTTTGACGTTGACCAGCACATTGCCGGTATCGTCATCTACCAGATAGGCGATCTTGCTGCCTATAGCGGGCGGCGTGCCGCGAACCGTGAGCACGGGCCGCGGCGTGGGGGTCGGCGTGGGTGGCGAAAACAGGTTAGTAACCGTGCCGCCTACCGGAGTGAAGAGGGCCACTGGAATACTAATAATGATTAAGAGCGCCAGGCATAAGAGGATAATTCCGAGGATTTTCCGTCCCATTATGTACTTCATCCGTCCTTTAAAAAATAATTCCTACATCATAAAACGCCAGGGGGCCAAAATTCTCTCGCTCGCTTTTGTGTACCAGGGACGCTCCTGCCAGCTCTCCTGTGTCAACTCAAAGGTATCCGAGGTATCGCACTCAAAGAGTTCGCGCATCTGAAGGGCCAGTTCTTCGCTGTAGATCTCGACATTGATCTCATAATTACCGATAGAACTCAGGCGGTCCAGGTTCGCCGTGCCAATGGTGGTCCACTGATCGTCAATCATGCAAGTCTTGGCGTGCAGCATGGCGTGGCGATAACTGAAAATGCGTATCCCCGCCTGGAGACACTCCTGAAAGTAACCATGCGAGACCCAGTCTGTCAGGATATGGTTCGAGATCCAGGGCACCAGGACGCGCACATCTACGCCTCGCCTCGCCGCCGCCTTTAAAGCTTCTAAAAGCGTATGATCGGGCACGAAATAGGCATTGGTAAGCAGAATACAGCGCTGCGCCCGGTCGATGGCATCGATGTACATGTCGCGAATTGGGAAGATCAGACGTAAAGCATTATTTCCATGCACCGTTACCAGGGGATCAAAGCCAGTCGGATAACGTCGCTTAATCATATGCCCCCGAGACTGAAAGCGATTCCAGAACTGGATAAACGAGTTGGCCAGGTATCCAGCACCTGGACCCTTGATGCACAGGTGCGTATCGCGCCACTCCGTCGCATAGAGGCTACCAATATTATAGCCTCCGATAAAACCCGTCTGACCATCGACTATCAACAGCTTGCGATGGTCCAGCGAGTAACAGCGTGGATCAAAGATATGCCAGGGACGGCGAATGGCTTTGTATTCAAGAACATGCATATTTTTGGAAAACGAGTGCTTAAATGCACGTGGCACCACGAGGTTGCCAAAGCCGTCGTAGATGACATATACCTCGACGCCCTCATCCGCCTTGCGCGCCAGGTGATCTCTGAAAGCACGCCCAACCTCGTCATCCTTCCAGATAAATGACTCGATGAAGACACATTCCTGCGCACTATCAATGGCCGCAAGCATATCGTCATATAGCTCACGCCCAAAGCTATACAGCTGCAAACGATTCTCCCCTACACGCACCTCGCCTACATGAAAGTGGGGAAAGGACTTGAGACGCTGGCGCTTATGGCGCAGCGAGGAGATTACCAGCAAGACAAAGGCGGTTGCAAGCTGGAGCAGAAATAGACCAATACCTGCTCGCTTTCCTACTTCAATAAGCGATGCCCGCCAACGCCTTAGCCTGATCTGCTTGAACAATCTCACTGGTTACCCTTCTATCAATTTCGTGAGAACCGATTTATTCGCTTGCTTCGACATATACCTGCACCTGCTCCCACTTTTTCTCTAACTATTTAACCTCTTACTTTGAGAACGTTTCAGGGGAGATAAACGCTACATAAAAGAGTAGAATCATAGTTCAGCGTCGGGCCGCCTTCAGGTGGCCCGACGCTGAACTATGATCACATTCTCTACTGGGGCTGGTAGACGCCGCTGATATGTTCGAAGCGGGGGCGATAGCGCTCCTCGTGGTATTCGGCGGGATCGACACGGCGCGCAGGAATATTCTTGCCGGGGATATCTGTGGCGATGAAGGCACCATTGCGATAGGCCGCCATTACGCTATGCTCGCCATTCTCGACCATGCTCATGATCAGGTTAGCGAAGAAGATGGCTATGTGCTTATCGTAGACTTCAGGCTCGCCGCTACGCAGGAAGTAGGTCAGGTCGATAGGTAGGAAGCGCACGCCATGGATGCGCTTGGAAAGCTCTTCGCCTAAAAATTCGGCCACATTGACCTTCTTGCGATGACCATAGGCATCCGCCGGTCCAGTCTCGGGGACAGGTATACCAAGGTTGGCACCCTCGGAGAGGACCACCATCGAGTAGTGCATCGGATTATGCCGGTCGTGCATCACCAGGTCAGCCAGGCGATCAATGTTGACTGGCACCTCGGGAATAATCAGGCGGTCAGCCCAGGTGACAACCGCTGTTTCCAGCGCGGTAAAGCCCGCGTCGCGGCCAAAGATGCGGAAGAGCACCGTCTGACTATGAGAACCTGCCGTTGAGCGGATGCGATTAATATACTCAGTCGCGCGGCTGATCGCCGTCTGGAAGCCAATACAGTAATCGGTCCCGGGGACATCGTTATCCATCGTTTTGGGAATGCCCCAGACCGGGATGCCACGCTCGACCAGCTTTGCGCCATAGCTCAGCGTATCATCGCCACCGATCACCACCAGGCCATCCAGGCCCAGGAACTGCATGTTGGCGATCACCTCATCCGTCAGATCCACGCGCTCCTCAGGTTCGCGCCCCTCGCCATATTGCTTTAGATGCGCGGGCAGGTCCTTGACCTGCATTCGTGCTGGATTGGTACGCGTGGACTGCAAGATTGTGCCGCCCTCGCGGTCGATATCACGCGTGTTCAGCCGCGTCAGGGGGACGACATAACCGCCATCCCAGGTATTGGGATCTTCGGCGCGAAAGATAAGGTTCTCGAGCCCCTGCTCACGTTGGAGGAGCGTAACGCCCTCCCAACCAGCGCGTAGACCTACCACGCGTATCCCCATCGTCTCCGCACGATACACAATTGCCTTGATCGCCGGGTTCAGGCCCGGCACATCGCCACCACCAGTTAGCACACCTAGCGAGCGAATAGGACTCGTCACTTTAGCGGGCATAAACTTCCTCCTCAACAAGAAACACTGTGCTATCGAGCACACAACCCAGCCCAATAACACAGATAGATACACAAACTAATATTTTGCGTCTTTTACAATTATTCAGCATACCATATCACGCCTACTATTTAATTATAAAACCCTACATCTCTAGCCTTTATGGACCTCTTTTGCAAGTCTTCTTAGTGCCTTGGCGCATCATAGGGGTAAAGAGTGTAGTTGCTGGTGATGGACTGGCTCTGCCAGTCCATCACCAGCAACTACACTCTTTCTTCTCAGGGTTCGAGCTACTATACCTTCTCTTCTCAGGGTTCGAGCTACTATACCTTCTCTTCTCAGGGTTCGAGCTACTATACCTTCTCTTCTCAGGGTTCGAGCCACTACACCCTCTCTTCTCAGGGTAAGGGGATGTACACGTGGAGAACGGGCCTGCGCCTGTTCTCCACGTGTACATCCCCTTACCCTGGCGAGCGCCGCTGGCGCGAGAAGTCATGAGTAGAAGAAAATACAAAAGATGCCCTGAAGGTCCTGGCAAGCACCTTCAGGGCATCCCACAGCCAATCGTGGACAAGGAGTAATTCTTCGTTAGCGCGAGGGGCGCAGATCTCCGTTGACGGTTACTCTGCCGCCTGCGGTAATCGTCAGGGAGGCGCTACCGTTACCGTACACAACATTAGCGTGCTGGCCATATCTGCGTTCAAGCGCGCTCCCGCTCACGGAGCCTCCTGCTATGGCATTTACGGCAATATCGCTATTCGCGGGCAGAGTGAGCGTGGCGCTGCCGCCGACCGCGATCCTGTTATGGCTGCCTGGGGAGAAGGCTCCCGTCAGAGTGGCGCTGCCGCCCGCAGAGACCGAGTGCAGGACCGCGGCGCCATCAATATTCACGCTCCCTCCGGTAGACCCAACCTCGACCTCGGCATTCTGGCAGCCCAGGACCGTCGTGCTTCCGCCTACATGCTTACAGATGAGCTTCTCATCGACATTCTGCGCGTCGAAGCTGCCACCAACGTTATCGACCTCAGCCACGCGGACATATCTCAGTGAGACACTACCACCCACGCCGCCCCAGGCTTGAATATAAGGGGCGTTCACTACGGTCAGGCTCCCACCAACGCTATGCAGCCGCGCCAGCTCGCTCAGGTCCTCCAGACGCACGCTGCCATGCGTCTGCTCTAGATTGACATTACCGCTCACCTGGCGCAGTTCAACGCTTCCTACGCGATCCGTACTCACACTCCCGGTGATGCGCGAGGCAGTAATCGAGGTCGTCAGCCTTGAGAGGATATTGCGTATAAAGGGTACACGCAGGGTAATGTCACTGCGATAACCACGAATATAGAGCCGCTCGCCCTCCTGCTGGATACCCTGGATCGGCTCAGCCGTCTCAATAGCGATCTCTTCGCGCTCCCACGGCAGCACGGTCACATTCCCCTCAATATCTTCAAGCACGATATGGGGTCTCCTGCCCAGCACGGTAAATGTCTGTGTCGCCATATGTCTGCTCCACCTTTCTCTGGCTGTTGAATATACTCTCTAAATCTTTAAAATCTCTTGCTTTTTTAAAACTTTGCTTTTCAATTGGTATTTTTTACCGATCACATGCACAATATTAACATACACAGGTTTAGAATGTCAACCCTATTTTGGATAAAAATACCAAATAATTGCAAAATATTGCCAATCTGTAAAAACTACTTAGCATCTACGGCGCTTCTCGCTGGGTAAGGGGGATGTGGTTGAGTACGCTAAGTTCCGCTTAACATGAGGAAGACCATTCTTAATTTCAATAAGAAATTTATATAAATATATGATATAATAGGGGCATGGGAGATCATTTTTCTGATGCTGACTTGAATGTCAGCGATTTGACGACCATCATTGAAGAATTTACGACGATCTTTATTCGATTACCCTCGGTGGAACGACTGAGCTTCACCACTCTTTCAGTGTTGCATACGCTCTCTCGCAAAGGCTCCATGCGGCTGACCGAGTTGACTGCAACAGAACAAATGACGCAACCGGCTATTACGCAAATGGTGAGACGGCTCGAACATGACGGATTGGTCAAACGCCGAGCAGATCCCCGCGATGCCCGTGCGGTACTGTTACAACTCACCACACGTGGCGCACAGATCATCGAAGTACGCCACGCCGCGCGTGTGAAGCAACTTACCAGCTTGCTCGACCAATTGCCCCAAGAAGAACGTGGGGCAATTGCAGCTGCCTTGCCAGCTCTGGCCCATACAATCGAATTGGGAAGAAAGGCAGAGCTACCATTGCACCCACTTCCTTCCGCCAGCGGCGAACAGCACACGGAACGCGCAAAAGAAAAGGAATGAACTATGCCTAGAAACCAGGAAGGAGCCTCTCTGGCAGGCTCCTCGTTTCCACTTCAGCCCACACCAATCCACATCTCGGACGAACAACTCTCGGACCTTCGCGCACGACTGAAGCGCACCAGATGGCCTTTGGGCGTTGGTAATGACGACTGGTATTACGGTGTTGGTCGAAGCTACCTTGAGGAACTTGTTGACTACTGGCTCAATGTCTACGACTGGCGCAAAGCAGAGGCAGCAATTAACCGCTACGAACATTACCAGGTGAACGTCGATGGCGTTCCTGTGCATTTCATGCGCAAATCTGGTGTGGGACCGAGCCCAGTTCCACTTATCTTGACTCATGGTTGGCCATGGACCTTTTGGCATTGGTCCAAGGTCATTGATCCGCTTGCGAACCCCGGCGCATTCGGTGGCGACCCTGCCGAAGCGTTTGATGTTATCGTACCCTCACTTCCCGGTTTCGGCTTCTCGACGCCCTTGCGAAACAACCCGGACATGAATTTCTGGAAAATTGCTGATCTCTGGCACACCCTTATGACGACCATCCTCGGCTACGAAAAGTATGCTGCTGGTGGATGTGATATCGGGGCTCTGGTGACTGGCCAACTTGGGCATAAATACGCCAACGAACTGTACGCAATCCATATTGGCTCTGCACAAAAATTAAGTTTGTTCAATGGGGATCGTGCATGGGATCTCAGCGGCTGGCATCCCATTCCAGAGAGTGTTCCTGAGCACATCCGGGCCGGGATCATCTCGCTCGATCGCCGTTTCGCTGCTCATCTAGCAGTGCATGTGCTCGATTCGAGTACTCTCGCATACGGACTCAGCGACTCCCCAGTGGGGATGCTCGCCTGGATTCTTGAACGATGGGCGAAATGGAGCGATAACGATGGCAATGTTGAGCACATCTTCTCGAAAGACGATATCCTCACGCACGCCATGATTTTCTGGGTAAATAATGCCATCGAAACCTCCATGCGCGTGTACGCGAATGCAAACCGCTATCCGTGGACACCCGCCCACGACCGCTGGCCAGTCGTCGAAGCTCCCACCGGTATCACATTCGTGGGCTATGAGAACCCGCCTGGTATTTCTACGGAGAACCGTGTTCAGCATTTCCTGAGCAGCGATCGGGCATCCTGGTACAACCACGTGAACGTCACCGCTCACGATCGCGGTGGTCACTTCATCCCCTGGGAAATCCCGGACGGTTGGATTGACGACTTGCGCCGCACCTTCCGTCATCATCGATAGTCGGGTGCAGGAGGAATAGCTTGAAAACGAAAAGTTCTGGTTACCTATTGACTTCAAGTTAGCTTTAATAGCTACACTCCTTAGATGCTAATATCAACGTCAGTAGTTGAAGTTTTCGCAACATGAGGAGATCAAATCATGCAGGAATACAACAATCTCTTTGCCGTAAATGACCAGGATTTTGAGTCGCAGGTATTGCAATCCACGCTGCCGGTTATCGTCGATTTCTGGGCTGAGTGGTGCCCCCATTGCCATACTCTCGCGCCTGTATACAGGCAGTTGAGTACAACTTACGAGGGCAAATTACGCTTTGCTACTATCAACGCTGATGAAAGCCCACGCGTTGGCGCCACCTTCGGCGTACAGGGACTACCAACCTTAATAGTCTTCCATGCTGGCAAGCCCATCGCACGCATCGTTGGGCCACATCCCACGCGTTTACAACAGCATATCGAGCGGGCGCTTGCAGAGATTAGCGCATCTCAACCCTCCTCGTAGGCTTGTAAGCTCGCTTAGTAGATAGGGTGTCATGGAGTGAAGCCCAGCATTCGCTGGGCTTCACTCCATGACACCCTATCTACTCTCTTCTGACTCTTACCTTGGCTCGCAAGCTCACCTCGCGAAAGCAAGCGCTCAACATGTGTGAAATATGAGTTCCCCTCAAGGGCAAAATAGAGTATAGTGAGAGGAAGAAACGGTAGACAAGAGTAAAGGAGCGTAGAGCATGCAAAGCGACAATATTATGGGGTTTATCATTGTCAGCGTGGGCATTATTTGCTGGATCTGGGTCTTGCTGGACTGTATTCGCGATCCCGATCTTGATGCGGCAAGCCGAAAACGCTGGATCGCTTTCGTCGCGCTTGTACCCGCGATTGGCGCGCTCTTCTATGTCCAGCACCGTCGCTCCGAACATAAGGCCCAGAACTTTCCCGCAACAGAGGCAGCCAGGCAAGCTGCTACCTCCGCTCCTTTTCAGCACCTTGAGCACTTCTCGCATCATGCCCACGCCGAAGATCCCATAGTCGAAGAAGCCTCGGCGCAAGAGCAGGAGCCACATCATGAACTCTAAAGTCCTGTAAAAAGGGCATCTTGATGCGTAAGTCTTTTGGGCGCGCGACGATGAGTGCAACGAGCAACAGCACCACGCCCTGCAAGCTATAAAGGTAGCGCTGAGAAAGCACTTCCTGCAAAAGTCCCATGCCCAGGTAAATTACCAGTGTGATCAATGCGAAAAAGGTTGCAAACGTTGCATACACCCGTCCCTGATAATCAGGATCGACGCGACGCTGCACGCTTGTGTTGTAAAAGATACGAGTCTCTATGAATACACCAATGCAAAAGTTCGCAACCATTGCCGCCAGCAAGCCTTGCGCAAAGGCGAAGAAGAGCACACATAGCCCTGTCGCAACGACTCCATAGACCATCAGCCGCTTCTCACCAATACAATATCTTAGTAACGGTAACAAAATGCCTCCCACAACTGCTCCAATGGCGAAACATGCATCGATGGTACCAAGGCCAGGTGTTCCCACCTTCAAAACGCTCGTGGCAAAAGGTACAAGCAATGTATTGATCACAGCAATAGTCATGGTAAAAGTGAGCAGAACAATATACAGTGGAACAATTGCCAGATGTTGCCGAACATACCCAATCCCATCTCGCAGATCATGAAGAAAAGGGTTGGGCGTTGCAGAAGATGCGGGCGAATGATAACCTCGACGCGTGTTGAGTAGGCAGATGGCGGAAATCAGATAGCTGAGAGCATTAAGCCCTATCGCCGCGCCCGGCGAGTAGAGAGCCATAAGCATTCCTCCACATCCAACGCCAAAGGCCGTCCCGAGCTGGATCATCATAGCAACTGTCGCGTTGGCGGAAAGGAGCTGCTCTTCCGAGAGGAGTTCACGCATCAAAGCCGTCGTTGCCGGAATATATACCTGATCTCCGATTGCAATCAAAAAGGCCATGAGATAGAGATGCCAGGCCTGGAGTTGATTGGTCCCCCACAACACGAAGATCACCGCTGTAACAAGCATACGAAACAGATCTACGCTCACCGCTAGAAACCTTCGGTCTAGCCGATCCGCACAGATACCAATGATAGGTGAAAGAAAAATACCTGGAAGGGCAGAGAAAATAAGCAGAAAAGCCACACTGGCATTAGAGCCGGAAAGCTGGAGGACCAGCCAGCTACTGGCAAGAAACTGCATGCCACTACCAGCATCTGAAATCATATATCCGATAGCATATAAGACAAACGATTTCTCATGAAATATATCGAGACGTTCTTTAAGGGCACTGTACATAAATGATCCTCTTTTTACTAGTCAATAGCGGAAAGCCAGTCGACGTAATGATCAATTTGACATATGGGCGTTACTTCGTTTACATTACCAGGAGTACTTGTAATTGTCAAGAACGGAAATGGGGATTACGCCGATGGAGGCACTCTGCCTGCAACTGCTCAATAGTGAGCGATACGATTACCGTGGCGATGGTCAATTAATCGAGGATCAGTTATATCAACCTGGCTGGCTTGAGGCTTTGTTGAAGCGCTGGGATCTCACATTAGAACACGCTTCTCCACAGGAAGGACTGCCTATATTAAGCGTTCTCCGCAGTCGACTACGGCCCCTGGTAGAATGTCTGAATCAAGGTCAGGATCTTTCGGAGAAGGATCTCGCTCTCCTCAATGACGCGCTAAATGCCGTACCACGCCGCCGCTTAGTGGTACACAATGGGAAGATGTATACGCTACAGGAGGAGCCACTGAGAAAAGATTGGTTATGGGTTGAGGCTGAAATTATCGCCTCTTTTGTGGCAATGCTAGAGCACGATCCTTTGCGCATCAAAATTTGCGAGAACCCACACTGTAGGTGGATCTATTACGACGAGAGTCCAAATCACACGCGCCGTTGGTGTGAGGATACCTGCGCGAATATGATGCGTGTACGTCGCTTTCGTGAAAAAAAGCGTGCTCACGACTTCTCGCCACCTCTAGCACACTAAACTGGATCAGTTGAACGTCTACTAAACTGAACAGACCTCGACGCACACAGGGCGCTTTCCTTGCGCCGCGAGCAACAAGCGAGCGTGACGCGCAACCGCGATTTGCTGCTCTTTGTGCTTGCCTTGTAGAGAAAAGATCCTTATAATAGAGGCGTGTCTATACAAGAGCAAGCAAGGAGCCAGCCATCATGCAGATCGCGACATTCTGGTCTAATTCTCTGGCATACCTCTTCCCAACAGCGCTACCCCTGGCCGATGCGGGAATCGCTGTTCTTATTATTGGTGTGATATTCATCGCCGCGCTTTTCGGGCTGGCTCTTACCGCTTTTTGGATCTGGATGCTTATCGATTGCGTGCGCAACCGCTACTTGAAAGACGATGCCAGAGTCGTGTGGGCGCTGGTCATCTTCTTTACGCACCTGATAGGCGCCTTCGTCTACTACCTGACCGAGTACTCCGGTCGCAAGAGAAACGCCCCGCTGTATGTGTCTCCCTTTGTTCCCAATGCTCAGGTACAAGCTCAACAGCCACCCCTCTATCAGCAGGGCTATCAGGCCTCGCGAGAGCAGGCGTACTTGCACGAGGCACACCAGCCAGACTGGCACTCCTCCGAGCTGCCTCGCGCCTCTTATCCCGAACAAGCCGAGCCGCCACTGCAACAGTAGAGGTACCTATCCCCCATATTACCCGCCTGGGCCAGGCTTATACCCACTTTTGTTGCCATTGTCCGCTATTTGAGGTTAAGATATAGTGACTAAAGAAGGGGCGTGTATTGCGCTGTAAGAAGAAAAATATCAATCTATCCCCCTCTTGGCACTGCGAAACTTAAGGAGGACCCTCTAGCGTGAACAACAGGCAGCACCTGAGTGGTGCGCAGGCAATTATCGCCACCTTGCAGGCATTCCAGGTCGATACTATCTTCGGCATTCCCGGCATTCATACGCTTCCCCTCTACGACGAGATCCACAAGACACCCGGCATACGCCATGTGCTGGCACGCCACGAGCAGGGCGCGGGCTTTATGGCTGAGGGCTATGCTCGCGCCACGGGTCGCCCCGGCGTGGTCAGCACGATCACTGGTCCCGGCCTCACCAATGTCGCGACCGCCGTTGCTAGCGCCTTCGCCGACTCTATCCCGCTCCTCGTCATCAGCAGCAGCGGACCCCGCGCCACTGCCTCTCGCGGGCGTGGCGAGCTGCACGAACTCAAGAATCAGCTTGGGGTAATGGAGTCGCTCGCGGGCTGGGCGCGTGCCATGGAGTGTGTAGAGGAGATTCCTGGAGCCATTCAAGATGCCATGCGCATCATGCGTTCCGGTCGCGCCAGGGGAGCCTACCTGCAAGTACCTTATGACCTGTTTCGCGCATACGCCACCGTCACCCTACCCACGGCGGAAGACCTCTTCTTTGAACCACGACGCCCACAGGAGGCGGATATTATACAGGCGGCCCAGTTGCTGCGCGAGGCGCGCAAACCTGTGATTCTCGCGGGTGCAGGTGTCACCATGGCACACGCCAACCAGGAGCTGATCGTGCTAGCGGAACGCCTGCAAGCGCCGGTCATCCTGGGCAGCAAGAGCCACGACGTCATCCCCAATGACCATCCCCTGACCGTCCTGACTACCACCTATACCAATACAGAACTGCATCCGCTTCTGGAGAGCTCTGACCTGCTCCTGGTAGTGGGAAGCAAGCTGGGAGCCGAACGCACAGCTTATGGGCAATATCCCCTGCCACCTCGCCTGGTGCATATCGATATCGATCCCACGGTCATCGGGCATACCTATCCCGCGATGCTGGGAATTGTCGCGGATGCCCGCGAGGCTCTACAAGCCCTCAATGCTCAACTAGGTGATCTCGCCAGCGCCCGCCCAGAGCTAGAGACTGAGTTGAGCCAGGTTAGAGCCGAAATTCGCCAGGAGACGCGAGCACGTTTCGGCGAAGAGGTCGCCCTGCTGGATAGTGTGCGTGCCGCCGTCCCGCCTCATGGCATGATTGTCGCGGATATGACCATGCTTGGATATGCCAGCACTGTCTTCCTGCCGGTCTACGAGCCTAGCAGCTTTATTCATCCCTGCGAGTTCTGCACGATTGGTTGTGGCCTGCCCCTAGCACTCGGAGCGCAGGTCGCCCAGCCAGAGCGGCCCGTTGTCGCGCTCTGCGGCGATGGCGGCTTCCTCCTCAACTCCAGCGAACTGGCAACCGCTGTTCAGGAACAACTTCCCGTGGTCATCGTGATCTTCAACGACTCAACCTTTACCTGCGTCAAGACTGAACAGCGCCAGGCCTACGAGGGTCGCTATATCGCGACCGACATCGTTGAGCCAGATTATGTGGCCCTGGCCCAGGCCTTCCACGTGCGGGGCATACGTGCCGAGGGTCCCGAGGCGCTCCAGGCCGCTATACAGGAAGGCCTGGCCTCCCGGCGTCCCACCCTGATCGAGGTTCCCCTACCATCTAAACCCTGGTAAGTAGCCGCGTTGGGATCCGCTACTTGCGTACGCGGCTACTTGCGTACGCGGCTACTGGGGGCGGCCTGTTTGGCCAGTGCTTCGCGTCGCCATATAAAGACGTCTGCGATCAGGACCAGCATGATTGTCACGATGGGAAATACAATATCTGCCGAGGGGATATGCAGCAGGATAGGACCAATCTGGTGATCATCGAGCAGCATATGGCCCGCCGTCCAGGCCAGCACCAGGGCCGCCAGATCCAGGAGTAAGGGGATGCGCGACATCAAGGCGGATATCAGTGCGCTTCCCAGGAGCAATAGAGCCACGCTCAGCAAGAGGCCTACAATCAGAGTAGGAATATGACCGTCAGCAACGCCAGCAACGGCCAAAACATTGTCCAGGCTCATCGTGACATCGGCGACTAGGATCGTCAGTAAGGCACTCCGCAGGCTATTACGCTTCTTGCCAGGTTTCTCCTGCTCAGAGACCACCTGTTGTCCCTGGTCTAATTGGGCCCTCTCGCCCCGCTCCAACAGAAGCTTGATCGCGATATAGAGCAAAATAGCGCCACCAATGGCCTGGAGAAGCGGCAAGCCTAACAGGACCGAGGCGATTACTGTGAACACAATACGCAACAGAATGGCGCTCCCACCACCAAGCATGATAGCCCACCAGCGACGCCGTTTATCCAGGCCCGCCGCCGCGGCGCCAATTACTAGCGCATTATCGCCACTAAGCGCCAAGTCCGCCAGGATAATCTTTAATAATTCTACAACACTAAAACCCGCTATTAATGAGAACACTGTATCTATGCCTTTCAGCGAACGTTGATTGTATTACAACCTGCCTACAACAGCCCTGTATCCCCTGAGCAAAGGTTTACATCCTCATGCGCTTCCGCCTCTTCCCCTGACATTTCTATACTATAGTAGTATCACATTTTTAGCACATTACAAACATCGGATGTACCTCTTTACTCATTACCATGCAATAAAGAAACCTCCACCTCCTGGCGTGGTTTCTCACTTCTCTATAACTCTTCGACTATGTGCGTCCATCCATTTATACGGACGTATGTATAAACGCAAAGTCCGTTTAGATATCAAATCATGGGTATCAGATCTCAAAGTGGAGAAGGACACTACACCACACCAGCTCATCAATAACATTGCCCCTGTAACTATTCAGCCTCCTCAGCTGGTAGGTCTTGCCGCGCCTGGATACAATTCCTGACTGCGTAAGGCTTCTGTATGCATGCGAGGAGTACTGAATAGAAGCCATAACATTTGTCAAGCCCCCTTTTTGGGGAGGGGCATTCTTCTCATCCGACACAAAAAGATCTGTTTTGAGAAAAAACACAAAGCTTCCCCCTCGCACCTGGAGAACTTCCAGGTTCTCCTCCCATATTCCCAGAGGGAAGGGCGGGGGGTGCCTTCAATGGGTGAGGTAGCCGCGCGGCTACCTCACCCATTGAAGGCCAACCTTACTGGCATCGTAACAGTCCTGAGTTTTGAGCAGGTGAACAGCGACGATGATCATTTTGCGCATCACGGCAACCAAAGCTGTGCCTTTTCTCACGCCACGACCTATCAGACGTTGATAGTAGTCCCTGAAGGGAGAGCATTTTTCATGCAGCGAGCGCAAGGCCGCCAGGTAGAGCAAGCGACGAACTCTTCCACTTCCTCGTTTGGAGAGCTTGCTTTGTCCTTTCCATTTCCCGCTCTGCTTGACCTGGATATCCAACCCGACATAGGCTACCACTTGATCCATACGGCTGAAGCGCTGCACATCCCCCAATTCGGCTCGCAACACCGCAACGGTCAGTGGTCCAAACTCGGCAACAGCCAGCAAGCGTTTTGCCTGGGGATCGTTGCTCAGCAACTGATCAATTTCCTGCTCCAGCTGAGCCAGATTGATGAGCGTATGCTCCAGCTGATCACACACAATCGAGAGACTTTTCGAGCGCGCCATCATCGCCACCCCGCTGGCAATCGACGTTTGAGCCAAGGCAAAAAGGGCTTGAGCAGTCGAACGGCCATAGTGATGGGGAGCCAACTCGTGCAAAAGGCGAGCCAGCGCATCGACTCCAGCTTCCACAATGGCCTGAGCACTGGGATAGCGCTTGAGGACCGCCAGAGCAGTGTGACGTGTTGGGTCAGCAAACACCTGCACAAATTCCGGGAACAACACGACCAGAAGCGCATGCAGTTCGTTTTTGTAGCGGACCCCATCCTCACTCAGTTGTTGCTGCAAGCGAAGCAGTTCGCGGTAGGTCCCAACCTGGTCATCGGGCAAGTAGCCAAAGCGGGCTTCTCCACTGAGCAAGACGCGTGCGATGGTGCCTGCATCCAGTTGATCCGTTTTGGCACGCAGGCCGCGTTGCTGGGCAAAGGCATGGACTTGAGCGGGATGCAACAGACAAAGCCGGTATCCAGCCTTGAGCAGGGCCTGCGAAAGGTTTTCTCCATATCGCGAGGTCGCTTCCAATCCCACGAGAATCGAGGTGGGATCACTCTTGAGGCTCGCAAGTTTCTCAAAGAGCCCGTCAAAGCCTGCTCGCGTATTGGCAAAAGTGGTTGGTTTGAAGACCTGCCGTTTCTCAGGGGTCAAACAGCACATGGCGCAGCTTTGGTTCCCAATGTCGATGCCAACCACGTAGCGAAGCGATGCTGGTTCTGGCGTCGGGGTAACGTTGCTCTTGGACATGATCGCCCTTCCCCTTTCTCATGGCGTTGGTTCTCGCATACAAACCGATTCTCCTCACATGGTCACAACAGGAAGCCTGTCCTTTCAGGAGAAGCGAGAACTCACACTGGATCGGTAGTCATCTCATCTGCAAGAGACGCTGCAACAAGCCCAATGGTCGTTTGCCATCCTGATGGACAGGGAGCCGTCTATTCACGGCGGTCACCGTTGGGATCAACAGGCCGCATGTTACCACTCAGGCTCTCCTGTTGGTTCCATCATCGAGAAGAGATGAGCGTTTGCCTACTCTCTTCTCTCCTAACAATTAGTATATGAGTTACCCTGCTCTCGATTATGCGGGCAGTGTGGAGTTATTGAGCAAGGTATCGAGGGTTATTTTGCGCACACGATAGCCACGGCGCTTGCCACGGTGCGGCAGCGTCACCGCCTCCAGAGCGCCACTCTTAATCCAGCGCCGTACCGTTGTATCGTCCACCCGCAGATGGCGCGCCACCTCGCGCACCGTCAATAGTTCATCACCCTGAGTCATTTCCTTCTCCTCATGTAGAGTTGCTTTCACGATCCTAACCTCCTGAATTCGACGTATGTTAAAAGATACTTTTGTGCCGTGTGTAGCAGGCAATTTTGTACGATGCTACATAGTGTAGTCGCAACGTATTAACTGATACTTAGAAGAAACTGAAGTCATCCTGAACATGCCAGCATTGCCTGCAATACCTGGATGTGCTATCAGCACCTTCACCACATCAATCTACCCTGGTGCATTTATGTCTTCAGTATAAAGACACCATATATATGGGTTCTTGGACCCATCGAGGGAATTTTTGTATATTTACCCCCTGGGCAAGTGTAAGGTGTGACATCTCACACTTGCCCAGAGGGTAAATATACAAATTGTAATTCTCAGATCTAATTCAGCTTTGTCACAGTATCAGTTCATCTTTATGCGTTATAGTATGGGCATAAGGGAGACATAGGAAGAGACAACTCACATTTACCCTTCTCTCGTATCGAGGCCACTGCTCCGCACCAGGCAGTGGCCTCGGTCATTTTTATTTCCCTGCCAAAGTTTCGAGGTGAAAGCGCAAAAAAAAATTTGCCCTCGTTTTCTCGGGCAAATTAAAAGGTATCTCTTCAAGAGCAAAGACATCGATCAGCCCCTTTAGCGTATCGACACATAACAGAACACCCGCCAGAAATACCTTGTCCCTATTGTACAATCCAGCCCTGAAAACAGGCTGAGATTTTCCTGAGATTAAACTGAGATGAAAAATCCCTAGTCAGAGGGTAAGGAAAAGAGGGGCGAGGTACAGGCGCTTGCCTGTACCTCGCCCCTCTTTTCCTTATTATTAGAGGGTGAAGCCGTGGGCGGCGGCGCCGATGAGGGCCACGTTGGGATATAAGATAATGTATACCGGATAGTGTGAGAGCATCTGGCCCATGCGTCCTTTGGCCAGGAAGGCTTGCATGAATGAGCCATCCGTGAAGAGGGAGAGGAAGCGTGGGGGCAGGCCGCCACCGATATAGACGCCACCGCTGGAGAGCACTTTGAGGGCCATGTTTCCCGCCTCAGCTCCCAGAATCGCGACAAACGTCTTAAGGGTCTCGATGCAGATGGGGACCGCCGATTCTACGGCGCCCTTGACGATGATTGGCGTGTGGTCTGAGACCAGCGAGAGCTGATCGCTCAGCCAGTCCGGCTCCTCATAGGCTCCCGTTGATTGCAGGAAGGCATAGAGGTTCGGCAATCCGATACCCGAGCAGACATGCTCATAGCTAACATGCGCCGAACGCTGCAACATAAAGCGGAGCAGGTCGAGTTCGCGCTCATTGAGTGGAGCGAAGTCGGCGTGGCCGCCCTCGCTGGGATGCGCGATGTAGCGTGAGCCATTATGCACCAGGAAGGCCTCGCCCAGGCCAGTGCCCGGCGCGACGACCGCGATTGTCCCCCCCGGTTGAGGCGTACCCGCGTTCAGGGTATAAATATCTTGCTCCTCTAATAGAGGCACACCATAGGCCATGGCGCTCAGATCGTTGAGTAGGCAGATCTTAGGAATGCCCAGGCTCTTCTGCATCTCCTCTTCATCCATGACCCAGGGCAGGTTCGTAATCTTGGCTTTTCCATTCATGATGGGGCCCGCGACGCCGAAACAGGCCCGATCGACCTGGACATCAACTTGTGTGAGAAACTCTTTAACCATCACCTCCAGGCTTGCATAGCGCGCGCTGGGAAAGGTTTTCTCTACTACAGGTGTGCGCAGTTCGCCTGGTGAGGAGAAAATCGCCAGATGGGTTTTGGTGCCACCAATATCACCCGCCAGTAACATAGTAAGATCTCCACTCTATTTTTCGTTTATATACTTATAAGCCTACTTATAAGTCCGTAAGCAAATCCGTAGGCCAAATCAGGCAGCCATCCATAGTTTAGAGCATAGCCACAAAAAAATATAGATGATGATTATCGCCATAACCACCATAATATACGGCTATCCTCCTCATGAATGAGGCCCAACAATTTTCATTGTATCCTAGAAATAGTACTAAACAATATTTATTCGGCCCTAATTTCCTATACTTGGACCCCTTACCGCTCGTCTGCTTAAGCTCAGGATCACCCCAAAGTTGTAAAACGGTGTCAAATAAAGCGCACCTGTGTTAATCACATTGGGTACACACTTGCGTGCAGCGTCCAGGTAATGGAGAAGAGCGCTCAGGGGGCGCTGAGCAGCAAGGAATTGGGTGCGCCCACGTACAGTATACCTCGAAAAAGGGAACATCCAGAGAAGCCAGAAAGTCTATGTGCAGCACTTACGTGAGTATCTTGGTGGGGTCAGGTAAAAATGGTTTTGGTATGGACAAATAGCGTTGTGGAGAGCCGTAACGTTTTTCGGACGTTCGCTCCGTTATACTCATAATACCCACTCAAGTAGAAAAGAGAAAACGTATGGCGAACTCACGGAAGAAACAGGCAAAAGAAGCGAGTACAGCGAGCACCAGGGGGCCTCAACCCCTGAGAGGGTGGGGGCTGGTCATTGCCAGAATAATCTGGGCAGCCATCGCATTCACCGATCTGATCGTTCTGATCCTTGGTGTCCCTGCCCTGACAATCCAGGTGCAGAAACCATGTCTTGATCTGACCAGGGCCACTTGCAGCAGTCTTCAACTTCTTCCCACACAAATGGCTACGGCCCAATTCCTGGGGATCTCCCCCGGAGCTTACGCAGCATATACTGTAACGTGTGATTTGCTGATCACACTGCTGTTTTTGATCATTGGGGCCTTGATCTTCTGGCATAAATCGAACGACTGGATGGGACTCTTTGTCTCGATCCTGCTCATCACTTTTGGCGGTTTGGGGATTGACCTGGTACACACAAATGCACTTCCTGGCCCTCTGCCCTCGAACAATCTCATTTTTCTGATCTACGATTTCTTGAGCATTTTGAGTGGGGCGCTAAGTTTACTCGTATGGCCTGCTCTCGGTCTGTTCTTTTGCACCTTTCCCGATGGACGCCTGGTCCCTCGCTGGTCCTGGATTTTTCCCTGCCTTTTTGTTGTCCAGTTTGTTTTTTACGTTTTACCCTCGCCCTGGAACTTCCAAAACTGGCCGCCATCCCTCCAATTACTAGAGATACTTCTGGTCTATGGAGGTTCAGTAGGGGCGCAAATCTATCGTTATTTCTTTGTCGCCTCGCCTCTCCAGCGTCAGCAAATTAAATGGCTGGCGTTTGGTTTTGGATTGGTTGTCTTTGTACTCCTCCCGCTTGAAAATATTCTTCAGATTTTGAACGGACCACATTCCATACTACAATTGGCTGACCCCTTTACATTGATGTTCGACTACTTGCCAATCCCCCTCGCCATAGGCGTGGCCCTGTTGCGTTATCGCCTCTGGGATATTGACCGCGTGATCAATCGCACACTGGTCTATGGTCTGCTCACGCTCATCCTGGCGGGAATCTACCTGGGGTTGGTCTTTAGTGGAGAGGCGCTGCTGGTGGGCATCGTTGGGAAAAATGATGATCTTGTGATCGTGGGATCAACCCTGATCGTGGCTATACTTTTTCAACCGTTGCGCCGGGGCATTCAGAATGGCATCGACCGGCGTTTCTATCGCCAGAAATACGACGCCCAGCGCACTCTGAATGCCTTTAGCGACACCCTGCACCAGCAAACTGACCTGGCACAACTCAGTGAACAGATTGTTGCCATCGTGCAAGAGACCATGCAGCCCACTCACATTTCGCTCTGGCTGTGTGGCCCTGTTGGAAAGGAGAGCGACGGTGCGCCACCAGGGCAGGAATGAGCAGAGGCAAAGCAAAAATGGCTCTGGCGCGAAGAACCTGAAGAACCTTATATAGACATCGTTTTTACTTGGCTTGCTATTTTTATATCGCGCACCTGTTGCCAGCGGCAAGAAACCAACAACTGATTTTGCAGGAAGAGAGGAAGTTGTTTATGTCACAATCTACTCTTACATCGCCAAAGATCTCGCTTCCGACAGAAGTAAACAAAGGAGAGATCCAACTTCGTGGGATGTGGCTCCGTTTCTTGCAGGCGATCTGGGTTATTCTTGTACTCAATGATCTCTATACGCTTATCGTGAGCTGGGCACCATACTACCAGATGCTACACACCGTCTGCGTTGGGCCTGTGGCGGATTGTCAATCTGACCAGCTTACTCCCCAGCTTGTCGCAGCACTCCAGCGGGCCAACCTCTCGATCCATGATTATGCCCTCTATGTCCTGAGTTGGGAGATCCTGACTACGTGCATCTTCCTGCTATTTGGCGCGTTGATTATGTGGCATAAGCACACGACCTGGATGGGCCTGTTTATGTCCTTCTTCTTGATCAACATCGGGTCGCTTGGTGCCTCGTTTGCGCGTGCAGACGCTGTGCCAAATGATGGTCCCCTCGTTTTCCAAATTTTTGGGATAGTGTTGACGCTAGTCTACTATCCCTGCCTGGCTTTTTTCTTCTTCACCTTTCCTGATGGCCGCCTGGTTCCGCGCTGGTCGTGGGCTTTGATTAGCCTCTGGGCCATAAACGCCTTCTTCTGGCTTGCTCCAGGATCTCTTAATATTCTCAACTGGCCGCTTCTGCTCCAGAGTTGCTGGCTATTTCTAGTGTTTGGGGGATCGGCCTCTACACAAATTTACCGCTACAGGCGAGTCGCCTCTCCACAACAGCGCCAACAGATCAAATGGATCATCCCTGGCTTCGGCCTGTTGCTTCTGACAACTGTATTCTCTGCTCTGGCCTTCCAACTCTTTCCGGCGCTCTCTTCTCGTGATTCTCTTCTGCAAGTCGCGGTTGTTCCCCTGTACCGCTGTTACTATCTGCCTGTACCCATTTGCGTCGGCATTGCTCTGCTGCGCTACCGCTTGTGGGATATCGACGTGTTGATCAATCGCACATTGGTTTATGGCTTGCTCACGCTCATTCTGGCAGCGGTGTACTTTGGGTTAGTCTTTGGTGCGCAGGTCCTACTCGTGGGCTTGATCGGCAAAAGCGATGGGATTGTGATCGTGGGATCAACCCTGGTCGTGGCGGTGCTCTTCCAGCCTTTGCGTCGGGGCATTCAAAATGCGATTGATCGGCATTTCTACCGCCAGAAATACGACGCCCAGCACACCCTGCAAGCCTTCAGCGCCACCCTGCATCAGCAGACCGATCTGGTACAACTTAGTGGGCAGATTATGGCGGTTATACAGGAGACAGTGCAGCCAGCATCAGTCTCGCTCTGGGTGTGTAGGCCTGCGGAAAGGGAGAGTGAAAGCGCTTCACCAGGGCAGGAATGAACTCCCTCCCCTACCCCCTCTTTCCACCCGCCAAATCACGAAATATGCTTCTATTTCTTAATTACTCTTCTCTTGTAATCCTCCATTGTATAGCTTACAATAACATCTATGGCAGAGGTGCGCACTTAAATATCGCCATGATACAGATCTCTATTATCTCCAAACTGAGGGTGCTCGATGTCTCGGTTGACTCTCTCGCTCTTTGGGCCACCGTCGATAGAACTCGATGGCAGCCCCGTCACTACCGATACACGCAAAGCGGTCGCGCTCCTGGCTTATCTGGCGATGACACGCCAGACGCACAGCCGCGATACGCTGGCGACATTACTCTGGCCGGAGTATGACCAGCCCCACGCGCGTGCCACCCTGCGCCGTACGCTTTCCTCCCTGCATAAAGCCCTCGCGGGCGCATGGCTCCAGATTGACCGTGAGACAATCGGACTCAAGCAGCAAGATGGTTTCTGGCTGGATGTCGAGGCGTTCAGGTCCCTCTTGACCGATTATCACACGCATCAGCACCAGGCAGGAGAACTTTGCGCGAACTGCCTTACAGGGCTGAATCGTGCAGTGACGCTCTACCGCGCTAGCTTTATGGCTGGCTTTTCGCTCTCAGATAGTGCGCCCTTTGACGATTGGCAGTTCTATCAGGCCGATAGTTTACGGCGCGAGTTCGCTGGCGCCCTGGAGCAACTGGTCCTCGCGTATATCGCCAGGGGAGAAATTGGCCTGGCGATCACTCAGGCCCGGCGTTTACTCTCCCTGGATCGCCTCCATGAACCAGCGCATCGCTATTTAATGCAGCTCTACGCCTGGTCTGGTCAGCGCTCCACCGCCATCCAGCAATACCAGGAATGCGTCAAAGCACTCGATGAAGAACTGGGCGTGACTCCTTTGGAAGCAACCATACAGCTCTATGAAGCCATCAAGGAAAACCACCTATCACCACCGCCAGAGCGACGCCAGCCATTTTCCCAAAACGCGGCTACCGTCAGTCACACGTTGCCGCTAGAGCGGTCAGATGAACCGCATCCGGCCTCGTTCGATTATCCCCTGGTTGGGCGCGAGAGCGAGTGGGCAGAACTGCTCTCTATTTACGCTGAAATGGCTCCCTCTGGATATATTGTCGCGCTTGAAGGGGAGGCCGGGATCGGCAAAACACGTTTAGCCGAAGATCTGGTTGCCGAGGCAAAAGCCAGGGGTGCCCGGACGGTGAGCGTGCGCTGTTACGAGGGTGAAGTCGATCTCGCGTACGGGCCGATTGCGGCAGGGCTACGCGTTGCCATCAATCAGCAACAAGATTCTCACTGGCACGACCGGCTTGCTTCCCACTGGCTGAGCGAAGCCACACGGCTCCTTCCCGAATTGGCGCAGCAGCGTCCCGATGTGCCCTCGCCCCAGCCACTTGCCAGTCCTGGTGCGCAGAGTCGCTTTTTCGAGGGACTGCGCCAGGTCTGGCTTGCCCTCTGCACTGATACGCGTCTATCTGCGCCTGGCCTCCTCTTTTTTGATGATATCCACTGGGCCGATGCAGCCTCACTGGAATTTCTCGGCTATCTGATCAGAAGGTTTGACGAAAAACCACTCTTCCTGCTCCTTACCTGGCGCAACAACCAGCAGACTATCAGTCAACGTTTTCAGCGTTCCTTAGCAGAGGCCCAGCAGAGCGGCAAAGCGCGGCTCCTCACCCCGGCCCGCCTGGATCAACCAACCGTTGAGCGGCTGGTACGCCATATTGCGGCCAGTGGTGTGGATCTCCCGCCGCATTTTACCAGCCAGCTCTACCAGGAAACCGAGGGCGTGCCGCTCTTTCTGACTGAATATCTCACCGCTCTGACTACTGGAGCGATCAAGGCAGAAGACACCGAATGGAGCCTGCCCGGTGGCGTGCGTAACTTGCTCAACTCGCGCCTGGAAGCAGTTGGGGAGACCAGCCGACAACTCTTGGGGACCGCCGCAACCATCGGGCGTTCCTTCGACTTCGATACCCTTTGTGAGGTCAGCGGTCGCAGCGAGGAAGAGACGGTGAATGGTTTGGAAGAACTGATCAGCATGGGTCTGGTTAAAGAGATGGGCAATCTGCCCACATCTTACCACTACCCTTTAAGCAACGAACCCACGCTCATCTACGACTTCTGTCATGAAAAAATGCGCAGTCTGGTGTACGGCGGGATCACTCTGGCTCGCCGCCGCCTGCTTCACCGTCGCACCGCAGAGACACTGGTAGCGCGTATGCGTGGACAACGTGAGCTCGGGATACTCGCGGGCCAGATCGCTTTGCACTATCAGGCAGCCAACCAGCGAGCCCTGGCCGCCACCTATTTTTGTCAGGCTGGCGAGTATGAGCGTTCTCTCTACAGACACTCGGAGGCCCTGGCCCATTTTCACACCGCCTTGGCGCTGGGCCATCCCACAAGCTCCGAACTGCTTGAAACCATTGCTGACCTGTATACCTTCCTGGGGGAATATGAAACAGCCCTCAAAAGTTATCGGGCTGCCAAAGCCCTGAGTGCCACGCCACGCGCTATTCTGGAGCAGAAACAAGGCAAGATCTATGAGCGTCGGGGGATTTGGCAACTTGCGGAAGAACACTTTGCCCTCGCCCTCCACTTACTCCAAACGCAGGCTGGATCAGAGGAGGAGCAGGCACGAGTATGCGCCGATTGGAGTCTCTCTGCCCACCATCATGGACATATCCAGCAGGCATACGATCTGGCACAGCAAGCACTCGACCTGGCAGAACAGACCAACGATACTCATGCACTGGCCCAGGCACACAATATGTTGGGTATTCTTGCCAATAGCCAGGGAAAGATGACCACAGCATATTTTCATCTGGAACGCAGCCTGGCCCTGGCGGAAAATCTGCAAGACGCCAGCATTCAGGCCGCCGCCCTGAATAACCTGGCCCTGGCTTACCGAGCCAGCGGGGAGATTGTACGCGCCATTGCGCTCACGGAAACGGCCCTGGCACTCTGTCGTTCCCAGGGTGATCGCCACCGCGAAGCTGCCCTGCATAGCAACCTGGCTGACCTCCTGCACGAAGCCGAGCGCACCGATGAGGCGATGGGTCAGCTTAAGCTTGCCGCCCACATCTACACCGAAATCGACGGAGAAGCAGGCGCGATGCAGCCAGAGATCTGGAAATTGGTCGAGTGGTAGCCACTCAAATCTATGATCGAGATGGAGGGATACTATTCAATGCTTGTGCCTCATCGGAGAAGATGAGCATAAAATCGGCCAGGCGCGTAATACGAAAAATCTCCACAAAATGCTCACTCAGACCGTACACCATCAGGGGACATCTGGCTTTAAGAGCGCGTTTGAGCATCCCAACGATCAGCGCGATGCCAACACTGTTCATATACTTTACCTGACTGAAATTCAGCAAGATCGTTTCAGGGTGCCCGCTGATAGCTTCCGTATACGCACTATCCAGCGCATCTGCCGCGAAATTGTTGATTTCACCCTGTAAATCGATAATCGCAACCCGCGTCCGGTGCCGAATATGGGCCTCGAAACTAGCCGTTGCCATGACAAATAGTCCTCTCTTGTAGTAGAGCGCTGCTGAAAAGCTCTCTCTCGTTTTTGATTATAATTCCTGGTCGTCCTAAAAACGTTACGAGAAATTATTCTCTCTTATTGCTGGCGAAAAACGTTACGAGAAAGGTGCGAGAACATTCCTCTTTACCGTAACGTTTAGAGGACGTGCAGACTCTATACTACGAAGGAAAGATACATCGTAAAGAATATTGGAGTTCGAGATGGCAACATTTTTCCAGTACATTCGCCAGAGAATGCCTTTCCGGCGAAGCACCCAAAAAAAGCAAGCTCTCCCGACGCCTGCATTACCCGCAACTCAGCGCGTTGTTTCACAGGCGGTGAACATCGCGCCCAACGACGCGCTTGTTGCCTATTTCCTGAGCTCGCCTAGCGCGATTGAGGTCGAGAAACTGCATCTCGATTCGCCAATTCTGCGCGAACTCAAAGAAGCAGGAGTCAAGCTGACGATGCCGCTGGTGAGCCAGGGTGAGTTGGTTGGGCTGATCAATCTAGGAGGACGTTTGAGTGAGCAGGACTACTCCAGTTATGACAAAGGACTGCTGAACTCGCTGGCAACCCAGGCCGCGCCCGCTCTCCGTGTCGCCCAGATGGTTCTGGATCAACAAGCACAGGCTCGCGAACGCGAACGCATTGAGCAGGAATTGCGGGTGGCGCGCATCATTCAACAAACACTGCTACCCAAAGAACTGCCCGACCTGCCCAACTGGCAAGTGACTGCCTATTATCAGCCAGCGCGCGCGGTTGGCGGCGACTTCTATGACTTCATCCCTTATGAAGATGGCCGGCTGGGGATTGTCGTTGGCGATGTGACCGATAAGGGCATTCCTGCCGCCCTGGTTATGGCGACCACCCGCAGTATCCTGCGTTCCTCGGCCCAGGAAGATCTCTCTCCCGGCGCCGTTCTGGAACGCGCCAACGATTTACTCTTTCCCGATATTCCGGAGAGGATGTTTGTCACGTGTTTCTATGCCATTCTCGATCCTCAGAGTGGATTCCTGCGCTATGCCAATGCCGGGCATGACCTGCCCTATCGCTGGCACGAGGGCGAGGTAGGCGAGCTACGCGCCACAGGTATGCCCCTGGGGTTGATGCCTGGCATGTTCTATGAAGAGAAAGAAGTCACCCTGGCGCCTGGCGAAAGCATGCTGCTCTATAGCGATGGCCTGGTTGAGGCGCACAATTCTACTCGCGACATGTTTGGCTTTCCGCGCTTGATTACATTGCTTGGCGCGTACCAGGACAAAATTTCTCCTATTGATTACTTGCGCGCAGAGCTCAGCACCTTTACTGGAGCAGGCTGGGAACAGGAGGATGATATCACCCTGGTGACCTTACAACACGTCCCAGTGCAGAACCTCCAGGAAACAACCGAGATTCTGAGGAAGCCCGAAATCCATGAAGGATCCATCGAAAGCGGAGATGACTGGCAGCCCTTAGAAACATGGTCTATCCCCAGCGCAATGGGCAATGAACGGATCGCAATCTCATATATAACCCAGCGTGTTCAGCCCTTTCATCTGCCAGAACGTCGTCTGGAGCAGCTCAAAACAGCGGTGGCAGAGGCCACGATGAACGCTATGGAACATGGAAACCACTACCACCCGGAGTTCCCTGTCACTCTCCAACTCCTCTCGTCAGAGCAGGCCATCGCGATACGGATCAGCGATCAAGGTGGTTATCAGCCCACCCAGGCTCCGGAAACGCCTGATATCGAGGCCAAACTGGCTGAATTACAATCGCCCCGTGGTTGGGGCCTGTTCTTGATCCAGAATATGGTCGATGAGATGCGCATTCTCAACGACGAACATACCCATACCATCGAACTTGTGATGTCCCTGGAAGGAGGCCCCCATGCCCCCCAAAGTGCTTAAAGCCGCGATCCGTCACCAACCAAGCGTCTCTATTGTGGACCTACATGGCGAGATCAACGCCCAAGCTGAAAGTGTGTTGAACAACGCTTATGCCGAAGCTGAGGCATATGGCTTAGAGGTCATTCTGCTCAACTTTCACGGTGTGAACTATATCAACAGCACCGGTATCGCGCTGATTGTCAGTCTGCTCGCTCGTGCCCGCAAACAGCACCGTCGTCTGCTCGCCTGTGGCCTGAGCGAACATTATGTGGAAATATTCCAGGTCACCCGCCTGGCCGATTTCTTACACATCTTCCCCGATGAGGCAAGCGCTCTCACACAAGACATGAGTAAATCCAGCCAATCTATGTAAAAACAGTGTCGTTTTTGTTACGTTATGTAGCAATTGCAGGAGGCAGAGAAAAGCATGCCAGAAGCCAAAGTAACTATGCAAGCACGCACGGTCAACGGGATTGCCGGCATCATCGATATCCAGGGCGAACTCAATGCGTTTGCGGAAGGCATATTGATGGAGATGTACAACACTATCAACACGCCAAATATCCACGCGATTATTCTCAATTTTAGCGAAATGGAGTATATGAATAGTAGTGGCATTGGTCTGATCGTCACGCTGCTGATTCGCGCAAATCGCCAGAAACAGCGACTCTTCGGGTATGGGTTAAGCGAACATTATCAGAACATTTTTCAATTGACCCGTCTTAACGATTCTATCCAGCTTTATGCGAACGAAAACGAGGCCATCAAAGCGCTCCGTTCCGCTGTAACCGTGACGGAGAATCGGCCACGCTTCTTTAAAAGGAGAGAGACCCGATGACAACTCCACAACCGCCTGCGAAAGAGGGCCAGCCCCGCAATACGGCAAACTGGGCACCACAACATACACACACGCTACGGATACAAAATGCCCCGAGCGGAGCGCTGAACCTCAACGTCGATGGTCGACAAATCACCGGGCCACTCCAGGGCTTTGGCTCGATGTGGCAGAAAACCTACCGTGTCACCTTAGCAGGCACAAAGGTAGAACCAGAGACCGTCATTGCTGTCTGGAAAGAGCACTTCGCCGAATTCTGGCCCGCGAATTCGCGCTTCTTTGGCCCACTGACAGGGATTGCACCGGGTGAAGTGGCACTCCTCAACCTGGCAGTGGGCGGGATGCCACTCTCAACTGGCGTGCTGGTGTTGTATGCTGATGATGAGAGCTTTACCCTGATGACACCTCAAGGCCATATGTTCGCTGGCTGGATTACCTTTAGCGCGTATAAAGAGAAAGGAGAGACCCTCGTCCAGGCTCAGGTCTTAATGCGCGCCAGCGATCCCATTTATGAACTAGGACTGCGTTTCGGCGGACATAAGCAGGAGGATATCTTCTGGGAGCATACGCTAGGAAAGCTGGCGAAGCACTTCCAGGTGGAAGCGCCTGTGCAGACGGAAACCATCTGCGTTGATAAAAAATGGAGCTGGTCACAAGCCAAAAACATCTGGCATAATTCGGCCATTCGCACACAAGTTCACCTGCTGACCCATCCAGCGCTCTGGTTTCGGCGACATGGGAAATAGCTGTAAGCGGGCGAGAGTGCGGCGCACTTTCACCCGCCTTTTTCTGACTACTACTTCTCCGAAAATCCTGAGCGCGCTTGCCGCGCCACCGCTTGCCCCGAATGGGGGTTAGGTGGTCCCCGAATGGGGGAAGCGCTCGTCACGCAAGTGACACCATGAGACCTTCAGGTGGTTGGGATTCGGAATAAGATCTTAGTAGAAAATAGCTTCTGGAAAGACTCTTTTTATGATTACAAAACCATCGTATGACGCGCTTATCATCGGCTCAGGGCCCAACGGCCTCGCAGCCGCCATTACCATTGCGCGCACAGGTCGCTCGGTCCTCGTGCTTGAGGCCAAAGAACAGATCGGCGGCGGCGTCCGGTCAGCCGAACTCACCCTGCCTGGCTTTACCCACGATGTGTGCTCGGCGATCCACCCCATGGGGCTGGCCTCACCATTCTTTCGCACCCTACCGCTCGCTCGCTATGGCATCGAGTGGATTCAGCCAGAATTTGCCCTGGCCCACCCACTCGACAATGGGCAGGCGGCACTGGTGGCCCGTAGCCTGGAGGTGACCGCCGCCAGCTTGGGCGTGGATGCCGCAGCGTATACCAAACTGATGCAACCACTTCTCGATAATTGGGAAAGCATCATCAACGCCTTTCTCGGACCATTGCGCCCGCAGACAATGCTGCACCCATTCAAAATAGCGCACTTTGGCCTGGCGGCCTTGCGCTCGGCCAGTGGTCTGACGCAAACTCAATTTAAAGGAGCGGCAGCTCGCGCGATCTTCGCGGGCATGAGCGGCCATTCGATGCTCCCTCTCAATACGCCCTCCAGTGCGGCGGCGGGCCTGATGTTGGGCCTCTTGGCCCACGCGGTGGGCTGGCCTATCCCACGTGGGGGGTCACACAAGATTGTTGATGCGCTCGCGGCCTATCTGCGCGACCTGGGCGGTGAAATTGTCACGGGCATGGAGGTAAAATCACTCGACACGCTCCCCCCGGCGCGCGTCATCCTCTGCGATATCACCCCACGCCAACTTCTGCGCATCGCAGGAAGTCACCTCTCCGGCCTCTATAAACGCCAATTGCAGCATTATCGCTACGGTCAGGGCGTCTTCAAGCTCGATCTCGCCCTCGACGGCCCCATTCCCTGGAGTGCTGACGCGTGCAGGAGAGCTGGTACAGTCCATGTCGGTGGCACCTTCAACGAGATTGCCAGGAGCGAACGCGCGATCTGGCGAGGGGAACATCCTGAGCGTCCATTTGTTCTACTCGCACAACAGAGCCTCTTTGATGAGACTCGTGCCCCCCAGGGCAAACACACAGTCTGGGCCTATTGCCATGTCCCCAATGGCTCGGATGTCGATATGAGTGAGCGCATCGAGGCACAGATTGAGCGTTTCGCCCCTGGCTTTCGCAACCGCATCTTGGCTCGACACACCACCAATGCCATGGAAATGGAACGCTACAACGCCAACTATATTGGTGGGGATATTAACGGCGGCACGCAGGATCTCACGCAGATGTTCACCCGCCCAACCATCTCGCCAACGCCCTACTCCACCCCCGATAAGAGCCTCTATATCTGTTCCTCCTCCACACCGCCAGGAGGGGGTGTCCACGGTATGTGTGGCTACTTTGCCGCTCAGGCTGCCCTGCGTCACCTGGATCAAAACTGAACATTGAGCAACCTGGTACGGGACCTATTATGATGGTGGCAGAGTTGGAACGAATATTTACAGCCATGTTATGCCATCAATGCATAGCGCGGCAGTGGAAGACCTAAAAACAAAGTTTAAAAACAGGGCAAATTCGAGGTAAGAAAATACGATTTTGAGGCCATTAGGTGCAACGCGAGATTATGGCCTAGTTTAACTTGGCTTAAGCTAGCTTATAAGGCGATTTCATCGAGCTGGTTCGTTTGGAGCAGTACTCTATGCTAAAGGGAGAAACAATAACATAGAACATGTACTGCCTTCAAAGGAGGTTTCAATCTTATGCTCTCTCCACAAGTGCTCTTCCGTTTGAGTGGATTTGGCCTTATAAGTGCGTCCGGCCTGATTATTCTGGCTCACATCTGCCAGCTCTTGAGTGGGCAGAATGATACACTGGCCTTGGCAGGTGGTCTCCTTCTGCTTGTGGGTGGACTCATAGTCTGTCTGTGCTTGCCCGCACTCTTCCTTCGGCAGGTGCCAGGTATAGGAATTGGAGGGTTGATTGGCTTCATTGGCTTTAGCCTGGGGATGTTCCTTTTGAAAATTGATGCCACTATGCTCAACGTTTTTCTGGTTCCCTGGTTGGCAAATATGGACCCCAAGCTAGCTCAAGGACCTGATGGGTTGGGGGGGCTCTTCCTGGTCAGTTCCCTGCTCCAACTGGTGGGAGGCATCATCTTCTGTCTCTCAAGCCTACGCACAGAAATTTTTCCTCGCTGGCCCATTCTCTTGCTCCTGGCAACGCTTCTCGTTCAAGCCATAGGAGGCACGCTTCAGGAAGCAGGCATTGTAACTCTCATTGCTTCACTTGTCTTTTATTGCGCACTTGTATGGATGAGCATGACGCTCTTAAAGGCACCAGAAGCCTTTTCAGATAGGGAGGCTTCTTTTTCTGAGGTACGTGCCTGAGTGAATAAAAGCTAACATTGCTGGCGACCGTTTGGCCACCAGCAATGTTAGCTTTCACTCCTTTATCTTCTCCAGATAAGCCTCGACATTGAGACAGACCGCTTGCAGAGATGCCAGGATTGCCGGTAGATCGTTGGGATCTATCACGCCCAGGTGCTCCTGAATGCGCGCATCGTACTGCGTCTGCAAAGTATCTCGCAACTCACGCCCCTGGGGAGTAAGTGTGATCAGGATAACCCGGCGATCCCTGGAGTCCGCCGTACGTGCTACCAGGTGCAGGCGCTCCAGACGGTCTACAATACCCGTCACATTACTCTTGTCCGTAAATAGAACCCGACTCAAGTCTACCATTGAACGGCCCTGCTGCTCATCCAGATGTTGCAGCGTCCAGTACTGACGCGTACTCAGGCCATAGGCTGCGAAGAACTGGCGATCACTATCATCCAAAAGAAAGAATGTTTTGATAAGCAGGTGATAAACACTTTGTTCATTTACTGCCTCCTTGCCAGGCATATGCTATACCTCCAACCGCTCTCTATTTTTGGATCTCTCTTATAACTAAGCTGATATTGTTTACAACACGCTTTGCGCAACTGCCCGGCCTGCGGTTCGGCCAGAGAAGATGCAGCCGCCAAGGAAGGTTCCCTCCAGGGCACGGTAACCATGCACACCGCCTCCGCCAAAACCGGCCACTTCGCCCGCAGCGTAGAGGCCTGGTAGCGGCTCACCATTGGCCTGAAGCACACGACCAGAGAGATCAGTCTCCAGCCCTCCCAGCGTCTTACGCGTGAGAATTGAGAGGCGTACGGCAATCAAGGGGCCAGCCTTGGGATCAAGGATGCGGTGCGGCTTCGCTACGCGGATAAACTTATCCACAGAATACGCACGCGCGCCACGGATAGCCGTGACCTGCAAGTCCTTGGCGAAGGGATTCGCAATCTGTCGATCACGCTCTTTAATTTCACGTTCCAGCTCTGCCTCATCGATGAGGGTATTGCCAGTCAGCTCATTCATACCTTGTACGAGTTCTGGCAGCGTCGAGCGCACAATGAAATCGACGCCGCGCTTTTTAAATGCCTCGATCGGCGCGGGCGCTCCAGGTAGAACGCGGCTAAAGACGAGGGGGATACTACGGCCAGTCAGGTCGGGATTCTGCTCAGAGCCAGAGAGGGCAAACTCGCGCTCAATGATGCGCTGGTTGAGCAGGAACCAGGAGTAATCATATCCACTGGTGGTGATATGTTGCAGAGATCCCAGCGTATCGAAGCCGGGGAAGAGTGGCACAGGTAGGCGATGTCCGCGTGCATCTAGCCAGAGCGGAGAGGGTCCACTCAAAATACGAATAGCATGGCGCGTCCAGATCGGCGCATAGTTGATAATACCCTCGGGATAATGCCACATGCGATCAGGGTTGATAATGTGTCCGCCCTGCTGCTCAACTACCTCAAGCATGTGTCCATCCACATGATCGGGTACACCTGAGAGCATATTTTTCGGAGGTGGCCCCATACGCTGCGGCCAGTTGCGTCGTACCAGTTCATGGTTGCCACCAATGCCTCCTGAGGTGACAATCACCGCCTGCGCACCGAAATCAAACTGGCCTACTACCTCCCGCGAACTGCGTTCACCCCGTTCGACATTACTGGTCTCAAGCACCTCGCCGTGCACGCCAGTCACCACGCCACCGCTGATAGCAAGCCTGGTAACGCGATGGCGGAAACAGAGGCGCACCAGCCCGCGCTTCTCCCCCTCGCGCACACGCCGGATAAACGGTTCCAGTACCCCTGGGCCTGTACCCCATGTAACATGGAAGCGGGGCACAGAGTTGCCGTGCCCACCTGCCAGGTAGCCACCTCGCTCCGCCCATTGGACTATAGGAAAGAGACGCAGACCCTGAGCACGTAGCCAGGAGTATTTCTCGCCTGCCGCGAAATCAACATAGGCTCGCGCCCACTGCCTGGGCCAGTGGTCCTCCTCGCGGTCGAAGCCCGCGCTCCCCATCCAATCCTGTAGCGCGAGTTCATGAGAATCGTGAATACCCATGCGCCGTTGCTCAGGCGAGTTGACGAAGAACAGGCCACCGAAGGACCAGAAGGCCTGCCCACCAAAGGATGCCTCTGGCTCCTGTTCAAGGATGGTGACGCGTCGGCCCGCGTCGACAAGTTCCGCGGCCGCAACCAGGCCAGCCAGCCCGGCCCCGACGATGATTACATCAGCCTCATTGCTCATTGCTCTTCCCCCGTCTTTGAAATAATGTTGTGTTGAGATTGTATATAGATAAAGCTAGGAACGTCAAGTAACTGCCTTCGCGCCTACAGCGCTCAGGGGAGGGTATTTAGATGGACGTGGCGAATCCCACGTCCATCTAAATACCCTTACCCAAAGACTTGCTATGCGGGCGCCTCAAGGCTGCATCAGTATCTGGCGTGTGATTTGTAAGAAGGCCTGAAGAGTGGGCGACAGCCATTTTTGTTTGTGCCAGATCATTTGAGTCACCAGGCAAATCGGCTCTCCGCTCCATGGAAGAACCACTAATCTCCCCTGGGAGATCTCAGTGGCAACTACAATAGCCGGCAAGACCGCGATTCCCATGCCCACCAGAGCACATTGTTTGATGGCCTCGACACTATCAAATTCCAGCATAGTCGCTGGTTGTACTCCTGCTGCACTTAACTGGTGCTGAAACTGCGTGCGATAGCTACAGCCTGCCTCTGTCAGCAGTATAGTTTCATCCTCCAGATCCGAGGGCGAAATAGCGGACCGCTGCGCGAACGGGTGGTCGGGTGAAGCCACAAGGTAAATGGATTCGGAGAGAAGTGGTTCGGCTTGTAGCGCGGCAGCTGTAAGCGGTTTCTCCATAAGAAATGCCAGATCAACCTGGCCTTCAGTGACGAGACGGCGCAACGCGGAAAATGGAGTTGGGTAAAAGAGGAGTCTAACCTGTGGGTAAGAGAGACGAAACTGGTGGAGCACGGCGGGAAGACAGTAGGTGCAGAGTGTTTCGGTCGCGCCTATCGTCAGGGTACCGGTGCATTCCTGGGGTTCTGATACTGCCTGGCGCGCCTCTTCAGCGATCTTTAGTAACTGTTCAGCATAGGGAAGCAGGCGCTCTCCAGCATTAGTCAGCGTTACATGCCTGCCCAGCCGATCAAAAAGGCGAGCGCCCAATTCTGCCTCTAGCGCTTGAATCTGCGCCGTAACCGTTGATTGAACATATCCCAGACGTTGAGCTGCCTGATGAAAATTTAAGGTCATGGCGAGAACGCGAAAGGTCGCAAGTTGACGAAGATCCATACGTCCCTCTAAATGATCGAAATAGGCGATCAATATAATCAAAATTAATCGTTGGACATGATTATATCGCGACACTTATAATGGGCGCAAGTATTAATGAGCATCAATGGAGGAACAGGTATGAAGTCAATACACAAGCAACAGACCACAGAAATACTTGTCCATGAAACGATTCCTGCACATAAAAGTCAAACACGTTTGGGAAGAGGAACGCTACTAGCGCTCGGCATAACAATTTTCTGCTGGGCATCCTCATTTGTGGGCATTCGGGCTGGACTATATGGGTATAGCCCAACCCATCTCGCACTGCTAAGGTATCTCGTCGCCTCTCTTGTGCTTGCTCTCTATGCGAGTGTAAAGCGCATGCCACTCCCCCAATGGCGCGACTTACCAGGCCTGACACTTACCGGCATTGTAGGGATCGCTTTCTACAATGTCGTGCTCAATACGGGCGAACTCAGCGTCTCTGCCGGAATCTCTAGCTTTCTGGTCAATACCGGGCCCATTATCACCGCGTTACTGGCGATGATCTTGCTTAAAGAACGCTTGCGGACCCTGGGATGGGGAGGAATTCTTCTGAGCATCATAGGGGTATCTATCATCACTTTGAGCACTGGCGAAGGCATACATCTCTCCGTCGGCGTGTTATTCGTTTTATTAGCGGCCCTGGCACAGAGCCTCTATTTTGTCTGGCAAAAGCCCTATCTTGCACGTTACAGCGCGCTGCAATGTACGACCTATGCGATCTGGACGGGCACGCTTGCGCTGCTGATTTTTTCCCCTGGACTTATACCAGAGATACAAGCGGCATCATGGTCTGAAACTACAGCCGTGGTCTACCTCGGAATCTTCCCAGCCGCCATTGGCTACGTAAGTTACGCTTATGCCCTGGCACGCATCCCTGCCACACGCGCCGCGAGCTTCCTATACCTGGTCCCGGCGGTGACACTTGGCATTGCCTGGTTCTGGCTGGGAGAATGGCCAACATGGTTCGCCCTATTAGGAGGTGTGATCGCTATCTCAGGCGTGATCATTGTAAATATCTTTGGAAAAATTCAGGCTCGCAAAACAGGTGGAGTAGACCCTTCTTAGCAGATCCACTCCATGATGCCGCCTGCTGAGGAAGGGAAGGAAATCCAGGGGGAAATTCCGCATATGGGATTCTCTTGATAGGGTATCTGCGATACAATAAGAAGCGCTCATACCAAGCAAGCAAAGAATATTATCTAGAAGGATACTAGAAAATGCTTATTGATAAACTGGCCTGGATTTATATCGTAGATGGACGCATTCTCAGCACACGCTCCAGGAACAAAGACACCTACTACATTCCTGGCGGGAAAAGAGAGCAGGGGGAGAGCGACCAAGAGGCCCTAATGCGGGAGATTAAAGAAGAACTGAGCGTAGACCTGATACCTGAAACAATCAAGTTTTTCGGCGAGTTCGTAGCCCAGGCACATGGACATGCTGAAGGTATAGAGGTGCAGATGCGCTGCTACACCGCAGACTTCGACGGTCAACTCACAGCGGCAAGCGAGATCGAAGAGATTGCATGGCTCACCCACAGCGACCGGGAGAAAAGCTCCCCAGTAGACAAGATTATTTTCGATCACCTTAAAGAACAGAATCTTTTAAGTTAAGCGCGAAAGGTCTAGCGCTAAACCTCAATCAGCCAGAAATTGGAGATTATGGGACAGAACGAAGATCGCTTACGGAGAAGAGCCATTAGCGCGATTAGGCAAGGAAAAGGGGCTTGGGAGAAGTGGTTACAGCAAGATCGACATGCTTACTCACGTATCTCCGGTAGCGATCTAAGCGGACTCGACCTTACAGGTATCGACCTGCATCTAGCTCAGTTGAGTGGCTCAAAGTTCAATCAAGCCAATCTTACAAGAGCTAACCTTGGTTTTGCCTATCTTATACAAATTAACTTCAGCTCTGTCAACCTTACCAAAGCCAACCTGGAAGAAGCGGATATGACAGGTGCCAATATGGTGGGAGCAGACCTTACCAGGGCGCGCCTGTATAATGCGAACTTGACAGATGCCAGCCTTGTCAAGGCTAATCTGGCTTATGCGGACCTCACAGGTGCCTGTTTGCTAAGAGCTGATCTAAGAGGAGCACAACTAACCGGAACAAATTTTACTGATGCCGATCTCACCGATACACTCTTCGACTAAACAACAGTCAATCCGACTTAAGGATAACTCCTATGGATACACTGCAACAATGCACGCTTTTTAATATGCTCCATGATGGTGTTTTTAATACCCTACAAAACAGGGAAATGATTTGGAGCTTGAAATCGAAATCCAATATCTCGCAGAAATGATCGATCCAGACTACACCTACTTTAAGATAACTCTCATAGATTGCGACTACTACGCGTTTGAGTCCTGGAAAAAAGGGACTATTCACAATTCGGATGCCGATCAGATACGCTCGCGCATCATAGATATGGATATATCAAATGCAAAAAACGAAAGCAACTAGGTCAACGTCTTTTGCAATGGAGACGAAAACACTATCGGCGGCACATTTCGCTTCTCCTGTGAGGAGATTAGCATCATTGACCAGGGCGGAAAGACTGTGACTTTTGACGGACTACTGAAGGCAGCTCGTCAATATTGGGACAATAAAAGACAATAGTTGCAAATACCAAGATCTAAAAGTGGAGGGGCACTGGCAAGTAATTACACGCCAGTGCCTTTGAAGTTCTAATAGCCTCTACAGCCTACTTCCCAATCATAACCTCGGTGGATTTGATGATGGCGTAGACGGTATCGCCCTGTTGCAAGCTGAGGGCCTGGGCCGCATCTCGAGTGATAACTGAGGTGATGCTCTGACCATCTGGCAGTTCAACGGTGACCTGGGCCATCAGACCATCTTCCTTGAGCGACTTGACGGTTCCTTTGAGGCGGTTGCGCGCGCTCATCTCCATAACAATTATCCCTCCTTTCGCAAGTATTACTCTACTCGCCGGACCTTAACTTCTGGTCTTTGGGCTGAAACTTGAGGGAGACCGAGTTGATGCAGTAGCGCTGGCCTGTCGTATCACGGGGGCCGTCATCGAAGACATGGCCCAGGTGCGAGCCACAGTTCTTGCAGGTGACCTCGACGCGGTGCATGCCATGGGAGTTGTCCTCGTGGAATTCGACATTGCTCTTGCTCACAGGATCATCGAAGCTGGGCCAACCACAGCCAGAGTCATACTTGTTATCGGAGTAGAACAGCGGCTCTCCACAGGCGACGCACTGATACGTTCCCTCTTTATGATTATAGTAGAGCTCACCAGTGAAGGGTCGCTCTGTGCCTTTGAGGCGGCAGACCTGGTATTGCTCAGATGTTAGCTTCTCTTTCCAGTAGGATTCGGGCATATTCTTGAGGTCATTGCTCATGCTTTTTGCTCCTTCTGCTTTCTCTTTTCTATGTATATCTTAATTGTATTTTATTCACATCTTCAAAGTTTTTGCTAAAAAGCCATCCTTATCGTTCATAGTGATTTCTCACAACATCCCCTTACCAGCATGTTATTGATGTTTGCTCGACATAAGGATGACAATGTCATTTGCAGCGTTTTGACGTTTTCCTACAGTTTGCCGATATTCTTCCTATTTATGTCAACAATGTTTCGAAAGTAAAAATTTCAAACGTCTTTTTGGATATGACGGCAACAAAGACATACCACCTCTCGGAAACCTGAGCGCGATTACTCTGTCTACGATAGAGACGCTAATTTCTGCATGAAAAGATAGTACTTCCGCACCAGAAAGTCGGGGGAAGTTGAGGATCGAAAAAATACCATATAGAGTCAGTGGCAGAAGCAAAGTTCGAACTATTGCAGACAGATCTTATTCCGAAACCCAACGTCACTCACGTGACTAGCTCTTCGCACTCAGGGTTTTCGGAGAAGAAGACACCCGGTTCGCCAATTACAAGAGGCACCCTCTTACCAAATAATTTCGAGAGGGATGGGTCTCGTCGCGGAGTATGTCGTTGCTTGTTTCAAACACAGGAGACTCAAGATGAATCTGGAGCAGATTAAATACCACAGTTGCCCAAACGATGATGAAGATGGCATCCTGCTCGTCGACATTGACGAAGATATGCCCGAGACCGACGAAAACGGCGATCTTCAGTACTATTGCCCTGGCTGCCATAGCACCTTCTCGTCTGACGACGATGACTAAGCGAACGGTCGCGAAAGACGTTTTTCCCTTGTTCCGTCGAAGAAAACTCGTTGACTGCTTTCTTCCGACCGCACTGGAATGCCATGGACCCTACTGGCTCACCCATGGCATTCTCTTTTTTTACGCTTGCGTGGCACACTACACGCTGGGAACTACACTCGCGGTACTCCAGGCGGTATCCTCATCCTGTGCACGGTTGAGGTACCAGGCAAGCGCGACCAGCAAAGCTAACTCGGAGAGATCACGAGCCGTCTCCTCTATATACACTCGTTTCCCCCTGACTGTGCGTAGCAATGGCACACGCTCGCTGGTAAACCAGGTCCACTCGCCACGCCAGAAACCCGTGTTGGCCCAGCAATACTCGTCACCCTCTCTCAAAGAACAGGTAGCACTACCGCTCATACTCCGCCGCCGTACGCGCGCGGTCTCTTCTTGTGTGGCAGCGTCACGTACATTGATTGCCTGCCCCAGGGCCTTACGTGAAAAGATCCACTCTCCGCGCTCCACTTCGATCAACGCCTCCTGACCTAGCTTGCCACGCAGTGTGATTCTCATCAAAAGCTCTTCACCAGCCTTTAGCTCGAATGGGTGAGGCTTACTCTTTGCTCGCGTCCAGCTTAATTCTTGCCCAGCATAGACCTGAATGTTCTGCATAGTTAGCTACCCCTTTCTGCGGCTCCGAGCCTCCTGGTAGAGACCCAGGAAGAAGACCAGCAATGGCACAAGCAGCAGCAACGATTGAAGCGTATATCTACGTACATATCTGCCTTTATGCTCCACCTCAAAGGCGACCTCCTCACGCGCGCTCTTACGCTTGCCAATAGCGATAGCATAGATCAGCAATGGCACATAGTTCAACGCCATTCCCAGCAGGTAGCAACCAACAAAGATGGGATACATGCCATGCGAAAGGAAGAAAAAGATTGAGAACAATCCCAGCGCGCTGGCACCTACGACCGCCAGCGCGAACTCGCCAATAATAAACACTGGCCCATGAAAGACAATATCCAGGGCCACAAGCTTGCGAAAGTTGATGATGGCACCCTCGCTTCGCGCTGGAGCATCTCGCATATGCATATAATCCTTTCCCCTCTCTAGTAGATTGTAGAGTCCATTCTTGCATAGACTCTACAACTTCTTTAATTAAATGTCTCGAGTTGTTCCTTTGTATAGGGATCGCTGAAGAAGCAGTACATGTTCATGGGATTAGTGGGCCAGCGAGACATACAGCACGGCGCCGATGACAATCAATAGCAGCAGTGCACCTACAGGCAACAGCATTGTGATAATGGCACGGCCAGTCAAGAAGTTATGGACAGCACGCAGGGCCAGGATCATCAGCACGAGGGTGTACACATGCGGCAGGTAAGAGAGCCAGCTGCTAGTCGCAGGCAACAGGAGCAATAGGTAGCTCAATATCACCATGGGAACGCCAAAGAGAGTCATGGTATAGAGCTGTTCCAGGTAAGCCCCTTTCCCTCTGAGCAAGCGCGCAAAGAGGTAGATGACTCCGGCCGAGAAGAGAAACGATAACGGAGTAATGATCACAATTCCAATAGTGGAAGCAAGCATAAGCACGCCCAGTTGCACTCCGCCTGTCATGCCCACCAGGGTGCTTGGATCTATCCAGAAAGCCAGCCCCTGGAGGAGGGCGCATATGACGCCAAGTGTGATTAATTGCAAAAACGTACTTCCCCAGCTCGCAGCATACTTCTCTTCCTCAAAGCGTCTCACGGAGGGCCGGATGATAATATGCAGGTAACGCTGTGGAAGGGAGCGGAATTCTATACCGAGAGAACGTTTGTGTGACCAGGTGTGATTATTAGCGATTTCGCTGGCCATGGCTTCATCCTTTCGCACATAACGGCTTCACGTTTATCTGAGAAGAATATACCTTGAGCCACGCCTGTCGAGCATCGGTAATTTCGCCTATTGGTAATACCTAATTTGGGGATTATAGACACATAAATGGTGGCACATAAAATGGTTTTCATTGACTCAATGCATGAGCTCGTGGTAAAACTGGAGGGAAGCAATGGATTAGGAGCAACCAGTTTATGAAAGCGCAAAGCAAACCTCTTTTTGAGAACACAGTACAACCTCAAAAAGCCTTCCTCCCCTTTATCATCTATCTCTTACTTTTCTTCTCGCTCTGGACAGGCTGGGTTCTATGGATTTATCCACGAATGGAAGCGCTCGGTGATACGACCCTGGTATATGCAATACTCAATATTAGTCTGAGGTTGCTGCTCTGGGTACTACCGGTATTTCTCTATCTCCGCTACATTGATCGAGTTAATCCCTTTGAGTATCTCAAACTCAAGCAGTATTGGCGCAGAGGCATAGTAGTAGGGTTGGCGCTTTCGCTGGTGAATTTTCTTGGGATGATGCTCCGCTTCGGTCTACCACATTTTAGTATGCACTATGTAACGTGGAACAGCATCCTGAGCACTTCTTTCCTGATTGGCTTTGTTGAAGAAATTCCTTTTCGCGGCTTTATTTTCCAGAAGTTTCAAGAGAAGTGGCATTTCTGGATAGCTAATCTATTCTCATCCTTGTTATTTTTAGGAATACATCTCCCCGGATGGATATCGCTACACATACTCTCTCTCAATGATGTGCTCTCGATTTTTCTCCTTGGCGCCATTTTTGCCACAGCTTTTTACTACTCGAAATCCCTCTGGGCCTCTATTATTATGCATAGTCTCAATGATTTTCTCTTGAGTATCCTTTTCCATGCATCATAAGCTATGCCATAATATATCAACAGAGGTGGTGCTCGAGGGCGTAGCGGGCCACGGCGGCGCGCGAATTGAGGGCAAGCTTGTTATAGATAGAGCGGACGTGGGCATCAACGGTCCGCGGGCTGATAACCAGTTGCGCAGCGATCTGCTTGTTGCTCAGACCCAGGGACAGGAAGCGCAGCACTTCTAGCTCGCGCTGGCTGAGATCGGTAGAGTGAGTCATTGGAGAATCTTGAGGAACTGGCTGTCCTCTGTGGCGTACAGTGAAGACTTCTGTTAAGGACAGATTTTGCCCTTCAGCATAAGCCAGTGTGAGGGATTGCTGATCGCTCTGCTTACCCAGGCGGGCAATATATTCTTTCCCTGGTGAGTCTAGAGCGCGTTGACGCAATCCCTCACACATACCAGCGATGCGTACCCCCCAGAAGAAGTCGCCCTGCGCTGTCGATAGGCGCACAAGTTCGTCAAGCAGATTAAGCAGGCTACCCAGGTTCTTTTCCAGGGGAAGGAGGTTCAGACAGCGTCGCCAGTAGCGCTCCACCAGAATCTCATCGTCACGTAAAGTATAGATGTAGGCCAGGAGGAAACACGTCTGAGCCAGGTAGCGCTGGCGAGCCAGCGCGGTAAAGAATCGCTCACTCTCTTCAAGGGCAATAGCGGCCTGCTCGCTCTGGCCGCGTCGCAGGTGGAGCATAGCCTGGAGGTTCAGGGTACGCCCTATGCCTTCGCGTAAGCCCATGGCCTTGAAAAGCCGCAGACTCTCTTCAGCATATTCAGCGGCTTGCTCCTCTTCATCCTGCATGAGCAAGGATTGCGCCAGCATCGAGAGCGACCAGGACTCTCCCTCGATATTGCTCACCTCTCTAAATAGCCGCAGGCTCTCTTTAAGCGAGAGGATGGCCTGTTCATTCTCGGCGCTATTAAGCTGCAAGCCGCCCACAGCCATAAGCGAATAGGCCTGACCGTTAAGGTCAAGAGCATCACAATAGCAGGCAATACTCTGCATAAATAAGCTGTGAGCTGTCTTCTTCTCGCCTTTTGTCAGGTGTAAGAGGGCGAGGCGATGCAGAGCCAGGCCCTCACCGCGTTTATCTCCCAGGCTTTGAAAGATTTGTAAGCTCTTATTACAGAGTTGTTCGGCCTGGGAAATATCATTTGCGAGCGAGGCTAGCCAGGCGGCGCCAACCAGGGCTTCAGCCAGCGTAGGCAGTTCACAAGAGGCAGAGAGCACGAGCGCGCTGTGCAACCACTGACGCCCCTCGTTAATGTGTCCCCGAATAGACCAGAAACGCACCAACCTGGCGGCAAGGCGAAGAGCACATGAGCCATCGCGTAGCTCTATAAGAAAGCGCAGCGCGGCGCGTATATTCTCATGGTCATGTTCAAGGACAGAGAGCCAATGGGCCTGCTCGGGTCCAAGCAGGTGCTCCGCAGCCCGTTCAACCAACTCTAGATAGTAGCGCGCATGAGCCTCCTGCACTTGCTCAGCTTCATCACAGGCCAGCAACTGATCCAGGGCAAATTCGCGTAGAGTCTCCAACATAAAAAGGCGGGGTTCACCCGCTTCCTGCTCGCGTTGAATGAGAAGGCTCTTATCCAGGAGCGAAGCCGCAAGCGAGAGATCAGGGGCCTCGAGCTCGCTCAGGAGTGTATAGAGGCCCTCAATTGCCTCGATAGTACCGCCTGCACAGAAAATGCCCAGGCGACGAAAAAGGGTACGCTCCTCCTCATTCAGGAGTTCGTAGCTCCACCCAATAGTATCGCGCAGGGTGCGCTGGCGTGCGGGAATATTGCGAAGACGAGTAGAGGGAAGTGGCTGGCGCCTCTTCAGACGCTCCAGAAGGGCGCGTGGAGAAAGCAATTTAGCATGAGCGGCGGCCAGTTCAAGCGCCAGGGGCAGACCATCCAGACGTCTACATAACTCAATGATATCATTCTGGTTCTCGGGTGTGAGAGCGAAATCAAAACGGGTTTCACGAGCGCGCTCACAGAAAAGAGTGACCGCCGGATAGCTCTCCAGTGAGCTTTCCGAAGCCAGTTCTAGCGCATCCGGCAGCGCCAGAGGAGAGACTATATACTCATACTCACCCTGGATATGCAATCGAGCGCGACTGGTAACCAGTAGCTGCAAGTGAGGACACGAGCGGAGCAGAAGCTCGATCTCAGACGTAGCTCCTATAACCTGCTCGAAGTTATCGAGCACTAAAAGTACGCACAGAGGGCGCAAGCGCTCCTGAAGTAATGCTAAAATCGACTGTGAGCCATTCTCTTTAAGCGATAGAGACTGGAGGATAGCTGGCAACACCAGATCCACATCATTCACGGCGGCGAGAGAAACAAAGCAAATGCCATGCGTAAATGTGGGCAAGATCTTCTCCGCTATACGAAGAGCCAGGCGTGTCTTGCCCACGCCCCCTGGTCCTGTGAGAGTTAGCAGGCGAATAGTATCGCGATTGAGGAGTTCGCAACCTGCTTCGATCTCTTCTGTACGCCCTATAAACGAGGTGAGTTGTAGAGGTAGGTTATTGTATGCGTGGGGGATGGTTATAAGCTCCTCAGAATTCATATGGCTGCATGCTCTCTCTTTAAATGCTTTTCCTGTGTAGTAAGACGCATTTATCTGAGCATACCTAAAAAGTTTGTGAACAGCAAGACCCTTCTCGCCTGCGGCACTCACAGAGTAAAGGTATGAGCATGAAAAACCGGGCAATGCCCGGTTTTTCATGCTCATACCTTTACTCTGAAAGAGGGTTGGCGATTCAGGAAGATTTCGCAAAAAAATAAAAAGAGCGTTGGCAACACAAAGTCTCTTGTTGTCAACGCTCTTGTCGATACCTGTCCAAAGAAGTATTCCCTCAATTTTGCTGAGCCACGCTGGCCTGCTCACGCTCCCCGTGCCGCGATGTCCTCTCACTCGTGCTCAGATCCGATCTCAGACCGCTCTCACTCACACCACAAGGACTCACCACATACGCGAAGAAACAGAATGGGAAACAAGCCGTACGATCATTAGTACTGCTCCGCTCCACCTGTTACCAGGCGTCCACGCGCAGCCTATCCACCAGGTCTTCTTCCTGGGATCTTGACTCTTCTTGAGAGTGGGAAAAGTTATCTTCGGGTCGGCTTCGCGCTTAGATGCTTTCAGCGCTTATCCCTTCTTGACGTAGCTACCCAGCTCTGGAGGAGGCCCCCCAACTGGCGCACTAGCGGTCAAGCCATCTCGGTCCTCTCGTACTGAAGATGACTCCCCTCACTTTTCCGACGCCCACGACGGATAGAGACCGAACTGTCTCGCGACGTTCTGAACCCAGCTCGCGTGCCGCTTTCATGGGCGAACAGCCCAACCCTTGGGACCTACTCCAGCCCCAGGATGCGACGAGCCGACATCGAGGTGCCAAACCTTGCCGTCGATGTGAACTCTTGGGCAAGATAAGCCTGTTATCCCCGGGGTAGCTTTTATCCGTTGAGCCACACTCCTTCCACACGGGAATGTGGGATCACTAAGCCCGACTTTCGTCCCTGCTCGGCCTGTACGCCTTACAGTCAAGCTCCCTTGTGCCTTTACACTCTACAGAGGGTGATGTCCATCCACCCTGAGGGAACCTTTGGGCGCCTCCGTTACTCTTTGGGAGGCGACCGCCCCAGTCAAACTACCCATCTGGCCCTGTTCACGTCCCGGATCACGGTGACGTGTGAGACACAAACCATGGTGAGAGTGGTATTTCACTGCTGCCTCCCTCACCCCCACAAGGATGAGTTCTCCGGCTCCCACCTATGCTACGCACACCATACTTCGTTTCCAGGCCAAACTGTAGTAAAGCTCCACGGGGTCTTTTTGTCCTGTCGTGGGTAACCCGTATCTTCACGGGTACTTCAATTTCGCCGAGTCCTCTGTCGAGACAGCGCTCAAGTCGTTACTCCTTTCGTGCGGGTCGGAACTTACCCGACAAGGAATTTCGCTACCTTAGGACCGTTATAGTTACGGCCGCCGTTCACCGGGGCTTAGATTCGTGGCTACGCACACCACTCCTCGTAACCTTCCGGCACTGGGCAGGAGTCAGCCCCTATACTTCCGCTTTCGCGTTCGCAGAGACCTGTGTTTTTGGTAAACAGTCGCTTGAGCCGATTTCTTGCAACCTTCTCACCATGTGTGCAAGCACACACAGCTACGCAGGCACCCCTTCTTCCAAAGGTACGGGGTTAATTTGCCGAGTTCCTTAACAGAGGGTCGCTCGATCACCTGGGGAGATTTCCCCCTGCCTACCAGTGTCGGTTTGCGGTACGGGCGGAACAGTTTCTGGCGAGAGGCTTTTCTTGACGGCCTGGGGACCAATGACTTCCGCACCCTCGCGGGCGCTCGGCCTCAGTGTCACGCATAATGTGTCCGGGATTTTCCTCGGTCACGCGCTTCAGCAGAGGCACCGATCCTGTCCATTCGATCGGCTCACCTTCCCTACCGCGTCCCCCCATTGCTCATAACGAAACGTTCCGGTGCAGGATTCTCTGACCTGCTTTCCATCGCCTACGGCATGACGCCCTCGGCTTAGGGCCCGACTCACCCTGGGACGATTGACGTTGCCCAGGAACCCTCAGGCATTCGGTGTGTCTGGTTCTCGCAGACATTGCGCTACTCATTCCGGCATTCTCACTTCTCTTACCTCCACCAGTCCTTGCGGTCTGGCTTCTCAGGCGTCGAGAACGCTCCCCTACCAATATAGGTAGTCCTATATTCCACGGCTTCGGTACGATGCTTTAGCCTCGATACGTTGTCGGTGCCATTGCACTCGACCAGTGAGCTATTACGCACTCTTTAAATGGTGGCTGCTTCTAAGCCAACATCCTGGCTGTTTGGGCGCATTGACCCCCTTTGACACTGAGCATCGATTTGGAGACCTTAGCCGATGGTCTGGGCTGTTTCCCTTTTGACGACGAAGCTTAGCCCCCGCCGTCTCACTCGCGATAAACACGTAGTGGCATTCGGAGTTTGAGTAGGGTTGGTAACCCGCACAGGGCCCCTAGCCTATCCAGTGCTCTACCTCCACCACGCTCTTGGTCGCGGCTGTACCTCAATACATTTCGGGGAGAACCAGCTATCTCCGTGTTCGATTAGCATTTCACCCCTACCCACAAGTCATCCCCCAGTTTTGCAACACTGGTGGGTTCGAGCCTCGACGGACTGTTACATCCGCTTCACTCTGCTCATGGGTAGCTCACACGGTTTCGGGTCGCATCGCCGCTACATACCCGCCTGTTTGAGACTCGGTTGCCCTCTGGCTCCCCAGCTTTAGCGCTGGTTAACCTGCAACGTGCGATGCACTCGCCGGATCATTCTACAAAAGGCACGCCATCAGCCCTTGGTGCCTCGTGGCACAGTGGCCTCTGACTGCTTGTGAGTACGTGGTTTCAGGGACTCTTTCATCCCCCTCTCGGGGTACTTTTCACCTTTCCCTCACGGTACTTGTTCGCTATCGGTCGCTGAAGTTCTTTAGCCTTGGAGGGTGGTCCCCCCAGCTTCCCACAAGATTGCACGTGTCTCGTGGTACTCAGGATGCCAACCACGCTCATATCCTCGTCCTCTACGGGACTCTCACCCCCTCTGGTGGCACCTTCCAATGCCTTCGAGTAAGCACATGATCGCTACTGTTGGTCCTACAACCCCGCCTATTCACGAAGAATAGATGGTTTGGGCTCGTCCCGGTTCGCTCGCCACTACTACGGGAATCTCGGTTGATTTCTCTTCCGCAGGCTACTGAGATGTTTCAGTTCACCCACGATCCTCCATATCGCCTATGTGTTCAGCGATAGGTCTCCAGACATGACTCTGGAGGGGTTGCCCCATTCGGATTCTCAGGGCTCATCGCTTGGATGCAGCTCCCCCTGAATGTTTCGCCGGTCTCCGCGTCCTTCATCGGTCTTCAGCGCCAAGGCATCCACCTCGTACTCTGTTTCGCTTGTTCTGCCTTGTCTGCTTCTTCTTGTGTTAACCCTTGTTGTATGGGATCTCGGTCTTCGTTCTTCACTGTCACGAGCTTCGAATGACTCACGTCACGGTTGGGCACTTGCATGCCAACGTGCTCGCTCAGCAAAATTGAAGGATACTTCTTTGGTTGTTCAGGTACAATGCGGGCTTCGGATCTGGGTTGAACCAGCGGCCGAACCGCTCAAGAGTGGAAGCAGGGGACAACGGACAGGTCGTTCCTGTTCGACCTGAGAGTGCAGTGCTACGTGAGCACTGATGACTCCCTAGAAAGGAGGTGATCCAGCCGCACCTTCCGGTACAGCTACCTTGTTACGACTTCACCCCAATCACCGACCCCACCCTCGACGCCTGCCTCTCACAAGGAGTTAGCCTGGCGGCTTCAGGTGTTGCCGACTTTCGTGGTGTGACGGGCGGTGTGTACAAGACCCGGGAACGTATTCACCGTAGTGTGCTGACCTACGGTTACTAGCAACTCCACCTTCATGCAGGCGAGTTTCAGCCTGCAATCTGAACTGAGACCAGGTTTTTGAGCTTGGCTCCCCCTCGCGGGTTGGCATCCCTTTGTTACTGGCCATTGTAGCGTGTGTGTCGCCCAAGTCGTAAGGGCCGTGCTGACTTGACGTCATCCCCGCCTTCCTCCCGTGAGGGCAGTTCCGCCTAGAAGTTGTAATAGGCAGTAGGGGTTGCGCTCGTTGCGGGACTTAACCCAACATCTCACGACACGAGCTGACGACAGCCATGCAGCACCTGTGCAAATGTCCCGAAGGAACAGCGCATTACCGCTGGTGCATCTGCATGTCAAGACTTGGTAAGGTTCTTCGCGTTGCATCGAATTAAACCACACGCTCCGCTGCTTGTGCGGGTCCCCGTCAATTCCTTTGAGTTTTAATCTTGCGACCGTACTCCCCAGGCGGACCACTTATTGCGTTTGCGACGGCACGGAAGGGGTCGATACCTCCCACACCTAGTGGTCATCGTTTACGGCTAGGACTACCAGGGTATCTAATCCTGTTCGCTCCCCTAGCTTTCGCACCTGAGCGTCAGATGCTTCCCAGGACACTGCCTTCGCCATTGGTGTTCCTCCGGATCTCTACGCATTTCACCACTCCACCCGGAATTCCGTGTCCCTCTGAAGCCCTCAAGTCTCGCCGTTTCCAAAGACCTTTCCCAGTTGAGCCGGGAACTGTCACTCCAGACGTACGAAACCGCCTGCGTGCGCTTTACGCCCAGTAACTCCGGACAACGCTCGCCCCCTACGTATTACCGCGGCTGCTGGCACGTAGTTAGCCGGGGCTTGTTCCTTGGGTACCGTCCTTACTCGTCCCCAAGAAAAGCAGTTTACACTCCGAAAAGCGTCCTCCTGCACGCGGCGTTGCTCGTTCAGGGTTGCCCCCATTGACGAAAATTCCTCACTGCTGCCCCCCGTAGGAGTCTGGGCCGTTCTCAATCCCAGTGTGGCTGACCATCCTCTCAGACCAGCTACCGATCGTGGCCTTGGTGAGCTCTTACCTCACCAACAAGCTAATCGGCCACAGGCCCATCCCAAGGCGCCCTTGCGAGCTTTGCTTCCGAAGAAGCATATGCGGTATTGTCGGCGATTTCTCGCCGGTATTCCTCACCTCGGGGCAGGTACCCATGTGTTACTCACCCGTCCGCCACTCCCTCTCTTGCGAGAGGGCGTTCGACTTGCATGTGTTAGGCACGCCGCCAGCGTTTATCCTGAGCCAGGATCAAACTCGCCATTCAAGTGATGAATGTATCTCTCACAGACACCACCAGGCATCTGTAATGATCATGTAGTTTGCGTCCAGGCTAGAAGCACGTTGTCGTTACTTCATTGCTTTGTTCGCAGAATTGACAGGAACGGTGTTCTCCGCGATTGAGACATGCTCAACCAACGAAGTTCCGTTGTACTTCTGCATTCCACTCTTCAGTTGTTCAGGGTGCTCTGGTTCGTTCTTCTTTTGTTGTTGAACCGCAACCCGGCAGGCCTCGTGGGCTTGCCTCTTGCGTGTCGCTCCGGCGCTCGCGGTGTTCGTGTTCGCCGTTGACTTCGTCATTATCGCATACACTTTGCGCTTTGTCAAGTAATTTTCTGACGTCTTTTTGCGATCGCTGAAAACTCGTTTTCAGGCGTGCAAAATCTGGTCAGATCCCCTCTCTGCATGCTGTCAAAAACAGCACAAAGCCACGTCCACTCTTCTTGGGAGAGAACGTGTGATGCAGCGGGGGAAGTACCCGTGGCGAGCCACCTTAGCGTGGCACCTGGGCATCTGTTCACCTGCGATTCAAAAGCGAGGTAGAGACGCCGGGTAAATCGGACAGGAGCACCGATCAGACCGGTGATTGTCGCTGTTTACCATGTGTTGGAGCGAAGTGCATTATCCCACAGCCACCCCGCGCTGTCAAGCTGTGCAAATAGACCCACCCATATGGGTAATATCCCCAGCCCAGTAGCCACTACTGGCCACGCGGCTACTGGGCTGGGGATGTTAACCCATGCAAGCATGGACCCTACATTTGTCGATCGTGGGGTTAGTGATCGGCGATTTTTACGAGCTGCTTGCCGAAGTTTTCGCCTTTGAGCATACCGATGAAGGCTTTGGGAGCATTCTCCAGGCCTTCGGCGACGCTTTCGCGATACTTGAGTTTGCCCGAGGTATAGAGCTGCGTTAGCTCCTGCTGCGCCTGCGGCCATAAGTTCATATGTTCTCCAACAATAAAGCCTTGAAGCTTGACACGGCTGGCGAGGAAGGCTCCGAAGTTGCGCAACTGATACGGCTCAGTCACGTTATATTGCGATACAAAACCACAGAGCGGGATGCGCGCGTGCGCGTTGAGTTGCGTCAACACAGTATCGAGAATTTCGCCGCCGACGTTCTCAAAGTCGATGTCGATGCCATTGGGAGCAGCTTGCTTGAGATCCTGGTCCAGGTTTCCGGCTTTATAATCGACGCAGGCATCAAAGCCAAGCTCATTGACAACATAATCACATTTGGCCTTGCCACCCGCGATACCCACGGCACGGCAGCCCTTCGCTTTGGCAAGCTGGCCAACGACGCTACCAACCGCGCCCGAGGCAGCTGAAACGACGACCGTCTCGCCAGGTTTGGGTTCGCCAATCATGTTCAGGCCAACCCAGGCGGTGATACCAGGCATGCCCAACACACCCAGGAAGGCGGAGAGGGGGATTTTGTCCGCAGGTACCTTCAGCAGGTCCTTCCCGTTTGAGAGACCGTATTGCTGCCAACCAAAATAGCCAAGTACAACATCACCCGGCTTAAATTGCTCATTCTTAGACTCAACGACCACGCCGACTGTACCACCAACCATCACATCACCAATCTCCATGGGGGCGGCATAGGATTTGCCAGCACTCATACGACCACGCATGTAGGGGTCAAGCGAGAGATAAATATTTTTGACCAGGACCTGGCCCTCTTTGGGCTGGGGAATCTCGCTCCCGACAATTTTAAAGTCGCTCTCCTGCACCCACCCTTTGGGCCGGTTCGCGAATAAAATCTGCATATTTTTACCACTCATGATGAAATCTCCTTTTGGATTAATAGGCAAGCGCTGTGAGCGCAAGCAAACAAGCGTCATAATAAGTCTACACACATCATAGTCGCCTAGACCACTATCTTCTTACACGAAAACCAACGTCACTGCCGTGACTAGCGATACCACGCTCAGGTTTTCGATAGGCAATACATAGAAACGAGTTGATGCATCGTTTATTCCCCTGGCTTGAAACACAAGCAGCCTTAGATGCGCGTATAATGAAGTAGCAAAATATCGATGACGCTGAAGAAAGAGGTGTGTAATATGAAGATTGCCTTTAGTACGCTCTCCTGTCCCAACTGGAGCCTGGAGCAGATTATCGCGACTGCTCAGCAGCTTGGTTATCATGGCCTGGAGTTGCGTGTGCTGGACAATACTGTGTTAGAACTTGAACGTGACCGTGTAAAAATTGGTGAAGCGGTCAAGCAGATACGTGATGCCGGGCTGGAAGTATGCGCCATCGACACATCGTGTACGCTCAATCAGCCTACTGAGGAGGAGAGACAGGCCCAGATCGAGGGAATGCGTGCCTGGATCGGACTGGCAGGAGAGCTACATATACCCTTGCTCCGCGTCTTTGGTGGACAAAACAAGGCTGGCAGCGCAGCCGAACCCTCTGAAGAAGAGGTAAATACCTTGATCGCTGAAGAGCTAAAGGCTGTGGCTGCGGAGGCCGAACAGGCTGGCGTTACGATAGCGTTGGAGACGCATGACGCCTTTTCATCGGCCTATCGCGTCGCCAGAGTACTGAACAAGGTGCAATCGCCCAATATCGCGGCCCTCTGGGATAGCATGCATACCTACCGTGTCGGTGAGACATCGGAAGAGGTGATTCACGAGTTAGGCTCACGGATCGCCCATTACCATGTCAAGGATGCGGTACGCACAACAGACAATGGCTGGGAATTGAGGCTGTTGGGCGATGGCGAGGTACCCGTGGACGATCAACTGACACAACTCAAGCTTCTAGGCTATGATGGGTGGATCTCAGTAGAGTGGGAGAAGATGTGGCATCCTGAGATCCCCGAGCCAGAGGTCGCACTCCCCGAACACATCTCCTGGCTATCCACATTCCTGCCCACACTTGAGAGCATCCGCCTGGAACAGTAGCACATCCGTAGCATCAACACCCACTAATCACTATGGTACACGCTCCCCTGAATGGTCAGAGGGAGCGTGTACCATAGTGATTGACATCTTTAGTGATTGATATCTTTTTAGATTAGACACCGCTGAAGGCTGCAAAGCCACCATCAATGGGAACTACAATGCCGGTGATGAAGGCAGCAGCAGGGCTGACGAGCCAGAGTAACGTACCTACGAGATCTTCAGGTTGGCCATAGCGTCCCGCGGGGGTATGCGAGAGGATGGCTTGGCCACGCGCGGTAGGCGCGCCCTGCTCATCTGTCAGCAGAAAACGATTCTGCTCAGTAAGAAAGAAACCGGGAGCGATAGCATTCACACGGATACGCGCATCGTACTCCTGGGCCATATGCACAGCCAGCCACTGCGTAAAGTTATTGATTGCTGCCTTGGCCGCGCCGTAAGAAACGATGCGTGTCAGGGGGCGTAGCGAGGCCATAGAAGATATATTGATTATGCTTCCGTGGCCCTGGCTGGCCATAAGACGCCCAAAGACCTGGCATGGAAGCAGGGTTCCCTGAAAGTTGAGGCCGAAAACGGTATTGACGGCCTGCTCATCCAGTTCAAAAAAGGACCGCTCGGGTGAGACGGTCGCGGCTGACTGATTGCCTCCCGCACCATTGATAAGGATATCAATGCCGCCAAAGTGCTGCTGTATCTGTTCAAGAGCGCGTTCCAGGTCTGATTTGCTGGTCACATCACAGGCAAGAGCAAGGGCCTCACCGCCATTGGCCTGGATAGTACGCATAACATTCTCACAGGCCTCCAGGCGCCGACCTATGACGACGACACGTGCGCCTGCTCCGGCTAGCCCCTGAGCCAGCGCACTTCCTAGCACACCACTGCCACCTGTGACAATGGCGGTTTGTCCATTGAGCGCAAATAATGAAGAGAGATTTTGCATAAGATAACCTCTTAGCTCTTATTCCGAAACCCTACCCCCATTCGGGGGTAGGCGTCACTCTCGTGACTAGCGCTTCCCCTATTCGGGGACAAGCGCACTCAGGGTTTCGGATAGATAGTTTACTGATAAACTTTGAAGAGACAGGTCGTGCGAAAGCCAAGACGCTGGTAGATACGCTGGCCCTCGCCCGAGGCCTGTAAGACACCGATAGTATAGCCCACAGCTTGCGCGTCCTGAAGCGCGGCCAGTGTGAGCGCTGTACCAATACCACGTTTACGCGCGTGAGGAGTGGTGGCTACGGAGTAGATACCCGCAACCCCAGCATTCAGGAAAACGGCACTCGTCGCCACTGGCTCGCCGCGCCAGTAACCAAGAAAGAGGCGCAGGGGACCATCCTGGCTTAAGGCTACCGCTTCAACACGCTTGTAGAAGAGGTGGACATTGGTATCGGGTGGTTCAAAGACCCGCGAGACGGCCTGGGCAAACTGTTCTAATTGCTGGGATGAACTTACACGTTGGATAGAGAGGTCCTCTGGAACCGTCACAGTGCGTGGCAGAGCGCGCAGGTCGGCTACCATCCCCTCATCCACCTCCACAGAATCCAGTCCAGCCTGTTCCAGGTAAGCACCCAGGTTTCCAGGCTGGCTGGCTGGTCCAACCCACCAGGCGACAGGCAAGCCGCGTGCAGTGAAGTAGGAGATAGCTTCCTGTGTACGCGCCTGAACCTGATTGACGTTTAATTGAGCACGACAGATATAGTTAAAGGTATCCGAGGCTACGCCAGAGTCCACGAGCAGGAGATCGCCTTCATCCACTACTCGCATGCCAGGGGTATGCACAGCAAAGTAGGTCAGATATCCAACCGAGTTGGCTTCCATGGCGGCATTAAGCTCTTGCACTGATAACTCTTCCAATATTTAGAGGCCTTTCCAAACAAGAATGTGCATATTCTAGCGTTTACACTATTAGAGACCACTCAGGTTCAGAGTACAATAGAAAAGAGGTGGGATAGTTGTTGCTTCCTTTGTAGCAGAAGAAAGGCCATTTTATGGACATCCGATTGCGCACCCTCAATCCAAACCAGGACTATCCTCGCCTTGCTGACCTGCTGAGTACAACGGAGCTTGAGCCAGTCAGTCCAGACATGCTCCTCGCACGCCAGCAAAGTGCTCCCCCCGCTCAAGTTCAACATACCACACTTGCGATCAGTACACAAAATAGTGTACTGGGATTTTCGCAAATTCTGCATAATCCATGGGTGCATAGAGGTCAATTCTGGGTCTCTATTGTCGTCGATCCCGCATGGCGACGGCGCGGGATCGGTAGCGCCTTGTATGACCATGCGCTCGCATTTCTGGACACACAAGAGGCTAATCTACTTATCACCCAGGTGCGCGATAACTCCGCGCCCGGCCTAGAGTTCGCGCTCCACCGTGGCTTTACCCTGACCAGCTATACCCTAGAATCCTGGCTCTATCTCTCTGACTTCGACGATGCGCGCTTCCATGATTTCCCCGAGCGCCTGCAAGCCTCTGGCATCCAATTCTTTACCCTGGCTGATATAGAGGCGACAAATGAGCACCAGAGATGGCTATACGACTTACACCGGCGTATTTATGAGACTGGCTCAAACTCGGCTCACAAGAAACGCGTCTCTATCTCCTCATTTCATGACTTTCAGCGCATGCTCTTTCTCGCGCCCTGGTTTCGCCCGGAGGGCCAGTTCATCGCCGCTGATGGCGAACGCTGGGTGGGCACAGCTACTGTGGGCCATTACATAAACTGCAACTCGATGCACAATACATTTACGGGCGTCGAGCGGGCCTATCGAGGCCGAGGCATCGCGCTCGCACTCAAGCTCCTTGCCATCCGCTACGCCCGCCAGCGCCGCGCCGACTATATCCTCACACGCAACGATGCCGAGAATGCCGCCATGCTGGCAATTAACCGCAAACTGGGCTACCAGGTCAAGGGTGGATACTTTAGCCTGGCCTGCCGCATTGAATTTGCGCATTAATGAGGAAGAAAATGCTATTGCTTAGGATTCGAAAGGGGCGCCGCAATTGAAGCAGTAGTGGAAGTAGGTGGGGCAACGAGCGCTGCAGACGGAGCAGGTCAGGGCCTCCTCCTGCTCACCGAGAAGCGATTTGGCTTCTTCGGGAATAGGAGGAATATTTTCGGCGGTTACGCCCTCCTGGTCGAGTATGCGTAACACCGCTTCACGCACGCTATCTAGCCGCTCAGTACGCAAGACATCTCGGAGCACGTGGGCAGCGATACCTTCACCTTCACGAATAAGGCCTAAGAGGATATGTTCAGTGCCGACAAAGGAATGTCCAAGGCGCTTGGCCTCATCGACCGCGTATTCGATAACTTTTCTTGAACGTGGTGTCAAAGTTCCTTCGCCAGCGGATGGTTTATCCCCCTTGCCAATAATAGAGGTGATTCGCTCGTGTACCTGCTCCAGGCTTACGCCTTGTTCATGTAATACACGCCCTGCGATACCTCCATCTTCTTTTATCAAACCAAGCAATAGATGTTCAGTGCCAATATAGTTATGATTGAGACCGACCGCCTCCTTTTGGGCCAGGGCTAAAACATTACGAGCGCGCCTGGTGAAGCGCTCGAAGCGATCATGTCCGCCTGTCGGCTTACCCATTAATCTACGCATAAAGCCTTGAAAACCATTAGGCTCGGAGCGCTCACCTTTGGCTGGGAGGCGCTGGCGCTGCAAGTATTGCTCCAGTTCGGTCTCGGTAAAGCGAAACTCATTGCCTACACGGTAGGCGGTGATCTCCTGGCGATTGACTAGGCGGCGAATGGTAACGACATCGACCTTGAGAATGGCGGCTAGCTCATCTGAAGTGAGTAAAGGATCCATAAGAAACCTCGCTTTTTGCTAACTTCCTATCACTATGAGTTACTTTACATTACTATAAAGTAATTACCATTACTTCTGGATACTTGTCAAGGCTTTAGGGAATACAAAATAAAAATATCGTAGAATTTGACCTTCAGAATAACTTTTCGCGTCTGTAATGCTCAAAAAGAGGGTGTGTAGAGGTATTGTGTGAGCCATAGCTCACACAATACCTCTACACACCCTCTTTGGTCTGATTTCTTGTAAATTCGTCTTTATTTCACTAAATTTCGCCTATCGCTTCGGCGAGGGGCTGTGATTCCTGATGCTTGATTGCTTCTTCCGCAACCTGGAAGGCAGCCTCTTCGAGTTTGAAGGGTTTTATGCCCCAGACGGTTAACATATACCAGAGGGCACGAAAGTTCTCTGAAAGCATCTCCTGTTGCATGCGCTCATAAAGAACCTGGAACTCTTCATCCGTCGTCAGATTACACTTTTTAAATAGGGGCAATAAACTCATAAAGCCGCTACGCCAGTTCTCGTACTGGCTCTGGTTAAATGTGGTGCCATATGAGAAGTCAAAGGCGTGTGGACGATGTTGAATTTGCTCGCATCCTGCAACATGCAAAAACTTGCCCAGCAGAGGTGTAATGCCAAAGGAGCGGCCATGCGGCGAGAAACCATAGCCCAGTTGATGAAGCGCCATGGCTGCGAAGCACATCAACTCTTCCAGGGCCAGGCTATTAGACGTTCCCATATCATCTGGCTCGGTCAGGCGAATAATGCCACCGGGCCGTACAATACGATAGAGCTCTCCCATAACCTGCGGCCATACATCACGCATGATCACGCCAACCATAAAGCGCGCATTGACCAGGTCAAACGAGTTATCGGGAAAGGGTAGCGGCTTTAGCGCATTCCCTTCCATAAAAATAGCATTCTCTCTGCCCTCAGTCTGTGCCTGAGTGTGAGCGTACTTGATCATACGTCTACTGACATCCAGCCCAACCACTTCAACCTCAGGATATTCGTATGCCACATTCAAGACCCAATTTCCTGGTCCACAGCCGATATCGATAATACGCTCGTAGCCTTTAGGGAGCTGATTATCGAGTTCAGGGAATAGTCCCCCCATTCCCTGAGTAACAAGTCGATCCTGGTTCATCAGGCGAAGCATCTCCGCTGTATCCTCAGGATCGAGCGCATACGTATCCTCGCGTTCTCTCTGGTGAGAATCTCTGCTCATTTCGGAAACTCCTTTTTCGTCGCTTTCCGCCCTATAGCGACGTTCCCTTGCCCATAAACACGCATGTATGGCTGCTTTTCGCCTATAGCATCCATACATCTGACAATGAGGTGCATAGAAATGTTTAAAGCACTCCTATTTACCATACTGTTCTTAGTATACATTTACACGCATTTAAACACAAATATCCTAACAATAGGGTACGTTGTTTCCTATCTGTTACGGAGCAAACGCTTAAACTGTCCGATGGGACAGGAATAATCTGCCCTTCAGACCATATATGCAACGGGTCTACGTGCGCTACACTTCAAACACATGAAAGCGAGGATAAATTCTATGGATACGACAACATCAACCGCATTGGATGAGGTAAAGCAACTCATGCGTATGGCCGTGGGTGATGAGAAACACGATGTCAGTGCCCACTCTACACTCGATATACTCTGGGTGTTATATGACCGTGTTTTACGTTATATCCCTGACAAGCCAGAGGCAAAGGAACGCGATCGCTTCTTACTCAGCAAGGGGCATGGACCACTAGCTCTATACGCCATTCTAGCTGCGAAGGGCTTCTTCTCTACCACGGAACTGGAACGCTTTGAGACGTGGGAGGGGATTTTAGGGGGACATCCTGACCGCCAGCAAGTACCGGGGGTAGAGATCTCTACTGGCTCATTGGGGCATGGGTTACCTATGGCGGTAGGAGTGGCCCTGGCGCTACGCGCGAAGAAAGGTGAGCAACGCGTTTTCGTACTCATCGGCGATGGAGAGTGTAATGAAGGCAGTATATGGGAAGCGGTAATGCTGGCTGGGCAGCTTAACCTGGCAAATCTGACCTGCATCCTGGTAAACAACCACTCCAGCCTCTACAACTTTAGCGATCTGGAAACAAAATTTAGCGCCTTCCACTGGCAAACTACCAATGTTGATGGGCGTAATCACGAGCAGCTTTACCAGGCATTAAGCATGACCGCTACCACGCAACCGCATGTGATCATTGCTGATATCGCCCGGTGAGCTAATGTAGCAAATACGAATGCGTACTCTTTGAGAGGCAGAAGAAACAAACACTAGAGTGAAATGGATAAAGAAGAATGACAACAACACAGAAATTAAGTATGCGCGACCAGATGGTCGCCACAATAGCCGAATTATTCGAGCGAGACGAGCGTACAGCCTTGGTCCTGGCTGCGGTAAGCGCCACACAATTCGCACCTATCTTGCAGCGTTATCCCCAACGCGCACTAAACCTTGGCATTATGGAGCAGAGCATGATCGGCGTTGCCGCGGGCTTTGCCCTGGAAGGCTTTATTCCCTTCGCACACACGATTACCCCCTTCCTGGTTGAAAGACCACTTGAACAGCTTAAAGATGACTTCTGTTACCAGGGACTGGGTGGTAACTTTCTCAGCATTGGTGCCTCCTACGACTATAGCACCGATGGTTCGACACATCATGGGCCTGCAGATGTTCCCCTGCTCATGCAACTTCCAGGCATGCAAATCGTGGTTCCTGGTACGGCTCACGAATTAGATCAATTATTGCAAGCAGCGTATGCTAATGGTTCGCCCACATACTATCGCACATCAGTCGCTGAGCACAACGAACATCTGGATATCGAGTTTGGAAAGCTCAAGGTTATCAAACAGGGAAGTCAGGCAACGGTGATCGCGGTTGGCCCTTCACTGGAGTACGTGCTTCCAGCGGTCGAAGGATTGGATGTAACGCTGCTCTACTGTACAACGGTCGCTCCTTTCGATAAAGAGACCTTGCGCGCTCACGCTGGCAAGGGAGAGATAGTCGTGGTCGAGCCATACTATGAGGGAGCGCTTGTACCAGACATTAGCGCGGCGCTAGAAGACACACCTACACGCATTAAGGCTATTGGTGTTCCACGCCAGTTCTTACATCGCTACGGCACATTAGAGCAATACAATGCAGCACTCAAACTTACACCTGAGGAAATACGTCGGCGCATCGAGCAGTTTCTATAAAGCGTAATGTGGCTGCATGCCAACGGCGCACTTATAGTTAAAGGTGCAGGTATGCGCGCAGTTGCTCGGCGGCCTGTTTGATCTCACGCACAAACGCGGAGCGGGCTGGGACGCCTCGCGGCCACATCGCACGTAAGAGCGGCTCAAGCATATGGATAGCGGTAAAGAGGCGTAGGCGTTCTTCGTAATGATCAGGGAGGACACGAATCTGGGCATAGCCATTAAAGAAGGCATCGCGCAGGGCCGCCTCATTTTCGCGACCTTGCAGGCAGAGGAGTGCAATCGCCATATCATAGAGATAATAGCCGAACTGACATTTCTCGAAGTCAATGGCACGTACCTCGTCTTTATAGAAGAGGTAATTAGTGGGCTGAAAATCGCTGTGAATCAATCCATAGGCTGTCTTATTTGTTGTCAATTGATTAAGCATGTCCTCTGTCTGCTCAAAGAGAACGGCAAAGGTCGCGGCATCGCGTCCCGAGAGTTTGGCCTTGCCACCAACCTCGGTCAGCTCAGGTTTGACTAACGCCTGCCAGTCCCAGCGTGGTCGCTCAAAGTCAGCAGGCAGCATATAGTTCTCCGCATGCTGGTGCAGGCGCGCCAGAAACATACCCGCGCGCTCAAGTCGACCAGGGCTGAGCAAGGTTTCGGCGAAGCGCCCCTCTACCCAGCGAAAGAGGACACAGCGTGGCGTCTCGGGAATATCGGCAATACATACCTGGATCAGTAGCGAGCCATCGCGCATGAAGACTGGCTCTGGCACGAGTAGCTCAGTATCGCGACGCAAGGCAAGCAGCCAACGTAGCTCTGAGAGAATCGCCTCTGTGCTCACCTCCTCGTGGCCATAGAAGCGGAGGATATACCGCGCCTTCTCCAGATGCATGCTCAAGCTATCTTCATTAAAGACGCGCCTTTGGGCAACGACCTGAAAGAGGGTATCCACACCGGCATTGATCAAACTTAAACGCGCATTTCCGATATCATAGTAGGCAAGCGCCGCCTCAGCCAGCTCGCGCAAGCGCCGCACGCGCCCATTATAAGTTAATTCGTTTATCGCAGTCTCCATCCACCTTGACCCATACAAACTAGCCAACACAGTTTCAACCTCAAATATATTACCATACTTCGTTGCCGTTACAAGCGCTTTCAGCCAATTCTACTACCTTCATCTTATAGAATAAAATAGATCTTGATCCTTTTTACAGATGGGGATGCAAAGATATATGATACGATGAAGCATAGATATCCTGGCAATATTCGTTTGAAACATACTGAGTAGAGGTAGGTTTTCACATGCCAACTGTAACCTTTCAACTGGTTACTCTCGACACTTTGAATACTCTGATAGAGTTTATGCGCCAGTTTTACGCCCACTTTAATTACGCTCTAGATGAGAGCAAGCTCGCCGCCGTTGAGCAGCTTCTTCAGAGACCTGACTATGGACGCATCTGGCTTATCTACTATGATCAGCAGCCCGCAGGCTATATAATTCTGACGTTTGGCTATAGCATCGAAATGCATGGGCGTGACGCTTTAATTGACGAGCTATTTATTGATGGGCAGTATCGGGGCAAGAAAATTGGCGAACAGACGATTAAGTTTATAGAAGAGACCTGTAAACAAATGGGCATGCATGCTCTTCATCTTGAGGTGGAACATGAGAACATCGGAGCACATCGCCTCTATCGCAGGCTGGGCTTTGAAGAGCATGAGCGGCACTTTATGACTCGGTGGCTGGAATAAAGCAGACCCAGACTCTGGCCCGCTCGCTCCCTGTGTTATATGATGGATGAGGAAATCAGATAAAGTCAAATATATATTAGGAAGAGACATATGCTAAAAGCAATTATTTTTGATTTTGATGGTCTTGTTATTGATACTGAGATGCCAGATTTCACTTCCTGGCAAGAGATTTATCAGGAGCATAACATCACCTTTGCACTTACGGACTGGCTGCCCCTGGTTGGTACCGGACCCAGCACCAGCCCCTTCAATCCCTATGATTACCTGGAAGAGAAGAGCGGCAAGAGCTTTGATCGCGAGATCCTGCGTATGCAACGCATGAAACGGCATCATGAGCTAATCGCCAACCAACCTGTGCTTCCGGGGGTCGAGGCGCTTATACGCCAAGCAAAAGAGAAGAGTCTCCTGCTTGCTGTCGCTTCAAGCTCCTCACGCGCCTGGGTCACAGGTCATCTCAAAGAGCGGAATCTCCTGCACTACTTTGATGCCATCGCCTGTGGTGACGAGGTGAAGCATGCCAAGCCCCAGCCCGATGTTTACCAATCAGCACTGACCCAATTAGGAGTACAGCCACATGAGGCGATCGCCCTTGAAGACTCGCTCAATGGTATGCGCGCCGCGCGAGCCGCAGGCATCTTCTGCGTAGTCATCCCCAATGAGCTTACCAGGCATTTCGACTTTGCCGGGGCTAGCTTGCAACTCAACTCGCTGACGGAGCTTTCGCTTGAGCATATTCATACGCTCATAGCCAACATCGAGACCAAGGCTTCAGAGAGCCACTAGCATAGCATTCATAATAATGCTGTATTAGCATGTGCAGCTTCTTACGGCACTTATACTGGATAGAAATATGGGTTTTGTGGATGGTGGCTGGAAGGGCTCGTACATATGCATATCCCTGGCGACGTAAAGCTATTTCTAGTGCTGCTGACAATTGCTTGTATCCTGCTCTTTGTGGTTATGCCCCTTGGTATCAGTTATTGGCGTCTCGCACGTGCTCCGCGAGACGCCAGGCCATCATTGAGAGAAGCTGTTGCCATCCTCGCTGGCATGCTCACGGGAGATATCGCGGCCCTGGTATATGATCATAATCAGGCAGATGTCTTCTTCGGCGCTCATCCCAAGCTTGTCCTGGTTCTGCTCCTGCTTATCAATCTCCCTGGCATGCTTTTCCTCTTCGACTACTGCGCGAGTTATTATCTTCTAACCAGGCGAGCAGTGTGGACCCAGAAACGCCTCGCAAGGCTCAAGAAAGCCTCTCCCTTGCTACGTATGCCGCCCCTTTTTAAAACTCCACCACCTGTAACCGACAAATTTAGACTATAGGAAATTCGTGTAGAACAGGCGAAGGGACTATTAGAAGATCAGGTTACTATTGTAGGGCGAGTTGGAGTTATGCTGCTCACCATCGTTGTATACCACATAGCGACCGGTGAAGGAGACAACGGTGGTTGTGCCTTCCACAATATCAACCTTGAGTTCCAGGCGTCCTCGGCCTCGCCTGCGAAGCATACGCGCGAACTGTTCAATACTCTGCTGCTGTGGGCGAGCACATATGGTTACGAAATCCTGCGTCACAGGTGCGAGATAACGACAACTACTATCTTGAATGACAATCTCTCCAGCTAGCTCCAGCTCTTGCATAAGCAGCCAGGTCATGCCCCAACCAGTTAGAGTGAGAAGGGCGTTTAAACTACCGGCGAATACAGTACCTGCGTGGTTGACGTTGGCAGTCAGGGGCGCAGTAAAGCAGAGGCGTTGGCCATCGTAGGTATCGACCTTCAGGCCTAGCTGTCTGGTAATAGGGATGTAGGTCCAGAGCATGTCCTGCAATTGGGCTAAACGTTCTTGCATCTTTTCCAATCTTCTCCGTAACAAGGTGTTATTGTTCAGTTATAACAGAAATAGATATATTTGCAAAGCTCATATGGCAGTATAACAGGTTCTCGTAAGGGTCTGCGGGCTCTCGCACCTACGGAGCTCAGGGGTATAAGTGGTAGGCGCATGGCGTGGGCAATTGCCCACGCCATGCGCCTAGGCAGTATGTCAAGTACTGTGTAAAAGGACAAGATCTGGCTGAGCTTGCGATGCTGGTGGCATCGTGAGCTTGTGGAAGGTCAAGCCGCGAATGACGGCATAGAAGAGCAGCAGACAGCTCCCCTCATTGCGAAACGCGGCAGCCATCTTGTGCGAACGACGTTTGACTTCTCCAAAGAGCCGCTCACTGACATTGTTGGTGCGAATGGTCTTCCAGTGCGTCTTCGGAAAGGCGTAAAAGGTGAGACAAGCCTCCAGATCCCGCTGCAAGCACTCTACCGCGGTGGGATAGACCTTCTGGTACTTCTCAAGGAAAGCAGCCACGGCTTGATCGGCCTGCTGTCGGCTTTCTTGGGAAAAGAGGGCTTTGAGCTCAAGTTCAAGCTGTTCTCGCTGCTTGCTCGGAACGTAACTGAGCACGTTCTCCATCTTGTGCAGAACACAGCGTTGTCTCTGTGCGGTCGGGAAGTGCTTGGTGATGGCATTGAGCATGGCTCGGTTGCCATCACTGATCCAGAGCCCGATTTCCTTGACTCCTCGTGCTTTGAGATCCTCCATGAGATCTTCCCACGCCTGCTGATTCTCCCGATCCCCCACGCGAAAAGCCAGCACTTCTCGCTCTCCGGTGATGGCAATGCCCACCACCGCCAAGATGGGCATCTTGCAGCCTTCGCTCTGGTAGATCACGGTGAAGTAGGTCCCATCGGCAAAGGCGTAGGCATAGCGCTGAGCTAGGGGACGGGCTTTCCACTGCTCATACTCCTCTTGCAGCGTATGAAACACCCGCGAGACGGTTGAGGCACTCGGATGCAAACCGGTTAATGTCTCGATGATCTCTCCGACTTGAGCCATGCTCACTCCTTTGATGAACATGTCTTGCATGGCGCCATCCAGCTCGTCGCGGCGGCGATGATAACGCTCAAACAACTGCGTGTGATACCCTCCTCGCGTGCGAGGAACGGGCACATCGGCGATTTCTCCCACAGTGGTGTCCAGATGACGGCTGTAGTGTCCGTTGCGTTGATCTCGACGGTGTTGGCTGCGCTCATACGGCTTGGCTCCAATAAAGGCCGTCACTTCTTCTTCCAGCACATTGATGAATGCGATGCGAACGGCGTACTGGAGTCGCTCTTTCACCAGCTGCTCAAAGGCCTCTTGACGGGTGATGATGTCTTCGCTAGAGTGATCGTAAAGGGTCATGGCTATCCTCCTGGTTCAGTTTTACTACATTTTCCAGTTCAGGATACCAGACCTTTTTTTTACACACCACTCAGAATACTGCCTGCGCCTACCACTTATTATAAAACATATTTAACAAATATTAATCAGAAAATAGACTAAAGCGAAAAAGCCTTGATTTATAACGTTCAATTAGGTAATGTGTATTTGAATGCACTACTTTGATAGTTTTATGGAGAGCGTCTTATGAGTTTCAAGGACGTCCAATTTTTGGATGTCTGCCAGCGGAAAGGAGGAGGGGATATAGAACGAGGAGAGACTGAACAATTGCGATATCGATGACAGGCTGTTATCGATAGCACAAGGGAGCAGAAGATGCATCCTTCGCCGCTTTACATGTGATTGTAAGCACTACCACCCAGACAAGGAGCACCAGTATGCAAAAAGTGTCCCTGCGCAAGGTTAAAACGCCGATGAGCTATATACAGGACATCGACGAGGAGGTAATGCACTTCTCCTTACAGGGGCTTCTGCCGCCTGGCCATACGCTTGCGTTGAACACGACACTTGGCACGCTTTCCCATCTCGTCTGCGAACAGGATCGCCCACATATGCTGATGGAACAGCAATTTACCACCAGCGAGATCTGCGTCCTGCTACCCCTGTTGGAATCTTACCCGTATTATTGTCCCTACGAAGTGCTACTCGCCAGTTTCGCCAGTGGCCGTGTCACTGAAACGACCATTGCTCGGTGTCGCGAACGCCTGCAAGAGGCTCAAGAGGCAGGTGTGTGGGACCAGGAGATGCGTCCCGTGCGCAATGTGCTCTCGCGCACGCGTATCAAAACACGCTCCTTCGGTATTGAGATTTCATCCATTTTAGAAACTGGCTATATACTCATGTATATGCCGAATCGGAGACGCGCAGAAATTTAATCGTATGCTGTTCGACTAGGAACGTACATTGTAGTACAAAGTCTATACAGGCTACTTCCATTTCTAGCTTTCTACGCGCGGTGCATATACCTGCCGGTACCCCGGGCTGGCAGGTATCGGTTCACAAGAAATAAATGCGCTTCACAACGCCAAGTGTGGTTTTACACGTGGTGATCTTCCTCCCTACCCTTCGCCCCACCCCCAACTATTATTAGTGCAGGCGTTCTTTTCTTGAGGTGCTATGGCATGTAAGCAAGCTCCAGTGGCCAATCGACTATAAAGTATGGCTGTCCTGCCGCGCCACCGCAACCCACCCAGTTCGCTCGCTATTGCGGTGACGCAACAAGTACAAACCTCGGAACAAATGAAACATCGTCCTTCTCCAGAGTAACACATTTCCAAGCACAATTCCAGCGAAAAGTATAAAAAATTTATAAAAAATGTGCGTTGCATTTATACAGAAGATTGGTATAAGACATTACAAAGCTTATACCAAAAGCTTTGTAATGTCTTACTGAAGACTTCTCGCCACTACGTGGCTCGCAGGGGTTATATGCTGCGGTGAGGCAAGGCCTGCGGCCTTGCCTCACCGCAGCATATAGGGGGAGTTTAGTGATTTTGATGGCTTATCCGCAAAGAAAAGATAGCAGGGTTCAAGCTGGTCTGTTAAATAAGGGTATGGAACGCGGGTGAAGGCTCGCGCCTTTCCCATCGCACTATATAACCCCAATATCGATAAGGGTATGGAGCACAGGCGAAGGCTCACGCTCCATACCCTTATTACCCGCGCCGCAGGCATGATAAAGATGAGAAGACAGCTAGGAGATGACAAGAAGCCGAACACCCTATACTTCATCCAGGTGCAGTGCAAAAGAGTGCCTGTCTCCTTGTTCGCGCAGAGATAGGTACTTACGGAGTATTGTCAGCGTATTGCGTTCTCCGTAGGGATACCGTGCCAGGCCCTCAAGAGAGGGAGAGCTTCCACGTTTGTTCGCGTTCATGCTCACCTGGACTGCGACCCAGGGCGAGCTCCGTTCTCACGGATGACTCTTCATCGATGGGTGGAGATGCAAGAGTCACGCGCACAATGCAGAAGACACTCTGTTACACGGTAGAAGACGCTAGTTACCTACAAGGTATGCCAGGCAGCAAGGCCGCGTGGTATAAGACGCGGCAAGGGGGTAGAGAGCAGTCGCTATGGGAGGTCATAGCGCGCGGCTCTCCCGCCCTGGCTGCGGGGCATTAGTACCTTATTCGATGGGGATTGGCTGTGTTTTCGAAGGGAGTAACCTTGTGTTTCAGTTGCAGCTCTGGCGGGTGCGGGGGATCAACGCCATTCGTGTATGCTTCGGCCTCACCTGGCTGGTCAATGCCTGGTTTGCCTGGCAGCCTGGTTTCCTCACGGCGATGACGGCACATGCCGTGGCGACATTGCCTGGCCAGCCCACGTTCATTCAGAGCTGGATACACCTTTGGTTGTCCATCCTTAGCATCAATCCTGCCTTCTTTTCCGGTCTTATCGCCTTGTTAGAGACAGTCATCAGTCTAGGTCTGCTGGCAGGCACCCTGACCAATGTGATCTGCCTGGTGGGAATTGTGCTCTCACTCTTTCTCTGGTCGACGGCTGAAGGCTTTGTGTTGCCTTATAACGTCATCAGCCCCGGCGCGATGCTGACGTATACCCTGGTCTTTCTTGGTCTCATCGTCGGAAACGCGGGTTATCCCTTTGGGCTTGACCGCTTCCTCTGTACGTGGCTGGGACGCTGGTATTTTCTTTCATCCGCATCCAGCCAGGTGATTCATAAACCACAAACGCAATTCGATTTACAAGATCCATATAACCAGGTACTCTGGCTTCCCCCACGTGGCTCCGCGCATATGAGTACACAAGTAATGCCCGCAACTCGCGCCTCCAGGTTCTCAAGAGATGAAACGGGTCACCCAGACCAGGCCTTCGAGACATATAGTAGCAACACACAATCGCGCTTAAACGCCATTCGCGGACAACGCCTCTCGCCCTTGTATATAGATCGACTAGATCGACGCGACCCACGCTCACATGACGCACACACACAAACACCTGGACCTATCGCTCACTAACATGCCCATTTAATATGTCGTATGGCATTTCCTGGTTCACCTGGCATTGCCAGTTCAGCGCCTGGCTGTCCGTCTGAAGAGGTAGACAGCGAGAGAAGTGGAGTAGGTAAGTATGTCTTCGTACCAAGACTCGGCTCGATTTGCCAATTCGCGCCCACTAGGAGTACTTAATCCAGCATCTGGTGCTGGCTTTATGCAGTCGCTCAATGCGCCAGACAACAAGGCGGCAAGCTCTGTCCAGGAGAGCTTTACCTTTACTGGCGAGGCCCTGGCTCGCGATACCTGGGGCGAGCGCTATGGCTTCTGGATTGTGCTCTGCTTTACCCTGGCCTTTGCGCTCTTCCTGATCGTCATGATCCTGGCGGGAAATGTGCCTGGCAAGAGTTTCCCACTCAAGAGCATCTCTGATATCATGCAATTTGCCGGCGAATGCATTGGTCTCTTCTTCTGTGTACGCGTCGCCTTGCGTCTACAGCGTGTCACGCGCCAGCTCAAGCAGGAGCTAAGACAGAAAGAGGCCTGGAAGCATAGCCCCAACGAGACAGCGCAGGCCCGCGCGACCTACCAGGCCGCTCAACGCGCCTTCCTGGCCTGGACCTGCCTGGCCATCGCTATCGCCCTCTACGCCAGTGGCCAGGCCGTCTGGACCAGCTATGATGTACGCATGAACTCCGCTGATGTGCCTTTTCCTGGCCTCTATGATATCGGCTTCGTCGCCTGTTATCCCTTCTTCCTGCTCGGCACACTCTTGCTCACACGGCGTAATAAAGCGGCAGTGGGGCGTGTGCGTCTCCTGCTAGATGCTCTGGCGGTTATCGGGGCCGCGCTGGCTATCTCCTGGTTTTTCCTGCTCAATCCCTTGATCGCAAGCCTTGCTCAGCAGCCAAGTCAGGGTGCGGCCTTTCTCTCGGTCTATTTTCCGACAGGCGATCTCTTCCTGGTGGCAGTCGGCGCACTACTGATGTTCAGCCCACTCTCGAATCGCGATCAGCAGTCTGTCTTTATGCGCCTCTGTCTCGGCCTTTTCTGCCTGGCTGTGACAGATAGCCTGCTCGCCTACTATTCGCTCTCGTTCAGCTTCAACACCGGCACCTTGCAGGATGTGCTCTGGCCGCTGAGCATGGCCCTCATTGGCCTGGCCGCTATCGAATATCCTCTAAGTATCGCACGCGGACAGGTGCAGCAGGCCAATACACAGAACGCTCGTATTGTGGCAACCTCGCTCTCTGCGCGCAACCAGAACTCGCAGACGGCAGGTATCGCTCAGGCCATCGCGCCCTTTATCCTGATCCTCCTGACCTGTGCCCTGCTGCTAACGGTTGTGGCCCCTAAAGGTGGCCAGATTCTGATGCAGGCTGACCTGGTTGCCCTCGGACTGGTACTCATTATCATCGTACGCCAGGCGTTGACGTTGATTGAGAATAACCGCCTGACCATGCAGATGCGCGGCGAGCTGGTTATCTCGCGCCGCGAGCTCCAGGTGACGCGCCGTGAAGCGGACGAGGCCTCACGTAGCGCACAGAATAAACAGGTGCTCGAAGAGGGCATTACACTCTTGAGAGAGGTGCATGCACGCGTAGCCAGGGGCGATATCGCGGCTCGCGCACCCACGGTTCCTGGACCCTTGCTCCCAATCGCTATCAGCCTGAACCTGATGCTTGACCGCCTAAGCTCGCTCTCAGAACGCGGCTCACGCTATGATCGCCTGGTACAGGATTGTCGCGCGCTCCAGCAAGGGATCGAGCGCCTGACACAGGGCAAACCAGTTATGCCAAATAATCAACCTCCAGTGAATCATCCCGAATTGCGGGCGCTCTTCCTTGGTCTCAGTCATTTACAGCGCTCGCAGGATAGCCAGCAGCGTCGCCAACAGGGCAGTCTCTCGACCTTAAACAACCTGATGCGTCGCTTCCGCGATTCCATCTACGAGATTCGCCGCTCGCCCCTCTTTGAGGAGCAGGCCCAGGTAAACTTTGAGCGTATGCTCCTCGACCGCGTCATACGCGAGCTAGATCTGATGGAGCAACAGATTCAGAACCTGCTCGGCAAGAACATCGACGCCCAGGCACTGACACCTATCTCCATGCCACAGGCATATCAACTGGAGGCGCCTACTCCGTCGAGACGTGCTCAAGAGGCGGGAGCAAGCGAACGTGTTCAGCAAAGCCAGCCGTTCAACGGCAAGTCACAGCGTCTTTATAATCCATATCAGCGTATTCGTCGTAACACAGACGAGCAGTAGGTAGCCAGTTCGGGGTAGGTCCTCCTTGTGTGGGAGACGAAAACTACCCCCGAGCACCCTGTTTTGTTGCTGGGCAGTGCGCAGAAAGGTCGGTCGAGATGAACTCGCGTAGGGATCAGGCGGACTCACAACTCTATTCGCAGCAGTATGCCAGGGAGACCCTGGAGCATAGCTCCCCCTATCAACGGCATACGAGCGGCATTCGCTCCTCAGGTGTTCGCGAGAACGCGATGTATTCTTGCCTGGGGCAAGAGACGCATCCAATGCAGCCGGGCGAGATGATTTGCCAGTTCTGCGGCCACCTGACGGCGGGCGCACAATTGGGTATTTACCAGGTCCAACGCTTACTCGGCAGTGGACGCGGAGGTCATGCCTATCTCGCTATCCATGCGCGCTCCAAACAGCAGGTCGTGCTCAAGCTGTTTCCGCCTGATTCTATGAGTACGCCGTTGTGGGAGGAGGCACGCCGGGAGGCCAGGACCGCTGCCACGCTCAACCATCGCTCTATCCTGCCCGTCTTTAGCTGCACACACTGGCAACCAAACGGCCAGCAGGCTCCTGGCAAGCCCTTGCATGAACTGATCACAAAGTATAGCGCCAGGGACCAGTATCTGCTCACGCTGTGCCAGTATACCCATGCTAACCTGACACAGTTTATCGCATACTATGAGAAGCGCGAGGCGCAACAGGCATTAAAGGCGCGTGGTATCTCGCTACGTAACCACCTGGTGACGCTTATCCAGCAAATAGGTTCGGCCCTCAGTTCCGCGCATGCACATCACCTTGTGCATGGCGCGCTCCTGCCCGGCAACATCTTACTCGATGGACGCGATCGCCTCTGGATCGCGGATTTTGGCCTGGCGCGGCTACACCCTCCCTTTGAACCTTATCTGGCCCCCGAGCTACAAGACGTGGTACGTAGAGGAGCGCAAATCGGGCACTGGCAAGACTTCTGGCGAGTGGTTACACCTGCTAGCGATCAGTATATGCTGGCACAGGTCTGCGAGTTGCTCTTCACGCGTTTGCTCTCCTCTGAAGAGTATGAGAAGGCGCTGCCAGTCGTACGAAACGCTGCGCAGGCACTACCAGAACGCCGCTTCTCCAGCGTCGATGCCTTTCTTCACGAGCTGCTACCACAGTTGCGCTCCACCTCGGGGACAGCCTTCCCCACCGGTGCTAGCAACCCAATGCTTTCACAAAGTTCTAAGGCCACATCAGGTAGCAATCCAGTCCATGCTCCCCTGGCCACGAGTGCTTCCAGTCATGCTAGCTATCAGCGGGGAAGCTCGCCAGCGCAGGTACGAGCTACTACTTCAGACAATTGCTATCTGCCATCGACTCTTCCTGGCAGCGCGCCCTCGTCATCAGAAATTGAGCAGTACCAGAAGATGATGAACTATGATCTTGCCGTATCACTTCCCTCCTCACCTGTTGACGAGTGGGAGAAAAAAGGCGACAAATTATTTACCGCCCACGACTACACCGGGGCTGTACGCGCCTATCGCCAGGCCCTGGCCCTGGATAACTATCGTTCAACACTCTGGCTCGCGCTAGGAGACGCCCACTTCGCGCTTGAAGAGTACAAAGAGGCCCTCTCAGGCTATGAAAAGGCCTTGCAGCTCAATCCTAACGACGCGCAAGCGTGGTCGAATCGTGGCACAGTCCTCGACGTCATGGGACGCAGGCAGGAGGCATTGGAATGTTATGAGCGCGCGGAACAGCTAGAGTCATAGCATATTAGCATAATATCTAGAAATCCAGAAACGAGGCATGGAATGCGTAAACTTGAGTTGGCACATGATGTACCTCATATTCATAAGCAGCCTGGTAACTCTACCTCTATTAATGAGCTACCGCATATCCTTGTACAAGGCTGTAGTGTGCTTGCACCCAACCAGCCGGAACACCTGCTCACGAACCAGGATATTCTCATTGTTGGCGAGCGGATTCAGGAGGTTGGTCCGTCTGGTTCACTCTCCTACAATCCCTTACGGCTCGACCAGGTCATAAGTGGCAAGGACCGCCTGGTCATCCCTGGGATGATCAACGCCCATACGCATTCGTTGGAGAACGTGCTCAAGGCAACGTCCCCTTCGCTACCGCTTGAACTCTGGCTGGTGCCTCTCTTTGGCAATACCTTTGAGTGGACGCCACGCATGGCTTATCTGAGTGCGGCCCTGGGCGCCCTCGAAATGCTAAAAAGTGGCACAACGGCCGTTCTCGATCACCTCTGGACTCCCTCGGGCGTCTCTGAACCATTTCTTGACGCAGTCATGCAGGCATATGAAGATGTAGGTATTCGCGCAGCCGTCGCTCCCTCTATTGAGGATCAAGACCTGGTACTGAATTGTGGCCTGCAACGAGGTCTACACTTCCCTGAGCATCCCTTTACAGATCGCTTCGAGCTCTGGCCTCCCATTGAGGAACAACTGGAGACACTGGAGCAGTTCATCACCCGCTGGCACCAGAGTTCTTCTGGTCGCCTGAGCTGCCTGGTTGGCCCAAGTGGTATTCACTGGTGCAGCCATATGCTCTTGGAGCACTGTAACCTGCTCGCCGAGCGTTACGAGACAGGCATGCATATTCATGCCGTCGAGACAGCTCTACAAGCGCAAGTGATCCGTGAGTACCTGGGACAGGAAGGTATTGCCTATCTCGCCGATCAATATATTATGCGCCCCGGAACATCGCTAGCTCATGCCATCTGGCTGGCGCCCGGTGATCTGGAGCGTATCGCCTGCTCAGGGGCTACGCTCGTACACAATCCAGTCAGTAATCTGCGCCTGGGCAGTGGGCGCTTCCCTCTCAAGCGCGCGCTCGACCTCGGGGTAAGCGTAGCGCTTGGCTGCGACGGTTCCGCCAGCAATGATAACCAGAATATGTTTAGCGTGCTCAAGCTAGCGGGCTTGCTCCACAACTATCCACGTCTAGACTATAAGAAGTGGCCTGGCGCGGCGGCGATATTCTCGGCAAGCACAACTGGCGGGGCCGCAGCTCTGGGCCTCGCCTCAGTGCTGGGCGAGATTGCGCCAGGCCAGCTGGCAGATCTCGTTATGCTCGACCTGAACAGTACGGCCTTCCTACCGCTACGCGATCCCTACCTGCACCTGGTGTACTGTGAGCCAGGCTCAGCGGTCGAGACAGTCATCGTGCATGGCGAAACCGTGGTCGAACATGGTAAGCTGGCGCGGCTCGATGAAGCGGCGCTTATCCAGGAGGTCCGCGAGCTATGCCAGAAAGACTGGCAGACACAAATGCCAGCCATAGCAGAAAACACACACGCCGTTATGTCGCAGATTGATACATTACGACATATGGTTTTACATCACCAAAATAAAGAGTGAAATATTCGCTCAAAGAGTGTTAATATATATAAGTCTCGATATAAACCTTGATATGGCACTCTGTAGTTTGATATCTGATAGTGTTCCATCTTACCAAAGGAAAGGACATGTATTTTATGGAAGACGCGATGCCCGAGAACCGCCTGGACGCTCCCGCTGATTACACAGAAGAGGCTCGTCCTGCACGTGTAAGCTATACGCTGCGCTACACCGGCCTGCCAGCGCTCGGACAATTGGTAGCCGTAGCGGTGGCCGCCGCGGTCTACACGGTGCTCTCCTGGCTCTCCATTCCGATTCCTTCAGGCATCCCCCTGGTTTCGGCACTTTTTATTGCGATCGGTTTTGGTATTCCCTTCGCGCTCTGGTTTGGTGGTTGGGCGTTTGTGATTGCCTATCTGGGCAACTTCCTGGGAGCAGGCCTGCTCTCGCCCCAGCCCTTACCGCTGCCAGTGGCGCTCTGGTTCGGCACCGTGGACCTGATCCAGCTTGGTCTACCAATGATTCTCTACCGCCTGCTAGCACCTCGCTTCGGTGTTAGCTCCATCGGTAAGGACGTCCTGACGGTGCGCGGCTTTATCTTCTTCGTGCTCTGCGCAGTCCTCCCCAACAATATTCTTGGTGGACTCTATGGGAACTTCATCCTGGTCGCCACGGGCACGGCTCCCGCGAACACGCTGTTACCTGGCTGGCTGGTATGGTCGCTCTCGAATATTGTAGTAACGATCATCATTGGCCCCATCCTGCTACGCGCCCTGGGTCCAGTCGTGGAGCGCTCTGGCCTCACCATCCGCAACATGCTCAATTAAGGATTTGATGTTAAAAACACGGGAGCATCCAACTTGTAGCTGGATGCTCCCGTGTTTTTAACATCAATTGACTAGTTGCTACACCTTATGTGCGCAACTGGCATTGCTGCTCAAGGAGATCTTAGCCCAATCGTCGGGCGCGACCTGGTCGAGTGGGCTATCAGTCCAGCCCTGCACACATGGCTTAACCACCGTGCTCTTCACTCCTTGAAAAAGGGGAAGCCAGGCCACATCGTCGACCAGGCGCTGCTCAGCCTGGGCGTAGAGCTGATAGCGCTGCTGCTGGTTGGTGGCAGCATCGGCCTGAGTAAGTAAGCGCTGCGTCTCCTGTTGCTGATCCACATTTAAGGCATTGTTCTGTCCATAGTTCTGAATATTATTGGACATTCCCTGGCCAAACTGTGACGAGAGAACAGAGTGTGGATCGGGGTAATCAATATTCCAGCTCAAACGCCAGATAGCCAGGCCTTTAGCATTATTTACGGTATTCTGTAGATCGCTATAGTACTTGGCTTCGCTGGTATCGTTGATTTTGACATCGATACCCAAAAAGTCTTTCCACATGGTGCGAATAGAGTTGTACTCACTCTTGATATTCACATCAGAGGGAATGCCACTAAACACCTCAAAGCTCACATTTTTGAAGATGTCCCGCGTCACCCCTTCCTCATGCAGGCCCTCATCGAGAAGCTGGCGCGCCTTCTGAGGATCACCCTTCGTGCTGGAGACACCGAGCGGTCCACTTAGTTGTGGCGTATAGCCGGGAATTCCCTCCGGCACAATATGATTGGTAGCCAGCATCGTACCACTATAGACATCGTGTGCCAGAGCGTCTTTGTTAATGGCCAGCGCCAGGGCCTGACGCACCTTGAGGTTATCAAAGGGCCTCGTGAGGTAGTTCAGGCCATAATAATACATAGTAAGTCCAGGTACCTGGTGCAGCTCGCCCATGGGTAGGGCGCGCGCACGTCCAATCTGGTTAGATGGGACAGGCGCAATGTCTATCTGGCCGGCTTCATAAGCACGATAGACCGTTTGAGGATTGATATAGTAAGTCACGATGGCCTTTTTCAATTTAGGCCTAGGTCCATAGTAATAGGTATTGGGAGTGAGCACGATATAACGCGTGGCCTGTTTGATAGAGCGTGCTATTACCCAGGGGCCTGTGCTACCGCCCTCATTAACGTGATCTGTCCAGGCGCTTCCGTATTTCTCGATCAGTTGCTTCTTAACCACGGAGGCACAACCATTCGTCAAAGCCGAGAGGAAAGATTGATCTGGTCGCGCCAGTTGAATAATCACGGTCTGAGCATCAGGCACCTGAAGACTGTCGCCAATGAGGGTCTGTATCTCTCCTCTACGCAACTTGTCCGCGTCTTTAATAGAGCCAAGAAATGTCGAGGCTGTCGACGAGGCCGTCAAGGGCTGTAAAGCTCGATCCAGGCTATACACAACATCTTGCGAGGTCAGGCGTGTGCCATCACTAAACTTGAGGTTAGGCTTGAGCTTAAAGGTCCAGGTCAGACCATTATCGCTACTGGTATAGGATTCTGCAAGTTGCGGCCGGATTTGCAAATGGCTGTCCAGGCTTACTAGCCCAGTGAAAGCCATGCTTGTCACCTGGGTTGAGGCGTGATCGCTCGCACGTGCCGGGTCCAGGCTGGTAAAATCTGACTGGCTATTCTCTCCCACCGCCGGAAAAACGCCTGTCTGCTGGTTTACCGCCAGAGGTGCATTCGGCCCATCCAGGGTGTTATCCTGCTGATCACAGCCCGCAAGCGCGAGCAGGAGCAGGCACAAAAATAGGCTAAACGCCATAGAGGGGCCTCGCCCCTTGTTTACAATCTTTCTCCCTTGCATATATCCTCTAGAGCATGAAAGCTTTGCACAGCTGCTTTATATTTATTCGTATCTACTCAGAACTTCTCGCCACTACGTGGCTCGCAGGGGTCAGGGGGCGGTGCTGGACTGGCTTAGCCAGTCCAGCACCGCCCCCTGACCCCTGCGAGCGTCGCAGACGCTGAAAACTCCAGGAAGCATCTTTCATTATAGCAGACGTGTAGCGGAAACTTCTCATCAATAGCATTACCTTGACAAAATAGATTGCATATCCTACACTCCTCGTTAATATAGAGGTTTTACTATGGCAGAAAATATGAGTAACGATTTACATCTTTCCGATTATCGGGAACTGGCCGAGTTTCGCTACCAGATTCGTCGCTACATTCATTTTAGTGAGCAAATGGCGCGTTCTGTGGGCCTGGAACCCCAGCAGCATCAACTCCTCCTGGCCATCAAGGGTCTGCCTCAGCAACAAAAGCCAACTATAGGCTACCTGGCCGAACGCCTACAAATTCAGCATCATAGCACCGTTGAACTAGTGAATCGCCTGGTCGAACGCGAGTATGTGGAGCGCAAACGCGATACCGTCGATCAGCGGCGCGTCCTCGTACAGCTTACTCACAAAGGAGAGGATGTGCTCCAGCGCCTGGCGGCAACAATGTTGGCCGAGCTAAGTACAACCGGCCCCCTGCTGGTCCAAACACTCAACAAGCTTATCTCTCAGCATGGCTAACAGATAATAGAGAGAGGAGTTGCCACCTGTATGTGACGACTCCTCTTTTATTATTCGGCATCCACAACGGATTAGACACGGTGGAAACCGACCGACGTCACTTGCGTACGCGTCTACTTCTGGCTCTCAAGGTATTTCTTGAAATACGTCCAGGAGGTCTCGTTGGGACGTGTAAATTCCGTAGGGGCCTGCGTGTAGATTGGCTGATGCTGCTCAACATAGGCGCGTGCATCTTCAGGAAGAGCTGCATAGCCACCTGCTACCTTACAGCCAGCACACTGGTAGAGCAGATTGCCTGGGCGATCCGCCATCGCCATCCAAGGGAGCCAGGGACCAAGGCGCGTCCAGGAGATCTCACAGGGAATGGAGGCAAGCTCATCGTTCTCCAGGTCCCGGCGGCTGATAAAAAACTGAAAGAGCTCTGCACCCTGGTAGAGATCGCTCTGCGAGTATTTGGGATATTGTGCGCATGGCAGTGGAGAGGGATAGGCCAGCATTATATCGAGAGCCAGGCATAGACGATCCTCACCTACAGACAGCGCTGGCATCATAAATGGCCCATAAGGACCATTGAGCAGATACGTCTGGTTGACAGGATCATTCCAGACATGCACAACGGGGACCTCTTCTTCGGTAAAGGGGTTAGACCAGCGCTCAAGGATCTCACCCGTGGAGGGATTTTTGTAGAATGTAACCTCGCGCATGAGATGTTGGTACCCTCCCTCTACCTCCATACAGCGACCAATATTGTAGCCATCAATCTTGAAGAGGAGGCGATTTTTCTGCCCGGGAATGACGCTATAGATATTGCCGCTCCACCAGAATACAATCTCTTCGGGCTGTAGGGACGCACGAGCCTTGATATATGCTCGTAGGTTATGTTCAGGTTGCGTTAAATCGAGCATAATTTTCTTCCGAATCTCTTGGTACATATGAATAGGCCATAATCAGTATAGCATGCTCACTACTTGAGTCCCGCTCTTGCGAGTAGGGCTTACTATTCGGCTATAAGAATTTTATCGCGTTTCCGTCCATACGCTCTCATGGTATACTATGAAAAGCAATCGTGAACGCCGCTTCGTAGTGGCTAACTCCGCCGCCACGTTCAGCACAGAAAAAGGAGGCTTGCGGTAAGGCTCTTGCTTAGTAGGATCCAACCGCAGACGCTTATGGAGGAACACAAGCAGCCAGATCTTGGCCTGATTCCACAAGATGCTGATGACGCTGATCTCACTTCCCAGGACGAGGAAGATGAGTACGATACTGAACTAGAAGCTCTGCTTGATCAGACCTTTGCCGATGTCACTGACTATATGACAGAGGAGGAGGCCACGGAATATCTCGCGACCATTCTCGAAGGCGGTGAGATTGAACATGAGTCTTCCCTCTTTGATCGTATTACTCCATATGTGATGGAGAACCTCAAGGTTACAAATTACCGGCCCGACCAGGCTGTGCGCGAAGCCTCGCTGGCTCAGAAAAGCATGTGGCGTCCTGGCGATGGTGAGATTTCTTACCTGGCTTCCAATACGCTTGAGGTCTATCTCGGCACACCCGAACGCCCACTGGAGATCCCCCAGGCCTTAAAACAAATTCGCCAGTTGAGCGAGAGTACAGTACTAACGGCACGTATCGTCCTTGGCCTATGGAATATTCGTCGCCATAATGATCGCGTCTCCAAAAATGGCAGTGTGCCTGTTCTCCTCGATGAGATCCTTCAGTGGCAGGGGCTACAAAAGCATAGCCGCGTCGCGCATCCTGGCGCCAATAAGCGCTATACCGATGGCTATCGCACCGAGCAGAAGCGCCGCGTGCTCCAGGACCTGACCCTGCTGGCATCCTGTAATGTGCGCGGCAATTGCACAATCACGGTACGTGGCAAGGCCGTGCCTATCCAGGTCGATGGTCCCTATATGCGCTACTCGGTTGTCAGCCGCAAGACATTAACAAATGATAAGATTATCATCGGTTTCCTGGTTTCGCCCGGCGACTGGATCAGTACCTATGAGCAGCATCAGAACTACTATCTTGCTGAGATTGATAGCCAGATCTTCAAGCTCAATCCACAAAATGATCGCTATGCGCTGCGTATCGCTCTCTACATGACTGAACGCTGGCGCGAGCAGGCTAAACAAGGCAACTTTAGCGCGCCAATTACCATGTCAGAATTGCTCGCCTCCAGTATGGTCGAGGTTGATGAACGCCATATGACAACGCGCTTCGTCCCAGCCATAGAGAAATCCCTCTCCAAACTGGAGCAAATGGGAATTTTAGGTAAGCAAATTTGTCTGACTGAAGTCAATAAAGAGCAGGCGCGCTGGAGTAAAGATTGGCTAGCATCACGTTGGGAGATCCTTCCTCCGTTGAAACTGATCCAGGAATATCAGGCCCTTAATAGCGCACAGAAAAAACGCCCGCGCCGTATACGCGCTCGCGAAGTACCAAAAGAGAAAGAATAAAGCAGAAAACCTTTTTGCAATAAAGGCGAAGAGGGCAGCGGGAAATATCCTAACAGGCGTTTCCCACTGCCCTCTTCGCTTTTATCGTTAGTTCCATGCTAAAACTGCCATACCTCTCTTTGGACATTCCCACTTGTATCCCAACAGACTACTCCTATATAAACTAAACAGGTTAGGTAGTGCTTCCGTCTATAAAGGTCTTTTCACGTTTACGCACATTTTCCCTCGCATGTTTGCCTCAATTTCTGCTTTCCCCACCGGGGTATGGTGCATTCCAACCCCTAAAGACGACAATTTGAGGCCTTCAGGTGCATTTCACGTGACGCCAATTGTACAATTATTTGACCTCTGGTAAGGGAATTCACAGCCCTTGCTTTAGCTCCAGTTGATAAAACTCCCCCACCCAGGTTAGGTGCATCAATGCACTCATTATGCCATATAATTACCACCAGAGTCAGGTGCATTTTTCCCTCCCTGGCACTGTTTACCCCCACCCAGGTTAGGTGCATTACTACCAATCTTTGGCCCTGATACCCCCACCGGGGTTGGGTGCATTCCACCATCCTTTTTCTCCTCTCACCCCCACCCAGGTTAGGTGCATTACTACCAATCTTTGGCCCTGATACCCCCACCGGGGTTGGGTGCATTCCACCATCCTTTTTCTCCTCTCACCCCCACCCAGGTTAGGTGCATTACTACCAATCTTTGGCCCTGATACCCCCACCGGGGTTGGGTGCATTCCACCATCCTTTTTCTCCTCTCACCCCCACCCAGGTTAGGTGCATTACTACCAATCTTTGGCCCTGATACCCCCACCGGGGTTGGGTGCATTCCACCAAGTAAAGCTTGCATCTGCAAATAAAAATATATTACTTCTTCCCCACCAGGGTTGGGTGTATCTCTCTGGCTCTAAATAGTGCCGTATCGCTCGCTTTTAAGCTCATTTGAGCTTAAATTCCCCACCAGGGTTGGGTGCATTCACTCATTTTTCTGCCTTTAGAAAAAACCGCCTATAGATTTTTTTTATCCAATATTCCCCACCAGGGTTGGGTGCATTACTACAAATATTTGCTCTGATACCCCCACCGAGGTTGGGTGCATTACTACAAATATTTGCTCTGATACCCCCACCGAGGTTGGGTGCATTCCACCATCCTTTTGGCCCTGATACCCCCACCGAAGTTAGGTGCATTACAACACCCCTTTGGCCTGGATACCCCCACCAGAGTTGGGTGCATTACTACAAATATTTTGTCTTGATACCCCCACCAGGGTTGGGTGCATTACAACACCCTTTTGTCTTGATACCCCCACCAGGGTTGGGTGCATTACAGCAACCTTTTGATCTTAATACTCCCACCAGGGTTAGGTGCATTCTGCCATATCAGAGGGCAGATTTGAAAATTTTGCTGGCCGGAATTTCTTCCGTATTTTGTCACGTTTGCCCCACCAGGGTCTGGTGCATTGAATGACTTTTGCGGCATTTTAATTACACTAAAATCAAATTCCTTTTAGCAAGCGTTCGCGATTCTCATTTATTTATAATTTACATAGATTTGTTGAGAATCCCCACCAGGGTTAGGTGCATACGTATTATTTATAGAATATGACAAGATCAAGGTACTTTTTATTTGCTCCGCTATTTTCTTCATTTGCAAGCTTTCGCTGCTAAAAACACAAAATAATGTTCTGGAAAGAATTGCCCACCCAAAAGTCATAACGCGACCCCACCGAGGTTAGGTGAAAACCCCACCGGGGTGTGGTGAAAACCCCACCATTGTTAGGTGCAAAACTGAGCTCAGAGGCCAGACACCAGGAAGTGGTTTTTTGCGTATTACTCCACTAGTAAAATCCGTTTTCTGAGTGTAATATGTTCTCTACATAAGAGTTGAAAATTGGCAGGCTAAAGTTATCTTTGCTTGTCGATCAATGGTTAAAATTTTTTAAAGTTTATAAGGTTGGATGCTTTCTAGCCTTCGCTTATTTACACAACCTAATTTATGGCCTAAGCGGTTCATTAGCACTAATAAAAATAAACAAACAGGCAACGACGCCTGCTGCTTTACTGGCTCTTCCCAGATTTTTGGTAGATAGTGTTTTTAGGGGGTTTTGTATGACCGAGTCGTATTCGTCACATCAGCCGTATAACGATGGAGATGGCTGCACGTTACCTATCACAAGTACTCACAGTGACTGTGAGGAGACGCCCATATGTAACATAGGCGTTGATATCCAACAAGTTAATCCCACTATCTTCCATATTGTGGAGAAAGTCTTTGCTAAGCCCTTAAAGGGGCTTGAATTTCTTGCCCTGCTCCTGACACAGGCTGTGGTAAAACAAGAGGCTCTCCCGACCTCCTCAACGCAAACTCCTATCGCGTTTGCGGTCGTTTCACTGCAAAATATTCGCGAACTGGCACAACGTATTCATTGGGGTTATGACACAACCCACAAGTATGTTGTGACGTTTTGTGCGCTCGATCTGCTGATCAAGCGTCGCTCGTCTGACCAGATTGAACTGCTTTTCCCGCTCCAACACTACGACCCCCCCAGCTCGTTACATGAACTAGATCGCCTGCTTACCAAGAGCCGACCCAAGGTTCAGCAATTTGCCAAACGTGTACGCGAGCGTTGTCTTATTTACGACGTTGTTGCCATATCTACGACCGCGCTCACACCGGGTTCTAGCATTACCCCTCCCTCGTCGCCAGAGCAAGAACTCATGACGCGGCTGCATAGCATTTTGCGCACGGAAAATATCGATGCTGAGCGCCGTCAGCGCCTGGTCATGCGCATTTCCAGCGAGATCATTGGCAAGTTGCTAACCTATCCTCCCGTGCAAGTCTCCTCTCCCAAACAAGGTAGACTCGCGGCACCAGGCGTTCAGGCAAGGGTTAACGAGCTTGAGTCTACCACTGAAGGTAGACTTTTCCCTGAAGTTTCTTCTTCTGACAAGCTGGAGTCTACCATGAAAGTAGACTCCGCTCCTTTGCCTATTACAAAAGAAGAGGAGGAGTCTCCCTTTGTAGTAGACTCCTCACCACCACAGATGACAAAGCAACAGGAGTCTACTTTCACGGTAGACTCCTCAAAGGCTCCACAAGGGTGTGCTCATTCAGAGTCTACGCCAAAGGGAGACTCCTCCACACAGATGACACCAACAGAGAAAGAGTCTCTTCTATCGAGTAGACTTTCTCCTGAAAAAACGGCTGAGAACGCACCAGAGTCAACATTGCACAGGCAGGGAGACTCCAGAAAGTCTACCTATCCTGCTCAAAAGCAGAAAACTTCCAAGAAGCCATCTATGATTGGTACCTTGATCTCACGCTCACCAATACACAGCACATTCTTGAAGTCTACCCATTCAAAGGCGGTAGACTCACAACCAGAACAAGTAGACTCATTTCCCACTCAGGTAGACTTTGATACCCCAATGCCGGAGTCGCTGGAGAGTCTACCCACATTGGTAGACTTGCCGATTGAGCCAGCTTCACAGGCCGATAGAGAGCTAGAGTCTACCAAGATAGAGTCTACCGCTCAGAACATTCCCTCGGTAGACTCTGAAGCTCAAACAGGTAAAATGCTGGTAGACTTGAACTTTTACTCTCAAGAGTTTGCGGAGCTATACGTAACGTTAAACGTAAGTAAGTTATTTAATAATATTTTAAATAAAAATAATACTAACGTTACGTTACGCATGGAGCTACAAAAGTTTGTAGCTGAGATCTTTGACAGAAATCGCCAGGCTGGAAACAAATACAAAAAAATGTTTGCAACAACCGATATCTCTACTGTTGTTGCAAGTTTTATCTATTCCCTGCAATGTATGTCTAGTTCTGGCGGCCACACTATCGAAAATCCAGGAGCTTTTTTTAATAGCAACTGTAGCAAAATCCAGAACAACAAGCTATCAATTAGCCAGGAAGATATAGATTTCATGGGACAGCTTACCTGCGAACAGATATATGACTACTTGACTAATCCAAACAGCAAGGTAAAATTGGCCCCACTATTTGATCAACCTGACCAACAGGAACTTGCCACCAGAGATCGCCATGGCCATGTAGTACGTCGAAATGGCAAATTAGTGTATCGTGCTAGCAAATTTACTCATGGCAATTTGGGTAGCACAGAATCATAACTACGCAACCAGAATTTGCATTGATGAGTTTTTAATACATTTTTTATTGCCCTTTCGCGAAATTTCGTGTACAATCGACGCGATTTGAATTTATGTTCGATTGATGCGATGTTGCAAGGGAGGAAAAGGATGACATTTGATTTCCAGAGCAGACGCTCGCCCAACTACCAAAAACCCAGCCACATACCAGGAAAGCGCAGTAAAGCCTTTGCTGGATATATAGTCTCCATACCAGAGCAGAAACGTAGTTCTCTCCAACAGCGAATGCTTATACGTCACAATAATGGTGAATGTATTGGTTGCACTCATCAAGGGGTACCACTAGGCGTCAATGGGATGGAGCTTCCCGTTGTGCGCGTGATGCGCGGTTTTTTTGCCCCTCCCGAGTTTTGCGATTGCGAACTAGGTGTACGCTATAGCCAGCGTATTGAGCGCCAACGTGAAGAGTTTATTCATAAGGATAGGCTTGAAAGATATACTTATGCTTGCAAACTTTTTACAACGGCATTAGTGCCTCCCCTCCCAGAAGGTCATACTCTTGAGAGCTGGCCAGTAGCTTTCGAAAAGCCACCTGCTGCACAGGATGAAGAATATCTGGAAATTATAGCGGAACGTGAGAAAGTCAGAAATGCAGCTATAAATTTCATGCGTGCAATCGAGGAACCAGAGCTTGTTAAGAAAAAGGGACTATGTATTCAGGGCTATCCAGGAGTAGGGAAAACAGGTCTGGCTCTGGGTGTGGCTGCCTTTTTGCCACAAGCTGACTATTATATGCTTTGTCTTAATGCTCCAGCATTACTTACTCTTATTCAGCGTTCAGAGCAGGAAGAACAGATGGTATATACTCTACGAAATGCACATATCGTGCTTCTAGATGATCTGGGTGATCCTGAATCGATGGATCTAGCGCCTTATACAGTGCGTCGTATCCTGACAGACGTCTTCGAGGCTCGCTATAATGCTTCGTTGCCTACTATAGTTACGACTGGGCTGGATAATGAGCAATTGCGTGAACAGTTTAGCGATAGCGTCTTCTCAATCATGGAGGGCCTGTGCTACTTTTATGAATTGCCCGGTATCAATTTCCGCAAGGAGTGAGTGTTTTCATGGAGCGTCTTTTACCCCAGAATGTTGAGGCCGAGGCTGGTGTGCTAGGTAGCCTGCTTATCGATCCCGAGGCAATCGTAAATGTAACCAGTTTTCTGCGCGTGGAAGATTTCTATCGCGATGGACATCGCCTGATCTATGAGGCGGTTGTCACACTCTATAATCGGCATGAGCCAGCCGATTTTGTGACGGTCTGTCATGAGCTTGAGCGTCATAACAAGCTGGAGGAGGCTGGAGGCGAAGACTATGTCATCTCGCTGATCAACCAGGTTCCTACCAGTGGAAACGCCGAGTACTACGCGCGTATTGTTGAGCAAATGGCGTTGTTGCGCCGCTTGATCCATGCTGGTAGCCAGATTGTGACCACGGCCTATGGTGAGGAGAACGCAGAGGCAGCCCTTGAGCAGGCAGAACAGATCCTTTTCGCTGTGCGCCAGGGATATACCCATAAACGCTCTGAGAGCCACCATATTCGTGATGTAATCACAAACTACATGGAGAGGCTTACCTCCCTCTCAGAACGCCAGGGGGAGCTTGTAGGCGTTCCTACGGGCTTTGCTGACCTGGACCGCATGCTGGGAGGCCTGCAACGCTCTGACCTGATTATTCTGGCCGCCAGGCCCGCTGTGGGCAAGACTAGCTTTGCTTTGAGTCTGGCGTATAACACAGCCCTGCTGAGTAAGAGCATCGTGGGCATCTTTAGCCTGGAGATGAGTTCTGAGCAACTGGTGCAGCGCCTGATCTCTATGGATGCCCAGATCGATCAACAGCGCCTGCGTATGGGCGACCTGTATGACGAGGATTGGAATGTGCTGGAGACCTCTATGGCCTCGCTCTCCAGTGCCAGCATTCTCATCGATGATACGGCTGGCATCTCGGTCTCACAGTTGGGCAGCAAGGCTCGCCAATGGATGTCCGAGTATGGTGGGCTGGACCTGCTAATTGTCGACTACCTCCAACTTATGCAGCCCCCCGCCTCTGAGAGACGCGCCGAGAATCGTGTCCAGGTGGTTGATGAGATGAGCCGCCAGTTGAAGGTTCTGGCGCGTGAACTGAATATCCCTATCATTGCCCTGTCTCAGCTCTCGCGTGCCGTCGAGTCACGCCAGTCCAAGGTACCTATGCTCTCCGATCTGCGCGAATCTGGCGGCCTGGAGCAGAACGCCGACGTTGTGCTGTTTATCTATCGTGACGAGGTCTACAACCCCAATACCGAGCGTCCGGGCCTGGCGGATATCATCATCTCCAAGCATCGTAATGGTCCCACTGGCGAAGTGTGCCTCCTGTTTAATCGCAGCCAGACGCGTTTTCAGGACTTCGATGTACGCACCAGGACTCCTCTTTCCTCCTCAGGCACTCAGAGCGATTATATGCTCGTGGAGAGTGAAGAGGACTAGTCCCCCCTCAGCAACCATTGCCAGGGCTTGCAGTTTGGTGATAAAAAGAATCAAGGTTCTTTTTATTGTCTCGCTAGCTAAAAATGGGGTGCGTCATGAACGTAATGCGAACAACCACTGAAGTTGCCAGCCAGGATGTATTTGAGGTGATGCTGGTAGTCGCAGAGGCCGCGGTCCTACTTGGGGTGAAGTCAGGTCGTGTACACGCGCTTATCGAGAGTGGTGCCCTACCCTCGCGCTTTGCCACTCGCGACGAAATCGCGCAATTACTCTCTCTTGGTCGTGTGCGTGGAGTGCCCGGAACTGGCATTCGCTTGGTGCCCAGATATGCCGTTGAGGCGGCCCAACATCGCCCGGGTCGTGGGTGGCGCAAGGGACGTTCACGCAAGCCAAAGGATGCCCAGGCTTAATTACCTTTCTACCAGACTACTTGTCACACATAGACGTGTACGTGTACGTGACGTATACGTTTGTGTAATATGCCTTATAGCTCATTTTAAGCCTTTTTCTGGTACACAAACAGAATGACATATGTTACAATGTGGAGGAATAGGCGTTTTCTATGGTAAACATCATAGTATACGCCGACACAAACGTAGACGTAAACGTGAGCTGAATGTCGCTGAAGAAAGCAGGCATCACCACTATATTTAGTAGTTATTTTGTTAAAAGGAGTGTGCCTTGAAGATTATTAGCCTTGCGAATAACAAGGGAGGCGTGACCAAGACGACCACTACGGTCAATCTGGGATATGGCTTGGCGCGAGCTGGGCGGCGTGTGCTTATTATTGATACTGACGCCCAGAGCAATAGCACCTATAGCCTCCTGGGACACCTGGATCAGGAGCCAACCCTCTTTGATGTCTTGATCAATGGTGTAAAGATGACCGATGCCATTGTGCCCACACAACATGAGAATCTCTTCCTGGTGCCCAGTTCCATCAATCTGAGTGCCGCCGATCTCTTGATGGCCTCGGCCGCGGGTCGTGAGCGCAAACTAGCGCGCGCTCTCTCTACCGTCAAGGACTTTGATTATATCCTGATTGATACGCCACCTAATCTGGGTGTGCTGACGGTAAATGCCTTCATGGCTTGTACCGATGTGATCATTCCAATTGCCCTTACCACCTATGCCCTGATCGGTATTGGTATTCTGGAAAGCACCATGCAGGAGTTGCGCGAGAACCTGGATGTGGAACTGCCTATCTTTGGTGTGGTGGCTAACCTCGATGATCACACGCGCTTGAGTACCGATGTGCTGGCGGCTGTTCGCGATCACTTTGCTGGCAAGGTTTTTGATACGGTTATCCCCCGTAATATTAAGGTAGAAGAAGCCCATAATCAGATCGCCTGCCTCTTCGATTATGCCCCTGCCAGCACAGGCGCCCAGGCATATAGCAAACTTGTACAGGAGGTTTTACATCGTGCCGAAGGAGCCTAAGAAATTTATTAATCCCTTGCTGCGCCCCTCTCCTGCCGCTGAACAGAAGCCAGAGCCTGAGCAAGTAGTGGAGAAGCCTTCTCGCAGAAGCTCTGCCGAGAAGTCTGCTTCTCCCCCTTCTCAATCTGGATCACAGGCAGAGAATGTTGTTCCTGCTCCTGTACAGACCACCAAGATCCGTGAGGAGCAGCCTCAAGAACAACAGCTTCCCTCGCCTGAAGTGTCGCGGAGTACTATCCCTTCTCACGTTGAGGAAGATGAGGTAGAGGCGGAAGTTGAAGTTCCCACCAAGGAGCCAGCTTTTAGCGCAATGTCTGCCCAATCCCAGGCGTCGACGAAGACACAAACATATGCAGCTCCGTATACGTATACATCTCAGCCAGAACAGCAAGCGCCTGCCCAGAAACGCCAAACCCGGCCTAAAGAGGCACGCCTTGAGCAAGCGCAGGTGCCTCAGTTTCCGGCTCCGCCACCACCAACTCAGTTGCCAGCGTCAGCCTATGCTACTGAGGAGCGACGTCCTATGTATGAGCGCCAGCAGCGGCCTTTTGAGCCAACTGCATATAGTGAGCAGGTACCGGAGCGCCAAACCGTTCCTTATAATAGAAATATATCTACTGCTCCTGGCTATACTCAGGATGCTAGAAGCGTGTCGGGCCCCCTTGGTTATACCCAGGCAGAGATCGGCGATTATCCATCTTCATCTTCCCAGTTCTTACCATCTCAATCGACAGCACCCTTGCCTGCCCTGTCGGAGTCGTTTGAGCATCGAACGGGCGAACTTCTAGAGACGACTGAGTTTTCTGCTCGAGGTTCGTTGCGGCGACGGCGCGGTGCCCAAACTTTTGAGCGAACCCATGAGCGTATCACTCTCTGGATCGATAAACGCCTGAAGCAGGCTTTTGATGAACTGGCCTATGAGAGCGAACTCCCTAAGACGGCTCTCCTCAACGAAGCAATCGCGGACCTCTTGCGTAAATATCGCGGTTAGCTCTCAATGCCCCCTTTTAAATGCTTACGTAGATGGCTCGAAGCCGCAAAAATGTCTACGTAAGCATTTTTGTGTATGATGCTGTAACCGTACACGTGTACGTTCTTGCTCATTGTTGAATAAGATCTTATTCCGAAGCCCAACCCCATTCGGGGGCGCAGCGCCACTTGCGTGTCTAGCGCTTCGCGCTCAGGGTTTTCGGAGAAGTAGTAAACCACTAATTATTTTACAAACGTGTACGTACACATATATGTAGCTGTATACAGACATGAAGACATTTTATTTGATAATTTTATGCTGCGAGCTCATAAACGTATAAGTCTCTGTCATCGACTACGCTTTTGGCTACGATGACGCATCCAGTAACGACAACGTTGATAGCAACATAGTTGTTGTCGTCTCTGTACTTGTTGTCGTGCGCGATCTCGTACACGTGCACGTATGTGCAATTGTTTCTGTAGCTGTAAGCGAAGATAGGTATGTAAGCATAGCTGTAGCTGTAAGCGAAGATGTATTTGTTTCTGTACTTGTAAACGCGTCTGGCAACGGAAACCTATGCGTCTACGCTCTCGTTTTTGTAATCGCACACATTTACGCAACTGTTTCTGTAAACGCAAGCATAAACGCATACGTATACGTTGCTGTTTGCGATGGCGTAGATTTATATGACAGCATCTTCATTTACATAGTCGTTATCGTCATTGTAGTCGTTACTGTAAATGGAAACATTTGTGTAAGTGTACTTGTAAGCATAAACGCATATGTCTTTGTTTGTGTAAACGTATACGTATGCATAAACAAAGACATATGCGTAATTAGATACAGAGATGTATTCACAAACAACAACGTGTATGCACACGAAAATGTTGTTGTAAACAAGGATGTTAGCGTATGCATCAACGTCCTTGTTTACGCTGAACTATTCTGATGCCCTTCTCTTGACCCTGGTATAATCCCAGGTGTTTCCCGATTACGTTGAGCTATTGGTTACGCATAATCATAAACGTAAACGTAAACAAGTACGTTTACGTTTATGATTATGATTACATTTACATTTACATTTGTCTGTAATGCTAAATGTTTTGCTGGTTGAGGGGCAGTATTCTGAGTGGTGTGTAAAAAAAAGGTCTGGTATCCTGAACTGGAAAATGTAGTAAAACTGAACCAGGAGGATAGCCATGACCCTTTACGATCACTCTAGCGAAGACATCATCACCCGTCAAGAGGCCTTTGAGCAGCTGGTGAAAGAGCGACTCCAGTACGCCGTTCGCATCGCATTCATCAATGTGCTGGAAGAAGAAGTGACGGCCTTTATTGGAGCCAAGCCGTATGAGCGCAGCCAACACCGTCGAGATCAACGCAACGGACACTACAGCCGTCATCTGGACACCACCGTGGGAGAAATCGCTGATGTGCCCGTTCCTCGCACGCGAGGAGGGTATCACACGCAGTTGTTTGAGCGTTATCATCGCCGCCGCGACGAGCTGGATGGCGCCATGCAAGACATGTTCATCAAAGGAGTGAGCATGGCTCAAGTCGGAGAGATCATCGAGACATTAACCGGTTTGCATCCGAGTGCCTCAACCGTCTCGCGGGTGTTTCATACGCTGCAAGAGGAGTATGAGCAGTGGAAAGCCCGTCCCCTAGCTCAGCGCTATGCCTACGCCTTTGCCGATGGGACCTACTTCACCGTGATCTACCAGAGCGAAGGCTGCAAGATGCCCATCTTGGCGGTGGTGGGCATTGCCATCACCGGAGAGCGAGAAGTGCTGGCTTTTCGCGTGGGGGATCGGGAGAATCAGCAGGCGTGGGAGGATCTCATGGAGGACCTCAAAGCACGAGGAGTCAAGGAAATCGGGCTCTGGATCAGTGATGGCAACCGGGCCATGCTCAATGCCATCACCAAGCACTTCCCGACCGCACAGAGACAACGCTGTGTTCTGCACAAGATGGAGAACGTGCTCAGTTACGTTCCGAGCAAGCAGCGAGAACAGCTTGAACCTGAGCTCAAAGCCCTCTTTTCCCAAGAAAGCCGACAGCAGGCCGATCAAGCCGTGGCTGCTTTCCTTGAGAAGTACCAGAAGGTCTATCCCACCGCGGTAGAGTGCTTGCAGCGGGATCTGGAGGCTTGTCTCACCTTTTACGCCTTTCCGAAGACGCACTGGAAGACCATTCGCACCAACAATGTCAGTGAGCGGCTCTTTGGAGAAGTCAAACGTCGTTCGCACAAGATGGCTGCCGCGTTTCGCAATGAGGGGAGCTGTCTGCTGCTCTTCTATGCCGTCATTCGCGGCTTGACCTTCCACAAGCTCACGATGCCACCAGCATCGCAAGCTCAGCCAGATCTTGTCCTTTTACACAGTACTTGACATACTGCCGGTTGAGGAGATAAGTGCTACTTAAGCGCCGGCTATTCTTATAGCCTTTGGATGAAATGTTCGTAGGATGATATTATGATTTTGTCTACGTCTACGTCTACATTTACCGAGAAAAGGCCTAAATGGCTTGTTTGGGATGTATTTCTTCCTCGGACTTAGTAAACACATCGCTACCAATTTCTGAAACTATGAAGTTCTGTTATAAGACAGGTATAAGACTCTTATATGTGCGCTAGAGCTTGTTATGCTTGAGGGCGTTAGAGGCGTAGGAGCGCGCTTTCTCTTATACTTTCTCCGGGATAGGGGTGGAGCGTGGCAGGAGGATATTGGGAGATCGAGCTAAGTGTCATTCTTATACTTAATCTCAGAAAAGGTTAGCATGTATTTCTGTGTCTACTGGGTGCAAAGCCTGGGATAGGGCGACACCGGTAGTCAGTAGTCAGCCGTTCTTAATAATAAGCTGCGTTTGTTCTTGAGCGAGAAAGGACATGGGAATGAACACAAGCGAGGTCGCGCTCTTACGCCAGCAGATTGAGCAGGAGATGCTGGCGATGAGGCGCGCGTTATCCGAGGTGGCGCTTGGTGTGGCACGCCACGGCTTTATTAATGCTCGCATGGAGCGCGTGGGTTCGTTTCAGGGCGCTCTGGCACGCCATGTAGGTGCAGATGAGGCGAATCTCGTAGTGTGTGAGCTATATGTGCAGGCGATGGAGCAGGAGGAATCCACTCTCGCGATCTTATAAAATTCTTATAGTCTAAAACCCTTTTCGTTTCTGTCTTCTCTGCCTGTTTGCCAGATATTTGTTACTTGCTGTTGAAGGTCTTGCTCTTTATTTGTTCTGGAAGGGATTTCGCGCGATGTTGGAGGAGCTGAAAGCCGCTTACGATCTCCATGTAAAGTTACGCTGGTGCGCCTGGTGTGTACTGGTGCTATTACCTATATCGTTTGTGCTGCTGGGTGGCTTTCCTCCGCGTACCTGGTCGCTCTGCCTTCAGGCGCTTCTCAGCTGGTCCATGCACTGGCGGGAGATGATGTACCAGGCGACGCTCGTCGTGCTGGTCCTGGCATCTCTCTTCTGGTTTATTGCCTGGGGAGGCCTGCTCTGGTTGGCCCTCTGGCTAGTAGTCCATCATTTGCAATTTCGACCTGTAGCCGATATGTCTTCCGTACAGGCAGAGTGGCAGCCTCTGCCCATGTCGACTTCTCCTACGATACAGAAGGTTCCTTCAGCGTCTCTGCCGGGACTGGTGGAGCTTACCCCTTATAGAGGGAGCGAGAGCCTGACGGCACAGATGCAACGTATACGTCTACCGCAACGTACACCACAAATGCAGGCGGGTAACCTGGCGCTTAATCTCTCGCCGTTCCCTTCGGCGCACCCTTCTTTGCCAGATCGATCCGCTCCTCCCTCTGTGGCGACCATGGTTGAGTTGCCGGAGATTCCGACGCGGCCCGCAGGTCGTTCTGCAACGGATCCGCTCTCCTCGCGTTCGTCAATGTTAGAACCTCTGGAGGTGGGAATTGGTTGGAATAGTGGCATTGTACGTATGAGTAAGCCAAATGAGGATAGTGTGATGGTTTTGCAGGGAACCTGTACCTATGAAGAGCAGTTGATGCCTTTTGCTCTCTTCGTCGTCGCCGATGGTATGGGGGGACACGATAATGGACGCGATGCCAGTCGCCTGGCGATGCAGAGTATGATGCATACTGTGCTACAGAATATTGTGATAAGCAGGGAACTTAGCGATGAGTTCTTGATAGATATGCTCATTGGAGGAGTAGAATGGGCCAATCGTGCCATCATGCAGCGTGGCCGCGAGCTAAACGGGAATATGGGGACGACACTGACCGCCTCCCTGGTGGTAGGTCTCAAGGCCTATATCGTCAATGTTGGTGATAGCCGGACTTACCTCTACCGCGAGGGCTTCGGTCTCAAACAGGTTACACGTGATCACTCGGTCGTAGCCACGCTGGTCGCCTTCGGCGAGATTACGCCAGAACAGGTCTATACTCATCCCGAGCGCAATAAGGTCTATCGCAGCCTGGGCCAGGATGAGCATATCGAAGTTGACTGGTTTATGCTTAATCTGCTCTCCCAGGATCGGCTCCTGCTCTGTTCAGATGGCCTATGGGAGATGGTACGCAATCCAGAGATCGCGCGCCTCCTCCAGCAATATCCCAATGCCGTCACCGCCAGTGATGCCCTTACCAAAGCTGCACTCATTGGAGGCGGCGTCGATAACATTAGCGTCATTGTCGCCTGCGTCCCCTGACCTCTCTTGTGATTACGGCATTGTACACGCATACGTATACGTAAAAGAGTAGATATTGCTAATCCAGGAGATAGCCTAGGGATTAAGCGAAACGGGCCAGGTGCCTGGTGAGTTCTTTTACCTTTGGAGTTTTGCCCTGTGTATCAATGGAGATGCCTTCCTCCGCTAAAATTCTGGCCTGGCTCTCTACACCGCCGGGAAAGTTCACAATAAGTTTACCATTGGCATTGATAACACGCCAGTAGGCGACATGCTTGCTTGTGTCTCGCGCAAGGGCTTGAAGGGATTCTCTCATGGTTACTGGACAGGTACCCTGGACCTGGAATTGTTCTGTGAGCTTCTTTCGCAGAAGATCGGTTGTTATAAGCTGCTGCTCTGGTATCTGCTGGATTAATGCCTCCAGCGCCGCAGGACTTAGAAGTAACATTTTCCCCCGTCCACCAAAGAATTTAACCCGGTTCTCGGGAATATCCACAATGGTATCTACCTCTTGTGCCATAAGACCTCCTTATCATGTCTCTGGCTTCCTGGCTACTCTCTACTGAGAGCAGCGAACGAATGTACCAATAGCTGTATTATAGCATAGTAGGATGAAATATATCTACACAAGGGTTTTCCAAAAATACAGGATAATTTCGCCAGGCGGGCAGTTTTCGAGCCTGCCATAGCTGCTTCGTATCTGTATCTGTTTGTAGAAAGAGGCGCCATTGGGTTGGATCTTCTTCTATGTTTCCTATAAGCGAGTATATGTCCTCAAGCGAGTATATGTCCTCAAGCGAGTATATGTCCTCAAGCGAGTATATGTCCTCTGGCATATGTTGCCTCTCCTCTGCTGTTGTGCTTGTGTTCGCTGTGCTCATTATATGATAATAGTGTGTTGCTGTTGAAAGTAGATTAAGTTTTATGTGGAGTAAGTTTGTTTTCCTGGGGGCCTGGAAGGAAGCGTAGTATGCATGAGACGGAAGAAGACCTTGAGCGTCTGCAAACGTTGATGGAGAAAAGTATAGAGCAAGCGGGGACGTTCGTGCGGGAGTCACTCCAGATGCCAGAGCACTCACTCTCTGCTCGCCAGCTTGTCCATCTATGGCAGGAGCCACAGACGGTCGCTTTTGCTACAGTGACGAAGAAGGGGGAGCCGCGTGTCTCTCCCATAGGCGCTCTGCTGATTCATGGCTATTTCTATATTCCTACACTGGAGAGCGCGACTCGTACCCGGCATGTGGTAAATCGGCCTGGTGTGAGCTTTACCCTCTATCAGGGGAATGAGCTTGCCGTTATCGCCCATGGCAACGCCACCATCATCTGGCCCGATCAGGCAACCTTTGCTGAGGTGGAGTCTTGCATGCGCGAGTGCAGTGGCCAGGGTGTGAGCGATTGGGGCGAAGGCGTCTTCCTGCGTATGGACCCGGCTATCCTCTACACCTACGCCCGCGAACTCGAAGCCTACCCCGAAGAGTGAGCGATAAAAAAATCGGATCAATATTAGTGTGGAAGTGTGAGGAATAAAAAAAGCGGGCGACCCTTTGGCGTCGGATCGCTCGCTATACATGCTCTCTCTCGGGTGGTGTCAGAAAAACTGTAGAGGTTGGGGATAACCTCTACTCCCCATCGTCGTAGTGACTCAATGTATCGTCCCTTCGCTAAGTCACCCCAAGAAGTCCTGGAGCCTGCGGTCTCGGCAGGGATGCCCCAGTTTTTTTAGTGCGCGAAACTCCATCTGGCGTACAGCCTCGTGGCTTAAGCCCATTTTCTTTCCCGTCTCCGTTAAGCTATGCTCACCGTTCCCGTTTAACCCAAACCGTAGCTGAAGCACTTTCTTTTCTCGGGGTGTCAGACAATTCAAAATATCCTGAACCTGTTCTTGTAGGGTCTGGGTGAGGACCACACGCTCGGGCGAATAGATCGGATCATCCTCTAATACCTCGCTTAACGAAATTTCGTCGTCACCTCCTTTGCGCGGCATATCCAGGCTGATGGTCTCCTGGTTTGTTGAGAGCAGGGCAATAACCTCGGGGACGCTGATCTCCATCTGGATGGCCAGCTCTTCGAGCGTAGGCTCGCCCGTCTCTCCCTGCTGCATCTTGCGTTTTACCCGCCCCAGGCGTTTGATCTCTTCAATCTTATACAGCGGCACGCGGATCATGTGAGCCTGCTCCGAGAGCGCACGTGTAATGTACTGGCGGATCCACCAGGTGGCATAGGTGCTGAAGCGATAGCCCTTCTTATAGTCAAACTTGTCGACAGCGTGCATAAGTCCGAGATTGCCTTCCTGGATAAGGTCCATCAGGTCGACGCCAAAGCCTCTGTATTTCCTGGCGATGTGCATGACGAGACGCAAGTTGGCCTCAATGAGCTGGCGTTTAGCTTCCTGAGCTTCATTGTCGTCCAGGCGTGCCGAGCGTGAAAGACCGCGCTGTTTTCTGATGTTAGCCTGAGCCTTCTCAATGCGTTGAGCCAGGTTGGTGACCTCATCTTTTGAGAGTAGCTCTACCTGCCCGATCTCATAGCGATAGAAATGGGTGGAATCGCTGATATTCATCGCTTCGGGGTCAGCCTGAATACGGGTCGCGTGCGCTTCTCGACTCGTCACGGTCATGTCAATCATGAGAACTCCCTCCAACCGAAATCTAGCAAATACTGTTGTTTGATGGAAGTATAGGGGAAGGCCCTTTCTATGATCTCCCAATCTCCTTCCATGAAAATCAGCCCTCATGAAGGCCATGAGAAGACATTTTTTGAGCAATGGGTGGTGCCGCCTGGGTAGCCTGCGCCTACCCAGGCGGCACCACCCATTGCTCAAAAAGCATATATTTCTTATACCGGTCTTCTCTAAACGAATTTACGCTACGTGGAAGCAAATCTCATTTGAGAGAATTTGTCTGCTTATACGTTTATGCTTTGTAGGGGATAAAGCCTTGAGATTGAGGCTGTTGTTTACGCGCGGCATGTCTTACAATATCTACAATACAAGCAAAGCTTTTGATTACCACATTATCGCCTGGAGGGGGGCAAGGGCAATGGCAAACCAGCAACATTTAGATATTCTGCGCCAGGGCGTTGAGGCGTGGAATGCTTGGCGCGAGCAGGCACCGGGAATCAAGCCGGACCTGAGTGAGGCCACGCTCTGGGAGATCGACCTGATGGGGGCCGACCTGAGCCACACAAATTTTAGCGGGGCCAATCTTGTGCGTGCATCATTGCAGGGGGCGCGCCTCGAAAATGCCGTCTTCTATCGCACAAGCCTCTTCAAGGCCGATCTAAGCGAGGCAAGCATCCGCGAGGCCAACATGACAGGGGCCAATCTGAGTGGAGCCACCCTTCACAAGGCCGATTTGCAACGAGTTATTCTCTATCGCGCCACTCTCGCGGGGCTAACCTCTTTGACACCACGCTTCACGAGGCCAATCTCTGCCAAGCAGACGTGCGCAAGGCGAACCTCTCTATGGCCCGTATGCATCACACCGACCTGAGCGGGGCGAACCTGGCAGGCGCTATCTTGGAGGGCATTGATCTCAAGGACGCCGTGGCTCATAAAGCCAATTTTACTGGCGCCAACCTGAGCGATGGCTTGCTGGACCAGGCTAACCTGAGCGAGGCCGACCTCTCCAACGCCAACCTGCATAATAGTATTCTCGATGAGACCGATCTCTCCAAGGCCATTCTGCGCGGAACGACCTTGAGCAAGGCCAGCCTGATTGGCACAAAGCTGCGCGGGGCCACGCTGGAACGCGTCGATCTGAGCAACGCTAATCTTGTGCAGAGCGATCTACGCGAGGCTATGCTGGCTCACTGCCTGGTCTATGGCATTAACGCCTGGGACATTCAACTGGAGGGGGCGCGCCAGCAGGAGTTGATCATTACCAATGCCTCCGCGCACGAGCCGGTGATTACCGTGGACGACCTGGAGACGGGCCAGATGCTCTATCTCCTGCTCAAGCAGACGCACTCTCGGGTCGCCTTTGGCTGTGCCATGCCTAAAGGTGTGCTTGTCCTGGCGCGGCGTGATGGCGGTTATGAGGAGGCACAGAGCATCGCCGCCCGCCTGCGTGAACTAGACTATCAACCTATCCTGGTGGAGCTGAGTGCCGCGCAGGGCGAGAAAGCCTGGGAGATGCTCCAGCGCCTGGCAAGCGTCGTTGGTTTTGTCATAGCTGATATCGGCGGTCCCGAGATTGCGCCCGAATTGATCACACTCTCCCAGCGCGGGCAGACACCCATCATCCCTTTCGCCTCGGCGCGGGCGGACAGCCAGGCCCTGCGTGGTAGCGCTCTCTTTGCCCAACCCTGGGTCTATCGTCCCCCCTTCTTCTACCAGCAGCCCGAAGAACTGAGTACCACCCTGCCCGAGCGTATGGTCTCGACCGCCCGGAGCCGCCTGCAAGAGCGCCAACAACTGCTTGAGCGCCTCTTCCCTCACCTTAATGAGGAGTAAAGCCTGCTACTGGCGCACACGACTACCGATTGGGTGGTTGCTTGAGAGTCCATGTTAAGCATGGACCCTACAAGGTGCTCCCAATTTTGGGCGTTCAGTTCCATAATTTGTCTTCTCTCATGAGAAGGCTCTTTGCCTGAGCCCTTCTAAGAAGAAGTGTATGGATGTTTCGACCTGCTTGGCCCACTGGTTGGCCTCTGGATCGACAAAAAACAACAAAGCCAGGCCCTCGTATAGCGCGACCAGGGATGTTGCTGCTGCTTGTGTATCGACGGCACGGAACTCGCCCTGTTCGATACCACGCTCAATGAGATGGGCCAGTTCCTGGCGATAGTCCTGATAATATTGCTTAAGGAACTGGCGGACTTCCTGATCACGTCCGGCAAGGGCATAAAACTCAAAGGCGATGGGCATCATCCTGGCCATCCATTGCATGGCTTGTACCAGTTGACGAGTAAGGGTGATTATTTGCTCAGTAACGCTGCCCTCTTGATGAGCTTCAACAAATGTCTGTAGCAGCTTGAATTCCTGGGCAAAAAAGTACTTGAGCAAGGCCGCAACGATGGCATCTTTACTTTTATAGTAGAGATACAAGGCTCCTTTCGAGAGGCCAGCTTGTCCGGCAATATCCTCCATTCGGCTCTGGTCAAATCCCAGGCGAGCAAACACAGCGATGGCGGCCTCCAGGATCTGATTTTTTCGTTCTTCACTAACATCGAGACGGGGAGACATACTTACCTCCAACTCTTTATTTGTACTATTGGACACCAATAGTGCGCTCCGAACCTGCCCTGGTGTTTCTTTTCGCTCATACATTGCCTCCTGTGCCAGGAGGGAGAACTTCAAAGGTAACCATTATGCTATGATGGGCAATGGCGCGGAGATCCTCCTCTGTTCCATCGGTTTGATAGCCAAGTAAACGCAAAACGAGGCGTAGTAGATGAGGGTATCTGGCGGCATACGCCAGCAAGAGAGCTTCGGCTTCCTCGGGCGCTGGACGTGTGGTTTGAGCGTGAAAAGAGTGGTTTCCGATCTGAATCTTTACCTGTGGTGTTTTCTCCACGTTTTTCACCCAGTCTGATTGTTTTCTCCAACCGGAAAATACCGTATATTTCCCGGCTGTTTTGTCGGCCCGAATCACTTCCAGAACCGTTGTACGCGGTAGGCCACTTTTGCGACCAATATGAGTGAGCAAGAGGAAGCGGCTCTGGAGCAACCATCCCAGATGGAGGCGATAGAGCCAGAGAGGGAGTCGCCAGAGGATGCGGGCGAAGCCACGTGGAGGATGGGTGTCCCTGATATATACAGTCATACACATCTCCTTTAGGACTAAATACCTGTAGTCATCAGCACATTCCACGAAAGGTTTTTGGAAAAGAAAGGCTATATTGGAATAATAACTGACTGGTCAGTTATTATTGTAACTGGATTACGAGTATCTTGTCAATGATTATAATGTGCTGAGATATAACACTGATCTAATGTTGTGCTTAAGTTTTTACGGTCCCTTGCCGAACAAGATAAGCGAGACACAACACATGATTTTTCTTTCAGTGGCTACGGAAGTCTCTTAAAAACGTAGCAATGTGAGATTTTTTATGTTATACTGTCACCAGACACTGTATTGGTGCATAGTTGCTCAAATTCGAGATGACCTTCTGTTATGAGACCCTTGTTTTGAAGCTGCGCGCGCGATACAGAGATTAGTTTATCGGGAAACTTTCCCTTTGTTTAGAATTGAGAGTAACACATGTCTTTAAGTGACCAGGTACTGTATTGCCGCGACTGCAATCAGGAATTCATTTTCACCGTTGGAGAGCAGGAATTTTTCGCTAGCCGTGGTTTGACCAACACCCCCACACGTTGTCCTTCTTGCCGTTCCGCGCGCAGACAGTCTGGTGGTCGTCGTGACAGCTTCGGGTCTCAGGGTGGCGGCGGTTACCAGCAGCGTGAGCCTCGCCAGATGTACACAACTGTTTGTGCGAGCTGTGGTAACGAAGCCCAGGTTCCTTTCCAGCCTCGCGCTGATCGTCCTGTCTACTGCCGTGATTGCTATCAGGCGCAGCCTTCTTCTCAGCGTTCCTCTGGCGGCAGCAGCCGCGGTAGATCGCGCTGGTAAGCCTGATGAGTCAAGTTATTGTAGGACCAGACGATTCCTTCGAGTTTGCCCTTAAGCGCTTCTCACGTAAAGTGCAACAGGCGGGTACCCTGGCAGAGGCACGTAGACGCAGATTCTACGAAAGTCCCCAGGAGAGGCGCAAACGCAAGGCGGAAAGCTCCAAACGCCGTCAGCGTCGCAGCCGCTAAGTCGCTTGTCCAAACAAAAAAACAAAGACTATCCCGTCACCTACTCAGGTGGCGGGATGCTCTTTTTTGGCACGATAACAGAAGAGCGAGTGTGAGAAATATCCATAGAGGCCATGCTTATGGCAAGCCATGAGCATGGCCTCTATTATTTGCTTATTCCCAGATGAGTTCCATCTCGGGGACGTGGTTGTGTTTGATGACGAAGCCGAGCTTTTCGTAGACGGGCTGACCGTCCTGGGTGGCATAGAGACAAATGCGGTGCGCACTGGTCGTTTTGATGAAGGCGAGCATGTCTTGCAGGATGCGCGTGGCGAGGCCGTGTTTGCGCCAGGCGGGGGTGGTGTACATGTTTAAGATGAGGGCTTCTTTGCCAGAGAAGTGCCTGGGCGAGGGTGGCTTCTCGATGAAGATGAGGCCGCCACACGCGACGATCTCGCCCTCGGCCTCGGCGACCCAGCTATGGTAGCTTTCGTCGGCGATCTTTGCCAGGAAGTATCTGTGGCACTCTCCCTCCAGGGCGGAGAAGATGGCTTCGTCCTTAACTTTGCGCGTCTCGCGCAGGAAGTCCAGGCGCAGGCGCACGAGGGCCTCAAGGTCTTCAGTGGTGGCTTTGCGGAGTGTGGGGACAGTCTGTATACTCATATAAGATGCTTTACCTTTGTTCTAGATGAGAGATATGTATAGCTTAACCTCTCTCATTCTAGCACATCAATAACCTAAACATCGGGAAGGCCCGCCGCCCGTGCAGGAGGACTGAGGTAGGTGCGCGGCCGTGCCCCCGAATGGGGGTTTTCTCCGGCATGGGCATGAGAACCGATGTTTGCTGTCAACGCGGTGCCTCGGTAGAGCCACATTAACTGATGAACGAGGGGGTATCCGTTATCTTTTTGCGGACACCCCCTCGTTCACCAATTATTTTTCGTCACTCTTTCAAATATTCTGGTAGGTCAATCTTACGACGCCGTTACCAAACGTCTTTGTTTCTAGCAGTTTGAGGTTGACTTTCTCCTGGAATAAGGGCGCTCCACTGCCAACAAAAACAGGATGGACATACAGAACATATTCATCAATGAGGCCAGCCTTCGCAAAACTTTGAATGAGGCTGGCACTCCCAATAATCATCATATCCTTGCCAGACTGCTGTTTGAGTTTTTGCATCTCTTCCAGAGCATGCTCTTTGACCACTCTTGCGTTGTTATAGGTGCCCCAAGGAGCGCTTTCCAGTGTTTTGGAAAAGACCAGTTTGGGTTTCGGATTAATATGGTCAGCTAAGAACGGTTCCTCCTCCTTTGTCTTCTCAGGCCAGTAACTGACCATGCCGTGATAGGTGACCCGTCCCAATAAAAAGGTGTCGACCGACTGTTGGCCTTCACCCAATGCTTGCGCGATTTCATCCGTGTAGATCTTTTCCACCCAATCCATCTCAAGGCCAGGCCCTGAAACGAAGCCATCAAGAGTCATAAACTCGACTGCAATTATTTTTCTCATGCGGATTTCTTTCTGTAATCTGGTCCATTCCGGCTAGATATGGACCCTCACCGTAATCGAGGGTGGGAACTGCGACGCGTTAGACGTCATAGGTGTCGTGCAGGCGGAGCCATCCCATTGCCGAGGTCGTGCTGCGACCGGATGGCTCTTCCCAGTCCTCCTGCCGTCCGAGTGGGGTTAGGTCGAGATATTTGTACGTTCCAAGGAGCAGTTCGTTACCACGGTCGAACGTCGAGTACGTGTGAAAGATGTTCTCGTCCACGCGCAGGAAGACGCTCGTCGCCGAGACCTCGCCATCTTCTTCCGTGGCATGAAAGTCATAGTTGAAATTGCTGCCATACGAGGAGACCCACGGAAGAGTCCAGCCCATGCGCTTTTTGAATGGCTCGATCTTCGCCAGGGGCGCACGCGAGACAACAACCAGCGAGGTATCGCGGGCGTGCAGGTGGGCCAGGTGACCGACGTTATCGATCAAGAACGAGCAGCCCTTACAGCCCTCATCCCAGTCTGGACCAAACATGAAATGGTAGACAATCAACTGACGACGCCCCTCAAAGAGGTCCAGCAAACTCGCCTTGCCGTCCGGTCCCTCGAAGAGGTACTCTTTCTCAACCTTGACCATGGGTAGCCTGCGCCGTTCAGCATTGAGTTTGTCTAGCGCACGGGTGGCTTCCTTTTCCCTGGTGAGCAACTCCTGGCGCGCAGTGAGCCACTCGTCTCGTGAGACAATTGGTGGATAGTTCACGATATTCTCCTTTGGTTTGATGATTGGATTGCTCTGCTTCTCCCTTGAGTCGTCATCTGGAGGGCGCGTGCAAAGAGCAAGCACAGACAATCTACCAGAAGTCGATCAGGAAAACTTCTTCTATCTTGCTTACATCTCTGTGTGGCCAACCTTTCGAGTAATCGGCACTTTTGAAGCTCTCTCCCAGCACTGCCAACGGGTCCATGAAGCGACCGTGGAAACAGGGTAAGCTTGATCTGGTACATGGACAGGCCGATGAGATCCGCGTCAAGGGTCGGAAGATAGTCGCGTGGATGGGGTTAGCCATGATGGTTTCCACGCGGTTCTCAACGCGGTGCCTCTGGTGGGGTATTAAAATCTTGTATAAAATTGCGTGTTTCACCCAATTCTCCTAGTGGCGCTGGTTCTTTTTCAAGGGGTTCCTCTGGTATAATGTAAGGGATTATTTCATTTTAAAGGCATAGATGGCCCATCAGGCGCGTAAGTCGTACCATGATATGTAAGCGCGTGCTTTAGCAGCGTGGCTCCCCTCATGACGTTTCGCGTATTTCATTGTATACTTCGGCGGTGTAGCTTCTTATGCGGAAACCAACGCCACTGTCGTGGCTAGCGCTCCGCGCTCAGGTTCCCTGAATAGGAAGAGGAGAGTTCGTGGGATGAATAGCAAAACGACATATCATCAACAAGTCAGCTATTGTGGTAAGCCACGCTGCCGTAAGTGCCGCGAGGGGACGGGTCATGGGCCGTACTGGTATGCGTATAAGACGGTCGATGGGCGCACCACGCGTACATATATTGGTAAAAACCTGCCGCCGGAGATTCAGGCCCAGCTTGAGGGTCGCTCCGAGACCTCCGCGCTGGCGGAGGCCAGTTCGCAGTCGCAGGCCCTGGTCCGCATCTATGTGCTGGGCCAGTTTCGCCTGGAGCGCCGTTCTCCCCGCTCGGGCGAGTGGCAGACGGTGACGGAGTCGACCTGGCAGCACCAGCGAGTGCGCGCCCTGCTGGCGTCCCTGGTCTGCGCAAATGGGCGCAAGATGGGCCGTGAGCAGATTATTGAGATGCTCTGGCAAGACCTTGATTATGAGACGGCCTCCAATCGCCTGGATCGCGCCGTCTATAGCCTGCGCCAGCTCTTTGAGCCACAGCGTAGCCGTCCCGCGACCTCTCCACTCCTACTGACCGAGCGTGAAGTCCTGGTCCTGGGTGATCAATCCCAGGTCTGGATCGATGCCGATGCCTTTGAGCAGTTGTTAACTCAGGCCAATGCATTGATACATAGCGATCCAGGGCAGGCCGAGAAGCGCCTGAACGAGGCGGCGACGCTCTATGGCGGCTCCTTTCTTCCCGAGATGCGCAAGATGGAGTGGTCTGGTGCGCGCCGCAGCTCACTACAAAGGAGCTGGATCGGCATGCTGTTGGAGCTGGCTGATATGCGCACCCAGCGCGAAGCCTTCCAGGACGCCATCATACCTCTTGACCGCCTGCTCGCGGTCGATCCCACCAATGAGGCCGCTGTACAGCGCATAATGAAGCTGCTGGTCCACCTGGACCGGCGCGGCGAGGCTTTGCGCGCATATAAGCACCTGGCCCAGGTCCTGCGCCAGGAATATAATATTGTGCCTTTACCGGATACGCGCCAGCTCTATGAAGATCTTAAGCGCGGCAATAAGAGCGTCGCGACCGAGGTGCGCGGTTCAGCCATAGGAGTTGCCGAGCAGGTCGCGAGCGTCCAGGCCACGCGCACCAGTGGTACGGAGAGCAGCCCGGCCATCCAGATTGGTCGTGCCCACCAGAGTCCCTTGATTGGTCGCGAGAAGGAGCTGGCGATCCTGCGCGAGATGGTGGAGACGACCGAGCATGCCGCGCGTTTCAAGCTGACAGTGCAGAAGAAGACCATCGCCTCGACCCTGGATACACCGCGTCGCCCACAGTGTGGTGTGCTAATGGGTGAGGTTGGCATCGGCAAGACGCGCCTGGCCGAGGAGCTGAGCCGCGAGGCACGGGGCAAGAGCTGGGCCGTAGCCTGGAGCCGCGTCTATGCCCAGGAAGGCTCGATCCCCTATCGCCTCTGGACCGAGGTATTGCGTAAGGCCACGACCCAGGGAGCCTGGCAGCGCCAGGAGCTGACGCGCCGCCCCCTTGTCTTCCAGCCGCTAACCGCGCTCCTGCCCGAGCTGACGGAGTTCCTGCCGCCCGTGGCGCTGACGCCGCCCCTGCCACCCGAGCAGGAGCAGCTGCGCCTCTGGGAGGCCGCGCGCGAACTGCTCACACTTATCAGCGAGAGCACACCCCTGATTATAGCCCTCGACGACCTACAATGGGCCGATGGCAGCAGTTGCGAGCTGCTGGCCTACCTGGCGCGGCGCATCCAGGGCTACCCCATCGTTATCGTCGGCACCTGCCGCGATAACGAACTCCCGCTCAATCATCCGCTCAAGGCCCTACTTACCGACCTACAACGTGAGCATGCCGTCGAGACCGTCAGCCTGGAACCCCTGGAGACGGAGCAGATCAGCACGCTTGTCTCCTATGTCTCCAATATTTCGCAGCCACTCGCGCAGAGCATCAGCAAACGCGCCGATGGCAACCCCTTCTTCGCCGAGGAGCTGGCGCGTGGCCTCGGCGCACAGTTGGCGACCGCCGCCGCCGGCAATGGCCAGAACGGGAACGGCCACACTACAGTAAGGAGCGCATTGAACAAGGTCAATGCCAATGGCGAGGAGCCGCTGCCCGACACCATCTCCGCCGTGCTCGACCTGCGCCTGGAGCGCCTGAGCGATGCCTGCCGCCGCCTGTTGCAGAAGGCCGCCGTTCTGGGTGGTTCCTTCCAGTTTCAGGTCATCTGTGCCATGGAGGCCAACACGCCCGACATGGACGAAGACCTCGTGCTCGACCTGCTTGAAGAAGGCCTGACCTCTGGCATGCTCACCGAAGAGGGCACGGGCACCCGCGTCACCTACCAGTTCTGGCATCCCCTGCTCGTCAGCCACCTCTACGACAGGCTCTCAGCCGCGCGCCGTGCCAGCCTGCATCGCCGCGCCGCCGATGTCTTCCAGCAGATGTACGGCGACCACGAGGAGCACGCCGCAACCATCACCGACCACCTCGTCAAGGGTGGGTCCGTCTCCAGCAAAATCGCGCACTTCGCTGAGCTAGCGGCCCGCTTCTCCTACAGCCTCTCCGCCTATCCCGACGCCGAGAAGCACTACAAGATCGCCCTCGAAAACCTCGATCGTATCACCCAGAACCAGGAGCACTACGCGTATTTGCTAGAGTGCCTGGGAGAATGCACCCGTGTACAGGGAAAATATGAGGAGGCGCGAGGCTTTTATGAGCAAGCTTTGGAAGAGCGTAAAAGGCTTAACGGCTATGTATCAATTTCTAAAGATGAGGCTCAACTACAAGCGTTACTATGCTGTGAAATTGGTGTCACCTGGTACGATGTGGGTAACAGTGTTAATGCTCAAAACTATTATTTAGAAAGCGAAGAAATACTCAAGGCCTCAGATATAACTACAGGTTATGTATGGGCTTATCTTCGCTACCAGGAGAGCCATATCAGTTGGAGAGAAGGCAACTATAATAAGGCGAGAATGAACACGGAAGAAGCACTCCGCCTGTTTCAAGAGGCCGAACAAGTACAAGCACACAAGGTGCCGTTCCAAGATCTTTCAACTCAATTACGTCGTATTTTATCTGGAGACACTGTTACTCTTGGTCGCATACATAATTTATTAGGTATGATAGAAGCGACTGGAGGACGTAGCGGCGATGGTTTAAGTCACTATAGCAAAGCGTTAACTTTGTTTGAACAATATGAGAGAGCAAGAGATATTGCGCTAATATCTTGTAACATGGGCGATGTTCTTCTAAGAAGAGCTGAGTTTGAACAGGCTCAATCTGTTTTAAGACGTTCTTTAAATCTTGCTGAACGTGTAGGGGAAGCACCACTTGTGGCCTTTGTATATGGTAATCAAGGGGTGTTAGATACGCGTATTGGGAGTTTGATCGATGCAGAGAATGAGCTTAAGAAATGTTTAGAGCTGGTAGAGAGATTAAATGAGCCTGCCTCAATTAGTGTATGGTGTATGTATCTTGCTGTTGCTTTACAAGAGCAAGGCAAGCTTATAGAGGCATCAAAAATGCTTCGCAGAGCTTTGGGAATTTGCCGTTCTATGGGCATTATCCCATATATTGGTATAGCATTTGTAGATATTGGCAATCTGCGTATTGCTCAAGCTCTAGCCAGTGAAGATACACAGCAAAAGCCAATGCTGAGAAAAGCAAAGAGTACGCTGGAGAGAGCATTAAGCCTTGAGGGGCTGGAGGCTGAAACGAGAGCGGAGGGCCAGTTGGCTCTTGCTAAAGTTTTGCTGTTAATGAGAGAACATGAAAAGGCTTCCGAACATGTGAACCAAGCCTCTGTTAATATCAATAAATATGAGCTTATATGGCTACAATGCCTAGAGCAGCGAATTCTCGGTAGCGTAAAAGAGTATGCTACGAATATAATAGAAGCGGCTCAATGCTATGATCATGCCTTGAGCGCTTCACGTAAGTATGGTATGCGCCTTGAAGAGGCTCACACACTCTTGAGTTATGGGCAACTCCTGCTTAAGAAGTATGCTGATCTCGCAAACCACGAAGAGCAAGGCTACCAGCGTGGCATGCGCTATTTGCAAGAAGCCCTGCGCATCTTCAAAGAATGTGGCGCGGAGCTGGATGCCCAGCGCGCCGAGAAGATCCTCGAAGAATCCTACCCCACGTTATAGGCGCCCCGTTTACGGCGCACAAGGCGATTTATCGCATGGATATAAGGTTGCGATCAACCATATGGCCTTGGGGCCGTCATTCATGCAAATTCTGCCTTGCGGTAAAAGACGTGACTCTGTACTCGGGCGATAAATCGGGCGTCTATGGTATTGGTGTGTGGGCGTGTGTGGTGATTGGTTGTGGCATTGGTGTGTGGGCGTGTATGGTGATTGATTGCCCAGGAACCCGTGCAGACATCCAAGAATTTGACGATGTTCACCTCAGAATGATATGTCCCTAACAACTTGTAATCCTCAGCGACGAAAGCGACGATAGCCGTCCATCTCTACGATCCCCCGCGCCTGGCGAGGCATGTCCGCAACGCGTGAAAATTGTGATCAAAAGGCCGCGCTAAAGCCCCCTTATCCGGTATTATTCTCTCACAAGGATATGACGCAGGCGAAACCAGAAACTAAAAAACGCTAAAAAAGGTCAGTACCAGGCTCGCCCACCGTCATCGCTTAGTACCGCACCCTTTGATCCTTAGCTCGCTGGCCTGCATACCTGGTATCGTCGACCAGGGCAGGCACCCATGACACACCCGTCCGCACCCAGAAAGGATGTGCCACCCATGAGTCTCGCACTGCGCAAAAACCAGATGTTCGCCCTCTTCCTGCTCGCCATCTTGACCCTGATCGTCGTTGGCCTTGTCGCCTTCAGCACCATTGCTCACATCAACTTGTGGCATGCATTCACTTCTTTAGACTTCAAGCCTAATGTGGTATATCCCCACAGCTAGAAGTTAATTCTTTGGCCAACAGCACTTATTATCTGCGACAAGCCGTATGATCGGGCGAACCGCAGGGACGCAATTTTAGCGCTCGCCAGCCAGTATATCGAGGACCAGGCCTGTTGAAAGGATGGTTAGCATGTCACATTACGATTAGCCAGGCAACATCTCATCTTGACACTACTCCGTCTCGGGCATTGCCCGACACCGCGCGAACGAGAGGACCATCCCTAGTGAGCCAGGGATGGTCCTCTTTTGTGGGTGGGCTGCCCATGCAGGAGGGGCCTTGGTAGTGCGAGAGGCCCGCTGCCCATGCAGGCGCGAATGGTAGGTGCGCGGTTTACAAGCACCTACCATTCGCGCCTGCTACATTGCTATCGCCTGACCTGGTTGAGGATGGAGCGGGTCAGGCTCATGAAGACGAAGAAATTGGGGATTTTAGCAACGGAGATGGTGGACCAGTTGAGCCACTTGCCCTCTTTACGGACAGAGACAATACCGCGATTGACGCCGAACTCTTTGATCTCGTGCCAGGGAATGGTCTCTTTGCTATTGCTCACACCTTGCCGGCTTACACTGAGAGGGCCGAAGTTGAGGACCTGGCCCGCATTATAGGCGGCCAGGGCGCGTGGTAGCATAAAGGTGGTTATAGCATCGCTCAGGGCATCGCCGAGCTTTCCCACTTCTTTGAATTTATTATTGAAGATGACCTTATGCCCGTCCAGGCGTTGGATTGTATATTTATGCGTCGTACCAGTATAGATGCCGTTGCGATAGTGCTTGGTGACCTCTTGCCACATGCCCTGGATCTGGTCCCAGCGGAAGGGGTCCGCTTGACTGCCCTTCATAAGCAGGAAGCCTTGCTCACAGAGATAGACTCGCCAGGACATATGTATCAGGAAATCTACAACATAGTAGATCAGCAATATGAGGCCTAACAGAAAAAAGATGAGCATTACATTGCTACTGTCATTGCCTGCTTTCACGAGAAAAAAGCCGAAGAAAAGTGTTATAGCCAGCCCTAAGATGATTCCGCTAATATAATGTCGGTTTAAGCCCACCTTGAACTCTGAGTGGTAAGCGCCTAGTTGATAAGTGCTTATCGCCTGTTGCGCGGCGGGAGAAAGGGTTGGACCTGCTTGATATGGATAGGCCATAGAAGTGGTTTCTCCTTAAGAATAGATGTACTCACAGGCGCCACTGGCGCGATATGCATATAAATTAACAGATCAGCTGAGATTTGACTAGAGTTTTTATCTATTTTTATTACAAATGTGAGGTAATACCACTTCTCGCACCTGCGGTGCTCGCTGGGTAAGGGTTATTGGTGGGAGAGTCGGCTTCTCACCACACTATAACATCATACTCCGCAGAGGCCTTTGCGGTAGGCGGCGGGTGAGACACCAATATGGCGCGTGAAGATGCGCGTGAAGTAATAGCGGCTACCAAAGCCGCTGGCGGTGGCGATCTGCTCGATGCTCTGGTTGGTCATCAGGAGTTGCTGCTCGGCCTGTTTGACGCGCTGCTCCTGGATATACTGGACGGGGGTGCGGCCCATGCTCAGGCGGAAGCAACGGATGAAGTAGTCAGGGGTCATATGGCAGAGCTGCGCTAAGATAGCGTTGGAGAGCGTATCCTCAAGGTGAGCCTCGATATATTGTAGCGCGGGGAGAATTGGCTCGATGGTCTCAGATTGTAGCAGATAACGCTGGATTTGCTCATCCGTCAGGTTCTGGAGATAGAGTAGCAGTGCCTCGTAGAGGATAGCTTTAATGCGTAACTGTAGGAAGAGATCCAGCTTTTGTTGCTCTAATTCGGTGCGGAGTGAGCATACGGCCTCTTCTAGTGCGGGTCCGGCTGGTAGGCAGATGGGGTTGGTAAAGTTTTCCTGTTGCATTTGGTAAGGGAGGCCTAGCATGTCAAAGTGGACATACAGGTGCCCAACGCTTTGCAAGAGATTGGTGGAGAAAGGTACCTTGGCAGGTATGAAATACAGGCGTCCCTGTTCCAGGGTATAGTGCTGTCCCGCGTGTTCAATCCATGCTCCATCGGCGTCATTGCAATAGAAGCGCCAGAAACTGCTATAGCGCGTGGGAAAGCGCCAGAAGGGTGGCTCCAGGCGTACAACGTGATAGGCCAGGAGCCGGATATGAACGTGGTCAAGCATCTAAATCCCTCGATTAAAACCTGCCTGAGTAGAGAAACAGGCCGGAATCGGACACAACTGGTTCGAATCTGAGTATACCATTGAGACGCCGTAGAGTGTACTCTTTATGAAAGAAGCCAGCGTGGTTTATTGGTACATCCAATAAGCTGTATGGTCCAAGCTCGCTTGGACTAATAGGCAAAGCTAAGAAGCAAGAAAGGTCTCTCAATGAGTCAGACTCGCCAGCAAATTCTGATTCTCCACCTGGCGCTGCCCAGCCTGGAATCAGACACAGTTGCCTGGGCGCTCTACGATGGAGCTACACCCAGTGGAACCCTTCCAATGCAGTCGGGTGATTCCTATGAACCTCCCTATTCCTCAGTTCTGGAGGCCATGCGCGATGGCTGGAATGTAATTCAGGTGCCGCCGCTCCCTCTCTATATCCATGGATATGAGCACGAAAGTGGACATCTGCCTTATGAGTATGTTTTGGAACGAAAGGTGGCGCTTCATGAGTAATGTAGAACGACAGCATCTCCTGACGGCCAGTCAGATGGCGTATTTTGTCACCTATGGCTACTTGCAGCTTGATGAACTGGTGCCGCGTCCATATAATGAGGCTGTGCTGGCAGATGAGAAGCGTATGCCAGATGCAGGCTATCATTTCTGGCAGCGTTCAGAGGCTGTACAAGCCGTGTTTGATCTACCCCAGGTCAAAGGCGCTGTACAGAGCTTCGTTGGCGTCGATCCCGCTTATGATCACTCCTATCTCCATATCGTTGGCCCAAAGGGCCTCAAGGCCCAGGAGTGGCATGCTGACTCCGTGATTGATACACGACCCTTTGCCTTCGACATCCAGGCCTTCTACTTCTCCCATGATACCCCTGCCGAGATGGGGCCGACACTGATCCTGCCTGGTTCACACCTGCGGCGCGTTAATACTAGCAGCATCGCCCGCTACAAGAATATCGTCGGCCAGCGTCAGCTCGCCGCCAAAGCGGGTACGATTGTCTTTATGCACCAGGCCATCTGGCACTGCGCCCAGCCCAATCATACCGACCAGACGCGCTACGTCTTCAAGCTGCGCCTGCATCCCCGGCAGCAGCAGCGCAACCTGTTTAACACCGAGGGCTATCAAGATCCCGAGGCCACGAGCATCATTGAGCGTGGCTATCTGCCCTGGCAAGGGAACGAGGCCCGCCTGGAACATATCATGCGTGCCCGCTTCTGGCGCTATGTGACCGGCGATGACCTCGTCGATGTCTCCTTTGAAAAGGCCCTGACGCGCATGGCGCTTGAGTAGAATAAATGCCAAGAAACGGGTTGAGGCCAAGCTAGCCTGGCCTCAACCCGTTTCTTGGCATTTATTCTATATAAATTTAGGCGGCTGGGACGGTGAACTGGAGTTCGCCGCTGCCGATGCCCAGGGGTTCACCTGTGGATTGAATCTTCAAATTCCAGGTGCCTGGCTTGCCGAGCCAGTCCTCGGTAATGGCGATTGACATGCCTTTGAGGGGATCCCATTTGCCGGTAAGCTTGCCATTGTCGACCTCATAGATCTCGGTCTTGCTTCCATTGACTGTGGCTGAATACGTTCGCTCGGGAGGAGTATTCACTGCCTCTTCGGGTTTCACGGAGAGGTAGGTCGCGCTCAGGGTGACACAGACCTGGGTGAGCTTCAAACGGTGTCCGTTGATGACGAGGTTCTGATTGGGAGTCGCGACCCGCTTTTCGCTTTGCATTGGCACGGTAAAGTTGAAGAATGTGGTCGGGAAGCTTGTACCTACAGGATCTTCCCTGGTGGCACCTCCGACCGCTAAGAATGTGGCCGTGATTTGAAGCTGTTTCGCGTTAATCGCATCCTGTGGTATAGAATAGGAGTCCAGGAAAAATGTTTGCTTGCTCTTCTGATCATAGTAAGAACCGCCACCATGTGACGTATAGCCAGCTACAGGATCGTATATGTATGTCTGGTTGCCATCCTGAATAGTCAACTTAGATATGGAAGCGCCACCATCATATCTCTGGCTGATGTTGCCGGTTTCGACATACTTAATGAGCAAGCGGTTGGCGTCCGCGTAGGCGGAGATCAGTGTGAGCTTATGATCGTTGATGGTTGCTGAATCTTGTAGCGGTGTCTCTTTGCCCTGTAAACAAACCGCGTGCTCGCCGTTATCGGGAATATAGTTTCCATCTGCGAAAACGTGAGAGCAATCAACCTTCACTTGTGGTTGGGTTGTGACGTTGCTGGAGCCAGTCGTTGTTGATGGGTTGGCGTTCCGGCGTGCGTTCAGCAGGAGTGCGGCGCTGCCAACCAGAACGGCGACGACCAGGACGGCGGCGATGGTATTGAAAAGGCGTGAGATATGGCGCCACCTGGGTTTGCGCTGAGATGCAAGATCCTTCTTGCGTGAACTGGTTGCCTCAGATTGAGGAGCATTATCGATCATCATCGTCTTCCTTTCATGATGTTCGCGTATTTCTGCGAATGTAAGGATATTTGTTTCCTGGTGTGAAGGCTGCAAGCGGCTCTCCAGGAGCTTGCGCACGCGCTGTAGCGACTCCTCGTTTGCCAGCTTATCATCACTCTGGGTGTGATACATCTGCTGGAGATCCTCCACCAGGTACCTTGCCTTGGTATCCAGGTAGCGAGCAGGCTGTTCGATCTGCTGATCGAGTTGCTCCTGTTGGAAATCTTTGCTATGCTCAGTCATCAGAAACTCCTTTCTGCTCGCTCATCGTCGTAGACGCTACGTAGCAGTTTTAGCGCGCGATAGAGTAAGGCGCGAACTGCGCTCTCACTTTTCGATATCACCTGAGCAATCTCCGCACAGCGCATATCCTCGCCAAAGCGCAACTGCAAAACTTCGCGTTGCATCTCTGGCAGGTTTCGCACATACCTTTGTAGTTGTTGGTACTCCTCCTGGCGCAGGGTTGCCTGTTCAGGTTCACGTTCCTCGCGCTCATAAATACGCTCCTCGACACCAACAAGCGACACCTGGGGAAAGCGTCGTGAGCGACGATAGTGGTCAACGACCTTGTTACGGGCTATGGCCATAATCAATGGGCGTAATGAACGTTCATCCTGTCGTAAAGCTGACCCTTTTTCTAGAACAACAGTAAATACCTCCAGCAATATATCTTCCGCATCTTCACGCGAACCTAGCTGCCTCAGCAGGTATGCCAACACAGCCGGAGCGTGCCTCTCGTAAAGATCCATTGATTGCTCAGGGACCAGGCCGGGTTGTTGCATTGCTTACTCCACTATTCTTGAGATCTCATTAGTATATTCGCAAAAACGGGCAAAATAACGCGCAGTCTTACGAATGTATTGCCTACTTTCGCGCCTACGGCGCTCAAGGTAGGATGTGTGAGCGTGTGGCACTGGCATTCGCCAGTGCCACACGCTCACACATCCTACATACAGGCGAGCTTGCGAGCCGAGGTGGAAGAGAAGATACGCAAGAAAATCTTAAAAAATTGGCTTAAAAAATTGGTATATACATATTGACATTAGTATGAGGATTGGGTACACTCATGTATAAGTTCACTTGTATTTAGTGTTTTCCTGCTATCCGTGCCATTCAACGTATCATTCACCTTGCTCATTTTTCGGCTGCAAAAAAGCCTTTTTGTAGCCTGGAGGGCTGTGCCCTAAAACTTGTGTGAACGGTGGACCTGTCTACCGAATGTATGTAAGTAAGTGAGTTGGGAAGGTGTGATGGGTTGCATAGCTGGATCAAAGCGCAATTGGGATCGACTGACAGCGGTAATGTTTGCCCGCAAGGATTGCTGGCAATACCTAACGCAAGGAGTGACGCATGTCGAAAAAGAAGCTGTTGCGCCTGGGCGCACTCTCCCTGGTTGGATTGTTTCTCTTCTCTCTTCTGATCGCTATCGCCGATAAACCATCTACGGCGAGGGCGGCCTTCAACACAAACTGGTATAACGCGGCCCCCTATGTCATGCCTCTCGCCAACAACCCTCCCAGCCTGACATCGGTGATGTCGGCGAGCGGGGTCAAGGCCTTTACCCTGGCCTTTATCGTGGCCAACGGTGGTTGTACCCCTGCCTGGGAGACAGATGCCGGGATGGATAATGTCTCCTCTGATACGCAGATAGCTCCCATTATCAACGCGATTCGCGCGGCTGGCGGGGATGTCGTGGTCTCCTTTGGCGGCTATAATGGCAATAAGCTTGGACAGACCTGCGGCACGCCCCAGGCGACCGCCGCCGCGGAGCAGGCCATCATTAACAAGTATAGTCTCCACGCCCTCGACTTTGATCTGGAGGAGCCAGAATACGAGAACGCTACTGCCATCAATAACGAGCTGGCTGCGGCCCAGATTCTCCAGGCCAATAATCCCGGCCTCTACGAATCGATTACCATTCCTGGTACCACCAGCGGCACAGGCTACTTTGGTCAGCAACTGCTCAACAACGCGAAGACGCTGGGCTATACCCCCAACAACTACGCGATTATGCCCTTCGATGGCGGCTTTAGCGGCGCAAGCAGCCAGATCAGCGCCTTGCAGAGCTTTAACACAATTCTGATGAATACCTTTGGCTGGAGTAGCGCGACTGCCTACGCACATGAGGGCATCTCATCGATGAATGGTCGGACCGATAGCGCGGAGTACTTCTACCAGTCGGATTTCCAGACCGTGCTCAACTTTGCCGAGAGCAACCACCTGGCGCGTTACACCTTCTGGTCGGTCAACCGGGACCGCCAGTGCAATCCCCCCGATAACAATGGTTCACTCTCGGGTACCTGTAGCAGCGTGCCACAAAGCGATTGGGACTTCACCAAGATTATTGTGCAGTTTGCGGGTGCAACACCACCTCCACCGACTCCCACACCCTCGCCCACATCAGGCTCCACGCCGACACCCACGCCTACTAAGACCGTGACCCCAACTCCCACGCCCGGTGGTTCATGTGCGGGTGTTGCCGCGTGGCAGTTGAATGTCGCCTACGTTGGAGGAAATCGCGTGACCTATAACGGCTCCCTCTGGCAGGCCAAATGGTGGACAGAGAATGATGTCCCTGGAGGCGCGGCTGGCGTCTGGACCCTCATCTCATCCTGCTAGCTAATAGCAAACAGAAACGCCAGGTTGACGGAGCGCCGTCAACCTGGCGTTTCTATTAGCCTTAGTTCTCTTCGGTGTAGCGTGCCAGTGAGTTAACAGTCTCTTGCAGTTCTTCTTGCTTGAAGCCCATGGCCTGGGCCAGGCCCTCGGCATCGGGACCTTCAATCTCAATAATATGCGTAATCTGCGTGCCATTGGCCAGCGGGGTCAGCACATGGCGACCGATGATGGCTGTGTCTGGTCCAACAGGCGTGCGATCCACAAATTGGCAACCTTCTTCAACGAGGAGCAGCGAAAAAGGCATCTCTGGCCCTCCCTCGGGCTGCAAGACGCCAGATGTGCCAGTGGCGAAGGGGCCATCTGGCCGATAGAGGACCAGGCCCTTATCCCATCGGGGCCAATTGGCGACATCTTTATAAGCAGCCCAGACATGTTCAGCCGTGGCACTGGTCTGTATTGTTGCAGAGATAGTCCACATAAACGCTTAACTCCTATTTTTTCATAATTAGCACTATTGCATATGCTGATGATACTATCATAGATGAGCTTTAGTATGCAAGCAATGATTTAAGAGTAGTTTTTCTGTACTTCTCGGCAAATGAGGAAATGTCTGCCCGCATAGGCGCGTACGTAAGTAGCGCACTGCAACCAATGAGTGGGCAGTGCGCTACTTACGTACGCGCCTACGTAGTTGTTGCGTGATAGATGCAAAGATTGCATCCATTTGGTAAATGAGGAGATGCTCACCCGCATAGGCGCGTACGTGAGCGCATCCTTTTACGCGCACTTGAGGGCGACCTCGGAGGAGGCGTTTTCGGGAACTTGATGCCAGTCGGTGCTATCCTGGTAGCTGCCGGAGGCCACGCTTCTAAAGGTCAGGGTCTGGCCCTGCGAGCAAGCGACAGAGGCGGCTGCGCTCAGGCTCTTGGCATACGAGGGACCCGAGGTATTGCTCTCACTGAGCTTGTACCAGGAGCCGCCTACGTTGACTTCGAGGCGTGAATTGACCTGGAGCGAGGTTACAGCGCGTGCGCATTGGATACTGCTTGCGGATGTGACCTGCTGAGTCTGTCCCAGCGCTGGCGCGCGTGCACTTACCTGGCAGATGGCTGGTGAAACCTGGAGATGATGAGGACTGAGGCTGTGAGCCTGCACAGCCCGGGTGGTTCCCAGAGCCAGGGCCATGCTCACTATAAGCACAACGAGGGCCTTGTGCCAGGAAAGCATACGAAGCATGTTGCTACCTCCTTCTCAATGCATTTTTATGTCTATGAGTGACGATAAGAGGGCGCTAAGGCAATCCATGAGTTGGCCTCACCCTCCAACATCACAACGCATTGAGAAGGCCCCATGTGACACAACCTTTATCCAACTTCGATGCCCACCGCGCCAACCTCCTGCTTGAAAATCAGCAATTGCCACCTCCCTCTTTGTGAAGCAGGGTTTCGCGAAGATCTGTAGTAGGGAAATCACCCTGGCAGCAGGCACGAAAGCTTAAGCTGGCTATGGCGATTGATTTTATCTCGCATGCTATTCTTTATATAGAGATCTACCAGTAGAGTACTCTTTTGTCGCTTGGAGAGCTAGAGAAAGGAGTGGGTGAGTTTCATGAGTGGGCCAGAGGAAAAACAATCTCAGCCAGAGAAGACAGAACACGTGGACGAGCGCCTGAACAATATAGCTTATTCCCTGGGCTACTTTCTGGGAAATACGCGTTTACGCGCTCAGCATTTCGCTCAAGCCTTTCGTGAGGGGAATATAGAATCAAATCACACACACCAGGAGCCTGTGGAAGCGCAAAGGGAGCCTTCAGAGCAGCAAATGGAGACGAATTCAATCATCACTGAATATGCGGCGACTCCCAGGCAGCCTGAGCCTACCTTGACCCAGAAAGCAGAGGATGTGATAGAAATTGTGGGCATCCAATTGGATACGCTTTTCACAGTTTCGCGCATCCTTATGCGTAGGACGGTTGCACGTATTCGCGAAGATGTCGAAGATATATGGGTAGAGAGTCAGATACTTCGAAAGCGCCAGAGGCGACGAAGGCTCGAACGATAGTAGAGGCGCTGTGAGAGATGACAGATTCTCTCACTGAATAGGCAAAGACTTTCTCGCTTTGTGCCTTTCTCTGTAAAGGGAGGAATGATGCTGTTTTAACAATTAACCAGAGAATAGGTGAACATCCTCATTCTCGGATTTAATATTAGAGCATTACTAATGTACATATTTTAACCTTTATATAAAGTTGCTTTAACAAATATCTACTATAATGAAAATTCAAGCAAGCACTGTTGTGTTATCCAACTGAACTGATGCATTTTTCTCGTGACAAAAGGACATTCCTATGCTGTGGAAACTGGCTTCGATGATTCTTCTCGATATTCTCAAGACTTTGATTGTTGAACTGGCTATAAAAGTCATCTCTTCGCTTATTTCGCATTGGATCACCTCCATGAAATCGCTCCAGGTGCAACCTTCTCCTGCCCTAGGCCTTAACCTTGTTCCTAGCGCTATATAAATGCTCCTGAACGAAACGTCATGCGCGCTGGCGCACCACTCCGAGCACCCAATATGCCACCATCTTGAGTGCCTGTGCTATGCTGTATGCACCAATAGTCTCTAAAGGTGGATATGTATGCTTTATGCCAGCCAGTGGCGTTGCGATATTGCCCGGCGTATCGCGCCCATTATCGCCCGTAACCCTGCTGTCAGCGCCATTATGGTAAGTGGCTCGACCTCGCGCAACAGCGCTGATAGCTTCTCCGACATTGAGATTGGTGTCTTCTGGTCGCGCCCGCCACGCGGTGAGGAGCGCATGGCACCCATCGAGCTAGCGTGTGGTACCTTCTGGGAGCTAGACCCTTATGATCCCGAGGATGAGGTCTGGATGGAGGAGTGGGGCCTCAACGAGCTGAAAATCGATATGCGCAACATGACTGTTGAGGGCCTTGAGCGCCAGCTGCAGGCCGTCCTCGTCGAGCACGACACCACCCCCTTTCGCCAGTACACGCTCTCAGCCGTGCAGCATGGCATTCCTCTACATGGTCACGAGATCATCTAAGGCTGGCAGGAGCGCCTCGTCGCCTATCCTGTAGGCTTGCAAGAGGCCATGGTGCGGCGCTATATCGCTGGCGATCTGCGTGAGTGGTGCTGGTGGATCGATCAACTCCTCAGTCGTGGCGATACCTTGCTCGTCTACCAATCCTTCAATGAAGCCATCTTTAGCGTCATCAGCATCCTTATGGGTCTCAACAAGATCTATCACCCCGGCTACAAGTGGTTGAAATACTCCCTGGCCGAGATGTCCATTCAGCCTGAGAACCTGGGCGAGCGCATCCAACAGGCTTATCAGCTTGCTCCCCACCAGGGATTTGTTACCATCCAATCCCTGGTCCTTGAGAGCTACGACCTGGCAGTCCAGGCCCTCCCCCAGTTTGCAGAGGAGATCACTCACGCTCGCACACGCTTCCTCCACCAGCGCAAGCGCTTCGAGCACGAGCCTTCCCACTAGTAGCCGCGTACGCAAGTAGCGGGCCGCTACTTGCGTACGCGGCTACTAGTAGGGAGAGAGGTTTGCAAGCACTATTCGATCTTTTCGGCAGTACTCGTCGCTGGGGCGCAGAGCGCGGCAAGTACACATAGAAAGACCACCAGGAATAACGCGAGTCGAAGTCCCACTCGATCAGCAATAAAGCCAATCATGGTTGGACCTGCAATCATGCCAAAATATCCCCATGTTGTGACCGTTGCAAGAGGGGAACCCGTATCCTGCTTAGCGAGTCGCCCCGCCGCACTTACCACAAGAGGAAACGGAACGGAAAGGCCGATTCCTACCAGGCTCAGGCCAAAGAGCACCATGGGCGTCCAGGTAAACACCAGCGCCAGGGTAAGCCCGATGGCTGCAAGTAAGCAGGAGTTACGCACAAGCATAGCCGCTCCGAAGCGCATCGCCAGCTTATCGCCAACGCTGCGCCCAAGAGTCATACAGAGTAAAAAGGCGGTGAAGCCTGCCGCTGCTAATCCGGCTCCGGTATGGAGCGTACTGGAGAGATACACAGCGCCCCAATCGAAGATAGCCCCTACGCTAAGGAAGGCACAGAAAGCAATTATCCCTAACAATATGAGTGGTCGTGAGGAATGCAGAGGCAGCGCTTTCTGAGTGGGTTGTTTTCGTGCGTTTTGTATCGACCTTGATGGCAAAAGCCAACGCGCACTCCCTATGAAGCCAGCACAGGCGCAGATAGCTATGGAGAGAAAATGGAGATCAGGGCTTACATGTAAAGCAGCCAAAATACTACCGAGTGAGGCACCAACCAGGCTTCCCACGCTAAAGCACGCATGGAACGAATTCAGAATAGATCGGCCATATGCCTGCTCGACATCGGCGCCCTGCATATTCATCGTGACATCCATTGCGCCATTGCTGGCTCCAGAGAAGACAAGCGCCAGGAAGAGTAGCGACATTGTTGGTGCTACAGCCATCAGAGGGAGCGCGACACCCATACCAAGCGCGGCAACGGTGCCAATCACATTGCTGCCATAGTACCTGGAGAGTCGACTGGCAATATTCATAGCGAGGAGTCCACCGACAGTACATCCTAGTAGGGCCAGCCCTAGTTGGCCTGAAGGTAGGGCAAGCTTCATTTGTAGCTCAGGAAGACGTGTTGACATGGTAGCTGTCATCATGCCATTCAAGAAGAAGAAAACACTCACGGCTACCCGAGCTAGACCTGAGCGCCGTTTATCTGTTTGCTGAGACTTTGTTATCATAGCACCCTTCATTCCAGGAGAGAGCCTGTAGGGGCAGAGCTTGCTCAGCCTCCGAGCGCAGCGATATGCCCAGCGGCTGTCGGCCTGCGGGCCTCGGAGTCCATGCCAGCATGGACCCTACAAACGTGGTGAATAGGCCAATAAGTGGTGGTGAAGGGGACATACTCGCTTGAAGAGTGGAGAAGCAGCGAAAAGGAGAATGAGATGCGCAGCTTAAACTCCATCGCAGGATCACTCCATGAGCGCGAGATGTCCAGCGATACACGCCGCGAAGATGTGAAGAGAGGTAGGAAGCTATGAGAATGCACCTGTTATAACAGAACAGGTAAGATTGTGGATTTGTAGCCTGTATTACCCCGCGTAAGCCTGGCGTGATCGCTTAGGCGGGTAATTTGGTTGCGTTAATCATGGTTTCGCTTGCTTTCAACACAAATGGTTTTCTTTGGGTAAGGTCAGATCTTTTGTACACAAAACTCTACCAGGAGACTGGTGCTCTGTCAAGCAGCTTGCAGGGTTAGGCAAGAAAGAGGGCCAATCTTGTCCTTTTAATGAAGTATAGTATGAGCAAGTTGACAGGCCAGATACGACAAGTATCCAGCAAACTCTATTTAAGGGGGAAAAGAAATGTCTCATTCTACACAACCGAACCCAAACCAGGGGATTATAGAATTTCTTAACCCTGAGCATCTACATAAAAATCCCGCGTTCACACAGGTAATTAGCGTTAGCGGCCCGGCGAAAACCGTTTATATTGGTGGTCAGAATGCGGTTGATGCCCAGGGAAACATTGTTGGGAAAGGAGATATCAAAGCGCAGACTCAACAGGTTCTCGTCAATGTACGCGAGGCTTTAGCGGCTGCTGGAGCCGAGCCAGAGCATATTATCAAATGGAACTTGTATCTTATCCAGGGTCAATCGTTGCGTGAAGGATTTGCAGCCTTTCAGCAATTCTGGGGTTCTCGCCCCAATCCACCTGTCATCACAATGCTCTATGTTGTGGGGCTAGCGAACCCTGACTTTCTCCTGGAAATGGACGTGACTGCAGTCGTTCCATTAGCTTAATTAACTGTACAACCTATATTCTAATGTATTCTAAAAGGTGCCAGGAACCGCATACGCGGTTCCTGGCACCTTTTAGAATACATTAGAATATACAAGTTTTCGTACGTCTTATATTTGGGTGGCTAAAAAATAGAAGAATTAGGAAATATGTGGTATTTTTATCAGGTAGAGTGCTGAAATTTAGCATTTGAGACGCTATAATGGAAGATAGTACGCTTTTCTTTATATTACTACATTTGACTGCCCTTATCCCCCATGGTTCCTTGTCTCCTAGCCTGGCGGCAATGAGCTATTTATCTTAGATCTGGCGGCGATTCGGTAAGGAGGGAGCCTTGAGTACGAAAATAACCTATCACCAGCAGGTGAGCTACTGTGGTAAGCCAACGTGTAGCCGCTGCCGCGAAGGGATCGGCCACGGCCCTTACTGGTATGCCTACAAGACTGAGAATGGCCACACAACGCGTACATATATCGGCAAGGAGCTTCCCCCCGAGGTGAAGGCTACACAGGAGGAGCTGGCTGGTATGCAACCGGATAAATTGTCGCCACGCGTGACGAGCGCCGCAGCCCTGGAGAGTGGCTCGGCCTTCTTCCGTGCCCATTTGCTGGGGCAGCTACGCCTGGAGCGTCGCGCACAACGCCAATGGGCTCCCGTGACCGAGAACGAATGGCGACAGGGGGCGCTCCGCACGCTCTTCGGGTACCTGCTCTGCCAGCCCGGACGTTGTGCTAGTAAACAGGATATCGTGCGCGATCTCTGGCCCACCGCCGGGGTCGAGGCCTGGTCGCTGCTGGATAAGACGCTGGCCCACCTGGAGCAAGAGCTGGCGACTCCCCTCTCCATGAAAGGCGGGAAGGCGACGGCCCGCCAGGCACATGTGCAGCAGCCTCTAGTACGGATCACCGAAGACGAGGTTATCCTGGCGGGACAGGCCCAGATCTGGGTAGATGCCGATGGCTTTGAGCAACTAGCAGGCGTACTGACAAACTCAGTTACTAGCGAGCCAGGATCAGAGCGTGAGCAATTACTGGTACAGGCCGCCACGCTCTACGGCGGCGACCTCCTACCTGAGGAACGCCAGGCCTCCTGGCTGCTAGAACGTCGCCTACGCCTGCGTCGAGCCTGGCTCTCGCTTCTACTTGAGCTGACTGATCTCGCCATAGCTCGTCAGGATTCGCTGGGTGCCCTCAAGATGTTGGATCGTGTGCTGGCGGTCGACTCCCTCAATGAGCAGGCGGTGCAGCGCTCGATCTATCTGATGGCGCGTCTTAACTGGCGTGGTGATGCACTGCGTGCTTATAAGCGCCTGGAGGGGGCGCTGCTCCAGGAACAGGGGCGCAGGCCCTCACCCGAAACTCGCGAACTCTATGACGCCGTACGCAATGGACGTGAGCCACAACCTGTCTTCGCCTCTACACACGCCACTCCCCAAGAGCCTCAGGCCGCTCCCACGGCCCCCGCACCTCCCGCACCCCCAGTAGCCGCGTACGCCAGTAGCGGGCTCCCAGTCCAGATTGGTCGCCCGCGCCAGAGTCCCCTCGTAGGGCGTACCAGCGAGCTAGAGACGCTGTATGGCTTACTCGACGAGGTGGAGCAGCAGGGGCGCCAGGCATATCACTCACAGCGCCAGGCCACGGGCCTGCCACTGGATACGCAGCGTCGTCCGCAATGTGTCTTTTTAATGGGGGTGACAGGTATTGGCAAGACGCGCCTGGCGGAAGAGATGGCGCGCCAGGCGCGCCTGCATGGCTGGAATATCGCCTGGAGCCGTGTCTACCATCAAGAGAGTGGTATTCCTTACCACATCTGGACCGATGCGCTCCGCAAAACCATCGCCGAGGCCAAGCTCTTCTCGGATATATTCGCCTCCTTTGGTACTCATGCGCAGTTAGCGGGTTCATCCTCACTCGCGGCGCCGGGTACGCAAAGTTCGCGCCTCGCTCTCCAGGAGCGCACACAGGTGGTGACCCATGAGCAGAAGAACTTCTCGCGCTCCACCCGGGGCCGCCCACGGCGTGCGCCTCGCGAGACGCCGCTCGCCTCAGAGGCGGTACCTACCACTTCGCTGCAACTCCAGCCGCTGGTAACCCTCCTGCCTGAGCTAGCCTCGCTGGTACCTAATCCGCGTGGCACCCTTATGCCCTTCCTCTCGCCTGAGCAGGAGCAGTTACGCCTGCACGAGGCCGTACGTGATCTCCTCTTTGCCGCCAGCGAGGCCGCGCCCCTGCTCGTCGTACTTGACGATATCCAGTGGGCAGATGCTAGTAGCGGTGATCTGCTGGGCTATCTCGCGCGCCATGCTGCGGGCCGCCCCCTGCTCTTCGTTGCCACCTGTCGCGAGACCGAGTTGCCGGAGACGCACCCTTTGCGCAACCTGATCAACCATATGCAGCGTGAGCACTCGGTGCGTACCCTCCAGATCGAGCCGTTGAGCAGCGAGGAGATCGCGCGCCTGGTGTCGCACCTGCCGGAAGACATGGTCCAGCGCATTCAATCGCAGGCCGCAGGCAACCCCTATTTCGCGGAAGAGCTGGCGCACTCGACGCCTCCTACCCTGCCCTCGTCCATCACCGCGGCGCTTGAGCATCGTGTTCGCACATTAAGTCACGCCTGCCGACAGTTGTTGGGGAGCGCTGCCGTGCTGGGAGGATCGTTCGAGTTTACTACACTCTATGCCATGGAATCTGCCTCCTCTAGCCCGGTCAATGAGGATACCGTGATCGAGTATCTGGAAGAGGCCCTGGAATCTGGCGTATTGAGCGAGGAGCGTGTGGGGGTACGCGCTATCTATCACTTCTGGCATCCCCTGCTGGTCAATCATCTGTATGATCATGTCTCCGCCGCTCGTCGCGCCCGCCTGCACCAGCGGGCCGCCAACGTCTTGCAGGAGATGTATGAGGGGCATGAAGAAGAGGCTGCCGCGACCATTGTGCGCCACCTTGTCGCCGCAGGCGCACCAGCGGAACGTATTGTCTACTACGCGCAACTTGCCGCCGAGCATGCCTATGCCCTGCCAGCCTATGCCGAGGCCGAGCGCCACTATAGGCTAGCCCTGGAGCAACTCGATGCGCCGGAGCGTCCCTTCGTCAGACGTGACAACTCGGCTGTTATACCTGAAGCAGAGGAGCAGCATAACCTGCGCCTTAGCCTCCTTGAGCGCCTGGCGGAGTGTACCATGATTCGCGGGCACTTCAGTGAGGCTCGCGCGCTCTATGAGCGTGTCTTACAAATGCGCGACTCAGAGCAGCCCCTGGCGCCCTTCGAGGCCCAGAAACAGGCCCTGCTCTGGGGCGAGGTTGGTCGCTGCTGGCGTAATGCCAGCGATACCAGTATGGCTCGCACCTGCTGTGAGCGTGGCGAGCGTGTCTTGAGGGAGGCTGGCATTACCAGTGGACCCGCCTGGGCGCGCCTGCGTTACCAGCAAGGTAGCATCTATCGCATGGAGGGACGCTATCGCGAGGGTCGCCAGGCCGCGCGCGAATCGCTGGACTTCTTCGATAGTCAGCAGACCATGCACCTGGTGGGTCCCATTATTCAGGCCACGCGCCTGGAGCGTGCCCTGGCTGGTGATCCCGTCGACCTGGGGAATACCCACCGCCTCCTAGGATCACTCTCCGACGCCGAGGGACACGCCGAAGACGCCCTGGAGCACCTGGAGACCGCCCTCATCATCTTTGAGCAAGCCGAGCATAAGCGCTTGATCGCGCACGTTTGCTGCGACCTGAGCTATGTGCAGATCAAGAAGGGCGACTTTGAGGATGCCCAGGCCAGGCTACGCCACTCTCTCAACCTGGCCCAGAGCGTCGATGACGATCCCCTTATCGGCGTCATATGTAGCAACTATGGCGAATTGTATGCTATGAAAAACGAGCTGGACGAGGCCGAGAACTGGTATCGCCGCAGCCTGGCCTATGCTCATAGCCATAAAGACAAGGTCTATATCAGCCAATGGAATAGCCGCCTGGCCGCCGTCCTCCTTGAAGAGGACAAACTTGCGGAGGCTGCGAACTGCATCGTACAAGCCGTCAGAACTGCCCGTGTTATCCGCAACAACCCCAGCCTGGGGCGTGCCCTTGTCAGCCTGGGAAATTACCGCATCGCAGAAGCCCTGGGTATGGAGACCCTACCCACCATTCGCCGTCGCTTGCTCACACACGCCCTGCATAACCTGAAGCGCGCCCTCGCCCTCGAAGGTCTCGAAGCCGAGACCCGTGTGCGTGCTCACCTGGCCCACGCCCACGCTGAACTCCTCCTGGAGCAGCCTGATGCCCGCGAACACTTGCACCAGGCTCTCCACGAGGCTCGTGCCTGCGACCTCGTTCCCCTCGTCCAACAAAGCGAGCGCCTATTAGTGTAGCTCGACCAGGTCGGGGTCAGTGGGAGCAAATTCTCTGCTTTCAGGATAGAGTTCGAAGGCCTGTTGCAGCGTAGGTTTGGCTTTCTCTAGCTGGTCATGTGTAGCGTAGAAGCAGGCCAGGTTATAGAGCATATAGCCCTTCAAGGTGTCGGGTACCTCGCCCTCTACGACCCTGCCTGCCCAGGCCTCATATGTGTGTAGCGCGCCTGCAACATCGTGCCGGTCGAGGAGATAATATCCCAGGTGAATCTGGGTATGCTCGTAACAATTTCCCATAAAGGAGAGGTAGAGTGGCATACCTTCTTGCACCCAGTCGAAGCGCTTGAAGGCCGTCAAATCCTCTTCTGAGAACTGCTCGGTCAAAGCGATGAGATCGGCGTATACCTGGTCGGATTCAGCGAGAATATCTGACCAGGAGTGATAGCGGTTCTTCTCGAAGACGACGGGATTAATCTGCTCAAAATGCCCAATCTCCTCCGGCTGTGGCTCCTGGCGTAACTGGGCCTGCAACTTGAGCACGAGTCGCTGGCGCCAGAATGACAGATGAGCCACATGGTCTTTAGCAGACCAGCGGTCAGGCTCGCCAATAGCAGCCAGCTCGGCGGAAGGCAGTCCCTGAAAAAAGGCATTCTGCTCAGCCTGTGCCTGGCGTAGGAGATCGAGTAAAATGGGTTTAAAAGCCTGTTTGCTCATGGTTATTTTTCTTCCTTGCATTGTTTGAATGAAATGGGAACATACGCAAGGCATACATAGCCCTGCAAGCAATATCCAACATCCCAATATCTAAAGATGGGGGAACAAGAGGAGGCAATGCACCGGAAGAGAGGATGTAACGCTTGCCTATCAGCAGCAAATATTCCTGACACCTGAGGTGCAGAGCCCCATTGAAAGCCTAAAGGAACGGCTCAGATGGCTCATAAATGGCACCTCCTTTCAGTCTAGCAAAAACGTCATCCAATAAGCTAAGTATACCAGAACGCCCCGCTTCTAGCAAGGTAAAAAAAGAGTAAGGATGTTCCGGACCTGCTACATGAGGATACAATCATACCGAGACATCGCAAAGACGAGAGAAGGAAGGAGCGGACGCACCATTTGATTGCTAGGTGCGCCGCTTCTCTTGCATACAGCAAACTTGCTTCTACAGGACCTTTGCAGAGCGGGAATGCTCTCGCTGAATAATATACACGCCGAACCACTCAATTTAAAGAAAATGCTGGCGCGTTTTGGCCTGAAAGCATCTCTTGGAGACAAGTAGAGCAGCCAGTATCACTTAAGATGAACGGGTCGTACTATGGTCTTTATGACCTGTATTATTGTCATGCTTATGTTCCTCCAAAAGACGATGTTCTTGCTGAAATACCGCGATCACGAGAGCCAGTAATAACAGGATGGGTGCTAGCCAGACGCCAGCAGAGATATTTCCTGTGTAATCAGAGAGCCATCCTGAGAGGACAGGACCTATTGCTTGACCGACGGCAAAACCGGCTGTCATAATCGCAATCCCAGCCGTCCAGAAACTGGAATGAAGATGGCGACGGCACAACCCTGTAACGGCGGTTGGTCCAGCCATGAAACTGCCACCAAAGATGATAGCTGAGACTAATGCTGAAGGGAAGCCAGGATAGAGAAGCACCGGAAGTGTCCCGGTGAGGACGATTGCAGACACGATTGCAGGCCCCCAACCGCCTTTACACCGGGCAAGGATTGGTCCCCATCCCAGAGTTGATAGGGCAGAAGCAATTCCCAGAATGATAAAGAAGAGAGCAGACATCCAGGGGGTGGCACCCTGTGCATGCAGCAAAGCAATTACAAATGTCATGTACGTCACGTACCCAGCACCAAAGAGCAGGTATCCAAAGAAGGTCGGACTCAGCTTACGGAAATCGCCTAGCCTTAACATGGCGCTCCCCTGCGTGTTTTGCTTTGGAAGGGTTCTATAGGCGAGCCAGGTGGGGATTAGAGCAACTAGCGCGGCAACCCCCAAAATGATCCAACCAAGACGCCATCCACCCGAACCACTGGTGAGTGCGGTAGGCACGACGATGCCAGAAATGATAATCCCAAGTCCTGGGCCAGTAAAATAGACTGGCATCAATGTTGGGCGTATGCGAGCCGCTAGGGCGGAACCAAGTACAAAAGTGATCGCTGTGCTTATGCCTCCAATGAAACGCAACACGAGCAACATTGTGTACGTGCTTGTCGCACCACTCAGAAGGAGGATAAGAGCGCTGATGGCCATACTTCCTAGGAAAGTCAGGCGGTTCCCAAGGCGTTGTGCAACCCAGGCAGTGATTAAGGTTCCGATAATATAGCCTATCGCGTTTGAGGTATTGAGCCCACCTGCCTGGGCAAAATTCCAGTGCAGTTGTTCGCGCATGGGCGGGAGCAAGAGAGAATAGGCAAAGCGAGAAAAGCCGAGTGCGACGACAGGCCCTAGCGCAAGCCCCAGAGCTGCGAACATTTCGCTCAAGCTAAACCGTTCTCGTGTTCGTGTCGTTCCCATTGTTGCCATACCATGTATCCCTTTATAGAAGAATAAGTGTAATAGTGTTCCTCGCCTCAAAATTGACTGGTAGTGTCACAGCGAAGAAAACATGTCAGGTTTGATCATGTCCTGATAAAAGAAGAGAGTCGTAAGGATAGCTTCTAAACTAATACAGTTATGAAAACTGTCCTTCTCTCTCTTACCTAAGGAGCACTGATCTTTGACCGCTAGTATAGGTTCCTCGCTTGTCGTTGTCATGGCCAAAAATAAGTAACATATGAGGTGTAATCTGCTCTTTGATCAAATTAATTATTGACCTAAAGTAAGTAGTACGCGAAGCTTCATTGTAAATGGTGCTGGATGTTGGTATGGAGGAAGATGAGAGAAACAGGGTTACATCTTTTTAATCATAGGAGATACACATTTTAGGCCATGACACGTCGCGAGGCACGTCCTATACTACTGGTTGTAAAAAAGGAGGCAAACCAGTATAGACTGATCTTTCTCCTTCGATTTCTGACACATATGGTACACAGCTTCAAGCATAGGAGCATTGCTCCTATGCTCAAGCAATTGTTCAAAATGAGGAGGAATAGAGGATGTACCAATCAATTGAGGAATTACAAGCCGCTCTCTCGCGGTTTACGTATAGTCGCGCCAATACTTTGCATGTTACAGATGAGCAGGCTCTGCGAAACACAGGCATAGATGATCTCATCTTCACAGCCGTCTTTGCGAGCGATTCAGATCTCAAAACCAGGGCGCGTGCAGCCGTTCGACAGATCGCGGAAAACCAGGGCATTTATTCCGCCTCTCTTCACTCCTACTACCTAGCGATTGGTAGTGGAGAGGTTCTCACAAGCGCTACGGTTCCCGCAATCAACCTTCGCGCCATGACCTATGATGTCGCACGCTATTGGTCCACTGATCTTTGAGATCGCCCGTTCTGAAATTGGTTATACCGGTCAGCGCCCGGACGAATATGCGAGTGTGATCCTGGCGGCAGCGATAAAGGAAGGATACAGAGGGCCGGTTTTCTTACAAGGCGATCATGTCCAATTGAACGCCAGTCACTACAAAAAGGATGCTCTAAGAGAGCTACAGGCCGTGAAAGCACTTATTCAAGAAGAGCTTGAGGCAGGCTTTAGAAACATCGATATTGATGCCTCGACGCTAGTTGACCTCAGCAAGATGCAGCTAGAAGAGCAGCAGAAAGAGAACTATCGTGTCACAGCAGCCTTAACCGCATATATTCGCTCACTGCACATACAGGAGACAGTCTCAGTTGGCGCAGAGATAGGTCATATTGGAGGGAAAAATAGCACACCAGAGGATTTAGATGCTTTTATGCATGGCTATACTCAAGCCATAGGAACACAACTTCCTGGTATCAGTAAGATTAGCGTCCAAACGGGGACCAGTCATGGCGGCGTACCTCTGCCTGATGGGAGGATGGCCGAAGTGAAACTCGACTTCTCAGTTCTCGAACGGACTGGGCAGGTCGCGCGTGAGAAATATCACATCGGTGGAGTAGTACAACACGGTGCGTCAACACTTCCTGATGAACTCTTTGACCAGTTTCCCAGGCATCAAACGCTTGAGATTCACCTGGCGACTGGCTTTCAGAATACGCTCTACGCCAGCTTGCCAGAGGAATTGCGCACACGCATGTATCAGTGGGCTGAGCATAAATGCCAGGGGGAGTGGGAAGAGGGATGGAACAAGCAGCAGTTCATCTATAAGACACGTAAAAAGGCCTTTGGACCTTTTAAGGAGCAAATGTGGCACCTCTCTAAAGAAGAAAAGCAGCCTATCAGGAAAGCACTTGAGCAACAATTTCGCTCTCTCTTTGAGAAGTTAAATGTCTTCAATACACAGTCTATATTGGCAAAGTATGTTTGAAGATTTACAACGAAAAACAGACTGGCTGTAAGGAGCAAACAAGCATCTATGGGAGGCATTTTAGGATTACTTGCCGCGATTGGTTGGGGAAGCGCCGATTTTCTTGCACGGTATGCTACGCGTTCTATTGGGAGTTATCGCACGCTCTTTTTCATTCAGTTCATTGGCCTGGCTGGTTTGAGTGTCGTCATGGTTGCAACCGGGTCTCTACAATCTCTCTCTCGCTTGACGGGTGACGTCTGGATCTGGATGGGCTTGGCGGCCTTCCTTTATACTGGAAGCACACTGGCGCTTTACCGAGCCTTTGAAATTGGCAAGCTTGCCCTGGTTTCTCCTATCGCAGCCAGTTACGCAGCTCTTACGACGCTGCTCGCGTTTGTGAGTGGTGAGCAACTTTCCTGGCTTCATGTATTGGGTATAAGTCTTGCTCTTGTGGGAGTACTACTCGCAGTCATTCCGCAAGCTTTAGGAACAGAGAAGTCTAAGACGCGAGCACGCGGCATTGGCTGGGCCATAGGTGCAGCCATCGGTCTGGGCCTCACCTTCTGGATCTTAGGTTTTCATATTACATCAACGCTGGGTGGGATCACGCCAATCTGGCTGCTCCGCTTGGTGGCACCAGTCCTGCTCATGTTGGGAGCACGTCCGCTTGAGCAATCTCTTGAGCTGCCGCCCCGCCCTGTCTGGAAATATCTCATTGGTATAGGTCTTCTTGACACGGGTGCCTTTGTCGCTAATGCGCTCGGGTTTACGCTGGCTCAAGTTTCCCTGGTGAGCGTGCTTGGCTCCCTCTTTAGCGCTGTCACAGTCCTGCTGGCCTGGTTTGTCTTGCATGAACAACTCTTCTGGCGGCAATGGCTGGGAATTGGTACCATTTTTCTGGGAATTTTTCTTGTCAATAGTTGAGACACCCTTTGCATCAAAAAGCAAGAAACTATGCTACCATATATTCGTGATAGTCATACTTTGTGTTTACTGGGCAGCATAAAGAAGAAACGAAAGGAAGTAGTTGTAGATGTTGGAGGGCGTATATGTTTATACACGATCCGTTGTTGGAGACCAAGTTTGCCATTCCCATTTCACCACATGCCTTGATGACTCGCCCTCGGCTGACCACTCTGCTCAATCAAGGATTGCAGCGGCAACTACTTCTTGTCTCAGCGCCAGCTGGTTTCGGCAAAACAACGCTACTTGCACAATGGCAGAAAGCACTTTCGCAGAAGTCGGTGTTTACGGCCTGGGTAACGCTTGATAAAGGTGACAATTATCTCCTCTCCTTTTGGCGATATGTCCTTGCCGCTTTCAATAAATGTCAGGAAGGTATCGCTACAGAGGCATTAGATGCGGTCATGGCGCCACAGAAGCCGCGTATTGAGTATGTGCTTACGACCTTCATTAATGTCCTTGCAACAAGTAACGCGACCTGGGTGTTGTTTCTGGATAATTATCAGGCAATTACAGATCCAGAAATCCACGACTCGTTGACATTTCTTCTAGAACATCTGCCAGCACACCTGCATATTCTTCTGGCTACACGTGTTGATCCACCACTTCCTCTTGCTCGTCTGCGTGCTGGAGGTCAACTCTTAGAACTACGCACCGAACAACTACGCTGTACACCCGAAGAGATGACGCGTTTTCTCAACGAAGTCATGGATCTCTCTCCCCCTCAAGACCTGGATGTCCAAAGCGTGGCCTCCACAGAAGGTTGGCTTGTTGGCTTGCAATTGATGGGCCTCTGGCTCAAAAAACAACCTTATCCCCATGAGGCACTCAAGACTCTTCATGGGAGTCACCGCTATGTCTTTGACTACCTGATGGAGGAAGTGTTGAGCCAGCAGTCTGAAGAGGTGCAGGCCTTTCTGCTACAAACCTCTCTTCTTGAGCGCCTTAGTGCCCCCTTGTGTGATGCCGTTACCGAGTCGTCCAATAGTCAAGAGATGCTTGAGTTTCTGGAGCGAAATAACCTGTTTATTGTGGCTTTGGATGAAAACAGATGCTGGTATCGCTATCAATCGCTCTTTGCGAAAACCTTACGTTATCGACTCGAACAGAGTGATGTAGCACAAATTCACGCCCTGCATCTGAAAGCAAGCCGCTGGTATGCCAGAGAAGGGGCAATCAATGAGGCGATAAACCATGCATTGAAAGCACATGCATGGTATGAAACTGCTGCTTTGCTCGAACCTATTATCCAGAGGCTTCTCTGGAAGCGCTGCGAACTCCCAATTCTGTGGCAATGGCTTCAGCAACTCCCACAGGAGGTTATACGCATACACCCGTATCTGGGCTTGGCTTATGCGATGATCCTCTTCCTTACAACCTCGCCCGAAGAAGCTATCCCCTGGCTCCAGGCAACTCAAGAGGCTATAGCCGTCCACTCTCCAGCATATAAGGATGTGAGTGGCGATGTTCTCTCTCAAAATGCGTCACACGAGAAATTGCGTGGAGAAGTTACCGCTCTTGAAGCAATCATTACCAGTTATCGAGGTGCGGATACGGTAACGTTAGATCTCTGTTCTCAGGCATTGACCTATCTTCCTGAAGAGGATAATAATGCTCGTGCGACCATCTTCCTGGCTCAATCCCTGGCTTATTTTGCGCAAGGCCGAGCAGTGGATGCAACCTGCTGTGCGCTCAAGGCCTCCAGTTTTGCTCAAGAAGTAGGTGACATTCCAGGGGCGATCTGTCATCTGAGCATCGCGGCTTACTATCTTCTCTTGCGTGGTCGGCTTCAAGAGGCACACAACCTCTTACAACAGACATATCAACTTGGGAGTGCGCCTGGTAATTTCTCCTGCTCAGCTGTAGCCTGGGCAAATATGTGCCATGCTGAGATATTGAGAGAGTGGAATCGGCTTGATGAAGCCCTTGCGTTGACGCCTGAGGGCATGCCTTCAGAAGAACAGATTGAATTACTGATTCTATTGAGTACGGGCTACCTACAGTTGGTACGCTTGTATCTGTCACGTAACGAATTAGATGCGGCTGACAATGTCTTTCAGCAAAGGAGGAAAAGTCCTTTACAGGCCGATAGTACTAATCAACTTGCCTGGATACTCGCGGTTGAACAAGTTCGGCTCTGGATCGCGCATGGAGAATTAGAACGCGCTAGCCATTGGGTACAAGAATTAGAGTGGCGCGAGAGGCCACGCTCGCTTTTTGCCTGTGAACGAGAGGGCGTTGCTCAAGCACGTGTTCTGCTGGCACAACATCAACCCTCTGAAGCCCTCGGGGTCCTTAGTTTCCTGTTACCACATGCTCAAGAGATGGAGCGTTGGGGAAATGTCCTCGAGATGCTGATTCTGCAAGCGCTAGCCTATCACATGCAACAAGAAGAGATCCAAGCGCTCTCTATACTCGCACAAGCTGTACGTATCGCTGAGCCTGAAGGCTATATTCGCATCTTTGTCGATGAGGGAGCACCAATGCAACTCTTGCTCAGCAGACTCAAGGATATCGAGCAGAGGCCTCCTCATTACTTAGACACGGTCCTTGTAGCTTTCAAAAGAGGAAAAGAGACGCTTTCCACTGGAAGTCAGGAACCAGGTACAGTATCAGTTATTGGAATTTCTTCAGGTCAGTATGCAGAGCACAAAATCATGCAACCATTGACTGAAACGTTAAGTATGCGTGAAATAGAGGTGCTTCAATTGATGGTGAAGGGAAAATCAAATCAAGAGATTGCCAAGGATCTGGTTATCGCGACGAATACAGCAAAACGACATGTGAGCAATATCTTTATAAAGCTAGGAGTCAACAATCGTCTTCAGGCCGTAGCCCGAGCACGCGAACTTGGCCTGATCTTGTGATCCCCTTCCTGGCTGTGCGACTTTCCGAATCACAGGTGCTTGTCTAGTCCCCCAAGAACCTAAATATGGAGTTGCTCCAATTCAGTAGAAGCCAAGAACAGAAGGAACGTTTACTTTGCCTAGAAATTGAAGAGTATATCATGAATAGTATAAGATATATTATTAGCAACAATAGAGAATGCCGCGAAAATTAGGAAGAGGGAAATACACATATGCCAACTATGCGGGTTATTTCGGTCAATGTGGGGTTGCCGCGAACGGTCAACTGGGAAGGCAAAGAATTCCAGACCGCCATCTATAAGCAGCCGGTAGAAGGGCGTGTACGTGTGCGCAAGGAGAACCTTGACGGTGACCGCCAGACTGACCTGAAGAACCACGGCGGGTTTGATAAAGCCGTCTACGCTTATTCCGCCGACAACTATCCCTACTGGCAGCGAGAACTGAACCGTGATGAACTGCCCTGGGGTTCTTTTGGCGAGAATCTGACTCTCACAGGCCTCAACGAGCGCGAGGTACGCATCGGCGATATATTTCGTATAGGCAATGCAAGCTTCCAGGTCACACAGCCGCGCACACCCTGCTATAAGCTGGAGGCGCGCCTCCAGCAGAAGCGCTTTATCAAGCCCTTTCAAGATAGCGGCCTCGTTGGCTTCTACCTGGCTGTGCTTGAAGAGGGCGACGTCGCAGCGGGCGATCCCGTCGAACTGCTCAAGCGCGACGAGACCAGCATGACCATCGCCGAAGTCGCCGCGGTCATCGGCGATAAGAGCGACCTCGTGGCCCTGCGCCGCGCCGCCGAACTTGAGCATTTCCCTCCCAAGGTCCGCGCCATCTTTGCCCGCTCCCTACGCAGAAAAGAAGCCTCAGCCCAAAACAGGGTAAGGTAATGGGCGATGGTTTTCGCGCGCTGAGGCTTGCTACTGGCTTCACGGCTACTGAGAGCGTACCTCTCAAAACAGAGTAAGATAATGGGCGATGGTTTTCTTGCGCAACGCGCAAGAAAACCATCGCCCATTATCTTACTCTAAGAGCGCCGTAGGCGCGAAGGGATCAGGCAGGTGTGACTTTTGCGTATCTCGCAGCCATATTTTTGACGATGAGATAGGCCGTACGATATAAGTAGTCTATAAGAGTATCAATAAAAAGATAAACCATCTTTAGAATAAAGGACCAGTATGAGTCAGAGAGCAATAGACCTTGTGCGGCAGTTTCCGCAGAAGCGCGTCTTTCTTATAGGCGATGCGCTCCTGGATACCTATCTGGAGGGAGAGGCCTCGCGGCTCTGTCGCGAGGGACCAGTTCCGCTCCTGTGGAAGACGAGAGAACAGCATGCCCCCGGCGGCGCCGCCAATGTCGCCGCCAACCTCAAGGCCTTGAATGCCCACGTCTCCTTTCTCAGTGTGATCGGTAACGATTACGCCGGGTCTCTCTTGCGTGGCGAACTGGAGGATATGGGCATCGACACGCAATGGTTGCTGGAAGACGACACGCCATTGACTCCCCATAAAATGCGTATCCTTGCCGAAGGTCAGTATGTCATTCGCCTCGATGATGGCGCGCGCCAGGGCGTGACCGTTCGTCCCACGAATGAGGCTCTGCGCACCCGTTTGCACCAACATATTGAAGAACTCTACGCTAACTCTGACGTGGTCGTGATCTCAGATTACCATTATGGCATTGTATCGCAGCCGGTCATCGAACAACTCACAGCCCTTGCCAATCGTAATCCCAAGCCCATCTTGATCGACTCCCAGGCCTTGCAGCGTTTCCAGCATCTCCCAGCTACGGTTGTTACCCCCAATCATGCCGAAGCGCAGCGCCTCGTCGAACTAGGTGGAGAGACACCCGCCGAGGATTGGGAGGAGCTAGCGCAGCAGCTTCATAAGGTCCTGCATGTTGACTATGTCGCCATCACCCTGGCGGAACATGGCGTCTACCTGCGCCAGCGCGCCGCCGCCTCTGGCCTGCATGTGCCGACCCGCCCGGTCGAAAATGCCCAGGATGTCGGCGCCGGAGATTCCTTTGCTGCCGCCTTCTCACTAGCCCTGGCTGCTGGGGGAAGCATCGAAGAGTCTGCCCAGATCGGACTTGATAATGCGGGCATCGCTGTTACCAAACCCAGAACGGCCTTTGTCTCACAACAGGAACTGCTGCAACGGGCGAGCTTACGCACCTTCACGGCGGTCCTGCAAACCCAGGAAGACGAGCTTGAGAGGCTTCGCGCCACGCTGGAGATCGAACGCCTGCGTGGAAAAACCATCGTCTTCACCAATGGCGTCTTCGACATCTTGCACGCAGGACACATTCATTTCCTGCGCCAGGCGCGGCAACTGGGCGATGTCCTGGTCGTGGCCATCAACAGTGATCGCAGCACACGCAGCCTGAAGGGTCCAGGCCGGCCCATCCACAGCGAGCAGGATCGCCTGGCCCTCGTCGCGGCGCTCGACCCCGTCAACTACACCCTGCTCTTCGACGAAGACACCTCCAGCTCGATTATTAGCGCGCTGCGCCCCGATATCTACGTCAAGGGCGGCGACTACAGTGATGAGGCCATTCCAGAAGCAGCGGCCATCCAGGAAGCAGGCTGCCACCTCGTCATCCTCCCCCTCGTTGGCAGCGCCAGCACCAGCAACGTCATCGAACGCATCGTCGCCACACAAGAAGGCTAAATTCATGATCCGGCGCGTACGGGCCGTACGCGCTGTCCCCTCATATTTGACAATAGACTCATCCTTGCGTCTATAATTGCTAGAAAGCAAGCGCCAGAGCCTATAAGGCCAGCGCGCAAGGCAAGGAGATCCCCCTCTTATGGAAGAGTTACACACAGAGGCAGACGAACCACACGTAAAAATCGTGCGCCTATCGACCCGGCGCAAATTCCTCACAGCTATTTTGGGTAGCGGCGTCATCCTGGGCCTGGGCAGCCCGGCGCTAATGTATTTAGCCCGGAACTTATGGATCACTTTTAGCGCGAAAGGCGCTCCCCCGCTCTCTCATTTTGTCCATGATAGTCTCTCGTCCGACCTGAATCTTATGGCTATGGAAAAGGTTGGTGAAAAGTATAGTGATCCGGATATCGGAGGCTATATCTGGAATTATCAACAGCAGCGTATGATCTCATTGCCTGCCGGTGTTCGTGTTGGCGTTTCAGCCTGGTCACCCAACAGCAAATATTTATTGTATCAAGCAAAACGGGCCGATAATCGCATTTCATTGGATCTATGGGATGTCCAGGCCCAACAGAAGATATCAAACTATGCAAATGGAAAGTATGGCGTGACTGACATGGTGTGCTGGTCGCCTGATGGCTCCCAGATAGCCCTCTACTACAAAGATGAAAATAAGCTCCTGTTTATGACTGTTCAGCCATTAGAGCCCTTGTTTGTTCTAAATGTGCCTTCTTCGCTAGAGGCATTGACCTGGTCTCCTGATAGCCAGAGAATTGCCTTCATGCTTGGCACCCCTGAGCAAAGTGGCTGGAGCGTACAGATCTGGGATCGTCAGTCACTCCGAATGAGCCAGGAGATAACCTTTCAAGGACGGCCAGAGACCTATGGCACTTGCCTGGCCTATTCACCTGACGGCGCATATATCGCGGCTCTGTGTCGTGGACAATTGCAGATCATGCAAGTCAGGAATACTATTTCCAGCTATCTACTGACAGAGCGTAATTTGGGGAGAATAGCCTGGTCTCCAGACAGTAAGTACTTAGCTGTAATTGGTACCGAAAATTTTGGGGATATTTGGACTTCCTTTGGCAGTAGTTTCGAGATCTGGAATCCATTTCAGCGGCAAATTGTGCGCTCGTATAATCGCGGAACCGCTCCTGTTCCTGATGCGCTTGGTTGGTCGTCAGATGGTAAGGCCATCATTGTGATTGGCGTATCTTATACCCAAGAGAGTTGGGATGGCATATAGAGTTCGCTGCAATTGACCTGGATAGCCGAAGTCGAACCTTTTTATGTGTGGTTTTTAGACCTATAAAGGTAAAAGCATATGCTGCGTGGTTATGATCCTCTGAAAGAAATATATCAGTGGAGCCTGGTTGCTTATCTGTTTGGGGTAGAGGTAATGCTGTTCAGCATTGCATTATCTCCAATATACAACAATCTGATGTTTTTCAGTTTGATGCCTTTCGTTGGATTAATCTTGTTGTATATGGTATTTACGGTAGCTCCACCGCTTTTCTTTGTTATCAGTTACAGACAAGAGAAGCGAAAGAGAGATGGCTTAAGGCGGGCGGCACTGAATAAAGACCTTGCTTTGCTGGCTTTATACCAGCCTTCCGTAATGCCTACATTTTCACTCCCACTCCGGCTTGAGCGAACAGAGGATTTCTTCTCTCTTGCAAGGCTGATCATAGGTAGCCTACTCACTGTTTTTGCTTTGATTATCTGTTATATTCCCATTATCTATGGCTTCTGGACCTTGCCCTTCTATTTGCTCATGGCAACATTTGCTTTTGGGGTATTCTTACCGCTCTTGTCTTTGAATTTTGCTGGTAGGATCAAACAGCGGCTGTCTAGATATTATTTGTATCCCTCACTCTCTATTGATGATGATGGCATCACTGCACATTATGATCGCAAGGCCATCACAATGCATTGGCAGGATATACGCTACTTCGCGCTCACTAGTAGTACAGCGTTGGGGAGGGAACTCAGAACGACTAGCCTTTTTAAACGTGAGGCTTACGAAGTCTGTGATGGCGAGAATATCATTTGCTGGATTGGTGCCATCCCGTATGGTGGTAATAGCTGGGTAAACAATAACTGGCTCGTTGAAGGTATTAGCTGGCTTCGCTCTAGCATGGCTCCTTCGGAGAGGGATAGACAGACCGAGATTCTTCCCTCGCTTATCGTGGCAAAGACGGGCCTGCCCTTATATGATTTGTGCCTGCCCGCCCAAAAACGCGCCAGCCAGCTACGCGAACGCGCAATGTCATTGGCCAGGCGGGGGTAAATATGCCCAGCGGTAATGAAAGGAATCACACTCAATATTCCGACCTGCTGGCGCGTATTCGCGCTCACTGTGAGGAGGCAATCTGGGCTGTGCTGGATTACCAGTAGGGAGAAGTTGCCTCGTGGGCAGCTTCTCCCTATTTCCAAAACGTTCGGTTAGTAACCTTTCACACCGGAATAGTTAGGAGCCTCTTTTACGATGTGTACATCGTGTGGATGCGATTCGCGCAAGCCTGCGCTAGTGATGTGCACAAAGCACGTTTTCTCCTGCATCTCAGGAATCGTCGCGCACCCCGCGTAGCCCATCGCCTGGCGCAGACCGCCAACCAGCTGATAGACCAGGGGAGCGAGCATGCCTTTATAAGCTACGCGGCCTTCGATGCCTTCAGCGATCAGGCGCGCTTCATTGATGATATCGCCCTGGAAGTAGCGGTCCTTGCTGAAACTACACTGCTTCATGGCCCCAACTGAACCCATACCACGATAATCCTTGAAACGCTCGCCCTGAGAAATGATCAGCTCTCCAGGACTCTCGTCCACCCCGGCCAGCAGACTGCCTAACATGACTGTATCCGCGCCCGCCGCGATAGCCTTGGCGATGTCACCAGAGTACTGGATACCACCGTCGCTGACGACTGGTATATCGTACTGACGTGCAACGCTTGCGCACTCGAAGATAGCGGTGATCTGCGGTACGCCCACGCCCACAATCACGCGAGTGGTACAAATTGAAGCTGGACCAACCCCTACCTTGACCGCGTCCACTCCCGCCTGAATCAAGGCTTCGGTGGCCTCGGCGGTGACGACGTTGCCAGCCATTAGCTGCACCTGTTTGCCAAAACGGTCCTTCACGTGTGCGACAGTTTCTATGACCATCTGCGAATGCCCATGCGAAGTGTCCACAACCAGTAGATCCACGCCCTTCTCAATCAGGGCAGCGCATCGCTCGTCGGTGTCCACGGCCGCACCCACCCGCAGGCGACCTAGTTCGTCCTTGGAGGCGTTGGGATAGAGGATCTTCTTCTGGATATCTTTCATAGTGATCAAACCCTTGAGCATGCCATGTTCATCAACAACGGGCAGCTTCTCGATCTTATAGCGATGCAAGCTGTCCCGCGCTGCCTCCAGAGTCGTTCCCACTGGCACTGTAATCAGCCGCTCGCTGGTCATCAATTCGGAGATGGGGCGGGTCGTATCAGCCTCGAAACGCATATCGCGATTGGTCAGGATGCCGACCAGTCTGCCGTGCTCGGTGAGCGGAATACCAGAGATATGAAAACGTTTCATCACCGCCTGAGCCTCACTCAAAGGTTGGTGCGGCTCCAGTGTGATCGGGTCGGTAATCATACCCGACTCCGAGCGTTTGACCTTATCCACTTCCTGGGCCTGATCCTCGATGGAGAGATTGCGATGAATAATACCAATACCCCCCTCACGCGCCAGAGCGATGGCCAGACAGGCCTCCGTCACAGTGTCCATAGCCGCACTGAGAATGGGGATATTGATGGAAATGCTTCTGGTTAGCCGTGTTACTGTCGAAGCTTCGCGTGGCATTACCGACGAGGCCGCTGGGATAATTAGCACATCGTCAAATGTGAATCCTTCTGTCGCAAACTTGTGCTCAAAATGGAAAGTCATGCGGATGTTGTCTCCTTAACAAAAGACCTGGACTCGCTTCTAAAGCGACCCAGGTCTCCCACCTAAAAATAATACTGCTGGACGTGGTGGCAGATTTCGAATAATTCCGGGTACTAGATCACCTGACTTGTTGAAGTGTCAAATAGTGTGTGGCGAGGGCAGAACAAGCGCATCTCGTCTTTTGAATTGGTTTTGCAAGGTGTAGTGGCGCATGTTGAGCAGGGCGATGATCCCTGGTTATACCTTAACGACTTTCTCCACGATTGGTGGCGTTACGCCGTCAACAATCGGCATGATTTGATTATGAGGCCACCAGCCCCCACTACAACCTATATAACTCCACGTGCAAATTATTTCAAGCAGATGGGCGTAGTGCAGTAGCCGCGTACGCCAGTAGCGGGCTACTGCACTACATCTAGCTACAGCGCGCCGGTGTTGCGCATGAGGCCGCCGTCGATGACGAAGGTGGAGCCGGTGACATATTCGGCGGCGCCGGAGGCCAGGTAGAGCGCGAGATGTGCGACCTCCTCGGGCTGGCCCATGCGATGCAGGGGAATCTCGTCGATCAGGGCCTTGTATTTGTTGGGATCAGACTTTACGTCGGCGTCGATGGGGGTATCTATGGCGCCTGGTGCTATGTTGTTAACAGTAATGTTGTGCTTGGCTAGCTCCAAGCAGATGGTGCGCATCATCATGCGCATCCCGCCCTTGGCGCAGCAGTAGGGAACGTTCTCGGGCATGGGCAAATCCTCGTGCACTGATGAGATGTTAATGATCTGGCCCCGTATATTCTGTTTGACCATCTCGCGCGCCGCCGCCTGGGCGCAGAAGAAGGCTCCCTTGAGGTTGGTATCGACGACGCGGTCAAATTGCTCTTCGGTGACGTCCAGGAAGGGGCTGTGAATTTCCATGCCTGCGTTATTGACCAGGATATCCAGGCGCCCAAACTGCTCGACGGCCCGTTGTGCCAGCCCCTGGGCCTGCTGGTACTGTGAGATATCCGCCTGTTGCACAAAGCAGGTTCCGCCCTGCTGCTCAATCATGCTCCTGACTTCATTAGCCTTCTGCTCATTGTGCGCATAGTTAACTACGACGGAGGCGCCCTCCCGGGCGAATAAGAGCGCGATGGCCCTCCCAATGCCGCTATCGGCGCCCGTGACAAGCGCGACCTTTCGCTCCAGTAATCCCATGCTCTTCTGTATCCTTTCTCGCGAGTATATTCTGCTGTAAAAGATGTTCAATGCCGTGATTGTCCACCTTCAACACGTATGGCGAGCAAGAGTGGATACGCCAGGGCGGACTTACCCATCCATGCCATAAGTAGGTGCATACCCTGTGTCCTTTAGGGTAGACAAGAGTGCGACCGCTTGCTCGACGGTGATAAAGTGGGGCAGGCGTGGGTCATGCTGTTGCAGGCGGGTGGAGAGCATGGCCGAGATTGGCGCGCGCAAACCTGTGACTTGCAGGGCCTCCTCTTCGCTGAAAAGCTGGAGCGGGGTGCCACTAAAGACGACCTGCCCATCACGGAAGGAGACCAAGCGCTGGCAATGCTCCGCCACTAGTGTCATATCGTGCGTGATGATCAGGATAGTCTTTCCTTGCTGCTGGAGGGCGCGCAGTAGTTGCATGATGCTGTTGATCGAGTGGTAATCCTGGCCCGTGGTTGGCTCGTCGACAATAAGGATCTCAGGCCCCATGGCGAGCACGGCGGCGACGGCCAGGCGCTGGCGCTGCCCCTTGCTCAGGAAGAGTGGGTCCTCGTCAGCGTAATCGACGAGATCTACGGCCTCTAACGTCTCGCGCACTTTGGCCTTACGCTCCTCAGCCGAGAGTCCCAGGTTCTTCAGGCCATATTCGATCTCATCGCTCACTTTGCGACAGAAGAGCTGGTGATCAGGATTCTGGAAGACATAGCCGACATAGGAGGGTAGACGTTTACGCATACGTTTATTCGCCAGGTCTTGCCCAAGGACCTGCACGCGCCCCGAACTGGAGCGGTAGATGCCCGCTAGGATCTTGGCGAAGGTCGTCTTTCCGCTCCCATTGGGACCCAGCAGGGCCAGCATCTCGCCGCGTCGCAAGCTCAGATCGATGCCTTTGAGCGCGATGGTACCATCCTCGTAGCTATACCCCACTTGCTCAGCGCAGACAACTGGCTCTCCTGGCTCCTCCTCAACCACGCCAGGCGCAGAGCTATGGGCATCGCCGGGCGTCAAGAGGGGGACGAAGGCCTCTTCCGCCTCATCAAGCGTGAGCGGGGGACGACCCTGGAAGGTACAACTGCTCTCCCAGGAGATGCGTGTCAGCTCACCAACTGAGGCCCCGTAACACTCCAGAACATCCCGGCGCGCGTAAAACTCTCCCGGTGGGGCGACCAGCTCTATGCGCCCACCATGGAGCAGAGCGATGCGGTCGCAGAAGGTGCTCAAAATCTCGGGGTCCTGCTCTACCAGGATTACAGTTATCTTATAGTCTTGGCGTAAACGAGCGATGGTTTCGATGACCTCGCGTTTGCCCACGGGATCGAGGTCGCTGGTTGGCTCATCGAGGATCAAGATCTGGGGGCGCATGGCGAGGAAGGCGGCGATGGCTACGCGCTGTTTCTGCCCGCCCGAGAGGTCGGCGGGATGGGTATAAAACGCGCCGTGCCAGAGCCGCTCCAGGCCAACCCATGCCAGGGCCTCATGTGCGCGCTGGAGTATCTCTTCCCTGGGTATGTCTTGCAGTTGCAGGCCGATGCCCAGCTCATGCAGCAGGCTCATGCGCAGGAACTGGTTCTCGGGGTCTTGCATGATCATGCCCACCTTGTGGCTGGTGGCGGTCTTCGAGGTAATAGGCTCGCCGAGTAGCTCAAGGCTACCGCGAAAATGTGAGCGTAGCTGCTCAACGCTCAGGCGCGCGCTATAGGGGAGGATGCCCATCAGCATACGGCAGAACGTGGTCTTCCCCGCGCCGCTGGGTCCCGTAATGCCGAAGCACTCTCCCGGCTCAATCTGGAGCGCGATATCGCGCAACGTCCAGGGGAGCGCCTTCTCGCCGGGCTTGCCCTCACCATAGTCTGGATAGCGCCACCACAGGCCAGATACGGAGACCGCGCTCGTCATGTGTCTTTCTCTCTTTCCATTGACATAATCAAGCATTTCTCGCCCTTCTTGCCGAGTGGAGTGTTTCCCCTATGGTAGGGACCCGGTTTACCGCGTCCAAAGGCGATTCATCGCCTGTAGGCGCGGCCCCAAAACGTTCCAGATGGTGTTGTTGTGTGACGCCTGTAAAAAATGGCTTGCGCCGCACTGCCATGAATGGCCTTTGGACGCGCTAAAGCTGGTCCCTACCAAGAAATTATCGTGTCACACTAATATCGCTGGCCAGAGCAGGGCCGTCAGGTTGAAATGGGTGCCGAAGGAGAGGTAGAACAGGAGCAGGCAGAGAACGATGGCGCTCCAATCCATCACACTCCAGGGCTGGGTCTCATAGAAATCGTTGGTGACCTGGTTGATGCGGTAGCCGCGCGCCATGAGGGCATCACCGATCTCACCCGAGCGGCGGATCATGACCGCGATCAGGGGGACGGAGATGCTGGCCAGGTCGCTGAGCTGGCGCAGGAAGCTGCGCGGGCGTGCGTTGATGGCGCGGGCTAGTTGTGCCTGGTGGATAGTCTGGTAGTCGACCAGGGCCAGGTCGAGCGCACGAAAGACGGTACTGATAAAGAAGATCACGGGCTGTGGGACGCGCAACTGGCGAAGGGCGCCAATCAGCTCCGCGTCGCGGCTGGAGACCACGAGGGCGATGGTTGAGAAGATCAGCCCTGAGTAGCCGAGGACCTTCGTCAGCGCGATTAGCAGACCGTGATCGCTGACCAGGAGCGTCAGGGGATGGAAGAAAGGGACCTGCGCGAAGGTCCAGGTGGGTAGCGCCAGGAAGTGTGAGCCAATAAAGGTGAAGAGGGCCGCCAGCACCAGACCTAATATGACCTTGCGTGTCCAGAGAAAATAGCCCAGCGTCAGTCCCAACCAGAGCAGGAACCAGGTCGAGATGCCCAGGTCGAGATGCCCGCTATACACTGGTGCCTCTAACAGCGTAACACGTCCCGGAACCGGGTTAAAGACGATCCAGGTGGAGAAGAGGCTGATCAGCGTGGGAATAGTCAGCAGGACATAGATGCGCGCCACACGGCTATGCATGCCACTGCCCAGGAACATCGCCAGCGAGAGCAGGCTCAACAGCGCCGCAGCCAGCGGATCAGGTCTGGCCACATCAATCGCCCGTAACTGGACAATCGAGATACAGATCACGAGCAGGAAGCGTACCAGCAGGTGGAAGCGAGCGAATGGGGCATTGACGCGCCGTGAGAAGATAAACGAGCGTACATAGCGCCGCCCCGGAGGCACATCCATAAATATGGGGAGTGGTGTGCGCAGGCCCTTGCTGCCCTTCACAATCAAGCCTCCTTCAGCATTTTTAAACACATGTATCGATAGCATCTAGTATAGCTGATTTATGCTGAAACTTCATGGTATAGGACCGGGTTGTTTGTATAGAGGGGCACGACGCTACTAAAGTACGCGTCTATATATTACGCGTATATGTAGACGCGTACTTTAGTAGCGTCGTGCCTGCTGGGGTCTGGGGAAACTTCTCAGATTTTACTCAATCAGGCGTAAGAATTCGAGGCGGGCCTCGCTCTCGCTGCGGAAGACGCCGCGCATGACCGAGGAGGTCATCACGCCAGGTGTGCGGATGCCACGCGCTGTCATACACATATGCTCGCCTTTCAGCACCACTGCCACATCTGGCGAACCTGTGATGCGCGTAATCTCGTCGGCGATCTCATGACCGATGCGCTCTTGCAGCTGGAGCTTGTGGGCGAACTGGTGCGCGATGCGCGCGAATTTGGAGAGTCCCAGCACCTTGTCACACGCGATATAGCCAATGGCAACATCGCACCAGAAGGGCATCAGGTGGTGCTCACACATCGAGAAGACGCGCATGCCCGAGACACAGACCATTTGATCGGTCGAGGCGGACGAGAAGCAGGTCTCGGTCGAACCTGGGTCATACTCAACAAACTCGCGCCAGGAGTCGGCCCAGCGTCTTGGTGTGTCCAGCAATCCCTCACGGTCCGGGTCCTCTCCAATCGCGATCAGCAGCTCGCGCCCCAGCTCAAGCAGCCTGGGATAATCGACCCTCTTCTGTTCATTGGAAAGTAGCGAATGGAGAGCGGCATGGCCATTCATCTGCTCTTTATTTATATGTGTTGTCATTCTTGCATCCCTCACTTTAAACGAAACACACCTTGTCCCTCAGTAGCCGCGTATGTAAGTAGCGGGCGCCCGCTACTTACATACGCGGCTACTGATAATACCTACACGCCGCGCTTGTTGCCCCAGAGGAGGGTGTGCAACTGCGGCAGGATCGTGACCTCGTACCATTGGTCCTCGACGACGCGCTGGATCAGCCAGTCCATGCGGCTGAGAATACCGTTGATGTCGATCTCATTCGCCAGGTGCGGCGGTGTATGATTGCCCGCTTGCAGGTAGAGCGGAATATTGGGGTAGCGCTCGGCCACGTGTTTGGCATACTGGTAGTCCTCTTCGTCGAAGATAACGATCTTGAGGCAGATACCAGGCTGCTTGCCTTCGTGACCCTGGCGCGCATAGGCGATACAGCGGTCCAGGCGCTCCCAGTTGGTGGGTTGGGGATTCTGCATCCCAGGAGCCTTGGGCGAGAGGGTCAGGTAGTCCAGCTTGGCGAACCAGGGTTGGGCGATGCTGCCCTGGGTCTCGATGGCGAAGGTATAACCCTCGGCATGCCCCAGGTCAATCAGTTCCTCCAGGGGCTGCATGGCGGGATTCCCGCCGGAGAGCGTCACCAGGATGGGCCTGTTGTGGGCGAGCTCGCGTACCTGGGCGAAGACCTCCTGTGTCGTCATCTGTTGCCACTCGGAGCGATGTTCCGGCAGGACGGCATAGAGGGTATCGCAGCGCTGGCAGCGGTAATCGCAGCCGCCTGTACGCACGAAGACAGTCGGTTTGCCAATCAACGCCCCCTCACCCTGGATAGTAGGTCCAAACGTTTCAGAGATGGACAGCTTCTTCTGCTTGGAGGGCTGCAAGTCAGGCTCAATTTGCGTGGACGCGAGGCTCTCACTGACGGTATTGCTCATAAAAATCTACTCCAGGCCGCGCTCAGCGCGTGTAATTTCGGCATAGCCCTTGGCGGTCTCCCACAGGCGCACACGGTAGAGCAGCTCCTCGCGCACGCCGCCGCTCACCAGAGCGTCCCAGATCCAGTGGACCAGGTTCTCGGCGGTAGTGCGGATACCCGTGAGCGCGTTGAGGTCGTTGTGATCCATGCCGCCCTTCTCAACTGGTGTGGCTTCGGGTCCGCGTGGCACAGAGTCAGATAGACTCTCGATAATGCAGTGGTTGACGATCTCTTTCAGATCCTCGAAATCCATCACCATGCCATCGCTCGACTCGCCAGATGCTTCGATGATGGGTCCGCGCAGAGAGACCTCCAGGCGATAGGAATGCCCATGTGGACGTCGGCACTTCCCCCGGTGATTGGGCAGGTGATGCGAGGCTTCAAAATTGAACTCGCGTGTCACGATAGCGTATTTTGGCATAGGTCCCTCCTTACGGGAAACACTGGGTGCAGCGTGGGTGCACCTCCCTGGCTGTCTGAGTGCCCCAATACTGTGCGTGTCTGCGAGATTAAGCGCGCTGGCCAGGGATATTCAGGAACAACTCGGGATCATTGGCGTACTGCGTTGGGTCCTCCACGCCTGCATGCTTAAAGGCCTCATAGCGCTCGACGCAGGTGCCGCAGTGGCCGCAGTGTTTATCGCCAAAGCCCTCGCTACCACCCTCGTAGCAACTCCAGGTCAGCTCAAAGGGGACATCCAGGCTGGCGCCGAAGCGGGCAATCTGGGCCTTAGAGAAGCGCATAAAGGGAACCTCGACCGTGACCTGGTCCGAGTCCATGGCGCGATTGAGCATGGTATTAAAGGCGTCGACGAATTCCTGGCGGCAATCGGGATACTGAGCGTAGTCGCCATAGTGCGCGGCGAAGGCCACGACGCGCGCGTTCTCGTTCCAGGCCACGGTGGCCGCCTGTAAGAGCATATTCGGATTGCGGTAGGGGACGACCGTCGCCTTCATGCTGTCATCGGTATAGTGTCCATGTGGCATGCTCTGGTCGGGGTTGAGTAGGGCCGAGCCAGAATTGGGTGAGAGATGTGCGATGGGCAGCGCCACGACCTGGTGCTGGATCTCCAGGTTACTATAGCGCTCGCGCAGCGCGCTGATATAGCGTTCGGCATAGGTTAGCTCTTTGACATGCTTCTGGCCATAATTAAAGGAGAGAAGGTGCAGGTCGAAACCTGCCGCGGCATAATAATGAGACAGCACGCAGCTATCCATGCCGCCGCTTACGATCAAAACTGCGCGCTCTCCGCGTCTCTTAGTGGTCATAGAAATGCTCCTCACTTAGACATACTGTTGATAACGGCGATACTCGGGCCGGGGACCATTATAACCCGACTCCTCGTGCTCGGCAAAGATGATAGTTTTGATGTTGCCGCGAACGGTAAAATCGCCAACCACGCGCATCCAGCGGGGTGAGAGCAGCGTCACCAGGTCATTGAGAATCTCATTAGCGGACGCCTCATGGCTGATCTGGCGCTCGCGATAGCTATTGATATATAGCTTGAGGCTCTTCAACTCCACGACCGAGGGGCCGGGAACATAGTCAATAATGATCGTCGCGAAGTCTGGGAAGCCAGAGCGTGGACAGAGGCAGGTAAACTCGGGAATCTCAAAATGCACTACATACTTGCTCTCTGGATAGGCATTAGGCCATGGCTCCAGGTGGTTCGATTTGATCTCATCGAAGCCATAGCGTCCAGGGACGCGCTGCTGTTCATTCTCCATCTTGTCTTATCTCCTTTATATGCTAATCTCTCTTATTCCTACTTGCCTAATGCGCCAAACCGTAAAGTCTAAATAAGGAAGGGGATACCTACAGAACGCCAGAGTAATCTGTGGGCTCTGTGACGACCGTGACGTTACATATAAGAGGTGGAAACTCAAAACCCTCTACGCTGTAGGTATCACTGGCAGAGCCTGGAGGACCCTGTTCGCTATCCCTCACAAAAGATACCATGGAAAGCTGGTCCATAAAGGTCTTTTTTCCGTGACGACAGGCCACACTGCAAGCTAATTTTTCAGCGGCTGCATGTGCTTTTGGGGCGGACGTCCAAGAAAAGCACGAAGTCTATGAACGTGAGAACGCCATGATGTAGAAAGGCTTCTGACCACGCACCGCTTCCCCTATACCTGCCTGTATGCAAAGATCAGCATCCCCTGATACAACACCCTCAACCCAACCAACCACTCACTGATAAATGCCGAAAAGTATTATAACATGTTGTGGCCCCCAGGTGTGCCAGTTTGCAAACTGGCACACCTGGGGGCCACAACATGTAGCGAGAAGGTATTTTACCTGGAAGCTAGCTGTATGTAGAGGTGGCGGCAGAAGCTGAGGACAAGGTAAGACGCCACGCAGGCCATGAGGATAAAGGCCAGGCTTAGAATGGGTGTGACAAAGGGATGGCTAAACTGAGAGAGGACGCCAAGCACATAGCCGCCCAGTAGCAGCAGATAGGCGCAGGCCGCCAGGAGAAAGGCCAGCATGGCGGGGCGGGAAAACCAGGAGCTAAAGGGGGCGTTGCCAACCGCGCGCAGACCGCGCGCGAATAAATATTCCAGGAGGGTAAGGAGACCAGTAAAGCCGAAGGCGAAGATAGAAATCGTGATCCAGGGGGTGACGGCATTGTTGCTAAAACCTATGACAAATAAAATATCGGCGGCGATCATTGCGCCGAACAATGCCAGGCCCAGATACATCCGAATACGCTTACGAAGCAGGCTCTTCTCGTAATCCATGGGAAGTCCTTCTACGCTATATTCCGCGCGACTGTATAGACGGTCATGTATTATCTCGGCATATTACCATATTTCCCTTTCTGATAAAAGCTTCTTCTCATGCGGTTTGTAATCGCGCCTACAGTGCTTGAGAGAGCATGATATATAGGTGTAGGTGCTGAGCGAACGCTCAGCACCTACACCTATATATCATGCTCTCTCAAGCATCTCTAGTTTCTCATTGACCGTTGCGATGGCGAAAGCAATGTTGAGTTGGTGCGCAAGGCTGGCCGCTTTCTCAAAATGCGTGCGTGCTTCGTCGCGTTTTCCCTGCTTGTAGGCGATGTCTCCGTGTGTGACTTGTGCATATACTAGATAGTTCTGGAGCTTCATCTCTCTGGCAAGCTGCTTGGCTTGCTGACAATACTCTAATGCTTGCTCCAGGTTGCCCCGCTCGACATAGACATCGCTTACTAATAATTGAGCCGAGGGCAAGCCTCTTTTGAACCCTATCTCCTCGCGTAGAGCGAGGGACTTCAATGCGTAATTCAAGCTCTGGTCCAGATCTATCGACATGTACAGGCCTGCCAGGTGACGCGTGGCCTCAGAGGCTCCCCAGGCATTGCTAGAGCTTTCTGCAAGCTGTAGTGCGCGCTGATAATATTCTTGAGCCTGTGCATCTTGGTGCTGCCGCTCATAGGTCAGGCCAGTATAGAAGAGGGACTCGGCCAAATTATAAGAATCATTTAGTCTCTCATAGAGGGTTGATGATTGTTCAAAGTAGCTACGCGCTTCGAGGTAGTCGCTCTCGCCAGTTTGCAGGTTATGGTAATACAGTGTTTGACCAATGAGATAAAGCGCGGTGGCGATCCCAGACGCATCTTGCTTGGCCTCTGCTAGCTGCCATGCCTGCTGTGCTAGCGAATGCATGCGTTCTTCCTCGCTATTAGTCAGGAAGTAGTAATGTATCACGAATTGCCCGTATTTTAACAGGAAGCTTAGTTTATGCTCTGGAGATACTTCTTGGAGCGATAGCCATTGCTCTCCAGCCTGGAAAAGCCGCAAGGCCTCATCAAGGCGGCCCTGGAAGGAATATGCATTGGCAATCTCGCTCGTTGCTTGTAGGGAGGTAGCGTAGCGCTCGGAGATAGCTTCTGTAGATAGTGACATATAGGAACCTCATTTCTCATATTTGTGTTCGATCTACTTCCATAGGATAGTGCCTGAAGAGCTGAAGTACATCACCTGAAAGGAGGATTGAGCGTGGAGGATTGCATCAGAGCAGATGCAGAGTACGAGCTTGAGCGATGGCCTGCGTGCGATTATGTGTTCCTAGCTTGCCATAGATGTTTTTCAAGTGAGTCTTGACTGTATTGAGGCCAATAATGAGCGTTTCAGCGATCTCTGCATTCGAGTGCCCGCTAGCGAGGAGGCGCAGAACCTCCTGCTCGCGCTGGCTTAATTGCTCAGCAAGGAAGGTAGCGCTTACCTGACCAGGTTGAGGAGAATAAGTGCTATGGAAAGCTGAGAGCAGGCGATTGAGATAGCCAAGGGAGCAAGACTGTGCTGCCGAGGTGCTTTGTTGGTAGGACTGACGCAATCGTTTAAGAAGGGATGCTATCTGTGGCCCTTCATCAATGAAAGTTCGCATATATCTCTGCGGTTCCGCAAGACTGAGTGCCTCTTCCAGGGATGCTAATGCCCGATCAGGTCTTTCTTGTTGCACATAGGCGCGAGCCATGCTCAGGAGAAGGGATAGTTTGAGGCCAGGCCGCCTGGTTTGCTCTGCTCTAGCTTGTAGACGGTGCAAGAGGCGTAGTGCGAGATCCGGCTTATGGAGTTCAATAAAAGCCTGGGCTAGCTGGTGATAGTCATACTCGTAGAAACCATCTAGCTCCGAATCAAGGTCCAATTCGCATTCCTGCGCCCAATCCAGGAGGGGTACAGTATCACCCTGAAGGGCACTCAAGCGTGGGCGGATCAGCTTTAGCCAGGCGATGCCACGCGTGAAGTTCGTCTGGCGAGCCAGGTGTTCGGCTTCAGTAAAGAGCGACCAGACTTGCTCATGTTTGCCACATGCTAGCGTCGTATAGATCAGTCCAACATAACCCAGCAACCAGATCTTTACATCACCTCCGCGCTGGCCTAATGTAATCCCCTCGCGCAAATAATGTTCGGCAGCTTCAAGATCATTCCATTCATAGAACAGTTCTCCCAGGCCAACATGGAGGAAACCTACGGGTAGCAGATGTTCCTGGTGTGTCTGGAGTGCATATTCAAGACCATCCTCATAGAGCTTGCGAGCCAGGTGCAGCCTGCCTTGGTCCCTGTAAAGCATCGCCAGGGAGCGGAACGCCAACATGGTTGCGCGTAGATTGCCACATTGCTTGCTATGTTCAATCGCTTCACGATAAGCATTTTCGGCTACCTGCGTCTCACCCAGCACTTCACTCGCAGTGCCCAGGCTCAGGACAGCTTCGCCGCGCGCTGAATGGTCGTCCTGCGAGAGCCAGCCCAGGGCCTGGCGGGCGAGAGTAACACCGTCTTCTACGCGATTCTGATAGATGGCTACGCGTGCTCGAATAGCGGCAATCTCTCCCCAGAGTAAGCGACGCTCGTCTTCCTCCAGGCAAGTATTACCAGGGCCATGTTCAGCAGCATGTAGATAACGCTCTATGGAACCAGTATGCGAGGTATGCAGGAGCGTCCAGGCCGCAAAGACGCAGAGATGTGGGCGATCATAAATGACCTCTTCCGGCAGGGCGCGCAGCCACGTTCCTAGCATAATGACCTCGTGTCTCATGAGCACATCCTGCCCCTGTTTCTCTATGAGTTGTGCCGCAAGGGCAAAATCCTGGCCTTGTAAGGCATATGTGATGGCTTCGGCTTGCATATCATTTTGCGCATACCATTGAGCTGCCCGACCATAAAGCATTGGAATTTGCGCTGGATAGGTCTGTTCCAGGCGATTACGCAGGAAGTCCTTGAAAAGCTGGTGATAGCGATACCAGAGATGATGCTTGTCGAGAGGAGAGAGAAAGAGATTTTCATGCTCCAGTTGCCGCAGGAGATCCTGACTCTGTTTTTGTAAGGTTATAGCATCGCACAGCTCTCCATGGAAGCGCTCCAGAATCGAGGTATGTAAAAGAAAATCACACATCTGCACGGATTGATGAGACAGGACTTCACTGGCAAGATATTCGAAGATTGCTTGAGAATCTCTCTGAGGAGGGGCCTGCGCATATGTCCTCCTATGTCCAGCGCGCAAGGCCTGGGCTGCCAGGGTCAGGCCAGTCGCCCAGCCCTCCATGCGCTCTAGCAGCCTGGAGAAATTTTCGTCAGGCAGGAAATCGCCGATAAGCGCCTCCAGTAACTCCCTGGTTTCCTGGGTGGTAAAACGAAGATCAGCAAAGTCGAACTCAGCCAGCCCTCCACGTGCGCGCAGGCGAGCTACAGGAAGAGGTGGAAGAGAGCGACTGGCCACAACCATGCGCAATTGTTCAGGCATATGCTCTAATAGGAAGGCCACACTTTCATGTATTGGCTGACTGGTCAGTAGATGATAGTCATCTAAGACAAGCACGATTTCGTTGGGTAAAGTCGCCAGAGCGTTTATCAGGAGGATCAGAAATGGCTCCAGAGTATCAGTCTGTAATGTGGGGAGAAGCGTAAGCAGGTGATTGGCAAAGCCAGGGAAATGTTTTTGTAGAGCAGTGAGTAAGTAGCTCCAGAAACGGCCTGGATCATTGTCGCTCGCATCTAGCGAGACCCAGGCTACGGGAAAAGATGATTCGTATAGCCATGAAGAAAGCAGTGTTGTCTTGCCGGAGCCGGCGGGTCCAGTCACTAGGAGCAGTTTACAGGAGGCATACTCGCGTAATAACGCCGTGAGCCGTGGGCGTGCGATAATTGTGGGGGAGAGCGCAGGGGGAGTTATTTTTGTTGTGAGTAGTATTTGCTGGGCGAGGGGAATCGCATTTTGTCTGGAAAACGTTGGTACTGTGTTCAGTGTGTTGGCGATTTCCGTGAGACGTGAGAGGGTTAGCTCCTCGCTTTTGCCCAGGTAGGCATTTCGCAGCGAACCATGCTGACGACGATAGACATACCAATACCAACCTGCAGCCCTCTGTTCCTTACGCGCGGTAAAGTTACCACTCGGCGATGTGAATCTGAAAACGCGGTGCTCCTTAAGCCAGCCAAACCAGTCCGGCGAGCCAACGGATATCGCCTGTGTATCATCATGTGTATTGAGTAACCCCCATTGAACTCTCGCCGTCATGCGGGCCATAGATACTCACCCCCGAAGTCGCACAAAGTTACACAAAACATAGCACGACGCTGAGCATGAGTCAAGATGCTATTCTTCCGCTAGCAGGCAGGCTATGACGACGCTGATGTTGTCGTGGCCGCCGTGGGCCAGGGCTGCCTGGATGAGTAGGGAGCTGGCGCGCGAGGCATGGGTGCTTGTGCCAGAGAGGATGTGCTCAATCTCGGGATCGCGCATCATCTCCCAGAGTCCGTCTGAACAGAGGAGCAGTATGTCGCGCTCTTGTAGCTCGACTTTGAAGTAGTCGAACTCGACTGACGCATGCTCGCCCAGGCAGCGATAGATCTGATTGCGCTTGGGATGGGTATACACTTCGTGTGGCTCTATCAGCCCTTTCTCGACCAGGCGCGCCACGACCGAGTGGTCGCGGGTAATCTGCGATAGACCTTCAGAGGGGCGGTAGCGATAGGTGCGGCTATCGCCGACGTTGATAACGTGGGCCATGGTGCCGACGACCAGGGCCGCAGTCAGAGTGGTGCCCATCATATGTTCTTTCTGGCGATTGCGCTGGTAGAGCGTAAGATTGGCGCGATGTGTCGCGTCTTTGATGATGCCGCCGAAGGACTCCTCAAGCTCCGCTTCGCGCAGCAAAGTTGGCGAGACGATATCGCTGATAATCTGGATGGCCAAGCGGCTGGCCTCCTGCCCATCGGCATGACCTCCCATTCCATCCGCGACGACAAAGAGTCCCACGGGTTCGGGACCAGACGATCCTGGGCGAATGCCCTGCATGGCAAAAATGTTGTCCTCGTTGGGCGCGTCTTTACGTACGAGGCCAGGGTCCAGACCCATGCCTACGCTCAGGCGATACTGTGGCTTACTGCTAGCCTCCTGGGGAAGCATCTCTTCATCTGCGTATTCTTCCTCCTCCTCAGCCCGGACAGGGCGCGTGTCATACTCCTCGATGTCGTCTGAGATTGGCGCGATACTAGCCTGGCTGATACTATTTACTGTGCCAGCGGCACGCGCACGCTGGCGCGTGGCCAGCTCTATCGGCGCCGCCTGCTGTACGCGCACTGGCTGCAGCGTGTCATTGACAGCCTGGGGTAGGGGCGCGTGCTTCTCTATACCTGTGGCGAACTGGAAGCCGTACCCTGTATAGGACTGCCTGAAGGTGGCGCTGACGACCCGGATGTGATTGCTGGATAGGCTGTGCCAGGCCATTCTGGCACTGGCGTTTCTGCTGGGGCCTGCCTGGCTACCGGGCGCGCGGGGATGATAGCAGGTGCGGAGGAACCAAAGGCCTGCACCTGCGCGCGGCGTGGCTCTTCTAGCTCCTCCCACGTGGCCGAGGTTCTAGCAGCTCGGTTGGCAAGCGGGGCGCGTGCCGAACGTAGTCCCTCACGCTGAGGCACATCAACCTCCTGCGTGGGTGCAAGGGGCGAGACAGGCTGCGAGGCGCGCAAACGTAGCCCTATAGAGGCTGGCTGAGGCTCCTCCTCTTCGTACTCATCATCTTCTATGTCCTCATACATATTATTGGCGGTGACGCGAGCTGCTTGCGCCGTTTTATTATAGAGTTTTGGCCTGCGCGAGGCACGCGGCATGGCGGGGGCTGCTGCGCGCTCTGGCTGTGTGTACTCGTTATCCAGCACCTCTTCAAGGAGTTCCTCAGACAGGGCATCAGCCTCAGCCAACTCGCGGGCGAAGCGCTGTTCTTCATAACGCTCACGCCACTGGTGAAAGAGCAGGCGTAGCGTCACTGTGAGCAATATCATCCACAGGATGAGGAGCGAGAGCGAGAGCAAGAGCAGGCCTGTAAAGGGGATCAGCATGGCTGGTCCCTGGGCCCGCCACAGCTCAGGAAGGCGTGGCAAAAGCGAGGCCAGGAAGCTCCAGGCCCAGGGAGGGAAGCCACCAGATAGCGTGTAGAGCAGGATGGCACACAGCAGTAAGCAGCCATAGACCACCACCCGCACCGCCACCTGAGTTTGATAGAGTTGTTTTAGTTCTTGCTGCATAGGTCCGCTCTTTCTCGCGCCTGTGGCGCTTGCTGTTGAAATTTTCTATCACTCACACTGTGCCAGTCGCGGCACTGGCCGTGAAGGACGTTATCTTGACCAGCGTACCAGGCTGGATGAGCACGCGTACGCCCGCCTGCCCTTTGTTGAGCGAGGCATCTTTGATCGTTGCCTGCCAGGTGGCTGGTTCGGGCGCGTTGGTCTGCCAGGCGCGGGCCATAAGCTGGTTGCCGAGGGCGCGGAAACGAAGCGCGTAGCTCGCGCCGCTCAGAGCGGCGAAGGGCATACTGACCAGTTGCTGATTGACTCCAGCGACACGGCGCATGATGATCAGGTGATTGCCATCGATATAGGCCTTGTACCAGTTATTGACGTTGTGCCAGCGCAGGACCGAGCCAAAGTTATTCTGACCCGTGAATTTGTTTAGTGAGCCATTGATCAGCAGATCAACGTTGTCGCTGGCAGGCCCCAACACCGCGTTAAATGTGCCGTTACCATCGGTGATGGAGCCAGCCGTATTCTGGACCGAGAAGATTGCCAGTGCATTGGCGTCGGCCGCCCAGGTATGGCCATCGCTGGCCTGGCCCCAGAAGCTCTGGTTCTGGCGTTGAAAGGTATCCTGAGCCAATACATTTGTCTTTGGCGTGGTTGGTTTGCCCGTGGGTGTCACGGGCATCTGAGCCACAATCGTAGGCTTGCCCGCTGGCCCATCGTGGAACATGCGCTGCATGTCCGGGAGGGTAAGCGAGCGCTGAATCGTATTCGCGAAGACGCCCGCCGTTAAGCCGAGGAGCATCAGCACTAGTAAGAGTGTTATGGCGATGACACGCCTTGTCATGATTGGCCTTCCTTCTGACTGTGAAATCTCACGCCTGCGGCGCTCGCTCTGGTAGGTGGTGCGGTGCGGGCATTTATGCCTTAGCGTGGAGAATATCTTGAATCATCTGGATCGATTGTGGGCTGGGTCGGTAGGGTGAGACCTGGAAGGTAGAGATGGACTGCATGTGATCGTGAATCCAATTCGCCCCGTGCAATGTCTGCCCTGTGTTGGCGTCGGTCTGTCCGATATAGGCGTTGTTGGTGTTGACGATCATGTCGTTGATGAGCGAGAGCGTCGAGGGCTGGCGCATCTGGTCGTCGTTCATCTGCATGATCTTCTTGCCATCGCTACGCACCTGGTTGAGCCAGCGATTGACGTTACTCAGAGCGTTGACGATATCGGTCGCGTTCTGGCGCAGAGAGGCTGGTGCGTCCGGTGCCTGCAAGAGCCCGTTCAGGTGCTTCATAACGTGTGAGAGGTAGCAGGGTGGCTCCTGATCGGGGCCGTTGACCTGGATCAGACCTATCTGGGCCAGCCGACCATCGACGAGCGCAGGCGTGCCAGGTGGAAGGTCTAGTCCGACAAAGGATGCGCCATCGAGATAGGCCAGGGTACGTGCTGTCATGCGCCGTACATAGTTAATGTCTTTGTTCGCCTCCCAGGGATCGCGCATGCTTGTGGTCCACTCCACTAGTTTAGCCGTGTTGCGGTAGAACCAGGTGTTTAACCCACCAGGAAGGTTCAGCTTCTCCAGCGTGGGGTCGCTGGCCAACAGGTGGCGCAGGTGATCAAGATAGCTAAAATGGTTAGTGTTATCAGGTGTGTTAATTGGGGCCTGCGAGACCTCTCCATAGTAGCGCCAGGCGTTATAATCGGGTGTGGGCGAGATAGGCGTGACCGAGGCGCTCTCCTCCGTCACCAGGAAGCGGCTCGTTGTGAGCAGCAGGTTGCTGTGCTGCGGGTCGCCGCTATAGAAGAGATGTGCCTTGCCATTACTCACGTTCAGGCGCCCCATCAGAATAGTGTGTGCCTCACTCTGGCTCTTATCTCCCAGCAGCCAGGCATAATAGGCCTTGCCGCTGGCGGGTGGGTTTAATTGTTGGAGGTCGATAGTTACCTGGTCGGAGATGCCCTGGCTGCTCTTCTCGCTGATCTGGTTGCTGCTGACATATGAGATATCGCCCACGATGGGCGGCACAGCACTCGTAGTGGTCGTGGTTGGCCACTGGTGATAGAAGACCAGGAAGTAGCTCAGGCCCGCGACCGAGAGCGCGATGATGGCCACGATTGCCACAAATTTGGCGAAAGTATTCCTGGGGGCCCGTGGTGCTGGAGCACGTGGCTCCTCGCGTGGTGTGGGCTGTGTCTTTTCGACGAGCATACCTGTGCTCGCTCTTTGCGCGGCTCCGCTCCGACGCATAGGTGGAGCATTGTGTTCTAGTATGAGAGGCTCTGGCTCTGACTCCTCGTCTTGCAGTGCCTGGGTGTATGGATCAAACCTCTCTAGCGCAGGGTTATGCCTCAGTCGCTCGCGTGGTGGGGAGGGTTGTGGACTCGCGACTGGTCGCTTCTCCATACGTGGAGGCACATCCATCTGTGAAACAGGAGGCATATGGCTGGTTGTGTGCTCGCGGGCGTCGAGTGGCTGTCCACCTGCGGACAATTCCATTACCGGCTCGCTCTCGTTGTCTGTATGAAGGGGTTGGCTGACTGGTCCACGTGGTCCCGCGTTGCGTAGATCGGCCTTGAGCGTGTGCAGGGAGGCCGTGGGACTGAGCGGCGCGGTAATGCGTTGTGGGCTTGTTTGCGCTGTATGGGTGCGCTGGCGTGAGAGCTGACCCATGGCTAGGGCGTTCGCCAGGTTATCTACAGAGGAATAGACAGGGAAGCCAAAACGCGTCGCCAGCTGTGTTATATGCCCACTATTGGGGATGACAAAGATCACGGGTATATCGAGCTGGCGCTTGATATGCTTAAGCGCCGAGAAGTCATCTGGCCGCTGGAAGAGGCGTCCCTGCTCCGCCAGCATGATAACTACTGGCTTGCGCAGCTCGCTCAAGGCCTGACTCAGGGTGGCTCTATTGTCGGCGGTCTCCAGGTAGAGTACGCAGAAGTCGCCTGTATCACTTCGTTTCATTCGTTCCTCCCGCTACTGGCGTACGCGGCTACTGGGGCTGCGCCCTGGTGTCGCAGCTACTGTTTATCGGTCGAGGCGGTCGTATGCGGGTAGCTCTTCGCCGAAGATCGCGTCGGCGCGCAGGCCCGAGAGATCGACCGTCTGGCGACGCAGGCGAGCTTTATTGGCTAGCCCGGCGGAGGCCCGGGCCTCCTGGTGATGCTGCTGAAGCAGGCGCTTGCGTTCTCGCTGCCTTGGGCGCCAGTAGATGCTGGCTGGTGTCGTGCCGGGCTGGTGACGCGCGTGCTCATCCCAGGTCTCCAGGGTATATGCTACGGCGTGGGCCTGCTCCATTGGCACTTCCTCGACCTCAAATGACCTTGCCAGGACATCCATGTCAGATACCTCCTGTGTATTAGCTTCATACTCGCGTGAGATGATGGAAGGAATAGATCTTGCAGCCGTGGGCGTATTGAAAAGCCGGATTAGTCTGCGCAGGCTGAGCATACTCAGTCCCGCGACCGCGATCCAGGCGAGAAGCCAGCAGAGTGCCTGCCCGATGACCAGGGCCAGCATTGAGCCGTGCCCATGCGCGACAATGGTTTGGTACTCCGGCCATACCTGGGCCAACAGAATCCAGGCAGCGGGCGGGAAGCCTTCCAGGCGCAACAGGGCAAAGGCGCCAGCGATCACACCCAGAACGGGCAGGATTAGACCGCCATCGCTGCCTCGCCAGGTCTGCATTAGGCGGTCGCCAAAGAGTGCCGCACTCCGCTTTCCCTGCGTCGCTGGCCGCTCTGCTGACCCCCAGGTATTGATTAAGGCACCGGCCACGATTAGGACCCCACCAAGGTAGCCATCCAGGGGGAGAACCTCGTGCAGGTAGTAGTTGGCGAAGGCCGCGCCCAGCACTGGCTCCAGGATATAGATGAAAGAGACCGTTATTGGTGAGATGTAGTTCTGCAAACGTACCGTAATCAGCGTAGGGAGACAGGTCGTGCCAAAGGCGATATAGAGCACGCTCCACAGATCATTCGGGAGTAGTGGATGCACATCCTGCCAATTACCAAAGAGCAGAGCGATAAAATTGCCCCAGATGGCCATTGTCAGCAACTGAATGCCAAAGAGAGGGAGATAGGCCTTGCCGCGCTGCTCGTGGTCCGCCAGGAAGACATAGAACGTGCAGAAGAGGCCTCCGATAAAGGCGATCAGCGCGCCGCGCAGGCCGCCGATGGGTGAATTCAAGATGAGCAGAAGCGCTCCACAGGCCGAGACCAGCCCGGCGAACCATGTCGCTTTATGCAGGGGCTGGCGCATAAAGAGCCAGACACAGATCGCTGCCAGAAAGCCATTGAGCGAGGGGAAGAAGGCCGTGCTCGTCGCGCTATTATATTTCAACGCCACCGAGAGCGTAAACAGGCCGATGCAGATGCAACTTCCCAGCAATACTCCGCTCTTTATCACCTCGCGATTAATCTCGTGCCAGGAATAGATAATAATACACAGGGCCAGGGGTAGGAGGGACAGCATCACAAAGAAGGTAAACACAATCGGATCGATGCGCCCCAGCGACCCCTTCGAGACCGCGTAGTAGGTGCCATAGAGAAAGGTATTGAGGAAGAACGCGCCACAGGCCAGTAATTTCATGCGCATACGATAGACTCCCTTCAAGCAGCTCATGACATTCTAGGGAGAAGTATAGCCGTTTAAGAGCGCATAGAAGGCCTTTTTTGCGGTTTTTTGGCACTGTGTACTCACCGAAGGTGGCTGGGAGGGGATGATAATTTGTGACCTGCCTCGTCAAATATTTGGATGTGGTACCGCGTAATTCAGAGAAGGTGTGACACTGTATGGTTAGCAGAAGAGAAGGAGAGTATGCCAGGCTGGCTGGTAAACAATAACTGCAAGCATCTCGGCAGGTAGATGCCAGCGATCCCCCATGATTTACCAGCCAACAGGCACACGTCACCAGAAGCACCAGAAGTAGTAGAGAGATATATGTCTTGTAATATGAAAATTTGTTTTCTACTATTTAGTATACTCATAATCCAAGAATTGACAAATCTAAAGGAATCGCTCCTTAAGCTGCCCCAGCCCACGCTGCTTACGGTGTTATGCTGCACTTTGTACCCAATTTGACGCCCAATAGCTCAAAAGGTGTACTTTTCTGCCCCAAATTAGCCCAGCTCGCCCAACTTCTACATAACGCCTTCGCTCAGGTCGTCGCCTTGAAATTTGGCGTTCAAGTCCTGGGCTGCCGCGTTATGTGACATAGAGATCGTATTCGCCTTGCCACTCCTGCATCTGATTTTCGTAGCCAGCCTCCTGCAGCAGTTCGATCACGCAGAAACCCCACCACTGGCAGGGTTTCTGCTCTGTCATAACTGTGACGCTGTAAACTGTCCCTTCTGCCTAGAGGTTGGCATAAGGAAGCAAGCGCTTGAGACGCCTCCTATCCCCCGTTGCTAAAGAAAACATCTCCCTTAATGAATTTTGCTCTTTCTCAGCAAACCAACGGTTTTGAGATTCTTCTGTTATATCCCACGGGGCATGTATCAGCTAGTAAGCAGTTTGGAATCCCAAGACAGGAGTGCTGGATTGCATGGGTAAATGATGCAGAGGTTACTTCACGTGGAACTCATCAAGAAGAGCTTTTACTTGTGAATGGGTCGTTAATGCTAAATGCCCCCAGTAAAGCGCTCATCATCTGTTACTTCTGCAAGCGCAAAAGAGGGCATGATGAGAGATGAAGGATCACCGTCTGGGCCAAAATCTACTTCTGCAAGTACTAAGCCTTCGAGGGGGCCTTGGAATTGGTCGATACCCATGGGGATCGTTCCTCCGTGGAAACGGAACCGTCTTTTTTCAAGCCGATGCGAGGGCAGCGTAGAAGTTAGGAAGGAATATTCAGATTCCGAGATGTAAAAATTCGTATGGAAGATCATTCGCGTATCGTGAGGATGAGCGCGTAATTTTTGTGCTAGCTTAAACGTGACTTCATGCTCAGTCTGCATTCTCCGTAAACGGAGCGTGGTATTGTCAATATAGTGGTCAGTAATATCTGTGCGGAAAGTGGAACCAGGTGGAATGGCGGCTAATAAAAACTTCCGTTCGACTTCAGGATGGGCGTACTTGCCGAATTTTTTGTCAATAGCGACCATGAGGAGAATCCCTTCTTTAGTAGCGAACGTCATTCACAGCGTTCAAGAGAAATATATCAGGTAGTGAGTGGTATATCAAGGCGTTTCTGTCGATGCTCATGATTGGCGTTGACAGAAAAAGGCCCTTAAAATGTTACATCTTGTTACTATCATTGCAGTGGGCTTTCGAGTAGGTACTATAAAATCCTTTGGCTCTTCCGCACAAATGGCGCTAATCGCTTGCTAGAAAAGAGGAAATGTGTGGAGCGCAATGGAGCCTTGTCTTCTGCTAAAGCACAAAGGGGATGAGCCGTTTCGTGCGCCGCATATATTCCTGATAGCGCTGGCCTAGATGCTCCTGGAGGACATGCTCTTCCACCCGGATACGATAACTGAAACCAATGAGCGCGCATCCCATGATGACGAGTAGGCTCAACCAGTTGTTCGTCAAGCTGAGTCCCAATCCGAGCAACGTGATGAGGATGCCGGTATAGGAGGGATGCCGAATGAGTCGGTAGGGACCCGTTTCAATCACGGTCTGCTCGGGTGCAATGGCCACGCTGGTCGTGAAAGAGCGACCAAGCACTTGAATAGCGTAGAGACGTAATATCATCCCCGTGTACATCAGGACAATGCCCAGCCAGAAGAAGATGTTGGGCGCGCTGGTGATGGCGGTGGCAGGAATTTTCAAAGCCAGCAGTATGCCGAGGAGGAGACCGGACATGATCAGGCAAAGAAGGACCATGTGCGATCCTTTATCTTGGCGCTGGGCGCCAGCACGGAGACGTTTGAACGTTCTGATATCCACGCTCGCTTCCATCACTCTCCAGATGAGAAAGCTCGTTACCAGGACACCGAGATCGAGCGGATTCTGAGCGAAAAGCGGCTGCATGTTCCACATCCTTTGCTCTGGAACTTTTGTGTACAGCAATACGACGCGTGAGCTGCAGGCCGATACACACTGTTCTTCTATCTTACGCGATCATTCATGGTTCGGGCAAGCAAACGCTACAGAGCATGCAGGACTCTCTGCTTCTTCGCACCCGCAAAGGATTCAGGAGTGGGAACAAGGCTTGTGTGTTTGAAACGCCTCAACTATAGTTCCGTCGTGACTAGCGAATCCTGACAGAGGCCAGGATTTTCTCGCGAGCGGGTTTGTGAGGGAATGACAGCCTCACGGGATGGACTACCGGCAGATGAACCCTGCGCTCCCCATCCTCTACTCCCTCCGACCCGAAGGCATCAGGAGCTGCTTTTCTGATGATGTTATAGGACCCGTTGCAATCGGCGTGAATGAGTTGGCCATTGGATGCCCGATAGAGCCTCCGTGTGATCCGTTTGCCGCTGAAAACAGGCGCATGCTCCTGGCTTTGCTGGTAGATCGGCAAAGGATCGCGATCCAGGAAACTGGCCTTGCTGGTGTAGCTTTCTTCGGTGAGGATCACCTGGATGCCTTTTTGCTCAGCTTTGTAGGTGAGCATCTGGATGAACTGGGCATGAGGCACCTGAACAAAGTTCTGATTTGTCCGTTTCCCCAGGTTGATCTCCTGTTTCCAGCCCATGTTGCGACCAATCACGAGCGTTCCGATCCCCTCAGCCACCAGCACATCAATCACAAAACGCGAGATGGTGTGCAGATCATGCTCAATCCGCCGATTGCGCCAGAGAGTCAAGCGCTCCATGCGCCGGGTGTTTCCAGGACGACCAAGAGCTTGTTGGAGTTCTGCTCGCCGCTTGTTGTAGAACTGATTCGTACTTTTCAGACCGCGCCCGTTAACGACGACCGGGACAAAACCCGGTTTATTTGAAGTTAGTGCGATCAGATTTTCCAGACCAGGATCGATGCCAGCGATGAGCGCGGGATCGACGGCGGAGCGGCTCGGCTCCTGTTCATAAATGATCTCAACGACGACAAAACCGTGTTTGGGAACCACACGGACCTGAGTGATCGCCTTGGGATCTTGTTGGGTTTTGATCTGAATGCCCAGTCCCGAAGGCTGAATGAGGTGTCGTCCAAGGGTCCGTTTGCTGCGGCTTACGGCCTGCATCGTGTAGATGAGTACGTTGCGGCCTGTCGTTTTGTGCTTGTATTTGGGGAATTGGGGGCGTCGGCGAAATTTTGAGGGATCGCGCTTGTAGGCATCGAGCGCTTCAAAGAAGGATTTCCAGTTGCGTTCGAGCAGCAGCAATACCTGTTGGGCCACTTTCGCAGGCAGTGCTTTGTACGCTTCATGCGACTGCATCCGCCGATCCATTTCATTGTAGTTGAGGTGTTTTCCCTCAAAGATGAAGGCCTGACGGATCTCATACAGCGCCGTATTGTAGAGATTTTTGGAAGCAAAACAGGCCGCGTCAAGCGTGGCATAGCGTGGATCACTCCGAAGAATGATGTGCTTTTCAACCAGGTGCACGGTCGGCCTCCAATTCCTGCACAAGACGCTCTGTTTTGCGTTTGGCACGCCGTTGCCCATAGAGCCGGGCGCAGAACGAGTACACGATGCTGGTGAGGTCTGAGAGCAGGTCTTCTGTGCCATTGTCGGCCTGATTGACGACCTCGATCTCACGCCCATAGGTTTGAAGCAGGGTCTCGATGTAACGGAACCCGAAGCGGGTACCCCGGTCCTTGTGTTCAATGACGATACGGCCCACACTTGGATCGGCCAAGAGAGCCAGAAACTTCGGCCGATTGTCATTGACGCCAGAGCCAATTTCCTTGACAACTTTGCCCACTTGATAGCCACGGGCAGCGCAGTAGGCAACCAACCGCTCAGCTTGACTGTCCAGGTTGGTCTTGTTTTCTGCGGAAGACACCCGCGTGTAGACCACGGTTTGAGGCTTCGATGAGGGGACTGACACCCTGGTTGGCTCGTCGATGAGAATCGTGTGAGCCCCTACGCGCCGCCCCTGGATTTTCCCGTCCCGGAACCAACGCCAGGCTGTCTCATAGCGGACCCCTTGTTGTTTCGCGTAATCACTGAGTTTCATGCTCAAATCATACTATGCTACTCAATGATTGTCAAGAATTCGCTATACTTTCAAAGATCGGTTTCAATACTTGTTTCCACTATCGAGAAGAAAAAGGAAAAGATCCATGTCTGTTCCACCTACGATCTTTATACAAGAAGCTCTTCAGGTTGCTACAGAGGGTTTAAAAAACGGGGAATTGCCTATCTGGGTGGCAACGAAAGGATTAGGGCTTTCCTGCGTACCGTGTCCCTCTCATCGAGGGTGGATTGCTCAAGCAAGAGAGCTTAAACCTCTTCAACGCTTATGTTACACACCATCCTTCTTCCTCTGGACCTCTGTGGGAATATGCCAAAGCGTTGATTGGGAGCGTCTAACAAAAATAGACTGAGAATCCTAACTCATGTGGACACAAATAACGGTCTCAGAGAGAGTCTTGGAAACCATCCTTCGAGAAAAACAAAGGATTCCCCAGTTCGTTCCTCTATCTTTCCTCTATCTTTGACTCTATAGAAAACACATGCTATTATTCCCTCACTACCTGAACTTACAGACGATCTCTCATGAAAGGCAAAGCGCTATGGCTACCGGTTACCGAACGGCAAAAGGTATTGCGCGCACCCCCTATTGCAGCGCTCTTGTATTGGCCCAGAGCCTCATTGTGCCTTTTTTCAGGAACGTGCCAAATCATCCTCTCGCATAAACTGAACAAAATCAATGAAGAGGCTGTGGGCAAAACCGTTCATGGTCTTTTTGTTGCGCCCAACACAGGCCGTGGAGCGTGCAAGATAGGCTGTGCGGTCTGTTAACTGCGCCTGTTTCCTCGCCCTTTCTTGCACGCATAGAGAGCAGTTTTCATGTGTAATAGTTTCTTCAGGCAAGGAAGGAAACACAGCGATGTATGTACACAAAAAGGATTATCTTCCTCTTCTGCGAACCTATCTTGGAGCGCAGTGGCGCTCGGTCCTGTTGATGAGTCTTCTGCTGCTCATCAGCATCGGATTGCAATTGGCCAATCCGCAATTATTGCAGATATTTATTGACGCGGTATTACAAGGATCTGCCCAGAGTACGCTGATCCTTATCGGCGTGCTCTTCGTCGTCCTTGCTCTGAGCACGCAGGGCGCGTCGATTGTAGCGACGTACTTGAGCGAGAATGTGGCCTGGACCGCAACCAATCGCCTGCGCGAGGATCTGATCAGCCACTGTCTGACGCTAGATATGTCTTTCCATAAGGCTCATACGCCTGGCGAGCTGATTCAGCGTGTTGATGGGGATGTCGATGCGCTCGCGAGCTTCTTCTCACAGGCGATTATCCAACTCGTAGGGAACCTCATTCTGCTGCTTGGGATTGTACTGGTGCTTTTTCAGAAGGACTGGTACCTGGGCCTGATGATGCTGGGCTTTACCGCGCTGGCCTTCGTCCTCCTGGCGCTTTTACAAAAGTATGGCAGGCCATTCTGGCTGGCTTATCAAGTGAAGTATGCTGAGTTCTTTGGTCAGCTAGGCGAGCACTTAGAGGGGACTGAGGAAGTACGAGCGAATGGTGCCACGAGCTTTGTGATGCGCCGCTTCCACCAATTTGCTCGCCAGTGGTGGCAGATCGACTATCGCCGTTCAGTGGCAGAGTTCCTACAATTTGCTGGGACTCTCACCATTTTCTCTCTGGGGAATATCTTGGCGCTGGCCGTTGGGGCCTGGCTGCTGGGCGCGCACGCCATCTCGCTTGGTACGGTCTATGAGGTCTTTTATTATACCAACCTGATCATTCTCCCTATCAAGCAGATCCGTAATCAGATTCAGGACTTGCAAACCGCAGATGCGAGCATCGAACGTATCCAGAACTTGCTGAAGACACGCTCGACACTGACGGACGCTCACTGGCCCGTTCAGAACACCGCATTGCCTGGCACGGATACCTCTCAGACATACATGCTGCGCGAGCGTTACCAGGCACTGCCAGTTGGAGCGCTTGAGGTCGCGTTCGAGCACATTACCTTTGGGTACAATGTGGACGAGCCGGTGCTGCGCGATGTGAATTTCCATCTGCCCGCTGGCAAGGTCCTAGGCGTGCTGGGTCGGACGGGGAGCGGCAAAACGACGCTGGCGCGTTTATTGCTGCGCTTCTACGATGCCCAGTCTGGCGAGATACGCTTGAGCGGCGTGCCTCTCCAGAAGATCGAGTTGGAGCAGGTACGTCGGCGCATGGCCATGGTCACCCAGGATGTGCAGCTCTTCCAGGGGAACGTGCGCGACAACCTGACCTTCTTCAAGCGCCATGTGCCCGATGCGCAGATCAACGCCGTCCTCAATGAACTGGGTTTGGGGCGCTGGTTGCAGGCACTGCCCAATGGTCTGGGAAGCGAATTGGGGGTTGGCGGCGCGGGCCTCTCGGCTGGTGAAGCCCAGTTGCTGGCATTTGCGCGAGCTTTTCTCGAAAATTCAGATCTGGTGCTGCTAGATGAGGCTTCATCGCGCCTCGATCCTGCAACTGAACAAGTCATAGAACGGGCCATAGAACGGCTATTACATGGGAGAACTGGCATTATTATAGCCCATCGCCTGGCCACGGTGCAGCGCGCCGACTATATTCTGATTTTGCAGCATGGCCAGATACTCGAATTCGGCCCGCGCGCGGAACTGCTGGCTAATCCTGCCTCGCATTTTTCGCAGTTGTTGGCCAATAATCTCCAGGTAGTACTTTCATGAAAAACCTCCAGGTTCTGTGGCGATTGATTTGTTATCGCCCGATACTCTATAGCGCCGCAACCATACTCTGGATACTCAACGTGCTCACACCACTTCCCATGGGTCTGCTCGTGCAACACTACTTGAACGAACTTGCGCGGACGCAGCAACTCACCTCGGGACTCCAGCGGCTCAACTGGCTAGCTCTGGCCTTGATCCTGGGCAGTGGTCTCTGTGCTCTGAGTAGCGGTGTGCTGGGGCGTCTCTTGCGTTTTTCTGTGGCCCAATTGCTCCGGCGCAACCTGTTGCAACGCGTACTGGAGCAGCCAGGCGCGTCAGCCTTCTCTCATACGTTGGGGGAAACGCTCAGCCGCTTTCGCTCGGATGTGGAGCAATTCGATCGGGCGGTAGACTGGAGCATCGATGCCGTTGGGCACATACTGTTCGCCCTCCTCGCCCTGATCGTCCTGTTGAAGGTAAGCGTGCTTGTCACTGTGCTCATCTATCTGCCGCTGGCCGGAGTGGTCGCTACAACCCAGGCCATGTATGCGCGCTTGCAACGTTTCCGCAAGTCCAGCCGCCAGGCCAGCGGGAACGTTGCAAGCGCGCTGGGCGAGATCTTTGGGACGGTCCAGGCGATCCAGCTTGCCAGAGCCGAACAGGCAGTTGTAGAACATGTCCGTACCCTGAACAAGCGCAGACGCGTGGCTATGCTCAAAGATCGCGTCGTCGAGCAATTAGTGAACTCGACCGTTGGAAATATCACAGGACTGGGCACGGGATTTGTGTTGATGCTGGTCGCCCAATCGCTGCACACCTTCCAGCTTGGGATCGGTGACTTGGCGCTCTTTCTCTACTATTTGCCATTTGTTGCTGACTTTAGCAAATTTACTGGAACCTTTATGGCCCATCTCGCCCAGACGAGGATCTCTCACCAAAGACTGCTTGCCATCTCCCAGGGGATGAGCGAAGGGAAACTCGTTGAGTATCATCCGCTCTATCTTTCCAGCTCACTCCCAGAGCCACATCTAGAACAGGCAAGACCCGATAATGGACTACAGGAGTTGAGCGCGACAAACCTGACCTATCGCTATCCTGAGAGTGGGCGCGGCATCGACGGAATCAACCTGCGTGTGCGGCGCGGGTCGATCACCGTGATCACGGGGCGCGTGGCTTCCGGCAAAACGACGCTTCTGCGTGTGTTGCTGGGTCTGCTGCCGCGCGAGGTGGGCGAGATATCCTGGAACGGGCAGAAGGTGCACGATCCGGCAAGCTTCTTTGTTCCGCCACGCAGCGCCTACACCGCCCAGATTCCCCACCTCTTCAGCGCTACGCTCAAAGAGAATATCCTGCTGGATCAGCCGGAGACGCAGGAGGCGCTCCAGGCAGCTGTGCACGCGGCGGTCATGGAGCAGGATGTAGAGATGTTGGAGCATGGTCTGGAAACCACCGTAGGGGCGCGCGGCGTCAAGCTCTCCGGTGGCCAGGTCCAGCGCGCCGCAGCAGCTCGCATGTTCGCGCGTTCCGCAGACCTGCTAGTCTTCGATGATCTCTCCAGCGCCCTGGATGTGACTACTGAGCAACAGCTCTGGGAGCGGCTCCTGGCCCGGCAGAGCGAGGAACATCCCCTCACCTGCCTGCTCGTCTCTCATCGCCGCTCCGTACTCCAGCGCGCTGACCATATTCTTGTCCTCAATGAGGGTCGTGTCGAGGCTAGCGGCACCGCTGCAGATCTCCTGCTCACTTCCTCTGAGTTTCGTGCCATCTGGTCTAGCGAAACAGAAGAGGCTTCTGTTCATAAAGGAGATACCGTGTAAAAGCCTCTTCACAGCTTCAGAAAGAGAACTTATCCCGAATTTTGCAAGAGGATACCACGAAGTCGAAGAAAACGCTGCTTTTCTTCGACTTCGTGGTATCTGGGAGAGCGGCTTCTCACGTAGGGTGATGGTCTCATCCAATAGCTCAAGATTTCAGGTACGCTTTTGGCCAAGCATGGACTCATCGATGATGGTAACTTTGCCCATAGGATGGATAACTCACTTCCATTGTTTTACTCACCTTTTCTTATTGAGCCCGTTCAAGCTGGAAAATCCTGCTTTTCTTGGTGGCGAAAGAGTCTATCGAGATAGAAACAAATCCCTGAAATCATCGCAGGGTCCAAGCTAGCCTGGACTGGCTTGCGCAGCAGTATGTTGCCATTTCCCCTTACCCATTTCAGAAAAAATGAATGAATTTGAGAAATCGACAAAAATCAGGTGTTATGATATTATGAAAGTCTGCTTGGTTATTTTAGCTAATATATATGTTTATATGTTATAGTGCATTATTGGTGTATTTTTGGAAAGGCCTTGTTTGCTATGACTGCTATTTTCTCGCCTCATTTGCCTGTGCTTGAAGGAGTGACGTATCGGCAGCCGCGTGGTATGGAGGATGCGGAGACATTGGTGGCCCTGTTTGAGGCCTGCCGTGAGGCCGACCAGATCGTTAGCGTGAGCACGCTTGAAAGTATGCCGATGCTCGCGGATGTACAGGAGCTGTTGCAGCGGGTCGATCCCGCGAACATGCTTGTGGCCTGCGCTGGAGAGGAGATCATCGGCTTTGTGCGCCTGACATGGTGGCGCGAGGATTCGGGCACCTGGGCCTACTTGCATATGGGGCGTGTCGTGCCTGCCTGGCGCGGGCGTGGCCTGGGAACGGGTCTGCTTCACTGGGCCGAGGAGCGCCTGCATACCCTGGCGAACAGCAATCCAGACGTCGAGAAATGGGAGTATGCCGCCAATCCCCTAGGCATAAACACCTCGTCTACTGAGTTGCTCCAGCACGAAGGCTATTACCAGGCCTGGACAGGTGTGATCTATGAGTTATCTGACCTGAAGAATCTGCCCTAGGCAAGCTTTGAGGCTGAATATAGGGTGAGCATCATTCGTCCCGAACTCTATCGTACCTTGTGGGAGGCACAGAATAACGAGTTCTGGGCCGATCAGAGAGCCTTTGGTATCGAGGTTGCTGACGAGGCAGCCTATCAGGAGTATCTTGCTAACTTCGAGCAGGGGCGCGTTGATCCTACGCTCTGGTACCTGCTCTTCGCGGGCGAGCGTCCCGTTGCCACCGTGCAGATGCATATAGTAGGCGATATAGGTGTGATCGATGAAGTGAGCACCCATCCCGACTACCGGCGCAAGGGCCTGGCACGAAGCCTGATCCTGCATGCGCTCTACCGCCTTCGCGAGCGCGGAGTGATGCGCGTCAGCATCAGTACCGCTGAAAAGAACCACCAGGCGCGCCCCCTCTATGAGAAGCTCGGCTTCCAGCTCGTCAAAACCCTCCCTCGCTATCGCAAACAAGCCTAAAGAGTGCTCGTGCCTTCGGCACTCAGGGTAAAGGGATGTTGTCCTGTCGATTTGCGTTGAGCCAGAAAGCGTGCGAACATAATAGAAGAGGTAGCCAGACCAAAATTTTAAAGGATCACACAGAAAAAATTATGAAAAACTATCATGCAGCACTTTTTGATATGGATGGCGTTGTCGCGGATACCAATCAATCGGTTAGAGACTTCTGGTATATGCTGGCGCGGCGCGAAAAGATTACACTGAGCGAAGAAGATTTTAAGCATCATATTTATGGTTGCCCGGCGGAGCATACCCTGAGCAGACTCTTCCCGCATATGAGCGCCGAGACGCAGCAGGCGATCCATGAAGATATTATGGTTTACGAGCGCAACATGTATTACCAGGCCATGCCGGGTGTCGTCGACCTCCTGCGCGACTTTAAGCGCCAGGGGATTCTCACCGCGCTCGTTACCAGTGGCAGGCGTTGGCGCGTCAATCTCGCTTTCCAGCATATTGGTATTAGCGAACTCTTCAACGCTATCGTGACCGTAGAGGATATCACTCACGGTAAGCCCGACCCCGAATGCTACCTTCTTGGAGCGAGCTTGCTTGGCAAAGCTGCCGAGGATTGCCTGGTCTTTGAAGACGCCGTCAGCGGCATCCGCGCTGGCTATGCCGCCGGCGCGACCTGCGTGGGTATCCAGGAAGACGCCGAGCGTGCCCAGGCTCTACGTGATGCCGGAGCCGCCCTCGTCGTTCCCGACTTCCGCTCTATACATCTGGCTCCATCCAGTGTGAGCGATTTCAGCACCCTCGTCGTCCAGGCTGATGGTACCAAATACGCCCGCTTCACGCTACAAGCAGATCGCGTGCGTAGGTAACGCACTACTGGCGTACGGCCTACACATCCAGGCAAACAGTAGCCGCGTACGCCAGTAGCGGCCTATTGCTTATCAAGGGCGTAAAAGAGGGTTGGCAGGCCGTGTTCATCCGCGTCTTTATAATAGAAGGCGTCGAAATCATCCGCGCGCAGATAGCGCACCGCCAGGCGCTCGGTCTCAAAGACGATCATTTCCGGAATCCCCTTAATCATGCGGAATTGTTATCTATCACACTTCAGTTTATTGGCGAACTTCTACACTATATCAGAGCCGTGTAAAAGCGGGCAAATGCGAGGCTGTTGAGAGCAGGCTATATATTTTTTGAGGAGAGACAACAATATGACAGTATTTGTTGAGAGTCATCGTCTCACGGCTGAGACGATCAAGCGTCGTCATGGCGAGGCGCAGGTTATCGATGTTACATCGCGTGGGGCTGATCCCTGGGTGCGTTTCAGTCCCTTCTATCCGCATGGCGATATCCCTGTGCCTTTCTCACCAGGATATACCAGTCAGAGCGTCGAGGGTGTCTGGCAGGGCTTGAAGGTTTTCGAGCTTGCTGGCGTCGACATTGGCAAGTTTCGTGTTGCTAATATGAAGGGCATCAAGCGTTCTGGTCGCAGCCTGGGCAGTGTGCTTGGGCATCGCGAGGGCGTGGATGGGAAGCGCCTGCTGGGCTATCGCGAGGCACGCTCGGCCATCTACCTGCCCACCTATCGCTGGGTCCTGGAGAACAAACTCCAGCCTGAACTTGACACCTTGCGCCAGCTCTCCGCCCAGGCGAGTGTGATTCTTTTAGATTACGAGATTAATGCCAACATTGATGACCTGCGCCGCCCCATCTCCCACGCTGCCCTCATCAAAGCGTACCTGGAGAACAACTGGCCTGAGTAATACTTGAATTATGCTAGAAAAGTCCTCTGGCTTTTGCATACGCGTACGCTGAGAGCGTCAGGCCATCTGTAATTTCATTGTCACGGATGAGGCGTTCAAATTCTGCTATTGGTACCACATGTAATTCGGCAATGGCTTCATGCAGTTCTGCCTCGTGGTATGTTTCGATCTCTGCATAATAGAGTTTGTTAGATGCCGCACTCATTCCAGTATCACTATAGACTTCCCCTAAAAAGACGAGGCGTACTCCAGCGCCAGTTGCTCCAATCTCCTCGGCTAGCTCTCGCCTGGCATTTGCTTCACTTGACGATCCCTGCTCGCCAAATCCTCGCGGGACCTCTAAATGCCATGTGCGTGTTGCATGACGAAAATGACGTAGCAGCACTACACGCCCCTGACAGACTGGAAGGATAATGACACCTGGCGCTCCATCAGGATTCACAAAGCGTATATACGTGCCTAGAGAGCCATCGGGGAAGCTCACTGCATCACGCAGCAAAAGCAAATATTGATCTTGATAGACGATTCCCACCTTTGCCCACTCTGTTGGCAAATTATGTGCAGCCAGGCGCCTGGTCATCTCTGCTTCCGCCTGCTGTATTTTGTCTTCGTCCAGTAGGATTGTGAAGATTATGCCTGGTGGATTCACGAATAGTTGAGGGTGCTTTTGGGCAAAGGTCAGATACTCTCTGTTCATCATCATTTTTACCTTCATTTAAAGGAAATCTTTTCATGCCTTGAGCCTGCTATTTTTGCGCTGGTAGCAGTATAGTACAGGCTATTCCAGGGATTTAGAAGAGGCGAGGTCGCTTGAATTGGCGCAGGAGCTCGGGGCGTGGCGTCTCGGGAGGTGGGGGAAGCGCCTCCGGCAAATCTTGTTCGATGGCCCAGATGAGTGCCTGGGCGAAGTCGTTGATGCTGGGGAAGCGCTTCTCGGGACTCTTGGCCAGGGACTTCATGACCACCTGCTCAATCAGGGGCGAGAGTGAGGGATTTTGGCTACGCAATGGCGGGGGCATACGGTGCAGGTGCTGCTCGACCATCTCATCGAAGGCGCCAGTAAAGGGTCGCGTGCCACAGAGCCACTCATACACGACCACGCCTAGAGCATACTGGTCGCTGGCGCGCCGTGGCCTGCCTAGAAGTTGTTCGGGTGCGCAATAGATCACAGTTCCCTCAAAATCATGCTGAATTGGCGCGATGGGGTCGAGACTGTGCGAGACTACTGAGATGCCAAAGTCGCTTAACACAACTTCGTTGCGAGCATTGAGCAGCATGTTTTGCGGCTTGAGGTCGCGATGGATAAGCTGCTGCTGGTGGAGATAGCTTAGGGCTTGCGCGAGCTGTTGGATATAGCGAATAACCGTGGCTGGAGGGACGAGGCTACCCCTGGCATGGCGCTCGCGCAGATTGCCATTGGGCATATAGTCCATGACGACATAGGTAAAGTGGTCCCGTGTGCCGTAGTCGCGTACGGATACAATATGTGAATGTTGCAGACGCTTAATGCGAGCGGCATGAACATAGAAGCGTGCCAGGTCGTCGCCTGCGCGTTGCCCTGGGAGAATTTTTACCGCGACAGGAAGCTGCTGGCCTTCCCGTTGCGCGAGATAAATTTCTGAGCCATCGCCGCGCCCCAGGAGTTTGAGCAAGCGGTAGCCATCGATATTTCGATCCAGGTCCTGCGTGTTCTCCGTAATTTGCATGTTCATCCCGTTGTTAAAGCCATTACCATCTATATATCTTCTATTCGATTTTATGTTACAATTGTTCAGCTGTCAATTGCTTAGTACGTTTGTGATGGGGCTTTTATAGAAAGCATAGAAGGCGTTGAAGGGAGTGGAGGGCCAAGGCTCTCCACTCCCTTCAACGCCTTCTATAGTATGCTTAGTTGGTGCGCTGGTGGACGAGGACGGAGCCGGTTGTGTTCTCAATGTGCAGAGTCGATTGAGTTGGCGATGTGCTTGAGGAGTCAAAATCGTTTTGCACCTGCCCCAGCATGGAATCGACGCTGACATCAACGAGGTCATCTTTGGAGAGAGTAGCTTCAATCGTGCCGGCGGTGGTCTTCATGGTGATGTTGCTTTGAGGAGCGACATCTCCATCAAAGGTGACGGTGCCCGCGATGGTCTCTATCCAGGATGCACGGGTAAGGGTGGTCTGGTTGAGAATAATAGAACCGCCCTCGCTTTTGACGATTTGCTGGCCCGAGAGATTCTCTAGCGTGACAGAGCCAGCGGTATCCTGGATATTGGTGTCGCTCGTTTCGGGCGTGGTGATGTCAAGCTCCAGGAAGGTTGTCTCGCTGCTATAAGTGAGGTTGGAAGCCTCCTTCCTGGTCTCAGCCCGGTTGATGTATGAGGTAATCGTAATGGTATTGCCTTGCTGTGAGTAATTGGCTTCGATGGTATCGCCGTGTGCGGTATGCTTCGTGCCCTTGATAATAACTTGCTGAGCGGATCCACTGTGGATATGTATAGTGGCGGCATCGCTCTGGATGGAGATTAAGGGGCGCCCAGAGACGGTATACATATCCTGCGAAACCTCTACATTTTGCTGATCATTGTAGAAAAAATGCGAGATCGTATCTCCACTGCACGCGTTCACGAGGAGCAAAAGCAGGCCCATGAAGAGCAGGAGCGAGCCAGCACGCACCGAGGCATTGATCAGGCGCTTGCACGCAGTTTTATAGCTTGAAAATAGAAGACACATCTACTTTATCTCCACCTTTTCCACCCGCACTGATACTCTCTCGAAGATAAGATTTGCTGAACATGTGTAGCGAGAGTATGCTTCACTCAAAATTATACTCCTGCATGCAAATGTAGTTAATAATAACCTGATGGGTATTAGCATACTATTCCAGGATTTCCACATATCCTTTCGTTCCGTTCACCCGGATCCTTTGTCCGTCTTTAATCAGCTTGGTTGCATTTTCTACGCTCACGACCGCGGGAATACCGTACTCCCTGGCGATAACGGAGCCATGGGTCATCATCCCGCCTACTTCCGTCACCAGGCCTTTAATCGATACGAACAGCGCTGTCCAGCTGGGGTCGGTAAAGGCTGTGACCAGGATATCGCCCTCCTCAATGTCGGCCTCCTCCAGTTTTAAAACGATCCGCGCCCGACCTTCAATGGTTCCTGATGAAACAGGGGCTCCTATCAAAGCGCCCTTAGGGAATGCGCCAGTGTCGTACTCACTGGTGATGATCTCACCATCAGATGTCATCACACGGGGAGGCGTCAATTTCTCAAAGACCTCGTAATCCCCTTTTCGCTTCGTGATGATACTGTAATCCAGTTGGTATGTGCTGGCAACCTTCCGGAGTTCCTCAAAGGTGAGATAATAGATATCCTCCGGCTCTTGAATCACTCTTTTCTGGACCAGCAAGGCAGCCTCTTTCTTTAAAGCCTGCTTATAAACATAAAAACGCTGCATAAGGGCATACTTGGGGTATTCCCGGAAGCCGACAAAATTGCGAAAAACGCTGATCATCTTCTTTGTCTTTTTCGCCTTGCGTTTGCCACCAGGCAGACATTCTACCCTGCTGATCAGCTCTTGTTCCTTCTGCTCTGCTTCCAGCTGTTTCTGCTCAAATATCGTCTTGTGGGAACCCGGCTCGAAATTCTTGACATTAGTGATGATCATGGGAATCAGCAACGTCGGCTTCTCAGCCCATCGTGTCCTGGTAATATCAATTTCTCCAGGGCCGCGCATACCGTATTTTCTGAGATATGTCTGGATGGAATCGCCGACGGCTTTGCCGCCTTCTAGCTTCTCCAACTCCTCAAAAAAGGTTTCATCGTCGGCATGTTGAAAATATTCCAGCACAGCCGGATATGGCCGGACAACGTCCGCCACGTCTAAAAGCTCAAGCCCCATTTCCGTGGTGACATTATTAGCTACCGCTTGAGAAAGGACATCGGTAATATTCTTTTCATCCAGCCATTTCTTCATGTTTTTGCTTAGCCAACTCGACGGATAGAATCCAACAATGCCCACGCCATAGTTGTCTAACACAATTGTCTTAAAGGCCTCATCCAAATCCTGCAAAATAAAATCGAACAGCTCGTCTCCTGATTTGCCGTTGATCCTCTGCGCTACATCCCGCGTCAGCGCGTCATTTTTCGCGATCATTTTTTGCATGAGACCCGCGTCATTTTTTCGATAGATTTTCATCGCCTGTAACAGCCCGGAAACCATCTGCCCGGTCGTGCCGCCGCTCAAGCCCAGTGTTGTCTTCCCACGGGGCAATGACTTGATATACCCTTTCCTTTTCAGGACGTTGGAGAGCGCTTTCTGGATCAACATGTCTACCGAACCGAGACCGTTGTTCACAAAAATCTTTCCTGCCACCGGCGAAGCAAGATCATGAGAGATGTCCATATACCACCTGCCGCCAGCCTCGACCGTTGACGCACCAAGCTTGCTCAGCCACATCGGGGCAAAGGACAGGCCTAATGGTTTGAGGACATCTGTCATCATCTGCTGGTGACCAAGCGACATATAGACATGATTTTTCCCATCGTTCACCTTCGGCACCGGATATAAGGTGGTAATGGGACGACTCTGAACGATATACAATTGACCTTCAGAAAGACACCATTCAATGTCCTGGGGGCGGCCAAAATACGCCTCGATCCTTCTGCCTGTTTGCTCAAGCTGTAACATCTGCTCGTCCGTCAGAGTTTGTTTGTTCTGCTGGTCAGGCTCCAGTGGCTGTTCCTTTGTGCCTCCTTCTGTTAACGCATAGATTGCCAGCTTTTTCGTCGATATCTTCTTACTGATTATCTTGCCCTCTTGTACTTTATAAAGATCAGAATCCACCAGTCCGGAAACCAGCGCCTCACCAAGGCCGAAGCTGGCATCGATGGATACCACCTTCCTGTTCGACGTGATCGGATCAGCTGTAAACAGAATCCCTGCTGCCTCTGGGAAAACCATTTTCTGGATGACGACAGACAGCTGGACCTTGTTGTGGTCGAAACCGTTCTGCATGCGGTAAATCACCGCCCGGTCCGTAAAGAGGGACGCCCAGCACTTGCTGATGTGTTTCAGGATGGATTCCTTTCCTAGAATATTCAAATACGTATCCTGCTGGCCCGCAAAGGATGCCGTCGGCAGATCCTCCGCTGTAGCACTGGAACGCACAGCATAGGCATTATTCTCTCCCAGTTGTATAAGATGGCTGGTAACTGCTTCTTCAATATCCTTTGCAATGGCTGTTCCTTCGATGACGCTGCGCATTTTTGCGCTGATTTCACGAATCCTTTCCCTGTCCTCCACCTGTAAAAGAGAGAGTTGCTCCAGCAGAGCATGAAACTCTGGTGTTTGTCCGATGATGCTTTTATATGCTTCGGTAGTGACGCAGAAGCCCTCCGGTACTCTTACCCCATCAATTCTGGATAGTTCCCCCAGGTTGGCACCTTTACCCCCGACCATCGCAAGCTTGGTTTTATCGATTTCCTGAAAGCCAAGTACATATGAGTTCATACATATTCTCCTCTGCATCTTTAACGTTTGGTGTGAATGAGAAAAGGGTTTGCTCTCGAATCATGCGAGGAGAGCCTGCCAGCGTGAGAAATCTTCGCTCCAGGACTGCCGCAGGCACCCTGGCTTCATGCCCAGCACTCGCTCTAGTGCGTCAGCCGTCGCCTCGCCAAGCTGGACCAGCCGAGAGATGTCGGGATGCTCGCTCTCCTCCGCTAAGAGAAGTTCAACGGTGGTATATCCAAGATCTTCAAGCAGGGAGAGGATCATTCTCGCTGCCTGATCAGGATAAGGCGTGGTGAACACGCCTTCTTCTGTTCCCTGCTGAATGATCTGCGAGAGCCAGGGAGCCAGTCGTTTGACACGGGCCAGGTAGAGTTTCTGGCGAAAGAGGGCGTTCTCATCGGCATACCAGACGCGCATAAACGCGAATACCAGGTCCAGGTTTTCTTGTTTGTGCTGGTTGAGCACGGCAAAGACGCGCAACAGTTTGTCCTGGGCGGCCATTTCGCGAGAAGACACGATGGGAAGCACGAGTTGCTCGGCTTGCTCTCCAATGCGTTCCACCAGCGCCATCAGTAAGGCTTGCTTAGACTCAAAATAATGATAGAATGCGCCCCTGGAAATCTGGAGCGCCTCCAGGATGTCCTGGGTCGTCATCTGCTCATAGCCTTTGGTCGTAATGTAACGCGCTGCCACATCCAAAATGGCGTTGCGCTTCTCGGTGTATTCGTGGACTTTGACACTTCGGGTCATCACATCTCTCTTTCTTAGACCGACAAACGGTTTATCTATGGAGAGAATATAGTTGACAGGAGAGCCGTTGTCAAGGATATTTCCTCGGATAGCGTGAGTCGATTTTCAGACTCACCGCAGTCCAAGGACAACGCATGGAAAGGTTGGATCAACCCCTTTTTCAACACCTGATCCGACCAGACCTCACCTTCGGGCAGCCAGAGCAAGTCGCGGGAGTTGTCGCTGCGCTAGTTTTGGATGATGGGGGATTTATAACCGGTGAGATTGCCAAAGTGGATGGGAGCCCATAACTAAGCCCGCGTTTTCGCCAAGCCAGGGGCAGCGAGCGGATCTGTTGGGTCTGCGGATCAGCAAAGAAGACGCGTTCCTCTCCCCAGGCTCGGCTCTGCGAGAGCAGGGGAAAGCTGTGACCGCAGAGGGGATGGAAGGGATGGGTAATGGTAAAGCAATGCTCACCATTCGTGTTATTAGGTGTAGTTGACAGTTCGTTTAAACGGATTGGTTAAGGCCATGTGAACAAACTCAAGTTGATCAAGAGGATGAGATATGGACGAGCAAGCATCTCTTTGCTTCGTCAGAGGCTCCTTCACTCTCTCTAGCATGATCAAGGGAAACCTCGCCACGACCTTGGTAACAACGACGTGCAGTATCCCTTGCAAAAAAAACTTGATGCCAATCCCTCATGCGAATTGTAGCGATGCAGTCGCCATTGTGGGAAGCATCTGGATAAGGTGGGAAATTGCAGGTGAGACGAAAGGGGAAGTTTCGCCTCACCGCGAGCGAATCTCAGTTACCCATAGAGTTGGCGAAGCTTTTCTCGCGCCACTCCTCCTATATCGGTGTTATCGCTCCACTGATCGATGTTCCCGGTCAGTCGCCCTGCCGCAAGCTGTCGGACTGCCGGGTCGGCAATCTGCGCCACAAGAGCTTGAGCGAACCGTCCTCCGTGAATGACGGGAAAGGGACGGTCATAGAAGCGAGACACGGTCGATGGCAGTGCTCGACACACTCCTAGCTTGTTCTGTAGACGGGCCAGTACCTCATACGCCTGGGCGAGCGCTTCGCTGCGTTCACTCCAGGTGCTCGCGATCTCGGCGCGCCAGAGGAGGGGCGCGAGTTCCGGTGCGCTGCGTAATCGCCCAAAGGCTGTGCCAAACCACTTGGGGTAGGGAGCATACTGCCTCTCCAGCAGAAAGCACAGGTTCATGATATCACGCACCAGGCGCGAGCCGATAAGCGCCGAGCCAAGCTCGTCTCCCCCACTGCCAGCGCGCGGCATCAGATGCTCTTCCTGCCCGATTCGCTGCCAGCCACAGGCCAGCAGGTACAGCCACACATCATGAGGATACCAGGCAAAGCGCGCGCGGACCGCCGTGAGTTCGCCAACCTCGTCCTGGTAGACTTCCCCGGCAACCAACTCGCCCAGCAGATGCGACCGGAAGGTGAGCCAGTCGGCTGCCTCCAATGGTTGGGTCAGATCGTAGCCAAGCTGAACGCGTACAAAGTCGCGCACGGTAATCGCGATCACGCGATGCTTGATCGGTCCGGCAAGCGGTCTAGTCATAACGCGCATCCTTGGCTCGACAGGGGCTGGGAACGAGACAGGATACGCCGCAAATGTTTCAGGGAGGCTGTGGCTCAACAGGTCGCCAATCTCGTCCCTTTGCCCGATATCTTCCTCTTGCAGGAGAATGAACAAACGTGGCCCCCAATCGTGGTCAACAGACAGCTCATTGTCAAAACCAAGCACCTCGCTGCCTTGACCAAGCAGGGCGGCGGCATAGCGCAGGTCGGGAAACACGGAAGTTACCAACGGACGAACCGCCTCATGAAAAAACCGGCGGCTCAGCTCAAGACCGGACACAAAAATGGGCATAGTCATTCCTTTCCACAAAGTCAGTGGGAAATCAACGAGGAATCGGAAAGGAAGGGGAGGCAGGAGCACAAAGACTCCCTCCGCTTTAGAGGCGTCCGGCTGATTTGTTCACCAGAGAGCGACGCTCTCTACCATCACACATGATGGGAGCCCAGAACTCAAGCCAGGGTCCCTTCCAGAAGGTTGAGGAGCAGAGATAGAGTTTTCATGGGAATAGCCCTCCTTTGCTTGATTTATCTCATAATAACCGAAGAACATACAGGATGTCAAGACCTACATGCGAGACTCCGCTCACAGCGGACTGACCACCCGCATCTGTATGCCATACCGTGTGCACTGTCCACATGCTCCAGGTGAAGTTTGCCATTCAGTCAGCTTTTTTGCAAAGAATACTGCACATCGTTGTTACCAGGATCGTGGCGAGGTTTCATCATGGATCATGTTCTCTTAGGCAAATGACATGAGCAAAGTTGAAGAGAACCATGACACAGACAGGAAAAGAGAGCCTGTTTGCCAATCTAAGATGAGTAGCCCTTGGCTTCTATGGGCCAAGGGCTACTCTCATTCAGGGCAGTTCGACTCCTTCCTGCTTGCTCAAGTGCTCACCTTATTGCACAAAAACTTATCTCATTGGCTGGCTAGATGCGGATGGGTCCTTGCCTGATACGTGCGAGTGCTTGCGGTACGCTGGTATGCCACTCAATGCGCTCTTGCATCCAGGTAACGCCAGCATCCATATAGGCCCTGGCGATTGCGCGGTCCTTTTCGGGGTCTGTGCCTGTTTCAAGTGTGCTCGCGATGACGTCAAAAGGTGTGTCATTGGTGCGATATTGCTGGATATATGCGCGAATCTCGCGATAATCCTCGGCGGTCAAGGCTTTATCCCAACAGATAGGATTGATGCCATCCCAGCGTGCTGCGCGTTGAAAGGGCTTCTTATGTGGCCACGTTCCTGCTAGCCAGATGGGGATGCGTGGCTGCTGAACTGGTCTGGGCAGGAAAATTTCTTCGTTGACCTGGTAGTGTTTGCCCGCGTAGCTGAATTGCTCGCCGCTCCAGAGCCCTAAAAGCACCTCCAAACCCTCATCGAGCATCTCGCCGTGGCGCTTGCTGTCTGCGGACTCTTGAAAGCCACTATACTCCTGGCGGCGGTCGGAGCCGATGCCCAGCCCCAGGATAACGCGTCCCTGCGAGAGGTGGTCAAGGGTGACGATCTCGCGAGCAAGCTTCCAGGGACGGCGGCGTGGCAAGGGAGTTACCAGTGAGCCCAGTGTAATTTTGCTTGTTGTCATGACCATGGCGGCCAGCGCGATCCAGGGATCAGCTGTTGGCTCTACGAGGTTGCGGCCCGGATGAATGTGGTCCCAGATAAAAAAGCCATCCCAACCTGCAGCCTCTGCTTCCCGGGCGAGTTCCGCGAGCAAGCGGGGGTCGCTATAGACGCCAAAGTTGGGAGTATTAAGCGCAAATTTCATGATGTAGATTGATCCTTTTCGCTTTTGCTGTGCCTGTATTGTATGTCTGTTTAATGGTAGAGGCAAGGCCTTTGGTCTGACGCAGAGACTCAAGTCGTCTTGTTGAGACTATTTATGCCTGTGATACGAGTTATATATGTGAGGGTATTCTTTTGATGCCATTCCCTTACGTGAACTACCACTGAGCTGAAGACGCAGTGGCTTCTTCGGAAGTCACTGAAGACTTGGTTCAGTAACTTCTTCGGAAGTTTGAGTTCACCAGACTGTGCCCCAGAAATGGGAGCTCCGTTCGCTAGGTCATGACACCTGCGGTTGACGCATCAGACCGCTGCTCTGTCGCTGAGAGTTAAGTAGGCTTGAGGTAAGGGCCGGTGCTCTCGGTGTAAAAAGCCTTTTGAACCTTGTCGAGATGAAGCCGGATTCCCTTCGTGGTCACAGCGAAGGGATAAGCACCACCTGCCTTTGGGCAGAGCTTTTTGAGTCAATGGATCGTCTTTTGTTCAAAAGAACAGGGGGCGGTCCGGCGATTCATCCACGAGGCTGAAGACCTCGTGGTTTTCTCGCCACTCCCCTATAAAATGAGCAGACCCGCCTCGTGTGAAAGGTAGTAATAGATGCAAGTAATCAAAGCTCCGGCAGAGACACAGCCGGAGGCCGACTTCCTGATACATAAGAGAACCCACTTCGCGCTCTGGCGCCCCGCCGTTACCGATCCCGCTCCCAGGCTTCTTATCGGTGAGTTTGTGCCTGGGGAACCGCCAACATTAGGCCAGGAGCAGGCTTTTACCCTATCTCCTTCGGCAAAAGGTGAGGGACTATGGGATATTGCGGCTAAGGACTGCCAGCTCGAAAACGGTAAGATCTATCACTACTGGTTTGAGGTCACCGATAGCAATGCCTACAAGGAGAGTCACCCGCGTATCCTCTGTACCGATCCCTTCGCCCTCAATGTCGATTGGCGCTTGTTCTCGCCAAAGCCAGAAGATGACGCGTTTGGCGACGAAGACCGCTATCCGGCGAGCGTGGTGAAGTATCGTGATGGTGAGCTGGTGCCGTGCGATCCCGAGGGCCAGAGTCCCGATTGGCGCAATGATCCCCCTCTGGAGACCCTGCCGGTCAACACGCAACTGGTTATCTATGAGCTGCCCACAGCCTGGGCTAGAATGCGCAAAGAGGGCGGCGTGCAGGTCGCGGGTGGCAACTTTCGTGATGTCTTGGCGCTGGTCGATCCTGGGGCCATACCTTTCAGCTTCTTTGGCTTGACTGTCTTGCAGGAGGGGCGAGCGCATCTCCGTGACCTGGGTATTACGGCATTGGAGTTGTTGCCGCCCGCTGATAGCTATGTCGATGGTGGATGGGGCTATGCCACCACCAATTACTTTACTGCCGACTATAACCTGGGCAGTTATGGGAAGGGCAGGCGGCCTGCACCAACGACCGAGCTGGCGCGCTTGATTCGTGCGTGCCATCAAAATGGCGTGCGTTTCTTCGCGGATGTCGTCATGGCCTTTGCGGCCCGCAATCCCTACCGCTCAATCAACTACGCCGATTTCTTTGTCAAGGCGAATTCTGGCGATCCCGAAGAGTATGTGGGGGATATCAAGCGCGATGGCTTTGGTAGCGACCTGTTCAAGTATAACCACGAGGTCGAGGGCTATGACCCATTCACCGGGGAGCAAGGCAAATTTATTCCGGCGCGCTCCTTTATGCTGGCCTATCTCGACCACTGGATGCGTTACTATCGTATTGATGGCGTGCGCATCGATAGCATCGTGAATATCGCGAGCTGGGATTTTGTCGAGAGCTTTAAAGACCTGGGGCATCGCATCTACCAGGCGCGTTGGGTGGAGCAGGGCAACGAGCCTGAGATCGCGGGCGCGCGTTTCCTGGTCACTGGTGAAGAGCTGGATATGCCCCTCGACCTGGTGCATCAGCATCGCGTGGATAGCCTGTGGAATGAGTACTTTAAGCGCTATATACGCGCGGCCATTATTGGTCAGCAGCATCCCGACGAGGAGAGCTTCGAGGAGACCGTCAAGAAGATGGTGGATTGCCGCCTGCTGGGTTTTGGCGATGGCTCGCAGGCCATCAACTATGTCACTTCGCATGATGTCGAGGGCTATGGAAATGAGCGACTCTTCGACTACCTGAATAGCTGCGGGGTCGACGAGAAGGAGCAGCGTATCAAGCTGGCCTTTACCTGCCTGATTACCTCCGTTGGCGTCCCGATGATTCTGGCTGGCGAGGAGTTTGCCGACCAGCATGACACGCCTGCGGAGGGACCAGAGAAGCAGCGTGATGCTGTAAACTTTGAGCGGCGCTATGATCCCTGGCGTGCGCGCATTGTAGATCACGTGGCCCGGCTCGTGCGCCTGCGCACCAATTGCGAATCGTTATGGGTCAACGAGACGGAGTTTATCCATAGCGATTTCGCGGATGGCAAGCGGATTATGGCCTGGGTGCGTGGCGAGCCAGATAGCCGCAATAAAGTGGTCATCGTAGCCAACTTCAGTGATTACGGGACTCCGAACCCTAAGGATAAGCGCTCGGAATACGTCATCAACAACTGGCCTCAACTGCCCAAAGGCATGCGCTGGCGCGAAGTCACTCAGGATCGTGTTGTGCCTACCAAGCGTGCCGGGCGCGAGCCAATTCTCCCCTGGGAATCGCGCGTTTACGTCGCAGAATAGCATCACTCAACTGGCTCCCCAGGTCTGGGGAGCCGGTTATATGTCCTTCTTCTATCAAGCATTTTGTTTCTTTTTATTCCTTGATATTTCTTTCTATGTGAGATCTCCGAAGTTAACGACGTATAATTAGTGTAGGATAGTTAAGCAACGTATGTATACATTTTGGGTGAAGAGAAGCCGTACTATAGTGGCTTGGCGCTGCGAAATACCCTGAAGGGCGCAGACAGATGCCGGTCGAGAGCGAAGGATCGACCTTTCTTTCTCCTCGTTATTGGCTTCACAACAATTGATAGGGCAGTATACGTAACTCCTCGCGCGGCATCAGGTAGTCAGTTCATATCGACAACCTGTCCTATGGTCGTATTGTCTTTTTTGCGATTTAGTGTACGTTATAGCCTCAAAGGAGAGTTGATGTTATGCCTTCGGATAGAAAACGCTCTATACTTATCTGGCCAGTACTTCTTACCTTGCTGGCCCTGCTTGTTACCGCCTGTGGTGGTAGTTCAGGGGGAAATGGTAATGGGTCTGGAGCCAAGCTCTCTAACGACAAGCAGGTGTACGTCATCCCGGTGAGCGGTATATCGGATGTCGCGACACTCGATCCAGCCCTCTCGACTGATGCCCCTTCGATTAACGCCCTCAATCTGATGTTTGTAGGCCTGGTACAGCTCGATGATAATCTGAAAGTGTATGGCGAGCTGGCCCAGAACTGGAGCACCTCCAGCGATGGTCTGACCTGGACCTTTAAGCTGCGCGATGGCCTCAAGTTCAGCGATGGCAATCCCATCACCGCAGACGACGTGATCTTCAGCATTGACCGTGCGCTCAAGCCGGAGCTGAAGTCGACGGTGGCCCCAGCCTATCTGAGCCTGATCAAGGATTCAGACAAGCGCTTTGCAGGCAAGGTTCCCACGTTGATCAATGATAGCCTCTTCGCGCCTGATCCTACAACGGTCAAGATCGTGACCAGCCAGAGCGCGCAGTACTTCCTGCAAGCCCTGACCTATCCGACATCGTATGTCGTGGAGAAAAGTTTTGTGCAGAAGTATGGCGATACAGATTTTCTTAAGCACCTGAACGAGGGTGGCTGCTCGGGTCCGTTCAAACTAGACCAGCATATCTCTGGTAAGCAGGTTAGCTTTGTGCCTAACAGCAACTATTGGGGTGGTAAGCCTCAGTTGCAGAAACTGGTATACGCCTTCTACAAAGACCCACAGACGGCCTACAAGGCCTACAAGACCAACCAGGTCGATCAGGCTGGTGTGCCAACTGCTAACCTGGATGAGGCACGCTCTCTACCCAATAAACAGTATCGCCAGGTGCCTCAGTTGACCATCGACTACTTTGCGATGAACTACCTGGCTAAGCCCTTTAACAATATCAAGATCCGCCAGGCTTTTGCTCTCTCCATTGATAAAAACGCCATTCAGGATCGTATCAACAAGGGTGCGCGACTGGCGACCAACCACATAGTGCCTCAAGGTATGCCAGGGTATAATCCCAATCTCAAGGCTCCTGGTGGCGTGACTAGCACGAAGGGTGATAAAAACCTGGCCAAGCAGCTTTTCCAGCAAGGTATGCAGGAGGAGGGTTACACTCTTTCAAACTTCCCGGCTGTGACAGTGACGGTCGCCTCTGGTGGCTCACAGACTGCCAAGAACCTCTTCCAGTTTGCACAGCAACAGTGGAAGGATGCTCTGGGTGTCACAGTGACCATCAACGACGAGGACTTTAACAAACGCCTGGATGATGTCTCAAATACCGTGGGCAATGGCAAATTGCAGATGTGGTTTGCGGCCTGGGGCGCGGACTATCCCGATCCTGAAGATTGGACGACCCTGCTCTTTGGCAATGGCTCAACTAACAACTCGACCAATTATGGAATGGGGAATTCCAAGACGGTCTCGATGCAGAAGCAGATGCAGGACTTGATGCTGAAGGCTGACGTCAATCAGAACAATACTGAGCGCCTCGCTCAGTACAATCAGATTGAGCAGCAACTTGTGGATGATGTCGCCTGGATTCCCATTGACCAGCGTGCTACGAGCTATGTCCTCAAGCCCTGCGTGCAGGGAGTTGTGGATAACGCGCAGAGCCTTGTACCTCCGGGCGATTGGGCCAAGGTCTACAAGACCAGCGATTCCCCCTGTGCCAATACAGACGCCTATAAATAAGGTGGGCCTACAGGGTTATCAGGGAGACAGACATATCGCTTGTTCTTTCATGCCCTCTTGCCGGGAACATGCGAGGGAGAGTGTGCGCTAACGCACCTCTCCCTTTTTCGCTTTATCAAGCTGTACCGAAGGTGACGCCTTTCTCGCGCAGCCAGCGCCGGTAGGCGATAGAGAGCCTGTCTGAGCGCAGGTGTAGCTCGGCTTGTAGGTCCAGGGGCAGCAGTTCGGGCCGCTGTGATTCGACGACTGGAATATCCTCGAAGAGGATGCCCTCCTGGAACTTGATGATCTCCTCGTCCGACTCATCCTTGGTCGTTGTCGCCTCATAGGTCCAGACCAGGGAGTGATCGATATCGACAGGCGTGATGGTAAAGAGCAGGGCCAGCCCTGAATTATCCTCGTCCTGCTTTGCCAGGTAAGCCGTGAGAGGACGTAGAACTTTATAAATATAATGCATATACGCGCCCTGGCCCATGCCAATGGGATTAGGCTGCCAGACACAGATGTCGTTGGCGACAATCTCATCCGGCGTCACATCGACTTGATAATCAGAGAGAGCGGTATGCTCCAGGTCGCCTAGGCTTCCCTGGTGAACGAAGGGGAAGTGTGCCACATCTAGAAAGTTCTCGATCAGGCGTGGCCCTCCGGCCTGCACTTTGTAAGGGCCACAGACGACGGCCTTAAACCTCTGGTCGTCCCATTCGGGAAAGACGGGAATATCGCACTCTGGCTCTCCCAGCGAGACCCAGATGGTGTTGTACCGCTCACGGGCCTGGTAGACCTTCGCCTGGGCCTTGGCGGGCGGACACTGCTCAGGATGGGCGGGGAAGCGAATGCAGCGCCCCTCGCTATCATAGACCCAGCCGTGATATGGGCAGGCCAGCGTCGTTTTAGTTGCCTTGCCCAGCGAGAGTTTCGCGCCACGGTGAATGCAGAGATCGCGCCAGGCATGGATCTCCCCATCCGCGCTACGCCATAATACCAGGTCCTCGCCCAGTAAACGTGCCGCGACCGGTTTTCCCTCGACAATATCAGCAGAACGGGCAATAGGATGCCAATCATTAATTAAGACAGTATCTTGAATCAGCATAGTTACTAGTTCTCTCCAGGGTTATGCTTGTGTGTTTGCTAAAGCGTATCTTAACCTGAAAAAGGCTGAAGAGCAATGCCCGACGCGTGCTTTAGCAGCGTCGCCCCGCTATACAAATACACGATTTATAGAGTATACTTATCTTGAACATCTCAGCACAATATAGCGACACTAATGTAGGGTATAGACACTTCTACTGATCCTGGACGTGGATATGTGATGGTGGAGGAGAATAGAATGCTTGGTCTAGATAATCCTCTGGTCGCGAATTTTTTTAGCGCGGTTGATAGCAATACCTGGCGTTGTAAGCAGACAGGCTATACCATTGCCGGGAATATCCTGAACTTTTACCGCCTCTTTGGCACTACTGGCATGAATGGCCTGACGCACATTGGATTACCGCTGAGCAACGTCTATACGCCCGAGCCTGGCAAGCCTCGCTCATACCAGAAATTTGAGCGCGCCATTCTAGCCTACGACCCTCAGCACACATATGATCGTCCCCCTGGTGGTGGTGATGTCTACTTTATGCATATTGACCACCCCCTGCCTCAAGGCTCAACGCCGGTTCCACCCTCTCAACCCACCCCGGCCCCATCTCCAACACCAACCCCCACTCCTGTTCCTAAACCACCCCCAACTCCCGTCCCAGCTCCAGCGCCCACGCCTGCCCCTAAGCCACCACCTGTGAAGAAGCCAGTGGCTGGCAAGAGTAACAATTTTCCCGCGGGACAATGTACCTACTGGGCAGCCTACCGCTTTCACCAGGTGCATGGCGTCTGGGTGCCCTGGCTGGGCGATGCGTGGAAATGGCCTGACCAGGCCAGGAGCAACAACTGGGTGGTTTCGCGTACGCCAACGGTGGGCGCCATTATTGCCCTTCAACCTTATGTGCAGGGTGCGGGCAGCCTGGGCCATGTCGGCATCGTCGAGTCAATAACCAGCAATAAGAGCGTGCATACCAGTAACTACAACTGGTACGCTGACGGAGGAGGCTGGGGCATCTGCTCCTACTGGGACTTCCAGTATAACTCCTCCGTCGATATCGCCTTCATCTCGCTGGCGAGTTAGCCTTGCCTCACCCTGTGGGTCCATGCTGGCATGGACCCACAGGGTGGGTGCACCACGTAGGCTTCGCCTACACTTGCACGGGCGAGATCTTATCGATGGCCTTGAGTTCGTCCTCGCTGAATTCGAGGTTCTTCAGCGCGGCGACGTTTTCTTCGATCTGCTCAACCTTCGAGGCCCCGATCAGGACGCTGGTCACGGCCTTATGACGCAGATTCCAGGCCAGCGCCATTTGCGCGAGACTCTGGCCGCGCTCCTGGGCGATCTTATTCAGGCCGCGAATCTGCTCCAGTTTCTCAGGCGTGAGCATCCTTTCGGCGTGCTGTTTGTCCCACCATTCAGCCGCGCGTGAATCGCTGGGGATATTATCGCCCAGGTACTTGGTGCTCAGCAGACCCTGCGCCAGGGGGCTGAACGTAATGACACCACTCCCCGCGCGCAGCGTATGATCAAAGAGATTATGCTCTGGCCCGCGTCCCAGCAGGTTATAGTATGGCTGATGGATTGTAATAGGCGCCAAACCCATCTGTTTGGTGATCGCCACCGCCTCCTCAAACTGCGCACCTGTGAAGTTGCTCACGCCAATGTAGAGCGCCTTGCCTTGCTTCACAATCAGATCGAGGGCCGCCATCGTCTCTTCCAGCGGCGTCTCAGGATCGGGACGGTGCGCATAGAAGATATCCACATACTCCAGACCCAGGCGCTTCAGCGACTGATCCAGGCTCGCCACAAGATATTTCTTCGAGAGGCCATCGCCATAGGGGCCGGGCCACATATAATAGCCCGCCTTGCTCGAGATGATCAGCTCATCGCGTGGCATATCGCGTAAGATCTTCCCCACCACTTTCTCCGCGTTGCCCGCTGGACGCCCATAGTTATTGGCCAGGTCAAAATGGGTGATGCCCAGATCGAAGGCGCGATAGAGACAGGCGCGCGCCACCTCCTCGCCGCGATAGCCGCCAAAGGTCTCCCAGGCCCCCAGCGAAATCGCCGGAAGGCGCAGCCCGCTACGGCCGCTACGGCGATATTGCATCCGCTCATAGCGATCTTCAGCAAAGCTCGTCACTTGCGTATCTGACATACATACATCGCTTTCTAGCAAAAACACACACTTACTTTTACCACCAGGAGCAGCCAGACGACCGCACCGGTTCCCCTATTAGTATGTCACGTTTTTAAGTTTATCGATATATCTCCTGGCTATTTTAGCCATACGCTTAATGGACCAAGGGGCGTAAAGCCAGCGCGTAATGCAGTCTCCAGGCTCTCATCCTGCTCATATCCAACAATAGGAAGATCAGGATAGCAGGTAGCTATCATGCTGACCAATCCTTCCCAGTATTTTTCCGGCTCTTGCTCGGGGGTAAAGACGTTGGAGATGCCTACTACTCCGGTAGTTCTATTAGCAATCGCTCCTGCTACGATCTGCTTGGCTTTGTAAGCTGCGATAAAGCAGATGTCTGCATCATGCAAGAGTGTAGGGAGGAAGAGTTGATTTTGAGACAAAGATGTTTGGGACCATGCCTCTTCCCAGCGTAGCAGATCCTTCTCTGATGTGATTTGCCGCCATTGGAGATCAGTGTCTCTCGTCGAGGCGGTTTCTCCAGATATTTCTCTAAGAATCCATTGCGCTTGAAAGAGTTGCTCAAACCCAAAGGGGGCGAGATCCAGGATCGCGAAACTATCCTTTACAGAAACACCGTATTCCCTTTTGGTAGTAAGAAACTCAGCAAGAGTGTTATGCTCAAGGTTAATGTTGGCTTTTGGTGTCAGCGTCACGAGATTGGGGTAATAGATTGGCGTTTGTCGTTGGCAAACCCAGAAATCATCATGAAACTCCCCCAGGATATTATGAGACCGGCAGATAGTATCGCACCAGACGGCGTTATTATATGCAGCTAATTGAGTAAGTGATTGCAATTGTTCTATTCCCTTTTTCTTATGTATTCATCAAGTTATATTATTGTATCCCATCGGTGATAGTAGCCCGTTTAGGTTGGTCCATCCCCTTGAGGCTGGGATTGAAGAGGAGAGAGATGGTTGAGAGCAGGTAGATGCCGCCGAAGATGAGGATTCCTGGTGTGATGCCGAGCCAGTCGACGAGGAAGCCCGCGATCAGGCCGCCGAGAGGCATGCCCAGGAAGGCCATGGCAGTGAGGGCGCCGAAGACGCGCGCCCGCAGTTCTGCCGGGACTAACTCCTGCTCCATGGTGCTCAAGATGGGATTGATGGGACCGATTGCCACACCGCCTATGGCATAAGAGACAATGAGTATAGGCAGGGGCAGACCCAGGGCCAGGGCGAAGAAACGCAGAATTGTGGAAAAGCAGAAGCAGAGGCCGAAGGTGAGCCGCCTGGGGAGGCGATGACCAATGGCGGCGAAGAGGAGGGTTCCCGCGAAGGCCGCGCCTCCCCAGGCCGCGCTCAGCCAGCCAAGCGCAACCGGGCTTTCCAGTATCTTCTGCCCATAGCTTGGCAGCAGTACGCCGGACATTCCCTGGTCAAGCATGTTGGTAATCATGATGGTGATGGCGATGGCAAACATGACCGGTGTGCCGCGTAGAAATGTCAGCCCCTCTTTCAGATTTTGCAGATAGTTGCCCTGCTCTTGTCCCTGCTCACGCGGCTTTGCCTTGCTCGCGGGAATGCTCCAGGCAAGCAGGAGGGCCGAGAAGAAGAAGGTCGCGCCATCCACCCAGAGCAGGTTGCTGGTACCAATCACGAGGATCAATACTCCAGCCAGGGGTGCGCCAAAGAAGCCAGAGACACGGCTGACCCCATCATAGAGCGAGTTTGCACGCTCGGCAGGCATACGCGAGAGCTTGATCAGGTCTGGCAGGAGGGCATAGCGGGCCGAACTGCCCGGCGTCATAAGCAAGCCTGCCAGGAAGACCAGGATCTGCAACTGCCAGAAGCTGAGGCCGATGGTCTCATAACACAGGGGAATGAGCATGACCGCGATGCCGCTAGCCACGTCCCCCAGGATGCTGACGCGCTTGAAGCCAAGTTTATCAAGAAGCTGGCTACCGAAGAACGATGAGAGCACGACCGCGAGTGTTTCAAAGAAGGCCGTAATACCCGCTTTGGACGCGCTGCCCGTGGTCTGTAGGACCAGCCAGGGTATAGCGATAAACATCAATCTATCGCCGATAAGTGAGATCGTGTTGGCGAGAAAGAGCGCGTAGATGGGCAGCGAGCGTTTCTCTGGCAGCGCCGTGGCCTGCTCCGTTTGAAGATTCTTTTCCTGTTCCATGCTTGCTCCCATTGCCTAACCTCCATAGATATTGAGCACATCGAAGCGCTCGCGGGTCGCAACGACCTCAATTTTGGCCGCGCTGGTAATGCTCTCGCAGGTGGCGACGAGGGCGGGTACGCCCTCGGCCTCAATGCTGCGAGGTGGCAGGAGGCGAATGCGTGGATAGCGGTGGCGGAAGGCCTGGACCTCTGGCAGGTCGAAGGCCAGGGTATCCATGCAGGTATGGCAGCGGGAGCCACAGTGATTACAAAGTAGATCAATGACGATGGCATTGCGTTGACGAATCCAGCTTGAGGTTTCGGCGGGTATGCCAAAGTTGAGAGGCACCTGGTTACCACAATCAATGCAGGTAACGGAGCCTTCTCGTAGAGCGGTACGGTAATAGCCACTGGCCCATTTATCCAGGCGCGAGATCGCGGGCTTGAAGGTCTTGAAGCCCTCGAGGAACTTGATGCCGGTATTCCAGGACACATAGTCGTTCGCGCGCGGACAGCAGGCGGGACACTTTAAGTAGAGGTCGCCCTGTACCGGGTCGAGCTTGCCTAACAGGCGCTGTTGTCCACAGTGGTGACACCAGAGCGCGAGTTGGGTCCATTCGACGTTCTCATTGGGGGCATAAGCTTCCGTTTCCAGTTTAAATTCGTCGGTCAGGACGCGGCGCAGGGCCAGGGTTCCGCGCTTGAGGCGCATGGAGGCGGTATGAATATTGACACCCATCAGGCTGGCGACCTCGGAGAGCGATGACTCGCGCACATAGCGCTCAAGGAGCGAGGTACGGGTCTCGGGTGGAAGCAGGTCCATGGCGCGGTCCAGCAGTTCGGCCAGCTCTTTGCGCTCCAGCTCGACCTCCATGTCAAAGTCATCGGCCAGCGTCTCTTCAAGGATGTTCAGGCTCTCATCTGGCTCTGTTTGTAGATGAAGGCTTTGCTCCTGCTGGCGTCCCTGCTGGCGTGCCCAGCGCAGGTAGACGTTGCGCGCGATCCCTGACAGCCACGCAGAAATCTTCTCTGGCTCACGCAGGCCCTCTAGATGTTTCCAGGCCTCTAGCAATGTCTCCTGTACCAGGTCTTCCGCCACGTGTGCGTCTCCGGTCAGGCGGGTGCAGAGGCGCAGCAGGCGCGGCCTCTCGCTGCTAAGGATAGTTTCTATATTTTGTATCGCTTTATGGTGTATAGCTTCGTCCATATTCTCCATCGGTGCGTCCCTCTCGAAGTAGTCTATCATGTCTATTACTTCTATGTCGCGATTTAGGGGCGCGATTTAACGCAAAATTTGACTGAATTTTGTATTTTCTCAGAATTTCTCTGTAGTATCAAAAAAAATGATGGGTGCAATCGAAAGCTATTGCTAACGCCTGGGCTTGTAGGTGTGTTAGAGTAGGGATAGGTTAGTTTGCATATTTTGAGAGATAAGGATGAAAGTGTTATGAATACAAATCGTGCTCAGTTAATTGCTACTCTGGAGCAGACGCATGGGGTGTTGGCGGAATTGACGGCGAGCTTAAGCGATGGGGCGCTGGACTTTCGCCCAGGCGCGGAGGAGTGGAGCACGCGTGAGATCCTGGCTCACCTGGTAGACGACGAGATGTTTGTCATGCGCACGCGTGTGGAGCGTATGGTCAAAGAGGAACATCCTACGCTTGCTGATAATGATGAGAAGAAGTGGCATAGCCATCGCAACACCTCACGTGATGCCGTGAGCGAGTTATTACACGACTTCGCTATTCAGCGTGCGGCCAGCCTGAACATCCTGACCTTCCTGAGCGAGGAGGATTGGGCGCGTACAGGCTTCCACCCTGGCTACGGCGATTTCACCGTTGAGAAGTGGCTTGAGCATTGGGCCGAGCACGATCTCGTCCACATTCGCCAGATCGAGCAGAATAACGCCGCATATACAGCCAGCCAGCGGTAGCACGTCCGCTACTGGCGTACGCGGCTACTGTTGGTTGGCCTGGGAAGTCATCGCACGCGATGACTTCCCAGGCTCTTACGTGGCAATTTGTCCGGACAAAATTTCCCTGTGAAAGTCTTTGGGCGCGTGCGATATGGGAGGTCAGCAATTACCGTTGGGGTGGGAAGAGGTGGTTAAAGGGCCAGAGGCTGCTCAGGACGGTGAGTGGCGAGATGGAGGCGTTCATGCTGGCTGGTAACTGGTGCCTGGTTGGCCTGGTGGGCTGGGAGTGCCAGAAGATGGCGCCAATGCCAACGAATACAAGCAGGATCTCGATGGTCAGGAGCAGCCATTCATCTCTCAGGCGGGCTTGAAAATTGCGCTTGAAGAGAATCTCGGCAAGCAAGAGGAGCAGGCAGAGCAGGCCGTAAGTGCTGAGATAGAGGCGATGCCGCGCAGGTGGGCTGTGGTGAAAGAGGCTACAATGGGCGATGAAGACGCTGATCGCCAGCAGGGCAAAGGGGATGGGCGGTGAATTGTCGTGCCACCACATGGTGTTAATGAGGAGCAAGGAGATAGCCCCTTGAGCCAGGAGCGCGGGATGCAGCGGCTCAAACGCCGTACAGGCGTGTAAGATTCTACCGAAGCTGAATGTTCCTGGCTGGTCGCTAGGCAGTTCGGCGAGTTTAAAGCCAAAGGTGAAGGTGAGGAGCCAGATGAGGCCGAAGAGCAGCCAGATGAGCAGGATCTGGAAGAAATAGGGGACATCGGGCACGTGGCAGATGAGCGCGTCACTATTGCTAATCCTGGTTGAGGGACAAAGCAGACCATCCCAGGTCAGCATGCCCACAACAATGGCAAACGTACAGAGAAACGCGGCCAGGAGCCACCAGCGCGGGTACCAACCAGCATACTGGCGAATAATGCCTCTCAAGGACTCAGATGATGGCTCTTCACGCTGAGTTTGAGCTGTCGTCGGGGTGGGCGTAGGTGTAGGTTCTGGCATAGCTTTCCTCCGTTGTAAGCAAGTTGCCGCGACTAAAGGTGGCGATAATGAGCCAGGGATGTGCTTCGGGCAGGTATACAGGGTAGGCATCGTCAGGGATATGGAGCACATTCCGTTGTAGCTCTCTTTCACGTCCACACACAAAGGTCATGCTCTGCTCAGACATGCCCGGTCCCGGCTGGTAGAGTAGCTTACGTGCCTGCGTGAAGGCTTCGCGCCAGGCATCATCCTTCGTAAGAGCCGGACCGAGTTCCGTCATCTCGCCGGAGCAGTATGGTTGTACAGTCTCCCGGGCGAAGGCTATGAGCTGGCGGCGCAGGTTATCCTGGTTGCTGGTAGGCAGGCTCTGGCCTGTCGCTGTAAGCGTGCGCAAGAAGTGTTGCTGGATGGCTGGCAGGGTCTGATGCCAGGGCTGTACGGGGGCGAGCGTGCGCATCTTATTAACTTGCTCGACGATCTCCTCAAATGTATTCCTCGACCCATGTTGCAAGAGCTCCCCATTGACTACAAGCACGTCGCGCGATCCAGCAGGGCTGTTGTAGAGCTCCTGCTGAAGGCGCTCGGCCTGCTCGCTAAACTGGTCGCGTAGAGTTACAAAGCATGGGGCCAGGTCATGCAGACGCTCACGTAGATCGTGGACGTTTTCCTGTAGCTCCTGTATGAGCTTTGCGCGAAGTTCGTCCTCGCGAAGCTCGCAGCGGTGGATATACGCCAGGCGATGGAAGCTTAGCAGGTCGGATCGGGCGACTCGCACGGCCTGCTGGCGCTGATAATGAAAGAGCCCATGCGCGAGAAATGTGGTTGTGCTCACGCCTGCTATGATGTTCGCTAATATGCTTATGGGATATAGGAGAGGCAGAGTGATGAGTACGGCAATGAGAAAAGGGAGTGCGATCAAGGCCTGGGCCGCTGGAGAAGGTACGCGAGCCTCACGCCGAGTGAGACGCTTCCCCAGGCGTTGAGCGATTTCTGCCTCTTCAGCGCTCAGGTCTGGGGAAGGCTGTTTGTCTGCTTGAGGTGGCTTTTCAGGAGCGGTCGGCGTGGCTTGAGGGAGGCCAGCGCGTGCTGCAAATGTGCGCATGATCTCGTTATAGCCTCGTTGATGGCGGCTCTGCCAGGCGAGGCAGCGCCTTTCGAGTTGTGCCGCCTGCGAGGTAAACTCGTCGATATAGAGCATGGCGAGATGTAGCCCGGTTTCATCAACCTGGCTGGTGTCTGTAATGATCTGCTGAAGCCTTGTGGTGATGAGTGTAGACATGGCCTGCCAGGCGAGCGTGGCGCTAGCATTCCATGCCTTATAGCGCTCAGGAGCCTTCTTTGCGCGACACGTGACCAGCTCACTCCAGTTCATAGCCGCTCCAGGCTGGTGAGTGAAGGCGTGCTGTACTGCTTCGGGCCAGAAGCGGGCGAAGAGCGCCTGCGCTTGCTCTGAAAGCTGGCTGTGTAGCCGAGCTGTGTCTTCAGCGTTTGGTAGCTGAGATGGAGGCGTGGAGCGGAGCCCATCCAGGCTGGGGGCGAGGTGCTCTGGATGCTGGCGCGGATACATGCTCCAATGGAAGCCGCGTTTGATATTGGTGAGGGGACGCTCCTGGCTGTCCTCCAGCCAGTGGGTAAGCGTCTGGGCGAAGCCACGCGCTCCGGCCCGTAGCTCTTCCTGCCTGCTTGTCGCGATAGGCGTTTCCTGGAGACCGCGCCGCCATTGCTCAAGGAGGTCTCTACCAAGGCGTAGCGCACAGTAGTCTTGAATGGCCTCTTGGGGAGAGAGCACCAGGCTGGTGCTAAGGCTACCCACAACAATTGGCGTGGCCGGACTGGTGCCACCACGAATCATTTCCATGAAGAATGGTTCGGTCGTGATACTGGTGAGTAGCAGGGTAAAGAGCGCCTCCGCCATGGCATAGCAGGTCTCGTCCTCCGAGAGAAAGGCCTGCTGTGGCTGGAGTGAGTTCCCTTGATAGAGATAGCAGAAGTGAGTTGGGAGCGCAAGCTTCAGAGGTGCTTCTAACTGGTTACTCTGCTGGGTGCGGAGCATAGAGCAGATGAACGAATGGTTATTGGCGCGTTGTAGTTGAGCCTGTAGGGCTTGCTGAACCTGGGCGAGAGGGCTGCGCGTGGGATCTCCAACGATATAAATTTGCGCGCGAGGATCAGGTACAGGATAGCCCGCGCGTGTAATTCCCGTGATGAGCTGGTTGGATTGGAGCTCTTGCAAGGTCTGTGTGACCAGGAGTTCAAAAGGTCTGGTTTCTGCTGTGGATATTTGCGCCTGCTCAAGTGGGTGGGTCAGGGAGAGCTGGGTTGTCGTGCGTTTCTGTGTGTCGAGCTGAAGCAGGGCCATACCCTGGCAGAGAACGCTGTCCGGTTTTGTCCGTTGGAGGAGCAACATGAACTGTGCGCAAATATGCTCCCCCGTCTCATCGACGAAGATGACCAGTCCCGGGCGAAAACGGAGATAAATAGGCGCGCGCATGGTCTCCCTCCTTTCTCAAGATTCAGCAGGCTTCTGAGCGCTTGTTGGCGACGTTGGTTGTGTCACCGGAGTCGAGGAGCGGCGGATGACCATCTCGGGCAGGGGAAGAGCATAGCCAAGCGCGTTCCTATCTGTAACCAGGCGCTCAGCCTCACCTGAACTATGGACCGGCATCAGACCCGTGCCATGGCCCTCCTCCCAGGCGCGCTGGAAATGCTGGTAGCATTCCATGGCGCTATTGTGTTCCAGATAGAAGTCGCGTACCGTGCTGAGGCTCAGTGCGTGCAGGCCATAGCTGACTTGCAGGCTATGCGGATCATGCATGACGTTGACCAGCGGGGTCTGCCCATGACTGGCGAAGGCGCTCATATGTTGTAGGGCCTGCTTGAAGAGGGCCTCCTGACTGCCATCGCGCCAGGCCAGGCCCATAAAGAGTGAGCTATCCAGCGTGGAGGGGCCCTCCGGCCAGAGTTCGGCCTCAAAGGTCACCAGGCTAGAGAGCAGGCCATAGATGTGCTCCAGGTGCGCGATGAAGTAGCCGCTGATCTGCTCGCCACGCGTCTGCCCGTTATACGCTGGTGGCGTAGCCTTATCCAGGAGCTCAAAGAGATTCATATCCGCGAAGCGTTTCGTGTAGTACTCGCGAAAGAAATCGACCACGCGATCCGCCAATCGGGCGGCGATATAGCGCTCAATGGAGAGCGTATTGCTGCCGGGAGCGCTGGTCGTGCGCGCAAGAAACTCGGTACAGGGCTTGATGAAGTCCTGGTAGTTAATGGCCTGCTGCTCATCTTCCAGCGACATGTCTCCAGCCGTGGACCAGCGATAGAGGCGCTCCACGGCGATGTTGTGCTCATTGAGTGTACGCAGCGTGCTCAAGTCAAAGAGATGGCGCTGGTGAGGGTGAGGGTTTTCTAGCTTGCCATACCAGGCCATGCTGGCCTGGCCCTTCAGACGCAGCTCACGCGCCCGCTCGGTGGTGCTGGCGCTCTGAAACCAGGAGAGCGATTGATTAAGGGCCTCACGCACGCGTTCATTGAGATCATGCAGGAGATGCTCTAGCAGATGGTAGCGCGTAGCCAGGGCATGACGGCGCAGGCGCTCATTGTAAGCCTCAGCCAGGGCACTGGCATAGTCGCGTGTGACGCGGCGCAGGGCGCCAGGCAGGTGAGGCTGGTGCACAAGTCGTTCTTCAAGCTCATAGGGGCGCATGGGGACCCTGGGCGGCTCTCCCTCCTGCAAGCGCTCAAACATAAAGCGATACTCCTGCTGGAGAGAACGCAGATGCTGCACGCGCCGGTTAAAAAGGCTTGTCTGACCCGTATCATTCTCCTCAAAGGTGTCGACGCCTTCAATATGTCGATGCTCTTCACGGGCCTTCAAGTCAATGACCTCTTGCATACGCGCCTCGGTGTTGCGCTCGAAGCGCTCTAGTTTCGCCCAGAGGAGATCGAGATGGGCCTGCGAGGCCTCCTCGAAATCGCTGCTGCGGAAGACGCCCAGGCGCACGGCGAAGGGATTACTCTCGTCGGCCTCGATGCGCCCCACGCCATTCCATTCCTTGCTCCAGGCCCGCCGCTCGTTCTCGCCCGCCTCTCTCGTGGCAGGTTGATAACTGGCGAGGAGAGGAAGCAGGTAGGAGGCCGAGATCTGGGCGAAGGCTTGAGCCGTTTCGGAGGCAGGGAAGCATACCTCAAGCGGACAGGTCGTGCCAAAAAGCGTGGGCAGGCCACGGTCATCCGTCGAACCAAGGGTGCGACGATCCAGCCACTTTGAATGCTCCAGGAAACCAACTCCAGCCGCGTTCGTTGTCCGTTGAAAGAGATCCATGCCGACTATGCGCGCCGTATCGATGCTATCGTTCATAGAGGCATTGCCGATCAGATAGATCTCGTTGGCGATAGGGTCGTTGGTCAGGCGGTGCATACGGTTACGCATATATTTCTGATACTCACCAGTGGGGGTAGTGGCGGCGGCGCGACTATAGGCCAGTACCTCTAGCAGGCAGGCGGTGGCATTGCTCTTGCGCCAGCGCAGGTCATTGGCGGTCGCGCCATTTATGGCCTCGGGAAGCATACAGAAGACATTGATGCGCTGCTTATACTGGTGGTGCGTCAGAATCTCGCGAATCATGACGGCGATATCTACCAGGATGCCGCTACCGGTGCCGCCGCCGAGGAAGGCGACAATATTGGCCTGCACGCCCACAGTCTTAGAGATATTCTGCTCGCTGCCCAGGCGCGCCACAGCCACCAGGGCATGCTCCAGCACCTCATGAATATATTGATAATTGAAGCAGGCCGCGACATGACCGTTGTTGCGGATGCCTCCTGCGCCATTGGTAAAGTATTGTGGTATGCGCTGCTGGATAAAGGTATGCTGGTCACTGGCATCGATGCGCGTAGCGCTGGAGATGCCAATGGGGACCGAGATGTGCAGGGGAAATTCCAGGAAGACATTGTTGTGCTGGTGGCGAAACTCGACCAGGGGGCCGGAGGATCGTCGGTATCGATGTAGACCAGGGCCACGCGCTGCTGATCGCCTGGCTTGAGGACTCGCATATGCCGCATCAATTCGAGACCGGCCAGGGCCGAGGTGCTCCCAAGAAGCACCACCAGGTTAGGTGTTAGGACGCGTGATGCCGCGACCGTCGCCGGAAGTTCAGACTCTAAACGGATCTCATCTTCATGCATGCTGGCCATACAAGTCTCTTTCTAGTGGGCCGACGCTGCTAAAGCACGCGTCTACATATAATGGCGCGATATGTAGTTCACCAAGTTTGTAGGGTCCATGCTTGCATGGACTCTTCGGCCCACAGACTGGCACCCTGACGCAGGCAAGTCGCTGCGCTCGGAGGCCGAGCAAGCTCTGCCCCTACAAGCCTTTTCTCCTGAATACACCACTTTAAAAGATGTCATCTTCATAGTTGTCTATGCGGGCAGCTTTGCGCCTCTTCTGGTGCCATTTGGACTTGGAAGAGGAGGTATCAGGCCGACTCGATTCTTCATATAGCCTTTTGCTTTCCTCTGTGTTGGGAGCGTGACGGGCTTGAATATGATAGGTAGCCATCGCCTCGCCTGGATTTTCTTCTGGTAGGCGATAGTGTAACTCGTGTAGCTCCTGGAAGGCCGGCTGAACTGGCTCGCCATCACTCTTGCGCCAGGAGGTGTTGGCGAAATTATCCCTGGCCACCTCGATACCACCACTGTGTTTGAAGCGGAGGCGGAGGCCGGGCGGGAGACCAGCCTGGCGCGAGCGCAGGAACTGGGGATGTAGCAGCGCCTGGAGAGGGCCGCGACGCGCGCGTTGCAGGCGGATGTTGCCTACAGCCTCGCCCTCCTGGCTGACCAGCACCTCGCCGAAGGGATGAGGCAGGAGCGCATAGCGCACGAGCAGCACCAGGAGCAGCAAGAACAGCCAATAGAGCAGAGTAATCAACCAGGCCCGCAGCGTTTGAAGCCAGGTGGGAGCGACCAGGGCGACGCGCAGGGAGCGCTGAATCGTTCCGAAGTCGCCATGGCTATCGGCGAAACTCCCGCGTGTATGGAAGAGCAGGCGGTAAGGTCCGCTTTGTGCATTGGGCAGTGTTAGCGCAAAGCGTCCATCCTGGCGGTTTTGTACCTGTACGGGAACTGGATCTTTCGCGTTGGGCGGGATCGCCTCGGCCCGCACCTGGGCGTGAGCATATGCCTGCTGGCGCAGCAATGTCTGCCCCTCGATCGAGGCGGCGGGTAGAGCTGGAATTCCCTGGAGCGGCCACTGGCTCATCCACTCTATGGGCTGGAGTGGCAGACTATAGAGTAGGCGCAGAGCCGGGTCCCACTCAACTGTCTGGACTGTAATCTCCTGGTCGGTCGGTTGCTGTGTCGCTGGGGAGAGCAGGTTGGGCTCGGGAAAATGTTCGAGGCGCAGCGAGCGCAACTGACTGCTGAGCGTGTGCGCAAGGCTGACGCTATAGCTATTGACCGTGATATCGTAGGAGCCTGAGGGGGCGTTCTCAGGCACAAAGATGGTGCCGGTATACGTCCCAGGCGTTGCCTTGCTATTGAGCGCGACGTCCTGGCTATACTGGCCCCCGGCGCCGTTGTAGGCGACATGACCACTGAGTGAGACGGTATTATCGGTGATTGCTTCGCCATGATAGGTCAGGTGAGTGCTGATCGTGATAGGCTGGCCCAAGGCCAGTGCTGATTGTGCGCCGCTTTGCAGGTTGGCCTGTGAGATATCGAGGGCTGAGAGTGCCAGTGACGAAGCCTTTAAACTCTTCATCAGGAAGTGCCCGGAGCCAGTTACGGTCAGATTCCAGTCTCCCTGCTGGGGGCGGTCAATTGAGTAGATGACATAGTAGGGGTCAACGTTGGAGACAAAGACGCCCGGTTGTGCGCTGATGTTATGTCCCTGCGGATCTTGGAGTGCGACCGTAGTACCTGGCTGATCCTTAATGACGACTACGTCCAGGTTATCGGTATAGCTGGTCACATTGAAGGCGCGGCTGACGCTGCCATTGGGCTGGGTCAGGCCGATATCATCGCCGACCGTCCGGTGATTATGGCGGGCGAAGATATCCACAAAGAAGGGTGCGATATTCAGGGGCGAGGGCTGACCCTGGATAACCCCGTTGGCATCGTCATAGAACTTGCCCGAGGTCGCATTGGCGAGACCACTGAGAAACTCGTGGAATGAATGGTAGGGTGTTCCGGCCTGGATGGGCGCGTTATTGCCCAGCGCGATGGTATCGATGCTCCAATTGTGCTGCTTAAATTGTGGGAGAAGTTCGCTTTGAATGGCATTTACCTGGTCATTCGTGCCTGGATCGGGATTGCCATCGGTCAAGAGCACGACCGAGCCTGCGCGCGGCTGATCCTGAGTAGCCTGCTGGAGCATCTGAAGCGCTCTGTGTAGCGCATCATAGGTCGGTGTCGTGCTATTGGGCTGGCAGTGATGCGATTGCTCTGTGATGGTCTTTTGCAGAGCCTGGTGCTGCAAGGGCGTTGCCATCTCGCCGGGGTTGGCCCAGCTCTGAGCCAGGGGAAAATTATGCGGTCCGCCGGTCGCGCCATTGCCATCGAGGGCCACGACGCCGATATAGTTGCCGGGTCCGCTTAGATCGATAAAAGCATTGGCCGCCGAGCAGCGCAGGCCAGCGGGATCACTCGTGCTCATCGAGCCGGACATATCCAGGACAAGAATCGTGACTGAGTTCTGCTCAGCAGGAGTCAGGCCAGCCTCTCTGCGTGCCGTCTGAGCTAACGCCTGTGAAGCGGGAGAAGTAATGGAACCTGTCAGCAAGAGAGCGCTGAGGAGTGCGCCAAGTATATAGCAAATGTGGAAGAAGGCCTTCATCACACACATTTCCAGATGGGGGCATGACCTGCGCTGCTAAAGCACGCGCCTACATATCAAGCTACGTTGACTGCTCTCTATTCACTATAGTCCCCACATCCAAGCCAGGCGATTACTGCTGCGTCATTTGCGCTCGCTTATTTGCTTTTTGGCTTCAGGCGTTCCTCAGGCTGTATACATCAGATCGTGTGCTTATTTGCTGATAGGCGCTCCTCTAGAGTCTGCTGGGCGGCCAGCAGGAGAAAGGGGATGAGGATAAAGAGCAGGCGCGAGGCTGCCATGAGAAAGAGCAGTGTGCTCCAGGTGATTGGTGTGGCATAGAGAGCTAGCGCGACGCCGATTACCGCCAGCAGCACGCCTGTGACCAGGACAATCGTAGCCCAGCGATGCCAGCCTCGGGTATCGCGGCGGTCCTGGGCGATGCTCTCGGTAAATTGCCAGCAGACAAAGAGGCCATCGATGAAGATGAGGACTGCTATCAAATGTCCAGGTTGCGCGATCCAGGTTTGCGCCACGTTTGTACTCCAGGTCGCGGTGAAGTGCAGGGCCAGCGCGACCAGAAACGTGGCGAATACGCCGATGAGGATGTAGACGTCGCGAATGGAGCGAGCAATCGTCAAAACCACGCGCATAGAGGTTTAACACCTTTCTTATGCTTATAAAAAGCCGTATTTAACCCTGGAGTCCACGGCGTTCGCGTATCCCGCGTTCGATATTGGCGAAGATGAGCGTATCAATTGCCACGCCGATGGCGATAATAATGAGCATAACGGCCATGACCTGGGACGCGTCGGAGAGGTCACGTCCGTTGTTGAGCAGGTTGCCCAGGCTCAGCGAGACGTAAATCAGTTCAGCGGCCATCAATGAGCGCCAGGCAAAGGTCCAGCCCTGTTTCAGCCCCTCTATAATAGAGGGTAGCGCGGCCGGAAGAATGACCTGCGTGGCCAGGCGTATGCCGCGTGTGCCGAGCGTGCGCGCTGCTCTGACATACAGCGGGGGCGTATTCTTGATGCCATTGACGACACCGAGCGTAATCGAGAAGAGGGCGCCCATCACGACGACAAAGGTGATCGCCTGTTCCGTGAGGCCAAACCAGAGGATGGCCAGCGGGAGCCAGCACACACTGGGCAGGGCTTGCAGACCCAGGATCAACGAACCCACGGTCTCCTCCAGGAGGCGGAAGCGCCCGATGAGCGCGCCTAGCGCTACCCCTAGTACGAGCGAAATCGCGTAGCCAATCGCCAGTCTCTGCACACTTACCAGCGCCCCCTGGAGATACTGACCACTACTGATGCCGTCTACCAGGGAGGCGAACACAGTCAGCGGACCCGGCAGAGAATAGGAGGGCCAGATGTTCAGGATAGCTATGATGTGCCACGCCAGGAGTAAAAGTGCGTAGAACACGAGGCGGCGCAGCCAGGGACCAATTGCCGCGTATGCTGGGCGTGTCGCTGTTTGCGGTGTCGAAAGTTGAGCGGTCGCCTTAGCCATTGTGTACCACCTCTTGTTCTCCCATGGCACCCTTCAGAACCGCCAGGATCTCGGCAGCCTGGTCTACCAGGTGATGATCTTCCAGCGAGCGTGGCCGGGGGAGATCAATGCGGAAGTCACGCACAATCGTGCCAGGCCGAGGTGAGAAGACGACTACGCGGTCACCCAGGGCCACCGCTTCATGCACGTTATGGGTGACAAAGACAATCGTTTTTTGTGTTGCCGACCAGATGCTTTCAAGTTCAGCATACATGCGGTCACGCGTCAGGGCATCCAGGGCGCCAAAGGGTTCGTCCATCAGGAGTACAGCCGGATTGATGGCCAGGGCACGCGCGATAGCCACACGTTGCCGCATGCCGCCCGAGAGATGGTGAATATAGCTCTTCTCGAAGCCAGTCAGGTGGACCATGTCGATGAACTTCTGTGTGAGCGAGGCCCGTTTCTTCGCGGGGAGACCAGCCTGGCGCAGGCCAAACTCGACGTTGCCACGTACATCGAGCCAGGGGAAAAGTGCTGCCTCCTGAAAGAGCAGCACGCGGTCGGTACCTGGTCCCTGCACGGGCTTATTGCTGGCCCAGACTGTACCGTTACTGGCGCTCTCCAGGCCCGCGATAATGCTGAGCAGGGTCGATTTGCCACAGCCACTGGGACCAACAAAGCAGACAAACTCGCCCGCCTCAATGTCCAGGCTGACCGGGCGCAATGCCTCGACGGCCTGTGCGCGCCCAGCATAGGTTTTGCTGACCTGCTCTATTTTCAAAGGGATCCCATTAGGCTCTTCAGATACACTCTGAAGCTGGGACGGTAACTCAATAACTGGCGAGCGCCGAAGCATTATCTCTTTTCCTCCTGCTATAGCTTGCACACACCTTTGGCATAACGACTCGCGCCCGCGGCGCTTGCCAGAGTTAGTAGGTGCGATGGATGCTGTGCTGGCAGCCTGCGGCTATCAGCACAGCATCCATCGCACCTACTCCCCGAAATTATGGGGTAGAGATGGTCGGTTTCCCTTTGGCAGAGAGGACCGCATTAAGATCGCTGAGCTGATACAGGTTCTTCAGATCGGGCTTGCTCTTGCCCAGGAAGCCGAGCGCGAAAGCCTGGTCAGCGGCCTTGTACAGGGCACTGGGCAGTGGATCATAGGTGATGTTCAGGTTGGCGAAGGCCTGATCGAGTTCATTTTGTGGGAGCGCTTTGCCTGAGAGGCGCTTGAGCTCGCCGTTGATGATCTTCTTGGCGTCGTCGGGATGGCTCTGAATATAGCCAACGGTATCGACATGGGCTTCCAGGAACTTCTTGACCAGGTCGGGATGCTGATCATAGAAGGCTTTGCGTACGACGACATTGGTCGTCACAAACTGTCCCTCGGGCCAGAGGGTGCGCTCATCGACAAGAACCTTGCCCTTGCCCTCAACCACCAGGCGGGTGGCATAAGGCTCAGGCACCCAGGCGCCATCGATCTTGCCCTGTTTGAACAGGGAGAGAATATTGGCGTTATCGGTTGGGATAACCTGGACATTGCCACCCTTATCGGTGCTTTGCAGACCATGATTCTGGAGGTAGTTGCGTAGTGCAACGTCCTGAGTATTGCCGAGCTGAGGTGTGGCCAGCTTCTTATTAGCCAGGTCAGCGGGCGTCTTAATATTTGGTTGTACCACGAAAGAGGCGCCACCGCTGGCAGCCCCGGCAATGATGCGTAGCGCTGAACCCTGGCTCTTGATATAACCATTGATGGCCGGATTTGGGCCGACATAGCCGATATCAATGCTCTTGGCGAAGAGGGCCTCAATGAGCGCGGGTCCCGCGTTAAAGGTCGTGGTTTGCAGCGTGACGTTTGATCCAAGCGCCTTGGCGAACGTCCCTTGCTGTACGCCGACGACCGCGACGGCGTGGGTGATATTAGGGAAATACCCCAGGTGGACCGTAACCTTGCCATTGCTGCTGGCATTCGCGTCCTGCCCGGTGCATCCAAGCAGAGCAACGGCGAGCAAAGCAAACAGGGCCAGGATACTCCAGCTGTGTGGGAGCTTCTGTTTCATTCCTTTGATTACTCCTTGAAAAAAGTTAATAGAGTAAAGCGAACTCGTTTAGGTGAAAGCTTGCTTCGCATACGCCGTCGTATTTGTCACAGAGCAGGTATGTGGCGCGCCCTTACGCCACGGGTTCGCGCATAGCCTCGATAAGAATGCGGGCGACCTCTGGACGCGAGAACTCGCGTGGTGGGAGCGTCCCCTCACGCAGCAACTGGCGCACCTTTGTTCCGCTCAAGGCCACATGCTGCTCCGCGCTATGCGGACAGGTCTTCTGTGAGGCCATGGATTGGCACTCACGACAGAAGAAGGCATTTTCAAAGAAAATGGGTGTAATACCGAGCAGGACGGGATCAAATTCGGCAAAGATCTTTTGCGCGTCATAGGTGCCGTAGTAGTTGCCGACGCCCGCGTGATCGCGGCCCACGATAAAGTGTGAGCAGCCATAATTCTTGCGCATTAAGGCATGGAAGATGGCCTCACGTGGGCCAGCATAGCGCATCGAGGCTGGGAGTACGCCCAGAAGGACACGATTCGCCGGATAGTAGTTCTCCAGCAGCACCTCGTAGCAGCGCATACGTACAGCGGCGGGAATATCATCGCTCTTAGTATCACCAACAAGGGGATGCAGATAGAGGCCATCCACTGTTTCCAAGGCGCACTTCTGGATATACTCATGCGCGCGATGCACTGGATTGCGAGTCTGGAAGCCTACAACGCGTTTCCAGCCGCGCTCGGCGAAGAGCTGGCGCGATTGCGTGGGCGTGTAGCGATACTGCGCGAAGTTCTGCTGCTGCAAGGACACGATGCGTACGGGGCCACCAAGCAGGACATCTTCCTGCTGATAGACAACCTTGACGCCTGGATGGGCCTCTTCCTCGGTGCGGTAGACCTGGCGTGCCTCGTGTCGCTTATCATAGGTATACTTCTCTTCCAGCGTCAGTACAGCCTGTAATTCGCCTGCCTGATCCAAGAGCGCGACCTCGGAACCCTCCTGGAGCTTTTCAGCCTGCTCGCTTGAGACTGCCAGGGTAACGGGTACAGACCAGGGGAGACCATTGCTGAGGTGCATTGTGTTTACGACGCTCTCATAATCCGCGCGGTTGAGAAAGCCCTTCAAGGGGCTATAGGCACCATTGGCCAGTTGTTCCAGGTCCGCGAGCTGCCGCGAGCCGATGACGATCTGAGGAAGCGCCTGGCCACGTTCACGAAGCTCTTGTTGTTCGGTCTGGCTGGCGAGGTTGATGATCAATGTGCCGCCATGAGGAGCAATCAAGCCGTCTGTCATGAGTATCTATCCTGCCTTTACTCTAAATAAGAATTCTATGGGTGCGATGTCGTAGGGTCAGAGCTTGCTCGGACTAAGGCCAAGCCAGCTTGGCCCCTACAGGGTTGAAATTGGTGTTTCGAGATAGCTGGCATCCAGGTACTCTAGCTCCACGAGTTTGTGCAGGATGCGCTGCACGCTCTCCTCGATAGTCTCGGTATTGGTCTCAATGATCAATTCAGGATGCTCTGGCTCCTCATAGGGATCATCCACACCGGTAAAGTTCTTGATCTTGCCCTCGTCCACCAGTTTGTAGAGACCCTTGACATCGCGGTCGCGACAGACCTCGATGGGGCATTTCACGTAGATCTCGACAAAGTTGCCGATCTCCTGACGTGCCCACTCGCGAGCCTCGCGATAAGGCGAGATGGCGGCTGAGATGCACACTACGCCATTGCGTGTGAGTAGGCCACAGACGAAGGCGATGCGCTTGATATTGGTATCGCGGTCCTCGCGGCTAAAACCCAGGCCCTTGCTCAGGTGGGTACGTACGATGTCGCCATCGAGAATCTCAACATTGCGTCCATGCTGTCGCAGGCGCTTCTCAAGGGCATCGGAGAGGGTGCTTTTCCCGGCCCCGGAGAGGCCTGTCAACCAGATCGTAAATCCTGTATTTGCCATGCTTGACTCTCTTCCTTGATAGAAAAATATATGGGTTCTTATGCTAGAAGGTGTAGGCTTCGTAGAGACGCCACTCGGGATTGAGGTCGAATTGAGCAATGTTCTGCTGCTCGACCTCGCCATTCTTGCGCCCACGCTTCAGGAGGATGCGCGTATGCTTGCCATCGACGAGCACCCAGGCGTTATGCTGCGCATTATAGCTGCAATCCTGGAGCCAGCTTGTGCCTGCATCCACCTCTTCCTCAATCGTGGTGCCATGACCGGAGGAATTGAGGCGTACGAGCAAGGCTTTGCCGTGGACGGTGTCGGCGACGGTAAAATGCTCCTCATCCAGGATGCGTACCGAGTGGGGATGATCTAGTCCTTCAAGGATGGTCTCCCACTTCCCACTTTCGCGATCAATGGCGATAACCGTACCCTGGTGAAAGAGGGTCGCCAGGACGCGCCCATCGGGTAGCTCGGCTACCGAGTTCACATGCGTGGTCTGCTGGAGCGTGCCGTATTTGATGATGCGGTGGTCGGCCTCTTTGTCAAGCTCACGTAGCTCGCCTGTAGGGGTGTGGGTAAAACCATGGTCGGTGGCCCACCAGGTCCAGAGCACCTCGCCCGTGGGGCTGAACTCGACCAGGAGGTCAATGCCTGTGCTGGCGACGAGATAGCCGCGCCGGGTGCGTGAGACAGAGTGTAGGGCATTGAAGAGCGGAGAGCTAATAAAATCGCTCTGAAGGGTTTGCAGCTGCGTATCAACCCGGTGAATGCTATCAAAGGTGGTGACCAGGACATCCTTCTCGAATGGTGCCAGCCCAGCCGCCATGCTCAGGTTGAGCACCTTCTGTGTGGCCCCCAGGTCATCGATAAGGCAGACCAGGCCACCGAGGTCACCCCCAGGCTTCTGTTTGCTTCCAAGGACGGTCAGCGGGCAGGAGGTCTCCTCGCGCGTCTGGGTCCAGTGTTGTTTGAGCGTCGAGTGTTGCGTGGAAATGCAACTGAGCAATAGCTTCATGCAGGAACTCCGTTTACCTATATGCCTATCAGGATAGTCTGTCATCGTTATGACCTAAATCAACACACCGTTCCCTCTATGGAAGCCTGCAAGTCGCCCCTTTGCGCTCATGCTCTTATGCCGCTACCCGCAAAATATGTTGACTTAGTTTATCAAGATACTAATAATATCCTTATTAACTATACCGTATAGGATTCTTGCTTGTCAATTGTTAAAGTGCAGCAAAAAGGGTGTGGGTGGAAAACTGAGCGAAGCTCAGTTTTCCACCCACACCCTTTTTGCTGCACTTTTTTCTTAAGCCACTGGCAGTTCATCCTGCGGCTGGAGTAGTGGAACCTCTACCTGGACCGTATCGGGATATTTGAGGCCCGTGCCTGTGTTGAGCAAGACTACATGCTCGTCTGCTTTGATCCAGCCACTGGCGCGTAGTTGTTCCGCGGCGGCGAGGGTGGCAGCGCCCTCGGGGCAGACGAAGAGACCCTCCGTGGCGGCCAGCCTGGATTGAGCCTGGAGCAGCTCCTCATCGCTGATGGCAATGGCGCAACCATCGGTGTTGCGGACCGCCTCGAGTACGAGGAAATCGCCCAGGGCCTTGGGGACGTTGATGCCGAAGGCAATGGTGCGCGAGTTAGGCCAGAGCTGGGAGTCAGGCTTGCCCTCCTGCCAGGCCTGGACAATGGGAGCACAACCTGTGGCCTGAACCGCGACCAGCCGTGGCAGGCGTTCACCAATCCAGCCCATCTGCTGTAGCTCGCGCAGAGCCTTGTAAATACCGATGATGCCTACGCCGCCACCGGTGGGGTAGAGAATGACATCGGGGACATCCCAGGCGAACTGTTCCGCGAGTTCATAGCCCATCGTCTTCTTGCCCTCGATGCGGTATGGTTCCTTGAGGGTCGAGGCCTCATACCAGCCGTGGGCCTTGACGCCACGCCCGACGATGGCTCCCGCGTCATTGATCAGGCCATTGACCAGGAAGAGTCTCGCGCCGTTGATGGCACATTCATTGCGCGTAATGGTTGGTGCTCCCTCGGGCATGACGATCACGGCCTCGATACCTGCTCGCGCGGCATAGGTCGCCCAGGCGCCTCCGGCATTGCCATTGGTTGGCATGGCCAGGGTTTTAACGCCCAGTTCTTTGGCACGTGACACGCCCACGGCGGCGCCGCGCGCCTTAAAGCTGCCCGTAGGAATCACGCCCTCATCTTTTACATAGAGATTAGGTATCTCCAGCTGCGCCCCCAGACGTTTGAGGGGAATGAGCGGCGTCATGCCTTCGCCCAGGGTGACGACATTCTCTGGCGAGCGAACTGGCAGCAGCTCGTGATAGCGCCAGAGCGAGGGCTCACGCCTCTGTAACTCTTGCTTGTTGAGCTGTTTGCTTGCAGCCTCCAGGTCATAGCGTACGAGCAGGGGTGAGCCACAGGTACAGAGATGCGCCTGAGCATCTGGATCATAGCTCGCGTGACAGCGCGGGCATTCGAGGTGGTGAAGAAAGCTAAAGGCCAAGGTATACCATCCAATCTAGTAGAATAAGAGTATTGGTATGATTGTTACCAGTATTACAACATATCTCCTCTCGATCACAAGGTTTGAAAGGAAATACATGGTATGTCAACATATGAGAAAATCGTGCGCGAGCGGGTAGGTTTGGCGGTATCCGGTGCGACCGCATCTGAGGCTATTGCCGCGATTGTGGCGGCAGAAAAGGCTGGTGTGCGCCAGGTATGGATGACGCAAGGGGGTCTGTCTCCCGATACGCTAACTATCTTCGCAGCCGCTGCGGTGCAGACGCAGAGTATTCGCATGGGAACGTCTATTGTGCCCACGTATCCACGTCATCCCCTGGCTTTGGCGCAGCAAGCCCTGGCCTTAAGTGACATCGCTCCAGAGCGTTTGCGTCTGGGTGTGGGTCCAAGCCATCGGCCGATTATTGAGGGAGGCTATGGTATCCCTATGCAGAGCCCACAGGAGCACCTGCGTGAGTATGTGACGATCTTGCGTGCGGCGCTCTGGGATGGTAAAGTTGAGCATCAGGGGCGCTTCTTTGCGGTCAAAGGCACACTTCCACGCGCGCCGCATACGCCGATTCTGATATCTGCCTTGCGCGAGGGGGCTTTTCGCCTGGCGGGTGAGCTGACCGATGGCGCGCTCTCCTGGGTTTGCCCGGTTCCTTACCTGCTTGAGAAGGCCTTGCCAGCGCTAAGAGCTGGAGCCATAAAGGCTGGGCGCCAGATCCCGCCCCTGGTGGCACATATTCCGGTGGCTCTCAGCCAGGATCGGCAGGCGGTAAATGTGGCGGCACGCAAGCAATTGGGGTACTATGGGCATCTGCCTTTCTATGTCAGTATGTTTGCCGAGGCAGGTTTCCCCGTTTCACCCGAGGGTGAGCTGAGTGACGCGTTGCTTGAGAACCTGGTTGTCGCAGGGGATGAAGCGGCAATTGCGGAGCACTTAAAGAAGCTGCTGACATCTCGCCTGGATGAATTGCTGGTGATGCCCATCGTTGTGGCAAATGCCAAAGATGAACGAGAGCGCCTGGCTCGCTTGATTGGTCAAATATAATACCAGGAGCGTGCGCCCGGGATGCTCGTACTGCTTTGAGGAGGTCTGAATATGTCTTTTCAGCCAGAGGCGCCGGGTGATTGGGGCGTCATGCGAGAGATCCCTGACGTGCGTGCGATTACCGAGACACTGCTCACGGCGGACGGTTGCCCGCATTTTGTGCGTGGTTGGGTCAATGAGCATGCCACGCGCGTGCTCTTGATCCTGCATGGGCTCGGCGGACATAGTGGATGGTATATTGACCTGGGCAATGTCCTAGCGGAGCAGGGCATTACGGTCTACGCCATGGATCATCGTGGTTTTGGCCACTCGGGTGGAATGGCTGGTCATATTGATCGCTATCGCACCTATATAGATGATATTGTATTTATGCTCGCCGAAATACGCAAGCGTCACCCAGAGGCGGCTATATATCTCCTAGGACATAGCATGGGTGGCCTCTTTGCCACTTATGTCGCGGCTCGACATGGCGAGGACCTGGCCGGAGTGATCCTGCTCAACTCCTGGATTCAGGACACGGCGAAGGTTCCCTCGCTGGTCGTGCTGCAAATCCTCGTGGGAGGTCTCCTGGGTTCCCGGCGCTACTGGACAGTTGGTGATGGCGCGAAGTCAATGACAATCAATCCTGAAGCTATACGGATGCTGGAGGCGGATACCTATTGGGGGAAGCGCCAGACGGCGGCCATGCTCGTCCAAATCTTGCAGATGCGTCTCGCGGCGCTCGCCCAGGCCAGGCAGGTCACGATCCCCGCGCTTGTCTTACAGGCTGAAGATGATGCCGCTGTCTCTATTGAGACCAACCGGAAGCTCTACGAGCACCTGGCCAGTCACGATAAGACCTGGAAGGACTATCCCGGCTACCACCATGATAGCCAGTTTGAGCATGACCGCTCCCGCCTGGATGCAGACCTGATTGCCTGGCTAAGAGAGCATGCCGGGTGATGCAATGACATATATTTCCCTACAAATTTGAGCCGTTATCGGATCCGCCGCCTGTATAGGAGCTGCTACCTTGATTGATAGGATGGTGCTTTCTGACGGCCTTCTCCGTGCTTTCCTCCACGGCCGTAGGGGTGTCAACTCCGCCTCCTGTCGCGGCTCCACTGGCGTCGTAGAGTGAATCCTCGCTGATGGCATCACCTGCGTCATTTGTCTCTGGCATGGTGCTGTCATCTGGCGTTTGCTGCCGCTGGCTATCTATTTCCGCATGGCTTGGACGCCTCTGGATGTCGCCACGCTCTTTCTTATGACCTTGTTTGCTCATAGATATCTACCTTTGTGGGCTATAAAAACGCCTTTTGCGATTGCGCTACATACGTGGTACGTGAGCACCTACGCGTTGGGCTTACATTTTGTCCGAATGCGTAGGCGCACGTACGTAGCGTTGTTCCTTCGGAATAATGTTACCGTGATTCGCGATTGATCTGGCCGATCGCTTTGGTGATATCGGTAGGCTTGTTAAATGTCTCGTCTGGTAGCTTTTGCAGGGCATCCATTATCTCTTTGTCGGCACCCTGTTGCTGCGCGTGCTTGACCAGGTTATCTTTACTCGTCGGGTAGTCTATGCCCTTGAGGTGTTTCTCAACCTGAATTGGATTAATTTCTGCCATAACGAGTTGTTTCCTCCTTCTCAAAGGTTGGGTATATGTTGTCTACGGTACCTTATGTACCTGTATAGTATGTTCCATACAGGCACAAGGTAAGGCACGAACCTTCGACGGGAAAGGTGACAGAAAAATGCTTGTATTATTGTCTTGTACCCTAAAGCTCTTGAGTGTGCCAGAGCCAGCGGGAGTGTGCGCGTACTGCCACAGTTCCATTACGCGTGATGCGTTGCAGGCGGCTGAATTCCTCTCCAGCCGTAGGCCAGGGGTCGAACCAGCTCTGGATTGCGAATTGCTCGCCAAAACGAATGCTTTCGGCATACTCGATGTCGTAGGAGCGGATCCGGGGCATGGCCTTGTCGGGCGTAATGCCAGCCTGCGCATAGGCCTCCCAGGCAGCATTATCCAATGCCTCAACATAGGCTGCGTTGTTCATGTGCTGCATTAAATCGGTATCGGAGAAGCGTACTGTAGCCTCAGAGCGGTGTGGCTCGCTTTCGGGAAAAGGGGATAGTGGCGCCTCTGGCTGCTGAGGTTGCGGACCATCCGGTAGCCATATTTCGGCTGTACCTTCGGGCATACGCGTAGGACGCCCACGCTTGTCCACATAGACCCAGAGCGTGCGCGCGCTAACTACAGGCGTATCGTGTGGTTCGCCCGCCAGGTAGGCCGCGTAGCCGCGTTGTGCAGTAATGCGTGTGAAGCCCATGCCAAAGGTCTTTAAATCAAGTTTGGTATGTATCTTGATTGGAGTCGCGAAGGAAATAACGGTCCTCTTTACGATCCAGTAGCCCTCTCCCCCCAGTTGTATGTCCTCAGCATCTAGAGAAGCGATCTCCTGCATATAGCGTAAGAATGCCGCTGGAGTGAGATAGCCATAGTTATCACATTCATCATAGCGAACGGTGTGTGTATGATAGAATTGTCGATTCATTCTCCCATAAGTTCCTTTATCCAATTTCTCTGCAATTCTCTAGATTATAGAACACAAGCCGAATCTTTGTCATTCCTGATTGAGTGATTGGTGCCATTCAATGATCCGTAAACGCTCGTTACATGCGCATACGCCCACCTTGCGTGGCTTTTCGCGGGTGCCATCCTTTAGGCACTTGCAAATCGCGATTGTGCTGGTGCTGACCGTGCTTATTGTGGGCACGGTTGGCTACATGGAGATTGAGCAGCTCTCCTTCTTCGATGCCCTCTATACCACTGTGGATATGATGGCCACGATAGGTAGTAGCTCACATCCAGATACCGAGGCCGGTCGCATTTTTACCTTATTTGTTGTCGTCTTTGGCGTCGGCTCGCTCCTCTATACCTTTGGCGCGGGCATGGAGTTTATCATCGAGGGACATTTTAATCAGGCGGTCAGGAGGCATCTCATGGATAGAAAAATCGGGGCCTTACGCAACCATTGTATTATCTGTGGCTTTGGGCGTGTTGGTTCGCAGATAGCCGATGATTTCACGGAGGAGCAGAAGGTCTTTATCGTGGTCGATGAGAATGAGCAGAATATTCAAACCTGCCTGCAACGTGGCTACCTGGCTCTGCAGGGCGATGCGACGCGGGATGATATCTTGCGCGAGGCAGGCATTGAGCATGCGCGGACCGTGCTGGTGGCGACCGATAATGATGCGCACAATATTTCGATCACTCTCTCGGCGCGCCATCTCAAGCGTGAGTTATTCATTGTAGCACGCGCCAATCGCGATGAAACCAAGGTCAAGCTCAAGCTAGCAGGGGCGAATCGCGTGCTCTCACCCTACACGATCAGCGGTCACTATATGGCTAACCTGGTCTATGAGCCAGCCATGGTTGAGCTCTTTGAAGCGATCATGCAAGCTGAGACTGGAGACCTGGTGGTTGAAGAGGTGGAGCTTGCGCCAACGGCGAAAATTATTGGTCAAACAATGCGAGATGCTCAGAATACGCTGTTGCACCAGGGGGTGGTGCTGGTAGCGCTTAAGCGCGACGGATCTATATTGAGCACTCCTACACAGCGCCTGGTCATCACCAGGGGAGATAGCGTGGTCGTTATTGGCAAGTTAGCGCAGATAACCGCCTTTTGCCACAAACACATGGGAGCAGCCCAGAAGCAGGTATTCCAGGAGGAGTAGCCAACCAGTTTTTCGCAGCTTGACAAACGCATCCATTACTAGTTATGATATTTATGTTGATTTTATTGATCAACAATATCATATTAAAGGGCAAGGACGTGTCGCGTTTCTGCCTATCGGTGTAACGGCTAAGATCTTATTCCGAAACCTCCCCATTCGGGGACACGGCAACGTCACTGGCATGCCTAGGGCTTCCCCATTCGGGGACAAGCGCGCTCAGGGTTTCGGATAAGTAGTAAGCGAAAGGAGTAAGGATGCGCTTCTCCCTCTTCTATAATTTTGATGTCCACCCTGAGCAGGTGACAACGACACTCTATCAGGAGGTCGAGGCTCAGGCGATTGCTGCGGATATATCGGGTTTTGATGCTATCTGGCTGGCGGAGCACCATTTTGCAGCCTATGGGCGTATGCCCTCGTCGCTACTGTACCTGGCCCATCTCAGCGGTTTAACGCAACATATTGAACTGGGGACAGCGGTTGTGGAGGCGTCTTTGTATAATCCCTTGCGCCTGGCCGAGGATGTGGCGCTCTTAGATGAGCTTTCTGGTGGGCGCCTCCGCCTGGGGATTGGTTCAGGGAGTGCGAGGAAGAGCGAAGAGTTCGCCCAATTTGGTGTTCCTCTGGAAGAGAAAACCTCGCGTATGCTTGAGATCGCGGAGACCTTGCGTCAGGCCTTTGATGAAAGGCGTATTGACTTTCAAGGGCGTCATTATCAGTATCGCGATGTCAGCTTGCAGCCTCAATCGCGTCGCGCCGCCTCACAACTTCTCTGGCTCGCGGCCAATGGTTCGACCGCCAGGATTGCGGGCCAGCAGGGATATGGTTTGCTTGTGCCCAGGGTCGGCCAGTTCGAGCAGCATAGGCAATTGATTACTGACTATCGCCAGGTGCTTGCTGGCAAGCGGGGACATGTCTCGGTATTGCGCTTTGTCTTTGTGGCTGAAACGCTTGAGGAGGCTCAGTTCCAGACTAACAAGGCGATTGCGCGCTATGCACAGTTTGACTGTGGTATTACCTGGGATGGACGGACAGATACCAGGGAGTATCAAGATATTTTGCAGCGCTTAAATGTCATCCTTGGTACTCCAGAGCAGGTGGCTCTACAACTACAAGCCTGCCAGGAACAGCTCTCGTTTGAGGAGATCATGTGCCAGGTGCATGCTGCGGGTATAGAGCATGAAGATGCCCTCAAATCGATCCAGTTATTGGGGCGAGAGGTTATTCCCAGCCTCCAGCCTACACCGCCTGTCCGTTCCCAATTGGAAGCAAGCGCAATCAAGCCAAAGAGGCAGAGCCTTCGTCCTAGGCAGCAGCAGCGCCTTTGGGCTTGAACTGAACTTGAATTGCTAGAAGACGCAAAGAGGGCCCATGTATGCAAGAGATCATGAGAGGAGGAGAGTAATGCGAACTATGTCGAGGCAAGTATCCCAGAAAAGAGTCCTCCTGGTAGCATCCGATATTAACTCTGGCTTTGGACTGTCTCAAGCCATTAAAGAGGCAACTCCCTACCAGGTGATCTTTGCGATCAACGTCCTCCAGGCCCTCAAAATTCTGGCGGCGGTCCAACCTCATCTCGTACTGGTAGATGAGCAGCTACAGGGCATAGATGGTGCAAGCTTTATTGACCATATCCACTCATTACTGCCTAAGCAAGGGGTTCCGGTCGTGCTGCTCACAAAAAACTGCTCTCAATATCCTCCCTTTATCGTGAGCGCGACCACGCTCAATATGGCCTGCGATCAAGACTTTCTGGTCCACCATTTGCAGCATGTCCTGGAATATACTCTTGCAATACCACCTCTCAAAGGGTAAAGAAGAATGGTGCCCGAATTTGACAGTAAGCTGTGGCGCATGGTACGGTTTGAACAAGCCACTATAAGGAGGATATTTTATATGCGTTTGCTTACTTTTCAATCGCCCGCCGGGCCACGTTTGGGTATCCAGACCACACGAGGCGTTGTGGATGTCGTGGTCGCGCGCGAGCAGCTGTTTGCGCACTCGACGGAATTTGTGCCAGATACCATTGAGGAGGTATTTGCCACAGGCGAGCGAGGCCTTGCGGCCTTGCGCCATCTGCTCAAGGTAGTAGAGGCTCAGGAGCAGCCGGGGACGTGGCTGCTGGCTGAAGAGTCCCTCCAGTATGGCCTCTGTGTGCCGCGCACTGGCAAGATCATCTGTGTTGGTCTTAACTACAGGCGCCACGCGGCTGAATCGGGCATGGCGGTCCCTGAGAGTCCGGTGCTCTTCCCCAAGTATGCCAATAGCTTCGCCGCCAGCGGTGAGGAGGTTCCCTTACCCGGGAATGCCGTTCAGTATGATTACGAGGCGGAGTTGGCCGTGGTCATTGGGCGGCAGACGCGCTTTGTCGGCGTCGAAGAGGCCCTCTCTTCGGTCCTGGGCTACTGCAATGCCAACGATCTGAGTGCGCGCGAACTCCAGTTCCGCACTAGCCAGTGGCTGCTGGGTAAAGCCCTTGATAAGTTTCTACCCGTGGGTCCCTACCTGGTCACAGCCGATGAAGTCGGTGATCCCCAGCGCCTGGGTATTCGCTGTTGGCTTAATGGAGAGCTGTGCCAGGATTCTACGACCGCCGACATGATCTTCCCCGTGGCCTATATCATTAGTTACTTAAGCCAGTATCTTACGCTGGAACCTGGCGATGTGGTCAGCACCGGCACGCCTGAGGGAGTGCTTATGGGTAAGCAAGATCCACAGTGGCTCAAGCCCGGAGACGAGGTCATTGTTGAGATCGAGAAGCTTGGTCGCCTGGTAAATAGCATGCGCTAATACTCATCCATAAGCATCGAAGTGAATAAATCTGGTCATGCCATTGTTGTGTATCTTTAGAGAAATTGTATCTGAAAAAGACAAAGAAGGATATACATAGATGGCACTACCCCTCTCTGTGCTTGACCTCTCGCCGGTTGAGGCAGGTTCAAATAGCCGCGAGGCACTCCAGAACACCCTCAAACTGGCCCAGCTCACGGATCGGCTGGGATATACGCGCTACTGGCTTGCCGAGCATCATAATAGCAGCATGCTCGCCAGCTCATCCCCTGAGATCATGATTGGACACGTGGCCCAGGTTACCAGGCATATTCGTGTTGGCTCTGGTGGCGTCATGCTACCGAATCACTCACCCCTCAAGGTGGCGGAGAATTTCCGTATTCTGGAGGCACTCCATCCTGGACGTATCGATCTGGGGATTGGGCGCGCGCCCGGCACGGATGGTAAAACGGCGCTGGCGCTACGTCGCTCACGGGCCGCGCTGGGAGCCGATGATTTTCCCGAACAGCTGGCTGAGCTACTGGCCTATGCCGACGAGGGCGAAGAGCTTCCAGCGGGCTATCCCTTTAAGTCAGTCAAGGCGGTTCCCACTGATGTCCCCCTCCCACCCATCTGGCTGCTTGGGTCAAGTGACTATAGCGCGCAGGCCGCGGCCTCGCTTGGCGTTGGCTTCGCCTTTGCGCACCACATCAATCCCGCTTTTGCTGTGCCCGCAATCCAGATGTACCGCGAGCTATTTACGCCCTCTGAACGCTTGCAGGAAGCCAGGGTTATTCTGACTACAACCGTCGTATGCGCGGAGACTGATGAGCAGGCACAGGAACTGTCTGACTCTATGGCGCTGGCCTGGGTGCGTTTGCGTACGGGGCGGCCTGCTCCCCTGCCCAGTCCGGAGGAGGTTCGAGCGTATCGCTATACCGCTATGGAGGAGGAAGTGGTGCGTGAGTATCGCTCGCGGCAGATGATTGGTCGTCCCGAGGTGATACGCGAGAAACTGCTGCGCCTGGTGGGTGAGACGGGTGCGGATGAACTGATGCTCTCTGCTATGGTGTATGGATATGCGAATCGGGCCAGAACATATGAACTGCTGGCCGAGGCCTTTGGACTCTCCGCACCAGTTACGGCAGAAGACGGCCTGACCTGGGAGTAATGCCCTATTTGAGGAGGCGTTGAATAAGGTCTTCTAACTCATCCAGATCAAAGGGCTTGGCGAGGATGGTTTCAACGTGAATGCCTTCGATAGCGCGAGCTGTGCTCACGGCACTGAGCATAATGATAGGAGGCAGGCTCTGCCTCCTATCAGAGGCCTCTTCCTGGAGGGCTTTGACAAAGTCAACCCCATTGAGGACTGGCATCATATAATCTGTAATGATGAGTAGTGGCCAGCGTTCAATGGCCAGCGAGAGCGCCTCCTGCCCATTGTAGGCTAGCACAGGTGTATACCCTAGTTCTGTAACAAACTCGGCTAGTGTCTCGGCAATAGCCACCTCATCATCGACAATGAGAATGGGTGATGTATCGGTTGCGAGATGAGCACGGCCCTGTAACGTCATACACTCCCCCTCTCTGAGGGGGGGCCTGGTAGATTGGCGAAAGGTAGCCAGAATGTCCACTTGCCTCCCTGGTGAGACCCGCTAGCGTGTCCAGGCCGCTCTCCTGAGGAGTCAGGACACGAACGCCTTCAGGCGAGGTAATGATAAATTCGCGCAAATTATGATCATGAGCCGAAAAGCGCATCTTGAGCACAGAGATGACACGATGCAGGCGGTTGTTGACCGCGAGGTGCTGTACCAGGATAACGTTTTCCGCCAGGATAGAAAGTGCGTCTGCGGAGAAATCCACGTCGGTTGAGACAGCCTTGGGGGACTCTTTGAGTGCGAGTAAGGTAATGTCTCTGGATCTTAACATCGCTAGCAGCGCTGCCAGGTAGTTGGAGACGCGATCCTTGCCACTACTCTCTATCACGGCGCGTTCGAGTTCGGCTATGCTGTCAATGACGACGCGTCGTATGTTGTTCTCACTGAGTATGTTGAGCATGGTTGTCGCAACCTGGTCAGGATCAACTTCAACAGGTTCCCAGCGCTGCAATGTCAGGCCGCCACCAGGAGCCAGGGCTGCTCGAAGTTGTTCACCGAGCTGAAAAGACTCCGCTTTGAGCAGAAGCTGTTCACGTGTCTCGCGGAAAGTGAGAAATAAGGCGTTCTCACCCTTTGGAATGCCTGAAAGCGCGAATTGGAGCGCGAGGAGTGTCTTGCCTGTCCCCAGGCTGCCAGTCAGGAGCGTACTGGTCTGGCGAGTCAGGCCTCCTCCCAAGAGCGTATCCAGTTCGAGAAGCCCAAAGGTGACGCGTTCCTTTTTGTGTTCCACGCTTTTCGTGTCGGAACGAGGAAGCTGATGGCTACAGGCTTCAAGGCGAGGATAAACCTGCACTCCATCCTCACTTAGCACCATACTATGTCGACCCAGCATTGGCGCGCGGCCACGTACTTTGAGTATTTCCAGGCTGCGGAAGGCGCGCGTCCCGTTAAGGATGAAATAGAGCCCAATAAGCAAATCGCCGGTGGTCATCTCGGGGAAGAGGGTTGGATCACGCGGATCAGCTTCTGTCGTGATGATCGTTGTCGTTCCGAGCAGGCTCAGGCGTGCGCCCAGGTCATACAACAACTGGCGGCTCGTAATAAAGTCTGGTTCCAGAGCACGAATTGCCTGAAAGCCGTCCAGAACGACCAGGTTTGCGCGCGTCTGCCGGACCGCAGCCACGATATCCTGCGCCGCAGGTGGTTTGCCCTGTGTCAGAAACTGCTGTATGCTAAAGATCTGTACCTCATTACCTACAAGCTCGGGGGCAAAGAAGTTATATGATTGGAGATGACCGAGCAACTTCGTTGTTGGCTCCGAAAGCGCCGTTAAAAGCAGCGCCTTCTGCCCGCGCTTGGCGGCGGCGAACGCGATCTGACTTGCCAGGGTGGTTTTGCCGCTGCCGGGTGAGCCAAGGATAATCGCGAGCGAGCCTTTGGGTAATCCTCCCCCTAACACTGTATCAAGCTGAGGTACGCCTGTTGCTTCAATCATGGTTGACGATGAAGACCAGGTTGGCGTTTGATCCGCATCGGATGATGGTGTACTCACATTTTCCTCTTCTATCATTGCTTGCTACTTGTTAGTATGACACAAAATGTTTGCATTTGACCAGTGTTAATGGCCTACCTCCCAGCTAACTGTTTTCGCTAGTAATGGCGACTATTAGACCCGCCAGCAGTGCCACGCGTTTAGGAATGGGAGGAAGTTTTACATACTCTGTGGCGGTATGAGCACCCGAGCCAATTGCGCCTAACCCATCAATGCTTGGGCACCCTTCGTCCGCCGTCTTACAGCAGTCCGAGGCGCCGCCACGTGTCTCAGGGGCAAAGCGTGTATGCAGAATGTTTTCCGTGATAAACTGTATTTTCTCAGCCATGCCCAGGCTTGCCTCTGTTGCAGCCATAGGAACCATAGAGTCAGGCTCGCTGGTCAATGTTAATTGGACGTCTGGCACAAGCTGATTGCGTAATAATTCGCGCCAGCGTGCCTCGGCGTCGAAGCGGTCTTCAAGGTGCAGGAAGCGGATATCAAACATGATCTGGGCAAAGTCGGACACAATATTGGCGCGTGATCCTCCTTGAATAGGACCCGCGTTAATGGTAAAGCCTGGACGCCAGCCCATAAAGCTTTGGGCCTGGACAATCTGGTGAGCCAGTTCTAGAACTGCATTTCGGCCCTTCTCAGGGCTACTACCCGCGTGCGCCGCTCTGCCCTCGGCGGTAAGGCGATAATGCGCGCATCCCTTGCGCCTGGTCACCACGGTTCCAATGGCGCTTGCGCCTTCCAGCCCAAGTACATACGGTTTCTCATCACGAGCTATCTGCCGTACGAGGCTGGCCTGGTAGCGATTCGAGATCTCCTCGTCGGGCACAGATAAGAAGATCAGCTTCTTGAAATTCCTATAGTCATGTTGCTTGAGGATCTCCAGGGCATAGATCCCCTGAAGTAGCCCGGCCTTCATATCAACGGTCCCCGGACCATAGAATTTATCTTCATCAAGCTGCGTGCGTGTCTGGGCGGAACCTACGGGGTGGACGGTATCGTGGTGGCCAAGGAGGAGGCAGGTGGGAGCGTGAGGATTATCGCCCACAAGGGTGCCAATGAGCGCATTGCCTCGTGCATGTTCTACAATGGTTGTTTGCATCTCAAAGCGCTGGAGGAGAACCGCGAGCTGGTCCGCCATCGTATCCAGACCCTCTTTATGCTCGGAAGGGGAATCAATGAGCGTGAGCCTGTGCAGGTCTTCTGTGAAACGTGGTATCGCCTCTTGCATGTATGCCAGCCCATTTGTGACTACGGTCTGGATGGGATTTGAGGTATCAATGGCATAGCGGGTATCCAGGAAAAACGACTCCGATCTCTCCTCTGGCTGAAGCATGACAACCCCTTTTCACTTAAAAGCACAACAATTCATTAGCGGCTCAGGCATGATTAAGTGTAGCAGAGGATATACTACGATGCAAGAGAGTAGGATTGGGCGTCGCAAGATGTGAGTAAAGATATGGGCGTGGATTAGGGGCATTCGCCCGCAATCCACGCCCATATTTCTTACGCGTTCACCTGTTTGTCGAAGTTCTTGAAGAACTGGTCGAGCATGCCTTTAACGGCGGGCTTGACGATGAGTTCGGGAACAGCAGCGACCTTGCCCGAGAGGCTGGCGTTGGCGTTGTAACTAAGGAGAGTGGTCGCACCCTCTTCGGTCAGGTCGACGGAGCAGCGTGCGCTAACGCTGCCCAGGGAGCTCCGGGGCTCGGCGACAAGCACGAGGTGCGAAGGCTCTACGATATCCGTGGTTTGCAGGAAGACATCATATGAACCATTAAGAATCGCAAAATTGAGTGTGATATTTAGTTTAAGGTAGCGTCCATTGGGGAGATCGACATACTCTGCACTCTGGCAGTTAGGGATACTCTTCTTGAGTACTTCAGGGTTAAGGAGCGCGTTAAAGACGGTAGCACGCGGAGCTGGAATCCGCTGTTCTCCTGTGAAATCCATTCTTATCAATTCCTCGCAATAGATGATACTATATATTTTTGCAGAAAGCGGTTGGCTCTGATCGCCTCGCGCTTTACTTACATTTGCACTCTATTATATGTCTGAACATTTATTTTTATCAATGAGGATGCTAAATAGTACTGTCATAGAGGCAAGGGATGTGGTGGTTTGGCGGAGCCAAACCACCACATCCCTTGCCTCTATGACAGTAGCCGTCAAAGGTTGTGTAACTCGGGTGAATAGTGGGGCGTTCCTGGCGATGGATTCTTCTCCTCAAGATCACCGCTAAGATAGTGCTGGCAGACGGAGCCAACAATCTTGATGAGCTGCTCGTCAGAAATTGTGCTCAGGGCCTCGGTATGCAGCAAACTGCGCATAATATTGACGCCAATAAGCTGAGATAGAGCCAGTTCGGCGCGCAGGTACCCATCGGGTCCGCCAACCTGCTCTGCGATAGGTTGCAAGAATTGCTCGTTTAGAGCCTTGCGGAGGATATCAGAACTATCGTTGCTTGACGCAGAGCGGATCATAATGAGGAGCGGATCGCTGGCGTCCTGCTTGCTCCAATGTGATATATAGTGGTGAATCAGGCTATAACCCAGGCTCATTCCGTCTCCACCGGGAAGCCCACTACAGCCATCGCCTTTATCCAATGTAGCCAGGAAGAGATCTTCTTTTGAACCGAAGTAGCGAATGACCAGCGCGGGATCGATACCGGCTTTAGAGGCGATGTCGCGAATGGTGACGCGCTCATAGCTATCGTGCGCAAAGAGCGTGCGTGCCGCCTCTAAGATGGCCTGGCGTGTCGCGCCCGCGTCGCGCTCGCGACGACAACGACGAAAAGTTTTTTTAGCGGTATCTCGTAAACTCATCTCGACTCCTCATCTTCCTGGACCCGCATGTACCTCTAGCAACTACTCAGTCCCTCTATTTTCATTATCAATCATAACATAGTCAACAGGCGTTGACAAAATAGGATGAGATAGTTTATAGTTTTCTTAGTAAGTCAACAGGTGTTGACAAATGGATATAGTCGGGCCTGAGGGTCCGTAAAGAAGGGCGAATATTTATGTACTGGATTGCGCTTGTCTTGCAGGTATTATTGGGGCTGGCATTTCTCGCGGCTGGTTTCTCGAAGGTAACACATAATAAGCAGATGGTGGAGAACTTTCAGAACCACTATCACTATCCCCTCTGGTTCATGGTCCTGACCGGTGCGCTTGAAATTGTGGCTGCCCTGGGCTTGATTGCGGGCATCTGGGTACCGATTCTGGCTACATTGGGCGCGGCGCTCCTGGTCTGTATCATGTTGGGTGCGGTCCTGACGCATGTTCGCCTGAAGGACGCGATCTCTGGTATCGCTCCAGCGGCGGTCCTGCTCATACTGGCGGTTGCCTTGCTGGCTATTCATCACCCTTTGGCATAAATCAAGTGTTGTGGACGTTGTGGTCGTGGGAGAGCCAGGCCACAACGTTTAGCGATGCGTATCCGAGCGGCGCTCAAGGCGACGAGGGTGCAGGCGCTTCTTCTCCTCAGGAGATACACCATGTGACTCGTCAGCTTCCTGCTTGAGAAAGACCTTTTCCTCAAACTCCTCCAGCAATTTCTCACATTGTTCAATACTCTGTAAGGCCTCATCACGCCTGGCGGCTCCAAACCAGTCGCGCTCAACCGTGCGCTCATACCAGCGCCGAATTTTGTCGAGTTCCTGGCGAATCTCTTCGGCCTCGGCATAGGTAAAGTTCTGGCGAAAAGTCTCGAACTCGATCTCTTTCGTAAAATTTACCTGGCAGTTCTCGATGATCTCGTCGTATTGCAGGTTGCTTTGAGCCAGAAAGCCATCAATGATCTTCTGTTCCTCTTCTTCGGGTAAATTATTTAATGGGAACAGGTGATAGCTCCCTCCCAGTTCCGAGACACGCTCGCAGACCTTCTCCAGCGTCGCGAGCAGCGGCTCAGTATGGGGAAGGATACAAACGCTCTGTTGTAGGTAGAGCGCGCCAGTGCGTTTTAGCTCGCGCCAGATGCCGACGCGAGCTGCCGAAGGTTGGCTTGGTACCTGGTAGATGAGCAGAATATATTGATGAGAATCCACTTTTTCCCCTTTGGGATAAGGAAACGGTGGCGGCGGGCCATGCCCCCGCCACCGTTTCCACACTAAAACTTTAACCTTTAACGATGGCGGCTATACGCCTCGCGGCTCAGGGTAGCGATGAGCACGATCAGCGCGGCCAGGATGAGTATGAAGCCACTAAATGGTCGCAGCGCGGCTAACGCACTTACTGTGTAGATGAGCGCGAGGAGGATGAAGGCGATCAAGATTCCCACAAGGATAATCATATCGCCAACGATAAAATTATATACTGCTTTGATAGCATTGAGAATAGGTCTGAGTACAACCATGTTGCTTTGCCTCCACGTAATGAGAGAAGACTATGAGTGAGCAATGTTGGCGGGCGCGGCCAGTTGGCGCTGGCGTACACTCTTGAGCCAGAAGATGATTGCCAGCGAGGCGAGCAGGTAGAGCGCGGCCAGTATGATCAAGAAGGCGTCCGCGAACGGCCAGGCAAAGCCAAAGCCCTCGGCAGTCCAGAAGGTGCCGAAGGTCGTTAACATGATGCCAACCACAAATTTCAGCGTGTTCTCAGGTACCTTGGTCAACGGAGCCTTGATCAACACTCCAGCAAGGATGACCAGCAGACCCGCCGCGAGAGCTCCAATCGTGGCTGAGGCTATGCCTCCGATCCCTTGCTGAGTGACGGCGTTACTACCGAAGGTAATGACAATAAAGGCCACCTCAAGTCCCTCCAGGAAGACCGACTTGAAGGCCAGGGCGACGGCAGTAGGCTGCAAGCGCTGCGTAATGGCCTGCCCACTCGCCTTTAGCTCAGCCATGGTTTCCTCAAAGATAGCCTCCTCGTCATGAAGCGCCTTCAGCCCGCTATAGCGCAGCAAGGCTTTTTTGAGCCACTTCAAACCAAAGAGTATAAGAATACAGCCGACCGCCAGGCGTAGTGCGTCGAGTGGAACATACTGAACCAGGGTGACGCCAAAGATGGCCACGATAACGGCCAGGGCTGCCACCGCTGCCAGCGTGCCTACGATGGCACTGCGCCAGTTGATGGTGACACCGACGACAAGAACGATAGTGAAGGCCTCAACAAATTCAACCGCTGACGCCAGAAAGGCTGCGATAGTGATGGCCCATTGCATGAGTCAAATCCTCCTCGATAAGCTCCGAGTCTTTGCTTGCTCTGCGATAAAATCAACCAATTTTTCCGGGTAACAACGAGAAGCCAGGGGGCTTCTCTCTATCTATTATGTAACATGTTTTGATTTGTAGCAAGTGTTACACATGAAAGAGGAAGGAGTGTGGTGGAAAGACAGGCTTAGCCCTGTCTTTCCACCACACTCCTTCCTATAGGGTCCATACCAGCATGGACTGCTACCGGCGCTGAACTTTAATTGGGCCGACATTGGTACTCAGGTTGAGGCGCGCCAGGGGCGCATTCCCAACGATTTCGCTGCCGAAATCGTTATCTACCGTTCCCATATTGGTCTTTGCCTTCAGGGCGAAGGCGCTTGTCGAGGGAAGGGTGACATGAACCGTGCCTGCGTTGGTGTGCAGGCGGTAGTCGTACGCTCCACCTAACTCGCCATCGAAGTGGATCGTCCCCGCGTTGGTATCGACATTTGTGTTTCCCGCGAGCTTGACCCCCTCAAGATGAATCGTGCCTGCGTTACTGTGCAGGTCACTGCCTGTCTCAAGTATAGATTGAGAAACGTGAATGGAGCCAGCACTGGTTTTGGCCCTGGCATAACCTTGAATACCCTGTATATGGATGGCTCCGGCCTGGCTATCGAGATGTACCTGGCAGTGTTCGGGGACAAAGATATTCAGGTCCATGTGTCCCGATTTAATGCCCTGTGTGGCAATATTGCGGCTGACAATACTGATGTTGTCTCCCTCTTGCTGGCAATCGAGCACCAGATCTTCGTTTTTGCCAAGCACGCTGCTGATATGCTTGACGGCCTGAACCACGACTTTATCTCCCTCGCCGCGCTGAATACGAATTGGTCCCGCTGGATTATTAATATGGAGTGTGGCTTGTCCGGAGACGGCAAACTGTTGTGGATGCAATGGGGTAGCCCGGTCGAAGCCAAATTTGGCGATAGCAAAAGCAATAGCGATAATACCTATGAGGCCGAAGATTGAGCCAAAGGCACCCGAAAACAGGCCCTGTACGATGCTGGACAATATGACCAGGCCAATGATAAGCAAGACGATTTGCCCGGCTGAAAGGTTGCGCGCCCGGATGAAGGGAAATGCCTGCTGCCCCGCCTGCTGTCCCGTCTCCTGTGCGTATTCATTATAAGTGGAGGCTCCGTTATAGCCCTCCTGGTAGGCGCGCTCCTGACCCGATCCCTCCTCAGGATTGGCCTGCTCAGAGGCAGGCCTGTTATAGCGAGGGTAGGCCTCGTATGAAGCCTGAGGTTGCTCATAGGGATCATTATTGTAGATCTGTTGGCCGCCAGAGGATTGCTCCGGCGGCTGATACATAGATTCCTGGTTGCTCATTAGGATACCTCGCGAATGTCAATGCCGGCCTCAGAGGCGACGATGCGAAAATGCCTGGCCTGTGGGTATTTCTGCACTTTCTCCTGAATGACGCTGTCCAGGCGCTGCTCAATTTCTTGATCGCTCACACCTGGCTGTCCGCCGCAGTTGTTAATATGGGCCTGCCAGCCAAAGATGGTTGCCCCATGCTCCGCGGCATACTCCTCGCCCACGTTATTGGCCGCAGGCACGGCGGAGCCACCGGCATAGGACTCGTGCCAGTAGTCGTTGGAGCTAAGTCCGCTTGCGCGCTCAAAGGCAGCCCGCGTGGCGGCCACGAAGCGCTTATCCATACAGGTACGTAAGAAACCAAAGGTTTTGCTATCGCTCATACTCACTTTTCCTTTTCCATCTATATCGTATGCCTGGGGAATGTACCAGGTAGTAACTGTTCAGTCTGGGTACACTAAGATATACGTACGTTTGAGGGATTAGTCACATCAACATAGCAAGAGAGCCCCGACGAATCTGTCGGAGCTCTCTTGCTGGTTGTCTCCACCCCCAATGGATGTCTCCTGGAGGATGGATTTTAGTGCACTTAGTGCATCTATCGGGTCTAATGCATCAGGACCGGATTTGCGATCTCTTCGCTGCCCGCAACGGCCTCTTGCGTGGCCTGTCCCTGGCTGCTACCGCGTAGCGGCACCTCTTTGAGGAAGAACAGTAGAATGAAGCCAACGATGGTAAGCCCGAGCGAGATCAGGAAGAGGTTATGGATACCCAGCGCTAAGCCATCTTTGACGGCGCCCAGGATCTCGCCGTACACGGTCTTGCCTGCAGGGCCAAATTTGGCGAAGAACGCCTCTGTCTTCGTCTGAGCATCGGTCGAGAGCAGAATGTTAGGGTTATCAAAGCTAGAGAGAAGCTGATCACCCAGGCCGCCGGGAGCGCGGCCACCAATCATGTCGAAGAAGCTCTTCACATCGGTTGATAGCGCATTATGGAAGGCCGGCTTATAGGTGTTGAGCAAGACCGAGCCCAGGGCCGCGCTGGCAACCGAACCACCAATCTGGCGGAAGAAGGTCAACGACGAGGTGGCCTGGCCAATCTTTTTGGCTGAGACCGAGTTTTGCACGATCAGCGTATATAGCGACATGCCGAAGCCAAGGCCGAGGCCAAGCACGATCATGGCGATGATCAAATCTGCCTGTGTGGAGTTGACACCCAGGCGTAGCAACAGGAGCATACCGCCAACGGTGATGATCATGCCTACGAAGGCGATCCATTTGTAGCGGCCAAAGCGCGATACGAGCTGACCCGAAATGACGCTGGCAAGGATCAGTGAGAGCATCAGTGGCGCGAGCAGGAGACCGCTATTAGTGGCGCTGATGCCCAGCACGCCCTGCGCATAGAGCGGCAGGAAGAGGATGCAGCCAAACATCGCGATATTGGTGATCATAGTGATCGCTACCGAGACCGAAAAGACGCTGCTCTTGAACATGCTTGGCTCGATGATAGGCTGCGCGTCGCGCTTCTCAAGCGTGTGTTCATAGACGAAGAAGAGCGTCATGAAGACGAGCGCCACAGCGAAGAGCCCCAGGATCTGCCAGGAGAGCCAGTCGTATTCCTGCCCGGCCCAGGTCAGACCCAGCATCAGGGGAATGGTGCCCGCCATCAGGAGCGCCGCACCAATATAATCGATGCGTGTATCCTTACTCTTGGATCTTAGAGTAGGCATCAGGAAGATCAGTACCAACAGGGCAATGATGCCGATAGGCAGATTGACATAAAAGACCCAGCGCCAGGTTGAGTTATCCGTAATCCAGCCGCCGACCGTTGGCCCGAGGATGGAGGAGAGACCAAAGACGCCACCAGTCACGCCCTGCCACTTGCCGCGCTCGCGTGGTGAGAACAGATCACCCACGACGGCGATGGCGATAGGCATGAGGGCCGCCGCCCCCAGGCCCTGGAAGGCGCGGAAGGCGATCAACTGGTTCATTGACTGCGCGGCGCCACACATGACCGAGCCAGTCAGGAAGAGCACAATACCAATTAAAAAGATAGGTTTACGACCGAACTGGTCCGAGAGCTTGCCATAAATTGGCACCATGACTGTGGAGGCTAGCAGGTAGGCAGTCGTTACCCAGGTGTAGCGATCAAAGCCCTGTAACTCTGAGATGATGCGCGGCATCGCCGTCGCGACAATCGTCTGGTCCAGAGAGGCCAGCAGCATTACAAGCAGCACGCCAGCCATAGTGAGGAGCGTTTCGCGGCGGGTGAAGCGAGGTTGCTCTACATCTTGTACAGGGGACGAGGCTGTGGACTGCATCTCGTCATGAGTTATTGTTTCCATACATACCCTCATATCTATTCTATAGTTATTCCGGCTGATTTTGTGTCATACCATAAAAGCAGAGTATTTTTAATTGTTGTAGTAGCTCGTCTGGCGTTAGATCATGTTCCAGCAAGACGTGATCATGGGCGCGCGGTGAGAAGAGACTAAGCATCATGAAGAGCATGACGCGTGTCGAGACATCCGTGCGAAACTCGCCCACGGCCTTCCCTTCATCCAGCAGTTTACTCACTTTCGAGATCAGGCACTCCCACATTTCGCGAATTGAGCCGTTCTTCTCGTTTACCAGGCGCTTCAGATCGACGCCGGTGTAGGTCGAGGAAAGCAGTTTGGCGCGCCGACCATAGAGACCCTCATGCAGATAGGACATGATGTTCTCTAGCCTGACGCGCGGTGTCAGCTCTGCCTCTAGGATGGCATCAAAGCCTTGTAGAAACTTCTGCATATCACGCGCGAAAATGGTAGCGACCAACTCTTCCTTACTCGGAAAGTGCGTATAGATCGTACCCTTGGCGATACCAACGCGTGTAGCGATCTCGTCCATAGAAGTCTCGTAGTAGCCCTTCTCCTCCAGGACCTCCTCCGCGGTCTGTAATATCAGGTTCTCACGCTCCTGACGTTGTTTTTCTTTTAATGTGAGATGTGGTGTAGGTGTTTGCATAGGTCTATCCAGGTTTCACTGTGTCTTAGATCTTATTCCGAAACCCAACGTCACTGGCGTGCCTAGCGCTTCGCGCTCAGGGTTTTCGGAGAAGTAGTTCTCGGCTATTCAGACGCGTGAGTAATAGTCTGACCACAAAGATGGTTTTTGACCAGTTCATATTTTATGACTACATAGTCATTATTTTACGACAAGGTCACCAATCTGTCAAGAGGAGATTTTTTGCTTGTCAGCACAACCATTTGCCTGTATACTGAAAACTGCATTGGTATATTTAATGGTATTTGTTGGATTGTGAGCTGTAGTTATGGCCGAAGATTTTGAGATCCATCCTGTAGAAATCCACTTGCCTGGCTTGCTGAAAGTTCTGGGTGAACACCTCTATTCCCATCCCCGCGTTGCTGTTCGCGAACTGATCCAGAATGCGCATGACTCCTGCACGCGTCGTCGCCAGGAGGATGAACAACTAGCCGATGAATATGCGCCAAAGATTACTGTACGTATCGATCACGCTTCGCACCAGCTCTTGATAGAGGATAATGGCTCGGGCCTGACGCATAGCGAGATCAACACTTTTCTGGCAACCGTAGGTCGAGGCTATACGCGTGAGTTGCGTGAGCGCCTGGGGAGTGCCCAGCGTGAGGAGGCCCTGGAGTTGATTGGTATGTTTGGCCTGGGTCTGCTCTCTGCCTTTATGATTTCTTCACGCATCGAGATTACGACGCGCAGCTATCAGTCGCCTGAGGAGGCCTGGCGCTGGATTTCGGATGGCGGGCAGAGCTATGCCCTGCGTGCCGCGATGCGCGATGCCATTGGTACCACCGTTCGGCTCGACCTGCGCGAAGACGCCCTCTTCCTGCTGGACGCGAGCATCTTGCGCGAGGTGATAGGAGGCTATGCACAGTTCCTGCCTATCCCTATCACGCTTGGCGACGATCCCGAACCCATCAACCTGCATCCCGCGCCCTGGGCCGAGGAGCTTGAGGAGGGGCCAGGCCGTACCGCGCTCTATAGCGCCTGGGTGGAGGAGCGGGCTGGCTCACGCCCCCTGACAGTACTTCCACTGACAACTATTACTACCTCCGATGGGCGAAGCATTCCGCTGCATGGCGTGCTCTATGTGCCGCCGCGCTCGGTTATCTCGCTCCAGGAATACGGAGATGTGACCATCTATGTGCGCCATATGCTCATTACCGAGCAGGAGCGTGATCTCTTGCCCGCCTGGGCGCGCTTTGTCAGCGGTGTGATCGATTGTCCTGTACTCAATCCAACCGCCAGCCGTGAGTCGCTGCGCCATGACGAGACCTATACCGCGCTCCGCGAGGCGCTGGAGACGTTGCTGCTGGAGCATTTCTCCTACCTGGCTGAGAATGCGCCCTTCGATTGGTCAGCCATTGTGCAGGCCCATAATGACCTGATCAAGGGCTGGGCTGTGCGCTCGGTGGCGCTCTTTCACTATGTCTCGGAGTTGGTAACCTTTAAAACCAGCCGGGGTACGCTGACCATTCCCGAATATCTGCGCGAGAATCCAGGGCGTATCTTCTACTATGAGGACGATGATGGGGTCACGCAGGCCCTGGCCCTCTTTGAGGCCCGCCGCCTGGCCGTAGTGGACGCTCGCTGGTTCGCCGACGTGGCCTTCTTGAAGACCTATGGCCAGGTTTATGGCGTCCCAGTTGAGGAGCTGACGCCCGCCGCCAGTTATCTCTTTACCCCTGTAGAAGACTCTGAGCAGCAGTGGGAGGCCCTGGTAGCCGCCTGCCGCGCCGAGGATCTCCCGGTCAAACTTCTGGCTTATGAGCCTGAGCACTTGCCGATGATCCTGCTCTATCCGCCAGGTGCCGAGCGCCTGCGCCGCGCCCAGCAGAATATGGACCAGGGGCGCTTTGTTGGCCCCATTCGCTCGCTGGTGCGTGGCTATTTAAAGCGCCAGCAGGTCGATGATGCCGTACTCAAGGGTGTGCTCCATCTCAATGTACGCAACCCGCTCCTGCGGCGTGTGCGTGACCTGGGAGTGGAACATCCCCAGTTTCAACCCCTGGTGCGCATCCTGGTTGCCAATGCGCGTATGTTTGCTGGCCAGGGCCTCTCCGCTCACGACGCCATCACCTGTTTTGAGCAGATCAACGGGGCGCTCTCACAGCTGACGGGTCTCGATCTCGCTGCCTCAAATGCTGGCGTGCCCTTGAGCTCCTCCTTGCTCACTGAGCTGGGCCTGCATCCCGAGGCCGCCGGGCGCCTCTGTGCCGCCTGCGAAACTATTGAAGATCTGCTTGCAGCCGATGTGCCTACCCTGGCGGAGAGCACGCGTATTTCCCCGCTGATGCTGGAGACCATCCGCGAAGAGCTAAGCAAACAACCTGAAACCTACGACTCGGAGAAGGATAATTCAGATGGCTAAAGATCCCACCGATATCTGGGCCTGGACGCATGCAGACGAAGAGCGTTTCGCGGCGGAGGATGGTCCAAAGAAGACCATGATCCGCTACTACTACGAGTTCTGGCAACAGTATAAGAACGATGGCGATTCCGCCAACCTGGCGATCAACCAGGCCCTCGACATAGCGCGCTCAACGGGTGACCTGCGTTGGCAGCTTCACTTACGCCACTGGCGGCTCCAGCTCTGGCTGCACCAAAACAATGTCAAAAAGGCCTTGCCCGAGGCCGTGGATCTGCTGACGCTTGCGACCGATGAGCGCGTGCGCGATGTCCCGCAGCGGATTTGTGCCTATCATGATATCGTTGAATGCTATGTTGAGATGGATGCGGCTGGCTATTATGAGGAGATCGTCGAGAACTCGCAGCATATTCTGGCTCAACTTCCTAAGCGTCACTCCTGCGCGACCTGTGCGCGTCTACATATCGCCCAGGCCGCGGCAGATGCTGGGCGTGTTCCAGAGGCCGAGCTATGGCTGAAGCTCTGCGAGGCCAATATCACAGAGGAGCGCTATCCAGAGCTGGTCACTTCCTTTGGCAATAAGTACGAGGCGTTGGAGAAGTGGAAAGAGGCGGAGCGCTATTATCGCGAGTCCATGGATATAGCTCGCAAGCGCGAGAGCATGCCCGATTTTATGAACGCAGTATTAGGGCTGGCGCGTGCCAAGGTTGCCCAGGGCCAGTCTCAGGAGGCTGCCTCGCTGCTCGATAACGTACGCGGAAACCTCAAGTATCGTGGCTCTACTCCTCAACTTGCCCGGCTCTTAGAGGTTGAGGGCCACCTGGGACATGCCTTGAAGAACCCGCAACTTGCCGTCTCGTCCCTGACGCGCTCGGCGCGCATTAACCTGGACGTGGGCCGCTATCGTGCCGCGGCCCTGAATGCCTTAAGCGCCGTCGAAATTGCGCGTGCCTCCAACCTTAAGGAAAAAGAGAGCGAGGAGGCGCTTGAGATCGCGGCCCAGGCCGTAGGCTATATGCCGCCAGCCTCGCGCGATATCTATGAGCGCCTCGCCACGCTTGGTCGTGAACCCATACACGCACCCCTGGAGGAGCCGGGCGCGGTGCCTCTTACTCCTGAGCAAGAGGAGGAACGGCATGCGCGCAAGGAGCTTATGGCCCTGGAGGAGATGCTTCAGCAGAACATGGCATTGGGTGATGCCCGAGGTGTTGCTATCATTCTCTTCCGCCTCTCGCGCTGGTACTACGGCCACAAGGCCCAGCGCGCCGCCGTCGACTACCTGATCTGGAATGCCGCCCTGGAGCGCTGGCTCAAGCTTGCGAGCGAGCAGCGTGAGGATGCAGTAAGTGCGCTCTCAGGCATTCGCGAGGAACTTCCCGCTGGAACAGTCGATGCCGCCCTGGAGGCCGCAGCCGCCTCACTGCCCGAGCAGCTGAAGCCCTTGCTGGGAGAGCAGGTCTCGCCCGTACGCTGGTCCTGGCTCGTGCGCTGCGTTGGGCAGGAGGTACGCGGCGAACCCGTGCTGGAGGAGGAGCCAATCGAGAAAGATGCCGATGAAGGCTTCAACGACTGGCTCGAATATAACGCAGGTACTATCGCGCTTATGCTTCGTTTCTCCCAGAAAGCCAGCTCCAAGGAGCGTGAGCAGTGGGCAAGCGCGCTGGACCAGCAAGGGAACGCTATCTCAAAGCAGGCTCAGGAGCATCCCGTACAGGGCGAGGGTGCTGAGGAGCAGCTACAGGTAACGCTTGCGCTCATTAAGAGCCTCGCCGCCTTGAGTCGGGGAAGCACAGGCGAAGAAGCGCGTGCCCTCGCCCTGCCACCCTTTGACGGGCTTATTGACAGGATTGAGGCCATCTCAAAGTTGCCCATCTGGGAGATGCCCGGCTTCGCACCCCTCGATCTCATGGTCGAGCAGGCTGCACGCGACACTGTACGCGCCCTGACTCGTGTGGATGAGTACCGTAAGGAGCGCCTGCGCCGCCTGGCCTTCCGCCTGCAATTAATGCAATACGACCTGCTCGACGTGCCAGAAGCCGAGGAACTAGAACCCATCGCACACTTCCTCGAAGCCCTGCGCAAACTGCTCCTGAGCGATGGCAAGCGCCTCCCTAAATTTGACGAGCCGCTACCCGAACCCTTCAACGGCCTGCTCGCCGCTACCTTCAAATCCGCCCAGGCTCAAGGTGTGATTGATAACGAAAGCCCCCCCCACTCATAGCTGAGCCAAGGTGTGATTGATAACGAAAATCGCACACTCGTTCATACCTGAGTCAGAAGAGCCAGCGATATGTGGGCGATCAGCCCGCACATAGTTGGCTCTTCTTTATTCTTGCGAGCCACACAGTGGCGAGAATTCACTACACAAACAGGCAGTCGCGGTATTTTGCAAGGCTCCTGCGCGAGAAGAATGCAACAGAGTAACCCACATTGATCTTGGGGGACGAATCAAAGACGCAATGTGTCTTTCGTGAGCAGATCCAATGTATATCGTGAGTGACAACGCGCGCCAGTTCAATTTTTCTCAAAAAATGCGTTATGTTTGGAGGACTTTTGGCGACAGGTAAATAGATCTATGTTACTCTTCTATGAGAAAAATATGGAGACAGCCGTGCCCGAATATACACGAGATACCATCAATGGCCTTCTCTCCGCGCAGGAACACGCGCGGATTGTACGCCTGTGCGCCACTCTCTCTGGCCACCCTGACGCCGCAGAAGATCTCGCTCAGGAGACGTTGCTGGAAGCCTGGAAACATCTGCATGAATTGCGCGATGTCAGCAAACAGGCGCAGTGGCTCGCCGGAATTGCGCGCAATATCTGTCTACGCTGGAGGCGCCAGCGGGCCAAAGAACTGGCTCATCTGCCTCTCCCCTCCCCTCCAGGCGAGGTGGAGCAGCCAGCTTTAGAGGAGGTACTGGCTGACAGCTTTGATGTCGAGGTGGAACTTGAGCATAAAGAACTCGTGGAACTGTTGGACCGTGCCATGGCTCTTTTACCACCCGAGACGCGCACCTTGTTAATCAAGCGCTATGTTGAAGAATCTCCCCTGGCCGAGATAGCCGCGCGCCTGGGTACGAATACAGACACGGCAGCCATGCGTCTTCAACGTGGCAAGCTGGCCCTGCGCAGGGTTCTGACCAGGCACATGCAGCAGGAGATCGCTCCCTATACCTTCACAAGAAGCGGCATATGGGAAGAAACACGCATCTGGTGCACGCTCTGCGGTCGTCGTCGCCTGTTCGGTCAGATCCAGGCAGAGAGTGGCATTTTTACGCTGCGCTGCCCTGCATGCACTCCTGATGGCCAGAAAGTCTACAACTACAATAAGATACCGGGCTTACTCACAAGTATCAAGAGCTATAAGGTTGCTCTCAATCGGGTAATCACCTGGGCAAAGGGCTTTTATGGTCAGGCCATAACCCAACCCACGGTTGCCTGTATCTTCTGTGGCAAAGAGAACCACGTCCAGAGATTTGGCCCTGATACACTTCCCTCCTGGCTCGCCAGCAATAGCCGCTATGGTCTGCATATTCCCTGTTCCTATTGTGCATCGTCCTGCACAACGTTCCTTGAATATCTCCTGCTCATCTCGCAGGATGGCCAGCACTTTCTTACCACCCATCCACGCGTTCGGACCCTTCCGGAAACGCTTATCGAGGTCAACGGGCGCCCGGCTGCTGTGACGCGCATTGAGAGTGTGACCGATAACGCGGCGCTTGAGATTGTCTGCGCATTGGATACGTACGCCATTTTGCAGGTCCATGGAGGGCAGCAATGAACAATCTGGAGGTGGTGACAGAAATCTCACAGGAAAAGCCTGCGCCGCAGCGAGTCATGCCACTTTATGCGCTGTTTGCTGGCAATATCATTTCGTATGTTGGTAACGCTCTGACCGGCCTGGCAGTGCCCTGGTTTGTCCTCCAAACAACGGGGAGTGCAACGCAAACGGCGATGACTGCATTCTGTTCAGCGCTGCCAATGGTCCTCTCTTCGTTCTTTGGGGGCCTCCTTGTTGACCGACTGGGCTATAAGCGGACCAGCATCCTCAGCGACATCGCCAGCGGCGTGAGCGTTGGACTGGTGCCGCTCCTCTACCATACGCTAGGACTCCCTTTCTGGCTGCTCCTGCTGCTGGTTTTTCTGGGTGGCTTGCTCAAGGCACCAGGCATGAATGCGCGCGGGTCTCTTGTCCCCGATCTCGCACGCCTGGCGCGGATGAGGTTGGAGCGTACAAATGCCATTTCTGATGGCTTGAGCCGTGTCTCCAGCTTTCTCGGCGCTCCCCTTGCCGCCATACTGATAAGCTGGCTTGGCGCGAGCAATTTGCTCTGGTTCGATGCACTCTCATTCTTTGTTTCTTCGCTGCTTATCGGCCTGCTGGTCCCCTTTACCCCACCCATACTCGCAGGCTCGGATGCAAAAACCGGAGCCGCTTTGCATCATCTCTGCGAAGGCATCCGCTATATCTCTGGCAATTCGCTCGTGCTCTCGATCATTGTCACTGTCATGATAACGAATCTGCTGGATGCCAGTTTTGGTGCGGTTGTGGCCCCGGTGTATGTCAGGCAGGTCTTTCATAGCCCGCTGCCACTTGGCCTGCTGATGGGCGCTTTTGGGGGCGCTGCTTTTCTCGGGACGCTGATCTTTGGCGCTATCGGTCATACATGGCCGCGCCGCCTGACCTTTGGGATTGGCTTCACCATCGGTGGCGCGCTCCGCTTCTGGATTCTCCTGGTGCCAATCCTGCCCTTGTTGATTGCCTGTAACGCAGTGATGGGTTTTGCCATCGCTCCGGTGAATCCCCTCATCGACACGGTCGCACAGGAGATACTCCCGCAGGAGATGCGTGCACGGGTCTTTGGAGTGGCTTTCGCTGGTGCCATGATGGGTATTCCTCTTGGCGCATTTGTGGGTGGCTTTCTGATCAGCTGGCTTGGCCTCCAACAGACGTTGGTCCTTATGGGCACGTTCTATCTGATAGCAACACTCTCTTTTCTGGTGAACCCTGCTATGAAACAAATGGATCAGTCGAAAAAGGCATAACCTATGACCCAAAGCACCGTTTTTGAGCGAGTGTTCAAAAGCGGTGCTTTGGGTCATGAAAAGTAAGACGCTCCAAAACGGAGAAAGATAACTGCGAATTTACCAATACAGCGGCAACCAGAGACCCACATATGGAACACCCCACAAGGAGACGCACCAGTTCGTTGCGCATTGCGTGGGTTCGACAGGAAAGGCAGGAATGATGGAAACGAGAGAGGTGATGACGACACCACGGCTGGTGCCGCCAGGTCAACGTCAAGCACGGCAGGCGGCCAGGCAGGAGATTGTTCGACAGGTGGAGCTTGGGGCAACGGCCTCAGAGGCACGGAAGCGTTGCTCCGTTCCGATGCATCGTACCACCATGTACCGACTCCTCAAGCGTGTGGAGCGTGAAGGCGAGCACGCATTCGTCGAGAGGCGCCACGGCCACCTGTCAAACTGCGCGGGAACGTCCTCACGTGGATGTTGGATTACTGCCAGAACCACGCGTCTGCCGCAAGCCGCAAGATCCAACGCCTGGTAGCTGAACGCTTTGGTCTCTGTGTGAGTATCAGCCAACTGAACCGCGTGCGCGCCTCCTACAGGCTGAGCCGCCAAGCACCATCGCGAGAAAAAAGCCTAAAACAGGCGTCACCATTGCTTCTGGAACTCATGAACAGGCTGGTGGCTTGCTCTTGTTGGCAGCAGCCACCGAGACTGGGCTCCTGACACAGTTGGAACAGGCGTTGCTACCTCCTCTAGCCTCAGCGTGTCTTCCCCTGGCCAGCAGTGCAGCAGTCCGCCGACGCCTGCTGCTTACGCTCCTGTTTCTGGGAGCGATTGGTTTACAGCGCACCTGGGATCTGCGCGGCTATGCCGCCGACGGCTTGGCGCTCCTCACCGGGCGAATGCGCGCCTATGGGTATCGCTATACCGAAGCCTTCTTGTCGCAAGTCGCCCGTGCCGATGGAGCCGAACGCTTCACCGATGCCCTTGCCTGGTGGACCACGCACCTTTGGCATCCAATAGGTGAAACAGAAGAAGCCGAACATCCCTATGCGCTCACCTGCTATGTGGATGGACATCGCAAGCCCGTCTACATCGACGTGCTCCTTCCGCGCGGACTGATTGGACGGTTGGACGTCGTCCTGGGCTGCCGAGCGCTCCTGTTATTGCATGACGAGCAGGGCCATCCTCTGTTCGTGACCACCCACCGCGGAGATCAGCATTTAACAACGGGAGCTCCCGCGTTTCTGGCACGCTATGAGCAGCATGCAGCACACCGTCAGCTCACACGGATGATCGTGGATCGCGAAGGCATGACCACCGAATTCCTGGCGAGCTTGCACGCCGAGGGACGCAGCGTGGTCACGATCTTGCAGACGAATCAGTATCGAGACCTCTCTTCCTTTTCCGACGTGGGAACCTTTGTGCCGCTCAGCACAAACACGCATGGGCAGGTCATTCGCGAAGTAGCGTCGGCGCGCATTACCTTGCCACGCGAAGACCATCCTGACGCCCCGCTGCACTTACAGGTGGCACTCATCCGCGATTTGCGCCGTCTCGTTCCGGTTCAGCCTGATCCAGAGGAGGCAGAGCTCCCGCCACGTTGGGACACAGACCTGCCACCTGATGAGCGGACCTGGTGGTGCGAGGGCTGGCAAGCCACCGCCGCTCCGGCCAAAGAGACGACAGCCAAACTGATTCCCATTGTGACCATAGAAGAGACCGAGCCTATCGATGCGGTGGAACTCGCCCAGACTTACATTCATCGTTGGCCCGCCCAAGAAAATGTCATCAAGGATTATTTCCGGCCTCTGGGATTAGATACCAACCACGGGTTTGCGAAGGTGACGGTAGAGAACTCGGAGGTCGCCAAACGACGAACCCACCTGGAACAGCGCTTAACCCGCCTCAAGCAGTGGGCACAGAGCGCAGGGAAACACGAGGCTCAGGCCAGCCGACGACAGGAGCGGCTCCGAAAAACCTTCACGAGCCGCAGCAAGGAATTATACCAGGAGCTCTGGGCGTATCAGTGTACCCTGGAAGAGCAAGAGGTGGTCGATTACGTGCTGCGACGGGAGATCAAGGAGCGCAAAGCCGTCGCGGATGCCGAGTTAGAACAGCTCCGCGTCAAAGAATGGCGGGCGTATGGACGATGCAATGCTGAGTTCCGCAAACAGGAACGCTACTGCAAAGAACAACGAGAGGTCTTACATGCATTAGAAGAGATGAAAGCACAAGAGAAAACCATGTATGATTTGGATCACCGGAAGGATCAGGTCATGACCGTGTGTAAAGTAGCGGTGGCGAATCTGGCCATGTGGGTTCGTGATCATTATTTCCCGCCATCTTATGCGCAAGCCACCTGGAAACGCCTGCTCCCTTTCTTTCAGCTTGCCGGGACGATTACGCAGGACGCTCAGACGGTGCGAGTCGAACTGCGTCCATTCAACGATCGGGCACTCAATCGAGACCTGCTCGTTCTGTGTGAGCGGGTCAATCAAGCGTCACCTCGCCTGCCCGATGGGCGCCGCCTCTCGTTTACCATCCGGTCCTCGTGTTGCATTCTTGCTGAGCAGAGGATGGGTAAAATACCGTGACTCCCTGACAAAGTGTGATGGATAGCTATTACATACGCTATGAATGAGTATGCTCCACAATACGCTGGAGCATAGTCTCAACCTCTTCCAGAGGCAGCTCACGCATAATTCTGACTCGAGACTTCAATGCGTCATGCAGAACAGGATACATATTATTGGGCCGCCAGGTGAAGGTCGTAGTCTTCTCGCCAATTAGGAGAACTGGCATACCATCGAAGCGGGGAATCTCATAGAAGCTGGCAGAGCCGGGGAAGAAGGCAAAGGCGTTGAGTTCATAGCCCTCTTCATCCTGCTGTAGCGCGCCAGGATAGTAAAAGGCAAAGCGCTGCTCATCGCTTAGCTCCTCTGCTCGCTGATGATCCTCGGGCGCCAGGTCGCGATTCTGCGCGTAGCGCACGGCCTCGGGATCAACAGGCTTCGCGTTAAGGTAGCCAGGCCCCACATGTTCTAGAAGTGTATACTGCAACAAGGCATAGCAGTGATACATGCGGTCCTGCACACCCTCCAAACGCACCAGGAAGCCACGCTTATCCAGCGGATCGAGAATGAGCAATTCTTTATCATCCAACAGATTCAGCAGCTCTTTGATGTAAACCAGCGGATCATAGCGCTCACTCTGCTCCTCGCATAGCCTCCAGAGATCACTCACAAGCTCACGTATATCCTGGCGTTGCTGCCACTCTTTGCGCTTCTGCTTATCGCGTGAGAGCATCGTCATCGCCGCCAGGAGCGTAAAGTTCAGTGCATAGTGCGCCCGTGTGGCCTCCGGAAAGTGCAGGAAGAGCTCTTCACCGCTCAAATCACGACAGACTTTCCTATAGCTCAGTGCCTGCTGCAACTGGCGTAGCGTAAGCTCCAGGGCCGTCCCAATTGGGAGCGCAACGTCGCCGCCCCGCTCCACCAGCGAGCCACACAGCAGAGCCAGTGCCCCCGCGTGAAAGCCATCCACCTTGGTCAGCAACGGAGCTAGCTCGCGCAACGCCTCGTCAACATCCTGTATCGAACGAATAAAATAGTGCACCTCTTGTCTCGCGAACACCTCCTGGCCCGCCTGCATCTCTTTCAGATCGCTTGGCCGCTCCAGGAAAGCGATAAAGCGTTCCTTTTCCAGCATGAACATCCCTCTATCTAACTGTTTTTCCTCTATCGTACAACATACATACGTCCCACCACGCAAGAAGTAGGAAGTATGAGGGATAGAAAAAAGACCCTGAAGCATCTTCGCTTCAGGGTCCACATGAGGGTAGAGGAATCAGGAATAGTCTAGGGTATGACCACATTCTGGAGGACGATCGGGCCTTTTGTGTAGTCAAGCTCACTGGACTGCTGCACGTTGCTGGGTGTGAGCACATCCATGACCTTAGGTACCGTGGCGGGATCGACCGCGCAGTGGGGATCACTGCTTGCCGTCGCGCAGACGCCAAAGTTGTAGGGCTGGGGCGTCGAGGCGAAGCTGCGTGCCTGGTCAGGGCTGTAGCCGTCCTGCCCGGTCAAAGTGACCGTGAAGCCCCAGCCGGAGCCGGGCTGGCCCAGTGTTGCCTTGGGAACGCTGAAGGTGATGTAGCGTGAGATGGCATTGGCACTGATGTTGATCGTGCCCAACGTTGTCCCGCTAGCGTCGACGTAGCGTTGACCAAAGCCCTGGACCTCTAAGAGCTGGCTCCAGGACGCACCTGGATCGATGCTATAGTTACGCTGCGGATAGGCCGCCGAGGTCGAGGTCTGGCCGGCTCCAGGCTCGTGTACGTAGACGTCGATGAGCTGAGCGCCCAGCGGGCTGCCAAAGGTCGGCGTCAGATCGCGGACCTGCACCTTGAAGATGATGTTGGTGCCATCATCGTAGACGCGGAAGTCCTGCATATCATAAGCGCCTGGATGGAAGTCGCTGGCGGTCGGATAGGCGTAGTTGCCGGGACCGTTATCGTCGTTACTCGGGTCAGTCGTCTCAAAGAGAAGCTTGCCGGGCGTGAAGTCGTACACGATGCTGCGCGTATCATGGGCGGTCGCGCCATCTGGGCTCACTGCAACGATGTTGAGCACTGTGGTTCCGCCTATGACCGCAACTTGCAGTGAGAAGGAGCCATCCGCGCCTGCGGTTGTGCTATAGGTTGTGGTCGCGCTCTGCTGATCGGTGTTGGTGGCGGCAACATAGATCGTGTTGCCGGGTACGGTCGTACCGGTGACCGTGATGGGTGAGCCATTGACCGACGAGAGATTCTGCGGCGTGCTCACCGTGAGCGTGGTCTGACTAGTGTGATTGATAACGTAACGCTTGTAGGTGTTGTCGGGACGTTCAAGCTCCTTCTGCGCCGCCAGGTTGTTGAAGAGGCGCACATAGGAGGCCGAGGCCCAGGTTAGGGGAGCCGCCGAACCAGCGGGCTTCCCGTTCTGGAAGCCGATGGAGGCAACAGTGGGATCGGTCCCGTAGGGCGAGGCCGCCAGGTTGGGCTGCTCCCAGTCTTGCTCAGGGATCAGGCCTACGCCGGAGCCAAACTTACGCAGCGTGTCCAGCAGGGTCGCGGCACTATCGTAGTTGCCGCTTGATACATCGTACTCGCCGCGCTCCTCGGTCAGCAGCGGCCAGAGGTGTCCATTGCCCTGTCCGCTGGGCGCCCAGGGATGACCATCCTTAGAGCCGTCGCCATAGCCATCACCATTGTAGCGATACCAACCACTGCCGCTACTGGTATCAACCTTGATGGTCTTGTCAACGACGTTCAAAGAGTTTTGGATATCGCTATCGCTGGCGGGAAGCAGGCCCAGGCGAACCAGTTCCAGGAAGCCTGCGTCGATAACGGTCCGCTGATCCTGAGTGGGGCCACCATTGCCCAGGTTATAGCTGATGCTGGCATTGGGATCACCAGTCTTAGAGAGGCGGATAAAGTAGGGTTGATCCGAGAGCGAGCCATTGGTCGTCACAGTCCACTTCTTAATTGAGCGCTGCCAGTCGTCGGCCACGCCCAACCAGATTTTGGCGCTCTGTGTATCGCCATTTTTCAGCGCGATATCCGAGGCCGCGACCAGGCCTGTAATCTCGGCGGCAATCGTCGAGGGTGAGTAGCCACCCTGCTCCTCCCAGCGCTCCACGCCAAAGCTCGGACCGTGACTGATCACAAAATTGGCGGCAGGCTTGATATGTTGAGTATAGAGCGCGTCGTCAGTCATATTGAGCTGATAGGCCATCAGAATGGGGTAGCTGGCTTCATCGAGCTGGGTTCCGAAGGAGTCAGGCGCGGTCTTGCCGTTGAGCAGGCTATTGCGTGGCATTGAGCCATCAGCCTGCTGCTGGCGATCAAAGAGATAGTTGACCATCGCGCGCGCCGTCGCCAGATCTCCATCCACATAGAAGCCAGTCCAGGCCTCATAGAGGTCGCGCGCGAAGACCTCGCGATAAGAGCCAAAGTAGCTGTTATTGGGATCACCCGCCGAGACAGCCTGTCCCCAGGGAGAGGCCAGGCTGGCCACCACCGCGCCAGGATAGGTCTTATCCTCCGAGGCTTTGATCACATTCGCATTCAGATAATACTCTTCAAGCAACTGTTTATATTGGTCAGCGGAGAGGTGTGGTTGTTTGATTGCCCGAAGCTTTAGTTGGGCATCGTACTGCACCCATTGCAGGGTATATTGAGCCAGTATTTTATCAAAGTCGCGCTTCAGTGAACTCTCAGCAGCCTTGACTGCGTCGGCCTGGGTCTGCCCGAAGCCCAGGGTAAAAGTCAGGTTACTGCTATGTGAGAGATCAGCCTGTACGGTCTGAACGAGGTTGCCGTTGTTGGCATCCGTATAGAGCGCTGTCAGACTGTGCGACTTGTCCAACTGCGTCAATCCATCGCTCTGTCCATCTACAAAACCGCTGGTCGCCTGGGAGAAGGGCTGAGAGGCATCCAGCGCGCTATAGACCGGCACAGCATAGTCGCGGTTGGCGGCATTGGATTTTGTATTGGTATCGAAGGCGATAGGAACCTGGTGTCCGGTCGAGGTATCGATAGTACCGGAATCGCCTCCGCCGTTGGCAGAGCTGCCTCCACCATTGCCATTGATTGTGGCGTCGTAGCGCAGATAGAGTTTGTAGTCAGAGAGCTTCCCGGTCAGAGGCTGGAAGCGTAGGCGCATCACCACTGTATTGGCGTTGGGATCGGTCAGGTAATCGGTCACGAGGCGATACTTGCCGCTTTTGGCGGTCGCTGTCACGCGACAGGCCAGCTCAGGCCCACTGAGCGCCTGCACACTGTAGTTCATATCGCGTGTTTGCAAGTCCGTGAAGCTGCTGCCATCGGTCACGACGTATTGCAGCGTCTTAACATTGGTATTGTCGATGGTTGGATAATAGACATCGCTCAATACGCCATTGGCGAGCGTAAACCAGACCTTAGAGGTCGTATTGCGAGCGGTTCCCAGGCAGTCTTTGCGCGCCTGGTCAAAGTAGGAGAGCGCGCCTGGACCATCGGGCGCGGAAGAACTGGCGGCTTGAGCGGCCAGAGTTGCCCGTGTTCCCAGGCCAAGCAAGAGGAGCGCGAAGGCCAGACCCAGGAGGGTGCGCCAACGCGAGAAGCGCCGCGTGGGCGTGGCATCCATACCGGTTTTCTGCATTGAAAGCCAATCCTTTTTTGGAACTAAAATATTGATTGTCTACAGATCTAATGAGTACAGCATCTCTGTTTCGCCATCGAAACAGGGGTTTAATGAGCATTTTGAGTATAGCCAGCCATTGATGCGTGCCTTATAGAGCGCTTCAGCTAAACTATGTATTTCATATGGCAAGAGCATATAACACACGCAGAGCTGTAAATATTAGAGGAAGCAATATTTGTGCCAGAATGTGTGCTACACACAAGCGAGTAGGTAATAGAGTATGCAAAAAGGCAGGAATAGCCCTTTGAAGATAGTTTGCAAGTATACTATTGGTCATCAAACTAAAAGGCCTTAAGGTATTTAGGTTCGTGCCAGGCACAAGTGTGTTATCTGTGTAGCACACTTGTACTTGCATTTACACAGAATCTAGGGTTGTAAGAAAAAGGGCATTGCTTCACTTGCACCAGGTATATGAAATCCAAAAATGGGAGCTGTATATATATACATCGTTGCATATGTAAACAGTTCCTATTTACTTTTGAGGGAGGAATGGATTATTTTTAGGGAAAGAATTGTAGATGTGGTGGGAGGAATAGTATTGTGGATATGTTGCGGTGCGAGGTGTGTTTGCAGCAAATTGTGGTGGGGAATTGTGCTTGCTCCACAAGCACAGGAGTAGATAAGGATAGGCAGAGGCCCGCGCTAAGGCTAGATTTCGCGGGAGGCGATCTGTCGGGATGGCACGCTGAGGGCGAGGCCTTTCGCGGGCAGCCAGTGCGTGGCGACCGCTTTCGCGCGGGCCAGGTTAAGCCCAAACTTGTGCCGTTGGGCGGAGATTACTGGGATGGTCCATATCCCGTGGGTCAGCGGGGCGAGTACTGGATTAGCACGGAGGATTATTTAACGGGCACCCTGACTTCAGAGACATTTATCCTCGAAGCCTCTTCTCCCTGGTTTACCTGCCTGCTTGGTGGTAGCGATGTCAAAGACACCTGTAGCATCTCTCTCCTGATCAAGGCCAGCGAGAGTAATAGTTCCCGTCTGAGCAATAGCTATTCCAGAATTTATATAGCCAAAGAAAGCAGCGACTTCTTCCAGGTGTTTCAAGCTACGAGCCGTGGCCATGAGATGATGCGGAGAGTGGTCTTCTATGCCCAGGAGTTCGTGGGTGAGTGGGTCAGTGTGCGTATAAGCGATAGCTCGATCAGCGGGCATATTAATGTCGCTGATGTGCGCTTCTCGGCTGAGGCTCCGTTGACCTTGGAGACGGAGGCGGGCGAAATAGATCCCGATGCGCCTGTGTGGGGCTTCGCCGATCTGCATACGCATCCGATGGCGCACCTGGCCTTTGGGGGTGTTATCTTCTGGGGGCAGCCGGATGGCCCTGTAGATGAGGCCATGGCGAAGTGTGTGAAGGCTCATGGCATCGCCGGTACAGGCATCGCTGGTCGCCGCAGCAGCATTTTGATGTCCTTCTTTGAGCAGATTGGTTATGGCATAAATGTAGGGCACCTGGTTGGTGGCTATCCCCAGTTTGATGGTTGGCCACGCTTTACCACGCTTGTGCACCAGCAAATGTATATCGACTGGATACGGCGCGCTTTTGATGGTGGTCTACGCTTGCTGGTCGCGCACGCGGTCAATAATGAGATGCTGGCGAACAGCTACAATGGGCAGGAGCCATACGATGATAAAAGCGTGGTTGAGCGCCAGATCGAGGCCATGAAAGAACTGGCGGCCCGGCATCATGACTGGATGGAGATAGCCTATACGCCCGCCGAGGCGCGGCGGATTATTCACCAGAACAAACTGGCTATCGTGCTTGGTGTAGAAGTTGACTCGCTGGGGAACTGGAAGCAGCCGCAACTGCCCACGGAAGAGGAGATTAGTGCCTATCTTGCGCACCTTTATCATGATCTCGGCGTACGCCACCTCTTTCCTGTGCATATGGCGGATAATATCTTCTCAGGTTCGGCGATCTATTACGACCTCTTTAGCCTGGTCAATCATTATCTGCATAAAGACTATTTCGCGGTTGAGGATGGCAGTGCCTATGGCATAGAGTATCGCTTGCAGGAAGATCCGGGCCTGGCCATCGATATCGCGCGTGTGACGCAGGGCTACAACCCGCCTTATCGCCAGGTGAGTGGGGGCCATATGAATGGTAAGGGTTTGACTGACCTGGGACACTTCTTATTATGCCAGATGATGAGCCTGGGGATGCTCATAGAGATTGACCATATGTCTCATAAAGCTGTTGAAGCTACACTGGATCTGGTGGAGCAGTATGACTATCCCGTGGTCGCAGGACATACAGGCTTTCGCGAACTGGCTCTGAAGCGCAATGAAGAGACCGCCTGTAATCAGAAATGTGCCAGCGAAGGTCTGAAGACAGCCTTGCAGATAGAGCGTATCGCCAAACTTGGAGGTATCATAGGGCCACTTGCCTGCCAGGCCGATGTGCGCGAAGTCGGCGAGGTCATTCCCAGTTTACAGGGGAAGGTGCGCGGAGACTGCGCAGGCTCATCCAAGTCCTGGGCGCAGGCGTATCTCTACGCCGTCGAGAAAATGGGCGGACGTGGCGTTGGCTTTGGCACCGATACTAATGGGTTTGCCAAGTTTAACGCTCCGCGCTTTGGCCTGAACGCGAGCTACTTTCTGGACTATGATGTGCCGGGCATGGGGCGCGATTCCAGGCGCAGATCCTTGAGGAGAGAGCAGGTCGAGGCGCAGGAGAACGGCGTGCGCTATGATGAGTCTCTAGCTGATACTCATCACTACCGCTTTGAAGGCGTACTTGAGGGCGATGTCTATGATGGCTTACAGCGCGATGTCTGGCAGGCTATTGGCCTGTACAAAGCGGGCTGTGATCCCTGGAAAAGTCCGAATATTCTGAACCATTTTAATCGAGCGGTACACTTTGCGAAGGGTTTCTTCGCCCTGGATGATGTGCAATTAGAGCGGCCAGGCCTCCTCACTGGGAATGAGCCGTGGGAGCAACGCGTTGCCTTCCTGGTGAAAACGGGCCTGGAACCGGGGACGACGGAGCGCGATCCACAGCCAGTCCACGAGATGTACCCCAGGGTAATAGCTATCTGGCGGCGCTGGGAGCAGATGGAGGGAGATAATCCTCCTCTCAAGCGCTGTTATACGGGTGAGCGCGACTTTGATATTAATCTGGATGGCGTTGCGCACTATGGTCTGCTGCCAGATCTGCTCCAGGACCTGAAGAACGTTGGCCTGACGCATGAAGACCTGGTCCCCCTCTTCCGCTCGGCTGAGGATTACATACGAACATGGGAGAAGTGTGAGCGCCGAAGCCGGGCCATAGTTGAGAGCAAAGACAAATGGTGAATTGCTATCTGCCTATTGTGTAGTCATATCTCCAGCCACATTTCATACCTCTGCGAGTACGCAGCGGCGAGGTGCTTCAAACATTCGTAAAGGTAATCATTCTGTGATGATGATACGTGTCTCTTCTGAAGATAGAGCATAAGTGTGTCTGTTACAGAAGGAGACATTATGGATCTGGGTAAAGTAAACGTAGAACTCTGGGAGCGGAGAGTATCTGTAGGGTTAGGTGGGGCATTCGTTTTGGGTGGCATAGTACGCCGCTCCTGGGTTGGAGGGGTGCTAGGCCTGGCTCTGCTCTACCGGGGCCTTAGCGGGCATAGCTACCTCTATGAGCTACTCGGGATCAATACGGCGAACAGGCTCAAAGAGGCAGAAGCCAGGCTCACTGAGCTTGAGCGTTCGATTACCATTCAACGACCCGCTGAAGAGCTGTATCGGCTCTGGAGCGATCCATCTACGCTTTCAAAGATCATGGGAGATAGCGTGGAGGTTACCAGGGGACGGGCGACTATATGCACTGGCGCGTGAGTTTGCCCCTGGAGCGCCATCTGGAATGGGAGACGCATACCGTGGAGAGCCAGCCGGGACGGCTTTTACGCTGGCAATCACTTGAGGGCGCACCAATCTCAAATGATGGAATGATTAGTTTTCATCCTGCTCCCGCAGACTGGGGAACGGTTGCGACCCTGCGCTTTCGCTTTGACACGCCAGGCGGCTCAATTGGGAGCGGCGTGATACATACTCTGGGTATCATGCCAGATATGATCGTGGAGAAAGCGTTGAGGCGCTTTAAGAGCCTGGCCGAAACGGGTGAGATTCCAACACTTGAACACAATCCAGCGGCCCGCGCAACCGCTTACGCACATTAAGGAGAAGAAAGCTATGCGAGCACTCTGCTGGAATGGGGTCAATGATCTCCAGGTAGAGACAGTGCCCGATCCCGAGATTATTAATCCGCACGACGCCATTTTAAGGGTCTCTATGTCGACCACCTGTGGCTCAGATTTGCACTTCATTGATGGCTACATTCCGACAATGCGTAAGGGCGATGTCATCGGGCATGAGTTTATGGGCGAGGTGGTGGAGATTGGTCATGAGGTGAAGAAAGTAAAGAAGGGTGACCGCGTGGTTGTACCCTCCTTTATTGTCTGTGGCGCTTGCTGGTATTGCCAGCACGGCCTCTACTCGCTCTGCGATAATACGAATCCCAACGCCGAGCTTCAAGAGCCCGTGTTGGGCTATCCAACTGCTGGCATTTACGGTTATACTCACGCCTTTGGCGGCTATGCTGGCGCGCACGCCCAGTATATACGAGTGCCATATGCCGACAACGACTGCTTCCGTGTGCCCGAGGGCTTACGTGATGAGCAGGTCATCTTCCTCTCGGACGCCGTACCGACCGGTTTTATGGGGGCGGACTTCTGCAATATTCAGCCTGGAGATACGATCGCGGTCTGGGGCTGTGGTGGTGTAGGCCTTATGGCGATACAGAGCGCCTACCTCCTGGGGGCAGAGCGTGTCATTGGCATTGACCGCTTCCCGGAGAGATTGCAGATGGCGAAGGAAAAGGCTGGCGCTGAAACGATCAACTATACCGAGGTAGATAGCGTTCTCGAAGCGCTCAAGGAGATGACTGGGGGGCGTGGTCCTGATGGCTGCATCGATGCTGTGGGCATGGAGGCACATGGAACCGGGATAGATTATATATATGATCGTGCCAAGCAGGCGCTGCGTTTTCATACGGACCGGGGTGAGTCGCTACGCCAGGCAATCATGGCTTGTCGCAAGGGCGGAACACTCTCAATCCTCGGCGTGTATGGCCTGATGGATAAGTTTCCTATTGGGGTCATTATGAATAAGGGGCTGACGGTACGTAGCGCGCAACAGCACGGACAAAAGTACGTGCCACGCTTGCTGGACTATGTACAGAAGGGCCAGCTCGATCCCTCCTACCTGGCAACGCATCATTTCCCGCTGGAAGAGGCACCGGTTGGGTACGCTATATTCAAGCATAAGGAGGATGGTTGCGTACGAGCCGTCTTTAAGCCCTAGCATTAAATTGGGGGAGACCAACGCTGCTAAACATGCATCTACATATGATCCAGATGTAGACGCATGTTTAGCAGTGTCTATCTCTTCTCTTACTCAGGCTTGAGCCGAGTTCTGTGCCTGTTTTTTGTGGCGCTCTTTGCCTATGCCTTGCGCTTTCTATGTGATAAACACCAGCAATGCCAGGTGCTTAAGCAACTCCGCGTTGATTAATGGCTCCTCCTGGGAATAAATCTGAGTTACCGACGTGTTTTTTCATGGCAGAACAATTTATACAGCCATGAAAAAAAACAGAAGGAGCTTAGATATATGCAGTATCGTCGTCTTGGTAACACGGGTACAAAAGTGAGCAGCGTGGCATTGGGTGGTTGGATCAACTACGGTGAGGGGAAAACAGCTCAGGAGGCGGCACAGCAGGTTATCCGCACGGCGTATGAGAAGGGCATCAACTATTTTGATATCGCGGATGTTTATGGTCGTGGTGAGGCGGAGAAGGAGATGGGAGCGGTTCTGCGTGATTTCCCACGTCATACCCTGGTAATTGCCTCGAAGGTTTTCTGGCCCATGAGCAATGATGTGAATGATCGGGGGCTCTCGCGCAAACATATCATGGAAAGTGTGGAAAAGAGCCTGAAGCGCATTGGTACGGACTACATCGATATCTACTTCTGCCATCGCCCAGATCCAGAGACTCCGCTACTGGAGACGGCGCGTGCCATGGACGACCTGATTCACCAGGGTAAGGTGCTCTACTGGGGAACCTCTATGTGGGAAGGTTCACAGATCGCCGAGGTCTATCAACTTTGCGAACGCTACAACCTCTATGCACCAGTTGTCGAGCAGCCACAGTATTCCATGCTCGAGCGCGAGCGCGTTGAGCGCGAGATTCTGCCAATTATTGAGCCGCGTGGCATTGGCCTGGTTGCCTTCTCGCCCCTGGGTCAGGGCATGCTGACAGGTAAGTATGATAATGGTATTGATGAAGGTACACGCTTCCACCGCGAGACATGGGTACGCGATCGCTTCTTCAACGACGCCAACGTGTCTCGTGTACGCAAGCTCAAAGAGATTGCTGACGAGCTTGGCGCCAGCCGCGCGCAACTGGCACTGGCCTGGGTGCTGCGCAACTCAGGCGTAAGTAGTGCCATTATCGGCGCTACCCGTCCCGAGCAGGTCGAGGACAATGTTCAGGCCATCGACTTCGTCGAGAAACTCGGCGATGAGGTGCTCCAGCGCATTGACGCCATCCTCGCGTAGGCGGAGATGCGCTACTGACGTATGCGCTTACGCCCCCAGCGTAGGCGCATACGTCAGTAGCGCATCTCTATAATTTAATGGCTTTCCAATCGCGTAGGATCTGGTAGTGAACGGGAAAGGCGAGGGGTGGGAGCTCTTCCCAGGCAAAGAAAGCAAATTCGCTTACCTCTTCAGCCTGGATGGCTAAATGGCTGATCTGATTACCAGGCAGTTGCGCGTGAAATGCAGCCACGACGTTCGAGCCTTCCTCTCCACCATAAATACCAATCAACTTGTCTAACTGAATATCAATATTGGCTTCTTCCTTCGCTTCTCGAATGACCGCCTCCTGAACTGTCTCACCAAGCTCTATATAACCTCCACAAAAGTTCCATAGCCCTCTTGCTGGCTCTATATTGCGCTTGAGAAGCAATAGCTTTTCCTCGTATTCGATTACCACTAACGCGACTAACTTTGGCTGTGGATAGTGGACATACTGGCACTCTGGGCAGAAGAGGCGGCGAACATCATGTATCTCTTTCTCGATTAGGGCTGTTGCACAGTGTGGGCAATAGATAAATGTAAGTTGAGGCATACAGGTAGATACTCCTTGTTTGTATGTTGATAAGGTGGCAAGGATCGCTTCTAGATGACTACAGCCTCTTTGTGCGCTGGAGCTGTTCTAGCGCAAGCCCCTTGCCTGTATAAGCAGCAGGATCGTTTGGATCGAGAGCAATGGCCTGGTTATAAGCCACTAGAGCCTCTTCATAGCGCTGAAAATTGCTTAAGATATCCCCTTTATTGATATAAGCAATGGCATAGGTAGGATCGAGGGTGATAGCCTGATTGTAATTAATCAGAGCCTCTTCATGCCTTTGAAGACATTCTAATGCCACCCCTTTGTTGGCATAAACAATAGCAGCATCAGGATCGAGCGCGAGAGCCTTGTCATAGGCATCAAGAGCCTCTTCATATCTCTGAAGGTTTCTCAGGGCAAGTCCTTTGCCATTAAAGACATAGTCAGATGTAGGATTAAGGGCGATGGCCTGTTCATAGGCGTTGAGAGCTTCTTCATAGCGTTGAAGATTTCTTAGAGCATCCCCTTTGCTGGCATATGCATAGGTATTATCAGAATCAAAGGCCATGGCTTGCTCAAAGGCCGCGAGCGCCTCCTCATAGCGCTGAAGGAGGTAGAAGGCATCCCCTTTGCCATTAAAAGCGACAGCGTCATGAGGATCGAGAGCTATCGCCTGTTCAAAGGCAGCCAGTGCCTCTTCGTAACGCTTTACTTCAAGGAAATTTTTGCCCTCGTCTATCCACTGTTGCTTTGTTTCCCTGGCAGTTTGTCTTCCTTGAAAGGAATGTTCAATTGTTCCAGTTATAGGAAGGTGTATTGCTGTAGATTGTCGAATAGTCGATTGCACAAAGGGCTCGCATAGAGCAGCGAGAAAGGCCGAAATATTTGGGTAACGGTCAGCACGTTGCTTCGCCAGCGCTTGTAAAATAGCTGTTTCTGTTGCCGGGGGTATTTGCTGATTGTGTTCGCGCAGAGGTACAGGAGTTGCCGTCAGGTGTTGAAAACCCAGGGCAAAGATACCAGGTGCGGTAAATGGCACGTGTCCAGTGAGCAGCTCGTAAGCGATGCAAGCGAGAGCGTATTGATCGCTCTGTTTACTAATGACACTTTGAAATTGTTCTGGAGCCATGTAGGCAGGTGTACCGCTAATGTCTGCTATATGCTTACTATTGACCGTTGAGAGCATAATAGCAATGCCAAAATCGGCGAGCAGAGCCTCCTTGCGCTCATTAAAAAGAATATTTTCTGGTTTAAGATCTCGGTGAATGATTTGTTGATCGTGGGCATATTGCAACGCTTGCCCTATTTGTTGCAGGAGTGAAAGTGCCTGGGTAAGGGGAAGGAGCTGCTTCTGTTGCCTGAGGAGATAGCGCAAGGAACCGCCAGGAGCATAACGGGTGATCAGATATGGCTGGCTCTCGCTAAAGCCAAAGTCGAGCAAGGGCAAAATATGTGGGTGCTCAAGCTGAGCAAGAAAGTGGGCCTCTTGCGTAAAGTATTTTTGTTCAGTAGAAGATTCTAGATGTGTGTGCAGGAGTTTGATGGCTACTATTCTTCTTTTGAGATGGATATGCTCTGCTCTATAGACGCTCCCAAAAGAGCCGCCACTGATCCTTTCGGTAATTCGATAGTTTCCTATTATCTGGCCTATTTGCGTGCTGGTCTCCATAGTGGCCCACCTGCTTTTTTGAAAATTTATTTATCTCTTTGATATTATGCCTGCCCGATTGGATAATGTTCGTCAATGCATGGAGTGGGTGGCAAGGTGCTTGCGCGTCCCTCAGGGGAAAGCGGCCCAATCCGTGCAGGCGTACCCAGCGTGATCTCGGGCTAGACGTGACTGAAAGTAAAAGTTGCGCACTGTGTAACAATATCACGTAGATGTTGATAATTCTAGTCCAGAGCCTCTGCCTGCTAGATGCGTGTGCACGACTATACAGGAAATTGTGATATGCTGTGCTTTAAAAAACAAGCGGGAGGAAAGCAATGAAACGGAAGCGCGCAGATAGAGGCGATGGCTGGAAGCGTATCCGCAAACATCGGTTTGCGTTACAAGCAAGCGAGACAGAGGCTTTCCAGGGGCATGTGAGCCTGATCTATTTTGATGAGGTGCGAGAGCCACTATGGGTACCCTATGCCGGGCAGAGTATCTGCATAGTAGATGATGGCTACTCCTGGTTACAGATCTTTCCACAGAGTGCCAGGCATGCAGCCACAGTCATGTTTAATGCGCAAGGTGAGGCCGTGCAGTGGTATGTCGACATCTGCAAACGTACATTTATAGATGAGCAGGGGGTATTGTGGTACGAAGATCTGTACCTGGATATCATCTTTCTCCCAGGCGACAAGATTGAATTGATAGATGTTGATGAATTGGACGAGGCCCTGGAGCAGGGCGTTATTTCGGATGATGAGTATAACCTGGCCTGGAATGAGGCCAACGCGCTCTTGACCCAGATTAAAGAGGAGCGCTTTCCCCTGATGCCACTGGCTGAGCAGTATAGAGTTAGTTTGCTGGCGCAGATGCCTCTTGCAAGGGCTTGAGGGTTGCCACATAACTTCTCGCGCCTGCGGCGCTCGTCTGAGTAGTGTGATGCAGGTTGGCGACCTTCGGCCACCAACCTGCATCACACTACTCCATATCCATTTACACAAATATTGTTACGAAAGCTTGCAATTTGGTAAGAGGAAGTACATACTATAAATAGAAGTTGTAATACTTCTTTTCATATAAAAGAGTATGCGTTGTGAGAAGAGAGTAACAATACATTCTAACTATTGTTTCTCCCTATTGCGACTCTCTTCTTCTGGATGAAGGTGGTGGAAGAGTGGAAGATGCATTGAGCGAATCATTTGACCAGGATGTAGCCACAAATGAAGAAGATTTTATCATGACCATTTTCCCCCAGGCATCGGGTGGGCATCCTGAGCCGGGGCAGTCGCCTGGCAATGGGTATAGTCCGCAAAATACGAACACTCAGCCCAATTCTCCAGCCCCTAATGGCTATCCCGGCTATCCTAATTTTCCAGGTCATAATGGGTATCCAGGACCTCAGGGACCCGGCAGATATCCTGGCCCAAGACCGGGGCCGGGAGGGTATCCAGGACCCTACCGTGGCCCCTGGGGCTATCCCGGGCCGCAAGGACCTGGTTGGTATCCAGGCCCCTGGGGTTATCCAGGTCCTCAGTGGCCAAATGGCTCTCCTGGGTATCCACAACCAGGAGGGTATCCAGGACCTCAGGGACCAGGAGGTTATCCTGGCTATCCCGGGCAACAAGGCCCGAATGGTTATCCTGGCTATCCACAGCCAGGACCAGGAGGTTATCCCGGACAGCCAGCCCCTAATGGCTATCCCGGCTATCCCGGGCAACAGCAGTATCCTGGTTCTCCGCAACCGGGAGGGTACCCTGGACAGCCAGGACCTAATGGGTATCCCGGGCAGCCAGGCCAGAGTGGATACCCTGGTCAACAACCGGGACCTGGCCAGCAGTACCCGAATGGCAACCCTGGACAACAGCCAGGCCCCAATGGTCATCCTGGTTCTCCGCAATCGGGACCGGGTGGATATCCTGGTTCACAGACAAAACCACAGAGCCAACACCTGGCAGCGTCTTTGCCTCAGACCCCCTCATCGCCACCACCCGTGTCCCAGACGACTCCACCTCCGCCTCCGCCTCCGATGGTTACTGGAGCTGCAGGCTATGTCTTTAATACGGGACCACAGATTGTTGCTGTGCGGGGCGCGATTGTCTTCAACAACACTGGCCTGTTGACGGCGGGTATTGCGCATAGTACGACGACCAGCCCGGAGAAGATTGCTATTGCAAGTGCTGGACTCTACTTGATTCAGTTCTCGGTATCCGGCTTTGGTCCCAACCAGTTTAGTGTCTTCCTTAATGGAACGAGCGAGATTGTGGGGGCGACCTACGTTTCCGGCGATCAGTATCAGCAGAATACTGGCCTGGCGCTTGTGGTTCTGCCAGCCAATAGCTTCCTTACGCTGCAAAACCGCGCGGATAGCCAGGTATACCTGCAATTTCCTCAGGATGGGCAGCAGCCTTCCTTTGTGAACGCTTCGCTTTTTGTGCAGAAGTTTCCGTAGGAGTTTTGTAATAATGCGGCCCTGATCGTTGGAGACGACCAGGGCCGCATTACTATATTCCGTAGGAGAGTTCGCCTTCGATCAGAACGTCTTCGCCGATGGTCTGTATGTGTACTTGTTGGAGTTGTAGAGCCTCGCGCATGACGGCGAGTCCTTTTCCTCCAAGGGGCGAGAGTGCGGCCTCGCCTCCAACAAGCTTGGGGGCAATGAAGGCCGCGACATGGTCAATACGCTGCTGGTCGAAGGCGCTGCCCAACGTGCTGTTGCCGCCCTCGATGAGCACATGCATCACGCCCTTTTGGGCCAGGGCGGAGAGGGTCGATGTGAGATCCAACTGGCCGGTTTTGTTGCTGGCTACCTGAATGACCTCGACGCCAGTGTCGCGTAGCCGTTGTTGTTGCTCTACCGGGCAGTCTTCTCCCACGATAATGCATGTACCGCTCGCCAGGCCAGGCTGGAGCAGCTTGCTCTGCGCTGGTAGCGCCCCCTGGGAGGCCAGGACGACGCGCAAAGGCCCCTGACGGGGAGCGCGTGCATAGAGGCGCTCCTCGTCCGTGAGGCGTACTGTTAGCAGAGGATCGTCGGCGCGGACCGTGCCAGAGCCGACCAGGATAGCGTCCACGCGGTCACGCAGGTTATGAACCCAACGCCGGGCCGCTGGTCCACTGATCCAGTAGGCATCGCTACTGTGGGTCGAGATCTTGCCATCGAGGGTCATGGCCCATTTGGCGGTCACATAGGGGCGCTGCTGGCGTATAAAGGTGGCGAAAGGGCGGATGATCTCATCTGTCTCCTCGGCCCCGACGCCTACTGCCACCTCGATCCCAGCCTCGCGCAACTGCGCCAGGCCCTGTCCGCTGACCAGGGGATTGGGATCGAGTGAGCTGACGATGACGCGCCGAATGCCAGCGGCCAGGATGGCCCTGGTACAGGGTGGCGTGTGAATCGTGACGCAGCATGGCTCAAGTGTGACATAGAGGTCGGCCCCTCGTGCCAGTTCGCCCGCTTTGTTGAGGGCGTGTACCTCGGCGTGGGGTCCGTAAGGGGGCGAGGTTGCTCCCTGCCCTACGACGACGCCATCGCGCACCACCACGGCCCCTACGGGTGGGCGTGGTGCTGTACGTCCCTCAACCGAGTGCGCGTGAGCAATGGCCAGGCGCATCGCTTCCTGATCGTCCATGTCTTCCTCCTATGAATATTAAGCCTGCTGCCGCTACGTATAATTATAAGTTACAAAGAGGTGAATAAGCGACAGGGGAGGTTGCGGGCGTTGCCCGCAACCTCCCCTGTCGCTTATTCACCTCTTTAGATTTTCTCAATGGCAGCGATGCGCGTCTGGACGTCGCGAATGCGCTCCATATCGAACTTCTCTTTACGGTCAAAGGTATAGATGCCGTTCTGCTCCAGGTAGACGTCGGTGAGCTGAGTGTAGCAGTAACCGAACATCGCGGCATCATCCAGGAGGACGTCGCAGAGGCCCTTGAAGCGGTCATAGAACTCGTCGAGGGACCTGGGCGCGGCACCATAGCCCCAGCTATCTTTGCCTGGCTTAACCTCAGGGTTCCACCAGATGCCACCGAACTCGCTGACAAAGTACGGCTGGTTGCGATATGGGACGGAGATCTCTTGCTCGCGGTGGCGGTTAATGAAGGGCTTATTCTCCCCGGTTCCAGCGTGATTGGCTGCGAATTTGGCTGGGTCCTGCTCGTAGTCATGGCTATCGTAGATGTCAGTCTCGGGAACGCGGTGGCTGTAGCCAGAGGCGTCAAGGACCGGGCGCGTGCTATCCAGGGCCTTGGTGGCCAGGAACATCGCGCGGGTAACGTCATCGAGCACGGTGGTGCGGTCAGAGAGGACCTGCCAAGTCTCATTCAGGGGGCACCAACCCACGATCGAGGGGTGAGAGTAGTCGCGTTCAATCGCTTCTAGCCACTGGGTAACATAGGTCGTGCCAGGCTGCTGGTGATCATTCTCGCGTCCATACCCACCGCAGCCCCAATCGGGGAACTCGCCCCAGACCAGGTAGCCCAGGCGATCCGCATGGTAGAGGAAGCGCTCCTCAAAGACCTTCTGGTGGAGGCGCGCTCCATTAAAGCCAGCGGCCAGGCCGAGCTTGATGTCATGGACCAGGGCCTCATCGCTGGGTGCGGTCATGATACCATCGGGATAGTAGCCCTGGTCGAGCACCAGGCGCTGGAAAACGGTCTGGCCATTGATCTTGACGGCCTTGCCATCGATGGTCACGCTGCGCAGACCTGCGTAGCTGGTCGCGGAATCAACAGTCGTCTCTCCGTTGAGAAGTTCGATCTCCAGGTCATAGAGATAGGGAGACTGTGTGGACCAGTAGTGGAGGCGCTCCTCGGGAATAGGCAGCGTCACCTTGGGAGAGAAATCACGGTCGGCGGGCACACTCACGGTGCAGACCTCGCCCGCGCTATCTTTCAGGCGTACGCGCAGGGTTAAACCCGTGCCCAGGGCGCTCAGAGGCTGGGTCAGGTGGAAGCAGCCATGCGCCACATCGGGAGTAATGCGTGGGCGCTTGAGCGAGACGGCGGGGACTGGCTCCAGCCAGACCGTCTGCCAGATGCCGGTTGTGCGTGTGTATAGGCAGGAGTAGTTTTCATAGCGTTGGGACTGCTTGCCGCGTGGCTGGGGAGGCTGCGCGGTATCACGCGCACGCACAACAATAGTCACATCACTACCAGCCAGCCCAGAGGGGATCTCACAACTAAAGGGCGTGAAGCCGCCGCGATGACGAGCTACCTCGGTACCATTGACCCAGACAGTGGTATCGTAATCAACGGCCTGGAAGTGGAGTAACACGCGTTGCTCACCCCAGGAACTGGGAATGGTTAGGGTACGGCGATACCAGACTGCAGGCATGAAATCGGTGTTGCCGATGCCAGAGAGTTCGGACTCGGGGCAGAAGGGAACGAGGATGCGATTTTGTAGTTCACGCTGCACCAATCCGCGCTCAAGGCCGCTATCACCGGCGTCGATCTCAAACTGCCATTCACCATTGAGGTTAAGCCACTCAGAACGGACAAATTGAGGGCGAGGGTATTCTGGACGAGGTATGCTCATAGGATCTCTCCTTTGTGAAATCGAACTACAGTGTTTCTTCTTTATGGTAGAATACAGCGAAATGAGAGATGAGTCCATGAGTGAATTCCAAATAGACCTTTGTGAAACCCACATCATTGGGTCACATACACATGAGCAAATGGTGGGCAAGCAGGCATGCCAGGCCTTTGCTTTACATAGAATCGGCCTGGTAGGCATATCGCAAGCACAGGCACCATTCCGCTTTGTGCGCCAGCGACCGGCAACCAGCCAGGTGCTACTCTGTCTGGAGGGCTGGGGCATGATCCTGGTAGAAAACGAATGGCGGCGCTGCACACCTGGCACAGCCTATCTCACGCCGCCAGGAGCCTTACATGCCTATCACGCCGTCGAAGAGGTACCCTGGACTGTATGCTGGGTTGCCTATGATGACAGCCTTGAACAGGCAAGCGTTACAGGTGAGAGTCCACGCCAGGTACAGGTCGACCCGCAGCCCCTGGCCACCGTCATCGCGGGCCTCTACCGTGAGTATATGGACCAGGCGGAGCAGGTGGCCATGCAGCAATGGACCGAGCTTATCGCCCTGTATGCCCAGCGCATTATTGGTCCGGAGCGCCAGGAGCGGCGTTTGCAGCAGCTCTGGGAGACCGTGAATAACGATATCAGTAACGACTGGACCGGTGAGGAACTGGCGGCACGGCTGGGGATCAGCGGCGAACAGCTACGCCGTCTCTGTCAGCAGCAACTGGGCCAGAGCCCAATGAAGTACCTGGCCCTCTTACGCATGCGCCGCGCCATGGCCCTGCTTTCTAGCGACTCCTACAGCGTCGAGCAGGTCGCCTGGCGAATAGGCTATAATAACGCCTTCGCCTTTAGCACCGCCTTCAAACGCTATGTTGGCGTCTCCCCCTCCACCTACCGCGAGCAGATAAGGGGATCAGCGAGCCAGTGAGGGGTTGGCGGTGCGCATTTTTCAATCGCTTTTTCCAGTTCTCTATAAAGCCAGCCCCCTTTTTCTTCTTCCCAAGCTTCACGCAAATGCACCAGGGGCAGATAAAGTGAGGATCACAGATCTCCGTTGCCGCCTGGAAAAGTAAGCTGCTGAATAACCCCTCCTCCAGATCATGAAGGAGAGAGTCTAGCATACGAAGATCACGACGACGTGCTAGCCCAACCATTGCCTCTCCCCTGGCCTCAGCATCTTCATCCGTGAGGCGCACAAGTAGGGCTTCGCGTAGAGCGGGCGTGTCGGTCTCTGTCAGTGAGCCTAACCCAAATGTGGCCCAGTTGCGCACCTCTGCATCCATGTCTGTAGAGAGCTCAATCAACGTCTGAATGGCTAAATCATCCTCAAAACCGAGAAGGCCAAAGACGATGCCAGAGCGTACATGATCAGCGGGATGGTTTTTGAGAAGCGCGAGTGGCTTGATTGCCCGTGGATCATCGCGGTGCCCAAGCGCCACTGCGATAGAATTGAGTACATCTGGTTCCTGTTCCTGTTCGAGCATCTTCAACAAAATGGAGACTGTCTCCTCGTGAAATATGGGATGAGGTGTACCCATCTGGCTCAGGATATCAGCTCCTACACACCTCTCGTGTGCATTAGATGAGAGGCAGAGTTTGCATGCGTTGTCAAATATCTCTTTACTGCCACGGGTATGTAGTTCTCTTATCGCTTCCCAGGCATTCTCATCATCTGTTTCGGTGAGAGCCAGGTGAAGCAGTTCTTTATTAGTACATTGATCTATGTGCTTCTCCGGCTGAGGATAGGATGTGCCCATAGTTCCTCCCAGCGATAGCTTGCTCACTAGTAAAACCTTATGTCAAGTATAACGCATTGGAGCAGGGACTCAGAAAACTGCTAGCAGGGATAATTTACAGCATTCTATCTATTGCTCTGGCTGATATGAGAAATCTGAGAAAAGGGCCGCGCTGACCTCTTTGGCATTATTATCGCCATATACAACAATCTCTAACTGATTGGTTGTTTCATACATGCTATCGTGCTCAGATATAACTGGCTTATTATCGACGCTCAAAGCAATGATATTATCAGTGACATCTATTCCTAGCAGATATGATTTCTTGACGGTGGGAAGCTTTCCGGAGTCCATCTGCAAACTTGTTTTGGATTGTCCATCCCAGTGGTAATAGAGCCAAGCTCCATCTTTGCATATATCGAATGATTGATAGCCAGAGAAATTTTGTACATGAACCGCCAAAGAAATGCAAGTATCTTTATTACCTGAGATAAAGGTTGCATTTACTTGCACATGGTAGTTGTGTGGGAAATAGTTATAGTTTGTGAAAGCATCCTGCGTGCTCAATTTATCAGGAACAAAGGTAAACCATTCCCCGTCAACATACTGCATATTTTTCTGTGTCATAAGCAGGCCAATAATGAGGGCGAAGATCATAATGCTGGAGATGATGACGCTCGCGATAGTTAGGCGTTTCCTTTTCTTATTTTTGCGCCACACTACCTCGGCTCGCTCTTTTAGCTCCTGGCGCTGCTGGGGACGTGATGCTGACTCTTGTAGACTGGTGCTACGCTGGTCGAGGATGGCGTTGACCAGGGCGACGAAGAGGGGCAGGTTGGGTCGAGATGTGGCTGCGGGTTCTTTCCATGTATACCATTGAGCAGGAGTTAAGCTCCCATCACTCTTACTAAGAGGACTATAGTAGAGTGAGAGCCTCGTTTGTTCGGAAGTGATATCCCCAATCTGGTGCCAGTACACCGTGGTACCTGCACCATAGATTCCCTTCTGGTTTAATCTGAGATCACCAAAGGTAAGTGTCTCATTCCGTTCATAGCGCGCCAGCATCTCTGGGAGGAGACGGTGGCTCATCTCCTCGGTAATGATATTCATAAGATTCTTATTGCGGCCTATGGTAAGTAAGAGAGGCAGAGAAAAGTTGCTACCATCCTCCTTGATGAGCCTGAATGCCCCTCCAATGGGTGTATAGAGCTCCTGGATTTCATCCCAGCGGATGGCCTCGTCTTGCTTCTTGTAAACTTTGAGCAGCCCATCTGTACAAATATAGAGTCGCGTTCTACTGGCTGAGGCAAAAGGTAGATAGATATTTAGGATGGCGAGCAACGGTGAAATAAGCTGTAAGCTAGATTGCCGGAAGTCATCATGGAGGGATTTCAGCCAAGCATAATTCTCAAGCTGGTTATCAGGTACGGAATTAACATTAGGATAGGTCTGAGAAAGAAAAATAAAGGCTATAAACCCGTATATATGGTACCCCAACATACCGAGCTGGATTAGAAAGAAAATCGCGACAACAATCGTGAAAACTTGAGCGAATTTATTGTTAGAGCGTTTGAGGGGAGTGCCGACGTTATGTTTGACGGCAAGTTCATAGATCTGCGACGGAATGGTGCTCTCCGGTTGCAGCTGATTGATCATGCTTCTCTCCATACATGTGTGATGGGGCTTATCATAGCTCATCTATATAGAGAACGTAAAGAGCTTGCTCCCTCTCAAATGGTGCTTTTCAAAAGTTTGCGCTTGACAGTGGTTTGACGGTCATCTATACGTCTATGAATGCATCCGCTATTGTGACGTTTTTGCGGCACCTCTCTCATATCAGGCGAGGCAGGCGCAGTTTTGAAAGCCCACGCTATCTGCTGAAGTGGTTGCTTATCAGCATAGATGGATAGATGCATAGTTCAGTTACCTTCTGTCCTGGTCAGGCGTGTGCCTTCGGTAAAACATGTTTTGGCGAGCTTTCATCGCGAAAGAGAGGAGCACACATGGCAGCACCATTACAGCAGAGATCGACCTGGACCGCTAATCGCTGGGTCGCCCTGATCATTGGTATTGTGTTTACGATAATTGGACTCGTGGGCTTCTTTATTGCTCCCGGTATGGCGCCACGCAGCGTGCTTGGTTTGGACGTGGATCGTGTGCACAATATTGTGCACCTGGTGACAGGAATCCTGGGGCTTATCGCGGCCTTTACCGGCTGGTCACGCTTGTTTAATCAGATCTTCGGCGTGGTGTACCTGGTGATTGGCCTGGCGGGGCTGGTCTATCCAGCATTTTACTCACATGGTATGCTCTTTGGCGTAATGCATGTTAATGTCGTGGATCATGTGTTTCACCTGGTCGTCGGCGTAATTGCTGCCTATGCGGGCTACTTTGTGCATGACTATAGTCGGGTCGAGGAGCCTTATGCCAGGGAGAGCCAGAGGAGAACCTACTAACCAGCCCTGTCTGATAGATGCGCTGGAGAAGCATACGAGTGCTTTCCAGCGCTCTTTTTGTCTACTGCTACTCTAAGTGCTGAATTTTAAGCACCCAGAGCCTGAAAGAAGGTGTAACAGGACATTGCCTGGTCGAATTGCTTTCCTCTATTCTGTTAATTAAGGTAGGAATGTAGCGTGTTTTTGCGAGCTCAGCCCGCAAAAACACGCTACATTCCTACCTACAAGGCCCACGAAACGGGCCAGAGCTGAATGTGTACCTCATGGAGGAGGCTGTATGACCTTTTTTAGAAAGCTTTTGCAGAAGCGGGGAGGGCTGCTGTTAAAGGTGGCTGGGGGTCTTATTCTTGGAGGCATAGTGCTTGGGGGAGGTGGGTTGATCTATTGTGGCATCATGAGCCACACGGCGCGCGAATTGCCAAAGCCAGGCGGCCCGTATGCGATTGGGCGAACCGTATTTGACTGGGTCGATCAGGCGCGGACCGAGACTTTTGCCCATAAGCCCGGGATCAAGCGAGAACTGATGGTCTGGGTCTGGTATCCCGCGCAGTCAGGCGCAAGCAAAGAGGCAGCAAGTTACCTTCCCTCTACATGGGCGCAGGCCTGGGACCAGTATCATGGCGGTTCTCTCTTTGGAGACTGGCTTATTTCGCGGGCTGAGACTATTCGCGCACATGCATTTGAGAATGTGCCACTTGCCACGAACCAGGCTCGCTACCCAGTGCTGATTTTCTCTCCTGGCATGGGCCTCTTGCCTACGGACTATACTACCCTGATTGAGGACCTGGTAAGCCATGGCTATATTGTCGTAGGCATCGCGCCAACCTATAGCGCCTCCGTCGTGGCCTTCTCCGATGGCCGTGTGGTCCAGGCGACTGACGAGGGAAAAGGCGGCAGCGACTCTGACCCGGCAGACGTTATCAATGTGCATCTCCAGCAGATTGAGAAGGTCTGGGCCGCGGATACAATTTTCGTTATGAATCAACTAGAGCGCTTGAATAGTTCCGGGCAGAGCCTGTTTGCTGGCAGGTTAGATCTGGAGCGCCTGGGCCTCTTCGGGCATTCTTTCGGTGGAGCGACCGCCGCGGAGGTCTGTCACCTGGACGAGCGTTGCAAGGCTGGCATCGACCTGGATGGAAACCTCTTTGGCGATGTTGTGCAGCAAGGGCTTACAAAGCCATTCCTCTTTATGCATCATGGTACTACAGACGATTGTAACGACTGCAAGGACCTGTTTACGCAAGCTCGCTCTGTGCTGAGAACGGTACCCACGGGCGAGAAATACATACTTGGTGTAGAAGGCATGAAACACATGAATTTCTCTGACTTCTCGGTCATGTTTTCGCCCTTTAAGCTTATGGGTATACTTGGTCTCATTGATGGAGCACGAGGATTAAGTATTACCAGTGCTTATGTACGGGCCTTCTTTGACACCTATCTCAACCAGAAGCCTTCGCCTTTATTGCGCGGCCCGGACTCGGCGTATCCTGAAGTACGTTTTGATCAATTGTAGCAGAGGAGCAATGTCGCTATAGCTAATAGTTGTTTTCGCCTACAGAGGCCATATATTCTTGACAGGCTCATCCATCGATTTTAAGATAGACGAGCCTGTTTGGTTGCTATTTATATTAATTTTTTGAGAACATAATTTTAAGAACGTCTTTGGAGAAACATGATGTTTAAGCCGCTCCGTTTTGATCCCATTCTCAAGGCTATTCCAGGGCTGGCCCATCTGCGCCTGACTCCTCACGCGGCGCATAATGCGAAGAAGCATGCGCGCGTGCATGTGGATGAGCAAGTGGAGATAGATCAGGTTCAGGCGACCCCCAGGGGTCTCAAAGAGACGCGTATACGTGAAAATATCCAGAAAGACGTGAAGGTCGAGCGGAAGAAGGGCGAGACGACGACCGAGGTTCATGAGCGCATCACGGAGGACATTAAGGTCAAGAGGGTTGAGCGTGATGGTGCGCCGAGCGAAACGTTGATGCATGTGCATACGACTATCGAGGATGTCACACATATTGAAATGACGCCGCCTCATCCCCCACGCGAGGAGACGCCAATCTACCAGCGCACCCATCATCACCTGGTGCATGTCCTGGACACGCCCTGCGCGATCTGTGGCGTGCGCAATTCAACCCTAAAAGATCCCAAAGAGAATCCCTTTGGCGCTCAGGATCTTGAGACCCATCACTATCCAATTGAGCGGAGCCTGCTGAACGCCTGCGATCCAAAGAAGGTGCATCACATCTTTCCCCAGGTCAAGGATTATGAATCTCTCGAGGATTTCGTTGATTCCGAGGCGAATATGATGGTGTTGTGTGATATCCATCACCGCCATCCCCACTATGGTATTCACCATATTCTGGCGCAGGACTTCTTTGTGCAGCCATTTCTGTATGGTGGCTACGAGGTAGTCGCGGAGGCTGACGAAGTGGAGAAGGTCATGGTAGCCAATGAGCGCGTCATTAAGCGCCATGCCCCCAAGGGACTTGATAACTAAGGTAAAAATAGTGCGAGGCCAGTTGACAGCCTGTGGCTGCCAACTGGCCTCGCACTATTAAGATTATGAGTTGCTTAAGGGGAGGGTAAACCAGAAGGTTGAGCCCAGACCCGGGGTACTGGTAACACCGACGCGTCCACCCTGGCGCTCGATAATTGAGCGGCAGATGAAGAGGCCCAGGCCCAGACTGACCCCGGAACCGTTGCGTACATGAATGCCGGGGGCGCGATAGAAGCGTTCCCAGATTCGTTTCTGCTGTTCCTCATTCAGTCCAGGTCCCTCGTCACGTACAGAGACAGAGACCGCGTTTGACTTCAGGACAACCTCGACGGCGACGGGCTTATCGGTGTCAGAGTATTTCAGCGCGTTGGTCAGGTAGTTGTTAATGACCTGTTGCACGCGCTCGGGATCAGCCTTGATCCGTATTTCAGCCTCCTCAGGCATTATGAGCTGTATCCTACGATCGGGATGCAGCGTGCGTTGGTCCTCGACACAATCCCGAAGGCTCTCGACGAGATTATATAAACGCGGGCGCAGCTCCATGCGGTCGGCGCGCACACGCGAGGCGTCGAGGAGATCATGAACCAGGCGGTTTTGCAGCTCAAGCTGATGCTCGATGCGCTGGAGATTCTTCCGTAGCAGAGACAGCAGATCGCTCTTCTCCTCTACCTGTGGCTGGCTGCCAAGCACGCGCTGTACCTTGCGTTCAGAGACCTGAACACACATCTTTGCTGCTGTAATTGGCGTACGTAACTCGTGTGCTACGACACTGATGAAGTTATCTAGCTCAGCCAATAGGTGCTCTACCTTATGGCGTGCCTGCACCTGCTCGGTAACATTGGAGCCGATGATAATCACACCATCGACGTTCCCATCAGAAGCAAGCATCGGCTGATATGCTACGTTATAGTACTGTTCAACCAGGGAGCCGTCGTTGTGCTGATCGACAAGAACACGATGTTCGACAATCGAATGTTCTTTGCCAGTTGTACCTACTTGTTGAATCACGGGCGTGACTTGAGAGGCATACTCAGGCAGGGCTTCTTGTAAGGTTTTGCCCAGAATCGGGCGCTGACCAAAGGCCTGCCAGGCATTGGGATTAACAAGTTCAACGCGCTGCTCATCTTTGCTCAGGACGATAATGGGAACAGGGGCTTGCATAAGTATACGCGAGAGGTTCGCGCGTGCAGCCTCTGCATCGGCGCGGGCTGTGATGGTCTGCTGATGCGCACGCTGTACCTGTGTGCTTAGCAGGGTTATGCCCAGGCCAACCAGGGCAAGCATAAGCAGGCTATAGAAAGACTCAATCTGCTCAAGTGCCAACGAGATATGCGGCGGCAGGACCAGGAAGCCTAGCAGGAACGTACCCCAGAGTGTCGCAAGCAGGCCTGGAAGCGCCCCCCAGCCCAGAGAGACGATGAGAATGCCTAGCACTACGGGCGCGCTAACAAAGCTTAATTCAGGGGCGATGTCTTTGAGGTAAAAGATGCCCAGAACGGTTAGGAAAGGCAGCAGCAGAGCCAACATATAGCCAGCTAAAGGTCGACGTAGAGGGGCTGGCAGATATGACGGTGTAAAGGTTGAGGCTCCCCAGAACGCATACAGGCTTTTCCAGAAACCCTGATTGTCTGGATTTATGCGCCAAGTGTTCTGCTCAATCGAAGATGCAGGATACTGCGAAACCTGTTCTTGGAGCGTTGAGGTTGATTTTTTGTGCTTGATTGTGTGCATATAAGCCTCCTTCGAGGTTTTAGCCGCTGGAGCACATCACTTTATGTGAGGCTCATAACTGCAAGCACCATGCAGTATATGTGTATAGCCCTTAAAAGGAAGAGACTCTCATAGGAGTTTGTGTTTGAGTTGATAATACCCTTCTCTTATATAAATCGAACGTAATTGTCAAAACTTAAGGTCAGCCAGTAATTTTAGCAAGAGAAAAGGCTTTCCGGTCTCTACAAGCCAGAAAGCCTTTAAGCAGTTTTTGATCTTGGATGAGGAGATTATGCGCCTGCGTAGGTGACGATGAGGTCAGTGATATAGCCAAGCATAAAGCCGACGAAGAGTCCCCACATGATGATCTCGTTGGAGGCCATGCGTTTGGCGACGGCAAGCAGTTCTACGATTACATAGAGAATCGAGCCAGCTGCCAGGGCCAGGAAGAGGATAAAGAGTAAGTCAGACTGGAAGGCCATGCCGACAACGGTGCCCAGGAAGGTCGGGCCACCACCAATGAGCCCAACCAGGGCAATAAACTTCCAGGAGACGGTCTCGTTCGTGAGAGGACCGGCGATGCCAAAGCCCTCCGTCATGTTATGCAGGCCAAAGCCAATGATGAGAATGGCCGCGAGCGAGAGCGCCCCTGTGGCCGCTGACTGACCAATAGCCAGACCCTCAGAAAAGTTGTGCAGGCCGATGCCGATAGCGATCATGAGCGCTAGCAGTTTGGGAGAAGGCGTCCTGGCTGACTTGATCGCTGTCGCCATAGCACCACCTGTCGCCACGGTCTGGGCTTGCTCCGTCTGCGCTGACATGGCGGCTTTGCTCGCGGCAGCCCCAACAAGTGCAGGCGATGCCTCAGCGCTATCAGCCTCGATAATTACGCGTTTGCCAGGCTTGTAGCGCGCTATGATATATTTATTAAAATACACGAGGCCTAGCAGGCCAACCAGAAAACCTACGATCATCAAGAAAGCTTCGAGGAAGACAGTACTGGCACCAGTATGCTTCTGGCTCAGGATTTCCATAGCGCTATTGATGGGCTCTGAACCCTTGCTGATTACGTCATAGAAGAGAAAGACCAGTACGCCCGCTGCCAGCATGCTGGCAAAAGTCTTGAACGACTGCGGGGCTTTTTTGAGAAAGGCCAGAGGGAGACCGAGGTAAATAGTAAGTCCGGCGAAGGCTCCTAGAAGGACAATGGTTCCTGTAGGCACAACTGAATCCTTTCGTCGTGAGTATCTGTCTCTCTTAAAGAGGGCCAGGATTGACACGACATGTATATGTATTTTTGTTTTTCTGCATCGGCAAATAGTGCCAGCAAATATTGACATTAGGGCACGCTAATATCCGACTGCTATGCTTGGGATTTTAGCACTTTATCCCAAAAAAAATCAAGAGGTGAGGAAGGAACAGGCCAAACGTATGAGCGAATATCTTTTTACAGATGTGACGGGCTACACATTCGCCCAGTTAAGCGAGATGCATAATAGTAGCTTTACCGATTATTTCTTTCCTATGCACATGACGCCACAGATGCTTGCAGACTTCTGGCGCATCAATCATATCGATGCCAATCACTCTGTTGCCATGCATAGCACTGAGGGCGAATTTGTAGGTCTGGCACGCCTGGGGGTACGTGGGATGCGTGCCTGGTGTGGAGGATTTGGGATTGCGCCCGCCTTTCGCGGGAGGGGCGTAAGCCATCTCCTGGCTGAGCAGATGGTGCATGTAGCTCGCGAGGCTAACTTTGAGACGCTGCAACTGGAAGTCTTATCTCAGAATGAGCGCGCGATCAAGACTTACAAGAAGGCTGGCTTTGTCGCTCGTCGTCGGCTGCTGGGACTCGAAGTCGCGACCGCGACGCTGCCAGAGGCTGAGTCGCTGCATGTTGAGCGTGTGCCGCTTGAGACGCTGCTGCCCTGGCTGAGCCAGGACGCGGAGCTTCCCTGCTGGGGGCGTGAACTGGCGAGCCTGTTGGCGCTGAGCACTGAGACGATTGTCGCGCCCGGCCCTGGTCGTGGTATGAATGGCCTGGTTATACAGCGCTCTCATGGTGTCACCCGTGTGCAGGCTGCCGTGCTACAGAGCGAACTGACTGACGCGGAGCTGGCGAGCCTCCTGCACGAGGCCGCGGGCGAGCATGCGAAGATTCAGATCTACAACGAACCTGCGAGTAGCGCTCTATATGCGCGCTGTCTCAGGCTTGGCTTCACCGAGTTCTTTAGCCAGCACGAGATGCTGGTACGTCTCTAGAGTTTAATGCAGGCGTAAGCTGAGGCATAAGTTTAGCGAGCGCCTGCGTCCGACTTTTTACCTCAAGCTTACCGCAGATATTGGCCATATGTTTCTTCACTGTCCCCTCACTGATAATTAACTTCGCAGCTATTTCGCGATTGGAAGCTCCTTGCAATAGCAGATCAATGACCTCGTTTTCGCGTTGCGTAAATAGCTCGCGCCTTGCGTGCTTCAGGGTTGGTATAGCCTGGACCACAGGATAATAGTTTGTCAGATTGCCGAGCTGGTTACCCGCCTGGGGTAGGGCAATCATCGCGTTTCCGGTGGCCTGCGTGGCGTAGTAGAGCGCGTTGTTGAGCAGGCCATTTTGTTGATACCAGGTGCAGGCGCGCAGGTAAAGCTCAGGGAGCAGGGAGGCGCTATGCTGGCGCAGGTAGCCACGTAAGACCTCTGAGAACAAAGGCTGATAGCGGAACCAGCCTCTCTGGGAATCTTGCGCTTCAATGAAGATATTATGTCGCGATAAATAGTCGAGCATAGCCTCGCTATTGGCCTGGAGTGAGACCGCGCTGGCGAGCGAGATATCGAAGCTATCTAGAGGTGCAGTTGCCAGTAAGAAGCGCTGTATCTCCTCGGGCTGTTGTAGCAGTACCTCTTCCACCATATAATCGTTGAGATGGCGTTGGGGAAGTGCGCATACCTCCTCTATAGTTCCCCCCTCATGGATAGAAGCTACCAGCAGGTGCAGGGCCGTAATCCAGCCATTGGCGCGGGTTGCCAGGGTGACGTATTGTTCCGTGGTGAGAGGCTGCGCGAGCAGTCGCGGCAGGAGTTGAAGCATCTCCTGCTGCAAGAAGCGCAAATCATCCATATGCAACTCATTCAGGAGCCGTTGCGCGCGTAGCCGGGCCAGGGGTAACTCTGGACGTGTGCGCGAGACGATCACGAGGTGAAGCTGGAGCGGCATCAGCTCAATAAGTGTTGTGAGTGCCTGGTGGATCTCCTGTGCATAGAGCACATGATAGTTATCGAGTACCAGCGTAGCAGGTGTAGCAAGTCCGTCAAGTGCGTGTAGGAGAGTGTGTAGACCCTGCGTCAGAGTCGCATGCGCGCAAAAAAGCTCAATGGATACCAGGTCACTGAGGCCGGGCATAACTTGTTCGAGGGCCGCGATAAAGTGTGACCAGAACCTGATAGCCTGGTTGTCCTCTTTGTCTAGCGAGAGCCAGCTACATGCGCAACCCTGCGAGACTACCTCATTATGCCACTGGCGTAAGAGGGTCGTCTTGCCCCAACCGGCAGGGGCAGAAATAACGGTCAGGCCTGTCTCCAGACTGTTTTGTAGCTTTGCGAGCAGACGGGGGCGAGGCAAAACGTCCCTGGCCAGGGATGGCGTACGCAACTTGGCCTCGAAGAGTTGGTAGTTGTGCTGGCAGGAAGAGTAGGTACAGAGATTAATCGCGATAGAGTTGAGGCGTTCGGCAGTAAGTTCCTGTGGCCTCCCCAGATACATCTTGCGAATTCTGCCCTGTTGCTTGCGATAGGCATACCAGTACCAGCTATTGCGCTGGCGCTCGTGGCGAGCGGTGAAGGAGCCAAAGTGGCTCTTGAAGGTGAAGGACTTGTTCTGAGCATCGGCGAGCCAGGTATACCACTGATGTGAGCCGACTGTGACTCTCGGTGTCGTGTGTTGTGTATAGCCCCGTGGATGGTCTGGTAAATAGTCCTGTAAGTATAAGTGGTCGTCAAAGACCTGTGGTATAGGTTGTCGCAGCATAGCCCGCAACTCCTCATCTATGAAGAATCATGCAATAAAGAGCCTCTCTAACAACCTCAACTGTACCTGATCAAGGGTGCCGGGCACATCCGCATATATGCCTAATTTAATGGTAGAGAAAAAAGTGGAGTGAATACGCATATAAGCTTATATGCGTATTCACTCCACACTCTCTGGGCAAAAGCCCACGGTCCACGTCACCATACCACATATCTTTCGCCCACGGTCCACATCAACATATACCATATGAGGTTTCTCAGGTCAGGTGGTGTTCGAGGGCGTAACGGGTGGCGGCGCTACGGGAGGAGACGCCAATTTTGTTATAAATAGAGCTGAGGTGGGCCTGAACGGTACGCGGGCTGATTACCAGTTGCTCGGCGATCTGGGCGTTGGTAAGGCCAGTGGCGACGGAACGCAGGACCTCGACTTCACGTTCAGTCAGGTCATTAAGGTGGGTGAGAGTCGATGTGGTTGGTTGCGCCTGAGATACCTGAGTGTCAACTGCGGGTTGCTTCTCTTGCGTAAACACCTGTTCTGGAGTCATGTGCTGGCCTTCGAGCCAGGCGGCTTGAAAGCGTGTCTCTCCCAGCTGGGTCTGAGCCTGTGCCAGGGCAAGCTGATAGTAAGCGAGTTCGATAGGCGGAATAGGGGCGCTCATAGCGCTACGCAGGGTAGCTGCGGCCCCCAGAGGCGCGCCGCTTGCTCGGGCTGTCCCTGGGCCACGCAAATTTCGCCCAGGCGCTCCAGGCAGGAGGCGATGAACCAGCGATTGCGAATCTGGATGGAGATCTCCAGACTTTTTACGATTAGGGTTCGGGCTTTCGCCATGTCGCCTCGAAGAAGGGCGAGCATGCCGAGGTCGGCCAGGCGATAGTAATTGGTCTGGATATCGTTTTCGCTATAGCTCTCTTCCAGGAGCCTCTGCGCGGTCTCATAGTCGCCTTCGATCATGTAGAGCAGGGCCATGACACCCAGGGCATCGGCGATCTGACGTCTATCGCTGACTTCGCGTGCAATATTGAGTCCCTCGGTAAAGAGCTGGCGGGCCTGCGTGTTCTGGCCCTCGTTGAGGACGACAAGGCCAAGCTGGATCAGGCGGGGCGAGATAACTTCGCGGTCGTTAATGGCGCGTGAGATCGCCAGGCTCTCCTCCATGTAGGTGCGTGCCGCGTCATAGTTACCGCGATGAGCCTCAACGTGACCTAGCATATTGAGCGAGGCAGCGGTCATGGCATGGTTTTCCAGGCGGCGCATGCTTGCCAGGCTTTCGTTGAGTAAGGTCATGGCGAGTTGCAGGTTACCCTGATTAAACTCGACGCTGCCGAGAGTAAAGAGCTGGGAGGCGATGCCCTCTTCGTTCTCTGTCTCGCGAAAGATTGCCAGGCTCTGCTCCAAAAGCGTCCACGTGGCCTGATCCTCGCCCTTCTGGTGGAGGGCAACCTCGCCTAATGTCCCGAGGTACTGCGCAATCTTATTCTCGTTGCCCAGTTCTCTGGAGACCGCTGAGCTCTCCGCGAACCATGTTTGGGCTGCTGAGTAATCGCCCATATAGAACGTCAGCATGCCCAGGGGAACGAGGACGAAGGCGATACCAACGCGGTCGCCGACCTCGCGATGGATCTTCAGGCTCTCAGTGAGCAACTGGTAAGCAGGAGCATAACTACCCAGGTGCGTTAAAACCTGGCCTAGCTTATTCAGGCGGTAGGCGATACTACGTTTATCTTGCAAGCGCCTGGCGATGGCCAGACTCTCCTCGTAGTAGGTCCGGGCTTTTTCTAGATGATAACCCAGCGCGACGGCCTCCTCGGCCAGAGATGCCAGGACATCGGCGATGGTATAGAGATCCTCCTGCGTGCGCGCGATAGCCAGGCTCTCTTCGAACAGAGCATGACCCTGAAAAGGTGAGGTGCGGGCATAGGAACAGCCGAGTTGATGCAGTGTTGTGGCAATGCCTCTTTGATCCTGTAGCTCGCGATAATAACCCAGGGCCTCTTCTAGCAGCTCGGTTCCGCGCTGGTAGAGACCCTGGCTGTCCGCCAGGACGCCAGCGGCATAGCAGGCACGTGCCAGGATATGCTTTGTGACCCGGGCGGGCTTCATGCTCTGTAAGGCCCTTTCTAACCACTGAAGGCCTTCGCTCTGATGGTTGCGAATGAGCCAGAAGCGCCAGAGCGCGCTCCCTAAGCGTAGTGCCAACTCGCTTTGGGGTTGGGTCATGAGGCGCTGGAGGGCGGCGCGCAGATTATCATGCTCTTGTTCGAGACGCTCAAGCCATTGAACCTGCTGGGCCTGGCGCAGGTGTGGCTCAGCCTCCTCCGCCAGGGCCAGATAGTACATTGCATGGGCATCATAAGCTGTCTGGGCCTCTGCACTGGCTCGGAGCGTCTCCTCACCATATTCGCGAATGGTTTCCAGCATGACCAGGCGTGCCTCTTCGTTGGTGCGCTCAACCATGCGCAACAGATTCTTATCGATGAGTGAGGTGATAGGCGTGAGCGGATCACCTTCATCGGCATCGATGGCCTGGCAGAGATGCTCGACGGCCTCCAGCGTGCAACCGCCCACGAAGACGGAGAGGCTGCGAAAGAGCTTTTGCTCTTGCGGATCGAGAAGCTCATAGCTCCAGGTCAGGGTGGCGCGTAGCGTTTGCTGGCGGAGAGGGAGGTCACGCGCTCCATGCGTAAGAACTTGCAAGCGATGTTCCAGGCGAGCGAGTAGCTTTCCTGGCGGCAGAATTTTGATGCGGGCCGCAGCTAGCTCAATGCCCAGGGGCAGGCCATCGACACGCGTACAAATTTCCGCTATCGTCTGCGCATTCTCAGCCGTGAGTTGAAAATCGGTTTTGACGGAGCGCGCACGCTGGACGAAAAGCGCGACCGCCGCGTTATGCGCGAGGGCCTCAAGGTCAGTCGCAAGTTTTAGATCTGGTAAGGCTAGTGGAGGCAAGGCAAACTCGTGTTCCGCCCGCAGGTGCAGTACCTCTCGACTGGTTACGAGAATTTTCAGAGCCGGGCAGGTCGCGAGCAACTCCGTAATAAGCGGCGCCGCAGCGATGACCTGCTCAAAGTTATCGAGGAGGAGCAGGACATGCTTTTCGCGCAAATAACGTTTGATGCGCTCCAGGAGCGGCATCTCATCGAATTCTACGAGACCCAGCGATTGTGCCAGGGTGGGTATAAATAATTCGGAGGAAGAGGTAGAGGCCAGGGCGATGCGGCGTACACCATCGGAGAATGCAGGTTCGAGCTCTGCCACGACTTGTAGAGCCAGGCATGTCTTACCCACCCCCCCGGGGCCAGTAATAGTAAGTAAACGCATAGCCGGCTCGCGCAGCAACGTGACTGCCGAGGCTATTTCTCGCTCGCGTCCAATAAGGGGCGTTAAGTGAACCAGGAAGATATCTCTGCTCTCTGGTTCAGGTCGCGGCATATTTGTATTTGTGGTTAAGGGTGTTGGTAAGTCGGGCATGAGTGTGCGCCTATAGGGAGATAGCTGTGTGTGTTCATCGATGTCAGATGCTTTTCTGGTTCCCAGGGTTACCTAACGGTACGTATACTATAATACACATCCATAAATATGTCTAGTTACATTATTTCCCGCTTCTCAACAGGGGTTAAGCATATTTTAAGTAGGTGTAGTGGCATGGACTATGGGCTTGCCCGTAGTCCATGCCACTACACCTACTTAAAAAAATAAACCCACAAATACTACTTTTGTTGCCTGCCTTACTGGCTGGTCTCCAGATACACTATGGCTACAAATTCATCGCAGCAGAGATTCTCTTACCAAATCAATGTTGATATTTTTGACTGAGGAGGTTGTATGACTCCCAATGTATTGTCGCGAAGCCTTCGTAAAGGGGGCCACGGCAAAGGCAGGATGGTCCTGTTCTCGCTGGTCGCTATCTTTGCCACGCTGCTCTCAGCATGTGGTGGTGACAACACCAGCAATTCAGGCTCGAAGACGACGACCCTGAATGTTCTGGCCTCGCCCAATGGAAACTTTAAGGCCAGTAACTTCAATCCATTTATCGACCCTAGTAATGGCGCGATGTATGGCGCGCAGGGCATGATCTACGAGACGCTCATCTACATGAATCGCTATGATGGCGGCGTCACCGACATGCTTGCGTCTGATCACAAGCTCGCTGACGACGCCAGTAGTGTGACCTTCACGATTCGTAATGGTGTCAAGTGGAATGATGGCCAGGCATTTTCCGCGGATGATGTCATCTTCACGCTCAATCTCTTGAAGCAGTATCCCGCTCTTGATCAACAGGGTCTCTGGACGAACATTATTAAAGATGTCACAAACCCTGACTCTAACACCATCAAGGTTGATTTCAAGAGCCCCAACTCCATTGCACTCTGGAACTTCTCCCAGCTTTACATCGTTCCTAAGCATACCTGGTCCTCGGTGTCTGACCCGGCAACATATACCAATGATAAGCCAGTTGGTACCGGCCCCTACACTCTGAAGTCCTTTGGCCCACAGGCTTATACCTTGCAGAAGAATACCAGCTATTGGCAGTCGGGCTTGCCAAAGATTGACCAACTGCGCTATCTCGCCACGAGCGATAATACGGCTGCGCAGTTGAAGATCTCTAAGGGTGAGATTGACTGGGCCGGTGTGGGCTGGGATCCCAAGTATGATGCCAGCTTTACCCAGGTTGACCCTCAGCACTATCATCACTGGTTCCCTGGCAACAACACCGTCATGTTGTACCTGAACCTGACACGCGCTCCCTTTAACGATCTCAAGGTTCGTCAGGCCATCAGCCTTGCGATCAACCGTGATGACATTCATGCGAAGGCCGCACTCTATGCCGATCCCGCCAACCCGACGGCTGTGTTGCCCTCTCACAAGGCCTTCCTCTCTTCTGATTATCAGAACGCGAAGTTCTCGCCTGACGCCGCCCAGGCTGAGTCTCTGTTAAAAGAGGCTGGCTACACCAAGGGAAGCGATGGCATCTATCAGAAGAATGGCAAGAAAATCTCCTTCCAGATGATTGTGCCTAGCGGCTGGGCTGACTGGGAGGCCACGCTCGCGGTTATCTCAGATAACCTGAAGGCGATTGGTATTGACGCGAAGCCCAATTCCCTGGCTACACCCGATGTCTACACGGCAGCTCTGAACAAAGGCGACTATGATGCCGCTATCTCCTGGACGGATAAGGGTCCATCTCCGTACTTCACCTTTGTCGACCTGCTGCGCAGCGACAAGACCTGGGGTAATGGCAAGGTGATTGCTGGTGGCTCGACCAACTGGGAGCACTGGCAGGATTCCGCCACCGACAAACTGCTGAATCAGTACCTGGCTTCGGCCGACCCGAATGCGCAGAAACAGGCCATTCAGGGCATCGAGAAGATTATGGTTGATCAGTTGCCGGTTATCCCGCTGGACTACAACGTTGGCTGGTTCGAGTATACGACGAAGACCGCCGTGGGTTGGCCCGACCAGAACAACCCATACGCGTATGGCTCGCCGTTCGATGCACCCGACAACGAGAACATCGTTCTCCATCTGTCGCCAGCAAATAGCTAGGTAGTACAACCTGTAGGGTCCGGTTTGCAGTCCATGCAAGCATGGACCCTACGAGGTATGTATGGTCCTTGTTGGTGACTGAACTTGTAGAGTCCATGCTGACTAGAACACGTAGGGTCCATGCTTGCATGGACTAGAAAAGGGAACCCCCCAATGCGTCATTTGCTCCGCCGCGTAATCTTCTATGTGGCCGCATTGTGGGCCTCGGTTACGATTAATTTTATCCTGCCCAGGTTGATGCCAGGCGATCCGATCCAGGCATACGTCGCGAACTTGCGTGGGCAAGGAAATATTACCGAGGCCACGCTCCAGGCGTTGCGCGTCCAGTTTGGTTTAAGTGATGCGCCTTTGCCTGTTCAGTATTTCCAGTATCTAACAAACCTGCTTCAGGGGAAAATGGGCGTCTCGATCTCGCATTTTCCCTCGCCCGTGCTCTCGGTGATTGCCTCCGATATCCCATGGACGCTGGGCCTGGTTGGTACGGCATCTGTGATTAGTTTTATTCTGGGCACACTTCTAGGTGTGCTTGTCTCCTGGCGTCGTGGGTCCTTGCTTGATACCGTTGCCGCCCCTTTATTGACCTTTTTCTCCGCTATTCCTTATTTCTGGCTGGCGCTTGGACTAATCTACCTGCTTGCCTTCCGCAACAGCTTTTTCCCGCTTGACTCGGGCTATGATACGACGAGCGATATTGGTCCTAGTTGGGATCCGGTCTTTATTGCTGGTGTGATTCAACATGCAATCTTACCCGCCGTCACGATTGTCATTAGTTCTATCGCGGGCTGGATGCTGAGTATGCGTAACTCAATGATTACCACGCTTTCGGAAGATTATGTGCACATGGCGCGTGCCAAAGGACTCTCTGACCGTCGCGTCATGATGGCCTATGCCTCGCGTAACGCCATTCTCCCCAGTATCACCGGTTTTAGTATGTCGCTGGGTTATGTTGTGGGTGGCTCCTTGCTTACGGAGATGGTCTTCTCATATCCGGGGGTTGGCTTCGACCTCTTTAATGCCATCCATCATCTCGATTATAGCCTTATCCAGGGCATCTTCCTGTTTATCGCGCTTGCGATGCTGGCGGCAAACTTCATATCTGAGATCGTATATATGCTTCTAGATCCACGCGTGCGGAATGAGAGGGGCTAACTGATGGGGATAGATCGAGGAACGCCGCCCAATACACAGGGCGTGCTCAATGAACCTGTTGCGCCAGGCATTTTAACAACAGCGAGTCCCGAAACCGTGATTGTGCCCGCGAAGAAGCAGAGCCTCTGGAAGACGTTCGTCTCGGTTGTGACTGTCAATCCACGTATGACGACTGGTTTCTGTATTCTGGGCTTCTTTGTCTTGTTAGGCCTGGTCGGTCCCTTCCTTGCCCATTATAATCCGACCGGGCTTTCAAATGATCTGTTTCAAGGTCCTTCAGCTAAACATTGGCTGGGTACAACGCCACGCGGTGAAGATATCTTCGCACAACTGGCTTATGGTACGCGCTCCTCGCTGTTGATCAGTTTTGTTGCGGCGATTGGCTCAACCTTGCTCTCTATGGTAATAGGCTTGACCGCAGGCTACTTTGGCGGCTGGGTCGATGATGTGCTCTCCTTCCTGACCAACATTTTCCTGGTGTTGCCAGGGCTGCCCCTGGCTATTGTTATCGCGGCCTTTGCCGTGAAGGGAACATGGACGATCATTGCGGTGCTCCTGTTGACGAGCTGGCCCTGGGGGGCGCGTGTCCTGCGCGCGCAGACTCTCTCGATCAGCCAGCGCGAGTTCGTGGGTGCCTCCCGACTCATGGGCGAGAGACCCTGGCGGATCATCTTCTCCGAAATCCTGCCTAATGAGATCGCCATTGTCTCATCCGGCTTTGTGGGCACCTTCATTTATGCTGCTCTGACAGAGGTCGCGTTGGAGTTCCTGGGTCTGGGCGATGCCACGACTCCCACCTGGGGTGTAATTCTGTATTGGGCACAGTCTGAGAATGCGCTGCTCTCTGGTGGCTGGTGGCAATTTGTGCCACCGGGTCTCTGTGTCGCTGTACTATGTGCGGGTCTGGCCTTTATCAACTTTGGGATCGACGAGTTCGCGAATCCAGCGTTGCGTACAGAACGCGGTCTGCGCAAGTTGTTGAGGCTCACAAAGAGGATGAAGGTTGTCGCTTAAATACTCTATCCATGTGTAGCATTGAACCCCTATGCCCACACATGGAGAGACAGGAGCATACATGAGTAGCACAGAACAGATCCAGACGTTATCATCCGCCGACCTGGCCTTAGCAAGGGCCTTTCCAAAGAACTTTGTCTGGGGTGCGGCGACGGCGGCCTATCAGATTGAAGGCGCGACCCAGGAAGATGGACGCGAACCCTCCATCTGGGATATGTTCGCGGCTATCCCGGGCAAGGTGCATCAAGGTGATAATGGTGCTATCGCGAATAACCACTATCACCTGATGCAAGAAGATGTAGAACTAATGTCGCGATTGGGCCTGGGCGGCTATCGTTTCTCTATCGCCTGGCCGCGTATTATTCCCCAGGGGCGAGGCGCCGTCAATGCCGCCGGGTTGGATTTTTATGATCGCCTGGTAGATACATTGCTTACCAAGGGCATTACCCCTTTCGCCACGCTCTATCACTGGGACCTGCCCCTGGCGCTACACCAGGAAGGGGGCTGGACGAATCGCGATACGGCCTACGCCTATGCCGATTACGCTGAGATCGTCGCCCGACGCCTGGGAGACCGCGTGGCTGGCTGGATGACCCTCAACGAGCCGTGGTGCTCGGCCTATCTAGGCTATGGTATCGGCATTCACGCGCCAGGGGAGCAGGACCTGCAACAGGCCATAGATGCCGGCCATCATCTCCTGCTGGCGCATGGCCTGGCCCTGCCGCGCCTGCGCGCTAATAGCGCGCCCAACGCGTCAGTAGGCATTTCACTCAATTTCACCCCCATTTATCCTGCCGATGAGCGTGCTGAGACGCTGCGCGATGCCGAGCGCGCGGACCTCTTCGTCAATCGCTGGTTTATCGAGCCGCTTGCCCGGGGGCAGTATCCTGGTGGCCTCTTTGCGGCCCTGGAAGTTGAGCCCCCCCCTGTCCAGGCCGGAGATCTAGAACTCATCGGAGCACCTATAGACTTCCTGGGCGTGAACAACTACACGCGCGATGTCGTGCGTGGGGGGACCACGCCCGCGCGCGCTGATGAGTCGATTAAGGTAGGACCCGTTCCTGGAGCCTGCTATACCGAGATGGGCTGGGAGATCTATCCCCAGGCCCTGACTGACCTGCTGATCCGCCTGCACCGCGAGTATGGCATGCAGGCCCTGTATATCATGGAGAATGGCGCGGCCTTTAAGGATAGTTGGGATGGCGGCGACCAGGTACATGATCCCCGGCGCGTTGCCTACATGCAGGAGTATATTGGCGCGCTTGCTAGCGCGCTTGAGCAGGGAGCGCCCGTGCGCGGCTATTTCGTCTGGTCCCTGATGGACAATTTTGAGTGGGCTGAGGGCTATGCCAAGCGTTTTGGCATTGTCTATGTCGACTACCAGACGCAGCGCCGGATTATCAAGGATAGTGGCCTCTGGTACAGTGCACTGCTTGAAGCCTGGCGTGCTAATACGGTTTTATAAGCTGCCTATCGTCACAACCAGCCTCCTGAGCGGCGGTGCTTGCCCATATAGCCACATATGCTATGTGAGCAAGCACCGCTTTTTGCTTGTGGTTTCACTTATTCTGTAACCAGGCCTGGAGGATCTCTTCAAAGAGGTCAAAGGCGTCATCCTGGGGAGCGTAGCCGACGAGTTCGCGAGTGCTGTTGATATTCAGGCGTTTCAGGTGGTTATCGGAGATACCGTGAACGATGGCAAAGGGGATATTGGGAGTCTCAATGCAACCACTGAGGAGCTGGTTAAAGTCACGTTCACTAAGAAATACGCTCAACCCACGTGGATCTGGGTATTTATGCATCCACTCAGGAACAACGCCGTTTCTCGTATAAGCGCCAATACGGATTGCGATACTTGAGAGGCCCTCACTATGCGCGAAATAGGTGGCCACAGCCTCACCAAAGCATTTGCTTACCCCATACATATTGCCAGGCCGGACAGGAGTCTCGATGTGCCCCTGTATATCCTCCGCATAGCCTGAGAAAACATGCACGCTGCTGGCTAAAACCACGCGCTGGCATCCCTGGTCTTTAGCGGCACGAAAGATGTTGTAGACGCCCTGGATATTGTTGGGGAGGAGTGACGAGTAAAAATCAGCCTCGGGACTAGGGTCAGCCGCCAGGTGTACCACGATATCGATATCGCGGCATGCCTCCTGGCATGCCAGGGGATCGGCGATATCCAGCGTGATGACTTCGTGCTCCTTTACCAGTTCTTCGGGCAGAGTAAGCGGTGCTTTATCTGCCAGGCGAAACATATACCGCGAGGAGGTGGCAGCGAAAAAGGCTGAGCCAATCTTCCCGGCAGCACCAGTTAACAAAATTCTTGTATGTGACGAGGTTTGATGACTGTCCATGCCGCTTGAAACCTTTCATTTTGGTTCGTATCATATCAGGAGCATACGTATGTGGCAAGCGGTGATAAATCTAGCCTCATGGTACAATGCCAATAGATAAAGGTAGATGCTTATTTCTCGATGTTGAGAAGGAGTATGTTTATGAAGGCCGTTATATGTAAGGCATATGGCCCGCCTGAAAGCCTGGTCGTTGAGGAGCTTGAGCCGTTGCAGGCGGGCGCGGGCCAGGTCGTCGTCTCAGTCAAGGCGTGTGGCGTGAATTTCCCTGATACCCTAATCATTCAAGGGAAGTATCAGTTCAAGCCACCCCTGCCATTTTCACCGGGTAGCGAGATCGCGGGTATTGTGAAAGAGGTTGGACCGGGCGTAGCGTCAGTGAAGGTAGGCGACCCGGTTATCGTCTTCACGGGGCATGGTGGCTTCGCCGAGGAGGTTGTGGCTGAGGCCTCGCAGCTTATTCCCATGCCGCCGCAAGTAGATTTTCCCCTGGCGGCCTCTTTTGTGCTCGCGTATGGCACCTCGCATTACGCCCTCAAAGGGCGAGCGCAGCTTCAGCCAGGCGAGACCCTGCTTGTGCTGGGAGCTGCGGGAGGCGTGGGCCTGGCTGCGGTAGAGCTTGGAAAAGCCATGGGAGCGCGCGTCATCGCCGCCGCCTCCAGTGCGGACAAACTGGAAATATGCAGGCAATATGGCGCGGACGAGGTCATTAACTATACCAGCGAGGACCTGCGTGAGCGTATCAAAACCCTGACGAATGGCGAGGGCGTGGACGTGGTCTACGATCCGGTGGGTGGGGCTTACGCGGAACCCGCGCTGCGTGGCATGGCCTGGGGCGGGCGCTACCTGGTCGTGGGCTTTACCACGGGCGAGATTCCACGCATCCCACTCAATCTCACGCTTCTCAAAGGCTGCTCGATTGTTGGGGTCTTCTGGGGTTCGTTCACAGCCCGCGAGCCGCAGCGCAACCAGGAGTATTTAAGCGAACTCTTTGCCTGGTTGCAAGCTGGCAAGGTCAAGCCCCTGATCTCGGCAAAGTATCCACTTGAGCGCGCCCCCGAGGCACTACGAGATATGATGGAGCGTAAGGTGAAGGGCAAGGTTGTGCTAGTCGTAGAGTAGCGATTCTACTTACGTTTACGTTTACGTGTTTGCGCTGGTCGAGGACCATACACGCGCTCTGCCATGGCCTCGACCAGCTCCATGACGTCTTTGAGTACGGGCTTCTGCTGGAAGAAGAGGACCTCGCTCTCCGTTTCCTGAAAGTCCTCTTCGGTGACGTTCAGACCCTTATAGACCAGTAAGAGCAGGTGCTTGCACTGTGCAGCTTTTACCTTCTCGATTTTGCGCCGCAGGTAGGTGGGGTGCCAGAAGCCAACCAACTCCACAAGGATGCGGCGCGTCTCATCCTGCTCGTCAATAAAGGTGAAGTCGGGTATCATCACAGTATCGCCCAGGAGCAGTACCTCGCTCTCGCGCTCAAGACGCCAGTGCTTGCGTTTCTGGCCGATTTTTTGCTCAAAGTCGTGGGCGAAGTCGGCCTCCAGGCGGCTATCAAAGGGGCCGGAGGCTTTGAAATGTGAGCGGAGCTCAGAGGTGTAGTCCAGGTGGTAACGCAGCTCCTGGCGTGCCTGTGGCGGGTGGACAGAGGCACGTAGGCGCCATTGGTCGCATAAGAGGAGCGCGGGTAGGAAGGCGGCCATCTGCCGCCCGTAGCGTAGCGTCGAAGCGACAAAGGGCGAGATCGGCCCATCCAGCTCAATGCGGTATCCCCCCTCGGGCAGTGCCTCGGCCCAGAACATGAGCTGGAAAAACTTGATAAAATGCCATAAGTCTTTGTAGTTGCTAAAGGCCTCGATGGTAATGTGCGAGGCCCAGTAGAGGACGCCGCGCGCCAGCTCAAGATTATAGCGTGCGAGGAGGCTGGCAGGTGTCCAGGCAGGCCCAGCATCGGTGAGTAGATAGAAGGCATTGCGGTCGGCGAAGAGCATAGAATCGAACTGCCCTGGTTCAATGGCGAGCGTTTGCGCCAGTTCTGTAAGTACCTGTTCGCGGTTGCGGGGGCTGAAGACATCGGGTTGTTTGAAGACGGGGCCATAGGCGAAGGCCTGCTCGCGAATGCTTGCGGGTGGCAGGGGAGTCGCGCGTGGAGTAAAGGTCGCGCCATCCATAAGCACCTTGGCCAGGCCACGCAGGAAGACATAGTCAACCCGTGCGCCCTCATAAAGAGCGAAGGCCTTCTCCAGGGCCTCCTGTGTGCAGCCCACATGTTTGTGTAGGATATCGATTAGCTCTTGCGCCGTCTGTTGCAGTTTGGGATCTTCTGGATCGACCATCTCGACCGAGAGTGTGGTCTCGGAGTGGCGCAGGCGAGGCCGGATCAGCTCACTGGTGAGCATGCTTAATCTCCCTTCCGCACATGACGACGCTGGGCCTTGCCCTCCTCAATCGTCTTACGCACAAGCACCTCAAAAAGTACGGCTTCCCGCTCCTCTTGCTTGCGCAGAATTCTCCCCAGGCGTTGGATGTACTCGCGCTTATTCGATCCGCCGCCCAGTACAATGGCGATTTTGGCCGCAGGTACATCAATGCCTTCATTCAGGACTTTGCTGGTAACAAGTACCTGGTAGGTTCCTTCCTGAAAGGCGTCCAGAATATGTTTGCGCTCGGCGACTCCGGTTTCATGCGAGATAACAGGGATGAGCCATTGCTGCGAGATCATATAAGCTACGGCATTGCTCTCGGTAAAGATCAGGATGCGCTCGCCCGCGTGTTCTCGTAGCAACTCATCAAGCACGACAAATTTACCCTCGCAGTTCCAGGTGATCTCAAGTAAGCGTTGACGTGCCAGTAGTGCCTGGCGCGCCTGGGTATCAAAGGCCGAGAGGCGCATCAGTTCACGCAACCAGTGGGGACCATGGCTGCGACGTAAGCGGCGCTCGCGAATAAAGCCAGTATAGGTGGCATAGGCCGCGTCATAGTCCACACGCTCTTGCTCTGTCAGGTTGACGCGAATGCGCTCCGTTCGGTAGTCGGCCAATTGTTGCCCCACCAGGTCGCGCAGGGGAAGATTATAGATGGTAGGGCCAAGTAGCTCATCGACACGCCAGCGGCCATTGGTCTGCTCTTCTTCTTCGGGATACGTTGCAGTCAAGCCCAGGCGGTAGGGGGCTGGCGTCATCAAGGCGGCCTCGCCCCAGGTACGCGCGGGCAGGTGATGCACCTCGTCAAAAATAAGTAAGCGAAAGGTATTTCCAGATGCAGCGATCAGGTCCCCTGCGGAGTGATAGGTGGTGACGGTAATCGGCTGGAGCAACTTTTCGCCGCTGTAGTAGACGCCGATTTCTGTCTGGAAGGCGTTGACGAGGCGCGCATACCACTGGTGAACCAGGGAGATGGTAGGCACAATAATGACCGTCGAAGCCTTGACCTCATAGATGGCGTGGATTGCCAGGAAGGTCTTGCCCGCGCCCGTGGGTAGGACGATGCTGCCGCGTCGTTCATGTTGCTTCCAGGCCTCCAGAGCGGCTAGCTGGTAGTCATGTGGCTCTCGTGTCTCATGCAGGTTGAGTGCCAGGCGTTTCCAGCGAGGAACGTCATCGCGCACCTGGTGCTCCTGTAGCCACGGGCGGATGGTGGGATAGTGATACGCTTCGCAGCGCCACTGGCCTTTAATGAATTGAAATGGCGGGGGAATGGATGCGTTAGGCTCTACATGTCGCAGCACTAGCGTTCCGCCCTGAAAGAAGATTGACGCGTTCATGCCGCCTAGCATAGCAGCATGAACGCGCTTCGTCCAGAGGGGAAACTTCTCCCTCGTGCCTGCGGCGCTCAGGATAATAAGTGATGAGGTGTCTGATCTGGCTGTGGCGAATGCCACAGCCAGATCAGACACCTCATCACTTATCAATACGATATATTGTAATGTTATATACTTTGAGCAGGGTAAAGGTGATTGTTTGCTGAGGGGGATAGTCAGAGCTTTCAGCTTGAAAGAGAGTATACAAGAAAAGTATGAAATATATACTTGCGAATGTGCCAGGTTTTGGGCATGTAATCCAAAAGGTTGCTGACCACACTCAGAAAATCCTGCAAAGAGCATAGCTTTAGAGCGGAATAGAAGCAAAGAGCGCCACTTTTTTATCTCTTTTAGATAAGGAAGTGACGTTAAATTTACCTATGCTATCTATGGCTTTATCTTTGATTTCCATCTATATTAGTAGAAGCCCCATATTTGATTCACTAATTAAAGAAGAGGTGGAAGTCCTTATGACAGATATTCACCAGGCCACTGATGCCCTTTCTCCATCTGAGATAATCTTGCATCCTCTGGAGTCGCTTACTCTTGAAGAGATTACTGTCGCAGTCGACATAGTGCGTGCTGAGCAGCAACTCAGTGAGGATGTGCGTTTCGTCTCGGTGAACCTGCATGAGCCAGCCAAAGAGATTGTCCTGAACTTTAAGGAGGGCGACGAGATCGCGCGTGAGGCGTTTATAGTGCTACTCGATAAAGCATCTGGGGCAACCTATGAGGCCGTGGTCTCGGTGACGGAGAAGCGCGTGAAGAGCTGGAAGCATATCCCCGGCGTCCAGCCAGCGGTGCTCTTTGAAGAGGTCGTGGAGTGCGAGAAGGTGCTCAAGGCGCATCCCGAGTTTCAAGAGGCCCTGCGCAGGCGTGGCATTACCGACCTGGGCCTGGTGATGGTCGATACCTGGACCGTGGGCAACTATGGCCACGAGGAGGAGCGGACACGGCGTATCCTGCGCTCTCTGGCGTATTTGCGCCACAATCCTACGGATAATGGCTATGCCCGTCCCATTGAAGGCATTATCGCCTTTATCGATGTTAACCAGATGGTGGTTATCCGAGTCGAAGACCACGGCATTGTTCCCGTGCCGCCCGAGGCGGGTGAGTATACGCCTGAGGCTGTGGGAGAGATGCGTACCGATCTAAAGCCTATTCAGATTACCCAGCCCGAGGGGCCGAGCTTTAGCGTGCATGGACACGAGGTACGCTGGCAAAAGTGGCGCTTCCGCATTGGCTTTACCACGCGTGAAGGGCTGGTGCTACATACGCTGGGCTACGAGGACCAGGGCCGGGTACGCCCTATCATGTACCGGGCATCCCTGGCTGAAATGGTTGTACCCTATGGTGATCCAGGCGTCAGCCATTATCGCAAGACAGCCTTTGATGTCGGCGAATATGGTGTGGGTATCCTGGCTAATGCGCTTGAACTGGGCTGCGACTGCCTGGGCTATATCCACTATTTTGACGCGCTCGTTACAGACGGTTTTGGCAATCCTGTACGCTTGCCCAACGCTATTTGTATGCATGAAGAAGATTTCGGTATCCTGTGGAAGCATGCCGATTGGCGCGTGGATCGGACCGAGGTGCGTCGCTCGCGCCGCCTGGCCATCTCCTTTATCGCTACCATTGATAACTATGAGTATGGCTTCTTCTGGTATCTCTATCAAGATGGCAATATCGAGTTCGAGGCCAAATTGACTGGTATCGTGAGCACGGGTGCAGTCCTTCCTGGTGTGAAGCCAAAGTATGGTCAACTGGTTGCGCCCCAGGTCAATGCTCCTATTCACCAGCATATCTTCTGTCTCCGTATGGATATGATGATCGATGGCATTAACAACTCGGTGTACGAGGTCCATACCGAGGCCGAGCCACTGGGACCAGAGAACCCCTATGGGAACGCCTTCTTCGCCAAGTCGACTCTGCTGGCGACCGAGATCGAAGCTCAGCAGACGATTGACCCTTTCTCCGCACGCTACTGGAAGGTCGCCAACCCCAATGTGCAGAATCGCCTGGGTGAATCCGTGGCCTATAAGCTGATGCCGGGCGATAATGCTCTGCCTTTCCTGCATCCAGAGTCAAGCATCATGAAGCGTGCTGGCTTTATCAAGAAAAATCTCTGGGTCACGCCATACCATGAAAAGGAACTCTATCCCGCGGGCGATTATCCTAACCAGCACGCGGGTGGCGAGGGTCTGCCAGCCTGGACCCAGGCCAATCGCTCCCTGGAGAATACGGATGTGGTTCTCTGGTATATTATGAATGCGCACCATGTAGCACGCCCCGAGGACTGGCCCGTGATGCCCGCGACCTACATTGGCTTTATGCTCAAGCCGGTCGGCTTCTTTGATCGCAACCCCTCGTTGGACGTGCCCCCGCCCACCAGCAGCCATGATCACTGTTGTGAGCACTAATCGCCCTTCATACGGCTTGCTACACGGGCCTCGGGTAAGGTGCGTGCGTGGGAAAACGAGCAATGCCCGTTTTCCCACGCACGCACCTTACCCCTGAGCACCGCAGGCGCGAAGGCATTGTATATTGAGGAGTCGCATGGCATAATGAAAGCAGTTCCCCTACATCCGTAGCAGAGTGGCTTCAAGAGGAGGCTGAGCCTGTGAAACTTGTTGATGTCCTCTCACTGCCTGTGCTGGAAGGTACCCGTGTCGTAGCAGGTGAAAGCGGGTTGGAACGCGATGTGCGCTGGGTGCATATTACCGATTTGCCAGATTTTCTGCCCTGGGTGCGCCCGGGACAGTTGCTGCTGACTACGGGCTATGCCTGGCCACGGGAAGAAGCGGATGAGCGAGCTATTGTACGCGCGCTTGCTGAGCATGGCCTTGCCGGTGTCTGCCTGGCGGTCCCTCATTTCTTTGAGCACTTCTCCGAGGCGGCGCGTGAGGAGGCCGACGCGGCCCAATTGCCCCTCCTCGAAATTCCCTGGGATATCCCCTTCGCGCGCATTACGGAAGATGTACATCGCGCTATCCTCGCCGAACAGTACCGGGTTATAGAACACTCTGAAGCTATTCATCGCGCTCTTACACGCGCCGCGCTCCAGGCGGGCAGTTTACAGGATCTCGCCAGGACGCTCAGCAGCCTGATTCAACGTACGATTGCCTTCGTGGATGAAAGCGCCTGTGTTCTGGCGACTGCCGCTTATGAGTCGCAAGAGCCGGGTGTTGTGAAGACTCTGCCCGCGCTTGAACAGAGCCTGCCTGGGTATATAGGCTATCTGGAGAAGCAGGGGTATCTCCAGAAGCTGCGCACGCGCAATGAATCGCTCCCTATCCCTGCCGCTCCAGAGGTTGGCCTGGTCTCTTGTATTATCTGTCCCATTCGCCCCAAAGGCGAACTAGTGGGCTTTGTCTGGATCACCGAGGGCGAGCAGGAGCTGAGCGAGCTTGATGTACGGGCAGCGGAACATGCGGCTATGGTAGCGGCCCTGCATATTACCCATCAACGCGAACTGGTCTCGCTGGAGACGCGCTTTGGCTATACCTTCCTGGACTCTCTGCTGGAGGGTCGCTTTGAAGCAACCCCTCAGGCACTTGAGCGAGCCCAACTGTTAGGTTTCTCGCCCGATAGCAAGTACCGGGTTGGCCTGGTCGTGCTGGATGAGTCGACCCCGTTATCGCGCGAAGGCTTTCTCAGGCGCGAGCGGCTGGTCGTACAACTCAGGCAGCGCCTACGCATTCTCGATACCGCTCCCCTCCTGACTGTCACGCCCAACCAGATTATTTTCCTCCTGCCGGAGCGCTATGCTGGTCAGCGCATCTGGGATGTCTTAAAAGGGAAGGGAATCTCGCTGGCTTTTGGCCTGCCTTATGCTGGAATTGAGGGGGTGCGGCGTAGTTATCGCGAGGTACTTTCCCTGCTGCCGTATATACCGGCCGAAAAGTTCTGCTACTATGAGACACTGCTTCTGCCCCGCGTCCTGGTGGGGGACCAGGACGCGAAGCAGGCTTTTCTTGACATGCTTCTAGGTCGGCTCAAGGAGCAGCGCAATGGCGACGTATTGTGCGAAACCTTGCTGACTTGGGCGCAGACAGGCTTTCACTCTACAATGGTAGCCGAGCGTATGGGGGTACACCCTAAGACCCTGCAATACCGCCTGTCGCGGGCCTCCGATATTACCAGGCTCGATCTCGCGGACCCCGAGACGCGTTTCCGGTTACAGCTTGCCGTTCATCTTTTATCTTTACAAGATAAAAAGACGCTTTAAACTTTATCGCTCAAAGCACTAGTTTTTCTATGTATTTCCATCTATATTCTCAATATACGTCTATCTAAAAGAAAAACCTGCTGTGAGAGCGAGGGAGGTCTCATGCTCAAAGAACAATCTCGTACGGAGACCCTGTTGCAACTCCGTAGGGACCAGGTGCCACGGGGAGTGGCCAACACGCATCCTATTTTTGCCGCGCGCGCACAGGGCGCCCAACTCTGGGATATAGACGGCAATGAGTACATCGACTTTGTGGGCGGTATTGGTGTACTCAATGTCGGTCATAGTCATCCTAAAGTGATCCAGGCCGTGCAGGCCCAGCTAGAGCGTTTGACACATAGCTGCTTTCAAGTTGCCATGTATGAGTCCTATGTGCGCCTGGCGGAGCGCTTGAATGCCCTGGTTCCTGGGGCTGGAGCGAAAAAGACGATTCTCTTGACCACGGGTGCCGAGGCGGTCGAAAACGCGATCAAGATCGCGCGGGCCGCGACAAAGCGACCCGCAGTCATCGCCTTCACGCATAGCTTCCACGGTCGCACCTTGATGGGTATGAGCCTGACAGGCAAGGCCACGGCCTATAAGCAGAATTTTGGCCCCTTCGCTCCCGAAGTCTACCATGCGCCATATCCTTACGATTATCGTGGATGGAATAGCGAGCGAGCGCTAGACGCCTTACGGGAGATGCTGCTGACCGAAGTAACGCCGGAGCGAATCGCGGCGGTGATTATTGAGCCGGTGCTTGGCGAGGGCGGTTTTGTGCCCGCGCCAGTGGAGTTCTTACGTGATCTGAGGCGCATTACGCAGGAGCACGGTATCTTGCTGATCGCCGACGAGGTGCAGACAGGCTTTGGGCGCACGGGCAAGATGTTCGCCATCGAGCATAGCGGCGTAGAGCCTGATCTGGTCGTGCTGGCCAAGAGCCTGGCTGGCGGCCTCCCACTCTCGGCTGTGGTTGGTCGCGCCGAGATCATGGACGCCCCCGAACCAGGTGGCCTGGGTGGCACATACGCGGGCAATCCCCTGGCCTGTGCGGCGGGTCTGGCCGTGCTAGATGTCTTCGAGCAGGAGAATCTGCTTGGGCGCTCGCAACAACTGGCGGAGCGCTTTTCAAGCCAGTGCCAGGCACTGCAGCAGGAGGTCACAGAGATCGGCGATGTACGCGGCCTGGGTATGATGCTTGCTCTAGAGTTCGTGCGCGATCGCGAGAGCAAAGAGCCAGCCCCTGAGCTTGTCGACCAGATTGTAAAGCAGGCACGTGAGCAAGGATTATTGCTGCTTAAGGCTGGTCTCTATGGGAATGTCGTACGCATCCTGGTGCCTCTGGTGGTTGAAGAGCCGCTTATCTCCCGTTCGCTGGAGATCCTGCGTGCCGTGGTAAAAGGAGTCGTGCAGCAGAAATAAACCTCTTGGGGAAGGGAGGGAAAAGTTTTCTTACCAGCTTGGTATAGGTATATACCCTACCACAGGCTCCCAGCGTTGTCGGAGCCTGTGGTAAAGCGCATAGAGTAAACAACGTCGTTTCATATATTCGCGCTTCTGACAGGCCTGATTATCTTCTATTCTTTACACCGAAAGGAACAGACCATGTCACTGGTAGATAACGTCTCGGGTCAATCCGAGGCAAACCTGCAAAAATACGGTTATAAGCAAGAGTTTCGTCGCGACCTCAAACGCTTCGCTTCATTCGCGGTTGGCTTCTCGTTTATTTCCATTACCACTGGTATCTTCTCTACCTATGGCGGCGTTTTAAACTGGGGTGGTCCCTTGGGAATCTGGACCTGGCCCTTTGTCGCGGTTGGTCAATTGTTTGTCGCCCTCGTCTTCGCAGCCCTGGCCTCACGCATTCCTATCGCAGGCTACTCCTATCAATGGATGTCGCGCCTGGCGAACCCCAAAATTGGCTGGCTTATTGGTTGGCTCTCGTTCACCTATCTGATCGTCGTTGTTGTTTCGGTAGACTATGGTATTGCACAGACGATTTTCCCGAGCCTCTTTCACTATACTGAGACGCCGGTCAACGCATGGATTGTGACGGCTACAATTGTCCTGGTGCAGATGCTTCTCATCCTTTTCTCTACTACCTGGTCTACGCGCATCAATAACACGGCCGTTGGTACTGAAGTGATTGGCATCGTGGGTCTGACCTTGCTCTTGTTGATCGTTGGACTGGTGCGTGGTGGTCTGCATCCAGATCACCTCTTTAGCATGGGAGCTGTCCCCGCAACTGGTTACTTTAACTTTGGCACGCTGACAAGCGTCGGACCGTTTATTTTCTCCTTCTTGTTAGGTTCCTATACTATCGTAGGCTTTGAGGCCGCCGCTAACCTGGCCGAAGAGACGGAGAATGCGCACAAAGTCGTTCCATTCTCGATGTGGACCGCCGTGGTCTTAAGCGGCATAGTCGGTATGTTTTTCCTGATTGCTCTGAATCTGGCTTCGGGCGATCTCAAGGCCCTGGCTGGTTCGGCTACTCCGGTCGCCGATATTGTAACTCAGACTCTGGGTACGGTCGTTGGTGATATCTTCTTGATCCTGGTGACCTTTTCGATCTTTGCCTGTGGCCTGGTGATTTTCATTACCGCGACACGCCTGGTATGGGCCATGTCGCGCGATGAGCGCTTCCCAGCCTACCGCGTCTTCCAGCGTGTTGATAACCATACCAGTACTCCTCTGGCCGCTACTATTCTGTGTGGCATCGTGATCGAGATTGTCCTGGCAATCTTCGCCACGCAGACCAATACCCTGACGAACCTGTTCAGCGCCTCCTCGCTACTGCCTGCGATTGTCTATCTGGCGACCGTCATCCTCTATATCAGCACCAGACGCAAACTGCCGAAAGCGCAAGGCTTCAGCCTGGGCGCGTTTGAGTGGCCAGTGATGATCCTGGCGCTGGTCTGGCTAGTCTTTGAGCTGTCCATCTTCCGCGATGCCTCGTTTCAGACGCCCTGGCTCTATTCTCTGGTCATGTTTGCGCTTGGTTTGATCTACTTTATTTACATGCTGGTGAGGCGTCCGCAGGTATTGAAGACGTTGCCGCTGGAGGGAACGTCGATTGAAGAGGGTCCTGGAATCGCCCCTTCTCAGGCGGATTAAGCTTAATATTGATAGAGTCCATTCCTCTTGCCTGGTGCGAGAGGAACAATGCCAGCATGCCAGTCATGTTAAGAGAGTCGCATGCTAGCATTCTCCCTGGAGCTCTGATGCCTCCCGTAGAGGTATTTCTGTCATTTGAAAGGGTAGCAGCTATGACTGAATACAAGATGCTGATCAATGGGCAGTTTGTCAAAAGCAGCACGGGCAAGGTAGTTGATGACCTCAATCCAGCCAGTGGTGAAGTCATCGCCCAGGTTCCTAAGAGTTCGCTTGAGGATATGCAGCATGCGGTTGCGGCTGCCCGTGAAGCGTTCAATGATGGTCGCTGGTCGAATCTGCCTCACGGTGCGCGTGCCGCTACGCTTGAGAAATTGGCCTCATTGGTGGAGGCTCATGCGGGAGAACTGGCCGGACTTGAGTCTCTTGACACTGGTAAGCCCATCAAGCTGGCGCGCGATAGTGATATTCCCTTTGCCATCGATAACTTGCGCTTCTTCGCGGGCGCGGCTCGCCACCTCGCGGGCGTTGCCGCCAGCGAATACTCGGGAGGACATACCAGCGTGATCCGGCGCGAGCCGGTAGGCGTCGTGGCCTCGGTGGCGCCCTGGAACTACCCCTTTATGATGCTAGCCTGGAAGATTGGACCCGCCCTGGCGGCTGGCAATAGTGTCGTCTTCAAACCCTCGCCGGAGACGCCCCTCACCGCCTTGAAGCTGGGTGAACTGGCTCTGGAGGCAGGCATCCCTGATGGTGTACTCAATATCATCACGGATGGTCCTGAGGTTGCTCCCAGCCTGGCGAGCCATCCAGGCGTCAATATGGTCTCGATCACAGGTAGCACGCGTAGCGGTAAATATGTCATGCGCGCCGCCGCCGAAACGGTCAAGCGTGTTCACCTGGAGCTGGGTGGCAAGGCCCCCTTTATCGTCTATGAGGACGCGGATATTGAGGCCAGCGCATATGGCGCAGTGGTCGGCGGCTATGTCAACTGCGGTCAGGATTGTACCGCCGCGACACGCATCTATGTCCACGAAAGCATCTATGACCGCTTTATGGAGTCCTTCTTGGGCAAGGTCAAGCAGATTCGTGTTGGTGATCCAGCCCAGGAGAGCACTGACATGGGATCGCTCATCTCTGCCAGGCAGCGCGATGCCGTTGAAGGCTATGTCGAGCGTGCTCTGCGTGCGGGCGCGAACATCCTGACTGGCGGGAAACGCGCCTCTATCCCTGGCTTTGAGAAGGGCTTCTTCTTCGAGCCAACCGTGATCGCGGAAGATCGGCAGGACGCCGAGATTGTACAGTCTGAAGTCTTTGGTCCCGTGGTGGTCGTGAGTCGCTTCTCGTCTGAGGAGGAGGTCTTGCGCAAGGCGAACGGGGTGGTGTATGGCCTGGCAGCCTCGGTCTGGACGAAAGACATCTACAAAGCCATGCGTGCCAGCAAGGCCCTGCAATTTGGCACCGTGTGGGTCAATGACCATCTCCCCCTGGCCTCCGAGATGCCGCATGGAGGATACAAGGAGAGCGGAATTGGCAAGGACATGTCGCTCTACTCCTTCGAGGAGTACACCCAGATCAAACACGTCATGATCGAACTCTCAGGCGAGGCACGCAAAGGCTGGCACTACACCATCTTCGGCGACCCCATCTAAAAGTGGTAAGGATATGGTGGTGGGCTGGCTCCGCTAGCCCACCACCATATCCTTACCACTAGTTCCGTACAAGTGTATGTCTGCATGAGAAAATGTCATATTTGCGCTGACCAAAAAAGGAGACCATTCGTATGGACACGAGTATCCGCGAAGTCACCACCGAGGCAACTCTACAGGAAAAGAAGAAGCTCCGTAAAGAACTTCGTCTTTTCGACCTGGTCTTTTACACCATCGCCGCCATTATCAATGTAGATACACTTGGCGCGGTCTCTTCCAATGGTGGCCAGGCCTTAACCTGGCTCTTGATCTCCGCAGTCACCTTCCTCATTCCCTATGGCCTGCTGACCGCTGAAATGGGCAGCACCTTCCCGCAAGAGGGAGGAGTCTATGAGTGGTGTAAACTGGCAGGTGGGCGCTTCTATGGTGCCATCGCATCAATTCTCTACTGGATATCTAATCCGCTGTGGGTTGGTGGCACCCTGGCAGTCACCTCTATCGCCGCTATTAAGACCTTCTGGTTCGGCAATCCCGATGTTCTCTGGGGTGGGAGTGCGTTGAGCGACGCGCTTCTGGAGATGGGTGTAGCCCTCGCCTTTATCTGGGGTACGACCTGGTGCGCCATCACCTCGTTGCACGTGGGCAAGTGGTTGGCGCTTCTTGGCTCCTACGCCAAACTGGCGCTCTTCGCCGTTTTTAGTATTCTGGCACTGGTCTTCTTCTTTGGCGATCATTCCTCAGGTGAGCATCTGGGGCTGGGCGATCTCGTACCTACGGGCAATTTAGGTGTGATCTTTAGTGTTATTCTTCCTGTGCTGATCTTTAACTGGGCTGGTTTTGAGACGCAGAACGGAGCAGGCGAGGAGATGCATAATCCTCAGCGAGACATTCCTCGTTCTATCATTCGTGCAGGCATCTGTGTGGCGCTGGCCTATGCCATTCCTATCGCCATCATTCTCTTTACCCTGCCAAAATCACAGCTCTCAAACGCGACAGGTTTCTTGAGTGCCTTTAAAGTGGTTTCTGGCGTGCTTCCTGCCCCGGTAGCTACTGGCCTGGGGCTCCTGGTGGCCCTGGCACTGGTTATCGGTCTGGCCTCCAGTGGTGGTACCTGGCTGATTGGTGCCGATCGCACGTACGCGATTGCCTCACTTGATCGCACTGCGCCTGTCTTCCTGGGACGCTTCAGCAGCAGGTTTGGCACGCCTATAGTTGTCAATACTATGTCGGGCATTGTTGCCACGATTGCCATGGCCGCCGCGATTGTTGTCAACTCATTCTCGAGCGATCCCAATATCGCGACGCTCTTTACCCTGGTGCTTGGTTTCTCCATCTCAACGGCGACGATGGCCTATCTCTTCGTCTTCCCAGCCTTCCTCATCTTGCGCTACAAGTATCCCCAGGTGAAGCGCGTGTACAAGGTTCCAGGAGGTATGGTCGGGGCATGGGTCGTTACAATCCTGACCTTCCTGTACGCGGGAGTTGCGACCTACTTCATCTTGATTCCCACCGACGATACCGTGGCAAACTACAAGGGGTTGACTCGTCTGACGTATGAGTTGACGCAGTTTACGCCGCTGGTGGTGATTCTGCTGCTCGCTATTGTCTTCTTTATATGGGGGCAGAGCGAGAAGCGTAACAAAGACGTAGTGGTTGAACTCAACTTGAACCCTGTCGAAGAGGCCTCGGCTGATGTTTTGAGCGAGCCATCTCAGGCCTAACATTTTGTTTGAGCATGAAAAAAACAGGGAGATGAGGCTAGCCTTGTCTCCCTGTTTTCCATTCCATCTGGGCCTGTTGCAGGTCGATCAGCTCCTGTTCCAGGCGCATAACCTCTTGCTGTAGGCGTTGTTTCTGCTGCTGTGGGCCCAGCAGGCGGAGATCCTCGAACCATTTGTAGCCAAGCCTGAGCAGGCCATGAGGCACAAACGCGGCGGTCTGATAGTATTGTGAGCGCGTATTAGACATGCCACTGGTTACGTGTTTCAGCTCAAGTTTGAGCTGCTTGATCTCAAGCTTGAGCGCGGCGATCTGGTCCTTGTAAGGATCTGCCACGTTCCCGCTACTGTGCCTTCCAGGGGCTTGAGGCGCGTAGGAAGCGATAGCATTAGGTTCCCTGAGTGACGCTCCACAGTTTTCGCAGAAGTGCGCGCCATCCTTCACCTTTTTACCGCAAGCATTACAGTACATACCCGTGTCCTCCTTGAAAAGTAGTATGCATATAAATAGTACGGGTGACCTCTGCTACTGGATGCGCTGCCCTTGCGAGCCAATGTGAAAATGACTGACACTTAACACAACTATGAGATCTCGAGAAAAAACACGGAAGCAATGCGCCGCACATACCTTGAATGTCCAATCAGAAGCCTTGTAGGGTCCAAGCTAGCCTGGACCCTACAAGTAGGGATGCTTATTTAGGGGAAGATGCCCTGTTTGTAATCGCTCAGGATCTCGTTGGCCGCTCGTGCACCCTCCTGAGCCCCTCCTTCCATGAAGCCCTGATAATTGATGGAGCAGTGTTCGCCGCCGAAGTGGATCTTGCCCTGGCGCGCCTTCTCGTATCCGCTAAAGAGGGTGTACTGGCCGACGCGCCAGCAGGAGTAGCTGCCGAGAAGATTGGGATCGCCGGTAGGATAGCTCAAGGTCGCCTTGCCGGTATAGTGAGGACTGATGCCGGGCCATACTGTCTCCAGTTGTGCCAGAAAGGTCTGAGCATAATCCTGAATCTTGGGGTCGCTGCTGGTAGAGTAGGGCGAGGCCGGGTTATACGCGGCGCCGATATTACCGCCCGTGTAATCAACAATGATGCCCGTCGCACCAGGTTGGGCACGCGTCACATCCCAGGTATTCTGGAAGCCTACGTCCGTATAGATATTGCCATTGCTGATCCCCGGCCAAGCCCCGGTACTGTTCCAGTAGCGCGTATCAAACTGCAACTGGAGCTTGGAGTTCGTGCCATAGCCAAGCTGGGTAATGGCCGTTTTCTTGAGGCTGTCAAAACCGGCCTGGCTGTAGTTTAGCGTACGTAGGACGCTGAACGGCAGGGTCAGGATCACGCGGTCGTAGATGGCCGTTTGAGTACCCGTGGGGGATGAGAGCGTCAACGTAATGCTGTCATTAGCGTTGGTCGTGATCGCTGCCATACGCGTGTTGAGCTTCACTGAACTGGTGGGAAGCGCGTTGGCTATAGCCGCTGGAAGTTGCTCATTTCCTCCTACAATGTGATAGCGCTCATTGGATTTGCCAAAGATGCTGAAATTACCCGGTGTGGCCTGGTAGCCGAGTAGATACACCAGGTTGAGAGAGCTTTGATCTCTGGTCTCGCGCCCATACTCGATGTTGTAGGCCGCATCCAGTAGCTGCCCCATATTGGAGGCGTGGCCGCCAGTCACATATTGCTCAATCCAGTCGTAGACACTGGTATTGTCGAGCTGTTGCCCAAAGGCGGTATAGCTATTGTAGAGCGTGGGAAAGGGCGCCTGCTGGATCTGTTCTTGCAAGACATTATGAACCTGCTGGAAGTCACTATCCGCCTGTGATTGGGGATAGTACTTGCCAAAGAAATAATAGGTATCTTCTGAACCATTAGGCTGAGCTGACAACAGGTCAGCCGTTTGTAGGTTAAAGCGTTGCGTGAGTTGCAGGATGGTCTTGTGTGAGCTATCGATTAGCTCAGCGCACCATTCGCTGGTCTGTCCATTTGCCCAGGTTGTGGTGTTGGAGCGCATGCGTCCACCGACGCGGGAAGAAGCTTCATATACAGTAGAGGCATAACCGGCATTCTGGAGCGTCAGAGCGGCGTTCAAGCCAGCGATGCCACCACCAATGATGGCGATGCGTGGCGAACCTACGATATGGGAGCCCGGGGTACTGGTCGCGTGCACCCTGGGAACGGCGAGGTCGGCGAGTGTCAGTCCCGCAACGACGGCGCCTGAGCCTTTGAGAAATTGGCGGCGGTTCAGGTCTGCTCGTCGCTGCTGACGTACCTCCTCGACGGAGACTCCTCTGTCTGAGGCCTCTGCATGTTCACTAACAAGCCTTTGTAGCGCACGCATAAGGGGAGTTCGAGCCATACATAGAATCCTTTCTGTAGTGGCCGTGACAATTAATCGAGGTTGAAAATAAAGTCGTACTCTGAACCCACGGGATTTCCACGTGCGTGCAACCGCATCTCGCCATGCACATTTTTGTAGATACCAGTCCCGCCAGTGATAGCGAGCATAGAGTCGGCGCCACTATCGTAATAAGGCCCCTCGACCGTGATTTGTCCTCCGGTGAGCAGGGTTGTCCAGGTGCATTCATAGGCTGTTCCCACGACTGTGCGTACGCAGTTACCATTATCACTACCGACTTTATGTTTATTGGCGGCATCAAAGACAGGATTAGCGAAGGGAAGCAGGTCGCCCACCGAGTCACCCTTAGGACCGACATCCACAACAGTATCCGTGATGGCATGTTCAACGACGTGTACAACTCTGTCATGCTCAACTCGTGCTGCCTGAACATCCGTGTGTAGTGATGTTAAGCTAACAGCGGCAATAACAAGAGCTAGAAGTGCGGCGATAGAAATGGGGATAAAAAACTTTCTCATGTTGCATCTCCTTGGACGATAATAGATAGGACGGCACTGTACCTATCTGGGATAAAAGCTCTTTACTTGAGCTCGTGAAGGGATGAGCCTGAGAACCGGGCGCGCGGTCATAGCGCGAGCAAGAGTGTAGAGACAGGGCCATACTCATCGGACTTTCCAGATAAACCTGCCTCTATAGAACAGTATAGAGAAGAAAATCGAAGAAAAACAGTGGCACAAGCGATAAATTCGTAATGGACTTTTTATCTAGGTGAGATAGCATTATCTGCAATAAGGATTGAAATCAGTCCTTTGTAGGGTCCATGCTTGCATGGACCCTACAAGATCGACATGCGTCCTTTTAGTCGCTGTCGCATCTCTCTAAACAAAGGGCAAGTTATTTTAGAGCGAAGGGATGTCGTTGCGTATGTTATTGAGGACGGAACAGGTCTGGGAGACCTTTCACGAGCCGTTGGCACGCTTTATTCGTCGACGTGTTGCCTGGAGTTAACATTCACAACTGCATAAAGACACCTGAACAGGTGAATCTGCTCGAGCAAAAGGAGCAAAATCCCAAAACAACAAAGTTACCGGTAAGAGGTGGAAATAAAAAAGAGCAAGGTTGGAGAAGTTTTGCGCCTTCTTCTCTGCTAGACTGTTCTTTGTCGAGCACAGACGTGCCTGCCACTTTCTACTCGGGAGAGGGGCATGATGCACGCTCATGGACTTCCGTTCTGACTCGACAGAGAAGAAAGTAAAAGAGGTAGAAAACATGATTAACGGAATAATCGCGACGGTAGTGTTCGTCCGAGACCTGGCCAGCTGTACGAAGTTTTATCGAGATACGTTCAAACTTCCGTATATGGGGAGTGATGCCAATTCTTCCACTTTCCTTCTGCAAGAACGGCACCTGATCCTGCTCTCGCTCTCAGGTGCCGCAGACCTGCTGGGCGCGGATCCCAATACGTTCAAGATTGATGGAGCTTCTCGCGTTGTTCTGGCTGCCAGTATTGAGGATGTCGACGCCGCATATGAGGTGCTCAAGGCAGAGGGAGTCACGTTCCTCAGACCCCCAACTGACCAGTCCTGGGGGTTGCGCACGGCGCACTTTGCCGATCCAGAAGGCAACCTCTGGGAGATCAATCAACCCATAGAAGCAAAGGTAGAGGGGTAGGCCAAGCCATTCTGTGGCTATCGCGCCAATTGCTCACATTGCATCCTATTTACCAGCTGGGTTCAAGCCTCCAGGCGATACCAGTGGCGGGCGTTGGCGCGCCAGAGCTTCTCGCGGGCCGTGGTCGAGAGCTCGCTGGTCAGGGCATCGAGGGTCTCGACCCAGCGCGTATAGGAGCTTGCTAGGAGCATGACTGGCCAGTCGCTGCCAAATAAGACGCGCTCTTCACCAAATGCGTTGAGGGCATCGTGTATGTAGGGTTTGATATCATCTGGTTTCCAGGTGCTGTGGTTGGCCTCGGTTACCACGCCGCTGATCTTGCAAGCCACGTTGTGATGTCGCGCAAGCTCGTTTAGTTGCTTACGCCATGGTTCGCGTTCTCCCCTGGCGATGGCGGGCTTCCCCAGGTGGTCGAGGATAAAGCGCACCTGGGGACAGTGCTCCACCAGCTGGATGACTTCTGGAAGCTGCTCATGACGAATGCAGAGGTCGAATGAGAAGTTATAGTCTGCCAGGAGTTGAACCCCTTCGAGAAAGTTCGGCGAGAGGCAGAAGCCGAGGGCTTCGCCCTGAACGTTGCGCCGCACACCCTTGATCAAGGGGCCAAGCGTGGTAAGGACCTGTAAGTGTTGTGTTGCTCCTGCTCCAAGTTCGAGAGGAGCAGCGGCTACAATTCCTTGCAGCCGCTTATCCTGTTGTGCCAGCTCTACTACCCAGGAGGCCTCGGCGAGTGCCTGGGCTGGCTCAACCCCTGTCTCGACGAAGACAAAGGCCTCTACCGCTTGTATACTGGTAGCCTGGGTAAATTCAGCGAGGCCATAGTCCTGGTCAAGCGTGGCATCCCCTGCCAGCCAGGAACGTTCAAGCTGGTCACGTTGCCAGAGGTGGACATGGGTGTCTATGAGGGCGAAATCAGGCATGGGTGACATCCTTTACCTTCAGCCAGAGTTCTTCTGGAATGGAATACTGGGCCAGGGCCAGCGTCTGTTCCAGGCGTTCGGGTTTAGAGATACCGACGATAGTGGAGGTAATGCGTGGGTCGCGCAGGGAGAACTGGAGTGCCAGCGCCGCCAGTGGTACTTCATATTCCTGGCAGAGCTTCTCCAGGGCGAATGCCTGTTTGAGCATGTCTTCTGACGCCTGCCCATACATATAGCGTGGGTAGGCTGAAGGCCCCTTGGCCAGGATACCTGAGCCATAGGGAGCGGCATTGACGGCGGCGACTCCATGTGTCTGGCAGACGTCCCAGAAGGGTGAGGCCTCTCGCTCCAGCAGGGTGTAGCGGTTGTGCGAGATCGCGACGCTGAAGAGGTCGGTCTCCACAAAGCTGGTCATCATGTCGATGGGGCCGCCCGCGATACCAATATGTTCTATTACCCCCTCGGCCTGAAGCTGGCGCATAACCTCGACGGGGCCGTCAGGGGCCATGGATTTTTCAAAGCCGATGTGTTCTGGATCATGTAGATAGCAGAGTTGTAGGCGCTCCAGGCCAAGCAGACGTAGGCTACGCTCCACGCTACGGCGTATCTGTGCTCCGCTGAAATCACCACTTGTCAGGTCACGATCAGACTTGGTGGCGAGCACAAAGCCAGCAGGCAAACCGCCAAGCTCGCGCAGGACGAGGCCAATGCGGCGCTCGCTCTCGCCATCACCATATGAGGCGGCGGTATCGACAAAGGGAATGGGGCCGGCAAAGATGGTGCGAATAGTGGTGAGGGCCTGTTCCTCACTTACGGAATAGTCGAAGGTTTCGGGCATATTACCCAGTTCGGCGCAGCCAATGCAGAGCGCGGGTACCTGTAAACCTGTTTTTCCCAGTGGACGTAGTGTAAGCGCGTTTCCCATGGTGCCTCCTATGAATGCGGCGTGCAAAACAATATTAGTCATTTGATTGCATAAATATATAATAACTACTTGGCAGTCCAGCCGCCATCAATGACCAGGGCACTTCCGGTGACGAAGGCCGCCTCCTCTGAGACCAGGTAGAGTGCGGCGGAGGCGATTTCGTCTGGGCGTCCCATGCGCCCAATTGGTTGACGCGCGTGGAGTGACTGGCGTACCTCATCCTCGCGTCCGGGGAAGTTGCGCTGGAGATAGCCTTCTACGAAGGGAGAATGGACAGTGCCGGGACAAATAGCGTTGCAACGAATGCCCTGTTGCACGAAATCAACGGCGATACTGCGGGTCAGAGAAAGCACCGCGCCCTTGCTTGCCGAGTAGGGAAGGCGCTGTTCAACGCCTATCTGGGCCGCGACCGAGGAGATATTAATAATCGTGCCGCCCTTTGGCTCCTGCTTGAGCATCTGGCGCACCGCCTCGCGTGCACAGCGGAAGACGCCCCCGGCGTTGACATTCATCACGCGCTCCCAGTCTTCGTCGCTAGTCTCTAGAATCGTACCCACATGACTGATGCCCGCGTTATTTACGGCGATATCGATACGACCATACTGCCTGACGATAGCCGCGAATGCTTCCTGTACCTGGGAAGTGTTGGCCACATCTAGCTCCTGTGGCTGAGCCTGCCCACCCTCGGCCTTAATCTCCGCTGCGACCCGCTCAGCAGCATCCAGGCGGAGATCAGCGATGATGACCTGCGCGCCCTGTTTGGCGAACAAGCGCGCAATAGCCTCGCCAATGCCAGAACCTGCCCCTGTAATAAAGGCGACTTTATTGTGTAGCGAAAACATCCTTGCCTCCTCTTAGTTCGTATGTTTGGTCATTCAGCAGGCGGCGCTTGACCTCCTGGCGATAGGCCTGATAGACAGAATCAATGTGCTGCTGCATGGCGTGAACTGCCTCTTCTCCCTGGCCGTTACGTAAGGCCTCAAAGACCGCTATATGCTGCTGTGCAGACTCGCGTAAAGAGCCAGGATAGCCGCCTACCGCCAGTTTGACGGCCCAGCGCTGTAAGCTAATAACATTCTTGATCGTTTCGATAAAGAAGGGATTATGTGTGGCCTGGGCTATGGCCTGGTGGAACTGGTTATCGCTGAGAATAAACGTATCGAGCTGCTCTCCTTCAGCGGCTCGCCAGTTCGCGGCGATCAGGCGCTCCAGTTCGCGGAGTTCAGCCAGGGTAATATGTGTAGCAGCCAGGCGTGTAGTAAGCATCTCTTGTTGGCCACGAAACTCGAAAAGCGCCTGTACCTGGTCTGGCTCGACAGCAAGTGAGAGATGCAGGGTACCAGGGGTCTGGCCCGCGACATACACACCAAAGCCCTTGCGTACCCCGACCAGGCCTGTGGCCGTGAGATATTTGACCGCCTCACGGACCACGCTACGACTCACACCGAAGCGCTCGCCCAGGGCCTGCTCCGTAGGTAGGCGCTCGCCAGGTTTGAGCCTGGAGGCCACAATAAAATCAATGATATGCTCCGCAACCTGTTGATATTGGGGGCGATAGGCTGTCTCCAGCCCTGGCCCTCCAGCATTCTCTTCCGCTAGCACGTCGCTGCTCCTCACCCGCTATAGCAAACAGCTATGTCAGTTCAGTCTCGATGCAATGTATGCTCCATACAGCCATTGCTAAGTCTGACTTATATTATTGGTAATGACAGATATATTGAAATAAGTATAACATACGTGGCGAGATTTGCTAAGTGGATAATGAACACCCTCTGTACCATTTTGCGCACTTGACAGCCCAGAATGAGCATGGTATACCCTTTTATGTGCCCTGAAAAAGGAGCATAAGGCCGTGAGATACAAAAACCAGGGTTTTATCCTGGCCTGGCTCTAGTAAGCAAGTACACTTTGTGTGTAGAAACTAGTAGAAATATATCATACTTATTTTTGGCTTCTTGTCTGTAACATGCTATCTGTTAGATTTCGCGTTTATAAGGAGTGTGCGCTTTGGCAGTAAAAATCACAGCTATTCAGGTTCACGATGTGCGTTTTCCCACTTCGCGGAGCCTGGATGGCTCAGATGCAATGAACAAAAATCCCGACTACTCGGCTGCGTATGTCGTGTTGCGCACCGATGAACCCACCGGCCTGGAGGGCCATGGGATGACCTTCACCATTGGCCGAGGTACCGAGGTCGTGGTGGGCGCGATCCAGGCCCTTGCTTACCTGGTAGAAGGGCATGCACTGGAAGAGTTCACTGCCGATATGGGGGCCTTCTGGCGCTCTATTACCGGTGACAGCCAGTTGCGTTGGATCGGGCCAGAGAAGGGGGTTATTCACCTGGCGACCGCCGCGCTGGTCAATGCGGTCTGGGATCTGTGGGCCAAGGTCGAGGGAAAACCGCTCTGGAAGCTGGTCGCGGATATGACGCCCGAAGAACTGGTACGCTGCATTGATTTTCGCTATATTACCGATCTTTTAACTCCTGAAGAGGCGCTTGAATTGTTGCAGCACCAGGCCCCAGGGAAGGCCGAACGCGAGGCCGAGTTGCTGCGTAAGGGTTATCCCGCTTACACTACCTCGGCAGGCTGGTCGGGATATAGTGATGAGCATATGCGAAATCTATGCCGCACCGCTCTGGCAGAGGGCTGGACGCGCTTTAAACTCAAGGTTGGCGTAAGTCCCGAGGACGATGCACGGCGTGCGCGCATCATGCGCGAAGAGATTGGCCCGCAGAACCTCCTGATGATGGACGCGAACCAGGTCTGGGAGGTAGACGAAGCTATAGAGCATATGCGGGACCTGGCACAATTTCAGCCCTGGTGGATCGAGGAGCCAACCAGCCCGGACGATATTCTAGGGCATGCCAGGATCGCCCAGGCGCTCGCACCCATCCATGTCGCGACAGGCGAGCATGTACAGAATCGCATCGTCTTCAAGCAACTGCTACAGGCTGGCGCGATTGGCGTCTGCCAGATTGATGCCTGTCGGCTCGGTGGGGTCAATGAAGTGCTGGCTGTGCTCCTGATGGCAGCCAAATGCGGGGTCGCGGTTTGTCCACACGCGGGCGGCGTAGGGTTGTGTGAATATGTGCAGCACCTCGCCATGCTTGATTATATCGCTATCAGTGGCACCATAGAGCAGCGAATGCTGGAATATGCCGCGCACCTGCATGAGCACTTTTTGCACCCGGTTCGCCTGCAAGGTGGACACTATCTTGCCCCTACTGAGCCAGGCTATAGCATCGAGATGCGCCCAGAGTCATTACAAGAGTACTGTTATCCATCTGGTCCTGCCTGGGCCAGGTAACGGTCGAGAGCAACGTGTACGTATAGAACTTCAACAATAAGGTGGAGGGAATCGATGACTACCATAGATGCGAGTACCAATCAGGCAGTCGTACCAGAGCGCGCACGCTGGTTTACGCATGATCGCTTTGGCCTCTTTATTCACTGGGGAATCTACTCGGCGATTGCACGCTATGGGCGTGGGGGACTGGCTGAATGGTCTAAGAGCATGGACCAGATCAGCGAGGAGGAATACCAGACCTATTTCGAGACCTTCGATCCTGATCTTTACAATCCTTCCACGTGGGCAAAGATCGCGAAGGCGGCGGGCATGAAGTACGCGGTCATCACGACCAAGCATCACGATGGCTTCTGCCTGTGGGATACACAACTGACGGATTATAAGGCTACCAACACACCAGCAGGTCGTGATTTAATCCGCGAGTGGGTAGAGGCTTTTCGTGCTGAGGGCCTGCGCGTGGGTTTCTATTATTCGCTTATCGACTGGCACCATCCTCACTTTCCCCTGGACGGTTTTCACCCTAGGCGCGAAGACCAGGCTGTGAGGACGGAATCAAGGGATATAAGTATCTATCTGGAGTATCTCAGAGGCCAGGTGCGCGAGTTGTTGACGAACTATGGCCCAATTGATGTTATGTGGTTTGACTTCTCCTATCCCGAGAGTGATTGGGGTTGGGCTAAAGGCAAGGGGCGCGATGACTGGCAATCTGATCAACTGCTGGAACTGGTGCGCCAGCTAAGGCCTGATATCCTGCTGAACAATCGCCTCGACCTGCCCGCGGCGGCTGATTTTGTCACCCCTGAACAGGTGCAACCGCGAGGCTGGATCGAGGTCGATGGGCGCCGCGTTACCTGGGAAGCCTGCCAGACGATCACCAGTAGCTGGGGCTATGACCGCGACAATCTGGACTGGAAGTCGCCTGATTTGCTTGCACGCCTGCTTATCGACGCCGTTTCCAAGGGCGGCAATATGCTCTTGAACACCGGCCCCACGGCTCGCGGCGAGATTGATCCACGCTCACAGGTGATTCTAGGAGAACTGGGAGCATGGATGAAGCGCCATGGACCAGCGATCTATGGCGCCAGCGCCAGCTCGTTTGCCGCACCTCCCGATTGTCGCCTGACCCAACGTGGCGACCGCCTGTATGTGCATCTCTTCTCCTGGCCCATGACCCACCTCTTTTTAGAAGGGCTGGCAGGCAAAGTCCGCTTCGCTCGCTTCCTGCACGATGGATCGCGCATCCGTTTTCACGATGGAACACTCGCCGGTAGTCATACCACCCCTTCGGGCGTCACGCCCGATGTGTTGACGCTCGAGCTTCCCAGCCAGCGTCCCGATGTGCTCATCCCAGTGATTGAGCTATATCTGCGCGAAGAATAAAAAAAACTTCAAAAAAAAGCATAGAGAATCGGCACACGCCGATTCTCTATGCTTTTTTTGAAGTTTTTGAAAAATTGTGTTATTTTTTCTTTCTTTTTCGTTTCTACAAGTGTTGAAATGCACATACCGATTCTGGTTGTGGGGAAATGTTGGAAGGGAATATTTCATGAGAATTACAGATCTTATCGCGACCCTTGCGGGGGTCATATCTATTGTCTCGGCCGCCGCTGGCGTCACACAGTTTCTGGTAAACAATAGCCGGAATAAGGGCTTGCAGCAGCGTAAAAGCCTGATCATGCACTGTGTACTCACGGCTATGCTGACAGTCGCCTTTGTGATGAGTGGGGTCGCGGTCTATGCCTTATTTCTGCACCCTCAGGTGACGGTGAACAACCAGGCAGCTATCGCACTTCCAGGCTTGCCAGGACATACTCCTTCGCCTGTAGTAACTGTGATCCAGGAAAATAAGTTCGCCGAAACCTCCATGGTTACAGTGACGCCTACTACATCGTCAATGGTGGGGAGTGATGATATACCCAAAACCTACAGCTTTAACCGCTCGCTGACCTGCCTCACCTCTTGCCAGGCGCAATTGGCTTTGACGCTAATAAAGGTCGTTGTGGATCCGGCTCAACAGAATACTACCTGGTATTTTACAGTGGCCAATAATGGGGCCACCGCCTGTAGTAGTATGTATGCGAGCATGATTATTCAGGGCGGAGCGGGTCAGAAGTTGTCAGGAGGTCCTCCAGGAACATTGACGCAGCATGGCTTCTCACTCGATGCTGGTCAGACGCAGGAACGAGACACAACGGTGTCCCTGATGCCAAAGTCTGGTACACCCTATCTGCTCAAAATCTTGCCCTCCTGTGAGCCAGTCGCAACGAACGCAACCTACCTGGTTGAAACACTGACCTTTAACTGATGTTACTCAGTAATAGAGTCTAGAGCATGAAGCGGGCATTGTGGCTAATTGCCACAATGCCCGCTTCATGCTCTAGACTCTATTATGCCTCAAGGTTGAGCCAGCGAACCTCCTCAGGTGTGAGGGTAATGTTCACGGCCTCGAACGAGGTGCGTGTCTCCGAGAGGGCACGTGGCCCGATCAGGGGGAAGGTTGGGAAGGGCTGGTTCAGCACGTAGGCCAGGGCCAGGGTGATTGGCTGAATGCCGCGCTCACGGGCCATCTGGTTGACGCGCTCCAGACGTTGGAAGTTATCCTCGCTATACCAGCAGCGGACGAGTTCAGGATCGGAGTGATCCTCCGGTTTTGCGCGCCCGGTGAAGAAGCCGCGAGCCTGGCTGGACCAGGGCATCAGGGCCATATTGTGCTCCGTGAGCCAGGCACGAGAACTTGCATCCGAGGCCGAGATGCAGCCTGCCCACACGGGATCGATCATGCGCGCAAGGCTGAAGTTATTGCTGAGGGCGGAAAAGCCGGTCAGTCCATGTTCCGCGGCCCACTGGTTGGCCTCTTGCAGGCGCTCAATGGACCAGTTGGATGCGCCAAAGACACGTATACGTCCGGCCTTCTTCTGCTCGTTGAGGACAGTGATAAATTCGCCTACAGGAATCTCTGGATTGTCGCGATGCATCATATAGATGTCGATGTAGTCTGTGCGCAGGCGCCCCAGGCTGATATCAAGCTGCTTGACGATCCATTCAGGCGTGCAGTATGGCGTGTGTGCGCCCTTGCCGAGGATAACCACCTGCTCGCGAATGCCGCGATTGGCGATCCACTGTCCCAGCAACTTCTCGCAGGCGCCGCCGCCATAAATGAAGGCGGTATCGAAGCAATTGCCGCCGCGTTCGAAGTAGTCGTCCAGCATAACTGAGGCATGCGGCCACTCGGTCTGGTTGTCCACACCCATGACCAGGCGGGAGACGGGCTTCTCCACGCCGGGCAGACTCCCATACTTCATGCTAGCATCCGAGCGGACACGCAGGGGACGCTGGCTTACCGTCAGGGTCTTCCCCTCAGGTTTCTCCGCCTCATAGACGACACCGATGGCCTTGCGCCAGCGGTCAAGCGTCTGAATATTACCAAGCGTGTCCTCCCAGCTCATGGCAGGCGCTTGCAACTGCTCCAGGTAGGCGGCAACGGTATCGGCTTCGTTGCCATACAAGTCTACCTCGCTCTCAACATCGATTCTCTCGCTCTGCCCATTTTTCTCTACGAGCAGGTATGCCTGGCCGCGCTCGGGAAGCCATGGCGACTGGATGGTGATGGATCCCTTGCTGCCAAAGATGCGTACGTTGTTGTCTCCATTTACCTGGATGCCGGTGAAGAGCTGTGCCAGCACGCCACCCGGGAAGCTGAGTGAGGCCACGGTATATTCATCAACGCCTGTGGATCCAACCTGGCCCACGGCGCTCACCTGTGTGGGTTCGACGAAGTCTTTGCCATTGGCGATGCCCGCGACCATGCGTGCCATCGAGACGCAGTAGCAACCAACGTCGAGGATGCCGCCGCCTCCCAGCGCATTGTTGTAGAGTCGGCTCTCGGGATTAAAGCCCGCATTAAAGCTAAAGGTGGCCTGTATCACGCGAATGTCGCCGATCGTTCCCTCCTGTAACAGTTCGCGCAGCTTCTGTGTTTGTGGGTGGCAGCGATACATAAAGGCCTCCATCAGGAAGACCTGGTGGCGCTGGGCCGCCTCCACAATAGCCATCGCCTCGGCATGGTTAAGCGCGATGGGCTTCTCACATAAGATATGTTTCCCGGCTTCCGCGGCGCGGATGGCCCATTGCGCATGCTGAGGATGCGGCGTGGCTATGTAGACCGCCTGAACCTGCTCGTCGGCCAGCAGCTCCTCATAGCTGCTGTAGCAGCGCCCTACGCTCCATTGCGCGCCAAAGGCATCGGCTGCTTCCTGACTACGACTGCCAACGGCGACCAGTGTTCCCGTCTCTGAATTGGCCAGACCTTTGGCGAAGACGCCAGCGATCCTGCCAGTACCCAAAATACCCCAGGCTAGTTTGCTACTCAAAATAGGTTCCTCCTTATTTACTCCTGTCTATACTATAGTCTACAATCTCAGGCTGCTTTCTGCCAGGGCTGGATACACCTTCCTGTCTTGAGTTGACCTTTTGCGCCTACAATACTCAGGAGGGAATAGATGAGCGTATGCCAGCGCCATACGCTCATCTATTCCCTCCTGAGGCGTGCTTGCGAGTGGGGAAAGGGGATGATAGACTTCATTTATTAACTTCAATAGGTTAGCCGGCGCTGCTAAAGCACGCGTCTACATATGAGGCATGATATGTAGACGCGTGCTTTAGCAGCGCCGAGCCGCCCTCTCAAATATATGCATTTCTCATTGATAATTCCCAGGTTGGAGGTAGGATGTCCGATATGGATACACGGTTTTCCTCTGCGCGTGGAGAGGAGGGTGGAAAGCAGGAGATATCTAAAGCACTGCAGAAGGATAAAGAACTACCATATGTGCCCAGTGGGGCGCTGGTCGTCATTATTTTAGGGGCCTTGAGCGCGTTTGGACCGCTCTCAATGGATATGTATTTGCCCTCGCTACCGGCCCTGGCACATGACTTTAGTGCCAGTACCTCCCAGGTACAGATTACCCTGAGTACCTGCCTGCTGGGACTGGCGTCTGGTCAACTTATCGCTGGTCCTCTTAGTGACGCGGCTGGACGTCGACGCCCGCTCCTTATTGGTGTTGCGCTGTACGCGGTCGCCTCTCTCCTGTGCGTTGTCGCCCCCTCGGTATTTACGCTGGCAGTGCTGCGCTTTGTGCAGGGGCTTGCGGGCGCGGCTGGCATTGTTATCTCACGTGCTGTGGTGCGTGACCTGTATTCAGGAGTGGCGGCGGCGCGTTTCTTCTCGCTGCTCATGCTGGTGAATGGCCTGGCACCTATTCTTGCCCCAATCATTGGTAGTCAGTTGTTGCGCTTTACCTCCTGGCGGGGCGTGTTTGTGACCCTGGCGATTATTGGCGTGGTCCTCTTCTTGCTCTCCGCCTTTGGTCTCAAGGAGACGCATTCCGTGGAGCGGCGCCAGACGGGTGGGCTTGCGGCAACACTCTCCGCCTTCCGCGTTTTGTGCTCTGATCGTCTCTTTATCGGTTATGCCCTGGCGGGTGGTCTCTCCTTCGCCGCCATGTTTGCCTATATCTCTGGCTCATCCTTTGTCTTGCAGGATATCTATGGGGTCTCGCCCCAACTCTTTGGGGTGCTCTTTGGTATCAATGCCCTGGGCATCGTCGTAGCCGGGCAGATCAATGGCAGACTCGTAGGTCGCGTCTCGGCGCGAGGGTTGCTTACATGCGGCCTGAGTTCGGTGGCCTTTGGCGGCCTCGCTCTGTTGCTCGTGGCCGTGAGTGGTGTAGGACTGGTTGGCATCCTCCCAGCGTTCTTTATCATCGTAGCCAGCCAGGGCCTGGTTATGCCCAACTCGGCTGCGCTGGGCCTGGCCGATCATCCACGTATCGCGGGTAGCGCCTCGGCCTTGCTGGGGATGTTGCAATACGCGATTGGGGCTCTGGTTGCGCCGCTGGTGGGCCTGGGCGGCGGCAAGACGGCTTTGCCCATGTCCCTGGTTATTGCCTTCTGTGGTGTGGCCTCGCTCAGCGTCTTTCTCCTGCTCTGCCGCACCCGCCAGCACCTCGCCTGAGCCAAGTAGTCGCGTACGCTAGAAGCGGGCCGGGTCTTTTAGTATACCAGGGATAGCACACGAATACATCGTTCTTCTGGGCGGTGTCTTCTTTTTTTGAGTGGTGTATGATCTGCGCCAGTGAAAAAGAAAGGACGCGAAAAAGATGATTCGTATTGGATTGGTTGGTGAGTATAAGCCCGAGGTGCAGGCACATATCGCCATTCCCCAGGCGTTGGCCCTGGCGGCTAATGACCTTGGTTGTCAATATGAGGCGGAGTGGCTGGAGACATCTCTATTTGAGCAGGATGTCGAAGAGAAGCTGGTAGGCTATCAGGCTTTATGGTTTATTCCCAATACTCCCTATGTAAGTATGGATGGAGCTTTGAAGGCTCTACAATATGCGCGCGAGAGGCTGATTCCTACGCTGGGGACCTGTGGTGGCTGCCAGCATATGCTTATTGAGTATGCGCGCAATGTGCTAGGCATCCGTGAGGCGGACCATGCAGAGGAGCATCCCGATGCCGCCGTGCTCCTGATTACGCCGCTAGCTTGCTCTAACACAGGAGTTATTACTACCTGCCATCTCTCTCCTGGCTCGCATGTGGCGAGCATCTATGGAGTAAGCGAGGCCACTGAACAGTATGGTACCTGTAACTACGGACCAAATGCGCAATTCTGGCCGGAGCTTGAGCGGGGCGGTATGCATATCAGCGGTAGAGACCAGCAGGGCGAGGCCCGCATCATTGAGCTTGAGCGGCATCCCTTTTATATCGGTACTCTCTTCCAACCGGAGCGCTCAGCTTTTAAGCAGGTTGTCCACCCTCTCATTCGCGCCTTCCTCCAGGCCGCTAACTAGTTGGTTGTACCTCAGCCACAGATATATTTCTACATAGCGAAGGTTTTGTGACACCAAAGACGCCACAAAACCTTCACTTATTATATTTCTATGTCGGCGACGGAGTCGCGAATCCAGGTGGGGCGGTAGGGGAAGCGCTCGACCTGCTCGCGGGAAGTGACTCCGGTGAGGACCAAAATGGTACGCAGGCCACTCTCAATGCCTGAGATCATATCTGTATCCATGCGGTCGCCAATCATGACAGTCTCCTCGGAATGGGCGTTGAGCTTGCGCAGAGCGGTGCGCATCATCAGTGGGTTGGGTTTACCGATGTAGTAGGGCTTGATGCCAGTAGCGGCGCTGATGAGGGCCGCCACGGCGCCGGTAGCGGGGACGGTCCCGCCCTCACCTGGTCCCATGGGATCGGGATTGGTCGCGATAAAGCGTGCGCCATTCATGATGAAGCGGATGGCCTGGGTGATGCGCTGGAAGCTATAGGTCGTGGTCTCGCCAATCACGACATACTCGGGGTCCTGGTCGGTGATGATATAGTCGATATCGTGCAGGGCCGTCGTCAGGCCGGACTCGCCGATGACATAGGCGCGTCCGCTGGGGCGCTGAGAGTGCAGGAACTGTGCCGTGGCGAGCGCGGATGTGAAGATAGACTCTTTGGGCACATCCAGGCCGATATAGGCCAGGCGTACCTGGAGGTCGCGAGGAGTATATTGTGAGTTATTGGTTAGAATCAGAAAGGGAATTTCCTGGTCACGCAGGCGCTTCACAAACTCTGCTGCGCCGGGAACAATCGTGGAGCCACGCACGAGCACCCCATCCATATCTGATAGATAATTCTTGACGCCTTCCATGTGCTTTCTGCCTTTCGCGCGGGCCAGGGATTAATGTATGAGATTAAGATAAGGACCGTGTATGCCTGGCTCCGCCTCTGTTCTCTTTCTTACATGCTACTATATCTATGCACACCACCCTTACCACATAAAGGATTGTGGTGCGGTCAACTGACCGCACCACAATCCTTTATGTCAAATGGAGAGCGTTATTTGGATTCCTTCTCGTGGTGACCACCAAACTCGAAGCGCATGGCGGAGAGGATCTTGTTGCCATAATCGCCCTCACCGCGCGAGCTGAAGCGCGAGAAGAGCGCGGCGCTGAGAACGTGCGCGGGCATGCCTTCATCGATAGCGGCCTGCACCGTCCAGCGGCCCTCACCCGAGTCGGAGACGCGTCCCTGGAATTGTGAGAGGTTGGGATCTTTGAGCAGGGCATGCGCCGTCAGATCCAGCAGCCAGGAGCCAACCACGCTACCACGTCGCCAGAGCTCAGCGACTTCCGGAACGTCGATGTCGTACTGGTAGAAGCGAGGGTCTATAGGAGCGGTCTCGGCATCGATCTCGTGTGTATTCTTGCCGATGTTAGCCTTCTCCAGAATACCGAAACCCTCGGCGTATGCGGCCATGATGCCATATTCGATACCGTTATGGACCATCTTGACAAAGTGACCGGCGCCATGGGGACCACAGTGGAGATAGCCCTCCTCAGCGGTGCCACCCTTCTGACCGCGTTCCGGTGTAGGTGGCGTGGACTCTTTGCCAGGTGCCAGAGCCTTAAATATGGGATCAAGGTAGGCAACTGTTTCGTCCTCGCCGCCAATCATCTGGCAGTAGCCACGCTCGAGGCCCCAGACGCCGCCGCTGGTACCGCTATCCACATAATGGATGCCATGCTTCTCAAGCATATCGGCTCTGCGAATATCATCGCGATAGTAGGAGTTGCCGCCATCAACGATGATATCACCTTTATCTAGCAAGGGGACGAGTGTCTCCAGTGTAGCGTCGACTGAGGCCGCGGGTACCATAATCCAGATGACGCGCCTTGGCTGAAGCTTGCCCACCAGGTCTTGTAGCGAAGTTGCACCATCGCTGATTGAACCATCCTGAATACGAGCCTGGACTGTTTCCTGGCGTCTGGCATAGCCGACACACTTATGTCCAGCCCTCAAGAGGCGCTTAGCCATATTGGCTCCCATGCGCCCAATTCCAATCATTCCGATCTCCATCGAGATCTCCTTTCAACTGCACGGATTTATGTGTTTGTATGCAGGTTGCAAAGACATTATATCTCTTTATAACTCTTTGCTCTACACGCAATAGCCATTTTTCCCGTTTCATGCTGGGAAAAATGTGCATGCTAAAGTCAAGCTCAGACTACCTTTATAACCTGAGTAACAGAATCTGTTATGTTTTCTAGTCCCATGCGATTATTATAGGCGAGATCTCAAATAGCATAAGGATGTCCTATGAAGCAATTATCGATCACGTCTGCGCAGGTAACGGATGCCGCCCTATATCAACGCTATGCCCCGGTCATTTTCGCCTATCTTCTACGGCAGGTCCCTTCGCGTGAGGACGCGGAGGACCTGCTGGTCGATATATTTCTGGCAACCATGGAGAAAAGCGCATTGGCAAGTATGGATGAGCAGCGTGTCGCCGCCTGGATCTGGACGGTTGCACGCAACAAGGTTGTCGATTATCGCCGTCGTAGCAAGTATCGCGCGAGCATTGAGCTCGCGAAGGTCGAAGATGTGCTCTACGAGAGCGAGGAGCAGGCGCCCGAGCGTATGGCCCTCAAACATGAGGAACGGCAGACGTTACACACTCTCTTGCAAGAATTACCGGAGCTCCAACGTCAAATCGTCCATTTGCGGTTCGGACATGACCTCACCTGTGGTCAAATCGCGACCGTGATTGATAAAAGCGAGGCGGCGGTGCGCATGACGCTGCACCGCACGCTCAAGCTTCTACGCACGCTCTATACCCGTAACGAGAAAGGAGGCACCCTGTGAGTCACGAAGACACATCCTTTATTCCCGAGCACCTGGATCAACAAATCGAGCATCCAGCCGCGTCACTTGCGCCCATCGATCAACACCTGGTACAGGCGTTACGTCAGGAGCACCAGGCAGATGCCCATGCCAATGCCCAATCCTTGCAGCGTGCCTGGGAGCGTCTGGAGAGTATCAAACGCGAGCGCGCTTCACAAGATTATGTTAAAACCGCTTCTCAGCCTTTCTCTCTCCAAGAGATACAACAAAGGAAGCGTAAATTGAAAAAAAAAGATGTAGAGATCTCATCACGGAGCAGCATCAAGCGTACCTTGAGCTTGCTCGTCGCGGTCATAGTTGTCGCAGTCATTGTAGGTAGTGCGGCCTTTGTCTTTAACATGGCTGGCAAAAAGAATGTCGCCCAGACATCCAGTAATACCGCTGGCCAGGTACAGGCAACTGCGACGCCAGTAGTAGACTCTTCGGGCATCTATATTACCTATCTGGCCGATTGGTCTACAACTGCCATCAGTAAACTGGATTCTCATACTCATGCGTCCTTGTGGAGCTATAAGAGCCCTGGCTCTACAGTGAATCCCGCTGTATATGGAAACACCGTGTACGCCAGCGCTATGAACGATGCAACTAATCAACCGCAGCTTATTGCCCTGGATGCCATAACGGGTAAGGTTCGCTGGAGCACCAATCTCAAGCCGGTTCTGGTCAAATTTCAAAAAGAGAGCAGCCCGGCCAACCTGGGTTATCTCACAACTCCCGTGATTGTTGATGGCCAGGTCTATGTATTCAATCGTGCTGGAACAGTCTTCGCGTTCGATGCTAATACAGGCAAGCAGTTGTGGACATATGCGAGTGGGGCCAGTGCGCTTGTCGATGGAACCATTTATGATAGTAGCGCGCCAGTCGTCAGCAAGGGTGTGCTCTATGGAGCGCTGGAGAGGACCTATTTCGCGGTCGATGCTAAAACCGGCAAGCGGATCTGGACCTCTACCATCAATGCGCAAGAGCAGGTGCTTAATGGTGTGCAGGTCACCGATGACACGGTCTATGCCTCTTCTGCGGCCGTAAGCCAGCACCATGGAGGAATGTCGCTGCAAAGCTATGTCTATGCTTTCAATGCGAAGGATGGACAGCAACGCTGGAAGTTCCCCACCCAGAACTGGATCAATGTCGCGCCAGTCGTCGCTGATGGGCATATCTACTTCTTTGAGCGTAATCCCTTTGCCCCGCACTCCACGCTCCACGCGCTAGACGCCCAGGGGCATGAAGTCTGGCACAATGATTATGATACTGATCTTTATGCGCCCATTGCTGGGGGTGGCTATGTCAGCTTCAGCCAGGGAACATATGATCATACCAACGGTAAGATCCTCTCATACTCGTTGTATATACTGGATGGCGCGACCGGGAAGACGAGCTGGGAAAAAGATGTAGTGGCCGATCCCTCAAGTATTAACGAGGGCGTGCTCTACACCCAGGGGGCAAATCGCCAGCTCATCGCCTATGATCTGAAAGACGCCAAGGAACTCTGGCACGGCCAGTACGGCGTTGATCTCGTCGACAAGACGGGGAGCCACAGCGCCTCGGTCCAACTCATAACCGTTATTCCCTAACCTGTCATCACACTCAGGCTTAAGCAAGCATACCCGTCTGGCTTCATACCAGGCGGGCATGCTTGCTTGATTTTTGACCGGAGAAACGTATGTATTAATAAGCAGAACTATTTTTAGGGCGAATAGTAAAGGAAGCGTATATGTTATGTCGGAGCAACAGCCAGGGGAAATACCTACAAAAAATAATAGCGGCTCTACTATAAATGCTCGCGCAGTTCTAGATGCTGTACAAGCAGGACAGATAGAGCAGGCATGGAAGGCTATACGTCCCCAAAAGCGGCGATTTCACGATAATAATATCCTGGTGCTCTTGCCTGAAGGTTTTATTGATTACAACCCTTTGAATAACGATGTTATACGCAGGGTTGTTGTCATTAACTATTCAGAGGTCGAGAGAATGACGGTAACCTTTTCACCACCATTAGGTAATGATTTGCTGTCACTTTTAGGGCTGTTCATGATCAGAAAGATTAACTTGAATACAGAAAACGATATACCGCAACGTTCTGGTAGTTTTGAGTTCACTATTTATCTGAAAAAGGGTATACGTGAGGAATGGTGTCCGCGCCAGCTATTTGGTGAGCCATATGATATTGTCAGGCGCATCACGGATGATTACCAAAGATATCGCCGACTCTATGGTTTAGACGACTAAAACTTTGACGAGATGTCCCCCTCGAGATGTTGCCTGAAGGGAGACATCTCGTGAGAGATAGCTAAAACTTGATGTTGAGCAGGATGAGGAGCCCGAAGAGGGCGATGCCACAGCCGGAGAGGCGGTTGATCCATAAAAGCCAGGTTGCGGTTAAACGCTCACGCAGCAGGCTGACGCCGCTGACGAGGATGAGCCACCAGAGCAGGGAGCCGAGAAATATCGTCAGTGTGATGGCGAGCGCGGAGAGCGGTCCACTCATCGTGCCCAGACCGATGCCCGCGAAGATGAGCGCGAAAGAGAGTATGGTCATGGGATTGGTCAGGGTAAGCAGGAGCGTCGTCACATACGCGCCAGGTAGGTTGGCTGCGGTAGCGCTGTAAGCTGCCTGGCGTGCGGGAGACGTGAGTGCCGTACGGCAGCCCAGGTAGATTAAGAAGATGCCGCCCAGGAGATGAACCCACCAGTTCTGGTTGATGAGCAGGTTGGAGAGCGCGGTCAGGCCAAAGGCGGAGATGCTGGCGTAAAGCCCATCGGCGCTGGCGATGCCCAGGCCCGATACCAGGCCATAGAGATAGCCACGTGTTAACGTGCGCTGAATGCAGAGCAGGCTCATAGGGCCGACCGCTGCGGCGATAGAGATACCAATAAAGAGTGTGCGGAAGAAGGTCACGATATCCATCTGAATACTCCTTGCAAGAGGCTGAAAAAGGGAACAAAAAAACGCCAGACCTCATATCTCAGGTCTGGCGTTGGTTTTAGCCGTTAGCGGCTATGTTGCTCTATGGAGCTGTGGGAGAAGACATGCCCAGAGAACCAGACCTGTATAGGCGCTGGCTCTGTTGCTGTTGAATATATGTGTTTGTGCTAAGAAGTAGCATCACAGGCATGTCTTTACTGGCCGATCCTTTTACCATGTTATGCTTGAGTATAACATAGTTGGCGGGAAAAGTCTGCAACCGTTTTAGCACTTGCCAGGTCTTGACAGTATGTTGTATATACACTATAATAGGGACCAGACAGTATGTTGTATATACACTATAATAGGGACCAGACAGTATGTCTGTGTATACACTTTATATGGAGACCAGGATGATGAGCACCCAGAATGAGACAGCTGATGCCGGCGTGGTTGGCGAGATCACTCGCCATTGCCTGCTCACACGCACGCGCCGCATATCGCGCATCATGACCAATATGTATGATCAGGCCCTTCGGCCTTACGGCGTCAATGCTCCGCAGTTCTCATTGCTCGTGCTCATTGCGAAGCTTGGAGGAGCAAGTCGCGCTGAGATCGGACGTGCCAACTACCAGGAGCGCTCGACCCTGACACGCAATCTCGCGCTTCTCCTGACAGAGGGGTGGGTCGAGGAAATGGTTTCTGACCAAGGCGGTCGAAGCCGTCCACTGGTCCTCTCACAGGCCGGCAAAGAATTACTGGTTTCGGCAGCACCTGCGTGGCGAGCAGCGCAGGTGAAAGCCAAACAGTTGCTCGGCGAGGAAGGCGTGACTGCCATCGTCGGCGTGGCCGACAGCATCCCGCTTGACGAACTCGTGGAGTAAGCCCCCCAAAGCGTTGTATATGCAAGGTACAGTGCAGTAAATGTTGTATACACAACGCACAGTGTAACGAACCCTGTCACATCCACCTTGTGAAAAACGCAGTCCATAATGTTGTATATACAACAAAAAAATAGAACAAAGCCATCATGTCAACTTGAAAGGAACATACCATGAGCACCATCGTGAAAGCCGCCGCCGTGCAGATCAGCCCCGTGCTGTACAGCCGGAAGGGGACCGTCGAGAAGGTCGTGAAGAAGATCCGTGAGCTGGGCAAACAGGGCGTCCAGTTCGCGACCTTCCCCGAGACCGTCATTCCCTACTACCCCTATTTCACCTTCGTACAGTCACCGTACGACATGCTGTTGGGGAAGGAGCATCAGCGTCTGCTTGAAGAGTCGGTCACGATCCCGTCTGCCGAGACCCATGCGATCGGCGAGGCCGCGAAGGAGGCGCGCATGGTCGTCTCGATCGGTGTCAATGAGCGCGATGGTGGCTCGATCTACAATACGCAGCTGCTCTTCAACGCGGATGGGACGCTGATCCAGCGCCGCCGCAAGATCACGCCAACCTATAATGAGCGGATAGTCTGGGGCCAGGGTGACGGCTCGGGCCTGCGCGCCGTCGAGAGCGCCGTTGGGCGCATCGGACAGCTCGCCTGCTGGGAGCACTTCCAGCCACTCGCGCGGTACGCGCTCATTGCCGATGGCGAGCAGATCCACTCGGCGATGTATCCCGGATCGTTTGCCGGCCCGCGGTTCGCGGAGAAGATGGAAGTGAGCATCCGCCAGCACGCCCTCGAATCCGCTTGCTTTGTCGTCAACGCGACGGCGTGGCTCGATGCCGATCAGCAGGCCCAGATCATGAAGGATACGGGGTGTGCGATCGAGCCGATTTCCGGCGGCTGCTTCACGGCCATTGTGAACCCGGAAGGCCAGATCATCGGCGAGCCTCTCATAGCTGGTGAAGGCGAAGTGATTGCAGATCTTGACTTCTCTCTCATCGACTACCGTAAGAGACTCATGGACGCACGCGGTCACTACAGCCGCCCCGAACTGCTCAGCCTGCTGATCGATCGGACGCCCGTGTCGCCCGTCCATGAGCGCACCGCGTACCTGAAGGCTGGGGACTTGCGCGCGACTATCGAGGAGGAGAGAACCATCGAGGTCCTGTAATCTCGCCGTTTGTCCAGCCGGCCACCTGCCGCTCCGGATCCAGCATGGTTGGGGAGACATCAGACATACGGCCCACATCGAGGATCCATCAAGAGGCGTCCTGCCCGGTGACGATCAGGCCCGAGAATACGCCGAAGTCCAAACGCCTCCCAACCCATCTGGACCCAACTACAAAGTAAGGAGTATGACGATGAAATCTACACATGACAGCCCGATCCTTGTGACTGGAGCGGCCGGCAATCTCGGTGCTATCGGCCGCAACCTCACCGCATTGCTGCTCGCCAAGGGGCATAAGGTACGCGCCCTGGTCCGGCGGGAGGATGAGCGTGCCGAAGTGTTGCGCAGGCTCGGTGCCGAGGTTGTACAGGGCGACCTGACGGATCTCGCCTCGATGCACCGCGCGATCGAAGGGTGCGCGCGCATTTATTTCGGCATGTCCGTCTCTGCGGCGTATCTGGAAGCCACGGTCAACACCGCTGCGGTGGCGCGCCACCACGGCGTCGAGGCTTTCGTGAACATGTCGCAGATGACGGTCTCGCAGATGAGCATCACTGAGACCACAGACAGCTCGCAGCAAAAGCTGCACTGGCTGGCGGAGCAGGCACTCTCATGGTCAGGACTGCCAGTCGTCACGGTCCGACCGACGGTCTTCCTCGAAAACTTCTTCCTGCTCTTCGCCGCTGCGAGCGTACGGGAAGCCGACGAGCTGGCGCTGCCGATGGGCAGCGGCAAGACCTCGCCTATCTCAGCTGTCGATGTGGCGCGCGCTGTATCCGTCATTCTTGACGACCCGGTCCCGCACATCGGTCAGGTATACAATCTGACCGGATGTGAGTCAGCAGATCTCGACCACTACGCGCGTGTCTTTTCCGAGGCACTCGGCCGGACGATCCGCTATCGCGACGTGCCGCTCCCTCAGTGGACCGATACGCTTCGGGAGGCAGGGGTGCCTCCTCATGTCGTCAACCATCTCGGGGTGATGGCCGACCTCCATGCGCAGGGGCGTTACGACCGTATGTCTGACGACTTTTTCAAGCTCACCGGCGAGATGCCGACAAGCGTGCACGACTTCGTGAAGCTCCATGCCGCTGAATTCACGCGGCCTGAAACCACAGCTTGAGGGTTCAATGAGCGTGTAGGGACCGGAGGACGCGAATGCGGTATCGTCATCCTTCCCGATTCCAGTCAAATACTGAACAGTTGGGAATAGGCCAAATTCGCGCTTTCCGTAAAAACATCTGGAGACTTCTATGAAACAACGACCCCCATCTAAATGGCTAACCTTGTTCGCCGCCTGTTTTGGGCTGCTGATGCTCTATATCGATCTCTTTATTGTCAATGTGGCCCTGCCGACCATCGGACAGGATTTTCATACCCCACTGAGCACTGTCTCCTGGACCATTTCCGGCTATGTGCTCATGATTGGCGTGCTGCCGATGGGGATCGGTCGCATCGGCGATCTGTGGGGGCAGAAAGCGGTCTATTTGGCAGGACTGGCGATTTTCAGTGGAGCATCTCTGGCCTGTGGCCTGGCATCGACGATTGGAGCCTTGATTGCCTTTCGCGTCATCCAGGGCATTGGCGCGGCGATCATGACGCCCGGCACGCTCTCGATCATTATCCGTGCCTTTCCTCCGCATGAGCATGGTCTGGCGATTGGCATCTATGGAGGCATCTCCGGTCTGGGACTGATTGCCGGTCCAGTCCTCGGCGGATTGCTGGTGCAAGGGGAAAGCTGGCGCTGGATCTTCTTCGTAAATATTCCTCTCGGCATCCTCGCCCTCATGCTGACCGTGCTCTTTGTCCCAGAGGAACGCGAGGTAGGCGAGAGAATACCCGTGGACTGGCTCGGCCTGTTACTCCTCTCCAGCGGCCTGCTCTTCCTGCTCTTTGGCTTGACGCAGGCAGCTGATGAGGGGTGGACAATCAGGGTGGTCATAGGAAGTGGCCTGCTCGAGGTCGTTCTGTTGGTGCTCTTCGTCGTCACCGAACGGCGGGTCCGCTGGCCGCTCATTGACCTGGCGTTGTTTCGCAACGTCCCGTTTGTCATGGGATGTTTGAGTTTCTTCTTCTTCTCAGCCGCGCTCTTTGGATCGCAACCCTATTGGAGCCTGTTCCTGCAAAATACCTGGAGATTCTCTCCGCTGCAAGGTGGTCTAGCTTTTTTACCCGCGACGGGCCTGATTGTCGTACTCACCCCGCTGGCCGGAATCCTCGCGCAGCGAGCCAAAGCCTGGTTAGATGTCTTCCTGATCCTGGCGTTACTGCTGAATGGGCTCAGTTTTCTCTTTGTGATGGTGGCGCTCTCGCTCCAGAGCACCTATGTGAATGGATTGCTGCCAGCGTTTCTCATGCGTGGTCTGGCAATTCCTGTGTTTTCGTCATGTGCTACCCTCACCGTTATGAGTGCCGTTCCCAAGAAGTTGTCAGGGCTGGCATCCGGCACGATCGGAATGGCTCGCAATATCGGCACAGCCTTCGGGGTTGCGGTCCTGAGCCAGGTCTATCTCTTTCATGTCAATGCCACCATTCCCGCGTCTCTTGTCGCCAGCCGGACAGCCGCTGCTCAGTTTCGTGTCCTCGGTCAGGGCGCGAGTCGCCTGGTGCTCGAAAGCAGTATTGTTCAGGGCTTTAAACTGATTGCGCTTGTCTGCCTCCTCCTCTGCTGCGGGGCGGCGATCCTGGTCTTTCTCGTGCGCGCCCAGGCACGCAAAAAAGGGATCACCACGCCTACCCAGGAACAAGAGCCGCGGCTGTCCGTTTCCTCAGAAGGAGAAATCATATGGGATTGATTACTATAGGAGAGGCTCAATATGACTGGGCAAAGGAGAGAGAACAGATGACTACCATACAAGAATTGCAAGAAATCGTCGAGCAATTTGGATTGATTAATCTACATAATGCAATGTTTCATGTTGCTTATCTAACAACCTATTGATATCGTGAGAAGAGAGTATTTTTTCTATCGATTCTAGGAGGAACACATGCACGACCTTCTCGCACGTGCCATTGCCGCACATGGCGGCCTTGATCGCTGGAACACATTCAAGGGGGTAACCGCTACCATCGTCACCGGCGGGGGCTTGTGGCCGATGAAGGGTATCGAGCAGGATCCCAATCCTCGTGAGGAGACGGTCACGCTTCACGAGGAAACTGCGTCCGTCAGCCCGTTCGGCCAGCCGGACTGGCACACCGCTTTCACGCCCGATCGGATCGCGATCGAAACCACCATGGGTGCCGTTGTCAGCGAGCGCCTCGATCCAAGGGCCTCTTTCGTCGGCCACGCGATGAACACGCCATGGGATCCGCTTCAGCGTGCCTACTTCAACGGCTATGCAATGTGGACCTACCTCACGACGCCATTCCTTCTGGCTATGCCCGGCTTCGAGGTCGCTGAAATCGCGCCCTGGCAAGAAGGTGGGGAGCTCTGGCGCGGGTTGCGTGCGCGGTTTCCGGACGCGATCGCCAGCCATAGCAAAGAACAGGACTTCTACTTCGGCGACGATTTCCTTCTGCGTCGGCACGACTACCACGTTGATGTGGCAGGTGGTTTTCCGACGGCGCAATACGTCTCCGACATTGTGGAGGTCGAGGGGCTCCGCTTTCCGGCCAGGCGCCGTGCGTACGTGCGTGGGCCAGGTCTGAAACCGATTCGCGATCTGCTGCTGGTCTCGATCGATCTGAGTCATTTCCGGCTCACGACCTAATGCATTTTCAAGAGGCCCTTTGGTGTATTTTTAACGGAAGAATACAGGCTTCTGGGGAACAACGGAACGGATTTGCACAATAAGGGGATGAAGTATCTTAGGGAGTAGGTCGACAGAGAGCATATCAACCTGACAATGCAATCCTATCACTTAAAGCTGAAGGTTTTGCTGGGGCTCAGTCCGGGAGCCCCAGCTTGCAGCATCAAAGGAAGATGTGTAGCGACAGCGCGATGGGCGATTACCGTGTTTTGTTTTGTAACCAGCGTAATTTATCAGGGTTGGCCACGATGTAGATATTCCGAATGCGCTCGCCTTCAATATCGAGCAGCAGGACGCCGTAGGGACGGCCATCTACATAGCCAACGATGGCGGGCTGGCCATTGACCTCTTCTCTGCGCGACTGCATGATCGATAGCAGCGGGCGTAGACCGGCAATAGAGCCGCGTGCCACCTTGTCGCGTCCGCGAACTCTGTGTCCAAGGCGAACTTTGCCGCCGCTATCGCCGGTGAAGACAATGTCTTCGGTCAGAAGGCTTAGCAATCCCTGCATGTCGCCGCCGTTGCTGGCACGCATGAACTGATCGGTAATGCGTTCCTGCTGCTCAGGGGAAACGTTGAAGCGCGGGCTGCGCTCTCCCAGGTGCTGCTGGGCGCGGTGAAAGATCTGGCGGCAGTTGGCTTCGCTTTTCCCTACAATAACGGCAATTTCGCTATATGGATATTCGAAGACTTCGTGCAGCAAGAACGCCGCTCGTTCCAGCGGCCCAAGCTTCTCCAACATGATCAGAAAAGCGAACGAGAGCGATTCGGCCAGAACGGTTGTATCAACCAGCTCTGGCCGGAGGTCCGTGGCGATTGGCTCCGGCAGCCACGGGCCAACATATACTTCGCGCTGCGCTCTGGCTGAGCGCAGTTGGTTGATGCAGAGCCGCACCACAATAGTCGAGAGGTAAGCTCTGGAAGATTGTACCTCTCTGGCCTCCTGCATCCAGCGCAAAAACGCCTCCTGAACAATATCTTCAGCATCCGTAGCGCTGCCTAACATACGATACGCAATGGAAAAGAGCAGTACCCGGTACTGCTCGAATATTTGTGTGGTGGTTTCAGATGTGTTCACGGCTCTATCTGACCTCTAAGCTTTTACCCTATTTTACCTCCTATCACTTCAGTTAACAACTGGCGCTGCTGCCTCGCGTAGCAACAATTGCGCAACCTGGCGGGCACTACCGAAACTGGGATCAGCTAGGAAGCCCTCACCGATCCAATCGCCAATCAGATAGAGATTGCTCAGGCTCGGTACGCGTGAACCTGGTCGCCCGGCATAGCCGCCGTTCTGGGCTGTGGGAAGCATGCCGATCGCCTCGATGTGCGGCAGGTACATACGCTTGACCAGCACATCACGCCATCCCGGCTGCACGGTATCCAGCAGGTTCTCCAGGTCCCGCTCATCTTCGCGCGGGTCGCCCAGGTGCAGGGGGTCGAGCTGCTTGAACGTATGGATCAGCGCTCCTCCCTGGGGCGCGATCCGTGCGTAGACGGATTGTATCGACATAAAGCGTGGACGCTCCAGGTCCTGCACAACTGTGTAGCGCGGATCTGGCAGGCGACTCAAAGCGACATCCAGGCAGGCCACCCGTGCTGGAACAAGGGGCTCGACAATCTCGCGTAATGGCTGATAATTCCCGCCGTCCACCAGCTTTACCGCGTCGCGGGGGCTGGTCGCGACGATAACTGCCGAGGCACGCACGATCTCATCACTGTGCAAGCGCACACCCACTACCCGGTCCTCTACCCGCTCTACAGCCTCGATGCGGCACCCACTTACAATGCGTGCTCCTGCCTGCGCCGCCGCCGTGCGCAGTTTATCCACCAGCGTTTGCCAGCCGCCGTCAATATACAATATCGGATTCTTGAGCAAGATCTGCGTCCTTTTGATCAGCACATCCGCGCTCACCAGATCAAGTGCCGAGCTATAGACGCCGGTGCAGGCGTTTGCTGCCATGAACTCGCGCACTTGTGGGCGCCTCGTATTGCGCTCCAGCCATTCATGCACGCTTATTGTCCGCCACTCCTCCGGCTTCTGGCCAGCTATCCTGGCAAAGATGCCCATGAGTTCCAGTTTGTCAGCAAAGCTCAAAGCATCGGTTCGCAGCAGCGTTAGCGTATCAAGCGGAGCGATGTGCAGCTTGCCCGCGCGCAGCACGTGCACCTCTCCTGGTCTATGGCCGCTATGGGGAATGCCCAGTTCTCCCAGCACCTCCGAGGCCTCTCCACCCGAGTACAGAGCATGGATGCCCAGGTTAAACGAATATCCGTCATGCATCTGGGTGGTCGCCCGTCCGCCCAGTCTCGCTGACTTCTCAAATACCATCACGTCAATGCCAGCCCGTGCCAGGTAGCACGCCGCGGTCAATCCGGCAAGCCCGCCACCAACGATAATGACATCAGCTTGTTTTGTCTGCGTTTCAACATTCGACTCCATATATGTGTGCTCCTTTTGCAACTATTCAATATAGCGATTTGTTGCACACTAGACAGAACAGGGTTGGCATTTGTGACAAAATACAGGCCAGAATCTCAACACTGACGATTTTTGCCTCGAAGCTTAGCTTCGTGCATTTCGTTGTTGCCACTGTGAGATGTTGTGACACTCCGCATGGGCTAAATCCCAGCAGCTTCTGACACGGCTCCGTAATCGCTTCTGTGAGACATATCCCGTAGGGACTACTCAAAATGGAGGCGTAGTGTGGTCGCCATATCTGAGGGGAGCATACCCATCCGGCGCAATCCCCCCTGGGCGGTGCCAGGCCCGTTGGTGTGATCTCCTTGCCTGGCTTGAGCAATAGATGGTTGCCCTTCGCCTTCGGCATCCTGGGAGATCCCAACACCTGGGTCTTTCGACCCCCTCGTCGCACGTCGCGAACGAGCATGTGGCTTTTCTTTCAACGGTTCTTGGTCGCGCTCGATCAAGCGCTGCCCGATTCTCAGACTGGCATTGCGGTCGGCATGGTCGCGCATCTGGCATTGTGGGCACAGGCAAAGCGCCGCGCCGGGTGTGTATCCCTCAACCGGCTCGCCCTCATTGTAGCGAATGACGGGCGCGTGACAGCGATGGCATTGCCGACTCGTATGGCGCGGATTGACGCGGCAGGTGATGATTCCCCCGGCGTTCCACGCCTTGTACTTTGCATACTTGAAGATGCGCCCTTTCATCCAGTAGGCGCGTTTGAGGTTGCTGCGGCGCGAATACCTCCCTTTTTCCGGGCGCAGGTTGCCCAGATGCTCGAAGACCAGGATGCTTGCTTGCTGCTCGATGGCGAACTGGATAATGCGGGCGCTCACCTGGTGCTCGATGTGCTCATCAAGGTGCCTGATCTTGCGCCAGAGAGCCACATTGTCCTGTTCCCCTTGGGCAATGATGCCCGTCTGAGATCGGTTGCGTGCAATCCGTCCGAGCAATCGCTTCCTAAAGCCCGCTATCGCTGTGCCATTTCCAATGAAGGAAGTGGCCAGGATGGTGCCTTCGACGGTCTGAACGGTGCACACGGCGAGATGCTGGTCGAGGTTCACATCGACCGCGCAGAGACAGGTTTGTTTGAAGGCGATCTGTTCAACCACCTTGGTGGGGGTCTCCAACGCTTTCTCGATGGGAGTATGCAACCACCAGCGGTTGCCCTTGCAAACCAGGGACGGGCTTGCAAGGGCATATCCCTGGGGAAGATCGCGAGGAAGCGTCCCTATTTTGAGCCAGGACCAGCACGAGCCAGTCCACACTTTGAGCATGATGGAGTGGCCTGTGCGTTCTTCCCACAAGCCCGCATAGAAGGGCGCGGATCGGTTCCAGGTGCGCGGCGGGACCGGTGGCCGCTCTCTGAACGGCAGCTTCTTCTTGCCCTTTTTGCATGGTTTGGCCTCGTGTTTCTCTTTGCGAACGCGCCATGTGTTGAGCGAGGAGAAAAAGGCGCGAGCGGAGCCAAGGGCCGCATTGATGGCGGCGCGGCGGAACATCGCGGGAGATCTGGAGCGAGATCGGAGAGGGGCACAAGGGGATGGGGGTTCTTCTCCGTCGCATGGGTGAGATGCTCCAGGGCGGTGAGGGCCTCCTTGTTCTTGAGAGAGAGGATGCCTTCATGGGCCTGGATGACCTCAAAGTAAAAGGCCACGATACGGTTGTAGAGCGCCTGATGCTCTGTAAAGGCGTGGGCGAACTGGGGTGGATACTGCAACGCTTGCCTGATGGTTTTCGTGGCTTTTGCCATGTTTCGTCTGTTTCTCTCAAAAAATAGATTGTGTCTCTTATAGAGTAAACTCCAATACGTTGGAGGTGTCAAACATACGTTCTATATTGTGCTATGCAAGGGCTAAAGCCGGGACACGCCTCACTGCCGCCGTTGAAACGGCACAGTTTGCAGCGGGCTAAAGCCCGTTGCGTCAAGGTGCTCATTAATGCACTAGGGCTGTTGCTCCAGATTGCGCTTCAACCGCTCTAAGTGGCGCTGCGGTAACTGCAGATTGCCTTTGATCCCCGTCAACGGAGTACGCAGCCTACTTTGCACTCGTGTTCTCCATAGGAAAGTCAGGATGTTCTTCATGGGGTCTGGTGATTGCCAACCGTATCGGGGGCCATCACGTCGTCAATTCTAGAGCTGACGACGTGATGACTGGGTATCGTACTAGCAACTTTGCCGTCTTACCTACGCCAGCAACCCCCCATCGACAGTCAGGGATGTGCCAGTAATGTAGGAAGCTGAAGGACCAGCGAGAAAGACGATTGCCGCCGCAATCTCCTCAGGCCGACCGTAACGACCAAGGGCGATGGTTGAGACAATTCCGGGGGAGAACGGGCCATCTGCCGGGTTCATATCCGTGTCTATGGCTCCCGGTTGGACCACATTGACGGTGATCCCCTTGGGTCCAAGGTCTCGTGCCCACCCTCGGGTGTACCCGGCAATGGCCGCCTTCGTTGCGCTATAATCCGCAATACCCGGTATTCCCGTCCGAGAGGCAAACCAGGAACTCACCGAGATGATCCGTCCTCCCTCACCCATCACGCGCGCCGCAGCACGCACTCCCGTTGCCACGCTGGCAAGGTTGACCGCCATCAACCGTTCAAAGGTGGCCTCATCCCTCTGTGGATCGGTTATCTCCCCAAAAGCCAGGATCCCGGCGTTATTGACCAGGATATCAAGGTGTCCAAAATACGCAACAACTTGATCGATCAAGCCTGTAACCTGAACGGGATCAGCCTGATCTGCTCGAAAAGCGATAGCATTCACTCCCAGCTCCTTGAGTTGACGAAGAAGAGTCTCCGCCTTCGTGGCCGAGGACGCGCTGGTATAGCTAATGGCAACATCGGCTCCCTGCTCAGCAAGGGCACGCGCTGTTGCTGCTCCAATGCCACGTGATCCGCCGGTGACCAATGCCACCTTCCCACTCAATGTCTGTGTCATGGTTCTCTGCTCCATTTTGCTCTTTGTATTTTTTGACCTCTCATCGAGAGAATGTATTTCCACCCCTCCAGATGTCAGAACACGTCCTGAAGACTTGGAATAGGACTGAAATGACCTCAGTGCTTCACAAAAAGGGACATATGCCCCTATCAGAAAAAAAGAAAAATCGATACAATAGGCTCGCTTTCTCCTAAAATTTCGAACCGTTGAGAACAGGATCATAGATCTGTATGCTGTCACCAGCGTATATCATCGTGGGTTCCTGTCTCCAGAACCAGGATGAGCACACCAGTCAGCAAGCGCAGGCATCTTCGCCTTTTTTAAAGGGTGCATATACCCCTTTTTGGCAAAAACTAGAGCAATAGCTCCAACACTTCAACTTTTTTCAGTTCAGCAAGCAGGGCTTGCGTCTGCTGCTCGCCGAAGTGGGCCATCACCTGCTTTTGCGCCTGCAGCCAATAGGGATGAGCCTCTATCAGCGCCTGGCGCCCCTGCTCAGTCAGGCGTACCACTCGCGTCCGTCGATCACTCCCCGCTTCAACGGTCACCAGGCCCTGGCTTTCAAGCGGCTTCAACGCACGGGCAAGCGCACTTCGATCCATAGCTAATTTCTCAGCCAGGTGCATCACCGTTTCTTGTTCTGAGAGTGCAATCACCACCAACACGGTATGTTGAGTCATGCGTAATCCGGTCGGTTGCAAGCACCGATCATAGAATTGTGTAATCACACGTGCAGCCTTGCGCACCTGTGAACAAGCACACGCTTCTGCGAACGCCTTCAAGGCCGTTGTATCGAGTTCATGTCTTTCCTTTTCCATGGATAGGAGTATATACCCCTATTTTTGCCGTGTCAAGTTCCTGCATTCCACATAATTCGTATAGACAAATGCAAATACATGCCCTAGAATGTTATATTTGTTTGGAGCTGAAATTTTCCGGGTGCGATCTTGATCCCTGGCTATGAGTTTGTCTAAATAAAAGATTATGCTATGCCTCTATGTAAGCAAAGGAGCTGTATATGTTGTCTATGCCAACACTGCTATCGCGAGTGGCGGAACTACCTGCGAAACGTTTGTATCTGGTTGCTGGTCCTGCTGCCTCGGGCAAGACTACCTTCTCCCTGGCCCTGGCGCGCTATCTGGGCGCGGCCCTGCTCTCGATGGATCACTATTACGTGGATGAGGAGCAGGTGGTGAGAGAGTACGATGAAAAGTATGGGCTGGTGCCGCAGTGGGAGAGTCCAGAGGCTTATAACGTAGAGCGTATGCAGCAGGATATATGCGAGCTGCTGCGCACAGGCCATGCAAAGATTCCTCACTACAGTTTCGTGGAGAACCGCAAGGTGGGCGAGCAGGAGATGAGCCTGGGCCTGGAGCAGCCTCTGATTGTCGAGGGGTTGTACGCGATCCGTTTTGAGCCCTTATTTCGTGAACTGACGGATTCGTTTGTGTCGCTGTATATTCAAGCCGAGACAGAGGTCCGGCGTGCGCGTTCTCGTGTGCGTGATGTCGTTGAGCGTGGAAAACTACCCGAGGAGTTTGAGAAGCGCTACCATTTTGTCTCGCTGGGCGAACAGCGCTGGGGACTCTCACAGATGCGGGAGGCCAATTTTGTGGTGGAGGCAAATGAGGAGACGCGAGAGTGTTTTTTTCTGTAAAGCCTCTTCTTATTTTCGTCGCTAATGGAGGCTGCAGTACGAGATGTCAGGAAGAAAGCGCCAGATGAAAATTGCCTTTATTGGCACAAGTTGTGTGGGCAAAACAACGTTACTAGAACGGTACAGAGAGACATTCAAAAATGATCCAGGAGTGGCATTCGTTGCGGAAGCGGCAAGAATGTTTTTCGCAAATCATGCGACCTCTGATCGATTCTCTGTTGAGACACAAGGAAAAATTCAGCTTCTCGCCCTCAGAAACGAGCAGGAGGCGTATGCAACTGGAGCACATCTTCTCTTCTGCGACAGGTCTGTGCTTGACGCAGTCGTCTATGTAAGAGCCTGCGGTGATAAACTGGGCGCAAACAAGCTCTTTGAGAGAGTACAAACGTGGTCCTCTACCTACTCCAAACTGCTTTTACTCGATCCAGTTGGTGTAGACTATGTGATAGATGGTATTCGGCAGGAAGATCTCGATACAAGACAGCAATTCCATGACGCTTTTATCCATTTCTTTGAGGAGACATCTCTTCCATATGAACTCCTCAATGGGACATTTCAAGAGCGATGTCGTAGGATCGATGAAATCCTCAAAGCTTTCCAGGAGGAGGAAAAAATTAAGCTGCCAGGGTAGCAAAATCAACCTTGAAAGTTGGGTGTGCTTAGCGGATTAATGCGTTTTGGGGAATATTCTTTACAGGCTCTACAGAGCACCGTGGTTACCTGGTTGCCGTTGGAATGCGCATCGTACATAATGGGAGAGGAAAGATCATCTAGTATGTTAGATGAACGAATGTACCTGTTAGTGAGCCAAAGAGAAGGTTGTCTTTCTTATGGGAAAACAGGATATGCTTGCAGCAGATGGACTGCGTAGAGAAGACCTCGCGCTTATTACCGGGCGCGCCCATTACGTCGATGATATACGCCTACCGGAGGGGCGACCGGCGTCCCTGCATATGGCGGTTGTGCGCAGCATCTATGCCCACGCTATGCTTGGGCAGATCGATGTGGAGGCGGCGCGAGCGCTACCGGGAGTCGTGGGAGCATTTACGGGTGAGGAGCTGGTGAGTGATATGCCCATCCTCGAACCCGCGCCTATGCCAGGCCTGAAGAAGCCGCAGCGGCGTCCCATGGCTCTGCAACGAGTACGCTATGTAGGTGATCCCGTGGCGGTCGTGCTCGCAGAGAGTCCAGCCCTTGCAGCCGATGCGCGCGACCTGGTCGATATCAGCTATGAACCCCTGCCAGCCGTAAGCGATCCCGAGGAGGCACTCGCGCCTGGTGCTCCCCTGCTCTATGAAGAATTTGGCTCAAACATCGCCGTGCAGACGCATGCTAGCGGGGGTGATATCGAGGCCGCCTTTGCCCAGGCTGAGCATACAACGCGCTTTCGCGTTGTGAACCAGCGTATCGCCCCTAGCTCGCTTGAGCCACGTGGATGCCTATTTGACTTTGATCCCGCAACGGGCGAGCTAACAGCCTGGTTATCTTCACAGTCCATCTACCGCGCCAGAGATACCCTGGCGCATTTCCTGCACATCGCTCGCGAGAAGATTCATGTGTATAATGCCGAGGTGGGTGGGGGCTTTGGCTCCAAGGCGGGTTTTGTGGGCGAGGAGCTGGTTGCTGCCGCGCTCGCCGTCAGGTATGGACGGCCAGTGAAATGGATCGAGAGCCGCAGCGAGAATTTGCAGGCGCAGACGCAGGGACGAGGGCAGATCAATTATATCGAAGCAGCCTTCCAAGGCGATGGTCGCTTGCTTGGATTACGTGTGCATACGGTAGCAGACCTGGGGGCTTTTCTCGCCGCGATTACCGCTATGGTTCCGCATGGCACGGCCTATCTGCTGAGTGGCCCCTACCAGGTACAGGCTATTGATGTACAGATGGTTGGCGTCTACACTAATAAGGTTGCGACCGCGCCCTACCGAGGCGCGGGCCGACCAGAGGCGGCATATATCCTGGAACGCACACTGGATCGCATCGCACATATCTTAAAGTTCGATCCCGCCGAGGTGCGACAGCGGAACTTTATCGCCGCGAACGACTTTCCTCATCGGACAGTCATGGGCATGAGCTATGAGAGCGGCAACTACCAGGCTGGCCTGGAGCGCTTGCTGACCCTCGCAGACTATACTGGTTGGCGTACGAAGCAGCGCGAGCAGCGCTCCCAGGGTGAGAGCAAGCACCTATTAGGCATCGGGCTGGCAACCTTCATCGAAAACTCTGGCGGGAGCATGGGGCCGATCAGGCCTGGTATTCCCCAGGAGGCTGCCACAGTACGCATTCGGTCTGATGGCACTATCCTGGTGCAGAGCGGCGTGGCTTCCAATGGCCAGGGACACTTCACTGCCTTTGCCCAGATCGTGGCGAAAGAGCTGAATGTGCCTATGTCGCACGTTGAAGTTCAGATGAACGACGCCTCTCTGCCGGCCTTTGGCATTGGCACCTTTGGTAGTCGCACCACTCAGACCTCTGGCTCGGCGGTGCTGCTCGCTGCTCAGGCTGTGCGTGAGAAGGCCTTGCAGGTGGCGGCGCGGACGCTGGAGGTTTCTCCACAGGACCTGGTGCTGGAAGATGGACAGGTGATGGTGCAGGGCGTCCCGGCGCGCGTGTTGCGTCTGGGTGAACTGGCAAGGATGGTTGAGGCGCAGCCTGAGCTGATTGAGCATGATGCCCCTAATCCTGTAAATGGCGTTCCTATCGAGGGCCTGGCTGCCTGGCGTGACTTTGTCTCGCCTGAGTCGACCTTCTCCTCGGGCGCGCACCTGGCGGTCGTCGAGATCGATACTGAGACGGGCGAGGTAAAGCTGGAGGCATATGTCGCGGTCGACGACTGTGGGCGCGTGCTCAACGAATTCCTGGCCGAGGCTCAGGTTCATGGCGGCGTTGCCCAGGGAATTGGCCAGGCCCTCTACGAGGAGACGCTCTATGACCAGGAGGGACAGTTCCTTACCAGTACCTTCATGGACTATGCCATGCCCTTCGCGCGGGGCATACCCGAGATACAAGCCGCCTTTGTCGAGACGCCTTCGCCCCGCAATCCCCTGGGCGTGAAGGGTGTTGGAGAAGGAGGCACCATTGGCGCGCCCCCGGCGGTCGTCAACGCCGTTCTGGATGCCCTGGAACCGCTAGGTATTCAGAACATCGATATGCCCATCAAACCTGAGCGGGTCTGGAGCCTGATCCAGTCCGCGTATCAGGGTATCTTGAAAGACGAAGATCCTGTGCTCCCCTCAGTCTTCCAGGCAGAGGTCAAGGCCTCCAACGAAGCTCCCGAATTCGGGTAAAAATACATGTGGTGTGGTGGGTTGAGTTGCCGCAGGCAACTCAACCCACCACACCACATGTATGATCATGGTAAGACACCCTTAGCGCTGTTGCGCTCGTAGCCTGGCGAGGCGTTCGTTATCTTGCTGGAGCCTGGCTTCAGCGCGGGTAAGCAGTGTTTCGATCTGCTCATGGGGCCAGATGACGACTCCATCATCATCCGCGATGATCAGATCGCCATCACGGACGATAGTCTCTTCAAAGGTGATGCGCCCACCCACGACTGCCGGACCGTCCTTACGTGAGGCAGTAGGGGTCACCCCACGACACCAGACGCGGAATACTTCAAGTGCTTTAATCTCCCTGGAATCACGGACCAGGCCATCCGTAATCAGGCCCGCGAGTCCTGCATTCTGCATTTCGAGGGCGAGCAGGTCACCCACAGTCGCTGTCCGCGAGGCATGCCCACCCGCGACGACTAGCACCGTTCCCGGCTCAGGTGGTGCTTCCAGCACTTTGCGAATGGCCAGGTTATCATCCTGGCTCATCAGCGCGACATAGGCTGGGCCAACGACGCGTGAACCCGGTAACAGCGGAAGAATATAGTTGGGAAGGACGCCCTTTCCTTCGCTCGCGTCAGATGCTAGCGTGGCCGAGAGCCACTCTGGATACTCTCTCATATGCTTTCTTTGCCTTTCCCTATTAGCAGCTAAATAATGCGATATGCATCTTCTGCATATCGCCTCGCGCCTACCACATCGCCTACCCGTTATTATATTTGCGATTGCCCCGAGATGCCCGCCCGGGCAAGCTATATCATATAACATAGCGAGTGCCGCAGGCGCGAGAATTAGTTGCCTCGCTGCATGCGTTCGACAATCAAGGTCATCACATGGCTGACTGCCAGGGCGACCTCTACATCTTCCTGTCCCTGAAAGTCTTCGCGCGTGGGGCTGTGGAGCGCAATAATACCAAAGAGGCGCGATCCTATCAGGAGCGGTAAGAGAAGGGTTTGCTCCATACCTGGAGCCAGGTCTTGCAGCGGAGTGGGAAGCTGTGATGTCTGGAAGAGAGACGTTTCCTCTTGCTGGAGATGTACCAGCAGAGGCATGCCTTCCAGTGATTTCCCCATGAACCGATGCGCCAGGCGTTGCTCCTCTGGCTCATCCAACCCCAGACAGAGTAGATCCATGACGGTCATGTTGGCATCTAGAAGGAGAATGCTTGCACGTGTGGTGTGGAAGAGTTGACATTGTAGAGCGGTGATTTGCTTCAAGCTCTCACGTTGTTGTCTAAGCTGATTGGTATCAGGCCTCTTGGTTGCTTCTAGCGCAATGACATGCGCAAGCTCCAGAAACATATTGAGGCGATCATAGATCTGGCGCTCAAGCGCGCGCTGCCGAGTCACATCGCGATAGACGAGGACGGCCCAGCGAATACACCTCTGTTCGTCGTAAATGGGAGTGCCACTCACATTAAGGAGGCGGTCCTGACCATCCAGCGAATGAATGAAGATGTCGAGCGTGCTCTCACCCGTCAGGGACTCGCCCGCGAAGATACGCGCCAGCGGCGTCTGCTCTATCAGCAGGTGCTGCCCCTCCACAGAGCGAACTTGCAGAAGTGCGAAACGTTCTTCGTGCGAGAGGGCGAGGAAACGCGGATGATGTTCAATCAAAAAGAGATCATGAAAAGCCATATTGGCCCAGAGGAGAAAGCCCTCCTCATTGAAGACCGCCAGCGGATCGGTCAGCGTTTCGATGATCTGCAGGAGAGAAGGCGAGAGTGGCAAGGCGGTATCTGTGGTGGCGGCAGAAGAGTTTGACAAAGCAGGCATGTCTCTCACTACACCCGAATCTGCTCTGCCAAAGTTGTTATAGAGACTTTTCGGTGTGAAAGAATCTATTGGTGGTAACATAAACTCAGGCTTTTGGGGGAAAAAGGTACGCTGGTTATTCTGAAGCATATTCACACACCATTTCATCTAGCTACATTTTAAATTGTTTACCAACATATTTGAATACATGAGCTTGCCTGTACTACTATAACATAGATGTGTGGAAAGGCGTCAATGGTGTAAAAGCGTATAAAATCGATAAAGATAACAAGAGGCGTAAGTTTTTCATCCTTGTTAAGACTTTGTGATACATTGCAACACAATGCACTAAAATGAAAGCAGGCAGGTGGCCGATATTGACCACCTGCCCGTTTGTATTCGGAATGAATTATGTACCGGATGTCAGGCGGGAGAGGTTTCCCCTGTTTCCGCGAGTTCTACGCGCTCCGTCTCGTCGTCGTGACGCAAGAAATCTGCCTCGCGGGCCTCGCGACCTACGGCAGTAAAGATGATGACCGCCAGGAAGGCGCCTAATGAGAAGTAAGCCAGCGCTAGTTGATAGTTGGGGAGCTTCTCCGTTCCCAAGGCATTGGCCGTAACGCCCTCGATGAAGACGATCCAGGAGGCGAAGAGATTGCCGAGCTGGTAGGCAAAGCCCGGGAAGGTACCACGTACATCCGTGGGCGAGAGCTCATTCAGGTGAGCAGGGATAATACCCCAGGCACCCTGGACCATAAACTGTAGCAAGAAGGCGCCAATTGACAGTGAAACGGCTGTTCCCACTAGCGGTATCTGAATCAGGCCTGTCCAGAGCGGGATCATAATGATGCCCAGGATACTAGCGATGATAATGGCGCGCCTGCGACCCCAGGACTGAGAGAAGGCCCCAAACAGCGTGCCTCCAATAATCGCCCCAATATTCGAGATAATCGTAATAGTGGAGGCCTGTCCAGGACTGAAATGTAGTTGAGCCTTCAAGAAAGTTGGCAAGTTATCCTGAGTGCCATGAGAGAGACTATTAAAGGCCGTCATCAGGAAAATGACATACAAGAAGACGAGCCCATGGCTCTTAATGGCCTTCCAGATGCTTTGCCACATCCCGATGCCACGCGAGCGTAGTGACTCCTGGCGTTGTGCCCAGACCTCGGATTCGGTGACGCTCAGGCGAATATAGACTACCAGGAGGGCGGGCAACGCGCCCACAATAAAGAGGCCGCGCCAGCCAATAATGGGAAAGAGTATCCCATAGGCAAGGGCCGCCAGCAGATAGCCAAAGGCATAGCCTTGCTGGAGAATACCAGAGTAGAGGCCGCGTGAGCGTGTTGGCAGCGACTCCATAGCCAGCGAGGAGCCGAGACCCCATTCTCCGCCCATACCGATGCCAAAGAGAATGCGCAAGACAAGGAACGTAATATAGTTGGGAGAGAAGGCCGTGAGGAGTTCCAGGGCTGAATAGAGCAGGATATCGATCATAAGCGGAGTGCGACGTCCAAAACGTTCAGCCAGTAAACCAAAGATGAGGGCGCCCAGCGGGCGCATCGCCAGAGTTAGGGTCACGGTCAGCAGGATGGCGGTAACCCCAAGGTGAAACTCTTTGGCAATCTCGGTCGCAGTCAATGAGACGAGGAAGAAATCAAAGGCATCAAGGGTCCAACCGAGAAAGCTCGCGATAAAGGTGTTACGTTGATTCCTGTTTAATGAGGTAGCGACGCTGCTCAAGGTAGAGTACTCCTTTACTATAAGCTCATCCTTAACAAATAGTATGTGCGTGTGCCGCCATGTGTAAATTTATATAAATTGGGGAGGAACGGTGAATTACACTATATCACTTTTTTCTTAAAATGTGTTAGAGCTATCTTATTAAAATTCGGTATTCATAATTCTAGCCTTCTTCTTTCTCAAGGTTGTGTAACGGAATATGAATAGGAGGCCGCTTAGGCAGGCGGTTGAAGGCACCTGGTACAAAGGTACTTTCTCTCTTGTCACGTGCTGGGGGAGGAGTATAATACGCCTGTTTACAGGACCTTGACGAAGGGGCAAGTCACTCCAAAGAAGGGTGATTTTAGAGATATAATTTGTGGTCGATATTCTAAATTAGTGAGGATCGCAAGAGCTATTTCGTGAAGACCACATAGGAAATGCTACCCCCTTCAGGCATGGAAGCAGTCAGTTTAGTGTTCTTATATATGAGACATGGTGCAGCCCTATTATCTCTTTCATTTCATTCTTCAGATAGAGGTACATGTCTGCATACTTCTTCTCCGAACACCCTGAGCGCGCCTGTCCCGAATGGGGGAAGCGCTAGACACGCCAGTGGCGCGTGCCCCCGAATGGGGGTTGGGTTTCGGAATAAGATCAGAGAGCAAAGCAACAGAGATAGTCAACAAGTACAAAACTTGTGAAAATAAAGGAGAAATTGTATATGCCTACGCTTGAGAAGTTCTGTGAGCACGACCTGGTTATGTGGCACTATCGTCAGGGCCAGAAAAATGTTCCCGCCCCCGCCGTGGTTATTCGCCAGGAGGCAGATGGCGTGGTCATCCGTGTCAAGGTTGAGGGCAGCGTCAAGCAGGTCGTTGTCGCTCCCGAGCAACTCTCGCATCGCTAAGAGCGATACAAAAGAAACGTCGATCATATGACTATGACGCATGATCGACGTTTCTTTTTTTAATAGAGGAGTAAGGTTGCAGGGCGCGAGTGCCCTTTACTGACACCCTTACTCCTCTCTATTTTCCTCTGCTCTAGAAGGTGGTTTCCAGAGGGCTGTACTCGCCCTGCCAGAGGCGCTGCATCTCCGTGCTGGTCGCCAGGAGGTGCTCGAGTGTGCCTTCGGCCTCGAGTTGGCCATCCTTGAGGACGAGAATATGGTCGGCGCGGCGCAGGACGGAGCGCCGGTGAGAGACCGCCAGGACCGTCTTCTCTCGTTGCGCGAAGATGCGCTCCCAGAGGAGAGCCTCGGTCTCAATGTCCAGCGCGCTGGAGAGATCGTCCACCACCAGGAGTTCGGCGGGACGCACAAACATACGTGCCGCGGCGGAGCGCTGGATCTGGCCCCCCGAGAGACGCACGCCTCTCGGACCGATCACGGTATCCAGGCCCTCGGCCATCTCCGCAATATCAGGTTCCAGTACCGCCAGCTCAAGTGCTTGCTTCAGGTTCGCCTCACTATCCTCCATACCAAGCAGGATATTTTCACGTAGACTATCGCTAAACATGTGCGGCACCTGTGAGGTATAGGCGCTGTGTGGAGGTACGAAGAAGGCCCCTGGCTGCTCCACGCGTGTCGCGTTCCAATAGATATCGCCTGCCTCTTTCGGCAATAGACCCAGCAATACCTGCAAGAGGGTCGTCTTGCCCGAGCCAATCTCGCCAGTAATGACCGTGAACGATCCCCGTGTTAGCGAGAAGTTGATGTCACGAATACCATGCTCAGCGTCGGGATAGCGGTAGCTAAGTCCTTCAACTTTCAATTCCTGGAGTTTGCCCTCCCCAATGGGAGGCGGCGCGGGCAAGGTTGGAAGTGGTCCGCGCATATACAACGGACTCACTTCAACCAGTTTAGATGCAGGTGCCCCTTGCATCAGTGTAAGCAGACGTTCGACAGAGACATCTGCCTGCTTGTATGCTGTCAGCATGCGACCAAAGTGCGCGGTAAACTCTGTAATCCAGCCCAGGTAGTAGACAAAAAGCGCGAAGTCGCCCACGGTAAAAGACCCATTATACATCACCTGCCCAGCCAGTAACAGGATCACGCCTGTACCTATGCTCACAGTATTGGAGAAGGTCGATTGAAGCACCTGGTCAAGCAACTTGTCGCGCACCGTCATCGTCAGGCGGACCTGGTTGAGGCGCTGAAAGTGTGTAATGCTCTTTTGCTCGGCATTTGCGATCTGTACCGCCTGTACCGCGCCAAAGAGCTCGCCCAGGAAGCCCGTCACGTCGCCGGTGGCCTTACGGTTATCGCCACGTCGCTTCTTGATCTGCTGACCCGCGATATTCACGCAAGCCACGATGATGATCAGGGGTAGGTAAACGAACAGGGTAATAAAGGGACTGATTTTGAGCATGATAACAAAGGCTATGCCTACAAAGAGAATCAGGGCAATCAGGTCGTTAAAGCCCATCAAGAAGGAGCTAATCTCGTCCACGTCATCGCGCAGACGGCTGATAGCCTCACCCGAGGATGCGGGCAGCGCCCGAGCACCTGGCAGTTGCAGGACCCAGGCGAAAATGTTTTTCTGGAGCAGGGCCGCGCTGGTATACATGAAGGGCGAGTTTGTCAATTGACAGCCTGCGAGAAAGGTCAGACGCCCCAGGCCTGAGGCCAGGAAGAGCGCGGCTATGGACCAGAGGAGCTGCTCATTCAAGCTATGGACTGTTAAGCTATCAAAGAAGCGCTGTGAGATCAGACCTGGAATCATCTCGAAGATAAAGACCAGCACGATAGAAAGACAGTTGAGCAGGTAATACCAGGGCTGGAAGCGAATCAGGTGCCAGAAAAAGCGCCAGGCTTTCATTGTAGAACCTCCTCATGGGCGGCGTGTAGCAGATGTGAGAAGTAGGAGTCCGAATCGGAGGCGAGCTGAAGACGGGAGCCATACTCGCGGATGCCTCCATCGTCGAGCACCATGATGCTATCGGCCCGCTGAACCGTACTCAGGCGATGCGCGATAATAATCGCCGTTCGCCCCTGGAGCAGGGTATCAATGGCGCGCTCCAGAAGCCGCTCAGTAGCTGGATCGAGGCGTGAAGAAGCCTCATCCAGGATAATGACGGCAGGATCTTTGAGGAAGACACGCGCAAAGGCTAGAAGCTGAGCCTCACCGGCGGATAGGCCACCTCCGTTTGTCGCCAGAATCGTGTCCAGGCCGTCCTCCAGTTCATCATACCAGTCGCGGAGTCCGAGTGTCTCTAGAGCCTGGAGGATGCGCTGATCATCGATACTCTGGTCGAAGAAGGTCAGGTTGTCGCGGACGCTGGCATGAAAGAGCTGTACATCCTGCGTGACCATGCCGATCATATCGCGCAGGTCGGCTCTCCTGGCGGCGCGCAGCTCCTGGCCGCCCAGGCGGATTGTTCCCTTGATTGGGTCATAGAGGCGGAAGAGGAGGCGGGTAATGGTCGTTTTGCCGCTGCCCGTTCGCCCCAGCAGCCCCAGCACCTCTCCGGCCTCGATATGGAAGTCCAGGTCGCGCACGACCATGTCTTCCTCGCCGTAGCCGAAGGAGACATGCTCAAACTCGATGTCGAGCGCACCTTTGGGAAAAGCCACACCGGGGCCATCCTCAAGCTCGCTCTGCACTTGAAGTAACTCGCGGATGCGCACAAAGCCAGCGCTGGCCTTCTGGAAGTCATCGAGCTGATCGGTTATGGCCTGAATAGGTTGAAAGATGAGCTGAGTGTAGTAGAAAATCAGAAAGGCCATACCCAGCGTCATCTCACCACGCTGGTAGAACCAGGTGATGACCAGGAAAGCGACCATGGTTCCCAGCAGAGAGGTGAGAATAGGCATGGTCCAGACAGCGACCGACATAACCCTGGCTGAACGCGCAGTACGCAAGCGCTGGCGTGTATAGCTGTAGAGGCGGCGCAAAACGTAACCCTGCGCGCCGCTGGAGCGAATATCCTCTGTTCCATGCAGCCGCTCTTCAAGAAAGCCATACAGTTCGGCGCTAGCCTGGCGAAAAGTCTTCCAGCGCGTCACCGCGACATTGCGCACGCTATTAATCAACAGTAGCGCTACGATAGTGAAAAGGGCGAGCGCAAGCCCTGCGCGCCAATCCTGAAAGAGCATTACGATGAGAACGCCAACGAGCAGCAGCAGATTGCCCAGCACTTTGATGACAAACTGAGAGAAGAAATTTGCCAGGGCTGTTACATCGCCATCCACGCGCTCGATGAGTTCACCCGGAGTATGCTTTTTATGGAAACCCATGTCCAGTGTTACCAGGTGGAGAGCCAGGTCAACGCGTAGTGCGTTGGTCGCTGTCCAGCCCACGCGCTCGCTATAGTAGGTTGCGACAATCTTCACCGCCTGTTGTAGGAGCGCGACTACGATGAAGAGCAAGGCAATCCCAAGCACAGGTGTCTGAATGGTAGTCGCAGTAATCGTGTCGATAAAAATACGTAGAAGCTGCGGGTTGACGAGCTGGAGCGCGATATCGCCGCAAAGCAAGAGCGCCAGTAACACCACCAGGCGCCCTTGTGGAGCAAGATAGGTTGCCAGCAGATGGCGATAGTCTTTGAGATGCATGATGGTCCCTTCTATTGTGGATGTATGTACCCGGCGAGTGTCCAGTGGTAAAATCCTAGAACAAACGAGCGCAAGACAGGATATAAAAAAACAACAGCAAAGCTAGAGGATGGGACAGCATCCCGCGGAACATACAGAGAAGATGTGAGTGGAAAGGAATCGCGGGCGTTGACCATCCTGCGCCCACGGTCTGTGTAGAGCGTCTATGCGCCTGGAGAAGTACTTCCGTCAAGTGTAGAGGCAGCATAAAAAGGGCAGAGTGAGGCCTTGGGCAAGTTAAAACTGCCGGTATTACGAGTTGTTGTCAGGTCTGGCAGCCATACCCTAGAAGCCATGAACACGCTCCCTCTGCGGTTATAGTAAAGCAATCAATACATTTGAGCTTTTCTAGTTTACCTCAAGAAAGACCCCAAAGTCAAGGCCTGTAGATGCGGTGTATAACGTATATGCGTAAAGATTTACGCCACTAGCTTTTCGTCATGATATGGCTGGTTTAGGGATTGATTGTATAGAGTGTGGCAAATGCCTACGACATTGTCACACGCTATCGATTAGTGGATAGATCTTTGTAGCAGTGTTGCCCTTATTGGGTTGCCAGAAATAGGACCCGTGTATGTAGCTTGATCAATGATTTTAAAACCTATTTTCAAGTAATACTCACCCAACTTTTTATTCTCTGTCGGGTAATCGAGTCGAAGGTAATGAAGACCGAGTGTTCTCGCATATTTCTCTATGAGGGGGAGAAAAATTTGGCCCCCAACGCGAATTCTCTGATTGCCAACTTGCAGGCCCCCTTTGCGCAAAGAAGCCGTAACAGAAAACTTTTCCACGTAGATCGCAGGCGTTGTGAGGTCTCGCCAAAAGTGAGGAGCTTCAAGAGAGAGGAATGTTGCGCCAATGAGAGTATTGGTGTCTCTATGGCATAACAGGTAGAGATTTTGAGCTTGAATTATTTGTAGTATTCTCTCGCTGTTAAAAGGAGCCCAATCCGTTGACTCATGCATACAAGGATCGATGGATGCTCGGACATCGTTATAGTGCGTCACGACCTCAGGCACTTCTTCTGAAGTCGCTTTCCTGAACGTAAAGTTGCTTAATAATTCTCTACTCATAAACAGGAATAATAAATGAAAGAGTCAGGAAAGTCAAGGAAGGGCGTGTGGCGCTTCTGGTCTAGACAAAACGATACCCTTGAGTATCGCGGGCACGAAAGGGAACTTTTGGCATGCACAATCCGTCACCTTGAATGGAACAATGGCATATCGACATGTGACTGCGCATCGTTAGCACTCATATGTAGAGTGCTTGCCTGTGGGAATGCTTAGGAGAGTCATGAGATGAGAATGAGAAAACCATCATTTCGGCATGGAGTGCGCGTGAGCATTATCGCCTCATTGCTTGGCCTCTTTATCCTGGCTATGAGTGGCTGCGGGAGTGCCAGCGGAGGATCTACCAGTGGTAACCCTTCTAGCACCAATGTAGTCAGGCAAACGGTAGCGCCCTCTGTCTCTGCTACTAGCGCCTCGAAGACTCCAACCGCACTCGCCGCAACCCCGACCACGCCTGGCACAACCGCCATCTTGAATTGTGGTGCGGTCAAGATATCGGCATTGCCGATTTCAGGAGATGCAAAATCCCGTGATGCGGAAGAATGTTTTTGGCATGCCTATCAACAGTGCCAGGCCGCAATCCTGATAGTGAATTTTACCGGAATAGATACGCTTACCAGGCATACTGTTACTCTGGGGCCAGGTACGCAATCTGGATCTTGCCATGTGACGGAGGTGGTGCAGCATTCAATAATGCCTCAACCACTCAAGACGACCGGCAACTATAGCTGTGGCAGTATTAACCGTACATCTCAGGCCATGGTGATAAAGGCTTGCGGCAAAGATGGAGATATCACTATCCCTTTGAGTTAAGCCGCAGTAGACGCGCCAGGCTGGAAGATTGTTGATCTTCCAGCCTGGCGCGAAGCATTAGCCGGTGCCTATCCTCATGGTAGAGGTCCCTCTCTTGATGAGGACGTGAGTATGATTTAGGGTCCGGTAAGGACGCACCCGGTGACGTGGTTATCCCACTCTTTCTGCACGATGTAGGAGTGTCCGTTCCAGGTCACATCTCCACCGCTGCTATTGAGTGAACCAAATTTCCAGGCACATTTGTCGCCAATCTCAGACCCACTGCTATCGTACCAGGCATTGAGCAGGGGATCGGTCGCTGCCTCCATCTGCTCATGCGAGGTGACGTTGATGGTCTGATCGGCGTCATCATGGTTCGGGCTGGAACCTGGATTGCAGGAGAAGCTTGCCGCGTAGGGCATGGCTGCGTAGATGGTGTGGCTGCCAAAGTAGCTGTGGTAGGCACAGAATGCGTTGGAGGCACACTGTGAGTGGCTACTGTCGAAGCAGAGATTCTCATTGGCCTGGGTGAAGACAAAGAAGATGTGGTTAGTGCTTGCCGTCCAGCCATTGGCGCTGATAGCGCGCGAAACCTCTTTTTGAATGTCGGAGTCCAGCAGGGGACTCCTGGGATAGGAGGCGGTATCAGTCCAGGAGCCACCGAAGGTAGCGTTGGAAGGATATCGGCCAGAAGAATCTGTGTACTGGGTGTTGTTTTTGTACAGGCCCGAGGAGCCGACATCACCAAAGTAGCGATTGATCAGGCTGTGATACCCGGAACTGACGCTGTGGTTCGGCTCCCAGTAGATAGCGTATGCTGTTGCCGTGCCATTTTGCACAGCGCCGCCATAGTAGTTCAGATTGCTCCCTGCAAAAGGGGTGACTTTGGCGCTGTTCGAGGTATTGGAGCGCCAGAGGAAATGAACCTTACTAGACTTTGCGGCGGCTGGTGTGGATGCGGCAGAAGCGCCAAGGGGCATGAGCGTCAATGCCGCTAGAGCCATCATGATGGCAGGAAGTACGAGGGTGAGCAATGCTCGCCTTCTCATGTGTCGATACTCCTTCTTCTTGAAGTAGTTAGAACACAATCAAAAATTAGGGGGAACAACAGTGTGGCACCGGCTGACGAAAAATCCCTTTCTCGTCATTGCTTGTTATTAAGTGTACTTTTTGCCCCTTCACTCATGCTTCGCTGTTAATTTAACACAAAGTTAATACAATAGGTCTCAAGTTTGAACTTATGTTAAGAAACTCCCTTTAATTGAAGGATCCATTTATAAGGATATCTTCTCTAAGAGTATCTTATGTAAGATTTTGTCTTATGGAAGATAAGAGGCGAATTAGCAAGGCCGTCTAGTGGTCTAGATGACTTGACAATGAAATGAAAAGCAGATACAGTTACTATTAGGTTTTCTCATTTGGGTGTACGCGCATATCCCGTAAGAATCCGCCCACTATACGTTATGCTTCAGGGATGTATGCAGCATAATATACGGTCTTCTAGACCATAGGACGTAAGGTTTATAAGCAGGCGCTGCGCGTACGGATGTGCCCTGGTGAGTTTTTGCTAGTGCTTTTTATATTGGCAAAGCGTTTTTATGCGGGAGGGAAACCCAATGAAGCGTCGTGCACCAAACCGATTCCTCGCAGTGGCCTGTATCGTGTTTACCCTGGTTATGTCCTTTGTCGTCACACATGCTGCCCAGGCCCAGTTCTCCCCTACGAAGGCTCAGGCCGCCACTCTGGCCTCGAGCAACAAGATCAATGCCGCCTATTTTACCCAGTGGGGCATCTACCAGCGTAACTACAACGTCAAAAATATCGTGACGAGTGGTACGGCCTCAAAGTTGAATGCCTTGATGTATGCCTTTGCGAACATCAACAGTAGCTATCAATGTTATTCAGGCGATACCTATGCCGATTATCAGAAGACATTTACCGCCGACCAGGCGGTGAATGGGGTCGCCGATACCTGGAACCAGCCCCTGGCGGGCAACTTTAACCAGCTCAAGGAGCTCAAGGCACTCTATCCCAACATCAAGATCTTTATCTCTATCGGTGGCTGGACCTGGTCCACTAATTTCTCTGCCGCCGCCTCGCCACAAAACGTCTCTGCGTTTGTACACTCCTGCATTGATCAGTATATCCTGGGCAATCAGGCTGGCCCAGGAACGATGGCGGGTATCTTTGACGGTATCGATATTGACTGGGAGTATCCCAATGATCCAGGGAATGGAAATCCCCATGGTCCCCAGGATACGCAGAACTATACCAATCTGCTCAAGGAGTTTCGCACCCAACTTGACCAGGCTGGCGCTCAGGCAGGAAAGCATTACCTGCTGACAGTCGCCGCCCCTGCTGGCCAGGACAAGTATCAGAATATTCAGCTCAACCAGATTGGTCAGTATCTGGATTGGGTTGACCTCATGACCTATGATATGCATGGAGCATGGAACGCGACTGGTCCAACCGACTTCAACGCGCCCCTGTATGCCGATCCCGCCGATCCATCGGCTCCTCCTGCGAACTCGTACAGTATTGATCATGCCGTAACGGACTATCTCGCGGCCGGTATTCCCGCCAGTAAAATTGTCATGGGCATGCCTATCTATGGGCGTGGCTGGACGAATGTCCCCAATGTCAATCATGGCCTCTATCAGAGCAGCTCCTCAATGCAGGCGGCTCCAGGTACCTATGAGGCGGGTATCGAGGACTACAAGGTGCTCAAGAACCTGACGGGGTATACCAGCTACCGCAACCCGGTGACCCAGGTTAACTGGGTGTACAATGGCACAACCTTCTGGAGCTATGACGATCTCACTACCGTCGCGACCAAGACGAATTATATCAATAGCAAGGGTCTGGGCGGTGCCTTCTCCTGGTCGCTGGATGGCGATGATGCCTCGGGAAGTTTTGTGAATGCCGTCTATAGTGGCCTGGGGAACTCTGGCGGCAGCACGCCAACACCAACGCCGACCAATACCCCGACGAAGACGCCAACGCCAAGCCCAACCAACACGCCCACTCCAACGCCAACTAATACACCAACTCCAACACCGACGAACACACCAACGCCAACGCCAACGCCAGTTCCAGGTAATCTGGTAACCAATCCCGGCTTCGAGAGTGGTACCCTCTCTGGCTGGAGTTGCGATAGTAACGACAAGGTGGTCTCCTCGCCTGTGCATGGAGGTACTCATGCCTTGCAGGTGACGCCAACCAGTTCGACGACGGGCGAGTGCGACCAGGCGATTACGGTCCAACCCAATCATACTTACACTCTGTCGGCCTATGTGAATGGCTCCTATGCCTACATAGGTGTTCAGGGTGGAAGCTCGAACTGGACCAGTAGTAGCAGTTACACCCAACTGAGCGTAACCTTTACGACTGGTGCCTCCCAGACGAGTGCCACCATCTATATCCATGGATGGTACGCCCAGGGCAACGTCTACGCCGACGATTTCTCATTGCAATAGCAGTTGCCCCTCTCTAATGAGGAAGCGTCCCCAGTAGCCGCGTACGCAAGTAGCGGCTACTGGCGAGATTGGTCAGTTTCCATAGGTGATGACCATGGGTGGTGGGTTGAGCGACAGGACATCTTTGGGGGGCATGATGCCTGTCTTGGCCTCAATTTTATAGAAGATTTTAAAGCCGCCATAACGGAAGTTATGGTAGTGCTGCATGTCGTTGCCGACCCACTCGTTATACTGTTGCCTCTTCTCCTCTTTGTCTCCGGGAAAGCCACCGACACTATCGACATGAATTACCATGTCAACCAGTGGGCTGGAGTGTAGGTTGCGCTTATCGGCGATCTCTGCCTCTCCGGCGTCGTAGGGATTACTCGCGCTCTCGCCATCCCCGCGATACTGGTGGATGATGAGGATCTTCCGCGGGATGTGATACTTCAGGGGAAGCGCGGCGACGGCGTCAATAATTGGATTCAAGTCGCTGGACCGCACATTGCTTAGATTTGTGCCCGGAATACCGTCGTGGCGGGGGAACATCCATTCCGGGTCAATTGCCATATGCACAAAGGGATATTGCGCCAGGTAGGGCAGAAAGGACGAGACCTCCTTCATGACGGGAGCCTGGCCGATGTTTAGATCGAGAAATAAGAGCAGGTTATTGCGCCGACAGAAATCGACGTATGTACGTAAGGTGTCGTCGTCGACGTGATGACTATAGGTGTTATCGGGACCTGGATAGGAATCGGGCACGCTCACGACGAGATCAATTCCTAGCTGTACAGGATGAGCCGGGTCTAGCTGCTCATAGACTGCTCCCTGTTGCTTTAGATGATTGAGCATGTCCTGGTTAACTATATAAGCAGGACCAGTCGGCTCGGCGCCTGGTACGGCATAGAAGGCTACCACACGATGGGTAGGCAATACCGCTCCCACACTGGGATCAAAGGGGACGGGAGTGGGAGTGTGACCTGGCTTGGAGACAGTATGCGTCGTTTCCGCATGAGGAGAGGATGGTGAAGCCTTGCCTACCAGTAAATAATCTTGCCATAGAGGTAGAGTGACGAGCGCGACGAGAACCACCAGGATACCAGCGAGTGTAATTCCAATCGGTAGGTATCTGTTACGGCGGACAGGTTTTGGCGGTGCTTCTGGTAAAATTAATGTAGTCTGTTCAACCTCTGGTTGCTTGACTTCAGGCTGTTCAAGTGATGCTTGATCCATTGCTATCTCAATCCTTTATAAGGAACTGTTGTGGTTAAATAATAATTGTCCTCCTTATATTGAACAATGTTTGCGTACATGATTTCATCTCACCTGGTACTTTTATCGCCAAGCTGTTTTAAGAAATACAAGGGTGCAGGAGGGTCTCCCTCCTGCACCCTTGTATTTCTTAAACACATCCTTAACGGGTCATGTTGCCTTTGTCGGCGGCCCCGGCATTGGCGCGGGCCGCTTCGCGGTGTTGTGCCATCTCCTCCACTGTACGTGTGTGTAGGCGTGCCGCGCCCTGTGTCTCATGTAGGTGAACGCGCTTCCCGGAGTGTTCAAGCTCCGCGATCCGCTGTTGCGCCTGGGGAATAGCTTCTTGGTACTGGGGGAGCCACCTGGCCTGGGCGACCAGCATCTCATCGGTCATCTGCCAGACTTCTTCAGGATTGCAGACCGCGCCCACTAATGGATCATGCAGCATAGCCTGTTTGAGCAGGGTCACATCGCCATGTACAGCGGCCTGCATCCCCATTTCCTGCACACGCACACTAACCGAGCAGGTTGCCGCGCAGGCCAGGGGCAGGTCGCCGATGACAGGCATATGGATGCCAGTTTTATCCACATAACCAGGAATTTCAATGGTGCAGCCATCTGGTAAGTTGGTGATGTGGTGCTGATTAGGGATGTTGAAGTGGCCACGATAGATGCGCCCGGTCTCCAGGGCTTCAATGATGTATGAGCCATGCTCCTCGCTGCGTTTATCTGGCGTGAAGATGGCGGGTGGCTCCTGCATCCAGTTGGGGAAGTCGGTCTCGAACCAGTTGCGCCCCTCGGTGCAGACGCGTAAGTAGCCGCCAGTCTCGCCATTGATCCAGCTTGAGAGGTCAATCCACTGCTCGATCTCCTCGGGGCGCTTGCGATACCAGGGTAGATACTCGCTCAAGTGTCCATTGGACTCTGTGCTATAGTAGCCGAAGCGGCGCAGGACATCGATACGCACCTTCTCCGTTGTCGGAAAGGTCGGATGTTGCTCAAACAACTCCAGTAGTTGTGGCAGCATATCGCGTCCACGCCACTGGACCTTGATGAACCAGGTCTGGTGGTTGATGCCTGCGGCGATGACCTCTACATCCCGTCGATGAAGTTTTGCCTCGGGATCCAGCAAGCCTTCGCGTTTGGCCCAATGCTCGATAACGCTGGTGATCTGCCAGTGCGCGCCCTGCACGCCATGACAGAGACCAATAGTGGGCACGCCGCCATAGGTGTTACACGCCCAGACATTCATTGCCATTGGATTGGCATAGTTGAGCAGGATCGCTCCTGGTTTGGCTACTTCGCGGATATCTTTGCAGAAATCCAGTAGCGCGGGAATGGTGCGCTGGGCATACATGATGCCACCAGCACAGATCGTATCACCCACGCATTGATCAACCCCATACTTCAAAGGGATATCAATATCGGTCTGGAAAGCCTCCAGTCCACCCTGGCGAATGGTACAGAGTACATAATCGGCATCTGCCAGGGCCTGGCGACGATCAAGGGTGGGTTGAATGGTCGCGGGCAGTTTGTTGGCTTCAATATCGCGCTGGCACAGCTTTGTGACCATATCCAGGTTATGCTGGGAAATATCGGTAAAGGCAAAGGTGGTATCAGCCAGTTCGGGTACGGTCAAGATATCGCGGACCAGCGTCCGAGTGAAGCCAATGGAACCAGCTCCAATGATGGCGACTTTGATTGGCATCGCAGGCATCCTTTCAGGTAAGTGGTGCAGTATATTGCTATTGTGCTTACTGTAACACGCCATAAGAAGTGCCTTCAAGGTCAGAATGTTCCCTCGTGTCTGGCACTTCCTGGGAGGCTGCTTACGCTTTCGTCAGAATAGCCACATCATAGGCTTCCAGCAGAAGTGTTTCTGCAACCTCCTGGTCGCGTAACAAGTCATGATAGCGGTTGCCTGGCGGGAGCGCGACCCGAGTGGGCGTGTCCTGGTGGTTGAGCAAGAAAAGCAACTGGCCCTGAGCGTTTTGGCGAAGTGTAGCCTCGACCCCTGGAGGCGTGGTGAGCACCGGGTGGATCTGCTGCTCCTGGAGGATACGCCCATAGAAATCATCCAGGAAGCGCGACTCCGGCTCACTCCCGATATAGTAGGCAGCTCCAGCTCCGATGTTGTGGCGAGTGAGCACTGGCGTGCCAGCGTAGAAATCGTCGCCATAGGTCGCGAGTGTGGTGGCCCCTTCACAGTGAGTGATGGCGCAGAGATGGCCGCAGGTATAGCTCTCGCCACTGTCGTGCAGCACAATCCGGTTGTGTTGGTCAGGATGGAGCGCGTCAATCTCTTCATTCCATATACCAAGGACCTCACGCAGTGGTCCGGGATAACCGTTCTCGAAGGCGAGGTCACACTCGTCAACCATACCGCTGAAGTACGTCGTAACGAAGGTGCCTCCCTGCCTGACAAAGTCACGTATACGCTCGGCTACGCCTGGTTTGAGCATATAGAGCATGGGTGCGATCAGGACGCGATAGCGGCTAAAGTCTGAGTCACTGAAGACAATATCGACCGGCACATTGCGTTTCCAGAATGTGGCATAATGCTGGCGTACGGTCGCCACATAACGCTTATCGCGCACCGGTCCGATGCTGGCGTCCATGGCCCACCAGTTGTTCCAATCGAAAATGAGCGCGACCTCTGATGGCGTGACGCCGCCCAGGGTACGATCTTGCAGGCGCAGGAGTTCCTCTCCCAGTTGGCGTACTTCACGAAAGACGCGGGTATCACTACGTCCACTGTGCTCAATTATGGCGCCGTGCATTTTTTCGCACTGGCCACGGCTGCGGCGCCACTGGAAGTACATTACCGTCTCCGCGCCGTGGGCTACCGCCAGGTAGCTCCACAGACGCAGGACGCCCGGTCGTTTGAGGCTATTGTATTCCTGCCAGTTCTGGCTGCTGGGCGTTTGCTCCATCAGCATGAAAGGCTGGCCATCGCGTAACCCACGCATAAAATCATGGGCGAAGGCGATGTCGGAAGCCTGGTCGTGCGCGCTGGGATAGCAGTCCCAGGAGATCACATCGACCTCTTTCGCCCAGGCGCGGTAGTCCAGTTCGGAATAGGTATTCATCATGTTGGTCGTGATAGGCAGGTGCTGCGAGTAGGCGCGAATGGCGTCGCGCTCGGTTTTATAGCATTCCAGCATCATCTCGCTCTGGAAACGCTTGTAATCGACCACCAGCGCGTGGTTTGAGCGTTCCCCATTGGCATAAGGTGGCTCGATCTGCGACCAATCAGTGTAGGTATGGCTCCAGAATGCTGCCCACCATCTTTGATTTAAGACATCCAGATTTGCGTAACGCTGCTGGAGCCATGTGCGAAACGCAGCAGCACAGTTTTCGCAGTAGCAAGCGCCAGCATACTCATTCGAGACATGCCAGGCAATGACGGCGGGATGCTGGTGATAGCGTTCCGCCAGCTTGCCTGCTATCTGTACAGCCAGGCGGCGATAATTAGCTGAGCATGGACAATAGTTGACACGCCAACTATGATGCCAACGTACGCCGTTATCACCAGCGCGCATGACATCGGGATAGCGCTGCGACATCCAGGCTGGTTGGGCCGCGGTGGGCGTGGCCAGGCAGACGAAGCGTCCCGCCGCAGCCAGCTTGTCCAGGATGGTATCGAGCCCCTCGAAGGTAAAACGTTCCTCTTCAGGCTGAAGCGAAACCCAGCTAAATACACCCAATGTCGCAACCTCAAAATGGCACTCCTGCATGAGCTGGATATCTTCGTCCCAGATAGCCCGTGGCCATTGCTCTGGATTATAGTCTCCCCCGTGCCAGATAAAGGGCGCGCGTGAATTCAAAGGAGAAAATGGTTGCATCAAACTCTCATTTCGTTGTTTCTCAGGAATCGATCTCAAACACTTAGCTTTACGAGAATAGTACCATCCTCGGCCTGCACCCAGGTATTTTGTGGCTGCTGTTCTCCTGACGATACCTCCTTGCATGCTTGAGTAGTATTGATCAGTACCTCGGTAACGAGCGCGCTCCCGGCCAGGGGAAGTAGACGCAGAGCAAGCTGACGTTTGGCCCCTGCAAGGCTGATACGCAACTGGCTGCCTTCCAGCTCGGCGGTGATGCGTGTCTGACCATCTCTATCCTGCAGCTCAAATGTCCCTCGTTCCAGCAGGTAAGCCTCGACCGTGATATCCGTAAAAGGTTCCTCGGCAGTGAACGAGACAGGTTCGGCAGTCGGAATGAGCGCGTTAGCACGCACATAAAGGGGAAGGGTTTCTAGCGGTGCCTGCACCTGGATGGTACGAGGGCCAGTGAATGTTTCGCGCGTCCAGTAATCAATCCAACGGCCTTCTGGCAGATAGACCGTGCGCTCCCCACTAAGATTGTAGATAGGGGCTACCAGCAGTTCCTCGCCGAGCATATATTGCAAATCCATTGTGTGGGTCGAGGGATCATCCGGAAATTCGAGCACCATTGGCCGCATAATGGGCAAGCTGGTTCGCGCGGCTACACACGCGTAGGTGTAGAGATATGGGAGCAGGCGGTAACGCAGGCGAGCGTAGGTGCGGAAGAGCTCCAGTCCCCGCGGACCAAAATCCCAGGGGAGGCGGGTAGAATTGCCATGGGCGCGGATCATTGGCGAGAAAAGGCCAAACTGTGCCCAGCGAACATAGAGTTCTGTCGAGGGATGGCCTGTGAAGCCGCCAACATCGTGGCTCCAGAAAGCGTGACCACACATAGCCATGCTCAGTCCGCTACGTATGGTCGAAGCCATGGCGGGAAAGGTGCTGTTGACGTCGCCACTCCACTGGGCTGCATGGCGTTGCCCGCCTGCGTACGTGGAGCGTGCCCAGACCAATCCAGTGTGGCCTGTAACCTCCTCGGTGACCTGGGCGACAATGTCGTTGTACAGCAGCGAGTAGAGATTATGGAGTTGCTCGCCTTTGATACCACTATAAGCTAGCGCGTCGTTGGGAATGCCTTCGCCAAAATCCGTCTTATACACGTCGGCGCCAATGCGAAGCGGTTCGCGCAGCAGCTCTTTAAACCAGGCGATGGCCTCGGGGTTGGTGACATCAATGATGCCAACTGGCGGGTGGAAACCACCCCAGATATCGACCACGTACGTTTGACCTTGCGCGTTCTTGAGAAAATATCCCTTTTCATCACCCCTGGTAAAATACTCGCTCTCGATGCCAATATATGGGTGCATCCAGAGGCACACCTTGAAGCCCATGGATTTAAGTTCAGCCAGCAAACCAGCGGGATCAGGGAATAGCTCGCTATCCCATAATAGCTCCGACCAGCGGCCAAAACGCTGCCAGTAGCAGTCCAGGTGTAAGACATCACAGGGAATCTCGTGCTCACGAATCAGTCGGGCCCGGCGCAGTACCTCTTCAGCACTATCGCGTTGAAACCCCGAGGAGATCCAGGTACCCAGAGACCACTTAGGCGGCAAAATGGGAAAACTTACCAGCGAGCCATATTTGGTAACGATGCTCTTGAGATCGGGCCCGGCTATCACATAGTAGTCCAGCGCGCTGTCCCGGCTAATGATGCTGTAAGTCGCCGTGTTACTTGCCACCATGTCAAAATCCACCGCATTCGTGGTATCGACGAAAACACCATACTTGCGTGTACTCACGACAAAGGGCACATTTTTGTAGGAGCGCTCGCTAAATGCTCCACCACAATCGATATTCCAGGTCGTAATGCGTTGCCCGCGTTTATCGAAATCAGTGAATTTTTCACCAAAGCCAAAGAAGTGCTCATCTGGCTCAGCGGTAAAGCTATCGTGGAATGCGACACGCTGACCGTTTATCTTGCTCAGGCCAAAGGGCAGCACGGTCAGCTTCATGCGTACATTGGTAACTTCGCTGTAATTTTGCGAAAGCAGGGGGCGACCATCAGCGTCACAGAAAGTGAGATGAAAAGGTTGAAGGGCGACCTCTATACGCAACGATGGCGTTTGCAAGTAAACGTACCCCTCGGAATGCGTTATAGTCACTTCGCATTCGTCTGCCGGAAAGTCGCGCGCCAGGCGTATACGCGCGGGATCGCTCTCCTCATTCTCCAGTAGCACTCGCGCGATGCCATCGGCTACCAGGATGAGCGTGACAGTGACGTTTTCTCCGCTACATGTCTGGCCCTGTAGCACAATTCCTCGCGCATGCTGTCCTTTGACCTCTGCCTGAACAAGAAAATCAGGCCCTCCCTGGTCCTCCGCCTCGCGCACAGGAAGTTGGGGCGGCTCAGTCATATACACATTGTACGGGAGCAATGGAACCTGATCAGCCATAAGAATCTACTCCTTCCATATCAGTGAAACGCTTTGTCCGTTGAAAGGTAGTACATCAAGTCATATGTACATAGAAACGACAGGATGGCATAGAGAGTTTGTCGCCGAAAACAAACTTTTTAATTTGGAGAATGTTCTCTTGACAATGGGCGTGCCATTGAGTAATCTCATAATAGGATCGATTTGGGAGCGATCCCAAAACTATTGTACATGATGCATTGCCCAAAAGTAAACGCTAGAGATTCAAAAAAAACAAAGAGGTTGAAATGCCGCAATTGACGATTGAAGATATTGCCAGATTAGCTGGTGTTTCTCGCTCAACAGTGTCCCGGGTCCTCAATAGTCAGCCGAGCGTCCGGCCTGCTGTAAGAGACCGTGTGCAGGAAGTGATTATCGCGCACGGATACACTCCCCAGGCAGCGGCGCGTCAGCTCGTCACACAGCGTACGCGTAGCATTGGGCTGATTTTGCCCGATAATGTCTATAACCTCTTTGGCAACCCAATTTTTGCCTTGATGAGCCAGGGAGTGAGCCAGGTTTGCGCGCAACAAGGTTATACATCTCTGCTCTTTATGGGTCGGCAGGATATGAATGAGCAAGATATGTTTAAAATGCTGCGCGGGCGTGAGTTTGATGGGGTTGTGTTAATCAGCAGCAACACTAATGATACCTACGCGGCCTTTCTCAAAGAGACGGGCATTCCCTATACGCGGATTGGCCATGAGCCAGAGCAAGACGACCTCAGGTATGTAGATGTGGACAATGTCGAGGCTGCGCGTATCGGGGTCAAGCACCTGATCTCGCTAGGGCATCGGCGTATAGCTATGCTTAAAGGGCTGGCCAGGGACACCTGTACCTCCGACCGCTATCAAGGCTATAAGGAGGCTTTGGAGGAAGCCGGTATCCCGCTGGACCCGGAGCTGGTTGGTGATGGAGATTGGTCCACCGCTAGTGGTTATGAGTTGACAAAGCGTTTTTTGCGGCTTGAGAGGCCGCCCACAGCCCTCTTTTCCTCCAACGATATGATGGTCGCGGGTGTAATTCGGGCAGTACACGAACAGGGGCGAAGGGTGCCTGAAGATCTGGCTATTGTTGGTTTCGACGATCTGCCCCAGACGACGATGATCTTCCCGGATTTGACTACCATCCGACAACCCTGCGTGGAGCTGGGTATCCGCGCTGCCGAGATGCTCATTGAGCAATTGGAGCAAGACACGAAAGAGACCACACCCATGCATGTCATTTTACCGACAACATTGGTGATTCGTGAATCTTGCGGCTTCAAGCGCCGCTCGGTTGTTTCTTAACGCAGATTCATTATTTAACATAAGCTACGGCTTCTGGATAACAAGCAAGAAACTTGACAAGCGCATATTTATTAGGTACACTCATTCGTAATAAAGTTATGGGAGCGATCCCAAATGCCATCAGTTCATTTTAGCTGAATAAAGAGCAGAGGTTGCAATGCTGCAATTCACGATTAAACGTGAGCAAAACCAGAGTAGGTCTGCTAGCCAGATCACGTATTGTATCCAGCTCCAGAGACCTCATCCGGTAAAAAACATGGTGTCAGGGGCTCATAAGTAGATGCCTATCGATATTTCTGCCTACTTGCGCACCCAATAGCACCTGACTTTCTAGCGTATGTTCCCCCGTTTTTCTAGGCAAAGCATATTGCCATTGATGAGGCATTTTCTTATCATCAGTTCAAAAGGTTGAGCTGATGTACGTAATCTGCAGTATTTCGACGAGCCCAGGAAATGCGCTCACCTTTCTGTTTCTAGCCTCACCAAATATGGAGCTTAGAGCGGGCGCTCTTACTACGCATGTCTAGTTGATATGTTGTCAACTAGAGAATACGTCGTGCCTGAGGGAATGAGTATTATTTTGGAATTGGATGTTGCTGTTTGACATCTCTCTTTCCGCTTGATATATGGGACTGAGAAGGAACTATTGTTATGCAAGCACCAACGCTACCAACTGAACAGAAGATAGTGAGCCACCAGCGGCAGCGTGCCCCTAAGCGCTCCCTCTGGCGGGAGATACGTACAAATGTCTGGTCGTATATCTATGTCACGCCGATGCTTGTGCTGTTGCTGGTTTTCGTTGTCTATCCTACCTTCGCCTCGCTGGGTTACACGCTCTATCAATGGAATGGCATTGGTGACCCTTCAAACTACGTGGGCCTGGATAACTTTGTACGCGTCATACACGATCCCTTTTTCTGGGGTGCCTTTCAGCATACGTTCATTTTTACCCTCGTGCTGGTGCCTATCCAGTTACTCCTAGCCCTGGCCCTGGCGCTCGTCCTCAATAATCCCAAATTGCGCTTTGCCTCTTTCTATCGCTCGGTCTATTTTATTCCGGCTGTGACTTCCCCCGCGGTTATCGGCGTTGTGATCCAACTGATTCTCTCTAATTTTGGCGATAACCTGAATCAGCTCTTGTTGAGCATGCACCTGATTCATGAGCATATTGACTGGTTGGGGGACCCACGTTTCGCGCTGGGCATTATTATCGTGGTGGGCATCTGGAATACGCTGGGCTATAACATGGTCTATTTCCTTGCCGGACTGCAAACCATCCCGGCCGAGCTCTATGAAGCGGCCAGCATCGATGGGGCCAACAGCTTTGCGCGCTTCTTCAGGATCACTATTCCGCTCTTGCGCGCGGTTGGCCTGGTCATTGTGATCCTGGCGATTCTGGGCAGCCTCCAGGTCTTTGACCTGGTGCTGGTCTTGACCGATGGTGGTCCCTATCAGGCGACCGAGGTGGTTAACACCTATATCTATCATCAGGCATTTGGTGGCTCCGCCCGCGCAGGCGTTCAACCCAATGTTGGCTTTGCCTCGGCTGCTTCATTCTTCTATGGCCTGATCTTGCTTGGTCTCTCCGTAGCGCAAGTGCTGATATTCCGTTACATCAATCGCCAGCGTGCCATTGAGAGCGGTCAATAAAGAGGATGTACAGGGAGGTTTCTGATGAGTGTTTCTTCTATAACAGATAAGCAACAAAGATCTCGCAGGTTATTCTACAAATTTCGCCAGAAAGGGGGTATCGGGCTAACTCACCTCATTCTGCTGGCTGGTGGCCTTATCTGGATGTACCCATTTCTCTGGATGCTGGGCAGTTCACTGAAGACCAATGGCGACTTCTTTGATCAGGGATTGAATATTTTCCCTCGGCAGATCGAGTGGTCTAACTATGTCAATGCCTGGAACGAGGCCTCTTTTGGCCAGTATTTCTTCAACACCGCCATTGTGGCGGGAACAACCGTCATCGTGGTGATGCTTTTTACCGCGATGGCTGGTTACACGCTGGCACGTACGAATTTCCCTGGCAAGAAACTCTTGCTTGGACTCATCGCGCTGACACTCTTTCTCCCGCATGGCTATACTATTATTCCTGTCTTCGATGTTGTCCAGCGCCTCGGTCTGTTGAATACGCTGGCCTCGGTCATTCTGGTGCAGGCGTCTGGCGGCATGGTTTTCAGCACCTTTTTGTTCATGGGCTACTTCTCGTCTATGGAGCGTGAGATTGAGGATGCGGCACGTGTTGATGGCGCAAACTTCAACCAGCGCTTCTGGATGGTGATGTTTCCCCTGGCCGGTCCCATGCTGGCTACGGTGGCTCTCTTTACCTTCATCGGCGCCTGGAACAGCTTTTTCATTCCCCTTGTTTTTACGCTGGGCGTTCCTGAACTGCGTACCCTGGCAGTGGGTATGTATGCCTTTATTGCCGAAAATAGCACAAACTGGACTTACCTGGCCGCCGGTTCGGTGATTACTCTGGGTCCCATTATGGTGGTCTTCATTCTGCTGCAACGCTATTTCATCAATGGCGTGGCTGGCGCTGTCAAATCATAGTGGCATGGATGGGAGGTCGGTTTCCAGCCTGCCTCCTCCATGATCTTAGTGGTACAGTCGCCAAATTCGTGGCTGCAAGAGCCTGTAGGGTCCATGCGGACATGGACTGCGAGCGCAGCGACGTTCAGGGCACAAGAGTCTATGCCTGCATGGACCCTACAGATTATGTGAATTTCACCACTTAGGCGCAGGTAAGCTTACCTATAGGCAACTTTCTTTAAAGGAGGTGAGACCAACAGTCTGATAATACATCGACACATCCTATCTGACATTCGACGAAGAGTAAGTGAAGCACATTCAACCACTTTATTTCGCAAGCAAAGGAGCCTATCGTTATGGATTTTTCATCTCGTTTCAGTCGGCGCAATTTCGTGAAAACGGCTGCGGCTACAGCGGGGGCTGCTACGCTGGGTAGTGCCCTGGCAGCCTGTGGTAGTAGTGGCGGTTCTTCATCAACGATCACACTCAACTATTGGGACTATTTTGTTAGCCAGGCACCCTGGATCGATAATGAGATCAAGCTGTTCGAGAAAGCGCACTCTGGCATCAAGATCAAAAAGACGATCCAATTGAACTCTTCCTACGCCAACCTCTATTCGTTGGCTGTGAAAAGTCACAATACCCCTGATGTGGCGATGATTCCTCCGCAACCCAACTTCAATATTCAAGTCTCACAGGGTTGGTTTATGCCAGTCGATAAGTGGGCCAATGCTGCCTGGAAAGCGAAGTTCCCTGAAGGCACCTTCCACGAAGGAAACAATGTATTTAACGGGAAGCTTTACTCCGCTCCGATCTCTGGTGCTGCTCCCTGGCTTCAGCTCTATATTAACAATAAAGTCTTCCGCGATGCTGGCCTGGTCAATAGCGATGGCAGCGTGATGATACCCAAAACCTGGGATGATGTGACGCATTTTGCCGAAACCATTACCAAGAAGAGCGGCGGCAGTACCTATGGCCTGGGCTTTGGTAACAGTGGAGGAGGCCTGTTCCAATGGTTCACGCATGTCTTCACTCTGGGGGCTGGCGCTGTTGGCGGCGGCTATACTATGGACTACCGTGTCGGTAAATACACCTATAGCACGGACCGCAACTATTACGACTTCTTGAGCCTGTTCAAAGAGTGGAAAAATAAAGGCTATATTTACCCTAACTCGGTGAGTATCTCTGACGAGGTTAGCCGTGCCTACTTCGAGCGCGCCAAGTACGGAATGACAATGGGAGGCGTCTGGAACCAGGCCGAATGGACAACGCATAACTTCACCGATTACTCGCTGACGACATTGATCTCCCCTACGGAAACGCCAAAGGGCTACTTCCCTACGAGTCCGGGCGGTACCCTCTGGGCTATTCCCGCGGGGACGAAGCATCCCGAAGAGGCCTGGGCCTGGTTCGACTGGCTGTATAGCGTGGATGCAGGCAAACGCTGGACGCAGCAGTTCAACGAGGATCTCTCTACCTTCCCGCAGAATAACGATTCCAGCAAGATCAAATTCAAACCATTTGCCGAGTTTGTTGGCCTTAGCAAGTATGCAATGCCTGCTCCTGATCCCAGTATACGCAATCAGCAGACGGCGCATGTGGAAGTGCAGGCGGTCAAGCCCAATCTGGATGATGTCATCGCTGGCTATTATACTGGTCAGCTTCAGGATCTTCATGCCGCTCTTTCCGATATAGAAGGACGTATGCAGAAGGCACAGGATGATGGCGTCAAGACAGCACAACAGAAGGGCTTCAAGGTTAGTGCAGACGATTACAAGTTCACCGATTGGGACCCAACCAAGCCCTATATCACCAAACCTGCTCAGAGCTAGCATGCCGAGGAGCGAAGCTCTCCCCGAGTCAGAGAGTTCCGTTTCGTAGGTTTACTTGCAATGAAGGCCAGAATCTGGAGGTGTAAGTCGTCAAACGAGGTAAAATTGCCTCGTTCGACGACTTACGTCCCAGAATACTGAGCCAGATTTCGATAGAACCATTGCTATTGATGTTTAGACGATTTTATCTCGATGTCACGCCTGTGATCCCATCAACGACGTTCACGACGAAGCAGTCCCCTGGTTTCCTATTGTTTTGACCATACGTACATGCTGGGCCGTTGCCTCGCCTAGTCCGCTGCTTGCGCCGGTAATGACAACGATCTTTCCAGCTATGTTGCTGTTGTTCTCGCTCATCATCTTCACTCCCGCATGTTTATAACGGCCGCTCGGCGGCCAGTCTCCTCTTTAGTAGCGGTCTCCTAAGACCGTGATGTTGGACATGGCGCTCTCGATCTCCCGCAGATCACCTTCGGAGAGGTCGACATTGACCACGCCGATGTTCTCCTCCAGGCGCTCGATCTTGCGGCTGCCCGGAATAGGAACGATCCACGGCTTTTGAGCCAGCAGCCAGGCGAGCGCAATCTGCGCAGGCGTCGCCTGTTTCTGCGCTCCGATTGCTGTCCGCGCTCCGGGTTCAAATGTGACACTGGCGCCGACCACGCGGGCCGGTTCAGGGGCCTCGAACAGGGGGTCAATGCGTACCGTACCGGTAAAGTACTCGGCTGGTCCTTTGCCGGAAGGCTGCGAGCCACTTCTTTTGATGTCCATGTCCTGAAGTCCTCCATTATGCTTACAAAAGTAGAGAGGCGTGCTCTCTGTCTGGAGGTAGTATAGACGCCCTGGAGCACAGGGTGATAGTATGATTGTCGAAAATGATTGTCTGATTCTGCAAATCTTCCAGGTGAGCGTTGGAGAAACATGTGAGGAGGTTACGATGGATGTGGGAAACCACCAGCAGGCAGAACGTGATGCACAGCGGGTACAAGCTAATCGTGAGGAACTGGTTGAGAGGATCGGGCGGGCCATCCGCGAAGATAGGGCTGCCCAGCCGCTTAGAGGGCTTCACCTGTCCCGTTCCTCCTTGTCTCTCAAGCCAGTTCACAGCGTGCTCGAGCCATCCGTGTGCGTGATTGCTCAGGGTAGCAAGGAGGTTCTTCTGGGTGAGAGCCGCTATCGGTACGACCCCTCACAGTATCTTCTCGCCACTGTCGAGTTGCCCCGCGTCAGCCAGGTTCTCGAAGCATCGAAGGAGCGGCCCTACCTCAGCCTCCGCCTGGAACTCACTCCCACCTTTGTCAGTTCGGTTATGGTTGAAGCTGGTCAGGCCTCGCCGAGAGATCATGCTGATGTGAGGGCCATCAACGTTAGCCCGTTGGATGGGAACCTGCTGGACGCCTTTGTGCGGCTCGTCAGGCTCCTGGATTCCCCTACCGAAGCGCAGGTCCTCATGCCACTGATCACGCGGGAAATTATCTACCGACTCCTAGAGGCCCGCCGTCTGATGTTGAGTGAAGACCTCGACGCAGCAAGTGCTGCCTATCGGGTAGGATACAACGACGCCTCCCACTTCAATCGGGAGTACAAAAGCCTCTTCGGTGTCCCACCGATGCACGATGTGCAACGGCTGCGGGAAGAGGCCCTGGAAGGAGCTGGCTGATAAGCCAGAGAGAACCGCTCTCCAGATTGATGAGAGAGTTTGGCATGAATCCCTCGTTCAACAAACCGCCGCAGGAGTCTCCTGCCTTTGAGGCATGAGGTAACTGACCGTCTATTGCTTTCGCTGTAGCCATTGGACGGCGATCAAGGTCTTAGCATCATTAATCTTTCCTTGTTCCAGCAGGCTCCACAACTCGTTCAGGGATAGTTCTACCTGCTCGATATCTTCATGCTCGCCTGCCGCGCCTCCGCCAGCAGCGACCTGGTCGGCGTTCCCTACCTCGGCATAGTAGAGGATGATGCGTTCAGAGGAGCCTCCTGGGGAGACGTAGAAGGTCGCGATATAGGTCAGATCATGTACCTGGTAGCCAATCTCCTCATAGATTTCGCGGCGAATACAGGCTTCAGGTTGCTCGTTCTCGTTGATGCTGCCCGCCACGACTTCTGTAAGCCAGCCTGGCCCCTTCTCATAGGTTGGGTACCTGAACTGGTTAATGAGAATGACCTTCTGGGTATCTCGATTGAAGAGCAGGGCTGCCGCTGAGTCTCCACGCTCAAAAACGAGTCGCTGTACTGGCTCGCTCATCTGCCCATTGAACTTCTCAAAGCGGAGCGTGGCTTCTTGAATTTTGAAGTGCTTTTCGTCGAAGGTGGTGCGTTGCTGCTGAATGTCTACTTTGCGCATAAGCTATCCTCCCTCAGATGATATGTATATAATCATAATACGTTGAGAGATGGGGGAGCCGTTCTGAAAGTAGAAGAGGATTTGACACGAAGTCCAGGAGTCATGTAGGGTCCATGCTAGCTTGGACTCCGAGCGCAGTGACCTTCCCATGTCTGGGTGTTGGCCTGCGGGCCTCGGAGTCCAAGCTAGCATGGACCCTACAATTCATCCCTGGCTCCTTACTCTTGGGGCAAGAGAATGCTTTGTGGGGTGCCGGTTTGGGCGGCCTTTACTGCTGCGAACATCAGCGCCAGGGTGCCGAGATTGTCGCGTCCGGAGCACTCGGCCTCGGTATCGCTTTCAATGGACTGGATGAAGGTTGCCAGGCTGCCGAGGCGGTCGAGGTAGGGAACCTCGGGTAAGGCCAGGCTGGCGCCTTCTTCGCCGATGGTGTAGACAGTAGCGCGGTCGTCGGCTGGCTTGTCGCCGCGTCCAGTCCACTCAATGGAACCGTTATGGCATTCGATGCGCCATTCGCCGTTCCAGGGAGTTTGCGGGCTGGTACTGGCCCAACTTCCCCGATAATTTACCACTGCACCGCCGCTGAACTCAATGGTGGCGGCAGCCGAGGATGGATCATCGAACTGGTCCCAGGAGGTATTCCAGGCGTGGCAGGTGATGCGCTGTGGCTTCTGTTTCAGGAGTTTGCGCATCAGATCAAAGTGGTGTACTGCCATGTCGACCAGGAGCGGTTGCCAGGCGCGATAATAGAGGTAGGCGTCGCGAGGTACATTGACATAGCGACGGAAATCAATATTAATGGTGGAGATCTCTCCCAGCGTCCCCTCTTGTAAGAGAGCATCAACCGCGGCAACCGTCGGCTGGAAGCGATAGTTCTGACTGACCATGAGGTGTACACTACGTTCCCGAGCCAATTTGACCAGGGAGTCGGCCTCTTCCAGTGTAGGCGCGAAAGGCTTCTCAACCAGTACATGCTTATTATGTTCGAGGGCTATACGCGCTAGCGGAACGTGAGCGTTCAGGCCAGCAGTGACCAGTACCGCGTCGCAATCAACCCCTTTTAAGGCCTCTTTCAGATCAGTGAAACATGCTTGAGCAGGTAGGGTATAATCTTCTTGCACACGCTGTAGAGCTTTCTCGCTCATGTCAACGCACGCGACCAGTTCTACGTCTAGATCATTGTTTAGAACGAGTTTTGTCCAGGAGTGGCCCCAGCCACCTACACCTACTTGGATGATACGTAAAGGCATATAGTTCACTTCTTTGCAGGGAATATAAGCGCCAACCACGGAAGTGTTTACAGATAGCGTTGTTCTCCAGGTTGTGTGCTCTATGACTACTGTATAGCTGTAAACATTTTGATGGTACCTGATCTATTTCTTGATTGTCAAGTATACCACTTGTAGGCTTGTAGGTAGATGGCGTCTTAAATGTTCGCCTTTCGCGCCTGCGGTGCTCAGGGTAGGGGATGGAGACGCGTGGTGCGGGCGAATTTGCCCGCACCACGCGAGATCTGAGTAAAGAACGTTGCTTAAGCCAGTGGACGGAAGGTGACTGCTTGTGCCTCTTCTGCGGAAGCACGTCGAACATAGCTCTCTCCGGGCGTGGTTCGTGCGACCTCTCTTCCTCCCTTGAAAACATAGAGGCGGGGTGGCAGCAAGCGCAGGGCCTCGAAGGCGGACGGCGCATCCAGCAGGAGAAAGTCTGCTGGCTTTCCCTCCTCAATCCCATAGCGATCCTCAATGCGTAATGCCTTCGCACCATTGCTTGTAATGAGGTCCAGGACGTCATTGATCTCTTCGTAGCCGCTCATATGGCAGAGAAAGAGCGCCAGTTGCGCGGCCGCGAGCATATCTCCACGTCCCAGGGGGAACCAGGGGTCCATAATGGAGTCATGCCCCAGGGCGACGTTGACACCGTTGGCTAGAAGCTCTTTGATGCGTGTAATACCACGGCGTTTGGGATAGGTATCGAAACGCCCCTGTAAGACAACGTTGTCAAAGGGATTGGCAATTACGTGCATCTGGGCACGCTTGAGCAGGCCCATCAGTTTAAAGGCGTAGGCGTTGTCGTAGGAATGCATGGCGGTGCAGTGGCTGGTGGTCACGCGTCCATGCCAGTTCTGCTTCATCGTATCTGCGGCCATGACTTCGGTAAAGCGCGAGTGAGGATCGTCCGTCTCGTCGCAGTGGCAGTCAATGTCGCGGTTGAACTCCTTGGCAAGCTCAAAGACATAATGGACATCCTCAACGCCCATATCGCGCGTCCACTCATGATGCGGAATGCCGCCCACGATATCGCAACCTAGCCCCATGGCCCGGCGCATGAGCTGCGGTCCCTCGGGGAAGGAGAAGATGCCATCCTGGGGAAAAGCTACCAGTTGTAGCTCACAGATATCGCGGACCTCTTCACGTACCTCTAGTAGCGCCCTCAGAGCCGTCAAATTGGGGTCGCAGACGTCGACATGACTGCGGATATGGAGCGTTCCCTGCGCGACTTCCCAGCGAATCTCTTCCAGGGCGCGGCGCTTAACATCCTCAACAGTCAGGCTGCCTTTGCGCTCACCCCAGATCTGAATGCCCTCAAGCAGTGTCCCTGAGGCATTGTAGCGCGGCTGACCGACTGTGAGTACGGCGTCCAGGTGCACATGCGCATCAATAAAAGGAGGCGAGAACAGCCTGCCTTCGGCCTCGATGACTCGTGCTGCCTGAGAGGCATCCAGGTTTGTCCCTATCCGCGCAAAGAGGCCATCCTTGACCGCGATATCCACAAGATCCTCATGCCTGTGTAGGCGCGCTCCGCGAATGAGTATATCGTATTGCATTAGACGCTTAAATCCTCTCTAGTCTGTACAAAGAGAGACAGGTGGTAGTTTCCTGTAAGCCGGTACGGCATCCAGAAAATTACCACCTGTCTCTGTGCGTATGAGTACAAGTGGCCAACGCTGCTAAAACATGCGCCTACATATAATGGTACCACCATACGTAGGCGTATGCCCCTGTGCCCTTTATGGGTATTTAGCAGCGTCGGTCGAGAACATGAGATTAGTTCTTCGCCTAGCGCTTGCTCTGCTTTAGCTCCAGGGGCGCAGAATCAAGTACGCGATACAGGCGAAGACGACGCCCAGCTCAAAACCAACATCTGCACCGCCCAGGATCTGAGCCAGGGGACCGGTGAAGAGCAGCTGCGAGGCGCCCAGGTAGACGCCGACCAGGCCGAGGGCCATGGAGATCAGCGCGGCCCAGCCAATTGGAAGTTTGCCGGCTGTATTCCAGTCATCCACGTTGTACTTGCCACGGCGGAAGAGGCGATCCTCCAGGAAGAGGATAACCGCCCAGGGACCCAGCCAGTAGGCGACGAGGAGGAGGAAGTTGTCCAGGGCGCTGCTATAGTTCCCTGCGATAGGAATAGCAATCGCGATGTAGATGACGGCGCCAATCAGAGTCCAGATGGCGCGGTTGATCTTCTGGAAGCCCTTGCCCAGTACTTGCATGGTCAGACCCAGGCTATAGTCATTGGGAATATTGTTGGCGACGACGCTTAACGTGAGCAGCGCCAGCAGGAAGGTTCCAAAGCCACCCAGGGGCTGGAGGACGGCGGCCAGGAGATCGCCACCCTCTTTGCCCGCATAGGCTGTGGCTGTGCTCAGGGCCAGCCCCAGGGTCTCGAGCAGGATGCAAGGGATGGTTACGCCCAGGAAGGTCAGCCAGAAGACGCGCGCGGCCGAGGTCTCTTCAGGCTGGTTCACATTGTAGTCAGCGGCGTATGAGGTCCAGCCAGTCGCGAAGCCATAGATCGCGCCACCAAAGGAGAGGAGACCCGCGACCCAGGCCAGGCTCATCGCAGGCGTTGGCACAATAGTGGTCTTGGGACCGCCAATAATCGCCAGGAGCGCGAAGATAATAGCCATGGGAATCCAGGCGAAGCGCTCATAGCGATGGACATATTTGTAACCGTAAATGCTGATAACAGTTGTCAGTGCAGCAATGACGACGATGCCCACCCAGGCAGGTATCGCGCCCTTGCTTAAGGCGGAGACGAGCTGGCCGCCGACGATAACGTTCACGGCCGACCAGCCGATACAGGCCGCGACATTAAAGAGAGCCATGATGATGGCGCCAACCCAGCCAAAGGAGAAGCGGGAGATCGTCATCTGGCGCAGGCCCAGCTTGGGACCCAGCGTCGAGAAGAATGCGACCGGCAAGACGCCTAGAATGTTGAAGAGGACTATAATGGCCAGCCCATCCCAGAAGCCCAGCTTGAAGATAGGGATCGCCAGGCCGCCCAGGGCGACGGTTGAAATAACCAGGTTGGCCGAGAGCCACATGGTAAAGTTGTCAAAAATGCGAACGTGCGCACGCGCTTGAGGAGACACACGCTCAATACCGTGTGTCTCAATTGGCTTCTCAAGATCAGAAACAACAACAGTATCGGTTGCCATTGAAGAAGGACCTTCCTTTACGGGTATACAGATGTGTAAATATAAGTACGTCTATCCTTTTGGCATAGAAAAAACGTTGTAAGCGTAGGCTTACAGCGTCCTCTGCCATTGGAAAAATTATCTCTGCTGTCATTATATGCTAGAGCCTGGCTCTATAGCTACTCGTTTTTTGTGCACTTTGAACAAAAAAATGCTGGCGGAGAAAAATCCGCCTCCATTTGATGGTAAGGTACTTCTATGTATGCCTAGCAAAAAAAAGATACAAGGGATAAATATTGATGAAACTTGAGCGACCCAATATTCCTACGATGCTTTCCCAGCTTGAAAGAGCTTACCAGTTGTTGGCTGACCACTATAACGCCGCTCAAATGGATAGAGAGAGGCTGACCACTATCTTACTGGACTTGTGCTGGTACGCGCAACGCCTGGGCGAAGAGCGATGGGAAGTGGCCCCAAGAGTGGGACATTGGAGCTTTGCTGAAAACGTGTGGCATATTACTGAACAGGCATTAGAAGAGGCCCAACAACCAACCTCCGCCTCTATCGTATACTTTATAGACCATGGGAAAGAACATGTTGGCCAGGCTGCCGAGATCTTTGCCCTGTTTGAATATGGTCAGGCGTAGCCCTGGTTTTTTCAGAGATGTTTATCTAGTTAAAAGGGAACTGTATGACAAATAGTGCTACAACAAAGCTTATTCCACGCAAGGTCCTCTTTGGCAATCCGGTCAAAGCCAGCCCCCAGGTCTCGCCCGATGGCAAACGCCTGGCCTACCTGGCGCCCGTGAATAATGTCCTGAATGTCTGGGTGGGGTCGCTGGAGGGTGACGATTATCAGCCGGTGACCGAAGATACAGAGCGTGGTATACGCTTTTATTTCTGGGCAGCCGATAACAAGCATATCGGCTATATTCAGGATGCTGGTGGTGATGAGAACTGGCGCCTTTACCTGACGAATGTGGAGACGCGCGAGACACGTGACCTGACTCCTTTTGCGAATGTCCAGGCCCGCCTGACTGGCCACGATAAGCATTTTCCCCATGAGTTACTGGTCGCGCTAAATAAAGAGAATCCCCAGGTTCATGACGTCTATCATCTCGATCTCCCTTCGGGCGAATTAAAGCTAGTGGCCAAGAATCCCGGTAATATCGCGAGCTGGGTGATTGATACACAGTTTAAGGTGCGTGGCGCGGTCGTCACTCTTCCAGACGGTGGCAGCGAACTGCTGGTACGCGAGCGGGAGGAGAGCGAGTGGCGCAAGCTTGTCTCGTGGACCTCTGAAGACGCGCTCACAAGCGGCCCCGTTGGCTTTACCCTGGATGGAAACTCTCTCTACCTGGAGGATTCCCGAAACGCCAATGCCTCGCGCCTGGTCAAACTCGCACTCGATAGCGGAGATGTGAGTGTACTGGCGGAGGATGCGCTGTATGATGTCGGCAGCATCATGATCCATCACGATACCTACGAGATCCAGGCTGTGGCCTTCAATCGTGATCGCGTGGAGTGGACCGTGCTTGATTCGGCCTTGCAAGAGGACTTTAAGCTGCTGCGAGAGCTACAGGCCGGCGATATCTCCATCATCAGCCGTGATGACAATGATCAGACCTGGATTGTGGGCTACGTCGTGGATGATGGCCCTGTGGCCTACTATGTCTATGATCGTGCTAGCAAGAGTGGGCGCCTCCTCTTTACCAACCAGCCAGAGCTGAGCAACTACACGCTGGCCCAGATGCAGCCAGTGAGCTTTAAGGCTCGCGATGGCCTTACCATTCATGGCTACCTGACGCTGCCAGCAGGCGAGTCGCAAAAGCCCTTGCCCCTGGTGCTCAACGTGCATGGTGGTCCCTGGGCGCGCGATGGCTGGGGCTATCGTCCCGAGGCCCAATGGCTGGCTAATCGAGGCTATGCCTGCTTGCAGGTCAACTATCGTGGCTCGACCGGCTATGGCAAGGAGTTTTTGAACGCGGGCAATAAAGAGTGGGGCGCTAAGATGCATGATGACCTGGTGGATGCCGTGCACTGGGCCATTGAGCAGGGCATTGCCGATCCCGCGAAGGTTGCGATCTATGGTGGTTCCTACGGCGGCTATGCCGCCCTTGCCGGAGCGACCTTTACCCCCGATCTCTTCTGCTGCGCCGTCGATATCGTAGGACCCAGCAACCTTATCACGCTGATTCGGACCATACCGCCCTACTGGTCGACCTTCCTGGCGAACTTCCACATGCGCGTGGGCAACCCCGATACCGAGGAGGAGTTCCTGAAGTCGCGCTCGCCGCTCTTCAAGGCCGACCAGATCAAGATTCCCATGCTTATCGCGCAGGGTGCCAATGATCCACGCGTGAAGCAGGCCGAGTCAGAGCAGATCGTCGCCGCCATGAAGGAGAAGGGCATTAGCTACGAATATATGCTCTTCCCGGATGAGGGACATGGCTTCGCCAAACCCGAGAATCGCATCAAGTTCTACGTCGCGGCGGAGCGATTCCTCGCCAAGCACCTGGGCGGTCGCTACGAGGAGACAGAGGAGACCGCTTAATTGAGCTTTCTCTAGCTTGATAGCTTCCTCGACAATTGACATGAGAGAATTGCTGGCCCTCTAGCTGGCCATTTTTCGTGCAGCTAGAGGGCCAGAATAGTTTAGTTTCATCTGGATACTATTGATGTTGCTCACTTTGACAAATGGCGACAGTGATGCCTACAATCTGAACTGGTTGGTCAGAGAATGACAGTGGAATCAGCGTTTGACAAGTATGTGCAATGCAACTTAGAAAGGTTGATAGATGCAACAACCACAAACTCATCGTGGAGCACGTGGCTTCGCCCCTTTTCGTGTGAATACGCTCACAGAAGTCCTTCAAAGCTATGATTGGTTTGAGCAGATGCGGACCTCCAGTCCTGTCTACCAGGATGAGCAAACGCATCTCTGGCAGGTCTTTCGTTACGCGGATGTGCAGAAGGTGGCTACCGATTATCAGCACTTCTCTTCTGAGGCCGTGCCGGGCTTCTCGGAGGACTCCTTCTTGCGTGATACGGTTGTGGCGAAAGATCCCCCAGACCATCGCAAGCTGCGCAACCTGGTTAACGTAGCCTTTACGCCCCGCGCGGTGTCGCGCCTGGATGGCCTGGTAGCACAAATTACGCAGGAGCTATTGGACGAGGCTCTGCCCCTGGGCAAGATGGACGTGGTCTCAGATATCGCCTTTCCTCTCCCGGCCAAAGTCATCGCGGAGATGCTGGGCGTGCCACGCGAGGACTGGGATATCTTTCGTCGCTGGGCTATCTCTGAGCCAACTGAGCAGGTGAACTCACGTGAGGAGGCGCTGCGCGCTCGCCAGGCAATGGGTCAGCAGATGCATGATTACTTTGTGGGGCTCCTGGCTGAGCGCAGGCGTTCACCGCGCGAAGATTTAATTACTTCCTTGAGTAGGGCCGAGATCGATGGCGAGCACTTGAGTGAGGATGAACTGGTGAACTTCTGCCTGCTCTTGCTGGCGGCTGGCCAGGAGACGACCAAGAACCTGATTGCTAACGCTATTCTCTGCTTTACCGAGAACCCCGAGGCGATGCAGCGCCTGATTGCGGAGCCAGCTTTGATGCCAGCGGCGATTGAAGAGGTTCTACGCTATCTCGCGCCAGTCTGGTTCCTCTTCCGTCGCACCACGACCGAGGTGGAGCTTGGTGGGCAGCGTATTCCTGCTAACTCTATCGTTCTGCCCTGGCTGGCCTCGGCCAACCGCGATCCAGAGCAGTTTCCTGATCCCAATCGCTTTGATATTCAACGCGAGCCCAACCGCCATCTTGGCTTCGGACACGGCATCCACTTCTGCATCGGTGCGCCCCTGGCCCGCCTGGAGGCCAGGATTGCCCTCCCGATGATGCTGGCCCGGTTGAAGAACATTCAGCGTGTCCCGGATTTTCCTATCACGGTGCGAACTGGCGTCGTCTTTGTCATTCAGTCGCTACCCATCACCTTTGTAGCTTCATGAATTACCCAGTTCCCTGTCGTAGCATCGTCTCTAGAGAAGAGACAACGTTTACGCACGGACCTCGTGCTAGAAAGTGTAGAGAGTTTATGGTTAAGGCCACCTGGAATGGTGTCACGCTGGCGGAGAGCGATAAATGTGTCGTCGTAGAAGGGAATCAGTATTTTCCCCTCGATGCCGTCAAGCGTGAATACTTGAAGGAGAGCGGCACGCATACTACCTGCCCCTGGAAGGGCGAGGCCAGCTATTACTCGGTTGAGGTAGATGGCAAGACGAATAAGGATGCTGCCTGGTACTATCCCATACCCAAGGAGGCGGCTAAGCAGATCAAGGATCACGTCGCTTTTTGGCGTGGTGTCAATGTAGAGGTAGAGTAGAGTATCGCCGCCCTGGACTGCATGTTCAGGGCGGCGATACTCTACTCTATGCCACTGGATTATGCAGGGCTAAACTGCCAACCTGGATGTGTACCTGGTCGCCAGGTTGAAGCGAAAATTGGTCGGGAGGTACGATGCCAGTCCCAGTCAGCAAGAAGGCACCGCGAGGGAAGGCTAACTCCTGTCCCAGATAACTGGCGAGTTCCTCAAGCGTGCGCTTCATCTGTACGGTGCTTACCTCATCGTGGAAGATCAATGTGTTGTTGCGATAAATGGAGAGTGCGATGGGCAGAGAGCGCATCTGATCAGCGCTCGCCAGCAAGATGCCGGGTCCAAGCCCGCATGAGCCGTTGTAGACCTTGGCCTGGGGCAGATAGAGCGGATTCTCACCCTCGATGCTGCGCGAGGACATGTCGTTGCCAGCACAGTAGCCGACAATCTCCATCTGGTTGTTGAGGAGCACCACCAGCTCTGGCTCCGGCACATTCCAGTCGCTATCGCGGCGAATGCGGAGTGGCTGCTGCTCGCCCTGAACGCGCCAGCCCAGGGCTTTGAAGAAGAGCTCTGGTCGTGTGGCGTCATAGACTTTCTCATAGACATCCCCTACTTCAGACTCAAGCTTGCGTGCCTCGCGACTGCGCAAATAGGTGACGCCACTGGCCCAGACCTCCTGCTCTGACTCGATTGGCGCCAGCAGGTGTTCCTTCAGGTCTTCGCCAGTGGAGAGTCCCTCCAGAGTAGCGAGCATATCCTTCGCCGAGAGACTGAGTAAGGAGCTAAGGCTAAAGGTCTCGACGATGACGTGACCATCCCTGGCCCAGCGTATGCCCTGGGGGGTAAGGTGTCGCGTGAGATACATAGTTGCGTCTCCTCTCTGCAAATATGTGTGTCTGTAGAGAAAAGTTGTGAAGGTGGATCGCCCTCGGGCGACCCACCTTCACAACTTTTCTATTCTCTATAGCCAGCGGCTGGTTTCGGTTAGCTCGAAGGTGGTGGTGCCACGGATATCCTGGGAGGATGCGCCGACCAGGACCTCGAAGGTACCAGCCTCAGCCACCCATTGATGCGCTTTGTCATCGAAGTAGGCCAGGGCTTCGCGTCCGATCTCCAGGGTGACAGTCTGCGTTTCGCCGGGGTTGAGCGCGACCTTGGCGAAGGCCTTGAGCTCCTTCTCGGGACGGTGCAGGCTCGCCTTGATATCGCGCACATAGAGCTGCACGATCTCTTTACCAGCTCGCTCGCCTGTATTGGTGATGTCCAGCGAGACCTGGAGGCTGGCGTTGGCGCCTATCGCCCCAGCACCTGCCTTCAGTGGACCATAGGCGAAGCTGGTGTAAGAGAGGCCATAGCCAAATGGGAAGAGGGGTGTGACCTTCTTTTTATCGTAATAGCGATACCCAACGAAGAGTCCCTCTCCATAATGTACTTTCCCGTTCTCGCCGGGATAGTTGATATAGGCAGGGTTGTCCTCCAGGCGTACGGGGAAGGTCTGTGCCAGCTTGCCCGAGGGATTCACATCGCCAAAGAGGACATCAGCGATGGCATTGCCACACTCCTGACCCGGATACCAGGCCTGCACGACTGCCGCGACCTTCTCTAGCCAGGGCATGGCGTTGGGCGTACCCGCGTTGAGCACCACGATGGTATTGGGGTTGGCTTCCGCGACCCGCGCAATCAACTCATTCTGTTCGCCTGGCAGCTCCATAGCGGCGCGGTCGAAGCCCTCGCTCTCCCACTCGCCATTTAAGCCCGCGAACACTAGCGCGATGTCGGCCTGAGCGGCCAGGGCAGCGGCTCGCCCAATCATGTCTTCGGGAAGTGGTGGCAGGCAGCCCAGGCGTACGGCAGAGGCCATGGTGTTCGCGCTTTTGCCAAATTCAAGCACGAGATCATATGCCTGCCCCGCCTGCATCTCCACACGCTGTCGTACTTCGGTGCTCCCCATGCCAAAATAGCTGTCGCCGGGCGTCGGGCTGGTCCAGTTATCAATGACTTCCTCTCCATCAATGAAGAGGCGGCTCAAACCTGCGCTGACGAGACTGAAGGTATAGGTACCGGTCGCCTGGGCCACGAAACGCCCCGTAGCGCGCACGGCGAAGCGGTGGGGATCGATGCCCTCGGGCAGCGGGCCAAACCACATACGCTCGCTTGTCTCAAGTTGCTCTTGCTGGACAGGTGTGCCCTCCGGCGTTGCTGTGTTGAAATATGCTAGAGAGAAAGCATGCTCGGCCCCTTCCTCATTAACGAGGAACTGAGTATCAAGGAGAGGTAGCAGCTTGTGGCTGGTGCAGCCCTGCTCGTAGCCAACCTCTGTTCCCTCGCCCAGTTTGGCGAGGATGCCTTCGAAGGGCGAGATCCGGTAGTGTGGATTGACCTGGGCGCTGCCGCCGCCCATGATCTGGGCCTCTTTGGCGTTTGGCCCGATAATGGCGATGGAGCGTAACGCCTCGCGCTGGAGCGGTAGCGCATTCTGCTCATTCTTCAGCAGGACTATGCCCTCGGCGGCTGCCTTGCGAATCAGGGCGCGGTGCTCGGGCAGGTCAATCGCCTGCTCTGGCTCCTCCTCTGGCTGCGCGAACTTTCCGGCTTTCTCCAGCAAGTTTAGGAGTCTGAAGACGCTCTTATCGATGGTCTCTTCCGTGACTTCGCCATCCTTGACGGCCTGGAGCAGTTTCTCGCCACGCCACAGCCCGGGTCCTGGCATCTCCAGGTCGAGGCCCGCGTTCACGGAGGCGGCGGTGCTCTTGACCGACATAAACCAGTCGGACATCACTACGCCATCAAAGCCCCACTCATCGCGCAGGATGCTTTGCAGGAGTTCTGGATGCTCGCTGGCAGCGACACCATTGACGAGGTTATAGGAGGCCATGACGGCCCAGGTGTTGGCCTCACGAACAGCGGCCTCAAAGGGAGGGAGATAGATCTCGCGTAGCGTGCGCTCATCAATCTCGGTGCTGATGCTGTAGCGCTCGAACTCTGACTCGTTACCGGCATAGTGTTTGACGGTTGCGCCGACGCCCTGGCTCTGGATGCCCCGAATGTAGGCCACAGCCATCCTGGCTGTGAGGTAAGGGTCCTCAGAGAAGCTCTCAAAATTACGTCCGCCAATGGGAGTGCGGTGGATATTTACCGTGGGAGCCAGCAGGACGCGTGCTCCCTTGCTCTTTGTCTCCTGGGCCAGCGCCTGCCCAACACGTTCGACCAGGGCGGTATCCCAGGTTGCCGCGAGATTGGCCCCGCAAGGGAAGCAGGCGGCGGTGACGCCTCCCTGCATGGCGCCACCCCGGGCGCCGTTAGGACCATCGCTCACTTTTAACGCGGGGATGCTCAGTCGATCATTGACAATAGTATGCCACATATCGGCGCCAGCGAGCATGGCGACCTTCTCCTGGAGCGTCATTTGCTGAAGCAGGTTCTCTGTGGTCTCAGACATATTTTTATCCCTTTCGATAATATGTATAGACACTCGTATATTGTATCGCGTTTTGGCGCGGGTTTGTAGGTGGTAAGTGATATGAGGAAGGTTGTAAAGCTCCTCAAAAGCCCCACTCGATGTATGCTACAATTAGCCAATAGAAGAAAAAATTTAGAGGATACTATTTGTGGATATACACTATACCAATCCTGTCTGGCAGGGAGATATGCCAGATCCCTTCGTACTGAAGTGGGAGGGCCAGTATTATGCCTTTGGTACTGGTGGTCAGAAACGCGAGGCGAACGGCAATATTTTTCCGGTCCTGCGCTCGAATGACCTCGTGCACTGGCAGGCCTGTGGAGGCGCGCTGATACCGCCTCCAGCCGAGCTTGGAGACGATTTCTGGGCGCCAGAGGTTGCCTATGATGGAGGGAAATTCTACCTCTATTACTCGATTGGCAAAGGGTTGCGCCATCAACTGCGCGTGGCGACGAGCGAGTCTCCTGTGGGGCCATATCAAGATACAGGTATGCCCCTGGTCGATCCGCGAATCCAACCCTTCTGTATTGATGCTCACCCCTTTCGTGACGACGACGGCCAGTGGTATCTCTTCTATGCTCGTGACTTTCTCGATACCGAGCATGGCTATCACCAGGGGACCGCGCTGGTCATGGATCGTTTAGCGACGATGACGCGCCTGGCTGGCGAGGAGACAACCGTCTTGCGTGCACGCCATGACTGGACGCTCTTCGAGGCTCAGCGCTCCATGCCCCACTATGGTATCACTGCCGATTGGCACACCCTGGAGGGTCCCTGTGTACGCAAGCACGCTGGCCGCTACTACTGCTTCTATAGCGGCTCCAGCTTTATGACCGAGAATTACGGAGTAGATTACGCTATCAGCAGCAGCGTGCGCGGTCCCTATACGGGCGAGGGCAGCGAGGCCCGCGTGCTGCGTAGTGTGCCAGGAAAGGTGCGTGGCCCTGGACATCACTCAATTGTGCTAGGTCCCGATGGACGGACGGAGTATATTGTGTATCACGCCTGGGATGCGCAGATGCAGGTGCGCCAGATGTGCATTGATCGCCTGCTGTGGGCCTACGAAGGCCCTCGCTGCGCTGGCCCCTCGGTTGATCTCCAGCGGATCGTTCTCTAAGCAGAAATAGGTTCTCAGTAGCATATATAAGGGATGGGTATGTGGCACGGGCAATTGCCCGTGCCACATACCCATCCCTTATACCTACAGGCGAGCTTGCGAGCCGAGACGATAGAGGACGGATACTTTCATGGTTGATGGATAGCCACGCCCCGGGTCGAGAGCGAGCGTTCCCTTTGTTACGACATGGCAGGAGTATCTTGTGTGGTAGTGACTCTATGCTTTAGCGCGCGTTTGCTCTTTTTCTTGCCCGCAAGAATGCGGCGAGAGAGGAGGGGAGCTACCAGGAGAAAGCTGGCAACATAGATGCCCAGAGCCCAGGTGGCGTGCGTGTCGCTACCGGTCATGATGCCATGGACGCCCGCGAGTACGAAGATGGCCAGGGTGAGGACGTGCAGGCGCTTCCACCATGTATAACCAATGCGAGGGCGGAGCAAGGTGCTCAGGCCAATCGCCAGGCCAAGGTACAGGCCAATGATGCCCAGGGCCATCCAGGGTGGGCGATAATGACTGGCGAATGGAAGCAAGATCTCGCGCCAGCCGAAATGGGTAAAGGGATCGACCCACACGGCCGCGATATGAATGCCCAGGAAGGTCGTACTGAGTAACGTGAGAAAGTTATGTAATTCGCTATTGATCAAGCGTGGCCAGTGGGTGCGCGACTGCACCTGTGTAGAGAGCGCGAGTCCCACAAACACTGCCAGCGTGAGCAGAATATAGGAGGTGAAGCCTCCGGCCCGGGCGACGTCCCAGGTAATGTCTTGCCAGATGACGTTCATTGTTCCTCACCCTTCATAAGTGCTATGGGCCAGGACTCAATGGCCTCCCATGTCCCATCCTCGCGCACAAATAGGCCCGCGATACGATGGGCGCGCAGGAAGGCTGCACCTTGCTCAAACCCAAGAATAAAGGCGACTTTGGCTGCGACCTCGGCCTGCTCGCAACGGTCGGCCGCGACGGTTACCGACCAGAGATCGTTCCAGGCAGGTAGACCCGTGTGTGGATGGAGCAGATGATGATAGCGTGTCTGGCCCTGCTGCCAGTGACGGCGCGCGATGCCCGAGGTGGCAAGGGCGCCCGCCCGCAACGGAATGGTCCAGGACTCTTCGTGCCCAGGAATGGCAATCGGCCACTGGCCCTCCCCAGGAGGTAGTCCCAACACCGCCAGGTCGCCACCTGCATTCACCAAAGCGTAGGAGATGCCCTCTCTCTGGAGAAGATGTAGCGCGGCATCAACCGCCATGCCTTTGGCGATCCCGCCAAAATCCAACTTACAACCCAGGGGCAGGGTGATACGCCGCGCGGCCCGGTCGACCTGGATTGCTCGCCAGCATCCTCCCGGAATCCCCCTATCTCAGGTTTATCCTGCCGAGGCGCGATAGCCTCAAAGGTGCGATCATATCCCAGGTGTATTAGCTGTTCCAACAAGGTTGGATCATAGATCCCCTCTGTCGCGTGGGCTGCTGTCAGGGCCGTCTCCAGCGTGTTTAAGAGCAGCTCGCTGACAATGGTAGGTACCCCTGGCTGCCGGTTCAGTTGGGAAAGCTCACTCTCGGGCAGGAAACGGCTTAGTGTGCTTTCCCAGACGTTGAAGAGCGCGCGTACCAGTTGTTCTCCCGCCTCTGCCTGTTCTATAGGCAGTAGGAGGGAGATGGTGGTTCCCATCGCCTTGAACTCGCGGCGTCCCATGCCCAGAGGATCTCGATAGTCAGGAGGCGCGGGAGCCACTGACAGGACCTTGGGGGCTATAGCTGGGCGCGTTATTGACGACTGCTGGTAGTCTGTAGTTTGTGCCTCCCTGGGTATAAGCTGGCGCGCTGGTGGCCGTTGGAGTAGCGGTACTGGTTCCCTGTAAGGCATCTTGCGATCCAAGGTTATTTCCTTCCTGCTGCTGGAAAAAACTGTTGCTCTTCTGAGATGTAGCTGTGGTGGGTGTCACGTGTTTGGCGGTTGATGATGGGTTCGTTGGCTTAGCCGCTGTCTGTAATTGAGAATAGGCGATCAGGCTACCAACGATACCAAAGGTGGCAAGTGAGGCAATAACGGTACCTCGCTTAAAGATGTTTGCCAGAGCCAACGCCCGCGCCTTGAGCATTGGTTTAGCAGGCGAGGCCGGGGCTTTTGCCTGGGAGCGAACCGCTTTTGTTTTAGCTAAGTTGAATGACTGTGTTTCCATGAGAGAGGCTACTTTCTTGCTTGCTATAGCTTCCAACTACGCGGTTTGCTGCAGGATCTGGTGAATGACGCTTTGCACGACGCTGGCGGGAATGGCGTAGCTGATGCCGTTGGCGGTTGTGTTCGATTCTGTATTGATGGCGGCCAGGGTGGGAATGCCAATGACTTTCCCCTGCATGTCTACAAGGGCACCCCCGCTATTGCCTGGATTTAAGGCCACGTCAGTCTGGATTGTCTGAGAGATGGTCACTGCGGCGGATTCGGAGACGCTGCGGTTCAAGGCGCTTACAATGCCTTGCGAGGCCGTTTCTGTAAGCCCTAAGGGATTACCTATGGCGATAACATCCTGTCCAACTTTGACTTTTGTAGAGTCGCCGAATTGAGCGATGGCCATATGCGCAAAAGGCGCGATGCGCACAACTGCCAGATCATGCGAGGCGTCGGTTCCGATTAACTGTGCCTGCTCTGTTGAGCCATTGCTCAAGACTGCCTCAATCTGCTGGCCGCCATCGATAACATGATTATTGGTGACGATATCGCCTTGCGCGTCAAAGATGATGCCTGAGCCAAGCTGCTCGCCCTGAGAGGTTGTTACCTTTAATTCGACGACCGCTGGCTCAACACTGCTAATAACGCTCTCCGCCTGCGTGGTACCTGATGTAGTGCTGGATGATGAGGCTGCTGAACCGGTCGTAGATGTGGTGCTTTGCGCGGGTGTGTGAACAAATTGCCAGCCCGCGAAGAGACCCACGCCGAAGACAAGCAGGAGTACAAGCATGAGGAAGGCTAAGGCGACGCCGCCTGTTCTTTTTTGACGTGTCTCTGGCCTTTTCTTCTGCTCCGGCTCCACAGGATATTCAGGTATTTGAGCCTGATTATGCTGGAATTGGCCTGGTACTAGTTGTTGATCAGTATATGTGTTTGGCATTATAAATGATGTTGAAGGAATGGTATGAAGAGGCGAAACATCCTCATAGTGTATATATTCTTCTCGCTGTGGCATATTTCTAGTCTCCTGCTCTTTGACTAACACCAGCACTATTCGTTCGACGTTATTATTGGCCAGTGTAGTCTTTTTCTATGAGAAAAACATTGTAAGTGTATGAGAGAAATTTCATATGCCCTTTCGAGAAGGAAGAGTGATAATAATTTTTAGGCTTTGTCATATCTTTAGTGTACTCTTTCTTCTTGAAAGGACAAGTTATATATATGTTTATGTGTATTGCTAGACAATCATTTATGTCAAGAACTTCCGCGTTAATTGTAGCGTCCATGCTGGCATGGACTTCTCCGGCTAGGCCTGGCGCGGGAGTGGCAGCTCTGGCTGACTGCTTACAAAGGCTTGCTTCTCCTGGCGCCACTTGCGTGTGTAGATGATGAGTTCGCGGAAGGCGCGCAGAATAACGCTGAGTTTGGCGCCCGTGGCTTGTCCGCCGTGTCGGGGCAGGTGGAGCACGCCAATCTCATGATAGCTGTATCCCGCTTGCTTCAACTTGTAGAGGAGTTCTGCGTTGATCATGGCGCCCCGGGTCTCTAAGGGATGTGTACGCAAGAACTCGGTGTGTAAGAGTTTAAAGGCGCAATCGATATCTCGGACATGGATGTCGAGAAACCAGCCAATGAGGCACTTCCAGCCCCAGGCATTGAGGCGGCGCATTGCCGAGTCCTGGCGCTCCAGGCGATAGCCGATGACCGCGTCATACCGCTCAATGGCGCCGAAGAATTGCTGTAGCTCGCGAATATCAAATTGTCCATCGGAGTCCATAAAAAAGGTCAATTCCTTCGTCGCGGCCTGAAAGCCACTGACCAGCGCGGCTCCATAGCCTTGATTGGTTGGGTGGGTGACCAGGCGAAGCTGTGGTAGGTCTCTGGCAAGCTCAGCAACAATAGTGCCGGTCCGATCCGCGCTACCATCATTCACCACAATAATCTCAGCGTCCAACCGCCATTGTTGCAGAACGCGCCAGACGTCCAGGATAGTATTACCAATAACCTGCTCTTCGTTATAGGCTGGCAGAATGACCGAGAGGCTATGTTTCTTTATCACTTCTGGCTGTTTCCTTTCATCTCAGTTCGTCCTCGGTGGATCTTCTGTATATTAGAGTAGCAAGGTTTTATGTGAGTTCTATTGGAAGAAGATGAGAGATATCTCATGCTTGCAGACTTGTACGATTGGCTGACTTGACGTGATATAGTGTGGAGAAAGCAAACCTGTACTGAACAAAGGAATACCAATGATGGCTATACCGCTGAGTGCCGACTATGCCTCGATGCTTGATGCGCAAGATCGGCTGGCTCATTTCCGGGAGCGCTTTGTCGTTCCTGACCCTGAGCTTATTTATATGGATGGGAACTCTCTGGGACGTCTCCCAAAAGCCACACAGGCCTATGCCCAGGAGCTGATCGAGACGCAATGGGGGACGCGCTTAATTCGCGGTTGGAATGAAGGCTGGTTCACGGCGCCGGAGCGTATTGGCGCGAAGATCGCGCGCCTGATCGGCGCACAGCCAGATGAAGTCATTGTGGCGGACTCCACCTCGGTCAATCTCTTCAAGCTGGTGGTAGCTGCTCTGCGGGCGCAGCGGGGACGAACGCGCCTGGTGACGGATGATTTAAACTTCCCCTCGGACCTCTATGTCCTCCAGGGGGCCATTGAGCTTCTGGAGAAGGGGCATCGTCTCGATATCATTTCTTCGCCTGATGGCATCCATGGTCCCGTCGCCGAGATCCAGGCTTCCCTTGATGAGCAGGTTGCCTTGCTGACGTTATCGCACACAGTCTTCAAGAGCGGCTACCTTTACGACATGGCCGAGTTAACCCGGGCCGCCCATAGTGTGGGTTCACTGGTACTCTGGGACTTGAGTCACTCCGTGGGCGCGGTCCCGGTTGACCTGAACGTTGCCCAGGTTGACCTGGCGATTGGTTGCACCTATAAGTATTTGAATGGAGGTCCGGGCGCTCCCGCCTTCCTCTACATTAGTCGCGAGCTACAGGAGCGCCTCGGCAACCCCATCGCTGGCTGGATGGGCCAGAGAGACCTGTTTAATTTTGCCCTGGACTACAAACCCGCCATGGGCCTACGCCAGTTTTTAACGGGGACGCCCCCCATTCTCTCGCTCTCACTGATCGAGCCAGGCGTTGATGTACTGCTAGAGGCTGGCCTGGACGCCTTACGCACCAAGTCTGAGCAACAAAGCGAGTATTTGATACAACTATGGGAAGCCGTGCTTAAGCCAGAGGGCTTTGTCCTCAATTCGCCACGAGAGGTCCAGCAGCGTGGCTCGCACGTCTCACTTGGCCACCAGGAAGGCCTGCGCATCGATATGGCGCTCATCAACGACATGCAGGTGCTACCCGACTTCCGCGCGCCCGACAATATCCGCCTGGGCCTGGCCCCCCTCTATACCTCCTTTAGCGACATCCATACAACCGTCACGCGCCTCCACCGGGTCGTAGCAGACAAGCTCTACGAGCAATACCCACACGAAGTCCCAATCGTCACCTAAACAAATATGGTGGTTGGGTGGTTAGGCGCGTGCGCCCAACCACCCAACCACCATCTAACACACAATTGATCTCTGAGCGCCGCAGGAGCGAAAACATAGCCAATTAGGCTAAAAAAGATGCTTATCTCATCCTCAAACGATAAAACTAAATAGAGAGTAATATATTTTAGCTCAAGATAAACGTTTTGCATTGAACATTTCTCTTTCTCTATATATGTGTTCTGCTTTATTTGGAGGCTTTTATGTCTAAACCGCCGGGTGCAAACAAGCTCTTCCGTTCGCCTATTCCTGGCAGTGAGGCAAGCAAACATACAGGTGCCCTCGCTCATGGGGACAGCAGCGAAATTGGTACCCAACCTGTTCCAGCTATGCCGACTGAAACACCTTCGCATCCCTCTTCTAGTGACCTGGCGGATCGACCAACGATGCAAGCTCCGGCTGTTCAACCTGCAAGTGGAGTATCATATCAGCAGAATCCTGTCTCGCAGGCAGGGATAGGAGGGTATAACCCCATGCCTGCGCCGTTCCCTGTCTCACAGTCAGGGATAGGCTACGGACCAGGTCCCGCCCAACCGCCCGTTACACCACGCCCCCAGGCCCTGGCTGGACAGAGTGGCAATCTGAACAATATGCAGCGGCCGCCTGCTGCCGCAAATACGCCGCGCCCTAATGCGTTTGTCAAAACACGCAGGAAATACTCCAACCTATCAACGCGTGCCAAAATCGTGATCCTGGCCATGCTTGCGCTCTTACTCTTACCCTCAGTGTTTATTGTGCTTGAGAGTGTGAACGCCTTTGCCCTGTATAGCCAGGCCGATAGTGCCATTAAGCACCTGGAGGCGGCCCAAAACGTCTTTAGTGGGGGAGGGAATAGCCATGGTAACCTGGCGCGTTACTTTGATGTGAAAAAGCTCCGCCAGGTTCAGGTAGAGATCAACGCAGCACATAGTGACCTGGTCAGGCTGCGGGATGAGCTGGACCAGGATGGAAATGTGGCCATGCTAGCTAACATGGTGCCTGCCCAGGTGGGGACCGCCCGTTCCCTGGTACACATTGGAGTTGACGCTACCGAGATTGGCCAGATAGCGCTTCAATCCGCCATCAAAATGGCCCCCACACTCTCGCAAGCCTTCAATAATCCCCTCAATAGCGGGAGTAAGAATACCGAGGAGAGCACAGCCCCCTTAAAGCCGTATCTTACATCGAATAATGTCGATGAGATATTTGCAGATATAAACCTCATCATTCCTCATGTCCATGCGATGAATATGCAGGCCCGAGGTCTCTCCCTCAACACCTTGCCGCTGAGTAGCAAACAGAGTAATCTTGTAGGCTCGCTCCTGAAACTCCTACCTGCGGCTGAAGTCGGCCTGAACCAGACAATGAGAATGAAGAGCGAGATTAGCTGGTTGCTTGGCGCTGACCAACCTCGTACCTTTCTGGTGGAACCAATGGACCGCGCGGAACTGCGAGCCACGGGCGGCTTTACCGGGCAGTTTGGTGAGCTCTCAATTAATGGTGGACATATGTCCCCGCTGAAGCTGAAGAATATTGCCCAGTTTGAAGAGGATATTACAGCTGAAGGTGCTAAGCTACCAGATCAGAAAGTCTACAACAAAGTGGTAGGTCAGTCGGCGCCAGATCCCTATAATTGGTGGCCTGTTGGTAACTTTGGTATGCGAGATGCCAATCTCTCTGCTGACTTCCCGACATCCGCGCGCCTGATTATGGACCGCTATAATTACGAGTTTGAGAAAAAGCTTGATGGCGTGATTATCTTTACACCTGCCTTGATTGAACATGTCTTACATGTGACCGGCCCCATCCATATTACAGCCTATAACGAGACCATTACCGAGCAGAATCTTGAGGCACGGCTGCACTACTATCAACTAGATAACACTGGAATTCGCCGGGAAGAGATTATTGAAAAGGTGGAAGACCCGCAGCAGGCGCGCAAGCTCTTTACCCAACAGGTAACCAAAACCCTGATGGATACGGCTCAGCACCTGCCATATGATAAGGTGCTGTCTCTGGTGAATGAGATGTTTCTCGCGACGAAAACCAAGGATCTACAGATCTACTTCACCAATCCTAAGGTTAATGCCCTGATCACCAAATATGGTGCAATCGCTTCGCTGGATCGCTCGACCCAGCATGATGGCCTGGCCGTGATACAGTCGAATCTTAGTGCCAGCAAAGCATCGCAATATGTGACTACATCGATAAAGGATACTATTAGTATCAATGCCTCGGGTGGGGCGACCCACCAGGTCGTGATGACGTTGAATTATCAAAAGAAGGGCGATGTGTATGGTATGAGCACCTATCGCGATTATGTGCGAATCTATGCGCCACCCTCTAGCCAGCTCATTTCGAGCTACGGTTTCGCGCACCACTTAACTCCATATTGTGGCTCTGGCGCGGGCTATCAGGCATGCGGACAGGATGTATATGGCGATGGCACTCTTGTTTGTACAACGGCTCCTGTTGATACCGACTCCACTTCGTTTCTTGACTATGGTGCCGGTTTCCAGAAGCCGATCCCGGTCATCGGTCAGCTAACCAATCAGGAGAGCGATGAGCCTGGACGTGCCATGTATGCGGGTTGGGTGGTTGTGCCGCCCAATTGTAGTATCAAGGTGACGCTCTCGTGGTCTGTACCCCCAAGTAGCCATACCTATAGCCTGCTCTTCCAGCCGCAGGCGAGTGTGCATCCACAGCTAGACTTGACGGTTAAGTCGGCCCAGAAGGCCTGTGCGGGTAGTAAGCCCTCCGACTTACACTTCGCCGGGACTATGGATGGGCAGGATCGTACCTTTACCTTGCAGACTGGGCAGTCCGGTGGTGGCTGCGCTCTGAGGCTGTCCTGAGGTTTGCGCGATCAGTTGAAGCTTCTGCTGGCGCGTGAGGCACTTGATCTGATATTCGGCTCGTAGTGCCTCACTCTTGCCTGGAAACGTCCAACTGGCGAGGAGAGTCACGGGCCGATGCGCGCGCGTGTAGTGCCCACCTTTTCCCGCATTATGCGTGGCGATCCGTCGCTGGAGATTGTTGGTGTAGCCTGTGTAGAGCGTACCGTCCGCGCATTTAAGAATGTAGACATAGTGCGTCTCGTCGCTTGTCTCTGGCATGCCTTATCCTATCTCGCATGACTTCTCGCGCCTGCGGCGCTCGCTATGATAAATGGTATGATGCAAGTTAGCGGCCACAGGCCGCTAACTTGCATCATACCATTTATCATACCTTTTGAGAACGGAGGTCAATTGTGGAGAATGACGAGGTAACCAGGCTATCGCTACGCTACTGTGGACTTGCTACGCTTCCCGTGTCCCTGGCTCAACTGACCTCTTTGCGGATCTTAGATCTTACTGGTAATACATTGACATCTCTGCCCGAAGAGCTTGGCAACCTGGCGCAGTTGCAGGAGCTGTACCTGGACGATAACCGGCTCACTACGCTGCCTCATGCCCTGAAGAAGCTGGTGAACTTGCGCGCGTTGCACGCAGATATGAATCGCCTGAGCGCTTTGCCTTCTTCCCTCTACCATCTTCCACACCTGGAGACGCTTCGCCTTTATAAAAATCGGCTTACTGACCTCCCCGCTGATATTGGGCGACTGCAAGGGTTGCGCGACTTTAGCGTTGGGAAGAACCAGCTCACCTCTCTCCCCGAGTCATTATGGGAATTGAGGCGCCTCCAGGCCTTGAATCTCGCGGAGAACCAGCTTACTTCTCTCTCCGAGCGCATCGGCCAGCTAACACAACTGCAAATGTTGGACGTGGCTCATAACCAGCTTACTCTGCTCCCCGAGTCGCTTGGTCAGTTGACGAACCTGACGCATTATCTCTACCTTAGCAACAATCGCCTGACGGCCCTCTCTGAGTCACTTTTCACACATCTTACCGAGCTTGCATATCTTAATTTCACCGATAACCAGCTCACCGAACTCCCGCGCAGCCTTGGTTGTCTGACCAGTCTCAAAGAGCTAAGGATCTATAACAACCAACTGTCAGCCTTGCCCGAAGAGCTTGACAATCTGGCAGCTTTATGCGAGCTGCATGCGATGAACAATCACCTGGAGGCACTGCCAGATTCCCTGGGCAAGCTAAAGCAGTTGAGGGAGTTACGCCTCGCCAATAATCACCTTGCTTCTCTCCCCACATCCCTCGGTGAAATGGAGAACCTTACCGTCCTGGACCTGCGCAATAACCGCCTCGCCGCTCTTCCAGCCTCTCTTGGTAATCTGGCTAAGCTGCGTTCTCTCGATCTGCGGGCGAACAGGTTGACCACCCTCCCCTCAGGTTTGCAGAAGCTCCAGCACCTGGAGAAGCTGGACCTGAGATGGCTAAAGCTCTCCCCGCTTCCCACCTGGCTTGATCAGCTTGAGCAACGCGGATGCACAGTGCTCTTGTAGAGTCCAAGCTTGCTTGGACCCTACATTTTGTCGGATGCATTTGTGCCTGCTAAGCAGGGACCTGGCTGGTCGTATCTGCTGGCGTTGTGGCCAGCTCCTGAGCGAAGAGAGGGTCCTGGAGCTGGTAGGAGGGCGCGAGACCAGGCTGGGAATATAGTTGCTGTAGCTGCTTGGTTGGGATGGTGCCTAGCGCTGTGCTGGGAATGCTTTGTTCGCCCGTGGCTTCGCGCCAGGCCGACTCCCAGATGGAGGCCAGGCATTGTGCTCCATCAACCATCAATTGTATGGTCTGCTCGCCTAGCTGTTGCCACATGTAGTTCAGACTGTTGTGCATCTGGCTCCCAGTGTTGTAGGCGGCAATAATAGTCTCGGGCGGTAAGAACTGAAGACTGTGGTGCATCATGGCGATAACGGCCAGTGCCGCCTGTTTGCCCCCTGCAATGGGCGGGTTGAGCGTGATACCCGCCAACTTCTGGTTGATGCCATCCACAATCTCGGCGGTAAAGCGATTGACCATGGCCGTCTCGTAGGCGCTATGTACGCCATGCTCAGATGGCTGGTCTGGGTGCCCATGGTGCAGGTAGGAGACATGCAATGGCTGGCAGGCATCACCCACATAATGGGCCATAGTGCCCGCGATACAGACGAAGCTCGCGACATCTTGCTGCTTTAAGGCCGCCACCATTTCATCGTACATCTGCCAGACGCGGAAGGGTAAGGCGCCGCGCTTGGCATCCATGTTGAGCGCGTCATAGAAGTTGTTCCAGAGCGCGATACTGACGTTGCGTTCGTCCTGGCACAGATCGAGTAATGTTTGCCCGTCAAAGGCCCCCTTTCCAGGCTGGTCCATGTCGGCGAAGTGGTTGGATTCGTCCTGCGGTCGCGTTGTCCTCCATATCAGGTCAGCCACGTCGGCCAGGGGGACAAATTGCCCGCCACCATGAATATGGGTTGTCCCTTGTACCAGCTGATCATCTCCGAAGGCAATAGCGTCTTTATTATTACTCATCAGCGTCTTGAGGTTGGGTGATTGGAGGATGTCACAGGCGCTGCCCGCGATTTTATAATGACCAACCTCGCCCCAGTATTCGCGATGCCCCGTATTCCAGCTAGTGACAAGGTCCACATCAAGTTCATGGCATACAATGCTCAGGCAACTTGCCAGGGCGAAGCGAAGTTGCGCGCTCCCCTGTGTCTCCTGAACTACATGCCCGCCCCATTGAAGCGCCAGGGGACGCAGGAGGATAGGCGCCTTGATGGGGCTACCTCCTGATTTCTGTTGCCCCGGAGCGTGATCAGGATCAAGACACCAGATGGTTCCTGAATCGCCAGGCATGGTCTGGAGGGTTGGCTGTCCCGGACGGGAGCCGATCAGAAGCTCACTGACATAATCAAAGCCTCCCATGGAGCAGTAGCGGTAGAAGAGAGCCTGGATCTCACCATACATCCTGCCTGAAGCCGAGCCATGCGCGCAGACGGGGAGGCCGATGAGGTCCAGGGAGATATTCTCAGGATTCAGATTCACGGGCGCGCCCAGCTCGCCTAGGCCAAAGATCTGCGCTGTCCACTTGCTGAGATCTTCGATACGAATAAGCCCCGCGTCCAGGTTGAGGTAGGCATTTGTCCCGGACCAGTCGGGATAAACCTCTGCGAAGCTCCTTTTGCGCAACTGATTTGTAATTGCCTGGCCAATTGCCTGCCGTTGCCCATTAGAAATGGTGTAGACAGTATTGCCCGGCTCTCCACTCACATGCTGATTGGTCAGGACATAGATGTTATTGCCGTCTGTAACCAGGCAACCAGCTGAACCTATGTGCTCATGTCCTTGTGTATCGGTCACGAGTGGATAGCCTCCTCCGAGCATGTCATGAGGGAAGGCCACATCTCGCAGGGATGGAGGCGCCTCTTGTTGCTCCGGAGCCAGGATCACGCAGGTGGGAACGATACGGCCATCTGGGAGATAGAGGAAGCGTGGCACCACCTGGTCCGGGTCCGCCTCGATCAAGGCTTGTTGAGTCTGCCATTCTTTAACGAAGACGAGCACGCAGGGCCAGGACCAGGGTTGGACGATGGTATTCTCCAGCGTGCGCTCGGGAGATTGATGACGGTGGCGCCATTCTGTTTGCTTTACAGGTGTGTGCGCGTCGGGATCATCCTGGCGAATGCGGTAAAGGCCAATGGCGGTCGCGACCACATTCTCCAGGTTTGCCAGGTGTACATGATAGGCATCCCGCGCATCCAGCAGGTCGCGCACAGACAGCGACCTGAAGTTTCTGCCAGCATGGCTTGGGTATGTCAAGGCTTTCTCCTCTCAAGCAAACAACAAGCCGCCCACGTTGGCGACCTAATTTGAGTAACCATAAAATGTGTTTGAATTTTTTTGCATGTTCGGCACTCAATTGAATTCATGAGTGTGTATTTCTCTAAATAAGACGCCGAAACGGTTCTCTTTTCGTGTCTCTTTAAGTTTTCTCGCCGCAACGTGGCCTCTTAGGCCCGCCGGAGAAGTTTACAACGCTAAACCCTCAGCGAGCCCAAAAGTGAGAGATATCCACAATGCTAAGCGTCTCAGTCGCCTCTTTAGAACAGCTGGGGCGTTGTCCGTAAGGGGCGCAGTTGTCCGTTCCGCTTTTTGGGGCCTGTAAGTCCAGATGGTGCGAGCCATGCATGTTGATATGGGCTGAGGTGATCGGTGAGATCCCGAATGCGAAGTGCTCCTTGTTTGCTGCCATTGTCTCTGCTATACTTCTCGATGTTGGGAGGAACACGCGGTGTGTTGGGAACAACGCAAGAAAAGAAAGGGCGTATGCCGAGGCCACCACTTCACGCACTCTCTGGTCTACCGATCAGACCCTCTATGAGTTGTATACCTCCGGTCATCTGGAGCAGCGTTTTCGCCAGGGAGACGAGTCTCTGTGGTTGGTCTGGCTCGAAGTTGCCACCTCGTTTGCTTTCCAGGGTCGTTCTGGCCGTCTCAATGTCTACAAAGAAGCCCGGCCACGAGGAGGCCATTATTGGTATGCCTACCACACCGCCGCCAACCGTACCTCGAAACGCTATCTTGGACAGACGGCCAACCTCACATTCGCGTGCCTGGAAGAGGTGGCACACGTTCTGACACGCTCTGCCTCGCCTCAGATGTCACCCACAGCCAGTCCTGTCACTCCGCGCCAGACTGAACACAGGATGGCACCACTCTTGACCAAGCTTATGTATCCACCCGTGCCTATTACACTTGTCGAGCGCGAGCGCTTGCTCAATGAAGTAGATACGATACTTTCTCTCCGACTGCTCTTGCTCTCCGCCTCTGCCGGAAGTGGGAAAACCACCCTGCTCTCGGCCTGGGTAGCTCGCTCTGCGGCCTCGTCCCGCAAGATTGCCTGGCTATCCCTCGATGAGACTGACAATGACCCCACCCGCTTCTGGGTTTCGGTCATCATGGCCCTGCAAACGTGTCAGCCCTCGATCGGTGAGGTCGCGCTCAGCATGTTGCACTCGCCGCAGCTTCCGCATCTCTCGACGGTGCTCACCACCCTCCTCAATGAACTGACAGAGCTAGCTGAGGAAATCGTCTTGATCCTGGATGATTATCATGTGGTTGAAGAGCAGGCCATTCACGAAACGGTGCTGTTCTGGCTTGAACATGTGCCTGCCCAGGTGCATCTCGTGCTGGCCAGTCGTGTTGATCCACCACTCTCCCTCTCCCGGCTGCGTGTTCGAGGCCAGATGCGTGAACTACGTGACGCCGATCTCCGTTTTCACAAAGTTGAAGCGACCCACTTCTTGAACAGAGCCATGAAGCTCACCCTCTCGCAAGAAGAGGTGAGCGTCCTGGGGCAGCGGACCGAAGGCTGGATTGCAGGATTGCAACTGGCAGCGCTCGCCCTGCAACAACGAGAGGATCATGCGGCCTTTGTCCAAGCCTTTACCGGAAGTCAGCGCTATCTGCTGGATTACATTCAGGAGGAGATCCTCTCCCACCTGGACGCTCCTCTCCAGAACTTTCTGCTGCGCGTCTCGGCGCTTTCTCGCCTGAATGCGGACCTCTGTCAAGCGGTCACCGCAGAACCGACCAGCCAGAAACTACTAGAAACGCTCGAACGCGCCAATCTCTTCCTAATCCCTTTGGATGAAGAACGACACTGGTATCGCTTGCATGATCTTTTCCGCGAAGCACTCCTCGCTCATGTGCGCGCCACGCAACCCGCTCTCGTCGTCCACTGAGACAAGCGAAACGTCATATGAAACTGCAGAAAAATAGTATGAACATACAGGAGATTTATGTGAATATTACAAGCAATTTCCACCGCAGCGGATTCTCACAAGAACGTCTGGGTCGTCTGAGCAAAGCTTTGGAAGGGTATGTCGAGCGAGACGAGTTCGCAGGAATCATCACGCTCATCCATCGACACGGCGAACTGGCGCACGTCGACACTATTGGCTGGCAGGATAAGGAGGCGAGGCTTCCCATCCAGCGGGATACCATCGTGCGTCTTGCCTCGATGACCAAACCAATAATCGCAGTGGCCGCCCTGACACTCGTCGAAGAAGGCAAGATCCATCTCTTCGATCCAGTGGACAAGTGGCTGCCAGAACTCGCCAACCGCATGGTGATGCGTGACCCGAATGGCTCGCCTGAAAATGTCTATCCTTCTCCGCGCGCGATCACCTTGCACGATCTCTTGACCTACCGTCCTGGTATTGGGTGGGGAAAATCCAGTCTTGGGTCCAGCCTCCTTGCGTTGGCTGCCGCCCCGATAGCAAATGCACTCCAGATCCCAAACGCGGAGCACCTGGCCCCTGACGCATGGATCGCCCGCATCGGCGAATTTCCTCTGGCCTATGAGCCTGGCACACGCTGGCTTTATCATACGGCCTCAGACATTCTGGGTATCCTGCTCACGCGTGTCACAGGAAAACCGCTGGAAGTGGCTCTGCGTGAACGCATCTTTGAACCGTTGGGAATGGTGGATACCAGTTTTGTTGTGCCACCCGAAAAACGGAACCGCCTTGCTGTTCTCTACAAACCTACGCCAGAGGGTAGGCTTGCTGTGCTGGATCATCCCCAGACGACGGGTTGGGCCGAGCCGCCACTTTTCGCATCTGGGGGAGCTGGGCTGGTTTCCACCGCTGACGACTACCTGCGTTTCGCGCGCATGTTGCTGGGGAAAGGGGCATTGGATGGGGTACGCGTCCTCTCGCGCAAGACGGTAGAGGCCATGACGACAGACTATCTCACGCCTGAGCAGCACACCCACGCCACGTTTGCTTTGAGCACGAACGAGATGTGGGCCAATCGGGGATTTGGCTATGGCGTCCAGGTGGTGACAAAACAGACTGGATTAGGCCCCAGCGTTGGCACCTTCGGCTGGCCGGGCGGCCTGGGCACAGCGTGGTACGTGGACCCTCGAGAGGACCTGGTGGCGCTCATCCTGCTCCAATACCAGAATGCCATCGTAGCTGCAGATTGGCGCAACAAGATCGGCGATGATTTTTTGACGCTGACGTATCAGGCAATCAACGATTAAATAGAGCAATAACTAAAATTACGAGTTTTTGGTGAAAATAACCATAAAAAGAGGAGGTTGTCTTTATGCCTAGTCCGGAAAGCATGCAGATTCGCAGCTATTTGTTGTCCCGTAAAACTGCCCCGCGCTCGCCATTATCATTGGCCGAGCAGCGTGTCGCCTTTGAATCGTTCATCGAAAACGCTGTCGGGCACCCTCTCCCATTGCTAGAAGGAACGCGTATAGAGTCTGTAGACGTGAGTGGCGTCCCAGCAGCATGGATCAGCCCACCTGAGGCCGACGCAGAACGCGTGATGCTGTATCTGCATGGCGGGAACTATATGCTTGGTTCGCTCACATCGCATCGGGACCTGGTCACACGCCTGGCTGCCGCGGCAGGGATGCGCAGCCTGTTCATTGAGTATCGGCGCGCACCCGAGCATGTCTTTCCTGCCGCGCTTGACAATGCGCTGACCGCCTATCGCTGGTTACTTGCCAATGGGACCAGACCTGAGCATCTCGTGCTGGCCGGTGACTCCGCAGGTGGTGGCTTGATCCTAGCCTTGCTGCAAGTCGTGCGTGAAAAGGACGTGCCCATGCCAGCGGGGGTAGCACTCCTCTCACCCTGGACCGACCTGGTAGGTACGGTTGAGAGTTGGACGACGCGTGATGCAACCGATCCCACGTTTACTGGAAAGGCGGTTAATGCGCTGGCGAGCTTCTATGCGGGCACGGAAGATCTCCACCATCCACTAATTTCACCGATCTACGCCGACCTGCGCGGCTTTCCACCCTTGCGGATTGATGTCGGTCAGGACGAAGTATTTTTGGATGACTCCCTCCAGGTCGCAGACCATGCCAGAGCCGCGCAGGTTCCGGTCGAGCTGACCGTCTGGGAGGGCATGTGGCACGTCTTCCAGAACTTCTCTTCCGTCTTACCTGAAGGACAGCAATCACTTGAGCAGATAGGGATGTTTCTCCGCCGCCAAACAAGATCTTCAGAGTGAGGTGAGCAGACCGAGGTTTCGGTTTCTTGTATCGTTTGCCCAGGCTTCGATATGGCTCTTGAGTATGAACGGACCAGATTACAACGCTAAGCCTCTGGCATTTCCCCACCTCATCTTAATAAACCCGAAGCGTCGCAGGCCCTGAGAATATACCATCCGGCGTGATAGAGTAAATGTAGATGGAGTGTTTCTATTTAGAAAGGTGAAAATATGCATGTCAGCATTGGTTTACCAGGAACTATTCAGGGCGTAACGGCTGAGCGTCTGCGGGAGTGGGCGCGTAAGGCTGATGCAGGTCCATTTGCCAGTCTTACCTCGCTTGATCGTCTCGTGTATCACAATTATGAGGCCCTGACGACGTTGGCTGCGGTCTCAAGCGTGACCCGGCGCGTGCGCCTCATGACGACAATCCTCATCGCGCCGCTGCATAATGCGGGTATGCTTGCCAAGCAAACAGCCACACTTGATGCACTCTCGGGTGGTCGCCTGACGCTTGGCCTGGCAGTAGGTGGTCGCGAGGACGATTTCCTGGCCGCGCCCGTTCCTTTTCATGAGCGGGGCAAACGCTTTGATGAGCAGCTAGAGATCATGCATCGCGTCTGGAGTGGGCAGGCTCTCAATGAACAGGTAGGCGCGATTGGTCCGGCCCCGGTGCAGCAGGGTGGACCCGAAGTGCTCATTGGTGGTAATTCACCGGCGGCCCTTCAGCGGAGTGCACGCTGGGGCAATGGCTTTATTAGCGGGGGTGGCGATCCCTCGCAGGCGTCTCAGGGCTATTCCCAGGTTGAGCAGGCCTGGAGGAATGCCGGGAGGCCGGGGAAGCCGCGCTTTGTCGCGTGCGGCTATTATGGCCTGGGTCCTAAGGCGCAGGAGGGAATCTCCTCATATCTCGGCCACTATTACTCTTTCCTCGGTCCCATGGCCGAGAAGATCATTCAATCGGCCTCCTCAACGCCCGAGGCCGTGAAGGCAACGATCAAAGGCTTTAGCGACAAGGGTGTGGATGAGCTCTGCCTCTGGCCCTGCCTCGCTGATCTCGACCAGGTAGATCGCCTCGCCGACCTTGTCGCCAGTAGCGCTTCATAACGGTTAGAGCTTCATAACGGTTAGAGCCGCTCTAGCCGCCGTGTGCTTGTGCGTGGATCGAGGTGATCGCGTATGGCATCCCCAAAGAGATTGAGGCTGATGAGCACAATCACGATGGTCAGGGCCGGCCCAAGCATCATCCAGGGATCGGTGCGCAGAAAGGGTTGAGCCTCGCTGACCATCGCGCCCCATTCGGGCGTGGGTGGTTGTACACCGAGTCCCAGGAAGCTCAGCACCGATTCGTCAAGAATGGCGAAGGAGATGGAGAGCGTGGCCTGGACCAACAGAGGGCTAAAAATATTGGGAATGATGTGGCGCGCCAGGATCTTCCAGGTTCTGGTGCCGCTCACACGTGCGGCGGTGACGTAGTCCTGGGCCGCTATCTGGAGCGTTTGACCCCGGGCGATACGGGCGTAGATAGGGATACGTACCACGGCCAGCGCGATGACCAGGTTGATCATGCTGGGTCCTAGCGCGGTAACAAGAGCCAGGGCCAGGACCAGTGATGGAAAGGCGAGTAAGGCATCTACCAGCATGGTAATGACCTGGTCGACCCAGCCCTTATTATAGGCGGCGAGGACGCCAAGAATGGTGCCACAGACGCCTCCCAGCAGAATCGTAATCGCCGCGACCGAGAGTGAGATACGCGTGCCATAGAAGATACGGCTGAGCTGATCCCGGCCAAGCTCATCTGTGCCAAGCAGATGCGCGCCACTGGGTCCCTGGGCGGTGTGCGTGGGATTATAGATTGTTGGAGAATAAGGACTAAGGATGGGTGCGAAGATGGCTATCAAGATGAAGAGGAGCAGGATCAGGCCACACCACCAGCGGGGATCTTTCCGCAGGGCGTATAGTAATTGCTTAAAACCCGAACTGGCCTTCTCTCTCTTGCCGGGTGGGTCAGCCTGTGTCTCGCTCTCCAGGCTTGTTGGTACACTCATATATTTCTCTCCTTGCATGCAACCCTCACTTCGCCTCAAAGCCTATGCGCGGGTCAAGGACTGCGTAGCCGACATCGACGAGCAAATTGGCTGCCATATACGAAAGGGCAGAGAGTAGCACAACTCCTTGAACGACTGGGTAGTCCTTGGAGAGGATGCTGGTCACAGCCAGTTGACCAATACCAGGCCAGAGAAAAATGGTCTCTATGGCGAAGGTACCCGCCAGAATCGCGCCTACCTGTAAGCCTATAATCGTGAGCACGGGGATGATGGCGTTGCGCAAGGCATGAGTATAGAGTATTGTGCGCTCTCTCAGACCCTTGGCGCGCGCGGTACGCACATAGTCCTGGCTCAATACCTCGATCATGCTGGCCCTGATCTGGCGCATATTGACCGCGATAGATCCAGCGCCCAGTGTTATCATAGGTAAAATAAGGTAGCGTAGGTTGCCTGCCGGATCCTCTTGAAAGGAGATATAGCCACCTGGAGGAAAGATGCGCAGGTTTACGGCAAATAAGAGCAAGAGAAACAAGCCCAGGACGAAGGCAGGGGTAGCCGTGCCAAGCAAGCTGACGATATTGACGAGCCAATCGATCCAGGTATTGCGGTGCGTGGCGGCATAGACGCCCAGGGGAAAGGCCAGCAGCAGGGAGAAGAGCAGCGCGCTAATGCCCAGTTCCGCGCTGGCGGGAAGCCGTTGCCAGATCGACTGTAGTACCGGCTGTTGGAGCTGGATCGATTGCCCCAGGTTGCCATGAAAAGCCTGCCAGAGCCAGGTGCCAAACTGTTCGGGCAGCGGTTTATCTAACCCTAATTGCTGGTGCAGGGCGGCGATGGCCGGGGGCGTAGCGTCCTCACCGAGTAGCACACGCGCCGGGTCGCCCGGAACAAGGTGAATAGTCATAAAAGTCATAAAGCTGACCAGCAACGCTACAGGAAGCATAAAAAGTAAGCGTTGTGCGATATAGCGGGCCACACTGTACTCCTTCACTCATTTTGAGGTTATATATATATTGAGTATGGCTGCCTGGCCAGCAAAGCCAGCCAGGCAGCCATACTCAATATGTTCTTATGCGGCCAGGGTTACTGTCGCAAAGTTGTAAATGCCTGTTGGCAGGATCGTGAAGTTCTTGACGCTGGTGGTCGTTGCCTGGACTGAGACTCCGTGGTTGATAAAGACGTACGAGGCATCCTGCAAGATCTGTTGTTGCGCCTGCTGGTAGTCTGTCGCGCGCTCTTGCTGATCGCTGGAGGTACGTGCCTTCTCTAGCAGGAGGTCTGTCTGGGGATTGGAGTACTGCATATCATTATTGCCGCCGCCCGTATGGAAGTACGAGTACAGGTTGCCATCTGGATCGGGACGCCCACTCCAGCCAATGAGCGCCGCCTGGAAGTTATGGGCGCTGGTGTCGCTCAAAATGGTGGCAAAGGTCTCCTGTTTGATGTTAACTGTAATCCCAGCTGGTTGCAGCTCAGATTGAATAAACTGAGCCTCCTGTGTATTGAGCGGCGAGCCACTGGGGACAAGCAGGGTAAAGGTGATGCTGGTCTTTCCTGCTTTAGCCAGCGCGGCTTTGGCCTTTCCAATATCGTAGGTGTAGGGCTTAAAGTTTTTGTCATAGGCCCAGCTAGTCGGTGGAATGGGGCCATTTGACAGAACACCATTGCCCTTGAGCACGGTATCCAGAATCTCCTGGCGGTTAACGCCCCACTCGATAGCCTGGCGCACATCGGGATTATCCAGGGGCGCGACTTTAGTGTTGAGCATAAAGCCGTAGAAGCTCAGGGCTGGCGCCTGTTTATAGGTCAGGTCGGGGTTGGATTTGGCCGACGCGATATCGTTCGGGTCAAGCCCATCTGCCAGATTGATGGCCCCGGTTTGCAGGTTGGAGAAGCGCAGGCTGCCATTGGTGATGGGGCGATAACGCACACTATCCAGGTAGGGCAGCGCCTTCCCCTGACCATCCTTTTGCCAGTAAGAGGCGTTCTTCTTGATCGTGAGATGGTCCCCTTTTGCCCATTCGCCAAACGTAAATGGTCCGCTACCAGCATTGGTAGGGGCATTTGCCAGGTTCGCGCCCAGTTTTTGAACCGCCGTTGGTGATAAGATCATGCCAGCGCGGTCGCTCAGGGTTGCGAGCAAGGGCGAAAAGGCTTTCTTGAGGTTGAAGACTACATGTGAAGCATCCTGAGCCTGTACCGACTGGACATTTGAAAGCTCACTATAACGGGGCGATGATTGGTTGGATAGAATACGATTGATGTTAAATACGACCGCATCCGCGTTGAAAGGTGTGCCATCCTGGAACTTTACATCGGTGCGCAGGGTAAACACCAGTTGTGTGGGCGAGGAATACGACCAGGAGGTTGCCAGGTCAGGGACGAGTGCATTCTGCTCATTGACGTGAACCAGGGTGTCATAAATATTCAGCATTACCTGCCGATCAACAAGGGCCGTCGATTTGACTGGATCAAGCGTTACAACATCTGTGTTTAAGCCGACGGCCAGGTTACCACCAGTCTTGCTCTGGGTGCTAGACGTAGTGTCGCCGCCGCAGGCTGCTAGTAGCAGCGCCAGGGCGCTCAAGAGCAGAGAAAGTGTCAGGAGCAGCCTTGGCTGACCCATGCCTCCTCTTCGCCAAAAAGAATGTCTCATGGCTTGGTTCCTTCCTTTCGGAGCACTAAATAAAGAAAGAAAGATACGCTATCTTCAAAGAAAGATACGCTATCTTCTCAAAACTTCTCACCACTGCATGGCTCACCTATGCATACTGGTGAGTGTGGTCGCTGACTGGCGGAGCTAGCCAGCGACCACACTCACCAGTATGCGAAGCGTTGCAGACGCTGAGAATACATGATAACAAGAGGAACCGCGTTGTTACCTCAAAAAAACGTTGTCAGTTTATGTAATAGTAGATAACCTGAAGGAAGCAAGTGAGTCAGATTTTATTTGACAATTTTTGCCTGGGGAATAGGATAGAAAGGCAAATGCAACTTGCTTGTTAGTAACAATATAATATCAAATTGACCTTTGTCAAGCTTTTTGTAAAGGCTTAATGCAGAGCTTTCCTATATATAAAGTAATAGAGAATGACTGTAAAGTAATAGAGAATGGTTGCTTTAAAGTAATAAAGAATGGTTGCTTGCTACGAGAATGTGATATACTTCGGTAAATTCCTGCTTAAGTAGCAGCATATTTGTAATCTCAATGCGTCTTGCATTGCTTGTGGTAAAAGGAGGTTTCTCTTGGCCCTCACAGCAGGAGCACAGACATTTCCTCAACATCGTCCGGCTACCCTGGCCCGGCGGGGCATGGTTGCGGCCCCGCACTATTTGGCAGCGGAAGCCGGGTTAGATCTCCTCAAGGCAGGTGGCAACGCGATTGATGCCGCCATCGCAGCGAGCGCCATGCTCCAGGTCGTCTATCCCTTTGTATGTGGTTTGGGCGGCGATGTATTTATGCTTATCTATGAAGGTGCTAGTGGAAAGCTCTACGGCTTAAATGGGAGTGGCCGCTCGGCTGGGACCGCGACCATTGAGCGCTATCATGAGCTGGGGTATGAGCGCATGCCAGTGTTTGGTATTCACTCCGTCACTGTGCCTGGCTGTGCCAGTGGCTGGGGCGAGGCTGCGCAACGCTTTGGCCGCCTGGGATTAGGCGCGTCCCTGTCACCCGCGATCTCCTACGCGGAAGAAGGTTTTGCCATTGGACCCGACCTGCACGCGGCCCTGACTAATGCCAGCGCCAGGCCCGACGTTCACCGTTCCTGGCATACCCATTTTCTCCCTGACGGTAGCGTACCCGCTCACGGGTCGATCATGCGTTTTCCCACGCTGGCGCGGACGCTACGTACCATCGCTAAAGAGGGGCCGGAGGCCTTCTACCAGGGGACCATTGCCGAGCAGATCGCCAGCTTCTTCGCCCGCGAGGGTGGCTTGATTACGCGTGAGGACCTGGCAGCCCATCGCAGCGATTGGGTGACGCCCTTGAGCGTGCCTTTCGCGGGCCTGGATATCTATGAACTTCCCCCAATACCCAGGGGGTGACGGCTCTGCAAATGCTGGGCATGCTGGATCAACTTCCCCTCGGGGCCTCTCCTCTCTCCGCCGAAACGGTTCACCTGGCGGTTGAGGCCAAGAAGCTGGCCTTCGCTGATCGCCAGGCCTACCTGACTGATCTCGGGCACATGCGCGTCGATCCTGCCTCTCTTATTGAAGCCAATTACCTGGCAAGCAGACGCGCGCTGATCGATCCCCAGCGAGCACAGGCTTCTGTTGCTCCCGGTGGCTTTACGGGTGATACCGTCTATCTCTGCGCGGCGGATCGCGAGGGTAACGTGGTCTCGCTTATCCAGAGCAACTATATGGGCTTTGGCAGCGGCGTGGTCGTGGATGATACGGGAATTGTGCTGCAAAATCGGGGCGCGTATTTCTCGCTGGATCCGTCTGCCGCCAATGCCCTGGCGCCTGGGAAGCGTACATTGCATACGCTCATTCCCTCCATGGCCCTGCGCGAGGGGCGACCCGCTATCGTCTTTGGCAGCATGGGCGGCGATGGTCAGGCTCAGACGCATCTCCAGGTCTACACGGCTCTTGCCCGCTATGGCCTGAATATGCAGCAGGCCATTGAAATGCCGCGCTGGGTCCATGGTGCCATCCATGGCACTGGCGGCGAGATGCTGCTGATGGAGAACCGCTTCCCGGGCGAGACGGTCGATACGCTGCGTAGCCTGGGACACGAGGTACAGGAGGGCAAGCCATGGCTCACGACCATGGGCTATGCCCAGGGTATCATTTTCGATCCCGCCACTGGCGTTATGCAGGGTGGCTCAGATCCCCGCGCCGAAGGCATCGCGGCTGGCTGGTAAGATGATGGATACAAGCAGGGTGCCTTCCTACATGGGAAGGCACCCTGCTTGTATCCATTTCTTATATTTGGGATCACCTTAAACGGGCGCGGCCTCTTCTTTTGGAGCATACAGTGTGTCTGTGGGCTGATCCTCCAGGGACTCGCGCAGGCCGAAGCGCTGCCAGAGTACTTGGAGGGGGCGAGGCGCCCACCAGTTCCAGGCTCCAAGCAGGTTCATCATCGCGGGTACCAGCAGGCCACGCACCAGGGTCGCGTCCATCAGGATAGCCAGCGAGATGCCGACGCCAATCTCCTGAATGACCAGGATGCGCGAGGAGGCGAAGGCTGCCACGACGATTGCCAGCAGAAGCGCAGCGCTGGTAATCAGCCAGCCAGTGCGTTGCAGGCCGGTCGCCACGCTCTCGCGGTTGTCCCCGCTGCGATCAAATTGCTCCTTGATACGACTGAGCAGGAAGACCTCGTAGTCCATCGAGAGGCCGAAGGCGATGGCAAAGATGAGGATGGGCTGAGTGCTATCCAGGCTACCAAAGGCCCTGAACTGTAACAGGTTTTGCAGGTGTCCATCCTGAAAGATCCAGACCAGCGCGCCAAAGGTGGCGGTCAGGGAGAGCGTATTCAGGAGAATGGCCTTGAGTGGCATAATCAGCGAGCCAGTCATGAGGAAGAGCAGGACAAAGATCGCCACGCCCATCAGGAGCAGAGCGTAGGGGAACGTCGTCAGCAGGCTGGCGAACTGGTCCACATCTTCCGCTGGCGTACCACCTACCAGTCGGCTCAGGTCTGTGGGTGGTGTGATGGCACGTACATCTTTGACTAGGCTTCTGGCATCATCGGAGCTGGCATCCAGGTTCGCCGTCAAGATGATCTCGGTCACATTCTGCTTCGCCAATTGTTTCGCCGCCTCTGTGATTTGCGGATTTGAAGCTGGATGCGCGTAGAGCTGCTGATATTGCGCTAGCGTCAGGCCGGGAGCTAGGCTGACCACGCTCTGCACATTCGTGACATGTTTCAATTGTTTGAGCTTGCTGACATAGGTATCGAGCTTCGCCAGGTTCTCTGTGCTCAGTGCATCCCCCGGCGTGCGCACAGCAATCGTGAGCTGAGAGTTGTCCTGGTCAGGGAAGTTCTGCTTGAGCTGTTCAACTACGATGCGCGAGGAGGCATTCAAGGGCAGCGAGTGCTCATCGGTCTGCGAGAATGAAGCGTGCAGGAAGGGTGTACCTAGTAGGAGCAGAAAGGCAATAGCCACAACCGTAATGGGAATGCTCCAGCGCATCACAAAGTAGGAGAGGCGGTACCAGGCGCCCTGGCGTGTATCGCTGGCGGAACGTTGGCGGCGACGCAAAAGACGTTGTATGGAGAGCGCGTTCACACGCTGCCCTAGCAGGGCCAGGATAGCGGGGAGAAGCGTGATTGATCCCAGCATCGCGACCAGCGCCGAAGCGATCATGGCCATACCTATCGAGCGCAGAACATCCTGGGGAAAGATCAGCAGGCTTATCAGGCTGGTGCAGACCGTCAGCCCGGAGAAGAGCACGGTGCGCCCGGCGGTCGCCATCGTACGCTGAATGGCCCTGCTCACCTGGTCAGGATTGCTCGCCAGCTCCTCGCGGAAGCGGGTAATGATAAAGAGTGCATAGTCAATCGCCAGGCCTAGCCCGATAATGGTAATCACATTCGTGGCGAAGCTTGAGACACTGGTAAAGGTTGTAATCACGCGCAGGATCGCGAACGAGCCAACAATGGCGAAGCCACCAATCAGCAAGGGGAGCAGCGCCGCGACCAGCCCATTAAAAATGAGCACCAGTAGTAAGGCTACCAGGGGTAGGGCGATGGTCTCAGAAAAGGCCAGGTCATGCTCCAATTGCTGGTTAAACTGGATATCGGTTGCCAGCGAGCCACCTATGTCGACATGCAGCGGAGGCGCCTTGAGCAGCGGAGTCAGGGCGTCATAGACCTTTGTCCCGCCCGCGCTGGTATTGAACTCCATATAGAGCAAGGCCTGGTGCTTGTCGTGCGAGAGAAAAGAAGAACTGTGAGTTGTGTAATAGGAGGAGAAGGCCGAGACCTCCGGGCGGGCCTTCAAGGTTGCGCTTAATTGCTGCGCGGCCTGCGCAAACTGCGGATCGGTCGCCACCAGGCGTGGATCGCTGAGCAGGACCAGCACTGTATCAGTATTCTTGCCTTTGGAGGCAAAGGTGTTTTTGAGTAGATCGCGTGCCTGAACCGATTCGCTATGTGGGTCCTCGATACCAATGCCACGCAGAGCATCAAAGACCTGGAAACCATACAGAGCCATAAAAACGGTGAGTACAACTGCCAACAAAACCACCCACCACCGCGTCCGGTACAGCTTGTCACCAAGCCAGAGTAACATAGGGCATCCTTTCGCCATGTTAAGAAATACAACCCGCAACGCGGCAGCATTTCAATGTATGAATTCTCGAGACCTTTAGAGAGGAGAGATTCCTTACGAATAATACCATAGGAGCCCCGTTTACGGCGCGCCGATTTATTGGTAAATGTCCTGGAAAGTGGCTCTTCACTGTTTTGGTTACAGCTCACAATACTCAAGAGAAACACTGAAAGCTCTTGACCTAAAGCACTTGAGGTTTTTATACTACGGATATGAATAAGACATCATCTATTGGGCATCAAGAAACATACACCATTCATGAAGTGGCTCAAAGAAGTGGGTTGAGCATTCCAACCCTCAGATACTACGAAGAGATAGGGCTTGTGCCTGATGTCGGGCGTGATACCAGCAGTGGTCATCGACGCTATAGTGTTGACACGCTCCAGATTCTCGAGTCACTGGCAAACTTGCGTGCAGTTGGCATGAGCATAGAAGAGATGCGTACCTATCTGACACTTCGCGAACAGGGCGACGAGACGGCAGTCGAAAAGCGAGAACTGTTTCAGGCACACGCCGAAGAATTGGGGAAGCAGATTGCGCGGCTGCAAATACGTCAACGCTACCTCTCGTTTAAAGTCGCCTACTGGGATGCCCGTGCCCGCGGTGATCTGGACGAAGCCGCGCGGATCGCTCTTGACTACGAGAGTATTGTGAAGAATTTAAGATAACTCATAAAGGTGGGAAGCAAATTGATGAGGTTATCTTGGTAAAGGGGTGTGGTGGCGGATGGGCTTTGCCCATCCGCCACCACACCCCTTTACCCTGCACTCAGCACCGCAGGTGCTGAGCAGATTAATGGGAGGAGGATGGCCGAAGCACAGTCGTGACTTCGCTGGCGGCGCGGTAGCCCGTGAGGAGGGCGCTATGGACTGTTCCGGTAAAGCCAAGCGTATCGGTGGCCTCGCCGGCGAAGAAGAGCGTATTTTCAAGCGGCTCAGCCAGGCGGGCGGGAGCATCTACGGCGCCGATGGGGACATAACTGTAAGCTCCACGTGAGTAGGGATCGCGGCTCCAGTTGTGGGTCGCGGTAGAGAGAATGTGAGACTGTAATGTCTCGACGGAGCGGCCAATTGTGCGTGAGAGGGCCTGAAGCGCCTGCTCAACGAGCGAGGTTTCGTCGGCCTTTACCAGGGGCAGGGCCTGGGTGCCACCAACCCAGGCTGTCAGCGTCGGTACACGCAGAGGCGACTGGGTCCACCAGACGGGAAAGGTTGGGTCATCGCTACGCAGAAAGCCCAGGCCGGGTAGCGCTGTCTGCTGTTGCTCTCCTTCCTGCTCCCAGAAGAAATCATCGAAATGGAAGACGACGCGCATCGCGGCCCCCATACGCAGGTCCTGTGCCGCCTTCCACTTGCCTGGTAGGTCCGGATCATAGGCGATAGCTCCGCGTGCGCCTGCCTGAGCCTGCCAGACTCCTAGTGGTACCGTGACTATCGTGGCGTACCCCTGCCAGTTCTCTATCTCGCCCTGAGCATTACGCGTCTGCACCGTGACGCTGCCAGGAGACCAGCTAAGCCGCTGCACCTCCTGTTCATAGACGATATTCTCGCTTCCAAGCTGTTGTACCAGCCAGTCTATCAGGCGACTATAGCCGAAGAGGGGGCGAAACTGGCGCTCTTCGTTGATAGAGTCGGCCGCGTGCTGACACTGCTGGAGCCAGTGGACGCTGACATCCTCCAGGCGAGCGGCGTTAAAGCCTTCAATATAGGAGACAACCTGGGCACGGGCTTGTTGCCAGTGCTTGGAGGCAAAATGCTGTTGCAGAAAATCCTGCGCCGAGCAATCTGGTCCTACGTAGGCGTATAGGGCCGCGAGGATGGTCGCGCTTCCCTTCACATCCTCGTGTGCATCTAACACCTGCCCCGAGTGGATAAAGGAGAAGGTGCCGCTCTCCTCATTGAGGAGGAGTCCAGCCTCATTGAAGAGGGAGAGTAGATGTGGCTCCATGCCATGCACGAACTCGGCCCCCAGCTCGCTCCAGGCATTCGCTCTTGTGCCATTTATATGAGAGGAAGGCTGCTGATGCTCCACGGTGGCAATACGGCCCCCGGCACGGTCGCGTGCCTCCAGAATCGTTACCTGGTAGCCCTGGCGTTGTAATTTGAGCGCGGCTCCCAGGCCAGCGATACCGGCACCAATGATGAGCACATCCGTCGTGGGCATAAACAATTTCCTCTTTTCTCCTACATCTGTTCAATTGGTTCTATCAGTATTGTATCCCAACAGGCGAGTGTTGCACCACATCTTCTTTTCAACAGAGACACGCGAAACAGAGAAAAGCGAGGGCGCAGCCTTTTTAAAGGCTACGCCCTCGCCGAATAATGTGGTCACCAGTCAGGAAGCCAGGGAGCTAGGGAGTGGTGATGTTCAAGGCCGCATCATCAACGAAGAAGTTAGTTGGCAATGATGAGTCGGTTGTTCCCTGGAAGTAGACCTGGACCGTTTGCCCCTTGTAGGAACTCAACGTCGAACTCACATCAAAGGTATATTGTTTCCATCCGCTCGCCGTGTTATTGCACAACGATTTGACCGTCGAGATCGTGGAACCGCTACTGGTACGCAAGCGAGCATAGAAGTAGTCATAGCAAGTGCTACCAGACTCCTGTGTGCTGACGTAGAGCCAGAAGGTGAACTTGATCGTCGTGGCAGTTGAGGGAATGGCAACAGACTGCCAGATCTGATCGTTACAGTTATTGTAACCACACAGGTAGGCGCTATAACTACCGCTATGAGCAAGTGTCGTGTCGATAAGCTGGTAACCGCCGCTCGAACTCTCCTGCCAGGGAGTTTGCCCATTCTCAAAGCCAGGATTCGCGAGCGCCTGAGTGGTGGTGCCGCCGCCCGAGGTCGTGACCGTGACCGTAACGGAGGCAGTATGCGTAGCACTTCCCTCGGTACCCGTGACCGTAACGGTATAGGTTCCCGCCGCGACCGACGAGCCTACGCTGACTGTCAAGGTCGAGGAACCGCCCGCGGTGACCGAGGTGGGGTTCAGCGACGCGGTTGGGCCAGCAGGAGAGACGCTCGCAGAGAGGCTCACGGTGCCCGCCGATCCAGTTGTGACTGCTGTACTGATGGTAGAGGTGCCATTGCCACCCTGGACAATTGAGAGACTGGTGGGGCTGGCGCTGATAGAGAAGTCATTGGTGCCGCCGCCAGTGGTGCCGGCTGCATCACGCGCGAAGTTCCAGACATCTGGGGTGCCAATGCCGGTCGCCAGGTCATAGCCGGTGCCCGCATTGTAGTGGAGATTATTGCCGCTGGTCACATCGTGATAGGCCGTATAGGTCTGGCTGGTATTGAAGAGGGTATAGAGCTCGGCGTTAACGTTGCCAAGCGTGCTCTTGCCCTGGCCTGCCAGGTAGGAGTTAACGTCCGCGACCACGCCAGCCCATAGGGGAGCAGCCGCGCTGGTGCCGCCAACTGCGATCCAGCCTGCCGAGCCGGAGGAGCAGCCGGATGCGCTCACGGTACAGTAAACGGAGTAGCCGGACGCGGGATCGGCATCGGCCGATACATCGGGAACGTGGCGCATACTGTTGCTATCCACACCTGTGCCACTCTGATAGGATGGCTTGGAGAAGTAGGTGCTATAGCCGCCGCCACCGCCCGAACCTTCGGGGCTGCGCTGGGTATCGCTGGGATTGGACCAGGCCGACTCACTACCGTAACTGCTGCCACTTCCCAGTTGCAGGTTGGTACCACCAACGCCGACCACGTGAGGATCGTCGGCGGGCGAGTCTACTGCCAGGCTGGTATTGTTGCAGTCGTAGGCGCCCGAGTCGCCCGAGGCCGCGAAGAAGGATTGTCCCTGCGAAGAACCCTGAAGGAAAATATTATCCAGGGCGCTCAGCTCAGAGGTGCCCGAAGAGGCCTCACAGAGACCCCAACTGGTGCTGGTGACCTTGGCGACATTGTCGGTGACGATCTTGTTATAGGTATCGTTGACGCCAGTTGTCGAGTTGGGTCCGATGTAGATCTTCTGCGTCGCGCCTGGCGCGATGGCCGAGACGACCTCCATATCTAGCTCAACCTCGATGGCGCCAGCACCCGCTGTATTGGTGGCTCCATCCACCAGGACATTGGAGTACTTCGCTGATCCCAGGCTGTACTGGCTGAGATAGGTGTTGACGTCCGAGGCCTTATACCCATCCAGCTCAAAGATAGCGACGGTTTGCCCGCTGCCATTGGCGCTGCTGATCAGCGAGTTCATATCGTAGGCAGTACGCAGATCGGTCGGCGTATAGCCGCCGCCAGGGCCTGCGGCAGGTGCCATGTGCTTTGCGGGATGATAATGCGCCGCATTGTCCAGGCCGCTGATGTTGAGCACCAGACCAGAGAGATTGGCCGGGACAGACGGTTCGCTGGTAGGAGCGTAGACAGTGCTCCCATTGAGCGTGTAATCGGCGATTGTGATGTTGAAGGCACGCTCAACAGTAGAGAGAGATCCAGATGCATCGATTAAGAGACGATTTGAAGCAACCGAACTGACCTGTAAGCCCTGGCTGTGCAGGTAGTTGACGACTGACCTGACGCTAGCTTCAGTGGGGCTAAACTGCGCGGTGAATTGCTGGGGCGTCAGATACTGATGGTATAACGAGGAATGTGGGTCGCTCTGAGCGCGTACCAGGGCCTCCAGCGCGGCCTTATTGCGCAGATTGAGCGCGATAGAGAGCTGGAGTTGCCGGTTTGCAGACGAGGTGTGTAGAGGCGAGTGGTGCTGTAAGGCGGGAACCAGGTGCCCGGATATGACTGAGCGCCCACTGGGCGGTGCCGCCTGAACGGCGGTAGAATGTAAGAGAAACGCTGGCACGATCATCGTAATTGTAGCCAGGACGAGGATCGCCCAACGCCGGGGCGATAGTAGAAGAAATGTGTTCTTCAAGGCTGAACCTCGCTCTAGAAGCCCTGGCGCGCGCTAGCGGCCCTGGCTCCCTACTCTACCAGGATGGTGAAAGATAGTCGCCACCTGGTCACAGTACACAGAAGGGGATACAGTTTGTGCCCCTTCTCAAGGTGAAACGGGTAGTCTGCCTCCACCCTGTCAGCAGGCAAAAGAATGGATTAGGAGAATATTACCTCATCATGCTTTCGTACCACTTCAGCCACGTCTTCTGCACTCAATGCCCTTTTGAAGCGCTTTCATGCATTGAAAATGCTCTATGTCTTACCCCATCTTCTCTAAGTACTGTCTCTCAAACAAAGACTTATATAAGACATGTATTCGTTTGTGCCTCGGCTCCCTCTGCTCGCCCCAGGGTATTCCAGTTTGTGCCTCGGCTCCCTCTGCTCGCCTCGGGGTAAGGGGGTGTGGGTGGCAATACGGCAAAGCCGTATTGCCACCCACACCCCCTTACCCCTGAGCGCCGCAGGCGCGAAGGGGTACGCCAAGGGAGAGCCTTGGAGAAGTCGCGGAAAATTGCCTGCAAAACAGTTGACAATTGAACTGTTTAAAAGTATACTAATTCGAGCAGGCAGGCGAAAGGCGCGCCTGGAGGTTCCGGACGAGGCATTTTGTCTTGCCAGAGAAGCAAAGGAGGGCGGCAAGTCCTCTCATTTCTTGTAAAGGATGAGGGCTCTTTGCCACAATCAGTATGGAGAGCAAGCATGTTGCTGTTGAGCAAGATGTATATCGTCTACTCATGAAGACATCTGTTCTCCTGGATGACAGCGATCGTCAATTCTTCGCTTCATATGGGGTGAACACACGTCAGTACTGGGCGTTGCAACACCTGGATGAGCAGCAGGGTTGTTCGATGGTAGAGTTAAGTCGCGTTTTGTTTACGGATAAAAGTAACGTGACCAGCATTGTTGACCGGCTGGAGAGTCAGCAGCTTGTTGAGCGCAAGACTGATCCTGGCGACAGGCGTGTAATCCTGATTACGCTGACAGCACAAGGCTGTCAACTGCGAGATCACTTACATGGGCTGCATGAAGCTCATATCTGCAAACAATTGAATATTGTCGATCTTGAGCAGCTAGCTCATGTGCGCGATTGCCTGCGTGCATTCAGCGAGAATATCGAGCTCTACCTGGAACAGATCAAAGCTTCATCTCTGCCCTGATACATCTGAAAAGCGTACCAGACAGACTCTACGCCAGCAGTACCAGTATCCACACTATCCATCACGCAGTGTTGCGTGGAAAATTTCCTGGCACTTATGCCAATCATATTCGTTTCTGCTCATTTCGATGTGCCAATACCTGGCTGTATGGTAAATACTCAGGTCTCCCTGCAAGAGGTATTCTCTGCGTCTGCGACGCTTCGCCGTGGTCAGGGTGTGTAGTTGGGTGTCCGGCAGAGCCGGACACCCAACTACACACCCTGACCACGGCGAGCCACGAAGTAGCGAGAAGTCCCGAAGGGTAGTGGCTCACAGTCTATATGAGCAATTGCAAATCTCTCTATTTTATGGAGGTTCGAGGTCATGTCATTGAAGCGTGTCCTATCACTCTTGCTCCCGCTCACGATCCTGGGCGCGATGCTATTGTCGGCTTGTGGCGGTGCAGATTCTTCTTCTTCCCCATCGACGGGGCCTGTCACTCTGAATTACTGGTACACCGAGGGAACGGCTGAAGCTCCAGTGATTCTCGACCTGATCAAACAGTTCGAGAGCCAGAATCCTAATATCAAGATTAACGCGCAGCTCGTTCCATTCGCCGATGCCCAGGCCAAGTTCGCGACAGCGGCCCAGGCGGGTACCGCTCCCGATGTCCTGCGTTCCGATGTGGGTTGGGCGACCCAGTTTGCCTCCTCCCGCTACCTGCTCCCGATTGATTCGATGGTCTCGCAGAGCGACCTGGCCGACTACCTGCCTTCGGCACTCAACTACGACAAATACAATGGCAAGCTCTATGGTCTGCCCCAGGTAACCGACTTCCTGGCCATGCTCTACAATAAAGATGTCCTTGCCAAAGCTGGGATTACCACCCCTCCTGCCACAATGAAGGACTTCGAGGCCGATGCCCTGAAGATCCAGCAGTCGAAGGCCGCCAAGTATGGTTTTGAGACCTCCGGCGCCTCCTACTTTGCCCTGCCCTTCTTCTGGTCATTCGGTGGCGGCATGATCGACAACAACAGCAAGATCCAGGTTAACAGCCAGGGTTCGGTTGATGGTATGAACTTCCTGACCAAATTGCAGAATCAGGACAAAGTCATGCCAGCCAAGGTCGACTTCAACAATGGCTACAACAACATGACCACCGATTTCAAAGATGGTCAGACAGCCATGATCTTCCAGGGCCCCTGGGAGGTTTCGAATATCCTTACCGGTTCCGCCTTTACCTCCAACCACAGCAACCTGGGTATCGCCGCGATTCCCGCGGGCCCCACTAGTGTGACTGGCTCCCCAACGGGTGGTCACACCTATGTGATCTACGCTGGTACCAAGCATCCTGAAGAGTCCTACAAGTTCATCTCTTTCATGAGCTCGACCAGCAGCCAGATCGCGATTGCCAAAGCCAACCATACGCTGCCCACACGCCAGTCGGCCTACGCTGATAGCACGGTCAAGTCTGATCCAGTCATCTCTGGCTACTACGCTGTTCGCCAGGTAGCGGTCAGCCGCCCTGTGATTCCTCAGGGTGGACAGCTGTTCAAAGACTTCGATCCTGCCGTTCAGGCCATCCTGGCTGGCGCGAAGACTCCTGCCGATGCCCTTAATGGCGTGGCAGCTAGCTGGCAGAAGCTTCTGGCTTCAAACTAAGCTGATGGTTTTTCTGTGATGAGTATACCGTGGCGGCCTTAGGCTACCACGGTATACCCATCACGGAAGTTTTCTTCACGCGATGGTTGAGAGGAGACACGTGTATCATGGCAGTAATTACCGAACCGCCTGGTTCAAATTTATCTGCCCAGCAGGTCAAACGCGAGAGGAAGCAGCAGTTCAAGATTGCTGGTCGCGCCTATCTCTGGCTTCTGCCCATACTCATCAGTATGGCAGCTATCGTCTACTACCCCCTGATTTATGGCATTGTGCTAAGCTTTACCAATGCTAATCAGGATAACATCGCACTCCACCTGGGTAGCACCACCCTCCCGGCGACATACAAATTTGTTGGCTTTCAAAACTATATCGATATCATCCAGAGCTGGTTTACGCCCGGCAGCGATGGAGCGCATATCCTCTTACAAACCTTGATCTGGATTGTCGCCAATATTGTGCTGCACTTTGTTATCAGCCTGGGTTTGGCTCTCATCCTGAATCGCAAAATGCGCTTCCGCGCCATCTATCGCGTCCTGTTGATGGTACCCTGGGCTATGCCACAGTATGTATCCGCTTTTGGCTGGCTCTTCCTCTTTAACCAGCAGTATGGTTTTATCGATGTGGCCCTGCAAAGCATGCACCTGCCCATCATTCCCTGGGCCTCAGATCCCAACTGGGCGCTTGTCTCGGTCATTGTCGTCAACGTCTGGCTTGGCATCCCCTTCACGACCGTTACGCTTCTGGGCGGACTTCAGAGTGTTCCAACTGAGATGTACGAGGCATCCGCCATTGATGGAGCGACGCGTTGGCAGGCGCTGCGCTTTATTACGCTTCCTATGCTGCGTCCAATTGCCTTCCTGGTGACGCTGCTAGATGTCATCTGGACGTTTAATGCCTTTAGCATTATCTATCTGATTACGCAGGGTGGCCCTTTCAATCGCACGCAGACACTGGTAACATACGCCTGGGTTCAGGCTATTCAGGGGAAGCAGCTCTTTGGCGTTGGTGGTGCCTATGGCGTCATCATCCTAGTGATCCTGCTCATCTTCACCTTCTTCTATTCGCGACTGTTGCGTGCTAATGAAACTGTCTACTAGGCAGGCAAAAGGAAAGACCCATGGCAGAAATTACTGATAGAGTGAGTCAACCTTCTCTGAGTAGTCAGAAGGTTGCGCAGAAGAGACGCAGTGGAAAGCGCATCGGTCGCACGCTTGAATCACTGGGGGCGCACCTGATCATGATTATCGTGGTCATTCTCTGCGTCTTCCCCCTGATTGTGATCATAGCGACCTCGCTCAAGCAGCCGCAGGACATCTTTACGGCCAGTTTCCAGCTCTTCCCGTCTCACCCCACGCTGGACAACTACGTACATGTTTTGACTGATAATAGTGGCATCTTTTTCACCTGGACCTTTAACAGCTTCAAGATCGCCATTCTGACGACGATTGTGGGCATTCTTTTCGCGGCTCCGGCGGCCTATGCCGTCTCACGCTGGAACTTCCTGGGCAAGCAGACCATCCTGGTCTCCTTCTTGATTACACAGATGTTCCCGGGCGTGCTCCTGCTCGTGCCTCTCTATAACTTGTATGTGCAGTTTAACCTGATCGATAATCATTATGGCCTGGTAATCGCCTATGCGACCACGGCCCTCCCGTTCAGCGTCTGGATGCTGAAGAACTTCTTTGATACCGTACCCAAAGAGCTGGACGAGGCGGCCTATGTCGATGGCTTGAGCTCGTTCCAGACCTTCTGGCGCATTGTCCTGCCCCTGACTATTCCTGGCGTGGCCGTAGTTGGTTTCTTCAACTTCATGGCCGCCTGGAATGAGTTCGTGCTGGCCTTCACCTTCCTGAACGATGCCCATAACGTCACCCTGCCCGTGGGCATCAAGGACTACGTCCACAACTTTGGCGCGGACTGGCACCTGCTGACCGCCGCAGCCGTCCTGGTGACCATTCCTGTGCTCATTGTCTTCCTCTGGGCGCAACGCTACCTCATCACCGGCCTCACCGGCGGTAGTGTCAAAGGTTAATGTGAGAAACAAAGTAGCCGCCTAGGCAGGGAGCGGGCCCGCTCCCTGCCTAGGCGGCTACTTTGTTTCTCACATTAATTTGTTTTTGTGTAGCGCTGGACGCCGCCGAAGCAGGTGACCTCCTGGCCCTGGATGAGAACGGCTCCGGCCCGGTTGGGGAGAACCTCTATCCAGAGTGCTGGCTGGACCTCCAGGCGCTCAGGCTGGGCGCTTTCGGAGACGTAGAGGGCGAGTTCCCCCTGTCCTAGTGGTTGCTTGATGGCCAGCACCGGGCTATCCTGCTGGATGCTCTTGCTCTCCATATCAAGCACGAGCTGGTAGACCTGGCGCATCACATCGCGACTGGCTGAATGCTCCAGTGGCACGCCTGACCAGGCGATCCTGCCCTTGCCCAGGTGGGAGACCTCGAGCCGGTTGTGGGCTTTGCGAATATAGGACAGCTTCTCGCGCTCAAAGCTAAGCTGGCAGCGCTCCAGGCCCTCGCCCTCCAGGTATTCATAGTGACTGACTGGCCCTGGCTCATCTACCTGTGCCTCTTCGGCGAACATGAATGGAACACGCTCCAGGTTGTGGGAGTCGCGGGTCACAACGCCACTCACAAAGAGAGTTGTTCCCTGTTCTACAAAGCGCTCTAGTGCCCACCAGGCGTCCGCATCAAAGGATTGAATGCCTGGTGCGAAGATAATGTGAGGTTGATGCCCGGCCTGTGCCAGTTCCACGAGCTGGTGTTCCCCGACCATTTGGGGTACGATGCCGAAGTCATAGCCCAGGACGCGAATGTTCTGCCGGATGGCTTCTATGGCCAGCTCGGGCCGTACGAACCATTGCGAGTAAGGGATAACTACCCACACTTCTGGCAGGGGACCCTCCTTCGCCAGGTGCGGCTGAATGCTCTGCATCAGGCGCCCAAATTCTAACATGACTCCCAGTTCGGGTTTGGCGCTTCCATCGGCGCGTACCAGGCCGATGCTGTTCTCGTTCTCATTCGCCATATAGGCGTTAATGTGCCAGAGCCACTGGATCAGGCCCGCGCTACGCGCGATCAAGGTCATGATAAATTTGCGCTCCAGCAGGTTGGCCTGCTCCTGCTCGCTGCGCCAGGGACGCCCGTCCACATCGCGCACGAACATGACGCCAACCTCCTGCTGGAGATTGGGTTTTCCCACTGTCTTGTCCAGCAGCATATCGCAGAGCATGTCGTCGATGTTCCACCAGGGATGTGTGGTCGTGTAATCGACGACGGGGGCGTAAAACTGCGGAGAGATACGCGCTCCGGCCTCATCCTGGCCGACACCTATCAGAGTCCGGCTGCCAGCGTCGCGGATCGCAGCATTCATGTGCTCGACCCAACGCGTAAATATCTCCTGGGAGAAGAGGGTATAGTCCATGACCTTGAGCATATGCCGGTTCGCGGTGTAGCGCGGAGTGGTTTCGTAATCCCTGACCTGTGGCAGGTTTACCTGCTCCCAGCGCTCCAGGTTCGCCGTCGTCTCACGCCAGCGCGCGCGTAGCTCGGCCAGGCTGTAGCGCTGCGCGAGCCACTGCTGGAACGCGGCTACTTCAAAGCGGTCATAGTTGGGGATGGGGCGCTCGCTGAAGATACGTTTGGGGTCGCCAAAGCTGGGTTCGTTGATCAGGTCCCAGGAGACGCTCTGGACCGCTGCGTAGCGCCGCGCGAAGGCCGCGACGAACTCCTGCTGCCCCTCGATAGAGCGCGGATCGAGCCAGGGATTCTCGCCCTCGAAGAGTGGGGGTGAGAAGGCGAAGAAGTTGAAAATGACCTGGATATCGTGCCTGGCAGCCGTCATGACGAAGGCGTCCAGCGCCCGAAGCGCGGCCTCATTCGAGATGCCTGCTACAAACATGAAATCACGCCACGCCGTCCAGATGCCGGTGCGGATGAGGTTAATTCCAGCGCGCTTCATGGCAGCGAAGTCGCGTTCCCAGCGCGCCGGGTTGGGCAAGGTCAGGAATTTGCGCTGCACTTGGCTATCCATATAGGTGGTGCCAAAGATGTGGAAGCGCTCCCCCTGCTGATAGAGGTAATCGCGGCCCGCCGTTAAGCGTTTATTTTGTGTGCTCTCGACCAGGGCCTCATTCCAGAGCCAGAAGCCATTCTTGCGCCGGATGGCTGTTACCTGGGCGCCATATGTTGAAACCTCGATCTCATAGAGGCCAGGTGTTTTTAGGGTTGGCAACTGGATGCGTTGCTCGCCCGCTATCCCTCCAGGGAACGTTAGCTCTCGGGTCTCCAGGATTTCGCCGCCAGGCGTTGAAATGGTGACGCGAGCCTGCAAGGTGTGGCGTGAGCGTGTGGAGACCAGGACCGTGGGTGCCTCGCCAGGCTGATAGCAGGCGAATTGTGGGCGTGCCTCCAGCGTATGCATGCCCTCGGCTGCCAGGAGCAGGCTTTTCTGGAGTGCGTCCGCATTGGCGAGCCAGTCCTCTTTCGCGGCAGGCTGCCAGGGAGAGATCAGCCAGCGCCCACCCTTAAAATGTCCCGAGCGTTGGTCGAGCATCATAAGCGGTGTGGCGAGTGGTTGGGCCTCCGCTTCGTCGGCGTTACGCAGGAAGAGGAGTGGTGTCAACTGGGTGTCTATGGGGCCTGACGATCCCAGGTCGGCTGGCTGGTCGTTGGCCTGCGTCAGCATGGGGTAAAAGGACCAGAAGTTTCCGGCCTGCGCATCTGAGAGTTGCCAGGGCTGCTCACGCAGGAAGGCGGCTTCTTCCGAGGGGGCCAGGCGCAGGCTGGTAGTGGGCAGGTGTAGCGGGTAGAAAGGTCCCAGGTAGAGCTGCTCCGTGTAGGCCTGTTGCTCGGGGAGGGCACTCCCCGAGCTATCTACGGGTCGCGTGAAGGGCATGCCGCCAAAAATGGCGAGGTTGCCACCCTGCTGGAGGAAGCGCAGAATGGCTGGCCAGGCCTGCTCAGGGAAATAAGCGCCATGAAAGGATACCAGGAGTGCGCACCCCTGGGCCAGCGCTGTGGGCAACTCCTGGGCATTCGCCACCTGGAAATCCCCCGGCACCAGGCGTGTCAGCTCTTCAGGCGACCAGCCGCCTGGATAAGTCGCGTCATGAAATACAAGCATGCTTTGATTCGTTGGGAGTGGTTGGAACATAGTGGAGCTTTCTATTACAAATTGACATCCTTGGTTGAGAGCGTACACGCTGCGGTCAGACTGTAATCAACGGGGATGCCAGCGTTTAGCAGGGCCGTCCGGTAGCTCGCCGCTCGCCGCTCGATGGTATAAATTGTCTGGATTGGTCTTGGCCCAGGTGTAGTAGGCCCGCCAATGAAGGCGATTTGTCGATGCCCCTGCTGGAGAAGATGCTCCACCGCCATCCTGGCGCCCTCGAAGTTGTCGCTTAGGACTGTATCGATTTTGAGGCCGCACAAAATTGTCGACCAGCACAAGGGGGATGTTAATCTCTTTGATGAGTTGAGTGGTCTCGGCCTCGGCTGGGCCTACCAGCAAAATGACCCTTGTGTTTCATTGAAATGAATGTACTATATTTTCTCTTTGTCGTCAAGGATAGATCCCGTCCCTTCGCGCCTGCGGCGCTCAGAGGGAAGGGGAGGTGTAGTGCGCGGGCGAATGCCCGCGCACTACACCTCCCCTATTTCACTGATTTGGTGATATTTCACTAATTTGGTTGTGAATTTTCATTGAATATTTGAGGCTTGATTTTGGGAAGAGGCTCAAAATCAAAGCGTGTACCATATCACCCCTATTGCCATCCAGTCCAGAGGGGTCCTATCCGGCATTTATCTCGTTTGCTGCTCCTAATACCTTGGAAAATTCCTTGAAAAGCTGTACAATTAAACTAGATTTGATAATATCTATTTAAGATATGATTCCTTTCTCTTCCTCACTATTATCTTCTTATCCGAAAACCTGAGCGCGCGTGTCCCCGAATGGGGGAAGCGCTAGGCACGCCAGTGACGTTGAGTTTCGGAATAAGAGCTTTACTGGTTTCTCTGAAACCGGAGGATTCCAATGCAAACGACGGAAAGCCTTGTCGGCATGACTATGGCTGGCTACTTGCTTACTGCTCAGCTTTCATCAAATTCATACAGCCAAACTTATCTGGGCGAGACTACAAGCGATACCGGGCAGAAGCATACAGTGGCTCTCAAGCATTTCCACACGCGACCGCTCACCTCGCGTGACAATCAGCAACAGTTTCTACGTGAGGCTCAACTTTTTAAAGAATTGAAGCATCCCTCTATTTTGCCTATTGTTGCCTATGGAATTGAAGAAAAAACCTCCACTCCTTATATCATTAATGATTTTGCTCCCTTTCGCTCCCTGCATAACCGCATCTTGCGCCAGTGGCCTCAACCCTTCGCGTTGGATGAAGCCAGAACAATCATCACACGTATTGGCGAGGCGCTAGCTTATGCTCACGAGCGCAAAATTGTGCATGGCAATCTCACTGCGCATAGCGTCCTTTTCAATGCCAACAATGAGGCCTTGCTCACTGATTTCACTATTATTTCTCTGCGTGCGAATATCTCTCCTGAGATGCCAACTGACCAGGTGTATGACATCAACAGCGAACAAGGCGACCTGCGTGCCCTGGTCAGTACGTTTGCTACTCTCCTCAGCAGTGGAAAGAGTTCGGCAGCCTCCTCCAATGGGCGTCCCATCAGTTCGCCTGGTAACTGGTTGCCACAAACGCGCATTACCCTTCCTGTATCAGTGCCACGACCTATCCAGGCCGCGGTCAACCGTGTGCTTGATACTGAATCTCAGCCAGGCTTTGCAAGTGTTAAGGATTTTCTGGCAGCTATTCAGATGCCTATCTCAACCGATGAAGATGCTAAAACTGAGTCACCTCAGTCAAGCGCTCCCGGTAAAATAACTGGTATTTTGCCAGATGTATCTGCTGAGGTTTCCAGAAGCGTTAGCCAGGGGCTTCAGGAGGGTGTGGAGACGCAACGCCTAGCCTTTCCATCACGCCCAACCATCTCCACACCTACACCTCTTTCCAGAACAAAAACTCCAGACCAGTCCGCACGTATGACGAGACCTCTGTCTTCAGATCGTCCACTGGCGAGCAACAGACAGATATCACGTATGCTGGAGTCACAGCCTCCATTACAGGCAAAAAAAACCTTTCCTGGCACGGCTTCGACTCGTACACCTGTGACACCATTGCCCATTCCACCATTAGAAGTGAATAGCGAGCCCGAGGTGAATCATGCCCAGGCTACGCAAAAGCTACAATCACCAGACGCGCAGACTGCGAAGCTGGCGCCCCCAGTGCAATCGGAGCCAAAAGGCACACCCTCGCCTGCAGGCAATCGTAGGAGTGTCTTTGTTCTGGGAACCTCTGTCGTCGTTCTCGCCTGTATTTGCGTGGTAACGCTCATTTATGCGTTCCAGCGGCCTGGTACATCCACTCATATACCATTGCAAGCCCTCGCGACCGCCAGCCAGCAACAGACGGATGCTAGTACTACACCAGGGTTTTTCCCTACCTCAAAGGCGACAAGCCCATCTGAGTCAGGGGGAGTTCAGAATACACCCCAGACGCATGTGACGCCCAAACCTGGCCAGACCCCCTCGACCCAGGCCAATAACACGCCTACCACCGGTCAGCCTGCGACCAATCCAACGACGGTCACGCCAACCCAGGCGCCGGCCCCAAAGACTTTCTATTCGTTTGAAGGAAGTGCTCAAGGTTGGTCAGGCGAATTCTGTGATGTACAGGTCAGTTCTCAATATGTCTATGCAGGCTCGAATTCGCTCGAGGCGAAGAATATCGCTTCTTACGCCTATGCCTATGTCTATGGCGCGACGATATCTCAGGGGGAGACCATCACCTTTTATGTCTATGTACCAGCAGGCTCCTCCTCTGTCTCTGTCGACGTCTCTATCGGTAACAATGCCAATAATTGGGATGATGGGCCAAAGATGACGCTCATACCAGGACAGTGGAACAGAGTGAGTCATACTTTAGCGAAAAGCATCCCCGGATCGCTCAAAATAGGTCTTGATATGTCCGCTAACGGTACCGCTAACGTCTATATCGACGCCGTAAGCTGGAGCTAGAGCATCTTGCGTATTCTGCGCCCGAGCGCCTCAATGGGGTGCTCGGCGTCCTTGCGCCGCATGGCCAAGAGGCTGGGAAGTCCGGCCTGGTTCTCCAGAATCCAGTCGCGGGCAAAGGTACCGTCCTGGATGTCTTTGAGGGCGCCACGCATCTGCTCGCGGGTGTGCTGGTCGATGATGCGCGGGCCGGTGACGTAGTCGCCATACTCGGCGGTATCGCTGATGGCCTTGTGCATCTGGTTGATGCCGCCCTGGTAGAGCAGGTCGGCGATGAGCTTGACCTCTTGCAGGCAGCAGGTATAGGCGATCTCGGGCTGGTAGCCAGCCTCGACCAGGGTCTCGAAGGCGGTGCGGATGAGCGAGGTGAGGCCGCCGCAGAGAACGACCTGCTCGGCAAAGAGGTCGGTCTCAGTCTCCTCACCGATGCTCGTTTGGATGACACCGACGCGAGTACAGCCCAGGCCATGCGCGTAGGCCAGCGTGAGCGCCTGGGCCTGTCCGGTCACGTCCTGTTGTACCGTCCAGAGCGCGGGGATACCCTTGCCCTCGCTATACATGCGGCGCAGCATAGGACCAGGCCCGTTGGGTGCGACCATGGCCACATCGATATTGGTGGGCGGGACGATCTGCCCGTAATGCAGGCTAAAGCCGTGTGCCACCATGAGCATCTTGCCATCGGCCAGATGTGGCCGAATATCCTGCTCATAGACCGCACGCTGGTGCTGATCGGGGACCAGCAGCATAATAATATCCGCCTCTCGCGCGGCCTCGCCAGGCAGAACAGGCTGCCAGCCATCAGCGATAGCCCGCGCGCGGCTCTTGCTTGCCTCGGGGAGGCCGACGACTACGTGATAGCCGCTGTCGCGCAGGTTGAGGGCATGGGCATGCCCCTGGCTGCCATACCCAATGATGGCGATCCGCTTCCCTTGTAGTACGGTAGGATCGACATCGCCCTCGTACGATATATGTGCCATGATGTTTAATTTTATCCTGTTTTTTAATCTTCTATATTCTGTTCACGTTCCTTCAGGAGGGCCTCCAGGACGCTTTTCTCCATGTGGTAGGTCTCTTTTTCAGCGGGGAAGCTCCCCTCGCGCACATCGGCGCTGTAGCGCTGGATGGCCTCTATGGCGGCATCAGCCAGGTTGGCGTATTTGCGCACAAATTTGGCGACAGGTTGTTTGTGTAACCCGAGCAGGTCGTGGAAGACCAGGACCTGGCCATCGCAGTGTGGACCCGCGCCAATGCCAATCGTAGGTACGGCCACCTCCTGGGTGACGATCTGGGCCAGGCTATCGGGAATGCCTTCAAGGACGATGGCGAAGACTCCCGCCTGCGCCAAGGCTTTGGCGTCCGCGATCAGGTCGCGCGCGGCCTGGATGCTCTTGCCCTGTACCTTGTAGCCGCCCATGGCGTGTACGGATTGGGGTGTCAGGCCCAGGTGCCCCATGACGGGTATCTCAGCGTCTAGAATGGCCCTGACCACGGGTAGGCGCTTACGTCCGCCTTCCAACTTGACCGCTCCGGCCTTGCCCTCGCGTACCAGGCGACCAGCGTTGCGTACGCTCTCTTCGGCGGAGACGTGGTAGCTCAGCCATGGCATGTCGACGACGACCAACGCGTTTGGGTTGGTGCGTGTAACGGCGGAGGCATGATGCAGGATGATATCGACGGTGACGGCCAGGGTGTCCTCATAGCCCAGGACGACCATACCCAGGGAGTCGCCAACGAGCAGCATATCGACCGCCGCGCTATCCGCGATCTGGGCTGAGGTCGCGTCATAGGCAGTCACCATGGTGAGTTTCTGCCCGTTCTTGCGAGCGAGAATGGCAGGTGCGGTTATTTTTTCATTCAAGATTGTTCTCTCTTCTTACCTCAATATTCCAGTGTCCCAGGTGCCATCGGTGTACAGGGCGAAGTTATCGATCAGGCGCACTGATCCCAGGCGGACGGCGAGCAGGAGGAGCGCGGGGCTTGTAGCCGTTCGAGTGGTAGGAAGGTCTCCGCGTCGCGTACCTCAGCGTAGTCCAGGTGCGCCTGGGGTTCTTGCGCTACAATCTCGGCCATGGCCTGCATCACAGCAGCGGGGTTGCTCGTGGGTTGAGCCTCAAAGGCCTGTCGACCGGCCTGTAAAGCCTGGTAAAGTATGGGGGCTGCGGCGCGGGTGGCTGGATCAAGATAGCTGTTACGGCTACTCATGGCCAGTCCATCGGCTTCACGTACGGTCGGGCGGACGCGCAGCTTGACGGGCAGATTGAGGTCGCGTACCATGCGTGTGATGACCGCGATCTGTTGCGCGTCCTTCTGGCCGAAGTAGGCCCGCTGAGGTTGTATGAGTTGAAATAATTTGAGCACCACCGTGGCCACGCCGCGAAAGTGATTGGGACGCGAGGCGCCCTCGCCCTGTTCAACCAGGGAACCCTGTGGCTCGACATAGGTTGTGAAGCCTGGGGGATACATCTCGCTTGCAGTAGGCGTAAAGACCATGTCCACGCCTGCCGCCTCAAGCATATGCAGGTCTCGCTCCAGATTACGAGGATAGCGCTCCAGGTCCTCGTTGGGGCCAAACTGCGTGGGATTGACAAAGATGCTAGCGACAACGGTCGTGTTCTCGGCGCGCGCCGTTTGAAAGAGGGAGAGGTGTCCCTCGTGGAGGTAGCCCATCGTAGGCACGAGGCCAACCGGGCCGCTCCACTGCGATCGCGCATATTCTATCTCATGAATAGTCCTGACTATTCGCATACGTCATTGAGTCCTGTCTGTGTTCTTACCATTTATAATAACCCATGCGGCGAAGAGTTGCGATAGGCAAAATTCTCATGCTTGAGAAGCAGTATGTGTGCTTGTATGTTTGGTAACTAAACTATACCTTCTCATGCCCCTTTGCAGTAGAGCTTTTGTGCTTGATTGTAACATAAAAAGCACCTGGATCTGAAGTGTTCCAGGTGCTTTTTATGTAAAACTTACTTATAGAGAAGTAAAATTCTATGGCTGTCCTGCAATTTGTGTGGAACATGAGCTTCTCAAGAGTATGCTCTTTGCAGAATGTACTTGTGGAGCTAGACCACTTTTGCATACTCATGGTATTGCAAAACGTATCATATATATTGCGGGAGAGCCATAGAATTTCTTTTAACGGTGAGCCAAGGATTTGCTCACCAACGCGCTAAGGTATGCGTTGAGTTGGTACGCTCTACTGCCCGAATAACTCACTCACAATCTGCTGCCAGGATGAGCCAGCCGTGTCTTGCTGGGAAGATGAGCCCGTCTTGTTCTGCTGGGAAGATGAGCCCGTCTTGTTCTGCTGAGAAGATGAGCCCGTCGTGTCTTGCTGGGAAGATGAGCCCGTCGTATCCTCCTGCGAGGATGACCCACCCACACTCTGCTGTGAAGGGGAGTCACTCACACTCTGCTGTGAAGGGGAGTCACTCACACTCTGCTGCGAAGGTGAGCCGTCCAAGACGGCAAGAGATCTAGCATGGGAAACGCTTTGTCGCTGACAGATCAGGCAGGTCACAAATACGAGAGCGAGAATAGCCATGTACAGGCTGACTTTTCGCATGTGCTTTAACATTGATAAACTCTCCTTCTCTTTTCTTTAATACTTACACGTCTACATGTTGCGTGAGCCTTCTCTCTTTGCACCGCTGAGATGCTGCTCATACTTCCATTATAGAAGAGCTTCAACCATAGAAAAGAGCACGACAAAAGCGCCTTGAGGCATCGCACGTGAATGAGGAGTCAAAATGCTGGTAGCTACACTGCAGCAGAACAAGCAACTGCGGCTGAGAGTGGGGAATCTGAGCAATTTCTACACATGTATTCGAGCGAGCCCGGGACCTGTACATAGCGTGAGTCAGACTTTCAACGAAACGCGAGCCTACTCTCGGCGCCATCGCCGAGAGTACACTTGCAGAAAGGGTCCCCTACAGGAGCCGCGAATGCTCACCTCTATCTAACCATTAGCCAAAGAAAGCGTATATACACTATAACGATATAAGCGATACCAACAGGTTCCCGTTGTGGGAGGAAGACATATGTTTCTGTTACTGATCTTGATTTTAGGCCTGGTCATTTTTATCGTCTCGCTGAGGGTCATACTGGCGATTGTTGGCCTATTCTTTGGGCGCGTGCTGTATCCGGGGCGCCCTCGTCTCTATCGCCGTGAGCTCTTCTTCTGGCACCCATGGGGCTTCCGCAGGCGTTATATGGGCGGATTTTATGGCCCTCGCCTTCATCATCATCACCATCACCACCATCATCATCGTGGCTGGTAGCGCTACTGTAAATTGGAGCGAAGAAGCCGGCTCTGAGATAAAAGACAGAGCCCGGCTTTCAGCTTTTTTGGGGAACTTTTTCTTATGTCTGACCTATATAACAAGCAAGTGAGTCTGATGAGCGGTGACATGCGTATCTCCTGAGGAGTATGTTTTTTATGCAACAGGAGGTATATCATGGAGGTCTCGTTCACCCAATTTATCATCTGGATTATCATTGCGGCCATCATTGGTATCCTTGGTGAGTTCATTGCTGGTCGCAGAGCCCCGGCGGGCATCCTTGGCGCGATCATGATTGGTCTCTTTGCCATCTTCCTTATCGTAGGCTTCTTCCACTTCCACATCACAGGTGAACCCACTTTTGAGGGCGTGCCTATCGTTAGTACAATTATCGCGGCTGTAATGCTGGTTGTTATCTGGAGCAGCGTGGCATATTATCGTCGTGCTTAAGCAAGCAGGCAGGTAATATGTGGCCTATAGGTTCGCACCTATAATGCGCATAATGCGCAAGATTCGAGAAGTTTTTGCACGCACCATATGGTATATACGTTCTATAAATGTGTCGCTTCTACTTTTTCAGGTAAAATAAGGCGCATTGAAGAAAGGATAATACCATATGGCCAATCTTGTTACCTGGTTCGAAATCCCCACAAGCGATATTGAACGCGCGAAAACTTTTTACCGCACGATCTTGGGCATTAAAGAGGAGCTGCGACAGGAGAATCTGGGCGGAGACATGCCCTATGCCTTTTTGCCGATGGAGCCGGGCGACGTCAGCGGCGCATTGGTCCAGCACCCGAACTATAAACCTGGTGAGGGTCAGGGTGTATGTATCTATCTCGTGGTCCAGGGCGACCTGAACGACACGTTGGCAAAGGTGGAGCCTGCGGGCGGAAGCATCTACATTCCCAAAATGCCTCTCGGTGAGATGAGCCCTGGCTACATGGCTCAAATCGGTGATAGCGAGGGCAACCGCATCGGCCTCTGGTCCGCAGAGTAAGCGCCCATGGCGGCGTTGAGCCCTTCATGTTCCTGCTATAGAGAGAAATGGTTCGATCCACTTGCGGAGCGTAAGGTCTCTCTGCCACCAGACCATGTCTGTGCGGTGTGCCCATTCCCAGATAGCGAGGCGCTCTTTGAGCATGTAGAGCGGAAAGCGAGCTTCAAAGTCTGGACGCGGGGGGTGGAGCTGGAGATAGGTCCTCAGAAAGATATGTGCCAGGTCCACCCTCTCTTGCGTTATGTAGTCGGCAACGGGGCGTGCGAGATCCTCTTCCGTATCGCCAAAGTGGCCATGCACATCAAAGACGCCACTGACGTGCCATTCGGCGTCCCGCTCTTCTACAACGACATTCCCCTCTTTATAATCTCCCATAACAAAGCGTGCCTGAAACGGCTCAGCAAGGGCGCGCTTGCCCTGTTCCACCAGAGCCTCTACCCAGAAGCTATCGGCCTCTGTAGTGAGATTGGTTGCTTGCCGGGATAGGGAAAGTAGGCGATAGATCTCTCCTGTGATATATCCCGGATAGGAGGGATGAAAAGGCACGATGGTATCGTGTGTGGCGTCGTGTTCGCCTGGAGTGGGCCAGGTGAGGGCATGCATCTGGGCCAGGGTTACGCCAAGGGCGGCGGCGATCTGCTGACGCTGCTGATCGCTCAGTTGACGCCTGACAACTGGATCGATGAGGGCGAGTCCTGGCATACGCGGCATGAGGATATAGCTCCAGCCGAAAATATCTGCGTCAGGATCATGCAGGTAGGGCCAGGGAACGGGGACAGTGGTGTGTTCATGCAATTGCCACATAAACCAGCGCTCTCGCATGAATTGCTCCGGCCACAAGGGTTTGCCACGCAGGACAAACTCGCCCTGAGTAGTCGTCAGAAAGATGTTCTGGCCAAAGTTTCCAAAGGGAACAGGCTCGGCCTGGAGCAAGGTACCGAGCTGGAAGCGTGTCAGAGCTTCCTGTAACTGCTTATTAGCGATACTTCCAAGATGCTGTGTATATATCCTAGTTGGCATAGAGTAGGCTCCTTCCTAATGCGTTACTTTATGTGCTCCTCTGAAAAATTTTGCCCAAACAAGTTACCACACAAGAGACAGAAAAGCCATAGGCTAAAGTCTACAAGGTATGCATGTTTCTTGAGTTTGCCTCTTGTTTTAACCTCCCGCTCTTACTACTGGCGAGCCAGTGAGTCAGAATGGATGAATTTTGAAATGTCTTAAAAAATAAACGTGAAAAACTTGACAAAATAATAAACATACGTTAATCTCAATATACACAAATTTCCTCATGGAGGCCAAAAGCACGTATGCCTGACCACTACTAATGCACGCTCAACCATAATGCTGGTGAAAAAACAGGTAACCACTCTCTGCATCAAATAACGCTGTTCTTCTCTGTAAAAAAGGGCAGTTAATAGAGATTTGACGTAGTATGAAAGGTGCTTGTCTGTGTGCATGTGTAGTCCTGGTGAGACAACGGTGTAAGGTCTATCTCCTTTCCAACCCTTTTCTCTCCACGCTTGTTACCAACTTGACTCTAGAGGCTTCTCCGCGCGTTCTTTCCACGCCTGCGCCTGTCCGCTCACCAGTATGCTTTCTAATGTGTAATTTATACCTTTTCATTTGAAAGGTGCAGAAAAGGAGAAGTCGTATGTCATCACTTGAAGGTCAGTTACAAGCCCCCAGCCGCAAATGAGTGCAGAGGCCGTTGTTGAACTGATGCGGCTTTGTGAGCAGAATGGTATTGAGATCTTTGTTGATGGGGGCTGGGGTGTCGATGCGTTGCTGGGGAGACAAACGCGCCCACACGCGGACTTAGACATAGCTCTCCAGCACAAGGATGTCCCGAAGCTTCGCGCGCTGCTTGAGGCACGCAGTTATAAAGATGTGCCTCGTGATGATACGCGGGATTGCAACTTTGTGATGGGCGATGATGAGGGACACGAGGTAGATTTTCACTCCTACACGTTTGATGCTCACGGAAAACTTGTCTTTGGCCTGGAGTACCCGTTGGCTTCCTTGACTGGCAGTGGGTCCATCCAGGGCTACCCGGTGAAATGCATCTCGCCTGAGTGGCTGGTGAAGTTTCATTCCGGCTACGAACTGGATGAGGATGACTATCACGATGTTTCGCTGCTATGTGATCACTTTGGTATTGCCCTGCCAGCCGAGTACGAGAGGTTTGTCCGCAATAAGCCTGAAAGGAAGCATCCGTGAGCCTTCAACCCTTCAAGCGCTATTTTAGTCTGTTCGCGCGCTATCTCAAGCCCCAGTGGGGGAAAGTCTTGCTTATGTCAGTACTACTGCTCATCAGTATTGGCTTACAGCTTTATAACCCAAAGCTGCTGGGCGACTTTATCAACGCGACGTTACAGCAGGGGCTTGGGCAGGGGCTTGCCTGGCTCGCGTTGCTGTACCTTCTTGTCTCGTTTCTTAACCAGGGGGTCTCAGTCGTCTCGGAGTACCTGTGTGAAAAGGTGGCCTGGACGGCGACCAACCAACTCCGCGCCGATCTGCTGTCCCATGTCTTAACTCTCGACCAGGCCTTTCATAAGCAGCATACCCAGGGCGAGTTGCTTGAGCGCATAGATGGAGATGTCAACGATCTCTCGAACTTCTTCTCGAAGTTTGTGGTGCATATGTTCTTCCATCTTCTGCTCCTGCTAGGGTTGCTGGTTGTGCTGACCTCGATTGATTCGCGCCTGGGCGTTAGCATGGGAGGATACTGTCTGCTGGTTGTGGTGGCGCTGACCTGGATGCGCCGCCCCTCGGTCGAGCGCTGGGTCGTAGCCCGGCAGGCCAGTGCGGAGTTCTTTGGCTTCCTGGGTGAGTCTCTGGCGGCAACGGAAGATATTCGTGCCAATGGTGGCATGAACTATGTATGGCGAAACTTCTATAACCGTTTCTATCGCTGGTATGCTACGACCTGCCATGCTGGCTGGTCGGGAGCCTCGCCCTGGATTATCTCACAGGCGCTCTTTGCTCTGGGAAGGGTCTTGGGGCTGGTCCTGGGCGCCTATCTCTGGAGTATCGGACTGGCCTCGCCTGGCACAGTCTACCTGATTTTTGTCTATAGCTCTCTGCTGATGCAGCCCCTGGACCAGGTGCAATGGCAGCTCCAGGATCTCAACAAATCCGAATCCTGCATCCGCCGTATCGAGGGGCTGTTCGCGACGCGCCAGGCTATCCAGGATGGACCCGGCACAAAGCCAGCCGCTGGAGCGCCCTCGGTGACCTTTGAGCATATCGCCTTTGGTTATAGCCTGGATGAGCCAGTGCTTAAGGACATGACCTTCCACCTGTCAGCCGGGCATGTCCTGGGTATTGTGGGGCGCACCGGCGGCGGAAAAACGACGGTCACGCGCCTGCTCTTTCGGATGTATGATCCGCAGTCCGGCTCGATACGACTCAACGATGTGCCGCTCACGGATATGCGCCTGGGCGAGCTGCGCCAGCGTATCAGCCTGATTACGCAGGATGTACAGCTCTTTGACGCCACGGTTCGCGATAACCTGACGTTTTTCAGGCGTGATATCACGGATGAGCGTATTCTTTCGGTGCTGGAGGAGATTGGTCTTTTGCCCTGGTATGCCTCGCTTTCCCAGGGACTGGAGACCATGCTGGGCGCGAGTAGCGCTGGCCTCTCAGCTGGCGAGGCGCAATTGCTGGCCTTTGCGCGGGTGTTCTTAACCGATCCAGACCTGGTAGTGCTCGACGAGGCCTCTTCGCGTCTGGATCCTCTGACGCAGAAGCTTATGGAGCAGGGCATGGCGAAGCTTTTTGCCAACCGGACGGGTATTGTTATTGCGCACCGCCTGGAGACGCTTCAGCGCGTCGATGATATCCTCGTGATCGAGAATGGTGAGGTCCTGGAGATGGGTTCACGGGCCGACCTGGTGGGCAATCCAGACTCACACTTTGCACGCTTGCTACAACACGTTGATGGAGCCATATACGCATGAAGACATATCGATTGCTCGGGGCTTTGACTCGTTACCGCCTTTTTTACAAAGTCAGGATGGTCATTGGCTCCTTTATCAATCATGGCACAATGGTGATGTTTGGCTTGCTGCTCCAGCAGCTCTTTGATACGCTCTATCAGAAGCCCCACTTTGATGCCGCCCTGGGACTGCTCCTGCTGACCCTCTTTGGGCTTATCCTGGTCCAGATGGGTATTCAATTTATCGGCTTTGATAATACCTTGAAGGTGCATTACCCGGTGCGTGGCCTGCTGTGCCGCAACGTCATCGCGCAGATTTTTCAACTACCCGGTGCGCGGGCCGTCAAAGTGACGCCAGGGGAGGCGCTCAATACTCTGCGCGATGACACGGAGATCGTGGCCGATGCGCCGGGTGTGGGCCTGCTTGGAGGCTGGCTCTTCGCCATTGTGGCCATCGTTATTCTCCTGCGCATCAATGCGTTAATCACGCTGCTGGTACTTGTGCCGCTCGCACTTGTCATCGTCATCGCCCAGGCATTGATGAAGAGTATGGAGAAGTATCGCAAGGCCAGCCGTAGCGCCACCGGCAAAGTCACGGGCTTGATCGGTGAGATCCTGGGCGCGACGCAGGCCATCCAGGTCGCGGGCGCCGAGCTGCCCGTCGTCGAGCACTTTCGCCAATTGAGTGATCAACGACTGGTGAAAATGCTGCGTGAGCGCCTGCAAAACGATAGCATCAACGCCGTACTTGGCAACGCAGTCGGCCTGGGAACGGGCCTGGTTCTCTTTCTCGCCGCTCTCAATGCCCATGTCGCACATCTGAGCATAGGTAATATTGCCCTCTTTATCTTCTATATCGATTATATCGCGGGCATCATCTCTGGGATTGGAGCGAGCCTGGGAAGCCTCGCGCAGGTCAGGGTCTCCTTTGGGCGCTTACTGGTCTTGATGCAGGCTCAAGGGCGGGAGCGCAAACTGGTTGAACCTCATCCCGTCTCGCTCAAGAAAGGACCATTGCCGATCAATGAGATGGTTGTAAGCTCTCTTCAGGAGAAGTTGGAGCATATCACAGCTACCGATCTGACCTATCACTATCCAGGAGGTGCGGGAATCGAGGGCATCGACCTGAGTCTGGGGTGTGGAACGCTCACCGCCATTGTTGGGCGCGTTGGCTCAGGCAAGACGACCCTGGTACGCACACTGCTGGGCCAGTTGCCTAGAGAGCGGGGCGAGATCCAGTGGAACGGGAAGCCCGTAGCCGACGCGGCGGCCTTCTTTGTCCCGCCACGCTCGGCCTACACGCCGCAGATCCCTCATCTCTTTAGCGACACCTTGCAGGCCAACATTCTACTTGGGCAGGCCGAGGGACAGGCAGACATCCAGATAGCACTCTCTCAAGCCGTGTTAGACCGTGATGTCGCGGACTTTTCCCAGGGCGTGCAGACAGAGATCGGCACGCGCGGTATGAAACTCTCTGGCGGTCAGGTCCAGCGCACCGCCGCCGCGCGTATGCTGGCGCGCCCGGCCGAGCTACTCGTCCTGGACGATCTCTCCAGCGCCCTGGACGTGGAGACCGAGAGCCTACTCTGGCAGAGGCTCTTCGCCCGGCGCGAGCAGACCTACCTCGTCGCCACCCATCGCCGAGCGGTCCTGCGCCGCGCCGACCACATCCTTGTGCTCAAAGATGGCCAGCTTGAAGCCCAGGGAACCCTGGACCACTTGCTAGTGCACTCCAACGAGATGCGTGCCCTCTGGCACGATGAGCAGGATAAGCACATTGGGGAGTGACTGGCATATCTGTTACATGAAGAAGGGATTTATCTATGTATGACAGAAAAAAGAGCAACCCCTGGCTGCGAGAAAATATTGAGCGCCTGTGCCGTGAGCCAGGAGCGAGACAGCTCCTCAATCTGGAGCGCCAGAATCTGCTGAGTATTGATCTGACCAATTCCGATCTAGCTGATATTCATCGATATTCTACCTGGCATCACTTGTGGAGGCCTACTTGCTCAAAGGCAGTGCCTTTACCTGGCCATCATCGCTGGTATCATTCCCACGCTGCGCGCTATTCCTCTCGTTCACCCCATGCGTATCTCACATATAGCATAACGAGAAATAAGAGATGGAAACATAGCCACCGCAGACGCTTTTACAGTTGAAAAGAGAAACTTTTTCTTGTCAGAAGTAATACCAAAAAGAAGGGAGCTATGCCAGATTGCGTCGATAGGAGATCTCTTCTTTTACTGTGCTAAATCCCAGCTTTCGATAGTCCGCGAGCGTCTCAGGAGCTTCTCCCCAGGCTTTGAGTTCGAGTACTGTTGACTGTTGGAGCAAGAGCCAGCCTATGACAGTCAGGAGGAGCTGAAGCGCCAGGTTGCCCTCACGGTACTGCGTAACAATGCCAGGGGCGTCAATAAGCGCGTTTCGGACTTCTCCTTCTTGTTCGCTCAATGTGGCACGACAGGTAAAGGAAGAAGCGAGACGCCAACAATATTCATCGTCATCATCAAGCTTAATGATCTTACGAGAAGAGGCTTTTCCACCAGATGAGGAACCAGAGAAATTACCGTTGGATAGAGGGGACCCTCACTCAAGCCAACGAGCAGGCCGAAAACCACTCATCAGTATGCTTGCAAAAGACGGGGTGAGATGTCGCTCGTTGAGTGCAAAGCTGTATAACCAACTACTCAAAACACCGTGCAGGCCTGCCTGGGATGCGATAAACACTCCAATGAGCCACACCTGTGGGCTCGCGAGTGTCGCCAACCACAACGTGTGCCCTTGCTTCTGGATGCTTCGAGCATTACTTACTAAAGGCCCGACGGTTGCCGGAGTTAAATGGTAAAAGACCATGAGATCAGGCAGGATGATTCCCCATGCTCCTGATTGGAAACCAAACAAAAATAATCCCAGAAAAGCAGAGCCAATCAGAAGCCGCTGGGGAGGAGAAAGTGACATTTCAGTTCCTTTCATTATCTACAGAAAGAGCAAGGCTAGGAAATAGAAGTATAGATAAAAAGAGGTGGTTTTTCTATGGTAAATGAGGGTCAGTTCTTGACATCAAGCACTGGAGCACGCTTTTTTCTCTAGAAAGGAGGGGAAGGATCAGGATACTTATGAAGAGAGTGAATTTCAAAGCAATTGTTTATCACTCCAGGTGACTGCAATCGATGGTAGCTGTTTAGGAGCGACACTAACAGTAATGTAAAACCTTCAAGTTCCTTTAGAGGCTTCTCCAGATTTTCCTTCTGCTCTCTACTATGTGATCTAGGAACCAGAGCTTGAATATGGCACTGTTGGTATCCATCGCAAACGCTACACGTTGTCCTGAGTCTCCAATTGGGCATGAGTGTTGTACAGTAGAGATGTGATCAAAGCAAAGTAGTCAGGAAAGGATCAATACTCATGAATGAATCTGAGATCAGCCAGTATATCATTGGGACATTTGAGGGCGTAGATGTGGTGGTTGCTTCGGGCGACAGCTTCTTCTTCTACAACCCGGATAGTAACGTACCACCGGATCACAGGTTTCCGTTTGTGACACTTGTGACCAGCGATATCAATGACCAGTTCTCTAACCTCAACCGCCCGACGGTCTTTCGCTTGAACATCGGCATTAGCAAGCAGACGTTTCGCTCGCTCTTTGGCGAACTCTCGCATCCTTCCGGCAGAGACAGCGCGGCGATCAGCGGCGAAAACTCTAGCGACTACGACTTCACTGCCCTGGATCAAATAATGCCTCACCCTGTGTATGGCCGAATGCTCTGGGTGTGCGTGCTCAACCCAAGTGAGGAGACGTTTGAAACGAAAGTGCGGCAGCTTCTGGCCGAGGCGTATGACCTGGCGGTGAGCAAGCATAAGAGACGGGTAGCTCGCAGGTAGGCTCCAACCGGAGAAGATGAAACCATATGTGTAGTTACCTCTTTCATCTTTTTGGAAAAGAATGCGCTTGCAACCCATTCTGTGCCTGAGCATAAGATAGGGATGTGGAGGGTGCTGGCTGCTTGCAACAGCCAGCACCCTCCACATCCCCTATTTGGCGCCGCTACCTCTCACGAAGTGGCCGGGGGTCGCGCCAGTGTGCTGGCTGTCGCGGATGACGCGCATGCCGTTGACCCAGACGTCGCGCACGCCGGTGGAGAGCTGGTGGGCATCCTCGAAGGTGGCGCGGTCGGCGATGGTCTGGGGATCAAAGAGGACTACGTCAGCGTAGTAGCCGGGGAGGAGCAGTCCTCTATCTCTCAGGCCCAGGCGCGCGGCGACGGAACCGCTCATCTTGCGAATGGCCTCTTCCAGGGTCAGGTGCCGCTCCTCGCGCACATATTTGGCCAGGACGCGGGGATAGGTACCGTAGGCGCGTGGATGCGTGGGACCGTGCGGTCTCGCCCAGGTGGGATCGACGCCGCCCGCGTCCGTGGAGATCTTGACCCAGGGCTGGCGCAGGCCGAGTGCCACATTGGCCTCGTCCATACTAAAGTAGATGGTGAAGATACGCTGCTGCTCTGAGATCAAGAGGTCGATCACGGCATCGATCCAGTGCTGACCGCGCATCTCGGCGATCTCTGAGAGGCGTTTCCCCACATATTGCTGGTTCTCGGGCCGCTCGAAGCCGATGGGCATGACGCCCTCGGGACCGATGCCATGCGCCTGGGCCTCCCAATCGCCCGAGGGATTAAGCACCTCGGCGCGTACCCGCTCGCGTACAGCGGGATCGCTGAGCCGCTGGTACATCAAGCCACCCTCGGCCAACCAGGGCGGGAGCACCGAACTCAGGCCAGTTCCCGAGCCAGGATAGGGATACATGTCCGCCGTCACATCGATGCCAGCCTCGCGTGCGCGCTGGATACTTTCAATGGCGAGCTGCATTTTCTGCCAGTTGTGGCTGCCACTGGCCTTGAGGTGATAGATCTCGACGGGTACGTTGGCCTCGCGCCCAATGGTAATGGCCTCCTCGATGGCCTCAAGCAGTTGCTCGCCCTCGGAGCGCAGGTGTGTAACATAGATCCCACCGTATAGCCCGGCGACCTTTGCGACCTCGATCAGCTCTTCGGTCGAGGTATACGTATCGGGAGGATAGATCAAGGCGTAGGAGACGCCAAAGGCTCCATCCTCCATAGCCTCAGCCATCACGCGGCGCATACGCTCCAGCTCATCCTGTGTAGGATCACCCATGCGCAGGCCCATGACATACTCGCGCAACGTGCCGCCACCCAGGAATGATCCCACATTGGGGGAGACGCCGCGCTCAACCATCGCCTCAAGCCAGTGGCGAAAGCGTGTCCAGGCCTTTGCCGGTTCGATCCACTCGCGTACCAGCTCACGCTCCTGGGGTGAGAGATCGACGAAACTATCCGTAATCTGGCCTCCCACAGGCGCCGGGGACCAGCCTTCGCCCATTATCTCTAAAGTGACCCCTTGCGTGATCTTGGAGAGGTCGCGTGGATCGCGCATAAGCGGCACATGCGAGTGGCTCAGGATATCGATAAAGCCAGGACTGACAACCAGCCCCTCCGCGTTGACAACCTCGCGCGCCCTCGCGGGCGAAATATGGCCGGTAGGCGCGATCTCTTGAATGCGCTCCCCGGTGATTGCCACATCTCCATAGAACCACGGATTCCCCGTGCCATCAACGATCTTAGCCCCGCGAATCAAGGTATCTATGCCGCCAGTGCTCATGTTTATCCTCCTTACATGAATGCTTGTGCGCCAGTAGCGCTCGCTCTCTTGCTACAAACCATTGTAGCATTTTAGGAAGGGAAGGCGCCTACCAGGCAGTTTTCGATGCACCCAACTTTGCCACTGTACTGCCACACCTGCTCCATGTTGGTTCGCTTCTTGCCTGAAAGTTCCATAAGTAGCAGTACCTTACGAAATTTGTCATACTTTGTAAAGTTTGCTTGACAAATTTATAATTATCGTTTACATTATGACAAGGAAACTTGACATTTTGACGAGCCTGCTCGACAAAGCTAGAGATTGTAATTGAGCGAGTAAAGAAACCATCATCGAGAAAGTATGGAGAACTATGAACAAACCAGCGAGAAATACATATCTTAAAATACTCTGGCTACCACTGGCTGTGTACATAATCGTCCTGATCATTTCGGCTGTATTAATCAACATCAGCCCCACTTCGGCGTGGTGGCGTATCCCGTTGGCGCTGATTCCGGTAGTGCCAGCGGCTTTTGCCATGTTTGCCTATATGCGCTTTATTCGTCGCATGGACGAATTGCAGCGCCACATCCAACTTGAAGGACTGGCTTTCGGCTTCGCAAGTGTGGGCCTTCTAACGTTCAGCTATGGCTTTCTGGAAAACATCGGCTTCCCCCATGTGAGCTGGATTTACATCTTCCCCTTGATGCTAGTACTCTGGTGCATAGGGAGCGCGCTTGCCGCGCGGAGGTATCGATGAATAATAAGTTAAAAGTGCTTAGAGCGATGCATAACTGGTCGCAGGCTGACCTTGCCGAGCGCTTGCAGGTCTCGCGACAGACGGTGAATGCCCTGGAGACTGGCAAGTATGATCCCAGCCTTGCGCTCGCGTTCAAGATCGCACGTCTCTTTGAGATGTCGGTTGAGCAAATCTTTGATCCTGAACTCGAGCAAGAGAACAAAAAGGAGAGCTAGCATAAAGGGCTGGATGGATGTGGAGAGCAAGTAGCCTTAGTATACGTGAAACACGCCTGGCGTGTGCTAGCTCTAGTTCTCTTTGTACAAAATAAGACAGAGAGATAACTTGAAAGCATGAGGAAAAGAAGCATGTTATCGAAAAATATTACACTGTCAAACGTACAACATGACGGGCGTAAGACAATCTTGGCACAACCTTCACTCGTCGTTTACTTCGTGCTGGCATATCTCATCTCATGGCTGCTTTGGCTGCCATTGATAGTATCAAAAGGCGGAGGTATCGGCCTCCTACCATTCTCTATGAGTTCCGACGCTTCTGCATTAGATGTCCTGGGTGTCATTTTGCTAGGCTCATGTGGGCCAGCAATCGCCGCCTTAATTATGAGTGCCGTTGTGGAGGGAAAAGCTGGTGTGCTCCTTTTACTGCGGCGCATAATCCGTGTGCGTGCAGGTATCCAGTGGTATATGCTGGCCCTTTTCTTGCCCATCGTGGCAAGTGTAGTGTATTACCTACCGCTGGGACCTCTGGATGTGCTGAAGCACCTGTTCAGCACACAAGGAGCATTGGGATTAGCCTTTTACATCGTTGCCGTCCCGGGTGGCATGGTGCTTGGCTCCCCGCTAGGTGAAGAGGTGGGATGGCGCGGTTTCGCTCTGCATCGTCTGCAAAGGCGCATGGGTCCACTGGCCAGCAGCCTCCTCCTCGCGCTCTTGTGGGCCTGCTGGCATCTACCACTGGCCGCCTTCACCGTCTGGGGAGCACAATTCCGAGTAATCGGTCTCCTGCCTGGCTTCATACTTTATATACTGACAGTTGCGGGTTATACCATTGTCATGACCTGGTTGTTTAACAATACGCGGGGCAGTATCTTCCTGGCGATTCTCTTCCATTCCGCTGTTGACACCGTTCCAACGCTGTTCTTTGTAGCGTATCCACAATTGAACAACAAGCTGGGTGCAACCGGTGCGAGCAGTAACGGATCAATGTCAGCAATCCTCGTCTCACTAGCAGGCGTAGGAGCCTGGCTGGTGATCGTCGGAATTATCCTGGTAGCGACCAGAGGGAGGTTATCCTACAAGCCTGGCCTTGAGAAGGATGTTCAGCCATCCATTGATGAGCCAGTCGTCGATGATGAGATGGTTGCCTCAAGGTAGAATTGTGGGCTGGCATGACCCAGGGCATTTACCACTGGCATTCTCTTCTTCTCGTCAAGCGCCTGTAGGCGCTGAGAAGTCTGTGTGTTGGATTAGTCATCTTTTCCTATAAGGCAGTGCATGCTGGCATGGGCCCTCTAATTAAGAACAGCTCGTTCCGCGATTGTGCTATGATGTGCTTGTATTTTAGAATATAATTGCCTATTTGCTTTGACTGGGTGCTAGAGAAGAGAGAGTGTCTATGCCACGAGCAAGCGTACAAATTCGTGTCCCTTTCCCCGATGTTGATAGTTCGAGACGCATCCATTTCACGGCCATGCTGCGCTATTTTGAGGTCGCTGAACATGAGTTGATGCGCGCAATTGGTTTCCCCTATGCGACCGCGCTATGGGGTGTGGCCTTCCCTCGGGTCCATGTGGCCTGTGATTTTCGTGGGGCGGTGCGCTATGATGACCTCCTGAGCGTGGAGGCGTGGGTGGCACATGTGGGACGTAGCTCGTGGAAGGTGGCCTTTACCGCGCGCGCGCTGCAAGAGGTCGCCTCGGAGCTACAGGTAGGCGATATTGTGGCCGAGGGGGAGATCGCGATTGTGTGTATGAATCCAAAGAGCGAGCGCGCCCAGCCTCTCCCCGAGGAGCTACGCCAGGCGCTTGAGAGGGAGTAATGGATAAAGGAGGGAACCTGTATGGCTCAGCCCGAAGAGCAATTAGAGCTAGTGAAGCCAGATGTCAAGTATGCGCAGACCTACCTGGCGATGATCGATGCTCATTTTTCCAGCGGCGAGGAGTATAACTATAACAATATGTGGTTGGCACGCGAAGACTTTGCCGCCTTTGTGCGTGAACTGGAGGATGAGGCGCAGGGCATCGACTTGCTCGCTGGTCTACCCAGGCAACAGACCTATTTTCTGCTCAAGGATGGCGAGCAGATCATTGGCGAGATCCGCTTCCGCCCGCGCCTGGAGGAGCCTTACGAGAAGCTTAATGGGCATGTCGGCTACAATATTCACCCCGCTTACCGGGGGCGAGGGTATGGCACGCGCCAGCTGGCCTTGCTCCTGGAGGAGGCGCGCCAACTGGCTCTGCCCGGTGTCTCCATGACGATTGAAGACGAAAACCCCTCCTCTGTGCGCGTGATCCAGAAGAATGGTGGTCGCCTGCTGCGCGTGGTGGAGAATCCCCCCTCGATTCGCATTGAAGAGGAGAACGGGGAACTGGTGGTGAAGGACACCACCAACGAGGGCGAGCGCTGCGCCCTCTGGTGGATTGACCTATAGATAGTATTAGCTTGTGTGGCGGGCTTTGTAGCGCCTGCGGAGCCAGATCGCACCCGCGACAATGCCTAGTAAGGGGACGCCCACGACGCCACCTACGCAGGCGGCACTTTTCACATAGGTGAGCGTGCAGTCCGGCGGCGGCGAGCTATAATTCAGGCTGATATAGGGGCTGACGGGGTTGAGGTTGGCTTTGGGCGCCAGAATGGGATCGATCCGCATGTGATCAGGGGTGAAGCTGGTATAGAAACGCGTAAGGTAGGCGTTCTCAGGCATTTCTTTGAGGTAGCTGCCAAGCGCGTATGGGCCGACTGGTTGGGCGTACTCAGTGACAAAACCGTAGCCTCCTGCCTTCTGAATGGCGGTGTCTACGAGCTGGTAGTAGTTTGCGCCAGGATTGGGCGTGGAAGTGATTTGATTCTGGTCAATATGAATGTCCTGGTAGTTCTGGGGCGCAAAACGCTCGTTGGCCAGGATCGAGACCTCCATATTCATTCGCGTATTGATGTCGGTGGCCGCCAGGCGAATAGGGATCATAACCTGTTTCATGACCATAGGGAAGGTGATCTTGACAGGTGCGATACTGGTCGTGTCCGCTTTGGCCTGGAGCCTCATGGCAAGGAAATACATGTTTTTCGCCACATAGGGCTGGATAAACTGCTGCGTGCTGGCCGGTACCGCGTACTGGTGAGCTTGTAGCCAGCTGGTAAGCGCCCCGGCGTCACCCGATTTAATCACATCGTAGGCGAAAGGGCCAACCGCTCCGCTTCCATAGACGTTGACGTTGGAGCTACTCGTCGTATTAGACGCGCCTGCTCCCATACCGCTATAGTGTGGCCGTGTTATATCCGCGTAATCGCAGGTGCGGGCAGCAGGTACGACAAACCTGGGAGCAGTAAGCTGTTCCAGCGAGGTGAAGAGGGCTTGCGGCGCCTGGTCTACGCTGGGCACAACGGGTACAGGGAGCACCCAGGCGAAATCCTGGGCCTTCCCTTGATAGCGTATCTGCTCATACAGGGTCGTGCTATGCGTGCCAACAGTAATCAGGAGCCTCTCCGTATCCTGGTTGACCCTTGCCTGGTTTGTACTGGCAAAGAGCCCGCCGCACGCGAGCGCGGAGGCTGGCAGGAGCAGCAGGCAGCACAGCGCGAGCGAGAGGGGCGCGAGGAGTCGTATGAATTTCAGCATAGTTTAGAATGCGGAATCCTTTCTATGGACCATATCTATGGGACATAAGAGGTTTCATGAAAAGAGACGCTGCTGCAGGGCTTTTTGTTCCTCATGGGGGGTGGCTTTAGAGATATGTGGTGCCTGGAAGATCTGGCGATCTGGTAGGCGCACCGCTGTCAGTGTGCCGCTGCGATAGGCTCCTGTGTCGACGCAGATCTTGTTTGGTTCGACGAGTGGCCTGGCTAGCTTCCAGTGACCAAAGACGACGAGCTTGCCCCAATCGTAGTTACTTTTCAGGAAGCCCCTTGGTCCCCACATCTTACGCGCGGCGGGCGTCTCCTCGAAGGGTTTGCCTGGCAAGACGCCCGCGTGGACGTAGTAGGCGAACTCGTCCTCGTACTCCAGACGGGTTTCCTCCAGCCAGTAGCCTATCTCGGCGGGCATATGTCTCCTGTTGGCCCTCCACAGGCGGCGCGCGCTCTTCATGTTGGGGGCGCCAAGAAACTCTGAGCCATTCCAGCACTCCAGCCAGGCGTCCTCATGATTGCCCCGGAGAAAGACGCATAAGGGATGCAGGCGCTGGAGCCTCCGCAACGCTCGTATGGTGGCGAGGGAATCCTCGCCCTTATCCAGATAATCCCCCAAAAAGACCAGTGTGTCCTGTGGATGCAGGGGCAGGAGTTGCAATAAACGCATGAGGAGAGTAATTTCTCCATGCACATCGCCAATGGCATAGGTCACAGGGGGCGCGCCCAGGTCGTTGCGCTCAGCCCTAAATAGGGCCTCTTCCACCGAGGGATAGGTACGCTCTCTTACAGGTGACAGGAAGCCTGCCACCCTGAGTGCCAGGGCCTTCAGTTTTCGCGAAATAAAAGTTATCACAGTGAATTAAATCAATGCTTTGGGCGGGTAAGGGATGTGGTGACGGTGTGGCGAAGCCACACCGTCACCACATCCCTTACCCGCCCAAAGATCTATGCCTGTTCCTCTTTGTATTTCTGGATGAGGTCGGCGTACCAGAGGCCGCTGTCTTTGATGATGCGGCGCTGGCTGTCATAGTCGACATAGATGATGCCGAAGCGCTTGCTGTAGCCCTCGGCCCATTCGTAGTTGTCTAGCAACGACCAGGTGAAATAGCCCTGGACGGGTGCGCCCTGCTCGATGGCGCGCACGATGCCCTGGAGATGCCCTTGCAGGTAAGAGAGGCGGCGTGGATCGTGTACGTGCTCGCCACCATCCCACTGGTCGCGGAAGGCCGAGCCATTCTCGGTGACGTAGAGTTTGGGCAGGGCATACTCTTTATGCAGGCGTACCAGGAGTTCGGAGAGGGCGTTGGGATAGACCTCCCAGCTCATCTCGGTATAGCTGGCACTGGGAATGGGAGCAACCAATTGGCAGGCATCGGCCAGGGGCGCGGGCTCGGTGCCACGAATGACACTGCGGGTATAGTTATTGACGCCCAGGAAGTCGATAGGGGCCGATATAATCTCCAGGTCGCCGTCCTCGATGGGAGGGGCCTGGAGCGCCATGTTTTTAAAGAAGTCTTCGGGATAGCTGCCGCGAACGATTGGATCGAGGAACCAGCGGTCACTGAAGGCGTCGTAGTGTGCCAGGTCGCGTAGGGTCTCGGGTCGGTCGTCGGCGGGATAGCCAGGGGTAAAGTTCAGGGTAATGCCGACCTGGGCGTCGTTGGTGACGTGGGCGCGGATACGTGGCAGGGCGAGGCCATGTCCCAGTAAGAGGTGGTGGCCTGCGTCCAGCGCGCTCTGACGATCCTGTACGCCGGGCGCGTGAACGCCATTGCCATAGCCTAGATAGGCCGAGCACCACGGCTCATTGAGGGTAATCCAGCCCGCGACGCGGTCGCCAAGCCGCCGGGCCACAATTTCTGCATACTCGGCGAAGGCGAAGGCTGTCTCGCGGTTGCGCCAGCCACCCTTATCCTCCAGGGCCTGGGGGAGATCCCAGTGATAGAGGGTCGCGAAAGGTTGGATGCCCTTGCTGAGCAGGGCATCAACCAGGCGCTCGTAGAAATCCAGCCCACGGGGGTTGACGTCTCCGTGTCCCTGGGGCAGGATGCGCGGCCAGGCGATGGAGAAGCGGTATGCGCCCAGGCCCAGGCGCGTCATGAGCGCGATATCTTCGTCTACGCGGTGATAGTGGTCATCGGCGACATCGCCATTATGGCCCTGGTAGACCTTGCCGGGGGTCGCGGCAAAGGTGTCCCAGATCGAGGGACCGCGACCATCCTCATGGGTCGCGCCCTCAATCTGGTAGGAGGCCGTAGCGGCCCCCCAGAGGAAATTAGCCGGGAAGAGCTTTGCCAGGCTGAGCTGTGTTTGTTCGGAGTTGCTGGTTGTCGTCATATCTATCCTTACTAAGCCACCAGGTTTTGGATTTTCTCGCCTTTAGGTTTGCGTTCGCTACGCAGGCGTGGATTGGCGAATTCATCGACGCCGAAGTTGATCAGCGTGAGGGCCGTGCCCACGAAAGCGATGCAGAGCGCGGGCGGCAGGAACCACCAGTAAGCACCCTGAAGAATGGCGTCATTATTATTGACCCAGTAGAGCATAGAGCCCCAACTGACGCTAGTAATATCGCCCAGGCCCAGGAATTGCAGTCCGGAAGCAGCCAGGATGGCGTAGATCACGGTGCCAATGAAACCCGACATGACAATCGCGATCTCGTTGGGCAGGATCTCGGCAAAGATGATGTGAAGGGTGTTTTCTCCACTGGATTGAGCGGCCTGCACAAAATCACGGCTGCGCATCGACATGGTCTGTGCGCGAATAACGCGTGCATTCCAGGACCAGCTCGTCACCGTCAGAACCAGTGCGATGGTCAGGTCGCCCTTGACGGGGAAGAAGGCCGCCAGCACGATAGCCAGGGGGAGGCCAGGGATGACCAGGAAGATATTGATGAAAACCGAGAGGATATCATCAACGATCCCGCCGAAGTAGCCCGCGATCAGCCCGATGGCGGTCGAGAAAGCCGTGATAAGTAGCCCGGTTATGAAGCCCCAGAGAATGGAGGAGCGTGCGCCAACAATGGTCTGGGCGAAGACATCCTGCCCGGTTTGTGTCGTGCCGAACAAGAACTGGCCCGAGGGCGAAGCCAGGTTAGGTCCAACATTGAGGGCGTTAGGATCGGTATGGATAAACACTGGGCCGAAGAGCGCGATAAGGATAAAAATGGCCAGGATGACCAGGCCTGCGCCGACCTTGCGATTGACCGTGACCAGGCGCCAGAGGTCACGCAGACGCCCAGTGGTGGGAGGTGGCGCTCCGACGCCCGCCATGCCCGAAGCCCCAACGGTAAGGGTGCTCTCGGTGCTGGTGCGTGACGCGGCATGTGTTGAGCTGCCTGTTGCCAGGGTATTGGTTGTGTCAGGTTGAGTCGAACTCATAAATGTTTAACCCCTTTCTTGGCGAACACGCGGATCAAGCACAGTGTAGACCATGTCAACCAGGAAGTTGGCGCTCATAACGGCGACCGTAATAATGAGGAAGATGCCCTGCATCAAGGCATAATCCGAGTTCTGCACTGCCTGGAAAAGCGAGTAGCCAATGCCTGGATAAGAGAAGACGATTTCGAGGAAGAGCTGGCCCGCGACCACCTGGCCAAGCGCGATAGCGAAACCGGTGATATTGGGCAGAATGGCGTTGCGCGCGGCATAGTTGAGCATGACGCGGCGCGTGGCAAGCCCCTTGGCCTGGGCCATGAGCACATAATCTTCAGAGAGCGTCATAATCATAGCATTACGCATACCAAGCATCCAGCCCGAGATGCTGGCCACAACAAAGGTGATGGCGGGTAGGATGGCATGCTGGATAGCGCTGGAGATAAAATCGGGCGACCAATCGGGCGAAATGAAGCGATCATAGCCGCCGCTGACGGGGAACCAGTTGAGGGTAAAACCAAAGATGTAGAGCAGGATTAGGGCCAGGCAGAAGTAAGGGATGGCCGAGATAAAGGTCATGAGGGGTGGCAGCAGGCTATCCAGGAAGGAGTTGCGGCGCCAGGCGATGATAACGCCCAGGAGCGTCCCCAGGGCAAAGCTAAGGACCAGCGAGACCAGCACCAGGACCAGTGTCCAGGGGAGTTCCTGCCCGATGGCTTCCGCCACTGGCGTTGGGAAGTAGGTGATGGAGAGGCCAAGGTTGCCGTGGAGCAGATTGTTAAGATACTGGAAATACTGCACCCAGAGCGGATCGTTGGTAATACCAAATTGTAGTTCAATCGCGTGAATGGCCTCGGGCCTGATGCGACCCTGGAAGCGAGCCACAAAGATCAATGCTGGATTGCCAGGCGCCAGGCGCGGGATCAGGAAATTGAGGGTGAGCGACGCCCACAAGGCAATGAGATAAAAGCCCAGGCGGCGTAACAGGTGACGCATACAGGAACTCCTTTGTGAATAGGGCAAAGCCTCTGAAGCATGGAAGAGTTTCTGGGCTGATGAGGCCCAGAAACTCTCCAGAACAAGCGTTACGAGAGACTATTGTGCAGGTGACAGGTGGAGTATGACAACGGCCGCATCGGGGTACTGCCAGGGTGGCGGAACCGCGTACGGATTGTCAGCTGTGGGCCAGCCTGTGAAGTTCTTGGTGCTGTACTCGTTCCAGTCCGCACCGTAGACCAGTGTGATGATCGGAACTTGCTCGACCATGATCTTCTCCAGACCCTGAATGGCCTGTTTCTGCACGTTGGGATCGGTCGTCGTCGAATACTGAGTTAACAGACTATCGGTCGTCGGATCCTCCCAGCGCTCGTAGTTGGAGACCGCTGTTCCCCCAATAGGAGCGGACTTGGCCTTGCTGAGCACGTTGTTATAGGTATAGAACGGCGAGGGACCACTGCCGACGCTACCAATGCTCATATCAAAGCTGCCGGTATTGAGGGCATTCACATAGGAGTTGTACGCAATGGCGTTTACGTTGGTCTGGATACCGATAGCCTTCAGGTCGCTGTTGACCATCTGGCACATGGTGACCCAGTCGCTCCAGCCAGTGACCACGTTCAGGTTGAAGGAGAGCTTCTTGCCGTCTTTATCGACATAGATGCCATCGGAACCCTTCTTCAAGCCGGCGCTCTCCAGCAGTTGTGTCGCCTGAGAGACGTTGGGGGCCTGGTAGGTCAGGTTCTGATACTCGGGGTTGAGGTAATCCTTCTGCGCGGGAAGGATCAGGCCGGTCGGGTTGGCGACAGGCTCGAAGTTGCTCTCCGCAACATGGAACATCTTGTCGCGATCCAGCGCCATACTGATGGCCTTACGGACATTGACGTTGTTGAAGGGGGCTTTCGTCAGGTTCATGAAGAGCGAGACGTTGTTGCCCGAAGGGAACCAGTATTTGTTGTGCTGGGGGTCGCGGTCGATATAGCCTTTTTGCAGGTTCGGTGTGAACAGGCTGACCCAGTCGAGGTTACCTTTGTCCATATCCAGTTCCAGGGACTGGTTGGAGTTGTACGACGGGTAACGCAGTTCATTGACTTTCAGCTGATCCGCCTGCCAGTAGCTGGGGTTCTTGGTGTAGTCCAGCAACTGAGGGCTGAAGGACTTCAGCGTGAAGGGGCCGGTACCCACAGGAGTTGGATTGGTATACTTCGATGGATCGCCCACATTCGCCCAGAGATGCTTGGGAACGATCCAGGTTGTGCCACCGACGCTATAGAGAATAGGTGTGTACACCTTCTTCATGGTGATAACGACGGTGTGGTCATCGGATGCGGTTACGCTGTCAAAATAGTTCCAGAGGCCGTTGGTGTCCGTCGCGGGATACTGCTTAAACAGGTTGAGGGTAAAAGCAACATCGTCGGCGGAGAAGGGCTGTCCATCGGACCACTTGACATTCTGGCGCGTGGTGAAGGTCAGCGTCTTGTTATCACTGGAGAACTTATAGTCGGTCGCCAGCCAGGGCGTGACCTTACCGCTAAAGCCGTTGACGTAGAGAAGGGTCTCATAGACCATACCTACGGTGCCCGGATTGGCGTTAGGAGTATAAGGCCCAAAGTTTTTGGTGAAGTCGCCGGTTGGTCCGGTTGAGATCGTCAGATAATTATTGTGCGCATTCTGCCCACTGCCGCTGCCGGTGCTCCCACCGCAGGCGGCCAGGACCATGCCCAGGACAAGTAGGAGCGTAGTGAGCAATGCTCCAGTGTTCTTCTTCGCTTTGAAGAACCTTGTTAGAGATCGCAGTGTCATTGAAACCTCCTTAAAAAAACAGAGAAACAAGTTTAGTCCATTCGTCATTGAAAAGCTGCTAAACTGATAGGGTTCGATATAAGCTCCTTTCTATAGTCATAAATTTGCGCTGTGGGCGCTATAGGTGACTCGCCCGGGTCAGGCATACAATGAGTGATAGGCTGCATGCCTGGCCTCGGCGACACACTAATCTCATAAGATGAGTTCGTGAACAATGCTGATCCTTGGGAAGCGCTTTATGTTACCTGTTCTATAGATGAAACTGCCTGGTTCTGCCTCGCGCCGCAGGAGGCGCGTACCAGGAGACTGGTTGCCAGTTGGATTTGCTGAACCTGCTCGTCCTCTGGCTGGAGTGGTGTCGCGTGTTTACCGGCTCCCGGTGGGATATATGCGCGTTGCCGATGAGCCAGTTCAATCATGGAGATCAGCAACTTTGCGCCCTGTCGCCCCATCTCTTGAAAGGGCTGCTTAACGGTCGTCAAGGGTGGTCGTACATGCGCGGAAGAGGAGATGCCATCAAAGCCGACCAGGGCCAGATCGTCTGGAATGCGTATACCATGTTCTTCGGCGTATGCTATAACGCCATAAGCCATATCGTCGCTGGCCGCAAAAATAGCCGTGGGGCGTTGCCTCTGTGGAAGCGAGAGTAGCTTCTGCATGGCCTCCATTCCCGATTTACGCCTAAACAGGCCCTCGACAACGAGTGTGGGATCGACGGGTATACCATAATCCTCAAGCGCCCGGCAGTAGCCCTGGTAGCGCTGGCGGGAACAGTAAAGATCTACGGGACCCTGGATGTGAGCGATCCGGCGGTGGCCGAGCTTCAACAGGTGGCATACCGCCTCATAGGCGCCTTGCTGGTTATCTGCACTGATCCAGGGGACATCCGAAGGAAGCTCCCGGTCATCGATCATAACCACAGGGAAGCCATGCTGGTGCAGGCGTATGACATGTTTAGCGGGGAGTCCCGGCAGAATCGAGAGCAGGCCTGCGACGAGGTCGGAGGCCAGGATGTGATCGATGATGTCGCCCTTGTCATCGGCACGAGTCTTGTCATTGATGCTATAGAGCACGAGTTCATAGGGGGTAAGGCCGATAGCTTCAGCGACGCCACAAACGATATCGGGGACCATAGGCCAGGTGAAAGAGGGAACCAGAACGCCAATCAGGTGACTATGCCTGCGAGCGAGGCCCGCCGCAGTCAGGCTTGGGACAAAGCCTTCTTCTTCGACAATACGAAGGATACGCTCACGCGTGGTTGGATCAACATCAGGCTTCTGGTTGAGAACACGCGAAACAGTTGCTTTTGAGACACCTGCCAGGAGAGCAATATCGCCAATGGTACGCTTCCTCGCCATAAATATCTTATCCTTATCGGTTAGCTACATCGCATAGACCAGGGTCGCGCACGCATCGCCTCTTACATAGAGAAGTCTGCGTGTGTAAAGGAAAGAGAAACAAGGCTGTCACGAAATAAATATCGTTCCGTAATCGGTTACGGTAACGCTTACAAAGAAGTATACTGATGAGTAGATTAAAAGTCAAGGGTTTTTCTGCTGATTATATTGGGGTTCCCCAATATAATCAGCAGAAAAAAATTACTACAAACGGGTCCAGTCGAAGATGACGCCCATGGCGCTGGCGCGGCGCTCCTGGAGCATGGCGTATGCCTCGGGTGCCTCGTGGGGCGAGTAGCGGTGTGTGATGAGGTTATTGACGTGCATATCGCCACGCTGTAAATAGCGGAAGAAAAGTTCGGCCTGGCGCAGGTTGTTCCAGTGGGCGGAGTCGCTAGATGGGAACTCGGCGTGCATGTCGTGCGCACCCACAATGGTCAGCCCCTTTGTGATGACATCTTTGGTCAGATGCTGTGCCGTGGGAGTGCCAGTATCACCGAGCAGCACCAGGCGGCCAAAGGAGCGCAGCAGGGGCAGAGCCTGCGCGAAGACTGGCGCGGCACCCGTTACGTCATATACCACATTGACGCCCTGGTTCTCGGTCAGGCGCAAGACCTCCTCACGGGCCTGCTCCACCCCCATCTGGAGCACTGTGGTCGCGCCATGGGCCTGGGCTATGACCAGGCGCTGCTCCGCTACGTCGATGGCGATAATCTGGCGCGCACCAAGCAGGCGCGTATATTGCGTGACGAGCTGACCCAGCAGGCCCAGGCCCACTACCGCCACATCATCGCCTAGTCGGTGCTCGGCGCGCCTGATCCCGACCTGCACGATGGTTGCCAGGTGAAACCAGGTCGCGTCCTCGTCGCTCACGCCCTCGGGGATACGATAGATATCCTCGTCGGCGCGAACGACCGAATACTGCTTGTGGTTGTGGCGCAGGGCCACGCGCTCCCCTTCTCGTACATGCTGAACATTCTTGCCAACGGCGATGACGCGCCCAACCATGCTATAGCCAGGATGAAAGGGATATTTGACCCAGTTATCCCAGTGCGAGCCAGGCTCAAAGTTGCGGCTCAAACAGATGCCCTCGGTTCCTGTACTGATGAGGGACCGCGTGGCCTGGAGCAGAAAATCATCGGGTCCCAACTCGCGTACAGCCTCTTCGTGTACCTCGACCTGGTTCTTACCCGTGAAAATGACATTCAGCGATTTCATGTAAAGGGCTCCTTCCAGAATAAACAGATTTGCTCCCATGCGCTCTTCAGTATAGTAACGCGGAGAAGTGCGCGTCAACGCTTCCTGTCCTGTAGGGTCCATGCTGGCATGGACTGCGAGCCTCGGGAGTCCATGCCAGCATGGACCCTATATGGCGGTTGGTTCGGCGAAGATGCTCCAGAAGCGGTCTGTCTGGCACATAAGGGTGTAGGCCTCTTCCCACTCCTCCGGGCTATAAATCCAGCGCTGGTGTTTGCCAACGCTGGCGAGTAGCAGGCTAAAGGTGCCGTCCTGCTGGCGATAGGGAATGATGTCCAGGAGGTAGCGTATGGTGTGATCTCGGATGCGTTGGCGGACTTTATTTACCGTCTCCTCCGACATGCCAGGATGCTGTTTATCACGAGGGATGTAGAGCGGGGTTGCTGGTTTCAAGGGTTTTTTCCCTGCCTGCGAGGCCGCTGGCTGGCTGCTAGCTGTATCCTGGGGAGTAGCTGGTTGGCTGTTAGCTGGCGTTTGTATGGTCGCTTGAGCAGGCGAGCTAGAGCCGCGCAGATGCTCCTGGAGCTGGGCATAGGTGTAGCCGCCGAACTGGGAGATAAGCTTCTCGGTCTCGGCGGGGAGTCCCTGGTGTAGAGCCACACAGCGCTTGTAGAAGTATTTGCCAGGCTTGTGTACCGTGCCACGCTCGTGAGCAATCAAGGTCTCCAGCAGAGCACCTAGCCAGGCTTGCGGGTTGGTGTGCTGCTTGTAGAGATTGATGTAGTACCCCTGTAGCTGTGAGTCCTCGCCAAAAAGCTGGTACAGGTAGCTTGCAACTTTCCTAACGTTAACGTTTATTGTATTTATTATTTCTTTAAGCGTAACGTTAACGTTATAGGGATTAGCAAACATCTCTGAAGATGAGTCGCCCATGTTTCGAGCTGAAGTCGCCCTTGAGCAGCCTATATGTGTGGCGACCAGTCGCCTGTTTTCTGGCGACTCAGTAGCAGACGAGTCGCCTTTTTGATCATCCAGATCGCCAATTGGAGTCGCCCATGCAGAAGGCGAGTCGCCATTTAGCGGGAACGAGTCGCCAATTGGAGTTGCCATCACAAAAGGCGAGTCGCCATTTAGCGGGAACGAGTCACCTGTGAGCATTCCCTTTAGAGACGACCAGTCGCCATTTCTGGTAGCCGAGTCGCCAATGTGTTTTTTCTTCAACAAAGGCGAGTCGCCATTTTGAGAGGGCAAGTCGCCTTTTGTGGCGGAGAGTTTCGCGGGAGGAGTCGCCTGCTGCTGAATGTAGTCGAGCACGCGGACTGCGATCGAGGCGCCAGACGCGCCATACAGGTCGAGAATCGCCTGTTGCACATCCGCAAGCGTCACCATGAGTCCATTGGGTGTGGAATGCGGTGTATCTGGCAGGGTCATAGGCATAAACTGAGATGTGTAGGACGTAACACAGGTGTCACCGGTCTGGAGCAGGGTCAGCCAGCGTTGCTTAACCTGGCGAGCGAAGGAGGCCACCTTGGGCCGGTAGGAAGTCAGGGCATCCAGGGCGTCGGGATGCGCCAGGCGTGGCTCTCCCAGGGGCAGGTAGAGCGCGACCCCAGGCGATTCCTCACGCACCTGGAGCACCTGCATATGTTGCAGTACCAGCACATATTTATTGAGTCGGTCATAGTCCATGCCCAACAACTGTGCCAGCCAGCGCTGATTGCGCGCCCGCACAATTGCCGTCTCGCCAGGTGCCATCGCCACAGTGGCCTGGGAGAGAAACGCCTCCAAAAAGCTCAGGCCGCCACTGGCGGGCAAGAGAAGGTCGAGTAGTTGTATCAGAGAGGGGTGAGCGTTTCGTATAGTCTGATTGCGGTTGAAATGGAGAGTGTCTTGTTGTATAGCTTGTACAAGAGGAGGTTGAGTAAAGAGAAGATTGGTCATAGTGCCCACTTTCTTTTCCACACAACATATCCACACATACATAGTAGGGCAGGTATCTCTACATATAGAACGTATAAGATACCGTTTTTGTTGCATGAGTTTTGACAGGTGATATGTTGGATTTGTAAAACCAAACATGATATGTAGGCGCGTGCGCTTGCCCCGAATGGGGGTTAGCAGCGCGTCCTACATATCATGTTTGGTGACCACACAGAGGCGAAAGGAGAGGGTGAGAGGCGCGTCGCTCATGCAGGGACGAAAGGTAGGTGCTTATAAATCGCGCACCTACCTTTCGTCCCTGCTGAGCGACTGCATTGGGAAGGTCAATGCGCTCATGTTCGCCCGGAGAAAAAGGATAGGTGTGCGATCCTTGTGTGTCGCATAATGCGAAATGCAGCCGCCCGGTAGGTGTGCAAGGTAGGTGCGCGATTTATAAGCACTCTTCCTTACGCACCTGCATGGGTGGTAGGCTTGCCGGGTGGCACAAAAAGGCATTCTACTCGGGCCTGCTATCTCATTGCTCGCTCTTGTGCTCTTTAGCGATAGCCTTTAAATAGCAGAATCATGCCACCAGTAAGAGTAACTATAATTACAAGGAAAACTACACCTTCCATCCACAAGAAAATTTCAAGGTGGCTGATATCGGCCAAATTTCCAAGTGCCCATCTGATAGAGATACTTGGAAAGAGTGCCAGGTAAGTTAACTTGATTGCCCGAGGATCTTTACCATACATGTAAAATGCTGATTTTTTGTCAGTAAGTATATCTCTTCTTGCCATGTCTACTCTAAACAGTAGCCATGTAGTGTGCGACAAAGCCGCTGCTATGAAGAAAGCTATGGTAGAGATCCACAAAAAGGAGTTGTTTTGTGGGTACTTCCAAAAAAGCCTGTCAGGATCAAAAGAGTTCTTCCCCAAAATACCAAAAATAATGCCAATCACCATGCCCGTCATCATCGTAGCAAAGAGTATTCCTTGGCGCCAGGTTTGCTTTGTGCCTCTATTCATGCCTCTTTACCCTCCTATTATTGTTGAGTTCTATTATAGAACAACGTCGAACCTTTTGTATCCTCCAATGAACCTCTTTTATAGGGTGGACGGGTGTGCTATAATGCAGATGACCGAACTCACTGAAAAGTGTTGAGGGAGACGAGTACGCGCAGGTTGCCCGGTACAGAAAGAGCACGGCTGATGAGAGTGCTACTGGAGACGCGCCGAATATCACTCCTGAACTGAACGCCGAACGTCGCCTGACAAGTAAGCGGACCGGCCTTGCCCCCGTTAGCGGGCAGAGATGTGTTGGCATCTCATCGAGTGGACGTGCCTTGCCCTCATAGGGCTGTGAAGGGACGTCAATAGGGGTGGTACCGCGAACCTTTCAAGCTTCGTCCCCAGTTGGGGCGGGCTTTTTTTTATGCACTTTTTTCCGATTGTTTCATTAGAAAGCTACCCGAATATCCGAATAGCGCATGGTTGGTTGTAGACAGTATCTGGAGCGTTGAAGAGCATGTTTAAAGAGATTGAGACGAGGCAATCATTTCCTGCCCTCGAACAGCAGGTGGAGCAGTGGTGGCAGGAGCATGGCGTGGTCGAGAAGGTGCTCGCCCATGGAGACCGGAAGCAGCCGTTTGTCTTCTTTGAGGGGCCGCCGACCGCCAATGGTCGCCCGGGCGTGCACCATATCGAGTCGCGCACAAGCAAGGATGTCGTGATCCGTTACCGGCGCATGCGGGGCCAGTATATCCTGGGCGCACGCGGCGGTTGGGATACGCATGGTCTTCCCGTTGAGCTTGAGGTGGAGAAGCAGCTTGGTTTCTCGGGCAAGCCCGATATCGAGAAGTATGGTATCGCCGAGTTTAACAAGGCTTGTAAAGAGAGTGTCTGGAACTATGTCCAGGAGTGGGAGCGGCTGACGAACCGCATCGCCTACTGGATCGACCTCAAAGATCCCTATATCACCTATACCAATGAATATATCGAGTCCCTGTGGTGGATTCTCAGAACCTTCTGGGATCGGGGCCTGCTCTTCCGTGACTATAAAGTCACGATGCACTGCCCACGCTGTGGCACCTCGCTCTCAGACCACGAGGTCTCGCAGGGCTTTGAGGACAACGTCGATGACCCCTCCGTCTGGGTGCGCTTCCGCGTGCGCCAGACGGGGCATGAACTGGCTTCGCAGCTAGCGGGTGCCTCCCTGCTGGTCTGGACGACCACGCCCTGGACCCTGCCTGCTAATGTGGCGGTTGCGGTCAAGCCCGATGCCGACTATGTACTGGTTGAGTATAAGGATGAGCGCTTGCTGCTGGTGCAGGCCCTGGCCGACAAGGTCCTGGGTGAGGGCACATACACCGTCCTGGCGACCTTCAAGGGCAATCAGTTGCGCGACTTGCGCTATGAGAACCTCTTCAAGGGTGTTCCTGGCGTGGGCGAGCAGGTGGATTGGGAGAACACTTACTGCGTCATCGCCGACGACTATGTCTCGCTGGAGGATGGCTCGGGCCTGGTGCATATCGCGCCTGCCTATGGTGACCTGGAGATCGGGCGCACCCATGGCCTGCCAACGCTCTTCTCGGTCGATCTGGCAGGTAATACGCTCTCGGCCTATGATGAACTGGGCTTCGGCGGTCTCTTCTTTAAGAAGGCCGATCCCGTTATCACACGCAATCTGAAGGAGCGCGGCCTGCTCTTCAAGGGCGAGCGCGTGCGCCACAGCTATCCCTTCTGCTGGCGTTGTCATACACCCTTGCTCTACTATGCCAAGCCCTCCTGGTATGTGCGTACAACGAAGTTCCGCGATGAGATGCTGAGCAACAATGAGCAGATCAACTGGGTTCCCGAGCACATCAAGACGGGGCGCTTCGGCAACTGGTTGGAGAACAACGTTGACTGGGCCTTGAGCCGTGAACGCTACTGGGGCACGCCCCTGCCGATCTGGATCTGTGATAAGTGCGAGAAGACCGACGTGGTTGGTTCGGTGGCCGAGCTTTCGCAGAAGGCCGGGCGCGACCTGAAGGAGCTGGATCTGCACCGCCCATATGTGGACGAGATCACCTGGGGCTGCGAGTGCGGCGGTGGCTATCATCGCGTCCCCGATGTCGCCGACTGCTGGTTTGACTCGGGTTCGATGCCGGTCGCGCAGTGGCACTATCCCTTCGAGAACGAGGAGATCTTCGCGCAGGCGGGTCAGGCCGACTACATCTCGGAGGCTATCGACCAGACGCGCGGCTGGTTCTATACCCTGCACGCCATCTCGACCCTGCTCTTTGATCGCCCGGCATACAAGAACGTCATCTGCCTGGGCCATATCCTGGACGCCAGGGGCGAGAAGATGTCGAAGTCGCGTGGCAATGTCGTCAACCCCTGGGAGTTGCTGGAGTCCTACGGCGCCGACTCGACACGCTGGTTTATGTGTGCCTCCGCGCCGCCCTACAACTCGCGCAACTTCTCGTTCGATCTGGTGAACGAGATGCAGCGCCAGTTCCTGCTGACGCTCTGGAACACCTATGCCTTCTTCGTGACCTACGCCAATATCGACGGCTGGCAGGCGCCCACAGAGGGCGATCCCTTCGCGGGCGCCGAACTCCAGTTGATCGACCACTGGATCCTGGCGCGTTTGAACGCCTTGATCGGTGATGTCACTGGGATGCTCGACAACTATGATATTCATGGTCCCACGCGCCAGATGGTCAGCTTTATCGAGGATCTCTCGAACTGGTATGTCAGGCGCAACCGCCGCCGCTTCTGGAAGGCCGAGAGCGACCAGGATAAGCACGCCGCTTACCTCACGCTCTATACCTGCCTGACGACGCTGGCGAAGCTCATGGCACCTTTTACGCCCTATGTCAGCGAGTCGCTCTACCAGAACCTGGTTGCCAGCCAGAATCCCAGCGCGCCGCAGAGCGTACACATGGCCGAGTGGCCGGTGGCCAATCCTGCGCGCCTGGATAGCCAGCTCGTTACTGATATGGGGCTGCTGCTGGAGACGGTCAACCTGGGGCGCTCGGCGCGTCAGAACGCCTCGCTGCGTATCCGCCAGCCCTTGAGCGAGCTGCTCATTCGCCTGACGCGTAGCAACGCTACTGTGGAGGGGCTGCGCCGCTTCGAGAGCGAGCTGCGCGATGAGCTAAACATCAAAAGCGTGCGCTTCCTGGGCGTCGAGGATGGCCTGGTGGAGTACTACTTCAAGCCAAACCTGCCGGTGCTCGGTAAGAAGCATGGTCGCCTGATTCCGCAGGTCCGTAGCGCCCTGAGCGCTCTGACGGGCGAGGCCGCCACGCAGGCCGCCCACAAGCTGGAGAAGGGCGAGAGTGTCGCCATAGAGGTTAATGGACAGGAACTGCAACTGGTCTCCGAGGATGTCCTGGTCTTTGCCACCTCACCCGAGGGGTATGCCGTAGCGGAGAGTGACGGTCTAGTCGTCGCCCTCAACACAACGGTATCGCCTGAATTGGCGCAGGAGGGCATCGCCCGCGACCTGGTACGCCTGATCCAGGATGCGCGTAAGTCGGCCGGCTTTAGCATCACGGATCGCATCCAGGTGCGTTTGCAACCGGAGGGCAAGCTGGACCTGCAAGCCGTCCTGAACTCTCACAGCAGCGTCATCAGCAGCGAGACGCTGGCCAACTCGCTGGAGCTTGGCGCGAGCAACGGTGGCTATCATACTACCATCGCCGAACTCGAAGGTGGCAACGTCACCATTGCCGTTCAGCGCGTGTAATAATATTACTAATATTAACTAAACAAAAAGGCGAGCTGTTGCGTATACAACAGCTCGCCTTTTTGTTTATGCACCTGCAAAAGATTGGTAGAGCGAAAATTTTCAAATAATTTACAATTGCTTGAGGTTTTTTCTGGGGCTCTGTGTTAGATTTTCATCTTGAGAGGTATATGTCCTTGAAGTGTGCTTTAACAGATCTATCGTATATATTTTTGAAGAGTTTTATTAGTTCTAATTATGTCATGCAGTGTGGTTGCGGAGCACGTAACTATACTGAACAGCCCCTTGTGCAGTATCGAAAAGGAGGCCTATTTCAATGTATGGGCAACGTTTGCATAAGACTATTATTGGAGGGTTCGCGGGACTCTCGCTCTGCGCTCTCCTTCTGAGCGGGTGTGGTTCATTCCCCTTTCAAGGTAGCGCTGCAAGTTCCACTCCTACGGCGACCAATTGTACCTCTTCTGCCCGTTTCAGGCCCGTGAATGGGACGCTCAAGAGCGTTGACGGGAATACGCTTTCCGTGACGAACCAGCAGGGGAAAAGCGTCACCGCCCACCTCGAGAAGACGACGCGTTTTACGCAGGAGAAGGCCGTCGCGGCCAGTAGCTTGAAGGATGGCATGGTTGTCTCCGCTGTCGTGAAGCAAAATAGCGATAACAGCACATATACGGCGACCCAGATCGTGCTTACCGATAGAAATACTGGCGCGTTCGGGAACAATCGGCAGCAGCGTGGCAACAACCCGAACGCGAACTGTGTGCCTGCCCGCCAGCGTACTCCTACTGGCAACGGTAAAGGTAATGGCAATGGTGGCGTGCGCACCAACGCCAATGGCACGCATATCCTGAGTGGGACCGTGGGACAACTAAACAATAATATATTGACGGTAACGGATACGAAGGGTGATGACTATACCATCAACCTGGCAAGTACCACAAACATTATGCAGATAAGTAGTGCGACCGCCTCCGACTTGAGAGCGGGCGAGACTGTAACCGTGACCGGAAGCACCGAGAAGGACGGCAGCGTTGACGCGCAAAACATTGCCATCCTGCCAGCCGGAAGCACGAATTAATGAATACCATCAGTTTTGTAATGACCTTTCTAAATCCATGTGCTTTAAATCTATAGGTGCCCGATTTATCATGCACAAGGCGATTTATCGCAGCGATGCAGAATAGCATGTAATTTATTGTAACACTGTATATTGTCTTTGGATGAGAGGTTATTCTATGACAAACGATGTTTGGATTGGGTGATTTGTTGCAACCCTGTATCACTGCGATAAATCGCCTCACGCGCGATAAATCGGGCGCCTATGTGGTTGGAGAGGTGTTGTAAACGTAGTGCCTATATTTATGAAAGATGAGAGAGAGATATGGCTGAACAGATAGAAGATATTCCTTTGTTAGATGAAGAAGAGCCAGATCTGGATGGTCCGGAGGGCGAGGAGAAGGCGAGACGGCGCTTCCCACGCTGGATGATCATTGTTTCGGTCATTCTGATAGTCGTTCTGCTGGCGGGCGGCGCTCTCTACTGGCGCACGGCGAGGCCTAAGCCCATCCAGTATACCCAGGTGGCCGCGACGACCGGAAATATCAGCGTAAAGGTCTCCGCGACCGGTCCTGTAGCCGCGAACGCGCAGTATCCCTTGAACTTTGGCACCGCTGGCCAGATCAGCGAGATCGATGTCCAGGTTGGGCAACACGTGACCAAGGGGCAGAAGTTGGCCAAGGTGACTGTTGATACCACAACCCTTCAGGATAACATCGCGCAAGCGCAATTGGATGTAAACTCGGCCCGCGATTCGCTCAACTCGGCCATCAACTCGGCGGGTACTGCCTGGAACAATGTGAGCAAGCAGCAAGGTGTCAACACTGCGAACTTAAACCTGGCATATGACCAGGAACAGACTGATCTGAGCAACTGTAGCAAGCCTAATCCTCAAATCACTTGCCAGCAAGCGAAGGATAAGTACGCGCAGGCGCAGAAGCAGGCGGATAGTAGCAATACATCGACATATAACCAGGCAGTCTCAGCGCAGAACCAGGTCACCTCGGCGCAGGACAATTTGAATAAAGCGTTACTGTCGTTGACCATAGCCCAGCACGCTCTGGAGAATGCCAATACCAATGCCGTGCTCCTGTCCCCGGTTGACGCGACCGTGGCGACTATCAATGGAACTATTGGGCAGAACGTCTCCTCCTCCGGTAGCGTCAGCAGCAGTAGCAGTAGCAGTAGCAGTAGCAGTAGTAGTAGCGGCAGTAGCAGTCAGGGCTTTATCATCCTGACGGATACGGGCAAGCTGATGGTCTCGGCACAGATCAACGAGGCCGATATTGGTAGCATCCAGGTTGGGCAGCCCGCGCAGTTTACGCTCACGGCTTACCCTTCGCAGACCTTCCGCGCCTCGGTAGCCTCAATCAATACCATTGGTCAGGTCACCTCGAACGTCGTGAACTATACGGTCATGCTGGCGGTGGATAATCAGAGTATTGGCTCAGCCCGCGTCTATCCCGGCATGACAGCGACGGTCAATATCACCACGGCCCAGCGTATCGATGCCTTGCTCATTCCGGCCACTGCTTTGAGCTTCCCCAGTACTGCCTTACAGAACGGAGAGATTGATCGCACCCAGTATCTCTCGTTGCTGAGAAACAACCTGGGTGGTTCATCCACTGGCGGCGCGCAGAGCGATACAAGGGTTATCCTGCAATTGAAAGATGGCAAGCTGACCCCCACCGTGATCAAGATTGGCCTGAATAACGGGCAGTATGTCGAGGTCCTCTCGGGCTTGAACGCGAATGACCAGGTAGTGACCGGTCAGACTGGTGGGAGCAGCACCACTTCAGGTAGTGGTACAGGCAGCGGTGGTGGCATCTTCCGCCTGGGCGGCGGTGGCAACGGCGGCGCTGGTGGTCGTGGTGGCAATGGCGGCACCGGTGGTAACGGAGGTGCTGGTGGCAACGGTGGCGCCGGTGGTCGCGGAGGAAACTAAGCATGCTAGATCAAGAACAGACTGTGGAAGTCTCGACCGCTGAAGAGAACGCGCTAATCATTCGCCTGGAGTGCCTCAAGAAGTCCTATAAAATGGGGCGGACGGAGGTGCAGGCCTTGCGCGGCGTCGATCTCTCGATCAAGAAGGGCGAGATGGTCGCGATCATGGGTCCCTCCGGCTCGGGCAAGTCGACGTTGATGAATATCCTTGGCTGCCTGGATCGGCCCTCTGGCGGGAAATACTACCTGGATGGCATCTCCGTGAGCCAGATGAACAAAGGGGAGCTTGCGGACGTACGCAACCAGAAGATTGGCTTTGTCTTTCAGAGCTTTAACCTGCTCTCCTGGATGAGTGCCTTCTCCAATGTCGAGCTGCCACTGATATATGCCGGTGTCTCTACTGAGCGGCGCAAGAAACGGGCCTTGTGGGCCTTAAAGCTGGTTGGTCTGGGGAGCCGGGCCAACCATCGCCCAATGGAGCTTTCAGGTGGTCAGCAGCAGCGCGTCGCCATCGCGCGGGCACTCGCCACCTCGCCAGCCATGATCCTGGCTGACGAGCCGACTGGCAACCTGGATACAAAAACAAGCACCCAAATCATGATGGTGCTTCAGAAGCTCAATGCACGTGGCATGACTATTGTCCTGGTCACGCATGAGCCAGACATCGCGAACTATTGCCACCGTAAAGTGGTGCTACGAGATGGAAAAATTCGCGAAGATAGCGTCAACGCCTTCCCCCTCTCCGCGCAGGAGCAGCTTGCTTCATGGTCGGCACCAGACGAAACGGAGGAGTTACCATGAACACGCCAGACGAGCAGCAGGAGATCATGCTTGAGGACCAGGACACGATAAAAATGCCAGCCTTTGACCCGCCCGAGGAGTTTGCCTTTGCGGATCAAGAGACGGCGAAGATCACGCCACCCCTCGCAACCTCCCCTCTGGAGCGCAAGGGACCTGGCGACGGGAGATTGCGACGTCGTCGAGGGCTCCTGGCCCTGTACCAGAGCTTCTCAAGCGCCGTGGTGGCCTTGCGGGCCAACAAGATGCGTTCGCTTTTGACCTCGCTGGGTATTATCATTGGCGTGGGGGCGGTCATTGTCATGGTCTCAGTGAGCCAGAGTAACGCCGCGGTCATTAACCAGCGCCTCTCGACGCTCAATCCCAACGAGCTCGTTATTCGCTCGGGAAGTGCCAATTCGAGCGGCGTTCGCCAGGGCCAGGGTTCGCTGCAGACGCTCACGCAGGCTGACGCCGACGAGCTCTCTTCACGTGTACCCAACGTCTCGGCGGTCAGTCCTATTGCCAATGCCAGCGGCCAGGTGATCTTCCAGGGCCAGAACTGGGCCTCGACCATCCAGGGGGTCTATCCCTCGTTCCAGACAATCAATAGCTGGCAGATGCAGGAGGGTAACTTCATCTCCGACACGGACGAGCAGAGTGGTGGCGCCGTCGCGGTCATCGGCCAGACCGTCGCGGACAATTTGTTCACGCCCCAGGGCGTTGACCCGCTGGGACAGCAAATTCGTATCCGCAACGTTCCCTTTACCGTTGTAGGCGTGCTGGCCTCAAAAGGCGCCAGCGCGGGCCAGCAGGACGCCGACGATGTCGTCTACGTCCCCTTCAGCACAGCGCAGAGGCGCCTCACCGGGTCCCAGTTTGCTAGCTCAATTGATGTGCTGGTCAGCGACCAATCCCATATGACCGATACCCAGAGCGCCGTGCAGCAGGTATTGGAGCAGCAGCACCATATTGGCGATCCAGCCTCTGACGACTTTGTGATCCAGAACCAGGCGCAGGTCCTGGACACGGTCCAGACGACGACGCAGGCTCTGACCTTCCTGCTGGTGAGCGTGGCGGCCATCTCCCTGCTGGTGGGTGGCATTGGCATTATGAACATCATGCTCGTCTCAGTCACCGAGCGCACGCGTGAGATTGGGATCCGCATGGCCATCGGGGCGCGCCCTCGTGATGTCATGACCCAGTTTCTGATCGAGGCCCTGATGCTAAGTGCGCTCGGCGGCCTGGTAGGAATTCTTATAGGCATAGGAGGCGGATTTATCGTTTCGCTTGTCGCGAACACCCCCTTTGTCCTGAGTCCGCTGGCGGTCCTGCTGGCCTTCGGCTTCTCCGCCGGCGTCGGCGTTGTCTTCGGCTTCTACCCGGCCCAACGCGCCGCCCAACTCGATCCCATCGTCGCCTTGCGTACTGAATAAAGATACTTTACGGGTGAGGCGTTACCAGCGTGTGCCGGTAACGCCTCATTTTCCGTTCTTTACTCTTCAGTAGCAGATCTTACAGGGCGTTTGAAGTAGTGGAACGGGGTCCAGTTTCCACAAGGCTCCCAATGATCGGCTATCATCTCGTTGATAATCGCGTTACGGTTGAGGCTAATGCGACGGGCGTACTCCCACTGCTGAATGTTTCCGGGATCCCAGGGTCGCTGACAATACAGAGCAAATGCGGCGACACCTGTGAGTTCCCAACCCGCCTTGCCTGCTTCTTGCAAAATGCCCATCTCATCGAAGGCTGTGGCGCTAAACGTGCGGCGCTGCATTTCTCCTCCTGCGACCCGTTCGCGGGCAGTCACACGCTCTTCAGCGTACACCTCTGGAGGTCCAAAAGCTTCCAGAGGCGTTTCCCCGCTTTCCGCCAGGTGACTTTCTATCTCAGCGAGAATCTCGCCGATCTGGTGGTTGTCCAACCCATAGCGTTGGAGACAGGCGGTAAGCTGCTCAAGATATGTATCAGTCATTCTTGTTTCTCTCCCCTTGGATAGATTAACGTTGCGACATGTTCGGTGAAGGACGTCCAATCCCCCGCTTGTTCTTTAAAGGTATGATGCCCTTGTTGTGTCAGGGTGTAGTACTTGCGCCCTGGCCCTTGTTCTCCAGCTGTCCATCGGCTTGTGACCAGGTCAGCTTCCTCGAGCCGTGCCAGGAGGGGATACAACGTGCCTCCTTTAATGTGTCCCAGCCCTGCTTGCTCCAGGCGCTGCGTGATGGCGTACCCATAGTATTCGCCATCGGCAAGCACACCCAGAACGCAGAGATCGAGGACCCCGCGAAGCCATTGTGTTCGTCTTTCTGCTTTCATAGCTATATAGTATCACAATCTAGATAGTAAAGCAATATAGATTGTGCCGCAATCTATAGTAAGGAATGACAAATCTTTTTCTTGGCTAAATTCCATTACATCTTCATTGAATTAGCTTCTCTAGAAGGTGCTTGCGAGTGTGGTATGCTGAGCCTGTGATGAATATAAGTTAGTCAGAGCCAGGAAGGCATAGGAAGCTAATGCAGACCTATGACGACATTGCTGAGTGGTATGATCAGTGGATTGGTACGCACTCGATGAGAGAAGACCCTTTCTTTCCCTCCGTCGAAGCGCTCATAGGCCAGGTCGAGGGAACCCGTATTTGCGATCTTGGCTGTGGTCAGGGGCGAGTGGCTCGTCACCTGGCAGACCAGGGTGCGCACGTGGTCGGCGTTGATCTCTCATCCAAGCTGCTTGCAATTGCGCGTCGCCATGAGGAGCACAATCCTCTTGGGATCGAGTATGTGGATGCCGATGCCCGCGCCCTTGACGCTAAGGTGCTTGGTCTCTTCGATGGCGTGGTGTGTTTTATGGCCTTAATGGATATTCCAGACCTGGCCCCGACTCTTCACAGCGTCGCGCGCATTCTGCGACCCGGAGGGTGGTTTGTCTTTGCTATTCTCCACCCATGCTTTCATACCTCGCAGTCGGGGGAGATGGAGACGCCAGAGGGAGTGGTACGAACCATTGGCAGGTATTTTGTCGAGGGCCATTGGCGCTCAGATACGCGACCAGGTCCTCCAGGAAAAGTTGGCTCGTATCATCGGACACTTTCGACCTACATCAACAGTCTTACCGAGGCGGGACTTCAGGTTGAGCGCCTGAGCGAGCCAATTGGAACTTCCGCCGTCGCCACTTCGTCGTCTGTTTCACGTGCAGACAGGCCAGTCTGGCAGGAGGTCCCCAGCATCCTGGTTGTGAGTTGCAGGAAGGGAGATAACCTGTAGGCGAGCTTATGCTCTTTTAAGAATTGCCCCGAGAAGACGTTACCCGAACGATGCGTGCTAGAACAGGAAATTAGTCCCTGTTTTGACTGCATGAGCTAATTATTGCTAGAATCTTGAGTGTTTCTTTGCATATTTTTATGCATTTATATGTATGATTCTGTCAATAATTAAAGGGATAGGACGGCTTGATGATGAGGCATATTTCCAGACGAACGATGAGGCTCCTTCTCCTTATGGTAATGTTTGGCAGTTCGGCACTTTTGTACTCTGGCTGCGTCTTTCGTGGCACCAATGCAGTAATCACAAATGCAAGTAATGGAGCCAACCAGTGGGTTGGTGAAAGCAAAGTTACTGCGCCAGACTTTGACTTCTCGGTGCCAGAGGCCCAGGCGTTGAGCGTCTCCCCACTCTTTGAGCGTTACACTCAGAGTCATGGAGGAACGATAAGCCTGGGAGCCCCGTTGACCGCTGCGTTTCCTACAGACCAGGGATGGTTGCAGTTCTTTGCATCGGGCGCGTTGCTCCTGCCAGTAAGTCAGCAGGGGCATACACAAGGGAATGAGGCCTCGCTGGTTGCCTTAAGCAAGCATGGCGTGAAGGACACCGATACGGGAATCGTGCGCCTGCCGCTGCTCCAGGCCTTGCTTACAGCTGGCAGCCAGGTGCCCATTGGTGGTGATAAGAGTCACTTTACCTATATTAATCTACGCAAGGCAACCAATCCCGGCCTCATGCTGGCGGCACCAGCGGCAGGTCAAACCGCTACGGCCTCCGTGAGTGGGAAGGGCATCTTCGTCAAGGGAGGGACACGCGCCGGACAGGATGTGGGCCATTTCATTCCACAGCCGTTCTGGAGCTATGTCAATCGTTCTGATGTTTCGCCTGACGGGTGGAAAACGGATTTTGGTCTACCACTTACGGAGGCGCTTTCTTTGAGCGTTACGAAGGATGATGGCGTCCATCACCTGCTGGTGCAGGCATTTGAGCGCGATGGATTGGTACTAGATCAAGGCACTGTGGGTGCCTCGGGTCAGCCTCAGATCCAACGCCTCGATACTGGCACAGACTATGTGCATACCATTGGCCTGCCTGCCGTCGCGATTAGCGCCAAGCAGGCGATCTGGGCGCTAGAAGATACAGCCCTCCTCTCCGCTCCGAGTGCGGGCCAGGCGGTGGCGCACGTTGGGCAGAATTTCCCGCTGATACTGCTCGGCGATACGAAATGGGACACAGGCATGCTCTGGTACCATATACAATGGGCAGCTCCAAAGGGTGGTGGAGATGGATGGGTGCCGGCGAACGCCATTACCTTCACCTCGCCTGGCAATGCACCGAGCCAGGCCTCAATGGACGCGCTTTCACCAACTCTGGCAACGTACCTTGCCGGGATCGGCAACAATGCAGGTGCCGTGGTCTACGATGTGTCGCGCCAGCGTTATTATGCCTATAATGACGGTGCTCAATTCATCGTAGCCAGCTCAATGAAAGTGCCCATTATGTTGACGTTCTTCGATACAATTGAGCAACAGGGGCGTGAGCCGGATGATGACGAGATGAATCTCCTGACGACCATGATTGAGAACTCCGATAACGACTCGGCCTCGGCCCTCTTCTTTGATAAGATCGGCGGTGCGACAGGAATTGCAAATTATATGCAAAAGATCGGCGTGAGTGGGCTTAATCCGAGTGACGATGCCTGGGGATACAGCACAATTACGCCGCAGACCATGGTGAATCTGCTGACGCTCCTCCAGGAAGGCAAAATCCTGACGTCCCACGACCGCGATATCTCGCTCAACCTGATGGAGCATATTGAATCTGATCAGCGGTTCGGGGTTGGAGATAGCGTGCCCGATGGAGCCACGGTGGCGATGAAAGATGGCTGGGTGCCTGGACCCGATGATCAGTGGGCCGTGAACTCTTCTGGCATCGTGACCCTGGGCCAGGAAACTTATATCATCTCCGTTTATACAATGGAAAGTGCCTCTTTAGAGGATGGGCAGGGCATTGTGCAGCACGTCTGCGACACTGTTGCCTCACTGCTTACCTAGAGAGTCGGAGTTGGCCGCCTCTATTCAGGTCTCAATGTATTCGTAGGTCTTTCCCAGCCCGCACGGTATTGATGGTAGCCCATCCAGGTCAAGCTGCATATGGGCGAAGCTGTACACTTTCTCATAGCCACTCTGATCTAGGAGCCGTTGCGCCTTCTGGTTGCGCTCGCTGATCCAGCTTGCCCCCATAGTAACACGTGCTCCTGGCGGGGCTTCGGCGACCCATTCCCGGACGCGCATCTCAGCACAATGGAGCAGAAACCCACCGATGCCGCACCCGGTGTACTTGGGTAGCAGCCACACATTGGCAAAGAGGCGGACGCGCCCGCTTCCCTTGGCCTGAGCATAACCTATGATGCGCCCGCTTGATGTTCCTACCACCCACGTATCGGTCAGGATATTGATGCCCTCGGCGTGCCAACTCCTCCAGAGGCGCTCTCTGTCTGAGAGCGGCTTCCCAAAATCCGCCATTTCCTGGGCGATAAGCACCTGCAAGACCGCCTCCAGGTTGCCTGTTATAGCTGGGCGAACCCAGAAACCATCAGGGAGAGCGATTGCCTTCGTCATCTAAGCACTCCTTGCTATAACCATTTACGATATATCCATAACAGATATATTAAGGCAGAGACGCGCTTTCGTCAAGGGCATCTAGGATCTAAGTTGGCTTGACGCTACGTAAATGACGTTTAGGCATGTTTTAACTTTTCACTTGATTGAGATGTTGAGCCGTTCCTGGACGAGTTTCGCAACCTTTGCCTGTTCTGTCTCCCACATCCTCCAGACAGATTGCTCCCATTGTTGGAGCATGTCGATTCTTTGCTGCTCTGGGACGTTGAGTACATCCAGGACGGTCAGCGTTGCTTTGGTGTCTGGAAGGCGAAATGGAGGCCACTGTTTTGGCGTTTTCGCAAGAAACATATGTGCTCTTTGTACCTGTCTCCCGGTATAGCTGTGCTCACATGCCAGGTATAATCCGACCAGGGCAAAGGTCAAAGTAATAGGTTTGAGGTTTGTTCCTGCATGCTGTGCAGCATATGTATCGACAGCAAACTGGTGAGGAAAACTTGCATCCAGCAATGACAGGGTATAGGCAGATAGCTGATCATATAGTTGTCTACATGCAGAGGAGGCGTGATAGCGCTCATCGAATTGCTCTTCTGTTGAAGGCAGAAGGAGTCCACAGCCTGGACACATCACCGTTTTATTCACAACTGCTCCTTACCGCGTAGATGTTAGATTGGTTTCATTATATTCTTTCTGGGAAGGCGCGGGTGGGGCGGGTCTCCTGGCGGGAAGGCGCAGACCGGTAACAAAGCCGGTGCCGGCGAGGATGATGGCGAAGCCGAGTAGGGTGCTGAGCGTGAGTGGCTCGTGGAGCAGGAGCACACCCCAGAACACGCCGAAGCCGGGAACCAGGAAGGTGACGGTCAAGGCGCGGGTGGGACCGACGCGGGCGATCAGGCCAAAGTAGATCAGGTAGGCTATGGCGGTGCAAACGAGGGCCAGGATGACGACCGCAATGATCACTGGTGTGGTGGGAAGCTGTTGGGGAGGAAATGCTACTGCGAAGGGCATGAGGACGAGTGCGGCTCCTAGCTGGCTACAGGTTGCGAGTGCCAGTGAGTTGTAGCCCTGCGCATAGATCTTGGTGTAGACGCCGCCCAGGCCGTAGAAGGCCGCTGCCGCCAGTGAGAACACGAGTGACCAGGCGATGGTCTGGGAAAATGGCAGGGGACTCCAGCCGACCAGGACCGCGACGCCTGCCAGGCCCAGGATCAGGCCGATGATCTTGCGCGGGGTAAGAGCCTCCTTGATCCAGAGTGCGGCGATAACAGCACCGAAGAGTGGGCTGGTCGCGTTCAGGATGGCGGAGAGTCCTGCTGCCAGGTGTAGTTCTGCCGTGGCGATAAAGGTGAAGGGAATGGCGGAGTTGAGTACACCAATGACCAGGTAGTGCCACCAGCGCGTGCGCAGCTCAAGAGGCTGGCGACGGAAGAGGGCATAGGCTAGCAATGCCAGGCCCGCGATAAGCACGCGCAGCTCGATGAGGGCGATAGGTCCCAGGACGGGCGCGGCCACCCGCATACATAAGAAAGACCCACCCCAGAGAGTTGAAAGCAGCAACAAGGCTCCTACATCTTGTTTCTTCATAGTCGTGTTTGCTCTTTCTATTCTTCGCCTGTGGAGAGGCTGTTCTGGGTCTGTTCCAGGGCAAGCAGGCGTTGTTTACGTTCAATGCCCCAGCGATAGCCGCCCAGTTGCCCGTTGTTGCGTACCACGCGGTGGCAGGGGATGAAGACCGCGACGTGATTGGCGGCACAGGCCTGGGCGACGGCGCGTACTGCACTGGGCTGGCCGATTGCCTGGGCGACCTTGCTATAGGAGCGCGTCTGCCCGGCGGGGATCGCTTGCAGAGCGCGCCAGACCCTCCATTGAAAGGCCGTGGCCTGGACATCGAGGGGGATATCGGTCTCAATTGCCCGGCCTGCCAGGGCACGTTGCAGGTGCTCTATCCACGGGCGCAGGCGCTCCGCATCGTATGTGCGCTCCGCATGGGGATACTCGCGCTCTAGTTCTGCCTCCAGTGCCTGCCTGGACTCGCCAAAACGAATGGCGGCCAGGCCACGCTCAGTAGTGGCGAGAAGCACGTTTCCTAACACGCTTTCGCTGATGGTATAGGCCAGGCGCACCCCTTTGCCTCCCCTCTGGTAGGTCGCGGGCGTCATGCCGAGTTGCACCGGTGTGCGCTCATACACGCTGCTGCTCGATTGATAGCCCGCGTTATAGAGGGCGCTGGTGACTGGCTCGCCCTCCTGAAGGCGCGTTTTGAATTGCTTCAGCCTGAGCGATTCAACATACTGGCGGGGAGAGAGGCCCGTCACCTGCTTAAAGATGCGTTGGAGGTGATAGGGACTCATATGAAACTGCGTGCTTAAATCGGCGAGGCGCGGGGGGGCATCTATGTTGTTCTCGATATATTGACGCACCTGCTCAACCAACTCCGTATGAGGAGAAGGCACCTGCTGCTGATCCGGATGGCAGCGCAGGCATGGGCGAAAGCCAGCCGCAACGGCCTCTGCGGGCAAGCGAAAGAAGCGCACATTCTCCCGCCGTGGGCGGCGCGCCGGACAGGACGGACGGCAATAGATGCCGGTGGAGCGTACCGCGAAGACAAAAGCCCCATCCATCCGCGAACTTCTTATAGTCACAGCATTCCAACACTGCTCCTCATCGAGGGTAAACTGATTATGTGTCTGGATATCAAGCATACTGGCGTTTCCCCTTTCCTGATTTCTGCTCATGAGTAAGTATAAGCCAGGAAGAGGGGATAGGCTATCGCTTTCTTGCGCGCCAAACTGAAACTCTTTCCTTGTACAAGTATCCAAGAAATGCGTTAATTGCATCAAACATTCGGTAGGGACTAGCCATGCCCCTATCGAGATTGGAGTATTTCCTCGCAGTGAAGCATTATAAGACTTGACAGAGCAGCACTTTATATGGTACACATTAAAGAAATCTGAATATCTTTGCTGTCACAGAGAAGTAGTACGTCCATCTATGCGTACAGAGAATGGCAAGCTAGTAGCTGCGAGCTGCCATCGCTAAGCGGACCGAACCCATCCCTGAGCAGGTAGCGATGAGCTAGCCGGGTGTTCCCCCGTTATCGGGAAATCAAGTGAGCAATGTTGTGCTGACCGAGCGAGATGCCTCTTCATCATCTCATTGCTAACGAAGGTGGTACCACGGAAGTAAACGTTCTTTCGTCCTTTGCGACGAAGAGAGCGTTTTTTTTGTGGTCTCTTCTCGAAAACCTGAGCGCGCTTGTCCCCGAATGGGGGTTGGTTTTCGCCTAAGAAGGGAATCGACCAAGAAAAGGAAAGTTTGCACAATGGCAGGTAGGCAACACCGTATCGTCGTAAAAATTGGTGGCAGCATTTTAACGAGCGCAAGTTATATGCTGCGTATGGAGCGACTGCAAAGCCTGGTAGACGACATTGCCCGGCTGCGCTCTAGTGGCTTTACACCGCTTATCGTGAGTTCGGGCGCAGTGCCAGCAGGCTTTGGCGCCTTGAGTGGCACGCGCTATCCCACATCCGTCGCCGAGAAGCAGATGGCCGCTTCTGTGGGGCAGGGCCGTTTGATGCACCTGTACCAGCAATTCTTCATGCAGTATGACCTGTTGACAGGCCAACTGCTGCTCACCAGTGACGATTTTCGTGTCCGTGCGCGTTACGTAAACATTTGCAATACTCTGAATTTGTTGTTGCAGCGTGGTGTGGTGCCTATTGTCAATGAAAATGATACGGTCAGTGTCGATGGTATCAAGGTTGGCGACAATGATACGTTGGGAGCGTTGGTCGCCACGGCAGTGGATGCCGAACACTATATCATCCTTTCAGACATCGATGGTCTGTATACTGCGAACCCGCGCCAGGACCCGCAGGCGCGGGTTATCACAACAGTGGAAGCTATTACGCCCTACATCGAGACCCTCGGTGGCGCACGCGGCTCGCTGGGGACCACCGGCGGCATGCGTACTAAGATCAAAGCGGCGCGGATCGCTACCGCCGCGGGCGTGGAGGTGGTGATCGCCAATGGCGAGACGCCCGACATTTTGCAGCGCATCCTCAGCGGCGAGGAGATCGGAACGCATTTCAAGCCGCGCAAAAGGCCGCTCTCAGGCAAAAAATCCTGGATTGCCTTCGGTTCACATCCTGAGGGAAAAATCTTGATCGATATGGGCGCGGTGCAGGCTGTGTTGCACCAGCATAAAAGCCTGCTGGCAAGCGGCATTTTACGGATCGAAGGTGATTTTTCAGAGGGGCACGTGGTCGCGATTTGCGGACCGGATGGCAGCGAGCTGGGACGCGGCATCAGCCAGTATGCCTCGGACGATCTCCAGCGTTTGAAGGGCATGCGTTCACAGGAGATCGCTTCTTTAGCATCGGCAAACATGACGACGGTTCCTGAAGTTGTACACAGAGACACGCTGGCGCTCTATCGCTCAACGATAGTGGCTGCCGCACAGTAGTATGGGTAGGAGAAACAAATGCTTTCAACAGATACAGCCCAGGCTCTGAAAGAGTGGGTGGCAACCCAGGCCCAGGCCGCGAAAGTAGCGGCCCGTGAACTGGCGCGAAAAACGAGCGAGGAGAAGAATGCGGCCTTAGAACTGATGGCTGCCAACCTGGTCACACGCCAGCATGAAATTCTGCAAGCCAACGCGCAAGATGTCAGCAGAGTGAGCGCCGCTGGTGCGGCCAAGAGTTTCATCGATCGCCTGACCTTGACGCCCGCGCGCATTCAGAGTATTGCCGATGGCGTGCGCGCCGTCATGGCTTTGCCTGACCCTATCGGGGTGATGCAGGAGCGCTGGCAATTGCGCAATGGAGTGCTTGTCGAGCGGCGCAGCGTTCCCCTGGGTGTCATCGCCATGATCTACGAGGCTCGGCCAAATGTCACAGTTGACGCCGCGACTTTGGCGCTGAAGACCAGTAACGCCGTGGTCTTGCGTGGCAGTGCTGACGCCTTAGAGAGTAATCGCGCTATTGTCGCGGCCCTGCGGGAGGGCTTGCGCGCCAGTGAAATCCCCGCAGAAGCCATTCAATTGATAGAGAGTGGAGAGCACGCTTCGGTCGAATACCTCATTCGAATGCGTGATGCCATTGACCTGGTGATCCCACGTGGCGGTGCCAGGCTCATTCAGACCGTTGTAGAGTCGTCCGTTGTACCGGTCATCGAGACTGGAGTGGGAAATTGTCACGTTTACGTTGACGAAGCCGCGCAACCGGAGATGGCAACAAAAATTGTCGTCAATGCCAAGACGCAGCGACCCTCTGTGTGTAATGCGGCTGAAACTCTGCTGGTACACACAGACGTCGCGCCGCAGTGGTTGCCCCAGGCGCTCAAAGCCTTGCAGGAGCGTGGCGTAGAGATCCGTGGTTGTGCACGCACTTGCCAACTTGTCCCTGATATAGAAAGCGCGAGCGAGCAGGATTGGGGGACAGAATACCTGGAGCTGATCATGGCCGTCAAAATAGTCGACGATGTGCAAGAGGCCATCGCACATATCGCGCAGTATGGTACGCGGCATACGGAGAGCATTGTTACCGAGAACGAGGAAACGGCAGCGCTGTTCTTAGACCAGGTGGATGCGGCGGTCGTGTACCATAATGCCTCAACGCGCCTGACGGATGGCTTCGTCTTCGGCTTTGGCGCGGAGATCGGTATCAGCACGCAGAAAATGCATGCACGTGGCCCGATGGGTCTCCAGGCCTTAACCAGCTACAAATACGTTGGGCATGGCAGCGGCCAGGTTATTGAGTAGAGAGAAGGTTGAAATGGCAATACAACGCGAACAAACCCTGTTTTTCCTGGGCGCAGGCTCGATGAGCGAGGCGATGATCAAAGGCATCGTTGCCGCTGGCATTTTGCCCGCTGAGCAGATAGTCATCGCTAATCGGCGACATCCTGAGCGCCTGGCCTATCTGCGAGAGACCTATGGTGTACGCATCTGCCAGGAGAAACAGGCAGAGCTTGCCGAAGCTGGCATGATTATTATTGCTGTGAAGCCCTTCGACCTGGCCACGGCTTTACAGGAGATCGCGCCGTATGTAACCGCGCGGCAGCTTGTGATCTCGGTTGTTGCTGGAGCCGCGACCGAGACTATTGAGCAGCATTTTCATGAAGCGGTGCCAGTCGTTCGTGCCATGCCGAATACCTCCAGTTTTGTGCAGGCGTCAGCAACCGCGCTCTGCCGTGGTTGCTGGGGTAATGACGAGCACCTGGCAGTAGCACGCCAACTTTTTGCCGCCATCGGCGTCGCCGTCAGCGTCGAAGAACCCTCGATGGACGCGGTTACAGGTCTCTCAGGCACGGGCCCAGCCTACTTTTATTATGTGATAGAGTCCCTGATGGCAGGAGGACTGGCCTGTGGACTCTCGCAAGAGGATTGTCGTGTGCTCATGGAGCAGACGGTGTTTGGCGTGGCGAAAATGCTGCAAGAAACAGGAAAAGATCCGTCGGAGTTGCGTCGCCAGGTGACGTCGCCTAATGGCACGACGATGGCCGCGATGGAGGTACTAGATCGAGGTCATGGGAAGCAATTATTCATGCACGCTGTCCAGCGCGCAACTCAGCGCTCAGTTGAGATGGGCAAAGAGATGACAACGCAGCCGAATCTGGTATAAGTGAGGGTACCGACGCAGCCCCGCTGCGTCGGTACCCTCACTACCCCTACTAGCTAAGGAACCATGCCTAGGCTAGTTAATCCTAGCGTCTCCGGGAGCCCGCAGAGCAAATTGGCATTCTGAATGGCCTGACCCGAGGCACCCTTGACCAGGTTATCCAGACAAGCGACAACGATCAAGCGCTGTGTGCGCCTATCAACGATTGGATGGAGAAAACAATGATTGCTCCATGACTCCTGTCGACGATGGCAAAATGTTGTCAGGAGCAATCGCCAGTTCCGCAGCGAGGAGTTGCACGACTTCACGAATGTTAGCGAACCCCTGCTCGCCGGTTGCGACATTGGCGTTTTTACTATTGATGACAAAGGCCTGCAATTGCTTATTTGCTATATGTTCGCAACCAACGCGAATAGCGGCCCCACAAAACCGATTCTGTGTAAACATCGCGGGAGCCGAAGCAGGGACATCTGAGGCAATCACCGTAAAGTCCAGCGTCGTGTCCCTAATCCCAACATTTTTCGCGCAGGTGCGAAATCCTCGTGGTTGTTCATGAAGCATGTGTCTACCTTGCTCTTTCGGGCTTCTCCCAACGGTGAGTGGCTCGCCTCGTCTAATGCACAAATTTAGTTCCGAGTGGCAGATCTTCCAATGTATGCAGCAGCACGTGCGGGGCACATCCATTCGCAATCTGGACGCAAGGAACATCTTCCAGTGCATGGAGGCACGCATTCACTTTGGGGATCATACCATCTGTGATAATACCTCGCTCGATAAAGGTATGAGCCTCCGCCTCGCTCATTTCTGCAATGAGGGAACCATCTGAGCCATAAATGCCACCGATGTTGCTCAAAAAGGTGAGGCGTTATGCCTGCAAGGCCCCGGCCAGACGTGAAGCCACCAGATCCGCGTTCATATTAAGACCCTTCCATTCGGTCCAATCCCAGTGGCGCGATAATGGGAATGTAGCCGTCATCGATGACTTGCCGCACCTGCATGGGATGGATAGCGTCGATTTCCCCAACAAATCCCAGGCTTTCGTCCGCTATATGCCCCTGGACGATGTTTCCGTCAGTTCCGCATAGGCCAACAACGCTTCCACCAAGCTGTGTTGCCATAGTCACCAATTCTTGATTAATGTGACCGCACAGGACCATGCGCACCACTTCCAAGGTTTGCGCATCAGTGACACGCAATCCATGCTGGAAACGAATAGGGATGCGTAACCTTGTGAGCCAGTCATTAATCGTGGGTCCACCACCATGTACGTGGATGGTAGACTTTTTCTGGGAAGCGTAGACTCGTTTCAGAACGAGTGATCATGAGCAGATTTTTCAGCCGATGATAGACCTTTTACAGATGCGGAGATGGTAAACTGAGCGAGAGATAGTCGACCTGAGGAGTGCACAAGACCGCCACATGCCGCCTCCTGAGTGAAATGGATATTTGTGTCTGCATATGCTCCATATGCCATTATTTTTGTCAGAACCTCCCCTCCAGGTAGGCGTGGGGTTTCATAACGTCGGAATCACAGGTTCTTTGCGTGCCTCCAACAACGACGTCGCCAAAGAGGCAGAGGCAACCTACCTCGGACGCTGCGGTCATCTGCCACTTCAGGCGAAGAAGGTCGGAGTGCTCGTGGAGCCACCTGCTCCGGTGGAGCTCTGCAGACAATTCGCGTATCTCAGTCATCTCTTCGGGAAAGAGATTGAGCCTATGAGTTTCGCAGCCGTACATGCAGCCAGACAGGCATCCACCCAGGCAACGCCTGGGCAGGCGCTATTGGTCGTTCCGTATATCAATGTTCCTGAAGCGGAGGCGCTGATCCAGAGCACACTAGGGGCCCAAACGTGGGGTTTCCCAGGCAAGATGGTTCACCTCCTCAAAAACAAGGCCGACTTTTATCAACTCCTTGACACCTTTCATCGGGAGGCTGGTACGCATGCGTTGACCGATGCATTCCAGATACCAGACTATCGCATTGCCGCTGTTGATGCGTTGCCAAACGTCGCCCTCTGTTTGCTGCGTGAGATTGAGGCGCTCTATACTCAAGCAGGACTTGCAGGGAGATATCCACTGGGCCTGTTTCTACGCGCCGCCGAATCGGAAGGGAATCGCGGTTCTTGTCTTGTCGTTGAACATGCGAGACAAATCAAAGTCGTCCAGGCAGGCAAGATCAAGGAGGCGAAAGGGGGCAATCAGACCGCTTCGTTTGCGCATTGGGCTGACGCCCTGCAGAGCGCACAGCAAAGGCTCGTGGCGACTATGAACACGGAGAAGGAAGATCGGGTGGTCATCAGCCGCTATCTCGATGTGATGGATTCCCCAGGCATGTCAGTCGTCGTCATCGATGGGCAGGCAGTATCGCTTGGCTGGAACGGCCAGCTGCAAAGAGTAGCAGGCGCGTGTGGCACCGCTTGTATCGGGACAAGCACGTATATCCCTCAGACAACAGCGTTACGCCACGCACAAGAACGGTACGAAGAGCGTGCCGCGATCTTCTTTCCCGACGTGTTACGGTACACTGCCGCACGTTGTGGTATCCCCTTCAACACGCTGCGTGGTATTGCCAACATAGACCTCATGATTCCCGGCGCTCATGAACACTATCTGAGACAGCAGCGTAAGCAAGCACCAGCGCTGTACCTCGCCGAATGCAATCCACGTTGGACCAATTACACCGATGCCATTATGACGGTCCTGGGAGCCAGCAGGAGAGTTGCCACGATCCAGAATATGCGAACCGCGATTCAGGAGGGAATATGTACCATCGACGCGCTGCCTCTTCCAGCGCAACTTGATCCAGCCATCGTCCGCGAATGTCTTGTTGAGCGGGATACCGAGTTGCAACAGCGCGGACTGCGCATTCTCTGCCGGATGGCACGCAATCCGATGGGTCTCATCTACGTGGGCAAGAGACAGCAAGCACGGCAGGAAATGGATCAGATCATCCATGCGCTTCTGCAACAGAAACGTTCCTACGTTGCCAGAGCGTGATGCGAGAAGGCTGAACATTTCGATTTGACGCAAGGAAATTTCGGCTGCAGTCCCTCGACCATGCTGTGAAATGAAAACAGGATGTGTTCCTTTGCAAATGCCCTTTGAGTATGGTTGAGTTTATGGTAACACCAAAAAGTACTCAAAGAGCCTAAAACTGCTCCCAAATGGCTTCGACATACGTGAACGATATAGTCAAATATATGCCACTTGCGTGGGTGTGGTATATTTGGTTTCAGTTCACATTGAAAGGAGGTCTGTCTATGGCAGACGTAGCATATTGCGTGAAGTGTAAGGAAAAGCGGGAGATGAAGGACCCTCACAAGATCGAGATGAAAAACGGGAAACCTGCGATGCAGGGGACCTGCTCGGTTTGTGGCACCAAGCTCACGCGTATTCTTTCCAGCAAAGACGCGTAGTTTTTAGTTACGCTCATTTGAACGAGAATATGCTTGCACGTCCGGTGTGAGCTTTGACCTTATGCAAAAGGAAGCGGCCTCTCGGGGTCGCTTCCTTTTGTCGTTATAATTAGGCATGATTTATCAATTAAAGATGCTCTCCACTTGCTTCTCGTTTTAGCAACTCTGGTGTGATCGTGCGGTGCTCCATCGGTTGGGAATAGATATCTGCTTCTAAACACGTAACCAGAGCCACTCTCCTCCTCAATCCTTCTCCTCAAATGGTTTCGAGTAAAAGATGCCAGGCTTTACCAGGACCGAGAGACAGATATCAGGCGCTCCTCTATCGTGGCAACCTGCTCGATCAAGGTGGCAACCGATGACCAGATGTGCTGCACTCCAGCATACTGGGCCTGTCCAAGGAGGCGAGCCTGCTGTTCGAGCAGGTCTGCTGCCTCAGACAGATGTCCCTCTCTCAAGAACGCCTGAGCATCTACCTTATGTCTGACTGCAAGGGGCAGGGCATAATAGAGCAGGTGGTTGGCGAGATGAGTGGGGGCCTGCGAGCGTAGGGTGTGCGCAAGCATGCGCAAGGCCGTAACGCCGCCATACATCCCTGACTCCCAGCGTTCTTGACGCAGTTTTGCGCCGATATCTGGCACGATCCGCTCGATCATCTGTTGACGGCTGGTTGGCTGGACAGGTCGGAAGGCTGAGCGTTGGGTATAGGGCTCCGTCCGATACGCATTTCGCTCCGCGCGCCAGGCTTTGAGCAGATCCTCAAACGGCAGGATTGTGCAAGGAAACCCTTTGGGATCGTGAACCACGACGCGATCCTCTTCCACGCTCAGCACGACGATAAAGTGATCCACGCCGTCCAATGAAGGAGCCGTGGGATTGTAGGTGAGGTAGCCCATATTCAGGGGACCTATCAATACAGGAGCATGTTGAGCTGCCGCCCGCAGGCGCCCAAGTGCGACCTCTTCCGTGCCGCCATATTCCACCTGACATGTCCAGCCCATAATCTCTTTGATTGTTCTCCATAGGACAAATAGCCCGCAAGAATTGGGTCGTTGTCCCATGACAAGGCAATAGCCTCTCCAGTACCATTGAAGTATCGATATGAAAAACGTTTCACCTGTGAATGTAGCACCGGCTCTTGCACCCGGCGTGGCTCTCGCAGGCACGCTCTGCTGCGTGTCTGCATACCAATGGGAAGCAGGAAAAACCTGCAAGGAGGCTATCACCTATGTTATCAACTTCTTTAAAGCGTTTGAGCGGGCTGAGCCTGCTCGCTGGCAGCATTATCGTGATTGTCGGCATTGTGCCGGGATTTTTTGTAGACTCCGGCCCGGCTGATACGCTCAGCGTTGCCACTGCCCTGATCCGCCTGATTGGCGCGATGCTGATAGTGCTGGGCCTGCCCGGCGTTTCTCTTGGAGGCAACCAGAGAATTGGAGTTCTGGGGCTGATCGGATCTGTTTGCACGTCGCTCTTTTTCCTCATGGCCCTGGCCACGGAGCCCATCTTCGCCTTTGTCTTTCCCTATCTGGCTGTCAAAGACCCGTCGCTCGTGAGCGGTCCGCCTCCGGCTCCACTGTTCATCTTCTTTACGATTGACGGCCTGATGTTGCTCATAGGCGGCGTCCTGCTGGGCATCGCCATTCTGCGCTCCGCCGTCCCACCTCGCTGGTCTGGCCTGGTGCTCATCATCGGCGCTCTGGTCAGTTTCGCCGGTGGCTTCCTCCAGGACCCCATCGGTGACCTGGGCACGGTGATCGTCTTGATCGGACTGATCTGGCTGACCATTGGTCTGTGGCCGAAGCAGGCCGATACCTCGGTCAGTGCTGCCGTTTACCAGCAAGCGTAAGAGGATAAATATGACTCAACCATCATCGCGCCAGGTCCTGCCTTCAAGGCAGCCTGGCACAATATCACATTTGCAGGGCAGGCCGCTCCTGGTTGCCAGAATCTTCTGGCTGTTCCTGGTTGCTGCGTCGCTGATCACTTTTGCCGCGAGCATCCCGGACGCTTTCGCTGCCGCCCATATCATCTGTCCCTCCGCCGCCGAATGCAGCAGCAGCGGTCTCACGCTGAACCAGGCGCGCCAGCTCGCACACCTGGGCCTCTCTCTCGATTTTTATGGCGCTCTGGGTGTCGGACTCTCGATTTTCCTTGAGGTGGTCTATGTTACAATCGGCGTGATAATCTTCTGGCTCAAAGCTGATGACTGGATGGCGCTCTTAGGTTCCTTGACTCTGGTGACCTTTGGTTCGGTCTTTCGCGGCTTCAATCCGGACCCCTCGGCCTCTCTGTTTCTCTATGTTTTGGCCCTCGTGATGGCGTTCTTCGGCAATTGTTGCATCGGTCTCTTTTTCTACTTGTTTCCCAGCGGAGCATTTGCTCCGCGTTGGGTACGCTGGCTCGCACTGATCTGGGTGGTCTACTGGGCTATCAAAACTCTGATTCTGGGCACGGTTATCGCCAACTCTGGCCTGGATTTTGTCTTCTTTCTTGGCCTGCTGCTGAGCGTAGTAGCCACGCAAATCTATCGCTACCGGCGCGTCTCAACGTCCGAGCAGCGCCGTCAAACGAAATGGGTGGTCTTCGGCCTCTCCCTGGCTCTGCTGGGCTTTCTCTCGTTGATAATCGTGGCATCGGTGATCCCGCTGCCGATCATTCCCGACCTGATTGGGGGTAGCCTGCTCTACGTCTTTCTCTCGCTTATCCCGCTCTCCATCGGCGTTGCCATCCTGCGTTCGCGTCTGTGGGATATCGATATCATCATCAAACGCGCACTGGTCTATGGCGCACTCACTGCCTGCGTGGTCGCCCTCTACGTCCTGGTCGTTGTCGGGCTTGGCGCATTGCTGCAAGCCAGCGGCAACCTGCTTATCTCGCTGCTGGCAACCTGCTTGGTCGCGGTCCTTTTTCAGCCGCTGCGCGAACGTCTCCAGCAGGTCGTCAATCGCCTGCTGTATGGGGAACGCAACGATCCATACAAAGTTATTTCGCGCCTGGGAAGCCGCCTGGAAGCGGCGCTGGCCCCCGAAACAGTTCTGCCAACAATTGTGGAGACAGTTGCCCAGGCGCTCAAGTTGCCCTATGTCGCGATCGCCTTGAAAGAGGGGAGCGAACTCTTGACCACAGCATCCTATGGCGAACTGAGAGAGAAGCCTCTTTCTCTGTCGCTTACCTACCAGAGTGAGCAGATTGGCGAACTCATTCTCGCGCCTCGTGGACCGGCCGAACCATTCTCAGCCGCTGATCGCCAGTTGTTGAATGACCTGGCGCGCCAGGCGGGCATCGCCGCGCACGCCATTCGCCTCACCACCGACCTCCAGCTCCTGACTGACGATTTACAGCAATCTCGCACGCAACTTGTGACGGCTCGTGAAGAGGAACGCCGTCGCCTACGCCGCGATCTTCACGATGGACTTGGTCCCGCCCTCGCCACGATCACGCTCCAGGCCGAAGCGGCCCGCGATGCCATCTCAACGGAACCTGACCAGGCCGTATTCCTGCTGGAAAGCCTGGTCAAGCAGGCCCAGACGGCCATTAGCGATATCCGCCGCCTGGTCTATGATCTGCGCCCGCCGGCTCTCGATGACCTTGGCCTGATCGCCGCTGTGCGGGCTCAGATCATGCACTACGAGCATACCGGCCTGCGCGTGACTATCGACGCGCCTTCACGCCTGCCAGAGCTTTCTGCCGCGGTCGAGGTCGCGGCCTATCGGATTATTCAGGAAGCGCTCACCAACGTCATGCGCCATGCGGGCGCTCGCTCGTGTCTGATCCAGCTGGACTGTGACGATGCGCTCAACCTGGCGATCAGGGACGATGGGTGCGGTCTGCCCGCCGAGCCCTCGCTGGGCGTAGGCATCCGCTCTATGCGCGAGCGAGCTGTTGAGCTGGGCGGCTCTTGCAGCGTGGAGAACGTGCCATCGGGTGGAATCCGTGTAAACGTGGTTCTGCCACTTGAAACAAAACAGCAGGAGTAATCGAGTTATGGAGCCAATTCGCGTATTGATTGCCGATGATCACGCACCCTTTCGCGAAGGGTTGCGCGCGCTCTTGCGCTCGGAAGGCGACATCGAAACTGTTGGCGAGGCCGCTACAGGCAGAGAGGCCATTGCCAGGGTTGCAGACCTACAGCCTGACGTTATTTTGATGGACCTGCATATGCCCGATGGCAATGGCATCGAGGCGACACACTCCATCCTTGCTTCCAGCCCGCACATCAGCATCCTCGTGCTGACTATGTTTGAAGACGATGACTCCGTTTTCGCCGCTCTGCAGGCTGGCGCGCGTGGCTACCTTCTCAAAGGCGCGCTCAAGGCCGAAATCCTGCGCGCCATTCGCGGCGTGAGCCAGGGAGAGGCCATCTTCGGGCCTACCATCGCCAAACGCCTGATGTCCTACTTTGCCATGCTCAAACCTTCCGCACCCCTGCCCGCGCCCCCTGCCCAGGCTTTCCCTGAACTGACCGAACGCGAACAAGAGATCCTCGCCTTGATTGCTCAGCACCTTACCAACAGCGAGATCACCGAGCGCCTCGTGCTCAGCCCTAAAACCGTGCGCAATCACGTCTCTAATATCTTCAGCAAACTCCAGGTTGCCACGCGCGCCCAGGCTATTATCCGCGCTCGAGAAGCTGGTTGGGGGACATAGGCAAGAGAGGCTCCCCAAAATTACTTTAACAGCATCATATTATTTTTCAAACAATACGAGGAGCGTATTGTTTTTTGAGGTGGGTGGGTTGTAAATTTGATAATTAAATGGGTGGATTATTAAAAATCTTGACAATTTGTCGCCCTTGCATCAAGCATGGAAGGGGAAAGATCAGGTGCAAATCAGGCTTCTCGAGTCGCACCTGGCGCTGGCTGGGCTGAGGCGTCTGCCACCTGCTTTTGTGGTGCTGGCTTGCCTTCCACCAGGAAGAGGGCGCTGAGAGCGCTGGCGAAGGCCAGGCCCGCGCAGACCCAGGCGACCAGGCGGAAACTGCTCAGGAAGGATTCATTGATGGCGCGCTTGAGAGCGGCCTGGTTCGCGCCACTTACCTCTGTTGGAATGCTGATGCCCGCCAGTTTGGAGCGCTGGACGTCAATCGCTGCTTGTACCGTGGGCGAGAGGTGAAGTGTTGCCAGGTGCTGATCCAGGTTACTGTTGAAGACGGCCAGGACCACGAGGCCAAGGATCGCGATGGCTAGTAGGCCAGCAGTGCGCGAAACGGCGTTATTAATGCCAGAGGCGACGCCGGAGTGACGCGAATCAACGGAACCCATGACAGCGGTGGTCAGGGGCGCGACGGTGATAGTCATGCCCGCGCCCATAGCAATGACGGCGGGGAAGAAGGTAGTCCAGTAGCTTGCGGCTCCACTCCCAACGCCTGGCAGGGAGAAGAGGATAAAGCCAAGACCAGTGATCGTGGGTCCCACGACTAGCGGCAGTTTCGCGCCAAAGCGATTGACCAGGGCACCAGTCCAGCGTGAGAAGATGAAGAGCATCAGGACAAAGGGGACCAGGGCTGCGCCCGCGAAGACAGCTGGATAGCCCTGCACCTGAATCAGATTGAAGGGCAAGTAAAAGGTCAGGACGCCCAGGGCGCCATAGAGCAAGAAGGTAAGGATATTGGTACCGCTAAAGGTGGGCGAGTGGAAGAGCGTGAGCGGAACCATCGGGCTTGCGCTGCGTGCCTCGACCAGCAGGAAGGCGCAGAGGAGCACAATGCCAACTGCCAGCATACCCAGTACCGTAATATTGCCCAGGCCGAGCGAGCCAGCCTCGATCAGTCCGTAGACAAGCGCTCCCAGCCCGAAGGTGACCAGGAATGTACCCCACCAGTCCAGTCGCCCTGTGGCGCTCTCGTCGCGACTCTCCGGAACACGCCAGAAGAGCACAATCAGCACGATCACTGCCAGGGGAACATTGAGGAAGAAGATCCAGCGCCAGGTGGCGTACTCAATAAAGAGTCCCCCGAGAACCGGACCCACAACTGAGGTAATGGCTGTAAAGCCGGACCAGGTGCCTATGGCGCGCCCACGCTGCTCATCGCTAAATGACGCGCTGATAATAGCCAGGCTTCCGGGCACGAGTAACGCGCTCCCGATGCCCTGAATGGCGCGTGCGAGGATTAATTGCGGCACGTTGGGGGCCAGGCCGCACCAGAGCGAGGCCAGGATAAAGATGGTAATGCCCAGGCCGAAGATACGCCGCCGTCCAAAGCGGTCGCCCAGCGAGCCTCCCACAAGGATGAGAGAGGCGAGGAAAAGCGAATAGGCCTCGACAATCCACTGCACATCGCTGGCGGTAGCGTTTAGCTCTTTCTGGATAAAGGGTAACGCTACATTGACAACGGAACCATCGATAAAGGCCATGCTTGATCCGAGGATGGTGGCGACAAGAACCCATACGCCAACATTGGGCGTGCAGGGCTGTGTTCTGGGAGCAGAACGGATTACACCTTCGTCACATGGTGCTTTCATAAAGTTTGGCATGAGTTCTTCTCGTTCCCCTGGCAAAATATTTGTATCCTTCTATATAAATTTCGTAGTGATGCGCAAAAGCAATTCTGACGCAACGCTGGTATAGCTACCAGACTGCATCTATGCTCTCATTGTATCATCTACCAGGGGGAAGTAGCCGCGTACGCCAGTAGCGGGCTGATACCCGCTACTGGCGTACGCGGCTACTGGGGGAAGGAGCTATGAAGTCACTACTGGTACTGTACGCTCAGGACCGGGACATAGGTACCTCCTGAATCGCCGCTGTAAAAATCCATCACGTCTGACTGGTTGTTGTTGCTGGTGGGCAACTGGAAATGGACGCGGAACTGGGTATGGCCACTGAGATTGATATAAGCTAAGGCGCTCTGGCTGAGAGTATCCGTGGTTGCCTGATTCGTTTGCGTGGGTACGACAGTAAAGTAGCCAATGTTCGTCTGGCCCGACGTGGCGTTGTAGTCAGCCTGCTCCAGGGCGTTATTGTTGTTAAAGCCACCAGTGGGCGAGATATCCAGGCTGATGGAGCCAAGATCGCCCAGGTAGTAGTAGGGATCGTAGCGGTACAATGTCACGGTAGCACTGACAATGGTTGAACCAGCCGGGATCTGGCTCGTATCGAAGGAGAGAATGCTTATCTCCGCCTGGTTCAAGGGCGTTGAGCCGGCCTGGAGATAGGCCAGCGATCCGACGGGAATGCCATCATTGGGATAGATGTAGCCATCTTCAGTGGTGATAGATTTGAGGATAATGGTATGCGTCGGCGGTGCATTGATCGTATAGGCCTGGGATTGCACAGGACCGCTATTGCCTACCTGGTCCTTGCCAAAGAACTTGAGTGTCTCTGAGCTTGTAACCTTGATCGGTCCACTGTACTGTGTCGAGCTAGTGGTTGGGGTCGAGCCATCAGAGGTATAGTAGATCGTGCCGGGCATATTCAAGCTGAGCACGACGCTCTGGGGACCACTATAGGTTCCTGCTGGCGGGCTGGCTGTGACCTGAATAGCGGTTATGGTATAGACCTGGCTCTGGACCGTGCTTGTATTGTTGCTGGCATCCACGCCAAAGTATTTGAGGGTCGTGGTTTGCGTAAGGCGGAGTGGCGCGCTATAGGTGGCGGACGAAGCAGTAGGCGTCGAGCCGTCAGTGGTGTAGTGAATGGTTGTATTGCTCTCGTTTGAGCTTAGACTGACCGACACGGGACCACCAAAGGTGCTGCCCGAGGGCGAGGCGGTAATGGTTGGACCTGTGGCATTGATGGTATAAGTCTGGGTAGCCACGGTGCTTGTGCGTCCGCTAGCAACGGCGATGGCCTTCAACGTGGTTGTTTGCGTGAAGGTCAGCGGACCACTGTAGGTAGTTGAACTGGTAGTGGGCGTTGAGCCATTGGTGGTATAGTAGATCGTCGCGCTGGTAGGGCTGGCTGTGAGTGTGACCTGTACGGAACCGTTATAGGTGCCGCCCGCTGGCGAGACGCTTACTGTTGGGGCCTGTCCCTGGGGATGATTCATGAAGAAGGTATACATGGCCTGGGTAGCGCTGGGTCCCTGCGGATCGGTATAGGAGCCACTGCTGCTTCCGCCCGACCAGGCATGACCCATGCTATTGATCTTCCAGTACTCCTGGACCTCATTGCCATTGGTATCGTTCCAGGTCTGGACGGTATAGGAACGACCACCGGAGACCTGGCCGTTGGTCGAGGTTGAGGGACTATTAAAGCTCGCATTATACGTATTGTTAGAGGCCAGGTGGTCAGTCTGCATCCATTGCTGCACAATCTGATCACCGTTGACGGGATAGACGGTATAGTCGCTGGTGCCGTGGAAGACGATGGTAGGCACGACGCGCGCGGCGCTCCCCATGGCGTTATAGGCCGCCTGCCCTTGCTGGGTTGGATTAGGACCTCCCTGGGTTTGCGCGGTCGAGGCGGCGGTAAGCGAGGTGGCGGCCTGGTATTCAAGTCCAGACTCAACGCCGATAGAGGCGAAGATATCGGGATAGGTCGCCCCCATAATGACGCTCATGGCCGCGCCGGCAGACATTCCCGCGACATAGACGCGATTAGGATCGATGCTCCACTGGGAGGTAGCCTGTTTAACCGTCTGAACAATCCCGGCAATAATCGCCGGCTCGCCGCTTCCCCGCGCCTGGTCGGCTGTCTGGAACCAGTTCCAGCAATCACTTGAGTTGTAACTGCTCGTTTGCTGGGGATAGACAACAATAAATTGTTTCTGGTCCGCCAGGGCGTTCATCTGTGTGCCATTGGCAAAATCGGTAGGATTTTGCGTGCAGCCATGCAGCATCACGATGAGCGGGACTGTGGTGCCTGCCTGGTAATTCGCGGGTGTGTAAACATAATAAGGGCGGCTACCGGTGGAGCCATTATAGGTATACTGCTGGAAGGTTCCACTACTGGCGTGAGCATGAGGAGTGAAGGGGGCCAGGCCAAGCATAAGTAGAACCAGGACGGCGGTGTATCTGCATAATCTGGACATGACATGTATCCCCTTAAGGGTCTTGTGGGAGCCTACTGATCTGGAGTGACAGAATTGGTAGGCTCTGTTTGTGTACGAAGCCAGGGAGCTGTTTAACGTGAGTGGCTCATGAAGAAGGTATACATGGCCTGGGTAGCGCTGGGGCCAGCGGGATCGGTATAGGAGCCAGAACTACTGCCACCTGACCAGGCATGGCCCATGCCATTGATGGTCCAGTACTCTTCGATCTCCTGCCCACTGGAGTTGTTCCAGCGCCTGATGGTGTAGGAGTGACCGCCAGAGACCTGCCCATTGGTGGTACTGGAGGGGGAGGAAAAGCTGGCGTTGTAAGAGCCGCCGGAGGCGTCGTAATCCGTCCGCATCCATTGTTGAACGGCCTGATTGCCATTGATGGGATTAACGACGGCATCAGAGGTGCCATGGAAGACAATGACGGGGACTACGTGGGCGTAGCTGCCCATGGTATTGTAGGCAGCGTCTCCCTGGCCGGTCGGATTGGGTCCACCGTAGAGTTGAGCGTAGGCCGCGCCATAGGCATTGGTGGTGGCCTGGTACTCAAGTCCGGAATGGATGCCGATGGCCGCATAGAGGTCAGGATAGGTCGCGCCCATATTGGAGGCCATAGCCGCGCCTGCCGATATGCCAGCGAGATAGACGTGATGAGTATCAATTCTCCAATCGCTGATATCTTGCTCCACAGCCTGCGTAATACCGCCAATAATCCCAGCCTCGCCACTATTGCGGTATTGATTGACGGAGAGGAACCAGTTCCAGCAGAGCGAGGCGTTATTGATGTACTGCTCCTGTGGATAGACGACGATAAACTGGTGCTGGTCTGCCAGCTGGTTCATCTGGGTTCCCGCCGCGAAATCCTGTGGCGTCTGCGTGCAGCCATGCAGCATGACAATCATGGGAACTGAAGTGCCTGGCTGATAATTAGCTGGAGTATAGACATAGTAGTTGCGGCTGCCTTGAAAGGCGTTGGAGTAGGTGTAGAGGTGCCATGCGCCGCCACTGGCATGGGCCGTGCCTGTAGAGAGGGGAAGCAAGAGACTGAAGCTAAGCACTACAAGGCCAACCATGATCTTTGTGATCTTTGCATAATGAAACATCCGTGTTACCTCCTTCAGACACTCCTCTGTGCCTGATCGCCGGGCAGTATCCGCCCTGAGGAAAAGATCGGTTGAGCTATCCCACGAACAATACAACAAACTATATTCATGAAGCAAACATGACAAGTGAATCACTTATCATATACCAGATAGAAAAGCTCTTTGTCAAGATATACATGTGAGGGTATGGCAGAGAAAAGATTAGAAAATAGTGATTTCTCTTTTGCAGAGGAAAATTGCCTGTTTGCTGGGTTGACAATTATATATTGGGATGATACACTACTAACAACGAAAGGAGGTGGTGTGAATAATGTATGAACCTAGTCGCTGCACAAGCAGCACATTGTTGCGCACCTCCCAGAAGAGAGGCCTGAAGCACTAGTTGCTTTCTCTTCTCGGGTGTGATGCACACTGGTAGGTCGCGTGACTTGCTTGCTTGTGCAGTTTCTATAAAACAGAGCACGGGGACCAAGAAATATGCCCTCTGCTCTGTTTTTATTTTTGGAATGTAGTGGGCTATCTAGAATGTCCTCTCTGGAAGCACCACTCCACCCCTGTGCATACAACTCCTGGACTTGATTGAAGACTGCCAGGCGCGGCTCCCGCCGAGCTAGTCGTGATTGTTCAGCTTGAGAAGGGATCGTGGCAGGAACGAGAACTTCTGGCTCCGCGGGATGGCTCGATTGAGACTCCTCTTCTTCAGACGAATTTCTTCTCTTTCGCATCGGAGGTTTGGCTCACTGTGCCCACAACACTTTTCCAGAACGCCTGTGCTGCCCTCTCTGAATTGTGACCGATCACACAGAAATGCCCCAGTATTTTTATTAGCCTGCCCTTAAAATGCCCTTTGAAGCATTACTATCACTCTATAACCATTGATTTTCGTGGAAATTGTGAGTATACTTTGTGTGACCGATCACAATTAATAGAGAAATACCTTCCTCAAAAAGCAAAAAGGAGGTCAGGCAGGAGAGAAATAGCTCATAAAGTGCATGAGCGTACATCCTATCTTATTGTTGACTTATCATACCTCTCTGGACACAAAGAATTGCGAGGGCAGAAACCTCTGCCCTCGCAATTCCCATCACTGTTTCCCTTCTCCTGAAAGGGCAGGATGGAGAGAACCAATCATGGAGGATTGAGTATGCGATTTCACCCCAAAAAGTATCTCATTCCAAGCTGTGTGCTCATCGCGCTGCTTCTGGCAAGCGTTCCACTGGCTTTCAGAGCCTCGAACGCTCGCGCGGCGCAGGTGAAGAGCAGCGCCGCTACTAGCGGCGCAGTCAGCGCTGACGTTACCGCGAAGCTGAACTTTGGGCTGAATCCTGGCCGCCAGACGTTGCCGCAGAACGATGGTTGGGCCTCCGTCGATAGCGGGACAACTGGCGGCGCGAATGCCGCTCCTGCCCAGGTCTATACTGTGACCAATCGCGAGCAGCTTGTCCAGGCTCTGGGAGGCGACAATACCGGGGCGGATGCGACCCCAAAGATTATTTATGTCAAAGGGGTAATCAATGGCAACGAGGACGACTCGGGCAATCCGCTAACCTGCGACGACTATATCACGGGCGGCTATTCGCTTGCGGCCTATCTCCAGGCCTACGATCCAGCGACCTGGGGACGCACAACGAAGCCGAGCGGCCCCCTGGAGACGGCCCGCCATGACTCTGAAAATAATCAGACCAAACGCGTTGAAATCTTCATTCCCTCCAATACGACCATTATTGGCGTTGGATCTGGCGCACGTATCGTCGGCGCGAATTTTATGATCAGCAAGGTCAACAATATAATTGTGCGCAATCTTCAGTTCGAGAACGCTTTCGACTGCTTTCCCCAGTGGGACCCGACCGATGGCTCGACCGGCAACTGGAACTCTGCGTTCGATAACCTTTCTATTCTCAATAATGCCATGCACGTGTGGATAGATCACGATTCGTTTAGCGATGGCAGCTTGTCCGATAGCCAGGAGCCGCTGTACTTCGGACGTGAGTATGAACAGCACGATGGTGAACTTGACATAACGAAAGGAGCAGACCTGGTGACGGTCTCGTGGAACCGTTTCACCAATCATGACAAGACCATGCTCATAGGTTCGACTGATAGCCCAACCTATGATGTGGGCAAGCTGCGCGTGACCATTCACCACAACGAGTTCGTGGGTACGATCCAGCGTCTGCCGCGTGTGCGTTACGGCCAGGTGCATGTTTACGACAACTACTACGATGAGGGGACAAACCCGAACTTACTTTACGCGCTCGGCGTGGGCGCCTCGTCCCAGATCTACGCGCAGAACAATTACTATGTGCTGCCCTCCGGCTTTGCAGCGGGCAACATCATCGGGAATTATAAAGGGACTGCGATCCATACCGAGGGAGATATTGTGAATGGCACACCAACAGATCTGCTGGCAGCCTACAACGCCATCAATACACCAACGCTCAGCGGCGACGTTGGCTGGACGCCGCAGTATCACCTGGCAATTGATCCCACCTTCGCCGTGCCCGCCCTGGTGCTGCTCTTTGCTGGTCCTATCACCATATAGCAGGATGGCAAAAGTGATTTTATGGCGGTAAGTCGGCAAGCATAGGACAGAGATAGGCGGCGCGGATACCCTCCAGATTGGAGGGTATCCGCGCCGCCTATCTCTTCAGAGAGTGTCTGATGTTCTGCAACCCCGCAGGCGCCGGACCTGCGCAGTCTATCCCAATAGCTAAAACATACTGAGCGACGTAGGACATATCCATCTGAATCAGGTCCGGGATATTGCCGCTGGCGAGGCAGAATGTCAAGAACTGGGTCTCCCGCACTTTCCGTGAATGGTCCTTGCAGATCATCCTAGACATCCCCCTCTCATTGTATTGGGCAGTAGGGGAAAGCTCATGCAACTCGATCTTTAAGAAACAGGCTATTGATTTTTTCGCGCTCTGACAAAACCAACTTCGGGCAGCTTTGTCGTCCCAGTTTCGATCTCCCCGCTTTCTATCTGCAAGAATCCTGCTTCTTGTATCAAGGCAGGCTGATCTTGAACTCCACTCTGCCAGGGACCTGTATGGACAGGTCGCTCAGATTGCTCCTCATGCTCCTGCGGGCGCCTGAAATCGACCACCAGCAGACGCCCTTCCGGTTTGAGAACGCGGGCTATTTCAGCGAGTCCTTGACGCTTGAGATCATCAGGCATAACGTGCATCATAAAGGTACTCAAAACAACATCGAACGACTGGTCGGCGAAAGCAAGCTGTTCGATCACGCCAACCTGGAAGTCAATAGAGAGGCCCGCTCTCTCCGCCTTGGAACGCGCGCGAGTGATCTGCTTCAGCCCGGGGTCAATGCCAGACACGCGGCCCACCGCACCCACGTGTTGCTTCGCGATGATTGCCAGTGTCCCGGTGCCGCACCCAACATCCAACACAGTTTCTCCTGGTTGAAACTGGGCCAAGTCGGCGATGTGTTGCTGAAGTTCCTGCCACTTACCACGCGACAGGATATTTTGCCACCACAGCATCAGATCGTAACGCCAGCCCAAATCAATGACATGTCCTTGTGTCGCTTTAGACGACGCCTCGCTCGATTCCTTATGATGATGGATGAATGATTGCATAGATCTTGCTCCTTTCAGGTTTCAGAGACATTCGCTAAGACATTCTGACCTCAGCCTTTATGCAACAAACTCGGCATGAGCAATGGGTTGGCTCTCGCGCAAGATGAGCAAAGCACTCCAGGCAATTGCCAGCCCTTCAGCCGCATACCCGGCTATCTCGATCCACATCGGCACCATCAAGTCAATGCCCAGAATTACCCCACCGACGAGAAACAGTACTCCAATAGGCCAGGGGAAGATGCGTTTTAGCAGGAGAAGAATCCCCAGGAACCCATAGCCAATGATAAGGAGGAGAGACATCAGGAAGGGAGTATAGAGGGCGATCCCGAAGCTCTGAAGCAGAGGACTCTGTGCCACGGCTTGAAAGAAGTCAGGCGAATGGAACTGGGTTTGCAGCGCGGGATCAAAATGCGCAAAAAGGGGATTGAAGAACCCATCAATAAACAGGAGGCCTGCATACGAGATTTGCCCAAGGAGAGCTAGAATCAAGCTGAGGGGCGCGCCCCTGCCCATACGCTCATGGTAGCGCAGGTAGATGGCGATCAGCCCAAAACCGGCCAGGATGGTACAGTAGGCTCCTATCATATGGGCTGCCATATAGGCAGCAGCGCGCGGGTTGATCTCCATGGCGCGTCGTCCGCCATGGAGAAAAGCCTCATAAAAAGGAAGGAAAAGCGCAGGGAGGATACTGACTCCCGCTAACAGACGTGTCATGCGAGTGAAGCTCGCTGGGTAGGTGTTGTACATACTACCAGTTCTTTCTATGCTTGTTCTTCTTGAGAGAGGAGACAGTTTAGTTCAGGATGAGAGAAGGTGATCTTAATAACGGATAACAGTGAAAGTTGGCTTCGCTTGTTATGCTTCCCACATCCTGCTACAATCAAAATAACGGATAACAGTGAAAGAAACAAGTACGCAAAATAATTTGAGGTAGTCTAGAAAATCATACTATAGAAAGGTGCATCTCATGAAACAGCAGCAGAAAACGGCGGGGTGTCCGGTCGAAGTGACGCTTTCGATCGTTGGAGGAAAATGGAAATTGCAGATTGTTTATTGTTTGCTCAACGGAACCAAACGCTTCGGAGAGTTACGCAGGCTCATTCCTGCGACGACCCAACAAATGCTCACCCTCCAATTGCGGGAGCTAGAGCAGGCAGGAATCATTCACCGGCAGGTCTACGCTCAGGTCCCTCCAAAGGTGGAATACTCACTCACCGAGTCGGGACGAAGCCTGGAACCAATCGTCTACCAGATTCATGCCTGGGGAGAGTGGTACTGCGAGCAAAACAACATCGAGTATTGGCAGTTGAGTGACAACATGGAAGATCATGGTATTCGTGTGTGAGATTGGCTGCATTGCCTCCCTTGACAAGTTCCCCATCTCTGGCTACACTATGTTAGTGAACATTCACACACATATGGAGAAGGAGGTAAGGTAGCATCTCATGGCAAAAACATTTCGCCCAACACTTTTCTTCCGCGTGGGCCGCAATATCAACACGTTTCTGCTGCGGGCCGGTGTGAAGAAGGGCAATATGACCCTGCTCACGGTACGTGGGCGCAAAAGCGGGCAGCCTCATACAATACCGGTAGCGCTCGTTGAATACGATGGCCAGCGCTGGTTGACCGCGCCCTACGGCGTCGTCAACTGGGTGCGCAATCTGCGCGTGGCAGGCGAGGCCACACTGACACGTGGTCGCCACACCGAGCGTGTCTCTGCATTCGAGGTGAATGCTCAGGAAGCAGCTCCCATCCTCAAAAGAAGCCTGATCGGAGCTCCATCTTTTGTTCTGGCTTACTTCGATGTCACAGCAGACTCCTCGCTTGCAGAATTTGAGCGTGAGGTATCGAAGCACCCTGTTTTCTTGGTGAAAAGTTTCTCAGAGCAGCCCCATGCTTACAAAAATACTCCGGAAAGAAAGGCTTTGTTTTCATAAGGTTGACCCCACTTCTTGACAAGACCCTCATCTCTGACCTATCATGTTAGTGAACACTCACGCACATGGAGAAAGAAGCATGGGAAAAACACGAGAGAAAATCCTGGAGGCCGCTGAAAAGCTGCTGCTCTTGAAAGGTTCGGCACATGTGACCACCAAGGAGATCGCACGCGCGGTCGGCCTCTCCGAAAGCGCGCTCTACCGGCATTTCGACCATAAAGAAGACATCTTCTTTGCTCTCATGGCCGAGCACCTGCCGGCCTTCCACGAGGTGTTCCAGACGCACCGGGCAGGCACCGCAACCGTCCGCGAGAACCTTATCGCGCTCGCGCTGGCAGTTCTTCACTACTATGAGCAACTGCTTCCCATGGGTGTCTCCTTCCTGGCTGACAAGGAGCTCCTGGCCCAGTTTCGTGCCACGACCTTACCGTTGGGTATGGGCCCACACAACGTTTTTGAACGGTTTGCAGCCTATCTTGAGGAGGAGCAGCGCCTGGAACGCATTGGGCGGCACCTTCCCTCTTTGACTATAGCGACCCTGTTGCTGGGTCCCTGTTTTCAAAGGGTCTTTAACCAGCAATTCCTGGGCTTCGATCCGTTTCACAAAACAGATCAGCAGTTTGTTGAGGAACTGGTGCAAGGGCTGCTGGCTGGCAACACCCCTTCCTGAGCAGGGAATGAAAAGGGTTCTCTCTGTGAGAGCAATAAATGCTTCAACCGATCAACAGGACGAATGTATGACAGGTACATTTGGTGAGGGCTTTTCTCACTCTCGAACAGCATCTGGAAACAAGGAGATACATTGATGACGATCTTCGCACAAACTTTTTCGTGCAAGGGACAAACAGTGAGAACCATAGCGGTTTACGCGGTGATGATTGAGTTATCTACCCTCCCTGGTTTGCAGGTCGCATCGGCTGAAAAGAAGGAGAATCAGGCATGATTAGTGCCGCCTTTCCGTATGAGAAACGCTCTCAAACCGTGCTGGGACATCAGATGGCCTATATCGAAGCTGGTGAGGGCGATCCGATTGTCTTCCTGCATGGCAATCCCGCCTCCTCCTATGTCTGGCGCAATATTATTCCGTACCTGCAAGGGCTGGGACGCTGCCTTGCTCCGGACCTGATTGGCATGGGCGATTCTGACAAGCTGCACAACAGTGGCCCTGGCTCCTATGGTTTCTTCGAGCACCGCAGCTATCTAGATCAGTTGCTTGAGGCACTTGAGGTGCGCGAGAACATCACGTTTGTTCTCCATGATTGGGGATCGGCCCTCGGCTTTGACTGGGCGAATCGTCATCGTCAGGTGGTCAAGGGGTTGGTGTATATGGAACCGATCGCCAGACCATACAGCTGGGCAACCTGGCCGGAGTTCACTCGTGACATCTGGAAAGCCCTCCGTTCCAACGCGGGTGAGCGCATGGTGCTCGAAGACAATGTGTTCATCGAACACCTCCTGCCGCGCGTCGTGTTACGCGAGCTGAGTGAGGAAGAACTGGCGGAATATCGCCGCCCTTTTACTGAAGCAGGCGAGGGACGTCGTTCCATGCTGAGCTGGCCCCGTCAGGCACCCATTGATGATGAGCGTGCGGACATGATTGAACTGGTCACGGCCTATGGGGAGTGGCTGGCCCAAAGCGATGTCCCGAAGTTATATATCAACAATAATCCGGGAACGGCGACGCGGGCGGCGCGGGAGTTCTGTCGCACATGGCGGGCGCAGGCAGAAGTGACCGTCAAAGGCAGCCATTACTTGCAAGAAGATTCGCCCGGTGAAATCGGTACAGCCATTGCGACCTGGCTGCAAACCCTGGCATAGAGACATGTTTGCTCGGCGTTTCCTGGAAACGAGCAGAAAACGCCGAGCAGACGATCACAAGAAAGAGAGACAGATCATGAGCGAAAAAACGACTCATACCACGCGAGAGTATCTGACTGCTCCTGGAAAAGGTCATACGACCCTGCTGACCAGCTTCCGCCGCAACGGCACAGGCATCGGCACCCCAGTAGGCACGGTCGCCTCGGACGGCAAACTCTACTTTATGACGCCAGCGGGTACCTGGAAGGTCAAGCGCCTCGCCCATAATTCACACGTCACCCTCGCGCCTGGCAACCGCAAAGGGGAGGCGCTTGGTCCGGCGATTGAAGGCACCGTGCGCCGTCTGTATGCCGAGGAGGCCAAGCGCGCGCGAGGCATGTTGCGTATCGGCATCGTAGGTCGTTTCTTCGGGATCGTCTTCGACCGCAAATATCCTGGCGAGAAAACGGCGGTGTATGAAATTGTGCTGGATGAGAGAGGCGCCGACATGGGAGATGGAGGCTTTGAGAAGACGCAGGCTGCGCGTTCCTAAGCTGGATCAACGCAGAGTGCATCTCGATCAGGCATGGAGACTCGCAAGACTGCTTCTCCCCATGAAACAATCATGGCTGCGCGCAGCCATGATTGTTTCGTCTATACCAAATTTGATTTTAACGGTTGCGCTCGCGGCGCACAAAGAGGATGGTGCCGCTGACGAGGAAGATGGTGAAGAGAATCGCGATAATGGCCAGGTTTATGAGCGGGTGGAGCAGGACGATCTGATTGTACTCTGGCCTGCCCGCATAGAAGATGCCGCGGACCAGGTCCACTGCGTAGCGCATAGGTGTAATCTCTGAGAGAAGGGTCAGGTACCAGGGAAGTCCACGGATGGGCAGAAAGATGCCTGAGAGGAAGAATTGTGGGAACAGGAGAAAGGGCATAATCATATTCGCTGCCCTCTGATCGCTGAAGAGCGAGGTGAGCAGAGCGCCAAACGCGCCGCCAAAGAGGCAGATTATCAATGAGACGGGTATGACGAGGAGCAGGCTGGTGAGCGAGAGCGGAACACCAAAGAGGAGAGCGCCCAGCAGGACGAGAATGACTGCCTGTACCAGGGCGACAAGTGACTCACCAAAGATTTTGCCAAAGATGATGGTATAGCGCGAGATGGGGGCGATAAAGAGTTCCTGGCTAAAATCGCTCGTTCGGTCCTCGATCAGTGAGACCAGGCCGCTCATCGTGCTCTGGAAGAGCGACATGGCGAGCAAACCAGTCATGCTAAAAGTAATCAAATTATAGCCCGCCGCTTTCCCAAAATTGCCCTGAAGGGGACCTGCCAGCCCGCCAACGAGAATAATGGGGAAAATGAGGGTAAAGACCAGGCGTATCGGGTCGCGTAGGAAACGCATGACGTCGCGCCCAGCGATGGTCAGGATAGCATTCCAGTTGCGAGAGACGTTACTTCGTTGCTCTCTAGCAGGATGAATGACGGGATTGGTCATTTTGTGTGTTCCTCCGTTTGCTCCTCGATATATTCTTGTTTAATGATATGGATATAGGCATCCTCTAGCGAAGGGGTATGGGTTTGGACCATGCTCAAGGGTGTATCGATGCTCTTGAGGAGCTGGTGTACCTGCTGGTTTTCAAGGGCGATAGAGAAGAGTCCATCTTCTTTAAAATCAATATTTTTCGCGTGTAGCTCCACGCGTAGCTGCTCGCGCTCGTGTGCGTCGATGAAGAGCATAGGCTGTGTCAGGCTGGTTTTGATCTGCTGAGGGCTGCCCGCGCTAACAATCTGACCGCGATTGATAATCAGGATGTTATCGGCCCCCTCGGCCTCTTCCAGGTAGTGGGTGGTAAGAAAGATGGTGGTCCCGCTCTCAGCGCGTACCTGGCGTAGATGATCCCATAGCTCGCGCCGACTCTCCGGATCCAACCCGGTGGTAGGCTCGTCCAGGAAGAGGACCTCGGGACGGTGAAGCAGGCTACGGACGATTTCGAGCTTGCGCTTCATGCCCCCAGAGAACGTCTTGACGGGTTTGAAGAGGCTTTCTTCGATGCCCAGGAGATGAGCCAGCTCCTGTACCTGGGCGCGGTAAGTCTTTGGCATCAGGCGAAACAGGGGTCGGTAAGGGTAGAGACCATAGAGGGTCGCATGCAGGCGTATATTCTCTTCAGCGGTCAGATTAAGATCGAGACTGGGCTTCTGGAAGATAATGCCGATCTGGCTACGAATCAGGTGAGCCTGTGTTGCCAGGTCATAGCCCGCGATATGTATGGTACCAGACGTGGGAGCCAGGGTCGTGGTCAGCATGGAGATGGTTGTGGTTTTGCCGGAGCCGTTGGGGCCCAGCAGGGCAAAAAGTGTGCCGGGCGCAACCGAAAAAGAGATCTGGTCGACGGCATTCTTTGTCGCCTTTTTATAGCGTTTTACCAGGTTCTCAACGCTGATGATAGGTGTTTCTATTGAGTGAGGGATATGGCTTGTATCGATAGGAACAAGTGTCTCTTGAGTCATATCTTATCGAACCTTTCCATGGAGGGGTACATCTATCTCCCCTGCGCGATTGACTTGTTTTGAGTATAGCGATAAATAGGATGAAAGAGCATCATCCATCAAGACGATGCGAGGGATGATTTTTGTTTGAAGAGTTATGCTATTAGCCTTTGGCCAGTATTATCACCAGGGGCATCAACTCGCCTACGGGCGTGAGGTATTCAAGTCGTATATCCTGAAAACCAGCCTTCTGGACGGTTTGTACCGTGCTGCGGTTCCAGTGGCAATTGCCCAGCAGGAGCCTGGTAAGGGGAGTAATCAAGTCCTGTACCAGGGCGAGCATGCGTTTTTGGGCGCGCACATGCTCTATCATGAGGAGCTGGCCGCCAGGTTTGAGGACGCGGCGCATTTCTTGCAGGCCACGTAGGGGATTATTGACGGAGCAGAAGACCAGTGTGCAAACGATGCTGTCAAAGTATGCATCGGTGAAGGGAAGTTGCTCAACGTTGGCTTGCGTGAGGGTAACAGACACGGGTGCGCTTTGGGCGCGTGTGCGTGCATAGCTCAGCATCGAGCTATCAAGCTCAGTTGCCTCTACGCGCTCAACAAACTCGGGATCATAGCAGGCGAAGTTCAGGCCGTTGCCCGCCCCCACTTCGAGCACCAGTCCTGCAGCCTGCCCGACAATTTTCTTACGCAACGGCTCCATATAGGCTTTCTCTGCTGCACCTTGCGACATACGCTCATAATAGGAGGCGAAGAGACGCCGTAAAGGTGCAGGTGTAGAGAGACGCTCCTGGTTCATGCCTGGCAACCTCGCTTTCAGCTTAAGATATTGATGCTCACCTTCTGGAAGAATTACAACCCGTGTATAGTGTAATGTAAAGAGGGATATTCTACATCATCCTTTATGGTTATTTGCATAAACTAGCATGGGTAATGTCGTTTCTCAGCATACCTGATTCATACACAACTTTGGTGCGAAATGGTCGGCGCCTGCTTTCTCTGGAAGCGGAGACCAGTGAAATGATATAAATCCCAAAAAGAAAGAATTTCACGCCGGAGTTCCTCTCTCTCCACTCTCGACAAAACAGGACGCACCGCGTTCGCCCTGTTTCCTCAAAGTAGTATAAGCACCTCTTCTTTTCATATGAAATTTTCCTCTTGTTGAGATGACGCTCTATAAGCGAGCACACCAGCGTAGCTATGGTTTTGGAATTCGTATAGAAAGCAAAAAAGAAGTTTTGTTGTATTTGAAACATTTCATGAAGGGAGCTCTTCTATGAAGCGATACATTCTCACTGGCACGCCAGGCTCAGGAAAAACCTCAATTCTGCATGCGTTGAAAAGCCAGGGATATTCGGTGGTGGAGGAAGCCGCAACCGATGTAATTGCCCTTGAGCATAGGCGTGGCAATCTTGAGCCGTGGATGCAGGCTGACTTTATTGATAAGATTATCCAGCTCCAAAAACAGAGGCAAATAGAAACAGGAATGTGTCCTGATGAACTGCAAGTGTACGACCGTTCGCCAATTTGTGCCTTTGCCTTGAGCAGATATCTTGGATATCCCCCTCTGTTTGTCTGTTAGAAGAAATGGAGAGAATTGAGCGCGAGAACATTTACCAGAGGCAGGTCTTCTTTCTCGAAAATCTTGGGTTCTGCCAGCCCACTGAGGCAAGAAAAATCACTTTTGAAGAGTCTCTCCTTTTCGAGAAGATCCATGCAGAAATCTATACCTCTTTGGGCTATCACTTGATAAAAGTGGCTCCTGAAGCCATTTCGCAGCGAGTCCATCGCATTATGACATGGATGAGGAGTTGCTGATGGAAGGGCCTGCTGTTCTGCCTCTTCTTCAAGGATTGCGTCTCACTGGGATTTATGTGAGAAACATCAGATAACCATAATGGTTGTTTTTGAAGACTTAAAGGAGATGCAGCTGGCGGGCAAGCTCACTGGCTGCGTGGCGGTTATTGACTTGCAGTTTGCGGTAGATGCTCTGGACCTGGGAGCGGATGGTATTGACGGAGACAATCAGTTCGCGGGCGATCTCAGGGTTGGAGCGACCTGTTGCCAGCAGGCGTAGCACTCGCTGTTCCTGGCTCGTCAGTGGCTCATAGAGCGGTTCAAAGACGGGGGGCACAACGATGGACTGGTTGGCATCGTGTTGTGAAAAGGCCTGAATGAGTTGGCGTGCATAGTTTCGCAGTGGTTGAATATGTAGATGAGGAAGTATATTGCGCAGGAGAGGCACAAGCCTTTCGCCCTCATCAAGGAATGTGCGCCGGTAACCCTCAATATGCCCCTGCTTGAGCGCTTCCAGGAGGGTTTGATGTGCCTGGGGGAGTTGCTTATGAGCTGCGTAGACCTGGGCCAGCAGTAATTTTATTTGCAGGGCGTGTCGTCCCCGGCCAGCCTGCTGAGCTGCGGAAAGTAGGATGTTTAGGAGATGCAGCGCGGCCTCATACTCATCCTGAGCAAGGTGCAGGCGTGCCATGAGGAGTACGCTCTGTTCGCGCACCAGGACAAGCATATCTGGTGATGCTTGCATACTCTCTGAAGGGTGTTCTTGCATAGCGATCTCCCCTGGTGCAGGCAGTAAATATGGTTCGGAAGATGTAGTTGTGGCGCCGGTACCTGGATGAGGCGTGAATTGGAACCAGTAATGCGCTGTGGCGATATCTCCCTGCGAGAGAAAGAGCTGGACAAGCCAGCTACGTGCCTCATGATAGAAGTAGAGAGGCAGGCCCTCCGGGGTGCTGTGCACCTGAGCTAGAGCATTGGCCAGGCGTTCTATAGCCTGATCGGTTTCTCCCTGGGCATGCTCCAGCCGTGCCATAAGTAGCTCAACCAATGGCTGGAAGAAGTCCTGGGGGACCATCGGAAAGTTTTGGGCCAGGGCTGAGAATGCCTGAAGCTCGCGTTGTACACCGTCGAGATCGTTCCTCTCATAGAGGACCTGGGCCAGACCAAGGCGCGCGGCAAGGGCGACAGGGCCATCTTCAAGGATAGTTCTCTTATAAGAAAGCTGTTCAAACTGGTGGGCTGCCTGGCGTAGTTCACCAGTTTCATAGCAGATCATGCCTGTAAAAAGCGTAATGCCATCTAGAATGTGCAAGCTATGGAGAACTTGCCAGCACTTGCCGACCTCCGCAATGAACTGCCTAGCCTCGTTGAGTCGACCTGTTTGCAGGGCTTCGATTCCCAGAACCACTAGGCTCATGCCTCTCCATAAAGGCTCTGTTGCTGGGAGCCAGGCCAGGGCCTGCCTGGCCCAACTTACAGATTGCTCGCGCTTGCCTTGTTGATAGGAGAAAAGAGCACGAAAGGCGAAGACCTGTCCAAGATGGGGAAGATCTTTACGTACGTGCCAGCCTTCTTCAGCCAGTTGCAACAGTGTTTCTAGTTGTTCCACGAGGAATGGATCTGGTTCCTCTTGCTCGTCGCGACCAAAAATGAGTGCTACAGCATAGCTTAAACAGAGTTGGGGAGAGCTTTGACGTGTTTTTTCGGGTAGCTGCGTGAGCCAGCGGCGCAGAGTGTGAAACTCGCGAAATTCCTGTACGTGCATGGCCTCTATATATTGCTCTATCAATCTCGCGGCCAGCTCGCTATCCTTAGCCTTAAATGCTGCTTCAATGCCTTCTGTAAGCAGGTCATATTCTGAGAACCAGTGGCTGGCTCTCTGATATAGTGTGCGTAGTTCATCCTCGCCCAGGCGCAGGCGCGCCTCATGCTGCATCGCCTCGGCGAAGAGGGCATGATAGCGGTACCACTCGCCTGTGCCATCGAGGGCCTCCAGAAAGAGGTTGGCCCGCGCAATACTTTCTAACAGGCTCGCGCTCTCTTGCTGACCGGTGACAGCCAGACAGAGAGGAACACTTAAGCGCGCCAGGATACTCGTGCGTAGCAAGAAGTCTTGCAGCGGCTCGGGCTGAGCCTGGAGGACCTCACTGACAAAATAATCCCGAATGGAGCGATGATTGCCGCGAAAGGTGGTAAGGATATGCTCTATCTGGGCCTGTGTCTTGTGCCCCTGCAAGGAGAGCGCGAGCAGGCGTAATCCGGCGGCCCACCCCTCCAGGTGCGTATCGAGCGTAGCCAGGAGTTGCGTAGAGGGTGATGCTGGAATAATCGGCTGGAGGAATGCAGCCGTTTCCTCGGGTGAGAAGCGCAGGTCACTGGCATAAATAGAACTGATTTCGCCTCGTGAGCGCAGGCGAGTAAGCGAGAGTGGAGGCTCTGTGCGTGTCAGCAGCAGAATATGCAGTGTCTCAGGCAGATTAGCGAGGAGAAAGTCAAGCGTCTCATGAATCCTTGCCTCAGTGATGACATGGTAGTCTTCTAAAACAAGCAGGCGATGTTGAGAGTGTTGTGCCACCTCGTTGAGGAAAGGAATGAGTAGCTCTTCGAAGGGACGCGCCGCGATGCCTGTTTGAGGTGAAGGGAGGTTTAGAGGAAGAATATATGGTTCGGGAAGGGAGTGCCATCCCTGGCAAGCGCGCAGGACATAGCGCCAGAAGCGAGCCGGATCATTATCATTCATATCTAGCGAGACCCAGGCCGCCTCAGATAGGAAGTCATTTTGCGCAAGCCAGGAGGTGACGAGCGTCGTTTTGCCCGAGCCAGCGGGCACGATAAGCAACGTGAGCTTGTATGCTGACCAGCTATCGAGGCGCTTAAATAAGCGTGGTCGCTCCACCAGTTCCAGGGGGAGGCGCGGCGGACGCAACTTGGTATCCAGTAATAGCTGATCCTGCCTCGATGAAGCTTGTTGGGAGTGCTGAGATGCTGTTATGGATTTATCAACCATGTGCCCATTGGAGGTGATAGGCGTATCTGCGGGAGAGAGAAAGCTTTCTGCAATGTTTTCTAGATGGCCTACGGAGAGATCGGCCGTGCGGCCAAGATAACGTTTGCTCGTTCGACCCTGGGATGAGCGATAAGCATACCAGTAGGGGCCATTGCGTTGAATATTCTCCTTGCGCGCCGTAAAGTGAGCGCCAGTGTAGCTGTAAAAGGCAAAAGAGCTGATATCAACCAGCTTATGTAGCAGATCGGAAGGTTCAAGAGTCTGGCCACCTGATTGAGAGCATCCCTGGTCGAGAAGTTCATATTTTTGTGCTTGAGGAGACCAACGCAGGAGGTAGGGAGCCTGTCTGGGCATGTGTGCTCCTTTAGGGAAATACGGTATTACCTAAAGCCATTATCTATCATCCAATATATTACCACATCTTTGCTTTTAGGTAATACGTATGAACAAGGATCGCATGATATAATTTGCAGAGAATCCATTGTCTTCCTATAGCAGAGAGACATGAGACGTGAAGAAGTTCCAGCATGATGATGCCAGGCCATATCAGGCTTTTGATGTGCCGCCAGAACATATTATACAGTCGAGTAGGGGGTGGGATTGGAATGGTTTTGATATTGCGGACGTCGTGCATCCCGATGATGACTTTGCCCTGCCCGCGCTGGCAAGACATGTGCTAGTAATCAATCTGGGTGCCGCTACCGAGGCTCAGGAACGGCTCGCCGGGCGCCAGGGGCAACTGGGAACAGGCAGCCTGACAATTCTACCCGCGGGCGCACCAAGCACATGGCACCTGGATAGTTCCGAGGAGGTGCGCCACCTGCATCTCTATCTGCCTCCAGCTCTACTCAAGGGGGTTGCCGCCGAGATTGATCTCAATCCCGAACGCGTAGAGCTTATTGACGAGATTGGCGTAAGTGATCCCCAGATCGAGGCACTGGCGCTCGCATTCTTGAGGGAACTCCATACTAATGACCTCGGTGGTAGGCTATATATCGATTCCTTGACGAACCTCTTTATCCTGCATCTGCTAAGGCAGCATTCTTCAGTAAAGTTGCCCACAAAAACACAGCGCCATCGCTTACCTTCACGTCATCTCAAACGTGTACAGGCTTATATTGAAGAGCGCCTCGCGACCGATCTTACTCTCGCCGAGCTCGCGGCCCAGATTCATCTTAGCCCTTATTACTTCGCGCGCCTCTTTAAAGAAGCTACCGGCCTCTCTCCCCACCAGTATGTGCTCCAGCGTCGCGTAGAGCGCGCCAAAGTCTTGCTCACCACCACTGACTGGTCTGTGCTCTCTATCGCTCACAGCGTGGGCTTCGCCAATGAGAGCCACCTGGCCCAGTACTTTAAGCGTCTCACTGGTCTCTCGCCAAAACAGTACCGGCGCTAAATTGTAGGGTCCAAGCTGGCTTGGACTCGCCCGGCCCGCAGGCGCTGAGCAGGTCGCTTCGCTCGGAGTCCAAGCCAGCTTGGACCCTACAGACGATACTTCGTTGCAGTGGTCTATGTACACCGTGGTGATGGCAAAAAAATCATCGGCCTCTTGTAAATTCGCTGCCCCAATGCTCTTCTCTGGTCTAGCATGGCTCGAACTCTGTCGAGCCAGCTCCAAGATCGCTAAAACTGGGAAGATGAGGGAGACTCATATTCCAGTAAGACCTTCTTCCCGAAGAGGTCACTGAGCCGTTCCGCTTCGGTTTCAATCCCTTTTCGGATCGGGGCGGTGGGTGAGGAGAACAGGTTCACCTTAATGACAGTTTGCGAGCGTCGGATTGTAGAGCGCCAGACTCCTTGTATGGAACCGTTGATCAAAATGACCGCAAAGGTCCACCCTTGAAGGTTGAAGACCTGGCGCTTGTAGGCTTGAGCGAGTAGGGGTTCGCAACCGCGCGGCGCCGCCCCGATCGTATAGGCATCGAATAAGGGAAGCAGGTGGATCTGCTCTGCTGGTTCAACGCTTTGGATGAGCGGAAGGGTCGCACGCAGGGCGAAGGCTCGCCACCCTTCTACCTCTACTTCTTCCAACTCCTCTTCTATCGATTGGAAGAGTTTTTTTGCGAGGGTTTTCCCACATCCCCACCAAAAAGCAAAATCGTCTGCGGTCGCCGGGCCATATGCTCGCAGATACCGACGGGCTATTTCCTGAAGCGCCAGCTTGGGCTCGATTGGCTGCCATTTCCCAATCCATCCTCTGGGGTTCATGAAGGTGACCGTCTTCCCCTGGCCTGGCCCGAAACAGAGATCTCCGCGATAGGCCGATGGCTTCAAGGGAGACCCCAGCTCTCAGAGAGGATCAAGTCGCGCACGCGAGCAGCACCCGTATGCTTCGCAACAGCGTCAGCGAGTTGCAGACGAGTCATTGGTCCCTGCTCCAAAACATGCGGGATAGCCAAGAGATAGGCCTCCTGTTGCTCTCTTGAGAGGCCGAACTCAGCGAAATAATTCGACCAGCTCGCAGTATGCTGCCAGTCACGCGCCGCTATACACAGAGGGAGTTCTCTTGCAGAGAGTAAGTGTAATGTGCCACGCATGGCCCAGGTCCTCACCAGGGTGTGGTCCTGGAAGATCGCAGCTTTGACATCATGTGGAGAGAGCCCTTCCACACGGGTACACAACGCTAGCTCGGCAGCAGACATCACCTGTGCCTGAATCCCACCAGTGCGTGTCACCGCCTGAACGAAATCCTGCGAGGAGAAACGCGGGGCAAGGCCATGTTGCGACAAACGCCAGGTATGCACCTGGCGCCATTTCAATACTCTCATCTTCGCTCCTTTCAATCCCACCAATGCTTTTACATAATCTTCAATCACAGTGTACTGGTTCATGCGGTCAGGATGTGTCCTCATTACGGCGGTTCTGCCCAAAAGAGGGGGTTGAAGAAAAAAAGAAGACTTCCTCGTGTTGGAAGCAGATCAGTATCCTACAGACTTGGTGAATAGACCATTTAGAGTGCAAGAATATGATGGAAAGGCGCAAGAATATAGCGGTCTTTTTCCCTCCAACTGTAATATAGTAGGAGCAAAATAAGTAGTCTGGCGAGTTGAGAAAGAACGGTTCGCCAGGAAGAGTGAGGAGATTACTTATGCTACATACGCATCTTACAACCTGCTGGAAGTTGAGCTATCCCATCGTTGGTGCGCCAATGGCGTATGTGGGTAAAGGGCGCCTGGCGCGAGCTGTGAGCGAGGCGGGCGGTCTGGGCATGCTTGGTATTGGGAGCAAAGATTCTGCGGCGTATATCGCTCGCGAGGCACAGATCGCGCGTGGAGACGACCAGGGACGCTTTGGTATTGGCCTGTTGGCCTGGTCCCTTGCGTCAAGACCGGAACAGCTGGAGGCGGCGCTGGCGGCTCGCCCCTTCCTTATCTCTATCTCGTTTGGCTCGCTTGCTCCCTATGCTGCACGTATTAAGCAGGAGGGTGTGCTGCTTGCCTCCCAGGTGCATTCGCGGGAGGAGGCCCTGGCGGCAGTACAAGATGGAGCGGACCTGCTTGTGGCGCAGGGGACAGAGGCCGGAGGCCATACTGGGCATGTGAGCACGCTGCCTCTGCTCCAAAGTATTTTGGATGTTGTTGAAGTGCCTATCATCGCCGCTGGGGGCATAGCGACGCCGCGTGGAGTGGCGGCAGCCCTGGCCGCTGGCGCGGAAGGTGTCTGGATCGGAACCTGTCTGCTGGCCTCGCCGGAGTGTGATACTACTGAGGATGCACGCTCACGCATTATCGCGGCGCAGGAGAGCGAGACCGTGCTTACCCGTGCCTTCGATGTGGCGCAGGGCTTTGCCTGGCCCCCTGAGTATCCTGGTCGCGCTTTGCGGAACCGCTTCAGTGAGCAGTGGCATGAACGCGTAGATGAGCTGGCAAAGGATCAGGAGGCGCAGCAACAACTGAGGGAAGCGGTCGCGCGCAAGGATTACGACCTGGCCCAGATTTATGCAGGAGAGGCTGTGGGCCTGGTAAGGCAACGCCTTCCCGCGGGCGAGATCGTCCGTCGCCTGGGCGAGGGAACGGAACAGCTTTTGCGTGAGCGATATGCTGCCCTTTTAGGGGAAGCGTGATATACAAAGCACAACTTTATCTGTAACCACCGCCAGGCGATTGTTTTGCTTATAGCCGTAAGAATTAGCAGGGGATATTCCGTTATTGTCTACCTTCCTGACAAAAGATGTCAGTTGATGGATGCTATGCTGGAATGCCAGGAGAACATATGTCTCTTGGCATTTGCTGAAAGGAAGAGCGTTTATGGCTGGAAACGATCAGGTATTGGCGTATTATCGCGAGCAGAGCGCTTTGACGGACCCAGGCAAGTATGCTTATCTCTATGCCGACCTTCCACGTGATATGGCTGGCCTGGTGAGTGTGGTGCAGGGGCTGCTGATTCCACCTTATACAGAATTGTTGCGTGAGGGTTATGGGCTTGAAGTAGGCGAGATTGATAACGCGCTCTTTGGAGAGCGGCGTACCGAAGCTTTGCTGGCGCGTATCCTGCGGCGCCGACTAGAGCCTTTGACCATGCGGCGACCACCAGTAGATCGTATAGGCATGATCTGCCGTAATTTCGCCGTGTTGCTGGTCTCTATGCTGCGCTACCAGAGGGTGCCCGCGCGGGCGCGAGTCGGATTTGGTGGCTACTTCCGTTCAGCCTACGCCGCTGATCATCGCCTCGCAGAGTATTGGGATGCAATCCAGGAGCGTTGGGTGCGCGTTGACCCGATGATCGACGAGGTTCAGCAACGGGGTCGGGATATGGGTTTCAACCTGCTGGATATGAAGGCAGGCGATCCCTTCTGGCTGGCGGGTGAGGTCTGGCGGCGCTGCCGCGCAGGCGAGCTTGAGCCGTGGGACTTTGGCGATAGCGACGTGGACAGGGGCATGCCACCCATCCGCTACGCTCTCCTGCAAGACTTTGCCTATTTGAACAAGCTCGAAATGCTAGGGAATGACGACTGGGGCGCGTTAATTACAAAGCCCGAGGCGGAACTAACACGCGAAGACCTGGACCTGCTTGACCGTATCGCCCTCCTCACAGAGAACGCCGACACCCACTTCGATGAGTTACGAACGTCCTTTCCCCAGACAGCCTATGGCCAGACTGTGCTAGAGAGCATAGCAAAAGTATAAGCCCCTGAGTAGCCGCGTACGCCAGTAGCGGGCATAGCTGAGTAGCCGCGTACGCCAGTAGCGGGCGCCTGCCACTTGCGTACACGGCTACTATGAAGTGGCTGGTTGGATACTGACGGTGTCACAGCCAATGCGACCTTCCTGGCAGATGAGTGCGATAGCTCCACCCTCCAGGAGATTCTCTGTATCCTGAAGATCAAAGAGGGGTTGCTCGTTGATCCAGGCCTGGATGTGTGTTCCCTGCACCTGCAAGCTTAGTGCGTAAGGCTGATAGAGTTCCCAGGGGAATGACGTTTCGGCCAGCACGTGTTCTCCGTCTAGAACTTTGACCAGTTGGGCCCGCCCTGAGCGAGTCAGCAGGAGGGCATAGTAGCGCTGGAGGCCCTGTACGCACGCGGCCAGACCAAAGGCTTCGGCCAGGTGGGGCGTGAAGGTCGTGCTGATGCGGTAGTCTTGCCAGTCACGTGTTCCTTGAATGAGCAGACCCCGTCCGGTGTTTTGCACCAGGCGAAAGGACTCAGCTGCCCATGGCTCAAACTGGTCGACAGCGTTCGTCCAGGCGCGATGCCACATCTGTCCTCGCCGAGCGGGACGTGTCAGGGTTGTTATGGGTGCTCCCCGCCGGTCCAGGCTCTCCAGATAGACTCGTCCTGGATTGCCGCTTGCTTCGTTCCGTAGGGTAAGTCCGATCTCCATGATGGGTTCACCTGTTGTATCAGGAATTTGCCATGTCATGACTTGCTTTGCCTGTGGTTCCAGCGCAACAATCGGCCCCCAATACGTTTCTAGCTGATCCTCTGTCCCATAAGTACGCACGAAAAGCTGGACGCTTATAGGAGCTATATTCGCCTGATCGGCCAAAAGGCGCGCTTCTACAATCTGGCCAGCATAGAATGTGGGTGAGGCCAGAAGCTCATAGCCGGGCATATCCTGTGCAGAGGGTGGAATAAATGTCGGCGTTGCCAGCGAGGTCTCCCGCGCACCCTGATAATGAACGGCCAGGCAGCGTTGCGTGCTATTTAGAGGATGGACAACATTGCTGAGGATTGCGTTCGTTTCCTCTCCTCCAAGTTGAAAGCCTTGCAAGGAGCCGGGCAGCGAGAAGTTAAAGCGTGGCGGGAGGGTGAAAGGAAGACCGCGTAGTGCGTGCGCCACGCTGGCAAGCTGATAAGTTACCTGGACAGCGTCAGAGATGCAACTTCCTCCATCGGCGGTCGGCAGGTAGAGGCGGTCCGCCACGGGACCGCGCCAGTCGGGGCCAGCGTCCAGGGTTTGTAAACCATTTTTGATGGCTAGCAGACAGCCAACATTGCCCGAGTTACAGTCGGTATCCCAGCCACATGTATTGACGATCATCAGTGATTGCTGAAAATCGTCGTCTCCATACAATAGCGCGAGGATGATGAGGGCATGGTTGGGAATGACGTGGCAGCCACCACTGTAGCGATCATAGCCGTAACGAGCTACGATGCGCTCACGCGTCCTGCGCCAATCACCATCCTCCTGGTGCCAGGCACGGATGTCCTGGATCATCCTGGCTACAAGCGAGGTCGAGGGAATAAAGGAGAGCCCAATATCAAGGAGCGTGTCCAGGTCATGCTCAACGAAGGCCGCCGCCTCCATCGCCGCGATTACCTGCGCGGCGTAGACAGCCTCTCCATCATGGCTCACGCTTCCAGCCTTACGGGCCAGTTCCGCCGCCAGCACTGGATCACCCGGCGCGACCATCCCCCAACCATCGATAAAGATTTGCGCGCCGATCTGCTCGGCGACGACCTGGCCATTTAGCTTGCTGGAGCCACTTTTTGGAGCCTGGATGCCAGCTTTGAGCCGCAGATAGGCCGTATGCTCGGTAGAGGTTCCCATTCCGCCCCACCAGAGGATTGTGTGCCGCTCGATAATGTAGTTAAGCCACGTTTGTCCGATCTGGGCCGCGCTAAGATCAGGCGAGTTGCCATAATCGGCGAGGGCGCGCACAAAGGTAAAGGTACCAGAGAGATCATCGTCAGTCACTATGAGTGGAACGCCCAGTTTATCATGAACATAGTAGTTGATCTCGCCTAGCTCTTGCGCGATACGCTCATAGGTCCAGCCCTCAAAGGGCCGCCCCAGGTAGACACCGATTATCTTGCCCAGCACCCCGGCATAAACCCGTTCTATATAATCGGGTGGAAGTTCTTGCAGTGGAAAGCGCTCGTTATCTCGGTGCATCGTCATCGCCATCATTTCTATCCTTGTTTTAAATAAGGCACAGGGAGAACGTGATTCTTGAGCTTTATTATAGAACACAATTGAAATGACCGTTATAGGCTGATTCATACCTGTGCCTAGCTTTTCAATGCTCGCGAGGATGGGGCGGATACTCTTTCTCGCGAGCCGAGAGAGAGTTCGAAACTTGCGCGCAACTTTTGATAATCCTCTGGCATTATATTAAGTATGCAATTCAAATAACTCTACCATGTTTTGCGTAAGCATAGAGTGGATAAAAATACAAGTCACGATGGAGTGTACTATGCGCAAAAAAAGTATATTCTCAACTATTGGTACGGTTTCAGCTCTGGCTGCGCTTCTTTTGCTCGCGGCATGTAGCGGTGGTGGAACAACCTCGGCGTCTTCTTCTACCGCAACACCGACCTCATCAACTACTCAAACGCCTGCTACCGCGGAGACACCTGTGGCTAACAGCACACTGACTGCTACATTGCCCTCTTCGGTCAAGGGACCGCTGACCGCCATTCGCATGCTTACGACGCAGCAAGGGTGGGCTATGACGGCCAATGCCATACTCAAAACAACTGATGGCGGGAGGCACTGGACAAATGTAACGCCGCCTAATGCACCTGGTTACCAAGTCGCACGAGGAACCTTTATTGACAATCTTTATGCCTGGGTTGTTAGCGCTCAGGAGACCCAGAACAAGGTTATCATCCAGCATACGACCGATGGAGGGCAGACCTGGAGCAGCCTAACGCTCGATGTCCAGGACCCTGCGGGCGTTGATATGTTGCATTTTAGCGGCAACGAAGGCTGGTTTGAGGCTATCACCTCTCCTGGAGCTGGGAGCCAGGGCGCTTACATCTTCCGGACGACTGATGCGGGTCAGACCTGGAAGCTCATATCCCAGGCTGGAAGGAACGGTCTGCCGCTTGGTGGCTTCAAGTCAGGTCTCTCCTTTAAAGACGCGAGCACTGTCTATGCTACGATTCGCAGTACGACTGGTCAGCTAACCGATCCAGGCCTCTATGTTTCCCGTGATGGCGGTTTTACCTGGCAGGAACAGCAATTGACTCCCCCGGCTGGTCTTACTGTCCAGCAGATAGGCACAACGCCTCCCATCTTCTTTGGAAATACCGGTCTTTTGCCTGTCTATATCACCACACCAGACGGACATGCCCACCTGGTCCTGTATCACAGCAATGATGGTGGCTCATCCTGGTTTCCGACACTACCTATCGAAACGAGTGCCGATAGCACCTACGTTGCCGATACCTCCCACGCCTGGGCCTCTGATTGGCAGAGTGGTAAGCTCTTCTATACCACCGATGGTGGCAAGAGTTGGCAGACGGCCTTAGTTCGCCCTGGCAAGCTCAAAGAAATGAGCTTTGCCGATGCGAATAATGGCTGGGCCGTCACAGAGAGCCAGCTCCTACATACCTGGGATGGTGGCAAAACCTGGGGCAACATCTCCTACACCAATCAATAGCATTACATATTAGAGCGCACCCGGCAGCTTGCGTGCTGCCGGGTGCGCTCTAATAGGCACTTGAGTATGAATAGAACGAAAAACAACGCTAAGAAAACTCATTTCTCGCACTGTGACGGGCGATAGATGCTAGCGGAGGGAGGATGTCGCGCCGATTTCCACGAAATATGCCGTCGTGTCCAGGCGGCCCGCACCGGTAAAGACTTCCGCGCCAGCCTCCACGCTGATGAGATATTGCGAAGTGCTCAACCCACGTTCGACGAGATAGTCAAAGAATTCGCGCAAATCGAGCGCCTGTGAAGTGGTATTGGAGGTGCGGAGAAACGAATGGACCGGCCAGCCACACTGAGGCAGAGAACCCTCCCATAGCTCCCAGGTCGTCCCGCCAAGCTCGATGGAGGTCTGCTTTGTGCCGATTGGACGAATATCACCGCTTTGATAGAGCCAGATCATAATCTCATGATCGGCGTTAGCATTACCCAGGTGCGGGTCGGAGGAGAGCCAGAGGTCATATGACACATTGAGACTCCCAGGAGTTGTCTCTTGCAGGTGGAAATCCCAGGACGTCTGGACATTGCGGTGCTCGCAAAGCTGGAGAGGCAAGCCGGTGCCAGAGAGTTTCCAGCCCCAGTGCCATCCAAGCACTGCGCAATTGTAGGATTTCACGGTATCGACTGGCCCGCACCAGTCCCAACTGGTGCCCCAGGCAATGGCCGCATCGCTCTGCGACGTATCCCAGAGGTATTGCGAACCGGACCCGGTTTCGGCTCCCCAGAGATTGCTGTTGAGCCAGTATTTGCCCAGGGTGAACGAGTCACCGTCCTTGTGCAATTGTGTCATGCTATCCTCCTTGTGTTCTAGTGTGTGAAAAACACATCCGCGATAGACTACACGCGAGGTGCGGCGCAGGACTGACGCAGGATCAATTCTGGCTGCACAGTCACGCGACACGCGTCTTCTTTTGGGAGGCCGCCCTCGATCAAACGATGGATCAAGCGTGTCGCGTGGTCAGCCATCATCTCAACCGGTTGGCGGAAGGTAGTGAGGGAGGGAAACCCCTCGGCAGCCTCCTCGATATCATCAAAGCCGAGAATGGACAGATCTTCGGGCACCGTGCGGCCCACCTGCCATGCCCCACTCATCGCACCAAGAGCGAGCAGATCTGAGGCACAGAAGAGAGCGGTGGGCGGCTCTGACAGGGCCAGGAAGTGGCGCACGTGAGCGGCGGCATCGCTGCGTGAACTGTGGCAGTGCTGGGCATAGTACTCCTGCCACTCCAGGTTCCGCTCTTGCACAAAGCGCTGGAAACAGACGAGCCGCTCGCGCACTCCTGCATGCTCTAGATTGCCCAGAAACGCGATCCGGCGGTGCCCCAACTGGTAGAGGTAGTCCAGAGCTAGTTGGGTTCCAGCCTCCTCATCAATCGCCACTGCTGGAAGCGCCATCTGCGTCCCGCAGGCTACAGCGACACAGGGACGAGGGCGTTGCGTGAGCATCTGAAGCAGGGGCGCATCGCCTGGCAGGTTTCCCAGCAAGAAGAGGCCATCAAACCAGGGGTTGAGCAGAAACGCGAGATGCCGCTCGGCGGTGGAAGGATCAGAAGCAGCGTGTCCCACTAGAAGATCAAAGCCCTCCTGATGTGCTGCCCGCTGCAAAGCTCGGACCAGCACGCTCAGAAATGGATCGCCGAGATCACGAAGAATAGCTCCCAGAACGCCTGTGCGCTGGGTTCGCAGGGCGGCTGCAAAAGGATTGGGGGAATAGCCCAAACGCCTGGCAGCCTCTCTCACTCGTTCCACCGTGGCCTGGCTGATCGGAATGCTGCCCTCGCGCTGATTCAAGACGCGGGAGACCGTGCTCACCGAAACGTGGGCAGCTTTCGCGATATCCGCGAGGGTCAGGGAGGAATGATTCTCCATCACATTTTCCTTTTTAATACAATCGATCTACGTATAACGATTGCATTACACAGTGTACCTAACGTTGAAGGGCCTGTCAAGCATTGTCAGGGACGAAATAAAGGTATAGACGAAAGAGATGCCTTGTGCCGTGTTCGCTTACCAGGCAGTGCAGGCTATACGCTTGTGGTAAAATGAGCTTGATAAAGCTCCTGAAGGAGTTAGAGGTCAATTTTATATTTCTCTATTTGGAAAGATTATAGCGTATGCATATTGCAATTCAGCCTTTACTTGAAACTGATATAGACAGGACAGATATCGTTGTACAGGCGGCCTATGGTTCGAGTAGTCGCAAGACGACCCTCTACTACTATTTATACCTCCAGCCGGACGGGGCATTTGTGGCGAAGAAGGCTGACGCGATTGTAGGTTTTGGTGGCTTTCTCGACTATGACGATTTTGCCTACATCGGCATGATGTCTGTGGCGCCTGGCGAGCAGCGGCAGGGCATTGGTCAACGTCTATTAGAGGCAATTCTCAATCGCCTGGAGGAGCGAGGATGCCCTACAGTCCTCCTCGATGCCTCGCCCGGTGGCGCGCCCCTCTATCGCCGCTATGGCTTTTATGATGATGGTGAGGTGCTTGACCTCAAAAAGAGCCAGCAGGTGGAGTTACCAGGCAGCGGTGCTAAACCAATTCTCTCAGCAACCGAGGCCGATCTTCCAGAGTTACTGAGCTTCGATGCCTCCATGTTTGGGGGTGACCGCGCCAGGCTCCTCAAGACATATTGGGCTGAAAGCCCTGAGCGCACCCTTATCACGCGTGATGAATATGGACAAATCAGTGGTTATCTACTGGCACGGGCGAGTGTGCTGGGACCGTGGATTGCTCGGAACCAGGAGGTAGCTGAAAGGTTACTGCTAGCGGGATTGGCCCTGCCATTTCAGGATATGCCTCAGGTCTTCGTTGCCGCAGAGCACAGGGACGCCCTTGCGCTACTCACGCGCTATGGTTTTACCATTCAACGTTCGCTTCAACATATGTATAAAGGAACGAGAATAGCACGCCCGCGTACAACCAATATTTTTGGCCAGGCCAGCCTGGGTTTCGGCTAAAAGAGTGGTATTCGCGCCATTGTAACAAACATAGGAAAGGATGCCATCACAATGTCTGCCTCTGCCTCCTTACCAGAGAAGCTGGCCCAACTTGCTAGCTACTTTGAGCAGCATGGGAATTACATCTATAAGGGGAAGTCGCCTGAAAATTCGTCTCCTCTTTATGCCTATCTCAGCCAGCAAGTCAGCCGGGACCCTGACTTATTGGCTCTGCTTGTGAATGTAGATACCTCGACAACAGTCACCAATCTCTTTTTCAGTGCCGTTCACTTCCTCTTACTCAAGCAACCAGCACATCCCCTGGCAGAGTTTTATCCCGATCTCACAGCGCAAGCGCGCCCACCCCATGAGAGCTATCCTCCTTTTCGCTCCTTTTGCCTGGAGCATAAAGAAGCGCTTATCCACCTGGTAACGACGCGCCCAGTCCAGATCAACGAGGTTCGACGCTGCTCGGCCCTGGCGCTGGCATTCTGCGTGCTTGATCAACGCCTGCAAGGACAACCCCTGGCTCTTGTCGAGATCGGCACCAGTGCAGGGCTACATCTGCTCTGGGATAGCTATGCCTACGATTATGGTGAAGGTCGCTCCCTCGGCTCGCTGAGTTCACCAGTACGCATAGTTTCTGCGTTTGAGGGAAACTTCCCTATCCCTGGTAAGCAACCATTCCCTCTAGTTGCTTCGCGCGTGGGACTCGATCTCAATCCCCTGGATGTTCATAATGAGGATGATATGCTCTGGTTGCGTGCCCTGCTCTGGCCTGAGCATCATGATAGCCAGCAGCTTTTGCAGTCAGCTATAGAAGTGGCGCGCCAGTATACACTTACTCTCGTGAGAGGCGATGCCTCCATGACACTTCCGCAGGTGATAGCGGCGATACCACGAGAGCAAGCGCTCTGCATCTATCACAGCTATACTTTGAACCAGGTTCCCCGGCAGACGCGTGAATATATTCTCAAGCAGATCCTTCAACATTCAGAGCAACGCGACCTGTATCGCATTGAACAAGAAGGCTATTCGCTTCAGCAACCTCCTGGCCTGTTGCTCCACACCTATCATAAGGGACAGATGCAGAGCGAGCGCCTGGCATCCTGCGAATCACGCGGACGCTGGATCAAATGGCAGCCTACTCAAGTGAACTAAAAAAAGAAGAGTTGTTAGTAATCTTCTGAAAGAGCAAGCAGGCACTATATTGACAATGCTAGAGACTGATTTTATACTTTATTATTGCTTGGTTAAAAAATTGTAGTGCAGCTATGCTAGTCTATCATTCATGAACTTGATGCTATCTCCAGGATTTTTACTATCATGATGTTGTTCCATGTAATGTGCACATTCTGCTCTTAGATTGTGCTAAAACTCTTATTTTCGTCTCCTGTCAGAAATCCAACAAAGGAAAAACATGAACGATCTTTTTTTGGCACTTCCTTATGATGAGCTTGAAGAGTTAAACATTGGCGCGAGGGAAAAGCGCGACAAGGTTCCAGTGGAGGAACAGGAGCGCGAATATCGCTCTTATCTGGAGAAGGAAAAGCGCATTAGAGCAGTGACGCTCTGCTTCTCGGACCTGGAAGGGCGCTTCCACATGTTAGATTATGACAAGAAGTTTCTCTTAGAATCGGCAGATAATCTGACATTTGATGGTTCATCTATCCGAGGATTTACGGCTCAGCATGAATCAGATTTGCGTATCAAGCCTGATTGGAGCAGTTTTTTCTGGTTACCAACCGATCTTTTTGGACCTGGCAAAGTCATTATGTTTGCCAATATTTTAACACGCGAAGGTGGTCAGTATGCCTCTGATTTCCGTGGTTTATTGCAGAACTTCACGCGAGATCTCAAGGCACAAGAGGGTTTAAGCGCACTCGTAGCGGCAGAGGTTGAGGGATTTATGTTAGCGGGGCGGAACGCGGAGCAGAATTTTGATGAGAAGGATGGTTTTCAACTGCTCTCCACGAGTGGTTATTTCCATTCGTTGCCACGTGACCCGCTACGTCAATTTATCGATGAGGCTTCGGTGGTCCAGCGAGCTATGGGTTTTAAGAATGAGAAAGACCACCCTGAAGTGGCTCCATCTCAGTTTGAAATGAACTTTTCCTATGGAGAAGCCTTACGTGTGGCCGACCTGATTCAGCTCTACAAATTGCTCTGTCGTCAGGTTGCTAGCAACTTGGGCATGACTGCATGCTTTCTGCCAAAGCCTGTTATGGGTATTAACGGCAGTGGTATGCATATCAACATGTCTATGGCAAAAAACGGGGAGAATCTTTTCTACGATAAAGCGGGAAAAGGGCAATTATCGACCTTTGCGCATGATTTTATTTCCCGTACGCTTAACCATGCACAAGAGATCTGCCTGGTCTTGAACGCGAGTGTCAATGCATATCGTCGGCTAGATCCACATTTTGAAGCGCCGAATCAGATCAAGGTCTCGGCGATAGATCGGGGTTCAATGGTACGTATTCCGGTGGGCAACGAAAGGACCGCGCGTATAGAGGTCCGTTCTGTTGGTCCGGATGCCAATCCCTACCTGCTCCTTTATGTTCTTTTCAAAACGGGGCTACATGGCGAGCTTTCATCGGTATCTGCTACGGGGCATGAGCCAGCGAGCCTGTTGCCTGGTACCATTCAAGAGGCGATAGCGCTTTTTGAGTCTGGCGATTTCGTGAAAAAGATCCTGGGTAAGGAGAATATTGATAAATATCTGGCTTGCAAAAAACAGGTAGCCAGTCGCAGCCCTAGTGATCTGGGGACGTTGGTAAAGACATCTGAAGTCACCTATCATCACGAGATTACCAACCAGGGATTATGGAATAAATTCTAAGCCCCGCATTGAGTGTGCACTTGCACAAATCGCTAAAACGAGGTAAGCCCTTCCATCGACGCATGGAATGGAGAATGCCGAGTAGACGAGAGGCGTTGCAGCCTCCAAGCGCTGAGTAGCCCCAGGAGGCATTGTAGCCTCCAAGCCTCTAGAAGCTGTAGAGAGTATAGCATTAAGCGTCGTCCCCACCTCATCATCCCCCTCCGTTATCGGCCTCATTCTGAAAAGAGCTTTACGTGGTGTAGGACCCATACTGGCATGGACTCAAGACGCACAGGCAGGGAGAAGTCCAGAGTGGAAAGGTCGCTGCGCTCGGAGTTTATGCTAGCATAGGCCCTACAGGTGGCTTTTCTTGTCAAGGTACCACACACTACCTGAATTTATCGGTTAGCTTCTCTCTACGCAAATTGCCAGGGAGTGACCTGGGCGCGCTGGCGCTCGTACGCGGCGATCTTGTCCTGCATATGCAGGGTGCGGCCTACGGCATCCAGTCCCAGCAGGAGAGCCTCTTTACGGTAACTGTCGATCTCGAAACGTAGTACGCGGCCTTCAGGTGTCGTGACTGTTTGCTCCGCGAGATCGATGTGCAGGGTATAGCCCTCGGTGGTGTTGACCTCCTCGAAGAGCGACTGCACGGTCTCGGCATCGAGTGTGATGGGCAAGATGCCGATGTTCAGGCAGTTGTTATAGAAGATATCGGCGAAGCTGGGGGCGATGATGGCGCAAAAGCCATACTCGGCTAAGGCCCAGGGGGCATGCTCGCGTGAGGAGCCACAGCCAAAGTTCTCACGTGTGACCAGGACGCTGGCGCCCTGATAGCGTGGCATATTCAGCTCAAAGCTGGGATTAGGCTCTTTGGTGGTCTCGTTCGCGTAGCGCCAGTGTGAGAACAGGCCCTCGGCAAAGCCAGTGCGCGCCACAGAGGTCAGATACTGCGCGGGAATGATGGCGTCAGTATCGACGTTGGCGCGGTCCAGGGGCATAACGATGCCGGTATGTTCGGTAAATGCTTGCATTGAATAGTGCTCCTCTCCGCTCTTATTCCCAGGTGCGAATATCGACAAAATGGCCCGCAATTGCCGCCGCAGCAGCCATGGCGGGACTGACCAGATGAGTGCGCCCGCCCTTGCCCTGGCGACCTTCAAAGTTTCGATTCGAGGTGCTGGCACAGCGCTCTTCCGGTGCCAGGCGGTCACCGTTCATGGCGATACACATGCTGCATCCGGGTTCGCGCCACTCAAAGCCCGCCTCGGTAAAGATAGTATTGAGTCCCTCTTCCTCGGCCTGCCGTTTGACCAGGCCACTGCCGGGAACAACCATGGCATGGACGTGGTCAGCCACCTTCTTGCCTTTGACCATGGAGGCGGCGATGCGCAGGTCTTCCAGGCGGCTATTGGTGCAGCTCCCGATGAAGACGCGATCCAGCTTGATTTCTTCGATAGGCGTGCCAGGCTCCAGGCCCATGTAATCCAGGGCGCGGCGTGCGATGGCGGGATCCGAGAAGGCTTCTGGCTCGGGAACGATGCCAGTGACGGGTGCAACCATGGCGGGGGTTGTGCCCCACGTAACCTGGGGAGCCATTTCCTCGGTGGTTAGGGTAATCTGTTTATCGTATGTGGCGCCGGCATCGGTCTTGAGGCTATTCCAATAAACAATGGCCTTCTCCCAGGCTTCGCCCTTGGGGGCAAAGGGACGGCCCTGCAAATAGCTGAACGTCGTCTCGTCGGGCGCAACTACACCCATGCGTGCTCCAGCCTCAATTGCCATATTGCAGAGGGTCATACGGCCCTCCATCGAGAGCGAGCGAATGGCGGAGCCGGTAAACTCGATGCAGTAGCCAGTACCAGCGCCGGTGCCGATCTTGCCAATGATGAAGAGTGCCAGGTCCTTGGCGGTACAGCCAGCGGGAATAGGGCCTTCGACGCGGACCTCCATGGCCTTGGGACGGCTCTGGCGCAGGCACTGGCTGGCGAGTACATGCTCGACCTCGCTGGTGCCAATACCAAAGGCCAGGGCGCCAAATGCACCATGGGTCGCGGTATGGCTATCACCACAGACAATTGTCATGCCTGGGAGGGTAATGCCCTGCTCTGGCGCGGTCACATGGACGATGCCATTACGCGCATCATCCACACCAAAGAAATTAATGCCGGCTTCTTTCGCGTTCTGCTCAAACGTCTGAATCTGGAGCGCGGCCTTGGCATCCACGACCGGGACGCTGCTGCGTTTGCCCTGTACCTGTACTGGCGTAGTAGGAATACTGTGATCGACCACGCCAAAGGTCGCATCTGGACGGCGCACGCGCCGGCTGGCCTGCCATAACGCCGCGAAAGATTGGGGCGAGGTTACCTCGTGGACGAGATGGCGGTCAATATAGAGGAGTGTACCCTGCCCTGGTTCTTCGCTGATCGCGTGTGCTTCCCAGATCTTTTCGAAGAGTGTGCGTGGATGGGAGGATGTAGCCTGATCCATAGCAAATTACCTCTTTCTTAGCGTTACGTTTATCTTCTGATCCGAAAACCCTGAGCGCGCTTGCCGTGCCACCGCTTGCCCCCGAATGGGGGTTAGGTGGTCCCCGAATGGGGGGAGCGCTAGCCACGCCAGTGACGTTGGGTTTCGGAAGAAGATCATAGTCAGGTCTTTACGGAACAGTATAACGGAGCTATACTGATATGTCTAATACCTATTTTTTAGGTTTGTGATGCTTCCTTGTTATCAAGCCTTGAAGGAAAAGCATGGAACTGCGCCAATTAACCTATTTTTTGACTGCGGCCCAGACGCAGAATTTTCGCAAGGCAGCTGAGTTATGCCTGGTGGCCCAGCCAGCGCTCAGTCGCCAGATTGCGGCCCTGGAGGAGGAGTTGGGCATTGCGCTCTTTCGCCGGGTGAAGCAGCGCGTGGTGCTTACGACCGCCGGTCAGGAGTTTGCCAGCTATGTCAAGAATGCCCTTGATACCTTACAGCAGGGGCAATTTGCCATGTCGCGCTTGCAACAGGGCCAGAGCGGAACGCTGCTCATCGGGTGTAATGAATCGCTGGCAACGGCGGTCCTGCCCGAGGTCTTCGCGCGCTTTCGCGTCTCTTATCCCGATGTGCGCTTGAAGGTCAGCGTCAACCGTACTGACGAGGTGATCGCGTTGGTGGAGACGGGCGAGGTCGATGTGGGCCTGATCTTTGATCCCGATGTGCGTTCAGAGATCGTGGTGTTGCGCGAACTCTTTCGCCAGCAACTCCAGGTACTGGTGGCCTCCTCGCATCCACTCGCGCACCTGGAGCCACACCGGGTCACCTTGCAACGCATCTTGCAAGAACCACTGATCGTATTGGACGAGTCAGCTAGGCTGCGCAAAGTGCTTGACCGCATCTTATTGCAGCGTGGCTTTAGTATCTCGCCCAGCGTGGAAATCAGCTCAGTGGAGGCGCTGAAAGAACTGGTGCGTCATGGAAGCGGAGTGACGTTGATCTCGCCCGCTCTCATGCGTTCCGCCCACCACGAGGGGCTAACCCTGCTTTCTATCGCCGATTTGCAGGAGGAGTTTCTCTACGCGCTGGTCTACCGGCGTTTTGGTACCATTCCCCTGCTGGCACGCCAGTTTATCGATATCGTGCTACAAACCGAGGCGTCAGTAGAATAACAGCCTTACCGTTTTGTGTCGGCAGCCCAGAGTACCCAGGATATGAGCACAAGCTGTATGATACCGACTCACTGACTCGAACCTGAGACCTTGCTAGAGATCCTGAAGCGCTTTCTCAAGGACGGGATCATGACCCGCAGCCAGATCTGCCGATGTGGGATGAACTTCATCGTCAGGCGGCACGCCAATGCCATCGACGATCTCTCCAGCAGGCCCTTGCATAAATGCAACTGGCAACGCTATTACGCCCCCATCGTCGAGCAGGAATTCACTGGACGGTCCAGAGACCGCTCCCATCGTCTTTTCTCCCACCAGGTGCCCCAGATGGAGGTCATGAATATCTGCGGCAGTAGCATCGCAGGCAGATGCGCAGCCTCGATCAATCAAAGCAAACAACCGGACGTAGAATAATGGTATACTGTCATCTGTTCTTTGATCTGTGCGTTGCCCCTGTTTGTCAACAAAGGAAACAATGATCTGGTTATGGACAAACATGCTGATAACACGCCTCTGTTCCCCTACATCTCCACCTCCGTTCCCGCGTAAATCGAGGATCACACCCTTGAGTTGCGCTCCGGCCTGTTGCATGGCGCGGTTGATCTGCTCATAGACGCCTCTCTCAAATCGGGTGAATCGCACATAGAGGATGTTTCCAGGCAGCATACGTGTGGAGACGAGAGGAGCGGCTGGATAAGCGGCAGGAGCCAGGCTCACATGTATCGTGCTATCCGCACCCGGATGCTGTATCTGTAATTGGACCGACACCGAACGCGAGAGCTGGCTTATTACCTCCGGTACTGGCTGTTGATTGATAAAAGGAAGAAAGCCGTTGATTGTGATGATGGTATCGCCGGGTCGCAATCCAGCCTGCTCCGCCGGACTACCGGGATCAACACTGCGAATATAGAGCGGAGGCGAGCTTTGCGTGAGCTGATTGGGATTATAGAAAGGGAGGTGAATGCCCAGCCCTGTCTGCGTGCCAGGTGGGGGGACTCGGCGCCATTAGTATCGTCCGTTTGGGCAGGCATGTAATGAGCGTGATCATCATGCAAGCCGTCCACCATTCCCGCAATCGCCGCTGCCACAAGTTCTTGTTGGTTCAACGACAGATGAGCTGTCATCGTCGTATAGGTCCGCTCAAATGCCTGCCAGTCCGCCTGGCGATCACCGGTCAGCGCGGGCAAGACGGCGCCGCGCTGGTCTTGATGGTGTTGAACAAGGTAGTTGACCATACCGCTCATCGCGTGCTGGACTCGCCAGGCGATCACGAGCCCAGCGCCCAGGATGACGATCACGCCCAGCAGAAGGAGAAAAGACTTCAGGCGCAGGCCTGCCTGCCGCTGCGGCTTTTGTTGCAATAATTCCGCTATTTTTCCTTCTTTTGCTTGTTCTTCCTCATTCAGCATATCTTCAATCCTTCCATTTCTTCATCAAACTTCATTCGACCTTGAATGGTGCTGCTGATGTATGTTATTCATAGCGCAGGGCTTCAGCGGGTAAGATGCCGGAAGCTCGTTGAGCGGGGACAACGGTGCATACGAAAGACACCAGGCAGCAGCCCAGCAAGATGCCAAGCGTGGGAAGCACCGGGATCGCGAAACCTTTTGAGGTGGCGTAGGCAATCTCTGAGACCAGCCACCAGGCCAGCGCCGTGCCGATGACCAGGCTCAATAGCACGACAAAGCCTGTCTCCAGCAAGAACGAGCGCCGTACCAGTACGCGTGAAAAGCCAAGGGCGCGCAGCATGCCAATCTGTTGACGCCGCTCTACGACGGCGCGGCTGGCGATCACTCCGATGATTAGCGCCCCAAAGACCACCCCGGTGATCAGGTACGCGACTAAAAACCGGGTGATACTCGTTGTGTAGGCATTTTGCGTTGCCGCAAGCTGTACAGCAGATGATTGAGAAGTATCTACTGCCTGCTGCCCGACCCCAAGATTGTTGGTGATGATGAGTATGACCAGGAACAGCACCAGGCTGAGGAGAGAGATGGCGACTCCGGTACGGAAGCGAAACGTCAGCGGATACGCCATGCTGGGACGGCTGATTGGCGCCAGACCGCGCACCTGCCGGATGATCAGATGCAAAGCGCTTGCCAGGCTATCGCTGTTCACCATGACCAGCACGACCATGCCAACAAGCGGCACAAGTATACTGAGCAGTACGTTGGGCAGGAAATCTGAGAGCTCGAACTAGTCCGGTGGTAGCGCGGAGGTAAATCAGAAACTCTTGCGCGAATTGGAGGCGGCGCATATTCAGCTCGAAGACTATGCGGCACGCGTCCAGGATCTGACGTTGACCACAGAGAGACAACGGATGGCCCGCGAACTGCACGACACGCTGGCCCAGGGGCTGGTTGGCCTGACGATGCAACTGGAGACCATTGACTCGCTCCTGATCAGGCAGCGTTGCGAGCAGGCGCGAACCATCGTCCAGCAGGCGATGACACGTTCGCGAGCCACGATCACCAGTGCGCGATCCGCGATCACAGATCTGCGGACAGAGGTACCTACGACGCGTGATATACTCGTCGCCATTGAGGCAGAAGCGGAACATTTCACGATGGCGACCGGTATCCCTTGTCCCTGTTCTCTGGAAACAAGGCTTCCAGACGAGTATTATGAACATCTGTTACGTATGGTCAGCGAGGGGCTGACCAACATTGCCCACCACGCCCAGGCCAACAAGGCCTGGATAAGGGCAAGTGTCGAGAATGAAGCGATCACGCTTGAAATAGGTGATAATGGGGTTGGCTTTGAGTCAGCAAAGATCACAACAGGTCACTATGGTCTGCTGGGACTGCGTGAACGAGCACGTCTGATGAATGGTCAGCTGCTGGTGAGCAGCAAGCCTGGCAAGGGAACGACGGTCTGCCTCTGTCTTCCCCTGCAGAGAGGAGGCGAAGATGAACGAAAAGCAGGATGATATTCATGTCGTAGTGGTTGACGACCATCTCGTCGTGCGAGAGGGGCTACGGATGATGTTGGAAATCGCCGGTGAAGGCTTTGCCCTGGTTGGCGATGCGGCGGATGGGGCAGCGGCTCTGTGCGTGATAGAGGAACTTCAGCCTGACGTCGTGCTGATGGATCTGCGGATGCCTGGCATGGATGGTCTCGTGGCGATCACTCAGATACGGGAGCGCTGGCCGCATATCGCTATCGTCATTCTGACAACCTACAATGAAGACGATTTGATGCTGCGCGGGCTGCGGGCAGGCGCATGCGGGTATCTGCTCAAGGATACCGACCGTGAGACCTTGTTTCATGCTATTCGTGCGGCGGCTCGTGGTGATCTACTCCTCCAGCCAGAGATCATGGCACGTATTCTAGCCCGCACCACAGATGCACCTCATTCGACACCCTCAAGATCTCAAGCAGAGGAGTTGACCGAGCGTGAGTGTGAAGTATTAGAGGCCGTAGCACGTGGCGAACGCAGCAAAGAGATCGCGTCTCGGCTTGGGATCAGTTTACGCACTGTTGGATCACATCTCACGAGTATCTATACTAAGCTCGGCGTCGATTCGCGTGCCTCAGCGGTGGCTATTGGCATTGAGCGCGGTCTGCTTTCGCGATAACACAAAATAAAATGATTTACACTTTCCAGACGCGAATAACTCCGTTTTCGTCGCCGAAAGCGATAAACTGATTATTGGGTGACCAGGCAATGCTTTTGATCGTTGCCCCTGACCTGGATAGGATCGGAGCAGCTTGCCGGTTGTGCTATGCCAGACCTGTAGGACTCGGTTGTCTCCGAAGGACGCGATGTACTTCCCATCGGGCGACCAGCTCATCACCAAGCTCACAATATCGTCAGTGAACTCAACGATCTTCGTGCCGGCGAGAGCGTTCCAGACGCAGGGCGAACCATGCGCCATTTGCGAAACAATGCGTGTGTTGTCCGGTGACCAGAGAGCGTCAATGGCGGCACCAATACCATGTGTAAACGAGCTAATGCGCGTGCGTGAGGGCAGTTGTAGGACATCGAAGCCCTGAAATGTCTGCTGGACAACGTATTTGCCATCAGGGGAGCAACGAGCTGGTAAGCCATCCAGGGAAATATAGAGATACGACATGTGCTTATTGGTAGGGTTCCAGGTGCGAATAGTGCCATCGCTACAGGTAAGAAGAAGCTCCACTGCATTGGGTGCCCAGGCGATTCGATCAACGCTACCAATGATGTCATCAGGTGGCTCAATATCTTCATCATGGGTCGCGATTCCCTGCCCGGTTGTAGGGTCCCAGAGATGCGTCTGAGGATGACCATAGCCAGAGGAAGCAACGCTTTTGCCATCAGAAGACCAGGCGAGCGTCGCCACTGCATCTTTATGGCCGTAATAGATCGCGACATTGTTCCCCGTAAATGCATCCCAGGCATGTACACTATGGTCATCATGCACCGCGGTAGGAGTCTCACCTATATGCGTTACAGAGGGTGCGGCCCCCCCACCGGAGGCGATGCGCTTGCCATCAGGGGACCAGCCCAGAGCGCTCACCAAACTAGAATGCCCCTTGTAAGTGTACACCAGCGCGCCCGGTTGTATTACCGTTGGTGTAGGAGTAGGGGGATGTTGTGTGGTTGGAGTCTGGGAAGGGGATGACAGGTGTGCGCTATTCCACCAGGTAAGCCCACCAACTCCAAGCAGAGCGAGCGCGCCTACTCCGAGCGCGCCCTGAAGCACGTACCGTCGCGGAACAGAAGACGGACCGGGTTGCTGGGCAGGCACCACCTGTTGAGAATCATGCTGGCAGGCGTATTCCAGGGCGTTCGCGAAGGCGTTGATATTCGCGAAACGTTCGCCAGGGTCTTTGGCAAGCGCCTTTTGTAAGACAGATTCCAGCGCAGGCAGTGGTTGCCCCATGTGCTCGTGTAGAGGCGGTGGAGGTGTGAGCGCATGCTGCGTAGCGATCTCGACATAGGTGCCGCTGAATGGGGGCTGTCCTGTCAACCACTCATAGACCATAACAGCAAGCGCATATTGATCGCAAAGGGGCGAAAGCTGATGCTGAAATTGCTCGGGGGCCATATACTCTACGGTTCCGACAATGTTCTCCTGCGCTTGCTGGCTCGTCAGGCTCGCGAGACCGAAGTCGCTGAGCAGTAACTGCTGCTGAGAGCTGATGAGGATATTTTCGGGTTTGACATCGCCATGTATCAGCCCCTGGTCATGAATGTACTGTAAGGCGGATGCGATTTGTCTGCTGTAGTGAGCAACATGTGTGAGCGGCAGGCGTGTATGTGCTGGTACACGCTGGCGGAGGGTGCCGTTGGGTATGTATTCCATGACCATATAAGGTATCGCGTGCTGTACGTCAAATTCCAGAATCGGTACGATATGTGGATGTTGCAGGCGGGCGATGAGGCGTGCCTCCTTGAGGAAGCCCTCCTGATCTGAGTGCTCGGTGTGCAACAACTTGATGGCCGCCTGGGTTGCCAGGTACATATGCTCGGCAAGATAGACTTCCGCGAAGCCACCACGCCCAAGTAAACGTTGTAAACGATAATTTCCGAATTGCTTCCCGGCATGGGAGACAGAGCTCTGTTGCTGCTGCTTCATAACGCTTGAATACTCCTCACAATACAGTTCTAAAAAGAGGTAACCTGCCAGAGTCGCACCGTCTTGTCCTGGCTGGCGGAGGCAAGTCGCTTGCCATCAGAAGACCAGGCGAGCGAGTGGATAGTGTCACTATGACCCTTTCCGGTAGAGACGACTTTGCCGGTGCTTGCTTCCCAGATCATTACCGTGAAAGAAGCTTCGTTGGCGCTCGCGGAGGCAACGTTTCCCATTGGGTGACCAGGCAACAGGAGCGCTAAACTGGGTATAGATCTGAGAGAATTCTTTCGAGTTTGTATCGACATCCCATAGCGCGACCTCCTTCTCCGCACCGATAACGATGAGATTGCTTTTGGCAGACCAGGAAATGCTGAGCTGTTCATTCGCTCCTTGCAGGGTATAGGCCGCGTGTTGTTTATCCCCATCCAGCCTCCATATGCGAACATAGCCATTCGTTTCGGCAGTAGCTATGCGCTTGTTATCGGCGGACCACGCCAGGGCGTTTACATCGCCAAGGGTCAGCCAGTTGGAGTTAACGTAGCGAGTAGGAGTCTCCGAACTCTGTATATTCCAGACCGCAGGATTTTGTGCGGCAACAGCCATCTGCTGGCTGTCGGAACTCCAGGCTACCGGTCGCCTGCCCCAGGAGAAGAGATCACCACTCTGTCTGTATTGGGTTGGTTGGTGTATCGTTGTCACGTCCCAGATGCGTACAGAATTGCTGTCCTCCATTGCACCGGAGGCAATGTAGCGACTATCTGGACTCCAGGCCACATCTGTCACCCTCCCCTGAACGTCTTGCGACCAGAGCGTGTTGCCTGTCGCTGCCTCCCACAGGCGCACCGTGTTATCGTCACCTCCCGAAATGAGATGCGAGCCCTTGGGGGACCAGGCCACGCTGACGACGCCCTCTATATGCTCGTTATACACGCGAAGAGAGCGAGCCTGTACGAGATAAGGCGGCGGTGTGTCTGGATGGCTTCCGGTCGAGTTTCCCTGCGCGCTCCGGCCATAATTCCACCACAGCGCGCCAGCGGAGAGCGCGATGGTAGTGGCGCAGACACCAACGAGCAGGCCGCGACGCGAAACAAGCGGGCTTATACTGGCCGCGCTGGTCCCTTGCGGAGGAGTCGTAGTAGGACCAGCGACAAGTGTTGGTGGAGTCATAATGGGCGTGTCAAAGCGGGAATCGTGTGCGGCGACCGTCGGAGATATTACAGGGACAGAGGGCGTGCTAATGTGCGTCGTGGCCATGGGAGATTGGCTGTGGGAGGTATGTAGCGGAAATTGCTTGGGTGAGCGATATTGGCCTATCTGATGCGCGATCTCCAAGGCCGCGACAAAATCGGTTATGCGAGCATAGCGCTGATGTGGGTCTTTCGCCAGGGCAGTTAATACGGTAGTTTCAACGGCTGGTGGAAGCGTTGGTACCATCTCGCGTAGCGACGGCGGTGGTGTCTGGAGATGTTTGGTCGCGATCTCAAGATAGTTGGAGCCTTGAAATGGTCGCCTGCCGGTGAGCCATTCGTAGGCAACGATAGCCAAGGAATACTGATCGCTCGCCGGGCGTGGTCTACCCTGTAGCTGTTCAGGAGCCATATAGATTACGGTTCCCGTAATCTCCTGTAGTGTCTGGGAGCGAGAACTACGAACCTGGGTCGCGATCCCAAAGTCGCTGAGAAAGATCTCATTCTGCTCACCGAGAAGTAGGTTTTCCGGTTTGATATCACGATGAATAAGGTTCTGGTCATGCGCGTATTGTAGGGCGGAAGCGATCTGTCGCAGAATTGGAAGGGCGTCAGTGAGTGGCACGGGTCGACCAGGGGGGAATCGCTGCCTGAGTGTACCATTCGGCGTATAGTTCATGACGAGATAAGGAACCTCATTCTCTTCGACTCCGAATTCTAAAATATGGATAATGTGAGGGTGTTTTAGGCGAGCGACGATGCGAGCTTCCGCCAGAAAGCTTTGTTGCTCACTCTCGCTCATGCGCGTATGCAACACCTTAATAGCGGCCTGTGTCTCCAGGTGGCGATGGTGGCAAGGTAGACTGCCGCGAATCCGCCTTTGCCAAGAAGCCTCGTTAAAATATAGTTCCCTAAACGTTTCCCAATCAGAGTTTCCGTTGCGTCAGTCATAAGCGCGAATTGTCTTACCTCCAATATATACGCTCTTATCTTCAATTTGAAGTATAGGTTGCTTGCGATCCTAATGCTATTTGAGCATGTCTGGCATCAATTATAAGACCACCGGAATCCGAGGTTGTATGATCTTCATCACATAATTGGCATGCAGGAGACGAGAAAGGGAGGCCAGTCGAAATGTGTAAATCACGGAATGAATGAGATGTCCCTTACGGCGAGCATAATAACTCTGAGTATATCCCATAATTTTGGCTGTCTTTTTATTTTACGCGTTGCAGCGGCCAGATCAGGACCTTGAGCTGGTGCGAGTAGTGCAGGAGTGGCTGTGTGTCGGGAAGGATGATCCCATGTGCCTGGGCCATGGTGTTGACCCCACTCTCTAGCTCGGCCTGCCAGAGGGGCCAGCGCATATGGTGAATATCGCCGCGATAGAGATGACGCCGCTTATCCAGAGCATACAGGCAGTAGCGCTCGGTAAACCACTCCTCGACGGAGCCGGGTCGGGCGTGCGCCTCTTGTGGTAGAGGGCGATAGCGCGCCTGGTAATCAGCGGTTGGGGCACCACGATGGGTCCGATGGCTGGAATAGATGGTCATATTCTGCTCATGCGCGACCCGCATCTGGGCGTTAAAGTAAGGAAGATGAAAGAAGGTCCGCGCACTGGCAACGGCTATTGGGCTACTGGCGTCCAGGCTGAAGAAATAGACCCCGGGAATGCCCTGCGCTCGCACATAGGTGCGCACATTAAGCTCAACTGTCGCGGAAAGACCAGGAACCTCGGGGAGAGTGCGCAGACGAATATGAGCCATGGTAAAAGGCACCACGCCGATCCAGCAATCACCCTCATAGGTGTCCAGTTCCAACTCTGGCGGGATAAGAGGACGTAACTGAGCAGGCTTGATGGGCCAGTGCGAGAAGAGCAGATCATTCCAGGTCTGAGTCATAATCCAGCGCGTATTAGGCAAGGGATAGGGGCGGTGAGCAATATTCTCAAGTAGTGTTTGCATAGACACGTTAACCTCTTTACTACATACCTTTTCCATTCTCCGTACCATGCTATATAGACGCGTGCTTGAGCAGCATCGGGGCACATCCTCTGGCTACTCCACAGAAATACGGGCTAGGGAGCCCCGGTCTTCGCAAGCCCCCGCATTCGATGCGGGGATATATGACATCGCGCTAGTTCTCACCACTACTATAGGGCGCTTTTATGCTCAAAGACAAATTGTTGCCAGGAACTCGGCAATCTCGGCCCCGAGTATTAACAGAAAGTCCTGTTCAGGATGACGACAGCCGAAGAAGAGCAGTGATGGCCCAGTCTTTTTGACAAGCTGAACTATTTTCTCCCCTTGACAATCAATACCGTATCTAAGGTGATGGATTCCTGTGTAGGAGAAGCAGAGCAGAAAGAGTCAAAAAACAGTTGATTGTGAGATATTCTTCTCGCCATTTATGGGAAGCTCTTGCAAGATGATTTAAAACCACGTTATGTGTTTTCTGGGTATGAATCCTCTTGAGCATTGCTTTCAGCAATGTTATACTCCGTTCTGGAACAGCCGCGGGAATGTTTTTCATCATCAGCAGTGTTCTGGAACAACAAGGAGGATGCCTTCACTGTCATCTCTTTCTCTTAATTCATCGCACGAGGAGAAGAAGAGCGTTGGAACGACCAACGAAGAGTGGCGGGGTCGTCACTGGTTCGACTCTATTCTATCAACTGGATGCCCAGGAGATGAGTATCTCGGTTGATTCTCCTGCCTGGTACGCCTGGTTAGAAAAGGCACATTCTTTCTCTTTCCGGGGCGACGAGGGGACCTTCACCGCCCACAAGGCTCGCGCAAGTAACCAACGCGGTGGATGGTATTGGTATGCCTATTGTCATCGAGACGGTCATTTCTTCCGCTCTTATCTAGGTGCTTCCAAGAAACTCACACTTGAACACATGCGTGATACGCTTTGGCAGTTCGCTTCCCAAAGTTCGGCACGCGGTCACGATTCATCAATTTCCGCAAGATCACGCACGCGCTTAGAGAGCCAGACGCGAGCAGTATCCTTTAGACAAGAGAGGCGTTTACAACCTCATACAAAGCGAGAGCCAGTTTCCTTACCATATTCTCTGTCAGAATACGCACAGAGCGCTTTGCTGGCCACGAAATTTCACATTCCGCGCCTACCTGTTCATCACATCGCGCGTTCACACCTCCAAGGCACACTTGATGAGGTGGTAGAAGCTCGGCTGACCCTTGTTTCTGCTCCTGCGGGATCAGGGAAAACCACACTGTTGGCTGCATGGGCGAGAACAACCACTGTCCCAGTTGCCTGGCTCTCATTGGAGGCGGCGGATGATGACCCACAGCGTTTTCTTTCCTATGTTCTTGCTGCCATCTCGTCTCTCAATACATCAGTCAACAAGCCCGATGCTGTTCCGTTGCAAATACCGCAACAGGACTCCTGGGAGGAGGAGCTAACTCATCTCGTGAACGATCTTGACCGGATGCTTATGAGAGATACGGTCCTCATTCTGGATGACTACCAACTCATCTCAAGCGAACCGATCCATGCTCTGCTCCGTTTTTTGATCGATCACGCACCTGAGCGGCTGCATCTTCTGATCGGAACACGAAGTGAGCCGCCACTGCCTTTGGTACGTCTGCGTGCGCGAGACCAACTCCGGGAATTGGGAGCCGAGCAATTGCGCTTTTCTCCTGCCGAGATGCAGGCATTTCTCCGCACGATGGGATTAAACCTTTCTCTTGAGACGCAGCATCATCTCGAACAGCAAACTCGTGGATGGGTAGTTGGCGTCCACTTGCTGGCTCTGGCGCTCCGTAGCCAGAGGAACCCCACTACCCTGCTCCAGCCCCTGCCTTCGGTCCATCGTTTCTTCTTGGAGTACGTCAGCGAAGAGATCCTGGAACACCAGTCAGACCAGATCCGCCATTTTTTGCTTTGTACCAGTATCCTTAAGCGCCTGACTGGCTCACTCTGTGAGGCGGTTACAGGTGTATCAGGTGGCCAGGATCAACTGGCAAGCCTGTACCGGCGTAATCTCTTGCTGCAGATGTTAGATGACGCAGGAACCTGGTATCAGTACCATCCTCTGTTTGCCGAGAGCCTACGTATTCATCTCTTGAAGCAGGAGCCAGAACTGGTGCCAGAGTTGTATCGTCGGGCAAGCTTCTGGTATGAAGAGCAGGGCTGGTATGAGGAGGCATGTGACGCAGCCTTTCAGGCTGGCGATCTGCCTCGCGCGGCGGCCTTGCTTGCGGATCTGGTGCCAGAGCTGATCGTGCAGGAGCAAGATATCCAGATGCGCCGATGGCTTTCTCAACTCTCGCCCGAAGTGATTGTTGCCTCTTCGCAGCTCTGGTTTGCTTCGCTCTGGACGCAGTGTGGTGGTGGAGGGGCTGTACAGCTGATCAAGCAACTTGAACAGCAAGGCAGGGGAAAGGTTCGGAATACAGACCTATCCCGAACAGACGCCCCAGCTGAACTCAGCCTCTTTCAGGCATGGGCGGCGCTGTATCAGGGCGATCTTCCACAGACGATCGCTCTTGTGCAGGAAGCGCTCCATGCCCAATCTAGACCTGAAGGGAGATTAAGCCATCTGATAGCAGTCCATCAGAGCATCGTTCTCAGCACGGCTTATCGTGCCAATGGAGATCTGGAGGCCGCTGAGCGGGTCCTCCTGGAAGCAACGAACAGAGAGGCAACGAGCGCAAATCACCTTCTTGCTCTACGTGCTCAAGTGAGTCTCGCCGATCTGTATGAGCCCTGGGGTCAGCTGCACAAACAGGATCGGCTCTACCAGGAGATGTTTCTCATACTCGACCAACTTGGTGAAGCGGCACTCCTCTTCCTTGCCCAGGCACAGGCACGCTCAGCCTCTCTATTGTATGAATGGAATCGGCTCAAGGAAGCTGAGAGCGTTGCGCAACAGGCGCTGGAGCTTGCACAACGCCTGCATTTGCCTACCGCTCATGTTTCGTTGTTCTGCCTTTGGGTTCTCGTGCGCATTGTCAGGGCTTTGGGCAATGATGAGCGAGCCAGGTATTTGCTTGAAAAGGCAGAACCTGACTTGCGACAATTGCAGGAACTAGAGCCTGCGAACCTCCTCTGTGCTCTTCCTGCACAGTCTATGGTCGCGCGTCTTGCGCTGGCATGTGGTCAGTTTGAGCAGGCCGAGCATTGGGAGAAGACGCGAGGATTGCACTTTGATGATCGCTTGAGCCTCCCACTTGTGAGCAGCACCTATGTTGATTACGTGATGCTCACACGCATCCTGCTCGCACGCGGACGCAGGCAACGCAACCCAGTATTCTTTACACAGGTGTTGCTTCTTCTAGACCATTTGGGTCACGCTATTGAAGATCTGGGCTACCAGCGTTGGCATATTGAGACCCAGATGTTGACAGCCTTGACGTTGCAAGCACAGGGCAAGACGAAACTTGCCTTGAAGATACTGGGTCCTCTTCTCGCACAGGCTGAACCAGAGGGATATATACGTCTCTTCGCCGATGAGGGCCAACCAATGGCGCACTTACTTGCTCAGATTGCGGCCTATACAACGGCCTCTTCGGGCTATATTCAGACACTCCAAGAGGCAGTTCTTCTCCCTCTGAAGACGCTGTTAGACACCGCTGAATCCTCAGTTCCACGTCAGCCACTCCTTGATCCGCTGAGTAGACGTGAACAAGAAGTCTTGCAGCTGTTGGCTCAGGGTTTCTCGAATCAGTCTATTGCGGAGCAATTTGTCATCAGCCTGCACACGGTCAAACTCCATGTCAAACATATCCTTGCCAAACTGAGCGTGACGAATCGGACGCAGGCAGTAGTGCGCGCTCGCGAACTTCAATTGCTCTAGAGCGCAAGAAGAATACCCCTTTCGCTACTCCTTTTGAGGTACGACAAACCCTCTCTACTACGGTAGACTGCTCGTAGTTGCACAGCAGCAATGAGGCGGCAAAGTGCAATAAATATTGAAAGAGGAGAAGGAAGAGGAATATGTCCACACTTGATCTTTCCACTGATGTCCTACTGAGTACAACGCGCGCTGTGCGCAAACGCCTGGATCTCACCCGCGCGGTGGAGCCAGAGGTGATCCGAGAATGTCTCTCACTCGCTGTGCAGGCTCCGACTCCAGGCAGTATGCAGAACTGGCATTTTCTGATCGTGAGCGATCCAGCTCAACGCGCCGCTTTAGCCGCAATCTATCGCAAAAGCATTCACGCTCCTGGCGGTCAGGAGGAGATATTCGAGCGCATGATTGCAGCGGCGACCTCTGAGCAGGAGATTGCAGACCTCACGCACATGTTTGCTCCTGCGCGGCATCTGAACGAACACCTCCACGAGGTTCCTCTCTATGTCATTCCCTGCCTTGAGGGGCGTGGTGAAAAGCTCTCTGGAGCTGCGCTAGCTGGCTACTGGGGTGGGATCTGGCCAGCGACCTGGAGTTTTATGCTAGCAGCGCGCTCACGTGGTCTGGGCACAGTCTTGACCACGCTCCATCTCGATTTTGAGCAGGAGGCGGCGGAGGTACTGGGGATCCCGTATGAGCAAGTGAGGCAAGTTGCGCTTATCCCTGTCGCCTATACACTGGGAACCGCATTCAAACCTGCTGCTCGTAAACCGTTAGAAGATGTTTTGCACTGGGATCGGTGGTAAAGAGAAGCTAAAACGACGTAAGGAACATCTGCTTACACATATATGACCATCAAAGATTTCCAAAGCACATCGGGTTCTCGTGGTAAGGTGGTTCGACAATATTACGCACAGTTAAAGGAGAAGCAATATGCAAGGTACTCTGAGAAACACTGAAAAGAAGATGGGAGCATTACGATTCTTCATCGTAGGAATCCTCACAATTGCGGCAACTGTGGTGGTGAATCTCGTGGTGCGAGCACTGGCATTTATGAGTTTCCCTATTGCACCGACATTTCCACCATTACAGATAGGACAATTAAGTATCAGTACCTCTGTCTATGTAGGAATCGGTGTCCTCGTCTATGCGCTGGTGGTGCGTTTCTCCAAACGTCCAGCCCGCATATATACTATTATCGCACTTATTGCACTACTATTTTCTCTTGTTCCTGCTTGTCTCCTCTTTTTCTATCCTGATCCTAAAATGTATCCTGGGATCACGCCATTGGCAATAAGCATTTTGATTGTTTTACACATCATTGATGCCACAATCGTTCTTGTGATAGTAACACGACTCGCCTCGCTCAAAAGCACGATTGGCCTGGAAAACGATTCTGATCTGTTCAGCCAGTTCGGCATCTTTCCGCGTGTGCTCGCTCGGCTGGCGTTTCCCCCAGGCGTAATAACCGCTGGCCGAGACATCGAGCACACGGCACATCTGCGCGATGGGATACTCGTGCTGGTGCTCTGCAATGAACTGATATCTCACTGCCTTTCTCGCGAAAAGATGTCCACTGCCTTTTTTAGGATATCACGCTCCTGTTTGACAATCTCCAACTCACGCTTCAGTCGGCGTACTTCCTCTTCTTGATCCGTTTGATGCCCACTGCCTGGAAAAGCTTGGGAACCGTGTACAGCCAGTTCCTTGCGCCACTGATGAATCGAGGTATCTGAAATGCCCAGCTCGCGGGCCACCTGCGCGATGGGTTTCCCACTGGTCTGTGCCAGGCGCACGGCTTCTCGCTTGAACTCCGGTGTGTAGGTCTTTTGTACCTTCTGCATGATCCATTCCCTCCTTTGAGAAGAGTATATCCGAAGCTTCTCCTCTTCCACAATTTCGGGGCAGGATCAGAAACATGTCGTGACCCCGCCTTGGGCGGCTTCGTGTTACAATATCTGGGAGCGACCTTCTTCTGGCAATGCTGCCTTGCCACAGACCTGTTGATAGTGCTCGGCTATGGTATTCCGGGCAAAGTGCGTCGTACCTACGCAGGTGGTCCCACGCTCTGCACGATTGAGCCACAACCCGCCGCACCCCCTTTGGAAGTTGAACTTCCGATTGAGAAAGAGCAGAAGAGAGGGTTGAAAGAGGAAGGTATCCTCTCTCAATCCTCTCTGAGAGAAAGTCCAAAATTGGAATCTGAGAGAAACATGTTAGACAAAAGCATTGAATGGTTCAGAGTCATTTTGAAGCGTAATCCAGGCACGCCACTTCCTCAAGTGTTCTTGCCACAGGGGTATGCCTTCGTTCCCTATCAGGAGGGAGATGAGCAAGCATGGGGTGAGATTGAAGTCTCGGCTGGAACGTTTCAAACGGTGGAAGAGGCCGTTGCGTATTTCCGCCAAACCTTTCTGCCTTACCTGGATGAAGTGAAGAGGCGAACATTCTTTATTCAAAAGGAAGATGGGGAAAAGGTCGCGAACTTCACTGCATGGTGGGGATATACAGGGAACCGTCGTTATCCCTTTATGCGGTGGGTCTCGGTTAAGTCCAATTACCAGGGATTAGGCTTGGGAAAAGCGATTATCGCGGAGGGAGTAAGACGTATGGTAGAGATAGAGGGAGATAGTGCCATGTATATTCCAACCATGACTTGGAGCCATAAAGCGATCAGGCTCTATCGATGGGCCGGATTTGAACTGGAATTCTCCGAGCCTGCACCAGGAGGATATACAAACCAGACCGCGCAGGCCCTCCCTCTTATCAAGCATCTTATTTAAAACAAAAAGGAGCAATACCTGTGCTGTTTGCCATTGATATCCCTCACTTTGGTCCATTCAGTGACCCGCATCTTGTCGCCGAGCTGGCGCATGAAGCCGAAGAAGCGGGTTTTCCTCTGGGATCACATCAACTACAAACTGGCTGGAGCGCCAGAACCGCTGCTGATCGCTGATCCCTGGATCCAACTGGCCGCGATAGCGCTGCGTACCAAATATATAAAGCTGGGGCCAATGGTCACGCCGTTGCCACGCCGTCGTCCCTGGAAGCTGGCCCGTGAAACCGTCACCCTTGATCAGCTCTCAGGAGGGCGTCTGATCCTTGGTATTGGCCTGGGGAGTGACCGCAGCGGAGAATATGGCGACTTCGGCGAGACCACTGATGCGAGAGTTCGCGGAGAGGTGCTCGATGAGGGACTTGACGTCCTGACGCAGCTCTGGAGTGGTGAAGAGTTCAGTTACGAGGGACAGCATTTTCAGCTTTCGCGGGTCCAATTTCTGCCCACGCCCATTCAGCAGCCGCGCATCCCAATTTGGATCGCAGGCAACTGGCCTCACAAAAAGCCCTTTCGTCGTGCGGCTCGGTTCGATGGTGTCTTTCCCCAAAAGAGCGGTCGCGACCTCACTCCAGAGGACTTCCGTGAGCTCCTTGGCTATATCCATACCCATCGGACAGGAACAACCCCTTTCGATGCGGTTGCCTTTGGGCTGACCAGCGGGATCGATAAAGCTCAGGATGCGGCGCATGTGGCCTCGTTTGCTCAGGCAGGTGCCACCTGGTGGCTGGAGAGCTTTGACCCCCTTCAGACATTTGAGCAGATCCGCCAACGGATTCACCAGGGACCACCGCGCATCTGATGACAAACCACCCCCCATTCGGCAATCTTTGGCGAGACCCGGGAGAAATTGGTAGGCCTCTTGCTATTTCGAAGAAGGTCACTATAATAGACCGTAGCATCATAGTATTGATAATTATGCATGCACTTATTTTTTCTTTATTGTATAGGTAGTTTGTATGCCGCAAGAGAAGATCCAGCTTAATGGATATGAAATCACAGAGACTGTATTTCGAGGCCACTATAGTACTCTCTACCGAGGAGCGGCGCGTGATGACAAGCGCCCGGTCTTCATTAGAAACTGGCCCATGGCGCATATTGCTTCAGAACGTAAGCAGCAGCGCTTACAGGTTGAAGTCGAGAAACTAAAAAGCCTCAACGAACATCCTCATATCCTGGATACCTATGAGCTGGTTATCGGAGAGCAGGGCATGGCTCTGGTATCCGAGGCCGCACAGCAGGATTCGCTCCAGGCTCGGCTTGCGGATACCTCGCAGGCACCTTTTGCGCAGGAAGAGGCCTTCGCCATCATTGAGCAGATTGGGAGCGCCCTAGTTGCCGCGCATGCGCAAGGTGTAGTCCACGCCAACGTCACGCCCGAGACTATCTACTTTCGCCAGGAAGGCGAGGCGGCGCTGACCGATTTTCGCCTGCGGAATATGATTGGGGCCATCAGCGATTATCACGCCTATATCGAGGATGCCGTTCCGCGCAGCTTATATATGGCTCCTGAGCAGTTTGATGGGCGTGTCAGCCAGGCGGTTGATCAATACGCCCTGGCTTGCCTCGCGTATATGTTGCTTACAGGGCGCGCTCCATTTGCTGGCACGGCGCGCGCCACCCTTTTACAGAAGCACAAAAATGAGATGCCTATCCCCCCTTCGCGCGTACGGCCGAATCTTCCAGCCTGGGTTGACCCAGCTTTGCTACGTGCTCTGGCGAAAGAACCTTCGCGTCGCTTTCCCGATGTCCAGTCCTTTCTGGCCGCGCTCAAAGGCAAGGATAGAGAGGCGCCTCTTATTCTTCCCACAGCAACGGCTGGCTCGCCGGAGGAGCCAACCCAGGAGTTTGTGGCTCTCCCCACTGTAACCCGGGAGACCAGTCCTGCTCTGGCTCATAATATTGGCGACAATTACGAAAAAAAGTTAAGCAAGAAAAAGGTGTTGCTCGCGGTGCTACTTCCTCTGCTTGCCTTGCTGGTCATCGTGACTACCATTCTTGCCCTACCGCGTCCCGCTCTTCCACCACTCCTGCAAGCTGTTCAGATAAGTGTCGTGGCGACAAGCGCTCCAACCCCAACGCCTGTCATCACGCGGGGTGTGACGCCAACTCCTACAGTCCAGCCCAGCCCGACGCTTCGCCCCTTGCCAACTGCCAAGTCAACCTCGAACCCAAAGCCTACCCCAACCCCCACGGCTCAGCCTGTGCAGACCACTCCGACCCAGACAGCTCAAGGTCAGGGGAACGTCGCGCCTGTTTTTGAATGCGTGCAGCCACATGGCAACAAATATGATGCCTACTTTGGTTATAATAATTCAGGCTCAAGTACAGTCACTATTCTCCAGGGAAGCACTAATATGCTTATGCCAGGACAATATAATGGCTCCCAGCCGACAGTCTTTAATCCGGGTCGCCAGTACCATGTTTTTCGCGTCACCTTCTCCAATGGTGAGATAGTAATGTGGATGCTGAATTATAAAATGGCGACTGGTAGTCAGTATGGTCCAGGCTGTTGAAGCACACGTCTACATATGATGAGGCGCATCGCGTTGGGAAGTCGTGCAGCAGGAAGCTGCGCTGCTAATGGACTTTAAGAAAATAGTCTGGGAATACTAAACGACATATTTTGAAATATCATAGGCACCCGGTTTACCGCGTGCGAGGCGATTTATCGCAGTGATACTGGGCAATGGGTATTTCCTTCTCATAACGTGCGGTTTCCTGATAGGTGTCACGAGAAACGCTGGTTTGCTGTCTCTGCCATGACCTCAGATCTCATGAGGGGAAGACACCTGCTATGCCGTATTTGTGCGATACATCGGCTTGCACGCGATACATCGGGTGCCTAGAGATGGTAAGCAGCCTTTCTCAGGTTCATTTTTAAAACTCCATAAGCACGCGCCTACATATCATGATACGAGATGCTCCGTCCCATGCATGATATGTAGGCGCTTGCTTTAGCAGCGCAACCCTCCACAGTATCGTTCGGAGAGCACAAGCAGCGTTGGACCCTAAATGCTACCCTACGTTCATTAGCCCTTGACGGAGCCTGCCAGGATGCCACGCACAAAGTAGCGTTGCATCGAGAAGAAGACGACCAGGGGCAGCGCCATTGAGATGAAGGCCGCCGCGGTCAGCACCTGATAGTTATTGCCATAGGTGTTGACCAGGTTAGCAATGATCAAGGTCATCGGTGCGTTCTGGGGGTTACCTCCCAGGAAGATCAATGAGATTAGCAGATCGTTCCAGACCCACATAAACTGGAAGATGGCCAGTGAGGCCAGTGCCGGCACCGAGAGTGGAAGAATGATATTCCAGAAGATGCGCACATGCGAGGCCCCATCGATATGCGCCGACTCCATCAGGTCGCTTGGCAATGCCGCGAAGAAGTTGCGCAGTAGGTAGATGGAGAAGGGCAGACCAAAGGCGGTATGTGCCAGCCAGACGGCGGCATACTGGCCGTTGAGTCCCAACATGGTATAGAGACCCAGGACGGGAACCAGGGCAATTTGCAGCGGAATAATCTGGAGCGCGACAATTCCCAGGAAGATCCAGTTCCGTAATGGGAACTTCATCCAGGCGAAGGCATACGCGGTGATAGCTCCAATGAGCAGCGGGAAAATCGTGCCGGGAACGGCGATGATAATGCTATTGAGAAAGGCGCGCCCAAAGCCCTGGGCCTGGATCACATCCATATAGTTCTGGATGGTAAACTGCCAGGGCGGAACAAAGCCTGTCCACCAGCCGGTGGTATTAATCAGGGAGGGCGGACGGAAGGAACTGACAAAGAGACCAAAAGTAGGGACCGACCAGAGGAGGCCAATCGCGACGACCAGGGCAGCCACGAGTCCACTACTGACACTGCGTGCTAGCAAGTGCCCCAGGTTTGAACGCTCCTGCTTTGGCTCCTTCAGCTCCGGTGCTGAAGTGACGACCTGTTCTGTGTTTGTCGTGCTCATCGTAACGCCTCCTCCTCCCGTATTCTGCGCACGTTAATATACATCACGGGAATAACCGTTATCAGTAGCAGAACCGCCAGGGCGCTCGCCAGGCCATAGTTGTTAAACTGGAACAGTTGATTATAGAACTCCATAGCTACCACATCAGTGTGGTAGTTGCCGCCAGTCATAATATAGACCACGTCAAAGATCTTAAGAATGCTGATAATCATGGTTGTCAGGACGACCACCAGGGTCGACTGGATCATCGGAACCATCACACGCCAGAAGAGCGTAAAACGGTTCGCACCATCGATCTTTGCCGCCTCCAGGATCTCGTCTGGAATGCCCTTCAAGGCCGCCGAGATGATGACCATACAGAAGCCAGTCCACATCCAGGTGTAGACGAGAATCAACATAAAGTTGCTGAGCGTGGAGTCCTGTAACCAGGCGTGAGACTGGCCACCAAAGAAGGTGACCACTGCGTTGAGTAGGCCCGTTTGTGGCTGATCGGCAGGATCAAACTTATACACAAAGCGCCAGATAACGCCAGCCGCAACGAACGAGATAGCCATAGGCAGGAAGAGCGCCGATTTCACAACGCTCTCAATTTTGACGCGATCCACCAGGACCGCGATGAGCAGACCCAGTCCGACCGTTAAGATGGTTGCCAGCACGAGCCAGAGCAGGTTATTTTTGATGACCTCCAGGAAGGCTGGATTGGTAAATACCTGCTGATAGTTTCTCAGGCCCACAAAGGTGGTTGAGGTACTATTGTAAAAGCTCAGAAGAATCGTATTAAACAACGGATACAGGAAGAACGTGATCTCCAGGATGAGGGCGGGTGCGATCCAGGCCAGTGCCCACCAGTAATTGGAGCTACGCGTTCTCCTTGTACGTGGAGATGTTGTGACTTGCTGTGTTGCCATACCCTGCATCCTTTATCTGTGGTGTGTGAGTGGGCATTGGCAGCCGCAGACTGCCAACGCCCACTCACACACAACCTACCAACCACGTCTTAGGACTGGTATGCCTGTTGAGCGGAGCTTTCAAGTGTGCTGAGAATGCTATCCAGCGACTTGGGATCGCTGACATAGGAGATAATAGCTTTCCAGAAGGCGGTCTGTAGTGCTCCAGGAACCAGGTCGCCCGCGCTCAGGCGTACGGCTGAGGCATTGATCATCTGTTGCGCAGCCTTGCTCGCGATAGTATTCGGATAATCGCTTGACTGGACGGCCTTGTTGACCGAGGTCGCACCACCACGTTTGACCCAGATGGTCTGCGCCTCCGCGGTCGAAATGTACTCCAGAAGCTGGCGTGTACCATCGTTATCCTTAAAGGCCGCGATAATATCGGCGCCACCGATCACGTTGCCTTTGTACTGGTCCTCAATGCTGGGGAAGTCAAAGAATGTATAATCGGTACCAGCCGTCAGGCTCTTATACTGGGCTTGGATAAATCCAGCGGTAAAGTCGCCCAGGAAGTACATGTAGGCCTTAGGCGGAGTCGCGAAAGGCAGATAGGACGCGTCCTCGTAGTTTGTGGCCAGGATAGCCTGGGGTGCACCATTGATATAGTGCTTGCCCTGTGCGATGGAGCCAAACATCTGGAAGGCATCCTTGATACTGGGATGCGTCCAGGGAATCTTATGGCTTGTCCACTGGTCGAACATGTCCGGGCCGTACTTTTTGATGTAGATCGTCGAGATCCAGTCGGTTCCAGGCCAGCCGCTGGAGGCCGCGCTCTCGATACCCAGCGCCCAGGGATATTTACCAGCATTGGCGATCTTATCCGAGACCGCGATCAGGTCATTCCAGGTCTGGGGAACGGAGCCGCCAACATCCTGGAAGTTCTTCGGGCTATACCAGACGGTCCCTTTGGTGTTGGCTTTGGGAAGGACGCCATAGAGCGTGCCCTGATAAGATGCCAGGTCGATCCAGGCCTTGCCATAGTTCTGCTGGATCTTGCTCATATCAAAAAACGCGTCCAACTTGACCAGTTTCCCCTGGCTGGCATACTGCTGGAACTGGGGAATACCCGGCATACCAGCGGCATCGGGGGGATTATTGCCCCGCAGACGCGTCGAAAGGACGGCGTTGACGTCACGTGTAGACTCGATGTTGACGGTGATATTACTTTTCTTGGTAAAGGCCGAGGTAATGGCCTTGAAGGAGTCCAGCTCCTCGCCACTCCACTGCGTCAACAAATCGATGCTTTTCACTTTGCTGGGCGAGCCACTATTTGCCCCATTGCCAGCCGGAACGCCACCACAGGCAGCCAGCAGGGCCGATGCGGCACTGACGCTTAGTCCTGCCGCCGTGGCTTTCTGCAAAAACTCGCGGCGTGGCATGCTGCGGGTGGCAGTATAATCCTCTACAAGCTGATCGATATCCTTACGACGTTGACGATCAAAGATAAACATGAGACCCCTCCTTGCGCTTCTCTGCGCATAGTAGTTATACATAGGAAACGGGTTAAGCCCTACAGATAGATTCAAATTGGCCAAAGAGGTGGTGAGTAGAGACATTTGTCCCTATTTCTCACCGCAGTTTTGTATATGAACACCCTATGGTCCGGGTTCTACGTTCCAGACCTGGACCGAGTGGTCCTCACCGCCTGAAGCGATCTTCTTGCCGTTGGGCGACCAGGCGACGGCATCGACAACATTGTTATGCCCTCGATAGCTCAAAAGCGTCTGGCCTGTATTGGCGTCCCAGACCTGGACTGTAGTATCATAGCTGCCTGAAGCGATCTTGCTCCCATCGGGCGACCAGGCCACCGATGTTACCTCTTTGCTATGCCCATAATAGGTTAAGAGGCGTTGACCGGTCGTGGCATCCCAGACTTGAACGGTGGCATCACGGCCCCCGGCTGCGATTTTCTTGCCATCGGGAGACCAGGTCAGGCTATCCACGGGATCGCTAATGGTATAAGGGTGGTTGAGATAGGTAAAACCGGTATGGGCATCCCAGACCTGGACAAAGTCGTCATGCCCACCCGAAACAATCTTATTGCCATCAGGTGACCAGGCCAGAGTACTGACCAGTTCCTTGTGATTGTCGTAGGTAAGCAATGTCTGACCAGTATAGGCAGTCCAGACACGGACGATACTATTGCTTCCAGAGGCGATATCATGCCCATCAGGCGACCAGGCCAGCGTTGTAACTCCCAAGGTGTGTCCTCTATAGGTGAGGAGGGTTTGGCCCGTGAAGGCATCCCAGACCTGGACGGTATGATCCCAGCTGCCCGAGGCAATGTGCCGTCCATCGGGCGACCAGGCGACTGTATCAACGACTTTTGCATGTCCATGATAGACACTGACCAGTTCACCCGATTTTGCCTTCCAGACCTGGACGGTGTCATCCCAGCTCGCGGAGGCAACATACTGCCCATCGGGCGACCAGGCCACCGCGCTGACAAAATCTGTGTGCTGGCGGTAGGTCGTAACCGCGACCCCCACCTGGCTGGCTAAATTTGTGGCGGCCAGGTAGAAATTCCCCAGTAGCATGACGCCAAAGAGAATACAGGCCACTGCCAGAAACGGGAAGACCCGCTGCCAGCGTTGCGTTGGATGGACGTTAGGATGGCTTATACGCGACTGGATGTTGGCAAAACTTTGTGCCGACCTACGCACCGGGGTATCCTCATGCTTTAGCTGTTGACTATGTTGTTCTAGCAAAAGCGAGATGCGCGGAATGGGCTGTACGCTAGGGGCAGGGAGACGTTTCAGTGCTGAAGCAAAAAACAGGTAATCCTCTCGCGCCTGGCGACAGGAGGCACACGTTTTCAGGTGTGCCGCTAACGCCTCTTGTTCGGCGGTGGAGAGATCTTCGGGCTTGTGCGCCAGCTTCTCCTTCCACCTGGCACACTGAGAAAAGAGATTCATTGCGCTTTTCCTCCCGTGCCAGGTTTGCTATAAGTATCCACATATTTGCGATAGATCTGGCGCAGATCCTTTAAACCTCGACTGACATATTTGCTCACACTAGTTTCCTTCATACCAAGTAGTTCAGCAATTTTGTTCTGGGGAAGATCCTCAATAAGATGGAGAATCAGGCAGGGGCGATAGGTAGGCGAGACCTTCTCCAACGCAATTCGCAGCAGTTCTAGCTCTTCAACCCTCTTCTCAGGCCCTTCGATATAGAGATCATCGGATTGTTCCAGGTAGATCTCAAGCGAGAGCTCTTTTTTGTGCCGGGCCTGCTTCTTTAAATAGGTATAGGCACAATTGGTCGCGATGCGGTAGAGCCAACCGAGAAAATGCGTTGGTGAGCGCAGACCAGGTAAGTAGGTCCAGACCTTGACAAAGGTCTCCTGCGTCAGCTCGCAGCCAACGCCATCATTCCCCACCATACGGCTCAGGTATCTGCTAATCTGGTTATTGTACAATTCATACAAAGCTTCAAAGGCTCGTATATCGCCCAATTGGGCCTGGGTCACGAGTGCGATCACCTCATTCTCGGCCTCTGCACCACTCCCGCTCCTCTCGGAATCCGGGAATGACTGATCCTCAATCAAATACGCCATTACCACGCTCCTTGTGAGCAGACACCCTTGTCTGCTTGTTTATCCCTCGCTCTACCCTCACTTATTGATGCGCTGCATATCCTTTGAAAGATTCAAATCCATGAGTGCAGTTCGCGACGCCGTTTCACCACAGAACCTGCATGCTTGAAAGGGTATTTTCCTGTCTACTTATTATGACTCACTTCCTGCCCAAAACCTGACAATTCTTTGAGTTCCTGGCGAAAACTCATCCTGATCAGTATGAACTTTAGGATGGCGAAGTTAGACCCTCCTTGACTATTTCAATATATCATATTAATATATCACAGTGTTATATTAGCATGATGTGTTGATTTCACTGGAGGAATCAGGTTATGGATAGCGAGCATGTTATTCTTGGAGTCATCAGCTTTACCCCATGTTCAGGCTACGATATGAAGGCCGAGTTTGAGAAGGGTGGAGCTGGGATGCTCTCTGCACTTAGTTTTGGGAGTATCTATCCACGCCTCAAACAGCTTGAGCAGAATGGTCTCATCGAAGTGCAGCAAGCCGAGAGTGAGGGACGACGCAGAAAAGTCTACGAATTGACCGCGCAGGGTTGGCAGGATCTGGCGCAGTGGTTGGAGCAGCCCTCGGACTCTCCTCCTCCCATGCGCGACGAACTCTTACTGAAAATGATCTTCTGGGGACCGGCAGGCCAGGAGAGGGCAACCCTGCTTGAGCACCTCCAGGCGCGCCGCCGCGAGACACAGCGGATGTTGCACGAACTGCGCGCGTGGCAAAAGAACGGTCGATCCTTTATTGATGAGTATGCTGAACTTGTCTTCAGCTATGGCGAATCGCGTCTGGAAGCTGAGCTTGCCTGGCTTGCCAAAGCTATACCCCAGCTTGAGGGACCGGAGCGCACTCCCTTGCAGGACCCCAACAATTTGGCTTCTGCACAAAAGGCCAGGCGCACCAGAGCTCTCGAGCACCAATCTGATGGGGCATTCACTCTCTCAGAACAATCGCAAGAATAGTCAGGAAGCACGAAGAACGAGCATTGCAAGGAAGAAATGATTTCATTATGCAGTATCACAAGGATATGAAAAGGAAGAGCTTGCCAATTTTGGCGCTCTTTGGCGCAAATGGCATTTCGGTGTTGGGAAGTATGTTAACAGCGCTGGCCATCCCGTGGTTTGTCTTGCAAACGACTGGTAGCGCTGCCCAAATGGGCCTGACTGCCTGTGTTGAAGTCGTGGCGAATCTCGTGGCTGGAGCGTTTGGGGGAACATTGGTTGATCGTATGGGTCAGAAACGCATCAGTATTCTGGCAGATCTGGCCAGTGGCTTTGCGGTTGCGCTTGTTCCGTTACTCTACTACACAGTAGGGTTGGCCTTCTGGCAACTGCTCGTACTGGTCTTTTGCGCCTCGTTTTGCAATACACCGGGCACAACCGCTCGTACAGTATTGTTACCTGATTTAGCGGAGTTGACCGGAATGCGCTTCGAGCGCGCCAGTTCTATCTTGCAGGCTATCCAACGCGGAGCTGGATTGTTAGGAGCGCCTCTCGCGGGTGCGTTGATCGTGATCGTAGGCACAACCAGGCTGCTCTGGGTAGATGCGACAAGCTTTCTCCTCTCAGCATGCATCGTTGCGCTCGTCGTGCCTGCATTTCGCACCAGCACAGATCGTGAAGCTCCGCCAGAGGGTCACAGGATTGCAGAGGTCCAAGCAGAGGAGCGTTTCGATGTTCCATCAGAAGAGATCCCATCATGGCAGGCTGGTTTCAAGCTGAGTTTTCAAACACTCTGGCGCGATCGGCTTATGCTGGCAATTATGTTTGTGCTCATTATCACTAATCTGCTCGACGCCTCGTTTTTCGCTGTCGTGATGCCCATCTACGCCAGAGTACACTTTGGCAGTGTCTTGGCTTTCGGTTTGGCCTCCGCGGCCTTTGGCGGCGGAGCGTTGTTCGGCTCCATCCTTTTTAGCATACTTGGCGTGAAGCTGCCGCGCCGTGTCACCTTTACTCTTGCCTTTATCGGTATGGGGCTCCCGTTCTGGACACTTGCACTGCTGCCCGCGTTCCCGGTTATGCTGCTAGCAGCAGCCGTAGGAGGCATTGCCAGCGCGCCGATCAATCCCATTATTATGACAGTAGCGATGGAACGGGTGTCTGCGGAGATACGCGGACGGGTACTTGGACCGCTGATTGCCCTGGCTCAGATCGCGGTTCCCCTGGGACTGTTGCTCGTTGGAGCCAGCGTGGAGCGTCTGGGCGTGCAAGGCACGCTTTTCTTGATAGCTGCCGCTTACCTCGTCGCGACGCTCAGCCTACTCTTCAATCCCGTACTGCGCCAGATGGAGGGCCGTGCGGAGGCAGAGAATGAGCCTGTAGCTGGGCCAGCTTAAACACGAGATGATTCCGGATACTCATGCATGTCTCCGGGATCATCTTTGCCGCCAGCGTGTTTCTCACAATCGAAACTTGTTGCATTTCAGTACTATCTCCCTGCTGTGCATAGGGTTGCTGGCGCTCACGTTGTGCCTGCTTAAACGTGCCAAATTGCGGCGGCATTTTCACTTCCGCCTGGTGCAGCAGTTCTTCTATGGTCACTATCTGAATACGCGGATAGTCTTTGTTCCAGCCTGGAGAGTGATAGAAGCTGGCTTTGAGGGCCTCCATCACCATATCACGCGACGGCTCCTCCAGGGTAATAAAAACGCCTATTGCTGCCTGCTCGCGCTGGATCGTGCCCACCAGGTTGTAGATCCCAGAATTAAATGAGGCAGAATCTGTACAATTAAACGGGTGGTTATTCCCTCCAGATGAGGGCAAACCACCCGCTTAATTATCCAATTTTCTCCCATTTAACTCTGGGATCTACAGGCCGTCCTACATTCACGAGAAAGAAATGACTCTGAACATCTTGCCTCTCATTCACCCTTATGCGCTTTGCAGAATATCATAGAGCAGATCCGCAATAGGTGTAGATATCTCTACCTGTTGTGAGGTCCTCTTAAAGAGGCCAACATCCTTCAACGGGATCGCGCTCGTGAAAGGCGTTGAGAGTTCGGCGACTCTCTGGCCATAGCTCTGATAGATGGGGGCGGAGAATAACGTGCTTGTGAGCATGTCAATCACTGCCTTTGGATCGACTCCGTTGTTGCGGGCCATTGCGAGCGCTTCTCTGATAGAGTGTCCCGCTGAAACAATCAGGAAGTTTCCCACGAGCTTGACGATATTCGCCGCGCCGATCTCCTCGCCGAAATCGAAGATACCTTTCCCTCCCATCGCTTGCAGAAGTGGCCTGACACGATCTTTGGCCTGCTGTGGACCCGCGAAAGGAATCCAGAGATTGTGGGCGATGGCTGCTTCAGGCCTGCCAAAGATCGGCGCTTCGACATAGATACAGCCATGTTGCGCGTGGAGGGCAGCCAGCCTCTTCGATGTCTCAGGCAAGATCGTACTCATCGCAATATGCACTCCGCCCGCTCCCAGCTTCTCTAGAAAACCATCGCTCATGACAATGCTTTCCAGAGCCGCGTCATCCCACACAATGGTCGCGACAATTCCTCCGCTCGTCGCCACGTCAGCCGGTCGCTCCACCAGTTGCGCGCCCTGAGCCACCAGCGGTTCCGCTTTGCTCGCGGTGCGGTTGTACACGCGCAACGCATATCCCGCTTGCAGCAGATTGGTCGCCATTGGCAAACCTAACCGGCCCAGTCCAATGAACCCAATCGTTTCGCTCATTTTTCCACTCCTTTTGTATAAGATGGTCACGTAAAACATGACGTTAACGTCATGTTTTGGACAAAAAAAACTAGAGATTTTCCCGTTCCTCAAGCCAGTTCTCGAAACGCGCGATATGGACCAGAAGGTCAGCGCGAAATTGCTGAAGCGCGCCGACCTTCTGGTCCACCTCGGCGAGATGTTGGCGCAGGATAGCGAGAACCTTCTGCTTTGGCTGTACCCCACTTCGATCAGTGAAGTAGAGATCGATCACGTCGCGTATCTCTTCCAGGCTCAGCCCAAGCTTCTTGAGCTGGTCAATTTTGCGCAGGCGGGCCAGCGTCTCTTCGGTATAGTAGTGCTGACCATGCCCCTCGCGCTCGCCCGGGGGAAGCAGCCCAATGCTCTCGTAATAACGCACTGTGCGCGGAGTTACCCCTGCCCGTTCGGTCAAATCGCCGATCCGCATACGCTCGTTCATCGCTCTCCCTCAAAGTTAACGTTAACGTCATATTGCTATGATACTGTTCTGACAAGACATTGTCAAGAGCCTGTACCCCTTTTTGAATTTATCACCGACATTTTCGATGCCGCCCGCAAGGTTCCGACCCGCCCCTTGCCCAACTGGCTTATACGCATGGTCGCGCTGTTTGATCCCGCGGTCAAAGGGGTGTTGCCAGAACTTGGCAAACACAAGAACACATCCAATGAAAAGGCGTGTCGCTTGCTGGGTGCCGAGGAGCCCGAGGGACGCAGTTCTCGCCAAGGCCCGGAGTCTATTGGAGCTTGGGCTGCTGAAAGCGGTCTAGCTAATAACTTGATGGAGGAAAACGATGTCGAAGACTGTTCTGGAAAATCCATTAGAGCGCAAAGCCTACATCATGACTGGCCCGACCTCCGGTATAGGTCGCGCCACGGCAATCGAGCTGGCCAAGCACGGCACGGTCGTACTGGTCGGGCGCGACCGTCGAAAGCTCGACGAGATGCAGAAGATCATTGAAAGAAAAGGCCGGCACGCGGTGTCGGTCGTGTGCGACCTAGCTGATCCTGCGAGCGTGCGGCGCGCGGCGAGTGGAAACCAGGTGGCTCTGCGATGCTGGGGCAGACGCCTACGCGACGTCCAAGCAATGTATCCTCGCCGCAGCGATAGAGTTTGCCCGCGAAAATCCACGGCTCCACATCAACGCGGTTGAGCCAGGCTTCATGCCAGCCTCAAATCTTGGGCGCGAAGCCAACGCCTTTGTACGCTTCTTAACGAAATATATTCTCTCGATGTTTGCTCCATTCATCAAATACTGGAGCACCTCGAAACGAGCCGTGCGTGTCATCACGAAAATTCTGATGAATGAAGCGGGCCAGACCGGCACCTACTACGACGACGGAGGCCATCTGATGCTCGCATCCACACTAGTACTACTTTGGTAGTTTTGTAGATGTGAGCTTGGAGCAAAGAATTAAGGCTGAGCATGAGCGTGAGGTTTTGTGTACCCCACGTAGCTCGTTCATTAGAAACCACCAAAGTAGTACTAGTGCGTGACCAGAATTTCAGATCACGAGTCATGGCCGAAACGCACGCCCTGCTTTCGACGATCCCACTACCAGCAACGAACAAGCACAATCCAGCAGAAGCGTAAGGTGACAACAGAAGATAGAGCAATTTCAAATAACAAGATACTTGCCGTAAAAGAACCTATTTCATGCTGGGATTGACACGTTGCATATCCCGTGAGATGAGCCACGAAATTCCCACATGGACACGAAGTTGATCAACCTTCTCGAGGTACTGCCAGTGCTCCTTCTCTGGATCAGCAGCATCAGGTCGAGCGCACTTGGAGGAGTCCCGCGATGAGTAGCTTCACCATGCGGCGGGCATCGTAGCGCGGGTCGTTGTCGGCGCCAATGCAGAGATTGCCGATGCCACGCATTAGTTCGTAGGCATCCATATCGTCGCTGATCTCGCCGGCTTGTGCGGCGGCGGCGAGCAACTGAGCGCAAACGGGCACGAGGCGGTCAAGGAAGTAGGCATGCAGCGCGTCGAAGCCTGCGCTGCCGGGTTGCAGGACTGCGGCAAGTCCATGCTTCGTGACCAGGAAATCAACGAAGAGATTGACCCACTGACTGAGGGCTGCGTGCGGTGAACCACTCTTTGCCAGCAGGACCGGACCAACCTCGGCGCAGGCCTCGACCTGATGGCGGTACACGGCCACCACGAGATCCGCTCGCGTCGGGAAGTGGCGGTAAATCGTCCCCATCCCGACGCCAGCCGCAGCCGCGATGTCACGCACCGGCGCCTCGACACCGGACGTGACGAACACGGATGCGGCGGCGGCCAGCAACGCCTGCTCGTTGCGCTGCGCGTCGGCACGAATCTTTCGGGCTGGTTGCCTCGCTCCCTCGTCGTTGGTTGTCATCGCTTTCTTCCCTCCATCAAACAATCACTTGACGAAACGGAACGATGTTCCGTATAATATTAGCGGAACACTGATCCGCTAATATTATACCATACTCGAAAGAGCTGGGAGGAAGATCTTCTATGAACGAATCAGACATGGCGAGAATGTCCGTGGCCATGAGTGCGCCTACTCCTATCGTTTCTGTCAGTCCAGTGGTGCTGTCAGCTCCGGGGCGTGCGATGGATTTGCAGATGCGAGTTTCCGCGCCTGTGACCGGGCGCGATCTACCCATCATCCTCTTCTCGCACGGCCACGGAAACTCGTGGTACCTTTCCTCGTTGAACGGCTACGGCCCGCTTGCCAATTTCTGGGCTGCTCACGGCTTCGTCGTGATCCAGCCCACCCATCTGGACTCAAGGGTGCTCGGCCTTAGAGATGCTCCCGGAGGCCCCTTGTTCTGGCGGTCCCGTGTAGAGGACATGAAGCGCATCCTCGACCAGCTTGATCTTATCGAGGCTTCCGTGCCGGAGCTCAGCGGGCGCCTGGACCGAAGCCGGATCGCCGCAGCCGGGCATTCATTGGGCGGGTATACGACAAGTATGCTGTTGGGCGCGCGGCTTATCGATCCCAAAGACGGAACGGAAGTGAATATGGCCGATTCCCGGATCAAAGCGGGTGTGCTGCTTGCTGCGCCTGGCAAGGGCGGTGCTGATCTCAGCGCATTCGCGGCAGAGCATTATTCATTCTTCCTGAACACCAGCTTTGCTGAGATGACGACGCCAGCCCTCGTGGTCGCGGGCGATAAAGATGTCTCGCCCCATCTGACGGTCCGTGGTGCGGACTGGCATGCTGATCCGTACTTTCTGAGTCCCGGCCCCAAGTGCTTGCTTACGTTGTTTGGCGCAGAACATGGGCTTGGCGGGATTGCTGGGTACGACGCGGCTGAGACGACCGACGAGAACCCCGAGCGACTGGCTGCGGTCCAGCGGCTCACCTGGGCCTACCTGCGCACCGCGCTCTACCCCGAAGACTCCGCCTGGCCCGCAGCGCGCACGGCTTTGATGGAGAGTCCCAATCCACTGGGTCGAATTGAGTCGAGGTGAAGCCCTCAGAAGCGCAGTCGCGATTTCTGATCGATTCGGTCGCGGACAACCTCCGAGGCTATCGGAGCCCTTGGCGAGGCGTTAGACGTCCCGCGACGGTGTCTCGGATATAGGGGGAAGCTTAGCGGCTTCGCCCCACAAGGCTAATAGCTTAGGGAACTCCTATCGGACAAACTTTTTATTCAAGAGAAAGGGGATTTCTTCTTATGGATATTCAGGATAAAGTCGCTATCATTACAGGTGCATCCGGAGGCATTGGTCTGGCTACCACACGTCTCTTTGCGGAGGCCGGAGCAAAGGTCGCACTTGCGGCACGTTCTACCGATACCCTTACTACCATTGTCAATGAGCTTCATGAGCAACATCGTGAGGCTATCGCGGTTCCCACCGATATGCGCAATAAGGATGCGATTGAGGCTCTGGTGGACAGCGTTTTTCAGCAGTATGGACGCATTGATATCCTCATCAATAATGCGGGACAAACTGTGCTTGGCAACGTGGCTGATGTAGATATTGATCAGTTTCGCCAGATTTTTGAGCTCAATGTGCTTGGCCCTGTAGAGGCGATGCAGGCTATAATCCCAAAGATGCGTCAAAACGGCGGAGGTCTGATCATCAACGTCAGTTCGATGGTTACAAAAATGCACCTGCCCGCCATTAGTGCATACGCTGCGACAAAGGCTGCCCTTATGAAGCCGGCCACCCGCAAGGGGTGGCCGGCTTCATAAGGGCGGCGCGCCCCGTTTAGCAATACAGCCAGGTTGCATGATACAATGGACCCAACCATATCAAACACAGGAGTACACATTATTTATGCCTATCGCTATCATTGTTCACGGAGGAGCGGGAACCATTGCTCCTGAAAGAATAGAGGGCGCGCGCAAGGGCTGCAAAGAAGCCTCCGCCATTGGCTGGAACGTGCTACAGAGCGGCGGGACCGCGCTCGCAGCCGTCGAAGCCGCTGTGAGATCTCTGGAAGATAACCCGCTCTACGACGCGGGCACCGGTTCCTACCTCTCCCTGGACGGCAAGATCGAAATGGACGCCGGCATGATGGAAGGACACACCTTGCAGGTTGGGTCAATCGCGGGCGTCGAGCTGATCAAAAATCCCATTTCACTGGCGCGCCAGGTGCTGGAAAGCCCGCATGTATTGCTAGTCGGCAAAGGGGCACAACAATTTGCGCAGGAAAGGGGCATCCCTCTGTGTGAGCTAAAAGACCTGCTCACCGAGGACCAGCACGAACGCTGGAAAGCGGCACGTAAGGCGCTCGACGAGGGCAAGCTCCAGGAAGGGGAGAAGCATGGCACGGTCGGCGCGGTCGCCATCGACAGCCAGGGGCATTTAGCCGCCGCCACCTCAACTGGTGGCATCTTCAACAAATATCCCGGACGCGTCGGCGATTCACCGCTGGTCGGCTGCGGCTACTACGCCGACGAAGATGCCGCCGTCTCCTGTACCGGCTATGGTGAGGATTTCATCCGTCTGCTCATCGCCAAACGTGCCAGTGATTTTGTAGCTGGTGGTATGAATGCTCAGGAGGCAGCCGAGGCTGCGATCAAAGTGCTAGGCGCCAGGGCCAGTGGAACTGGCGGCCTGATCATGGTGGATCACCGTGGCAATATCGGCTTTGCCCACAATACCCCCAATATGTCCAGGGCCTCTATGCAGGAAGGTATGCAGGAGCCGACCGTCGCGTCATAAAAGGGTTGTGTTGTAAAAAAGGAAAAATATGAACGAACATCACGATCAATCTGTTTCGCTACAAGCGTGCTGGCTACAACTCCTCCACATACAGGAAGAACTTCTCACAACACAGACCGAAGCCATTCAGCAAGCGGCGCAGGTCTGTGCCGAATGCATTGAATATGGAGGCGTCATTCACACCTTTGGATCAGGGCACTCACGCGCCTTCGCTGCCGAATTGGTCCATCGTGCCGGTGGTCTCGCGCCGATTAATCGCGTCGATTTTGAAGATCTCGCACTTTATGGTGACTGGTCATTGAAACATGTTCGTAGTCTGGAATGTGAGCGTGACCTGACGGCGGGAGCTGCATTACTCTCCTACCACCGGATCGAACCGCACGATGTCTTTTTGATTGCCTCGCAATCGGGGGTTAATGCCGCTGTTGTTGAATATGCTCTTCAGATAAAACAGCGCCAGCACCAGCTCATTGTCCTCACATCGCTGAAGCATACAAGGGAGACCCCTTCACGCCATCCTGGCGGTCAGAAGCTCTATGAACTTGCTGACATTGTGATCGATAATCGTACGAGTTGTGGCGATACGCTGCTGGCGTTGCCTTCATCTGAGCAGATCTGTTCGGCCTCGTCGTTGATAGGTGTTCTGGTTGCTCAGCTTTTGAATAGCGAAATAGTCAACGTATTGCAATCGCGTGGCAAAGATGTTCCGGCCTTTGTTTCAGACAATATTGAAGGGGGGATCGAGCGTAACCTTTCACTCCAACGGCGCTATGAAAAGCGTGTACGCTACAAAGGCTAGCAGCTGCTCCTGTTTTAAGTAGCGCCTATATCATGCTTTTGTGGAATACTCTCTTTCGAGTTTACGCCCTCTACATCTGTGCGCCTCAAATGACCACTGGTTGCTTCTGCTTATGCAGCGCATCCATGACCGTCTGGTTGAGATGCAGATGGTCCTGCACCAGGGCAGGGGTGGTCAACGCCATCCACTGGTTCAGCGACACGTCAGCAAAACGATTACTCTTGAACATCTCCAGGAAGCGCAGCGGCGTTTCGCCCGTATTCTCAATATAGTGCCCCATGGCAAATGGAACATAGCCCACGTCCCCAGCGTGGTAGTCGAATGTGCGAGCCTTGCCCCCGGACGCAAACACAGTCATACGTCCCTGGCCTTCGATGTAATACTGCCATTCATCATTATTGGGGTGCCAGTGCAACTCCCGTAACCCGCCCGGTTCAACTTCCACCAGGGCCGCAGCAATCGTCGTTGAGGCAGGAAAGTTGGTCGAGTCAACGATGCGTACCATCCCACCCCTGCTGTGAATCGGCTCCTGCTCCATCAACCGATAGACGAAGCTCTGTGGCACGGTGCCATTGGGGGCAGAGACCTGATCGGCAGATAACTCGCCAGGTACATCACTCTGAAAGATATAGCGCTCATGCGCTGGGATGCTGGCAAAATTGCTTTCTGCCACACTGAAGTTCTTTGCCAGGATCTCTTTGGGTGTGTGTGCGAACCAGTCGGTGATCAGGAAGGTCTCATTCTCGGAGAAGCTGCCGTTATCGAACACTAACAGGAATTCGCAGCCTTCCTTCAGACCCTGGATCGAGTGCGGAATGCCAGCAGGAAAGAACCAGAGGTCTCCTTCGCTGACATCCTCGATGAAGTTGTGCCCATCCTGATCCATCGCCGTCAGGCGGGCGCGACCATTGAGCATGAGAGCCCATTCGGATTCCTTGTGCCAATGTAACTCTCGCACCGCACCTGCGGTCAAGCGCATATTCACGCCTGCCATCGTGGTCGAGACGGGCAATTCCCGCACCGTCACCTCGCGTGCCCAGCCTCCCTCAGAGAGCCGATTATGCGCATTGGAAAACGAGAACTTCAGATTAGGAATCGTGCCAGCGTCAGTATGAGGCGGAGTCAGCAAATCAGGATTCTGGAGGTCTAGCAAGACATTGCGCGGACCCGGGTCGGTTGCGCCAAGTCCGTCTGCCATAGGTTGAGGCACCTCACTGGTCTCTAAGGCGAGGTTCAGTGGTCGTTTCTTCATGGTCCTTGTCCTCTTGCGGTTCTACGGATAGTAGTGGCATTTCATTGAGTGTGTGTGCTGCTGTTAGAGCACGAAAGTTAGATGCCAGAGGCCAGGCACAGAATGCCTTCTCTGGCGCCTGAATAGCGCAGGTCTCTCACCTGCATGTACTTTCACTATACCAGCCCACCCAAAGCGATGTGCCGGATGCCCCTCATTTTGGACTCTTTCGATTCACGCAAAGTGATACTGTTGGCAAACCGAATTATAGCCCTCAAAGAAGGGTGGGGAAGCCAGGTGAAGCGATATCGCGAGCGTGACCAGAAAGAGGCTTGTTGTTTTTGTCCCGACGAGTTGGTTCCTCTCTCTCATAGGAACAACAGCACCTTTCCCCCTGCTCCCTTGCCACTCCAAAACAGCACCACTTCTACTCCAATGCATTCTCAACTTCTACAGATTCCCTCCGCTAAAGCTGGTCAATATGTTATTCTTAATATTGGTGGCGATGGATCCAAATCAGACCCTATCATCACTGGTTTTCCCCGACCCTCTGCTCGCTCGCATCTTTTGTGAAACATGTATTGCATGGAGGTAGTACTTAACTATGATGCATCGACGCATAGCTTTCGCTCGCCTCTCGCTCCCAGCCTTGTTTACCCTGCTTGTACTGCTCGTGGGGCTCCTGGGAGAACCTTCCCCAGCCAGAGCACAAACGGTCAGCAGCGGCGCAATCGGCTCGGCCTTCGAACAGGCCAGCAGCGAATTCGGCGTGCCCGCCCCCCTGCTCAAAGCCCTCTGCTACATGGAGGGACGCCTGAGCATGCACCACGGCTCTCCCAGCATCGACAACGGCTTTGGCTGCATGCACCTGGTCAAAAACAAGCACACCGATACTCTCGACCAGGCCGCTAGCCTGTTGCACGTCAATGCAGCTCAGCTCAAGACCGACATCGTCACCAATATCCGCGGCGGCGCAACAGTCCTGCGGGCCGAGGCCCTACGGCTCTCTGCCAGTCATACCCTGCCCGCCAATCTCTCCGGCTGGTATGGTGCGGTTGCCGCGTACAGCCACGCCACTGTGCGCTCGACTGCGCTGATGTATGCCGATGCGCTCTACCAGATTCTGGGCACCGGCTTCAATACCCAGAGCGACACCGGAGAGATGGTAACCCTGGCGGCTCAGGCGGTCAAGCCCAATAAGGCTACGGCTGCGGCAGTCCAGGGAACCAGCACATTGCCCGCCGGATGCAGCAATACGCCCACCGGCGACTATTCTGCCGCGGTCAATTGCATTCTGGATCCCAACACCTTCGACTGCACGCTATCCCAAACTGTCTACCCGCCCTGCAACTACGAGGAGCGCACTGATGCGGGCTACCCGCTGCCAGTGGACTACGTGGTCATCCATGACACAGAAGGCTCCTTGCAGGACGCTCTCAATGTTTTCCAGAACACCGATCCTCAAACTGCCCCTGGTTCCGCCGCCAACTATATTGTGGACTCGGATGGCACGGTTTATCAGGTAGTCCATGATGCGGATTTTACGTATAATTGTGGCAACTACTGGTATAATCAGCATTCGGTCGGTATCGAACACGTGGGCTTCGATGCGACCGGATTCCAGTGGTACAACGCGGCCCAGTACCTGGGTTCGGCCAAGCTGGTGGCCTATTTGCTCACCAAGTACCATTTGCCACTGTCTCGCAATGATATCGTGGCGCATGGCACGGTGCCACCTCCGTTGTATCCGTACGGTCCTAACCACGTTGATCCAGGTCCATACTGGATGTGGGACTACTACTTGGGGCTGATCCATCAGCAGGGCATCCCCTATCCGCAGGAGACACTCACGAAGGGAACCATCGAGCTGCACACGAAAAATCATCTGGAGAAAGGCGGAGTGGAATCGCCTGCCGACTTCAACTTCTACTATCTCTACAATGGTCCCAGCACCGCCTCGGGGCGCATCCCGCAGTATAGCGACCCCACCGACATTACCGACGAGACGAACAATATCGAGACAGATATCAGTTATGCCTACCTGGCTAAGGTCAAGGATCCGGCGGGAACAGGAGATACGCTATACGAGATCTGGTATGGCGAAGATGATCAGGTTCACTTGAATCCCTCCAGCCAGTTCCAGGACGGAAAACTGGTCTGGCTGGCGGTTCCTCCGGGAGCTAATGTCACCGAGGGAACGGGCACGCTGGTGAGCATCAACGAGAGTGGGGTCTCTCAAGTCTTCGTCTATGGCAATCCCATTCCCGGCCATATTCTGGGTGGCGTCCCCAATGGGGCGATTTTCGACTCGGGATATACCATCGCACAGGATAACTCCACTACCCTGTGGTATGAGATCAACTTCTCCCATCGCCAGGCTTGGATCCCGGCCAGCGAAGTCACGATCGTCCATGCCACACAAACCCAACAAATTCAGAAATAGACATACAAGAGGAGCGGGGTATAAACGTACTAATGAAATGGGTGGTCAGTTCTCTTTTTGAGAGAACTGACCACCCATTTCATTAGTAAATGCCATGCGCAAGTAATTCTGATCATGGCCCATCTTTGTGGAGTGAAGAAACTTGAAAGAGGGAGTTTTAAATACACTTATCTACAGCAAGATATATAATTCAAGGGAGAGAAGGCAGTGAGAGTCAAGGCAGATTGAATGGTTCATGGCGAGGAAGGAGAAGGCATATGCGGCTTCTCTTTGTTGGCGATGTGATGCTGGGGCGGCTCATAAATCAGATTTTAATGGAAGAGCCTCCAACCTATCCGTGGGGGGATACATTATCTCTTTTCCAGCAGGCAGATGTGTGTATCTGCAACCTCGAATGTGCCCTGGCGGACCATGGATCGTTCTGGAGAGCGACCCCCAAAGTATTTCACTTTCGCTCGGATGCAAAAAATGTAGATGTCCTCAAGGCGGCTCATATGACTGCTGTGTCGCTTGCCAATAATCATGCCCTTGATTTTCATTACGAAGGACTGTTAGAGACGCTTGAAGTGGTGCGTGCTGCTGGCATGTACACCGCGGGGGCTGGTCGAAAGAAGGCTGAGGCCGCCGAAGTGGCGCTGTGGGAAGCACAGGGGAAAAGGTTGGGGCTGATCGCGTTGACGGATAACCAGCCAGAATGGGAGGCAACTGAAGAACTGCCCGGAGTGTGGTATGTGCCTATTGACTTGAAGGATGAGCGGGCCGGAGAACTTTTGGAGATCGTCAGGAAGGCGAAAGAGAAGGTGGACCTGCTGATCGTATCGGCTCATTGGGGACCAAATTGGGGCTATACCCCTCCAGCGGAGCAGGTCCCCTTTGCGCATGCTTTGATCGAGCAGGGAGCTGACATTGTTTTTGGCCATTCCGGTCATGTAGTACGCGGAATCGAGCTGTACAAAGAGAGACCAATTCTGTATTGCGCTGGTGACTTTATCGATGATTACGCGGTTGATCGTATTGAGCGCAACGATCTTAGCTTCATTTTCCTGGTGGAGGTAGAGGATCAGAGGATCAGGGGGCTACGGCTCTATCCTACGGTGATTCAAGATTTTCAAGCGCGGCGGGCCTGGGATCAAGAGAGGGAGATCGTGGTGGCGACAATGCAGAAGCTCTGTACAGAACTGCGAACATCAACCGTATGGAATGAGCAGGATGCGTTTCTAGAGATCCAGATATAAGGGCTTCCTGGAACCGTTCAGGTAGATGATTGGAAAGGCAAGGGCACATGGCATCTTCTTTATCATCCATTTTCGGTGTGACACTACAACAACTGCAACAACTGCTACCCACGCGGGATCTGGCTTTCCCTGAATTGGAGGAGGCGCGTTCAGCGCGGCAGCGGTTGGAGCATGCGCCGCAAACCCAGCGTGTGCTCCAGCAGACGGAGTCCCTGCTGGCCGGGATCGGGACAATCCCGCAGACCACCTATACAGCGTATCGCCTATTTCGTGAGAGCGGGGAGCGCAGCCGCTACGAGACCGCGTATTTTCTCAAGCGAGCACGCCTCTCCGCCGCCGCGCTGCGCCTGTTCCTCGGCCAGACAGCTTTACGCGAGGTTGTACAGGATTATATCTGGAGCATCTGTGAGGAGAGCAACTGGGTGCTTCCGGCCCATGAGCGAGATCTGATCGATCTCTTTGCCGCCGAAACGGGCTATTTGCTGGCCGAAACTCTCCTCCTGTTCGGCGAGACTCTTAATGAGGAGGTGCGCCAGCGGGTCCGCTCGGAGATTGAGCACAGAATTTTCGAACCGTATCTGCGTTTCTTTCACCTGCATACCTGGTATCAGGGGGCGAGCAACTGGAATGGCGTTTGCAATAGTTCGGTCGCGGCAACCTTCCTTCTACTGGAGCCGGAGCCGGCGCGAATACAGCGCGCCCTGGAAATTGCCTTCACCGGGCTGCACACCTTTGTGGAAACGGCTTTCGCAGAAGATGGTAGCTCAAGCGAGGGGGTAGCCTACTGGCATTACGGCCTGTTCAACGTTGTGGCTCTCTCAGAGCTTTTGTACGCGTGTAGTGCTGGCCAGATCGATCTGCTCGCGGGCGAGAAGTTGAAGCTGATCGCGGCCTTTCCCGCGAAAATGCAACTCTCTGGCGCCAACTTTGCCAGCTTCGCCGATTGCGATGAACATGTTGGCTTTCATCCTGGCATCCTCACGCGCCTGGCGCTGCGTACTGGCGAGTTAACTCTACTCAATCTGCTTACCCAGCCAGAAGACCCGGACAACAATTGGCGCCTGCCCATGATGCTGCGTGATATCCTCTGGTGGGACGGTAGCCAGCCTGCAAGCGTTCCACCAGAGGACACTCAACTGCCAGCGGGTGGGACCGCGCGGCTGGTAACGCAAACTGAGCAGGGGGCGCCAGTCGTGTTGAGCGTCAAAGCGGGGCACAACGACGAAGAGCACAATCACAATGATGTGGGCAGCTTCCTTCTGCACGTCGCCGGCGAAAATCTGCTGACAGACCCCGGCCGGGGACTCTATTCACGGGACTACTTCGGGCCGCGCCGCTACGAGAACATTTTCGCCAATTCCTACGGGCACAGCGTCCCACGCATCGATGGCCTGTTGCAGGGCACTGGCCTTGCTTTCTCCGGTGCGTTCCAGGGAAGCGTAGACGCCAGCGACTCGGATGGAGAAAAACGGATCGTGCTCGAATTTGCCGCGGCCTACCCCTGCCCAGATCTGCTTAGCGCCCGCCGCGAACTGTGCTTGATCACGCGAGGAGCCGGGGCGGGTAGTGTCTGGCTACACGACCATTTTCAGTTTGCTCAGGGAAGCCACCAGGTGGAAGAAGCCTTTATTACCTGGCTGGATTGCGAAGTCGACGGAGCCATTGCCATCCTCCACGGCCAACACCATAATCTGCGCCTGTCCATCAAACAGCCCCAGGGATTGAAATTTTGCCTGGAACACCTGGAAGGGCAGAGTCAGGCTAACCATAAAACGCGGGTACTGAAACGTCTGACCATTGCGCTGCCAGAGGGGGTAGAGGCCGATGTATATGTACAGGTAACTCATGTACAACAACACATCGCTAGAGGCTAAGGTAGAGCTGACTTATTCCCTTCTTCATGATGCTTGGTCATTTCTAATGTATGCTCTGGAGGCTGACTCTCAACTCTTCCCTCTCTCCTCGCAGTATAAGGCAGGGCAAGAATTATCACACCAGCCCAGGTAGCTGCGTACGCCAGTAGCAGGCCTGCTACTGGCGTACGCAGCTACCTGGGCCTTATAACTTGTCGGAGTGCGGTATATCTTTGCGAATAGTTTAAATGATGCTCTCGCTCCGCCTTATTGTTGACAACAATTATTATGCCCGCGCAGGGCGGCATAGGAGAATGAAGGTGAGCAGGGTCGCCAGGGCGAAGGCCGCGATAGAGGCAGCCATCGGGAGCGCACTCGCGCTGCCGCCGAGGCCAACCAGGGGAGCGACGACCGCGCCAATCGCCAGTTGCAAGACACCCAGCAGGGCGGCGGCACTTCCAGCCGCTCGTGTATTTGCCATCGCCAGCGTTGTCGCGTTCGGCATGATGAGACCAAGGCTGGAGGTCAGGATAAAAAAGGCTGGCAGGATGCCGATAAGCCCGATGCCGCTCAGGACAACCACGAGCAGGGCCACACCACCAAGGGCGATCATGGCGTAGCCATAGCTCAGAAGATGTTGTGAGGAAACACGGCCAACTAGCCTGGCATTGACCTGGGCCATGATGACGATACCCAGAGCATTAATGCCGAAGATGATGCCCAACAACTGGGGCGAGATGCCATAGATGTTCTGTAAAACAAACGGCGAGACAGAGATGTAGATGATGCAGGCGGTAAAGGCAAAGCCACAGGAGAGGGCGTAGCCTACGAAGCGCCGGTCCAGCAGTAGTTCACGGAAGGCACTCAGGGTTGTTGTAATACCCCCACGCTGGCGCTGGCTGACAGGCAGTGTCTCTCCAAGTCCAAGCGCCGAGGCGGCGAATAACAACACAGCGGCGAGCGCGAGGGTGACGAAAATGCTATGCCAGGAGGTCACTCTAAGCAGTTGTCCACCAAGCAGCGGCGCGAGCATCGGAGCCAGGCCGTTGACCTGCATCAGCAGGGAGAAGAAACGCGCCTGGGCGATTCCGCTGTACAGATCGCTGACCATCGCCAGGGCCAGCGCCACCCCAGCCGCGCCCGCTACACCCTGGATAAAGCGCAGGGGAATGAGGATCGCCATGGAAGGGGCAATGGCACAGAGTAGCGATGTAAGCACATAGACTGCGATGCCGATAAGCAAGGGCCAGCGCCTGCCCCGGGCATCGCTGATCGGTCCCGCGACTATCTGTCCCAGGGCCAGGCCAAGAATAAAGGCGCTCAGGGTCAACTGTGCCTGCGAGGTCGTCGCCGCCAAATCGTGGCTTAAGGTCGGAAGCGAGGGGACATACATATCATTCGCCAGCGGCCCCAGCGCTCCCAGCCCACCTAGAATCAAGACATGACGTGCCCGAATGCGTGCTGAGGGCTTCTCTCCCTGTTTCTGCGTATCCACTTGAGCATCAGTAGTAGAGAGTATATTATTCTGTTCATCAGGTTGTATGGATAAAATGTTTTCAGCCATCATAGCTCCAATAGTTTATTTTCAATCTCTCACCCGTGGTGTGCTGGAAGTGTGGGAGTTGGTGCGCACGCACCAACTCCCACACTTCCAGCACACCACGTCATCCCAGATGGTGAAGCGGATTGATTATTCATCACTTGCTTGTCAGCAGTATACTTGATTTTGTATAATGAGCGCAAATCATATTTATCATAAACTTATGAAGGACATACATATGAACTTCTCACAGCTCCAAAGTTTTGTGGCCCTGGCCGAAACGGGCAGTTTCACGGAGGCGGCCTATACCATAAACCTGACACAATCGGCGGTAAGTCACGCGCTCTCGGCGCTTGAAAGCGAGCTGGGCGTGACGCTGCTGGAGCGCAATCGTAAGGGCGTTGTCTCGCTCTCTCATGTTGGAGAAAAGATCCTTCCACATGTACGCCTACTCCTGGCCCAGGCCGAAGCGATTGAGCAAGAGGCAAAGGTAGCGCGTGGCGAGGCCGCGGGGAAGGTGCGCCTGGGAAGTATCGAATCGATGATTCCTCCGCGTTTGTTGGCTAGCATGCTGACGCGCTTTCGCGTCGCATATCCCGACATTGAAGTGGTGCTCTTTGAGGGACCCATGCACGAGGTGGGGGACTGGATCGAGCAGGGAGTTATCGACGTCGGGTTTGTGTTGCTACCCGCGCCAGGGATTGATGGAACGTTGCTAACGACTGATGAACTCTGCGTGCTACTTCCGCCTGGACATCCTCTCCAGACACGCAAGACGCTTACGCCAGAAGAGCTGCGCGAAGAGGGCTTTGTGATGGAGAAGACTCAATGCTCGCTGAACCTGATGCGCAGAGCGGGCTTTGTGCTAGACAAGTATAAATCACAAATTCGCTATCAGGCTAGCGATACCGCGACGATTCTGGCCATGGTCCGTGAGGGGCTGGGCATTACCTTGATGCCACGTAAGCTTCTCCCTAGTAAGCTTGAGGGCGTTGTTGCCCTTTCACTCAATCCTCCTCAGGATCTGCGGATCGGTCTCGCGGTCAAGTCGCAGGATGCAGCGCCACCAGGAGCCAAGCTCTTTATTCAGACCGCCCTGACCTGCGTCCAGGCACAGGCCGAAGCCATGGCCTGAACAGCCGTATGTGAGCGGCTCCTCTGTAACTCCTTTATGGCTTTTTATCCGGTCTCTATATAACCTATACATTATAAGGAGCGGATTCGTGTTTTGATCTCATCGTTATAGTGTTTGCATTGGCCTGTAGGACGAGGTCCTTACATCCTAAATTTTAATGTGCCATGTGTAGCATATTCGCGATAGAGTGCGCGAGCACGGCGAGGAGGCCACAAACCGCCATGACGCCAAGGATGTAGGGAATAGCCACAGTTATGATTGACTTCTCGCGGCTCAGCCCGTGGACACCCATGACAACCGAGGTGTTAACAAAGATGCCATAGAAGAAGAGCGCGACACTGATAATGGGCGCAAAGAAAAGCGTTGAGAAGTGCAGTGCCACAAAGACAGTGATAATGAGCGCGCCAATAAATGCCAGCGGGACCTGGTAGAGCAGCATATCGAAGCAGTGAGAGACGAAGCGCCCATGTCCACCAAAGGCCCGCGCCAACAGGTATTGCAGGGCCGCGCCCACAAAGAACAGGAGTGGCACAAAGACGACCTTGAGGCCAAAGGCCGCGATGGTCGCGCCCACGGTCAGGACATCCATAAAGCCAAAGAAGACGTTTGAACGTGTATCGATCCCACTGGAGGTATCTCTGAGCACACTACGCAACAGGCCCAGCGCCGCAGGAATAATCAGCAGCAAGACGAGCTGGATCCAGACCAGGCTCCAGCGCGCATACTCGGCGGCCCGGGCAAAGACACGTGGCTGCGGCGTCGTGACGGCCCGGGCGTAGAAAGCGGGCAGGCGTGTCGCGGGATGCTGCGCCGCGAAGGAAGGTGGAACATTTCCGCCTGGCATATATTGAGGTTGTCGTTTCATTGCGTGTACCTCGATTCCTCGGAAACTGATGTGATCGTGTCAGTAGCTAGCATGCCACTTTCTTTTCATTTTACCGAGCATCGAGAAGCCAAAAAGCCCTCCCGCCATGTCGTCCCCCGACAGTGTGGGACTCCTCTCCCGCCGCCTTATGGCAGCAGGAGATGCAGGTCGCCAAACTCATGCCAGAGGTATTGCTCTTGCAACGCTGCGGCATAGGTCTTCCGCAAATGCTCACGACCGGCCAGCGCTTCGAGCATAAGCAAGTGAGAGGCACGAGGCTCATGCAGACCTGTAAGCAAGGCGTTGACTGCTCGCAGGCCACGCTGTGGCGTGATCACCAGGCGTGTCCATCCCTCCCCCGGATGCGTGACACCATCCACGTCCGTGACAGTCTCCAAAGCGCGTACAACCGTTGTGCCCACCGCGACGACGCGTTTATGGTTAGCGTGAGCAGCATTTATAGACCTGGCGGTTTCTACAGGCACACGATAGTATTCTTCATATGGTGGCTCATGCTCCTCCAGGCTCGAAACGCCGGTATGGAGCAGCAGGGGCACAATCTGAATTCCGTGAGCAACCAGGCGCGCGATGAGTTCAGGCGTAAAGGCGCGCCCCGCCGAGGGCATCTCGGCACTTCCATACTCTGTCGCGTAGACTGTCTGATAGTACTCAAGCGGCCAGGCTTCGGGCACATAGTTATAGCGAATGGGGAAGCCATAGTGCGCGAGATACTCCTGAAGTGGTGAAGCAAGCTCAAGGGTCGCGATCCAGAGCCGTTGCCTGGCTGGTTGGAGCCTCCCTTCTCCTGCGCTGTATGGTGTGAGCAGGTGCAGCGAGGCTCCTCCTGGCAGCGGCACCCGTTCGCCAGCCTGCATCTCAGAGAACGGGAACGTTTGCTCTTCCCGTTTAAGGCGAACCTCAACGATCCACAGATTGGCGGGCAAATGTGTCGAGAGGTGGACTTCCAAGGGAGTGCCGTCTGCGCGGGTCGCGCTGAGCGCGGCATTCATCGTTCCGCTGGTATTGACGACGAGCAGGTCGCCTGGCTCCAGAAAGTGCTCTATCTCACTGAAGCGGTCATGGATAATATGGTCATTGGCGCGACACGAGACCATCAGGCGCACCTCGTCGCGCGCCAGGCCGCGAGCCTCAGGCGGCCTGGTCGCCTCAAGCTCGGCTGGTAGCACGAAATCAAGCGATGCGTCTAACGCTGTCCGGATGGGTAAGTTGGTCATGAGTGTGCGTCCTTCCCTGGCAGGGCACGTGCCTGATAGCGACCACTGGGATAGTCGCCCTTGATGAGTTGAAGCAGGCCCGGGACGCTCTCCTCTGGCAGCGGGCGATCAGAGATGTCCTCGCCTGGGAAGGCCTCCTGGTGCATCTGGGTGCGCATATCGCCGGGATCGACCCAGTAGACACGCCAGGCTTCCTGCTCAGCCGCCAGGATATGTGAGAGTTGCTCCAACGCAGCCTTGCTTGAGCCATAGCCACCCCAGCCCGCGTAATTCTCGATAGCGGCATCACTGGTGATATTGAGAATCCTGGCCCCTGGCTGTAAAGAAGGCTGGAGCGTTTGCAGCAGCGCCAGGGGTGCGATGACATTGGTGCGGTAGACCTGTTCCAGCGTCTCAAGTGGATACTGCAACAGTTGAGGTTGAGGGCTGGGTCCCAGGATGCTGGCATTGTTGACGAGGACATCGAGAGAACCAATTGTGTGTAGCGCGATGGCGAGCGCCTGGCGATGTGTAGCGTCTGTGATATCTCCAGCGATAGCGATTACCTGCGTCTCGCGCGCAAGCTCCTGGCGAGCAGCCTCCAGGGCCTCATCTCCACGCGCATCAATAATCAGGTTCCACTGCTCTTTCGCAAGCTGGCGCGCTAAGGCCAGGCCCAATCCTCTTGAGGCTCCCGTAATCAGAGCGGTTTGTGTATGTGGCATGCGAGTTTCTCCCTTTCAGTCGTACGTTCTTTGTTTTCTCTGCTCGTACTGTACCTGAAAAAGATGCGCTGCGGATTGTGCAAGAGGACAGAAAGCCTTAGTCCCTTTGGACAGGTTCGTGAATTTGAAAGGTGTGCTTGATTGCGGCACTCTTTCCAAGCATGATATTGACGCCGCAGTAGTTGGTCGTATCCAGCTCAATGGCGCGCTGGATGCTCTCCGGGCGCAAATTGGTGCCGGTAAAGATATGCTCGACAGTAATATCGGTAAATACTTTGGGATCTTGCTCGGCACGCTCGCCATGGACGCGAATCTCATAATGAGTGACATCCTGGCGCATCTTGCGCAGAATCGAGAGGATGCCAATGCCAGCGCAGCCAGCCAGCGCCCCGAGTAGCGCCTCCATCGGGCTGGGACCCTGGTCGTCTTCTACTGAGCTTAAAACGATGCGATGCTTGCTGCCAGAGTCAATCGTAAACGTGCTGGTGCCGGTACTTTGAGCACGCACGGATAATGGTTTGGTCATTGCCCCCTCCTTGGAGTGCAGATAAATATCACTGATCTCTTGCTATGGTATACCTTGCAAGATGACCGATGTCAATCTTTTGGGAGCAAATCTCCGCCCTCATTCCATTCCCCCTGAATTTTCCCCTGACTGACATGGAAGATCTGGATCATGCTTCGATACACCGCTTTCTTGCTCTTGGCATGCGTGCCCCGCCAGCTTGTGCGTATCACAACTCTGTCGCCCTCGGCGACCAGGTCATCGATAGTGATACGCAAATCAGGAATCGTATCATATAACGTTGCAAAATACGCCCACACGCCTTCTGGCCCCACAGTCTGCTCAGGCGTTGAGTGGTCCACAAAACTTTCGGCGAAGACCTGCTCTATCCCTGCCAGGTCTTTTTCATTGAAAGCCTTGTAGAGCGCAAGCACCATTTTTTTATTCTCTGCTACTGACATGGTGTAGGCCTTTCCTGATAGTTCTATATTGACAGTTCTTCTATTGATAATTGTATATTGGGATTAACCGCTCACACAAAGAGACTATTCCGATCACTGTAATCAAACAGAGCCAGAATAGTCTCTAGTATATACTAAAGGACGGGAGGTTGTCTTACTTCAACTTACTCACTTGCTCAACCAGTTCCATAATCTCAGGTGTCAGGCCGGGAGAGAACTCTTCTGGCCGCTCAGGACCGGGCGTAAAAGGGACACCTTCAGGTGGTTTCTCGGGCACCTCTAGTGGTCCGCCGGTAACAGAAGGTGCCTGCCCCTGAAAGACTTTGGCCATCTCAGAGCCATCAAGCCGCCAGTGATACTGCTGGTTATGAATGCCCTTCTCCATAAGCGTGCGTACTTCGGGAAACTTGGTGGCATCGAAGTTTGGGATGGGAAGGACTTTCCCCCAGTTGACACCCAGCGATTCCAGGGCCTTGGCGTAAACGTTCTCATGCGCGTGATCGCGTACAATCAGGTAAGAGATGGTGGAGCGTGCCGTCTTATTATCGGTCATTTCATAGAGACGGCATTTTTGTAAACGCCCCGTTGCCTCCAGCATCAAATTGTAGATGAGATCGAGCGTGAGATTTCCACTATTGTAGACATATGAGCCAGACCAGGGATTGCCCGCGGCATCAATAGGCATCGCTCCCTGTGAGGCCACCAGGAAGTGGTGAATATTTCCCTGGTGCAGAGCCATATTTAAAGGCGTGGAACCATTTTGTCCAGGCATGTTTTGGGTTGCGGCATCGAACACGCCCCCTTTTGCCTTGTAGCCAGGCGCGCCATCTACCAGGCGGTTGATGGTGGTCGCGATCAACTCCACATGGCTAATTTCCTCTATCCCAACTCCCTGAATCAAATCGAGGTAGGGTTTGGCTTTGCCGCGGAAGTTAAAGCTCTGGAAGAGGTACTGCATCATCGTGCGCATCTCTCCAAATTGCCCGCCCAGACCTTCCTGCAATGCATTTGCCGCAGCGGGATCAGGCTCGTCAGGAACGATCTCATTGATCAGCTTTTGAACGTGAAAAAACATGCAGTTTTCTCCTTTGCACATGACCACTCTGCATTACACATCGTTGTATGTCCCGGTCACTGTGCTAACACGTTCAAGTAATGGAGCGGTGTTACAAATTTTTTGTGGATGACTACTTTTCCAAGCAGGGTTCGTTGATAGGCGAGATACCCATCTGAACCAATTCTTTCCTGGTAAGTTCCTGTTGATCTCCCAAACGATAGTAATGGGCCGGGCCTGGCGTTTGTCCTTCTAGCAGGTTTGCGGGATTGTTCGCGATTAGTGGATAGAGCGGGTCAGGTTCAAATATATAGCGCGCATGGTAAAGCAGGCACGGCCATGAATCCTCCTCCCAGTTCTCATTTCCATTCCCTATAAATTTTTGCTTTTTGAAGGCGAAGACTCCTTGTTCGCATAAGACGGTCGCGTTGAACGAAGCGAGGGTCTGGATAGGCGTGCTATAAGCCGAATCCAGACCCTCATACACTTTTATGCCAAAGAAATACAGCAGGGCCGAGTTCCGAGTCAGAGTCTGAATCGAAAAACGGCCTTTGGCACGCACATTGATACTCTGAGCAGAAGCCAGCATTTCAACCGTTTCTGAAGCAGAAAAGTTCAGGAAATGCCCTTGATTGGTACAGAAGGGTCTGGTAGCAAAATGACCGGGAATTGGCAACGGTTCAACGCCCGCTCTCGGCATAGATTTCTCCTTGTTTTATGTTATGGCCTTTGATAGAGGAGGCTTAGCTTTCCTGCTGGGCCAGGGGCAAGGTAAACCAGAAAAGTGATCCCTCGCCTGGTACGCTATGTACCCCTATTGCCCCCTGCTGGCGCTCAATAAGGGCGCGGAAGAGGAAGAGGCCCAGGCCCAGGCCTACGGAGGAGCCATCCTGTACCTCAATCCCTTTGACGCGATAGGAGATATCCCAGATATTGTCCAGTTCATCCGCAGGAATACCGGTGCCATAGTCCTGAACCTGGACCTGGGCCATGCGCGAAGCCTCTCTCTCTTCTATGGTCAGCATCACTTTGACCGGTCGATCTGGCATGGAGTATTTCATCGCGTTACTCAGCAAGGCATTCAGGGCCTGCTCCACACGTTCAGGGTCGGCGTGAATGGTAATTTGGGATTCCTCCTCTGGCACTGTCAAGTCAATTATACGATCCATCTCATGCGTATTCTGAACCGCATTCTGTACAATCTGTACCAGGTTGCAGGGGCGCATGACGATAGAGATCTTGCCCGACTGAACGCGTGAGACATCCAGGAGATCGCTAATCATTTTATCCTGCTCGTTTACGCGGTAGACAATGTAGTCAAGCGGTTGCTGAAGGCGTTCGAGATCAGCACCAAGCGTGGACGCGTCGATCTGTTCCTGTTGTCCGACCTTACGCCGAAGTTTCTCCAGACGTCGCAGAGCAAGCTGGGCATTGCCTTTGATCGTGGTCAGGGGGGTGCGTAGTTCGTGCCCAGCGGCACTGATAAAGGAATCGAAGCGTTTACGCGTTTTGAGCAGGGCCTGCTCTAGTTGCTGGATCGTCTCTGCCTCGGGTGGCGAGCCGCTTTCTGCTCTCTGGACAGCAGGCTCTATCTCCGCCTGAAGCGCTAACTTCTCTTGAGAATGCTGCGGATATTGGTGTATATTGCGTGCTTGAGAAGCATCTGAACTGCCCATTATTTCCTCGTATTCGTTTCTGTGTGGCACCTGGAACATGTTAGCTCTTCCATGCCATCCCTATCCACCATGGATCTCCGGTAGAAAGAGGGGAGCCGTCCTCCTCTGCCACGCCTCACCTCCCCTAGTGCAATAATACTTGACATATTTCGCTTTTCCTTGTTATACTCTTCTTGCTGATCCAGGCTGGATGCGGGAAGCGACTGCTGAGCTAACGGACTATTTCTTCGATCCGTCTAAGGATCCTGCAATGCAATAGCAATAGCACGAACATCCGTGGCAAGAGGTTTCGCATCTAGCAGCCTGTATAGCGATGAAGCGCTTGCATCAATTGCTTTGCGTATGTTGGCGAATAGGGGCAGAGATCTTGTGTCTCTATCTTGACGACCGGCCCTTCAGTAAATGAGTAGAGACAACTTCGCCCCTCAATCGCACTGGTATTCCCCTGGAAGAGAGCTTCGAGCTGTGTGGATTCTACCGCGATCATGTCCGCAACTTCTTCCTGTTGCAGAAGAAAACGTGGAGTTGGTGCCTGGTAATGATACAGGTAGACATGGCAAAACTCGCGATCAATAAACTGATCAATTTCAATCGTGCTTGGGATGACTCCAACAGGGAGCAACTCATGGTAAGCAACCGTTATCCCCACTTCCTCCTCAACCTCGCGAACCCCATCCCTGACCGTCTCGCCCGCGAGCAAGTGACCCGCGGCCGTAATATCGAGTTTGAGGGGAAAATCTTTCTTTGAGGCTGCCCGCCGCTGAAAGAGAAGATACGTGTGCGCGCCCTCCTGGCGAAAAAACCAGCAATGGAAAGTCTCATGCCAGTGTCCCTGCTGATGGACCACGGCCCGCGGCAGTGTCCCCAGGGGTTGCCTCTGTTCGTCGTAAATAGCGAGGATCTCTTGCTCCACCTCACCCTCCTGAATTTCATCAATAAATGCTGTATCCCCACTATAGCACAAAAAAGAGGAGTAAACTGTCTGATTTGGGGACAACTTTCCTGCCTATCATTGCTTATAAAAACCGCCGGATGAGAGTCTGTGGCGACGGTTGACTTCGCCAGCCGTCGCCACAGACTCTCATCCTTTGCGGAGCACCGCGGGTGCTGTGGAGGAAGGATAAGGAGTAGTTCCTAAGGAAGGGGAAAAAGGAGGGCATGGAGAAGATAGACAAAGAACCGCTAGTGCCCACAGTATCAGTTCCCGCCATCTCCTCGCGAAACACACCTCATTTATATAGTCGCACGAAAGCCAATTTTGTTACACTCTGACAAATATTCCCCTTAATTTGGGCCGTGAATATGGTGTGTGACCAGCACACACCATATTCACGGCCCTGGTGACCACCGTAAGCGCGAGAGGTATGTTGAGACACGATATCACTATGTTGACAGCGCTTTGAACTCTATGCTATGCTGTAGCAAACGATACACAGTATCAATTTATATGTGCGCTGGTACAGAAGGCGCAGTTTCGGGGATAGGTTGGCAAGGAAAGGGCCTGCTACAAACCATGCTTGATATATTCACCTATGCTTTTATCCAGAATGCCTTCCTGGCTGGAACCTGCGTCGCGATCATAGCTGCGCTTGTGGGATATTTCCTGGTTGTACGCGGTCTGACCTTTGCAGGCCACGCACTCTCTCATATTGGTTTCGCGGGGGCCGCAGGAGCCGTCTTACTCGGGATTGATCCCATCTTCGGGCTGCTTGCCTTTACGGTTGGCTCGGGCATCGGAATTGGCCTCCTGGGCAAGGAGTTACGCGAGCGGGACGTGGCCATTGGCGTCATTATGACCCTGGCCCTGGCGCTTGGTATCCTCTTCCTCTCACTCTATAAAGGATACGCTGAACGCGCCTACAGCATTCTCTTTGGTACCATTCTGGGAATTAGTCAGTTCGATGTACAGACCAATATCCTCTTCTGCCTGCTCTGCCTGGCACTCATTGCTCTGCTCTTCAGACCCCTGCTCTTTAGCTCGTTCGATCCTGAAGTTGCACAAACGCGAGGCGTTCCGGTACGCCTGCTGGGTGTGCTCTTCCTTATTATAGTGGCCATCACCATCTCGATCTCCGTCAAAGTTGTGGGCATCCTCCTGATCTTTACTTTGCTAGTGGGGCCTGCCGCGACGGCCATCCGCATCGTGCATTCGCCTGTCAAGGCGATCCTCCTGGCCTGTCTCCTGAGCGTAGGCTATACCTGGCTGGCCATCTTCCTGGCGGCTCTGACGCCGTGGCCTGTCAGCTTCTTTATCACGGCCCTGGCCTTCATCGTCTACCTACCAGTACGCCTGCTCTCGCCGCTCTGGCTAGGGAAACATGGGCGCGAAGATGCTCTAGAGGAGTCGTTGACAAGTGACGAGCACGCAGCCGAGATGCAGTTTAGCGGTTCATTACATTAAGGGGAGAGTGAGATGTCAGCACTACTTCAATTGTTTCAGCTCTATCAGAACCAGGAATTTGTGCGTAATGCCTTCCTGGCGGGAACGGCCGTCGCCATCATTACGGCAGTTATTGGCTATTTTGTGGTCCTGCGCTCGCAGTCCTTCGCGGGCCACGCGCTCTCCCATGTCGGTTTTGCGGGGGCCACGGGCGCGGCTCTGCTCGGGCTCAGCTCTCTCACGGGTATGTTCCTCTTTACGGTCCTGGCAGCCCTCGGGATGGGCATCTTTGATAAGCGCCTGCGCGGTCGCGATATCGAGACCGGGATGGTGCTCTCCTTCGCCCTCGGACTGGGCGTGCTCTTTCTGAACCTGTATACCCAGTATGCAACTCAGACGGTTGGTGTGCTCTTTGGCTCGCTTTTAAGCGTCTCGACGAGCGATGTCCTGGTGACGCTGATCTCGGGCACCATTGCCCTGATCATTCTGGCGGCCATCTTCCGCCCCCTGATGTTTAGCTCGATTGATCCCGATGTCGCGCAGGCACGGGGCGTGCCGGTACGCCTGCTCTCCATCGTTTTTCTCCTGCTTATCGCCATTACGGTCTCGGAGGCTGTGCAGGTCGTAGGAGTCCTGCTGGTCTTCGCACTCTTAATTGTACCTGCCGCGGTCGCGCACCAGTTGACTAATCGGCCTATGATAGCCTTGCTTCTCTCGATTCTCCTGGGGCTGCTCTTTACCTGGGCGGGATTGCTCCTGGCTCTGGTGGGGCACTGGCCCGTCAGTTTCTATATTGCCGCACTCTCCTCCATATCCTATCTTATTGTCGCAGGCTATAAGCGCTTACGCACACCTGTGCGCTATCAACCTCAACCCCATCCCAGCCGCGAGTGCATAGGAGAGCATACAGCCGTCTGAATAACCCACCCAGCCCCAGATGCTGGCGCCTGCATATCACCAGCGGCAAGGCAAGCGGCAGCATCGGGTTATTCTGCTTCCGCAACAGACTTCAAATAGCGGTTTCTGGAGAGGAGAAGATTTTTCATATAACGAGTGAGGAAAAGAGTTTCAGCCAGACGCCCAAGGAAGCCCAGTGGGGCACTGAACGTAAAAATATCTATCATGAGCGTTCCAGGGGATTGCGGAACAAACTCATGAACATGCTTCATTTCCCGAAAGGCTCCTCGAAGCATCTCATCGACAAAACGGTGAGGCCGCTCATAGGCCGTAATTTTTGACGTTAGATGCTGTTTGATGCCGAAATGGACGGCCTCCCAGGTCACGGTATCGCCTAACTTCATGACCCCTGTCGTCACGCCAGCAATTGGACGCTCACGCGTCTGGGCTACAGAGTGACTATGCGCGTCAACATTAAGCGAAAGATCAAAGCAGCGCTCCGCTGGCGCCTCAATGTAGGTTTCTAAGCGAATAGTAGGCATGAATTCTTCTCGCTTCTTACAGTTGGTAAATGCCCTGGAAAGTGGCTCATGGCCAACTTTGGTGAAAGCCCTTCAATAAAAGAGACTAAAACTCATTAGTTTACGCTGCAGAGAGCAGAGGCCTTTCTTCCGATAACCTCATGATTCACCAAACCTGGCCATGAGCCGGAAAGTGAGCAGCTTTTGCCCTCAAACGTGAGCACTTGCCCTCAATCTTGAGCACCGGTCCACGCGGTCCCTGGTAAAACCGCTCTTCATCTGGCTTCTTCCATCGATATCTTGTAAATTGGAGGGAGAAAAAGAAAGGCTCGCGTTAGCTCTCCTCAAGAAGGTGTCTAAGGTAGGCCCCAGAAGCCTCTTTGTCTGTCAATGACACTTGCTAACGGAATGCTGGATAATAAGGCATCTGATCTGCTTCGGGAGGCAAGAGCTCACGCAACCTGCCAGCAATCCGCTCAAATGTCTTGCCGAGAGCTTGCAAGTACTCACTGGCTTCAATGGCTTCTCTTGCTACATCGAAGCGCAGCAGGAAACGCTGCCGAGCCGTTGCAAGGCCTGGCGACCACTGCCAATCCTGCTTCAGATGAAGATGCAGAAAGCGACAATCATCGATTGTCCAGTAGGCGCAGGCAGCAGCAACGGCCTGCGCAAATAGCTTGTCATCATGTGCTGCGGGGCAGCCCTTCGCCAGTTCCATACGATAGCTTGCCTCCATCCGATGAATGATGTGAGTAGGAAGTCGGCTGACGCACCAGCAGGTAGGGAACGGCATGCGAGCATAGACGCCTTCAATGAGCGCATGACGATACGCTCCGAATTCAAAGTCAAACAACTTTCCGGATGTGCCAAGAAGGATGTTATCGGGACAGGGATCGCCATGCGTATAAGCTGAGAATGGCCCTGGATTTTCCATGATGGAAGTAAGCAGCTTCAATTCATCCTCGATGCCAGCAGCAGGTGCGACATTGAGCATATGAATGGTCTCCCACAATGCTGACGAAATCCAGGCATAGTCGGGGATATCTACTGGCCCAAGCTCCTGACGAATGTGGGAGAAAGCCTCTTGCTTCCCAATCGTGGCTGCATGCATCTTCCCCATGGTAGCTGCATACTGTACAGCTGCCTCTTCTGCCACCTTAGGGTTATCCGCGAGCAGCAGATGGTGTAGCCCATTTACCGTTCCCAGATCCTCTATGACTATGAGTCCATGCGCTTTGTTCCCAGCATAGAAGCGGGGAGCGAGGGCTAGATGAGGTGCGATCTCACTTAAAAACTGTAATCCGGCCCAATCATTGAATAAGAGCTGAAAAGCATTTTCTGGAGCTGTGTTGGAGGCTTCGGATATGCCTTCCGTCATATGCAGGGCTTTGACAATAACGTGCTGCGGGGCATCAACCGACTTTTTAAGGAGCGAGAAGCGATACACTTGGGTGCGACCACTGGCCTTAAGATCTGCGGCATTTGGAGCAAGTTGCACCTCGTTACCCCAGACCTCCGTAAGCAGTTCCTCAACCCGCATTTTGAGAATTGAAAGCGGCCTTCCCTGGTCAGTTGACATAAATAAGCTCCTGTAAAAGATGAGTAATGAAATAAGTGTATCATATCAGAAGTTCTGTGTGATGAGACGTATACTTCATTGCAGTTGCTCACCCCATGTGGTTTCACTCTTGGCGGGTGATAGACCTTCCATGGTCGCCTCATCTTATCGATGAACTTGAGGAGAGCTAACGCGAGCCCTTCTTTTTCTCCCTCCAATTTACAAGATATCGATGGAAGAAGCCAGATGAAGAGCGGTTTTACCAGGGACCGCGTGGACCGGTGCTCAAGATTGAGGGCAAGTGCTCACGTTTGAGGGCAAAAGCTGCTCACTTTCCAGGGCATTTACCAACTGTTGCATATCTAACTGATTTAGCGGTTGGAAAAGATATGATAATATATATGTATTCAGTGCGCTTAAAAAGTCTGTAGTGTGTTAGCACTACGCATAACCCTCTCTCTTGTATACTTCTATAATAGAAGGATAAAGCATGCAAGAACAACCCCCTATTTCACCTCTTGAGCCTCCAATTGGCGAATCTGTCACCTCCTCCTGGGCCATAGCCGCCTGGCGTACGCGGCTATGGCCCAGGAGGGGTAGCCGCGTACGCCAGTAGCGGGCTACCTCACCGCGAAGTAGAGGCGGTAGGCGAGCTGGTCATTCCAGTACAACTCGATCTTCCCGGAGAGGGCGACCGAATAGCTGAGGCTGATATACCCGTGCTTATTCTGGTTAGCCTCAATAGCGGTCTCTTGCGCCTTGTCCTGGATACCATTTGTAAATACCTTGACGGCTATCTTTCCCGCATCTTTCTTCGTTGAGATATTGTAGGTTACATAGAAGAGAGTTCCAGGGGCGAAGACCTGGTGCTTGTCCAGGGCGATATGGCTATTAGGATCGATACGCGATGTGGTGGTGGCGGAGGTAATAATGCTCGCGCCAGGACCAACCTCGGAGGGACCAGGATCAGGAATATGCGTGGCGATGACGGTTGGTATGGGAGTTTTCGTGCCAACCATTGCTGACTGATGCTTTGGCCCAAAGAGAAGAAGCGCGCCGCCAACAAGCGCGGCGACAATGAGCACGGCGGCAATAGAGCTCAATACACGTGCCAGGCGGCTCCAACCCGCCTTCTTCGATGAAATATCCATAATCGTTTTCCTTTTTTGTTGTATAGCTAACTCCTTGATGGAGCTGGTTCTTTTTTCCTGTTGCGGCTGCTGCAAGTGTGCCTCCAGGCGTTCCTGGACGCGCCACAGCGATTCCCTGTTGGCATGGGCATAGGGGAGATAGCTGTGCTGTACGTCTTCGAGCAGGCTGTGCTCGCTGTGTTCAAAAGTTGCAAAGAGATCCTGTTCGTTGTCGGGCATTACCTGCTCCTTCCTGTCTCTTTTCCACTATAGGCGCTGCGCAAGACCTTGAGCGCACGATGCAGGATCATGCGGACAGCGGCCTCGCTCTTGGCTACAATCTGCGCGATCTCGCTATAACTTAGCTCATGACCGAAGCGTAATTGCAGAATTTCGCGCTGTGGCTCTGGTAGCTCTTGCATAAGCTTATAGAGTTGCGCGTACTCCTCGCGGCGCAGGGCGGCCTGCTCTGGCTGTCGCTCATCGCGCTCATAGAGCATCTCCTCGACGTTCGCCAGGGGAACGCTGGGATGCCTGGTGAAGTGGCGGAAGTGATCAGCCACCTTGTGGTGCACCACGGACCAGATATAGGCGCGCACTAAATGTTCGTCCTCTTGTAGGGCTGGGCCTTTCTCAACTAGCGCTAGAAATACCTCCAGTAGCAAGTCTTCGGCATCCTCGCGCGAACCAACCTGGCGCATCAGGTAGGCGAATACGGCGGGCGCGTAGCGCTGGTAGAGCGCGATTGACTGTTCTTGTGTCCGGGCTGGTTGATGCATGCATTACTCCACATTTGAGATCTCGCCAGTATATTCGCAAATAACATTGTTTTGTAACAGCTTGCTACTTATGTACGCGGCTACTGGGGGTATGCCTGGCGGACGTGGCTCATTGGGCATGATACAATATGGCCGAGATATACCCATGCAAGCATTTACTTTCATCTATTTAGACAGGAAAGACTACTATTCTGGAGGGAAGAAGCCTTGAGTCAGTGGACGACAAACGATATACCGGACCTGCGGGGGAAGGTCGCGCTAGTCACGGGCGGCAATAGCGGCCTGGGTAAGGAGACTGTGCAGGCTTTGGCGGCTAGAGGAGCGCATGTCATCCTGGCCGCGCGCAACCCTGAGCGGGGCGAGAAGGCTCGCGAAGAAGTTCTTCAAAGTGTGCCTGACGCATCTATCAAATTTATGCAGCTCGACCTGGCATCACAGGCCGCCATCCGCGAGTTCGCGACCAACTTTCTGGAGGCGCACCAGCGACTGGATCTGCTCTTTAATAATGCTGGCGTTATGGCCATTCCACGTCGTGAGACCAGAGATGGCTTTGAGATGCAGTTTGGTACCAACCATCTGGGGCATTTTGCGTTGACAGGCCTCCTGCTCCCACTTTTGCTCGCCACGCCAAAGAGCCGGATCGTGACCACCAGCAGCATGGCGCGTGCCATGGGGCGCGTCAACCTGGCTGATCTCCAGGGCCAGAAGGGCTATACGCGCTGGTCGGCCTATGGCCAGAGCAAACGTGCTAACCTGCTCTTCGCCTTTGAGTTGCAGCGCCGCCTCGCCGCCATAGGCACGGAGACTATCAGCGTCGCAGCCCATCCCGGCTACGCGCACACCAATTTGCAATCGACCAGCGCCACGCTCAGCAACTCCAATCTTGAACTCTGGTTCTACGAGAAATTTGGGGCGTTTGTGGGACAGCCTGCGGCCATGGGAGCACTACCCCAGCTCTACGCGGGCCTTTCGCCCGATATTCACGGTGGTGAGCTGGTCGGACCAGGCGGCTTCTCAGGTATGCGTGGTCATCCCCGCGTCGAGACCAAAGCCCAGCGCGAGTACGACCACCCCACGGCCGAGCGCCTCTGGGATGCCTCCGTCGAACTGACCGGCGTCGACTACGCTCAGCTGAAACAGAGCCAGTCAACCTCTGTATAGTAGTTATAACGGCTGGGACGACGCTGCTAAAGCACGCGTCATATGTAGGCGCGTGCTTTAGCAGCGTCGTCCCCCTATCACTAGCTCGTCTCGTCCGCGAAGGACAGGCCAAGCTGGCTAAGGGCGTGACGCAGTTGCGTAATCGTCTTTGGCCCAACACCATGAAGCCGTTTAATTTCCGTCGACCTTACCTTTGTAAGCTGCTCAAGGTGTCTATAGCCTGCTCCAAAAAGCGCCCGGCGCGCTGGCTCCGACAGCTCTGCTGGCAGATCACTATTTTGTTGATCCTGGTGTTCCATCTTTCGATCTATTCCTTTCTCATAGATATTCCGCCTCGCCAACATCATAACCTACCAAAAGCCCATAAAACTACTCCAATCTTGCGCAAACAAGACAGGCAGCTACTAGGGGACCCCAAGATGCGGCCCCTCAGTAGCTGCCTTTGTATCGAATGGCTTTATTCTTGGCCTAAGGCGTAGCGCAGTTGGATGACGCCACCCCCGAGGGGTTTGCAGTCCAACAACTGCACATCCTGATACTGGTAGTGGTCCTGGTCGAGCAGGAGGTTGAGTCCCTTGCCCTCCATTACAGGGGCGACGTTAAAGATGACCTCGTCGACAAGTCCCTGGCCGAGAAAGGTATTGTGCAGATCCGCGCCACCCGAAAGCAGGGCCGTGGTATGGCCTTTTCTTTGTAGGTAGTCAAGGGCATCCTGGGGAGATTCCACAACCTTAACACCAGGAATGTCCTTGACGCTCTGAGAAACGACGACAATGTCCACTTCACCAAAGGGGTTCCCACCACTTGCCTGCATACCCTCGAACGTCCTTCGTCCGACGATGAAGTTTCCCATAGCTCTAGCTTGCGCCGCGAAGTCGCCGAGCGCCTCCATTTTGGGTGGATGCTCAGGACTCGACTGCGCATAGTTTCCGTTAGCGGTCAAGGTTGCCCAAAGAATGGTCTTCATGAAATTTCTCCTATGTTTAGTGTGTATTTAACATAAATCAATAATGAGTGATAGCTAGTTCAGCTTTTGGAGCCAGCTAGCGATAGCCTGGCCGATCTCGTCGGGCGAGTCCTCCTGGGGAGTGTGGTGGCCGCGCACGTGTACCTCGCTTTGAGCGGGCCAGGTGCGGTTGAACGCAGTCTGATCTGAGCCTTGCGTTCCTGGAACGGCCTGTATCAGTAGCTTGGGGACAAGGCTCTGGGAGAGCCACTGACCGGAGGCAGTGACAATCTCGGCGACATCGGCTGGCTCACCCTCAATGGGAATCTGGCGCGGCCAGGTGAGCGTGGGGCGGCGCGCCTCGCCCGGCTCAGCAAAGGGACGACGATACTCGTTCATCTCTTCCTCTGACAACTTACGCAGAACAGTCGCAGGCAGGTTGAACTCGATGAAGGAGTTTTGCTCCAGCACCATCTGCTCGCCTGCTGGACCTCGTAGAGCCTGGAAGCGGGAGCGGGCGATCTCTGGCATCTGATCCCAGGAGGAGGTCCCGATAACTGCTTCCATATAGGCAATGCCGCGCACGGCCTCCGGGTGGCGACGCGCCCAGTCAAAGGCCAGGGCCGCGCCCCAGTCATGTCCAACCAGGGTGACGTGTTCGCGGACATCCAGCGCTTCAAGCAGCGCATCGAGGTAGTGGCGATGCTCGACGAAGGTGTAAGAAGCGGGGCCGCTCTCGGGCAGCTTCTGTGAATCGCCCATGCCGATGAGGTCTGGGGCGATAATGCGCCCCAACCCCTGCACGTGAGGGAGAATATTACGCCAAGCGTAAGAAGAGGTGGGATTGCCATGCAGGAAGACAATGGGATCACCCTGACCCTCCTCTACATATGCCATCTCTAATCCTAAGATCTGCTGCTGTTTTTTCTGATAGGGAAATGCTGCGCTTATCATGTCGTTCTTCTTCCTTTCTGAAAGCACGTGTTTGTTTGATGTGCACATCATAGCTTTCAGATGGATGATTTGACTTCATGCGCGAGGATGATTGCATGCATGATTCGCAGCCACGAAAAGAGGGAGCCAGAGGGATGATTAGATCAGGTGAAGCTCGCGTGCGACTTCACTGGCAGCGTGGCGTGTATGGACGCCCAGTTTGGCATAAATGCTCTGGACCTGAGTGCGAACAGTATTGACCGAGACAACTAGTTCATTGGCGATATCCGCGTTTGAACGCTGCTGGACAAGCAAACGCAAGACGCGCTTTTCTTGCGGGGAGAGCGGCTCAACCAGGGATGACGCCAGCGTCTGAGTTCCATCTTGTTGCTGAACAGGAAAGGCGCTTAGCAGGGCACGCATATAGGCAAGCAAGGATTGCTCGTGAACCTGGGGCAGGAGGGAGCGTAAAAGGATCGCCATCTGCTCCCCAGCATCGAGGAACAGGCGCTGAGCGTTCCCGGCGAAAGCCTGGACAAGTACTTCGCGTAGCAGATGTAGGGCCTCTGTCTTGCGTTTGCTTGCGGCAGCGACCAGCACCATCTCGACCTGAATCTCAAGCACGCGGCGCGTGTATTCTGCCTCTTGTGTCGCAAGAAGCAAGTTCTTAAGCTGATGAGATGCCTCTTCTAGCTTGCCCTGGCTACGCAACCAGCGGGCAACAAGCAGGTCTTCCTCTATTGCCTGTGAGAAATTGTGCTGAGGCTGGCGGCCAGTCGCCCAGCGATGGATGGTTATCTGGTCCCCGGCGGAGAGCGCCAGGCGCGCCTGGGCAGTCTGGACCTCCTGCAAGAGGAGTGGCAAGGAGAGAGGTATCTTGTCGAGAAGGGCCGCGAGTTGTTGTTGGGCAACAAGGGCCGGGCCCTGCGCCTGTTGCACACGCGCAAGGATGAGCGTTGCCCGCACCTCGTGGTATACCAGAGGTTGAGATTGACTGGTAGTTATGGCCTCCTGAGCATAGTGAGAGGCGCTTTCCAGCTCATTGTTCTCGTAGCAGAGGGCCGCCAGGCCATACAAGGCACTGCAAAGCGTATAGATGGGTCCGCTCTCCCTGGCTGAAGCGAGGACCTGACGATACAGGGAGGTAGCTTGCTGATTCTCCCCCTGCTCAAAGAGGACCTGGGCAAGCTTGAGCATAGCGACGCGCTGGAAATAGTGATTTTCCGCGGCTGCGCACAGAGCCTGGGATTCAAGCAAGGCAGTGCGAGCCTTTGGGAAGTATCCCGCTTCTATCCATTCTTCTGCCACGATGCTCAGGCTCAAACCACGCCATATAGAGTGGGTTCCCTGCATGATGGGTGGCTTTCCTTGTAGCTGAGGTAACCAATCCAGGGCCTGTTTCGCATAGTGTGTCGCGGCTGGCATGTCGCCCTGCCTCAAGGCAAGTAGCGCGCGAAAGGCATACAGTTCTCCAAGCTTCACTTGCTGGTTTGCCACGCGGAAACCCTGTTCTGCTCTAAACAAGAGTTTCTCAATCGAGAGCTGGGTTGCAGTATCGGGGAGCCATGAAGGACTCCGAAATAATAGCGTTGTGGCATAGCTCAAACAGAGAACGGGTTGCTGCTCCAGATGCGCGTCTGGAAGCTGCTCCAACCAGCGATACAGGGTATGAGGCTCCTGGATCTCACCTGGGAAGGTCTGCCTCTCAATGGATCGCTCGATCAAGCTAGCGGCTCGATTGTAATCCTGGGCATCCAGAGCCACATCGATGGCCTCGCCAGGATAGCCATGTGCTTCATACCAGTGTGAGGCACGAGCAGAAAGGTAGCGCAATTGCTCCTCACCGAGGCGGTGCCGGGCCTCGTTGCGCATGGCTTCGGCAAAAAACGCGTGATACCGATACCATTGCCCATCGTTGTGAAGCGGTTCCAAAAACAGATCAAGGCGTTCCAGTTGCATGAGCATATCCTGGCTGTTGTCTTGTGCGGTTACTGCGTCGCACAGAGAGGCGGTCAGGCGGGAGAGGATACTGGTCTGGAGCAGAAATTGCTGCACTGGTTCTGTTTGCAGGGCAAGCACTTCGGAGACAAAGTACTCCTGGAGAGAGGCATTTCCAAGGGGGAAGCGAGCCAGCACCTGCTCGCCCTCGGCGGACATGCTTGTTCGTTGAAGAGCGAGCTTTACCAGGTGGAGTCCTGCCCCCCAGCCTTCTAACTGAGCATGTAGGCGCTGAATTGTCGAGGTCTCCAACGAGAAAGAGAGCGAGCGTTGGAGCAGAAGCGCGCTCTCTTCCTGTGAGAAACGCAGGTCCGCCGCGCGAATTTCATACAAGGCATTGCGGGCGCGAAGGCGCGCCAGAGAGAAAGGCGGATCGCTACGCGTGATCATGATTAGATGGAGCGTGGCTGGAAGATGCTCAAGGAAAAAGGAAAGCGTTTCATGGATCAGCGGGGAGGTAATCACATGGTAATCTTCCAGCACCAGAATGCCTTGCGTGGGCGATTGAGCCAGCACGTTGAGCAAGGTAGTTAGCATGGTCTCCAGGGACGAGGGGAGAAAAGGCGGCTGTGGAGCCAGGGAGGCCAGGGTGCTGTAGACCTCTTGCAGATTCACTTGAAATGCCTGGCAGGCTGCGATCAAGTAGCGCCAGAAGCGCAGCAGATCATTGTCAGAAGCCTCCAGAGAGACCCAGCCAAAGGGCAAGCTGGCGTGTCGTATCGCCAGCCATTGGGAGACGAGGGTTGTCTTGCCAAACCCGGCAGGCGCCGAGAGCAGCGTGAGAGGAACTTCGCAGCCAGCATCGAGCAGTGTCAATAAGCGTGAACGGTCGAGAAGAGAGGCATGCAAGCCCGGCGGAGACAGTTTGGATAAGAGGAGCGGAGACGCTTCAACGGGAGCCGATTGGAGCGAGGCTGAAGCTTGACCTGGCTCTTCTAGAGCAGGCTGATGCGCATCAGACGTACCTTCTAGCAAGCGAGCGATTTCCTCTAAACGCGCATACGTGAGGTCCGCTGTTTTGCCGAGATAGCGCTTGACGATGCGCTCACGCAGACGACGATATGCATACCAGTAGCTGCTCCCGCGTTGCACCCGCTGCTTGCGGACGGTATAGTGAATACCCAAACGGCTATGAAAGGCAAAGGAGGCGTTTTGCTCAAGCCACTCACTCGTGAGCGCCTGTTCGCTGGCATGCTCGCCAATGAAGAGAACATAAGTCTGGTCGCGCTCAGACCAGCGTAGCTGAGCATGGGCATACCTGGGCATAGACGTTCCTTGTCACTAGATAGAGAAGGGGCATATCGTGTTGCCTAACAATTGTAACCTAACAAATATAGCACAGCTTGCCTTGTTAGGCAACAAAAGTAGCTTAGTTAGAAAGGCACAGTTGAGGTGGCTTACTCGAACAACAGAGTCAGCAAAGCAAAGTTGGAGGTCAAAGAAGGCTGGTGTGTACAGATAATGGCCCTGTTTTACAAGCAGCCATCCAATGACTCTGCTCCAGGATATGCTTTCCATCAAGAAAGGATCGGCAACCATCGTGACAACAAGAGATAATGAGCTGCCAATTGTGATTATTGGCGCTGGCATTGGAGGGCTTGCTGCAGCGCTGGCGCTACAGCAAGCGGGCTTTGCTGTCCGTGTGTTTGAACGTGCCAGGGAGATCAGGGAGGTGGGAGCCGGACTCACACTCTGGCCCAATGCGGTGAAGGTTTTACAGAGGCTTGGCCTGGATGAGATGTTGCGTGACCTTGGTCTACCTGAAACGGCCATGAGTGGCTTCTACTCTGCTCGGGGAAAGCTCCTGGCCCCGCTCTCGCCAGCGGAGATTGAGGATAAATTGGGCGTGCCAACCATTGTGATCCATCGAGCAGAGTTCCAGGCGGCGTTGCGTGAAAAGGTGGGATCAGATGCGCTCCAACTAGGCGCGAGATTTGTCGCCTTCAAACAGAATGAGAATGGCATCACCGCCTCTTTTGCGGATGGGCAACAGGTACGAGGCTGCCTGCTAATTGGCGCCGATGGCATTCATTCATCTATCCGTCAACAGCTCTTCCCACAGAGCATACCGCGCTATGCAGGCTATACAGCCTGGCGTGGTGTCGCTGCTGCTGTTCCTCAAATGATTGGAGAGTTCTGGGGACGGGGCCTGCGCTTTGGCATTGCCCCTTTGAGCAGGGAGCGTGTCTACTGGTTTGCGTCCCGCAATGCCCCAGAGAACGCGACAGAGGCACCAGAGGGGCGGAGAGAAGAGTTGTTGGCAATGTTTAAATGCTGGCATCCAGCCATAACAACGCTTATCGAGGCGACGCCTGTGGAGGAAATCCTGCGCTCCGACATTTATGACCTCAAGCCTCTATCTCATTGGAGCAAAGGGCGTGTGGTCCTGCTCGGAGACGCGGCGCACGCGATGACGCCGAATATGGGGCAGGGCGCTTGCCAGGCACTCGAAGATGCATTTGTCCTCGCCCAGGCCTTACAGCACACCCAATCTATTGCGGAGGCACTCCATGTCTACCAGCAGAAGCGCCTGGCTCGAGCTAACATGGTTATCACGCGCTCGCGCCAGATCGGGATTATAGGGCAATGGGAGCATCCATTCGCCTGCTGGCTTCGTGACCGCGCACTTATGCTTACGCCCAGGCATCTACTCATTCAGCAACTCGCATCTGTCGCGGGCTACATTCCTGGCGAGCAAGCCAGCACCTAAACATATTTCTATCTAAAAGACATCTCCTTACTTCTATTAGAGTTGACTGACTAAGCTATCGGGGCCTGCGAAGACTGCCCGTCCCTGGCGCACTGTTTCGCGGATCAAGGGAAGCATCTGCTCGCGTTTGGCCTTCATGAGTGCGATCCAGTCTGCCGGAGCGCCGGTCTGGGGATCATGCTCGGCGCTCCAGTTGGCCATCTCCACCAGGAGTGGAATCAAGTCCAGACCCTTCTCCGTCAAGGCATATATCTCTTTACGTTCGTTTGTGGGATGAGACCGTTTGATAAGAATCTCCTGCTGCTCCAGGTGCGCCAGGCGGCTGGCGAGAATATTGGTCGCGATCCCCTCTTCTGACGCCAAAAACTCCGTATAGGTCTTCTTCCCAAAATAGACAATATCGCGAATAATCAACAGTGACCAGGGATCGCCAAGAACTTCCAGGATGAAGTTAATGGGGCAGTCCGAACGCCTGTGATGTTTATGTTTCATGGTAGATACTCCCGATTGGTTCATTTGCTATTTCCGCTTTTGCGTCCTGGTATTGGAATAGTATAGTACCTGTACTTGCAATTTGCAAGTACAGGGCAAGTAAATAGCGAGAAACAAAGGAGCATCAAGATGAACAATGTCGCAAGCCTTCAGGTATCAAACGAAAATAATACCCAGGGGAAACGTCAGAACAAGGTTATGCTCACCACGCTCTGGAGTGTTCAGGTACTGCTCGCGCTGATCTTTCTCTTTGCTGGCAGTATGAAGTTGCTCATGCCAATCGAGATGATGACCTCGCAGATGAGCGTGCCGCTGCCCGGCCTCTTTATCCGGTTCATCGGCGTGGCTGAAGTCGCTGGTGCGCTTGGCCTCATCTTGCCTCTCCTCCTGCGCATCAAACCTTTCTTGACTCCGCTGGCTGCTTCCGGGCTAGTAATCATCATGATAGGGGCTACGGCGATAACGCTTATGGGGGGCGATGTCGTCTCTGCCCTGCTCCCGCTGGTGGTGGGCCTGCTCGCCATTTTCATCTTCTACGGTCGTCGGTCTTATTTCAAGGCCGCCTGACTCCAACCTTCTTACTTAAAGGAGTGCACCCCCTGGTAATCCCATATGCCAGGGGGTAAACAGAAAGGATCAATGAGAATAATGGATATGAAACTTGAGCTTGTACCAGTGCCAGTTACTGACATTGATCGCGCCAAAGCTTTCTATGTGGAAAAGGTGGGATTTCACGCGGACCTCGATATCCAGCCAACTGATACAATTAGAATAGTCCAGCTTACGCCACCTGGATCGGCTTGCTCGATTGTTCTGAGTACCGGCCTCGATGGTATTGAAATGCAGCCCGGTTCACTCAGGGGTCTGCACCTGGTCGTTGGGGATGTCCAAAAGGCTCGCGAAGCGCTCATGAGGCAGGGCGTCGAAGTAGGCGAGATTGATGAGCATGATCAGGGGATTAAGTACGCGGCCTTCAGCGATCCCGATGGCAACACATGGACTTTCCAGGAAATGCCCTGGAGGTCCTCAGAGTTTAGCTCGTAAAGGCGTTTTGCTCATTTGCACAGGCATACGGTTTGCGCTTCTGGATCGTGTTCCTTGTAAGTAAAGGGTGAGTGTGCTCAGCCCAGTCGCGTAAGTCTATGCTTGCATAGACTCTACAAAAAACGCATCACCTATACACAAGCAAAGGAGCAAATTATAGATGAAAGCCGTTGGATTATACCGTTATTTACCCATAGATGATCCTGAAAGCCTGGTGGACCTGGAACTGCCCAGGCCAACGCCAGAGGGGCGCGACCTGCTCGTGCGTGTCAAGGCCGTCTCTGTCAATCCGGTGGATATCAAAACGCGCAAACGTGGACCAAAAGATAAGGTAGAAGAGCCGCCGCGTATCCTGGGCTGGGACGCGGCGGGCGTCGTGGAGGCCGTGGGACCCGAGAGCGCGCTCTTCAAGCCCGGAGACGAGGTTTACTACGCGGGCGATATCACCCGTCCGGGCTGCGATAGCGAGTTTCATCTCATTGATGAGCGCATCGTGGGGCATAAGCCCAAAAGCCTGGATTTCGCCGAGGCAGCGGCCCTCCCCCTCACTTCCTTGACGGCCTGGGAGGCTCTCTTCAGCCGCCTGGGCGTTACGGAGCAGCCAGCCGAGAACCAGGGCAAGAGCATCCTCATCATCAATGCCGCGGGTGGTGTTGGTTCTATCGCGACCCAGCTTGCCAGACGCGCGGGCCTGACCGTGATTGGAACGGCCTCGCGTCCGGAGTCCATCCAGTGGGCGAAGGAGCACGGCACGGACTATACCATCGATCATCACCAGCCCTTCGCGCCACAGCTGAAGGCCCTGGGCAACCCCACTATCCCCTACATCTTCTGCCTCAACAACCTTGACCAGCACTGGGACCATATGGTCGAGGCCATCGTCCCCCAGGGAAAGATCTGCTCCATTGTCAGCCCCCAGAATCCGGTCAATCTGGGCGCCTTGATGGGCAAGAGCGCGACCTTCGCCTGGGAGCTCATGTTCACCCGTCCTCGCTTCCAGACCGCAGACATGATCGAGCAACACCACATCCTCGATATCGTGGCGAGCCTGGTCGACGCAGGCGAGATTAAGACCACCCTCACCCAGCGCCTCTCGCCCATCAACGCCGCCAACCTGCGCAAGGCTCACGCCACCTTGGAGCAAGGCAGCATGATCGGCAAACTGGTCCTTGAAAAATTCCCCGAATAGTAGCTGCGTACGCCAGGGCGCAGTCCCAGTAGCCGCGTACGTAAGTAGCGGCTACTGACTTATTATCGCATTCCAATAGTTGTTGAAGGCGTTGCCATCAATTCTGGTGATTCGGTATCCAGGTGAAATTTCGTCATCGTAAATCTCTTTCTGCTTGTGAGACAGCCATGCGAATGAAACGCTGTATCTCGGGATTGAGAGATGCATCGAACGTTTGCTTGTTGTGCCAGGCCTGCGAGTGCTCGACGGTGCTGCGCCAGGGGTCGGGCAGGGTCGCTAGCGCCCAGGCGACGGCCTGCGGTTTGCTGGGTAGCGTGCCCGTGGCAAGCGTACAGAGGGCACGGCACATGGTTTGGATGACGTAGGCTTTCTGTCCCAGGTGGAGCTGCCAATCGGGATCATCAGGCTGGTTGGCCCAACGTAGCCATTCCGGCATCCTTAAGCGCACTGCATCGCGCAGTTCGTCGGCTGATATCGGGTCAATAAGCGTGGTCGGTGCGGGACCACAGAGCTTCAAGCCGTGCTCCCGCACGACCCAGCGTTCAAGCACCCAGTTATAGTCATGCTCGTACCACTTCAGACGCTCCTGGCGGAAGAGCGTTGGGAGCCGCTCGCCCAGGGTGAAACGCCGTACCGAGACGCGGGGAATGTAGGCTCCCTCAAGGTGTACCGCGTATGGATTGGGCAACGTTGCAAGCGTATCATGCATAGTGGTTAGGTCAGTGAACTCCGTCTCTGTGAGCAGATGCTCGGTGACTGCGAAGAAGTCAACGTCACTGGCCAGGGGATCAAAATCGCCCATTGCCAGGGAGCCGCGCAGGTAGAGGCCAACAAGGTTTTGCCCAAGCATCTGCTGGACGCCGAGCAGCAGGGCATCTAGAAGCGTGGGTACGGTAGCGGGTATAGTGGGATCGGACGTGAGCCTGGCAAGCACATCCTGCGGGAGATGCAAGGGTAAAGACATGGAGTAACATTCCTTCCTGAATCAAAAAGCACGTATGGGTAGAGACTCACCTGCGCTTCTGCGCGTAGTGAGTTGTGGCGACATGAATTTGCTATCCTCTTCACAGGCGAATAGCTTGGTTGTTACATCATGCCAGGGCTGCCCATACTGCTCCTTCTTAGAAGTAATGCTAGCCCAAGTATATGCAGTGGAGAGATGAAATGTCAAACCGGAGTCCATTACGAGGTGCGATTCATTACCAGAGCACTGGTTTTTTCCACTCTTCCCAGCGCATCGCGTGTGCAGGTACATAAATACCATTCTCCTTAAAAACATCTAGGGCTAACTGGCGGTTCTTCTCATCGGAGTGTAGGTGACCAGTCGCATCGTCGACGTAGATCAGCGTATAGGGGTAATGCTGCTCTACCAGAGTCGAGAAGGGGGGCGTGGAAAACAGCTCACGAAGCTGCTGCTGCTCCTGCTGTAGTACTTGCGTGCGCTGTTGCGAGTCCATTTGTTCACAATAGAAAGCAAAGCAGTTGGTACGCCTCAGGCGACAGGTGCCTGCAAAAAGGCCTGCAAGATTGCCCATCCCCGCCAGCAACATATAATGCGTGACTTGCTCTCCAGCATGCCAGCGAGGATGAAAGACTAATCTGTCCTCACCTGTAGCTCTATCGCGGCCAATCACATACATCAGCTCATCACCTGTCTGTACCGGGCTCTCGATCTCAGTCTCTCTCATGAGCAACTGCTCAAAATCGGGATGCTTAACACTATAGAGTGTGATCTTGAGCCGGTCCAGGCGTTCCATCTCGATATATTCGAACTCGGTCAGTACGCTGGGATAGTCACCATCGGCGCCCAATTCCTCTTTCAATCGCTGGAGCGTGTGCGTCCGGCGCAACTCGTGAAGATGCGTAAGTGAAGCTGCATCACCAGCCAACAAATGTTGGAATAATGCCTCTTTTGAGGCTTGCAGATGGGGCTGCATGGTGGGGCGTAGGCGGTCGTCTGGACGATAGGAACCCAGCTTCAAGGCAGCCTCATTAAGCGTGAAGATCTTCCAGACGCGGGACTCAAAATGTTCAAAGTCTGGCTGATCTTGGTCACGACCAACATCTAGCCAGGCACCCAGAACTTTGAAAAGCGAGTAAATTGGATCGTGTGGACTGGGAATTTGATTGGCCATTAAGGTATAAAAAGTAGGCAGATGGGGCTGGGCCAGTTTGGCCTGCACTCGATCATAGGATAGCTGTATCAGCTCAGGATGGCGCACGTAGATAGCCGCGGCTTCAGGCGAAACATATCCCAGAAGGTCATACAATGCAGCTTGCTGGCTTTCCGAAGGTGCATTTTCAATATTGGCAAGAAGCTGACCAACCTGTTCAGGCTCTTCTGTCGTGGCGCGTAGTAGCGTATCAAGAAAGCTGTTGACACTGGCATTCAGGTGCTTTTGAATAGTTTCGGCCTGATCGATGATGGTCCGCACTGCGCCCTCGAGCACCTGAAACTGCTGTAAAGCAGATTGCATCTGGTCGAGATCGTTACTGGTGGAGAGCATCTGGAATTGTCTGTTTATTTGCTGTGCCCGATTGCTCAGTTCCGCCAGGTTCGTCGAGTGAGAAGCCTCTAACATGTCCGTGTGTGATAGAGTTTCATCCACAGTCAGTCCGCCTTTAATGTTTTTATTCATCTAGAATAGCACAAGAATTCCACAGAGCCCTAAACAGAGGCTTACTCGTCGGGCATTCGCCGTGCAGAGTAAGCCTCTATTTCTTGGGTATACGTGGTTCTCTTTCAAGAGAACCACGTATGCGCCTCATACTAGACCATTTGTGACTGAGGCTCTGGAACTGGCGGGAGTTCCTCCTGGGAAGGCAATGAGCCTGAGCGTCCACGAATATCCTCTACAATGGTATAGAGGGTGGGCACAATCAACAATGTCAGGAAGGTCGATGAGGTTAGACCACCAATCACGACAATTGCCAATGGACCCGAAAGGAACGCGCTTGAACCGCTCACGCCCAGCGCCATCGGAATCAGCGCCAGGATGGTTGCTACTGCGGTCATCAGAATGGGGCGCAGACGACGCCTTCCGCCCTCGATGACTGCCGTACGCGCGTCCAAGCCCTTCTTGCGATATTGATTCACCAGGTCAAGGAGTACAATAGCGTTCGTTACCACAATGCCAATCAGCATCAGCAGACCGATCAGCGCTGGTAGACCGAGCGCGGTATGTGTGATGAGCAAGAGCGCGACCGATCCTGTACCCGCCAGCGGAATCGAAACCAGAAGCAGTAATGGCTGGAGGAGGCTGCGGAACGTTGCAACCATAACGACGTAGACAAGCAGAATAGCGATCAGCAAGGCCAGGCCGAGGCTCTGGAAAGCTTGACTCTGCATTGACGAAACACCACCCAACGAGAAGGACGCTCCTGCTGGCAGGCTAAGCGCTTTCAAGCGGCTCTGTACATTCGCACTGACCGCTCCAACATTCTGGCTTGTTACGGTTGCGCTGATCGTTGCGGTTCGGGAACCGCTAACATGTGTAATCTGAGTTGGACCGTTGACTTGCGTCACAGTAGCCAGGTCTCCCAGGCGCACAGTACCAGTCGTGGAAGGGATGAGCATGTCCTTCATTCCCTCAACGGTCGTTGCTGGGTCTCCAAACTTGAGGTCAACTTCCTGCGTCTTCCCATTCAGCGTCACATTGGTGACAGTTGTGCCATTGTATATAGTGCGCAGTACTTGTCCAACCTGTGAAGGTGTTAACCCATACTTGAGCGCCTTCTCTCCATCCACATGGATATCGATTAATGGCGCAGCATTGACCAGTGAACTGGTCACATCTTTCAAGTTGGGGGTTTGTGTAATGGAATCAAGCACCTCTTGCGTAGCCTGATTCAGCGTTCCCTCATCGGAGGCCTGCACATTGATCGATAACGTAGAACTACTGCCCGAAGACTGGGAACCCGCAACCGTAATAGTGCCGGCATTACTCAGCGTTTTTATTTGATCGCTGACTTGTTGTTGCACCGTCGTTTGATCAACACCATCATTTGTGGTCACTGCAAAGGTAGCGGTATTCGTACTTCCGCCCGACGATCCGAAGAATCTACCACCACCACCACTACCACCAGATCCAATGGTAACCTGATAGTTCTTGATACCCTGAATATTTTTCAGGATCGCTTCTACTTCTTGAGCTGCTTTGTTTGTAGTATCCAGATCAGCGGTGGCTGGCAATTGCTGGCTAATGGTGAAACTATTCGAGCTAGAGTTCCCAATCAGATTGGTATCCAGCTTAGTGGCACCCCAGCCAGCCGAGACCAGAAGGGCCAGCGCAATAATCAGGGTTACGACCCGATAGTGTGTGACCCAGCGGATCATTGGCACATAGGCTCTTTCTAGAATACCAATCTTTTCGTGGCTATCCGCGCGCTGTGCGCGTTTAGGCGTTTTGAGGAACCAGTAGGCCAGTACAGGAATAATGGTCAGTGCGATCAATAGCGAGGCCAGAAGCGCGATGGTAACAGCTACTGAGAAGGGCTGGAAGAACTCTCCAACCAGGCCGGTGGTGAAGGCAATCGGCAAGAAGACGGCAACCGTCGTGAGCGTTGACGCTGTGATGGCGCCTGCGACCTCGCGTACACCATTGAGAACCGCAGCGCGTTTCTCTTCACCAGAGTGCAGATGGCGATAGATGTTCTCCAGCACAACGATGGAGTCGTCAACCACACGCCCAATCGCAATGGTCAGACCACCCAACGTCAGGATATTGAGTGAAAAACCACCCACCCACAGCCCAATCAGAGCAATGATGATAGAAACAGGGATAGAAATGGCGGTCACAAGTGTAGAACGGATTGAAAGCAGGAAGAGCAAAATGGTGAGAATCGCGAATCCAGCCCCAATGGCCCCTTCTCTGACCAGATCATTCACTGAGGCCTGGATCGATGGGGCCTGATCGGCAATGACCGTAATCGTTGCCCCTGAGCCGAGCTTTTGTTCTAGCTCTGACAGTTTGTTCTTCACCTCCTGGGAGACAGAGACGGTATTGGCATTCGAGTTTTTTGTAATGGAGATTCCCAGGCTATCTTTCCCATTGGTACGGGTTAGCGTGGTGGAGGGAGACAACACTTGCTCGACAGTCGCCACATCCTCGAGCTTAACTGGCGTCGAGGGGGTAGACTGGGTTGTCGTTGTTGGTAAAGTCATCCCGGGAGGTAATTTCTGGCCACCCGGCATGGATGGCGATGTCTGTTGGGAGGTGCTGCTTCCCCCGCTCACAACAAGGTTTTTCAGGTCATCTAGCGTTGTAACAGCGTTATTGACACGTACAGCAACGGTCTGCCCATTGTCTTTTACTTCACCGACCGAGATCGTCGTATTATTGGCCTGTAAAATGCTCTGCACCTGGCTTGTGCTCAATCCCTTCGCCTGGAGTTTCTTGAGATCAAGCGTAATCTGGACAAGCTGAGTGCGCACGCCGGTTACCTGAACCTGGCCTACGCCATTCAGACCTTCCAGAACGGGCGTGACGTCCTGGTCCAGCTTCACAGCTAGATCTTGCTGATTGCTGGAAGAGGAGACAGCCAGGCGAATAATCGGTTGATCCGCAATGTTAAATGTGTTGACCTGGGGTGCCACACTTGAAGGAAGGCTTGTCTGGGCCTTATTCACCAATTGCGTCAACGTTTGATTGGCTTTATCCAGATCGACACTATAGTCATACTGCACAATAATTTGAGAGACACCCTCACTGGAATAAGATGTTATTTGTTGGAGTCCTTGCACTCCCTGAATACTCTTTTCAAGTGGATTAGTGACCTCTTGCTCCACACTCTGGGGTGAAGCGCCAGGATAGACCGTGACAATAGAAATCGCGGGAAAGGACAACGATGGCATGAGTTCCTGCTTGAGCGATGGAATGACAAACGCTCCGACCAGGATCACCGCTATCGTTACCAATGCCGCGATGCTTCGATTGGCAAGACTTAAGCGAGAAAGAGAAGACATAGTGCTCTCCTGATAAAATTTATAGAATCTTACAATGGTTGTACTTTCGTCAGCTTAACGGCATCAAGGAGCACCTGTCTACAGGGAAACCCCTAATGTTTTCCTCGCTCAAACCAGTTACAATACTGTAAGGCAACGGTTACTCAGAACTTCAGAAGCAGGGACATCGCATGGATAAAGCAAAAATCTCTTATTTCCTCACGCATCGCTGGCTGGTGATTCTGTGCGGTCTGACCATTCAGGTGTTTGTGATCATACTGGCATATACCAGTTCATTTCAACCAACTCAATCTGATATCACGCTTGTCCCGATTGCGGGACGCTCCGATGTCTGCCGTATTGTGCATGTCTCAATGTTTACCGATGCCTGGATCAATGGCATTGAGCCGGGGATGCTTGTGCACGCGATCAGTGCACCTTTCCCTGTTGATCATTCCGAGGCTGGGACACTGGTGCATTGCCAGCCAACGGCATCATCCATCTATGTCCAGGTTATTGGCCACAACATCGTCCTTCACCTCAACGCAGCTATCTCTACATATCCCCTTTCATCACTCGTTGTGTCCTGCTTTATGGCCATCATCTTTAGCCTGACCGGGATTACCATCTATCTTCGGGCCACTGATCGGCCAGCAGCGCGTATGGCATATGGCCTGTTCTACTGTGCCTCCTATCTCTTCTTTCTGATGAATGCCCAAAGTCAACTCTGGACGAATATCGTCTTCTATATTCTGGGGTCGATGACATGGGGCATAGCTGCTACCTTTGTTTGCTTGCTGCCTCGCATCCCACCTGGACAGAAATATCGAATGCTGCCCCTCTTACCATATGCGCCCCTGATCATGGGCATCGTTCTCATTGCCTGCGATTTGCCCATTATCCTGTTTCTCCCCTGGGCGCGTTCGATAGCCGCGCTTATTATCGGCATATACGCTGGGATCTGCGTCCTGATTATTGGCGGGATCATGTTCTGGGGACTACGCCATCTCAGATCCTCTGAAAAACAAATCAGCCGGCTGATGATCGCTGGCGTTGCCTTTTTCTTGCTCGCGCAAGCACTGAGGCATAATGTGATCATTCCCAATTCATTCGTACTCAATAGCTTTACCCACCTGCTTCCTGCCCCCCTCATGTTGTTGCCCATTCTCTGCGGCTACTCACTGATCCGTCATCAGTTTTTAGGTCTGACTAGCCTGCTTAGTCGCCAGGTGATGCGGGTTCTGATGTGGCTCATGCTGGCTTGCTTCTTTCTTGTTCCGACCATTATGCTTATCGAAACTATCCAAAACAGTATTGCGTCACAGGTCGTACAAGACTACTGTTATGCTGGCTTATTGATTGTCAATCTCTGTCTCTTTCCCCGGGCCTGGCATGCCATCCGCAATCTCGGCGACCAGGTTTTCTATCATGATTTTTATGAATATAATCGCTCGCTACGTGAGTTAAGTGCTGAACTCACACGTTTACAACATTTTGACCAGATTTGCGCGTTTATTCTGCCACGCCTGGCAAGGCTACTAAACGCCACCGGTGTTGCCTTGCTGGTACGCACGCAGGGCCATGCGACGACTAGCGCTGACCACAAATACCTTGTACTACCATGGCACATCTATCTCAATACAGAGCCTCCTTTCCTGGCTGGTGAGCGATTGGCAGCCATTGCGAACCTGGCACTTACGCATATCAGGCCACACTCAGATGAACCGCTTCTACTCGATGGTGTGCTCCTGTTAGCACTCTCTGACGGTGATACACTCAATGGTTTCCTTTGCCTGGGGCCAAAGCAAAACTATGAGCCATATAGCCGTCAGGATAAAAGCTTCCTGGCAACACTGGCAGCCCAGCTTTCCGTGCTGGAAGTGAACAGCCGTTACCTGGAACAGACCCAGGCGAACGCGCGTCAGCTCACCGCATTGAATCGGCGTGTCATCTCAGCGCAAGAGGATGAACGACGACACCTGGCTCTAGAACTGCACGACGAGGTACTACAACAGGCGCTGCTCCTGGTGCGACAGCTATCAGATGCGAGCATCACGAACGACGTTGCCGCCCCATTGCCACTTGCACGCTCGCTGGTGAGCAGCCTGCGCCGAACCTGTTTGGAACTGCGCCCTCCGCTGCTCGATGATTTAGGGTTAGAAGAGGCCTTACGCTGGCTAGCTCAGCAGACAGAGCAACGTACTAAATTCCTGCAAATTACCGTGTTCTGTACCAGAACAGACAACACCCGCCTGCCATCCGAGGTTGAATTAGCCTTCTATCGTATTGCGCAAGAAGCGTTTTCCAACGTGACCAAACATGCACGAGCCAGCCGCGTGATGCTGCGCTTACGCTCTACCTCGATGGGAGGTACCTCATTACTCATCTATGATAATGGACGTGGTTTTCTCAAAGGCAAACCTGAGCATGAGCAGCTAGGTCTGATAGGTATGCATGAGCGTATGATCGCGGTAGGAGGTCAGTTACAGCTACGCACACAACCAGGACGTGGCGTCATTGTTCGTGCAACATATAGATCACAATGTATTCTCGAAACGCCCTCCCGGAGAGATGATGCCTTCACCTCTCTTGAAAGAGCGTAAAAGGAAAACGACCATGAAAAAAAGCATTAGTATCTTGCTCGTTGATGATCACCCAATGATGCGCGAAGGCACAAGGCGGTTATTAGAGGAGAACCCAGGGTTCTCTGTAGTCGGCGAGGCAGGTGATGGCGCGCAAGCTCTCGCCTTGTGCCAACAATACATGCCTGATGTGGTAATCCTGGATATTTCCATGAAAGGAATGAATGGCTTCAGTGCCGCGCGCTTAATGCTGGCGCATGAGAAGCCGCCAGCGATCCTGGTGCTCACTGCCTATGAGCAGAGTACCTATGTCCAGACGATGCTAAAGTTGGGAGTGAAGGGCTACTGGCTCAAAAGTGCCCGCAGCAGTGATATCCGCCAGGCTGTTCTAGACGTAGCAGAGAATAAAAGAACATTGGACCCGGAAGTACGCGAGGTGCTGGAGGAGTATGAAGACCATGCTCTCACACCAGTAGAACAACTGACTAATCGCGAGCTCGCAGTGTTGCGCCTGATTATCCAGGGCACACGCAACAGTGAGATTGCCCAGCGGCTCGCTATTTCCGTTAAAACGGTCGAGGCCTATCTTACCAGCATCTATGGCAAACTGGGTGTACAATCACGCGCGGAAGTTATCGCTCTGGCCCAGAAACAAGGTCTACTATTGGAGGATGAGCCAAATATCACAACCTAATGCATTGGGTTCTGTCTTTTCTCTGTTTGTCATGCCTTATCTACCCTTCAGTGTCAAGGGGCATTTTCGCAAGTCTATGCATGAGAAAGTGCTATAATAGCTGCAGGAGAAGGACAATATCAGAGATTGGCTTGATACTAGCGAGACGCCCCTGTACGCCAGTATCGAATAGGCGAGAGCCATTTTATCCTGACATGTACACCTTAACCCGCTTCGGAATTACGATATACCTATGTTCCTTTGATGAGGAAATAAGGTCCAATGAAAAGGACCAGTTCATTGTTGAAGCTAATTGATGAGAGTCATAAAGGAGACGTAATTATGCCAACACGTACAGCAGACGCCGAATGGCAAGGCGATCTTCGGCAGGGTAAGGGGACCATGCGTGTGGGGAGTGGAGCCTTCGAGGGCAGCTATTCGTTTAAATCACGCATGGGCGATGAGACTGTCGGCACCAATCCTGAGGAACTCATTGGCGCAGCGCACGCTGGCTGTTACTCGATGGCGCTGTCGAACGCGCTCGCAAATGCTGGCTTCACGCCAACGAGAGTGCACACAACCGCGCGCGTACATTTCAATCAGGTGCCCAGCGGATTCGCCATCAACCCTATTGACCTGGAGACCGATGCCGTTGTGCCAGGCATAGACGAAGAGACCTTCCAGAAACTTGCGCAGGATGCCAAGGAAAATTGCCCTGTATCCAAAGCGCTCGCGGCCACACCCATTAACCTCAAAGCAACCTTAATCAAATAGTACTTCTCAGGAGCAAACTTCTCGCTGAAGTGTATTTCCTGATGAATGGGAGGGGAACCATTTTCCCCTCCTACGCATTATCGACGAAGTTCAGGGTCTTCGATCTCTTGCACTATTCTTCCCCTTTGCTTATCGACCAGGCGCGAAGATTGCTTGGACTTCTACCTGCACGCCCTTGATCTCTTCTGCCAACAGGCTTTTTTGTGAACCATGTAAACAATATTCCAGTGCTGGCCCCATCGTCATCTGTCGCTGCCACAAGATGCCTTGTTGATCGTATGGCCTCTGATGCAGAATTTCGTACAGTTTGTCGTAGCTCATGCCAGAGGGCTTACTGAACCAGGTGGCGAAACGCATCTCAGCCACCTGGGTGAGATTGATTGTCCCTTCCTTCAAACGATACAGGCCACCAGTCCCATTGTTCGCCAGGCGCGCAACCTGATGATGCGGCTCTCGGCAGATTCCAGTCACCGCTGCATTGTCCAATGGATCAAGTGCCGCCGAATTCTCAACGAGATACCAGTCTTCGTACACTTCACTCCCTTCCACCATCCACGGCAACTGGGCCATCTCCAGGACCAGAGAGCCCACAAAGCCCTGTGGTTGCCGCTCTTGCAATATCTGGTGAAATGCGACCAGTTTCTCCTGGTATTCCTCTCTCGTTACGTTACTCGCCCGCTGATGCCAAAACACATATGCTAACATCTTTTTTCCCTTTCATTTCTTCTTGAAGATTGCTTCTTTGTGCTATACTACAAGGAAAGTGGATGCAAGAAAAGGACCACTAATTGCAAAAATGAAGGAACCACTTGAAGGAGAGGTACCCACATTGGCGAGAGCTTCCCTTGGTCTGTCAATCACGCTGGATCGCAAGCACAAGGAGTCACTCCATACCCAATTGGTGCAACAACTACGCCAATCCATTACCAATGGGCTGCTTCCAGCCGGGGTACAATTACCATCAACGCGAGCATTTGCCGCAGATCTCGGCCTCTCGCGGAATGTCGTCATCGCAGCGTATGATGAGCTTTTTGCTGAAGGGTATCTTGAGGGGCGGCATGGATCAGGAACCTACGTCAGACAGGATCTTCCGCTACACACTCGCCTGTCACGCCCTTCCCCGCCCCCATGTCCTCGATGGGTTCGTCCTCCAACGCTCCCTGAGATCTCCGCGCCTTCGTCAGATCCCCATATGATTGAATTTCGGCTTGGCACTCCCACGATCACGCCCCTCTCGACACGTATCTGGCACGAGGTCTGGCGCAAAGCCATTGAGCACTTGCCGCCAAATATGTGTGGATCACCAAACGGAGACCCACGCCTTCGAGCGGCCCTGGCGGATTATCTTGGGCGAGCAAGGGGCATTGCTTGCCAGGCAGAAGATCTCATTGTGACTTCTGGTGCAACGCAAGCGTTGGATTTGCTCGCGCGAGCCATCCTGGGACCAAACGACCTCGTGGGCTTCGAGGAGCCGGGATACCCTGTAGCCCGTCATATCCTGGCTGCTAGCGGCGCGCAGATTCTTCCGTTGCCTGTTGACGATGATGGGATGTGCGTGGATCAGCTTTCCCAGAGCCCGCTTGCTCCTGTGCTTGTCCATGTCACACCATCCCACCAATACCCCCTTACGACCAGGCTCTCGGTGACTCGCCGTCTGGCACTGCTCGACTGGGCACAAACAAACGATAGCCTGATTATCGAAGATGACTATGATAGCGAGTTTCGCTTCCATGCTCCTCCGCTGCCAGCACTTGCCAGTCTCGATACCACGGGGCATGTGGCCTACATCGGAACCTTTTCGAAGGTGCTTACCCCTGCTTTACGTATTGGCTATCTGCTTGTTCCATCGCCCCTGCGGGAGCCGGTCGAGCGCTTGAAACGATTTTCCGACTATCACACGTCCTGGCCGACACAGCAAGCACTGGCAATCCTGCTCTCAGAAGGGCATCTCGATCGGCACATTCGCCGGATGCGGCACCATTATGCACACAAACGCCAGTTGTTAAAGGAGGTTCTCGCTCCTATCGCTCACCTCGCGCAGTTACGTGGCCTTGATGCCGGTTTGCATGCGTATCTCGAACTCCGCGCGGATCTGGACGCCCATCGTGTTGCTCAGGATGCAAAGGCGCGCAGCATTCTTGTTTCAACGATAGATACGTGCTATGCTGGAACGCCAGATCGCAATGGTCTTCTTCTTGGGTATGGAGGGCTTTCGGCGAAAGATGTTGTGTGTGGGGGACAGGTTCTCCGAGAGGTAATTGAACACCTTGCTGGCGAGACAAGAAGGAATCTCGGTTGAAAGGCTTGTTCTCAGTGCTGACGCGTCCAAAATTGCACCGCACTCGCTTGCGTTGCCGTTTGCAAATCGTATTTGTTTTCTTCATCTCTGCTATACTCACCCTGTTGGGGAGTTGGGGATGAAAGATATTGTGTGAAAGGAATCCATGCCAAAGCGACCCACATATATACTTATCTGGTCGAGCGAGAACAACGCCTATCGTCTTCATGTTCCGGAGCAACAGCCCCAACTCCTGATGGCGGAAGATGAAGATTCCTGGTTTACCTGGTTAGCGACGCATTCCTCCTTCTCCTTCCAGGGCCGCTCTGGCCATCTCAGCGTTCTCAAAGAGGCTCGCTCACGGGGCGAGGGATATTGGTATGCTTACCATACCGTGGCTCGCCGTACTCACAAACACTATCTTGGACGAACCCCTCATGTGACCTTCACACGCTTAGAAGAAGTGGCTCAAATTCTCAGCAGCAAGACAGTATCCGCCACTCTTCCACCTGAGTTTCCGCAAGACCATTCCGGGCACAAGCCGATGCTGCTACTAACCAAACTCTCTCATCCGCGTCTCCCTTCCTCATTAGTAGCGCGAGAACACTTGCTTACACGGCTCGGTGCCACGCCCCTCCATCGACTAACGCTGCTCTCTGCCTCCGCTGGCTGGGGCAAGACCACCCTGCTCTCTGCATGGGCGACCCACGCTTCTTTCCCCATTGCCTGGCTCTCGCTTGATGAACTGGATAATGATCCAATACGTTTCTGGGTCTCGGTCCTTGCCGCCCTACGCACCTGTCTGCCTGGGATTGGAGAGGTGGCCCTGGCAATGCTCCATTCGCCTCAGCCTTCGCCTCTCACTACTGCCTTAACTACACTTTTGAATGACCTGAGTGTTCTGACAGAACCAACCATCCTGCTACTGGATGATTACCATCTTATCGATGAACAAGCTATTCATGATTCGTTGCTATTTCTACTTGAACACCTCCCGACGCACCTGCACCTGGTGGTTGCCAGCCGCGTTGATCCCCCATTGGCACTTTCACGACTGCGTGCTCGCGGTCAATTGCTAGAACTACGAGACGCCGATTTACGTTTCTTGCAAGAGGAAGCCGCTGCTTTTTTGACACACACCATGGGTCTCGCACTTGAAGACGAAGAAGTAACCCAACTGGCGCGTCGTACAGAGGGTTGGATCGCGGGATTGCAACTGGCAGCGCTCAGTCTCCAACAGCGTGCGGATCACGCTACTCTGGTGCAAAACTTTACCGGCAGCCACCGCTATCTGCTGGACTATGTGCAGGAAGAGATCTTGGAGCGCCTCCCTCTTCCTCTTCAAGTCTTTTTGCTCCAAACCTCCCTTCTGAGCCGCTTAACCGCCTCTCTCTGCCAGGCTGTCACGACAGAAGCGAGGAGCCAGGAAATGCTAGAAACGATTGAGCACGCCAACCTCTTTCTGGTTCCCCTTGATACAGAACGGCGTTGGTACCGCATGCACGATCTTTTTCGAGAAGCGCTCCTCGCGCGTTTACAGGCCACCCAGCAGGAGCTGGTACCACTACTCCATCAACGAGCAGCACACTGGTATGCAGAGCGAGGAGCGTGGCAAGAAGCCATAACACATGCGCTAGCAGGGGCAGACTTTGCATATGCCGTAACGCTAATAGAGCAGACAGCCGAGAAGTTCTGGCTCCATGGTGAGAGCCAGACGCTCTACCAGTGGGTCATGGCGCTCCCCGAGGTACAAGTACGCGAACATGCTCGCATTGTCCTAACTGCGGCACTCTATCTGCTGAATGCCAGCGCGTCAATCATTGCCGCACAACGCGGGAAAACACGAACGCAGGCGGAATACTTGATGGCACGGGTAGAGGCAGTGCTCAGGCAGCGAGGCGAAGAAATGCTAGAAGCTCAGGAGGTGGCACTCCTCCAACAGCGTCTGTTCCTGCTACGTCTCTGGAGCGACGCGATTGAAGAGATGGCACGAGGTGATCGTGACCAGTATCGCCTCATCGAGCAGCGCATGCAGCACATGGACCAGGAAGACGAGATGATCTGGCAGATGATCCCACTCTCCGTCACCTTCATTCTGCATTGGACCTTGCTGGGAGAAGGAACCTCCCTGGTCCAGCGCTTTGTGGATGCAAAGCAGCAAGCATTGCAGTCTGGGAGCCACTTTGCAATCATCAAAGTCATGCAATGGCTGGCCGGAATCGCTCTGAGGGCGGGACAATTACGTCTGGCGCACCAGGAAAGCGTCATGGCGCTCAACCTGATCTCCCAGATTGATGGATATGCTCTCCTGGCAGGGTACTTTTCGTACTGGCGAGCGTGCATTTTGTATCAATGGAATCATCTGGAAGAGGCTCGTTGCCTCCTGAGAACACTGATCCAGGATGCAGAGACCTACCAGCAAATAGATTTGCAGGTTATTGGGCGTCTACTCTTGATAGACATAGAACTTGCATCTGGGAAGCATGCTTCCGCTTCCCAGATACTACAACAGACACAAGCCCTGATCCAGAGCCAGGGGTTTTCGCTGCACCATCTTCTGCTCATCTCTACCCAGGTAAGGTATTGGCTAGCGACAGGAGACCAGCTCCAGGCCGCAGGCTGGGCAGCACAAGCGTCCTTTTCTCAGGACACCTGGGAGAATGAGCGCCAAGAGGAGTTGCTGATGCTAGTTCGAGTTTTCTTAGCGCAACAGCAGTACCATGCTGCGCGCGAAACCCTGGAACGTTTCAGCGAGCACCTTGACCAGCGAGAGGACATCGAAATTACAACCTCTTTTCTGGCGCTCTATGTGGTCGCGCTACACCAGACAGGGGAGAGAGGACACGCGCGAACCATCCTCATGCGTCTACTCACTCTGACAGAACCAGAGGACAATGTTCGTGTGTTCCTTGATGCTGGCAAACCAATGCGCCACTCGCTCCAACGCTTCTTGAACGAACCGCAACACAAAACGAATGCCGCACCTGCAGCGTTTCGGCTCTTCGTGGAAAAATTGCTGACAGCGTTCGAACAGGAGGAACAGAGGCAGGCTTTGGGGGGCGCGGTGCAGGCCGAAGGAGCGCAAGAGCAAGAGAACCGTACAGCAAGTTCCCCTTCAACACCTGCACTCCTGGACCCGCTCACAACCCAGGAGCAACGGGTGTTACGCTTGCTCGCAGTTGGACAAACGTATGTTGAAATGGCGCAGACCTTGATTGTCTCCCGCAACACCATTAAGACTCAGGTCAGCAGCATCTATCGCAAGCTCGGCGTGAGCCGTCGCGCGGAAGCTATCGCGTTGGCCCAACGTTTGTCTTTGCTCTAACGCGCTCTCATTTCCACGTCATCAGTGCCTTTTCTGGGTTATCCGGTATTTCCTCAAATCGCATCGTTATCACCCTTTACAATCACGAACAAGAGTGATGATTCTCCCTGCTTTCTCCCCTATACTTCTCTCAAGCACCGCAGCATACGTGCCAGAGGAAGCAGAGGAAGGAGAACGCATATGCGTGTACAGATCCGTGTGAAGGAGCATCTCGACCTCTCCTGGCAAAGCAGATTTGAGGACCTATGCATTGCACATCAAAGCGATGGTACCTCGTTGCTCTCAGGGGAGCTTCCAGATCAGGCGGCACTCTATGGCGTGCTGCTTACCATTCGTCGTCTCGGTTTGAGCTTGCTCGACCTCTCGACGAGCGCGCATCTTTCATGTAAAGAAAAAGGAGAGCAGGGATAAAAGCGCTTCAATACACGTGACATATTCACTACAAAGGAGGGTCAATTCTGCCCTCCTTCGGCACTACACTGTCTTTGTAAGCAGAGGAAAAAGCAAGATAGACGCAAGGAGCGATGAATCTATGAGCATTCAACCATTTCACATTGCTATCCCACAAGCCACCCTTGACGATTTGCGTGAGCGCCTGGCTCGCACCCGCTGGCCCGATGAGGTCGAAGGCGCGGGTTGGGAGTATGGTACGAACCTGCAATACATGAAAGAGCTAGCCAACTACTGGCAGCATGAGTACGACTGGCGGAAACACGAGGCGGAACTGAATACCTTGGCGCATTTCAAAGCCGATGTTGATGGCGTGGGCGTCCACTTCATCCATGAGCGCGGCAAAGGACCAAACCCAACACCGCTGCTGCTCCTCCACGGCTGGCCCGATTCCTTCTATCGTTATCACAAGGTCATTCCCATGCTGACTGATCCCGCCCGCTTTGGTGGTGACCCGAACCGCTCGTTTGATGTGATCGTTCCGTCCATCCCCGGAACCGGGTTTTCAGACCGCAAAGCGATGAACAACGATGCGCACGCTGACCTGTTCATCAAATTGATGCGTGATGTTCTCGGATACGACCAATTTGTCTCCGCAGGAGGTGATGGCGGGACGCTGATCACCATGTCGCTCGCGCGCAATTACCCGGAGGCGTTAACCGCCATCCACCTGACGGATGCTGGCTATCCAGATTTCACAAAGACCTACGATCCTCCCTTCTCACCTGCTGAGCAGGAGTTCGCGGGCTTCATCGGGCAGTGGTGGATGAAAGAGGGGGCTTTTAACATGGTTCAGTCCAGCAAGCCACAAACCCTTGCGTACGGCATGAATGACTCCCCTGCCGCTCTGGCGGCCTGGATCATGAGCTTCATTTGTACTGGCTCAACGGTGGAGGACATTGAGCAGCGGTTTGGCAGAGACGAGTTGCTCACCAATATCACGCTTTATTGGGTTACGCAAACGATTGGCTCCTCGTTCCGCTGGTACTATGAAATGGCTCACGCAACCCCAAAAGCAAACGCGGAAGAACGTCCATCTGTTCCCGCAGCCGTCGCTCATTGTCCCTGGGATGCTCCTCTGCCCCGTGAATGGGCTGAGCGGCAGGTGAAGCTGAAGCACTTTACCGACTTCCCTCGTGGTGGGCACTTCACGGCCTGGGAGGAACCCGCATTGTACGCAGACGATCTCCAGGATTTCATTGGCCAACTCGGCAAATAGCCGACTTGCTTGATGCGGATCATCATTGGCGGCAGCTTCGTCTGCCGCCAAGGTTTTCTTTCGTTCCAATCTGATTGGAGCAAGTGAAGGATACTCTCCACCATGAACACACTGAACAGGACGGATCTTGTGGGAAGGCGTAAATGGCAGTTCCTTCTTGGGGTGTGGATTGATGCTCTGGGTTCAGGGCTATTTCTTCCATTCTCGTTGCTTTACTTCACAAATGTCGCCAGATTGCCTCTGGCAGCCGTTGGAGGCGTGATCACCATTAGCATGTTGCTGAGCCTGCCTATGACTCCACTGGCGGGTATGCTGGTGGATCGCGTGGGAGCACGCCGGGTCATCCTCATTAGTATGGCGCTTGCCGCTTTGAGTTGTCTGGGCTACCTCTTTGTGCGTACCATTCCGCTGCTCGCGTTGACGACATTGCCAGGAGCCATCGCAGGCCGCCTATTCTGGGTAGCCTTACCCACTTTTATCGCAAGTATTTCGACAGAGGGGAAGGCGCGAGATCGTTGGTACGGGCTAGTGGGAGTGGCGCAAAACGCGGGAAATTGTATTGGAGGCGCACTTGCAGGGCTCCTCGTTGCCTTTGGAGGTCCCACTGCTTATCAGGTGATATTGTACGTTGATATTGCGAGCTTTTTACTCGCAATGGCCTGTATCTGGAGCCTGCCTGTAAGCAAGCAGGTGGTATCTGAATATCAACCTCTGAATGCCCCCACAGGGCCGGGGGGCTATCGGGCGGTCCTGCGTGACAAAACGTTTCTGGGTATTCTTGTCAGCAGCTTTGTTTTTGTGCTTTGCTTAATCATGCTCTCAGATATTGTTCCCTACTACCTGGTGAACGTGCTGCATTTACCTTCCTGGATTGTTGGTGTGGAAGCAACATTCAGCGCAACCCTCCTCACGCTGCAAGCATTGATCGTACGGCTCGTTGTTTCCTTGAGGAGGACACGCATCCTGATCCTTGCTGGATGGGTGTGGATTGGATCAGGTGGCTTGTTTCTCCTGGCGCTTGTCCTCCCTTCGGGCTGGCTGATTCCTTACATATTATTGGTCGTTGGGATCTATACCTGTGGAGGACTGCTCTATGGCCCGGCAATGAACGCCCTGGTCGCTGAAATAGGCCCAGGGCCCTCACGTGGCCGTTACATCGCAACATATCAATTCGCGGCCTGGGGATTGGGCCAGACTATTGCACCAACCCTGTTCGCGTCGCTGTTCACATTGGGACCGGCCTATCCCTGGATCGTCCTTATTGGGCTGACGCTCTTTGCCAGCCTGTTCTTGCTTAGACTAGAGGCGAGAGACCCGAGGCTTGGAGTGATGCGCAGATCTATATCGGGTACTCTCACATCCTGTGAAGAGTCAGCCGTTGTAGCTGATTGAGCTAACAAGGCATGAAACCATGAGAGCGGTCTTTTGTTGCCTGGATGAGCATGCCGATGCTTCAGCCTCCCTTTCCTGCGAGTGGCTCCTTTCTTTTTTGCAACAAGTGGCTCTTTCCTCAGGTCCACGTTCTCTGTAATATGATGTTTAGAGCAAATCAAGCTGACAAGACCAGCGTTCTCCTTTTCCCTTCTATAGAACAGGAGTCTCTCCTGTTAGGGGAAAAGGAGAGAATACGCTTTTCATCTCTCTTTCATGAAGGAGGTTATCTATGCTTGCTATGCGCCCGAACTGCGAATGCTGTAATCGGGACCTTCCTGCGGATAAAGAAGGGGCTATGATCTGCACCTTTGAGTGTACCTTTTGCATAACTTGTACTCAGGACATCTTGAAAGGCCAATGCCCGAATTGTGGGGATGAGCTAGTTTGTCGCCCTCTCCGTTCATCTGCAAACTTAGAGCAATATCCAGCCTCAACGCAGCGAGTCCTCAAACCTGAAGGCTGTCTGATGAAGGCTTAGTTCCGCTCATGCTCAACCATTCCATTGCCCTTGATGTCACTGGCAACCCTGAGCTGATAGTACTCGAATGCCTTGCTAATCTTGAGACAGCCGATCACGTTCGCGCGCCGGTATGAGGGCGGTGACCCACCACAGCAACTCGGTCATCATTCCGCTGAAAGATCGGTCGAGGAATGCTCCACTTGGCGAATCAGGCGCGTCAGAGACGCTGGGAATCCAGTTCGGGACCAGAGAGATGCCAACTTGCTCGCGAATGGGGACCATTTTGAGCTCGATGAGTACCTGGCGCAACTGCTCCGCCGCCCGATAGCCTGCGGCGAAGCCACCATAGCTGACGATAGCGGCAGGCTTATGTGCCCACTGGGAGTACAGATAGTCGATGGCGTTCTTGAGCACTGCCGAATAGCCATGATTGTATTCGGGGGTCACAAAGATAAAGCCATCAGCCCGATCAACCTGTGCTGCCCACTGCTCAGCTTCAGACGCGATGTGCCCATACACGGGCGAGGTAGGAGAGTCAAAGAAAGGAAGTGAGATATCGCGCAGATCAACCAAGTCAAATGTAGCATCGGTGCGCATCGCCAGGCGGTCCATGAGCCAGTTTGCCACGACTTCACCTCTGCGGCCCTGCCGCGTACTCCCAAAGATCACCAAAATACGGGGATAGGCATTCATTTTTCTCCTCTTGTTTCTCTTCAAAATGGACTGATGACTTCCACTTATTATGTCGTTTTTACACTCGCCTCTCTGGCCTTTTCCGTCGCTTTTTTCGAGCTTCTGGTAGCGTTGCTACGCGGCCAAACGCTCGAATCAATCAGCTAGTAGAGATGCAACTCTCTCTTCGTGCTATACTCACTATAAGAGAGTAAAAGCCTTTCTACAAGAACGCACTTTTTTGTACATGACTTACCAGGAGGTGAGTGGCATGGAAACTGGAGAATTGCTTGGGAAGCTTCGTGGGTCCGACGTCTGGAGTGTGCGCTGCCCATCACGGCGCTTGCTCGACCTGATTGCCGACAAGTGGACCACGCTGGTAATCGTCGCCCTGGCGGACGGGCCCAGGCACTACAGCCAGTTGAAGCGCGATGTGAGTGGTATCTCGCACAAGATGCTTAGTCAAACGCTGAAACGGTTAGAGAAACAATGCTTTGTCACACGTACGGTCTACCCAACCGTGCCTCCGCGTGTCGAGTATGCGCTCACGGCACTGGCTCAAACGCTGCTTCCAACGCTGTGTGCGCTCATCGATTGGGCCCAGACCCACGCCCCCGAGTTCCCCATGCTTGAGGAAGAGGTCAAGTGAGCGGATAGGGTGCTGCTGTCCATTTGGGGGGCTGGGATTATATGCTTCATGTCTCTAACGAGAAAAGATGCCACAATTGCTCATCATCGCATAGCGGCGAGTGAGGAGAGAACTTCGAGTGTCGTATTGCCACCACTGGCAATGGCGACCACTGGTTTGCTCATAGGCAAGAGGCCCTGATAGGCTTGTGCTGCTGCCAGGGCAACGGCACCAGCAGGCTCAAGGACCAGATGTGTTTCGACCAGCGCATCGAGTGTTGCCGTAGCAATCTGGGCTTCACTGACCGTTACGACCTCATCAACATAGCGGCGAAGAACAGCATAGGGGAGGTCGCCAACAGCTTGCACACGAATCGCGTCAGCAATACTCTTGCTTACCGAAGGACTCGTGACCAGTCTGCCCTGCGTGAATGACAGCCAGGCATCATTTTCCCATTCGGGTTCTACGCCAATGATCTGAATAGAGGGATTGAGCAACTTGATCGCGAGGGCGATACCAGCAATTAATCCTCCTCCACCAATGGGGACAAAGACGGCGGCAGGAGCACATTGCTCCATGATTTCGAGTCCAATGGTTCCCTGTCCCAGCAGAATGTCTCGGTGATCATAGGGCGGAATGAGTCCCAGGTGGTGTTCTTCCGCCAATTGCTCGGCAAGCACTCGTCGCGCCTGAGATGTAGGCTCAGCCCACACAATGGTTGCTCCAGCTTTTTGGGTACGTTCGACCTTGAGCGCAGGCGCATCGGGAGACATCACAATCGTCGCGGGAATCTGCTGGAGCGAAGCGGCCAACGCCACGGCCTGAGCGTGATTGCCGGTGGAATATGCCATAACTCCTCGCCTGCGCTGTTCGGGCGACAGGCGTGCGATGCAATAGGAGGCTCCACGTATTTTGAATGAGCCTGACCGTTGGAGGTTCTCGGCTTTGAGCAGGATGGGATGCCCGGTTTGTGTCAGCAACGAGGAAGCCTCCACGATGGGCGTTGTGATGATCTGCGGAGCCAGGATCGTCTGAGCCAGACGAAAATCAGCAAGGGTGATGTCCAGGTTCATCAGTCACTTCTTTCATGTTCAGCGATACTCCAGGAGGCGTGAGCGTTCCTTCTAGTAAATGGCGCAATGGTTGATCAGGATCGAGACCAGCAAGCGTGATGCGGCTACTCAGATCGGTCAACTGCGTCGTCAGTTCACGTTTTTGAGCCACGGGTAAACGCGACCAGAGGTGTAAGGTGAAGCGTTCGTGAGCTACATAGAGCCCAATAACACTTGCCAGATAGCGATTCCATGCCCAGATGCCTGCACTGTGTGTTCCATCTTCGGTGAGAACGCCAATGATCCCGTGAGGCCATGAGGCCAACAGCAGGAGCCTCCCTGCTGTGCGGCGCGAATATCATCAGCCGCGAAATGCTTGGTTGCCTCCGGCCATGTTGCGGGAGGGATACCAAAGGAAATCGCTTCGATGGGAAGACGACGCTGCTGTGCTTGTTGGAGGGCTGGCGCAAGCGCTTCTAACTCGGACGGAAAGGCAGCTAGAAAGAGGGGTCGGTCGGCCTCCTGAATAACCATACGGCATCGTTCGAGCAACGCTTGAGCATCGGTAATCGAGACAACCTGAGCTTCTTCATGGCTCTCTTGAAGGCGATGAAGGGTATGTTGTGCCTGCTTGGCAGCCAGAGAGAAACGTTCCTGCTGAAGCGCCACAAATTGCGAGAGCGGAAGTGCAAGAAAGCGATCTTCGCTGCTCCGCACAATGACCTGTTTCTCAAGTAACCGTCCCAGACAAGCATAGACATTCCCACGAGCAATTCCACTCCTCTTGGCGACTTCATAGCCAGTTAAAGGACCAAAACGCAACAAGGTAGCGTAGCTACGAGCCTCATTATCGCTGAGCCCGAGAAGCATCAATTGATGAAACAGTTCTTCCATCACGAGCACAGGCCTCCTTTGCATCCATATTCATTTCCTCACAGAGAATTCGATTCTGTGATAGTATACCTAACCGGGTATACTAAAAGCAAGTATTCTTATTTTCTTTGGGACCTTCGTAGCGCAGGGAAGTAGGGCAATACAGTGCTTAGGTACTTCGTGCAAGTAGCGAAAAAGCGAGCGGGGGGGCAGAGCCTTGACAGGAATGATCGTCTTCAGGTATATTTCTTTTTAGAAGCAAAGTTAAGTAAGTTTCTTTACTTATTTGCTTGCCCTCAAGGCCATAGTGAAAGATGAAGAGCAGTGACATCGTTTCTTGAGATCCCGGCGGTTCCCGGCAGTTTGCGGCAGATGAATCGACTGACCGTCTTACGTTTGTTGCGCAAATTTGGCCCCATCACCAAACCCGCGCTGGCCGAATATAGTGGGATTAGTCGTCCAACTATCACCAAATTGGTCGACGAATTGGAAGAACAGGGTCTGGCGGAATGTGTTGGGATAGCCGCGCCGACCGCCAGCGGCGGTAAACCTGGTGCGTTGTATCGTTTTAACGCAGAGGGGGTGCAGAGTGCGGGGGTCTTTCTCACAGTAGATACCGTGCGCGTCGCGCTGGTCAATGGGAATGGGCGCGTGTTAGGTCGTCTTGAATGTCCCCTGGGGCTGGATCGGCGACCAGAACCTGTCATAAATGCGATCGTCGAGACCTTGCAAGAGCTTCTTGCCTCTCTTCATGTTACGCTTCCTCAATTGCTCGGTATAGGGGTTGGCATGCCAGGTTTGACCTCATTCGCGACAGGAGTAGTACATTTTGCACCGCATTTCCCGCAGTGGCAAGATGTACCAGTGAGAGACCTGTTAAAGGCCAGGCTGGGCATCGAGGTGTGGGTAGATAATGACTGCCACGTGCAGGCACTGGCTGAACGTCATTTTGGCGCTGGCCAATCTTGCACAGACTTTGTCTCGGTCGAAAGTGGCATCGGGGTCTCTGCCGCCTTTTATTTACAGGATACTCTCTATCGTGGCGTCGGGGGAACGGCTGGTGAAATCGGCCATATGACAATCCAGGAGGATGGACCGTTGTGCGAGTGTGGCAATCGAGGATGTTGGGAGACCCTGGCCGCAACCACCTGGATGGTAGAGCAAGCATGTCAGTCTGGGCAGGCCACGTGGTTGCCCCTACCCACCGGCGCACGCGTCGAGAATGGGGCAATGACAACGCGAGAACCTGACGTCATGAATACACTTGCGCACGCGATCTTTCGCGCTGCGCAGGAGGGACACCCAGAGGCCATTGATCTTGTTCGTCAGCATGCCATGCACTTTGGTGTAGGACTTGCCACCATTATTAACACCCTCAATCCACAATGCATCATTATCTGGGGCGACTCAATGAAGGGGGGCAACCTCTTTCTGGAAACCGTGCGCGCTGTTGTCCGTCAGCGCGCCCTGGGGCGCCCACGCGACATGTGTACCATTATCTTTTCATCGTTTGTCCAGGATGTCGGCGTGATTGGGGCGGCGAGTCTTGTCATAGATGCGCTGTTTACCTATCATCAGCCGGCATCATAATGTTATCTGTGTAGCAACGCGGCGGGCTGGTTTTCGTCTGTCCAGAGTTCATCACATGTAGCCCGCATATGGGCATGACCCGGCAAAGCTCGATGGAAGAGCTTTGCGGAACATAGTTCAGAGAGGATAAGAAACATCATGACTCAGATCAAAGAAGCAACCAGTGATCAGTATACGCCAACGAAGGCAGACAAATTTAGCTTTGGTTTATGGACCGTCGGGAACCAGGGACGTGACCCCTTCGGGGAGGTTGTCCGCCCTGAACTCCAGTCAACGTACATTGTCAAAAAGCTTTCAGAACTGGGAGCTTGGGGTGTGAACCTGCATGACAACGACCTGGTCCCCTTTGACGCCACCCCTCAGAAGCGTGACCAGATCGTACGCGACTTTAAACAGGCACTCAATGACTATGACATGGTTGTCCCCGAGGCCACGACCGACCTTTTCCGCCATCCCGTCTTCAAGGATGGTGCCTTTACCTCGGTTGACCCCAGCGTGCGGGCCTTTGCGCTGCAAAAGACCATGCGCTCCATCGACCTGGGTGTAGAACTGGGCGCACCCATCTATGTCTTCTGGGGAGGGCGTGAAGGAGTGGATGCCGAGGCCAGCAAGAATCCTGTCGATGCCATCAAACGTATGCGCGATGCCATCAATTTTCTGAGCGAGTATGTCCTTGACAATGGCTATCACCTGCGCTTCGCCCTGGAACCCAAGCCCAACGAACCCCGTTCCGATACCTATTTTCCGACCATCGGTCATATGCTGGCCTTCATCGCCACCCTTGATCATCCCGAAATGGTTGGTGTCAATCCCGAAGTGGCCCACGAGCACATGTTGGGGCTTAATTTCGTCCATGGCGTTGCTCAGGCCTTGGAGGCTGGAAAACTCTTCCATATTGATCTCAACGACCAGAAGGGCCCACGGTATGATCAGGACCTGCGCTTCGGGAGTGAAAACATCAAGAGTCTGTTCTTCCTGGTCAAATTATTAGAGGAGCAGGGGTATACAGGCCCACGTCACTTTGATGCCCATGCCTATCGTACTGAGGACGAGCAGGGCGTCTGGGACTTTGCTACTGGTTGTATGCGCACCTATAACATATTCAAAGAGAAGGCGCGTCGTTTTAACGCCGACCCCGAAATCCAGGCCCTGTTACAGGAGATCAACAGCGGCGACTCCGTCTACGCCGCTCTCTTCAGTGGGGGATACAGCAAAGCGGCTGCGGATCAGATCAAGGGGATCGACTTCCAGCCTGACATGCTGGCGCGACGTGGCTATAAATACGAAAAGCTCGACCAGTTGACCATTGAACTCTTGCTTGGCACGCGTTAAGTACAGGAACTGAGCGTCATCCTTGAAAAGAGCAACGAAGTTACTATCTCTGTATCCTCATCGTTGCTCTTTTCTCACTCACCAACAATGGCCTCTTGGTAGCATTTTGACGTTTAACACCGACAGGCTGAATTCTTGTCAAACCTCGGGTCCTGACGATCTCAGGTCCATCCCCAGTGATCAGACATCCGCCGCAAGTTGCTGGCGCGCTGATCTGCTTGCCTGAAGTGAGGGCAGAACCACCAACAGAGCCATCAGAAGCGCACGTCCACAGGCATCTCCAGTGAGTTCTAGCACATTGCCTACGCGCATCATTATCGGCCATGAGGTTTGCCCAAGTAAAGGAATCCAGGCTTCCAATGCCGCCCCAACCAGCGCGATATATAGGCCTGTGGACCAGCGTGATTTGGGCATCACGGCGATGATAGGCAACATTGCCAGCACAAAGAGAATGCCACGTACTGCCTCCAAGATGAGTGTGGTTGCAGTGGAAGGCACTACTGTATGCAGTGAGGCAATAAATGCCGCATCGTAATAATACGCGTGTTCAAGTGGTGTCACCAGCATCGTGAAGAACAGGTAAATCGCCGCATAAGGCACGCCTGCCACCACGATGCGCCAGGTCCAGGAGAAAAAGCTACGCTCACGCATCACCTGGGTAAAGCGTGGAGCGTTCCGTGCATCCTCATTCGCCGGAATCAGCCAGGCGATGATACCGGTAATGAATAGCAGAGGCAGTCCTTCGATAATCAGTGCCGCAACCAGGGAAAACGGGGTTAGCAGGCTCGTATAAAAATATGCCTCGATCATATCGGTAAGTGTGCCAGTGATATAGAGTGGCACAAAAATCGCTAGAAAACGCGGAAAACGGCGGTAAAAGATCCGACGGGCCAGAGGAGTCATACTTGCCACATAGAACACACCAGAAATAACACGAATAATGATATTTTGTGCGGTGAATGTAGCCGATGATTTCCCAGATGACAAGAGAGACGCAAACACGATGAGCACAACTGCCGATAACAATCCTCCAATGACGACACGAACGATCAGATGCATTGGAGTGATATTCCTCTGGTGCGTTTTTGCAATATCTTGTTGTTTATTCATTCTTTCTACCTTTATTTTTAGAGCAGAAACAGTAGTATTTAGGTAAAGCGCAACAAGGCCTTCCGCCGTCGCATTACTAGTAAAGTAAGTCGATGTGTGCGGCGTATGTAATGGCATGAGCTCTACCTTCCACGACTGTAGCCGATAAAAAGGGGGTATGTCATCACCTAAACGAGGTATTGCAATGTGCAAAGATGAGATCAATCGGGCAACTATCGACAGTGGGAGATGTTAGAGCAAGCCTAGTTCCCTGGCGCGGGCAATTGCTTGCGTACGGCTATGGACATTGAGTTTGTCATAAATGTGTTTGGTATGCGTCTTGACTGTGTTTTCAGCCCGTACGAGATGGCGGGCTATTTCCCGATCTGTGTATCCTTCCGCCAGGCAGCGCAAGATGACAAATTCATGTTCACTCAGCAGTTCTGTGCTTGCGCTGTTCTCGGCAGGTTTCTCTGCCATATCTTGCTTGTCTAGCATAGCCAGAAGTTGTCGGATGTAATTTGGAGAATAGTTCGCTAGTGGCTTGAGATTGCGCAAAATCTTGAGAAGAGGTAGAAGCGCTTCACCCATGTCAATAAATGTGCGGTTATAGCCCAGAGGTTCGGCCAGTTCTAATGCCAGCGCTAGCTCTCCTGTTGCTTCAGGGACATGTTCTTCCGCGTACAATGCGAGAGCATGAAGAATCAGCCATTGGATACAACGCCTTTTATTCGGTCCATTCATGAGAGGACTCTGAAGTTGCGCGAGCAATCTCTTCGCACCTGGGAGATTGCCCTGTGCGAGGTACAGGCGGATCAGGACCAACAACTCAATCAGCAGAAAATAGGTTGATGGCAGCGAGGCAATTGTATCCACTTCACCATAGAAGTAGAGCCCTGTAGCGTGGGCGCAGCGAACAGCAGCATCTATGTCATGTGCAGCCAGCCAGAGAACAACGGGGCGGCGTGTGACAAAATCCAGAAAGAATGGATCGTTGGTCTGGTGGGCCAGTTCCTGGGCTTGTTGTAAGAGCATGTGCGAGTCCTGCATCCTGCCCTGAGCCAGTCTGACATCAGCCAGTGTCAGCGTGCAGTCAAGCGCCTGGATACTATTTCCGCCACGTCTGGCTAGTTCAAGACCTGCGACCAGATGGTTCTGCGCGCCCTCCAGATCATTCCACTCATACAACAGATTTCCACATCCCGCATGGATATGCCCCATCACGGCGGAATGCATCAGACCATGATGGGTAGCGAGCTGAATACCTTGTCGATACGTCGCATTTGCCAGGCCAGGTCGACCCAGCAAAACCTGTGTCTGCCCCAAGAGATGTAAAGCAGTGAGTGCGCGATAAGGATCATACCTCTGAAGGTCAGGGTGAACAACTTCACGCAACACTTGCTCAGCTTCGACCAGGTTGCCAGCATGCAAGTAAGCCCCGCCCATAGCGGCTCGCACGCTGGTCCTCCACTCCAGGTCATCCTCTGGTAGGAGAGCCAGAGCCTCGAACACGTAGGCCAGAGATTTCTGCGCTTCTCCTCTCGAGCTATACAGATGGGCGTAGAGTGCTGCTATGCGTCCACGAAACGCATCAACCGTGTTGGATGCTATCTTCTCAATGCCTACGTGTTCCAAATCGCGCAAGATCTCTTCCGCCTGGTCCAGACGCCCACTTGCAATGTACAATCTGACCAAAGCCTGGCATAGCCAGGGGCGCTCCGTCAGTAAATCAGTTGGCAAAAGTTCCTTCCATAGTGTGACACTGGCAAACTCATTCTGTTTGAGCATCGTATCAACCAGACGCTCGAGCAGATCTGCTGCGCGTACAAAATCCGTCGCGGCCAGCGCGTGTCGGATCGCATCTTCCAGCAAATTGTGTTGCTCATACCATGCACTGGCCAGTCGATGGAGTGTGCCAAAATACTCTGGTTGCTCCTGGCGCACACGAGTACTCAAGGCTTCCGTTAGGAGATGATGATAGCGGTACCAGCGGCCTTCGTTGTCCAGAGGAAAGAGAAAGAGATTTTTCTGTTCCAGGTAGGCCAACATGGTTGTCCCATTCTTCTCGCCAGTCAGAGTATCACAAAGGGAAGCCGTAAAGCGTTCTAGCACCGAGGTAGCCAGCAAGAAACGTTGCACATGCTCTGGCTGGCGCTCCAGCACCTCATCTACCAAATAGCTCAAAATAAAACGATGGCTCCCTTTGAATGAAGAGATAAACTGAGCAGTATCCTGGAGCGAATACAATGAAAGAGCGGCCAGTTGCAAGCCGGTAATCCACCCTTCAGTACGTTCCATCAGCATCTCTATATCAGCCTTTGCCAGCGCAAGATGTTCGGTCTGCGCAAAAAAGACTTCGGCCTCGGCGGATGTGAAGGAGAGATCGGCGGAATGTAGCTCAACGAGATGGCGTTTGGCACGGAGTGAGGCAATAGAGAAGGGCAACTCGTGACGCGAGGCGAGCACAAGATGAACGTGCTTGGGTAGATGGTCGAGGAAAAACACCAGCGAGTCATGAATGACCTGCGCTTCAATGAGGTGATAATCATCCAGGATAATCACTGTCTCGTTGCCCTCTTCGCCTAGAATATTCAGCAATTCGCGCACCGTTGGTATGAGCGACACAGGTGGCTGGGAGCGCACCATTTCCAGGAGAGGTGTGATTTTTTCAAGTGAGGCTCGTTGCAGAGCAGCAAGAATGTACGACCAGAAACGTGCGGGATCGTTATCTTCTTTATCTAACGCGACCCAGGCGATCAGCGCAGAAGATTGGCATGCCCATTCGCTGAGCGACGTCGTTTTTCCAGACCCCGCCGCGGCAGAGAGCAAAATCAAGCGGCGCCGCAGGCCCACATTGAGGCGCTGGACAAGCCGTGCCCGCGCGACCAGATGTGCCTGGAACACAGGGATGTGCAATTTTGTATGCAACAGATGGTAAGTAGTCCGATCGTGCACTATCTTGTGGCTCTTATTCACGTTTAATGCTGCAGGAACTGCTGATTTTTCGTTTTTTTCTGTCACCCATGAATTACATTTATCGTCTCCCTGCTCCAGACGTTGAGCCAATTCCTGAGCCACAGACTTGAGTCGGGCCATTGTCAACTGGTTGCTTTTGCCTAGATAGACTCGATAGAGCTTCCCTTGCTTTTTGCGATAAGCCCGCCAGTACGAGCCACCACGACCATTAGATACCCGTTCTTTGCGCGCGGAAAATGCTCCATACTGACTATGAAAGGTGAATTGCGCTACCTCCTCAACCCAGGCATACCAAGCAGGAGTCTCAACAGCCAGCAATGGAACCAAAGAAGGTTTTGTAGAGGCATAGACGTATGCGTCTTCCTGTACAACGTATTTCATTGAGGACTGGTCTTCTTTCTAGTTAGTTCCCGAACAGTATAACATCAGTTCGGGAACCGACGCCAGAATCGCCGTCTTACCCAAAGCTTTTTTGGACTGGTCGAGAATAGATTAGGAACCTACTCTCTTGCCCATTAGTACAGGTTAGATACTGACCGTTTGCCTCACGATCTTGTTACACGACCATGCTACTATTGAAGGCAAATAATAGAGGAGGTTGTATGTATGCCGCCACAGACAATGAAGGCTATACAGGTTCAGCAATATGGCGGACCTGAAGAACTAAAACTTGAGGAAGTAGCACGGCCAGAGCCAGCCCCAGGTGAGGTGCTGATACGTGTTCATACTACGGGTGTATTGCCAATTGAGTGGAAAATTCGTCAAGGAGCATTCCACGACGTTATGCCAGCATCTTTCCCTTATATTCCAGGTAGTGCTGTTGCTGGAGTCGTAGAGGCGGTTGGTCGTGGCGTTAGTGAGTTTCGGAAGGGGCAGGCGGTCTATGGTCGCAGCAATAAGGGAAGCTATGCCGAGTACACAACCGCTGCAGTAGAGAACCTGGCACTTAAGCCAGAGGCGCTCAGCTTCGATGAAGCGGCGACGATTTCAGGTGGAGCAACAACTGCCTGGACGGCACTCTTTGAGACAGCTGAATTGCGAGCTGGACAAAGCATCCTGATTCATGGTGCGGCGGGTGGCGTCGGACTCTTCGCCGTCCAGTTTGCCCGCTGGAAGGGCGCACAAGTCATTGGAACTGCGTCGACGCCTAATGTAGACTTCGTACGCTCCCTTGGCGCCGAGACTGTAGTAGATTATACAACGACGCCATTTGAGCAGGTGGTGCGAGATGTAGATGTCGTTCTGGACTCGATAGGCGGCAATGTATTGGAACGTTCTTTGCACGTGGTCAGGCGAGGGGGCATACTGGTATCGCTTCTTGTATCGCCCTCACAGGAGCAGGCGCAAGCGTTAGGCATCCGCGCTACGAAGAACACGGCTTTACTTCCCTATCCATCGACCCGCCTTCTGGGAGATATAGAGCAATTATTGGTCAAAGGCCAGGCGCGAACCGTTATTGCGCGAACCTTTCCCCTTCACCAAGCAGAACGCGCCCATGAACTCAGTCAAAGTGGTCACGGGCGTGGACGCATTGTGCTTCATATAGCCGATTGAGCTTAACTATGCCTCTATAGCAAGCTCTAACTCGATCCTGTATTTCGCGGTGAGATCGTGAAAGCCTCGATTCAGTAACCACGTGATCGAACCCAGTAGGCGCAGGAGGCGATAATGGGCCAGTAAGTGCTGTGTCTCTGCGTTGTTTGCGATGGTGCCATAGCCCTCTAGGAAGGGAGCTGTCAGTGCATGGTCCCACAGCGTGAGAACCGCGATATCCAGGAGCGGGTCGCCAGGCTGCGCGTCGATAAAATCCAGAAAGGCCAGAACCTTCTGGCTCTGGGGATCAAGCAGAATATGCTCATCCTGAAGATCACCATGGAGCAGTCCAATTGGGCGTTGTGCCAGAAGAGGCCGCAGGCGTTCAAAGCGTTCTCGCAATCCTCTTGCCTGCCCCTCATCGAGCACGCCTGCTTGCCGGGCGTGCTCGATCTCCAGGTTGCCCCACCACAAAATAAACTCTTCCCAGTGTTGCTGGCCTCCTGAGAAGGGCGGTTGCGCGCCCAACCCATGTAAGCATCGCAGATACACTCCTGCCTCCCTGGCGGCGTCTGGATAGTGTGAGGAGAGAGGAACGCCGATCACCTGGCGCATGGCGAAGACCGCGGGCGGACCCGCTTCAAAGTTCAGGATCTTCGGTGTTGGCAGCCCGGCTGATGCCGCCTGCTGCGCGACCTCATGGTCGCGCCTGAGCACCTGTACATCGCTATATACCTTCAAGATAATATGTGCCTCTTCAGCCAGGAAGATAGCGCGATCAGGTTGTGTATAGAGCAGCTTCAGCGGCTCTCGTGAGCCAGTAAGGCGCGTGAGCATGTCCGTGGCAGCTAATGCTAAACTGTGATTAGCCAATATTCCTTCTCCATAATTCTATAGCCGAATCAGTGGCAATACAAAGGCAAGAGACGCCTTCTCTCCACATATGTAGGGCCCAAGCTAACATGGACCTTACATGCTCTCTAGCTCCCCACAAAACTCATGTACATAGTGCTGAAAGTTGGCCATGGCCTTAACACACAGCCAGCTTGTTCGCGTCAGTTCCTCGCGCCTCTTCTCCACTGTCACAATAGCTTTTTCTGGCCGACCTGCCGCCAGCTCGTCCAGGACTGATTGGATCACATCGAAGTTATAGCCAGCCTCCCTGAGCAGGACGATCACGCGCAGGCGCTGCATCTGTTGCTCGTCATAGAGGCGATAGCGGCTATCCTGGTCGCGTACCGGGCGCAGAAGACCCTGCTGTTCCCAGAAATGCAGTGCCGAGACACGCACACCCACCTGCCTGGCTGCCTCTCCCACGCGGAGACTCTGGGAAGGGTGCGCGCTTTGTAGAGAAGCGGGTTGCGCGGCCAATGCATGCAGCGCCGAAAACGTCTGTTCAACTTGCAGACGTTTGTTGGCAAGCTCGGCGTGGCGTGAGTCTATCAGGGCCAGCGAGGCTGAAAGGTCCCCCTGGTGAAGGGCCTGCATAATCGCCGACGTCCGCTGCCAGCTATAGCCACCGACCATGCCGCGCGCGGTCTTGAGCGCGGCAAGGTGGCGCTGGGTATAGAGACGATAGCCGCTCTTGCTGCGCGAGGCCGCTGGTAGCAGCCCCCAGGCCTCATAGTTACGTACCTGCTGAACACTGATCCCTGTGGCCCTGGCCAGGTCAATAGTACGCAGAGAATCGCGAAGTACCATGTAAAACCCTCAGATATGTGTGAAGACTTTTCGCATTTACATGCCTCTTTATACCACATGGAATCAGAACTCAACCCTCCATACTTGCATCTGTGTTATAAAGTAGGTGTGATCTGAAAAAGGCCAGGCCAGCGTGGATCTGAAGCAGATGAAAGCGAAAGTGAAAACAACGGAGGTTTTGCCTGATGACTCACCCGGTTCCCACATATACAACCCTCGATGACTGGATTGCGCGCGAGGCGCTTCCCTTCTCTCTCGATGAACCGAAGGCCTTCAACGCCGCCGTCGACCAGGTGCTCAGCTCGCCTGATGATTCGGTGGAACTGCTTGGCTTAGGCGAAGCGCTTCACGGCGGCGAGGACATTCTCATCCTACGCAACCGCCTCTTCCAGCGCCTGGTGGAGGCGCATGGCTATAGCGCTATTGCCATTGAGAGCAGTTTCCCTCGGGCGCACATCGTAAACGAGTACGTGGCCAGCCGTGGTCCGGCGTCGTATGAGGAAATACAGGATGAGGGCTTCAGCCACGGTTTTGGCCGGCTCGACGCGAATCGAGAACTCGTGGAGTGGATGAGGCAATACAATTCCGATCCTTTCCATCACATCAAACTCCAGTTTTATGGCTTCGATAGCCCAACTGAAATGGTGGGCAGCGATAGTCCGCGCCAGGTCCTGCATTTTGTGCTTGATTACCTCACCTCGGTTGATCCTGCTAGAGGCCAGGAGTATCGCCAGCGTTTCGACCCACTACTTGGTCAAGATACCGATTGGGAGAATCCGGCCGCCATGATGGATCCGGCGCAGTCGATAGGCCTCTCACCAGCCGCAACGACACTACGAATTGAGACGGAGGGCCTCATTTCAGAACTGCACGTACGCCGTCCCGAACTGGTGGCGATGAGCGCCGAGCGCCGCTACCTGGAAGTTGTGCATTATGCTAGAGTGGCAAGGCAGTTACAGAACTATCACGCCACTGTGGCGCGAGCGTCGAGTGACCGAACTGCCAAACTTCTCGGTATGCGTGATGCATTGATGGCGGATAACCTGGTGTACATGGTGGCGCGTGAACGTGGCCGAGGGAAAGTATTTGCCTTCGCTCATAACAGCCATTTGCGCCGTGGTAAAACAGAGTGGCAGCTCGGCCCCGATCTCCACACATGGTGGCCGGCGGGCGCGCACCTTCATGAGATGCTTGGCTCGCGCTATATCGTCATTGGTTCAGCGATGGGTGTTTCGGAGGCCAATGGCATCGGCCAGCCCGAACCTGGTACGCTTGAGGGCCGTCTGACTGCCATGCCGGGGCCAGCACGTTTCCTTCCCACGCATCGGGGGCAAGGGCTTCCAAACGCGGAGATTACAGCACTTCCAACTCGCTCTAGCAGCGCGAAGAACCCTACCTACTTCGCCCTCACGCCTCAAAGCCTCACTGATTTCGACTGGCTGGCCATCCTGGATGCAACAACATACAGTCGTGGTGGTCCATCGTTACCATAAGAGCATTAATATTGAATACGTGTTCTTTTTGTGTATACTGAGCTATGGAAGAAAGAACAGTTTTGCGAAGGAGTCAGGATATGTATTTTGCCTCAGGCAAATCGGTAACGAATCGCTCTATACCAGCGAGCACAGTTATTCCTGTACTGGCTTACGAAGATGTACTGCAGGCTGCAGAGTGGCTTTGCAAAACATTTGGTTTTAAAGAGCGCCTACTCATAGGACATCATCGCGTTCAGCTTACGGTGGGTGATGCTGCGGTCATTGTGAATGAGGGGAAGCCAGAAGCACCTTCTCGCGCTGAGAGTCACTCTGTACTAATACGCGTAGAGGATGTGGACCGCCACTATGAATTCACACGCGAACGTGGCGCGCATATCTTGCGACCACCAACAACTTATCCTTATGGGGAGAGACAATACACCGTCGAAGATCCTGGTGGCCATCGCTGGACCTTCTCACAATCCGTCGCCGACGCTGACCCCGAGGAATGGGGCGGGACCTGGCCCAGCGCGTAGTAAAACTTGTTGTGTGGAGACCCAACGTCTTGACCTGTTTCCAGGTCAAGACGTTGGGTCTCCACACAACATCCCTATATTCCGGCTTCGACCTGGAGCGCAGGCTCCAGTACCTGCTCGGGCTCGACCTGTTTCCCGCGCTGACGCATGGTGGAGGCAGCGTCCTTATCGCGCACGCGCAGGGCGAAACTGACCGCGATGATCGCGAGAATGGCTGAGGTGATGAAGGCAGCATGATAAGCCGTCAGATTCGGCTGAACGCTACCATTGGCGATATGTGTCATTCCGACCGTGCTCATGACGGTGCTGATAAGCGCTACGCCAAGCGAAGCTCCCACCTGGCGCTGGGCATTGTTCAGCGCCGAGGCCTGGCCGGTCTCAGCGGGCGAAATTGTCGCGAAGGCCGCCGCCTGTACAGGGATAAAGGCATAGGCCATGCCCGCCCCGGTCAGGAACATTAACCCACGCATTATCCACAAGTCGGTATCCATGCCTATAGTAAGCATGCACAGCTCGATAATCGTAACCCCGATCAAACCACCAGCGATGAGGCGGCGTGGCCCTACCTTGGGATAGAGACGCGCCACAATCTGGGTTGAGACGAGAACGCCAAGTGCCTCGGGAAAGGTTGTCAGGCCCGAGGTAAACGCGGAGACGCCACGCGCCTCCTGGAGGAAGAGCGGGGCAGCGTAGAGCAAGCCCATAAAGCCCGCGCCCGAGAAGACTGTGACCAGGTTACAGGTGCGGAAGAGTTTGTTATTGAACAGGTGCAGATCGAGCATGGGATGCGTCGAGCTGAGCTCGACAAACACAAAGGCAACCAGCATAAGCAGGCCCACGATACCCGTGCCCAGAATGGTACCGTTGGTCCAGCCATAGACCGGTCCCTCGCTCAGCGCATACATGGTCAACGCCAGGCCGATACCTGCCAGGAGGAAGCCCAGGATATCGAAGCGCTTATTAGTGTTTTCGTAATACTCATGCAGGAAGAACAGGGCGAAAATACTGGCCAGGATGCCCAGGGGAACATTAATATAAAAGACCCAGCGCCAGGAGAGCTTATCCACCAGCAGGCCTCCGATAATCGGACCCGTGGCGGGCGCGATCACGGTCGGGATATTGAGGATGCGTGAGACCTGCACACGCTCCTCGGGCGGAAAGGTCCGGTAGAGAATGGCGGTGCCAACAGGGGTCAGGGCGCCACCCGCCAGGCCCTGCAAGACGCGAAACGCGACCAGCATTGGCAGGCTCGTTGCCAGGCCACAGAGGGCGGAGGCGACAGTAAAGAGGACGAGCGCGCTAACAAAGATTCGCTTGGTTCCCACGCGATCACCCAGCCAACCCGAGACAGGAATAATTACCGCCAGACTTACGAGATAGCCCACAACAATAGCGTCAATAGCCGTACCAGTCACATTAAACTGGCGGCTCAAAGCGGGGAGAGCCACGTTCACGACCGTCGAGTCCATAATACTCATAAACATTGCCGCGACGAAGACCACACTAACCGCCACCTTAGGATTCATCTGCACACGAGAAGACATTGATGCTCCAATTCATAGTATTTTAAGAAAAATATGTGGATATACATATGAACAAAGTGGGAAGCTGCAAATCTTCCCACTTACTCCTGGCTGGCTTTTTTCGGGCGGCGTGTATGTTGGAGACGTTTCTTTTGAGAATTGAATTCTCCACGCGACACACAGACTGGGCAGGTACACCAGGCGCGTTCGCGCGCACCTGGCATATAGCGCCAGCCCACCACCCGCGAAATAGATTGGACTTTGCGAATATCTTTGGCGCTAATTGAGCGCGCAATGATCAGCTCAAACCCTTGCAGGTCATCTTGCTGCATAAGTTCGCTGATAGCCTCGGTAACAGGTAGATGCTCATGCGGTTGAGCATAGCGGCCAAACCAGACCATTTCCTCGTCAGGCACATAAAAGTAAATGCCCACAAAGGTACGCTGACCCCAACGCTTGAGTTCGCGCATCCACTGATGCGAGACATAGTAATTTTGCATGACGGGCATGCAATAGACACCACGCCCTTTGCGAATGCCAGCTTTGCGAATACGTTTTACATCTTTTGCAGCTGTCAGGTGGACCAGAATCGGCATAGAAGATACCATCCATTACAATCTCAAAGGGGGAGCGGTTCCACACATTACCGACCGCTTACTCTTATGACGAGTAGCGGCCGGATTTTGTCACAAGAAAAGGCGTTGTGCCTCCACTGAAGGCTCTGAGAAAAGAGACGCCTCCTGCCCCATCCAACAGACTCCAGGTGAAGCAGGAAGATACGCAAAGCTGTTTCTCTCAAACATTAGAAGGACGCTGCCGCGGCGGCGACAAAGAGTACCAGGCAAAGGGGCGTATAAACTATGAGATTGAGTTTGTAGAACATTTCACTCCTGGATGCGGCCAGGCGTAGTGCCCACGCAATCCCTGCTAGACCACGCAGTAGGAGTCCTATCGTAACGGCCAGAGTGCCGAGTTGAAGCAACGAACTGGGAATGAGTTGTTCAAACATCCCAAGATAATGGACCCGAGCTAACACAATCAAGGCACCACAAAACAGCAGGCAGGCGAGTGGAACAAGGATCGCTGGCCTGAAGGAGCGGGTTTTGTTTATATTGAGTACCGCCTGTGCCAGTGAGAGCCTATCCTGTGCAGGCCAGATTCGGCCTGTTGCCCAGTAGGCATGCACCAAACCATCTGCGATAAGCACGATTGCTACGAGTATACCCGCAAGTTCTTTTATATTTTGACTCATGGCTTTCTTCTCCTCCCTATGCTGCTAAAAAGCTCAAGAGCAACTGTTTCACTTTTTCAGGCTGATCGTCATAAACGAGGTGTCCGGCATGATCGAGCACAACAATGGTGGCCTGTGGATCCAATTGGTGCCAGCGTTGAACATAGCTGGATGAGTCCTCAATCGTATCTTGCTTGCCCCAGATGACCAGGGTCGGCGTCTTCATCTTTGGAATGAGTTGATCTGTCACGCTCCAATCAAGATTGCGTTCTAGTACCCACTGCGAGGCCAGGTTGCACTGAAAAGTCAGCGGGGGATAGAGTTCTTGTGCCATATCAGCTGTCATCTCTGACTTATTGGCCAGGAGTCCCTCCAACAGTTGCCTCGTCGCATCAACGCTTGTTGGCATAGAGAGCTTCATTGCGGCTTCGCCAATTACCGGCCACTTTGCAAGCTCATAAAACCAAGGGTCGGGGAGATCTAAACCTGTATTGTCCATGCCGACATATTTGATTACCCGCTCAGGATGTTTCTCGGTAAAGTACAGAGCCATGCCACCGCCCCAGGAATTCCCGCCGAATACGGCCCCTGGGGATGTGTAGCTTATTCATAAACGTTAGCAACGACTGATCAATCGAGTCCAGCGTGTAAATGGTCGTAAAGTTGGGATTCTTTGCGGTCGGCGTTGTATACCCATCACCTGGCGGATCAATGATGTAGACTGAGTAATGCGGTGCCAGAGCGGCGGCGATAGAACGAAATTCATAGATCCAGGCACCACCACCTGGCATGAGTACGACCGGCTCTCCACTCCCTTCGTGCAGATAATGCAAATGAAAGTTGCCCGCGTCGATGTAGTGATCGAGGTGCTGCTCCTGAATTTGTATCAAATAGGCAGGTACATGTGTATGATCCTCCGGAGGCATGTAGATATAAGCAACGAATAATAAGGCAACGAGGCAAAGTGACAACAAAGCGACAAAACTATAAATCGTTCGACGTAACCACCTGTGCTCTAACCAGAAATGTTTCATATGCTTCTCTCTTTCTATTGGCAGCCGTATATTCGCTGTATGTTCAGCGAATATAACAGGCAAAAAAAACAGCCCTACCTTACAGACACTCCGTCATATGAGTGTTGACAGGGGTGGTCACTCAATTTGAGCAAAAAACGAAAGCTTCTTTGGGCTTATAAAGCCGACTCAGACAGTTGACCTCCTGGTGTTTTTGCTCATTTCGACTGCCCACGGGCGTCAATACTCATGTGACGAGGTATCTACCTTACAAGGATAGGATCAATTAGTCTGTATTGGGATGGTCAGGGATGTCTCCAAGCAGCAGATGCACAACATGCTGTTTATACCGGGCATGGAAGTTGGGATCATGGACATCGACGCCCAATGGTCTGAGGAATGTTTCAGCATGGGCCGTGGGGAACCAGCAGAGAGCAGTGAGAGCAATGAGAAATTGCTCGGCATCACCTTGCCACCCTAAATCCTCCTGTAACGCGTGTATGGCCTCGCGCAAGAGCTGGAACTGAGATGGAAGATTGCCCAGGTAGCGGGCACCATGCAAAGCTTCCCATTCGGTCAAACGCACAAAAGTTGGATGCGTTGTAAGGTCATCAAACAGACGCTCAATGACCACACGCAGAATCTCCTGCGCATTGACACCAGGAGCATGTGCCTGTTCATGAATAAACGTGACCAACTCTTGCGCGTGTGTAAAGGTTCGTGCCAGGACAGCGCGATAGAGGCCCTCCTTCGAACCAAAAAAGTAGTTGGGCAGACCACGCGTCACTCCCGCCAGATCACAAATCTCCTGAAGACTCGCAGCATCATAGCCTTTTTCCGCAAAAACTGTTTCAGCGGCATCCAGAATCGCTTGTTTGCTGGCCTCGGCAGCCTCCGTTCTGCGGGTGCTTTTTCCCTGCTTGTTCATGTTCACCTTCACTCTCAAAACAACAACGAATATTTTACTCGCTATACGTATAACTAATTTAGCAAAAAACAGAGTGATAAGTCAAGAGGCAAAGGTGTAAAAATTTCATCTAAAAACGCTCGGCGAGAAAGAAAAAAACTCCCCAAATCCAGTAAGAACTGGCTGAAATTTATCATGGGAACAATTGATGGCTTTGTGCAGGCTTATGAATAAATTTCAGAGTGAATTCAATGCAACCCTTCATGTTGGACAAAGACTTTGTTTTATCATCAGGGGCAAGGAATTACAAATAGCAGCGCGTAATGCGTTCGCGTTAATGAGAACCAGAGCTGGGCGACTGAAAGAGCAGGCTATTGCTAACGAATATGAAGACGCAGCAAATGCTTTCCTTAGTTTTGAGGAAGTGGCTGAGGCATTCAGTTTTCGTTTGCACTCAGTGCAAACGAAAACTCCATCGTTGGAAATGGAGCAAGGTCATCCTTGTGTGGCATGCTACTCCTCGATTTTCTGTACGCGCCCAACCTGTCCATCGATAAGCCGTACCTTAATCCCATGTGGGTGAGAAACAGAGTTGGTCAAAATGTCCTTGACGATTCCTCGGGTCAGTTTTCCTGTTCGCTGGTCTTGCTTGAGGACGATTGACACTTCGATTCCCGCACGTATATCTTGACGGATGCGTCCATCTGGCATTCAGTTTCGCTTTCTACTGCCATCCCTGGTGAATGGATATCTCTTTTACCAGAGCGGATTTCAAGTGTTTCCTGATTTTCACAATCACACGTTGGATGTTACGTCACTATCCATAGCAATACACTTTCCCTTCATGGGTCCATTTTTTTCTGTTGCTTTCAGGAGAGACAACACACCGGCACCGGAGCCACTTGCTATGACAATGCGGCAAGAGAAAGCTTCTGCGGGCTCGCTCAAAAGCGAGTGGACAGACCGTTACACGTATTGTACTCCTCAAGAGGTGCGACTGTCCATCTTTGAGTCTATGGAGGTACTCGGCAACCTGAAACACTGCTTGCGTATGTTGATGTGTTACATAGATGCGTTACCGAGATCCCGTAAGGCTTCAAGATGATGCGGACGAAAGGAAACTAGCAACCGCATATACCTTTCATAGTGCATGGGTTGCTTCTGCGACAAGTTGTTGCCGCTTCTCCTTCGTTTCAGTGCTGCTCGAACAGAGGGTTGCCTGGCCCACGAGATGCGCAATGAGCTAAGCGCAAGGAATTGGACGGGAAGCCCCGTGCCGCGCTGTGAACTGGAGGAATCAGTTCGAGGAAGGGGGCATTAGGGAAGGACTGAGTCGTTCCATAGCCTGGCGAATGGAGCGAGCCAGTAAGGCCATTTCCTCATCTGGAATGGCGAGCACCCCTTTTGAGGAGTCAAGAGCAGCGGTTTGCTGAAGTTCATAGGGAACACCTGGAGGCAAGGGAGCAACGTGCCAATGCACATGGCGATTGCCTTGTTGACTGCCAAGTGTTTGAATGTAGAGCCGTTCTGTCGGTACCACCCGTCTGATCGCTTCAGCGACCTGATAAATGAGCTGCTGAAGCTGGAGGTACTCCTCCAAAGTGAAGTCCCCGGTGGCTTGTTCGCGGTGCTCTCGTGGAGCGACCAGCGTGTAGCCATAGAGCGAGGGGTATTTGTTCAAAAACACAATGGCGCTCTGATCCTCATAGATCACATGATGAGGATTGGTGCCCGCCAACAGTTCACAGAGAAAACAGGAGCCTTCTTTCACTCGCTTTTCGTAGGCGCCGATATCAAAGGGATGCTTCTCAAGCATGTACTGTCTCCTGAATAGGTCATGAACGGCCTTGTCACATGAGTCCATTGTACGCACCTCAACCAGTTTTTGCAAGAAAGGCCCGGCGAAGACGCTCCCAGGTGAGCCGCTTCTGGATCGTGTGTGTTCTATGCACTCGTCAGGCCAAGCCATCTGGCAAAGGCTTCGGGGATGCCGAACAGCTTGAACGTGAGCTGACCAGTCTGAGTCTTGCGAGCATTGCGAGCCAACTGCTCATCCCATGACAAGCGGTAATGCGCACGCTCTGCCCGAGAAATCGTCGGAGGAGAGCCGGTCGGAGTGGAAGGAAGATCTGGCCCCATCTGGATGTCCAGGTGTTGACGGTGGAGCCGCAAACAGGCTCGCCACTGGTGCCGTCTGCTCCAGTCTCGCCAGAGCAGCGGAGCCGATCCCACCGGCAGAGGATGAAGCAGGAGGCTCAGCTGGCGCGGTTTGGTCGTGGTGCTGCCGTTCCATTGGCACTGTTCGCGCAAGGAACACAGACGGCAATCGTGAATGCTGGCCCCATAGACCATGCGCAGGGTGCCATCGGCTTCGCGGCGGTGTTCGTGTGGGAGGAGTGTGCTCCCAGAGGGACAACGCAGAGTCCCATCCGGTTGGAGAGGAAAGTCAGCTCCGGTGAAGCGGCCAGCTTTCCAGGCCGTCGCGGGAGCTGGTGGAGCATATCCTGAAGCGGGAGCGGAGGCAGCAGGTGAGGCCGGAGGCGTGCTCAGGCTTTGATGGGAGAGCGGGGCAAACTCGGTAGTGCGCACGGGTTCCGGGGCGAGTTTGTGGCCCAATTCGAGTCGGATATTCCAGGTCCATTGGGTGACGATCTGCCAGGCTTCCTGTCTCCAGGCTGAGTGACTACACCAGTGGTTGGGCTCTTGCTCGATGTCTTTGTCTTCCAGGGCCGTTTTCGTCCAGGCGCTGGTCTGGACAGTCGTAATGCGCACGGCAGACCCCACTCTCTGCGCTGTTGAGGTGCTGATCCGCAGACAGGTGCAAGCGCGCCTGGATGGCGGCGTGATCGATCTTTGCCACGGGTGACATACGACAAATCGCTCACATCCGCCACGACCGCCCTGCTACCATATTGGCCATCCAGGCGCAGCAGTGTTCGCTCGGCGGGAAAGCCATGGGCCTTGATCTACGTCTGAATAGAAGCCTTCGCCCGACGCAGTTCCTCGCGATACTGCCCGTTGCCAGGGTTGCAAAAGTTTGCTACCCACTGATGGGTATGCATGTGCAAGACGGTGGTCCGGGTACGAACAATTTCTTCCCGTTTTCGTCCGGTGTAGTCGGGGGCACAGAGGGGACGGAACCGCCGCTGCGGGGCAGGTCGATCCGGCGTCTGCGGTAGGGCCCGTTGACGGGCTGCTTCTCGCGTCCCATCAACATCGAAGACGAGCCAAAGGTTCCCCTGCCGATCCCACAAGCCGGCTTCCTGCTCTTCGGGGGAAAGTTGGCGTGCTAACAGATCCTCCAGAAAGAGGTTGGCAGGGCTTCGACAGGCTCGGCAGGCAGGGCGGCTAAAAAGCGGCTGAGCATCGAGGCCGCAGGCAACCGTGTTCGTCCGAACAAGGCCATGAAGGCGAAGGCAAACGGATGCACAACCTCATAGAAGTCTTGTAGGGTTCGTTCGCCACACTGATCGCATAGCCGAAAAGCACCGCGGCAAAATCCAGCACGTCATAGCGTCCGCACCGCCGCCGCGCGAAACGTACGCGCTCGGCTATCTTGTTCAGGATTCCTTGTTTCCGAAGGTGGGAAGCCACTAGAGCCACTTCACCCAACCAGGATGGAGTCACAAACTGCAATTCTGAAGAGGTTTGGATGTGGACCAGTCCCTCAGCGATACTGACCATATCTGCCTCCTTGAGCGGAATATTCGTTCTTCCCCTTCAAAGAGGCACATTTTTGGGCTTATCTGCTACAAGGTCCTATCTCATTGCGCATGTCGAGGGCAGTGTGGGGGCAGTTCATACATCACTCCTCATCAGATGGGCTGTTGTTCTCAGCATACCTCCCCAGCGATCTCCAGATCGAGTCTTCTTCTGGACTCTGACACTACCATCATATAATTGTCAAAACTACATCATCAAGTCATCAGATTTACAGTCTGCACGATCTGAAAAACGCCATCGATCATATGGATCTTTTTGGCCGGTCAGCATTCCTCACACGTTCATAGGAGTGATTTTTCCGTTAGCTGTTCAGGAGCGCGAGTGACTCCTCCCAAAGTCGGGCAGCGGCGTCAGGATCGAGTGCATGCGCGGCGACTCCGTTTTCCGCAGGGGGCACGTTCGGGCCAGCTTCGTTGTTATCTTCGAAGTAGCGGCCACCGATGCCTTCTAAGAGCGGCGAAGTGGCAAGCAGGACCGAGGTAGAGGCCCCCTCCTCCAGGGTCTTCCACGGGTAGCTGTCGGCGATTTTCTGATATTCCGGGCTTGTCTGGTGGCGTTGCAGGTTAGTGCGAATACCACCTGGCATGAGGGCGTTTGCGGTGATTCCATCCGCAGCCCACCGCCTAGTGGCTTCAACGGCGAAGAGCACATTGGCCGCCTTGGACTGCCCGTAGGCCGACCACGCTTCGTACTCGCGATGCAAGAAGTGGATATCGTCGAACACAATTGGGGAGCGCCTGTGCGCCGAGGAACTCACCGAGACAATGCGTGCATTGCCGGAGGCGGCGAGAGCGTCATGCAGGCCGAGAGCCAGTGCGAAGTGGCCGAGATGGTTGGTGGCGAACTGCAACTCCCATCCTTCAGGTGTGCGGTGGAGCTCGGGCAACGCCATGATGCCAGCGTTGTTGACCAGGATGTGCAACGGCTTGTCCCATGCGGCGACGAACGCGGCGATGGACGCACGATTGGTCAATTCGAGTGGGGCGACGAAAACGTTTCGGTTGCCAGTCTTTGCTGTAATCTCGGCTGCGGTCTGCGCGCCGACTTCCACATTGCGAACCGCGAGCGTGACCTCGGCTCCGATCTGGGCCAATGTCCGCGCCGTTTCGGCACCGATTCCCGACGTTGCCCCTGTGATGATAGCCTGCTTGCCGGATAGGTCAATGCCCTCAGTGACCTTGGCGGTAGTGGAATGAAACCCAAATGGAGTGGTAATGTGTGGCATGAGATGACTTCCTTTCGTCAACTATGTAAGCCTTGGAATAATACGACGAATTTCTTCAGTGACGCGCTCGACTGCATCGGCGTCTCCGCGTTCCACCGCATCCCAATAGGCCTCTTTGCTCTTGAGATACTCTTTTCTCACCTGTAAACGCTCGATTTGGCATTCGAGTTCTTTGGCATGAGCAGCAAAGAGCTCCTTTTGCTGTGCGGCGCCTTTAGTTCCTTCCTCGAGCAGTTGCAGATAGGCTCGCATCGCTTCGATGGAGAAACCACTGGCATGAAGGCAAGCAAGGGCATGGACGGCCCTCGCTATCTCGGCAGTGTATCGTCGGTGACCGCTCCGAGGATCCCTCGGCACAGGTTTAAAGAGGCCAATCTTCTCGTAGTAGCGAAGGGTGGGCTCAGTCAAACCACTCTGTTTAGACATCTCTTGAATCGAGAATGATTCCGAATTTCTTAGGGTGAGTATATCTTCCATGGCTCTTAGTATAGAAAACTTCAAGCGCTTTAAGTCAAGGGGGTAAAAACGAAACAAATACATGACTACGATAGTGATGGTTGGGATTGTCTGGCCAGAACTATAAGAGGGAAGAGAAATAGATCCTAATCCTGGCGGTTCTGCTCTGCTGTGGTTTGCCTGCTCATGCGGCTTGTCGCAGATAATACGTTCTGTTATCCGAAAAGGCTGTTACTAGGCTCCTGGATAGATGACATCGAGGGTGCGAGCGCCGTTAGGATAGGCGATAGAGGGAGCGTACCCACCGTGATAGATCATATCGAGGGTGCTGGTGCCGTGTGGGAAGAGTACGTTGGGAGACGCGCTATGTAGGTAGGCGACCAGTGTGTTGGCGCTATAGGGCTAGACGACGTCAGCGGAAGGGCTGCGGTCACGATTCTGGGAGAAATCGGGACGTAGATGTCCTGCTTCCCTTCGGCCAAACACCTGGCTTCCTGGGCGGGAGTCTGCCCAGGCAATCGGAAAAGCGCTGGCAAACGGCTCAGAGGAGAGAAACGCCAAGGGAATGCCTTCCTGCAAGCACCGCTTGCGGAAGTGGTGTGGACCATTTCGCATACCAAGGGGAATTTTCTTTCGGCTCAATACCATCGGCTCGTACGCTGCATTGGTAAGCCGAAAGCCGTGGTAGCAGTGATGCATAGTGTGCTAGTGATCATCTATCATGTCTTAGCCGAACGGAAACCCTACGAAGATCTGGGGGAGAACTATTACGAGCAACATGATCAGGAGCATGTGATGAAGCAGGCTCTTCGCCGCTTAGAGGCTTGTGGATATGCGGTCATGTTAACCCCTCTAGAGGAGGTGGCAACGTAAAGCAGTTCACCTGACATGAAGGTCCCCCCCAACTCCCAACGCCCCCCTGCATTGGGAGCGGGAGGGCGTGCCTTTTTCCCTCGCAGCCAACCCGCAGCATTTTCGTAGGAAAACCCTGTAGTTTATGATTGTTTGGTAGACCTTCGTTTGCTGTTGTGCTAAAGTTTGTATACATCGAACATTGTGATTGCCAGAAAGGTTTGACGTTTCTATGTTACTCCATGGAGAAAAATGTTACCTGCGTACTTTTACTCAGGAAGATCTGCCAATCTTCAAAAAGATGCAGGCCGATCCTGAATTTTTGACGGAATATAATTTCTTTGGGCTATCTGGTCAGACCAGTCGCCGCGAGCAGGGCTTTCAGGAAAATGGTCTGATCGGACCAAAATATGGTGCTTTGGTGGTAATGACGCACAAAGAGGAGATTGCTGGCGATATCAGCTATCGGCAGGTCCACGGCGGTCCCACCGCCGAAGGGACTTACGCTTTTAATATTGGGATTGCCCTTTTGCCAGAGCATCGTGGCAAGGGTTATGGTTCGGAGGCTCAACGTTTGCTGGCTGAATACCTCTTTGCCGTGTTTCCCGTCAGGCGTGTGGATGCCACCACTGATATCACCAATATTCCTGAACAGAGGGCGCTGGTCAAAGCCGGTTTTACACGTGAAGGTGTGCTCCGTCAGGTCCAATGGCGCATGGGTGACTGGCACGATATGGTCGTCTATAGTAAATTGCGCGGCGAATAATCTCCTGCCTAACCCTTTCTCGGAACAGACCCATTTTCCAAAGAAGGTTTCTCTTACTGCTCAGAATGGAATCCACACTCCTATAACGCGGGCCAGTATACCTAGTGAATATGCAAGACCTGAGAAAGGAATGGTTTTTATCCTGATGCAAGACTATCCGAAACGCTCTGCTGCTGAACAGGAACGTCTGATCTGGTTGGCCGCTATTTATCGGAACTACTCGTTTGAGATTCAGCGTAGGTGAGGCGGCCCTGGCCGAAGATTTAACCAGTACCGTTTTTCTCAAAGCTATACGATGGTTACGTCAGGAGCAGAGCGAAGCGCAGGTGCGAGCCTGGCTTTATGCTACAGCTCGCACAACCATTGCGGATCACTGGCAGGCACAAAGTCAGTACGAGGTCTACTCTCTCGATAGTGATAGAGACCACTGGCAGGCTTTAGAGGAAGATGCCGAACGTGCTCATAGGAAAGCTGAACAACGTGTACAGCACCTGCTTGGCCTTTTGCCAGAACGTGAACGCAATGTGCTTACCCTGTGTTATCTCCGGGGTTATACGGCCTCGGAAATAGCCAGTGTGTTAGGAACAAATGCCAGCCATTGAAGCTGGTGCCTTGCCATGTGATGGAGCAGAGGAGCTACCTGCTAGGAATGTTGTGCTGTTGTTTCGGGAGAGAGGAGCAGGAGGTGCGTGATTGGTCCCAGGGAGAGAGACCAGCTCAGAAGAGTTGTTCTATACTACTGCTAGTACCCCCGCGAGTAAAGAGTTTCATCCATGGTATAGCGTGAAAGAGCGAGTCCTAGCGATCCGCTCTTTTTTGTGGGCTGGGGGCAGGCGGGAATGCGAGAGCGCGTATGTTGTGGGAAAACGAGAAAGCTCAAGAATTGTATCTTTCTCAGACTCATTTTGTGACGGTGAGCGGCTTAGACACCAATCTGAGCGGCAATTTGCTCACTGGCGACCAGCCTTACAGTACCGCAAGCGATCTCCTTACGCTGACGCGTTATGCCATGGGCATTCCTCTGTTCGCGCACATTGTCTCTCAAAAAACTATGAGATTCCGGAAACGACGACACATACAGCTCACTCCTGGAGTAATAGCAATAGGCTCCTGGGGAGTTATCAAGGGATGCTTGGCGTGAAGACTGGCTGGACAGGAGTTGCTGGTGGTTGTCTGGTTTTTGCTGCCACTCGCCAGGGGCATACCCTTATCGGAGTAGTCTTACATTCTGTAGGAGAGGCGAGCCAGCAACTCCGAGATGACCAGGTAGCCGAGCGTCAGGCATTAGATGGGCAGACTCGTGACGCTGATGCTGTATCACTGCTCAATTGGGGATTCGCCCAGCCTTTAGGGAAGGATAAAAAGTGATGATAGCGGTCACATCTTGTGCCAGTGTATACCTTGCCTCACCGATAGCAAATCGGTTGTGTTGGAAGAAAAAAGCCCACCTGTTCAGGTGAGTCGCAGAACAGAGTGTGTTTATCTGCTTCTTCAGACCATACAAAGAGTCTTCTTCCCACAACAGAGCGCCATATTTGCCCTTGCAGCCATCCTGGCTCCGTATCTTTTTGCGCCCTTTCTTTTCTTCTTGCCTTTCTGTTTTCTGAAAAATCGGGGATTGATACGGATTGTTGTGCTATTTGCATTCTGTCTTTTCTGCTTGTGTTTCTCTCCCCATTTTGCTGCGGCCAGCACTGCTCCCAGTGGGGCGCAGCAGATACGTGTTCTAACCTGGAATTTTCTGGCTGAGAAGAATAGCCGTAGTTCCTTGCGCGATCTACTCGCTAAGCAGAAGCCAGATATTGTGGCCTTGCAAGAAGCGGATTGGCAGGGAATTGATGAATCTTCAGATCTCCTGGAGGAGTATCCTTACCATATTTATCGCCCTGATCAAGGGGCGCCCTCGGGCGAAGCTATTCTTAGTAAATATCCTATTCTGCAGTATGATACCTATAGTGGCGGCGCAAACGGCACCTGGGATTTTCAACGGGTGTTATGGGCTCAACTGGATCTTGGCCATGGAAAGACGATGGTGGTGGTTGATGCTCATCCTATTAATGCGATTAATAGTGTCTATGGCTGTTTCTATTGTCCCCAGATGCGTGACAGGCAAATTACCGAAATTAATCATTTTACTATGGGGCTGGTAAAACAGGGAGAGAATGTCTTGCTCGTCGGAGATATGAATGTAACCGACCGAGAAAAGGCCTATAGCAGTCTGGTTCAGGGCTTACGGGACATCCAGGTGCTTGTTGGAGGGGGATCTGGCAATAGCTGGGGCTTGCCGCAAACCAATCGTTTCTGGGCGTTTGAGCGCATCGATTACGTGCTGTCTGGTCCAACAGTGCAACCATTATATCTCACCACTGATTGTCAGGCGGTTGGAAGCGATCATTGCGCGTTGATCGGAGTGTTTGCTCTTTGAATGCTCATGGGTAAAACCCCTGGGGGAGGAAGAGACCATATTTGAGTGTCATCTGTTCCATTCTTCTTTCTTTGTGAGTAAGAGCACTCATAAGAACGAGTGCCTTCTATGCAGCCAGAACCAGGGCATCGGTGCTCAATAAAAGAAGATAGTTCATCTGTTCCTTCCTTCCTTCCTTCCTTCCTTCCTTCCGTTCGAGCAATTGCGTTTCAAAGGATGCCTGATATTTGGCCTTTATCCATACGACGAATAGGCATGATCTGAAAAGGACATCCTTGATGAGGAGGGAAGAACAGCAATGGCTACTCCACAGATTGGTCATATTCACGTGTAAAAATTGAGGCGGCTCAGCTGTCTATTCGAAGATCACCTGGTTTCACTCCAGCAGGCGTTTCTGTAAAATGGCATGATATTCCCTGGTATGTAAGTAGTGCCTGCATGGCTGAGATGCTTCACGATGGGCGCTATCAGCTGAGAGAAGGGGTCGTGTATGCTTGGTTGATATGAATCTCAGGAGCAAACTACTAGTTATGGTGTGTCAATCGTTGTGCTCGTGTCGGATAGAATGGATACTGCTTACCATTGCCATTCAATGAAGCCTTACACGATGAGAAACCTTCAGGACTCGAGCCATGAGGGTAGATGGCGTTGGGAGCGAGTGTGCCCGGATAGATCATATCGAGGGTGCTGGTGCCGTGTGGGAAGATCACGTTTGGAGACGCGCTATGGGGATAGAGAGCGAGAGTGCTGGAGCTGTGTGGGAAGACGGCATCAGGGGAAGGGTTGCCGTGTGGGAAGATCGCGTCAGGGGAAGGGCTGCCATGCGGGTAGACGGCGCTCGGGATGGAATCTGACGTGAGCCTGGTGTGCGTTGTGGTTTGGTGGGTGGTGGTAAGAGAGAAGGCAGCGATGAGTGCCAGGGTAGCGACAACTGCGAAGATAAGGGTGATGCGCATCCTATTCTGTTGTAAACGGTGCTGTAAATACTGCATACTAGTGTGTGTCCTTTCCTGTAAGGTAAGCTTAAACGAGACGGTGTGAGATGACCGAGCGGCGAGGGCTGCTCGGTGTGCTTGCGGATGCTGTTAAGCTTCTTTAGGACATCCGCAAAGGCTACTTTTCTTTCTGTCATTGACATCCGCCCTCTTTCCTGGCAAAATGACCAGGGTCATTTTGCCAGGAAAGAGGAAGAAGCGCTATGTCACAAGAAAAGCCAGGTTTGCGGGAGCGCAACAAGCAAGAAAAACGCCAGCGTATCCAGCGCGCCGCGTGGCAATTGTTTACCCAGAAAGGCTTTGCTGCAACCACCATGCGGGAAGTTGCAGAACTGGCGCAGGTGGGCAGTGGAACACTTTTTCTGTACGCCAAAGATAAGCCGGATCTGTTGCAACTGGTCTATTACGAGGTTCTCGCCGAAACAATTGAGCAAGCCTTTCGCAACCTGTCAGCCGAGGGAGAACTGCTTGAGACCCTGGTCCATCTCTTCCAGCAATTTTTTCAATTCTACCAGCAGCATCCTGAGAATGCTCGTGCCTATATTAAGGCTGTCTTCATGCCAGCGCAGGGGCAGATGTATGGTCCTCAAACGCTCCAGCAAGTCAGAGATTTCCAGCAGCGCCTGGCTGATTTATTAGCGCAGTTCCAGCAACAGGGCGCAATTGCTCCCAACGTTCCTTTAGACCAGGCGAGCAGCAATTTTTTTGCCCTCTACGTATCCACCCTCGGCCTGTGGTTGAGTGGTTTTCTTTCTTTTGAGGAGGCTCAGGGACAGGTACTACATCGGGCGTTTGCTTTGCAAATCCAGGGCATGCAGTCGAGAGAACCAGGAGTAGAACTATGACAACCCAGGAGCAAGATTTCCCTATCCTGATTATCGGAGCAGGCATTGGAGGACTGGCCACGGCTCTGGCCCTCCAGCAAGCCGGCTTTGCGGTACAAATCTTTGAACGGACAAAGGAGATCCGCGAGTCCGGGTCCGGGCTGACCCTCTGGGCGAACGCGGTCCGCGTGCTACAGGAACTCGGTCTGGCCGACCTGGTGCAACAACTGGCCCAGCAGCCTGCACCCACGCGGGCTGGCTTCTACACAATGCGAGGAAAACAACTGGTCCATCTCCCGCAACGAACAGTTGAGGAACAGTGTGGGGGACCAACCATAGCGATCCACCGCGCGGAATTCCAGGCAGCGTTACGGGAGCGGCTCGCGCCGGGCACACTTGTCCTGGACAAGCAGCTTATCGATCTTGAGCAAGACACTACAGGCGTGACAGCCTGTTTCGCGCGGGGCGAGCGGGTACGCGGCAGCCTGGTGATCGGAGCTGATGGCATCCGTTCGCAGGTCCGTCGACTGCTCTTTCCCCAGAGTCAGCCGCGCTACGCCGGGTACACTGCCTGGCGAGGTATCGCCACGGGCGTAACACCGCCACTGATGGGCGAATTGTGGGGGCGCGGCAGGCGCTTCGGCATTGTTCCCCTGACTAAGGAGCGCGTCTACTGGTACGCGACCTGCAATACCCCGGAAAACGCGGCAGAGAGGCCGCAGGGGCGCCAAAAAGAATTGCTGGATCTGTTCAAAGGCTGGCATCCTGTTGTCAGCACGCTTATCAATGTGACAGAAGCCTCGACGATTCTGCGGAACGAGATCTCTGATCTCCAGCCGCTGACCTATTGGAGCAAGGGGCGCGTAACTCTGCTGGGGGACGCGGCGCACGCGATGACGCCGAATATGGGTCAGGGAGCCTGCTAGGCGCTCGAAGATGCCCTGATCCTGGCCCGGACCCTGCGACACGCGCATTCTCTTGAGAATGCATTAGATATGTATCAACAGAAGCGCCTGGCGCGCGCCAACATGGTCGTCGTGAACTCGTACCGGATGGGCCTGGTCGCGCAATGGGAGCATCCCCTGGCCTGCTGGCTGCGTGATTCTCTTCTGGCGCTCACTCCACCACAAATGCTGCTGAAACAATTCAAATCAGTGGCAAGCTATACCTGGGAGAGCAGCTGTTAGCCTGCAAGAGCCGCGAGCATGCTGGAATGGTTAGCCTTTAGCCAGGTGCCAGATCATTAAGCGAGTCATCGCCAGGTAGATCATGGCCTCGCTACTCTCAGGAAGCGTTTCATAGATGCGCGGGTGCACCGGATGTGGTAATATGCCAGGCGTCTGGTGCTGGTGGAGAAGTGAGTGAGAGGTGAGAAGAATGAAGGGATGACAGGGAAAAGAGGGCAGTGGCCCCCAGAGTGAGCGTGAGCGTGGTCATGTCCTTGCAATCGCGATTTTGTCCTGACACCATGCCGAGTGGTGCGTCAAGCCTCAGAAGAGAATGATGGCTCTTTACGAGTATGTTCACTTTGGCATAGAATACCCACGAGGAGAGCTGTCGCAATAATCTCCTAAGGGGTGGTGTCAGAACGTCGAGCGAGAAAGGCAAAGAACATGAGTCATCACACGCGCAGGATTGACGTTGGTATCGCGACCGTTTCTGTCATGAATGTCGGCGATATCGAGTTTCGCCTGTCCGATGAGCTGGTTATTCCAGAGGAGAAGCAGGATCCTGCGATCGCAGCGCAGCTTGAGCAGCCAGCACGCTTTCCCACCCAATGTTTTCATATTGCCCTTCCCGGGGCGTCGGTCTTGATTGATGCGTGCAACTACATGCGTTCTTTTCCACCATCTTCACCATACTTCCTGCCGGGCTATCAGCCACCGCCAGACCTGGTTACTCAATTAGGCGAGCAAGGAGTACGGCCCGAAGACATCACACACCTCGTCATTACACATGCCCATTTTGATCATTATTCGGGTACCACGACTGAGTGTGATGGGCAGATGGTCCCCTGCTTCCCTCTTGCCAGGTGCTTTCTCGGGCGCGCTGACTGGGAGCGGTCCGAAATGCAGAAAGCGCTCCAGGAACTCCATTCCCAGGATAGGAGCACGCTTGGTGTATTGTACCAGAGGAGGTTGCTGGAGCTGGTGGAGGGGGAACGCGAACTTGTCCCTGGTATCCACATCATCCCAGCTCCTGGCGAGTCTGCTGGTCACCAGATTGTGCGTATCCACTCACAGGGGCAGACACTTTATTGTCTGGGTGACCTCTATCATGATCCAGTGGAGGTCGAACATCCAAGTTGGATGACCTCATGGGCAGATTTCAACACCAATGTGAGCAGTCGCCAGGCGCTCATACAGGCGGCTTTGGACGAGCAAGCCCTGCTCACCGCTGCTCATATTGCTGGCATTGGTCGTGTAGAGCACACTTCTTCTGGCCTCAAGTGGAAGCAGCTCTAGGATGGTGTGGTATCCAAATTTTTGCATGGCATCGTTGTTCTTCATCCACCAGTTCCTTATAAAATGCCGATGGTTTTAGCGGCTGCAAGCAGACAGGCAGTGCCACATAACTTGGCGAAATATCGCTGGAGAATACAATCAAACATCACATCAGTTTGCGCCTTTACGTTTCTCATTATCGCGCCAAATTATCTGACAAGGCAAACCTTCAACTGAAGCAAGTGCGCATCCCCAGGCATATGACCTGGCTGCACGTCGCCAACTTCAACGGATCAACGAGCACCTCATCGACCTGTTTGATACACAACTATGACACAGGCAGGGTAGTGGAAAGAGGCGCTCTTACTACCCTGCCTGTGTCGCTCAATCGCTTGCGCAGAATCTTCTGGCAAGCGATTAGTACTGCCATGCCTTTATCATCTGGTAAGCGGCATCCGTTGGATCTCCAATGCTACGCGCGGCCAGGGCTACAGTGCCATTATTGGGTAGCGTAACCTCGTTGACGGTCAGTACGGGCTGCAAGTTCACATAGAATGTGACAGTAGTATCGCTAATATTGATCGCGATTAAGTTGGAGACCTTCGTTCCAGTTCCGGTATTGATCGCGCTACTCTTTCCCTTGCCATTCGTGAATGGCTTCCCGTTCATACCAATCTCGTACTCTCCGGTTTGAGTGATATAGAAGTAGCAGTACGAATCTTGCGTTCCGAATTGCATCCCACTACTATCACCTATCAGGATAAATGCCTGCACCTGTAGTAATAAGTTAGTTCCTCGTTCGAGCGTTCCCACCGATCCTGATGAATGGCATAACTGTACTGTGCCGCTCTTGCTTGCTTTGGCGTGATAGAAGTTATCACTCTTACCAAAGAAACAGGGAAGATTCTGCTGAGATGTAGAATCGGAGCCATCGTCGGTCGCGGAATTCTCCCATTGTCCCGAATTGGACTTATTTAACAGGTCGTTAAAGACAAGGCTCACGTTTTCAGGAGCAGCGTTAGTATGGTAGAGAGCAGGGATAGTCTGTGAGTCCGCCGCCGCCTGTACCGACTGTAAGTATGTCGCGGTCGCCGTAGCCTGGGCGTTCTTGCTCGTGGTTGCGGTGCCATTAACATTTGCCTGAGCAGTGGCTGTCATGCCCTTGTTGGTTTCCATTATCGCATCGATATTGCTGGTGCCATTCAAATAAATGGCCTCCTTGAGCTGACCCGAAAGCACACAGTTGCTCAAGATGATAATGAGCGCCAGCACGATGCCAACAATGACCAACCCTGGCCGAAATTGTTTGGCGAGATAGCGTGGGATGTCCTGCGGCCCTTCCACCTCTACATAATCATCGAATGTCCTGAGGATGCGTATCATGTGCTCAATCCTAGTCACCTGCTCCGACAACCCGGCTATGTCTGCGCTGGCATTGGCAGGAGTCGTGCTGGCATTGGTGGGTCGTGCCTGTAGAGCTTTAATATCATGAGAGAGGTGCTGTAATTCTTCCAGCACAGGCTGATTATTGCCCGGCTGGATGCCAGGGGGATCAGGACGAAGCGCCAGCGTCACCACCAGCGCGCCGCGTGGGCCGCCCGACTGCGATGGCTTTCCGGCATCCTCGATTTGCAAGACCTGTCCCGCATGCGCATTTGGCGGCACGTTGATCATTACCTGGCGCTTACCCGCCAGCGTCACTGGTAAGCTCGTGCCGGATTGTGCCTCTGCTCGGCTGATGCCAAGCAAGATGTAGAGGTTCTCCCCGCGCTTTCCCCGCTCCGCCACGTGAGCGAACTCTTCGGCGAACTCAATAATTGATGTGTATCGCGCCTGGGGGTCAGGCGCGAGTGCCCGTTGCAGTACTTCACTGGCCCCGGCTGAAAGCCTGGAAGCCTGTACGTCAGCGGCAAACAACGCGGAGTAGCTCTGCCCATTCGGCCTCATAAATGTATAGGGATGTCCTGTGAGGAGTTCGTAGGCCATGGTCGCGAGCGCGTATTGATCACTAGCCGCTACTGGTCGTCCCGCTAACTGTTCTGGTGCCATCGCCGTTTGGTCACGAGAAGGAGTGCCCAAACGAGCTACACTAAAATCTGCTAGCTCCAGGTACGGAAAACGCTCATCATCGCTTTCACGTCGTACCAGGAAGTTTGCCTGCTTGATACCAAGGTGGAGCACATTGCGTTCGTGCGCGTATTGCAAGCTCTGCGCTGCCTGGTGTACGAGTTGTTGTACATCCTGCAACTCTAATTGCGCTGGGGGGCTATTCCTTCTCTGCCAGTAGTCACGAAGCCATCCATCAAGCGAGCGCTCCGCTACCAGTGGCATGACGACATAGATATAATCGTGCTCACGATCAATCTGCTCGCCTGCCATGACCCCGAAATCAAGAACCGGAAGAATATGGGGATGATCCAGTGTGACAATCCCCTCCATAATCTTTCCGAACTGTTGGATGCGTTGTTGCCTATCCGTTGGCCCCTGGTCCAGACGCATAAGCTTGAACGCGACAGGCCGTGCCGTGCGGACATCAACAGCCTGGTAGACCGATTTCGTCTCTCCACGGTTGATGAAGTGTAGCAAGCGATAACGGTCAATAATTGGTTGGTTGACTAAGTCCTGCGTCGATTTACCAATCATAAGCTTTACCCATAGAATTATTCCGATATTCCATCATCAGCTAATTAAAAAGAGTCCGAGAAAATACTCTCTGTCCCTCTATCCCCACTTCCACTACCCCTTGCTTGAGACATATAAACCTCAGTATACCAAGCTCGATCCGGCCCGAAAAGGGATAAATAGGTACAATTCTCAAACTATTGCCATTTCGGCCCGGCTTTTGCATCACCCCGCTTGATAAATGGCATATCTTGCGCTGTACACGAAAAACAGAATGCTTCTTTAGAAGCCGTTAGAAGTTGTTCATGGTTTGAAGGAGAGTACTTTTGGCTATTCATCATTGTTTCGATATCGCGTGCAAAACGGCAACCGACTTTCGTTTCAGGGTTTCGTGGAGTAGACCTTTCTTGCAACAAATGTCCTTTCGCAAAGGCGAGAGTTCCGGGAGGAAATGCATCTGTCAATGGCACTCGTGAACACTCGTACACCATTGCGGCAGGTGATTGCTTGCGATACAGGTGATGCTCGCGTACAATGAGGGGAGACAGGAAGAACGAGAAAGTGAGTAAAAGCAGACTTGCAGCCATTTGAAACCCTTTCGTACCAGGAACAATTGCATCGTTTACAGCATCTCGTCGAAGACATCCTTCCCCATTACGGTCTAGCGTCTGCCCAGTTCGTTCTGTTGCAATATGAGGATAATGCTGTCTATCGGATCATCCCCCGTCCAGGAGAGCACTTTGTACTCCGTGTCAGCGCCGCCGATGGGCATAGTCCGGCAGCGCAACGCTCAGAGATGCAGTGGTTGACGGCGCTGCGGCGCGAGACCGATTTGCTCGTCCCTGAACCCATCCCTAATGATGTTGGAGAACTCGTCACGATGGGGGTAGTCAGAGACGTGCCAGAGCCTCGACCGTGTGTACTCCTGCGCTGGGTTCCTGGGGAACCACCCACACCAGGAATAGAGCCTGCAATCGTCGGACGTATCGGAGCTTTCACCGCTCAACTCCACCAACATGCCGCGCAATTTGTTCCTCCACCAGCCTTTGTTCGACCATCGTGGGATTGGCAACGCTTGTTTGGGGTAGCATCCGTGCTGGGGAACGAGGAAGTTCTCTCCTCTCTTGCTTCACATCAATACGAAGTACTAGCAAAGGTCGCTACCCAGCTGCAACATACATTGTGCCTTCTTGGGAAAAATACGCCTCGGTGGGGACTCATTCATGCTGATCTTCACCGGGATAACATTTTGCTTCATCATGGAGCAGTCGGGGTGATCGATTTTGATGATTGTGGGTGGGGCTACTACGTCCTTGATCTCGCCTCTGTGCTTGACTCCTTTTTCCGCCGTGTCGTCGAGCATCCCAAAGACTACCTGTCGTTACGGGGTGCTTTCTTGAGCGGATATGATCGCATCCGGGCCTTGCCAGTCGATCTAGATGTTCACTTGAGAACCGCCAAGGTGATGCGAGATATGGTCAATGTCAACTTCATTCTCTCTTCAAAGAATGCCAGCGTGCATACATGGGGGCGAGAGCGTTTGGACCACATCATCGTCGGGCTGGAAGCGTATCTGGAGGGATCTTCTAATCTCGGGATCTAAAGATCCCACTGCGTGCTTGCCGCGCCGTTACTTCTGATACTCTTGCCGTTGTACCTGCAGGCGCAAGCCCTCGAAGTACTCACGGTAGCGCGCTAGTTCAGCCTCTAGTTCGGCCAGCAGAGGATCACGTGGTGAAACGGTGTCTGGACACGCTGCCTGGGCGCGTTTCCGCCCGTGCTTGAGGAAGGTGCTGTGTTGTTGGTACAACAAGAGTGGGACTCGCCGCCCATTGGAACAAGTACCGTTCATCTGGTGCATCCCTTGCTTTCCGGTTCTCTGGATGAGTGCGTACCACAGTGGCGAGAGCAGCAGCATAGAGCGCACCACGATAAAGAGACACCGGATCAAATATCAACGCCCCGGTACGAGCTCTGGCAAACGCAAGCTGACGGATGAAACCCGAATGGGGAGTTAAGAGACCGTCTCGTGTGCAAGAGAGGCCAGTAAATTTCCCCAGACTCTTTAGTAAGTCTTTGCGGCGCTGTATATCTTTAGAAGACATGCTAAGTGTCGTATTTGCTTGTAAAAGACTATATTTGAATATCTAGCCAATCCACAAGAGATCTTCTTCAGGGCCCAAAACTCGCCGAAGAATTCACGTTTGGCTTGTACAAATTCTCCTGAAACGAACAAGCCCCACAAGCAGAGTGTGCGATGGGGCAAGAATACCGCTCTTGTCTTTACGACGCCGCCTCTGCTCGTCTCTGAATGCAGCATCGTTAAAATGTTGTTTGAGAAACCGATAGGGCAAGCGCGGCAAAAGCGCGTGTTCGATCTGTGCTCGTTGCTGAGGAGGGAGTTGCTGCAAATAGCCTAATCCTACAGTTGTAGATGACTTGCAGGATTGAATCGACGTTTGTAATGGCAAAGTCGCGCGAGAGCTTGATGCGTGCGTCGCCAGAATGACCAGGCCAGGTCATAGGCAAAAGAGAGAGACGGTGTACCAACAAGACGAAAGAAAAGCCGTCGTATTTCGGCAATAGAGAGAGGAACCATTACAGGGAGATCAGAAGATACGTGCGTTTGAACAGAGTCAGCCTCCTCTGACTCTGGAGTCTGGAGAGACTGCCCAGGTTTTTTGAGTGCGTCTTTTTCTCCATTGGCTCGCAAAGCCGTTAAAAAGGCCATAGCAAACATGGAAAAAGTTACGTGACGGTACCAACCGTGCCAGGAGCGGACTTCCGTATGGTCGGCGATGAGGTCGCCCTCACCGCCGCCAATCCCAAACTGGACATGAAAGTTTCCCTTCATCCAGCTTTTCAGTGTATGGTCATTTGATATTGATACCTGCGGCTGCGAGTCTGAGGAGTTTTTCGGTCTCAAGATGTTTCGCATGTCGCTCATCATGGCAATGTCGATGGATCACCATTTTGTTACTCAGGTGTTTGTGTTTGTGGTCCCGGTCAATATGGTCCACTTCTATGATGTCTCCATCCTGAAAGTGCAGTTCGCACCAGCGGCATTTTCCCTGTTGTTTCTGGAGAAGTCGCGCTTTCGTCTCATGCATCATCGGATGAGATTTCAAGCGTTGGCTCCAGTAAAGCAAGTTTCCATCATACGGACTCGCTGTTCCCTTCACTTTTCTGTACCTCTGGATGGCAGTTTTGCTGTGTGTTCGCATTTCTGCGCCTGTGGATGTTGCAAATACCCATTTGCGTTTTCCCACCTGATGCCAGTATCGCTGCATCATCCATTGGGTTCCTTTATCGGGATGTCTGGCCCTTGCGCATGCGGCAAGTTGTTTCCACAGCACCTCGTCACATCGGCTAAAAACCGCCGATGCGACTGATGTCTTGTAATAGGCTGCCCATCCCCAAATGATGGGATTCAGTTCTTTGATCAGTTGCTCTTGCGAGGCTGAGCGGAACTTGCGCAGTCGTTCTTTGATGGTTAACTTATGCCGTTTGATCGCTTCTTTGCTCGGCGTGATCAGGGTTCGGAAGCCCAGTGCCTTTCCTGCTGTGCCTTTGCCGGTGTGGGTTTTCCCCGCCGGGAACTGGCGGATCGTAAATCCCAGGAAATCGAAACCCACTTGCCCTTGATAGGAAGTGAGCGTGTGCGTCATGCGCGCTTTCGTTGAACTCAGCTTCAGTCCCATCTGTGCCAACCAATGCGTTACCCGTTCGGCCACCTTTTGTATCTCTTCGAGATGAGAGTGAAACAGGACAAAATCGTCGGCGTACCTTACCAGGAGCGGCTTTTCAACCGTGTAGCTTTTCGAGTACCCCTCAGTGATTGCTTGTTCCATCCCATGAAGTGCTACATTCATGAGTAAGGGCGAAATCGCTCCTCCCTGTGGAGTTCCTCTGTCCGTTGGAGAGAAAACCTGCCCCTCCATGACCCCTGCTTGTAGCCAGCCTTTGACTGCTCTACTTAACACAGGAGATGCCTGAAGTTTGCGGAGTAACGCCTCCTGATCGATGTTGTCGAAGGCTCCTTTGATATCAGCATCAAACACATATTTTGGTTTACTTCTGATCGCATTGAAGATCGCTTCTTGGGCATCATGGCAGGAGCGACCTGGGCGAAAGCCGTAACTGTTGGGTTCAAATTTGGCCTCCCATTCTGGTTCCAGAGCCATTTTTGCGAGAGCCTGTTTACACCGCTCAATCATCGGTGGAATGCCCAATGGGCGCTGCTCAGCTTTTCCTGGCTTGGGTATCCAGACCCGACGTACCGGTTGAGGAGTCTGCCCTTTCCAGTGCTTCGGGTGAATGCGTTTGGCCATGACGAGACGATCGTGCGGTTTGACGGATTTTACCCCGTCAATCCCGGCGGTCTTCTTGCCCTGGTTATCTTGCGTTACTCGGCGCACTGCCAACAATCGTGCCGCTTCTGATTTCATCAGGAGTTTTTGAAGTTTTTGAACTGTTCGTGTCTTGCCACGCTGACTGGCTCGATAGATTCGCTTTGGGATGTGGAAACAATGTTTCTCTAGCTTGCGCCAGGGAAGTTGGTTCCAAGCCTCACTCGCGGGGTCTGGCTCACGCCTTTCCCTGGGTGCTTTTCTGTCTTGCATCTGACTTGTTCACTATCTTCCATACAGCAGTGCCTCCGTCTGCTTGCGCTTCTGAGGCAATCGCTCCATCGGGCGCTTGCGGCCTGGCCGCCTACTCATCGTATCGACCATCGATGAGAGCGTGCCGATGGTTATCCCGTTCCAATGTCTGTTTTGCGCTCCTTTAGATGGGTGCTGTCCACCGGAGATCTTCCTGAATGCAATGAGCAGAAGAGTACAGACTGCTCACAGTCGTGTCCAACGGATGGGTAGGGCACTGCGATCTCGTCCCTTTTGGGCAAGCCTGTTATCCTGCGTAGGCTTGTGCCTGGTTACGATGGGTCCATCACACCTTCGACTACTCGCCGTGTTCGACGAGCAACTCATCATGGGAGCTAGCTTGCAACTTGTCCGTCTCAGGATGACGATTGGGCCGCTTTCTTTCCCGCTTCACGGATTGATGACCAGTCGCTACCGTGGGGAAAGTGCTGTCTGCCTTTCATCTGGCAGGAGAGGAATTTCGCCTCTCATCAGATCATTAGTTGTCAAATTGCTTTGCCACGCATCCCCCGTGTTTCTACGGTTTCGCGTGAACGGGTCGCGCATACTTATCCAGGCCCACTTCTTCTTTGCCTTCCTCAAAACATTGCTCCACCGTCCAGCGCATGCCGAAAGCCTCTACCATCTCCTGTAATGTCGTCCCAACGGGGGCAAAGACCGCCTTCTCCACCGGTTTGGCTCCCTCATCCAGGCGTTGTCGAACGAGCAGCCAGCGCTGCCACCCGCTGCTCTCAGGTGCCGCGAGTTCAATGCGCGCCCAGGCGAAGAGACGCGGTCCTTTGCTCCCTGTGCCTGCACTCAGCTCCTGCCAGTCTTCCCTCGCGAGAGCCTGGGCGAGTTGATCCACTCGCCTGCGGGTTCCCTGCACCTCCACATGCTCTTTGCAAGCCACTGCTAACGTATACGCTTGCTTACGGGCCTCCAGACCAGAGCGCAGCGCCTGCACGCTTCCATACACGGTATCACCAGTTACCCAGGCGACGAGGAGACCTGCATCCAAGGTGCGCCAGAGCATGCGGGCAGCCAGTTCCGGCTTGGTGGCAAAGGTCACCGAAGCAGGCACATGAACTTCTTGACAGCGCTGCTGATCATTAGTCCAGCTCTTGGGCAGATACAATTCGCGGTTCAGCAGTGTGTGTCCACATGAACTGGCGTAGGAAAGAAAAACGCCGATCTGGCAGTTTTCGATGCGCCCTGCTGTGCCACTGTATTGGCGTTGCACACCTGCAGATTTGCATCCCTTTTTGAGAAATCCTGTTTCATCAATGACCAACACTCCGTTGGGAGTTGCAAGAGTCTCCAAAATATATATCTGCAGCATATCTCGCACCCCATCGCAATTCCACCTGGCTCGATCCAACAAATGTTGCATGGCATACGGCGTGGCGTCACCCACCTCTTCAGCCACTTGCCACCCGTTTTTTCGTGAGGCCCCACTCATTAACCCCTGCACATAGGCGAGTGCTCGTTGATGAGACTCTGGTCGAACGAAGCAATGCCTGATCCGTCGGTTCAGATCGTTGAAAGCCGTAGTCCACACTTCTTCAGGAGATGGACTGACCGAGGGAAAACGAAGAGGCATATGGAGTTCTCCTTAACGGCGCGGAGGCTGCTTTTCTTCTTGCCAAGAGTGAACTTTGTAGAACGATGGGAGAGGGAAGAACTATCAGAGTATGAAGATAAAAAGGATGCAAGAGACAAAAACGAGTGAGAGGAGCTTCGGCACTGGTGCTAACCCCACCCACTCTGATATATTCTCTATGACCCAATGTGCTTCTGTATGTCCTGCAAACTCGCTTTTTCCGCAACAAATTGCAGAGCCTGTGCTACCTGGTCAATTGCTGTTTTCCCAGCATCGAGAACTCCCGCGAAGCCGAAGAAGCCATGGATCATGCTGGGATATCTCGTCAATGTGACACTCACTCCTGCCTGCTTGAGGCGGTGGGCATACGCTTCTCCTTCATCGCGCAGAGGATCACATCCAGCAGTGACGATCAGTGCTGGCGGAAGGTGAGCCAAATTACTCGCCTTGAGGGGAGAAATCCAGGGATGGCTACGGTCCTGATCGCCATACGTGAGGTCAAAATCACGTTTCACCTCTGCTCGATTGATCACGATACCATCGTAGTCCTGCCAGGAACGAGTGTCAAAGTCAGGATATCCAAAAGTGCTTGGATTGATCAGGATCTGCAACGCTATGGCAGGTTTGCTCCGTTCGCGGGCCATGATGGTGGTGGCGGTCGCAAGTAAGCCGCCAGCACTATCGCCGCCAATGGCAAGCAGGTTAGCATCGGCGTTGATCTCTGGAGCATGGGTCGCAACCCATTGAGTTACGGCGTAAGCATCTTCCCAAGCGGCAGGAAAAGGATGCTCAGGAGCAAGGCGATAATCCACTGAGACAATCAGCCCGCTGGAGCGGTTAGAAAGCTGGCGCAATGGGCGATCAACCGTATCCAGATCACCAATCGTGCAGCCACCTCCATGTAAATAGACGAGGGCTGGTAAGCCCGTCGCGTCACATGGTTGATAGATGCGAAGAGGGAGAGGACCACCAGGGCCAGGAAGCACGCGTTGAAAAATGCGGAAGACCGGCTCCGGCTCTCCTGCAAGAGGATCGAGCCGGTGAAAACCGATACGACTGGCCGCAATCTGTTCCGTTATGGTGAATGGGTGAGTTGGCAGCGGTCTGCTCGCCGCGTCCGCTGCCCATTGGGCAAGTAGTTCTCTGGCCTGTGGATCGAGTTGGTTCTGCATTGGTTCTTCCAAAAGAGCAAATGCTCTGTAACTGGGAATAGTGTACCCGTATGAAAGCCAGATGTACATTGTTTTTCAAAAGTGATATGGTAAAATACTTCCAAAAAACAAGAAAAAATTGCGTATGACTTTGAAAGACGAGTATCTGCTTGATGAGACTGGATGGAGCATTCTTCGAGAACTCCAAAACTGTGGACCAGTCACAACATCCGTTGTGTTATCCACTCCACGTTCTGGAGAACCTCTCAAACAAGAAGCTGTTGGTAAAGAGCACTCTGGGCGACAAGAAAAGCTGTGAATGCTGAGGGGAAGGTTGCGGGGAAAAGCCGTTACCTTATCTACAACTGTAGGACTAAGATACGACTCTGTGAGTGTACGATATGTTTTGAAGCCTTCATAGAGCTTTGAGGTAGTTGCATTTTGAACGACCACGCTTTTCCATATTTCTTTGGTCAGTTCAGCGGCAGATTGAATATGACAGGCGATCTGGATATCCCTTAGAAAGCGGTAGAGCCTTTGGATCAGAGCATAGAGGTCGTTTTCATCTCTTGACTCACAGGTGTAGCCCGCGACAAGAGCTACACCTGCGTGGCAAATGGACTGTTTGCCACTGTGTTCACAAGGTAGCCCATGACCTTCCCAGGAAGGTAGGTCCAATTGATGCCTGGAGCATGATGAAGATCCAATGGGAGTCACTCAAGGAAGATCTGGAGATGTAAGGTATGATTGTCATCACTGAAATTCATCCGTCTCTTGGCCGGCTGTTCTGCTTCTTGCTTCGCCAGGGTTTGGCTCATCCTTTATCCTCCCAGAAAGCAAGATCGGCTTGTATTTGTTGCATAATCGATGGCGAAATAGTTCCGTCGTGACTAGCGAATCCTGACAGAGGCCAGGATTTTCTCGCGAGCGGGTTTGTGAGGGAATGACAGCCTCACGGGATGGACTACCGGCAGATGAACCCTGCGCTCCCCATCCTCTACTCCCTCCGACCCGAAGGCATCAGGAGCTGCTTTTCTGATGATGTTATAGGACCCGTTGCAATCGGCGTGAATGAGTTGGCCATTGGATGCCCGATAGAGCCTCCGTGTGATCCGTTTGCCGCTGAAAACAGGCGCATGCTCCTGGCTTTGCTGGTAGATCGGCAAAGGATCGCGATCCAGGAAACTGGCCTTGCTGGTGTAGCTTTCTTCGGTGAGGATCACCTGGATGCCTTTTTGCTCAGCTTTGTAGGTGAGCATCTGGATGAACTGGGCATGAGGCACCTGAACAAAGTTCTGATTTGTCCGTTTCCCCAGGTTGATCTCCTGTTTCCAGCCCACGTTGCGACCAATCACGAGCGTTCCGATCCCCTCAGCCACCAGCACATCAATCACAAAACGCGAGATGGTGTGCAGATCATGCTCAATCCGCCGATTGCGCCAGAGAGTCAAGCGCTCCATGCGCCGGGTGTTTCCAGGACGACCAAGAGCTTGTTGGAGTTCTGCTCGCCGCTTGTTGTAGAACTGATTCGTACTTTTCAGACCGCGCCCGTTAACGACGACCGGGACAAAACCCGGTTTATTTGAAGTTAGTGCGATCAGATTTTCCAGACCAGGATCGATGCCAGCGATGAGCGCGGGATCGACGGCGGAGCGGCTCGGCTCCTGTTCATAAATGATCTCAACGACGACAAAACCGTGTTTGGGAACCACACGGACCTGAGTGATCGCCTTGGGATCTTGTTGGGTTTTGATCTGAATGCCCAGTCCCGAAGGCTGAATGAGGTGTCGTCCAAGGGTCCGTTTGCTGCGGCTTACGGCCTGCATCGTGTAGATGAGTACGTTGCGGCCTGTCGTTTTGTGCTTGTATTTGGGGAATTGGGGGCGTCGGCGAAATTTTGAGGGATCGCGCTTGTAGGCATCGAGCGCTTCAAAGAAGGATTTCCAGTTGCGTTCGAGCAGCAGCAATACCTGTTGGGCCACTTTCGCAGGCAGTGCTTTGTACGCTTCATGCGACTGCATCCGCCGATCCATTTCATTGTAGTTGAGGTGTTTTCCCTCAAAGATGAAGGCCTGACGGATCTCATACAGCGCCGTATTGTAGAGATTTTTGGAAGCAAAACAGGCCGCGTCAAGCGTGGCATAGCGTGGATCACTCCGAAGAATGATGTGCTTTTCAACCAGGTGCACGGTCGGCCTCCAATTCCTGCACAAGACGCTCTGTTTTGCGTTTGGCACGCCGTTGCCCATAGAGCCGGGCGCAGAACGAGTACACGATGCTGGTGAGGTCTGAGAGCAGGTCTTCTGTGCCATTGTCGGCCTGATTGACGACCTCGATCTCACGCCCATAGGTTTGAAGCAGGGTCTCGATGTAACGGAACCCGAAGCGGGTCCCCCGGTCCTTGTGTTCAATGACGATACGGCCCACACTTGGATCGGCCAAGAGAGCCAGAAACTTCGGCCGATTGTCATTGACGCCAGAGCCAATTTCCTTGACAACTTTGCCCACTTGATAGCCACGGGCAGCGCAGTAGGCAACCAACCGCTCAGCTTGACTGTCCAGGTTGGTCTTGTTTTCTGCGGAAGACACCCGCGTGTAGACCACGGTTTGAGGCTTCGATGAGGGGACTGACACCCTGATTGGCTCGTCGATGAGAATCGTGTGAGCCCCTACGCGCCGCCCCTGGATTTTCCCGTCCCGGAACCAACGCCAGGCTGTCTCATAGCGGACCCCTTGTTGTTTCGCGTAATCACTGAGTTTCATGCTCAAATCATACTATGCTACTCAATGATTGTCAAGAATTCACTATACTTTCAAAGATCGGTTTCAATACCTTCATGGCGTTGTGTTGTAGAACGGCTCTTTGTTGCTTGCACTGACTGTAACTCCCAACATTAAACGGCTGATGCCCAATTTCGGGGATTACTGCTCGCTTGTTTGTGGAAAAGCTCTCATTTCCTCCCTCTGTGAGGAAGGGATGAGATATACTACAGAAAGGTCTTCTGATCGTTCTCTCGCAAATAAAATGACAGGAGGTGATCTAGGATGATTGCACGATTGTGGAGAGGCTGGACATTGCTTGAAAATGCGGATGCCTACGAGGGACTGCTTCGAGAACAGGTCCTGCCAGGGTTGCGACAAATCGATGGCTATCGAGGCGGATATATTCTTCGACAAGAGAGTCAGGGCGAAGTGGAATTCGTCGTGATGAATTTCTTTGAGTCGTTGGAGGCGGTGTGCGCCTTTGCGGGGCCTGACTATACAGTTCCCGTTTTTGAACCGGAAGCGAGACAGCTTCTCTCGAAAGTTGAACCCCTCGCGCACCATTATGAGGTCAAAACCACTCCATAGGAGACCAGCAAAGTCGTTGCTCTTACAAAGCATGAAGGACACGCTTACGGAGCAGGGGAAATCCTGCTCGGCCATATCCCTGCCTTTTGATAAGCTTCAGCTTTGTTACGTGTCCTTCCACCACGCCGTTATTGATCCACCAGGTAAGACCGGCTCTCACCGCCTCTTTGTCTTTCCCGACTCCTGCGGCAAAGGACTGGAGTTCGGGAAGGTTGCTGCTGGCTACCTGCTCCAGCCAGGCATCAAGGCATTCTCCCGTGCGGTTGCGCAGCATCTGGGTAAACTGTTGAACGAGATCATAGGCCAAATCAACCTCCGAGTGAAGCTGACGAAGCTTGGCAAGCATTTCCTGCTCCTCGGCACGGACTTTGTCCGGACAACGAAGAAACAGAAAGGCAGCCTGTCGTGCGCTCACAAGAGCAGGGGCCTTCAATGAGGCGGAAAGAGCATTCTTGCGCCCGTTTGGAAGCCGAGTTCCGTATGCTCTCATAGGACCCCTGATAGCCTTGTTTTACGGGTTCTTGGAAGAGGTCGGCAATATTGTGGCACCCATCTTCCCAACGCCGGATCAGATAGGGGAGATAACGATCCACGTGGCTAGCCTGCTCACGTGGTTTGCGTTCGGGAAACCTCCCAGCAGCCAGCCAACTCTGCACGGTGCTCGCGCCGATTCCTACCTGCCGAGCAAAAGCCGCTCGGCTCAGACCGAGCTTGCGCAACGCGATCACCTGCTCATAGCGGGCCAGACGCTCCTCACGCCGGCTTTGCTGCAGGCGCTCCAGCGCTGGGGAAATTTTGACTGCTCGTTTCGGCTGCCACATTGGTGCCTCCTGTTCATCGAGCATCGCTTGTGTCTGTTGTTTGTACTCCGCTACCAGATGACGTGCCAGAAGTCCCTCCAGTGACTCTCGAAGATTTTTCAACAGGTGAAATCTGTCCGCATACTGCATAGCCTGGGGAGCACCTTCTCGCGCAGCAGAGGCATATTCTCCTCCGCGATCTCGACTGACCACCATCAGATCCGGGTGCTGGCGCATCCAGGTCGCCGTTGTTTTCGCTTCCCGATCAGGTAAAAGATCCACAACTCGCTGACTCTCCAGGTCCACTTTAAGGAGTCTACGGTTTCTTTCCTGGGATAGCTATTCTCAGGGTGCCTATCCAATTTCAATGGTACCCAAAATCTCAGAAAGAAACAAGGTTTCGTCTGTCTTCCGCTTTGCAGGCACACAGCGTGATGAAACGGCCCCAGACCGCGTCCAGGATGCTTTTGTTCAGTCCACTCTTGGCCGTCGCCCCATTCGGAAGGTAGTGCTCTCCCGCCGCTGCCGTGCCACCTGTGGTGGGGCTCTCATTGGGGCTCCCTTTAGCAGCGGCCTCTTCTTTCTTGGGTTTGGGTCTTGCCGTCATGTTGCCAATCTGCAACGCCTCAAAGACCAGGGTCCCGTACTAGTTCACCAGGCGGCGCGAGGCCTGATGAAGGAAGTCCTGCCGGCGATGGCGCACCTTGCGGTAGAGTCGTGTCAATTCCCGCTTGGCCCGGCTGCGTCGATGGTTGCCCCGCTTGCGCTGAGCCAGCTTGCGATGCGCGGCCTTGATCTGCTGTTCTGTGGAGCGATAGAGGTGAGGATTGGCCATCTGCTCGCCCGTGGAGAGCGTAGCATAGGAGGTGATGCTCACATCAATGCCCACAGCCTCACCAGAGGGGGGATGGCCTTGGTGGGATCCAACCTCTGCTCCACGCTCAAAATCGCATACCACTGGTCGCCATCGTGCTTAATGGTACAGGCTTTGATGGTGTCGTGGATGGGTCGATGCATCAGCATCTTGAGATGGCCAAGCTTGGAGAGGGCCAGCCGACAGGTTTTCTTGCCCTTGGTGTCGTGGGAGGTGAGGGCACCAAGAAGTTCAAAGCCACTTTGGACATAGGTGAAGGAGTGATAGAGGCTGCCTGATTTGTAGCGTGGGTAGCCTGGGCTTTGTCCCTCAGCAACCCGACGAAAGAAGGCTTGCATGGCCTTATCGAGGCGGCGCAGCACATCTTGCTGGATCTGGGAATGGATCTCCTGATATTCAGGACGCTCCTGTTTGATCTGGGGTAATTGGTCGGCTTGCGTGGATAGGAGATCGAGACGCCAGCCATCTGGTAGGCCAGGGTGCGTTCTTCGAGGCCTGCATTGTAGAGCTCTTTACAGCGGCGAAGCGTCCACAGGAGGGTACCTTCTTGTTTGCGCGTGGGATACAAACGGTAGACATAGGCTTTGACGCGTACAGGCAACGACGTCTCCTCGGCCTGCGGTCGATGCTCCTCTTTCGCCTTTCCCATGCCTGCTCCTCCTCCTCTTCTGGCATTCCTGCACCTTTCCACGTGAAAACCTGCTCACAAGCGTAAAACATGCTTTCGAGCATCAGCATACCGAAACATGTCTCTTCTGCCAAGTTTCCATATATCCATTTTTTTCCTCTCTTCCCATAAGGAACGCCTCTTTCATCCCTATGCATGAATGCAGGGGTCTTCAGAGGCGGCCAAGGATAAGTTTTGAGATTCGTCAAGAGGGAACCTCACGCTTGCAGAAGTGATGTGCTGTGACATTGAAAAAGCAGAGCCATGTATCGCAGAAAACCGTCCGGTTTCGAGACGCATCAAACGATCGGTTTTGGAACTCATTTAACGGTTGATGGTGATACACGTCTCATCACCCGCCCAGTATAGGGAGAGGATTGCCTTTGTAGGATGAGGGAATGAAGGAGATGGCCTCTCTATGAAGGATGTATCGGAGAAACTGCCAGAAGTCTTGACACCCAACGAAAGCGAGTCTACAATAAATAACGAATGAACAAATTTTGTGAAAGTGAGAAATCATGGGGATTGATGAGAAAGAACGCGAACAGGCCATCTTAGATGTGACGGCTGAACTGCTGCTTCGGCATGGGTACAACAAAGTGACGATGAGCGATGTGGCGGATGCTGTCGGCTTAAACCGCAGACTGGTTTATCTCTTGTTTCCTTCAAAGGATGCATTGATAAAAGCCCTTCTGCTTCGGGAATTGAACATCTATGCGGAAGTCTGGAATCGCTATCTCGATAGCGATCCTTTGGGAGGCACGGTCGCTAGCGTCTATCGGGGTCTGCTTGCTGCCCTCAAGCAGTTACCATTGATGACTGCGATGTATACGCGAGATGAGCAGACATTTGGCAAATATCTCTCCAGACCAGGTAATTTCTTCGCCTCCTGGCCGCCTGATCCTGGTCCAACACGGGAGTATCTCCAGGCCATGCAAGAGATCGGAGTCGTTCGTCAGGACATTAACACGAGAGCCATGGCTTTCATCCTGGATGCGTTGACTCCTTCCATCCTTGCCGCCCTCTCTTCTCACACGAAGGCACCTCTCGATGACGCCAACAGGTCGAGCCAGCCATCTTTTGATGAGCTAGTGGAAACGGTGGGCGGGATCTGCGATTGCTTGCTCACGCCGAAAGTGGGTGCGAACCTCGAAGCTGGAAAAGCGATGATGCGTCGGAAAATCGAAGAGGTGCAGGCACAGTTTACTGAGGCAGATGATACGGAAAGGAAAAACCAATGACAACTGAGAAGATCCACTTTACCAAAGAAAAAGAAACGATGCTCATGACCTTGAGCGGTCGAGCTCTCCAGAGCCAATGGAAGAATCCCATCTTGCGTGATCCCTGGGCTGAAGAAGCGATGCGGCATATCGATTACGACATCAGTAAGCACTATAGGGGAGTGGGCTCGTGGAGCATGTGGAGCAAGATTGGATGTACCATCATCGCTACGCGCGCCGCGACCTTTGACCTGCTTACGAACCGCTATCTGGCCGATCACCCGGATGCGACTGTGCTGCACCTGGGCTGTGGCATGGACAGCCGTGTTTTCCGAGTTGATCCGCCTGCCAGCGTCCAGTGGTTCGACGTGGATTACCCGGATGTGATCGACCTACGCCGCCAACTGTTTCCCGAACGGTGCGCCTATCACCTGATCGGCGCACCGTTGGATGATTTGAGCTGGTTGAACGAGGTTCCACAGGACCGACCCGGGCTGCTGATCGCCGAAGGGGTGCTGCACTACCTGAGCGAACCAGAAGTGAAAGCGCTCCTCAATGCAGTGGTCGCTCACTTCCCCGGCGGTCAGATGATCTTCGATATCGGCAATCCGTGGATTGTGAAAAGAGCGGGATCGAACGTCGGGGGCACGGGTGCCACCTACAAGTGGGGTCTTGATGATCCCCAGGACATCAAGCAGCTTGAGCCAAAACTTGAACTGATCAAGGAATTCAGACCAAGCGAACTGGTCGCGTTTTCCCGATTCCCGTTATGGTGGCGGGTCCTTTACCACGCGCAGGAGGTCAACCCCACATTGCGTAGGATGGAACGTACAATAGTTTACCGATATGAGAACGCAAGCTCGGAATTACGATCCTAAGCCAGGTGAAATGAAAAAACGTATTGCAGTGGAAAAATACAATTTAGCATGATTTGATGTCCGATCCCAAAGAACATGACAGGTGGTGAGCATGGAAGAGGGGAGAAATCCCAAAGAAGAAGACGCTCCATCCCAGAGAAGGTGGCGTGACGCAAGCGGCGATCCCAGAGAACGTGGTTTTGCCTGCTGTGGTTTGGGAAAAGGTCCGTCTGAGTGAGAGCATTGTGGAGAGAGAAGGGCAGTCGCGTTGGCAACGATCGACGAGGTTGCATCAGTGGTCACGAGAAGAAGAAGTCCAACAGGAACAGAGCATGGCAGAGAGCGTGCTCTGTTTTTTTGTGTGGTGTGAGCCTGGGAGAGCATGAGGGTAGGCCGAGTCACCACGCCCGAACCTGAGTCAGGGAGGGAGCAGGGGCAGGAGGAAGCGGCAGGCCAGGTGTCAGCGTCCCCGGGGGAGCAGAAGGAAGGTATCCCGGCGCCCAGGCATCTGAAGAGGTATCGCGCAATCCGTGAGATCCCGCAGACGAAGGGACTGACCGTGTTGGCGTCAGGAGAAGCTGTGGCGTGCGTCGACCGACTAGGTGAGGAACTGCAGGGAGTGGGAGAGGCGCACGGGCGAGGAATGGCATTGGTACAGACGAAGGAGTATCGACGCTTTGTGGAGATGTGTGAGGAATGTCGTCGTTCCCAGCTCATCGGACTGTGTTATGGTGTGGCGGGAGTGGGGAAGACGGAAGCCAGTCGGGCGTATGCGCGGCTTCGATGAGATCGAGCCGCTCTTGTCCTGGCATGGAGTGGTGCAACCGCGGTTGTCAAAAGACGAATCCGCGCCCGTCAGCGGCCTTCTCTACGCCGACGGCGACGGTGACGGCCCGGCAGATCGAGCGTGACGTGGCGCTGTTGCGCTGGAGTGTGCGGGTGATTGGAGAGGCAGCGCCCGCACGCGGCTTTCTCTACGCCGACGGCAACGGTCACCGCCAGACAACTAGAGAAAGACGTGGCGCTGTTGCGCTGGAGTGTGCCACAAGAAGTGGAGACGGTGGAGGGGCTGGTGCGTCCGGGGCAGGTGGAACTGCTGATTGTGGAGGAGGCAGATCGGCTGAAGCCGCAGGCGTTGGAGGTGGTGCGCGCTGTCTATGATCGCAGTGCGCGCTCGCCTGATTCTGGTGGGGATGCCAGGGCTAGAGAAACGGCAGGCGCGGTCTCCCCAATGGTATTCCCGCGTGGGGTTTGTGCATCAGTATCGGACGCTGGACCGAGCCGAACAGCAAGAGATCATTGCCCAGCAGATGCAGCAGTTTCCCAGCCCAAGTGGTGGCGAGCGCACGATCGAGAAGGAAGCGCTGGCCCAGATCCTGCGGATGACAGGGGGAAACGGATCGCGCAGATGGAGCGGTTGCTGACGCAAATGAAGCGGATTCTTGTGCTGAACCGGGGAGGCGTGAACTGGTGAGTAAGGAGGTCGTGGAAGTCGCGCGCGAACACCTGGTCTTTGGCAAGGGAATCTGACTTCAGCCAGAACATCCCAAAAATCGGGTCTTGGACAGGGGTCAGATCCTTCAAAAGCTTCCTCGAAAGTGGCCTGCGCGTCCAGCAACCCCGTCTTTGGCCGGCCTTTTTTCCAGAAACCCTGCCTGTATCTTTTGTGACGCGAAGAGAACTTGCCCAAAGATGGGTTCCCTCAATTTGCTCATAGTGTCATTGCCTCTTGCCTGCGTAATCAGGGACTCACGCCAGTGTTGTATGAGTTCATCCGGTGTGGCTTGCGCGCATCTTCGCGGCAGTGTGGCGGAATTTGTCACGGTGTGCTTACGGGAGGAAATGCTCTTTGGGATTGGGCACTGCAGCAACCGTTTGAGACGATGGGGTTCCCTGGATTGAGGGCAGGTGATCCTCCACAAGTATCGCGTCAGATTCCTCACGAGGAAGGCCGCAGGCCCGGTGAGACGAGAATGAGGGCGGTTCTCTGCGAACTGCAGCGCGCGAGAGGGTTGCGCTGCTGGAGGAGGGGGGTGTGTGCGGAGGTGATGACCTTGGAATTGGGTGTACCGGCTGTTGCTGGTCCTGCAGCGCGCCGGTTCACGCGAGGAGGGCGAAAAGCCGTGCGTCGCGCAAAAAGTGCGTGGTAGGGGGTTCTTGCGCAAGGAGAGGAAAAAGAGGAAAAAAAGAGAGACCCACATGGTCTCTCAAAAAAGCTGACCTAGTAAGTGTAGCTGAAGAGCAGAGAAAAGTCAAGTTGTTCGTAGAGCCGTCGAATCTCACGCAGCATGGAGAGACGGGGGCAGACCCATTTCTGCGTTCTCTGGTGCTTTTGGGGACAAGGCGTGGATGCGGGGAAAGAGCAAAAGGGATGCTCGACATGATCAGTGTTGGCCTGATCAGCCGTGTCTGGTCCGCAACTGACGAGAGAAATCATCTGCTTCTCTCGTCAGTTGCGTGTCTGTTTGCGGGGCTCTCTCTCTGTCCCCTTGGAAAATGGCGCCTGCTTCCTTTGACGCCTGGGGCAGGCATTCACACCATGGACGAATGCCTCTTGCGCATCTTTACTGTAGCATGAAATGCCGCGATGTGCAATCCTCGAGAGAAAAGCGCGGAAATGTATGGAAGAGTGTGATGAGCATGGGAGTCGACATGATGCCATTGTGGAGCCGTGGTGGAAGGGAGTGCGAGCGTCCATTCATGGTGGGGTGTCTTGATGTTCTCTTCGCGCCTCTCTTTGCCAACCGGTAGCCACGTTTCTCTCACCATGTCGCGCGAGAAAGGGAGCCATCATCAGAGCCAGGCTGGTAGCCAGTTGGCCTGGCTCTGACGATGGCTTGTGTTTTCTCCACAATCGCTGCACACCCCCCTGGATAAGTTCGTGGAAAAGTGGGTTGCGTCGGGCCCTCTGGTTCAGGTATGCTTCGGAGGAACGAGCGTTCTTCCCTCTCTTGTGCCCGGTGTCGGCCCCTCTATTTCTTCTTCGTCCTTGTTGTGCTTTGCGTGTCAAAGGAGGGAACCATCATGCCTGCAACCATCGGGGGAGAGGAGCCTCGTCTGGCTCCACGCAGTCTTGTTGTACGTCGGCGTCCGAGGCCCTCGCCCGCCAAAGCGCCAGCGGTACAGACGGCGCGCGCCTCTCAGTTCGCCAAAGCGCGAGTGCGGCGTCCCACGACAAGCGAAGAGGTGCCAGAATTCGTGCGGGAGGCCGCGCCAGAGCCGAAAACGTCCCGAGGAGGGAGCTGGCTCCTGCCCCTTGGGCTAGGCATGTTGTGTGCGTTGCTTCTGGCGCTTGTCGGATCTGTGGCGATGAATGGGAGTAGCACGCTCATTGACAACGTTCGCTATGGCTATCCGCGAACGACGCAGGTAGATCACATCGTGGGCCATGAGTTGGATCCCCATGTGCCAACCCATTTTACCGCTCTCAATCTCAAGGGGCAGGTGTTGATCGTTGAGGTGCCCGGCGGCGATGGTGCACAGGCTCGTCTTCTGCAAGGGCCTCACCTGGTTGGGACTGGCGCGGATCTGGCACCGATCACGCTCACCTTCTCAGGCGATGTCCACCATCCGGATCTCGTGGTGACGGTGAATGGGCTTGAGGTGATGTTTCACAACACCGGAACGAGCTATGCGCCAATGCGGTAGAAGACAAAGGGGCGACCGTCATAGCCCCCTTCACAGAATCGCGGCAAGGAAGCCCCTTTGTCTTTGGCAGAGTCATGGAAACGTGGCAACCGGTTGCCACGTTTCCATGACTCTGCCTGGATACATCCAGGGGATTCTTCGAGGAGCAGCAGCTGAGAAAGGAGCTGTCTTTTTCTTTGCGTTCTGGTGGCGGTATCGGCTCATCTGCTTCTCTGCTCGCGAGGGGTGTCATGGCGGGAGTGCTCACGCGACACGCGCCTATGGGATGCGCAGAGAGGATGGGTGGGATCCTTCTCTCCTCTGAGAAGAGAAAATATGGTCACTAAGAGTGTATTGTGTAATATAGCTTTTTAAGCTCGGTTATGGTATACTCTAGGGAAGAAAAGAGGGTATGATGTGACCAAATAGTAGTCACATCACGAGAAGGATGCAACGCTGCACTTTCGCGTGTGAAGGAGTGGGTCAATGCCAAAGATTCCCGGGTGGGAGCGAGACTACTGGCAGGGGGTGTTGCCCCAGGTAGAGCGCCTGGCGCACGAACGCAATGAGCCTGCTTTGGCTCAGTTAGCGAAAGAGGTCTTTGCGTATTGGCGTGAGGAGCGTCACCTCTCAGAGAGTAGCATTCGTAATCCTTTGACGAATCTGCGCAATCAAATTAAGCACCTGCCGCTCACTGAGCAGAATAGTTATCTCACGGATTCGGGGCAGCGGGAGCATCTGGCGCTCAAATATGTTCGCCTCACGCAGCAGGAGTGGGTTCAGTTGAATGCTCCTGCCCGTCAGAAACTGGATGAACGCCTTGGGGATTCTCTGCCTCTCAAGGAGGTTGACGTGCTGGTGGAGCGAGGTACCCGTTTGTTGTCGTCACACAATCCCGCAGAGGTCGCCGTGGGGCTGGCGCTGTGTTGCGGTCGCCGTTTCATTGAGGTGATGAAAACGGCTGTCTTTGAACCCAAGACGGCGTACACCCTCTGGTTTCGTGGGCAGGTGAAAGGGCGTTCGCGTGAGCAGGCCTATGAGATTCCAACGTTGGCGCCGGCTGCTCTGGTTCTCGAGGGCATCGCGCGGCTCCGGCAGCTGGTGGATGCGCACGAAGAGGAACAGAGCATTCGTGCCCGCTATGGGCAAGCAGTGCGCGAGGCCGCTGATCGCCATTTTCACGACCTGGTGCCTGTGCGTGATGAGGAGCGGGACGCCTTGTATACCCACCTGCTCAGAAGCGTCTATGCCACCGTCGCGGTGTCCTGGTATGCTCCCGAGCAGGTGAAAGCCATTGCCTATATTGCCGAAATTCAGGGACATCGCTTGGTGACCACGGCAGAGCGTCACCCGGGAGCGGGGAAGGTGGGTGAGGAGGATGTGGAACAGCAGCAACGTAATTATGCTTCCGCCCTGCACTACTTTGATTATGTGGTCGTTGCTTCTGATGGGACCATTGATCGACGTCAGGGGCGAAAGTTAGGGGAGCCTGGCGTCGAGGTGCTTGAGATCTTTCAACCAAAGGAGAAGGGCGTGAGGAAAGAACCGAAGCTGGAGGGACGGCCCCTCAAGAAGAAGAAAGGCAAAAGGAAAGAGGGGGCTACCTTTTCTTTGATCCGCTTGGCGATCCCCACGCGCGATCGCTTTGACGACCTCTCCGAGAGGATGGTTCCATATCCTCAAGATCAGGATGAAGTGGTACGCAACCTGATGGATGGCTATGAAGCGGCTACTAAAGCGGCGACCCCACTGCCTCAGCCAACGGAACCTCTTGCCTGGACGATTGATGCTCTCGATGTTTCTGCTCAGCAGTTGCAAGAGATCCGTACCTATCTGCTCAGCCAACAGGTGACCGATCTGCGAGCCTTGGTAACCTCCTGGCTTCTGCATGAAGCGGAGAAGATGAAGCAGGAGGGGCCACACTTTGCCGCCATGCCCACATCTCAGCTTTCGCGCTATCGGCAGGAAGGGGCGACCAAGGAACGTCTGCGCCGCGCGATCTATGCGATCATGCAGTGGAATCGTGCCAATGAACCCAGACGACGGTGGTTTCTCAATGTCAGTTTATTGAAAGCTCTGGCTGGTGGTCGCAAGGATCTCATCGGTGCTGTGTTGAAGGAGCATCAGGCTGAAGTCGATCAGCATCATCAAGAGTTCAATATTCCGCGCGGGTATAACAAACATACTGAGCTGGTGCAGGAGGATATTCAGTTGCCTGAGGAGCCTGATGCCTATCCCTGGAATCGATCCAGATAGCTGATACCAATTCGCCATCTGTCGTAGAAAGAATGGGTCTCCCTCGTTTTTATCTCATCGGCTCGCCCTGTTTTTCCGCAGGCTCCGACCGATGGTGCGACGCATCACGCGAGCATGCGGCTCGCCGTGCTCCCACAGTTCGAGTCGTGTGAGCACGGGCACGACTCGAACTGTGGGAGCACGGCGTTTAACGGGCGGCGGTTCGTCAGTCGTCGAGGACCGCAAGGAGCACCTGGCGCAGGCGTGCAGGATCGGTAATCGTGGTGATCGCGATGATCTTGCCTCCCCTGATCGAGACATCAAAGACGCCGATCAGCCGCCCGTACGGGGCCACCACGACTCCCACGGAGCCATTCACCAGCGCAGTCTGTGTTGCCTGGGCACGTCCCACAAACTGGTTCGCCACAGCCGCTGCACCATGAAGCTCTCCTGCTCCGCCCGCAGGCACGGACATGGGATCGCGCCGGAGCACCACCTCTGGATCGAGCACGGCGAGCAGCGCGTCAAAGTTCCCGACACGCGCGGCGATGAGGAAGGCTTCCACCACTTCTCGGCTGGCGGACAGGTCCGCATCCTGAATATGGGCTCTTCCCCGCACCCGGCGGCGGGCGCGGCTGGCGAGCTGCCTGGCTGCGCCCTCTGAGCGCTCCACGAGAGGCGCGATCTCGTCGAAGGGCACGGCGAAGATGTCGTGCAGCACATAGGCGAGGCGCTCGGCAGGAGTCAGCTGATCGAGCACCACCAGCAGCGCTAGACCCACCGCATCGACCAGTTCGGCTTCTTCCTCGGGGTCGCTTCTGCCAGGCTCTCTCGTGATGGACCCAGCAAAGGACGCTTCCAGGGACTCTTCTCCCCGCGATTTCCGCGCGCGCAGCATATCCAGGCAGATCCGCGTGACCGCCCTGCTCAGCCATGCGCCCGGGTTTGAGACGGTGCTTGGGTCCGTGCGGACCAGACGCAGCCAGGACTCCTGAACGGCATCCTGCGCCTCGGGAAGGGAACCCAGCATCCGATAGGCCATCGCCTGCAGTTGGGGACGTTCTGCCTCGAAGCGCTTCACCAGCCAGTCTTGTTCATCCATTCCTTCTCTTCCTTCTTTCTCCATTCGTCATACCACCGACGAAGGAAACCGGGCTGATGTGACAGGCTGCCAGCCCGTCTTGGCGCGGAGCTCGCAAGAGAGCAGGATGTTTCCTTCCAATCGCACACGAGTTTGCCCGAAGCAGCATGCCCCGTGCCGGGACACCACCAGGGATGAAAGAGGATATACTGGAGAGATCGCGGCCAGGTGAGAACGGACGCCCAGTTATGAACATGAGCGTGAGCCCGAAGCTGTCTCCAGGTACCCGTTTGCACCGCCAGTTGTCGCTCTTTTCCAGAAGCACGTAGAGGAATCTAACCTCACAGGCCGGGTACTTCCTGGTCGCTGATCGCTAACCATTGACCACAGCGTATCAGAAGGAGGAACCCTGATGGAAGTCCTGTATCGAAGCTGTTGCGGGATTGATGTCCACAAACAATTTCTGGTGGCATGTTTGCTCGCTGTCGATGAGAAAGGACAGCAACACAAAGAGCTGCGGCGCTTTTCGACGATGACGAGTGAATTACTCTCGTGCGTTGACTGGCTGAAAACAGCGCGGTGCCAGGCCATCGCGATGGAGTCAACCGGGGTGTATTGGAAGTCCCCTTTCAACCTCATGGAAGGGCACTTTGAGCAGGTCATGATTGTCAATGCCGAACATCTCAAACGCGTTCCAGGTCGCAAAACCGATAAAAAGGATGCGGAGTGGATCGCCGAACTCTTGCAGTTTGGGCTCCTCAAACCCAGCTTTATCCCGTCACCCCAACAACGAGAGCTTCGTGATCTGACCCGTCTGCGCACAACTCTGATCGCCGAGCGAACCCGGCTGGTGAATCGGCTCCACAAAACGCTGGAAGATACCAATCTGAAGCTCTCGTCCGTGTTGACGGATATCATGGGGAAATCAGGACAGCAGATTCTCTCGGCTCTCCTTCGCGGAGAGGAAGATCCAGCCGTGTTAGCAGATCTGGCTCTGGGACGTGCGATGAGCAAACGTGACGCGCTGGCACAAGCGCTGCGTGGACGCCTGAGGGACCATCACCGCCTCCTCTTGCAGGAACTGCTCTCCCTGATCGAGCGACATGATCGGGGAATTTCGCGCCTGGACAGGGAGATTGAGGAGCGCTTGCGCCCTCAGGAGGCGTTGATTCAGCGGCTCGATGCTATTCCTGGATGTAGCCGTCGAATCATCGAAGTTCTCCTGGCTGAGATAGGCTCGGATGTGTCTCCTTTTCCGGATGCCGCTCACCTCGCCTCCTGGGTGGGCATTTGTCCTGGCAATAACGAGAGTGGAGGCAAACGCAAAAGTGGACGCATTCGCAAAGGCAATCGCTGGATTAAAGCGATGCTGGTTCAAGCCGCCAATGCCGCCGCTCGAACCAAGCACAGCTATCTCTCGGCACAGTATCATCAGATTGCTGCTCGTCGTGGCAACAAACGTGCTGTCGTGGCGGTGGCTCACAGCATTCTGGTGATCTACTATCACATGCTCACGACTGGTGAGCCCTATCAGGAAAGAGGAGCAAACTACTTTTCGGAATTAGATCGCAAGCATGCTGAGCGACGGGCAACCAGGCAGCTTGAACGGTTGGGATATCAGGTGACGCTGACCCCTACTCAGATCGCTTAATCCTGCTTCCAGCATACGAGCTTGCGGATGAGGTTCTCTTGGGTCACTTGACCCACAGGGGGGTGTTTTTGTCTCTTTCTCCAGCTCTTTCAGAGGAAGAGGAGCAAACTACTTTTCGGAATTAGATCGCAAGCATGCTGAGCGACGGGCAACCAGGCAGCTTGAACGGTTGGGATATCAGGTGACGCTGACCCCTACTCAGATCGCTTAATCCTGCTTCCAGCATACGAGCTTGCGGATGAGGTTCTCTTGGGTCACTTGACCCACAGGGGGGTGTTTTTGTCTCTTTCTCCAGCTCTTTCAGAGGAATCAGGGAAGAAACCGGTCACAATCTTTGCGTGTCATACGTCGGGAGGATGACGAGGGAAACCCAGCCAAGGTGAGAGGGAGTCCCACTCCTCTTGACCGCGCTGACTGGGCAATCTCATCACCATCAAGATGCACCTTGGGGTTGTGTGCACCGCCAGCGGAAAAGCACCACTTTCCCTCGTGGAAAAGTGAAAGGACCTGTTCCCATGAAAGTAGCGATTTCCCATACCAAAGTCAAGCCTGACAAGCGCGCCGAAATCGATGCGGCGGGCTGTAGGATCTCATAATTAGTGTCTTTGCCTCAGCTCGCCTCATATGAAAAATCCCACAAATCCTGTCTTTGCTTCCCACAACATGTGTCATTTTCCTACAGAATTCCCACAAAACATGTCTTTACCCTCCAGCGTGTTCCTGGCTTGGTGATGGCGGAGTCGGCTGATAGGCTTCTTTGCGCGCGATAAGTGCGATGGGAGATGGGTCCAAAGACAGGAATTGTGGGAAGAAAGACACGATTGGTGGGATCCTACTTGGCGTCTGTGCAGGAGAGGAGTTTTGTGGGGAATCCCAGAAATAGTGTCCTTGAGGTTCCTGGACTGCGCTCTCTGCTGGGTCATCAGCTGCCAGTTTATCCTATAGTCATTAGGCATATTGAGGTGTTATGGGGAAGAGGAGGAGGCGGTATTGCAGGCGTCGAGGTGTTCTTGGATGCGGTGCTCAAGGGTTTGCAACGAATAGGTTGGTTGATACTGCTGGTAGGCGTGGGAGACGATGGCGAGGGCGTCTTTGGCGAGGTCGCCAAGGAGGAAGTGGTGGGGGAAGTTGTCAAAGGCATGCTTTTTTTTTGTTTTCCGAGACCAACATGCGAGGACATCGAGAAAGGCGAGGAAATGGTCGGGCCAGGCGCTAAAGATCCAGTGCGTGATGGCGACTTGGAGTGGGGGGACCGCGTCTGGATAGGGACGTTGGAACAGCTGGTTGGTGTGAAGGAAGGCGGTGAACGCGTTGGGCAGCAACGATTGAACGTCAGCGGGTTGGAGACGATGGAGGCTGATACAAAAGGCGCGCAGAAGCGCAATATACTGCTGCGGTGGTAAGAGGGTGCGTGGATCATTGAGCTCCAAAGGAATAGATGGATGGTCAAGAGGAGGAAGAACGCCAAGAGCACGGAGGGTCAACTGATCCCCAGAGACCAACCCCATGGCTTCTGGTGCGATGCGCAGCGTTACTGTGGAAGCATAGGAGTGTCGGCAATAGGGACAGGAGGTTGGATCAAGCCGTTGTGAGGGAATGCGCCTGGAGCAGTGTGGGCAATGTCGCAGGAGCAGCAGCCTATGCTTGTGACAGGTCAGCAGGTATCTGGCTTTCCAGTACAGGCGGTCATAGGCGACCTCCTCCTGGAGGCAGAGAGGGCAGATTTGTGTGGTCTGGTTGGGAAGAAAAAAGGTGCGGTGAAGATCTCGTTGAAGCCGCGGTCGCTCAATAGGATCGTGGTGGAGGGCTATTTTCGGTTTGAGATACTCAGTGAGGCCGGAGCGCCAAGAAGGAACTTTGATGACGGGAAAGTATTCGAGGTGCTTAAATGGGGCCGAGAACCGATGTAAGGTCATCTGGTAGAGCGCTTCCTCACTGAGAAGAAGAAGATCTGAAAGGAACCGATAGTCAGCTCGCTCAGCGAGCAGAGACACCTGAGAAGAGGCAATGCGGAAATGACTCATCTCAGGTTGAATGACCTGATTCACGCGTTCGTAGTGCATCTGTTTGGCGGTACGGGTGAGGAAGGAATGCAGGTCTTCCCAGGGTTGTGGAGGAACGCGCACTGGCAGTGGTGCGATGCTGTGTGTGGTGGTGTGCATGTGAACGTGTCTCTCCTGTTTTTCTCGCGCACGTGTGAGCCTATGAGCGGACTGTCCGTGACAGGGTGTGCGCCATCTCGGCGTCGTGAGCGCAGATGGCGCGTTTGTGGCCGGAAAGCCTGGGCATTTAGGTAAAACGCTTGACCGAAAAAGGGTTCATTTTTTTCTCGCCCATCACGGTGCCAGCAATGCAGGCGTTATAAGCATGCTCTAATAAGATGCGATTGAGGGTGGAGCAGCCCTGGGAGATAGCGAGGTGCGCGGCATGGCGAACCAGATGCATAATCCAGCCGAGATATCCATTGGTGGCATAGTGAAAGCGATAGGCCATGTCCAGGCTTCCCAACCCTGAAGGATCAAGGGGGAGTTCGAGATCAATGCTTTCCATAAGCGTGCGGAATTCGGCGGTGGTTTTGGATTGGGAGCGGTCCCAGGGAAACGGGGTCATATAGCGAGGTGTCCCGACGCGTCGGCTGAGTTGTGGATTGGTCTGAAGGATAGGTTCTGCTTCCCCTTTTTGCCCGATAAGAATCATCGGGATGTTGCTCTGATTGATAATATCTTTGAGGAAATCCGTGACGGCGTTGAGGACGCGGAGGGTGTCTCGGTCGAGAATGTGCTGGAACTCATCGACGAAGATCATGCGTACCTGGCAGCTTTTGAGCAGCATGTGCAGGCGAGTGACCATATTCCATTGGGTGCCACGTCCCGGGTTGGGATCTCCCAGGGTGGAGAGAAACGCCGCAGCGGTGCCTTTAATACTGGCCTTAGCGGGAACGGAGACGTAGAGATAGGGGATGATACTCCCTTGCGGTGTTTCGCTGCGCGTATTGTTGTTGCGTGCTAACCATTCCTGGACCAGGGTGGTTTTGCCAGCTCCAGTCTCGCCAAGAATGGCCAAGCAGGGTGGATTATGTGTGGAGCTGCTTTGGGTGAAGCGATTGCAGTAGTCGAGTTCTGCAAGCAGGGCGGTAAATCCTTTATGCATGATGAGGATGTGATCAATGATGGCGTAACGTTCAGCATCACTGAGAGTTTGCCATGCGGGTGTGGGTGAAGGATCCTGTGTCATGGTTTCTTCGTCTCCTTGGCGCGGTTACGAGCGCCAGTGTGTGGAACGAACGGCAATTCCAAAGGATTGTTGCCGTTCAGTAATGGTGGTTGTGAGTTCTGTTATGGAAGTCAATGGGAGTTCACTTGTGTGTTCCTGCTGACCTGTGTGTAAGGGGGGGATATGTTCCTCTGGTTCCTGGGCGGTGGCCGATGATTGGCCCTGTCTCGCTCTCCTGTGTCTTGGGGCTGTGGTCGACTTGCGCGGTGGACGCTGTTTCTTGTCGAAAGGGGTACACTCTTCGAACGAAAGAGGCGGGAATGGCTCGAATGGGGTTTGTCCATTTTGGTCAGGCTGGAGGAAGACCTGCTCCTGTATGTCCCCGAGAGGGGCAGAGAGATCGGCAACACCGGCGAGTGTTGTGGTGGTTGAGTGGTAATGTGGGTCCATTGCCTCGGCTTCAAGAGAAGATTCCAGCGGTGCATGTTCTTCTGTGACCTCTCTGTTTCCGTCTTGCGATGTGTCCACTGGAGTGTTGATGAACGTCTCGGCAGCCGCATGCGTTGATGCATTGATCCATGTCGTCACTTGTTCATTCCACCAGCGTGTCATGCTCTGGCGGGTGCGAAGCTTGCGTGTCAGACGTATCTCATCCGTAATACATTGCTGCAAGCGCGCTTTGGCGAGCACAAGAGCCTGCTGATTGACCTGGCGCTTGAGTTCCTCCTGAACATAGCGTTTGATGACACGATGTTTCCATAAGGAGAGCTGTTGGGTATAGTCTTTGTCCACGGCTTCCACTTCGAGGTAGCGGTTGGAAAAAGGATCAAGGACCCAGATGCGTGAGAGGTCTCCTGGATAGTATTTGATGTGGACGATGCCTTCTTTGATCTCGTCTTCCCGATGGCGAGCGATGGCGCTGTGCGTTGACCGATATGTTTTGGCACGTGCAAGCTTGCTGCGAAGTGCGGCCAGCTTGGGGTCCTGATAGCGTAGCTGTTCAAATTCGATGCCATAGTGATGAATGGTGCGTGTGGCGGTTCTGCTGACCAGGACCAGTAAGTCATTGCGGCTGGGGGGAAGACGTGGAACAAAGTGTTCTTCAAGCGCTTGCTCCCAGAGCCTGGCGGGTATTCCTTTCCCACGGGGATGGCCTCCCACCCCGCGGTGAACCTCTTGCGTATAGACATCGACAATCCAGAGATGAAGCAGTTCCCAGAGTTTGTCGAGCGTGATACAGGCATGGTGCTGAGATTGATAGTCACCGCGTTCGAGAAAGTGAGAGAAGGTGGTGCCAGGCGTGACGTGAATGAGATCGGTATTGAGCGTGCGAAACCACCGTTCAATACTGCCTTTAAACCAGGGTTTGCGTACTGGCATGTGTTGGAGTTCAATGCCCAACTGCAAGCACGCGAGCTCTAAATCTCGATCAAGTTCCATGCCATTATCGACGACGAGCACTTCTGGAATGCCAAAGGCCAGGTAGGCATGTTGGGTGTGAAACTGTGTTTGCACATGCTCTTTTGGCAAAAAGGCATAGAGCATGCACTCCATGGCCACACGATACGAGGGTGGGTCGAAACTGATAAAGACCCCAAGAGGGTAGCCGGTGTACTTATCGCGGATAGCTGCGATGGTTGGCCGTCCGATAGGGAGGCGATCATTGGGATCAACAACGAGAAGGTCGAGGCGCGCGAAGTCGAGTTCTGCTCGCTGATTGGGCCGGGTGTGGAGAGGACCGAGTTGGGTCTGATGGTGCTTGCGCTGGGCATGCGCTTTCCCCAATCGAGCCGTGTCAACGTCCAAGGCGTCAAGCCGCTGAATGTAGCGGTAGATCGTCATGTTGCCAGGAGCAAGAAGATGTTCTTCCGCAGGTCGTGTCGCATTCTCAAGAATGATGCGTTTCTTAAAGGCTGTGATCACATGCGTCACTGGAGCGCGAACGTTGGTCAGATATGTTTCTTTGATGGCTTCTTGCAAGAAATGTTCAAGAAGAGGACTGAAGCGGTGGTGGCGAGGACCACGTTGATGATAGGAAGGGACCAGGCTACGAATGTCTTCGTGACTCTCTTGGTAGCGACGAATCCAACGCGAAACCGTACGAGGGGTGATGTCAAAGAAGGGAGCAAGGTGAGGGGATGATGCAAGCATGGTTTGATGTTCCTCAGGCTCAAGTGGCTGAGGCGTGTGTGGAGCACTGGCCGGATTGAGAGACGAGAGGTATGTTTGAATACGTGCTTCGACCACCTCTTTGGTGCGCTGGCGAGATGATAACAGAAGGAGTGGACGAATCAATTGATAGCGATGTCGCGCGATCTCCTGGAGGTGTGGTGGCAAGTCAGCAAGTTCGGTAAAGGTCGAGCGAGTCTTGAGTGGTGTCGTTGCTTGCTCGTCCAGGTTGGGTCCTTCGCGAGCAAATTCCAGGGTGTTCTCTTGCCAATGGTGCCAGAGTTCGGCGAGACGCTGAGAAACGAGTGCGTTCGTTTCAAGATTGCGTGCAACGAGCATGCCACCGCTTAAGATCAGAACGACCTGGTAGCCTCGCCCTTGGAAGAGGTACCGGATGCCGGGTTCAAAGGTAACTGGTTGAGACATGGTGTTTGCTTTCTTGCACTAGCTGATGGTCTTATCGTTGGTCTCAGACAGAGACCAACTTCCTCGCCCTTGCTCTCTTGCCGGGAACGGTGCTCTGGATGGGGATAAAAGCTCATCTGTCATCGAGGAGGGGGAAGATGCTGGAGGCGATATGATGGAGCCCTCGTGTTCACAGACGAGATGCGCTGGCGAGGCATGAGAGTGGTGTCCTTTCCAGAGAAGAGAGGTCGAGGAGAACTCTAATGGTTGTGTTAAATCAGTGAGGAGCTCACCGTGATAGACAAGGTTCCAGAGAAATGATTTTGTCTGAAAAGGGCGAAGCAAGGAGGTGTGTTGAACCAAGTCCAGAGGCGAGAAGGGGCCTCCAATGGAGAGAATGGTCGTGAGTAAGTAGTCATAGATGGGTGGTGGAATCGGCGCAAACGAATGAACGGCAAGCATTTCGAGATTCGAGAGGAGGACCCGGTGACAACTGAGCGTCTCCTCGGTGATAAGGGCAACGTCATGGTCGTGTTGCTGACCCCACAACTGTGCGGCTGTGAAAGCGGCGAGCTCAAGGTCAGTGATGCGCGGACGGCAGGTGACGAGCCGGGGGCGTTGATGTTTCCAGACGACGCGAAAGTCAGGAGTATACTGAGCAATCTGCTTGCCAGAACGATAGGAAATGGAAAAGGGATGTTCCTCGTAGTGAAGCACGAGTGGATCATACTCGAGAAGATAGATGTAGGCTCTCTGGAGCAGGCCGAGATAGTGAACCATGCGGCGTGTCGATTTCTTACTCGGAATGCTCCCTCGAATGGTGGTGTGGCTGTGACGTGAGCGTGTTGTTGACATGTGGCCCCCCTTCAACATGGTCATACCCCTCTAGGCACTCCTCAGACCAGGAGGATGTGCACTTATTCTTTGTTATATACACCATGATCTATCCTTAAAACAAGCTACTGGTACTTTTAGGTTTAACAGAGAAGAAGAAGAGAGTTTGATCATTTTCTAGTAGAAGCAGCGTACTTCTTGAGGAGAAGAGACGAATGGGACGAGTATCCAGTTACGCGACAAAAGGGACAAGGAATTCCTGCGGTCGGCGCTCTGATCGGTCCTCATCCGGATTTTTCCCTCTGCAAGAGAGATGGGAGGCTGCATGGGTCACTCGTGCCATTGCTTCTGTTCCTCTCGTGCGTGCCCGATCCAAAAGACGCGACCCGATACGGAAAGCACAGGAAAGCGGCTCTGTTTCACGAGCCGCGCTCACCAGCTTCACGAGCCATGTGGCTCGCGTCTTCTCGCAAGGCTTTTCACCGGAGATCGCCGAGAGGATCTGGCGAGTATGATCGGCAGCGGCTGCCTCACTCGCCAGACGCTCGACTCCTGGGTCGTTAGAAGGACCGATAGGAGCTGGTAGCCGTCAACTGTTCGGCGGTTGGCGGCTCAGCGATCCAGGTCTTGAAGTTCGCGACGAACGCCTGAAATTCTGGGAAGGCCACCAACGGATTGTCGACGCCGTCGTCAGTGACGCTGAGCGTGACAAAGGTCTCCCCGTCGGGGAGCGGGCAGACGGCATAGAGAAACCCCTGCGGACGTTCTCGTTCAAGCGCCTCGAGCACGCGCTTGCCCGCCGCATCGATTTCGGCGCGCTTGTCAGGCTTGACTTTGGTATGGGAAATCGCTACTTTCATGGGAACAGGTCCTTTCACTTTTCCACGAGGGAAAGTGGTGCTTTTCCGCTGGCGGTGCACACAACCCCCAAGGTGTATCTTGATGGTGATGAGATTGCCCAGTCAGCGCGGTCAAGAGGAGTGGGACTCCCTCTCACCTTGGCTGGGTTTCCCTCGTCACCCTCCCGACGTATGACACGGAAAGAATGTGACCGGTTTCTTCCCTGATTCGGGCAAACTCGTGTGCGATTGGAAGGAAACATCCTGCTCTCTTGCGAGCTCCGCGCCAAGACGGGCTGGCAGCCTGTCACATCAGCCCGGTTTCCTTCGTCGGTGGTATGACGAATGGAGAAAGAAGGAAGAGAAGGAATGGATGAACAAGACTGGCTGGTGAAGCGCTTCGAGGCAGAACGTCCCCAACTGCAGGCGATGGCCTATCGGATGCTGGGTTCCCTTCCCGAGGCGCAGGATGCCGTTCAGGAGTCCTGGCTGCGTCTGGTCCGCACGGACCCAAGCACCGTCTCAAACCCGGGCGCATGGCTGAGCAGGGCGGTCACGCGGATCTGCCTGGATATGCTGCGCGCGCGGAAATCGCGGGGAGAAGAGTCCCTGGAAGCGTCCTTTGCTGGGTCCATCACGAGAGAGCCTGGCAGAAGCGACCCCGAGGAAGAAGCCGAACTGGTCGATGCGGTGGGTCTGGCGCTGCTGGTGGTGCTCGATCAGCTGACTCCTGCCGAGCGCCTCGCCTATGTGCTGCACGACATCTTCGCCCTGCCCTTCGACGAGATCGCGCCTCTCGTGGAGCGTGAAGTCGCCGCAGCCAGACAGCTTGCCAGCCGCGCCCGCCGCCGGGTGCGGGGAAGAGCACCTATTCAGGATGCGGACCTGTCCGCCAGCCGAGAAGTGGTGGAAGCCTTCCTCACCGCCGCGCGTGTCGGGAACTTTGACGCGCTGCTCGCCGTGCTCGATCCAGATGTGGTACTCCGACGCGATCCCATGTCCGTGCCTGCGGGCGTAGCAGGAGAGATTCATGGTGCAGCGGCTGTGGCCAAACAGTTTGTGGGACGAGCCCAGGCAACACAGACAGTGCTGGTGAATGGCTCTGTGGGAGTCGTGGTGGCCCCGTACGGGCGGCTGATCGGTGTCTTTGATCTCTCGATCAGAGGAGGGAAGATCACCGCGATCACCACGATTATCGATCCTGCACGCCTGCGCCAGGTGCACCTTGCGGTCCTCGACGACTGACGAACCGCCGCCCCTGTGGGGTGTTATTGCGAGAACGGTTATTTGAGCATGAGGAGCATATTTTACGGTGGGCAAGTAGTCCAAAGGTGATTGCCGATATCACGCAGCATGTGGGGACAGGGGGATAACGGTTGCTGAGTGCTCTGGTGCTTTTGGGGACAAGGCGCGGATCCGGGGAAAGAGCAAAAGGGATGCTCGACATGATCAGTTGTATGATGATCAGCCGTAGATGGTGCGAGGCTGGCGAGAGAAGAGGAGTAATCCGCTTCTCTCGCTGCCCGTGTATTTTTGAGGGTCTATATAACTGTCCCCTTGAAGAATGGCGCCTGCTTCTTTGACGCCAGGGGCAGGCATTCGCGCAACGCGCGAATGCCTCTTTCTATCTTTTACTGTATCATGGAATAGCTTCATTTACAAGCCCTTGAATAGGGAAATAGATGGAAGAGATGTGTTTGTAGCGGAATGGAAGAGATGTCGAGGTGGAAGAGCATTGGCAATGGATCGCTTGCCATGAGCATGGGAGTCGACATGATGCCATTGTGGAGCCGTGGTGGAAGGGAATGCGAGCGTCCATTCATGGTGGCGTGTCTTGATGTTCTCTTCGCGCCTCTCTTTGCCAACCGGTAGCCACTTTTCTCTCACCATGTCGCGCGAGAAAGGGAGCCATCATCATAGCCAGGCTGGTAGCCAGTTGGCCGGGTGCGGCAAGTTTTTTTGCGTCAATGACCAGGACAAAAACACGGTCAAATCACACACTACAGAATAGATGTGTGTATGCTTGCGAATGTACACCGTGTTCGTTCCCCATTATTTAAATTTAACTAGGAGGTACAACATGTCTAATGATAGGGAGAATGAAGGCCCTACGAACAGCTGGCAAAAAAAAAGCAGTTTTGTAGGCGGACCCCAAAACACTGCTGACCCTTTATCGAGCCATCAAGGTCAGCCACTCCTTGGTCAGCAAGAAGCAAGCAGTCAATACTTAGGGCGCGTCGTTGTGGAGTTGTGGGATGATGGCAGACAAGTGGATGATTCTTACAAGATCGTTTTTTCAGTCGATGCTATTGACGGAAATGCGGAGGCACTACTGCAACGCATTGCTCCCGCGCTCTTCAAGAGAGCTCAAAAAGGACCAATCTTCAAAACAGGCCAGAAGGAGTGAGTGTTCTGTGAAGCATATATAAAGGGAGAGATTGTTTGTCCTCTCCAGATTTGCCAGAACAAGTCTCCTGCCGCACATAAGCTTGGCAAAATTGTTCAGCAACTGACAACCAGCATTGCCTTTTTCTTCCCTTCGCGATGGAGAGGGCTTTGCTAAGCTCTCTTCCATGAAGAGAGTTGTTTGTGAGAGGTGTCATATCCGAAACTTCTTTCCTGGCCAGCGTTGCTCAAGGCCAGAGTAAAACAGTTATACTTTTTTACTGCTTTACTGTCAGCACAAAATATGATCAATTTCTGGCCAGAAGGGGCTACATCCGAATATGCCCTCTCACCGGCAATGATTTGAGTCATATCTTAGCCGCAAAAATCAGATGGAAGAGTGCCGAAAACCTTGAAATGATACCGGAATGACTCATTGCCACGAATTGCTTCGCAAATCGGAATCACTGCCAAAGAGGGACTTCACACCCGATGAAGCATGTGCCCCTCAATAAGCTGTACGCAAAAAAAACTTGCCGCACCCCAGTTGGCCTGGCTGTGACGATGGCTTGTGTTTTCTCCACAATCGCTGCACACCCCCTGGATAAGTTCGTGGAAAAGTGGGTTGCGTCGGGCCCTCTGGTTCAGGTATGCTTCGTAGGAACGAGCGTGCTTCCCTCTCTTGTGCCCGGCGTCGGCCCCTCTATTTCTTGTGTGACTTTGTTGTGCTTTGCTTCTCAAAGGAGGGAACCATTATGCCTGCAACTCTCGAGGAGAAGGAGTCACGTCTGGCTCCACGCAGCCTTGTCGTGCGCCGCCGTCCGATGTCGTCACCAGGAAAAGCGCCAGCGGTCCAGACAGCGCGTGCATCTCAGTTCGCCAAACCACGGGTGCAGCGCCCTGTTCCCACCGAAGAGGTCCCGGAATTCTTGCGGGAGGCCTCGCCACAGCCAAAGATGTCCCGAGGAGGGAGCTGGCTCCTGCCTCTTGGGCTGGGGATGTTGTGTGCGCTGCTGCTCGCCCTCGCCGGGTCTGTGGTGGTCACCTGGAGTAGTACGTTCATGGACGATGTGCGCTATGGATATCCGCGAACGACGCACGTCGACCACATCGTCGGCCATGAACTGGATCCACGCGTGCCAACTCACTTTACGGCTCTGAACCTCAGAGGCCAGGTGGTCATCTTTGAGGTGCCCGGCGGTGATCCAGAACACGCCCGACTCCTACAAGGCCCTCATCTTGTTGGGACTGGCGCGGATCTGGCCCCGGTTCTGCTGACCTTCTCAGGCGATGCAAAGCATCCTGATCTGGTGGTGACGGTCAATGGGTTGCAGGTGCTGTTTCACAACACCGGAACGAGCTATGCGCCAATGCGGTAGAGAAACGAGGACAATCGGCACCACACCAGCAGGGTATTGCCCCTCACGGTCATCGTGGAGTGTGGTGCCTTCGAAACGCACGTTTCCAGTTTCCTCTGTATCCCCATGCCTCAAGGCAGGGGTCTTACGCTCAGTCTCATACTTCTTCTCGCCGTAACACCTCCATTCCTCTTTTTCTGCGTTCCGTTCTTGCGGAGGAAGAGCATGTTCCTTTGTTCCTACTTGACAGTAACGAAGGAACATTTTATACTGAGGAGAGAAGAAGATGATGCCGTGATGGCGAAGAAGGAGGCGAAGCAGATGGCGGCGATCTTAGGCTGGGTGCAGCGGCGCTGGAACGAGGTGTTGGAGCCCGTGGTGAGTCGTGCCACCGTGGAGCAGGAGGTGCAGTTGCGTGAGGTGTGGGAGCGTGAACTAGACTGGTGGAAGACGCAGCGAGGATTGTCTGGTGACTCGTTGCGCAAACCGATCACGCAGGTGCGGCATTTGATCCGCCTGTTGCCGGTGACGGAGGACAATAGTTGGGAGAATCCCCGGACGAATGAACGAGAGCATATTGGGCTGCGAGTGTTTAACCTGTCGGAGGGGGAATGGGTGCAGATGAATGCGCGCACCCAGGGAGTGACGCAGGAACGGTTGAAGCAGCAGGTCTTGCTCAAAGACCCGGACGCCCTGGTGGAGCGAGCCCTGTCGTTGTTGTT
>NZ_BNJG01000004.1 GCF_016587375.1 Ktedonobacter robiniae
ATTGAGATTGTCTGTGGGCAACCATATCGTAAAACATCTGAGGAGGGAGGCTCATCATAGCATCTTGTGCGAATCGACGCAGATTAGTTGGTGTCAACCCAACGAATTGTGTAAAGCGTGTGGTAAATGTTCCTAAACTTGTATAGCCTACATCAAAACAAATATCAGTCACGCTTAAGTCCGTTGTGAGTAACAACCTCTTTGCCTGCTGGAGCCGTATCGCGGCAAGATACACACTTGGGGGGACACCTGTCATACTACGGAAGATGCGGTTGAAATGGAATTGACTCAGTTGAGCCGAATGAGCAATCTCTGGTAAAGTCAAAGGATCAGAAAAGCGCTGACGCATCATCAATATGGCCTGCTCTATCGCTTGATAGCGTAGCACTTCCGTGCTTGACTTGCGACATCCGCTCTCATATAGATACGATGGCGCTATAGTAACATCCTTGCTATGTAATCGCGAAACTGCTTCTTGCATGATTACAACCTCTTCAGTATGTAGCGTCTCTATCTATAGCCAGGTCATGGTAGCATTTGTTGCTAGAGAGATGAATGCTCCATGGCCTCTATACCTTTCGCGTCTCTCTCCGCGCTATTGCGTTGTTTAGATTATAATGCGCTCCCTCTAGCATAACTATGCAATGCACGCTTACTCATACATAGTGTAAAAGAAAAATATCTCTTTTTCTTCTTCTAGATTGCTAATTATATTTTAAAAGTGATAAAGCATGCCTACAAAAACTACTATTTAGTTGCGTGAAAAGTATATATTATGTTAGAATAAATGTATATCATTATAGATACAAGAGGGAACATGTCATGAAAGTTGTGTGGAGTATGCCAAGAGAAACTCACTCAGACCAGGAAAAAGACAAGCATACTTTTAACTATAGGCTGACCGAAGACGAGAGTACTGCGGAAATCAGGAAGCACCTGTCAGAACTCATCAATCATCAGGTACACAACCATATCCTTAATGAACAAGACGCCCTGCTTTTATCACTCCGCCTAGGACTTCACGACGGCAAATGCTATACGCTGGCTGAAATTAGTCTTACAACCAATACATCTCGCGAGTCCCTACGCCAACGCCAGCATCTTGCCTTACAAAGGAAGATTAAAGACCCGGCGTTCTTTCGCCTTTTGGAGCATTATTCTCAGCGTGTGAAATTGCCACGCGGAGTACATCATCACCTTCGTAAGTTGTACTGACTTGATGATAGCTGCTCTTGATGTAGTATTTAGGTGAAGCCAGAACAAAATCGCTCAGGAGAGTTGAGAGAGACCTATGCACGAGCAGATAGTATCTTCACTACACGAGACTTTCCATTTCTCCAAGCACAGATATCTCTCAACAACTCCGCTGTAAGGAATGAGCACATGTTTGTAGAAGCGCCTGCAGACAATTTTTCAACAGCACGAGCTTGTACTTACTGGAAGCAACCAGTTCAGTAGCAACGATAGGATCAGCAGCAAGATCTGCCGCCCGTGAAAACACCATTTGTTCTAGCGGTTGGCCGGTAAGAAAATCTTCCACCCAGGCGAGACGTACAGGGACGCTGGCGATTCCTCCCACAGCGATATGGGCGTGAGAGATGTATTGTTCCCCCTGAAGGCGTACCACCATCTCAATAAGCGGCCACGCGGCAAAGGTACGGTCAGAGACGCGCCTATATCCAGAAACTTCAGGCACGGGAGGCGGAAGCTCTACAGCGCAGAGTATATCAGAAGCAGGCAGGTAATGATCGCAAGAGGCACTTCTCCCATCGCCAAAGAGTTGTTCAATAGAAAGCCCAGGTGATTTGAGCGTCTGCACTACCGCATCATAGGCGAGAAACACCACACCCAGGGTCGAGGGATGCGGCGTAATACAAGGGCCGAGATCCCAGCAGACATCATAAACTTGCCCCTCCCGACGAGCTGAGCAATGATCGCCGCCTTTTTTGTAACATTCAAGGTCTTTTTCCCGATAATACCAACAGCGATTCCGTTGAAGAAGGTTCCCGCCGACCGTAGCGACCCTGCGGATCTGGGGCGTAGCAATATGTGCAATCGCCTCTGCCAGAGCAGCGTAGTTCTTTTGAATCCAGGGATGCTCCCCCAGATGCTCCAGGGTCACCATCGCACCAATACTCGGCTTAGAGAGATTGAGGTTCTCCAAGGCAACAATATTACGTAGATCGATAAGGGGTCCATGAGAAAGCCCTAGCCGACGACGATCATGTAACGCGGTCCCACCAGCACGAATTTCACCGCTCAACCGAGCAAGTTCGTCGACTGTCTCAGGAAAATAGATCATAATGTCTCCTCTGCATACAATGCATTAAGCACGCGATCTGGTCGCAGTGGAAGTTCTCGCGGGCGCCAGCCAGTCGCATGCGCTACCGCATTGCCAATCGAAGCAGCGACAGCAACCGTACTGATTTCGGCCAGCCCTACGGCTCCCCCACGTACATACTCAAAGCCCCCCTCATAAAAGAAGATGTCCATGACAGGCGTTTCCGCAATGCCAGGCAGGTGATACGCATCAAAGCTGGTGGTCATGACTCTCCCAGTCTGCCGATCTTGCTGTCGCTCCTCAAACAGAGCATAACCGATACCCTGGATAATACCGCCGTGCACCTGGCTACGCGCGAGTGCGGGCACAATAATCCGCCCGGCTGCAATGGCACTCCACACCCTTTGGACACGTATGGTTCCATACAGCATATTGACTTCGACTTCACAGACGCAGGCGCTCCACGTTGAACCGTGACCGATCTGCGTTCCCTTGATTGCAAATGGCATCGTATAGCGCTTCGCGTCGCGTTGGCGTTTTCCAGTGACAGAGAGTTTAGGGTAGCTAGCCGCCAGTTCTTGCCAGGTGAGCAATCCGCGCTCACTGCGTATTCCCAGGGGCCCAATGGCAAACGTGCGGGTCGCCTCGCGCTGTACCATGATTTCCTCCAATGTGGCACGCAACTGTTCTGCCGCGTGTTGGGATGCTGGCACCACAGATGCTGTCGTACGGCTTCCGCTCGCAGCAGGCCCCATAACATAGTGTGAGTTTCCCAGTTCTACATGAATATCTTGGGGATCACAGTCCAGAACACGGGCAACCTCCTGAGCAATAGTAGTGGCAGTACCATTTCCAATGTCCTGGCTGGCCGTCGATGCGACCACCCCCTCAGCAGTCACCTGTAAAGATACCTGGGTATTGGGCTGTACGAAGTACAACCAGTTTCCAACTGCCAATCCAATACCACGCCGGATCGATCCTGACTGTCGATCTAACGTGTGGCGTTGTTGCCAAGCAGGCAAGCTCTCGACCCAATCATAGAGGGCTGAGAGTTGCGGCACCGGTTGCCACCGCCTGCGTAACTGCACGGGATCGCATCCCACCCGCTGAGCTAGCTCATCCACAGCCTGCTCCAGAGCCCAGAAGAGCGGCGGACCACCAGGGGCACGAAATGGTTTACCTGGCGGGTTATGGGTCACAATATCATAATCAGCCAGATATTTGGGAATACCTGGGTAGATTGCTCGACCCAAATTCGCCACATAACTGCCAATACCAATACCCGTGTCTCCATACGTCTCGACAGATAGCGCCTTCATATCACCTTGCCCATCTGCAGATGCTTTGAGGTGCAGCGTCACCGCTGGGCGGTACCCGCCAGAGATAAATTCTTCCTGCCGCTCAAAAACGACACGCACAGGCCGTTGCGCCCGGCGACTCAATTCAATCGCAGCGACAGCCTCTGAGGTCAAACCTAATTTGGCCCCGAAAGCTCCTCCCACGGCATTGCAGATCACCTCTACCTGAGACAGCGGCAGGTGCCAGCGTTTCCCAATCTCTTGCGCGATACGTGCACAGGACTGTGTCGAAATATGGACTTTCACCCTCCGTTCATCCGGCCACAACGCGACGCAGGCATGAGGCTCGAGGGGGGCATGGCAAACAGCTTGTGTACGCCATGTTCCTTGTACTCTCGTCTCCCCATCTGCACACGCTTGCTGCACTATACGCCTGGCTGTCTGCTTTTGCTGGGACATCAGCGTCAAAGGGCCACGTATATTGCCTTGCCATCGCGCAGGGAAGAGAGGGTTCTCTCCAACATTCGGTGCGCCCAGACTGCCCTGGGGATACACACGCGGAGCAGAGGGCTTCTGGGCCTCCGAAACCTCAACTGTGGAGGAGAGCACTTGATATTCAATCTGAATCAGATCAAGAGCTTTGCGAGCTTGCAACATATTTTCGGCTGCCACAGCCAGCACTTCTTGACCAATGTAGCGTATTTTCTTCTGCCGATTGAGCAGTATGACAACGGCTCTGACACCTGGAAATGTGGCGGCTTGAGAGATATCGATGCGCTTGACCTTCGCATGGGCATAGGGAGAACGCAAAATGACCCCTTCGAGTTGACCATCATACTGTACGTCGACCGTATAACGCGTCTGCCCTGTGACTTTCGCGTAGGCATCTTGACGTGGTCCATAGGGTGGACTCGCTCCCTCAAAGCGTCCGGCGCACGCCTCTTGTAGAGCGCGAATCATGCCTTCGTACGCACCACAGCGACAGAGGTGACCACAGAGGGCGGCCTGGATCTCTTCTCGCGTTGGTTGCACATCAGTTGCTTTAGCACGCCACTGCTGATAGAAATATATGGCTTCAAGGATAACGCCAGGAGTACAGAACCCGCATTGTAAAGCATCATTGGCAAGAAAGGCTTTCTGCACAGGATGCAGTTTCGGCCCGATGCCCTCGATCGTGTGTACTTCCTGCCCAGCCATAGCATGAGCGGGAAGCAGACACCCTATGACCGGCTTCTGGTTGAGCCATATGGTACAAGCGCCACAGGCGCCAGCGTCGCAAGCCCGTTTTGCGCCTGTAAGCAATAACTTATTGCGTATAATATCTAGAGCCGTCTCTTCTGGTCTGATATCACCATCATTGATTTCATGCGCCACTCCGTTGACATGTATCTCCATGTATACGTCTCCTCTACGCTTCGCCCACTCAAGAGCAACAGGTGCCAGTATCGCTACACGCGCAGAAACGCCTCTACCCGCTACAGGATACTCCTGAGCGGATAGAGAAATCAGAGGTAGCAATGCAGCGAGCGCTATTATGACAGCCAGGCACCGATGTGCGTCTTCACTCGATGCAGAATAGCCACAGGCTCGCCATCAGGATCATCTTTGCGGTACAGAGGAACATCCACGCGCTCTTTGGTACCACCACCCTGGCCCACAGGTGGGACATGAGTAATGTTGTGTTCCAGCACGATAGCCTCTTTGTTGAATACCGTCATTCCCAGGTCGACAAGGTCGAACTGCATGTAACCGTACATCTGGCAGAGCTTCGGCGATTCAGGAGCGGTGTAGACGGTTCCCTTGCGCACCTGGCCACCGGAAAACTTGCCGAGGTCATAGTTAACACTGGCATGGACACGACCAAAGGTCGGGCTTACTCCATCGACACTCAGCTCGCGCATCGTGATGTCGATCGACGCTTCAGACCAATCCGCCGATGTAGGGTTGGCACGCTCGATAGCGTAATGCCCATGGAACTCGATGACTTCTTCGCCGCGGCCGATAACTTCAATCGTGTCCCAGGTGATAAAGCTGAGTCGATCGGTACCACCCTCAGGCATCGTGAACAACTGCAGTTCATCCAGACTCTTTGGACTTGGTACGAGGGTTTTGTTGGTAACCTGTGCCTTGTCAATTGCCATTGTTTTCCTCCTGTGTATAAAACACATACAACTGAAACACACTGTACTTATGCATGACCTATCACATAACATCCTGTAGTGGGGTCATACAGATGTACTTATGAAGCCGTGGCTTACGTAAGGAGTTACAGAGACATCCTCCTCCAAAGGACTCGGTAACGAGCGCATACATCCTAGAATCGTAGGCAAGGCAGAAATACTGCTCGGTTCCCAGCTATATTTCTCAGTTGCCGCCTGGCTCGTAGTCGTACATAACTCTTTCGTAACGCCTAATGTTACTGTAACCTATTTTTTGCACTTCCTCTTCTTATACTTTGCGTTAAATATGCTTTTTCCCCCATCTTCTCAGTAGCCTTTCACCGCCATTGTTATGATGCGACAAAAGAAGCTGGAGTGCTGCGTTCTCAGAGCGTGCCGTTTATGAAGGCCTCCGCCTTCTGCCAGACCTGTATTGCTACTTGCCTGCCGAGTGTCCGACCGTCATGATCTGCCTGATTGAAGTGAATACCACCATATTGGCGAGAAAGCCCAGCCTCATCTGCTGCCGCAGAGAAAGTAGGCCAGAAAAGGGTTACGCTAACTTTGGGGGCCAAACCAGGTTCAATGAGAGAACTTCCAGGAGCAGCCGTAAACGAGTCACCAAAACGATCGCTTGCGTGTATCTGCCGCAGGATGTAGGCACCAGCTGCACTAAACGTGCTATGGCCCGAGACATACTCGGGAAACGGCGGCGTCACGACAGACGACTCCTGATAGGGAAGAAAGTGTGCTCCATCTGGCATGGTTACCGTTCCCTTGCCTACCCCACCCCAACATACCAAAGGCTTGCCAGCGTATAGGTAGCGGACGGCACTAATCGGTCGCACATAATCGTAGGCGCGTTTTGCGTCCCAGCAGGCAATGCTCGCATCGAACAGGGCATTGGAGAGCGCGAAGAACATCTTGATGTCATCACCGATATCGTGCTTGTTCTTTCTTGAGATCGAATGCGCCGAGAGGAACTGACAAAAAAGCGCCCAGTGGCCAGGAGGTGTCTCGGAGTTCGGACCGTTAGCCCAGTAGTCAGCTATCGTTTTCATGGTATTATTCAACGTTGCACTATAGCGAACTATCGTTTCGGCCTGATGCCTGTACGCACTACTGGCGGAGTCCATCACCGGACCAGGTGGCCGGAACTGCTTACCCGATGATAGTGCGAAAGGGGCAATAGTTCCCCAATGGGGAGTTGTGAACTTCTGAACGATTCCATTCACACGCAACGGCTGCCAGTGCAGAGGACTGACAAGCGCATCAGGCGAATTGACCGGGATATAGTGGCTAGTATCGACATAGCCATTCAGCTGATTCGATCCATCCCGAGAACGGTACGAGAGAACCGCCCGAGCCGCAACATTCCCAATTCCACTAGGATTTGTCGGATCGGTACAGGTATTCCCAGGGTCATATCCTAACCCCCTCATCATGATATCGAAGACAGGGGTTTGTGAAGGAAAGAGGTCGACGAGCGCATGATAAGCAGCATAACTTACTGATAGCTCTATTGATTTCCAGTTCTTCCCTCCTTGCCGCTGTTTGCGAAGACCGTTTCTCTGTGTCGGAAGCGCCACACGGTCATACGCCGTCCATGCGTCATACATACAGGTATGGACGATAGCAAGCGCACGCGAAGCAACAGTGGGACCGGGATTGGTATCACGTATCGCTTGCAGTAAGGCCTTGTTCCATTGAATTACGATATTATCTGTTCCCGTGTTCCCACCACCGCCCTGTTTCGCCAGCGCAATACTCCGATCGTACCCCAGCCAGGCTCCAGATCCTACGGCGGCAACTGCTCCCCCAACACCTACCTTGAGCACAGTGCGTCTACTTATGCGCTCCTCCAATACAGGTGGGGGGCCGTCATCCACACTTATCCCGCTGTACGGTGCAAATTGGTCTTTGTGCTTCCTTGTCTCCATATTTTCTCCTTGCATATTGCAACCCAATTCCCATTAGCACACGCATATGCTTTCACTAACCTCCGTAAGAGGCTAATGATCACAAGTTTACACACTTCATCGACCTCAAAGCTTCTCACACTTTGCTGTTTTCTCCTATTCTCCCAACAGTTGAAACAGCAGGCGCTCACATCATCCGAGCAGGAGCAACACGTCACCTCGGCGAACTATACAGACAAGTAAGAAGCTTTCCTCCCCTTGGAGAAGAGAGGCGGAACGCTGCAACTCTACACAAAGAAACATATAGAAATACAAAGAAACGCCATATAGACAGATAAAGCAAATTATAAGAAGACATGCGAGCCGATAATATTTTATGCTTACTGTGTCATTGGTCGTCGAGGAAAGGAGATCTGAATGCCACGCATCTTCACTCATCTGCGAACCTCGCTTCTTGGAATAGATCCAATCGAAACAACATTTCAGAGGCGAGGGTTTTTCATGGGCCAAAAGCAAGGGAAAGAAAGGCTTGAGCAATGTGGTAAAGCCTTTGTTCATGGATACAATACCGTTTTACAAAACGACCAGCACACACAATTTGTCCCTCAACTCGAACAGGTCGATATGGCACTCAAAGGGTTTGCGTATGAAGGCGCAGCGATGGCGCTGGCAATGCTCGACTACTTTTCTCCCTGGAAGCAACGCCTCTTGACCTTTCTTGCAAAGGAGGGAGACGAACATGCCTATATGCTTCACGTCGGTTTAGGATGGACGTTTGCGCGCGTGCCACGTTCTAGGCAACGCGTTTTGTCGCGCATGGATTCCCTTTATCGCTGGCTGGCACTTGATGGCTATGGTTTTCATGAAGGATATTTCTCCTGGCGACGCATGTTCCAGCAACAGGTACAACACAAACATCTCGTGGGCTATGAAAAACGAAGCTTCGATCAAGGTCTTGGCAGAAGCCTCTGGTTTGTGCAAGGCACGGATGTTTCACGTATCATCGCTACCATTCAAGCCTTTCCCGTCTCACGACAGCCTGATCTCTGGAGCGGTATCGGACTAGCAAGTACCTATGCCGGAGGTGCAATTGCAACCGACCTCCACTTGTTATATCAAGCCGCAAACCAATATAGACCACAACTGGCCCAAGGGGCGGCTTTTGCCGCGAAGGCCAGACAGCGGGCAAACAACCTGCAGGAGGAAACTGAACAGGCCTGTCAGATTTTCTGTCACACATCTGCGCAGCAGGCAGCCAGTATAACAGACCAGGCGTTGGAAGGACTACCTCTTTCACAACAAGACCCAGATATGCCAGCATACGAAACCTGGCGAGAGCGTATTCAGACCAGTTTCGCGTTTTCTCTCTCCAGGTAACGTGCTCAGGCTATTTGAGCAATACACGCAGTAGATGTTCTCTTTAGAAGCACCAATTGCTACTATTCCCGTGTGAATATAGTCTCGAGATAGAAGTGAGGATCTACTATGGAATCAGCAATAGCCATTGTTGGCATGGCTTGTCATTATCCCGATGCAAAATCACCACAGGAGTTATGGGAAAATGCACTCTCGCAACGTAAAGCGTTTCGTCGCATCCCTCCTGATAAGTTTCGTCTAGAAGACTATTATCACCCGCAGCATTCAACGCCAGACAGCACCTACTCAACCCAGGGAGCCTTCCTCACGGGGTATGAATTTGACCGCGTCCGCTTCCGTATCTCAGGCACGGCGTATCGGTCAAGCGACATGGCGCACTGGCTGGCACTGGATATCGCAACACAAGCCTTAGAAGACGCGGGCTTTGCCCAGGGACACGACCTCCCAACAATATCAACGGGAGTACTGGTTGGTAATACACTTACAGGTGAGTTCTCCCGCGCCAATTCTTTACGGTTACGCTGGCCATATGTATCACGCGTGGTATCGGCGGAACTACAGAACGCTGGCTGGAGCGTTGAGGAGTGCCGGGCATTCCTTCAGCGACTTGAACAGGCCTATAAAGCTCCATTCGCGCCAGTTGGTGAGGAAACGCTAGCTGGTAGTCTCTCCAATACTATTGCGGGCCGTATCTGCAATTACTTTAATCTGCAAGGTGGTGGATATACGGTTGATGGGGCCTGCGCCTCCTCATTGCTGGCGGTTTCAAACGCCTGTACAGCGTTGGTCGCCCGCGATATTGATGTCGGTCTGGTAGGAGGAGTTGACATCAGTATTGATCCCTTCGAAATTATTGGTTTCGCCAAAGCGACGGCCCTTACAGAGAAGGATATGCGAGTCTTTGACGAACATTCTTCAGGTTTTCTGCCTGGTGAAGGGTGTGGCTTCGTGGTCCTGATGCGTTATGAGGACGCCATAGCCCAACAACGGCGCATCTATGCCCTCATCCGAGGATGGGGTATCTCATCCGATGGGAGCGGAGGAATTACCAGGCCTGAAACAGAAGGCCAACAGATTGCCCTTACCAGAGCATACCAGCGCGCAGGCTTCGGCATTGATACCGTCACATACTTCGAATGTCACGGGACAGGAACAAGCGTAGGAGATGCAACAGAATTGCAAACGCTCACCGCCGCGCGCAAGCAGGCTGGCAGTTCATCCCAGCGAGCCGTAATTGGTTCTGTCAAGGCCAATATCGGGCACACCAAGGCGGCAGCGGGCGTAGCGGGACTTATCAAGACGGCCACAGCCCTCGCGATGCAAGTCATCCCCCCCACAAGCGGGACCATCAATCCGCATCGTGAAATCACACGCAAGGATGCTGAACTTGCAATCGCACAACGAGGTATGCTCTGGCCCCACGAAGCGCATCTTCGCGCAGGCGTCAGCGCGATGGGGTTTGGTGGTATTAATGCCCACCTGGTCCTTGAAAGTGCCAGCCCCACTCGTCGTACGGCGCTCACAGCCCGCGAGCAACAATTACTTTCCTCGGCGCAGGATGTGGAATTGCTGCTACTCTCGGGACAAGATGCACCAGACCTCCTGTCACAGATAGAGCAATTGCAAACCATAGTCGAGCATATCTCGCTGGCTGAATTGGGTGACCTCGCCTCTTCTCTTGCCTCGCGTGTACACAAGAACAGCCTACGCGCTGGACTAGTGTGCAAAAATGCAGAGGAACTTGGCTCGCAGTTGCACCGGTTGAAAGAACTGATAGCACAAGGTCAGACTCAATACCTAGATAGTCAGGCGGGACTTTTCATTGGCACAGGCGAGCGTGCCCCGAGGATTGGCTTTCTCTTCCCAGGACAGGGGTCGCCAACCTATCTGTCCGGCGGCGCTTTCCGGCGGCGCTTTTCCTCTGCTGAGTATTTCTACCAACAAGCGCGTCTCTCCCCTGAGCAGAACGAAAAAAACACAAGAGTTGCTCAACCAGCTATTATCACGCATATCCTGGCTGGCTTGCACCTCCTTGAGGAACTCAACATTTCTGCGGACATCGGCATCGGTCACAGCCTGGGAGAACTAGCAGCTCTTTATTGGGCTAGAGTATACGACGCGCCCACGGTAGTCCGCATTGCGACGATGCGAGGTCAGGCCATGGCCGAGTTGACCCGTCAGACGGGTTCAATGGTCAGCATAGCAGGAACACAAGAGCAGGTACAAACCCTGATCGGTGACGAACCAGTAGCCCTCGCGGGCATCAACGCTCCACACCAGACGGTCATTTCAGGAGAAGTGTTTGCAGTAAACAGGGTCGCCGCGCGAGCGCGGGCACAAGGCTTCAAGTGTACACGCTTACCGGTCTCTCACGCCTTTCACTCTCCACTGGTACAGGAAGCCGCCCAGGCATTGCGCGCCTACCTTGCATCAGAACAGTTTGCGCCACCGCAACGCAACATATTCTCGACGGTAACCGGGAATCTGCTGACCGAAACTAACGACCTCAAAGACCTCTTGTATCAACAAATCACTCAGCCTGTCCACTTTCTGAAGGCAGTCTTACAAGCACAAGAACAGGTTGATCTTTTCGTCGAGGTGGGCCCAGGCAACATTTTGAGCGGCCTCACGGGCGATATCTCCAGCGTTCCGACACTATCCATGGATATAGGAAGTTCATCGTTAAGGAGCGTACTCTCCGTTATCGCCGCAGCATACGCCCTTGGGGCACCTGTGCGGCCAGACGTGCTCTTCAAGGAACGCTTTAACAGACCATTTGATTCCTCCAAGCGACCACAATTTCTCGTCAATCCCTGCGAACAGGAGCCACTCACAGGTATCAGCTTGGGACCGCAGCCAGAGATGAGCAGGGAGGGAAATGAGCGCCCGGCTGATACGCAACTTGACACCACATCCGCACTAAGCATCGTCCAGCAGTTGATCGCTGCGCGAGCTGAGCTTCCTAACGCGTCTATACAGCGCGAAAACCGCCTGCTCAGCGATCTGCACTTAAACTCGATTACCGTTGGACAGATTATCGCTGATGCCTGCCGCCAGATGGGATTAGCCCCATCCATTGCGCCCACAGACTATGCCGATGCAACCGTTCAGGAGGTAGCCCAGGCGTTAGAAGAACTACAAAGGACGGGAAGCCTTGCGCCTAAAGAAGGCGAACAAGAGGTAGCTGGCCTTTATCCCTGGGTATATCCATTTGAAATCAGCGATATTGAGGCCCCTCTACCAACGGGCCACCGGCAGGAAGGGAAAGGCGACTGGCAACTCTTTACGCCGCCTGGCTATCCCTATACACTGGAACTACAGGAAGCCTTTACCAGGGTAGCAGGTCAAGGAACTGTCGTCTGTTTGCCAGAAGAAAAAGAAGAAGAATGCCTCTCTCTCTTACTACAAGCAATACACGCTACTCTCCACGGTAGCAACAGCACGCATTTTGTACTGATCCAGCACGGCAAGGGCGCAGGCAGCGTCGCACGTACTCTCCATCTAGAGCGCCCAGGGATAACGGTGTGCGTCTTAAATATTCCCGCGAACCATCCCCAGACTGCTCAATGGGCAGCACAAGAAACAGCTCATGCGCGAGGATATGTGGAAGTGAAGTACAACAGGACAGGGAACCGCAGCATACCAGTGCTTCGCAAACTGATGGTTCCCCAGGGACAGCGACAAGACCCTCTTTCTCTCTCCCCGCACGATGTCCTCCTGGTCTCTGGAGGCGGCAAGGGTATTGCCGCCGAATGCGCCTTTGCGCTAGCTCAAGAGACAGGCATCCAGTTGGCACTCATGGGACGCTCGCATCCCGAACAGGATAGCGCATTGGCGGACAATCTTCGGCGCATGAGAGATGCGGGCATTCGGTATCGCTATCAAGCAGTAGACGTCTGTGACGCGAGCTCTGTTCAGAAAGCAGTTCAGCAATTTGAGATACAACTGGGTCGAATCACAGGGATATTGCACGGAGCTGGAGCAAATACGCCAGCACTCTTGAGCGTACTTGATGAGGCAGCCTTCAAACAGACTCTGGCCCCCAAGATAGCCGGACTTCAAAATATCCTGAAAGCAGTAACAACAACACAACTACGCCTTGTTGTTACCTTTGGTTCAGTGATTGCTCGAACCGGGATGCGCGGAGAAGCCGACTACGCACTGGCAAATGAATGGTTGGGTCAGCTGACCGAAGCATTCCAACAAGCCCATCCTGCCTGCCACTGTCTCTGCATTGAATGGTCCGTATGGTCTGGGGTAGGTATGGGTGAAAGACTGGGGCGAGTCGACGCATTGAAACGCGAAGGCATTACTCCCATCACACCTGACAAAGGTATCCAACTGTTCCGCCAGCTCCTCGACTATCGAGGCCAAAGTTCCCGTATCGTTGTCAGTGGACGCTTCGGAAACGCGCCAACACTCTCTATGGAAAAGCCATCCCTCCCCTTCCTACGCTTCCTTGAAGAGATAAAAATGTACTATCCAGGTATAGAGCTTATCGCGCAGGCCGAGCTTTCCACAAGCACCGATTTGTATCTCGATGACCATCAAGTCCAGGGTGAACGCCTTCTGCCAGCCGTAGTCGGTTTGGAAGCCATGGCACAGGCCGCGCAGGCAGTCACAGGAGAAACATGCTTACCCATCTTTGAGCACATACAATTCATCAAACCCCTGGTCATTCCAGCAAAAAGCTCCTCCACCTTACGCATCATTGCCCTGGTACATGCTTCTGGCAAAGTAGAGCTTGCCATACGAAGCAAGGAGACGGCATTCCAGCTCGACCACTTTAAAGCCTGGTGCACGTTTTCGGAAAACCCGGAGGTGGCGCTCTCGCCACTCTCCCAACTGGAACAGGTACGTCAGACCGATCAGGTCGCGATACCGCTTGATCCACATAAAGACCTTTATGGAAGTATCCTCTTCCATCGTGGACGCTTCACGCGCTTAAAAGGCTATCGCCACCTGTGTGCCACTGAGTGTATTGCGGATATTCATGCCGAGCCAATAGGAGAGTGGTTTGCTCGCTATCTCCCAACACAACTGGTGTTAGGCGATGCCGCCCTACATGACACCGTTATTCACGCCATACAAGCCTGTATCCCACAAGCAACGCTACTCCCAACCGCCATAGAGGCGCTGCGTCTTCGCTCACTGGACGCATCCAGGACTCACACCTACCAAACCATTGCCAGGGAGCGCTCTCGTCAGGAAACCCACTTCATCTATGACATCGAAGTACAGGATGAAACAGGGGAGATCTATGAACAATGGATCGGGCTACACCTACAGCAGGTACAAGCGACTGTCTCACCGGAGCAGTGGGCAGTCACACTCTTTGGGCCCTATCTCGAGCGGCGCGTCGGCGAACTGATACCAGGAGTAAGCATCCGAGTCACGCTCCAAGATGATACATCGCTTCAAGAGAGCGAACGTAGTCGGCAGGCACTCTTCAGCATCATCGGAGCGTCTGCTCGCGCTCTGCACAAACGCCCTGACGGCAAGCTATTACTAGCCGATCAAGTTGTCTCTACCGCACACGCTGGCAACTTTACGCTCGCGGTGTCGGGATCCGTCCCACTTAGCTGTGATCTCGTGCGAAAAGAGGAAAAGACGGCAGAATGCTGGCAGGACCTGTTAGGGATGGAACGCTATCATCTAGCACTGCTACTCGCGAAAGAGGGGCACGACGATCTGAACACGGCGGCGACACATGTCTGGGCTGCAGGCGAATGTCTGAAGAAGATAGGGGCATTGCCCGATGCCCCTCTGGTGCTCACCACCTGCCATGAAGACGGATGGCAACAGCTGGCAAGCGGTCCCTTTCTCATTGTCACCTATGCCACCAGGCCTGGTGGCGAGCAACAACCCATAATCTTTGCTTTCGGCATCGAAAGGTGATGAAACTGGAACAGGCCGTCTGCACCTCCCGCTTTAATACGCTGAAAGCACCATGAAGGAATAGAGGGATAGAACAACATCATGCGAACCTATGAGTACCATCACGTGATCGGTTTCGAGGAAACCAACCTCGTCGGCAATGTGTACTATGTGAATCATTTGCGCTGGCAAGGGCGCTGCCGCGAAATGTTTCTGCACGATCTGGCACCCGATGTCCTTCAGGCCCTTGAGAACGGCCTGGCACTGGTAACGATACGTTGTTCCTGCGAATACCTCTCTGAATTGTTTGCCTTCGACCATATTATCGTCCGCATGAGCCTCGGCGCTTTAACGCAGAGCCGTATCACACTCCAGTTTGAATACTGGCGCGTGAAAGGGCAGCAAGAAACGCTGGCAGCGCGCGGCGAACAGCAGGTAGCCTGTATGCAGCGAGAAGGAGAACAGATGAGAGCGGTGCCCGTTCCCCCATCATTGCGCGAAGCCCTGCGCCAGTATGAAGCCTAGTGCGAGAGAGGCCCGGCATCATAAGGTGCCGGGTCGGCATGCACCATAGGCAATACCAGCCATCTTACAAAACAAAACTACCATGCCCATACATAGGTAATATCAGCATTATCAGGAAAGGTAGGACGATGGAACAGAAACCACTCACACGACGTCAAATACTAACGCGCACTGCACAGGCAGGCATCGGCGTTGGCACGCTGGGTGCCCTCTGGATCGCCAATAAAACGGGTTGGCCAGGGCAAATTCTCAGTGCCCAGGCAGAGCACCAAAAGACGAACCCCTCTTTTCACTTGCAAGAAATATCTCAAAAAGCTGGTATGGGGGTCACACACCAGAAGGTAGTATTGGATCACAAGCTAGACAATATTATGCCCTGGATGGCCTCAGTAGGCGCGGCGGTAGCGGCCGCAGATTATAACAACGATGGCCTGATCGATATCTTCGTTTCCTCATCTGGACGCAACACCCCTTGCCACCTCTTCCGCAACAATGGCGACGGCACCTTTACTGACGTTGCAAAGCAGGCGGGTGTCGCGCATCTTAATGACCAGGGCGGCGTCATGGATGCGGTATGGGGAGACTTTGATAATGACGGTTGGGCTGATCTCTACATCGTGCGCTGGAGTGCCCCCAACCTCCTCTTCCACAACAATGGTGACGGCACCTTTACCAATGTGACAACCCAATCAGGAACCGGTGATCCTGGGAATGGCAATGCCGCCATCTGGTTTGACTACAACAATGATGGCTTGTTAGATCTCTATGTGGGGAATTACTTTCCCTATGTTGATCTCTGGAACCTGAACACGACCCGCATTATGCACAATGACTTTGAGCAAGCCCGCAACGGGGGAGCCAATGTCCTCTATCACAACAATGGTGACGGCACCTTTACCAATGTCGCCAGAGAGCTTGGCGTTGATGATACCGGCTGGACATTAGACGTCGGAGCATGCGACCTCTTCAATACTGGACAAATGGATCTCTACCTTGCGAATGATTTTGGGCAGGATATCATTTTCAAAAACAACGGCAATGGAACCTTCACCAATGTCACCAAAAAAGCGCTTCCAGTTGATACACGCAAAGGTATGAGTGTTGATTTCGCAGATCTGGATGGGGATGGCTACCCCGATATCTATGTCGCTAATATTTCAAAGGAAGGCTACCTCGTCGAGGGAAACTTCCTCTGGAAGAACAATCGCGATGGCACCTTTACCGACGTCGCCCCGCCTCTTGGCGTAGACCATGCTGGCTGGAGTTGGGGAGCCAAGTTCGTCGACCTGGATAACGATGGGGAAATGGAGATTGTGGTCTTAAATGGCTTCGTCTCAGCGGGCAAGGGCGATTACTGGTACTATCTGGGAACAATGGCCACGACTCCCGGCATTCTGGTTGAAGATGCCAGAAACTGGCCGCCCATCGGTGATCGTAGCATTTCTGGCTATGAGCGTTCGCGCCTCTATGCCAAACAAGGCAATGGGTACCAGGATATCGCGGAAGAGGCTGGTTTAACCGATCTGTATGACGGCCGAGGCCTCTGCATCGCCGATTTTGACAATGATGGCTTGCCAGAGCTCTTTATCGCCAGCCAGGGCGCCCCCTTCCAGCTCTATAAGAATTCTCCTCAGATGCGCAATCATTGGATAGGCTTCCAGCTCCGCGGGACGGGACGTTCGAATCGTGATGCCATCGGGGCACGCGTGACCATTACCGCCAATCAGCAGCGCCATGTGAAATGGGTCGATCCGGGGAGTGGATTTGCGTCTCAATCAGACCGACGCATCATTTTCGGTCTCGGTCAACGAGCAACCGTGGAAAGCGTAGAGATTCGCTGGCCTGATGGCCACATTGAACATATGCACAACCCTCCTATCAACCGTTACCACATTGTAAAAGAAGGAGACCTCAACGCATGAGCGCCTATGCATCATCCACCACGGAGAAAAACGCGGTACAGAAACCACAGAGAGCAACCTTCTGGCACACCAAAAAGTTTCGTTTGCTAGTGGCAGCCATTCTCCTCGTACTCGTCCTACTGGGTGGAGGAATGTACTGGTTACTGACCCCACGCATCAAACCACTCGCGCTCCCCCACGTTCCTGCCCATCTCACATGGGCAGACATAGGACTCGAACACTGGCAGGATTACCAGCAACCGCTACCAGAGCATCCCCTAGATAACACAGCCTTGCCAGCCAAACCGCAGGTAAACAAGAACCTGGCTCTTCTCCAAGATGCCGCAGGACAAGCCCTGATACAACAGGGGCAGAATAATCTCGGCGTCGAATATATGAAGGCGGCGGTGCTAGCAGTCCCCGATAACCTGCGCTATGCCAACGATTTACGATTGGCATGGCGGGACCATCAGCAATACAAGGAGGAAGAGGCGTTTTTTTCAGCACTTAATCAGAAGTACCCAACAATAAACACACAGATTGCGCTTGCGCTCTCCTACGTCGATGAGATGCGCTCATGCCCAAACCCGCCAGATGGACTCGTGTGCCAGGCTCAATTTTCCTCTCGCTCAATCAGTGAACTCAGCGAGATCCTCACCAATCATCCCTACAACATCGTTGCCCGTTATGCACGTGGGCTCAATCATCTCTACTGGCCTACCCTCATGGGACACCTTTCACAGTCTCAAGAAGATTTACAATTTTCCGTCGTCCTGACACAGATACAAGGTGCAATTGGTCCTTCCTTTCTTCCCCAGGCGTACACCGCACTAGGAGATGTTTTCGCGAAAGGCGGAAAAGTCGATGTTGCTCAAAACGTATGGGAGAACGGTCTCAAAGTTGCTCCCAGCAGCACAATGTTACAACAGCGACTCGCCATTGCAAAAGAAAGCCTTGTTTCAGAGGAAGAAAATCATCTGCGTGGTTTAGGAGTGTATGTCGATACTGATGTCGCCATTTTCTGGCAGAAAGGACGCTAAAGACAATGGAATGGTCAGTGTATGGTACGAAAATAATCGCGCCAAAGATCAGTGATCCTCGCCTGTTTATGATCTTGGTGCTCATCACCTACACGATTATCGGCCATGTTATCCTCGCCTTTGACCGAAATATAGGCCAAATACTCGCTTCGGTACTGGTAGCGTGTGTCTTAGATGTAGGGCAAAACTACCTCAAAACACGCTCTATTATTCTCCCCGTCAGCGGCGTCATTACAGGTATGGGACTGGGGATTCTTATCTCTTCTACCATGTTATGGCCTTTCATCGTCGCCCCAATACTCGCTATTGCCTCCAAAGGCTTGATTCAGGTCAAAGGGCATCACATCTTCAACCCTTCAAATTTTGGCCTGACAGCCTTACTCATCTTAGCTCCCACCACAGTGAGCACCCTTGCCTCCCAGTGGAGTGGCTCACTGGTCGTCTTCATTGTGGTACTGGCCCTGGGCAGTTTTACCTCATTTCGGGCTGCGCGCTGGGATCTCTCCCTTACGTTTCTTCTCGGCTTCTGCGTCATGGGCCTCCTCGATCTACTCATCAGGCAAAGCAGTTTCGCTATTGTCTACGGGCCCCTCCTGGGATCAGCATTTCAACTTTTCGTTTTGAGCATGATTACCGACCCTAAGACGACACCGGCCACACGACGTATGCGCATTGTCTTTGGGCTTACATTGGCAGTCCTTGATCGAATCCTGCGCTTAATGGACAATCAAAACTCTGTTTTTATCGCGCTCTTGATTGTTGCAGCTTGTGTACCACTGTGCCAAACGCTTGAGTATTTCATCAAGCAGAGTTGGACCAGCAGGGTAGCAGTACCAGAGGTAGAGGTAGTGCCAACACAAGAGAGAGGATTGAACACAGCTCTTACGCAAAAACAGGAAGCAAATTAGCAAGGCATTGCGAAGGTCTTATTCCGAAACCCAACTCACTGACGTGATTAGCGCTTCGCGCTCAGGGTGTTCGGAGAAGAAATAAGAGAATAAGAAAGGCAAACACACCTTTTCCTTAAAAAAATGACTGCACCCTCTCTTTCAGAAAGGCAGATCTCATGGCAGAAACCCCACTGCGCATCCTACTACTGGCAGGGAGCGCACAAAACCCATCGCGAATACGGGCATGCCTGGATGTCCTGGCTGACATGTGCCAACACATGAACGTCCTGACGTATCTATGGGATCTCTATGAAGATCCCCTGCCACTCTTCACGATCCGACCTGGTACTGGTTTTTCTCAAGAAGAGGTACAGGTTTTTCATCGCCTCGAGCAACAAGCACAACAAGCAGATGCCTTTATATTGGGTACGCCAGTTTACCATAACTCGTTTTCGGGAATACTAAAAAACGCGCTGGACAGCCTGTCTATTTGCCACTTTCAGGACAAGCCAGTTGCCCTGGTGAGTAGCGGCAATAACGATCGCACGAGCAGTCAGCCATGTGATCAATTACGGGCAGTGGTGCGAGGGCTTCACGCGGTTTCCATTCCCACTGACCTTGTTACTATCTCTTCTGATTTCCAGCGATTGCATGACACCTATCGACTGGTAAATGAGGATATTGGCAACCGTTGTCTTCGTATGATAGAGCAATTGATAGCCTACGCACATCTTATGCGCATGTACGCGACCTTACAGTTGCAACCGATCAAACACGAAATCATCGCCTAACACACTCCCATGTACAAGCGGCCTCTGCTGGATCAGTCGCGCTTGCACATGGGAGTTCCAAGTATCGTGAACTATAAGGGGTACGCTCGCTGGCATCTCTGAGCACCCAATTGATGCATGCGCCTACTCAATGACAGCTCGGGGTTGTGCGATCAGATTAGCGTTTTGGGGAGCCAGGGCCAATTGGCCCTGGCTCCCCAAAACATCTGTCGCTGTATGATAGATCAGCTCCAAGAGAGGCGAGTTCGCTTCACCTGGTATTGATACAGATTGCCTTCCCGCTATAGATGAGGAAACCAGCCAATACCGAACGCAGAGGGCACACGTACTCCCCAGTAGAAAATGAGAAAGGTGCCAGCACCAAACATAGAAATGGCTGTCAGCATTCTGGCACGCCAGGGGTTTGCCTGTAACCATTGTGTTACACGCCCACCCGTACCACGAGTAAGCAACACAAATATCACAGCCATAACAGCAATGTTGCCCAGCCCCTGAAGCGCGACGAGAGCAGCAGATAAGGCGAGATTCCCCGTTCCAGCCGAATAGCTGAAAAGCTTATGGAACAGCGGGAAAGGGCGACCAACCGTGAAGAACCCGATAATAATACCGAGTCCCAACGGTGTGAGCCAGGCATGCCGCTGCGCCAGACGGCTCAACGCGTTCGGTCTCAGACGCAATGAATTGGCACCCCAGATCACCAACACGACGCCCAGACCCACAAAAGCAATCGTGGACTGAAGCAAGCGAAGAGGATAATCTCCCATCGGCAAATGTACGACAGCTGTCGACAAGCTGGGCATCTGTCCCCCCATGATGGCCCCCAAACCACCATAAATGGCGGTCACAGCTACAACGCCTGCGCACATATACAGGAGTAAGGACCCAATACCGATACGCTTCTGCCCCTCCTCTTTTGCTAACGGTGCAAGACAACTAAAAACGGCACAATTACAGGCTGTAAAGGTGGTACCCAGGCCAGCCGCAATGGCAAAGACAATACCAAACAACGTATCATTAAGCGTCACTGTCTTCGCAGTTGATCCCACAATAGTATTGGCAATGTTCTCGCCAATCACATCATCCGCCACCGCAGGTACCCATATCATCGCCAATACAAGTCCCACGATAACCGCAAAACCCACAATGATCCATACAGGCAAAGAGCGAGTCTCAGAAGCAGTTTCCAACGGCAGAGCGTCCTCAGGCCATACCATATCGTTCTCTCGAGAGATGTGACGAGACATAGCACCTTCTTTCTTGCAAGGCGTACTTGCTTCTCCACTAAATACACAAATCCATACACAGAAAGACAAAAAAGCTTCTTAAATGCAAATCACCCCTCTTTCTTCCTTTCTAGGCATCATCATCTCCCATTAATTCTAATGCGCTATACCCCTTTTTGCTTCTTCTACTTTGCTTCTTCTCCTCTCATCTCAGCTCAGGAGAAAAAACATATACATCTTCAAGGAGAGAGTGCATTGTGAAAAGGCATATCGTTTGCCATGTGCTACTTCGTTGATACCGCTGCTCAGAGAACTATGCCCCCACCCATTTCCACTCTCATCTGCTCAAAGCACCGTAAATAAGCAAATGAGAAGAAGCCATAAAAAAAGAAATATTTTACATTTCAAAGCAAGTAGTAGAAGTACATGAGCATACTTCGCTTTTGTCCAACATGTTTTGCTGTAAAAGGTGATCTATATGAAATTCGGCCTCAATTTTATCCCAACCTTTCAATCCAGTAAGGTCTCTGCTGAGGACTATTTTGCCCAGGCGCTTCGTCTCTGTGAGCGAGCAGACACATTGGGCTATAGCTCAGCCAAGACGGTCGAGCATTACTTTCACGATTACGGCGGTCACTCGCCCAATCCAAGCGTTCTTTTGGCGGCCATCGCAGCACGTACGACCAAACTACGCTTAGCGACGGGGGCCGTCATCCCGGCCTTCAACAATCCCATTAAACTTGCGGGTGAACTGGCTATGCTGGACAATATTAGTCATGGCCGATTAGACGTGGGTTTTGGACGGGCCTTCATCCCCGAAGAATTCCAGGCGTTCAATGTCCCAATGGACGAGAGTCGAGCACGCTTTGAAGAAGGTATTGCCCTCATCCGTCAACTATGGACACAAGAAGAGGTTTCTTTCACAGGCAACTACCACCATTTAGACCATATCCACTCAAGCCCCAAGCCAGTACAACAACCCCATCCGCCAATGTGGATTGCCTCTATCAGTTCACTCGAAGGGGTGCGCTGGGCGGCACAGCAGGGATACTATCTGATGATCGTTTCTTCAGTTGGTGGTTTAGAACGCACCAGCCAACTTGCACACACCTACCGCACAGCCTGGAAAGAGGCTGAGCATCTCCCTGGCACGGAACAAATACAAGTCGTTGTGCAGTGCTACCTTGCAGAGTCACATGAACAGGCGCTCGAAGGCTTCAAGCAAGCCCGCTCGGTATGTATGGACGTATTCGCCCAGGCTCTTCGTAGCTGGCAGGGGCAAACCTCAAGCGCGTATCTCGGGTATGAAAGGCTGCTAGGTGCGTTTTCGAAGCAGACATGGCAGACATCAATAGAAGAAGGCACAGCATTGGTTGGCACCCCAGAAGAAGTGCTAGAGCAAGTGTACACATTGCAGCGGTGGTATGGAGATGTGGAACTATCGCTAGAAATCCTGTTTGGGAACATGCCAGATATGGAATCTATGCGCACGCTCGAACTCTTCGCACAAGGTGTAATGCCCCATTTTCAGTCTTGAAAACAAGGCCAATTCATAGGCACTTCCATGCTGAGGGAACAGCAAAACGCCTGCTGCATCCAGTCAGGGCTGTTACAATGGCTCCTTGTTGGCGCGCAGTAGGCGCGAACGTACGAGAAGGCTTTCACACTCAATGCTTTGAATATAAATATGTGACGTTGACATCACATATACTATTATGTTACTATTTTATCACACAACAAGTGGTCGCACCTGCTTTGTACAGACGCTCATTTGAATGACAGCAAAGATAGGTAATTAGCAGTTGTGAAGGGAGAAGGTATGCAAGCAACACAAACACCACGGTCTTTCCGCCTAGCGTTGATCATACTTTGTACGGGCTTTTTTATGACGACGCTGGATATGACTATCGTCACCGTTGCTATTCCTAATATGCTCACCACAATGCATTCGACCCTGGATCAGATCTTATGGGTAGTGAATGCATACATGCTTGTTTATGGTGCGCTCCTAATCACGGGCGGTCGCCTGGGCGATATCTTCGGCTCACGCACTATTTTTGCGTGCGGTTTAGGTATTTTCGTGGTTGCCTCAACCCTCTGTGGACTCTCGCAAAACAGCCTGGAGCTGATCGCTGCGCGCGTCCTGCAAGGCGTTGGAAGCGCACTCATCACATCGACGTCACTGGCACTTCTCACCTCCCTCTATCCGCCAGAGCGCCGAGGTGCAGCCTTGGGCACCTACGCCGGTGTCGCGGGTCTTGCTTCGGTCGTTGGGCCATTGGCCGGGGGAATCATCGTGTCGCTCTTAAGCTGGCGCTGGATCTTCTTTATCAACGTACCAATAGGAATCATTGCGCTCGTCGCAACATTTCTCTTGATTCCAGAACTACGTACAGGGAAGACACATCAAATCGACTTTATTGGCATTATTCTGGCGACAGCTGGCCTGTTTTCCATCATTTTTGCATTGGATGAAGGGCAAACCTACCATTGGGGGACGATCACTGGTATTCTCTCCATTCCATCGCTCCTCATCGCAGGCGTAGTCATTTTGCTTGCCTTTATCGTCTGGGAGCGTGTCCCCCAGGAGCCATTGTTGCCGCTCGCGCTTTTCAAAAACCACACCTTTTCATCCATGGCAGCGGTGAATCTTTCACTTGCCTTCGGCCAACTTGGCTTCATTTTCCTGGTCAACTTATTCTTCGAGTCATCTCTCGGTATGTCGGCCCTGATAGCGGGTCTTGCGACTGCGCCATTAATGCTGGCAATCATGATAGCCTCACCACTCGCGGGCCGGCTCTCGGATAAAATTGGAGGCAAATATATCCTCATCGCAGGGCTCGTCTTTTTCGCAGCTGGTATTAGTCTGACCGCCTGGTTAAGCACATTACATCCACCAATCTATGCCTTCTTACTCCCATTAGTGCTTGCTGGCGTAGGTATTGGATGTGCGGCAAGTACCCTTATGGGCGAGGCCATGCGCGGCATCACTCCCCCTTTAATGGGGGCAGCATCAGGGCTCATCAGTACAACCCGCCAAGTCGGAGGTGCGATAGGTGGAGCTGTTGTAGGTGGATTCCTCCAGTACCGTCTCGCCTCAACCCATACGACCATTGTGAGCGGTATCACGACGGCAGTGCTCCCATCCTTCCTCATCATTGCGGCTGTTCTGCTTGCAGGCGCATTGCTCTGCCTGACACTTAAACGAACCGTCACCAATGCAAACAAGGCCCCTCTACAAAAAACGGTGTCCACAACATCAAGTGCCTCCTAATTGGCACATTCCTCAATGCAGTCGCCAGACACCAAAGCGAGGACCGTCCGTTTCCACGCGACGATGGAAACGGACGGTCCTCTTTATGATGCCGCCGCAAACTGCTCAAGGTCTCTGCGGAAACCAAGCAAAGTAGAAGAAGCATATAATACGATTGCGCTCTATACTCTCTACAAGAAGTGCAGTTGAGCAGAAACAAGGAGAGCGGCATGTTAGGAAATATTGGAGTCACCCTCCTCAACACTGGAGATTTATCAATACAAGATATTGTTCGTTATGCGCAAGAAGCAGAAGAGCTTGGATACGAAGGCTTCTGGGTCTGTGAAGGCGATGGGAAAGAAGCCTTTTCGACCCTGGCCGTGGTAGCTCATGCCACTCAACGCCTCAGCCTGGGCACAAGTATTGTCAGCTTCTACTCGCGCACTCCTACGCTCCTCGCGATGACAGTAGGTACGCTCTACCGTATGAGCGCAGGCCGTTTCCAGCATTTGGGCATCGGCACAGGTGGAGTGTTTTTTACCGAGCGTGGCCATGGGGTCAAGATCGAGAAACCCATCGCCCGCGCGCGGGAAACACTCGATATTGTACGAGGGCTACTCATGAGCCAGACGACTGCATATCAGAGTATAACTGCGAGCGGACTAGCGATCTCAGTGGCCCAAGGAGACAACACAAATGAACGCTTCTCATATAATGGCAACCTATTTCAATTGCACAACTTCCGTTTCCGCGAAGGGTCAATTCATGGGAATCTCCCGATATATCTCTCGGCCATAGGTCCCCAAATGGTGTCCCTGGCAGCCCAGCATGCGGACGGCATCATTACCAATGGTCTTACAGAAGAGGCGTACACACGCTATGCCACTCTCATCACACGCGAAGCCGAGGCTGTTGGGCGCAACCCACAAGAAATCAAACTCTTCACGCTTGCAATGATGGCCGAAGAAGATGATGCAGGCAGAAATGCTGTACGTCATGCACTTGCTTTCTTCTTCGCATCCATTCATTACTATCCACTTATGGAAGTAGCGGGCTATGGGCAACAGGCCCGCCAGATTCAGCAGTCCTGGCAGAGAGGAAACTTCGCGCAAGCGATCGGTTTGATTACCGATGAGATGGTCGAGAAGTTCGCCATCATGGGCTCCCCCTCCCAACGAAGAAGGAAATTGCGCTGGATGATGGATCTTGGCGTCTATCCCATCATCTATCCTGTCTGGCGACCAGGCAAAGCAGTTGATGATTACTTCTCTCTTTTACGGAGGACAGCTGACTACCTACATCTTGACGATCCCTCTCCCAGCAGAGCTTGATCGGTAGGAGAACATCTACTACGTGATTGATATCCCCGGATGGCCTGGGTCTGCAATCAAACGATTCAGGTCACTTTGATACATTTTCCCTATTTACTGTCTCACAAGAAACCTGGAGGTTTTGTATGCTCAATCTCACTACCCACTACTCGCGCTCGTTCAGGAAACGTCTACTCTGGATCCTCTTGCCTGCACTCGCATTATTGCTCTGCGTCACCACCCTGGTAGCCCATGCATCCATGCAATCGTACTCCGAATATCACATTCCAACCGCTGGCAGCGGTCCATCCGGGGTCGCGTTTGGGCGTGATGGCAATCTTTGGTTTACTGAGTGTCTCGCCTTTAAAATAGGACGCCTTGATCCAAAAACGGGCAAAATAACCGAGTTTGCCATTCCTACAGCGGGCAGTAAACCAGTCTATATGGCCGCGGACCACTATGGGAACCTCTGGTTTACCGAGTATGACACCAACAAAGTCACACGTATCGATCCCGGAGACAAACACGGGCACGAGCACGTAAAAATGACCGAGTTCACGATTCCTACACATGATAGTGGCCCGGTGATTGTGACGGAAGGGCCAGATGGCAACATCTGGTTTACAGAGGACAAGGTTCATCAGATTGGTCGCCTCAATCCCAGAAATGGCAAGATTACCGAGTACCCAATCCCAACCCCCAATGCTCAGCCGCATGGTCTTGCAGTAGGGGCGGATGGGAATCTCTGGTTCACTGAAGAGAGCGGAAATAAGATCGGCCGTATTACCCCCTCCGGTCAGATTACTGAATATCCCGTGCCTACGGCCGATTCACGTCCGATAAATATTGTCGCAGCACCCCACGGGAAGCTCTGGTTCGTCGAGTTTAGCGGAAATAAAGTCGCACAAATTGACCTTCAAGGAAAGATCACAGAATATGCTATTCCTACGACAAACAGTCTGCCGCAGGGCATTACACGTAGCCCGGATGGGAGCATCTGGCTGGCAGAGTTTGGTGGCAACAAGGCCACGCAGTTCAATCCTGTGAAGGGAACATTCACCGAGTATCAGTTACTCACGCCAAACAGCCAACCACTCAGTATGGTGTTTGATCGAAAGGGCAAGCTCTGGATAGCTGAGTTCAACGGAGACAACATCGGCCTCTTACACCTCGCGGAGAGATAGACACCAGGCCTGGCCCTCAATAAACCGGGATAACAAGATGGAAGATGCTGGAGTATAGCGCGAGCTCACCCAGCATCTTCCCCTATCTAAGAGAGAGACATATACCATGGAACAACAACATGATCCAGTTATCAATCAACAGGCAACATCGTCGCAGGGAACAACCATGCCTCCCCAGCGCGCCTTCTGGAACCTTCTCATGGGAGGCTTCGCGCTCCAAGCGCTTTCGGTCGCCGCTGAACTTAAGCTGGCGGATCTGCTCAGTACAGGTCCACGCGACTCAGACGATCTCGCTCAACAAACAGCAACGCATGCCCCGTCATTGCAGCGCTTACTGCGCGCACTCGCGAGCATTGACATCTTCAGAGAGGACGAGCAACAGGGCTTTTCCCTTACCCCCCTGGGCCAATTGCTGCGTACTGATAGCCGTTATTCCCTCCATGCCATTACCAGCCTCGTTGGCTCTTCATTCCAATGGTCGGCCTGGGGCAACCTCATGCACAGTATCCGCACAGGGGAATGCGCATTTGACGCAGTTTTTGGCATGGATCTCTGGGCCTACATGGCACAACATCCAGAAGCCCACCACCTCTTTCATCAGGCGATGTCAAATCTCTCGGTACAGGAGCTCCAGGCCCTCTTACCCGCCTATGACTTCTCAGGCTTTCGCACACTTGTGGATATAGGAGGGGGGCATGGGCAACTCTTGACAACAATTCTCCATCAATATCCACAAATGCACGGAGTCCTCTTCGAGGTCCCTGCTGTAGCGGAGGAAGCTCGTGAGCATATCGAAGCTGCAGGCATAGCCCAGCGCTGTGAGATCGTAGCCGGCGACATGTTCCAGGCCATTCCAGCAGGACACGATGGGTATATATTGAAATCCGTCGTCCACAACTGGGATGACGGAGCTGTTCTTAAGCTCCTGCAAACGTGCCGAGTTGCTATGCCAGATCATGCCACACTCTTGCTCATGGCGCGTGTCCTGGCCCCCATCAACACGCCCGATAATGGCAAATTCATGGACCTCAATATGCTCGTCACACTCGGCGGGCAGGAACGGACAGAAGAGGCGTTTACCTCTCTATTAGCAGCCGCTAACTTCAAGCTCTCGCGTATTATCCCTACGCGGAGTCCTCTCAGCATCCTTGAATGCGTCAAGGACGTTCCCGCCGTATAGAACCCCGTTCTGTAGGTCTTATGATGCGACCCTGGCCTATCATCGCCAGCACGGTACGCGACGTGAGAAATGACATACTAAAAGAAAGGCTGAGACGATGACGCAGAAAAACGATGAGCATCTAGGCGTTGCCTATCATCCCCTCCAATCCGAACAGTTAGAAAATCCCTTTCCCTTCTATGCCCGCCTGAGGAATGAAGAGCCGATCACATTCAGCCCCGAGATAGGTGCCTGGCTTGTCACGCGGTACCAAGATGTACGCGCCATCCTGGCACAGCCAGACGTTTTTTCATCCCGTGACCTGACACGTCCGCTTTCGGCATTGACGCCTGCAGCCTTACAGATTCTGCGCCAGGGGTATCCAATGGCTCCAACCGCGATCAGTAGCGATGGATTGAACCATCAACGTTTCCGCGAACCCTACGTCAAAGCCCTGAGCGTCTCCCGGATTGCCAGCCATGAGCCCTACATTCGCACTGTTGTACATCGGCTTCTCGACCAGCTTGAAACCAGCAATTCCGCCGACTTCATTACCCAATTCGCCTATCCCCTGACCCTGGAAGTCATTTTACATGTGATTGGTATTCCGGGGGAGCACATGGCAAAGGTCAAAGCCTGGTGCGAAGACCTGGTTGATTTCCTCTACGCAGATCTCACAGAAGAGCGTCAGGTGGAATGTGCAAAGGGAATGGTCGCTTTTCAGCACTACATTGTACGCCTGATAGAGGATCGCCGCCAGAACCCTCACCTGGACATGATTAGCGATCTTCTCCATTTCCAGGTCTCAAACCAACCACCGCTCTCAACGCATGAGCTTGTGAGCGCCTTCTGTGGTTTCCTGATGGCCGGACACCGGACAACTGTTGATTTGCTCGGCAACGGTATGGCGTTACTACAACAATCACGCGAACAATGGCAGGCTCTCTGTGAGCAACCCGAAAGGATTCCCACAGCAATCGAAGAAATCCTCCGCTATGACAGTCCGGTACAAGCGCTCTATCGCACTACCACCCAGAGCACCCATTTGGCAGGAGTACAGCTTCCGGCGGGGACGCTACTCTTACTCGTGTTTGGTTCAGCAAATCGAGATGAGGGACAATTTCCTGATGCGCACGTATTCAACTCTCAACGGACCCCGAATCGCCATATGGCATTTGGCCATGGCATTCACTTTTGCGTAGGGGCACCACTGGCCAGGCTAGAGGGCAGCATCGCCTTCGAAGCGCTCACGCAACGTCTACCTGGGATTCGCCTGGTAGAAGGACAGCACCTGGCCCATGTGCCCATTCTGGCCTTCCGTGGTTACCAAAAACTACACGTTACCTGGCCCTGATCTTACAGAGAAGAGGAGAGAGGAGGGCAGGTGCTAGCACCTGCCCTCCTCTCTCCTCTTCTCTGTAAGGAGCATCTTACTGAGGGCTCAACTCAGACCAGACCTCAGCACCACACTGCTCGACTTCCTCAGCATGGGCATCAACCTCGGCCAGGGTCATACGGGGATTGATAAAACAGCCTCGCAGCACGAACATCTGCCCAAGGTTTGTAGCAGAGGGCATGACACGACCCCGCGCTCGTACTCGTCCAAGGATAATGCGGTTCAGTTGATTCAGCGTAGTTACCGCCTCTGCATCCGTGCGCCCAGCCAGTTCATTGGGAACATAGCGGTAGCAACATGTTGAGAGCACGACTGGCGCGGCGAGTTCCAAATGAGGGGCAGCCAGGATCCGCTCAGCAAGATGGCGAGCGTAGGAATTATGACGGCATATACGAGATCGTACTCCCTCAACACCGATCTCCTTGAGCACCGCCCAGACCTCGACGCCACGTGAAGGCAAGCTGTGTTCTACCCCGTAATTCTGAAACTCATAGCCTAAATCGTCATATTGGGAGGTGAGCTCTGTATCACTCATATAGATGGGCTGCGCATCTTCCATATAGACAGCAGGCATCAAAGTAAAGGCTCGTTCCAACAATTTCTTATCTCGTACATAGACAGCCCCGCAACCCATTGAAGTCGCTAACCATTTATGGGGATCAACCACTAATGAGCCACAAGAGGACAGGTCGCCATACAATGGTGCAACGCGAGGATCTAACACTCCAAGCAGTCCATAAGCGCCATCAACATGTAACCAGATGTCTTTCTCCTGGCACAGTTGAATCAGCTCGGGTAAGGGATCGATAGTTCCGGTATTGATTGTTCCGGCGTTCGCCACCACGGCTACTGGTGTACATCCCTGCGCTTCATCCTCCTCAATCCTCGCTCTGAGCATTGCCACATCGATATGGAAATCATGAGTAGCGGGCAGTGTCACAACAGAGGTGCGACCCAGCCCCAGAACAGCGGCAGCCCGATACGTCACATGGTGAACCTGATCCGACGTGTAGATCCGCGGCTGAGGCAATGCGACCACGCCCTCCCGAGCCGGGTCAATGCCTCGCTTCTCATACGCATATTGTCTCGCCGCTCCAATACCAATGAGATTGGCAACTGACCCTCCACTCGTAAATACCCCTCGAAAGTGAGGTGGTAAGCCAACAAGCTCACGTAGCCAGTTTGATGCCAGTTCTTCCAGAAGATTATAGGATTGTACGGCCACACAGAGCGGACCTGAAATAGCGGACACCAGATGCGCCGCGGCAGGTAACGTTGTTGGCATCGTCGCGATCCAGCCTGAAAATCCAGGATGCCCCGCACGCAAGCCATGAGGGATGACCACATCGCGCAATTGCTCAATGACAGCTTGCGAACCTTGCCCAACCTGCGGTAAAGACTCCTCTAGTTGAGCTGTCCAACTAGTGCGCTCCCGGGCTGTGCGTTCAGGGGAATCGAAAGCCGTAAATCGCTCTAAAGCTGGTAGAAGTGCGTTTACTGTGGCAGATAACTGCTTCGTCAGGGCATACTCTTGTTCGTGTTGCACCATATCCAGCGCATTCTCTGGCAATTGCATTGTATCCTCCACTTACAAGACAGAATAAATCACATCGAGCTTTTCACGATACCTACCTCAGCACGTACCGTATCCTAACTATACCTGCTTTCCTATGTGAAATACTTCTTCTTGTTTGCCCCTTTGTTGACCTGCTGAAAACAGCTTCGTGTCTGTCTGAAGGAATCATGAGGAGAGGAGGAAAAAAGATCCTTCTTCAGACAGTACTCATTGTGAAGAAGGGGAAGACACACCGCACTCTTTTTATCTGTAGCGCTCTGCCTAGGAGCGTGCTCCTAGGCAGAGCGGGCATCAATGCCGGTACGAACATCTTGTTCTACAAAAGCGCGTAAGCGCACATCAAGGAGATCCTTCCACCCTTCGGTATAACAACCTTTACGTTCTGCAGAAATACGCCCAAAGGCAGAATGGGTCAGTTTGACCTGCGTACTATCACCTTGAGGTGCCAGGGTAAACGTCACTGCCCCATACGTTGGCTCTGGCATGCCCATTGAACCAGTCAAACAAAGTTCCTCATCGTTCCTGATCGAGCTGACCATCCCCCAGAGCGCCCCCTCGTTTTCGCCATACACCTCGTAGAGGCGGCCACCAACCTTTGGTTCAAGCACAATTGTATTGGCATCTCTCCGTTTGATGAAGGGGGACCCCCACCAAGCCGCAATATCTGTCGTCAGAGCCTCGAAAACCTTCTGAGGTGAGGCAGCAATTGTTATCTCAAGATGCACATTGAGCGAGTCAACGACATCCATATCCCCCGTATTCTCTATAGCCCCTTTAACTGCCATTGCTGCGTCCTTTCTTTCCTTCTTACTGGAGGTAGCACACCTCTACGACGTAGATAACATTCGCGCTCTTTAATACTCTAAAATAGCACCTTAAGCATAGCATAAGGAAATTCTTCCTGTCAACGCAGATAGACAAGACGTACACAGCTTCTCAAAAGCCGCGAGGCAAAAAGGCAGAGTCAACTCAGGAGATCGAAAGGCACATATTGCTTTTCATATATGTAAAAATCCTATTGTTTAAAAGAAATCATGCCAGGATGCCTCCGCATGCTAGTCGGAGGTATCCTGGCACGGTTCTGGTGCATGTGCTCGTCGCGCTAAAGGGCTGTGAAGACGTGTGAACGTATTGTTTCAGCTCGCTGAGCAAAGTACGCAGCCTCTTCATATAACCCCTGCTGGTGCAATACATGGGATACTTGCCGATTCGCCCACATCGCCTTCTTCCACTCGCCCTTCGCTTCCATAGAGTCGATTGCCCTCTCGCGTTGGGCGATATGCGCCTCATCACCAAGCATTTCTATTTGCGACCAATCAACAACGCTCAACCGAGTAGCCCCCCATTGCACATCCAGCAGGGACGGTCCGACGCGCTCATGCCCGGCTAATCTCACGGCGGTCAAATTGGCCCCTTCTAGTTGCACGCCCACGAATATGGCACCTTCAAGATTCGCTTGGGACAAATCAGCTCCTTGTAGATTCGCTCCAAGAAAGCTGGCTCCCTGCAAATTCGCCTTCCGCAGATCTGCGCCCACCAGTTGCGATCCCGTAAAATTCGCACCCTTCGCCTCAACCTCTACCAGAAACGCTCCTTGCAATTGTGCCCCAAAAAGGGTTGCACCATTGAACCGGGCATGGGCCAGTTTGGCAGAGCTAAGTTGGCAACCAGTGAAATAGACATGATCCAACAGCGCTCCGGTCAGGTTGGCTCCTTCGAATTGAGCGCCCGAGAGGTTCGCGCGCTCCAGGTGCGCATAACGCAAATCAGCGCCTTTCCCATGCACCAGGCGAAGATCTGCTGTGTTCAGCCTGGCGCCTGCCAGGTTCGCCCCCTCTAAATGCGCCTCAAAGAGGTCTACCCCATCCATATCGCATGATGCGGCTTGCAACAAGGCCGCATCCCTCCCTTTCCACTCATTGCGTGCTAATCCAATTCGCACATAAGCAAGAGGCAGCCCTGCTAGGTTCAGTGCAACGGCGTCCGGTGAGCGCAGGGCAGCGCCCCGTAGATCCAAACCGGGCAAGCGTTGTTGCGCGCTATCTCCCTCCGAACGCCTGCATTCTTCTTCCTGCGCCGCGATCAGCCACTCAATATCGGCGCGCGTCAATTGTACTCCCTTAAAAGGAAATATGCCCTGGGCAATGTTCGCTGACAAGCGGGCATGGGACTGCAGGACGTCTTGACGCGCCTGGTCAATCTCCGGCTCAGTACGCCAGGGCTGTTGATGTGCCTGCCAGTAAGCACGCCATGCCACACGGTCGTCTGAAACCGGCCTTTGTAATGGCAAATGTATCATAAGATGCTCAGAAGAGAGGGGACGTGAAAATGTAGCGTCGCTCATAAGCTCCTCAATTCGCCTCCTTTGCTGTCTTTGGAGATGGATCTTGCGCTATCGTCTTAAGACAGGCGTGCAATACATTTAACGCGAGGAAGGCACAGTTCGAGCGCGCGGGACTGATGGGTATACCAAGTGTGTCTAGAAATGCTTCTTGCGTGAGCATCGCCACTTCTTCAACTGTTTGGTTTTCGACCACTTCTGTAAGGATAGAGGCAGAGGCCTGGCTAATGGTGCATCCCCGCCCCTGGAAACCAATACGCGTAATACGACCATTCTCTACCCGTATATCCAGGGCCACGCGATCACCACATACAGGATTCACGCCTTCGGAATGCCCATCAGGCTGCTCGAGCACTTCATAGTTACGAGGATTGCGGTAGTGATCGAGTATGAACTCACGATCATAATCAAGCGACATCGTCATCTCACTTTCTACTCAGATGAACACTCTCATGTATAGTGGGTACACCACGTGGTGCCATATATAAACAGAGAGAACCTTCAACACAAGAACACAACGTGGCGAGCGATGATACATTCTATCTTTAGGTAAACATAAAACAGATTTGTTTTTTTTGCTTCTTTTCCATTGCTCTTTTTTCGGCACATCCCTCCTGTTGCTTCCAGCAAACGAGAAGAAGACTTCAGAGCACCTCTTCAGATATACTCCAGGTATCAGTAAAAGAAATCGGGAAGGAGTCTCACAATGGCAAAAACCCAGGGATTGGAAACTGCAAACAGATCTTTCTCCTTAGAGGCTGTACAAAGGCCCTTTTTCCCCTTGAAGATAGGTTTGCGTCTTGGCGAACTGCTATCGCACATCGGCTTTCACGCAATCCGTCTTGGCGCAATAGTGCTATGGAATACACTTGGGAAACAGCGTTACTCGTCGCGGGCATTGCTTGGGCGCTCGATAGCAGGACTTTGCGCTTCCCTGGGAGCAACCTTTATCAAAATTGGGCAAATCCTGAGCACGAGGCGCGACCTGTTTCCACAAGAAATAATCGCGCCCCTGGCCAAACTGCAGGATCGCGTCAAGCCCTTTGCGTTTCGCCACGTTCAAGCAGCCATCCTGGCTGAGTTCGGGCGATCCATCCAAGAGATGTTTGCTGAGTTCGAAGAACAACCCATTGCCAGCGCCAGTATTGCAAGCGTCTATCGCGCTCGCCTCCATAATGGCCAATGGGTTGCAGTCAAGGTGCGCCGACCGGGTATCGTGCAACAGGTGGAGAAGGATCTGTGGCTTATGCGCTTCATAGCAAGAGGGCTATCACGGATTCCCGCATTGCGGCTGGTTCCTGTCGTCGAAATGGTCAATGAGCTTGGAAAGTATATCGAGCAACAATTGGACTTACGGATCGAGGCTCATAACACACGGCACTTTCAGGAACAGTTCGCGCATAATTCCCAGGTCCTGTTCCCCGCCCTTATCGAGAAGTATTGCAGCCAGGCCATTCTGGTGATGGAGTTCATCGATGGGCTTGTGAGAATTGATCAGCTTCACTGGGAGGAGACTGAGTATCAGGAGTCACTCATCACCGGTGTCAGAGTGCTGTACCACATGATTTTCCTCGATGGTTTCATCCATTGTGATCTGCACCCTGGGAATCTCTATCTGCGTAAAGGGGGGCAAGTTGTCATTTTGGATACAGGATTCATTGCAAAAATGGAACCAACAGACCGCTATCAGTTCGCCGAATTTTTCCTGGGCATTGCCACAAATGCTGGCAAAAAGTGCGCGCGCATCATCTATGAGACAGCGCTCTACAAACCAGCCACCTTCGACCGAGAAGGTTTTGAGCGAGAAGTGATGGCACTCATCGAACGAAGTACAGGGTCAAAGGCAGATACATTTCAGGTCGCACCCTTTGCCGCCCAGATCTTCGATATTGAAAGGCGCTTCGGATTGCGTGGTTCTATCAACTTCACCATGGCAATTCTTTCGCTCCTCGTGTTTGAAGGGATTGCAAAGCAGTTGTACCCGTTCTTAGACTTCCAGGCGGAGGCGAAGCCTTTCTTGTTCCAAGCCCTGGCCCAGCGGCAATAAAGCAGAAGCCGCAACGCATATGATACTGATGAAAGTGGCCCATCTCCAAGCCCCAACGGAAACCGGGTCTGCCAATCAATATGGCTCTACCATAGCATCTTTTAAGAAAGACTCTGCCGCATGTGTGATGCACTATTCTGCGCGCTGCACACAATGTATCACTTTAGGCAAAGTTTTTCATCATGCATTGATCACTTTAGTGTATACTGAGGATAGATACACCTTTTTAATAGTTTTTGTTAGAAAATAGACATGTGTAGAAAGATATGTGAGATATGGCAGATGCAGCAGAACAACAAAACATACTCTATCAGCGACTCACTCAGTCGGTTCAGACCGCTCCCGGATCAACCACACCTACTCTGCGCAAGGCATTGACTGAATACGTAAAACAGGCGAGCATTGCAAACGAGGATTGCATTGGGTCAGAGAGCGATTTTCCGTCTGACCTTCAGGCGTATATTACGAAGGTACGCAAGTATGCATACAAAGTGACAGACGAAGATATAGAGCAGCTTCGTCAGGCTGGCTATAATGAAGAGGCTATCTTCGAAATCACGTTGAGTATTGCGTTGGGCGCGGGCACCAAGTGCCTCATGCAAGGAATAGCAGCGATTGAAGGAGCAAGCGATGCGATTACAAATCATTCAAGCAATTCACAAGGATGAACCGATCTCAGATATTCGGCGTATTTTGACGTATCGGGCAGATATGTTTGGGGAGCCATTCTCCCGCTGTCTACAACAGTTGCTTCGTGGTCCCTCCTATTGGAGTGTGGGTGAACGAGAACTTTTTGCAGCTTTTACCGCTTCCATCTTACAATGTGCCTATTGAACGGGGGCTCATGGCGCAGTTGCGTCCCAGGCTATCGGTGCTATTTTTGTACAGGCAGTCCTCGTTGATTGGCGTAGTGCACCACTTACCGCACAGCTTCATGCGGTGTTAGGACTCCTAGAGAAGGTTACCCTCGACCCAGATCATGTTTCCCCTGAAGATATACAGCTGGTGTTAGCGCTTGGTGTGAGTAGGCAAGCCATAGAGGATGCATTACGAATTTGTACCTGCTTTAACATCATCGCTCGACTAGCGGACGCCTTTGCAGTCGAAATACCGAACGAAGAAGGATTTAGACAGACAGGTATGCAGCTGCTAGCACATGGATATGCCTAATCCTACGGTAATAGATCATACTACTACTCTGTGCGTTTTGCCGAGGGCGAGAAGTGTTGATGTGCCCAGATTCAATGAGCCAGCGAACCACATCCTTATTTGTTCCTGGTCTAGGCCTCCTCGATAAGCCAATGCCGCCAGAGGAGTCAGAATAGGCAAGCTATTGAAAAACCATTTGGATTCCCTTCTCACCGGGACAGGGGCGTTCAGTCAGTAGCCAGCCTTCATTCACCTTTGGGCAACACGACTGTCTCCATCTTCTCATCGTAGCTCTCAAAACGAACAGAGTAGTACTATCCTGATGTGCAAGTTATGAAACGAGGCAACAAAATCCCCAATTGAAAGGAGCGTGGTTCAACTCAATGGTGAAGAGGAGAGCCATGGTGTGCATAAGCACCAGTCACAGCAAGCAATTGCGCAAAAACCACACATCGCGCGCCATGCACGCTTAGCCCCTCATAACTCAACCAATTGTCTAAGCTTGACTTTGTACATTTCCAACTCACGAACAGACGGCCAACGACAGCCGCTCAAGAGTCGAGCGGGGCACTAAAACCACATCGGGGTGAGTGGGTGATGTGGGAAAAGTCCTGTGGCCCCACAGATGTCGCCTGACGAGAGCAAGGACATCACGGAAGGTGGCGGTCTGCTTGTAATACCAGGCGGATTGAGCGACAGGAATGTGCCCATCCGGGTGCAACGCCCGCCCAAAGAGCGTCACGAGACTGTAGAGGCCAAAGAGCAAAGGAGTCGAGCGCTCAATAGCTCGATCCGACCATTGGCGTTGGGTCTCGATGCCCAAATGGGCACGACCCTCCTCAAAGGTCACTTCCAGACTCCAGCGCTTCATGAAGTCGCTGACGATCTGGCTTGCCGTCTGGATGGGGTCGGTGGAAAAGAGCGCTTTCGCAGGGCGCTTGCCCGAGGGATCACGCGTCAGGACCCAACGGATCGGCAGCGGATCGTATCCAAAGCGATACCACAGAGCGGTGCCGGTACAGACTCCAGCGTGCGCTTCCCCTCGCCGTACCAATCCAGGGTGAGTTCCTGCCAGACGGCCTCCGGGCTTTGTAATACCTGCTCCAGGGAAGGAAGACGTGGGCCTACCACTCTCGGACGACCAATGGTGTGCCGGGTACGTTCGGGAGGCGGTTCATGGGGCACGGCATCCAAGCGGCCAGTCGTGACCAGGGTCACCCTTTGGGCACGTGCATGCAATCCCAACTCCAACACCGTGTAGGCGGTATCACCCATGAGCTTGATGGAGCGGCCGGGAAGCCAGTGGCGGACCAGGCTGATCATCTGATGCGCCCACATCCCGATGGTCTTGTGTCGCTTGCCCAGCTGTTGACTGACTTCGGGAGTGGTCGCGAGGACACACAAGAAAGGCAACGCCCATCTCTGCTTGGTCCAAGGAAGGGTCACGACCACTGCCATCGTGCGCCGCTTCGGTACATATCAAATTTCTCCCAGAGGGAGATGAGGTTGAGAGTAAGAACCTCAAGGGCGCCCAACTTACCTGGCGTGGAAACACAAAGGGAAAATTAGCATGTCGGGAACGCGGTTAAACAGGAAGGTATGTACTGTGATGCACCGCAAGTCCTGTACGCATGGTGAAACCTGAATTGGCTGAACCCTAGTCTCCAGTGGTCTAAGCGTTGGCTCATCGCAACATACCTGTGGCGATGTCATCGGAATACGCACTTATTGATGGCGAGTGCGGAAGACTCTCTCCGATGAACGACCAGCAATGAGCTGGTTCAAGGAAACGAACGGGGCACCTACACGTACTCAACGTTTGATATGCGCAAATGCGGGATCGTCTACGGGTGCGAGCCTATGACGACGGAGCTTTCATAGTACTCAAATGATCAAGGTAATGCTTGATACAAGGGGAAGGGAAGCAGGGAGTATTGTCGTGAACGGAGCGGTGCGCGAGATGCGCAACGCCTACCTCCACGAAGCGACAAGAAACTGGAGAGCCGGGTGCATCGAAAGGGTGCAAGCCCAGGTTCGGAGAGGGACGGACAGAAAAGGTCTGGAAACAGAACCTCGCTGGCCGTCTACTCTACACGATCCAGCGCAAGCCAGGGCTACTCACCGAGCGTTCTCGACTGGAAAGCGCGCTATCGCGGTAATGGCCTCGTTTCCTGATCTTGCTGCCCCAGCGTCGTTCGAGCGTTTCATCAAGGACCAGATCCACGTCGGCTCCGGCTGGCACAAAGGTTTCGACGATAAGGAGGAGAAGTTGACGGCTCACCGCCAGAGGAGACCAACGTGCTCGATTGAGCACGTGGTGGAAGGTGCTCCAGTTGGCAGCCATGTCGTTGCCGCTGGCACGCAGAGCCGCCGTGACTTTCGGCGTCCATGAGCCAGCAAGGTCCCGGTGAGCAACGTCATCAGTTTCCTCCAAGTGGGAGCCGTAAACAGTGGCCGAAAGACGGCTAAAACTTCTATAATGGGATCGGGAAGAGCCATGAACATTCTCCTGACAAGATGATGCTTTGGTCAGCTTCTATCTTATCTCAAGAGGTTTTCATGCCTCATTCTTTCCCCAAATTGTACAAAGTCAAGCTGAGTATTGGACTGCCAATGATCACTGGAGCCATGTAACCTTCTGCAATTTGCTGCATCCAAGTATGTGAGGAAAACAACACTCCCTGATGAGTAACAGCAACCATTCGGAAAGAGAAAAGAGATGAACTCGGAAAACACCAATACAACCATCGTTCCTGCCGAAGAAGCTTATGAAATGATCACTGTGACACAAGATGCCATCGTTATTGACGTACACACACCCACCGAATTCGAAGCAAACATATTTCAAGAAGTCATAACATTCCCCTGGAACAGCTCCCTGCTTATAAAAAAGAGATCGTAGAACTCGCAAGCAATGCTCCTTTGCTCCTGATTTGCCAGAGTGGGACACGTGCGCGCAAGGCGGCAGAAGTACTCCAGACCGTGCCGGTGTCTTCCCTCTCTCTCCTCGACGGTGGAATTGTTGCCTGGGAGAAGGCGGGCAAGCCATGTCAGCGGGGAGTACAAAAATGGAGTATGGAACGGCAGGCGCGCGGCGTTGCTGGCACACTGGTTCTCCTAGGAGCACTGGGAGGTCTTTTTGCCTGGAAGCCGCTCGTCTGGATCGCGGCCCTGGTTGGCGGAGGACTGACCTATTCGGCGATTTCCAATACCTGCGGGATGGCCCTGCTGCTCAGTAAATTGCCCTACAACCAGGGCGCGGTCTGTGATGTTCGCCAGACACTGAAAAATATAGCAGATGCCGCGTAGGAAGCTGCGGAAAAAGAGACTCAACACCAACCACAGAGAAAGAGTGAACTGCAATGATCCTCCGTTTAATCTACGATGAAATCCTGGCCCAGGCCAGTTACCTGGTGGGTTGCGCTGCGACAGGCGAGGCGCTGCTTATCGATCCCAACCGTAACATTCATCAATATATCGAACTGGCCACGGACAAAGGCTTGCGCATCACGACCATCACTGAGACGCATATTCACGCTGATTTTGTCTCCGGAGCGCGTGAACTGGCGCAGGCAACTGGAGCTCAGCTCTACCTTTCAGATATGGGTTCCGCAGATTGGGAATATGGGTACGCTGGGGAAACAGGTGCCATACTCCTACGTGATGGGGTGACATTCCGTGTCGGCAACATCCAGATCGAGGCACTGCACACTCCAGGCCATACCCCGGAGCATCTCTCGTTTTTGCTGACCGATACTGCGACCACCGATGAACCGATGGGCATCTTTACTGGCGACTTCCTGTTTGTCGGCGATGTTGGTCGCCCGGATCTACTGGAAAAAGCTGCCGGCGTCAGTGGTACAGCTGATTCGGGGGCGCGCCAGCTCTACCGCTCGTTGCAGCGCTTCCGCGAATTGCCGGACTACTTGCAGATCTGGCCAGGTCATGGAGCAGGCAGTGCGTGCGGGCGAGCCCTGGGCGCGGTCCCGCAAACCACATTGGGATATGAGAAACGCATCAACTGGGCCTTCGATGTCACCGACGAGCAACGCTTTGTCGAGGCGGTGCTGGCCGGGCAACCAGAGCCACCTACCTACTTCGCGGAAATGAAGCGCATCAATAGGGTCGGACCGGCTCTGGTGGGCTCGGCGATACTCCCACCGACTGAAGTAAGTATCGAGCAACTGGTGGCGGATCTGCAATCTGGCACCCTGGTCATCGATGCCCGTCCTTCTCGGCAGTACATGGAGGAACATATCCCGGGAACCATCCACGTGCCGTTTGGGCCAATCTTCCTGAACTGGGCCGGGTGGTTGCTTCCCTACGACCAGCCATTCTCGCTAATTGTTGATGCTGAAGCCGCCCAGGAGGCACTTACCCAGCTCCGTCTGATCGGTCTGGATCGTGTGGTCCATATCTGGACCCCTGACGTACTCGCCGCCTGGAAACAGGCCCGGCATCCGCTGGGCAAGACGCCGCAAATCACGGTAGAGGAGGCCCGGCAGATGCTCGTTCAGAAGCAGGTGACCTGGCTCGATATTCGCAGTAGCGATGAGTACGCGGCGGGCCATGTCCCGGGGAGCCAGCACATTCACCTGGGCACCCTGCAACAGCGCCTGCGGGAGGTCTCGCCTGATAAGCCCGTCGTGGTTCAATGCCAGGGGGGAAACCGTTCGCCGATTGGCGCGAGTCTGCTGGATGCCCATCATTACCCACAGGTCATGGATCTGGTGGGAGGGTTCAACCTCTGGCGAAAGGCTGGCTATCCGGTGGTCAAAGGGGCCTAGCATAAACCTGGGGCGCCCCTTGTGGTCGCCCCAGGGAAGTGGCATAGGGTTCGCCGGGCTGCTGGCTGGTTCCAGGCTGGCGCGCATCCTGCCGGTTGTTCGCTTACAGCAATCCTTCGCTGTGTTCGTGCTTGCCCTGGGTGTAGTACTGCTGGTGCTCAATGTGCCAAAACTGTCGATGTTTCCCACGGGATGCGCAACGAGATGACAGCAAGCTAGCAGCGGAACAAGAAAAGAGACCTTTAATGAGAGAGAAACAAAACATACTCTCATGAGGAGATCTTTTTAGCTTTGAGGAACTGAGCGCTAATTTGTTACCTCGATAGCTTCCAGGCCACCGTAGATGGTGTGCCATGGCCTGGCGCAATGGCTTAGTACTGAGTTGAGGGCCTGCACATTCTGCACGCCCTGGTCCTGCAACCAATCTTCCAGAGCCGCTTCGCCGTCGTTGACGAAGACTGGGACACCGCCTTTCCAGGTAGCACGACCGCAGAGGACGCCACTGAAGGGGACATTGGCCTCGGCTGCTAATTCTAACTGCTCACGAAAAATGGCATCATCCACGCCGCCGCTTAAAAAGAGGAAGGGGAGTTTGCTGACCCCGGCGGCAGCCTGGAAATGCTCTTTGGCCGCCTGCCAATCATAAGCGACCTCGCTCCCCTTGAAACCCAGACTGCCAGCTAAATAGGCGCTGTTGATAGGGACCTCCACCTTCAACATGTCGACACCATAACGCGGCTGCGAAAACTCTTCAACGATCGCGCGTACATAGCCGGGTTTTAAGCAGGCAAACTCAAAGCTCTGCTCAGGATGCACGTTATCATAGGCCAGTGGCTCGAGGAAGAAGGGAATATCGAGCGCCTTGCACTCATCACCTACGCGCTCAACAAAGGCCCGCTTGATTTCGTTTATCCACCCTTCATCGATAGGATTATAGTACAGGAGAATTTTGACCGCGTCGGTCCCCACTTCAACGAGCCGACGCGCACTCCAGCTTGGAAGAAGACGCGGCAAGCGTCCCATAGTCTGGGGATCGTAGCCAGTGACTTCGTAAGAGAGAAGTGCTCCCCGACCAGGCGCGCGCTTCTTTAAAGCAGGTAAACCATATTCGGGATCAAGCAGAATTGCGCTTGCATGGCGCGTCAGAACCTGCGAGACCTTGCGTTTGAAGGTCGTAATCGCCTCTGGTGTGCCACTCCCCTCGGCCAATTTTTCCATGCTCTTCTTGAGCGAGCCACGCTGGTCCATAGCGACGGCTGCGATGATGCCCTCCGCGTTGGCGCAGGCTTGTATATGCTCAAATTTCCCGCGACTGATCTGTACCTTTCCCAATGCATACCTTCTTTCTATACACAACATGCGAGCAGAGGTGTTTGCTAGCCGCCCAGTGATATGGCCTTGACAACCGGCAGCAATCGCTCAATATCAGAGAGGTACAGGCGGCCAGCTCCTATTTGCAGTGTATTTGCGGCCCCCGCCGCAACACCCAGGCGTGCGGACTGGATCAATCCCTGACCGCGCATAAGCCCGGCGGCGATACCTCCCAGGAGGCAATCACCGCTCCCAGTCGAGGAGAGCGCAGGCACTGCTGGTGCCGTCCAGCCAAAGCGCTGGCCCTCGGCTGTACACCCCACGACGCCCGCTTTCCCAAGTGAAATTACCACCTCCCGCACACCTCGTCTCTGCAACTCGGCGGCACCTTCTAGCGCCTGAAGGGAATCTGCAAGCGGATATCCGAGCAGTTCCCCAGCTTCGAACTGATTGACTTTGAGTAAAGCGGGGTGATACGCCAGCGCGGCGGGGAGCTGTGCGCCGTGAGTGTCTAGAAAGACAGGCACCGAGGCTGCCCTCGCCTGCCGCAGGAGCATGAGGAGAGCATCCTCTGGTACTCCCGGTGGGAAACTGCCACTGATCACCAGGAAGGCTGCTTGTGTGAGCGCGCTGGTAACTCGACGTACCACAGCATCCCATTCAGCCCTGGTCAGTGGTGCTCCCTGCTCATAGATCTCAGTCAGGCAGTAGTCGGCTGCGGGATCAACCACAGTCAGGCAGGTACGCAGTTCAGCGGCGACTTCCTCCATATCGACCTGGAGCCCCTCCTCGCGAGCCAGGGCCAGCAGGTGCTTCCCGGCATAACCTCCGACGGGACCTATGACCAGTCCCTGAGCCCCCAGCGTATGTAGTGCCCTGGCAACATTGAAGCCTTTTCCACCCGCCTGGATGATTACTTCTCCAGCACGGTGAATTCTGCCCAGCGAGAAATGAGGCAAGACAATCGTCTTATCGAGCGCGGGATTAGGCACGACAGTCACAATCATCCCTTACCTCTCCGCGTCAAGCACAATCACCGCCGTCAGGTTATGGGGATGATCAGGGTTCTGACCATTGGTACGCGCCCGGTAGTAACTGAGAAGCTGAAGTAGTGGCAGATACAGGACCGCGCGGTTATTCTCCGCCAGGCCCGAGTGGAAGTTGACCTGGAAGTCAGCGGCCTCTGTAGGAATGGGGTCTTCGGAAAGCACCAGCGTTTTGCCGCCCAGGGCGCGCATCTCGCGCAGGACAGCTATTTCATGGGCACTGGCTGTATCCGAGAGCAGGCCAACCACCAGTGTATGCTCATTGACCATCGACATGGGGCCATGACGGAACTCCATGAAGTGGAACGCCTCAGAGACAGAGAGCGACATTTCTTTCATCTTAAGATTGATTTCAGAGGCCAGGCCATATTGCAGACCCGAACCGAGGAAGTAAAAGCGCTCGAACTGAGTATCTCCACCGAGCTGTTTTGCCAGGTCGTGATGGGTCGCAATCAAGCGCTCACCCAGTCCTGGCAAGCTGCGCATCGTCTGAAATTGAGGCTCATGAGCCAGGGCAATCGCGGCCTGGGCTGCCAGCAGCATCGCGCTAAAGGAGCGCGTTTGTACAACGCTTTGCTCTTGCCCCTCGGGCATCACCAGTGCCAGGTCACTCAATGCCACCAGTTCCGCCTCCGGATAACAGCCAATGGTAATGACTGGCCCGCCATAGCGCTGCTTAAACAGCACGGTAGCGCGAATGGTCTCGGTAGTCTGGCCTGAGCGTGAGATCGTAAATAGGAGGGGACGGCTGCCAGGCCCGATGATGGTCTCGGGGAAGAGCAGTAGCTCAGAGGCTGGTATGGGGCGCGCTCGTCTGCCCAGCTGGCGCTGGAGCAGGGGCGCAACAGCCTGCGAGAGATAGTGTGTTGAGCCGCACCCTGTGACAATAATGTCAGAATACTCCTCTGCTTTCCAGAGGGTCTGGATAACCTCCTGGTTCGCCACCACCACATCCAGCGCGGCCTGCCAGGCAAGCGGCTGGGTCAAAATTTCATGCAGCGTGTGTGTCTCGTAGATACCTGGAATCAATTGTTCTGTATTACTCACTATAGAAAACTCCTTGTTCTAGCTTCAGCAATAGCCAGGGCGGCCGCGCCAACGATACCGGCATCTCCCTGTAAGCTTGCCAGGCGGACCGCGTCCTGGCTGAGCATTTCACGGAAAACAGGAGCCTGCTTCATCCAATGTGTGAGCCCCGTACGCGTCGCCCCAATCAGTGGACTTCCCTCCACAGCCAGCCCTCCACCGATAACGACCATCTGCGGATCAAAAATCATTGCCAACAGGTAGATGCTATATGCCAGATGTTGTCCGGCCTCGCGCAAGATCTGCCCAGCCAGTGCATCATCCCTGGCCGCGGCTTCAAAGACATGTTCAGCGCGCAGATCTGCTACTGCCTGTTCCTGCATAATTCCTTCTAGCAGGGATGACTCCCCTCGCTGAAGTTTGTCCTCGGCGTTGCGGGCCAGGGCAGGACCCGCAGCCAACGCCTCCAGGCAGCCCCTGGCGCCACAGCGGCAAAGAGGACCAGAGGGGGCAAAAACGGTATGCCCTATCTCCCCAGCCATCCCATGCGCACCCCGGTAGAGTCGTCCATGAATGATCGCTCGGGCGGCGATTCCAGTCCCCAGGCTAAGATAGACGGCATTCTCCTGTCCCTTGCCAACACCATAGAGGCCTTCTCCCAGGGCCGCGACACTTACATCGTTCTCGATGAAGCAGGGGAGCTGCAATTCGCGTTCAAGCCAGGCTTTCACCGCCACATGCTGCCAGCCAAGGTTGACCGAGAGCTGGCAGACGCCCTGCGCCGGGTCAACTATGCCTGGAATGCCCAGGCCAACGGCCTTGATACGCTGTGAGGGCACATGCGCAGCCTGGATGGCGCTTCTAATACTCAACGCAATAGCCTGTAGAGTATGTTCCACGCTGCTGGTATCCGTCGGAAGCTTGATGCGGCCAGAAACCTGGCCCTGTGCGTTTACGACACCAGCCGCGATTTTCGTACCACCTACGTCCACGCCGACAACGAGGTTATCCTCTTCGATATGCGCTCCTGTTGTTTGCTCTGCTCGCTGCATACGCATTCCTCTTTAAACATAGCCAGGGCTAGAATGCCAGCTGTACACCACGGTTCTCGCGTCGTGACTGCTCGGCTGCGAAGACGGTAAGATGGGTCTCCAATGACTCTTCGGGGCCAGAGAGAATAAGGCTGGGGTCACGCCGGGTAACGGCCTCCACAAAGTTCTTCATCACTCCATAGTCACCACCACCATGTCCACTCTCGCCCGCCAGGTGCTCGATCTCATACGTGTTGGTCTGCTCGGTCAGAAAATCATAGTGGACGAACTGCTTGCCGTTGCCACGCAGTTCACCCTGTGTGCCAAAGATGATCGTCTCGCGATCTCTGGTTTCGCTTGTGGCAATCATGGTAAACGACGCGGTCGCACCATTCTCATACTGCAGGTTGACGACCTGGTGATCGACTACATCATTGTCACATTCATAGACACAGCGACCATATGGACCATCGCGTAGGGCAGCTTCAACACCTGCCATGGAGAAATCGGTTGTGATCACATCAAGCGGCCAACCGATCTGCCCCTCACTCAGCCGCTTGTTGTAGAAGCGCTTCGCGGAATAAGGGCAATCAGGCTCGTAGGCGCAATCGAGACAACGCATGGCATCGCCTGCCGCCACGGGCTTATTCTCTTTGCGGAAGAGCAACAGGGAGCCATAGGAGGCGACCTGGACGCAGCGGCTCCCTACAATATAGCGCAACCAGTCGATATCATGGCAGGATTTGGCTAGCAGCATGAACGACGACTCAGCTTCGTTGCGCCAGTTGCCGCGAACAAACGAGTGTGCATAGTGCCAGTATCCCACCGGCTCCAGATGCTGAATACTGACAATATCGCCGATCAAGCCCGAAGTGACCAGAGCCTTGAGGCGCTGGGTATAGGTTGTGTAGCGCAGAACATGGCAGACGGCAAAAATACTCTTATTCGCTAACACCGCATCCACAATCTGCTGGCAGCTTTCTAGATCAGGAGCCATGGGCTTTTCCAGTAAGATATCATACCCCTGGTTCGCAAAGGCGACGGCTGGATCTCGATGTTGCGCATCAGGAGTCGTGATCAGCACCGCGTCGGCAAATCTGGGTCGTGCTGCCAATTCTTGCCAGTCCGCAACGACATTCTCAGGCGCTATATCATGCTCTTGCGCCATACGCGTACGAAAAAACTCTCGTGGTTCAGCCACACCGATAACTCGCACCTGGCCGGGATGCATCAGAGCATAGCGGGCATAAACCTTTCCTCGATTACCAGCACCAATAACCAGCAGTGTAACAGGAGACATCTCATAAATCCTTTCCAGCATAGACAGAAGCAGAATTAGCCAGATTGAAACCACTAGCCCTTGGAGCCAGTAATAACAATACCTTCAATAAATTGCTTCTGAAAGATAATAAACATAACAAGCATTGGCCAGGATGCCAGCACAGCACCGGCCATCAAGGCCGGGAAATCGGTGCCATGCTCTCCCCGCAAGGATGCCAGGCCTACGGCCAGGATCATCTTATCGGGGGAATCATTGACCACCAGAGGCCAGATCAGATCATTCCAGGACCAGAGAATAGTCAAAATAGCGAGCGCAATCAATGCCGACCTTGCTAATGGCAGAACGACATGCCAGTAGATCTGGAAATGATTGGCTCCATCCAGAAAAGCGGCCTCATCAAGCTCCTTAGGTAAACTGAGGAAAAACTGGCGCAGCAAGAAGGTCCCAAACGAGCTAAAGAGGCCCGGTACAATTAACGCTTGCATTGAGTTTAGCCAGTGAAGGTCCTTCATGATGAGATATTGAGGGACCAGGAAGACATAGCTGGGAACCATCAATACCGAAAGCACCACGACGAAGATAATATCACGCCCAGGAAACTCAATACGGGCAAAGGCATAGGCAGCCAGTGAACAGAAGAGCAACTGTCCAAGCGTACGTCCCGCCGTCATCAAGAGAGTATTTTTGTAAAACCGGCTAACCTTGACCTACATTAGGGAGCAGACGGAAATAGGTGTTTTGCGCGTGTAGTTTCTCGCCCATAGAGATGGTCAGCTTCATTGCTCCTATGTTACAAGAACATGCTTTGATCAAAATTCGTCATATATGATCAATATTCCGATCATTATTTTTCGAATATAACATTGATATGCTCCTTTGTCAAGGTTGAGAACGAGATAAACTCAGAATAGAACGTATTCTTGACAGGAATACGGATGGCTCTCTATAATTTCAATCAAAGATGATCATTTTCGGTTATTTTTGCTAATCCTCAAAGAGTAAGACCAGGGCAAAGAAAGTGTCCATTGGAGAATAAAGACGTGCAACTAACAACAGAGAGACTTGAACAAATTTTGTATATTGTTCAAGAGCGACAGCATGTGCGGGTGACCGAGTTAAGCGAGCATCTGGGGGTGAGTGAGCCGACCATCCGGCGGGATCTAAAAAAGTTAGAGTCAATGGGGCGTGTCCGACGTGAGCATGGTGGCGTGAGTATCGCGGAGGTTGCTACGGCCGAGCCACCAGTGGTCCAACGAGGTATTGAAAATCGAGAGGAGAAGCAGCGTATTGGGCGCGTTGCTGCCTCGTTGATCAACGATGGCGAGACCATCTTCCTGGGTTCTGGTACAACCACATTCGAGGTCGCACGTGCCCTGGAGAGCAAGAAAAACCTGACTGTGATCACCAACGCTCTGAACGTTGCTTACCAGTTGGCGGGCAATGAAAATATCACATTGATCATCACAGGAGGCGTCGTACGCCATTCTGAGCTTTCAATGATCGGTCATATTGTTGAGCAAACACTCAAAGACCTGCGTGCTGATAAAGCCATTATCTCTATGCGTGCGATTAGTCTGCAAGATGGCCTGACCAATATAAATCCCCTGGAGACCATAACCGACCGTGTCATCGTACAATGTGCCCGTGAAGTGATCCTGGTGGCCGACCATACAAAGTTTGGTAAGGTGGCAACAAGTATTGTCGCGCCATTGACCGCCGTTCAAAAGATTATCACCGATGAGCAAACGCCGTCAGATATGATTGAGGAACTACGTGCTCTAGGCATCCAGGTGCTCCAGGCCTGAGTCAGATATATTCCGGGAATAACTAGGCGAAAACAACACTTGGCTCCCTCTGGCCGCGATCAGTTCCTGTACCTTTGTCGATTTGTGCGCTGCCAGATTATCCATGATCACCAGTTGCCCTGCGGCTAAACCGGGGGCCAATATCCTTTCGACATACTCCTCAAATACAGTTGTCGTGGCTGATCCCTCAATGATGAGGGCAAGTTCCTGCTTACCTGTTGCTCTTCTCAGGTCCACTCATTGTCATGCTTCGGCAATGATGAGGCTAGAGGCTCCTGAGAGAGGCAGATGCGTCAGGTAGCGCCAGCCACTTTGCCGCAGCCATGTACGTACCTCTTCCTCGCTATACACATCGCCTTCGCCAGTGGCAACCAGAAACTCGCCAGCGATGAGCGTGGCAAACAGGGGATGGGTATGGGTGGTATCGGTCCAGAAATCGACCAGCAACAGGCGCGTACCAGAAGAAACAGCGGCATGGATGCGCTGGAGCAAGGTCAGGTTTCGTTCTGGTGAGAACATATGCACAGCGTGAGCAAGAAGAACACAATCATGATCAGGTGGAAGGGGATCTTGAAAGAAATCTCCCTCAACTATGGTAATCTGCTCAACCACAGGGGACGTCTCCAAGCGCTTGCGTGCCAGTCTTGCCACACGTGGAAGCTCAAAGAGGGTGGTCTTGAGGGCAGAGTACTGGCCTAAGAGCGCCAGCAGAAACGATCCGTTTCCTCCGCCAAGATCGAGTACCTGGCAATGGCGACCAAAGTCATAGGTGCAGGCGAGTGCCTGGGCAGCCCCACTGGTGATGGCCTCCACCCCTTCCGAGAACATTCTGATCCGCTCTTCGTCTGCAGGTTCAAATGTGCCCTGACCGGTACGAAGACGTGCTTCAAACTGCTGCCATGCCGGGTAACTAATCTGGTTCCAGAAGCGCAGGAATGGGCGGAGATCAGGAGAGGAATCTCCACTGAGAAAGGCAGTAGCCACTGGACTATTCTGATACCACTGATTGTGGCATTCGACCAAACCCAGAGCCACCATTGCATCAGCGATGATACGTAGTCTTGGGCAGGCAATCCCTATCCTTTGCGCCAGAAGCTCTAACGTCATGGGGCCCTCGGCCAGGTACTCAAAAAGTCCGAGCTCGCTGGCGGCAAACAGATGTTTCGACGCCATAAAACCGCTCGCAATCTGGAAAATGGCGTCAGGTGTGACAGGGTTATGCATTGTCATGGTCTGATTCTCTCATCACAACGTGTATGCTGCTGGTATGATTGTTGTCCCGCTCCATACGATGAGCAGTGAGAGACAACACGATAGGATCATAAGACTGAACCATCTTTTCATGGGCGCACCTCCTTTTAGGGAAACAGAGTTACTTTTCTTGCCTGTTTTGCTCTGACCAGAGCACAGTACCCTATCGGGGGTCGTAACAGGATCATTGTATCATGCTGTTATTATCTCAGTTGTCAGTCAACCAGTTCCACCGTCTCGCGTTTACGCAGCGTGTGGAGAAACGAGCGGAGTCCAGGCGTCAGGGTGTGTTGTTGGAGATAGGACTCATCAGTCATAACAACTCCTTTCGTCTGATCAAGAGAGAAATTCATTCCTGTCTCGGACCTGGGGCAAGGCCAGTCTTAGCTCGTGATACGTGGTCAAAGCCACACCATACGGTTCAAACTTGGGCCAGCCCGAGATGATGGGGGACGCAGGCACTTGATCTCATCCTCACTGGTCAGTGTGCTGTTTTTGAAAATGGGAAAGCCTTGGGAACTTTCTTGGGATCTCCTTGACGGAATATGACTTTCGAGTCTATAATTTGAACGTGCTAGTCTAGCATTATGCTTAAATATTGTGCTTGTATGTTGTAGCGTAGAGAACGGGTATCTTGCATCAGGGAGTGGTCAGATCGTGGCTCCTTATTACCAGATCAAAGAACGGTTGCGCCAGCAGCGAGCAGAGTTGATTCTGGATGTAGCTGAAGAGTTGTTTGCCAAAAAGGGCTATCACGACACATCTATGGACGAGATCGCTATCCACGCTGGTATAGCAAAAGGCACGCTCTATCAGCACTTTGCGCGCAAAGTTGATTTGGCCTGCGCCCTCTTTGAACGCAGTATTACCCTCTTTGAGCAGGCTGTCGAACGAATTTCAGTTTCTCCTCTCGGAACTCGCGCCAGATTAGAAGCGATTCTTTCCTTTATCTATCAGCAACGGGGTAGTTCTCATATGCAACTGATTCAGTTGGCCTCTACGAATGGAGAGATCTACAGAGGCTTGCAAGAGAAAAAGGAAATGCTTTATGAGCGCTTGCGGCGAACAAAAGCGCGAATTCAGGTGATGTTCGAGGAAGGCAAGACTGAAGGTTTGTTCGACCCGACCATTTCAACCGAGTTGATGACACGGCTCTTCTGGCATATGCTTTCCTTGAGTAGGCGTGAACCATTAGGGAGTCTGGAACAATTGTCAGTCGAGGAAGGTGTTGCTCAGATAAGTCGCCTCTTTTTTGAAGGTACGATGCGAAGAAAGCCATAAGAAGATGGCAAGGTACTGGAAAGGATTCTACGATGCTTCAAACACCTTCGACCCTGGACGATGTACAGAGATTGTATGACTGGTTTGAGCAGATGCGCCAAACGCAGCCAGTATGGCGGGATGAGAGTAGTGGATGCTGGCATGTATTTCGGTATGATGATGTACGTACTGTTGCCACTGATTATTCTACTTTCTCTTCAGAGCGCAGAAGACCAGGCAGGTTTGCACGGAGGGCTGAGGGAACCCAAAATGGCCAGGTGCGCATGGGAAGAAGCCTTCTCACCATGGATCCGCCTGAGCATCGGCAGTATCGCAATCTGGTCTCCTACGCCTTTACTCCCCGAGCGATTGACCGTTTAAGAGGCCGCGTCACCGAAATTACCCAGCAACTGCTGGGCGAGGCTCGCGAGCCAGGCAAGATGGATTTCGCCACAGAGATCGCCTATCCCCTGCCCACCATTGTGATTGCGGAACTCCTGGGCGTACCAAGCAGTGATCGACCACTCTTTAAGCGTTGGGCCGACGCGCTATTGAGCGCTCAGTTGAATGATGCTGAGTTTTCCCGACCTGAAGACGAGCAACGCGACCATCCAGAAATGCGGCGTCTCTCACAAACCTTCGAGGAAATGTCAGACTACTTTTGGCAGATGCTTGAGGAGCGCAAGCGTACACCAGGCGAGGATATGATGAGTGACTTGCTCAAAGCTGAGATCGATGGGGAGCACCTGAGCATGGAGGATACCATCAGCTTTTGCACCATCTTGCTGCTGGCTGGGCATGTCACCACGACCAATCTCCTCGGCCAGGCAATCCGCTGTTTTGATGAACACCCTAAGGCGCTAGAACAGCTACGCAGGCAACCCGAATTAATGCCGTCAGCCATTGAAGAGGTTCTGCGCTACGCATCGCCGGTCTGGCGTCTCTCACGAACAACGAAAGAGGCAGTCACGATCGCGGGTGTCACCATTCCTAAGGATGAGATGGTCTTTGCCTGGCTGGCCTCGGCGAACCGGGATCCCGCGCAATTTCCCGAACCAGAGCGCTTCATTCCCACGCGAACCCCGAATCGGCATGTCGCATTTGGACACGGCGTCCATTTTTGTATCGGTGCGCCTCTCTCTCGCATGGAGGCGGCGGTTGCGTTGCCTATAATTCTCACACAATTGCCCCATCTGCGGGTCGCCTATGAAGAGTCGCCCCAGCTCTTCGAGGGACGGGTTCTGTTCGGCTTCAAACGCCTCCCGATCACGTTCGAGGGAGAAGGACAGCAACCTGTACATTAAGTGTCACAGCACCCAACGGAGCAGATCGGCCTGCTATCTGCTCCGTTGGGCGCTTTTTCTTGAGATCTGCGCGGAAGGATTTGAGAGAGGATGGAGCGCGGTCACAAGAAAAACGCCTTTTCGAGAATCGGAAGGTCCTGGGTGGCCCCAACACTACTCTGGTAAAGATGTTTTGCATGGCATATCGCTTGGAATGGCAATGACTTTCAATATCTCCAGAAAGGAACAACGTCATGTGCGGTATCGTAGGCTGGATTGACTGGGAGAACGACCTTACCAGCCAGACTTCAACGTTGAAACAGATAGCGGATACGCTGTGTCACCGAGGACCCGATGCACAAGGAGAATGGCTCTCCAGGCATGCGGCTCTGGCACATCGCCGTCTGGAAGTGATCGATCCAGCGAATGGTGGGCAGCCAATGCTCTATCAGGTGGGGCAGCGCACCTATGCATTGACCTATAATGGAGAACTTTATAACTTTCGCGAACTTAAGCGCGAGTTAGAAACGCGTGGCTATCGCTTTCGCACGCAATCCGACACGGAGGTTCTGCTCGCTGCCTATGCCGAATGGGGTGAAGACTGCGTTCAGCATTTCAATGGCATCTTCGCCTTTGGCCTCTGGGATGAGCAGCGGCAGCAATTGCTCCTTGCGCGTGACCATCTGGGTGTGAAGCCGCTCTATTATGCTCAACGTGGCAACACGATTCTGTTTGGCTCGGAATTGAAAGCACTGCTGGCCCATCCGTTGATAAAAGCGGAGGTTGATGTGCGGGGGCTGGTCGAGCTCTTTGCCTTCAGACATACCCCCGGTTCTGCTATATATCGTGATATCCACGAATTGCGGCCCGCACATAAAGCAGTGTGTAATCATAACGGTATGCGCATCAGCCGTTACTGGTCTTTGCACAGTGAGCCGCATACTGACGACCTGCCAACAACTGCTGAGCATATCAGAACGTTACTGCGTGATATCGTGAAGAGACAGTTGATTGCCGATGTTCCCGTCGTCGCTATGCTCTCCGGTGGACTGGATTCGAGCGGGCTGACAGCACTGGCGGCGGCTGAATTTAAACAGGAAGGCAAACAACTGCACACCTATTCCATAGACTATGTCGATAGCGCTCAACATTTCCAGGGCAGCAGCATCCGTCCTTCTTTAGATGCGCCGTGGGTACAGAGAGTTTCTGACTATGCCGGGACGATGCATCATACCGTCACCGTGGATACACCTGAATTGATAGAGAATATGCTAGTTCCATTACATGCTTATGATCTTCCAGGCGTTGGTCAGGGGTGGGCTTCACTTTACCTGTTGTTCAAGCGGATGAAACAGGACGCTAAGGTGGCTCTTTCCGGGGAGTCGGCTGATGAGGTCTTCGGCGGCTATCCCTGGTTTCATAGCGAAGCCGCTTTCAATGCGCAGACGTTCCCCTGGATGGCGGAAATGGCTACCACGCGAGGCTCTAGGCACAGCAGATCATTGATGGCCTGGCTTGCTCCTGACGTGGCGCAAAAGGTGAATCCGCTTGAGTATATGAATCAACAATACCGCTCAGCCATTGCCGAGGTGCCACGACTGGACGGGGAGGGCGCGCGAGAAGCGAGGATGCGCGAGATCTTCTACCTCAATTTGACCTATTTCTTGCCTATGCTCCTGGATCGTAAGGATCTGATGAGTATGGCGACCGGTTTCGAGGTGCGTGTGCCTTTCTGCGATTATCGCCTGGTAGAGTACGTCTGGAACATCCCCTGGGAGATGAAAACGACTGGTAACATCGAGAAGGGCATTTTGCGCGAGGCTTTGACGGGTATCTTGCCAGACGATGCACGCAAGCGCAAGAAGAGCGCCTATCCTACCTCGCAAAATCCAACCTATGTGAATGCGGTACGCGATTGGACGCTGGAGATTGTAAACGATGCTAACGCTCCGGCTCAGTCATTGATGAATACGCAAGTTGTCCGCGCGGTAGCGGAGGGCAAGGTTCCAGGGTTGCCAGACGAAGCTACGGCCTTCCTGTGCGAGCGCGTTATCCAGACCAACGAGTGGTTGAAAGATTATCATGTGACGCTGTCGGTGTGACGCTGCGCTACCTCGCGCGCCGTTGCCTAGCCCACTATAAAGGTGGTCATGCATTTTTTTGCAGTGCTCCACACTGCAAAAAAATGCATGACCACCTTTCTTTTGAAGGAACGCCGGAGGCGCGTTTAGAGCTTGCGGGTGGAATGACCACAAGAGCGGGCTGGAGGTGAGTAAGACGATGGTAAGATCTCAGGCAGTGAGCAGCCAGTGCTCGATTAACGCCTCATTCTCTCATTGCCGCTTCATAAGGGAGCTACCAATGCGAGACGAGCTTATCCTGGAGATGCCCGAGCATATTCGCGCCCTCGCCCATCCGCTGCGGCAGCGTGTGCTCGGCCTGTTGACCAACGCGCCTTGCACCAACAAACAGCTCGGCGAGCTGCTGCAGGTCTCGCCGCCGCGCCTGCACTTCCATGTGCGCGAGCTGCAGGCGGCGGGGCTGATAGAGATTGTCTCCCAGCAGCCAAAAGGCGGTGTGATCGAGAAATATTACCGCGCCGTGGCGCGCGTGGTACCCCTCGCGCCAGAGACAAAAGAAACAGCCAGAGATCAGGAACTGGTGGAGGGCACACTGGAGGCGCTGCGCCAGGAGTATATCAGGGCGAGCACATTCTTTGAAGGACATATACCGGAGATGCGGTTCGCGCACGAGTTGGTACTGCTCCCGCGGATCGATTAGCACGTATCCAGGAATTGCTCGAAGCCGTGGGTCGCGAGGTCTATCAGGCGCTGGAAGATCCGGAACGGGATACCTACGAACAGTTCTTCGCCGTCAGCTACCTGCTCCACAGGCTGCCGCCAGTAAGCACAGAGCATGAGGTGCCATAACTTCGGCTTCTTGCAGTTCCTGGTCTGTGGCTCCTGGTTGCAGGGAGAGCGGTTCATCTGGCGCCTCCTTCTGAAACCATGCTTCAAGACGCTCCCAGAGTTGTTGCATACAGATCAATTCCCTTTCTTTTTAGTATTTCCTCGCGAGGTGTTCCATTCTAAATGGTTCTTTTTCTGTCATCTTTGTCACATAAAATTACGTACTTGTGTGCGTTCTCTTTCTCTTGTACATTTCCTGTATGAACTTTTGGAAATGAAGTTCAAATACATCTTGAAAAGAGGATATTGTGACACAAGCAAATACTACTCGTTCAGTCAAGGACTGGCACCGGAAAACATGGCATGACAAAACAGAGGCTCCAGGCACGAACCTCCTCCGCGTGGAGATCCTTCATCGCTATGAGGGCATCATTGAAGGCGAAGGCAGTATCCAGTATCTCATTGCCGAGAACAAGAATCTTACAGGCAGCACAATTGCACTGGAAAAGGTGACGGGCAGTGTTGATGGAAGATCGGGCAGCTTTGTCTTCCAACAAATCGGCACGTTTGATCATGGGAAGCTCAAGATGACCTTGACGGTGGTCCCTGGATCAGGCACCGATCAACTCAGTGGTCTATGCGGACAGGCAACGCTTGAAAGCGAACTCCATCAGGAGATCTATTCTATACCATTCGATTATACGTTTGAAGAGACAAAATAACCTGATGAATGCGCAAGGAAACTGCGACCCTGGACTGAGAAGAGGCCCAGAATCGTGGTTTCCTTGCTAGCTCGCGCGCACCACTGGTTCATCTAGCACTGGCCAATCGTAGTCCAGGTCAAGCTGCTCACAAATCCATCTGCCCCAGGCATAGAACTGACGCAGGATCGGCTCTGAGTTTCGTCCCAATTCTGTAAGCGCGTATGCTCCCTTTGTCTCTTCCCCAGAAGAGGCTTGTCGGTAGAGCACTCCCATCTGTTCCAATTTCCGCAGTTCCAGGGTGAGTACCTGCCGGCTGATCTCGGGAAGCAGCTTCTGCAACTCGCTAAAGCGTTTGGGACCACTGAGCAAATGATACCAGAGCCAAAACGTCCATTTGCCTCCCAGGCTGACCATCCAATCAAACTCCAGATGAACCTGCTCGCCGTACCACCTCCCCCAGGCTTCGAGTTGGCGCACCACCGGCTCTGCTTGCCATCCCAATTCCGTAAGCGAGTACTCCACCTTTGGAGGGACCTGTACATACACCTTTCGGCGCAGCACTCCTACCTGCTCTAATTCCCGTAACTCCTGGGTCAGCATCTGTCGGCTGGCTCCCGGGATGAGCCGCTGTAATTCGCCGAAGCGTTTGGTTCCGCTGAGCAGATGATACCAGATCCAGAACATCCATTTGCCTCCCACTCCCACTCCTCCAATCGGGCATGCAGCAGTCTTTTTTACACGTGTCATAAAGAAGTGACTCCATTTTAGTGGGTGAGCATGTGATGGGCTCATCTCTGTCACATAAAATTGCGTACTTGCTCCCCTCTTCCTCTTCCTATACATTCTCATTGTAGCAAATGAGAATGCCAACGACAAAACATGGTCACATAAAAGCAGGGCATTCCAATTTTAGAGGAATTTTGGAGGAAAGCGGGAGGAGAAAAGTGAAAGGCCCTGACATGGGAGAGCGGGGAACAGTTTTCCTCGGCTTTGACAGAAAGGCATAGTTCTATGAAAACAACGGTACATATCTTGCATTGGGTAGGAGGCATAGCAGGCTTGGGAGTGCTGGTGCTCGGGCTCTTCATCTGGATTACCGGAATGAGTCCGACCATGCTTCAAATCGTTCACGCGTTGTTTGGTTTGATCTTCGTTCTCGCGCTATTGACGCTTGGGATTATAGCGGTTCTCAATAGAGGAACAAGGCTCCTGGGCACTGTGAGCCTCGTTTATGCGCCCCTCGTGCCTGTCTTTGGGATGATCCAGATGACGCTGCTTGTTGGCGATCTCCACTGGCTGATCAGAACCGCCCATCTGCTGGTTGGCTTGGGCGCGCTCGTGTTGTTCGGTACCACCGGTATGCGTTACCTGCGTCTCAAGCAAACAGCCAGTGAGGTAAGCAGACAGCCGCAGCTTGTACTATAGGAAATTAGATCCCATGCTGATGAAGAGACTGCTTCCTTTTCTGGCATTGAGCTGTTTGCTCGTCTCCATCCTGGCGGCTTGTGGGACAGACGGAGATTCTGCTCACGCTGCGCCGGGGACGGAAGTGCACATGGAGAGCGCCAATTTTGTCCAGGCGGAGATCACCATTCAGAAAGGGCAAAGCGTGACGCTGATCAACGATGATTCGCTTACGCTCCACATCATTGCAAATGGAACGTGGGAGAATGACACTGCAAAATCAGTCAGCGAGCCGAGCGCGCCAGAGGTGAATAATATGCAGATCAACGGAAACGCACAAGCCACGGTTGGCCCTTTTCCCACCGCTGGGACATTCAGGTTCTATTGTACGATCCACCTTAACATGAACTTGACGGTCAGGGTCCAATAAAAAGAAAGTGAGCTCTGCCACGGGAAAACCCTAAAGAAACACACGTCGTGTAGACGGAAAGAAGGAAAAACACTATGGATAGCTGGTTGTTGATAGCAAAAGCATTGGTGAGCCTGGTGGCGATCGCAACGGCACTGGGAGGTGCATTAGCAGATCTGGTGATTCCTGCCACAGCGAAGCAGCATATGCGCAATCCTCATTGGCCACCACATCCAAAATTTCATAACGGGCAAACGATCACCCTGGGTGTCTTGCTGGGACTGCTCGCGTTGTGGTTCTTGTGGTATCCTGGTGGGGATCAACACGTTCATTTCCAGCTTGGGGTCGTCGTCGCGGCACTCTACTGGCTTTCTATGCTTGGGGCAAGCATGCTTCCAGGAATACGATGGGTTGATCCAGAGTTTGCAAAGGAAACACGAGCCATTCTGGCAATGTCACCCCAACTGTTCCTGCTGTGTGTACTGTTGGCGCTCTTGATCAGTAGCGAGATCTTCTCATTTCTCTAGGAGTCCCAGTGTTCATAAAGGGGGATGCCATGACAGTAATATTTATGGCATCCCCTAAACACAGCAGTATGGTCCTGATAAAACAAGAACCACTTCCTGCCAACCCCCTGGATACGACGCATTGTCACTTCTCTCCTTTGTGGAGACATTGGCTTTTTACGCGAGCGTTTGGCAAAGACAGGGAAAACAAAGAACTCACCTTCTTTCTGCCCTAAAATTGAAGATCGAGCTCTTGCGATAGACCTCTTTGCCCGGCCTCAGAGAGACGGATTGCCCGGCTCCTTGGTACTCGTAAGATCCATCCTTGCTTGAGCAACTGGGAAGCAAGACTCGCACCAAGCGCGCCCGCAAGATGATGGCGTCTTTCGCTCCAATCCAGACAAGGGACTGCAAATGCTCTTCGCTTCTGTCTCGTCGCAGGCAGATCAATGCCCAGGTGAGTGAACCACTGCTCTCCTTCCGTGGTGAGCACATAGTTATTGTCGGCTTCTCTGAGATAGCCGCGTTGGAGCATGGCGTGTGTGATGCTTACGCCAAGTGTTCCAGCCAGATGGTCATAACAGGTGCGTGCAAGGCAGAGCGCTCTGGTTTCTTCAGATTGTCGCAAAGAACGGACTGGGGGACGAGGAGCAATCACCTGAAAGGCTTCGAGCGCCTGTCCAACTTCAGCACTGGCAAGCCGATAGTAGCGATGCCGCCCACGAGGTTCGACCACAAGAAGCCCTCCGGCAACCAGCTTCGCCAAATGTGCGCTCACGGTTTGCTGTGTCAGTTGACATCGGGAGCCCAGTTCGCTTGCTGGCAGAGCCACGCCCCCAAGCAGTGCAGTGAGGATCGTGGCACGTGTTGGCTCGCCAATGAGAAAAGCAATGGAAGCAATATCGGGTTGTGTATTCATATTTCGATAGTACACGATATATTCCTGTTTTACAATAGGCACGTGCCAACAAGGCGCGAAGGAAGGCAGTGGCCCTGGCGAACATGCGAGGGATCAAGGCCCTCACCAACGCGCCCTTTTTTAAGACAGGAAACGATGATGCTCCCTCATCGCGGTTCAAACGCTTTTTCTCTCTGGAGGATATTATGACAAATCAGTACATCTCTTTAGAACAAGACCTTGCACTGAGCCCTGATCATTTTCATGCTATTACACCATCTATTCTATACTTTGGGACGCCTGTTGTTCTCATCAGTACGCTCAATGAGAATGGGAGTGTGAATCTCGCGCCGATGTCCTCAGCCTGGGCGCTCGGCTATACGGTAGTCCTGGGTCTGGGGGCCACAGGGAAGACCATCGATAATTTGAAACGTACGAAAGAATGTGTCCTGAATTTTCCTACCGACCAATTATGGCAAACAGTAGAGCGCCTGGCTCCCTTAACGGGAAAAAATCCGGTCCCGGCAGCAAAAGCAGCGCAATTCCGCTATGAGCAGGAAAAATTTGCCGCGGCAGGCTTAACTCCTCACCAGTCCGAATGCGTCGCACCTCCCAGAGTTGCAGAATGTCCGCTGCAGTTTGAGGCAAGCGTTCGCGATATTCGTCCTTTCCAGCAGCAAGAGACCGCGTTTCTTGTTGAGGCGGAAGTGCTTCGCATTCATGCTCACGAGAGCATCATTGAGGGTGAGCGACATATCAATCCTGAGGCATGGCACCCCCTCATCTATAATTTCCGCCATTACTTTGGTCTGGGAACAGAACTGGGGAAAACATTCAGAGCGGATATCTAGTTCCTCATTGCTCATTGTACTGCTGCTGGGCACCTCAGTCTTTTTTTAAAAGGAGAACTGCCAGCAGCATCCCCTCCTTCTTTCTTCTACAAAACCAGGTCAATAACAAAATGAGTGCTTCCTTTCAAACTGTGGATCTCTTTACTGGGCGTTCCTTCTCCAGCGAATACGCGGTGATCTGCTTCTCAGGAGGCGAAGCTTTGGCCCGTTCTGAGAAGTAATGATATATCTACCACATTGCTGCATCGCTCGCTCTAGAGCAGTTCTGGCTCTTGTTCCATCTTTGTTTACAGAGCATGAAGCACTCGCTGGCGCAGGAGGGAGAATTCCGCCCGGCCATAGCCCATCCGCTTGATTAACTTCAGTTTATTAACCTTGCCTTCAACGAGTTCGTTACCACACGCGGAACCCGCCATGGCTGGCCGCACGACGCAGGTAGTTGATCCAGTCGCCCCACCACGTGAAAGCGGGAGGCTCGACGCCATCGGCGATGCAGGCATCGTAGGCAGCCAGGGCTGCAGACAGTTCGTCCGGGGTCACCAACCATCCATCGTTCGAACCGAATTTGTACGCCGGGATGCCTGTCGGTATCTCGGCCTGCACATCGGTGATCCTGGCTTCCGCCGTGCTCAGCGGAGAGGGATACGGGTCGCTCTTCCCATCCTCCCTCATGCCTTCTGTCACCCCAGAACCAGTTCGGCGGAAGAGCGCCTTCCAGATCTGTTGCGGGGAAAACGGGATAAACAGGTTGGGGCCTCTCAGACGCGTGCACGTTGGGAACGGCTCGTGCATGGTCTCTTCATCGAGCATGCCAAAGGCGAGCATGGCATGACACGCGCGGCCATGCCCTTGTTGGTGAGTTGGAAAGAGTTGCGCCTGGGCGTGGCCGCCTCCTCCCGCGCGGCTTCCTCGGCTGGCTCGTGCTCCTGAGACTTCTTTCGGGCGAGCAGGCGGAGGTCCACCCAGCTGGCCATAAGCGGCCACCCCGGCTGCTGCTGGCTCGACTGCTGTGGCAGTCAGCTCTCTCGACATTTCCAACTATACCGTCTGTTCGCTCCAGTGTCCAGGTCCGCGCTTGCCAATGGGATAACTCACTGTGGCTCCTAACTGCTTTGCTGCCTTCAGGCAGGACCCTCGATTCTGGGCCAACACGCTGGGAGCCAAATCCGAACACTCTTTCCCCCATCAAGATCATGTTGAGTTCCTCGGCAACCTCAGTGCGCAACCCATGGGCAGATCCGAAATGTGGCCCGATATTGCCACCAAACATGAGCATTTGCCCTGAATGTTGAGCAACGCACCTCTGGATGGTTAGGCCCCCATCTAAGGTACCAGCATTGGGCGTTGTACATAACGCAATGCTTCACGTTGCTTATCCAACAACCTATTGATATCCTGAGAAGAGAGGATTTTTCATCCGATTCCAGGAGAAACACATGCACGACCTTCTCGCACTTGCCAAGGCCGCACATGGCGGCCTTGATCGGACGATTTTCTCCTGCGTCGGCACGACTACCACGTTGATGTGGCAGGTGGTTTTCCGGCGGCGCAATATATCTACGCCATTGTGGAGGCCGGGGGGCTCCGCTTTCCGGCCAAGCGCCATGCGTGTGTGTGTGGGCCAGGTCTGAAACCAATTCGCGATCTGCTGATGGTCTCGATCGATCTGAGTCATTTCAGGCTCACGGCCTAATGCATTAGGTGAGAAAAAGACATGCATGATATCGAGATACCTGTTCCTACTCCATACATCTCCTGGCGTCTATTTGTGGGGCTCCTCCTGGGAAGCCTTGTCTTGGGAGCTTTCTCTTTTCTCAGGCCGTTCAGACTGACGTTTGGTGGCCAACTCCTTGACGCCTTAAGCGTCTTGTACGCGCTGTTCCTGGCGCTCATGTGTTTTCGCGGCTCATGGGGGCAGCTTCGCATGTCCGGTCCCCCTGGGACTGGCACGCGGACCGGAGGGAATCTCATCCCGGTTCTGTTGGGTATGACCACGTTGTGGGCTGCGCTTGCACTCCTTGGCTGGGTGTCCGAGACCATGTGGACCCAGCGGGCATCGACCTATCCTACCCTCTTTCATGTGCTCGAATTGGGAGTGTATCCGTTCTTCATTGCGGCGGTTCTGCTTCTGCCCTCGCCAAACCTCTCCCGGCTCTCGCGCCTGCGGATCCTGCTTGATAGCTTGATCATCCTAGCAACGGTCGTGACCCTCTATTGCTATGTGATCATGATTCCCATGCTTTTCGAGCCCAGGCTAACATTCCTGGAAAAGACCTTGGGGATTCTCTTCGTCACCGCCAACCTGGTGTCGCTCTTTTGCTTGCTGTTCGTCGCCTTCCAAACGGTCCATGTGGGTATCCGACAGGTCATCGCTCTGCTCACGCTGGCCATGGTCATTTTCCTGGTTGGTAAGGTGGTGGTCTATCACTATCTCTTGCATTCGACAGAGGCGAGCCTCACGACCGGACCAACCCCTGGCCTGCTTGGAAGTCTCACCCTGATCGCTGCGGCAGCCCAAAGGATGCGGCGCGTGTTGAGCCAGGATGCGCCTTTGGAACGTGGTCCTGCGGTGTTGTTAGAGGAAACGGAGGTCTTTGCCCGGTGGAAAACCTGGCTGGTGCCTATCCTGGTACTGATCTTTGCGCTACTGCTGGTGTCTCTCGCGATCCAGCCCGCCAATGCGTACACCCCCGCGAGGTTACAGGTCATTGAGTTTGGGGGCACCAGTATTCTGATTGTGCTGGTCCTGCGTCAGGTGCTAGCAACACACGAATTGAACAAATTGAAGCGAGAGCTGCGAGAGAAGAATGCGCAGTTAGACACGTTGGCGGCTTCTGATCCCCTGACCGGCGTGCTCAATCATCGGACGTTAGTGACCAGACTTGATGAGGAAGTGGCGCATGCCAAGGCCCAGCAGACGCCGTGCTCCGTCCTGTTCATGGATATCGACCACTTTAAAGCTATCAACGACCAGTATGGGCACGCAGTGGGAGATCTGGTCCTGTGCCAGGTGGCCAGACGAGTCGCCTCGATCTTGCGCTCGGAAGATTGTTTGGGACGGTGGGGCGGCGAGGAATTCATAGTGATTTTGCCAGGGCAAGATCTACGTTCGGCGCACGAGGTGGCTGAGATGATTCGGATGCAGGTTTCACAGCAGGTGGTTGCCTCTGAGAAAAATCTGCGTGTGGCCTGTTCGCTGGGGATTGCGACCTATCCTCAGACGGCGGCTTCGCGTGATGACCTGATTAACGCAGCCGATCAGGCCATGTACGAGGCCAAGCATCTCGGACGCAATCAAACATGTCTGGCGAAGTTAAAAAAGGACACGAACGTTGTGTCAGATACCGGAGAAGGATAAAACGGAACAGATGCCTCACTTCCTACACGAGAGTTTGTTGGAACCCGCACCAGCATACTCCCTTCCTAAAAAGCTAAACGGATTGACCAGGAACTCGGCAATTGTACATTTGGACGGTCATTGAAGGCTATGACTGTCCAAATGTACAATTGCCGAGCACTAGAGTTCGCATTTACAGAAACGATTTAATTGGCTCTTCACTTAATGCGCATGGGATGGATGAGGAGATGCCCCAGCTTTATGCCGTCGCTTCGGATTGACCAGAGCGAAGTAACTGCAATAACGCTTCCGCAGCTGGACCCGAAGATGATGGATTCTGACCCGTTACCAGTTTGCCATCAATCTGCACATAAGGCGCAAAAGGTCTGGCTTTGCTATAGATGCCGCCTCTCTCCTTGAGCTTATCCTCTAGCAGAAATGGTACTACTGTAGTCAGGCCCACAGCTTCTTCTTCCTCATTGGTAAATCCTGTCACGTGCTTGCCTCTGACTAGGGGCTGACCATTAGCATCATGTACATTTATGAATGCGACAGGTGCGTGACAGACGGCTGAAACCGGCTTATTGGCTTTCACTAGGGCCTCAATTAGCGCGATGGAGTGCGGGTTGTCTGGCATATCCCACATCGGACCATGACCGCCGGGATAGAAAACGGCATCTAAATCGTCCGCCGATATATCAGCGAGCTTACTGGTATGGGCAAGTTCTGTTGCCGCCGCAGAATCGGCGCGGAAGCGTTTCGTCGTTTCCGTCTGGTTTTCGGGCAGGTCGCTTTTCGGATCGAGTGGTGGCTGCCCGCCTTTTGGTGAAGCGAGTGTTATTGTGACGCCAGCATCTTTCAGGACATAATAGGGTGCGGCAAACTCTTCCAGCCAGAAACCGGTTTTCTTGCCAGTGTCGCCGAGCTGATCATGGGAGGTAAGGACCATCAAAACCTTCATTGCAATCCCCCTTAGCTAGAAAACGCTATTAATCTTCTGTATTGTGTACATCATCGCAATAGAGCAGATGTTCGATGATACACAGTCGTATGTGGACGGCGAGCGGATCAACTCGCTTCAAATGAACTGATCCGCTCACTTGAAGCGAGAGCGGGGCATTGGTGCTCTGTGCAAGACTCCCGGTGTCGGGTAGGCTAGACCCAGTGGGGACGATGGCGTAGCAGTGCGCCCACGCCTCCCATTGCCTGAAGGACGGGATGGCCTTCTACGGACTAAACCTGGGCACCCGTATTCGCGACCCGGCGCACAAGCTCGCTGCGTTGCTTCTCGTCCAGCGGGATATCGTTCGCCAGTATCAGGATATCGGCCTGCCCATGTTCGCGCGCCAAGCGTTTCCTGCATCCTACTTACCGCCAGCCCATGCGCGTCACAGGCGAAGATGACAACCCCTTGTAACCAGGGCTCGGCGTGGTGTTTTCAAGGTAACGTTGAACTTTTTCCGCATCCTTGCGAAAGCCATCTAGCGCGGGATGACGAGGCAACGATGTTCTCTCAATCTCACGTAACATGTTCCTGAGTACAGGGGTAGATGTGCGCCCTCATGGCTGTTTCCCCGACATATGCGGACTCATATCCAGGTAGACACTTAACACCTGCACTCCATCAGGTTCAAAGGCAGCGAGTTTGTGAAAACAATCTAGCATTCACCACTTTCCTCCCTCCAAACGTTTAACGTTTGCCATTAACGGAATGTAACTCTACCGCATCCTTAACTATTGCTTCTGCAATATGACACTGATTTAGCCTAGGTTGATTATTTTTCCCTATTTCGGGCCAATACTGATGCGGAACGTGAATTTAGCATGTAAAACATAGCTAGCAAGAGTTACACAATGTTATGATTGTCCTCTACTTCCACCACCCTTCATCTTCTTTCAAGAGATCCTTTCTGTCATCTTTTCCACACTTTCTGCCTATGCTCACGAGTTGCGCTGAGCATCTTCAATCCTGGGCAATCCCATTCATGGCCCTTTTTGGACGCGATCGCTTGCCAGCCCGTGCGACGCTCAGCCGTTTTCTCGCCGCGCTGGATCAGAGCACAGTCGATTCTCTGCGTACGCTGTTTCTCAACGATCTGCTGGCTCGCCCTCTAGGAAAAGAAGAGCAGTCAGGCGGGCTGTTCGACTGGCAGGGGAGCCATTACCTCGTCTATGAATGTTTGTGACCCAGCTCCCTCAGAGCGCGTTCGCGGCGAGTGATGTGGTGACGCTGTATCTGCATCGCGGTGCCTTTGAAACGGCGCTCTCCGATGAAGACCAGGAACAGGACCCCGCCCGTTGGGTCAGCCATACAGCACCGGGCCAGGAGTGCTGGCAAATCATCTCCCAGTGGCTCTGGAATCTCCGCTTGGAGTCGGGCCATCAGCTGCATCCTGATCCGGTGCGCACCACCGAGTTTGCTCCTGCTCTCCCATCTGCGCACAAGGAAGCTCCCACACAGGCTCTTGTTCAGGGGTACGGACCGGCAGAAGTCGCTCTGCCCTGGAAAGCGGGCCGCTTCTCTGGGCAAGACTTTGCCCTCCAACCAGATGGGACTCTGCGTTGTCCAGCAAGCCAATCATTGGTGGCACACGAGCAGCACAGGGAAGCTGATAGTAGCTTGCGCGTGGTCTATGCAGCCAGCATCCATAGTTGCCGTCCCGGTCCGCTACGCGAGCAGTGTCAGTGGAATGGCCTGGAGAGACTGGAGTCGACGGCAACATCGACGTGCCTGCTTGAAGCATTGTACTCAGCGCTTCGTCAAGCTCGTTGTCCACTTCGTGGGTCGGGCGAGCAGATCAGCGAAGCAGTGATCAGCCCAGTCCGGGTTGCCGTTGGATCGGATGAGCTGGAGGAGCTTGATCGACCCTGGAAGATCAAGGGGTAGCCACAGGGCGTCAGCGTAGCTGGCCCATCCTGGGTACGGGCTCGCGGTACAAGCACTTCTGCCTCACTACTGAGCCATTCCAGGCGTGATCCTTCCACGAAGACACATCTAGACAGAGACATTTCGATCTGCTAACCTGAAGAAAAAAATGTTAAGCAGGCAGCATTCGATTGTCACTCATATGGAAAGCGAGAAAGCTCCTTTGGCTGATGTTCACCACACAACGGGCGAAGCTTGTATCAATGGAACCCGCATCTTCTACGAGATGACTGGAGCTGGACATCCCCTTGTCCTCGTTCATTCAGGAATGACAGATCGGCGTATGTGGGATGAGCAAGTGCAGGTTTTCGCGCAACATTACCAAGTTATTCACTACGACATGTGTGGCTATGGCAAATCATCTCAAGGAACTTCACCTTTTTCTCACGCACAAGACCTCTATGGTTTGCTCACCTTCCTTGGCATATCCCACGCTTTTTTGGTGGGGTGCTCGCTAGGAAGTGTCACAGTGATCGACTTTGTGCTCCAATACCCGGGTATGATTGATGGTCTTATCCTGGTGACTGCCACACCTGGTGGGTATGAATTTACCTATGATGGTGAACTTTTCCCCCTCTGGAATGAGATTGAAGAAGCGAGACTTCGTTCTGATGCCATGCGAGGCTGTGAAGGGCAGCTCCGACTCTGGGTTGATGGCCCTTATCGCTCCCCTGATCAAGTCAATCGTCTCGTACGAGAACGAGTGAGAGCCATGAATATGATGATTTGGGAGCGCAATTTTGAACATTCAGAGGATGAACAGCCCCTGGAGCCCCCAGCCATCTCTCGGCTCAAGGAAATCGGTGTTCCTACTCTTGTTCTCATCGGGGATTTAGATGATCCTAACGTCGTCAAAAGTGGCGAACTGTTGGCTGCCGAGATTGTGGATGCCACGTGTATCATTCTCGCTGGCACTGCTCACTTTCCAAACATGGAGCGACCTGATGAATTCAACCATCTTGTGCTGGATTTTCTGCCACGCTCTTAGTTGAAAGCTCCTAAATAGCCTTTTAGAGCCTGTACGATTGTGAGAGCGAGGAAAAAGGAGAAGCCAAACGCGAAAGCATGTGCTACACGTTTTGATCAGCGAACACGAACATGTGCAGCCTGTGCGAGCCTATCGAGGACGCCTGAGAGAGGAACGCCGCGAGATCACCTTCACGCTGATTGTTACCCGCGACGAGGAGGCGATCACCGAGGCGCTCTCACACCTGAGCTGGCGCGTGTATGCCACCAATCAAGAGGCGAAGCACTTGAGTCTGGAACAGGCCGTCGAAGTCTATCGCGATGAATATTTGGTGGAACGCAACTTCAGCCGCCTCAAAGGCCATCCTTTGAGCCTGGCTCCCTTGCATGTGCAACGCGATGATCACCGCATTGGGCTGGTGCGCTTGCTCACCCTTGCGTTGCGGGTACTGACCTTGTTGGAAGGGGTGGCCCGTCGGCGTTTGGCCGAACAGCACGAGGAACTGGCAGGTCTATTTGCAGGCAATCCCAAACGCCGCATCGCTCAGCCCACTGCCGAACGGCTGCTGGAGGCATTCAGCAGTATCACCTTGACAGCCATGTCTGCTCCTGGGTTGCTCCAGCGGCACGTCACGCCTCTTTCTTCTCTTCAGCAGCAGATTTTAACCCTTCTGGGTTTCTCTCCTGCGATCTATGTTCGGCCCGCCGATGATTCGTCATTTCGGCCTACCATTGAAGTTGAACGGTGAGAGCGTAGTTGACCGGGTACTTCCCATATGATATCATCGCCCTGTACGTTATTGTCTTTGGCGTGTCTTTCTTCGCGCCGCCAGTTCAGAAAGGAGGTGCAGTGATGCTTACAAGCGCATATCGCGCAACATCGATGCCTGACATGAAGGATTGGAGTTCCATCGAGGATGTTCTGAGAACGTAGACGCTGAGATAGTCTTTCGTGTTCTACTGTTCTCGCTCATAAGCAAACATGTCCTCTTTTCGATCTCCCTGAGCCATATTTCCGTTTCAGTGATCTGGCCTTTCACCCTCTTCCCTCTCATGCTGGTGTTCTCTGTCGCGCATCCTCACCCCTGACTCCGCTCGTTTGTTTTGGGTTGGAGCAGGATTACTTGTGCCATTTTGCGCTTACCGAATACCATTTTGAGGAGCATCACTTTGCATTCAACCGATTCGATGACGAAAAAACCGTCGGCTCAGCCCTCGACGAAGCGTCTTCCCTTGGCCAGAACTGGTTCCAAATCCGGCGCCACCAAGCCAGCTCGTACACGCGGCAAAAAGTTTTTGTCGTACTACAAACCGTACATGGGTCTGTTTTTCGCGGATATGGCCTGTGCATTGGTCGTCTCAGCGATTACACTGCTGCTCCCGTTATGCGCGCAATATATCACGCAAAACATCTTAGGAGGCAATTCGCCCCACGAGCTCCATGACATCTATCTAATGGGCGCGTTCATGCTGGCGCTGATTGCTGTCCATACACTGTGTACCATGTTCATCGACTTTCAGGGGCATATGATGGGTGCCAGGATGGAAAGTGACATGCGTAGCGAATTGTTCGAACATTATCAGAAGCTCTCGTTTAGCTTTTATGATGAACAAAAGACAGGCCAACTCATGACCAGAATTACCGACGATACCTTCTGGCTGGCCGAGTTATATCATCATGGCCCTGAGGATATCGTCGTGACCCTTTTGACCGTCACTGGCGCTTTTATTATCCTCGTGAAGATCAACGTTGCGCTTACCCTCGTTATTTTTCTCTTTTTGCCGATCATGACTGTCTACGCGCTATACTTCAATAAAAAGCTGAAACACGCGTTACGTAGCAGCAAGGATAGGATTGGCGATATCAATGCGCAAGTTGAAGATACACTGGCAGGCGTCAGAGTGGTCAAATCGTTTACCAACGAAGAGTTTGAAAAACACAAGTTTGCCCACGCCAATCATCGTTTTCTCACCAGCCGCAGAGATGGCTATAGAAGTGAGGCGTATTTTTTCGGCGGCCTGGGTGCGTTTGCCCAACTCATTACCATCACTGTGATCGTTTTGGGCGGCATCGCTATTGTTCACGTCTCCTTGAATCTGGCGGATTTGCTGACCTATCTCTTATGTGTCGGCATCCTCATCGACCCCATTCGAAAATTAATCAATTTCAGCAGGCTCTATCAGGATGGCATTACCGGATTTCAGCGGTTTATGGAGATTCTGGAAATAGAACCGGATCTGCAAGATGCAGCGAATGCGCGTGAACTGACACGAGTGCGAGGGAAGGTGGAGTTTCAAGATGTCAGCTTTAGGTACAAAGAAGACTATAAGGATGTTGTGAAGAACCTCTCGCTGAGAATACGAGCCGGGGAATACGTTGCCCTGGTCGGGTCTTCCGGCGTAGGCAAAACGACGCTCTGCTCGTTAATTCCGCGTTTCTACGAAGTCAGCGCGGGAAAGATCCTGCTGGATGGGCATGATATCCGCGATGTTACCTTGCGCTCATTGCGCAGGAATATCGGCATTGTCCAGCAAGATGTCTATCTGTTTGCTGGGACGGTCGCAGACAATATTCGCTACGGGAAGCTTGACGCCAGTGAGCAAGAAATCATTCACGCGGCCAAACAGGCGCACGCGCATGATTTTATTATGGCGTTACCAGATGGGTATAACACAGACATTGGTCAACGTGGCGTCAGACTCTCAGGCGGGCAAAAGCAGCGGCTGAGCATCGCGCGCGTCTTCCTCAAAAATCCCCCGGTTATCATTTTTGATGAAGCAACGAGTGCGCTAGACAATGAAAGTGAAAAGGCTGTGCAGGATTCATTGGAGAAGTTAGCCGACAATCGCACAACGCTTGTCATCGCCCATCGTCTGTCAACCATTCGCAATGCTCAGAGAATCGTGGTGTTATCTGAGACCGGGATCGCTGAGCAGGGGACGCATGCAGAACTCATCGCCCTGAATGGCGTCTATGCGAACCTGCACAACATGCAAGCCAAAATATGAGACCAAATCTTAGATTCTGACCGTTCACTTAAATTTTTGGGCATAAAAATGGTATTCCCCACTTGCGGCCAAAAATGCCCTTAAAATAGTGCTCATTCCCCACTCGACAATACTGCTTGAGGTTAAGACCCAGCTTCTTTGGTCAAAGTGCGGATTGATCGTAGCCCAAACGTTCAAAAATCAGGCGTCTGAGAGGGTAATTCTCAAAAACCGCCCGAAAGTATCGAGGTCTCGATGCAGGGCAAGTGCTCAATCTCATCCTCAACCAGGATGCTGATGAAGTAGCGATTGGCACAATCTTTGGAGATGGTCACACTCGAAGGGATTGCCCCATCTGGCAGAGGACGCGACCATCTGATCTCGAGGAACTGACTCTTCGCGCTTGTTACCATTTCTCCCATTTTGGCCCCTTTCAAGCCTATGTAGAAGAACTCGTAGACACATGGCTCCCCACATAGAGTCTGCAAGAGGCATCCAAAGTATACAGATGTATAAGAGCGCTTCAGGAGACCAACAAAATGCGCCAATATGAGCTATCTTACCCGTTTACTGTGCAAAATACACTGTGTATGAAAAAGATCATAAGCTACAATCGTGCCATGAAAAGGAACAGTTGCCTTTTCATCAATGAAGAATCATGAGACGAAGGAACACCCCTGGGTAGGCAAGAACCTTCTGGTAAAGAACACTAAAACAAAGGAGATTTTTTCAAATGGCAGAGAATATTTGTCTGATGCTTACTGAGGCGACTACGACCAATGCGCTAGTCAGGGTTTTAAAAATGGCCGTAGCGGCAGTCGATCTGAACAAACGAACCGTCCTCTACGTGGATGGACGCTGGGCAGAACTTGCCAGGGCAGGCGAATTTGAACAACGTGAGCGCGAAATGAAAATGCTTTACAAGCTCTCGGCGGTGGAACTGTTTCGCCATTTTCAAAACGCTGGCGGTCAGCTTTGGATTTCTTCGTTCCACGTCCAGCAGATGGATCTTGGCAAACGGCCTCTCGTCGCGGGCGCAACGGTTGTCGATGAAAAAACACTGCTGACCTTTCTCACGCAGGGAACAGTTGTCCTCAACTTCTAGTCTTTCCAAGAATTATCAAGGTTGTTTACATGACCATGAACGATTGAAAGAAAGGCAGAAGCAACACAAGGATCATCAATAGCATACGTCTTTCGCCTTATTTACTATAAACTGCATAAAACAGCAGAAGTGTTCCAGGGATGCCCCGGAACACTTCTGCTTATCTGAGACAGATGTAGCTACCCCGCATATATGAGACGTAGCCTGCTTATCTCTCTATGGTCCTTAGAAAGGAATCCAGTTCAATGGAAGAACAAATGCTGCGTTTGACGCACATCGAGTGTACCTTGCTGCTTACCCTCATGAGTGAAGGGAGGAAGGTACTCACCCATCAGTCATTGCTCCATGCCGTCTGGGGCGCAGGGTATCATAAGGAAGTCGACTATATCCGTGTCTACCTGCATACCCTGCGCCTCAAACTCGAAGACGATCACGGGGGTAGGATATTGTTTCCGCCAGCCATGTACTCCTGTTATGTCTGGAGCTATGGGGTCTAGTGACTGGATGCTCAAAGGGAAAGAACCTGGGCAAGCAAACTGGTCAAGCTATTCTGAAATGGAACTCCTGTTCAGCCCACGTGTCCCTTGTTCTGCCTGCCGGTGGAGTCCTTCCTCAGTCCAGGAGGTATGTATGGTTGCATGAGTGGCATTGGTAATCAACACTCCGCCAATGGTTCCATCGGCCCAGGGGGCCCCAGGGACGGGCTGTGCAAGCTGCTCGTCGGTGAGTTGCTCAAGCAGTTCCAGGCTTTGCTGGCGTGTGGCAGACAGGTCGGCGAAGATCTCTTCCAGGCTGTCATCAGCGTGTTCTTTGGCGTAAGCCTGGTTCTGTCGATGAACCCAGGCAAGCACTTCGTCCCGCTTCGTTGTGCCTATTCTGGTGTTAAAGCCAAGTGGGTCTGGGTCCCCCTCGATAGTTCGACGGATCATCCCTTGAAACTGTCGCTCGATAAACGCGAGATGCGCAAGATGATCTTTAGGCCGCCAGGGCGGGCTACCAGGGAACTCATTCTCTGTACACGGGCACTCCAACTCTTCGGGTGTCAATGCCCGGAAGTGAGTGAAGAGTTGCTCGTGTGAACGACGAAGGGCATCGCGAATTTCTGCGCGCGTTGGCATGTTCACCTCCAATACTTCTACGTGATACAGTATACTCAGGAACGTTATCGGACACCTTATGCGCAACGAGAAGATGTGCGTGGCGCAACACGTCATTGGCGCTCTTCTCTCTGACGAAGACTGCTCTCAATCTCATGGGAGCAGTCTTCATCAGCAACATCCCGTCTCTCGTGATCAAAGCCTTAGTGATGGGCTGCGATAAAGTTCTGAATCTGCTTCCAGGCATCCGCAGAAATGGCTGCATACTCGCTGGCAAGTTGATCAAAGAAGCCATGAGGAGCACCCTCATACACGATGATGTGATTCTCCAGGTCCCTTGCGCCGAGCCTCGCTTCGAGCGTTCGCACAGTTTCTACTGGAATGTTCTGATCCGCGCTTCCAAACAGGCCAAGTACGGGACACGTTATGTTCTCGACCTGATCCAACATGGCTCCTGCTTCAGGAAAGACCTTCGGCAGACCCCCATAGAAGGAAATCACCCCAGCAAGCTCAAATGCTTGCTGCGTACCAGACAAGAATGAGAAGGCCCCACCTATGCAAAAGCCAACCGGGAAGGTCGCTTCTCCCTTGTTCCCTTGTTCGCGTAAATAGTCAAGCGCAGCCCTCACATCCAAGAAGAAGGTTTCCAGTTGCATGTATTGGATGTGTGGCATCCATTCAAACCCTTCATGACGTGAGGTTACCCCTGCTGTACGTCCAAAATAATCAAGGGCAAGAGCCGGGAGACCAATCTCGGCGAAACGCAGAGCCAATTCTTTGTAAAACTGATGCAAACCACGAACATCAGGATAAATGAGCACCTGACCTTTTGCCGGTGCTTCAGGACGAGCAAAATAGGCAGCAAAATGATTGCCATCAGCAGCGGTCAAGACGATATCTTCACCATGCGCCTTTCCAGTGGCCCTTGCTGGCAACGGAGGGCGAGCGCTGTCATCATAACACATGACTTCTTTTCTCCTTCTCAACAAATTGAGAGATGGTAACATCTGTGATCAAGACAGAAGGGATACATACCGGCACTTGACATGTCAATTTCTAAAGGTATTGGTCGCAGCAAATACAGAGGAATTTCTAAAGGTATTGGTCGCAGCAAATACAGAGGAAGTGAGCAAGTGTGGTTCAGACCAAGATAGGAGGAAATGTGAGGAGTTAGCTGCCGCATTGAGACAACTGCACAAACATTCACCCTTTCCAATGAAAGGGTGACCCCCACATTGTCTATTTCATCAGCGAGCTTCAAGGGCTGGTTTGACATTTTTCCTCTCTGATTTTACCACAGATTGCGAGTTGGTATGATTATCGGCAATACCCTGATCGCCGCTGATGGTCATACGGTCCTCGCGAATGAAAACAGTGTCCCGGATCACAATCAGGTGTCAGTTCTGCACATCGTGGTCTCAACAAAAGATGGCACTGTGTTGGGTGATACACACAGTGGGAAGCTCATAGTAGGGTCGAGTGCATTTCAAAATACCGACAAATACCGAGAGGCCCATGCCTTCTACGTTAACACTGACGGGATTATCGACAATCCCCAGCAACTAGATATTCATCTGAAGATGGAGGTTGGCACAGGCGCAGCTTTCCGCACGCCGCACGTGCTAGGTCGACTACCTTCGATTTCTCCGTCCCTTTCCACCCAGAAGGGCTTATTAAACTGGGGCTTTTTGCCAGATGTCTACTTGTAGATGCGCGGCAACAAATTATGGCGCGAGACCCTGATACTGAGTCAGAGAAGCAGTCCATTCAGAACAGAAAGCTTCCACGAAGTAGAGATCTCGACTGAGTATTGGGCGGCAATTTTCCCTTGACAGAGAACCGTCTTTGAGATATGCTCATCTTATTAGTTCTAATAGAACGTTCTAATAGAAACAAGAGGATGACATGTATGAATTGCTTGTGCTGGCTTTGTTAATGAGGTGGCCTTTACACGCCTACTTCATTGCAGATATCACCAACAGTATCATGGGACCCTGGGAGAAGATCAGTCGGGGATCGCTCTCAGGACTGCTGACAAAGTTAGAAAGTCGAGGGATGATTGAGCCGGGAGATCCAGCGCTGGTGCCATTCCCGCCCACGCGATCGGCGCGAGTCTTCGCCATTACTGTTGCGGGCAGGGAGCGCTTTTTCCAACTCATGATGGATACCACATCAAATCCTGGGAACTATCAGCGCATTTTCCGTCTGAAAGCGCTGCACCTGGAGTTTCTGCAACCCAAGGATCAGCTCTTCCTGGTAGATCACTACCTCTATTACTGCCAGACAGCCGCACACTATATGCGTGAGGAAGCGGAGGACATGAAAGGAAATTCCATGAAGCGCGATACGTCAAGCAAGTGGTTAAGTACGACGGCACTCGATCTGATGGCGACAGTGGAAGAGCAGTGGGAGCTCGAGCGAGCATGGGCACAACAACTGAAGAAGCGCATCACCGCGGGTGAGATCTCTGGCGAAACATCCACACTGTCATGAAAGGAGCGCAAATGTCCACTCAACCTACCTTACCTCAATGGCTCAAAGTTATGAATCGCTTGATTATTGCCCTCAACCATCTTGGGATTGGCTTTGGGACCTGGTATATCCTTTCCATACCGGGCCGCAAGACCGGGAAAATGCGCAGCACACCAGTCTCGGTGTTGCACGTGAATGGCCAGCGTTACGTGGTCACTGGCTTTGAGACGCAGTGGGTGAAGAATGCCCGCAAAGTTGGATGGGGGACGCTGCGACGTGGCTGGAAGAAAGAGAAGGTGGCTGTGGTCGAACTACCTGTCGAAGAGCGAGGGCCTATTTTGGGCGAATTTCCCCGCCAGGTTCCACATGGTGTTAAATACTTCGAAAAGCTGCTCAGCTTGCCCGGTGATCCAGAAACCTTCGCAGCGGCAGCGCCACGCTGTCCCGTCTTCCGTTTTGATCCGCTGCCTCAAATTACGCGCGATGGACAATGAACTGCTCGCCTGTAGCGAACTAGAAAAAAGTGCCTCTTTGAGAAGGAAGAACAAACTCCAATCCCTCAAGGAGACCCTCTATGTCCCATAGGTTGCGCAACGAGATGGTGCATATCCCATTTGCTCAAAAAGCGGGGGTGGGGACGCCGCCTGTTCTCAACGGAGGCTATAGAAGCCTCTTTTTTTGGATTTTGGAGGCTGGATTTACCTGGAGTGGAAAAAGGGCTTCTGCTCCGATTTTCAGATACAAACGCATGCAAGTATACGTTTGTATCTGAAAATCGGAGCAGAGAGGTAGGTGCTCCAGTCACGCGCCATTATCCTCTCGACATTGCGTACAAACATTACATCCCTGCTCCATTCATAAGAAGCATAGCGGGCAAAATGATCACGAGCATGCCATAGAGAATCAAGGCCAGCGCCGTGAATTGGGCGATGCGCGCTCCCAACGGAAAGCATTTTTCCGCGAAGATCAGGATCGAAAGCCCCATCATGGCTGCGATGTTCATGATCCCCAGGGGGAAAAGAAGGACGAAGAGCAACCAGTAACTTACCAGGCAATAGATGCCATACTTCAACCCCATCCGAAAAGAGGCGGAGTATCCTTTCCCGAGGATGAAATCCTGAGGTACGCGGCATTTCGCCAGGCAGTCACGCTTGAGGGATGTCATCTGGTAGATTCCAGCCAGTACGAGGATGCCACCACCGATGCGGGCTGCGTTCATCATGATCCAGGGAACCTGCTGGGCCAGATCTGATGCGACGAGAGCGCCGAGATACGCGAGCCCTCCGAAGAGAGTCCAGACCAGCAAGTACGCGCCAACGAAGACCCACAGGGGCGCAAAGGCGGCTCTCTCGCTTCCCATGTCACGCTGGACTCGTGCAACGGCCAGGATCACGGGAAGAGCAGAAGGAACCATCATGGCTGCCATCATCACGACCCAGATCGCCAGGAATGGCGCGGCCTCCATGCCCATGGTCAAACCACCGTCCATCCCCTGTGTTGTCCAGGACTGCCAGATCAGGATCGCCCACGATGCAACAACCAGGGCCAGCAGCGTGAGGATAACAGTACGTTCTCGTTGTAATCTCATATTCTCCTTCCTCAAGGAACGCTGTCGCACCTTAATGCACTTTAAAAATGGAATCAGGAATCATTTGTGTATGAACATAAGGGCGCGGCAGCTCCCAAACCAGTGTCTGTGTGTTCAGCTCTTGTATCTGTCGTGGTATCGAACCCAGGCCTGTGTGAATTCCAGGCTCTCCTCATCTCGCCCTTTCGGAACCAGATCGAGATAGTTGTAAGCAGCGTTCAGCATATCGATTCCCCGCGCGTGGCACGAGTAGGTGTGAAAGATCGCGCCGCTCTCGTCTTTGTAGAACACGCTGGCCCCCTCACGATCCAGGGAGCCGGGATTCGTTTTCACATAGTTGTAGAACGCCGTCCCACTGCTGGCTTCCTCCGAGGTAAATGACGCCTGATAGTCGTAGTTGAAATCGTTGTGGAATGAGGAAACCCATTTGAAGCTCCATCCCATTCTCTGTTTGAACGGCTCGATTTTGGTCAGAGGTGCCCTGGAAATGGCCACAAAGCTCACGTCCCGCTGCTTGAGGTGCCCCACACTGCCATTGAACGAGTCGGCCCAGAACGAGCAGCTCTTGCACCCTTCATCCCATTCGGGAGCAAACATAAAGTGATAGACAATCAACTGGCTCCTTTGTTCAAAGAGGTCGGCCAGGGTCTGCTGGCCGTCCGGTCCCTCAAAGACATACCGTTTGTCCACCTTTTCCCAGGGAATGGCACGCCGCTGCCGGCTCAATTCGTCCCGCAACCGGGTGAGCTCCTTTTCTCTGGCAAGCAGAGCTTTTCGTGCGGAAAGCCATTCCTCGTGTGAAACAATGAGATGATTTTTTATGTCGTCTGAATTGTTTTTCATGTCCTTGCCTTCTCTTGTTCGTGTCTGTCTTCTGTTCAGAAACAATGCCCCGGGCTCTCCAGGGGCCTGTTCTGAACCATGCCCCCGGATCAACGTTTCATTTCTGATACCGAAAAACGCTGCTCATCGCAAAACGAGCATACAACCGTATCTCAATACGTCTACTCTACATGATGAAAGCTCGAGCGAAGTGGCGAACCGAATGCAGATGCGTTGCATCAGGGAGACAGATCACGAGTTCCTGGACACCAGCAGCCTCATAGGCTGCTAGACGCTGGCGAATGGTCTCCAAGGTGCCAATGAGGGCATATGCCCCAACATCTCCAGGGAACACGGCACCCGCCCATCCTGGGATCAGAGCCCTGGTCCGCTCATCGGTCTCACCAATGATACAGAGTGTCAGGGCTGTACGATGAATGCTCTCGTAGTCTCGCCGGGTGGCTGGCAATTTGCTCATGACTTGTGCTCCTCTACAGCTACGAGGGTCGCATTCTGGCGCTCAAGCTCCTTGACCGCACCGCTACGCCAGCTTTCTGCCAAGGACCCAGACATGGGGTCGGGAAAGATTTCTTCCTCTCCCTTCTCCACTCCGTCGAAGATAGCTCGCGCGACGGACTCTGGAGAGGCCTTCGGTATGTCCAGAGATCGGGACATTTCGGTATCTATGGGTCCAGGTAGGACGGCTTGAACGCTTACGCCCTGTCCAGCCAACAAAGCGCGTAGTGATTGTGTCAGGTTGAACGCGGCTGCCTTTGCGATTGAGTAAGGCGGAACGACCGGCAAGGCGGCCAAGGCTGCCACGGATAGGACATTGACGATGGCTCCCTGAGAACGAGTGAGGAGCGGAAGGAAGGCCTGGGTCATGTCATATGTGCCGAAGAAGACGACGGCGAGATGCTGTTCGATCGCGGTCCGATCGCTCAAGTCGTCAGAAAGCGCAATACTGGCATTGTTGATGAGGATATCAAGGGATTTGACCTTCTCGATCGCTTCCTGAATCTGGGCCGCATTCGTTATATCCAGGGTCAAAGGCGTGACGCACTTATCTAAATGTTCCATTGGTACACGCGCACCGGCATACACCCGCTTCGCGCCTCTCCTCAAGGCTTCCTCAACCAGTGCCTTCCCAAGGCCGCGATTGGTGCCTGTTATCAAAATTGTTTTGCCTGTGATGTTCATAATGATTTGTACTCCTTCTTTCCTATTCCTCTTGAATGCGGGATGACTCATGGTTCTCTCCTTGCAAGTTACAACGAGATCTATTCTCTTGGCAGAGAAAGAAAAAAACTTCTCTGACCTTGCTCTCTTCCAAATGCAATTGAGATCGTTCTATGTTGTCATCCTGTGATAATGGTGTATTGTAAAATAAGGGTTCTTCCCTGCCCGAAAAGCTTGCAACAAGCTGATTGAGCAATGTTCCATTACGACATCTCCTTTTGGGTATTCGCTCTGGCATTGGTTTCTTGCTCCTGCGCGGAGGATGTGCCTGGTTCCTCAAGCAGATAGCTCCGCAGAGCAGCAAGACGCTGATCCCATTGGGCTTCAATGGCCCCAATCCAGGTCGTGACGGCCTGCAATGCCTCTGGCCGTGGCACATACCGCCGCTCCCGACCCGTCTCGCAGGCCGTCACGAGACCAGCCTGCTCTAAGGTCACCAGGTGCTTGATGATTGCTTGACGCGTGATGGGCAAACGGGTGGCAAAGCTCGCTGCTGTCCCTGAGCCTTCTTCGCATAATTGTTGAAGCAAGAGACGACGCGTGGGATCAGCCAGAGCCAGAAAGACTCGCTGCGTCTGTGAATCGCTCATCACCTGTTTCTCCTCTCCTCTGGGCGAGATGCTCTTCCGCATCACCTTCAACAAGTAAGCACCTTCGGGCCAGGACTATACGACTTCCTGGCTCTGGAGGTAGGCATGCAACCCGTTCAGGCACTCTTGCCAGCCATCAGAGTTGTCGCGATAGGCTTCCTTTGCTGGAACAGGCTGAGGCAGGGAAGCAAACCCCGACTCGACCAGCGTCAAGAGGGTCCCTTCGGTTCGTTCTTCCAGGGTAATTTCCACCAACGTACTGGGTGCGGTGGCAAACGTGAGCCTGGGATGGCTAACAGCATAGGAAGGCCAACGAAAGGCAAAACGCTGCTCTGGCTCAATGACCTCGATCACGCCAGGATAGGGGCATGGTTCATTTTCCCAGGTAAATTGGATGGCACCACCTACGCGAAAATCCATGTCACTCACCACCCCAAACCAACGGGCAAGCTGTTCTGGTTTCGTGACGGCATCCCAGACACGCTCACGCGGGACGGGCAAAAGCATGGTTCGTTCGATACGATCAGAAAGAGTCATTGGGTCTCCTCTCAGGTAACGCAAAATGCGCAGTCTTTTTTACATAGGCAACCCGAGGGTTGCCTATTAGAGAGTGTACCAGAAAAACCCGCGATGGGCAACTCCAAAGTTGCGTTTTTCCAGGGATATCAGAAACAAGAGCAAGATTCGAGAAGTGGTTGGAGCGGACTTACGATACCGGTTTGACCCCTGCACCAGAAACCAGAAACGCCTTTCCTGCTCTCTCTTGCGGATCGCTTGCACACTCGACAACCGCACGGGCGACGTCCTCTGTTGTCGGCGCCGCTCTCATGTTTTCGATAAAGTCGGCCGGTGAAATGCCCAGAGAGAAAGCGTAGGCTTCGACCCCCACTCTTCCCAGCTCGGTCGTAGGCATCATCCCTGCGGGCACCAGCGCCAGGAACCACAAACCAGGATGCAAGCGATCGGCTTCCTTCTGAGCATACTTCGCCAGAAACATCTGCATGCGCTTGGCTCCTGCATAGCCGCCTGAAAGCGGCGAATCCCCCATGGCCGCGCCGCTGGAAATGAGGATCACGGTCATCCCCGCAGGCAGTGGTGAGGTCAAGGCGGCCTGAGAGAAGAGCAAGGACAGCTTCACATCGCTATTCCAGTTGCGGGAAAAGTGCTCCCATGTTTGCTCCACCAGGGGTGCCATATGAGGGATAGCACCCGCGCAAATGATGAGGACATCTGGCGCAAGCGTCTCAAACACCTTTGCAGGAGCACCCTCCTCCGTCGCGTCCAGCGCGAGGACCTGTACACCCGGAAATGCCGCGGCAAGTTGCTTGAGCGGCTCGGCTTTTCGCGCAACGGCAAGCACCTGCGCGCCCTCAGCATACACCGCAGCCACAATGCTGCGCCCCAGCCCCCTGCTGCCTCCGATGACGACCACATTCTTGTCCCGTAAACGCCGTGTCTGACTTGATTCATTCATAGCAAACTCCTTTTGAACCTCCTGGTATCCTTTCGTAAAAAAACATGTATGGGCTTATTATCTCTTTCTCTCCTGGAGCCTCGCTCCTCTCGCTTGAGACGAGCGTCAGACCGAGCCGGGTGCTCTGACAGAGCACCCCATGCAACGCAGTCTGAACGAGCCTCGATCCAGAAAGCAAGGTCGTTCCAGCAGCCTGATGCTCGATCAAGCGTCTATGGCCCCGACTTCACGGCTCAACCACGTCAAATTCCGAAAAGCCCTCTTTTTGAGCCATTCCCTACGCTCCTTCGAAGCGGTCCGATTCCCTGCGAAAATCGGTGGCATGGCGACGCGCAAACTCGGCGAAGGTGGTGGGACGAATGCCCAACGCGATGTGCGTCTCAGGATGCACCACTTCTTCACCATTGCCCTCCCGACGCAATCTTGACTGCACATCGAGCGCGTCTACGACATAGGCGGGAATGCCTGCCGCGAGCTGTGCTCGCTTCCTTTCTTCCGGAGAGACGTTGACATACCGTATAGTCTTGCCAATGGCAAGGGAGATCTGTTCGGCAATCTCTGTCATGCTCAGTGCTTCTGGACCCGACATCATATAGGTCTTGCTCTCATGCCCTGGTGTGGTCAGCAGCGCAAAAGCGGCTTTCGCGATGTCCTCCAGATCCACGGGGGTGAGCTTTGCATCCTCGAAAGGAAGGAAAAACGCACGTTCGGTGACGATGGTGGGCACTTCCCGCAAATACTCCGTCATGAATTGGCTGGGACGCAAGTAGGTCCAGGCAAGCTCGGAGCGTTCGAGATAGCGCCCGATTTCTGCGTGCATCCGCGAAAAGAGAAAGGGCGAATCCAATGACGTCGTCACGCCGGAAAGCTTGACCATATGGCGAACGCCCGCCTTTTTGGCGGCATCGATGAACGTACATTGAGTCTCCACCATCTGCTGGTTGGGAGAGGAGATCAGCAAAACGCGGTCTACCCCAGAGAGCGCGTTTGCGAGCGTCTCAGGGCGCAGCATGTCACCTTCCACAAGTTCTACCGTGGGGAATGCCTCTAATGCCTGTGCCTTCGTACGACTTCTGACGAGCGCCCTGACAGGGGCGTGCACTCGTGCGAACTCACGAATGACAGCAGAACCGGCCAGGCCATTTGCACCTGTAACAAGAATCATGATATCCTCCTCGCCAGCAGGGTTCGCATGGTCTAGGAAGAGAGAAGTGCCTCTGTGATTCGCCCTCTCATGTGAACCATGCTCCCCTGCTTCGCTCTACTCTTGAAGAAGTAACTAGGTCACTGTTTCCTCTACGCTGAGCCGCGGTCTCATGATCAGATCCCAAAGGTAGCGACTATTGCGAGGTCAAGTGATCTTCTCGATAGGCAGAGTATACCCTTGAACGCTGAGGCAATCTATGCTAAATTGTCTTGAATAATTGTCTGATCGTCTCAAAAGAGGAGAATGGCATGGATGTGCTCACCGATGTACTGGGTGTACTCGAATTGAAAGGGTGGATCTCTGCGCGCAGGGAGCTTACGCCTCCCTGGCGCTATGACTTTGCGGCCAGTCAAGATATGATCTTTCACTTGCTCGGCTCTGGGAGTGGCTATCTCTCTTTCAAAGGGGACCCTACGCCTCTGCGAGTCGAAGAGGGAGCTGTCCTGCTCTTCCCTTTCGGGCACGCGCACTCGATCTGTGACGAACTGACTTCACCTCTGACGCAAGTCCTGCATGTGAACTATGACGAGCAACGCGAGTATCAGGGCTTTGTAGGTGCGTCCGATGAGTCAAAGATGAGTGTCCTCTGTGGCGCGTTCCATGTGGAGCATCCCGGCACTTTTCCCTTGCTCCACAGCTTGCCACAAGTGATTCATATTCCCGCAGAACAGGGCCGCACGGTGCAGGGCTTCACCGAGATTGTGCAGTTGATCGCACGTGAAGCGACCACGCCTCGACTGGGCGCGCAGGTGATGCTTAGGCGATTAACCGAACTGCTCTTTATTCACATAATCCGGGTCTGGGTTGAGCAACAAGCGGCATCGACGCCCGGATGGGTAGCGGCGCTCCGCGATCCGTCTATCAACACAGCACTTGGCCTGATTCATCAATCGCCCGAACAGAGGTGGACGGTCGAGGAACTGGCAGAGGCAGTGGCCCTCTCCCGCTCAGTCTTCTCCGCTCGCTTTACCCGTCTTGTGGGTGAGCCCCCTATCACGTATCTCACTCGTTGGCGCATGAGCAGAGCAACCCGCTTGCTCAAGGACAACGTCGAGATAGAAAAGATCGCAGAGCTTCTCGGCTATGAATCGGCAGTAGCCTTTCACAAAGCCTTCAAGCGAGAAGTCGGCAAGACCCCAGCCAGGTATCGAAAGCTCGGGTAACCAGTCGCAACGCCCGCCTCGATCCCACTCCCGCGCGAAGCTTTCGCTTGATCGACTCCAGATGCGCAAGCGGGTCATCATGCGCAGGTGTTTGCGTTCATTGAGGATGTATGGGAGCGTACTCTTTGTGACACAATCCTCTGGATGGATGCGGGTCATGGACGTCTTGGAGGGCGTTCATCTCGCCGCTCTTCTCCGTCCTTCATGATTTATGTGTAAGTGTCAGTGCTTTAGCGCAGTATTTTCCTCGTTTTCATACATTTTTGATAACTGTCGAATTCTCCCCTTGATTTTGGGCGATACCGCTATTCTATCATCCCTGCTGAAATAGAGGTGCAAGCGCGGCGTAGGTTGCGCGGTAGCGCGCATAGCCCTCGTCATAGATGGCGCGCACGCCGGGATTGGGTTCAACGACCTGTCCAGGATGAACCATGGCCTGGCTGGCGGAACGCAGATCGGTGAACGCGCCCGCGCCAACCGCCGCGCAGATGGCACTGCCGAGGGCGACGGCATCAGGAACCGTAGTCAGGGTAATCGGTAGGCCAGCGACATCAGCCAGGACTTGCAACCAGAGCGAACTACGCGTGCCTCCGCCGCAGGCCACAATCTGCCGGGTTGCTACTCCCAATTCGTTCAGTTTATCGAGAATATGGCGATTGCCGTAGGCGGTGCCCTCGTAGACTGCGCGCAAAAGATGGCCGGGGCCATGAGCGGGCGTCAGGCCCCAGATAGTTCCCCTGGCACGCGGATCTTTAATCGGCGTGCGGCTGCCCTGCCAGAAGTCCAGCAGAACCAACCCTTCCGCGCCGGGCGAGATCGCCGATGCGGCGGCATCGGCGGCAGCATAGCGCTCCTCGCCGACTGGTAGAGCGCCGCCCAGAGTGTCAAGCAGCCAGCGCACGGTACCCCCGGTGCTTGCCTGGCCCGCCTCCAGCGTCCATTCTCCAGTCATTACCGCATCCTGAAATGGTCCCCACAGGCCGTGGTCGAAGACTGGCCGAGCAGATTGCGCGAGTTGGCAGGTTGAAGTACCAGTGATCAGCGCCAGCTTACCCGGCGCTAGCACATTCAAACCAAGCATACCGGCATGCGCATCAATTCCGCTCATAGCCACAGCAATACCTGCGGGCAAACCCAGTTCACCGGCAGCCTGCCGCGTCAGCTCGCCGGCCTTCGCGCCCATAGCAAGTGGTTGACCGGGAACTTTTTCAGGCAAATCCTCCAAACCAACCTCTACTAGCAGGCGCTCTGGCCAGCCGGTGGGAGAGTCCGCGTCGGCGGCGGTGCGATAGTGCCACTTGGCGGCGGCGCTATTCAGCGGAATCGCCAGGACGCCGGTCAAGCGATGGGTCAACCAACTCATTTGTTCGACCAGGTAAGCAGCCTGCTCCCAGGATTTGAACTGCTGTTGTTTGAGCCAGAGAGCCTTGGGAACCGGCCACTCGGCAGGCACATCGCCGCCGCAATAGCGCAGCACTGGATCGCCGGTCATACTCAGCATCTGAGCCTGGGCTGTGGCACGCAAATCCATCCAGATCAGGCTCGCGCTCAGTGGTTCGCCGTTCTGATCGGTGAAGAGAATATTGCATGGAGCATCGACCGCCAGACCGATGACCTGCTCTGGCCTGGCCTGGCTAATTTCCAGGCAGCCACGCACCACCTGAACCAGCGCCCTCCACCAGTCGGACGGCTGCTGTTCCGCCCAGCCCGGCTGTGGATACCTCGTGGGATAGCTCTGATCGCAAAAGCCGCGCGGCTGACCTCGCAGATTAAAGAGGCCAGCGCGCATGCCAGCCGTCCCGGCGTCAATACCGATCACCAAGTCCTCGCTCATCTAGCAGTTCCTTTCATTCTATTACGCCTTTTCTCCTTGCACATAGTACATCGTCATAACGGCACACACGCCTCCTGCTGGCGGCAACATATGCTCTTTGCCGCTCCAGAACAGAGCACGCTCACAATCCTGCACCGGTGGTAGGACAGGAAATGATTCCTTGACGTACCTTCAGGCCGAATGAATTCCTACCATACCACGTATTCATGAGGGAAAACACGCATTCGGCGTACTGGAGACAGAAAGAGTGGCACTAGAGCCAGGAGAAAGCCGATGCTCGCCACCCATAGACTTGCCCGTGCACCAATCCATGTACCAAGAAAGCCTGCAGCAAGTGGTCCAAGTGTTCCCCCACCATAGCTAATTAGGCGCAGTGTCGCATTCATACGAGCCATCAGAGCAGGCGGGGTCACAGCCTGCCGCAAGCTGGTACTCTGTACCGCGTATATCCCCAACGCGGTGCGAACCAGAAAGAACACCATGGTAAAGATGGTAGCAAGTACTTTTTGCGAACCTGTAAGAGCGGGAAGGAGGAGAAAGGGCACGCTCCCCAATGTGAACGTCGCGCATATCATCGGCCCTAGAGGGAAACGCCTGGCCAGCGTGTTGGCAATAGTGGATCCAAGTATGCCGCCAACCGCTCCTACCGCGTAGATGATCCCAAGGACACCAGGGGTAAAACCTATTTGATGGATCGCGTAGAGCAAAAACGCGATATCGACGATAGCATAGCAAAAGTTCCAGACACCCGCCTGAAATGCCAGAATACGAATGTACGTATTGCTCCACACAAATCGAAAGCCCTCTCTCATATCCATGAGAAGGGATGTCTCCTGCTTCTCCTCAGGCAGAGGCTCCTGATGGCGAATACTGAGAAGCAGAATGACCGAAACGATATAGGACAGGCTGTCGAGCAGGAGAGCGAGAGGCGCAGTCAAAAGCTGGACCAGTCCCCCTGCCAAGCCAGGGCCCGCAACCTCCGCCGCCGAGGCGCTGGTTGTAACCCGACTATTCGCCTCCAGTAAATGCTCTTTCGAGACCAGCGCAGGGACAAACGAGAGCCAGCACAGATCATACAACACGGTAAAGATCCCGACAATGAACGAGATGAGATACAGCGGCACAAGGCTTAAGAGGTGGAGAAACGCGAGTAGCGGGACGAACGCAATCAATACTCCCCGCGTCGCGTTCGCAACGATCATCAATGGACGCTTCTGGTGGCGGTCCACCCACACACCAAAGAGAAGCGGAAACAGAAGATACGGAGCAGTCTCTAAAAACCGCAGCCATCCAAGCTGTTCCGCATTTGCGTTGAGCACCAGGACTGCCGCCAGCGGAAGAGCCAGTAACGTGATCTGGGAACCAAAGAGCGAGATGCTCTCGCCCGTCCAAAACTTTATGAAGCCGGTATTCTGCCACAATGTTTTGCGGGGCGCGATTGCTTGAACGTCAGAGAGAATCGTCTCCTGAGCTGATGTGTCATTTTGCGGCACACACATAGCAAACATCCTTTGTATCAAGACAGAACCAGGCCAGTTCGCTGGTCTAGTAAGATCATACAAGGCAATATTTGCCATCTGCTTGTCATATTTCTTCTCAACGAAAGAAGGTTGACGTATCCCAATTCTACCTGTAGCATAGAGGTGAGAATGGGAAGATTCTCTGTCATAATTGCTTGCGAAAAGGACATCGGAACATATGCAGCGTTTCGACCGCATCTTAGGGATGTTGCTATTCTTGCGAAGCGGCCAGATCGTCTCGGCTTCGGAACTGGCAAGACATTTTACGATTTCAACCCGCACGGTTTACCGCGACCTGGAAACCCTGAGTCTGCTTGGAGTACCACTGTACGCCGAGCGAGGGCGTGAGGGTGGATTTCAACTGCTAGAGGGGTACTTCCTGCCACCGCTGATGTTTACTCAAAACGAGGCCGTTGCCGTCTTGCTGGGTCTGGCATTGCAAAAAAATCTGCGGGTCACTCCTTTCCCCACTGAAGCGCTCATGGCAGAAAAGAAATTGCTTGCGGCACTCCCTGAGCGCTTGCGCGCGGTGCTGGCAAAGACAGAAAACGTCATTGGCGTTGAGCAGTTACCAGAGGATATCTTTCATCCCGAAACTGGCTTTACGACCAAGAAGGAGCCAGAGGGTAACGCTGGTTTGAATGAAAGCGATATCATCAGCATATTCTTTCAAGCCATCCTCGAGGGAAAACAAGTCGCGTTCCAGTATCCCTCTCGCCGTAAGCAGCAGGGATATGAGATACAGGTAACCCCATATGGCCTCTTCTGGGATCGCAACCACTGGTACCTCGTTGGAAGGCCGTCCAATCGCTCAGGAGCCTGGACATGGCGTTCCGACCGGATCATCGATATCCGACCGCTGAAGCACGGAGGCACGACACTCGACGAGTTTGATATACGGGAGATGTTGGGAAGAAGTTGGCTGAAAGACGCGATCACGCAATGGAGCCAGCAAGCACCTGTGAAAATCCTGCTTTCCCCAAGGCAAGCCGAGCGGCTACAACAGGATTGGTATTATCGCCATGCCCGTTTTGAGCAGCTTGAAAATGGACAGATCATGATGACCTTTGGAGAGTCTGACGCTACCATTGTGCTGGAACTCCTCCGCTGGTTAGGGCCAGAGGCGGAGCTCATCGAGCCACGAGTGTGGCGCGCGAAAGTACGCGAAGACTTGCAGCAGATGCTCACGAAGTATGACTCCGATCATCAGAGTTGACCTCAGCAAGAAGCAAAGCGTAAGTTTTCACCACGATGATGGTGAACGCCACAAAGCACCACCGACAAGAAGGCGGCGACTCCCATCCCATCCTGAACCTTCTGTTGCACCAGAACACAGGCCAAGGGAGAATCGCGTCTCAAAACGCAAGAGGGCTGGAACATCCTCTGTCTCAAACCCGACTGTGACACACGGCGTCAATGAGAGTGCAAGTGTCTGCTCGTGCGGTATACCTGCAAGCAAAGGGGTGATCCTCACCTTATCCGATGGACTCGCCTGGGCTGATCACTCCCTTGCTTTACCCTCTATCTCCCCGCGCCAACTGGATGCCGTAACCTGGTCGGGGTCGCAGTTTGTCGCTGTGGGGTTCAAAGGCACGCTTATCACCTCGCCCGATGGGAAGACCTGGACAGCCCGAATCATTGGTACCGTGTCTGCCCTGATCAATGTGGTCTGGTCGGGATCACGCTTTGTAGCTGTAGGAGACAACGGCACGATTCTCGCGTCGCCTTAGGCTGCACGGGCTGCTGAAGTACGCCCCTCCATAGGGGAATGGTCGATAAGCGTGTATGTATGATAACATTGTCAGCGATTGGTTTGAATTTTCAACTATAAGAAACTCCAGTTCAATGGAAACAGTCTGTGCTCGAGCTCGCTTTGTAAAACGTGGGTAAAAGACAGGCCTTTAGCCATAGGCTATCTCACCAAAGAGAGAGAAAAGCGCTAGCTGATGGTGAGACAATCGATATCCGGTGCCCAGCCAGAGCCGCTAGAGAATTGAATGCTATTGTAGCCTGCATTGAGATTCACTACGACACTGGTTGTTTGCACCGCATTCCAGTTATTATCATTGGCGCCATGGAAGGTGAGCGTACTTGCAGTTCCACTGTTGACACTTAATTGGGCTGAACGCCCGCTATCACCATCGATATACTGGATTGTTAAAATGTAATTCCCTGTATTGCTGATCAGCACTTGATTGAACGTGAGAGAGGCTCCGTTACCAATGTTGCCGACCTTCTGACCGCCAGAGCAGGCCGGGCAGGAGACGATGGAGGCGCTCCCAGTCAGCGTATTGCCCGCTGCCTCGGCCTCGGTGATGGTGTTGCCGCCCAACGTGACACGGTCGATGTCCGGAGCCCAATTGGAACCCGAGAAGAGCTTGATGGTGTTGCTTCCCGCATTCAAACTTATGGTCATCGTCAGTGTCTGAACTGTGTTCCAGTTATTGTTGTTAGTGCCGTGGAAATTGATGGTGAGGGCGGAACCTCCATTAATGCTCATTTGCGCCGAACGTCCGCTATCGCCATCGATGTAAGCGATCGTCAACGTGGTCCTGCCGGTTGTGCTGGCCTGGACATTGTTAAAGGTGAGAGAGGCGCCGTTGCCAATGTTGCCGACCTTCTGACCGCCAGAGCACGCCGAGCAGGAGACGATGGAGGCGCTTCCGGTCAGTGTATTGCCCGCTGCCTCGGCTTCATATGAAGCGGGTATCAGGCTGCCGACAATGAGTCGATCAAGATCAGGACTCCAGCCTGAGGAGGGTGAGGAGAACTGGAGCGTGTTGTTCCCCGTATTCAGGTTCACCAAAATTGTGGTAGTTTGTACGGCATTCCAGTTATTATCGTTGGTCCCATGGAAGTTCTGCGTGGTTGCGGAGCCGCCATTGACGCTGAGCTGCATTGAACGCCCGGCATCTCCGTCTACATACGAAATGGTCACGGGGTAGGTCCCACTGGCACTGACGGAAATGCTGTTGAAGGTGAGGGAGGCGCCATTGCCAATGTTGCCGATCTTTTGACCGCCAGAACAGGCCGTGCAGGAGACGACAGAGGCGCTGCCAGTGAGCGTATTTGCAAGCGCTTCGGCTTCGTAGATCTTGCCCGCGTTTCCGCCTGCCGGTGTCACCTTCAACAGGCGTGAAGCATGGCCGTTTAAGGAAGCACTAAAGTGATCGGCTATCGCGCCCAGGTTTGTATGGCTCCAGAGGTCACGCACCGTAGGGGCGCCACTTATCCCGAGGTCACTCCAGTTCACCGTGACGGTGGCGTTCCCGCTATCCAGATTGAAGAGTGCCACCGTATAGGTGCCATCGCCATTGTCTGCGTACCATACTTGCTGGTTGTTGAGCTGTGAGAGCGGGCGGGCAGGATGACCGGATTGATCAACCGCAATGACTTCATCATTCGTCAATAACGAGAGCCCATAGCTGTCCAGCTTGGTGAGATCATCGCCGGAGAAAAGCGGGGCCGCCTCGATTGCCCACAGCGTCATATAACTTTGACGCTCGTCCTGGGAAATCCCATCCAGTGTTGCGCTGCCAACGTCAAGGGAGTCAAGGTCATTCCACCCACCCGGACCAGCGTTCTGCGTCCAGGGAACGACATCGTTGAAGCGTGCTTTGACCGAGTTGTCCCACGTCACCAACGTCCCACAATAGCATTCGACATCATTGTCAATGCGCCAACCATTAGCCTGCTGCTGCCAGAAGCTGATATAGCGATGATCCAGGGCCCAGGAGAGCTCAAACCAGATCGGACGTCCACTCTGCACCAGGGCCTGTGACCACGCCTGCACATCGGGCCGGTTATCGGTGCTCAGATCATAGATGCCAGAACCAGGGGTTACCCCATCGAGTTTGAGGAAATCCACCCCCCAGGAGGCGAACTGATTCGCGATGGAGTTGATATAGGCCTGCGCGCAGCTATTGCTATAGTCAATGGCATAGTTTCCTCGCCAACCGTTCGTCATCTGTAACGGCTTGATTGCGATATCCTGGGCGTGGCAACTGGTGCCGTAGATAGGATAATTCTGGTTGTAGACGGTCTGGTCGAGGCCAGCAACGTAGTAGATTCCCAACTTTAAGCCATAATTGTGGACATAATTTGCTACATCGCTGATGCCGGCAGGGAAGCGGCCAGGATAAGGGGAAGGCCGCCCATAGCCATCAAACGTAGCCTTCCAGTTCAAATCCATCCACCAGCCCGCGTCGATGTTTATGTACTGGTAACCATGTGATTGGAGTTGCTGATGCAACACATCGGCCTGGGATTTGACGTGATCGGCAGTGAGCCAGGGGGTATTGTAGCCGCTATAATTCGTTGACTCCAGGCTCCAGCTACTCCAACCCATATATGGCTTCTGGCCCAATCCATTGGAAGAAGCATGCGCTACAGCCGGATGGGAAAAGAAAGTGAGTGGTAAGAAGAGGGCACAACAGGCGAGTATAACCAGTATGGGAATCACACGACGAATGACAGCAATGTACCGTGGCATAAAGAGTCCCTCCTTTGGTTGCTCTACAGGAATACATCCTGTGCACCTGTAGACAGTATGTGCTTCATTGCAGGTACCATATGGTGTCAGGCGAGAATCAGGGTATTTTCCTCCTTTCCAACACATCTTGACCGCATCATTGCCCAAACGAGATGCTGTTTACGGAATTCGAGAGCAGACTGAATGGTCAGGCGTTTTATACACCAGACTGAAGTGGGGCTTTGAAAAAATGGTGGAGTACTAGGGAACCGGCTCCCTGAGCCCAGCGGTCTCCTGTTTCCGGTTCAATGACGATTTGCACCTGTTGAGCCAGTTCGGAGAAGGTGTGTTCGTTGATAGTGTCCTGGAGCGAGGCGAAAAGCAGATGGTCGGGGGCGACGTACGCCCCAGTGAGCAAAATATACTCGGGATTGAGCAAGTTGATGAGATTTGCCAGTCCGCGCCCGAGCAATTGTCCAGCCTCGCGGAAAAGTTGCCGTAACGCTGGATGACCCTGCACGGCGCGTTCATGAATCTCGGTCAATGATAAACCAGCAGGTAAGCTCGGATCACCCGGGTATTGCTGGCGCAATTCGTGATAAGAGGTGAGCAACCCGTGGTCTGAGAGATAGGCTTCAAGACAGCCATAATTGCCGCACTCACAGCGTCTGCCCCCGGGAATGCAGAGCGTATGCCCAAACTCTGCCCCACTGCCTCGTGCTCCCCGGTACACCTGGCCTCGAATAACCATCGCCAGACCGACACCACGGCCGAGGGTTACCACGAGAAGATGTTGATACGATTGGCGCTTTCCATACAAGTGTTCGTAATGGGCAAGACAATTGACAACATTATCGATAAAGACTGGAAGATGTAGAGCACGCTCCAGGGGTTCATGAATCGCGAGATGATGCCAGTTGTGAATGCCATTTTTTATACTATAGCCCGTTTGCATATCAACAAAGCCCGGCAAGCCGCACCCCAGACCAAGGACCTTTTCCCGCTCAATGCCGTTCTTGCTGAGAGTTTCTTCTACAGCCTGCATGATAGCACTGAGGGCAAGCTCCGAGACGTGCTTGCTGCAACTGTAAATGATCTCTCCGAGAAGATTGAGCAGGACGACGACAATTTCGTCTGCCTCCATTAAAGCCACGCCCAGGACGTACCTACCGTGAGGATCAATTTGAAGGAGCCCCGCCTTTCTCCCCAGACTGGAGGCTGCCACTCCTCGCTCGATGACCAGTTGCTGCCCCATCAACTCGGTGGTGATGCCCACGACTGTCCCTACACTCAGACCTGAGAGCGTGACCAGTTGCGTTCTCGAAATGGGAGCGTGCATCCGAACCAAGTTCAGCAAGGTATTCTGATTCACCTCGCGCATCACTTTGCGGTCAACGGGCGCCACCGTGTTCATCTTCAGCTCCGTCGAGAATTTATTCAATCACTGATTGAAGTATACTGAGCGGAGGAAGATGTTGTCAATGCCAACGTCGGTGAGTTCGTCACCTACTTGCTAAGTATATTCAAGCAATGTTTCGGGAAATGAGGTAAACTGTCAGGCATGTCCATAACTTGTTGGAGAATGCTCGACCGAGAATAGTCATTCTCGGTCATGTTCCTCCCATTCTCACGTTCTGCTTCATTGGAGAAAACAGAGAAAAGGCCGAAGTTGACAGCTAAATCTTGTCGGAGAATCTTTTGGAGCAAAAGTTAGGGGCGCGGCAAGTTTTTTTTGCGCGAGGCAGCGTCCAGGAAAAGCTCCATGCTACAATAAAGACATCGGCAAGATGAAAGCAAGGGAAGGAGCACCAATGGACGAACACGCCTGGCAAGCAAAGAGTGTCGAGATCCTGGCGGGGATCAAAGTGTGGCGACAAGCGCATCCCACCGCCACCTTTGTGGAAATCGAAGAGGAAGTACACACGCGCCTGATGGAACTGGAAGCACATGTCTTGCAAGATGCGGCTTCGGCCAGCAAGAGCCGAGCATGGGGCCAATCAAGGGACACTCCTGCTCCGTTGCGCCCCACCTACTCAGTTCCTCTGCAGGCACAAAGCAAGCAAGAGCGGACGTTGCACGGCAATGGAGGCCAGAGCGTGACCTTGAGCTGAACCTACAGCATCTGCCCCAGGTGTGGGTTCGGTCTTTTTCCCCCTCAGTGAGGATCCTTAACTTTTATGTTTTTCCTCGTCAGCGGCTGCTGATGGGGCATCACTCCTTCTTCTAGCAGCCACGTTCTGCTCTTCAAGAGGTGCACACTATTTATGATTGTCTGGACGATACAATCCCTCCATGTCTGGGAAATGCTGCAACGAGATGGTATTCTCTATGGGCCTGATACTAAATTACTTCAGTTCGATGATCCAACAGAATGGCAGATAAAAGTTGCTTATAACTGGCTGGTTCAACAAATGGAGAAGAAGATTGGCCCTCGTCCACAGCCAGAACGATACCCCTTATGGGCCTGGTATCAATACGATGGAGAGAAACGTCGCCGCCCAGATCTACGTGGCCCCTATCATTTGCAGTCAGGCACAAAAGGCGTGCGTATTGAATTTGACATTGCTGAGGATCAGATCCTACTCTCTGACATAGACGATTGGATAATAGCGCTCAACTACGGATATCTCTGCCATACAGAAGGAGAAAACGAGGCTTTTTATGCAAAACACCAAAGGAGTGGCTTCATAGAACAACTAGGGCAGTACTTACAGGAACCCTATCATTCTCAGATGCTAAAAAGTTGGGAGCGCATCTTTGATCTGGATTATGCCAGTGATTCTAACTGGGGTAGTGGCAAAACACGAGCAGAGAAAAAGATTCAAGGAACCTTCTGGCAACTCTCACTTGAGCAGGTACGCAAAGTAACATTTTTCACGAGTAGGAAAGCAGGAAATCGGTAATCCACCTGCCCAAATGCCCTTTGGGCTTGAGGAGCCATTCTTCCCCACAAGCGCGACAGTATGCAGGTCACCAATGAGTGCGTAATCTTCGATTGGCAGGTAATCGTTGGATGGCGCAAACGAGGGATGTGTATTCTTCATGGTTTCCTCCACAACACGGCTGCCATCATCAAGCCCGTGATTGCGCCACTGACGAGTAGTTGGACGCATCGGTAGTATAGAGCGCCAAGCTGCCGGCATCAAAACGGACCTCGCCCCGCACCTTCGCGCGCAGGTTCTGCTCGAGAGCCACAACATCAACGCCCATGCTCTTCATGGGTTCGCTGCGGATGTTCAGCCAGTCCCTGCTCATGATCCTATTCACATTGGGAAGCGCGATACGTCTCAAGGTTGCAAGCTCCTTTTTCCATGCTACACGGCATACTTCACGACATCGGCGCGCTTGAACTCCAGGCCCATCCCTGGACGTGTCAGGTCGGGATGGAGGGCCCCTTGCACGGGAGTGAGCACCCCCTCAAAGAACAGATGCTCGATGCGCACATGATCGTGGAAGTACTCCATATGGCGGAAGTTGGGGACGGCACAACAAGCATGGACATGCAGCGAGGGCCCACAGTGCGACGAGAGGTCCATGGAGCGTGCTTCAACCAGTGTCCCCGCACGCAGGAAGCCGGTAATGCCCGCGCAGCGTGTGGCGTCGGCCTGTAACACATCCACGGCTCCCACCTCCAACATGCGATGAAAGTACCACAGATCATAGCCATATTCCCCCGCCGCGATCTCCATGCCCGCCGGAGCACGGTCGCGAATGAGACGTAAGCCTTCCAGATCATCGGACGAGACCGGCTCCTCAAACCATGTCACACCCGACTCCTCCGCAAAGATCTTGGCAAGCGCGAGGGCCTGCTTGCGGCTATACGCTCCATTGGCATCGACAAAGAGCTTAGTGTTTGGGCCTATCGCCTCACGCGCCTCACGCACACGTTTGGGATCAGCCCCAGGCTGTGTCCCAATCTTCATCTTGATGCGGGGAATCCCTTGGGCAACCCAGCCACTGAGTTGCCGCTGGAGTTGCTCACGCGAATACGAGGTAAAACCGCCACTCCCATAGACGGGTGCGGATGCGCGTGCCGCACCGAGCAATGAGACCAGGGGAAGGCCCAGCAGACGCGCCTTCAGGTCCCAGAGCGCGGCATCCACGGCCGAGATGGCCATTGATGCGATGCCAGGTCGTCCCAGATTACGAATCGCTGCGACCATCGCCCGCCAGCACGCTGGAATATTCATAGCATTCTGACCCTGTACGGCCTCACCCAGCATCGTTTTGACCAGACGGGCTGTCGACAGGTCCGCGTAGGTATAGCCCAGACCGCGTTTCCCGCCAGCATGTGCCTCGACAATGACGATTGTTGTCTTGTCCCACCTATAGGTGCCATCCGACTCAGGCGAGTCGGTAGGCACCGTATAGACAGAGACATCAAGCCCTTCAATGGCAACCCCGTTGTCACCAAATTTCGTGCTTGCCATGCTGCCTCCTATTAGTGTTTATGCGGCACGATACCCGCAACAACCCCTTTGATTGATTCCATCAGGATGCCTTCTTCTTCTGGATCGCCCTTGAGGAGCGCGGTTGTATACCGCTGGGCCTGCTCCAGCGTGATGTGCGGTGGCAGAGTCGGGACATTCCCCGAGGTATAGGCTTCAAAGATGACCGGGCGGTCAGAAGCCAGGGCCGCATCCCAGGCTTTCCCAACGTCGTCGGGATTATCCACACGCACGCCTTTCAAGCCAAGGGAATTGGCAAAGCGAGCATAGGGAAAATCGGGCAGGTCCTGCGTGCTCTCCAATTTGGGATTCCCCGCTTCAATGCGCATCTCCCAGGTCACCTGATTGAGATCGCGATTGTTGAGGACCAGGAAGATAAGGCGAGGATTGGGCCATTTCTTCCAGTACTTCGCCACGGTAATCATCTCATTGAGGCCATTCATCTGCATGGCTCCATCACCTGTTAGCGCGATCACCGTCCGACCAGGGTAGGCGAATTTGGCGGCAATCGCGTAGGGGACAGCCGCCCCCATCGTTGCCAGGCTACCTGAGAGAGACCCCATCATGCCCCGGCGCATCTTGATGGTACGCCCATACCAGTTTGTGGCGGTCCCGGCATCACCAGTCAGAATACAATCGTCGGGCAAGCGCTGAGACAGTTCCCAGAAGACATACTCTGGATTGAGCGGCTCGGCCTTCTCTTTCGCGCGCGCCTCCACCACCTTCCACCACTCGTGATAGTTCGCTTCAATCTTCTGACGCCACGAACGGTCGGCCTTGCGTTGGATGAGGGGGATGAGCGCCCGCAAGGTCTCGGTGCTATCGCCAATCAGATTGACCTCCATGGGATAGCGAATACTCACCATGCGGGGTCAATATCGATTTGCACGCCCCGCGCCTGTCCCTCCTTCGGCAAGAACTCAGCATAGGGGAAGCTCGACCCCACCATGAACAGGGTATCGCAGTCCATCATCATGTCCCAGCTGGGTTTCGTGCCAAGAAGGCCGATACAGCCAGTCACAAAGGGGAGATCATCGGGAACCACCTGTTTCCCAAGCAGCGCTTTTGCCACACCACAGCCCAGCAGGTCCGCGATCTGGATGACCTCATTCGTCGCATGCTTGGCACCAGCCCCAACCAGCATCGCCACTTTCTTCCCCGCATTCAGAATCTCAGCCGCGCGTCGCAGATCCTCGTCAGTGGGGAGCACTCTGGGCGCGCTATAGCCAAGACCGGTGTGGATGGTATTATGCGTGTGCGGCGGCTGTTCAACAGCATCCAATTCCTGGACATCCTTTGGGATAATGATACAGGTGACACAGCGTTCGGAGATCGCGGTGCGCATCGCACGATCAACAAGGTGGCGTATCTGGACAGGACTGGAAGCCATATACACATATTCGCCAGCAACATCTTTGAAGAGCGAGAGCAAGTCGACCTCTTGCTGATAGTTGCCGCCAATGGCGCTACGCGCTGCCTGTCCGACAATCGCCACTACCGGGCGATGATCCATCTTTGCGTCATAGAGACCATTGAGCAGGTGAATAGCTCCAGGTCCCGATGTTGCCAGGCACACACCGATCTCATCAGTAAATTTACTATGAGCCGTTGCCATAAAGGCCGCCATCTCTTCATGACGCACCTGGATAAACTCGAGAAGCTCTTGATGGCGTTCCAGGCCACCCAGGATTCCATTGATGCCATCACCGGGATAGCCGTAAATACGCTTAACCCCCCAGGCGGCGAGACGTTCCAATAAAAAATCACTGACAGTTGCTGCCATACAAAGTACTCATCCTTTCTCTCTTAAGCGTTCTCCCCTCTTTGAGGAAAACGCCTTATATTTCCGCTCCCCTTCCGTAGAATTGGACATCTTCGCGAAACCCTCCCTGGCCTTCGCCGATATAGCTGTACTCCTTGACAAATTCAATCGAGCGGATATACTTCACCATTTTGTAGCCAAGGAGCGTTTCCACACGGAAGCGCAGGGGCGCTTCATGCTTAAGTGGTAAGGTAGCACCATTCATTTCATATGCCAGTATGGTCTGCGGGTGCTGAGCCAGTTCCATCGCGTGGGGATAGGATTGGGCTCCGCGCTGATACAAAGTAAATATCAATCAGCAGGTACTTCGCCTGTGGAAGAGCGCCGCAGAGCTTGCTAATACAAGAATCTGGAGACCACTCCGGACCAGGAGTCCAAGAAAGAGAAGATTGATATAGTGGCTGACACGTAGCCACCAGGGAAACCCAAGCGACGCAAGCACGAGATGAAGAATCATACGCCCTTAACTCTTAGAAGCAAACTGCATAAGATATGACGTTCCTACCATGAACATCCTTCTTTAGTGTAACCGTCAGAAGAAAGAACACTGATCCCATGAGAGAAATTTATCTCTCACCTCAGCAATTTTCTTCGCATGCCACTCAGACGCATTGGCGATGATATCCTTTTCCGCCCCTCCGTTTTCTCCACCGAGAAGCCTCTTGCACCTCTCCCCAGAAAATCATCGCAGCGCGATATAAAATCAGAGCAACAACCTTCTTTGCGAAAGAAGGGGAAAATATTTCCACAAGGAAGGCAAAGGGACAAGTTGCTCACCAAAAGGACACGTCCTAAGACGTGCCTTGGGTTACACAATGGCGAAGAAATAAATACGTTTTCATTGATGAAATTGATTAAATGAGTTTGCGACACATTCAGCACAATGATCTGGAAGGGCGTCGGCGGAAAACCCTTGACACCTCCTTTCTCCTGGTGTATTATATGGACATCCAAGTAATGAAGGGGGAAGAAGGATGGATCTCACACTCGTGGGGCACCTGATTGGAGGTCAATTGGTGCGAGCTGAGAAGGCGCATCACCGCCTCGGCAGTGAATGGCTAAAGCGGGTTGGTCTCTACCCTGGTCAGGAAATGCTGCTGCTCTCTCTTCGATCAGAAGATGGCATGACACAATCACAACTGGCCAGCCGCAATTGCCTGGACCTCTCCACAATCACGAAGGTCGTGCAACGTATGGAGCGTGCCAGGCTGGTGGAACGTCGTGCTGACCCCGATGATGCGCGCATTTCACGGGTCTATCTCACTGAGCAAGGGCGCGCGCTCTGTGAACCCGCCTGGCAGATGTGGCTCGATTTAGAGCAGCAGCTCACCGAGGGCTTGACTGAGGCTGAACGTGTTCTCCTGCATCGCCTGCTGGCGACCGTTGCCACGAATTTAGAGCGGTAGCGTTTACTGCTTTTTTTCTTCTAATACTTGGACGTACAATTAAATTGGCAAATCGATCTCTGGGAGAAATAGATTTGCACCAGTTTGTGGATACCACCTCGCCTGATGCTCACGTCAGGCACATTAGAAAGGAAGAGATAGATGATGTCTACGGAAACGAAACGAGCTATTCTCGATCCGATTACTCCGGAGAATGCGGTGCTGTTGATTATAGATCAGCAAGAGGGCTTGCTTAGCAGAGTTTCCCAGCCGGAGCGGACGCGAGCCAACCTGCTTGCTCTAGCCCGCATCAGCCGTATGTTAGGAGTGCCAGCAGTCATGACGACCGTTCTAGCTGCAGGTTCTAATGGGCCACAGGTGGCTTTCCTGGGTGAAATTTTTGCGAATCAGCCGATCATTGACCGGTCACTCATCGATGCCTGGAAAGAACCACGCGTCAAGGAGGCCATCATGAAGACCGGGCGCAAGAAGGTGATCATCGCAGGCACTGGTTTTGAGGTCTGCGCCCAAATTCCTGCATTGTCCAGCGTGGCGGAAGGCTACGACACATATGTGGTTCTCGATGCCTGTGGCCTCTTTTCGCCCTCGCCCTCCGTCGCGGCAATTAGCCGTCTGAGCCAGGCAGGTGTGGCCCTGGTAGACACGAGACCTCTCGTCTTAGCGATGATGGCCGATAACGCTCATCCCAAGGCCGGAGAGATCTACGCGACTCTGCCTGCGGGTCTCGTCCGTATGGACAGTACCTCCTAAAAACACGCCGCCCCGCAAAGGCAAACATATGATACAGGAAACTCCGCAAGCGAGGTCCATACAATGGACGGTTTTTAGATAACCCATCACCAGCATAATCATGCAAAAATCAACAACACAATCTCAAGATTTACATTGTGTCGAGAGAAAACGGAGAAAGAGAAGAAGATTCTTTTTCCTCAGCTGAAGCGTTCAAGAGGAGAAGATCAAAGTATGAACGAACATGAGTGGATGGCCTATAATCGTCAATTGATCGAAGAGTTCCGCGCCCATGGGGGCAAGGTGCAAGGGTGGGCGCCCTTGATCCTGCTGACCACCAAGGGCGCCAGATCAGGTCAAACCCGTATTTATCCCTTAATGGCTGTTGCCGATGGGGACCATTACATTGCCGTTGCCTCCGCAGGAGGCGCCCCCAAAAATCCTCAATGGTACCACAATTTGCTCGCTTATCCTGATGTCACTGTTGAGGTTGGGAAAGAAACATTTCAAGCGACTGCGCGATTGCTCACAGGGAAGCAGCGGGAAGAAGCCTTTGCCAAGGCTGTTGCGGTGTTTGCTCCCTATAGCGAGTATCAGAAGAAAATCACCCGCGAAATCCCGGTGTTTCTCCTCGAGCGGCAAGCCAACACCTAAAGAACACACTGCTTATTCGCCAGAGCCGTCTTTGGGCCCAAAGACGGCCTCCAGATCTCCCCTTTTCGAAGAATAGCTCCACCCCGGAGCACCCCATTCCCAAAGAGGAGCCTTTCTGAGATCTACTCATCCCGTCGTCCTTTATCCGAGAACAAGGCTTTCTTAAAAACCACCACGCGAATGGATGATTTGTCCAGTAATCCACTCGGCAGCATCACTCACTAAAAAGGCAATGAGACGCGCCGCACCTTCTGGTTGCCCAATATGCCCAAAGGGAGCTTGTCGATCATCTCCTTCCTCTCGTGTGGAATAACGCAAACTGATAAGTGAAAATGCATTGTAGAAGCGAAATGCGCGCAAAATGCGGCTTACATGCCACTTCTCATTACATGCCACTTCTCAATAGAGTCACTACTGAAGAACCCAAAACTGACACCAATTGAGACACCAAAAACGATCAACAACAGAAGAAACCATCAGACAAACTCCAGCAAACAATTTCTTGAAGCCGCTTTATAGGCTTACAAAGCTAGATATAGAGTCAGCAAGAAATAAGCCGAGGCGGGTCGGACATTTCCTGGGTCCCAACCCTTTTTGGCCTCTCCATCGTACATGTTCCTTTGTCTTCCTAGGCGCTTTTATGTGAGGTAAACCGACGTAAAAACTTCGCGTTTTTCGGTTTTGACGGTAGTTCTGACGATATAGTTGGAAAATGTTACAAATTGCCTAGTAGTTAGTCCAAATTGGAATTGACAGGGATGAGATACTGATGGAAAAATCAGGAGTTTGCGATGAAACATCCCATCCCTGTCGTGTTGACGGACTCAGATCGCGCTTCACTGCAAACGTTCATCCATGCAGGCAAAGCCAATGCAAGAACATTTACTCGAGCGCACGCCTTGCTCAAAGCGGCCGATGGCTGGACGGACCAGCAGATTTGCGAGACCTTCGGCATCAGCCGCAATACTTCCATAGTTTCACTCCACACCCAAACATGCAAGTTGGCTTCATATGGCGGAAATTGAGATTGGTATTTTTGCTCGTGTCTGTCTCTCGCATCGTGTGCAAACTATGCAGGAGTTACGTCAGCGCATCGCAGCCGTGCAGGTAGAGCGCAATGCTCAGCGTTGTACCATTTCCTGGCGGTTTACCTGCAATGATGCTCGTGACACGCTCCATGATCTCTATCCTGCCATCAATAACAAACTGGACTGACTACTAGTCTTACACGAGGTTGCATATCCTGCTCTTGCTGAGCACCACTTCCGCGGGAGAGCCGTATATCAGGTACACAGACATCTCAAAAGAGGCCCATTATCCTGTCCATCACGTCGCCTGAGGCCAGTTCGCTATCACAGATTCTCAGGGCAGGCGACGCGGGAATGAGTCGGCAATGGGCGCGTTTGTGTTCCCACCCACCACCTGTAACGTTTAAAAGGACAACGGCATCCCGATCTATATGACTCGCCCGTAGTTCACTCAAAAGCGTGGCAAACGCGACTCCAGCGGCGGGATCGATATCAATTCCTTCAGCCGTATAAAAAGTGTTCATGGCCTGCTGTATTTCTTGATTACTGGCCGCCAGCATATCGCCCTGGCTTTCTACCAGCACATCAAACACTCCACCACGTACAGCGTATGGTGGCTTCTGATTCGAAAGTACTTTCGAAACAATGCTTTGAATCTGGCGTTTGCCTTCATCACTACTAAGCTCTATTAAACTGCTCCGCTTCGCCTTCCAGGAATGATAGATAGGCGCGAAGGGCTTGTTCTGACCCAACATTAAGCGAGGATATCGATTGCCAAAGCGTGTGTCTTTCATAAGGCAGCGCGCCATTTCGTGGACCGCGATTCCACCAGCCCCACTTCCCACGGCCTGGAAATAGTAATCTGGTAACCTTCCTATCGTTTCAACAGCATTCAGCATCGTTACACCTAAACCCGCCCGACGAGCCACGTTCTTTACTCCACCCTCCAACACAAAGCCCTCCCTTTGAGCTACCCGATTAGCAAGTACAATCGCGTCATAATAGTCCACATTGCCAGTTAAACACACAATCTTTACACATGGGTCCAGGGATTCTGTAAACTGCATCCTGGCTAGTCCACTCTCCGGCAATATAATTAAACAGGGCTGCTTCTGCTGAGAACATATATAGGCAAACGCGGACGCCGTGTTTCCCGCGGAGGATACCACCAGTACGTCGTCAAATCCTTCTGGTAAGCGCGATAAAACAGTATATGCTTCCAATTCCTTAAAGGTTGTCGTTTCTAGTTTTACTCCTTTCTCGGGCCAGTACCCGTTAAAGGATATCCAGAGAAAGGGCAAGCCTGTTAGCTGGCTCAGGCTCTTACTTTGATACGTGACGGTCCCACTCGATCCCGATATATTCTTGACTATAGGAAGCCAGGAGTGGTACCGATACATGCCAGGCTGTTGCCGATCTACGGTAAATGTATCCGCGGCATATTCTGCGATTAGAAGAGAGGCCTGATGTTCGCCGTCACAATCAAGCATAAATCCGTCATCCTCAAAGGTTTTATCACATGATTGACATAAAAGCTTGTATGATCTCGTCATAACTATACCTCTCCAATTTGCACGGACATGAGTATGTCCGTGCAACAATTTGTATGCCGGAAGCATCTTACGGTGTTTCTCATAAACGCTAACAATCAAGGTTGGTAATGCAAGATTGCCATGGCCCGATCACCTGAGTGGTTACGACAACTAACTCATTCAGTCAAACCCCATTACCGGTAGCTACTTCACTACCAGCAATGGGGCGGGCCACGCGAGAGCGCGGTCGCAGCAAACGCTTTATCTACTTGTGAGAGTCTTACTTGCTCATATCAATTTATACGGCGGTGCTGCTGTAGCGAGCGGGACGAATAAACTGGCGGTTACATGCCTGCGCTACCATAACCGCTTGAGGCATGAGGTCTTGAAATTGCTCTATCCTCAACGATTGCGCACCATCCTTTAAGGCCTCTTCTGGATTAGGATGGACTTCAATCAATAATCCATCGACTCCACTGGCAATCGCGGCTAAAGACATCGCGCCAACAATATCGCGTCTGCCTGTCCCCTGGCTGGGGTCCGCGATAATTGGTAAATGCGAAAGCTTCTTTACGAGCGGGATCGCACTAATATCCATGGTGTTTCGTGTGGCTTTCTCAAATGTGCGGATTCCACGCTCACACAGCATAACATGAGGATTCCCTTGCGCTAATATATATTCCGCGGCCAGTAACCACTCCTCTAACGTGGCGGACATACCACGCTTTAACATAATTGGCTTAGAACCACGACCAACTTCATCGAGGAGCATATAGTTTTGCATGTTCCGCGTGCCAATCTGCAAAATATCAGCATATTCAGATACAAGCGCGACATCCGCGGGCGTAAGCACCTCCGTCACTATCGCCATACCAAACTCGTCCCGCGCCTTCGTCAACAACTTCAGCCCCTCCTCACCCATGCCGCGAAAACCGTAGGGCGATGTGGATGGCTTAAAGGCTCCACCCCGTAAAATAACAGCCCCGGCCTCGCGCACAGCTTGCGCTGCCGTCATCAATTGGGCCTCGGTTTCCACCGTACACGGTCCAGCCATCATTACAACGTCTTCCCCGCCGATTTTGACTGTGCCTGAGTCTACACAGGCGGCGGAAATTTCGATCACAGTATTTTCAGGATGGAACTCGCGGCTGGCAAGTTTATATGGCTTGGAAACACGGAACACATCCTCAACGCCAGCTAAGCCTATCAACGTATCTTCTATGGTCGAGTCAATACTACCTGCAATTCCCGCGTAACCTGCTGGAACAGGGGAGCCTAAAACTCCAATAACAGTCCGTTCGATTCCTCTTGAAAGATGCCCCTCTAGATGATGCTTATGTAGAAAGGCAAAGACGTTCTCGATGTCACTATCGCTGCATGAGGCATTCATGATCACAATCATACTAAATACGTTATCCTTTCTCTACTTTGCGCGTCGCTCCTACGAGAGCGTGGAGAATGTGACTGGGTTCGCGCTATAGCCACCGAGATTAGGGTTCGAGTTCCATACAGGGCTGCTACCAGGCTTTGCCCTCAGGTCGGAGACGGCGAACAGTTCTTCCAACGCGACCTGTATCTCGATTCGTGCTAACGTCGCTCCTGGGCATTGATGAGGACCGTACCCAAACGCGATATGTTTATTCGGGCGACGGTGTGCGTCAAACTCCATGGGCTGAGCAAAGACGTGGGGATCATAATTGGCGGCTTCCAAGAAGACCATCACCTTCTGGCCTCGCCGCACCACTTGTTTCGCGGACATACCCTCCGCTAGCTCAATATCTTCAGCAGCCTCGCGTATGAGATAGCGCGTTGGCGTGGTAATACGCAGCAGCTCTTCACCCAGCGTCTTCACGAACCGTGGCTCTTTACGCACTTCTGCCTGAAATACACCCCAATGCTGCATTAGCCAGTCAATCCCATTGCCTAATAGCTTCTTCGTGGTGATACGCCCGGCGGCAAAGACCATCATGCAATTCGCTACTATATCTTCTTCTTCAGGAAAAATATCCTTTGCGGCAATAAAATCGCTTAGCAAGTCATTAGTAATATTTTTTCGCTTATCCTGGATAAGCTTGTGGAAATAGCTTTCCAGGTACTTAATGTCATTCATATCGCCGCGAAAATAGCCGCTGGTCACGTCTCCAAATGTATCAGACCATACCTCCAGCTTCCGCAACAATTCTCGATCATCCACAGGTATCCCCAGAACATGGGCAATGGTAAAGAGCGAGACGGGCGAGGCAAATTCACTCACGGCATCCATTTCTCTGGCCGCTTGCGCCGAGAGAAGGGCTTCCCTGGCAAATCTCCTGATATCATCCGGCATTTGCTTTACTTGATGCGCCAATCTACGCAACATAACATTTTGCGCGTCGTGGTGTGCATCCCCATCCATAAACACCATTTGCTTGCTCACCGCTGCCATTTGGGCGGGCGCGGCTCCACTTGCGAGCGAACTGAGGCCGGAGAGGAAGCGCTTATCATCTAAAATAGCGGTGGCGAGCTTATGGCTGGTCACAAGCCAGGACTGACTCGTCTCGTCAAAATAGAGACCATCCTGGGCGCGCAAGGCGTTATAGTGTTCATGTGGATTCGTGTAATGTCGCCGTAGTGACAACAAGTTCAATTTCAGTTTGCCTGCTCTTTGCTGCATTCTCTTATCCTCTTCTCAGCGACTTACCAATGCCAGCACTACACGTTTCTCACGAGAGAGCTATTGAAACCGATCTTTGAAAGTATAGCGAATTCTTGACAATCATTGAGTAGCATAGTATGATTTGAGCATGAAACTCAGTGATTACGCGAAACAACAAGGGGTCCGCTATGAGACAGCCTGGCGTTGGTTCCGGGACGGGAAAATCCAGGGGCGGCGCGTAGGGGCTCACACGATTCTCATCGACGAGCCAACCAGGGTGTCAGTCCCCTCATCGAAGCCTCAAACCGTGGTCTACACGCGGGTGTCTTCCGCAGAAAACAAGACCAACCTGGACAGTCAAGCTGAGCGGTTGGTTGCCTACTGCGCTGCCCGTGGCTATCAAGTGGGCAAAGTTGTCAAGGAAATTGGCTCTGGCGTCAATGACAATCGGCCGAAGTTTCTGGCTCTCTTGGCCGATCCAAGTGTGGGCCGTATCGTCATTGAACACAAGGACCGGGGTACCCGCTTCGGGTTCCGTTACATCGAGACCCTGCTTCAAACTTATGGGCGTGAGATCGAGGTCGTCAATCAGGCCGACAATGGCACAGAAGACCTGCTCTCAGACCTCACCAGCATCGTGTACTCGTTCTGCGCCCGGCTCTATGGGCAACGGCGTGCCAAACGCAAAACAGAGCGTCTTGTGCAGGAATTGGAGGCCGACCGTGCACCTGGTTGAAAAGCACATCATTCTTCGGAGTGATCCACGCTATGCCACGCTTGACGCGGCCTGTTTTGCTTCCAAAAATCTCTACAATACGGCGCTGTATGAGATCCGTCAGGCCTTCATCTTTGAGGGAAAACACCTCAACTACAATGAAATGGATCGGCGGATGCAGTCGCATGAAGCGTACAAAGCACTGCCTGCGAAAGTGGCCCAACAGGTATTGCTGCTGCTCGAACGCAACTGGAAATCCTTCTTTGAAGCGCTCGATGCCTACAAGCGCGATCCCTCAAAATTTCGCCGACGCCCCCAATTCCCCAAATACAAGCACAAAACGACAGGCCGCAACGTACTCATCTACACGATGCAGGCCGTAAGCCGCAGCAAACGGACCCTTGGACGACACCTCATTCAGCCTTCGGGACTGGGCATCCAGATCAAAACCCAACAAGATCCCAAGGCGATCACTCAGGTCCGTGTGGTTCCCAAACACGGTTTTGTCGTCGTTGAGGTCATTTATGAACAGGAGCCGAGCCGCTCCGCCGTCGATCCCGCGCTCATCGCTGGCATCGATCCTGGTCTGGAAAATCTGATCGCACTAACTTCAAATAAACCGGGTTTTGTCCCGGTCGTCGTTAACGGGCGCGGTCTGAAAAGTACGAATCAGTTCTACAACAAGCGGCGAGCAGAACTCCAACAAGCTCTTGGTCGTCCTGGAAACACGCGGCGCATGGAGCGCTTGACTCTCTGGCGCAATCGGCGGATTGAGCATGATCTGCACACCATCTCGCGTTTTGTGATTGATGTGCTGGTGGCTGAGGGGATCGGAACGCTCGTGATTGGTCGCAACGTGGGCTGGAAACAGGAGATCAACCTGGGGAAACGGACAAATCAGAACTTTGTTCAGGTGCCTCATGCCCAGTTCATCCAGATGCTCACCTACAAAGCTGAGCAAAAAGGCATCCAGGTGATCCTCACCGAAGAAAGCTACACCAGCAAGGCCAGTTTCCTGGATCGCGATCCTTTGCCGATCTACCAGCAAAGCCAGGAGCATGCGCCTGTTTTCAGCGGCAAACGGATCACACGGAGGCTCTATCGGGCATCCAATGGCCAACTCATTCACGCCGATTGCAACGGGTCCTATAACATCATCAGAAAAGCAGCTCCTGATGCCTTCGGGTCGGAGGGAGTAGAGGATGGGGAGCGCAGGGTTCATCTGCCGGTAGTCCATCCCGTGAGGCTGTCATTCCCTCACAAACCCGCTCGCGAGAAAATCCTGGCCTCTGTCAGGATTCGCTAGTCACGACGGAACTATGGATAGCTTGAAGCGTGGAGCAGCCTGCAAGGCTCATTGCTAGCTCAAGTTCCTCCCGCAATAAGTGCAGGACATGCCGCGCTCCCTCTTCCCCATCGACGGTCAGGCCCCAGAGTACCGGTCGGCCCACAAAAACAGCCCTGGCTCCTAAGGCGAGCGCTTTCAAGACATCAGTTCCTCGGCGAATACCACCGTCGCAATAGACTTCGCAGCGCCCATCAACGGCTTCAACAACCTCTGGTAGCGCTTCGATACTCGCTATCGTGCCATCGAGCTGACGACCACCATGATTAGATACAATAATGCCGTCAACGCCATGTTCTACCGCTAATTGCGCGTCTTCTCCAGTCAAGATCCCCTTCAATACGATGGGAAGGGTCGTCACTGTACGCAACCATTCTAGTGTCTGCCAGGTGACAATCGTGGGTTCGGGTATGTAATTTCCCGAATAGGCAGGCGCGGCAAAATTGGCAATGCTCATGGTGGCTGGCAAGGTAAAGGCGTTCCGTATATCTCGCTCACGCCTCCCCAGGCGCGGCGCGTCTACGGTAAGCACAATCGCTCGATATCCCGCCGCCTCAGCACGCCGCACCAGCTCTTCAGTTATAGCCAGGTCACGGTACACATAAAGCTGAAGCCACAATCGGTTTGTATCACAAACCTCCGCGACCGTTTCCAGACTGCGTGTCGCAAAGGTCGCGACCGTCATGAGTGAGCCAGCAGAGTCAACCGCCCGCGCCGTCGCGCATTCGCCATCACTATGCGCCAGACAATGAAAAGCTGTGGGGGCGACCAGAAGCGGCATTTGCACAGAACATCCCAGAACGGTTGTCCTCATATCAATCGTTGAAACATTAGTCAGGACACGAGGTCGTAAACGAATGCTTTCAAATGCCAGGCGATTACGGCGTAGAGTCACCTCATCATCGCTGCCGCCCTGATAAAAATCCCAGGTCGCTTGCTCTAGATGCTCGCTCGCTTGTTTCTCATATTCAAAGACGTTAAGAGGTTTCACCATCATTTTCACACTCACCGTGCTTCGCGAGTGATCTGTCCGCCTATATCATAAGAACCAGGGACAACAACCAGACAGAAGAGAAGCCGACCACCCTCTCACAGCCTGGGGATTCGGTCGGCTTGCTTTTTCTGCCTCGTTTATGTCACTTAATCAGGGAACAGGTTCAACCTTCCTACGTATCACCTTAGGGGTGAACCTCTTCCAATGCGACGAGATGTCCGGTTCCATCTAATGTCTTCAGGTCGATGTCGGCAACACAACGAACTTTAACATAGTTAAGCGTCAGTGACCCTCAACATGAGCGACACCTGTCTGCTGCTCGAAGTTGGCGCGACTAAGATCCGTAGCGCTTTTATCGACTCTTACACCGAGGTCGGTACCGCCACGCGTATCCGTAAATTTAATGAAGACATAACCCATGTCCTCCACGCGCTTCTTGAATTCTTCCAGGGATGGTTTCGGGCCACCAACTATGACAGGATGATCCCCCTGCGCGAGACGTTGTACGAGATCGTCCATTGTTTCACTCCTTCATACTGAACGTACTGTAGAGCAAGTTTACCTGAGCTATACAGTGGCTTCACTCGCCTCGACAACCTGCTCCTCCGAGTTCTGCTCATAGGCATAACGCAGGTCCTCAGGGATCTCAAATTTGAGCGTTCCGTGACAGAAATCCTGCCACTCTGGCGTTACATTATCAAAGATAAGCCCCTTATTAGGGATAACAGGGCTACGGACAACCGTAAAATCATCCCATAGGTATACGACATCCTCATCCGTGAGGTCCGGCTCGTTCTCTTCTTTCTTTTCAGCCCAGTCTGTATATTGCCGAAGGTCCTTCAGGTGATATGCTTTACAATATTTCCTGATCATATGCTTGTCCTCTCTCTAATGTAAAAACACTTGACGTATTCTGTTGACGCTTCTACCTATGCCTCTAACTCCGCCATGCGTTTACGCAGGCTTAAAGGCCTCATATCCGTCCAGACTTCTTTGATAAACTCCAGACATTCAGCCTTAAGACCCGATTTACCGGCATCATTCCAACCAAGAGGATTGTCACGGTCGGCAGGCCAGATAGAATACTGCTCCTCGTGATTCACAACTACTTTATAAATAGTTTTATCCTCTTCTTCATCTCTCGGCATAGCAAATCCTCCTTGCATAACAAATCACTAAACGTAATGGCGCATTGTTTTGCGCACAACCCAATGCAAAACAGACGAAAGCTGCATGCATTCGTCTAGAAAGTTTTGAGGAAAGTGTCTTAGACAGAAAGTGGAGTACATATAGATAGAAACCATGAGGCGCAAGCTCCGCCATTCCAACCTGGAGAAATGTTGGCAACGTCCCAATTAAACTGTTATCCCGGAGCCTTCGCTACGAACGGGCATAACACATATCCATCATTGCACACAGCAACGTTGAATAGTGCCATAGCAGGTGACAGGATTCCAGAAGCGGCTAAAAACAATACATTTGCTACTTCTTTCATGCTAACACGATAATAGTATAAACAAAGGATTTACAACAGCACAATACGTTAATGAGGTATTTCCTCTTCCTCCCTTGAAGTAAATCTGAGATGAGGGAATAATCCCCAGAAGGTGGCTTGGCGTACCCTATTCTGCATTGGACGGCTTCGACACGATTACCTAGCCTTTCATCAGGGCGCGCCAGCCAACTCGTACGGTCATCCCTGTTGCCAGTAGCGATTGTCGCTACCGGCAACAGGGCGCGCCACGCGCAGCCACCGGTCATCCTCGACGCCATCACGAAATAATCTAACCTGAGATAGAGGCATAATCCAACCTGAGATAGGCCCGTTTGATCACGCCCTCGGTTATACTCTCCGAAGACAACACAAAAACAATAAATCAAGCAAAACACACGATAGCGAAACGTATCCTTTACACGGCTTTATTATCCTTAGAAAGGATCAAGCTCATGTCCATTGTCGATAATGACCCTACCAATTATCAGTTACCTGCTTCACCGTTAATACAGGTTGAACACCTTACGCGCATTATCACCAATCGCACACAAAAGACGACCCTTCTTCATGATGTTACGTTCGCAGTGCCAGCCCAAAAACTCTTAACCATTAATGGCCCATCGGGAAGCGGCAAGTCTACCCTGCTGAATATGCTCACTGGTATTGATAAACCAACCGAAGGGCGCGTGGTCTTTGCCGGACAGGAATTAAAAGCCCAGGGTGAAAATGCCCTGGCCCGCTGGCGTGGCCGCAACGTGGGTATCATCTTCCAATTCTTCCAACTCATCTCAACACTTACTGCCTTTGAGAATGTCCTACTCGCTCTGGAATTGGGTGGAGGTGGCGGGCTACCTCGTAATGCCTGGCGTAAGCGCGCACAGGACTGCCTGGAGATAGTGGATCTCGGCTCATTTGCCCATCGCTTACCCAGTGAACTCTCTGGCGGCCAGCAGCAACGCGTGGCCATCGCCCGTGCGTTAGCCAACAATCCGCCCGTGCTCATTGCTGATGAGCCAACCGGTAATCTGGACTCTAAAACGGCATACTCCGTCTTCAATATCCTGGCCGGACTCACCGAGCAGGGAAAGACTGTGATCTATGTCACCCACGATTCCCAACTCGCCTCATACGCCGATGCTCGCATTAATCTGCTCGATGGTCGTATTGTCAGCGCGCACGGAACCCAGGCCATCGTTACGGCCAAACAGGAAGAGGTGCATTCATGAGCGCAGGCATGAAGAAGATCATAGCTGACATGAAAATGAGGAAAGGCCGCACGCTGCTCGTTATCATAGGCATTCTCATTGGCGTGTTCGGCCTGACGGGCATCAATTTCACGCAGGATACGCTCTTCTCGGCATTTTCCTACACCATAGAAAGCCATGATACACAGCCCGATATCACGATGATTGTGGACAAATTAGATTCCACACTCGTGCCCGCCTTGAAGGATGTACCGAATGTAAAAGCGGTACAAACCGAGACACGCGTTTCAACCCTATGGCGCATTAATAAGGCACCAGGATATACGACGATTAAAATCGTTAGCTATCCAAATTTACAGGCTCCCTCGCTCGCTCCATTCGAAATTGTCAGCGGTCGCTATCCTCAAGCAGGCGAAATCGTAATGGAATACGGCGATATTGCCCTGGCGGATGTCAAAATTGGCGATACGGTCAAGCTTGACACAACACATGGGCAGGTACCACTACGCGTCGTGGGTATGGCCCGGACCGCTGGTGTCGATCCCGCGACCTCGGGCAAAGCGCAGGCCTATATGAGTGACGAGGGCGTCCGTCAATTGGATGTGCTTACCAACACCAACGAACCGAATCATCCAGCGCGCCAATTCATGATCCACTATAAAGTGAATCACATCGGCCAGGTTGACGCAACCGCTAAAGCGCTACAGAAAGTGCTAAAAGACAAACACATACAGATCTTCGTGACGGCCTTTCCTGGTCCAGGTATTGTCCCCCTGCAACAAATCAGTGGTATCTTTGTGCTACTCATAGTGCTGGTCTTTATGGCGGTACTCATGAGCGCCATCCTCATTTTCAATACGGTCACGACCCTGATTACAGAGCAAACGGCTATCATTGGCACCATGAAAACGCTAGGAGGCACGCAGTGGCAGATCATGCGCAGTTACCTGATCTTTGTGCTCATTTGTAGCTCGCTTGCGACTATCCCTGGCCTGATACTGGGTATTGCGGGCGGATATATAGTGGCCTCAACGCTGGCTCCAACCATTCCGCTGGCCTTGGGACCATTTACCCTGCCACTAAATCTGATTCTTCTCGGCTTGCTCGTTGGCTTTGGTGTCCCCCTACTCGCGGCTCTCCTCCCATTGTGGAATGGCACGCGCATCACCATTCGCGAAGCCCTTTCCGCCTATGGTATCAGTACGGGAAGAAGAAATACGGCGCTCACTCGCTTCGCCCAGCGACTCACCTGGGTTTCGCAGACTGTATGGCTGGGGCTGCGCAGTTTCTTCCGCAAGAAATGGCGAGCTGTCTTAACCATTTTCATGCTTAGTATTGCAGGCACAAGCTTCTTAATCGTACAAACCCTCACTGCCTCGGTGAATTCTACAGTAAGCTCGGTCTTTACAAACTTTGGGGCCGATGTAGAGGTTGACCTCGGCCCGCAAATGAAGTTGAGTCAAATTAAGATGGACCTGAGTACCATCAAGGGGATCAACGTCATTGAGCGGTATGGACAGGGTGGGGCAAATACGCAGTGGGGACGCCTGGCTCTCTGGGGTATCGAGCCTCAAACCAAAATCTACCATTACCACATGGTCAGTGGGCACTGGTTCCAACCAGGTGACACCAATGTCGTGCTCATTAGTAGCCATTTCGCGGAAAAGACAGGGCTGCAAATAGGCAATAACCTCGAAGTCAACAATACCAACAACCAGCCCACAACCTGGCGCGTCATCGGCATTATTGATGAGAATGTCAATGGCCTGGGTCAAATGGGAGCCGCCGTCGTCCCCGTGAATACCCTCTATCAGTTTCAGGGTATACCTGAGAATGCCGTACAAGATGCCGCGACACGTGTCCTGCTGCAAGCGAAAGACCACTCGGCGGCGACCACGCAAACAATCGTACAACAAATAGGCAAAATTGCCCTCGATGCAACCATGAGTGGTTCAGTGGAGCGTGGTGGAGGCATTGTCAATACCTATATGGTACAGGACGAGGTGCTTCGTCACCAGCGTAGCTGGTTTGTCTCCTACATATTACTCTATAGCGTCGCGATCATTATCGGTATCGCCGCTATTATCGGGCTGGCTAATGAACTAACGGCCTCAGTCCTCGAACGTCGCCGTGAAATTGGCATGTTACGCGCAATGGGGGCGAGCTCCTGGCGTGTGGCACAGGTCTTCTGGGTCCAGGGGCAATCGCTAGGTCTTATCGCCTGGTTGCTTGGTGCCATTCTGGGACTCCCCCTGGCGTATGCCTTCCTACGCCTCTTCAGCCAGTTTGTGATGCCAATTGATTTCGTCATAGACCCTCTCGCCTTCGTAGTGATGCTCCTGGCGCTGCTAGGAATCGCGACACTCGCTAGTATTACGCCGGCGCAAAACGCGGCCCGCTTACGCATTGCTGACTTGATGCGCTACGAATAACCATATACCTATCCCTCTAGAAGAAGAAAGGATTTAATATCATGAAAACGTCTGTACGACAGTCAAAGGGCTTCTGGCCACTTCTTAGCCTCGTCATGGTTCTCACCAGCATAGCCTTTACTGCCTGTTCATTCGATAACTCATCCAGGCCATCGGCCCAATATACCATACCCAATCCTCCAACCGCGCTTCCGGCTGAGTACTACAAAACGGTCAAAGAGCAGGTCGCGAAAGCCCTGCGGCTCAGCGTATCTCAGACGGCGGACAAGATTAAAACAGATCCTGATGGCCTGTTTGGAGTCGCAAACCACCAGGGAATATCACAGGAACAATTCACCAAAATCCAGCTTGACGCCATGCAAACAGCAGGCAAGCAAATGGTAACCATGGCGAAATGGACACAGCAACAGGCGGATAATGACTTTAAATACTGGCAGGCGCGAAGCGAGAAAGCCTTAAATGGCGACATTAGCACGTGGTTCGTCGATAACAAATAGCGCCAGTTCTCACTGGCAACATACGCGTAACAAACATATAATGGAACAATAATACAACACTGTATATTCACCATAAGGAGCTAGACACGCATGCAGGCAATACGTTGGCGCTTTGGTGGCCTCTTTTGGCGACTCACCATGTCGTACTTGATGGTCACCCTCATCGCTGCCCTGGCAATTGAGTGCGCGATCACCCTCATTCCATTATTGAGGGATCTTCAGCAAGCCAACGTGTCGCCATTGCAAACAGTAGAGAAACAGGGAGCTACACGAATAGCTCCCTATATGGACAATATATCAACCACATCGGATGCGCAAGCCCTCCGCTACGCGCTTGCCGTCCCGCTTTTTGATGAGATAAGCCATGATGATCCTCGGCTTACTTTCGTTGCTATTCTCAATCAAGCTGGACAGCCTCTCACTTCAACATCTTGCGCAAGCTCCCAATTGCTTTCTCTGGGCACGCAAAAGTGCGCGCAACAAACGCAGCAGAAGCTCACCACGCTGCAATCTTACGAAACAACGCAGCGCACAATACGCGAAATAACCAGCCTCAATCGTTCTTCAACTCAGGTCATTCATAGCCTTCCAACTGGCGAGTCTCTTATTGCCGTCTCCATACAGAGCCACGGCAAGCAAACAGCAGTCACACTCCTCGTCGTGATCAATGGCCCCGTCGTCACGCAAAGCACACGTACCATACAACTACAACAGGTCATTTCTACATTATGGAATTACTGGCAGCCCACGGGCTTTTACTTCATCTTCTTATCTACCGCCCTGGGCACAAGCGCCGGCATGCTTATCTCGCATAATCTTACCCGTCGCTTGCGTCGTATCGCTCAGGCAACAAAAGAGTGGAGCCGGGGAGAATTTCAGATGACCATCCATGATCACGCTCACGATGAGGTAGGGCAATTAAGCAAAGACCTCAATAATATGGCGGAACAACTTCAGATGCTACTTCTAACCCGGCGAAAACTGGCTATCATGGAGGAGCGCACACGTTTAAAACGGGACTTACATGACGCGGTCAAGCAGCACCTGTTCGCGGTCCAGATGCAGCTATCAGCGGTACGGGTACTCTTTCCGAAAGACGCGAATACCCCTTATCGTCACCTCGTTGAGGCTGAAAAGCTGGCCCTGCTAGCCCAACAAGAGTTAGCCACGCTGATTGAAGAGCTACGTCCAGCGGGGCTGGCAAATAAGAACCTTGCTCTTGCTATTGAGGAGATGAGTCATGATTGGTCACGCCGCACGGCCATCGCTATCTATGTGCGTATTGAGCAGGAACATCCTCTCCCGGTCGAAATTGAGCAGGCACTCTTTCGCGTCACGCAGGAGGCTCTTTCCAATATCGCCCGGCATAGCGGAGCACGTACCGTGAACCTTGAGCTGCTAGGCCAAGCACACGCGATCACCCTTACCATAAAAGACGATGGACACGGCTTCGACCTCTCCGTTGCTCGTCAGCAGAAACACAGCATAGGACTACGAAGCATGTATGAACGCATTGAAGACATCCATGGTATATTCTCCCTTGAGAGTACAGCTAACGGAACGTCTATCAAAGCGTATGTTCCAATACCAGCGACAGCAACAGCAACAGCAGCAGAATAAGAAAGAGAAAAATAGCATGAAAGAGGTAATTCGGGTATGTATTGTGGATGATCATATCGTAGTTCGCCAGGGGGTGCAGGCTTTCTTAGCAACACAGCCCGATATTGAGGTGGTGGGGGAGGCAGGTTCGGGCGAGGAGGCTATTCAATTGGTCAGAGACCTGGCACCAGACGTTCTTCTCCTCGATCTTGCCATGCCAGGATTAGATGGTGTGGAGACGACGCGCCGCGTGAAGCTGGTCAGCCCCCAAACACATGTTGTGGTTCTCACCTCGTATGTACAGGATGAGTATATCTTCCCTGCCATCCGCGCTGGCGCGCTTTCATACCTACTCAAAGAATCCGCTGGGGAAGAGATTGTTAACGCGATCCATAAAGCCGCTCGTGGCGAAGCTATTCTCCATCCACGTATCGCTTCACGCGTAGTACAGGAATTGCAAGGAAAACGTCAGACAGAGATCAACCCATTTAGCGAACTCAGTGAGCGCGAGATGGAAGTGCTGCACTTGATTGCCAATGGATTCAATAACGCGGCAATCGCCGAACGCCTGGTTATCAGCGAGGGAACCGTGAAGAGCCACGTCAACAGCATCCTGAGCAAACTCCACCTCACTGACCGAACACAGGCCGCGATCTTTGCCTGGCGCGAAGGCATCGTCAGAAAGTAATGATGAATTTTAGAAGGAGGAAAGAATGCGCTCCACCTCCGCGAAGTCATGGACAAGGTGCGATGAAGGTCGTTCAGGCGCCAGATATTGTGGCTGCTTCAATCCGCTCCCTGTAATGTAGAGGACAACCTCGTCATCTGGCGTAATAAGCCCGCTGGCAAGGGCGGGTTTCAGGCAGGCAAATGTAGATGCCGCCGCCGGTTCCGCAAGCACACCCGCGTACCTGGCAAGGATGGAAATCGCGTGCAGGGTATCATCATCCGAAACAGCAACGAACGCGCCTTTGCTCTCCTGGATATCATGTAAAGCGAGGGCTGCCCCGATAGGCGCGTCTACAGCGATGCCATCTGCAATCGTCCTGGCAGACGACTGGTACCGCCGTTGTAGAGCGACCTCGCCGCGCTCCCATGCTTCCTTTAAGGGCTGACAGTACTCGGCCTGGACGCCAATAATCCGAGGAAGACGCTCAGTCACACCGCATGCCTTCAACTCGCGGAATCCCTTTACCATAGCGCTCATGGTTATCCCGTCCCCTACAGGAACAACCAGCACATCGGGAACCCGCCAACCAAGCTGCTCCCAGATCTCCAGGGCAACCGTTTTCTTGGCTTCCAGCGTCAACGGATTGACGCCTGTATTGCGATCTCCCCAACCCAGGAGACGCGCAGCCTTACGAGAGAAGGCAAACGCGCACTCATACCCTCCCTCAACTTTGAAGACCGTCGCCCCCGCAAGTTGCATAATACGTAGCTTGCTCTCCGAAACATGAGCCGGAACAAAATTGACGGCCTTTATTCCACTCGCGGCAGCTCCCACAGCGAGCGAGACCGCTACGTTTCCGGTCGAAGCACAGGATACCACGCCAATCTTATTCCGTAAGGCATATTCGAGCACCAGCGCGGTCGCCCGATCCTTATTTGAGCCGGTAGGCGTTCTCGTTTCATCTTTGAGCCAGAGCCGTGGCAATTGTGTCAGTTGGCGCAGCGGATCGGGAGCGATGAGCGGAGTATTGCCAACAAAGAGCGGATACCGAACCTCCTGGTCATCCAGGGGGAGCAAAGCGCTATAACGCCACATCCCCTTGTGAGCAGCAGATACGGGCGGAATCAGTGACGCATTATACTCATAGTCGTACAGGATAAGATCATCGTTATCTGGAATACGAGGCAGCATGGGAGATGGCTCACGCGTAGACATAGAGCCATCCCAATGCATAATAGTTTCCGAGCGAACTTTGCCCATTACACGTTACCTTCCTTTCTCGCCATGGGTTCGCGCAGAGCAATTAGAGCAATAGCTAATTCAACAGTCGCATCAAGACGAATGAACAGCAAGAGGATCATCAATGACTTGTTGCATGAACTGCTGATTGTACAGCCTGGCATACAAGCCATTGCGCTCCAATAGCTCTTGATGAGTACCTTGCTCCACAATATTGCCCTTATCTACAACCAGAATCACATCAGCCGAGAGGATGGTTGAGAGACGATGCGCAATCGCAATGGTAGTACGTTCCTTCATCAATGGTTCAAGCGCGGCCTGAATCAGCCGCTCGGAATGGGTATCGAGCGAACTCGTCGCCTCATCCAATATAAGAATACGTGGATTCTTGAGGATAACGCGGGCGATGGCGAGACGCTGCTTCTCTCCTCCTGAGAGCCGATAGCCGCGTTCACCAACGATAGTATCGTACCCCTCATCGAACTCCATAATGCGCTCGTGAATGGCAGCCGCCATGGTAGCCGCGATCATCTCCTCTTCGGTGGCTTCTGGACGAGCATACAATAAGTTCTCGCGGATGGAGGAGTGAAAGAGAAACGTCTCCTGCGTGACCACGCCAATGAGCGAACTGAGCGACTCTAGCTTGATATTCCTTACGTCGTGCCCATCAATCTCCACAGCACCGCTATCCACGTCATAGAGCCGTGGGATAAGATACGTCATGGTGGTCTTACCAGCGCCGCTCGGCCCAACCAGGGCCGCTAGCTGACCAGGTTGGATGTGAAACGAGAGCGAATGAAGGGTAATAGGAGTGGCGGGCTCCACGGGTGGGTTGCCCTGCTCAGTGGCGGCGGACTTCACTCCATTTTTCCGGTTGCTCGTATTCTCCTTCGCGGCCAGATCAGGGAGAGGCGCAACGCCGTCACGTTTGTAGGAGAAGGTGACCTCTTTGAAAGCTACCTCGCCGCGCACCTGCTGCGCGGTCAAGCTAAGAGCGTCGGGAGCATCCTCAATCTCCACGGGCATGTCCATATACTCAAAGATGCGATCAAACAACGCCAGCGACCCTTGAATATTAAGCTGCAAGGGGAATATCTGACTGAAGGAGCTAAACAGCCTCGTTTGCAGGGCAGTAAACGCAACGATACCACCAATCGTAATCGCCGCGTTCCCCTCCTTCGCGCTAATGATTTGCCAGCTCGCGACAATGTAGATAATCGCGGGCGTGAAGGTGTAAAATATATTAAAGAAGAACATGTTCCAGCGGCCCGTCATCTGCTGCTGAATACTCAGTGTGGTGAGCTTCCTGTTCTCCTGTTTAAAGCGGTCCCGCACCAGGCCTTGTCGCCCCAGGGTTTTAATGAGCAGGACACCACTCACAGAGAGCGTTTCCTGCATGACCGCATGCAGGGTAGCCATCGTCTGCTGCGTCAAAGAGCTAATCCGGCGGCGTACCCTGCCCGCGCGGTGCGTCAACCATAAGAACAGAGGCAACAGCGCGATGGATATGACCGTCAGCAGAACGTTGATATAGAGCATGGCGATTAGCGTAATCACCACGTTGAGAATGGTCGCTAAGGCCGAGGTAAAGGTATCTGTAACAGCCTGCTGAGCGCCATTAATGTCATTTGAGAGACGGGACTGTATCTCGCCGGTTCGCGTTGAGGTGAAGAAACGAAACGGCATCATTTGCAGCTTGGAATAGAGCTTATCACGAAAGTCGCGCATGATGTTCTGTCCAATCAGGCTATTAAGATAGGATTGGGCAACACCAATTAAGCCTCCGACAAGGGCCGCAGAGAGGCCAATTGTGGCGTAGAAAAACAAATTGCTGGTACTACGGCTAATGACGGCTTCATCCAGGATTGCGCGAATAATGAAGGGGTTTATCACACCCAGTACCGTCGTGGCCAATATAATGAGGAACTCAATGCCCAGGTAAACCTTGTATGGCTTAAATGCCGCGCCGATACGCTTGAGTGTATGCCAATCCGCCTTCTGGTTACGCACCACCTTTTTCTCTGCGCCAGAAGATGGACCTTTGCTGGTAGCCTGTATCATAAGTTGACTCCTCGCTTGTTTGCTATCGTGATAACCAGATCCCTAGATCTAGCTTTAAGGCCGACTGATAGACGTGCGCGGCCATGGCTACATCTTCAATCGCGAGGCCGAAGGGGTTCACATACACAATATCATCGAGGGAGCGCCGACCGCTTTTCTTCCCGGCGACGATCTCGCCAAGCTGCGCATCTATACGACGTGGCGCTTCCCCGGTATGGTGCTCAATAACGTCGTCGGGGCCAACGATTTGCCCCTGGCGATACATGCGGCCCAGCAATCTTCTTGGGTCGCTCTTGACCAGGTGCCAATCATCAACAACCGCCAGGTCAGCTTTCAAGACGACTTCGGGTAGGGCATCATCAAGGGAAACATTGACGAGGATCGAGCCGCGCTGTAGCCACTCATACTGGATATAGCCAGTGGTGGTGGTGGTGGTGGGCACGATGAGTTGAGCATCGCGAATAGCCTCCTCCGCGGAGGAAGAGAGGCGCATCGCGACCTCATACTCTCCCAAGAATGGGGCAAGCTCGCTCTCAAGGGCATGGATGCGTTCAACATCCAGATCATAGATGCGAATTGAGCGCAGTTCAGGAATCCTTTGCACGAGAAGCTCAATATGCGCTTTCGCCAGTATTCCCGCGCCAATAACGGCCAGGGTGTGGATGTTGCGCCCCTTCAATACATCAACGGCGAGCGCTGTCACGCTGGCGGTTCGCAGACTTGAGATCTGCGCGCCTTCCATTAAGCACACAATACGTACCGAGAGGTCATCGTAGAGCATGGTCAAGCCGCTCGCCCGTGGTAGGCCGCGTTTCGGATTGTTAATATTGCCGTTAATGATCTTTGTGCCCGCAATGTTCAGGGAGCCCCCTACATAGCCGGGCATATTAAGGCTACGCACGGCTTCACCGTGACTGTTTTTCCATGATAGGTAGGCTTCATCGGGCAAAATAGTTTCCCCTATCCCATGGAGATGTAATACCTCGCGTATAACGGCGACGCTATCAACCTCTTTACATGCTAGTTTCACCTCTTTTTGTGAGAGATAGAGAATATTATCATTACTATTGTTCATATTTACTCCTGATGTTAATCGGCGCTAGAAGCACCAGTTGGTCCAGACACGCCACCCCTTACGCGACGAGGCCGGCCAACTTGTACGGCCAATCCCTTTAACGGTAGCGAGTGTCACTACTAGTAATGGGTGTGCCACGCGACAGCACCGTGGTTCGCGCTAGTTTGCTTTCGCAATAGACTCAAGTGGTCCCAGGTGTTCGGCTGTGAGGGTTATGTTGTGCTGCTGTAGCCAGGCATCATTGTAGATGGAAGAGGCGTAGTTTCGCCCACTATCAGCGCAGACACAGGCAACACGTGTATCTTCGGGGTGCGAGGCGAGATACCGAACGCACGCGGCAAGGGATGCGCCACTGGAGCCACCTACATGAATATCTGTCGCTCGATAGAGTTCGCGGCAGAAGGCGAAGGCTTCTTCATCATGTACCAGCATGTGACTGTCGTACAAATCCGCGCTGATAAAATGGGAGCGCCGGGATGAACCGATACCTGTGAGTTTCCGTGGCGCGGGCGGTGTGCCAAAAATGACTGACCCATGGGCATCAACGCCGATAATCCGCGTCGCGGGGCTGACCTCGCGGAAGAAGCGACCAATACCGGAAAGGGTTCCTCCAGTCGAGACGGGCACAAAAACAGCGTCCACCTGCTCATCCATCTGTTGATAAACTTCTGGTCCTGTGCATGAGTAGTGAATATGAGGATTAGCGGAGCTTGAGTACTGATCGGTCCAGGTATAGTTTTGATGCTGACTGCATAGTTCCTGTACCCTGGCAAGGCGCGAAAGAAGAAAACCACCACTGGTATCTGGCTCGTACACCATCTCAATGGACGCGTCCAATGCCTCCATTTTGGCAATGTTCTCCTCTGTCGTCTTCGGATCAATGACCGCGATAAAGCGATAGCCTCTGGCTTTACATTGAAAGGCCAGGGCTACACCCAGGTTTCCCGATGTGGACTCAATAATCGTGGATCCCTCGGAAAGGAGTCCACGATCTTCAAGGTGCTGGATCAGGGAGTACCCGGTTCGGTCTTTCATCGATCCCGTTGGATTATATCCTTCTAATTTCAGGTGAACGGTATGCGTCTTGCCTGCCACCGAGAGGTGAAGCGCTTGCATCGGTGTCTGTCCGACCTGGTGCACCAGCTTCTGTAGCTCTCCCATTGGCAAATTTGTCAATCCACTTTGATATATTGAAGCCACCACGCCCTCCTTTTAGCATAGGCATACTATTTATCGTTTCTGGTGCACTAAATGTGCACCAGATCGGTGCTACTTAAGTACTTTAATTAAAGAATCCAGAAATAGAGCGAGATAACGAATGGGGAAGCCTTTCGCATTCCTGGATTCTTTCCTTAAACTCCATCAGTAGCGCTGGCCCTCAATGCGTTGTTTGATTGCTCGCGCCAAGGCTTCGACGTTTGGCTCTTCGATCATGGTCAGGTGGTCGCCGGGGATTACATGGACTTCCAGACCGCTCTCCGCGAGTTCACGCCAGGGACTGATAATGTCCAGTGGCGCTCTGACCTCCGCGACCTCCTCATCCTCCCCCTGCTCTAGTGGCTGAAGGGGCTTCAGGGAGGCTTCCGCGATGAAGTAATCAATGCGCGGGCCATAGCTTTGCGGCAGATACAGGCGGGCCATGAGGTGATGCTTCTTTACCAGCGCGAAGACACGGCGGACCTGTTCCAGGCTGATATCCACCGGTATGACGTTGGTTACTTTCGCCTGGACAAACAGGTACTCTATCAGTTCTGATTGCGCCATCTCTGAGGCGTCATCTGGCGGGGATACTTTGAATGACGAGATCATTCTCTGCGCGAGTTCTTCCTCTGTGAGATCGACCTCCGCCCCTTGCGCACGCTCACGCATTTCAGCCGTAGCTAATCGGCTATCAATCAAGGCGAGAAGGGCGATCTCGTGGCCTTGCCGGTGTAGCTGTTGGGCTATTTCAAAGGCCACGACGCCACCCATAGACCAGCCACCAAGCAAGTAAGGCCCATGGGGTTGCATGGCTTGTATGGCCTCCACATACTGTGACGCCACCTCTTCAATAGTGGATAGGTCACTCCCCTGCTCATTCAAACCCGTGGTTTGCAAGCCGTAAAAGGGTTGATCTATGCCAAGCTGTTGCGCCAGGCCCAGATAGCTCGCGACCGTTCCCCCAGAGGGGTGAACACAGAAGAAGGGCGTTTTTGTCCCCTTCGGTTGAAGGGGCACAAGCGCGGGTTGGCTGGCATGCGGTTCTTGCTGGCGTAGCACAACGGCGAGTTCGGCCAGGGTCGGATAGAGGAATAAGGCGGAAAAGGGCACATCCTGATTGAATATCGTCAATATATGGGACGCCAGGCGGAGCGCGAGAATTGAATGACCACCTAGTTCAAAGAAGTTATCGGTAATGCTGACTGGATGGACCTGTAGCAATTCCTCCCAGATGCGCGCGAGTTGCAATTCAACAAAGTCACGTGGGACGACAATCGTTCTGGCTTCATCGTTCACGTCGCTCAAGACGTTCTGCGCGGTCGCGGTGAGCAATTGCTGAATGTCGACCTTGCCATTCGGTGTCAGCGGGATGACTTTCAGAGCGATAAAGGCTGACGGCAACATATATTCGGGTAGATGTTCCTGAAGGAGTTCGCGTAACTCTCGTATGGTGGGGGCCGGTTGCTGGCGCGTGACATAGTAGAGCACAATACGCCGCTCGCCTGCGTCATCCGTTCGGAGAAGCGCGATACAATTGCGTATATTGGCATGCCGCCTGAGTACAGCCTCGATCTCACCCAGTTCGATGCGATAGCCACGCACCTTGACCTGTCCATCTCCGCGCCCAACGAAGACTAATTCGCCTCGCTCGTTGTAGTACGCCAGGTCGCCGGTACGATAGAGCCGTGCCCCCTGCCGCTTGCTATAAGGATGAGGGACGAAACGGATAGCGGTCTGTTCCGCCTGCCCTTTATACCCCAATGCCAGGCCCGCGCCTCCCACATAGAGTTCGCCGATCACACCTTGCGGCAACACGTGCTGCCAGCGATCCAGCACATAGCATTCACAATTCGCCAGCGCCCGACCCAGGGGGACGCTATTTGTTTCTAGCTGATAACTCGGCAGATCTCGCGTCAGGGCATTCGCCAGCACGCCAACCGTACTCTCGGTCGGGCCATAGTGGTTATATATGGCGCAGGACGGCTCCAGTTGTCGCAAGCGGTGCAATAAGCTGTGCGGAAAGGCTTCACCTCCCAGGATCAGTGCCTCGCGTGGCAGAAGCGAGCGCACATGCTCATCCGAACCCTCCAGGAGCGCGGTCAGGTGTGAGGGGACAATCTTCAAGACATCAATGGGGTGCCAGGCCACCCACTGGCTCATCGCCTGGGCCGAGGTGAACGTCTCATAACTCAGCACCTGCACGCAGCCACCACTCGCCCAACCCGCGAATATGGCGGTATTGCCAAGGTCGGCAGCCAGCGTCGAAACCGTGGCGTACTGCTTGCCGGGCGCGAGATTGAGCAACTGACGGATAGCCAGGCTATAGTTAAGCAGGTTGCGCTGCGTAATCATGACGACCTTGGGTTTGCCGGTTGAGCCAGAGGTAGACATCATATAGGCCAGGTCGTCGCTATGTCCCTGCCAGAGAAGATTATCGGTTGCCTCCTGCCCCCATTCCTCCTGTATATCTTCTAAGACGAGCACCTGGGCCAGACTGGCAGGGAGGCATGCGCGCACCGCATCTTGCGTCAGCACCGCCGTACAATCCAGTTCGGCTAATTGAGCGGCCAGGCGGGCGGCGGGTAGCTGTGGGTCCAGTGGCACATAGGCCCCACCCGCTTTCAGCACGGCCAGCACGGCAATGAGCATCTGCGCGCTTCGCTCAAGGCATAGCGTGACCAGGCAGTTCGCGCCAACGCCACGCCGACGTAACACCCTTGCCAGTTGATTGGCCCGCTGGTTTACCTGTTCATAGCTCCACTGCCCATGTTGATCGAGTAGGGCCAGCGCCTGAGGCTGACTCATGACGTGTTGTTCGAACGCGTGCTGGATCGTCCGCGCTTCTTCCCACTCCTGCCGCCTTCCCTGACCATGTACGCGCAGCCGTTCTTGCTCGGCTTCCGGTAACAGGGCGATAGTGCGCAAGACGCGCTCAGGCTGCGCGACAACCTGAGAGAGGATGCTGCGTACAACGCTGGCCAGGGTCTCGACTTGCTGAAGGCTGAACTGCTGCCGGTCATACTGTAATTCTATGCTTATACTACTCTCTGTGCTCAATCCCTGTAATTGCAGGAATGAGGGTTCCTGGCAGCTACGGCACTGTTGTAGCTGCCAGCCTGGGCCTTCTTTCCGCTCAGCCCAGACAAAGCTGAGCGGAAAGAAGGCCTGACCAGCCTCCACCGTCTGCGGCCAGTTGAAATAGAGTTGCCAGTTCAACGCTTCCTGCCAACTCGCCTGTATCCGCTGGAGGAGTTGCGTCCATGTCCAGCCATTTTGAGGCGTTACCGCCAGGGGAATCAGGCGGCTATAGGGACCCAGCACTTCACCTAATTCCTCATAGACACGACCATCGCCTTGCGCTCCCAACAGAACCGTTTCCTGCTCCATCAAGCGCCACAGGACCAATGACCAGCAGGTCAATAGCACGCTCTCGATAGAGGCTCCCAGGCGATCCGCCAGCGCCAGTAGTTGCGCCTGCAATGCTGCCGAGAGGGCCACAGGGAGCATTTCAGGGGCGGCGACCAGGGTGCCATCACCGGGCGACATAGTGGATACCCGACCTGGATGGAGCGGTAGCCCCTGCTGGTGAACGGTAGAGACATCGATCTGCCGCCAATATTCCTGGGGGGCCTGCGCGCTCTCGGAGAGCGTTAGCTTTTGCAGCCATGCAGCGGTAGAGGCATACTGCAATACGTCTTCGGTTTTTTCCAGGGGTAGGCCCTGAAGACGCGCCTCATATCGGAGTTGCCAGCCTTGAACAAGCAAGGATAACGTGGCGGTATCCGCGCAGAGTACGGGCAGGCTTATCAGCACCTCATGCCGCGCCTCCTCCAGGCGGAAGAGAGAGATGTGCAGGAGGGGTCCACGCGCCAGGGCTAGCGGCTCCTCCCACTGCTGAGAGAAGGCGTGAGCCAGGTGTGCTTGCTGGATCGCGGGATCGACACTACGCATATCAATCACTGGAAGCGCCACCAACTGCTGCCGCCCAATAACCTGAACTGGCACATCCATCGCAGGCAATTGTTGAAACACTGTGCGTAAGATTTCGTGCTGCTCAATTAGCTCTTCCAGGGCTTCCTGGAAGAGCTTCTGATCCAGCGCACCCTGTATCGCGAGCCACCCTTGCACGCGCTGTTGCCTGGCTTCAGGCCAGTAGGACCACAGCCGGGCTTGCTGCTGAGAGAGGTGGGCACCCCTGATTCCCGTTGTTTGCATCTATCTGTTTGCTCCTTCTCTTTTCCTCGTGGATCACTACTGGGCATCGTCAGCCAGATCAAACCCTGGCAGTTCAAACCATTCATCCGCTTGTGAGCGCATTTGCTGGCGCAGGTGGTGCTCCTGCTCTTGCCGCTGCTGGTGTTCACCCGGCGCAAGGAAAGTCAGGTGCTCAATCGGCAGATCAATCTGATGCGTCACCTGGTCTAAGAGCGCGGTCCAGCGCTGCATCATCGTCGCTATCGTCTGAGCCTCGAACAGCTCCCGCCGATAGTTGAGCGTGCCATATAACTGTCCATCCATTTCGTAGAGAAACAGGGCCAGATCAAACTTCGCCGCGCGCGCCACGTCGGCCAATGCCTGGTAGCTCTGCTCGTCTGATTGCCCCCCCGCAGGCTCTCGCGGCGTGTCCTGGGCCATGTCCTGCATTACAAAGAGCACCTGCACCAACGGGAGGCGCTGCTGGCGATCCGTGGGCACGAGCTTTTCTACCAGCAAGTCAAAGGGGGTTTCCTGATGCGTCATGGCCCCCAGGACCACCTCGCGTACCCTCTTGAGCAGCTCCCTAAAGGAGGGCTGACCATGGAGGGAGGTGCGTAGCGGCAAGACGTTAATGAAGAAGCCGATGAGCGATTCAGTTTCCAATAATGTGCGATTGGCGCTGTCGGTCCCCACAACGATATCGCGCTGTCCGCTATACCTATAAAGCAGGACCTGGAACGCGGTTATCAGGGTCATGAATAGCGTTACATGTTCCTGATGGCTAAGCTGTATCAAGGCTTGCGTCAGTGCGCCAGAAAGCTTGAAGAGATGAGCAACGCCCTGGTGAGAGGGCATCTCTGGATAGGGGTGGTCAACCGGTAATGTGACGGGTGCCGCGCCGCTCAGTTGCGGTATCCAGTAATCCAGGTGCCGCTCTAAGACCGCTCCCTGGAGCCATTGGCGCTGCCAGAGCGCATAATCAGCATATTGGATTGCCAGCGGAGGGAGCGGCGAGGGAAGCCCGGCGGTAAACGCCTCGTAGAGGGCCAGTAATTCGCGCTCAAAGATCTGCATCGACCAGCCGTCCGAACTGATATGATGCATGGTTGCCAGGAAGGTATGCGCCTGGTGGTCTGACTTGAGCAGCCAGGCGCGCAACAGTGGTCCCCGTTCTAGCCGGAACGGGACCCGTGTTTCATCCTCCCTTAACCGCAGTATTTCCTGTTCGCGCCGAGTGGCGGGTAGCTCTTCCAGGTCGATCACGGGCACACAGTAAGCGCGGGGGGCCAGCCCTATGACCTGGACGGCTTCGTCGCCGCGCATCTCAAAGGTCGTGCGTAGACTCTCATGCCTTCGTAGCAATTCGGCGATGCTCCGCCCAAAGATGGCCATGTCAAGCGGGCCATACAGGCGACGCACATGCGGGATCAGATACGCCGGGCTGGTAGGGTCGAGCTTATACAGGAACCAGAGGCGCTGTTGCGCGAAGGAAAGCGGTAATGCCTGCTGCCGAGAGACGGGAACAAGTGGCGGCTGATCGCTGAGCCATTCGCTGCGGAGCGCATGCTCTATATGCTGAAGCAGCGCTCCAAAGGTGGAGTGCTCGAATAGTGTACGGACAGGGATCTCGACCTGTAGCTCCGCTCGTATCCTGGCAAGCAAGCGCATTGCCAGCAAGGAATTGCCACCCACGAGGAAGAAGTCATCCTGTAAGCGGGCCTGGGCGCTGTCCAGGGCGTTGCACCAGATCGCCGCTAGCAACTCTTCCACGGTGGTTCGCTCGCCTGTGCGCTCCGCCGTCGTGGCAGGCTCGTCGATTGTCTGATGCGCGAGGGCCGCGTAATCGACTTTGCCGTTTGGCCGTAAGGGGAAGGCCGCAAGCGTCACGAAGGTCGCGGGGAGCATGTAAGCCGGCAATTTCTTTTGCAGGTAGGTCCGTAGCTCCCCGGTCGAGGGCAAGTCGTGTGTTTGCCCGATACAATAAGCCACCAAGCGCTGGTGCTCGCCCGTCTTGTCGGGCAGGGCCAGCACAATGCACGCCTGAATCGCAGGGTGTTCCGCGAGCGCAGCCTCAATCTCGCCCAATTCGATACGATAGCCACGCACCTTCACCTGCGCATCCTGCCGGCCTCGGATTTCGAGCGCGCCGCCTGGTCTATACCGAACAATATCGCCCGTGCGATAGACCCTCGCCCCAGGCACCCCGCTAAAGGGGTCAGGCAAGAAATGCGCGGCGGTCAACTGAGGATTATTCAGGTAGCCTCTCGCGACGCCAGGGCCGCCGATATAAAGTTCTCCATACACGCATTCGGGCACGGGCTGCATAAATTGATCTAGCACGTAGGTCGCCACATTGGCAAGCGGAAAGCCAATCGGCACGATAGCCGTTTCGGGGAGCGTATCCCCCGGCTCGTAGACGGTCGCGGTGATGGTTGTCTCGGTTGGCCCATAGGCATTACACCAGCGAATGCGCTCAGGCATACACCGCTTCCACTCGGCCAGCCGCTCGGTCAAGACCTTATCGCTACCAATCACCAGCAGGCGCAGCGCCTCAACATCCGTGCGCTCCTGAGGGAGTTCCGCGACCCAGGTGTGCCAGTACGCGGCAGGGAGATTTAAGATGGTGACCTGTTGCCTCGCGCTCAAGGCTAACAGGTCAGTGAGGGAGGCCAGCGTCTCCTGCGCGCACAGCACTAGCGTTGCGCCAGAGGCGAGCGTAGGCCAGATTTCCTCCGCTGCAACATCAAAGCTCAAAGAGGCGAATTGCAGCACGCGATCTTGCACGCTCATGTGATAGGCATCCGCGACAGAGAGGCAGTGATTGAGCATAGCCCCATGCGGCACGAGAACGCCTTTGGGTCTGCCCGTGGAGCCGGAGGTATAGATAATATAGGCAATATTATCAGGAGTGATATGTGCTGGTACTATAACTTCTTGCTGCTCATACGGCTTTCCTCGCCATGCATCCAGGCAGAGGGTCGACGCCCCCATGATGGCGAGGGCATCGATGAGCGACGTTTGCGTCAGTACGACAGCGCATTGCGTCTCCTCTACGATCATGCGCAGGCGCTCCTGGGGATAGGCGAGGTCCAATGGGACGTAAGCGCCACTCGCCTTCAGCACGGCCAGGAGCGCGATAATCATATCAAGAGAGCGCGGGAGACAGATGCCCACCGCGACATCAGGGCCGACAGCATAGCGCCGCCGCAATTCCTGGGCGAGGCTGTTGGCGCGTTGTTCCAGCAACCCATACGTGATGTGCTCATCGCCATAGAGGGTCGCCACCGCGTCTGGCGTCTGCTCAGCCTGGCGAGCAAACAGCGTGTGCGGATACTGTGCAATGGGCCAGGTCTGCGAGCGGCTCTTTTGGCTGTCAGCAATAAGCTGGTATTCGGCCTCGGTGACGATGGAAAGGTCCGCCAGGCGAGCGCGTGGTGTACGTACAATGGCTTCCAGCAGGGTCTGCCAATGTTGGAGTAACGTGCTGATCGTCTGCGCTTTGAAGAGATCGGTGCTATATTCAACGCTACAATACAGCCCCTGGGGACTCATTGTGACGCTGAGGGTCAGATCAAAGCGGGCCGTCTGCTGCTCGACCTTCAGGCTCTGTACCGCAACTGTCTCGACGGTGCCGCTGGTCGTGGGTCTGACCTGTTGCGTTGTAAACATCACCTGAAAGAGAGGCGAGCGGCTCATGTCACGTGTGGGCTGTAAGGCCTCGACCAGTTGCTCAAACGGTATATCCTGATAGGTATACGCGCCCAGCGCGACCTCTCGTACCCGTGCCAGCAGGTCAACAAACGAGGGATTGCCCGAAAGGTCGGTACGCAACACCAGCGTATTCACAAAGAGGCCAATGATATGCTCCAGTTCGGCGCGCGTGCGGTTCGTGATTGGCGTACCAACGCTGATATCGCACTGGTTGGTATAGCGCATGAGTAGGACCTGGAACGCGGCCAGGAGTAACATAAACATGGTTACCCCTTCGCGCTGAGCGAGGGCGTGTAGCTCATCCTGTAGCGTCTTGGCGACCTCAAGGGATAGCGTGGCTCCTCTGTATGACTGAAGGGGAGGCCGCAGATAGTCGGTTGGCAGATCGAGCGCCGGTACATCCGCCAGTTGCGCCTGCCAATACGCCATCTGCGTGGCGAGCACTTCACCTTGCAGCCAGCCTCGCTGCCAGAGCGCGTAGTCGGGGTATTGCACGGGCAAGGCAGGCAGCGTGGGCGCATCATCGCTCGTCAACGCCTGGTACAGATGGCGCAACTCGCTATAGAAGAGTTGCATGGACCAGGCATCAGAGATGATGTGATGCATGGTCACAAGCAGCACCCCTTCCTCATCTGCCAGCCGGACAAATGAGCAGCGGAAGAGGGGGCCACGCATGAGGTCACAGGGCTGTTGCGCCTCCTGGGTGACAAGCATCCTGGCACTACGCTGGCGAGCATCCTCCTGCAGACCTCGAAGATCAATGATGGGCAGGCGATACCCACGCGCAGGAGAGATAAACTGGGCAGGCTCATCGTTCTGGACCTGAATGATGGTCCGCAAACTCTCGTGGCGCTGAACCAGGGCCTGAATGCTACGCCCGAGCGCGACCAGATCGAGTTCGCCACGCAGAAGGCGCGCATTTGAGATCAGGTAGGCTGTGCTCTGCGGCTCAAGTCGATCAAGGAACCAGAGTCGCTGCTGTGCGAAGGAGAGTGGAAGAACCACCGGGCGAGTAGTTACCCGCAATGGCGCTATAGACGGCTCTTGTGCTATTCCGCGCATCGCCTGCTCGACCAGCGGTGCCAGCAACACAACCGTCGGCGCGTCAAAGAGGGTTCGCAAGGGCAGGGTGACCTGCAAGACGGTTCGGACGCGCGCCATAAGCTGCGTCGCGAGCAGCGAGTGCCCGCCCAGTTCGAAGAAGTTGTCGTGAATGCCGACGCGGGGCACCTCCAACACGGCGCGCCAGATCTCCACCAACGCCTCTTCGATGGGGGTGCGAGCCTCCGCCCAGCTGTTCTCCTCGTCCTCCTGGGACGCCGGCATGGGGAGGGCCTTGCGGTCAATCTTGCCATTGGGAGTGAGCGGCAATTGCTCCAACAGCACAAAATGCGTTGGCAACATATACTCAGGCAACCGACCTTGCAGATAGCGCCTGAGTTCGATACGCGACGAGGCTGCGCCCGGTTCCAGCACGACATACGCGACCAGGCGTTTGCCTCCCTGGTCGTCGTCGCGCACGATGACGGCATTCGCTCGCACAGCGGGAGACTGGTTCAGCACCTCCTCAATCTCGCTCAATTCAATACGGAACCCTCGCAGCTTGACCTGGCTATCGACGCGCCCCAAACACTCAAGCGTGCCGTCCGCTAGCCAGCGCGCCAGATCCCCAGTGCGATACATCCGTGCGCCATCGGGGCAAAAAGGATCAGGCAGGAAGCGTTCCGCCGTTAGCCCTGGATGATGCAGATAGCCGCGAGCCAGGCCATTGCCGGCGATGTAGAGTTCACCCGTGACCCCGACAGGCACCGGTTGATAGTACGCATTCAGCACGTACACCTGAGTATTGGCAATGGGCTGCCCAATAGAGATCGATGCGGGCTCCGGCGCAATTCGCCCCGTTGTTGACCAGATCGTCGTCTCAGTGGGGCCATACATGTTCCACAGGCTGGCACCTTTCGGGACTAGTTGAGCGGCCAGTTCCAGCGGCAGCACTTCGCCACCACAGAGCATCTTGAGCCGTTCCTCCCCACGCCAACCCGCGCCAAGCAGTAAGCGCCAGGTTGTAGGAGTCGCCTGCATCAAGGTCACAGCCATGTCAGCAAGGTAGGCCGCCAGCTTCGCGCCATCCGCCGCGATATCCCAGCCGACAAGATGCACGCGAGCACCAATGGTGAGTGGCAAGAGCAATTCCAGTACCGCGATATCAAAGGAGAGAGATGTCACGGCCAGAATGGAATCGTCTTCGGTAATCCCTGGTCGCTGACACATGCTCTGGATAAAGTTCACGACCGAGGAATGGGTGATCGTCGTTCCCTTGGGGCGGCCCGTGGAGCCGGAGGTGTAGATCACATACGCCAGTTGCCCTTGCAGGGTGGACATCTGCGACTCGGTCGCGTCGTTTTCCCACTGGAACTGCTCAACCTCACCGTTTTGCTGGATGCAGGCCACGTGGCGTACAGGGATTGGCAGATCATGCTGTAACGCTGGCTGCGCCAGGACGACGGCAAGGCGGCTATCTTCGATCATGAAGGCCAAGCGCTCCCGTGGATAGGTAGGATCAAGTGGAATATAGGCCCCGCCAGCCCTGAGCACACCCAGAATGGCAATCATCATCTCAAGCGAGCGCTCCATATACACACCCACCAGGCGATCAGCGTTCATATCCAGCGCAGAGATATGGGCCGCCACGCGCTCCACGCGCTGTTCTAGGGCAGCATAGGTCAGGTGCTGCTCGCCAGAGACGAGCGCGATACGCTCAGGGATACGCTCGGCTTGCTCAACGAAGAGCTCGTGCAGCCCCTTGTCTCGTGGGTAGTCCGCGCTCGTCGCGTTCCAGAGCGTGATAAGCTGTCGCGTCTCCTGCTCTGTCAGCAGGGATGGTGTCTCATAGCGCCCATGGGGGTCATTCGCCATCGCGTTGAGCGTGTTCGCGTAATAGTGCGCGACGGCCTCGATTTGCCCGCGATTCAACACGGTCGCGTCACCACGCAGCGCCAGACGCACATGTGAGGAGAGCGGATCTAGAGAGAAGTTCGCGGCCAGGACGAAGTTCGTTTTCTCAAATCCCTGGCGACCGACCACGCGCAGGTCCTGCGCTGTGGGGGCCTCTGGACTCAGGACGTCTTGATAGACGTGGAAGTGCAGGAAGTTGAAGATCGTCTCAAAGAGCCTGTGCCCTCCCTGCACCCGCTGCATCTCGGCCAGCGGATACCAGCGATGCGGCAACAGTTCACACTCGCTCTCAAAGGTCTGCTTCACAAGGTCGAACCATGTCCCACCCGCGAGTTGCTGGCGCAGCGGTAAGGTATTGAGGAAGAGGCCAAGGATGCGCTCACCATCGGCGATCTCTGGTCGCCCATTGCTCACTAGCCCGGTCAGGATGTCCCGCTGCCCACTGAGCAATTGCAAGACGCGCAGATGCGCAGCCAGCAAGACGCTTTTAATGGGTACAGCCGCTTCGCGGGCCAGCTGCTTCAATTGCTGGGAGAGTTCGAGCGAGATCGGCACCGCCTCCACATGCACGCCGCTTGCCACCTGGGAGATACGCTCACCGGGTTTGCCTTGCGGCAATTGCAGGCGTGTGCTGCCGGCCAGTTTCTCTTGCCAGTAGCGCTGGGTAACATCAGGCTTAATAGCGCGACGCTCCAACGCCACAAAGTCGCGGAACTGCACGCTGGGAGGGGGAAGCGACGGCGTCTGCTCCCCCTGCTTCAACAGCGCGAGGTACGACCTGAATAGCTCCGTAAGGAGCGATGCCACGCTCCATCCGTCGAGGATAGAGTGGTGGAAACTCAGCGATAACTGAAACGATTCCTCGGTCCGCAGGTGTACATGGAAGCGCAGGAGGGGGGCCTGCCTCCAATCAAACGGGTCCGCCTTATCCTGCTCAATCCATTGGGCTATGCTCTGTTCCTGCTCTGTGAGCGCGATCTGGCGCATATCAGCCACGCGCAGTGGAATCTCAACAGATGCATGCACCAGTTGCACTGGCTCACTATACGCTTCCAACTCAAAGGAGGTACGCAACACGGCATGATAAGCTGCCAGTTGCTGGAGCGCGGCGCGCAGGCACTGCTCGTCAAAGCGGGCCTGGACATGATAGCTGTTAATATCGTGGTAGATCGCGGTGCCGGGGCTATACTGGCTATGAAAGAGCATACCGGCTTGCAGGCGGGCGAGCGGATAGGCATCTTCCACGCCTAAGGGAACGTTCGCGCGATCATCAGGCGTGAGAAGCGCGAAGGGTGGTAGCTGCTCCGCCAGTAGGAGCCGCGCCTCTTCTTGCTTGAGCACCTGAGCGAGCGCGTAAATCGTTTGATGCTGAAAGAGTTGCTGCAAGGTGAAATGCAGTCCTCGCTCGCGTGCCTGGGACAGCACCTGGATACTACGAATGGAATCGCCGCCAAGCACAAAGAAGTTATCGTGCACGCCCACCTCCCCAATGCCAAGCACAGAAGACCAGATACCGGCCAGGATCTCTTCGGATGGCGTGCGGGGCTGAACAAACTCCTCAGCTAGCTCAGGGCGCGCATGATCGGGGATGGGGAGCGCCTGGCGGTCGAGTTTCCCATTCACGGTAAGCGGCAGAGTGTCCAGCAAGACAAAGAAGGCTGGCACCATGTAATCAGGCAACACGGCCAACAAGAACGCGCGCAACGCTTCGCGAGAAGGGGAGGCGTTTGCCGCCGGCACGATATAGGCAACCAGCCGTTTATCCCCTGGCGTATCTTCGCGGGCTATCACCACGCATTCATGGATAGCGGCGTGACGGGCGAGCGCGGCCTCGATCTCACCCAGCTCGATACGGAAGCCCCGGATCTTGACCTGGTGATCGATGCGACCCAGAAACTCGATCACACCATCCGGGCGGTAGCGCGCAAGGTCGCCCGAGCGGAAGAGACGCGCCCCCTCATCCTTGTTGGACGGGTCAGGAATAAACTTCTCACGATTCAACTCAGGGCGCTGATGATACCCACGCGCTACCCCGACGCCGCCAATGTACAGCTCGCCCGAAACCCCCACCGGGACAGGCTGTTGCGCCTCGTCCAGGATATAGATCTGTGTATTGGCGATGGGACGGCCAATCGGAATCACCGACTCCTTGCTACCGGACTGGCAGGCCCAGTAGGTGACGTCAATCGCAGCCTCGGTTGGCCCGTAGAGGTTATGTAATTGGGTCTTGAGGCGAGCAAAGAAGCGCTCCTGTAGCTCATAGGTCAAAACCTCGCCGCTACAGATAACACGCTTGAGGCTTTGACAGCGCGCCTCCAGCTCTGGCTCCAACAAGAAGGCGTGCAGCATCGAGGGGACAAAATGCAGCGTGCTAATGCGCTGCTCCTCAATGAGCCTCGCCAGGTAAGCCGCATCCGACTGACCGCCGGGGCGAGCCATGACGAGCGTGGCGCCGCTGATCAGGGGCCAGAAGAACTCCCAGACCGAGACATCGAAGCTGAAAGGCGTCTTTTGCAGCACGCGATCCTCGGCGGTCAGCTGGTACTCCTGCTGCATCCAGTGCAGGCGGTTGCAGACACCACGATGGGTATTCATCACGCCCTTGGGCTGGCCTGTCGAGCCGGAGGTATAGATCATGTAGATGAGATGTTCCGGACGATAGTTGGGCGTGAGATTATCAAGCTCGCCGTTCCCGTCCGCGCCCCAGCCGGCGTCTAGCGTGAACACGCGGGCGCTCTGTTGCGGCAGTTGCTCACGCAGCGCCGATTGCGTCAACAGAACAGACACAGCGGCATCCTCAAGCATGTAGGCCAGGCGCTCCTGGGGATAGGCGGGATCCATCGGGACATAAGCCCCTCCAGCCTTTAGCACACCCAGCAATGCCACGACCATCTCGACGGAGCGCTCCATACAGACGCCAACCAGGGTGTCGGCTTTGACACCACGCGAGCGCAGTTCACACGCCAGCAGATTCGCACGCCGGTTCAGCTCGCGATAGGTCAGCGAGCTGCCTTCATAGACCAGCGCTTCGGCATCAGGGGTGCGCAGAACCTGCCCCTCAAAGAGGTGGGGAATGCTGGCTTGCTCCGGATAGGCGGCCTCGGTCGCGTTCCACTCAACCAGGACCTGGTGCTTCTCCGCCTCGGTCAGCAGCGGAAGTGAGAGAATAGGCTGTTCAGGCTGAGCCACGATCCCCTCGAGCAGGATCTGCCAGTGCTCCAGCATGCGCCCAATCGTTGCCGGCTCGAACAGGTCGCGACAGTACTCGATCCCGCAATACAGGCCAGTCTCGCGCACGGAGACAAAGAGCGAGAGATCAAATTTGGTCGTGGTATGCTCTACATCCAGTGCGCCGGATACCCCAGCCTCCCGCGGCTCCTCGTGTCCAGGCGCGTGCTGGGTGGCGGTCATGTCTTGTTGCATGACAAACATGGCCTGGAAGAGAGGCGAAATGCTCAAATCGCGCTCCGGTTGGAGCACATCGACCAGTTGCTCAAACGGCACGTCCTGGTAGGTGTAGGCCCCAAGTGCGATCTCGCGCACCCGCTTGAGAAGCTCGGTAAAGGATGGGTTATCGGAAAGGTCAGTCCGTAGGACCAGCGTATTGACAAAGAAGCCAATCAGCCCCTCTAGCTCGGCGCGGGTGCGGTTCGCGATGGGAGTGCCAACACTAATATCGCCCTGCCTCGTATAGCGAGCAAGCAAGACCTGAAAGGCCGCGAGGAACAGCATGAACTGCGTCACGCCTTCGCGTTGCCCTAACGCGAGAAGCTTCTCGTGCGTCTCGCTGGCGATGCGAAGAGATTGAAAGGCTCCGCGATGCGCTTGCACGAGCGGGCGGGGATGATTGGTCGGCAGATCCAACGGTTGAATACCAGCTAACTGGCGTTTCCAGTAGGCAAGCTGCTGGTCAAGGACCTCGCCCTGTAGCCACTGGCGCTGCCAGAGCGCGAAATCAGCGTATTGAATGGGCAGAGCCGGTAGCGATACGCTTCGACCGCCCGCATAGGCATGGTACAGGGTCAACAGTTCACGCACAAAGATATCATGCGACCAACCATCAGAGATGATGTGATGCATGGTAATCAGCAGGACGTGTTGCGGCCCATCTAGCCTGAGCAGAGATGTGCGCAATAAAGGGCCGCGTTCAAGATGGCAAGGCTGTTGCGCCTCCTGGCGGGTCAGCTTTTGCGCCTCAGCAGCGCCCTCCTCGGCAGGCAGGGAGCGCAGGTCAATAACTGGCAATCTATGCGCGCTCGCGGGATGGATGATCTGGGTCGCCGCGCCACCATTGGCGCGAAACGTCGTGCGCAGACTCTCGTGCCTGGCAATCAAAGCGGTAAAGCCCTGCTCAAGCGCTCTCGTCTGTAGTTCTCCCCGCAACACGCGCGCGCTACGCACGAGGTAAGCGGTGCTCTCCGGCTCTAGCTGGGCAAGAAACCAGAGGCGCTGCTGCGCGAAGGAAAGCGGAATGGCCTGTTGGGTGCGGGGAACGGGCGCGATAGGCGGCGCTGATGCATCCTCTTCGCCGCGGAGGGACGCCTCCACACGCCGGGCCATACCGGCGATGGTTGGCTCCTCAAACAGGCTCATGATGGAGAGTTCGACCTGGACGACTGCGCGGATGCGCGAGATAATCTGCGTGGCAAGCAGGGAGTGGCCGCCCAATTGAAAGAAGTTCTCGTGAATGCCTATTGCGGCGCGGCTCAGCAGCTCTTTCCAGATTTCTAGGAGGATCTCTTCTAATGGGCTGCGGGGCGCAGCCAGCGCGGCATCATCCTGCTCTTGTAAACGTTCAGGTTCGGGTAATTGTCGCCGATCTAGCTTCCCGTTGGGGGTCAGCGGGAGGTCTTTCAGGAAAACCACCATGGCGGGAACCATATACGCGGGGAGAGTATCGCCAAGAAAGTCGCGAAGCTCCCGCGCTGTCGGGGCGGGCTGCTTCAAGGGCACCACATACGCGACGAGGCGTGGATCGCCCGCGCCACCGTCATGCAGAGTGACGGCGCAGTTCCAGACATTGGGGTGCTGCTTGAGGGTGGTTTCGATCTCGCCCAGTTCGATGCGATAGCCACGCACCTTCACCTGCCCGTCCACTCGGCCTACAAACTCGATCTCGCCCTGCTCATTGTAGCGAACGAGGTCGCCCGTCCGGTACAGACGCTCGCACGCTTGCTCGCTCCAGGGGTGCGCAACGAAGCGCTCGGCGGTCTGGCGCGCCTGCTGTCCGTACCCCAGCGCGAGGCCGGCCCCTCCGATATAGAGTTCGCCGACCGCCCCTTGTGGGAGCAGGTGCAGCCAATTATCCAGCACATAGACTTCGGTGTTGGGCAGGGCATGACCTAGAGCCACATTCCTGCCGTTCTTCGTCTCCCGTTCCCACGGCTGCGGATCTCGTGCCAATGGCTGCACCAGGACGCCGACCGTACTCTCCGTCGGGCCGTAGTGATTGTAGAGAGAGCAAGACGCTCCAACCTGGCGCAAACGTTGCAGCAAGGTGATGGGGAAGGCTTCTCCTCCCAGAATTAAGGCTTCGCGGGGCAGAATGGCACGCACCTGTTCTGACGCTGCGCCAGAGAGCGCGGCAAGGTGCGACGGGACGATTTTCAGCACATCAATGGGATGCTTGGCCGTCCAGTGGGCCATGGCCTGCGCAGAGGTCACGGTCTCATAGCTCAGAACCTGCACACAGCCACCACTCACCCAGCCGGCGAAAATCGCGGTATTCCCCAGGTCGGCGGCCAATGTCGAGACGGTTGCGTAGTGCTTGCCCGGCCCGCTCTCCAACTGCTGGCAGATACCCTGGCTATAGTTGAGCAGGTTACGCTGCGTGATCATGACCGCCTTCGGCTTGCCCGTTGAGCCAGAGGTGTACATGATATAGGCCAGGTCCTCTTCGTGGCCTGCCCAGGGCAGGTTTGTCTCGGCTTCCTGTGACATATCCCGCTCTAGCTCTTCCAGGGTTACGAGCGGAGAAGAGCACACGGGTAAGCGCTCAGCGACGGATTGCTGCGTCAGCACGAGTGTGTACTGGAGTTCGGTCAATTGCACCTGGAGCCGGGCTGGTGGTAGCTGGGGATCAAGCGGCACATAGACACCGCCCGCCTTGAGTACCGCTAACAAGGCGATGAGCGCTGGCCCCCCGCGTTCCATGCATAATCCCACCAGTCGATTAGCGCCAACGCCGGAACGGCGCAACAGGCGAGCCAGTTGATTGGCCTGGCTGTTCACCTGCTCATAGCTCCACTCATGATGCTCATCCAGCAAAGCCAGCGCACCCGGCCTGCTGGCGGCCTGCTGCTCAAAGAGGTGCTGGATCGTCTTTGCGGTCCAGGCCTGCCGCCTTCCCCGTCCCAACTGTTGGAGCCGTTCCTGCTCCCGGGGCGGCAGCAAATCCAGCGAGCGCAAGGTGCGCTGGGGGTCATTGACGACAGCGAGCAAGAGAGTGTGGAGCACCTGAGCCAGGCGCGCTGCTTGCTGAGCGCTCACCTGCTGCTGATTGTAGTGTAGTTCCAGTTGTACTTCCTGCTCGTCGCGCATGAGGGCCTGCACCTGCAAGGCAAAAGGCTCCTGGTAACTAAGCTGGCGGATGACTTGCCAGCGCGTCTGGCTAACCCCGTTCGTTCCCTGTGTCCAGGTCGTGCTGGCAAAGCTCAAGGGGAAAAAGGCCTGCTGAACAGGGAGGGAGTCAGGCCAGGCAAAATAAGATTGCCAGTTCAGCGCTTCTTGCCAGCTTGTATCGACACGCTCTAGCAAGTGCGCCCATGACCAGTCGGGCTGGGGGACGATGCGCAGTGGGACAGAGCAGCTATAGGGACCCAGCGCGTCGCCCAATTCCTCGAAGGTGCGCCCGTCGCCTTGTACTCCCAGCAGCACCTCTTCCTCCTTGCCCAGACGCCACAGGGCCAGACCCCAACATGTCATCAACAGCGTCTCGACCGAAACATGGTGGCGGCGGGCGGACGATATGATGTGCTCCTGCAAGGCTGGGGAAAGCACAATGGGCAATGCAGCGGGGAAAAAGGTGCTCGTGTCGGCTCGTTGCTGTTGGAGTGGCAATGGCTGCTGCTGCACAGAGGTTGCGTCAATCTGCGCCCAATACTCCTGGGGAGCGCTCGCGCCCTCCACTTGCGTCACCTCTTGCAACCAGGCTGTAATATCAACGTATTGGAGTGGCTCCTCCTCCGTGGCGCCATCAACAGATCCCTGGAGACGAGCCTCGTAGCGATGCTGCCAGTCACGTACCAGCAACGGTAAGGTCGCGGCATCCGCGCACAGGGCAGGCAGGCTCAGCAGGATGTCGTGCCACTCGTCATCCAGGCGAAACAAGTAAAGCGAGAATAAGGGTCCGCGCGCCAGGTCCAGCGGTTCCGCCGCTAGCTGCGCGAAGGCCTGCGCTAATTGCGCCTGCCGCTGCTCTAGCCCGACTCCCCGTATATCCATGGCGCGATAACAGACGCGCACCCGTGGATCAATGACCTGCACTGGCACATCCATAGCGGGTAGTTGCTTAAACACAGTATGCAGAATCTCGTGCTGTTCCACCAGATCCGCTAACGTTCCGGCCAGAGCCTCCTGATTCAGCGCGCCGCGAATGCGCAGGTGACACTGAGTTCGATATCCCTCGGCGGCTTGCTGGTAGGACCAGATACGCGCTTGCTGCCGCGAGAGCCGCGCCCCTTTGATTCCCGTTGTTTGCATGTATGTGCTCCTTTGTTCGTTCTTCGCCCCTGTTGTGCCATTTTCCCCGCTACGCCTCGTCTAAGCCCGGTAATTCAAACCGTTCACCGGCATGGCTACGTAGTTGTTTGCGCAACTGGCGCACCTGCTCGTGCTGCTTCTGGCGTTCGCTGGTCGCAAAGAAGGTGAGCCGCTCAATCGGGAGATCCCCCTCGCGCACCATCTGCTCTAGCAGGACGGTCCAGCGCTGCATCATGGTGGCTATGGTGCTGGCTTCAAAGAGATCCTGGCTATAGTTGAGCGTGCCATACAATTGCCCGTCCTGCTCCTGCATAAACAGGGCCAGGTCAAATTTGGCCGCTCGTGCAACGTCGCCAAGCGCTTGATAACTCTGTTCTTCCGCTTTCGTCTCGGCACTGCTCTCCTGGGAAGCCTGCTGGGTCAGATTCTGCATGACAAAGAGCACCTGCACGAGCGGCAAGCGCTGCTGACGATCCGCTGGAACAAGCTTTTCGACCAGCAAATCAAAGGGCGTCTCCTGATGGGAGGTGGCTCCCAGCACGACTTCGCGCACGCGTTGCAGTACCTCGCGGAACGTCGGTTGCCCGTGCAAGGAGGTACGCAGGGGCAGCACATTGATAAAGAACCCAATCAGCGATTCGGTTTCCAGGAGGGTACGATTGGCGCTATCGGTGCCCACCACGATATTCGTCTGTCCGCTATAGCGATACAGGAGGACTTGAAAGGCCGCCAGCAGCGTCATGAATAAGGTGGTATGCTCCTGCCGACTCACCTGCGTCAAAGCACGTGTCAACTCGCCGGACAACCTGAAGATATGCGAGGCCCCGCGATGGGTAGGCTTCGCGGGATAGGGGTGATCCGTTGGCAACTTGACCGGTGTGACGCCACTGAGTTGATGACGCCAGTAGGCCAGTTGCTGCTCCAACACCTCACCCTGTAGCCACTGGCGCTGCCAGAACGCGTAATCGGCATACTGCACAGGAAGCGGCGAGAGTGGCGAGGGGGCCTTGGCGAGCGTGCTCTGATACAGCGCGGTAAACTCTTGTATAAAAACCTGCATGGACCAGCCATCCGAAATGATGTGGTGCATCGTGACCAACAAGATATGCTCTCGGTCCATAAGCCTGAGCAAAGCGGTGCGTAGTAGCGGTCCCCGCTCTAACGAACAGGGCGTGACCGCCTCCTGCTGCGCCAGGCGTTGGACCTCCTGGTCACGCGTCTGCGACGTCAATCCACGTAAATCGATGACCGGGAGAGAGACATGAGCAACCGCGTGAACGACCTGGATGGGTTGCCCACTACGTACCAGGGCGCTCGCGTGCAGGCTCTCGTGGAACGTGGTGCGCAGGCTCTCGTGGCGCAGCACAAGCACACGCAAACAGTGGTCGAGAACGCTTACGTTTAGCTCACCGGGTAAGCGATGCGCTACCGGCATTAAGTACGCGATGTTTCCAGGCTCCAGGCGATCAAGGAACCAAAGTCGTTGCTGAGCAAAGGAGAGGGGGAGCGGCTGATTACGTGCCGCTGGGGCGAGCGGTGGCAGGGCAAGCGCCTCTCCGCCTCGTAGCTCTTGCTCCACGCGCCGGGCCAGACCTGAGATAGTGGGGGCCTCAAAGAGCGCTCGCAATGGTATCTCGACCCGCACGATGGCGCGTACCCGCGAGATGAGGCGTGTGGCAAGCAACGAATGCCCGCCTGACTCAAAGAAGTTATCATGTGGGCCGATCTCTTCACGCCCCAGCACCTGCCTCCATATCTCGCCAAGCATCTCCTCTATGCTGATCTGTAGTGTAAGCGGCCTGACGGCTGGCTCAGCCTCAGCCTCTACTTCCAGGGAGGCCAGGGCCTTGCGGTTCACTTTGCCGTGCGGGGTCAAGGGCAACGCCTCTAGCCAGTGGATAGCCGAGACAAGCATGTATTCTGGGAGCCTGTCGCGCAAGAAACGCAACACATCCTGCGTGGCTGGCCTCTGCTCTTCATACGCCACAGCATAGGCGACCACCTGCTTATTACCAGGAACGTGCTCGATAGCCAGCACGACCGCTTCGCGGATAGCTGGATGCTGCAACAGCGCTGTTTCAATCTCACCCAGTTCGACCCGATAACCGCGAATCTTGACCTGCTCATCACCACGCCCGATAAACTCAACATTGCCATCGGGAGCGTAGCGTACCATATCGCCTGTCTTGTAGAGCCTGGCCCCCGGCTGCGCGCTAAAGGGATCGGGCACAAAGCGTTCGGCAGTCAACGCAGGCTGATTGAGATAGCCGCGTGTCACGCCAGAGCCGCCAATATAAAGCTCCCCCACAACCCCGATGGGCACGGGCAGGAGTTGCGTATCCAGGATGTACACCTGCGTATTCGCCAGCGGCTTACCAACTGGCGTGACGCCTGTTTTATCGGATGATGCCTGGATATCAATGTAATGGGTCAGGCTCCCAACGGTCGTCTCGGTTGGCCCATAGTGGTTGAACATCTCGCCCGCGCCCAGCAAGGAGCGCACCTGATGGACCCATTCCAGTTGTGAGGCTTCGCCGCCAATGATGAGCCTTCTCGTTGGTAGCAAGCGGGCCGGCGGGCCATCGGTCAACAAGGCCGAGAGATGGGAAGGCGCGATCTTCAGATAATCGATAGGGCGCTCGGCGAAATAGTGGGCCAGGGCCTGGGCATCGAGAGCGCGTTCGCGGGCGATGATATGCAAGACGCTCCCCGATACCAGGGAGGGAAGCAGCATGGTCAGGCAGGAATCCACGCCGAGCGGCTGCACCATCGCATACGCGGTCGCGGGTTCTAGCTGTGCGCACTCCTCAATCGCCGCGATGTAGTTGACGATCTGGCGATGCTCTACAACGACACCTTTCGGCATGCCGGTCGAGCCTGACGTATAGAGCACATAGGCAGCGCTGGCAGGTTGAACCGCACGCGCAATGTTCTCGTGACGCTGTTGCGCGATCACTGAATAGTCGCGATCAAGGCAGCAGATAGCCTCAGATCCGGCGAGCTTCTCCTCCAGGCTCGTCTGGGTCAGGGTCAGTGCGGCGCGGGCATCCTGCAACATATAGGCGATGCGCTCCACCGGCTGGACAGGATCAACAGGAACATAGGTGCCGCCCGCCTTCAAAATCGCCAGGACCGCGATCACCTGATCCAGGGAGCGCTCCAGGCATAGCCCGATGCGGCTCTCCGACGTGATGCCTCGCTCGCGCAGATAGTGGGCAAGCTGATTAGCACGCTGATTCAGGCTCTGATACGTCAGCGTCGCGTCCTCAAATACGACGGCAGGGGCATCGGGAGTACGTTCGGCCTGCCGCTCAAAAAGTTGATGGACGCAGTGTTCCAGGCTAGCGAATGCGCTCTTCGTGGCGTTCCAGTCGTAGAGTATGCGCTGTCGCTCTTGCGCGGTCAGCAATGGCAATGCGGAGATCGCCTGTCCTGGCCTCGCCACGATGCCTTCTAAGAGCGTCTGCCAATGGTTTAGGAGCCGTTGCATGGTTGAGCGAGCGAAGAGATCAGTGTTGTAGGCCATCGTGCATGCCAGCCCACCAGCATGACGCGTGATAGAGAAGGATAGGTCAAACTTGGTGCTGCTCTGCCCGCTTCCGAACCTGCTCAGGTGTATCCCTGTGGCGGCGTTCTCCGCTGGCGCTTCTGGGATCTCTTGCAAGGTAAACATGGTCTGGAAGAGGGGGGAACGACTCAAATCGCGCTCAGGGCGCAACACTTCCACCAGTTGCTCAAATGGTACATCTTGATGTGTATAGGCTCCTAGTGCGGCCTCACGTACCTGCGCGACTAGCTCGCTAAACGTGGGATCGCCAGAGAGGTCGCTACGGATGACCAGGGTGTTAATAAAGAAGCCAATGAGGTGTTCCACTTCTTCTCGTGTGCGATTGGCGATGGGTGTGCCGACGCTGATATCTTTCTGCCCCGTATAGCGCATCAACAAGACCTGGAAGGCGGCTAAAAGCAGCATAAAGAGCGTTACCCCTTCTTGCTTGCTCACCGCCAACAGGCTATCGCGTAGGGCATCCGAGAGGTGAATGGACTCTAGCGCACCATTGGTCGTTTTCACTGGCGGTCGCGGGTAATCGGTGGGGAATTCCAGGGATGGCGCGTCCGCCAGTTGTGTGCGCCAGTAGGTCAGTTGCTCTTCGAGGACCTCCCCTTGCAGCCAGTTCCGCTGCCAGAGCGCGTAGTCGGCGTACTGAATCGGCAGAGGAGCCTGCGCGACCTCTCTGCCCTCCACTCTCGCTCGATATCCCTGCGCTATCTCCCGCTCTAGCACCTGCATCGACCACCCATCCGAGATCAGGTGGTGCATCGTCAAGAGCAAGACGTGCTCCTCGGCTCCCAGCCGCACCATCTGCACCCGCCAGAGGGGTCCCCCGCTCAGGTCGCAGGGCTGCCGCTTCTCCTCCTGCCCCAACCGCTGCGCCTCGCGCGCTCGCTCCCCCTCGCCCAGCCCGCTCAGGTCGAACACCGGCAGTCTCACCGCTCTTCGTTCCGCGACCTCCTGCACTGGCTCGCTCCCTTCCCACTGGAACGTCGTGCGCAGGCTCTCGTGCCGCCACACCACCTCCTGCACGCTGCGCTCAAACGCCGCCACCTGCAAGGGACCCCGCACCCGTTGCGCGCTGGGGATCAGGTACGCCACCCCGTTGGGAGCGAGTTGTTCCAGAAACCAGAGCCGTTGCTGCGCGAACGATAAGGGGACCCGCGCGCCTCGCCGCTGCGCGAGCAGGGCCGGCGCACTCGACTGACGCCCTCCCCGGAGCCCCGCTTCCACTCGCAGCACGAACTCCGCCAGCGTCGGCGCTTCAAAGAGCTCGCGCAGCGCCAGCTCGATCCCCATCTGCTGACGCACCCGCGCCACCACCTGCGTCGCCAGCAGTGAATGCCCGCCCAGCGCGAAGAAGTTCTCCCTCGGCTCCACGGGCTGCCCCAGCAATGCCTGCCAGATCCCCTGCACCAACGCGTAGACCGGCGATTCCTCCTGGGCCGTTCCCACCCGTTCCGCCGCGACCACCAGTGGCATCTGGGCCAGGCGTTTGCGGTCCACCTTGCCGCTCCCCGTGCGTGGCACCTGTTCCAGGCTCACGAACTGCGCAGGGACGAGATAGTCGGGCAGGCGCTCGCCCAGCCAGGCCCGTAGCTCCTGCCCCTGGGCTCCTGGCTGCTCGCGCGGCACGATATAGCCTACCAGCCGGGGGGAGTGCCCTTCCCCTTCCCAGACACCGACCACGGCCTCGCGCACCTGTTCGTGCCCCCGCAGGACCGCTTCAATCTCCTCCACTTCGATGCGATACCCTCGCAGCTTGATCTGCTGGTCCACCCGGCCCAGGAAGCGCAACTGGCCCGCTCGCGTCCAGCACACGCGGTCCCCGGTGCGGTAGAGCCGCTGGCCCGCCTGCTCGTTGAAGGGATCGGGCACGAAGCGCTCCGCCGTCTGCTGGGGCTGTCCCTCGTAGCCGCGCACCACCGCCGGCCCGCCCACATACAGTTCGCCCGGCACGCCCACCGGCACCGACTCCATCCGTGCGTCGAGCACGTAGAGATGGGCATGGGCACTGGCTCGCCCGATGGGCACCCCCTGTTCCCATTGCTGCCCCGGCTCCGGTGTGCAGACGCTACACCAGACCGTGGCCTCCGTGGGGCCATATTCGTTGTGCAGCCGCGCCTGAGGTCCCTGCTGCTCGTGCGCCCGCACCAGTTCTTCCCCGCAGCGTTCTCCCGCCACGATCACCGAGCGGAGCCCCCTCCACTGCTGAGGCCTGCCCTGTTCAAGCAGTAGGGCGTACCAGGAGGGGATGCAGAGCAGATGGGTGATGCCTTCGCGCTCCATCTGCGCGCCACACTCCCGCGGATCACGCCCGCTCTCTCCCTCTGGCAGCACGACCCGCCCGCCTTGCAGCAGCGTCCAGTAGAGGCCCGCGACCGAGCTATCAAAGAAGAGGGGCGAGAGGAGCAGGAAGTGCTCGACGTCTTCGTGGTAATAGGCGGGACGCGCCCAGGTCGAGGCCACGACATTGCCATGGCTCACCGCGACCCCCTTGGGTCGGCCCGTGGACCCCGAGGTGTAGATGATGTAGGCCAGCCGCTGCGCCGGGAACGCCGAGAGTGGCTCCCGCACCGGCATGGCAGGCCGCGCCAGCAGCGCTTCGACCTCCCAGCCGGGCATACCAGTGGGAAGCGTGTGCGCCGGGGGCTGCGAACGAGAGAGCAGCACGCCCCTGGCGTGGCACTCTGCCGCGATGTGGGCAAGGCGCTCAGCAGGCATCTGCGCATCCAGGGGGACATAGGTGCCCCCGGCCTTGAGCACACCCAGCATGCTGATGAGCATCAGCACGGAGCGGGGTTGGAGCAGAAGTACGCGCTCTTCGGGACCCACGCCCTGTTCCTGCAAGGCTCCCGCCAGGTGCCGGGCGCGAGCGTCGAGGTGGGCATAGCTCAGGTGATGGTTCTCCGCCGTGAGCGCGATGGCGTCAGGGGTGCGCAAAACCTGCGCCTCGAACAACTGGTGCAGGCCCAGGGCGGGAGCCGGCTCGCCTGGCCGCCGCGACCACTCCCGCAGGATCAGGTCTCGCTCCGCCGGAAGGATGGCCGGTAGCTGGGTGAGCGACGTGGCCTCACGCGTCGCCATCTTCTGAAGGATGAGGCGCAAATGCTCAAGTAAATGCTCAATGATGACCAGCGTAAAGCGCTCACAGTCATACGTAAGCTCTAGGTTCAAGACGTGACCCGCCAGGGCGGCACTCAGACACAAGGGATAGTTTGTACGCTCAATGACTGGCTCCGCTCGTATGGATGTTTTGTTTGCCGACCGCTGGCCGCTTGAGGCGGTTGTCACAGGCTCCACTGGATAATTCTGGAAGAGCACAAGACTCTCAAAGAGCGCCTGCTCGACTGGCACCTCGCTCCAGCGTTGTATCTCAAAGAGTGGCGTGTACTCATATTGGCGCGCCTCCGCCTGCTGAGTCTGTAGCCGGGTGAGCCAGGCAAGCAAGCCCTGCTCATGTTCGATACGCGCACGCACGGGGAGCGTGTTAATAAACAAGCCTATCATCCCCTCGGCATCAGCTAGGTCGGCGGGGCGCCCGGCGACCGTCGTGCCAAACACGACATCCCTTTCGCCGCTATAGCAGGCGATCAGCCAGGACCAGGCCCCCTGTATCAGGGTATTCATGGTCAACTGATGCTGCTGAGCGAACTGTTGCAGGACCAGCGTCGTTTCGGGGGAGAGTTGTCTCCGCTCGACGGCCATATGCTGGCTCGCCATCCCTCGATCCGCATAGGAGACGCTATCGACGGCCAACCTGGTCGGCGTGCCGAAATCGGCCAGGTACGTGCGCCAGAACTGTTCTGCCTGTCGTACATCTTGCTGCCGCAACCAGGCGATGTAATCGCGGTACGGGCGCGGCATGGGTAGAGCCGGTTCCGCGTTCCCCTGGCAGAAAGATTGGTAGAGTTGCATGACCTCTCGCCACAACAGCGGCTGCGACCAGCCATCGAGCAGCAAGTGGTGATGGCTAAATATGAAGTGGTAAGCGTCGTCATCCAATCTGAGCAGGATGAGACGCAGCAAGGGCGCGGAGCGCAGATCAAAGCCGCGCTCGCGGTCCTCTCGATAGATGGCATCGATACGGGCCGCGTGCTCCTGTGGGGCAAGGGACCGTAAATCGGAGTAGTGCCAGGGCAGCGCAATCCGCTGATAGGCCACCTGTAAAGGCTCGGCAACCTCCTGCCACAGGAAGGCGGTTCGCAAAATTGCGTGCCGCTCAATGACTCGTTGCCAGGCTCGTTGCCAGGCATCTGGCTGGAAAGCGCCCCGTATTGTCCAGCCAAATTGACCGCAATAGGTCCCGCTCTGTTGGGGCGCATAGACGCTGTGGAAGAGCATGCCAGCCTGCATGGGGCTTAATGGGTAGATATCCTCAATGGGTGACGCGGGCGCATCACCCTCTGACACTGGCGGTAACAATACAGGCACAAGTTTATCAAGCTGCTCCTGGCGTAGACCCGCCAGGGGGAAATCCGAGGGTGTATAGCCGCCAACAGCAAGCGAGTGACAATGGGCGATCAGGGCGCGCAGGGCGGCGACAAACAGATCCGCGACCGTCTGAATGGTCTGGACGTGATGAATTTGCTCGCTATATTGCCAGATAGCATGCAAGCGACCATCGACAATGCTCGCGTTGATTTCAAGCACGTGGCTGCGCTCATTGCGCGGCCCCTGTGCCGGGCCGCTAGAAGCCTGGGTCCGCTTCAGTTGCGTCAGTTCAGCGTAGAGCGAGTCAAACTGCCCCAGGTAGTTGAAGCTGATCTGCGCCTGGGGCAATGAGGCCAGGGCGTCGCGTATGCTTGGATTATCATGGAGGTAACGCAATACTCCATAGCCGAGGCCACGTTGGGGGATCTGGCGTAGCTCCTCCTTCACCGTTTTCAGCGCTATAGCAGGCGTTCTTGCGTGCTCAATGTCCAGCAAAACGGGGAAGATGGTCGTAAACCAGCCCACAGTACGCGAGAGATCGATATCCTCCCAGAGATCCTCTCGCCCATGCCCTTCCAGGTCGAGCAGCATTACGCGCTGTCCCGTCCAGGCCGCGTACGCCTGGGCCAGGGCCGTGAGCAGGATATCGTTGATTTGCAAGCGATACGAGGGGAGGACCTGGAGAAGCGCCTGCGTTTCCGCTGCCTGTAAAGCCACGTGAACGCTGCGGCGGCTCGTCACCTTATTTTCCCTGATCGGCATGTCCGTGGGGAGCGCGACAACGCTCGCCCTCCTCTGATCAAGCCAGTAGGGTAGCTCGTTCGCCAGCGTGGGCGATTGCGCATACTGGTGCAGTTTGCGCGCCCAGTCCTGGAACGAGCTGGTTTTCTCCGGCAGGCGGATCTCTTCGCGCTTCTTCGCCTGGGATAAAGCCTGCTCAAGATCGGCCAGCAAGATGCGCCAGGAGACGCCATCGACCGCCAGGTGATGAATGACCAGCAAGAGGTAACCACTCACATCGTGACCACAGTCGACGAAGACACAGCGCAGCAACGGACCACGCGCCAGATCTAAACTTGCCTGGGCCTGCGCGGCCAGTTGCTCCATGACCGGCGGTTGTGCTGCCGCAGACAGCGCGGAGAGATCGATATATACGAATGGGATCTCGTCCTCTGGCATCGCGTAGTATTGCCGGTACGCGCTCCCCTCAGGCTGGAAGTGCAGGCGCAACGCGTCATGCTGGGTTAGGAGATGGCTGAGGGCAACCTGTAATTGACCGAGGGTGACGCGCTCGTCGATCTCCAAGACTCTGGCCTGGTTATAATGCTGCCGCTCTGGGAGGCGTTGGGAGAAGAACCAGTGCTGGATGGGCGTGAGCGGAACGTCACCCGTCACCGGCGTCTGCTGCGCCTCATAGATCTCGCGCAATTGGGCAACATTCGCCAGTTGCGCGATAGATTGATGTAGGAACAACTGCCGGGGTTGCAAATGGATGCCGACCTGCTTGGCCCGTGCAATAATCTGGATGCTGAGAATGGAGTCGCCACCGAGGGCAAAGAAGTTATCGTGAATGCCAACACGCGGCTGACCCAACACCTCAGTCCAGATCTCTGCCAGCTTCTGCTCCATCGCGTTGCGGGGCGCGACGAACTGCTCTTCCAGCTCAGGCCGCTCGCTATTGGGCGCGGGCAAAGCCTTGCGGTCCACCTTACCATTCGGTGTCAACGGCAAGGCGCTCAGGAAGAGGAAGGACGAGGGAACCATATAAGAGGGCAGGTGCTGACCAAGGAAAGTGCGCAACCCCTCAAGCGTGAGGCCCGCCTCCTGGGGCGAGAGCAGGGGCGAATCGCTCACGGCAGGGATATGCTCACCCACCTGCTCGGGGATGAGATAGGCCACGAGGCGCTTATTTCCAGGCATGTCCTCGCGTGCGATGACAATGGCCTCTTTCACATTTGGATGCTGGCTTAGCGCGGCCTCGATCTCACCCAGCTCGATACGGAAGCCCCGGATCTTGACCTGGTGATCGATGCGACCCAGAAACTCGATCACACCATCCGGGCGGTAGCGCGCAAGGTCGCCCGAGCGGAAGAGGCGCCCCCCCTCATTCTTGTTGGACGGGTCAGGAATAAACTTCTCACGATTCAACTCAGGGCGCTGATGATACCCACGCGCTACCCCGACGCCGCCAATGTACAGCTCGCCCGAGACCCCCACCGGGACAGGCTGTTGCGCCTCGTCCAGGATATAGATCTGTGTATTGGCGATGGGACGGCCAATCGGAATCACCGACTCCTTGCTACCGGACTGGCAGGCCCAGTAGGTGACGTCAATCGCAGCCTCGGTTGGCCCGTAGAGGTTATGTAATTGGGCCTTGAGGCGAGCAAAGAAGCGCTCCTGTAGCTCATAGGTCAAAACCTCGCCGCTACAGATAACACGCTTGAGGCTTTGACAGCGCGCCTCCAGCTCTGGCTCCAACAAGAAGGCGTGCAGCATCGAGGGGACAAAATGCAGCGTGCTAATGCGCTGCTCCTCAATGAGCCTCGCCAGGTAAGCCGCATCCGACTGACCGCCGGGGCGAGCCATGACGAGCGTGGCGCCGCTGATCAGGGGCCAGAAGAACTCCCAGACCGAGACATCGAAGCTGAAAGGCGTCTTTTGCAGCACGCGATCCTCGGCGGTCAGCTGGTACTCCTGCTGCATCCAGTGCAGGCGGTTGCAGACACCACGATGGGTATTCATCACGCCCTTGGGCTGGCCTGTCGAGCCGGAGGTATAGATCATGTAGATGAGATGTTCCGGACGATAGTTGGGCGTGAGATTATCAAGCTCGCCGTTCCCGTCCGCGCCCCAGCCGGCGTCTAGCGTGAACACGCGGGCGCTCTGTTGCGGCAGTTGCTCACGCAGCGCCGATTGCGTCAACAGAACAGACACAGCGGCATCCTCAAGCATGTAGGCCAGGCGCTCCTGGGGATAGGCGGGATCCATCGGGACATAAGCCCCTCCAGCCTTTAGCACACCCAGCAATGCCACGACCATCTCGACGGAGCGCTCCATACAGACGCCAACCAGGGTGTCGGCTTTGACACCACGCGAGCGCAGTTCACACGCCAGCAGATTCGCACGCCGGTTCAGCTCGCGATAGGTCAGCGAGCTGCCTTCATAGACCAGCGCTTCGGCATCAGGGGTGCGCAGAACCTGCCCCTCAAAGAGGTGGGGAATGCTGGCTTGCTCCGGATAGGCGGCCTCGGTCGCGTTCCACTCAACCAGGACCTGGTGCTTCTCCGCCTCGGTCAGCAGCGGAAGTGAGAGAATAGGCTGTTCAGGCTGAGCCACGATCCCCTCGAGCAGGATCTGCCAGTGCTCCAGCATGCGCCCAATCGTTGCCGGCTCGAACAGGTCGCGACAGTACTCGATCCCGCAATACAGGCCAGTCTCGCGCACGGAGACAAAGAGCGAGAGATCAAATTTGGTCGTGGTATGCTCTACATCCAGTGCGCCGGATACCCCAGCCTCCCGCGGCTCCTCGTGTCCAGGCGCGTGCTGGGTGGCGGTCATGTCTTGTTGCATGACAAACATGGCCTGGAAGAGAGGCGAAATGCTCAAATCGCGCTCCGGTTGGAGCACATCGACCAGTTGCTCAAACGGCACGTCCTGGTGGGAGTACGCGCCCAGCGCCACCTCGCGTCCCTGGTGAAGCGCCTCTCTAAACGTGGGATCGCCAGAGAGATCCGCGCGCAAGACAAGGGTGTTCACAAAGAAACCGATTAAGCCTTCCAGTTCCGCGCGTGTACGATTGGCAATCGGCGTTCCGACGCAAATATCGGTTTGCCCGCTGTAGCGTGCCAACAGCACCTGAAAGGCCGTGAGTAAGAGCATGAACAGCGTGACATCTTCCCGCTGACTCAAAGCCGAAAGCTGCTGGCCGAGTGAGGGCGGTAACAGGAGTGCTCGCTGCGCGCCACGATAGGTCTGGATGGAAGGGCGCGGATGGTCCGTGGGCAAATTCAGCGGCACCACGTCCGCGAGCTGCCGCTTCCAATAGGCGAGCTGTGCCTCAATGACATCTTGCTGGAACCATTGCCGCTGCCAGGAGGCGAAGTCCGCGTACTGCACGGGCAAAGGGGCTAATTGCGCGGCCTCACCGGTGACAGAGCTATGGTAGAGCGCCATCAACTCACGGTAGAAGATGTCATTGGACCAGCCATCAGTGATAATGTGATGCATGGTTAACAGCACGACCTGGTCCTGCGCCGCGAGGCGCACAAGGGAGGTGCGCAAGAGAGGCCCCCGCGTCAGGTCGCAGGGCTGATCGCTCTCCTGTTGAGCCAGGCGACTGGCAACCGACAGCCTCTCCTCAACGGACAGCCCTTGCAGGTCAATGACGGGAAGAGCAAGCCGGCTTATGGGATGCACGATCTGGCATGGTTGCATGTCGCGGAGACTGAAGGTGGTACGCAATATCTCGTGCCGCATAGATAGCGCGTGCAATGCTTGTTCCAGGACGCGACTATCGATGACGCCACGCAGCCGATGCACAGCTGGCAACAGATACGCGGTATTCCCTGGCTCTAATTGATCTAAGAACCAGAGCCGCTGCTGCGCGAACGAGAGCGGCAAGTTCCCATGACGATCAACAGGCACCAGGGGCGGTAAGGCCGCGCCCTGGTCGCGCTGCAATAGCTGCTGGACATAGTCGGCTAGCTCGGCAATGGTCGGGGCATCGAAGAAGCGTTGCAGGGGTAAATCAACCTGAAAGGAGTTGCGTATGCGGACCAGGCACTGGGTCGCGAGCAGGGAATGGCCTCCCAGGCGGAAGAAGTGGTCGTGGATGCCAATCGAGGGGACCTTGAGCACCTCTTCCCAGATGCTCACCATCAATTCTTCCACCGGATTTCTGGGCGGCGTATAGCTGGTCACGTCGATATCTTCAGGCGAGGGTGCGGGCAGGGCTGCGCGATCAGGTTTTCCATTCACGGTTAACGGTAGCGCGTGTAGCGTGACCATGACGGAGGGGATCATGTAGGCTGGTATCTGCTCTCGCAAGAACACCTGTACGTCTGTCAGGCGCGGTGCTTGCTGCTGTTTCGCAACGATATAGGCGACAAGCTGCGGATTGCCCGGCTCATCCTCGCGAAGCAAGACAACGTTTTCCCTGACGTTGGGATGGCGTAATAATACCTCCTCGATCTCGCCCAACTCGATGCGATAGCCGCGCAGCTTCACCTGTCGATCAACGCGCCCAAGGTATTCGAGATTCCCATCCGCCGAGATATAGCGTACCAGATCACCCGTGCGATAGAGGCGCGTGCCGGGCTGCGTGGCAAAGGGGTTCGCGATAAAGCGCTCCGCCGTTAAATCGGGACGATTTAGATAGCCACGGCTCAGGCCGACGCCTCCAATATACAGTTCGCCGGGCATCCCCAACGGGACCGGTTGTAGTTGGCTATCCAGCACATAGAGTTGTGTATTGGGGATGGGTCGCCCTATGGGTATGTTGCCACTGTCTGGTCCGTCGTCAGGAAGCTCGAATACGCAGCAGCCAACCACGGTTTCCGTTGGCCCATACTCGTTGATCAAGCGCGTCCGGGGAGCATGCACGCGCCAAGGGGTAAGGCTCTCGCCATATAAGGCCTCTCCGCCAATTACCAGTGCGCGCGAGGCTGTCGCTAGCTCGCCCGGTTGGAGATACTGGTTGAGCAGGTCAAGGTGGGCCGGTGTGATCTTTAACAGGCTAAAGTCCGCTCTCTCCCGCAATACTTGCCCTAGTGCTTCTACCCCTTGCGACTCCGCTAACAGGACGATGCGCCGGCCCGCGACTAACGACGTAAAGAGACTGGTAACAGTCAGGTCAAATGCCAGGGAGGAATGCACGGCGGACCCGAAGCCATCCCCTGCCCGATAGTGCTGGCTCGACCATTGCACATAATGGGTCAGCCCCTCGTGCGAGATCATCACACCCTTTGGCCTCCCCGTCGAACCAGAGGTATAGATGATGTAGGCCAGCGAGTCCGACGTAAGCTGGCAGGCGGGAGGAGACGCGGCAGGCTGCCGAGCAATCACGCCCCAATCCTGATCCAGGCGAACGACTTGCTCTGTCACGAAGGCCTGGGAGCGCGTGGTTAACAGGATGGATAAGCGCGCATCTTCCGCGATCCATTTCAGACGCTCTTCAGGATATTGGGGATCGAGCGGGATATAAGCAGCCCCCACTTTTAAGCTGCCGAGCACCCCTATGACCATTGCCAGCGAGCGCTCTACATAGATACCTATCAATGTCTCTGGTCCCGCGCCAAGCGTCCGCAGATGGTGCGCCAGTTGATTGGCCCGCGCATCCAGTTCCCGATAGGTGAGCAGACCATGCTCATCCTCAAGCGCGATAGCATCGGGCGTCTGCGCGACCTGCTTCTCAAACAACCTGTGCAGGTACATCTCGCGCTCAAAGCTGGCGGCGGTCTGGTTGAGGTCAACGAGTAGCTGCTGGCGCTCCGTAGCACTGAGGATCTGCAGGTGCTCAAGAGCAAGGTCGTGTCGCGTAGCGGCAGCTTCAATGAGCGTCAGCAGCCGCTCCTTCAGCATGTGGATAGCTGACGATTCAAAAAGCCCCCGGCAATAGTGGATCTCCAGCGTTAGCTCGTGCGCGCCCTCTAACGCGAGAAGCCTGATCTTAAACGGCTCCAAGCAGCTATAGCAATGCTCCAGCGTCAACGCGACCTCGCCAGTGGGCGACGTATATGTGGGGGCTGGCTCCCTGAACTCAAAGTAGAAAGGGTACAGGATGCCCTCTGCTTCGCCTGATGTGGGAAGCGTTTCAGGGTTAAAATACGTATACTGCCTTTTTAACTGCTCATGCTCATGTTTAATGCTCGCCAGGGCCTCCTCGAAGGTGAACCGGTCATCCAACTGGCACGTAAAAGGCATCTCTTTGGCCAGCAAGCCTGCGATGTCGGCCAGGTCTTTATAGAGGCGTCCGTTAATGCTGAGGCCAAGCAGGAGCCGCGACTGCCCCGTTAAGCGCTTCAGCAAGATGTACCAGCATGCCAGCAAGAAATGCTCTGGAGTGCACTGCTGAGCCGCGACAAGAGCGCGGATCTGCCCATAGCGTTCAGGAGAGAGGGCAAAGCGTAGGGTATCGGTGGCAAAATAGTCCTGATCATTCGTCCGCTCAAAGGGAAGTTCCTGCATCGGGAAGTCGTGAGGATCGAGCCGAGTCTCTTGTGGCGCGCCCGCGGCCTCAACCTGCTCTTCCAGCAGGGAATGCTGCCACTCGGCGAACTGGATATACTGCGCGATATCGTCCACGTCCACGTCCTGGTTGGATTGATAGCAAGTAGCGATGTCATGGGCCAGCAAGCGCATTGACTGGCTATCCGCGTGGAGCGCGTTTACATACAGATACAGCATATGCCGACGCGAACTGAGAGTAAGCAAAAAGCAGGACATGAAGGGGCCATGTTCCACATCGACAAGCTGGCTGGTATCCATGGCGGCGAGCCGCTCAAGCATGCTTTGTTGTTCCAATGCTGAACAATTGCTCAGGTCGAAAGACTGCCAGGCATAGAGCGGCTCCTCGTTGATGACCTGCATTGGCATCGTCATGCCTGGTAGGCGCCGAAAGCTTGTGCGGTACACCTCGTGGCGCTCAATGACGGTTCTTAGCGCGTCTTGCAGGGCCGCGATCCGCAGAGAACCATCAATAAGAATCGAACAGTAGGTATAATAGGCAGCACTGTTCTTCTGCTGAAGCGTCCACAGGCGAGCTTGTTGTGGAGAAAGGCGAAAGCCCTCTATTGTCTGCTGCATTTTGCTTAACCCCAAATTAGCGTTACTCTCGTGTATTTCGTAAGAATGGCCTGCTTCCGGTGACTATTTCAGGAAGTCGCGCATGTTCACCATGTCTCCCATCGAGACATACAGTTTGCGTTGTCCCTGATAGGGATTGCGCGCATGGGCCGCGAGCATGTTATCAAGGAGCATGATGTCGCCTTCTTGCCAGGGGAAGCTCACCTCAGCCTCTTCGTAGACCTGCCCGATAACCTTGATATCCTCGTCCGCGATAGGCGTTCCATCGCCATAGTAGCAACTTCGGGGTAAATCGTCTTCGGAGAAGAGGGCGTAGAGGGAGGCGCGCACATCTGGATCTAAGCAGGCGGTATGCCAGTGGGTGGCCTGATTCCACCACACCATTTCGCCTGTCTCCGGATGCTTTAATACCGCCGGACGTAGCTGGCGCGTCTTCAGGCGATCACCGTCTTTCCATTCCAGTTCAATGGCCGATTGGCGACAGAACGCTTCGACCTCGCGCTTGTCGTTCGTGCGGAAGACGGTCTGCCATGTCAGGCCCAACCCCTCGCCATAGTTGCGCACATACATGATCTGCTTCCGCTCAAACTGTTCGCGAATACGGGCATCCATACGTTGATAGACTGTTCGGCTATCCACGATGGGCGTGTCTCCGCCCTGTTCCGCTCGTTTCGCGCAGTAGAACATGATCTTCATCGGCCAGATCGCGTTAAATGAGTTCTCGTTGTGCCAGAGCAGTTTCTTCTCTGGCGCGTAGAAGACCGGTGTGTAGAGATTCCCTTTCCCGACCTCTTTCGCCTGAACATGCTCGCCATTTTCATGGAACAGGTCCGTACAGATGATGGAGGCGAAGCGCTCAAAGTCTGCCGCCGAAACTATATGAAAGGTTCTGAACAGAACGCCCCCATGCTTGAGTAACTCCTGTTTCAGTGTGGGCAGATTATTCTTCGTCCAGTCGGCCAGGTCCAGGGTCGCGCTCGCTGGCTCTATGACCAGGGGTAGCCGTTGTTCGAGCGCGAGATAGCTCTTCCGAATCAAGGCTTCCTGCTGTACACTCGTGGGTTTTGGCTTTACCTTTTTAAATTTACTAAAGGCCGCAGCCTCTTGCTCTTTCTGTTCCACGGCTCCTCGCTCCTTCTCTTGTTGGGTAAGCAGTTCTAACTGACTCACTTTGGTATCATTCCCAGCACAGATACTCTCTAGTAAGGCCAATAGCCGATTGGTTATGCGTTCGATATGCGCTGGTGAAAACAAATCGACGTTGTAGGAAAATGCGCCAGAGAGTTCTCGCGCCGTCCGCGTAAAGGTGAGAATAAGATCAAGTTTCAGCGCGTCATTGGGCTGCGAGATAGGACTGACAGCGACATCTGCCAGGGTCCGTTCCTCGCGTGAAGTTTCCAGTTCTTGTGTCAAATCTTGCAATAGCAGTTTTACCTGGAAGAGGGGTGCTATATGTGAACTGCGCTCTGGCTGTAAGGCTTCGACGATCTTCTCAAAGGGTAAGTCCTGGTAGACGTATGCTTCCAGTGTCTTTTGCTTTACTTGCTGCAATAGCTGTTGAAACGTGAGATGCCCTGAAACCCTGGTGCGCAAAACTAGCTGGTTAATGAAGAAGCCGATGAGTGGTTCCAGTTCAACGCGGTTCCGGTTAGCCACGTCCGTGCCAACGGCGATGTCTTCCTGGTTGGTCAGGCGGTACAGCAATATCTGGAAGGTGGTTAACAAGAATATGAAGAGCGTTACCCCTTCTTGCTGACTCGTCTTAATAAGCGCTTCGGAGAGATCCGGGCTAAGCGCGAAGTGATGTGTGGCCGCCCGCTGACTCGATACGGCAGGGCGCGGGCGGTCAGACGGTAACCGTAACGGTGCCAGCCCCGCCAGTTGTGTGCGCCAGTAGGTCAGTTGCTCTTCGAGGACCTCCCCTTGCAGCCAGTTCCGCTGCCAGAGCGCGTAGTCGGCGTACTGAATCGGCAGAGGAGCCTGCGCGACCTCTCTGCCCTCCACTCTCGCTCGATATCCCTGCGCTATCTCCCGCTCTAGCACCTGCATCGACCACCCATCCGAGATCAGGTGGTGCATCGTCAAGAGCAAGACGTGCTCCTCGGCTCCCAGCCGCACCATCTGCACCCGCCAGAGGGGTCCCCCGCTCAGGTCGCAGGGCTGCCGCTTCTCCTCCTGCCCCAACCGCTGCGCCTCGCGCGCTCGCTCCCCCTCGCCCAGCCCGCTCAGGTCGAACACCGGCAGTCTCACCGCTCTTCGTTCCGCGACCTCCTGCACTGGCTCGCTCCCTTCCCACTGGAACGTCGTGCGCAGGCTCTCGTGCCGCCACACCACCTCCTGCACGCTGCGCTCAAACGCCGCCACCTGCAAGGGACCCCGCACCCGTTGCGCGCTGGGGATCAGGTACGCCACCCCGTTGGGAGCGAGTTGTTCCAGAAACCAGAGCCGTTGCTGCGCGAACGATAAGGGGACCCGCGCGCCTCGCCGCTGCGCGAGCAGGGCCGGCGCACTCGACTGACGCCCTCCCCGGAGCCCCGCTTCCACTCGCAGCACGAACTCCGCCAGCGTCGGCGCTTCAAAGAGCTCGCGCAGCGCCAGCTCGATCCCCATCTGCTGACGCACCCGCGCCACCACCTGCGTCGCCAGCAGTGAATGCCCGCCCAGCGCGAAGAAGTTCTCCCTCGGCTCCACGGGCTGCCCCAGCAATGCCTGCCAGATCCCCTGCACCAACGCGTAGACCGGCGATTCCTCCTGGGCCGTTCCCACCCGTTCCGCCGCGACCACCAGTGGCATCTGGGCCAGGCGTTTGCGGTCCACCTTGCCGCTCCCCGTGCGTGGCACCTGTTCCAGGCTCACGAACTGCGCAGGGACGAGATAGTCGGGCAGGCGCTCGCCCAGCCAGGCCCGTAGCTCCTGCCCCTGGGCTCCTGGCTGCTCGCGCGGCACGATATAGCCTACCAGCCGGGGGGAGTGCCCTTCCCCTTCCCAGACACCGACCACGGCCTCGCGCACCTGTTCGTGCCCCCGCAGGACCGCTTCAATCTCCTCCACTTCGATGCGATACCCTCGCAGCTTGATCTGCTGGTCCACCCGGCCCAGGAAGCGCAACTGGCCCGCTCGCGTCCAGCACACGCGGTCCCCGGTGCGGTAGAGCCGCTGGCCCGCCTGCTCGTTGAAGGGATCGGGCACGAAGCGCTCCGCCGTCTGCTGGGGCTGTCCCTCGTAGCCGCGCACCACCGCCGGCCCGCCCACATACAGTTCGCCCGGCACGCCCACCGGCACCGACTCCATCCGTGCGTCGAGCACGTAGAGATGGGCATGGGCACTGGCTCGCCCGATGGGCACCCCCTGTTCCCATTGCTGCCCCGGCTCCGGTGTGCAGACGCTACACCAGACCGTGGCCTCCGTGGGGCCATATTCGTTGTGCAGCCGCGCCTGAGGTCCCTGCTGCTCGTGCGCCCGCACCAGTTCTTCCCCGCAGCGTTCTCCCGCCACGATCACCGAGCGGAGCCCCCTCCACTGCTGAGGCCTGCCCTGTTCAAGCAGTAGGGCGTACCAGGAGGGGATGCAGAGCAGATGGGTGATGCCTTCGCGCTCCATCTGCGCGCCACACTCCCGCGGATCACGCCCGCTCTCTCCCTCTGGCAGCACGACCCGCCCGCCTTGCAGCAGCGTCCAGTAGAGGCCCGCGACCGAGCTATCAAAGAAGAGGGGCGAGAGGAGCAGGAAGTGCTCGACGTCTTCGTGGTAATAGGCGGGACGCGCCCAGGTCGAGGCCACGACATTGCCATGGCTCACCGCGACCCCCTTGGGTCGGCCCGTGGACCCCGAGGTGTAGATGATGTAGGCCAGCCGCTGCGCCGGGAACGCCGAGAGTGGCTCCCGCACCGGCATGGCAGGCCGCGCCAGCAGCGCTTCGACCTCCCAGCCGGGCATACCAGTGGGAAGCGTGTGCGCCGGGGGCTGCGAACGAGAGAGCAGCACGCCCCTGGCGTGGCACTCTGCCGCGATGTGGGCAAGGCGCTCAGCAGGCATCTGCGCATCCAGGGGGACATAGGTGCCCCCGGCCTTGAGCACACCCAGCATGCTGATGAGCATCAGCACGGAGCGGGGTTGGAGCAGAAGTACGCGCTCTTCGGGACCCACGCCCTGTTCCTGCAAGGCTCCCGCCAGGTGCCGGGCGCGAGCGTCGAGGTGGGCATAGCTCAGGTGATGGTTCTCCGCCGTGAGCGCGATGGCGTCAGGGGTGCGCAAAACCTGCGCCTCGAACAACTGGTGCAGGCCCAGGGCGGGAGCCGGCTCGCCTGGCCGCCGCGACCACTCCCGCAAGATCAGGTCTCGCTCAGACTCAGGAAGCATCGACAGGTTGGCCAGGGGTTTCCCAGGCATCGTAACAATGCTCTCTAATAAGGTTTGCCAACACACTAACAGGTGCTCGATGGTAGACTGATCAAACAGATCAGTATTGTACTCAACGCCGCAACGTAATCCCTGAGCAGTGATGGTCGTGGTTAAGGTCAGATCAAACTTGGTGCTGAGCAATTCGCCTTCAAAGCCTTGCAACTGTAAGCCTTGATTACCCGCTACCGGCAGATCCGAAGCCGCGTCTTGCTGCATATTGAACATCACCTGGAAGAGGGGCGAGCGTCCCAAATCGCGTTCGGGTTGCAGCGCCTCCACCAGTTGCTCAAACGGCACATCTTGATGCGCGTAGGCTCCCAGGGCCGTCTCGCGCATATGCTGCACTAGCTCGGTAAAGGTCATAGTATCCAGGATTTGGGCACGCATGACCAGCGTGTTCACAAAGAAGCCGATCAGGTTCTCTAGCTCTGATCGGGTGCGATTGGCAATAGGCGTACCTACGCTGATATCGGTTTGACCCGAAAAGCGGCTTAGCAAGACTTGAAAGGCACCTAGCAAGACCATGAAAGGGGTTGCGCCCTCTTGCTGACTGAGATGCACAATCGCTTCTTGCAAGGGGAGTGGCAGCAGGCGTGCGACATGAGCGCCACGTGTCGTTTGCATTGTTTTGCGCGGATGATCCGTCGTCAGGTCTAGAACCGCGACATCCTGCAATTGCTGCTTCCAATAGCGTATCTGTGCTTCCAGCGTCTCGCCTTGCAACCACTGCCGCTGCCAGAGCGCGTAGTCGGCATACTGGATGGGGAGAGGGCCAGAGGAATGGCTTTCCCGGTCGCAAAGGCTTCATAGAGCAAGGCCATCTCGCGCTCAAGCACTTGCATAGACCAGCCATCGGCGATGATATGGTGCATGGTCAACAATAGTACATGATCTTGCTCAGCAAGCCGTAGCAGCCTGGTGCGGAAGAGGGGACCATGGGCGAGATTGCACGCCTGCTGTTTTTCCAACCTTGCCAGACGCCGGGCCTCCTCTGCACGAGTCTCAAGGGGTAGCGCTTGCAGATCGATGATAGGCATCTGGATGTACAGGGAAGGGGTAATGACCTGCACAGGCACATCGGCATGCGTGGCAAACGTTGTGCGTAAGCTCTCATGCCGCCGCGCCAATTCCTGTACACTATTCTCTAAAGCTCGTGTGCTCAGAGGGCCTTGCAGGCGCCGCGCCGCAGGAATGAGATAGGCGGTGCTATCGGGTTGGAGCTGATCGAGGAACCAGAGGCGCTGCTGGGCGAAGGAGAGCGGCGCTTCCACTCCCCGCTCATACGCCTCTAGCGGCGCCTCTGCTCCCCCTTCATCCTCCATCTCCTCCACATACGCCGCCAGTTGCCTTATCGTCGGTCGCTCAAACATTATCTGCAAGGGCACCTCCCGCTTGAGCACTCCCTGCAACCTCGCGATGATCTGCGTCGCCAGCAGCGAGTGCCCTCCCAGGTCAAAGAAGTTCTCGTCTCCCCCTATCTCCTCGTCCCCCAACACCTCACACCAGATCTCACGCACTACCTCCTCCATCGCCGTGCTCACAAGCTCCTCCTGCCCCTCCTCACGCCGCGCCAGAGCAGCTCGCAGCTTCGCCAGCCCTTGCCGATCCAGTTTCCCCGTCGCCGTCAACGGCCACTCCTGCACGACCACCACATCCGCTGGCACCATGTACTCCGGCAACCGCTCCTGCATCCAGCGCCGCACCGCTTGCGCGTCTACTTCCTCTCCCCGCACATAGCCGATCACCTGCCCCCCCAGCGTTTCCTGCTCCTCCACCTGCACCCTCGCCTCCCTCACCTGCTCATGTTCTCCCAACACCACTTCGATCTCCCCCACTTCGATGCGGTATCCCCGCAGTTTGATCTGCTCGTCCACCCTCCCCTCGTACTCCAGCTGCCCATCTCCTCGCTGCCGCACCCGGTCGCCCGTGCGATAGAGCCTGGCTCCCGGCTCCTGGCTGAAGGGATGCGGCACGAAGCGTTCCGCCGTTTGCTCCCCTCGCCCCAGATAGCCCCGCGCCAGTCCCACGCCCGCCACATAGAGCTCTCCGCTGGCTCCCGGCGGCACCTGCCGCATCGCTTCGTCGAGCACATACACCTGCATTTGTGGCAACGGCTCTCCCAGCGGGAGCCCTCTGCGCCCACGCTGCGCCCTCACCTCGTCCCCCTGCAGGCACGCCATCATGCTACAGACCGTCGTTTCCGTCGGGCCATAGGCATTACAGAGCCGGCGCCCCTGCCCCCAGCGCGCCGCCACCTCCGGCTCACACGCCTCTCCCGCGACCACCAGCGTTCGCAGCGCGGGCAGCGCCTGTTCCGGCAGAACGCGCAATACCGATGGGGGCAGCGTCACCACCTCGATGGCCTGCTCCTCCAACACGTGCAGCAGCCCGTTGCCCGCCAGCACCTCTCCCACCGGAGGGAGTACCAGCGTGCCTCCCGCCACACACGTCGCCACCAGTTCGGCCAGCGAGGCATCAAAGCTCCAGGAGGCAAACTGCAAGACCCGGCTCCCCCGCTCGATCTGGAAGGCTCGCGCCTGCGCCCGCGCCAGGTTGCTTATGCCCCGCTGCGTCACCACCACCCCCTTGGGCCGTCCCGTTGAGCCAGAGGTATAGATAACGTAGGCGGCTTGCGCCTCGCTAATCGGCAGATCCAGGTTCTCCCCCAGCGCTCCCTCAAAGGGTTCCTCAATCTCCGCTCGCGCGACCAGCTCGACCTCCCGGCTCAGTTCCTCGGGCACCGGCTCGCTCCTGATGAGCAGGCGCATGCCCGCATCCGCTCGCATCTGCTGCAGACGCGCCAGGGGCAGGCGGGGATCGAGCGGGACATAGGCTCCCCCGGCTTTGAGGATGGCGAGCAGCCCGATGAGGGTTTCCACCGAACGGCTCGCCCACACGCCCACCAGGGCTTCGGCTCCCACGCCTCGCCGCCGCAGGTGACGCGCCAGGTGGTTGGCACGCCGGTTCACCTGCTCATAGCTCCAACTTCCCGTTGGGGTGAGCACCGCGATGCTCTGCCCATGCGTGCTCGCCTCTCGCTCAAAGAGCACGTGAAGCGGGATCGCCGCCTGCTCGGCCTGCTCCAGCACCGGTCCGTCCAGTCGCTGGCGCAGGGCTTCCTGCTGAGATGCCGAGAGCAGGGAGAGTTCGCTCAGGCGGGCGTGGGGCGACGTCACCAGGGTCTGCAAGAGGTGCTGCCAGCAGGCCAGGAGGTGCTCCATGGTGCGTGCCTCAAAGAGGTCAGTACTGTACTCCACGCTGCAATAGAGGCCCTGCACCCGCTGGACCACGTTCATGGTCAGGTCGAACTTAGTCGTGGTGTGCTCAGTGCTCACCCCACCGACGCGCACCCCTTCCAGAGTGGGCGTCTCCTGCGCCTCTTGCTGGACGCCGAACATGACCTGGAAGAGAGGCGGGCGACGCAGATCACGCACAGGATGCAGGATTTCCACTAATTGCTCGAAGGGCACGTCCTGATGGGCGTAGGCTCCCAGCGCCACTTCACGCACGCGCTCCACCAGCTGGACGAACGTGGGGTCGCCTGAGAGATCGGCGCGCAGCACCAGCGTATTGACGAAGAAGCCGATCAGATCTTCTTGTTCGGCGCGGGTGCGGTTGGCGATAGGCGTGCCCACGTTGAGATCCTTTTGCCCTGAGTAACGCAACAGCAGCACCTCGAAGGCCGCCAGCAGTAGCATGAACAGCGTGACGTGCTGCTGCCGACTCAGCGCCAGCAGGTCATCGCTCAAGGCGGCGGGGACAAGAATTGTTTGCGAGGCCCCACGAAACGTTTGCCTGGCCGGATAAGGGAAGTCCGTGGGCAACTCCAATGGCACAGAATCGGCAAGCTGATACCGCCAGTAAGCCAGTTGTTCATCCAAAACCTCTTCCCGCAGCCACTGCCGTTGCCAGAGCGCGTAATCAGCGTATTGAATGGGCAAAGCGGCTAGCGGCACCGGCTCCTTATTGACGAAGGAGCGATAGAGGGCGGTGATATCACGCACCAGCACCTGCATGGAGGCACCATCTGAGATGATATGATGCATCGTCACGAGCAAGAGGTGCTCCCGCTCATCCAGGCTGAGCAGCGCCATACGGAAGAGCGGTCCCCGTTCAAGATCGAAGACGAGATGCGCCTCTTGCGCAGCCAGGCGTCTTGCCTCGCGCTCTCTTCTCTCCTGAGAGAGGGTCCGCATATCGATGACGGGGAGATGACGCGGTCCCATTGGCTGAATCACCTGTACCGGTTGCTTGCCGCACCACGCGAACGTTGTCCGCAGGCTTTCATGACGCCGCAACAACGCCTGAAAGCTCTGCTCTAATGCTCGCGTGTCAAGCGCGCCCTGCAAGCGTTGCGCGATAGGAATGATATAGGCGCTGCTTGTCGGCTCTAGCTGATAGAGGAGCCAGAGGCGCTGCTGCGCGAAGGAGAGCGGGATTTCGTCCGGGCGCTCGCCAGCATAAAGCGGAGGCAAAGCTCGCGTCTGTTCTCCCTGTAGTAGCTGCTCGACTCGCTGCGCGAACGCGGCCAGCGTTGGCGTTTCAAAGAGGAAGCGGAGAGGGACATGCACCTTCAACAGTGTTTGCAGACGCGCGATCAGCCGCGTCGCGAGCAGAGAATGCCCGCCAGACGAGAAGAAGTTGTCGTGGGTGCTTACCTGTTGACGCCCTAACACCTCACTCCAGACCGATGTCAGCATCTCCTCAAAGGGCGTGCGCGGCAGGATCAGCAGACTTTCATCGTCATAGGTAAACTCTGGCACAGGTAGAGCGCGGCGATCAACTTTGCCATTCGCATTCAGTTCAAAAGCATCCAACGTCACAAAGAACGAGGGAACCATATAATTGGGTAAACGGGTCTGTAGAGAGTGACGTACATCCTCGATAGGGCGCTGGCGCCTGATTTCCACACGATATAAGCAACCAGGCGCTTGTCTCCCTGAAGATCTGTACGTATCATGACGGCACATTGCTGAATCAGCGGGAACTCAGCCAGTACTGACTCAATCTCGCCGAGTTCCACGCGGAAACCGCGTATCTTTATCTGCGTATCCTTGCGGCCCAGGAACTCTATCGTTCCATCCTCTTTAAAGCGCGCGAGGTCTCCTGTCTTATACAACCTAGCTCCCGGTTGCTCGCTCCAGGGATGAGGCACAAAGCGCTCCGCCGTCAGCGCGGCTTGATGCAAGTAGCCGCGAGCAAGACCGTCCCCCCCGATATACAGTTCTCCGGCGATTCCGGCGGGAACGGGTTGATGCCATTGATCGAGCAAATACACCTGCGTATTGCTAATGGGTCGACCAATAGGAATACTCTCACTGGCGATATCCTGGTATTGAATGGGGTGGCAGCAGGTAAAGGTCGTGCCTTCGGTGGGTCCATAGCCATTAATCAGGGCGCACTCAGGCAGTTCCGCTAGCACACGCTGTACATGCGGTACTGAGAGGACATCACCTCCGGCAAGGAGTTGGCGTACCGAACGCAGGCCGGTTATCTGCTCATCGACCATCTGATGAAAGAGGCCTGCTGTCAGCCAGAGCGTGCTGACCTGATAGCGCTGCAACACCGTACTCAGCTCTAACAAGGATGGCAGATGCGCGGGGAAGATAACCAGTCGAGCGCCATTGAGCAGAGAGCCCCAGATCTCAAGCGTTGAGGCATCAAAAGAGACAGGCGCGAACTGCAAGAAGATCTCATCGGCGAATTGAATATAGGACGTTTCCTTCACCAACCTGACAATGTTCTGATGCGCCACCGCGACCCCTTTGGGGACGCCCGTAGAGCCGGACGTGTACATGATATAGGCCAGATTCTGGGAGGTGATAGCCGTTACGGGATTCTCTTGTGGCATACTCCGCACATCCGTCTCCGGCTGATCGAGGCAGAGGATGCGCGCCTGCGTCGGTGGAAGCGAAGAGAGAAGCGATTGCCTGGTTAAGACAACCTCGATATCGCTCGCCTCTAACAGCAACAGCAGCCGCTCTCGTGGCAACGTGGGATCAAGTGGCACATACACTCCCCGGCTTTGAGAATGGCAAGCGTGCTAATAAGCAGGTCCAGCGAGCGCTCCAGGCAAAGGCCAACCTTGATCTCTGGCCCCACGGTGACGCGACGCAGATAGTGGGCTAGCTGATTCGCCCGCGCATTGAGTTCGCGATAGGTAAGCTGCTCCTCTTCGTAGACCAGCGCGATAGTGTCAGGTTGAGCGTCGACACATTCCTCAAAGAGCCGCTGGACGCACTTTTCAGATGGATAAGCGCGTTGTGTGGCGTTCCACTCCCGCAGCACAAGCTGCCGCTCAGGAGCCGAGATAAACGGAAGCGCGGAGATCTTGTCATGGGGAGTGGCGACCACGCCTTCTAGTAATGTCTGCCAGTGGAGCAGAAAGCGCTCAATCGTCTGGGCATTGAAGAGATCTGTATTGTACTCTACACTACAGGCGAGGCCATGAACACTACTTGTTACGCTCAGCGTTAAATCGAACTTGGTAATCGTATGTCCCACACTCAGGTTATGCGCAGCCAGGTTGTCAGCTAGCTCAAGACGTTCACCCAGTTGCTGCGCCATAAACATCACCTGGAACAGCGGGGGACGGCTCAGGTGGCGCTCTGGCTGTAACTCCTCAACCAGGCGTTCAAAGGGCATATCTTGATGTGTATACGCGCCGAGCGCGACCTCGCGTACCCTGCCCAGCACTTCTGAGAAGGTGGGATCTCCCGCTAGGTCTGTACGCATCACCAGCATATTGACAAAGAATCCGATCAAGCCCTCTACTTCCGCATGGGTACGGTTGGCGATAGGCGTTCCCACGCTGATGTCTATTTGATTGGCATAGCGCGCTAGGAGGACCTGGAAGGCCGCCAGGAGGAGCATGTAGAAGGTGACATTCTCGCGCTGGCTCAGGGCGGTTAGCTCGTGCAGCAGGTCTTTCGAGAGATGTCGCGTCATGAACGCGCCATTGAAGGTCTGGACGGGCGGGCGCGGCCTATCGAGCGGCAAATCGAGGGGCGGCACATCCGCTAGCTGTCGCTTCCAATACGCCAGGTGTGTCCCTAGCGACTCGTCATCTAACCACTGTCGCTGCCAGTAGGCGTAGTCGGCATACTGGATTGCCAGGGCCGGAAGCGGAGAAGCTTGTCCAGCGCTAAAGGCGCGATACAAAGCGGTCAATTCGCGTTCAAAGATGTCATTGGACCAGCCATCCGAGATAATATGATGCATGGTCAAGAACAAGACGTGATCCTGCTCATCCAGGCGCAAGAGGGCTGTACGCATCAAGGGGCCGCGTTCAAGATCACAGGGGATGTGCGCCTCTTGCGTCGCCAGGCCGCGCGCAACCTCCTGGCACACTTCGCTCGTCAAGCCGCGTAAATCAATGATTGGGAGGGAGACGGTGGCGTCCTCGTGAATGACCTGCTCCGGTTGCTCGGTGCTCACCTCGAAGGTAGTGCGGAGTATCTCGTGTCGCTGCACCATTGCCCACAGGCTACGTTCAAACGCCCGCACATCGAGCACGCCCTGGAAGCGACGAATACGCGCAAGCAAATAAGCGGTGCTCTCCGGCTCCAGTTGATACAGGAACCAGAGGCGTTGTTGCGCGAACGAGAGGGGCAACGTCTGAGTCCGTGGCGTAGGAAGCAGTGGAGGAGCCTGAAGCTGGTGTTGTCCGCGTAATGCCTGTTCGATACCTTGAGCGAATTCGGCCAGGGTGGGCGTCTCAAAGAAGCTCCGTAACGAGATCTCTACCTGTAATACCGCTCGAACGCGGGCGATGAGTTGCGTCACCAGCAGCGAGTGCCCGCCAATCGAGAAGAAGTTATCATAGATACTGATGGTCGAGATACCCAATAGCTCGCGCCAGATTTCGAGGAGGATCTCTTCGAGAGGATTACGTGGTTCGGCCACGAGAGCGCGTTCCGCTCCCTGGTATATTTCAGGTTTGGGCAGTTGCTGGCGATCAATCTTGCCATTTGTCGTCAGCGGGAGAGCATCCAGGGGGACAAACTGCGAAGGGATCATATATTCGGGTATGGTTTCGCTCAGGAACTCGCGCAACTCCTGGAGCGATGGAACAGGCTGATTACGAGCGACAATGTAGCCTACGATGCGCTTATCGCCGGGAGTGTCTTCTCGCAGGGCAACAGCACAATCCCAGATGTTGCGATGCTTGCGCAGCGTCTCTTCGATCTCGCCTAGCTCAATACGATAGCCGCGTACCTTAACCTGGTGATCGCGTCTCCCAACGAACTCAATCTCCCCTGGGAGGTATAGCGAGCAAGGTCCCCGGTACGATACAGGCGCGCTCCCGGCCTCTCGCTAAAGGGATGGGGAATAAAACGCTCCGCCGTTTGCCAGGCCTGGCGCAGATAGCCCGTTGCCAGGCCCGCGCCTCCAATATAGAGTTCACCGACCACACCGGGGGGCACGAGTTGCAATCCTGGCCCCAGGACATAGGTTTCGATATTGGCAATGGGTCGTCCTAATGCAATAACACTTGACGTATTCGGTTTTCCTCGGTTATACTCTTCCTGCGGATATCGGCTGGAGGCGCTGAGCGACTGTTGGGCTTGCGGATCTCTCCCTCGATCCGTCTGAGGATCCTGCAATAAAGGAATAATGGCGGCATGACGCTGCGATGAAGCGTCATCAGCGAGTCGATTCGTCAAAACGCCGATAGTTGACTCTGTCGGACCATAATGATTCACAATACAACATCTGGCCCCCAACGCTTTCAGGCGCTCAAGCAGGCTGGTCGGAAACGCCTCGCCACCGAGGATCAACACTTCGCGTGGAAGCACAGAGGAAGCGTTTTCGCCCACGAGCAGGGCGGAAAGATGCGAAGGGACAATCTTGAGCACATCGATGGGATGCTGAACCATCCAGCGGGCGAAGGCTTCGCTCGACGTTACCGTCTCGTAGTCGAGTATATGTAAACACCCACCACTTGCTAACGAGCAGAAGATAGCCGTATTCCCCAAATCCGCCGCCAGCGTTGACACCGTCGCGTAGTGCCACCCGGCCCGCCCCTGTATCACCCGACTGAGCGCTCGGGTATAATTCACCACGTTACGCTGTGTCACCATGACGCCCTTGGGCTGACCAGTCGAGCCGGATGTATAAATAATGTAGGCTAGATCCCCAGCATCCGCCACTGGCGCTGGATTACCTTGAGGAGCACGCCTGATCTCTTCTTCTAACGCTTCCAGACAGAGGGTTTCGCCCTGCCACGCAGGCAACTGAGATTGCAAAGTCTCCTGCGTTAGTAGTAGCGAGACACGCGTATCCTGTAATTGATAGATCAGGCGTCCCGCCGGGCTTTCAATATCGAGCGGGACATACGCCCCTCCCGCTTTCCAGATCGCGAGGAGCGCCGTAATCATCTCGACAGAGCGCGTCATGGACAGAGCCACCAGAGTATTGGGTCCCACTCCCCACTTCCGTAGCGTGTGCGCGAGTTGGTTGGCCCGACGGTTCAATTCATCGTAGGTTAATTGCTGGGCAACACTGATAACGGCGGGCTGCGCTGGGAAGAGGACCACTTGCTCTTCAAAGCTCTGGATGAAGGATGTTTGCTCAACGTTGAGTTCCTGCCCGCGTGATGCTTGCAACAGGGCTTCTTGCGCCGGGGCGGGCAACAATGACAGGCGAGCAAGCACCTGGCGCGGTTCGACCACCACCCCTGACAGGATGGTCTGAAACATCAACCCGATGCGCCGGGCCTGTTCGCGAGAGAGATAGGTCAAGTCATACTGCAATTCCAGGCCCAGGCTCGCGGCCTGGCGCAGAGCGTACAGCTTCATAATGAAAGGTTCAGTGCAGCTATAGCGCTTGTATAAGGAAATCGCCAGGTCGCCCGCCTCAACCCGCTCGGCCCATTCCGTGTATTCGAAGCAAATAGGAAAGAGCGCGAGTGGGGGAACGTTATTGCCACCCTTAAAGTGCTCTTCGACGATTTGCCAGGTAAAATAGAGTTGCTCTTCAAACGTCTGCTCTAAAGCGCGATGCGAGAGCGTCGCGATCTGCTCAAATGGCAAGTTGGCCGCCAGCATAGATTCGACAGGCGCAAACCGCGTATAGAGGCCAAGGATATTCAGCAGTTCCTCATCAACCCTTCCATGCTGGGCGACTCCCAGCATGAAATGCGCCTCATTGGTCAGGTGCCAGAGTGTCATCTGCCAGCAAGCCAGCAGGCAGGCTTCAAGCGAGATGCCATACTGATTTGCCAGGGTCTGCAAGCGCGGGTAGAGGCTCGGCTCAAGGGGGATGGATATGGCCTGTGGCGAAAAGGCCGTCGAGATCTGGGCCAGGGACGACGTTTCGCCATGAGTACTATAAGAAATGCATAGATCTTGCGTGGTCACCAGGCGCGAGAAGTCCTGGGCTCGCCAATACTCGCGCTGCTGCTCAGCGTCTTCACGCGCTAATAGGTCATCTTGCCATGCCGAAACATCAGCGTACTGCAATGGGTCCTCGTCAAGCGGTTCACCAGCAGAAAGGACGGCATACATTCGGCTAAGTTCGACGATACATTGGGATAAGGTCATGTCGTCCGCGCAGAGAGCAGGCAGGCAGAATAAAAGGACGTGGTTGTCCGTGGATAAGCGCAGTAATCCCGTTCGCAGTAGGAGTGAGAGTTGTGTAAGATCGGTCGGACAGGTTTGTAGATGAGAGAAACAGGCGTCAATCTGGATTTGTTGAGCATCTAGCGCGAGGTTACTCAGGTCAAGGACCGGGCAGTTGATCCTGGCGTCATCAATCACCACCTGAAGCGGAATATCCATATCGGGCAAGCAGTAGAAGGTTGTACGTAATATCGTGTGTTGCTCGATCAGGCTTTGGAACGCACGCAAGAAGAGCATCATATCTAGCGTACCTTCCAGGCGAGCAGCACACAGAGAAAGGTACGCTTGGCTCTCGCCCTGGAGAGTCCATAGCCGTGCTTGTTGGATAGAAAGGTTGAAGCCTTTGAAACTTGTTGCTTGCATCTACGTTCCACTCCTCGCTCACTGATATGATTGGTTCACAGCGCGACGACAACACGTTGTTATGGCCTGATGAACATGAATTGGGAATGCATATGAAGAAGAGGTGTAATAAGGATAAAAGCAGAAGAGGATTATGCCTGTTCGTTTTACAGCGGTGTGCAAAAAGGTTGAACTCGCACTCCCGATCACTGTAATCGTGCAAATAAAAACGCTCCGCCACCTCAGCATAATCTTCTATTGCTGAGTTAGGTGACGGAGCATTCGCTACGACGTATAGCGACCAGTTTTATTTACAGTATTCGATCTGGCCAGCTATTTTACTAAAGGTAACATATCTACGCGCCATTTGTCAAACTTTTGGCCTCACGTTCTCTGACGGCACTTCCGATAGGTAGACGCATCCATTACCTATAGTGACTGTTGCTACCTGTCATCAGGTTGACAGGACAAATTAAAGCGCGACTGCGTGAGAGGTGGCATGGCGGCGCCACAGGTCGGCCACGACACGCCGCCCCTCACGCTGGATGATGGGGGGTGCGATACCATCCACACACCGCTCTACGGGATACGAATCTCCTTACCTTTGACGGAGCGCAAGCCAGACATTACGGATGAGCGATTACGCTGCTTCTTCTGGGCCATAGCTTCCTTCTCGGCTTCTGAGTGGATTTCCAGGGCGTCAATAACGATATCTGGGCGTGCGACGATATGGTGGAGTAGCACTTCGAAGCGGCTCATCCAGGTTTGAATGGTATGCACTTCAAACAGGTCCGCACTATAGACGGCTGTACAACCAATGCCCTCCGTACTGTTCGTCAGGAACAGTGCCAGGTCAAATTTCGATGACGTAACCTCGTTTCGTAACGGCTCTACTTGTATATCCTCTAATTTCTCCCTTGCTACAGCGATATTCTGCAATACGAAAAGGACATTAACGAGTGGGGTTCCCTGCCCGGTGCGCTCAAGGCGCAGATGCTCGACAAGCATTTCAAAGGGCAGGGCCTGATAGGCATAGGCCTTCAGCACAGACTCACGCACCCGTCGCAAGACGTTGCGGAACTGCGGCGCTCCTCCCAGGTTCCCGCGCAACGCCAGCAGGTTCACGAAGAAGCCAATCAGTTTTTCGCTCTCTACCTGCGTGCGGTTCGCAATATCGGTTCCTACCACCACATCCTCTTCTCCGCTCCAGCGATACAGCAGCGTCTGGAAGGCTGCCAGCAACGTCATGAAGAGCGTTACGCCCTCTTGCTGGCTCAACTGGCGGATCTGCTGGCTCAGGTCGGCGGGCAGCACAAAGTGGACGCTGGCTCCCTGCGTACTTCTCGTGGCTGGACGGGCATGGTCAGTGGGAAGGGCCAGCGCCCTGGCTCCCCTCAACTGCTCTCGCCAGTAGTCCAGGTGCTGCTGGAGAACCGGCCCACTCAGCCAGCGACGTTGCCAGAGCGCATAGTCGGCGTACTGCACGGGCAGCGTTTCCAATGGCGATGCGGCCCCCCGTATCAGCGATTGGTACACAATGTTGAGTTCGCGCACCAGCACCTGCATCGACCACGCATCCGATATGATATGGTGCATGGTTAAGAGGACAATATGCCACCGCGTATCTAAGCGCGCAAGGGCCACGCGCAAGAGTGGTCCCTGCTCAAGGCTACATGGTTGCCGTGCCTCCTGCACAGCTAAGCTCCGCGCTTCACGCTCTCGCTTTTGCTCAGAGAGGCCGCTTAAATCAATGACAGGCAAGCAGAATGAGCGCGTCTGATGAATGACTTGTTGAGGCTGACCAGACTGTACATGGAATGTGGTGCGGAGGATCTCGTGTCTCCATATCAATTCGCGCAGGCTGTACTCAAACGCGGCGCAATTCAGCATGCCCTTAAACTGGTATACCCCTGGAATGAGATAGGCAGTATTCTCCGGGTCCAGTTGCTCAAGGAACCAGAGGCGCTGCTGGGCGAAGGAAAGGGGAATGTCGCCCTCTCGCGCTTGCGCCGTCAGCGCTGGCATCGGGGGCGCATCACTTCCACGCAACGCCTCCTCGATCAACTGCGCTTGCTCGCTACCGTGGGAGCGTCAAAGGTATCCGTGACCTGCAATTCTATCCCGAAGAGCACCCGCATCCTCGCTACCAGCCTCGTCGCCAGCAACGAGTGCCCCCCACTCGCGAAGAAGTCGTCCTCCACGCCCACGCGCTCGCCTCCCAGCACCTCTTGCCAGATCCCGCACAGCAGTTCCTCCACGGGCGTGCGCCTCTCTTCCTCCTGCTCGTCAACCGCTTCTTCCCCGCTCCGCTCTTTGTACGCTAACAGCGCCTTTCGGTCTAGCTTGCCATTGGTCGTCAATGGGAGCCCATCCAGTACGTACATGCGCCCAGGCACCATGTACGCTGGCACCTTACGCCCCAACGCCTCACGTAGTCCCTGCTCTTGTAGCCTCTCGCCTTCCCCTTCGTCGCCCACCACATAGGCTACCAACCGCAGTTCGTCCTCCTCTCCCTCTCGTCGCGCCAGGACGACCGCTTCACGCACTCCCGGCTCCTCGCGCAACACCTGTTCAATCTCTCCCGGCTCGATACGATAGCCCCGGATCTTCACCTGGCTATCTGCGCGCCCGACAAACACCAGCTCGCCGTTGGCCTGGTAGCGTCCCAGATCTCCCGTGCGATAGAGCCTCGCCCCTGGCTCCTGGCTAAAGGGATCGGGCACAAAGCGCTCTGCCGTCTGCTGCGCTCGTCCCACATATCCCCAGGCCAGCCCTCGCCCGCCGATGTAGATCTCTCCGGGGACACCTATTCCCACTGGCTCGCCCCATGCGTCCAGCACGTAGAGCCGCGTATTGGCAATGCCGCGCCCCAGGCTCACCCGCTCGCCATCCTTGGGCTCGCTGCCCTCCCAGCACGTCACGCTGATCGCACTCTCCGTCGGGCCGTAGTATTGATGCAGCAGCACCCCACCTCGCGCCAGGACCGCTCGTACCAGGTCCGCTGGCACCGCTTCTCCTCCCGTCTGCACCGCTCGCAGATCGCCCCCTTGCCAGCCCTCCGCGTGCTCGATGAAGAGGTGCAGCAGCGAGGGCACCAGGTGCAGCACCGTGAGCGCTTCCTGACGGACCCCTTGACGCAAGCGCGCCGGATCTTTGACCTGCGCCGAGGAGAGCAGCACGGTGGTTCCTCCCACCAGCCAGGGGGCCAGCAGTTCCCACAGCGCGATATCGAAGCCCCAGGAGGCCACCTGCCCCAGCCGATCGCGTTCCCCGAGCGCGAGCGCCTGCGCGCCCCACAGCAGCCGGTTGACGATGGCCGCATGCGAGACCAGCACGCCCTTGGGACGCCCCGTCGAGCCAGAGGTGTAGAGGATGTAGGCCCCCTCGTGTAGGTCGGATGCTCCCTCCACTACGTCGTTCTCCCCTGCGGCCCCCTGCCACCAGTTGTCAGAGAGGCAGAGACTAGGGATGCCCAGGGCTTGCGCTGGCTCCTGGTAGGCCCGACTGCACAGGAGCAGGGGAGCCTGCGTCTCCTGAGCCATCCAGGCCAGGCGCTCCTGAGGCACCGAGATATCGACAGGGACGAGCACGCCACCCACGTTCCAGATCGCCAGCAGACCTATCGCTCCCAGCAGCGAGCGCTCGCTGTGCAGCAAAACTGGCGTTTGCGCCCCGATGCCGTGGGCACGCAGAGCATGTGCCATCCGTTGCGCCAGCCGTTCAAGCGCGCCGTAGCTCAGCGATCCCTCCTCGCTGACCAGGGCCAGGGCATCAGGAGTGCGCTGCGCCTGCTCCTGCACGAGCAGCCCAGGCTGGCATCTCGCGTCCATGGCTGCTGGGTTGCGTTCCAGGTGCAGAGCACCTGCTTGCGCTCTTCCGCTGAGAGCAAGGGGAACGCGCCCACCCGCGTCTGTGGAGCTTCGACGATGGCTTCCAGTAGCGTCTGCCACTGTGGAGCAGGCGCTGCATCGTCTCCTCTGCGAACAGGTCCGTATTGTATTCCACGCCCAGCGCAAAACTCGTCGACTCTACTACCACATTCAACGTAAGATCGAATTTCGTCGTTGTATGCTCGACAGCAAAGCCACTGACCGCAACGCCATCCAGTTGCTCCACCATTTCCCCGATTTGCTGGAATGTAAAGGCGACCTGGAAGAGAGGCGAGCGGCTCAAGTCCCTTTGTGGTTGCAACTCTTCCACTAGCTGCTCAAAGGGGATATCACGGTGAGCGTATGCGCCAAGCGTGACATTGCGGACGCGCCCCAGAAGCTCAGTGAAGGTGGGGTCATCCGACAGGTCCGTACGTAATACCAGCGTATTGACAAAAAAACCAATCAGCCTTTCCAGCTCGGTGCGTGTACGGTTAGCGATGGCTGTGCCAATCCCGAAATCAGTCTGCCCCGTATAACGCATCAATAAGATTTGCCATGAGGCTAGCAAGAGCATAAAGAGCGTCACGCCTTCCCGCTGACCTAGCGCCACCAATGCTTCCTGCAATGGCAGCGGCAAACGCGCGGACTGCACGGCCCCATTAAAACTCATCCGTGGAGGGCGAGGGTAATCTGTCAAGAACTCAAGATGGGGTACATCCGCTAATTGTGTACGCCAGTAGGCTAGCTGCTCTTCTAATGCTGTTCCCTGCAACCATTGTCGCTGCCAGAGTGCATAATCAGCGTATTGAATTGCCAATGCAGGCAATGCGACTGACTGTCTATCTCTCAAGGCCCGATATAAGCCCGTCAACTCTTGAACCAGGACCTCCATGGACCAGGCATCAGAGATGATATGATGCATCGTCACGAGCAGAATGTGATCTTCTCTTTGCAGGCGTAGCACACTAACGCGCAGCAATGGACCCTTTCCAAGATCGCAGGGACAGAGGGCTTCCTGTTCAGCCAGTGTTCTGGCTTCCTGCTCACGTGTGGCCTCATCTAATGAGCTTAAATCGATGACTGGCAAGTGAACGGGCTGGAAGGAATGGATCACCTGCACGGGTTGACTCTCGTGAAAATGGAAGGTCGTGCGCAGGCTTTCGTGCCGCTCCACAAGCGCTTGTATGCTTTGTTCAAGCACACGAATATCGATATTACCGCGCAATCGGCGTGCACTCGGCAGCAGATACGCCGTGTTTTCCGCGTCCAGTTGATGGAGGAACCAGAGACGCTGCTGGGCGAAGGAGAGCGGTAGCCGCTCTGGGCGCTCCATCGGCTCAAGAGCCGGAAGACTTCCTGCCCCCTGCCCACTGCGCTGGAGCCGCTCTAGCGTGGACGCCACCTGCTCGATGGTGGGTCCCTCAAACACCGTTCGCAACGCCACTTCTACGCCTAACACTGCTTGCACTCTCGCCAGCAGCCGCGTCGCTAAGAGCGAGTGCCCCCCTAGCTCGAAGAAGTTCTCCCTCTTCCCCACACGCTTCCTGCCCAGCAACTCCATCCAGATTCCTGCTAGCATCTCTTCCAGCGGCGTCCTCGCCTCTTCCACCTCGCCATGCTCCCCCTCCCACTGCGGCTCCGGCAGCCGCTTGCGGTCGATCTTGCCATTGGGCGTGAGCGGCAGGGCTTGCAGGATCTCGATCTGCCCTGGCACCATCGGTTCCGGCAAGCGCTGCCTCAACCATTCCCGTAACGCCTCCCGTCGCACGTCCCCTTCTCCTCGCGCCACCACGTAGAGCGCCAGGCGTGCCTCGGCTCCCGCCACCTGCCTCACCACCGCCACCGCCTGCCCGACCCCCGCGTACCGCTCGCTCTCCCGGCTGATCTCCTCCAACTCGATGCGATGCCCCCGCAGCTTCACCTGCTGATCTCTCCTCCCCAGATACTCCAGGTGCCCATCGCTGCGGTAGCGCGCCAGGTCTCCCGTGCGATAGAGCCGCGCTCCAGGCTCCCCGCTATAGGCATCGGGCACAAAGCACTCCGCCGTCTGCGCTCCTCGCTGCCAGTACCCTCGCCCCACGCCCAGCCCACCAATGCAGAGTTCGCCCACGCCTCCCAGCGGGACCACGCCCCCGGCGGCATCCAGCACATACAAGCGTGTGTTGGCGAGGGGACGCCCCAGCGTGATCGCGCCTCCTGGGCTGAGCGCCTCGCAACTCGACCAGATTGTCGTCTCCGTCGGCCCATACATGTTGTAGATCCGCGCCGCGCTCACCGCCTGCACCTGCTCCACCAGCGTCTCCGGCAAGGCCTCGCCTCCCAGCAGAAGATGCTGGACCTGGGCCAGTCCTTGCGCTCCTCGCGGCTGCTCGAGCAGCAGGCGTGCCAGCGAGGGCGTGCCTTGCAGGTGCGTGATCTCTCCCGTGCCCACCTGCGCGACCATCTCCTGGGCGTCGGTCGAGGAGGAAGCCAAACGCACCTCGATCCCCCGGCTCAGCGTCCAGAGCAGTTCGAGCACCGAGATGTCAAAAGAGCTACTGGTCACCGCCAGCCAGACACTCTCCGAAGATACCTCCACCACCTCGTCCATCGCGTGGAAGAAGTTGACGACGTTGGCATGGCTGATGACGACGCCCTTGGGCCGTCCCGTCGAGCCAGAGGTGTAGATCATATACGCCGCCTGCTCCGGGGAGGCGAACACGTCCTGGTCCTGCTCGGCCTCAGGTGGCGCGGCTTCTGCCAGCAGCGCCGAGATGCTCTGCAAGGGCGCGGCGAGCGCCTCTCCCTGACCGCTCCAGATCGCTTGCAGGTCCGATGTGCTCAGGATCAAGCTAAGACCCGCGTCCTGCGCGACCAGGCGGATACGCTCGCTGGGATAGCTGGGATCCAGGGGCACGTACGCGCCGCCCGCTTTAAGGACGCCCAGCATCGCTACCAGGAGCGAGGCGCTCCGCGGGACGAGCAGGCCGACCCGCGCTTCTGACCCTACGCCACGGGCGCGCAGATGCCAGGCCAGCCGATTGGCCTGCGCGTTGAGCCGTTCATAGCTCCATGCCTCCTGCTGCGTACGCACAGCGATGGCTTGGGGAACGAGGTGGGCTTGCCGCTGGATAAGGGTATGAATGAAGGCGGAGGCGGGCAGATCGCGCCGCGTCTGATTCCAGGTGCGCAGCAGCAGTTCAGCCTCGGCCTCCGGCAGCATCGGCAGGGCGCTCAGACGGCTCTGGGGCTGCTGGACGATACTCTGCAACACCATCTGCCAGTGCGCGAGCAGGCGCTGGATGGTCGCTGCCTCGAACAGGTCCGTGCTGTACTCGACATCGCACCACACATGTTGTCTCTGCACAACGACGGTGAGCGTCAGATCAAACTGTGTAGTGGCTCGCTCTGTGTCAAACTTACGGATCGCCAGGTTGGGCAATTGCTCCGCGTCTTCAGCCAGTTGTACCACTCCGAACATAACCTGGAAGAGCGGGGAGCGGCTCAGGTCACGCTGCGGCTGCAATTCTTCGACCAGTTGCTCGAAGGGCACGTCCTGGTGCGCGTAGGCTCCCAGTGCCACTTCTCGCACGCGCCGCAACAACTCCACGAAGCTGGGGTTCCCTGAGAGATCCGTGCGCAGCACCAGCGTATTGAGGAAGAGGCCAATCAGCCCTTCCAGTTCCGCTCGTGAACGATTGGCGATGGGTGTGCCCACGCTCACGTCGCTCTGTCCCGTGTAGCGCTGCAACACGACCTGGAACCCTGCCAGCAGCGTCATGAAGAGCGTTACTCCTTCCCGCTGGCTCAAGACCTTCAGCCCTTCATAGACCTCTAACGGCATCTGGACTCGCTCGCGTGCTCCACGATAGCTTTGCGCCATAGGGCGTACCCGGTCGGTTGGCAGGTCCAGCGTGGGGACTTGCTCTAGCTGTTGTCGCCAGTAACTCAGTTGCCCTTCAAGCACGTCCTCCTGAAGCCACGCCCGCTGCCAACGCGCGTAGTCGGCGTACTGTACGGGGAGCACGGGCAGCGGATTCTCCTGCTCCTTTGTTACGCCAGATCTATACAATACACTTATTTCCCTCAAGAGAATCTGCATCGACCAGGCATCAGAGATAATATGGTGCGCGGTAAGCAACAGGATATGTCGTTGTTCGGCCAGTTTGAGCAGGGTAATGCGCAGCAAAGGCCCTCGCTCTAGATTACAGGGCTGGTGGGCCTCCGCTGTGGCGAGCTGCCGGGCCACAACTTCGCGTTCGCTCACCGCCAGTCCACTCAAATCGATTATTGGTACATGGAAGCTCTCGTCGGACCACTGAATATGCTGGCGCGGTTTACCATCGTGCGAAAGGATTACGGTTCGCAACGCCTCGTGACGCTGTAATAGCGTACTGACGCTCGCATCGAAAATCGTACTATTTAAGCTGCCAGCTAACTGGTATGCCCCTGTAATAAGATAGGCAGTATTCTCCGGGTCCAGTTGCTCAAGGAACCAGAGGCGCTGCTGGGCGAAGGAGAGGGGAATGTCGCCCTCTCGCAGTTGCGCCGTCAGCGCTGGCATCGGGGGCGCGTCACTTCCACGCAACGCCTCCTCGATCAACTGCGCTTGCTCAGCTACCGTGGGAGCGTCAAAGATATCCGTGACCTGCAATTCTATCCCGAAGAGCACCCGCATCCTCGCTACCAGCCTCGTCGCCAGCAACGAGTGCCCCCCACTCGCGAAGAAGTCGTCCTCCACGCCCACGCGCTCGCCTCCCAGCACCTCTTGCCAGATCCCGCACAGCAGTTCCTCCACGGGCGTGCGCCTCTCTTCCTCCTGCTCGTCAACCGCTTCTTCCCCGCTCCGCTCTTTGTACGCTAACAGCGCCTTTCGGTCTAGCTTGCCATTGGTCGTCAATGGGAGCCCATCCAGTACGTACATGCGCCCAGGCACCATGTACGCTGGCACCTTACGCCCCAACGCCTCACGTAGTCCCTGCTCTTGTAGCCTCTCGCCTTCCCCTTCGTCGCCCACCACATAGGCTACCAACCGCAGTTCGTCCTCCTCTCCCTCTCGTCGCGCCAGGACGACCGCTTCACGCACTCCCGGCTCCTCGCGCAACACCTGTTCAATCTCTCCCGGCTCGATACGATAGCCCCGGATCTTCACCTGGCTATCTGCGCGCCCGACAAACACCAGCTCGCCGTTGGCCTGGTAGCGTCCCAGATCTCCCGTGCGATAGAGCCTCGCCCCTGGCTCCTGGCTAAAGGGATCGGGCACAAAGCGCTCTGCCGTCTGCTGCGCTCGTCCCACATATCCCCAGGCCAGCCCTCGCCCGCCGATGTAGATCTCTCCGGGGACACCTATTCCCACTGGCTCGCCCCATGCGTCCAGCACGTAGAGCCGCGTATTGGCAATGCCGCGCCCCAGGCTCACCCGCTCGCCATCCTTGGGCTCGCTGCCCTCCCAGCACGTCACGCTGATCGCACTCTCCGTCGGGCCGTAGTATTGATGCAGCAGCACCCCACCTCGCGCCAGGACCGCTCGTACCAGGTCCGCTGGCACCGCTTCTCCTCCCGTCTGCACCGCTCGCAGATCGCCCCCTTGCCAGCCCTCCGCGTGCTCGATGAAGAGGTGCAGCAGCGAGGGCACCAGGTGCAGCACCGTGAGCGCTTCCTGACGGACCCCCTGACGCAAGCGCGCCGGATCTTTGACCTGCGCCGAGGAGAGCAGCACGGTGGTTCCTCCCACCAGCCAGGGGGCCAGCAGTTCCCACAGCGCGATATCGAAGCCCCAGGAGGCCACCTGCCCCAGCCGATCGCGTTCCCCGAGCGCGAGCGCCTGCGCGCCCCACAGCAGCCGGTTGACGATGGCCGCATGCGAGACCAGCACGCCCTTGGGACGCCCCGTCGAGCCAGAGGTGTAGAGGATGTAGGCCCCCTCGTGTAGGTCGGATGCTCCCTCCACTACGTCGTTCTCCCCTGCGGCCCCCTGCCACCAGTCGTCGGAGAGGCAGAGACTAGGGATGCCCAGGGCTTGCGCTGGCTCCTGGTAGGCCCGACTGCACAGGAGCAGGGGAGCCTGCGTCTCCTGAGCCATCCAGGCCAGGCGCTCCTGAGGCACCGAGATATCGACAGGGACGAGCACGCCACCCACGTTCCAGATCGCCAGCAGACCTATCGCTCCCAGCAGCGAGCGCTCGCTGTGCAGCAAAACTGGCGTTTGCGCCCCGATGCCGTGGGCACGCAGAGCATGTGCCATCCGTTGCGCCAGCCGTTCAAGCGCGCCGTAGCTCAGCGATCCCTCCTCGCTGACCAGGGCCAGGGCATCAGGGGTCCGCAGCGCCTGCTCCTGCACGAGCACGCCCAGGCTGGCATCTCGCGTCCATGGCTGCTGGGTTGCGTTCCAGGTGCAGAGCACCTGCTTGCGCTCTTCCGCTGAGAGCAAGGGGAACGCGCCCACCCGCGTCTGTGGAGCTTCGACGATGGCTTCCAGTAGCGTCTGCCACTGCTGGAGCAGGCGCTGCATCGTCTCTCCCGCGAACAGGTCCGTATTGTATTCCACGCCCGCGTACATCGCGTCGGGCGTTTCGTTAATAATAAGGGAGAGCGCGAACTTGGCAGTTCGGCGCGTGATATCCAGGTCGCTCACAGTGAGCTTATCAAGTTTTCTGGTATCATCCACGGCCTGTTGCACGCCGAACATGACCTGGAAGAGGGGCGGATGGCTCAAATCACGCTGCGGCTGCAATTCCTCTACTAAGAACTCAAATGGAATATCCTGGTGCGCGTATGCTCCCAGCGCGGCTTCACGTACACGCGATACGAGTTGCGTAAATGGAGGATTGTCGGCTAGGTCTGCACGCATTACTAAGGTATTCACAAAGAAGCCAATCAAGCCTTCCAGTTCAACACGGCTACGATTCGCAATCGGCGTGCCAACGCCAAAATCAGTTTGGCCTGTGTAACGCATCAATAAAACCTGAAAGGCGGCCAGCAGGGTCATAAAGAGCGTTACCCCTTCGCGCTGGCTCAAACTCACTAGCTCTTCGCGAAGCGCTGGCCTGAGCGCTATCGCCTGATATGCCCCATTAAACGTCTGCCGTGGTGGATAGGGATAGTCAACTGGCAGATCCAGCGTCGGCACGTTCGCCAGTTGCCGCCGCCAATAGGTAAGCTGTTCCTCTAGCACGGCATCACGCAGCCACTTGTGCTGCCAGAGCGCGTAATCTGCGTATTGAACGGGTAACGGTGAGAGCGTGGGCGCAAGGTTGCTTGTCAGAGAGCTATAAAAGGTGGAGAACTCTTGCACTAATACTTGGGTTGACAGAGCGTCGGAAATGATATGATGCATGGTAATAAACAATATGTGTTCCTGCGGTTCCAGGCGCACCAGCGCGACACGCAGGAGCGGCCCCTGACTTAAATCGCATGGCCGCTCCGCCTCCTCCTGGGCCAGCTTCTGTATCTGCGCTTCCTGCTCATCTTCCAGCAATATCGACAGGTCAACGAGCGAAAGGGGGAACGGTCTGGGAGGATGAATAATCTGAATGGGTTGATCTTTCCATACCTGGAAGGTCGTGCGCAGACTCTCGTGCCGCTGTATTAGCGCCCGCCAGCTTTGCTCGAAGGCCTGTATCTGAAGTGGCCCATGCAAACGCCGCACATTGGGCATCATATACGCTGTGCTCTCTGGCTGAAGCTGTTGCAAGAACCAGAGCCGCCGCTGCGCGAACGAGAGCGGTATTTCTTGCTCGCGTGACATTGGCTGTATGGGGGGATTTCCACACGCTGCCCACCGTGCAACTCACACTCGATTCTCCGCGCCAGGCCAGCGATGGTGGGTGCTTCGAATAAGCTCCGCAATGGAAGGTCAATCGCGAACGCGCTCCGTAAACGGGCGACGACTCTTGTCGCCAGCAATGAGTGCCCGCCAAGGGAGAAGAAGTTCGCCTCAATGCTCACCGGGCGTACAGCCAGCACCTCGGACCAGATCACGGCGACCACCTCTTCAATGGGCGTCCTGGCCGCGATATGTTCCCGACCAGTCTGCTCGTCCCGCATCTCAGGCTCTGGCAGGGCCTGACGGTCAATCTTGCCGTTGGCATTGAGCGGCAACTCATCCAGAAAGACCATAGAGGAGGGAAGCATATACTCCGGTAGCTTGCCGCGTACATGCTGCTCCAATTCGCTTCGGGAAAGCTCGGCATTCTCTTTTGCGACCACATACGCGATAAGCGTTTTGCTATCCTGTGACACCTTGCTATTCTGTCGCACGATAACTACGCTATCATGTACTTTAGCGTTTTGCGCGAGTACCGCCTCAATATCGCCAAGCTCGATGCGATACCCGCGCAGTTTCACCAGGTTGTCGCGCCTACCCAGAAACTCGATATTGCCATCCGTCAAATAACGAACGAGATCACCTGTCTTATAGAGACGCTCGCCAGCATGGGAGCCAAATGGATTGGGCACAAACGCCTGCGCTGTGCGTACCGGATCGGCAAGATACCCTCGCCCTACACCGATACCGCCCACGTAAAGCTCTCCGATTACTCCCACAGGAGCGACGTGCATCGCTTGATCGAGGACATAGACCTGCATATTCGGAATGGGGAAGCCGATGGGAACAATTGGGCGCTCCTGTTCCGCGCGCATTGGCCCAGTAATGGTGAAATGACACTGATCGTCGGAACATTCCGTGGAGCCATAGGTGTTGAGCAAAGGAATCGCTGGATATAGCTCGAACCAGCGGTTGCACAATTCATTGGGGAGCGCGTCACCCGTCGGGATAAGCCAGCGCAATGCGCTAAAAGTTAAGTGCTCTGACGCTCCCCCGTCGCGCTCACTCAGCATTCCGCGAATCATCGATGGCACAACCTGTAAAATCGAAACTGCTCGCTCTTCGATCTGTTGTAGAAGTCGGGCCGCATCAAACGCGACCTCATTGCGGAATACCTCTACTTTTCCACCTAGAGTCAACGCCGCCAGACTCTGCCACAGCGAGATGTCAAATCCTTGTGGCCCATTTTGCGCGATAGTATCCGTTGCCGTGAGGCTAACATCCGCCATCTTCGCCAGAAGGTGATTGAGCATGCCCTGGTGCTCGACCATCACACCCTTTGGTAGCCCCGTTGAACCTGATGTATAAATGATGTAGGCCAGGTGGTTGGGCTGGTGGCGCGAGATGATATTCGCGATTGGCTCAGGCGAGGATGCCGCAATGTTTTCAATAGTCAGTATTTCGGGCATAATCTGTTTGTACGCGTCGTCAAACAACTCGTCTAACAGGGATTGAAACGTCGTGCTGGTCAACACGACAGCGCCCTGGCACTGCTGCATGATCTGCCGTAAGCGTGCGGCAGGTTGTAGAGGATCTAATGGCAGATAGACGCCATTCGCCTTAAAAACGGCAAGCATCGCGACGACAAAGGGAATAGAGCGCTCCATAAGCACGGCGACAGGGACATCAGGCCCCACTCCACGTGCCATAAGCGTAGAAGCCAGCGCGTTCGCCCAGTGATTCAGCCGCTCGTAGGTCAACGCTTCATCATCGCAGCAGAGCGCGACCGCGTCAGGCGTTCGCGCCACCTGTTGCTCAATAAGCTGGTGGACCGCGACCTCGTGCGCGAATGGCCGCGTCTTCTCATTCCATGTGTAAAGCGCTTGTTGCTGCTCCTGCACGGTTAACAGGGGTAAGTCTGCAATGGGCTGCGTGGGTTGGGCCACGATGCCTGTCAACAGTGTCTGCCAATGGGCTAACAAGCGCTGTATGGTTGCTTGCTCAAAGAGATCGGTGTTGTATTCAACTCGACAATGCAGCCCTTCCGCCGCGGACTGGATTTCTAGCGTAAGGTCAAATTTCGCCGTCTCAATCGCGGCTGGCAGAAGGTCGAAGCGAACATTACCAAGCTCTCCACTGGGAGTCGGCCCGTTCTGTAGAATAAACATGATCTGAAAAAGAGGCGGGCGGCTCAAGTCGCGCTCAGGTTGCACCATTTCTACAATCTTCTCAAATGGTACATTCTGATGCGCATAGGCATTTAGGGCCATCCCGCGTACTCGCCCCAGCAGATCATGAAAAGTCGGATTACCAGAGAGATCAGCGCGCATTACCAGCGTGTTGACAAAGAAACCAATGAGGTCTTCAAGCTGCTGATTCGTTCTATTCGCGATTGGTGTTCCCACCGCGATATCTGTCTGCCTGCTATAGCGCGCCAGCAGCACCTGAAAGGACGCCAGCAGTAGCATAAAGAGGGTCACGCCCTCGCGCTGGCTGAGCGCTTTCAGTTCCTCATGCAATGATGCCGGGAGCATTGCGAATGCAAGTGCGCCATGAAACGTCTGTACAGGCGGGCGGGCGTGATCGGTAGGTAGCTCCAGCGGGGGCACATCCCTCAATTGCTGGATCCAGTAATCGACCTGCGCGTCAAACACTTCGCCTTGAAGCCACTGTTGCTGCCAGAGCGCGAAGTCCGCATATTGAATGGGTAGTGGAGCCAGTGGAGTGGGTTTACCAGCGGCAAATGCTCGATACAACGTGCTCAACTCGCGCACAAAAATAGCATTCGACCAGCCATCCGTCATGATATGATGCATGGTCAGCAACAGAACATGTGTATCAGGTGCTTGCTTCACCAGGTGCACACGCAACAGAGGCCCCTGAACGAGATCGAGAGGCTGCTGAGCCTCCTGAACGATGAGACGTTGCAACCAGCGCTCTTGCTCCTCGTTCTTCAGACCGCTCAAGTCCACAAAGGGTATGCGAAATACGTCTGAGGAGTGGATAATCTGAATGGGCTGTTCCTCGTATTCCCGGAAGGTGGTGCGTAGTACTTCATGGCGCTGGATCAGCGCCTGGATACTTCGATCAAGCGCGCCACCATTCAGGGGACCTCGCAGCGCCAGTGCGCGTGGCAACAGATAGGCGGTGCCGCCGGGCTCTAGCTGGTCGAGGAACCAGAGCCGCCGCTGGGCGAACGAGAGCGGTAGCCGCTCCGGGCGCTTCTTCGCTTCCAATACTGGCATCTCTCCCCCCTGCTCTCCCCTCAGCCGCTTCTCTACCTCCCGCGCTAACCCCGCTACCGTCGGCGCTTCAAACAGGCTCGTTATCGGCAACTCCACCTGCACCACCGCCCGCAACCTCGACATCACCTGCGTCGCCAGCAGCGAATGCCCTCCCAGGTGAAAGAAGTTCTCATGCACGCTCAGTTCTTCTCCCCCCAGCACCTCGCGCCAGCAGTCCGCGATCACCTCTTCCAGCGCGTTGCGCGGGCGCACCACGACACCTCCCTCGCGCTCCTCTCCCTCCTCCTCTGGTCCCGGCAACCGCCTGCGATCCAGTTTCCCGTTGTCCGTTAATGGCACCTGCTCCAGGTACACCCAGCGCTGCGGCACCATGTACTCCGGCAGGTGCTGGCTCACCTGCTCCCGCAACTGCGCTCGGCTCACCATCTGCGGCTTCCTCCTCACCACATACCCCACTACCTCCTCCTCTTTCCCATCCTCCCGCCACACCTGGACGACGGCTTCCCATACCCCTGGATGCGCGCGCAGCACCGCCTCGATCTCGCCCAGTTCCACCCGGTACCCCCTCACCTTCACCTGCCCATCGCCTCTGCCCACAAAGTGGATCGCGCCTCCCTCTCCCACCCGCACCACGTCCCCCGTCCGGTAGAGCCGTTCCCCTGGCTCCTGGCTGAAGGGATGAGGCACAAAGCGCTCTGCCGTCTGCTCTCCTCGCCCCAGATAGCCCCGCGCCAGGCCCGCACCCGCCAGGTACAACTCTCCCTGCATGCCCGGACCCACCACCTGCTGGTGGCGGTCCAGCACCAGAAACTCGACATTGCTCAGGGGTCGTCCCAGCGGCACGCTGGCGGTACGCCTCATCGCTTCGTCCCACGCCTGCCCTCGCCCCAGCGGCTCGACCAGTACCCCGATGGTGCTCTCGGTCGGCCCATAATGGTTGTAGATCCGGCAACCCGCGCCACTCGCGCGCAGTCGCTCCAATAGCGAGGCGCTAACCGCTTCTCCTCCCAGGATCAGGGCCTCACGCGGCAGCACGGAAGCTGGCTCGTCGCTGGCTCTCAAGAGGGCTGAGAGATGGGAGGGCACGATCTTGAGCACATCAATGGGCGTCTGGGCACACCAACGGGCCATCTCCTCCGCGGAGGTGATCGTTTCGTACCCCAGCACGTGCAGGCAGCCACCCCAGCACAGCGCACCGTAAATCGCCGTATTGCCTAGATCAGCGGCCAGCGTCGAGACGGTGGCATAGCTCCATCCCACCTGTCCTCCCAACCAGTCGCCCATGGCCAGCACATAGTTCAGCAGATTGCGTTGGGTAAGGCACACCCCCTTGGGCTGCCCCGTCGAGCCAGAGGTGTAGAGCACATAGGCCAGGTCCTCTGGCCGGGTGACGCTCTGCAGGTTCTCGTGTCCATAGTCCTGCAAGGCGGGCTGCACCCGTTCCAGGACCAGCACCGAGGTGGTGGGAAGCTGAGGAAGCTGGTCACAGATGGCCTCCTGGGTCAGGAGCACAGGCGCGCCGCACGCCTCAAGCTGAGAAGCCAGGCGAGCCTGGGGACTGCGCGCATCCAGGGGCACATACGCCCCCCCGCTTTGAGAATCGCCAGCACGGCCACGATCATCTCCGCGCCGCGTTCCAGGCACACGCCCACCAGGACGCTGGGCCCACGCCCTGCTCGCGCAGGTAGCACGCCCACTGGTTCGCCTGCCGGTTCAGCTCCTCATAGCTCAGCAGGTGGGTCGCGGTGCGGAGAGCGGGCTTGGTTGGCTGCGCGGCGGCGTGGCGCTCGAAAAGCTGATGCACGCTCAGGGCGGGGAGGGCCTGCCGCTGACCACGCCACTGCTCGATCTGCGCTCGCTGCTGTTCAGGAGTCAGGAGCGACACCTGAGCCAGCGAGCGGGAGGGCTGACTGCTCACCTGCATGATCACCTCGCGCAACATGCTCGCCAGTTGCCCGGCAGTCGCATCCTGTATCTGTTGCGCGTCATACTGTAATTCTAGCTGTAGGCGTTGTCCACAATCGATTATATGCAGTTTCAACACAAAAGGTTCAGTCCAACAATGCAGTTGATGCAATGAGACGAGGCCGTCGTTCTGCATACGGGACGCGGGCCAGGACGCATACTCAAAGCTAAGCGGGAAGAAGACTTCCTCCTTATTCGCGCCTTCCACATCCTCCCAGGTAAAATAGGCCTGCTGTTTTACGGCCTCTTGCAGGGCTTTCTCGACCATACGCAACAGGTGATCAAAAGGAAGATCGTTCTCAATCTGCGACGGGAAGGGCACTGTACGGGTATATAATCCAGGTGATAAGTGCAAATCATCATAAATACGCCCATCACAGGCCACACCGATGAGGAAAGAGGCATCGTCCTGGACACGCCATAGCAATGTATTCCAGCAAGCGAGCAGCATACTTTCCAATGAGACGCCATATTGCTCGGCGCAAGCACGTAGCGAGGCTATCTGCTCATCCGTGAGCGCCACCTGTTCACTAGCGGGGGTGAATTGTGGGCTAAGTTGCCAGGTGTGCCCATCACGCTGTGGCGTCAGCGGCACGGGGATTGTGGCTACGGCGCGAACGTCGATGGCCTGCCAGTACGCGCGAAGCCCGGCAGCCTCCTCTTCAAGCAGCATCTCATCCTGCCAGGCTGACACGTCCGCGTACTGCAATGGTTCGTCGGCATCGGCTTCATCAAAGCGCAGCGAGCCACATACCTCACCAATAAAGATGCGCAGTGTCGATGCATCAGCGCAAAGCGTCGGCAGGCAGACATACAGTACATGCGTACTCGCGGAGAGGGCCACCAACCTGACATGGAGCAGAGGCCCCTCTTTCAGGTCCAAAGGCTCCTCGCGCCAGCTAGCCACAAGTCTATCAATCTCGTTCCACTGTGCGCTAGCTTCAACATCTTCGAGACTGAGCACATGATAAGACCAGGTGGATGGACTCGCGACAACCTGAATTGGAACGTCCATGGTAGGAAGTTGATAGAAAAGTGTATGCAAAATCTCGTGTCGCATAATAACGCGTTGCAATTCATCAAATAATATATTTCTATCGAAACGCCCATCTACACGGACAGTACAAAACGCGCGGGAAACAGTACTTTCCTTCTGTAGTGACCACAGACGAAGCTGCTGTGAGGAGAGACGAGAACCCTTTAATTCCACTGCTTGCATCTGTTGTTCTACCCCCTTTTTACCTGATGGGCGTGCGGAAACGCCAGTAAAACATCAGACTCCCTGCATCATCTACAGCAGAAGCCGGATGGACTATGCCTGATCAACATGTCTGGTCAAATTGGAGACCGTGGGCTGTTTCACCCATGAAGTCGGCCCCTCGATACACACCCCTGCCCCCAACAACCCACGCGGCGGCAAGGGATCCTGGGGATTTATAGTAATGAACGCAAAAGTGGATAATGAGGAAGAGCAGGAAAGATGTGAAGAGAGGATAATACGGTCGTAAATGGCAAACTCCGTTACTCCAACTCTCTACGATGGCGTTGGAGTACGGCCTATTTGGCTTTGTTCTCGCCGGAGCATACGCTACAGATCACATCGAACTCTTTTGCATCCCTTAGAACGGCGAGGATGAGCAATAACAGCACACAAAACAGCAGGCTTTCGTTTTGCCGTACACTCATCAGAGATTGTACCGTCAAAGCGAAAGCCTGCGCAATCCTCTTCTGTGGTATTTTTACCAACTAAAGGGGCATCTTTTCCTCTACCTCCCGTACACCTGGAAGGTATTTTCCTTTGAGTGTTTCGGTCACGATATCGCTACCCTGGAAGAGGTCAGGAGCTCCTCGATGTCGGTAACGCCGAAACGCTGAGCGATATCCACTATATGTAGATGGCGCGGACTGGAGGCAGGGGCAAACAGTTTGTCGCGCTGCCAGCGTTTGGGATCCAGCCCTACTCCCCAGGCATTCAGCCAGAGGGGCGAGGGCATATCCTTGAGCGTCTCTGGCATGGTGTCAGCGAGGGCGATCAAGAAGATAATCTGTACCAATTCCTCCATGTATGCCAGTGTCACCTGGTGATCCGCGACCAGTTCTTCTAGCGACTTCCCCGTTTGAAAGTTCTGCATATAGAGGTCCAGGATACCAGGAATAGCAAAATAATCGACAAAGGTATATGTGTAGCGTTTACTTGAATGGTCAGCCCAGGCTTTAAACAGCTTCTCCATACGCACGGTCAAATTGAATAGACGCGATAGCATCGGCTGTAATGCCTGACTCCTCTCCAAATCCAGGTAGGTCTGATTAAAGCGATTGGACGCATTCAACGAAAAGCCACGCGCAAAGTCCCACATGAGCTTGACGCCCATGACGACACCATTGCCGAAGAAGTTGTAGGCAGGCTGGGTAATCCATGAAGTTACATTGTGGAAACTTAAAAAGGACTCGTTGAAGTGTTCCACTAATTGTTCAGTTAACGCGCCTGCGCGATCCAGCTTAATCATGTTGGTAATGATCGTATTCCCAAAACCCGCCTGGTCAATTCCTGGTGAGAGGAAAGGGTCTGAGAACACGCCCGCGTCTCCGGTACAGGCCCAGCGATCAGTCGAGTACACTTGTTTCGAGCTATAGCTATAGTGACGCAAGCACTGAAAATCTATGGGCTGGAGCGTATGAATGTAATTCCACAGTAGAGGTTCATACTTTTGAAGCCACTGCATGGCTTTCTCATAGGTATTATATTCCTCAAAGGGATAATGCTCTTCATGGGTGACGATACCAACACTGGTCGTTCTCGATGCCAGGGGAATTAACCACACCCAACGACCGTTATCCATCAGGTGATTGGTCGAATAGTAACGGTTATTATCGGGGACACTCTTATGCCAGTCGGTCCTTGTTCGTGGCACAAGGTCGCAGATATCGATGCGCCCAGGGAGACGGAACCACGAGGAGCTATGATGAGGGTTTGCAGGCTCGGCTACACCGAGCTTCTTCTGCAAATAGCGCCTGCGCCCCATAGCATCGATAACCCAGCGGCACTTGAACACATGACGCTGCTTCGTTGGCTTTTCGACGACGACAATTTCATGTAATCCATCCTTCTGCGCGAGATGTATCTCTTCGACTTTGCTCTCCGCTAACATCTGCACGCCCAGGTCTGCGTTGAAACGCTTCAAGTCGGTCTCTAGCATCGCTCGATCTAACTGAAACGAATTCTTTGGCGAGGCATGAGACGTCCCTAATTCTGGTCGCTCCTCAATGGGAGTGGTGCCGCTCCCAAAGAAGAAACGTAGCCCCCATTTGTGATAATGGGTCGCTTCAAAGTACTCGCTAAGTCCTAAAACATTCGTCAAGTAGTTTGCGGAAATTTCGATAGTTGATTCACCAACTTGAATCGCTCCGGTACGACTCTTATCGCCTGTTCCCTCGATTAATAGTAACGAAGCCTCTGGAATCTCCCTCGTGATTTGCCGCGCTAATGTCAACCCTGCGAGTCCTGCGCCGCAAATTACAATGTCATACTCATCCTTCAAACCCTCTGTCATGGCTTTACGCCTCCTTTATCCATTACGAAAAAATGTCGATGCAGTGCCTTACGGGAAAGAGAATAATATAATGCAACTCCCTGGGATCCCTTCTCCATTGCGTTGCTCATTTGGGTAATGGTACGTCATGGTCAACGAGCACACTCTGTGAAGGGAACCCTCCAGGGAGTTACAGGAATATTTGCGATTAATTACGGTCATTTGCGATCAGTTACAATCATTACAAGCGCTACTGGTAAAGGGTCGCACCACACGGCAGGACCGGCCCACACCTCAATACATCGGCACTCCACTATAATCGGAGATGTCAAATGCTCTCGGAAATGTTCGTGGTTGGAAACGTAATAACGCTACGTCTCGCCCCTTTTAGTTTGCGGCGTTGGCTTTCCTGTTGTTGAGCCTCCGCTTGCGCACGCTGCTCCTTCTCCGCCTGGGTCTCGATGTCAAGCATCCCAAGTGGGCTATCAGGCACTGTGATAATCTGTTGCACAATCAGCAAAAACTGGTTCATCAGGTGCTCTATCTTGCTGGCGTTGAAGAGATCTGTACGGTAGTTCACGAATCCCACCAACTCCTCCTCACGCTCAGCCATAAACACGGCCAGGTCAAATTTCGCGGCCTGGACCTCATTCTCTAGCGGTTTTGCTTCGATTCCGTGAAATTCTAGCGACGGTTCAGGCGTGTTCTGCCAGACAAACAACACATTCACGAGCGGGGTCTGGTGGCCTTTTCGTTCTAATTGCAGCACTTCAATGATCTTCTCAAACGGCAAATCCTGGTGGGCGTATGCCTCCAATACCATGCCGCTGGCTCGCTGTAACGCGTCCTGGAATAGCTCGCCCGCATCAAACTGCATACGCAAGACTAGCAAATTGACAAAGAAGCCGATCAGCTTTTCTGTTTCTTCATGCATGCGGTTGGCGATATCCGTGCCGATGACAACATCCTGTTGCCCCGTGACACGATAGAGAAATACCTGAAACGCGGTTAAAAGCGTCATAAAGAGGGTGACTTGCTGGCGACGGCTAAACACTTTCAATGCTTCGGTCACCTGTGAGGGGATCGAGAAGAGGTAGGCCGCGCCTCGATTGCTCGCTGGTTCCGACTCTGATCGTACAGCGGGCAATAGAATGGCACTTGCTCCTCTTAATTGTTGCGTCCAGTACGCTATAAGGTCAGCCAGGATCGAACCCTGCAATTCATTGCGTTGCCAGACGGCAAAGTCGACATACTGGATAGGAAGGGATGGGAAGGGGTCTGGCTTCTCCTGGATGAAGGCGTTATACAGGGAAACGAGTTCTTGCAAGAAGACGCCAACCGACCAGCCATCAAAGACAATATGATGAAACACGACCGAGAAGATGTGCTCATCCTGCGCGAGGCGCGTTACACCGACCCTGAGCAGTGGGCCATGCTGCACGTCAAATGGCTGGGCCATGGAGGCCATAATCATACTCTGCGTTCTCCGGAGCCTTTCCGCCTCCTCCAACCTTGACACATCGATCATGGTCAGGCCCACATCCATTCTCGCATGGATGATTTGTACAGGATGTTCGAGCGGGAAGGTCGTGCGCAAACATTCGTGGCGTTGGACAATTCGCTGGATACACCGCTCTAGAAGCTCCATCCGTAGCTCTCCCCGCAAAGTCACGTTCACTGGGAGGGCATACACGCTGGCATTCGCGCTCAATTGGGACAGAAACCACATGCGCTGTTGCGCGAACGAGAGGGGAAGCTGCTGGTCGCGCCGTACCGCGACAATCGTGGGCACAGCGGCGCTATGCTGTTGTTTGCGCAGGCGTTGTTCGACGCTCTGCGCGAACTCGGCAACCGTTGGCGCTTCAAACAGCACGCGAAGCGGCATATCTACGCGTACCTGTGCCCGCACACGAGCGATTACACGCGTCGCCAGCAAAGAATGCCCGCCCAAGTCAAAGAAGTTTTGTTGGGTGCTCACCTGTTCCCGGTTTAAGACTTCGCGGAAAATCCCTGCGATCACCTCTTCTATGGGGGTTCGGGGCAGGCTCTGCGACGCTTGCACCTGTTCATCTTCCTGGGGGACTGGTAGCGCTCTGCGATTGACCTTTCCTCCAGGCGTCAGGGGCAAGGTTTCCAGGATCACAAACGATGTGGGCACCATATACTCCGGCAGGCGCGAGCGCACATATTGACGTAGCTCATTTTTGCGTAGCACGCCATTTCGACCGCCGACGATGTAAGCCACCAGGCGTTTATCGTCTGGCCTGCGCTCCCACGTCAGCACCACGCATTCGCTGACATCGGGATGTTGCGTGAGCACCGCTTCAATCTCGCTCAACTCAATGCGAAATCCACGGATCTTCACTTGATAGTCTGTACGCCCGATATACTCGATGCAACCATCAGCCCGATAGCGCGCCAGATCGCCAGTCTTATACAGCCTGCCACCAGGGCCGTCCGCGAAAGGATGGGGTAGAAAACGCTCTGCCGTTAAGCTCGTGTCATTGATGTATCCCGCCCCAAGGCACTCACCCGCGATATACAGTTCGCCCGGCACCGAGAGCGGAACCAGTTGCCGGCGCTCGTCCAACACAAATAGCTGCGTATGCGCGATGGGCCGCCCGATAGGCACAGGGGTATCTTGAAAACGCTCCAGCTGACTGATGCGATAGTACGCGACGACATCAGAGCACTCCGTTGGTCCATAGGTATTCACAACCTGCGCGTGACAGCTTTCATGCGCGAGCCACGCCTGCAACCTGGCAACCGCAATCGGCTCCCCTCCGAGAAAAACATGCCGTAAGGTGGTTAGCCCTGCAAATTCGCCACCATCGATAAAAGGATAGAACATCGAGGGTGTACAATTCAGCAGGGTAATGGCTCGCTCCTGGATGCTTTGCCGCAGCAACAGGACATCGTGATAGCGGGTTGCTAATAAGTGCAAAGCGCCACCAGTAAGCAAGGGGGCAAAAATGTTTTTCTGGGTCAGGTCAAAGCTCAGCGAGGTTACTAACAGCACGCGATCCTGTCCGGTCATGTGAAATTCTGAGGTATACCAGTTCAAGAGATTCGCAAAGCCCCGCTGATAGACTGCCGCTCCCTTTGGTTGTCCGGTAGAACCAGAGGTAAATATAACATATACTGCTTGCTCCAGGCCGCCCCTGAGTGGAGGATTGGTGCTCGGCTCGCGAGAGAGCGCGACGCGTTCACTATCGAGCGCGATGGCATGTGGTATATGCCGCCACTCGCTGTGATATAGATGCCGCTGGGTGAGCAGATACGCGATATGCGCGCCTTCCAGCATAAATATCAGTCGTTCCGCCGGGTAAGCTGGATCAAGTGGCACATAGGTTCCTCCGGCCTTCAAAATGCCCAGCACACCAAAGACAAGTTCCAGCGAGCGCTCCAGGCAGAAACCAATCTTCGTGCCTGGCTGCACGCCTAACATTAGCAAGCGATGGGCCAGTTGATTCGCCAGACGGTTGAGCACACTATAGGTCAGGACGTGATCTTCAAATACGACGGCCACGGCGTCAGGCGTGCGTTCAACCTGGGCCTCAAAGAGTTGAGGCAGGCTGTCGCGCGCCGGGGCGATGACGTTTTGGGTCGCGTTCCAATGGTGAATGAGGATGTGGCGCTGCTGCTCACGCAACAGCTCCAGTTCACTGATTGCTTTCTCTGGATGCGCGATGGCCTGCTCTAACAAGCTGATAAACGCCGATGCCATCCACTCAATTGTGCTGCTCTCAAACAGGTCCAGGCTGTATTCCAGGCTAGCCCGCAACTCCTGACCAACCTCAGTAATGTCCAGGGTCAAATCAAACTTGGCCGTTCGACTGGCGAAAGGCACAGGGGTTAGCGTGATATCGGCCAGCCGGGGCTTGCTGGTCGGCGCGTTAAACAGGTTGAACATCACCTGCACGAGCGGCGAACGACTCAAATGACGTTCTGGACGCAGACGAGCCACCAGGACCTCAAAGGGCAGAGCTTCGTGCGCGAAAGCATCCATGGCAACGCTGCGTATCCGCCCCAACACCTGGCGAAAGGTAGGGTTCGCACCAAGGTCGGCGCGCAAAACTAGGGTATTGGCGAAGAAGCCGATCACCTCTTCAAACTCCGAGCGCGTGCGGTTGGCAATGGTCGTGCCAACCGCGATATCGGTCTGTCCGGTGTAGCGCGACAGCAAGACCTGGAAGAGCGCGAGCAGTGCCATAAAGAGCGTCACGCCCTCATCATGACTTAGCGCTCGTATTCCACTGGTGAGGGCGCTCGAAATTCCAAACGTCTTTTGCGCGCCGCGATACGTGGGCACAGCCGGGCGCAGGTGATCCGTCGGCAGTTGAAGCGCGGTTTCCCCCTCTAATTGCTTGGCCCAATACGCGTAGACGTGTTCCTGTTCCGCTCCCTGTAGCCACTCTTGTTGCCAGAGCGCGTAATCAGCATATTGGAGCGGCAATTCCGGAAGCGAGGCTGTCTGCCCCTGGACATACGCCGTATACAGTGTGCTTAGCTCGCGAATAAAAATACCTGTCGACCAGCCATCAAAGACGCTGTGATGAAAGGTTGTAAACAGTACGTGCTCGGTCGGGCGGAGACGCAGCACGGTCACGCGAAACAGTGGCGCGTGCATCAGGTCAAATGGGCATTGCGCCTCGTGCTGAGCCAGACGCGCGATCTCGCTCTGTTGCCATTCAGACGTGAGCGCGGACAGATCCACGACAGGCATGTGGAACGCTACCGCTACCTGGATTCGCTGGACCGGCTGCTCATTCTGAAGACGAAAGGCGGTGCGCAATATCTCGTGGCGCTGCATAATGGCGCGCAGGCTCCGCGCTAATGCGGGCATGACGAGCAGGCCGCTCACCTTGTTCGCGGCGGCTATATTGTACGCGGCGCTGCCTTCCTCAAACTGGTCGAGAAACCATAGCCGCTGCTGATTCGATGAGAGGGGCAGGTCTTGCTGCTGCGTGCGACGACGGAGAGTGGTAGTCTGTTCTCCCGTTTTTTGCGCGATCTGCTGCTGCAAAAGCTTTTGCAATAACGCTCGCTTCGCAGGCGAAAGCTGTGCAAGTTGCTTCGCTGGATCGTTCACTGTTGTTATGCTCCTTACTCCGCCGCCTGTTGTCCGAGGAGCAGCGCTACTTCCTCTTCAGATAATTGATCCACGCTCTGGAGTAGCGTTTCCACCTGGGCCCCATCAAGCGCCTCCATCTGTCGCTGCGTGATGGTATTCGCCAGGCTCTCAACCGTTGGGTACTCAAAGAAGACGTGCACAGAAAGCTCGACCTGGCAGATGTCATATAAGCGTTTCAGCACCTGCATAATCATGACCGAGTCGCCACCCAGGTCAAAGAAGTTATCGCTCGTGCCAACCTTATCGATGCCGATGACTCTCTGCCAGATATCGGCGATATGCTGCTCTAACGAGTTGCGCGGCTCGACGTAGGAGGTCTTGATGTTCGGTCGGCTATGGACGGCGCTCGCGGTCCCTACCTCATCCTCTTCGATGTGCGCGACTGAGGGGTGTTGCATTCGCTGCTGTACTTCCTGCAAATTACGCGTTGAGACCATCACCTGCGGGAAGGCCGCCCGCTGGAGAATTCGCTGAAAGGCCTCGACCCCCTCACGCGACAGAATCCCATCCTTTGGCAGGAACCCGCGCCGCGTGGTGCCGCTCGCTTCCGCCTGGTCGCTGCCGGTAGATCCATTACCGTTGCCCGTATCCACAGCCATCCCGACTTCCTGCCAGGCATCCCAGTTAATCGAGAGCGTCGCCACATTTCGCCGCGCCGTATTGTAGAAGGCATAGCAATCTAAGAAGGCATTCGCCGCGCAATAGTCGACCTGACCCGTGCCGCCAATCACCGAGTAGAGGGAAGAGCAGAGCACAATGAAGTCCAGCGGTATATCCTGTACAACGCGATCCAGAACGAGGGTGCCGCGCACCTTTGGCGCGAGCACGCGCGCGGCTGCTTCAGGAGCTTTGAGTTGTATAATGCCCACATCAACGACACCGGCGGCGTGAATAACGCCATGAAGCTGCCCGAAGCGCCGTTCGGCCTGGGCGAGCACCTGGCGCATGGCGACCTCATCTGTGACATCGGCGGAGACAGGCAGGACCTCCGCTCCGGCTTCCTCTAAAGCCTGGATAGAGCGAATGCGTTGAGCGCTCCGCTCATCAGTGCTGTGAGTCGCCAGCCATGCCTCCCAGTCCTCGCGGCGAGGGAGTTCGCCACGCCCAAGCAATACCAGCCTCGCCTGCACCGTTCGCGCAAGATGCTCGGCCAGCACCAGCCCCACGCCGCCTAAGCCACCCGTGATAAGGTATACCCCTCGCTGACGCAGCGGCATTATGGATTCTTCCGGCGCTGGTTCCAGGGCCACTGGCTCGGTTGTCTGCACCCAGCGATGCCGATTACGATAGGCCACGGCTACCTCTGGCTTCTCAAGCCGCAGTTCCGTCGCCAGTTGCGCGGCAAGCCACTCGCTGCGCAACGCCTCCCCAACACAATCCACGTCAATAGAGTGGCAAGTCATTTGTGAATACTCGTGGGAGATGACCTTCCCCGGCCCAAACACGGTTGCCCGTACCGGCGAGTACACTTCTCCGCCCATGACCTCTTGCAAGTGATTGGTGATGACGGAAATCTGGACGGGATGCGTGATGTTGTGCTTCCCCAGGGCCTGCGCGATGAAGAGCAGGCTATAAAAGCCGCGCTCCTGAGCGCTATCGCATTGCTCCCAATCCGTTCCAGTGACGGCTTCCGGTATGATAGACCAGAGATGCACGATTCTGGCCGGTTGGAGATGAAGCGTGTCCAGCGCGGTAAACAGGGCCTCATAGTCACCCAATCGCCCCGGTTGAACGGTGTAGAGCCGGTTAGCGAGTTGGGAGAACGCATCGCCCGCTTTCACCGTGATGACGGTTTCGCCATCCTCCTCAAGACACCTCGCAAGCTGCGCGCCCGTTCCGTACTCATCAGTGAAGATCACCCAGGGGTGATCCTCGCCCGCTTGCTGAGGCACGAGCGTGGGTGACAAAAGCGAACGCTTCCAGGAAGGGACCGAGAACCAGCGCGTAACATCCTGCTCTTTCGTGGGCCAGCCCTGCACCCCGGATTGCAGGTATTGCCGCTGAGGATATTTCCAGTAGCGTTTGCGCTCAAAGGGGTAGGTGGGGAGAGAGAGCCGCTGTCGTTGCTCCCCATTATGAAATCGTGTCCAGTTTAATTTGACGCCAGCGCTCCACAAGCGCCCGCAGGTATGCAGCAGGAAGGAGAGATCAGACTCGCTATCCTGGGGATGGCGCAGCGAAGGCAAGGCCGTATGCTCGCTCCTCTTCGCAGGATGGCGTTTCACAAAGCTCACCAGGCTACGGCCTGGACCAAGCTCTAACAACACTCTGGCAGAGGATTGCAGCAAGGTCTGCAATCCATCGGCGAAGCGGACGGTCTGCCGCAAGTGCTGCGCCCAGTATTCGGGCCTCGTCGCCTCTTGATTGGTAATCCAGGTGCCGGTCACGTTGGAGATATACGGGATCTTCGGTGCTCGCAGGTGTATCTTGCGCACCTCCGCCGTGAAACGCTCCAACATTGGATCCATCATCTGCGAATGGAAGGCGTGCGAGGTGTGCAAGCGCCGGCACAAGATATCGCGCTCCTGCAACTTCCGCTCTAGCTGCTCAACGGCGTCGAAGGGACCGGAGACCACACAGTCGCTCAGGCTATTACAGGCCGCGATGGAGAGTTGTGGGCCGAGCAGCGCCCGCACCTCACGCTCTGGCAGCGGCACGGATGTCATTGCGCCCGCGGGAAGCTCCTGCATCAGGCGACCACGCAGTGCCACCAGGGCCAACGCTTCTTCCAGCGTAAACACGCCCGCCAGGCACGCGGCGACATACTCGCCGATACTATGACCAATCATCGCGCCCGGCTTCAAGCCCCACTTCATCCATAGCTGAGCCATGGCGTATTCGATCACAAACAGAGCCGGCTGCGTCACATAGGTCTGGTTGAGGCGCTGGCTCGCTTCCACTTCTTGCTGCGAGGAAGCGGGATAGAGGAGCGCGCGCAGATCAAAGCCCAGATGCGGCTTGAGCAGTTGCGCGCACTGATCCACCTGGGTGCGGAAGACCGGCTCGCACTGGTAGAGTTCGAGCGCCATCTTGCTGTATTGCGCGCCCTGGCCAGAGAACAGAAAGGCGACTTCCGCCTTCTGCTCCTCCTCCTCGGCGCTATATCCCTGACCCTCCTCTAATAGCCTCACGGCTTCGCTTGCGCTATCACAGACGAGGGCGTAGCGATGCGCGAAACGCTTGCGCCCAGTTTGCAGGGTAAAGGCGAGATCAGCCAGGGAGGCAGCGGGCCGCGTCTGGAGATACTCCTTCAGGTTTGTCTTCATGCGCTCTAGCGCCTCTTCGGTGCGTGCCGAGAGGAGCAGCACTTGCCAGGGGCGCGAGGCATCTGGTGCCTCCTCAACTTCAGGGGCCTCTTGCATAACTATATGCGCGTTTGTTCCACCAATACCGAAAGAACTTACTCCTGCCCTACGCGGTATATCGTCCGTCGTCTGCCAGTCGGAGAGAACGGTGTTCACATAGAAGGGACTCTCTGGGAAGTTGATCTGTGGATTGGACTCCTTGTAATGCAGACTGGGCGGGATTTGCCTGTGCCTTAACGCCTGGGTGGTCTTGATGATGCTCGCGACGCCAGCCGCCGCCCCAAGATGACCAATGTTTGATTTCACGGAGCCAACGGCGCAAAACTGTTTCCGTTGCGTACCTCGTTGAAAGGCCTGGGTCAGCGCGGCAATCTCAATCGGATCGCCAATCTGGGTCGCGGTACCGTGCGCTTCAATATAGCTGATCGTGTCAGCCGATACATCCGCAGCCGCCAGCGCTTCCATAATCACTCTGACCTGCCCATCGACGCTGGGCGCGGTATAGCCCGTTTTGATCGATCCATCATTGTTAATGGCCGAGCCTTTGATGATCGCGTAGATATGATCCCTATCTTCAAGCGCTTCACTCAGGCGCTTGAGGACGATAACGCCCATTCCTCCCATCGCGAAAACGGTGCCGCGAGCCTGGGCATCAAATGGGCGGCAATGTCCATCGGGAGAGAACATACTGCCCTCCTGATAGAGATATCCCACCTGCTGCGTCGTGTAGGCGGTCACGCCGCCCGCCAATGCCATGTCGCATTCGCCGTTCTTTAGCCCCTGGCAGGCGGCGTGAATAGCCACTAACGACGTAGAGCAGGCGCTCTGCACATTAAAGCTCGGTCCCTTGAGGTTCAGCTTATACGAGACACGCGTGGTCAGGTAGCCGCTTTCCGCTCCCAGCACCGAGAGCAGATCGCGCTCCGCTGGCATGATAGTGTAGCCGCCCGCGTTCCCATGGTACGCATTCACCTCTGATCCGCCATACACGCCAACCAGTCCGGTAGAGGATTCTGGCGTATAGCCCGCGTCCTCTAAAGCGGCCCAGGAGCATTCAAGAAAGAGACGTTGTTGCGGATCTAAGATCTCCGCCTCCGTCGCGCTATAGCCAAAGAAGGCCGCGTCAAACAGGTCTATATCTTCAAGCGCGGCGGCGGCTCTGACATATTTCGCGTCTTTCGTCCAACGCGCCACCACCTCTTCTGGTACGTATCCCAGCGACTTTGCCAGCGTGCTACGCAGTTGTTCGTCAGAGCAGTAGGAGATACTCTCCACGCCCTCGCGGAGATTGCGCCAGAACTCGTCGGCAGTATTAGCCCCAGGTACACGACAATGAAGACCAATAATAGCGATATCCGAATCGGAAATGTGTTGATTATGCATCATCTTCATCCCTTTCTTTGATGCGATGCTTGAGCCTGGTAAGCCTTTCCTGCTGATGCGATCCTCTCCGCCGCTCTATGCGTTGCTGCTGGACCGCACTGGTCTCCGGAGCGGGCGCGCTTATCTGCCCCTCTTGCGCGAGGAACTCCGATAGCATGGCAATTGTGGGATATTGGAAGAACATCGTCACCATAGAAACATTCTTTTGCAGTAATTTACGTAACCTGGTGTAGGCTCGCACCATTAAGAGCGAGTTGCCTCCCAGATCAAAGAAGTTATCGTGAATGCCTACCTTCCGACCAGGCAATAGCTCTTGCCAGACGGCCGCGATGGTACGCTCTAAGTCCGAGTTTGGCGCAGTAAACGCCTTTTCAACTGCCGCGCCGGACATCTCAGGCTGGGGTAGATGCTGACGGTCTACTTTGCCGTTTGCGGTCAACGGCAGGGCGCCGAGGAGGAGGATAGCCGAAGGCACCATGTACTCAGGCAGCTTATTGCGCAGATACTCACGCAATTCACCAACCGAAAGACCCGCCTCACCCGCTCGCGCCAGGGCCGCGTTCGCTTCCCCCGTTTTCTCACTTTTGCCTGTCCCACCTTCCAGGAATGACCAGCCCGTGGAGGCGGTAGGATCGACGCCCCCACCAAGCAGGCTATGCAGGAGGATCTGCTCTCCCTCCAGGGCAAAGTGATCCTGGATAGTCGCGAAGTCTAATCCACCAATGGGGCAGAGGCCCACTGCGTATTGGGCCGCCATGCTCATCAAGAGTTGTCCAATATAGCCCGCCTCCAACAAACAGAAGTCACGCGCCACCTCACCATAGCGTGCGCGCACCGCCCGCAAATCGCCTATGAGAAAGAGCGTGAACGCGGATTGCGCGAAAATGGGCCGGTTCTCAGCACCATGAATATGTTCAGGTAAACGCACATCTTCCGCAATAATCATCAATTGATGCATTTGTGGATTATAATAGTAAATGCCTTCTGGCAGACCCTCAACCCGGTCGGCCTTGATATAGAGATAGGTTTGCACAGGATAGATGCTGCTCGCGGAGGGATAGGGATACTTCGGCAACTGCTCAAGCTCGATTTGTCCCAGGATGCCGAGGAATTGACTGAATTGCTCAAACGGGATGGTTTCGGAGAGGAACTGACGGTAGCTCAGGCGTTGCCGGTATCTATCTATGGTCCGCGCATCGCGCTCTAGCGATGGTAGCTCGATAATGGTACCCGTCGTGTCCTGGCGGATGCTACCCTGCCCGAATTGCGCGCCAAGATGTTGCAAACCATTACTATGTCCGTTTGCCTCACCCATATAGGCACGTCTACCCGTCAGTTGTTCGAGGCTGTATTCCTTCCGCTCTGGAATGGCGGGAGAGGCAGCCTGACGTGGCACCACATATGCCACCAGCCGCTTATCTTTGCTCACCGGATCATTCATCGCGGCGGCGACGACCGATTGGACCGCCGGATGCTTGAGTAAGGTTTCTTCTATCTCGCCAAGTTCTATACGATGCCCAAGCACCTTGACCTGGAAATCTTCGCGCCCTAAGAACTCAATGTTCCCATCTGGCAGGTAACACCCCAGATCTCCTGTACGATACAGCCGCTCGCCCGTATGGGGATGGATGAAGAAGCTGTCTCGCGTCTTCTGCTCGTCACGCCAGTACCCCCTGGCAAGCCCGATCCCACTGATATACAGTTGACCAGGAACCCACGTGGGACATGGCTCCAACGCGTCGTTTAGGACCGCAAAGCGCTGATTCAGCATCGGCTTCCCATAGGGGATGCTCTTCCACGCAGGGTCCACTGCCGCAATCGGGAAGAGGATCGACCAGATGGATGCCTCGGTCGCGCCCCCCAGGCTGATAAGCTCAACCTCTGGCTTCAATGAGTGCAGGCGCTCAGGGAGCGTCAAGGGGATCCAATCGCCGCTCAACATGGCGAGCCGTAAGCACGAGTTCCGCAGACGCCCGCCCGGCGCTCCCTCCGCGTACTCAACGCACATTTGCAGCAAGGCTGGCACGGAATTCCATATCGTGACACGCTCCCTCGTCACGATTTCCAACCACGACTCAGGGTCACGAATGTCGCCCGCCGCGGGTAAGACAATGGTGCCGCCGGCAGCCAGGACACCGAAAATGTCATAGACCGATAAGTCAAAGTTTAAGGCGGACAGCGCCAGGACACGATCTTGGCTGCTCACCTGAAAGCGCTGATTGATATCCAGAATGGTATTGACCGCGCCTCTATGGTCGATCATGACCCCCTTGGGCAGACCTGTAGAGCCGGAGGTATAGATTACATAGGCCAGGTCCTCTGCTCGCTGCACCGATGACAGTGGCTCCAGGTCGACGCGGCTTACGTCGAGGGTGTCTGCGCAGAGGCGTTTCATATGGTCCGGCCAGGCCACACGGTCGTCAATCCAGGATTGGGTAATGACACACTCAACCTGCCCATGTGCGAGTAAGTAGAGCAGGCGCTCAGGCGGCAAATGAGCGTCAATGGGCAAGTACGCCGCGCCAGATTGCAAAATGCCGAGTGTGGCAACAACCTGCTCCCAGCCTTTCTCCATCACGACGCCCACAAGCTGATTCGGTCGCACATGCCACTGCCGCAGCTGGTGCGCCAGTTGTAACATGCTGCTATAGATCTCTTTATACGTTAAACTGCGCTGAGGCGCGATTACCGCGATGTGATCGGGCCGCTGCTCAACCTGCCGTACGAAGAACGAATGGAGCAATTCATCGGAGACGGGCGCGGCTGTCTCGTTCGCTCTCTGGCGCGCGCATAGGTATTCCTGGGGGACAATCGCTCTCGTTGCCGCCTGCCAGTACGCCTCGTCCTCGGCCAATCGCTGGAGCAAATGACAGTAAGCGGCGAACATTTCCGCCATCAAGCCAGCGGGGAAGATCTCATCGACTGATTGCCAGTGGAAGATCAATTCGCCATGGGACTCCAATACCTGGTGATCTAGCCAGACCTGGGGTGTTTGGCTGACACAATAGACCGTCTCATGCCAGGGGGTGGGATGCTTAATCGCGGTATCCTGCACGAGCAAGCTAGTAAACACCACGGGCATCAACGCCTTGCCGACTTCTCCTTGCGCGCGCGCCATATGCCGCAAGACCTGAAGACCGCTATAGAGGCTATGATCTAAATCCGCCCATAACTGCGCCTGCAACCGCTTTGCCCGCTGCTCAAAGTTCGCGCCTCCCATGGTATCCACCTCTAAGAGGGTAAGCGAGGTAAAATCACCCACAATCTCGTTGACCTCTGGATGCAGCGGCAGGCGGTTAAACAAGGTCAGATTAATGCTAAAACGCGGCGACTTACTCCAGGCGGTAAGGATTTCAGCGAAGGCCGCCAGCAAGACGCACGAGGGGGTTATCCCGGCCCTCATGGCAAGGACTTTCAATTGTTGCCAGGACTCGCGGGACAGATGCCCCTCCCGATGCACGGTTCGCGCCTGCGTCAGCAGGGCTGGATTCCTACTGATCGGCAAATCTGGGGCCGCCGGCAAATGAGGCAGGCGCTCTAACCAGTACTGCTCATCTCGTCGATAGCGCTCAGTGCTTTCCAGCGCGCTTGAGGCCAGGGCGTAATCTCTAAAAGAAAGCTCCAGTGGAGGAAGCACCTCATCAGGATAGCTATAGCAGTAGGCAAACTCCTGGATGAGGATATTCATGCTCCAGGCATCAGCGAATAGCACTTCGACACTTACATGCAAGCGGTAGAGATGCTCATCAAGACGCGAGACGCGCAACGCGAAGGTAGGCCAGGACTCAACATTGAAGAGTTGATGATCCATCTGTTGCCGGATCTCCGCCAGGCGGGCCTCTCGCTCCTGGGAGAAACGGTCGCGCAGGTCCTCGAACTCAACATGATACGCGGGAACATGCTCTAGAATCTGCTGTTGACCATCCGGCAGGATAATCGTGCGCAGCATCTCATGGCGCGCAATCAACTTCTGGATCGCGCTGTTGAGGCGCTGCATATCAAGGTCCAGGGCCTCCACTTCAATATAGCCATGATTGCCGACGTTGCCTAGCTCAAAGGTGTCGCTACGCCCGATCCAGTAGGCCTGCTGCACATCCGTGATGGGAAATGGCAGGTGGCGCCGCTTGCGATCATGCTGTACAGGTGGCAGTTCCGCTTCCTGCTGTATCACGGTCGCATCGGCCTGCTTTTGCTTGATAAGCTGGGCGCAGGCGAGCGGCGTGGCATGGGTAACGAACTCGCTGAGCGTCAAAGCGACATCGAAATTGTGGCGAATACTGGTCAGGAGTTGAGCGGCGAACAGCGAATGGCCGCCAAGCTCAAAAAAGCTCTGTTCAGGCTCGATCTCCCGCACACCCAGTATCTGTTGCCAGATGCGCAGCAACCGTTCTTCGACAGAGGCATCGTGTTGAGATGCCTGTACGCTCCCAAGCTCCCCCGTGTAACGCACACAAGTGGTTTCAGGCGGAGTACTGATCGTTTCGATATCAAGCCACTCAGGCCACACCCGCTCACGCTGCCAGCTATACGATGGCAAACTCACACACTGCCCTTCACGCGCATAGAGCGCCTGCCAGTCTACCGTGAAGCCAGCGGCATAGAGCGTTCCCAGCGTTTTCAGCAGGGCGGGGCTATCACTCTCCTGCCAGCCCAACGACGGCAGCGTGTAGCATTCCAGATTATGGTGCAGTAAACGCGCAAGAACGGCCCCAAGCGCGGTCGAGGGAAGGCCAAGCTCCACAAACGTATCATAGCCCTCCTTGAGCATCTGATCAATGACAGAGGCCGAGAGGTCGGGAATGCCCGGACGCAGCACAATTGACGCGGACGCCTGGTACTGTCCCAGCGTCGTGGAGTAGAGCGGAATGGTCGCCTTCTCCAGGCTGTGGCTCGCCGTTGGCTGCGCCCCGCCATGCTGGGCGTGTTCTTGCTGTTCGGCGTAGTGAAGCAGAAACGCCATTGCCACATCTAAAGAGAGCGCACCCGCAATACATGCAGCGGCAACCTCTCCCTGTCCTTCGCCAATGACGGCATCGGGCGAGACGCCAAATGAAGACCATAACACCGCTAACGCGACCTGGAACGAGAAGAACACAAGCGCATCGGGGACCGTAGCACTAAAACGAAAACGATCTGTCGTCGCTAGTTCCAGCAGAGGACTTCCGGTCAATGACAGGAAGATGCGGTGGCACTCCTCAAGGGTTCTGCGGAACGCGGCCCCTTGCCACAGCCGCTCGCTCTCCATCATCTTGCGCGGCGGCCCCTGGTATTCGCACAGGAAAACCAGCTTATGGCGTTTAGCGCGACTTGCCCCTCCTTCAGAACCGGATGAGCTATCCACGAGCAACGCATCCAGGGCAGCGACGGCCTCCAAAGCGGTTTTACCGTTGACCGCCAGGCGATATGGGTGATGCGAGCGGCGAGCGCCAGCTGTATAGCAAATATCGTACCAGCTATGCCGCATCCCTTCCTCAGGGGAACACAAGAAATCGCGCATCGCCCTGGCCTGCTCTACCAGGGCTTCTTTACTGCGAGCCGAGAGGGGCAGGATGCACGCCTGCTCTGTCTCCACCTGGCGAGGCTCCTTCTCCGGGGCTGTGAGAATCAGGTGAGCATTAGCCCCTGTCAAAGAGAGCGTTGTCACGCTCGCGACACGCTTCCCACCGCTTCTCTCAGGCCAGGGACACGCGGCTCGTGGGGCCTCTAGAAGCCCCTGTTGCGCGGTAAGCGCGGGACCAGGGGTTTCAATATTGAGCGTGGGGGGAATCTGCTCATGATAAAGCGCGAGCGCGACTTTAATGACGCTGGCAATGCCAGAAGCCGCCTCTAAATTACCAATATTGGTCTTGACCGAACCAACCATACAGGGATGAGTACGCTCCTCGCTGGCCCCGACAACAGCGCCCAGCGCGTTCAACTCAATCAGGTCTCCCTGGACAAAGCCTGAACCGTGCAACTCCGCGTAGTCAACGTCCGAGGGCGTATACCAGCCCCCTCATACGCGTCCCGTAGCAAACGTTCCTGCGCGCGCTGATCCGACGCGATAATCCATTGATTATGCCCATTATGATTAATAGCGATTCCTTCGATGAGTGCGTACACGCGATCAGCAGGCTTTACCAGTGAGAGAGGCTTGAGCACAACGATGCCCGCGCCCTCGCCCCGTACCGTTCCGTTCGCCTCTGCGTTCAGCGCCCGACATTGCCCATCAGGGGAGAGCAAGCCCGCCTTTGAGACGATGATCATGCCATCAGGAGAGAGCATCAAACTCACGCCACCAGCCAGGGCCATGGTCGCCTCTCCCAACCAGAGGCTCTGACACGCCATTTGAATGGCGGCGAGCGAGGAAGTGCAGCCAGCATCCAGTGATACACTCGGCCCCTTCAGGTCAAACATGTAGGAAAGGCGACTGGACGCGAACCCACTCTCATTGCCAGTCGCAGTATAGCCATCAATCTGGGACCAGTTGCGGCTCTGTAGGCGGAGGTAATCACTCCACCCAATACCGATAGAGACGCTTGTTCGGCTTCCCGCTATTTGCGACATGGAAAGACCAGCATCTTCAAACGCCTCCCAGGCCACCTCAAGCAATAAACGCTGCTGAGGGTCCATCATCTTCACTTCGCGTGGAGATATGCGAAATGCGCGCCAATCAAACTGATCTACCTGCTCAAGAAACCCGCCCCAACGGCTTGTTGTCCTCCCCGCAACAGTCGGGTCCGCATCATATAACGACGCGCTATCCCAACGATCATGAGGGACTTCACGAATGGCACTTCGCCCCTGTTGCAGTAACTTCCAGAACTCACGCAGATTCTTAGCCTGAGGAAAACGACAGCCAATACCAACTATGGCGATGGGCTGCAAGCGATCTTGTTGCATTATGCATCTTCCTTAACTTACTGGCGTCTTGCTCCCGTCTCGCTCCCGACCGACACGCCATGCTTATATGGTCAACACCATTACAGGTAACGGCAGCCACTACCTGTAATAGAGCGCGCTCCCCGACCGGTTGAAGGCGTATTATGGTCGGGCGGCTTTCTCATGCATAAGGATCAGGTCGGTAATAGAGAGTAACGAGCTGAAATACTCAGCCGTAATATCATCAGCCGGCACCTCAACCCCGAACTGCTGCTGAATGAAACCAAGCAGGCGTACAATCTCTAACGAGTTGATCACGCCCCACTCCAATAAAGGCGTGGACTCGTCCAGCCCGATATCCTTCCCATCCAATACTTCAGTTATAAAATACTGTTTTAAACGTTCAACTATTTCTATGCGAGACATCAACGTTTCTCCCCCTGTGATGTAGAACTTGCGAGTTGTTGCGCCAGGGAAAGCCTATCCACTTTCCCATTGCGGGTCCGTGGCAAGGCCTCCATCAGCGAGATGTCATCAACGATCATGTAGCGAGGCAAGCGCTCGGCACAGTGGCGTTTAACTTCCAACAATGATAGGCCCCCCTGCTCGCCCACAACCAGAAAAGCAACCAGACGAGCGGCAACATCTTGCCCCTGCACAAGTACCACAACTTCTTGTATAGCTGGATGCGCCTCAAGGGCCACCTCAATCGCTCCCAGCTCAATACGATGTCCCCGAATCTTGACCATATGATCACGACGACCGAGATAACTGTAATTCCCATCCTCCTGGAGGCATACTATATCACCGGTTGCATAGCGCGCTTCCTGGAGCGCGGGTTGCCCCCAATACCCGACCATCACCGTTGGCCCCTCAACAATTAACTCACCCTCTTCACCGGGCAAGGCCCGCCCCCATCATCCTTGCGAACCCAGACCGTATCGCCAGAACAGGCCAGTCCGATAGGGATGGGCGTTTCCTGCGCGCCATCGCGAGTGGACACCTCATAATAGGTACAGACATTCGTCTCCGTCGGACCATAGAGATTCAGATAGCGCGGACGAGGCCAGCGCTGGTAGAGTGTGCGCAAATGCTTGATCGGGAATGGCTCACCCGCGAAAAGGATCGCCCGTAGCGGCAGGTCTGGCAGGTCTAACAGCCCACCCGCCCCCACCATTAAGGTCAAGGCCGACGGCACCGAATACCAGATGGTTAGCCCCTCCTGCACCAGAAACCGCACCAGCCTTTGTGGCAAATACGCGATTCCATCAGGAATTAAACAGACCGTCGCGCCCGCGTGAAAGGCCACATAGAGATCTAACACAGAGAGATCAAAATGGAATGGCGCGTGATTGGCGAGGCGATCCACGGGTGTAACCCCCAACGTCGTCGCGGCCCAGGTGATAAAAGCGAGCGCATTGCGACTACTAATGCATACGCCCTTTGGTTGTCCTGTAGATCCTGAAGTATACAATATATAGTTAATTACATCATCTGCTTGCTCTGGCACATCGAGCGAAGCAGTGGGTAACTGGCGGATACTGGCCCACTCACCATCCTCTCCGTCCAGCCAGAGGCAGATCACAGCCAATGCACCCTCACTCAGGATATGCTCCGACCGCTTATGCGTCGTCACCAGGACGCGCATAGCGCAGTCGCTGGCGATAGAACGTATACGAGCGGCGGGACTCAGCGGGTCTAAAGGCACATATATCGCATTCAAGCGTAATGCGGCCTGCATGACCGCCACAGAAATAGCTGACTTCTCCAGCCAGATCCCGACGCGATCACCACGCCCCACGCCTAGCTCCCGGAGTTTGTGAGCCAGACGGTTCGCCAGGTGATCGAGGGCGCCATAGGTAAGGCTGGTATCGGGAGCCTGGACAGCCACTGCATCAGGTGTCAGTTCCACGCTGCGAAGCACAAGGTCACGTAAGATCATAATCCCAACTCATTGGCGATAATATCACGCTGCATTTCAGCGGTTCCCGAAAATAGCGTACCGGGAATAGCATCCCGCAACATCCGCTCAATGCCATAGTCACAGTCAATCCCCCGCGCTCCATGGATGTGAAGGGCGTCCAACCCACCCTGGACCGCCGCCGAACTCACCGCTAACTTGGAGAGCGCGATCTCTAAGGTCGCTGGCTCTCCACGCCCAAAGAGCCAGCAGCTACGGTAGAGCAACAACCTGGACATTTCCAGCCGTAGCTTCATATCCGCCACGCGATGGGCTACCGCCTGATTCCTACCGATAGGCTTGCCAAATTGGCGGCGCTCGCGTGCATAGTGAATTGTGCGCTCTAATTGCCGCTCCATAACGCCTAGATACAAAGCGAACAGACAGGCACGCTCCCAAAGCATTGATCGCTTAAAGAGGCTGGCCCCCTGTCCTTCTTTTCCCAGGCGATGAGACGCGGGTACGCGGCAACCCTCAAAAGAGACGCGGCACGCGGGCGTACTGGTCAGGCCCATTTTCGTAAATGGCTCTCCCAGAATCAGGCCCGGCGTTGTACGCTCCACTACAAACGCGGAGATGCCGAGATAGCCGTGCGCAGGATTGGTCCTGGCATACACCACAAAGACATCCGCCACGGGACCATTGCTCACATAACTCTTGCAGCCATCCAGGACATACTCATCTCCCTCGCGGACCGCCCGCGTGTGTAACGCGAACACATCGGAGCCGGCATCATCTTCCGTAATCGCGTTCCCGCCAACAAAACGCCCCGCGCATAATCCAGGAAGGAAGGACTCCTTCAGTGAGTCGGAACCAGCCTCCACAATGGGCATGGTACAGGCCAGCAAGTGGGCCGCAGCGGAGAAGACAAGACCCGTATCCTCACAGCCAAACCCAAAAGCTTCTAGCGCCAGCGCCGTCGTCAACGCGTCGTATCCCCCACCACCATACGCCTGGGAGACACACAATCCCAGCAGGCCAGCCTCCGCGCATCGACGCCATTGCGCGCGCGTCCAGAAATCACCCTGAGCTTGTCGCTGGTCATCATGAGAAATAGCTTGAGCTATTGTCCGCAGAGAGTGGGATAGCTCCTGCTGTTCCTGTGTCCATGCAAAATCCATACCATTGACTCCTGTACACACCGACGATGCTATTCATCCGCACCTTCACCGCTAACACCGAGCGCCATCGCCCCATCCAGTTGTTCACTTATTGTTTCCGTTGGCATAAGAGAGGTACGATAGCCAAGCAACGGCAACAACGGAGATGCCATCATTGTCGTTACGAGCGCCATAATGACAAGCATTGCAAAGAGAGTGGGCGAGAGAATGCCCAGTTCGTACCCAATATTTAAAACAATCAATTCAACCAGCCCCCTGGTGTTCATTAACACGCCCAGGCTAATGGCCGTGTGCCAGGATTCGCCCGAAAAGGCAACCGGTAAAGCTCCCCCCAGAATCTTTCCCAGGCAGGCAACGCCGAGAATAAGCGCGCAAATGCCAAGCAACGCCGGCCCTTGAATCAAGCCTATCTGTGTGCGCAACCCGCTAAACACAAAGAACAGGGGCAGGAAAAGCAAATTGTTCACCTGATCGAGGCTGCGCACTTGCCCGACAAATCTGACTTTCCTCGGCACAATGACCCCGGTAAGAAAAGCGCCAAAGATGGGATGAATCCCAATCGCATTGGTTGAGAATGAAGCGAGCAGCAGCACGCCCATGTTGATGGCGAGCAGCAGATGAGGAGACGACACACGCTGTACGGCATACTTGAGCAGTGGCCGCACGACCAGCAACATCACGCCTATAAACGCCACGGTCAGGCCGACGATGAGAAAGATCGATGTAAAATCATGCGCATGAATCGTCGCCACAACAAAGGCCAGCAAACACCAGGCAACAACATCGTCAACAGACGCGCAGGTTAATGCCAGCATCCCCACTTTGGTACCTAGCATGCGCTTCTCGGCGAGCAAGCGCGCCAGGACAGGAAAGGCCGTAATCGACATCGCCGTTCCCATAAGCAACACAAAAGGGACAAAGGCTGCTCGCGGCCCGGCGAAATAGGGATAGAGGAAGTACGCGAGAATGGAACCAGAAGCGAATGGCAGCAGAATACCGCAGGCCGAGACGATGGCTGCCTGCTTACTATGCCGCAGCATCAACTGCACATCCAGCCTGGTCCCTAACGAAAACATATAGAGGATCAGCCCGATATCACCCAGCGTTTGCAACATGGGCAATGTAGCCGTTGGAAAGAGCAGAGCCTCGACCCCCGGAAAGATCCCCCCCAGCAAAGAAGGCCCCAGAACAAGCCCCGCCAGGATTTCCCCAATGACCCATTGCACACCAACCCATTTACTCAGGTAGCCAAACAACTGAACCGCCAGCAGAATCACTATAAGCTGAAGCAGAATTTGTCCCGTATACATGAGATCTCCTTTCCTATGAGGGGCGGCGTCGTGTATCCAACCGACTCTTCTTCAAAGGAAACAGACAGAGAAAAGGGGGCTAAAAGGCAGGTTGAAAGGCATTGGCAGTGAGTTCGCCGAGGTAGCGATGCCAGATATGCTTCTCATTCTGCTCCACTTGACTCACAATATCCCGCATCTTCCCCAGCACTTCGGGCGTCTCCTCGTCATACACGTCTCCCTGCAAGAGCTTCAAAACGTCCAACCGGTAGCGTTGATCCTGTACAAATGCGGTAAAGAGCACGTTGAGACGATAATAGACCGAGATGAAGTCGTACCAGTTTTTCGTGCCTCGACGCATGGTACTCTCAAAGGTCGCGAAGCTCTCTTTGCGGAATTTCCCCGTCTCTGCTGCTCGCAGAATATCAGCGGACGCAAAGCGAGCGCTATTAAGCGCGATACTCACGCCGGTAGAGAAGATAGGATCAACAAAGCGGGCCGCATCTCCAACCAGCACATAGTTATCGCCACAAATCTGCGACATCGCGTAGCTGTAGTTCCCCTCTTCCGTAAGAGGGCGCATCTGTTGCGCGGCTCGCAACTGCTTCGCCAGTTCTGGCCTGCTCTCGATGCATTCCCAGAAGAACGTCTCGCGCTCCTGACGTGACTTGGCGAAATGCTTCTTCTGCGTGACAACGCCAATACTGGTCACTGTGTCCGTAATGGGGATCTGCCAGATCCAGGAGTTCGTAATCGGTAAGAAGTGGACGTAAATATATTCCGCCTGCGATGGATCAGGCACCAGGGTTGTGCGATCATAGTTTTCAAACCAGGTGTGCAGGGCATACTGATCGAAGATGTTATCCTGCACACGCAGCTTCAGTTGATTTCCCAGCAGCGTCCGCCGACCGCTGGCATCAACGACCAGCCGAACCCGTGCAGCAGCATCTTTATTGTCAGTCGTCGTATAGCAGATGCGTGGCTCATCCGGCGTCGAGAAATCAACACGCTGCACACGCACCCCTTCATACACAGTCGCCCCTTGACGTTGCGCGTGTTGCAGAAGAAGCTGGTCAAACTTTGCCCGATCTACGTGAAAAGTATAGTTTCTATCAACACCTTCCTGCTTACGCTCCTCGAAGCTTACGCCTGCGAAGCAGTCCGCCCCTAAACCTTCCCATTTATGCTCATAGATAGGCCCATTATGAGCAGCCGTCCAGGCCGCTCCATACTTGCGTTGAAAGCCCGCGTTATCCATTTGTTCAAGAAAGTTCAACTCTTTAAAGACGCGGGTGGAAGACGGAACCAGCGACTCGCCCACATGTGGCCTGGGAAAGTGCTCCCGTTCAAAGATCACACAGGATAAGCCGCCTCTGGCAAGATAGGCCGCCGTAGCCGCTCCCGCGGGACCGCCACCAATAATACCAATATCAAAGTCAAACAAAGCCATCCTCCAATCCTTTTAACGCAAGGAATCAAACAAATCTAGCGCAATAGCTCGTAGCAGTGACCCCTGCTCTTTATGTAAGAAGAAATGGTCACCGGGGAAGAAACGCTGCTTAAACATGCCGCTCGTTTGGGTTTGCCAGGCGGCAAGCTCACTACGCGACACCTCTTCGTCACGCAAGCCACCAAATGCCGTAATTGGGCAACCAAGAGGCCTGGAATACGTATAGATATATTTCTCGCATATCGCGAAATCAGCGCGCAAGAGAGGCATAAGTATCTGCAATAGCTCTGGATCCTGCATTACTTCTTCAGGAGTCCCCTGTAAGCGTTTAAGCTCCTGCACAAATTCCTGCTCAGGCAGGTGATATGTTGGAGGATCAGGATCGGGCAACTGGGGTGCCCGGTGACCCGACATGAACAGATGGATCAGTGCCGCCTCTATGCCAGAAGTACTCAGATAACGCGCCAGTTCAAAGCTGATCAGCGCCCCCATGCTATGCCCGAAGAACGCGAAAGGCATATCAAAGTATGGGTTCAACGCAGATCCCAGCGTCTCAACGAGTGGAAGGATACCCTCAAAAGGCTTCTCCCGAAGACGATTCTCACGGCCGGGAAGTTGCACCGGGCAAACCTCTATTTCAGCGGGTAGCCGTTCTGACCATAAACGAAAAATAGAGGCCCCCCCTCCAGCATAGGGAAAACAAAACAGGCGAACGCGAGGGCGCGCTTTACGTTGCCAATAAGGCAACCAGGGCGATACAGTACTACTACTGCTCATGACTACTCCATTCCTTCCATTGCCACGCCGTGAAAATTGCTTGTCCCCACGTCCTACAGCGCCGCGCCGATGCATCGTGTCCGGGGCGCGCCACGTGATGGATGAGTAATCCTGCTCGATACTCACCCATACTTGCACGGTCAACCTTATTACGTGTAGCAACTGCCTCTACCAGTAATGGGATGTGCCACGTGGCAGTCAGACTTCGTTCATCAGGGCGACAATATCCTTTTGATAGACAAGCTCGGCCATCGCAACTAATATCTTCCGCGTCCCTTCAAAGGGATCACGAGCATGCGCGATCATCATATTATCCAGCACGATAACATCGCCAGATTGCCACGTGAAGCGTACTGCCTGCTGATCATATAGTTTGCTTATTTCCGCCACAATAGAATCTTCGATGGGAGAACCATCACCATAATATACATTGCGTGGTAGATCCTCCTGACGGAACATGGATAGCATTGAGGTGCGTACATCGTGATCTAGGCAAGAGATGTGATGTAGTTGAATCTGGTTAAAAAAGAGCATTTCTCCGGTTTTGGGGTGCTTCACCACTGCCGGACACAACTGCCGGGTGGTAAGATGCTTCTCGCCCTTCCACTCCAATTCAATACCCGCCCGACGGCAATACTCCTCGACCTGCTCTTTCTTCGATGTCTGGAAGAACTGCTGCCAGCTAACATCCAGGCCATCGATAAAGTTGCGCACATACAGCAGCTTCTTCTGGCTCATGCGGCGAACAATCGTGGGATCGAGGGTACGATAGGTCTTGCGGCAATCGATAATGGGGGTCGCGCCCTTGCCCTCAGCGGACTTCACGCAGTAAAACATGATCTTCATCGGCCAGCGATGGGTATGAGAACTCTCGTTATGGAAAAGGATTGGCTTATCGGCGGGATATGGCGTAGAGTGATACACCTTTGCGCCAGGATTATCGCGTGGCAAATCACCATACTCATCAAAAAGGTCGCCATCCGCGCTCACCGAGCGCGCAAACTCCTCAAACTTCGCGGCAGAGTCCACGGTAAAATTGCGAAAGAGAATAGCGCCATGCTTAGCCAGTTCAGTATTGATGTACTCTCGATTGCTTTTGGTCCAACCAGCAAGGTTCACACCCGGCATAGATGGCTGAACGACCAGCGGGAACTCGCTACCAGGGGCCAGGTAATCTGCCTTCGTGAGCGAGAAATCTGCCAGGTTAATTTCCTCTCGCTTCTCTTGAATGCTTTTGCGAATGCTTGCTTTTAGACTAGCTTTCTTCTCCATGAGATCTCCTTTTCGTCGTCCCAAAACTAAAACACAACAAAAACATATGCCTCCTTTGCGGTTGCATACGATGCATTCTAATGGGAAGATGCGCTCTCTCGAATATGGATGTAAATTACCAAAGGGTGAGATAAGGCTGTTGAGCCTTGTGAGTGGGGAAAGATAAAAGCTCCGCTATCCCAATCATGGATTGATTGAGAGTAAAGAGAGCGATTACTATCTAGCTGGAGCCAGGGCTACAAACAGCAGATATTGTGATATCATTCTTACTTTGTAGAAAGCAAGACGTTTACGTGATAATGGAGAAACATAAAGATACTTGATAGATCATTACACATAAAAAGTATATCTTTAGTCTTCAGAGAATTTCAATACTCGATATAAGTATATTTCCCCCCAAAAAGGGTGAGGTAACAGGTAGATGGAGGAACACAAAAGGAGTACCTCCAACTACCCTATCGATGTTTCAACCTCTTTGCACACCGCTAGAGTGTTTTAGCGCCATTCCCTTTTTTAGAGATATTCTTAATGTGTGTTTTAAGCGTTGTCTCCGCGATACTCAACTGTTTGGCGATGCTAGGGCGATCTACTCCCTCCCTTAACAAACCAACAATCTCTCTTTCTCGCGGCGTGAGCAAATCATGTCGTACCATAGTCACCGACTGATGCAGTATATACTCCATAACCCAGGGAATAAGCGTTGGCTCGATTAAAAATGCATGTCCGGCAGGGTGTAGCATCGTCTTTAGCAATTCAGAAGAAACATTCACCGAAAGATACCCAAGAGCACCACACTTATACGCTTCTTTCAGGACTGCAATATCAGGCTCCGCCGCAAGTAGCACAACGTTCTTCGCTAAGCAAGAGGGATCGGTTAATAGCGACTGGTTCATGACAACCAAATCGAATTGATTCGCTAATAAATGCTGTTTTGCCTCCTTTTCAGTTGTAACCTCGTCTACTCTTGTAACCCGGCAGTCACCAGTAAATATGGCCCGTAACCCGGCGCGCAGCACATCTTGTGCCTCAGCAACTAATACGCTCAGCGTCATGCTTCGCCTCCTAGATGCTTAAAAACATAAATACTCAAATCCAATAATCTTTACCCAAACTTCCCCAGAAATCCGGTAGCAAGCCAGCAAGAATGCTGATCGAAGTACACACAGCATTACCACGATGGTGTAATGCAAGAAGGTTAAGCCTGTGCCTCCTATTGGCACTCCTGTGCTTCCCACTGGTACTAATGAAGTACTCGCCTATCTATGACCTCTTTTCTCCTACTCCTCCATTTCTCGCTATTCCGCTTCTCACAAAGGTGATTTGGGTTGTCCCCCTTTACCCCCAAATTGCTCTAAAAATACCTTTTTTGTATTGATTTTTATAGTTACGTGAAGTACAATGATAAACGATAATGTTCTACGGGAACATTATAATAATATAGGCACTCTTGTCTTTAAATCCTTTTGCAAAAATACTTATTTTTGCCCTGATGCGATGACAGTTTAGGGACAAACAAGTCTGGTTTTCACAGGAAAGGATATCTTGTGCATATACTCATAGCCGAGCCTAGAGACATCCTTAGAACGGGTCTACGTACCATCTTCGCGGAAGACGAGCGCATTTCACAGATCTACGAAGCCGCAACACAGGAAACATTAAAAGCGTGCTTATCTTCAAAGCCTATCAACCTGATAATCATCAATACATCAATGATGTCGAATATAAAAGATCTTCCACGAGGCAAATTTGTTCTTCTCGCTCCCGAAGTGGATATCGAGCTTTTTCTGAAGGCGTATAAGCACGGTGCCAGGGGTTTCCTCTCGGAGAATGCTCCAGCTGAACTGCTACGCGCCACGCTCGGACTGGCTGAAGGATCATTTCTCATCGAGCCGAAGATGACGGTACCCATTCTCGATTTGTTTTCGGGTGATCTTCGCTTCGCGGTAAAAGAGGAATTACTCACACCTAGAGAACGCGAGATAGTAAGCCTCTTACGCGAAGGCACGGATAGGCGGACGATAGCACAGGATTTGCACATTAGCGAAGCTACTCTCAAAACGCACATCAAGAATATCACAAGGAAGCGCACGGAAAGCACTTCCTTGTCCCTTCCTAGAGAAATCAATCAGCCAGAAATCTCGCGATAACTCGCCCTAACCTGGCAATTCCCTCTTCAATGCGTTGCGCATTACAATTGGAGAAATTCAAACGCATACAATGGGAAGCATATGAATTGCTTCCCATCGAAAATGCGCTTCCGGGTACGAAAGCAACACACTCCTCTTCTATAGCAGTATTGAGAAGACGTTCCGTATCGATCTTTGCTGGCAGTTCTACCCAGAGAAACATACCATTATTCACTGGGTGAAACCTGGCACTCTCAGGAAAGTGCTTTTGTATAGCTCTTACCATCGTATCGCGACGCAGGCTATACTCTTTTCGCAATGCAATCAGGTGATCGGGCAGCAGGCCAGTATCCATATATGATGCAATTGACCGTTGTGCAAAGGAGGCAGTATTAATATCGCTTCCCTCTTTCAGGGCTGACAACATAAAACCTAGCTGCTCTGGAACAACCAGCCACCCCACGCGCAAGGCGGGGGCGAGAATCTTCGAGAATGATCCCAGATAGAAAACCCAATCAGCATCGAGCGCTTTCATGGATGGTTGTACCTGTTCATCGTTGTACCAGAGCAGCCCGTAAGGGTCATCTTCCACGATAGGGATCTGGAAGCGCCTGGCTAAAGCGACCAGGCGCTGGCGCTTCTCCAGGCTTAAGCTCACACCGAGAGGATTATGACCATCACTGATGGCATAGATGAATGCGGGGCGCTCTCCTCCTTCAACAAAAGACACAACTGCATCCACATCCATCCCTGTGCGAGGGTCACTGGGTACGGTCAAAATCCTTGGCTGCAAGGGTTCAATGGCCTGTACGATTCCACTATAGATTGTCTCCTCCATCAGAACGGTCCCTTTAGCGTTGAGGAGGAGGCGAGCAATCAGGCTTATCCCCTGTTGGGCACCCGCCGTCAGAAACACCTGTTCTTCGCGACAGGAAACGTTTCTTAGCTCCATCAGCTTCACAATATGACGCTTTAAGCCACCCTCTGGCATGCCATATTGCAAAGCGTTTGGCCTGGCTTGCAAAAGCTGTAACGTCGCCTGAGTATACCCTTCTATCGGAAATAACTCAGCGGCAGGTAAACCTAACGCGAAAGAGATGTGGCCTGGATGTGTTGCGACTGCGAGCAACTGTTGAATAGTGGATTGTTGTATAGATTGTGCCCAATCAGCGAGAGCGATCTTTTCTGTTGTAGTTGGGCCTTGCATGCCTATGCTCCTTATAAATTTCCACGCTTGGCTTGCTCTTGTTCGAGCGCTTTAAATAAAGCCTGGATATTCCCGCTTCCAAATCCACGGGCATTCTTACGTTGAATGACTTCTATAAAGAGCGTGGGACGGCTTTGGATCGGGAGCGAAAAGATCTGGAGAAGATATCCCCACTCATCCTTATCCACAAGCACATTCACCGATTTTAATGCTTCTGGACTCTCGTCGATGGTGCCAATACGGTCTGGTAGCATGTCATAATAACTTTCGGGCGCGCTTACAAAGTTGACGCCATTAGCTTCTAACAAGCGAATGGTGCCGATAATATCCTCTGTATGCACGGCAACATGCTGAACCCCTGGTCCATGATGGTACTTGAGGAACTCCTCTATTTGTGATTTCTTGCGCCCAGCCTTTGGCTCGATCAAGACGAACTTGATCTTTTCAGAGCTATCCTGTACCGCTATCGAGTTCATGGCGCTATACTCGGTCGCGATATCCTCCTCGTGCAACTGAGAGAAGCCTAATACACGAGTGTAGAAATCAAACCAGCGCTCTACCTCTCCCGCTGGCAAGCTGATCGCGAAGTGGTCAAACGAATCGATGCCAGTACCCGTGTCCAATGTGTCGTTTAGCTTCTGATAGGTAGGTAAGAATGTCTCGCATTCCTCATCGCGTTGTATAAATGAGTGTACAACATCACCATAGACCGAGATAGTCGCTTTGGTAACCTTGCCCGCATCATCCTCTATCACCATAGGAGGTTGGATCGCCTGTCCCCCTGCTGTACGACATGCTCGTAAATACGCTCAACGTTACTTACACGAAAAGCAATATCTTTTACCCCGTCGCCATGCGTTTTAATGTACTCCGCGATAGGACCATCGGGAGTAAGCGGCTCAGTCACCACAAGAAAGCTCTCGCCCTGTTGTAGAACATAGGATGCGCGATCTCGTACCCCTGTCTCTAGACCTGCATACGCAATAGGAGTAAATCCAAAGGCGGTGCTGTAATAATGGGCTGCTTGCCGTGCGTTTCCTACATATAGCTCAACATAATCAACGCCTTGCAGTGGATAATCCGAATGGGCCGGTTTCTGTGAGATTGCTGGATTTGTTAAAGACATAAAGTAATCTCCTGTTTCACAAGTCACTGACAAATCACAATTGTGATTTGTCAGTGAACAACAATCAATAAAACACCTTGGTAGATGTTGAAACGAGCACACCCAACATATATCCCAACTCTTCATCACGAAACAGCGTTCTTAATCTTTCTACCTTTACCGCGCGTAAAACGAATATGCTGCCGCTTTTGTACTTCGTGACATTTTTCTAATGCCTCGATATTGACTTCTACCTTATTCAATCTTCCTAAAAGCTCAAGCAACACATAGACACGATGATTTGGCGAAGAAGAACCCAGGAAGATCATTTCCAGATCGCGCCAGGATTCGTTCTTTTTCATTCTGACAACATCGCCCGGATGGAATTTCTGCAAATCGGCCATATCGATATGCTGTAAGCGTTCTCTAATCCCAGAGATAATAGACTCTGGCACGGCCTGTGGCTCTCCACCAAATTCAACTAAACGTAAAACCCCTGGACTAGAGTTAATCTTGCTCACTGGCGTCTTTTGCAAATCCATCATGACAAAGAAATAGCTGGGAAAGAAGGGGACATTGCGTACAACTCCACGGGATCGTATTTCACATGTAGGTACGAAAAAATCTAGCCCCAGGCATGTATTGATAATGTAGGCAGCATAATGCTCCTTTCGTGATTTACAATGGACTAAGTACCAGGCTGTACTACTCTGAGGGGCTTCACAAAACTCAGACATGACAAAGTACATCCTCTCATCGTATAGCTAGTTTTGCTCTTGTAATGTCAGGAGGGGCTGCGGTCAATGATGTTGGAAAAGGTTGTAGGAGGGGGGTAAGCAGCTTTATAAAATGTTTGGAAAAGCTCCGCTACCTCAACACGTAAACGTGTTGATACTTGATAACGCTTTTAACGCCTTGATGGAGCTTGGGCTACAACACACAAAGCTTTTTCTTTGCTCTTGAATACTTCAGCAGAAGTATAAGCGGTAATGCACATTCACATGGCAGTATGCAGATAATATATATTGGCTATGAACATTATCTACATATATACGCAGTTTGCTTGCTGGAATATAATAATCCAATAATAACATACTAAAATTATTATTCTCTATTATGTCCATTAAGCACATGCACATTGTAAAATACTGGTAGATGTTTTAGCAATCAGCTTGAGGAGTATTTTTTTTCAGGGCGGAAGGTAGCTTTATAAAAGCATGGCTATAGTATAAATAATACATTTGGGTAGAAAGCTTTACTCTTCAGGCCTAAAGAAGCTGCCCATATTCCTGTATGAAGCTGGGAGAAAGCGGCGAGAAAAGGAAGAGGTTGGGCCGCCTGGGGAGCCTGTCGAACGCAAGGGCTACATCCAGGGGTGATATGGTAGCGCACCTCAACAAAGGCTCGAGTGGGTCACACGCTTGTTGGCATCCCCAGACCATCACGGGTTGATGAGCCGAGAGCATGCGATCTCTCGCCAGAGCTTGTGCCACTGGAAATAGCAAGCAGAGCATGCCTTGTGTGCGGTGTTCCTACCCAAGCCAGAGCCATCTCAGACACAGCTCCAATGATGGGAGCTGACCCTTTTGATTGAAAGTCATGCTAGCCTGCGAATGCTGGTAATCAATGCATTCACTCTCACCCCACCTAAGAAGCCATTTCTACCCTTGAAATAGGAGGCAAAGAAAGGCGGTCGATGGATACGGCCATTTCCTGAGTTCCACCCCTTTTTGGCCGCTCCATCGTACGCGCTCCTTCGTCTTCCCAGGCGCTTTTATGCAAGGCAACCCGATGTAAAACATCCCCATTCGAGTTTGACGGTAGTTGGAAGATGCGGCTATTCTGGATCTTCCACACTTTCCGTGCGTAGGGAAATAGCATCCTTCGATCTGCTATGCTTTCGCCTGGTACAATGTCAGAGATGTTTCGGGATAAGGTCTGCCGCTGGCCTTGATAAGCTCGATAAGGCTCCTGACGTCAAATGGAACATGAAGAAATTCTATATTGTTCCGCCCGCCTTCAGAGGTGACAATAGCATAATCAGCCCAGGGATCGGCATGAAAGGTGTCAGCCGGAAGCGTCCAGTTATACGCCAGGCCGACGCTACCAGGATTGACATACCAGGCATCTCCCAGTCGCCTCAATTGCTGGGTATGGGTGTGTCCTCCGCTGAAAAGGGCCACCTCAAAACCTCCCAGGAGTGTTTGCAAGACCTCTTCAGAGGTATTCGGCAAAATAAGATCATCAAACGAACGAGGAGAGCCATGGAAACAGAGCAGCTTTTTATCAGCCTCCAGCGCGATCTCCACGGTGGGGGCGAACTGGCCGATAAATACCCGGTCATCCTCTGATAATTGCGCCAGGGACCACTCCCTGACAGCCATCTGTTGAGAAGAAACCTGTTCATGCGGGCTGGTTTCTTCACCTGTGAGCAGCCAGGCATCTGCGTTGCCCATAACCATCGGACAAGCCAACTCGCGCAAACGTTGGAGCGTCTCGGCTGGCTGAGATCCTCCCTGGATAGCATCTCCCAGGCAAACAATCTGATCAATAGAACGCCGACTAATATCCTCCAGGACAGCATCAAACGCAAGACAGTTCCCGTGGATATCGGAAATAATGGCAATACGCATGGCATTTCCCTTTCGTACTCAGGAAACCGTTGGAGCTTCAGAAATAACATAGAGGCAAACACTTCCCGGTTGCCCTCCCGAAGCACTGTGGTTGGTGCATCTAGGTGAATGATAAAAGAGGGTACCTGGCCCTTCTCGCCCGAAGTAAGCGAGTCAAGGCGGTGCTGTGGGGATCTAGCTTCCATACCATCATATTGCATGTGTCAAGAAATGCGCATCGTCCATTGTGCTGATGTTTTTCCGTTTCTGCTAGGGTATGCTTTACACGTCTTCTGTTTCTACCTACTCTTTCTGGTCAAAGGAAATGCGCATGCATATACCACTTCATGCCTACTCTCGTCTATTGCGTACCTATCTCGCTCACCAGCGCACATGTGTACTCCTACTCTCGTTCTTGCTCTTCCTCACGATTGGCCTGCAACTCCTGAACCCGCGTGTCCTGCAACTCTTTCTCGATGGGGCGGTACACAAAGCGCCTCTCTCCATCCTGAGCCTGCTCGGTCTGCTCTTCCTACTCGTCGGGTTGGTCTCACAGGGGCTTTCGGGGCTGGCAACCTATCTGAGTGAGAGCGTGGCCTGGCAGGCTACAAATAGCCTGCGTGAGGACCTGGCCGAGCATTGCCTGCGGTTGGATATGCCGTTTCATAACGCGCATAGTCCCGGCGAGATGATCTCGCGCCTCGATGGTGACGTGACCAGCCTGGCAAATTTCTTCTCGCAGTTCGTCATACGCGTCCTTGGGAACCTGCTGCTGCTCCTTGGCATCCTGCTTGTGCTCTTCTTTGTGGATTGGCGGCTGGGCCTGGGCCTCACACTCTATACGCTGCTCGTGCTCTTCATTTTGAAGCGTACGCGCAACCTCGCCATGACGTACAGCCTGGCGCATAAAGAGCAGCAAACTCAACTCTATGGATACCTTGAGGAACGCTTGTCCTGCCTTGATAATATTAGTTCTTCAGGTGCGACCACATCGATCTTACAAGGATTTTACGAACGGATGCGTGGCTGGTACGCACTCTACAGATCCTGGGGCTCTTCGACGGCCTCAAGGTTGGCGCGACTTCGTTCGCCCTGGTTGGCGGCACGTTTCTGGCTCTGGGGCTGGGTGCATACCTCTTTGGCCTGAGATGGTCGAGCACAGGCACGCTGGTCATGCTCTTCTACTATACCCAACTCTTGCAGACGCCTTTGCTTGAACTCCTCGATCAATTACGCGACCTCCAGGATGCTAGCGCCAGCATCACTCGCGTCAATGCGCTCTTTACCGTCACCCCACAGGTACATGATGGCAATGTAGAGCAGTTCCCCACAGGTCCTCTCTCTATCGCCTTCTCCGATGTGTCCTTTGCGTATGAGATAGGCGAACCGGTCCTGCAAGATATCGCTTTTTCGCTTCCAGGTGGGAACGTGCTTGGTCTGCTTGGACGCACTGGCAGTGGGAAGACCAGCATCGCCCGTCTCCTGTTGCGTCTCTATGATCCTCAGAGCGGGAACATCCACCTCAGTGGGGCCGATACGCTCCCGCTCGACCTGCGCTCACTCCGCCTGCACGCGCTACGTGGCTCTATCGCCCTGGTCACACAGGATATCCAACTCTTCCATGCCTCCTTGCGCGATAATCTAACCTTCTTTGATCCCCATATTCCTGATGAGCGCCTGCTCTATGCCCTGCGTGAGACGGGTCTCAGCGCATGGTATCAGGGCCTCCCTGCTGACCTGGATACCTTGCTTCAGGGTAACACGGGCCTCTCCGCCGGGGAGGCACAACTGCTGGTCCTGGCACGTGTCTTCCTGCGCGACCCGCCGCTTGTCATTCTCGACGAGGCATCTTCATGCCTGGACCTCGCGAGCGAGCGTCGACTGGAAGAGGCCCTGGATAGAGTCCTGGTTGGCCGGACGGTAATTCTTATCGCGCATCGCCTGGCGACGCTACGCCGGGCCGACTACCTGGTGATTCTGGAAAACGGTCATATCCGCGAGCAAGGTGCGCGTCAGCACCTGCAACAATGTCCTGACTCCTACTTTACGCATCTGCTTCAAACTGGCATGGAGGAGGTTTTCGCTTGATGAAAACATCGCATCTTACCTGGTCACTCTTTCGCTTCCGCCCCTGGGTCTATCTTTCGCTTAGCGCCTGCTGGTTAATCACGTTCACGATGCCTTTGCTGGCGGGCGAATTACTGCGAAGCTTTTTGGATAACGTGGCCGGCACAGCACCGCTTCGCTGGGAGAGCGCGCTCCTGTTGTGGCTGCTTGTCTCACTTGTCTCGCCAGCATTGCGCCCGCTGATCTTCTTTCTTGAACCGCTTATGGAGCAGGAGGTGATTGCCCTGCTGACAAAGAACATCCTGTTACATCTCTTCGCGCTTCCCGCGGCCCAGGCGCTCAGCCTTTCCAGCGGTGATGCCGTGAGTCGTTTGCGCGACGATACACGAGAGATCGGCGTCTTTATGATCTGGTCGGCGGTCTTCTTTGGGCGTATCATCTTCATCTGTGGCGCGCTCGTGATCATGCTACGCATCAATGTTCTGATAACGCTTGTCTCGTTGCTTCCTATTATTGGCATCATTCTGCTCAATAGCGTTCTGATGACGCATATCCAGCGCTACCGTCATGCCAGCCGGGCCGCCACCAGTGAGGTAACCACCTGCATTGGCAACATCTTTCAGTCAGTCCAGGCCATTAAGATCGCCACAGCGGAGGCTGCAATCATCGCGCACTTTCGTCGCCTCAATGCACAGCGGCGTCACGTCGCACTCCGCGAGTGCGTCTTATGGGAGATCATGCAATCCTTTATGAGCAATATGCTCAACCTGGTGACTGGCCTGATCATCCTCGTTTCGGCTCAGGTCATCGCCAGTGGCACACTCAGTGTCGGCACCTTTCTCCTGTTTGTCGTGTACGCCCAGCTTCTGATGGCCTGCTTCTCAACCTTTGGGATGCTTATCGCGCGCCATCGCCAGCTTGGCGTTTCCTTCGAGCGTCTGGGCGCCTTTCTTCAGGGCGCGCCGCTCTCGTCCCTGATCGCGCCTGTGCAAACGTACCTGCATGGAGCGCTCCCCGAGGTCAAGCCTGTCGCCAGGATAGCAGAGCAACCCCTTCGTCAGTTGGATGTTGAAGGCTTATCCTATCAGTATCCCCACACACAACGTGGGATTATGGATGTGAACTTTCGCCTGCGACGCGGTACCCTCACGGTCATCACTGGAGGTATAGGTTCGGGGAAAACAACGCTCTTACGCGTCCTCCTTGGCCTTCTGCCCAGGCAAGAGGGGATCGTTCGCTGGAATGGAACGCTTATTGAGGATCCGGCCGCCTTCCTTGTGCCACCCCACAGCGCCTATACTCCCCAGCAACCACACCTGTTCAGCGGAAGCATTCGTGACAACCTGCTCCTTGTACCGCCTTATAGCGAAGAGGAGGTGGAACGAGCTATCTATCATGCCGTGCTCACCCCCGATCTGCTGTCCATGCATGAGGGAATCGAAACAGTCATCGGCCCCAGAGGGGTACGTCTCTCCGGGGGCCAGGTCCAACGCGTCGCAGCGGCACGCATGTTTGCCCACAAGGCAGAACTCCTGCTCTTTGATGATCTCTCCAGCGCGCTCGATGTCGAGACGGAGCAGGCACTCTGGCAGCGTCTCGCTGAGCGGCGTGATGTCACCTGCCTGGCTGTCTCTCAACGCCACATCCTCCTCCAGCACGCGGATACTATTCTCGTGCTCAAAGATGGAACACTCATCGCACAGGGAACGTACATCGACCTGCTCGCAACCTGTCCTGAGTTCCAACACCTCTGGCACGGCGAGGCCAGTCTCCACTAAATAGACGTTTTCTTTCGTCTTCACTTCTCTTGATATAGTTTTCGCATCTCAGTATACTTCTACTTAGCTAATTCGATATATATCAAAACAGCAAGAGAGAGAAGGATGGGACAGGAAGAACTCAAGAGAATGCTCGATTTCTTCAAAGGGCTGGCAGACGAGAATCGGCTCAAAATGTTAGGGCTGCTCGCCAATCAGGAATACAGTGTGGACGAGCTGGCAACGCTCCTGAATTTAAAGCCCCCAACCGTTTCACACCACCTGACGAAACTGAAGGCATTGGAACTTGTCGAGATGCAGGCCGAGGGAAATACACATTTCTACCACCTCAACATCTCCACATTAAGTGCGGTTAATAAACTGCTTCTTACCCAGGAGAGAATGGCCTCCCTGGTTGATGATATCGAGGGCAATGAGTGGGAGAAGAGAGTCATTCGAGACCTGTTTGATGGAGCGCGCTTGAAGACTGTTCCTACGAACACGAAGAAGCGGGCCGTCGTTCTGAAGTGGTTCGCCAGCCAGTTTGAGTACGGGGTGCGCTACCAGGAAGCTGAAGTCAATGAGATCATTAAGCGTCATCACCCAGACTGGGCCTTCTGGCGCCGTGAGTTAGTAGGCGCTCGGCTCCTGGCGCGTGAGAAAGGCGTCTATTGGCGCATACCGGAGGAAGGGAGCAAGTCTTAAGTATGAATCTTCTAGGAAATAATCTCACGCTTATCCCTGCTGATCGAGAGGGAAGGCTTATCGGCGTCGCTGAGACAGCTTTTCATCCTTCAGCGAATGTAGGTTGGATTGCGTTACTGATTATTCGGCGTGAATTTCAGGGACGCGGATATGGACGCGAGGCCGCTACCTTGCTGAAAGACTACCTGTTTTCCTCCCCGGAGGTGACAGAGATTGGGTTGGGAGTACTGGTACAGAATACTCTGGCCCAGGCTTTCTGGGAGAGTTGTGGCTATGCTCGCAACGCACGCCACCGCGATACCCATGGCAATGGCTGCTACATGTACCGCTTCCTTCGTACTACAGTAGTAACATAGCTCATACGTAGATGAAGCCAAGCGATAACTCGGCATATTCATGTGACAATATCTCATAGCAGCACGGCTTTCATCCCCCTCTATCAAGTGGACTCTTGCCAACCCGAGCTTCGCGGGTAGCGACTTTTGTGCGTTCATAGACCTCGGCCTCGGTCCGCAATTGACCGATATCACGACCAAGGATGGCAGAAAGCGCCCAGTCTATCACGAGACGTATGCGCTTCACCCATGATGGATTACGCACCAGATACGCGAGGTGCCACAAGAGAAACGCCACGACGCCATCAACAGTCCAGGGACCAAGTTCAGCAACGCCTTTGTAGTGACCGAGCAAAGCCAGGTGCCCAAGCGTGGTATAGCGGAAGGCAGGCACAGGCTTCCCGGATTCTTCCAGGGTGATAGCCTTACCTACATAATCTCCCTGGTGAGAGGCTGCCTGAGCCGTGGCTGGAATTGGAGCGCCCGTGGTTGAGTCATAGGGCCATGAGGAATCGCCGATCACATAGACCTCTGGATAGCCAGGAATACGTAGGAAATTATCGACCTTAATCGCGCCATTCCTCGCTTGCGGCACGGCCAGTTGACGTACCACCTCTGGAGCAGTGATGCCTGCCGCCCAGAAGAGGGTGCGCGCAGGAATGGTCTCGTGAGTTGTCTCTACCGCCTTTTCGCTTGCCGCCGTAATCGAACGTCCGGTCAGTACAGTGATGCCTTCCTGTTCAAGTACAAAGTGAACAAGGTTGGAGGTCTGGGGCTTACTGGTGGGAAGAACACGTTCTGAACGCCCAACGACAACAATACGTACTGAGGCATCAATAAGCCAGGGATATTCTCTAAACAATCCAGCATGCAGGTAGTCATGAATAATCGCCGCCAGCTCTACCCCGGTATCTCCCGCACCTCCAACGACAAAGGTGAGCCAGGACTGACGCTCAAAGGGGTCAATGGTGCGATGAGCAGCCTCTACCGCATCCACCAGGCGATTGCGCAATAGTAAGGCATCTGAGGGGGTGTAGAATGGAATTGCATGGGCGCGTAAGCCGGGCAAATCAGGCACAGAGGTAGAACTGCCCAGAGCAATCACAAGCCGATCATAAGGGCGAATACCAGCGGAGGTGTGCACCTCTTTGTGTTGAAGATCGATGCGCTCAATTTCTGCATGCAGAACATGAAATCGTCTGCCCCGCTGAAAATCTCGAATGGGGACAACCACATTGTTAGGACTGATGCGACCATTGGCCACTAACCACAGAAGCGGCGTAAAAAGCATATCATTGTCACGATCCACGACCAGAACACTACACATATCTTGTTGTCTAAGTTCCCTATCAAGCCGAAGAGCGGTCGAGAGTCCACCAAAACCACTTCCCAGTATGAGAATGCGCAGACGTGCCTGGCGATAAGCATCCTCCGTCTCACTTACATGGATACGTTGATTTTTACCATGTCTCCTCCAATATTTGCCCGCGAAAACTGCTCCAGCGGTTATAGCTGCAATGAGATTTAGATATTTTCGCATTTTCAACTCCTCAGCACACACTCAACAGATGTCTATTCCAGCTTTCATCTTACGTTTACGCCACACCACAAGCTGAAGTGAGACGATGGTGTGATCATGGCCCATCTTTGTGGAGTTGATGTCAAGAGAGACAAAGGAGCGGAGGCAACTCGCAAGTTTGCCTATGCTTTGAGCATAGAATCCGCCTTGTAAGCTATGCAGAGAGCAGTTTATTCTAAAGAGGAAACAACACGCTTTTGTTATATCTGAAATTAGGGGAATTTCATGCCTGCTCGTTCTTCTGTCGTCGAATCACGCACTAACAACGGTGACTTCTGGAAATTCTGGACGGGACAAACGATCTCGACCTTGGGAAGTTCGTTTACCAGCTTCGCTTTACCTTTGCTGATTTTCAAGCTCACTGGTTCTTCTCTTTTCCTCGCCTTGACACTCACTGCCACTACTCTCCCGTATCTTCTCTTCGGTCTGATTATCGGGGCCTGGGCGGATCGAATTGATCGCAAACGCTTGATGATAGTGACAGATATCATTCGTGCGCTCGTGGTTGCTTCTCTTCCGTTTGGTGCTCTCCTGGGATTCCTCTCCGTTTGGTGGATCTATGTCGTCGCGTTTCTCCAATCTACCATGAGCATCTGCTTTGATGCAGCGAATTTTGCCGCAATCCCGAGTCTTGTTCATCAGGAGGATTTCGTAACAGCCAATGGACGCATTCAAGCTGGATACTCGACAGCCAAAGTTATCGGACCGCTTTTGGGGGGTCTATTGATTGTTGTTGTTCCTCTTCCTCTACTCTTCTGCATTGATGCTGCATCGTTCCTTCTCTCTGCCGGTTCTCTTTTGCTCATCCGCACCAGTTTTCAGAGCAATCCTAGTGAGCAGAAACCTCCAACAAGTCTACGCCAGGACATAATCGAGGGTCTGCGCTACGTGTTGAAACATCCAATCTTATCCTGGATCACACTCCTGCTTCTTCTGGTCAACTTCATCCTCCCAACATCAAGTGCGCAATTGGTGCTCTTTGCCAAGCAATGGTTTGCTGCAAGCGATTTCCAGATTGGACTGTTGTACGCAAGCGGAAGCCTTGGGACGGTTATTCTCTCGTTAACAGCAAAGCACTTTCATAAGCGCTGGTCCCTCGGAGCGATTGCCCTGGGAGCACTCATGATAGAGGGAGGATTGACAGCTCTCACGGCTCTGACACACTCGTATTGGGCATTACTGCTGTTATGGACATTGCGTGGCGGTGCAGATATTCTCTTTCTGATCCATGCATACAGCCTGACGCAGGCAATGGTGCCTCCTCGGTTGCTTGGTCGTGTTATTACCGTGACTAGAGTCTTGACCTGGTCAACGGCATCACTGGGAGCCTTGCTTGGCGGCTTCGTCATTGCACAAACTGGTCAGGTTGCTCTGATCTACGCAGTGGTTGGCCTGCTAATCCTTGGCATTGCCTTCACGTTCTTCTTCACCCCTTTGGGGCAGAACGAACAGTACCTCGCAAAGGATACATCATCATCATAGAAGCAGAGAGAGGGACACAGATTACCCCTCATTATCGACAAAAAATTTAGGCATCGGAAGGACCGGGGAACCACCCAGTAGACTGTGCCCAATCATCGGCTTGAGCAATAACCTTCCAAATAAATGGCCTTTTGGCCTCAGTGTAGAGCGGACGTTCCTCCGCAAGTTGATAGCGCTGTGCCAACCCGATTTTCAACTCGGCATATTGAGTAGCCACATTCGGGTGCACTCGCATGTAATCGCGAAAGAGGAGTGCGAACTGTTCACCAAAACTTCCCGCTCGCACCACATGGATATGCACTCGCGGATTACCTGGAGTTTCACGGAAATAGCGCTGTGTTCGAATTGGGTTGTCAGCGCGAAAGATGTAGCCAAGGCGCTCCAAGGGTAATCGATAGGTGTCAAGCGGCTCGAGGTTTGCAACAGAGATCTGAATATCAATAACTGGTTTGGCGGCAAGTTCAGGGATCGAGGTTGAGCCAATATGATCAATGCGAAGCGCAACAGATCTCAGGGCATTGCGTAAGGGCTGAGCGAGTTGTTGAAATTGTTTGGGCCAGGTCACATTGGACAAATCCATACTGGATCGCCCGCTTTCATGAATTGAGACATGAGAAACATCTCCTGGAGAACATATGCGAATCGAAGAGACTGGCCGTACCCCCGAAGGACTGGGTCTGACAGGGCACTTCCTCTATATCGGGCAAAAGTAGAAGGAGAACAGAGCCAAGGGGAGATAACCCAGCGCTGTCGGGCTGCCTTCCCTTGGCTAATAAAGAAACGGATTGATATAGACTCATCAGGCTTGCAAGGCGGATCTAAGGGAATAAGTATTTTAAAACCTGTGACTATGCGATATACTGAAGTATCAATGCATGCAAATGTTTGATTATGGAGTAGCCGCGTACGCAAGGAGCGGGCTCGCTCCTTGCGTACGCGGCTACTCCATACCAGGGCGAGCGCCGCAGGCGCGAGAGTCACGTACAGTATGTGCATATCGCATTATCTATCCAAGGAGCGAAAACGTTGGCAGACCTATCTCACATCCAGCGCATCCGCGAGCAGTTGCCCGCGACATCAAGCAATATTTATCTCAATACTGGCACCTTTGGTCCCCTGCCCACTTTGTGTATCCAGGCCGTTCAGGACCACTTTGAGCGCGAGTTGCGGGAGGGACGTATTGGAACTAAAAGCTTTGAGAATACGGGCAACACCTATAAGCGGGCGCGCCAGAATATCGCGCGCCTGCTCAATGCCGATGAAGAAGAGATCGCTCTGACCGATAACACTGGTGAGGGCCTCAACATCGTCGCCAATGGCATTAACTGGAAGGCGGGCGACGAGGTCATCACCACCGATCACGAGCATATGAGCGCCCTGGCCCCACTCTACCAGCTCCGCGACCGCTATGGCATTACCATTCGCTTCGCCGAACTGGGCCTGCGCGCCGACCGCCCGGTCGACGAGGCTATCGCACCGCTCATCAACGAGCACACACGCCTGATCCTTATCTCACATGTGACCTGGACTACGGGTGCGGTACTCGATGTACGCGCCGTCAATCGCCTGGGACACGAGCACAATATTCCCGTGCTCATCGATGGCGCGCAGTCTGCCGGCGCCATTTCCCTGGATATGAAAGGACTTGAGGTCGATTTCTACGCCATTCCCATGCAGAAGTGGCTCTGCGGCCCCGAGGGCACGGGCGGGCTCTTCGCCAGCCGTGAGGCGCTCAAGCATATCACCTCGACCTACGTCGGCTACTGGTCGGCCAAGAACTTCCACGGCGATTGGGCCTTGATCGAGAGTGCGCAGCGCTTCGAGGTGGGTGGCAGGCAGACAGCAGCTATCGCGGGCCAGAACGCCTCCCTGGAGTGGTTTGAGCGTGAAGTCGGGCATCAGTGGATGTTCGAGCGCATCAGCCAGCTCAACAGCTACGCCAGCCAGGCCCTGCAATGCGTCCCCGGCCTGACCCTGCTCACACCCACGCCCGGCGCCAGCGGTCTCCTCTCCTTCACTATCGAAGGCAAGTCCGACGAAGAGATCGTCACTGCCCTGCGCGAGCGCAACATCTTGATCCGCAACATCCCCGAAACCCGGTCCCTGCGTATCTCCACCGGCTTCTACAACACCGAAGATGAGATCGACACACTGGTTAAAGCGTTACAGGAGCTGTAGAAGGGCGCTACTGACGTACGCACCCTACGCCATTGTTGCCTGGTGATTGGAGGATTCCCCATACCTCTGGTGAAATCCAGCATAGAGGCGTACGTTGATAGGACCCGGCTCACATGACCAGGCCTTCACCAGTTCAGGCCTGGTCGTGTGACGCCTCTGGTTTGCCAGATACTGCTGCTACAATTTCGTCAGTTGAGCGGATGCGACCCATTCTCGGCAAGATATAGGTACAAGTATGTCTATGTTCTTCTTCTGAATACGCATTCATAGCATCGGTTGCAAATACCTGGTTGTAGCCATGTTGATAGGCTTCACGAGCGGTGGTCTCAACACCAATATTAGTCGAGATACCACAGAGGACAATCGTGTCGATATTCCGACGACGGAGCTGAAGATCCAGGTCGGTACCAAAGAATGCTCCCCATTGATGTTTCGTCACCAGATGGTCCAATGGGTGAGATCCCAGCGCTGGAAGAATATCTGACCAGTCCTCCGGTTCTTCAGCCAGTGCATGGGGAAGCAGTGTGCTGGGTAGAGGATCAGTAATCGGATCTAAAAAATCTTTACCATCAACTGAAGCAACACGCACAAGAACGACAAAACTTTCTGCCTGTCGAAATGCATTGACCAAACGCGTTGTTTGGCTCACTACTTCCTGGATAGGATGGGGCTGGCTTTCCCAGGAGAACACTCGTTTCATTATATCAATGACAACCAATGCTGTCCTGTTCGGGTCTAACTCAAAAGACATGGAAAAATCTCCTTCGCGTTTCTTCGAGACCGATTGCAGCGGTCTCGAACTCTTGTATTGTAACATGAAAGAGGGAGCATTATGGATTAAGGTAAGGGCTAAAACTTACCATTTCTAACACCTAGAACGTCAGATGGGACATTTCAATGAATGAAGTTGCTTTTTTTCAGACCGCCATCACCCGGATATATGGACGGTCGCCCCTTGCCCTCACTGCATTATGCAAGCATAATCCAGAGGGAAAGCAGCTATATCGCGTCGATTTCACAACGGGACCGTCCTGGGTGATGCGCGCCTATCATGAGGAGCACAGCCTGACCGACGCCTTTCACTTTATAAGTGGCTCTCAATCCCTCCTTGAATGGCTACAAGGAACTGCTCATACGTTATCTTCTGCGACGAACCAGGGCTATCCTGCCCCAACGATCATTTCCCCTCTTACAGGAGAGCTTATTGGAAACCATCAAAAGTGGCATATGTTTATGACGACCTTTGTGGAGGGCGATGCCAGAGATACAAGTCCAGAAAAGATGGCAGCGCTGGGAGCAGCGCTTGGCCATTTGCACACACTTTCCCTCCCTGAACAATCTTCAATGGATAGTAAGTTTGCACTTTCCTGGTGGTCGCGTACTCGCCTACAGGAAGGGTCACACCGCCTGAGATCCGCCGCTCCCTATGTTCCCCAGGAGATGCAAGCCCTTTATAACGCATGCCAGCACACCTTTGATTATTTCCAGCGTGACTCACTCCTTCCACAAACGCTTATCCATGGAGATTGCTGGACCGAAAATGGTGTCCAGACGCAAGAGGGACTGGCAACTCTGATTGACTGGGAATGCGCGGGCCTGGGGCTACCGATTCTTGATTTCGGCTCATTGCTCCTGCACTGCCACTTTGATCAACGGGATAAACTCGAACACCAGGCTTACCCTCAGTACCAGCCCGACCCTCAGCGCATCACAGCCGTGGTTCAGGGCTATTCTCGCTGGCGACGGCTCTCAACATATGAACACAAAGCCCTATTAGAGGCTGTACGTTTCAGCGTGGCCTGGCGGCTTGCGTGGTTCTTCTCGCTCCTGGCAAAAGACACAACAAACGAATGGGTTCAGGGTGTCTTGAGACGCTGGCAGCGCTGGTATGCCATCAGTGAAGACATCGCACGCCTGGGACACAAAAATATAGGGCAAACAAACTAACCTGTATCTTTCGTAGTTGCCCACGCCCGGCAGGTGGACCAGGTAGGTGCGCCCTTTAGAAGCACTGCCTGCATGGGCGTGGGGTCAACGCGTATCATTCAATGTAAACCGGGATACTCCAGGTGTGGGCGATCTGTTTACAGATATAGTGGCGAGAAAGTCCCGATCATTGATGCCGGAGATGAATCGCCACCCTGCCTGAGAGAAGAGAACAGAAAAAAGCATGCCTTAAGAACTTGTGTTCTCCCGGTCTCTGCAGTTTGGCAAGAGTGTGGGACTGCGAGCCCCAGGGATGTTTGTAGACATATTGAGACGCACCGTTGCAAGCACGGGCGGCACCCTGATCGAGGTCCCCACACGCAAAACAGCGCTCAGCCAATGGTGTCATGGCTGTGGTAAGAAGGCAAAAAAGCCCCTCTCTCAGCGGTGGCATCAGTGTGCCTGTGGCGTGGGTCCCGTGCAACGCGACCTCTACTCCGCATTTCTTGCCGCCTACCTTGATCCAGCAGATCCCATTCCCTCGTGTGCCCAATACCAGAGGTATTGGGAAGGTGCGGAAGCGCGCCTGTTGGCAGCACATGAGCGCACCCTCCAACGCGCGAAAGAGGGGCAGGCTCTGCCCCGAAGCTTGGGCCTGGCCCGAGCCAGAGCGCGTCTGCCCGAAAGTCCAGGGGAACCAACACAAGAGCCAGCCTTTCTGCTTCGGCACGCAAGACTGGAAGCGTGGAACGAACCCCTGGAACCCCCGCTGCTGTAGCGCGGGGAGCTCTCAGCGTTCGTGGACGGCGACGGCCTCTTCGAGGCGGATCGAGAGCATGCGCGAGACGCTGTCGCGCATGGAGACGCCGTAGATGACCTGGGCAGCGGTCATAGTGACGCGGTTGTGCGTGATGACGATAAACTGCGTCTTCTGCGCCAGTTGTCTGAGAATGTCGCAGAAGCGCGCGACATTGGATTCGTCGAGCGCAGCGTCAACCTCGTCGAGGAGACAGAAGGGCGGCGGATTGATCTCCAGGAGGGAGAAGAGCAGCGCCGCCGAGACCAGCGCACGCTCACCACCCGAGAGCAACGAGAGGTCCTGCACCTTCTTTCCAGGTGGCTGGACAATTACCTCGACACCAGCGGGCATGCTCGTGGGCGAGGCCGAGCTAGTGCCCTCCTCTTCGCTGCCCTTGGCACTGATCAACTCCAGGCGGGCGCTACCACCGTTGAAGAGGGTGGTAAAGTGCTCGCGGAAGCGGGCATTGACGGCCTGGAAGGTGGCCTCAAACTGCCGGGCCATGGTGGCGTCAAGCTGATCGATGATAGCGCGGAGCTGGAGCGCGGCCTGGTCGAGGTCCGTGATCTGCGAGGTCAGGAACTCGTAGCGCGTCTTCGTCTCCTCGTAGAGCTGGGGAGCGTTCTCGTCACAGCCGCCCATGGCTTTGAGACGGCTGCGCAGAGCGTCTACGCGCCGCCGTAGCTTGCGCAGGTGCGCCTCCTCCTCTTCGGTGAGACTCCCATCTGCCTCTGGCGCGGCGGGATGGCTCCCGTTGGTGCCTGGCGTAGGCTCGCTCTCAATACTCTCGATGCGCTCAGCCTGCCGCGCCAGTTCCTGGGGATCTTCGATGCCCATCTCGTCACGCAACTGTTCGAGCAGGGTCTCGATGGCGTCACGCGCCTTCTGGCTGTCGAGCAGAGCCTTACGATAGACGCCCTCTTGCTCACTCATCTCGCGCTGCATACGATTGCGCTGCTGCTCGATACTGGCGATCTGTTGCTCAACCTGGGCCAGTTGTCCCTCGACCTCATGTAGCTGCGTCTGCTGCGCCTTGGCCTGGATACGTGCCTGCTCCAACTGCTGGCGCTGGCCCTCGGTGCTCTCGCGCAACTGCTGCTGGCGTTGCTCAAGCTCTTTGGCGCGCGCCACCTGCTGACCAATCTGCGCCTTGAGATCCTGGGCCTGCGTGTTCTGCTGCGCGAGCTGCTGGCGCAGGGCCTTGGCCTCCTGGCGCTTGACCGCGAGGGCTGTGCGCGCCCGGCCTAGCTCATCCTGCTGGCGACGATAGGAGGTGGCCCGCTCCTCCATCTCGTACTGCAACTCCTCCACCAGGCCAGACATCTCACGTTGCTTCTTCTCATGCGATTGAACACGTTCCTGGCCCGCGACGACCTCTTGCTCCAGGCCCGCGACCTCGGCGGCGAGCTGCTGCTCAATGGAGGCTGAGAGCCTGATCTCGGTCTGCGAGCGCTCCTGATCGCGCTGTGTGTTCGTCACAATCTTATTCTGCTCATTAGCGCGAGCTGAGAGCTTCTGGAGCTGCTTATCGAGGACGTTCTGCTCGACACGTCGCCCCTCCTGGGCGCGCTGTACCTCGCTGAGCGAGGCATTAAGGGCATCGAGCTGCTCCTTCTGCTCATCGAGTTGCTGGGGAAGCTCGCGCAATTCGCGCTCATAGGCAAGTAGCCCTTGCTGCGCGCCGCCCTTGCCCGCGCCACCGGAGAGCCAGCCATCCACGTGCAGGACATCGCCCTTCAGCGTGACAATGGAGGTGAAAGGAAGGTCACTGACGGAGGAGAGACTCAGGGGCAGCGCCCAGTCCAGGAGTTCGCGCGCGGCATCGAGGTCCTGCGCTATGACGACGCCACGCAGCAAACGCACAAAGAGGGGCTGGTAGCGTGCCTCACACTGGACCAGTTTCGCAGCGAAGCCCTTGACGCGCGATTGCAACTCGGGCTTCTGCGCCAAAAAGCGCTGCAAAACAGCCTCTTCAACCTGGCCCTGGATGCCGCTGACCTCCAGGCCTCCCTCGTCTTCACCATCGCGCTCCAACCAGACGATCATGGCCTTACCACTATTCGAGCTTTGTAGGTACTGCTGGCACCCCAGGGCATTATCTAATGTCTCGACCACAACGGCCTGCATATAGGGTCCCAAAGCGGCCTCCAGGGCCTGCTCCATCCCCTCGGGGACAACGCCCAGTTGCGGCACCGGGCCAAGCATACCATTGAGCTTGCCAGCGGGGGCGCGCAGGAGGGCGCGGACGCCATCGCTATAGCCACTCAGGCTCTGACGCCAGTTCTTGAGCATGTTCAGGCGGTCGGAGATCGTGCGGCGCTTGCGCTCGGCGTCCGCGATCAAGCCTTTGAGCCGCTCCATCTCCTGCTGCCCCTCGGCGATGAATTTGGCGATGCCCTGCTTCTGCTGCTGGACCTGCTGCTCTTCGTCGCGTATGGCCTGCAGACGCGCCCGCTCCTCGACGAGCTTTCCTTCAAGAGTACGCAGCGTCTGCTGGGCCTCGGCGATCGTATTGCGCCGGGCAGCCAGGGTCCGGTTGCGCTCGCCCACTTGCTTCTGTAAGCGTCCTAGCTCGGTCTGGCTGGAGCCCAGGCGTGCCTGGACCTGGACGAGGTCGTTCTGCGCGGCCCGCAGACGGCGCTCATCCAGCTCATACTCCTTCTGCGCACGCGAGACCTTCATCTCCAGGTCGGCCAGTTTCGCCGAACCCTCGTCAACCGCCTCGTCAGCCAGGTCGCACTGCTCCTCAAGGTCGATAAGCTGCTTTTGCAGGGTGATCAGGCGCTCACGCAGGCGGCGCTCCTCGCGCTGCATATCGCCGCGCTGGCGCTCCAGGCCCCCGATACGTTCCTCATTGACCGCCAGGTCTCGCTCACTACGCTGGACGACCTCGTTGGCCTCGTTCCAGGCCCGGCGCAGTTCCGCAATGCGGGCCTGGGTCTGCTGGCGCGTGGCGCGATAACCCATGCCCTGGTCAACAACGAACTGCAAGGCCTGCTCCAGCTCACGTACCTTGCGCGCCTGCTCCTGTTCTAGATGCTCCGTGCGCTCGCTGTTGACGCGCAGGCGCCGCCACTGCAAGGTATACCAGGCCAACAGCACCTCTTGCAGCTCGGCACTGACCTGCTTATACTCGACGGCGCGCTTCGCCTGGATCTCCAGCGGCCCCAGGCGCGGCTCGATCTCGCTGACGATGTCGCGCACGCGGTCCAGGTTCATCTCCGTCTGCTTGAGACGATTATCGGCGTCGGTGCGCTGCACCTGAAAGGGGCGAATGCCTGCCGCATTCTCAAAGAGCCCACGCCGCTCCTCGGCACGCAGGCTCAGCGCGGCATCGATCAGGCCCTGGCCGATAACGGTATAGGAATCGTGTCCGATGCGGGCCTGGGCCAGCAGTAAGAGGACATCCTTGAGACGTACCTTCTGTTTATTAATTAAATACTCGTTCTCGCCCGAACGAAACGAACGGCGCGTGACCGTAATCTCGCTATAATCTGAGGGCACCCAGCCCGTGCTGTTATCAATGGTTAATGATACCTCGGCCATACCCAGCGCCGCCTTCCCCTGTCCACCCACAAAAATAATGTCGTCGCTCTTCTTTCCACGAAGCTGGCGCATATTCTGCTCGCCAAGCACCCAGCGCATCGCGTCGGCGACGTTTGACTTGCCCGACCCATTGGGTCCCACCACCGCCGTAATCCCTGGACTAAACTCCAGAACCGTACGCGAGGCAAAACTCTTGAAGCCAAGCATTTCCAGGCGTTTTAAATACACAACGCGATCCCTTCCTCCAAGAAAAGACTCTGAGAAATTCACGTCGATCATACCATAGCCATCCATTACAGCCAAGTACTCAAAAAATACCAGAAAGAGAGAGGAGGCGGGAGATCTTCTCTCTTTCTGGCATTCGCGGAAAGTGAGGCAAACAGTCACAGTACATGAGTGATAGGCAGGTCATCTATTGCATACCCTTACATAGCAAGCATACCCCTCCAACTAAATCATTCATCTACCTCTATACATACTGCCTGTATACTCAGTAGCACCTCTATCAAACACAACATATTCCTGATCGATCACACTCTTCGCGATATCGTCATCTCACATTCTAAGCCTGTCGTCATAATCTTTTTCATATTACTCTGAAGCGACCAAATAGATCCTTGATATTTACCTTTTATGTGAGGCTGGCATATGTAGTCAAGGCTCTTTTCCGGCAGAAGTACATTGGTAAGGAAGGTGAAGAAAATGGTACAATCATCACGCGACCAGGAGATTGTCAAACGCTTCCACTGTCGGGCAGATTCCCCACTTGCAAGAGTTCTATCAGCTCTATCTCGGCGGCGTTTTTGCTCTGGGCGAACTCTTTACGCAAAACCCAGACCTCACATACCGAGCCTCGATGGGCCAGAGGAAAGACGAGCTGGGACGTGGTTGAAGGAGAGAGCCTGTGAGGTGGATTTACACAGTTGCTTGATGTCTTTTTCGCGAAAGGATCTTTTCTCATGGGACTCACACTGAGAGGCGGTTCTCAATCGGCAAAAGTGGTTGCCATGCGCGCTGCTTCATCCCTACGTGCCAGCATCACCACCCTCCTTCGCCGCGTCAACCTCGCTCCCGCCGTGCTGATCATCGCTGGCATCTCGTTTCTGGCCCATATCCTGGTCGGCGACAATTACGGGTATTTCCGGGATGAACTCTATGTTCTGGCAATGAGCCAACATCCCGCCTTTGGCTATGTGGATGTCCCGCCGCTAGTTCCCTGGATCACACTGATTCCCCGCTTGCTCACCAACAATGCCCTCTGGGCCATCCATGTGATCTCGGCTCTGGTCTGTGCCGGGACGATCGTCCTGACCGGACTGATGGCCCGGCTCCTCGGCGGCACGAGATGGGTCCAGGGACTCGCTGCCCTGGGATCGGCGACGGCCCTCGTCCTGATGGCAAACGGCTCAATCTACACCTATGATGTCTTCGATGCATTCTGGTGGTCGGCTTCTGCCACCATCCTCATCGTCCTGCTGCGCGATGAACGTCCCCGCGACTTCCTCGCGTTCGGCCTGGTGGCTGGCCTGGGATTATTGACGAAGGAGACCATCCTCTTCTGGGGGTTCGCGCTGATCCTCGGATTGCTGCTAACCCGACAACGCAGCCTGCTGTTCACTCGCTGGACGGTGTTTGGGGGCCTGATTGCCTTCGCTCTCGTCTTGCCATTCCTGATCTGGAATGCCACGAATGGCTGGGCATCGGTGCAGTATTGGGCGGGCTATTCCCAAAATCACAGTGCAGGTGGGTCGCCCCTCGATTTCCTGATCAACCAGATCCTCGGCATGAATCCCCTCTCGGTGCTCTTGTGGGGGCAGGACTGTGGTACTTCTTCTCCGCACGTGGTGCGCGCTTTCGGGTCTTCGGGTGGGCGTATCTCATCCTCTTCGTTCTCTTCAGCGCGATTCAGGGGAAAACCTATTTTCTGGCACCAGCCTATCCACCTTTGTATGCTGCTGGCGCGGTGCTGCTCGGTCAGTGGCGGGTGCGCTGGCCCAGGTGGATCGCGGCCTATCCTGTGCTGCTGGTCGTGAGTGCCGTGTTGCTGGCCCCCGCGGTGATGCCAGTGTTGCCACCCGCCGTGTATGGACATATTTATGGCAAGGGTGGCAATGCAGGGTCGCAGCAGGATGCAGGTGATATCGACGGCTTGCCACAAGCCCTGGCGGATCGCTTTGGCTGGGAGGAACAGATCGCGTTGATTGCTCAGGTATATCACAGCCTACCAATGGATGAGCAGCGGGTTGCCTGCATCTTTACCTCCAATTATGGTGAGGCTGGTGCGCTCGTGCAATTCGGTGGGCGCTATCATCTGCCACCACCGATCAGCGGACACAACGCCTTCTATCTCTGGGGACCGCAAGGGTGTACCGGCCAGGTCGTCATCACGATCAATATTTCTCCCCAGGACGCTGCACAGGGGTTCAACTCGGTGACGCTGGCCGCCAGGACTTCCTGCGATGATTGTGTGGACTTTGAGAATCATGCTCCTATCCTGATCTTGCGGCAGCCGAAGGCGAAGGTACCATTCGCGGTACTCTGGGCACAGGCTAAGCATTACGATTGAGGCCAGGCAGGGTTGGGGGCACGACAGTTTTTCCCCGCGCACATCCAGGCTTCAGTGGAGTTACTTTCCTGGCAATAAGCCGTGCGCGAGCGCTATGGCTACCTGACCCAGAAGATGCGTGTAGAGTATAGCGGTCGTATGGTATGATGCATAATATATGCAATCATTGGAGGTCGGCTGTGAAGAACATCTTGAAGTACCGCCAACGCATCATCCTTCTTCTCATCCTCCCATTTCTCTGCCTACTTTCGCTGGGTCTCTTACTCTATACGGGTCTGCTCTGGCCAAACGCTCTCTTCGCGTCCAGTTACCAGGTGCGGGGCTTAGATGTCTCAAGCTATCAGCAAAAGATTGACTGGAAACTCGTGTCACAGACTGGCACCTATACATTTGTGTTTATGAAGGCGACCGAGGGCAAATATTATAAAGACCCATTCTTTCAAGCCAACTGGCAAGGCGCCAGGACATACGGCATCCTTCGAGGTGCCTATCACTACTATACCGAGTATCGAACTGGTGCTGAGCAGGCTGATAACTATATCAGCATGGTGCCTAAAGAGGCAGATATGCTTCCACCTGTACTGGACCTGGAGGTATCTGGCCCAGATCACGCGATTATGCTGAAGGAAATCAAGGTCTTTCTGGACCGTATAGAGGCCTACTACGGGGTCAAGCCCATTATCTATACCGATCACACTCGCTACGACGAGTATATCAAAGGCAACTTTACGAAATATGCCATCTGGATACGCGATATCCTTATGCCAGCCCAGTGGAGCCAGAAGAATGGTTGGACCTTCTGGCAGTATAGTAGTCGCGGGCATATTCCCGGCGTCCCCGGCTTTGTTGATCTCAACGTCTTCTTTGGCGATAAGGCCAAACTGCAAGAACTCACCAGCAAAAAATGACAAAAGCCGCTAGGAAAGGCCGAAGAGTGAGGATATGATTGCTGGTAACGAGTGTTGAAAGCGCCTGTTCTTCCATACTGCGTTCGTCTTCCTCCCTCTTCGTGATGCTCCTACCCCAAAAGTAGAGCAGAGAACAGAGGTGCTTGTCTACGTGGGTGCATGCTTCTCAGCTCGATCCAGAATCATGGTTACCTCCTGGACGTGAGGAATAGCCCGCAATTGATCCAACGCCGTTGTCATATGCAACGTCCCTGGTGCAATGCATTCCAGGTGTATCTGCTGGCCTGCTTGTTGCTGCTGAAGATGGAGCATCTTCAGCTCTATCTTCTGTTGAGCACAGATAGCATGAATAGCATTTGCCAGATTGGAGGTATCGGTCTGGGCGGAGAACGTCATATCGATGGCGTAGGTTAAGGGTGCCAGGCCCAAAAGATGCGTTCGCTCCAGGTAGCGCAGCGCAATCAAGACAAATAAGGCAATAACGGTTGCCACAAGGGCTTCCCAGAGCATACCCACACCACAGGCCATGCCAATCGCGGCGACTACCCAGATTGCGGCGGCAGATGTCAGCCCTTTGACATGTTGATGATCCTTACTAATATAAATCGCGCCGCCACCCAGAAAACCGATGCCCGCGACCACGTAGGAGGCGATACGCGTTGGGTCTAGCTGGATATGTTGTCTATTCAGCTGATCATAAAAGCCATAGCCAGAAATAATGGTAAAGAAGGCACAACCCAGCCCAACCAGGGCATTCGTGCGCATCCCGGCAGCCTGACCTCGATTCTCGCGCTCCCAGCCGATAGTGGCTCCCAGGAGCAAGGCCACGCAGAGGCGTAAGATGATGAGAGGGAATGGAAGCATAGACTGTTTCTCTGTCTTTTCTAGCAACCAACTATCGTGCTATTCCCTATGGATAGGTGCATTGCGCTCTTTACTATAGAGCAATTCTCAGAGAATGCAAACTGCACAATTTTCGTTTCACTCCGAGCGCATTGCCACACCCTTTCTTGTATATATACACGATTGAGAGCGAGTGAACGATGAAGTCCGGGCGACAATTGTGATATGCTACCCGTAACGGACAGGTGGCGGCGCGGAATGAGAAGAAGATCGCCAGTTATCAAGCCTGAACGTTCCCTCATTGGGGAATGAGGGTCATTATTGTGTTTTTGGAAGAGGAGATGAGAACTCATGGAACGCTTGCGGTTCGGCATTATTGGCTGCGGTGTGATTGGACAGATGCATGCAGAAGCCATTGCCTCCTTGCCCGACGCGCAGTTAGTAGCGGTCGCGGACACCATTGTCGCGAGTGCGGAGAAGCTCGGAGCAAAATATGGGGCGACCCCCTATGCCGAGTACCAGCAGATGCTGGCAGAGGCACCCATCGACGCAGTGTGTATTTGTACACCTAGTGGGCAACACGGACAGCCCGCCTGCGAGGCTATGCGGGCTGGAAAACATGTGGTAGTAGAAAAGCCCATGGAGATACAACTTGAGCGTATTCAGGAAATGCTAGCAGTCCAGCGCGAAACCGGACGCAAGCTGACGGTTATTAGCCAGCATCGCTTTGATGCCGCGTCTCAGCAGGTGCATCAACTGGTCGAGGAGGGCGCGTTTGGACGTCTAGTGCTTGGCAATGCGGCGATTCCCTGGTGGCGCTCACAAGCCTATTATGATAGTGGCGCCTGGCGCGGCACCTGGGAGTTGGATGGGGGTGGGGTCTTGATGAATCAGTCTATTCACTCTATCGATCTCCTTCAATGGTTTATGGGGCCGGTCAAGAGTCTGCAGGCCTATACCGATACCCTGGTACACACGATGGAGACCGAGGACGTTGCCGTGGCTATTTTGCGCTTCGCCAATGGCGCGCTAGGTACTATTAACGCGACCACGGGTGCCTATCCTGGTGTAACCACGCGTATCGAAGTGTTTGGCGACCGGGGTTCGGCCGTCATTGAGAATGACAAGCTGCGCTTCTTACGCCTGGCTCGCGATGAAAAGGAAGAGGTTGGTGCCTATGGGAGCGCGGGATCAAGCAATCCGGAGCCAGAGGATAATGGCGCCGGGGCCTCCGATCCTACAAATATCCAGACCTCAACCCATGCCGCGCAGATCGCGGACTTTATCAACGCCATCCGCGAAGATCGGACGCCTGCTATTGATGGGTATGCCGCGCGCCATCCCGTGGAAATTATTCTGGGTATTTATGAATCGGCGCGTACCAAAAAGGAGGTCTCCTTCTCATGATTCGTCTCTCAGCCTTTGCCGATGAAATCTCGCCCGACCTGGGAGAGCAGATCGCGGTTCTCCAGGAAGAGCACATCCACTTCATTGATTTGCGCGGGGCCTGGAACAGCAATGTGCTCGACCTGAGCGATCAGCAGCTCCAGGAGGTCAAGCAAGCACTTGAAACAGCTGGTATTGGGGTCGCGGCGATTGGCTCGCCGATTGGAAAAGTTCCGATTACCAGCGATTTTGTTGAGCACATGCAGCGCTTTGAACGTGCTCTGTATGTGGCAGAATACCTGGGATCACCCTATGTACGTATCTTTTCCTTTTATCCGCCTACTCTAGGCGAGGCCCTCCACCAGGATCAACAAGACGAGCCTGGAATCGATGCCTATAGAGCAGATGTGCTCCAACGGCTGGCAGCGCTCACTGAAAAAGCAGCCAAAGCTGGTATCACACTGGTGCATGAGAATGAGAAGATGATTTATGGAGATACAATTGCGCGCAACGTTGATCTCCTGCAAAGCGTCAATCATCCACGCCTGCGCGCGGTCTTTGATCCCGCGAACTACCTTGAGTGTCAGCAGGTGCCATATCCCCAGGCCTATGATGCGATCAAGCCCTGGCTGGAATACGTGCATGTGAAGGATGTGAACGCCCAGGGAACGCTCGTGGTCGCTGGCGAGGGAGAGGCCCGCTGGCCAGACATCCTGCAGCGGCTGCGTAGCGATAGGTATGATGGCTTTCTCTCGCTTGAACCACACCTGGCGGCCGCGGGCCAGTTCCAGGGTTTCAGCGGGGCAGATCGTTTTCGCCAGGCCTCCCAGGCGCTCCAGCGTCTGCTGCGCGAGATCAACTGGGAATACGCATAAGTAGATACAAACAAAAAAGTGCTCGGGGGTAAGACCCGAGCACCTTTTTGTTTTGCTTACCGAGAAGCAGTGTGTTCTTTTTGCTTGTTTCCAGTCTCTCCTCCACTCTTGCGCACACGGAGCACCGAGGCCACAATGGCCAGGACCAGAACGATGGCGATAACTAAAAGCGAGAGCGCGGTTGGAATATGGAAGATGTCCGCTAGCAGCATCTTCACGCCGACATAGGTCAAAATGACGGCCAGCCCTGCTTTCAGGTAATAAAACTTATGAATCACGTTGGCAAAAACGAAGTAGAGCGAACGTAGGCCCAGAATAGCAAAGACGTTTGAGGTATAGACAATAAACGGGTCATTGGTAACCGCGAAAATGGCGGGGATGGAATCAACCGCGAAAACGAGGTCGGTTGTCTCTACCACAATAAGCACAAGCAGCAATGGTGTCGCGAGAAGCCGTCCATTGTGGCGGGTAAAGAAGCGGCCTTCATCATAGTCCTGTGAGACGGGGAGAATGCGTCGCAGAAGCTTAAGCACGGGATTACGCTCCGGATGCACCGCCTCATATTTCTGTAGGCCCATACGAATACCCGTAAAGACCAGGAAGGCACCAAAGAGGTAGATGATCCAGTGGAATGTCTCTAACAACACTGTGCCAACGCCGATCAGCAGGCCGCGCATTATGAGTGCTCCTAACACGCCCCAGAAGAGAATACGATGTTGATGCCTGGGAGCAACGGCAAAGTAGGTAAACAGTAGGACGAAGACGAATATGTTATCGACGCTCAACGACTTCTCGATGAGATAGCCAGTCAAAAATTGCAAGGCGAGGTCTGGCCCCTGAAAGATGTAGATACCCAGGTTGAAAGCCAGAGCCAGGCCAATCCAGACCGCGCTCCAGATCAATGCCTCTCTGGTTGAGACTGTGTGTGAGTGACGATGAAAGACACCTAGATCTAATGCCAAAAGCACCACAACAAAGGCGTTAAACAACACCCATGGCCAGATTCCCTGTGTAAAGAACATGCTTCTCTCCCTCTCCCTAATTAACCCATATATAGTTTTGTGCGTGACTTCTCGCGCCTGCGGCAGCCAGCATCCACCACACTCACTACCCAAAAACAACGTAACATATGGGCATAAGGTGGGCCTGTGAGGAGGCTGAATCGCAGGTAAGAAGCTTGGATCTACACAGCGAGTGGGAGCCAGACATAGAATGTGCTGCCTTCTCCGGGCTGGCTCTCAGCGGTAATGCGCCCATTCAGCTGCTCTACCAGGGTGTGTGCTATCGCCAGGCCTAAGCCAGTGCCCTCCCGAGAGCGGGCGCGATCCGCGCGATAGAAGCGCTCGAAGATATGGGGGAGATCGCCAGCTTCAATACCGATTCCGTTATCTCTTACCTGGAGAAGGGCTTCCTGGCCTTTTCGCTCTAACGAGACGGTAATGATACCACCATGCCCATTTTCCTTGGCAGGTGCATATTTGAGCGCGTTATCAAGCAGGATCAGCATGATGCGGCGGAGATTCTCTTCATTGCCATAGACGCGCACAGGCTCGATATGGCTCACTTTGAGCTGGAAACTCGACTGATCCATAGCCAGTCGTCCACGCAGTTGGCGAACCAGTTGCAAGAGGGAATGATCCAGCTCGACTGGTTGCTCACGGGGGTTTCCGCGTGGAGCTGTCACCGCCAGTTTCTGTTCCTGCTCAATAGGAGGAGGCGGGACGATGGTATCGGCGCTTACGTCGGCGCGGGCCAGCAGGAGCAGTTCGTCGACAAGGCGCGCGAGACGCAGGGTTTCGCTATGCGCATCCAGGAGCATTGTTTTGCGCTCCTCGGCGGGCAGCTCATCGCTATGCCGCTGGAGAAAGGCCAGGTTTCCCTGGATGGTCGTTAGTGGGGCACGCAACTCGTGTGAAGCGTCTGCAATAAAGCGATGTTGGGCCGTGGCAGCCTTCTCCAAGGCTGCCAGCATCTCATTAAAGGTATCTACGACCTCGACCATTTCATCATGCCCCTTCGGACGTTGGACCCGCTGGTGCAAGTTGCCCACATGCACGCCACGGGACTCATTCGCAATATCACGCGCGGTCTTCACCATATCGGACAGCGGGTGCAAAACATTGGTCGTAATCCCCCAGCCGATGCCTAGCGCAGTGATCAGCACCAGCGCTCCCGTGGTACAGAGGAGAAAGAGCAATTGGGTTTTGGTGGCCTCCTCTGGACTGAGCGACCTGGCCACCAGGAGCATGCCAATCACGGGGCCCGGCTGGCCCCCTGGGGTGGCCTGGGGTTTATGAATTGACTCAACCAAAATGCGCAGAGGTTCCTTATTCGGGCCAGATACCGTATATGGTTGGGGATCGTCTGCATTTTGCAGGGCGCGCTGATACATCGCTGCTGTAGGCGTGATATTAAGAGGCTCGTTCTTCGAGGCATATTGTAAGTGATGCGCCTGGTCGAAGACCTTGACGGTGATCCCTAGCGTATCTTTAGAGAGACTATGGGTATCGATCACACTCAACGAGAGGGGAGTGGGCCAATCGCTGTCTGCATGCAAACGTTGATGGCGCAGGAGTTCGGCACGAATGTTGGCCTGGGCAGTTCCTGCCTCGGCGCGTAGCGATGCATCCACGCTATCGGAGAGCGACTGTGAGGTTAACAGGAAAACGAGCACACCAAAAAAGAGGAGTGAAACCGCGACCAGTCCTCCATACCAGGTAATCAAGCGCAGGCGTAACAGCCGAGGACGCTTGTTGGAAAAAGGAGAGATAGTGTCCTCACTCTGCTGCTTCTGGCGTAGCGATGGGTTATTATTCTCTAAAGACATAGCCAATACCACGAATGGTGTGAATCAGGCGCGCCTCGCCATCTGCTTCAAGCATGTTTCGCAGGTAACCGATATAGACCTCAAGCACATTGGATGACCCCTCGAAGTCCAGCCCCCAGACACGATCCATGATGACATCCCTTGTCAATACCTGGCGTGGACGACGCAAGAAGAGCGCCAGAAGCTCATATTCCGTAGGTGAGAGCTCTATTTCACGGGGTCCACGATGAGCGACACGTGTTCCTGTATCAAGCTGCACATCGGCATAGTGCAAGATCTCGTGTCGCTCAACCTGATTTCTTCTCAGCAAGGCCTTGATACGCGCCACCAGTTCCTCGGGGGCAAACGGTTTGACGACATAGTCATCAGCGCCAATCTCAAACCCCTTCACACGGTCCGCGACGGTATCGCGTGCCGTAAGCAGTAAGATAGGCACATTATCTCCTGCTACGCGTAAACGCTGTACGACCTCCAGACCATTGAGTCCTGGAAGCATGACATCTAAGACGATAAGATCTGGCGCGCGCTCTAATGTTCTCTTGAGCGCATCATCACCACTGGTAGCAACGGCAACACTGTATCCTTCATAGGCCAGAATTCGTCGCAATAAGTCGGTAATGCGTGGGTCATCATCAACAACCAGTAAATGTGCTTTCATTGCTGCCTTCTCTTCTCCAATTTGTAAAGGGGTATCGCCGCTAGAATTGCGGCAAGGGTGCCCTCGGCTTGAACCGTAGGGAAAATTGCCACCAATGCCACATAGAAAATTGGACACTACACCAGTTTAGTGGTAAAATGCGTGCATGCTGATACAACGAACCGTTCCCATTATGATAGAGCCTGACAGCGATGTTGAGCGCACCATCGAGGTGTTTCGGGAGGTGCAACATGCCCTCTCTGAACCATGCTTCAATGGTGGGAAACCTCTTGGTGCTCTCGCGTTGCAACGGGCTTGTTACCACCAGGTGAAGGGTTCGCTCTCGGCACAAATGACGATCTCCGCTATTCGCCTTGTCTCCGCTGCATATGCTTCTGCCAAGTCCAACAAGAAACCTGCTCAGCGCCCCTTCCTCTTCAAGAAAGCGCGTGCTCTGTTCCTGGTCGGCAAACGTGGGCGTGATGCTGACTTTCGCAAGGGTGGCACCCTCTCCATCTGGACTGTCGCAGGGCGCAAACACCTCACCTATTCCATTCCTCGAGATTTTGAGACAACGTTGAAGAACGCCACTGAGATTGACAGCCTCACCATTCTCAAGCGCAACGGCAAGCTCATTGGGCGTGTCACGCTTACCCTCGACGCCCCAGAACCTCAAGGCATTCTCCCGGTCGGCATTGATCTGAATGAGACAAATGCCCTTGTCGCCGTTGACCCCGATGGGCACACCCTCTTTGTGAGTGGGAAAGACATCAAAGTCAAAAACCGACGTACCGCCAAGACGCGCGCTCGTCTCCAGCGTAAACACGCGACCCGTAAGGCAGAGAAGAAAGATACACGCAGTCTTCGGCGTCTTCTCAAACGGTTAGGTCGCACACAACACAACCGCACACGCACCTTTGCACAGCAAACAGCGAAACAACTGATCACCTTTACCCCTGAGAAGGCCGTGCTCGTCTTTGAGGACTTGCATCTGCCCAAACCAGAGAAGGGCAAGCTCAAAGGCAAGGCACCTCGACGTCGAATGTCGCTGTGGCAACGGCGTCTCATTCGTACCTGTGTGGAGAATAAAGCCCAGGAATGTGGGCTGACGGTCACACAGGTGAACCCTGCCTACACGAGTAAGAATTGCTCTCGTTGTGGCTTGCGTGGTGTGCGCAAGCGTCATGCCTTCTCCTGTCCTCACTGTGGTCACACCGACCATGCTGACAGAAACGCGGCGGTAAACATTCGCAACCGCTATACTGCCTTTCGGGGTAGTGGGCTGCTGTCAATCAGCCCTGAAGCCCAGTCCTAGGATGTGGGCAAGCCCTTGCATGTATGCGGGGGTTATTGACAGTAGTATATCACTGCACACTGATACCTGACTAAGAGAAGTCTGAGACCAGGCTGAGAAGTTTTCCCCCTTCCATCAAGCAAGGCTATGTTGTAGACTTAAAAGGCAAAGGGGGAGAAGTTCTCATATGCCACGGGGCATGAAGAGCCCACCTTGTTCACTCGTATCAAGCCGAAGATACGCGTATGACTGTAACATACATGACGGAGGTCCGTTCTTGGGAAAAGTAAACGTAGGCATTATTGGTTGTGGCGCGATTAGTTCTATCTATCTTGAGGCGCCAGAGAAATTTGATATTTTAAACATCACTGCATGCGCAGATATCGATCTTGAACGTGCCCAGGCCCAGGCTGCGAAATACCATGTGCCCAAGGTCTATACGGTCGAGGAATTACTGGCAGATCCAGAGATCGATATTGTACTCAACCTGACGATTCCCAAAGTCCATGCGGAGATTGCACGGGCGGCCATCGCGGCAGGGAAATCGACCTATAGCGAAAAGCCGTTAGGCATCAACCGCACAGAGGCGGCGGCGCTGTTAGAAGAGGCACGCGAGAAGAAGTTGCTTGTGGGGTGCGCTCCAGATACCTTCTTGGGTGGGGGGCTTCAAACATGTATTAAACTGATTGATGATGGAGCTATCGGTGCGCCTATCGCGTCCACTGCCTTTATGCTGGGCCATGGTCCGGAGAACTGGCATCCCAATCCAGATTTTTATTATCAACTGGGTGGTGGTCCCATGTTTGATATGGGTCCATACTACCTGACCGCGCTCATTGCCATGATGGGACCCGTGCGCCGCGTCACTGGCTCCACTCGTATCACCTTCCCAGAGCGCAAGATTACCAGCAAGCCCTTCTATGGACAGACGATCACTGTTAATACGCCTACCCATGTGACGGGAACGCTGGACTTTGCCAGCGGCGCGATTGGCACGATTATTACCAGCTTTGATGTCTGGTCGCATCGCCTGCCCCTGATTGAAATCTATGGGACAGAGGGGACACTGAGCGTTCCTGATCCAAATACATTCGGTGGCCCCGTTCGCATACGCCGCTTTGACGATAATGAGTGGAGAGACGTCGAGCTAACGCATGGCAATACTGTGAACTCCCGGGGCATCGGTATTGCCGACATGGCGCATGCGCTCCAGTCTGGTAGCTTCCCGCATCGCGCGAGCGGCGAACTGGCCTATCACGTGCTTGATATCATGCAAGCCATTCATGACTCCTCTAATGAGGGGAAACACATTGAGCTCAGCAGCCAGTGTGAGCGTCCTCTGCCCTTGCCAGTTGGACCCAAGCTCTGGTAATAAAGGCTATCCATTCTATCCATCATTGTAGAGTTCTTATTCCGAAACCCAACATCACTCGCGCCTGCCCCCTGAATGGGGGTGACTAGCTCTTCCCCCATTCGGGGACAAGCGCGCTCAGATTTTCGGATAAGAAGATAGTAACCAATGGAGGGAAATGATCAATGTCACAGATCAAAGGACCTGCGATATTTCTTGCCCAGTTTGCCCAGGATACGGCACCTTATAATACCCTGGCAAACATCAGCCAGTGGGCAAAGGGCCTGGGCTACGCAGGCGTCCAGATTCCAGCCTGGGATGCGCATTTTATTGACCTGGACAAAGCCGCCGAGTCAAAGCAATATTGTGAGGACCTCAAGGGTCAGACCAATGGCTTAGCGATTACCGAGCTGGCGACCCACTTAATTGGGCAACTGGTCGCAGTTCACCCTGCCTTCGATATCATGTTTGATGCCTTTGCCCCTGCCGAGCTGCATAACAATCCAAAGGAGCGTCAGAAGTGGGCAACCGGGCAGATGATCAAAGCCATCAAGGCCTCGCGCAACCTGGGCCTGGATGTCCTGCCAACCTTCTCCGGCGCGTTGCTCTGGCATACCATGTATCCCTGGCCACAGCGTCCCCAGGGCCTGGTGGAGCTAGGCTTTAAAGAGCTGGCAAAGCTTTGGGAGCCGATCCTCAATGTCGCCGATGAGTATGGCATTGATCTCGCCTATGAAATCCATCCCGGCGAGGATCTCCATGACGGCGTCACCTTCGAGCGCTTCCTGGCCGCGACGGGGAATCATTCCCGTGTGCATATCCTGTATGATCCCTCACACTTCGTGCTCCAGCAACTCGATTACGTTGGCTATATTGAGTACTACAAGGACCATATCAAGGCCTTCCATGTCAAAGACGCCGAGTTTAATTCCTCGCCCCGCTCGGGTGTCTACGGTGGTTACCAGGACTGGCAGGATCGCCCTGGTCGCTTCCGCAGCCTGGGGGATGGGCAGGTTGACTTCAAGCGCGTCTTCTCCCAGCTCACACAGATTGGCTACTCCAGTTGGGCTGTGCTTGAATGGGAGTGCTGCATTAAGGACTCTGAACAGGGGGCACGCGAGGGCGCGGAGTTCATCAAGAGCATGCTGATCGATACTCCCACCAGGGCCTTCGATGACTTCGCTGGTGGCGCGGCCGATGACGCGACCAATCGTCGTATCCTGGGTCTTGACTAGGTTCTTATTCCGAAATCCAACGCCACTCTCGTGACGAGCGCCCAGCGCTCAGGATTTCGGATAAGTAGTAGGTAGAAGGAGAGAGAAACGATGGCTAGAGAGGTTGCCAATCGCAGGCTACGAGCCGGTATCGTTGGCGGGGGCCAGGGGTCCTTCATCGGCGCGGTCCATCGTATCGCCGCCGAGCTTGACGGACAGGCCGAGGTCATCGCGGGCGCGATGTCGACTAATCCTGAGCGCGCCCGTGCCTCCGCGGCAAGCTGGTACCTGCAACGCTCATACGATAGCTATGAAGAGATGGCACGCGCAGAGGCGCAGCGCGCCGACGGCATCGATTTCGCGATTGTAGCCACGCCGAACCATATGCACTTTCCCGTGGTAAAAGCCTTCCTTGAACAAGGCATTCACGTCGTCTGCGATAAACCCATGACCTTTAGCCTGGAGGAGGCGCAGCAGCTCGTCTCCTTAGTAGAGGGGAAGCAACTGGTCTTCGCTCTCACCCATAACTATACCGGGTATCCTACCGTGCGTCACGCGCGTGACCTGGTACGCCAGGGGGCGCTAGGTGAGGTGCGCAAGGTGCTCGTTGAGTATGTCCAGGACTGGCTGCTCGACGCACTCGAAAAAGAGGGGAACAAGCAGGCTTCCTGGCGCACGGATCCAACGAAATCGGGTATTGCGGGTAGCGTCGGTGATATTGGAACGCATGCCGAGAACCTGCTAGAGTTCGTCACCGGGTTAAAGATCACCTCGCTCTGTGCCGACCTGACCACCTTTGTGGAGGGACGTGCCCTCGACGATGATGCCAACATGCTCCTACGCCTGGAGAATGGTGGCAAGGGCTTCCTGACCTGCTCGCAGATCGCGGCTGGTGAGGAAAATAACCTGACGCTTCGCGTCTATGGCACAAAAGCGGGCCTGGAATGGCACCAGCAGGAGCCGAATACGCTCATCTTCAAGCCGCATGGTCAACCGCAGCAGATCCTGCGTACCAACCAGGGGTATATGAGTGATGAGTCCAAAGCACTCTCGCGCCTTCCTGGCGGACATCCCGAGGGCTTCTACGAAGCCTTCGCCAACATCTACCGCCTGGCAATCGCCGACATCCGCCGGGTCGAGTCAGGTGAGCAGACACAGGGTGGCTACCCCAACGTCTATGATGGCCTGCGTGGCCTGAACTTCATCGTGAAAGCGGTGGAGAGCTCACAAAAGGGTGCTGTCTGGGTTGAACTGTAGACACAAACAAATGCTCTAGCTCAAGGATTATTCAAGGATCTGGATGAAGCGTTTCAACAGGGCGTTTCTATCCAGATCCTTCTCTTTGTGTGGTCTCTCCCAAAAGAAAAGTATCAAGCAATTGGTCGAGGGCCTGTTATTTCTGCGAGAACTGTCACTTCCTATGCGGGGAAAATGGAAGGCAAAAATGTTGGGATCCCCTATTCGCCACCCATCATTTCGGTGTAGTAACTACTCGATCAGAAAGGTATTGCCCCATGGTTGCAACAATAAAAACGTCTCTCTCTCTCCCAAAAACGCTTTGCAATCAAGCTGAAATCCTGGCGCAATCCCTCAAAATTTCCCGAAATCATTTATTTGGGATTGCCATTGAGCATTTCATCAGGAACTACCAAAGTCAAACTCCACTAGATGAAATGAATATGATGGATCAAGATCAGCCCGGTCTGAACGAACCATCAAAAGCGTCTGGCCAAGATGCGAGACCCGAAACACCAATCGGCGAAGGGCGAATGATCATCAACCAAGGTAATATATACTGGGTACAGTTAGAAAATCTGAGTGGGTCAGAACCGGGCATTCGCCATCCTCATGTAGTAATTCAAGAGAATATCTTGAACCATAGCCGTATCACTACTGTAGTCGCTTGCGCATTGACATCGAATAGAAAGCGCGCAAATACCCCTGGTAATGTGTTACTCGAAGTAGGTGAAGCAAATTTGCCTAAGCAAAGTGTCGTGGAAGTTTCGAAAGTATCGACAGTAGATAAAACACAGTTAGGTGAATACATTGGGTCACTAACTGAGCAGCGGACACATCAGATATTGGCTGGTATGCGGTTTCTGCAGCTATCATTTTTTACCCGATAATGTAAAGATATAATGATGTGTTTACCCAATAATATAATGATGTAATGACGTGCAATGTCTCATTCAGAGAGATCAAGGGGAATCTGCGTCAATTTTCTACTAGAAGCTTTGGGAGATTACATGATATTTTCACGACTATAAGAATCAGTATTTCTCCTGGGCAACATGATGAGATATCCTCTGCTTCTCTGTTTTGACGACGGTCGTGCCTACCGCTCTCCCTACTAATAGTGGTTCCGTGAGCACATCTGCCGCTGAGGCGCCGACGTCGGGGCGTGCCGCGATCACTTTATACGCCTCAAATTCCAGGCGTCGAGACGTGTTGCCAATATGTGAGACACGCCCTTTCACCTCTACGAAATCTCCTGCATAGAGCGGCGCGAGAAATTCCACATGCTCATAACTTACCAATAATCCCTCGTCACCATCACAGAGGATGGCCAGTTCCGTCGCAGCATCGCCAAACAAAGATAGCATGTGCGCTCCATTTACCAGCTGTCCCCCGTAATGGGCATCATGGGTGCTTAAACGCACACGCAGCAGTGAAGTATACTCAGACGTGACAATCATGGATGGCTCCCTTCACGATATCTCTAACAAACGTTTGTTAGTATCTAGGTCCAATATACCTCAGCGAGAAAAAGTTTTTTTTGCATGGCTAATGTCCATTATGTACAAAATTTGCTTAAAAAGCAAGAGCTTGCAAGATATTCCTTTTGCTTCTTTGCACCTGTGACGCTCAGCATACCCTACTTAGTATTCATACCGCAGCCTTTTAAGACTATAAGAAATGCATATATGATACAATACAGAGGAATACTTTTATTTGGGAGTTATGCTTATGCTAACCTATACTCATGCGCCACAACTTACGGGCGCCTATCTTGGCGAGGTCTGGGAACGCCTCCCTCCTGCTCTACGCCCCACCCTCTTTTTGGCCGATCCCACGCTCTCGCAGCAACTTCGCTGCGAAGTGACAATTGTGAGCGAAACCTTTCAGTACACGGGCAGCTTTAAGTTTCGTGCAGCCTATAACCTGCTCGCCAGTATTCCTCATCAGCATGTGATTACGGCCTCGTCAGGCAATTTTGGCCAGGCGGTCGCCTATGCAAGCAAGTTGCTTGGAAAAACCTGTACCGTTGTTATGCCGACAACTTCAGCTCAGGTGAAGATTGAGGCTGTACGCGCCTATGGCGGGACAGTTGACCTTGTGGATGTGCGCCAGGTCAGCCGGGCCAAGCGTGTGGCCCAGTTAATGCAACAACATCCAGAGGCATTCCAGGCCCCCGCCTATGATGACTACCGCGTCGTCGCAGGCAACTCGACGCTCGGGATGGAGATCTTTGCGGCCCTTGATCCCGATGTTATCCTGGTACCAGTTGGCGGCGGCGGACTGAGTTCTGGCCTGGTGATTGCTCGGGACTATTTGCAGAAAGAAACGGAGATTCTGGGGGCTGAACCCTTTTTGGGCAATGATGCCGCACGCTCACTACGTCAGGGTACGCTTATAAGCAATACAGATGAACCAACGACTGTGGCCGATGGAGCACGCACACTGAGCCTGGGCCAACTTAACTGGGAAATCTTGCGCCAGGGCATGAGTGACATCCTTGAGATACCAGATACAGCGATCCTGGTAGGACTCCGCCATAGCTTCCGTTACCTAAATCTGAAGGTGGAACCCACAGGTGCACTCTCCCTGGGAGCACTCCTAAGCGAGCCAGGGCGCTTTGAGGGGAAACGCGTCTGCTGCGTCGTGAGTGGTGGCAATGTTGATCCGCAACTCTATGCTCAGTATCTCACCGCAGAATAAAGAGGAGGGGCGCGAAAGAATCGCGCCCCTCCTCTTTATTCTGCGTCTCGCCTCCTATTGAGGAGGAAAGATTGCGAGATTTGTAAATTGTGCCTCAGCCCCTGGTTTTGTCTTGGGCAGATTCGAGACAAAGAACGCGACAGAACCACTTAAGTAGCTGGTATCAGAGATCGTCTTAATGGTCTGTCCATTCACAATGAAGGTCATCGTGGACCCTTTGGCCTTCACAACAATTTGATTGGTCTTGCCCATCGGCTGAATAGCTGGATTCGCGGCATTAGGCACAAGCGTTTGAGCCTCAAGTACCGTCGTCTTAGCCGCGTCAGACTGGCCCTTGAAAATGGTATAGGTGCCATCGCCATACAACTCAAGGCGATAGAAGGTCGCCAATGAGCCGTTTTGCGCCGCTGCGGCGCGAATAACCACACCATAGCCACCACCGCCCGACTGTGGATTCGGATCGCCTTTGCTAAGTGTTGCATTCACAAACAACTGGAAGTCACCATATGACTTACTATCGGGTAGTGTCTCGGTGAAGAGCTTATTATCGTTGTCGTTCAGGGTAAGCGCGCCGTTGCTTATGGCAGCCGAAAACGCGCCTTTGGCGTCCTTTTCCAGGTGCCAACCATTGTTGTTATTTGCGAACGTGTCGGCAAACAATGACTTACCGGTCGGGGTGGGTAATGGTTTGAGCGCATTGACTGTCGCGGTACTCTTGTTTGTACCGGCATTGCCCCCATGTGAGAAAATGAATACACCGCCAACACTTGCGATAATCACAACCAATACCAGCACAACTGCGCTAATAATCATACCCCAGCGGGGACGTTTCTTCTGCTCCGAGAGCGCAAAGGGATCAAGGGCGGGCGAGAAAGGAATCGAGTTCCCGGTAGTCCGCTCACTGCCTTGATTCCCAGCGAAAGGAGAAGCGCTCTCCATGCCATTCTGTCCCCACTGGGTCCCAGTGCTAGCGTTAGGAGTCTGAGGCTGTCCCCACTGCATGCCTGATCCAGTAGGTGCCTGGGGCTGTCCCCATTGTCCGGAGCCCATTGGCGTTTGGGGCTGGTTCCACTGTCCAGAACCCATTGATGTTTGGGGCTGATCCCATTGTGTGCCTGAACCAGCGGGCGTTTGGGGCTGGTTCCACTGTCCAGAACCCATTGGCACCTGGGGTTGGTTCCACTGCATTCCAGAACCTGTTTGAGGCTGCGCCTGGTTCCATTGTGTGCCTGAACCAGGCGCAGCGTTAGCAGGTGCTCCCCATGGCGCATTTCTATTCGCTGGTTCCTGCGCCGGGGCTGATTGACCCCATTGAGGAGCCGCAAATTGCCCCCACTGAGAACGATTATCTGGCGCTGAAGCAGGGGTATTTGTCGGTTGATCCCAACCCGGGCCCCCCCCTGGTTGAGTCCTGGCATTGAAGGAGCAAAATTATTTCCAAATGGTGATCCACCGTTCCCTTGATTTCCCATCGCAGGTCCCGATTCAAAGAGCAATCCGCAATTTCGACAACGCCCCTCATTCATAGGCGATGCCGCGCCGCAGCGTGGACATTGACGTCCTTGTATATTAAATACCGACGAGGACATGGAAACCTCCAATAACAACCGACATGCTTAACGCTGAGTATCGCATAGATCCACAAGAAAGTCCAACACACTCCTGAAAGATGGTATCTTTAGGTCGATTGGCGAATTCTATACAATTGATCTGCTGTATCTACTCCGGACTTCTCGCCACTCCGTGGCCCGCAGGGGTTAGAGGGTGCGGTGCCAGGCTGGCACCGCACCCTCTAACCCCTGCGAAGCGTCGCAGACGCTGAGAACACCTCGCAAAGAGAGGAACTGAGTAGTTACAACCTGCTTTATAAAGGACTTATATACATAGAGCAACACGCGAGAAAGCCAAAGAAGTGTGTATGCTTACCAGAGATAAGCGCGCAACGAGCGTGGGTTATACTTATAGCAATGCGGTCGATACTACAAAAATCGTACAAAAAATATCCCTTTAACGCAGGAAATATAACAATCCTCCGTAAAACATTCTTCCTACTAGAAATATATCGCAAAGGCAGCCAGATATATTACAAATCTAGGAAGAAAGGCACGGTAGCTGGACACACGACAACTAATCAGTCTTTTTTGCTTGGGCTTATAGTATCATAAAGTCAGCAATAAGTGGTATCTTTTCGCCAAAAAATATGTGCGTCGTATGTAGACGCGTGCTTTAGCAGCGTCGCACCTTCCTGCGCTACCGCTAATTGCTTGCGTTCTAGCGCATACTGAGCACTGGTATCTCTCGGCGGATCTCAAAATGGAGGCAGCGATGCGCCTGCCGCAGTGCCTCCTCCACCTGGACTGGAGTTTCACCGCGCGCAAAGATAAACCCCAGGTAACTGGCCCCCTCTGGCAATGGCACCAGGGGATGATGCACCTTTGCCGTGATCTCGACGCCTGTAATCAAGGGAACAGCAGCCGCTTCTTCCACGCCTATCACCCCTTTGAGGATACCCGCGGAGGGAATGGGAATCATCATCACGCCAGTCGCGTGCGTGTCACGTTCAAGCATTTGAATTTCTTCACCGATAGCATGCCGCAAAATCAGCTCTTCAAGGCACATGCCTGAACCGAACTCAAGGATGGTAGAACAGAGGCCCCCTATCGAGCGGCCAGCAATTTCGAGCATCCAGGGTCCGGATTCATTGACGCGAAGCTCGGCATGCACCGGCCCATGGCGCAGCCCCAATGAAGATGCAGCCGTCGAGACACAGTCTGCGATGGCTTGCTGTACCTCCTGAGAGAGACGCGAGGGCGTGGTATAGATCGTCTCCTCGAAGAAAGGGCCATCCAGGGGATCTGGCTTATCAAAGAGTGTCAGGACTTTGAGCGCCCCATGCGTCAGGATACCTTCAAGCGCGACCTCGACCCCTGGAATAAAGTCCTCCACCAGGAAGGTCGTCTCTTCCTCTGCATATCCCTCGCTCAGGACGATCCGCTTCAGGCGATAAAAGGCCTGGAGAAACTCCGCTGGATTATTGGCACGTATCACCCCGCGACTGCCGGAGAGGCGACGTGGCTTCAATACGCAGGGATAACTTACGCGTTGCGCGATCTCTTCTGGTGCTTCCTGCAAACTAAAATCGCGGAACACCGGGCAGGGTGCGCCCCCCTCCGACATCAGGCGTCGCATCAAGAGTTTATCACGCGCGGCTTCTGCCGCACCGGGCGAGTTATGAGGAAGCCCCAGGGAGGCACAAGCTTGAGCGGCCAGCTCGCTGGCGCTATCATCCACTGAGAGTATGGCGGTGATAGGGTGCTCCCGCGCATAGTCCGTAATGGTACGCACCGATGTTGGAGTATCGGAGAAATCAATCCCCAGCGGCACATGCCAGTAGTCCGCCAGCGATTCAGGAAGATCGATCCCTACAACTACCTCCAGTTGTAACTGTTGCGCAGCGCTCAAAAACGCACCAGCGCGATAAGTTGAGGGAGACATAAGCAAGAGAACACGCTTTGGGGCCTCTTCTCTTGCATACATACTACGTACATTGCTCATAGGCGTTACTCATCCTGCTCTACATCTACAACAAGACCCTTTGATTTCAAGGCAGCCGCCAGCCCGAAGAGGCGCGCATCGCCGCGCACCGTCCAGAGAAGTTCCTGGGAGGACAATGCCGATTTCTGGCTCTCCTCCCAATGACATTCATAGGCGCCTTGCCAGTTCCTATGCTGCACACGTCCCTGGTAGTGCCAGGGCGCGGTCATCGGGCGACGATGGTTAAAACCCAGGCCAGCACCATCAATGCTGGCAAAATCTTTACTGCGAAAGATGACCTTCATGCTTCCAAACCTCGTGCAGATTCCTATGCTCAGCTTATCATAGCAGCAACCAGCTCTTATGAAAACAATTTCGCGCGCCAAAAGCTGTCATCTACACACCACATTATTACATTTTCGTAGTAGAATAGTTCCAAAAACCATGGCGTTTTGTAGCGAAAGAGAGCGTGCCTTGATCGCTTGATTGCGTTCCCCTTGTTCTTCAGTGTATCGCGCGATATCCTGGATGACAAGAAGGATGCTGAACGCGCTTGAGTCGGAAGAACTTCAGTTCCCATTGGCAAGAAGGCCAAGCATCCGCGCTTGTGCCACCGCCTGGGTGCGATTGGTAACGTCGAGTTTGGTGAGGATATTGCTGACATGATGCTTCACCGTGTCGATGGCAAGCACCAATGTTTCCGCAATCTTCCGGTTCGAGGCACCACGTGCGAGCAGGCGTAACACGTCCTGTTCCCGCGCGCTTAACGGCTCCAGCAATATCGGGGATGGCTCGCTTTCCAGACGGGGTGGTTGGGTCTCCGGCTGCTGGCTGGACGCACGCACCAGCCTCTCCAGATACGGGAGATCTTTCTCCTGGGGCCCATGTTCTCTAAGTTGGGAGAGCAAACCAGCCATGAGTGGTCCTTCGTCCACAAAGCGACGGATGTAGCCTTCTGCTGCGCCCAGATGCACAGCCTGAGAAAGCCGCGCCAGGGCTTCTTGCTGGTGCTGCTGCAGGTGATACGCCTGCGCCTGCAAGAGCCACATTTCCAGCACATGGTACCACCGCTGCGCGGCCGTTGCCCGTTTTACGAGGGGGAGAAGCAGGTGCAAGGCATGCTCTGGTTGGGATTCGGCCAGCAGCAGGCGGACGAATGCAACGCTCTGGCGCTCCTGCGCCAGAGGGGAGGCCAGCGGCGCTTCCCGCTCCAGATCACTCACCCAGCGTCGTGCCTGTTCCAGCTCGCTACCTGCCAGCCAGAAACGCATCTGATCGACACAATCCCAGAGCGCTGCGCGATACGGCGAAGAAATGATTCGCCAAACGTATTCCAGCTGTTGAGAGACTTTTTGGGCCTCCTCCCATCTCCCTTGCGAGAGGGCAATTCGCAACAACACTGTATATGTGAGGGGTAAAAACGCCAGGATTTCGGTCTGTTCGCCCAGCTGGATCGCCTGTTCGGCCAGGTGTTGGGCTTCTTCTAACCTGTCCCACTCGTGCAAGATTCCGGCCTGGAGCGTATAGGGCCAGCAGAGCAGAGCCGACTGGTGCCCCTCCAGGGTTTGGAGCGCGTTGATCGCCTGCTGGCTCCATTGCCATGCCTGGTGCAGTTTCCCCGCCATCGTTAGCTCCTGTGTTGCCTCGCACAAGTAGAGATTCTCGAGCACATGATCTCCCTCCGCTTTGCTCCGTCCCCATCCTGTCTGCACGTACTGCATCGCACGCTCGAAATCCCCCTGAGAGAAGCTCGCCCGAGCCTGGGCAAATGTCACCTGAAGCTGTGCTGCCCATTGGTGCTCCTCCAGATGGGTCAGCGCGTCCTGACAGAAAGCATGCGTTGCTCCTGCATCCCCATGACAGAGACCCGCAATTGTAGCCTGTAATGCTGCGATTTCCCCCAACAGAGAGGTTGGTGCTTCTGGTTCGTGTCTGCCTCGCACGCTGCCGGTCTGTGCTTCCCGCTGATGGACATGTGTCCAGGCGTTTCTGGCATCGCGCACCCAGCGTTCGGTGACCACTGGCGGAGCGCTCCAGAACAGGCTCTGGGCCGAGGCCAGGCATAAACGAGGGCGCTCACGCACGACCTCGCTGGGAAGCTGCTCAATCCAGGATAGGAGCAACGGGTCTTTGCAGCGACCCCAGATGTGCTGACTGGGGATCTGTTCCAGAAGCCACGCGGCCCAGGACCACTCGTGCGCCTGCAACGCGTGCTGGATCGCTTCGCTGGGCATCGGACGGGCCCCATACCAATACCACTGACTGGCTCGCAGATGTAGCAGCGGCACCTCGGTGGGAGCAGTCTGCTCCAACTGATAACGCAAGGCCGAGGCCCAGAGGGGGTGGTAGGCATACCATTGGTGCTCCTCATCCAGGGGATTGAGAAAGAGATTGGACCGCTCTAATTCCTCCAGGAAGCACTGACTATCTTGCTGCTTCAGGACCGCATTACACAGGGAGTTACACAGGTAGGGGAGGATGGACGTGCGCAAGAGAAAGCTCTGCACCTGCTCTGGTTGGCGGTTCAGCACTTCCTGCACCAGGTACTCGAAAAGGACGGGCTGGGTTCCCAGGGGCGCTTGCAGCAGACCTTTTGGAGGTGCCTTTGCCTTGAAGGCGAGCGCTGCCATTTGCAGGCCCGCCCACCAGCCCTGGAGGCGTGTGTCCACGTCCTGGATGTTCTGCTCGGATAGTCGAAGATCCATCACGTTGTGGAGAAAAGCGGTCATTTCCTCTCTGGTTGCACGCAACTGCTCGGTGCGTAATTCCAGGATCTGTGCCTGAGCGCGTAGCCGAACAAGAGAAAAAGGAGGGTCAGTCCGTGTCACCAGCACCACACACAGGGTGGGGGGTAGGCGCTTGAGCAACGAGGCAAGCAGGGCATGGATCGCTGGCTCCGTAATCTCCTCATAATTATCCAGCACCAGCACCAGGGGTTCGCTTTGCCGGGCAACGCCATTGATCAGCTCTGTGAGCATTGCTTGCCAGGAAGGTTGCGGGGTATCGTCCAGGAAAGCAACTTGCAGGGCAGCAAAGGGAAGCAGCGAGAGTCCAGGTTGGCACTGCTCCAGTGCCGTCAGCACATAGGTCCAAAACTTCAAGGGAACATTGTCGCCCGCGTCAAGCGACACCCAGGCCACGGGCGGATGGCCTGGCGCAAACGAACGAACCCAGTTGGCAAGCAGCGTGGTCTTTCCAGAGCCTGCAGCAGCGGAGATGAGCATGACGCGTCGGTGGAGGCCAGCATTGAGCAGAGCCAGGAGACGAGGGCGAGGAATGATCTCGTGGGAAGATGTCGGGGGAAGGAATTTTGTCGCAAGCAGTGAGCCTATGATGGGGTCAGGTGCGTTGCTGTGGTGCCCATGGTTTTTATTGTCCATGATGGTTCTTCCTTTCTTGCATCTCCTTTGCTTGTTGTCGCCAGCAGGTCAACCTTTTGCGAAAACGCTTTGCCGCCACACAGGGAGGTGATCCCTGCGCCTTGTCGCTCTCGCGTCGTTCTCCTGATGAGTTGTACCGCCGCGTATTTGCTTCAGTGGACAGCGATCGCTAGCACTTTCGTGTCGGTTTTCAGCGGTCATTGCCCCCTGAGAATAGCTCTTTCTCGCCATGATTTTCCCTTTTCATTCCAGTATACTCCGGTTGTCGTTAAACGGAGACGTTCGAGAGATCGGAAACTGACCCGTCAAGTGACTCATCTGAAATGTATCAACACACAGGAGAACTCTTATGGACACCCAAATTAATACAACGACACAGACTCAGTTTGCCATTCGTCCCTTCCACATCGACATTCCCGAAGAAGCGCTCGTCGATCTGCGCCAGCGCATCGTGGCCACGCGTTGGCCCGAGAAGGAGACCGTCGCAGACCAGTCGCAGGGTGTGCAGCTCGCGACGATTCAGGAACTCGCACGCTACTGGGCGTCGGAGTACGACTGGCGCAAGGTCGAGGCGAAGCTGAACGCCCTGCCGCAGTTCATCACCGAGATCGATGGGCTCGACATTCACTTCATTCACGTTCGCTCCAAGCATGCAGATGCGTTGCCGCTCATCGTCACGCACGGATGGCCCGGCTCAGTCGTCGAGCAGCTCAAGATTGTCGAGCCGCTGACCAATCCCACGGCCCATGGCGGCAGCGCATTGGACGCTTTCCATCTGGTGATCCCGTCGATGCCTGGCTACGGTTTTTCAGGCAAGCCGACCACGACCGGCTGGGGCCCCGACCGCATCGCACGTGCCTGGGTAGAGCTGATGAAGCGCCTTGGATACACGCAATTTGTGGCGCAGGGCGGCGATTGGGGGGCGATTATCACAGAACTCATGGCTGTGCAGGCGCCTCCGGAGCTGCTCGGCATTCATACCAACATGGCTGGCGTTTTTCCACCCGACGTTGCAAAGACGTTCGATGTGTTCCAGTCCAGCAATCCGCCATCCGGTCTCTCTGCCGACGAAAGACGCGCGTATGAGCAGATGGACTATTTCTATAAGCACGTCGGCTACGCAGTCATGATGGGGACACGCCCGCAAACGTTAACCGGATTGGCGGATTCCCCCGTCGGCCTGGCAGCCTTTATGATTGACCACGACACGCGCAGTTACGAGCTGATCGCACGTGCCTTTGCCGGACACCCCGGCGGCCTGACACGAGACGACGTGCTCGACAACATCACGCTCTTCTGGTTGACGAACACAGCTATTTCTGCGGCTCGTCTCTACCGGGAAAATAAGTTCGGCTTTTTCGACGTCAAGAACATCTCCATCCCGGTTGCCGTGAGCGTCTTTCCTGACGAGCTCTATCAGGCCCCGCGCAGTTGGGCCGAGCGGGCATTTCCCAAACTGGTCCATTACAACGCGCTTGACAAAGGCGGGCACTTTGCGGCCTGGGAACAGCCGCAACTCTTAGCAGAAGAGGTTCGCGCGGGCTTCAGATCCCTGCGCTAGTTGTGGAGAAGACAGCGGGCACACATCGTGCCCGCTGTCTTCTCCACAGGACACCATTGCTATCGCATCAACCTGATCTAAAGCGGGACCTATCGCGAAGGTAGTCTGCCCGTGTTGATCGGGCTGGCTATCTCCCAATTGGAGAGAGACACATGTCCAAAGAAATCAACCTTCATCGCCACCGCTTTCAAAGCGAGGGGCAGCCGATGACACTCCCAGCGATTCCATTACCCATTGAAGAGGAGTTGCCTTCTTTGGATGGCACGACCGCTTGGCTCAATTCGCACCCTTGACAGCGGCTGAGATACATGAAAGGAAAATTGCGGCGTGGCCTATAAAATCGAAGAAGAAAAGTACTCAGAGTCGTTTGTAGCATGGCTGATTTCCTTCGTAAAAGAGCTGTGGCCGTTGAAGCATAAGACAGAGGAAGATCAAAGATATGGAACCTTTACCCTGCTATTATCCAATCTTTAGACCTGTTGAAAGCGATCGCCAAGAAGTGCAGCGTTTGCAAAAAGCGCAGCTGGAATATGGGGTCTATGCATGTATTCCCCGAACCCAGCACACCTATGAAGAGGTGATCCAAGCGCTTGTCGGGCTCGATTTACGCCAGCAATACGAAGAACGCAAGCAAAGGAATCACACGTACTAACAAAAGCAGCACAAAACTATCAAGGTGAATATTCAATTCGCACTACGCATGGTGAGGGAGTTCCACCATCCGTGGCGAGGTGTGTCAAGTATCATGTGAGTCGATGTCTTGCCCCCTTTACGTAACATTTGGCCAGTGAGATAATGTGATTGAAGTACGATGTTCAACCTATCAAGTTCTCATAGGGACTTGGTTTATGGCTAAAAAACTGTTCTACAATGCTGGAAAATGCTATGTTCCGCCATATTTCTTGGAACCTAGTTTTGCATACATCAGAGAAAGGCGAGTGATTAGCCTGGTCGCTCATCGTAACAGAGCATCTCAAAGGCCATTCCTTTCTGTCCCGGCTCGCAAGCTCACCGGAGGGAGGAGGGATGGGTATGTAGTACGGCAAATGCCGTGCCACATACCCATCCCTCCTGAGCGCCGTAGGCGCAAAAGCAGATTACCGATTGTGCAATACACGTATTAATACCATAACAACTATAAGAAACGAAAGAGATTCCTATGTCTACACTTACATTCTGGATAGATGTCGATAATACCCTCATTGATAATGATAGAGTCAAACAAGATCTTTTTGATCAGCTACAAAATCTTCTCGGCGAGAAGCTCAACACACGTTTCTGGGAAGTCTATGAAGAGGTGCGCGCGGAGAAGAGCGTCGTTGATATCCCGCTTACACTGGAGCGCCTGCGTGAAGAGACACCTCTTACAGAGATGAACGCCAAAACCTATAAACGCGCACATGCCATATTTGACGACTATCCCTTTGACGAGCGGCTCTATCCTCATACGTTGGAGACGCTGGCCCATCTGGGCTCCCTGGGAACAACGGTCATCGTCTCAGATGGCGACCAGGTGTTTCAAGATAATAAGATCCACCAGAGCGGGCTGGCCCAGGCCGTCGAGGGACGCGTCCTCATCTATGGGCATAAACAGAGGCACCTCGACGAAATCATTGCGCGCTACCCAGCGGACCACTTTGTGATGATCGATGATAAACCCCAGATTCTGCATGAAACGAAGGCCTTTCTAGGCCAGCGCCTGACGACCGTCTTCGTCCAGCAAGGCAAGTATGCACATGCCAACCCACCCGATGGCTTTACACCAACCATCACGGTCTCCACCATCGCCGACCTGCGCACCTATACCACAAAACAATTCCTGTAGGGTCCATGCTGGCATGGACTCCGAGGCCCGCAGGCCGATCCCCAGCCTTTGGGGAGTCGCTGCGCTCGGAGTCCATGCCAGCATGGACCCTACAATACTACTGATCCTGGTCGTTAAATTCCACCAGGTCTATGCCTCGGGGGAGGCCAGATGGACGCGGAAGGTTTTAATCTCGAAGGGGCGCACGGCGAAGGACAGGGCCTTGCCTTCATACTGTGCCTCTCCCTGTGGCTTCTCCAGCAGATTACACTCCTGCGCGGAGACGATGGATGAGGCAAAGCGCAAAGTGGCCTTTCCACGCCGATTGTGCGCTTCATAAAGACGCACAATGAGACCATCGCCATCCTCGGCAGGTTTGACCGTCTCCACAATAATATGCGGACAGTCGGTTTGCAAGAATGAAGCCGACGGCGTTGCTCTGGCAGCAGTGGTCTGGGTCGTCCCCTGCACCAGCAGCACCGGAACATTTAGCTCATACGCACGGCGCTCCACACCCGCTTCGCGCCAATCTCCCTGGTGTGGCAAGAGGCTATAGGTGAAGCGATGCAGCCCCTGGTCAGCCTCTGGATCTGGACTGACGCCAGATTTCAAGAGCGTCAGGCGCATGACATTATCATGCACATCATGGCCATACTTGCTATCGTTTAGCAGGCTTACGCCATAGCCACTCTCGCTGAGATCAATCCAGCGATGGGCGCAGACCTCGAAGCGCGCCATATCCCACGAAGTATTGCGATGCGTCGGTCGCTGAATATGCCCAAACTGAATCTCATACGTCGCCTGGGCACTGTTAATCGCTACGGGGAAGGCGGCTTTCAGGACGGTCTGGTGTTCATGCCAATCAATCTCTGTCACGAAATCGATACGCGCCGAGTGACGCCAGAGAGAGATGCGCTGGGTGACACGTGAGGCCATGAAGGGGCGCACCACCTCAACCGTCGCCCGGATGGGACCCTCCTCGATCACGCGCACGCTCGCCGCCTCCAACAAGGGATAAGGCTTCTCTTCATAGAAGAGATCGATATCCCAGGCATCAAAGTTCAAGGGACGATCCTCAAACGCAATCAACTGATTGCCCGTTTGCCCCGGCGCCAGCACATCGCGCTCAGCCAGTTTATCATAGAGGCGCTCAATCTCGCCGTTTGTCGTCAAGTTCAGCTCATAGTAGGCGTTCTGGAGGGTAATCTGGCCATTGGCATCCACAGAAGCCCGGCAGGCGCTCTCCGATGCCCCAGTTTCAGCGGCCTCAAGCGTGGCAAAGCCCATTGAAGGGACCTTAACCGTATCGAGTAAGAGATACTTCTGGCCTTCCCAGTCTTCCACCTGCTGCCCCTCTGGCAGCGTCTCCGCATCGACAGCAGTCAGCGCGATCTGGACGGGATCGGTGCGCTCCCAGGGAAGCGTATTCAGTAAGCCTGGTTGTGCCGCCCTCCAGCCCAGGGAACTGGCCAGGCATGTGATAGCCTCGTCGCGTACCTCGGAGGCAATCGCATGCGCCTCCTGATAGAGGCGCAAGGCGTCCTCATAGACCTCGGCAATCGACGAGCCAGGCAGGACATCATGGAACTGATTCAGTAGCACCAGCTTCCAGGCCTCATTCACGCGCTCCTGGCGCGTTTGCATGCCATAGAGGCTTCCCCAGGCATTGAGCAGTTCAACCTCGCGCAGATAGAGTTCAGCCCGGCGATTGCCCTGCTTGGTGCGTGCCTGCGAGGTATAGGTTCCCCGGTGATACTCCAGGTAGAGCTCGCCCACCCAATTTGGCAATTCGGGATGCTCCCAGACACGCTCATAGAGATTATCGAAGTAGCGATCCACGCGTCCCATCTCCACCGTGGGGAAGCCTGGCAAGTCACGAAGTACAAGCGAGCGCTCAAGCTGATGCTCTTCGGGACCACCGCCACCATCACCCCAACCACAGAGGTAGAGCAGTTCATCATTGATCTGCTGCTGGCGATAATTCTTCCAGGTCCCCCAGATATCCGAGGCGCGGAAGGGACCATTATAGGTATAGTAGGTGCTGACCGTTGAGACGTCGGGCGCGGTCACAAAGTGCGTCAACACTTCTGTCCCATCGATACCGCGCCAGCGGAAGGTATCGCATGGCATACGGTTAAATTGGTTCCAGCTGATCTTTGTGGTCATAAAGACCGGGATATCACAGCCGCGCATGATCTGTGGCATAGCCGCGCTATAGCCAAAGACATCCGGCAGCCAGATATAGCGTGGCGCATAACCAAATTCCGCTTCCATAAAGCGCATGCCGTGCAGCACCTGGCGTACCAGCGATTCGCCCGAAGTCAGGTTACAATCGGCCTCGACCCACATGGCGCCCACCAGCTCGATCCGCCCCTCCGCAATACGCTGCTTCACCCGCTCATAAAGTTCAGGCAGGTCTTCTTTGACCCATTGCAGCGCCTGGGGCTGGCTATGGGCATAATAGTAATCGGGATAGCGCTCCATCAAGCTCAGCACATTAGCGAGCGTATGGGAGATCTTCTGGTGCGAGCGCCAGTACGGCCATTGCCAGGCCAGGTCCAGGTGCGCGTGTCCCGTAACAATCATATGGGGGCGCGTCCCCGCGTTCAAGCCGTCCGCGAGTTGCTCCTGGAGAAGCTTCAAGGCATCTTGAGCCGATTGAATGAAGCGCGCACTCGCATACCCTTCGCGAAGATCAAGCAGCGTATGCACCTGATTTAAGCGTTCAATGAAGGTGTGGCGCACAAGGTCATTTTCGTCAAGCGACAGTGCCGCTTCAAAGACTGTGTGCATCGTATGATAGAGTTGCCATACTGTTTCGTTGCGCGCATGCAACGTCAAGCCCTCAAAAAGCAGCGGGATATAGGTATAGACCTGGATCGTGAGCTGGTGCTCTTGCCCATCACCCACCTGCTCAGGCAGCAGCAATTGCCGGTGGCGCCAGTCAAGGGCGCCGATGGCCTGACCATCAAGAAAGACCGTCGCTTCGAGGCGCAGTAACAGAGCATCATCCTCCGACTGCGGCCAATGCAACTGTAGCACGAGGGCCTGGCCTTGCCACGAGTCAGGAGCATGCACGGAGATCTGTAGCCAGGTTGTCGCGTGTTTACGTCCCCACACCTGGCCGAGTTCTAAAGGTTGCCACGCCGCATCATCTGGAGGGGGAGGCAGCGTCATTGGGCCAGTAGCCGGAGCATGCAGAATGGGTTGGAGTTGACGGCGCGGTCCCTCCATCGCTTGAGCCATACGCTTAATCGCAGCCCTTAGCTTTTTCTCGGTAAGCGGCATAAATATTTTCTATCCTCTCTTTCCCTTTGAGGGTTCCTGTGCGAACATTGTAGCATCGAGTCCCGCAAGGCAGCAATCAACGCTTGGTCGATATGCTATAGTATCTGTGTTATTGCCTTTAAAAGGACAAAGCTTTCATCAAACGGATATGCGCTCGCTATGCAGCATTTGCTATTAGAAAAGTAGTAGAATCAACACCATCATGAAAAAGCAGCAACGTTCTTCCCATACCCATATCATCCTCAGCCAGGAGGCTCGGGAGGAGATACATAAAGATGTGTATCAGCGCGCGCATATTGAAGCCTGTGGTGCCCTCCTGGGGATCATGGATGAGGAGGGCAACTGGTGTATAGAACACGCGCATCCTCTGGCCAATACCGCAAACTCGCCTGTCTACTTCGAGTTTGACCCTCAGGAACTCTTAACAGTAGAGATGAGCCATCCGGGACGACTCATTGGGGTCTACCACAGTCACCCAACAGGCTATGCTCAGGCCAGCAGTACGGATAGCGACAACATGCGCCGCGTCAACGCTGAACAGGGCATTCCCTGGGCCTGGCTGATTGTCTGCGGACCCTTCAACCAGGCCCAGGAGTTGGCGAACGAGAAGCTGCTAGGCTATTTTCACTATGAGCGCGAGGGCCTGCAACGCCTGGAGATCATTTTCCAATAACAAAGCATGCTTATGCGAGCTGGAACATCTTGCGCGCAAAGCGATATTTCTCTTCATCGTGAATGACGCTCCCACCCTCATGGCCATTAAACGGGTAGACTTTGAGCTCTTTCTCACCACCAAGATGGTTATAGACGGCGAACCCGCTTGAGGGGGGGCAGATCGTATCCAGCAAAGCAATGGAGAGTAGGACCGGGCAGGTGATGCGCGGCGCAAAGTTCATCCCATCGAAATAGCTCAATGTTTGATAACTCGCTTCGACCGTGTGGGGGCGCCGCTTCCAGAGGTCCACAAGTTCGTGATAGGGGCCCGCGCCGAACACCTCGATGGAGCGATGGAAGTGGCAGAGGAAAGGCACATCGGGCATAGCCGCGACAATCCCTTTGTTCTGAGCCAGCGCCGCCACCGCCAGGGTCAGGCCTCCCCCCTGACTTCCACCCGTGATGATAATGTCACCAGTCTCGGGGAGCGAACGCACAACATCAATAGCACGCATACAATCGATATATGCATGCCGGTAGTAGTACTCACGTGGATCGCTGAGACCCTTGGTCATAAAACCAACGAAGCCACCGCCAGAATAGGGGTAGTTATCGGGCGTCTGGCCGTCCTGGCCACGCGTATCGACCGTCAATACCGCGTAGCCCTGTAAGGCCCAGTGCAGATATGACGCGATATGTCCCCGGCCGCCAGAATACCCATGATACTGCACAATCGTCGGGATTTTGCCATCTTTCTCCAGGCGATAGCCTTCGTTCGGCACAATGTACCATCCCGCGACACGCGTCCGCTCATCATACGCGTTGTAACGCACATCATAGACCGTTACCCGGTCGACGACATAGGGCTGGACTTCAAACTGGGCATCCAGGGGCCGTGCATCGCTTTCGGCCCGCGCCGCCTGCCAGAAGGCATCAAAATCGGCTGAGGCGGTGAGCGCGGGACGGTACTGCTCAAGTTCCGCGAGAGGCATATCAACGATCATATAAAGATCTCCCTCTAACAAAATACTATGTGGGCATGACACAGATGCCTGCATCGATGACAGGCAAACGTTTTTCCAGTATACAATACCTGGGAGGCCTTATGGAGTGCGACGTTGCCTTTGAAGTATTCGTTCTTAAGCTGTCTCCCGTACCATAAATAAAGGATGAAAAGCAAAAAGGGAGACGCTTGCCTATGGAGACTCGATTAGTAGGCCTGGAACAGGTCCCTTCTATCACTGAGGTAGCCAGTCATGGTAACGAACTGCTTAGCAAAGAAGCTCCTGGCGATCCTGGCTATATCGTTGTCAAGGACATCATTACCTCAAAAAAACGATGGGCCCACAACAAAAGCAGAGAGCTCGGACGCTCAAAAGCCTTTACAGCACAATTTCTCTAGAATTTCGCGATTTCATGTATTAGAATCTCATATTTTTTTCTTGCACTATCTATTTGAGATGGTTGACAAACTGAATAAATAAATGTATACAATATATATGAGAAATATATTGTAGTGTAGGTATCGTCCCTCTAGATTCTACTGGGCGAGGCATGAAGCACACTACCAATACACTAAGCATTCTCACGGCTTCTCAGGCTGCAACGCAGCCTATTCCACAATATGTAAGTCTCAATTATGCGGATTTGTTTAAGATCCAACATATCCGCAATCCCTTCGTTCTCAATCCCGTCAGCTACTCAACCCTGGCCTCTTACCTGGAGTGTCCTTGCTGCTCCCTCGAACAACGGCGTAAACGGCGGCCTAAAGAGCCTAGGCAGTTTACCATGGTCCGCCAGCAAGGCCTTTTTTCAGGTGGCGAACCTGATCCCCGCCTGGTTGGTACCCTTCTCCATACACTCATCAACCTGCTCCATGAACCCAAAGGCACACTCTCCGAAGAGCAACAGGCCTCCCTCCTCACCCACCCCTCCGAACTCGTTGATTTTCTCCATACCGAGGCGCTCAGCGCGCTACAGGCAGCGGGCAAGCTCCGCCTGGCCATGTTTTATGCAGAGCTTTGCGCGCATGAAGGGCGCTTCTATACACTTATCATCCATCCCCTTTTACTCTATCAACGCGAACTCGCGATCACTGGCGCCACCGTTCTGGCAACATCGGAACGCTTCCAGCTAAAACTGCTCTCAACCAGGCATACCTTCGAGGGCCATACAGATTGGGGAGGCCATGTAGGGTTGGTCGGCGAGTTCGACCAGGTACGCATGCAACGCCTGGAACAGGGCGGATCTGTAAGCCAGAGACCCGCCATCATTGAGTTTAAGAAGGGACTGGGGGTGCGTAAGCGAAAAGACGAGCCACTACCTGGCCTCTTTGCGGGTCTGGCTGAGAAGCAGGAGCGAGACGAGAAATATGCAGCCAAAGAGCAGCCTAACGAGTTTCACGCTATGCAATTGATGGTCTACTGGCTCGCATTCCAGACCCGCTGGAATGTGCTTGACTATATCAAGACCGAGAAAGGCATGCTTGAGGACATTCGAATGTCCTTGTATCAGGAACTAGATCTCATCATTTATAATCTCAATGATAGTTGCCAGTACCGTCTCTGTCCAACCAACTTTCAAAGCGCGTTGCAAGCCATGACCAATTGCATTTTCTATCTCGACTGGGCACTTAAAAGCGGCTATGCTGTGCAAGCGCCAGATCATGACTGCGCCAAAACAAGCCCGTTGGCGGTCCCCAACCTTCGCATACAGGTTGGGAACGCCATGCTCACCTCGGAAGAATGCTACACGCATGCCCGGGCCTCGTTCGCCGCCTTCAAAAATACCATTCAGTGGGAGGCGTCTTCATTCAGATAGAGCTTCTTTATGGCCTTCTCGCCTACAAAATAGTCTGGATAACGCAGGCGTAAGGCGTCTTCAGCCAGCTTTACGCTGAGCTCTTCTTCAATCCAGGGATAGAGCTGGGGCTGCTCATAAAACACCACCATCATGGCATGCTCTTGCTCGAAAGCGAGAAAGTCATTCCAGGGCATCCCAATACGACATGCCCTGGTACTGAGCAACGCTTGGGCACGCTCCTTCTCTATCAGGAGACCACCATGTATCGCCGTTGTAACCCAGTATACGCCCTCATCAAGCTGCTGTTTTGTCTGGGCTTTTCCCCATGGGGTGTGCATTGCATCTTTCCCTCATCAACAAATAAATAACATCATACAGTCTTCGCGTCCTTCATCATAAACCTTGCAAGTAAGCTGTATTTAGATAGCAAACAGAAATAAGACCACAAAAAGCGTCTTACACAAAGAACGGGGGAACTGCTCTATAGTCTAGCATATCCAGCACAGTTTTGTTGCTAGCAGCAATGCCATTGTACAGATGAAAGCAAATACGCTATAATGAGCGCCAAGAATACCCGGTCCAAATTCAGAGAATTCCAGGAGCGAGGATATCATCATGAGATGTTCCAGGTGTGGCAATGAGGTAAGCCAGGAGGAGGTCTATTGTGGACAGTGCGGGGCAGCAGTGAGGTCCAGCGCGACAAGATTGACAAATTCCAATCCCTCAAATGCAAACTATGATACCTACCACACACAACTGCCATTTGAATCAAACCCCTCCCAACCGTTGCGTTCGGGATTACTCTCGCAGTCCGGTCTACGGCCCACACCACTACCATCAACACCGAATTCAGCCTCTGAATCCGGCATTCCATATCCCCCTGGAACCGGAGCGCTACCATCTCCAGGACAACAGCAGCAGACGGGCTTCTATCGCGATGCCACGGAAGCCATGTCAGCGCTTCCGGGGCAGGAGTACCAACAGCCCGTTCCCCACACACCAATGTTCTTAAGTGGGCAGCCAGCAGCCCCAAACCCTACTCAGCCCTATCCAGGCTCTCACCCATCTCAGTTTCGCCAGCAAAACTCTACCTATTTAGGGAGGGCGAGCAGTCCCGGAGGCTATTCAGAGCAGCGTAGTGGCGGTTCCTATGGGAATCAGACGCAGTTCAATCCAACGCCAGCGCTGCCCCCACGCACGGGTAACAGCAATACACCACTGTTTATCGCCCTGGCCTGCGCGGGACTGGTACTTGTCTGTATTGTTGGGCTTATAGCCGTTTTTGCCAACCAGGGCACGCACACAGGTCCAAGCGCACAGGTAACAGCGACGGCGACAAAGGCGCCCACCCCGACGCCCAAACCGTCCCCTACACCCAGCCCGATGCCCAGTCCCACGCCTGCGGTAACGGTCACACCGCCGCCCAACCCGGGCTTTGCCTGGTGCGATGCGCAGTGTAAAGCCTTTAGCTTCGCGACCCAGTACCCCGCGGGCTGGTCTGTCACTCCCGCCGCCAATGCAGCAGGCATACAGTTCACCAATCCAGGGGCGCCAGATCAGTTCACGTCTTATAAGTCGGCTCAGGCTACAACGTCTTCGGCCAGTGACATGGCTGGCGCCGATCTCCAGACCAATTTTGGTGCCAAGGCGGGGTATACGCCACCGTCGAGCATTAGCGCGACCACCATTGGCGGCGAGACCTGGGTCCAGGCGATAGCCTATTATCAATCAGATCAGAATCCAGCCGCGCGCGAACGCGTGGTTGTCTACTCTACCAATCACAATGGCAAAAATTATATTATTGAACAGCAAGCACAGGACGACCTGTTTGATGCCCTTAATGGCCAGGCCTTCGCTCCTATGCTCAGTACATTTCAGTTCGCCAATCCACCTGCGGCATAGTAAGATCTTATTCCGAAACTCAACCCCATTCGGGGATAAACGCTCAGGGTTTTCGGAGAAGAAGTAAGCAGCATAGAAGGAAAAGGTAGCAGCAGTTTGAAAAGGTCCTTTTTTATCATCCTGGTCTTTATCAGCGGCATGACCAGCCTGGGGCTGGAGATGTGCGCATCGCGTCTCCTGGGAGCATATTTTGGCAGTTCGCTCTATATCTGGGCGGTCCTGATCGGGCTGATCTTGATCTATCTCACCACCGGGTATTTCCTGGGTGGGCGCGTGGCTGACCGCTATCCCTCTGAGCGCGTACTCTGCCTGATTACCGGCAGCGCCGCGGTCGCCACGGCCTTGATTCCCTTTATCAGCCAGAGCGTGCTCTCATGGTCGGTTGACGCTATTGAGCATATCTCCGTCAGCGCCTTCCTCGGCTCGCTCCTGGGAACCGTCTTGCTCTTTGCCATTCCTGTGACCCTGCTGGGCCTCGTCTCACCGCTTGCTATCCGCCTGGTCACCAGTGATGTCAAACGTAGCGGGCGCATCAGTGGCTCCCTCTATGCCATCTCGACCTGCGGCAGCATCCTGGGTTCCTTCTTGCCTGTGCTCTGGCTTATTCCTACCTTTGGTGTGCGCCGCACCTTCCTGATCTTTGCCGCACTGCTCTTTGCCGCCTCGCTCTGGGGCCTCTGGCAGATGCAGCCCCGTCCCCTCTGGCGCCCCCTGGCGGTAATCATACAAGCCACCCTGATCGGGACGCTGCTGATGCAGTTGGGACCCTTGAAGCAAATTCCTAACCTGATCTACCACCAGGAGTCACTGTACAACTATATCCAGGTTGTTCAGCAGCCAGATGGCACACGCCAGCTCATTCTCAACGAAGGACAGGCCATTCACTCGGTCTATTATCCCGATAAGACGCACGTTCTGACCGGATGGTACTGGGACTATTTTCTCGCTGCCCCCTACTTCAATAAGGGTTTTACGCCTGATAAATTGCATCGCGTAGGCATTGTTGGCCTGGCTGGCGGGACCATCGCGCACCAGTTTACTCAGGTGTATGGCCCGGTCCCCATTGATGGCGTTGAGATTGACCCCGCGATCGTAGACGTGGGACGTAAATATTTCGACATGAATGAACCCAATCTGCATGTGCATGTGCAAGATGGGCGGCCCTATATTGCCACCACGCACGAGACCTATGATGAAGTCGTCATCGACGCCTTCCAGCAGCCCTATATTCCCTTTCAGCTTACCACCAAAGAGTTCTTCAGCCAGGTGCGCAGCCATCTCTCTCCCCAGGGAGTCGTCACATTAAACACAGGGCATACACAGACCGACTATCGTCTGGTACAATCTATTGTAGCAACTATGAGCACGGTATACCCAAGCGTGTATGTGTTCAATGTACCAAATACATTCAACACGGTCGTCATGGCAACGATGCAACCCACCTCAATGGAGACGTTTCGAGCACAGCTCTCTCAAGTCGATCCATCTACCACGCTAGGACAGGTCGCCAATGAAGTCCTGCCCGTCGTCCAAAAAGGGCAGCCAGGCAATGGAGTCGTCTTCACCGACGACCGCGCCCCGATTGAAGAGCTTACTGACCAACTCTTGCTCAGCTATATTCAGGGACAACCCTGATGGCTATTGACAGTCACTGGAGGCGTAATGTAAGGTAACACGGGCAAGCGTTGCGCATACCAGTTTTTGTTTGCGAGAGACTCAAAGAAAGCAAAGAGGAAACATCACTATGGTGGCAGTTGCAATTATTGGAGCACAATGGGGAGACGAAGGCAAAGGCAAGATCATTGATGAACTTTCGATGAAGGCCGATTTTGTCGTGCGTTACCAGGGAGGAACCAATGCAGGTCACCGCGTGGTTCATGAGAAAGGCGAGTTTTCCTTCCAGATTGTGCCTTCCGGCATTCTCTACCCCAACGCGACCTGTATCATTGGCAATGGCGTGGTCGTCGATCCCAAGGCCTTAATCCAGGAAATGGAGACCCTACAAAGCCAGGGCATAGATATTTCTCGCCTCTACATTAGCGAGCGCGCCCACCTGGTTATGCCCTATCATTTTGTGCTTGATCGCCTGGAGGAAGAGGCTCGCGGCAGCGAGGTTGTTGACAACACCTATCGTGGCATGGGACCCGCCTACGTCGACAAACATGCTCGCAATGGTATCCGCATGGCCGATCTGCTGGATGTCGACGCCTTCCGCGCCAAGCTTGCGACTATTCTTCAGCAGAAGAACCGCATGATCACTCAGATCTACGGTCAGCCTCCCCTCTCACTGGAAGAAATTCACGGAGAATATTTTGCCTATGGCCAGCGCCTCTATGCCCACATAGCCGACACGCAACAGATGCTCCGGGAAGCGCTGGAAGCGCAGAAGATTATTCTACTGGAGGGCGCGCAAGGCGCACTCCTTGATGTCGACTTTGGCACCTACCCCTTCGTCTCCTTCTCCTCCACCATGGCAGCAAACGCCACCGTTGGCGCCGGGCTACCACCTCGCTCTATTGATCGCATCATCGGGATCTACAAAGCCTATACCACGCGTATTGGTAGCGGGCCGCTGCCAACCGGTCTCTTTGACGATATCGGCCAGATTCTGCGCGAACGCGGCCATGAGTATGGCACACGCTCAGGGCGCGCCCGGCGCTGTGGCTGGTTCGACTCCGTTGCCGGGCGCTACGTTGCGCAACTCAACAGCCTGGACTCAGCCATTATTACCAAGCTCGATGTCCTGGATACGTTCCCCATCATCAAAATCTGCACCGCCTATAACTTACGCGGGCAAATTATCCATACCCCTCCTGCGACACTCAACGACCTGGCCGCCTGCGAACCCATCTACGAAGAGATCCCTGGCTGGCAGACCAGCACCACCAATATCAATACCTATGAAGAGCTGCCCGCCGAAGCCAAAGCCTATCTCAAGCGCCTGGAAGAACTCCTGGAGACGCCAGTCAGTATGGTCTCGGTTAGCCCACAGCGCGGACGAACCATTCAGCTACAAGATGTGCTTGAATCCACGTCCCGCTAACAATCTGGCCCTGCTCCCTCTCACAACTCCTGGCGCATAGGGAGCAAGGCCCAACACCCAATCACTTGGCAAAATAATGGCTCCCCCACAATGATAGAAATATAATACTTCTTGATCCAACTAAAATGCATATAAGATCACGAGAAGGTATTTTATATGCAAAAAACGAGAAATCGCCTATTCCTCCTGTTACCCATTACAGATACGCGCCTGGTCATCTGGGCACGCGCGTTGCGCACCTTTGGCTACGGCTTTACCAGTGTCCTGTTGGGTGTGTCCCTGACGGATGCTGGTCTTTCACCGCTGAATGTTGGCATCTTGCTCACTGTCGCGGCCCTTGGCTCAATCACCTTTAGTTGCGTGATGGGGTTCTATGCCGATCGCCTTGGTCGCAAGCGGCTGCTCATTCTCTCAGCCTTGCTGATGATGCTCACCGGTATGGTATTTGCCACAACCCAGTATTACCCTCTCCTACTAATTGCCGCCTTCTGTGGCACTATCTCGCCTTCAACCAATGATAATACGCCCTTCAGTGGCGTTGAACAAGCGATTCTGGCCCAGTCGGCCTCTACAAAACGCTATACCTCCCTGTATACCTACTATAACCTGACGGCCCAGCTAGCCGGTGCGCTGGGAGGACTGCTTGTGGGTATCAGCAGCGTCCTCTCGCCTCTGGGCATTAGCGAACACATGAGTACACATGGCCTGTTCGCGCTCTATGGGCTGTTGGCTGGCTGTACAGCCCTGCTCTTCCTGCGTCTCTCGCCCAAAGCCGAGCTAGCGCTTGAGCAGAAATATACGCAGAAATTGGATAAGCAAGGCGAACATCCCCAGCTCCTCTATAAGCCACGTATACGCAAAGTCGTAATCCTGCTCCTGACCCTGTTTGCCTTCGATTCTTTCGCCGGTGGACTTGCAGTGCAGACCATGCTCTCACTGTGGTTTCGCCAGCATTTCGGTGCCTCGCTTGGCTCACTTGGAATGCTCTTCTTTGGCGTCAACATGTTCGCGGCCCTCTCACTTATCTTCGCTCCCTACCTGACGAAACGCCACGGCCTGCTGAAGACCATGCTCGTGCCCCATTTCATTTCGAATGTCTTTCTGCTTCTGGTCGCCTGTATGCCGACCTACTTCCTGGCCGCGCTCTGCCTGCTCCTACGCCAGTCGCTCTCAAAAATCGATGTGCCAGCCCGCCAGGCATTTACCGCCGCCCTGGTAACGCCCGAGGAGCGCACATCCACCGCCAGCTTTGCGACCGTGGCCCGGAGTACAGCCGTGGCGCTCAGTCCTCTCGCCGCGAGCGCGCTCATGGTTGGTCCGCTCCTCGCGCTGGGCCTGCCCATCCTCCTGGCCAGTTGCCTGGAGATTGGCTATGACTTCACAATGTGGCAAACCTTCAAGCGTGTTACCTTACCAAGCGACGCGGTGCTCGCTACTAGCACAATTACTATCCCACCGAGCAAAGTTCCGACCATGAGCGAGATCGAGATTCTACCCAGTGGAGATGCGCCCGCCCTCTCAAGGTAATTAAAATGATGCCATCATCACACCCTGCAATATTACAACTGAAAAGCACAGTGTCTCGACCTAACCCAGTGGGCGCTTAGCCATAGCGGCACCACTGCGTGGATATTGTTCGGGACAGCGCTTCTGCTGGCGCCAGGTGAGCAAACGACGCCCATCATTGATGCCAGGGAGATCTACCACCGTATCTGCCTCCAGGACAGCTCCTACCTGGGCCGCAGCGCGCTTCCCCTGCACCATCTCATCCTGTAGCTCACCTTTCTTTGGTAAAATAATGGCTCCCCCCACCCGACAATAGGGCGCGCAATACTCTAGCAAGGCTGGAAGCGCCGCGACTGCACGCGCCGTCACCAGGTCGAACGCCGAGCGATAGGCGGGCTTCTGCCCAAGCTCCTCGGCACGTCCATGAATGACCTCGACATGCTCCAGCTCCAACACATCAACCATATGGCGCAGAAAGGTGACCTTCTTATTGGTGGCCTCGACCAGGGTCACACGCCAGTGTGGGCGCGCCATCTTCAGCGGCAAACCGGGAAAGCCCGGTCCGGTGCCAATATCAAGCAGCGTGGTCTCATCCTGGGAGTAGATCGCTAACAGCGAGAGCGAGTCCAGGAAGTGTTTGGTCATTACCTCTTCCGGATCCTTGATGGCCGTTAGATTGAAGCGTGTATTCCACTCCAGTAACTCCTGGCGGTAGCGCAAAAACGCCGCCTCCAGCTCTCCACTCAACCCCAACCTCTGCAAGCCTTCTTGAAAAACATTTGTCATGATTCAGACTTCTATTCCTGTTTGATTATTCGCCATATTCACCTGGGAAAGTATACTGGTCCCCCTGCGACAATGCAAGATCCTCTTCCCGTCCAAGTAATGGCCCCACAATTTGAACAAACCGGGCAACAAGTTGAGCCGCCCAGGGTAGCCGTAAGAACGGACGGAGACGCCCCAGCAACTCATGGACAAACTTCAAGAGCTCTTGTGTTCGCTGGGTTCCCTTGCTCAGATCCTGTAACCAGAACAGTACCAGGGCCAGCTGCAACCCGTAGAGCAGAGTGGCCAGGTCATCCACCTGTGAAGTGCGCGGGGCATCTCTCGCCTCAGAGACCAGGATAAGATAGCTCGCTCTCGCCCGGCGGCGAACCTCCGTCCCCTCTACGCCAAAGACACCTGCGCGTGAGAGCGGATTCAATGCAGCCCCAGATAGCGCCACCAGGGTCAAGCGATGTGGGGCCATTACTACCAGTAACTCGCGCATCAGGTGGCGAAAACGGTCCGCGATAGACGCGGCAGGCAGCAAACGCACCTGCTCTTCCAATTGGGTCGCCAGCCACTGATACAGCTCCAGGACCAGCTCCTCTTTGCTAGCAAAGTACCGGTATGCCAGCCCTAGTGAGCAGTTTGCCGCCGCCGCGATATCTCGCATGGTCGTCTGATCGTAACCTTTGGTAGCAAACAGGTGTAACGCGGCATCAACAATACGCTGCCGCGTTAAAGCTGCTTTCTGGGTCAACTTACCTGTCTCAGAAGATTCCATGATTCCCTCCTGCAAACAAGGATACAGGCGAACCATGTCCGCAGCACCCTTGACAGTAGCATATCGCATTTGCTACACTTAGCACAAGTGAACATTGTTCATTTTTAGAATACACGCTTTTGCAAAGAAAGCTGGGTAGCCTGAGAGGCATTCTCTTCCATCATTCAGCGTAGAAGGGTTCGATTATGTCGCTTAAGACGTTTGATCTGGTCAGGTGGAACATCATCAGTATTGTGCTTGGAGGGAGCATCTGGGTACTGCTCGTGCTGGGCGCCTGGTTTCGTTGGATTATCCTCAACGAACTGGAGCTTTTGCTTTTGCTGGCTCTCTTCGTCATTACGCCGTTGACGGTTCCACTCGTGTCGCTCCCTAGACAATCCCGCCAATTTTATCAGCTCTCTTCCCTGATTCTGTTCTTACAGCCCTTTGCCGCGCTTATGGGTGGGGTTTCCTTTCTGCTAGCTACCGGTCCACTCGCCGCCGCATTCGCCGCCATATGGCTACTGTTTACTGGCCTTCTCACGCTGCTGGGTCTGGTCCGGCTTTTCCAGGCAAGAAGAACGCTCCCTGATATCTGCCTGGCAGCGGCACTCCTCTATCTGCCAATTGGCAGCACATGGATGGTGTTGGCGCGTTTGGGACTTCAGCCGCTGGGTTTCGGCGTGCATACCGACTTGCTCACGGCTGTTCACTTTCACTTTATTGCCATGGCGGCTCTGATCATCACGGGCCTTACAGGTCAGATTATACAAACGACAGCATATACGCTTTCTCGTATGACCTATCGAGTTGCGGCTCTTGGTGTCCTTATCAATCCAATCCTGGTGGCTATAGGGCTGACTCTTGCCCAGGTTACAAAACTGCACTTCCTGGATACTGCTCCTGCCGACCTTTTAGCCCTGAGCCTGATCCTGATCGCGCTGCTAGGGCTGCGTTTCATTGTACCTACGACCACCTCCCTTTTGGCACAAGTACTCTTCCTATTTTCATATACGGCGGTGTTCTTCACCATGTTGTTTGCCGCCGCCTATGCACTGGGAGTTGCGACCGGAGCCCGGACCATCACCATCTCCCAAATGATTCTGATCCATGGACTGGAGAACGCCCTGGTCTTTGGCTTCTGTGGCTTGCTTGGCTGGAGACTTAGAGCGAGACAGGACAGCAAGAGAGGTGAGGAATGCGCGTAATCATTACTGGCGGCAGCGGCCTTATTGGGCGCTCGCTTGTGCAACTCCTGGCCACGCAGGGATATGAGATCATCGTCCTGAGCCGCCGCCCCATACAAACGACTCAGATGTTCTCCCAACAGGGATTAACAAACATCAAAATCATTGGCTGGGATGCGAGATCTGCTCAGGGATGGGGGAATTTGATCACCAGCGAGAGCGCTATCGTCAACCTGGCGGGCGCGACTCCGGCGCATTGGCACTGGACGCGGTCGTATCGCGCACATATCCTGGAGAGTCGTTTGCGCGCTGGAGAGGCTATCATACAGGCAATGGAACGCTATGGACCGCCGAAAGTGTTGGTACAAGCCTCAGCATCAGGATATTACGGAGATCGCGGGCAGGACCTGCTCACAGAAGCTTGCCTTCCTGGTCAAGGTTTCCGCGCGCAGGTCTGCCAGGAGTGGGAAGCCTCCACGGCCCTTGCTCAGACCAGGCGCTGTATTGCGCGCACAGGCCTCGTGCTTGATACACACGCGGGTGCCTTTCCTCCGCTTTTGCACTTTGCGCAACTGCTCGGGAGACGGTTGGGCGATGGACGGCAATGGCTGCCCTGGATTCACAAAGTGGACGTTGCCAGAGCCATCCAGTTCCTCCTTGAACAACAGTCACTCTCTGGCCCCTTCAATCTATGCGCGCCGGAAGCAGTGACAAATCGAGAGTTGCTTCGCGAGGTACAGCATGTTTTGAAGCGACCCTCCGTGCTTCCTCTGCCAGCTTTTGCCCTGCGAATCCTGTTAGGGGAGCTATCAACAGTGGTATTGGACAGCCAACACCTTCTCCCCCAACGTCTGACAGAGGCGCAATTCCAGTTCGCGTATCCTCAGCTAAAGCAAGCGCTCCACGACCTGCTGTGAGGCACCTCAAGGAAACAGAAGATGGGTTGGGCTGAGGTTTCTGGCCTCAGCCCAACCCATCTTCTCTTGCTAAGATTCGCGCTACGAGACGAATTTCTTCTTGCTGTTGAGGTAATCTACCAGCAGATACTCACCGAGATTATCTTTGTCGGCATAGAAGGTACGACCGCGGTTGATCTCAGCCATCTGGTTGACGAAGGCCACCATCCAATCATCGTCATAGAGCATGAAGGTGTTGATGGTAATACCGTCGCGCGTGCAGCGCTGGACCTCCAGCAGGGTCTGCTGCTCCGCGTAGGGGCTAGGGAAGGCGAACTGCCAGCCACCATAGCGTTCCTCATACCAGACGGTCGGGCCGCCATCGGTAATCATGATGATCTGCTTGTTGACGCCCCGATGCCTGGCAAGCAACTGGCGAGCCAGCATCAGTCCATGCGCCATATTCGTGCCACGATCATTGTCGTAGCGACTCAACTCCATCAATTCGTTGGACTTGTATTCGCGTGCGACAAACGAGAAGCCTACAATATAGAGGTTATCGCGTGGAAACTGCGAGCGAATAAGGCTCTCCAGCGCCACCGAAACCTTCTTCGCCGCCTGCTGACAACCGTTATAGACCATGCTCAGGCTCATATCGATCATCAACACCGTTGAAGACTGAGTCATAAACTCCGTACGATAGACCTCAAAGTCGTCCTGCTGAAGCGCGAGCGGCGTTCCCGCGCCCTTGCGATTGATGGAGTTCATCAGCGTCTTTTGCAGGTCGAGCAGGAAGGGGTCGCCAAACTGGTAGGTCTTGCTCTCGTCAGTTCGCTCGCCACCAACCCCGCGGAAGGGGCTGACATGACGGCCAAAGCCATCACGCTTGAGCTTATTAAAGATGTCCTGCAAGGCCTTCTGACCAATCTTGCGGATACCGCGCGCGGTCAGCTCCCAGCGGTTGCCTTTCTTCTCGATATAGCCCGCCTCCTCAAGGGTCTTCATCAGTTCCTTGAGCTGCTCTATCGATTGGTACTCGTCATCGCCAAGCAGTTCTTTGACCTTGTCGCTGTCAATGGCTCCCAGTTCATCAAGGCGCCGCGCCTCCTGTAACTGGTCCTGCAGGCCCTCCATCTGCTGTAGTCGGCCCATCATACGCATGGCCTCGTTCAGAGGCAGGGTTTCATTGCCTCTAAAAGGGAAACGCGTCCTGACCTGCTCCATAGGAGCGACCGCCTCCAGGTTTTGCGCCAGTTCGAGCATATCGACGCGGATACGGTCATCACCCATGAGTTGATCCATGAGTTGTTGCAGTTCCTGGCGCTGCTCGGGCGAGAGGTTATCCATAATACCCTGCATCGCCGCCTGCTGCATTTGCATCTGCTCGATGAGATCATCCAGCGAGTTGACTCCAGGGAAGTAGTGTCCGTGCTTCTGCATGAAGGAATCGAAGTCGGGTTCAAGTCCCTGCTGGCGCTCTTGCAGCATCTTGTTGAGATCGCGAATCATCTCACGCAGATTCGCCACATCTTCCTGGGTCATGTTCTGCAACGACTGCTGCATACCCTGGAAGTATTGCTGCATCATCTGCTGCTGCAAGCTTGCCAGTAACTCCTGGAACTGTTCGCGAGCCTGGTCATCCATGAAGTCATACTCGGAGAGCTGCTTGATCTGCCCAGGAATATCCTGGGGCAGGCCCTCCAGGTACTCTTGCTTACGCTTGGCGATCATCTCCAGCATCTTGCGCATCTGCTCAGGCGAGAGTTGGTCGCCACCGGCTCCCTCCTGGCCCGAAGTACCCTCCTGCCCCTGCTGACTCTCCGCTGAAGGAGATTCAGAGCCGGAGCGAGCGGATGGCTGCTGCCCAGAGGGTTGCTGGTTCTCGCCTCCAGGCTGCGGCTGACCCTGTTGTCCAGGTTGCGGCTCGCCATTTTGTGCATCCAGGCGACGCTGAATGCCTTCACGCTCCAGTTGCTTGATCGCTTCCAGTTTTTCGCGCAAGTCATCCATCACGCCGGAGGCCATATTGTAGCGATTGAGCTGCTCGCTACGATTCTGGCGCAAGCGCTCCATGATCTCACGCAGCCCCATGGCCTGCCGCCCATCCTCGTTGCGCACGCCATCTTGCATCAAGCGCCGAAGCGCCTGTTGCAGGTTGCCGTTCTCCATGTAGTCATCGGAGAGCGCTTTGAGGATATCGTCGGCATCAAGGCCATCGATACGCTGCGAGCCATCCCAGCGGGTATAGCCGTAGCGATTCTTTATAAAGCGTTGAAACATAGCGCGTATCCTTTAGTGCCTCTCCGGAAACCTGAGCGCGCTTGTCCCCGAATGGGGGAAGCGCTAGTCGCGTGAGCGACGTTGGTTTCCGCATAAAAGTTACCGGCGATAGCGCACCTTGCCTCTGACCTCATCCTTGTTGAGACGCCGATTCAGGTGCAGCCCTTCGAGAATAAACTCAATGGAGGAGGCGATGCTCGCAGGGTTGCCGCGTCCATTCAGCTTATCAATAGCCTTACTCAAGCCTCCCACTTTGGAAAGCTGGTTGACGTACTCCATGGACGACATATCATCTCCAACCTGGACATTCAGGCCCTTCTCAAAACCCGCCACCAGTTGGTCAAAGTCACGCTGCTCGAAGTATTCGCCGAAGATGTTGAGGATAGCCGAGTTAACGAGTTTCTGTACAACACGCTCCTCTTTGACATCCCCTACCGCGTCCAGCTCGATCTTGCCACAGGTCGAGGCCAGAATCGCCGAGAGGTCGCTCACACGCGGCACAGCCGAGCGCTCGTTGAGGCGCAGGGCGCGGCGCACAGCGTTGCTCAGCACGTTCTCAAAGTTTGAGACCGACACGCGCACACTGACACCTGAACGCTGGCTAATGTCGTTACTGATGCGCGCCAGTTGTGTGACCTCAGCGATCACTTCCTTCATAAACTTGGGGACAACGATCTCAAGCCCCTCGGTCGGGAAGTGCGTGCTCTCGGCCTCCATGATATTGATCTCATGCTCAAGTCCGCGGGGATAGTGCGTGCGGATCTCAGAACCGATACGGTCCTTCAACGGCGTAATGATACGCCCACGATTGGTATAGTCCTCGGGGTTGGCACTGGCCACCACGTAGACGTCCAGGGGCAGGCGAATTTTGTAGCCGCGAATCTGCACGTCGCGCTCTTCCATGATGTTGAGCAGGCCCACCTGAATACGCTCAGCCAGGTCCGGTAGCTCATTAATACAGAAGATACCACGATTGGTACGCGGGATCATGCCATAGTGAATGGTCAGTTCGTCCGAGAGATAGCGCCCCTCCGCCACACGGATGGGATCAACCTCACCCACCAGGTCAGAGATCGTTATATCTGGAGTCGCCAATTTTTCACCATAACGTCGATCACGGGGCAACCAGGCGATCTCTACCTCTTCGCCAGACTGGGCGACTTTATCGCGACAGGCCTTACAAATCGGCTCATAGGGACTATCATTTATCTCACATCCCGCGATCACGGGAACCTCGTCATCCAACAGATTCGCCAGGCTACGGGCCATACGCGTCTTGGCCTGTCCTCGCTCACCAAGGAAGATGATATCCTGACCTGAAAGGATGGCATTCTCGATTTGGGGAATAACCGTCTCTTCATAGCCAACAATCCCAGGGAACAACTCTTCACCTGCGCGAATCTTGGCAATCAAGTTTTTGCGCATCTCCTCTTTGACCGAGAGCACCTTGTAGCCACTTGCACGCAACTCTCCAATAGTTCGCGGCCGAGTAGTGATTGACATTGAGTTTCTATGCTACCTTTCTTGGGGATTGGCTTCATGTGGACGCATGCGAGCGCGAGAGGAAACAGCATTTGCTCCTGCATGGGCCCCACGATACCAGACAGAGGTGGAACCACTATGATTCTACAGCCTGGTACAAGAAAACGCAAGAGACAGGATGTAAGCTCATCTATGTTATTTGTTGTAGATAGAGAAGAATCCCCTGGCGGCCGCCAGGGGATTCTTCTCTATCTACAACAAAACTTTAGCGGCCACTCAACTCCGCGATCTCAGCCATGTCGGGGATGCGCGAGGGCAGGTGTTGGGGCATACTCGTGACCACAATACCCGGACGGAAGAGCAACGCGGCCTTCAGGCGCAAGGCCGTCTGGTTGTGCAGGAAATGCTCCCACCAGTGCGCGACCACAAACTCGGGCAGAAGCACGGTGATTGTAAACTCCGGGTAAAGCTCTTTCACCGAATCGATATAATCAAGGATTGGGCGATACAGCGAGCGATACGGCGACTCGATCACGACCAGCATGGTCTTATCATCACTTGGCAGACGTTTGGCCCAATCCTGCCAGGTAGCACGCACCTTGTCTGTGTCTCCTTCGTCAATCGAGACATGGACCGCAACCACGTTTTTCGTGATTGAGCGCGCATAGGCGATACTCTGGACCGAGACACGGTCCATAGCTGCAATCGGTACAATAAAGAGATGCTTGATCTCCGCCGCGCGTCCAGGTACCGTTGTGGTTCGCTGACGCTCAACGCCATGATAGTGCTTATGAATACTCATAAACATCAGCACCAGGATCGGGATCAGGATCACGACAACCCACGCGCCCTCTAAGAATTTCGTCCAGGCAATCACAATCGCCACCACAAGCGTGGTACAGGCGCCCAGAGCGTTAATGCTGATCTTGCGCTGCCAACCACGTTCCGTCGAGCGCAAGCGCCACCAGTGAATGACCATTCCGCTCTGTGAGAGCGTAAAGGACATGAAGACACCGACAGCATATAGACCGATCAAAGCATCAGTGCTCCCCTTAAAGATTATCAGGAGCGCGCTCGCGAAAATAGCCAGGACAACGATACCCGTTGAGAAGGCCAGGCGATCACCACGGAAGGCAAACTGGTGCGGCAAGAAATGATCACGCGCTAGCAAGGATGCCAGGCGGGGGAAGTCAGCATAGCTCGTGTTAGCCGCCAGCACCAGGATGAAGAGCACTGACAGTTGGAAGATGGGGAAGAAGAAGGCAAAAGGCCCCTGAAAGACCTTCTGCGCAATCTGGGCGATAACGGTAGGGTTGCCACCAACTTGAGGCGTGACACCATAGGCCATAGCCAGCAGGGTGATACCAATAAACAAAATCGCCAGGATACTAGCCATCCAGGTCAGCGTAATGGCTGCGTTTTTCGTCTCCGGCTTTTTAAAGGCAGGCACGCCATTGGAGATGGCCTCAACACCCGTCATGGCCGAACAGCCCGAGGCAAAGGCCTTGAGGATCAAGAAGATCGAGACCGGCTCCGTACCTGTTATGCCCGTAGGGGGATGGAAAGCAGCCATAAAAGGTTGATGATCGATGAGATAGGCCTTGAAGAGTCCACCAACGATCATGATCACAGCGCTTGCGATAAAGAAGTAGGTGGGGATGGCAAAGACAGAGCCAGACTCACGAATACCGCGCAGGTTCACAATCGTAATCAAGATCACGAGCGCAACATCGATGGCAACCACATACGGTCCCAGGCCCTGAAAGACCGAGGCAAGGTTCTGAACGCCTGAGGAGACGCTTACCGACACCGTGAGAATATAGTCAATCAAGAGCGAGGCTGCGGCGACCAGGCCGGGCAGAGTACCCAGGTTATCCTTGGCGACGATATAGGAGCCACCACCACCGGGATAGGCGGGAATCGTCTGGCGATAAGAGATGGCCACAATGGCCAGTAAGAGCACAATGGCGATGCTGATAGGAAAAACTATACCAGTTGCCATGGCCCCTGCCGCGAGCAAGGCCACCATACTAGCCTCCGTCGCGTACGCCACCGAAGAGATCGCATCCGAGGAGAGCACTGCCAGAGCTTTAAACTTGGTTAAGCGCTCGTGAGCAGCCTGGGCATTAGTAAGTGGCGAACCAATTAAGAAGCGCTTGACCCGGTAGGTGACCTGCTCGCGGCCACTTCTGGGGGCCAGTGAGGCTTCCGTCGCCTCCAACACGCCATCTCCAACACGCCGGAGTGAGGAATGACTTGGGCGCACAATGCGAATACGCTCATGCCCTGGCAACTTTCCTGGGACCAGTTGCGCACGCGCCAGAAGTGAGGGATCCTCCTCATTTAGTAATCCATCTTGTTCACCTGATACCTGTGTAGACGATGCCACAGCCGGACCAGCCGGTTCATACTCCTGCGAGGAAGCCTGAACGTCCTTGTGCTCCATAAATCAAAACCCTTCTCTATGTATATGTACAGGCATAGCGCGCCACTGTGTCTTTCTTAAATGCTTGCCTCATAGCATTTATACCTTAGGATACCTAAAGATTGTCTAAAGAAATGAAGAAGAGCGCTAAAAATTTGCTCCTCACTCCCAACGACATGCTCAAAAAAAATACTCAAAGCACACACAAACTCTCAAAAGCACCTGCCTCACCCCTACAATTAAGAGCAGAAAAACGCTGGGGTAGAAAGGCCTGTGGCCTTTCTACCCCAGCGTTTTTCTGCTCTTAATTAACCTGCGCTCGCTCCAGGGGTACGACATGGATATCGACATTGACATGCAAACGCAGCAACTTATTGACGACCGAGCCGAAGAAAAACTCCTCCAGGCGAGTGTGCGTCGGTTGGCCGATGACCAGTTGCGTAATCCGTTGCTCGCGCGAGACCTGGGCCAGGGCGGTCGCAATGTCGCTGCTCTTGAGGCGTACGACTTCAGCTCCAAGGTCCTCCGCGAACAGAGCATGTTCCTCCAGGCACTGCTTCGCCTCTTCAAGGTATCTCTTTGCTCCACTGCCATATTTAAGGAAAGCCAGGATCTGGCGTTGCAGAGCCGTATATCCCTCAAGTTCGATAGAGACCGCGACCAGGTCCGCGTGCAGACCATGAGCCAGGCGCCAGGCGTCACGAATAATGAGTCGGCTCTGAACGCGATGATCGAATCCGACCAGCACACGCTCATTGGTAGCCCAGGCGCCGGTAATGGCATGCCCGGTCATATATGCCTGTAGCTGTGACTCGGCTTTATTGGCTGTCAGGCGCAGGGCGATCTCGCGCAGGGCCGTCAGGTTGCCCTCGCGAAAGAAATTCTTCAGCGCAGGCTCAATACGCTCGGGTGGATAAATATTGCCATGCAGCATTCGCTGTCGCAATGCACTGGGGGCTATATCGACCAGTTCTACTTCATCAGCCTGGTCGAGAATCGAGTCGGGGAGCGTCTCACGCACGCGAATGCCGGTGATATTCTCAACCAGGTCATTCAGACTCTCCAGATGTTGGACGTTGAGTGTTGTAATCACATCGATGCCGGCATCCAGAAGTTCCTGCACATCTTTATAGCGTTTGCGATGCTTCGAACCCGAAACATTGGTATGCGCCAGTTCATCAACAAGTGCGACTTGGGGATGCCGTGCTATAACAGCATCCGTATTCATCTCCTCCAATATCACTCCACGGTACTCGATCTTCTTGCGCGGCACAATCTCCAGGTCGCCAATCTGCTCGGCGGTATTCTGGCGCTTATGTGTCTCGACATAGCCAATCACAACATTGGTGCCACGCTCTTTCCGTCGTCGCCCCTCGTTAAGCATGGCATAGGTCTTACCTACGCCAGCGGAGGCGCCTAGATACACGCGGAGACGACCACGTCCTGGCGTCGGATCGCTCACATCGTCGAGTGACGTAGGGGATGGAACCCCTACGTCACTATCGCGTAGTTTATACCGATTCAGCAGCGCTTCAGGATCTAGGCGTCCATCCTCACGCCGATTATTATTAGGATTTGACGTGTCCATCATTATCCTGATATTACTAACTTATTTACCGTCTAGCGCTAAATTAAGCTCAAGGACATTCACATGCTCCTCGCCCAGAATCCCCAGGAACCGCCCCTGGACATGCTTCATGACCAATGCCCGTACCTGGTCCTCACTCATACCTCGCTCTTTAGCGATGCGTGGTACCTGGAAGAGGGCGCCCGCGACCGAAATGTCTGGGTCCAGGCCCGAACCCGAAGTGGTCACCAGGTCAACCGGCACTGGAACACCAGGGTTCTCTTTTTGCAGTTCCTTCACCCGTTCCTGAACAGCATCCTGTAGATTTTTGTTCGTAGGACCCAGGTTTGATGCAGCAGAGTTCTGCGCATTGTATGGCTCACTCTTACTACTATCGGTCACAGAGACCGTCGCGGAGGGACGACCATGAAAGTATTTCGGCGCGGTCCAGTACTGCCCGATCAGGTCTGAGCCAATCACCTGTCCATTAACGGTGTGCAAGCTACCGTTGGCCTGGGAGGGGAAAAGCAGTTGCGCCAGGCCCGTTACAATACCAGGATAGAGTAACCCCGTGACCACTGTCAACAAAAGGGTCAGCACTATCGCTGGACGAATTTGCTTCTTCATCTCAAGAGCCATGTCTCTCTCCTTCCGCAACTCCTACGCGAGATGCAACAACACGAGCAGCAGGTCAATCAATTTAATGCCAATAAATGGGACAATCAAACCACCTACGCCGTAGATGAGCAGGTTACGCCGCAGCAGTGGACCCGCCCCTAGCGGCTTGTAGTTGACGCCACGCAGGGCCAGCGGAATCAAGAGAATAATGATGATCGCGTTAAAGATGACTGCCGAGAGAATCGCGCTATGTGGCGTTGCCAGATGCATAATATTGAGCGCATTCAGCACCGGGAACGCTACCGAGAACATCGCCGGAATAATGGCGAAGTATTTGGCGACATCGTTAGCAATACTAAAGGTGGTCAACGCGCCACGCGTCATGAGTAACTGCTTCCCAACCTCGACGACTTCGATCAACTTAGTCGGATTCGAGTCCAGGTCGACCATGTTCGCGGCCTCTTTCGCCGCCTGGGTGCCTGTATTCATGGCCACGCCAACATCTGCCTGTGCCAGGGCGGGGGCATCATTAGTGCCATCACCGGTCATGGCCACCAGGCGACCACCCGCCTGCTGCTCCCCGATCAGCTTCATCTTGGTCTCGGGCGTGGCCTGAGCCAGGAAGTCATCGACACCAGCCTCTTTGGCGATAGCGCCTGCGGTCAACGGATTGTCGCCTGTGATCATGATGGTGCGAATACCCATCTTGCGCAACTGCTCAAAGCGCTCACGCATACCACCCTTGACGATATCCTTTAGCTCGATTACACCGAGCAAGCGCGCCGAACCATTGGCGCCGCCATTGTCGGCAACCACGAGCGGCGTACTACCAGCTCGCGCAATATCCTCTACCAACTGCGTCAGCTCTTCGCTGGCAGAGCCACCATTCTCAGCTGCATATCGATTAAGGGCATCACCAGCACCTTTACGAATCGAGCGTGTACCAGTCCTGGTTTGGAAATCGACCCCACTCATGCGTGTCTGAGCCGAGAAAGGGATAAAGATCGCCTCATCTGTATTGGCAGAAATCTGCAGATCATACTGCTCTTCGGCAAGCTTAACAATGGAGCGGCCCTCGGGCGTCTCATCAGCCAGGCTGGAGAGCAGAGCCGCCTCAGCCAGCTCGCGCTCTTCAATGCCCTTCAGAGGCACAAAGCGGCTCGCCATGCGGTTACCCAGAGTGATCGTACCTGTCTTATCCAGCAGCAACACATCCACGTCACCCGCAGCCTCAACGGCGCGTCCGCTCATCGCCAGCACATTGCGCTGCACCATGCGGTCCATGCCCGCGATACCAATCGCAGAGAGCAGACCACCAATGGTCGTCGGGATAAGACAGACCAGCAATGCGATCAGGGTCGTAATCGCCACCGGGCTGCCCGAGTAAATGGCGAACGGCTCCAAGGTGATGACCGCCAGCATAAAGATGATCGTCAGGCTGGCCAGCAGGATGTTGAGCGCGATCTCATTTGGCGTCTTCTGGCGCGCTGCCCCCTCGACCAGGGCAATCATGCGATCCAGGAACGACTCACCAGGGTTGGCACTGATGCGCACCACGATCCAGTCAGAGAGCACCCGCGTGCCGCCAGTGACCGCGCTACGATCACCACCACTCTCGCGAATCACGGGTGCGGACTCACCCGTGATCGCCGACTCATCAACCGAGGCCACACCCTCAATGACATCGCCATCACCTGGAATCACCTCGCCAGCCTCGACCAGGACCAGGTCACCCTTGCGCAGATCGGGCGCCTGTACCTCGGTAAAACCTGCCTGGCGCTCGCTTGTCTTCAGGCGCTTCGCCATCATGGAGGTACGTGTGCTGCGCAGCGCGTCGGCCTGGGCCTTACCACGCCCCTCGGCCATGGCCTCGGCGAAGTTAGCGAAGATTACCGTAAACCAGAGCCAGAAGGCGACGCCCAGAGTAAACCACATCTCGCTTACAGGGCCTTGAAGTAGCAGCCGCACCCACTCAATCGTCGTAATGACGCTACCTACCTCGACCACAAACATGACCGGGTTTTTCAACTGCCAGCGTGGATCCAGCTTTTTCAATGAATCGACCATCGCCCGGCGAAGGATCGGACCATTGAAGATGGAGCTGGCGCTCTTGCGTCGTGTCTTCCACTGCTTCGACTCTAATGACTCTGTCTGCTCTATGGTATCAGTCTCTATACTCATTTTTTTAAAACACCTTGCCCGACAGCATCAGCAAATGCTCAACGATTGGTCCTAGCGCATAGGCCGGGAAGTAGGTCAACGCGCCTACGATAATTACCACACCCACCAGCAGGCTGACAAACAGCGGGCCAGTAGTTGGGAAGGTACCAGCATTGGCGGGCACCACTCTCTTCGTGACCAGCGAACCGGCCAGGGCCATCACCGGAATGACGAAGAGGAAACGTCCTACCAGCATCGCGAACGAAAGCGTCCAGTTATATAAATTGGTGTTCGCCGAGAGGCCCGCAAAGGCTGAACCATTGTTGCCGGTACCAGACGTATAGGCGTAGAGAATCTCTGACAAACCATGCGGTCCCGAATTGAGAATAGAGCTTGTCCCTGCTGGCAGAACACTCGCGATGGCTGAGAAGCCAAGGATGCTCGCCGGAAGTATCAGGATAGCCAGCGCGGCCATCTTCATCTCTTTCTGCTCAATCTTCTTCCCAAGGTATTCAGGGGTGCGCCCAACCATCAGGCCAGCAATAAAGACTGCCAGAATGGCGAAGATCAGCATACCGTAGAGACCTGAGCCAACACCACCAAAGACGATTTCACCCAGGGCAATATTAGCGAGTGGAACCAGGCCCCCCAGCGGCGTGTAGCTATCATGGAAGCCATTCACCGCCCCGCATGAGGCGTCAGTAGTAATTACCGCGAAGAGCGTGGATTGCGCGATGCCAAAGCGCACCTCTTTGCCCTCCATATTGCCACCCACCTGCTGAGCCGTCACCGCTTGATTGGCGCCAAGCTTCGTCAACATAGGGTTGCCGACCTGCTCCATGGGCAATGCCACCGCGACGCCGAGCAGGAAGAGCGCAAACATGGCGTACCAGATCGCCCAACCTTGCTTCGTATTGCCAACCATACGGCCAAACATATAGACGAGACCAGCGGGAATCGCGAAGATGGCCAACATTTCAAGCATGTTGGTGATGACATTGGGATTCTCAAAGGGATGCGCCGAGTTGGCATTGAAGAAGCCACCGCCATTCGTGCCAAACTCTTTAATGAACTCCTGGGAGGCCACAGGTCCTTGCGCGATAGTTTGTGTGACGCCATCAAGCGTGTGAACAACCGTATAAGCATTAAAGTTCTGCACCACGCCCTGCGAAACCAGGACCAGGGCACCAATAATACTGATGGGCAACAGGATGTACAGAATACAGCGTGTTACATCAACCCAAAAGTTGCCCAGGTGCTGCGCGCTCCGACGCGACAGGCCACGAATAAAGGCCACGGCCAGCGCAATACCCGTCGCAGCCGAGACAAAGTTATGGAACGCGAGGCCCGCCATCTGGGTCAGATAACTCATGGTCTGCTCGCCGGTATAGGCCTGCCAGTTGGTATTGGTCGTAAAACTGGCGGCCGTATTAAATGCCAGGCCGGGAGCGACCGCCCCATTTGCTGGGGATTGAAAGGCAGCCACTGCTGGGTGCGCTCAAGCAAATAGAGCAACAACATGCCAGCTATGCTAAAAAGCAGCATTGAGATAGTGTAGCCAGTCCAGCGCTGCTCTTCCTCCTTGCGTACTCCGCAAAGCTTGTAGAAGAGGCGCTCTACCGGCACCAGCACAGGCGAGAGCCAGGTACGCTCACCTGCAAAGACCCTGGTCATGTAAAGTCCCAGCGGTTTGGTGACCAGAACCAGGAGCACTACATAGACAAGCACCTGCAAGATCGCATTCATCGTCACAGGCATAATTTTTTCAACCTCACCTCAATCTTTAACATACGTCTTTAAAATTTCTCGGGCATCAACAGGGCAATCGCGAGATAGACGATAAGCCCCAAAGCAATTATGCCCACCAGGATATACTCTATAGGCGAATTCATTTTTGACCTCTGCTACAAACGATCACAGACATAGGTAAAGCCAATACAAACAAAGAAAAAAGCGACCGTTGCGATCACGACAACCAGGTCAAGCACGATATCGGACATTGGTTCCTTTCCCTCCTCATTTCCTGCTAGTCACTTGTCTTCACTTCGCGGACATGCTTCGTCGCCGCGTTGGCAGCCAATCGGATAAGCGCATCCATTGGAAACGGCTTGGGCAGATAGGCCAGCGGGTGAAACTCCGCCAATCGACGAGGACTGACGCGTACCGCAGATAGGATCACAACTGGAAGTTTTTCGACCGGTATACTCCCCTCTTTCCGGCAAGGCACAAGCAGGTGTTCCTGCTGGGCGATGCGTAGTACATCCCAGCCCGTGTGCTCAGAGAGATTAATATCCAGGAGCACCAGGTCAAACGACTCCGCACGCAAATGAGCAAGCGCATCTTCGGCGGCACAGGCGCACCATACACTGTGTCCCCGAGCTACCAGGTTCTGCTCAATCAGACTGCGTAACATGGCGTCGTCTTCCACTAGAAGAATATGTGCTTGCTGCATCTCAAGGCCCCTCGTTGAATGGTGAGTACGGGTAGACGTGGTACACGTATAGAAGGAAGTTGTGAGGCCCAACAGCGAATGTCATGTGTCCAGCCACCTTGCATCCGCCAGGCTATTGGGCATCTCAGCGTTTTCCTGGACACATCGTATCGCTTATTCGCTCAGAGTGGCATCAAGAGAGGAGAGAGACAACTAAAAATTTGCTCAATACTTTGAATTTTTTTATCAGGCTTCAACAACTGGGTTCATTGCATTCTCATAGGAAACGAGGACCTTTAATGGGCGAATCTCACCTAGCGCCAACCGCTCAAACGTTGAGATCAGCTCAGCGCGAGCTACGCGCAATTCAAAAAGTTGCTCCAGGCATGTCGCGTACTGCTGCACATGGCGAAAATACCATGCGGCATGAGTGTGATAATCCCAACCATCACTCGATCCAACGATATGCAGCTCTTTCTCATGAAAGTCAGAGGTCAGTACAAGCGGCTCAATATTTCCATCGGCAGTGATGCAGATGCGCCCATGGTGTTGAACCTGCTTTTGAAGGAGAGCAAATGCCTCGTTGCGGCTGGAGCACTCGAAGGCAACAGCATATTCCCTACTCTCGCTGGGCATATCCTGTGAACGCCAAACATGTTGTGCACCTAACAGGCGTGCCAATGCGTGCCTCTCTGCCAGTGGTTCTACCACATCGACCTGGACCACACCATAGGCACGCAAAATAAAGAGTGTTAGCAGCCCAATCACACCAGAACCAGTGATAAGGGCTATTTCCTCCGGCCTGGGAGCGACCTTACGCACGCCCTTGGCTGTATCGCACGTCAAAATACTCAAAATCGCGAGCGCATCAGAGACCCCATCAGGCACTACGATAACCTGCGTTTCTGGTACGACTGCATACGTGTGATGTCCATAAAAAGCTACAACACGCTCTCCGCGCCGAACTCGCTGTACCGCAGAACCACAAGCCACTACAATGCCTACGCTCTCATAACCCACGCTTCGTGGATAGTGAGGAAGACGACTGGCACGCGAGTTGCCCCTATATAGGGGCAACTCACTACCAATACTAATGGCTCCCGTGCTGGTTTGCACCAGAACGTCGTGTGGGCCAAGAGGTGGCAGTTCTTCGGTGATCCACGCCAACCTCCTGGGAGCGGTGAGATACAGGCGCGAAGTTGTACGTGCTCTATTGTTTGATTCCATGAAGAAACTCTTCCTTTTTTGCTCTTTTACCATACTTTCAGAGCAAATAGAACAAATGCAGATGCTATGGCGTAAACGTGCGGAAATAGTCGCCACCCGCAATGCTCGCTCGTAAGGCCCGCTGGCTCACCACTGTGTCGAAGTGGATGCATTCAGGTTCGTACTCCTCTTCACCAATGCGGAAGGAGCTTGAGGCGTTGTCAAGCGCAGTGAGTTTCTTTTCCTCTCCGGAAGGATAGATGAATATCAGCGCTCCTTTACGCAACACAATGCGAAAATTGCTCAGCCAGGGATTGTAGGAACGATAGTGGCCGACATAGGTCTCCCAATGTGGAGGAGGAGTAAATGTAGTGGATGCCATAGCTTGCTCACTCACATACCAGTCTGAACCATGATAGAGTTCGATGATCTTGCCTTTGTCGCGTACAAAGCGGAGAGGATAGAGCGCAAAAGCGGGATGATCTGTGTAGAAGACATCGGGCGAGGCATTAAGCCTTGCCAGTAGAATCCCCTCGCCTTGATACTCAAGCCTCAATTGCCCCTTTTCATGGGTGATAACAAGTACCTTGTCGTTGTCGCCACAACGATATGTCCCTGTATATTCAGCCACGTGTTCGATGGGGAGTGCTGTAGAGAGGGCTGGAGGCTCTGGCAATGTTTCTCCAAGAGAAGCAGCACGCAACAGTTTAAGCGCAAAGTTGGCGATGCCAAAAGGATTTGCTGGGCCATTGACGAAGATGATTGTCCCCAGGCCAAGCTCAGGATCTGCCAGGAGGATGGAGCGATAGCCAACCATCTCCCCATGATGTCCAATCGCCCTACTACCATCTCGCTCACTGGTAAACAAGCCGTAGCCATAAAAGGCGCCTTTTTCCATCTGTATCAAGCGTTGTGTCATCAGGTGATAGTTTGCCTCGGAGAGGACCTGTGACCCCTGTCCTTTGTTGAGAAGTAGGCGCAGATAGATTGCCAGGTCGGCGGCTGTCGCAGCAATGCTGCCATCTCCAGCTCCACACTCAAGCCAGGTCGCAGGCGCAAGAGCGCTTGCGGTAAGGTTGGGACGATCATCATAAAAATACTCATACCCAACGGCCAGGCGTTTGCGTGTCTCATGTGTGAACACCGGCTCAGTAGCATGCATACCCAGGGGCGTCAGAAGACGCTCTTGCAGAATCTGCGCGTATGGCTGGTGGAGTAGTTCTTCCAGCAGATAGCCGAGTGCCTGATAGGCAACGTTAGAGTAATGGTAATGGGTGCCTGGCGCGGAGGCCGCCGTGGTTTCACGTAAGGCCCATGTGCTATAGCGGGAACTTGGCGCAAAATCTACCCCAGAGGTGATACCAGCCGTGTGACTCAGCAGATGGTGTACGGTAATGGGTTCATAGGTAGACTGCACTTGAAACCAGGGGAGATAGCGCGTCACAGGCGCGTGCAGATCGAGACGTCCCTCAGCCTGCAATTGCAGAAGGAGCATGGAGGTAAATGATTTGCTAATGGAGCCGATTTCAAAGAGCGTATCAGGGGTTACAGGGGCGCGCGTGGCAATATCAGCAAAGCCGTACGTAAAAACGCGCAGCAAGTGTTCCCGATCCGTAAGGGCCACTACCATACCAGGAATGTTTGCTTGCTGTATTTTCTCTTCAAGAAAATGATCCAGAGCGGCATAGGCTGGAGCAAGATTGACCATGATTTGCTATCCTTCTCAGCGTTTTTATAGAAAGTGTATCATATTGACGGCCAGCAAAGGATGCACCTTCAAGCTCAGTTCCTCTGGCACAGCACAGCCAGTCTCCACTCAAGTTCTGGTGGTATAATGCTATTTTGGCGGCGCAATGTTTTTTTGCAATTGAGAGAGTAGAGAAAGAGCTTATGCCACAAATCACAGAAGAATTTATGCGCGAGATGCTGGCAAAGAGCAGACCGTATTGTGTGGTTATTTTGAAGGCAGGGCCAAAGATAGGGATGGAAGGAGTCAGAGATATCATCTGGCAGCACGGATGTAGGAATATGGAGTTGCGTATGGCTGGCCTGCTGCCGATCATATGTCGGGTCACGGACGACAGTGACGTCGCAGGTATCGGCATCTTCAATGCGAGCGAGGAGGAGGTGCGCAAGATTATGGATGAGGATCCAGGTGTCCAGGCTGGCGTCTTCATCTACGATGTACATCCCTGCCAGAGCTTCCCCGGCGATAGCTTACCAGGATAAGAACCCGATAAAGAGAGCCGGATGTTGCTTCGCTTTTGTGCGAAGCAACATCCGGCTCTCCCTATGAAGCAGTGAATGCCCTGCTCTGGCTAGCACGGCTGCATTTCATGCTGCCTTATGGATAGCTCACGACGGTGACCGGGACATCCGGGTTGGCGGAGGTCGATGAGCCACCAGTGTCGTTGACCACGTGCTGGATACCACCAGACCCGGCCGTGGAGAGGAAGATTGTGAGCAGATCGTGGAGGCTGGATGCCGAAAGGGTGGCGGGAACCTCAAACGCGTGTGCTGTGTAGATATCCACTCCCTGGTTGAAGAAGCTATAGCTGCCCATGCCATATCCAGCGAAGCTGGTCACAGTGTCGGCAACCTTGAAGGCCGCCCAACCATCCACACCAGGAGCCTCCATCCAGGCCGACTGGGCAGGCGGATCATAGGGCATCTCATTCTGGAAGAAGATGACGCTGCCACCGTTACCGTTCCAGACCACCTCGTACTTCTGATAGTGCTCGACGAAAAGGCCGTACGCAGTCACATTGTCACCGTTCACGATGACACCGGTATCTGCTGTGTTGCTGGTCCAGCCCACGCCATTGCCATGATCGGCCCGCCATGCCCAGATGTCATCGAGGATGACGTTGTCGCTGTTGACGACCAGGCTATTTGTTGCCTTGCCCGGCTCCGCGCCGCCGATACGGAAGAAGACATCCTGAAGAGCGGTTGGGTCGGGAGCATCATGGTCGCTGCGCGCATGGCCATCTCCAACCTGCAACAGCGCTGGCGAGTTCGTCACCCCCGCGTCGAAGATTATCCCCGAGATCGAGATCCCCTTGGCACTGGCAACCGTCATGGACACGATTCCATTTTCAGGAATCAGGGTTGGGAAACCGAGACCCAGCACCACCGTATCGGGACGCGTGACCTTAAGGCTCTGGTCCAGGTGATAGATGCCCGGGGTCAAGATGAGGTCTCGACCAGAACCTAATGCGTCATTGATCGTAGCTGCGGAATCCGTAGGTTGCGCGATAAAGAACTTCTTAAGCGGGAGAGACGAGCCGGGCGTCGCGCCATCGGCCCACGTTGTCCCCACAGAGTTGTGCTGCGCCGAGGGCACGAAGACATTGTAGTTCCCGGTGGAGTCCTCATACAGGTAGGGGGCCTCGCGTGTCACTGGACTGGCCGCGACTGTAGTGTAGGGACCACCACATGACGACTGGGCAGGGAAGCACTGAGCGGGCGCGCCCACAACACCTGAGAACACCTGGTTCCAGACCCCATTGGTCCAGCCATCAAGATTGCTATTGCGGACCATGAACTGCTGCTGCGAGCCATTGATCACAGTGCCACCATCGAAGGCCGAATCGGCGATGAAGCCGCCGCTCGCGTAGGACGGGCCGGAGCAATAATCCATAAGCGTGACGGGGCCGTTGATGTGGACACGGCGCATAGGCGCAGCCTGCGACACGGCCCAGAACTCGCCATTGTAGCAACCGGCGTTTGGGGTGTTGACGTTGATCGTCAGGTTCGACAATGAACGCCAAAAGTTCACGAGCGCGATGCAGTTGTTGGTACCCAGGCACTGATTGTAGACATCAATGGACCCGTTGATGACCACATCATTGGGAGAGAGACCGAGACCAGCCACGGTTGTATAGTAGCCAACCTTGAAATTGAGAGGGCTGGTACTAGATCCATAGGTGCCAGGTTCGAACAATAGCGCATAGCGCTGAGTTCCAAACTCGTTAGAGACCTGCTGGTTTGCTATGGCGTCGACTGTCGCCTGAATCTGGCTCTGTGGCATACTGGGATTGAAGATATAGACATTCGAGCCAAAATTGGATTGGTTGGACGCCAACGAAGCCGCATGTGCGGGGGCGGCGCCGCTGGTAGCCATCATGCACGCGAAGGCCACGAGGGCGCATGTAACGAAGATCGAAAGACCACGCAACCATCCGCCATCGACGCGGACACGTTGCGTCCTGTGTGTGTCTGGCTTCCATTGCCATTGGGAAAGGAATGTGCGCAAGTTCATCTCCTCCTTGATTTGTAAATATGCCGCAACCCTGCGGCTCCCACATCTGTTCAGAAGAAGCAACCCGCAATAAGTAACTACACCTCGATGTCCTTACTCAGGCCATCCTGCTAGCCTGAGCATTCAATCCTGGACGGGCTTTCCAGGATAGGTAGCCTTCCCTGTCCTACACTTTGCCAACTACATTGATAAATTTCAATGTAGAATGTTTTTTAACAAAGCAAAGCATTTGGGACATGACTCTCATAGTATAGAGTGAGAAACCGCTTTCTGCAATACATGCGTCTTTAACTTTCCTTTCAATTCGTCCGCGTAGGTGTCTTAGGATCCTCATTTCTCAATGATGGTATGCCTCTTCCGCGATGGCTGCTGGATTGAGTCACTAGTATTTTTTGTCGGTAATTTGGAATACATGTATGCTTCCGATGAGTTACCTCTGATGTAGAGTTTTCTGGTGATGTGTTGTATCCGTTTGAAAGGGAATTTCTGTGCTGGCAAAATATATCCGTTTGCGCTTTCATTATGGCTGGTTGATCGCAGTCATCACGTTCCTGGCGCTCCTCGCATCGGCGGGAATGCGTTCGACGCCGAGCGTCCTGATTGTTCCGCTTGAGAAGAATTTTGGCTGGAGCAACGCCACTATTTCGTTTGCGATCTCTATCAATCTTGTCCTTTATGGTCTGAGTGGACCTTTCGCGGCGGCTCTGATGCAACGTATGGGCATTCGTCGCGTCATGATCGGAGCACTAATTTTTATCGCGCTAGCATGTGGGTTGACGACTATCATGAATGCTCCCTGGCAGCTTGATCTGCTCTGGGGTGTGCTGGTAGGCCTGGCTACGGGATCGATAGCCTCGGTTCTGGCGGCCCTGATCGCCAACCGCTGGTTTGTGAAGAACCGAGGTCTCGTCATGGGATTGCTAACGGCCAGCAATGCCACCGGGCAGCTTGTTTTTCTCCCTTTGCTTGCCTCGCTCGCGGTCTCTTGGGGCTGGCGCGCTTCGGCCTGGGCGACCGCCATCGCCGCGCTCATACTCCTTCCCCTGGTTATTCTCCTCTTTAGTGATCATCCGCGTGATATCGGTTTACGCCCTTACGGCGCAGATCCAGAGGAGGACGATCCATCGAATGCGACGAATGCGGCTGGCAATCCCTTCTCCGATGCCATCAAGGGCCTGGTGCTCGGGATGCGCTCGAAAGATTTCTGGCTCCTGGCTGGGAGTTTCTTCATTTGTGGCGCCTCTACCAATGGCTTGATCGGGACACACCTTATTCCCGCGTCAATGGATCACGGCATTTCAGAGGTGACGGCGGCGAGTATGCTGGCGCTCATTGGCATCTTTGACCTGATCGGAACCACTGTATCTGGCTGGTTGTCTGATCGCGTCGACGCTCGCTGGCTGCTCTGCTGGTATTATGGTTTACGCGGGCTGTCACTGCTCCTGCTACCCTATGCGCTGGGTAGCACCTATCTTCTCCTGCTGGTTTTCATCGTCTTCTATGGCCTGGATTGGGTGGCGACTGTTCCTCCCACGTCTCGCCTGGCCGCCGATATCTTCGGCAAAGAGCAGGTGGGCATCGTCTATGGCTGGATCTTTGCCGCTCACCAGTTTGGGGCCGCGACGGCTGCCTATACCGCGGGCGCGCTTCGCACCACGGAGGGCAGCTATCAAATTAGCTTCATTTCCGCGGGCATTCTCTGCCTGTTCGCAGCAGGCATGGTCATTCGTATTGGCCGGACACGCCGTAAGCAGGTAGCGATAGAGGTTCCAGTAGAGCCTGCTGGCGCCCTTTAGTAGCCAGCACACAATAGGAGAAGAGAGGCGATATGAACAGCCAGCATGGCGGAAGAAGACAGTACGGTTTTGTGCTGCCCATCGCATTGCTCCTCGCGAGCCTCGTCATGTTCCTGACGGGCAAAGCCCATGCCCAGGCATTACATGCCGTGCTGTTGAGTTCTTCTCCCGCGGAGGGGAGTGTGCTGGCGCACTCCCCTTCCACGGTTCGGCTGTGGTTCTCGGAACCGGTACAACTGGTGGGGCAATCAATAACGATCTTTGCTCCATCAGGAGACGCGATCAGGCAAGAAACCATTCAGGCGCGGGGGCAGGAGATCAGTATGCCACTTCAGGCCAGCGCAGAAGGAACCTACCTGGTCAACTGGCAGGTCATCTCGGAGGATACTGATCCCACCAGTGGAAGCTTTACCTTTAGCATTGGACATCCTGGTGGTGCATGGGCCGGAACTGTTAGCGAAAGCACTTCAGCGACAGGGTTCTGGTTGCAAATCCTCGCGCATCTGCTGCATTTCCTAGGCTATGCGCTCAGTTTTGGTGCGCTGGCCTTTCTCCGCCTGGTTGTCTATCCAGCCGTACCGTCGCAGCGGGAGACACTACAACAGCCCATCTGGCGACTCGTCAACCTTGGCATTCTCGTCTTACTGCTTGCCGAGAGCGCGGCTCTCATCGCGCAGTCTGCCAGTCTGAGGGGGCATGCGATCTTTGATATAGCCTTCCTTGTAACCATCCTGGGGTCCAGTTTTGGGCGCGTTCTGGCCCTCCGTCTTGGCGCGGCTCTGGCGCTCTGGATACTGGTTGGAATCGCCCAGCAGGGCAGTAAGAGAGCCGTGACGCTCCCCCTGGTCCTGGGAGGCATCCTGGCCTTTATTGATAGTGACGCGAGCCACGCCATCTCTTCACAGATGGCGTGGCTCGCCTTACTGGCAACAACACTCCATATCACGGCCATGGGAGTCTGGCTTGGTGGCCTAATTGCCTTGCTCACGCTTTGGAGGCTTCAGGCGACGAAGGCATATCGAAATGTGCTGCTCCTTCGTTTTGGCGCATTGGCCCTGGCCTCGGTAGCTGAGCTGTTCCTGACGGGTATTGTGCTCTCCTGGTTGCACCTGACCCAGGCAACAGACCTCTTCACGACATCCTATGGTCGTGTGCTTGGCATCAAGGCACTGGCTTTATGTCTTCCGCTCCTCTTCGCTATCCTTAGCAATTGGCAACAGCAGCCCTCACGCAAACGCTGGTGGCTGTTGGAGACGTTGTCTCTGCTAGGTATGCTCGCGCTTGCGGCAACGCTTGTCTCGCTTCCGGCTCCACGCTGACCCTTTGCAAAAGACCAGGCCAGAAAGCAAGATGGGAGAAGTATTCCATCTTGCTCTCTAGTACACTTTTCCTGTGCAGTCGAGAGCACAAAGTTTGTATCAGCCAGAAAAGGAGAAACAAACATGAGCGTTACAGCATTCTCCAGAGCGCGACTCGCTCGTATGCACGACATCATGGCAAGCCATGTTGAGCGCGGCAGCGTATCCGGTCTTGTAACTCTGGTCAGCCGCCGAGGCGAGGTCCATCTCGATGCGATCGGCACCCAGACAAGAGATAAGCATATCCCGGTGCGGCACGACAGCATCTTTCGTATCTCCTCGATGACCAAACCTATCACAGCTGTGGCAACTATGATTCTGGTCGAGGAATGCAGAGTGCGGTTAGATGAGCCTGTGGACCGCTGGCTTCCCGAATTGGCGGAACGCAAAGTATTAAAGCGCGAAAATGGGCCGCTTGAGGATACAGTCCCTGCAAACCGATCAATCACGGTGCGTGACCTCCTCACCTTCCGCATGGGATTTGGGCAGATGATGGCTTCGCCAGAAGACAATCCAATCCTGAAGGAAGCCATCGCCCAGGAGATCGGGATGGGACCCCCAAGCCCTTCAACGCTTCCTGCACCCGATGAGTGGCTACGCCGTCTGGGACAGCTCCCACTCATGCATCAGCCAGGAGAGAAGTGGATGTATAACACGGGATCGGATGTCCTGGGAGTATTGATCGCCCGTGTCTCGGGGCAACCCCTTGAGACCTTCTTACGCGAACGGGTCTTCGAGCCGCTGGGCATGAAGGATACCGGATTCAGCGTACCCCCTTCAGAGATCGACCGACTAGCAACCAGTTATTGGACTGATCCCGCAAGTGGAGAACTTACCGTCTATGATGAGGCCGCAAACGGTCAATGGAGTCGTCCTCCGGCCTTCCCCTCGGGCGCCGGAGGACTCGTTTCAACCATCGACGACTATCTGGCCTTTGCCCAGATGATGCTTACGTATGGCAAACACAAAGGCACACGCATTCTCTCCAGGCCCTCTATCGAGACCATGATCACCGATCAGCTAACTCCTGAGCAAAAAGCAAAGTCGGGCCTGGTCTCGGGCTACTTTGATCATCATGGTTGGGGATTCGGCGTCTCTATAGTCACCAGGCGCTATGATGTGGCGGCGGTGCCTGGACGTTATGGATGGGATGGTGGTCTGGGAACCTCCTGGTACTCGGACCCCAAAGAGGACATGACCACCATCCTCATGACCCAACGCGCCTGGACATCCCCACAACCACCAGAAGTTTGCCTCGACTTTTGGACCTCGGCCTATCAGGCCATCGATGATTGAGAGGTCAGCCTCCTACCCAGTATAGCCCAGCGAGCGCGCTGTATCCAGAGCTTCGCGGGCTTCATGCTGGCGCCCTAACAAGTTAAGTATCAAGCCTTTGTTGTAGTAAGCCAGGGCGTATTTGGGATCGATGCGTAAGGCCTGATTATACGCTTCAAGCGCTTCATCATAGCGCTTGAGCGCCTTGTAGATCAGGCCTCGATTGTTGTGGGCAGCGGCAAAGTCCTCATCCAGGCGCAGCACTTGCTCATAGGCCGCCAGTGCCTCATCATAGCGCCGTAAAGCCAGCAAGGCATTGCCTTTCCGATTCAACGTAATCGTATCGTTGGGATGGGTACGAAGGATATCATTGCATGCGTCGAGGGCCTCCTGGTTGCGCCCCAGATCATAGAGGGCCAGCGCTCTACGGCTACGAAACTTCAGCGATGTGGAGTCATGCACCAGGGACTGCTCAAAGGCGTCGAGGGCCTCTTGATGGCGTTCCAGCGCGCTGAGGGCCAGGCCCTTGTTATAATATCCCGTAGCATAGGAGGGACTCAGACGTATAAGCTGTTCATACATCTCCAGCGCTTCGCGATATCTCCTCAGTTCATAGAGAGCATCTCCACGGTCTCGATAGCTCTTCGCATCCTGCGAACCAAGCTCGGCAGCCTTCTCGAAGGCATCGAGAGCCTCCTGGTAGCGCCTCATTTCATAGAGAATATCGCCTTTATCGCTATAGACCAGCGCATCACGAGGATCAAGCCGCTGCGCCTGCTCTAGCATCTGTAGCGCCTCGGGGTAACGCCGTTGGGATTTATAGATGATACCTTTATTAATGTAAGCGGAAATAGCGCTGGAATCCAACCTCAACACAAGGTCATACACTTGCAACGCCTCATCATCGCGACGCAAACCAAGGAAGGCATTGCCCTTGCGAATCAAATAGGTCACATTATTTGGCTCCAGACGCAGAGCGGCTTCGCTTGCCAGCAGGGCCTCGTCATACCGCTTGAGATTATTTAATACCCAGGCCTTATTGCCATATGCCTGCGTGAATTGCGGATCGAGACGAATCGCCTCTTCGCAGGCTTGCAAGGCCTCATCATAACGCTGCAAGAGACAGAGCACATAGCCGAGATTGCCAAAGGGATCGCTGTAGGAGGGATCAAGTTGCGTCGCTCGCTTGTAAACCTCGACCGCTTCAGGATATCTTTTGAGACCAATCAGCGCCAGGCCCTTGCGGTTATACATCACAGCACTCCGGGGATCAAGCGCGATAGCGCGATCGCAGGCTTTGATGGCCTCTTCATAGCGATTCAATGTATTGAGCAAGCGGGCCATGCTAATGTAGGCATTGATGTAGTTGGGGTTGGTGCGCACGGCCTGCTCATACGCCTCTATCGCCTCGGGATAACGCTTCATAGAGCTTAAGACCAGAGCCTTGTTGTTATAGGCAGCGGTATAGCGTGGATTGAGGCGTAGCGCGTCTTCATGCGCTTCCAGGGCCTCTTGATAACGCTCCAGACCCCAGAGCGCATTTCCTTTACGCGTCAGGGATGCGGCATCGTTGGGATCGAGGCGCAGGGCCTGTTCGCAGGCTTGAAGCGCCTCTGCATCTCTACCGACAAGCGTCAGGATCCAACCCTTACTGCTATAAGAGAGCATATGCGAGGGGTCAATCTGGATGGCCCGGTCCCAGGCCTGCAGCGCCTCTTCATAGCGCTTCAGGTTCGCCAAGGTAAGGCCTTTGTTATAATAGAACTCAGCATTAGAAGGTTCCAGCAGAATGGCCTGCTCAAAGGACGCTAAGGCCTGTGCATCCCGTAGGAGATCGCTTAAAAGTAGGCCCTTGCGATTATAGAGCGCCGCGCGCGTTGGGGCACGCAGTATCTCCTGCTCACAGGCAAGGAGGGCATCTTCTAAGGCCCTGTTGGAGTTCGATGCCTCTGTGGCCTGTGCTGTGGTCTGTCGAAGCACTTCCATTGCCTGGGGCAGTCCGGTTATCACTGCGGGAAACTGCGGCTCTTGCACTTTTGCAGCCTGTAGTGGAGCGGCTTTCTCTGGCAGAGGCACCGCCTGCCGTAGGGCTGATACAAATGCTTGTACATCGACGTGACGCTCCGTACGCTGCTTGGACAGCGCCTTGAGTACCGCCTGCTCAACTGCAAGCGGGAGCGTGGGATTGTACTGACGCAGCGAGACAGGCTGTTCAGTCGCGTGCAGAAAGCCAATGGCGATAAAGTCTCCGGCCTGGAAGGGCTGGCGACCTGTGAAGAGTTCGTAGGCGATACACCCCAGGGCATACTGGTCGCTCTCCCGACTCAGCTTTCCCTGGAACTGCTCGGGGGCCATATATAATGGGGTTCCCACTACCGACGTTACCAGTTGTGAACGCGTCGTGGCCGAGGCAATAGTGGCAATGCCAAAATCAGCCAGTAACGCATCACCCTGGGCATTGAAGAGAATATTCTCGGGCTTGATATCACGGTGAATGACGTTATGCTGATGCGCAAAGGCAAGCGCCTCTCCCACCTGCGCCAGGATCGTGATTGTTTGCTCGATTGAGAGGGGCAGCCTTTGTCTGAGGCGTTCGCGCAACGAGCCACCCGCCGCGTACTCGGTGATCAGATAGGGCGTGGGCGCCCCTTCGAGAAAACCCACATCTAGCAGTGGCAGAATATAATGATGTTTAAGGCTCTCTAAAAACTGGGCTTCCTGCAAGAACTGCTCACGTTCTTGCTCGGTCTGGAGAAACATGTGGAGCAATTTGACAGCAACCGCGCGCTCTTTCAGCAATGTATGGTGCGCAAGATAGACCTGGCCGAACCCACCACTACTGATCCGGGAGGCAAGTTGATAATTACCAATACGTCTACCAAGATAGTCCTTCTCTTCAGGCATAAGATACTCCTTTTTCAATCATGTCTGGGCAGAGGGGAAAATAGCCAGTAACCATATAATAGTACTCTTTGCGCCCTCATAATAGCTTAACAGGAATAAGAGGGATCATGATTGTTTGCAATACTGCAACATAGTATACGTCCTTCTCACCACAACATATCTCGCAAGCAAAGAGGACTCATAGGCCAGAAGAGTGCTACAAACTCACAACAATCCCATTTCGTGAATACAAACTGGAGATTAAATTTAGATCATTATACAATAAATACACCTGCGAGAAGACACTGATTCAGTTAGACATAGAGGGGAAATGCATGAGTATGTTTTCGGGGAAAGCAGTGCTCGTCACCGGTGCCGGGACAGGCATCGGCTACGCACTCTGCCAGGCCTTCGCCAGCGAGGACGCCACGGTAGCCTTAAATGATATCGACCTGGATCTCTGCGCGAGGGCCGCACAGCAGATAAACAGCGCAGTGGGAGCCGAGCGAGTCACACCCTACGCGGGCGATATCGCCGATGTAGAGGCCATCCGCGCCATCTTTCAACGTTTTACCGAGGCCGCTGGCCGGCTGGATATTGTAATCGCGAATGCTGGCATCACCAACTATGGGAACTTCCTCACCTATACGCCCGATGCCTTCGACCGTCTGACCAGCGTCAACCTGCGCGGCAGTTTCTTTACCGCCCAGACCGCTGCCAACAGTATGATCAAGGCCCGCATTCCTGGTCGCATTATTTTGATGTCTTCTGTCACCGGCATTCAAGCGCACGCGAACCTGGAGGGATATGGCATTACCAAGGCAGGCATCCGCATGATGGCGCGAGGAATCGCGCTGGACCTGGGGAAGTATGGTATTACCGTCAACGCCATCTGTCCGGGGGCGACGCTCACGGAACGCACCCTCCTGGATGACCCTAACTATGAAGCAAGCTGGGCCGGGGTGACGCCAACTGGGCGCGTGGGAAATGTCGAGGATATTGTCGCCGCCGCCCTCTATCTCGCCTCGCCCCAGGCGCGCCATGTTACCGGGCAGACCCTGGTCATCGACGGTGGCTGGACCCTGCAGAGCCCCCTACCCAGCGCACATCCAGACCTGCCTGAGTATTCTTCCCAATTGCGATAGATGCACGACATGTAGGGTCCATGCTGGCATGGACTAAAGGAGCGAAAAACAGTGCCGATAGATCCGAAGAAACTACGGAGTCAGCGCCTACGGGCGGTCAATCACCAGGGCGATGCCTTACGTATGGGCATGAACTGGACCGAAGAAGACCTGAGCAAGCCCCAGGTGCTTGTCGATAGCGCCTATGGCATGGGGCATCCAGGCACCTTTCATTTTCGCTCGCTCGTCGAGGAGGTCAGTAATGGCGTCTTTGAGGCGGGCGGCAAGCCAGGGGTTTTCACCGTCAGCGATATCTGCGATGGCGTCGCCCAGGCGCACGCGGGGATGTCTTACTCCCTGGTATCGCGCGATATCATGGCGGCCATGATCGAGATCCACGCCCTTGGACACCCCCACGACGGTATGGTCCTGGTCTCGGGCAATGATAAATCTGTACCCGCACACCTGCTGGCCATCGCGCGTTGCAACCTGCCCGCCATTCATCTCCCTGGAGGCACGCAACTCAACGCCCCCGATTATGTGACCTCGAATCATCTCTGGCCCATGGGCATGGCAGTCGAACGCGGCGAACTCCCCAGAGAGGACTTTGAGCAGGCGGAGCATGGAGCCTGCCCCACCTGTGGGGCCTGCCAGTTTATGGGCAGCGCCAGCACGGGCCAGGTCATCTCCGAGGCGCTGGGTCTGGCCCTGCCCGGTTCGGCCCTTGTTCCAGCACCTCTTACCCAGTTGCTGCGCTATGCCCGCGCCACGGGAAAGCAACTCCTGAAGCTGATTGAGGAAGAGATCACGCCTCGACGCATCCTGACGCGCGAGGCCTTTGAGAACGCCATCATCATTCACGCCGCCGTGGGTGGCTCGACGAATATGCTCCTGCACCTGCCGCTCATCGCACGCGAGGCTGGCATCGATATCAGCATCGACGACTTTGATCGTATTCATCGCCAGGTCCCTGTGCTAGCCAACGTTAAGACCACCGGGCGCTACCCGGTCGAGTATTTCTGGTATGCGGGCGGAGTGCCAGCCGTCATGCTTGAGCTGCGTGACATGCTGCACCTGGATTGCCTGACCGTCACCGGCAAGACCGTGGGAGAGAATCTGGAAGAGATAGAACACAGCCGCTTCTTCGCCGAACGCATTGGCTACCTGCACAACGTCAAGGTCTCGCGCCGTGAAGTGCTGCGCCCGCGCTCAGATCCCTTTGGTCCCGATGGGGGGATCGCGGTGCTACGCGGCAATCTGGCCCCGGGAGGAGCCGTCATTAAGGCCTTCGCGGTTCCTAAAGAGATGCACATCCATACTGGACCCGCCCGCGTCTTTGACTTTGAAGACGAGGCCCTGTCCGCCCTGCGTGAGCGCAAGATCACCCCTGGCGATGTCGTCGTCATTCGCTACGAGGGCCCACGGGCCAATGGCATGCCCGAGATGTATTTTGCCTCGACCCTCATCGCCGACGATCCCGCGCTCAACACCACCACGGCCCTGATTACGGATGGACGCTTCTCTGGCGCCATGAAGGGTCCGTGTGTGGGACATATTACGCCCGAGGCCCTCGATGGGGGTCCCATCGCGCTTATTGAAGAGGGCGACCTGGTCGAGATTCATATTCCCGAACGGCGGCTGGCAATCGTGGGCGTCCAGGGGCAACCACTCCCCCAGGAGCAGATAGCGAGCATTCTCAGCGAGCGTCGCGCGCACTGGACGCCACCTGCGCCCCGCCACAGCAGCGGCATTCTTTCACTCTATGCACGAGTCGCACGCGGCGCCTCCGAAGGCGCCTCCATGACATAAACATCTCATGTCAACCCTGACCTGGATCAAGCAACACACCTCTTACCCAGAAGGCTCACGCTGGGATTGAGGAAGTCTAATGGCCTCTAAGTCAGCATCTGTCGTACGCTGCTGGGTCTGAAGTACCTGGAGGAAGGCACGTATAACGGCCGGATCGAAGCGTGTTCCTGCGCAGTTCACTAGCTTCTGGCAGATCGCGGTCTCGCTTCTGGCGGTGGAGCATAAGCACAACGTATCATAGGCATCGACAACGGCCACGATACGGGCCGCCAGGGGAATTTCTTCTCCACACAGCCCATAGGGATAGCCCAGGCCATCCCAACGTGCATGATGCGCTTCTATAGACGGAGCCACGAGCGAGAAGATATCGCCAGCCTCCGCCACAATCGCCTTCCCATAGGTTATATGCTTACACAGGTCAGTAGCATTTGCTTCCTGTCTGAGTGGACAAGTATCAGCCAGCGCCAGCATGCCGATGTCATGTAGCATAGCTGTCAGGCGCGTCACGAGCACCATGTCACCAGTGGATTGCATATTTCTGGCCACCATCACCGCAAGCGGGGCGATGCGCTGCCCCTGCTCGTAGAGTTGCGGGTCCTTTACCATTAATAGCCCTAGCAAGGCATGTGTCTGTAAGCTGGCTGTATAGGCCATCGGACCGGTATGGGTTACCGAGGAAGATAGAGCGCCTGTATCCAGCCCGGCGATACGTACACAATTGCGCCCTCCCTGCTTCGCCTGGTACATCAAACGATCAGCGGCTTCAAGCAACGTGCCCCGGTTAGCGCCGTGGAATGGATATAAGACAACACCGATACTCGCCGTCAGGCGCACATACACCGGAGGGCTATACTCACTTGGACTCCAGACATGTAATGCCTGCTGAAGCTGAACACGAACATGCTCAGCAAGTTCACCTGCCTGCAACAGCGAGATGTTGGGCACAATCACAACAAACTCTTCGCCTCCATAGCGACCCACAACGGCCTGGGGTGATACCGCCTGGCGCAAATTTGCGCCCACCTCGTGTAAGAAAAAATCGCCCGCTTGATGACCCCAGGTATCATTGGCATGCTTAAAATTATCCAGATCAATAAACAGCAGCGCACATGTCTCGCCCCGCTCTCGACTCTGTGCTAACAGTCCATCGAGCGCCTTCATCAAAGCGCGGTGGTTGGGCAGCCCGGTCACTGGATCAGTCACGGCTAATTGTGCGTGCTGCCGGAAGAGCGTATCGCGTTCTTGTAGCAGCACTTGTTGCCTCTGGGCGAGAATAATCTTCTCATCATAGGCCTTTTGCAGCTGACTTCGTAGTATACGAGCGTTATCATTTTTCGCGTGCAGGTCATAGGTGAGCCGCCACTGGCGAGGCAGTTCAGCCCCCAGCCATCCCAGAAGCAGCACCACACCAGTAAAAGAGGCAATCGTAAACGTCCAATGCGAGGGCGAAAGCAGGCGCGGTATCCAGGAAGAGGAGAGAACAAGGATACCACCCAACAAGGTCGTCAGCACACCCACCACAGTCACACCAAGGACGCGCCCCATGATTCGCCAGGACACGATTCTCTGGCACTCGCACAGGCGCACAAATGTCTGCGGCCTGGTAGTACATGCCCAGATGAGGAGTCCGTACAGCAGCAGAGTCGCCATCGACCAGATGACAGCCGCAAGGGCCTGCAAGACCACATTCACAATCTTCCCCGGAAGAGCTATCCAGGCAGAGGGGCTGGAGAAACTATACAGAGGGACATAGATGAGCGAAAATATCAGACCGCACAGCAACACCATCGTCAGAACGCTAGCAAAGGGGGTCCTTTTCCAGGAGAGATTACCAATAGCCCTTGGCAAAAGGCGATCATAGGCCATGAACATCAGCATACGCGAACAGACCAGGAAAACGGCGATAGAGATAGCGATCTGGCAGAAGCCTAACAGGATGAGAAAGAGGGCGCCAGCCAGGGGGCCAAAACTATTTTGTACCGCGAGCAGCATGGCATCAAACGCCTCTACATGTTTATATGGGACGACGACCAGCACGCCAAAGGAGGCAATGACATACGCCACAAAGATCAAAACACATGCCCACCAGATAAAGCGTCCCGTCCGCGTTCGTGCCTCGTCATCATCGCCACGCACCTCTTTGCCCATGATAAAAGGCCAGTCGACACCCATAAAAGCCCACATGACAATGCCATAGATTCCAATGTGTTGTCTGACAGCAGGCCAGCCATGCCATACTGGCCAGGTGGCATGAAAGGGATGCCCCTGCCACAACCACCAGATACCCGCCGCTCCCACGGCAAGGAACAATGAGATATAGAGGCCAGCCCCCAGCAGCAACATATGTTTAAGATAACGCAATGGTACCAGCGCAAGCGCGGCACAGAACAACACCAGGAACATCTGGGCACCGTAGAGTGTCAAAGGATTATCAAACCAGTGAGGCTCAAAATCCGTAATAAGAATCAGTTCTCCTTGTAAAATAGTCAAGATCACAAAAACACCATATAAGCAGGTAAAAGCGCCAGTGATCTCACCCCAGCGCAGACCACCCAACTTTCTAATCCAGATATAGTGCCCTCCATGGAATGAGAGATGCACCGATAGCCAGCGAGAGACATAAGCTGATGGCAGCAGAAAACAGAGGCCAATCAGCCAATAACTAAATGTCTCCAACGTCCCTGTCTGCACAGAGTTGACACACAAGAAATAGAGGACAATCAACACTGACATAGCAGCGAGATCGCGGGCGCGCAACTCTCGAGGAAGTTTCTGTTTTTCTGGTGCTTCTCTTATTTCATCTCCAGCAAGCATAGAAGGATATCCTCATGTGTGTAAGCTCGTCTCCAATTGTGGAGGCGAGCTACCTTCATCCCTTGATCCCAACAGCGCCAAAGCCATGTTGAGATGTCCCTTCATGCCGCATGTGCGCGCACACTACCAGTAGTAGGGATAGTAATAATGGTGATAGTAGTAAAAGGGGTGATAGAAGAAGGGTCGGGAATAGAAGAAGAAGGGTCGGGAATAGCCATGCCCTCTATACCAGCCACCATACCCTCCATACGGCCACCAGGCTGTTTTGGCTGCGCTTCCTGTGCTTGTAGTCACGCTTGAGGTTGAGGCAGATGCAGGTGTTGCCATACCAACCATCAAGAGCAACGCAAACGCAGCGCTCATGAGGAAAAGATATAACATCTTTCTCATGGTGCAATCCTCGTTTCCGGTGCTTTGTTATATAGCGCTATCTTTGCTTCAAGCTCTACCAGGCGGATCTACGATTACCTATGCTTATCTTTACTATTATAGAAAACTGCAAAAGCTCATACATGCACGAGAAGACCTGCAACACCCTGTTATGAGTCCAGCTGAGCAAAGGAGTTCTGTTCGCAATCCTGAAGAAAAACGGAGAGGCTTGCATCCATGCTCTACCGTAACAACGTATTCAATAGCAGGAGTACGCTCCCATACAGCAATCAAGGAGGAACGTTCTATGGAGCAATCTGCATCACATTCAGGGGAGGAAACAAAGAGGCGCCTGGTAAGCGGCCCGACTCTTGTTTTATGGCTTGTGGGACTCATCTTACTCGCAATTCTTGGGTTTCTCGTCTCTATTCACCCAACATTCTGGCCTCTAGAAAAAGATGTGGCGGATTTTATTCAGGGTCCCCATGCCATACCCTGCCACTTTTCGCCAAACGCACGCACGTGGATCGATACTGCCTCTGACTACGTCAATACATTTAATGATCCCATTCCATCAGTCATCATTCCCGGCATCCTCGGCATTGTGTTTCTGCTCTTTCGCGGCTGGATCGAGACGCTGGTCATGTGGATAACGGTGGCGACGGCCAGCGTCGTCTGGGGCGGATTAACCATCCTGGTGGGTCGCCCACGCGCTACACCCGCCGATGGCATCTGTATGCATCGCCTGATCCAGGCCTATAGCTTCCCTTCTGGACATGTCATGCACGACGTTGTCTTGTGGGGCTTTGTCTTCTACCTGACGCTTACCAGGCCTGCACGTACTTCGGCGTTGCGCTGGCTACTGCCTGTTCTGCAGATACTCATGGCCATCTACGTCCTTATCGTTGGCTACGCACGTATAGAGGCCGGCGAGCACCACTTCTTTGATGTCCTGGGTGGCTACCTGGCTGGCCTGCTCTGGCTGGGCATTGGCATTACTGTCTATCAATGGCTTAAGTATCGCTGGGAGCAGCGCCAGGCGCGCCGACACACGCCCTCCTTTCCATAGGCGCCCCGTTTACGGCGCGCAAGGCGATTTATCGCACGAGTACAGCGTTGTGATCAGCCACGCTGCCTAACAACGCTTGCCATGTACATCACCTCTTCATGGACAATGCTCGTAATTCCGTATCACCGCGACAAATCGCCTTGCGCTCGATAAATCGAGCGCCTATAGGAGGAGGACTGCTTGTCTACAGTGGGCGGGTATGAATCAGGCCTAGCAGGACGCGGATCAGCTCGGCGACGGCGTGATAGGAGATGACGAGCAGGATCAGCGGCACCAGGACCATATGGATACGGCGCCAGGTCTTGAAGATCAGGCGCGCCCTGGTCTGCACCTGGAGCGAGGCAGCGAGGCGTGCATGCTCCGCCAGGGCCGCGTGGGCGCGCTGGAAATCCGCTTGTTCCTGCGCGAGAAGCGCGGGAAGGTCCGTTGGTAGCAACCCGACACACGCCAGGGCGCGCTCACAGTACTGCTTAAAGGCATCCGACTTCCCCGCATTCAGGCGCTCAATGATATACTCCAACTCCGAGAGGCGCGCCGGGATGGCCTTGGCGATACCCACACCATTCGTGCTCGCATCCTGGGCAATCATCTTTGTCTGCCAGCTATCCAGCAGACGTCCGACGATTCCACTGAACACGAGAAAAATCAGGCCGTAGAGCGAGGGCAGGGCCAGGTATTTATCCGTGAGGCAGTTCACGCCGCTACACTCAAAGTGCAGGATATAGCGGAAATCGGCGTGGAGCAGGGCCAACATGATGGAGGCGATCCCCACCCACATATGCGCCCAGACCCAGTTCTGCGCCTTCCAGGGCAGACCATGAAAGAAACGCGCCCGTAGCGAGTACGCGGCAACGCCCAAGATCATGAGATAGGACATCACGCCGCAGCGAAACACCACGTCGAAGAAGGGGCCTTTGAAGAAGCGTGCCTTCTCGTGCAGGAGCAAGAGGTAGAGAATATAGAAGAGCGCGGTATAGCCTGCGACGAAGAGCAGCCAGTACAATGCCGCCTTTGACGTAGGAGTGTGCCAGATGCGCGCCACTGCCTTCTTGCCGGGCGTCTTGGTCGAAACAGCCATGGTTAATGCTCCTGAGATGTAGTAAGATTGAGAATATCTTCGGTGGAACCAAAGAACTGGCCCGGTTGCACGCGGAAGGCCGCGCCCGTCGGGCAAGCCTGCACACAGGCCTGATTGCTATATCCCGCGCAGAGGTCGCACTTGATCGCCAGTTTTTTGCGCACTTCGGCGATGGCGTCAGAGCCATCGGCGGGCGTCAGGGGGCCAGGCATCGCGAACTGCTGCGCCATGGGGAGCTGGCGCTTGCCATATTCTCTGCCAACGCCTTTCGAGAAGAAGCGTGTGAAGCGCTCCCAGGTTGAAGAGGGAGCCGCCTCCTGCTCGTGCAGTGAGATAATGGAGATGTTGTCATAGGGGCAGCGCTCGGCGCAAATGCCACAACCGATACAACTCTCGGTGATGTAGACCTCACCACTGGACAGGCGTGCGATGCCAGCACGGCTACAAAGCAGGCAGACGGGGTCCTGGCAGTGGCGACAGGCGGTGGCCACACTGATATTGCCTACGACCATACCACGACGGTTCATGCGCGAGTGTCCATGCCTGCGCTCACACGCCTCCTCACATTTATCACAGTGAACACACTTATCCAGGTCGATGACCAGCACTTCGGTCCCCTCAACGACGCCTCCACCGACCAGGGCGCGCAAACCAGCCCTGGCCTCCGCCTCGGCCAGAGCCTGCGTTTGTCCGCGTTGGAGAAGGTCACGCGGCCCGATAAAGGTCTGGGCAGCGTCCGCCATCATGCGATACTCCTGCAAGCGATGCATAAAGCGCTGGTTGACCTCGGGATAGCGCGAGAGAATCACGAGCATATCTTCGCGCCGGATCTCCGCCAACCGCACACGGTTAATCGCAGTCGCCGTTACCGCTTTCCCATCGCCGAGCATGTCCAGGCCTCCGGCGAAATAGTCGCCATTCTGGCGGTAGGCAATGATGCGCTCTTTTCCCTGACCAGGATGAGAACCTGAGGACATGCGCGCCACCTTCACAAAGCCATCCAGGATGACATGTAGCGCCTCACGAGCCGGTTGCGCCTCCTCTCTATCGGCGAAAAGCACTTCGTCACGCTCGTAGTTTCTAAAGCGCACTTTACTCGCCAGCCAGCGCATATCCTGGTCCGCAACCCCCTGGAAGAGGGCCATACGCTTGAGGATACTGACAATCGAGCGGGCATTATGCAGGTTCTCAAAGTAGTGGCGCACCGGGGGCGCGACCTCCATCATGCGCTGGATCACCTGCTCAGGAACCTCAAGCACCATGGCCGTGGTCTGCGCCTTGACGGTGGCAGTCCGCTGCTGGCCCGTTAGCATTCCACGCTCACCCACAAATTCGCCACGCCCAAGCACCGCTATAGGCAGTTCCTGTCCCAAAGGGCCAAGCGTGCTCGTCATGAAGCGCCCTTCAAGGATAAAGTACATCTCTCGGCCATAGGTACGCTCCTGAATGAGGATGGAATCAGGCACCAGTGACAGGAGTTTGGAGCTGCTCAACAGGTGCTTGAGGTAATTATCTGGCACCAGTTGCGCATCACCAAACATAGGTTGCTCACGCAGGCGGCTCAGCAGCAGAGGGAGCGTCCACCCCTGGGGGAGATACTCAAGCACCAGGCTCATATCCACGTTACGATCCCAGGAGATTCCCAGGCGCTGTTTGAGCGAGAGCATAAGCAGATCGCGATGGTTGTTGACTGGGCAGACCGGCACACAGGAGCCACACATAACGCACTCCTGCGTAAAACGCGCCACGTGAGGCGCGACCTCATCCGAGATCGTGGCCAGGTTGAGATCGGCGATATTGACCTGCAACGAGAGCGGGAGCGGACATGCCCGCATACAGCGGTCGCAGCCGATACACATATCAATCTCAAAGCGCACCTCACTCTCGGTGAGTGGAGTGAGATGACTGCGATGCTGCACGCCAATCATGGGCAGGGCAGTTGGTTTCTGCATAGACTTTCTCTCAACTCCTTATTGTGGTGAGCCGCAACTGGGGCAGAAGCGCGCCTGAGGGGATACGAGTAACGCGCCACACTGGCGGCAATACACCGTCTTCGTCGCGATCCCGGCGCGTACAGGCTCACTACCTGGCGCTGCTACAGCTTGCATGACGGGTATTCCCTTTCCTCCACTGCGAACAGGCAGCGGTGAGCGTGGCTGCTGATAGTTCAGGAAATAAGCCCTCACATTCCCAAGTTCAATTGCGGCCTCGTGGGTCAGAGGGCAGGCCGACGTAATCTTGTGATGGTTCACGCGCACCCCATTGCCACTCTGAAGGTCGCGAATATAAAGACTATCGAGGCCATCGGGTCCAGGGAAAATGGCAGCGTGCTTGCGTGAGATGGACATCTCCTGGAGCCTAATCTCATTCCCTTGCTCCCGGCCAATGGTGACCTGCCTCTTTAGAGGCAGAGCAAAGACCAGGGGTTGGCCATTAAGTACACATACCAGGGCTGGTCCCTGGCGCAGAGGCGCCACGAGATTCGCAGAAAGGGGTGTAGCCACACCAGGCAATGAGAGGGAACCATCGCTGGCAAGCACTGGTTGTCCCTGGGACAACGCTGGCGCAGGAACGTGAATCACCGTCTGCTCGCCCGCTCCTGCGATCGCGGACGAGAACGTGGGAATATTCACGGCCGAGCCTGGTGTGGCATTAAAGAAGGCTTGCTTCTGCTCTTTATTGAGCAGGACAGATTCAGCAGGATCAACTGTTTGCAGTTTCAACGCAAATTTCACCGAGCCAAACTGGACCTGGTTCTCTGGCGCAAGTACGGTCAGGCTATTGGGCGCCACTCGCTGTCCATTTACCTGCGTCCCATTCTTACTTCCCAGGTCACGCAACACATACTGCCCATTGGCGTAGCTAATCTCCGCGTGGCGACGCGAGATCGTATTATGGTTAATAACCAGGCTCGAACCCTCCAGCCGGCCAACGGTAACGACCCGCGTCTGACTGAGATAGGCATCGGTTAGGGGAGGTGTGATCGATAGCTGATTCACAGGCACCAGCCGGGCCTCGCGCAGAGTCGGCGCGGTTCCAGGCTTATCAGTGGCAGGCTTCACTTCAGGCACAACCCCGGTCGCGTAAGCCATGCGCTGGACAGCGACCGTACCCTCGCGATTGACCCCGAGCAAAGGAGGCGGCACCCCCTGCGTATCCAACCAGGCCCCCAGGTGAAAATCAGGGGCGAAGAGGCGTGAGACGACCGGGGAGAGATTGACACTGTGATCGATAGCACGTTTATAGGTAAGCACACTCCTACGGTCACCCAGGGCCACCATCCCCACGGGGACGCCTTGCTTTAAAATAACCTTCTGATAATGGCGAGGTTGGGGATCAGCGACCAGTTCCTGGTAGTTCTTCTCACCCCTGGGAACCGTTGAGATGCCCACCGAGGCGAAATCAAGTCCATAGAGGAAGGTGGCGTTATAAAAGTTGCCGAAGCGGAAGAGGTGCTCTGTGTCCAGCAGATCGAGCATACTATACGCGGCAGCCCGCGCCTGCTGCACCGAGGGATACCACTGCCCGATCACACGCGCCTTACCCGTAATGGGATCAGCGGTCTCAATCAGGTCGCCTGCCGCAAAAATATCTGGCACATTGGTACGCATCGCGCCATCGACCTTGACCCCACGCCCACAGGCGATGCCCGCGCTCTTCACAAAGTCGATAATTGGCTCAATGCCAATGCCCAGCAAGACGATCTCACAGGGGATATGCTGCCCCGTCGTCGTAATTACACCGGTCACCTGCCCATTTTGCCCACAGACCTCGGCGATCTCCTGCTCTGTGCGCACATCGACGCCCTCACGCCTCTCCTGTTGTAGAACCAGGTCGGAGGCCACGGGGTCCAGCACCTCGGACCAGAGGGTGCGTCGGCGCAAGAGGTGCGTTACCTCGTACCCACGATGGCGCAGCGTCTCGATAGATTCAAGCGCCAGCGTCCCGCTCCCCACAACCACGATACGGCGCGCGTTGTTCAGCCGCGCCAGCACGCGCTGATAGTCGGCGACAGTGCGCAACGTCGTGACACCCGCCAGGTCGACGCCAGGGCAGGTCAGCGAGGTCGCACGCGCGCCATGCGCCAGCAGTAAGCGCGAGTAGGCAAGCGTCGCCCCGCTGCGTAGCGCCAGAGTGTGCTCTCCTGGCCGGATAGCCATGACGCGGTCGGTCACAAAGCGAATGTGACGATCGGGATAGAAACTGATGGGGCGTGCCCAGAGCTTCTCCTCACGAATTTTGCCGCCCAGGTAGTCCTTGAGCGCGGGGCGGTAGAAGACGGGAGTCGGCTCCTCCGCAACCACTGTAATCTCTGCGGCCCTATCTTCCGCGCGTATGACCTCCGCGGCGGTCGCGCCCGCGATTCCATTGCCAATGATGACATATGCTTGCTGCGTTGCCATTACGTCCCCTGATACAAGTAGTAGAACCAACGCGAACGATAAATGACGGTATTAAAAAAATGTAACTTCTTATAAAACCACATTATAAACGGGCTGAGAAGGCCTTTTTGGGCATTATTTTACCAGGAGAGAAAAGAGCATATGTGGCCGTGGGTGGCCCGACGCTACTAAAGTACGCGTCGGGCCTGTTCGCATACCGCGATACACCGCAAACGCTTCTTACTGAAAGTGGGACGCGACCTGCTCGTTGAAGTAATGCAGGGTCTGGAGGTTGGGAATGCGGAAGATAAAATGCGTGACGCCGATGGCCTGGAATTGCTCCAACTCCTGGCGTATCTCGCTCGCGTTGCCGGCGATGTAGTGCTTCTGCGGGTGACGCTGCACCTGGGCAGGATCAGCGGATGCGCTCAGCGTACCCAGGTAGGTTAGCTTAATCTCGTCGGGATTACGCCCGATGCGTTCGCAGTGCTGGCGCAGAATCGCCAGCTTACGCGCATATTCCTCGACAGGACAGGAATTGAAGTTCCACCAGTCCGCGTGGCGCGCCACAATTGCCAGCGTGCGCTGTTCCCCACCACCTCCAATCAGAATGGGAATGGACGGCTCAGGCCGGGGCACGCAATAGGCATCCTGTATTTGATAGAATGCGCCCTCGAAGCTGGCGGGCTGTGACTGCCAGAGCGCGCGCAGGATATTTACCGTATCCTCCAGCTGGCCCATGCGCTCCTTGACGGAGGGGAAGGGATACCCATACGCCCGGTATTCATCCTCCTTCCAACCGGCACCCACGCCCAGAATCAGGCGCCCAGCAGTCAAGGCCTGAATATTGGCCGCCATCTTCGCCAGCAGGGCGGGATTGCGGTAGGATTGGGAGAGGACCAGCGTGCCAACCTTAAAGCGTTGGTACTGTGCGGCCAGGTACGTCAGTGTCGTTAAGGCCTCCAGGTGGTCGTTCGCCCCACCTGAAGATGATCCTCCAGCCAGAGCGTCGTAAAGGCGGGAGAGAGCGCCTCGATACAATGCCGGTTATACTGCATCAAATCCTGAAAAGAGTCCCCAGGATTGGTCGGACGCAACATCAAACCAAAATCAACCTGTGCCAAAATACACCTCCAAAAGCTAAGATATATACCCTCTAATCATTATGCAACACGCCTCTGGAAGAGAACAGCTGGGGGCTGTGTGCTTACGGCACACAGCCCCCAGCTGTTCTCTTCCACTCTCTTTTACCAACGGGAGTGGACGCTGGCGCGGAAGCACCGATCATAGAGTTCCTGGACGCGCCTCATGGTCTCATCGCTCAGCGCGGGGAGTTCTGAGGCAGCAGTGTTATCCTGCGCCTGTTGTGGATTCTTCGCCCCAGCGATCACTGTCGAGACCTCGGGGAACATCAAGATCCAGCGCAGGGCGAACTGTGCCATAGTCGTTCCTTCGGGAACCAGGTCCCGTAGCTCTTCAACCGCCTTCAGGCCCTCCTCATAGTCCACCCCGGAGAAGGTCTCGCCCTGGTCAAAGGCCTCGCCATGACGGTTATAATTGCGGTGGTCGCTCGTGGAGAACTGGCTCTGCGCACTAAACTTGCCCGTCAAGAGTCCGCTGGCCAGGGGGACACGTACAATGACGCCAACGTTGCGCTCCTGTGCCGCTGCGAAGAACTGCTCGGCGGGCTTGAGGCGGAACATATTAAAGATGATCTGCACGCTCTTGACGTTGGGATATTGTATGGCTTTAAGTGCCTCTTCCACCTTCTCGACACTGACACCATAGTTGCGGACCTTGCCCTGCTGCTGCAAATCATCGAGGATCGCAAATACCTCGGGCATATCGTAGACCTCAGAGGGTGGGCAGTGCAGTTGCACCAGGTCCAGGGCATCGACGTCGAGATTGCGCAGGCTACGCTCAATAAAGCCTGCCAGATTCTGGCGCTTGTTGTACCCTTCAGCCGTGTGGGGATTGAGGCGACGGCCCGCCTTCGTCACGATAATAAGCTCTTCTTTGCGCGCTTTGCGCACCTGGGCAATCAGTTGCTCGGAATGACCATCACCATAGACATCGGCGGTATCAATGAAGTTCACGCCCAGGTCAATAGCCTTATTGAGAGCCGCAAGCGCGGCGGTATCGTCTTGCTGTCCCCAGGCATCTCCGCCAATTCCCCAGGCTCCAAAGCCAATCTCAGAGACATTCCAGCCAGTTCGTCCAAATGAACGGTATCGCATATATACGCAACCTCTCTTCTCAACAGAGAATTTTCATACGAATTTTTATGAAAGACGTGAAAGACGTGAAAGACGCACAACGCCATCCCTTAGCTAATACGCACAACGGGACCGCTACAGTGACGCCACCCTCTCAGCTTACCGCACCCATAAACCATTCTGCAAACAAACAGTTTTTCCACACATAAAGAGAGGGGGCGCGACATGGATCTTATGTCGCGCCCCCTCTCGAAATAAAGAGAAACCTAAGCGGGAAACTGAATCTGCCAGACCTGAATAGACCCATCGGCATCGCCACAGGCCAGCAGCGAACCACCTGGCGACCAGGCCACCACGTGCACAGGAGGGTGCTTACTACTGTAAGCAAAGACACAGGCTCCTGTGCGCACATCCCAGATACGCACGCTCCCATCGGCGCTCGAAGAGGCCAGGAGCTTGCCATCGTGTGACCAGGAGAGCGAGAGAATCTTCTGCGTGTGTCCACTGAAGAGCAGTTTATCCCGGCCCGTGTTGGTATTCCAGTAGTGAATAACCTGCTCCTCTCCGCCTGAAGCCATATAGCTATTCCCAGGCGCCCAGGCCAGGGCCTGCACACTAGCAAACGAGGGGTCGCTAAAGATGCGCCCATGATGCCGTGGGGTGTTGACATGCCAGATCTGTACACCCCCATCCTCGCTGGCCACGGCGACACAGGTGCCATCAGGAGACCAGGTAAGCGCGGCTACATCTTTATCCTGAGGTTTAAAGGTCGCGTGCTGCGTTCCCGACATGGCGTCCCAGACACGGACCATGCCATCTGGTCCATCCACCGAGGCAAGGCGCTGGCCATCGGAGGACCAGGCCAGGGCCTTCACCGGTTGCGTATGCGCCTGGAAGGTATGCATGATAGCACCCCTGGTCGCGCTCCACACATGAACCTGCGGATCATAGCCCGCCGAGGCAATCAATAGCCCTCTGGGTGACCAGGCCACGGTATGCACACCCGTCCGGTGCCCACCGTAGGAGAGGAGAACCTTTCCCGTAGAGGCGTCCCAGACGCGAGCCTGCATATCATTCCCGCCCGAGACAAGCCGGCGCCCATCATAAGACCAGGAAAGACTCCGAACTGCTCCATGGTTCGCGCGCGCCGTCCAGATTACTCTTCCCGCCGCCTTCACCTCTGCCGGAGCTTCCGGCACATCTACGGCAACACCATCTGGCATCGAGAGGGGAGATAAAGGGGTAGTCATCTGGCCAGCGGGGCAACCGCCACTCGCTGCGGGAAGGAGCGCAGCGGCCCAGAGGAAGGACGCGCACGAAACGCCTCTTCAAGCGCATTCGCGAAGGCTTGCATGCTTTTGAAACGCTGGTGTGGCTCCCGCGCCAGCGCGGTCATGACCACCTGCTCAACTTCGGTCGACACGCTGGGGACCTTCGCCCGCAATGGAGGCAACAGCGAGCCATACTGAAACAGGCGCGTGCTAAGCGGATCATAAATCGGACGCTCACCCGTAAACCATTCATAAATGATCAGTCCTAAGGCATACTGGTCACTGGTCTGACGAGCCACGCCCTGATATTGCTCGGGGGCCATGTAGAGCGAGTTCTCTGGGGAACGAGCCGTAAATATTCCCAGAGGAAGAAAGAAGTCACTCAACAGTACATTGCCTTGCTTATCAAGCAGCATATTCTCTGGCTTAATAAACTGGTGCAGATAGTTTTCGCTATGTGCATAGTGCAAGGCCTCAGAAATCTGCCTGGCATACGCCAGAATGCGTTGCGCGGAGAGGCGCGTCCCTTCGGGATGGCGACGACGCAAACTCCCATTGAGGGCAACCTCCATGACCAGGTAGGGAACATTCCATTCGACACCATAATCACGCACACGCATAATATGGGGATGGCTCAGGTTCGCGATTCGGCGAGCCGAACGCGAGAATTTTTCAATTTCTTCCTGAGCAAGGCGCGCCCGTAACATTTTGATAGCCACAGGCGCTTGAGAAGGAAGATGCTCTGCAACAAATACCTGAGCATGCGGTCCCTCCCCGACAATATGGGTTAAACGATAGTGGCCTATCTGTTGTCCCGCACGATACAGCATGAAATAAGTCCTTTGGGGGCGATGTAATCCTAAATATCCATGTAACTGATTATAGAGAAGTTGCTTTTTCACGTCAATGCAAAGCCTGCTCGCTCCCTTAAAAAGAGCCTCACCGTCATCCCCATAAGGCAATTGCGCAACGCACATCTTGATACAATCTGAAGCACCAACGGCGCATTTACGCCTGCTGCGCAAGTACCGGATAAGCTCAAGGGCGAACAACGTTCTCTTGTGCAGCATGAAGAGGTATTCACAAAAGAGGCTATAATCACCTAGCCTATTTTGGGGATGTGATCCTACCAATCAAGCACCAATAGCCAGAATGACGAAGCAGCAGGAACTTAAAAGCATCCCGCTCACGACACGTCTCTGCATCTTTATTGCTCCGTTGGTGATCGATCCAGGACAAGCCACCCACCTGCGCCCCCACCTGGAAGCGCTCGCCAGCGCTACAATGCCATTCCCTCCGAAGGGTAGCGTAAGGGCAAGCCACATCCGGGATGTGGCTTGCCCTTCCTCGCACGCACAAGGCCGAATGAGCAGCCAGGTAAGCTGGAGTTTAGCTACTGTCTGCTGCGTCGCGAGTAGTTAGAGTTCGCGGTATTCGCCTTCGATGGTTCCCGGTTCGCTACTAGAACCGGCCTGTGCTCTCGCTTCAGTGGCTTGGCTGCCAGCAGGAGCGCCTGTATAGCTGGCGATTTCCTGCTGCATACGCTGAGCGGTGCTCTCCAATTCAGCCATGGTGCTCTGCACACGCGCTGTATCACTCCCGGTCAGCGCGTCACGTACGGCTTTGATTCGATTCTCCGCTTCACTGCGCACATCGGGTGAGAGTTTCTCAGTGTTCTCTCGGAGAATCCGTTCTGCCTGGTAGGCTACACTGGAGGCATTGTTGCGTATCTCGATCTCCTGGCGGCGCTGGCGATCTTCCTGAGCGTGCTGCTCCGCTTCACGCACCATGCGGTCAACATCATTTTGCGAGAGACCACTGGAGGCGGTAATGGTGATCTTTTGCTCACGGCCCGTGGCCTTGTCGCGCGCGGTCACGTTGAGAATGCCGTTTGCGTCAATATCGAAGGTGACTTCGATTTGTGGCATGCCACGCGGCGCGGGACTGATACCCTCCAGGCGGAAATGTCCCAGGCTCTTGTTATCGCGCGCCAGCTCACGTTCACCCTGGAGTACATGGACATCTACCGCCGATTGATTATCCTCGGCTGTGCTGAAGGTCTCGCTCTTGCGTGTAGGAATGGTCGTATTGCGCTCAATGAGCTTGGTTGTCACTCCACCCAATGTCTCGACGCCAAGTGAGAGCGGGGTGACATCCAGGAGCAAGACATCCTTAACCTCGCCTCCCAGCACACCTCCCTGGATAGCCGCGCCAATGGCGACCACCTCATCGGGATTAACGCCCTTGTGCGGGTCCTTGCCGAAAATGTTTTTGACAAACTCAACTACGGCTGGCATACGAGTTTGTCCACCTACCAGCACATCCTCGTTGACGTCGCTTGGCTTGACCTGCGCATCCTCCAAGGCACGCATGACTGGGCCGCGCGTGCGCTCGATCAGGTCACCCACCAGTTGCTCTAGCTTGGCACGTGTAAGTGTCATCACAAGGTGCCTTGGCCCACTGGGATCAGCCGTGATAAAGGGGAGGTTAATCTCGGTCTGGGTCGATGAGGAGAGCTCGATCTTGGCTCGCTCAGCTGCTTCTTTTAGGCGTTGCAGCGCCATGCGATCGTTGCGTAAATCAATGCCCTGATCCTTGCGAAACTCGTCAGCAAGCCAATCCACAATCCGCTGGTCAAAGTCGTCGCCACCCAGGTGTGTATCGCCATTGGTGGCCTTGACTTCAATGACACCCTCCCCCAGTTGCAGGACGGAGATATCAAAGGTGCCACCACCAAGGTCATAGACGCCAATCAGCTCGTCATGCTTCTTGTCCAGCCCATAGGCAAGTGAGGCCGCGGTTGGCTCATTAATGATGCGTAAGACTTCAAGTCCTGCGATGGTACCCGCGTCTTTCGTGGCCTGGCGCTGTGAGTCGTTGAAGTAGGCGGGGACAGTGATGACGGCCTGCGTAATGCGCTCCCCCAATTTGTCTTCCGCATCGACTTTCAGCTTTTGGAGGATCATGGCCGAAATTTCTGGCGGACTATACTCACGCCCTCCCATCACGACGCGGACATCACCATTCGCAGCGCCTGTAATCTTGTAGGGAACCATTTTTATCGTACGCTGTACCTCGGGATCATCGAACCTACGCCCCATGAGACGCTTAATGGAGAAGACGGTATTTTCTGGGTTGGTCACGGCCTGGCGTTTGGCGACCTGGCCCACCAGGCGCTCGCCATTCTTTGTAATCGCAACGATAGAGGGTGTAATCCGCCCGCCCTCCCTGTTCTCAATGACGGTGGGTTCACCCGCCTCCATAATTGACATGACTGAGTTTGTTGTTCCCAGGTCTATACCGAGTACCTTTGCCATTGTTGCCCCTCTCTCTCGTAGTATGTCCACGGCTCCTCTCGACAAGGAGCCCGAGCACGTATATGGCTTGCTCACGTGGACTGTCGAATGCCAGAGTCTGCTTCTTTACCTGGCACCCTCGACTCCTATGAGGCGTTTCCGCAGCTCATTCGGCTTGCGTTTGCCTGTTGTCAGGATCAGTCTTTTCTTGCGCCGTGGGCGTTTCGCTCTGAGGAGAGACACCCGCGACACTCACCCTGGCTGAGCGAATGACGTGCTCTTCGATAATGTACCCTTGTTGAAGTACATCAAGAATAGTTCCTTCTGGTGCATCTGCACGGGTCTCGGTCGTGATGGCCTCATGCCAGCGTGGGTTGAATTGTTCGCCGATGGCACCAACACGTTGCACACCCAGTTGGTCAAGCATTGACTCAAGTCTGCGCGCGACCAAAAACAAACCCTGCACCCAGGAATGCGGACACATCTCCGCTGGTGCCGAACGCAACGCCAGCTCAAGATCATCGAGGACAGGCAACAGGTGATAGAGTAGGCTGCTCTGGGCTGTGATGCGTCCCTCAAGCTGTTCCTTACCCATGCGGCGGCGATAATTGACGAACTCCGCCTGAGTTCTACGCAGTTGATCCAGGTATTCTTCCGCTTTGCGTTGCTCTTCCTGTACCGCTTCGCTCGGGGGAACTGACTGGATGGCTGTCGTCGCTTCAGGCGGAGTCTGCTGTTGCTCTGGTTGACCATGTTGTGCTGCCTGAGTGGCTGTCGTGGTGCCAGTTGTGGCCTTCTGTTGTTCCGGGTTGTTTGACTGCATAATATAACCCTCTTCTGTTAAGCACTGTTTTTTACGCGTATCAGCAGCATCGTACAAAACAACGAGCTATGAAAAAGCTATCGTGAACACTGCATGTAGCTTTTGTCATTGAGGGTCTTATGAGAGGGAACTTGCGTCACGACGATGCATTGAAAACAAGAGGGCAACAATGATCGCCTTTATAGTTCCTCAGACTAAGACCTGCATCAATTGGCTGATCAATATTGCTTATAACCCTACTGTTATCCAGTTCGCGCCATCATACGAAAGATAGCATGAAAAGGAAAATTTCTCTATAAATTATTGCCAGTAGTAACACAAATAAAACATCTAAATGTTCTGGTCTGCAAACCCGTAATTCACTATTGGACATGCATTGGGGGTTAGGAATGCATACGCTGAGAGCGCTTAAAAGGGCTATTTTATTTAATTGAGGATTGTTGCCAACACTCATTTCATTGAGGTACACTTCTAAAAGTGCATCTACATCTTTACAAATACCAATGGCGCTTATCTTGCATCTCTTGCGAATGTAAAAGTCTTTTACAACAAAGCTCCGTCTCACCACAATGAGACGGGGAGAAAAGTCTCTTGAAGAGAGAGGAGTAACGTGCCTCACTTTACACTTAGCCACTCAACCAACCATACACAGATAGATCAGGCTCTGCAACAGCTTGTTGAACGTTATGAGTCTTCCTTTCCCGAGCGCATCGCCGCATACTACCTTACAGGGAGCTATGCCGATGAGAGCGATGTACAAACAAGCGATGTAGACCTCGATATTATCTTCCGTGAGCGCTTTCGCAATACAGAGGAGCGCCAGCTCGCGGAACAGTTGCGAGACGAGTTTATGACGCGCGCGAAACGCCGGCAACTCGAATTCGATATCTCCCTCACCGAAGAAGAGACCTTCAGCATCAGGGGCATCGAACCCAATCTCAAGCTAGCCGGGCAGCATCTCTTTGGCGAGGATATTTGCGCGCGCTATCCGCTGATGCCTATCGAGGAGTGGGCGCATGAGCGCATGCACGCCGTCTATTATCTACTCACCCACGTCTACTCGAGGGAGCCCTGCCTGAACCTGGACTACCCCAACTGGAGCGATGAATTCTTTGGCTATATGAATCGCACCGTCACGCTCGCGGATGGGAGCGAGGTCCCCTGCACACGCAACCTGCTCCGCACCACGGGATGGGCCGCGACGGCGCTGCTGGCCTTTCAAGCCAGAGAATACGTAGCGCGCAAACGTGACTGCCACCTCACCTACCGGCAACATATCGATGACGAGTGGGGAACATTGTTAGAGAGTCTCTATACCCTCTGTCGCCAGCGCTGGCACTACCTGCTCCCCACCAGCCCCCAGGAGCGCCAACAGTTACGAGGAATTTGCCAGCTCGTACAGGGCTTTGAGCAGCACTTTATGCGCCAGTATAAGCAGTTCATCTTGACCGAATTACAGGCCGGACCGGAGGCACTGAAGCAACGTACACGCGAATTCCAACAACGCTTCCCCTGCACGATGCCGAGGTAGAGGCAGCACTCCGCTGAACTTTCATCAGGCATATCATATGGTCCATGCTGACATGGACCATATGATATGCCTCTCTAGACTGTCACGCCCTGTTCTTGCAAGAGCAGGTCCTCTTCGTAGATACGGCGAATCACATCCTCGATCTCTGGCTCCTGGAAGGTGACATCGCGCAGGCGATGCCGCCCGCCCAACCAGGCCACCAGCTCATGCGCGGGCAGAGCATCGCGCGCAAAGCTGAGCCAGACACGCGGCCCCTCAGCTCGCACCAGGCATACACCAGGTGGGAGAGTTGGCAGCACGACCTGGTCCTGTTCGTCACGGGCAAGTTGGTCCAGCTCAGCGGGATCAAGGACCGCGATCAGCGTACGCTCGCCGCCGAAGCGCTCTCGAATGTCTGCTACCGAACCATCGTAAAGCTTACGACCGTGATCGATAATGACCATGCGAGGACAGAGCGTCTCGACGTCATCCATATCATGAGTCGTCAGCAAAACCGTGGTCTTCCGCTCGGCATTCAGTTGCAGCAAGAACTCGCGGATACGAGCCTTGGCTACAACGTCCAGGCCGATGGTAGGCTCATCCAGATAGAGTAGCTCCGGATCATGCAGGAGCGCGGCCGCGATATCTCCACGCATCCGCTGGCCCAGCGAGAGCTGGCGCACAGGCGTATCAATAAACTCGTTTAAGTCGAGTGTCTCGCGCAGCTGCTCCAGATTCGCGCGGTGGCGCTCCTCCGGCACCTGATAGAGGTGGCGCAGGAGGCGCAGCGAGTCGATAAGGGGCAGATCCCACCAGAGCTGGGTTCGCTGCCCAAAGACCACGCCGATCCGTGAGGCCAGTTCGCGCCGCTGGCGAATAGGTTCCAGGCCCGCCACGCGTAGAGTGCCACCGCTGGGCGTCAGGATGCCCGTCATCATTTTAATCGATGTGCTTTTCCCCGCCCCGTTGGGACCCACCAGGCCAAGCATCTCCCCGCGCTCAACACGCAGCGAGATATCCTGGACCGCGTTCACCAGGCGCAGCTCTGGATTGACGATACTGCGTATTCCACCCAACACTCCAGGCCGGCGCCGGGCCAGGCGAAAGGTCTTCGTCATCTGCTCAACTTCAATGATTGCTGACATAATGTACTCCTTTCAGTTGTAGGGTCCATGCTGGCATGGACTGGAGGCCCGCAGGTTGACACTCCGACGCGAGGAGATCGCTTCGCTCGGAGTCCATGCCAGCATGGACCCTACAAATACGCTATTTAGTTGCCAGTGCTTTGATATTGACGAACGCCAAAGCGCCAGGCCAGCACACAGACAGCGGCAAAGGCCAGCGCCAGGACAGGCGCACAAAAGGCCAGCCACAGCGGAAGGCCAAAGGGCAGGGGCCGCTCAAGAATGTAGCAGACCGGGATATACGAGCCAAAGGCCAGAGGCACAATAAAGAGAAAGAAGCGCTGCATCAAGGCGTTATACGCCGTGAGCGGATAGCTCAGCATCTCACGCCCCCCATAGGAGAGCACATTGGTGATCTCCACTGCCTCGATGGTCCAGAAACAGATGGTCGCGCCAAGCAGCAGAATCGCCACAAAAATGAGCGCGGTACTGACAATGCCAACTGGGAGTAAAAGCATCTTGATCCAGGTCCAGTGGAGCTGGGGCAGAAGCGTCAGGGAGTAGCCCATCGATAGCACCCCGAGCGAGATACGCCCCAGGCGGCGCAGGCGAAAATCGCTGCCCACAATCTGGAGAAATACTCCCGTTGGACGTAGCAGCACCCGGTCAAACTCGCCCTTACGAATCGTCTCAGGGAAATTATCAATACCCGCGCCCACCAGCTCGGCCACGCCAAAGCTCAAATTGATCACCGAGCTGAGAAAGGCCACCTCGCCCACCTTCCAGCCCAGCATATCGGGGAAGGCAAAGAAGAAAAGCAGGAGCGCAAAAAACTCCAACCCGGTCACCGCCAGGTACGAGCCAATATCCAGCAATAGATTAACCTTGTACTGAAACTGAGCCTTGATCTGCATGCTCACCAGGTAGCGGTAGAGGCGCAGATCGGCCAGAAATGTCGATAGCATCGTATGAACACTCCTCTCTTAACCGCCCTGAGATACCACACGACGCGTCGCGATGGTGGTCACGGCACGCGCGATCAGGATCAGGACCAGCAGCCAGCCAAGCTGGCGCACAAACTCAAACCAGAAGTCGGTCAGCGTCATCTTGCCCAGAAAGGCCAGCGCGGGCGCGTTCATAAAGCCATTGAACGGCAACCAGACCGTGAAGCTTCGCAACCAGCCAGGGAAGAAGTAGACCGGCACATAGGACCCGGTAAAAAACTGCGAGATAACCACGGACATCGTGACCATGGCTCGCCCTTCAAGAATCCAGAAGGCAAAGATGTTATAGAGAAAGCGATAGGCCACCCCCAACAGAATGGCGGGCGGCAACATCAAAAGAAGCGTGCCCCAGTTCGTCCAGGAGATAGGCGCGCCTATATGAAACAGAAACATGCCCGCCACGTAAATGGGCAGCCCACGAAAGAGCAGGAAGAAGAGGCTACGCCCCACCTCGCGGCTAAACCAGTACCAGCAGAAGTCGCAGGGCTTGCTTAGATCCGACACGACCTCCCCGGTGCGAATCGTCATCATCAGGTCCATCCAACCGAATGGTGAAATGACCATAAGGAAGGATTGTAAGAGCCAGGTATAGCGCAGGCTATCCTGAACGCTGTAGCCAGGGACCGCCGGTCGCGCGTGATAGAGCGCGAGGATGATATAGCTAAACAGGGTACAGAAGAAAATGTTGGTAACCAGGCCCGAAATATTGGCCCAGCGATAGATTAATTGGCGGCGAAATGCGGTCAACGCCACCTCAACATAAAAAGGGAACATATCACTCCTTGCAAAGGACAGCCAGAAAGAGCACAAAATGCCCTACTCTGATGAAAGGACTATGACAAAACATGGCTTGCGTGCATGCAAACCAGGTGCCCGGACAAGGCCAGGTCGATGAAGAAGATGTGGAAAGGAAATTATCGGGGACACAACAAAACCGGGATGGCTCACAACCAACCCGTAAGGAAGAAAAACAAGTACCGGAAAACCCCTACGCGCCAAAGAGAGCGTCATCTTCACGCGAAGGAGCACTATTATAGCATCAGCCACTAGAGCTTAGCAAGTCCTTTGCCCTTCGTGCCAAAGTCACCTATGTTCTTCCCTCTCGGCTCGCAAGCTCGCCTTTGCAAAAGGGGTGTAGGCGTGATGGCGGGCGACTGCCCACCATCACGCCTACACCCCTTTTATGTAAGCGCCGAAGGCGCGACTCATTCTTGGGTAGAAGGGGCCTCTTCCTCGGCAGGTTCTTCCTGCTCCAGGAGGAGAGGGAAGGGCGTTTTTTTGCCGTTGGCGGATAACGCGGAGGGGCGCGCGGAGTGATTATTGGGGTGCGCGCGCTCAAGGGGGAGTTGCTGGTGATGATAGATACGATTCGAGAGCAAGGCGTGATTGGCGTTCATCGCCACCTGCATGGATTCAATAATATGCTCCAATTGCTGGATACTGCTGAGTATTTCTTCGATGTTGGTAATATTACTGGCAAAGGCAGGCTGTTGCTGCATGAGATCCACATGCAGGCTCTGCATCTGGACCGCCAGGTAGTTCTGGACCTCTTTGAGCATGCCTTGCATAGAATCATCAAGGATGCTCAGGCGCTGTTCCAGCACCCTGTCAAAGGCGGCTGCCATATCATCCCAGGGAATCTCGGTCTGTAGCTCTATCGAGTCATACTCGGAACTCAACTCCAGTTCGGTAGCGCCCCCCCAAAGGTCGCAAAGTCACTCTGGGTATGTTGCTTGATTAGCTCCTCGATGGCCAGCAGTTGGGCCGCCAGGGCGTTCTCCATGGTGTGTTGAAATTGTCCCTGTTGGCGATCCTCGCGCTGTTCCACGTGGCGCGCCAGAGCCTGGTCCGCATGCTCCTGTCCGGAAGAGACGATCTGACTCAGCCCCTCCAGCGTGCGCGCATGCTGCTCATTCAAGCGACGAGGAATAGTACGTAAAAGTTCCTGGTTGAGTGAGGAGAGGCGCTGCTCAAACTCGCGGCGCAAGGTCGCAAAGCGGCTATCCAGCGAGCGCTCCATCTCGCGTCGATGCGCGCTCAGCCGTTGATCGAGAATGGTAGTAAATGCTTGTAGCTCATCTTGAGTAAACGACATGGCCTATCCCCTCTTCGTGTTTGTCCGCTTTAGCGAGTCTCGCCTTCCACAGTATAGGAAGCAAATACATCCATGTCAATATTTTCAGGCTTTTGGCCAGGCTTTCCATTTCTCGACCACATCGGGAGGCTTCCTTCTTCTCTATAGAGCCTTCGCGCCTGCGGCGCTCAGGGGTAAAGGGGTGTGGGTAGAAAACGGCAAAAGCCGTTTCCTACCCACACCCCTTTACTTCGAGGCTCGTGCAGCGAGCCGAGAAAAGGGCTAGAAGAGAGCTGGAAAGCATAGGGCTAGCCAGAGAAGTTCATCTGTGCCACGGAGGTATGGGCCAGGAGCTTCTGCGCATTGCGCCACATCAGCTTTTCGCGTGCCTCGGGCGTAAAATAGTCAAAGGCCTCGAAGTCGCGCAGCCAGCGCTGGGGGGTGATAAAGGGATAGTCGGAGCCAAATAGAAAGCGATCCTGCATCCGCGTCGCAGCCTCGCGCAACAATACCTCGGGGATGCGTTTGGGCGACCATCCGGAAAGGTCGTTAAAGACGTTTGTCTTATGTTGCATGGTCGCTAGCATCTCCTCATGCCAGGGCCAGGAAGGGTGGGCACCAATAATCGTCAAGCTGGGGAAGTCAGCCGCCAGGGCATCCAGATAGATCGGGCGTGTATAGTCAAGTTTGATGCCCATGCCACCGGGCGTGCCAGCTCCCAGGCCATTGGTGCCGGTATGAAAGAGCGCCGGGATGCCCAGTTCCTGAATCTTCTCCATTAATGGATAGAATTGCGGATCATTGGGATAGAAGGCCTGAACGCCTGGATGGAATTTAGCACCACCTAGCCCAAGATCTTTCACGGCGCGCTCTATCTCTTTCACAGCAGCCTTTCCTTATGGGGATCGACGCTGGCAAAGCCAATAAATTGCTGCGGGTAACGCTTCACAATCTCGGCAATATAGTCATTGCCCAGTGGGGGCAGGCCAGTCGCGGTCTCGGCGTCCCAGGCCAGCAGCACACCGATCATATCTAACTCGGCGTAATCGGCGGCGATCTGCTCGATATCTTTAAGCTTGACTTCGGTGCGGAAGAATTTCTCAGCGGCCCTGGCATATGGGCCAAGCGTCACCTGCATAAACTCCGTAGTCGGCAGGTGGACATGAAAATCAACGGCGCGTGGCATATCATAACTCCTCATAATCTATACCCTAAGTGACACACAACATTGTGCATCTACGCACTCTCATTATAGTATCGTGGGAAGGAGGCATGTCCAAACGGTCAGCGTCTTCTCGCTTGTCATACAGCCTTTTCTGGTGTACCTCGAATGACTTATTGCTTCCTTTATGGGACCTCTGGTTTTTTTGAAAACAAACGGGGGGATATTGCGTTATGGTAAGTAGGGAATGGCATGATGCCATCATCATATGATACCGCAGATGTATTTTTGCTGGAGCTTTAATTTACTATGCAAAACTACCCGCTAAAACGTACACAATTGACCCATCAACATATTTTAAAATCGTTTCTTGCCTGTATCTGCTGCCTCTTTCTCTTTCTTACCAGTTGCGCAGATACGACAACCGGTAACTCACCAAATACATCCTCCCAAGGCAGCCAGACTACGGCCTCCAAAGGGAACGAGAACTCATATGAAAGCACGCTTGAAGCGCAACGTCTCAGCAAAGTGAAGGCCTTAATCTCGGGTATGTCTCTTGATGAAAAAATTGGCCAGCTCATCATCGTCGAATATTTCGGCTCAGACTATGCAAACACAGCTCTCCCCTATATGGTAGGGCAACAGCATGTAGGCGGCTATCTCTATCAGCAGATAAATCACAACTTTGAATATCCCTCCAACACCATTGACGGAGCTAAACAATTCGCAGATGCAGCTAACAAAGACGCTAAGATTCCCTTGCTCATTGCTATCGACCAGGAAGGCGGCGTTGTCAATAAACTCAGCACCCTGTTTGGTGATGCCCCTCCGCCGAGGACCTGGCAGCCACCGGAGATCCCAACAAAGCCCTGGAGGCGGGACAGGAAGATGCTAACCACATGCAACAGGTAGGCATTAATGTGAACCTTGCCCCCGTCGTCGATGTGCAGACGGCGACACCTCCACTGCTGGCCTCGCGCACTTTTGGTACAGATGGCAACTCCGTCGCGACCTACGCGGGGGCCTTTCTGAATGGCTTGCAGAAAAATAACGTTATTGGCTGCTTGAAACATTTCCCCGGTCTGGGATCGCTCACAAGTGCGGACGATCCTCACGACACTCTGCCCGTCGTCTCTAGTAGCATGGATACCCTCCAAAAGTACGACCTGGCTCCCTATAAAAAACTGATCGCGACGCAGAAGCCCGCCATGATTATGTCAACCGATGTGGTCACCACGGCCATTGATCCCGATCTGCCAGCGGAACTCTCGCCCAAGGCCATCGATGGCGTCCTGCGCAAACAGCTCGGCTATAACGGTGTGGTGATCACTGATGGCCTCTATATGGGCGGGCTGAGTCGCTGGGGCCTGGCCGAGTCTGCCGTGCTCTCGATTATTGCAGGCAACGACCTGATCGAGGGGCCCTACACCTCCTCCCAGGTGGCAGAGGTCGTGCAGGCTTTCAAAGACGCCATCCAGAATGGACGCTTAACTGAGAAGCGCATCGATGAGTCCCTCCAGCGCATCCTCCTCATGAAGATGCAGTACGGCATCATCAAAGCGTAAATTACTTGTGTTTGGGAATATAATGGGCCCTGGCAACCTGAGGTTGCCAGGGCCCATTATATTCCCAAACACAGAGAATGAGGCTCTTTTTCAGAGCCTCATAGCACAAATAGCATATTTCACTCAACAAGGCAGGCTTTGTATGATACAATTTCAATCTGTACAATGCTGTCCGCTTTCTTCTGTAGATTTCGCATGTAGAAGGAGAAGCTCGCCGATGAGATTAGCACTTAAACGACTTCATCACCTGGGAAAACACCTATCTATCGGTGTGCTTATCTGCACACTCATGACCTTAGGCATAGTACCAGGAACAGCCTCAGCCCACGAAACAACCCAAACGGCCACTACAGCCAGCTATGCCCTCTCTTCCACAGGTACAAACTCACCCAAGCGCCAACTACGTGCTGCCTGGATCGCTACAGTTACAAATATCGATTGGCCATCACAGCCGGGCCTGCCCGCTACCACGCAGCAGCAGGAATATCTAACGCACCTGGATGAACTGCAACAGATGAATATGAATGCCGTTGTCGTCCAGGTCAAGCCCACTGCCGATGCTTTCTATCCATCACAGTATGGCCCCTGGTCCCAATATTTAACCGGGGTGCAGGGACGCGATCCTGGCTATGATCCCCTGGCCTTTATGGTCAATGAGACGCATAAGCGCAATATTGAATTTCATGCCTGGTTTAATCCCTACCGGGTCAGCATGCAAGGCGATATCAACCAGCTCGTCGCTAATCACCCGGCGCGCCTGCATCCCGACTGGGTCATCAGCTATGGCGGCAAGCTCTACTACAATCCCGGCATTCCCGAGGCTCGCGAGTTTGTAGTGCAGAGCATCCTGGAGGTTGTGCGTAACTACGACGTCGATGGCATCCACCTGGATGACTACTTCTATCCCTACAAGGTCGGCACCCAGGACTTCCCCGACGACGCCACCTACCAGCAATATGGCGCGGCTCGCTTCGCCAATAAGGATGACTGGCGCCGCGATAATGTCAATCAGATGATCCAGGAGCTTTCAAGCGGGATCAAGCAGATCAAGCCCTATGTCAAGTTTGGCATCAGCCCCTTTGGCGTCTGGCGCAATGCATCGGTTGATCCAACTGGCTCCGATACCACCGCCGGTCAGACCAACTACGATACCCTCTACGCCGACACGCGCACCTGGATCAAGAACAACTGGCTCGACTATATCGCGCCTCAGATCTACTGGAATATTGGCTTCGCGCCCGCCGCCTATGACAAGCTCGTAAGCTGGTGGGTCAACGAGGTCGCCGGAACTCATGTCCAGCTCTACATTGGCCAGGCCACCTATAAGATCGGCACCAGCAGCCCGACGAACTGGCTCAACCCGGACGAGATGCCCAATCAGCTTGCGCTCAACCTGCAATATCCCCAGGTCCAGGGCAGCATCTTCTTTAGCTTAAAAGATCTCAATGCCAATTTACTGGGTTTTAAAGACCGTCTGGTCAACGATATCTATAAGCAGAAGGCGCTAGTCCCCACCATGCCCTGGCTGGATAGTACCGCTCCTGACCCGGTGATACTCCTGCCTGGCGGACCGAAACAGGACAGCGCGAGTCTACGCTGGCTTGATCTCCCGCATAACACAACGGCCTACTATGTGATCTATCGCTTCGACGGCAAGGTTGTGCCTACCCAGGCGGACTTTGACAACAGCGCCAACATCCTCACAACACTGCGCAAGCTGCAGGATAGCACACAGCAGCAGTTTGTGGATACAAGCGCCCAGAGCGATCACACCTACACGTACTATGTCACCGCAGTGGATCGGCTGCATAACGAAAGCCAGCTCTCACACGGGCGATCGATCACACTTGTCTGAACGAGAACGCTATTGATCACACTCGCCTGATCGTGAACATACCTATCATGAGAAGCCCCCAGCAATTCCTGATTGCTGGGGGCCTTCTGCTCATAAACGATCACACCACGGGAGACACACATTCCTTTTCATCAATGCATTTTGCAGAAAGGAAGAGGTACGCGCAGTAAGTCTAGGACTCCTGCTCCTTGCGGACGCGGCGTACAATGGCCCAGGCGGTGGGCAGCAGGGCTGCGGCGACGACCATCTTGAAGGCCTCGCCAGGGAGGAAGGGGACCGCGCCCGCCAGCAGGGACGCGCTCAGGCTATGATTCACACCGTGCGCCATGGGCAGACCGAAGATAGCCAGCCAGATCACGCCCAGACCCAGGTTAATAACCACAGCAGGCAACATGGCGAAGACCGAGGTCAGGTAGCTGCGATCCAGGCCGCGCTCACAGAGCCAGCCAACCACGAAGGCCGCAATAGGAAAGGCCCAGATATAACCCGCGGTCAAACCAATCAGGCTGGCGGGAGAACCACCACTCGCAAAGACCGGCAGGCCAACCGCGCCTTCAGCGATGTACAGCAGCATTACCAGTGCGCCACGCTTGCTGCCCAGGGCCGCCCCTGTCAGCAAGACCATAAATGTCTGTAGCGTTATAGGAACCGGGGTAAAGGGGAGGTAGAAGCCTACGTGTGCGGCCAGGGCCATCAAAATACTAGCACTCACGATGAGCAATCCATCACGCCCCAGGCTGGCGACACGTGACGTCCGTCGCGCGGGGACTGCGTAATCAAGAATAGTTGTTCCTGGTGCTATTGCCATTAGTATACTCCTCAATTTGTTGTTCTGTTCGTTCTTTTAATTCCACAACGCTGCCCAGGCCAAAGATCTTCTACGAAATACGCACTACAAGAGACCTCTTCCTCGGGGCCAGCATTCACGTAGCGAATTCTACCACATTCTTCTAAATTATTGGTAGGTTGCTTATGGTTATTGTTGAGTCTTCCGACGGCTGGCGAAGCCAGTCCTTCATCACACTCAGCAATAACCCTAAATACGCACTTTACATGCATATATAATCTTAAAGACGTATGCGAATACGAAACTATTTATAGCGTGCTACAATACAATTCATATAAGAATGTTCGTTTTCTTCTTGCAATTTCCGCACTCAAGAGATGGAGATGTCACACGATGAGATCACTGCCAGCACGCCTCATGGGCAAACTCATGTCACTCTCCGCGTTGCTCTGCGCCCTGCTCGCCCTGAGCCTGGTGCCGGGCACAGCTAGCATCTATGGCGCCACGAGCGGCCCCGGTATACCTCAGGTGAACACGACTCCGCTCGCGCCCAAGCGCCAGTTGCGTGCCGCCTGGCTCGCCACCGTCCAAAACATTGATTGGCCTTCGAAGCCTGGATTGCCCATCGACACACAGAAACAGGAGTATACGGCCCACCTGGATGAAATGCAGCAGATGAACATGAACGCCATCGTCGTCCAGGTGCGCCCCACGGCTGACGCCTTCTATCCATCACGCTATGCCCCGTGGTCGGCCTACCTGACGGGTACACAGGGACAGGATCCTGGCTATGATCCCCTGGCCTTTATGGTCAATGAAACGCATAGGCGGGGGATGGAGTTTCACGCCTGGTTTAATCCCTACCGGGTCAGCATGCAAGGTGATATTAACCAGCTCGTCGCTAATCACCCGGCGCGCCTGAATCCCGACTGGGTCGTGAGCTATGGAGGAAAACTCTATTATAATCCCGGGGTACCTGCGGCACGCCAATACGTTGAGGATAGTATTCTCGAAGTCGTGCGCAACTACGACATCGATGCCGTCCACCTGGATGACTACTTCTACCCTTACAAGGTTGGCAATCAGGACTTCCCCGATGACGCCGCCTATCAGCGCTATGGCAGCGGAAGCTTTGCTAAAAAGGATGACTGGCGGCGAGCCAACATCAATCTCCTCGTCTACGAACTCTCCACGCGCATCAAGCAGATTAAGTCCTTTGTCAAATTTGGCATCAGTCCCTTTGGCGTCTGGCGCAACAAAGTCGCCGATCCCACCGGCTCGGATACCGCCGCCACGCAGACCAGCTATGATGATCTGTATGCCGATGCTCGCACCTGGATCAGAAACAACTGGCTCGACTATATCGCCCCACAGATCTACTGGAGTATTGGCTTCACGCCTGCCGCCTATGACAAGCTCATCGCCTGGTGGGCCAACGAAGTCAGCAGGAGCCGCATCCAACTCTATATCGGGCAGGGAGTTTACAAGATCGGCACCAGTGAGACTACAGGTTGGCAATCTCCCAATGAGATGCCCAATCAGCTCGCGCTCAACCTGCAATATCCCCAGGTCCAGGGCAGCATCTTCTTTAGCCTGTCTAGCCTGCACGCTAATCCGTTGGGATTCAAAGATCGCCTGAGTAGCACCATCTATCACACTCCGGCGCTGGTCCCCACCATGTCCTGGCTCCCGCGCACAAATCCGCGATCTCTCACATTGCAACCGCTGGAACAGAGCACGCAGGGGATCATCCTGCACTGGAGCGACGCGCCTTATAACGGCACAATAGCATATGTGATCTATCGCTTCAGCAGCAATGGCGCAACCCAGGCAACCGACTTCAACACCGGCACCAACATCCTGACGATTCTCCCCAAGCTCCAGAACAATTATCAGCACGCCTTCATGGATACCAGCATTCAGGCAGGAGGAAACTACACCTACTACATTACCCCTGTTGATCGCCTGCACAACGAAGGCGCGCCCGTTCGTTGGCAACCCGTAACACAGCGGTAAGACGTCAAGCATTGTAAAAATAGTTTTTGCCAGCTTGAGCCGGAAAAACTATTTTTACAGTGCTTCTTTATCCCTTGAGTGCTCCCATACGGACGCCCTCCAGGAAGTAGCGCTGGAAGATCAGGAAGAAGATAATCATGGGGAGGGCCGCCAGGGCCGCGCCAGCGAAGATGATGCCATAGTCTGTGGAGAACTCGCCTTGCAGGCCAGCCACGCCAACCGGCAAGGTATAGGCGGAACTATCATTGAGCACGATCAGCGGCCAGAGGAAGTCATTCCAGTGGCGCACAAAGGTGAAGATAGCCAGCGCGCCAATGGCAGGCCTGGAGAGCGGCAGGATAACATGCCAGAAGACGCCCGGCTCCCCACAGCCATCGATGCGCGCCGCATCCATCAACTCTGAGGGCAGCGTCTGAATATACTGGCGCATCAGAAAGATGCCGAAGACGCTGGCAAAGCCAGGAAGAATCACCGCCCAGAGCGTGTTGAGCAGGTGCAGGTTACGTGTCACGAGATACATTGGCACCAATGTCACATACGTTGGCACCATCATGGTCGCAATAACAACCCAGAAGAGCACATTGCGCCCCGGAAAACGCTTCTTGGCAAAGGCATAGCCCGCCAGTGTATCAAAGAAAATGTGGAAGAGTGTGACACATAGCGCAACAGCGATACTATTGCGCGCCCAGATCCAGTAATCGCTCGCCTGGTTCAATAGACGCTGAAAATTCGAGAAGTCTGCATGCAATGGTACGACATCAGGCGGCGTTTTCAAGACAAAGGTGGTCGGCGTTAGGGCGGTCACGAAGAGCCAGTACATGGGCCAGAGCGAGATACAGGTCGTGATTGCCAGAACCAGCCAGGCAAGCCCCTTCGATGGGTGCCAGAGACGAATACGCGCAGCCTGTGGACGCGAAGAAACCGATTTGCTTGCCATTATCAATACTCCACATCAGATCTGAGAAAGCGGAATTGGACCAGCGCGACCGCCGCGATCATCAAGAAGAGGACAAAGGCCTGCGCCGAGGCCAGGCCATAGCGAAACTGCTGGAAGCCGTTCTGGTAAATCTGCGTCACGATGACCTGCGCACTATCGCCGACGCCAGCGGGAACCATCACAAAGACCTTCTCAAAGACCTCAAAGCTGGCAATGGTATAGAGCACCACCAGGTACAGGGTAGTAGGCCTGATCAGAGGTAGGGTAATATGCCACCAGCGACGCAGGGGACCCGCGCCATCCAGCATGGCGGCCTCATAGTACTCCGTGGGAATACTCCCCATCGCCGCATTAAAAAGCACCACGCCCGTTGCCGGTACGGTCAAGACGGTTGAGAGTGTAATGCTATTGAGCACAATGTTGGGATCTGACAGCCAGCGCACAGCGGCAAGGTGGAACGCGCCCAGGATATAGTTGAGGAAGCCGTACTCGCTGTTATAGATCCAGCGCCAGGTGATGGCGATAATGACTACGCTGGTAACGGCGGGCAGATAGAACGCCGAGAGAAAGAAGGTGCGCCAGGGCTTGCTGCGCCCCTGAATGAGGCTGGAGAGGATCAGCGCAATCAGAATATTGGCGGTGACCGTGATCACAGTATAGTAGAGTGTATTCTTGATCGCCTGGCCAAAGACGCCACCCTCCGTCGTAAAGGCGTGCACATAATTGCTCAAGCCCGCCCACTTGCCATTCCAGATAAAGGTATAATCATAGCTTTGAAAGGAGATAAGCAGTGCCCAAAGCACGGGCGCGAGCGTAAAGATAGCAAAAACGAGCATACTGGGAAAGATAAAGGCATATCCCCACCCATATGCTTTGAAGAAACGCCTGAGGCTGGCAACGACGCCGCGTTGCCGCTGACCAGCCTGCTTTTCAAGTGCGATATGTGACATAGGTCTCTTCCTAGATATTGACGCTATAGCGAGTGATGTGCCTGAAGCCGCGCACCTGCGGCGCTGGCTTCAGTTGATGGTATGGTACAGGTGGGCGGCCAATGGCTGCCACCTGTACCATACCATCAACTTGTAAAGTGTTTAGCCGTTGAGCAGTGAATTTACCTCGCTGGCGGGATTGTTGAGCGCGTCTTTGGCTGAGACCTTGCCCAGGACCGCCTTCTGGATCTGATCGTGCAGGATCGTGCGAATCTGCGGCCACTGCGCGATGATCGGGGTAATGTAGGTATAAGGCACAAACGGCTTGAACAGAGCGATAGGATCGCTCACTTCGACCGATTTACGCGCGCCAGGGGCCAGGTAGTAGCCAGTAATATCGTGACCCACCTGCGAGCTTGTCAGGTAGCGCGCCAGGTCCATGGCGGCCTTAAGCTTATTATCATCCTGCAGGTTCGTCACCGAGATCAGGCCAATGCCTCCGGTCGTAAGTGGTTTGCCGCTCATGCCAATAGGCATCGACTTGACTGTAAAGTTCATTCCCAGGGCTTTATAGGTCGCGGAGGAACCACTGGGCTCACTATACATCGCGTAGTTCTTCTTCTGGCTAAAGCCGGTGACCATGTCAGTGGTGGTTTGCGTACCAAAGTCAGGAGGCGTGACCTTATACTTCAACGCCAGGTCCATCAGCTTTTGCAGGCCGCTCACGCCTTCCGGGGTATTAAAGGTATACTGTTTGTTATCTTTGCTCAGCGGATAGGCCCCATCCCCCATAATAAAGGGCCAGGTATTGACGACGCCGGCGTCAATGACGCCGCTATAGCCATATACCTGCTGGCCATTGGAGCGTTTGAAGGTGAGGCGTTTGGCGATATCCACAAACTCCTCATAGGTCCAATCATCCTTGGGAACATCGACGCCTCGCTCTTTAAAAATATCCAGGTTGAGATACATGCCCACAGGCGGCACCCAGAGCGGCCAGGAGTAGCGTTTACCATCGGTCGAGACCGCGTCAAGAAGATTAGAGGCGATATCGCTCTTATCGTCCGCCGTGAGAAAGTCATCGATTGGCGCGACCGACCCCGCACGCACCAGGGTTGGCAGGACATCGGATGGCAGGCGAAATACATCTACGGTACTGCCTCCCTGCACCGCTTGTGTCAGCTTAGTGAAGCCACTCTGATCGCCTGTATAACCTGTAATCGTCACCCCCTTCAGGTTCTTGTGAGCCTTTTTATAGGCGGCGACTGCGGCATCGGTCAGTTTACCCGTCTGGTTACCACCATTGGGCGAATAGCCAAGCACCCAATAGCGTAAGGAAACATCACTTGTTTGATTCCCCGACCCCGAATCCCCCCCACACGCGGCGAGCAGTGCGCTCAGCACACTGGCACTTACAGCAACTTTGCTGCCCTCAACAAGCAATTGACGACGCGTAATCGAGCTACTCATCCTTGTACTCCTCATCTTATCAGGCCCAGGCAGCCGTATTCATGAGAGATGATGTGCAGGTACACGAACCGGCAGGTTGAGCCTTACACTACAGGCCAACGTATTACACTCTGCAGGCCACAGGCGTTGACCCTCAACAAGCCCTTTCCCTCCAGGTAGGCGCTCCAACGAGCCACCACGCAACTCGCACGCGATGTCCACAGGCAGCGGCGCCCGCGTTCTCCAGTATCAGTTATGTTCGATAGACAAACATGCTCACCTCATGCATAAAAAATAACAGGTGGTAGGCGAAGCTATTGAAGGGTGCAGAGACAGGAGGAGAAGATACTAAGAGAGATCGCCTGGCAAAGGGTAAGAGGGAATTTGTGCGCATATATAAATATATATACAATATGATCACTTGCAAAAAGTGAGGCTTCTTCTTACTCACAACGCCAGGAGTGCGAAAGAACATTTGCAATTGGGAAAGTGCATGGGTTTATTTTAACATTAATAGGACAGCGTATGCAATATGGACCTGCACTTAAATAGAAGTGTTGGCTGGCAGGTCACTCTCAATGAGGTGCCAATAAGCGGCAGAGGTAGAGTACACAAGCATAGACCACTATTTTCTTCCTATACGGAAGAACAGAGCAGCATATACCATCGTTCCTATGCTACAATAGCAACTGCAGGCGATTATATGAAGTAGGCATGGAGCAATGGCACGCATCGATTATTATAATGATCCTCAAGCCCCCAGACCCAATAGCCTGGTGCCCGCGGCATCAGCGATTATCTGTGATCAGCAGGGCCGCATTTTACTCCATCGGCGCAGCGATAATAATCTCTGGGCACTGCCCGGCGGCGCGATGGAACCAGGCGAGTCTATTGGCAAGACAGTAGTACGCGAGGTGCGGGAAGAGACGGGCTTACATGTCCAACCAGAGCGGATTGTGGGTATCTACTCGGATCCGCGCCACATCATTGCCTTTAGCGATGGGGAGGTCAGACAACAGTTCTCGGTCTGCTTTGCCTGTATGCTCCTTGGTGGCAAGTTACGCGTCAGCGCGGAGTCATTCGAGGTCGCGTTCTTCTTCCCCTGCGAGATAGAGTACCTGAGCATGCATCCCTCTATTCGCCTGCGCATTCATCACTTTCTTGAGCAACGCACACAACCCTACTTCTCCTAGCGTCGGTTGGCAAACAGGGACGCAAGCAGGCCCGTCGCGCTCCCCCAGACCAGGTGGGCGGCGATCATCATCAGGTTACGCCGTCCAGGTTCGCGGTAGGCTGACGCTACCAGTCCCAGCGCGGGCAGGAGTCCAAGGTAGCTTGCGGCCCAGACAAGCAGGCCAAAGCCGCCTCCCTTTGCCAGCGAGGGTCCGGGCATATAGCGCTCGACAGGTCTATAGAACAGGCCCATAGCAGTTCCAAAGCCGAAATGAGATACAAGCGTCGCCAGCAAGACCTGGCGCTTGCTGAGCCGCCAATGGAGGTGCGCTCGACGCGCCAGGTCTTGTATGATGATCTCGGGTGGCAGATCGTAGCGCTGCCCATGCGGCAAGAAGCGTTGTGTAAGCAGCATAAACAGCGTCATTGGCGCAGTCGCTACACATCCGGCAACGGCATCCTTGATCCACGATGGATACTCCTGGGCATCGGCCTCGCGCACAAGTGTCGACATAGCATCTCTCCTTCTTGAACGGCTCCATCCTTCTGCAAGCCCTTTTCCTTTCACACGTTAGAGCGCGCGAATTCGTGGCTAGCTCGTTTATTATTGTTTGCTTGACGCTACGCATTTCTAGATGCTACACTCAGGGGCAAGTTATCCAAACAGGACCTCTTATTTTGCCTGCATAAAGGATGCTGCCATGTCTACACACAAAGAAGTATTTTTGACTACAGCACAACAGGGTTCGTTATCATCCACCACTCCTCATCCTCCAGAGCAGCTTGATGCGCGCTATGAGTATTACCGCGAGATCTTTAAAACGCAAAGAAAGCCCTTTGCCTTTGTGGATCTTGACCTCTTACAGCAGAACGTCGAGCGCATCGCCACCCAGGCAGGAGGGAAGCATATTCGCCTGGCATCAAAGTCTATCCGCAGCACCGCTATTCTGCGCCGCATCCTGGAGGCCAATTCATGCTTTCAGGGCATTATGTGTTTTACCGCGCGTGAGGCTGCCTTCCTGGCGGAACAGGGCTTCGATGACCTGCTGCTGGGCTATCCCACCTGGAACGAGGAGGATCTCGCCGAGATTGCCCGCGTCAATGCCCAGGGGAAACGCGCCGTTTTGATGGTCGATAGCCTGGAGCAGATCGCGCAGGTGGAGCGCGTCGCGCAACAATTCGCCGTACGCCTGCCGCTCTGCCTGGATATTGATATGTCTCTCCCCCTGCCAGGGCTGCACTTCGGCGTCTGGCGCTCACCCCTGCGCACCGTCGCGGATGTGCGTCCACTGGTTGAGCATATCCAGGGCTCAGAGCATATCTTGCTCAATGGCATCATGGGCTACGAGGCACAGATCGCGGGAGTAGGCGACGCCTTCGCAGGTCAGCGCGCAAAAAATACCCTCGTCCGCCTGCTCAAACGGCGCTCGCTCCCAGACATTGCACGCAGGCGAGCAGAGATAGTGCGCTACATTCAAGAGGAGGCGGGACTTCCACTACGCGTCGTCAATGGCGGCGGGACCGGAAGCGTACACACTACCCGCACAGAGACAGCAGTCACCGAAATAACGGTTGGCTCAGGCTTCTACTCCCCCACCCTCTTTGATAACTACCAGGCGTTTCGCTATCAGCCCGCGCTTGGCTACGCCATCGAGATCGTCCGCCGACCTCAGCCCCAAATCTATACCTGCCAGGGAGGAGGCTACACGGCCTCCGGCGCGGTCGGACTCGATAAACAACCTCAGCCCTATCTGCCCGAGGGAGCCAGGCTGGACCCCATGGAGGGCGCGGGCGAGGTACAGACACCTGTTCACTACAAGGGAGCGCTCGCCCTTCACCCAGGAGACCCCATCTTTATGCGCCACGCTAAGGCGGGAGAGGTCTGCGAACGCTTTACGCACCTGCTGCTGGTGCAGTCCGGCACAATCATCGACGAGGTAACTACCTATCGCGGCGACGGCAAATGCTTTTTATAAACGAGTTGTAAGAGGGAATAGATATGAGCCAGAAGAGTTTGATGGACCCAACTAGCACGGGAAGCGCGCGTAGCTGGCGCAACTGGTCGGGTTCGGTTGCCTGCACACCCCAGAACTTCGCGCGCCCAAGCACGATAGAGGAACTGCGTAAGCTTGTCCTCCAGGCAAGCACAGCAGGTGGACAGGTGCGCGTCGTCGGTGCGGGGCACTCCTTCACCCCCTCGTACAGACTAATGATACGCTTATTTCGTTGGACAACTGGCAGGGGATCGAGCATGTCGAGAAAGTGGATGAGCAACAGGACATAGTCGCTGTACGTGCAGGCACCAAGCTAAGCACGCTGGGCAAATTGCTACATGAACATGGTTTAGCTCAGGAGAACCTGGGTGATATCGACGTGCAAAGCATTGCAGGCGCCATCAGCACAGGTACGCACGGTACCGGTATTCAGTTTGGTACCATCGCGACGCAGGTCGTTGGCCTGACCCTGCTGACGGCGCAGGGAGAAGAGCTAGAATGCTCACCTGAAGAGCGCCCTGATATTTTTAAGGCCGCGCAGGTTTCGCTGGGCAGCCTGGGCATTCTCACACACGTCAAATTGCGCACCGTTCCCAGCAAGCGCCTGCACTACCGCAGCCATCGTGAATCTCTTGAAAGCTGCCTGGAGCACCTGGAGAGCTACAAACAGGAAAATAGCCACTTCGAATTTTACTGGCTCCCGCATACAAAGTGGGTTCAGACCAAGTTTGCCAATGAAACGGAGGCCGCGCCCAACGCTGGGAGTCTCTGGAGCACGATTAACCAGGTCGCGCTGGAGAATGGCCTCTACTGGCTGCTCTCGGAGGCCTGTCTCCTCTTCCCTCGCCTGACACCTACTATTAGCCGCATCTCCGCCATGGGTATCTCCCCCGTAGACGAAGTTGACTACAGTCATTTGATCTTTGCCACCCCGCGCTGGGTGCGCTTCCAGGAGATGGAATACAACATTCCCGCCGAGCACTTCACCACCGTCCTCGCCGAGGTAAAGCGCTGCATTGAGAAACACAACTTTGAGGTCCATTTCCCCATTGAATGCCGCTTTGTGCAGGGTGATGATATCTGGCTCAGCCCAGCCTACCAGCGTGATTCCGCCTATATCGCCGTGCATATGTATCGGGGAATGCGCTACAAAGACTATTTCCAGGCCGTCGAGGAAATTTATCAACACTACCAGGGGCGTCCCCACTGGGGCAAGATGCACACTCTCACAGCGGAGCAGTTGGCGCGCCTCTACCCTCGCTGGGAGGACTTCAAGCGCATCCGGGCGCAGCTTGATCCCCAGGGACTCTTCCTCAACGACTACCTACGTGTCCTGTTTGGCGTGCCAGCGGCGTCCGTTTAAGAGCGGAGGGATGTACTGAAAGATCATGCATGATCTTTCAGTACATCCCTCCGCTCCCCTCTCCCCGCACGCCCCATTGTGCTTTCACGCTCAATGAGCCGGAAAGGGATATACACATGCTCTGGTGGTACATCACGTGTGCCCTCGATACGCCCCAGCAGGAAATCGACCGCCGTCTCACCAATCAGTTTCTTATCGGGCGAGATGGTCGTCAGCGCTGGAAAGGCATAGCGCCCCTCCTCGATATCATCAAAGCCGATGACCGCGACATCCTCGGGCACGCGCAACCCCATGTCATAGAGGGCACGTAGGGCTCCCAGCGCCATCAAGTCATTGAAGCAAAAAATGGCGTCCACGGCTACGCCATCAGCGAACAGACGACGTATAGCGCTATAGCCACTCTCGCGATCATAAAAGGCTTCGGTTGTGGTAATCAGTTGCCTATCAGAGGCGATGCCAGCCTCCTGTAAGGCTTGCAGGTAGCCACGCAGGCGTAGTTTGGACGTTTCCGTCTGGTCCGGGATATCGATGCGCAGACCAATAGCGGCGATACGCCTGTAACCCAGGCGCAAAAGGTGGCAGGTGGCTTCATAAGCCGCGGCAACGTTATCAATCGCCACGTGATCATGGGGGACATCGAGGAAGCGCTCGCCCAGCAGCACCACGGGCGTCTCAACCAGGCCAGGTTGCAGATCCTCCTGCTCAAGCGCCAGGGGACTTAAGATCACCCCATCTAAGAGCTGCGGGCGCCATCCATTGATGACCATCCGCTCATTGGCGCGTTCCCCCCAGTCGTATCCACCAGGACAGTATACGCCTGGCGCCCCGCAGCCAGGATAATAGTATTGCTGACCTCTGCAAAATAGGGGTTTAAGAGTTCAGGGATAGCCAGGCCAATCACACCTACACGTCCCTTGCGCAGATAGCGTGCCGAGAGGTTGGGCTGGTAGTTTAGCTCCTTGAGCGCCTCTTCAACCCGCTCGCGCTTCTCATCAGTGACATACACCCGCCCATGAATCACATTGGAAACCGTTTTTATAGAAACTCCAGCGCGTAATGCGACATCTTTGAGCGTCGTTGGCACGTGTTTCTTATTCCTTTTCCCAGAACTCCATGAAATACAACGTCAAACAACTATACCATGAAAAATTTATGATCGTCAATGCAAACGTCAAAATATATTGACAATGGTAAATTTTATATGGTACAGTTCTTTACAACGTTGTAATCGCGATTACAACGTTGTAAAAAGTGGAGTTACAAGAAATCTGACAGGCGAATTCACGAATCAACGTAGATTTTTAGAGGTACCGAGGTGCCAACGCTGGTGAGAGTCTCTTCTTCTGGCCTTTTATTGTTGCTCATATGCAATTACAACGTCAATCACCTGCTTATATCCTCGATCCTATTCACGCAGATTCAACTGGGAGTGTAAGTTACAGAGAGGCCTGCCATGCTTGTAACCGTGTGGCGCTGACACAGCTTTTTCAGAGGAGTATCACACAAAGGAAGGATCACTCAATGGTCTCTGAGCAGCGTACATTTACGACGGGTTCTGAACCAGAACAGGCGTCGCGCATTAGCCGTCGAGGCTTCCTCGGGCGCGCGGCCGCTCTCGGTCTGGGAACCACGGCCCTGGCTGGAATCCTCAGCTCTTGTGGCACAACCGCCTTTGGCGCGGGCAAGACGCACATTACCTACTGGCACCTCCTAGGTGGCGGTGACGGCGAGCGCATGCTTGAGATGGTGCAACAGTTCCAGCATAACCACCCCGAGGTTGACCTGGAAGCCGTCACCCTCTCCTGGGGAACCCCCTACTACACCAAGCTTGCGATGGCGGCGGCGGGCGGACGCCCACCCGATGTGAGTATTCTGCATATGTCGCGCCTACCAATGTATGCGGGAAGCGGCCTGCTTGAGCCGTTCGATACCTCCGCCCTCTCCAACAACGGCATCACACAGGATAATTTCGTGGACCCCGTCTGGCAGAAGGCGCATTACAACGGCAAACTGTATGCCGTCCCTCTTGATACCCACCCACTGGTGATGTACTACAGCACGGACGTCTGCCAGAAGGCGGGGCTACTTGACAGCAACGGCAAGCTCCTGGAATTCAAGGGCGAAGACGACGTTCTCAATGCCTTTAGCGAAGCTAAAAAAGCCTCTGGTGGCCTGGGCCTCGCCATGGGCGTGGGCGATCCCTCCACCTGCTGGCGCGTCTTCTGCGCCCTTTATGCTCAGCTCAATGGGCAGTATTTCTCAGCAGATGGCACCCAACTGACCTTTGAAGATGACAAGGCAGAGCAGGTCCTGGCCTATATCTCGAAGCTCGCCAAAGAGGTAGGTAGCACCAATATCGATTACCCGGGAGCTGTTGCGCTCTTCAGCGGCGGGAAGGCAGGCTTCCACTGGAATGGTGAGTGGGAGGTCACGACCTTCCAGGCACAGAAGATGAAATTCGACATGACGCTCTTCCCTAATGTCTTTGGTGGACAGCAGACCTGGGCCGACTCGCACTCCCTCGTCCTGCCACGCCAGGGCACGGTTGACCCAGAGCGGCGCGCGATGAGCATCAAATTTGTTAGCGAGCTTCTCAAGAGTAGCTATATCTGGGCACAGGGTGGGCACATTCCGACCTATCTCCCCGTAGCCACCAGTAGCGAATATAAGCAACTCTCGCCCCAGTCACACTACGCGGCTGAAGCCTCAAATGTGGTATACGATCCTCCAGTCTGGTTTGCTGGAGCAGCCTCAGAGCTGGAAAACCAGGCGGGCGCGGCGTTCCAGTCGGTCATCATGCAGCAAAAGACGCCCAAGCAGGGCATCCAGCAATTCCGCGCGGCCATGCTCAAGCAGTTGCAAACGCCCAAACCGTTTTAAGGACGCTCTACAGCACAGAGAGGATTCGTCATGTCAGAAATTTTGCTTGAACAACAGCCTGCCGAGCGTCTTCAGAAGGCGCAGCAGGCCAGAAGGCAGGCTCGCTGGCGCAATGAACTAACCGGCTTTGCCTTTGTCCTTCCATTCCTGCTGGCTTACGCCATCTTTCTCATCTGGCCCGTCATTCTCGGCTTCCGCATGAGCTTCTTTAACTGGAGCCTGGCGGGCACGGGCACCGACGTGTTCATGGGCTTGAGCAACTATGCTGAGGCCCTGGGCGACGCCAACTTCTGGGGTGCCCTGGGAAACACCTTCCTCTTTACCATCATTAGCACTCCTATCCTGGTGATACTGAGCCTGGGCCTGGCTTTGCTGGCGAATATGGCCATCCCGGCACGCTGGCTCTTCCGCCTGGCCTTCTTTGCTCCATATATCCTACCGGTCTCGGTGGTGGTCCTGATCTGGAACTGGCTCTACCAGCCTGGCTTCGGCCTGCTCAATAGCGTGATCACGGCCTTTGGGCTCAAAGAGGTCGCCTGGCTGTCCGATCCCAATGTGGCGATGTTCTCGGTCGTGATTGTGACGGTCTGGTGGACGCTTGGTTTTAACTTCCTGCTCTACCTGGCGGGTCTACAACAGATTCCCCAGGAGATTTATGAAGCGGCCTCAATTGATGGTGCGAACTCCAGCTCAAAGCTTTTCAGCATTACCGTTCCACTCCTGAAGAATACGACGGTTACCGTGATTATCCTCCAGGTCATTGGCTCGCTTCAGCTCTACGCGCAGGCAGCCCTGCTCACGGGTGGCGGTCCAAACTTTATGACCCGCCCCATGCTGGAATACATCTACGATTCGGCCTTCACCTCCTTCCGCGTCGGATTCGCATCGGCAATGTCGTATCTCTTCTTTATCGTTGTACTCGTCGTAACAGCCATCCAGTTTGTCGTACTGTATCGTAGGGAGGCAAAAGGTAATGAGTAGTCTGGCACCCAACCTGTCGACTCGGGGGCAGGCAGAACCCAGGAAACGTTTCTCGCTTTCGCGCACGCTCGCGCTTGTCTTGCTGACGATCATGGCACTGCTGTGGATCATTCCCCTGCTCTGGGCGGTCGATACCTCGCTGAAACCAGAGGCCGAGACCACTACAGTGCCTGTAAGCTGGCTGGCCTCGCACTTCACGGGTGACGCCTACCACAACGTCTTCAGTACAGCGGATATCTTCCGCTGGTACTTTAATAGCGCGTTTACGGCGTTGATCGCCACGGTACTGGTCATTGTCCTGGCGAGCCTGGCCGCATTTGGTCTCTCGCGCATTCGTTTTCGCGCCCGGGGTCCCCTCTTCTGGATCATTCTCGCCGGCTTGATGGTCCCCGGTCAGATCCTGATCGTGCCCCTCTTCACCGAGATGCAGCAGATGAACCTCGTCAATACCTACTGGGGCATTATCCTGCCACAGATTGCCTCTCCCCTGGCGGTATTCATCTTCAAGCAGTTCTTTGATAACATCCCACAGGAACTGGAGGAGGCAGCCATCGTTGACGGGGCCAGTCGCTTCCGCGTCTACTGGCAGATCTGGATGCCCCTGGCGCGCACCGCGATCTCGGCGGTGGCGATCATTACCTTTATCGGCGTCTGGAACAACTTCCTCTGGCCCTTCATCGTCGCCACTGGCGTTGACATGATGACGCTGCCAGTCGGCCTGGCGACGGTCCAGACCTCCTATGGCGTCCGCTACGCGCAGATCATGGCCTCGGCGGTCGCGGGCGGTCTACCGGTCCTAATCGTCTTCCTGTTCTTCCAGCGCCAGATCATTCAGGGCGTGGCTGGAACAGGCCTCAAAGGCTAAGCGCCCTCTCTCGCACCTGCGGTACGAAAGAGTAAAAGGGATGAGCATGTGGTGCTGGCAATTGCCAGCACCACATGCTCATCCCTTTTATATGTATATTGTGAGAAATTTAGCGCAAAATGCGTATTATATCCAGCATAATATGCTGATTAACCTTATGGGAACAAAACATGCACCTCTGACGTCTCTTAGAGTAGAGTTAAAGCTAGACAAATCATCTCTATACTGGCTGCTCTGCAACAGCCACACAATGTATACCGTTGTCCACACATACGGTCGTTGTATTTTTATGTCTAAAAAAGGAGCCGCAATCATGAAGGGCCGGGGAAACCAGCTACGAGGCCTAAAATTGGGGGGCCTGCTCTGCTTATTGTTGACCATTTTCCTTGTAGGCTGTGGAGGCGCGAGCACGAGCGGCGGCACAGCCAGCAGCAATACTGGTAGCACAGCAAGCTATAATACTTCCAAGCAGGCCAGCTCCAGCAATGCAAGTGGGTCTTCTACATCCAATGCGCCAACAAACTACACACCACAGTACCTCATTAAGCAACTGAATGTCACCATGGAGGCCAAAGACACAAACAGTACCGCCAATGATCTACAAAACTGGATCACGAGCACTGATACACGCGCCTTCTCTTCGGGTATGCAATACCAACTGAACGGAGATACGTATACGATTACCATTACCTTCTCCGTGCAGGCCAGCGACTATACCCAGATTCAGCGCTACCTGGTAGACTATCCTGCCAAGCACAACGGGCGCCTGCTTAGCCTCAATGAGTCGGTGCAGAACGCCACCAATGACTACATTGATACGCAGTCACGCCTCAAGAATCTGCGCGTCGAGCAGCAGCGCCTACAGGATTTGATGAAGAATGCCCAATCAATGTCGGATGTCTTGAGCATTAATTCGCAGTTGTCGGATGTCGAGGGGCAGATCGAACAGGCAGAAGGACACCTCAATGCTCTGAGCGACCAGACCACCTTCTATCCCATTTCGATCACGCTTCAACCGCCAGGAGATGGCTCCGCTACACCTACGGCCCCCAGCGGCAATAGTTGGAACGCCGGTCAAATCGCGCACGATGCCTTCCAGGCCTCGCTCCACTTCTTCCAATTCCTGGTCTCGATCCTCATCTGGCTGCTGGCCTTCAGCATCTATATTATCCCGACTCTAATCCTCATCTGGCTCTACAGGCGCTGGCGCAGGGGCAGACAGGTGACGAACTACAGACCACAAAGACTCTCTACGCCACCGCCAGCAGCGACAGTACACACGCAGCAACCTGTACCAGAGACAGTACACCCTAAAGAGGAAGAACCAGTTGCTCATGTGGAGCCTGGCGAACAGGCGGAAGAAGAAGCTCAGCCCGTAGCCAACGAAGAGGAGCTACCCATCAGCTAGCCTCCGGGCAAGAAAAAGTAGCCGCGTACGCCAGTAGCGGGTCCGCTACTGGCGTACGCGGCTACTTTTTCAGACCTCTTCACCTAAATCTCGACAGCTGCCAGGCCGTGTGCCCCGAGGATGGAGGAGATTTCTCTGACGCTCATTGCTCCAGGGTATCTAGCATCGTACGGATAAAGCCGACGCTTACTGAGAGCCAGTCGAAGGAGCGCGTCCAGGCGACCCATTCCTGCTGTGTCGGCCAGCCGGGCCGGTAACGCGCTACCATGTCGCGTGGCATGATGATCGCCCACTTGCTGCCCTCGCCCAGGGAACCCGGCGTGATCCTGACATTGAGGTTGAAGACCGTCTCTTTAGGGAGGTGCTGCTTCCAATCTGGCATGCTTTTGAGCAAGGGGTCCTGGCGCCAGGCGCTAAAAAGCGCGGGCTGGGGCTCCTTGCTCCCCTCGGCGGGTCGCAGGGTCACAACCTGTCCAACGACCACCGAGCGCTCCCACTCAGGGAAGCGCAGCCAGACCGAGTAGCGATACTCATCCAGGCCCATGGCGGAGACGAAGGGAGTATATCCATCGCGCGCGAGGCGACGCTGGGTATCGCTCTGCCAGAGCGCCACCATCGCGTCGAGGCGTTTCTTCTTTTCCTGTTCACTCGCTCCGGCAAGCGAGCCACTATTCACGGGATATGGTGTTGAAGCTGTCATATCTTATCCTCTTTTGCGCGAGCACATCAGTGGACCCACGCTCATTCTTGTCAGCAAGCCAGGTAGCTGCGTATCCTTCACTATACAACACGAGGCTGGGCAGACGGAAAATAGCGTTCTAACCAGGTCAGCAGGTCCGCCGTTAAGGGGGCGGTAAAGGTCATGACACGATTATCGACATAATGGCGTAGCATCAGACTGCGCGCGTGCAGAAACTGGCGACCAAGCACGAGATCGGAGGGCTGGGGTTCGCGATATACCGGATCACCCACGATAGCCTGGCCTAAGGCCGCCAGGTGCGCCCGGATCTGGTGCGTGCGACCCGTCACGGGTCGGACTTCGAGCAGCGAGCGCGACGCCTCATGCGCCAGCACACGTACCTGGGTACGCGCCTCCTGTCCGCCCTCAATTACGACACAGCGCCGGCGATCATCGGGGTCGCGCCAAAGGGGGCCATCAATCAGAAACTCAGTATCGGGCGCAAGCTCCTGAATGAAAGAGGTAGGGAAGTGTGCGAGCACCTGTCCATTGTGAGGGAAAGCGACACTCAGGGGAGCGCGTGGCCGTGTCCAATCTGGCGAGCCTGGCTCGACGACCGCCAGGTAGCTTTTGACTATGGTATGATCATGAAATTGATGAACCAGATGCGTGCGCGAACTCTCCGTGCGTGCCAGGGCCACCACGCCCGAGGTATCTTTGTCCAGGCGATGCACCAGGCAGGGGTGTGGGAGCAGGCCTTCTTCTTGCAGGAATTGGGCACGCCGCCGCTCGCGCAGCATATTCTGAATCTCCAGAGGGGCACGCGCCCAGGCGGGATCGTCCGCGAGTTCTGGTGGATTCCACTGCTCGGGCTCCTGCGCTGCCAGGTGACGCAGCAGAGCATCCCACATCGTACCCCCATCAGTATGCTTGTAAGTGGGGTGAATGACCATGCCTGCCGGTTTATTGACGATCAGGAGATAATGGTCTTGATAAAGAATAGTAATGCCCATCTCTTCCATGTTAGGCAGTATAGGGATTGAAGTCGCCAACGTCAATAATCCTTTCGACTGGACAATGGTCCTATCAGGCTCACCCGCAGGACGCAGCACATAAAATTTTTCCCTCGCACAAAAAAGAGGTGGCATATCTCTACTACCATATTTGCCACAAGCCGCAAGAATGGTAGAATGATAACAAATATTTGCTTAAGGAGCATTTACACAGGCAGGTAGAGAGGTTTTTTGAATGTCACAGTTGCACTATCATGCCCAGCCAACCCTACGAGATCCCCTGGTAATCGCCGCGTTCCGGGGCTGGAACGATGCCGCAGAGTCGGCGACGCATGCCATTCAATATCTCGCTGACCGCTGGTCATCCGAGAAAATTGCCGAGATAGATAGCGAAGACTTCTTCATCTTTACAGAAACGCGGCCAACAGTCAAGATTACCGACGACGATAAACGCGTGATTGTGTGGCCCAACAATGAATTCCTGGCCTATAGCGCACCCGATCTAGAGCGCGATATTATCCTATTTCTGGGGACCGAGCCACAACTCAAATGGAATACCTTTGCGCAGAGCTTCTTAAAGGTCTGTAGGAACTTTCGCGCCTCTGAGGTGATCTTGTTTGGGTCGATGCTCTCAGATGTCCCCCACTCGCTCGCGGTCCCCATCACGGGGGCTTCGTACGATCCCGCAACACTTTCACGCCTGGAAGAGATGACGCTCCCTACCTCTGGATATGAGGGTCCCACCGGGATTCTCAGCGTGCTCCATGAAGTCTGCCACCAGGCACAAATACCGACCACGATGTTCTGGGCCGCTGCTCCCCACTACCTGGCGACTACCCCCAATATCATGGTCTCGTCTGCCCTACTCACCACGCTCAACGGCTACTTATCTCTAGACCTGGACCTCGATGAGATCCAGGCTGAAGCCAGGCGCTTTAGTTCCCGCATTGATGCCATGGTTGCGCGCAATCCAGAGGCCGGCGAGTACATTCGCCAGCTCGAAGAGCAGTTGGATGAGCTAGAGAACGAGATCGAGATTGAAATTGAACTGGAGGAGGAAGACGAGGATGAGACGGATTCCCACCGCGAAGAGCAGTCAACCCCTCTGCCAAGCGCAGATGTTTTGATCGAGAATATTGAGGCCATGTTACGGATGGAACGGGAGCATCAGGGCCTTCCCTATCACTCTGATGATGACGAGAAAGATGTAGAATGAATAAAGAGCTTCATAGCCTCGAAGAGGTATTGCAACCACGCTCAGTCGCGATTCTGGGCGCCTCGCGTTCCCCCCAGAAGTGGGGGCATGTCGCCGCGCGCCAGTTGATCGAAGGGGGATTTGCTGGTGAGGTCTACCTCATCAACCCGACCGTGTCCGAGATCCTGGGACGCCCCACCTATCCCAGCCTGCGTGATGTCCCCGGACAGGTAGACCTGGCTGTGATTGCGACCTCGTTCCCACACGTTCCCAGTTCCATTGAGGATTGTATCGCTAAAGGCGTGAAAGGTATTGTCCTGATCACCGCTGGCTTTAGCGAGACGGGTCCTGAGGGACGCGCCCTGGAGCAAGACCTTGTGGCCCGCTGCCGCGAGCATGGCATTCGTATCATCGGCAGCAACTGCATGGGTCTCTATGTGCGTCGCTCCAAACTCAACGCGTTGGGAATGGTCTTCCCGCTTCCCGAAGGCCCCATCGGCCTGGTCTCGCAGAGCGGCAACCTGGGCATGTATTTCTACGCCCAGGCGCACCTGGATGGCTGCGGCTTTACCACCTTCTTGAGTGTCGGCAACTCCGTCGATGTCTCCTTCCCGGAATGCATGCAGTACCTGGCCGATGATCCAGAGACCAGTGTGATCGCTGGCTATGTTGAGTCCATCGAAGAGGAGACCCTGCGCCAAGTCACCAGAGATATGCATGCACGTGGCCATTACAAACCTGCCGTGATCCTGCTCAGCGGCGCGACAGAGGTGGGTGTGCGCGCCTCTCTGGCCCATACTGGCTCCCAGGCTCGCGTTCGCCCAGATAGCGATACCAGCCTCTTCGCCAGCGGCGTCGTACGCGTCCTACGCTCAGACGAGCTCTTCCCCGTGGCCCAGGCCCTCGCGCTCCAGCCAACAACCCCTCAGGGCGGTCGACGCATCGCGATCATTGGCGATGGCGGCGGCAGCTCGGTCGCCTCTGGCGACGCCGTAATTCGCGCCGGCCTGGAGGTTCCCGCCCTCAAAGCCGAGACACAGGCGGCCCTCCGCGCGCTTATGCCCAGCCGTGCGACCTCGACGAATCCCGTAGACGTCGCGGGCGCCGCCGATGAGGATCCCCTCTCCTTCGCCCACCTGGCCGAGGTCTGTGTCAAAGATCCCGATGTCGATGGCGTGATCATTACGGGACTCTTCGGTGGCTACCGCTGGCTCCTCTCAGAGGACTTTGGCCCACGCGAAGAGGCCGCGGCCCGCGCCCTTGGCGACCTCGTACGCCAGTATGGCAAACCCATACTGGTTCAGACCATCTATGCACGCCACGATATCCCCGCGCTGCGCATCCTGCGCGAAGAGGGCGTCCCCTACTACGAATCGGTCGAGATCACCTGTCGCGCCATGGCCGCCCTCTCCGAAGTCGGCCAGTTCCTAGCCAAACAGGAGAGCACAGCTCCAGCCTCACAAGCATCCATTCGATAATACAATAGCGGGTGATGCGCTTTTCCTATGGTAGGAACCTCCACGATCGATCGTGGAGGTTCCTACCAGCTTGGTGACCCACTTCGCGAGTTGGCTCACCTGGCAATCAAGGTCAAATACGACTATAAGAATTTCTCAGAGAAGCCGCGGCCTATGGTGGTGGCTTCTCTGACGATACGCTCGATGAGCTCCTGGGTCGAGGGGATATCCTGTATCAGGCCCGCGACCTGGCCACCCCAGACGAAGCCTTCATCAAGCTCGCCTTCCAGGGAGGCGCGCGTGTTTACCCGCCCCTGGATGTAGGGAAGCAGGCGAGCCAGGCGCTCCGGCGGCGCAAGCTGCTCCTGCTCCATCTCGGCTTCAAGCGCGAGGATCTGCTCGGCGGCCTTCCCTTTTAGCACACGCGCCGGGCGTCCGATGGCGCGCTCAACCACCACGGTATCCGTCTCTTGCGCCTCGACCAGCGCCTGCTGGTAGGCGGGATGGGCATTACTCTCCTGTACCGCGACAAAACGCGTCCCCAGTTCAATGCCTTCCGCGCCCAGGGCCAGGGCCGCGACAAGCCCTCGTCCATCGGCGATGCCTCCGCTGGCCAGCACGGGGATGCTGACCGCGTCCACCACGCGTGGCGTGAGCACCATTGTTCCGATATCGTCACGTCCCAGGTGACCACCGCCCTCAAAGCCTACGGCGATGACGGCATCCGCGCCCAGAGCTTCGGCCTTGCGCGCCGCACGTACCCCCGCGACTAATACCATCGTCTTCACGGGGACGCCGCTCTGCTGAATATGCTTTAAGAGTGGCTCGGGATTGCCGCCCGTGATGCTAATGACGGCCGGACCTTCCTCAAGGGTGACATCCAGAAACTCACCCAGGGGAATGTGACCGATAGGAAAATTGACCCCGAAGGGCTGCTCCGTCAAACGCTTCGCCTGCTGAATATTCGCACGCAATTCATCAGGAGTTTTAAAACAGGCGCAACCAATCTGCCCCAGCCCGCCCGCATTGGAGACCGCTGCCGCAAGCTCGGCAAAGGAGAGATGGGCCAGCCCTCCTTGCACAATAGGATAACGAATACCCACCAGTTCGGTAAAACGCGTTTGTATACGTTCTGGAAGTAACGACATCGCTGGCGTACTCACTTTCTTTTTACCAAATTAGATGCAGAAATAAAACGTGCCTGGAATGTTGTATCACATTCCAGGCCGTTGTTTCAATTGACGCCCTCTTCATGTTCTGTAAAGCTTGCTTAGTGCATGACCAGGTTGAAGGCCGCCGCCCCAAGCAGACTTACCACCAGGATGGCTGCGCCAAAAGCGACCAAAGTTTTACGCATATAATTATTCATGGTCTCGTCATGCATTCCAATACCCAGATAGAAGAGGTCTTCGGCCTCGGTGCTAGCCTCCTGGCTCAGGGTCACCGTGGCAAGTTCGCCCATGCGGCTGCGCGAACTGACCACGCCTCTGGTATACAGGAACACATTTACAAACACACCGCCTACGACAAGGGCAACGAAGAAGATTAGAGCGATCAAACCGACCATTGCTTGCATAGTTACACCGTCCCTTTTTTGTGTCTGCCTGAACATACCAGTCTTTTACTACTCCACTTGCGTGGTTGTTCGCACTTTCAATTACCTAGACGCGTACTACACAAGGCGCTAAAAAAAGAAATGCCTCCATTTCTCTTCAATGGAGGCATTTCGTAATGATTTTGTCAGAAAAGCGTAACTTTTCGCGTCACATTCAATAAAGCTGGCGCTCTACAAGCCTATCAACGTCTCTTTCCCATACCAATCCTACAAAACCACTGTCACTTTCCGCTGTGTTCCTCCACGCAGAAATCCAATGGTGACCTTTTCGCCAGCTTTGTGGGTTCGCACGATACGCTGCAAGTCCCGAGGCTCGGTTACAGGCTCCTCATCGGCTGAGAAAATAACGTCCAGGCGCTTGAGCTGAGCCTGGTCCGCCGGGCTCTGGGAGCGAAGCTCAAGAATCTCCATGCCCCAGCGCTGCTGGAGCTGTAAACGCTGGCGCAGCGATTCCTCAAGCGTGACACGCATGCCGCCCACGCCGAGCGAGACACCCTCTGGCCTGGCGGAGCGCTGGGTGGCGATCTTTGCCACTACACTCTTGACTGTATCCAGCGGAACCGAGAAGCCCAGGCCCTGGGCCATCGGCATCATAGCCGTCGTAATCCCAACCACGTGCCCCAGGCTGTCTACCAGGGGACCTCCAGAATTGCCGGGATTGATGGAGGTATCTGTCTGAATCAGGTTGGTCATCTTGGGAGTGCCTGGAGCCTGCAAGGTACGTCCCAGGGCGCTGACCACGCCCGCGGTAACCGTCCAGTTTAAGCCGTAGGGATTGCCCACTGCAATCACCAGCTGACCAACCCGTAGGGGCGAATGGCCAAGCTCGGCCACTGGCAAGCGCTCAGCTCCGATACGCAGAACCGCGACATCGACAGCGGGATCACTTCCCATCAGGCCTGCATCGAAGGTTCGCCCATCCGCCAGGGTTACCTTGATATGGCGCGCCCCTCGACGACATGGGCATTGGTTAAAATTTGTCCATCAGAAGCAAAAATGAAGCCCGAGCCGATTCCTCCCCGCAACTCTGGCGGATAGCCATAGGAGCGAGAGCGGCGCGTGGCATGCTCGACATCGATACGTACAACCGCAGGTCCAACCCGCTCAGCCGCCGTCGTGACCGCGTGCGAATAGGCATCTAGCGCCAGGGCATCTTTTTCAAACGTACTCATATCACATCGTGCTTTCTCGTGGAACCCGATCATGCTACGTATGTGCGAGGCTACAACTCAATAAACTTGATAGGTATTATATCACAACTGCTGAGACCGGAGTATCAAGGGATAGGTGGTCTCTGGGGAGTGGCGCGATCGATAGGTGTTACCTATTTTGATCGCGCCACTCCCCAGAGAATACCAAATCTCCTATGGGCGCGATTATTGGCTGGTTGGTTGCGTTATCCCTAGTAGAAAAGAAAAAGTAAGTTTCTTTTCTTTTGACGGTATGTGAACTGTGCCTGACAAGACAACTGTATGTTTTGTCGTTCCATTACTCCGGAGGATTTGTGAGAAAAAGTTTGCGGCGCAAGATGTCGCCATTTCTCGCTCGCCTGATGGGATGTGCTGTCCTACTGGCGACGCTTACATCGATGTTTATCTATCATAGTAATCCCGTTTCTGCGGCGTCACAGACTGGACGTCATACACTACCTAGTCGCGCGATTACGACGCTCAAACGCTATAAATCCACACAAGAAACTAGCAAACAGAAACAGCTACAGCTCTCGATCAGCCTCAATCTTCGCAATCGCGCTGGCCTGGACGCGCTGATCGCGGCCCAGAACGATCCGAAGTCACCTTCTTATCACCACTACCTGACGCCCCAGCAGTTTACAGCCGAATTTGGTCCAACGCCGGCGACGGTGGAGAGCGTCGTCTCCTACTTGAAGGGGCAGGGATTAACGGTTACTTCGGTAGCCACAAACAATATGCTGGTGAATGCGGCCGGATCAGTAGCAACGGTTGAAAAGGCCTTTGGCGTCACGCTCAACGACTACCAGGTCAACGGACGCGTGGTCTATGCTCCCGCTTCTGACCCGACCATTCCTGATACGCTAAGTAACACGATTCTGAATATTGAAGGATTGGATAATCTCGTTCTCTATCACCATGCAGCCATAAAGCAACAATCCAGGCAAGCGACTGGCCCAGGAAAAGGCTACACGCCGACGGAGTTGCGGACCGCCTATGATATGAATGAACTAATGAACAATGGCGGCACCGGCGCTGGTCAGACGACGGCTCTTTTTGAGCTCGATGGCTATAATCCCTCCGATGTTTCGACCTACCTCGACTACTATCATCTCGGCGCTCCCAAGTACTCGAATGTGCTTGTGGATGACGCGACCAATACCCCTGGCGATGGAGCCGTAGAGGTCGAGCTGGATATGGAGGTTCTCTCAGCGCTAGCGCCCGATGCCACGCAGAAGGTGTATATCGGTCCCAATACCGTTCCTGGTGTGAATGATACATACAACAAAATCGTGACCGATAACCTTGCCAAAGTCGTCAGTATTAGCTGGGGCATATGTGAGCTGAACTCTGGTGACGCGGAACTGACAACACTAGACAATATCTTCGCGCAGGGTGCAGCCCAGGGGCAGGCTTTCTTTTCTGCATCCGGTGATTCTGGTGCCTACGATTGTCGCGATGGCTCAACCCTGGCTGTTGACTCGCCCTCTGATGACCCATATGTGGTGGGCGTTGGCGGCACCAATTTACAGCTTCAAAGCAATGGGACCTACGGCAGCGAGTCAGCATGGAGCAATCAGACCTACGGCGAAGGCGGCGGCGGCGGCATCAGTGCTCACTTTACACGTCCAGCCTACCAGGCAGGCCCCAATCTTACAAATCTCAACCGCGAGACGCCCGATGTATCGGCAGATGCCGATCCACAGACTGGCTATTCAATCTACTGCACCACTACGGACACTATCTGCGCTCAGGGGTGGGGAGTTGTTGGTGGTACAAGTGCCGCGGCGCCCTTGTGGGCGGCCCTCGCCACCGATGTGAACGAATACCTCTCTAAGCAGGGTAAGCCTGGTCTCGGTGGGGCCAGCGCCAGTTTATACGCCCTCTACAACACTCCTCAGACCTACAGCGCCTACCACGATATTACGTCGGGTAATAACCTGTACTACCAGGCCACTTCAGGCTATGATAACGCGTCTGGTATAGGCACCCCTGATGCCTGGAACATCGCGCGAGATCTGCTCACTCTGGCACCAGGCGGAGATCATGGCTCGACGCAGTTGTTACAGAATCCAGGCTTTGACAATGGATCACAATCGTGGACAGAACATGCTTCTGGCGCGTATGAGATCGTCGATACGACACAAGCCCATGCGGGGGATACGAGCGCCGATCTCTGTGGCTACGCAACGTGTAACGATAGCATCGGGCAAACTGTGACCCTCCCCGCCAACACCGCTAAAGTTGTGCTAAGCTACTGGGTCTATGTCAGCAGCCAGGCCACAGGACGCAACTGCACCGACGCCCTCACCACACGCCTGCGCACGAGCAATGGGACCACCATTACCACCTCTCAGAAGTTGTGCAACACGCAGGCCTCGGGCTGGAATCAATATACCTTTGACGTCACGCAGGCGCTTGCCAGGTATGCCGGTAAACGCGTTGAGGTCGACTTCCACGGGACCACGACATCATCGACAGCGACGGCCTTCTTCGTTGATGATGTGGCGTTGACGGCTACCCATTCTTGAAAATAGAGGCAAACCATGGATAGAAGAACATTCAAAGGAGTTTACGGTATGCGACCTCTGTTCACAGGCTCCAGATGGAGAATTACAGCCTGGCAAGCACGCTTTTCCTGCATAGCATTGCTGGCAGTGTGTCTGATGATCGGAGCATTTCTAGCGCCTTCCATCGCTAACGCGCAGGCGGCACCGACGGCAACACACCAGATCCAGCTTGCGGGGCTGACCATGATTGACCAACAACACGGCTGGGCATTCGATGAGAGTCATACCCATATCTATGCAACGCATCAGGGACCCGAACACTGGCGCGACGTGACGCCATCACAGTTCAAAGCGACGAATATGTTCGTCACAACTTCATTCTTCCCGGATGCCAGGCATGGCTATATTGGAGCCCTACAAGATCAAACACAGATTCTTCTTAGCACTCAGGATAGCGGTCAGACCTGGCAAACAACATCCTTTACCCTTTCGACCCCTGGTGGGCCGTACTACTTCTATCAGATTAACTTTCTGGACTCCCAACATGGCTGGCTCGCGTTCAGCGCTCAGGGTTCCCATCCAGGATCGTCCGAGATAGCACTATTGCGCACCAGTAACGGCGGTAAAACCTGGGAGACCTTATTGAATACCGTTGATAATCCGGCGAGCCTGGTTCGTCCATACGGCCAGTCGATCCATTTTACGTTTGCCACCCCCCAACAGGGCTGGGTAACGGGCATCTGGCTCTCAGGCGAGGTCTATCTCTATAGCACCCATGATGGCGGCAAGACCTGGAGTAAAGACAACATTGCGCCAATCAAAGGGGGCAATAGCGTTTATTTTACGCAAGGGTATGGGCCATTCTGGCAGGACAAGTATACTGGCACGCTTTTTGTGAAATATGACACAAGCTCTGGCAACGGTATGTCGCATCTCACCGCCTATCAGACGCAGGATGGAGGCAAGACCTGGCTGCTGGGACCTTCTTCGCCCGCGACCTGGTACACGGAATTCACAAACTTTAGTTTCCTCAATGCCCGAGAGGGCTGGAGCTTTGGCTTTGATGGTCAGGGCCAATTCGTCCTTCATCACACCAGCACTGGTGGTCGCTCCTGGGATATCATCCACCCAAGCGGGCTACTCAAGGCTGACGCCGATTGGCAGGTGTTGGGTGGCTTGACCTTCCTCACGCCCCAAACGGGTTGGGTCTGGATCAAGGATAAGCAGAATAACTGGAATCTTTTCCAGACCAACAACGGCGGTCATAACTGGCATGCTCTGCAGCCAGTTGCCGACTAGCCTTCTTGATGTGAGATAAAGGGTGTGGTGCTGGACCGGCTTAGCGGATCCAGCACCACACCCTTATTTGTTCCCAAATTATTCAACCTTTCAACCATGTGCTGCGTATTATAGGTGAGGCTGTGAGAGAACGGTCACAGTCAAGATGAGCACACAGCAGAATAGATGAGCACATAAAAACATACTTATGCAGCATATGCAAAAAGGAGTGTAATAACAATGGCACAAGATCCACGTGAAGGCTATACTGATCGCAGCAATATTGAGCAGAAATCTTATGGTGTTGAAGAGCTCCAGGTCGTTGGCGAGCAGTTACTGGCCAAGGTAAAAGAGCTTATCCATGAGGGTAATGTTCGCCGTATTATCATTAAGCAGGATGGCAACTCCATTCTGGAACTTCCTCTGACCATTGGCGTCGCGGGCGTTCTCCTCGCGCCAGCCCTGGCAGCGGTCGGCGTCCTGGGCGCGCTGTTGACGCAGTGCTCCATCGAAGTCGTGCGCACCGATAGCCCCGCCGACTATATCGAGCGCAAGGTGGAAGAGATTCGCGACGACGTTCCCCCTGCCCTCTAAACCCAATTAGTGTAGAGAAAAAAGTGTGAGAGCTGGTTCGGGCCAATGCCCGAACCAGCTCTCACACTTTTTTCTCTACACTATAAAACTACCCTAGCTTGACTACGGTAAGGATGCGCCCATTGACGACCTCGACGCCCTGCTTGACGCGCGGGAAGGCCTTGACCTCGCTGACAGGAAGGACCAGGGCATGCTCGCCTTTCTCTCCACTGCGTCCCGTCCAGCCGAGCAGCAGGTGATCCTGTTCATTTACCAGCATGCTGAGCAGGACGCGATCTTTGTCGCCGATCTCGGTAGTGACCACACCACCAGTTGCACGTCCCTTCTGGGGATACTGGCTAACAGGTACCTTCTTGAGCGTGCCCTGCTCGGTTACGACCAGCAGGCTATTCAGCTCTGGCAGGACTTCGCCCGTGGTCTCGTCGACGACGGTTCCTTGAGGCTCATAATAAGAGGCGCTTACAACGACGCCACCTCCCTTGGCGAGGGCGATGGCCGCGACACCCTGGCCAACACGACCCTGAGCACGCAAGGCCTCGTCGCTAAAACGCAGCGTCTGCGCATAATCGGTAGTGACAAAGTACTCGCCCTGTCCACGTGAGAGCAGCGCCGTGACGACGCTATCGCCCTCGGCCAGCTTCATATCTTGCGCGCCATCGATATCGACCGTTTTGTACTCGCTAAGTGGCGACTTCTTGACCTTGCCCAGGCGGCTAAAGGTGACCAGGTAGCGATCCTCGTCATAGGCATCGATGGGCACAACCGCCACGATCTCTTCACCTGGCGCCAGCTCCAGCAGATCGCGGATGGCCTCGCCCTTGGCGGAACGCGTCACCAGGGGTAGGCGATGGCTACCGATCTGGAAGACACGCCCGGTCGAGGACATACATAGCAGGTAGTCCTGCGTGGTGGTGGCGACCACCTGGCGCAACTGCTCATCGCCACGGACAGGGGTATACGCAAGCACACCATTTTTCTGCTTGGGCTTGAAGGTATCGGGCGCAAGCGCCTTCAACGTCCCTGGAGAGGCAAAGGCGACGGTCAGCGGCTCACGCTCGTGCAGGCTGGCCACATGAGTGATGGGCGCGTGGGGCTGCCCCTCGACATCAATATAGGTGCGGCGCTCATCCGCAAACTGGCGCATGAGCTGCTGCATCTCCTTCTTCAAGAGGGAGATCAGGGCGCGCCGATTCGTGAGCAGATTCTCAAGTTCCTCGATGCGCCGCTGCAACTCATCGCGCTCGCGCTGGTATTTGCCGCTATCCAGTTTAGTGACCTGTGATAAAGTCATTGAGGCGATGACATCCGATTGGATCTCCGTCAGGGAGTAGCGCTCTTCAATGGCTCTACGGGCGCTTGTCCGATCTTCTGACTGCTGGAAGATCTTCACGATCTCTTCCGCGTGCGCGGCACCGGTAATCAGGCCCTCAATGACATGCAGGCGCTCACGGGCCTTGCGCAGGTCGTACTGTGCCCGGCGCGTGAGCAAGTCGAGCTGGTGCGCGTTCCAGTAGTTGAGCAGTTCCAGCATCCCAGTCTGTTTGGGCTGGCGTGCGGCCTGCATGGGTGAGCCAAAGAGAAAGACCATCTGGAAGGAGATCGCGATCTGGAGATCAGTTTCGCGATAGAGCTGCTCCAGGGTCTGGGCTGCGTCCACGTCTTTGCGCAGTTCCAGCACGATACGCGTCCCCTTCTCGGTGTCGGTCTCGTCGCGCAGATCGGCCATCAGTCCTTCGAGCTTGCGCGCGTTAAAGGCCTTGATAATGGAAGCCTTGACCTTGTCGCGACCAGTCGGGGGGATCTGAGTAACGACGAGCGCGCGGCTGCGCGGCGTCTCCTCCAGGCGCACCTCCGCCCGCACAATGATACGTCCCTTGCCAGTGGTGAAATAATCGCGAATGCCCTCGGTGCCGATGATATGGCCACCCTGGCTAAAGTCAGGCCCTGGAATATAGCCCATCAGCTCATCGACGGTCATATCGGGACGGTCCAGCAGGGCGATACAGGCTCGTAGCACCTCGCCCAGGTTATGGGGCGGAATGTTGGTTGAGAGGCCAACTGCGATACCGCTGGAGGGATTGACGACAGGCGGAATGCGTCCAGGTAGATAGTCAGGCTCCTGCACCTTGGGATCCTGCTTATAGGTTGGATGCAGGGGAACCGTCTCGCGCTCCATATCGGCCATCAAGGCCTCCGCGAGCGGCGAGAGGCGCATCTCGGTATAGCGATAAGCCGCCGGGGCATCGCCATCCTCGCTGCCCATGTTGCCCTGCCCCTCGATCAGCGGATAGCGCATAGTAAAGGGCTGGGCCATGCGGACTGCCGCATCATAGACCGAGGTATCGCCGTGTGGATGATAATTACCCAGGATCAGGCCCACGACCTCGGCGCTCTTGACCGTAGGGCGGCTGGCAAGATAACGTGCCTCGCGCATACCCGCCAGGATGCGGCGCTGCACCGGTTTGAGGCCATCGCGCGCATCTGGGAGGGCGCGATCCGTGACCACGGAGAGGCCGTAGGTCGCAAAGGCCTGGGCCATGATCACGGAGAAATCTTCCTGTATGATACCCGTTTCTACGGTTTTCTCTGTATTTTCACTTACACTAGCCATCGTTTACACGTCCAGTTCCTTGATCTTACGCGAGTGTTCCGCCAGGAAAACGCGACGGCGTTCCGCGTTTTTATCCTCCATCAGCTCAGTCACCAGCTTCGCCGCCAGGACGCCATCCTCCATTGTTACCCGCTTGAGCGTACGCCGTGCCGGGTCAAAGGTGGTATCGCGCAGTTCCTTCGGGTTCATCTCGCCCAGACCTTTGAAGCGCTTGAACTCCAGGTTCTGCGCGTCGGCATGGGTACGTACAAAGCGCTCACGCGCCTCGTCATTGAGCAGCCAATGCACCTTGCCCTTATACTTGACGGAGAACAGGGGGGGACAGGCAATATACACATGCCCTTGCTCAATCAGATCGCTAAACTCCTGGTGGAAAAGCGTCAACAGGAGGCATTGGATATGCAGGCCATCGACGTCCGCATCGGTCGCGATAATAACCCGGTTAAATTTGAGACGGCTAATATCAAATACATCGCGTGTGCCAGTTCCCAGCACATTGATGATCGTGCGAATCTCTTCGTTCTCGACGATACTCTTCAAATCGGCCTTGGCCACGTTCAGGGGTTTGCCCTTGAGCTTTAAGACGGCCTGGAACTCGGAGAAACGCCCCTGACCGGCGCTACCACCCGCCGAATCGCCCTCGACGATAAAGAGTTCCGCGCGCGAAGCATCACTAGTATTGCAACGCAGGAACTTCTTTGAGAGCGAGGTGTCGATCATCTCATTGTTCTTCTTAGTGCCCGCCCGCGCCAGCTCCTCCACCAACTGAGCCTCATTGCGCGCCTTCTGCATCTGCTGAATTTTCTTCAGCCACTCTTTCCCGGCCACGCTATTCTTCTCAAACCAGTCCTTCAACCCCTCGTCAACGACTGAACGAACGATGCCTTCAATGGGAGCATTGTTCAGGCGATCCTTGGTCTGGCCCTGGAACTGGGGGTTGGTCAGCTTGACCGAGATCACGATGTTTAGGCCCTGTTGAATCACCTCTGGTTTAAAGCCATCACGTTCGCGATTCTTGATCACGCTCAGCTTGATGGCATAGTCATTGATGACCTTGGTTAAGGCGGCCTTAAACCCGCTTTCATGCACGCCACCATCGCGCGTACGCACGGCGTTGGCATAGCTATAGAGCGCGGTTTTATACCCTGTGGTAGGCTGGAGCGCAACCTCGACCGAGACATCGTCCTTCTCTTTGGCGATGCCAAGCACATGCTTAAACATGGGGGTATTCGTCCCAGAGGAGAGATCACGCACATAGTCTGGCAGACCCTCACGCGAATAGTACACGCGCCGCACCTGCTCGTTGAGGCTCTCATCCCAGGCCTCAAGATGGAAAGTCACACCGCGATTGAGATAGGCAGAGGCCTTCAAACGGCTATCGATGGCTTCAAGAGAGTAGTAGACATCGGGATCAAAGATGGTGCGGTCATACGCCCAGCGCAGCTGGGTACCGTGTAATTTTGGGTCACAAGGCTCAATGTGGTGTGGCAGCGCGGTACCACGACTAAACGACTGGGTAAAACACTGTCCATCCTTCCAGATGGTCAATTCTAGCTTCTCTGAAAGGGCATTGATGACGGTCGAGCCAACACCATGCAGACCACCTGCAGTCTTGTAGGCACCTTCAGCGAATTTGCCGCCTGAATGAGGTACTGTCAGGATAACCGTTGCCGCGGGCAGGTAATCCCCCTGGTAAAGCATAAGGTCAAAGGGCATACCTCGTGCTTCGTCACGTACCGTGACCCAGCCCTCCCGATCTATCGTTACCCAGATCTGCTTGCCATAGCCAGCTACAGCCTCATCAACAGCATTGTCAAGCGCCTCCCAAATCAGATGCACCAGTCCAGAGGTAGATGTTGAGCCAATATACATTCCCGGGCGATGTCGAATGGCGGAGATACCCTCGAGCACCTGGATATCGGCAGAGGAGTATACTGCCTCCTTCCGGGCTCTAGGCGCCTTCGACTCAACGCTCTGTATCTGTTGTTTTTCTTCTCTATCTTCGTCTATACTCCGCGTCGCTAAGAATGAGAACTCCTGTTGCTGAAGGTCTGACTCATTCTGCATGGGAGGGAGTGCTTTTGGGGAACGAGACATCTAACCCTATACCTCTTTCAATGCGTTTATTGCCTAATCAGCATACAGCCTTAAACATGGAAAGTCAAGATAATCTCTAGCAATTTTGGATCAAAAGTTCTATTAGTCAAATTCTTTTTGTTCTTAGCATATCTGGTAATCATGCCAGGGCGCAAGATTAGCGCATGCACATGTTAGAATAGAGACACCAATTTGGCAACTGTGGGTAGCACAAACGGCTGTGATATACTCAACTATCCTGGCCTCATTTTCGTAGTATAAGACAGCAAGGATAGAATTTCACCGGGAAAGGGCGCGAATTATCATGAAGCCAATTACAGGTCAGTATGAGTGTCAGCATCGCTCAGGGGTCGGTCTAGACTACTTTACCTCCCTCATTGACCGCCTTGTTCTCCAAGCGAATGGGCGCTTCGTCTTGATTGTCCAGGATCGCAGTCGCCTGGCCCATATGGCCCAGTCCTTCATCAAGGGCGAGCAGACCAACGCCACGGCGCCCGCCGCTGAGATCAGGCGTGAGGGAAATTTTTATCAGCAGGGCTCGCTACTGACCCTACGCTTTGACGATGGGAACCAGGAGCAAGGGCAGTTGACGCCGCAAGAGGATGGCATCCAGTTGGGGAAGAACCTGTTCTCGAAGGTCTCAGACTCGCCATCCCTGCCCTCGATGCAACGCATGAAAAAGGATATGGATGACATCGCTAAGGGCATTAAGATCGCCACGACGCTGGGTGGAATGGCCGTCAAGGCCGCGAAAACCATCAATGATACGATTCAGAGCACACAGAAGCCAGATCCCGACGCGCAGCTAGCGGGTCAGAGCCAACCTACAGCGAATCCAAACTATCCCAGGCAACCAATACAGAACGTCGCCCCGCCTGCGCCCCAGCACCAAACTATGCCCACACCGCCTGCGCCACCATCCGCGCCCCCCGTTGTCAGCCAAAATCAGGCGCCAGCAGCCAGTGGGCAGCCGATCTATTGTGAGCAGTGTGGTAATCGCTGTCGACCGGGGAAGCGCTTCTGTAATCGCTGTGGCGCGCCCCTCTTCTAGGCGCGCCCGTCCCTCCTATTTCTGCTCGCGCATCAAAGTATGATAGGCCGCGATGATACGCTGCATCTGCTGGGGATCGCCTCCCCGGTCCGGGTGGTATCGCTTGGCCAGCAGGCGATAGCGCTGTTTAATTTGTTGAGGAGTCGCGTTCGCAGGCAGGCCCAGCACCGCCAGGGCCTGCTGGCGCTGCATGAGCACACGGGCTGGATTTGAATTGCTCTCCCAGAGCGCTTTCATACTCAGGCGCAGCATCTGCCATAGTAAGGCGCCCAGCGATTTTGGTGGTCGTGTACTCATTGTCCTCTCAATCTACAGTAAGCTCCTGCCCGACGCTACTAAAGCACGCGTCTACATATTATGCCCGTATATAATACACAGCTTCATGCTACTACATACCGCTATAGGTTTTCTGCCTGCCTTCTCTCCAATACTATACCCGAAACAGCGCTAGAAATGAAACGCTACACTATGCTCAACCGTGACTGATATACAGAAGATAAGGTCCTTTTTCTTGCTTTTCCTTTATCTTTCAGAAAATGCGGATAGCAGATCGAGCACTGTATAGTATCCAACGGGAGATGCAATTATGGCAAGCGGCATAAGCAATATGGAGAGTGAGGCGCACAAGAAAAAGAGCGCGACACAGCACCTCCTCCACGGGGCAGAAGCGGGCGGCAAGACCTTCCGCGAATTCCTGAACAAATTTAATAACGACTGGTCGTCGGGCCTGGCGGGCCTGCTGGCCTATAACATTCTGATGTCGATAGTGCCTATCGCCATTGCCTTGATCGCCATCCTGGGGTTTGCCCTGGGTGGTGTCACCGATACACAGCAACTTATTAACCAGGCAACGAGCTTCTTCCCAATCGCAGGGTCCAACAAGGCTGCGCTCAGCCTGGCGATTACGCAACTGCAGAAAAACGCCGGTTGGTTGACAATTATCGCCGTAGTGCTGGCACTTTTCAACGGCTCCAACCTGTTTGTGACCATAGAGAACTGCCTGGATATCGTCTACCGCGTACGGCCACGCCCTATGATACGCCAGCGCCTGGTCGCCATAGGCATGGTGCTGATCTTTGTCTTTCTCGTTCCCATCATGGTCTTTGCCTCGTCGCTCCCCACCCTTATACTCGGATTACTGCAAAATAACCCGGCATTGAAGAGCATTCCCTTTGTATCAACCATCGCCGCAAACCCTGTGCTCTCGTACCTGGCAGGTTTTGGCGGTAGCGTCCTGGTAGGTTTTATGCTCTTCGAGGCCATTTACGTTATTGTCCCCAATCAGCAAATCAGCTGGAAGAATAGCTGGAAGGGCGCGCTTGGCTCGTCGATTGCCCTGGCTCTTTTCCTGGCACTCTTCCCAATCTATGCGCGTTTTGGCCTGGGCAACTATACCGGCCAGGTGGGCTTCGCGATCATTTCCTTGATCTTTTTCTACTACTTCGCCACGATCCTGATGATTGGTGGCGAGATCAATGCCTTCTTTAGCGAAGGCGTACGCCCTCTCCCCAACAACCTGGTAACGTTTGTCAGCACCATGGCGGGCAAGCTCAATAAGGATATTCCAGAGAAAGAAGCTGAGGCAATTGTAAATATCAAAGCTACCGAGCTTGCCGACCGCCAGCATGTCGCAGAAGCGCGGAACCAGGAGGAGCAGAACCAGCGCCGCAACCAGGAGAAAATCCACCAGACGCCAGGTTACCTGCAACACGGTTCAGCCGGAAAAGCCCCTGCCGCCAAACCAAGCAAAAAGGGCATGGTCCTACAGGTGGCCGCTGGCTCCCTCGTCGCGGTCTTGCTCGAATGGTTCCGCCTGCGCCAGAGACATTAGGTGCTCAGTAATCTCGGCCGCGAGTCCCTGTCCATCCAGACCATCGGCGAGAAGCGCGGTTCCTAGCGCACACTCGAAACCTTCAGGCTCGCTTGCCTCACGGGGAAAAACATAGACCTGGTAGAGGTCCCCGAGGCGAGCGAGCATCTTTTCGTTTACCAGCGGCACCGTGGCTGTTGATCCCACAGGCATATAGCCTCGATCCAGCAACACGATATCTTCAATGTGGTGGATAGCTATAAGCGCCGCGAGGTCCTGGCGTAGATCCTCTTCCAGCGCCATGGCTAATTCCTCGCTCTCTGCCTGCTCAGGCGAGAAATAGGTGAGTGGCTTCTCGCCGTAATCATCGATGATGCGCCCATCATAGATCACCGTAATATGACGCGCTATACTACTCATGTCAAGCAAGAGGAAGCGCATCTCTGGCCAGACCGCCTCGCGCTGGCGCATACGGTAGAGCAAGGTCGCCGTCACACTGAGGCGATCAGATCCCCCCATCTGGGAGCGATAACGCTTGCGAAAAGCCGGCACGCTCGGCAAATAACGCACACTCGGCAGGCAGTGGCTGTGGTTATTGTAGGCGCTTAACGAGACGAGAAAGCGTTGTAGTTCATCAAGCTCCTCAGCGCTAACTGCGGTACAGAGCGAAAGCGGGACCTGTGTCCCTGGATCAAACGTAGCTAAAGGGCGCAGGCCCGTTTCCAGTTGAGATGCCAGGGCCAGAGCCGGCTCGGGATAGCAGGCACAGAGACGCGATATATGCTCGGCGAGCAGTTCGCCCGTGGCGAAGGACCTATACTCGATGGGCGTTCCCTGCTCCAACACGCAAAGACGCCACTCACCATGGCGATACTCAAGACCCAGGCTTATATTCATGCTCTTCAATTTATCTCCCATGTATGGACACAACATATTGAAACACACAGCGCGTCCAATACTGTATTCCTTCGTTTTCCTTGACGTAACCTGTAAGAATCTGTTACACTTTCACTCAATTAGATGAGATGCCTCGTTTACCCAATGCCGTCCATGAACTCCTGGTTCTAGTGACAGAGTGTAGTAAAAATGCACGTGCCTTTTTGAGGTCCATGTAGCTTCGGAAGAGGTCGTAAGTATGCCTGGAGAGCAATCTATATCGACAAGTAATGAAGAGCACATTCGACTGAGAAACGCATTGCGCGAGAGCGAGTTGTTGCGCGAACTCTCAGAACTGCTGGCCTCTTCGCTGGACCCGACCCATATTTTACAGGTACTCGTGCGCCGTACCACAGAAGTGTGCGAAGTGCAGCGCTGCGCGGTCTGGCTCCTCGACGAAGCCCAGACTTCCTTTCTCCCCTCAGCCTATCACCTGAACGCCTCAAGCTTTCCGCCGAAGGCGCTCCAGGCCGCCGACCACGTCTGGCACCGAAGTCGCTTTCCCTTTCATGATCCTATTGTACAACACCTCGTACAACAACAACCCTGCCTGGCACTTAGCGATCTCGCCAGTACCCCCAGTTCCCACATGCGCCTGCTCGCTGATAAATTTCTGGTGCGCTCGATTCTATTGATCGCGCTCTTGCGTGAAGGCAAACCCGTGGGCATCATGTCGCTCGATAATCCCCAGCAGGAAACGCTTTTTAGTGCGGAACAACAGCAGTTGGCACGCGCCATCGGCCAGCAGGCCGCGCTCACTATTCATAATGCTCGCCTCTATCAGCAAGCACAGAGCGAGCGCAAGCGCGCCGAACGCCTGATCCAGCGCGCCCGCTCTATTTACCAGGTTGCTATGGCCGTCAACTCCGGTGAGGAGCTGGCGACGGTCTTGCATATTGCCACACAGCACCTCCAACAGGGCTTTGGTACGGGCAAGGCAGCCATTGCGCTTCTCTCCCAGGACACGACCCTGACCATGATGATCCAGGGCGAGTCAACCTCCTCAACACCCAGCGAAGGCCCCCACCTGCCAGCGTTATCTCACTGTCAGCAAGCGGCCACAACGGGGAAGACCTACTTCATTCCCTCCGATCAGGCCACTCCACATGAGCGTGCCTGGTTTCAGCAACTTGGTTTTGAGCAAGTCCTCGTGGCTCCCTTGATGGGGAATCTTCCCCGCCAGCATAGTCGGCGGACGGCGCGTGGCGAGACCTCGTGCCTGGGACTGGCCTTGATTGGCTTTCCCCTGCATGCACGTGCCCCCTCGCAGGGATATCGCGCCTTTGCCCTGGATATCGCCGCTCAGTGTGCCCTGGCCATCGAGAAAGATCATATTTTGCAGGAGGCCCGCCGGGCCGCCGCCCTGGCGAATGAACGCGCCAATACTCTTGATGCTATCTTCAACGCCATGAGCGAGGGCATCCTGGTCCTGGATATGCAAGGGGAGGCCATTCTCAGCAACCATATGGCCAGGCGCTACCTGGAAACCTCTTTTGACGCGCAAATTGACCTCTCCAAGCTCCTCCAACATCGACATATTTCAACCTTACGCGGCAAAACTATTCCACCTGAGCGCTTCCCGATTGTACGCGCACTACGTGGCGAATATATCCGTGGCGAGCGCTATGTGACCACAAGCGCCGATGGCTCCGAGCGTACCATGGAGATAAATGTCGAGCCGCTCCTAGACGATCAACAGCAACAGATTGGCATCGTCAGCGCATTTCGGGATATCAGCGAACAGATACGTAGCGAGCGGCGCGTCCGGCGCGCACTGGATACCATGCTCCATGCCGCCGAGGCAGCTTCGGGCCTGACGAACCTTCACGATATGCTACAGAGCCTGCTGGGGAAAACCCTGGCTTCGCTGCATTGTGATCGCGGTATGGTTCAGCTCTACAACCAGGAACAGCATGTATTTGAACCCTATCTCTCCATTGGTTTCGCTCCAGAGGAGGAGGAGCTCTGGCAGCAAGAGCAACAAACCTGGCTTATGCCAACAGAGGGACAGTACACGGGATTTCGGGAACACCTGCTGGCCGGGCACGCGCTCCAGGTCAGCGCGGAACAATGCCCGGAGCAGCCTAATCCCTTCGCCGAAACCATGCTCATCGCGGCTCCCATTATGCATCGTAACGACCTCCACGGGGTTATTCTGCTCGACCGCTCGACTACGCTGCGCAGGGAGCAGCATCCACAGGAGGGCGCGACACGTCCCCTGCGCCACCCGGTCTTTAATGTCTGGGATCTCGCGGTCGCCGAAGGTATCGCGCAGTTCGCGGGCCTGGCCATGGAACAGATGCACTGGCAAAAGGAGGCGACCCTCGCCCGCACCAGTGAGGAGCTTATGCGCCAGTCAAATGATCTGAAAGACGAATTTCTCGATATTACTGCCCATGAGTTTCGCACGCCGCTCACCATTATCGTCGCCCATAGCCAGATGATGGCACGCCTGCTCCGCAAGCATCAACTTGAGCCAGTGCTCCAGGACAAATTGCATGAGAGCATCGCCACGATTGATCAACAGGGCCATCAACTCACTAACATCGTCAATACCTTCCTGGAGGTAACGCGCCTCAATCGGGGCCAGATCGTGCTCAATACAGAAGAACTTGATATCCAGCGTATCGTTGAGCGGACGGTCGCCGAGCATGCTATGACCTCGCCCATGCATACCATCACCTGCCAGGTTCAAACAGGCGCGCACCCCTACCTCATCCTGGGTGATAGCGCCCGCCTCTCCCAGGTCTTTGCGAACCTCCTACAAAATGCGATAAAATACAGTCCGTTCGGAGGATCTATTACTGTTACCTTGCAGCAGACACCTAACGCCAGCGGGGATCCCTTTGTAGAGATACGCATACAAGATCAGGGCATTGGCATCCCCCTCGATGCCCAGGCACGCCTCTTCGAGCGCTTTTATCGCGCCCCCAATATCGAAGGGAACAAGACCAGGGGTGTGGGCCTGGGGCTGTATGTCGTGGCACAGTTTCTAAGCCTGCATGGTGGGCATATCGGCGTCGAGAGTAGGGGTATACCGGGCGAGGGCACTTGTTTTATTCTCACCTTACCATTAGTAGAAAGATCTGACATCATTGAAGCCTGAACTTCGCTCCTGGATCGTGGAACGCGCCAGGGAGGTACTGGAACAAGAAGAGTGTAAGGATGCCTCACATGATTTTGACCACTTACTTCGTGTCATGTCCCTGGCAGAGACGATTCAAGCCAGGGAGGGTGGTAATCTGCCCGTGATCTGGGCCGCGGTCGCATTTCACGATATCGGGCAGGAGCGCGAACGCCTGCATGGTGGCGACCATGCCGAGATAGGCGCGCATATGGCCGCCGACCTGCTCGCGCATACCCACTTCCCCCAGGAGAGCATTCCCCTGGTCCAGCAGGCCATTCGCGACCATCGCATGACAGGGGGCCAGGTTCCGCGCACCCTCGAAGGGCGTATCCTCTATGACGCAGATAAGATTGATTGTCTAGGCGCAATTGGGATTGCGCGCCTCTTCTGCATTACGGGACGCTACAACCAGAAGGTCTACTCAGAGGTTCCCCCCGAGGTCAGTCGACCTGTCGATCCCCTCCTCGTCCGCCAGCTCCGTCGGCGCCCTGACTATTCGCCAAGCATCGAGTTTGAACTGCTCTTCGATGCCATGCCCCAGCGCATGACGACCGCGACCGGCCGCGAACTGGCACAGGAGCGCTTTGACTATATGGAAAACTTCTTCCAGCGCCTGCGCCAGGAAGTACAAGGAGAGCTGTAAAGATACAGGATGTGGAGGTGGGACGACGCTACAAAAGTACGCGTCTACATATGATCTATATGTAGACGCGTACTTTCAGCATGCGTTGAGCTTTTCATGATGCGCGATTCTGGGTCGGTGAAGTTGTATTGATCGCTATCACGTGGCCCTTCTGTCGGTGGAGCTGGTGGACGACCTCCTGGGCGACGTCCCGTCGTGCGCTCTCGCTCCTTGCGTTGCGCCAGTTTAGCCTCATACTCCGCCTGCTCAACTGACACCCGTTCCTTCGCGCGTGTTTCCAAGGCTGCTTTGGCCTCTGCCAGCCGCACCAGGCGGTCCTGTCGTCGTGCGATCTCCTTGCGCACCACCAGTTCATCAGGTATCTCTGGCTGTTCACTTTGTTCACCCTGAGCAAACAACTCCTCTACCTCGGCTTGCAGTTGGGTCTCCAGTTCCAGCAGACGCTTGTAACTCACCGCTTTGCGTTTGGAGGCATCGGCATGCACCTTCGTTCCATCTAGGCTGATCGTTCCCAGTGTCAAGACGCCTGCCTCTTGCGCAAGCAAAAGCACCTGTACGAAGAGATTTTTCAGCTCTGACAAGAACGTGCATCGGAAGGCAGCGAGCGTGTCGTGATCGGGATGCAGATTGCCTGCGATAAAGCGAAAGGGGACTGCCTCATAGGTGGCTCGCTCAATCTTGCGCATGCTGAATACCCCAGTGGCATACCCATAGAGAAGTAAGCCCAACAGCACTTCAGAGGCATATGGCTCCCCGCCGCGCGACCCATACCGAGCATAGAGCGCCGAGAGGTCAAGTTGTGCCACGCTATCTACCACAAAGCGGGCGAGATGATCAGGAGGCAAACAATCACCCAGGCGCACGGTCAGGTCAAGCTTCTGAGCGTAATCTACTGTTTTGAACGTTTTACTCATATTCACCAATATACCACCACAAGCGGGAGGGACTACACCAAGCAAGGACGCCCATCTATTCCTGGCTTAGCGGGAAGAAAACGAGGCCGAATCGTCTCGCAGAATCCTTAGTGGGGATTCTGGGGGGCAAAAAGGCCGGGACCTCTCTTGACTGATGGTATTTTCTTCGCTATACTTGCCCCACTACGCGAAAGGAATGAACATGATTACTACCTCCACCTTCGCGTTGAAGGTCTTCTAACGCTTCATCCTCACATACAGGTCTTCATGTGCGAGGGAGCCTGTCATATCTGAATACGCGACGTTGATCGAGCAAAAGGAACAGCTCTTGCCAGAGAACCACAATCTGTTCCAGCAGTGGCGTCTATACCTTGCTGCATGGTGTAAAGTGCATGCTCGTTGTGATGTTCGCGACCCCACAAGGCTACCAATCTTGTAGCTCTACCAGATATGCGATTCGCGCAGACGCCCGTTCATCCTTTGTTTCCTTCTGGGAATGGTACGGTCTGCCCAATCGTTGCCGGGAAAATGTTTGTAACTCTTCCTGCTCCCGTACACACTGGCCGTTTGCGGCGTCTCTGCTCGTTAGGCAGTTGTTGGCCGAACGCGCGAAAGCGCAGGTGCGCGTTTTGTGCCGGGTTCGCAGACACGGGCAGCTTGAAGAGGGGCAAACTTTTCAAAGAGAGAGAAGAAAGTTAGAAACGAACATGATTAGTGAACAAGATATTCTGAATGATCAATCAGGTGGCGCGGAAAGCTCGCGCTCTTCCGAACTCAGTTCACCATCATCGGCGAAGGAGGTGCGGCATCTTGCGCCCCTGTGGCACAACCGCGATTTTATGCTGCTCTGGAGCAGCCAACTCCTTTCAAGCGTCGGCAGCGAGGTTTCACTGCTGGCCTTTCCCCTGCTGGTCCTGGGCATTACGCACTCAGCAATTCAGGCCGGCCTGGTTGGTGCTCTGCGCAGCCTGCCTTTCGCTCTGCTCTGCCTGCCTGCAGGCGCATTCATCGACCGCTGGGATCGCAAGCGGGTGATGCTGATCTGCGACACGGGGCGAGCGCTTGCCCTGGGCAGTATTCCCGTCGCGCTCTGGTTGGGCCGCCTGGGCCTTCTCCAACTCTGCCTGGTCGCGCTGGTCGAGGGGACGCTGATGACCTTCTTTTCGGTGGCCCAGATCGCCTGCCTGCCGCACGTAGTGCCCAAAGCGCAGATCCCCGCCGCCAGTGCGCAGAATCAGGTCATCGACTCGACCTCCTGGACGCTGGGACCATTTCTGGGCGGCTTCCTCTATGGCGTGGGGCACGCGGTCCCGTTCTTGACCGATGCGATCTCTTACGTCTGTTCGGTGCTCAGCATCTTTTTGATGCACGCGCGTTTTCAAGAGGGGCGCACGGAGGAACCGCGCAAAATCTGGTACGAGATCGGCGAGGGGCTTCTTTGGCTCTGGCGCGAGCACGTCCTGCGTTTTCTGGCCCTGCTGACCCTGGGACTGGTCTTCCCCACGGTCGGCTTTACGTTGATCCTGATTGTGCTGGCGCAGGACCTGCATGCCACGCCGCTTGCCATCGGCATGCTTTTCGCCAGTGGCGGTGTGGGCAGTATTGCCGGAGCAGTGCTGAGTGGTCCCTTGCAAAAGCGTTTCGCCGTTGGGCCGTTGACGATCGGTGCAGCCTGGGTCTGGGCCGTTTCCTGGCTCGCCCTGGCCGTCGCGCCGAATCTCTGGGTGTTAGGGGTCGCCAACGGAGTGAGCTTCATTGTCGTGCCCGTTTTTTATTCAGTCCAGTCCAGTTATCGCCTGATCGTGATCCCAGACCATTTGCAGGGGCGCGTGCAGAGCGTATTCCGTCTCCTTTCTCTTGGCAGCATGCCCCTGGGCCTCGCACTCGCCGGGTTGTTGATTCAATGGATTGGTCCGGCTCAGACAGTGGTGCTGCTTTTTGTGCCTCAAGCTCTCATCGCATTGTTTGCCACCTTGAACCGTCGACTACGAGCCATTCCATCGCTGAGCGACCTAGCACGCAAAGATCTAGAGTAGGATCAGCGTCATGCAGAGTCATCGCAAGATCTGGCTCAAAGAGTGATCGGATCTCGCTGCACTTCGCAAGGAGAACAGCGTCCAGCTGTTTTGCTGTATATTGCCAAGTCTATTCGCCCAGATCGGTGTGACAAGATTACCGGGGTAAAACCTACGCGAAGCGCTTCGCGTAGGTTTTACCCCGGTAATCTTGTCACACCTTATTGCTGGCCACGGGCTCTCCCCATCAACATCAAGCATGTTGCCGCTTCGTGTGGTAAGTACTTCCTTCTCTCCGACAAACTGCTAGAGGATGATGTAGTTAAAGGTTGCTTGTTTAGATGCAGGGGCCGTCAGGTGGACGGTGAAGCCGACGCCGGGCTGGAGCGTGACGAAATGCACCACCACCGGGCCAGGGTCAGATGTCAACGTGACCAGGACCGTACTGGTGGCACTGACCTGTTCATGATTAATGGTGACGTCGCGCTGAGCGCTCTCAAAGACGCCACTCCCCGCATTCGCCGTCTTTCGTGCTGTCTGCACTGGTTTCAGGGCCGTAAGGTAAGCGCTATTACGCATCATCTCCATGGGCGTATCGGGCAGGAGACCAGGGGCATGTGTAGTCACAATGTCCTCACTTGCACGCTTCTCGCTTCCCTTCTGCACGGCTGGTATATAGGCGCTCACGCTCTCCTTGCGGCGCGTCCCGGCAATCGGAACACGGGGAGCTGTGGGTGAAAGCGGGATCTGAGTAGAGGCCAGGGTCTCCTTCGCCATAGCCACAGGTGAGGCGGCCTGCAAATGAATTTTGGTAGTGTGGCCAGCCAGGCGATACCTGCCCCTGCCCGTCTGCGAGACGGCAACACTTCCCATGGAGGAACTGATGCTCGTCATGGAGGCCGAGAATGAACCCATCGAAGATGGCAACGGGCGAAAGGCTTCATTCCACGGTGTGTCAAACATCTGCTCCAGCGGCGGTATAGTCATCTGGTCCGCAATATGCGCTGCCTCTCTCATCTCATTCATAGTCGGCATGCCATCATGAAAAGATGCCGGTATCGATGGAAAATCAAGCGTCTCTTGCGCAGAGATCGTGTTAACCACAACATTTGTAGTATCTCTAGCAGCAGTATTTCTATAATCACCTGACTCCGGAGGTGTTCCGCTCCGTTTGTAGAAACCGATAGCCGCCAGCGATGAGGTGACACGCCGCGCAAAGCGGGTCAGCAGGTTATTCTCAGAACTCGCCTTCAGTTCGCCATTTTCACCCAGAGCCATGAGGGCCACATTTGTCTGCGTGGCCGCGGGTTCCTCGCCCAGATTACTGCGGTAAAAGGCTGGTGCCAGGCGCGATTGCAAGCTAATACGAGGTGGAATCAGCGTTTTGCCATAGATGGTATGACTCGAGTTCTTCACTTTCCCATCTCCCCCCTCCCGCTCTCGGCCAGCAGCTACAGATTTCTCAGCTTTTTGATAAAAGGTCTGCTCTATAGAGGCCGAAAGATTATACCTCTCTCTCGCCACATAAGTATGCCAATCTTGGTTCGTTGTTTCTACTTGTTCTCTATGCAAAGACATCGCTGCTCCCAAAAGTTTTTAGGATTATACGATACAGGTTGGAACGTATAGATGCAGTATAACACATATTCCACAAAAGATTTGCAAAAATTATGCAGATAGCACATTTGGATAATCTACTTTCCATACATTTCAAAATCCCAAATTTGCATATTGAATGCAATTTATAGACCTCATAGAAGATAAAAAATATCCATTCGAGACGCCGTAAGTCTCCCCTGCGATGGACATGCTCAGGAGTAAAGTGTGATGATGTGGCGCGTGGGCATTTGCCCACGCGCCACATCATCACACTTTACTCCTGAGCGCCACAGGTGCAAAGGAATAGGAAAAGAGGCTAACTTCTTGAAAGTCGCATAAGAAGTCGGTACAATAGGGCCTGATCTACTAGATCGTACATGCAAACACATGCATATTGCAGAAGCGCATCAAGACGCTATCAACAATATTTTTTCTAAGGAAGGGTTTTTCTCGCATGAAACTTAGTGGTACACACAAGTTCAAGTCTTCCAGCTCGCAGGTCTTCAAGGGCATTCTCAATCCCTCCATCCTCCAGGCCAGCATCCCTGGTTGCCAGTCGATTGAGTTCCTCGACGCGAACCGCATCAAGGCATTTGTGACGACACCCATCCCCGGACTGAAAGGTCCCTACGCGGTGGTCATCAACATCACCCGCGTTCAGGAACCTAACTTCATTGAACTTCAGATTCAGCGCCAGGGCACCGGTGGCTCGGTCAATGGCGTCTGCCAGATCAATATTTCCGACGAGCCCGGCGGCGCCGTGCTGGCGTATGAGGCCAACGCGGAGCTTGAAGGCGCGGTCGCGATGGCGAACAATCCCATCGGCAAGGGCGTAGTCAACAGCACCCTGAACACCATCTTCAAGAACCTGGATAACAATATCGCGTAATTTCTCGCAAACTCAATAAGCGGGTCCCTTGCTCTCGGATGAGAGCAAGGGACCCGCTTTTCTTGTTCCTGCTTATCCATTCGCCCGCCAGGAGATAATGGCATTGGGCATCTGCGGCAACGGGAAGGTCAGCATGGCCTCCTGTTCAACCAGCCAGGAGGCCAGCATACCACGCAGTTCCTCCGTAATCTCGGGATCCTCAGGCAAAATCAACTGTTCACGCATCTCCGCGACGGCCTCCTCAAGCGAGGCAAAGCTCATACTTTGCGTGGTAGAGACGACCTCGACATTGGCATAAATGCCCATTTCGTAGAGGACATCCAGCGCGTGGATATAGCCAGGGGGCAGGCAGCGAGGCTCGCCATGGAAATGCCGCCACAGGGGATCGCTGATCTCATCAAAAGAGGTGGCGCGCATAAAGAGGAAACAGGTGTGCCGCGTCGCTGCATGTAGCCTGGCGAGGAAACGGTCCAGATCAAGAATAGGATAGAGCACGTGGCTGCACAGCGAGACATCTGCACGCAGAGCGGGATCTGCCTCCTGCCACGTACTGGCTATAGATGAAATATTCGTGATCCCGCTGGCCTGCGCATCCGCTTGTAAATAGCGCAACATACTTGCGTTTGGCTCGACCGCGTAGACGTGTTTCACCAGAGGTGCCAGGGCCAGCGCATAGCGTCCGGTGCCCGCTCCTACATCCAGCACCTCGCTCTCGGGTGTAAGCACCTCACCCATTCGCAGCAGCAACGAGTTATCGGATTGAACTCGTTGGCTTGAGCGGTGGTAGTTGCGCGCGCGCCGATCCCAGAAGTCGGCACTGGAACGCCCCAGACGGGCATATGCCTCGTCCATCTGACGCGCCCTCGCCGTCAGGATCTCTTGCCAACGCGCAAGCGCCATTTGCATTGTTTCTACCTCCCTGAGAAAAGAGCACAAGGCCTACAACGCGGTTACTCGCCAGCTGAAGCGGTCTGTGGCTCCTGGAGCTTGGATTGGAGGCAGCTAAAGAACTGATTAGTCATCTTCTCGGCAGTGCCATTGATCAGGCGCGCGCCGACGCTGGCAATAGAGCCACTGATCGTTACCTGGGCATTCCAATCCATCTTCGTCTGGTTGGCATCAATGGCGCTTAACTGCATATCGCCCGCGAGGTCGACTGCGCTGCCGGGCGCTTTGCCACGTGCCTTGACGGCCATAAATTCGGGTTCGCGCTTCTCTGGGCGCGTGACATCCAGGTTAAACTTGGCCTTCACAGGTCCCACGCCAACCGAGATCAGGGCCTTCCAATGCTCTTCGCCCAACTGCTCCAGGCTCTGAAAGCCCGGCGCACAGCTCGCCACATTATTCACATCTAAGAGAAACGCCCACACCTTCTCAAGAGGGGCAGCGATCGTTTGCGAGCCAGAAAACTGCATAACACATTATCCTTTCCACAATTCCTACTTGTCGCGCAAGCAAAGCGTTGTTACCATCATATCACACCAACGCTGGGACTAAAGAAGCATTACTTTTCGCGCCTGCGGCACTCAATAGACTTTAGCTTCCCCGATCTCGTCAGCGCCACCAGGGAGTTGAAGTCTCGATTTGCGAGCAACCCAGCGCGCTATGTGGTACAGTAAGAACAAGAACGACGATTACAGCAACAGAGGAAGCCTGAAGCGCGGCGACAGAACAGGCCAATTCATTCATTACGGACAACACCAGGCCTTATGAGGGGCCGAATAAAAGAAAGGGGTAGATTGATATCATGGCAAGCATAACTCAGTTGAAGCGCAGCAGCCCGGAAGCCGAGGGCCTCCCCTCCTCGGCGATCCTGGACTTCATCCGGGCAGTTGAGCAGCACACCCACCCGTTGGACGCGGTGCAGGGCTTCATGCTTCTGCGTCACGGGAACGTGGCGGCAGAGGGATGGTGGACGCCCTACGGGCCCCAATCCCCGCACTCGCTCTACTCGCTGAGCAAGAGCTTTACCTCCAGCGGCATCGGCCTGGCGGTGGCCGAGGGTTTGCTCACGGTGGATGACCCCGTCCTGAAGTTCTTCCCCGACGACTCTCCGGCGAACCCCAGCGAGAACCTGAAGGCTATGCGCGTGCGGCACCTGCTGTCAATGAACACCGGCCACAAGGAGGACACGTCCAGGCACGTGTTCGGAGGCGAAGACGACAACTGGCCCCGCACGTTCCTGTCTCTGCCCGTCGAGTACCAGCCCGGCACGTGGTTCGTCTACAATACCGCGGCCACGTACATGCTCTCGGCCATCATCACCAGACTGACGGGTAAGCCCCTGCTAGACTACCTGCGCACGCGCCTGTTCGACCCGCTAGGCATCGAGAACCCCACCTGGGAGACCGACCCGCGCGGCATCAACATCGGCGGGTCCGGCCTACACATCAAGACGGAGGACATCGCCCGCTTCGGCCAGATGTATCTGCAGAAGGGCAGCTGGCACGACAGGCGCATCCTGTCGGAGGCGTGGGTCGCCGAGGCGACGAGCGCCCACTCCGACAACAGCAACACCCAGACCAACCCAGACTGGATGGTCGGATACGGCTACCAGTTCTGGCGCTGCCGGTACGATGGCTACCGCGGCGATGGCGCCTTCGGCCAATACTGCATCGTCATGCCTGAGCAGGACGTGGTGCTGGCCATCATCGGCGGTGTGCGGAACATGCAGTCTGTACTGGACAAGGTCTGGGAGCATCTGCTGCCCGCCATGCAGCCGGAAGCGTTGCCCGCCGACCCGCAAGCCTACGGCGGGTTGTACGACAAGCTGGCGATCCTGTCGCTGCCGCTGCCGAAGGGACAGCCCTCGTCGCCCAAGGCAGAGCAGTGGTGGGGGAAAACGTACAAGCTGGAGAGCAATGATCTGAAGCTGGAGAGCGTCGCGATCAAGTTCGGCGACGAGCGCGGCACGCTCATAGTGCGCGACGAACGCGGCGAGCACTCGATGCAGGTCGGCTACGCTACGTGGCTGAAAGGGACCACCGACATGCGCGGGCATGGCGATGAACCCGTCGCCGCGTGCGGCGCCTGGACGGCGGAAGACACCTACGAGGTGAGGATCTGTTATTACGAGGGCGTGTTCTGCCCGGTCTTCCGCTTCCACTACACGAGCGGCGAACTGCAACTGGAAGTGGAGCCGAATGCATCCTGGGGTCCCACGACGGTCACAACGATCACCGGCCGCGTGGTCGGTTGAGGTAATCCTAAGATCCTTGCCAAAATAGGCAATAGGGATGTAAATAAGCTTCGCAAGCTGGCCAGTGTTGCCAGTTTCGCGGGCTACCTTACCTCGATTATGAGGCTCTCTCCCGATGCGGCTACGGGAAAGCCCAACTTGCAAGCCCCGCTTCTGGTGGCCATTGAGGAGGTCAAGGAGTACAACCGAAAGCGTGGGCGCTCACCTGGACGAGGACTGGAAAAAGCGCCTCCTCAATGGATTCATCATCGCACTGCAGTTCGAGTACGCAAAGTAGCCCCTGATGCCTCCGGGCCAAAGGGGGTAGAGGATGGTGGAGAGGTGCTTGCATCTCTGGTAGTCCATCCGGTGAGGATTGTCGTTCCCCTCACGAAGCAAAAGGACAAGCCTTGTCTCGTGAAAACAAGTGGCCATTGACATCCTCCCCATGGCTAAAGCCAGGGGATTCCTCGAGTCGCCTCTAGGGTTTCCTGCTTCGCTGAGTCTTGCCTGAACGAGACAAAGCCCGTCCAGGTCTTACAGACTCTCCACAGGCGTTAAGGACCGTGAGCCCCACGGCCACAATGTTCTTTGCAGCATTGATATCGCGGTCATGATGGACCCCACATTCCGGACAGTCCCATTGACGGACATCAAGCGCTAAGGAGTCGAGGAGATGACCGCAATCGAAACAGCGCTTACTGGAAGGATACCATTTGTCAATCTTGACCAGGTTTCGACCATACCAGTTGGCCTTGTATTCGAGTTGGGACACAAACTCACTCCATCCCACATCGCTGATGGCTTTGCTGAGGGTTGGGTGCTTGACCATGTTCTTGACTGCCAACGACTCGACACATACCACTTGGTTCTCGCGTATGAGTCGGGTCGACAGTTTCTGCAGGAAGTCACGGCGGCGATCAGCGATACGGGCATGCATGCGTGCTACTTTGAGACGTGCCTTGTCTCGGTTTTTCGAGCCCTTTTTCTTCCTGGCATGACAACGTTGGGCTTTGCCCAGTTTCTTTTCATCCTTGTGGAAGAACCTGGGATTGCCCACCACTTCGCCTGTCGAGAGGACCACAAAGGACTTTAAACCAAGATCAGCACCAATCGCCTGCTCATTGGCGGGTACATGCTCAATCTCATCTTCCACAAGGATGCTGATGAAGTAGCGATTGGCACAGTCTTTGGAGATGGTCACACTCGAAGGGGGTGCGTCTTTTGGCAGAGGGCGCGACCAGCGGATATCAAGGGGTTCGTTCATCTTGGCGAGTGTGAGAGCTCCATTGTGCCAGATAAAAGCGTTGGCGGTATAGGTGGCGGATTGCTTGTTGCGTTTTTTGTGGAAGGTGGGGTACTTGGCACCCCTTCAAAGAAGTTGAGAAACGCTTTGTCCAGGTGACGAAGAGCTTGCTGCAAGGGCACGCTCGAAACGGCATTCAACCAGTGCGTCTCTTCTTGCTTTTTCAAGTCAGTCAACAGGAAACTCAACTCTTTGTAATAGAGTCGCTGATGGTCGTTGTAATAGGCATCGGTTTTCTTGCGCAAGGCCCAGTTATAGACGAAGCGACAGCACCCAAAGGTTTGAGCAAGGATCTGCTGTTGTTCTGGCGCGGGATACACGCGGTACTTGAAAGCGCGTTTCTGTTTCATAGGTTATATTATAGCAGTTACAGTGTAAAAATGCAACAATTTGCACCGCCCTATCCACCTCAAAAAAGGAGCGCGCCATTCATCCCCATGTTTGAAAACAGGGGTCTTCTGGCGCAGTTAGATAAACCACGAGAAATCACTAGACAATGTTATGTCGTTGGAACTATAGTATAGATGATATCAAGAGCGATGTCCGATCCTTTGCCTATTCGGGTGCCCTCGCACACGCCAGTGCGGGACTCGGCGCTGAGACCCATAGAGAAGATGGTACCTGAACACTATCCCCAAAATATATTAGGAGCATATGAATACTCAGTATACCAATACCATCCTTCTTATTCGCCATGGAGAAAATCTCGCAAATGTTACCGGGGAATTTTCCTATAAACGCGTTGACTACTCGCTGACGGCCAAGGGCGTGCTCCAGGCCCAACAAACTGCCACCCACTTACGCGATCAGCACATCGATGAATTCTTCTCTTCGCCCCTCAAACGCGCCCGTGAAACCGCCGAGATTATCGCTGAGCCACATCAGCGACCAGTGGCGCTTTATGAAGAGTTCCGCGAGGTCAATGTGGGTGACCTCGAGGATGCCGCGCCCACCGCTGAGAACTGGGATTACCATAACAGTATTGTCACCGAGTGGTATCATGGACGCCTCGATGCCAGCTTCCCCAATGGAGAGAGCTTCCTGACCCTGATCGAGCGCGGCAAACGAGGCCTGCATAAAGCCACTTGGGGCAAACAGGGACGTGTGATCGCCATCGCCGGGCACGCGGCCATCTTTATCGCCCTCGTCTCGGCGATTTGTGGTCCCAAAAGCCTGGAAACCATTAGCAGAGGCAAGAAGCACAACTGCTCAATTACCGAGATCGAACTCACCACCAGCGAGCACGATGTCGTGGGCAGACTGGTACAGTGGGCGGCCTGCGCCCATCTCTCGGGCGAGGCCGCGAACTTCGTGCCTGCCGTTCCCGAGTTCAAGAAGCAGGCAGAAGAAATAATTCAGTAAAGAGTAGCACGACGCTGCTAAAGCACGCGTCTACATATGAGGTACGGGGGATATCGCGCCTTGATATGTAGACGCGTGCTTTAGCAGCGTCGGTCGATAGCTAAAACGCCATCTTTCTGCACATCTCTTTAAACCTTATACTAGGCCAAAATCCGGCAAAAGACGGATTTGAGATAATTGGTCTCCGGCATCGCCAGGTTGGTAGGATGATCCACGCCATGGGTATAGGACTCCAGCAGTTGTACCGTGCGCTTCTGACGCTGGGCACTATTGGAGACGACCCCCAGCAGATCGTCCATACCAATCACGCCAGAGCATGAACAGGTCAAGAGAATCCCGCCTGGACGCAAGACCTGCATGCCCAGGGTATTGAGGCGCCGGTAGGCTTTAAGTGCCTGCGTACGCGCACCCTGGTTCTTGGCAAAGGCAGGTGGGTCCAGTATAACCACGTCAAAGCGCTCCCCACGCTCTGCGGCCTGTTCCAGGTACTCAAACACATCCTCGGTATGAAACTCGTGCTTGCTGGCATCCAGGCCATTCAGGGCAAAATGCTGACGTGCCGCCTCAATAGCTGGAGCAGAGGCATCTACGCTCACCGTCTGTGTCGCTTCTGAGCTCAGGGCCGCATAGACCGAGAAGCCCCCGCTATAACTGAAGCAATTGAGCACGCGCCCACCTCGCGCATATTTACGCAAGGCCTCGCGCTTATCGCGCTGATCCAGGAAAAAGCCCGTTTTCTGTCCCCGCCAGGGATCAACAATGAAGCGCACGCCGTTCTCAAAGATCTCGATCTGCTGGGGCACCTCCCCTGCTGCCACGCGTGGCTCCTCTACCTCTAGACCCTCGCGGCGACGTGCCTGGCTCTCGTTGCGCAAGAGAATTCCGCGTGCGCCCGTCTCTGCGAGCAAGGCTTCAAGCACCTGGGGCAGCAGGCGATCCATGCCTAGAGTATGCACCTGGGCAACCAGGATGTCGGCGTAGCGATCCACCACCAGGCCCGGCAGGCCATCTCCCTCCGAGTGAATCAGGCGATAGGCATTAGTCACACTCGGCACAAAGACCCTGCGCAGCTCCTGCGCCTCGCGCACACGCTTACGCAAAAAGTCACCATCGATAGACTCTGCGTTATCGCGTGTCAGGATACGGATCGCGATATCCGTCTGGGGATTATAGTAGCCGCGCGCCACAAACTGGCCTGTCGAGGACTTCACGTCCAGTAGGGCGCCTGGCTCGACCCAGCGTGGTGGTTGCTGTAAGGCACCAGAGAAGATCCAGAGATGACCACCAAGCAGGCTCTCATCTTTATGGGGCTTTAAACTCGCTGTAGGGTATTGAACAGATGACACTGATATAACTCGCTCTCTTATTTTAAGTGCATATTGTTCTTGCCATTATCGCATACATAGTGAAGTCGTTAAATTATAGGTTCCAAGCTGGCTTGGACTCCGAGCGAAGCGATCTACCCGCGTCTGGGTATCGGTCTGTGGGCCTCGGAGTCCAAGCCAGCTTGGAACCTACGACTTTCTTCATTGGAACAATGCATTCATGTAAAAAGGCATGAATTTGAAGGAGGACAATGCCCCTCCCCCAAATTCATGCCTGTGGTAAATTCTGCATACAGGCTATTCTACGTTTGCTTCCAGGCTACCAGTAGAACGACAAAGCTTACTGTTTGTTCAAGCGAATGGCTGCAATTAAAGGATCTGTATGATGCTCGGATTGACGAATCTCAGCTTTGCGCAGGTTGAAGGCGCTGTTGATAAGCGCGATATGCGTAAAGGCCTGGGGATAGTTTCCCAGCGCGCTGCTAGTATTGGCATCCACCTCTTCCGAGAAGAGTCCCAGGCGGCCAGCATATTTAAGCAAGCGCTCAAAGAGTGAGCGCGCCTCGTCGACCCGGCCCTGCATAGCGAGATTATCCACGAGCCAGAAGGTACAAATGGTAAATGTCCCTTCGTGACCAGCAAGACCATCATGGGAGATATAGCGGAAAACAAAGCCATTCTCGTCCGTCAGGCCTTCAATGATACGGTCCACGGTTGAACGCATTCTCGGATCATCGGGCGGGATAAAGCCGATCAAGGGCAGCAAGAGATTGGAGGCATCCAGGGCAGTATCCCCATAAGATTGGGTGAACGCGCCAACGCTCGTGTTATAACCGTTCGCCAGGATGTCGGCACGAATCTGGTCTCGCACCATCAGCCAGCGCGGCAGGTCCGCTTCAAGGTTGAGTTGCTGCGCGGCACGAATGCCCCGGTCTAAAGCCACCCAGCACATCGCCTTGGAATAGACATAGTGCCGGTCATCGCCACGGATCTCCCAGATGCCGCTATCAGGGTCCTGCCAGTGCGCACAGACATGCTCCACGAGGTCGCGCATTAGATTCCATAGCGGACCATCCAGTGTCTCGCCATAGCGCTCAAAGCTGCCCTGGCGCCGGTAGAGGTGGATACAGTCCAGCACCTCACCGAAGACATCCATCTGTCTCTGCCTGGCGGCCCCATTGCCAATGCGTACGGGGCTTGAACCGGCATAGCCCTCCAGGTGAGTCAGTTCTTGCTCGGCCAGGTCACGCTCGCCACGGATACCATACATGATTTGCAACGACTCGCCATCCGCATATGTGAGTCGCCTGAGCCAGTGCGTAAAGGCGCGTGCCTCGTCGGTAAAGCCAAGGACGTTCAGGGCATAGAGCGTAAAGGTCGCGTCCCGCAGCCAGGTATAGCGGTAATCCCAGTTGCGTACCCCACCTATATGCTCGGGCAGCGAAGTCGTGGGGGCCGCGACAATGGCTCCTGTGGGGGCATAGGTCATCATCTTTAAGGCCAACGCGCTCCGCTCTACCACCTCGCGGTACGGCCCACGATAGTTGCAGGTCGAGAGCCACTCGCGCCAACAATGCAGGGTATGTGCCAGTTCAGAATCGAAATTGCGTTGGTGCAATTCGCCCTCGACCAGTCTTCGCGTCGCCTGCATGTTGCGGCCCATGCCCACCGCGAAGAGCAGGCGCTCGCCCTCTGAGAGCATCACGTTCAATACAACCGAAGGATGCCTATCTTCAGCGTCCTGTACGACATTGAGTGTTAAGGATGGATGCAGGTGTGCGCCAATAATAGCCAGGCCAACGTACTGGTTTCCACCTGAAACGAGAACGCCTTTGTTCCCAGGAACCAGGCTGACCTCGCTGGGCGAGGCAGCATAATTTGGACTGACCTTGAGTGTCATAGTTACAGGCATCTCGCCATGGGTACATTCGGCAATACGCACCATGCAGTGGCATGAGCCATCTTCACGCGTCCAGGTATTGTTATTCATCCCCTGGTACGGCCAGGCACGCAAGGTTTCTACCGGCATAAAGTCGGTCAGGAGTAATTCGCCAGTGGTACTGGTAAAACGGGTTTGTAAAACATTGCTACCTTTCAGGTAGCGCTGGGTCCCCGGCATAGGCTCGGAGGGGGCGATTTGAAAGTAGCCACCATGCTCGTGATCAAGCAAACGACAGAAGATAGCTGGACTATCGAAGTCTGGCAGGCATCCCCAGTCAACTGACCCGTCGGGCGCGACCAACAAGGCTGAATGACAATCGCCAATGACTCCGTATGAATTAATTGGTAGATAAGTGCGATTGAATTCGGTCATCCCAACCATTTAGACTATACTTCCTAGAACTGTTCGGCGTTGAACTGTTCGCCAACATCCTTAAAATTCACTAAGTTTATTATTAGAAAGCCCTTAGAACTCCTGATTGGAGCCTTATATCAGGGTTAGACGCAGGACCTCAGAGAATAGTAACAGATTTTTCCATAAGTTTTTTTTATGGCTCATCACCCCCCCTGGCAAGTTGCTAAGGTCCGTCGTCATGCCTTCTCAAAACCAATGACACATATATAAAAAATGACAAAAAATGATTATATACATGTCACCATATTCCACCCCTTTTTAGAGCCAGGCATGTATACTACTCGTATCAGTAATAACAACCCGGACACTCTAATTTCTTCTCGAATAGAGCATATAGGAGGCCACATTTAGGAATCAAGGCATCTCCACGTTTTAATAATCTTCCACGTATCACTAAGGGAAGAAGTTACGCCAAAGATACCATAATTTGAGGAGTTTGTATGCAGATATTAGCACAAATGGTTCGCCATCCCGCGGGACGTATCGGCCTGACACTGGGCCTGACGCTCGGCTTTCTGGCAAGTTTGCGGGGCAATGCCAGTAAAATTCTGCTTTTCGCTGGCCTCTGCCATTTTCTCGCCGGTCGGACGGCGCGTACTTAAGGATAACAAGAGGCGATGTTTGCGGCTCTGCCAAAAACATCGCTTCTTGTTACCATCCCCCATCTTTCCTAGCGCTCGCTTAGTAAGTAATGTAGGAATGGGCCCTGGTAGCCTTCGGCTACCAGGGCCCATTCCTACATTACTTACTAGAAATACTGCGGATCCAGGGTGTTCTCTTGTGTTGGCTTTAGTGTGCGAGTTGTTCACAGGCATGGGTGATCAGGTAGAGGAGTTGGGCCAGGCCATCTGCGATTGGGGCTACGGGGACCCACTCCTCAAGTGTGTGGGCCTGCCTGCCTTGTGAGACGCCTACACATACGGCGGGTATCCCCTGACTCAAGGGTATATTGACGTCCGTACTGGAGGCTACGAGGCGCGGCTCGATCTCAATCCAACGCAAAGCCTCTTGCGCTAGGTGCACAAGCGGCGCGTCAGGCGCAATCTTTCCCGCTGGTCGCTCACCAAGGATGGTAATCACGCCCTGGAGTCCTTCGCCAGGCGCGGTCTTGACGATGGTTCGCACCTCGTCGGCAAGCCGGTCTAGCGCCAGCACATCCGTAGAGCGCATATCTAGTAGGGCCGAGGCACTGGCGGCAATTGTATTGACCGATGTACCTCCATCGATAACTCCTACGTTATAGGTAGTCTTGGGATCTTTTGGCACCTGGATCTCGGCAATCCGCGCGATGATACGCGCCAGGCCATGAATGGCGCTGGGACGCCCAAAGGCGCCATAGGAATGGCCGCCAGGACCATTGACGGTAATGCGCCAGCGCAGCGAACCCACGGCTTCATTCACGATATACCCCAGGTTACCATCGATGGCGATCACGGCTCCCAGTTGCTGTTTATAACGCTCGACGGCCGCCCTGGCTCCACGCAAGTTGCCCAGGCCCTCCTCACCCACATTTGCGGCTGCCACGATATCGATGGGTGTCTCCAGCTTGAGCAGATCAAGCATCTTGAGCAGCGTAAGCATAGAGGCCACGCTCAGGCTATTATCGCCAATACCAGGCCCATAGAGTACGTCACCCTCGCGACGAACGTTGAGCGGCGTGTCCTGGGGGAAAACCGTGTCCAGGTGCGCCAGCAGCAGCAAGACAGGGCCAGTCCCTCGCCCGCGTCGCACGTACACATTGCCGACTTCGTCATGCTCACAGCGATAACCACGCTCCTCAAACAGCCCAGTTACAAATGCGGCCCGTTGCTGCTCGCTGCCGGTGGGGGCAGGCACCCTACAGATGCGCTGCGTGAGCGTGGCAACCTCTTCGACATATTCGCGCGCCAGGCTTCGCATACGCTCCAGTTCGTCTTTTGAGAGTGTCATGAGTCCTCTACGCCTCCTTGAGCCATTGTGCGACCTCTGGCGCGAAGTAGGTGATGATCATGTCCGCGCCAGCACGCCGCAATCCTGTCAGTACCTCCATGATCACACGCCGCTCGTCAATCCAGCCCTGCTGGGCCGCGGCTTTGACCATAGAATATTCACCACTCACATTATAGACAGCAAGCGGCAAGTCACAATACTCACGCACCCGGTGAATGACGTCCATATAGGCCATCGCGGGCTTGACCATGACGATGTCGGCACCCTCGCGAATATCCAGCTCCACTTCGCGCAAGGCCTCGCGAGCGTTAGCCGGGTCCATCTGATATGAGCGCCGATCCCCAAATTGCGGAGTTGAGCCCGCCGCCTCGCGGAAGGGACCATAGAAGGCGGAGGCGAATTTGGCGGAATATGCCATGATCGGAGTCTGCTTGTAGCCCTGCTCATCGAGCACATGGCGCAAGGCTCCCACGCGTCCATCCATCATATCTGAAGGAGCAACAATATCCGCGCCCGCCTCGACATGTGAGGCGGCCATGCGCGCCAGGAGCTCCAGCGATTCGTCGTTGAGGACATCTCCATTATGGATGACGCCACAATGCCCGTGGTCGGTGTATTCGCAGAGACAGACATCCGTAATCACGAGCAGCTCGGGAACGGTGGCCTTGAGGAGGCGAATGGCCTGCTGGATAATACCCTGCTCGGCATAGGCCTGCGAACCAACGGCATCCTTCTCCGCAGGAATGCCAAAGAGCAGGGTCGCGGGAATGCCCAGTTGTACCAGGCGCTTCGCCTCTTGCTCCAGCAACTCCAGTGGCCACTGCACAATGCCAGGCATGGATGCGATGGGCTGCGGCTGCGTGATGCCTTCCGCAATAAAGATAGGATAGATTAACTGGCTGGTCTGTAAATGGGTCTCACGCACCATGGAGCGTAGCGCCTCGTTCTGGCGCGTCCGGCGCATGCGAACAATCGGGAAATTGGCTGTCATTGTATCCAGGGCTCCCTTTTCTATGCTTGCTGACGTAATACGGTCTCGATGCTCTGCACCATCTCCTGCAACTGCGCCTCTTCTTGCGCTAGTGAGAGAAAGCAAGACTCAAACTGCGAGGGCGGCAAGTAATAACCTCGCTCCAACATCTCCCAGAAGTAGCTGGCGAAACGCTCGGTGCTGGCACGTTTGGCGTCTGCGTAGTTGTGAACTGGCTCGCGGGTAAAGTAGAGGCAGAACATGGCGCCGATACGTGTTATTTGGGCATCAGTATTGGTATCGTGCAGCACACGCGCGATGCCTTCGCCCAGGAGCTGGCTCTTCTGCTCTAATAGCTCATACTGGCCCGGCTTACGCAGCTCTTTTAGAGTCGCGATACCCGAGGCCATCGCCAGGGGATTTCCCGAGAGGGTGCCCGCCTGGTACATAGGACCCAGCGGCGCGACCACCTGCATAATTTCGCGTCGCCCACCATAGGCCCCCACAGGAAGACCACCGCCGATGATCTTGCCAAAGCAGGTCAGGTCAGGCGTGATCTGGACACGTTCCTGCATACCACCCAGCGCCACACGGAAACCTGTCATGACTTCGTCGAAGATCAGCAGGGCCCCATGCTTTGTCGTAAGCTCGCGAAGCAGCTCCAGAAAGCCTGGGACCGGAAGCACCAGGCCCATATTGGCGGCCACAGGCTCGACGATGACCGCGGCGATCTCATTGGCATATGTCTGAAATACCTGTTTGATCGCTTCTTTATCATTATAGGGAACCGAGAGGGTATTGGCCGTGGTCTCGCTGGGCACACCGGGGCTATCAGGCAGGCCCAGCGTGGCTACACCCGAGCCAGCCTGTACCAGCAGCATATCCGCGTGTCCATGGTAGCAACCGGTAAATTTGACGATCTTGCTGCGGCCCGTGTAGGCGCGTGCGACGCGGAGTGCACTCATAGTGGCCTCAGTACCGGAATTGACGAAGCGGATCATCTCAACCGAGGGGACGCTCTCGATCACCAGGCGTGCCAATTCGGTCTCGGCCTGAGTTGGGGCGCCAAAGGTAAAGCCTCGTTTGCTGGCCTCAGTTACCGCCTCAAGCACGCTGGGATAGCCAAAGCCAAGAATCATCGGCCCCCAGGACTGAACAAAATCGAGATAGCGATTGCCGTCGACATCATAGAGATAGGCGCCCTCGGCGCGCTCCAAAAAGACGGGCTCTCCACCTACCCCACGAAAGGCACGCACCGGGCTATTGACGCCACCGGGCATGACCTGCTGTGCCTCCTGAAAGAGCGCACGGGACCTGGACAAATTGAGCTTGCGCTCACTCGCGCTCTGCTGACTCATGTTAACGCTCCTCTCTCTACACATGGGACGTGGTGTGGTAGTGTAACCCGCTACTTGCGTACACGGCTACACCACCACACCACGTCCCCTTCTATTTCTATTCGTGTTCTACGCACCAATCGCGTCGAGAATCTGGTCGATCTCCTCCAGGACGCACATAAACATGGGAGTATCGCGCAGGGTGTACTGACTGGCCTCGGTCTCACGCAGCTCCTGCACCAGGTCGAGGAAATCAGCGATGCTATCCGACTCGAAAGCGACGACGAACTCCTGGTCGTCGATACCGAAGGAATAGGTGGTGTTGAGTTTGATCTGCGGATATTTCAGACCCACACGAATATGCTCGTTCATCATGCGCTTGCGCTCTTCGAGCGAGAGCATATACCAGGGACGCGTCTTGACGAAGGGATATACAAAGAGGTACTTGCTATCCTCGGGCGAGATCACCAGGCGTGGATCGTGCGCGCCTCGCGCATTTTTCCCCACATAGACCGAACGCTTGGTCATGGCCAGGAAGGCCTGCGCCTCGCGCAGGTAGGGACCCATTGGGCTACGGCGAATCTGGCTGCTCAGCCAGCGCAGATCCTCAGCCTCGTAAGTCGCGGTCCAGAGCATAAAGTCGCAGTCGGAGCGCACACCGTAGAGGCCATAACTACGGATCAAGGCACGCTCAGAGTAGGCATCAACAATACGCTTAAGCTCGCGCTTGCCCTGCTCACGTACCTCGGCGGGCAGCAATTGCCACTGCTGATCCAGTTTATAGAAGGTGAACCGTACCAGCTGGCGTGGCTGTTTGGGTTTGGGTTGGGCGGGCGCGGCTGCGGGAGCCGTCGCCTGCGTCTCGTGCTGCACCGGTTGTGTGATCTCAGTTGTCTGTTCTGCCATAATGTTTATTCCTCTATCATGAATTATTTCAGTAAAACGCAAAAATATAATTTACTCTAGTTTAAGCACTCACAGCGTGATGGATAGCCTCTACCAGGCCATCAATCGTAAAGGCCTGGGCCTCAATGTCGACGTGCAGACCCAGGTCGTATGCGGTCTGGGATGTGATGGGGCCGATACTGGCGATGCGCACGCCCGCGAGCAGTTCCGTAGCGTCCAGGCCTGTCCCCTGCGTGCATGAGTTGAGCCAGAACACAAAGTTACGCACCGTCGAGGAGCTGGTAAAGGTCAGAACGTCCAGTTCATGACGCTGTAGGCGACGCAGAATCTCGCGTCCATGCTCATCATCGCTCGCGACCGGCCTGGTATAATAGGCCGGCACCTCATCTACCTGTGCGCCTGCCTGCTTCAATTCGACCACCAGCACTTTACGCGCCTCGGCGGCCCGCGCCAGCAGGATACGCTGGCCCTGTAGAGAGAGCTCCTTTTGCCGCGCCCACTCGTGCATGGCCGCAATGACGCCCTCGGCCACATATTCGTCTGGCACGAGATCCGCATGCAGGCCATAATCCTGCAAGGTCGCGGCTGTCGCGGGTCCAATGGTGGCAATGTGTAGCCTGGGCGAGACCTCGCGTAAGCACGCGGGTTCCAGGCCCAGGGCGCGCAGGCGTTGCATACAGATGGAGACGCCATTCGCACTGGTCAGGATCAGCCAATCATAGGGCAGGGACTGCTCAGCAGCATACAGGCGGTGTAGCGCTGCGTCGAGCTGGCTCCAGTCCTGGGGTGGCTCAATGCGAATGGTGGGAAACTCAATAGGCAGCGCACCCAGAGCGCGCAGCCGCTCGCTAAAGGCTGACGCCTGTTCGCGTGTACGCGTAACCAGGATACGCTGGCCCTGTAGAGATTGAGTTGCTGCCTGCCTCTCAGACATGTTGCTGCTCCTGCACGCGACTCCCATCAAGCTCCGCAATAATACCGTGCGCGCCCTGCGCCAGCGCTATCTCAGCCAGTTCGATACCTAGACGCTCGGCATTCTCCAGGAAGGCATATGCGTTCCAACCCGTCTCCTGCTGCACGAGAATCCGCCGCTGCCCATCCAGGCTCGTTACCAGTCCACGCAACACCAGACGTTCATCAATGATATGGGCATGGGCCGCGACCGGGAGATAACACCCCGCGCCCAGGCGACGCATAAACATGCGCTCGGCGCTCGTTGCGGCCTGGACGTTCCGATCCTGCAAAGGTGCCAGTAGTTCACGGAAAGCTGGCTCATCGCGAATCTCCAGGCCCAAAGCGCCTTGCCCTGGCGCGGGCAGCATCTGCACAACCGGGAAATAGCTGAGCTTTCCCTCTAGCGTGGCTTGCAGGTCCAGGCGATGTAGTCCCGCCGCTGCCAGGACGATTGCATCATACTCGCCCGCCTCAAGCTTACGCAGGCGTGTATCAACGTTCCCACGCAGCGAGAGGATCTCCGCTTTGGGGCAGAGATGACGAATCTGCGCGGTACGACGCAAACTACAGGTACCAATGCGGGGAGCGCGCCCAGGCGTTATCCCTTCCAGTGTACCCTGTGCCGAAATATGCAGGTCTCCCTTTGAGACGAGCACATCGCGCACATCCTCGCGTGGTCCCGGCGTAAGCACACAGAGCCCCTCTGGCTGTGCGGTTGGCAGATCCTTCAGGCTATGCACCGCGATATCGATACGCCGCTCCTGAAGTGCGCTCTCAATCTCAGTGACAAAGACACCATCGCCACCAATGCGCGAGAGCGGCACACTCGTCACGCGGTCGCCCGTGGTGCGAATCTGCTCAATCGCGATTTCAAGGTCTGGCCACTGCTGATGTATCCGCTCGATGATCCACTGCGTCTGTATCATGGCGAGCTTGCTTGCTCGCGTTCCGATCGTGATTCGTTTCATTATTATCATCTTCCAAAGCAAACAGATAGCGCATAGCTTCGGCGTAGACATGCCCCTGCCCGCCCGCTGCCGCGTCCTTCAAGCGTAAAGTCGGTGTATGCAAAACTTTATTGACAATGCGATTGGTTAATTCTTGAATAGCCGCCACCTCTCGCTCCGAGAGCGAGGCGGAGAGTTGGCGGAGTGTACGAGCAAGTTCCTGCTGGCGCAGCAGTTCGACCTGCTTACGCAGGTCGCTGATCGTGCCAACTACGCTCAATGAGGAGAGCCAGCGTTCAAAGACCTCGACCTCTTGTGCGATAATTGTGCGTACATGCTCGGCCTCTTGCCAGCGCAAATGAATACCTCTGTCCACCTCAGACTGCAAATCATCTATATTATAAAGATGTACGCCGGGCAGGTCAGCGACTCCGGGTTCGACATCACGAGGAAGAGCGATATCAACCAGCAAGAGCGGACGGCCAGCACGCCTGGTCATGACCTGCTGCATCATGTCCAGAGTCATGAGGGCACGCGGAGCTTTGGTAGAACTAATTACTACATCGGCATCTACCAGCGCGGGGAGCAGCTCAGCAAAGGTGCGATGTTTCGCACCTATCGCCTCGACCAGTTCCGTGGCATGCTCATAGGTGCGATTGACAATCGTCAAATTATGCGCCCCATTGTCATAGAGATTGCGCGCCGCCAGTTCACTCATCTGGCCCGAGCCAACCAATAAAACAGCCGCCTCCTCAAGCCTGGGAAAGAGATGGCGTGCTAGTTGCACGGCAACATGGCTAAGAGAGGCGGCGCTGCGGCTGATACCTGTTTCATTGCGCGCGCGTTTCCCAGTCGTGACTGCGGCACGAAAAAGCGCCGAGAGGATAGGACCACTCAGGCCCGCCCCCTGCGCAATTTCCAGCGCGTCTACGACCTGCCCTTGAATCTGAGGTTCACCGGGAACGAGAGAGCGAAGACCACAAGCCACGCTAAAGAGGTGGGTTACGGCTTCCTGGCCGGTGAAAGTGTAGCAGTGCGCGAGGAGCTCCTCGCCTGCCACCTCCCGCGACTCACTTAATACACGCAATAAGTCGGCAATTCCTTGCTTTTTATCCTCACATACAGCGTAAAGCTCAATGCGGTTACAGGTTGAAAGCAGCACACTCTCTTGTGAAATCTGGCGCGCCGCACTCAGGACCTGAGGAACCTGGCGCGCGGAGCATGAAAGACGCTCACGCAACGCGATAGGTGCTGTCGTGTGATCGGCACCAACAACAACAATATCCATGCA
>NZ_BNJG01000005.1 GCF_016587375.1 Ktedonobacter robiniae
AAGAATCCCGGCTTGACAAAGACATCCTGTGGTGGCGCTTGCGCCTGCTCCAGATCCATCTGACCTTTTGGGAAGCCGTGGTCCACGGGGATGATGAGCACCTGAGGAGCATGGAGCAGGAGATCGAGGTGGCGCTTGAGCGCGAGGAGGAGGTGATCTGGCACCTAGTGCCTCTCGCCTGTAGCTTCCTCCTTCACCACGTAGTCCGGCAAGAGGGCGCAAGCCTGGTGCCGCGGCTGCTCTTTGCAAAAAATCAGGCGACCTGGTCGTATGCAACCTGCAAGGTTGGGCAATGGCTGGCAATGGCGGCGTTGGAGGCGGGACAACTGCACCTGGCATACGAGGAGAGCAGGGAGGGTCTTGATCTGATTGGGCAAACCACAGGCTATGCTCTGCTCAAAGGCTACTTCGAAGTCGTACTGGCACGGGTGTACTATCAATGGAATCGCCTGGAAGAAGCACGCGGCTTGCTGGCTACGGTTGTTCAGGATGCCACTAGCTTGCTGAACCTGGATGTGCTCGCGGAAGGCTACTTCGAGAGTGTCAGCGTTGCACTTGCGAGAGGCGTGTGGTCGGAGGCTGAGTTCGCGCTGCATGAACTGGAGCGGTGGACGCAACGCGAGCGTTCGGCAGTCTTCTCCGGCTGGTTCCCCATCGCGCGAGCGCAGTGGTGGTTGGTGCAAGGACAACTCAAGGAGGCATCTGACTGGGTGAGTGGAGTCCATTTTTCAGAGGGGCCATGGGATCGGAGGCTGTATGATGCCTTCCCAACTGTGATCCGCGTGTATTTCGCTCAGCGGCGCTTTCGGGAGGCGTTGGACTTGCTGGAACGTTGGAGCGGACACCTGGATCGACCGACCAATGTCAGGATCACTATGGCATACCTGTCTCAGTTGCTGGTAGCGCTGCACCAAGCTGGACAGCACGAGCAGATCCGCGAGACCGCTGAGCGCCTCTTTGCTCTCACAGAGCCAGAGGGCTACCTGCGCGTGTACCTGGCTGAGGGCGAGCTCATGAGGGAGGCGCTTCAGGCACTGCTCTCCACATATGTCGGGCAGGACGAGGTGACTACTGCGACCAGAGTCTCCATCGCCAAGCTGCTCGTTGCCTTCGAGCAGGAGCCATCAGGTGCGAGCAGATCGCTCGAGGGGGCGAACCCATCCGAGCCTGCGCTTTCCTTGGCTCGACAGCTATCGGTTACTTCCTCTATGCCAGAGATTTCATTAACCCGGCGCGAACAGGAAGTCCTGCGCTTGTTGGCAACCGGAGCTTCCAATCAGGACATCGCTCAGGCCCTGGTGATTTCTCTGGATACTGTCAAGAAGCATGTCAGTAATCTGCTTAGCAAGCTGGGAGCGAGCAGCCGTACGCAGACGGTAGCCCTGGCGCGAGCCTACTCGCTTCTCTAGTGCCTCTTTCTTCCCAGCAGGTCGCCTTCCTGCCTTGCAAAATTACTCCTTTTCTTCCACTTTTGAGGACTGTGTTGGAGGGCATACCCGATCTATACTTTCCTCATGATCAGAGCACTCTACTGCAATTGAAGGAGAAGACCGATGCACTACCGCATTCACATCCAGGGGCACCTTGCTTCTGGGTGGCAAGACCGCTTTGCAGGATTACGCATCGAGCAGTAGGAGGGAGGCACCACACTGCTTGTAGGGACGCTGCCGGATCAGGCCGCGCTCTATGGAGTGCTCTTACGGCTCATCCGGATGAGTTTGGTACTGCTCTCACTCGAAGCGAACCAGGCGGAGGGTGACGAGGAGGCCGCACAACCCTCTTGAAGGGTAATGCGCCTTCCGCCAGAAACCAGGAGCACATGTTCTGCGCGCCGCACCAAATTTCAACATAAGGGATGGGTGCGCATTTGGGTCGCAAACAAGCAGTTTCCTGGCAGGTATTCTATTGATCAAAAGATGCACTTCTTTACATGTGACGTTTTTGGAGGAAACCATGGCAGTTAAAGACAACAAAAAAAACGACGAAGCCGAAATCAAGAGGGCCATTGAGCACTATGTCGAGGCGCTTCGGGCGAAGGATCTCGATGGGGTGATGGCCATATACGCCCCCGAACTGGTCTCGTTCGATATCGTCCCCCCGTTGCAATACGTGGGAGCAGATGCATACAGGAAACATTGGGGAGATGGGATCTCGTCGATTCCAGGCCCAATCAACTATGAAATTGTTGACCTGTCTATCACAGTGGGCGATGACGTGGCATTCGCCCATAGCTTCAACCGGCTAACCGCAACCATGCCCAATGGGCAGAAGATTGGTAACTGGTTGCGTTGGACTGCTTGCTTCCAAAAGATCGATGGCAAATGGCTGATCGTACATATGCAGGCTTCGGTACCTGTCGATATGGCAACGGGCAAAGCGGTGCTCGACCTCAAACCATAGCCATTCCCTGGGATTTTTCGGCAAAAGCCTGCAAGAACATGAAAGAGCGTGTCCAGAATGGTCGGCGCATGATGCCGCGGTGTCATAACGCTTGAACTACCTAGACAAGTAAGGAAAGCAATGAGCAATTTAGAGAGCATTGTTGATCGCTTCGAGATCGAGGCGCTACGCAGTGAGTTCACCGACGCAGGTATGATGTACGACTACGATCGCCTCGCGTCGCTGTTCACTGAGGATGGCGTGTATCGAATTCCCGATGTCAACATCGAACAAGTGGGCCGAGAACAGATCCGCGCCGGGAGCGAGCGGCTGAAGGGACAGTGGGACTACTTCGTGCAAACCACACACCCCGGTACGATCCAACTTCAGGGCGATACCGCAGTCGGCCGGGCCTATGTCTCAGAACTCATCCGCCTGCGCGACGGCAGCTCGTATCTGAACTACGCCGTGTTTCACGACCGCTACCAACGTACCGAGGGCGGCTGGAAGTTCGCCGAGCGCGTCTTCGAGGTCAGATACCTCGACACCACGCCGCTTGCCGGCTCTGCGCCCCAGGCAGCGGACGCGAAAGCTCAAGCGCAGAACGATCCCACGTCTTCGCCGAAATGAAGGGACATCACAGGATGAACTAGAGTTCCCGCAGTTCACGTGAAAACTCGCACCTGGTGAATAGACATTTGGAGGTGAATCTGGACAGATGCTAGACTTTCTTCTGTTGCTGAACGTTTTTTGCAGCAACAAGAGGACCGGCCATCCGTAACCTTCCACCAAATTCATCTCAAGATGTACAAAAGACAAGAAAGTGAGAACAATCTCAATGGCTACCAATTTATCACATTCCGAATTCACGCAACTGGCATCAGAATCGCAGATCGAGAAGACTGTCCAGGCGCTACAAGCGCACGGCATACAAACTGTCGTCTTTGAGACTGGCGAAGAAGCAAGCAAGTATGTGCTCGACCTGATCCCCGATGGTGCAGAGGTTTATGATTCGCCCTCACGTACCTTTGAGGCGATTGGCCTGACAGAGCAGATCGAACACTCAAACCGCTTTCAAGCGGTGCGCGCTCGGTTATCTATGCTTGATTACGTAGCCCAGCGCGACGAGAGGCGCAAATTGGTCGTGACCCCCGATATCCTGGTGGGTAGCATCCATGCAATCACCGAACAGGGCGAGGTGCTCATTGCATCAGGCACTGGAAGCCAGTTAGGTTCCGCTGCATATGGTGCAAGCAGGGCGATCTGGGTGGTTAGTACACAAAAGCTCGTGCCCACGCTGGAAGATGGACTTCGTCGTATCCGCGAACATTGCCTTCCCTTAGAGAGTGCGCGAGCCCAGCAGATATATGGCCAGCCCAGCGCCATCAATAAACTGCTGATCGTCAATGCGGAGCACGAGGCTGGTCGTATCACGATTGTCCTGGTCAAGCAGCAGCTCGGCTTCTAGGAAATGTGGGAAAGCGAAAGGGACTTTCTCATGGAATAGAGTCATCCATACTGCGGTTCGTAAACACACCATTAGCTTTGCTATCATCTCGCTGGCCCCGTTTTCAGCCTGGTGCATGTGTCAGTTTCAGGAAGCTAAAAACGTACCATGTTTCTCATCAAGCCATGCACAAATGGAATGATTGGGGATGGCTTCATGCAACACGCTTGCTTGAGTGCATGATGAGACGCTATATTGCCTATGTGTATTAGAAGGAGAGTGAGGGTGCTTGAGCGGGCGATTTCTTCTCGAAGTGAGATTTCCCAATGGCGAGCGCATGTGCAAGCACTCTTTGATGGCATATAGCAGCAGCTTTTATGCCTCAAAGAGTTTGGCAGGGCAACCCAGTATTCCTTTTTCGTTTCGCCTGAAAGTGAGCACTTCCTACAATTGCGGGAAGTGCTCACTTGTTTTTATGAAAGCAGAAAACCATATATATCGTTTTTCAACAATTTTGTGTTTCTGGGATTTCTGCTGGCGTACGCTTTGCTGCGCCTCTTGAGGCTTCAGCGATAGCTCACCACATACTCCCAATTCTGCATCCGATAGCCAGGCACTCTTTGATGAGGATATTTTTCAGTCTGTGACTCATCCTACCTCAGCGGCAGGCGACTGCAGATCTGTTGGCACGAGATCGCGATCTGCGTCTGTATCGTGATCCTGACCGACAAGCACAAGGATTGCCGTCTCCTCTCCTTTTCTACACAGGCATCTCAGGCCCAACATAGAAAGGATTTCTAACATAGCTGACTACCGAGAGAGAGAATAGAGAGCCGTTCAGTGGGGGCAACTTGCCTCAGGGCTTCGGAGACGTGGTAGATTACATGTTGCAGCGCGAGATATTCTTCCAGGCTGAAATCTCTTGTCGCCTGCTCGTGATGTTGTCGCGGAGCCACGAGAGTATTCCCATAGAGTGTGGGATGGTCTCTCACGGATGTTCTCTCGTCTTATGATGCTTTGACCACGGGAATATCTAAGGCTCGATATGGCTCCAGCACTTCATCTGGAACGCTTTGTTCAGTAATGATTGCTGTAAGCTCACTCAACTGACCTACAATGTAGGGAGAGGCCGTATTCAACTTCTCTGGTGCTGTTAGGGCGATGACCTCTGAGGCGCTGGCGATCATGGCACGCTTGAGGTACGCCTCTTCAAGGTGATTGGTGCTAATACCCACAGAGGGATGTAAGCCGCATACCCCAAGAAAATAGATATCCGCGTGCATCATACGTATGGTTTCGAGTGTGGCGGTTCCAAGTGTGATCATGGCTTCTTTGAGGATGTTGCCTCCCAAGAGTACGATTTCAATATGTGGATGATGCGCTTCTAGTGCTACTGCAACGTGAGGATTGTTGGTCACTACTGTCGCGTGTAGGTCTTGGGGGAGATGCTGGGCTACCTGGACATTGGTCGTGCCTCCATCTAGAAGAATCACTTGCCCGTTACGCACGAATGGGATGGCGGCCCGTGCGATAGTTGCTTTTCTCGCGGGCGCTTGTGTTTGACGCGAAGTGAAGTTCCCAAAAGCCGGTGGACGTGGTAAAGCTCCACCATGAACACGCTGAAGTGCCCCCTCGGCTGCCAATTCACGCAAATCACGTCGAATGGTATCTTCCGAAATGCCGAGTTCTTCGCTCACACGTTTAGCGACTACTTTTCCCTCTTGTGAGAGCACCCGCAAAATATATTGTCTTCGTTCCGCTGTAAGCATCCCTCTCACCTTTGCTCGTTTTTCCATGTTTTTTTCTATTGTTGCCGAATTGGGGGGAGATAGGTACATGAAATTCCTTGACATTGCACGAAATTGTACATATCATCTTGAATATGTATAGTATAGCATACATGGAAAGAAGGTCTGGCAACCATGCAACGCTTTCACTGCGACGCCATTTTATTCGATCTCGATGGTGTGCTTGTGGACTCAACGGCTTGTGTAGAACGGTTGTGGTATCAATGGGCCGTTCGACATGGATTCGATGCGCAGGAAGTTATTGCGTGCGCCCATGGCAGGAGTACTGTTGATACTATGCGTGCTGTCGCTCCCACCCTTGCCATTGAGGGAGAGGCTCGACGTATGGAACAAGCGGAGATAGAAGATACGCAAGGGCTTGTGAGCATCACTGGAGCCGCTGACCTCTTGACTGCCCTGGCACCTTTCCAATGGGCAGTGGTCACCTCTGGCTCACGCGCGCTTGCTACCACTCGTTTACGTGCGGTTGGCTTGCCTTTGCCATTGATCTTTATTACTGCCGAAGATGTAGCTCAAGGCAAACCTTATCCCGAAGGGTATGTGATGGCTGCGAACCTGTTAGGAGTAATACCTCAGCGTTGTGTTGTCATTGAGGATGCGCCAGCAGGGATTCAAGCCGCACACAAGGCTCATATGACTGCTATTGCGGTCGCGTCCACGCACCAACCCTCGGAATTGCAAGCCGCTCGAGTGTGTGTGCCATCATTGGCGGCTCTTCACGTGAACCATCAGAAGGGATTGGATCAGGTCAAACCATCTTTGACAATTACGATAACGAGAACAATATATGATCAGCTTCACGCTCTCTAATGCTCAGTCATTGAAGGTGGTTGTTCCACTGGATGAAAGAGTATGTGGAATCACTGTTGAGAATATGTAGGGATTGACAAGCGTGAAGACTCAAGGACGCTGACATTACCTTGGATGTTTTTTATCTTCGATTTACCCACGGATTGCGCAATGAGTGTGACGAGCCCATTGAGGCGGAAATCAATCGGTCGGATATGAAGGAAGCAACGTCCTCTGTACGCTCACAACTGAGCCAAATGATATACTACTGATATACTGTTGAAGAGCTATCCTCTTCATTTGGCTCAACGAGTAGGATTTCCCGCTTGCATCTGACATCAGAGGGAGTTATGGAGTATCTGATCATCTATCAAGGCCAAGCAATCGCAAAAATCACCCATCCAGAAGCGGATGTTGGGCAGGGCATCGTCATTGGCCCGTTTGTCCCGTTTCCAGCTTATGAAAGCGTTCGCGCTGTGTTTCAGATCTCTGGGCAGCTTATCGCTGCTGAGCTTGAGAGCGGGAGACGGAACGAAGGTGCCTGGCAGCAGTACTACCAACAGCGAGATGTGCTTACGCAGCGTCTCTCTATTACCACTCTTGATGATCTCCCAGTGGAAACCACTTGGATCGACATCCTTGACTGCTCGGAGGACATGGGAGACGATGGATACGAAGCTCACTTTGTGGTGGCGACTCCTGAATTCTTCAAGGATGTATTGCTCTGGGATCAGAGAGCAGAAAGGGGCGGGGCACCCTTTTCAAGCTGAAAGCATGTGGAGGCGCTCCGTGCCTCTGTTCTGGAAAGAAAGAAGGCCGGATCGATAGGTGGAAACCGGGCCTATCAGCCACCTTTCTCCGCTGGCGTTCCCTCTACACCGCGATCAGACCGAGCCAGATAGCAAAGCTCTCTGGGATACCGAACAGCTTGAACGTGAGCTGGCCAGCCTGAGCCTCGCGGGCATTGCGTGCAAGCCGCTCATCCCACGACAAGCGGTAATGAGCACGCTGGGCCCGAGAGATCGTCGGAGGGGAGACGATTGGGGTGGGAGGAAGAACTGGCCCCATCTGGATGTCCAGGCGTTGGCGGTGCAAGTGCAAGCACGCCTGCCGTTGATGTCGCCGGCTCCAGTCCCGCCAAAGCAGCGGATCCGATCCCACCACCAGGGGATGAAGCAGAACGCTGACCTGGCGCGGTTTGGCCGTTGTACTGCCGTTCCATTGGCACTGCTCGCGCAAGGGACAGGGACGACAACTCCGAATGCTGGCCCCATAGACCACGCGCAGGCTCCCATCGGCTTCTCGGCGCTGTTCATGCGGCAGGAGCGCGCTCCCAGCAGGGCAACGCACCGTTCCATCGGGCTGGAGCGCAAAGTCCTGGCCTGAAAAGCGACCAGCCTTCCATGCCGAACCCACTTCTGGAGGAGCATAGCCAGAGGCAGGCGCTGCGTGTGGTGGAGGTGGTGGGAGAGGAGGAGCAAACTCGGTCATACGCAGTGGCTCTGGTGTGAGCTGATGGCCCAGTTCGAGTCTCAGGTTCCACACCCATTGGGAGACCAGTTGCCAGCATTCCTGTCCCCAAGCCGAATGGCTGCACCACCGGTCGGGATCGATCTCCTGGTCTTCATCTGAGAGGACGGGCTCAAAAGCGCCGCGATGCAGGTACAACTCAACCACATCGCGGGCGGTAAACGCCTGTTGGGGCAGGTTGGTGAAGAAGAGTTCGTAGACCACTCCTGCGCGTGTGACCCCAATGGGACTCTTCTTTTTGCCTGCCGGATGGGTCGCGACGAGCACGCGGCAGGAGACGCCATCAGATCCCACCGGGATCTCTGGGCAATCGTAGAGGCTGCGCTCCATCTGACTTTCGGGACGCTGCTGGATCTGATCAGGTGGGAGATGCAACCGGGCCGAGACGCTCGGATGATCGAGCAGGTGATAGTCTTTCCCACGGGTCACAAACGCGAACCCCGCCACCTCGGCGAGCACGGCCCCATTGCCATATAGCCCATCGAGCCTGAGCAGCGTACGTTCTGGGGAGAGTTGATGGGGCGCCAGATACCGGCCAATGGCCGCAAGCCCCTTGCGCAGTTCCTCGCGATAGTGTCCGTTCCCGCGATTGCCAAACGTGCCTACCCACTGATAGCTGTGCGCCTGCGACACCGTGGTCCTCGTCCTGGCCGTTTCCCCCCGTTTGCGGCCCCGGTAACCAGGTGCGCAGACCTCATCCAACCGGCGAAAGGGCGGGGGCAGCTCATCGGTTTGGGGTAAAGCACGTTGGCGGGCGGCTTCCCGTGTGCCGTCGATATCGAACACGGTCCAGGGGGCACCCTTTCGATCCACCAGTCCTCCAGTTTGCTTGTCGGGGGTCAGAGGACGCGCGAGCAAATCATCGAGAAAGAGGGTCCGCAGCGCTTCGACCGGAGCCTGGGTGAGCGCTGCTAAAAAACGCGAGAGCGCTGAGCGTGAGGGGAGCCGGTCGCGATCAAACAGGGCCATGAACGGGACGGCAAACGGCTGGAGTCGCTGGTAGAACTCCTCGAGCGTGCGCTCTCCGCTGATCGCGTAGCCGAAAAGCACCGCGAGGAAGTCAATCACCTCATACTGGCCAAAACGCTTCCGCGCAAAGCGGACCTGCTCGTTGATCTTCTTGAACACACCCTGCGTGCGAAGATACGTGCTGATCACCACGACTTCTCCAAACCACGATGGGGTTGAGAGGTTCGACTCCGGAGTGGTCTGGATTTTCACTGAACCATCGGCGATACTGGTCATACCTGGACCTCCTTGTTGAGAACAGTTGTGATCGTTCTCTTCAAGGAGCCACATTTCTACGCCGATGGGCTACCAGTTACAACTCGTTGCGCAATCCGTGGGATTTATGAGTCAGTTGACATACATTGGATTCGAGGCAACCTGAGCTTCCGCCTCTATCTTGTAGAGGCGGAAGCCACGCGTTCTGCTTCAGAAGTCTTCTCTCTCTGGTCCTATTCATTCCATGGTGACTGGAGGACGTAGTCACAGAAGTTTGGTCGCTTGTAGCCTGGAAGGAAGCGTTCGCATACATCCGACTTGATGTTGCCAAAGGTCGTCTCTGGTTTATGTGCGAAGCCCTCAAGGAATGCATGCAGGATCTTGTGTTTAAAGCCATCGCGTGGGAAAGCTGCTACGACCTGCCCACGAACCTCTTCGGCAAGATCCTCATAGCCTTCTCCTATGACATCGAGGCCAACGCCAGCATTGACCAGAGCCACAACAGGTTCTTTATATTGCGCAACGCCAATCGTTGTATGGAGTGCAATAGCATCCCAAACCAGTTGAATTGAGGCGTGAGGAATGCCATGACTGGCAAGAAAATCACGGGCGGCATTGGCCCCATCTACCTCGAAGCGTTTGTCCTGGCTGCGGTACTTCTCTGTTAGCCCGAGATCATGGAAGAGCGCGCTAATGTAGAGCAATTCAGGATCATAGCGCATCCCTGTCTGGTGCCCCTGTAGGGCTCCGAAGAGGTAGACGCGATGTGAATGGTTCCAAAGCAGTGGGGTCCCATGTTCGCGCAGGAGTTCTGCGGCTTCGTTGGCCAGGGAACTATCAGGAATGGCAATACCAGCAATGGTTTTCGGCATCGTATTAGACTCCTTATGTAATTCGGAAACACTCTGCAATACAGGAGCTCCTTATTTCAGCTATTGGACATCTGGTCAGGGGCAATGCAGATAAAGAGTAATGACAACAGAACCCCTTGCAAAGATGCCAACACCATTTCATTGTAACGGTAGATCACGTCGCCGACTTTCGTTTGCTAGTACATCAGAACGACATGTAGTCCTGCCCCCTTGTTGTAACTCCTTCAAGGGAAACATGGATATAGTATAATCATCTTCTTCTATCCTTGCCAGGGGCAAATTATGTGTATATGAGGATGAATCTCGCCAGGACTCAGGGAACTGTTTTCAGCTCTATAAGGGCCGTCTGTCAGCACGGATCTGCAAATACCTGGGCAAACTCGGGAAAAAGCACCACTACCGCCGGCAAGATCTGATTCTCGTACCGGACAGCCTCTTCGCTCCAGTGAGTGTGCTTGCACACTCACTCGCGAAAGGTTGTGGCCTGCTCGCCTTCACTGGGATCAGCAATGCCGCTTCTCCCTTCCAAGTCGGGACTATTGTCAATAGCGCCGAACATTTGACCCATTTGTAGCGTTTTCAGATTGACCCCCCTTCTACTCAGGGTTTTGCTGCTGCTGCTTTCGCTTTTCACGGTACGATCTTTTATCCTGAAAGACTTCCCGCCGGCCGCAATCACCTCTACATGATGAAGCAGGCGGTTCTTATACAATCTTGGTGAAGGATGGGCTTATCTGAACGAGGCATCTCTTTCTTTGAGCACGATATCCATATAACCAGGTTCGTATTGAAGAAATTATTCCTAAGATTGTGTAAGACGCAACTTTCACCCAGATGACGAAACAATGCTTGCGTCTGTTCTAGACACTCAGAACTATTTTCCCGCGCAGATGACCTTCTAAGAGGCGCTCGTAGGCTTGACGAGCTTGTTCCAGAGGGTACACTTTCTCGATCCGTGGTTTAAGATGCCCTTCATCGGTGAGGTGAGCAAGCTGTATAAGATCATCGGTGTCGGCTTCAACGATGAACCAGATTCCTTTCTTTTGGTACTGCTCGGCATATTTACTCACCAGATTATAGGCGTTGCTGGCAATCCCTACATAGGTCCCCTCTGGTTTGAGCAATGTGAAGCTCGCTTCAATCACCGAGGCTCCCACCACATCGAAGATAAAGTCGATATCACTCACTGCTTCAGCAACGTTGGTCGTGATATAATCGATCACTTCATCAGCACCAAAGCCGAGTAGAGTCTCGCGATGCTGTCCAGAAGCCACGGCGATCACGTATGCGCCTTTCCGATGAGCGAGCTGGACGGCATAGTTACCAACACCCCCAGCGGCCCCGTGGATGAGGATACGCTGCCCCGCTTGCAGGTTTCCCTTCTTGAAGAGTGCCTGCCAGGCAGTGAGTGCCGAGAGGGAAAGAGCCGCGCTCTCTTCATGAATGACTGATCGGGGTCGTAGGGCAATCCGATCGGGAGTGACAATGGCATATTCAGCCCAGACACCATCGCGATCAAAGCGAGGAGCGGTAGCGCCCAGCGTCCCTCCTCTTCGGGATGAGAGCGGACATGATAGCGAGGACACGTGGGGGTGTGGCATTGACTGATGGCTATCCTGAGCTGGAAGATCCCTTCCAACGTGACCACTTTCCGCCGAGTGTTGTACGCAATCCACAAGGGATTGCCACACTGGGAACAGGTCCGTTGAAGCGGCCTCAAGCTCGCTGTGAACTGCGCTTCGGGTTTGGGGGTCCGCCGGGCCATCGTCTTCCTCCTTGTCTCAACACAGGCCAGCTTTTCCCCTTGAGCGTACACCTGCTGTCAAGTGGAGTTTTCCGCTCAGCTTTTTTGCTGAATGGCAATCTTGCCTTGAGCTCCGCTCATTTTCAGGGACTCGCGCTTCAATAGCAGAGGCATCGAAGCATCCTTGCCATCAGTTCAATCGCTTCTGCATCCTCTAGCCCTTGCTCGCGTACGAGCGAGCGCCAGGTTTGAAAGCTGATGGCATGCCCAATCGCGGCATGAATCCGTGCCGAACACGTTGCATCCTGGGTTTCCCATGCCGAAGCCAGGAGGTCTCGGACTTGCTCCCAATACGCGAAGGAGGGAGCCAACACTTCGCGCAGCATTGGCTTTTCTTCCATATCATGCAGGGCATGCAGAGACATCGGCTCGGTGCGACGATGAAACGCATAAATCTCACGCAGTCCTGTGCGCAGCCGCTGCTCGGCATCCTCGATGCTTTGCCAGGGTTTGGGATCGGGAGGAGGGTTGAGCGCCTGATAATGGCTGGTGCAGGCGATGGCAAGCGCACGCTCATCTGGGAAGTGGCGGTAAACTGTCAACCGTTCGACGCCTGCCAACTCCGCGATGGCACTGATGGAGGCATTGGCTCCTCCGACCGTCTGATGGAGGAAGACCGCTGCTTCGATAATGCGCTGTCGTGTCTCCTCCTGACGTTTCGCACGTTGCTGTAACATGTATTTGCGCGCCATAGATTCGTTTCCTTTTGCTTGCCTTTCCACATTTCGCTAAACAGTAGTGTTCAATGATATTGACAAACCCGAATACATTGGTTATGCTTGGTTCAAAATCATGATATACTCTTGTTTGCCGAAAGGAAAGGAGCACCCCATATCCCTCTAACAGAACAATGCCGTCCTCACTCGGTTTGTCGATTTCATTAATACCGGCCAGACGGCCATCGCCGACGAGGTGGTAGCCCTTGACTTCCTCGAACGTGATCCCTTCCTTGGTCAACAAACCGGCCGTGAGGGTCTCAAAGCGGCCATTCTCATGATTCGTGCCGCCTTTCCCGATCTGGAGTGGGTCGTGGATGAAATGGTCGCCGAAGGGGAGGCGGTCGCCAGCCATTTTACCTGGCGTGGCACCCATCGCGAAGCCTTTTTGGGTGTGCCTGCGACGGGCAAGCGGATCACAGTGACGGGCATGGTCTTTGATCGCGTGGTGGAGGGCCAACTGGTGGAGAGCCAGATTCTCATGAACACCCTGGCTCTCCTGACCCAACTTGGGCCATTGCGCTGCCCGCACAGCCACCTGCCTAAGCCGTTTCCAGGGAGCGGATTGAACTGGAAGGTACGCTGTAGCAAGGGAGGTGGAGCAGAGCAAGAGAAAGAGAGAAGATGATGAAAGACCGTTTCCAGGATTTGTAGTTGTCCCGGTTTGGATGAAACAGCAATTTTTGGAATGCAGTCGATGCATACTTCGCCTACAACGAAGGAATAAAGATCGACCACCCGCGTGATATGAGAATTTTTCTTCCATTTCTTTCATTGGATGCCCGTTCGCAGGACATACACGATAGCTTCAAACATGGCTCGATCATCGGCGGCTGGTCGTCCTCCCTTGGGATGAGGAGGGCGAACAGGAATCAGAGGACGAACATGTTCCCACAATTCATCGCTGACTTTCCAGGGGTGCGTTCGAGCCATATGTTTGCTTCACCTCGCTTGGTTTTTCTTTTCATTGTACCAACCGGTTTTCGGATAAGCTCTTAATCAAGCCGCTCGTGCAAGAATTCAATGGTCCGCTCCCAAGCCACGCGAGCAGCCTGGGCGTCATACTCTGGGCGATTCTCCTCGAAGAACCAATGTGTCGTTCCAGGATACGTATAACTGGTGATCGGCCTGCCCGCGGCCTGGATCTCCTGCTCCATCTCCGCAAACGCCTCAGGCGGATCGAAAGGGTCATTTTCCGCGAAGTGGCAGAGGTACGTAGCCCTGGCACGGCTATATTCCAGTCCGGAGTAGGCGCAATAAAAGGTCACGACTGCGGCGATCTCCTCGGTCAGATTGACAGACAGGTCGAGCGCGTAGGCACCTCCCAGCGAGAAGCCGGCGACAGCGAGCTTGCCGTGCCCACCCGCCGGAGGCGTCGCAACGTGTTCGCGCAGGACCTGCACCGCTCCCGCGATGTCGCCGCGCACCCCCTCCTTATCCTGATTCAACGCCGCGACCAACGCTTCCGCTTCCTCGACCGCAGCGGTCGTCTTGCCATGATAGAGGTCGGGGGCGAGTGCCACAAAGCCCGCCTCCGCAAGCCGGTCGCAGATCTGCCGGAACGGCTGTGTCAGCCCCCACCAGGCATGCAGGACCAACACCCCTGGTCCGCTGCCTTGTAAAGGCTCGGCCAGATAGGCGCTGATCGTTCTCCCCTCAACTTGAAATTCTCTCATACTGCTCTTCTTTTCTCATCTCAAGATTTCGTTTTATGGTTCTGAGTTTACCAGGAAAAGCGGTTAAAATCCGTCCGTATTGCTCGTGCTTGCCCGATTTGTGGTCATCACGAACGCATTGCCCAACTTGTCCCTTGCCTGATCCACAGAGAACCTTTCTGCCATGAATTTACAACCATCACGTTCTGTGACCCGCTCCAGGGGCAGTTTTCCAGGTGACTAATAGCTGTGCTGGTAAAAAGCGCGAATGTTCGACGATTTTTAAGCTGAAACCTGGGAAATCGGCGCGAATGTTCGACAGCACAGCCATTGACTACCGGCAATGCCGCTCTAGAGGCAAGTTGTTGCGCGCCGTTTTTGTAAATTCGCAGGAACAAAATACCTGAAATGTTAGAATGTTAGTGTAAATCCCAGAATTGAGTAAGGTAATTTCTGCATGATTATCTGAGGTAAGGGAGACAAGTTACCTGGCTGAGTATGATCGTCTCCTCAGATACTTGCGAAGAAATTGCCTCACTCAATTCTGGGATTTACAGGGTGGGGACAATGAGGGTCCATAGGCGCTTTTTTGAGACGCAAGTGGGGAAACCTTTCGACTCTCATTTGACCTTGTTCTGAGTTCTGACAGAACCCCTTCGAAAAGGATCAGTCCAAAGAGGAAGCCGAGGAGACAGCCCAGGGCAGGCGGCGTTCCTCGTGAGATGGTGTGGAGTCGTCATCTCAACAGAACAGGAGCAAGGAGGGCTTCCACCCTTTGCATTCCTCTTTACTTCTGCAACACAACCCTTTTGCGAAACCCTGAGACACGTTTGCCACTGGGGCTTAAAACCCGGTTTCTTCGTCAGTGGAACGATCCCATTGGATGTCAGTGAAATTCACCCCTGGTTGGAGCACGAGGTTCATGAGAATCAGCCAAGGAATACCTCGCAGGTCGGTCCCCTGGAAATTCGCCCCATTCACTATGGCGTCTGTTAACTCAGCTTGCCGTAAGCGAGCATTTCTGAGGTCAGCATTACTCAGCCTTGCTCCTTCCAACCTTGCCTTGTTCAGCTTTGCTCCCTGCAAGATGGCGTTCATGAGCCGCGCCCCGCTGAGGTCCGCATAGCTGAGATCCGCATAGCTCAAATTGGCTTCTTGCAGATTGGCTCCATGCTGGCTCATTGTATGCAGATTGACTCCGCACAGGTTGGCACCTTGCAGGTTGACTCTAGACAGATTAACTCCACGCAGATCGGTTTCGCTCAGGTTGGCGCTATCTAGCCGTGCATTTTCCAGACGGGCTCCACGCAAATCACTCCCGCGCAGATCAGCTTTGCTGAGCGTACAAGTTCTGAGATCGGCTTTGCGCAGATCACTCTTGTTTAACTTCGCCGCAGACAGATTGACTGAGATCAGCTCGGCTTCGTAGAGATTGGCTTCACTCAAATTTGCCTCGTGCAGGTTGATGCGGATCAGTTGAGCCTGGCACAGGTTGGCTTCGCGTAGATCGGCATTGGTCAGGTTGGTATCATCGAGAACGGCATTCGTCAGATTGGCTCTGCGCAGGGTAGCATTGGTGAGATCTGCATGCTTCAAGCCAGCTCCTTTCAATTGAGCCTCGGAGAGATTGGCTCCTCTCAAATCGACATCATAGAGCCGGGAAACATTCAGATTCCCTTTGACCAGGTTGGCTTCTCTGAGGTCCGCCTTGTGCAGGCTGGCTGCGGACAGATCGGCCTCACTCAGATTGGCGCCGTTTAGCTGTGCGAAGCGCAGATCAGCCCTGCGCAGACAGACTCCGCGCAGGTCGGTCCCGCGCAGGTCGACTCCGCTGAAGTCAGGCCGTAGCACATTCTGTTGCTCTCTCCACTGGTTCCACGCTCCGATCCCCTGCATGAGTTGATCAATACATTCCTGATCTGCTATCGGATTTCTCCCTGGCTTGTTTCAAGGTTCTCCAGGCTTTTAGGAAATGAGCGAGAGAGCCTGGGAGGGCACGTTTCCCTGGTCCGTTTTTTTGCCTGGTCTCACCTGACCAGGTTGGCTTCTCTCACGCTTTCTCGTACCTGGCTGACTGGCATGCTCTTCTATTGTATGCCAGCTGAAAGAAACGTGGCAAGAGGCGTAAGGAGAGAAACCAGCACTCTGAAGTTCTCGTATTGTCAAGTTGATGCCTGAGTTGAGCAATGTGAGAGAAGAGCCCCTTGCCAAGATAGAGGTAATGTCCGAGTCTGTCAGCGGTTTGAGCACCACCGCCAGTTTAAGATGTAGAGGGGAGGTTTGTGATACAGCTGCATATTCGTTACTTGTGCTACAGATGACGAGGGGGTATGGATGCTCCAGGTAGGTATTGATAGCGGCGATGCATTGGGATCGTGCTTCCTCTAGCATTTCATTCAAACCATCAAGCAGGGGAATAATCTGGTGTTCCATCACTAACTGTTGGGCGAAAGATCTCGAAATACCATATCTTTTGATGAGTTGTTCAATCATCCAGAGCACCAGGGAATGCTGGTTGATTGTCCACTCAGAAAGCCAGAAAATAATAGGGATGGGAGCTTGCTGGTCGGTTTCAGCGCGCTGGAGAAGATGTTTGTCTAGGATATAGAGCTGTGTCGATTTTCCAACACCAGGTTCGCCCAAAATGCACAGTTCCTGGTGCGCCTTAAAATAGACATCAATGATTGACGTTCCGTCCTCACGTGGTTGCTCAGGGAGATGGGGCTCCCTAACAGCCAGGGACAGGGGATTAAAAACCGCACCTGGCTGAGAAACCAGGTGCACGCTGAGCGTATCGGCTAGCTGGAGCGATTCCCGAGAAATTCCTTATACCATTGCGTCAAGTACTGATGTAGACGGGTGCGATCCTGCGAGTTCAATTCAGGTGAGTGATGGGCAGGCTGTATTGCTGTCGCCTTACTTTCCTTTGCTACTTGGATCGATGCGAGGCGAACCAGAATGGTGAAAGCAAGAAAAACGCCGACCACTGGTAAAGTAATGGCAAGATGGTCAAAAGCCCAGCTAAGGGGAGTATCACTCACGTCCCAGCCTTTGTTTTTGGTAATTGACCAAGTGGCAAGGACACTGATGAGCCATCCTATGATCCCTGAGACCCAAATCAGAACAACGACATTCCAGCAGTGATGAAGGTGTTTCCATACTCCAACGATTTTCCCCAGCCTTACCCTCATAGGACGTTCCTTTCGGTAGGACGCTCTTAACAATATCTACATCTTATAGTATAGAACGTAGAAGCGAAGACAAGTTAAAGAGCATTGCATGAATTAGAAACGAGATGCGTCTCTTTTGTCCTTGTGAGCCCACTGAGGTTGATTTCTCCTCAATATTTTGTTCTGTATAATGGGTCAGCGCATCTAAACCTTACCGATGTTTTTCTTTGTCAAGAGGGAGGAACGCGCCGATGTGTTTCATTGCATGAAAAAGGCGCACTTCTCTCCTTCCCCAGATCAAACGCCTGTCGGGGAGATGATTCGTTTTCGAGGAGAAGGTGCAAGCACGCTCTTTACGCGTCAGATACCTGCAGTCCCTGCTTGTAGAAATGCTTTTCCCTCCTCTAGTGAGGGGAGCCGGATCAGCTTCGTACTTTTCCATCCAATAGTTTCCAGGTCTTCTCCCATCTTCAGGCGCATAAGTTCACGTCTCACAAATTCACGTGTCTTCAGTCCGGCTCGATTCTGTGCTCCGATTTTGCGGGACCACACGACAAACTTCAACGCCACCTTCTCTGGCTCGGCATACCGATCAGCCTCATGATTGGTGAGGACGTGCCAGACCACAACCAGGAGTTTGCGGGCAATAGCCACAATCGCTTTGTTTTTCCCAAGCCGCATTGAGAGCCGTTCAAATTGTGTTTTCCAATGGGGATGATGCTCGACGGCTGTCCAGGCTGCGCGCGACCATGGCCATACGCAGTTCCCGTCTCCCTTGTTTCGTAATGGCTCCCGTACGATACGTTTGCCCACTTCGTTGCGTGGAATACAGCTTTTTGTGCCGTTTTTGGCAACTATGAAACGAAGTCCGAGCGAGAGCGAAACTTGATCTGGAGATTATTCATGTCACCTTCTTTCAACGAAGAGTGGGAGGAGCATGCGCGAGTGTATCTGGCGCAATTTCGTGCTGGATATGATCGTTTCATCGAAGATCCCTGGTGGGCACAACACATCGCAGAACTCTCCCATTTCAGCTCGAAGTTTCGGGAATTATGGGCACGTCACGAGATGCTCAATGTTCCAGAAGGGCGGAAATCGATGCATCACCCGTGCGTAGGAGAATTGGCCTTTGAGTTTCTCTTGTTCCAGACGGTTGATTCCTGCGATCTTCGGCTTCTGATTCACACTCCGCGTCCCAACTCTGGGACTACCGACAAAATCGAGCGGCTTCTGGCCTTTGAGTAGGAGAGGAAGCATACCGTCTCAAAAGCCATTTACAGCCAAGGACGCTCGCGCTTACCTGATCAAAGGAAAAGGTGCCAATTTACTTACAAGGCGCCGATAGAAGAAGCCAGATGCCCAACCTTTGAGCGTCATGTCTCATCGCTTCTCGTTCAAAGTCGTCCTGGCCTTGGGCTCATGTACCACAGCAACTCGTTGCGCATCGCGTGGGAGAGAGGAACAGAAGTATCAGGCAAGGAAGCGCAGTGATGCTTCCCAGAGGCGATCAGCATTCTCGGCATTGAGAGCATAGGGGGCCACGCCACTCGCGTAGCCATTGCCATTCGTCACCACGAGAGCCTCGTTGCAGTCCTCGAAGTATCGTCCACTTACGCCCTGAAGGAGCGGCGATGCGGCCAATAAGACAGAAGTGGCAGCGCCCTGCTGTGGCGTTTTCCGTCGCTCCGGTGGGGTCCGAAGCCCGCCGACGTGACGCTGGAGGTTGGTGGCAATCGCCCCTGGCATCAAGGCATTGGTCGTAATGCCATCGTTTGCCCAGCGAGCAGTGGCTCCGACTGCGAAGAGGATGGTCGCAGTTTTGGACTGTCCATACGCAAGGAGTGGATCATAGGGGCGGAAGGCAAAGTGAAGATCGTCGAAAATCACTGGCGAAATTAGATGTCCAGAGGAACTGACCATGACAATGCGTGCGTTCCCCGTAGCGGCCAGCGCGTTGTGAAGACCGAGGGCCAGGGCAAAGTGTCCCAGGTAATTGGTGGCGAACTGCATTTCCCAGCCCTCAGGTGTACGCTGTTCTGGCATGGCCATGACACCAGCGTTATTGATAAGGACATTCAACGGTCTGGTCCATCCAGCAACAAACTCGGCGATGGATGCTCGATCAGCTATGTCGAGCCAGGCGGCATGAACATTCTGGTTTCCCGTGGTGGCGATGATGTCTGCTGCAGCCTGCTTCCCTGTGTCGGTATTTCGCACAGCGAGCGTCACCTCGGCTCCAATGTGGGCCAGCGTTCGTGCCGTTTCCAAGCCGATCCCCGATGCCCCTCCGGTAATCACCACCTGTTTGCCCGACAAATCAATGCCTTCTGCCACTTCATCAGCAGTAGAGAGAAATCCAAAAGGCGTCGTAATACGTTCCATAATCGTTCCTTTCATTCACTATGTAAGCTTTGCGGCAATACGATGATTTTCTTCAGTTATGCGCTGGGCCGCCTCGGTATCTCCCCGTTCCAAAGCATCCCAATAGGCAACTTTTCCCTCAAGATACTGTTTTCTGATTTGTAAGCGCTCGATCTGGTATTCGAGTTCTTTGGCATGAGCATGAAAGAGTTCCTTTTGTTGTGTAGCGCCCTGCGTTCCTTTCTCGAGCAATTGCAGATACGTTCGCATATCTTCTATTGAGAGACCACTGGCGCGAAGGCAAGCAAGTGCATTGACCACACTCACGGTATCGGCAGGGTACCGTCTGTGACCGCTACTTGGATCCCTCGGAACAGGTTGTATGAGGCCAATCTTCTCGTAGTATCGAAGCGTCGGCTCAGGCAGACCACTCTGTTGAGACAATTCTTGAATCGTGAATGATTCCGACTTTGACATGGTTGGTGCATTTCTCATAGCTCTAGTATAGAGAACTTAAAGCGCTTTAAGTCAAGAGATCAAACCCGAGCCGGCAAATGCCTGGCGCCCCGGTTGTTGGCGGAATGGGGAGACAACCGCCAACGCTATGCTATGCCCAGCTGCATCGCCGCCCTGGCGGGAACCTCGCCGGTGCCTTTCGAAAGCGGCAACTATGCCACTGTTCATCACCGCTTCGCCTGCGTGAAACCCCTGCGCAATGCCTTGCACCAATTCGCCTGGCAATCGACGAATCAGGAGCCATGGGTCAAGACCTATTACGAGCGCAAACGCAGGGAGGGGAAAAGCCGCAGCATGGCCGTTCAGGCCCTGGCAAACGTCTGGGTGCGCGTGATTTTTGCCATGTGGCACAAGCGCGAAGCCTATCAGTGCGATACCTTTGAAACTGCTCAGCGCCAGCATGCTCGACGAGTTGCCTAATCCTCTTTTCCAGTTCTGAGCGGGGCAAACGAGCAGCAGGCAGGCAAACCAGCATGCTACCCGCCTATTGAGAACAGTGCGGGAGGTTTCCTCATGTCTGATCCTGGCGTTCTGTGGCTTCATGGCTCGCTTCTCTGTTTCTCTCTATCTATCCAGGGACTTGACAGAGAAGTTCTCGTGGGAAGGGTGACCGTAAAGGTCGAGCCTTTCCCAACGACGCTGTCCACCGTGATGGTTCCCCCATGAGCCTTGACAATCTCCGCGACAATGTATAATCCCATGCCCAGGCCGGGGATCGCTCGCCGGCTCAGATCCGTGACCCGATAGAAGCGGTCAAAAATCTTGTCGCATTGCTCGCGCGGGATGCCCAGACCATGATCGCGGACACGGATCGTGACCGTCTCAGGGGAGGCGGAGAGATCCATCTCGAGCGTCTCTGCGCCTGGAGAATACTTGATGGCATTGCTGAGCAGATTGGTGAAGACCTGTCTGAGCCGGTCTTTGTCTCCAACGAGTGTGCAAGAAGTTGCGCCACGTACCACAATGGTATGCGTCGGAGAGAGCTGCTGCATGGTGTCGGCCACCTCATGGAGCAACGCATCCAGATCGACCGTCTCCCGGATGTACTCCAACCTGCCTGCCTGGATCTTGGAGACATCGAGTAACTCTCCGACCAGGCGTTCCAATTGCTTGACCGGTCCCTCCACCCGGGAAAGGAGGGCGGCAGCCTCGTGATGGGTTTGCTTTTCCAGGCGCTTTCGCACCAGTTGGGTCTGCATCTTTAAGGTGGTAAGCGGCGTCTTGAGCTCATGGCTAGCCATGTTGATAAAGTCATCCTTGCGTTGTTCGAGCTCCTTGCGCGCCGAATTATCCAGCACAAAGTTGATCGCCTGGAGTGGGGAATGCTGGAAGATGACCCCGCACACGAGCACCGGAAGGCGACTGCCATCTTGACACACGTACTCTTTCTCATAGGGCGTCATCGACTGCTGGACGGCCAGTTCCTGATGGGCCTGCCGGGTGCGAGCCAGATCCTCTGGAGCTGTCATGTGCATCAGGTTCATGCGCCCGGCACGCAGGTCTTCGCAGGTATAGCCGGTCATGCGCAGAAAGGTATCGTTGGCGTCCACGATCTGTTCGCCTTCAGTGATAGTAATGCCGATAAGCTTGGATTTCATCAAGGCATTCACGCGCTCCTGGCTCTGGCGTAAGATCTCCTCGATGCGCTTCTGGTCCTCGATGTCGGTGCTAGTGCCAAACCATTTGACGATCTGGCCTGCTTCATCGTGCATTGGCATGGCGCGGGCTAAGAACCAGCGATAGTTCCCTGTTTTGCCATCCCTGAGACGATATTCGATCTCATAGGGTTCACCCGTTGCGAGCAAGTGACGTCGAAGAGCCAGTACCTGCTCAGAATCATCAGGGTGCAAAAACTGGCTCCACCCATGGCCCAATGCTTGCTCAGGAGAAGCACCCGTGTAGTTATAATAGCGCTGATTAAAGTACATCGCAGTGCCATCTGGTTGAATGGTCCACACGAGCTGCGGCACCGTTTCGGCCAGCACACGAAATCGTTCTTCACTCTCTTTGATCCGTTCTTCGATGCGCTTCTGGTCCTCGATATCGGTGCAGGTGCCAAACCACTTGACGATCTGGCCTGCTTCATCGCGCATTGGCACCCCGCGCGTTAAGAACCAGCGATACTCCCCCGTCTGGCCATTTCTGAGACGCTCTTCGTGCTCATACATGATTCCCGTGTCCAGGGCATGATGCCAGTGCGCTCGGTTGCTTTCATGATCATCAGGATGGATGAACTGGAGGTGAGCCCAGTGGTCGCTTTGCATGTGCTCAAGCGTCAACCCGGTGTAGTCGCCCCAGCGCTGGTTCACATACTCGTGCAAGCCGTCGGGTCGTCTCACCCACACGAGCTGCGGCACCGTCTCGGCCAGCACGTGCAAGCTCTCCCGGCTTTCTTTGAGCTGCTGCTCCGCCTGTTTTTTCTCCTCAATGTCGGTGCTGGTGCCAAACCACTTGATGATCTGGCCTGTTTCATCACGCACGGGCATGGCGCGGGCTAAGAACCAACGATACTCCCCTGTAGTACCATCGCGCAGGCGCTGTTCCCCTTCATAGGGCTTGCCTGCCTGGACGGCGCTCTGCCACCCCTCCAGGACGCGTTGCCGGTCATCGGGGTGGATGGCCTGGAGCCAGCCGCACACTTGGTATTGTTGAGGGGTCATGGTGGTGTAGTCAGCCCAACGTTTGTTCCCGTATTCAGCAGAACCATCGGAGCGCATAATCCAGACGTGTTGGGGGATGGCATCAACCAGGACACGCAGTTCTTCTTCGGCCTGCTTTTTCTCATGAATATCAGTGCATGTGCCAAACCATTTGACGATCTGGCCTGCTTCATCGCGCATCGGCATAGCTCGGGCTAAAAACCACTGATAGGCTCCGGTCGTGCCATGGCGCAGGCGCTGTTCTGTCTCAATGGGAGTGCCTGTTTTCCTGGATATCTGCCATGCGTCCCGGATGCGTTGCTGGTCATCGGGATGGAGGCACTGGATCCACCCATCACCCTGTCCTTGTTCGACGCTCAAGCCGGTATAGTTGAGGCAGCGTTGATTAGAATAGTCGAGAGAGCCGTCTGGTCGCATGGTCCAGACCTGCTGGGGGATGGCATCAACCAGGGCATGGAGTTCCGCTTCGGCGCGTTTGCGCGCGGTGATATCCCGGCCTGCGTAGATGAGGTACTCGACGTGTCCGTCTGCATCCAGATGCGGGGTCATCGTCACTGCAAGGTCCAGATACCACCCTCTTGAGGGTGTATCCTGGCCTCAAAGTGCACGCTTTTCCCCGGCTGGCTTGTTCAATCGCAGTGTGTAATTGCTGCTGGACCGCCGGATCATACGACCACCAGGGGGGGTCGATGAATGGTTTGCCGACCACCTCTTCTCGTCGGCAGTGTGCGTCTGCTAAGGGACGCTGATTGATTTCCAGGACCAGCCCCTCAGGGGTTAAGACCGCCATCCGGTCAGAGACGCTCTCCAGCAGGTTCAGATATTTCTGTTCACTCTGACGAAGGGCATCCTGGAACCGCTTCGGTTCCGTGTTTTCCTGGAACAAGACCGCGAGGCCCACGCCGGTGGGTAATAGCTGTGCATGGAACCAGGTCTGGGTCACCGGGGAACGATAGTCCACTTCGGTCCATTTCCGCGTTTGTCCAGCCTTGAGCACAGCCTGATAGAGCGCGGTGCTCATCAGGTGGGGAGCGCCACTCCACAAGGGCTTGCCACATACGTCCTCTCGTGTGGCTCCGGTGAGCGTCTGCGCGCTCGCATTAGCATAGACAATTGTCGCGGCGTCATCGACGACAAACAAGGCACCAGGAAGTGTCTCAAGAAGCGTGAGGAGCGTCTCACTCGAGGAAGGGGTGAGGCGCCTGATATGCTTTGTATCCGACATAGTGCGATAGATGTCCCTTTCACATGTCCCCATCCCTGGGAGCGAAGATGCGTACCTGCTCTGACCTCAAGCAGTCTCTTGAGATGATGTGATAGCTTCGAGAAAGAAGTAAACTGTACAATTTGATGCTGGTGAAATCGCTCGTCCACCTGGCGATCACATGGACATCCCGCGCCTTCGCACACGCATCAGCAGACGTGGGTCCACATGAGGCTCGCTTACCGCAAAACGACCCCAATGTATCGCCAGGACCACCCTATGCCCCTGGCACCAGCAATTCAGCGACCGATTGCAACAGTGTTTCCAGTTCAAAGGGTTTCCGCAGCGTTCTGAGATGCTCTTTGCCGCGGGCTTCTCGTGGTACATCCGCACTCATCAGGAGGACAGGGATGCGCGCCCACTTTTCCTGGCTCCTCAGCCAGCCCACCAGTTCCAGACCGTTCATCCCAGGGAGATGATAATCCAACAGCATTAACGCGGGAATAATCGTTTGCAGGGTGGTCAGTGCTAGCTCCCCACTCAGGACATGCAGCGCCTCATAGGCTTCCTGTCGGAGGGCATCCAGCAGGAGATCACCCAGGAGAGGATCATCCTTGACGATGAGAATATGTATGCAGTATATCTGTTCACATCCTGCCTGCTGGCTCTTGTCCATCGCTCTTCCTCACTCTCTACCTCGGGAGATCTCGTCCCGCGAGGTGGCAAGGGGGAACGTGAGATGAAAGGTTGTGCCTTTTCCCTTCTCGCTTTCGACCCGAATCGTCCCCCCATGATGCTTGACAATCTCCGCGACAATATACAAACCCATCCCGAGCCCTGGAAAGGCACGCTGCTGGAGCGAGACTGCTCGGTAGAACCGTTCAAAAACCCTCCCGTGTAGCTCTCGTGGGATGCCAATACCATGATCGCGTACACTGATCGTGGCCGCCGAGGCCTCGGTGGTGAGCACCACGTCGATCAGCGGAGCATCGGGGCATATTTGATTGCATTGCTGAGCACATTCTGGAAGACTTGTGCGAGCCGATCTCGATCTCCGACCATGATAGCGGGAGATGCAGCATGTTGGACCACAATGGTATGGGTTGTGTCCATCCCCTGAATCACGTCCACCACTTCCTCAAGTATCTCGTCCAGATCGACCGTGTCTTGCGCATATTCCAGCGTCCCAGCCTGGATATGCGAGATATCGAGTAACTCGTCGACCAGGTGGGTGATAGCATTCAGCTGTGCGTCCATGCGCGCACACACCTCCTCCATGTTGGGAAGGTCTTGTTTCCCGAGCTTCTTGCGCAAGAGTTGCGTTTGCAGCTTCAAGGAGGCAAGGGGCGTCTTCAGTTCATGGCTGACCATGCCCAAAAAGGCATCTTTGCGCTGCTCCAACTCCCGGCGGGCGGAATTATCCAGGACAAAGGTGATCCCCTGATACGGGTGATGCTGTAAGATGATCACACCTACGACGACCGGAAGACGACTGCCATCTTTACACACGTACTCTTTCTCATAGGGCGTTATAGACATCTGAGTGGTATGTTCTTGATGGGCCTCTAAGGTACGAGCCAGATTATCTGGAGCCGTCATGTGCATCCAGTTCATGCGACCGGCACGCAGGTCTTCGCGAGTATAGCCGGTCATGCGTAGAAAGGTGTCGTTCGCGTCCACAATCTGGTCGCCCTCGAAGATGATGATTCCAATGATACTGGAGTTCATCAGGGCGCTCGCGCGCTCCTGGCTCTCTCGTAAGGCTTCGCCCGTCCGTTTCTGGTCATCGATATCTGTGCAGTTTCCCAACCACTGGACTATTTGCCCTGCTTCATTGCGAAGTGGCACATGCTGTGAGAAGAACCAGCGATACGTTCCCGTATGTCCATCCCTGAGGCGATACTCAAACTTGTAGGGCTCACCCTTTATAAATGCCTGGCGCTGCAGTTCCAGGACACGCTCTTTATCCTCAGGATGGAGGTTTTGAAGCCAGATATCTTTCTCAGAGAGGGCGTCTGCGTGGGGCCGCATTCGCTGCCTCTCCTGACTGGAGAGGCAGTCATCATGCTGTCGATGCGCAGACCCTTCCTGTTCTCCAGCGTGTTGAGACAGTCGATGGCTATAGTCGCGCCAGCGTTGATTCGTGTAGATGAGGGAGCCATCAGGCTGCATGAGCCAGACAAATTGGGGCAGGGCATCCATGAATGTATAGCACTCTTCTTTGGGGGAACGTGTTGACCTCCTTCCTCGCCGCACAAGGGCTAACGAGAGTTCCTCCATACAGGAGAAACGATTATGGACCATACGAACCAGAAACTTCAGAGCAACGCACCCGAACCCGAGCCCACCCCACACTTATCTCCTGATTTGCTGCTTGCGACCAAGTTCCTTCCCCGGCCTCCTCCCATGAGATCATTGCTCGCCCTCGTCTCCTGGCCTTGCTCAATGCTGGCCTCCACCAACGCGTCATCCTCGTCTCTGCCGCCGCAGGCTTTGGAAAGACCACGCTGCTCGCCAACTGGGTTCGTTCGTTTGCTCTTGGTCACCCACCAGTGGCCTGGGTGTCGCTTGACGCGGGCGACAACGCTCCCGTTCAGTTTTGGACCTATGTGCTGACCGCTCTGGAGCAATGCCATCCCGGACTCTCGCGTCTCCCTTTTGCGGCACTCCACGAGACGCCACGCCCCTCCTGGCAAACGATGCTCGCAGCTCTGATTAATGGCTTGTCCCGGCAAAATGATCACCTGGTGTTGGTGCTGGATAATTATGAAGAGGTTACGGAGCCAGCCATCCAGGCCCTGCTTTCCTCACTGATTGAGCACCTGCCACCTACCCTGTGTGTGGTCTTAGCGACACGGACGGATCCTCCCTTTTCCCTTGCCCGACTGCGCGCTCGGGGGCACATCTTGGAATTACGCACCGAGCAATTGCGCGCGACCAGAGAGGAGATGACCGCCTTTCTGCGTGATGTCATGGATCTCCGGCTTTCCGTGCAGAACATCCAGGACGTGGACACCCACCTGCAAGGTTGGTGGGCGGGTATGCAACTGGCAGCGCTTTCCTTGAGGGGGAAGGCGCTGCTCGACGATCTGCTGCCAGCACTCCAGGGAACCAGGCCCGCTCTGTTCGAGTACCTGGTGCAGGAGGTGCTGAACCGCCAGCCAGCGCAGGTGCAGACCTTCCTGCTGCGAACGTCCATTTTATCTCGCCTGTGCACCTCCCTGTGTAATGCGGTCCTGGAGCAGCAGGACAGCCAGCTCTTCCTCGAGGAAGTCGAACGGGCCAATCTCTTTCTCAGTCCCCTGGATGAGCAGCAGCAGTGGTATGTCTATCACCCCCTGTTTGCCGAGGCGCTGCGTGCTCGGTTGGAGCAGACCGCTTCCACCGAGGTGCCCGGCCTACATCTGCGGGCCAGTCGGTGGTATGCTGCCCATCAGGCGCGCGGCGAAGCGATCCAGCATGCGCTGCAGGCACATGCGTGGCCCTGGGCCGCGTGGCTGATGGAACAGATTCCCTGTCAGCACATTTGGAGCTGGAGCGAGAACGCGTTGCTTTCTCTCTGGGTGGAGCAACTTCCCCGCGAAGTCGTGCGCGAGCGACCTCGTTTGTGTCTAGGCATGGCTCAGAGCCTGTTCTTTATCGCTCCGCCAGAAGTCACCGAAAGCTGGGTGCGTGATGCCAGACGTGCCTGGATACGTACCCATCAGCGGGAAGAACAGCGACCCATGGCGCAAGATGCACACGAACCAGAGGCGCCACTCCACCTCCTGGGGGAAATCGCAGCCTTGCAAGGCTTGATTGCGAGTGGCTGGCATGTGGCGAGCTGAAACAGGCACGACGCTGGGTGAGCGATCTGGAACAGGGAGATCCGCTGGTTTCTCCGCTGGCGCGGGAACGACAGTACATTGCATACGTTCGCCTGCTGCTGGCAGAATCCGAACCGGACTATGCGTTGAAGCTGCTCACCCCCCTGGTCAAACGAGCAGTGGCCACGCAGCGATGGGACCATGTGCTGGAAATGTGGCTCTTGCAAACGCAGGCGTATCAGATGCTCCAGCGACAGCAAGATGCGTTGGCACAGCTTTCACAGGCCGTGCATCTAGCCGCACCAGAAGGCTACATCCGTTCCTTTGTGGACGAGGGGCCCTCTCTGACTGCATTACTCTCCCAGCTCAGAAAACAGAAACCCCAAGCGAAAGATCTCCCGTATCTGGAGACGCTTTTGCGTGCGTTTGACCAGCAACCGATACCCCAGCCGACTCAGCTGGAAAAAGAGCCATCCTTGAGCCTGCGACCACTCCTGGACCCCTTGAGTGCACGTGAACAGGACGTGTTACACCTGCTCTCACGCGGTGCCTCGAACCAGGACATTGCAGAAGCGTTAGTGGTTGCGCCTGGCACTGTGAAGCATCATATCACTCATATCCTCAGCAAACTTGAAGCCACCAATCGCACACAGGCGGTCGCGCGAGCACGGGCTCTTGGTCTCCTTTCCACGGAGAAGGACTGAGGGTTTGGAGACCTCGGTCCTTCGGAGAAATCGCCAGCCGATCACTAGGTAATCGCGCTGGGCACCACCATCATCATTGAGAAGATTTCCTACCAAGCATGGCAAAAAACGTTTGGCAAGAGTGTGGGACTGCGAACCCCAGGGATGTTTGTGGAACTCCTGAAGCGCACCGTTGCAAGCACGGGCGGCACCCTGGTCGAAGTCCCAACACGCACAACCGCATTGAGCCAATGGTGCCATGGCTGTGGCAAGCGGGTGAAGAAGCCGCTCTCAGAGCGGTGGCATCAGTGCTCTTGTGGGGTAGGTCCTGTGCAACGCGATCTGTACTCGGCCTTTCTTGCCACCTACCTTGATCCAGCAGAACCCATTCCTTCGTGTGCCCGATACCAGGGGTATTGGGAAGGTGCGGAAGCGCGCCTGCGGGCAGCACACGAGCGTCTCATCCAACGTGCGAGAGAGGGGCAGAGCATGCCCCGAAGCTTTGGTCTGACCAGAGCCGGAGCGCGTCTGCCCAAAAGGTCAGGGGAACCACCACAAGAGCCAGCGCTTCTCCTTCGGGGTGAAGAGCTGGAAGCGTGGGCCGAACCCCTGGAACCCCCGATGCTTTCGGGCGGGGAGCTCTCAGGAGATGGTCAACTAATTTGATATCCAGCGATTTCCCGATCAGCGCCAATTGCTCAGTGTTGGCTTTTTCTCGTGTTGCCACGCGTTAGTCTGCGTAGTGCCGCCAGCGCGCCGGGCTGCCAGATGGCGGCTTTCGCCCAGGTTAGTTCGCCCTCACCTCAACACCTTTGACCGCTTGTTCGATGAGCGCCGCCACCGCAGCGGGCTGCGAGACATAGATGGCGTGACTGCCCGCTACTTCGACGACGGTCGAACCTGCGCGCGTGGACATGAACCGCTGAGCGGGAGGGGGAATCATCTTGTCGTCGGTGGCGACCAGATACCAGCTTGGCTTGGTCTTCCACGCTGGCTCGCTAACCCTACCTTGAAGGGCTTCCACTCCCCACGGGACCTGGGAATCAGCCATGAATGCGGCCTTTGCTGCGTCCACATCTGCCGCAAAGGAGGCGGCGAATTTCGCTGTGTCCAGGAACAAATAGCCATCCTGGGGCGGCAGGATCGGGGGCACCGGTGCTCCAGGAGGGGGATCCTGGATCAAGCTGGAGACCGACTCTCCCTGTCAGGGGCAAAGGCCGCGATATACACCAGCCCGGCAACCTGGGGATCGTTGCCTGCTTCGGTGACCACCACCCCTCCGTAGGAGTGACCAACGAGCAGCACTGGGCCGTTCTGCGCGTGAATGATCCGTTTGGTTGCGGCGACGTCATCGGCCAGCGAGAGGGTCGGATTCTGAACAATGGCTACACGGTAGCCATCTTTCGTCAAAATGGTATAGACATCCTCCCAACCGGAACCATCCACGAACCCTCCGTGGACCAGAACAATCGTTGTTTCTGCCGAGTGCGATACTTCAGCCATGATGCTTTTCCTTTCTCGAACAAAGTAGTTGCCTGCCTTAGGACATGGTCTCTCTTGGGCGAAATACCCACATGGTGAGAGCGTCACCTTGAAAGCCACTTTTCACCTTTTGCTCCCTTTGTGGCTCTCTGACATGTGTCCCACGACAAAGAAAATGACTCCTTCTTTCTCTCTGCTCTTTTCGGTTCTCTCTCGCCAAGAACTGCACCGCTCCTGCAGTGCTAGGCCCCTAGCCAGAGAGAACTTCTGCTTGGCCTGAGCATGTGCTACCATAGAGGCAGAGCTTGCAGGAGTCCTGACTTCTGTGGGCTGTGACACTGCACAATTCCGACTTGAACAGGCTTGGCTCGCTTGGTAAGGACACCTGACTCTCCAAGTATAGCCACGCTCCTCGGAGGAGTCACTGTGTAGCAGATGGCATGCCGCTTTACATTGCTTTACAGCGCTTCTTCTGTGCCATTCCATGGAATGAAAAGGAGACCACCAATGCAGCGATCCTCTTATGGAGAGCGTGACTATCCCTTTGGCCAGATGATGCTGACCCTACGGACAACAATTGGGCTGACGCAAACAGGGCTTGCTCGCCAGCTTGGTGTTTCTCGCAATGCGGTCGCGCAATGGGAGGGAGGCAGTAGTTATCCCAAAGCCGAACATCTTCAACACGTGATTGAATTAGGAGTACGAGCTTTCGCCTTTCCTGCTCGACACGAAGAAGAAGCAATTCAGACGCTCTGGCGGGCCGCACGCCAGAAGGTGCTCTTGGATGAACACTGGCTCCGGGACCTGCTCCATCGCGCCTCTGCCTCCTCATCTGAGCAGGGTGCCGTTGGCGCTCCGCAGAGGAACCGGACAACGACCAATGGGACTGCGCTCTGGACGGTTCCATTTCCCCGCAATACCCACTTTACCGGACGTCACGAACTGCTCGACCAGCTTACCGTGCGACTCACCCCCCTCGCCTCAAGCCAACCGACCACTCTCCGCAGTGCAGCCCTGACACAAGCCCAGGTCATTAAGGGACTGGGCGGGATTGGGAAGACCCAGATCGCTGTTGAGTATGCCTACCGCGCTCGTGAAATGGGTCAGTATATCCATACGCTCTGGATCGCTGCTGCCAGCGAAGAGACTCTCTTGATGAGCTTTGCTGCGCTCGCAGAACAGCTGCCATCTATTTCCTTTAAGGAGGAGATAGATCAACGCAAACTGGTCAGGGCCGTCATTCGCTGGTTGGAGCAGTGTCAGGAACCCTGGCTGTTGATTCTGGATAACGCTGATGATCTCTCCATGGTCCAACCGTACCTTCCGGTCCAGGGGCAGGGCAGTCTGCTGTTTACAACGCGCTCAAGCGCCGTTGGCTGGCTTGCCCCCTCTCTAGAAGTCAGCGCCATGGGAGTCATTGAGGGAGCTGAATTGCTGTTACGCCGGGCAGGACGCTTCGCCCAGGCATCAGATGAGCACATGAATGAGGCGGCTACCTTGGCCGCGGAACTGGCACTGTTTCCTCTTGCGCTCGATCAGGCAGGTGCTTACATCGAAGAGACGAGTTGCAGCTTGGCTGACTACTTCCAACTCTATCAGGCTCACCGGCATACGCTGCTCTCCCGGCGCGGCAGGCAAGCGACACACTACCCAGAGTCGGTTGCTACCACCTGGTCGCTCTCATTTGAGTATCTTGAGGCGACTCACCCAGCCGCCGCTGAATTGCTGCGGTCATGTGCTTTCCTCTCACCGGATGCGATTCCCGAAGAAGTGCTTACCGAAGGTGCTTTCCATTGGCCTCCTGCACTGCAAGCGGCTGTCGCGGATCGTCTCAGCTTCAACCAGATGCTGGAAGCTCTGCTCGCTTTTTCTCTGATCAAACGGTTTGCGGAGGATCGTTTCCTCAGTATTCACCGGCTGGTGCAGGTGGTACAGCGGGAGCGTCTCTCACCGGAAGAGCAACGCCAATGGACGGAGCGGGTAGTGCGGGTACTCAATGCGGTTTTTCCGCAGAATCCGCAAGAATCCACTTCCTGGCACCTCTGTTTGCGCTATTTGGATCAGGTGCAAGACTGTGCTACCTTGATCTGGGAGCAGCATGTTCTGCTCCCCGAAGCGTCCGAACTCCTTGAGCGGGCTGGAGCGTACCTGTATGAACGTGGGCTGTACACGCCCGCTGCACTGCTCTACCAGCACGCTCTTTCCATGCGAGAACAACTGGTGGGTGAGACCCACACGACGAGCATCTCAGATATGCTCCAGTTGGCACACATCTATTTCAATCAGGGAGCGTTTGTGGCGGCGGAAGCGCTCTATCAGCGAGCATTACCCATCGCAGAACAGCATGCTGGAGCAGAGCCGCTTCTCCTGATTAAGGTGTTGCGTGGATTGGCGCATGTCTATGGCGATCAAGGAAAGTATGCTCAGGCGGAAGCGCTCTACCAGCGAGCGCTACCCATCTGGGAGCAGCTCGCAGAAGCGAAACAGGTCAGGCGAGGCGGTATCCTGGCGAGCCTGGCCTTTGTCAAGGCTCAACAGGGGAAATATACAGAAGCAACCATCCTCTCTCAGCGGTTGCTGTGCCTCCGTGAACAGCACCTGGGACCAGAACATCCCCATGTAGCCTCTGCACTGCTTGGATTGGCTCAGATTATGACCTTGAAGGACGAGGATGCTCCAGTTGAGCATTTCAATCTGCGGGCGCTGCGTATCTACGAGCAGCATTCTGGACCAGAACATCCTCTGGTAGCCATGGCCTTGCATGCACTGGCGAGGCTGTATACGGGGCAGGGGAAATACGCTGAGGCCAAGCCACTCTACCAACGTGCGCTGCATATTCGCGAGCAACAACTTGGGCCAGAGAATCTCGATGTATCCGATACGCTGAGCGGATTGGCAAACCTCTACTACAAAGAAAAGAAGTATACTGAGGCTGAGTCGCTCTATCAGCGAGCGCTCTCCATCCGAGAGCAACAGCTTGGATCAGAAAATAGCGTCATTATCGATGTGCTGCTTGGATTAGCAAATATTTATCGAGAACAAGAGCATTACATGCAAGCCGAGTCACTCTACATGCGGGCGCTACGCATCAGTGAACAGCACCCGGAGCGTGTTGAGACCACTCACATTCTGCACGATTTTGCCCGCTTGCAGCAAATGCAAGGCCAGACAAAAGAAGCGGTAGCCCTTTACCAGCGGGCGCTCTCCATCCGAGAACGCGTCCTTGGATCTGAACACCCGCTAACAGTCAAAACACGCGAATGTTTACAGGGGCTCTTCGCAGTGACGGACCAAGTTGAGGAGACGAAACGAATGGAAACACAACAACAGAAAAGAGCAACTCCTGTACAGAGCCAACAGCTGGAAGAAGAGATCTGTTGAGTTGTCCGGGCGCGCATTCCGTCATGGAAAATGGTACTCACTAGTACCATTTTCCATGATCGAACGTCTCTGACTCATCCTCATCTTTTTGCCTTCCGACGTGTGCTCCTGCTTCTTTTATCCTGGAAAATGCCCTGTTGTCATGAAAAGAAGCTGGATATTGGAAATTGTGTCGAAGCACTATGATGTCTCCGTCAGAGATAAGGATGAAAATGGGGTAGAATTCAGCAGAGCGGTGAGACGAGATCGTTGAATGATGGTGTCAAAGAACCCGAGTTCGAAGCTGATCCTGGTGCGTTCCGAAGAGATAAGTGTCGCCCCTGTGATCCAGGTGAGCACGTGAAGGAACTTGTTTGTTTTACTCCCGCACCTCTCTCCGCTCCACTTGATGACTCTATCTCACAAGCAGAAGCTGTTCCTGAAAGGAGAGAGCGAATGCAGATCGTATATGAACGCTGTTGTGGTTTGGATATCCACCAGAAAACCGTCGTAGGATGTCGACTGCTGAGCCAGCCAAAAGGGAACATCGAGAAATCAATTCGGACTTTTGCGACGACGATCAGTGGGCTCATGGAGCTTGACAGTTGGCTCGCAGAGGGACAGGTGGAGCAAGTGGCACTCGAAAGCACTGGCATCTATTGGCGTCCCATTTTCCAGTTGCTGGAAGGACGTTATGAGATCATATTGGTCAATGCCCAGCATATGCACGCCATTCCTGGACATAAAACAGATATTAAGGATAGCGAGTGGATCGCTGATCTCTTGCGCCACGGGTTACTCAAAGCCAGCTTCATTCCCCCCAAGCCTATTCGAGAACTACGTGACCTGGTGCGTACCCAGACTCACTTGATGCAGGAGCGGAATCGGCATATTAACCGCATCCACAAGATCCTGGAAACGGCCAATATCAAGTTGAGTTCGGTCGTCACTGATATCGTCGGGAAAAGTGCCAGGCAAATGCTGGAAGCCCTCATTGCAGGAGAAAGCGACCCAGCTCAGCTAGCCAAGCTGGCCCGTGGCCGGATGCGTCCGAAGGTAGCTCAGCTCCAACAGGCCTTGCAGGGGCACTTAGAACCCCATCATCGCTTTCTGCTCAGAGAGACCCTTGCCCATCTCGATTTTCTCCAGCAGCGCACCGAGCAACTGGAGCAGGAAGTAGCGGAGCGCCTTTCCCCTTTTGAGGCGAGCATTGTGCTTCTCACAACCATCCCTGGCCTTTCTCGACGCTCTGCTACCATTCTCATTTCGGAGCTGGGGACAGATCTGGCTGCATTTCCGAGTGCAGCTCATTTAGCGTCATGGGTGGGGCTCTGTCCTGGCAGTCAGCTGAGTGCAGGCAAACGTCGCAATGGGAAGCCGACCAAAGGCAACAGCTACCTCCGTTCTGTGCTGGTCCAAGTTGCTTGGGTGCTCACACGCATGAGTGACAATTACCTTTCAGCTCAGTTCCATCATCTTAAGCCCCGACTAGGTGCGAAGAAAGCTGTGGTGGCAGTTGCTCACAGTGTGCTGGTCATCGTCTATCATGTGTTAACCAAAGGAGAGCCCTATCAAGATCTTGGGCCAGATTACTTTCGTGGGCAAAACAAGGAACAGCAAGCCCGACGCTTTGTCCACCAGTTAGAAACCTTGGGTTATCATGTCGAGCTTGCCCCACAAGAGGAGGTGACTTCCTAAATCTTCTCTTGCATCCCAAACGTGACCACATCGATTGCTCACGGCAGAGCTGTGAGTAGGGGGTGACTCTGTCTGTCGGCGGGGAACCAGTATTCCATTTTCGAAGGATCATTCAGCGCAATTACCACTATGCTTCTGCCTGCGCCTCCAGCCAGCGTTTGAGAAAAAATCGCTCTTGCGAGAGTCTTGAGTGACTTCTCGTTGTTTCCCGCTTCATTGTGACCCGAGTGTAAATTACAAAATTCGGTGTCGTATTTGTGATACCACTCCATGTCGTATGTTCTCATCCTTCCATTTGGAAACGGGCCATTTACGACAGAGAACGAGTGAGAAAATGCGACACCGAATTTTGTAATTTACACCCGAGAGGCCTTTACTTGCTCATGGTGCGCAGGCTCTCGAGGAGCGCGGATGGCTCCAGGCGGTGGGTGTAGTCCGCATCGGCGTAGGTCAGGCGGATGGTGCCATCCTGGGAGATGATGAAGGTGCCGGGTACAGGTAGCTCCCAGGACTCGTCACCGTTGAAGGCGGGTATGTCGGAGCCAAGGCTCTTGAGGAGGGTGCGTGTTTGCTCCTCAATCGAGAAGACCAGGCCAAACTGACGAGCGACCTTGTTGCCCTGGTCGCTCAGGACCGGAAAAGCCAGCTCATGCTTCTCGCTCATAGAGAGTGAGTGATCAGGTGTCTGAGGCGAGATAGCGATGAGACTCGCGCCCAGCTCCTTGATCTGGGGCAGAACCTGCTGATAGGCATGGAGCTGCAGATTGCAGTAGGGGCACCACTCACCACGGTAGAACGTTACGACGACCGGCCCCTGCTGGAGAAGCCCCGCGAGCGAGACCTGGCGCCCCAGAGCATCGGGCAGCGTGAAAGAAGGAGCTTTCTCACCCACCTGCAACGCGTTCTTTTCTACGCCAGACTCAATGAGCGTGTTGATATGCTGGTTAAACTGGTCAACGACCTGGGGAGGAGCCTGAGTCGCGAGCTGGGCATTGAACTCATTAATTTGCTGCTTAAGCGTTGCGTTCTGGTCTATAGACATCGCTTTCTTCCCTTTCTTTTTACCAACGAACAATTTTTGTTAGTTAACTAACTTAATTTGTGCGTGGAAGAGGATCACTCTGTGTGCTCCCAATGGGTGCTTATGGAAGTGCTGCCTGGTGAGAGGCGGCGAGATCGTCAAGCCACTTTTCGAGGCGGGTGAGTTTGCGCTCGAACATTTCTGGCGAACGCAGGCTCTGGAGCAGGAGATAGATCCCCTGCATGTTCGCGAGCAGGTCTACGGCCAGATCGCGCGCCTCGTCGCCGAAGTCAAGCTGGCGGAACTGCTTCTCGGCCCAGTCCACCTGGAGAGCAAAGAGTTCAGAGGAGGACTGAGCCAGGGGCGTCTCCTCTTTCTCCAGTTCCAGGCAGAGCGTAGCGTAAGGACAACCATAGCTCATCAATTGGTCACGGGAGGAGCGTCCGATACACGCCAGAGCTTTGAGCCGTTGCCAGGGGTCTGGCAGGGCCTCAAGAGCATGCAGATTAGCGCGGATCTCCTGTAAATGCGCTTTGATGACAGCCTCGACCAGGGCATCCTTGGTCTTAAAGTAGTAGTAGACGTTGCCAAGGGGAACCCCTGACGCCTGGGCTACATCCGCCAGCGTCGTGCGATGGGTGCCTTGCTGGTACATCACCTGCGTGGCGGCCTCGATCAGGCGCTGGCGTTTCTCCTCTCCTGGCATACCCTTGATCTCCTCTGCAAAAATGAGTTAGTTAACTTACAAATAGAGTGTACATGAGCGGAAATCAGATTGTCAAGGATAGTGGTAAATGCCTCGGAACCCGGACCATTTTTGCCTTGAAACAGGCACACTTGCCCCGACATACGGAAAATTGGTAGTGACTCTATTGAGAAGTGATATATAAGGGAGTCACTACCCCAATGTGAGCACTGGTACAAAACTACTTGAGCCAACCGCTTCACATCTGGGGTATCAGCAGAGAAGAGCGTAAATAACAACGAGATCTACACCCCTTTGAGGGGTCACAAGATTACGGCGGGCAAAACATACGCTAAGCCCGCCGTAATCTTGTGACCCTATCATGGCACCATTTCTTCCTCATTGCGCCTGGACCTGCACGGGCGTTGCGTGCTGCGTAGCGGTCCCAGGATAGATCACAAGGTAGCGGCGTGGCATGTTGTTCTGCCCCAGCACGACTTGTCGGATCGGACCGACGGTGTTGACAATAGCGGCGCCTGCCGCGTTCGTCGTGAAGACCTCCAGCGGCTCCAGCGTGCCGTTGCCATTCGGATCTGAGGAGAGCGCAAGCACATAGGATTGCTTAGGGGCGAGCCCGGTCACGGCTGCTTGCAGTACCTGCACCTGCCCTTGATCAAACAGCGAGGCACTGGTAGGGGCTTGCTGCCCGGCTGCCAGTTTTGCCGGCTTGCCATTCTTCAGTGGCACGAGCGAGAGATGCGTGGCTTGTTTAGCGATGCCAAGCGAAGTGAGGCCCTGCGTACCAGTGCCGCTCGGCACGGCATTGGGCACGTACGTGATCGCCTGACACCCTTGCCCAATCGGGCTTTTCCCTACCACCTGGTTGGTCAGCGTATTAATGGCAACCAGGTTATCTCCGTTTTCAAGCCCGACATAGACCCGTGTTCCATCGCCGGACGGCCAGACCCCATGCGGCAACGCGCCGACCGGAATGGTCGCGACTTGAGCGAAGTTGTCGGTGCGGAATACCTTGACCTCGTTGAGCCCACCGATGGTGATATAGGCAAACGTGCCGTGGGCATTGTGGACGATATTGACATGGTTGGTAATCGGTCCCGTGTCAAGTGTTTTCAACATCGAGAAAGGTGGCTGGCCATCGAACACCTGCACCCTACCCGTGTCCTTCAATGTGTACCAGACCTGTTTACCGTCCGGCGTCGCCGCAATATTTGGGCAGAACGGGCTTGCCTGGGGGATCCGCTTGATAACCTTGTGATCGGTGACCGTGATCACGTCGGTCTCAGGAGTGAAGGAGGAGCAGACATAGCCGTATTTGTCATCGGGGGAAAAAATCGTCATGCCCGGTCCATTCGCCACGGTGATGCGGGTCTTCTCCTGATACGTGGCGCCATCAAGAACGGAGACGTAGTTCTCGCCACGGACGGTCACCCAGGCCTCCTTCCCATCTGGCGTGTAGAACGCTTCATGAGGCGAGCGTCCGACATAGGTGACGTGTTTCACGGTATTGGTTGCCGTGTCGATGAAGGCAACGGAATTCGAGGCGATCGAAACGACCAGGAGGGTGCGATGATCGGGTGAGAAGCCCATGCCATGCACGAGCAACTGCCCTGTATACAGTGGGTTGAGATTGGCTGGGGTTGGGGCTCCCAGATTAATGGCACCCAGGAGCTTGTTGTCGACCGGATCGGTGACGGTGACGGTGTTTGACCATTGGTCCGCAGTATAGACGCGGTCTCGGTGGCTGAGGGCTATATCTGGAGAGGTTGGTGTCCCAAACGGAACCTGCCCCGCCCAGGCGATTGGGGGAGAGACGGAGGCCGTGGGAATAAGCGATGCCATAACCAGGGTCATGGTAATCAGCACAATACTAAAAAAGCTGCGTTTCATGCGGATACTCCTATTTGTTACAGATACCGCATAAATGTACAATACGAAGATAGCCGTTATATGCTGATCAAAGATAGCTCATGGGACAACGACTCAGACGAAGGAGGTCACCCACGCTCGCCGAGTTGCATCGCGACGATCTCCTGCTGCTGGGTGGCGATGATTTCCTGAGCAAGGCCGCGAAGAGGCTCATCATGCCCATAGCTCAGTTCGGCTTTTGCCATATCGATGGCGCCCTGATGATGCGGCACCATCATGGCGACGAAATCTCTATCCACGTCACCGGATGGTTTGATCTTCATCCCTACCATCATTTTGGCCATTGCCGCATTATTCTTGGCGAAGAACGGCCCCTCATCCTGGCTGGTGAACTGGGAGGAAGATGTAGGAATATCAACGAGCGCGAGCCGCATCGTAGCAATATCCTCTTGCTGAGTGACGATGATTTCCTGAGCAATGGCGCGGAGTTTCTCGTTATGCCCATAGCTCAGTTCGGCTTTTGCCATATCGATGGCGCCCTGATGATGCGGCACCATCATGGCGACGAAGTCTCTATCCACGTCACCAGATGGTTTGATCTTCATCTCTACCATCATTTTGGCCATTGCCGCATTATTCTTGGCGAAGAACGACATTTCCTCAGCATTCGAAGAGGGTGTCGTGTTGCTAAGGGCGATGCCAATGATGAGAGCGGTGGCAAGGAGTAACACCCCTAAACCGAACAGCATACAGTGAAAGAGAGGCATACTGCCTCTCAGCCTGTCCATAGTCGTTGCTCGTGAAGGTTCATCACGCTGCTCGGCTGCATGTAGACGCGCTTCCGCTCGTCGCTGCCCGCGAGTTCCAAGGACGTCTATTGATCGCCTTCTTCCCATCACATCCTCCTCTTGTCTCCTTCGGGAACGTACAGATCCTCGACATTGTCTGTAAGCAGGAGCGTCCTCATCCTTGAACTCTCCCCATCGGCGCAGGAATACGACAAAACGCTAGAAGGCTCTTCGCATGGCCTTGATTTTCCTCTCTATGGCCATCCCTGCTAATCTGCGAGTGTTCCAACAAGAAGAATAGTTGATGAGAGCAAGAGACGTGCCACCCGATTTACGCGAATCATCTGCCAGACCAATCGAGCCATGAAACGCATAAACCATTCTGCTGGTGGGAGGTAACGATTTTGCTTCCATGTCCTTTTTCTCTTCCTGGCTTTGTCATTCAAGGGTTTCCGCCTTACTCATGTAGAGCTTTATTCTCGAACGATAGAGCGAGGGATAGAATATTACAGTGAAATGGTTTTCAGGTTTTTCGCTTCTCTGGTCACGAGATTTACCATAATCCTGCAGCCAAATCCTACGATCTGTTTGTGTATCTTATGGATTGAGAGAGAATGGGAGCCAGCAAACTGGTAACGTCTCCCCGTCAGCAGCCCCCTCCTCTCATTTCGACCTGGACGGTGAAAACACGGGAGAAGGGCATGGAGCAAGTTGAGGAGCTACAAGGCAAGAAGGCATGTGCGCAGTGCAGCAAAGAGAAAAACCTCATTGAATTTTATCGCACAAAAAACGGGGCTGATGGGCGGATGAAAATGTGCATCCAATGTTTCAAGGAGAATAAAGAGGAACGCCAACGACGCGAACATGAGGAATGGGAACGTCGACGCCGCGAACGCGAGGCACAATTACAGGAGGAACGTGAGCGGCAAGAGCGCCTGGAGGTTTATGAACGCGAGCGCCAGGCGAAACGACAGGCAGAAATGGTAAATGATCTACCATGTGGTTCTGCCCACGGGATGTGCAACGAGATGTACGTTTAAACAAAATAAAGTGGCTTGGACCGCCCTTCGTCGCCATCGCGCTTCGGCGATGAAGCGTAATTTCCACGCACCTCTCCAACAAGCAAGCGATAAGACCGAAGTGGCTTGTAAAGCCGACTCAAACAATATCGCCTGCTTACTGTAAGCTCGTTTCACATCCCATGGGCAGAGCCAAATGTTGAGAAGCTCAACCATTGCAGTGTGGAAATATGGCTCTAGAAGCGAATGATTGTACGCCTTCATTGGTAATTCTGGTGGTCAGGAGGTCACACATCTCGCGCTTTATCTGCAATGTACAGGTTGTCTACACGCTCACACTGAAAAGAGAAGGAGGCAGCCATATGTGCAAAAATTTACAGCTTGCTCTTGTATTATTCCAACAGGCTATGATTCAATGCAAATCATAAATTGTCATTATGTGCGGTAATAATCTCTCTTGAAGAAGAACAGGATCATCCGAGTCATACACAAACGTGTCTCAAGAAGATCCCCTGGTCAAAAATGGAAGAATCGGAAGGTTTTTGGGGAGGTTCGAGTGATACAACACCTGCGTTCCTTTTTCTCGGCGCACCAGATTTCTGGTGGGAATCAGCAGGGCTCAGACCCATCTGAACACCAGCAGGAGCCAATACCTTACCCATATGCCTGGGCGACTGCTCTAATTGGCTGGGTTCTGCAAGGCGGTGTGTTGATCAGCGCTGCGGTGATGCTGGTTGGGATTATTCTGCTTCCCACTCGACCAGGGGGGCTTTCTCCAGAGCGTTTACTGGTCTTTCCGTTCACCGGTTCCGCGCTGGTAGCCAGCCTGGCTCAATGGCATCCCCAGGGGATTATCACGCTGGGCTTACTGTTGTTGATTGCCACACCTGTTTTACGCGTAGCGGTCTCGATCGTGATGTTTGCGGTAGAACGTGATCGCACCTATGTGGTCATTACCTGTCTAGTGCTGGCTATTTTGCTGTTCAGTATCTTTGGTGTGGGCACCTGGAGTTCCGGGCAACACGCCGCGCTGACTGGAGGGATACAGTTTTCCGCGCTGGCTCCCGTGCTGATTTTCCTGGCGTCGATCGCCGCAGGTTTACTCGGCTCGCTGGTGGGTCTCGGCGGTGGCGTGCTAATCGTGCCGCTGCTCATCCTGATCTTTAAACTGCCCGTCACGTTTGCCATTGGCGCGAGCATCATCTCGGTCATCGCGACCTCCAGCGGCGCGGCAGCAGCCTATGTACGCGATCGCCTCACCAATCTGCGCATTGGGATGTTTCTGGAGATTGCCACCACGATCGGAGCGATCAGTGGGGCGTTTCTCGCCGGTGTGCTAGCTCCCAATTTGCTGAACATCATCTTTGGAGTCATTCTCTTGCTTTCTGCCGCGCCGTTGGTGGTCGAAATCGGCGAAGACACTCCTCAGGGGGTGAAAAACGATCACCTGGCAACCTGGTTGCATCTTTCCAGTATCTACCCTGACCACAAACTGGGGAAGGATATGGCGTATCAGGTAACCCGCACTCCCTGGGGACTGGCTATGATGTACGTTGCTGGCCTGATCTCAGGGCTCCTGGGCATTGGCAGCGGAACCTTTAAGGTCATCGCGCTGGACTCCTTGATGCGGTTGCCGATCAAGGTCAGTACGACGACCTCCAATTTTATGATTGGGGTCACGGCGGCGGCCAGTGCGGGCATCTATTTCTCGCGTGGGGACATTCCCCCGCTGATCGCGGCTCCGGTCGCGCTGGGCATTCTCGTTGGCGCGCTGGTCGGAGCACGCCTGCTCGCGAGCATCAGCAACAAACTGCTTCGGCTGATCTTCTTGTTGGTGTTGCTCGTCAGCGCCATCGAGATGATCTTGCATGGAGTCGGGTGGGGAGCATTTTAGCGAAAAAACGGGACAAACGTGTCTCACAAAACCAGCTGATCCTCCCAAGCGAGAAGCATGGTGAAACCCTCTTCTCAGGCCAGCCCTGCCCTTGCAGGGAGAGATCAGTTCTCTCACTGACGCTTTTCCTGTCGTGCATGAAGTAATATGAAAATGAAAAACGAGTATCTAGAGTTGATGAAGGCGCTCTTTCGCTCCTCAATTTCTTCAATGGCCTCTTAAAGGCAGATAAAGCCTGGGGGAGGCGCAGTGAGAAAGTAAAGGACTGCTAGAAAGCCAAAGGATACCAGCACTATGAGCACACGCAGGCGAACTCCTTGACGGAAGTGATGTCTCGCTGTAAAGAAATCCACAATCGCTAGGGAAATGATGAGAAAAAACACGAAGAGGATGCAACCAATATACACAACTGATGCTATGTTCAGAGGTGTTCAATGAATAAAAGAAAGGCCCTGTAGGCTCACCAGCTAGAGGGCCTGTGTGTCATCATTTTCGGTATCGGGGAGGTGAATGGATACCTATAGGGCCAGCCACTTCTCTCCCTGACACCTTTTGATGAGCATATAATACATTCAAGAGCAGAGACACCTTGAGATGCATAGGTTAAAATCGAAGAGAAAACAGCCATTCATCATCGCATTTCCGAAAGAGTAAACACTGTCTAAGATTTCCACCAGAAGGGTTTCTGCGCTCAATATCTAAGAGGTAGAGTCTTCCAAGACGAAACATGCCTTTGTCACGCCTCCCATGACGATCATACCGATCTCGCCTCCCATGATGAAGACACGAGGCCGCGAGATGCGCCAACCACCAGACCAGCAAAAAGAGCACGAATAGCATGCGATCTAGCCGATCCAGACGACGGACATGGCTCTCTTCCCAATCCCATCCGCGGCTTTTGAGATCTTGAAACGTTGACTCGACTCTCCAGCGCCATCGATAGTGCGTAATCCGCTTGCGACATGCGGGCAGATCAGAAATGATCAGGAGTGCTTCTTCTTCTCCTTGGGCCCAACACGCGCTCAGATTCGTCTCAATGTGATCCTCTTGCCATAAACGAGCAGGCCCATAAAACCGCTTTCCGGGCCGATCCACGAGATCTGCCACCGGGCAGGTGGGTAAGAGTCGCCCTTGCGCTGACCAATGCTCACAGGTATGATCGGCACAGATCCGAAAGAGATAATGCCAGCCATATTTCTGACACAAGCTCACCATTGGAAAGCAGCCAAAGGCACTATCTCCGATGATGGTACAGTCGGCGTGGCCAATGTGAGGAGCCAGTCGTTTGAAGAGTTCCTCAACACCATCCCAGAGTCTTTGCTCCCATTGCTGTTGGCCTGGCATGACTTTTCAGACAAGCGGCAAAACACGTGATTGCTGCAACAGGCCGATATAAATGACCTGCGCATGCTCTTCATACGAGGTCAGATCAATCACCAAATGGATCGGCTTCTCCCGAAAAAAGGGCATCACTTCCTCTAAAAGGTCATTCCACGTTTCTTCTGTTTTGATACGGTCATTACTCAAAAACCGCTCCAATCTTCGCTCAATGCTGCTTGCTTTGGCATGACTTTCCGCCAATAATGCTTCTGCCACGCGCTGGATCACGATGCTTTCTGCCCTGATGGCTCCTAACACAAAAAGCGCTAAGGTCTTACTTTGATGTCCATGCAACCTTATAAAAAATGCCTTGACTTGCTCATACCAGGCTCGACATAATGGAGTAAATGCCCTCATTGAGATCGTTCTCCTTCGCATCATTTTTGTTCTGCTTGTGAGAACGATCTCGTGAGACATTCGTCATCCTTCTTTCTCTACGATCGCTGCGATCTGATCTGATGATGCCTCTATTGTTGCCTCTTTCCCCTCTTGGTTATCTTGTTACCTCTCTTCCCCTTTCAAAAAAAGTGTCAGGGAGAGAAGGAGAGATCAGGGGTTGCTCCCTAGTGTACCGCGTCGTGAAAGGAGAAAAAGATGCAAAATGAAGACCGCTTCAGTGTAAGAGGCGCCAGTCGAGCGCGTCGAGCTTTCTATTGATCGAGGAGCCACCTGGATACCTGCGACGATCCGGGAAAAGACGGATCGCTGGATCTGGTGTTTCTGGGCAGCCCGCCTTTCTCTGCCTTCTGGAAAGTACCAGCTTCTTGTCCGCGCCTGAGATGCCGCAGACCGAACCAGTCACAGGACGCACGCCCCCTCTGGAACTTCAAGGGCTACGCCAATAACGCCTGGCATCAGGCGCAATTGTGTCTCTCGTCTGAGGCATATCTTAGGGTCATTCCATGGTTTCGTGCAAGAATCCTTGCACGAAACCATGGAATGACCCTCCATTAGGAGCTATTGTGGTAAATGGCCTGAGCAGCACAACCATTGACTGCCTGCAAAACCGCTCTCCATCTAGGATATAGTTGAACCTTGAAAATAAAAAAGGACCTTCAAGAAAAATGCTGAGAAAAATGTTAGAACCCCGCTCTTGTCAGGCCGTGGTTAGAAGGCTCTGTTCCATAGGTCAGGTACACTTTTAGGGTAAAGTAGTGTAGACCAGAGGATATGAATAGGTTTTCTCGTGCAAACAGAAGAAATGGAGGAACTGAACAATGGCGGGAACGAAGCATTCCAGGCAGAACATCGGCTTTATCGGCATAGGGCATATGGGCAGTCATATGGTGCCCAGGCTGCTACATGCGGGCTATCACCTGACGGTCTATGATCGTACAGCGGAGCGGGCACAAGCCATGGGCCAACTCGGGGCGCTGGTGGCCCAGACACCCAGAGAGCTGGCTGCCAGTTGCGACGTCATCATCTCCTGTGTCACGAATGACTGCGCTCTGGAAGCCGTCATGCTGGCGCCAGATGGAGCGCTGGCGGGAGCGCATGCCTTGTCAGCGATCATCGATATGAGCACCGTTGCCCCGCAGACTTCGCGCCATCTTTTCCAGGCCGCGAAAGTTGTGGGTGTGCCGATGATCGACGCGGCTGTCTCTGGTAGCGTGCCTCAAGTCGAGCAAGGAAGCCTGGTCATCTTTGTGGGTGGCGAGCGGCAGACGTATGAGCGCTGCAAACCCATCCTTGATGTGCTGGGAAAGCAGAGCATCTATCTGGGCTCAAGCGGAAAAGGGACAACCATGAAGCTGGTGGTCAATCTGCTGCTGGGCCTGGGCAGGCAGGCGCTGGCGGAAGCGCTCGTGCTCGGAGAAAAGGCCGGACTTGAAAGAGAACAACTCATCGATGTTCTCAAGCAGACAGCGGTGGTCTCTCCTCGTCAACAAGCCGACCTGGAGCACGCACGGCAGCGGGAGTATGGAGCCGATTTTGCCCTGGCCTTGATGTCCAAGGACCTTCAGCTCATGCTCAATGAGGCCTTTGAGGTATCCGCGCCGCTGCCAATGACGGCAGTCGCACAGCAAATAGCCGCGGCTGCGATGCCAGGCTATGGTGAAGAAGATGCTTCAGCCATCATCCAGTTTATGGAAGCCTTCGCTGATATCTCTTACGCACCCTGAGAATACGCCCCCATACCCATCGAGCAGGCAGTAATCGTTTCATATCAGACGGCGTGTGAAATCAGCAAAGGAGAAGAAGTTGAGATATGAGTTCACCCAAAACGCCGCAGGATGCCCCTGCCCTTTCAGGCATGGGGAGGAATGCGGCGTTCCTTTGTCGGTGGCTTGGGTGGAATACGCCGTAGACATTCTCTCATCTGCTCATGTATTGTTGACAGGCAGATGAAAACTATGGTATAATTTAGCGTATGAAAACGGTATTAACAGCGAAACTCAAATTGAATACAACGCCCGAGCAATTCAAGGCATTACGTACAACGCAACTGGCGTATCGTGATGCTCTCAACTATGTGAGCCAGTACGCCTTTGCGCATGGCAAGATGAGCAATGCTGTTCGTTTGCAAGATGCCACCTACGAAGAGATCCGCCTCCGTTTTCATCTGCCTTCGCAAATGGCCTGTTCTGTTCCTCGCCAAGTTGCAGCCTCGTATAAAACCCTCTGGACAAAGGTGAAGCACAATGCTGTTCATCGTAAGGAAGGTAAGACCAAGAAACGCTACAAAGGGCTTGATAAGGCTCCCAAGTTCATCTCCCCCACGTTGACCTATCAGTACAAGAAAGACTACACCTTCAAGAAAGAGCAGCAGGTGAGCATCCTGACCCTTGAGGGGCGTGTTATCGTGCCCTATACTGGCTACAATAAGCATGTGGCATTAATCCAGCGTGGAGCGGAGATTGGTGCATCGAAACTCTGGTATGACAAGCCCAAGAAACAATTTTACCTCCTTGTCTCTCTTGAAATTGAGACGGCTGATCCTACACCTGAAACGCACAAGCAAGTCGTTGGCGTGGATGTGGGGATGCGATACCTTGCCGTCACGGCGACGATGCAAGGCGATTGCACCTTCCATTCAGGCAAACAGATTGTCCCAAGGCAAACCACTACGCACGACTGAGAAAACGTCTGCAAAAGAAAGGCACTCGTTCAGCGACAAGAAGGCTCGTTGCCATCAGTGGACGAGAGAGACGGTTGAAGCAGAATACCAATCATGTCGTGAGTAAACGGATTGTCCTACAGCACCCTCAAAGCTTGATTGGACTGGAGCATCTGACAGACATTCGAGAACGGACCAAACGACGCAAAGGCAAAAATGCAAAACAGCGAAAAGCCAATCGTGCCTTCTCCAAATGGTCCTTCGCTGAGTTGCATAGCATGATTGCCTATAAAGCGCTCTTACATCGAAGTATGGCAATCAAGGTCGATGCCAACTACACCTCGCAAGCGTGCCCCAAATGTGGGCACACCTGCAAAGAGAATAGACCCAACAAAGGATTGCTCTTCGTCTGTCAGAATTGTCAGTACACGCTCCATGCCGATCTGGTTGGTGCAAGAAACATTGCGATGCGAACGCTTCTTCTCCGGCAAGACTGGATAGGAACGGGCCTCTTGTCAGTACGCCCTGATGTGTCGGACGTTGAAGCCAAAGCAGCACGCCTGAAACGGTATGCTGGATTGAGGTGGAGTTCAGACACAACTCCAAGCCCTCGGCTTTAGCCGTAGGGTACTGACAGTATACCGAACAACCATCCTGGGAAAAGGCAGTGCGTGTAATCAAGCCCGACCAGTTTGATAGCGATACACCACAGACAGCCGGAATGCGGCGCATCTCAGCGGTTTCCAAGCAGTTAGCTGATACCAAGGGAATATGGGCAGGCGTCACAAATGTACAGGCCCACGTCGGAACTGGCAAACACCATCATGGTGAGCAGGAGACCGTCATTTATGTCGCCACTGGGGGCATTCAGATGGTCTGGGGCGATAATCTGGAGTTCCAGGCCGATGCCGAAGCGGGCGATTTCATTTACGTGCCGCCCTTTGTGCCGCACAAAGAGATGAATGTTGGAGACATCCCCTCGCAGTGGGTTATTGCACGTACCGGCCAGGAGCCGATTGTCGTCAACCTAGAACCGGCGGATAGCGCGCAGCAGGCTATCAATGATAACCTACATGGCATAAAATAAAGGAGGACGAAAAGTGCCCGTGCTCTTCCCACCGGGCGATTTCATCTATGTGCCACCCCTTTGTGCCGCACAAAGAAGTGAACGCTAGAGGCATTCCTTCACAACGGGTTATTGTGCGCACTGGCCAGGAACCAATGGTCGCTCATCTGGAAACAACCGATGCCAATCTGTAAAGAAGATCATGAAATGAGGGATTTCCGCACCATGAATTGCTGAGGAAAATGGTGCGGAAAAATGTTGTGATCCCTACTTACGAGCTGAGGACCATCGCGTCGATCATTCAGCGCAATTACCAGCGGGCTTCATAGACCTTCACCAAATGCTCCAGCGAAATGGCCCATTTTTGTACGAATCCTTGTACTATCCCTACTATGGATATCATCTCTAATGGACGCCTGGACTTTGGTATTGGCGTGGGCTGGAACGAGCGCGAGCATAGTTCCTATGGCATTCCTCCAAGGCGTTTCTTTACGCTGCAATTCAGCGCTTGGCTTTGATGTGTTTTCAACATTTTGCAACACAACTGGAAAAAGAACGCAATCTCCGGCGCTCTTTTCTTATCGCTCTTGATAAGCGGGGACAGCTAAAGGATTGCGCTCAGCGAAAGGCCGTTGATGCCAGTAAGGATAGATTGTAGGGATCTCGCTGGCCTTGTCGAGCTTCTCAACCTGCTCAGCAGTGAGATTCCAGCCGACCGCGCCAAGATTGTGTGTGAGCTGCTCCTCGTTGCGAGCACCAACGATGACGCTTGCTACAGTGGGACGCTGCAACAACCAGTTCAGGGCGATCTGAGCTACTGATTTGCCCGTCTCTTCGGCTATGGCGTCGAGTGCGTCCACGATCTCGTACACCTTCTCATTAGAGAGACGCGACCCCTCTGAGCCAATCTGCTGCACTCGACTGCTCTCAGGGGCTGGCTGGTTGCGGCGGATCTTTCCCGAGAGCACCCCTGCGGCCAGAGGACTCCAGACAATGGTCCCAACCTTCTGGTCAAGGGCGAGCGGCATAAGTTCCCATTCGTACTCACGTCCGACCAGGGAGTAAAAAGCCTGGTGAGCGACATAACGCGTCCAGCCGTAGGTCTGCGCAGTGGCAAGAGACTTCATCAGGTGCCAGCCGGAGAAATTGGAACAGGCGACGTAGCGTACCTTGCCGCTCTGGACCAGGGTATCGAGGGTCCGCAGCGTCTCCTCAACAGGGGTGAGCGCATCGAAGCCATGCAGCGTGTAGATATCGATATGATCGGTATTCAGTCTGCGCAGACTCTCCTCACAGGCCCGGATCAGATGATAGCGTGAGGAACCAAGCTCGTTTGGCCCATTGCCCATGCGGAATGTTGCCTTCGTTGAGAGAAGGAGCTGATCTCGTCGTCCTGCAATCGCAGGCCGCTAACAGCTAGAGGCGAGTATTATTAGGCGTTTACATCCTTAGGATGTGCAGTAACAAAACTGGTGATCAGCTGAAGCTCATTCTCGCTCAAATGGAAGCCGGCGGCTGCAGCCAGTTCTGCAATCTGCTGAGGGCGGCGTGCACCAACAATGGCGGCGGTAACGGTGGGATTGCTTAGCGTCCAGGCTATAGCAACGGTACCGGCTGTGACATTGTGCTCTTTACCAATGAGGTCCAGTAACGCAGCTATCTGGAGATTATGCTCAAGATTTGTGCCCGTGAAGTCAGGATGTGTTTTGCGCCAGTCATCCTCTGCCAGCTGATTCATGCGCTTCTTGCTCATTGCCCCCGTCAGCAAACCAGAAGCCATTGGTGAATAGACGATGACTCCAATATCATGTTGTCCACAATAAGGTAAAATTTCTTTCTCCACATCAGGGTGGACTAGAGAGTAACGTGGCTGAAGCGTTTCGACAGGTGCGATTTTCTCAGCGCGTTGCATCTGCTCGACGGAGAAGTTGGAAACACCAATATGGCGTACTTTGCCTTCTTTTTTTAGTTCGGCGAGTGTGCTCCAGCCCTCTTCAATGTCGGGATCAGGAATAGGCCAGTGAATCTGGTAAAGGTCGATCACATCAATGTCGAGTCGTCGCAAGCTGTCCTCAACCTCACGTTTGATCGACGCTGCTTTGAGGCTATTGGTCACTCCTCTCTCTTCATTGTTTTCTCCCCAAACCAGAGAGCACTTGGTGAAGATATAGGGACGTGAACGTCCCTTAATCGCTCTCCCTACAACCTCTTCGGAATGGCCTAGACCATAAGCGGCAGCGGTGTCAATCCAGTTGATGCCCAGATCCAGTGCACGCTTGATGGTATCCTCTGATTCATGGTCATCTTGTGGGCCCCAGCCAGCTTTCCATGGGCCACCAATTGCCCAAGCTCCCAGGCCAATAGGCGTAATCTGTATATCAGTTTTTCCGAAGCGTTTTTTTTGCATGAGTGTACCTTCTTCACACTATTTCTTGTCGTGACACGATGATACATGAGAGGTTCATCGGCTATGATGGACCTGAGGTGCTCTTGTCTTCCTGTAAGCAGTGAGGAAATGATAAACGACTATTGAGTAATTGAACAGTACGCACTTTCGTTGCACATACTTACCTCAAGGTTACCAGTGAATTGACACACTTCATCTGAAACGCTGCCGCCTGTGGCAGGGGAGAGACGATGCTCCCCCATTTCTCCCCCTGCCACAGACGGCACCATAGGTGCGATCGTAAGGAAATTTTCTCTCTTGTATGTGCAGAAGTGAGGGATGTCACCATCAAGCGGGGACGAAAGGGCAAGGCTCCTTGACCCGGTTCTAGTGCTGCATCCCACTCGCTTCCCCACTTGCCACTGTAGGCGGCAATCTGACAGCTGAAGTAGTCGTCCACGAGCAGATGTTGGAGAGAGGTGCGCATTCCCATCAATGGAAATAAGATATCTTGCTCGTTCATGCCATACCCTGTAAAATAGAGCGAGTTACTTCTGGAAATGTAGTATCTCATGGTTACTAGATAGGGAGAGGAAAGCAGATGGTCTTAAAAGAAAAGAGCACGTGGGTCATTCAGGAAAACGAATGTGAAGTCTGTTCGATTGAAAAGGCACTGGACGCTATTGGTGGTAAATGGTCTTTTCTGGTAATACGAGAACTGTTCCATGAAGCAAAAAGATATGGCGAACTCAAACGTTCGATTCAACGAATTAGTCCGAAGTCGTTAGCGGCAACGCTTCGCCATCTTGAAGACAATGGTATTATTCAGCGCACCGTTTACCCTACAACCCCTCCAATGGTTGAATATGCCTTGACTGAAAAAGGAAATGAACTCCGCCCAGCTATTTATGCGATGAAAGCCTGGGGTCAACATTGGGAAAGCAAAAGTAACTGAGAAAAAAGGGTACTGTCAACTTAATTGAAATTGTAGAGCCTATAGAAGAGAAACAGACTTCAAAGTGAGGATTGCACCCTTTTTCTTGCCTTGATTGCTAGAGAAGTCTGGCTGATGTGGCATTGAAGTGGTGAAAGCTCATCAACAAAATTTTTTAAGTTGACAATACCCAAAAGAATCCGCAAGAAGTGCTCCAGGCTTATTTATCGTCAATGTAGTCTGGTATGACTAATGGCTTGATGGTGCACGGGTCGTTTTTCGCCGCCAGGAGAGCTTGTTCAGTTTGATCTAGCGAATAGCGACTGATTCTCATTTCAGGTAAGGGGTTCAGCCATGGTGCGCATCTGAATTTCGATGACGCGTGAGTGAGCAGGCTGCGTGCAGGCCAGGAGAACTGCCGAAGCAACATCCTCCGGGTCAAGCATGCCTGATTGTGCGACCCCTTCTGGTGTACGTCCCTTCCCCAGTGCAAATTCCGTCTTGACTCCACCAGGGCAAATCACCCCTACCTTGATGCCATGAGGACGTAATTCTTTGTCCAGAGCCTGTGCGAACCCAACCTGCGCAAATTTTGTTGCACAGTACACCGCTTCACCCGCGAAGCCATAAATGCCAGCCATCGACGAGATCATCAGAATGGTGCCTGACCGTTGTTCGATCATCAGAGGGACGATGTGGCGGGTAAAGAGAAATGTAGAACGCACATTGACATCCATCATCTCGTCGTATTCTTCAGCGCTGGTGTCGATCAGTTGTTTGTAGTTTCCCATCCCGGCATTGTTGATCAGGATATGGGCCGCCCCGAAGTGCTCTTTTGCCGCCAGAATGGCACGCCGAGCCGTTTCCTCTTCTCGAACATCCCCGACCACCGCTACGGCTTGCCCCCCTGAGGATTGGATCATCTCCACAAGCTCGTCGAGTCGCTGCTTGCGACGTGCAATCAGCACAAGACTGGCTCCTTCTTTGGCCAGGGCCAGGGCACATGCTTTGCCAATACCTGCGCTGGCTCCTGTAATCAAGCAAACAGATCCGTTTAATCTCTGACTCATATATTTCGTTCCTCAATCTTATGAAAGGAAAACGCTCAAAAGCCGCGCATTTTCTTACAAGACGCTTCTTTACGCTGTAATTCAGTGTTTTGACTTTGATGTGTTTTCAACATTTTGCAACACAACTGGAAAAAGAACGCAATCTCCCGGCACTCTTTTCTTATCGCTCTTTATAAGCGGGGACAGCTAAAGGATTGCGTTCAGCGAAAGGCCGTTGATGCCAGTAAGGATAGATGGTAGGGATCTCGCTGGCCTTATCGAGCTTCTCAACCTGCTCAGCAGTGAGATTCCAGCCAACGGCGCCAAGATTGTGTGTGAGCTGCTCCTCGTTGCGAGCACCAACGATGACGCTTGCTACAGTGGGACGCTGCAACAACCAGTTCAGGGCGATCTGAGCTACTGATTTGCCCGTCTCTTCGGCTATGGCGTCGAGTGCGTCCACGATCTCGTACACCTTCTCATCAGAGAGACGCGATCCCTCTGAGCCAATCTGCTGCACTCGACTGCCCTCAGGGGCTGGCTGGTTGCGGCGGATCTTTCCCGAGAGCACCCCTGCGGCCAGAGGACTCCAGACAATGGTCCCAACCTTCTGGTCAAGGGCGAGCGGCATAAGTTCCCATTCGTACTCACGTCCGACCAGGGAGTAAAAAGCCTGGTGGGCGACATAACGCGTCCAGCCGTAGGTCTGCGCAGTGGCAAGGGACTTCATCAGGTGCCAGCCGGAGAAGTTGGAACAGGCGACGTAGCGTACCTTGCCGCTCTGGACCAGGGTATCGAGGGTCCGCAGCGTCTCCTCAACAGGGGTGAGCGCATCGAAGCCATGCAGCGTGTAGATATCGATATGATCGGTATTCAGTCTGCGCAGACTCTCCTCACAGGCCTGGATCAGATGATAGCGTGAGGAACCAAGCTCGTTTGGCCCATTGCCCATGCGGAATGTTGCCTTCGTTGAGAGAAGGAGCTGATCTCGTCGTCCTGCAATCGCTTTGCCGAGAGTTTCTTCTGAGAGTCCTCCAGAGTAAACATCTGCCGTATCAAACAGGTTAACACCCGCCTCCAGGCAGATGTCAACCATACGGCTTGCCTCAGCCACATCGGTATTCCCCCAGGCGCTAAAGAAAGCGTTTCCGCCACCAAAGGTAGCCGTCCCAAAGCTCAGTGCAGAAACCTTCAGACCGGAACCGCCAAGTTGTCTATATTCCATCAAGTTGATCCTTTTTTCTTTTAAATGCAAACATGATAGTTGAGCAGAGGATGGGCAGATCCATCGTTGTTGCTCTTTGCGAGAGATAAAAGCTTCTTGCCTGTGACCAGATCATGTTTGTTATCTACATATATCTGTATGGCAATGCCTCCCTCTGACCCATTCAGGACAATCTCTGACTGAACACTGGTTTTATATGTGGTTGCATAAGCAAAACCTTTCCCAAAGAGAAAACAGGCTAACAGGACTGACGCACGACAAGAACAGGGTCAAACACGAGTCGTTGACCTTCACACTCAGCATTTTTGATACGTTCGATGAGTAGGCGTGCCCCCGCGACGCCCATGTCGTAGACTGGCTGGTGCATCGTGGTGAGCGGTGGATGTACCAGGGAAGCCATTAAAACATCATCGAAGCCGATCACTGCTAACGTATCAGGAACACTGATGCTCTGAGCTGCGAGATAAGCCAAAGCACCGAGCGCAGCCATATCATTGACGCCAAAGATACAGGTGAGATCGGGATACTTTTGTAAAAGCTGTTCTGTTGCCTCGCGGCCCCTTTCAAAAGAGTAATCAGCTTGAGCAATGGGTAATTCGGGATGCTTCTCCCAATCATCTACTAAAACAGCTTCCCATCCCATAAAATCCAGGTATGCACGCAAGCGTTGCTTCGCGGACACCGCATGCTCCGGCCCAGCAAGAAAGCCAATTCGGCGATGCCCCTTGCTAAACATCCACTGCATCGCTTCCGTCGCACCTTTATAGTTATTGACGGTAATTTGCGGTACATCCTGCCGCTCGGCCCCCCTACCGATAAGCACCACAGGAGTATTTGCTGCTATCAATATATTGGTCAGGAGATCGCTAAGTGTGACATCTACAAGAATGGCACCGTCCACCGATTGCCGCCGAAGAATATCTATCGCCCGCCGCTCATTGGCAGGTTGCCAGTCGGTCTCCAGCAAAATCACCGTGTAGCCATGGCGCTGGGCCTCATCCTCGATCCCGCGAACCAGGCGAGGAAAGTAGGGATTGGTTAAATCTGGTAACGCCACTCCCAGGGTCATTGTGCGCCTGGTCATCAACGCGCGCGCCTGAGCATTCGGCACATAATTCAGGTCGCGAACCGCATCCAGTACCCTTTGCCGCGCCTCATCACTCACATACCCTGAGCCATTTAGGACACGCGAGACCGTTCCCACACCCAGACCAGCCCGTTGTGCCACATCTTTGATCGTGGCCATATATTTCACCTGCAATTCTCCGAAGTAGATGGAAGCGCTACCACACCATGCAAAAAAAGAGGATACCCCGTGTGAAAAAGAGCCTCTGTTCAATTGCTCCAAATATTCCCATATTCCCTCTCATTCTCTAGCCTACGATTCCCACAAAAATGAATTGCACCCACTTTTGTCAGAGAAAAGGAACCCTATGAGCGTCATCCACGAAATATCTTCTTTTTCTCTCACCTCTCACTATGCGCTGGACACATTCCAGAGCCCGACGCATGTTTTTATTTTCACGCAACCACCTGGACGTTATCTCGCATTCTATGATCACGATGTGGAAGCGCTACCACAACTATACCTAGTTCATAGGTCGGTTGTCAAGTCCTTCATCACTGAGTAACGGTTGGGCACGGTTCAGGGAATTTGACTCAAAGTTCAAATGAAAATAGTGGAATACCCCAAAAAACTGCCCATTTGCTAGACTAGAGAGAGAAGACAAGCAAGTTTCCAGGCGCTCGGAAGCAAAAGTCGCAGGCGAGAAAGGAACAGGCAATGCGTATCTTGGCAGTTCTTCTTGGGCTGTTCTTGCTGTTGAGTATTTTGTTCGATAGTTTTGAAACGATGGTTCTGCCACGCAGAATCAAACGTAGACTCAAGCTCTCGCTCTTCATCCACAATGGTCTCTGGAGAGGATGGGTCCCGGTTGCACGCTTGCTGCGCTCTCCCGGCATGCGCGAGGTCTACCTCAGCTATTTTGGTCCGCTGTTACTGCTGTTTATGCTTGCTTCCTGGGCGGTAGGATTAATCGTGTCATTTGCGCTGATTCAATGGGGTTTCTCATCACCTATTATCGCACCAGAGAAAATTGCCACGTTCGAAACCTACCTTTACATGAGTGGGTCCACCTTTTTTACCCTCGGCCTGGGTGATGTCAAGCCGGCTACAGTATTCACCCGCTTTCTCGCGGTGACCGAGGCTGGAATAGGCTTCGGTTTCCTGGCACTCATCATTGGCTATGTTCCCGTCGTCTACCAGGCATTTTCACGGCGCGAAGCCCAGATCACCCTGCTGGATGCCCATGCTGGCTCACCCCCTCACGCCATAGAGTGGCTCCACCGCCAGCACAACATGCAGGCAAACGAGGAAGAGATGGGCGACGTGCTCCACACATGGGAACTCTGGTGTGCCGATATCCTGGAGAGCCACCTCTCTTACCCGGCTCTGCTCCACTATCGCTCCCAGCATGAACGGCAGTCCTGGCTGGCAGCTCTCACCACTATGCTCGATATTTGTGCGCTCCTCCTCGTTGGCCTTGATGGGATCACTATTCCCACAGCTCGCTTCCTTTTCGCTATTGCTCGCCATACAGCAGTCGATCTGGCACAAATTTACCACACATCGCCAAGACGGTCTGCATACAATCGCCTCTCCTCAGAAGACTTCCTGCGCCTAGGAGATGCTCTGGGAGCACTCAACCTCACGTTTCGCCGGGAGGATGCGGAACAACAACTCTCGGAGATGCGCAAGCTCTATGAACCATTTGTATTAGGTCTGGCAGACTACCTGCTCATCGATATTCCCTCTTGGTTGCCAGGCTCCCACCCAGTTGATGACTGGCAAACAAGCCCCTGGGACCATTTCGCGGTCTGGTCACAGGCAAAATTAGAGGAAATAACCCATCTTGTCATCGAACATAAACGCAAGTTGCCCTACCAACGCTAGCGAAGGGAATCGATTTGCCTCGTATTTTCCACTGTTGCAGGCTCCATTGTTGGTCCGACCGAAGACAGGTTGCCCAATATTGAATACCGTCACTCTATGACGAACATCCTCAATGCCCTTGGCGTGAGCGTGAGGCGATGTCTAGGCGACGAGTTAGAGCTGTTGGGGTGAGGGGCGGTAGAAGGGGAGGAGGCAGTGACCTGGGTGTGTCCCACGCAGGCCTCCAGGTTGTTGCTGTCGAGGCACGCGCTTTTATGCGCGTGAGTGAGGTTACGACCGGACATGAGTCTAAGCCCATATGGTATGCTCCTCCCTTTGAGTGCGCTAGCAGAAGTAGAGGGCGTACCAGGTCTATCTTCCAACGATACCATCAGCGTGGAGAGAGTCCCACTCTTGAAAATCCTTCACAGCAATCTGTGCTTTGTAGGATCGAAGAAGAGGCGTTGTTGCTTCCTCACGAAGTGCGTGCGCTAGCCTCCAGAAATCGCACAAATTGTTGTTTCCTTGTCCTACCAGGGGACCTTCTTTTTTCCTGTTTTTGATGTCAGAGGAGATTGACGTGCATCTCTGGTGAGAGGAGGTGTCATGGCGGAGTGTTCACGCGACAAGAAATATGAGAAGGGGGCCACTCGACACCTCACCATATGATACTGGCTCTCCCGCGAAGTTGATGAATAATACAGGGCAATCGCATCTAAATAAGCTCAACGACAAGAAAAGAAAAGAAGCGGAGGTGATAAAATAAGCAAAAAAAGCGGGAGACCACGAGATGGAGGAGAACGATCGACGAGATCTGGAAAGCCTGTTTGCGCAAGTAGAAGACCCTCGGATGGAGCGAACCAAGCTGCATCGATTACGAGATATCATCATTCTGGTGATCTGTGGAGTCTTATGTGGAGCAGAAGGTTGGGGTGAGATCGAGGAATTTGGGAACGCCAAAAAGGCCTTTTTTACGGATTGGCTGGACTTGCCCAATGGAATTCCGTCCCACGATACGTTCGGGCGAGTGTTTGCCCTCATTGATCCCAAACAGTTTGAAGCAAGTTTCATCCGATGGGCGCAAGGGATCAGCCAAACAGTCAAAGGAGTGATCGCGATTGATGGCAAAACGCTGCGCCGCTCGCACGATCAAGCAGCAGGCAAAAAAGCACTGCACCTGGTGAGTGCCTGGGCGGTCGAAAATCGTCTGGTATTGGCTCAACTCGCAACGGAAGAGAAGTCCAACGAGATGACCGCCATCCCGCTGCTCTTAGAGCAACTGACGCTCAAGGGCTGTATTGTGACTATTGATGCGATGGGAACGCAAACGAAGATTGCCGAGCAGATTATCGAGCAAGGTGGCGACTATGCTCTGGCTCTCAAAGACAATCATGGGGACCTGTTTGACGAGGTGAAAGCAACGTTTGCTCTTGCGGAAAAAGACGGCTTTGCTGGCCCATATTGGGAGTCAGATCGACAGGTCGAGAAAGGTCACGGCCGATTGGAAATCCGTGAACAGTGGACGCTGAGTGATCCGGAAATTCTGGCGTATCTCGACCCAGAACACCAGTGGAAAGGCTTGCGAGGCATTGGGGTCGTACGGGCACAACGACGCATGGAGCAGAAGACCACCAAAGAAACGCGCTACTTCTTGCTCAGTTTTTCGTCAGTCAAAACCTTTGCCACCGCGGTCAGAAGCCACTGGGGCATTGAAAACAGCCTGCATTGGGTCGCCTTTCGGGAAGATGAATCGCGCATCAGGCTTGGTCATGCTGACGAAAATCTCGCGGTGCTCCGCCATATCAGCTTGAATTTGTTGCGTCAGGAACGCTCTTCCCGTGTTGGCATCCATGCCAAGCGTCTCAAAGCCGGCTGGAACGACCAGTATCTTTTGCGCGTTCTGGATGGGGTTAATTAGATGCGATTGCCCTGATGAATAATACAGATTATTTGCTTACAAAGCCAGTTTCTGGTCCTATTCCTCAGAAAGGATGGTGGATAGTGCTGAACTGTTTGGAGTGGCTATATCACCCAACAAGTAGAGCAGGACATTTTCATTTTTTTCTCCCAGTGTTTTTGTAACATAGCCAGAGAACTTTGCCAGGGATGCAGGGGCAGTTTATATACTCTCCTGATCCTGACCGGTTGCCTTTGTATATGACTGTATACTTCCTGTAGATAGACAAAAAGTGGTGGGGGAGTTTAACAGTCAAGTAGAAGGAAATAGCTTGTGTCAAATAACGATAATGATGCATTTGTAGGGCGACACCGCCAGGGAATGAGTCGACGGGAGTTCCTTGCGGAGGCGGGACGTACCCTCAGCATGGCCCTGGCATCTGCCGGTGTCTTCTATGAGCTCATCGATAATCTTGCGCAAAAACCCGAGCAGGTTGCTTTCGCTGCCGCCCAGCCTTTGCCGCCAGAACAGTATATCGTCCCGAGTACTCGCATCGCCAGCGTTACTAGTGCAGGGTTAAGCGGTAGTGGCCCTGACACGACTCCGGTGGTGCTCCATCCCCTGCACAATCATATCATTACCGCGAAAATAAAAGTCCCAGCAAATGCGAAAGCCTTGCAGGGGGCACAGCACCATTTGGAGTCCGTCCTTCGGGGTCTGGAACAGCAATTTTCGCCTGCTACTTCCAACGGAGTGACCATCCAGGTCGCCTGGGGACTCCCCTATTTCCAGCATTACATCCCCAGTTTGGGGAAATCTTCGAGTTTTTTCAAGGCGGGAACGCGCTACCCGGAGTATCTGCCGGTTGACTTGGCGACGTCTCAGAAACAAAAACAGAAGGTGTATGCGGTCCAAGAGGCCATGACGTTCCCAAGCGACCATCCACCTGCTGGCTTTGGGCCGGTGCGCCTGGAGCAGAATGACGTAGTTGTGATCCTCCGCAGCGACTCCTTGGACAATATCATGGCGGCCACCAATACCATCTTCGGGACAGGCAGCAACCAAGCGGGCAGTCTCTTCACGGTGACCAGTATTCGCCGAGGCTCTACCGGCGGAGGGTTCTATGGACAACAGGGCCTGCCACGCAAGGTCGCTCTGGCGGCGAAAATTCCCGGCGCGGAGTCTATTCCTCCTCACGCGCAGGTCTTCCTCGGCTTCACCACAACGTTACAGGCGAATATGGCCCCCGACAATATTCCAAGTCTGGAGACTATCCCGGGCCAGACTGATCAATGGCCCAACGGGTATTTCAAACAAGGAACCACTATGCACCTCTCGCACTTATTTGAAGATCTGGAAACCTGGTATGGGCGTGGGAGTCAGAACTACTCCACGTTTCCTGATCGCGTCCGGGCGATGTTCCGGCCTGGCCTCTCAACCGCTTCGGGAACGCTCACGGTGAATCCACCAACGGAGTTGAGCGATTCCAGCATTGCTCAAGATGTCCAGAAATACCAGGCCTACGGTCATAGTGGGAGTATGCAACCGATTGTACGCCAGACCACGCCGACGACCACCAACTACGGGAAGACCTACCCGGCTGGGATAGCCGTCTCCGCGCGCGGCGATTTCAATACGGTGGACAATCCGTTCCACTACAGCTCGGACCCGACCGGAGATCACTTCAGCACCAGACCCGCTGCTGGCATGCACTTTATCATCTTCCAGCCGACGATTGGCAACTTCAATCGCACACGGCTCGCGATGGATGGGTACTATCCCGATGGGACAGTACTCAAACTCTCCCCACGCTCCCACGGCGCAGGCATTAATTCGGTCCTGAACACGACCCACCGGCAGAACTACCTGGTTCCACCTCGTAGCCATCGCTCCTTCCCGCTCGCCGAGTTTCTCGCCTGACAGAGGCGCTGATTGCATAATGAAGGAGAAACAGAAGGCTTATGAAGATCGGATTGAGCATTCCTCCAACTATCACGTCACCGGACCATTTTGAGGAATGGGTCAGACGAGTAGACGCTGGCCCCTTTTCCACCCTCGGTGTACTGGATCGCATCGTCTACTCGAATTTTGAACCACTCGTGACCTTGGCGACAGCCGCAGCGCTCACAACCCGCGTTCGCCTGATGACAGAAGTCTTGATCTCTCTTGTCCGCAATACCACCATTCTTGCCAAGGAGAGCGCGACCCTGGATCTTCTTTCCAGGGGACGTCTTACTCTTGGGATCGGGCTTGGTGGAAGGGAAGATGACTACCTCGCGACAGGAATGCCATATGAACATCGCGGAAAACGGCTGGAAGAGCAACTGGAGCAGATGAAGCGCATCTGGGCCGGGCAACCGGTTTGCGCCAACGTGGGGCCAATTGGGCCTCAGCCTGCTCAGGCCCATGGACCAAAGCTGCTGCTTGGTGGGTACACAGCGGGTACGATCCAACGAGTTGCGCGCTTTGCTGATGGCATCATTGCTGGGACAAACGAGACCAAACAGATTGAGCAAACGTTTCGCGCGGTTGAGCAGAGGTGGCAAGAAGCCGGCAGGGCTGGCAGGCCCCATCTCGTTGCTCAGATCGATATTGCGCTTGAGAAGAACGGGGTGGAAGAGGGCCGGAAGTATCTGCTTGACTACTATGCCACGCTCCCTTCTTTCGTCGCGGCCAAATCTGCGACGCTGCTCACGACGACGCAGCAGCTCCTGGACACCATGCACCTCCTTGAGCAGATAGGCACCGATGAGCTGGTATTCTTTACGTGGAGCGCCGCAATCGAGCAGATTGATCGTATTGCAGATCTTCTTGGATAAAGCGCCCCGTCATATATGCAGGATGCACAAGAGCCGATTTGCCTCCGTTGAAGATACGCATCATTGGCTTCCACCAGCACGTCCTCCTCCCCCTCGAAACTATAATATTGGAGTCGATAAGGGCGCGGATGCGCTCCTTGCTCTGGCGTAAGGCTTCTTCTATCCGCTTCTGCTCGTCGATGTCAGTGCTGGTGCCAAACCACTTGACGATCTGGCCTGCTTCATCACGTACCGGCAGCGCGCGGGCTAAGAACCAGCGATATTCCCCGGTCTGAGCATGTCCGAGACGCTCTTCATACTCAAACATGTCTCCCGTCTCCAGGGCATGCTGCCAGAGAGCTCTGTTGCGTTCACGATCGTCGGGATGGATGAACTGGAGATGAGCCCATCGGTCGCTTTGTACGTTCTCTAACGCGAACCCGGTGTAGTCACACCAGTGCTGGTTCATGTACTCGTGTTGACCGTCTGGTCGTGCCACCCACACGAGCTGTGGCACTGTTTCGGCCAACACCCGAAATTGTTCTTCACTCTCTTTCAGCCTTTGTTCCGTTTGTTTCTGCTCGTCGATGTCGGTACAGGTGCCAAACCACTTGACGATCTGGCCTGCTTCGTCGCGCACCGGCATGCCGCGGGCTAAGAACCAGCGATAGGCTCCAGTTTGACCGTCCTTGAGACGATGTTCGCTCTCAAAGAGCTCACCCGTTGTGAGCGAATGTTGCCGAAGCGTGAGCACACGTTCAGCATCTTCAGGATGCAGATATTGACGCCATCCATAGTCCCGTACCTGCTCAAAATCGGCCTGCATCACCTCACGAAAGCGCTGATTACAGTAGTCAACACGGCCATCTGGCGACGTCGTCCACACCAACTGTGGCACCGTTTCGGCCAGCACGCGCCAGTTCTCCTCGCTTTCTTTGAGCTTCTGTTCGGCTCGTTTCTTGTTCTCAATATCGGTGCAGGTACCAACCCAGTGCAGGATCGCGCCCTGGGCATTTCTCTGCGGCACGCATCGGACCAGAAACCAGCGATACGCTCCGCTGGTACCATCTTGTAAGCGTAGTTCCACTTCATAAGGTGCACTTGTGAGGATGGAGGTCTGCCACGCCACCCATACCCGTTGCCAGTCATCAGGATGCACACTTGCCAACCAGCCATCACCTTCGGCCTGTTCGAGGCTCATCGCCAGATAGTCGATCAAGCGTTGATTGTTGTAGGTGACATACCCATCGGGTCTGGCGATCCAGACAAACTGGGGGATCGTATCAACCAGGGCATGGATTTGCGCTTCGGCGCGCTTGCGCTCGGTGATGTCGGTCTCAACATAGGCGAGGTACTTGACGTGGTGGTCCACGTCCCTGTGGGGAGGAGTGATCGTTGCCTCAAAGTGAAGGTTCATCCCTTCCCTGGAGTGAAACAGGGTCTCGAAACGCACCGTTTCGCCCATGCTGGCTCGCGCGATGGCGGCGCGTAATTGGTGTTGACTCGCAGGAGCAAAGGACCACCAGGGGAGTTCGGCAAACGGTTGGCCAATCACCTCCTCGCGTCGGATCTGTGCATCTTCTAACGGTGCCTCATTACTTTCCAACAACGTCTCCCGGCGAGGCAAAGGTTCTCTCTTCTCGTGAACATGCAACAGGAGCCCGCCAACGGTCGGAGCGAGCTGCACGTGCAGCCAGGTCTGGGTCACGGGAGAAACATACTCCACTTCGCTTGGTGCTCGGGTCTGTGTGGTCTTCTGGACGGCCTGGTAGAGCGAGGTACTCACCAGGTGGGGAGCAGAGCACCACAAGGGCTGGCCCAATACGTCCTCTCGTGGTGCTCCAGTGATGGTCTGCGCGCTCACATTGGCATACACAATCGTCGCAGCGTCATCGATGAGAAATAAGGCACCAGGAAGCGTCTCAAGAAGCGTGAAGAGTGTCTCACTCAACGCAGGAGTGAGACGCCTGATCTGTGGTGTATTCGACATAGTGCGGTAATGTCCCTTTCATGTGTCTCCATCCCAGGTGGCGAAGCTGCGTACCAGCCCTCACCTCAAGAATTCTGTTGAAATGATGGACTCTCTTTGAGCAACAAGCAAGCTATACAATGTAGCTATCGGTGAAATCGCTCGTCCTCTTCATAGGACTATCGGCCAATGCACATCAAGGAGACGTTTAGCCCTCAGAGGAACGTGTAAAAATAGACTCAACATTTCTCTATAGCTGTTATTTGCCAGAATTCTTGGCGGCCTTGTAAATTTACAATTTCTGCACGCAACCATCCGCATCTGGAGCGCTTTTTCAGCTCGTCAATGGTTGAGTTGCACACTTTTCAGGGCAAGTGCTAACCTTTGGGATCTGGCTCGCTTTTGGTGATTCATGTTGCTTGCTACGCATAGGTTGGGGTCCCGACACTTTTCCCCTGTGTTTTTCCCGCTAAGCAAGAGAGGAAATAGATAACACCAAAAGCATTTGAGAAGAAAATGAGGCCCTTGAAAATCTCTTTAGGCTCTAGAGAAATAGGAAAAAGAGGTTTTGCTACGCAAAATGGAGGGCCCACGCCAGCTACTTGGTATTTCTCGACTCAGCACCCATCTTGAAATACTTCTTCATCTTCTTATACAGGTATTGCTGCCTGCTTAGCGGGAAAAACACAGGGGAAAAATGTCGGGACCCCTAAAAGGAAGATGCGGCGAGTCCTCTCGCGAGGGAGACTCGCCGCATTGTCTGTTGTCGGTGTGGGTACGTTTATTTACTCTGCAAGAGGGTGTAGATGGAATTGACATTTTTGCTGAAGTTTGTTTCAAACTTGTTCGCCTCGTCCTTAGTGACCTGGCCCTGGCTCACGCCTTTGTTCAGCAAAGTGGTGGTATCCTGCTTGAGATCTTTCTGAAGCTGCTGTTCGGAGACCTTTTGCGCTCTGGCAATATCGGTGACTTTCTTGCCCCCTTGAAGCTGACGATTCAGCTGATCGCTGCTGAGCTTGAGATCTTTTGCCACAGCGGCGACAAGCTCGGAACGGTGAGCCTTGAGATAATCAAGAGCGCTCAGCGTTTTCTGGCTGTGATTGTTTGTATTGGAATCTTGTTTGGCTGGCTGACTCGTAGAGGTAGATTTGACTGTTTGGGCAGGTGTAATGCTGCTCGCATGCGCAGAGAGCGAACTCGTGAATGAGGTTCCGAAGAGTAGAGCAATAGTGAGTACCAGGCTGGTTAATCCGATAAAGAATAGCTTTTTCATAGAGTTTTTTTCTCCTTTGTTTTACATGCTAGTGGCTTATTGCGTTGGTTCATAGAGATCATATGCAATTTGATCTACTTACTTTAGCAGAAGCGGTAATCGTCGGTGACGTTCAACATCAAATTGAACTTATCCATACTATACGACAAATTTCTAAATAGATAATCACGAATATGTAAGCTTTTTGTATGGTTACTATGTTTACTTGAAAGTGAGATAATGTATATTCATTTCTATGCCCGCTCGACGCCAGTTTGCAATAGCAGCACTAATAGTAAAGTTTGGCCACTATTCCTATCAGTTTCCGTGTAGGCCAGGATTTTCACCAAACCCGTGCCAGGATGCCCCCAGCTTTCGTGCCTGGGGGTCTTTGTTCTTATACCCGGATATAAGACGGGTATAAGACGAGAAGGGGAATGGCGTAAAGACGGTTTCTGCCGTAAGTGCTGGAGGAAAGCCCAGGATACGTGGAAAAATCTGACTTATGGAATTATTGCTGTGGATTTGGTTGAAGAACAATGATGTTAGGGCGCGGAGATGATTTCGACGATCGGTAATGGCCTTCTCGGTGTCTTCTATGTATTTCGGGATCGTAGAGAGCAGGAGGAGGAGGGTCCTGGCCTGGTCGAACTTTGCTCAAAGCTTCAGCATCGGTTTTGAGTAAGGCATACATGGTTTCAATCATTTGCCCAGCGACACGACCCATCACCCACTTCTTCCCAGTTCGCTCGCCTGTACGTTCATTGTATGGGCAATTATTTTGGACCAATCGGTCATAGAGTTTTGCCCATTCAGTTTCTCGCTGAATGACACGAGAAACAACCAGGAACATCATATGGCGCATCATCCGGGTGCCTCCAGGCGTCAACTTGGAGCGATCGTATGATGATCCAGTCTGATCACGGACTGGTGCCCAGCCAAAGTACGATTTGAGGGTTCCTGCATTGGGGAAGTTGAGGATTGAACCAATCGAGGCAATAATGGTGCCAGCCTGGATCAGCACTACTCCCATCGAGCAAAGAATTTGTCCTTCACGGGCTTGCTGGACGATGGTTTGAATCTCGTTCTCTAGCTGCTTGATGTGTCCCCGGAGGAGTTGAAGCTCCTGAATCAGTTGGCTTTGCTCTAAGACGAGGCTACGCTGCCGAACCAGCTCCTTAATGCCAATGCTGGTTGCTGCGAGTTGTTGCAGTTGGAGGAGCTTCGCATTTGAAAGACGGCGGGTTTTCCCACGAATTTCTTGCAAGTCAGCGAAACTCGCAATAGCAAGAGCATGCGGTGTGGGGAAATGCTCACGCATTGCTAATGCTGTTGGCAGATTAGGATCTTTAAAAATGAGCGTGATCTCAGGAAAGATCTCGTCGCAAATAGCAATAAGTTTGTTTTTGCGCTGGGTGCTTTCGCGGACAAGTTCATATCGATGGCGGATCAATCCTTTCAATTGTGCCGCAGCCGGGGTGGGTGGCACAGCTCGTCGAACCAGTTGTGCTTTGTCGGCAACCTGCATTCCAAGTTCAAGCTGATTGTAGAGATGGTTTGCTAGCCCAAGCGCATCGCGTTTATCCGTCTTCATCATCCCTGCTGGTCGGGCCTGGATATGGACCAGGTACACAGGCAGCTCCAGGTCCTGTAAATATTGGAGCAGAGGAAGATGATAGTGCCCTGTTTTTTCCAGCAGGATGGTGCAATGCTCTAGGGGGCATAGCTCCTTATGCGCTCAGCTAGCGCCCGAAAGCCTTCGCGTGAGTTTTCAAAGGCCAGTGCGGGGCAAGCTTCAAATCGCTGGTAGCGCTCTAAGAGGGTTGTTGAGACAAAACCGGCCAGGTGCCTCACCTTGCCTATATCAATACCGATATAGAGAGGTTCGAGCTTGAGGAGAGGAATGGCTTGGAGATCAGGCAGCTTTTTGGTCCGTTTCGCCATGGTTTGTCCTTTTCATTCTCACACCACACGACGGAAGCTTTGGGCGGATAGGCCAGAGGCTGTGGAGGCGTCACTCCCATAGACAGGCAAGGAGTCTCCTCGACTGGCCCACTGACTTATCAAGGGTCCTGAAGCGCCTCCCCCACAGATTTTTAAGGGATCTCAATCCCACTATCACTAAAGGAGTCTTCAGCCTCTTCCTTGAGATAGCTAGTCCCAAGTCAGCCTATCCATTTCAATACTACCTAAGCATATGTTCGAAATCAAGGTTCCGCCTGTCTATCACTATGAGTGGTTTTTACACGATCTTGGGCTTTCCTCATGTATGCTCTACCGTGGCGGCTAGTTGGCGCCGACGGCCTTGAAGTCCTGGTTGACGAAGATGTGGTGCGGCCAGTTGACGCCGATGTTGTGGGCCTCGTACTCGCCGTTGCTCAGTTGCACAACACGGTCGACGACGCCCCCCGGGTAGGCGGCCAGCGCAGCTTCCGTCGCCTTATTCGCTGTCGTTCCGCTGACGATCGTCCCCGACCCCTCACTGTAGTTCGCCGGGATCTGACCGACCTGCTTTGACGCGGTCGGTGCACCGCGCTGGAAGGGGATCACCGCTGCCGTCGAGGAAGTCGCAGATCCGCCGCTGCCAGTCGGTTGCACGATGACCTGCGTGGCCGTGATGGTCGTGGAGTTGGTCATCCCAAGTACGAGGACGCTTTCGCCTGTTGTAATGGCACTCGCCGAGGTCGAGCTCGTCCCCTTCTGGTATGTCGTAGAGGACGCCTCGTTGACGGTCACCTTCACACCCGCTGATGTTGATATTGTGAAGCTCGACGTGGACACGCTGCCGACCGTGCCGGTTGCTCCCCCTGAGGCCGGTCCAGACTTAGCGTTGGATCCCCCGCCGCCGGGTCCGCGACCGCCAGCGAAGCCGGGGTGCCCTGCTGTTGCCGAGGAGGAAGCGGTTGCTGTTCCACTGCTGCTGCTACCACAGGCCACCAGGATTGCGGTTGCTGCAAGTAAGAGAAAAGTAACACTTACGAATGTTTTTATTTTTAGTGACAGTGACGTTCGTATAGACATTTTCTTTCCATCCTTTTATGTATATGAATGAGGGAACATACCTGACAATGAAACGATCAAGGACCTGTGATCATTTTGCTTGATCTCAGTTGCTGCTTTCATAGCGTGTTTATGAGTATTTCCTCTGCAAAGCAGTTGTAGTGAGTGCTACCTGAGCGAGAATGTACACTCATCGTTGAGCTCGCAACCTCTGTCAGCGTTCCCCTTCTCGATATGTTCAATTGTAGCAGGGTTACTATGAAGATCTTATGAAGAAGCAGTCAAGCTTTTGTTTGTTTTGTTGTCTGGGATGTAAGCAAGCGAGCAAGCGAACGTGCCGCTAAAAATATTTGTAGGCTTTAACAGCCCTACTCTCTAGTGGACATGCACGAGAGCCGTGCTGGAAAGAGTTCATTCTTTCCAGCACGGCTCTCGTGCATGTGACCAGAAGGAAGCTGCTATCTTCTACGCTTCTTCTTGACGGTTGGCTGAGGCGCGGGTACGACAACGCCTCCGATATCCTCGATCTTGCCATCTTCAATCTCAATGCGCACATCTGCCACCTTCGCTACGCTGCGATCATGCGTGACGACGATGACCGTGCGCCCTTGATTTGCCAGGCGCTTTAGCAGGTCTATAATACGCTTGCCATTCTGTGAGTCCAGGTTTCCGGTTGGCTCATCTGCCAGGATGACTTTGGGATCGTTGGCGAGCGCACGGGCGATGGCGACGCGCTGCTTTTGTCCACCAGAGAGCCTGCCGGGGTGATGCCGGTGGCGATTCTCGTCGATACCAACCTGGAGCAGGAGTGTCCGCGCTCGCTCGGGCATGTCGGCTCGTGACTTTCCTCCTGCCAGTTCCATTGGAAGCATGACATTCTCTAGCGCCGTCAGATTGGGAATCAGGTGAAATGATTGGAAAACGAAGCCCACGTTTTGACGCCTGAACTTATGCTCCTTTGGCCCGGTCAGGCTCATTACATTGACACCATCGACGACCAGTTCACCCCCGGTTGGTTTATCCAGGCTCCCAAGGATATAGAGAAGGGTCGATTTGCCGCTGCCGCTGGGACCCATGATGGTGACGAATTGTCCTTCTGTAAAGACAAAGCTTGCGTCGTCTACGGCCTTGATGACCTCACCATGCATCTTAAAGTGCTTGCTGAGCTTCTCGGCGACAATCGTAACAACTGGCTCTTTCTGAACAGTTGAATCTTTCTCTAGAACTGCGGGCGTGGCCGCGTCAATGATGGTCTCTTCTCCCATGGTTTATCCTCGCTTCTCAGACTAGTTGTTGCCTTTTCTCAGCACGACCGCGGGTCGGATGCGCGCGACATAGAGAGCGGGAATGATGCTCGTCAAGATTGCCAAACCAATTCCCAACCCCATGATGATGAGCAGTGTTTGCGCATTAAGGGTGACCGTTGATAGATGAATGTCACTGAGTTGCTGCGTTAATCCCTGGCGAAAGCCCTGGAAACCCTGGAAGCCCTGGAACGATGGACCTCCCTGTGTGCCTTGGGCCGTTGGTGTTCCTCCCCCCATAAATGAGCCGCGGCCTCTGCCAGCTACAGAACCAATATCGCTAGACGCAGTGGAGACATCAAACTTTTGTGAAATGATGGGGCCAAGCGTCACGAGGAGTACAGTCGCGACCGCCGATGCCAGGACACTGAGGGCCAACACTTCCGTCCAGAATTGCGCTATGACTTGCCAGTGTGAGGCGCCTATTGCCTTGAGCGTGCCGATTTCCGCGGTTCGTTCGCGAACGATAACGAAGACCGAGAAGATGATAATCGCGGCCGAGGTGGCTATGGCAACGATGAGCGCCAGCTTGATGCTGCTCTGTGCGGTACTGAGCGCACTAATCGCGCTTGAGTACATTTTGTTCTCGGTGACGACGTTGTATTTGCTGCCCAGCGCTGTGCGGATATTGGTTGCAACAGTGTCTACCTGGTCATAGGTCGTGGCGTAGGCCGTAATACTGTCGACGCCATTGACGGCGTAGAGCTTCTGCATGGTTGCCAGGGGCAAGGTGAGCGTATTATCGGCTGTGGCCGCGTCCGAGCTGTAGAGGCCAATGACTGTGAGCTTGGTGCTTTTGAGCGTAAAAGTTGAACCAACTTTGAGATTATTCGTGTCGGCCAGTGTCTTGCTCATGAGCGCGACATTTGCCGTAGCATCGCTCGTCTGGAGGCCGCGTCCAGAGGTGATTGTAGGCGTGCCACCCTGGATAGTGAAATGCGTGGAGCCACTTGAGATCCCATAAATCGAGGTTGGGATAGTCCTGCTTTGCCCATTAGGCATCTGGACGCTGGCGGTCTTCAATTGCTGATCGGTGTCATAGCGTCTCAGGCTCTCCTCGACACTGGTAACGCCAGAAACCTTTTTGACTTTATCGATAGCGTCAGAGGGTATCGGCGTGCTCGCGTTTTGTGATTGGAACAGATCGAAGCCACCATTATTGCCATTGCCACCACTGTCACCACTGCCACCAGGGAAACCTCTATTATTTCCGTTACTGTTATTCCCATTATTTTGTGTTTGACTCTGGTTGTCGGTCACATAACTGATGGTAACGCCCGTTCCCACCTCTGAGCGCACTTTGGTAAGCTGCTGCTGCGCGCTACTGTTGAGGCTGACCATGGCCGCAACAAACATCAAGCTTGCTCCCAACAGCAAGACGATGAGCAGCAGCCGTAGTGGATTCCGTACCACGTTTCGCATGCCGCGTAAGACTATACCCATGCAACTAATACTCCTTCGTTTTGTTCGTTAGCCTGTGACTGGTTTTATCTTTTTGCCGCTGTCGATCTTTGATGCAAAGCGGCAAACCTTTCTGGCAAAGTACACAGAAAACGGGTCAACAACACTCTCTGACCTTCCTCAACACTGGAGGAATCAAGGAAGATCATGAACGATATTTATTTAATGCAGCGAGGAACAGTCATATAGTTGTTGGCCGCCCACACCAGAGTCACCACCGGCAGCCGTATTCGATTGCGTAGAACTGGTGCTCCAGAGGCTTGTCTGTACGATCGAACAATGCGACTGTACCCAGCTCGTCAATTGTTGATTCTGGCCATCACCTAATAAGCCTCCACCACCATTCCCTCTCGTTTGCCCTGTCCCTGTGGGCCCGCTCGCCTGAGTCGGAGAAGCACCGGTCGTTGTATTCGGATTACCCGGAGACTGGAGCAGGAAGTAACGCACCGTTCCATCCTTGATCAACGAGGTCAATTGACTCTGGGTGAGAATCGGGTCACTGCCGAGATATCCACCTAGGGCCATTACAGGCTTATTCGTCTGTACAATAATCGACTCGGCAGATGTGGAGCGAATGGTCGCCAACAAGTAACGGGCCGTTCCTTGATTTGCTGTCAGGTAATCGATCAGCTTTTGATCTGATGCCGCACCTCCTCCCATTCCCATACCACCAAAACCGCCGGGGGTACCACCTGTGCGACCTTTGGAATCTGTTGCGCTAAATGAACCCGTGCGATCTTTGGATGACATACTACCACCACCACCGCCTGGAAAGGCCATCGTCCCCCCCATGGTTGAAGGGCCAGCAGTTGGCAACGTTGTATTTTCCGGGTGAAGGGTCGTTGTAAACGACCAGATCGCTGGCGTAATGAGCAACACAGCTACACCGGCAACGATTGCAGAACGCAACCAGGAATTTGAATTGATGATCAATGTGGGGCGTAGCCGTGCAAAAACGAGTACTGCTGCCGAAAGTATCGTCAGGATCAATACAATTGGAGATAATACTGTATTCCAACTGTTAGAGGAGGAGAGCAGATAGAGCTGTTCTCCCGCTGTGAGCAGCAGAGCTAGCGGTAATATCCAACCACGCCAGTCAGCACGCATACGATAATCATTCCATAAGGTGACCAGACCAATCGCTGCAAGTGCAGCGATCGCAGGAGCGATGATCACCATGTAATATGTATGAAAGAAGCTGGCTATGCTGAAAAAGGTTCCCATTGTTAACAGCCATACTCCCCACAACACACTCGCCTGCAGACGATTATCAAGAGGGAGGCTGACACGATGTTGCCAGAGCAAGGCCAGGAGCCCCAAAATCGCCATCGGCAAGAGCCAGCTGACCTGTCCACCTAAATCCACGTTAAAAAATCGCAATGGACTTGCTGGCCCGCCTCCGTTGAATATGTTCGCCGTACCTCCGCCATTGCCCGCTCCTCCACGAGGTCCGTTCGCCGTACCTCCGCCATTGCCCAATCTCCCAGGAAAGGGTGGTTGGGATGTAGACGTCGGTGGTGTAGCAGAAGTGCTCCTTGAGTCGGTCGTGCCTGGCTGGGATCCTCCTCCAGCCTGACTCGTTCCCAGTAACCGTTGAATACCGTTGTAGCCAAGAGTCAAACTGAGTTCGGAATTGTCCGAGGTTGAATCAACATACGGGCGTTGCGACGCTGGTACCATATCGACGGCCACAATCCAGGAAAATGACACAATGAGCATGATCAGCGTTGCCAGAACCAGGTGGAGTATTCGCTTGCGCCAACTCAATGGTGCTGTCAATAGGTAGAGCAACCCCAAGGCTGGAATGACCAGATAGGCCTCTAATGTTTTGACATTGAAGCCAAACGCAATCAGGAGTGCTCCGAGCAGAAGCCAGCGCAAACGACCGGTCTCAGCCGCCAGGCTGACAGCCCACGTTGCTAACAAAACAAAGAGCACCAGGAGCATATCAAGATTATTATCACGGTTCATCGCGACACTAATTGGGGTCAGGGCCAGAAAAAGCGCGGCGAGCAGGCCCGTGACCGGACCGAATTTGCGGCGCACCAACCAGTAAAGCACGAGCACCGAGAGGATACCGGCTGCGGATTGTGGCAGGATAATGCTGAACCCAGAAAAGCCAAAGATGGCTGCACTGGCGGTCTGAATCCATAACCCAAGCGGTGGTTTATCAACAGTGACGAAGCCAGCCGGGTCAAAGGCGACAAAGAAGAAATTATGCCAGCTATCAAGCATACTTCTGACGGCGGCCGCATAAAATTGGTTCCCATAGCTATTTTGTTGCTGTTGAAAGAAGTTCAAAAACGCCGCGATGACGACAATCAATGCGAGTGCGATGCGGTGCCAGGTGCGAGTCGGTGCGATCGCTTCACGCCGCTCCACATCCTGCGCAGAAGTACCGCTCTGGCTATGCGCTGTAAAAGACATGTTTCTCGTTTGCATGTATGTTATCCTCACGTATGATAGTCAAGCAACTAACAGGTGATAAATGCGTGTATCATCTGACATGCCGTTATCTCTGCTTCCTTCCTTCACGCTTCCATTTGGCCGCGTAAGAAAAGAGTTCTCCAAAAGCACGTAAGATAACGCTGACCTTAGCGCCAGTCGCACGACCGGCGCGCCGAGGGAAATGATGAACGCCGATCTCTTTGTATGAATGGTCTGCACGCTTCAACTTGTAGAGTAATTCGGCATTGATCATGGCTCCTCGGGTCTCCAGAGGGGATTCACGAAGCAATTGCGTGTGCAGAAGCTTGAATGCACAATCGATATCACGGACAGAAACACCCAGCACAAGACGAACAAGAAATTTCCATCCCCAGGCATTCAATTTGCGCATCCAGGTATCCTGGCGATTGAGGCGGTACCCGATCACGGCATCATAGGTATCAATAAAGGAGAAAAAACTACGCAATTCCTCAATCGCAAACTGTCCATCAGAATCCATAAAGAACGTAAGGCTCTTTGATGCTGCGGCAAAGCCACTGACGAGCGCTGCCCCATATCCTTGATTGGTGACATGGTTGATCAGGCGAACCTGAGGATGGACAGCGGAAATCTCGGCAACAAGAACCGCGGTCCGATCCTTGCTGCCGTCATTTATGACGATGATCTCATAGTCGATGCCCCAGCGATCAAGCCAAGTGAGCACATTATGTACAGTCATCGCGATAACATGTTCTTCGTTATATGCTGGCAACACAACAGAGAGACTATGGATGGTTTTCAATCTGGCATCAGCGGGTTCTGCGATGGGCTCGGCAGTGGTTACAGCCGACGCTGATGCTTGTTTATTGATTTGCTCAAAATGATGAGACATAAATTCCTCACTTCACCTAGATTGTCTGCTTGCAGAAATTGACGTTTCATGGCTTTTGCACAAAAAACCAGAGACGCATGCCGAGAAACGAAATGGAAGCAGAGACAATGATTGCAAGGGCCTTAGAAATGTTCGTCCAGAGGACCATGCTTTGAACGAAAGGATGAGGAAAAGTACGTATCGCCCAGACGAGTATCGTATTCACCACCATCCCGAAAAAGGTTGTGAAAGCAAAACGTGTTAATTCGTGCCAGCTCATACTCTGCTTAATGCGGAATGTCCAGTACTTATTTAGTAAGAAACTATTGAATGCACCAAAGCTATATGCTACGACGTTATAGGCCAGAATCAACCAGTTCCGGTTCGTTGGCAACAGCAAGAGGAGAGCATTTAAGGCGAGTAAATCCAGCCCGGTGTTGATACCACCTACCAGACCAAAACGCACTACCTGCAGAGAATGCGTCTTCCAACGTGCACGTGAGGAGGGCTTGTAGACATCTTTTGTCTCTTGCTGTTTATTATGAACTTCCTCTGTCTCGATCAATAGCCACTCCTTTCACTCGCATTGACAACCGGCAAAAAAGTTTTCCGATCTTTGATATGAGTTAGAGAATTGCGATGGTTTTTCTTCATGCCGATTGGCATTGCTTTTTTCAAGTTCCCTTCTCGACACATCCAACTATAGCAGGAGCATTATGAAGATCTTATAAAGAAGTCATCAAGATACTGTTTGTTTGCTTATTGCAAGGAGCAGCAAGTGCCCACGTCGAGCATGCCACAATGCTCTGTCTTTCTTTTCATTTCCGCTGTCTTCATACAAACTTTATATTTTTCTTCTATACTAAGCGCAGCGAGAGGGCCGCATCTTGGCTCTCTACGAACGTGCGAGAACGAGTTCGATAAGCTCCAGGCAGTACACAGTTTTGGTCGTTGGTGACGATAGAAAGATAGTAGACCTGATCCGCATCTACCCTAACAAGTTCAATGAACTCTAGAAGGAAATATGCAGCACACAATTTTGGTCGTTGATGACGATAGAAAGATAGTAGACCTGATCCGCATCTACCTTGAGAAAGAGCGGTATCAGGTCATCATTGCCTCCGATGGGTCCCAGGCCCTGAAACTGGCCCGACAGAAACAACTGAGCCTGATCATCCTGGATTGGATGTTACCAGACATTGATGGGCTCGATGTCTGTCGTATTCTCCGCGCTGAATGTGACATTCCCATTATTATGTTGACTGCCAGATCGACCGAGGACGATACATTGCTCGGTCTGAATCTGGGAGCTGATGATTACCTGACGAAGCCTTTCAGTCCACGCGAACTCGTCGCTCGCGTGCGAGTGGTGTTGCGACGCGCAAATCAACAGAAAGAGGATGATCGCCTGCCAGCGCTGCGCCTGGGCGATCTCGTTGTCGATTTTGAAGCGCATGAAGCCAGGTTACATCATACTGTCGTTCGTCTCACCCCCAAAGAGTTCAAGCTCCTGGAGACGCTGGCAAGGGAACCGGGCCGTGCCTTTAGCCGTGCGGAACTGGTCACGAGGGTTTTTGGCATTGACTATGAGGGTTTTGATCGTACCATTGATGTGCATCTTATGAACTTGCGCAAGAAGATTGAGCCTTTCCCTGATCAGCCCGTCTATCTGCATACAGTCTATGGAGTTGGCTATAAATTACGAAAAGAGAATGAGGATGAGGATTCGTAGCCTACGAGTACGTTTGATACTGATGTTCATGCTTGTCGTAATGATTGCGTTAGGAGCATATGCTGTCTTTGCCAGCCAGATCACGCGAGACAGATTTCAACATTACCTGGATAATGAACAGACGAATGAGCAAGGGGTGATCTCTCAAATTCAGGCCATGTATCACCAGCCCCAGGATACGCAGCGGTTGCAAGTCCTGATTGAGCAAAGCGCGACCCAAAATAAGGTCAGGACGCTTGTGATTAACCCTAACCAGCTCATTGTCGCTGATTCGGCACGCAAGCTTGTCGGTCGGACACTGACGCTTCCCTTGTTCCTCACGCTTGAAAGCACAAACGCAGGAAAATCTCCCTTACCCGGAGCCCCATTTCCATCCGGCAGAGCGGTACGCATTATATCAACCGATGGGAAAATCGTAGCTTCTGGTCCGCCAGCGCCACTGACGAATACAAACTTTATTGATTCTGTGAATCGTGCGCTGGAACTCGCCGTTCTCGTAGCCGGGTTCGTGGCCTTTATCCTGGCAATTATGTTATCGGGTACCATTCTCAAACCAGTTCGCGCCTTAACCCGTGCGGCCAGACAATTGGAGCAGGGGAATCTCACGCAGAGAGTGCAGATTCGGAGGCGAGACGAAATCGGTGATCTGGCACACGCCTTTGATACAATGGCAGATAGCCTGGAGCGTTCAGAGCATCTGCGCCGCCAATTATTGAGCAATGTTGCTCATGAGCTACGAACACCACTCACCAATATTCGCGGTTATCTCGAAGCGCTTCAGGATCAGGTGATCACACCAGATGCCGCAGTCATTGCATCACTCTATGAAGAAGCCATGCTCCTGAGTCGTCTGGTCGCAGATCTCCAGGATCTGGCTCTGGCTGAAGCAGGACAATTGCGTCTGCAACGAGTTCACATCGCGCTGGAGGATGTCATCACCAAGGCAATCAACGCTCTCTCCCTTCAGGCAGAGAACAAGAAGATCTCCTTTTCCGCCAATATCGCCTCCGATCTGCCATTGGTCGAGGCAGATGTACAACGGATAGGACAAATTCTGCGCAATCTGTTGAGTAATGCGATCAAATACACGCCTGAGCAAGGGTGGTTCGGGTGAGCGCACAGGCTGTGCAAAAAGAGGTACAGGTGTCTGTACGGGACAATGGGATGGGCATCGCCGCCGAGCACTTGCCTTATATCTTTAAACACTTTTACCGTGCCGATACCTCCCGTACCCGTGAAACAGGGGGTAGCGGCCTCGGACTGGCGATCGTTGAGCAACTGGTACATGCACATGGCGGGCGTATTACCGTGGAAAGTTGTGTGGGACAGGGCACCTGCTTCATATTCACCTTGCCTATGCTCCCTCAACAAGAATATATATATCGTGGCGCAACTTCCCACAGGGTCGCAACAGACATACGATTGGAGTAAGTGGCAATTGACCTCTGATAACTCCAGCGGCGATTGACGCCAACCGGTGACACAAGGTACACACGGAGATCTCTGGCATCCTGTACTGGGTACTTGACACATCCGTTCAGAAATGAAGCGGAAAAGCCTCAATTCTGATGGCTCTGGCTGATCACATTTCCGGTTAGGAAATGTTATTCAAAAGGTGTGCCGTCCGCAATATCTTTAGAAAAACCGTAAAATCCGGAAGAATTTTTTCTAAAATTCTTAGAATGGATTGAAAACGTCCGCGCTAACTTTAGACCGTGTTTGGGAAATGGCAGAAGAGAGGCTCTGTGATATCCTGGAAGGATGAGTACGAGTTATCCAAGTTACCCAAGCGATCTTTCTGATGTGGAGTGGGAGTGTCTCCAACGTTATCTCCCTCCCCAGTCCAGACGAGGCAGGCCTCCAATTCACTCATTGCGTTCCATTTTTGATGCCATCTTCTACGTCCTGCGTACCGGTTGCCCGTGGCGTTACCTGCCAACTAACTTTCCGCCGTGACAAACGGTGTTCTATCATTTTCGTCGCTTACGCCTCAAAGGCACGTGGTTTCGCCTCCTCACGATCTTGCGAGAAGCCGAATGCCAACGAGTTGGGAGGAACGCCCAACCGAGTACGGCGATCATCGATGCGCAAAGTGTGAAAACCGTCGAGGAATCTGCTGGCATCTGCGGGTTTGATGCGCACAAATGGGTGAAAGGACGCAAACGCCACATTCTCGTGGATACGCTTGGCCTCCTCCTGGCGGTTTATATCCCCCCGCTGATCTGCACGATGGAAAAGGTGCCCGGTACCTGCTTGCTGGGCTCGCCCCACTGCTCCCACGCCTCAAAAAGATCTGGGCCGACGCAGCTTATCGAGGCCAAGAACTGGCCGAGTGGTGTCTGACCCAAGGCAACTGGGACCTGGAGGTCGTCGAGCGACAACCAGGCACGCGTGGCTTCAGTGTCTTACCCAGACGGTGGGTAGTCGAACGAACATTGAGTTGGATCTCCCGCAATAGGAGACTCAGTAAGGATTACGAACGAAAGGTGCAGACCAGCGAGACACTGATCCAGGTGGCGATGGTTCGGCTGCTGGTTGCACGTCTGAGCAGAAGAGCCTAACCCTGTCCCAAACACACTCTTACATTTCCTCTCTCAAGCGAAAACCCGTTTTCAGATGCATTTGGATTTTTTGCTGAATGTTGTTTATCCCCTCTTGTCCTTGTCTCAAACGCCCTCTTGCTCCTATAATCTGAGCAAAAGATCAACTATTGAGAAACGCTTTCGAGGTATGCTGGACATATGAAGCACTCCCCCCTTTTCTGTCCAAAGTGTGGCAAGAGGAATGAAGCCACGTGTACTCACTGTTCCGCATGTGGAACTCCTTTGGCAATTGAGCGGAAGCGGTTCGCTTATGACAGAGTGACGTTGAACAATTCTAGAACAAAGGGCAGAGACAGTTCCCTACTTTCTCCTCAACGAATCAGGCGGCGTGATGAGATTTCTCTTCACGCTGATGTCGCGGTAGATCGTCGCAAAATGCTTTGGCTGGCTGGTGCCACTACATTCGGAGCAGGGATGAGTCTGCTTACCTTCGGAGCCTTTTGCTCTCAAGTGGTACCTGCGGTAAATTCATGGGGGCATGATCTTGAAAATCCTTCTCAAAGTCCCCTCTATGATATCGTAGGATTGAAGAGTCCAGTGTATGGCATTGCCTGGTCCCCTGACGGAAAACACATCATTTCAGCAGAGAACAACAGTACTGTGACACTCGTTGACACGTTTCATGATCCTGATGCTCCCAACAAAACTTACTTTGGCCCCTCTGATACCTATTTAGACCATTCGGGGCCAGTCTATGATGTTACCTGGTCTCCTGATGGAACACGCGTCGCTTGGGCTGGTCACGATAAGATAGTAGTGGTTATATCTGTATATGATGGGGTCCCGACATATAATAGGAACAGTATTCTCACCTATGGAGGCCATAACGCTGCTGTGCATGCGGTTGCCTGGTCCCCTGATGGGACACGCATTGTTTCGGCTTCAAGCGATGGCACCATTCACATTTGGAATGCGCAGACTGGAAAGACGCTTCTCACGAAAAACCAGGAGGGGGAGATCCTTGCCGTTGCCTGGGCACCATTTCCGCGAGGGGAGCACATCGCCTCGGGTGGCACTCACAAAGCAGTACACATTTGGGATACGACAGATGGACACACCATCAACACGTACCAGAAACACACCGGGACAATCTTTGACCTTGCCTGGTCCTCTGGCAGCTCACCCTATATCGCCTCTGCCTCTGCCGATGGCACAGTACAGGTCTGGGATGCATACGACAAGCATGCTGACAAGAAAAATATTCTTACATACACTGGACACCGAGACGCTGTACATTCCGTTACCTGGTCTCCTGATGAAACTCACATTGCTTCGGGTTCCACAGATGGAACAGTGCATATCTGGGGCACTGAGGACCCAATGAAGGGATCTACGACCAGTCTCTATCAGGTGGGCTCAGCTGTGAACGTCGTCGCCTGGTCTCCTGATGGTTCATATATTGCCTCCGGCTCCGACAACACAATCATGAACATATGGAAAGCCCCCAAATCATAAATTTTTCACTCTCACTATTTGCGCTCGGCTCTCTTTGGTCAAAGAATACGATTTGAGACACCATCTCCGATGGAAGAGTGTATCAATTTTTGGCGTCTCTATGCATTTCCCAAACACGGTCTAATACTACAGCCCCACTTAGCGAGGTATGTATGTTACGAAGTGGCTTCGTAGGCTTCTTCTTTGTAGAAAACTGGTAACGTGGCAGTGAGCTTGTGGAGCCACCCCACGTTTTAAGTGGGGCTGTAGTACTAAGATAGTGTTTGAAAGTGGTCATCTCGCCGAGAGGAAGAAGAAAGGGGTTGATGTAACGAGTCGAAGAAGCAGAAAGAAAGTGCAGAAGGCGTATGAAGGTGACACTGGGGAGGAAAGCCTATCCCTCCGATCTGACGGATGAGCAGTGGGAACTGTTGGAACCCCTGATCCCTCAACCATCCCTGCAGGGCCGCAAGCCGTTTGTCTCGCGACGCGAGGTCGTCAATGCAATTTTGTACGTTTTGCGCAGTGGATGTCCCTGGCGCATGCTGCCCCATGAATTTCCCGCGTGGCAAAGCGTCTATTACAATTTTCACCGCTGGGAGCGCGAAGGCGTTTGGGATCGTATTCTGCAAACCCTACGCATGCGGATGCGCACCAGGCAAGGCCGAGAGGAAGAGCCAAGTGCGGCGATCATCGACAGTCAATCCATCAAAACGAGTGCGGTTCGGGGTCCTGAAAAGGGCTACGACGTCGGAAAAAAAACGTGGGGCCGCAAGCGTCATGCATTCGTCGATACGCAGGGCAATCTGTTGGCTGTGAAGGTGACAGGAGCCCAGGCCTCTGATCACCAGGGCGGCACTGCCCTGCTCGAGCCACTCAAGAATGCGCTTCCCCGTCTGCAGCTCATTTGGGGCGATAGTCATTACGGCGGAACCTTTCTGACCTGGGTGAAAGAAACGCTGGGCTGGACGATTGAGACCATCCATGCAGTCACGCTCCCCAAACGAGGCCTGCTCGTGCCCGAAGGGGAGGAGGTGGACTGGGACGCATTGTTTCCCACAGGCTTGCGGCCTCAGCCCAAGCGATGGATCATTGAGCGCAGTTTCTCCTGGATCGTGCGCTGGAGGAGGCTTTGCCGCGATCACGAGGGGCTCCCACAGAGCAGTGAGGCCTTTATCAAGCTCTCTGCCAGCTACCGTATGCTCACCACGCTCGTGCCAGCTTTCCCATCGCGACCGTTTTAAAACACTATCTAAGAAGCCAGCACGCACCTCTACCCCAGCGCCAGCCTCCGCCGACCAGTCGCCGGCTCAGCCACTTGAACATCCTGCCGCTCCGCCTAAGAAGCCAGCGCCACGAGACAAGGTCGCACAGAAGAAGAAGGAGAAAGAGGATCTACCAGTACCACTACAGCCAATGGAGGCCAGACCGATAGTGGTGGATGAGGCCGTCACGCCGCGCAGCGTTCCCAGCCAGATGCTCGCTCCAATAGATGTGGTGGTCAGCCTGGTCCCAGCCTCACCGTTACGACGCAAGCACAGACGCACACGTGCGCTCCTGGTTGCTATGCTGCTGGCGCTCTTCCTGCTGATCGGCGGCTCAATGTTGAGTGTTTTTGTCGGATTCGGCCCGCTGGCCCGGCTCTTCCCCGGCAGTTCCGCCAGTGTAACCATCACGCCTGAGAAGAAAACAGTTAAAAATGTCTATGCTATTTCGGCGACGACCTGGGTACCTGACCCGGCGCTGCACCAGGTAGCCGCGCACTTTATCAGCGTGACCACGTCACCCCACACAAAAACGGTGCAAACGTCCGGACGTGGTATGACTCAGGCCATCAATGCTCTGGGCTTGCTGACCTTTTATAATGCCCTACCCTCTTCACAGAACATTCCCGCCGGAACGATCTTTGTCGATAAGAAAGGCATCCAGGTCGCCACTGACGATGAGCAGTATCGCCCACGCGCTCATTCCCGGCGCCCAAGGCAATATCCCGGCCCTGGATTTTCAAGAGACAACCTGCTGCCACGCCGGCATTACGCTGACCAATCATGATGCCTTTAGTGACGGACAGGATGCCCGGCCCTACTCGTATGTGCAGCAGAGTGATATTGATATGGCCGCCAGCACCCTGACAGCTGAAATGACCAGCGAGGGACAGCAGGCGATACAAGGGAAGATTCAGAGCGGGGAACAGCAGGCCGGAAAGGCGAAATGCAGTGCCAGTTCGAGCGCCAGCCATAGCGCGGGCGAGCGCTCCAATAGCGTGACCGTCTCCACGACGATGACCTGCATAGCTGAAGTATTCAATCGCGATGATGCCTATGCCATGGCGACCAACCTGCTCAAAAGTGATGCCACGCAGACCTTTCACAACCACTATGCCCTGACCAGCCCGCTGAAAACGACATTGATCAATGCTGTGATTCAGAATCCAGAGGGCATGATCTCGCTGCACATCGAGGCGCAGGGGCAGTGGGTGGCACAGTTTGATGCAGCGAGCCGGCAGGAGATGGCGCGTTTGATCGCGGGCCTCAATGCGGCCTCGGCGCAGGATCTGCTGTTGCACCAGCCCGGGATTACCCAGGTCCGCATTACAGTCACCAATAGCCCCGGCAATGTGCTGCCCCTCGACGAGCACAAGATGATCATTCAGGTTGGCCCGTAGGGGTTGGGGCAGCGCCCTCGTGGGTTGTGTTGCAAGAATGAGAAAGGGAAAAACTGGGTAGAAAGAGTGGTTCACTTTGATCAGTTTAGGTAGCCATCCCAAATAGATTGGCAACCAGTGCCACCAGACCAGCCACAGCACCTCTTTCTATCCCTTGTCCTTTGCGTAATATATTCATGATCTCGTATCCTTGGAAGGTGCGCCATGCTGTCTCGAACGAGAAGAAACCCATCCCTGGCTTCGTCTGCCGTTTGATGAACCGATGGTCTTGTTCGATCAGGTTGTTGAGATACTTGACTTGCTGCAATACCACCGCTCCAGCAAGCATTCCAGCCGCTTTAAGGTCAGCAATGGCTTTCGGGTAGGCAGCATTGTTATCGGCATTGATGACGCGGGGAGTTGGTGTGGTGGGAGAGTCAGTCAACGTGGGGGACTGGATCATCGGCTCCTCGACAGGATGTCCTTGAGGCACGCAATCAGCAGTAACGTGCAACACTTTGCAGAAAAAGAGTTTGGCAGCCTCAGCGTCACGTATTGGGCTCAAGAGAAACTCCAGGGTCTGACCATCTGAATCAACGGCTCGGTAGAGGTACATCCATGTTTTCTTGATCTTGATAGAGGTTTCATCGACACGCTACGAGGCATTGCAGGCTTTGAGATAAGACCGAGATCGCTTCTCCAATTCAGGTGCGTTGCGTTGGACGAGAGCGATAGATTGTCGTATGATCGACGTAGAGACCTCGTTCTTGCATCATCTCTTCCAAATCCCGGTAGCTTAGAGGGTAGCGAAGATACCATCGCATGCAACAGAATGATGTCGGATTGGAAATGACGCCATTTGAACGGAGTTTGCTCGATCATGTCTGATCCTCTTTTGCTTTTTCGCTTCACTTTAGCAGATCAGCTTACTTCTTGCAACACAACCGACGGTAGTGAGCCTGAGGACTTTCGGAATATGGGGAAGTGCCTTGGGGTCCCACACTCCTCGTTATACACGCGTCATGATAGAGCTGTGAAGAAGCTTCGCAAGCACTTTAAGCGAGCGTAGTTGCTAGTGGAGATGTGTCCCACCACACCTCCACATTGTTGCTGTGTGGCTAGCGGGTCACATGGCTCGCTAGCCACACTCCCCGCCCCCCACCCCACCTGCGGCGGACGACGGTAGGAGTCGGCCGCCTCGTTAACGAGTTATGGCTACGATGCACGATGCTTTCTGAAGTTAACGAGGATAGACCGGGTAAGTGCTGCCAAGCAATCGGCGCAAAGATCTTTCATATCGCCGAACAAGGTACGTGTTTCTTTAAAGAGTGCTTGAACACGTTCATAAGGCAAAGCATCGACAGTGCGGATGTAGTTTTTGGCTTGCCTCATTAGCCTGTTCACACGTGCTTTGAGCAGTGTGAGATCTTTGCCCGCGTCCTGCGGGCAAAGCTGGAGATCAAGTACAGCCTGGAGCATGGCCTGGTAGTAGTGGAGATACACCGGTAGTGTTGCAAAAAATTTAGAGCTGAGAAAATAGAGTAAGTAATTACGGTACAAGAATCATTTCCGTAGAGAAAAGGTAAACATTCTGCACCTTTTTCCTCGTGAAATGTGTTCGTGTGCACTTCAATTTGCTGAGATTTAATTTTTTTGCAACACTACCAACTCAGGAGGAGGCGGATCAGCTTAGCGGGCTTCTAGGATTTAATGTGCCAGTGAGTGAGGATCACTTGGATATTAAATCAAGTGGAAGCATAATCGTTTTCAAGAAATCTCAGTGGTGGCTGATGGTTTTTGAAGCCACTTACCTGCACGTTACACAAATTCCAGAAGCCTTGCCTCCAGCCATAGGAGAGTTTTGTACCACCTGTGGATGGCCTGATAAGCGATGTATGTGCGAAACTTTTACCCTCTCTCATAGAGAAGAGTGTTTCTCAGCTAGGTCAGAGGTCGCTAATGAGCTTTATCTAGCTGCGCTTGAGCAATGGATTTCTACGCTGCGCCAAACCGAGCAAATGGACCTTGAAATGATCAAATTGGCATGTATGGGTGCTCGTGACGCGTACTATCGTTGTGAGAAAACGGAGCTAGCTTTGGAGGGAACAGCGATAGATCTGGATAAAACAGTGACGCCTAAAGCCTGGTCTCGCTGGCAGGCATTGGAAACTGCTTCTTTCCGGAAAGATCCTACGTGTGTGGACGATACCTTGGCTAATAGTACTTGTCGCTTTCTTAAAAATTTGGCTGAGCATATTGAGCAAATCAATCGACGCAAGCAAAGGACTACAACCCCACTTCTAGAAAAGGAGGAACTTCTCTGAAACGTCGTCATCTTACTGTTGGTCTCTTATTATCCAAGAATGTGAAGCCAAGTTTGTTTGTTAACCCAGCCTGATGTTGGTGCTCTAGGATACCGCTTGACAGGTGAAAACCTGTGGTGGATTTCTTTTGGGCATTGGTAATGAGCAGCGGTGTTTTTAATGATGGTTCTCTAAGAGTTAGCGTCTTGAATGGGATGCCTTTCACTATTGACCTTCGAGCAGTGAACGTATGTAAACATAGAGTGGGCGTGCTAATGAACTCCAAGATGCCAGTGGTAGGGCGTCGGTCAAGATGAACTCCTGGCGTATTGTTGTAGAGCATGGCATAAGCCTTCTCCATGTGAGAAGGGAGAAAAGGTGAGTTCACATATTGTGAACTCACCTCAAATGTTTTTTGGATGGAGTATACAGAGTGTTCGAACAAGAACAATCTGCCTAACATATGAGAAGCCTGGGCAAGCTAGCGGTAAAAAAACTTTTACCGCTGCGCCATATTATTGGTAAGTTTAGCTAGAGAGAGCAAAGGGGTACGGGTGCTATTACAGCTCTGGCTCCTTAACTCAGATCTATCGTGACATGTGACGCTTATTTTTTGTTTGCTTTTACACACTGGATTTTATGCGAATCCTGAAGATACATGTTTTGAGTTTAAACTCCGGCGGCTGCAGGGAGACCAGATGATCCTTAGTCGGTACGATTGTTGCGCTTGGCATTGGATTTATGGCGTGACGGTCTGCTTCTTCTACCCATGTACTACTCTTTCCGCTATGGGGAGACTGAGCAGGGATCAGAGACCAGGTTCTTATGACTGTTGAAGCAGGCACTGCCAGCGATGGGGAAGGGCGTGATGGCGCGCCCTGGCTAGACCGGCGTCGCAAGAGCCTCTGAGGTGGGAGTCAGGAACGCTCTGCTGGAAGCGGCATGACCTGGCCGAGAGATAGGAATGTCGTGACTGTTTGACGGGAAAACCGTCAAACAGTTTTTTTACGAGCTATTGACTTTTTATGCGTCCAATGCTTTTAGCGCATACTGACCTGATATTATCTGCCGTTAATTGCAGCCGGCCATAACAGCATACTATAAACATTAACGAAGAAAATAGATAAATAAAGCTTTTGACGCAAATTGCCTGCAAGTGTCCGGTTTCTGTCCTGTCAGGAAACAATTTTCTCTTCTATAATGGGAAACATGATCTAAATGATCTTTTGCCCTTCTACAACTCATCACCAACTTATTCATCTAAAAATATCTAGAGCGTTGGTCGATACAAAAACGTTTTTAAAAGCTAACAAAAAGGAGACAAGTACGAAACTAATGCCTACAAAATCATATCAGCAAAGAAAGAGACCCAGAACATTTCGTTTTGTTAATGGACTCGCAGCCCTCATCGGAATAACCATTGCAGGACTGATACTGCATGGGCCGGACTTTTACCAACTACAACTTTATCAAATTGTATTCCTCGCTGTACTCGCTTACGTAATCGGGCGAGGAATATTTGATCTGCTCACATTTAAGCCGTCTAGAACAGAGAACTTCAATCAGGATGCTACCAGCGCAGACTTACAAGAACGAAACTGATAAATTACAGAAATTGGCCCTTCGGATTTTGTTGTGGATTCGAGCCGCGAATCCGCCTGACCGCGTGTGAACCCACAACAGATTCCGAAGACCCGTAATGGCAGTATGTCAAGTACTGTGTAAAAGGACAAGATCTGGCTGAGCTTGCGATGCTGGTGGCATCGTGAGCTTGTGGAAGGTCAAGCCGCGAATGACGGCATAGAAGAGCAGCAGACAGCTCCCCTCATTGCGAAACGCGGCAGCCATCTTGTGCGAACGACGTTTGACTTCTCCAAAGAGCCGCTCACTGACATTGTTGGTGCGAATGGTCTTCCAGTGCGTCTTCGGAAAGGTGTAAAAGGTGAGACAAGCCTCCAGATCCCGCTGCAAGCACTCTACCGCGGTGGGATAGACCTTCTGGTACTTCTCAAGGAAAGCAGCCACGGCTTGATCGGCCTGCTGTCGGCTTTCTTGGTAAAAGAGGGCTTTGAGCTCAAGTTCAAGCTGTTCTCGCTGCTTGCTCGGAACGTAACTGAGCACGTTCTCCATCTTGTGCAGAACACAGCGTTGTCTCTGTGCGGTCGGGAAGTGCTTGGTGATGGCATTGAGCATGGCCCGGTTGCCATCACTGATCCAGAGCCCGATTTCCTTGACTCCTCGTGCTTTGAGGTCCTCCATGAGATCCTCCCACGCCTGCTGATTCTCCCGATCCCCCACGCGAAAAGCCAGCACTTCTCGCTCTCCGGTGATGGCAATGCCCACCACCGCCAAGATGGGCATCTTGCAGCCTTCGCTCTGGTAGATCACGGTGAAGTAGGTCCCATCGGCAAAGGCGTAGGCATAGCGCTGAGCTAGGGGACGGGCTTTCCACTGCTCATACTCCTCTTGCAGCGTATGAAACACCCGCGAGACGGTTGAGGCACTCGGATGCAAACCGGTTAATGTCTCGATGATCTCTCCGACTTGAGCCATGCTCACTCCTTTGATGAACATGTCTTGCATGGCGCCATCCAGCTCGTCGCGGCGGCGATGATAACGCTCAAACAACTGCGTGTGATACCCTCCTCGCGTGCGAGGAACGGGCACATCAGCGATTTCTCCCACGGTGGTGTCCAGATGACGGCTGTAGTGTCCATTGCGTTGATCTCGACGGTGTGGCTGCGCTCATACGGCTTGGCTCCAATAAAGGCCGTCACTTCTTCTTCCAGCACATTGATGAATGCGATGCGAACGGCGTACTGGAGTCGCTCTTTCACCAGCTGCTCAAAGGCCTCTTGACGGGTGATGATGTCTTCGCTAGAGTGATCGTAAAGGGTCATGGCTATCCTCCTGGTTCAGTTTCACTACATTTTCCAGTTCAGGATACCAGACCTTTTTTTTACACACCACTCAGAATACTGCCCCCGTAATTTGTGTACACTTGTCAGTGGGGGGGGGAGGCTCTTTTTTTTGTGTGGTTGTGTATCATATAGTCATAAATAGTTTGGAGCGTCTGGGCGTGTTGGGGTTGGCCACTGCGGTCGTCATGGGTTGTCGATCTGCCGGGGGCAGGCGGAGAAGGTGATTGAGGGGAGTGGGAGATGTCCCCGAGAAGCCAGCCTGTCCCTGGTGGAGTAGTTCACCGAGCAGTGGTGTGTCCCGGTCGAGTACGACAAGGAGGAAGGAGGCACGAGGGGGAGTATCGTTGTGACCTGAGCGCTTACACGCGCACGCTGATGAGGGAAGTGATCGTCGTTAGAAGCCGCGTTCCTCCTGCGTGGCCAGAAGAAAATAGACGAGCGCGAGCAGAAACGGGAACAAGCTGAGGATGAGCACGGCCGCGCGTGTTGATGCGGGCCAGTCCAGAACCACATCGATGCTGATGAGGACCATGGTGATCCCAAGAAAGATCAGGCCTAGTATCTTGTAGAGCGTGGGATGACGATGGACTATTTTCTTCTCCTCTTCGTAAAAGCTTTCCAACGTTTCCATCCTTCACAGATAGTTTACACAACGTGTACGTAGGGGAAGAGCATCCAATGGAGCGTGAGGCAAGGCTCTAACATAGATGTGTTCGGGAATGAGCGATGAAACCGCTTGCTTCAGGGGGAGAGCGTGCGATGGGTGGACCTGATAGTGTATTGCGCCTGAGCTACGAGAGGACAGGGCCGAGCGCGCGGCGTCAGGGGGTTCTGCCTGACACCCATCCCTAACCCGTCCGCGACACATCCTCAACACGTCCCTCCTGCTCGCTCCAGCCTGCCTGAACGCCACTTCATGCCTGGTAACGCCTTGTAACGCCTGCTGAAATGCTCTCAAACGCCTTGTGATGCCTTGTGATGCCTTGTGATGCCTACTGAAATGGCGCCAAATGCCTGGTAATGCCTTGTGATGCCTGCCGAAATGCCGCCTACTGCCACTAGATGCCTGCTCTTGCTCTTGAAGGGCTATTCTTGCTTGGTTGACACGTTTTTCCCGCTCTTCTTGTGTTCTTGAATGCTCTTGCACCTGCGGCCCTGGGACATGACATTTGTCATACTCTTTTGCTGATATCTTCCACTACGGAAAAAAAGCATTTCTTGGTATGCTAGGAACTGTAAAGGGACCTTATGAAAGAAGCAACCCTCTATGCAAAACTTGGAATGAAACATTCTGGTTGAAAGAACGAGGCAGAAAAATGGGTACACGAAATGCACGGATCTTGCTGGCTACTCTTGGCTTTATCGGTATTGTCGCGCTCTCCGCCTCATTTGCGATGAACCCTGGTCCACCTGCTGGGGCGACGCTTCCCCAGATCATGGCGTGGGGCAAGCAGAATCAAGTCTTGATTGAGGCTGGTGCCTGGCTCCAGGTGTTCGGTTCGTTTCTGCAACTCATGTTGATCCTGGGGGTGTTATCTATCACAGACACGCTCAAGCGTTTCATTGGCATCATTACCGCGTGCGCGGTCTTGTTGATCATGGGGATTAGCCTAGTCGAGTCGTCTTTCTACCTCAACGCTATCGCTGGTGGCCCCAATGGCGACATGGCAAAACTGCTATGTTGCAAGAATCTTCCGCAACATAGCAGTTGCCCTTCAGCCAGGGAAACGGATGAAGAGGTATTTAGCCTTTCTTTTCGAGGAGGCGTTAGGATCGTCTGGTTCCCCTCGATCCATTGCTCATCCATAAATCCGCTTCAGGTAGGCGTACAGCGTCCCAAGATCCGTGATTGTCTTCGCTCGATCCACAGTATCCGGCTTCTCCTCAGAGAGCACGAGCAAGCTTTTGGTCATAGCGATCAAGGCGGACACCTCTTCTGTGTCCAGGACCAGCCGGATCTGTGCCTGCCCGAGATCAATCTGTGCCAGAAGTCTCCCCTGCAGAGCCTGCACCAAGCGAAGCATGGTATTTCGCTCGTGCGTGGGAGGCATGCTTGTGAGCACAGATCGGCGAAAGTCCTGCATGTATCGGAGCAAACGCTCAGCCTGCTCGCGGCCCAGCAGGAAAGGAGGAGGAGTGGAACTCGTCACGGTTTCCCTCGCCTCCCATACGCTGCATGGAAGACATAGGATGCGTGATTGGCCTCCCATTCCTGGGCGACGCGGGTGACCATGGCCTCGAAGTGTTCCAGCGGCATGTTTGCCTGCGTACAGTAGGTGCCTTTGAGGGCATCAAAGGCGCTGAGCACATTGGCTTTGAGCATGGCTCCGATATGGCCAGCCCATTCTCCCAGGGGAACGGGGATATCGTGACTCTCGATGGCTTCCAGCCCTTGCTGGGCAAGCATCTCCCCTAAGCGGGGCATAAGACCCATATCGAAACCGCGCTCTCTGCTTCTCTCCCCCATCCAGGTGAGCAAGTGGGCGGTTTCCGGCCCGGCACGCTGAATGGTAACCCCAATTTCCAGCAATTCTATCCAGCCGCCAGGACGGGTGACGCGAACCAATTCCTGAATCACCGATGGCCAGTGGGTGGCAGGCAGCGCAGCGACCAGCAAGCGCTGATGAACATAGTCGAATTGCTGATGAGGAAACGGCAAACCCTTGAGCACATCCGCCAGACAAAAGGTATAGGAAGATGAGGACGTGTATTCCAGGGAAGCAGCAGAGAGATCCACGCCGACGATGTGCGCCTGGGGAAAGAGGTTGGCCATTTCCACCGGCCAGATCCCCGTGCCGGTTCCCACATCCAGGATCGTGGTGACATCGGGCGGAAGCGGAACCAGATAGTGATTGCCAATGGCGCTGTAGAGACAGCGATGTTGGAAGTTTAAACGATTCTGCTCTTGAGCGTCTTTGGGCAACAAATACGGGGCATCAGACAGGCGTTCTCGATCATCCAGGATTGCAGTCCTCTTCTGCGGTCCTGATCCCTGCCAGGAAGAGAGGTCTGCCGGGGGCCTACGACGCGCCGCTCGCTTCCAAAAAAACATGCGTATTTTTCTCCTTAAAAAGAATATAGGGAAAGACAAGAGGGAAACGGGTGAAGAACAGACAGCTTCTCCCTTTTCTGGTTTATCATCTTGTCCCAAAAAGGGGAATCCTGCCTGACATATGTTCGATACATCCATGTTCTTCGTTTTCACACTCTCTCAGTTTCCCCCTTTTTTCTCGTATTGTCAAGAACTGCCCCCTTTGGAAACCATGCCAGGAGCAGCTTCCTCTGCCTCACCAGGAGGTAAAAGAGCCTGGGGAACCCTGTCCAGTTTTGAAGCCGACAAGTTATTATCTACGCTTCAGAGAAGTTAGGTTCCATCGTTGTCTTCCAATACCTGTGCATTATTGTCTCCTCTGTATGTGCTCTGGTAATGTTCTCTTGATGCATGCCTCTACAGAGGGTGAGGAAGGGAGGCAAGCAGCAATGACGATGCTATCAGGCAAGAAGAGGACCTGTAAAAAGCTCCCATTGCCTCGTAAATAGAGGTAGGAGACAGTGATAGTAGCAACGGTTATTGTTGTCATTTGACTCCTAGAGCGAGAAAAGGATAGGGGACCTATCGGACCTATCAGGAGCCTGTCTCATGTTGGAAAAAGGAAAAGAGATTAAAAGGTATTATCGTTTGATAGCTATTTTAGAGAAAATAGAAATTGCCGCCTGTTTTTGTGTCGTTGCCATCGTCCAGTTGACTTAAACACATAAGAGGCCACGATGGTATCATACAGGGAGGACAGCATTGAAACGTTTTATCGAATTTTCACTGGAGGATGGCAGTACCGTGGTGGTGGAAGTGAACGAACCAGAGAGGGAGCGAGGCACGCGACGTGCTGCTCGTGGTACGGAAGAGGAACCGGAAAAGGCCCCGCAAACCTTTGAACAAGCATTGAGCAAGATTCGCCCAGCGACCGAGAAGGTGATCACAACGTTGCGAGGTCTTATCCAGAAGCCTGATGAGATCGAAATGGAGTTCGGCTTCAGCTTAAGCGCAGAGGCGATAATTACTCCTGCCTCTGCGCTTAAGCTGAAGCCAACTACAAGGTAACGCTGCGGTGGAAGGGAGAGGAGCCTGAGAGCAGCAAGTGATTGGTTGAGCCTAGCGCTGTCTGCTCCTGAGGATTCAATCACCGAGAACATACAGGTCGGAGAGAGATAGGATGAACTTCCTCAAAGGCATTGTGCGTATTGTAAGCAACAAGCGCGTCGGAACGGGCTTCGTGGTCTCAGACGATGGTCTGATCGCTACCTGTGCTCATGTCCTTGGAACATTCAGGCTAGAAACAGCCTTCGTGGTGTTTCAGGAGAGCGGGGAACAACGAGAAGCAAAGGTGCTTGCGGAAGGCTGGCGGGGAGTCGACACCGGGGATGTTGCATGGTTGAGCGTGAGCGGAGTGCTGCCAGGAGGAGTCCAGGCGCTCCCGTTAGGTTCTTCTTGGGGCACAGGCGGGCAAACTTTTGTCACCTTCGTCTATCCCGGCGTCGGAGAGGTAGAAGGGGTACGGGGAGCAGGGACCATCCTTGGGCATGGGGCAAAGACCAGAGCGGGGCAACCCCTGCTTCAATTGCGCTCGAGCGAAGTCACTGCAGGGTTCAGTGGGGCGCCGGTCTGGGACGAGGTGCGCCAGTGCGTTATCGGCATGGTGGTCATCGCGGCTGAAAGGGATGAACTGGGCAAGCTTGGCGAGACCGCGTTCGCAATTCCCACCGAAACGTTACATGCTATCTGCCCCGCCTTGCAGGTATCCGACCTCTGCCCCTATCGCAGCCTGGAAGCCTTCACCGAGGTGGATTCGGCCTTCTTCTTCGGTCGTGGGTGGATCATCGACGAACTCGTCGCAAGCTTAAAGGAGGAACAACGGTTTCTGGCAGTCTTTGGCCCTTCAGGCTGCGGAAAGTCTTCGCTGATTCCGCGCCTGCGGGCAGGTGCCATTCCCAGAAGCGATCGCTGGGCAATTCTGGTCACCCGTCCGACGGATCCTACTTTCCAGGATATACTCACAGGTCTGAACCAGCACTCCCCTCCGACGGCTGTCATCATCGACCCGTTTGAGGAACTCTTCACGACGGTCTCTGATGCAGCACGCACGGAGGCTGTCACAGAACTCACCCGCCTCCTGGAAAACACCTCATCCATCACGCTCGTCATCGTCATGCGCAACGACTTCTACAACCGCTTCGTACAGCACGAGTCCCTGGTGCCCTGGCTCTCACGAGGTTTGGTCAACATTTCCCCCAATGTGAGCCGTTACGACTTGATTACAATGGCTAAGGAACCTGTAGCACTGGTCGGAATGGGCTTTGAAGGGGGACTGGCAGAGGCAATGGTCACAGATACCCTGACCACACCCTTCATGGAGAGCAGAGACATAGGGAGCAGTACTGTACTCCCTCTGCTTGAATTCGCCTTGACGCAGCTATGGGAGCGACATCGGAATGGCATGCTCACCCGTCAAGCCTACGAGCAGATCGAAGGGGTGACCGGGTGTCTCACCCAGTGGGCCAATCAGGCATACTACCGCTTCGAAGAGCAGCAGCGGCCCCTGGTACGCTATCTCTTCACGGCATTGGTTCACTTAGGCGATAGAGCGCAGCATATTCCCGATACACGCCGTCGTCGAGTTCTCACCTCGCTCGTGCGCAATGAGGAGGAACGAGCAGAGGTGTTCAAGGTGGTGCAGCGATTGGTAGCTGCCCGCCTCCTCGTGATGAGTCAGGATATTGAGAGCAAGCAGGAGACGATCGAGATGATCCATGATGCTCTCTTGTGGGAATGAGGATTGCTCAAGCAGTGGGTGGAGGAAGATCGACGCTTTCTGCTCTGGCATCAAGGGTTAGAGCAACGTGCGCGGGCATGGGTCGATACCAGTACTGATGATCCTACTAAACGCGATGTATATAAACTGTTTGCTGGTTCCGATTTAACCGAGGCCCTTGATTGGATGAAGATGCGGGGTCAAGAGTTGAGTCAAAGCGAGCACGAGTTCATCCAGGCCAGCCAGAAGCGGCAGGAGCAGCAACAAAAGAACATTCTAAATAGACGAGCATTTATAGGCCTAGTCATACTTGGGGTGACAGGAGGAAGTTTTGCGCTCAATCGTTTGCTGCTTCCCCCAATGCCTTCACTTCCCCAATCACACTCTTCTCCCCCTTTCATTCTCAGCGGTCATACAGATGTCGTCACTAGCGTAGCCTGGTCTCCCAATGGACAATGGCTGGCTACCTCCAGTGAGGATAATACCGCCCGAATATGGGGTGCCTCCACTGGCAAGCTGCTCCATATTCTCAGTGGTCATACCCAATTTGTCCTCAGCGCAGTTTGGTCTCCCAATAACCAGTGGCTGGCTACCGCGAGTTTTGACTCCACCGCCCGGATATGGAGTGCCTCCACTGGCAATCTGCTCCATATTCTCAGTGGTCATGGTAATGCCGTCAGCAGTGTGGTCTGGTCTCCCAATGGACAATGGCTCGCTACCTCCAGTTATGATTACACAGCACGGATCTGGGAAGGCTCCACTGGCAAGTTGCTCCATATTCTCAAGCATATGCGATCTGTCAGTGGTATCATCTGGTCTCCTGATGGTCAATGGTTGACGACTTCTAGCGATGACGGCATTCTACGTATTTGGAATGCCGCCGGTCTCCTTCTTCGTGAACTGAGTGGCTCTACCGATAACATTCCTATGGGCAGAATGGCTTGGTCTCCCAATAGCCAGTGGCTGGCTGTCGCGAGTGACGACATTGCATATGTCTGGAATGCTATCGCTGATACGATCTTGCAGATTCCCAGCAGCAAGACGCGTTCTGTCACCAGGGTAGCCTGGTCTCCTGATAGCCAATGGCTGGCTACGTCGGACTCTCGTGACAACTCCGCTCACCTATGGAATATCATTACTGGCCTATCGGGCTCTACCTTCAGGGAGCACGCTGCCTATATTACTCAGATGGCTTGGTCTCCCAATAGTCAATGGCTGGCTATCGCAAGTCAGGACAAAACCGCTCTCGTAGCCGATGCTACCACTGGTGAGTCCCTCTATCTCTTCCGAGGTCATCAAACTGCTATCAATACCATCGCCTGGTCTCCCAATGGACAATGGCTGGCTACTTGCAGCGATGATGGAACTGCACAGATCTGGGATACTGTCTCAGGACAGACGCTTCACATCCTCAACGGTTCTGTCAGAACTCAAACTCCATCTGGGCATGAGGGTGACACTTCTGGTATGCTGGTGCTATTATTTTGACGGAATGAGGAACGTTGACCGATGAACTGCCCCAAATGCGCCACAGCTGAGACCAGGGAAAGATCAAAGAAAACCAAATGTGGCTATGCCACGTTCTTCTGCCCTCACTGTCAATCTCCGTTCAATGAGCGAACTGGCACTCCTTTTAACCATCTCGAATTCCCCACTGATATCGTCCTGCTGGCTGTCTTGTGGCGACTACGCTACAAATTGAGCCTGCGTGACGTTGCTGAGATGTTTTTAGCGCGTGGATTTTCGTTCACCCACGAAGCCATCCGAGGCTGGGAAGCGCGGTTTGCATCTTTGATAACAGATCAGTTACGCGTCAAGCGGCAAGGGAAGGCCGGAAAATCCTGGTACGTGGATGAGACGTACGTCAAAGTGCATGGGAAGTGGTGCTATTTGTATCGAGCGATCGGCCACGAGGGCCATCTCGTTGATTCCATGTTGAGCGAGAAGCGACATATGGAATCAGCTCAGGCGTTTTTCAAACAGGCGGTTACTGTGATCGGCTCTGTTCCCGATCAGGTCACGACGGATGGCCATGCTTCCTATCCCCGTGCCATACGCGAGACGATGGGATGTGAGGTCGTACATCGGACGAATACATACCTCAATAATCGGCTAGAGCAAGACCATCGTGGGATTAAACAACGATACTCTCCCATGCGTGGTTTCGGAAGCTTCACATTAGCAGCGCGATTCTGTTGTGCCTTCGACGAATTGCGCAACTATCTCTGTCCTCGCCGCACCATGGGCGAAGTGGTCTCACTCCTGGAACAACGGCAGGCTTTTCTCCAACGTCTATCTGCTCTCCAGAGAATGATACAAGCAACCTCATAAGTCAACGAGCGAGAGGCGAGCATTCTATTCGTCTGAGAAGCTTTTCTGTGATCTCAGTTCTGACAGAACCGGTCGAAGGGCTGAAAGATCGACCCATGCCCGCAGCGCCGCCGAAAATCACGGAAGAGTATCGAGAGCACTTGCTGTTGGTGGTCCGGCGTCGACCTCGCAGCTTGGAGCAACCCTATTCTCTGTGGACATTGCAACGGCTTGCCGATTCCATGGCGGAGCAGACAGGCATTCGAGCCTCTATTGAAACCGTGCGTCTGGTGCTCAAAGCAGGAGAAATCGTGCTCTCTCGGCCTCAACACAAGGTGAGTAGCCCTGATCCAGATTACCTGGTAAAAAAAAGACGGTCGAAGAAGCGCGCGACGGGCTAAAAGAGGGAGACGTGTTTTATTATGCAGATGAGTTCAATCTGAGCTGGTTTCCCACCTTGCGTGCCATGTGGAGCCCCAAGGGTCAGCAAGTGATGATCCCGACCCCAGGGCAACCTGACAAATACTTATGGGATTAGAGCCGTGAACTATCACACCGGAGAAACGATAGTGCAGTTCCATCGTCGGAAGCGCCGACAAGAGATTGCCCAGTTGCTGGAAGCACTGCTCGAGATGCATTCAACCGGAACGATCTATGTGGCCTGGGATAATGCCAGCACGCATGAGGATGATGAGGTGGAAGCTGTTGTGCGAGCAGCAGCCGGGCGTCTGGTCTTACTCTATTTGCCGACCTACAGTCCATGGCTCAATCCGATTGAAATGCTTTGGCGGCACTTTCGGCGCGAAGTCACTCATTGTGAACTGTTTGAAACGAAACAAGCGCTACTCGTAGCGGCCCAAGACTGCTTCGAACGTTTTAACCAGCGTCCGGAAAAGATTCTGTCTGTGATCGGCTCCAATGCCAAAAAAGTTGCTTGATTGTACTTAAGTGGCTCATTCGCTAAAAGAGTTGTAGAATAGAGAAAGGAGAAGCGAGCACAGAAAGGAGAAATCAGATGCGTGGACCATTGCGAATGCGTGCCTTAACAGCTGAAGAAGAACGGGTGATTGGCAAACTCGCCCACTCACGTACGGCTTCGGCTCGCTTGGTGGAGCGGGCAAAGATCATTGAACTGGCCCAGAAGGGACAGACGATCCCGCAGATTATGCAGCAATTGCACCTCTCAGAGCCAACCGTTCGCAAATGGTGGAAGCGCTTTGAGCTGATGGGACTCCCTGGTTTAGAGGATGTCGGGCGCCCTGGGACCCCAAGACACTACAGCGACCTGGATCGTGCAAAGATCATTGAGGTGGCTCTCACCCGACCCGCCAACTTGGGGCTCGCATTCAACTGTTGGATATTTGACCGACTCACGACCTCTATTCAACAGCAGTTCGGGATTGCAATGAAAAAGACACGCATCTTTGAAATTTTGCACGAAGAAGGCTTGCGTTGGCGGCAGCAAGAGAGCTGGTTTGGTGAGCGACTCGACCCCGAGTTCGCCCAAAAAAGGGGGCTATTGAAGCCTTGAGAAAGGATACCCCAGCAGGCAGTGTGATTGTAGACATCGATGAAATGGGACCAGTTGCGGCAAAGAGTTATCCAGGACAAGAGGCAGTCAATATCAACGTGCGTCCCGCGCAGCGAGCCAAACAAGAGATTGATTATGGCCGTCGTGCCAAGGGGTATGTCTATGGAGCCTTACGAGAAGCGACAGGAGAATGTTTCACCCAGTGCTATCCACGTCGTTGCTTGCTTCATTTTATCGACTTTCTCTGTGAGGTAGATGACTGGCTTGATGCCTCGATTGAGCGCATCTACGCTGTCCTGGACAATCTGGATATGCACCATTGCCACGATTTGCTGCTCTTCCAGATCCACCATTCTCGTTGGGAATTTGTCTATCAACCCAGTCGCGCCGCCTATCTCAATTTGATTGAACCTTGGTGGAAGACCCTACGCTCCCTTGCCTTAAAAGGAAGACGTTTTGAAACGTGGGAGGAGGTGATGAGGGCCGTTGAAGCCGCCACAGCCTATTGGAATGCGCACAAGCATCCCTTTGGCTGGGGACGTCGTCGTCGTCACCAGCCACTTCGTCAGTCTCACACATTCTCTTTCCAGGTCAAAGTTATGTGTATTTAGCGAATGCACCACTTAGTGCAGGTTCAAAAAAGCTCTTGTGCAAAGGGGAAAAGAACGGCTAACCAGGAACAAGCTTGTACGGGCCAAGCTGAAATGCGCATTATCCCGTGCTGGCTGCCTACCAAGAGTCCCTGGCTCAACCGCATTGAGCCCAAATGGGTTCATGGCAAACGCGCCATTGTTGAACCGGCTCGGCTGCTGATGGCAAGCGAGCTCAAGCAGCGCGTCTGCGATTCCTTTGCGTACGAGTTGCTTGAGTCGCTTCTACAGCAGGTCTCTTGACCCAGTTCTAGCTCCCGACAGCTATGATGCTCTGCCAGGAACCGCTAGACCAACTCACCTCCAGGGAGTAACAACCAGCAGTGGAGAAAACGGGGAAGAGCCCCCATTCCGACCAGCCGGGATCTGGTGAGCCATGTGGAATGTCTGGTATGCCGGGTACGGAGCCGACATCTCCTGTATCTGTGAGCGGGTTCAGGATCAGCGTCTGAGTGGCAGCTCTGGGGGAGTCTGGCCATCGGTCCACCAGGCCAGTCTTTTCGTCTGTCTATCTCGCAGGCGCAACGTGACTGGCAGAGAAGTGTTTGGACCGACTTCAACGACCCATTTCGTCATTGGCCATCTCTGATCAGAGCCCAATTGGCTCAAGTGGAGAACATCCTGATAGAAGCCGTCATAGATCCAGAACGCTCCACCCCCGACTAAACGCACATTGGTATTGGAGCCCAGGCTGTCAAGGTGCTTCTGCTGCGGTGGGGGCTTGGTGGTGCAATCCTGGGGAGGCGGAGCCAGAGATGTCGTCACCGGCGCGAGGCTCGTGATTACTGTTGAGGTTAGCTGTGGAATGCTCGCGGTGGCGGTGGCAGTGATGTGTGGACTTCCCGATGCCTCTGTTGAAGTGGCGTTTGGAATGCCCGTGTTGGGGGAAGAGCAACTTATGAACAGCAGTGCGATCAGCAAGCAAGCCCAACATGTTGAAAAGAGGGGTGAGAGTCCAGCGAGATGAGGATATGGACGTCGGAAACCCATCGATTTCTCCTTCTTTCTTTGGTCAAAGCAAGGCTTTCTTACCCAGATTACCACCTTTTCCTGAGAGAGATCTGAACGTTTTGATATGGCAGAGCCAAACTGGAGCAGCGTCTCCGATGTGGCTGTGTTTTTGGGGAGTGGGATACCATTTCATCGTAACACCCACGGGATGCGCAACCAGTTTTATCTCATCAGTAAACTGGCTTGAAAGCGCCCCCATTGCTCACCTGTTTCTATAAGTAGAGATATTTCTGAGTCCTTGCCAGAAAAAGTGAGAGCATTGAATGGTCCTGCGGAGCCACTTCATCCAAAGGTACATCTCGTTGCGCATCCCGTGGGTGACATGAACACAAACTGTTGGTCCAGCCACAAGCTCGTACGGATCAATCGTGAGTGTGCATTATCTTATGCTGGCTGCCAGCAGAGAGTTCGCGGTTTAACCATATTGAGCCAACGGTCTGATTCAGGGCAGCGAGATCAAACAGCGCGTCTGCGATTCCTTTGACTCTGAGTTCCTTAGAGCCACTTACAAGAGCCACTTACACAGCAGGTCTCTTGAACCGATTGTGTTGCAAAAATAAGAGAAGTTCTCTAATGCTCTGTCAAAGTTGTTCTGCAACAATAAATTGAGTCATAGAGGCAACGAATATGTTGCAAAACATGATTGACAAAGTACTAAACTCTGGTGTATTGAGAGAACATGAGGTATTTTTGCAATGCGTTTCCAACCTCCAAGTGCATTTAAATGGCGACATTTTGAAGCTGACATCATACTTCTGTGCGTACGTTGGTACTTGCGTTATGCATTGAGTTATCGGGATCTGGAGGAAATGATGATGGAGCGCGGACTCGCCGTTGACCACACGACGATCTCTCGCTGGGTCCAACGCTATGTCCCAGAGCTGAATAAACGATGCAAGCCTCATCTCAAGGGTACCAACGATTCCTGGCGTGTGGACGAGACGTACATCAAGATCAAAAAAACGTGGACCTCTCTCTACCGAGTGGTTGATTCGCATGGGAACACGCTGGAGTTTCTCTTGAGCCCAACGCGGGATGCAGAGGCCGCCAAACGCTTCTTCCTCAAAGCCTTGCAGTCCTTAGCTCGCTCAGCCTCTCACGCCTGTTCGAGGCGTGAGGGAGAGACCACGTCTTCTCTTCTCACAGTTCCCCCGACTCTCCAGTTAGCTCCTCGTGTTATCAACGTCGATAAAAACGCGGCCTATCCCAAAGCCATTGCTGATCTGAAAGCAGCCGGAATGCTCTCCGAGAGTGTTGAATTGAGGTAGGTCAAATACCTCAACAATCTGATCGAACAAGATCATCGGTGTATCAAGCAGCTGACCAAACCCGGGATGGGTTTCTTTTCTTTTGCGACTGCAGAGCGAACCTTGCAAGGATACGAGGTGATGAACATGGTACGCAAAGGGCAGATACGAGGCGTGGGCAAAGGAGATATTCTCAGTCAGGCAGCCTTCATCACCGGCATGTTCGGGGTGGGTGCCTAAGTGCCATAGCAAGAGGACAAACAGGCCTTTGCTGATCATTTCCTTTTTTGTAACACAGCCTAAATATAGGACAAATGACAGGTTTCTCTGGAAAGAAAGGCATGTAAACTGTTCTTAAAAACTGCTGAAGGAGAAAAAGAGGAATGCGTCTACCCTGCTTTCCAAAGGGAAGAAATGGTGTTTTTCGTACGGGACTGATGACCCTTTTCGTCGGATCGATGATTGCTCTGGCAGCATTCATCGGTGCTGAAAATATTCCGTATGGTTTCCATACGCTTCAAGGAGATATTGCTCTCTTCTTACTTGTGATTGTTGTGCCTTTGGGGAGTCTTCTCGTTCTCCTTGGAGGAGTTCTGCTCATGATTGGATGGGTGATGGAGCGCCATAAGAAACCTCCAACGGTTGGGGATGAGGATCGAGACAAACAGAAAAGTAGCTCGAAGAACATGGAGTGGCAGCGATCTGGTGGTGCTCGTCAGCTTCTCGAGGGCATTGGTGCAAGCATACAGATTGTCTTGCTTACTATTGGAGGGGTGGTTGCGTATGGACTTTTTATGGATCAAGTGACAGCCCATCTCTGCGTGGAGTATTTTACGCTTGGTCACATTGATTACTGGAATCTACAAGATCCTACGCTACTTGCCTTGGAATGGGGAGTGATCGCTACGTGGTGGGCGGGATTATGTGCGAGCATTCCAGTGGCCCTAAGCGCGCGTCTTTTCCCACAACGCCCCAGGCTTTTGGCTTCTCATCTGCTTCGGCCACTGCTTGTGATTCTCATAGGTATGGCAGGCATGACCCTTGTGGCAGGAGTGGCAGGATATCTCATGGCTCGAGGAGGCGGAGTCACTTTGAGGGAGCCATTGGCTTCGTTGGTACCACCAACCCAAAAAGTGCTCTTTTTAGCAGACGGATGGGCCCATACGGCAGCCTATGGGAGTGGTGTTCTTGGATGCATCATTCTTTGTTTCTGGTCGTGGCTTAAGCGAGGGGTGTTACAACGTCTTGAAGCGAACCCTCATCCAGGGGATGAACAGCTTTCCAATCTGCCAGTCCGGTGGGAAAAGCGCCTGGCCGGGGCTCTTATGGGAATTGGTGGCGGTGGGCTTGTGATGGGTATCCTCTTTCTCTGCGCTCTGAATAATGGCTAAGCTCACGTGTGAACAGCGAAGAGAGGAGCACAGTGAGTTTGTCTCCTACTCTATGGGTGTTTCGAGCCGAGCAGCTTAGTGATCTCAGCATAAAAACTTAAAGAGCGTAGCCAGCATGAAGAAAACAGTGACGCAGAGCGTGCCTACGATGCCTAAGCCTGGCGCGGGGGTTGTGTTGCAAAAAAGGAAGCTGATCTGCTAGCGTAGAGGGAAAAAGCGAAAGAGGTCTCCTTTATGCGTATCCAAAGTCAAAATCCCTTTAAATGGCGCCACTTCCAGTCTGAGATCATTTTGCTCTGTGTTCGCTGGTATGTGCGCTATGCGCTGAGCTATCGAGACCTCGAAGAGATGATGATGGAGCGAGGCTTACACGTTGATCACACGACCATCTACCGCTGGGTTCAGCATTATGCGCCAGAATTGGAGCGGCGATGTCGTCCCTATTTGAAAACCACGTCGGATTCCTGGCGGGTTGATGAGACCTACATCAAAGTGAAAAAAGAATGGGTCTATCTGTATCGAGCGGTTGATGCGCAGGGAAAGACACTCGACTTCGTACTCAGCCCAACCAGAGACGGAGAAGCCGCCAGGCGTTTCTTTCTGAAAACCCTTGCCGCCCCTCATACTGCTGAACCACGAGTGATCAATGTGGACAAAAACGCAGCCTATCCCAAAGCATTCAACGAGCTCAAAGCAAGAGGACACCTCCCCGAAAGCTGTGAGTTGAGACAAGTCAAATATCTTAACAATCCGGTTGAACAAGACCATCGTTTTATTAAACGCCTAGCCAAGCCCGGGATGGGCTTTTTCTCGTTCGAGACGGCAAGGCGAACCCTTCAAGGGTACGAAACGATGAACAGGAAAGGACAGTTGCAAGGGGTAGACAAAGGGGATGCAGAAGCCCAAGCAACATTCGTCACTCAATTGTTTGGGGTGGTCGCTTAAACAAAGCAGAAAGGGATATTTCTTACTCATCTTCTTTTCTTTAAATTTCTTGCAACACAACCGGTTTCCTCTCTCCTCCTTGACAAGGGTACTTCATCGGTACACGTAAAAATCTATCATTATGAGCGATTTTTCCATATCCTGGGCCTCTCTCTACTTAATCTCTAGAACGTGGATCGAAGGCGTCACGTACACCATCGCCAAGGAACGAGAAGCAGAGAACGATAACAGTGAGAACCAGCGAGGGCATTAATACCTGCCAGGGTTTGGAGTCGATTAGGTCGGCGGCATCATTAATCATCAGGCCAATACTGGAACCCGGCGCTTGCACACCCAAACCGAGAAAGCTCAGACCAGCCTCGCTCACAATAGTGCCTCCTATATTCAATGTAGCCTGGACAATAACGATGCTTATTACATTTGGTACAATATGACGCAGAATAATTTTGGAAGCAGGTGCTCCTGTTGATGTAGCGGCTTCGACAAACTGTTGTTCACGTAACTGGAGTGTCAGACCACGCACCTGGCGAGCCATAAATGGCCAGTTCACAAATGCGAGAGCCATGGAAACGAGCACGAGACGCGCCTCCCCATTCGCGCCAATGAGCGGGAGGTTGCTGAAGACTGAATCAGCCGATGAACCAAAGATACCGGCGAGAAGAATGACGAAGAGCAGGCCGGGAAAGGCGAAAATGATATCGGTGAAGCGAGCCAGCAATTGATCAACCCATTTTCCATAAAAGCCCGCAATGATGCCCACAGAAACGCCCATCACAATGTCAACAATCTCTACAAGCACAGCGACACAGAGAGAAATGAGAAGCCCTTGCATCAAACGCGCGAGCAGATCACGCCCAAGGCTATCCGTGCCGAGCCAGTATTGAGGAGAAGGTCCCTCCTCCTGACGATCAAGCTCCTGGTGAAAGGGATTATGGTATTGATCGGGGCTAATGACTCCATAAGTTGTACTGTGATAGGGGACTCCGATATGCTGATAGAACAGGGGACCAACGATTGGCAGAAGAATAAAAAAGAGGAGCACCAACAGACACATCAGAGCGCGTTTGTCTCGAACAAAACGCTGGAGAGCTTCACGCGATGGGCTAAGAGGCTTTCTGTCGTTGGTCGAGGTTGCTTGAGCAATGGTTACAGTGCCTGCCTTCAGCGCTACGCTATTGTTTCCTTTTACGCTCGCTTCTTGTTTTTCATGTTTGTCTTGTGGCGTCTTTGAATGTTGAGGATCCAACGCATCCATATTCTGACGTTCCTCTCATCAAACTAACATAAAATGCATCTTCTATATAGTATTTATTACGTCAAAAATACTACATTCCTCACATAAATCGCTTTTGAGCGATTCATGCCGCCCTGGCACGCCGCCTTCAATCAATACTCTAAGGTGTGATAGACTGATCATCTCACAAATAATTTCAGGAGGCATGCCCATGAATTGCCCGTCCTGCTTGTCAGCGACCACCAAGGAACCGCAGAAATCTCCTCCTCAAAATGAAAAATGTCTTGCAGGTATTCGATAAGTTGAGAAGATGGGCGATACTGTTTGTAATCTGATCGTGGCCCAACCTGCAGCACCACTTTCTCGCGCTTATCTATGAGACGTGATGTGGTAAGGAATCTCCCTGAAGGCAGAGGAGGCCTTGATCGTCTTCATTCTAGGAGCGTCGCACATGGATGAATCCATTGAAATGGATAAGAAAAACCCAGCAGATTGGACACATGTATACCAACCAATTGCGCTGTTTTCGGACGAAGATGGTAGACCCGCAGGTCTAGCTCAAAGCCATCATCACTTTGATCGAGATCCACGTCCAACACATCACAGTCATCACGGAGATTCTTGTTCTTCAACGTCATACTCACTTCCTCCCTTTTGTGGAGAAACTGAAGAACACGTAACACCTCAAGTATACGGGGAAAGGGCGGTTTTGACCAGGACAAGAGGAGGACACTTTTGGACATTTTGCCCCAAGAGTTTTACGTGCCGATTTCCTTTGCTTATACTGTAGTAGTAATCTTGAATGTTGTCAGCCCATGCTGCTTATATAGAAGGATGGACACGTATTCATGCACTTTGGGAAACGGTTACGTCAGGAGCGCTTGCGCCTTCACTTATCACAAGAAGCTCTGGCGGAGGCTCTGGCTATCTCCGCCAGAAGTGTTCGTCGCTGGGAACAAGGACAGGCGCTTCCTCAAGCGTCGGTCCGGATTCAACTCAGTCGCTTTTTCGGCCTGCGCCCCGAAGCACTTTTTGAGGATGAGGAGACCCAGGGAGCCTCTCTGGAACGTTCCTTATCCGCGCAATCCCTTCTTCACGGGTCGAGAAGAGATCCTCACGACGCTCCATACGTTCCTCTCCGTCGATGCGTTGGTTGCATCCACTCAGGTGTATGCCCTCCAAGGGCTTGGCGGAGTTGGCAAAACACAAATTGCACTGGAATATGCCTATCGCTACGCACAGGAGTACCGGGCGGTCTTCTGGATCGGGGCAGAGACCACCGAGAGCATCGTCTTCGGTCTGCTATGTATTGCCGAGTCCCTTCAGGTGCCTGGGCGAGACGATAAGGACCAGCAGCAGGTAATCACAGCAGTCCACCACTGTCTCATCAACCCGCCAGGAATCCGACGTGGTTTTCAAATAGGGACGACATCGCCGCTCCAATTCTGGCGCATAATGCTGAACCCAGCGGTAGATGGTCGTGTGATCAACGTGTAAGCCTCGCTCCATCATCATCTCTTCGAGGTCTCGATAGCTCAGCGCATAGCGCACATACCAGCGAACACAGAGCAAAATGATCTCAGACTGGAAGTGGTGCCATTTAAAGGGATTTTGACTTTGGATACGCATAAAGGAGACCTCTTTCGCTTTTTCCCTCTACGCTAGCAGATCAGCTTCCTTTTTTGCAACACAACCGTTTGGAGTGGCCGCCTAAGAAGGAGCGAGAAATTCATCCCACGCCCAATTGTTTGTCTCATCTTTCTTGCAACACAACCCGCGAAAGAGCGCTCGATAAACAGTCGCTTTCCGGTCCAAATGCCTGAACCACTTTACTTGCTAATTTTGTTCGTTTACACTGTATTTGATAATCAATGTGAATGGTACATACGAGCAATGAAGGAGGGCAGACCTATTTCCATGCGTTTTGGCACCCGTTTGCGCGAGGAACGAGTACGTCGTCATTTGTCACAAGAAGCGCTCGCCGAAGTACTTTCTCTCTCCGCCAGGACTATTCGTCGTTGGGAGCAGGGACAAGCGTTCCCGCAAGCCTCTGTTCGGCCCCATCTATGCCGCTTTTTGGGATTGCGCCTCGAAGAGCTGTTTGAAGAGCAGGAAATCCAAGCCAAGAGTCTCCCTCTCTGGTGTATTCCCTCGCCCCGTAATCCCTTCTTCACTGGACGAGAGGAGACCCTCACGGTCCTCCATACATTCCTCGTAACGCATCAGGAGACCGCTTTGACCCGTGTGTATGCGCTCCAGGGACTTGGTGGTGTTGGCAAGACGCAGATTGCTCTGGAGTATGCCTATCGATTTGCCCAGGAATATAGGGCGGTCTTGTGGATCGGGGCAGAGGACGCAGAGCATCTCGTCTTGAGTCTGTTGCGTCTTGCCGAGACGCTCCAATTGCCTGAACGGGATGACAAGGATCAGCAACGCGTCATCACAGCTGTTCATAACTGGCTCATGACGCATGATCAGTGGTTACTCATTTGTGATAACGTGGAAGACCTGGACATCTTGGATCGTTTTCTCCCGTCTATTCGACATGGGTCAGTTCTGCTTACAACGCGCCTGCAGGCGTTGGGGACACGTGCGCGAAGCATTCCCCTCTTGCCCATGGAGCAGGAGGAAGGGGAGCTCTTCTTGTTGCGCCGTGCGAGAGTGCTGGAAGCGGAAGCAACCAGTGAACATGTGCATCTGTTTGCTGTGCGAGAGCTTTCTCAGTATGCCGCAGCAGCGGAGCTTGTCACAGTGATGGGAGGGCTCCCTCTGGCGCTTGACCAGGCAGGTGCCTATCTGGAAGCGACGCAGTGTGGTCTGTCTGCCTATGTGGAGCTTTTCCGTACACAGCGTGCCGCCCTGCTTCAACACCGAGGCGAGGGGGCACAGGATCATCCGTCGCCCGTGTCTACCACATTCGCGCTCGCTATCACCGCTGCAGCCGACCGCCACCTGGCAGTGCGTGACCTGTTGCGTGTTTGTGCCCTACTTCAGCCGGACGCCATTCCTGAAGAGCTCTTTCGCCAGGGGAGTGCGCATCTTGGAGCGGCGCTGGGGCCTGTGTGTCGTGATTTGCTGGAGTGGAACCAGATGATTGCCATCGCATGTTCCTATTCCTTACTCTCACGCCAGGCAGAAACACAAACCTTCTCGATCCATCGGCTGATGCAGGCAGTGCTCCTGGATGCCATGGACGAGGACGAACGATACGAGTAGATGCAACGAATCCTTGGCGCACTTGATGCTGTCTTTCCCGAAAAACGTCTCACGAAGGAGTATATATCCTGGCAGAAGCAGTGTGAGCGATTCGTGACTCATGTATTGATTTGTGTGCAACGCGCCCAAGCTACTGTACGTTCCCTTCCCTTGGCGTCAGTCGCGTACAAGGTCGCTCAATATGTACTGGAACGCGGGCAATATGGAGAGGCGGAGGTGCTCTATCGGCGGGCTTTGCACATTCAGGAAAAGATTCTCGGCCCAGAGGCTCCTCCCGTTGCCGCCTCGCTTAATGGACTGGCGAACCTGTGTCGTGATCGTGGACGATATGTGGAAGCGGAGCCGCTCTATCAGCGCGCTTTGCGGATCCAGAAACGGGCTTTGGGAGAGAATACGCCGCAGGTAGCGAATACTCTCAACGATCTGGCAAACCTCTACTGGAAGCAGGGCAGGTACTCGGAAGCAGAGCCATTGAGCAAACGTGCTTTACACATCCATGAGCAGATTCTGGGGGAGAATACCCCTCTTGTCGTCATGACGCTCAACGATCTGGCTCTTCTCTACTGGAGGCTGGGAAGATATGAGGAGGCGGAACCGCTGTATAAGCGAGCTTTGCGCATTGGAGAGCAGGTGCTAGGGGTGGATCATCCCGATATTGGCGCTCTTTTCAATCATTTGGCGCTGCTGTATTGGAGCCAAGGGAAATACACAGAGGCGGAACCGCTGTATAAGCGAGCTCTACGTATCTGGGAGCAGACAATGGGGCCTGAGCATCTTCTTGTCACCTATTCACTCAATAATCTGGCGGAATTGTATCGAACTCAGAGAAGGTACGAGGAGGCGGAACCGCTGTACAGGCGAGCTTTGTGCGTTCGGGAGCAGCATCTGGGTTCGGAGCATGCCGAGGTTGCTAATGTGCTCAACAATCTGGCTGAACTCTATCGAATGCAGCGTAGGGATGCGGAGGCAGAACTACTCTATCAACGCGCGCTTTCTCTTCGGGAGCACACATTAGGTCGTGCCCATCATTTGGTGGCAGAACCACTTCATGGGCTGGCAAATCTCTTCCGTGACCGGGGCCAATACTTTGAGGCAGAGTCTCTCTATCAGCGCGCCCTCTTCATTCGAGAGCAGCATCTGGGTCAGGAGCATCCTGCATTGGCCCAAACGCTGTATGATATTGCCATCTTTTCTCAAAAGCAAGGCGACCTGCCTCGCGCAGGTCGCCTTGCCGAGCGCGCTCTGAAGATTTGCTCACAGGTTCTGGGAACTGATCATCCCACAACAATTGCTACACACGTGCTCTATGCTCAACTTGTACAAGAGGAGGAGTAACTATTCAGGTTGGTTCTGTCAGAACTCGGAGAGAGGCTTGTCCTGGAGATCGTTTGCGAGGTATGATGGGAACCATTACCTATTGGAGAAGGAGTGATTCATGCATTGCCCACACTGCGCCTCAACCACGACCAAAGAACAAGCCCAGAAGACCACGCTCGGCTATCGGACGTTCCGTTGCTCAGCTTGTAAGCACCTCTTCAACGAGCGTACAGGGACGCCGTTCAATTTTCTGGAATATCCCACCGATGTAGTCCTGCTGGTAGTCCTGTGGAGGCTTCGGTATAAGTTGAGCCTGCGAGATCTGGCTGAAATGTTTCTGGAGCGGGGCCTCGTGTTCTCTTATGAGATGGTTCGAGCATGGGAAGCGCGCTTTGCTCCACTCATCGCAGAGCAATTACGAGTCAAACGGCATGGGCAAGCAGGGCGGTCCTGGTATGTGGACGAAACGTATATCAAGGTCCACGGGAAGTGGTGCTACCTTTACCGAGCCATTGATGCTGATGGCTATCTGGTTGATTCGCTACTGAGTGAGAAGCGTGATATGGATGCTGCCAAGCGGTTCTTTAAGCACGCTCTTGCCGTTGTTGGCCATGCTCCGGAACGAGTGACAACGGACAGACATACCTCCTATCCACGAGCAGTGCGTGAAATACTGGGCAACCAGGTGCAACATCGAACCAACAAATACCTCAATAATCGCCTGGAGCAAGACCATCGGGGAGTCAAGCAACGGTATTATCCCATGCATGGTTTTGGAAGCTTCAACTCAGCTGCCCGTTTCTGTTCTGCTTTCGATGAATTACGAAATTATCTTCGTCCGCGCTCCGCTGTAGGAGAGTCAGCCACACTCTCAGAGCAGCGACGAGCTTTCCTTCAACGACTTGCTGCCTTGAAAGTTTTGATACAAGCAGCTTAGTAGCGAGAGACGTGTAGTAAGTTCTCAGGAACTCTGATGAGTCTCTACGCTCTCAGTTCTGACAGAACCGCTTGATGAACCGATGATCCTGTTCGATCAGATTATTGAGATACTTGACCTGCCTCAGTTCGACTTGTATAGGCAAGACTCCAGCGGCTTTGAGCTCCGCAATTGCTTTGGGATACGCAGCATTCTTATCCACATTGATGACACGTGGTACCACTTTGATGGCTTGAGCAGTAGTACCAGGAGGTGATGACAAGGCTTTGAGAAAGAAGCGCGAGGCGGCCTCGGCGATGAGCGTCGGACTCAAGAAAAACTCGAGCGTGTTTCCCTCAGAATCGACAGCTCGATAAAGATACATCCACACTTTTTTGATCTTGATGTAGGTCTCATCCACTTTCCAGGAGTCATTGAACGCTTTCAGGTGAGGCCGACAGCGTTTTTCCAGTTCTGGGGCATACCACTGAACCCAGCGATAGATCGTCGTATGGTCAACATGCAACCCTCGCTCCAGCATGATCTCTTCAAGATCTCGGTAGCTGAGCGTGTATCGTAGATACCACCGCACACACAGCAGAATGATGTCGGGCTGGAAATGACGCCACTTGAACGGGGGATGATGACTCATGAAGAGAACTCCTCGCAAATAAGGAAGAGTTTATCATCGCCCACTCATTCTTGCAACACAACCCCATCGTCTCCTGTCCCTCCGAGGCGAGCACACTGATAGCTCTGCTCGAAATAGGATGCTGCCTCTTCGAGATTGTCACGAGCCTGCGCCAGATGCCCCAATAAAGCCAGTGCATTGCTCATCCCCACCTGCTCATCCGTTCGTTTACCCAGCAAGAGTGCTTCCCGAGCGATGGCAGCCGAACGCTCAGGTTGTCCCAGATGCCTGGCTATCCTTCCAGCGCAGTAGAGCGCAGCGAGCCGCACCGAAGTCGGTGCCTTGTCCTCTTTAGCCACCTGACTATCCAGCTCTAGTATCTTTGAAAGCCACAAGTCCCCCTCGCGCATCTGCCCTCTTCTGATCCAGTAGGCTCCACAAGCCGCGACCAATCGTAGTCCTGCTCTTGCCTTCCGCTGCTCATAGGCCCAGTGTAATGCTGCTCGCAGATTAGGCTGCTCAGGTTCTATCCACTCATGGCGACTACCGGGTGTAATGGCCCTCTCCACCAGGCGCGTAACATATTCGACATGCCGCCAGCGATAGGTCGCTTCCTTTCCTGTTCTGCGCAATTGTTCCTGCGCATACTCCTGAACGAGTTTGAGCATGTAAAAACGCATCGTTCCATCTTCCACCACCTCACTCTGTATCAAGCTCACATCAACCAGCTCTCTGAGATGAGTCAACAGATCAGTGGCAACTGGTTCGCCTTCAGCACTGAGAAAATCCAACGCCTCTGCGCTACAGCCCCTTCACAAACACTGGCGATGCGCAAGATCTGCTGAGCAGGAGGTGACAGCAGATCATCACTCCATGCAATCGCTGCTTGCATCGTTTGCTGGCGCTTCGGTAAATCCCTGGCTCCACTTTGGAGAAGAGACAAACGGCGCTCCAGGCGTTGCAGAAGTTGTTGCAAAGAAAGAACTTTGATCTGAGCCGCCGCCAGTTCAATCGCCAGCGGCAAGCAGTCCACCCGCTCGCATATAGCGCTAATGATTGGATCATCGCTGGCCACATCAGATCGTATGGCCTGTGCTCGCTGGAGAAAAAGCGTCACAGCTGCTTCAACGGGTAACGGTGAAATCAGCAATTCCTGTTCGCCCCGCAGACGCAACGGGGTGCGGCTGGTAACAAGTAGACGCAAGTGCGGACAGCTTTGTAAGAAATGAGCAACATCAGGTGCAGCATCAACAACCTGCTCAAAATTGTCAAGAACAAGCAGAAGATGCTTCTCCGCCAGCAGGTCTATGATCTGTTGTGAAGGCGAGGAGCCAGTAGACTCACGCAACTTCAACGCCTGAACCAGCAGTGAGGGTACCAGGGAAGCGTCGGAAGTAGTAGCCAGCGAAACAAAGAGAACACCATCTTTATAGTCGCAGCGAAGCCGATGAGCAATCTCCAGCGCAAGATGGGTTTTGCCGACACCAGCAGGTCCCACCAGGGTCAGCAATCGCGCTCTATCCCCCCGCAACACCGTTGTAACACGGACCATTTCTTGCTCTCGACCAACCAGTTGCGTCGGAGGAACAGGTAGCACATACAGCGGGCCAATAGAAGGAGCGCCTGTCACCATAACGGATCGGGCAGATGCAATCAATGCCTGTCGTCGCTCTTCTGAAAGGACAAGAACTTGTAAGAGAGCATCAAGCGTATCGGAGCGGGGTGCCCGATTGATACCGCGTTCCAGATCGCTAATAGCGCGGGTACTGATATTGGCACGCTCAGCCAGTGCTTCTTGAGAAAGCCCTGCGGCAATACGGTACTGTTTGAGAAGCGTACCAAAGGAAGGTGTTTTCATAGGCCTCCCAACGAAGAGATCACTATTTCTATAGCGATAAACGATGCATAGTTCAAGTTTTTGTCTCTGGTTGCCAGGCCACAGGAGAGAAAGCTGTGAGAAAGATGTGGGGTTCCCTCATGGTCTTCAGATCCGTGATCACCTACACTCTTCTTAGACCTCTCTGTTCTCGTAAGAGCAATCTGAGCTCAGCCATAGGCACCAGTCTATCCGCTGTGAGAAGAAGCAGGAAAAGCCTGTAAAGGAGAAGAAGGTATGTCAAGTCAAAATCTTTTGCGTTTAAGTGGAATAGCGCTGCTTATTGGAGGTCCGGTCTCCATTATCTTTGATGTACCCAACATTTTTCCTTCACAAGGAAACGATGCGCCACTGCCTTACGCAGCCATTTTCGGCCTGCGAAGAGCCGTACGTTGAAGAACAGGATGATGACTCGGAAGTTTGTGGGAAGCCATATGCAGCATCATTCCTGATCGACGTGAACAACGTCTGGCTTACTTGCTCTTTCATTGCCATCTTAAGCCCCGTGAAATCATGCGTTTTTGTTCTGGAGAGTTTGGTGGTGTCACAGAGGTCTGTCGGCTGATAGCGTAACATTGTTGATCGTTTGCTACGAAGAAACGCTGATTACCTGTGCTGGCATCTGGCCTCCAAGCCTGATGTGAACGCCTAGTGCACTTCCACTCAACCTTTAAGGCAAAGAATAGATTTTAATTGTATTCGACAAGGAGAAATTTATGCCTGATGTTTTCAAAATTTTGAAAGATTTGGAACTCAAAAGTGTTGGACTCGATCCAGAGACAAATAAAATGCAGGAGGGTTTTTTTGTCTCTTTCCGCAGCGCTGGATTGCCGATCCACAAAGAGGATTTTCAAAATCCGTGGTCTCCTCTAGGCGTCAATCTCGAAAAAGACATTCCAAAGACTGAGCCTGCTGATCCGGCGAACGCGCCAAAGACCGGTAGCGCTCAGCTCGATGAGAACAGGCAGCTTAGCGCCGCCATTGCGAAATCGCAGCAAAGCTACCTCGACACCTTTCAGCTCACCGATGACAAGTTAGTGATGAACAATCAGTACGCTGTCATGCCAGGCTCAAGCAAAGTTAGCGACGCGTGGTGGGCCCTGATTACCGGGGCTAACGGCGTCCCCACTGAATCAGAGCTGAACGATGAGATGAAAGCGGCCTACGAAAAGGCAAAGGCTGTATTGATGGATAAAGACGACAATCCAACTCCTCATTACCAGGCATACATGCAATACGAGCAAGAATACAAAGACAAGGTCAAAGCCTGGCATAGAGCCTATTCAGATGCATTTACCAATCCGATGAAGCTTCAGAACTGGCCTATCGACGGTACTCTCTATCATGATGATGCCGATGAAGCACTTGATAGATGGGTGAGCCTGGGGCACAAAGAGGAGATTGAACATGCTCTCGCCACCTTGGCGGCTCAAGGGACCGATCCAGCGATCGCGCTGATCTCCCGAGCTAAAAAGCACTATATCAATAGCCTCAACGAATTTCAGAGCGTGGGGGAGATCCCCTATACCGTCATGTTACCACGCACGTGGTACGATCCTGACAATGACGATGGCTGGAACGAGTACACCAGCGATGACGCCCATTCTGAGAGTCACTACCAGTCCTCTTCAACCTCCTATGGAGGTGGTGGTGGATTCAGTATTGGCTTCTGGTCAGCTGGCGCATCTTTCAACCATGCCGACCAGCAGAGTTCGCTTGATATGCAAGCGAACGACCTTGAAATATCTTTCAAGTACTGCACGGTCGATATCAAGCGTCCCTGGTTGGATACCTCCCTGCTGAATTTGAAAAACTGGTTTCTCATGGGTGATTACAAGAAGGGCTGCATTTCGGATGGGACGATGGGCCAGCACCTTCCTGCACACGCCACTGAGCCTACTTTTCTGCCCTCAATTGTGACAAGCCTGATCCTTATCAAGGACCTGTCCATCCGGTGGAGCAACTGGAAGGAGCACTGGGATGCTCATTCTGAAACAACATCTGCATCCGTGTCGGTTGGATATGGACCATTCTCTATCAATGGCACCTATTCTCATCATGGCCAGCAGAGCAACTTCTCAGCCGATACAGATGGTGAGTCTCTGAGGGTTCCTGGTATCCAGCTGATCGGTTATGTGTCAACGATCAATCCTCTATCTCCTGCGGTAGATTCATCCCAATTTTTAACAAAACCGAAGTAGCCGAGGTCGATATAAATCATCTTGCGCTGTTTGTTTCCTGTTCCTCTCACAGAAGAGCAGGAAACAAACAGCGCAAGACGGTTGACGATTGATGATTGACCACATCAATCAGGAGGAAACTGCGCATGGCACTCTCACTCGACGCCATCTATCAACCTATTGCCGAGTTTTTCTTGCAGTTATTCGAAACGAATGCTACAAGTCCTCTGCTCTTTCGTTTCGATAAATTTGGCTCCGTCGTGTCTGATGAAGACTTCATCGATCCCAATCACCCTGAGCTCGGTTACCTGCCCGCTCTGGCAATGGAGAAGTTTTCCGACCTGGTGAATCACATTCCTGTTGATACCCACGATAATGTAGACATCCTGCTCTCCGCAGATACGGTCGACAGCGCATACTTCTTTCGCCTCCTAACGCCAGCGCTGCCATACCTTTCTCCCGGTACTGATGATGCGACAAAACAGGCGATGATTGATGCCTTCAACCTGGTAAAAGCAAATGCTGTAAAGCTCTGGGACAATGTGAAGGCCGAATCGATCACCGGTCTGATGTTGCAGTACAAGCCTTCTCTGGCAACTCCGCAGAACTGGTATGACAGGACAAAAAAAGAACTCTGGACGCACCATGCGTTTCAAGTAACAGAGACGCAGGCAAAGACAAATCCAGGCACCGAGCCGATTGATAAGCTATGGACCTTGAAAATCCACGATGACACCATGGCAAACATTCTGGAGATGCCAGAACTGAAGAAAGAGGTGAAGCCTGATCAGCCCGACCCAACGGAACTGCCGCCTATCAGAATCGCTGATCGTATCTTGGAGCTACACAAACACCCCGACCAACCACAGCCAGACGTGATAGAAAACAGTGGGAGGTCTCTTCCCTCACGGATCACAGAAGCAGGGAGTAAGCGCCTTACTATCCCTACCCAGGAGAATGCGCTCCACAATAGATTGCTTAGAGACTCAGCTCTCCTCCAGCCTTCAAGCTTAGAGACGGAGCGTCTCGCCGCCACTCCAATAGAGCCAGAGATCTCCACTCTATCGATACGAGATGCACCAATCCTTCAGCCCACCTTCGCAAAGGAAGAGAATATCGACTTTGCCTCTGGCAATCTGATCTCCCGTCCTGGCGTAATCAAGTCTGAGAACTCTACACTGCACGATAGCTATCTGAAGCAGAGTCACACGCTAGCTGTGACTAATAAGCTACTTGTTAACCAATACCTGGGCGCGTATGCTCCCACAAACTCCGTTCAGACCTCCAGCATCTCAATTTCTTTCGACTATTGCCTGATACATATTCGTCGTCCCTGGTATATGGACGAGTTTATCAATGCCAGATCCTGGTATATTCCCACGGTGCCAAAGGGTCAGGTGACGTCGAGTGGCGCAGCTGGAAATTTTCCTTTCATACCAATCGGTTTTGTGGCAATCAGGAATCTTAGCATTGTGGCTAACTGGACAGAAGAAGATAGAACAAATGCATCTCAGGCGACCAGTTTTGGACCATTCAAGGTAACAACGGGCATTGTGAACAACACGCTTTCTCATGAAGGGTTGCAGATCATTGGCTGGATGCTCCAGAAGATGCCCGATTTGCCGCCCAATGGTTCCCAGGCATGATGGCTATCAAGCATATACATCCAAAAATGAGAATGTGCTGTGGCGAAGCGTGCTGTGATGATGGGTATTCATATATTGAATAAGTCTGTTTGAGCCAAATGATATAGCGATCCCAATTGAGGGAAAAGGAGTTTTAATATGTTACATCCCGATTTCGTTCTCCAACCTGGCGATGTTTTTAGCGTCCAGGGCAAAACCCACATTTTGTATGACAACGAGGTCAAGACTGGAGGCTCACTGGCATGGATCAGTAATAACCCGGGGAATATCCGGCCTGCAGGACACGAGGCAGAGCGGTATGGAGCATACGTAGGAAAGCAACACGCCAACTTCGCCATCTTTCCTGATGCGCAGACAGGCTTCAACGCTATCAAGTCATTCCTGAGCGCTAGGAGTAGCAAATCCATCACACAGATCATGGAAATTTACGCGCCTCGTGGTGATGGAAATAATGATCCTGATGCGTATGCCAGTACCATCGCGAAGCGATTAGGCGTGCCCGTATCGACTATTGTTGGAAGCCTGAGCGACGACCAGCTGACAACTTTTGCCAGTGAGATTAAGCGGGTAGAGGGTTGGATACCAGGGACAAGTTATGGTCTTGATGCGTTACCAGATGAGGTATGGCAAGTGCTTACCGATCCTACGACCCCCAACCAACCGGCCAATAGGCCAATAATACGGCGAGGGGATACAGGCGAAGCAGTCAGGCTCGTGCAATCTCTCCTACAGGCAAAAGGCTATGATCTGGAGATCGATGGCATCTTCGGGCCTGCCACTGAGGCGGCTGTCAAAGCCTTCCAGAAAGCAGCGAATCTGAGTGTGGATGGTATTGTAGGCCCTCATACATGGAGTGCACTCAGCCAGTAGCAGCATTTTTATCACATTTTCCGAAGGAGAAACCCACAAGTTCCTACAGGGCGCCACCGAGCATGAAAATATGCTCGTCCACAAGTTGTTACTAGAAAGGATGGTACACATCATGGCATTCCTTCCAATTGATGAAGTCGCAGGCACACTATCACAGTTACGACAATTGCTCGGCAACACATTTGACCGCTCTATTGCGGCTGGTGTGGTGAACAACACTGACTACACTCTGAATCTTACTCAATCCGATGGTAATTCAAATTTTGAAAGTGGAGGTTATCAGGCTGGAAATTTACCTGGCTCATCTCTACCTCCGCAACAAGCGGAGGTGTTCGGCATGACAAACACCGCGCCCGCTACAGGTGTCGTTGGGGTCATCCACTATACAGTTGCAGACAGCGATGGCAATGATGGCGGTGTGATGATCCACCTCACCTTTTCTAATCCCTTCATTGGCTCTAACCACTATGAGCAGAGTGTGGATGTCATCGGAGATCCTTGTGCAGATTTCAGTGTAGAGATCATTGGCAGCGTTGGCAACAACGCTCAAGTCCAATATGTGATTACGGCAACTCCATTGTAGGAAGTGCCTCATTCAGTAGGTAGAACAGGGTTACTGATAGCACCAGCTTGTGTTTGCACGCCGCTTCTACGCCAGTGGTTGTCTGGCGATCTGGTAATCTTAAGCGGCATTGTGAAGATTCCCGTAGATGCGTCATCTACGGGAATCTTCACAATGCCGCTCCTATCAGTTAGGGGTAGCGCTCATATAATAATTTGGCAGAAGAATGCACGATGGCAACTCATTCAAGGAATAGAATGATGGAGGTAGCGGGAGAGCCAGGGTTAGCGCTTGATGCCTGTGTTACACGGTGACCTCCTTACGTAGACGGCTCCTCACCCATCAGGGCTTCAAGGGTCTATGAGGCTTGTTGCAACAGCCAGGCTGCTTCGCATGCCTGACAAGATTGCCGATCCAGTGTGAGCTGATGCTCGCTCCGATTGGTTGGGTTTCTCGCTGCCAACAATCGCACATGTTACGTCGAAGAAGACGAGAAATGGAGAGAACACCAGGAAACAGGTGTGTGATGAAAATGGCGGCAGCGACATTCTCTCCTGAGGCAATGTCGATCACATATGTCTGTGGGATTGACCTTGGAAGCCAGTCCTGCGCCGGTTGCATTCTCCGGCTTGACAAAAGCGTCGTGGTCAAATCGATTGCTTTTGCCAATGCCAGGGAGGGATGGCAGCTCTGGGAGGAGAAACTGGGCCAGTTGGATGCGAAACCAAGCCAGCTCCTCATCGGAATGGAAGCTACATCTCGCTATGGGAGAATTTGTATCAGGAGTTAGAACAGCGGGGCTATGTGTTGCGTCTGTTGCACGCTGGGCAAACCCATCAGTTTCATCGACAACAGCGATTACGAGCCAAGACAGATCGGCTCGACGCGATGACTATTGCGAGAATGCTCTTGAGGGTTCTGTTGCAAAAAATCTGAGCGCCAAAGAAGAGCGTGAGTGGGTCTCTCAATCTGTCTTAGATTGCTATCCCAAACAGTTTGGCAACCAGGGCAACCTGACCTCTCACATCACCTTTTGCCACGCCTTGCACTTGTCCCTTCCTCATCATATTCATCACCTCGTATCCCTGTAAAGTGTGCCATGCTGTCGCAAAGGAGAAAAAGCCCATCCCTGGCTTCGTCAGCCGTTTGATGAACCGATGGTCTTGTTCGATGAGATTGTTGAGGTATTTCACTTGTCGCAATTCACCGCTTTCGAGGATGTATCCTGCTGCCTTGAGTTCGTTGAAGGCTTTGGGATAGGCAGCGTTTTTGTCGACGTTGATGACCCGTGGCGAACGCGTATGAGAGGCGGCGAGGGTTTTGAGCAAGAAGTGTCTAGCTGCTTGCCCATCTCTGGTCGGACTGAGCACGAAGTCGAGCGTCTTCCCCTGTGAATCGACCGCTCGATACAGGGAGACCCACTCTTTTTTCACTTTGATGTGGGTCTCATCAACACGCCAAGAATCAGTTGTGGACGTTACATGGGGACGGCACCGCCGTTCAAGCTCAGGGGCATACCGCTGAACCCAGCGATAGATCGTCGTATGGTCCACCTGCAAACCACGTTCCAGCATCATTTCTTCGAGATCACGGTACCCGCGCTATCCGCTCAGCTACCATCTGACGCACAAGAGAATGAGGTCGGCCTGGAAATGACGCCATTTGAACGGGTGTTGCTCTGTCATAGGGGTCCTCTTCTCCTCTTTATCTCCCCACTCTAACAGATCAGCTTTATTCTTGCAACATAACCCACACTGACACCCTATGAGGGCGAGGTAGGCTTCAACTTCTTAGGCTTTCATGTCAAACAATACCCGGTAGGCAAAAACCAAACGGGGAAAGATACACGTGGAAGAAAACCCGGTTTCAAGACCCTCATCACACCGAGTAAAGAAGCCGTCAAAAGGCACACCCACTCCATCAAAGTACGATTAAGAAGCATGAGAAATATTTCGCAAGAAAGGCTTATCATGCGACTCAACCCGGTGATACGAGGATGGTCCAGGTACTACCGATCAGTGGTAGCAGCCAACATCTTCAGCAGATGCGATCATGTCCTCTACTACCAACTTGAACAGTGGGCGAGACACAAACATCCGACCAGAGGAAGGCGATGGATACATCAACGATATTGGCGAAAGGATGAAACGCGAAACTGGATATTCTCAACCCCAGAAAAGCAAGAAATCCGACGGCACAATCAAACAAGTATTCAACGACACACGAAGGTCAAAGGAGAAGCCAGCCCATATGACGGGAATCTGCTCTATTGGAGCCAGAGACTCAAGCATCACCCAATGCTCAAAGGGACGCTCGCAAGACTCCTGCAAAAGCAGCAAGGAAAATGCAGGTGGTGTGAACTCTACTTTCGACCAGGGGACCTCATAGAGATAGACCACATCACCCCCAAAAGCGAAGGAGGAGGGGAAGAATTGAATAACAAGTTCGCTCTCCACCTACATTGCCATGACTCACGACATGCAAAACATGCCGCGAAGAGTATCGATAACAACGACCATACACTGAGTAGCTGAATGAAGGGAAACTTTCACGTTCAGTTTCGGAGCAGCAGTAAGAGGAGTGATCCTCTTACTGACTGCAACTCTCCGATGGTGGATAGAAGCTTTTTGTCAGTGCTCCTATTCTAACTCATCGGAGGAGGATCTCCTTATCCAGAACTCACGTTATCTATCTTTACAACAAAGCAAGGTGAGATGGCAAGTGAGATGGCAAGTGAGATGGTTGGTGATGAACAGTGCTTTCTTCTGCGCACGCTTTTATACTTGCAGCAGAAAGACGAAATGCTTCAGAGCGTGCTGGCCAAAGAGGTTCTGAGAACTGGGGTATCAGCACTCCTGAGCAGTTGTCACTGTTGTTCTTGATATGAGTAGGAGGTCCATATGAAGATTGTCGTTATTGGTGGGAGCGGGCTGATTGGAAAAAAGCTTGTGAAGCAGCTTCGTGAGCGTGGTCACGAGGCAGTGGCGGCGTCACCGAGCACAGGCGTCAACACCATCACGGGTGAGGGGGTAGCGCAAGCGCTTGTCGGCGCTCAGGTGGTCGTCGACGTGACGAACGCGCCTGTGTGGGAAGATAAGGCCGTTTTAGCGTTCTTCGAGACCTCAGGTCGCCATCTCCTGGCGGCAGAAGCGACGGCTGGCGTGGGACATCACGTTGCCCTCTCGGTCGTCGGCATCGACGGTCTTCCCAATAACGGATACTACCGAGCGAAGGTGGCTCAGGAAAAGCTGATCAAGGCTTCGAAGATTCCTTATACCATTCTTCGCGCAACGCAGTTCTTCGAATTCATCGTCGGCATCGCCCAGGAGGCCAGCGACGGACAAACGATTCGCCTGTCGTCTGCATTTATACAGCCGATCTTGTCGGATGACGTTGTGGCGGCGCTGGCCGACGTCACACTCGAGGCACCCGTGAACGGCACGCTTGAGGTGGCTGGTCCTGAAAAGATGCATCTCGATGAACTCGTGCGCCGATTTTTGAGCGCGAACAACGACACCCGCCAGGTGATCACAGACGTTCACGCGCGCTTCTTCGGCACAGAGTTGGAGGATGACTCCCTCATCCCAGGCGAGAACGCGCGGATCGCCCCGACGCGCTTCGAGGATTGGCTCAGCCGCTCTCTCCCTCAAAGGTAAGGCAGGATCGACACCTAGCTTCAACAAACCTCACCAACATTGTATACAGATATGTGATTCCTCTCTTCGACGACAACAAGCAGAAGAAAAGCTTTCTCAAGCTCAACGAGCGGGAGCGTTTGCCTTTTTTCGTCCAAAGAAAGCGAATCACATAGGTACATAGGGGGGCGATGAGGTTTTCGCCCAATACCTCCGTCAGACCGCTACATGAACTGCCTGTGTTCGTGAGGAAGGGCGTTCACGTCTTCTCATATCTCTCACTTCTGTTTTGAGATATCAGAGCAGGGAAGCGATTTCCTTCCAGGGATGGGGCCACATGAAAGGAATAGCTACTGCATGATAGTGAAGGGAAAACAGACCAGGCACCTCACTCTTCCACTCTGGAAGGCGCTCATCAAGCATATTGCTGCACAGAAGCGAGCTGAGCAGCAGCTCAAAGCCAGCGAGGAGAATTTTCGCATCCTTGCTGAGACCGTGCCACACCTCGTGTGGACAGCCCAACCCGACGGCTTGCACGAATACACAAACCAGCGCTGGCGTGACTACACTGGGTTCACGCCTGAACAAAGACAGAGATGGGACCATCTCCAGTTCCTCCACCCCGATGATCGTGCAGGTAACCAGGCACTCTGGCAACATGCTCTGGATACGGGAGAAATGTTTGAGTGCGAAGGACGTTTCAGAAATGGTCAGACCGGAGTCTATCGCTGGTTCTTGACTCGCGGGGTGCCGATACGTGATGAGGCGGGTCGGGTTGTTAGGTGGTTTGGTACCTGTACTGACATTGATGACCAGAAGCGGACAGAGGAAGCCTTGCGCCAGAGCCAGGAACACGTCAACCTTCTGATGAATTCCAGCATTATCGGGATCTTTCTCGCCGAAGGCGAAGAAATTGTAGAAGCGAACAACACGTTTCTGCGTATGACCGGCTATTGCCAGGAAGACCTGTGCCACCGGAGAGTGAGCCTGGAAAACCTGGCGCTTCCAGTCTCTCCCTCTCTCGCTCAGCAGGCGCACCAGGAACTGATCGTCCAGCAGTATACGACTCCCTTTGAAACTGAACTGATCTGTAAGGATGGCGGTCGCCTTCCTGTCTTACTGGGGGTATCACACTCCAGAATCATGTGCTCCAGGGTATCGGTTTTGTGTTGGATAACTCGGCTCGCAAGGAACTAGAGCAGCGCAAAGATCACTTTCTGGGGATGGCTAGCCATGAACTCAAGACACCAATCACGTCCTTAAAGCTCCAAACGCAACTGTTGCGAAAACAACTGGCAAAGCAAGACATTCACAACGTAGATACTGCGCTTTCCCGGATGGAGTCCCAACTCAATACCGTCATTCGACTGGTTGAAGAGCTGCTCGACCTCTCCAAAATTCAGGCGGGCAAGCTGGAGTATGCCCAGGAAACGGTGAACCTGGGCGACGTGCTTCAGGAGGTCGTTGAGATCGTGCAACAAACGCAGACAACCCATACCATCGCCGTGGAACATGCCGGGCATCCCCCCTTTCTGGTTGGGGATAAGGCCCGACTTGGGCAAATGCTCTTGAACCTGATCAGCAACGCGATCAAATACTCCCCGGAAGCCGACAGGGTAGAGGTTGACATCAAAACCTCCGAAGAGGTCGTGACGCTGAGCGTGCGTGATTATGGCATCAGCATTCCACGAGAGCAGCGCGAGAAAATCTTTGAGCGTTTCTATCGGGCGGTTGCTCCACATCAGCGTGCCTTTCCAGGCCTCGGAATGGGCTTGTATATTGTCTCGGAGATCGTCAAGCACCATAGGGGAACCATCACGGTAGAGAGCGAACGAGGCAAAGGATCGACCTTTCACGTGACGCTTCCCCGGAAAAGTCCATGAGGAACGCGTATGTCCCATCTCCAACACGTCGATAGTCAGAGACCTATCGTCAAGTGTATTCTCGTTGTCGAAGATGATCCCATCCTTGGGGATATCTTGCTGGAAGCGCTCCAATGGGAGGCGACCTATCAGGGGATTCTTGTTCCAAGTGGCGAGATGGCTCTCTCCATACTGCAAACGATCACGCCCGCACTGTTTCTGCTCGATTATCATCTCCCTGGGATGAATGGCTTGGAACTCGCTGATCAACTGCGGCGAAGAGAAGGATGCAAGCAGAGACCCATTCTCCTCATGAGTGCCAGTTTGCCACGAGAGAACGGTGCGATGGATGATCTCATAACCCTCCAGAAGCCCTTTGACTTAGAGAAGCTTCTGCAATTGATCGCTGAGCTTCTTGCATCCTAAGCATACTGGCTCTTGAGGATGAGAAGAATTATTGGGAGATCAAGAAATGTAAAACAAGCAATTGGGTCATTGCGGAACAAAACAGAGGAAGATCAAAGACATGGAACTACGATATGGCTATTCTCAAACTACTGGGTCTGTTAAAAGCGATCGTCAGGAAGTGCAGCGTTTGCAACAAGCTCAGCTGGAACATGGCGTCTATGCATGTATTCCCGGAACCCAGCGCACCTATGAAGAGGTGATCCAATCGCTTGTCGGGCTCGATTTACGTCGGCAATATGAAGAACGTCGGCAAAGATAAGTTGAGCCCACATTCCGCACCCAATGTTTTGAATTCAGGCTACAAGCCAAGTTATATTGCAGAGATGCTCTTTATCTCTGCTTCCTGAAGCCGCTTGAAAAGTAAAACGAGAATTTCACTGTGGAATGTGGGGTTGAGAGAAAGCCAGATAGTGCAACACTTTGTCTCGTCTACTATTGGAGATAAAAGGAAGGAAGAATATTGATTCTAAAAAGATTCTTGCAATGGAAGAGATCCTTCTTCAAAAGCTTTTCCCTTGAAGAGAGAGCAGGGTTTGCTCGAGAGGTTTCCACGTCATTTCAAACGAGCAGGAGATAGTAACTATGACAATAAATAACACAAGCATGCAAGGAAAAATCTGTCTGGTGACAGGCAGTAACTCAGGCATTGGCAAAATCACAGCCAGAGAACTGGCCAAAATGGGCGCGACCGTAGTAATGGTCTGCCGCAATCGTGCGAAGGGAGAAGCTGCGCGAGCGGAGATCAAACAGTCTAGCGGGAACGATCAGGTGGATCTGATCATTGCGGACCTCTCAGAGCTTTCGCAGGTACGCAGCGTGGCCAGTGAGTTCAAGCAGAAATATGCTCAGCTTCACGTCCTCATCCATAATGCTGGAGGTATTTATGAGGAGCGAAAAGTGGCACCTGATGGATTGGAGCAGACCTTTGTGGTCAATTATCTGGCCCCATTTCTGTTGACAAAACTGTTATTGGATGTGCTCAAAGCGAGTGCGCCAGCTCGGATTATAAACGTCAGTTCAGACGCCCATCCTCATGGGCACATTGATTTTGCCGATCTGCAAGGGGCACAAAAATATAACTTCGTGAAAGCCTATGCCCAGTCCAAGCTGGCACAGATCTACTTTACCTATGAATTGGCTGATCAGCTCAAGGGCGTAGACGTCACGGTCAATGCGCTTCACCCTGGTCGAGTGAGGTCTCATTTCAACAGCGGCACGAAAGGCCTTGTACATGTCTTTGGTGAGGTCCTCTACTTCTTGACTGGTATATCTGAAGAGAAAGGGGCGCAGACGACGCTCTACCTGGCAACCTCACCTGAAGTTGAAGGGGTGAGTGGGAAGTACTTCTCCGACGGCAAGCAGATCCCTTCATCTACGCATTCTTATGATGTGGCGGTACGCCAACGGCTCTGGAACGTCTCTGAGGAGTTGATCCGACAAAACGAGTCTTCCCAGGCTGTTTCAGAAAGATAATCAAAGATGGGATTGGGAACGAAACGTATTGCAAGCGCTTCTGGGGAAAAAACACAGGAACGTCTTCAAGAACTGGAGCACAAGGGATTGATTCCAGCGAGAGCCTCCTCCTCCCGTCGAGCAGCGCCGCAAAGGGGGCAAGCCTCAAGTGATCGGCCCGCGCTTGCCCTCCTTGGAGCAGGTCCTTGCCGACCCGGCCACGGTCTGGCACGACCGTGAGATCGAATGGTATGGACAAGGTAAGCGCCGCGTGCAGTGGTGTACGGGCACTGCCCTGTGGTATCGGTTTGGACAGCCTCCCTTGCCGATCCGCTGGGTCCTCACGTGTGACCCGGAGGGCAAGCGGGAAGCCAAAGCCCTCCTGTGTACAGATCAGCAATTGGAGGCGCTCACGATCATCAGGACGTTCATGAAGCGCTGGAGTCTGGAAAGTACCTTTGAACAAGCTCGTGCTCATTTGGGCATCGAAACCCAACGCCAGTGGTCGGATCTGGCGATTGAGCGGAGCACACCGCTGTTGTCGCAGGCTTGACTTTACCTCACAGCAATGGCATCGTCGAGGGCAAGGTCAACAAATTAAAGTTTATCATCAGAACCATTATCAGCAAAAAACGATCCAGAAGGGCGGGAGTCTTACAAGCGGCTTCACTAAACCAGCGGGAGACCCGCTTCATTCCAAAGTTTACATGGGGAAAAAGTTGGTACCCCAAAAAAGGGAGGAAGAAATTGTCATCACTTTGCATGAACCGCTCGAACACCATCATGCAAAGTGATGACAGATGAGGAAGTAACACTACCTCCAAATGCTTATTTCCTCAAAGGCTCCCAAAGCCTGCAACGATGCCTTTTGCGCCTGGGAGAGACCCCGAATACCCGTAATATTGAGCCGCTCGTAGGGTCGGTCCCGCTGGAGTGTTCGCAGATCCTCGCCGCTCTGCAGATCCCACAGCCGAATGGCTCCGTCATCCCCACAACTGGCAAGTTTGCTGCCGTCGGGACAGACTTTGAGAGCTTGTACCATCCCCTGATGCCCCTCTCGCACCCGCAGGCACTGCCCACTTTCAACCTCCCACCAACGCACCCTGCCATCGCTGTCTCCACTGATCAACACCTTCCCACTTGGGCTCCACACCACGGATGAGACCATATCAGAATGCCCTGCTAATATGTGCACACGTTCGCCACTCTGCATCTTCCACACGAAGAGTTGTCCACCCTCTCTGCCTCCTCCACCAGAGGCGAGCCATCTGCCATCAGGACTCCAGGCCACGCTCATGACGACCCCCTCATGTCCCACCAGCCGTTGCTGCTGCATACCATCACTGGCATCCCACACATACACTGAGCCGTCATAGCCTCCGCCCACAAGCAGGCTTCCATCGGGATTCCACGCCACGCGACGAATGCGTGTTGCCTGCGTATGTGCCATCCAACGACGGATGCGGGTGGTCATCTCCCACACCTGCACTCCATGCAAATAGCTCCCAACTGCGAGCAGGCACCCATCAGGACTCCATGCTACACCCTGAAAGACGATGCCAACCTCATCGGGGTCGCGCAGCTCGTGTAGATGAACATGTGTGAATGAGTCCCACAACATAATGAAGTCTCGTCCTGCGCTGGCCAGGAGCCGCCCATCGGGACTCCAAGCCACCCCTTGTCCTTGCACCATGTCCCGATGTTCCTGCACCATGCTCTGTGGAACTCCACTGTTTACATCCCACTGCGTCACCTGCATATCAGCTCCATAACTGGCAAGCTGTGTGCCATCGGGACTCCAGTCGAGATCGAGCAGGGCGTCCGTGTGGCCTCCCAGGATGTGCAGCGACTTTCCACTCTCCACGTCCCACACACGCAGTGTGCCATCGTAACTGCCGCTCAAGAGAGTACGGTTGTCAGGTGTGAAGGCCAAGCTGGTCACCACACCGGTATGTCCCTGCAGTATCTTGCTCGCTCTGCCTGTCTGGATGTTCCAGAACCGAATCGCAGCATCATAGCCGCAACTGGCCAACGTGCGTCCATCGGGACTCCACGCCACCCGTAGCACCCGGTCCGTAGGCCCCGTGAACGTCTGGAGGCAGGTGCCCGTGATCAGGTCCCACCGCTTGACGGTGCCATCATGGCTCGCGCTGGCGAGCTGGGCCCCATCGGGGGAGAAGGCCAATCCTGTCACACGGCTCGTATGTGCCACCAGGACCCCAGCACGCATCCCAGGCTCCGGCATCTCAGGCTGCCACAACCAGATGCTCCCGTCGAAGCAGCCAATGGCAAGCAGTCGTCCATTAGGGCTCCACTCCAGCCAGAAGACCCCACTGCTATGCTGCAATGTTTTGAGAGGAGTGCCTAGCTTCGGGTCCCAGAGATGAACGAGCCCATCGACTCCTCCACTGGCGAGCATATCTCCGTTTGGAGAAAAGGCGAGCCAGACAAAGCTCTCGGCAGGCCAGCTCTCCCAGAGCAACGCGCCACTGCCAACCTCCCACAGCTTGATGCTGCCAGTCGAGCTTGCGCTGGCGAGTGTGCGTTCATCTGGGCTGAGCGCGAGCGCCCAGGCCATCTCCGTGTGAGCGCGCCAGGCATGGTGCAGCCTCAGTCCGTCACTGTCCCACACCCGTATTTCCCCGCGTCCACCAGCAGCAGCCCAGTACGCACCAGTCTTGCTCGTGGTGACCGCTAAGAGCGCATCAAGAGGCTCGGTGAAGATGCTTTCCTGAAGCACGGCGTGGGACAAGGTGCTATCCTGCAAGTCGGTCCCTCGCAGAAACATGTCGCGCAGGGCCAGACGTGAGAGATCCAGCCTCCGCAGGTGCCCGCGCAGTACGCGCAGCAGTATCACCAGATTAGCCGGTCCATACCCCTGGGTCGCCTGATCCCGATTTCGCACTTCGTCGAGCAAGCAGAGCAGGCGCCCCTCGACCTCGGATGGTGCCTGAGAGGTGCTCTGTAACCGGGTGAGCAGTGGAACCACGAGCAACTGCTCCTGAGTCTGCCGCACGTATTCTTTGACTTGAGCCAGACAGAGTCCATGCTCCAGCAGGCGAACCAGCTGCCCCTGCTTGATCTCACGGCTTCCCTCCTCAATGAGCCGCGCTGTCGCGTACTCCAGCACCACCGATTGCAGCGTGAAGCTGCCAGCACGGTGTCCTTGCTCAATCAGGCTGCGGCGGCGCAGTCCCTCCACCGCTTCGAGGACCTGCACCCTCGGCATAGGAGTGTTCAAGATGGCGAGGAGGGTGTGCAAGCTCACCGGTTCGCGCAGAATTGCCAACCACAGCAGCACTGTCTGCTCTAGAGCCGAGAGACGCATGAACTGCTCATCGAGGATCTGGCGTATGCCCCCAAAGACGGTCTCACCCTGCTGGAGGAATGGAACAATCTCCCCACCGAATAATTCCACAATCGTGTGCGCCACGATCTGTAACGCCAGTGGGTTGCCCTGGTACACCTCGACTAACTGCGCCCGTTCGTCCGAGGGACTTACTAGATATTTCTCCTCCAGCAACTCAGCTCCTGCCTCTGTATCCAGCCCTGCCAGCCGCACAGTTCGCACGGGTGAACGGCGACCTTCCAGGGGCACCAGGTCAACTGGTTTCTCTCGGCTGGTCAGCAGCAGACAACTCTGATGTGCGGTCTCGCCTCCTTGACGAAGAAGGTAGGCATAGTCGTCAAAGCCTGCACGCATGCGACCCGTGCCAGTGCCTTCCTCTAAAATCGTCTCCAAATTGTCCAGTACTAAGAGGACGCGCTGTGTGCGCAGCTGCTGCATCAGCAAGTGTAGGTGTCTCTTGAAGGAGATGGGCACTTCGGAGAGGGCCTGGGGGGCAAGTATCTGGAGGCAGTCCTTCACAATCTCCTCACAGGAGGGGGCATCACGCAACGACCGCCAGATAACTGCCTCAAACTGCGATGCTACCTGATGCATGACTCTGGTTGTGAGTGCTGATTTGCCGATACCACCCATGCCTAGCACACTGATCACCCTACAGTGGTCCTGGAGAATCCAGCGCGAGAGCAATGCCTGTTCCTCCTCACGCCCATAAAAGATAGGGATATCGAGCGCATCACCCCAATCCACTTTGGGACCACTTGCAACAGGAGAGGGCGTGATTACGTTCTGATGATGGACCCGCTCGACCAGAGTCGAGACCAGGGGAACAACCTGCTGACCAAGGAGCGATTTCAGCCACTGCTCATCCAGGAGCACCTTCTGATGAGCCGAACGCCACAAGGCTCTGATCTGCTCCTCCTCACTTCCCGCTTGAAACCCTTGTTGCTCAACTATCAGCGTGAGAAAGGCCTTGAGGTGGTCGGCCTTGGGATAACTCTCCCCAACCTCCCAGGCACCGACGGTATGTCGGGAGACGCCGAGGAGAGTTCCCAGCCCAGCCTGCGTCAGTCCGGTTGCCGTTCGCAGGGCCAACATCTGCTGACCGAAGGTGTGATCTTGCTCTCGATACGACGTTTTCGTCATAGATTCTTTCCTTCCCGACGACGCAACCAAGGACGACCATGGAAGGTGAGATGGCAACCGATGGATAGTGCTTTTCTCAGTGATTCCTCTATACTGGTGCCTGTCGGGCATGCGTCCTCTTGGGTAACGCTTGTCTCAGAGGTAAGAAAGCGGCTGTCAAACGATTTCTTACCTCTATTTCTTTTTTTGTCTCTATGCGCTCATGCCTTTATAATTTGGTATTTAGACGAATTTTGCAATGAATCGTATGGAAACGCTTCCCGCCTGGCTTCACAAGAATTTCGTCTAAACGCCAATGGAATAACAGATTTGCCTCCCAACGACGAGTCTTTCACTTCACTCGAATTCTATCTATCTTTACAACAAAGCAAGGTGAGATGGCAAGTGAGATGGTCGGTGATGTACAGTGCTTTCTTCTGCGCAAGCTTTTATACTTGCAGCAGGAAAGACGAAATGCTTCAGAGCATGCTGGTCAAAGAGGTTCTGAGAACTCGGATATCAGCACTCCTGGGCAGTTGTCGCTGTTGCTCTTGAAAGGAGATACCAGAGCATGAGTACATTCACGACAAAAGATGGCTCCAATCACTATTACGAGGACTGGGGGAGCGGCCAGCCCGTCGTCTTCAGTCACGGTTGGCCGCTCAATGCTGACTCCTGGGGCGAGCAGATGTTCTACCTTGCCTCTCATGGCCATCGAACCATTGCTCACGATCGACGTGGTCATGGCCGCTCGGACCGAACATGGGACGGCAATGATATGGACACTTACGCTGATGATCTGGCAGAACTTATTGAGCAGCTAGATCTGCAGAATGCTGTGTTGATCGGTCATTCCACAGGCGGCGGCGAAGTGACCCGCTACATTGGTCGCTACGGTACTTCGCGTCTGGCAAAAGCTGTGCTCATCGGTGCGATCCCTCCGTTAATGCTCAAGACGGAAGCGAATCCCGGTGGTCTCCCCATCGAAGTATTCGACCAGCTCCGCGCTAGCATCAGGACGGACCCTTCGCAGTTCTATAAGGATTTCAGCGCCCTCTTCTACAGTGCCAATCGACCAGGCTCCAAAGTGTCACAAGGCGTTCTGGACATGCTTTGGTTGTGGTCGATACAGGTCGGAATTAAAGGGGCCTACGACTGCATCAAGGCCTTCTCTGAGACAGATCTCACCGAAGACTTCAAGCGGTTCGACATTCCCACCCTGATTATCCATGGAGACGACGATCAGATCGTGCCAATTGTCGACTCGGCTCTTCTCTCCTCGAAGATTGTCAAGGGCGCGACCCTGAAAATCTATCCGGGAGCGCCTCACGGCCTTTCCACGACGCACGCGACCCAACTCAACGAAGATCTGCTGTCTTTTATCAGGTCCTAGCCCTCGTTGGATAGAGCAGCGCTGGTGTCTTCTGGGTGCTTATTGACCAACGACTTCACATGGCAATGCTGGTGTGAATGCGTCCTGGACGGATCGGCTTCAAAATCCTTTCGTCCATAATGAAATGGGGAAGAGGTCTTGGCGAGCCATTTGAAGAGCTCATGCATGTAATTGTACGGTAAGGGAACGTGCAATTGAAGAGATCACGTATCTCAGTCTCTACAGCAATGATGATGTCTGTCTGTTTGTACAGAAGAAAGCCCCCAGTGCGGGCGTATGAGTAGGAGGTTCATATGAAGATTGTCGTTATTGGCGGGAGCGGGCTTATTGGAAAAAAGCTTGTGAAGCAGCTTCGTGAGCGTGGTCACGAGGCAGTGGCGGCGTCACCGAGCACAGGCGTCAACACCATCACGGGTGAGGGGGTAGCGCAAGCGCTTGTCGGCGCTCAGGTGGTCGTCGACGTGACGAACGCGCCTGTGTGGGAAGATAAGGCCGTTTTAGCGTTCTTCGAGACCTCAAGTCGCCATCTCCTGGCGGCGGAAGCGGAGGCTGGTGTGAAACATCACGTCGCCCTCTCGATCGTCGGCATCGACGGTCTTCCCGATAACGGATACTACCGAGCGAAGGTGGCTCAGGAAAAGCTGATCAAGGCTTCGAAGATTCCTTATACCATTCTTCGCGCAACGCAGTTCTTCGAATTCATCGTCGGCATCGCCCAGGAGGCCAGCGACGGACAAACGATTCGCCTGTCGTCTGCATTTATACAGCCGATCTTGTCGGATGACGTTGTGGCGGCACTGGCTGACGTCACACTCGAGGCACCCGTGAACGGCACGCTTGAGGTGGCTGGTCCTGAAAAGATGCATCTCGATGAACTCGTGCGCCGATTTTTGAGCGCGAACAACGACACCCGCCAGGTGATCACAGACGTTCACGCGCACTTCTTCGGCACAGAGTTGGAGGATGACTCCCTCATTCCGGGCGAGAACGCGCGGATCGCCCCGACGCGTTTTGAGGATTGGCTGAGCAGCTCCAGAGGGCAAAAGTAAGTAAGGCTGAGTTGACGCCCGCTTGTCTACCGGGCGGAAAGCAACGACCTGTGTTCATGAGGAAGGGTGTTCAACTCTGTTTCCGAGCTGTGTTCTGGTTGGAAGAGAACAAGATATGCTCACGCGCGCTCCTGATGTATGGCAGCGTGACTTTACTCGATGTGTTCCCAATCACAAGAGGGTCACGAATGTGCATCCGTAAAGCGCTCTTGGTATTGCTTTGAAATATGTAAATTTCGTCTGGAACTCCTGGATAGCAAGAGCTTTTTGTAGCCTCATCCTCAGTTTCATGCCGGGTGGTGCGGCTGCGCCGTATGGTTTCTTTGAAGATCTTAAGAAGAGGATTTTTCTGCTGCCATTGAGAAGAGAGAAGAGGAATATGAGTATGGCAGATAGTATGATGATCGCTCTCGTCTTTGAGGATGAAGGGGGAGCTGAACGCCTTTTTGATGAGTTTGAGGAGACGCTGAAAGCGGAATCCTTTCCTATCGATGATGCCGCTGTGGCTGTCTACAAGCAGACCGGCGAGGTGCTCGTCAAGCAGTGGGCTCATCCGCTCAGCGAGAACGGCTTCACTTCTGAGCTTTGGACGTTCGTGATCAAGATGTTGCTCTCGGATGGGGGATATCACATTGATGATTGGTCTATCGAGAAGTTTAAACAAGTGTACCGATCCGGCAACTCGGCCTTCTTTTGCCTGATAGAGCCATCTGCTAGTAGGGAGGTACTTATTCAATTCAGACAGTTTCGTGGCACTCTCATCTACGCCGAGTTTACAGAAGAACAGAAAGTCCAACTGAAAGCAGCAGCTAGTAAAGGGGAGAGAGTATGATTGAAGGGCGACATGAAACACGTGGTGCGAAAGAAACGGGGAGAATCGAAGCGTTCAGTGATGCCGTCTTTGCCGTCGCTATCACCTTACTGGTCTTCAGTTTGCAAGTCCCGACGCTCGACAATCCCTCTACCTCAGAGCATCTGGTGAGGATGCTCTTGCTGCGCTGGCCTTCCTATCTGGCCTTCTCTATCAGCTTCGCCACCATCCTCATCATGTGGATAAGTCATCACGTTATGTTCAAGCTGATTGACAAGTCCGATACGCTCTTCATGTTCGCCAATGGCTTCTTACTCTTATTGGTAACGACCGTGCCATTTCCGACCCAGTTGGTTGCAACGTATCTCACCACACCAGTTGCAGGGGTGGTCTGTGCTATCTACGCGGGTCTTTTCCTGATGACTAACCTCGTGTATAACCTGCTCTGGTGGTTAGCCGCCCATCAGTCCCGCCTCCTTAAAGACTCTGTTTCGCCAATGCTGATACACAACCAGAGCCGCAACTACGCTCTGGGTGCTCCCTGTTATCTGCTCGCGCTGGTACTTGCGTTCTGGAGCCCTGGGGTAAGCATAGGAATTTGCTCTGTCCTTTGGCTCTTCTGGGCGTTTACCACCTATGAGCGTAGATCCGCAAGAGAAGTATACCGGAAACAAAGGTTTGAACCAGATAAAAAAGAAAGACACAACGAGGGGAGATTTGACGATGGAAACAAGGCCTGAATGAGCATTGGAAACAGCGCCACTGGTAGAAATACTGTAGCAAACGAGCTTTGTGGTTGATTTACATATCATGCTGACACCCAGCGATGGGGAGCGGTTTGTCCAGGGTTGTTTCTCTGGGGGCTCATCGGTGACGGGCAAGTCGTGAAGAGAGAAGAAAGGAGCAGCCTCTGAAAGGATTTTTGATGAGTAAGGTAACGAAAACAAGGCAAGGCCTTTATGTTAATGGCCCTCGGGGGTTTCTTGCTGGAGCAGCCATCATTGATGTGACGAGTGGGGTGCTTTTACTGGTGACTGGCCCAATTATCCCCCTGCTCATGATGCTCGTCGGAAGTTTCGCGGAGCAGCGTACGCGCCAATAATGGCAGGCACTCTCCCGCCTGGGCGCAACTCTGTTGGATGCCATTCAAGGTCTGGGAACATTAACGTTATTTGGTCAGAGCGCAGCTACAAGCACACAGATTGAGCACATAAGCGACAGGTTCCGTCGAAAGACGCTCAAAAAGAACGGAGCGGGAAATGATTCCTTCAGTAAAATCTCCCTGTGACGAAGGCATGATACGTGTTACACCCTGTCGCCAGCCAGTTGCGCGAGGTGCGTGGGTGCTGGTGGCGACGATCCTGGGGTCGAGCATGGTCTTTATCGATGGCTCGGTGGTAAACGTGGCGCTGCCGGAGTTCCAGCGGGAATTCCACGCCTCGGCCAGCGAGGTGCAGTGGGTAGTGGAGGCATACGCGCTCTTTCTAGCGGCACTGTTGCTGGTGGGTGGTTCGCTGGGCGATCGCCTGGGGAGGCGGCGCGTCTTCCTGTTTGGGACGACGCTGTTCGCATTCTCCTCGATCCTCTGCGGCCTCTCGCCCGCGACCATCTGGTTGATCGTGGCCCGCGCACTGCAGGGGGTCGGCGGAGCGCTGCTGGTGCCGGGGAGCCTGGCGCTGATCAGCGCGGCCTTCCAGGCTGATCAGCGTGGGCGGGCCATTGGGACGTGGTCAGGGTTTACCTCGGTGACCTCGGTGCTGGGTCCGCTGCTGGGTGGCTGGCTGGTACAGGTTGCCTCGTGGCGCTGGGTTTTCTTCCTCAACGTGCCCCTGGCGGTGACTGTGCTGCTGGTCTCTTTCCGGGGTGTGCCGGAGAGCCGCGACGAGGAGACATCTGGGCGGCTCGATTGGCCAGGCGCGCTCCTGGTCACGCTCGGCCTGGCGGGGATTGTCTACGGCTTGATCCAATCGGGAGCGGCGGGTCTGGGACAGCCGGAGGTGTTGAGCGCGCTGGCGCTTGGCACGCTCGCGCTAGTGCTGTTTTTCCTGGTCGAGGCAAGCAGCGCTCATCCTATGGTGCCGCTCAGACTCTTCCGTTCCCGTTCTTTTCTAGGCGCTAACTTGCTGACCTTCCTGCTCTACGGCGCCTTGAGCGCGGGTACCTATTTTATTCCCTTTAACCTGATCCAGGTGCAGGGATACACCCCGGCCATGGTGGGCGCGTCCCTGACGCCCTTCGCGCTGACCATGTTTCTCTTCTCGCGCTGGACTGGCGGGCTTGTCAGGCGTTTCGGCTCCAAACTTCCGCTGATCGTTGGTCCCTCAATTACCGCGCTGGGCTTCGCGCTGTACGCCCTGCCAGGCATCGGGGGCAGTTACTGGCTGACCTTCTTTCCCGCGGTCATTGTCATGAGTTTAGGCATGACCGTCACCGTCGCGCCGCTGACGACCACTGTGATGAACGCGGTCGAGCAGCAGGCGGCTGGCACGGCCTCAGGCATCAACAATGCCGTCTCACGCACTGCCGGACTCATGGCCATCGCTTTCATGGGCCTGGTCATGGTGAACACATTCAGTAACAGCCTCGCGCAACACCTGGCCGCGCTTCCCCTGTCGGCGGACCTGCGCCAGACCATCCAGGCTCGCAGCGGCAGCCTGGCCGGTCTCACCCTGCCGCCGGACACCAGCAGCTCAACCCGCGCTCTGCTCCAGCGCGCCATCGACCAATCCTTCGTCAGCGGCTTCCGCATCGTCGTCCTCATCTGCGCCGTCCTCGCCCTGGCCAGCTCCGTCGCTGCTGCTGTGCTTATCGAAGGCAAACGACAAGCGCGTGTTTCTGAAGGGGATGAAGAAGCGGCGCCTGCTGTTCACAGAGAACAGAAGTCGAGCTAAGAAGTCTAGGCCCTTGAGGATTAACCGAACGAGAAATAACGATAAGCCAACTTTGACGGCCATAAAATCTGCGCTTTAGCAGAGGCACAAGAAATAGTGAGCAAAGGAGAAATGACTCGTGACACATCAAAACGAAGAGCAGCTAGTGCAGGCCACTTTGCACCCCAGTGTGACTGGTGTGGTTGTCTCCCAGCTTCTTGACGATGATTGGACTCCAACTCCTGATCCATCCTCGGATGACTTTACTAAGGCCATTGATGGGGTGCTCCATCTGACAGCTGACCTGGCCCGGCGGCTCATTGGGGCACACCAGGCCGCCGCTGCTCTGATTATCAAGGACGACTGGACAACCATGCGCAAGTATTTTTCGCTCTCGCCGCGCTACGCTGCCTGGTATCATTATCTAACGCCCGCTGTGGGCTTTGGTATCCATGCCGATGTGGTGAAACAAAATGCGCCGATCAGGCTGACCCAGGCCGAACTGGAGCAACACCCCGATTGGCGCGGCTTCGGAAACCAGGTCGGAAAACATCCCCCTATGCGCGGTTGGCTGGCTGTACCTATGCTAAGCCATGATGGAAGTAACTATGGACTGTTGCAACTCTCGGATAAGTATGGCGACCAGGATTTTACCGAGGAGGATGAGGCACAGTTGACTCGTCTCGCGCAATTGACCGCGAAGACGCTCGATGCCATCCATCGAATGCACCTGGAGTAAGCCCAGCGCTACGTAAGCTTGACATGAGCCGCAAAGTAGCGAGCATTACCCGGCTTGAAAAGTTTCATATTGCTTTTTGAGTGATCAGCCATAAGAGGCAAGTGCTGAAATGCCAATTGGAACCTGCGTGCTGCTCTGGCTCCTCACATTCCTTCAGGCAGTGCGCAATGAGTACACTGCTCTTCCATTTTACAACCAAAAAGGAGATGTTTCCCGTATGATTTCTGAAAAACAAGCGACCCTTCTTGCCCAACCCAAAACAGCGATTCTTGGTGTGAATCGCGTGCAAGGAGCGCCACAACTCACCGCCGTCTGGTTCTTCTGGGATGGCAAGGACTTCTACCTGTCCACCTCGAAGGACCGCGCAAAATATAGCAACATGAAGCGCAACCCAGCCATCTCCTTGTTGGTTGAGGATGCGGCTACCTTTACGTCTGTGACGGCCTATGGGCGGGCGGAAATCATTGAGCACGATATTGCTGCCTTGACGCGCCCCATCATTGAAAAGTATGTGCCAGAGTCGATGCGCGAGCAATCGCTGACGGATATCATGAATGATCCGAAGCGGGTGATTGTTATCCTGCATCCAGAAAAAATCATCTAATACTCGATGAGGTGTCGTCTGTGACCGGGTTTTTCGTATGGTGACAGACGGTCCTTTCCAGAGCAGCCTCTTTTCCACGAAGCCCATCGAGCCTTTCTTTGATAGGCTTCGTGGAAGAGAGTAAGATTTCTTTCCTGGGGCAGCTCTCAGAATTCTTGAAAGGCAAGGGGAAAGGGCACCATGCGGTCTTTTTCCCTTGCCTTAGCTGATACGGATCTGACAGCATTCGAGAACAACATCCTGTAAACGGATGTTCAGCAGCTTGCTTCATAACAAGCATTCTCCCTTTTCCTAAAAGATGAAAGGTTCTGCTTTCTCCTGTACACTCTATGCCCCTATTGCCCGCTACTCTGCCCCTGGTGTATGACTTTCGATCCTTGTGACCCCACCGGTTTCCGCCAGTCGTAGACCAACAAAGAGGCAGAGATAAAGAGAGGAATACGTGTCACGAAGGATCAGAGTTCAAGTGAACGAGGAGGCAAAAAGCAGTAGAGGGAATGCAAAGGAGCGAGTAGGAGTGAACCCATCATGGCGACTGATCCGCAATATCGATCTGAGGTGAAAGAGGTATCTTGGTATCCATATGATACCTATACCACTTTTCCGTGCCTTCTTGCAAGAAAAGCCTTCCCCCCCTTAAAGTATCTCTTGAAACAGACAGGCTAGGTGGGTTCCGTCAGCCCCTGTTTCAACCTGCCGGGGCCTCCTGCGTCTGTGGCAAGCCATGAGAGAAGAGCAAAGGAGAGATGACATGTCTCGAGCATTTCGTTTTGGCGTCTTGAGTGGAGGAATTCCCTCACGTTCTGAATGGATCATGAAAGCGCGTCAAGCCGAAGATCTGGGCTACGCAACCTTGTTGGTTCCTGATCACATCACCGGGGCAATGGCTCCCCTCACCGCACTGGGAGTTGCCGCAGGGGTAACGACCTCCTTGCGCCTGGGAAGTTTTGTCTTGAGCAACGATTTCCACCATCCAGCCGTCTTGGCCAAGGAAGTGGCAACCCTTGATGTGCTTTCAGAGGGCCGTTTTGAAATCGGGCTGGGCGCGGTTTTTTTAGCCAGCGATTACCGGCAGGCTGGCATTCCTTTTGATCCAGCTGGCACACGCATTCGTCGCCTGGAAGAAACGGTCCAGATAATGAAACACCTGTTTACCGAGGCATCGGTGGATTTTGCCGGGGAATTCTATACCACCACGACATGAACCATCAGCCAAAACCGAAACAGAAGCCCTACCCACCATTTGTCCTGGGGGGGAAGGGGAAACGTGTTCTCTCCCTTGCTGGCCGGCACGCTGACAGTGTGAATATCGGCGTTCTTGAGAGCGAAGATGCCATTATCCAAAAAATTGCCTGGGTGAGGGAAGCTGCGGGGAGCGTTTCGAGCATATTGAGTTGGGCTTTGCGGTCTTCCAGGTGACAATCACTGAGAGAGTGACATCTGACCAGGAGCACCATGCATCTGCCACCCAGAGAACTGAGGATGCGATTTTTACCCCTCCACCTTTCCAGAGGCTTACTGGGAGTATTGAGCAAATCATTGAAGACCTGGTGAGCTGTCGAGAACAGTACGGATTCTCCTATATTCAGATACGCGATATCGATATGGAAGCATTTGCTCCCGTTGTTGCTCGATTGGCAGGGAAGTAAAACCGAGGGTACGACCAGGAGGAGGGAAACAGGCTGGCGAATGCGCAGCGTGCTCGTTTCTGGAAAGAAAAGTGCCATTGGAAGTGGGTCAGGCACCAGAGCATGCCATTTCAGATGTCAGAACATGACGCTTTTGCTCTTTTTTGTCAATGGAGATCCCTTGAAAGAGGTGCTTACCTTTCGCCTCTTCGTAATCGTTTCTGTGCTTCCTCAATCGCTTTGAGCTTGCCTCACTTTTGACACTCCCCTGAAAAAGGAGTGGCAGAGGGATAAAGTGGAAAAGAGCGAAAGCGCTCCTAGCCGATCAAGAGGCCGATTTGATCGGTTGGGAAGGCTGGTTACCTGGGACATGCAGCCAGCTCAAACGACAGGAGAAGAGCGTGCTAGCGTGACTTCATAGCCCAACTTCTCTAAGCGACGGACGAGCCGTTTTTGGACTGCCTGGCGATCCCATTCATCAAAGTAGTTGCCGCCTAATTCTTCATACTCCTTTCCTTCTCCCACGACATGGTAGGCAATAACGAGCAAGCTGTGTCCAACAGCGACGGTCGCTTTCTTGCCACCTCGTCGGCGCGCAAGACGCTGGTACTGCGCGGAAAGATAGCAATCTTTGCAGCGACTGGCAGCATGGGCTGCTTCCACAAGGGCACAACGCAACCAGGAACTGCCTTTGCGGGTTCTCCCACTCAAACGCTTGCCCGCACTCTCACAGTTGCCAGGGCACATTCCCGCCCAAGACGCCAAGTGGCGTGCGCTGGGGAAACGAGACATATCGACTCCGACTTCTGAAAGAATCACTTCGGCTAAGCGTCGCTTGATCCCAGGGATTGTCTCCAACCGCTGGAGAATATCCTCAAAAGGATGCAGACGCTTAGCAATTTCGACACCAAGCTGTTCAATTTCTTGGTCAAGAGTGTCAATGTGGGTCAGCTGCTTGCTGAGGAGAAAACGATGCTGATCCGTCAAGCGTCCTTGTAGGGCTTGCTCGAGCAATTCAAGCTTAGGGCGCATGTTCCCACGCGCTAATTGTGCTAAGGCAACGGTATCTGTCTCTCCCTGGAGCAAAGCCGTGAGCATATCATGTGCCGATGCTCCCATGATGTCAGTGGCAACAGAGGCCAGCTTGATATTGGCATCTTCCAGCGTCTTTTGCAAGCGATTGATAGTGCGCCCGCGCTCCTCAATCACACTCGTTCGATAGCGGGTCAATTCGCGTACTTCCCGTTGTTGCCGGGACGGAATGAAGCTGGCTCGAAGGAGACCGTGTTGCAACAAGTCAGCAATCCACTCGGCATCCTTGATATCGGTTTTCCTACCAGGGACCGCTTTGATATGCTGTGCGTTCACAACGAGGAGTTCAAAATGGGCTTCCAGAAGGTTGTACACAGGTCTCCAGTACATGCCTCCCCAATGTTACCAAAGGTGTGCTAGACTGGGAGTATACGAGAGAGATCCTGCAGAGCGACCTTCGCGCTCGTGCTGGAGACCAGCGTCACGCCCCGCCTCACAGCCCAAGTTTGTCCCACGAAGGCCCCATTCCTCAGGGTCCGGGAGCTGCTCATGTCCCAACAACTTCTTCGACCCAACCGATCCCTGGAGGTGCTGACCATGTATGAGCCACACCGCCTCCACCAGCAGTTTCTCCAGGCTGCCTATGCCTTGGTGGTGCCAGTGTCCTGCAGACGCCTCACCACGGTCCATCAGCGAGTTTGCGCTCCTGAGAACAGGGACCGACGTCTGGTGCGTGCGAAGAAAGGAGCATGTGATGAATGAACGACAGGTGGCCTTGTATGCTCGAGTGTCATCCGAGCAACAAGCCGAAGCCAAAACCATTGCGAGCCAACTGGACGAGATCCGCGATCGGATTGCTGCTGATGGTATTGATCTCGCCACAGTCCTCGAGTTTGTCGATGAGGGGTACAGTGGCTCGACGCTGGTGCGGCCAGCGTTAGAGCGGCTCCGTGATGTGGCAGCAGCTGGAGGTATGGATCGGGTCTATGTCCATTGTCCTGATCGCCTCGCCCGCAACTATGCCTATCAAGTCTTACTGGTCGAGGAACTCACGCATCAGGGGGTGGAGGTCATCTTTCTCAACCGGCCTCTGGGGCAGACACCAGAGGATCAGTTACTGTTGCAGGTCCAAGGAGTGATTGCTGAATACGAGCGAGCGAAATTTCTCGAGCGCAGTCGACGAGGAAAACGCCATGCGGCCCAGGAGGGTCGTGTCGGGATTCTTTGTCATGCTCCCTACGGATATCGGTATGTGAGTAAACAGGGGGGTGGCGGAGAAGCACGCTATGAAATCGTGTGGGATGAAGCCCGTGTCGTGCAACAGGTGTATACTTGGGTGGGCCAGGATCGCTGCTCGATCAACGAGGTCTGCCGTCGCCTGCATCAAGCCGGGATCCGCACACGCACGGGCAAAGACTATTGGGACCACAAGACCGTCTGGGATATGCTGAAAAATCCAGCCTACAAAGGGGAAGCGGCCTGGGGCAAAACCCGCTGGGTGCCCAATGGTCCACGCCTGCGCGTCCCGCGCAACAAACCAGCCCAACCACGACGACCGTTCTGGGGGAAAGATGCCCCCAAAGAGGAATGGATCATCATTCCCGTTCCGGCCCTGATTGATCCGGCGATTTTCGATGCGGTGCAAGAACAGCTTGAAGAGAATCGGCGACGCGCGCGTATTCCGCAGAAAGGTAGTCGTTACCTGTTGCAGGGGGTGCTGGTCTGTGCCCAGTGTGGGTATGCTTATCATGGCTGTACCAACGATGAGCGCAACGCCTATTACCGCTGTAGCGGCTCGATGCATCACACTCGCTTTGGAGGGAAACGGCACTGCTGGAACAGAGAACTGCGCATGGATGAGACCGATATGGTAGTGTGGCAAGAGGTCTGCCATCTCCTGGAAGAGCCAGAGCGCCTCGCGCAGGAATATCGCCGACGTTTACAAGCCCCCCAGAAGCCGCACGAACCAGAAGGGTTAGATGCGCAAATGGGCAAACTCCGCCGAGGGATTGCCCGATTAATTGATAGCTACGCGGAGGGGTTTATTGACAAGCAAGAATTTGAATCGCGAGTGACACGTATGCGTGAACGACTTCATCATCTAGAGGAACAATTGCAGCGTCTCAAAGAAGAAGCCGCAGGAGAAGACGAACTGCGGGCGATTCTCGAACGCCTGGAAACCTTTGCTGCTAGGGTCAACGAGGGGCTCAGTGATGCCGATTTCCAGACCCGCCGGGAGATTATCCGTGCCTTAGTCAAACGGGTCGAGATTGATGAGCAGCAGATCCGGGTGGTCTTTCGCATCAGTCCGCTGGCTTCTGCTCCCCCTTTTGATGGGGCCTCCCTCAATTTGCACCATTGGGGGAGGCGTGTAGACACTGGTTGACTCCATAGCCACGTGGGTGATGCCCAAGGATTTGAGCCAATCTCGCAATCGCAACACATCGGGGGTCATGGTGCTAAAGGTCTGATGCTCTTTTGTGAGGCCGCCCATTCGCGCCAGGAGTGATGGTACATACGACGACCGTCTTCTTGTGAACGTCAAAACCCGCACAGCGCTCGTAGACAATGTTCATGGGGAACCTCCAATGAGAAATTGGAGACGAGCAGTAGGATGCCAAGCGAGGGTGAAATTCTCCCCTACGTGCTTCCCTCATGGGAGCGACAGACAGTGGTGCTTGTGAGGCATCCAGATCACACTGCTGTACCGACTCACAGTACGAATATCAAACCGATCTTTGACGCTGCCCGTCTGTTCCCATTGTATTCCTTTTCATGCGTTGTGGTGTATCGAAGATACATGACTCACTGCTGGCAAACTTCTGAGACTGGTATTGCCTGAGATTGCTAGGATGGAAAGAACCAAACGGTTCGTGTGACATCCCAGGTCAAGAACAGGAGCAAGAAAATGACGTTGCATGCGCAAACCGAGTTCACCATTCCCGAAGAGACTATTCGTGTTGCCCGCGCTGCCTATCCACATGGAAATCCACTCATAAAGATGCGCGATGTACTTGGAACGATCTACCAGGATCAGACGTTTGCCTCGCTCTTTCCTCACGATGGTCGATCTGTTGAGGCCCCGTGGCGATTGGCCTTGATCACGGTGCTGCAATTCATGGAAGAACTGCCCGACCGGCAAGCTGCAGATGCCGTTCGGGGTCGCATTGACTGGAAATACCTCCTGGGGCTCGAACTCACTGATCCTGGCTTTGATGCAAGCGTGCTAGAGCATTTAGTTGATGCCGGGTATGTGAGCGCTCGGGTTCTGGTAAAGAGTCAGGAGCGATTTGGAATCGAGGGAGTTGGTCCTGTGTCTATTGATGCCCAGTGGCAGGCCCATACCCCATCTGGCATTGATGCCAGTCAATTCATCCTTGATTGGGGGAACCAACAAGCGATCTGTCCACAGGAGAAAACGAGTACCAGTTGGAGCTGGCTCAGCAGGAAGAGCTATCCTGACCTGATCAAGATCCAGTTTTCCACCACTGATTGTCGGTCATGCCCACGTCTTTCCGACTGTGTTCAGTCAACGAGCAAATACTCACGCCGAACGCTCGTCATCAGACCACGGGCGCAGCATGCTCCCACGGGATGCGCAACGAGATAAGCTCAAGCAGAAATTTCGTTAGCTGCAGCATTGCCCATTGAACATAAGACGGTTTTCCTTTGCAACGGTTCGCTTCCTCCTGCAGGGTCTTGACACCTGTGTTGGCTACTTGGAATATCTGTTCATAAGATCGGAAAATTGGTCCAGGATACGCTCTCGTCTTCCACATTGCTTTCACAAAGAGGCGCACCGCCAAGCAAGGGGAGGCCTTTGCTTCATGAGCAGAGAAGCACCAATCTCGGTAATGAAGCGGAGAAATAACCTGTTCTTTTGTCCGATGAGGGAAAACGGGCAAGGAACGTTCAGATACTCCATCTGATATTTTACGGGTTGCACCTGCTTCTTGGAGTATATGCTTGCCATTGTTTAAGCTGCTCTGCGGTAGTTGTGGTGTAAGCCACCCAACACAGGAATGGCGCTCACCTGGTTCGGTGGGTTTGGGAGAGGAGTAGATGGAATCGATGGATCAGGAATTCGCTGTCCCAGCCCTTGATGCGGTCGAGCCTGGTTGAAGTACACGACATACGCTTTGAGAAGGCGGTACAGCTGCTTTTCCTGGAAGATCAGGAAGTGATCCAGGCATTCTCGTCTCACACTTCCCAGAAAGCGTTCACAGATGGCATTCGCTTGTGGGGTTCGATACGGCGTTCGAAGGACTTTGATGCGGCTTGTGGTTGCTACTCGTGCGAATTCCGGCCCGAATTTGCGATCATTATCCCGGATCAGATAATTTGGCGCGTGTCCATAGGGAGTCGCTTCTCGCAACTGTTGCGCTACCCAGGGATCGCTGGGAGAGCGCGTCACATTGACATGAATGACCTTTCTCGATTGCAACTCGATGATGAAGAACGCAAAAAGCGGGCGGAAGAAGAGGTCGGGGACCTGAAGGAAATCGCAAGCCCATATTTCTGCCGCATGGTTGCGCAGGAGCGTTTTCCAGGTCTGTCCACTCAGCCTTTTGCGGCGGATAGGTCTCATATATTTCTGAATCGTGCGTTTACTCACTCGAATATCGAGCTTGAGAAGCTCACCGAGAATACGTTCCGCTCCCCAGAGCCGATTGTTTGCGGCGGTTATGTTGCAAGAATAAAGCTGATCTGTTAGAGTGGGGAGATAAAGAGGAGAAGAGGACCCCTATGACAGAGCAACACCCGTTCAAATGGCGTCATTTCCAGGCCGACCTCATTCTCTTGTGCGTCAGATGGTAGCTGAGCGGATAGCGCGGGTACCGTGATCTCGAAGAAATGATGCTGGAACGTGGTTTGCAGGTGGACCATACGACGATCTATCGCTGGGTTCAGCGGTATGCCCCTGAGCTTGAACGGCGGTGCCGTCCCCATGTAACGTCCACAACTGATTCTTGGCGTGTTGATGAGACCTACATCAAAGTGAAAAAAGAGTGGGTCTCCCTGTATCGAGCGGTCGATTCACAGGGGAAGACGCTCGACTTCGTGCTCAGTCCGACCAGAGATGGGCAAGCAGCTAGACACTTCTTGCTCAAAACCCTCGCCGCCTCTCATACGCGTTCGCCACGGGTCATCAACGTCGACAAAAACGCTGCCTATCCCAAAGCCTTCAACGAACTCAAGGCAGCAGGATACATCCTCGAAAGCGGTGAATTGCGACAAGTGAAATACCTCAACAATCTCATCGAACAAGACCATCAGTTCATCAAACGGCTGACGAAGCCAGGGATGGGCTTTTTCTCCTTTGCGACAGCATGGCACACTTTACAGGGATACGAGGTGATGAATATGATGAGGAAGGGACAAGTGCAAGGCGTGGCAAAAGGTGATGTGAGAGGTCAGGTTGCCCTGGTTGCCAAACTGTTTGGGATAGCAATCTAAGACAGATTGAGAGACCCACTCACGCTCTTCTTTGGCGCTCAGATTTTTTGCAACAGAACCTTTGCGGCCATCTCCTTGATCAAGCTGATCGTCTCGGACGAGAGCTTCGGCTTTCTCTCATGCACCTTCGATTTGCGCTTCCAGTACAGACGGAAAAGCTCGCGGTGCCAGCGGAGGAGCGTCTCTGGCTGGACAAGGAAAAGCGCCTGTTTCCAGGTTCGGACCATCCTGGCAAGGAGCACTAAAAGAAGCCGATCCGTCTTCCGATAGGTCGGTCGCTTGACCTGACGATGCAGAATGATCAGTTGTTGTCGCAAGAGCGCATTTTCAGCCAAAAGTTTGGCTTTGCTGCGCGTCAGATCGGCGAACGTGCCGAGTACAAAGGAAGTTGTCGACGGTTTAATCCAACGCAAAACATGTTCTTGAAGCGTATGGAAGCAAAAAGAGACACGTTGCTTGATCGAGGAAAAGAGACGCAGCACAAATAGAAACCTCTTCTTTGTGAGAACGGCGTATGGTCGGAGGGCATACGTAGAATATCCCCTGCTGATTGTACACGCATCCCACGTGCTTTGACAAGAAAGCTCACTCCATCATATATAACAGTCCGATTTATCGAACGGATGTCCCAAGTAGCCAGCACACGTATCAGCAAGCCATGGCCAGCGTTCCGCCAGAGGCGCACATCTGGCGGGCCCGCCTGTACTGGAAAAGAGCCGCAACATGGACGTATTCCTTTGCGCTCAATCATGATCCCTTTTACCTCAGGAGCCTCCAGGAGTTTGAGGAAGCAGAACATATCTTAACGCGGGTAGCCGATCCAGCAAACCCAGCCTGGCGAGATGAATGGCTGGCGCTCCAGTTTGCTCGTATCTGGAGAGGATCGACGGACGACATACAAGCCGCGCTTGAAAAGGCCCGTCCCGTCGTCGAGCAGCATGGGACGCAGGAACAACGCAAGTTGCTCGCAGAGTCAGTCGGCATATCCAACGCCATTCGCGATCGCTTTGTGATCCCGGCAAGCCGGGTGGACACCTGGCGCGCAACCATCGCGGCACTGGAACCGACAGACAACGAGGCCCAGCGCGGGATCGACCTTGCTGTGCTTGGCATTGGGCTGGTGTGCGCTGCCCAGTTCGACGAGGCTGAGGAACAGCTCTTCCAGGCGTTACGCTTAGGAGTGCGCACAGGGAATACCTGGGTACAAAACAATTGCTTGACGTTTTTGCCGTTTGTCTTCAGAGGACGCGGACAGGTGGAAGAGATGCGTCGTATCCTCGCTCAGGCTCAGTCCATAGGCATTGCGCCATACAATCGGATTTTTTCAGGGCATGCTGCCTGGATAGCCTGGCGTGAGGGTAATCTGGCCCTAACTGAGACCTGTGGTCGCGAGTCACTCCAAGAAGAGCGATCCCAGCAGATCAGGCCTAATCCATTTCTCTGGGTGGGAAGATGACCACTCATTGGTGTGGCCCTGGCCCAGGGCCAGATCTCCGTCGCCATGAACGACGTGCGTCGGCTTTTCGATCCAACCCAGCAACCGCCTCGTGAACCATTGGACGCGCTCCTCGAAGCAGCCTTGCACGCCTGGGATGCTGGAGAACAGGAGGAGGCACATCTTCTCCTTCAGCAGATGTTGCCTCTCGCGGAGCAGATGGGCTATCTCTAAACCCTTGGTGAAACGAAGGCCCTATAGGCAGGATGACGGTGCGTTTTGTCCTTAGAGCGACGCTTGTACATAGTAGGTGTAAGAGTTACTCTAAGGACAAAACGCCGAGAAAGGCGGTCAGCCCGCGAGGGTTCTGCTGAAGAAACCAACAATCATTTGTACGAGTGTAGCGGGACTGGGCTGCTCAGTCTGGTTGGGGGTGGGCACAGCCAGACCGTGACTATCGTGCTGAATCATGACCAGCGTGACGGGGACGCCAGCTGCTTGCAATCGCTTCGCCATATCCTGGGAGTGGTGCGGCGCGATAAACCAGTCGTCGGTGCCATGCAGGATCAGGAAAGGCGGATCGCCCTGCGCGACGTGGTATGCCGGACTCGCGTTGCGCAACTGCGCTGTGGTAGCATGCCCCACGAGGAGGGAAGCCCACCACGGCGAACCACTGAAGTTCGACAGGTCGGTGGGTCCCCACATATCGACCACGGCCTGCACGCTGCTCGACTGATTCTGGTACTGGCCCACATCATAGGTTTTGTCCGACCCAAGAGTGCCGAGCATGGCGCTAATATATCCGCCCTGGCTGGGGCCGTAGACGCCAATACGGTGCGGATCGAGACCCAGTGCGCTCGCGTGGGCGCGCAAGAAGCGCACGGCACATTTGGCCTCCCTGACCTGCTCCCCCACGTTGTCAAGCGGGACTAGGCCGTAATCAATCGAGCCGACGATGAAGCCGCGACCCAGTAGGTTTGTGCGGAGCTGTGCGAAGTACATCCCATCCAATGATCCGTCTTCCAGGATCCGAGAACCGACAAGCGTCTCGCCGCCGTGAATGTAGAAAACCATTGGCGCAGGATGAGGCACCCCAGCCGAAGGCTCAGAGATGTCCATGGCAAGCGGACTGCCATTGGAGCTGTTGCAATACGTGAGGGTCGCTGTCTGGCCGGCGGGAACGCTAACTGATGCCGATGTGGAGAGCCAGGCCGTATCTATGGCGCTCACACCTCCACCCCAGGTCAGCAATCCAAGCACCAGGAGCGCCGGGAGCAAGATGAACGTCGTTCGCCACGCTCCTTTCGTCCTCATCCGCAAAGGCCGAATGAACTGACGCAGGATCAGGAACACCGCCAGCAATCCAACGACAGGCAAGAAGAAGTACTGTATGCTCGAGAAGACTCCAGGAACCAAGAAGAAAACGACAAGAGCGACAGACTTGAGCACTCTCCATATCAGAAGGCCAAGCAGAAGCAGGCGAGGTAACCAGGAGAAGGTAATGCGCCACATTCTGGGAGCCGTACTCCAGGTGCGTCCACAATGGCAGAGGAAGAAGACGGCCGAGCTTCCTTCCACAAAAGGGATATAGAGATCTGGCACGCCCAGCGTCTCGGGCCGCCATATGTTAAAGCCATCAAGGAGCCCGAAAGCGTGTGCGATGATCCAGGTCAGCAGCCCAACTCCTTCGACCACTCCCGCAGCGAGCAGAAGACGACGTGCAGGAACTCCCATGGCAGTAAGAGCCGCAACTGCCTGAACGATGGTAAAGCCAACCAGGAGGACCGCCAGGAGTGCAGAGGGTGGCAACTGGTTCAACACAGCGACAACGTGCATAACGGCAGCGCTCACCGTAAGGAGAACTGCCCAATAGAGGAGCGCCCCACGTTTGAGACGGTGTGCCATAAACCAGCTTGTTCGAGTTTCTGTCCCATGGGTAATCATATCCTGTGTTTTTCTTGTTTGTACACTCATATCTACTTTTCCTTCTCTTAAGTATATTTGCCTGTTCGGCAAGCAGAGAGACAGCCTGTTACTGCTGTGGCTCCGGTTCGGAAGCTACCTCCGACAGCATCGTGAGGAGAAGAGGCTGAAGTTGCGCCCATGTGCGAAAGTAACGCACTTCTCCAGTGGTAAACAATTGGACTTTGCCTCTCCACTCAGTCTGTTCAGCATTGATCTCTTCTTCCCAAACTCGAATAGTAAAAAGATGAGAACGAGGGCGTGGATTCGGTTTCTCTATGCTCATGCACTCCCTCCAGGCATCATTTCCACAGAACACCTCTCTGGTCTTGCTGCGGATGGTCATGGTGCTGTTTATCTTAAGGGAAGTGTAGAATATGGAGCGTTCTTGAACCGTTCTGTTAAAGCGTTCTTTGAGAGGGATATCTGGAAGCGAGGAATGTTCCTTTTTCAGAGGAGATGGCGGAGAACCTATTTAAGAGAGGCTTGAAAGTGGGGGAAGCCATATTATCTACTGCGGGCTTGATTCACTATATGGGTGGAAATCGAGTCAGCCCAATCCTCTTCCATTGATAAAGATGGGTGTAGAGAACCTCACGATATAGAGGATATGCTGGGTGACATCCATGAGTTGTTGGAGAAGAAGGGTATAGCGGCTATCCTCTAACAGAGTTCTAAGGGCCAGAGAGGTAAAGGTTGAAGTAAAACCATGTTACTTCAGCCTCTTTTGTGCTCTCTGGTTATAAATATTCTAATTGATAAAGTTCTTATGGTAAGTGACTTCGTCTTTCCCCCTTTAAGATATATCGTTTTCGCTAAATAAATGATGGTTCTCTTCGGTTCTCGACTTCCACCAAATGGGGGCAACTCCACATTCCCCTCCCATCGCAAGCGGCTTCTGGCCCAATTGCAGGGGCTGCGTTGGTAAAGTCTCGTTGTAATACTAGAACGTCGGTCAAGTAATACAGGAGAACAGTTCGAGATATCGGCACCCATATCTTTACACTGAGCATGGATTTCATGTATCAGATGGCGAAACGTTCATGCCTATGCAGACTTCCAGAGAACACACGCTCTGCAACCCGTGCTTTGTTACAGCAAGCCGAGTTCCCTGGCTTTCAGTACCGCCTGGGTCCGGTCGCGCACCCCGAGTTTGCCCAGGATGTTGCTGATCTCAGGCCATCTCACGCCTTACGTTGTAAACCTCTCTCGCGAGCTCAAGAGGCCATCAACTGCTGAAGCTTTTCCAACGTGCCCGTTTGGGGAAGTGGGGTGTAGATCATAACTTTAAGTTCGGGCTGAGCTGGCACCTGCAAGGTCGTGTGCTCGAACATCAGACATCCTACCAATGGATGCTCTATAGTTTTATGAGCATCGGCTCTCCCACGTACATTGTGATGGGGCCACCACGCACGAAACTCTGGGCTTACACGTTGCAAATCAGTGATCAAACGTTTGAACCATTCCTCATCGGCATAACGTGCACTCTCAGCACGGAATTCCTCCATCACTTGCAATGCCACTTGCTCCCAAGTGGGCTCTTTGTTGAGAAGACGGATCTTTGGATCAGTAAAAATGCGCCAGATGACATTATATTCATATGGAGGTGCCATCTCCGTCCGCAAAAAGATCTGTGAAGCCGTAGCATTCCAGGCGAGATAATTCCAACGGCGATCGATGATGTACGCTGGAGTAGGGGTGAGCGAATCAAGCACACGACGTAACGCGGGGCTTACCAGCTCATCGGATGTAGAGGTCTCGATGAGGTAGGGCTGATTGGCAAAGAAGAAAAGATGTTGCCGTTCGTCAGGCGTGAGCTGTAACGCATCGGCAATGCTCTGGAGCACCTCCCGTGACGGGTTCACATCGCGCCCTTGCTCCAACAGGGTATACCAGGAAACGCCCACATTCGCTCGCTCGGCTACCTCTTCTCGTCGCAATCCTGGGGTGCGGCGCCTCCCACCACGTATCAACCCAATCTCTTCAGGCGAAAGGCGCAGACGCCGCGTACGGAGAAAATCCGCAAAATCGTGTCTGCGTTGTTCGTCGCTCATCGGCTTTCTTGCTCCTTATCCTATCAGTCTCCATCATACGATAAAGAGACTCTGGTCCTCGTAGAACCTTCATGTGATACTCCTCTGTGTATCACATCTTGTGATGGTCGTCGTTTCGACAAGAGAAAGAGGAACAGTAGTTCTATGGGATCGCGTTCAGCGAATGACTCTCCTCATCTGTCGGCTACAGTGGCTGGAACCTTCACTATGGCCGAGGATCTGGTAGTCACGCGTATGGGGTATGGCGCGATGCAGTTAGCTGGCCAGCACACTGGCTGTGCTGTTGCTGAACCATTCACTTTGTCATCATACAGCACCAACCCCCTGCTTGCAAGGGCTGAAGGTACCCCAGTGCTAGCAAACACTGTCAAAAGTTGAGAGGAAATCACATGTCAGAGGGAAAAAAGACCGCACTCGTTACCGGAGCGAACAAAGGGATCGGTTTTGAGATCGCACGTCAGTTGGGCATCCAGGACATCACCATCCTTGTTGGTGTACGCGACTTGGACCGAGGAGAGGCCGCCATTCAGAAATTGCGTGCCGAGAAGATAGACGCCACTGTCGTTCATCTCGACGTGACCGATCAAGCCAGCATTGATGCCGCCGCAGCCTTCATTGACCAGACCTATGGGCGGCTGGATATTCTGGTTAACAATGCGGCTATCGCCGTTCAAGAATGGAGCACTCCACCCAGTCAGCTCTCGTTTGAAGATTTGCAGAAGACTTTCGCCACCAATGTCTTCGGCGTCTTTGCTGTCACCAAAGCCATGCTCCCCCTGCTGCGCCACTCCCAGGCTGGGTGCATTGTAAATGTATCGAGCGAGATGGGTTCCCTAGATATCAACAGCGATGCCAACTCGTCCATTTCACGGATGCCACCCACTCTAGCCTACAATGCTTCCAAAACAGCCCTGAACGCTCTCACTGTCTTCTTCGCCAAAGAGCTGCAAGACACGCCCATCAAGGTCAACTCGGTCAGCCCTGGCTATGTCGCTACAGACCTGAACGGACACAGTGGCCATCTCACTACCGAGCAGGGTGCAAAAGCACCTATATCCTATGCCACCCTGCCAGCTGATGGACCTACTGGTGGTTTCTTTGGGGCCAATGGACAGATCGCTTGGTAGCTTTCCGTGCGAGGCTTTCAAGCGTGATTGCGGGTTCACGGGACAAGAATTGCCGTTCTCATCTTTGATGGTGAAGCGGCAATTGCCTCCTTCAGCGCTCCCGTTTTGAAAATAAACCTCTGTTGCATAGTGTATTGAAGCAAGAGGCTATCCCCCGTGTTGTGTATTCTCTCTGGCAATGCTCACAGATTACGGTATTGTCAACTTAAAAAAATTCGTTGATGAGCTTTCACCACGTCGATGCCACATCAACCAGAATTCTCGAGCAACCAAGGCAAGAAAAAGGGCGCAATCCCCACTTTGAGGCCTGTTTCTCTTCTATAAGCTCTACAATTTCAATGAAGTTGACAATACCAGCGAAGGCGTTGGCGCTTCGCGATGCGGAGATCGTCGCCGCTTTTGCAGGAGCGCAAGAAATTGTTGCATAAATCAGCACGCAAAAAGCCCCTCCACGGTTTTGCTGAGAAGGGCTTTTTGTTGTATAGAATGCGTAAATACAGAATATAAAAGCCTTTGACGCAATCTGACCGGAAAATGGCCGCTTCTTGTCCTGGTAGAAACTTCCTTTTCCTCGTAAGCTTCGGGGTAAGCAGACAACGTTTCAGGGAACATATTTATCTCGCATAAATTCGCATTTTAAAGACAAACGCCCGAAGGAAAGATGCATGAAAAATATTGGGGGCCATATTGATAACTATCGCATCATCTGGAATCAATCCTCATCTGTTCTCTATGATCGCTATATTGTCGAACGTGTATCCGATCCTGGCAAATTGTACGTTTTGCAAAAATGGAATACCGTGCGCATTGCTGGAAAACAGGGCTTCCCGTTCTTCCGCGCTCAGATGAACCAGCTGAAAGATCTGCGCTCGCCGCTTATTCTCGCCGGGGAAGATTTCGGAGCTGATACCGATGATCATCCTTACGTGCTTCTGCCCTACGAGACGACTCGGGCAGAAACGGTCGCTGATCGCCTGCAACACAAGGGCATAACTGAAGATGAGGCCGAGAAAATCCTCGTTGATGCGAGCGCAGCTCTTGTCCTGGCTCATCAACATAATCTTATCCACGGTTTTTTCTCGTCTGAGTGCGTCTTGCTAACTGCTGAAGGTGAGGTCCGCGTTGCTGCTTTCCTCTCCCCTGGCCTGGATCTCGCCATTGACCGTGCTCCTCTTCCTATCCAATATCGCTTTCCTGAAAGCCAGGCCACCCACTTGAGCGATCAATATGCCCTGGCCGGTCTGCTTCAAGACCTCTTGCTTGAGCAGGGAGAACTTCCTGAGGATGCAGCCATTCTCCGCCGGGCGATTGCGCGTGCTCAGACCCCGGAGCCCATGCAGCGCTTTCAAAGCATCAGGGAATTCCTCGGCAAGGTGGGAATCCCACTCTCTTTGGCCGAGAGTGAGAGAAAGTTTGAGACGCCGCCTCTCAAGGCCAGAATCGACGAACAAATGAATAACAGCACTACCACGCCGCAAGGTTTTGCGCCCTCTCACACTGAGCGGTGGAATTCCGCCACGACCAGGGCCAGGCATACGAAACTTCGTATGCCCCACGTGCTTACAGGGCGACGAGCCCGAACCGCCGCCCTGTGCCTTGGACTGATTTTCTGCTTGATCATTCTCCATATTGTTCTACCGGCCAGCGCGGCGACCGTGACAATCGTACCCATGAACCGCACGCTTAGCCAGACCTATCATCTAGCAGTAAGTACACAAACAGATCTGACTTCTCACCAGGTCCGGGGTCGAATGCTGACGTATAAAACCTCGACCAGAAGCAAAACAGTGCCTGTACACAACACTGGGCATCTCGACGCAGCCTCCGCCAGCGGTCAGATAGTGTTCTCCCAGCTTACTGACGAGATAGATCTTTCAAAGATGCTTGATGCGTTTCGCATCAATCTGAGTCAGAGCATAACACTCGTTGTCACCGATTACAACACCGATATGCGGCCTGGCTCAACCTACACGGAGCCAGTAACAGTCGAGGAGAAAGGAAGCAAGGGTAACCTGGCTGCGCACGCGATTGATGGAACCTACGCCTTTGGCTTCCCTATCCCCGTTATCGGTGCCGATAACCCTACAGTATATATCTCCAATCCCGCCCCGTTCATTGGTGGTATAGACACCTATAATGGCCCGATAGTCGCTTCCAGTGATTTTGTTTCAGTCTTGGATGGTTTCGACGCACAAGCAAAGCAGGAGGCGCAACATGCCTTTCAATCTCAACTCAAACCCGGCGAGGCGCTCCTCAATAATCTGACCTGTAGTCAGGATGACACGGTCCAACCTGCGGTTGGTGCTCCTGGGAGCAGTGTGACCGTTAGTCTCTTCTCCAACTGTCAGATCGAAACCTACGACCAGCAGGGGGCCGATGCGGCTCTTCTCACTGCCGCCCATCAACTGGCTCAGCGTAGTCTCGATTCGCACTTTGCCCTGGTGCATCCTCTGCACATCACGATTACGGATCCTGGTACCCCCGGTTCAAGTGATTCTGTTGGGCTGACCGTACAAAGTGAGTGGCGCCTACTGCTGGACAAACACGGCAGGCAAGCGGTTCAACAGGCGCTTGCGGGACTTTTTCAGGACGATGCCCGGACATTGCTCCTGAACCGCTACAATTCGCGCACCACTGATGTGAGCTTGACCTGGTGGTGGGGAGGACGTATGCCCACCGACCCCAACGTCATTCAGATCATTGCGCGTTATTCATCAACGTGAGAAAAGAGGGCCCTGGCATATAGCTTCGGATTATTGATGGAGCAAGATCAAGCCTAACCCTCTTTTGTCAGAGAGGGAGAGGCAATCAGTGAGGAGTGGTGCGAGTCACCCTCTGCATGACAAGGACTCTTCAACGTCTCTGCCCACAACTACGGTGCTCTGTTTTGAGCATCTACCATCTTTGACAGAAGACGTTCATGTAGGGGGCTACACCACCCAGGGTATTGTCAACTTAAAAAAATTCGTTGATGAGCTTTCACCACGTCGATGCCACATCAACCAGAATTCTCGAGCAACCAAGGCAAGAAAAAGGGCGCAATCCCCACTTTGAGGCCTGTTTCTCTTCTATAAGCTCTACAATTTCAATGAAGTTGACAATACCGTTGAAAGTTGATCAGCAGTCGAACACCGACCAGCAGATGTCGTTTCGCAACCGCTGATCATCCAGGACCAGCTCGCGGATCGCATCAGGGAGCTGGTCGCGCTGCCATCGGCACTCGAGCTGCCCGGAGCTCTCACCCTCGCCTGCGTGCGCGGTTGCACGCGCAGCCTTGATAGCGTAGGCCGCAGCACCGAGCTCGTGTGCGGCGACATGCGCCACCACCGCCGCCTGGCCGGCAGCATATGCGGCGTACCGAGCGGCTCCGCTCAACTCTCTTGCCGCAGCCATGGCATGGCCACCCGCCGCGCGGGACTGAGACATCCTGATCTCGCCTCGCGCCCATGCCCGAGCCTGCGCGATCGCTTGGCGAGGCCGCAGGTCTGAAGGTTGCGCCGACTCGAACAGGTGCAGGACGTGTTCCGCACACATTGCGGCCCACAGGGCGAGCAGCTGATGGTCGGAGTCTGTGAGCGTCCCCCCGCGGCGGATGGTGATGAAGCGAGGGTCACGGTCTTTCGGGAGGATCACGGCTGCACCCCTTTCATATTATCAAAAAAAGAAGAGGACTGTAGCTGGACGCCGATATGAGATGTGACCTTGCGCGTCGCCTCAGCAACATTGGCATTAGCCACAATACTCGTCCCACTATCACTCTTGCGGAGGCCTTCCATCATTTCCAGGATCGTCGTTTTACCGGCTCCGTTTGGCCTGAGAAGTCCAACTATCTCTCCCTTCTTGACTTCAAAGGACACACCGCGGACCGCCTTGACTTTCCCAAATGACGCGGGCCAGCTTCTTTACGGTAATACTGTTTTCGCTTTTTGTTTTTGCCCCATGCTCTTGTCTCCTGTTCTCGAGAGTATGGGAGCCTGGAGAAGTGAGAACACGCTCCTAGCTTCGACAGGTCGAGCATTCGGCTGCATGCATGCATCTCCGATGCAGGCTGGCCGGGCTTTTTCTGGATCACGTCTCTACAGTACAACACTGATGCAAGAAGAGAGGGTAGAAAGAGAGAAAAGCGCGTGCGTATGGACAGGAATGGATCTGAGCCTGCTCAATATACTTGGAGTTCTGTGAGAGAACGAGGAGTGTCTCGCAAAAAGCCTCAAGTCGGAAATTGAGAGTTTTACATGGAGCTTGGCACCACTTGACGCACTATCGAGTCTTGCTAGGGCTGCTGGAATGAGCGTTGGGTAACCCCCTTTTATTTACAACATTTCCTCTTTCTTGCCTGGCGGCGTGTCGTCTCATATCGCTTTTTCCATATTATCTATGGGCACCGTGTTCTGGCCGAGTTAGGTGAGATTGGCAATGATGGAGTTGTTAGGGGAATCGAAATCGGTGATGGTGCGCCAGGTAAGACCCGGCTTTCAAGAGCTGGATCGCGGTGCAGGGTGGTCATGAGAGCGGAAGAGCCAACGAGCAGCAGCGTACAGATCTGATCATCGAAGAGATAGGAACGGATGCACTGGGCAAGGATGAGAGAGAGGTGCTCTGCCTGGTCAATGATAAGCAGATTGACCCGGGTGTATTTGAGGGCAGTGGCAGCCGCGTTCCAGAGTTCGGACGTGATTAAGCCCCCTATTTCTGGCGTTCTTCTTTTCCTCGGACAAGCGATGCCACGATGCCGAGGGCCGCGATGGCGGCACAGGCAAGAAAGGTCGCCTGAAAAGCCGTGTCGAAGATCCGTTGAGACTCCGCGAGGAGAACACCGCCGGGATGCGTGACCAGGATGTTCCCCGCAGCAGCGCCACCCAGACCAACAAAGATGGCTCCCGCAAGCGCGACACTCACGCTCTGCCCCATCGTGCGAGCCGTGGCCAGGAAGCCGGAGGCGCTGCCCTGGAGATCGCGGGGAGCCGCGCCGAGCAGGGCGCTATTATTGGGGGCCTGGAACAGCCCCTGGCCGATGCTGGTCAGGATCATCCGCCAGATCAGGCCAAAGATGGAGCTGTGTTCGTTGAGCTGGCTCATCAGTATCAGGCCCAGACAGGCGATGGCCAGACCGCCCGCTGCCAGCCAGTGCGAACCGATGCGGTCCGACAGTCGCCCGCTCACCGGCGCGATGAGCGCCAGCGTGAGGGGAACCGGAGTGAGCAGCAGGCCCGCCTGCAGCGGCGAAAAACCGTGGAGCTGCTCCAGCGAGAACGGCATCAGTACGCTGACGGCGAACAGGGCCAGGAAGCTGAGAAGCAGGCTTACCAGGGACGAGTCAAAGACGCGATTGCGCAAGAGTGCCAGCACCATCACCGGGTTGGGCACGCGCCGTTCGACGAACGGTAAGGTCACCAGGGCCAGCAGGCCCACCAGCAGCGCCAGCAGGATCAGCGGTGAGGTCCAGCCCAGCTCCTGGCCAAAGGAGAGGCCAGCGGTCAGTCCCGCCATGCTCACGGCAATCAGTATCGCCCCGAGTGGATCGAAACGACCCGTCTTGAAATGGGCCCTCTCTTTGAGGATGAGCAGGGAGGCCACCAGGCCCAGCAGACCGACGGGGACGTTGACGAAAAAGATCCAGCGCCAGGAGAAGGATGCCGTGAGCAGGCCCCCCAGGATCGGACCACTGCTGGTCCCCAGGGCAACGTTCATGGCGTTGATGCCCAGGGCGCGCCCCCGCTCCCGGGCCGGAAATGCGCTGGTGAGCATGGCGGGACTGACGGCCATCACCAGCGCTCCGCCCACGCCCTGCACCGCGCGCGCGGTAATGAGCAGGGAGAGAGACGGGGCCAGCCCGCAGAGAGCGGAGCTCGCCGTGAAGAGCAGCAGTCCCGCGATCCAGACGGCCTTGCGTCCCAGCAGATCGGCCAGGCGTCCTGCGGTTAAGAGCAGGGCGGTGGTCGTGACCAGGTAAGCGATGACGACCCATTCGATAGCCCCGCTCAAGGGCACGCCGAAGTTCTGGGCGATGAGCGGGAGGCTGATATTCACAATGGAGGTGTCAAGGGTCGCCATAAAGATGCCAATGGCGACGAGAAAGAAGATTGTCCATTTCCCGGCCGTCTCTTTCCCTGCTCCCCTGCTGTCTGGCGCCGGCTGTGAGAGCGCGAACGTGGCGGACTGCTGATGAGATTGTGCCTGTGGTAAGCGCATCGGTGTTTGTACCTTTCTTCTCTGCTGGCCCCGGGCCAGGACCTACGCAGTCACCTGCAGCGGTTCGCCGGGGGCCAGGACGCGCGCGGTAGTTTCAGGAGCGTGCCGGGCGACGGCATACTGAAACCTCCGGAGTACGTCCTCGGGGAGCCCGCGTACTTTAAGGTCTCCTGGTCCTTTTATTGCTTGTTTGAGCAAGCTATTATCATCATATAAAAACACGCTGGGGCTCTTCGTTTTCCGCTCGCTGCCCGCCTCACGATTGGGAGAGAGCGGCAGCGCGGTTCCCGTCGCTCCGGCAACCTACAGGGTCGCTCTGATGCTGATCGCGAAGTGCCGCACAAGGGTCAGCAGGTGCTCAGGCTGCTCGATCTGTGGCAGGTGACCGGCTTCTGGGATCGGTTCAAAGCGCGCGTTGGAGAACGATTGGGCATAGACACGACCATATTCAAGGTCTGCCACGCGGTCGCTCTCTCCCCAGGCCACCAGCACGGGGATGGTCACATACCTGAGGCGACGCTGGAGCTTGGGATCACCGCCCAGCCTCTGGCGGTCATACACATAGAGCGTCTCGGTATTGGCTTTCCTGGTGGCAATCTGCTCCGGGGTGATGGTCGACGGGTCGATGCGGAAGGCTGCGGGATTATGGAAGCTGAGGGCCGCGAGCTCCTGGGGAGCCAACGTAGAGACATCAGGAACGGGATGCCCCTCTACCTGAATCCCCACGCCATTGATCAGCACGAGACCGCGAAGCCGCCGCGTGGTATCGCGCAAGGCCATCGCAGAGGCGATCCAGCCCCCGACTGAGGAGCCAATAACCAGGACGTCACGCAGGTTGAGCCGTTCCAGGAGGTCCAGATAGGCGAAGGCGAGATCATCAATACTATCGAACCACTCCGGACGTGGCTCACCTTCAAAGCCAGGATGGGTCGGCACCAGGGTGTGCGCCTTGTCCAGCCCAGCAGCGATGCCCGCCACGGTCTGCGGACCGCCACCACCATGCAAGATGAGTATGGGACGACCGCTGTTCGCTCGCTCGTCAAAGCGTATGGTCAGACCATCGGCGAAAGACTCTTTGCGTGTCTCAGGAAATGAAGTGCTCATGGAATGTAGTTCTTTCTGTTGAAACCATTTCTCTTGTCTGATATTCATTGCTCAAGCAAGCAATAGAGAACGAAAAACTATCTGTGAGTGAGCAATCCTGCCACCTGGCGTGCTCTCTTGCTCGGGCAAGATCAGCGCGTCGCGGGTGACGGAACCACCTCGGTGTCGTAGCGAGCCATCAATTCCGTGAAGGCTGGCGCACCGGGAGCCATCCCTTCCTGGATGAGCTTGCTCATTTCTTCAAAGTAGTGGATATAGCGCGGAGGCGTGAACGTATTAAGGAAACGAGCGGGCCTGTCCGTCGGGTTGCTAAAGGTATGCAGAGCCCCGATGGGCACCATTACGAACGTTCCAGCGCCGGCTCGCACGGTCTCTGTCCCTGCCAGAAAATCTAATTCGCCTTCCAGGACGTAAAAGACCTCTTCATGCGCGTGATGGATATGAGCAGGAGGAGTGGGAGCATGGGGAGGCACAGTAAATTCCGCCACGCCCAGTGTTCCCCGCGTCTGCGTTCCATCTTCCTGAACGATTATTTGAATGGGACCAAGAGAGATGGCGCGTCCTTCTCCTGGTCTCAGGGCGATGACACTCATAACAACATCCTTTCATCGTTGCTTGCTCAAACAAGCAATATTGCAGTTCAAAGAGCGAGGTAAAAAGCGGCGCTCTGTTCCCAGAGCCGCGCTCGCTCGCCCGTGGTTTGTCTATCAATGCTTCGCGTGTTGCCAGGGGTGCGCGAGCTCCCTCAACTTATGAGCAATCCACGCAGCATCCGCGCCAGGACGCTATATGCGGCCTCCAGATCGAAGCTGGCGTCCATGATTTTTTGCAAGGCCAGCCCATCAAAGAGCGCGAGCAGGAGCGCCGCCAGGATAGTTAGATCGACAGTGGAGCGTTCCACCCCTTCTGTCCTGGCCAGCTTCTCCAGGATCGTCCCCATGACCGAGCCAATTTCCTCCCGTCGCTGTGCCAGCCGTTCGCTCACCGCTGGGGCGATGAGCGCGTTATGCAGACCCAGGGAGAACGATTCATAGCGCAGGCGATAGATGTTTTCGTCCTGTTCAACTCGTTCCGAGATCTGCGTCAGGAAGGCGTCGAGCGATTGCTCGTCGGGTATATGGCGGACCAGGTGCTGCATGCGTTGATGAAACTGCTGACCAGCGGCCTGCAGGGCCTCCACGAGCAACTGATCCTTGCCCCCAAAGTAATAATGCACCAGTCCAGGGGCTGCCTGGGCTTCGCGTGAGATCTCGCGCAGCGTGGTCGCGTCATAGCCCTTGGTTGCGAGCACCCTTGAGGCGGCGGCGATGATGCGCGCTCTCGTCTCTTGCGGTTCCTCAGTTTGTGGGTCTGTGGTATATTGCTTGCTCATGCAAGCAATATACCACAGAAGAAAAGTATCTGTCAAGCTTTTTGGTGACGAATTTTCTCATCGGTTCAGGAATCGGTTGCTTGTCACTACATGGGCTGGATGGGAGCAGCATGAGGATGTTTGAGGCGGGCCATGGTTGTAAATCCCAACATTAAAGGCTGTGTTGCAAAAAGGAGGAGGAGCATGATAAGTTTGGGCTTATTTCGAAGCTTGTGAGGAATCCCCGGTATGGATGTGTCTGCTCCTTTCAAATGGCGTCACTTTGAGACAGAGATTATTTGGCTCTGCGTCCGCTGGTATCCCCCGCTCTTCGCTCAGCTATCGAGACGTGGAAGAAATGATGGCAGAGCGAGGACTCTCTGTGGACCACACGACGATGTATCGTTGGGTGCAGCGCTATGCCCCTGAGGTGGAGAAGCGCTGTCGGCCTCATCTCAAGACGACCAATGATTCGTGGCGCGTGGATGAGACGTATGTGAAGGTCAAGGAGATTTGGATGTACCTCTATCGTGCAGTGGACTCTCAAGGGAACACCTTGGAGTTCTTGCTGAGCACAACCCGTGATGCCCAAGCGGCGAAGCGCTTTTTCGCGAAAGCGCTGGGTGCTGGTCACACCGTGACACCCCGCGTGATCACCGTCGACAAAAATGCGGCGTATCCCAAAGCCTTCTGCGAGTTGAAAGTGGAAAGGACTCTTGCTGTATCTTGTGAGCTCCGACAGAGCAACTATCTCAACAACCTAGCCGAACAAGACCATCGGTTCATCAAACGACTCGTCAAACCAGTTATGGGCTTCTTTTCGTTCGAGACGGCTTGGCGAACATTGCAGGGATATGAGGTCATACATATGATGAGAAAAGGGCAGATGCAAGGAGTGCGCAAAGGAGACAGCTTGGGGCAGGCAGCGTTCATCGCAGAACTGTTCGGAGTGGCCATCTAAGCACAGCAGAAGAATGGCGAAGCTCCGTCCTTGGTGTTCCTCTTCGGGTTTTTGCAACACAGCCGATTATCCTGCTTACCCCGGTGCGTACGTGTTTCCTGAAAAAGAAAAGGAAAGCTTTTTGTCTAGTGTCAGGAAGGGAGGAGAGTGTGGTGGTTTCTTCGTTCAAAAAAAGTGTGTGATCCTCATAGTTACAAGCCTGGTAATCTTAGTGTTGTTGGTATCAGGTATGCGCCAACAGCGCTTGCCTCTTCAAAGCGGGCAACAGTCGCCATGAGCCCCAAAGGGGCAACCTCGTCCTTAGCAAAGACAGGTAATGCAATAAAGAATGGCTATGGGTACATTCCCTCGAAGTCCTCGAATGGTAAACATTACCAAGTGAACGCGCAATACAAACAGTCAAACAACTACAACAGTAATAACAGTTACTATTCAGGAATCCACCAGGGAAACAGTGGGAATCAGGGATATAACAGGGGCTTCAATCAGGACAACGGCAGCAATAGCGGGAACCAGATAATCAATGCTAGGCACACTTTTGGAAACCAGATGAACACACAAGTGATCGGCTCAAACGGTCCAGGAGGCAACAACAATAATAACAGCTATTATTGGGGAGTTGATCAGGGCAATAGTGGGAATTCGGGATATAACAGGGGCTTCAATCAGAACAATAGTAGCAACAGTGGGAACCAGATAATCAATTAGGGGATGCTCTTAAGATGTTGTTTCATATTCTCGGGTAGTCAGGTAAACCATCAGGAGAACACTGTTGTAAAGGAAAAGCCCTTATAGCACTTGCTATAAGGGCTGGTTTTATCATCTTTGTTAGCGTCTACGCCGCCGATATTGAACAGCAGGGTGATCATTGCCATAGTCGTCAAGAATGGGGCTATGTTGCAAGAAGTAAGCGGATCTGCTAAATTTGAGAGAAAAGAGCAAAAGAGGGGTCCCGTTATGACAGCTCAGCATCCATTCAAATGGCGTCATTTCCAATCCGACATTATTCTCCTGTGCGTACGATGGTACCTCCGCTATGCTTTGAGCTACCGGGACTTGGAAGAAATGATGGCGGGGCGGGGGCTTTCGGTCGACCACACGACGATCTATCATTGGGTCCAACGCTATGCCCCAGAACTGAATAAGCGATGCCAACCACATCTCAAGCCTTCCAATGACTCCTGGCGGGTCGATGAAACATACATCAAAGTCAAGAAGGAATGGATCTCTCTCTCGAGTCGTTGACTCACAGGGCATTACACTCGACTTCGTACTGAGGTCGACCAGAGATGGGGAAGCCGCCAAGCGCTTCTTGCTGAAAACGCTCGCCACCCCTCATTGCAGCGAACCACGCATCATCAACGTGGACAAAAACGCCGCCTACCCCAAAGCCTTCGCTTCGTTGAAAGCAGAAAGGTACCTTCCTGAACACTGCGCATTACGGCAGATCAAGTATCTCAATAATCTGATTGAACAAGACCATCGCGCGCATCAAACGGTTGGTGAAGCCGGGGATGGGTTTCTTCTCGTTCGAGACGGCCTGGCGAACACTGCAAGGATTCGAGATGATGAACATGATGCTGAAAGGACAGCTACAAGGGGGAAACAAAGGAGATGTGAAAGGTCTGGTTGCCTTGGTTACCAGGCTCTTTGCAGAGGTTGCCTAAACAGAACAACGGGAGACATTCTCTGCTCATCTTGTTTTCTTCATCATTCTTGCAACACAACCCTCTAGCCTTCTCCTCTGTCAACCGCACTCGATAGCGTGTCAAGTCACGTAACTCTCGTTGTGGGCCAGAAGGGATGAAACTGGCTTTGAGCAGCCCATGTTGCAAGAGGTCTGCGATGTTGGGTGGGGCATCAGCCTGTGTGAGCCAGGACGGCAGGTGCCACAGGCCCGTCAGAAAGACCACGAGTAAGCCAGCAATGACCATGGTTGAACTCCAGATGTCGGTGCTGAAGTGTAAGGCATCGGCTTCAAGGGCCTGGCTTCCTACCTTGCGGGCGACCCGTAAAAGGACGCGCGAGCGTGTCACATCCACGAGAATGGAAACTCCCATCACGAGGAAGGCCCAGAGACTGATCTCAACATTTCCTTCATGCGTGAGCAAGCGTCGTATGGCTTCAACAATGACCCAACCCGCCGTCGCAAGCAAGAGCAGGGCCTCTAGAAATGCAGACAGGTTCTCAAATTTTTCATGCCCATAGTGGTGCGTTTCATCGGCTGGACGGGAGGAAACCCGAACCGCAAAAAGCGTCATCAAGGCAGCAATCAAGTCGAGACCAGAATGGGCCGCTTCAGCCAGAATGCCCAAGCTGCCCGTCAAGATTTCAACCAGCAATTTCATAGCGGTCAGTCCAAGGGCCGCTCCCACAGAGGAGAGCGCGACCAGCTGTTTCTCTCGATGAGGAGCGTGCTCTTGATGGGTATGAAGTCTCTGTTGTGTCGTTATGATACGTCCTTTGTCGATCGTGTGGTCTGGTCAACGTAGGGTGAAGAGAGATATATTTCGACACGCTACCAGGAGGTTCCTCTTCCTGGCCACAAAGACTATTTCTGTAGAGCGAGATGCATCGGCACTTCCGGGAGAGCATTGTATCCGATGTGCTGCCTCTTGTCTAGAGAAGGCGAGAAAAATATATTTCTAGTCGATAAAATATTTTTTTACAACGTTTAAAAATGAAATCAAGACGAAAAAATCGGGTAAAGTGCGCCTTTCTGCTCCTTTTACCCTCGCCAAGCCAGGGAAAAGGTTGTATTATTTATGCAATGAGCAACGGCAAGAAATGACGCTCCCTTGTGACACATCATATTCGGGTCGCTCCAACGGAAGATGTATTCTGAGCATACGTCTTGTGGTCTTGCTGCTCTCCTGGCGACGCTTCGTCTTTCAAGGATGGAAATGGAGGCTTGATTCAAGCCTGTATGACGAAAGGATGACATGAAACAGCACTCATTGCGTCTGTATATGTTTTTATCGATTGCTGCCGCGCTGGTAACGATGGCCGTCAAATTTCTCGGCTACGCGCTGACTGGTTCAGTTGGACTGTTTTCTGATGCTGCTGAGTCCGTGGTCAATCTCGTGGCAGCCCTGGTGGGATTGTGGGCAGTCACCCTGGCAGCACGCCCTGCCGATGAAGAGCATACCTATGGTCATAGCAAGTCGGAATATTTTTCCAGCGGTGCTGAGGGCGCGCTCATCCTCATCGCAGCGCTGGTGATTGCCTATGAAGCCATACCACGCTTGCTTCATCCCGAACCTATTGAGCAGGCCTACCTGGGACTCAGTTTCTCCGTGCTCGGAGCGGTCATTAACGGCGTGTTAGGTTGGTTTATGCTGCGAGAAGGGAAGAAGGAGCGCTCGGTTACCCTCCAGGCCGATGCCCATCACTTGTTCGCTGATGTCTTCACGACCGCAGGGGTCCTGGTGGGGGTGCTTCTGGTTGCATTGACAAAGTGGTATATTCTTGACCCCATCGTTGCGCTTCTGGTCGCTGCCAATATCATATGGACGGGAATCAAACTTTTACGACAAACCGGTTTAGGATTACTTGACACGGCCCTTCCACCAGAAGATCAGGAACAGGTCAAAGAGATTTTAGCAACCTATCAACAGCAAGGGATCGTGTTTCATGCTCTACGCAGTCGAATGGCAGGAAGGCGCCGCTTCGTCTCCTTCCACGTGATCGTGCCAGGACAATGGACGGTGCTCAAGGGGCATAAAGTTTGTGAAGAGATTGAGCGGGCCATACGCGAAGCCTTACCAGAGAGTACAGTCTTTACCCATTTAGAACCCAAAGAAGATCCGGTGTCATTTGAAGATATCGAGCTTGATCGAGAACCTCACCTACTCTAACCGATGTGCAGGTGAGATTGTGAGCGTGCCTGAGATCTCCCATGTGAGGACGTGCGAGCACCACACATTCATCGTCATAGTGTGTGTACCAGTCAGAGAAGGGCTGAGAATGCCAGTGGCATCATTCTCTCCATTGGAGAATCAGCCCTGATCCGATGATGGAGCATAGGATGCGTATCTGCGACCATTAGAGAAGAGGATGCCTAGCGCAATGACCTTCTCGGGTGCAATGACCTTGCCTTCTGGCTGTGTGCGGAGGATTTCTCCTGGCGGGTGTGGCGATCTCTGTGACGCTTCCACGATCCCACCATGATGCGTAAGCATCATTCCCGTTTTCTCCACCGATCTATTGCTTTTCTGTAGCCAGCCATGTATGCTTTTTTGAACGTCTGCTGCCCTATGAAGAAGGAGAAGCCGCATGACTGAGCGCAAGAAGCGTCTTTTGTTTCTCTGTGCGCATCGCTCTATTCGGGAGTTGATGGCGGCAAGTCTCCTTGAAGCGCAAGCCCCTGGGGAATGGAATATTTGGATTGTGTCAGGAACATTCGCGCCGCAGGACATCACTCTGGTTCGTCAGGTCCTGGAGGAGATTCAGGTTCCTTTGCTTCTCTCCCCGCCCATGATAGAGCCATCCTTTGACCACTCCTGGGATGAGGGTGTGGTCATCTGCAGTGGGGCAACCAATCAATGACCAGTGATTCCTAACGCTGGTCGGCGTCATCTCTGGTCGGTTGAGGATGTTTCCTCTCTAGAAGCCTCTGAAGTGGAACGGCTGCATATCTATCGCCGTCTACGTGTAGCGCTTTCCCAGGCCATACGCATACACCTCTTACTTCGAACACAGCTTGCGATGATCCCACAGCACAAGTAGTCTCAATATACTCTTGTGATTGTGAGTGTATGGAACCTCGCGACCTAGAGGACATCCTGAGTGACATTCATGAGTTGTTCGAGAAAAAGGGAATAGCGGTCGCAATGTAACCGGGGTTTGGAGGTCAAGAGGGAAGAGGCTGAAGTGAAATCGCATCGCTTCAGCCTCTTTTGCGTTCTCTCATGCTAAACGCTTCAATTTCTAGGAGAAGGAAACTTCCCTTCTGTTCTTTGCTTCTACTGAATTGGGGGCGACTGCAATATGAAGAGATGATGAACTAGATCTTCTTTTTGTCCTCTCTACAAAAGTAAATCAAGCTCATAGTCTCTTATAGTAAAAAGGATAGGAGGGCTGTGCGTCTGTCTCACAGTCCTCGGCTTGGTAAAAAAAGGATCAACATAGAATGGATGTAACGAGACGCAAAATCGTCCAGTCCCTTGCTGCTGGGGTTGCTGCTGCTGTTTCCGGCCCGACCAGAGCTGCTTTTCCCTCGACTATTGATGACCCTCCAACTAATACCTCCACCGTGCCACAGCCGATTGAGGGCCATCTTGGGGCGGATGATCCCGGCCCGCGCAATGTGATACTTGATCGACTAAATCCCGATATGTTAACGCCGCCGCCAACTGACGCTGGCAACATGCCGAACCTGAAATTCTCGTTCAGCAATGTTCCCATGCGGCTGACAGAGGGCGGCTGGGCACGACAGGTCACACAGGTCGATTTGCCAATTGCGACAAGCATCGCAGGCGTGGATATGCGTTTGAAACCGGGAGCGATCCGTGAGTTGCACTGGCACCCGGTTGCTGAGTGGGCCTATATGCTTGTTGGGACTGCCCAGGTGACATGCCTTGACCCGCAAGGCCGCAACTTTGTGGGAAATGTCGGCGTCGGTGACCTGTGGTACTTCCCCCCTGGCTATCCCCATTCTATTCAAGCCCTGGAAGAAGGCTGTGAGTTCCTGCTCGCCTTCGATAGCGGGAATTTCTCTTAGAATGACACCTTTCTGCTCAGTGACTGGTTCGCGCATACCCCCAAGGGAGTCCTGGCAAAAAATTTTGGCGAGCCTCAGAGCTATTTTCAGCATCTCCCCTCTCCATCACAGCGGTATATTTACCCGGGCATTGTGCCTGGTCCGCCATCAGTTATGCAGGTCTCCTACCCCTATGGCCCTGCGCCGCAAAGCTTCACCTACCGGATGCTGGCACAGCCACCAATCCAGGCCCCGAAAGGCACGGTGCGCATCGTGGACTCCAGCAGTTTCCATGTCTCGAAGACCATCGCGGGTGTGTTGCAGGATATTGAGCCGGGCGGGATACGGGAGATGCACTGGCACCCGAATGCAGATGAGTGGCAATACTACATCGAAGGCAGCGGGCGCATGACCGTGTTCGGGGCACAAGGCAAGGCACGTACCTTCGATTATCAGGCAGTGTGGGCTATGTTCCCACAAACATGGGCCACTTTCTTGAGAATACAGGAGAAACGAACTCGTGCTTCCTGTCATTATTCAAAACCGCTCACTTTGCCGAAATCTCCCTGGCTCAGTGGATGGCAGTGACTCCACCCGAACTCGTGCAGGGAGATCTGAATCTACCTCAGGAGGTGATGAATGCCCTGCCGAAGAAAAAACCGTTCATCGTTTAGCTGATCTAGTGAGAGTGATCCAGCGGAGAGTGATCAACGTTGACTCATGCTTGCTAGATCAACGAGAACACTTGTTGCTCAGGGATCTCGATATATCCCCATTCTGAAACAGGATGTTGCTTCCTTCTCTGCTCTGGTGGCTGCCGCCAGAGCAGAACCCCGCCTTATATTTACAAGTGTCGATTTGAGAGGCGGCGTCGTTCTAACTGATATGCGTAAGAAGCATGGTGGCGACATATCATGTGAGTCCAGGGAAAAAGTCTTTCTTTATCTGGTTTGGCCTCACGTGCATATGCCTCAGCATCTCTTCAGAGGCTCGTACCATCCCTGGCGGCCCAGACAAGTAGTACGTACGCTCTCTATAATCTGGGACAGTAGCATGAATGACTTGCTCATTGAGCCTGCCCACCAGGCCCGGCCAGTTGCGTGGAACGGCTGTTGTATCGGTCACGATAGGGTATACTTTGACGCCGAGTTGGGCTTGCGCTGCTTGGAGAACGTCGACGTAAACAATCTCACTCGCAGTTCTGTTGACGTAGAAGAGAACGATGTCACGCCTCTCCTGGGTATCAAGGAGGTACTTCAACATGCTTCGAAAGGGCGTAATCCCTATGCCACCTGCAATGAAGACGAGTTTTTGTTGCGGGTTTGCGGGAAGGGTAAAATCTCCTGCGATCTGAGCCGCCACAATTTTTGTCCGACCGTCCATTGTGGTCATGGCACGCTTAAAAGAGCTACCCTTGGCATAAAAGCGTATGCCTACGTGAACCAGTTTTTCTGTTGGCGATGAGGCGAGCGTAAAGTACCGCCGATTTCCTCTGCTATCGGCGTGAGGATGATCGAGTGTGAACTCCATATATTGCCCTGGGGAAAACGCTAGCCGTTGAGAGGGTTTGAAAACGAAATCCACCACACCGGGGACCAGTTTGACCTTCCTGCTTAATGTCAGCAGCACTTTTGTCTTCGGACTCACCAGGTACGAGAAAACGTTTCCAAGAACCAATGCCATCTCGGGGGTTGAGTACACTGGGCCGATATGCAGTTGTGGAATGAAGAGCACGCCAACGAGTGCGGCGTAAAGCCGCCGTAGTGATTTGGTCGGGGAGCCGTTAGTGGTTCCGTGAGCATGATCGTGGTGAAGAAAAAGAGAGGAGACCCGACCAGCATTTGTTTCAGATGTGTGAGAAGCGTGTTGCCCTGTAGCAGCGTTAACATGCATGAGCATGCCAGCACAACGCCACAACACACGAGAACGACATCCTCCTGGCGCATCTTACGCGCTACCAGCCAGCCACCAAAGAGGACGAGGGGTAACATGTCTGTCGTTCCCACCCACCAGCTTGCTGACTTATTCAACACAACCGCAGTAATGACAACCGCGATTGCTGCCGGATTGAAGAGGTGTTTGTGACGCACGGCGAGTATGTATTTAGAAGCCATTGCCAGGATCGCTGCCCAGCCGAGGAATTGGATATCACCGGAAGACTGGGCTGGATCGAGAATCAATGCCAGAATGAGCGCTGTGATTGTAGCTGATTCAACATTCGCTGGTACGGCAAACACACGCGTCAGAATGGTATTCATGGCCCAACACATGATGAGCAAAAAGAGCGTTGACGCCAGGAGCATGAGTGGGGAAAAAGAAAGGAGCTTAAAGCATGATAGGAGCATTGCTAATCCGAGCATCCCTATCAGGACATAGAGTACCAATCGGTACATAGTGATTCTATCTAAGACATAATCTATGGGTTTGGTTATCATTGGTGACACACATACCTTTCAAAGCCACTGGTAAAGGTTGCTCTGCCTTGAGCATCAATCATATATCCTTCTAATCCTGCTACCTTTTCGAGAAAGTAGATGCCCCTTGTTCCCATCGCAAATGCAGCGGTTGCGAAGCGATCAGCATCATACACATTCGTCGCAAGAACCGTGATGCTGACAACATCCAAAATGGCCTTCCCTGGGTGGTAGGGGTCATAGATGTGTTGTCCACGGATGGTGGTGCCAGAGGTTGCAACACCCTGATCGGTGAGTGTGAGAACTTTTACGTGCTCTGTGCGATGAAAGGGATTGCGGATACCAATCCTCCAGGGATGCCCGTCTTTGTGACCTGCTACCTGAATATCTCCTCCAGCATCAACGGCGAAATTTCGGAAACCCCGGACCTCTAACTGATGAGCGGCATTCCGAATGGCCCATCCTTTCACGATTCCCGAAGGATCATAGACTCCATCGCGCTGGATATCAAAGTAGCCATCCGTCTCCTCCTTTGTTTGCTCGCTCAGTGTGAGAACAGCTCTCATCGTGTCACTGTATTGGGCAGGAGAGAGTTCTCCGTGATTGATTTTTGAGATGTCGCTAGTCGTTTTGTAGGTGCTGAAGATGGTATCGACCCAGGCAAAATAGCTGAATACTTTGTCCAGATCTTCCTGAGTCACGAATGGGTCGACGACCTCGACTGTAATGGGCATCCCCATAAGTAGGCGTGTGTGTTTCATGTTTATTTTGCCTGAGAGAGAGCGTCGGTAAGCGATTGTATAAAAGCGTTGCTCGTATCTGTGGCCCCCGAGACCAGGTCGACTTGAGCACTTTGTGCTTGAATTGCTTCTTGGGAGAGGATGGGGTCTGCGTAGGCATTAATAGAGATTGATCGGCTTCGATCGCTTGGATACTGCAAAAACGCTACAGACGTTATTTTTCCACTCTGAATAACAGCTTTTACCTGAACATTGCCCCAGGTCGCATCAGCAACACTTCCGTCATATGAACCATCTTTGTACGAGCCGGAGCCGGATGGGCCTGCTGAACTGGTAGGAGGCGAGGCCACATTTGTAGGAGATGTGTTTACCGATGAATTTGAATTGGTCGGACCGGTCGGTAGGAGCGCGACAGCATTTGAGTGATACAAAAAGCTGTAGAGGAGGAAGGCTCCTATGATAAGCACGGCAACGGCGAGTTTTTTCATGGGTCTATGTAACCTCCCAAAATTATTCTCATTGGTCTCGCACGCAACGATGCTTTTTGCCCGACAAAGTGTCAGGCGGCAGGCACCAATTTGGCAATGCTTGCTCGGTCGTACCTATGGTATGCCCCTTGAGTATAAGGAAGGAGAGGGGCAACATATTTGGCATAGCATCAGGCCGGTCTGTTAGCGGCGAAAGTTTTATTCTATTGGTAGTCTCAGTATAGCCATTGACGCTGAGCGCTGCATCGTCTCTTTCGCCATTCTTTCGATACCTCTTTTGACAGTGGCGGAAGCGGCATTGATAGCAAGTTTGCGGCTTACTTTGACTATTTGGCGGCGAAGGCAAAGGGATGAGTATGTAGCATGGAGAAAAGAAGCGTTTGGTGCCTGCGAGAAGGAGGTATTCGAAGTGATTGAGCGTCAGTGTATCAAACTGGTGCCTAAAACCTCTACCTTCAGCCGTACGGAGTCGTCACCAGTTTTCATCTCTTTCATCGTTGGGTGACAAAATACCGTAGCGAATGGCGACCGTGATAGCTGACGCTCGCGAAGTGACATTCAGTTTCGTATAAATACTGGTCAAGTATGCTCGAACTGTTCTTTCCGCAATGCCCAAATGCCTGGCGATGTCTTTACTCCGATCACCGCGTGCAACCGCTATAAGGACTTCTCTCTCTCGCTCGGTTAAATCGATGGCGCTTTGATGGCTCAGATGACTTGCGCGAGGCTCGAAAGGCGCGGATTTTGTTGTATACGAGAGAAGTCGTGCCATGATATCAGGTTGCATCAGGATTTCTCCTCTGGCTGCGGCACGGATCGCGTTGAGTAAGGTGTCTAGCCGAATATCCTTGAGCAGGTAGCCACAGGCTCCTGCTTGTAATCCACGAATCATGAGATCATCTTCATTGTAGGTCGTGAGGATAAGAATGGCGACTTGTGGAGAGCATCGGCGAATTTGCTCAATGGCGGTGATACCATCCATAGAAGGCATACGCAGATCCATAAGAACCACATCTGGCTGTAATTCTTCCACCAGTCGTAAGGCTGTCTCGCCATCCGCAGCGTCACCAACGACCTGAAACTCATCACTGACCTCTCCTAGCATCAAACGCACTCCTTCGCGAATAATGGTATGGTCATCGACGATCATCACGCGAATTTTTTTATTCATCAGGTGCCCCTTTCTGCTCGAGCGATATCTGGAACCGTAATACCGTCCCCTGTCCTTGCTTGCTCTCTACATCCAGGCAACCACCTATCAGGCGTGCGCGCTCGTGCAGGCCAAGCAGACCGTAATGTCCAACCTGCGTCGCGACAACTGTGGGGTCGAATCCTTTTCCATCATCGCGTATTTCTATGAGCAATTGTTTCTTATCGCGAACGGTCGTACAGATGGCGCGAATCCAGGCATGGTGGGCCTGGGCATGGCGGGCGATGTTGGCGAGACCTTCAGTAATCACCCGTAGCACATGTATCTGTTGTGTGGAAGAGGTAAGCGAGAGTGCATTAAGGTCAACGCTACAGGCTATGCCAGTGGCTCTGCTGAAGCGGGCGACCTTTTCCTGTACTGTGAGTGTGAGGCTCCCAACATGTTCTGCATCCATGCGCAAATCATAAATGGCGCTGCGGGCCTCTGCCAGCGTTTCTCGTGTTTGTACCATTGCCTGTTGAATGATATTTTGTGCAGGCTCATAGCGTTGGTTGGTCAGTCGTCGATCTGCGACCTCTAATTGCATGGCTAAGCCAGCTAGACCTTGGACCAGGGTATCATGTAATTCACGTGCCATACGCTGCCGCTCGGTAGTGAGGGTGAGTTCCTCCACATGGAGGGCGTAAGCAGAGAGCTGAGCGTGCGCAATTTCAAGGTCCTTGAGCAATTTCTGCGCCTGCTCGCGTGCGTGTACCTGCTGGAGGTAGAGAACGGTAAAGCTGACGGCAAACACAAAGATTGGTGCGGCAAATCCTCGTAGTGCTTCTCCTAGTTCGTGAGGAATAGTGACGTAGAGAATAAACGTAGCCAGGAGCAAGGAAGCGATATAGGTCCCAATCGCTATCAGGCGGGTCTGATGTTGAAAAACGCTGGTTTCTAAGATAAGTGTGAGATAAAGGCCAATCGTGACATCCCATTCATGAATGAGAATGCAAAGGCCCAGTGCGAGCAGACTTTGGAGGAGGCACATCAGTAATTGCTGTGCTTGCGATACTTGCGTGAAGCGATCCGAAAGGTAAAACCAGTGGATGAGGATATGAATAGTCATCAAGGTCGTAAACAAGAGGATCTCTGGAAGGCCGAGTGTATGCTCAGGACTCCCTTGCAGTCGAAGCCCCCAGAGATAGATGAGGCCCAGCCACAATAATATAAACCAGCGAAACAGGCGAGAATGATAGGAATCCATGTATCGGCTCTCTTTGGCGCTGTGTAATCAACAAACGTTGGCACACATTATAGCACTCATGGTGACTGCCTGATAATGACCTCTTCTGACAGTGTCGAAAGAGGCAAATTTATAGTGTAAAAACAATGAGAATGCCTTGGTTGGAAGGCTTTGTTCCATAGGCTGGGTATGTTTTGGGGATAAAATAGTATATATCAGGGGGTATTGTCAACTTAATTGAAATTGTAGAGCTTATATAAGAGAAACAGACCTCAAAGTGGGGATTGCACCTTTTTCAGGTTCTCCTCCTGGTTTCCGGGGCCTGGACCTCATGTGTTCCCTGTCTGAAGTGCCTGCTCCCTGATCCCTTCAATTGCGCACGGGCCTCTCTGGCCTGCTAGATCACGTCGGGCCTGGGATCGGAAAGCCTGGCGCGCAAGGGCGGGAGGGCGCGCATACCTCCCAGCTTCTCCAGAGCTTCGGCCGCGAGCCTACGGACATCAGCGTCTGCATCGCTGAGCGCGGTGAGCAGCGGCTCGACGGCGCGTACATCTCCCAGCTTGCCCAGGGAGATGGCTGCACTTCCACGGACCCGCCACTTCGCATCGCGTTCTCGACGGTGCTCATACGGGACCAGGACGTTGCCTGCTGGGCATCGCAGGGTCCCATCGGGTTGGAGAGGAAAGTCGGCTCCTGTGAAGCGGCCAGCTTTCCAGGACGTCGCGGTGGCGGGTGGTGCATACCCCGAGGCAGGCGCAGAGGCAGGAGGTGAGGACGGAGGCGTGGGGGCGAGTTCAGGCTGTGGTGGGATGGCAGGTGCAAACTCTGTGGTGCGTAGCGGTTCAGGTACCAGGATATGCCCCGATTCCAGGCGCACGTTCCAGGTCCACTGTGAAATGCATTGCCAGGCTTCCTGTCCCCAGGCCGAGTGGCTGCACCAGCGGTCCGGCTCTTGTTCCTGGTCTTCGTCTTCCAGAGCCGTTTCAAACGCGCCGCGATGCAGATAAAGAGACACCACATCGGAGGCGGTGAAAGCGCTCTGAGGGAGATTGGTCAAGAAGAGTTCATACACAACTCCGTTGCGGATGCGTCCGACCTGCCGTTTCTTTTTCTTCTTGGCTGGGGCCGGGTGGGTGGCCACAATGATACGCACGAGCGGTCCGTCCTCGTTCAGGCGTTGGCTGGGCAGTCGTAGAGCGCGCGGCAGATCCCGCTTTCGGAACTTCGGAGGTGCTGATCAGCAGGCAAGTGCAAGCGCGTCTGGACATCGGCGCGGAGGCCGCAGGCAAGCTGGCGCGCCCGAACAAGGCCATGAAGGCTGAAGCAAAGGGATGCACAGCCTCATAGAACGCTTCCAGGGTCCGTTCGCCACTGATCGCATAGCCGAAGAGTACGGCGAGAAAGTCAAGCACGTCGTAGCGTCCGAACCGCCGTCGCGCAAAACGCACGCGCTCGCAGATCTTGTTCAGGATTCCTTGCTTCTGAAGGTGGGATGCCACCAGAGTGACTTCACCCAACCAGGATGGGAGCGCAGGTTGCGACTCCGCTGAGGTTTGGATACGTACCGATCCATCGGCGATACTGATCATGTCTGCCTCCTTGATGGGAAGAATGTGGTTTTTCCCTTTCAATGAGGCACATTTCTCAGCTTATTCGCTACAAGGCGCTAGCTCATTGCGCATGTCGTGGGACTCTCAGCGTCTGCTTGCCGTTTACCTGACCTTTGACCAACCTTCTTACCGCTCAGTCATGATGGTGTTGCGCATTTGCGTACAGCGTTTTGAACGACTTCCCCAATTCGTTGTGGTGGATGGCGGGCGCGAATTCCAGAGCGTCTACTTTGACAGTTTCCTGGCCCGCTATCGCTGTACCAAGAAGACGCGCCCCTGGGCGAAACCCCACTTTGGGTCCGTCTGTGAGTGGTTATTCAAAACGACCAATGATCAATTCATCTACAAATCTAGACCAGAAAAAGAGACTGCTCAGAACGTACAGAAAGTAATGTTAAGGATCTTTGCGGTTCTTCGTTGTAGAAGATATTTGTATCGAACTGTAGATGATGATAAGGTGGTAGATGATGAAGGTACAACGTGTCCGTCTCTCCAACGAGCAGGTAACCTGGATGGTACTGGACGACGACCATACCCCAGTCCAACCAATTCTTGCTTACCTCAAGTATCTCCACAACCTGGACCGCAGCCCTAATACGATCCGCGCGACGGCCCATCGGTTGAAGTTGTTCTGGGAATATCTCCGCGACGAGCGTCTCTGTTGGAAAGAGCTGAATATTGCTCAGATTGCGGCGTTCATTTCCTGGTATTGTCAACTTAGTGATCAGAACAATGTTTTGTTCTGATCACTAAGTTGACAATACCTTCTCGCATCCCCAGGCCGTTGACTCCTTCCACGGTGAAGCGAGTCAGATGGATGCGCACCGTTCTCGGATGGCATGAGAGCGTCGTCGCAATCTCTTGAGGCGTCTTGCCGGCCCAGCTTTCGACCACCATTTTGGCGTAGAATTTCCAATCGGCGGGTGCGTGGTGGCTTGCGGCCAGCTTGCGCACCTGGCGTTCTTCCCCTTCATCTTGCGCTTCCACAAGAACGCGATCCGCGCTGCTGCTCTCCAAAAGGATGGGGCCAATGATCAAAGCTCATAAAATACGGCTCCATCCTACTGAAGAGCAAAAAATCTATTTTGCCAAAGCCGCCGGAACCGCTCGATTTGTTTGGAATTGGGCGCTAGCTGAGTGGAACCGCCAACATGAGGCGGGAGAGAAGCCTACCGCGCTCAAGCTCAAAAAACAATTCAACGAGATCAGACGCAAAGTGTTCCCTTGGACCTGGAAAGTGACCAAGAACGCTTGTGACCAGCCTTTCTTGGACCTGGGAAAAGCCTGGGCCATCTATTTTGACGGGCAGAAGAACGGGAAACGAAGAGGCCGCCCCAAGTTCAAAACCAAGAAATGCTCAAAACCTTCATTTTATCTCGCCAATGATCAATTCGAACTTGGTGATCATCGTCTTTGGATACCCAAGCTTGGATGGGTCAATCTGGCCGAGAATCTTCGTTTCAAAGGCAAGATCACAGGTGCACGGGTGACAAAAACGGCGGATTGGTGGTTTGTGAGCATCACGGTTGAGCGTTCCGATCAAGCGAGTGAGCAAAAGCCGAAACGTGTGGGAGTAGATGTGGGTTTGAACCGACTGGCGACCTTGAGTACCGGCGAGGGATTTGAAAACCAAAGATTCCTCAAAACAGCACAGAAGAAGCTGAGGCAGGCTCAACAACACCTCTCTCGTTGCAAAAAGGGATCAAAGAACCGCGAGAAGGCGAGGCGCAAAGTTGCACGACTCCATTACAAGATTACCTGTTTACGCAATGATGTCTTGCACAAGCTGACCACGCAGATTGCCATGAGCTACGGCGTTGTGGGGATTGAATCACTGCATCTTCGGGGCTTGATGAAAAACCGGTGTCTTGCTCGCTCGTTTGCGGATGCGGCATTAGGCTCTCTTTTGACCTTACTCACAAGCAAAGTCACACACAACGGTGGCCTCGTGGTGAAAGTGGATCGCCTGTTCCCCTCGAGCCAACTCTGTCATCAATGTGGCTGGCGCTGGCATGACATCACACTTGCCGACCGCCTCTTTGTCTGTCAAAACCCCAACTGTCTCTGGCAAGGGGATAGAGACTGCAACGCTGCGACCAATATCTTAAAGGAAGCCCTTCGCTTGGTAGGGCTCAATGACCAAGCCGCGCTCGGTACTGGCTCGGACGGCGCGTAAAAGTCGCTTGTGGACCTGGAGTCAGACCAAAAAGGCAATCGCCTTCAGGCATCTGGGAGTGAAGCAGGAACAACGAACGGTGTGGCAAATCTATGCTTGCATACGTTTGACTACATTAATCGGAGCAGGTGATGAGGGTCACGTGCTGCTTTTGACAGTGCCCACCCAGTTCCAGGATACTGTAGGCGGTATCTCCCAGCAGTGTGATTGGCAGTGTAGGGAATCAGCGCCGTACCAGACTCATCATTTGATGTGCCCACATGCCTACCGTTTTGTGCCGTTTCCCCAAAGTTGTGCTCACCTCCGGCGTGGTCGTCAGGACACACAAAAAAGGCAACGCGCACGGTTGTTTTGTCCAGGGCAGGGTGACAACTGCGGCCATCACGATCCACCGGAGCCCTGGACTGCTGACTGACCTCTTGCGGCTGGAAAGCATGCTATCGCGGTAATGGCCACGTTTGTTGATCTGGCTGCCCCAGCGTCGCTCCAGCGTTTCATCGATGACCAGTTCCAACGTCCCGCCTGCTTGGACGAAGGTATCCACAATCCGTTGCAGCAACTGCCGACTCACAGCCAGCGGCGACCAGCGCGCTCGGTTGAGTACCTGATGGAATGTACTGAAGTTCGTCTCTAACTCGTTGCCCGTATGGCGGAGAGCAGCAGCAACCGTGCGGCGTCCATGAGCCAGCAACGTGCCAGTCAACAAGATCATCAGTTTTCTCCACGTCGGAGCAGTAAACAATGGTCGAAAAGCAGCAAGAACCTCTAGAATGGGATCGGGAAGCGCCATGCGTTTTTCTCGCTTTCAGAGAGAGTAGGAGATACCTCTTGTCTGTAAAAACTGGCAGTTAGAGCCAGAGAAAAGGTGCATTGTTCGGCTCAGGTGAGTTCCCCACCTTACCCTTTTTGGGAGTGAGGTGGGGTCACCACAACGATTGTTGAAGATCGGCATCGTTGGAAAGGAAGGACGACTGGAGGAATCAGGCGAAAATGGAAGCAGACATGTTGCTCATGCGTCAGCTTACCAATTTGGCGATGGTTTCGCCCAGGACCAACGCTCGGACTGCTGGATCTGGGGTGATCTGCTCGACCATGGTCCGGGCGACCAGAGGATTGCCATTGGGAGCATCCGAACTGAAAAGCGCACGTTCTGGGAGTTCGCGAATCGCCAGAGTCGGCGCGAGGGTGGTATACGCGGCAGACAGGTCCAGATAGGTTTGTGGACACGCCTTAGCCAACTTGATGGTCTCCATCCAGTGCAGCCCACCAAGATGCCCTAGGATCACCGGGACGCTTGCATACCGCTTGCTCAACGCGACCAAAGCGCGAATATCATCAAGTGTGAGAGGATCGAAGGTATGCACCCAGAGCGGCAGATTGCCCGCTTCACTGGAAAGCGCGAAAATTGGGTCCAACAGGCCAATCTGGCCTGGTGCGAGGGTGAACTCGCCGATGCCACGCATACCTGGCGCGATCACGTATGTTTGCAGCCAGTTCGCCGTGTCGTTATACGAGAGGCCCACAGGGACCCAGCCAAAGCCAATAAAGCGTGTGGGATGTGCTTGCAGTACCTGAATCTGTTCCTGAATGGCACCTTTCGCAACTTCTAGCCCGTTATTCCTTTGCCCGCTGATAATGGCAAAGAGCGTGGCCATTTCTTGCTCGAATGCCTCTAGATCGACGGCTTGCTCTGGATGAACGCGCGTGCTAAAGAGAACTGTGCGTTCAACACCTGCACTTTCCATCAGCGCGAGCTGCTGCTCAACCGGCAAGATCACGTGGGCGTGACTGTCTATAATCATTGATTGGCTCCTTTCCCTGATCAGGGGATATGACCGTCAGATGGTGCGCAACGCGCTCACGCAGTTCTTGCAATGTCTGAATGCACTCATCCAGTTCCGCAAGTTTCTGCTGATACCGTTCGATGCCAACTGCACAGAGCGGCGCACCCTGTTCTGTTTGCAGAAAACAAGGAGCAAGCAGTTGAATGTCTGTGAGCGAGAACCCCAGATGCAACAGATTGCGAATGCGCTGCACCTGTTCAACGGCCTGTGGACCATAGCTCCGGTAGCCATTCTTCTGCCGCGACGCATGCAGCACACCCATCTGTTCATAGTAATGGAGCGAACGGATGCTCGCCCCAGTGCGTTTCGCAAGTTCTCCAACATGCATAGCTGTTTCTCCTTCTGGACGGATCATACACCCTGACATTGATGTGAGGGTCAAGAGGTATCTGGTCGTATCTTACCATTTCTGACAGATTGGCCAAGAAGAGAACGTTTATCTCCCAAAAATGTACAAAGTCGAGATCAGAATCAAGAGATAAGTAGTCGCATGCGTCCGTTGGGAGCTGGTATTCTTGGTTCTCACAGTTCTCTTGATCCGCGCGAGCGTGAGATCCTCATTGATCGAACCTGCGCCCATTGTGGGTGTGAATATGAATGGGGCGTCCATGTCGCCGCCTATGGAGAGGCTGTCGGACTGGATCGCACACAACTGGAGGAACGGTCAATGGAACTGTCGCAAAGGCGTTGTGGTCGGAGCGCGAACACGTGCTGATCAGGCTCGTCGATGAATTGTATGAAACGGCGACCATCTCTGATGCCACATGGGAGCAGCTTGTGGCGATCTGGAGCATCGCACAGATTCTGACGCCATGCCAAATGTTGTGTAAAGGTAGAGGCGAACAACCGGTAACGGTCCCGAAACCTAAACCGCTGTTGCGCCTCCAAGGCGAGCGTGTGCCCCGAAACGTGAGCGCAAGACAAGCAGGAACATGTCGGGGCAAACCGCTCCCCATCGGGTAGGCTTCGCCGCAGGGGGGCAATGGTATCCGAACGCGAAGACAAGAAAGCCAGGCTAGACTCGTCTCTGGCAGACATAAATCATGTAGGGAGAGGTTGCTGTCAGAGGTTCTTGCTGCCAGTTTCCATAACACGAGCGGATCTGGAACCCATTGTAGAAGAGCAAGGCTTCCATCTCCTGGGGAAAGACGTAGCGCAGTGCTGAGCGATACTGCTTCTTCTCTTGGAGACCTTCTGGCGTGAGCCAGTGTTCCTGGAAGGTGTAGTTCTGAATCTGTGTGATCGGGTCGTACTCTGGATGCTCACTGATCACATATTGCCTTCCATCAGACATGGTGTACATCTGTGGTTCTGAAAAGCGAGCTTCGAAGAGATTGCGTAGCGAAGGATGGCGTGTTCCAAAGAGAAAGCGTCCTTCAGGATGCAAATGGTCCCGCACACGAGCCAGCAGTGCTTCCTGGTCCTCTCGTATGAGAAAGTGTTGAAAGGCATTCCCCAGCATGTAAATAAATGAGAACTGCCTCTGGAGATGGAATGTGCGCGCATCCGCCACGCTCCACTCAATCGAAACACCCTGTTTTGTCGCCTTGTGGGAGGCTAGCTCGATCATCTCTGGGATGATATCCACCCCTGTGACCTCATAGCCAAGCTTGGCCATGCGAATGGCCATCGTTCCGGTTCCACAGGCAAGATCGAGCAGAGGCCCACCAAGCGCGCGAGCCAGTTGCGCGGTCAAGGGATAATCCGCATCGTAGCCGCCTTCTTCCAAATCATATGCCTGGGCATCTCGATACCCTTCAAGATACTCTGAATAATCGATCATCATTGGCCCTTTCGCTCATTCGTCGTTCGCCACCGCATGAATAAAACCCAGGAACAGTATACCAGATAGGGAGCGGTCCGCCCAGGTGTGTTCCTGCTTGAGGGTGTCCGTCAATTTTTGCAATGGATTTGGGACGACAAGCCAACGCTCGTTTCCACGGATGATGGGCGGAAGGGCGTGAGGAACCAGGCAAGGTAGCAGCAAGTGCCATCGGACGAGGTGGAGAGGTGGGTGGCTTGGGAGCAGGAGGGCGAAATTGAAGGAGCTGGAGCATCAAGGAGGAGATCATCTGCTCAAGACGATGGGCCGCTCGCTCTTTTTGGCGCCGTCCCAGTTGGCGACGTTGCTCCATGCCAATTTCTTGCCAGCACTCCTCCCATCGCTCATTACAGACAGTGTTGCGTAAGGTGAGCATGGAATTGACATGGTTGGGCTCCCAATGCATCCCCGCTCCTTTGAGATGGACTTGCACCACCACTTTGTTGGCGCTTTCCACCATCCCTGACCCAATCGGCCAGCCTGCGGCTTGATAGTGAGGATACTGCATCAAAGCTTCGCGTTTGAGAAAATAGCCCACCTGTTCACGCACACCTTCCTGCTGGGCCAGCTCGGCTGGAAGGCGAGAAAGTAGCCAGAAGAGCAGACGAGGCCCCCGATGTTTGAGTCGATGACACGCTCGCTCCAGCAGATCGGCAGGCAGAGCCAGACCGGCTTGTTGCAAGGCTTGGATGAGCAGATTGAGATGCTCTGCCGCGTGAGGAAAATCCAAGATGCGTAGTGCCTGGGGGCAATGCAGATCAAGGAAGCCTTGCAATCACTCAGCTCCATCGGTGACTGCAGCAAGCTCTTTCGCCTGACTGACCCCTCGCCGTTGCGTCTCTACTTCAGCCAAGTTGGCAAAGGTCTGAGCATCACACATGCGGGAAAAATAGGAGAGATGGCGCACATGGATCTCTTGCCCTCCCGCCGAGGACGCTTCTTGCTCGACCTGTCCAAGAGCCACCGTCCGAGCTTCGGCCCATTGTCCTTTGAGTAAAGGCACATAGGCTCCATCGGCACTGATCACCAGACGCTTGGGGACTTGCTGGCAGGGGGATGCTCTGGCACAGGCAGCTGGGCCTGAGCCGTTTGCACCGCCAGGGCGAAGGTGCCTGCCTGTTGTGTCTGTCGACGCGTGGTGGCTTCACTGACCTGAACCCCTACCATGCGTTGCATCATCTTGGCGGCTTGCTCAAACGGCATGTAGCTGGAGAGATGGACCACATGCTCATGTTGCAGTGAGGTCAAGCAACTCCCTCTGGGGAGGGCTAACTCCTCATCGAGGGGGAAAAAGCCCTGTCCCGCCTGTGGGACAGGTCCCGTATGTTCTCGTGAGTTGGATCTCTTGCCTTCCAGCTCCTTGCAGACGGCGGGTCCGTTTCCCCCGAGCTTGCAGTGGAGTGCCACACACGGGACAACTGGGACGCTCTTGAGCTGGAGCACCATTCCAGTCGCGTTGTGCACTCTCTTGGGCCGCATCTTGAATGACTTTGGCTTCCAGTCGATTCAGGCGCCGATGCACTTCGTGTTCAATCTCGTGTAAGGTGGCCTTGGGATGGGCTCGCCGCACGCTTTGATATCGGTGAGAATCTGCTCACTCAGGTGTTGCCAGGCCTGATCGCTCTCTTCGCTCATGTGTTTCCTTCCCCTCTTGAGAATGAACTCATCTTCGCATAGGAGAGGCCCTTTGTCTAGCCTTGTGCAAAAAATTGACGCGCACCCCCTGCTTGAGTCCACAATTGGGGGCACATTGCGGATGGTCAAAATGCTTGGCAGAAGCAGCAAAGAAATGCTTGCTATTCGATCGAAAAAGACAAAAAACACCACCCCTCCTACCCCGCGTGGAAAGCGGGTTGCATCTGCCTCTCTTCTTCTCCCCTCAGGGTTACGAAACGGGAATCTTCGGCAGGCGAATATCCTGGATGACCGCTCACACAATGGTCAGGCAAGACGTCTCGGTGGTGAAGGCATCGATCTGATCCGTGCGCTGCCGGACATTGCTGAACAAGCTTTCAATCGCGTTCGTGCTCCGAATATACCGATGCATGACCGGTGGAAAGGCATAAAACGTGAGTAAATGCTCTTCGTCTTCGCAAAGGCTGCGGATGGCCTCGGGATAGCGCTTCTGATACTTGGCTTTGAAGGCTGTCAGATTCAAGAGCGCCTCTTCTTTTGTTTCCTGGTGCCAGATCCCTTTGAGTTCGGCCATTACCTCCTGCTGCTCGCGTTTGGGAATCGCACTCATCACATTGCGTTGCTTATGGACCAGACAACGTTGGCGTAGCGTCGAGGGAAAGAGTTCGGCTATCGCTGCAAGCAATCCCTCATGCCCATCAGTGACCAGAAGATCGACCTCTTTCATTCCACGTGTCCGCAGGCCTTGCAGTAGAGCACACCAGCCATCCTTACTTTCCTCGGCACTTGCACGAAAAGCCAGAACTTCCCGACTTCCCTCCAGATCCACCCCCAGCGCCGTTAAAATCATGGTGGCATCCGTTTGGGCTCCATGGCGAACGGTAAAATGGATCCCATCCAGATAGATGACGCGGTAGTGGGAAAGGAGAGGACGTTCGCGCCAGGTTTCATATTGCTCGGTCAGGCTCTGGTTCAAGCGACTGACGGCACTGGCACTGGGAGCCACTCCCATCAGGGTTTGAGCAACCTCTCCGACTTTGTGGGTACTCGTGCCGCTGACGAACATTTGGGTCAAGGCCTCAGCTACCTCTGGTTCGTAACGACTGTACCGCTCGAACGCCTGACTGTGAAACACTCCTTCACGATCTCTGGGCACGCTGAGATCTTCAATACGACCCGTCGAAGTGACTAAATCGCGGGTGTAGGAGCCATTGCGGTATCCCCGCCGATTGGGAGTCACTTCCCCCCACGATGCGCCAATACACTGCTCCAGTTCTTCACGCATGACTTGTTCGAGTAACACTTGGACGGCACTGACCGCCAGACGACGTAAATACTGACGAAATTCCTCCTGTTCTGGCAGGGTAAGAGATGAAGACTCGGCTTTTGGATTCTCAGCGGACGGCGTGATATCCTTTTTCTTGTGCACAGGCATGTCCCTCTCCTTTGCTTGAATTGACTTCCATAGACATTGGAGATGTCTATGCCTGTATTATCTTCTCTCTCGAGCTCATTTGGAAAGGTTGTCATTACACAAGACTCGGCATGGTGTCCAGATTCTGGAACTGATCATTATTGTTGGTTGGTATCACCTCATTTCCTTTGTCGCAAATGCAGCGCACATTGAATATGAACCGTGGGCTGCCCGTTTCCCTCAGAATGAAGGGGAAAAGGAGTAACGTGCAAATTACTCCTCCAGACGAATGAAAGGGAGAGTAGAGTAAAGAGCACATCAGGTGCTATCTCCTTGTCGTTTCATTTTGACGTTTGGGCAAAGGACTCTTCATGATGGCTAGAAAACAACATCGTCCTGCAGCGACTTTGCAGTGTCTCTTAGAACCGCAGTCTATCTATTGCCAAGAGTGTGACCAGCTCATGTGGGTCGCCTATGCGACTCGTCGTACGGTCACGACCCTCAACGGAGTCACGCGCTTAACGCTCAAGATTCGCCGTTGCCACGATGAGAACTGTACTCTCTATCACCAGCCTTATCGACCTGAAGAGGAAGGAGCATGGGCATTACCGCATGGAGAGTTTGGCCTCGATGTGATTGCGCTGGTTGGGATGCTCCGCTATGAGAGCCATCGCAGTGTTCCAGAGATCCACCAAGATCTTTGCAGGCGGGGAGTGGTCATCGCAGAGCGCACGGTCACCAATCTCTTGGCTCGATATGAAGAACTGGTGGCACTCCACTTGACGAATCGTGTTCGCTTACGTGAGTGCCTCACCACGCAAGGCTACGTGGTCCTGGCCCTTGATGGGTTACAGCCGGATGTGGGACATGAAGTCTTATGGGTGTTACGTGACTGCCTGTTAGGAGAGATCCTTCTGGCTCGCAGCCTGTTGAGCTCCAACGAAACTGATCTTGCTGGGCTTCTGCGCGAGATTCAGCAATCCCTTCCTGTCCCGATTCGTGGAGTCGTCTCGGATGGGCAACACTCTATTCGCAATGCTGTAGAGACAGCATTGCCAGACGTGCCACACCAGCTATGTCACTTTCACTATTTACGTGAAGCTGCGAAACCTGTCTATGAAGCGGATCGACATGCCAAAAAGGAACTGAAGAAGCATATTCGCGGAGTGCGCCCAATTGAACGGTCTCTCGAACAACGAAAGGATACGGAGGCAGAGGTTATTCGAGGCTATTGCCTCGCGGTCCGAAACGCTCTGACCGATGATGGACGCCCACCACTCAGCGCCCATGGGCTCAAACTCCATGGGCGCATTTCTTCTATTGCTACGTCACTTGCTCGGATTGCTGAAAAGGGGAGCTTACCGCGCGAGTTAGAACGCATGCACTCTTTCTTAACGAAAGGATTAGTGGAAACCCACCTGTTGTGGGCAGATGTGGAAATGGGCTACAGGTGGGTCCATCGAGCAGCACATCTCCTGACGAATCATGAAAAGCAGAATGCGCTCCAGATACGTCAGAGTTATGAGACCCTTCTGTCAGAAATGGAGCAGACTCCAAAAACCACGGAAACACTTGCCACCATGTTTACTACGTTTGGCAAAGTCACGGCGAGTTATTGGCCTGGACTCTTTCACTGTTATGATGAGCCAAATCTCCCACGCACGAACAAATGATCTGGAGCAGTATTTCGGCTCGGCACGTCGCCATGAACGGCGCGCAACTGGGCGGGAAAGCGCCTCCCCTGGTCTCGTTGTGCGGGGTGCTGTTCGTGTCATTGTTCTCGTCGCTTCACCTCGTCATCATTTTAACGTCGCCGAGCTTCGCTTGACCGATATCTCTCGCTGGCGTGCGTTACGGAGTGAACTCGAGTATCTGGTAAATGACTTGCGACATGAGCGAGTTTGGCCCTCCGATGCAAGCACTTGCCCACCCACTTGAGCAACTCGTCTGTTACTGCCGACCAACGCGGCTCAAAAAGCGGGTTGACCGCTTTCGTTTTGGTAAATTCACAAACACAAAATAGCTTGAACTATGGAGTCTACCGCTCCATCTCCATCTGCTTCTGATCTGAAAAGTGTTGCTCTAGCGAAGATCTGTAGATGGTCGAGGCGCGTAGATGTCCATGTGGGAAGGACGCGAACGGATTTTTTCTTTGTCCGAGGCTAATACCTGAAGATTTATTATTTCCGCAAAATCTTATCCACTGCTTTTCCTTTTGCTAATTCGTCGATTAACTTATCCAAGTAGCGAATTTCCTGCATAGTTGGTTCTTTGATGTCTTCCACTCGGACACCACAAACCACACCCCTAATCAAAGCCCGCGAAGGATTCAGCCCAGGAGCCTCCGCAAAGAAGGTCTCAAAGTCTGTTTGTTTTTCCAGTTGGTCTTCTAACTCTTCCTGGCTATATCCTGTCAGCCAACGAATGATTTTATCGACGTCTGTTTTCGCGCGTCCTTTTTTCTCCGCTTTTGTAACGTACATGGGATAGACACTTGCAAAGCTCACTGTATAGATCCGATGTCCTGCCATGATACCTTCCTTCCTTCAAAGATTTTCCTTATTCTAGCACGGATATATGATACATGTGGGAAGGACGTGGTAAATGAGGTGACGAGTGATCAGGTTTTAGGGCGAAGAGTGATCACTCGGCGCGAAGAGTGAGCAGCTCAACTAATGGAAGGCTCAGCCGAGCCCATCTCAAAGAGAAACTGAAACTGCTCAAAGGATAACGATCTTTCTCATCATGTGAAGCGTAGAAAACAGAAGAAGGGTAAACGCTCTTGACATTGCCGTAGCGTCAAACGGTACACTTCCTGGAGAGAACTCTCCAAGGAGGAATTGACATGTTTCGTATCGGCGAATTCTCCCAAATCGCCCGGGTTTCAGGTCGTCTGTTGCGGTATTACGATGAGATTGGTTTGCTGCGTCCCCAGTCTATCGACCCAGAAACGGGATATCGCTACTACAGCGCGCGGCAACTGCCTCGGCTCAATCGCATTCTGGTGCTCAAAGAACTCGGCTTATCATTGGAACACATTGCCCGACTCCTGGATCAGGAGACCTCGGTTGAGGAAATTCGAGGGATGTTGACCTTACGCAAAGCCCAGATCGAGCAATCGGTTCAGGAAGAGATGGAGCGATTGCGCATCGTAGAGAGCAGATTGCAGCAGATCGACACCCATGGGCAGATGCAGGAGCCTGACGTGATCCTGAAAGCGGTACCAGCAACGCCGTTTCTTGGGCGACGCGACGTACTGCCCGGCATGGATGCGATCCAGCATCTCGTGCGCAGAATCGCGATGACGGTTCCGGCCAGGATGGGGCACCACAACCTTGGACATCTCACCGTTATCATCCATTCCCCCCTGTACGATCCTGCCGCCCTCGATGTCGAAGTTGGCTACCTGCTCCTGGGGAAAGGGCCACAGTCGCTCGAACTCCCCGAGGAAGAGGTGCTCACGCTGAGGACCTTGCCAGCAGTGGAGACCATGGCAACCCTGGCCCACGTCGGGCGGGTCAGCGACACCCATCAGAGTTCTGGAGCACTGGCGACCTGGATGGAACACCATGGGTGGCAGATGAACGGAGCGGGGCGCGAGCTCTTGATCCAGTTGCCGCAATCGCAGGAGCAGGACGAAGCGGTGGTCGAGATTCAACTGCCCGTGACCAGGTGCGCGTATCCTGCCCGCCGCAGTTGAGGTGTTGCCGCCGCTCGATGGATGGGAATGTAGGCTTGACTTTGGCGTAACGTCAAACGGTATACTCCTGCTATCACTTGTATAAAGTGGCGTGAAACAAACGGAAACGGCATACCGCTCCCTCAGCATACACCGAACCTCTCGTAAGGCGTATGTCTCGAGAACAGTACAAGATGGCTGTTGTTTACGAAAGAGATTGATAAAGGAGAAGCAGTATGACAATGCTTGATACCTTGATAGAACGGAACCAGGACTTCGCTACCCATCATTTCCCCAGGGGGTTATCCCTGATGCCAACCTTGAGAATTATGATCATTGGCTGTGTGGATCCACGCGTCGATCCGGCTCACCTGCTTGGTCTCCAGCCAGGAGAGGCAGTCGTGATCCGCAATGTGGGGGGGCGCATCACTCCCGCAACGTTGCAGACCATGGGGATGCTGAGCAGGATTGCCCAGGGGGAAGGTGGCCCTCCCGCCGGCGCGTTTCACCTGATCGTGCTTCAGCATACCCACTGCGGGATTGCGCACCTCCAAGGGCAACCGGCCCTGCTGGCGAGCTACTTTGGTATCGATCAGGAAGCACTGGCGGCCAAAGCGGTCACGGATCCTCACGCCGCAGTGGCGGTCGATGTGGCTGCCCTCAAGGCAAATCCCGCCCTGCCCGGCAACTGGCTGGTGTCCGGACTCGTCTATGACGTGACCATCGGCCTGGTCGAGGTCGTCGTGCCACCGGCTCCCTTGCGTCACCCGGAGAGCCAGGCGTAAGACGCGCGGGGGCGTCAGGCATGTCGTCTCTGCTCCCATCTCAACGCATCCCGTGGTCTTTCTCCACCTAGCAAACCAGGAGCTTTATCCCATGAATAAACCCAGAATCCTTGTTTTGGCCGCCGCTGGACGAACGGGCATGCCCGTTGCGCTGCAACTGCTGGACGAAGGCTTTCCCGTCACCGCCTTGGTGCATCGCGCCGATCAGCGCAGCGAACACCTCAAGGCCAAAGGCGCGGAGATCGTCGTCGGTTCGCTCACCGATCCCACCGATATGAGAACTGCGATGTCCGGGGCCAAACGTGCCTACTTCTGTGTGCCCAATGAGGCAGGGTACCTCAAAGCGGCAGCCATCTTTACGGTGGTCGCGGCTGAGCACCAATTGGAATCCGTCGTCGCCATGAGCCAGTGGCTGTCCAACCCCAATCACCCTTCCATCCACACGCGCGAGGTCTGGCTGGCGGACCGGTTGTTTGCGTTGTTACCGGGAACCGCGGTGACCACCATCAACGCCGGGTTTTTCGCGGACAACGAGATGCAAGTCTTACCGTTTGCCGCGCAATTTGGGCTGTTATCCTTGCCCTATGGGTCGGGTCTCAACGCGCCTCCTTCCAACGAAGATATAGCCCGTGTGGTGGCGGAGATTCTCGCGCGGCCAGAAGGGCACGCTGGCAAGACGTATCGGCCTACAGGCCCCGAACTGCTGTCTCCGCAAGACCTCGCGGCCATCCTCGGCAAGGTGCTGGGGCGCAAGGTCACCTACCGCAATGCGCCGATGCGGATGGTGGCCAAGATTATGCGCGGGCGCTTGTCTCTGTACAACCTGGCCGCGTATTCGCAATACGTGATCGATTACCAGAAGAATGCGTTTGGCGTGAATGCGCCGACGGATGTGGTGCGCCGCATCACCGGCAGAGAGGCGGAGGATTTTGAGACCATCGCGAGGCGCTATGCGGCCACCATGCCGGGAGTCAGGCGCAGCTTCGTCATCCAGTTCAAGCTTATGCTCAGGATGATCATCTTGCTGCTCCGTCCAGCTCTCAAAACGGCTCCATACCTCGCTCTCGATGAATTTTCCGAGAGATCGCATGTGGTCTTCAGCGCGGACTCCCCAGAATGGCGTCAAAGCCATGAGCCGCAAACATACGAGCTCTCAGGAGAGAAAGCAGCGTTCGGGCACGGCCAATCATAAAAAGAGGGAAGCCCGGGATACATGCAAAATTCTATCACGAGGATCTCGTGATAGAATTTTGCATGTATCCCGGGCTTCCCTCTTTTTGGGCTGGAACAGGCGCGTCTCGCAGGGTTTCCTGCTACTATAGCCCACTCATAACAGGCAAAAACAGGAAAATTCGCGTGCTAATTTACAGAAACGATTGAGAATGATCCGCATCTCAAGCGGCTTCCCTCGTCGCCAATAGTTGAGCTGCTCACTCTTCGCACTAAAACCTGATCACTCGTCACCTCATTTACCAGGACGCGAACGGATTTTTGATAAATCTGTGGCTGACCTCCTCTTTTTTGAAGGAAGAATCAGCCACAGAATAGTCCTACTATCGTTCATGTAATTCCTACATTACATGTGGAACAGGCAAAAAAATAAACAACACCGCAGGAATTTACAGAAATGATTGAGCCCGATCCGCATTTGAAGCGGCTGCGCTCGCAGTTATGAACTGAACTGCTCATATCGGTGGGCAAGTGCTTACATCGGAGGGCCAAACTCGCTCATGTCGCAAGTCATTTACCAGGTGGTGCGTTCCCTTGCCTTACAGGGATTGGAAGTGCTCTCTGGCTTCTACCGTTTACGCTTGCTGGTCGACCAACTCTCTCGAATGATGCAATCTGGTTGTCGGGTCAATCCTCGCTCGACTGAACCCTGCTTGGCTCAGTTGCTTCTCAATGGTCTTGATTGGCTCTTAACTTAATGCCTATGGGGCTGCTGCTTTACAACCCTCTGTTTTTGTTGAACCATTCACGAGGATTCCAGAGAACCGGGTGGGCCCCTACAGGCTGAAAGGAGAGCTTCGGGTCATCAGATTGGACGAGGGCAATCAATTGGTACGAGTCAAGTAAAAAGCGATACGCATTGGTCGCAATGATATCGAGCACAGTCCAGGCAAACTGAGGGTGGCGGGCCGTAAAGGTTTCAAAGCGAAGAAAGACCAGAACGGTCCCTTGCTTTTGAGGGAGATCTATCTCGCTGAGGCAATCGTTGAATGCGTCCAGGTTTCGTCCGAAATACTCGGGAAAGCGTAGTCGCTGGCTCACATCGGTAAAGAAGTCCTCTGGTGATCTCCACTGGCGGCAGTCAAATGTCACCACTTCATAGTTCTGCTGGCTAAACCATTCAGTGGCCTCTTCAAGAATGCGCCACTGAAAATACAGGGCGATAGGCCCGTGCTGAAGTAGTTGCCTATCGAGTCGAGAAGCATGATCGATTTCCTCTGCCATGGAGCTCTCCTTTCGTTTTTCCACCGTGTCATCTTCCCTATCATATCTGTTCTGATTGGAGAAGACAAAGATCCCTGGTCGAAGCAATCGAGCGGCATCCTTCATCGGTGGAGGACCCAACCATTTTGACACATGACAATTAGCTCAGCATTCACCAAAAGTGGGACAGATCCGAAGGATGGACCGATTTTGCATTGAAGGATGGAAATTGATGCTTCATTGCCTGGGAAAACCGCTTCGCATCTGGTGTGACTGCCATTGGAAGTTGTAAATAACTGGCTTTGGGAAGAGCAAAACGATCTTGAGAACGCGATCAGATGAAGGCCCTTGAGTATTAATGGGGATTTTTACATACCCCCCGAAACGGTGCACTCGGCTTTGACCAGGCACCGTTTCGGGGGGTATGTAAAAATCCCCATCCTCTACTTACCATAACGCAAAGTGCCCCTTTGTTTTCAAAAAAACCAGAGATTCCATAAAGGAACCAATGAAGCACTTGAGGAGCACTAGAAGCTGTCGTAATACCTGTAAGGTCCATGCCAACATGGGCTGTGAGTCCCCCATCCACAGTCCGTTCAGCAATCGAAATACCTCGATCACAGAGCGTCTGGTGAATCTCTGGTACGCTGCGGTGAGAGGTATAGCGCAGCGCCCCAACCAGGGCAATCACGTCCAGACCAAACTCACTGTGCGGTAAGGCCCATTTCCCCTCTTCTTCTGGTTGGTAGGACCGATGATACCACTCGCACTGTGGATTGTGACACCGGCGAACACGCAGGATGAGCCGACAATTCCCCTGTAACGTGGTAATGGTCCGCTGAGTGCGGTACGCCACCGAGATCGAGTGTCCACAACGGTCGCAGTGCGTATGCAGACATGTCAGCACTTGCTCCGTTGCCGTAACTGGGCGACCTGTTTTTCTTGCCATAGAACGCTCACTAATCTGCAGCAGTTGAGGCTGGCCTGGCAGCGCGTTCCTGGAGGAGAGCCAGCCCTCCCAAACGATTACAGAAAAAAGCGAGACATCTCTGCCGCGACCAGTGCTGGTCGGCCACCCCTGTTTTTGTTGCCTGAACCACCGTGATTGAGGCCAGCAAATTCAACGCGTTTGACGTGCGGTAAGCGTTTTTCAAGGGCATCAAGTGCGGTTTTCAGATAGGCTGGGCTTCTACTGCCGCCCAGCAGCAGGACATCGGCCTGAATATCCTTGAAATTCTGCCAGGTATCCTGTGTCTCTTGAACGAGCTGCGCATCATACTGAAAGGTTGGCACGAGAGCAAGCATATCGCCTAACATGAGACGAGCCATGCCTTTGAACAAGAAGCCGGGCAGGGTGTGTCCAAATTGCTGCGTGCCTTTGGTAGCGACAACTAATGCCGACGTCTCGTCGCCTTTCTCTACTTCACGGGTAAATGCTTGGACCCAATCCAGCGAGAAGGAGCCATTGATCGAGAGTGGCGGTTCGTAGATCGCGATTTTCTGGACGGTCGGCAAGGTGAGAGCAGCCTGAAGGCAGATAATGGCTCCTGAGCTGAGTCCAAAGAGCAGGTGCGTATCGGTTTTGGCCAGAAGCGCTTCGATGTCTTCGACTTCTTTCTGGATGGTATAGCCGGAACCTATGGGGCCGCTCATCCCTCGCCCTCGCCGATCTGAGAGGTACACCGTAAAGTGTGTCGAGAGCTCATCGGCCAATTGTTGATGGCTTTCAGCCGTTTCGAGACCTCCATGGACGATCAGAAGCCCCGGCCCGTGGCCTACCTGTCGATAACCGATGATCGTGCCATCCTTCGATTTCACCGTGGAAGTAGTAGAGATTTCGTTCATGACGAATTTTTCCTGATCTGTCTTTTTCAATGTATGGACGAGAGCCTGGATCAAGTGAGGAGAACATGCCGAAGCCAAAGCTGACACGCTAGTTTTTCCCCTCGTTGGGTTCTTCCTTCTGTTGGGATTCTTCGTACTCCTGTGAGCCCGTTGCGCGAGAAAAGGTCATCCACTCAGTCAGACCCTCCAGTGTTCCCGACCTAATCGCTTCGGCGAATTGGCGCGCCCAGGCGAGTTCCGCCTCATACAGAGCAAGCAGGTACTCGCTCTCGATCAAATTGAGGCGCGAGATTCCACGCTGCACGACGCGTTGGAGGAAGGAGCGTTGCTGCTCAATCTCCATCTCCAGATGCGTACAGCGCTGTTCAAGAAGCACGACTGCATCTTCAGGTGGCAGTACCGGAATGAGCGAGAGTCCTGCCTCGAACTGAGTATACTCTTTGACCGGTTTGCTGATGAGCTCGCTCAGCCAGTCGATGAGTTCGATACGACCGGCCCTGGTCAGGCGGTAGACTGTACGCTCAGGACGGCGGCCCTCGCGCTCGCTCTCACGTGCGCTGATGAGTCCGTGTCGTTGCAGCGCCTCAACGACGGTGTAGAGCGCGCCGAAGTTCAGCTTGATGCTCTGGTCCTTCCCCCGTTCGCGTAGTGTTGTGGCTATCTCATATGGATGCATGGGGTGTTCCGTGAGACAAGCAAGGACCGCCAATGCGAGTGGATTCTGAATCTTGCGTTTTGTCGTCATTTCTCCTCTGTTCTGATCTGTACCCCAGAAGGAGGGGAGGTGATATCTTTGTCAGACTATTCTGTTGAGAATATATAATAGAGAATATTTGTTGTCAAGTACTAGGTCGTTTGGATCTGTTCGCGAGTGTAAGGTGAAAGCAGGCTTCTGGCTTCTCCCGGAGAACTCCCGTGAAGACACCTTCCTGTTCTTACAGAAAGCCCAGCAAAGAAAGATTACCGCCGTAGAAAAAAATAAGGCCAGGACACTAATACAATCAGTCCCTAGCCGAGCTCAATTATTGCCATTGTGCTAATTTAAATCGCCTTAGGTTCATTTTCGAGATTTACGCCATTCCCTTAGCTGTTCGCGTTTGCCATTTGCCCCAAGGTGCATTTTCAGCGCATCCACAGGAGAATAGCGAACATACAGATCTCTGTTATCTTGCTCTGCCAACCGCACATAGGTATTAATCATCTCAAGCGTTGCATGACCTAACCAGCCTTGAGGGGGTATTGTCAACTTGCTGAGCACCATTTCTGCGGGAGAACCGGTTTTTCCCACATTGATACAGTGACCCGAAAAAAGGCAAATCTAGCCATTTCGGTGTTCACACATATGTTAATGTGACTTTATCTTGTATTGAGACCCAGTTGACATTTACTTACGGCACTTGCTACAGCGATGTGACCGCTCATGCTCTGGAATATCATCTTCGGTGGCAGCATAATGTTTGGGATAACTCCCAGGAGGCGAAACAGTCATCAGATTCGATCCGCAGAACCCTGGCTCTGGCTTGAGACGTGATAGGTCATGCTATTTGTATGCGTCTGCTGTTTCACCCGCATTACGCAAGAACCCTTCTCGATTCCGAATCCGGCGATCTAATTCGTCCTGATCTGTAATCATTTCCATTTGTAATGACTCCTTTCTCGCATTTTCTCCAGCATGCCTCTCTCGATTCTCGATCTGAGCAATGGGTAGATTACCTGTTGAATCCTCTCTTTTCTAGCCTCCGACCACATTCCAGTCCATTGTTCCTGTAGAGGACCAACGTTTCGCGGTCAAAAGGGTCTGCTGCTTGCGTGGGGGGTGCGCTTTGAACCGGAGGACACCCTTGACCGGGGTAAGCGAACGCATTCTTCCACAGCCAGGGCATTCCACCAGGTTGACGTCACTGTTGGTAAACCGTTGCAGATCGATACGAACCACTCCTGAGAACGTGCAGTTGGCTGTTTTGCCCGTGTCTTCCTGTTCTTTCGCCGTTTCCACCGTTTCTACTGCGCTTAGTACATTCGGTATGGCGTTTTCAGAGACAGTTTGCTGTTCAGGCTCTTTTCCGTTCACACCCGGCGGTATTGTCAACTTAATTACAATTGTAGAGCTTATAGAAGAGAAACAGGCCTCAAAGTGGGGATTGTGCCCTGTTTCTTGCCCTTGTTTGTTCGAGAATTATGGCTGATATGGCATCGAAGTGGTGAAAGCTCATCAATAAAAAAATTAAGTTGACAATACCTTATCAAATCTATTGATTTGATCGGATTAGTAATTGGCGTTACAGAGAAAAGAAAGGTAGTTCCATGCAAAAAATTCAACAGAGATTTTTCCTTTTGAGGAAAAAAGTAAACCTGCTTGCGCTTGTTTGCGTACTCTGCTTTGGCTTCTTCGAAGCCATTTCTATTCCAACAGCGTCTGCTCATGCTGCCAACACAATGTCGGACCCTTCGGTAATAATTGTTGTGGATAATACAGCAAACAGGGGGTGCACTAAGCGTAGAGAACAGGGAATAGGAACAGCACATGAAAGTGTATCAACACAAATATGCTCTCCAGGAACTATACTTGACACACGAATTGTTAAGAAAACAACAGCTATCGCGCAACACGATGCATATGTATTACTTCCTCATAAAAATGCATCAACTGCGATACTTAAGCAAACATTTGCAGATGTGCAGAAGCTGAGGAATAGCAAAAAGGCATCGCTACAATCTAGCATGGCGCAGTCATCGTGTTTTACTGGACAAGAAACGCTCTATGCTACAGGGAATCCAGGAGGGAACGGATACTGTGCTTATGTCGATATAACTTACTACGCCAATGGTTGTAGTGGGATTTTTATTGACAGAGTATCAGAACAAGGTGTTAACATGCCAAATGATACGTATTACGCAGATGTGGGCTTTTACGCGAATGACTGGTTTGGTTGGGGTGGTCCTTTTGGTTGTCCGAGCGTCTACGACGCTGCACCGATTACCCTTAACATTAACCACTCAGAACCGTATGGTGATTACTATGTTGCGTGGTGGTTAAATCTGACTGTTGTAAATGATTACTGTAATGATCGATGGGCATCTTTCCTTGAGTCGCAATCAAGCTTCCTGCTAAACTAGCCGAGTTTTTAGAAGGAAGTACGATGGCTCTCCGAACCAGAAAAGTGAATGAAAATCGGCTATTTTGAGCGATAGACGTATCAGTAGGCGATTTTTGGAGGAAAAGGCTTGTGATTTGCTGGTTTTAATAAGTAATCAAACGTCTAATCCAACGAATTACAAGCCTGTAAATTGCTTAATTCCATGGCAGCAAATAGGTTCATTCTCACTTTCCGTGAAAAGGGATGAGTGATAGAATAAGATCCAGCAAAAGTTTTGTTCCGCTTGTTCCCCACGAAGAAAGATACTCACATTCTGGAGTGGACCCTTCAAGCCGGGTCTGACGCATTTTTGATGATCATGATGAATCCACTGAATGGTGAAGAACACGCTGGCGCAGGAGGTCAAAATTCGCCCTGCCTGCCATACATCTGCCGCTTGAGGTACTTCAAGCGATGGACATGCCCCTCCACAACACCATTGTTCCAAGAAAAAATGAGTCCAGCTTGCACTGCTTCCTGATCCTGGCGCAATTTGACGACAAACGAGCGTAGTTCAGGAATACCACTGTGAACCGCTGCATGTAACCAGAGATCGAGTTCTTCTCCCCGGCGCTCTCGTACCATCTGGAGAAACAGTTGAAACAGCGATGCGCTTCGCTCCAACTCTGGGTGGAGTTTTTTTGCCTGGGTCAAGGCTTGCACTTCCTCTTGACTCAATTCCTTGTCATGTCGCCAGAGTAGGCCAACGAGGCGACGTGGCGTCAGTTCAGTCGTCTGGGAGATGGAAGGGAGAGCAACACCCTGTTGTTCCAATTGGCGTAAGCCCAACACATAGCGCACCACCGTCATTCGGGTGCCGGTGAACCCTTGCGCCACAATTTCTCGCCACAGTCCCAATTCATTACGATACCCTTCTTGATAGCGAGCTCTCAGGTAGGGTTCATAAGGAGTGAGAATGCCAGGCTTGGGCGAGCGAGAGGGCTTTTCAGGAAAGCTTTCTGCTTTGGAGTAACGAAGAACCGATTCTCGATGCATGTGTCATCGCCGTGCAATTTCGCGATGACTCACGCCTTGCTTCACGAAGCGCTGTACGGCCTCGTAGCGTTCAACGAGTTTGTCTCTCGCCTGTTTCTTCCGATGTTCCCGATCTGGTCGGGCATAGCGGACGAAGAGAGGGATCGCATTCTCGTTGGTGACAGGAAGATGAATGTGTTTGAGGAGGTGACGGTGGCGATGAAAACTGCGCTCCAGCACTTCTGCCAGATGACGCACGACATGGAAGCGATCTGCGACTTGAACTGCTTGAGGAGCACCTTGACGAGATCCCAAAGCATATTCGCCGCCGCGATCTCGGCTGATAACCAGAATTTCAGGGTGATTTGCCAGCCATTTGGCAAGGGTCGCAGCAGTGCGATCAGGCAGAACATCGATTGGGCGGTGTGTTTCCAGATTCAACAGAAGCGTTCCATAGCGCTTGCCTCGGCGATAACTCCAATTATCTACTCCCAGGATACGCACCAATTGATCTGCGGTGTTGGCCTCCTTGCGTATGAGGCGTACACGCGTATCATGACTGACCTGCATGGAAAGGTCTTCCGCCAAGTGGGCTCCTGCTCGACCTCCCAGTGCAAAGGAGAGGGCCGTCAAAACACGTGTTGCTCTCACGGTTCGCCGAGCGTAGGCAACAGCACAGGTGGGAAGACGCTCACAAAAGATATTGCGGCTGCAATCTGGATTTTGGCAGCGAAAACGACGAGCTTCGACAATCCAACGGACAGATTGACCACAACAAGGAAGATCTGCCCATTGCCTCTTGTAGCGAGAGTGAACCCGTCTTGAAGGCAGGTGACAAAGAGGACAGAGAGCCTCCATTGCTCTTGTTGTGGCTATGGCCGTGATCTCATGGGTGATATGGTCAATGGTAATATTCGTGAGCTCAAGTTGAGTTGCATCAGGTAAGAGATTGAAGGGTGCCATCGGAAACGCTCTTTTCTCTTCAGGTCACAGTCAATGTTCACCTCCAAATGTAGATTACAGTGTTCCCAATGGCTCTTTGAGTGTCATCAAAAATGCGTCTGACCCGGTCATTTGGGTTCACTCCAAAGTATTTCCTTTTCTTTTGTTCAAGTGCAAAAGCAAAAGCTCTTGCGGATCGTCAGTATGAAGCAAGTATAGGAGAGAGGGAAGCAAAGAGTCAGTGACGTGTTCCACGCACAAAGAGTGACCTTTTTCCTCTCCACGAACCCGCCAAAGAATATTAGGAGTGAGAACGACTCCGAATGGCACTTTGTGAGAACCCTGACGAATATGGTATGATGAGGATGGGAGAAAAACAAAAAACCTCTCCTGGAACATTCACATGGCCTCCTCGCCGTGTCACTTGTGAGAGATTGCTCGTTAGAGGAGACCATTTCGGGATTAAGAGAGATACTTCTCCTCGTGGAAAACCATCAGAACAAAACTACGGAACAGCTCTTTCCCCTGCCTTCTCCCTCTGGGAAGCTGGATGGAGCTTCGCTACCCGGCTTACCGCTTCCCTTGACCCGCCTTCTCGGCAGGGCACAGGAGGTAGAGGAGGGTGAGCGCCTGCTGCATAACACGCAGGTTCGTCTGCTCACGGTCACAGGGACCGGCGGCGTCGGGAAAACCCGTGTGGCGCTCGCCATCGCGGCTCAGGTACAGCACGACTTTTCTGATGGCGTTTACCTGTTCAACCTGGCACCTGTTCAAGACGCTTCCTTTGTCCTCCCTACTTTGCTTGAGGCTTTTTCCTTCCAGCAGAAGAGTGCCCATCCTCCTTTGGAGGAGTTGATCATCTCTCTCCGCACGAGGCACCTGTTGCTGGTACTGGATAACTTCGAGCAGGTTATCGGCGCCTCCCCACTCCTGGTCGAATTGCTGACCTCGTGCCCCGCGCTCAAGGTCGTTGTAACAAGCCGTGAGCGGTTGCATGTGCGGGGAGAACACGAGCTGGAACTTCAGCCGCTTGCGCTCCCTGGTCCACAGATGCCCGTTGGCCCTGAAGCTCTGGCGCAGTATGGGGCCATTGCGCTGTTCGTCGAGCGTGCACAGGCAACGCTCCCTTCCTTTCAAATGACTGCCGAGAATGCGCCGCTTGTGATAGCCATCTGTCAGCGCCTGGACGGGTTGCCTCTGGCTCTTGAATTGGCCGCTGCGCGCCTGGGCGTCCTCTCGCTTCATGCCCTGCACCAGCGCCTGACCCGTCGCCTGACCCTTTTGACAAATGGCCCACGCGATCTTCCCGCGCGACAGCAGACCCTTCGTGCGACGCTACAATGGAGCTATGACTTGCTCACCCCTCTTGAACAGCGCACCTATCGACGGCTCTCGGCCTTTGTCGGCGGATGTACACTGCCGATACTCGCGGCGATCTCCGCCTGGCCTGAGAGCGAAACGGCTACACTTGAGGACACCGCTACTTCCTTATTAGGCAAGCATCTGCTGGTGAGACGAGAGCAGGAGCACGATGAGCCGCGCTTTGTCATGTTGGAGACGGTGCGCGAATTCGGCTGGGAACAGCTGGTTGTTTGTCAGGAAGCAGAGATGGTCAGAGCCGCTCAAGCCCGCTATTTTGTCCAGCTTGCCGAGGCAGCAGCCTCCTCGTCTGGGAGTGAACAGGAGAACTGGTTTGAGCGTCTGGAATGGGAGCGCGAGAATCTGCGCATGACGCTGCAATGGCTGGTAGAGCACGCAGAGCAAGAGCACAACGCGGAAATGGCGCTGCGCCTGGCTGGCGCTATCGCCCGGTTCTGGACGGTACGCTGGTATCGCTGGTCTAGCAGTCAGGAACGCGACTGGGTCGAACGCACCCTTGGGCTCTCGGTCGAGGTTTCCCCGAAGATAAAAGCCAGGGCGCTGCAAGCAGCCGCATGGCTTGCCCTTGTCCAGGATGACGGTGAGCAAGCGGAGCGCTTCTATCAGGAAAGCTTGCGTTGTTTTGGCGAGGCCGAGGATGCTCGGGGAAGCGCGATGGCCTCCTATTGGCTCGGCTATCTGGCCTGGGTCGTCCACCAGGATGGGAAGCAAGCTCAATCCTTGTTGGCACAGTGCTCTCGGCTCACCAAAGATGATCCCACGGTGCTGGCCCTTGCCCGGATAACCGCCGGGAATATTGCTCTTGATCAGGGGGAGTTCACGGAGGCACAAACGTGCCTGGAGCAGAGCGTCGCCCTCTGTCGCATGACGAAGCAGAAAAAGAATCTGGCGCGTGCGCTCCGGAGCATGGGGCGGCTCCGTTTTGCGCAGGGCGAGACGAGAGATGCTCACTCACTTTTTGAAGAAAGCCTGGCACTGTGTAGGGAGACAAAGGAAGCCTTCCACCAGGCGCGTGCCCTTGATTTGCTCGGTCAGCTTGAGCTGGAGCAGGGAAACGCAGAACTGGCACAGCCCTGGCTTGAGGAAGCACGTCGCTCCTATCATGCTCTGGGCACACAACGCCATCTCGCCTGGGCCTCTCTGCGTCTGGCAGAGGCGGCGAGGCAGCAGGAGAAGTACGAAGTGGCGCACGCTTGCTATCGTAAGAGCCTGGAACTATTCGAGCGCCTGAATGAGACCGAAGGCATTGCCTCCGTTCTGCGTTCATGGGGCCAGCTCGCGGCACGGCAACACAAGCTCCAATGGGCCGTGCGCCTGTGGGGAGCGAGCCAGGTATGGAGCCAGAGGAAAACTTTACCGCATTTCTCGCTTCCCGTTGATCACCTGCAACCGACAGGCGCGAACAATGAGCCTGTTGTGGCAGCTGTGCGCCAGCAGCTCGGCCCGCAGACCTTCACTGCTGCCTGGGAAGAGGGTCAGGGGATGTCTCCCGCACGCTTCCTCGCTTCGCAGGCCTTGCACGAACCTGTTGCTTCTCAATCACCAACGCCACTGCGTAGAGAAGTTGGGCCATCTCATCTGACAGAGCGCGAGATCGAGGTCCTGCGCCTGGTCGCGCGGGGACACACAGATGCGCAGATCGCAGAGGTGCTGGTCATCAGCCCCCGCACGGTTCACGCCCATCTGCGCTCCATCTACAGCAAGCTGGGTCTCTCTTCACGTTTCGCCGCTATACGCTACGCACTTGATGCCCACTTGCTCTAAATTCCTCCATCGATCGCCAGTTTCAGCACGCTTCCCGCTGGCAACTACCCCCCATTACCTAGGCAATGCTCTTTCGGCATCGCGGGTGAAAGATAGACGCGATTGCCGATGCTTCAAACTCCCCTTTCCACATATACTCCAAGCAACAGAGTTGGAAAGCGATCCAGGCAGGACCTGGCAAGAGGAGGGCAGCCTCCTGCCGGATCCCCGCTTACGCATCAGCGCTCTTTCAAATGGATAAGGAGTATGAACAAATGATATTGGACAAAACGGGTCCCGACAGAAAAACCCGCCTAAAATCCTGCTGAGATGGAATAGAACGTTTTCCCCTTGTTTCAGTAAGTGTCCTATGGACGCCGCTCCGAATTGACCAGAAGCGACGTCTTGAGAAAAAAACGATTCTGGCGCGGGGAGTGGATTTGGGAATAGAGAGGCTTGAGAGAAGCAGTTCCAGTATGTTGCTTCATCCTCTTTCCGAGGATCCCTCCAAGGTCCTGCGTCAGCACCAGTGGCGATGTCCCCTGGAAAAAAGAAGAAAAGAGAGTGAAAAGATGAGCCTTTCAATAACCAAGCATCCCATTCTGATCCGAGCAGGTCAGAGTGACCTCTCGGGAGTGTATGCGAAACCTTCGAGCGCTCCTCGCGCTCTGATTGTGGCCTTGCATGGGGGCGCCCTCTCAGCCGCTATCTTTGATAACACCATCCCTGGCGAAGCAGGCTTCCTCGATACGGCGGCCGCTCTTGGGTACGCGGTGCTGGCGCTGGATCGACCGGGCTATGGGGCCAGCCAACAGATCGCCGAAGATCTCAGCACCTTTGATGGCCAGATCGCCCTCCTGCGGCTCGCGCTGACCGCGGCCTGGGAGCAGTATGGAGCCGACTCGGCCGGAATCGTTCTGCTTGGCCAATCCTTCGGGGGACTCATCGTCCTTGGGTTGGCTGCCAGCCAGCCTGATGTGCCTTTACTTGGCGTGAGCACTCATGGGACGGCATTACGCTGGTTGCCAGGTGCCCTCCAACGCTTTCAAAGCTTGCTGGCTAATGCCCCATTTGTCGAGCTTCCTTTCGACGAGAACGCCAGGTCCCTTGGACCTGCCAACAGTTGGGTTCATGAGGCCCGAGAACGCTTGAAGCAGAGTCGAGCTCCTTTGCCGATGGCGGAGTTGCGTGAGGTGCTTCGCTTTCCCCAACGTCTTCGTCAGATCAGTGCTAAGGTGCGCGTTCCCGTCCAGATGACCCTTGGAGAGTATGACACCACCTGGGAGTCCTCTGCATCTGCGCTGGACGAACTGAGCCAGCTCTTCCCACAAGCCCCATTTGTGGATGTGCGTCGCCAACGCTTCGTTGTTCATCAACTCAGTGCCCACTTAGCGGCGCGTGCGTTTTACCTGCGTGAACTCGCTTTTGTCGAAGAGTGCCGGGTTCACAACAGCATGATTGCCCCTGAGCCCTTGCCATAACCTTGCTTTCGCGTTCGATACCGAAGCCGTGACTGTGTGAACACAGGTGAAAAGCCTGAGTATCATTGCCGTCTGTTGGCATACTCGGCTTTGAGATCAACGATCAATTGACGCATAGTGACTGGAAGAGAGCGGTGATGGTCTTCTCGTTGGGCTTTGGTTGGGCGGAAGAGGCTGATGATACCATGGGTGTCAAAGGCATCAGCAGCGCGGCCCAGACTCCGTTCCGCCAGACCTGTCTCCTGTGCTCGTTCTGCTGGAGGAATGCCGAAAAGCACAACAGGCCGAATCCCTTCATACAAACGCTGCTCTGGAGTCCGACACCATTGTTGAAGCAGATGATAGTTATCGGTCCGCTCCCTGCGTTCTCGCTTGGCTTTCGGCATCTCTGCAACTCCCGCGCTTGATCGGCAAAGGAGACGAGACTGGGCGTTTCCTTTGCCAGCTCGATGATCTTCTCCTTATGCTACGAAAGAAGCGTGATTGACGCAAGAATCTGCTTGAAATATAGGATGATTCTCCCACTTATCCATTGGCTTGAGAGGCGCATCGGTCAACGTCACTGCCAGAATTTGTAAACTCTCCGTGGCGAGGTTTCACCACCGATTCCCGTGATTGACGTCCCCCGTTTCACCTGAAAATCGGTCGAAGTTTGCTCAATTTACCAGCCCTCTCCTATCGTACCGTCTCTCCATTGCTCTGGATGAGTTCGACGCAAAAAACTTGCCGCACCCCACTCAATCGGGTGCGGCAAGTTTTTTGCGCTGGGTCTACCACCTCCTCGAACGCCGGTCGGTGATGAAAGTACGAACAAAATAGCTCGCCTGTAAAGCACAAGATTTTATGAGCAGAATCTGATGATTTACAGGCTATCTCTTCTATCAGCCTACGAGCGAGCAGGACCCCCTTCGATTACTTGGTAGTAATCACATGTTCTGATTGTACGGAAGCCGCAAGATTCGTAGAGTCCGAGGGCATTAGCATTCTTTGTCTCTACATCAAGAGCGATGTTAGGCCAGTGTTCTTCAAGCAGCAGATCAACGATTGCCAGGAGCATTTGCCGACCGTAACCCCGCCCACGATAGGGAGGGAGTACGCCGAAGGTCACGATATCGATCTGCTCACCAATGCTGACAGTTCTGAGTGACCCAATTGGCAGCCCATCAAGCAGGCCGATGTAAAAACGTTGGTTGTCTGCTGAAATAGCCTCCGTGATCCAGTTTTCCATTGCCTCTTCAGATGCCTCAAATGCCTGTGAAACGAGATGGGTGAGGATTGGAACTTCGGTCGCTTCTGCGCGTCGGAACTGTACCTGTTGTCCTTGTGACCATTGGGGACGCTTGATGTTAGCTGGATCAAGCACCATGCGATGTTCCGAAAAACGATATTCTCCCCTGTTTGCGGAGGCAAACGCTTTGCCGGAGGGTAAGGCACCATCACAAACCAGCAGTAGGCCGCTAGCACCTCTCCGTCGCCAGACAGCTTTCGCTGCCTCAAATAGCGTCGTTCCTACACCTTTACGCCTGTGATCTGGATGTACCATCCCGTAGATCTCGATCTCTGAGTCAGGTCGGAGGTGTTGGAGGTAGGTGAAGCCGGTGAGGGTGTCACCCTGATAATGGAGTAACTGTGCTGGTTTGTTTCCTGATGGTGCAAGCATCTCTTCCAGGGAAACGAGACAGTCCACCCCTTCATACAGGCGATAATCCTCGATCAGCCTGGCTATGTTCGCTCGATCACTTGCTGTAACCTCTGTTTTAATTTCGCCTGTTACGCTACGTTGATTCATTTTTTCTTCCTTCATGTTTTTAGCGAATAAAGACATAGCACACCGAAGCACATAGCTTTGCCTTTGCTGTGCTATGTCGCGATTGATTGTCGGGAGTATCGAGAAGTGTGTACCAGCGTCGTTCATGCATGTGCACGAACGACATATATCACTCAGGGGTATCTCTGCTGAAGCGATTCTGCATTGAGCGTGGTGTGGCACAAGGGAGGATAGGTATCCATTCCTTATGATAACAAGAAGCGGTAAGATGCCTTAAGAGAGCTGTACCGAGCTGTTAGCAGAAGCGGCACACAACATGAAAATAGGGGGTGTGTTTCATTTTCTGTTGCTCCTTTTTGTTTGAAGAAACGATGTTTCAACAGATTGAATATAACATAGAGTATACCCGAAAGCAAGAGTGATCCCATGGCCCTCAAGGCCGTTGCAACGTCCCATCTGTCACCTGCGGCGGTGTGCAAAAGAAGAAAAAGAGGTTTTTGCGGAGACACCCCGCCCCCGGCAAATGGCTGCGTCCTTTGCAATCCCGCTTTGCTCTTTTTCTTTCCGATCGTCATCTCGCCGATAGCTCTATTGTAGTACGAAGCTTTTCCTGGTCTCTGCCTCGCGCAAAAAACACTTGTCGCACCCCTTTTCTTCTCCAGCACGGCGCAAACCATCAATCGTCACGACCAGATTCTTCGGGAGTCCGCCACACTTTTTTGCGTCGAGCCTGTTTAGGGCACAATCTGCTACTTATGCGGCTTGTTGCCAAGCCTCAGCCTCGCGCAAAAAACACATGTTGCACCCGGTCTCGAGAATCGTGATATGATGTATCGTTCCAGTTGCTGGCGTTGTGGCAGAGAGAATCGGAGCACGTTCCCAGGCCGACAAATCTCTGAGAGCGTATGCATCTCTTGCCCTCTCCTTGCCTATTTGCTAATATGCAGAGTAACGCCAAGTGAAAGAGAGAAGAGATGGAACTCATTCTCACCCAGCTAGAAGATTATCAGGTCCATGTGACCTGTGATAATAACCCATCCCACACCTTTGATCTACAACCATTACGACTGCTTGGTCACTGGTTTGAACGCATCACTGACGATCCGATCCGGTATGGTCAACACCTTTTTCAAGCCCTCTTCCCGCGGATTCTCCGGCACGGTATGCACTAGATGCTCATCCTGAACGCATCGTCCTGGTCAACACGAATGATGAGCTTGATATTCTCCCCTGGGAATATCTCTATAGTCCCGAGGGCTTCCTTGTGCTTGAGTTCCCTTTTGTACGTGGGCTTCCTCCAGAGCAACGTATTGCGCCTCCCATACTTGATAAGCCATTGCATATTGTGGCAGTTCCATCAAATCCATTGAGTCCCCTCGTTAAACCACTCAATATCGATGCAGAGTGGTGGCGCCTGAAAGAAATTGTTGAACCACTACCTTTTGATATCAGACTGGAACGCGTACGCCCACCGACGCTCCAACAAGTGCGTAGCCTAATCTCTAACAAACGACAGAGCGTCATTCACTTTATGGGTCATGGAGAACACATTGAGAGCGGGGCAGTCCTCTGTTTTGAGAAGGAGGACGGAAACCTGGATCTGGTCGGAGCGAGAGAGTTGATTGCCAGAATACGTGGTACCACCTTTCTGATCACGCTCAATGCCTGTATGAGCGCTTCACCGGGTCCGACCGTGTTTAGTAACCTTGCGTCCTCTATCGTGCAGGCCAAAATTCCCTATGCACTAGGCATGCGCTTTAGCATCTATGACGAGGATGCCCTGGCTTTTTCCCGCATGTTCTATACAGAATTGACGCAAGGCACATCTGTTGAAGAAGCGTTGTTACAGGCTCGACTTTCACTTGCAGAGCGTCCACTCGCCTGGGCAGTTGGTGTTCCGGTCCTGTATACGTCCCTGAGCACACCAGCATACGGCTTTATCAATCACGCTGGCACATCCCACATTGATGAGCATCAACCACGTATTGAAGTGAGCAGTATCGCTCGGGCAGTCGGAGCTTTTCAGGGTCGAGTAGATGATCTGAAAAGCCTTGGCCACCTGCTCACAGGGAACAAGCGAGCGCGAATACTTACCATCCATGGTGGTAGTGGGCAAGGCAAGACAGCACTAGCTCGTGAGGCCATTGAACGCTTTGCGTATGCATGGCCGGGAGGTGTCTGGGGCATCATGCTTGATCCACTCCCTGATCGAACCCGCATTGTAAACGATCTGGCTCAATTTTTAGGAATTCATGGACAAAAGGCCGACAATCCAGAAGATAGGGAGCATCAGGTCCTCAGGCTACTTGCTACAAGGCGCGTTCTACTTGTACTTGACAATGCTGAAACACTGGTCGACGCAGTCAATGCCAGGGATTCCCAGGCGATTGCTCTTACTGAATTTATCCAACAACTTCCCGGCGCATCAGTCAGCCTGCTCATCACCTCACGTGTCCAGTTCGGTTGGCCGGATGAAATCACCCATGAGTTGGGAGGCTTAACAATGGAGGAAGGAGCACGACTCTTCCAGCAATGCGCGCCTGGACGTCAAGAAGCTATTTCGACGAAAGAAGCACAGGAGCTCAGCCAGAAACTAGAAGGACATCCGTTGAGCCTGCGTCTCCTTGGAGGGGCATTCAATGCGAGCGCACTTTCCTTGCCTGTCTTTATTCAAGACTATGAAATGCAATTGGTTAATGCCGAGAACAAATATGTGGGTGAGGACCATCGACATCGCCAACTTTACGCGAGCATGGAAACCAGCATTCGCTACTTAAATGATGAGCAGCGCCACCTGCTTCGTAATCTCTGGATTTTTCAAGCGCCGTTCTTGCCAGATATCGCAGCCTCCATTTTTGACCCGGACAGCGAAGAAACAGATTCCACATCTTCAGCAATATATACACAACTAAGTATCCTCTGGCAACGAGGATTACTGGCATGTATTACCATTACAGCACGTGATGACACGCAAGACCTGTACTATCTCCTCCCAACAACCCGTCTGTATATTCAGACCTATATGCAAAGTACCTCTCTACAAGAAGAAATATTGCATCGCTATGGGGAAGCATATGAACTCTTCACATATACGGCATATGAGGAGATGGACCAGAGTGCATCCATCGTCGCGATAATACAACAGACAGAAAAAGATTTGGAACAGGGAATACAGTATGCCGATGTTTCCAGACAAATGAGCTATAAGGCGTACTGGGCTGCAATCCTTTCTCGCTTAGGGAAAGCGCTCAAAGCACAGGGGATTCTTGAAGAAGTACTGGAGCAAGTCCAAGGATCTGATCAGCTGCTAGAATTAGATGTACTCAGCATTCTAGGTCGGGTATACAATACCATTGGGCAGCCACAACAGGCCCTTGCTCTCTATCAACAAGCCCTGACCATCAAACGCAAGATCGGTAACCGCACTGGCGAAGCCTCTACGCTCGCTAATATGGCTTTCAGCTATCACGCCATTGGACAAACGCAACGAGCCTTTGCTCTCTATGAGCAGGCGCTTCCCCTTGCGCGTGAAAGTGGCGATTGCCGAACTGAAGCTACTATTCTTACGAATATGGCGAATGCTTATCACGCCATTGGACAACCACAACGCGCCCTTGACCTCTATGAGCAAGCTCTCCCTATCACGCGCGAGATTGGTGATCGCGACGGTGAGGCTATCTTACTCAACAGCAACGCGATTGTCTTTAAAGATACGGGAAAGCCGCAACGCGCGCTCGATCTCTATGAACAAGCCCTCCCCATTGCACGCGAGATGGGCAATCGTGATAGCGAAGCCTCCACACTCAACAACATCGCGCTCCTCTATAAGGACACGGGAAAGCCGCAACGCGCTCTCGACCTCTATAAGCAAGCGCTACCTATCACACGTGAAATCGGCAATCGTTCTCTCGAAGCGACCGTGCTAGGTAACATGGCTGGCGCTTATCAAGCCATTGGTCAACTACAACAAGCGCTCACATTTTATGAACAAGCGCTACCTATCACACGCGAAATCGGCAAGCGCTCTCTCGAAGCGACCACGCTCACTTGTATGGGTTTATTATATCAGGATATGGGTCTATCACAACGCGCTCTCGCCTTCTATGAACAGGCTCTTCCCATTACACGCGAGATCGGTGATCGTAAAAGAGAAGTTACTATACTCATCAGTATGGGCCTATCGTATCAAAGCTCTGATCAGCTGCAGCAAGCCCTCGCCTTCTATGAACAGGCTCTCCCCATTACACGCGAGATCGGCGCTCGTGATAGCGAAGCTACTCTATTCAACAATATGGGGCGGATCTATGAGGAAACGGATCAACCGCAACAAGCGCTCGATCTCTATGAGCAAGCTCTTCCCATCATGCGTGAAGTTGGCGATCGCACTACTGAAGCATCTATACTCAACAATATGGGTGGACTCTATCAAGATATGGATCAACCGCAACGTGCCCTCGATCTCTATGAGCAAGCTCTCCTCATCAGACGTGAAGTCAGAGATCGCCAAGGTGAGGCAACGACGCTTGCACGTATCGGTATGTTGTACCATGATGCGGACCAGCCGCAACGCGCCCTTCCCCTCTATGAGCAGGCCCTCGAGCTCTCTCGTGAGATAGGTGATCGCGCCACTGAAACCACTATTCTTACGTATATCGCCATGTTGTATCAAGCTACAAACCAGCTGCAACGCGCTCTTCCCCTTTATGAGCAGGCCCTCGGGCTCTCTCGTGAGATAGGTGATCGCGTAACCGAAGCAGAAACACTTGTTTTCATTGGCCTGTTGCACCGAACTACCAGCCAGGTGCAGGATGCCATTCTTGCTTACGAACAGGCGATACCTATCCTACGTGAACTGGGGGACCGTGCCACTGAAGCAAAAACACTTACAAGCATCGGCATGTTGTACCATGACACTGATGAGCCGCAACGCGCCTTTCCTCTCTACGAGCAGGCCCTCCCTCTCTTGCGTGAACTCGAGGATCGCGCCACTGAAGCCACCGTACTTTTTTGCATGGGAAACCTTTTCTACACAGTTTTTAAAAATCCGCACAAGTCATTACAATGTATGCAACAAGTTCAATACATATTGGAGCATCACGATGTTTCAGAAGAAGAAATGGATTTTACATTAGAGGAGGTGCAAAAAGCGCAGAAAGAAGTATCACAAAACAGAGAAGCGGAGAAAATCACTCAACCTGGTGGAGCAAAAAGAATACAATCACTATGGAAGGCTATTCGTTGGCCCTGGTAAGAAGCAATACGTTTTTGATAGACACGTAGGGCAGTCGAATATAAAAGGCACTGCAATAGATTTCAAGCAGAAAGAAAACAGAAGGAATTATGACAATACATATTTTTGTTCTACATGCTTCAGAGAACTCAGCCTGTGTCGATCAGATCCAGCGTAGTTGCGAGGCCTTGGGATATCAGATCTGGCACAAAGAGCAAACGTCACTATTATCCGCGGTCACTGCTCCAATCAGCAGCGAGCAAATGATCATAGGTAGTGCAGCATTTCTACTGGTCTGGAGCCGGGCTGCCGCTCAATCAAAAGAGGTGGAACGTCTGCTCCTTTTCGCACAACGTTTGCAGAAGACTATCATTGTCCTTACATTAGATGCTACGCCACCTCCAACAGCACTGGTCACAGAGAAAACTATCGCATTACAGCCTCCTTACGATCAATGCATGACCCAGATTGCATCGTTCCTACCGCCATCTAAGAGCAGCGACGCATTACAAGTACTGGTTGAACAGGCTTCACATGAGTATATCCGTGAGCGAAAGGCGGCCATTGAGCAAGCAGCGGCAATGCTGCAACGGAATGAGCAGGAAAAGGGAGTGCTGGCACTGCTCGAACATATGGTACAACATGATACGATTACTAGCGTCCGCGACAAAGCGCAAGAGGTGCTAAATCTCTATGCACAGACACTATCACAACTACCACAAACACCTTCGCAGCAAACACAGAATAGACATTCCACCTTTGGTGTACGTTGCAGAAATGGACATGTGTCCTGTTTTGACAAACGGATTGTCTGCAAAGTCACCTATCCGGTGCCACGAGGTCAGATTCAACGCAGTGGAAAAGAGTTGGATGAATTGATCCTTACATGTACAACGTGCGGTGAGGCATTAGTTGCACATGTCGATTGTGAAGGATATAAATGATGGGTAAACAACAGGAGCCCGTTGATATCCAGGATGCGCAGGAACTCTCGGAAGAGGGAAAGCAGCTTGTTCAGATTTTCACTGATATGAAAAGCAAACAGCTCGAATTTCTCGATGAGTCCGGCAAAAGTATGATCGAACGCATCGCCACATTCCTAACGATTCTGTTTGCCGTCACTGCATTTAGCAATAACTTTCCACCACCTTATCTCAAAGGAAATGCGCCAGCCAAAATCATGGTGACCCTGACGCTCATCCTGTATCTTCTGGCAATGGCAGCGGCGCTCCTGGCAATTCAACCACGAATGTACGATATTCCTCGCTATAATGTCACAGAGATGGGCAAGCAGCTACAACATATCACTACCTATAAAATGCGATGTTTGCGACTGGCTGGTGTCTTGTTTGCACTTGGTTCTATTGCACTCGCACTCCTTATTGTCGTGATCATTGCGCAGGTATAATAGCGACTGATTGCCTACAGGCTTCACAAACAGTGTCGCGATGGGGCTCATCACGGCCACATGGATTGTGGTAACTACCATGAATTTTACAGAGGATCGAGCGAGAAAGCCCCGCTCATTCATGACGGGGATGAATCGCCGTTCCTTTTGCCTCTCGCGTTTCCAGATCCTTCAAGTGGAAAAGAAGAAGACAGGAGAATCTCTAGAAGGAGCAAGGACGTGCTCATCTACGAATACAAGTTAGATGGCAGCAAAGCGCAATATGCCGCCATTGAGGAGGCAATTCGCATTGTGCAGTTCATTCGCAACAAATGCCTCCGTCTTTGGATGGACGAACACGCCAACAAGAATGAGTTGCAGTGCTATTGTGCCGTCCTTGCCAAAGCGTTCTCCTTTGTCTTTTGCCTTAACTCACAAGCACGTCAAGCCAGTGCTGATCGGGCGTGGTCTGCCATCGCTCGCTTTTATACGTTCTCCTTCAGCATAGCTATGACCTCTTCAGTGGTTGCTGTTTCACCCAGCCGTGGAAATATCCGCTCCACACTATTCTGGTGGGCATAAGCATCCCTGTCAGTCATAGCATCAGTTACCAGCACGACATGATAGCCATGCTCGTGCGCCGAGCGGGCTGTTGATTCGACCCCGATACTTGTTGCCACGCCGGTAAGAAAAACTTGTGTGACGCCGAGTTCTTGCAAATGCGCATGAAGCGGTGTGTCATGGAACGCGCCCCACGTGTTCTTGGTGATACGGTGATCGCCTGGTTGAGGGTCAAGCTCATCTGCCAGATCGGCCCATTGCGGTGGAGGCGTTGGGCGAGATTGCCCGGTTGCCTGGGCGGCTCGTGAGGCATCGGTGCGACCCGGAGCGCCGCCAACAACGTTGACGAGCACGACCGGAAATTCGCGTCCCCGAAACGCTCTGGCCAGTTCGGCTGACCGCGCAACGACCTGGCCAACTGGATGAGTGGCTGGTAGGTTTAACACGCCTTTTTGTAAATCAACGACAATGAGAGCGGCTTTTTTATCGATGGTTGTTAATGGCATAAAAACTCCTTTAATGTTTCTCTTCAACTACCCCTATTGGGCCTCTGTTGGAATGACCACAACTTCCTCAGGTCTTTCCTTTTGGGATACTGCTTCTTCCTGTCTGTTCAGTTTTTTATACACGGTAAAATACACCCACACGGCATTTATCAGTAGCAGTGCGCTGGTAAGAAAAAAGATGTATCTGATTCCCCACCAGGCTGCCACCTGTCCACCTAAAACGGAACCACCAAAAATGCCTAAATAGCCTGCCGAGATGGTGAAACCAAACACTCTCCCGGTCAGAGCATCCGGGGTGATTTTCTTGATCAAGATATTGACCGAGGGACTCAACCCGGCCACGGCCAACCCTAAGAAAAAGCGCAGTCCCATCAACTGCCAGGGATTCTGGACAAACGCCTGGGGAATAAAAATGATCCCTGCCACGACCAGTGCGACAAGTATCACCTTCTGCGCTCCAATTTTGTCGGAAAGTTTCCCCAGCCTTGGGGCCGCAATGATACTCGCCAGTCCCGAGGCTGAGAAGGCCATTCCTGCTAAAAGAGCAACATGGGTCGTATCAGTGGTAAGCTGAGTAACGTAAATGGTCACAACTGGCTCAATCGAATAGAGTGCCAGTGTTATGATAAGGTAGGTGGCAGACAAGATCACCGTTAGACTTTTGTTTGGAATCGTATTCCAGATTTCTTTCACCCGCAGCGTCTCTTTCCCGCCGCGAGTAAACGATTCTTGTACAAAGAACAGGGTGGTGAGAAAAACAACCAGCAAGAGCGCGCCGGTAAGAAAAAAGACATTTTGCAAACCGAGGCTCTCTTCTATTCCTCCCCCAATGATGGGGCCAAGCAAACTGCCTGCAATATTTGCCGTTGAAAGTGTGCCTAAGGCCCAACCTGCGTGTTCCTTATCCGTCTGCGTGGCGATGAGAGTTGTACAGGCTGTACTATATCCTGTGATAACCCCCTGTAATAGCCGTAATCCAACGAGTTCATAGACATTTTGCGCCAGGCCCATGCTACAGATCACAATTCCCATACCAAGGCTGGCACGCAAAAGCATGGGTTTGCGGCCAACTCTATCCGCAGCCACACCCCAGAGAGGGGAGAAAAGAGCGGAAATAATATAGGTCACGCCAAAGGCAAATCCCGACAACTGAGCAATCGATGCAGGGTTATCGATGCCCAGATGCTTGATATACAGTGGCAAGACGGGAGCAATCTGGCTCAGTCCTACGCTGGTGATAAACATGCCAAACCAGCAAACTAATAAGTTCCTTTTCCAGATGGGCATGATAGCAGGCCCTCTTTCTGTTCTGACTTCTCTCAACATCACTTACGAACATCCTTTTCTTTTCCTCGCGGTTGTGGTACTTGCTCTTCTCTCCACCTGGAAGAGGGGGTTGAAGGCAGCTTATGTGTGATTGTATTCACTTCTCCATGAGTATATTTTAATCTCGATAGGTCGTCAACATGTTGATTTAAAAATCAATGTGTTATATGATAGGGGCAACAAAACATCTGAAGGAGGCAGAAACACATGAGTAATGAGCGCTATATGAGTGCGCAGGAGGCGACATCTGAATTAGGAATCAGCCTGACAACGTTGTATGCATATGTGAGTCGAGGGGCGATCCGTTCGGAAGCGGTTAGCGGTTCGCGACGCGTGCGGGCCTACCTGGCGGAAGATATTCAACGCTTGAAAGCGCGCAAGGAGATGCGCCAGCATCCAGAGCAAGTGGTGAGCAAGGCGATCAGTTGGGGTGAGCCAATCATCGATTCCGAACTGACCCTGGTGAGAGATGATCGCGTCTATTATCGTGGCCGCGAGGCAGTGGAGTTGGCTGCGTCATGGAAGATTGAACAAGTCGCGGCGCTGCTCTGGGGTTTTGCTGAAAGCGAAAATGCCCGACAAGTAGAGCAATTTTTCACTGAGGAAAAGCCTCAGCCAGCGCTGCTCCAAAAACTGGCGACATTCCGGGAAAAGCTGCATCCTACCAACTTGTCGCTTCTTGAGCAGTTCCAGATGGTGCTGCCCCTGCTCGGCGCAGAGGATATGCGTGCCTATCGTCCGAGTCAGGAGGCCGCGCTCACGACAAGCGTACGCCTGATCTGGCTTTTCACGTGCTTTTTAGCCCATGCAACAACTCCTCAGGCCTCCCTGGCTGAGACGCTCCAGCAGGCCTGGTTACCACATGATGACCAGGCCTCGCAGATCTTGAATGCGGCTTTGATTCTGAATGCTGATAACGAATTAAGCGCTCCAGCTTTTACTGCCCGCTGCATCGCATCAACTGGTGCAACACTGTATGCCGCTATCAATGGAGCATTAGCAGCTTTCCGGACCGGGCAGGTTTTTCGATTTCTCGGTAGTCTTGGTCAACCTCAACAAATAAATCGGGTACTCGTCGAACGCCTGAAGCAAGGGGAAGATATTCCAGGCTTCGAGCACCCTCTCTTCCCAGCTGGGGACCCGCGGGTAGTGATGCTGTTGAAACTTTTGCACGTGCAGTATCCTGAAGCCTCTGGTACCAGGCTCGTTGAGACGCTGGTTGCCGAAGTTGAGCAAATACTGGGTATCCATCCGCGCATCGAGCTCGCCTACGCAGCTCTGGCCCTGAACCTGAAGCTTACCAATGAGCAGTTTCAGGCTCTCGTCGCGCTGGCCCGCTGTGTCGGCTGGATCGGGCATGCCTTGGAGCAAGCGCGGAGCTCGCAAGGGATTCGGCCACGCGCTCGTTATACGGGAATACAGCCAGAAGGCGGTCACTAGAAGAAGGGTTTACGGCTGTGGGGCGAGTGGAGATCGCCTGATTGTCTCCGCCTCCGCTGACTGCACCCTCAAAGTGTGGGATGTGCAAAACAGGACAGTGTCTGCTGACCTTTCCGGTGGATGGAGTGCTTTCTGGCTGCATCTTTCATCCCGATGAAGAACATCTGGTGGCCTGTGGATGGCAGGGTGCGTATTTCTTGCGGCTGGTGGTGTAGTCAGACGCCATGTATTTAGCACCCATATACCACAAAGGATGAGATAAACAAGTGCGGCTGTAGTGAGGAACATGACAGCCGCACTTGTTTTCGAGGAAAAAGGAGCGAAAGAGACGGGACGCTCCTGTTTTGAGGTTACTGCATATACGATTGGAAATGTGCAGCTATCTGCTCTAATCGCTCTGTCGTGATATGTTCACTGACGCCGATATATTTACTGTAATTCTTCTGATGAATCCCTCGTTGCGCATACCAACTCCGATTGGGACGACGATTGTAGCCTCGACGCGCGCTAAAGCGACCCTTCTGGCCCACAAAACGAAAGGACGAGAGCGACGCCAGCCAGGCAAACCATTCTGGGGAATCCGGCGTGATCGCCAGTTCCCCCTCCTCTGGACTGATGAGCACATACCGGCCTCTGGCTCCATATTCGATCAGCGGGATGAGACGGTTGCGTTTTTCTGTCGAATGGCACACTAATGCAGGCGTGGCTTGCTGACATGGCACAGAGGACGTCGTGCCTGAGTATGGAACCAGTGGGTGATCTCCGGCGCAGGTGCGTTCAGCTTCCAGCGCCAGCAGACGCTGCTCCGTGCGTTGCTCTCGCTCGCGCAGCAGTTGGAGCGTCAGGCCGGTGAGTTGGGCTTGCAGGGTTGCGACCTGGGCCTCCATCTGAGCGAGTCTGACGCGCAGATCGGCGTCAGGAGCTTCTAGAAGGGGCTTCTGGCTCTCCGCCTCAGATGGTGCAGGACAAGCAAAGGTAGCAGGCACCGATGTTTGAAGTACACGGTCATGCAAATTCGCCAGGACAAAGACTTGCTCGTTGGTGAGACACTTAATGCGTGCATCCGTCGGATGGGTGTGCAGGGACATCTGGGCCTGAACCAGCCATTGGCGCAGCGTTTTGGGATCGACGGCGAGCAGGTGACAACATTCGATGAACGAAAGATTGGTCATGAAACAACCTCCTTGATGAGAAACAACGATGGGATTCGTCACGAGATCGAGGGAAATTCCAGGGAGATTCCTTGGAATTGGAAATAGCCGAGAAAAGATGAGGGTCTGGCTGAGCCAGCCAACAGTTACCTGGCGGCACAACGACGCTTCGTGTGAAAGTAACTGGCCCGACTCTGGTGGCAACGCCGCCACCAGGACCAGCCGAGGACCAGCAGAGCGCTGCGAGGTGGTGGCCAAAGCAGAGACGCCAGGAGATGACGCACTTCAGGAATCGTGAACGAGAGAAAACAGTGAGCAGACAATGGCTCCTCTTGCGATAGAGACGCAGAAGGAGAAGTCCGGGCCGTCGCGCAAATCCCAGCGAGAGCTGCCATGACCACCATCACCAAGGTGATGAATCGATACCAGGCGGTGAATCCTCGCACCTCGTAATCCTCCAGACCCATCTCTTTGCCTGTCTCGAAACAGGTTTCAATGGACCATCTCGCTCCAATCGCTTTGACCATCTCGGCTAGCGTCGTACCGACGGGGGCAAACACCAGATAGTAGGTTTTGTCGCTCGGATCATCTATCCGACGGCGAACCAGCAGCCAGTGGCGGCCATCATCCTCCCACCGATGCAAGATGGGCAGCACTGCCCAATCGAAGAGTCGTGGCCCTTTGGTGCCCTCGCTCATGCTGAGTCGTTGCCAGTCGGAGGCAGCGAGCATCCGAGCTTTCGCTTCCGCCACCGTCATCCGTTGGCGGCCTGTGGCAGTCTGGATGCCGACAGCATCGGTGTTCGCCACTGCTAACACGTAGGAATACCGATGGACTTCGAGTCAGGTACGCAGGTCCAGATTGCTCCCATACACGCTGTCGGCCACGACCCAGGCAACGGGAACTTGCGCTGCGAAGATCCGCTCCAGCATCCGTCGGGCAAGTTTTGGCTTCGTCTGAAAGCTCACCTCATCAGGAATACCGGCCTCTCGACAACGCTCACGATCCTCCGTCCAGCGCATGGGAAGGTAGAGTTCTCGATCCAGCAGCGTCGAGCCTTTCGAACTAGTGTAGGCCAGAAACATGCCAACTTGACAGTTCTCTACTTGCCCTGTGGTGCCGCAATGTTGCATCCCGACACCGGCTGATTTCTTGCCACGCTTGCGAAAACTGGTTTCGTCAATGACAACAATTGCGCCGGGATCACCGAGCCGTTCCAGGATGTAGGCTCGCAGATCATCGCGCACCAAGTCCGCGTCCCAGACCGCGCTGTTGAGCAGCCGTTGCATCCCGTCAGGCCGGGCCTCTCCGGCGTGCTCCGCCAATTGCCAGTTATTTTTGCGCTCGACAGCACTCACGATGCCTTTGAGAAAGGCAAGCGCGCGCCGCTGAGGTTCGGGACGGGCGAAACGCGGGGAGATGCGGGCATACAGGCGTTCGAGTTCCTGGCCCCACCGCCAGACTTCGACAAAGGTGGTTTGCACTCCGACGGGGACGATCTGGAGAGGTGGCTTCATGCTGATGCTCCTTTCACATGAGACAGACTTTCTCTTGGAGCATACCCGATGAGGTAGGGGAAACGTCTGCCTGCACCGGAACAGAAGCGGCTCTTTCGAGAAGCACAACCGTTCTGATGCAGACAAACCTTGAAGATGGGAACACAAACGCTTGCGCTTGTTTTATTTTCATAGAAGAGGAGGGCGGAACGAGCCAGCTATTTCTCTTGCGGCTCATAACTTCTCACCCTTCGGGGAGAGCAAACTCCTGCTTCACTTCCGTCGATCGTCATCCTTCTCCAACAATGGCTTTCTTGATGGAGAAGGATTCGGCAAAGGGTTTGTAGCAAGCAGTTTGGATCACCAAAAAGGAGACAGATCGCAAACGTGAACACCCGGCGCGACGAGTGAGCAGCACAACTATTTACTGCTCGCGCCGCCTGGCCGACACCGCTCCCACCGCCAGGAACAAGCGCTGTTGTTCCTTTCAGGGGTATTTATCGAGTAAGCTCTGACATCATGCAGGCAGGATACCGGTCGCCGCTGGCTGCGCCGACTGGTGCGGCTTCATCAAGGGCTTTGAGTTCTTCATCCGTCAGCGTGATATCTGCTGCGGCAACATTTTCTTCAAGATACTTCATCCGGCGGGTACCAGGGATAGGGATAGCACCTTGACTCATTGTCCAGGCAATAGCGAGCTGTGAGGGCTTCACATTCTTCGCTTCGGCGATCTTTTCAATGGCGGCTACCAATTTCAGATTGGCCTCCAGATTATCGCCCTGCAAACGCGGGTCGAGCTTACGGAAGTCAGTCGGGTCCAACTTGTCGGTATTCTGCATGGTGCCAGTGAGGAAGCCACGGCCCAACGGCGAGTACGCCACAAAACCAATGCCGAGTTCACGAACGGTTTTGAGGACCTCGTTCGTTTCAACGCCGCGTTCAAACAACGAGTATTCGGTCTGTACGGCAGTCAATGGGTGCACGGCGTGGGCGCGGCGAATCGTTTCCGGCGAGGCTTCGGACACCCCGATGTAGCGGATTTTCCCCGCTTTCACGAGGTCGCTGAGAGCGCCAATCGAGTCTTCAATCGGCACGTTCAGGTCAATGCGGTGCAGGTAGACCAGGTCAAGGTGGGTGGTGGCGAGTCGGCCTAACGAACCCTCTATGGCTTTCTTGAGGTGTTCCGGGCTGCTGTCGAGCACGGGGCTGCTGTTCTCAAGATTGAGCTTGCCGTCTTCGATCCCGAAACCGATCTTGGTTGACAGTATAAGATGGTCACGCTTGCCACCGGCAAAGGCTTTGCCAAGCAGTTGTTCGTTCAGTTGTGGGCCGTAGACTTCGGCGGTGTCAAACAAGGTAATGCCGAGTTCTACCGCGCGGTGAAGGGTTGCCAGATTCTCTTCCTCGTTGCTGGGGCCGTAGGTAATACTCATGCCCATGCAACCAAGGCCCTCGGCACTGACGACGAGACCCTGGCTGCCCAGCTTTACTGTACGCATCATTTTTTTCTCTCCTTTTCCTACTCTTTAGGAACTACATGAATAATGGTGTCTACCTCAGACTGCGTCAGCGAAATGACTGTCGCGGCAAGGTTTTCTTTCAGATGGTCAAGGCTTGTGGTGCCCGGAATCGGCAGCATGTTTTCAGAGCGGTGCAACTGCTACGTGAAGGTAAGCTGCAGCAGAGAGACTCCATGCTTTTCGGCGATCAGGTCGAGCACTGCGTGAAAACGCGGTGCGCTATCGCTTTTCGGGAGAACTGCAGGATGCCACGGTGAAAAGACGAAACGTCATGCGCTGCCTTAGCAGCGCACCACTCCGCATGAAACGCGAATACACGAGCTTTTATGTGGGCGTTTCAGAAGATGCTGCTTTCTTTAGCGGCACTATGGCTGTGACGGATGGCTATCGGTCCAGTCAATGATCAGTTTTCGTTCGGCAAACAGCCATCGGTCCGCCTCACGAACGAACTTGTCATAGTAGCGGATGGACATGACCATCAGTGTGCGCTGTCCGTTCTCGACCCACAGGTGATGAGCGAGGCAGTAGGTCTCACCTACGGCACGAATCCCGTCGATCAGCAGAGCGCTTTGACCGTTGAAGTGGGTAGTCGCGTCATACTTGTTGAGGACGTCCAGGGAGGCAATAATCCCGGCCTGACCGCGAAGGACCGCGACCGGTTCTTTGGTCCCCGGTTCGCCTTCGTAGATCAAGACCGTTCCATCAGCAGTGAACAGGTTCGCCTGTTGCTCAGGTTTGCGACGGTCGGCACAATGGCCCCAGGCGTCGATCAACTCACGGATAGCAATACGGTCAGCTGCCTCGCCGGTAAGCGAGGACGCTTTGACCGAGGTGCTATACAGGGCATTGATGGAGAAGTCGTCAGTTGGTTGTGTCATTGTTTGCGTCCTTTTGTTCCTGTTCAACATCTGAAACAGGGATATCTATCGTTTAATTCACTTTATTCTTGCTCACACCTCCTCGATCAGATCAACGAGGCGATCAAGATGAGAGAACTTGGAGAAGCTCGACGTATAGTGATCATGATCGAGGAAGCTGTCTCTTTTCCTTGACCGGTCTGCTAATAGCATTCTTTGTTCAGCAGAGAGGGAAACACTACGATAGATGGTATGCCATTGACCGTCGCACCGGCATGCGAGCCGTTGAGTGACAACGCTCCGATGTTCTGACTCGGAAAGTCGAGGGTCGGTTCTGTCAGCTTGTCGAGCGTAGCAACGTGCGCAGGCGAAAGCTGCAGGTCGAGTGCAGCCAGGTTCTCATCCAGTTGTCTGGGCGTGCGGGCCCCGATGATGGTTGAGGTAACACCTGGACTCCCTTGCACCCATGCCAGGGCCACCGCAGCAATCGTCGTATCTAATTCATGAGCAATCTCGCCTAAGGTATCGAGGAGTTCATAATCTTTCTCCGTGAGGGATAGCATCCGTTCTCCTCTTCCTTTTGCTGTCCCTGCGTTCTGGCGGGTGTATTTTCCCGTTAACACTCCGTTGTTCAGGGGACTCCATGGAGCCACCGCCAGGCCAAGCTCTTGCGCCATCGGGATCAGCTCGCCCTCGACGGTTCGTTCCCGCAGGGAGTATTCGAGTTGCACAGCAACGATCGGTGCCCATCCCCGGAAATGCGCGATGGTCTGAGCCTGTGCGACTTTCCAGGCTGGGATATCGGAGAAACCGATGTAGCGTATTTTGCCTGCCGTCACCAGATCGTCAAGTGCACGCATCGTCTCTTCGATTGGGGTCAACCGATCCCAATTATGGAGCCAATACAGGTCGATATAGTCTGTCTGTAAGCGCCTGAGCGACTGTTCACATTGCTCTATGATGGCCTTGCGGCTCGCCCCGCCACCATTCGGATCTCCAGGATAGAGGTTGAAGAAGAACTTGGTCGCCAGAACGATATGATCTCGGCGCACGCGGCCCTTCGCGATGAAGTTGCCAATGATCTTTTCGGCATGACCATCGGTATAGATATTCGCGGTATCGATGAAGTTGCCGCCAAGCTCAAGGTAGCGGGTAAGAATAGCCTCTGCATCGGCAACACTGCTTCCCCAGCCCCAATCTTCCCCAAACGTCATCGTCCCAAGGGCAAACGGACTCACCCGCAGGCCAGATGTTCCAAAGGTAATATATGCGTTTAAAGGCATCGAACGTTCCTTTCTCTGTTTCATGAGTGAATAGATACTCATTAACTGTAGTAGTGGCACTGTGCATCGAGGTCAGCGACCACAAGGCAAACGTGATCATAGGCAACTATTCTCATCAGATCCTCTGGTTTCTGACAAACATTATTGCGCCGTGTAGCCGCCGTCCACGGGCAACGCAATTCCCGTGACGAAGCTGGACTGGTCCGAACAGAGCCAGACCACGGCGTCGGCAATCTCGCTTGCTCGGGCGATTCGCCCAATAGGATGAGCAGCGATTCTCGCGGCCATCATTTCGGGCGAGTGACCGGTCGCGATCAAAGGGGTGTCAACCAATCCCGCAGCGATTGCATTGACGCGGATGCCGTCGGGCCCGTAGTCGAGCGCAGCGGTTTTAGTGAGCCCCACCACACCGTGCTTTGCAGCCGTGTACCCGGAGAAGCCAGGCACGCCAACGAGGCCGGCGCCGGAAGCCAAATTCACGATGGACCCAAAGCCTTGCTTCTGCATCTGCTGCAACTCGTATTTCATACAGAGGAAAGTGCCTCGGAGATCGATGGCAATAACGCGATCGAATGTCTCGGTTGCATAGTTGCCCGTTTCCCGGGGGTCGTCTCCTCCGGTGATCCCAGCACTATTGATGCCGAAGTCCAGTCGGCCAGAGTCTCCGATGGCTGCCTGCACTGCGGCTTTCACAGAATCTTCATCCGAGACATCGCATACGACGTAACGGACTTTTCCACAGCTTGCTTCAATCTCGTGTATGGTCTCTTCGAGGGTACGGACCGTGCGACCGGCAATGGTGACGAAGCACCCTTTCGCAGCCAACTGGATTGCTGCTGCTCGTCCGATTCCTGTACCCCCGCCAGTAATCAGGGCTGTCTTTCCGGCAAATGCTTGTGCCATAGAACTTTCTCTCTTTTCCGTTTAGTTCGAGGTTGTCCTCCACTCTGCTTACAGTCTAAGCAGGAGACGTCAAGAAAACGTGATGAGCAACGTCATGGAATGTAGCTTGAAGTGCTCATGGACAACATTGCTCCGCGCACGTTAGCATTTTTCGCGTCTCATGAGAATGAAATATCATCAGCATGTAATACTTCACCTTTCCCACTCTTTTCTTCAGCAGGCCAGACGAAAATCAGATCCTCTGGCATGTTGATCAGCACCTCCTGCATATTCCAGCCAAGCAAACTCCGGAGTTGCGTTTGGAGCCAGCAATCAAACGGACGCCTGGAGGTTGCCAGCACCTTCAGGATGTGTTGAGAATCCTGGATCTCAAACGTCAGGAGCATGATTTCGCCGCTCTGATACAGTTGCACGAGCCTGACTTGGACCTGCGTAATCCCCGTTTGCTGGCTCAACGCCTCCCATTGCTCACGGCGTGGCCCGGCAAGTTCTTGATACAATCGTCGCCATCGCTCCTGGGTTCCCGGTCGCAGGAGGCAGGCTATTTGTAGTTGTGGCATACGTTATTCCTCCTCGCGCATGGTAGCTTCTTTGCATGCACCTCAGCTTCATCCAACGAGATCCACAAGATCCTGCACCTGGAGAGAAGGCCTTCTCGCTCCTGATAAGGATGGCTCCAAGTACATACATCCCGACGCTTTACCACTCCACCGTGATACTCAGTGAATCTTCTTTTGAAGCATCACCGCAAACGTTCAGGGAATGGCAACTGGAGACCTGGGCAAGAACTGTTTCGAGGTCAAATGGTTTGGCCAGAACGTGGCAAATGCCCATCCGAACGGCCTGGCAGAGCGCATCGTGATCTGTGCTAAGCACAACGATTGATTGTAACCATGCTTCTGTTTGCTGCCGTAATATCTGAATAAGTTGGAGTCCGTCCATCTGTGGCATGTTCACATCCAGCAAAACAGTCTCATAGCGGCCCCATTGGCGATCGAGTTTTTCCAGCGCCATCAGTCCGTCGGTGGCTGTTTCGACCTCATACATCTCATCCTCCAGCAATGCTCGTAAGATCGATCGTATGTTCTGATCGTCATCGACGACTAAGATGCGTTGCCTCATGGTTTTCCCTTTCATGGTTTATCTCGCAGGACTTCTGGCTCCTGCTTACATCGTCGTTTCTGGTACCAGTCTACTAAAGAGGTGTGAAGAAAGCGTTATGAGCAGCGTCATGACATGTGACTTGAAGTGCTGATGTCCAGGAAAATGTCGTCATCTTGTTCATCCAGTGAGGACGAAGCGTCACAGAAGCATGCGTTCGCCGTAGGGCAAGTTCCATCAGCCCGACCTGTTATTCCCGGGGAATCGCTCCTTGCTGACTCACATCCGCCTATTGGTCGCCTCAGGATGATGTTTTCTTGCATGATACAATTGTTCCAGGAGAAAGGGGAGAACGCTAGGAGCGAACACGAGTTGTTTCCCTGGTTCGCAACACAACAGCACCACGCATCTGTGAAGACTGCTGTGATACCGTTTCTATGGACCATTGCCTTCCCGTCATGCTACTTCTAGTAAGAGAGGGATACTATGGGCCTGTTACGACTGGCCGTATTTGGCTCTCCTGAAGTGTTTTCTAACAGCCATCGCCTCACCTTTGCTTTACGCAAAGCGCAGGCCTTGTTGTTCTATCTGGCCGTCGAAGGGGGCATGCATTCCCGGAGTAAACTGGCAGCCTTCCTGTGGCCTGACAGCACAGCCCATGATGCGCGTACCTCTTTGCGTAACGCCATCGCACTGTTGCGTACCTTGTTCACCGACGTTGAGGTTTCCTCATCCCCACAGAACCATTTGCTCATTGAGCGTGACCTGCTTGGTCTGGATCGGAACACCTCTTTTGAGCTTGATCTGGAGGTCGTGCAACGGGCCTACCAGGAGGCTCAGCGGTGTTCCACTGTCCCCGCAGAACCGCAACGTGTTACCCTGGTCGCGATGGTGCAGCAAGCCCTGGACCTGGTGCGCGGCCCTTTCCTGGACGGCTTCTGGTTGGGAGAGGACGCTCCCTTTGACGAATGGGTTCAGCAGCAACGGCAACAGTGGCAGGTGCGCCTGGTCTTCTTGCTGGATCGCCTCTCATCCTGGCAGGAGGTCGGTGGAGAACTGGAACAGGCATGTGCCACACTGACACGTTGGAACATGATCGATCCGCTGGCAGAAGGGGCCTACCAGCGTCTCATGAGGGTTCACTTGGCGCGTGGTGATGCAGCTACTGCTTTGCAGGTCTACACCACCTGCCGAACGCGCCTGGCCGAAGATTTGCAGGTGGAACCCTCGGCGGAGACGGTAGCTCTGGCCAGGCACATTCGCGCCAGCGCCACGCGCCCCCCTGGCCTCTCTGCGGCCCATGTTTCTGCTGAACAATCGATGTCAGGCGAATTGGTGGCTCCCCTCGTCGGGCGCGCTGGTGCTTTCCGCCAACTGAGCAGTCGTTTTCAGCAGGCACGGAGTAGGCAGCCGCAGGTCGTGGTGGTAGAGGGGGAAGCTGGCATTGGCAAAACGCGGCTAGCAATGGAGTGGATCGGCTGGGCAAAGGCACAGGGCGCCGAGGTCCTGCGTGGACAAGCTTTCGAGATGGGAGGACGGTTGCCATATCAGCCATTCATCGAGGCTCTGAGAGAGCGGCTGGAGGTGGAAAACGCTCCTGAAGATCTGCTGGAGGACGTGTGGCTGGCCGAACTTTCCCGTTTGCTCCCAGAGTTGCGGGCGCGCTACCCTGATCTTCCATCTCCAACTGAGGATGAGCTAACCGCGAAAGGACGGCTCTTTGAAGCGGTGGCGCGCCTCTTCGAGACCTTGGCCCAACGTACGCCGCTGGTGCTGCTCGTGGAAGACCTGCATTGGATGGATGAAGCCTCCCTCGAACTGCTGCGCTACCTGGGACATTCCTGGAGCAGGCATAACCCTCGAGTGCTGCTGCTGGGCACGCTGCGCAGTGAGGATCTGGAAGTGAGCTCACACCTGACCGATCTGAGACGTGACTTGCCGATGACGCAGGTGCTGTTGCAGATGTTCAGTCAGGAAGAGACTATCCAGCTCCTTGAGGCGCTGGTTGGAGAGGGAAAGAAGACCCCAGGGAAGAACAATGAGCAGGATGAATACGGTCCCGCAACGGTCCTCGGCGGCTTCCTGTTTGCCCATACGGGAGGACATCCGTTGTATCTCCTGGAAACCCTCAAACTGTTGCGAGAGCGGGAATGGCTGTTGCCTCGGTTAGGAACGGATGGCATCTGGCGGCTCGAACTGATGGTGGACATAGGCAGAGAGCGGCTGCGTCGCGAGCTCTTACCGCCCTCGGTGCGGGCACTGACACAGGTACGCCTGAGCAAACTTTCCGAACCTGCGCGCCGTTTGGTCATGGCCAGCGCTGTGTTGGGAACGCAGGCAACCGCCCGACATCTCTGGCAAGTGGCAGAGGTTGGCAGCCTGGCTGAAGAACAGACAACGCAGATCGCAGTCACAGCCCTGGAAGAGGCCATCAGCAGTGGCACGTTGCGCGAAGAAAGCACCGGGTCAGGCCGTCCAGGCAGTTATCGCTTTGCCCATGACCTGATCCGAGACGTGGTCTATACGGAAATCGGCGCAGCTCGACGGCAGGTCTTGCACCAGCGTGCTTTCGCCATGTTCGAGCGTGAGGGGGCACCCGCCTCTGAGCTCGCATATCATGCGAGGTGTGCTGATGATGCCGAGGCCGCCTACCGCTTCAACCTGCAGGCTGGGAGAGAGGCTGTGGCGGTCTTTGCCGTTGCCGACGCCATCGGATATTATGAGCAGGCACGTGCCTTGCTGCAAGAGCACTCGTGGCTTCAGACGGAGCTTGCAGTCTCAGCAATCGAACAGCTCTATGCCCGTCTCGGGCAAGCCTACGCCTTCCAGAGACTCTGGGAAAAGGCCCAGGAGGCGTACGAAGAACTCCTCGCGTATGGGCGGCACAAGCAGTTGTCCACATTGGTCAGCCTCACCCTCAACCGCCTGGCCATCCTGGCCATTCAACGGTCGTTCGACAAATCACTGGTGGACACCTTGCTCGCGGAAGCCTTGCAGATGGCAGAGGCAAGCCATGATCCAAAGGCGCTGGCGGAAACGGAGTGGAACTGGGCACAGATCACTGCCACCTGGGACGATCCGGAAGGGGCCTTGTCTCATGGAACGCACGCGCTCACTCTGGCACGCACAAGCCTCGACCCGGAGTTGGAAGCCAGAAGTCTCGCCTTGCTTGGATATATTCATCTTCTGAGAAGAGATTTTGAGGAGAGCATTCGCTGCTTAGAAGCGTCTCGTATGCTGTATACGTTTCTTGGGGCGAGCCTTTCGCTTCACAGGAATGGTCACTTCCTTCCTTTAACACAGGTGTTTCACTTACCCCATCCTTGACAAATCGCGCAACCGGTGCCTTTTATTGGGGAGTGCTGGCTTTCGTGCAAGTGCATACTGGACAGGGACGAGACAGCCTGCTCAGTGGGCGTCGGGCGGCAGCGCTTGCACAAGAGAGCAAAGACGTCTGGACCCCCATCATTAGTACAACTAGCCTGACTGCTAGCTTGTTGGATGCGGGAGCCTATGAGGAGGCGCTTCTGCTGACTCAACACGCCAGCGCGAGCGCCTGCACTCTTCCGTCAGCGCCTGTACTCCGGCTCTTTCTCATTGTTCGGGGAAGCACCTATCAAGCCTTGCAGCAATGGGAAGAGGCGCGTAGCATACTTGCAGAGGTGGTTGCTCTGGAATACTATGATGCGCCAGTGCTCTCGCAGTTGTGCATGCACTATGTCGTGGCAGGAGAGTGGGAGCAAGCCCACGCGTATGCCTTGCAAGCCATAGCTCTTCGGAAGCGTGCTGGCAAGGCATTGATTTGGCTGGATTTCTTCCCGCAGTATGAGATAGAGGCCTTACTGCGCGCGGGAGATGAGAAGCTGGTGCGAGAAGAAGTGCAGCGACTGGGGGCACGCCTTGGGGCCAATCGGCGCTTCCGAGTTCCCTATCTCCGGTCATTGGCGATCTTGAGCAGATGGGAGGGAAAGAGGGAGCAGGCCATGAATCACTTACGAGAGGCAGCAGGGTTAGCTGAAGAGATCGGCTTGCCAGCCGAGCAATGGCAAATCCAGGCATTGCTCGGCGACCTACATGAGGCAGGAGGCGAACTCGCGCAAGCAGGCACGGCCTTTGGGAAGGCCGCGACGATCCTCCAGAGGCTGGCTGAGGACATCAAAGATGAGACATTGCAGGCGCGCTTTCTTGCCGGGCCACAGATTCGTCCGGCGCTTCAGCACGCGCAACGTCTTGCAACTCACTCGATTACGGACGCCCACGCAATGCCGGATGAGTGTTGATCCCCCGACGTTCAGTGCATCAGTTGATGACAAGCGGAAAAAGGAGTTCTTCCTACGAAGCAGGGCGGTTCTGTCGGCAAAAGCAGTGAATGCAGATGGGAGCTTCATCATCTCCGCGTCCTGGGACCACACCCTCAAGGCGTGGGACGCTGCCACCGGAAGCGAACGCCTTACCCTCTCTGTCCATAGCGATAGGGTTCACGGCTGTGGGATGAGTGGAGATCGCCTGATTGTCTCCGCTGACTGCACCCTCAAAGTGTGGGATGTGCAAACAGGACAGTGTTTGCTGGCCTTTCCGGTGGATAGAGTGCTTTCTGGCTGCGCCTTTCATCCCGATGGAGAACATCTGGTGGCCTGTGGATGGCGGGGTGTGTATTTCTTGAGGCTGGTGATGTAATCAGGCGCCATATATTTAGCACCCATACGCCACAAAGGATGAGATAAACAAGTGCGGCTGTCGTGTTCCTCCGCTCAGCCCAAGGCTCGGCCCATCACTCAGCCCATAGCGCAATTCTAGGTACAGCCCAACGTGCAAATCATAGATCAACAATACAACAAATCCGGCGATGATTCCCGCACTGAGGAGACTGAAGAGTAACGTGTTACGAAAGGAGGGATGGAGTCGGTACAGGCCAGTAAGGTTATCATCCAGAGCAAAGATGCTCATTTGTTTTGCCTCAAAAGAAAGTGCCTTTACAGAAACCCTGTAAAGGCTGGTTCCACCTGATTTTTTTAGGCGATATCGTTGTGCTTCACCTCCTGTCTTCCGTTTACATAAGTAGAAATTGTAAAACTGTTTTTGAAATAGAGGGAAGAAGGATGCAGAAAAAACGCCGTCTTTGGAAACAGCGTTCTTTTATCACGACTCTTTGTGCTTTTATGCTTGGACTAGGTGTTGTGGGATATCTTCTGTATCTCGGCTATCAAGTTGCATGGACAGGGTTTTCTGTTCCTGCCTGTCCTTTCAACCAGCAATGTTCATCCAACAAAACCTTGTGGGACTGGTTACAACTCTTCGTGGCACCATTAGCTTTAACTGGTGCTGGCCTCTGGTTTTCACAGGTGCAGAAAAAACAGAATTAGACATTGCCCAGAAGCAAAAAGAACATGATGTGGAAATTGCGAAAGATGCTCAAAGAGAGGCGCTTCTACAGGCCCACTTAGATCGTATGACAGAATTACTTTTACGAGAGAGCTTACGAACAGCTCAGCCAGATTCAGAAGTTTGTAATGTGGCACGGGTGAGAACTCTCACCATCTTAGGTCAGCTAGATACTTCTCGCATCAATCATGTACTTTCCTTCTTACGAGAAGCAAAGCTCGTTACATCTCAACCCAAATCATACAGCGCGGTATCGGGTATGAGCCACCATACACTTGAGATGGAACCAATGACCACGTGTGTGGACGGAAGCAACATTTTGCTCCCCAGCTTGTTGGGGATCCGAAATTACCAAAATTTGGTATTCTATTATTTGTAGAATTACCTGTTCAAAAAAACTAGGATGGCAAACCTGATCTGCAGGGGCGGTGTTCCAAAAATATTTTGAAGTTAACGATCAGGAGATCTCTGACACTTTTGGCAACGTATTTGAGCTATGTAGCTCAGTTTTTCGAGAAAGAAAAAAAAGACAACTTCCGAGAGAAAGGAGGAAACCGATCGGTGCAAGCCAGAAGTTTGGACCAAAAGAGTTTTCAACAGTTCTCAAAAAGAGAGGAGAATGTAGGCAAAGCGTGGCAAGATGCCCATAAAGTACCTTCTCATAGACAGATGCGAAAAAACGTTCTATGCTAGAAGCAATGCGAGGTTTTGACATGGGATTGTCAACTTGGTAACGTAGCTGAACACTGTGCTAAGATAGCCTCATGAAAATACGCACCACTGCACCCGACTACAAAGGCTTTCGCTTCCCATCTGAGATTATCAGCCACGCGATTTGGCTGTATTTCCGTTTTTCGCTCAGTTTTCGTGATGTGGAGGAACTTCTGGCACAACGCGGGATTGTGGTCACCTACGAAACCGTACGTCAGTGGTGCTTGAAGTTTGGGCAGACGTACGCCAACGAACTCCGCCGGCGCCGCCCTCGGTGTGGGGACACGTGGCACCTGGACGAGGTCTTTCTCACAATCGGGGGAGAGACACTATTTGTGGCGAGCAGTGGATCAAGACGGCAACGTGCTGGATATCCTGGTGCAAAGCCGCCGTAACAAAAAAGCAGCCAAACGTTTCTTCCGCAAGCTCCTCAAGGGACTGCAATACGTCCCACGCGTGATCATCACCGATAAACTGAAGAGCTATGGAGCCGCCAAACGCGAGATCCTGCCTGGCGTGGCACATCGGCAGCACAAAGGCTTGAATAATCGAGCGGAGAACTCACACCAGCCCACGCGGCTGTGCGAGAAGAAAATGCGGCGTTTCAAATCAGCCAAACACGCGCAACGTTTTCTCTCGGCTTTCGGCATCATTTCTGGCCACTTCCAACCACGAAGGCACTGTTTGCGTGCTGGAGAATATCGTGCCATTTTACAGACCCGATTCCAGACCTGGAATGAGGTAACCGAAACAAAAACTGCGGCATAGCACTGCATTGTTCACTCCTATTCTTCTGCTTCTTTTCTTTCCCTCGCCCTTCTTTTTTGCAAGCTCTTCCATTATTTCTATAAGTTGACAATACCCTCTGGAGACGGTGGTGGACTTGATCACTCAACTGGCTTCTGCCTTACAGTTGCTCATGACCGCCATCTCGTGCATCGCGATGTGAAGCAGGAGAACATGCTTTGCCGCACGGATGGCACGGTGTTGCTCAGCGATTTTGGCATTGCTTCGGTGGCTCACGCCTCTAGTTCAGCCTGCGCCTACCAGGACTTTGGTGGAACGCTGCCTTACATGGCTCCCCAACAGCACGCAGGCAAGCTGCGACCGGCAAGCGATCAATATGCCCTGGCGGTGGTGGTCTATGAATGGCTAGCAGGGGTGCGTCCCTTTCAAGGGACAATGCCAGAATTGGTGTCTCAGCACCTCCACGCGCCACCGCCGAGGCTTGTAGATCAGGTGCCCACGCTGCCAGCCTAGGTGGAACTGGTGGTGTTCAAAGCCCTTTCCAAACAGCCCCAGGAGCGCTTTGCCCGCGTGGAAGACTTTGCTGTTGCCCTCCGGGCTGCCAGCCAGAGGCGTGTTGCCCCTCCCCAACCCGCTTCCTCTTCTCCAGAACGTCCCGCACCAAAGCCTCGGATGTCACTCCTGTCAGACCAGGCAACCGAACCTGGGAAGGCAAGAGGAGCCTTCTCCCCATCTGCTGCGTTCCCTCCCCCGCCTCTTGCCAGCACAAGAGCAGACCAGCCAGTGCCAGGAGCGGTCCGACCAACCATCCCGTCTGAAGCTGACACGATCCCGGAATCTGGGTTTGCTGAGAGCACAGCCCCACTTTCGCCAGCACCCATACCTCGCCCGGCGCAGAACAGGAGAACACGAAACTGGCGTGTGCTCTTCACCTTCGGTCTGGTGCTCCTCGTCGCACTCAGCGGCAGTGGTCTGTGGTACTTCTGGTCTCTTGCTCAAATAGGAAAAGGAGTAGAACCATTTGTCCTGGGAAATCGATTCCGTTCATTCTACCGTTTCTTTTGCCGTCCGCCATATGATGGTCAGCACCGTTCGCGGGCACTTTAATGTCTTGCGTGGGCATCTCCATATTGATGAGGATAAACCAGCGAACTCCTGGGTGGAGGCCGAAGTAGATGCCACCAGCATTGATACTCATAATGACCAGCGTGATGCGCACTTGCGCTCTGCTGGTTTCTTCAACACCGAGATTTATCCTCTGATCACCTTTAAGAGCACTCTGGTTGAGCACCAGGATGGGCCAAACTACAAGATTACCGGCGATCTGACTATGCACGGAGTGACCAAATCGATCACCTTTGAGGCGGAGTACAGCGGCCAGAGTTTGATGGGTGGAGTGCAGCGCGCGGGTCTCACCGCGAAAACGAAGATTAACCGCAAAGAGTTCGGCATGAGCTTGGGAGCGGTTGCCGAGGCCGGGCAGGTCGCAGTGAGTGAGATGGTCGCCATTGAGATCGACTTGGAGGTTGTGCAGCAGCCCGCTGCGGAGGTTGCTGCAGCACAATAGCCGAGTGGCGTACGAGGCGCGAGCAAGATGCTTTCCTCGCATCTAGCAACCAACCAGAGATCTGGGCAGCAAGGCTGTCGAGGGTGCTGTCCAGGTCTTGGTAAATGACATCCGAAGTGTGCAGGTTTTGCCCTCCGACGTAAGCACTTGCCCTCCCATATGAGCACTAGTACACGCGTTTCCTGGAAAAACCGCTTCTCATCTAGGGATGCATCGGAGAAAGTTGTAAATAAACCACTCCTAAATAGGAGCGAACGATTTCTTCTGGCGATTACCTTGCCACTTTTCCCTTCGAGGTCCTACCAGGGGTAGAGCTACAGATTAGTAACCGTCTTTGTCCGAGGGGACTCTGGGCAATTGGAGGAAGCTCAGTGGTCTACGAACTACCAGCGCATAGCCACACTGGCATGCTGCTCCGCGCGGAGCAGCATGCCAGTGTGGCTATGCGCTGGTAACCGATACATGAGAGCGCTTGAGACCTCACGCGGATACGTTTCTCACGCAAATGGCTAAAAGTAAGATACGGTATTGTTTGTCAAGAGGGGTATTGCTCAGCTTACCAAAAATAAAAAAATATGTGGGATATGAAGAAGAAAACATTTTCTTCTCTTGATATGTCAAACTATCAAGCCGTTTTTTGTGCTCTGGCTGCATACAACGGATCAAAGTCCGCCTCGTTTTTGACGACCGCAAAGGCAATGTGTAAAAGCTTTCGCGCCGCAGCGCAGCGGGCGACCTTCATGGGTTTGCCTGCTGGTAAATACTCTACGAAGTGGACGGATTTGGCCCGCAAACGTGGAACATTGCCCTCAATCCTGGACACCGGGACAAACTTTTCTAGAAAAGCTGCTCCTCATCTGGCTTCTTTCATCGATGTTTTGTAAATGAGCGCTCTACAACTTCTTACCTCTTACAAAAGGCGCGTTGGGCAAGCACGTCAGGCAGTTCCGAAAGCTCAGTGATCTCGGCAAAAGGTTGTATGCTTGTTTCATTTCGCACTTGGTGACGATTCACCCAGATGGCCCGGGTACCGACTGCTTGCGCTCCACCTACGTCGTTGTGTAAGGAATCGCCAACATGAATGATCTTCTGAGGGTGTGTGTGCGTCTCAGAAAGGATCCGCTCATAGAATTCAGGCTGAGGCTTCTGTACTTGATAATCTTGGGCAAAAATCGTAAAAGCAAACAGACCTGGTAAGCCGTAGCGTTCTGGATAGGTGTTTCCATTGGTGACAAGCTTGAGACGATAGGTATCTTTCAACAGAGAGAGCGTCGGGAGCACATTGGGATACAACGTAATGGCAGCTTAGCACCCGATTGTTGGTGGAACCTCCTGGTCCAGGGCTTTCCAATTCTCAAAAGGGTGATGAAAAAGAAGAGTTTTCCTTGTAGAATACGAAAACCAAATCATCTCTCAAGGAAAACTCTGCATGGACTATACCACATTGACGCTTTCAACACGAGCGAAACATCCCCCAGAAATGGTTCCCGCAGCTTCGCTGTACCACACCTTGCAAGCCCTCTCAGACAAGAGACGCAAACAAGGAAAACGCTACGAATTGGCTCTGGTCCTTTCTCTGATTGTGCTCGCCAAGCTCGCAGGGCAACAGACACTCAGTGGAGCCACCGATTGGATTCGTCATCATGGCGTGCCTTTGGCACAGCGCTTTGGACTTCGTCGCCAGCAAATGCCATGCCAGATGACCTATTGCAATGTCCTGGCGATGGTAGACAGCAAGCATCTCGACGAGCTTCTTTCGGCATTTTTCATCCGTTGGGAAGCTCAGGCTCGATGTGGGGAGCAATCCAGTCGCCTCCTCATTCCAAGCCTACAGACCAATCACGCTCATGTCGCTGTTGATGGCAAAGCTCTACGGGCGACGAGCAACGAGGTCCATCCGGTTCACCAACTCAGTTGCTATGAAATGGCGACTGGCATCGTGCTTTGGCATTGCAATGTGCAGGAGAAGGAAAATGAGATCAGTGCCCTCAAGCCCTTGTTGGCGCCATCATGGGTCAGTGGACGCATTTTGACCCTCGACGCTCTGCATACGCAACGCGACCTCTGTGCGCAGATCCATCGCTTGAGAGGAGACTATCTCCTCATTGCCAAGGACAATCAGCCCACCCTCCAAGAGGATATTGCTGATTTGTTTGAGGACGCTTTCCCTGATCGGCGGCGCTGGAAGCAGGCAGAGACCTGGGACAAAGGACATGGACGATTGGAACATCGCCAGCTTCTCTCTAGCCCTGATCTCAACGATTGGTTTCGCAAGGACTGGGAAGGCATCGAGCAAGTCTTTCGCCTCGAACGAACGACGCGCATCCTGAAAACGGGAAAGCTTCGCCACGAAGTGGTCTATGGGCTCAGCAGTCTCTCGATGAGCAAGGCTCCTCCCCAACGCATGCTCCAACTCGCCAGAGACCACTGGGCCATCGAAAATCGGCTGCATCATCGGCGAGATGTCACTTTGGGGGAAGATCGCTGTCAAACCCGTACAGGATCCGTTCCCAGTTTGCTTGCTCAGCTCAATAGCGCCGTATTGAGTCTGATGGATCGCCTTGGCGTTCGCAATGTTGCTCGCCAGATGCGCTACTTGAACGCCCATGTTGATCAGGCTCTTGATCTTATCCTCCTTGGTCAATGTTCTGTTTATTAGAATTGGAAAGCCCTGCTCCTGGTCTGAGTTCGTTGACAGGACGGACGACATATTATAGAATGGACACATGGCGCTTAAACGAATGGACAACGTCGGCATCGTGGTGGAATCCCTCGATGCCGCTATCTCTTTTTTCGCTGAGCTCGGCCTCGAGCTCGAAGGGCGAGCCATGGTAGAAGGTGAGTGGGCAGGGCGCGTCACTGGACTAGGCGACCAGCGCGTTGAGATCGCCATGATGCGCACGCCAGACAACCACAGCCGGCTCGAGCTCTCGCGATTTATCACGCCTCCTGTGGTCGCCGATCACCGGAACGCCCCAGTTAACGCTTTGGGCTACCTACGCGTCATGTTTGCCGTGGACGACATCGACGATACGCTCGTCCGGCTCCGCAAGCACGGCGCAGAGCTTGTCAGCAGCGAAGTGGTCCAGTACCAAGACGCGTATCGGCTCTGCTACATCCGCGGACCTGAAGGACTTCTCATCGGGCTGGCCCAAGAACTCGGCTGAGTCGCCGCAGTTTCACGTGGATTGCGGCTGGACCAGCCGAGGCCATGGGCGTAAAATAGGAACAGAAGTAGGAAACCTCGCTACTGAGACCTGCGGTCTTGCGCCTTCTCGCTGATCGGGCGGTTGGTCAGGCTGCGTTGCAAAAACTCTGGGAAAACAAGAGGTGTGAACTCCGCTTCCTGTTCAGCTTAGGCAGCCACTCCAAACAGGTGGGCGGTGAAGGTGATCTGCTTGCTGATGTCTCCTTTGCTCACCCCTCTGACTTGCCCTTTCCGCATCATGTTCATCATCTCGTATCCTTGCAGTGTTCTCCAGGCTGTCTCGAACGAGAAAAAGCCCATCCCAGGCTTGGTCAACCGTTTGATACACCGATGGTCTTGTTCGATCAGGTTGTTGAGATATTTGACCTGTCTCAGTTCGACCGATGCTGGCAAGATGCCTGCGACTTTAAGATCAGCCATCGCTTTCGGATAGGCAGCGTTTTTATCCACGTTGATCACCCGAGGGGCTGACATGGTGGTGGGATCAGCCAGAGCTATGGACTGGGGCGCCTGCTTTTTAAGCGTGTCCGCTTGAGAAACCGAACGAGCAGTCGATGCGAGCGCTTTGAGGGAGAAGGCTTGGCGGACTGGGCGTCGCAAGTCGGACGCAAGAGGAACTCCAGAGTTTGGCCATCTGAATCGACGGCTCGATAGAGGTACATCCACACCTCTTTCACTTTTACATAGGTTTCATCGACACGCCACGAGTCATTGCAGGCTTTCAGATACGGCCGGCAGCGCTTCTCCAGTTCGGGGGCGTAGTGTTGCACCCAGCGGTAGATCGTAGTGTGATCGACATGCAACTCTCGCTCCTGCATCATCTCTTCAAGGTCCCGATAGCTGAGCGAATAGCGCAGATACCACCTGACGCACAAAAGAATGATGTCGGACTGGAAATGACTCCACTTGAACGGATGCTGCTCTGTCATAACGTGCCTCTTTCGCTCGTTTTCCTTTACTGTCGCAGATCAGCTTCCTTTTTTGCAACACAACCGGCCAGATTACACTCTCCGTGATCGTGCCCCAGATCTTGCCTGAGCTGCTGGGTGCCTTCCAGGAGCTCCATCCTCACATTAGCTTCCACCTCTTCCATCAGCGCACGCTGCAGGCGGTGCAGCAGCAATTGGAACGAGGAGAAATCGACCTATGCATTATCTCTCCTCCGCTTGAGCAGGAGAACACCGACTGGCAGGAGGGTCTTGGCTGGATTCCCTTGCTGAGTGAAGAGATCTATCTGGTGGTGCCGCTCGGACATCCTCTAGCCGGGCGGAAAAGCATTCACTTGTCCGAAGTGGCCCACGAGCCCTTTATCAGTTTGAAGGCTGGAGATAGCTTGCGGGAGCTGACCGACCGCTTCTGTCGCCAGGTGGGTTTTACGCCCAGGATCGTGTTTGAGGGCGACGAGACCGAGACGATTCGCGGCCTGGTCAGGGCTGGTCTGGGGGTGACGTTTATCCCCCGCCTCATGGTACGCAGTACCTCTCAACTCGCAGCACGAGCTCTTCCCATCGCCGAACCGCGCTGTCAGCGTCAGCTCAGGCTGGCCTGGCGCACCACGCATTACCTCTCGCAGGCGGCACAGCAGTTTCGAGCGTTCGTCATCCAGTATTTCCACCAACTTGAGCAAGAGAACCCGTGAATCCCGGTGCAGACTCCTGGACTTTGACCTTGGCTTCATTGAACAGATCGATGAATTGACACAGCGTGTTGAGGCGCTCGCTCATCAAGCGTTTGTCCTGTTCTACGCATAGCGGTCGAGAAAAATCATAGTTGATAAAGGAGTCTAGAATTGCAGATTCTATCTACAACAAGTAGGTGGCGCTAGCATGCAGTCAGCACCACCTACTTGTTGTAAATCTTGCTATTTCTCTGCTACAGCAATATTCACAAAGATTGAGCTACATGACAAAGGAGCTTGTGTCATGCTCCCGGAGATGGGGTGGTGGGCAAGGTAAAGCAAAAGGTGGCTCCCTGACCAGGAGCGCTCTCCACCCCAACGCTCCCCTGATGCTGTTCAATGAACACCCGGCACAAATAGAGGGCCAATCCGAAGCTCAGATCCAGTTCATGCTGGACGGCACTGCCTTTGGCGCGATAGAAGCGTTCCCAGATATGATCGAGCTCTTCTCTCGCAATACCCGATCCCTCGTTATGGACTGAGACACGGGCGAGCGCCTCCGTAATGCGTAACTGCACCACCATAGGCTGTCCTGGGGGAGCATAGGTGAGCGCATTCGTCAGGTAGGTGGTGAGAACGTGCTTGATTCGCTCAGCATCGGCGAGGATAGGCACGCCTTGTTCCAAAGGCGGAGCATCCAGTACGATGGTATGCTCTGGCGCAGCTTGTTGCTGCCCGGCTACCACCTCTCTGAGCAGGGTGCCCAGATCCTCAGGGTTCAAGGACAACGTGAGCATATGGGTCTGGATACGCGCATCATCGATCAAGTCATTGATGATACGCTGCTGAAGTTGGGCACTCTGCGAGGCGGCTGCCAGGGGCTGCTGAACATGGGCAAGGGGTTCGCGTATCTGAGCAGACGGAGGAGCGAACTGCCCTTTGTAGGTCTGCAATCGGCGCTGTGCTAATTGCAGATTGCCCAGTACTCTTGTCAGTGGGGTGCGCAGTTCATGCGTGGCCAGGGTCAGAAATTCGCCCGCCAGGCGACTCACTTCGCGCTGGGCAAGTGCTTTCTTCTGTTTCTCTTCCTGCTCGTAAAAACAGTGAATACCCTGCAATGAGCAGCATGGTCTGCGCGGTGACTGCTTTCACGAGCGCGATCTCCTCTGGCGTGTATGCTCCTTCCGAACTCGCTTTGACGACCATCAGCACACCAACCCGCTGCTGTTCCAGAAACAGAGGAAGTAACAGGATGGTCTCGGAGCCAGGGGACACGGGGTAAAGAGACGCCGGAAGAGGCAGCTGTTTCCCGAGACGTTCAATGGTGTGCACCTGATTCATCGCAATCACGACCTCCTGGTTGGCGCCCAAGCGAGCCCATGCCGCGTCGTCAAGCACTTCTGAGGGATGGAAGTATCCCCCGATGTCCCGATAGTACTGTTCTTGTTCAGCGGTATAGCCAGTTCCTGCGACATAATACAGATGGCCCGTTCGATGGCCGAACGCGAGCATATTCACCCGGTGACAATCTAGGACAGACTGGATGATATCCACTACCTGCTGGACCACATAGAGCACCGGAGACGAGAGGAGGAAGGTTTCTTCTGGCAAGGTGTAATCCATCTGCTCAGGAATCTGCGCGATCGCGGTGAGCAGGTCCAACATCGACTCGTGGGCACGTTGGAGGTGGGAGATTGCCGTACGTTCTTGGAAGACAAAGACGATTTCTTCCATACCGCGCTCTTGATCAACCACGGGAAAGGAGCGGACAGAGACTGAGATCTTGCGCCCGGAAGGGAGATCCAACAGAAGCGCCTGTTCTGGTGGGCTAGCTCCTGCTTTCCCAGCAAGAGCGAGGTACATCAGCCACTGCCCTGAGGCAACGGATGGTAACGGCTCACCAGAGTGTAGGTAGTGCTTGAGAAACTGCTGGTAGTCTTTTCCTTGACATTGAGCTTCGGAGGCCACTTCAAAGAGCTTGCAAGCAGCGGCATTGATCCGTACAATCTTCTGGTTATGATCACACGCCATGAGACCCTCTGGGAAAGACTCCCAGAGGGCTTTCAACTGGTGAAGTTGCACCTGGTCGTGGGGTGTGATCCTCAAAGAGCGGGAGTGAGGAATCGGCTTCCCTACAGGCGTTCCCCCCGTTTCAATGTGCGTTGTGTGACATGGTGCGAGCTTTTACCCACCTCAGAGCTTCTTTCGGAAATACTCAATTGCGCTGCAAGCTGAGAAAAAGAACAGTACTCTAAGGTCATTATATGTGTCGTAGAAAAGAGACTTCAATCTCACCACACGATAATTGCCAGGAAGAACACTCTGGTTTTGAGAGAGGGGCTCAATAATGAGGGCGCTCAATCTTTGTGAATATCGCTGTAGCGGTACTTTGTTGACTCGGGGAATCGCGTCTGATAGTGGATGTCTATTTTGAGCAATTTGAGCGCAGATTGCTCTCACTTGGTGGGTTTAAAACGGGGTAAAATCCCAATGCAACAAACTACCGGTAGTTGCTCGAAGCGGTCGATATCCTGGCATGAGATTGATTGTGGACGTGTTGCCATCTGCGGTACCTCATTCGCTGTTTCCATTATACTATCTGGGCCGCTGGCTCGACCGCTTCGCTCTTTTCCTCTCCCCTGTGTCTCTGGACACGAAGATTCGCACGCGTCCTATGTGACTGAAGGGGTTTCAAGGCTCTCTCACACTCTCATGCATGGCTTTCAAAATAAACATGCAATTCTGGACCTCATGTTTCTGTACAAAAAACGGCACCACCTTCCTCTCGGCTGCTGCCCCTTTCGCGCGATACGTAGTATCCACACGAAGATTAACTCTTCTTTGTGATCAGTGTCACATTCTCTCTGTGACGTGATCACTGGTGCCGCAACAAGTTCTCCGCTACACTCCTATTAATGTATATAAAACGCGCAAGGAGGGCTTCTATGTCTCCATGACGCGTCGAAAAGCTGCCTGAATCCTGCGGCTCGTGACGAGCGAAGGTGTCCTCAGGAAACAGATCCGTGATGGCGGCGCGCATCCGTGCGCATCCGTGTCGACACGGCTTCTGCCGCCATCATCGTCTCACATGATGTGCATGTGGAGGTCGTTCCCGGGTCAGCCATCCCTCTTCTTGGGCAGGGTCACCTGGAAGGTGGAGCCTTTGCCGACTTCGCTCTCCACCATCAGGGTTCCCCCATGATGCCTGACGATCTCCGCCACAATGTATAACCCCATGCCCAGACCGGGAATCGCCTTCTGCTTGGGATCTGTGACCCGATAGAATCGGTCAAAAATCTTGTCGTGCAGCTCGCGCGGGATGCCCAGCCCGTGATCCTGCACCTGGACCACGACCGCATCTTTGGAGGCCGAGAGTTCCATCTCAACCGCCTCTGCGCTGGGAGCATACTTGATGGCATTGCTGAGCAGGTTGGTGAAGACCTGTCCGAGCCGGTCTCGGTCCCCCAGCAGGCTGACCTCTGCTGTACCATGTACCAGAATGGTATGGCTCGGGTTGGTTTGCTGCATGGTGTCGACGATCTCCCGCAGCAAGGCATCGAGATCCACCGATTCCTGCCGGTACTCCAGCCTTCCTGCCTGGATCTTGGAGACATCGAGCAAGTCTTCTACCAGTCGGGTGATTTTGTTGATCTGGGTTTGCATGCTCGAGAGTGCCGGAACCTGATCCAGGGTACCATGCTTATCCAGTTGCCGGTGCAGCAAGGCGGTCTGCAGTTTCAAGGCCGTGAGTGGATTCCGCAGTTCATGGCTGGCCATGCTGATAAAGTCATCCTTGCGCTGCTCCAACTCCTTGCGTGCCGAGTTATCCAGCATGAAGCCGATTGTGTGGAGTTGCGGGTCGCGTCGTAAGGCCACGACTCCCACGACCACCGGAAGGCGACTGCCGTCTTTACAGGCATATTCTTTCTCATAAGGGGTTCCAAATTGTTGAATGACAAGTTCCTGACGCGCTTGCTGAGTGCGAGCCAGATACTCTGGAGGCGTCATGCGCAACCAGTTGATGTGCCCTTCACACAAATCTTCCCGGGTATAGCCAGTCATGCGCAGATAGGTGTCGTTGGCGTCCACAATCTGCTCACCTTCGGCGAAAAAGATCCCGATAATGCTGGAGTTCATCAGGACGCTCGCGCGTTCCTGACTCGCTCGTAAGGCTTCCTCAGCCTGTTTCTTCTCCTCAATGTCGGTGCTGGTACCAAACCATTTGAGAATCTGGCCGGTGTCATCACGTATGGGCATGGCGCGGGCTAAGAACCAGCGATACTCCCCGATTGTGTTCTGGCGCAGGCGCAGTTCCGTTTCATACACCCCGCCGGTCTGGACGGCGCGCTGCCACGCGGAGCGGACGCGTGGCCGGTCTTCAGGATGCAGACACTGCATCCATCCCTCCCCCTGGGCCTCTGCGGTGCTCTGGCCGGTATAGTCGTGCCAGCGTTGATTAAACAAGTCATGAGAGCCGTCCGGTTGCGTGGTCCAGACCAGCTGGGGGATGGCATCGATGAGGGCATGGATTTCTGCTTCGGCGCGCTTGCGCTCGGTGATGTCGATGCCGGCGATGACGAGGTACGCGATATGGTGATCTGCATCCTTGCGGGGGGTGATCGCGACGTCCAGGTGGCGGTCCAGGCCTTCCCTGGGGTGAATGACCGCCTCGAACCGCACGGTTTCACCGCTGCTGGCTCGCGCGATGGCGGCACGCAGCTGCTCTTGACTGGTCGGAGAAAAGGACCACCACCGGGTTTCGGTGAGTGGGTGACCAATGACCTCCTCGCGTCGGACACGCGCCTCCGCCAGGGGGACCTCATTGATCTCCAAGACGATCCCCTTGGGGGTCAGAACGCCGATCCTGCTAAACAAGCCATCCAGGTCCTCAATGGAGAGATGTTCGCTGAGGGGAACTATCTCCTGGCGTCGGGCTAGTGCTCTCACTTCGTGGAACTGCAAGGTGAGTCCCCCAAGCGTGGGAGAGAGTTGCACGTGCAGCCAGGTCCCCGTCACGGGAGACACATACTCCACTTCGCTTGGTGCTCGGGTCTGTCTGGTCTTCTGGACGGCCTGGTAGAGTGAGGGGCTCACGAGTTGTGGAGCACCGCGCCAGAAGGGGTTCCCCAGGAATTGCTCTCGTGATGCGCCTAGCATGGTCTGCGCGCTCGCATTGGCATACACAATCGTTGTGGCGTCATCGACGACAAACAACGCATCAGGAAGCGTCTCAAGCGTGCTGAGGAGCGTTTCACGCGATGTGAGCATGCTTGACTCGCTGCTTTGTGGGTTGAACATCATGCTGTCTGTCTCCCTTTCACGTATCCCCATCCCTGGTGGCAAAGATGTTTCCCGCTTTGAACCTCAAGAAATATCATGCAATGGAGATGATCCCTCTTCTGTCACATCGGTTGGAACAAGCTATGAAAAAGTGCATGTCCTCATCGAGATGCCACTTGTCTCCTGGCCTCGAGCGTCGATGCTTCAACTCATTGGCGTACGTTTGGGCGAATGTGAGACACCACTGGCGGATGGTTTCGTAGGTGAGCACAACCCCACGCTCTGCCATGAGCTCTTCAACATCACGGAAACTAAGCGAAAAACGGAAATAGAACCATACACAATGACTGATAACCGCTGGCGGGAAGCGATATCCCTTGTAAGGAGAAGCTGAGCTGTTCTTTTTCATAAGGCGTATTGTATCATATTGCTCAGCTTTCAAGAAGGCTCCTAGTCAAGTTGACAATACCTTCACCTGGCCTGGGGGACCTGAAGGTAACTTTGGTAGCGATTTCATCACACGTGAACAACTTGCGGAACTCTTGAGCTCTAATGGTACTCACTTTTCAGGACATTTACCAACTGGGATACTTTATAAAGCTACTCCACCACCTGGATGACAACTTTGCCACGCATATGACCACTCAAACTATGCTCATATGCCTGACGCGTTTGAGCTAATGGATAGACGCTATTCACAATAGGTTTCATATGACCTCCATCAACGAACTCGGTAATGCGTGCTAGTTGCTCATGGTTAGGGCGAACAATAAACCACTTCGCATCCCGTTCATATTGCTTCGCCCACTCAAAGATCCTATTCTCCTGCTCGCCAGCAATACCAACCAGGATACCGCCTTTTTTCAGTACCTTAAATGACCGTTTCTGTGTATCGTCACCAATGGTATCCAACACAAAGTCAACATCGTTGACAACATCTTCAAAACGCATCGTTGTGTAATCAATAAGCTGATCTGCACCAAGTTCACGCAAAAACTCATGTTGCCGTGCTGATGCGACTGCGATCACCTGCGCGCCAGCCCAATGCGCGATCTGCACAGCATAGTTTCCTACACCACCAGCAGCTCCTTGAATCAAGACACGCTGTCCCCGCTTCAACGATCCCTGCTCAAAGAATGCTTGCCAGGCAGTCAGTGCCGAAAGTGGTAACGTCGCGGCCTCAATGTGGCTACTACGACGAGGCTTCAGGGCAATTTCAGCTGGTTCGACAATGGTATATTCAGCCTGGGCACCATTTCTCCAGAAACTGCTCAGTCCATAGACGTCGTCACCTACGTTAAATGTTGTGACACCCTCACCTAATTCAACAACTGAGCCAGAAATCTCATGACCCATGATGATGGGCTTCGCACGCTCTTGCCCATCGGCAGTCTTCCACGTTGGAACCCATTCGAGCTCCTGCGGAGAAATACCAACAGCATGCACTTGAAGTAAAATCTCACCGGCACCAACGTGAGGTTGCTCCACATCCCCATACTCGATCACTTCTGGACCACCTTGCTGAGCAGTAATATATGCTGCTTTCATTCTCTCTCTGCTCCTTTACCTGAACATATCGGTATTGTCAACGTACATTTTTCTCTTGATGAGGTTTCACCACTGAACCTTCATGTGAGGTCTTTCAGCGGGCTTTCTTCCGAGAAGATTTTGGGCGGCGCCCACTTTTCTCCAGAATTTCTGGCGATAAACGCAACAATTGTCCTCGAGTTGACAATACCCTGGACGCTGATGAGGACCTGCTCTGGACCACAGGGTGGCACGGGCAGATCCACAAGCTTGAGTTGATCAGGGCCGCCAAAGGCGGGAATGGCGATCGCTTGTATGCGTTGTCCTTTGTCTATCACTGTTTTCTCTCCTTTCTGCAATGCAGCGTTCGTGCTCTTGTCTTTTCCTGACACCAAGAAGTATACTCTGATAAAGGACCTGTTAAAAGGGCCATTTTCAGGTAGAAGAAAGGGGCCATTTAAGAAAGATTTTGATTCATACAGGGGCTTTAAGGAGAGCAGATACAGTATATCTAAAAGAGCACTACCTGGCGAAAGGCCAGGAATCGCTCTTGACCAGTGTTGTCGCTAAGGTGGTAAGGTAGCCAATTGGCAGGAAATGCTAAAGTGGTAGGAGGGAGAAGACGGACCCCTCATCCAGGGTCTGGATGAGGCGAGCGCTCAGTTGTGGATTGATCGCTCCCTGGGCATTCCCGGACAGTTCTGGTTTTTTGCGAGCACGCTCCTCCCATTGGCAAGATGGCGGGCTGTGTTGCAAGAACGGAACCTCATCTGGTAGGATGGAGCCAAAAGATGAGAAGAGAGTAATGATGGCGACGCAAACCCTGTTCAAATGGCGCCACTTTGAAGCCGAGATGATTTTGCTCTGTGTGCGTTGGTATCTGCGCTATGCGCTCAGCTACCGGGACCTGGAGGAGATCATGGCGCAACGAGGACTTCCGGTGGATCACACCACCATCTATCGGTGGGGGCAACACTACGCCCCCGAGTTGGAGAAGCGCTGTCGACCTCATCTCAAGGTCACCAATGACTCCTGGCGGGTCGATGAGACGTATGTCAAGGTCAAAGGGGTGTGGATGTACCTGTACCGCGCAGTGGATTCTCAGGGAAACACGCTGGAGTTCCATCTGAGTATCACTCGTGATGCTCAGGCGGCCAAGCGCTTTTTCGCCAAAGCCCTTGGGACCTCCCATACTACGACTCCGCGTGTCATCACCGTGGACAAAAACGCCGCCTATCCGAAAGCGTTCGATGAACTGAAAGCAGCTCAGGCTCTTTCTGCTGGTTGTGAACTCCGCACCACGGGTTTAAACCCATGGCTTGCGGCAGGTTAAAGCCCAAGAATGTCAGAAGTCTCCCCGCCTGTCGCTATGCAAGCGACAAGAGTATCTCTGCCAATTCGTTAGGTGCTGCGAAAAAAGGAGAGTGACCAGTTGATAAAGAGAACACGCGCTCACAGGGAAGGTTTCGTTGCATATACCGTTGCATATACAAGCTATTCGCCCGATCGTGGAGAGTTTCCACATAGAAACGCGGGATACGAGCAAAGCGATCAGTTGTCTTGACAATCGCAGAAAAAGGTTCCAGGGGAGTTGGCCCGAGAAGCATTTGGGCCAGCGTAATATCGCTTTCGGGACAATCATGGTAAAAGAGGTCGGCTACTCTCTCTACAGGAATTTCGCTCACGCCTTGTGTTTCATTAATATACGTGTTCTGAAGTATAATAGCATCCTTATCTTTTTGCGCATGTTCCTGTAAGGTCGTGCCGTTGGGAACAAGGAAGGCGGCGAGGTAAATGAGCTTTTGAATTGACTCCGAGCATTCTTCTGCTGTTTGGCTGATAACAATGCCACCCATCGAGTGACCCACAAGAATAACAGGTTCGTTTTGTTCCTTAATGATGTGACTGAGATGGTCGGTATAGATACGCAACGTTCCAGTAGATGGAGATATACTACGATCTCGGCCAAATCCGGGCAGATCAGGAACAATCACCTTATGGTCTTGTTTTCGAAGTAACGGAGCGATATGGTACCAGACCCATGCACCATGCCAAGCTCCATGAATCAGTAGATATGTACTCATGAAGTTTTTCCTTTTACCTGCTGACTCCAGAAACTGATAGAGCCACACGATCTGGTGAAGAACGCAGAAAAACTTGTGAAAATGAACTTGAATAAGGATGTCGTCACCATTTAATGTGGCTCTACCCCATGTCTACGCGATAAACTAGAAACTAAAGTGTATTCCGACTGCTGCATTTTCTTCTGGGGTAGCAATCCAATAACCATATTTGGCACTGATAGCCGCAAACTTCCCCAGTTCCTCCGGTGTGGGTAGCTGAAGCGTACCATCTATCGATCTTCCCGACTCTCTAAAGAATTGTTCCATCTTATTGGTTGTGATGATGAGCAGGATTGCTGGCTCATTGGAGGCATTGCGCCATGCGTGCCGTGCATTCCCAGGCACGTGGATATAATCCCCTACTTTCGCTGTGATCCACTCGTGGCTTTCTGTCTCTTGTTTAAGGCACTGCATTTCACCAGCAATAACGATAAAGTCCTCCACATCAGGGTGACTATGCATGGGAACAAAGACGCCTGGTGGGACAACCCCTTTTAACACGCTGAAGCCACTTTCCGTTGTCAGAAACTCGACAGTGGGTCCAAATACTTCGACGGTCAGGCCAGTCGAGGGATTTTTTTCGGTACTTGCCGTGGTCATATCTATCTCCTTGTATTATTCTTTAATCGTGACGGTTATCCGTACTCATCATCCTCTAGCGGCCAGCACACCGCATAGGTTGCCTGTAGCTCCTGTCAAGTCCAACCAGGGGGACTTCGGCTGCCTGGAGGTGCTCAAGGGTTCGTGGCTTGAGCGCCACATCAGTCGCGCGTGTGACAGTGTACTCCGCAGCCGCGCCATCCCGCCAAAATTCGGTGAGTGCATAGATAGCCTCTCCTACGGCGATACCAGTGACGCCGGACCCCACTTCAACGACCTCACCAGAAACATTATGACCTGGTATGGGATGCTGACGTTCGATACCAGCCGGTGTTTTCCAGGTTTCCGACCAGGTCGGTTCCTGCCACATCACACTTGTCGCATGGACACGAATCAGGTCTTCTCCCACTCCTGGCTGAGGTTTCGGTGCATCTTCGAACACACATTGATCGGGTCCGCTCTGACTATATAGGCGAATAGCTTTCATCTCTTACATGTCTCCTTGTTCTTCCTCATTCTTCCAGAGCATTCCCAGGCTGATCTCTCCAGCAGGACCGACACATGACCCTACGAAATGCCGCAGACGCCGAGAAGTCTTGAGCTAAAGGGGAGCTTCTGAATGGATATGTGCCTGCATGAGGCTCCGAAGTGCTTTACCTGGCAAAATTATAGAATGATAATGGTCTTCCTACAAGGGCCATTTTATATGAAAAGTACGGAGCCATTTTGCTATGCCAGGTTTTGGAACTGGTCTCTCTATGGCGAGCGTGCCCTTGGCCGGAGAGGTGCGTTCATCCCCCATCTGTTGCTTCTGTTCATGCCTTTCTCACGCGGAAACGCAGGGTGGTCAGTTGCTCGGCTTGTGAGACGGCTATCGTCTCTAAGGCAACCTGTTCGCCCGCCTTTCCTCTGAAAGAGCTGGAGAAAGAGACAAAAACACCCCCCTGTGGGTCAAGTGACCCAAGAGAACCTCATCCGCAAGCTCGTATGCTGGAAGCAGGATTAAGCGATCTGAGTAGGGGTCAGCGTCACCTGATATCCCAACCGTTCAAGCTGCCTGGTTGCCCGTCGCTCAGCATGCTTGCGATCTAATTCCGAAAAGTAGTTTGCTCCTCTTTCCTGATAGGGCTCACCAGTCGTGAGCATGTGATAGTAGATCACCAGAATGCTGTGAGCCACCGCCACGACAGCACGTTTGTTGCCACGACGAGCAGCAATCTGATGATACTGTGCCGAGAGATAGCTGTGCTTGGTTCGAGCGGCGGCATTGGCGGCTTGAACCAGCATCGCTTTGATCCAGCGATTGCCTTTGCGAATGCGTCCACTTTTGCGTTTGCCTCCACTCTCGTTATTGCCAGGACAAATGCCCACCCAGGAGGCGAGGTGAGCGGCATCCGGAAAAGGAGACACATCCGAGCCTATCTCAGCCAGGAGAACTTCGATGATTCGACGGCTACATCCAGGAATAGCATCGAGCCGCTGAATCAACGCCTCCTGAGGGCGCAAGCGCTCCTCAATCTCCCTGTCCAGGCGCGAAATTCCCCGATCATGTCGCTCGATCAGGGAGAGCAGTTCCTGCAAGAGGAGGCGGTGATGGTCCCTCAGGCGTCCACGCAGCGCTTGTGCCAGCGCGTCACGTTTGCTCATCGCACGTCCCAGAGCCAGATCTGCTAACACGGCTGGATCTTCCTCTCCGCGAAGGAGAGCCGAGAGAATCTGCTGTCCTGATTTCCCCATGATATCCGTCAACACGGACGAGAGCTTCAGATTGGTATCTTCCAGCGTTTTGTGGAGCCGATTCACCAGCCGGGTTCGCTCGGCGATCAGAGTTGTGCGCAGACGGGTCAGATCACGAAGCTCTCGTTGTTGGGGTGACGGGATAAAGCTGGGTTTGAGGAGCCCAAACTGCAAGAGTTCGGCGATCCACTCCGCATCCTTTTTATCGGTTTTGCGACCTGGAACGCGTTTGAGATGTTCGGCATTGACAATCATGACCTGCTCAAAGTGCCCTTCCATGAGGTTGAAAGGGGACTTCCAATACACCCCGGTTGACTCCATCGCGATGGCCTGGCACCGCGCTGTTTTCAGCCAGTCAACGCACGAGAGTAATTCACTCGTCATCGTCGAAAAGCGCCGCAGCTCTTTGTGTTGCTGTCCTTTCTCATCGACAGCGAGCAAACATGCCACCAGAAATTGTTTGTGGACATCAATCCCGCAACAGCTTCGATACAGGACTTCCATCAGGGTTCCTCCTTCTGATACGCTGTGGTCAATGGTTAGCGATCAGCGACCAGGAAGTACCCGGCCTGTGAGGTTAGATTCCTCTACGTGCTTCTGGAAAAGAGCGACAACTGGCGGTGCAAACGGGTACCTGGAGACAGCTTCGGGCTCACGCTCATGTTCATAACTGGGCGTCCGTTCTCACCTGGCCGCGATTTCTCCAGTATATCCTCTTTCATCCCTGGTGGTGTCCCGGCACGGGGCATGCTGCTTCGGGCAAAGAAGCGGACACCATCACCGAGCAAGATGGGCGCTACATGCACGAGGATCTCGTCAATCAGCCCTGCCTCGAGACACTGACGGGCGCTGGCACCGATGATCAGCAGATTCTTCCTCTCTGCGGCTCGCAAGCCTGTCGCAACTGCGGATGGTTGTGTTGCAAAAATAGGAAGAAAAGAAATGGAGCGTGAGCGGTCCTATCAAACATTCTTAGGCTGCCCCTCCAAACAGCTTGGCGACCAGCGCAATCTGCCCTCTCACATCCCCTTTTGCCACGCCTTGCAGTTGCCCTTTTCTCAGCATGTTCATCACCTCGTATCCTTGTAAGGTTCGCCAGGCCGTCTCGAAGGAGAAAAAGCCCATTCCAGGTTTTGTCAACTGTTTGATGAAGCGATGGTCTTGTTCGATGAGATTATTGAGGTATTTCACCTGCCTCAATTCCACATGTTCAGACAGGACTTTAGCGGCTTTCAGGTTGGCAACAGCCTTGGGATAAGCTGCGTTCTTATCAACATTGATTACTCGAGGAACTGATGTGACGGGGTTAGTCGCAGTTGTGGGCTGGCCTTCTGTTCCTCGACTGGATGAACGTGAGGAGTTCCATCAATGGTGGAACGCAACGCTTTAAGGAAGAAACGGGTAGCCGCCTCTGTATCACGCGTTGGACTCAAGAGAAACTCGAGGGTGTTCCCCTCAGAGTCAACGGCCCGGTAGTGGTAAAACCAGACTTTCTTGACCTTGATGTACGTTTCATCAACTTTCCAGGAGTCATTGCAGGCTTTCAGGTGGGGACGGCAGCGTTTCTCCAACTCAGGAGCATAAGACTGAACCCAACGATAGATCGTCGTATGATCGACGTGCAGACCCCGTTCGAGCATGATCTCCTCCAGGTCACGGTAGCTCAACGCATACCGTAGATACCAGCGCACACAGAGAAGAATGATGTTGGTCTGGAAATGACGCCCTTTAAACAGATTCTGCTCGATCATGATGCAAACTCCTCTGCTCCGCTTCAAATAAAGAAGAGTTTATCATCACACCTTCATTCTTGCAACACAACCTGTTGAAACAGGGTCACCTCCATATCTGGGTAACTCTCGATTTCCATGAGGCCCAGGATCACTAAATGATGCACGATGCGGTCGATAGCCGCCAAGGCCTTCGCGGGATGTTTGAAGATCCTCTCCCATTCACTGAAGACGAGATTGGTTGAGAGCATGATGGATTTGCGTTCATAGCGTTCACTAAAAAAGGTAAACAACACCTCCATTTCATCGCGATGTGTGCCTGGATGGTATTGGGCAGTTTGCTCAGATCAAAGGTGCGAAAGGTTTTCTCCGCAGGTAACCCACTGGCGCTCAACACCCGCGTCGTCCGGCGCTGAGTGCGTAGGTCTCACTCGTAAACAGCGAGTTCCTACAAATACGCTTCATGGGTAGATGATCTTTGTCCGCCCACAGAGCAATCTCGGCAAAGATAGCCACCATTCCACCCAGATTGAGTTGCTCTAACATCTCGCGTAACTCAGTTTGCCGATTGGGACTCTCAGGTGGGCTACATCCCGTAATGATCCATTAAGGCTTGATAGCGAGCAGTCCACTCCTCTTGGGTTTCTTTGCGGTGCATTTGGCGAATCGCTGCGGTGAGATGATCAGTACGATGGTGTTAGGGAACCCTAAGCTGCCGGCAAGCGTACTCGATCCTCTCAGCCAATGCTTCAAAGCTCTCACCGAAACACAGTGTGACCTCCTCTTTCTCTATATCATTTTATTGCCCTCAGCCCACTCAGAAAGAAGACAAACGAGGGGAGCGAAATGTGACATATTCTGCCGGTATGGACAAAAGCAGATTTGTTGAGGGCTGTCGAATGAACACAAGTGAAGAGTCACGGGCTTCTTCACTCTAGAGTGAAGAAGCCCGTGACTCTCGGAATGACTCATAAATGGGTTCTCCGACTGATTTGGTGGAGCGGTTCCCCAGGCGGTTCAAGTGGCTGATCGTTTTCACGTGGTGAGCAACCTCGTTGAGTACCTAGATCGTTTGATTACTCGCCAATGGCAAGACATTTGTCGCACTCTTGTGCCACCACCTTCTATTCACCCAGGTGAGGTTCTGCCTAGCTATAGCTCCACAAGTTCTCCTCGTTTTCGTACCATGGCCGCGCCAGACGATTTGCTGGAGGCTTTGCGCACGGCTTATCAGTGTGGCACACGTGTGATCTCATTTTGCACAGGAGCCTTCCTCCTGGCTGCCGCAGGATTGCTGGATGGGCGTCGGGCCACGACCCACTGGGCCTGGGCTGCGGAACTGGCTGCGCGCTATCCGAAAGTCCAGGTCAATCCCCGCGTGCTCTATGTCGATGATAACCAGGTGTTGACGGCTGCAGGAACAGCAGCGGCTATCGACCTGTCTCTCTATATTGTGCGCCAGGATTACGGAGCTGAAATTGCCGCGGCTGTCGCACGGCGGATGGTTGTTCCTCTCCATGCGACCCTGGGGATGACTCCCTATCAATGGATACTTCAACAGCGCATCGTGCTGGCTCAGCGTCTTCTGGAAACGACCAACAAGCCCGTTGAGCAGATTGCTCCGTGCTGTGGTTTTCATTCAGCAGCGACGTTGCGCTTGCACTTCCAGCGTTTTCTGCGTATTTCGCCACAGGCATATCGTCATACTTCTCAGCAAAAACAAGGGGAGAGGCGCATAGAGTACGACCCTGGTGATAAATGACATGAAAAGCGGATCTGACACACTCATAAGGCGTATGGGAGGTGAGGCGCAAATACCTGAAATCGCTTGCATGCACCATTCGCGCCGCAATCAACCACAACTTTCAGCACCATGCTTCCATAAGAAACTCAAAATAGGTTCAGGTAGAGTTAATAAAACCTGTCAGCTATCTGGGATCATTAATTATTCTTGAGTCCCTTATAACGAAAGTTGTCAGGATATGCGCACATTTTATTGAGATCCTCATCAAGTGGATAGTAATACCATCATTGCTCCGCTGATAGCGGTATTTGACACCTCGCCATAACATACTTGACTTATGTGGTCAATGCAACGTGAGCAAAAAATGCCCGGAGGCTTGCAAATGGGGGAAAATCCAGGTACGATTGATGTATCAGCCTATCTCATCGTGTTGGAGGGAGCACGGTGCCCAAACGCAAGCGGGTTCAACGAGAACATACTGAGGACTGGCAAACCATCCAGCAATACACCTCTACGAGAACAATGTCTGGCAAAAGGAGCCAAAGGCAATCGTGCTCGACGGGTTAGCGCTGTCCGTCGCCTCTTGCCCCCACCTACCTCGGTTGTGTGTGAGCAAAAGCCTGTCCTTCTCGGACCAATACGATGGGTGGATGTCGCAGGTCGAGCGCTTCGCCGCACCTGGACCATCCATTGGCGTCGTCAACACGCTGAGATCATCGCGCTTGTCGAGTGTCCTGAGAAGGTTTTTCCACCACCACGTCCCCCTCGTGAAGTGCGTTCGCATTACCGCTGGAGGTGGCCCGACCGGCTCGCCTGTAATGCCTGGTGGGGGCCACCGCAACTGCGTGTGACCGTCGCAGGCGTCCCCGCCTTTCTCGCCATCAAGTAATACAGGAGGAATGAGCTTACAAACAGGTAATTTGAGCAAGATGCCATCTTCCCTCTGAGCTGATCTTGAGGGGCAGGAATCCCTGTCTGCTCCCAACAAACTCTTCCATTATTTCATTGTTCGCTTGCTGCCATCTCGTTGCGCATCCCGTGGGCAGAACCGAAAACTGAGCAGCTTTTGCCTAACCATTTATCGCCTTACAAAGTTACGCCAGCGTGTTTTCTACCAAATCTGAGAACGACGACAGGGTTTCATATTAGTAGCCAGGATGCGCATCAAGAGCGAGAAACAGGAACATAACCGAGGCTTCTCCTCCTCAAAGGCCATGGGAGTGACGCGCGGCTCCGCTTGATCGTCTTAAACGTGGAGATACTATCTCGTCCACCCAGGAATCATCCCCCGGAAAGAAAGGAGAACAAGGATATGTCGCGTTTTCAGGTACCCATTCGCCTGCTCGCTGCGTTCCTCTGCGGGTGGTTATTCGCATTCCTGTATGTTATAGATTATGTCTCATACTGCCTACATGACTTATGCCCTTGAACGCCATTGGCTCTTTGCCAAATTGGCGCAATGTCTCCGCAATCGCCAATTCACCAAACCTGCGGAAGACTCACATAATTTCCACATTTACAGCAAGAGAAACCTGAAAAGAGAGCGACCGTTGCATTTGCACCTTTTAAGAAATGTATTGATAGTCAGCCACAAGTGCTGACTATCAATACCGAGAATATCCAATCGCCGCTCCATGCTGTAAACGTAGCGGTGCTCGCATAACAAGGGGAAAGCGAAAGAGATGAGTCCTGCTCATTTGCCACAACCGTCCACGGCTTTCATTGGTCGTGACCGTGAACTGAAGCAGATCGCGGGGTTATTGACCGATCCGACTTGCCAACTCCTGACGTTGGTTGGTTCTGGTGGCATCGGCAAGACGCGTCTTGCCCTCCAAGTTGCCACTAGCCAACAGGTTCATTTTGTTGATGGTGTTTCGTTCGTGGCGCTCACCTCGATTGATTCACCGGATTTCTTGCCGACCTCCATTGGCGCTACGCTCGAGATCCCCTTTTTGGACCCCGAAGAACCCCTTCTCCAAATTAGGCGTTATTTGCGCGACAAACAGATGTTGCTGGTCCTGGATAACTTCGAGCATCTTTTGGATGCGGCTGGATGCTTGACTGAACTGCTGCAAGCTGCACCTCACCTGAAAATCTTAGTCACTTCGCGCGAACGACTGAATCTGCGCGAAGAGTGGGTTTTTCCGCTGGATGGCTTGTCTTATCCGGCAGCACCGGTCGCGGACTCAGCGGAACACTATGGTGCGGTGCAATTGTTTGTTCAGCGCGCACGGCAGGTGCGGCCCCATTTTGTGCTCAGCGATCATGTTCACGCCGTACTCTCGATTTGCCGCCAAGTAGAGGGGATGCCGCTGGGCTTGGAGTTAGCTGCCAGTTGGCTGCATGTGATGTCCTGCGAACAGATTGCGGCGCGTATGGCCAATAATCTCGATTTTCTGACCACTCCCTTGCGCAACATGCCCGAACGTCATCGCAGCCTGCGCGTGGTCTTTCAGCAGTCGTGGAGTTTGCTGTCGGCTGATGAGCAAGCGGTCCTCATGCGACTCTCGCTCTTTCGCGGTGGCTTTGATGGAGCAGCAGCAGTAGCAGTAGCTGGGGCAACACTGACCGTGCTGGCGGGACTGGCTGACAAATCACTGCTGCGGATGGACTCCACTGGTCGGTACGATTTGCACGAACTGCTTCGGCAATATGCTGGCGAAAAACTCGCCGAGGCTTGTGAAATCAGCACGACTACTCAGCGCTATCTGGACTACTTTCTGGAATTGGCTGAGGCGGGGGAAGCCCATGCCTATGGTCGCGAACAGGTCATCTGGTATGACCGGCAGGAAGTTGAGATGGACAACCTCAGGGCAGCGCTCGCCTGGTCGATAAACACGAAGAAAGTTGAAATAGGGCTGCGTATCGCTGCGGCGCTCCGCTGGGTGTGGGAGACACGTGGGCACCTCGAAGAAGGAGTGACCTGGTTCAACAAACTCTTACCCATAAGCCGTGATGTGTCGCCCTCAGTACGCGCCAAAGCGCTCCATCGCGCCAGTGAACTCGCAGGTCAACTTGCCTATGAGCCACAGGCAACACTATGGATACAAGAGGCCCTGCACTTGGCTCGTTCGACACATGACCGGTGGAATCTGGCTTGGTCGCTTTCTAGCGCCGCATATTTCACGGAGCAAGATAGTCACCACGCCTTGGCGATGCTCGAAGAGGGTTTGGCGTTATTCTGGGAACTGCAAGACGCTTTAGGTCTGAGTCATACACTCAGGCGGCTTGCTGGTTGCGCTATTGGCCACCATAAGCACGCGTATGCAGCTTGCCTGCTAGAACAAGCCTTGCAGAATGATCGGCAGGCGGGAGATAAGCATGCTGTTGCTTGGGATCTTTGCTTTAGGGGAGTCGTTTTGTGGATCCACCAGCATCATCCCAAGCAAGTGATCCCGCTGTATCAGGAAAGCATCGCCCTCTTCGAAGAAATACGAGACGTGCGTGGGAGGGCACACCCGCTTGTGATGTTGGCTGAGGCTGAGCGATCTCAAGGAAATTTTGCGCGATCCCAGGCACTCTTTCACGAAACCCTGCTCCTTGAACGAGCATTAGGAATACGCGATAACCTCGCTCTTTTCGCGCTGGCGGGAATAGGCAGCCTCGCTGCCAGACACGGCGAACAGGATCGAGCCGCAAGATTGCTAGGAGCCGTACAAGCGGCCCTCGCATCGGGTTCTTACAATACCCGCTTATCCCCTCTTCTGGATGTTTTTGACACGACCGTTGCTGCCGTGCGTACCCAACTAGACGAGGAAGCCTTTCATGCCGCATGGGCCGCTGGGAATATCATGACGCTTGAACAGGCTATCACTGAAGCACTTCAGGATCCCCCCACACTCATAGAAATGAAGGAAATGAGCCAACCTCTGCTCGAACCACTCAGCCCACGCGAGTTCGAGGTCCTCCACCACCTGGGCACTGGCTGCTCGAACGCCGAGATTGCCCAAAAGTTGTTCATTTCTGTTGCGACCGTCAAAGTGCATACCCGCCGTATTTACGGCAAGCTCACTGTCAGCAATCGCACACAGGCCATCATCCAGGCCAAGAAACTCAATCTGCTCTAACGCCTTTACCACCTCAATACCACCACTTCCGCTGCTGAATACGCCTTTAGGTGGATCACAGGACCATGGGTTGAAAGCTATAATCGTTGTATGAACGGCTCAATTGGACGTCAATGGAGGAATATCATGCGGAAACTGATCGTCAGCAACCTCACCACCTTGGATGGCTATTACGAAGGGAAGGATCGAAACGTGGGTGTACTCTTTGACTACTTCCACGAAGACTACAATGGGGATCAGACCTTCGATCACTACAATACGGAACGGATGCGTGCAGCCGATACCCTGTTGTTAAGTGGTCGCACATCATTTTTAGGCAATAAGGAGTATTGGACGGGGGTGCCGAATGATCCTCACTCCACCGTAATCAGGCGTGAATTTGCAGGGCTGATCAAATCCATCGAGAAAATTGTGATTTCGGATCATCTCACCAGCGAGGAGTTAGCTCCTTGGGAGAATACGCGCATCGTCAAACGAGCAGATACCTACCAGGAGATCGCCGCTCTCAAACAGCAGCCAGGCAGAGACATATTCATGTTTGCAAGCCGTATGCTCTGGAATGATCTGCTCCTTCATGGCCTGGTCGACGAACTGCACTTCACGATTTTCCCACTGATTGCAGGCGAGGGGACACCGTTGTTCGTGGGTCGCCCGCCGGTGATACTCAAACTCCTCAGCACACGCACCTGGCAAGGTTCAGGCAACATCCTCGCCGTTTATCGTCCGGATTTAAAGAAGAAATAAAGAGGCATTCTCATGCGGAAAATTATTGTCTACAACATCATCTCACTGGATGGGTATCACACAGGGCCAGGCAACGATGTCTCGGTCATGTTCCCAATGATGGGCGGCAGAGCCTTCAACGGCTATAACGCCGAACTGCTGCGTACAGCCGACACGTTTCTTGTGGGCCGTGTTTCCCACGAACTGTTCCACGGTTACTGGCCCAAGGTCGCCGAGAACCCAGATTCTGATGAGTGGACGGACGAACAGAGGGAGATCATACAGGAGAGCAAGTCCGTCAACAACATCGTCGTCTCAGATACGCTGACAGGAAATTGGCCCAATTTCCGCATCATCAGGCGTGCGGACGCGTACCAGCAGATTGCCGAACTCAAACGCCAACCAGGCAAAGATATTTTGATTACAGGCAGTAGGACCCTCTGGAACGATCTGCTGGCGCACGATCTGGTGGATGAGATCCATCTGATGATTGGCCACGTTGTCTTAGGCGAAGGAGTCCCAGTCTTCGTGGGCAAGCCTCCCGCGTCGCTTCGGCTTCTCGAAGTCCGCAGTTGGGAAGACTCCGATAACATCCTTGTACGCTACGAAGTCCTCCACAAAAGCGTGTAAACATATAAGTCGATGGAAACTGACCGAAAGGATACTTGACACCTCTTGAGAGCATCCTTTCTCTTTCCTCAATTTACAACTGTCGAGCGGAGGAAATCACTCCCTGAGCGGTTTCCTCAAGTGTCCTACTCGCTTCTGCTGGTGGTAAATGCCCTCCGAAGTGAGCGGATTTGGCCCTCCAATGTAAACAGTTGCCCTCCAATGTGAGCACTGAGACAAAAATTCCGGTTGTGTTGCAAGAAGTAAACAAATACCTCAACAATCTCATCGAACAAGACCATCGCGCGCATCAAACGGTTGACGAAGCCGGGGATGGGCTTTTTCTCGTTCGAGACAGCGTGGCGAACACTCCAAGGATATGAGGTGATGAACATGCTACGCAAAGGGCAACTGCAAGGAGGAGGAAAAGGTGATGTGAGAAGCCAGATTGCGCTGGTTGCCAAGCTATTTGGAGTGGCAATCTAAGTACGATTGAGGGGAATTCACACTCTCTTTGTTTCCTCCGTATTTTTTGCAACAGAACCCAATCAAGTCAGTAAGACAGAAAAGAAGTTCAAAGTTAAATTGGAGGAGATTCAAAACATCCACGAAGGAGGCCCTCCTCTTCTGTGAAGATCTATCTCGCTGCTAGCTTGCTTGCATCTCGTTGCGTATCCCGTGGGCAGAGCCAGCTGGTAAATTCACTTAAAGGCTGACGTTTTTTGCACTCAAGGGTGGAATTTTGATGCGAAGGATTGGAATCCACAGGTTCGAGTTTGGGAATACGGCTCTGGAAGCGGATTTCAGCACACGACGTTGGTAAATTCACGGCAAGAGGAAGTGGAAAAGAGGTCCTTCTTTTTTCCGTTATGAGGGAAAGGGTTGAGTAGCAAAAAACCTTGGAAAAGTGAGACCCAAGAGAGTGCAACGAGCTGGAGGGCAACTTCGGCGGTGCACCAGCTCGTTGCGCATCCCGCGAGGTCACGGCTCGTTTTGGCAAAAGTCGGGGGCAGTGGCGCTAGCCCCGGTGCCCAGGTCGTCGGAGCGTCCAGCGGCAAGCCGGGACCATTGGGCGGTCGGGCGGCCGTCCAGCAGCATCACGCCTTCCCGCTGCGGCCAGCCCTGGGGCGAGTCCTCCCAGAACTCCTGCCGACCGTAGACGGTCCGATCCAGGAGCCCATACGACGGTGCCATCACTTCATTGCCGCGCCCGGTGGTCCAGTAGGTCTCGAAGACCTGGTCACCGTCTCGGAGATAGCTGACCAGGATGCCGAAGTGCCGGTCTGCGATCAGCGGGTCCACGGAGTCCTGCGGCACCGAGTACCAGGGCATGGTCCAGCCCATGAAGTCGTGATAGCGCGAACTCTCCTCGTAGGGGCCTTCGCAGAACGTGGCGTAGGTCACGTCGCGGGAATGGAGATAGGACAGCTCGTTGATGTGGGTGGTGGAGAAGGTGCAGCCCTCGCACTGGCCGCTGGCGGGTTGATCGAGGTGCCACATGTGATAGTAGGCGATCAGAAGCCTTCGCCCCTCGAAAACCTCCAGTAGCGTGACCGGTCCGTGCGGGCCGATCACCGTGATAGTGGGGTCCACCTCCACCATCGGTAGTCGTCGGCGAGCCGCCGCGATTGCATCGCCTTCGCGGGTGTGCGCCTTTTCCCGTACCCGCAGTTTGTCCAGTTGCGCCTGCCAGGTAGCCCGGTCTACCACTGCAGGCCGTGCGGAAGTGTCGAGGCCTCTAGCGAAATGGTGCTGATCAGGTGTCTTCATAGATATCTCCTTCTTTCTTTTCCCTGCTGCGCATTCAGGATGACTTCTGGTGAGCAGAGATGCAACTCCCATGTGCACGTATTCCTATTCTACCGGCTTCGACGTGAAAAAAACTTCTTCGATCTTGCTCACATCCTCGGTCCGCTGCCCAAAGCCTGGCCCGGGGGGGCGGCATGCTCTGTGGACAGAAGTGGTGAAGAAGATTATCACAATCGACCGTTTTTTTGGCACTCTTGGTTCTGTTTTTTGTCAGAGAAACACATCATCTCCGGGAGCATGAGCATCATGATTAGAAGAGTGTCAAAAAACGTATCGTAATCAAAGTCTCATTTTCAGAGAAAAGAGATGAGTATTTGACACTAACAGTAGGGTTTTTGTGAGCTGGAGCACCCATATGTCCTTAGCGGATTTTTGGGGCTGTTGGAGCCCGAATTGACGAAAACGGTGCGTAACAATCCGCTCCTAGAGTGCTTTTACCAGCTTTTTCCTGGTCGATTCCCATGATTCAGATCAAAATTCCATCCTTGAGTGCAAAATCTGACAATCCTTGAGTGAATTTACCACCAGCATTCAGGGCAAATGTGCATGTTTGAGGACAAAAGGCGGCTACATTTCAAGTCATTTACCAGGAAGCGCGAGAAGGGACGATGTGTTGTGAGAAGGAGTGAACCATGGAATGCCGATATATTGGGAGGGTGGGAGGAGGGTTTCCGTTGCCGGCAGAAGGGTGGTGTGGTTTGACAATCTCTTTGTCCTGATCGGAACGTTTACATACGAGAGCTGAGACTTGAAACCATTTTCAAACGTATTCTCTCTGGAGAGGTTCTGAGGATTAGCTCTCTTCAGAAAAGAACTCGCAGAACCTTAGAACGTTTATGAGCAAACCTTTAACCCATAATTGGGGGATGTGCGTGAAATCCTTCATACGCATTTGAATGAAGGCCAGTACAACTTTTCGTATGTAACTGGGTAGGCCACATCCACGAGTCCTGGCCTCTCCACCCACCATATCTGTGTATCTGGTAGGGAAGCCGAGCGGGAAGAGATCATCCCATGGCAAACAGAAGAAAAGCGCCTTCCAATCTGAATGCCTTGCCCATGCTTCTGCAGGAGTCCGTCTACATTGGGGTGGATATCGGAAAGTTTAAGCATGTTGCTGGCTTCATCTCGAAAACCCTCCTGGAACGTCATCAGCACTTCGAGCATTGCCCCGCTTTTGTTTTTGAACAATCACGAGAGGGCTTCCGGGCCTTTGTCGAGCGCATTCGTTCCTACTGTCCGTTAGAACATTGCTTCATCGTGATGGAGCAAACGGGCCACTATCATCGTCCCTTGTTACACTATCTGCTCGAATTGGATATCCCCGTCTATGTGATGCACGTCCAGAACCGCCAGGGAGGGATACTCAAAACCGATAAGCGAGATGCGCTTGGCCTGGCAAATCACTTGTACAATCAATTGGCGTTAGGGGTCCAGGTAGAAAACAAATTGCAGGTGGTCCGACGTGCCGTTCCTCCCTCGGAAGCTGCTGCACAACTCAAAGGATTGATGCGTCATCGGTATGAATTGGCCATTGAGGCCACGCAAAGAAAAAACAAGCTCACAGCCATCTGTGATGAGCTTTTCCCCGAGTTAACGCAGGTCTTTAAAAACCCGAACTTACCGACCGCCTTGGATCTGCGAGAAAAGTTTTCGACGCCACACGCTGTGGCGACAGCGAGCCTGATCGCCTTACGTGAGGTGAGGAAGAAGAGTTATCCTTCTGAAACACAACTGCTTCTCCTCCAGCAGCTTGCTGCCCAAAGCATTGGGACCAAGAATCTCGCACGCCAACGAGGTCTCCTGCTTGAACAAGATTTGCTCATCAAGGAAATGCGTCTCATTCAAGAACATATAGAGCGGCTGGACCTGGAGATCGCCCAAATCGTTGAGCACAGTCGAGAAGGACAAATTCTGCTCTCAATACCTCCAATTTACCCCATGTATGCTGCAGCCATCCTTGCGACGATTGGCCATATTGCCAACTTTGAAGACGCAGGGCATCTCAAAGCGTATTTCGGATGGGCACCAAAGAGAGCACAAACAGGAGTTTCCTTTGACCGGGCAAGTCTTACGAGAGGGGGATCTCGTGAGATGAAGAAGGTAATGTATCTGGTCGCGTGGAATGCAGTGAAGAGCGAGACAGAGTGGGCCAGTTTGTACAAGCGTCTGGTTCCCCGGCTTTGTACGTATGATGAGCGAACGCAGACCTACAAAGGCAAGGGAAAGGCCATTGGCCATGTAATCGGACGCTTGATTACCCTCATCTATGCCTTGCTCAAGCAAGATGATGAGATGCTCAGTCATTTACCTCCTGGAACAGAGCCACCGGAGCCGATCCTTTATGATCCAGACCTCCATAAAAGCCATCGTAATGGTCACTATCGTCCAATTAGAAAGGAACATGCCACAAACCACATTGTTCAGGTCGAGCCGTAGGCTCATCAAGCATCCTCTGAGCTTGAGGCACGCATGGTGACGGAACCAGCATGCTCATGCAAGCCGGAATGCGGAACAAGCGATGCCGCCAGGCCGGACCCTTGCCTGAGGTGGGTAGACTCGAAGAGCGAGAGCGACGGGGCTGTAGTAACGCTCATCAATGCAGTACCCGTCGCTCTCGGCGCACAGCGTTCGCCCCACCTCAGACATGGGCGGCATCGCCCGCGCTCCAGCTTGCCCTAGCAGTAATGTCTGAGGCATAAAAAGATTTTCGGGTAATTGTTCCTCACCTCTCATACGCATTATGGGTCAATGACTGGCCGGATAGCTTATGAGTCAAAATAGCAAAGTAGTTCGTTGGCCTGATAGGTCCATTTGAGACAGCAGAGCTACAGCCGCTGATTCGAGAGGAAATCATTCAGTCGCGTGCTCTTTGTAGGAAAGACCATAAAATGACTCTTACGCAACCTCGCTGATCATAAATGTGATAAAATAGAAGGTACAATCTTCCCTGCCTTCATTACCCATTTCGCTTCTTCGAGTGTCTCCCATGGTGATTTTCCCAGATCTTTCTGACGGAATGGTAGAGCAGGTTCAGGTCGCCGATGAGATCACGGTGACGCTGCGATCTGCTTCCCAAACAGCCGCTTGTCCGTGTTGCGGTATGGTGGCCAAACGGGTGCAAAGTCGTTACATCCGTCATTTACATGACCTTCCCAGCAGCGAACGAGCTGTTCATTTGCTGGTAGAAGTCCGTCGCTTCTTTTGCCCAAAAAAGACGTGTCAGCGCAAAATCTTTGCGGAGAGGTTTCCTTTCTTGGCACTTCCCCATGCCCAGCGGACGATCCGGCTGCAGCAAACACTGCAGATGCTCGGATTTGCTCTGGGAGGGCAGGCTGGCGCACGCGTCAGTAAACAGCTTCATCTCAAAGCCAGCCGCGATACAATCTTGCGTCTGGTGCGCCAACGTGATTTGCCAGCCCCAGAGCCTCCACGAGTCGTTGGAGTGGACGAGTGGGCGTGGAAGCGCAGACTGCGTTACGGAACCCTCCTATGCGATCTCGAACGGCGGATACCTCTGGACATCCTTCCCGATCGCAGAGTAGAAACCGTTGCAGCATGGTTCAAGAGGCACCCCAGCATTGAAGTGATCAGCCGCGACCGCTCCGCTGAGTTTGCCGCAGCTGCGTCTCAAGGGGCACCTCAGGCCATACAAGTCGCCGACCGCTGGCATCTTGGCAAGAATCTGTCAGAGACGCTCACAGCGGTCCTGGCCCGGTGCCAAGCGGAGCAGAGACGAGCAAACCGAGCAAATGGGCACCAGGAGGAGCCGCTGCGAGAACCTTCCCAAGAGCGCTCGGCCTATCGATCCAGAAGAGAGGAACAAGCGCGGCTGGCTCGAAAAGCAGAGCGGGAGCAACGGTATGAACTGGTTCGCACGCTTCATCTGCAGGGTCTGAAGACGAGTGACATTGCCAAGCACGTCGGAATGGGGGAACGAACTGTTCGAGATTGGCTGGCTCACGGCAGCTATCCTGAGCCGAAACGTCGGCGACGACGACCCAGCCTGGTCGATCGCTATGAACGCGAGGTTCTCAAACGATGGGAGCAAGGAAACCACAACGGCGCGTCTTTGTATCGGGAACTGCGTGCCCAAGGCTATCGTGGCTCGCAAAAAGCTCTCTATCGCTATCTCGCGCGCTTACGCGCGCCTCGTCAAAGATCACTCATGCTGGAGAAAGAGCAGGTGCCTGCTGGACCGCTGGAGCGTTTATCAGCTGGGCGTATCACCCGGCTTTTTCTGCGGAAATCGGTGGATCTCAGTCAGGAGGAGCAGGAGGAATTATTCCAGATCAGACAAGCTAGCCCGGAGATTGAGGCTGCTTATCAGTTGGTTCAGACGGTTCTCCAGATGCTGCGGGAGCGCACCGGTCAGCACCTGGAGACATGGCTAAAAGCGGCAGAAACGAGCCACATCCCAGAATTCGAGTCATTTGCTGCCGGGGTGCGACAGGACCAGAACGCAATCCTTGCTGGTCTCACATTACCGTGGAGTAGCGGTCAGACTGAGGGGCAAATCACACGACTCAAGTTGCTCAAACGAAGCATGTATGGTCGGGCAAAGTTTGACCTGCTCCGACTTCGCGTCCTCCATCGTGCCGAAGATAACCCGAAGGTGGACAAAACCACGAGAAAAGTGCATCATCGACAACAAGATCCCGCAACCGTGCCGAGAAGCGGAGAAAAAACCGTAAACTCTCAGCATACCACCGCTGTGATCAGCGAGGTTGCGTAAGAGTCATAACTTTTCCATGCAGCATTGAGATGTTTTTCGTGCTTGGTGTCATGAGCGGACCATCAGAAAACACATCATTTTTTGACGCATAATCTTTCATGTCGCTGTCTCAACCAGCACTAGAAGCTGGTCAAAACGAGTCGTTTTTGTCTCATAACTTTTCGCATGAAAGGGGAAAAAGCCGTTTTTGCAATGCTGGTGGGCAAGACAACATTTTGCTTGTGCCTGGAAAAGAATTGTGTCAGATCGTCTCTAAAATGTGCCGTTTTTGCACCTCAACTATTGAAAAACACGAACGTTAATGGGTCAAAAAGCGAATAGAATTGCGACAATCAACATCAACGCTTTGAAGGCTGCCCAGCTCTCGCCTTTGAAAATTCACGTGAGGGTTTCCGTACTCTCATTGAACGTATGCGCTCCCTGTCACCTCTTGAGCATTGTACGTGCTGATGGAAAAAACGGGCCATTATCACCGGGCTCTGCTTCAATACTTACAGGAGATGGATATTTCTGTGTATGTTGTCCATGTGCAGGAACGCCAGGCTCATATGATGAAGACTGACAAACGTGATGCGCTTGGGCTGGCAAACCATCTCTACAATCAGTTGGCTCTGGGAGTTCAGGTTGCAGACAAAGCCCAACTTGTTTGGAGAGCCGTCCCTCCGACACAAGCTTCCGCTCAACTTAAGGGATTAATCCGTCATCGCTATGAGCTGGTAGGAGAAACCACTCAACGAAAGAACAAGTGGTAAATTACACACAACAGCCTGACACAGACCAGCTTGACAGGCAACCAAGCCTTCTGCGATACTCATTTTGAGGGAGGCACTGAGAGCTCGCTACTCTGAGAAGTGGGAACTGGAGAACCCTTTGGTAAATTTGGAATTCGACTCTTTTCACTTAAGTGGGGAATGTGTTACGATCCTTCATGAACCTATGAGGACGCCAGTGCAGACCTTTTGTGTGTAACTGGGTAGGACACATTCACAGTTCCCGGCCTCTCTCAGCCAACACTCACAGCATAGTGACGTTTCCCAGTTGCGTGTGGGAGGGTTCTTCAGATGGCAGGCGCGAAGAAAGTCCGTCCAGACCTGGCACTCATTCCAATGCTTCCTCATGAAACGCTCTACATCGGGGTCGATGTGGGCAAATTCCGGCATGTGGCAGGCTTTCTTTCACGAACCTTGCTCCAGCGACATGAGCGTTTCGAGGGATGTCCAGTTTTTGCCTTTGAGCAGTCACGCGAAGGCTTTCTTGCCTTTGTAGACCGCATTCGAGAATACGTGCCTCTTGAACAAGCCACGGTCCTGATTGAGCACACGGGGCATTATCACAAAAATCTTGAGCAGTACCTTCTGGAGTGGGATATCACCGTCTACCGCATCCACGTGCAAGAGCGCCCCAAAGGCATGACGAAGACAGATAAGCGCGATGCTCTTGGACTGGCCAATAGGCTCTACACCCAATTAGAACTAGGTGCCCAGGTTGAAGAGAAAATGCAGCTGGTTCGACGGACTCTGTCCCCAACGCAAGCCGCACAGCAATTACGAGGCTTTATGCAACATCGCTATGAACTCTCGCATCAGCGCACACGGCTGAGAAACAAGTTGACCGCCATTTGTGATGAACTCTTTCCTGAGTTTACGCAAATTTTTCACGACCCTAATCTCGAAGTGGCTCTTACCTTTCGAGAAAAGTTCCCAACGCCGCACGACATTGCCACTGCCAGTCTTTCTGCACTCCGAGAAACGCGGGTGAAATATTTTCCTTCAGAAGCTAATCTGCTCCGTCTTCAGCAATTAGCCGAGAAGACAATTGGTATCAACAACAAGGACCGTTTACGTGGGATGAAGCTTGAGCAAGAGTTGTTAATCAAAGAATTGCATCTGGTCCAGGGACACTTAGAACGCCTCGACACGGAGATTACAGACATCGTCAGGACCAGCCGTGAAGGACAAATTTTGCTCTCGATGCCACCCATTGGCCCTGTGCAGGCTGCGACCATCATTGCAACGATAGGACACATTGATAATTTCGAGAAAGCGGGTGAACTCAAATCCTACTTGGGCTGGGCACCGACAAGACATCAAACGGGAGTTACCTTTGATCGAACTAAGCTCTCTCACAGAGGGGTGCGTCCAGTGAAACAGATGCTTTATCTCATGGCTGTGCGGGCAGCAACGCTTGACTGTGAATGGGCACGGATCTACCGCCGTTTGCTCCCTCGTCTGGCGACCTACGACGACCGCATAAAAGATTATCGTGGGAAAAAGAAAGTGATCGGGCGAATCGCTGGACAAATGGTTTCTATGATCTTTGCATTGTTGAAGACCGACCAAGAAACGCTCAGCAGGGTACCATCAGGAGAGAATCCACCGCCACCGATGCTCTACAACCCAGAGGTTCACAGGAGACACCAGGAGGGCTCCTATCGCTCGTTGAAGCCAGGCACTCAGCCCAGGAAGATTCTTCGACTTCCAAGTAAGTCGTGAGGTCCCTCCTCAGATGAGCCTCCTTGTTTTTCCCTCTGATCAGATGGAAGAGGGGAAGAGACGCCTCAAGCTCCCGAAAAGCTTGAGGCGTGGGTGGAGGGGATGCACGCTGCACTTCAGAGGTCAGCTGTTGTCCAAGGTTCATAACATCCAGGCAGGAACTCTGCCAGGGGATTGTTGAAGAGTTCTTGCCTGGATGTTATGAACCTTAAGTGAAGGGCTGACCGATTTTGCACTGAAGGGTGGGAATCTACGCTGAAGGGTGGAACTTGACGCTGTGATGCCTGGAAAAGCCGCTCCGTATCGAGAAAAGCATCAGAGGAAGTTGTAAATGACTCGAATTGCTCGTATCTCTTGCAGCAAAATTTGTGAGCTAGACCTGAGCGCCGCAGGCGCGAAGGGTCCTTTACCGCTGAGGCTTGCTGGGGGCCTGCGGCTGCCAGAGAATCACCAGAGCAGTTTTCCCTGAGCGAGCGCCGCAGGCGCGAGAAGTCATCCCACAGAGGAATGATGGTATTGAAACCGCATCATGACCTTGTAAACATCCAAGCCCTTCTCTTGTACCGTTAGAGAATGCTTACTGGTCCTCTGCATTACGCCCTTCCTGGTAAATAAGGCGAAGAGCGAGCAGGTTTTGAGGCGAAGAGTGAGCAATCAGCGCGAAGCATGAGCACTGGTGACGTTTCTCAGAATATATTTCGCCATTCTCAAGAAAATTTTCGCTGTACTAGAGATGTTTAGCGGCAATACCGGCGGATTTTCTCGCATAACTTTTCCAGACTGATCGTTTGTATCTTTTCCAATGAGCCAGGGGCACGTAAACGGCGTTTTTAACAGTTGTGCGAAAAGTTCTATGAGAAAATTGGTGGCGCTCTAGAAGCGCCACGAGCTTATCCAACGAAAAGTTATGCGAGAAAATTCAGTGTGTTTGCCTTTTTGCTCAACGGCGATGAAGCCGCGAAAAAGCTTCAATGCACACAGGAAAAGTTTTGTGCGAAGAACACTCATCTGATATACGGGCTGAGCGAGCCTCGCAAGCCGTTATCCATCGGTACAAGAAAAAGTTTTGTGAGAGAAAAGCGAATTTTATTGTGAGAATCCACAACTGGTGCGCGCGTTACTTGGGAAAACCGCTCCACATCCAGTGGGCAGGAATGGAAAGTTGTAAATAAAAACCCATACTCGCGGAAATACAGAGGAGACGAAGAGGGGTGTGACTGAGGGCTCAGGTTTTTCTTTGAGTCTCATTGGGGAGACTCAAAGAAAAACCTGCAAGGCTTCGGGTCCTGCCAGCCTTGCTGTGATGACCAGAAGGCGCCACGGAACGGCTTTGCCTACTCCTCTGGCTTTGATTCAATGGGCTGGTTGATCTCCCAGAGGTTGCCTTCGGGATCAGCAAAGTGTGCCGTGCGCTTCCCCCAGGGCTGGTCGGTTGGGGGTCTCCTAAACGTGACTCCCTTAGCCGAAAGCTCCTCGTAGGCGGCGTCGACATCCTCAACCTCAGCGGCCAGGAGTCCCCGAGGCCCTCCCTCGATCTTGGTCTTGAGCTCATCTTCCTCTGAATCGATCAGGCTTGCGGCGGCTGAGGAATCCAGCAGGAGGAAATAGATGTCTTTCATTTTGAAACCGGCAGAATGGGCATCGCTATTTTGCATCTCAAGCCCGAGCGTATCTCGATAAAACGTCAGGCATCTGCCCAGGTCTCGGACAAACAACACAGATGCAATGATATCGCGAACCATGGTGTACACCTCTCTTCTTTCTTTGTCGCGTCGGAACGAGAGTCCATGCGCATACGCGAGTTAGGCCCCTTGTCACTCGTTCTGGCGCAGAGCGCATCTGTTCTCGACATGGCACAGTGTAGCACAGTAGGAGGGACAAAACTTCTCGTATCTTGCTCGTTCTTATTTCCATCTCTTAGGAGAAGTAGACCAAGTGTGGAGCGGCCTTCCCAGGCATTCTCCCATTACTGCTCATGCTTCGCGCTGATTGCTCACTCTTCGCCTCAAAACCCGCTCGCTCTTCACCTTATTTACCACTTCCTGCTCATCCAGCACTACACCCGCTTTCTGAGCCAGATACTCTAGTGTCTCGCGAAACGAGAGCCTCTGCTGCCTTTGGACAAAGGAGAAGATATCCCCTCCCTCGTTACAGCCAAAGCAGCGCCAAGTTTGCGTTTCTGGAAAGACATAGAATGAGGGGGTCCACTCGTTGTGGTTGAAAGGACAGCGTCCCTTGAAGGCTTTCCCCGCTTGGTGTAATGGAACAATGAGGCGAATCTCTTCAGCTACGTCAACTTTCGCTTTGATGGTTTCGATAAGAGAAGTCATTTCTTGGTCCTCAAATTTTTGGCTCTTTCGGTCCTGCCTTTTGAGCAACCTTGCCGATCTGCTGGTGCGTCTGTTTTCCGCATCCCAACGGTTTATCAAGCTCTCGATGAGGAGGGCAATTACCTATTTCCGTGAAAAGTATACCTGATACGGAGCGGCTTTTCCAGGCATCAAAGCGTCAAGTTCCACCCTTCAGTGTAGATTCCCATCCTTCAGTGCAAAATCGGTCAGCCCTTCGCTTAATTTACCAACAAGCTCATCGCCATCTGTGATGAACTGTTTCCAGAAATGACCAGGGTGGTGAAAAACCCAAATAGTCCAACAGCACTGCTCCTTCGGGAACGATTTCCTACTCCAGCCGCACTTGCCAGTGCCAGTATGAGTTCCCTTCTAGAAATCCGGGGAAAAGCCTATGTTCTCAGTGATGCCAAGCTGATAGAATTGCAACAATTAGCAGCCCAGAGCATCGGGACGAGGGATCTTCTTCGTCAACGCGGCTTGGTGTTAGAGCAGACACAACTCATTCGAGAACTTCAGCTTCTACAGCAGCATATTGAGCAGTTGGAGCAGGAGATCAAGACGATTGTGGAACAGGCTCGCGAAGGCAAAATCCTTGCCTCGATGGGTATTGGCCTGATCCAGGTCGCCACCATTATTGCCACCATTGGAAACATTGAGAATTTTCCCAACGCAGGAAGCCTCAAATCCCACTTCGGCTGGGCTCCAGCCGTCGCTCAATCTGGCAAGACGCTGGATTGGACTGGCCAAACACGGGGCGGCTTGCGCACGATCAAGCAGATGATGTTTTTGGTTGTAGCTCATGTCATCAAACAAGATACTCAATGGGCACTGCTCTACCATCGCTTGGTAGAGAAACGCTGCCCTTACGACGAGCGTCGCGGAGTACGAGTTGGTCGGCTCCGCGTCTTTGGCCGCGTAGCCGGGCAAATGATTGAGACCATGTATGCTCTTCTCAAACTGGATGCTGAGGTGTTGAGCAACGTTCCCAACGGGCAGGAGCCGCCTGCTCCTACGTTGTATGATCCAGACGTGCACCGTCGCCATCGCGAGGGTCATTATCAACCGCTCAAGTCTTCTCCGCGCAAAGCTTCGATCACGCTTCTGCCACCAATTTTATCAGAGTAATTTCATAAGTCTGATCTTAGTCTACCCTCTTTTTGCGGTTATTCTGGGGTACCTCAGATACACGCTGCATGCCACGCAGCGGTAATCTTGTCACCCTAATAAGCAAAAAACCGATGAGGCAAGACCAGAATCCAAGCCCACTTACATTGATCAAGATGCTACGCCACCACCCTAATTGAGCATAATCAAGCCATAAAAGGATGAAGATGATTCCCATCCAGAGAAGGCCTATTTGGCCGATATTGTTGTACAATCGATTAGGAGAAGTCCTTTGACGACGCCACAATTTCCAAATTTCTCCTCCTAACTCAAAAATAATAAGTGCAGCAAGGAGCCAAAAAGGAATAGTCAAAAGGAATGCTCCTAATTTATGGCTCGGTTGACCGACGAAGGGAAGGGTCATGAGATTCCACGCAGAGGGGCCTTGTAAAAGATTCCCGTGATTATTATAAGGAATAACGTACAAGGGTAAAAAGAAAAAGCCAATCAGAAGGAGAAGGTTGCCTAGAAAAAGGAGGGCAATTTTTGTTCTCTTGTTCATGATATCTCCTAAGGTAGCTCGCGGAAATAACCTCATCATCGACACCATCCCGATAATTGTGTAATGACAAGCAGTAAACAAACGAGGAAAAGTCCGAAGCCAATTTGCTCGCTCTCATGCGACATCGATCAAGCCGCGGCCCTCGTCGGCGAGATCGAGCAAGTAGTAGATCAAGGCGGCTTGCTGCTGGAGGCACTCGTCTAATGGATGCCCTCTTCTCTGCTCCCAGGAGGAGTGCTGGCTCTCATCTGTGATCTGGTGCAGCCAGAAAAGGAGACAGCCATACTTGAGGGCCGTAAAAAGCGCAAAGGCACAGCGCACTACACTGCGATCTCCTTGCCACCCGGCGGCAGAGAGGCCCTCAAGATAGCTCTCGAAGATCACTCTATCGAGGGTCCGTGGATCGCAGGGTTCGACTCTAAACAAGCCGAAGCTGGGAGCCATCAGATCTCCGATATCCGTCGCAATAGTTCCCAGGCCAGGATACGCCCAGTCAATAGCGATCAACCGCTGTTCTTCATCTGCCTCCGGTACCGCAAACAGGTTCCCACGCCAGGCATCCAGATGACCGAAGGTTTGTGGGAGCCGCTCAAGCACGTCGAGCATCGCCCCGCGATCCTCCCACAATCGCCAGAGGCGGTCAGCGATGGGCAGAGGGAAGGCGGAACGCAGGAACGGGTGTTGCCAGGTCGTAGGATCTGGCACAGCTTTCCACATCCAGCTGAAGTGATCGAGGAGGCCGCGCGGAGAGCTGGTTCTCACCAGCCACGGAAACGCGGGCAGTGGTCGACCAGCCAGATAAGCTCCATTCATCTGCCCAAGACAACGCGCCGCTTGTGAATACTGTGAGAGTGGCCAGCATGGCCCGTGGGGATCTTTCACGTCTTCCAGCCAGAGCCACACCGACTCGTCATCTTGCTCCGTGACGGCATAACAGTGTGGCCCCCGGAGTCCCCCCGGCAAATCATTGAGCAGGCCTGACTGATACACGAGGGCTTCGCGCTTCCAATAGAGGACATGCTCCTGTTCGAGGCCCCCGGGCGCTTTCCCCGCGGGTGTCCGACACAGCACTTTCAAAATAAGCGACCAATCCATCTCCCGGTCCTGACCTCGCCCGGTTCCCGTCAGACGGTATACGCCACCAGTCGCAGCACCATTGGTCTCGGAAATCTCCTGAACCTGCCACTGAAGCAGTTCTCCATCCTCAAGGTCAAGGATCTGGCGCATCAGCGTGGTAATCGTCTGCTGATCAAGAGTCTGGAGGAGTCTTTCACTTGCGGTCTTTTCTCTCATCTTGCCCCCTGTCATAGCTCGTTCTCCACGCGAAAGGCAGATGCGCATTCCCACGAGAGAAACATTATCACGGCGTTTTCTGAAGATCTTTTGGATTCATCAGACACAAGAGCAAGTATACTTGAGCGGAGGCAACAACACATCGGTCGTTTGGACGATGTGTTGTTATGATATAATAGAAGAGGTGGAATCTTCTCAATACTCCTGGTATTCCTGGTGCTACACAAGGTCGCCTGCAAAAAATATCTCCTTCTGAACCACCCTTTCCAGCTGGTTGCTTGTATGTCAAAAGCGATCAGGCTTCAGCCTTTAGCCGACCGGGATCTTCGGCAGGTGAATATCCTGCATTACGGCCCAGACGATGGTCAGACAACTGGTTTCCGTCGTGAAGGCGTCAATCTGATCGGTGCGCTGTCGCACATTGCTAAAGAAGCTCTCGATGGCGTTGGTCGTGCGAATGTAGCGATGCATGACCGGTGGGAACGCATAAAACGTCAGAAGATGCTCTTCGTCTTCACAGAGGCTGCGGATGGCTTCGGGATAGCGCTTCTGGTATTTGGCTTGAAAGGCTGCCAAATTGAGCAGCGCATCCTCTTTCTTCTCCTGCTTGAAAATCCCGGCCAATTCTGCGCTGACCTCTTTGCGCTCTCGATGAGGAATAGCGTTCAGCACATTGCGCTGTTTATGCACCACACAGCGTTGCCGGGGAGTCGCGGAAAAAAGGGCAGAGACGGCAGCGAGGAGTCCCTCATGTCCATCCGTCACAATCAGATCCATCTGTGTGGCACCGCGAGTACGCAGGTCTTGTAAGAGACAACTCCACCCGTCTTTATCCTCCTCCGCACAGGCTCGCAATGCCAACACCTCCTTGTTCCCTTCCAGGTTCACGCCAAGCGCTGTTAAGATAATGGTCGAGTCGGTTTGAGTGCCATGACGAACCGTAAAATGGATGCCATCCAGGTAAAGGATGCGATAGTGATTGAGAAGTGAGCGCTCTCGCCAAGCTTCAAACTGTTCGGTCAGGGTTTGGTTCAAGCGGCTTACCGCGCTGGCACTGGGCGCAACTCCCATCAGTGTTTGAGCCACCTTCCCGACTTTGTGGGTACTGGTGCCACTGACAAACATCTCCGTCAGTGCTTCCGCTACCTCGGGCTCGTACCGGCCATACCGCTCAAACACCTACGTATGGAACTGTCCCGCACGATCTCGGGGCACTGAGAGATCCTCAATACGCCCTGTTTTTGTCACCAAATCTCGTGTGTAGGAGCCATTGCGATACCCTTTTCGCTCAGGGGTGCATTCTCCCCACGCTGCGCCGAGGCACTGCTCAAGCTCCCCGCGCATGACTTCTTCAATCAAGACCCGCATGGCACTGACTGCCAGGTTCCGTATGTAGTGGCGAAATTCCTGCTCCTCTGGTATCTTGTGGCCCGATGACTCCACTTTTGCTGCTTCAGAGGTCGATGTCATATGCTTCTTGGGTACAGGCATAGTTTTCTCCTTGTTTTGATGGAAAAATGTAGCAAACTTCTGCTATGCCTGTATTATCTTCTCAAATCCCCCCTTTAGAAAGCTCTACTGGTACACAACACTCGGGATGGTGTCCAACGATATCCGTCCTGTGTTGGGTGTCGAGGCATATCTGACCGAGGATATGAACGTCAAGGCCAAGAAGCGTGGTCAGCGTGACTATACTCACCTGCTCCTGCTGGCGAAGAATAACACTGGCTACCGCAATCTGATGAAGATGATGACCATCGCCAATACCGAGGGCATGTACGCTAACCACGCCAGGATCGATAAGAACATCTTCTCTCAGTATGCCGAGGGCATCATTGCTACCTCCTCGTGCCTGGGCGGCGAGGTTCCCCAACTGTTGCTGGAGGGGAAGGAAGACGAGGCCAAGAACATTATTCGCTGGTACCAGGATGTGCTGGGGCGAGGGAACTACTATCTAGAGATTCAGGAACACCATGGCCACGAGAAGGACGGCACGCCCTCTCCCCAGGATAAGCTGAATAAGATGCTCTATGGCTTGCACAACGAGCTGGACGTGCCTATGATCGTCACCAATGACCTGCACTATGTCCAGGATACGGACGCGCACGCGCACGAGGTCCTGCTCTGTGTGCAGACGGGTAGCACCCTCAGCGACCCCAACCGCTTCGCCTTCGATAGCGATGAATACTTCCTGCGTAGCCCGCAGCAGATGCTCGCTCTCTTCCCAGAGCTACATGATGGTCTGCTCAACACGGTGCGCCTGGCGGAGCAGTGCGAGATCGATCCCCTGGCCTACAAGGCGCAACTGCCCAAAGTCGATATTCCCCCCCAGTACAGCACGCCCGATGAGTTCCTCTATGCTCAGTGCCTTGAAGGCATTCGCTATCGCTTTGGTGAGCTGACCGAGCCGTTGAAGCGCCAGCTTGACTATGAGTTGAGCATCATCGTGCAAAAAGGCTTTGTCCCCTACTTCCTGGTCGTGGCGGACTATGTGCGCTGGGCGCGTGAGCAGGGCATTCGCTGCCTGGCCAGAGGTTCGGCAGCTGGTAGCCTGGTTGCCTTTACACTGGGTATCACCAACGTTGATCCTCTGCGTTACCAGTTGCTCTTCGAGCGCTTCCTCAATCCTGAGCGCGACGACATGCCTGATATCGATATGGACTTCCCCGATGACCGACGTGAAGAGGTCATCCGTTACCTGGGCGAGAAGTATGGGCACGAGTGCGTGGCGCAGATGGCGACCTTCAACAGTATGGCCGCCAAGCAGTCGGTAAAGGACGTGGCGCGCTCGATGGGGCGCCAGGACCTCGGCGATAGAATCTCGCGCCTGATCCCCAAGGGTTCCAAAGTGACGCTGCAAGGTTCCCTCAACGATGTGCGTGACCTGAACGACCTCTACCAGCGCGATGGTGAGGCCAAAGATCTGCTGGATATGGCGCTCAAGTTGGAGGGCTCGGTGCGCTCAACGGGCGTGCATGCTGCGGGCGTGCTGGTCGCCAATGAACCGCTGGTCAACTTTGTGCCGCTCCAGAAGCGTGAGGGTCGTATCTCGACCCAGTACGAGCACGCCCACCTGGAAGAGATCGGCCTGATCAAATATGATATCCTGGGCCTCTCCAACCTGACCATCCTCGATAATGCCGTGAAGTTTATTAAAGAGTCACGGGGCGAGGACATCAACCTGGAGAAGTTGCCGCTGGACCCCACCGGCGATCCCGAGCTTGACCACAAACGCCAGAAGGCCTTTGACCTGTTGACTAAAGGCGAAACTGCTGGCGTGTTTATGATGGAGGGGGAGGATATGACTAGTGTTGGCAAGCAGTTAGCTCCACAATCTATTGAAGAAATTATGGCGTTGATCGCGCTCTACCGCCCGGGTCCGATAGAGAGTATCCAAGATTTCCTTGATGCCAAACACGGGCGCAAGAAGGTAATCTATCTCGATCCCCGCCTCTCGCAGTGGCTGGAGGAGTCATATGGCATCATTGTCTACCAGGACCAGGTGCTCCTCATCGCTGTCAACCTAGCTGGTTTCTCCTGGGGCAAGGTCAACATGTTCCGTAAGGCATTGAGTAAGAAGATCATGCACGAGGTAGAGGCCTACAAGAGCGACTTTATCCAGGGGTGTATTACAAATGGAATGGAGCCGGAGGTCGCTGCGAGGCTCTTTGACCAGATTCAGCCCTTTGGTGGTTATGGCTTCAATAAAGCGCACGCCGCGAGCTACGCAGTCGTAACGTTCTATACCGCTTACCTCAAGGCTAACTATCCTGCTGAGTTTCTGGCCGCGACCATGACCTCTAAAGCCGCGGATGCCAAGAAGATCGCTAGTGCTATCGCTGAGTGTAAACGTATGGGGGTTGAGGTGCTGGGTCCCGATGTGAACAAGAGCCGGAAGGGGTTCACGATTGAAAATGGCGGCGTTCGTTTTGGTCTGCTTGCCATCAAAAATATTGGTGATGCTCCTATTAACGCCATCATTAAGGCGCGCGTTGAGGGAGGCGCTTTCAAATCGCTGGGTGACTTCTGTACTCGCGTCGATCCCCACGCGGTCGGTAAAGGCGTCATCGAAACGCTGATCAAGGTGGGAGCTATGGACTCGCTCTCGCCTGACGAGAGCGAGCGTCATATTCTGCTTGCCTCCGTTGAACGCGCGGTCCAGTATGGCAAGAGCGAGCGCTTAGCCAAGGAGCGCGGCTTGGTGAGTCTCTTCGACGATCTTGAGGAAATAGGTAGCTCGTTTGTGTTCAGTCTCTCAACCAATGTTCAGGAGATTCCTCGTAAGCAATTGCTGGAGTGGGAGAAGGAACTGATGGGTGTCTACCTCGGTGAGCATCCTTTGGCCTATCTGAGCGATATCTTTGTAGAACGTGGAGTCACGCACGCTACTGACCAGGTGACTGAGGAGTTGGGTAACAAGAAGGTAATTGTGGGGGGCATGATTAAAGAGGCGCGGCGTGTCACGACCAAGAAGGGCGATGATATGTGCCTCGTACAGCTTGAGGACATGCATGGCACCCTGAGTATTACCATCTTTCCCCGCACCTATGAGCAGACCAGAGATATGTGGCAGGAGGGTGGCATTGTCCTCGTGAAAGGAAAAGTCCAGGCGCAAAGGGGAAAATTGGAATTTCTATGCGATAGTGCTGAGCTACTCAAAGTGGTCGAGGAGGGTGTGAGCCGCAAACGCTACCAGGTGTGGCTTACGGTGCATTTAAGTGGTGAGGATGCTATCTCTGTCTCCAACGATATCATGAAGATCCAGGGGTTGCATCGCTGCTTGCGTGAGCTGCCAGGACGCGATTGCTACGAGATTTGTATTTGTAATGGCGAATGGATAGTACGTCTGACGCCAGAAAACAATTTTTGCGATTTCCCTGGCGTCTGCGATGAGCTGAAGGTGCTTCTGGGTGAAGATAATATTGTGGTTCAGCTACTTTAGTTGGAGTTCGCTCCGATGAATCAGCGTGCGCCTCCAGTAGACACAGAAAGCAGATCAGGCTTTCACGAGATGACTTTGAGGCGCTTTTCCATTTCTGCCCCTGCTTCAATCTTTCGCCCTGGCTTGAGAAGCCCCAGAGAGAGCCGTCTTATAGTCATGCGTCCCTTTCCTGTGCGCAACGTTCGCTTCCTTTCTGTTTTTTGCCTCTACGATCGTAGAGAAGGGGGCCTTACACTCGATAGGGGGAAGAGATTCGCCCCCGAGGAACTATTCTGGGAATAGAAGGTCATGAGCGACTTGGTAAATGGCCTACCATGTAAGCAAATTTTGCCCTCAAACATGCATATTTGCCCCAAATGTTTGGCTCATGGCCAGGTTTGGTGAATCATGAGGTTATCGGAAGAAAAGCCTCTACTCTCTGCAGCGTAAACTAATGAGTTTTAGTCTCTTTTATTGAAGGGCTTTCACCAAACCTGGCCATGAGCCGAATGTTAAACAACACGGTTATTGATCACCTGAGAAACCGCTCATATAATAATTGGGGAGCAGTGGGAGAGCCCGAGTAACCGCTAGTGGCCTGTGAACAGCAGTGACCTCCTTCTGGAGACAGCTCCCCGCCCTCCAGAGCTTCAAGGGTCTATGAGGCTTGTTGCACTAGCCCATGGCGACGCGAAAGGCCGTTGCCAGAGCCAGAGTGCCAATCCAAGATGAGCTGACGCTCGCTCTGGTTGGTCCGGGTTCCCGTTGACTGCCCCTAGTGAAAGGTGGCACCGAGGAGGAGGAGAATGAAGGAAGAGCATGACCGAAGAAAGCGAGGTGGAGGATGCAAAAGACTCCAGCAGCTTCCTCCTCCCTGCATACGGTGTGAGTCCACACAGGTTCTTCCTTTATAATGCGGGCTACTACCAGGAAATTGTCATTAATGAAACCGCCGTGTCTCGGCGTTATATCGGACAGAGCGAGAACTAATCCACCTCTACGAATGAAACGACGCGACCGGTAAAAGTCCGGCGGATTCGTAAGAACGTGCTTTTTAAAGAAGTGCCGGCGACGAAGCCGGTTGTGAATCCCCGTGGTTCCTGGCTGGCAAAACATGATCCCGAGGAAATCGTTGTTCTGAAAAAGAAGCGTGGGCCTTTTAATATGCATACGAGAAGCGGGGATGTCATCAGGGTCATACCAACGAAGGAAAAGCGTATTCCCATGTTGCGAAAGAACGTTCCTGAACAAACCATCATTGAACTCTATGCCGAAGCGAGAGTTCCCGCGGAACGAGATTCAGGCACTCCTGAGGAGTAAAACGCCTTTCGCTCCTTCATTTTTATGGTCCTTGGTTGTAATTTGGGCAATTGACAATGGAACTATTAAAGACATACAATTTTGTATAATGTGCTAGTGACGCGGCAAATCGGAGAGGAAGAGACGGAGGTAAACGGTTTACCGGAGGCGGTACACCGTCGCAAACCGAGGAGGTTGAAATGGCCACGCCTGATTTTGACAGTATCCGGCAAGAAAATGTTCATAATGAACCTTACTGGTCGGCAAGAGACTTGGCCCCATTGTTGGGATACAAAAAATGGCAGCGGTTTGAGGATGCGATCAAGCGGGCAATGGACTCGTGTCGCACCAATGGGAATGCCGTTGAACGGCACTTTACTCCCGCAGAGAAACCTACTGTCGGAGGACATGGAGCCGTCCAAAACGCGAAAGACTGGCTTTTGAGCAAGTATGGGTGCTGGCTCATTGCGATGAATGGAGATGTCAGGAAACCGGAAATTGCCGCCGCTCAGGCATACTTTCTTGTCTCCACCGCCGAAAATGAGATGCACAAGCAGAGGATACACCAGGAACAACGCCTTACGCTGCGCGAGAAGGTCTCGGAAGGAAATAAATCGCTTTTCGAGGCTGCGGGACTCTCTGGTGTGCAGTCACCCAATTTTGGGATCTTTGAAGATGCAGGAATCCTCGGCCAGTATACGCTGACGACAGCCGAGCTGGAAGAAAAGAGACAGATACCCTCAGGGGAATTGTATAATACTATGCCACCTCATGAATTGGCGGGTAACCTCCTACGCATTACGCAAACAGATTACAATTTACGCACGAAAGCGATCCGAGATGAAGAGGAAGCGATTGCCGAACATTATTCCAATGGCAAGCAGGTTCGCGCTGCAATGATTGCTATGTCGGGAGAAAAACCAGAGGATATTCCTCCCGCTCCCTCTATCAAAAAACTGGTCGAAGAGCGTCGAAAGAAAACAAAAAAGCGCATTCAAAGCAGGCCAGAAGATAATCAGGGGACGCTTTTCTAACGCCTAGATTGGTGTTTTCCCTGGATGCATAGGATTCGACCATTTTTTCAAGACGTGCAAGTATGTACGTCAGTGCACCAACTGCGCAATCAACCGGGGCTTGGCTCTTTAGAGAAACAATGAGCAGCCGACTGTTCCAGTGAATATGGCGACTTATCTACCTTGAAGGGGCTCTAATAGAACGAGACGTTATCGATCCGCATATAGGCTCCTTCGCTTTGCTGTTCTCACGCTATTTTCATCCGTTGTTTCTTTCCAGAATTTGAATTTCCATGGGTTGGAGATCTACTCCTATGCAGTGAACCGGGCCAGAGCTAACTGCGCCGTTAAATTCTGTCACCTGAACCGTGTTGACCGCTTTTCGTGCAACCGGTTGGGGGACAATCGGATTTCTTTTGTTACTGAATAGGACCTGGTACGCTGATCCCTCTGGGTTCAGAGACATATCAACGATCACTTGCCCGCGCCAATTCCCGTTGGGCGGTGGGTTGGTATTGGCATTGGCCACAATGAGGATCTCCTGGTCGTTCAAAATGCGTGAGTAAGCCACAACACCCGGAGCGTAGGTCGAAACCTGAAAATGCGTCCCGTCACCAGCTATGGGCCGCATGTATTGTCGCCCGTAGCGTAAGGCTGGCTTCGTCTTGCGATGATCGGCCAATTGCTGAATCACCTGGTACAACGGAGCACCTCGATTGAAGGCATCTTGTTTCCCCCAGAGAGCTTCCCGCACCGCTTCGCATCTGTCCCCATGTCCAGAAAGCCCCTGGTTCGGTGCCGTAGTGGAAATGCCCTGAAAAGTGGCTCATGGCCAACTTTGGTGAAAGCCCTTCAATAAAAGAGACTAAAACTCATTAGTTTACGCTGCAGAGAGCAGAGGCCTTTCTTCCGATAACCTCATGATTCACCAAACCTGGCCATGAGCCGAAAAGTGAGCACTTTTTGACCTCAAGGGTGAGCACTTGCCCCGAAACGTGAGCAGCTCAACCATTGACGAGCGGAAAAACCGCTCCAGATGCGGATGGTTGTGTGCAGAAGTTGTAAATTCATCGAGAACTCCCACAGAGCAAGAGGACGAGGCGCATTTCCCAAGGTTCTCTGTCGGGCAGTGCGGCTGCGACGCATGATGTCTTCGGGCGGTCAGCATGCCGCTCGGTGGAAAAAATGGTATGGGCCGTAGAGAGATGTTGAGTCTATTTTTACAAGTTCCCCTGAGGTCTCAACGTCTCATTGATGTGCATAAGCCGATAGTCCTATGAAGAGGACGAACGATTTCACCGATATCTAATCGTACAGCTTGCTTGTTGCTCGAATATATCAGATTATTTCACTAGACTTCTTGAGGTGAGAGCAGGTACGCATCTTCGCCACCAGGGATGGGAACACGTGAAAGGGAGATTGACCGCATTATGTTAAAGACAAGGCACATTACGCGTCTCACGCCAGAGTCTCATGAGACGCTCCTCACGATTCTCGAGACCCTTCCTGGGGCCTTGTTTGTGCTCGATGATGCCTCAATAATTCTCTACGCCAATGCAAGCGCACAGGCCTTGCTAGGCGCCACACCAGAGACACTGGTTGGAAACAGCTTCTGGCGCTGCGCGCCACAGTTGGTGAGCACGGCGCTCTACCAGGCCATCCAGAAGACGAAACAGACCCGAGCTCTGACCGAGGTGCAGTATATGTCTTCCGTCACCCAGCGCTGGCTGCACGTGCATCTTTCTTCGACCAGTGGGGGACTCACCTTGCAGTTCCATGAGATGGGAGCACCAGCTGAGCGCCAGGAGATGGTTCACCAGCGCGAGTCCCTCTACATGGAGGTCCTGGAGAACGTGCATGCTGGGATCGTCTTTCTGACGCCCGAGGGGATCGTCTTGGACCTCAATAAGGTTCCGTTAGACGATGCGCAGATCCGACGCGAAGAGGTGGTTGGCAAACCCCTGGTTGAAGGCCCCTGGTGGTCCTTTTCTCCTCCCAGTCAAGCGCAATTACGCGCAGCCATCAAACGCGCCAGCAGGGGCGAAACGGTGCGGTTCGAGACCCCCATTCACCCCAGAGAAGGCATGGAGTTTCACCTGGAGGTCGCGATCACCCCCCACAGGGATGCGGATCACCACGTCGAGTATCTCGTCATGGTTGGCATCGACATCACCGCGCGCAAGCGCGCCGAAGCGGAACTCCATACCCTCATCGATGCCATCCCCCAGCAGGTCTGGACCATGCGATCGGACGGCTATATCGACTATTATAATCAACGCTGGCTCGACTATACCGGCTTGAGCACCGAACAAGCACAGGGTGATGGGTGGATCCAGTGCCTGCATCCCGATGATCAGCAACGTATCCAGGACGCATGGCAGACATCCAGGAAAACAGGCACCCTCTTTGAGACAGAACAGCGCCTGCGCCAGGGCACGAGCGGAGCCTATCACTGGTTTTTAGCCCGCGCCATGCCGATGCGTGATAAAACAGGCCAGATCATCAAGTGGTTTGGCACCTGCACCGACATCCATGACAAAAAACAGGTCGAAGATGAAATCCGCAACCTGATCGATGCTATTCCCCAGTTGGTCTGGACCGGGCGACCCGACGGGTATGTCGATTTTTATAATCAACGCTGGCGCGACTATACCGGCCTGAGCACCGAGGAGGCTCAGGGGAAGGGATGGATGCAGTGTACCCATCCTGAGGACCGGCAACGCGTCCTGGAGACATGGCAGCGTGCCGTCCAGACTGGCAGGCCCTATGAAGCAGAACAGCGCCTGCGCCATGGCATAACCGGGGAGTATCGCTGGTTCCTGATGCAAGCCACACCCTACACCGATGCGCAGGGTACGATCCTCAAATATATTGGGACCTGCACCGATATTCATGACAAAAAGCGGGCCGAAGCAGAACTGCGTGCCCTGATCGATGCCATCCCCCAGTTGGTCTGGATGCTGGGCCCCGATGGCTCGAGTGAATACGGCAACCAACGCTGGTGCGACTATACCGACATGACCTTGGAACAATACCAGGGGGACGGCTGGCTCCAGGCCATCCACCCCGACGATTCTCAGCACACGCTGACGCTCTGGCGTCATGCGCTTGAAACCGGTGAACCCTTCGAGATCGAATATCGTCTCAAGAATGGTAAAACGGGGGGCTATCGCTGGTTCTTAGCTCGTGCGCTCCCGGTACGCGATGAAGCAGGCCAGATCATCAAGTGGTTTGGCACCTGCACCGATATTCATGAGAAAAAGCAGATCGAAGACGACATCCGTGTCCTGGTTGATGCCATCCCCCAATTGGTCTGGATCGTGCACCCCGATGGTTCTGCTGAATACGCAAACCCACGCTGGTGTGATTATACCGGCATGACCTTTGAACAATACCAGGGAGACGGCTGGCTCCAGGCCATTCACCCCGATGACCAGCAACGCGTCCTGGCGGAGTGGCAGAACGCCGTCCTGGCAGGCAAGCCCTATGAAGCGGAACTGCGCCTGCGCAATGGAACCACCGGAGACTATCGGTGGTTCCTTGCCAGAGGAGTGCCGTTCAAAGATGCGCAGGGCACGATCCTGAAATGGTTTGGCACCAACACTGACATCGATGAGCAGAAACAGGCTGAACAGAGAATCAAAGCCAGCGAGGAGAACTGGCGGGTGCTGGCCGAAACAGTGCCGCAGATGGTGTGGACGACGCGCCCAAATGGCCAGCACGAGTATATAAACCAGCGCTGGTGTGACTACATGGGGGTTACGGTTGAGCACATGCAAAGCGACCGATGGGCCCCTCTTTCGTTCATCCATCCCGATGATCGGGAAGGCACCCGAGCGCTCTGGCAGCATGCCCTGGAGACGGGAGGAATGTATGAGCACGAAGAGCGTTTCAGAAATAGCCAGACCGGAGCCTACCGCTGGTTCTTAGCCCGCGCCATGCCGGTGCGTGATGAAGCAGGCCAGATTCTCAAATGGTTTGGCACCTGCACTGACATCGAGGAGCAGAAACAGGTGGAGCAGCAGCTCAAAGAAAGCCAGGAGAGCTTGCGCGTGTTGGCCGAAACGGTGCCACAACAGGTGTGGGTGAGACGACCCGACGGCCTGTACGAATACACGAACCAGCGCTGGCGTGACTACACCGGGTTGACGCTTGAGCACGTACAAAGCGACCGAAGGGTTCATCTCCAGTTTATCCATCCTGATGATCAGGATGGCCACCGAGTGCACATGCAGCATGCCCTGGACACGGGCGCAATGTTTGAGTACGAACAGCGTCTCAGAAATGGCCAGGCTGGGGAGTATCGCTGGTTCTTAAGCCGCGCCATGCCGATGCGCGATGAAGCAGGCCAGATCATCAAATGGTTTGGCACCAACACTGACATTGAGGAGCAGAAGCGGACGGAGGAAGCCTTACGCCAGAGTCAGGAGCGCGCGAGCGTCCTGATGAACTCCAGCATTATCGGGATCAATATCATCGAAGGGGAGCAGATTGTGGACGCCAACGACACCTTTCTGCGCATAACCGGCTATACCCGCGAAGACCTCCGCGCGGGGCGCATGAACTGGATGCACATGACGCCCCCAGACTACCTGGCTCGTACCTTAGAGGCCCATCAAGAACTTGCCACTCAGCAGTCTACGACGTATGAGAAAGAGTACGTTTGTAAAGATGGCAGTCACCTTCCGGTGCTCGTGTGCGGAGTCGTCTTCCAGCATCACCCACGCCAGGCGATCGCCTTTGTACTGGATAATTCTGCCCGCAAGGAATTGGAGCAGCGCAAAGATGACTTTATCAGCATGGCCAGTCATGAGCTCAGGAACCCACTTGCCGCCTTAAAGATGCAGATCCAGCTGGCGCAAAAACGACTGGAAAGGCAATCCCATCACGAGGCTGCCACAGCGCTTACCAGGGTAGAGGGGCCTGTCAAGCAACTGGAACGCCTGATTGAAGAGTTACTGGATGTCTCCAAGATCCAGGCAGGCAGGTTAGAGTACATCTGGGAGACGGTCGATCTTGATGCGATGCTCCATGAGGTGGCAGAAACGATGCAGCAGCTCAGTACGACACATGCCATTGTGGTGCGTGGTGCGGCACCGCGCTCACTCGTTGGAGACAAATACCGGCTCGGACAGGTCTTCACCAATCTGATCAGCAATGCCATCAAGTATTCTCCCGGTGCAGAGACGGTCGAGATGGACCTGAGTACTTCCGAAGAGACAGTCACGATCCGTGTGCTGGATCATGGCCTGGGCATCCCACGAGAGCAGCGCGACAAGATTTTTGAGCGCTTCTATCGGGCCGCAGGTCCCCGGCAGAGAGCGATCCCTGGTCTGGGCATGGGGCTCTACATTGTGGCCGAGATCGTCAAGGGCCATGGGGGAACCATCACGGTGGAGAGCTCCGTCGGCAAAGGATCGACCTTTACGGTCACCCTTCCCAAAAGGAGGGATGCTTGACCGTGGAAAGCACGCGACGCACGTTATGAGTCAACGCCCTGAAAAGTGAGCAGCTTTTGCCTTGGCAAGCGAGCACTTGCCCCAAAGAGCGAGCAGCTCAACCATTGTCACCTGGAAACAGGGGATTTTTACATAACCCCCCATACGCACCAACTTAAGGACTCAAAGCCCAGTTGGTCGATCTCCGCTGGAGGAGTTGGGCGGAATTGGGATGCTTTTTGCGCTTGTTCATTTGGCACCCTAAACGCATGCGACGTTGGATGGCTTGTAGGGCAGAGAGAAACGAGCGCTCCCCTGCAAAAGCTTCCAGCAGCGAACTGGCGGTATCGCGGACCACCTGTGCCAGTTTGCGGCATTCTGCGCTGCTCATCTTGCCAGGCGAACAGGAGAATGAGCCAGTGTTGCAGGAGCAGTCCAATGAGCTTGGCATACAGTTCACAGAGCACGCGCCAGGGATTCGTGGTGCGCCATTCATCAATCCGCCCGTATTGCTTCCATAACTTGTAAAGCATTTCCATTTGCCATCGTTCCCGCACCAGGACGAGAGCCTCCTGCAAGTTCAGAAGATTCGCAGGGACATCGGTGAGCAAGATGGTCCAGTCGGCCAGTTTCCAGGCTTGCTCCCGCACGGGTTGAGCGCGTCGCTTGGCATCAGCCTCCAAGTTGGCGCGTCGTCGCGAAGCTCCGTCTTGGGGAACTCGCAAGATGAGCAGACGCATCAGATGCCGATGCTCTTTGCCCACACGAACCCAGCGTTCGTGGGTCTGTCCGACCTGCTGTGGGAGCAGCGCATCCAGTTCCAGCGGTTTGCCTTCCGGCGTCCAGTAGTTGGTTCTGGCCTGGGCACGAGTGAGCGTGTAACTGCCAGCCGCTCGTCGAGCAGCAATCGCTCCCCAATCCAGATACCCCAGATCGGCGATATACAGACTTCCCACCGGCAAGCCATCATCTTTGAACGGACTGGATCGATCAATGATCCGTCCGTGCGTGAGCCTTGGGCCTTGCACCTGTCCCCGTTTGAGTTCCCAACGAACATGCAATTTCACCGCAGCTTGCCCCTTTCCAGGAGATCCCCCGCATCCCTGCCACTGCTCTGCCAATTCCTCTGGGAGGGCGATACTGCTACTATCCTCCAGCACGACTGACTGAAAGCGACACAGGAGCTCCAACGGGACATCCTGGCTGGCTTCAACGACCACACTGGCCATCTCCTCAAACACCGCATGCAAGAAGTGGGCACAGGGCTCCGTGAAGCGTTTGTGCAGCGCGGTATCTGTCACTTCCACCTTGCGGATGGTCGCCATGGATGCGAGCCGCTCCAGACTGGCATCCGGATGGCTCAGCCAGCCAAAAACCAGCGTTTGCAGCAGGTCGGCTCCACTGAATTTTCTCTGCCGTTCAATACAGCCCGTTTCGCGGGCCAGGACATTCGCTCGTTCTTCCAGGATGTGCTTCAAAGACTGCTCGACGTGTGCTACATTTGCCATGTCTGTGCTCCCTCTGCTCTCGATATCAGGTTTCTCTTTCTGACATCATCGCAGATGGAGCCTCTTTTTGCCTCTGCCTTGCTTAAGTTGGTGCGTATGGGGATTTTTACATAACCCCCCGAAACGGTGCACTCGGCTTTGACCAGACACCGTTTCGGGGGGTTATGTAAAAATCCCCATGTTCTGCGCATTCGAGAGCAGCAATTGGGAGACCACCATCCAGAGGTAGCGAACGCCCTCCACAATCTGGCCATCCTCTACTTTGATCAAGGTAAATTGATGGAGGCCCAGCCCTTCCACCAGCGCGCGCTCTCCATCCGAGAACAATACCTGGAATCAGAGCCCCCTCAAACAGCACCCTGACGGATTTGAGCGAATAAAGACAATCACCGCTCGCTTTTCGCAAAAGAGCGGAAGAGAGCAACCACCTCACTCGTCGCCCTGACCTCCTTCACACCACGTCGCGCCTGAGAAACAGCAGGAGACTGAGTAGCACAAAGCCCATGCTATAGGCAATGAGAACGAGGACAGATTGTGGTACTCCTATCGCTGCTGCAACGCCCGGTGCGGCCAGCACACCCGCATTCGATCCCGGTAGCACCCTGGCGAGCTCAGCCAGAGGCCCCGACGTGCCAGCCGTATTCCTGAAGAACAGCTCGAGCAACAAGTAGAACAATCCCAGCCCAACTGCGAGCGTAGACCCGCGCAAGAGCGTCGCCAACATGGCTCCCAACAGCGCCCACATGATCATGATGACCCAGGCCGCGCCTATTCCTTGCATGAAGTCTTCTGCCGAGGGCCACCTGACCGATGAGTGGGTGAGTGTCGCCACGATGAAACTGCTCACGGCTCCACTTCCGAACACGACCAGCACAAATGCGAGCTGCATCACAGCAAGCGCAAACAGTTTCCCGGACAGCATGCTCAGTCGGTTCGATCGCTGCATCAGCAGTGTCTTGAACGTTCCCCATCCATACTCGCTCCCCATCATAAGCGCCCCAAAGATCAACGCAATCGTTCCCCCGAAGATGGGGAAGCCCGCAATAACTTCCGATATCAGGTTCGCCGGGAGCATACCCGTGAGCAGTGCCTGGCGGTCTGTGGCGGAAACATTGCTTGCAGGAGTTACATATTTGATGTATGGATTGACGTAGACGAAGGCGATCGCAGCCAGAGCCCAGGCGACCACCAGAACCCAGGTCGCTGGACGCCTGATCCCTTTGTCCATCTCCGCAATGAAACTCTTGATCATTGTCTTGTTTCTCCTTTTCCTCCTACCTCTTGTTCCTCGCTGGTTAAGGTCATGAACGAGGCTTCCAGGGAGCGCTCGACCGGTCGCAATTCGCTGAGGGCCAGACCAGCCGTCACCAGCGTATGCGCAATGGCTGACGCCTGGGTAGGACTGATTGTCAACATCAGCGCGTCGTCCATCATCTGCACGTTCTCAACCCCATATGCCTGCTCGGCCAGCCGTCGGGCCTGATCAAGTGGAGCGGCGCGTACGAGCAACTGTGCCTGTCCTCGTAACTCGGCCACCGTCCCTTCGGCGATCAGCTTGCCATGACTGATCACGCCTACCCGATCGCAGATCTGCTCTACTTCATTCAGCAGATGGCTGGAAAGCAGTACCGTTCGCTCATTCTGCTTCAACGTACAGATCAACTCGCGCATCTCCGCCATCCCCTGTGGGTCCAGACCATTCGTCGGCTCATCGAGGATCAAGAGTTCCGGGTCTTTGAGCAGGGCCGCCGCCACACCCAGGCGCTGCTTCATCCCTAGAGAGTATGTTTTAAACGGATCGCTCGCCTGTCGGGTCAATGCCACCTGACGAAGAACGGTATCAACTCGCGAGAGCGGAACACCGGCATAGTGGGCCAGGATGCGCAGGTTGCGCCACCCCGAAAGGTAGGGATAAAATGCGGGAGACTCGATCATTGCTCCCACGCTGGCCAGATCCCTGATCCCCCTCAACGGTTGACCCATGATCTGACCTGTGCCAGCCGTTGGGCGCACGAGACCAAGCAGCATTCGCAGCGTGGTCGTCTTGCCTGCCCCGTTGGGACCAAGAAAACCATAGATCTCCCCTTTGCGGATGCGTAGGTTCAGGTCGTCCACTGAGAGCAGTTGCTTGCCGTAGCGTTTGCTGAGATGGGCGGTTGCTATCACGTTTGATTCCATGAATGAAGCTCCTTTCCGTCTGCCGTCAGGCAAAGAGGCACCTGTCCTCCTCACCCGACCCTACCATTACGTGCGGCTCACCGCTCGCGTTTTCGGCAGGATAAATCCCACAACAATGACCCAGGCAAACGAGGGAAACCTGGTGAGCGGAATGGTGAGGGGAAGACGCCCAAGGGTGGGAAAGAGCAAGTTGAGCCAGCTCAGTTCTCCGAGCAGAGCAATGACGAAGCCGGACCAGACGATCCATGCGGGCAGGAGTTTCATTCTGGCTCCGATCAGGCTGATACTGCCCACAAAGAGTCCCATCGGCACAGCGAAACCAGGACCCCCACTGCCATAGAGCAGATAATAAATCACCAGGGTTGTAGGAGAACTTTGCGTGATCCCTGGCCAGGTGAGCGCCCACTCGCAGAGATGGGAGAGATTCTGATCAAAGGCTGTAATCAGGCCCGCAAAGAGCATAATGTCCACCCAGGCAGAACGTGCACCCAGAAAACGAAAGCGACTGGCCATACTCGCGGCGAAAACGCCCAACACGAGAAGGGAACCAATAGAGAGGAAGGCGCTGATGCGAACCTGCTCTGGATACGTCTGAAAGTACGTCACAATGCTCGTGGCGCTTGCGTTCGGCGAGGGGAAGGATGGGTTTGTCGCAAAAGCGGTGACAAAAGAGAGACCAGCGAGGAAAAGGACGACATAAACGGTCGCGACTGCCCCGAGATGCGGACCAGAGTGGCGTTCACGCCGATCTATGGCTTCTGATGATACGTCGATCGTTGATTTCACGTTCATATAATACGTTTCTCCTTTGGAACTGTGGAATGAGAGGTGAAGCCGGATGTGGTGTTTTTCCCTCTAGAGAACAGATGGAACGCTTTGTCTGGTGTCGTGTTCCCATCACCTGCACATCCGAGCGATCAGGAATAGATTGATCTGTCCTGGTCGTGGCTGCATACCTCTCGATAGCCACAGTATAATCAGGTGAAATGACAACAGCGTGAACTTATCTCCCCTTTTTTGTCATCGATTTGTCATCTTGACATGCGATACTCGAAGGAGAGTCATCGTCGTTGAAAGAAAGCCGGGGAAACAGTGCTATGCATATCCTTGTCATTGAAGATAATCATCGTCTCAATAATTCGCTGGCGTCCAGTCTCACTCATGAGGGCTATAGCGTCGATAGCGCGTATGATGGGCAGGAGGGACAGGATCTCGCGGAGATGACGCCCTATGATCTGATCATTCTGGATATCTTACTGCCCGTGAAAGATGGACTGGAGGTTTGCCGTGATCTGCGCCGTCGGCGGATTCATGCGCCGATCTTGCTGCTGACAGCGCGTGATAGCATCGATGACCGTGTCCAGGGCCTGGATTGCGGGGCCGATGACTACCTGGTGAAACCGTTTGCCAGGCGCGAACTGTCGGCGCGCCTGCGCGCTCTGCTACGTCGCCAGCAGCCCGCGAAACAGGGGCAATTGGCGCTGGGAAGTCTGGTGATGGACCCGAGCAGCCACACTGTTGAGCGAGACGGACAGCCAATTGAACTGACACCGAAAGAGTTTGCCTTGCTGGAATACTTCATGTACTATCCCAATCAGGTGATCACACGCGAGATGATCGAGCAGCATATCTGGAACTACGACTTTGAGTGCGAATCGAATGTTATTGATGTGTACGTTCGTCGGCTGCGGCGAAAAATCGACGCTCCGTTTGCGGCGAGCTTGCTGATCACGGTGCGCGGCGTCGGCTATCGCTTGCAACTGCCGCCAGAGCAGGGGTGAACCATGAAACGAGCGATACAGCATCACTTCCGCTTTTCTCTGACCTCCAGCGTGCGTGCGCGCCTGACGCTCTGGTATCTGGTAATGGTGGCATTTATCGTGTGTCTCTTTGGTGTCAGCCTCTATATTACTCAGATCTCCCTGAATGCCGACACAGCCGAGCGCGCGGCACAATTATATCAGGATAGCCAGCGTTTCGCGGAAACCTATAGGCAGGTACTGTTGGACCGCCAGGCGCCCACAACCCTCCATCTCAAGCTGTCCTCGCAGGAGATAGTGCTGCTGCTGCATCCAGATGGGAATGCCCTGGACTCGCGCGGACCTCTGACAGATAGTCTGATCCAGCAACTTCAGACCGGGGCCGAGCAGAATAAAGGGATGATTGACCTCACCGTTCGCCGCTCTCTTCCCTGGTGGACTATCAATACCACCTATCACGTTCTGGTGACGCCAGTACTGAACCAGAATACGCGTGTCGCTATTTTGCTAGTGGGATTGCCACCTCCACATCCCACCCCTCTAGGGATCATCTGGTTTTTTCATGGCCTGCTGGCCCTGCTGGTCGCAGCAATTGGGGGCTACTGGCTGGCTGGAAAGGTGCTGCGGCCGGTGAAAATGATTACCCGCATGGCCAATGAAATCAACGCGACCGATCTGCGCCGCCGCCTACATTTGCAGCGCCGGGACGAGTTTGGCGAACTGGCCGCCACCTTTGATCACATGCTGGCTCGCCTGGAGGCCGCCTTCAAACGCCAAACCCAGTTCACCGCCGATGCCAGCCATGAACTGCGCACGCCACTCACGATCATCGACCTGAAGATCAACCAGGCGCTAACGCAGCTTGAGCAGCCGGAAGAATATCGGCAGGCGTTTGAACAGATCCAGGCGGAGAATGCACATATGGCGGCGATAATCAATAGCCTGCTGCTTCTGGCACGGGCCGATACTGGACAAATCGCCCTGAATCTACAGGAAGTCGATCTGGGCGATCTCGCTCTGGCCTGCGTAGAACGCCTGCTGCCGCTGGCCAGGGCGAGCCAGATCGTACTGACTACAGGCGATCTGCCGGAAGTGCTGATTCGTGGCGACTCCCACTATCTGGGACAGATGCTGACCAATCTGATCGAGAACGGGATCAAATATAGCCGCCACATCGGCAAGCGCGTCCATGTCGAGGTCGCCTGCGAACCGCCGCTGTGGAGCGTAGTGCGCGTGCAGGATGACGGCCCCGGTGTGACCGACGAACACCTACCCTATCTGTTTAGCCGCTTCTATCGCGTGGATAAGGCACGCTCATCCAGGCAGAAAGGGTCTACACGCAGCACGTTGCCAGATCAGGAAAAACCCGGTGGTACTGGCCTGGGGCTCTCCATCGTCCAGTGGATCGTTCAGGCTCACCATGGCGAGATCCGTGTGGAGAGCAAAATCGGAACTGGATCGCGCTTTGAAATTCGTTTGCCGCTACTGTAGTGGGGCTGACAACGAACATCCGGCGTTCCCTCATTTTCTACAGGGCGATTGGCATTGATGTCAAGAGACATCGTGGGGATTTTTACATAACCCCCCATACGCACCAACTTAAGCAAGGCAGAGGCAAAAAGAGGCTCCATCTGCGATGATGTCAGAAAGAGAAACCTGATATCGAGAGCAGAGGGAGCACAGACATGGCAAATGTAGCACACGTCGAGCAGTCTTTGAAGCACATCCTGGAAGAACGAGCGAATGTCCTGGCCCGCGAAACGGGCTGTATTGAACGGCAGAGAAAATTCAGTGGAGCCGACCTGCTGCAAACGCTGGTTTTTGGCTGGCTGAGCCATCCGGATGCCAGTCTGGAGCGGCTCGCATCCATGGCGACCATCCGCAAGGTGGAAGTGACAGATACCGCGCTGCACAAACGCTTCACGGAGCCCTGTGCCCACTTCTTGCATGCGGTGTTTGAGGAGATGGCCAGTGTGGTCGTTGAAGCCAGCCAGGATGTCCCGTTGGAGCTCCTGTGTCGCTTTCAGTCAGTCGTGCTGGAGGATAGTAGCAGTATCGCCCTCCCAGAGGAATTGGCAGAGCAGTGGCAGGGATGCGGGGGATCTCCTGGAAAGGGGCAAGCTGCGGTGAAATTGCATGTTCGTTGGGAACTCAAACGGGGACAGGTGCAAGGCCCAAGGCTCACGCACGGACGGATCATTGATCGATCCAGTCCGTTCAAAGATGATGGCTTGCCGGTGGGAAGTCTGTATATCGCCGATCTGGGGTATCTGGATTGGGGAGCGATTGCTGCTCGACGAGCGGCTGGCAGTTACACGCTCACTCGTGCCCAGGCCAGAACCAACTACTGGACGCCGGAAGGCAAACCGCTGGAACTGGATGCGCTGCTCCCACAGCAGGTCGGACAGACCCACGAACGCTGGGTTCGTGTGGGCAAAGAGCATCGGCATCTGATGCGTCTGCTCATCTTGCGAGTTCCCCAAGACGGAGCTTCGCGACGACGCGCCAACTTGGAGGCTGATGCCAAGCGACGCGCTCAACCCGTGCGGGAGCAAGCCTGGAAACTGGCCGACTGGACCATCTTGCTCACCGATGTCCCTGCGAATCTTCTGAACTTGCAGGAGGCTCTCGTCCTGGTGCGGGAACGATGGCAAATGGAAATGCTTTACAAGTTATGGAAGCAATACGGGCGGATTGATGAATGGCGCACCACGAATCCCTGGCGCGTGCTCTGTGAACTGTATGCCAAGCTCATTGGACTGCTCCTGCAACACTGGCTCATTCTCCTGTTCGCCTGGCAAGATGAGCAGCGCAGAATGCCGCAAACTGGCACAGGTGGTCCGCGATACCGCCAGTTCGCTGCTGGAAGCTTTTGCAGGGGAGCGCTCGTTTCTCTCTGCCCTACAAGCCATCCAACGTCGCATGCGTTTAGGGTGCCAAATGAACAAGCGCAAAAAGCATCCCAATTCCGCCCAACTCCTCCAGCGGAGATCGACCAACTGGGCTTTGAGTCCTTAAGTTGGTGCGTATGGGGGGTTATGTAAAAATCCCCAAACATGGCGAAAGGCGCGAATCAAGGCGCTCGACAGTTGTACATGCGCAGTGGGACAAATAGAAAATGCTCACTCATGCTGAAAAAAACGGGCAGAAGGCGTGACCTCATGAGGCTGATCCGCTCGAACCCTCCATCTGCGTTCCCACGTGGATGGAGAAACCAACGAGCAAAAGCGGCATGCTGACCGCCCGAAGACATCATGCGTCGCAGCCGCACTGCCCGACAGAGAACCTTAGGAAATGCGCCTCGTCCTCTTGCTCTGTGGGAGTTCTCGATGAATTTACAACTTCTGCACACAACCATCCGCATCTGGAGCGGTTTTTCCGCTCGTCAATGGTTGAGCTGCTCACGTTTCGGAGCAAGTGCTCACCCTTGAGGTCAAAAAGTGCTCACTTTTCGGCTCATGGCCAGGTTTGGTGAATCATGAGGTTATCGGAAGAAAGGCCTCTGCTCTCTGCAGCGTAAACTAATGAGTTTTAGTCTCTTTTATTGAAGGGCTTTCACCAAAGTTGGCCATGAGCCACTTTTCGGGGCATTTACCACGTAGTAGAGGCAAGGGATGCCTTGCAGTGTGAATAGGCAGCCGAGGCCGAGGGAGATCTGATCTGAGAAGGCTGCTTGCGGATTCTCCCCCAGATAGCCGAAGCGTTGGTATTGATCGTGGTTATCGAGGAAGGTCACGAAGAAATTGCTGGCGTCCCCATGAGTGCTGAGAATGCCCTCCTCCGCCTGTTTGCGGTGCGTGAAGACATTGGCCAGCTCGGAAGGAGACTTGCTCCCCTTGGCGAACCAGGGCAATATGGAGAATAGCGGGAAGTCGAGAGCAGCATCGACGCCTACGGGGGTGTCCCCTTCCATGGCATTGCGACCGATAAAACGGGCTATCTGCTCTTCGTTGGAGTATACCTCACCGTACGTGAAAAAGTTTTTCTTCCCAAGCAGCATGCCCCGGCGCGGGGCACCACCAGGGATGAAAGAGGATATACTGGAGAGAGATCGCGGCCAGAGTGAGAACGGACTCCAAATTATGAACGTAAGCGTGAGCCCGAAGCTGTCTCCAGGTACCTGTTTGCACCGCCAGTTGTCGCTCTTTTCTAGAAGCACGAAGAGGAACAGAGCATTCGTGCCCGCTATGGGCAAGCAGTGCGCGAGGCCGCTGATCGCCATTTTCACGACCTGGTGCCTGTGCGTGATGAGGAGCGGGACGCCTTGTATACCCACCTGCTCAGAAGCGTCTATGCCACCGTCGCGGTGTCCTGGTATGCTCCCGAGCAGGTGAAAGCCATTGCCTATATTGCCGAAATTCAGGGACATCGCTTGGTGACCACGGCAGAGCGTCACCCGGGAGCGGGGAAGGTGGGTGAGGAGGATGTGGAACAGCAGCAACGTAATTATGCTTCCGCCCTGCACTACTTTGATTATGTGGTCGTTGCTTCTGATGGGACCATTGATCGACGTCAGGGGCGAAAGTTAGGGGAGCCTGGCGTCGAGGTGCTTGAGATCTTTCAACCAAAGGAGAAGGGCGTGAGGAAAGAACCGAAGCTGGAGGGACGGCCCCTCAAGAAGAAGAAAGGCAAAAGGAAAGAGGGGGCTACCTTTTCTTTGATCCGCTTGGCGATCCCCACGCGCGATCGCTTTGACGACCTCTCCGAGAGGATGGTTCCATATCCTCAAGATCAGGATGAAGTGGTACGCAACCTGATGGATGGCTATGAAGCGGCTACTAAAGCGGCGACCCCACTGCCTCAGCCAACGGAACCTCTTGCCTGGACGATTGATGCTCTCGATGTTTCTGCTCAGCAGTTGCAAGAGATCCGTACCTATCTGCTCAGCCAACAGGTGACCGATCTGCGAGCCTTGGTAACCTCCTGGCTTCTGCATGAAGCGGAGAAGATGAAGCAGGAGGGGCCACACTTTGCCGCCATGCCCACATCTCAGCTTTCGCGCTATCGGCAGGAAGGGGCGACCAAGGAACGTCTGCGCCGCGCGATCTATGCGATCATGCAGTGGAATCGTGCCAATGAACCCAGACGACGGTGGTTTCTCAATGTCAGTTTATTGAAAGCTCTGGCTGGTGGTCGCAAGGATCTCATCGGTGCTGTGTTGAAGGAGCATCAGGCTGAAGTCGATCAGCATCATCAAGAGTTCAATATTCCGCGCGGGTATAACAAACATACTGAGCTGGTGCAGGAGGATATTCAGTTGCCTGAGGAGCCTGATGCCTATCCCTGGAATCGATCCAGATAGCTGATACCAATTCGCCATCTGTCGTAGAAAGAATGGGTCTCCCTCGTTTTTATCTCATCGGCTCGCCCTGTTTTTCCGCAGGCTCCGACCGATGGTGCGACGCATCACGCGAGCATGCGGCTCGCCGTGCTCCCACAGTTCGAGTCGTGTGAGCACGGGCACGACTCGAACTGTGGGAGCACGGCGTTTAACGGGCGGCGGTTCGTCAGTCGTCGAGGACCGCAAGGAGCACCTGGCGCAGGCGTGCAGGATCGGTAATCGTGGTGATCGCGATGATCTTGCCTCCCCTGATCGAGACATCAAAGACGCCGATCAGCCGCCCGTACGGGGCCACCACGACTCCCACGGAGCCATTCACCAGCGCAGTCTGTGTTGCCTGGGCACGTCCCACAAACTGGTTCGCCACAGCCGCTGCACCATGAAGCTCTCCTGCTCCGCCCGCAGGCACGGACATGGGATCGCGCCGGAGCACCACCTCTGGATCGAGCACGGCGAGCAGCGCGTCAAAGTTCCCGACACGCGCGGCGATGAGGAAGGCTTCCACCACTTCTCGGCTGGCGGACAGGTCCGCATCCTGAATATGGGCTCTTCCCCGCACCCGGCGGCGGGCGCGGCTGGCGAGCTGCCTGGCTGCGCCCTCTGAGCGCTCCACGAGAGGCGCGATCTCGTCGAAGGGCACGGCGAAGATGTCGTGCAGCACATAGGCGAGGCGCTCGGCAGGAGTCAGCTGATCGAGCACCACCAGCAGCGCTAGACCCACCGCATCGACCAGTTCGGCTTCTTCCTCGGGGTCGCTTCTGCCAGGCTCTCTCGTGATGGACCCAGCAAAGGACGCTTCCAGGGACTCTTCTCCCCGCGATTTCCGCGCGCGCAGCATATCCAGGCAGATCCGCGTGACCGCCCTGCTCAGCCATGCGCCCGGGTTTGAGACGGTGCTTGGGTCCGTGCGGACCAGACGCAGCCAGGACTCCTGAACGGCATCCTGCGCCTCGGGAAGGGAACCCAGCATCCGATAGGCCATCGCCTGCAGTTGGGGACGTTCTGCCTCGAAGCGCTTCACCAGCCAGTCTTGTTCATCCATTCCTTCTCTTCCTTCTTTCTCCATTCGTCATACCACCGACGAAGGAAACCGGGCTGATGTGACAGGCTGCCAGCCCGTCTTGGCGCGGAGCTCGCAAGAGAGCAGGATGTTTCCTTCCAATCGCACACGAGTTTGCCCGAAGCAGCATGCCCCGTGCCGGGACACCACCAGGGATGAAAGAGGATATACTGGAGAGATCGCGGCCAGGTGAGAACGGACGCCCAGTTATGAACATGAGCGTGAGCCCGAAGCTGTCTCCAGGTACCCGTTTGCACCGCCAGTTGTCGCTCTTTTCCAGAAGCACGTAGAGGAATCTAACCTCACAGGCCGGGTACTTCCTGGTCGCTGATCGCTAACCATTGACCACAGCGTATCAGAAGGAGGAACCCTGATGGAAGTCCTGTATCGAAGCTGTTGCGGGATTGATGTCCACAAACAATTTCTGGTGGCATGTTTGCTCGCTGTCGATGAGAAAGGACAGCAACACAAAGAGCTGCGGCGCTTTTCGACGATGACGAGTGAATTACTCTCGTGCGTTGACTGGCTGAAAACAGCGCGGTGCCAGGCCATCGCGATGGAGTCAACCGGGGTGTATTGGAAGTCCCCTTTCAACCTCATGGAAGGGCACTTTGAGCAGGTCATGATTGTCAATGCCGAACATCTCAAACGCGTTCCAGGTCGCAAAACCGATAAAAAGGATGCGGAGTGGATCGCCGAACTCTTGCAGTTTGGGCTCCTCAAACCCAGCTTTATCCCGTCACCCCAACAACGAGAGCTTCGTGATCTGACCCGTCTGCGCACAACTCTGATCGCCGAGCGAACCCGGCTGGTGAATCGGCTCCACAAAACGCTGGAAGATACCAATCTGAAGCTCTCGTCCGTGTTGACGGATATCATGGGGAAATCAGGACAGCAGATTCTCTCGGCTCTCCTTCGCGGAGAGGAAGATCCAGCCGTGTTAGCAGATCTGGCTCTGGGACGTGCGATGAGCAAACGTGACGCGCTGGCACAAGCGCTGCGTGGACGCCTGAGGGACCATCACCGCCTCCTCTTGCAGGAACTGCTCTCCCTGATCGAGCGACATGATCGGGGAATTTCGCGCCTGGACAGGGAGATTGAGGAGCGCTTGCGCCCTCAGGAGGCGTTGATTCAGCGGCTCGATGCTATTCCTGGATGTAGCCGTCGAATCATCGAAGTTCTCCTGGCTGAGATAGGCTCGGATGTGTCTCCTTTTCCGGATGCCGCTCACCTCGCCTCCTGGGTGGGCATTTGTCCTGGCAATAACGAGAGTGGAGGCAAACGCAAAAGTGGACGCATTCGCAAAGGCAATCGCTGGATTAAAGCGATGCTGGTTCAAGCCGCCAATGCCGCCGCTCGAACCAAGCACAGCTATCTCTCGGCACAGTATCATCAGATTGCTGCTCGTCGTGGCAACAAACGTGCTGTCGTGGCGGTGGCTCACAGCATTCTGGTGATCTACTATCACATGCTCACGACTGGTGAGCCCTATCAGGAAAGAGGAGCAAACTACTTTTCGGAATTAGATCGCAAGCATGCTGAGCGACGGGCAACCAGGCAGCTTGAACGGTTGGGATATCAGGTGACGCTGACCCCTACTCAGATCGCTTAATCCTGCTTCCAGCATACGAGCTTGCGGATGAGGTTCTCTTGGGTCACTTGACCCACAGGGGGGTGTTTTTGTCTCTTTCTCCAGCTCTTTCAGAGGAAGAGGAGCAAACTACTTTTCGGAATTAGATCGCAAGCATGCTGAGCGACGGGCAACCAGGCAGCTTGAACGGTTGGGATATCAGGTGACGCTGACCCCTACTCAGATCGCTTAATCCTGCTTCCAGCATACGAGCTTGCGGATGAGGTTCTCTTGGGTCACTTGACCCACAGGGGGGTGTTTTTGTCTCTTTCTCCAGCTCTTTCAGAGGAATCAGGGAAGAAACCGGTCACAATCTTTGCGTGTCATACGTCGGGAGGATGACGAGGGAAACCCAGCCAAGGTGAGAGGGAGTCCCACTCCTCTTGACCGCGCTGACTGGGCAATCTCATCACCATCAAGATGCACCTTGGGGGTTGTGTGCACCGCCAGCGGAAAAGCACCACTTTCCCTCGTGGAAAAGTGAAAGGACCTGTTCCCATGAAAGTAGCGATTTCCCATACCAAAGTCAAGCCTGACAAGCGCGCCGAAATCGATGCGGCGGGCTGTAGGATCTCATAATTAGTGTCTTTGCCTCAGCTCGCCTCATATGAAAAATCCCACAAATCCTGTCTTTGCTTCCCACAACATGTGTCATTTTCCTACAGAATTCCCACAAAACATGTCTTTACCCTCCAGCGTGTTCCTGGCTTGGTGATGGCGGAGTCGGCTGATAGGCTTCTTTGCGCGCGATAAGTGCGATGGGAGATGGGTCCAAAGACAGGAATTGTGGGAAGAAAGACACGATTGGTGGGATCCTACTTGGCGTCTGTGCAGGAGAGGAGTTTTGTGGGGAATCCCAGAAATAGTGTCCTTGAGGTTCCTGGACTGCGCTCTCTGCTGGGTCATCAGCTGCCAGTTTATCCTATAGTCATTAGGCATATTGAGGTGTTATGGGGAAGAGGAGGAGGCGGTATTGCAGGCGTCGAGGTGTTCTTGGATGCGGTGCTCAAGGGTTTGCAACGAATAGGTTGGTTGATACTGCTGGTAGGCGTGGGAGACGATGGCGAGGGCGTCTTTGGCGAGGTCGCCAAGGAGGAAGTGGTGGGGGAAGTTGTCAAAGGCATGCTTTTTTTTTGTTTTCCGAGACCAACATGCGAGGACATCGAGAAAGGCGAGGAAATGGTCGGGCCAGGCGCTAAAGATCCAGTGCGTGATGGCGACTTGGAGTGGGGGGACCGCGTCTGGATAGGGACGTTGGAACAGCTGGTTGGTGTGAAGGAAGGCGGTGAACGCGTTGGGCAGCAACGATTGAACGTCAGCGGGTTGGAGACGATGGAGGCTGATACAAAAGGCGCGCAGAAGCGCAATATACTGCTGCGGTGGTAAGAGGGTGCGTGGATCATTGAGCTCCAAAGGAATAGATGGATGGTCAAGAGGAGGAAGAACGCCAAGAGCACGGAGGGTCAACTGATCCCCAGAGACCAACCCCATGGCTTCTGGTGCGATGCGCAGCGTTACTGTGGAAGCATAGGAGTGTCGGCAATAGGGACAGGAGGTTGGATCAAGCCGTTGTGAGGGAATGCGCCTGGAGCAGTGTGGGCAATGTCGCAGGAGCAGCAGCCTATGCTTGTGACAGGTCAGCAGGTATCTGGCTTTCCAGTACAGGCGGTCATAGGCGACCTCCTCCTGGAGGCAGAGAGGGCAGATTTGTGTGGTCTGGTTGGGAAGAAAAAAGGTGCGGTGAAGATCTCGTTGAAGCCGCGGTCGCTCAATAGGATCGTGGTGGAGGGCTATTTTCGGTTTGAGATACTCAGTGAGGCCGGAGCGCCAAGAAGGAACTTTGATGACGGGAAAGTATTCGAGGTGCTTAAATGGGGCCGAGAACCGATGTAAGGTCATCTGGTAGAGCGCTTCCTCACTGAGAAGAAGAAGATCTGAAAGGAACCGATAGTCAGCTCGCTCAGCGAGCAGAGACACCTGAGAAGAGGCAATGCGGAAATGACTCATCTCAGGTTGAATGACCTGATTCACGCGTTCGTAGTGCATCTGTTTGGCGGTACGGGTGAGGAAGGAATGCAGGTCTTCCCAGGGTTGTGGAGGAACGCGCACTGGCAGTGGTGCGATGCTGTGTGTGGTGGTGTGCATGTGAACGTGTCTCTCCTGTTTTTCTCGCGCACGTGTGAGCCTATGAGCGGACTGTCCGTGACAGGGTGTGCGCCATCTCGGCGTCGTGAGCGCAGATGGCGCGTTTGTGGCCGGAAAGCCTGGGCATTTAGGTAAAACGCTTGACCGAAAAAGGGTTCATTTTTTTCTCGCCCATCACGGTGCCAGCAATGCAGGCGTTATAAGCATGCTCTAATAAGATGCGATTGAGGGTGGAGCAGCCCTGGGAGATAGCGAGGTGCGCGGCATGGCGAACCAGATGCATAATCCAGCCGAGATATCCATTGGTGGCATAGTGAAAGCGATAGGCCATGTCCAGGCTTCCCAACCCTGAAGGATCAAGGGGGAGTTCGAGATCAATGCTTTCCATAAGCGTGCGGAATTCGGCGGTGGTTTTGGATTGGGAGCGGTCCCAGGGAAACGGGGTCATATAGCGAGGTGTCCCGACGCGTCGGCTGAGTTGTGGATTGGTCTGAAGGATAGGTTCTGCTTCCCCTTTTTGCCCGATAAGAATCATCGGGATGTTGCTCTGATTGATAATATCTTTGAGGAAATCCGTGACGGCGTTGAGGACGCGGAGGGTGTCTCGGTCGAGAATGTGCTGGAACTCATCGACGAAGATCATGCGTACCTGGCAGCTTTTGAGCAGCATGTGCAGGCGAGTGACCATATTCCATTGGGTGCCACGTCCCGGGTTGGGATCTCCCAGGGTGGAGAGAAACGCCGCAGCGGTGCCTTTAATACTGGCCTTAGCGGGAACGGAGACGTAGAGATAGGGGATGATACTCCCTTGCGGTGTTTCGCTGCGCGTATTGTTGTTGCGTGCTAACCATTCCTGGACCAGGGTGGTTTTGCCAGCTCCAGTCTCGCCAAGAATGGCCAAGCAGGGTGGATTATGTGTGGAGCTGCTTTGGGTGAAGCGATTGCAGTAGTCGAGTTCTGCAAGCAGGGCGGTAAATCCTTTATGCATGATGAGGATGTGATCAATGATGGCGTAACGTTCAGCATCACTGAGAGTTTGCCATGCGGGTGTGGGTGAAGGATCCTGTGTCATGGTTTCTTCGTCTCCTTGGCGCGGTTACGAGCGCCAGTGTGTGGAACGAACGGCAATTCCAAAGGATTGTTGCCGTTCAGTAATGGTGGTTGTGAGTTCTGTTATGGAAGTCAATGGGAGTTCACTTGTGTGTTCCTGCTGACCTGTGTGTAAGGGGGGGATATGTTCCTCTGGTTCCTGGGCGGTGGCCGATGATTGGCCCTGTCTCGCTCTCCTGTGTCTTGGGGCTGTGGTCGACTTGCGCGGTGGACGCTGTTTCTTGTCGAAAGGGGTACACTCTTCGAACGAAAGAGGCGGGAATGGCTCGAATGGGGTTTGTCCATTTTGGTCAGGCTGGAGGAAGACCTGCTCCTGTATGTCCCCGAGAGGGCAGAGAGATCGGCAACACCGGCGAGTGTTGTGGTGGTTGAGTGGTAATGTGGGTCCATTGCCTCGGCTTCAAGAGAAGATTCCAGCGGTGCATGTTCTTCTGTGACCTCTCTGTTTCCGTCTTGCGATGTGTCCACTGGAGTGTTGATGAACGTCTCGGCAGCCGCATGCGTTGATGCATTGATCCATGTCGTCACTTGTTCATTCCACCAGCGTGTCATGCTCTGGCGGGTGCGAAGCTTGCGTGTCAGACGTATCTCATCCGTAATACATTGCTGCAAGCGCGCTTTGGCGAGCACAAGAGCCTGCTGATTGACCTGGCGCTTGAGTTCCTCCTGAACATAGCGTTTGATGACACGATGTTTCCATAAGGAGAGCTGTTGGGTATAGTCTTTGTCCACGGCTTCCACTTCGAGGTAGCGGTTGGAAAAAGGATCAAGGACCCAGATGCGTGAGAGGTCTCCTGGATAGTATTTGATGTGGACGATGCCTTCTTTGATCTCGTCTTCCCGATGGCGAGCGATGGCGCTGTGCGTTGACCGATATGTTTTGGCACGTGCAAGCTTGCTGCGAAGTGCGGCCAGCTTGGGGTCCTGATAGCGTAGCTGTTCAAATTCGATGCCATAGTGATGAATGGTGCGTGTGGCGGTTCTGCTGACCAGGACCAGTAAGTCATTGCGGCTGGGGGGAAGACGTGGAACAAAGTGTTCTTCAAGCGCTTGCTCCCAGAGCCTGGCGGGTATTCCTTTCCCACGGGGATGGCCTCCCACCCCGCGGTGAACCTCTTGCGTATAGACATCGACAATCCAGAGATGAAGCAGTTCCCAGAGTTTGTCGAGCGTGATACAGGCATGGTGCTGAGATTGATAGTCACCGCGTTCGAGAAAGTGAGAGAAGGTGGTGCCAGGCGTGACGTGAATGAGATCGGTATTGAGCGTGCGAAACCACCGTTCAATACTGCCTTTAAACCAGGGTTTGCGTACTGGCATGTGTTGGAGTTCAATGCCCAACTGCAAGCACGCGAGCTCTAAATCTCGATCAAGTTCCATGCCATTATCGACGACGAGCACTTCTGGAATGCCAAAGGCCAGGTAGGCATGTTGGGTGTGAAACTGTGTTTGCACATGCTCTTTTGGCAAAAAGGCATAGAGCATGCACTCCATGGCCACACGATACGAGGGTGGGTCGAAACTGATAAAGACCCCAAGAGGGTAGCCGGTGTACTTATCGCGGATAGCTGCGATGGTTGGCCGTCCGATAGGGAGGCGATCATTGGGATCAACAACGAGAAGGTCGAGGCGCGCGAAGTCGAGTTCTGCTCGCTGATTGGGCCGGGTGTGGAGAGGACCGAGTTGGGTCTGATGGTGCTTGCGCTGGGCATGCGCTTTCCCCAATCGAGCCGTGTCAACGTCCAAGGCGTCAAGCCGCTGAATGTAGCGGTAGATCGTCATGTTGCCAGGAGCAAGAAGATGTTCTTCCGCAGGTCGTGTCGCATTCTCAAGAATGATGCGTTTCTTAAAGGCTGTGATCACATGCGTCACTGGAGCGCGAACGTTGGTCAGATATGTTTCTTTGATGGCTTCTTGCAAGAAATGTTCAAGAAGAGGACTGAAGCGGTGGTGGCGAGGACCACGTTGATGATAGGAAGGGACCAGGCTACGAATGTCTTCGTGACTCTCTTGGTAGCGACGAATCCAACGCGAAACCGTACGAGGGTGATGTCAAAGAAGGAGCAAGGTGAGGGGATGATGCAAGCATGGTTTGATGTTCCTCAGGCTCAAGTGGCTGAGGCGTGTGTGGAGCACTGGCCGGATTGAGAGACGAGAGGTATGTTTGAATACGTGCTTCGACCACCTCTTTGGTGCGCTGGCGAGATGATAACAGAAGGAGTGGACGAATCAATTGATAGCGATGTCGCGCGATCTCCTGGAGGTGTGGTGGCAAGTCAGCAAGTTCGGTAAAGGTCGAGCGAGTCTTGAGTGGTGTCGTTGCTTGCTCGTCCAGGTTGGGTCCTTCGCGAGCAAATTCCAGGGTGTTCTCTTGCCAATGGTGCCAGAGTTCGGCGAGACGCTGAGAAACGAGTGCGTTCGTTTCAAGATTGCGTGCAACGAGCATGCCACCGCTTAAGATCAGAACGACCTGGTAGCCTCGCCCTTGGAAGAGGTACCGGATGCCGGGTTCAAAGGTAACTGGTTGAGACATGGTGTTTGCTTTCTTGCACTAGCTGATGGTCTTATCGTTGGTCTCAGACAGAGACCAACTTCCTCGCCCTTGCTCTCTTGCCGGGAACGGTGCTCTGGATGGGGATAAAAGCTCATCTGTCATCGAGGAGGGGGAAGATGCTGGAGGCGATATGATGGAGCCCTCGTGTTCACAGACGAGATGCGCTGGCGAGGCATGAGAGTGGTGTCCTTTCCAGAGAAGAGAGGTCGAGGAGAACTCTAATGGTTGTGTTAAATCAGTGAGGAGCTCACCGTGATAGACAAGGTTCCAGAGAAATGATTTTGTCTGAAAAGGGCGAAGCAAGGAGGTGTGTTGAACCAAGTCCAGAGGCGAGAAGGGGCCTCCAATGGAGAGAATGGTCGTGAGTAAGTAGTCATAGATGGGTGGTGGAATCGGCGCAAACGAATGAACGGCAAGCATTTCGAGATTCGAGAGGAGGACCCGGGTGACAACTGAGCGTCTCCTCGGTGATAAGGGCAACGTCATGGTCGTGTTGCTGACCCCACAACTGTGCGGCTGTGAAAGCGGCGAGCTCAAGGTCAGTGATGCGCGGACGGCAGGTGACGAGCCGGGGGCGTTGATGTTTCCAGACGACGCGAAAGTCAGGAGTATACTGAGCAATCTGCTTGCCAGAACGATAGGAAATGGAAAAGGGATGTTCCTCGTAGTGAAGCACGAGTGGATCATACTCGAGAAGATAGATGTAGGCTCTCTGGAGCAGGCCGAGATAGTGAACCATGCGGCGTGTCGATTTCTTACTCGGAATGCTCCCTCGAATGGTGGTGTGGCTGTGACGTGAGCGTGTTGTTGACATGTGGCCCCCCTTCAACATGGTCATACCCCTCTAGGCACTCCTCAGACCAGGAGGATGTGCACTTATTCTTTGTTATATACACCATGATCTATCCTTAAAACAAGCTACTGGTACTTTTAGGTTTAACAGAGAAGAAGAAGAGAGTTTGATCATTTTCTAGTAGAAGCAGCGTACTTCTTGAGGAGAAGAGACGAATGGGACGAGTATCCAGTTACGCGACAAAAGGGACAAGGAATTCCTGCGGTCGGCGCTCTGATCGGTCCTCATCCGGATTTTTCCCTCTGCAAGAGAGATGGGAGGCTGCATGGGTCACTCGTGCCATTGCTTCTGTTCCTCTCGTGCGTGCCCGATCCAAAAGACGCGACCCGATACGGAAAGCACAGGAAAGCGGCTCTGTTTCACGAGCCGCGCTCACCAGCTTCACGAGCCATGTGGCTCGCGTCTTCTCGCAAGGCTTTTCACCGGAGATCGCCGAGAGGATCTGGCGAGTATGATCGGCAGCGGCTGCCTCACTCGCCAGACGCTCGACTCCTGGGTCGTTAGAAGGACCGATAGGAGCTGGTAGCCGTCAACTGTTCGGCGGTTGGCGGCTCAGCGATCCAGGTCTTGAAGTTCGCGACGAACGCCTGAAATTCTGGGAAGGCCACCAACGGATTGTCGACGCCGTCGTCAGTGACGCTGAGCGTGACAAAGGTCTCCCCGTCGGGGAGCGGGCAGACGGCATAGAGAAACCCCTGCGGACGTTCTCGTTCAAGCGCCTCGAGCACGCGCTTGCCCGCCGCATCGATTTCGGCGCGCTTGTCAGGCTTGACTTTGGTATGGGAAATCGCTACTTTCATGGGAACAGGTCCTTTCACTTTTCCACGAGGGAAAGTGGTGCTTTTTCCGCTGGCGGTGCACACAACCCCCAAGGTGTATCTTGATGGTGATGAGATTGCCCAGTCAGCGCGGTCAAGAGGAGTGGGACTCCCTCTCACCTTGGCTGGGTTTCCCTCGTCACCCTCCCGACGTATGACACGGAAAGAATGTGACCGGTTTTCTTCCCTGATTCGGGCAAACTCGTGTGCGATTGGAAGGAAACATCCTGCTCTCTTGCGAGCTCCGCGCCAAGACGGGCTGGCAGCCTGTCACATCAGCCCGGTTTCCTTCGTCGGTGGTATGACGAATGGAGAAAGAAGGAAGAGAAGGAATGGATGAACAAGACTGGCTGGTGAAGCGCTTCGAGGCAGAACGTCCCCAACTGCAGGCGATGGCCTATCGGATGCTGGGTTCCCTTCCCGAGGCGCAGGATGCCGTTCAGGAGTCCTGGCTGCGTCTGGTCCGCACGGACCAAGCACCGTCTCAAACCCGGGCGCATGGCTGAGCAGGGCGGTCACGCGGATCTGCCTGGATATGCTGCGCGCGCGGAAATCGCGGGAGAAGAGTCCCTGGAAGCGTCCTTTGCTGGGTCCATCACGAGAGAGCCTGGCAGAAGCGACCCCGAGGAAGAAGCCGAACTGGTCGATGCGGTGGGTCTGGCGCTGCTGGTGGTGCTCGATCAGCTGACTCCTGCCGAGCGCCTCGCCTATGTGCTGCACGACATCTTCGCCCTGCCCTTCGACGAGATCGCGCCTCTCGTGGAGCGTGAAGTCGCCGCAGCCAGACAGCTTGCCAGCCGCGCCGCCGCCGGGTGCGGGGAAGAGCACCTATTCAGGATGCGGACCTGTCCGCCAGCCGAGAAGTGGTGGAAGCCTTCCTCACCGCCGCGCGTGTCGGGAACTTTGACGCGCTGCTCGCCGTGCTCGATCCAGATGTGGTACTCCGACGCGATCCCATGTCCGTGCCTGCGGCGTAGCAGGAGAGATTCATGGTGCAGCGGCTGTGGCCAAACAGTTTGTGGGACGAGCCCAGGCAACACAGACAGTGCTGGTGAATGGCTCTGTGGGAGTCGTGGTGGCCCCGTACGGGCGGCTGATCGGTGTCTTTGATCTCTCGATCAGAGGAGGGAAGATCACCGCGATCACCACGATTATCGATCCTGCACGCCTGCGCCAGGTGCACCTTGCGGTCCTCGACGACTGACGAACCGCCGCCCCTGTGGGGTGTTATTGCGAGAACGGTTATTTGAGCATGAGGAGCATATTTTACGGTGGGCAAGTAGTCCAAAGGTGATTGCCGATATCACGAGCATGTGGGGACAGGGGGATAACGGTTGCTGAGTGCTCTGGTGCTTTTGGGGACAAGGCGCGGATCGGGGAAAGAGCAAAAGGGATGCTCGACATGATCAGTTGTATGATGATCAGCCGTAGATGGTGCGAGGCTGGCGAGAGAAGAGGAGTAATCCGCTTCTCTCGCTGCCCGTGTATTTTTGAGGGTCTATATAACTGTCCCTTGAAGAATGGCGCCTGCTTCTTTGACGCCAGGGGCAGGCATTCGCGCAACGCGCGAATGCCTCTTTCTATCTTTTACTGTATCATGGAATAGCTTCATTTACAAGCCCTTGAATAGGGAAATAGATGGAAGAGATGTGTTTGTAGCGGAATGGAAGAGATGTCGAGGTGGAAGAGCATTGGCAATGGATCGCTTGCCATGAGCATGGAGTCGACATGATGCCATTGTGGAGCCGTGGTGGAAGGGAATGCGAGCGTCCATTCATGGTGGCGTGTCTTGATGTTCTCTTCGCGCCTCTCTTTGCCAACCGGTAGCCACTTTCTCTCACCATGTCGCGCGAGAAAGGGAGCCATCATCATAGCCAGGCTGGTAGCCAGTTGGCCGGGTGCGGCAAGTTTTTTTGCGTCAATGACCAGGACAAAAACACGGTCAAATCACACACTTACAGAATAGATGTGTGTATGCTTGCGAATGTACACCGTGTTCGTTCCCCATTATTTAAATTTAACTAGGAGGTACAACATGTCTAATGATAGGAGAGAATGAAGGCCCTACGAACAGCTGGCAAAAAAAAAAGCAGTTTTGTAGGCGGACCCCAAAAACACTGCTGACCCTTTATCGAGCCATCAAGGTCAGCCACTCCTTGGTCAGCAAGAAGCAAGCAGTCAATACTTAGGGCGCGTCGTTGTGGAGTTTGTGGGATGATGGCAGACAAGTGGATGATTCTTACAAGATCGTTTTTTCAGTCGATGCTATTGACGGAAATGCGGAGGCACTACTGCAACGCATTGCTCCCGCGCTCTTCAAGAGAGCTCAAAAAGGACCAATCTTCAAAACAGGCCAGAAGGAGTGAGTGTTCTGTGAAGCATATATAAAGGGAGAGATTGTTTGTCCTCTCCAGATTTGCCAGAACAAGTCCTCCTGCCGCACATAAGCTTGGCAAAATTGTTCAGCAACTGACAACCAGCATGCCTTTTTCTTCCCTTCGCGATGGAGAGGGCTTTGCTAAGCTCTCTTCCATGAAGAGAGTTGTTTTGTGAGAGGTGTCATATCCGAAACTTCTTTCCTGGCCAGCGTTGCTCAAGCCAGAGTAAAACAGTTATACTTTTTTACTGCTTTACTGTCAGCACAAAATATGATCAATTTCTGGCCAGAAGGGGCTACATCCGAATATGCCCTCTCACCGGCAATGATTTGAGTCATATCTTAGCCGCAAAAATCAGATGGAAGAGTGCCGAAAAACCTTGAAATGATACCGGAATGACTCATTGCCACGAATTGCTTCGCAAATCGGAATCACTGCCAAAGAGGGACTTCACACCCGATGAAGCATGTGCCCCTCAATAGCTGTACGCAAAAAAAACTTGCCGCACCCCAGTTGGCCTGGCTGTGACGATGGCTTGTGTTTTCTCCACAATCGCTGCACCCCCCTGGATAAGTTCGTGGAAAAGTGGGTTGCGTCGGGCCCTCTGGTTCAGGTATGCTTCGTAGGAACGAGCGTGCTTCCCTCTCTTGTGCCCGGCGTCGGCCCTCTATTTCTTGTGTGACTTTGTTGTGCTTTGCTTCTCAAAGGAGGGAACCATTATGCCTGCAACTCTCGAGGAGAAGGAGTCACGTCTGGCTCCACGCAGCCTTGTCGTGCGCCGCCGTCCGATGTCGTCACCAGGAAAAGCGCCAGCGGTCCAGACAGCGCGTGCATCTCAGTTCGCCAAACCACGGGTGCAGCGCCCTGTTCCCACCGAAGAGGTCCCGGAATTCTTGCGGGAGGCCTCGCCACAGCCAAAGATGTCCCGAGGAGGGAGCTGGCTCCTGCCTCTTGGGCTGGGGATGTTGTGTGCGCTGCTGCTCGCCCTCGCGGGTCTGTGGTGTCACCTGGAGTAGTACGTTCATGGACGATGTGCGCTATGGATATCCGCGAACGACGCACGTCGACCACATCGTCGGCCATGAACTGGATCCACGCGTGCCAACTCACTTTACGGCTCTGAACCTCAGAGGCCAGGTGGTCATCTTTGAGGTGCCCGGCGGTGATCCAGAACACGCCCGACTCCTACAAGGCCCTCATCTTGTTGGGACTGGCGCGGATCTGGCCCCGGTTCTGCTGACCTTCTCAGGCGATGCAAAGCATCCTGATCTGGTGGTGACGGTCAATGGGTTGCAGGTGCTGTTTCACAACACCGGAACGAGCTATGCGCCAATGCGGTAGAGAAACGAGGACAATCGGCACCACACCAGCAGGGTATTGCCCCTCACGGTCATCGTGGAGTTGGTGCCTTCGAAACGCACGTTTCCAGTTTCCTCTGTATCCCCATGCCTCAAGGCAGGGGTCTTACGCTCAGTCTCATTTCTTCTCGCGTAACACCTCCATTCCTCTTTTTCTGCGTTCCGTTCTTGCGGAGGAAGAGCATGTTCCTTTGTTCCTACTTGACAGTAACGAAGGAACATTTTATACTGAGGAGAGAAGAAGATGATGCCGTGATGGCGAAGAAGGAGGCGAAGCAGATGGCGGCGATCTTAGGCTGGGTGCAGCGGCGCTGGAACGAGGTGTTGGAGCCGTGGTGAGTCGTGCCACCGTGGAGCAGAGGTGCAGTTGCGTGAGGTGTGGGAGCGTGAACTAGACTGGTGGAAGACGCAGCGAGGATTGTCTGGTGACTCGTTGCGCAAACCGATCACGCAGGTGCGGCATTTGATCCGCCTGTTGCCGGTGACGGAGGACAATAGTTGGAGAATCCCCGGACGAATGAACGAGAGCATATTGGGCTGCGAGTGTTTAACCTGTCGGAGGGGGAATGGGTGCAGATGAATGCGCGCACCCAGAGTGACGCAGGGAACGTTGAAGCAGCAGGTCTTGCTCAAAGACCCGGACGCCCTGGTGGAGCGAGCCCTGTCGTTGTTGTT
>NZ_BNJG01000006.1 GCF_016587375.1 Ktedonobacter robiniae
GCTGTATGATCTACTGGACACGCTGAATCAACTGGAGTAGTGGCGCTTGCAAACGGTTCTCGCATGTTATTACTCATACAACCGCAAGAAGCCGCACGGTTTTTAACCGCCGGCGGAGTTTCACTGCAGATTTTCTGCAACGGGTAGCAACCCTATTGCATGGAAAAGGTCTGGAATAAGAAGACCAGTATATCACTCTCCTCTTCAATAATCTTCGCGGTTGGTTTCCCCATTCCATGTCCAGCCTTCAGCTCAAAGCGCAGCAAGATCGGATTCTTTCCCTGGTATGCGTGTTGGAGTGTCGCGGCAAACTTCCAGGCGTGGGCAGGGATAACGCGATCATCCGTATCCGCTGTCATGATCAAGGTCGGAGGATATTCGACCCCTTCCTTCACGTTGTGCAATGGCGAGTACGCGTACATGAATTTAAAATGCTCTGGGTTGTGCTCAGCATCACCATACTCTGAGATCCAGTAGCGCCCGACCGTGAACTTGTGGTAGCGCAACATATCAATGACTGGCACGCGGCAGATGACCGCTCCATACAACTCAGGGCGCTGGACCATGCTCGCGGCGACAAGGAGCCCTCCATTGCTCCCGCCTTCAATAGCGATGCGGGTAGGATTGCTATATTTGTTCTCAATCAGCCACTCAGCAGCCGCGATGAAATCATCGAAAACGTTCTGCTTCTTCTCAAGCATTCCAGCCTTGTGCCACTCTTCGCCGTACTCGTTGCCACCGCGCAGGTTTACTACCGCGTATATCCCTCCACGCTCAATCCAGAGCAGTGGGGTGATGCCAAAGCTGGGCGTCAAACTGATATCAAAACCACCATAGCCGTAGATCAGAACGGGATTAGTGCTATTGAGCACGAGCCCCTTCTTGTGGGTAAGGAACATGGGGACACGCGTGCCATCCTTTGAGGTGAAAAAGACCTGCCGGGTCTCATATCCAGATGGATCAAATGTATGTGGTGTCTCCCACAACGGTTTTAATTCATGACGTTCAAAGTCATAACGAAAGACGGTTGATGGGTAGAGAAACGAGGTAAAGCTTAAAAAGAGTTCATCGTCATCTGGCTCGCCACTTACACCCATGATTGAGCCGAGGGTGGGAAGCTCGATTTCACGTAAGAATGTGCCTGTTTTGTTGTAGAGCTTCACCTGGTGGTGCGCATCATGCATATAACCGAGCACAAACTGCTGATTGACGATCAACGTAAAATCCATCACGTCACTCTGTTCAGATACGATTTCACGCCATTGTGTACGTTCTGACTTTGTTGTATCAATTGCGATGATTCTTCCTCGAGGTGCATCCAGGTTTGTTTGGAAGTAAAATATCGCTCCATCGTTTCCCACAAAGTTGTAGCTTGCATCGGCTTCGTCTAGCAAGCGTATGAAGGGCTCATCGCTCGTTACCTCTCGGTAATAGATGCGGTTCTTCGGGTCAGTTCCACACCACACGTTGAGAAGCAGATAGACCCCATCGTTTGAGATGAACGGTGAAAAGCTTAACTCCTTGGCTTCTGGCCGTTCAAAGACGAGTTGATCTTCTTCTTGCTGGGTACCAACCTTGTGCCAGTAGACTTTACTATAGTTGGCCTGATCCTCTTCAGGTACTGTCCCCGGCTCTGGCAATCGATTGTAGTAGAAGCCCGTGCTATCATGTCTCCAGGCGATCGAGGCGAACTTACAGTATCGAATCACTTCATCATAATCGCGACCATCGTCCACACGGCGAATGCGAATTTCCTGCCAGTCACTACCACTCTTTGACGTTCCATACGCCAGTAACTTTCCATCCTCACTCATCGCTTGATTGGTGAGGGCGATTGTGCCATCCGCGCTGAGGGTATTGGGATCAAGCACGGCCTGCATATTCGCGCCCAAAGCAGGTTGCGTATAGAGCACATTTTGATTCTGCAACCCCGTGTTCTTGGAGAAGAAGTATCTCTCTCCCTTCTTATAAGGAGTTGAGTAGCGAGGATAATTAAAGAGTTCACGGTAGCGCTGCTTGATCTGGCCTCTATCCGGAATGGCATCCAGGTATGTGCGGGTAGCGCTGTGCTGCTCCTGAACCCAGGCCTGTGTTTCCTGAGTCGATACCTCCTCTAGCCACCGATACGGATCGGCGACAAGGGTTCCATGATAATCTTCAACAGTATCTTCACGACGAGTAGCTGGTTGCAAAGTTGTACTCCTTTACATGAAAAGCGCATTCGCGACATCGAATTATGCGTGTATTGGGCACTTGTTGCCTCTTTGGTCTCGCTGAAACAAGGCAGGTATACACCCTACCACGAGTTCCCTACGCCTGTGTCTCGCGTTCCATCCAACGCTTCCTAACACTGAAAAGGATACCATATTATGCTTCCGGCTGAGCCAGGAATTTTGCTTCTTTTTGGGCACGAAGAAGAGGGAATGGGTTAAACGCCTAAGTGGATCTCAGCTAAGCGCTCTTGCTATGTGCTCGACGGCCGTGCGTATGGCTTGCGGTTCCACGCCCGCATAGCCGAGGACCAAGCCGCTACGTTGCGGAGGAGCAATGTGGTAGGCCGAAAGCGGCGGAGTATCGACTCCCTGGCATTGAATATGCTGGCTGGCGAGACGATCGTCCCGGCGTGGTGGCAGCCAGCCCACGACGTGTAAGCCGGTTGTGGAGGGCTGGATCTGCAGCAGGCCGTCTAGCTTCTGGCGGGCTGCTTCGATCAATACCGCTTGGCGCTCGACATAGAGGTGCTTCATGCGCCGGATATGGCGTGCGAAGTGCCCCTCGTTCATGAACTCAGTCAGGATCATCTGGTCCAGCGACGGGGAGTGCCGATCGGCGATCGAGCGGGCCTGCACGAAGGTGTCTACGAGCGCAGGTGGAACAACCAGGTAACCCAGGCGCAGCGCGGGCAGCAGCACTTTGCTAAAGGTGCCCATGTAGATGACCCGGCCCGTATTGTCTAAGCCCTGCAGAGCAGCCAGGGGCCGTCCTTCATAGCGATACTCGCTGTCATAGTCATCCTCTAACACCCAGGCTCCTGTACGTGTCGCCCACTCAAGCAGTGCCAGCCGTCGAGCCAGACTCATCGTAACCCCCAGCGGATACTGGTGCGAGGGTGTCACATAGGCCAGGCGTACGTCAGGGCAACGCCGTATACCCTCCTCCACATTCAAGCCATCCTTATCGACCTCAACGGGTACCAGGCGTACACCCAGACCAGCAAAGACATGCCGCGCACCTAGATAGCCAGGGTCTTCGATCCACATGGCATCACCAGGATCCAGCAGCACCCTGGCCGTCAGATCCAGCGCCTGCTGGGAACCCGCCATGATGATCACTTGCTCAGGTTCACATTTCATACCCCTGGACGCCTTGAGGTAGCCCGCGATCGCCTCACGCAAGGGCCAGTAGCCATGCGGATCGCCATAGGAGAGCAACTCACGCGCCGGATGGCGCCAACAGCGGGCCGTCAACTTCGCCCAGAGATCAAAGGGAAACCTATCGATTGCAGGCACACCTGGCTGGAAAGCACGAGGATTGCGGGCATAGCGGATCGGCACGACCGATTTGGCCGTAAGAGAAGCTCCCCAGCGCGAAATGGCCGCGCCAGACATGGGTACCCCACTAGAGGCATTTCTCACGTCGATGTTCGTCTTGAAGACATCTTCCGGCAGTATAGAGGTCACGTAGGTGCCTGCCCCAACCTTGCCTTCCAGGTAGCCTTCGGCGATCAACTGCTCAAAAGCATTCACCACCGTATTGCGCGAAACCTCTAATTCTTCAGCCAGTTCGCGCGTCGGCGGCAGGCGTGTCCCACCTTCAAGATGCCCGGATAGGATGGCCTCGCGCAGGCCGGAGTAGAGCTGGCGAAAGAGCGGTGTCGGCAACTGTCGATCTAATACAAGACAGAGAGAAGCGACAATGGAGGCAGATTGTGTCAAGGCCGTTCCCTTCCTAGTGGTATGCGGAGATGCTGCATTGGTCCTCTCACTTTAGCACAAAATGGCCCTGGTGGGGAGATCAATCTCAGGATACCATACTCTTACCAACATCAGGAGTATTCCTGACAAGAGAAAGGATCATCCCATGGCAGCCGAATCTCGCACCCAGCATCCCTTTCACATGTATGACGCAGTGATGGCCCAACCCCAGGCTTGGGCTTCGATTATCCAGCGTATTCGTCCTCTGACTGGGCAGATTGCTCCCAGGCTCGCGCAAGCTCAGCGCATCTTCATTGTCGCCATCGGAACCTCGTTCCACGCAGCCGAAGTAGGCTATCACCTGTTCAGGTATTATGGTGTAGCGGTACCCATCCAGACGATGCACGCGTTCGATTTCGCCCTCTACGGCCCCAACCTGAGTGCCAGGGATTGTGTGATCGTCATCAGTCATCGCGGTGGCAAACGCTACAGCCTGGAGGCCATTAAACGTGCCAGAGAAGCCGGTTGTTATACGCTGCTTATCACGGGCGAGGGCGCTCCCAGCACCATGCAGTATGCCGACATCACTCTCAAGACCACCGAGCAGGATAAATCTTCGGCTCACACGGTTAGCTACACTGGCGCCATCGCCGCGCTGTCTTGCCTGGCTGAAGCACTCGAGCAGCAGCCCCACGCGCCCACCTTCCTGCAAGAAGAGTTCCCCACCATCTTGCGAACCTGCCTGGAGGCAGATGCGCGGATGGCGGAGGTGGCAAGCGCTCATCTGAAGCACCGCCGTATCTGGATCGTAGGAGGCGGGCCGTCTGGCATCACGGCCCTGGAGATCGCGCTCAAGATCAAGGAGACCTCGTATCTCCAGGCCGAAGGTATGCCGGTTGAGGTCATGCTGCACGGTCCATTCCAGTGCGTCGAACCGGAAGACCTCTTCATTCTCATCGCCCCTGGCGGTTCAGCCCAGGCCCGTGTCCTCGAACTTGCCACCATGATTAAGGCGGTTGGTGCCCCCTTCATCGTGGTCAGCGATGGTACGGCTATCAGTATCCAGCAGGATGCGGCGGCTGTAGGCACTATCCCACGTGCCCCTGAGCCATTCACTGCGATTACCTGCCTGATCCCGCTCCAACTCTTTAGTTACCACCTGGCGCTGGCACGCGGTACCAATCCCGATGGGTTTCGCCTGGAAGATCCCCACTTCGCCCAAGCAATGAAACTCGTACAGTTGTAGAAGAGTTGCTGTCGGCTTTTGTTTGAAAAACAGCGGAACGAATGCACACGCAGGGAGTGAAGGCGTTCCACTGTTCCTCAGAAGGCATGATATACTGAAGCAAAAAAGCTCCAGGAGCAAAAAGATGGAATTGGTGGAGGATGCCAAAGAGGTACTCAGAGAAACGGCAAAAAAACTCAAAGGAAGTAAAGGAGGTTCTCATGAATACTATGTTAGAGCGTGTACACGCGGTCCTCTCTACTACTCCAGAGCGCTGGCAGCAATTGGTCAGCACACTTCCCAATGATCTGCTGATACATCCGCCAGCCGCAGGGGAGTGGTCGGCACGCAGTTGCTTACAGCATTTGGTGGATGCGGAACGTGCGCTCTTTCCTGTGCGCTTCCGCGCTCTCCTGACGGGCCAGGACTTCAGCGATTTCGATCCCAACGAGCCACACCCAGATCTTGCTGCACAGACACTTGAACAGCTTGCTATTGCGTTTGCACAGCATCGTCAAGAAAGTCTTGTCCTGATTCAGCAAGTGAAGGATGAGGATCTGGAGCGGACTGTCCAGCATCCGAAGTTTGGTACGGTCACCCTGGCACAGTTCCTTCATACATGGGCGGCTCACGATTTGAATCACACTATCCAGGCGGAACGAGCGCTTATACAACCCTTCATGCTTGGATGTGGCCCCTGGCGTGCCTTCTTCCAGGATCACGAGATTGTTGCTCCCAATAGGTAAGTGGGATCGCTAGCTTTTCGCGATCCCACTTACCTATTGGGGCTTGATTCCCTTTGTTCATAAATCAGGAGAGTACTACATGATCAGTATTGATAAGCTCATGCCCTCCGATAGAGCTGCCTGGGAAGTCCTATTCCGCGCCTATATCGACTTCTATCAGCGGGTTGAGTCGCCCGAGATGTACGACCGGGCGTGGCGCGAATTCCAGGCAGATACGAGCCTGCACGCCTTCGGTGCCAAGCTGGATGGCAGGCTTGTCGGTATTACTCATTTCCTCGTCCATCCCAGCACGTCGGGACCAGATGTCTGCTATTTACAGGATCTCTTCACCGCCTCGGATGCGCGCGGCAAAGGCGTGGCTCGCGCGTTGATCGCCGCTGTCATCGATTGGGCTGGGGCTCATGGCTGTTGCCGTGTATACTGGACTACCCATGAATCCAACACCACGGCACGGTATCTATACGATAAGATGGCCGAGAACCGTGGCTTCATCCGGTATCAGATCGAATTGCCGCGTTAGTGCAGCCTTACAGGCGCTACCTTGTAGGGTCTATGTTGGCATGGACCCTACGCTTCATGCTAGGCGGCAACATCCTTTAAAATCAAGACAGATAAGCTGAGCCCTCTTTAAAGAGCATGGCACATACTAAGCACACCTTTCCTACTGGCTGGTCGTATGCACATGGAGTAACTCTTGTAAATTTTGCTGATGGCTGCTATACTCTAGTTACCTGTTCAGCCAATGATGCCTTTGTATTATTTCAGGCTGGATGCTCATTCAGCCAATTAGGAAAGGAGACAAATTGTGTTAGCACATGTTTCAGAGCATGGGCAGCAATACACGATGTGCCTCCTGGCCTTGCACACCCAGCAGGGTATCGTGTAACAGAGCCACTATCAATCTTCCTCTTTTGCTGTTCCACCTCGCTGTGCTCTTTCTGATCATTCTTACTCCGTGCGAGCCACACCTTTTCTTCGGATCGAACGAACGCTTGAAGACATTCTCGATTTGAAGGGAGTGAACGTGTTTTTTGCCCGCTCGCCTGGAGAGGAGTTACATTCCAATCAAGCTGAATGGGATGGATCATCATGCGTGTAACAGAGACACATTTGGAGGTAAACCAATTGGCGAATCAGCAACATCTTGACCTGCTCAAACAGAATGTCCACACCTGGAATCAATGGAGGCAAGAGCATTCGGATATTCGGCCTGATCTCAGCGGCTCCGATTTAGCCTGGGCTTGCTTGAGCAATGCCGACTTGAGCGGAGTAGATCTCAGCGGCGTAGACTTCACCTGGGCCGATCTCTATCGGGCCAACTTGATCAGAGCCAATCTCAGCCAAGCCAATCTCAGCGGCGCGGACTTGAGTGGCACCCATCTTTGTCGCGCGAACCTGTGTGGGGCAGACCTCAATGGGACGTTGCTGTATCGAGCAAACCTGCGCGACGCGGACCTCAGCGAGACGAATCTGCAAAAGGCGGTTCTTGAAGAGACTGTGCTGAACTGAGCATGGCAAAGGAAGGATAGTATGGCAAAAGAGAGAGATGACATTCTGGTCGTTGGGGAAGTGGTTGAAGTGTTTCCCAACGCCATGTTTAAAATCCAAATCGATGAGCAGCATCATGTACTGGCAGTGCCTGCCGGACGTTTGCGGCTGTCAAATATACGTCTTGTGGCGGGTGATAAGGTGCGAGTTGCGCTCTCGCCCTACGACCTGACACGAGGCCGGATCACCTGGCGCATCAACGAAGGTCGTGGTCCCCGCTAAAACACAACCGAACCTGGCCAGGCTTTCGGATTTTTCTGAAAGCCTGGCCAGGTTCCTTAGTCCCTATTTGTTATTCATATACCTTCCCATCGTCTTCTTGCCAGAGCCTCCTCATCTCCTCACTGGTTGCGAGCAACTCGTCCAGTCTTCCTTCAGCGTCGACATGGCCATCCTTGAGCAGGATGATGTGATCGGCACGTTGCAGGGTGGCGCGCCGGTGTGTGACGACCAGGCAGGTCGTATCTTCGCGCTCAAAGATGCGTTCCCAGAGAGTGCGTTCGGTTTCGACGTCCAGCGCGCTGGAGAGGTCGTCGATTACCAGCAACTCGGCTCCGCGCACCAGCATACGCGCCGCTGCCGTGCGCTGCATCTGTCCCCCCGAGAGCTTGACGCCGCGAGTACCCACTGGTGTCTCCAAACCTTCCTCCAGTGCCTGCACATCGCGCTCTAAAACAGCTCCCCGCACGGCAGCGGTCAGGACCGCAGAGTCGTCTGGTAGCCCTAGAAGGATGTTCTGCCTGAGCGTCTCGCTGAACAGGCGTGGTACCTGCGCCGTGTATGCCGCGCGGGGCGGCACAAAGAAGGAGGCAGCGTCGTCCACGACGTCGCCGTTCCAACGTATCTCGCCTGCCTCGCTGGGTAGCAGACCCAGGAGTGTCTGGAGAAGCGTTGTCTTGCCCGCGCCGACGCGCCCCGTTACCACTGTCAGCGTGCCATGGTTCAGGCGTAGGTCCACCGCGTCGATGCCTCGCCCCGACTTCGGGTGGCGATAGGTCAGCCCCTGTGCCTCCACGAGGAATAACCGATCAGTCACACTACGCACTGGAGGCGGGACCTCGGGTAAAGGTCCGCGCAAGTGCAACGGCGTATGCTCTACCAGAGCTGATGGCGGAGCATCCCCCAATAAAGCTCCCATGCGAGCGAAGGCAACCCCGGTCTGCTGGTAGTGAGCCAGGAACTTTCCTAGCCCGGAGGTGAAATCGGCGATAAAGCTCATGTACAAGACAAACAGAGCAAAGTCGCCCACCGTCATGCTACCACTGCGCAGACTGCCAGCGGCTAGCAACATGATGAGGGCCGTCCCCAGGCTCACCGTATTCTCCGTGATAGCGTCCAGAACCTGCGTCGCCAGGCGATCGGCTAGCATCGCTGTCCGGCGCTGCTCATTCAGTCGACGGAAGCGAGCCAGGATTCGCTCTTCGGCGCCGGTGGCCTGCACCGTCTGCACCGCTGCCAGGATATCGCCGATGGCGCCAGTGACCTGGCTGGTAGCCTGACTACTGGCCTCGCGATAGCGACCCAACGTATTGCTCGCCCGCCGGGCGATGAGCGTCACGACCACGAGAGGCAGGATGGTAATCAAAGTCATACGAGCATCAATGTGCAGGAGCACCAGGAAGGCCACGACGGCGAGCAGACCCTGACCTGTAATCTCGTCGCTCCAGTCCACGCCATCCTCGCCCTGATAGGCATCGTCGCGAAAGCGGCTAATGGTTTCGCCGATGGAGTAGGGGAGCGCTCTGGCTCCTGGCCGCTTCAGAATGTGGCGCAATAGGTTGCGGCGTAGGAGCCCACTCATCATGAAACGCATCATAATTTCAACGAAACCAGCGGTGAGCCACAAGGCCACGCGGCACAAGGCGATCACGACTAGCAGCATGATCAGTCCCGCCACCCCACCAGGCAAGTGCGCCTGACCGGTGAGGGTATCGAAGAAGGCGCGGGCTACCAGCCCTGCCAGGAGCCATGACAGGCTGAACGTCCCCCACAAGATCGCGTGCAGCAGGTAGAGCCAGGGCCGATAGCGGACCATTTGCAGCAGGTAGCGCCAGGTTGGAAGTTGTTTCATTGATAGACCTCCTCAGTGGCAACGCTCAACAAATCGGCAAAGCGTGAAGTGGGGTCGGCAGCAAGAGCCAGCCGTGGCCCGTATTCGCGCACCTGCCCATCCTCCAGGACCAGGACGTCGTGAGCATATGCGATAGTGGCCAGCCGGTGAGCCACGATGATGCCGGTACGGCCTTCAAGTAACCGCCCCAGTGCTGTATGTACCAGCCGATCCGTGGCCGGGTCCAGACGCGAGGAGGCCTCGTCCAGGATGACTAGGTCTGGATCGAGCAGCAAGATACGGGCGCATGCCAGCACCTGGGACTGCCCGGCGGAGAGCCCTGCCCCATCGGGCAAGAGCTGGGTATCCAGCCCACACGGCAGTTCCCGTAGCCAGTTCCCCAAACCCAGGGTATCCAGCGCGGCGCGAATACGCTCATCAGGTATGCTGTCATTGAAGAGCGTCAGGTTGTCGCGTACGCTGGCATGGAAAATGTTTACTTCCTGCGTGACCAGACCAATGCGCGAGCGCAATGCCGAGAGATGAACTTCCCGCAGGTCCACTCCTCCCAGGCGCACTGCACCCGCCACAGGATCGTAGAAGCGCAGGAGGAGCCGTGTCAGCGTTGTTTTCCCGCTACCCGTGCGTCCCACCACGCCCAGCACACGGCCTGGCGCCAATGATATGTTAACGCCACGCAGGACTGGCGCATCCTCCGCATAACTAAATGAAACATTCTCGAATTCCACCGCCAGCGGTCCTGGCGGTAATGCCACGCCAGGGCCATCGATCACGCGTGGCCTGGTATTCAGGAGCGCCTCGACACGTGCCATACTGGCGTCTGCCTGTTGCAGATCCTGTACTTCGTTACGGATCTGTTCGGTCGGCTGGCGCAGCATCTCGGTACACTGAAAGATCAAGTAGACCGCGCCAATGGTCAGTGTGCTAGATGTAAACAGCATGGCACTTAGGGCGAGCGCGGCCGCCGTGCCGAGGGCAAACAACCCCTGGCTGGTAGCGCCCAGGCCATAGCCCCACATCTGTGCCTTACGTGTGATGGCCAGCCACGAGCGCATCACCTCGGCGCAGCGGCGCAGGACAAACGCGCCCGCTCCGCTGGAGCGGATATCTTGCAGGCCAGCCAGGTATTCACCCAGGAAACCATAGAAATCAGCGCTGGCCTGGCGCTCCGCCGCCCAGGAAGGTGTGGCAGCGGCGCGGATGCGCAGCATACCCGTCAGGGCCAGTACGACAAAGACGCTCATTCCCAGGCCTACCCGCCAGTCCACGTGATAGAGTAGCCCGAGGACGCCTATCAGCAAGACGGCGTTGCCGAGCACATACACCACAAAGCGGGAGAAGAAGCGAGCCAGGGTGGCGACATCGCCATCCACGCGCTCGATTAACTCGCCCGGCGTATGGGCCGTGTGAAAAGAGGCATCTAGCCGGAGTAGGTGAGCCACCAGGTCGGCGCGCAATGTGTTGGTGGCCGTCCAACTCACATTTTCGGCCACGTAGGTTTCGGCGACAGCCAGGCCCTGCCCCGCCAGCGCCAGGACCATGGTCAACAGTGCTAGAATGATCAGATTATGCAGATCCCCGCCAGAGGTGGCCTGATCGATAAAGTAGCTTGCGACCAGCGGTGTCATCACCTGTACAGAAATGGTGCCAACCAGGATCAGAGCCAGCAGGGCCATGCGCGGCCACTGGGGGCGCAGATAGCGGGCCAACAGCCGCCAGTAACGATTGAGAGCATGAAAGAGGTAAGTGGTCAGGAAGCGCCAGTAGCGTCTTAACTGAACGTATATCAAACTTGTTTCTTCCTTTGTCTATTGCGGAACATGAGGACACACGGTACACGTGTGCAGCATAAGAGCATAGCCTACGACAAGGTAAGGCTATGTGTGGTGGGGAAGCGGTGATGCTGAAGGGGAGACAATGTGTAACCGCGTACGATACGCAGGCAAGCAAAAGTAGCCCTCTGAGGCGAAGTGGGCCGATTCTGAAGCGTGAAAAGAACGTCTACAGAAGAGCGGAAAACTATCTGTAGCTTCTCGAAGAAGGGTATGGCCGTATATTGAAGCGCACAATCATCGCAATGACTCGCGGAGAGACGACCTTACCTAGTTGTAGACACAGCTCACTTCGTTTAGCAACACCTTAGCTGTGATTAAGTGCATGGTAGATTGGACCTCCAAAAATAAGATAAGCTCATAATAACCCATGCTTACCCGAATGTCAAGCCGAAATTGAGCGGTGGATCAAAACACTCACCCATTATAGCGATGTTTTTCTGCAAGGGAGCGATCACTATCGGCGCTGTGCAAGTACTCAGCCATAGGCAGAGGTGATGCGCGACTGCGCATCACCTCTGTTTGTATTCCTACTGAGCCGCGTCAGGCACAGGTAGCGAGGCCTGGCGAACTCGCTTATTCAAGGTGGTGGCGATGGCTAGGAGGATCAGCCAGCTTCCCAGGAGCAGCGCGCTCACCTTGGCACCCATGCTTTGAATGAGCAATCCACCGAGAATGGCGCCCAGAGATTGCGCGCCCCGGGTCATCAATTGCACTGTGCTGCTCATGCGGCCCCGCATGGTATCGGGGGTCGCCGTGAGGCGGTAGGTGTCAAGCGCGATAGAATAGATGGGGGCAACCAGTTCTTCCGCAGCGGCGATACAGCCCATCACGATGGCATTTGGGGCAATCGCGTAGAGAGGAAACATCAAGGCTTCGAGCCAGAGCATACTGATCGCGATGGTGCCGAAGGAGAAGCGCCGACGTACCCAGTTGCTGGCGAGATTCCCGATCACCGCTCCAATCGCTGCCGCTGTGAAGATGGCCCCGATCCCGCCAGGGGAGGTATGAAGCTCCTGCGCCAGGATAAGGATTACCAGGTACCCGGCGCCATAGCGCAGGCTGTCCGCGCCGTTGACGAGGGTGAGAAACCTGAGCAAGGGCTGTTGCCACAACCAGGAAAAGCCCTCGGTGAGGGACTGGTGCCATGGAAGCCGCACCCCCTCTTGTTGACTGCTCTGGAAATTTCCGCGCATGAGGCGCAATGAAAAGACCGACACGCCAAAGGAAAGGGCATTCGCCAGGAAGGGGAAGGCGCTCCCCAGGCTATAGAGAGTCCCCCCAAGGAGCGAGCCAAAGGTGCGTATCCCCGAGTACGCCGCCTGGGACTGGGAAAGAGCGGCAGGAAGCTGCTCCTGTGTTACCACGTTGGGCAACGAGGCCGCGTTCGCGACGCTAAACAGGGTTCCGAGCACGCCTGCCAGCGTCACCATGATATAGATGTGGAGCATGGTCAGCACATGGAACCAGAAGGCCAGGGGAATACTCAGGATCAAGAGCATGCGCCCGGCGTCGCAGAGCAGCATGACGCGTTTACGGTCCCAGGTGTCCACAAGCACGCCCGCGATGGGACCGACCACCAGCATTGCTATTGTGCTCAAGCTTACGGCGATACCAGCCTGGAGCGCCGAACCAGTGAGGGCTAAGATCAGCAGCGGGAGCGCGATAAATTGTTGCTGATCGCCAACAAACGAAACAAGTTGACCACTCAGCAAGAGCAGGTAGTCACGATTGCGCCAGAGAGACTGCGTAGAGGTCGCGTTCTCTTTCTGAGATAGCATGTAAAAAAACTCCATTCTCACGATGTAGGGTAGAGAGGCATCCATACAGGGTGTGTCCCCTATGTAGAAAAAGGCCGTGGGCAAAGACATATGGCTCACCCCGGCCTTTTTCTCGTCGAGAAATGGAGTGGAAAAGAAAAGCCGTGGGCGAGATCTGTATGTGTCACCCACGGCTTGTGCATTTGACGTTCTGGCTAGCTTTTTTCTCTCCAGCTTCGCGTCAATGACCCCCTGAAAAAGGGCATAGTGAGGCCTTGGGCGACACGAAACGCGTTAACACACGCGTAACGAGAGCGAAAGCACCACGCGCTGGTGGGCTGTATCGTCGCGCTAACCATCAATATCCCTTTCTTTACTTTGCTACTGGAGTTGTGCATTGAGATAAGCCGAATGATAGCATATCTCTGCCTGGCAGTCAAACAAGCTTCACTGCTGAAAGGCGGGACTTATACGTCTCTCTGGCGCCTGATATGGAGCAATGCCCAGATTTTCTCTGGTGTAAGCGGCATGTCAATGGTGGTAATACCAAGAGGGAAGAGTGCATCTAGCACGGCATTGACGATAGCTGGTGGCGCACCAATACAACCTGACTCAGCCACGCCCTTAGCCCCCAGGGGATTAAACGGTGAGGGCGTCTCGACGAAATCGGTGATAAAGGCAGGGAGCATATGCGCAAGGGGCAAGGCGTAATTCATGAGTGTACCGCTGAGAAGCTGTCCATCCTCATCATAGACAACTTCTTCGTATAATGCCTGCCCAATACCCTGGGCTAGAGAGCCATGGACCTGTGCCTCCGCCAGCTCATGCTGGAGAATACGCCCACAATCATCGACGGCAACATAGTTGAGTATCTGTATCTCACCAGTATCAGGATCAATCTCCACGACAGCGAGATGCGCCCCCGAAGCATAGGCCGCACCAGCGGGACTATACTCACGCCACGCCGCCAGTCCCTCAATTGGCGTTCCGTTTGCGGGATTGGCGACTTCACGCTCGATCAGTTCAGGCTGTTCCTCAACTTGGCGCGCCAGGTCTCCAAGGGGTATAGCTCGTGTAGGTGTCCCACGAACACTGATACGTCCCTGCTCCAGTACCATGTCGGCTGTGGAAACCTCTAGGAGACACGCGGCATAGTGAAGCGCTTTGTCTCTAACGGCTTCCGCAGCCAGTAGAACGGCCGAGCCAGTTACCTGAGTGATGCGACTCCCAAAGGTCCCCACACTATAGCCAGGCAGGCTACTATTATTCATACGTACCTCTACCTGCTCATCTGGCAACTGGAAGACAGTAGCCGCGATATGGGCAAGGGTAGTGAAGTGACCCTGACCATTATGGGCCACGCCGCATTGTACCAGGATGGTACCATTGCGCCTGATGCGTACAGTTGCGGCTTCGCGTGGCATATGGGCGGGAGGAGTCACGCTATCGCCCGACAGTTCGATAAAGGAGGCGAGGCCGATACCCAACAGCCTGGAATGTGCACTGGCTCGAGACGCTCGTTGCCTGGCGCGCCAGCCTGGGTAATCGCCCAATTCCAGGACACGCTCAAGGGTGGCCTGGTAGTTGCCACTATCATAGACCACACCTGTGACTGTGCGATACGGAAAATCCTGGGGTGCGATAAAATTACGACGGCGCACCTCCGCAGGATCGATATCCAGTTCGTGTGCAATGCGATCCATGACACGTTCCACAATATAGGTCGCCTCGGGTCGGCCTGCACCCCGGTAGGGAGCAGTGGTGGCTTTATTTGTAAATACGCCAATGACTTCGCTCTCAATCGCCTGTACCCGGTATGGTCCGCATAACATGAGTGGAACACGTGTAGGCACCATCGTTGTCGTCGCAACGAGAAAGGCGCCCAGGTCGGCCAGGGAACGCAGTTTCAAGCCAAGTAATATTCCATCTGTCTGAAAGGCGGCCTCAATATCGTGTATCTGTCCACGCCCCTGAGACTGAGCCTGCAAGTTCTCATCACGTTGCTCAATCCATTTGACCGGGCGCTTGTGTGTCATCGCCAGGTAGGCGGCAACCACTTCCTCACCCAGAAAGACATTCTTGGCCCCAAAGGCTCCCCCAACCTCGGCATTGTGTACGAGAATCTTCCCGATATCCAGCCCCAGGAACATGGCCAGTGTCTCGCGGACACGAAAAATTGCTTGCGACGAAACCCAGGCTGAAAGTTGTCCACTGTCCGGGTCAAAGTCAAACATACAAGCCCGCGACTCAAGAGAACTGGGCGCGAGCCGCTGATTCTCCAGGCGCAGGCGTAGGACATGATCGGCTCGTGCAAAGGCTGCCTCGCTCTCCCCACCACGCAGGTGATGCACAAAGGCCACATTTGATCCAAGATCCTCGTAGAGGAGAGGCGCCTCCGCCTCCATGGCTTGCTCTAGATCAACCACGGCTGGCAGCACCTCGTACTCCACATCAATGAGGTCGCGCGCATCCTCTGCGATGGGCAGGGTCTCAGCCAGGATAACGGCAACAGGGTCGCCAACGTAGCGCGCTCGCTCTACCGCCAATGGATGTCGCCCGGGATCGAAGACACCCGGCATTGGGCCGGTAGGCAATGTGGGTAGCGCGCCCACCAGTTCAGCGCCCGTAAAGACACCCACGACCCCAATCAATGAGCGAGCTTCATCCAAATGGATGCGCACGATCCTGGCATGAGCGTAGGGACTACGTACCACCAGCATGTGTAGCGCCGGAGGGCGTCCTACAGGTGATCTAAGGTCATCAACATAGTGGGCGTTGCCTGTTAGCGCCGTGTAATCCTCTCTGCGGCGCCCCGCATGAAATGGTTGAAAAGGTTTCTGCATAGCGCCCTCTCTTTCCTAGTGGGTAGTAGCTTCTGTCATTATCAGGGAGATTTTTATATCACTCAGCACAAAATAATAATTGAACTGTAGAAAGAGAATATCCTTTGGTTGCTTAGAATAGATATGGTTGTAATAATATATTCTTATTGGATACAAAAAATATATGATGCTGTTTAGTATTGACTTTTATTTATATAGTTAGTATGATGATTATATCATCCTATCCCTGTAGATTTGGATAACATGTATTTATAGGGACTTTTCAGGAAATATAGCACTTATGTATGAGCCAATTCAAACGGCTAAGGTTTTCAAGCAGATTGCTGAACAAATTGAGCAGCGCATTCTCAATGGCGAATTGCGCAACGGAGACCGGCTACCAACAGAGGTTGACCTGGCGAAACAGTTTCATGTCAGCCGAACCGCTGTGCGTGAAGCCATGAAAATTCTGGCCCAGAAAGGGCTGGTGGACACGCGACCGGGGCGTGGAACAATTGTCATTGACGGCGCGCATACCGCGCTCCAGAGCTCACTTGGGTTGGTCATGAAGTTGAAGTTGGGGGAGATGGGAGGGTCAGAGAATCTTTTGGAGGTACGCGAAATCCTGGAGACGGAGATTGCTGCAATCGCCGCGGAGCGTGCCACAGAGACAGAGATTACAGCCATGCGTGAAGCGATAGCAGTCATGGATGCACATATGCATGATGCCAACGCGTTTATTGTCGCAGACAATCGTTTCCACGAGGCCTTAGCACAGGCCACACAAAATATTTTAATCCTCCTCCTGACCAATTCAATTGTGAACCTGCTGAGTGAACAACGCAAACAGATATTCTCCGTTGCGGGAGGCCCACAACGCGGTCAAATCCATCATAAGCGTATCTTTGAAAGCGTCATCAGGCGTGATGCAGAGGCCGCGCGTGCGGCCATGCGGGAGCATTTACGCCAGGTGCGCGAGGATAGTGCTGGTCCTGCTCATCCTGCGTAGTAGCTGTCTTGTATGATCCAGTTTACGCTGTTTGTTTGCACTTGGAGGACGTTATGGCTCATCTTGGCTTTATCGGGCTAGGGGCAATGGGAGGCCGTGTCACAAAACGGCTTCTGGATGCCGGGCATACGGTGATAGGGTATAATCGCACTCGGTCGAAGGCACAATGGCTTCTCGATGCTGGCATGCGCTGGGAGGGCTCTCCGCGTGTGGTGGCTGAGGCGGCAGACATTCTCTTTACCATGGTCACCAATACCGACGCGTTACACCAGGTATTTCATGGCCCCGATGGCATTCTGTCCGGCCTGAGCGCTGGAAAAATCTACATTGATATGAGTACGGTCAGCCCCTCGGCTTCGCGCCACCTGGCCACCCAGGTGACCGCAAAGGAAGCGCATATGCTCGACTCACCCGTGTCTGGGAGTGTCATTACGCTTGAGCAAGGGAAACTCTCGCTGATGGTTGGGGGCGAAAAAGCTATTTTTGAGCAGGTGCTGCCGATCTTGCAGGATATCGGACCAACCGTCAACTATGTTGGCGAAAATGGCCTGGCGGTCTTGATGAAAATCGCTATTAACCTGAATTTGCAGGTGCAAATAGAGGGCTTCTATGAAGGCTTACTCTTAGCCGTCAAGGGAGGCATCCCCTGGAGACGGCGCTTGAGGTCATGCTCAATAGCGTCGTTGCCTCTCCCTCACTCAAGTATCGCACTCCCTTTATCCTCAACATGCCTGAAGAGGCCTGGTTTGATGTGAACATGATGCAGAAAGATATGCTGTTGGCGGAAGAACTGGGGCGACAACTCGATGTGGCGCTTCCCAGTGTTGCCCTCAGCAATCAGTTACTGACGGCGGCCCGCGCCCAGGGCCTGGCCAAGCATGACTTCGCCATCGTCTACAAGGTTTTGGCTCGTATGTCCGGCATCGATCTGTAATAGCTGCGGGAGAACGCCATGTTACAGCCAGAAGCATCCAATTCCGCCCATCCAGAGTACACGCAAGGAGATGAGGAGCAGGCTCGTTGGCTGGCTATGTATGAACAGATGCTCAAAATTCGCGTCTTTGAAGAGCACGTCAATGAGCTCTATCGCACCGCCAGGATGCCTGGCCTGGCGCACCTCTATAGTGGAGAGGAGGCGATAGCGGTCGGTGTCTGTCAGGCCTTACGACGCGATGACTACATCACCAGTACACATCGGGGGCATGGTCATTGTCTCGCCAAGGGGGCCAGAGTAGATCGCATGTTTGCGGAACTGCTGGGTAAAGAAGCGGGCTATTGCCGGGGCAAGGGCGGGTCCATGCATATCGCCGACCAGGATACAGGGAACCTGGGCGCCAATGCCATTGTCGGTGGAAGTGCCGGCATTGCCACGGGTGCCGCGATGTCCAGCAAGATGCGGGGGAGCGACCGGGTCGCGGCCTGCTTCTTTGGCGACGGTGCGCTTGGGCAGGGACTTCTCTACGAAGTCATGAATATGGCGTCCTTATGGAAGCTGCCCGTGGTCTATGTCTGTGAAAACAACCAGTACAACGAATACACACACAATGCTGAAACCACAGCAGGCGAGATGGCGCACCGGGCCAGGGCCTTTGGTCTTTTGACTGAAGAGATTGATGGGCAGGATGTGCGCGTTGTCTACGCAGCCGCGCACCGTGTGGTTGAGCGAGCGCGCCAGGGCGAGGGGCCTGCCTTCCTCCTGTGTGATACCTATCGCTACTTTGGACACCATGTCGGCGATATTCAGCGCTCCTACTACCGAGCGAAAGAAGAGGAGGAGCACTGGATACAACACCGCGACCCCCTCAAGCTCCTCGCCGAATGGTTGAGCACAGAGGGCTTCGCGGGGCATGAAACGTTTACGCAGATCGAACAACGCGTGAGAACCGAGGTTGCGGAAGGTGAGCGCTTCGCACTCTCTGCACCTTTTCCCCAGCCAGGCGAGGTGGAACAAGATGTCTATGCTTAGCACCACAGCCAACCAGGAGGTCCAGGAGACCACGCTTGGGCAGGCGATTCGCGAGGCCCTGGCCGAGGAGATGCGTCGAGACCCGCGTGTCTTCATCATGGGCGAAGACGTGGCCGAAGCCGGGACGCCATTCAAAGTCCTCTCTGGCCTCGTTGAGGAGTTTGGCCCCGCGCGTGTCATCGATACCCCCATCTCGGAGGCTGGGATTACAGGCGTGGGAGTCGGTGGCGCAATGACAGGCATGCGCCCCATTATCGACATTATGTTTGGCGACTTTATTACCCTCGCCCTTGACCAGATCGTGAACCAGGCGGCCAAGGTTCACTATATGTCCGGTGGGAAGCTCAAGGTTCCCCTGGTGGTGCGCACGACCCTGGGGGCGACCCGTCGCACCGCGGCTCAGCATAGTCAGAGTTTGCACGCCTGGGTGAGTCATATTCCTGGTTTAAAGGTGGCCCTGCCATCCACGCCATATGACGCGAAGGGGCTACTCAAGACGGCCATTCGCGATGAGAACCCCGTCATCTTCTTCGAAGATAAGATGATGTATCAGTTGAAAGGCCCGGTACCCGAAGGCGACTATACCATTCCCTTTGGGGTGGCGGATATCAAACGCGCCGGAACCGATATTACCCTGGTCGCGACCAGTAGCATGGTACAGGTTGCGCTTGAGGCGGCGGAGAAGCTTGAGACACTGGGGTTAAGTGCGGAGGTGGTTGATCCGCGTACTACTGTTCCCCTGGATAGCGCGACCTTGATCGAGTCAGCCAGAAAGACTAGTCGTGTGATTGTAGTCGACGAAGGATACGAACGCTATGGCGTCACCGCGGAACTTGCCGCAGTCATTGCCGAGGGCGCGTTCTACTACCTGGATGCCCCGGTCAGGCGCATGGGTGCTATGAATGTGCCAGTACCCTTTTCTCCCGTCCTGGAAGATCTCACAGTCCCTACCGCTGCTACGGTGGTAGATGTAGCCAAAACGTTATGTGGTCGTGTCTAGACATTTCCAACGAAGGAGAGAGATATGGCGATCAAAACCTATGGCTTGATGGGCGTAGACTGGGAGGAGCGCGCGAATTTTGAGCGCTTACGCACCACGCGCCTTGCGCGGATCAAACATCTGCTGAAAGCATCGGAGATGGGGGCGCTCCTCTGCTTCGATATGAATAACATTCGCTATATTACGGCAACCCACATTGGCACCTGGGCCATGGATAAGCTGGCCCGTTTCTCTCTTTTACCCCAGGACGATGAGCCGATCATGTGGGACTTTGGCTCAGCCGCGCGCCATCACCAACTGTATGCGCCGTGGCTAAGTGAGCGTTCGCGCGCGGGTATCTCCACACAACGCGGTGCTATGTCGCCAGAGTCTGGCCGCGCTGAAGATGTGGCGCGCAAAATTCGCATCGAGCTAGAGGAACGTGGGCTCCTCCACGAGCCATTGGGAGTAGATGTGGTCGAATTGCCGGTGCTCTTCGCCTTGCAGGCCGAGGGTATTCAGGTGGTCGATGGACAGCAATTACTGCAACAGGCGCGCTTAATCAAGACAGAGGATGAGATTACGCTCCTGGCGACAGCTTGTATGATGGTCGATGCGGCGTATGACGAGCTCTATCGAGCGCTAAAACCGGGGATCCGCGAGAATGAGTGTGTTGGATTGGTCAGCAAAGTGCTCTATGATCTGGGTTCGGAGCATGTCGAGGGGGTCAATGCCATCTCGGGCGAGCGATGCAGCCCTCACCCGCACGTCTATACGGATCGCGCCTTGAGACCGGGCGATCCAGCCTACTTTGACATCTTGCATAGCTACAACGGGTATCGCACCTGTTACTACCGCACCTTTGTCGTGGGGAGCGCCTCCCAGGCCCAGGTCGATGCCTATAAACGGTGTCGGGAGATCCTGGATCGAGCCATCAATGCCATCAAGCCGGGTGTTACCACAGCTGATATTGTCAAACTCTGGCCCAAAGCCGAGGAGTTTGGTTTCCCCAACGAAGAGGCCGCATTCGCACTCCAATATGGGCATGGCGTCGGACTCTCGATCTGGGAGAAGCCTATTTTCAGCCGCCTGGTCTCGCTTGAACATCCCGAGGCCATTGAGGAAGGGATGGTTTTTGCCCTGGAAACCTTCTGGCCCGCTTCAGATGGCTGGTCCGCGGCGCGCATCGAAGAACAACTGGTAGTGACCCACGGTGGCTGCGAGGTCATTACGCGTTTCCCCGCTGAACAATTGCTGGTGGCTGGAGCGCACTACTATACTGCGACAGGTCCCCTCGCTGCTATACGTGAAACCCAGTCCAATCTCAATACCCAGCTGAAGTAGTGAACACATGCGATGTCTTGTGAGAAGAAAAGGGTGTGTCTGTGGCTATAAAGCCCTCGCTTCCCCCGCTTTCTAGGAGGTCCATGGTGACGACACAAGTTATCCTGCCAGCATTGGGAATGTCGCAAGACACGGGGAAGATCATTACCTGGCTCAAAGCTAGTGGCGAGCAGGTCACAAAGGGAGAACCCCTGGTAGAAATCGAGACCGACAAAGCCACGGTCGAGATCGAAGCTCCCGCCGATGGCGTGCTCGACCAGATCGTAGCCGAGCCTGGCGAGGAGGTTCCGGTAGGGCAGGTCATTGCCACGATCCTTGCTCCAGGCGAAAAGGCAGCCAGTGCCGGGGAGGCGACAAACATCTCGCGATCTTCCCCAGGAGACCACACGCGCCAGCCATCCTTGCCAGCCAGCCCCCTGGCGTCGCGCATCGCCGCTGAGCACAACCTGGATCTGAGTCTTGTTCAGGCCGAGGGCAAACGCATTCAAAAGGCGGACGTCATGACCTATTTGCGCAATCAGCAGGGAGCCCATAAGCAGCAACCCACCACTCCAATAGCCCAGACGACACCGCGTTTAACGATGGCCTCGCCCAAAGCACGACGATTAGCGGCAGAGCAGGGAAAAGATCTCGCGCAGATCAAAGGGAGTGGACCAGGAGGGGCCGTACTGGCGGCAGATGTCGTATTTATGCCTCAAGCTGCGGCAGTACATGAAAAGCAAGATCAGCCATTGAGCACCATCTGGCGCATCATGGCTGAGCGCACAACCCAGAGCTGGACGAGCGTGCCTCATTTCTACCTGGTGCGCGAGGTCAATGCCAGTCGCTTAGAGACCTGGTATCAACATAGACGCAAGCACGCAGCCGAGCAGACAAGCTACACCGATCTGCTGGTAAAAATTGTGGCGCTGGCACTACGAACCTCTCCACGGCTCAATGCCTCATGGCGCGAAGGAACGTTGCATCTAGAGCAAGCTATCCATATAGGTCTGGCCGTGGCTACCGAGCATGGTCTGGTTGTGCCCGTCATTCACCAGGCAGATAGATTGAGTCTGCAAGAGATTACCCGGCGACGCAGAGACCTGGTAGCCAGGGCCCTGGCCAGAAAACTGCGACCAGAAGACCTGCGTGAAGCAACATTTACGATCAGCAACCTGGGGATGTACAACATCGACGCATTTAACGCCATTATTCAGCCGCCACAGGTTGCAATTCTGGCAGTGGGCCGTATAGCGGAACGTGTGGTGCCTGTGCAGAAACAACCCATGGTTCAACCTACGATGATGCTGACTCTCTCATGCGACCATCGCGCCGTCGATGGCGCGTTGGGAGCAAAATTTTTGTCGCTGCTCGCGGATCTCATTGAGGAGCCGCTAGGGCTATTGCAGTAATGTTTCCCACACAGTAAGGCTCGCGAGGCATGAAAGGAGGGAAAGCAAGCGAACATACAAGGCACCACTTGTCATTCATAGCACATCCCAATTGCGCATGATACCTCCCACGATGTCAGGCCAGGCGCTAGCATCCCCTGGCAATCTTTTGACGATTATTGTGCAGTACTAAGGAGAACACCCGTGGTAGGACGACACACTTTCTGGCAACGCAACAGGCTTCCGCTGCTGGCGCTCTTGATGGTAGTGTTGCTGATGTGCAGCGCCTGCACACAGAATAATACAGCCACGAATACCCAGTCTCAGGCGTTCATCAAAATCGGCGTCTCTGTCTCGCTCTCAGGCGACTTCTCCGCCGATGGCAAGGCGACAGAGCAAGGCTATCAGCTATGGGCTGATACCGTGAATAAAAATGGTGGGCTGCTCGGGCGCCAGGTAAAGCTGGATTTTCTCTCTGATGGGAGCAATACAACCCAGGTTGTTACCAACTATCAGAAGCTGATTACCAATAACCATGACGACCTTGTCTTCGGCCCCTATTCAACGCTCTTAACCAAGCCAGCATCCGTGGTAGCAAATCGCTATGGCTATGCCATGCTGGAAGGTTCTGGTGGCGGTCCCTCAGTCTTTACCCAGGGCTTACATAATATTTTTGATGTAACCGCCCCTATTGTGAATCAGATGGATAGCTTTGTCGAATATATCCTCTCGCTGCCAGCTGACCAGCGCCCACAGACGGTGGCCTATGCGACGGAAGACGATCCCTTTACACAGCCCATGATCGACCGGGCACGCCAGCTACTGGAACAGGGGGGCGTAAAAACCGTTTCGTACCAGGTGTACCCGGCAGAAACCACCGACTTCACCCCCATAGCGCAGAAGATTATCGCCTCTAATGCGCAACTCGTCGTGTTAGGCTCGATGCTCCCCGACGCGACCGCGTATGTGCAGGCCTTCAAGCAGCAGCACTTTAACCCTAAGGCTATTATTGCCTCCGCGGGACCTGACCAGGGAGCGCAATTTACCGGCCCCATAGGAGGTAGCTCTGTTGCGGAAGGCATCTTCTTTCCCAATGCCTGGGCTCCAGGGCTGACGACCTATCAAAACGCGCAGATGGTCCAAGACTATATCGCTAAATATGGCGGGACAGCTGACCAGATCAGCGCCGATACGGCGGAGGCTTACGCGGCAGGGCAGGTCCTGGCACAAGCCGTGAACAAGGCTCATAGTATCGACAATAAGCAATTGCTCGCCACATTGCACGCGGGCAACACCTTCCAGACGCTGCAAGGGGATGTAAAGTTCAACGACGTAGGCGAGAACGTCGATGGCAAGGGCTTTACCTTCCAGTGGCAGGGTGGTTCCGTGCAGCGTGTCTATCCGGCCAGCATTGCCACGGCGAAACCTGTCTACCCTAAACCGAACTGGCCCTAGTATGCTGTTTCTGCCAGACGTAACGAGGCGTCTGGTAGGAGTGGCGCCTGCCATCTGTTCAGTACTCGGAAGATGGCAGGCGCGCTCATCTCCACAGATGCTTTAACCCCTGATAACGCTTGTGCTAACCGGGGAGGGATTACCCATCTTCCAGCCCATAGAAGGAGGCTGTATGGTCGGCATTATTATAGAGGCCATCATTACGGGAATTTTAACGGGTGGCGTGTATGCCTTAATGGCATCGGGGCTGACATTGGTATTTGGCGTGATGGATATTATCAATATCGGGCAGGGGGCGCTTGTGATCCTGGGAGCGTACCTGAGCTATGTTTTGGAGCAACAACTACACATCGATTTATTCCTGGGCCTCCTCATCACGATGCCCTGTCTGTTTCTCCTGGGCATCGTGCTTGAGTGGCTCTTTATTCGCCCGATCAGGCGGGATCGCACCATGTTGTCTATCCTGGTAACGTTTGGCATTGCCCTCATCATCGAAGGTATCCTCAACCTGCTCTTCTCAGCGGACTATATCCAGTTACACGCCTGGTATGTAACGGCGTCGTTTCGTATAGTCAACTTCTACCTCTCCTACATTTATGTGTTTGGTTTCCTACTGGCGGTGCTGCTGCTGGGAGCACTCTATCTGCTGCTCTATCGTACGCGCTTTGGACGCAGTATGCGCGCGGCCATGGAGAACCGGACAGCGGCTGAACTGATTGGCATTGATGTCGAGCGTGTTTCGATGATTACCTTTGGCATTGGGATCTCGCTAGCTGCCGCCGGGGGCATGGCCTTTGGCGCGACCAATACTTTCAATGCCGGGAGCGCCTATGACCTGATCTCGCGCCTGCTCGCGATTATTATCTTTGGAGGGATGGGAAGTTTAACCGGTGCTCTTGCGGCCTCTGTCGGCATGCTGGTGATCGAGGACGTCACCGCCGTCACCTGGTCTCCGGTTTGGGCCAATATCGTCTTCTTTCTTCTATTGGTATTCATCCTGGTGCTGCGCCCCCAGGGATTGTTTGGACAGAGGGAAGGAAGAAAACAATGAGGATCGCCACGTTTGCGGGAGGAGGAATACTCCTGGTCTTTGCCTGCGCCTTCCCACTTCTCTTCTCTGATCCTACCGTGACCACAATCGCGGTCTTCACGCTCATCTTCGCGGTCGCAACCAGTGGGTGGAATATTCTCGCCGGGTATACGGGCTATGTTGCCCTGGGTCATGCCGCCTACTTTGGCCTGGGTGCCTATGCGCTGGCTATCCTCTGCCAGGATTGGCATATTGCTGGTGGTTACGCACCCTTTCTCCTGGTCCCCCTGGCAGGGCTCATCGCGGCATTGATTGCCATCCCCCTGGGCTGGATTGCACTACGGGTACGGCGCCATACCTTTGTGGTGATCACGATCGCCATGTTTTTTATCATCCAGTTACTGGCCTATAACCTCTCCTGGCTTACGAAAGGCTCTACGGGTCTCAGCCTCCCCATTCCTCTCGATTGGGGCGGTGATTTCTTTAATATTCCCTTTTACTATGTGACACTGGCGCTGCTTCTGTTAACGCTGACGGTCTCCTGGGGCGTACGCCACTCAAAATATGGGCTGGGTCTGCTGGCAATTCGCGATGACGAGGATCGCGCGCTTGGCCTTGGAGTAAAGACTGGAATATCCAAGCTGCTCGCCTTTGCGCTTGCCGCGTTGATCGTTGGGATGGCGGGCGCCATCTGGGCGTATTTTGTCGAAGCGGTCTATCCCGCGACGGCCTTTGATCCCTTGTTCGATATTGCCATCGCCTTGATGGCTTTTCTCGGGGGGCTGGGCACCATTACGGGTCCACTCCTGGGGGCCTTGATCCTGGAACCAACACAGCAATATTTTGCGTTGGCGTACGGGCAAAACGGCTACTATCTAATCGTCTATGGCGCACTCTTCCTGGTGGTGATCCTGCTTTTACCCCAGGGCATTGTCCCCTCGCTACAGGCGCGGTGGAGCAGATTTCAGGCTATGCGAGCGCAGGAACGAGATCGCACGATGAGCAGGGTGAGCCATAGGTCTACAGCAGGGGAAGATGGAAGCCCGGAGGTGGAAACGAAAGAGGGAGCCAATCTATGAATTGCTTAGAAATCCAGGATGTGCACAAAGCCTTTGGTGGCATTCAGGCCCTGGACACGTGCTCGCTCTCGGTGGCGCAGGGGACGATTACCGGACTGATTGGTCCCAATGGCTCGGGCAAGACCACGCTGTTTAATATTATTACTGGCTACGAGCGGGCTGATAGTGGGCAGGTACGTTTCCAGGCCCAGGATATCACAAATAAAGCGCCTGACACAATCTTTCGCCTGGGGATAGGGCGCACCTTTCAATTGACGCGTATCTTTCCGCGTCTCACGGTACTCGAAAACATGCACGTGGCCGTGCAACGCACAGATCTCAGGGGGATGTTTCGCTGGTGGAGCGCATCCCATGAGCGGCAACGCGCGCTCGAACTGCTGGAGTTTGTGGGCTTGCACACGTTCAAGGATCTGCCCGCGGGCAATCTGTCCTTTGGGCAGCGAAAATTACTGGAGTTCGCCTTTATCCTGATTGCTGAGCCGCAGGTGATTCTCCTGGATGAGCCAGCAGGAGGAGTCAATCCCACCATGGTCAATTACCTGGCCGACCGTATTCGTACCCTCAATCAACGAGGGGTGACTTTTCTGATCGTCGAGCACAATATGGAGTTTGTGATGGAATTATGCCACCGGGTCACGGTCATGCATCGTGGAACCAGCATTGCCGAAGGAACGCCAGCAGAGGTGCGAGCCAATCCCGGCGTCCTACAAGCCTACCTAGGAGACTAAGGAGATGCTACTACAACTTCGTGATGTCTATGCTGGTTACGATGGAGGCGACATTCTCAAAGGGGTTGACATAGCCATAGCGCAAGGAACCACGACCTGTATCGTCGGGCCAAATGGCGCAGGAAAATCGACGGTCTTGCGGGTACTTAGTGGCCTGTTGAGGCCACGGAAAGGCGCTATCTCCTTCGATGGGCGCTCGCTTGTAGGCCTCTCGCCACGCCAGATCCTGGCTCTAGGTATCGTGCAGGTTCCGCAAAGCCATAGCCTCTTTCCCAGCATGACCGTGCATGAAAACATCGAACTTGGGGCCTACCTGCTCAAGGATGCTCGGCTCATCAGGAGTCGCCTGCAAGAAATTCAAGCGTTGTTTCCACTCGTCAAACTGCGGGCACGTGAGAAGGCTGGGAGCTTATCGGGAGGGCAGCAACGCCTCGTTGAGTTCGCGCGCTGCCTGATGCTTGATCCGCGCGTAATCCTGCTAGATGAGCCATCAATGGGTCTCGATCCCCATACCTTCAAACACGTCATTGAGACAATTCGCCTCTTGCAGAGCACCGGCAGGACAATTGTGCTTGTGGAACAGAATGCACGCACTGGCCTGAGCCTAGCGGATCAGGGTATTGTGCTGGAAAACGGGCAAGTGCGTTTGACGGGAACACACACCGAAGTCCTGAACAATCCCGAGATCGCGCGCTTGTACCTGGGCGGAACTCTTTCGAATACCTGAGCAGACGGAGCAAGCAATCGCATAAAGGAGCGTGAGATGGAGAGAGACGCACGTGTTCAAAGTGCCATTACAAACTGGGCACCTCGCTTTGTTGCTAATGGCATTGACGTCAATGATTTCACACGGGTCACGAACAGTATTGAGAGATGGGATGCATGGTGTCAGACATGGGCTGACTGCGGCGCCATACACGAACAATTGGGTGCCGACGCTGAAGCCAGCGGATACTATGAGACTGCGGGTGAGCACTATTTCCGAGCGGCCATGTGCTATCACTTTGGTAAGTATCTCTTTGTCCAGGATCCGCGACAACTGCGAAATGCCCACGAGCATGTGGTGCGTGACTATCAGCGCGCATTACCATACTTTCTCTTTCCCGGCGAGCGGGTCTCCATTCCCTATGAGGGGGGCGGCACCATGTATGGCATTTTGCGCAAACCCTGGCATACGCCTCGCCCCCCGGTTGTCATCCTGGTACCAGGTCTAGACTCAGTAAAAGAGGAATTGCATGTTTACGGCGAGGACTTCCTGCGACGCGGAATGGCAGTTCTCGCCATTGACGGCCCTGGTCAGGGCGAGATGGAGTTTGAGCACGCTATGCGTCATGACTATGAGGTACCCATTCGCTATGCGATTGACTACCTGGAGCGTCACCCGGATGTAGACGCCAGGCGCGTGGGCTTGATGGGAGTAAGTTTTGGAGGCCATTACGTTGTGCGGGCCGCGGCCTTTGAAAAGCGCATCAAGGCCACAATTGAAAATTGTGGTGCCTACAATCAGCTTGAGAACTTTCGCGGACGCCCACAGCTCAGTCGCGATACCATGGTTTTTCGTCTCAAGGCCACAAGTGAGGAAGAGGCAGTCAAAAGACTGGAACAGTTCTCCCTGCAAGGAGTTGCGGAACGCGTGCAAGGTCCATTGCTCGTCATTCAGGGAGGGCAGGATGGGCTAGTTTCTCCAGAACATGGAAAGCGTATTGCGGCCGAGGCCGGAGCAAACGCCGAACTCTGGTTCTTTGCGGATGGGAATCACGTCTGCAACAATATCCCCTATAAGCATCGCCCACAGCAGGCGGACTGGATGCGAGAGCGACTAAGTTAGCAGATGTGATGGAATCCTATCATACCCATGCTTCAGGACTTAAAAGTAGGCCACAAATTCCTTGACAGCAGGCCTATGCTGGCGTATACTAAAAAAATGAACGTACGTACGTTCATTTTTTTAGTATACGCCAGCAGGAGAGCACAGTGGGAAAAGGGATTGAGAAGGGCGTAGAGAGTCGCCAGCGCATCTTGCGAGTCGCGCTTGAATTGTTCAGTGAACGCGGATACGATGGCACCTCGATTGAGGATATACGCCAGGCGGCGGGCTTCAAATCTAAGGCCAGCCTCTATACGCACTTTCAGAGCAAAGAAGAGGTCGCACGCGCGCTCCTACAACAGATTCAAGTGCGCCAACAGGATTTTATCAGGCAGGCCATTGCTGGTATAGAGAATGAGCCTTTTCGGCGCTTCGTAGCTGTCGGACGCGCTTTTATCGAGTGGGGAATGATCAATCCACGGGAGTATGCTTTCTGCTTCCTGCGTATTCAACAGGAAATTCTTGTGCGTGGGCAGGAAAGCTATACAGACCTGGACTCTACCCAGATTTTCGTGCAGTTGATCAAGGTTCTTCGCGCTCAAGGCTATCCGGTGCGACAGATTGCCGATGTAGCCTTAATGAGCATGGCCGTAGGCCTCATCAGCCGAGCAGTTATTGATCGCCACGCTTTTGGTACTGTGAGTCTGGGAGAGAAGGTCCAGCAAGTACTGGAGGCCTGCTTTGGCATCATCTTTGCTGAACCTATTGTCCTTCCAGAGAAGCCATAGCTTTTCGTCTGCTTGCTCCAGAAGAGAAGCAGGCAAGGAAGATAGAAAAAGCCTGATCAAGGAGCGATAAGTTTATGAGTTTTATTATCTTCGTACTCTTATTCACGATTCTTTGTGGTTGGCTAGATAGTCGCATTCGTTCAAATAAAACAAAGAAGGAGCTGTAAATATGTTTGCTGGACACTTTGGGCTGGCAGCGGCCGTAAAATCGAAGCAACCACAACTTCCACTCTGGGCACTTATGTTGAGTACGCAACTGCTGGACATTTTATTTGTGCCACTGTTGCTTACAAATGTTGAGACGCTGCAACCGGTAGTTGGAACCAAAGGTGGGTATGGCGAAGTCATTATCCATGCTGACTACACCCACTCACTTGTTGGAGCTCTCTTGATCGCGATCTGCGCTGGCGTGATTGCCTGGCGACTATGGAGTCGAAATGGCGGACTGGTTATTGGCGCGGTCGTATTTAGTCACTGGTTACTTGATCTCCTCGTTCACCGTGCCGACTTGCCTATCCTACCGGGGAACGTGGGCAATCTGCCGCGTCTGGGCTTTGGCCTCTGGCAGTTCCCCTATATCAGTTCAGGCCTGGAATTCGTGCTCATCGTCATCGGTGGCGCCCTTTACTTCCAATCCGCTCTCGCTCGAGCCAGGAGTGTGGACGCTGACCAGCAACAGAGGAGCCGTACCTGGGCCATTATTGCCGGAAGCGTAACCTGTCTCCTTCTGGTTCTTTCGCTGGTAACGAACGTCCTGGGAATTGGATAAGTTTGAGATGCTCTGGAGGGGTCACGTATTCCCTTGACTCGGGGACGCTAGTGCCATATGCTTGTGGCGTGATGACTGTTAATGAGTCAGAGCCGCTTGCGCTCATGAGGAAGGAGTAGGCCGCTTGCAAACCCCAGCGGACCCCAAACCAACATCTATTTCGTACTGGCAGCAAACTGTCGAGGCGCTGCCACTTGAGAGTCAGCTTCCTGCTGAGGCTGATATCGTAATTATTGGAGGCGGCATCGTGGGCGTCGCGCTCAGCTACTGGCTGGCAAGGGCAGGCAGGGCGCCAGTGTTGCTGGAGCGCGCGCACCTGGCTTACGGCGCAACGGGTCGCAATGGGGGTATTGTCGCCATCGGCCTCGCGGAAGGCTATCCCTCCGCCATCAAGCGCCATGGCGCCCAGGTCGCGCAGGCGATCTTACGCCTCACCCTGGAGAACCAGGCGATCTTGCGCCAGGTCATAGCCGAAGAGCAGTTTGATTGCCAGTACCGCGAAACTGGCCATATCGGGCTGGCATTGAGCGAACAGGAACTGGAGCGTCTGGCACACGCCGCCGCCTCCAAGGAGGCCGATGGCTACGAGGTACAGGTATTGACGCGCCAGGAGGTGCAGGAACGTATCCACACACGCCTGGGAGAGCGTATTTTGGGCGGGACCTTGTGGGCGCAGGGCGGGCTGGTGCATTCGGCGCGCCTGGTGCATGAACTGGCGCGAGCGGCACAACGCCGCGGGGCGCGCTTCCTGCAGGCCGAGGTTGGGCAGTTGGCGAGCGAGGGTGAGGACGTCGTGATACGGGCGGCCCAGGGAAGCATACGTACCCGGCAGGTGGTCGTGGCGACCAACGCCTGGGTGGGCGATCTCTTACCCGCATTCCGTCCCTTGATTACACCGGTTCGCGGGCAGATGCTGGCCTATGAGCCGGTTTCCCAGCGCATTTTTGAATCAGGCATCTTTGCCGCGCTCACGCCAAGCGAGGAATATGGGCAGCAGACCCTGGATGGCTCTATCGTCATCGGAGGCTGTCGGGCCGTAGCGCCTGGACGTGATGTAGACGTGCGCGAGCAGACGACTTCGCCCGAGGTGCAGAGCGCCCTTGAGCATGTTATCCCCACACTCTTCCCCGACCTGGCTCACCTGCGCGTAGCGCAGCGCTGGGGTGGAACGATGGCCTTTACCCCGGATTACATCCCCATTATTGATCAAGAGCCGGCTCTGCCCAGTGTCTGGGGTGTAGGTGGCTTTACAGGGCATGGTATGCCTTTTGCCATGCGCGTAGGCCAACTCCTGGCGGAGTCGCTTGGTCAGCCACGGCGTGCCGCCGCGCTTGAGCCCTTCCGCCTGAAGCGCTCGACACTTCTCTCCTGAGCAAAGGTATGGGATTAAAAAAAGAGCATCTGTGGCGAAAGCCTTCGCCACAGATGCGTTCTATGTACATTGAATACGAATGTGTTTGATAGTAAACAATAGCTTGTGGCTATGACGCGATGAAGGCGTGATGAAACGTGTGAGCTTCGGTTTTTCGAAGCCGTTCGAAATCGTTAAAAGCCGGGTGCTACTGGTTCGGTCATGCTGGTATAGGCCTGGGCGCCACAGCGCATACAGGTTGTGGGTGGCTCAAGCGCGCGCATGACCTCGCCACAGATGGAGCAGAACCAGTGGGCTGCGACGGCCTTGACCAGGTCAGCACGACTGATAATGCCCACCAACCGCCCTCGACTCACGACCAGGAGGCGACGAATGCGCTCATGGACGAGAATACGACTGACCTCCTCCAACTCGGTCTCCTCACTGACGGTAATGACGCTTCGCGTCATGATATCGCGCACCAGTTGCCCTTTTCTGGCAATAACATCAAACTCCGTAACGATTCCTACGATAACGTTGTCGCTGTTCACCACAGGCATCCCACTGATTTTGTATTCAGACAAAAGGTGAGCTGCCTGTTGCATTGTCTGGTCTTCATTGACCACAATGACATCCTTAGTCATTACATTGCGAACCTTCATCGATGTTTGTCTCCTTCTGGTAACCCATCGCGAAACAGCCATCTCTTGTTTCTATTGTAACATGCCGCTGAGTTTTTTCGCGCCTGCGGTGATGGGTTCTTGCCCGACGCGTGCCTTGTGCTCTTCAGGGCGTTTGGCGGCGTGAGCACCTCTTAGGGAGTGGGGGTTGGGAGAGGGGGCAGGGGATCCACGACGACCTTGCTAAAGAGGGCGCGCGCCTGTGACGAGGTCGCGCCGTTGTGGACGAAGAGCGCGATCTGCCCCTTGGTATAGCTTGCATCTTCAATCTGCTCCACCTGGCTGCCATTGAGTATCAGGGAAAGGGAAGAGCCTTGCAATGAGACGGTCAATGTGTTTTTGCTTCCCATGGGGTGCAGGTGAGGGCTTACCTTGTCTGGAACCAGGTAATCGTTGTGGGCGCTCTGGGTTTTGGTGTCCCAGGATTCCTTGACGATGCTATAGGTGGTATTCCCATGAATGTCAATGCGATAATCATGATCTAGATTTCCATCACCACGCAAATAAATGCCGATGCTGTCGTCGGCGTCCCCCTGTTGAAACGTAAACTCGGTGGTCAATTGGAAGTCATCAAAATTGCGGCTGGGGGGCAGGCTTTCAATGAGGACCTTGTGATTGAGCGCGGTCAGGCTCAAACCCTGTTGCCCAATTTGCCGCTCATAGTCCTGTGTCGAACCTGTGAACCAGTCTTTGTAGGTGTTTTTATCTGTAAAATCATCGATAAATAAATGGCGTGACGCTATCGCGGTGGCAGTGAGTTGGGCCTGTGAGGGGGAGGGCGTCGGGGTCGGAGTTGGCGCGCTCTGGGTATGATTGCCTGCGGGAAAGAGATACAGGTCACCTACGGTAAGCAACAGGGCCAGGCACACGATACCCATCAGACCCGCGATAGTGAACATGTGTCTGCGTCGTGTGTTGGAGTGCGCTGTCTGCTCTTGTTGAGTTTCTTCGCCTATCATGTCTCTCTCTCTCTGTAAGGGCATACTCACAACCTGCGCGCCGGAAACTGCGCGACTCCTTTTCCATCAATCTTGTAGCTTGCCTCTTTGCCAGGTGGGGGGACTGGCTCCAGTCCATGGAATTCTCTCAACGTGCATATATAAAGACGTATTGTAGCGCAGATTGTTTCGTATTTTTGGCTAGTAGTAATTTTTTCGTATGCACTTCCCCCCTTGAGATGGAAGGTGCTGGCGCCATATGATAGAAACATACACCTCTCATCAAGAGCCAAAGAAAGTCGAGCGATACAGCTATGTTGGCAGCCATGTTTTACGCGCCGGGCGATCTACGCCTGGAGGAGCGTCCCATTCCGCAGCCAGGGCCAGGCGAGGTCCTGCTCCAGGTCGCGGCAGCCACGACCTGTGGTACCGATCTCAAAACCTTTCGCCGGGGACATCCCCTGCTCTTTCGCCAGACGCCAGCCAGCTTTGGACACGAAGTCTCTGGCACAGTCGCCGCAACAGGCGTCGGTGTGACAAAGGTGCGTGAAGGTGACGCCGTCGCGGTGGCCAACTCGGCCCCCTGCTACCAGTGTTTCTATTGTAAGCGTGGCCGCTATAGCCTCTGCGAAGACCTGCTACTCCTCAATGGCACCTACGCCGAATACCTGCTGGTGCCCGCGCGCATAGTCGAGCATAACCTCTATCCTCTCCCAACGGATACTTCATTTATCGCGGCGGCCCTGGCTGAACCCCTCGCCTGTGCTCTCCACGGCGTTGGAGCCAGCGATATTCACGCGGGAGATACTGTCATTGTATTAGGTTCAGGTCCACTTGGCCTCCTGCTCACCGCCGCCGCGACGCTGCGTGGCGCGCGAGTTGTACTCACGGGCCGGGGTGAGGAGCGCCTACGCCTGGGAACCTATTTTGGCGCCTCATGTGTGATTGATGTCACTGGCATGACGCCGCAAGAGCAGTACGAAGTGGTACGCGACCAGACAGAGAAGCGGCGAGGTGCAGACGTGGTCATCGAAGCCATTGGCACGCCCGAGACCTGGCAACAGGCGGCCCAGCTGGCATGCCCCGGCGGCCTAGTCAACCTCTTTGGGGGCTGCGCCTCGGGCACCCAGGTGACCCTGGAAACGCGTCCCCTGCACTATAGCGAGCTTACCATCAAGGGCGTCTTTCATCATACCCCAAGCTACTACGCTCAGGCACTGCACCTGATTGCTGAACGTCAGATAGATGTGGAGGCCCTGGTGACCCGGCGCCTGCCCCTGCATGCGGCCCTGGAGGCTATCAGTCTCCTAACGCAGAAGAAGGGGGTAAAATATGCACTGATTCCTCCGGCCTTCGCGTCCCTTCTGGATGGAGCAGTAAGCCCTGACTGATGATCTGGTAGTAAATATCAATAACCTGTTGCACGCTCAGGCGTCCTCCAGGGTGAAACCAGGACGAGACCTGTGTACACATGGCGATAACAGCATAGGATGTAACTTTGGTATCGCTTGGACGAAAGACACCGCGCTCCATCCCATCCTGGAGCATACCCTGAAGCAGGCGATCATAGATATCGCGTAGCTCGACAATGTGCGCCCGCTGCTCGCCCTCCAGGGAGCGAAGTTCGGTATCAATGATAAAGAATTCGGCCTTGTTGCTGGTATGCAGGCGGATATGATTGGCGATGGCCTCACGCAAGCGCTCACGGGGATCATCATAGGTACGCAGGAGCGTCTCTAGCTGGCTATTCAGACGCTTCATATACGTCTCCATAATCTCAACCAGCAGCGATTGCTTATTGGGATAGTGATGATAAATACTGGCCGCCTGAATTCCCGCCAGGCGAGCAATATCGCGCAGGGGCGCGGCGTGATATCCATACTCGGCAAAGAGTTGGACCGCAGCGGCGAGAATATTTTCGCGCATCGAGCGCCCTTCGACTGGCATAGGTAACACCTCTCTTCCTCTTCGGCTACAGGGTGATTGTATCAGAAAAAGGCCTGGGTGCGCTACTGACGTACGCGCTTACGCTGGGTGTCTACAATCTGGCCCGGAGGCGTAGGCGCGTACGTCAATAGCGCACCACCGCTTTAGCGGCTGGCCCAGAGCATGCCGCGTTTCATGATTTCGAGAACCTCGGGTACCTCAAAATCACTGACGACATGTCCTAGCGAGGAGTAGAAGACGCGTCCCTGGCCCCAGCGTTTCTTCCAGACCACCGGCACGATGCTGCCCGCGATCCAGGGGGCATGCTCGCCGCTAAAGGTGGTTGTGGCCAGGACTTCATTGATGGGATCAATGTGCATATAGTACTGTTCAGAATGCATGTGAAAATCTTGCAAACCGGCGGTAATGGGGTCCTCATGGTGAGTGATGTTGACTTCATAGTCAATGATATTGCCGGGATGCGCGACCCACTGGCCACCAACCATAAATTGATACTCTGTGCTGTTGCGGAAGGAATCGGCCATGCAGCCATGCCAGCCCGCGATGCCAACGCCACTCTGGACGGCACGCAACAGGCCCCGTTCCTGTTCGGGGGTAATCGTGCCCATAGTCCAGATAGGCACAATGAGATCAAGCCGCTGCATTTTGGCTTCGTCTAAATAGGCGTCGAGCGTATCGGAGACCTCGACCTCGTAGCCCTGCTCACGCAGGAAGGGTGCGAAGAGGGCCGCGCCCTTCTCTGGCTCATGGCCTTCCCATCCGCCCCAGACAAGTAATGCTGATTTCATAAAAGAAGTCCTTTCTTTATGGTCCGGACCCTGATCTGGGACAGATCAGAGTCTCCACATATTGACGTGTTACTGCTATTATGTCCCGAGAACCCCTGGGCAAGCAACCTGCAGAGAGGATATAATTGCAAGCAAAAGGGAAGAAAGGAATCGTTATGGAGCAGAAAGATATGTTGCGCATTGTGCTGGTTGGATGTGGCGCCATGAGTCGTGCCTGGCTCCAGACCGCGACCGAGCTTGCTGACGTCGAGGTCGTGGGACTGGTCGATATTTATGAGGAGGCCGCGCATACCAGGGCACGCGAATTGCAGTTGACACAGGTCATGATTGGTACGGATCTGGGCGAGATCCTGGAGCGCACACGCCCCGATATTGTCTTTAATTGCACTATCCCAGAGGCTCATCTGCAAACAAGCCTACAGGCGCTAGAGGCAGGCTGTCATGTGCTGAGTGAGAAGCCACTGGCCGCCTCACTGGAGGCGTCGCGCACCCTGGTGGCGGCCGCGCAACGCGTTGATAGATATTTCGCGGTTATGCAGAACCGGCGCTATGATGCGAATATCCTGCGCGTACACCACGTTCTGGCTTCGGGCGAGTTGGGAGCGCTCACTACGGTCAATAGCGATTTCTATATTGGCGCGCATTTCGGGGGCTTTCGCGACCATATGCGCCATGTCCTGCTCCTGGATATGGCCATCCATACCTTTGACGCGGCGCGCTTCTTGACCAGGGCCGATCCTGTCTCCGTCTACTGCCATGAGTGGAATCCTGCTGGCTCCTGGTACGATCATGACGCCTCGGCAATTGCTATTTTCGAGATGACAGGCGGATTGATGTATACCTATCGCGGGAGCTGGTGCGCGGAGGGCCTGGCGACCACCTGGGAGAGCGACTGGCGTTTGATTGCCCAGCGTGGAAGCATAACCTGGAATGGAGGAGAGGACATACGGGTCCAGCAGGTACAGGAGACAGGAGGTTTCCTCTCCACCTTTTGCGACGTTGAGCCAGATCTGGTAGAGCGCACAGAGTGGACCCAAGGACATTCCAGCGCGATCAGGGATTTTATCGCCTGTGTACGCGAGGGACGAGCGCCCCAGACCAATGGCACAGATAACATAAAAAGCCTGGCGATGGTGTTTGCCGCCATTGAAAGCGCTGAAAGCGGCAAGCGCGTCGCCGTTTCCTGGTAGCGCAAGAAGGTAGTCAAAGAAGAGGAACGCATGCAGATTCAAGCGCAACAAGTTCTCTACAGCCAATTTGAACGTCGCCTACGCGCGGCAGGCGGCGAATCACACTATGCAGGCTCTCTCGAAGAGGCCGCCCGCCTGATCGCGGAGCATCCCGCGCTGACTGAGAAGCTCATCATACTTCCTCCAGGCTTTGCACAACGTGAGCCATGGGGAGCGCTCCTGTCTCTGTTAGAAGCGCGAGGGATCACCCTCGAAGAGGCGGAGGGACCTCGCGAGATTGCCGACGCGCCCGCCGGGCTCTCAGACGCCCACCTGGCCATTGCCGAGACTGGTTCGGTGCTGGTTGCCGAGAACAACCTGGCGGCGCGTGCCGTGACCATGTTGACCATCGCCCATTTTGTCTTGGTGCAAGCACGAGAGCTTTATCCCATGCTGGAGAGCGCGGGCGAGCGTCTGCGCCAGCTCTCCACGCCTGGAACCGGGCAGCAACATCATATGACCCTGGTCACCGGCCCCAGTCGCACAGCCGATATCGAGCGCACCCTCACAATAGGTGTTCAGGGGCCGAGAGTATTTTGTGTTTTGTTCGTTGAGAGCAACTAACGATTGTCTTTACCACAATGATGTGGGTGGTCACAGATCGGAGTAGCGTTTTTTATGGAGCAGCCACAATCGTCTTCTCAACATGATACCCTTCAGCCCGCGCAGGCCGCGCTGACAGGGACGCTCACACCGCAACAGGTCGTGACCGAGGAGCAGGCCAACACAACTCACGAGCACCAGCCATTTGAAGCGCGCCTGACCCATGCCCTACATGACACCAACTTGCAGGGCGCGCTCAAGCGCTTTGCCCCTAACTGGCGCGCCTCGCGTCTGCAAGTCTTCCAACAAGAGCAAGAGGCCTATGGCGATGCGTTTAGTTTCGCGAACCTGCGGACACAATTGCGCCAGGCCAAGGACGACGCCATCGAGCACCAGGAAGAACTGCTCGCACGCTTTACAAGCCAGGCCGAGGCCGCAGGCGCCATCGTGTACCAGGCGCGCACCGCCGAGGACGCCAACCGCTATATTTACGAACTCTGCCAGCGTAAAGGCATTGAACTGGTCGTCAAAGCTAAGACCATGGCCAGTGAGGAGATCGAACTCAATGCCTATCTGGAAGAGCGAGGCATCACGGCTATCGAGACTGACCTGGGGGAGTGGGTCGCGCAACTCGACCACGAACGTCCCTCCCACATGGTTATGCCCATCATCCATAAAACGCGCCAGCAGGTAGGCGAGACCTTAACCAGGGCCACCGGGCGCGAGATCTCACGCGAAGATGTGGGTGAGCAGGTCGCCGTTATTCGCACTGAGCATCGCAAGTCCTTCCTGACCGCGGGCATGGGGGTGAGTGGCGCTAACGCCCTCATCGCGGAGAACGGAACCGTGATGATGACGACCAACGAGGGCAATGGGCGCCTGGTGACCTCGCTCCCGCCGGTCCATGTCGTCATCGCGGGCTGCGATAAACTCCTGGAGACCTTCGCCGACGCCATGACCCAGCTGCGCCTGCTGGCCAGAAGCGCGACCGGGCAGGCTATGACCAGCTATTCAACCTTTATCACCGGCCCCTCGGCTCCCAACCAGGAAATGCATATCGTCTTGCTGGACAATGGACGCAGCGAGATGCGCGCAGACCCACACTTTAAAGATGCCCTGCGCTGTATACGTTGTGCCGCCTGCGCTAATATTTGTCCACCGTACCAGCAGGTAGGAGGACATGCCTTTGGCCATATCTACAGCGGCGCGATTGGCCTGGTTGTCACCCCGTTCCATCATGGCCTGGAGGCGGGGGCGGGTCCACAGAGCCTCTGTGTGAGCTGCAATGCCTGCGAAACCGTCTGCCCGGTTGAAATTCCCTTGCCTAGCCTCATTCTGGATGTGCGCCATCGTGTGGTAGAGAAAAAGGGCCTGCATCCGATAAAGAGGATCATCTTCGAGGCCATGGCGCGCCCCTGGCTCTTTAACCTGGGAGCACGCCTGGGGAGCTGGGGCCAGTTGCCCCTGACCTGGGGTAGCCATTTTGTGCGCTCGCGCTACTTTGGCCCTCTGGGCAAGCTGCCCTTCCTCAAGGGGGTCGCGGACCAGGCGCGCTGGCGCAGCCTTCCAGCCCTGGCGTCACGCCCCTGCGTGACCGGGTCAAGGCGCGCAGCAAGTCTTATAGTCATGACAAGCCCCTTGCTACTCAGGGTCAGTTGCATGTGACGGTGGCTTACTTTGCGGGGTGTATGACCGATCGCCTCTATCCTGAAATGGGGGAGGCCGTGATCAAGGTCCTGGAGAGCATCGGCGTGCACGTTGTATTCCCCCAACAGCAGAACTGTTGTGGCCTGCCCGCGCTGAACTCCGGCGACCGGCACAATGGACTACGTATGGCCAAGCAGACCATTGCCACGCTGGAGCAATCGCTGGAGGAGAGCGGAGCCGACTATATACTTAGTGGCTCGACCAGTTGTGTCGTGACCATCATTCAGGATTACCTGCGCCTCTTCGAGGACTTTCACGAGACAACCTGGCTCAAACGGACCCAGGCCCTGGCGGATCGCGTCATCGACTTCGCAGGCTTCATGGATCGCGTCGTCATCCCCAGCGGCGTGCAACTCCCAGTACGCGAGGAGAAGGCGAGCGAAGTCGTTGTGACCTATCATGACTCCTGCCAATCGTGTAACTGTTTGGGCTTGCGTTCTGAGGCACGCCACGTCTTGCAGGATCTCCTGCACGTTGACCTGCGTGAGATGGCCCAGTCAGATGTCTGCTGTGGCTTTGGCGGCACGACTTCAATTGAGCAACCCGAGGTTGCCGAACGCCTCTTAAACAACAAACTGCAGAATGCGGAAGAGACGGGGGCTGCAATCCTCATCGCCGATAACCCCGGTTGCCTGATGCACCTGCGCTGCGGGGCAGACGCCAAGGGGAAACGTCTGCGCGTCCTACACCTGGCCGAGGTCGTCGCCGAGCGTTTGCAAGAAGAGTAACACATGCAGGGGTGAGAACAGGCTAGCCTGCTCTCACCCCTGCATGTGTGCCCCCTTTGTTTATAAATCAGCTCTCGCACTGGGACGAATGTGCTGTCGGACTTGACGAATAAGGATAGAAGAGGTACACTGCAAGGGCTATAGCGATGGGACAGGCCACTCGTATATCCTGTTCCCCAGCAAGGACGCAGAAGAGTTCTCCGCAATCCTCTTTAGATTTTTCTTCCTGCACACACGTTCGATTTGATATCAGCAAGCAGCCCTGCTTTTGTATCCTACGGCTCGCTCCTGGTACGTTTTAAAGACACCGTGACTTCAGGGAGTTTAGAAACACCCACGAAGTGGAGCATTACCAGGCTCAGGGGAAGGCACAGGAGGTAGATCCTCCTGCCGGGGTGGGGACCTCTCACAACATTTTTTTCATGACCTGAGTGAGTACACTACGCAATTTCGTAGTGGCCGAAAGGATAAAACATGCCTTCTTTTCAAGACCTTCCTTTGCAGCCCGCAACACGTGCGGTGCTGGCATCCATGCAGATTACAGAGCAGACCCCTATTCAGGCCGAGGCGATTCCAGCCCTGCTGGCTGGTAAGGATGTAATAGGGCAGTCCGCGACTGGCTCCGGCAAGACGCTTGCCTATGGTATTCCCCTGATCGAACGCCTGGCAAAAAATAGACGCGTCGCGCAGGCGCTTGTGCTGGTTCCCACACGCGAACTGGCTGTGCAGGTCAATTCAGTTCTCAGCACATTTGCCGCGCCCCGGCGCCTGACAACGGCCCTGCTGGTGGGTGGGCGACGCTATGAGAAACAGATTTCCGCCCTCCGCTATGGTGCGCAGATTATCATTGGCACCCCTGGGCGTATCAAAGATCACCTGGAGCAAGGCAACCTGGTCCTGCGCGACATCCGCATCTGTGTGCTCGACGAGGCCGACCAGATGCTCGATAGCGGCTTTGGACCCGAGATTGAGCAGATCCTGGAAACCTCACCTGAGGATCGTCAGATGGCACTCTTTTCAGCTACTATGCCTACCTGGATCGCGAAGTTGCAGGAGAAGTTTCTCAAAGACCCCGTCAAGGTAACGATTACCCCAGAGGCAGGAGTGCAAAGCACGATTGAACAGGTTGTTTACCAGGTGCCACGGGGCAAGAAAGTAGAGGCACTCTGCACACTTCTGGCCTCCACCCAGGGCGAGATCAGCCTGATCTTTGGCCGTACCAAGATGGGCGTCGAACGACTGGGGGAACAGCTCAGTAATCTTGGTTTTGCCGTTGGGACCTTCCATGGCGATAAGAGCCAGCGCGCCCGCGAAGATGTATTGATGGCATTCCGCCGAGGCCAGGTGCAGATGCTGCTCGCGACCGACGTTGCCGCGCGTGGACTTGATATTCGTGGCATTACCCAGGTTATCAACTATGAGCTTCCCGACTCCGACGAACTCTTTACGCACCGCATTGGTCGTACGGGACGCATGGGACGCTATGGCAAGGCCGTCACACTTCTCGCGCCCTCGGATATGAGCAAATGGCGACGTATGTCACGTAGCTTCGGGCAGCCCGTTGCCGTGCAAAAAATGGTCCTGAATGATGAGGCCGCCCTGGCCCGGCCTATGGTAATGTCAGAGGAAAAACAGGCACGCGACCTGGAGCGCGATAGCGAGCAGGCCTTGCTGGAAGACGAGGACACTCAAGTGGTGACGTTGAATGAGCGTCCTAGGCGGGAGCGCTCCAGATTCCAGGAGACGCAGGGAGCCTATACGAGGAAACGCCCCTATGAGCGGACGCGTAATGAGTTCTCCGTGCGTAGGCCAGAGCGCAGCAATGACACCTTTGCCGACGCCGAGCGCCCTGCACGCTCACGTGTCCGGCATACAGAAGTGTTTGTAGAGACCGAGGGACAGGCACACGCACGCGCCAGGCGCGCGGAACTCTTTATTGAGCCTGAGCTTCCTGCTCGCAGACAGGAGCGCCGCGCAGCGACGTTTGAGAAACCATCCACAGATAAGACCCGAGAATACAAGAGAGGCACAGGAAAGCCCTCGAACTTTGGCAAAGGTGAGGGCAAAGGCAGGAAGCCCGCGTTTTCCTCCTTTGATACACGCTCTGGGAAACGCACATCCGGGGGCGCTGCCCGCGATGCCCGCCGCACACGGGACCGCATCTCTAGCCGGTAAATCTTCTAGCATAGAGCGAAAAGCGAGCGAGTGAGCTGAGAATTTTTCTCAGCTCACTCGTCTTGCTCCAGTTCGATGCGTTTGCTCATCGACTCCTTGCTGGTGTGATCTCTCCCCTTTTTTCAACGACCTCTTGAAAGCCCTTATCTATCTATGCTACCATAGGCTTCTTTGCAGAGCTCTACTGTAGTACAGCAAAGGATGCAACTATGGCAGCAAAACCCATTATTTTGTTGGACGATGGCGGTGTGATGAATGATAATCGCCTACGTGGTCCACAGTGGCAACGCCTGGTAGGTGAATTTTTCGCGCCCCGACTCGGAGGCACACCTGCCGCCTGGGCTGAAGCCAACCGCGTCTTGATGATGGATATCTTTGGGCCGGAAAACTGGCAGGCGCGAATACAAGCTGCAACCGATTATGCCAGCTTTGAGCGCACCTACTGGTGCGACTGGCTGGGCGGTATGTGCCAGCTCGCGAATGTGGCGGTCCCATCAGAGGAAGCGTGTCTCGAACTGGCCTGCCAGGCCGAGACCTACATTACCCCTCGGGTGCGCGCCACCTTTCCCGGCGTGATCGAGGCCCTTCACGAGCTACACGCTCAAGGATACACGCTGCATACCGCGTCAGGCGAATCCTCGCTTCACCTCCATGGCTACCTGACGGGTATGGGCGTGCGCGATTACTTCGGGCGACTCTACGGCGCCGACCTGCTCGGCATCCTCAAAGAGACGCCAGAATACTACGAACGCCTCTTCGCCAACGCTGGCATTGCGCCCCGCGATGTCTTGATCGTTGACGACACTCCACGCGTTCTTGCCTGGGCTAGAGACCTCGGCGCGATGACTGTGCTCATCACTCCTGAACAGGAGGCGCCCGATGGAACAATTTGCCTCAATAATTTGGCCGCATTGCCACAACTGGTAAGTCAGCTCACTAGCTAGTTCTTCGGCTGAATAGCTAGCCCATCGTTGCCTGTACGCGGTTCACGGCATTGAGGACGGCCTTGATCGAAGCCTGCTCGATATTGGTTGCGATGGCGGCACCGAAGAAGGTACGCCCAGAAGGGGTCTCGATCTGGAGGTAGGCGACAGCGCGAGCATCCGATCCATGATTGAGCGAGTGCTCAGTATAGGAGCGTACAGTGAAGTTGGCCAGTGAAGCCTGGTTCAAAGCACGGACAAAGGCATCGATGGGTCCATTGCCGCTTCCGCTCAACTCGTAGAGTTCGCCGTTCAAGATCACACGTGCGCGGCATACTACCTCGTCGGGAGAACTTGCCCCAGCCTTTTCCGCGTGGAAGGCCTCGAGCGAGAAGGGGCTGGTGCGCTGGAGATACTCGTGCTCGAAGGCATCATAGATCTGCTGGGGCGTCAACTCATCGCCACGGACATCGGCGATGGCGTTAATAATCTTGCCAAACTCGACACGCATGGCCTTGGGCAACTGGAAGCCAAACTCGTTCTCCATCACATAGGCCACGCCGCCCTTGCCCGACTGCGAGTTAATGCGGATAATGGCTTCGTAGGTACGTCCGATATCCTTGGGATCGATGGGCAGATAAGGAACCTCCCACACGGCATCGGGGGCACCATCCCAGGCCGCCATGCCTTTCTGGATCGCGTCCTGGTGAGAGCCGGAGAAGGCTGTGAAGACCAGTTCGCCAGAGTAGGGATGGCGTACGGGAACCTGCATGCGCGTACATTCCTCATACACCGCGCGAATCGCGTCGATGTCGCCAAAATTCAAGAGAGGGTTGATGCCTTGCATGTACATATTGAGCGCAACCGTAATAATGTCCACGTTGCCGGTACGCTCACCATTGCCAAAGAGGGTCCCCTCGACGCGCTCCGCACCAGCCATCAAGCCTAGCTCGGTTGTCGCGACGCCAGTACCGCGATCATTATGGGTATGCAGGCTGATGATAGCGCTCTCACGGTGACGCATATGGCGGCAAAACCACTCAATCTGGTCAGCATAGATATTGGGAGTTGCAATCTGCACCGTCTCGGGCAGGTTCAAGATGATTTTGGCTTCGGGCGTGGGTTGCCAGATATCCACCACAGCCTCACAGATCTCCAGCGAGAAGTCGATCTCGGTGAGCGCGAAGCTCTCGGGTGAGTATTGGAAGATCACCTGCGTCTCTGGAATGGTGGGTACGAGATCCTTGATGAGCTGTGTCCCACGGGTGGCGATATCGATAATACCAGCTTTATCCAGGCCAAAGACCAGGCGGCGCTGGGCGGGCGAGGTGGAGTTATACAGGTGGATAATGACCTTTTTCATGCCCTGGATAGACTCAAAGGTGCGGCGAATCAAATCCTCGCGCGCCTGGGTGATCACCTGCACCGTTACATCATCGGGAATGCGATTTTCATCTACTAGCCGGCGGATAAAGTCGAATTCGATCTGCGAGGCGGAGGGGAAGCCAACCTCAATCTCCTTAAAGCCAACCGAGACCAGGAGATCAAACAGTTTCAGCTTCTCTTCAACGCTCATTGGAATGGGTAGGGCCTGGTTGCCATCGCGTAGATCAACGCTACACCAGGTGGGAGCGGTGGTGATGGAGCGTGAGGGCCACTGACGCTCGGGTAGTTCAATTGGAGGGAATGCGCGGTACTTCGTGACGGAACCCTGCTGCATCCCCCCGTGACGGTTGACGGCGGTTTTGGTTGCCTGTGTGTTACGCATCTGATCCGAAATCATCGTATGCCTCCAAATGAAACATTGTGTCGTGCTTGCGCACTTGCTTCTCATCAAAAAAAGTTTACTTCTTCTCCGAAAACCTGAGCACGCTTGCCGCGCCACCGCTTGCCCCCGAATGGGGGTTGGGTTTCGGAATAAGATCTTAGGAGGCAGGGAGAACATCCTTGAATTACCAGTAAGTCGTCATTGACTCACCTGATCTCTGCCTAAAAAAACAGCCGTGATAATATGCATCACGGCTGTTTTTACGTCTCTTTGTACAACAACAAAAAAGCCGTGGACGCTTTAATCTTCTGGTCGTCCACGGCCCTGGGATATGATTGATTCTACGGAGTGGTTAAAGCAACCACTTACGACAGATGAACCATATGACCCTGGACGACCCGCATAAGGAGGAGGCCAAGTCCAGGGAGTGTAAGCTCATGTACTTTTAATTGTTGTGTAGCATCTGTCATGTGCAAAGTAGAATCCTTCGCTGTCTGTTTTCTTGCTTTAACTGTAACACCAGCACAAGCATTTGTCAATAAAAAAAGAGCACTGAGGATAGATGTGCTATAATGAGGAGTGTTTGGGACATTTGTTCGCTAATAGTCAAGCGTATCTGGCAGACTGGGGGTAACTCTATGGCGTTCCCTGGTGTCCTTTTGCACGAACAGGCGCGGGAGTATTATTGGGAGGGGCAGGGGAATGTATCACTAAAATCCTTTTACGCAGGGCGCGCGCTATACACGCTCGGGCAAGGCTACTATGCCGTCGATGATACGTGTTATTTGCTTGTCAATCAGGATCAGCCATATACGATTGCCATCGAGGCGGAGCAACCAGTCGAGTCGTTGTGTGTGTTTTTTGAGCCAGGTTTTTTGGAAGATGCTCAACGTGGCCTGGTTACTCCCATGAAAACGCTCCTTGATGAGCCAACCTGGCCTCTTGATCGCAAACTCCACTTCTTTGAACGTACGCACACCCGTGATCCGCAAATAGCCTCTGCTCTGGCACGTTTGCGGCTTACATCCTCAGATCATGAGTTTGTATCCATAGACCTGGCCGAGGCGATGTACGACCTGGCCGTGAGCTTACTCCAGGTCCATATGAATGTCTATAAGGAGATGGAGGCGTTGCCTGCCGCCCGCTCGGCAACGCGAGAGGAGTTGTATCGCCGCCTCTACCTAGCCAGAGAGTATATGCACGCCTTTTTTGATCGTCCCCTGGAGATTACAGAACTGGCCACGGTCGCCAACCTCTCCCCCACGCATTTTCTGCGCACCTTTAAACAGGTCTTCCAGCGGACACCACACCAATACCTCATCGGTGTTCGCCTGGAGCGTGCCCAGCACCTGCTTCTCCACACCGACCGCCAGGTGACTGACATTTGTTTCTCCCTGGGCTTTGAGAGCCTGGGGTCTTTTAGCTGGCTCTTCCGCCAGCGCCTGGGCTGCTCCCCATCCGCCTATCGCCAGGCAAAAAAGGTGATTTTGGAGAAGCACGCTGCCTCTTCGTTATGAGATACTAGCCTCACCCTGATTGGTATCAATAGATCGAAAATGATTGGAGAAGCACGCATGGAGAAGAGGCCCGCATTGTCCACGGAGATGGTGCATGAGTTTGTCGCGAACGCACATGGTGATTTGCAGCGCGTCCAGGAACTCTTGGCGCAAGAACCTGCATTGTTGAACGCAGCCTGGGATTGGGGCGGAGGCGACTGGGAGACAGCCCTTGGAGCTGCGTCCCACATGGGCAGGAGAGATATTGCCCTCTACCTGCTCAAGCATGACGCGCGCATAGATATCTTCGCGGCGGCCATGCTTGGGCAGGTAGAGATTGTGCAAACCCTCTTGCAGGCCTTCCCTGATATGGCCCAGGAGAAAGGCCCACATGGTATCTCGCTCCTGGATCATGCCAAAGCAGGAGGAGAAGAAGCGGCTCCCGTTCTTACGTTCCTGCAATCTCTTTTACAATAGCATCCTTGCCCGACGCTGCGAAAGCATGCGTCGGGTCTTACTCCTGGTCTTCCTGTCTGTCTTGCAGACATACGCGTGCCTCCAGGTGCTGTAGGCGTACACTCAGGCTCGCGATGACGGCCTGTTGCTGATTCAGCGTCTCCTGAAGGTGCTGCTGTTCCATCGTGTGCTGCTTTGTCTCTTTCTCGTAGCGCCCGGTCAACTCCTGTACAATACGTTCGAGTTCAAGGTGGCTGACCACGACCTGTTCGCGGAGCAAAGCAACACTTTCATCGAAGGCCTGTTGCCGCTGTTGCAGAGCGTCCTCGTGGGCGCGCGCTGCTTGCTGAAGCTCGTTTTGCAGTTCTGCCAGGCGCGTCGCGGTCTCTTGCTGCCAGGTATCGGCTTGCTCACTCCAGGTTGCCAAGCTTGTGGTCAGATTCTGATATTGTTGCTGAACCAGTTCTCCCTGCCAGATAATCTGGGTGGAGAGCGTTTGCACCACCTCGTCAAGCTGTCCCGTACGCTCCTCAAGTTGCTTATGCTGTATGGTGAGCTCGGTGAACAGGGTATGTTGTTCCTCCAGGAAACGGAAGACTTCCTGTTGTTGCTGCGTTAGCTCCTGTTGAGCCTGAGCGGAGGTTGCCTGGTACTGTTCCACTGTCTCCCGAAGTTGGGTTATGAGCTGCTCCTGGGTGTCCAGGCGCTGGGTCTGCTCTGAGATACGCTGCTGGACCTGTTCAAACTGCTGCTTCTGGCTGTCTAAGACATGGCGCAGTGTCTGGGCCTGCTCTTCAAGCTGGCCCAGCATCTCTTCTTGCTGGGTATCCAGGCGCTGTTCTACCTGGTCATGAAAGAGACTCAATGCCTGTTGCTGTTGCTGAACTTGTTCCGCCAGAGCCTGAGAGTGTTGTTTACCCTGTGCCTCCAATTCCTGGTGAAGCTCCTCAAGCTGTTGTAAAATGCGCTGGTGCGATTCACGAAGCGCCGCTTGCTCGCCGGGGATATTCGTCAGGTTTAACTGAGCCTGTTCGCTAGTAATGACCGCGGAGTTATCGATGATAGGCGTCAACTGAGCCAGGTCGCTGGCTCGCACCTGGCGTGTACGCTGATTGAGGCCAACATTCTGTCGACGGACGGGCAGTAAACCGCTCTTAACCCAGCGACGGATGGTCACATCCTGGCGGCGTGTCACACGCACCGCATCAGTAAGCGAGAGCCAGTAGTCGTGCTCGTCAACCAGTTCATCGACATAGCGTTCCTGTGTATCGAAAGCAGGATGCTCTAACATATCGTGTGTCACTTGTCTATATCCTTCAGATAGGAAAACACATTTCGCACAAAGAAGCTCGAAGTAGAAATACAGTCACAAGAGGCCATCGTACGCGTGCAAGATTGTAGTTTCGCCTCCATACCTGCTCCAATCCTCTTGCAGTATACAGTATATCTGTGATATTGGCGAAGCCCTCGATTGCATGGCTGAGAAGGCGGATACGCTGGTACTTTTAGTTCTTCAAGCTATGGAGTATACAAGTATATGTCTACCTCTCAACGAAGGCAAGAGCCGCAACAGCGCTGGCGCGTCCTCCTAATAGGTGGTTCATCTGGAACAGGTAAGAGCAGCATTGCCAGGCAGCTTGCGGCGCAACTGGCAATATCCTGGCTCCAGGTTGACGATCTACGCCTGGCCTTGCAAAATAGCCGCATCTCCTTCCCTAAACAGGCCCACACCGATGCACTGTACTTCTTCACCCGGCCAGGGATCTGGCGCGGCTCACCAGAAGCACTCAGCCAGGCCCTGATCGCGGTCGGAGAAACACTGCGCCCCGCCCTGGAAATTGTGATTGCCAACCATATCGAAATTGACGCCCCCTTGATCCTGGAGGGAGACGGCATTCTTCCATCATTACTAGAAAATCCATTGATGCACCAGTATAAGAGCAGGGGGCGACTCCAGGCGGTTTTTCTCCAAGAACCCGACGAAAAGCAGCTTTCTATCAATATAACGCAGCGGGGGAGGGGAACTGCTGGCATGAGTGAGGAGGAATTGCGCACAGAGGCCAGGGCAAAATGGCTCTATGGGCAGTGGCTCGCGCATGAGGCAATGCGCTGGAGTTTGCCAGTTCTGGAACCACAGCCCTGGGAGACGTTGGGCGCGCGTATTCTTGGGACTTGTTATGAGTGGGAGGAAGGATAGTAAACCTGAGTGCAATTGGCAGAAAATGTGAAAGAATCGTAGGCCATGGGGAGGAGAGAGGGAGTTGTGAGGTGGTGTATGTGGCGAGAGGTGTTGCATGATGGGAAGATGTTGTTGCAGAAGGAGTCAAAGAGGTGCTTCCTCCAAGAGGGAAGCGTTTTTTATGGGAAAGAAGAGGAGAAGAGGGATGGAGCAGAAGGCGAGGAGAGGGGGAGAGGCGAGGAAAGCTGCAAACCGCCTCGCAGTTGCGAGATGTGGGAGGCTTCGACTATAATAAAGACACATTTGCGTCCCAAAAAAACATCTATAGTGCATGTAAAGGTGTTCTTACGATGCCTCACGATAGCTCATTTATTGGTCGCCAAATAGGGAACTACACACTGCTTGCCAAGGTCCAGAGCGGTAGCTTCGGGAGCGTCTTTCGAGCTCAGCACACTATCTTTGATGATGATCCGCCGGTCGCCCTCAAGTTGCTCCATATGCACCTGACATCCCCGCAGGAGCGTGAGGGCTTTTTGCAAGAGGCCAAATTACTGCGCAAGTTGCGACATCCCTTCATTCTGCCGATCATTGACGCTGGTATCTATGAGGGTCAGCCCTATCTGTCGACCGAATTCGCCACAGGCGGGTCGCTTAGCGAGCGGATTCGTGCTCAGGCTGAGCGTCCTTTCCCTCTTCACGAATCGTTGCAGTGGATCTCGCAGATGGGTCAGGGTCTCGCCTATGCCCACCAGCACGCGGTGATGCATCGCGACCTCAAGCCCGCAAACATCCTCTTCAACTCGCGTGGTGAGGCCCTGCTGGCTGACTTTGGTATCGCGGTCGTACTGGAGACTAGCAGCACCCGAAACATTGGAGAATTGAGCGGTACCCCCGCCTATATGGCCCCTGAGCAGTACCAGGGCTATGTCGGTCCCAGGAGTGATCAGTATGCCCTAGCGTGTATCGCCTATGAATTGCTCACGGGACATCGCCTTTTTGACCTGGAGGCGCCAAGCATTGCAGCCTTCCAATATCATCATATCAACGTCCAACCCACCGCGCCCCACGTGTACAACGCTGCGCTCCCCCCTGAATGCGAGTTCGCGCTTCTCAAGGCGCTTGCCAAGACGCGCGACCAGCGTTATCCAGATGTTGCGACTTTTCTCGAGGCTCTCTGCTCTCCTTTGCAAGATCTCCCAACGGTGGTTCCAGGAGGACAGCAGGCGCATCCTTCCACACAAGTTTCTCAGATGAGCGCGAGGGATTACAAACAGCAAGGATTTGAACACTTTAAAAATGCACGTTACGAAGAGGCCCTCGAAGCCTATGAGGAAGCCATTCGTCTTGACCCCAACTTTGCAGAGGCGTATTTCGCCAAGGGAGCATGTTGAACAAGTTAGGGCGCTTCGAGCAGGCGATCATGGCTTATGATCAGTCTCTCTACCTCAATCCCAATCAGGCTGATGTGTATTTCAACAAGGGGAACGCGCTTGATAAGTTAGGACGCTTCGAAGAGGCCCTCACGGCCTTTGGTCAGTCTCTCCACCTCAAGCCCAATCAGGCTGATGTGTATTTCGCCAAGGGGAGCATGTTGAATGAGTTAGGGCGCTTCGAGCAGGCAATCATGGCTTATGATCAGTCTCTCTACCTCAATCCCAACTTCTCATCGGCCTATTTCAACAAGGGGAACACTCTAAACAAATTAGGACGTTACGAAGAGGCTCTCACGGCCTTTGATCAAACCCTCCGCCTCAAACCCAACAAAATTGACGCGTATTTCAACAAAGGGAACGCCCTCAGCCAGTTGCGACGCTTCGAAGAAGCCAATGCTACCTATGACCAGGTTCTTCGCCTCAATCCTAAGGACGCGAGGGCGTATAACAATAAAGGGATCAATTTCTACGATCTAGGAGACTATGAGCAGGCCCTCATCGCCTATGAGCAAGCTCTCCACCACGATCCTAATAAAACTTCAGCCTATTATAACAAAGGGAATGCGCTCTATCAGTTAGGAGACTATGAGCAGGCCCTCATCGCCTATGAGCAGACTTTACGGCTCAATCCAAAGCATCCATACGCTCGTTCTAAAATAGAACGTGTGCTCAATCAGCTCCGTGAACGAGGTAGATAGCAAGGAGCCTAAAAATATTTTCCCAAAAACATTTTTAGGCTCCTCAAAACCGGAGAATTTTGCGTGAAGGGCCGTATACGGTGTTTTTGAGGGGTAGGTGAAAGGGCGCGGTCGCGAGCCGGAAGGCTATGAGATCCCGACCCTGGTGCGAGTTTTTCTGGTGGTGGAGGTGGTCCAGCGTGGCCGAGCGCTATTACCGATGGTGCAGAGAGGGGAAATGGGCACTGATCCTCCAAGTGCTGCAAGAGGAAGGTCCTTGATCGTTACCGACAAACTGGCCAGCTACGCCCCCGCAAAAAGAGAGAACATGCCCAGCGTCGAGCATCGCGTCGAGCATCGCCAACACAAGGGCTTGAACAATCGGGCCGAAAACTCACATCAACCTACCCGACAACGCGAGCGAACCATGCGGCGGTTTCCATCCCCTGGACAGGCCCAACGCTTCCTCTCAGCATTTGGACCGATCCTGGATCACTTTCGGCCCAAACGGCACCGTTTCACAGCAGAAGATTACCATGCTCTCATGCAGGATCGGTTTCTGGTCTGGAACGAGGTAACCAGGGGGAAAACTGCCACCTAACACCAACCATCCTCTCCAAACCTCCGCTTCTTTTCTGCTCTTCCCCTTCTTCCTAAAAAGCGCTTCTATTTCTCCGTCAAGTTGACAATACCCTTGGACCACTCCCGTTATCACCTCACCAGAAGCCACATGGCGGCTGACTGAACAAGTGAAATAGATTGTGTCACGAGCAGCAGCCTGTGTTTGGGGACGCGATCAGCAAGTACCCCACCGTAGAATGAGAAAATCATCGCTGGCAAGTATTGGAGCAAGCTCACTACTCCAAGCAGCAACGCGCTATGTGTCAGTTGCAAGACCAACCACGCCTGCACGGTTGTTTGCATCCAGGTCCCGACCTGTGAAATCATTTGACCAAAAAAGAACAGTCGATAGTTACGATGGCGCAGGGCAATAAGCAAAAGCTGGATAGGCATTTGTGGATCACCTTGAGCTAGCTTTTGCTGCATAGGTACGATTTTCACACGTACTGATGAAGTACCCTCGTCAAGGAGGGCTTCGCCTACGATTTAAGGGTAGCCGGATGTGTTGCTATTGACAGTGAGGTGGCACGACGCTCTTCACTCGATGAGATTGCAGCAAGCGGAACTACGGCGTCCATTGCGACTCTCTCAACCGAAGAACGGAACGAGGTCGATGGACGTTGTTTCAGCGCCTTGGTTCGGACGCGCAAGCCAGTGAACCTGTAATGTTCCTTCCGCGATGATTGAACTGGAGGAAGGATGTCATTCCTCTCTTCTTTCCCCATTTCATCCGATGCCGATCAAAATGGGCTCAGGCTTGGGATCATCTCTCACTCTTTCTGCCCGAATGGAGCCATTATTTACAAAATGGCGAGGGAAGAAGCCAGGTGTGAACAGGTTTCTCCAGGTGCCGGGCGCTCCCTGCTCACTCTTCGGGTCCACCTGTCATTTACTAATAACTTCGCCCAAAAGCCAAATTGACCCATAAACCCGCCGTAAGAAGCTGCGTACAAAAATTAGCGAAAATCGGGCCAGAATCTTTGTTGAACACCTCTTTTTGGGCGGATAATTGAGTCAAAATGGCAATCAAATGCGCCAACACCTTGTTTTTGATCAGAGAATGAGGTATACACTGGAACAATATCCCTTTCCGATCGCATATCGTCGGGTGGTGAGTTCCTCTCATTGCGCTTGCCATAGCCGCGAGAATGGCGAGAGTAGTTTCCATCGATTGGAGGTAACTCGTGGCTGTCTCGTCCCGTTTTCTCCCCTCACCTCTGCTTGCGGCGTACGTTGAGGCTTTCAGCATTTCGGAAGGGGAGGCAGAGCTTCCCACCAGGGAACGCTGTCTTCCCAATGGCCGGATGGCGATGGTGATCAATCTGGGCCATGACACGCTTGCCGTCTCCACTCCACGACATGGCGGCCAGTTTGAGAGCTTTCATGGCGGCGTACTCCACGGTGCCTTTTCGCAGGTGGCTGTCATTGATACGGCCACCTTGGTTAACACCATCAGCGTCTGCTTCAAGCCAGGTGGTGCGCGCCCGTTTCTGCCGATGCCTGCCGCCGAGTTGACCAACCAGGCGGTGGACCTTTCTCACGTCTTCGGACCTGCCGCCCTTGAGTTGCGCGAGTGCCTACTAAGAGCCCAGGCGAACGCTGACAGGGTGCAGATCCTCGAACGCTTTCTCCTGGGGAGGATAGCCTGGGAACAGACACGACCTTCTGCCGTCACGTTCGCGCTGGCTTCGTTCCAGGCCGAACTAAAGGGACGCCCCATCTCGGAGGTGACCGCACACCTTGGCGTGAGTCCCAAGCGCTTCATCTCCCTGTTCGAGGAAGCGGTCGGACTCACGCCGAAAGTGTTCTGTCGCCTGCAGCGCTTTCAGGAGGCGCTACGACGGACCCCAAAAAGGCCACCCGTCCAATGGACAGATCTGGCACTCTCCTGCGGGTATTTCGACCAGGCACATTTCATCCACGACTTTCAGGCGTTTACTGGGATGAGTCCGAGCGTCTACCTGGCGCAGCGAAGTGAACATCACAACCATGTTCCTCTTCCCTGACCCGGGACAAATTTTTACAAGACAGGTCACTTTTCCTGCGATAGCATAGGTGCCATGCCACTAGCTCAATGCTTCTCGCGCTTCGCGATGGTGATCAAGACGATCTCTCAACAGAGATCCAGATCAGGTCGCGATGTACGGGAGAAGGCAAGAAACCGAGAAGGAGGAACAAGAGATGACAGAGACAGATGACCAGACACCAGCGGAAAGCACCAATCTGAGCGCGCTGAGCGATCTGTGCACCCCCTGGTGTATCCATGTGGTGGCAACCTTGCGGATCGCCGACCATATCGCCGCTGGCATCACCGCTATCAAGACCCTTGCCGAGAAGGCAGAGTGCAATGCCGACTTCCTGCAGAGGGTGCTCAGGCACCTGGTGTACAAGGGCGTCTTTGTCGAGCCAACACCCGGTCAATTCGCGTTGAATGAAGCAGCCCAGGGATTGCTCGATCCCGTCTTCCTTGATCTGGGCGGGATCGGCGGTCGCATAGCCTATGCCTGGGGCAGCCTTCTCAGCGCAGTTCGGACAGGCGCTCCCGCCTACCATGAGATTTTCGGCCTGCCTTTCTGGGAGGACCTGCAAGCGCATCCGGACGTCGCGGCGAGCTTTGACGCGCTGATGGGGTCGGCAGGTCACGGCACGCCCAACCCGGAGGTGCTCCTCACGGGAGACTGGGAGGAGGTCAAGACGGTGGTGGATGTCGGCGGTGGAACGGGAGCCTTGCTTGCGGAGATCTTACGTGCCCACCCTCAGATCCAGGGCACCCTGGTCGATTTCCCTGGGACGGTGGCCCGCGCAGGCTCGGTCTTGCAGGAGGCTGACGTGAGTGAACGTGTCCGAACGGTTGGGCAAAGCTTCTTCGACCCGCTGCCGGCCGGGGCGGATCTCTATCTCCTGAAGTCTATTCTCAACGATTGGCCCGACCGAGAAGCACAGCTCATCTTGAGCCGTTGTGCCGAGGCAGCACGCCCGGGCGGCCGCCTGATGATCCTGGGCGGGGTGTTGCCAGATGGCAGTGTGAATTCTCTTCTCACACCGGAGATAGTCTTACTTGGAGGCAAGGACCGCACGCTCAACGAGTTTCGAGAGCTCGCCCACCAGGCTGGGCTCAAGGTTCAGGCTGTCGGGCAGCTCCCATCTGGTCGCTTTGCTGTCGAGTGCCATCCAATGTGATGCCATTGCCATCCCACTGGATAATCGCTTGAGAAGCAAGAATGAAAACGGAGCGCCATCGCCGAAAGTGATGGCGTTCTTCTCTGAAAATATGATCAAAATTTGACACATATCTTCGCCATTTTTCTCTTCTGACCCATATCTCCCCGTTTCGGCGAGGTTATGGTATTTTTGACACGGGATATTGAAACAATGGCTGGTGCGAGCCTTGTACCGAGCGTTGCAGGAAGCAAGCACGGAACTCACCTGTGCCCACCTGGAAAAGTCGGTTCTGCCAGATGCCAAATGGGAGCGCATGCGCGCTGAAGCGAGAAGTGGGGAAGCCGAATTCCAGTACGCCGGAGAGCAAAACAGCTATCTGTCGGAACTGGCGAGCCTGCCAACGTTTGTCCAGAGTGGAGCGGCATCTCAACAAGAGCCACGACCACAACTAGGCAGAAGAGGGGCAGACGGAACAGGGAAGCAAGATACGCACAAGCCAAAAAGCCGTCCAGGTGAGCCAGCGCCTCGCCGAGATCAGGTAGGAACCGCTGAGGGTGAGCAAGCACCCTCGCGGTGTTCCTTCTCAGGACCGATTGAGCTTGGGGCAGCTCAGTGGCTGGAATCAACGGGCCAGGAAGTGCAATGTCCAACCTGCAGTTCGGTGAGCAAAGCAAAGCCCAAAGGCTCATTTGTCGTGATCACGTCGCACCCCCCACGAAAGGCGCGGGCCGTGCGCAATGTCACCCGCTGGATGGAACAGGGGACACAGTGGGTTCTTGTTCAGAAAAAGGCGAAGTAGGCCGACTCGTGCGCTGCGAGGAACAGAGCTAGCTATACATCACGGAATTCCATGGGTCAAAATTTGACAAGTATGTGGGCGACCTCTTCGTTTTTTGAGAGAAGAATGACCCACTGAAGGAGACAGATCTCTCTCATGGAATTCCGTGGTTGACAAACTGGGTACTTTGCCGACACGCGAATTGCAGCCTTTCCGGCTGAGAATGCTCTTCATGCCTCCCTGTGGACGCTTTCCTCTGTTGTCCGAAAGCGTTGCAGTTTTGCGCGTGTCTGTGCATCTGGAATATAGACCGTGACCCTGATGTCGGGATCGTTGAAAACGTGTAAGGTGAGATGCCTAAACTCCAGGTGTCCCAGTGCCGGGTGCGCGATGATTTTACCGCTATCTACCAAGTTACTCGCATCATGATGGGGCCACCAGCGACAAAATTCAGGGCTAGCCTGCTTCAGGTCCTCAATCAGTTCCTCAAACCATACATCACCAGGATAGCGAGTGCTAGTGGTACGAAATTCTGCTAAGAGGCCTCGTGCCATGTGTTCCCAGTGAGGGAAGTACTCCCGCATCGTCGGATTCGTAAAGAAGTGCCAGACGACATTGCGTGCATAGGGAGGGGATTCTTCCGAAATGGCAAAGACGCCATCGGCAGCCTTGTTCCACGCCAGGTAGTCCCACCGCCGTCCGATGACACAGGCGGGGGTCGGGTTGAGATCATCCAACATCTGCTGCAGTGTTGGACTGACACACTCCTCCGACGGGAGGACAGGCGCTGGCAGCGGTTGCCCCGCGAGCAAAAACAGATGTCGCCGTTCATTCGCTGTGAGCCTGAGTGCTTGAGCCAGGCTTTCCATCACCTGCCGTGAGGGATGCACATCGCGTCCCTGCTCCAACCAGACATACCAGGAGGTGCCAATATTGGCTAGTTGTGCGACTTCCTCGCGACGCAGCCCCGGCGTGCGACGACGGCTCCCGGGTGGCAATCCCACCTCGGTCGGAGAAAGGCTCGCACGCCGCTTGCGTAAAAAATCGGCGAGGGCAAGGTTCCGTTCGCTCTTGTGCATTTCAGCTTTCCTCTTAACCTGGTGGTCTCAGACCTATGATCACGAAACACTGGTCCTGGTATCAGAGACATACTATACTCAAGAGGAGCATCCGCGTCAAGATGGCATCTGCACCTGGTGGCGTGAAGATGACTCAAGTCCTGAAAGAAAGAACACGCTTCTTTTTTCCATAGTTCCCAGAAATGAGGTAGGTATTCATGTCTCTGCAATTTGGTGTGTCCCTGCCACAAGGCGGGATGATGGAACTGGCAAGCATCAAAGACCCGGTTGAGGCCTACGAGGCCATGACGCGTGTGGCTCAGACCGCCGATGAGCTCGGTTTCGCCACTGTTTGGCTGAGCGATCAGTTCCATACCTTTCCGCAGCCAGTGCAGGAGAAGACGTTCGAGTGCTGGGCGACCATCTCGGCACTGGCACGAGATACGAAGCGCGTGCGCATTGGTACGCTGATCACATGCCCGACGTATCGGAACCCGGCGCTGCTGGCGAAGATGGCGAGCACGGTCGATGTGCTCTCGCATGGGCGGCTCACTTTGGGCATCGGTGCCGGTGGGTGGAACGAGCGCCAGGATCGCGCCTATGGCTATGACGGGGCCTCTGCTCCTGCTCGTCTGCGTCATCTACGCGAAGCTGCCCAGGTCATGCTCAGCATGTGGAGCGAGGAAGAGGCAGTCTTTGAAGGCGAATATTACCAGGTACGTGGCGCGATCAATCAGCCCAAAGGCGTGCAAAAAAACCATATTCCTCTGCTGATCGCTGGGGGCGGAGAGCAAGTCACGCTCAAACTGGTCGCGCAATATGGCGATGCCTGCCATATCGGGGGCGATGTAGCGACGATTCAGTACAAGCTTGCCATCCTCAAGCAGCACTGCGAAGACGTCGGGCGCGATTACGAAAGCATCCATCGCATCGCATCGGCCTTCTGTTCCATTGGAGAAACCCATGAACAGGCCATGGCGAAAATCCCGGAGGTCTTTTTGGGGTTCCTCAGACAGGTGGGCATTACCACGCTTCTCGGCAGCCCCGCGACCTTTCGCGAGGGTCTGGCCGCATTGGAGGCCGCCGGTGTCCAGGAGGTGCTCCTCTTATTCCCCGATGCCCTGAACCTGGACTCGTTGCGCCTCTTCGCGAAAGCTTTCATTTGACGCCTTGCGCATCTCTGGTGAACATCTTGGAATTCTATGGGCGGAATCCGTCCAATTCTGCGAGTGACTGTTGCCTCAAAAAGTGAGTCGGCCACCCACGGAATTATCGAATTTTCTCCCACAGAATATTCCAAGATTTACACTAGCTGCTGGTAACAGAAACCAAAATTTGACCCATATCCTGTCCGTTTTGACCCATATCCACGACCAGTAGTCCGTCATTTTCTGTGAAAATGAGCCATGTGTTCGAGAAATGGACCACAGGACACCTTATGGGTCAAAGAAAGCGCTACACGCACAGATATGCGTCAAAACGAAGATTGGCCTGATTTTGTGAGGGACGTCAAGCAAGGATTAGAGCCAGCTGGTGGACAGTATATGTGTCACTGGCGAGGACAAAGCGATTGTCAAATCACAGGATTCATGTACAAGAACGCCCCAAAGGCATGCTCAAAACCGATAAGCGGGATGCCCTCAGCCTGGCGAATAGGCTTTACACCCAACTAGAACTCGGTGCCCAGGTCGAGGACAAAATGCAACTTGTGCGTCGCGCTCATCCTCCAACAAAAGCAGCCTCGCAACTCAAGGGACTCATCCAACATCGCTATGAACTCTCCCATCAATCCACGCAGTTAAGAAACAAGCTGACCTCCATTTGTGATCAACGTTTCCCTGAACTGACCCAGATTTTCCGCGACCCGAACCGCGAGATAGCTCTCGCGTATCGAGAGAAATTCCCAACGCCCCATGCCATTGCCACAACCAGCATGGTAGATCTACAAGCACTTCGACCGAGAAGCTTTCCATCTGATGCTCAGTTGCTCAAACTTCAGCAACTTGCCAGAGAGACGATTGGGATTCAAGACAAGGACAGGCAACAGGGACTTCTGATCGAGCAAGGGCTCTTAATGAAGGAGCTGAGGATCGTCCAGGAGCACCTGGGAGTTCTGCAGACAAGGATCTCAGAGGTGGTGACCAGCTCGCGAGAAGGACAAATCTTGCTTTCGATCCCACCGATCGGATCCATCGAGGCAGGCACTATCATTGCTACGGTGGGCAATATTGCCAATTTCGAGAAAGCCTGTGAACTCAAATCATACTTCGGATGGGCTCCTAAGCGGTCTCAGACGGGTGTCTCCTTTGATAAAACAAAACTAAGCAACAGAGGGGTGCGCCCGATGAAGCAGATGCTCTTTCTTATGGCAGCACGTGCAACGACCCTTGAGTGTGAATGGGCGCGCATTTATCAACGCTTGCTCCCACGTCTGGCGACCTATGACGAGCGCACAAAGGACTACCGTGGGAAGATACGCGTGATTGGGCGGATCGCCGGGCAAATGGCGACGATGATTTTTGCACTGCTCAAAACGGATTACGAGGCGCTGAGCCAGGTGCCTCCAGGAGAGGCTCCGCCACTGCCGATGCTCTATGATCTCGCCATCCACCGAAAACACCAGGAGGGGCACTATCGCTCTCTCAAACCTGGCATCCGCCCCAGAAAGCTCATTCAACTTCCACACCAATCGTAATCATCTTCCGCTTTCGAGAAGGCTTGCTTCAATCGCTTTGCCCTTGTTGAGTTTAAAACTCAGATGTTAGAAACCTGAATGGAGGTGTCTGAGATGCCCAGTTCTCTTGCTACCTGCGCAATTGGCTTCCCACTGGTCTGGGCCAGGTGCACTGCCTGCTCTTTGAATTCTCGCGTGTAAACTTTTTGGACCTTTGCCATGCTTATCCCTTTCCCGATTTGTGAGAGTATATCTCAGCTTTAGGGACTCTACCAAATCGGGGAAGGCTCATCGTCGCGGTTTGCTTGCGTGGCTCCATGACCAGTTCCTTTCCGGCGCTTGCCCTGAGACGTTGTTTGAGCTGTTTGCAGTCTAAAACGGCTCAGCTAAAAAGTGCAAAAATATAGTAACCTTCGTTTTGACTCTGCCTGTTTACGCATTGCTTTTGGGGCCCGAGTATTAGCCGTACGGAAAACTACGTTCATTCTTACGTTCAAAACACTGCGGCAGAGTATCATCTCTCCGCGGTGAGACGTACTAGAAGCATCGAGGAGAACTCAGATCTGCCTTGAGAAAGGAGCAAAACGATGCGAAGGCGCACAGGAATATCTCGCCAGGTGAAGCAAGTGTATAGGCAGGTGGCCCTTGAGTACCAGGAGCAGGTGCTCAAATGCCAGGAGACACAGGTCCAGCGCCAACTGGCGGCTTTCCAGCAGCAGCCGAAGGAGGTCCAACGCCAGGAGCAGGTGTTGCAGCGTGAAGAGGAAACCGTGCAGCATCTGGAAGAACAGCTTCACCAGCAAGAGGCTCTGCTTTATACGAGGAGAGAGACCGCCCAGGAGTGACAGAAGCACCTTTCGTGAAGATGGCTTCTCACAATGGAATCCGTTACCCTGGACTCCAGAGTCATAGCATGGGTATGGCTCTCCTGGTTCAAGACATATTCCAGAGCAGCGTGAGTAAATAAGCACAAACTTACTACTTCTATCGCATATTGTACCTAAACTTTAAAATAGCAAATAAAGCCTGTAGAAACTGTCATATATAGCAATGAATGCATGTCCAAAAAGTAAAACAGGAAGGTTGCTGCGCATGGTGCCCTCGCAGCAACCTTCCTGTTTTCAAAGTCAAATACATCTCTATAAACGCTTAAGGGTGCAGAAAGTAATTAGACCTTTAAGAGTATTTGTGGCGTTTGCTAGCACAGGAGCAGCAGCCGAAAAGGTCGCCAAGAAGAGCGTTCCCCCCGCTGCCCCGAGGATGGTGTCCCTTGCGCTGTCTGGTATGTAAATGCGTACGATATCGCAACGAATTTGAGGGAACTCTCTGGCAGGGGAGGCGCAAGGCTCCGCGTTTTCCTGGAAAGGGAGAACCACCGGGACGCGTGGGTGTGCCATGTGGGGTGAATGGGTATGCAGAGGCAAGCGAGGTTCTCGACTGTGCTGGAGATCTGAAAAGGGTGGAGGAGTGGATCAGGGACGTGGTGATGTGCTGGCGCGAGAATTGGACTGGTTCTCTGGACGTTGGTGGGAGGATGCTGCTGGAGATGAAAAAGCTTGATTGGTACTAGTGTGGTATACAAGCGCTTTGAAGTGTTTTATACTCTTGCTCATTCCCCACACGTATTTGGGGTTCTATCCATTATCCATGGTTTAGTCGAAAGAGCGAGTCGCAATGACTCGCTCTTTTTTTCTCGGATTGATTTTCCCCGAGGCCTGGAGCGGATGGCGGTGTACTGGGTCTTTCGAGGGCAGAGGGGACACCGACTCATATGATTGGGGCTCATACGCTCTTTTGATGATTCAGCTTGTTGCCCAGGTGGAGTTATCATCGCTCTGGTTGCCCCAGGGGATGAGATCGGGAACGCTGCATGTCGAGCTGTTTCCTCTAGAGAGGCAAAGTGAGGTGTAGTAGTTGGTTTTGTGTGGAGCTCTGCAGTCAGTAATGTGTGTGTTATCCAACGGATGCTTTGATTTGCGTCTCTCCGTTGTATGGCTGTGAGGGGGTATCATAGCCTGATGCTGGCAGCAAATATGGCCAGCATCAGGCCATCGGGAAATGTGTGTTGCGCCAGGTAAACGCTTTTCTCATTTCGTGTGTAGAAAATGCGTACGGGAAAGAGGGAGGAAGTGTGAATGGTTATGAGAAGCAGGGTGAACCCATTCACTTGCGAAGGATCCTTTTCCGCCAAAAAGAAGTGAAGAGCATCCTCCCCGCGACGGGGGAGAATGCTCTTCGCTTCTTTTCTCGCTAGAAGAGACTAGTAGCGGTCGCGATAACCACCACCATTTGAGCTGCGACCGCGGCTCTGGTAGCCACCCCCACCGGGAGCGCGACGCTCGCGCGCCTCGTTGACCGTAATGGTGCGGTCGCCCAGGGTTGAGCCGTTCAGCTGCTCAATAGCCGCGCGGGTCTCGTCATCGCTGCTCATTTCAACAAAGCCGAAGCCCTTGCTGCGCCCAGTCTCACGATCGGTGATGACTGTGGCGGAGGTAACCTGGCCGATCTGCTCAAAAAGCTGGATCAGATCCTGCTCGGTTGACTGGTAGGGGAGGCCCCCAACGTAAATTCTCATCTTAATTCTGCTCCTGTGCTGACATCTCTCGACAATTGATGCTCGTGAAACCAACTCTCACAGGAGCGATCCAATTCTTTCTAATGCCATACGTTATCAAGAACAACGGAGAGGGATAGTCTATTCCCTGATACGAGACGGTTTTGAAATCGTGAGATCGCATCACGCTGTGTGGTTTCCCGACCAACATACGCTCCTGCCATTGTCATAGCACATGTGGCAAACACAGGTATGGTTGGTCTGAAGGCGTCGTGTTCATGACTCAGAGGGGAGATCGAGGCCAAAGCCCACAATGTGATAGCGTCCGTCGAGGGGGGAGTGCTCGACGACGCAATACGGTTCGAGCGGCGGAAGGTCGAGGGATGGAGGAAATTGCTGGTACGTGAGCCAGGTCGCGAGCGCCTCTGGCAGATCGGGCAGAGAGGGAGAGAGCCAGGCAACGCGCGTCCAAGGTCTGCTCTGGGGTCAAGTCGATGCAGCGGCCATCGGGCAGCTGCATGTGTAGGGTGTGGTCCACGGTCATGAGTATCTCCCAGCGTGAGTGTGAGCGTGGTCAGAGGATGTGTGTGTGAATCCCCTCTCACGAGTAGTATACAGTATTCTTGCTTGCAGAGGCATACAAGGCAGGACCGATGATCCCTGAGAACCCTGCCGATATTAAGAGCCTCAGTGATATTGCTCTGCCCGTTCCTGCTCCAAAAGCTGAGAGTTAGGCGGCTGAGTGATCTCCTCCAGGCTCGTCCTCCAGTTGTCGATGGTTGGCGAGAGTCCTTTCGAGAGTCCTTTGGCAGATGTTGAGGTCTTGCCGCATGAGCGTTTGAGGCACGCGGTACCAGAAGGGCCAGGGAAGGCGAGGATGCAAACGAGCGAGACGGTTTGTCTGCGCATCACGCAGACAAACCACCTGAATCCTGCGGCTCGTGACGAGCGAGGGAGTCCACAGGAAGCCGGTCGGTGATGGCGGTGAGCATCCGTGCTGCACCAGCTTCTGCCACTATCATCATCTCAACTGACGTGCGTGGAGTTCGTTCCCTGGTCAGGCATCCCTCTTCTTGGGAAGGGTCACCGTAAAGGTCGAGCCTTTTCCGACTTCACTGTCCACGGTGATGGTTCCCCCATGGCGCTTGACGATTTCCGCCACAATGTAGAGCCCCATGCCTAGGCCGGGGATCGCTCTCTGCTTGGGACCAGTGGCCCGATAGAAGCGCTCAAAGATTTTGTCGCGCTGTTCTCGTGGGATGCCCAGTCCATGATCATGCACACTGATGGTAACCGTCTCTGGGGAGGCGTCGAGGTCCATCTCGACCGTCTCGGCGCCGGGAGAATACTTGATGGCATTGCTGATCAGGTTGGTAAAGACCTGTCCGAGCCGGTCTTTGTCTCCGACGAGTAAGCGCGGGGCCGCACCGCGCACCACAATGGTATGCGTCGTACTGAGCTGCTGCATGGTGTCGGCCACCTCATGAAGCAACGCATCAAGATCGACCGTCTCCTGCCGATACTCCAGCCTGCCCGCCTGGATTTTGGAGACATCCAGTAACTCTCCGATCAGGCGTTCCAGTTGCTTGATGGGCCCCTCTGCCCTGGAAAGCGCTGTGACAGCCTCGTGATGGGATTGCCTTTCCAGTCGTTTTCGCACCAGTTGGGTCTGCATCTTTAAGGCGGCGAGCGGGTTCCTCAGTTCATGGCTGGCCATATTTATAAAGTCATCCTTGCTCCGCTCCAACTCCTTGCGGGCCGAATTATCCAGCACAAAGCCGATCGCTTGGAATGGGTGATGCTGTAAGGCGACGGCGCCCACGACCACCGGAAGGCGACTGCCATCTTTACAGACATACTCTTTCTCATAGGGTATTATCGACCGATGCCGTGCAAGTTCCTGATGGGCCTGCTGGGTACGAGCCAAATAGTCCGGAGGCGTCATATGTCTCACATTCATGCGACCTTCACGCAAGTCTTCTCGTGTATAGCCAGTCATGCGCAGAAAGGTGTCGTTCGCGTCCACCATCTGCTCACCTTCAAGGATATGAATCCCGATAATGCTAGAGTTCATCAGGGTGCTTGCGCGCTCCTGACTCTGACGCAAGGCTTCCTCGATGCGTTTCTGATAGTCAATGTCGGTGCAGGTGCCAAACCACTTGAGGATCTGGCCTGTTTCATCGCGCACCGGCATGCCGCGGGCTAAGAACCAGCGATAGCTCCCTGCATTGCTGTCCTTCAAACGATATTCGATCTCATAGGATTCACTCGTTGCGAGCACATGACGCCAGACCGTGAGGGTGTGCCCATAATCATGTGGGTGCAAGAACTGACACCATCCATCGCCCAATGTTTGCTCGGGGAGGCACCTGTATAGTCATACCACCGTTGACTCCAGTACTCTACAGATCCATCTGGCCATGTCATCCAGATGAGCTGCGGCACCGTTTCGGCCAACACACGCCGGCTCTCCCGGCATTCTTTGAGCCGCTGCTCAGCCCGTTTCCGGTCATCAATGTCAGTACAGGTGCCAAACCACTTGACGATCTGGCCTCAGGCATCTTTGCATGGCACGCCTCTGGCAAGGAACCAGCGATAGTCTCCGGTGATCCCATTGCGCAGGCGCTGTTCCACTTCATAGGGAGCACCTGTTTGGATAGAGGTCTGCCATGCGCCCAGGGCGCGTTGTCGATCATCGGGATGCAGACACTGGATCCACCCGTCTTGTTCGGGGGTCATGCTGGTATAGTCATACCAGCACCGGTTATGGTATTCAGCAGAGCCATCGGGGCGCATCATCCAGACGAATTGGGGAATGGTATCGATCAGGACACGGAGTCCTTCTTCGGCTCGTTTGCGCGCGGTGATATCCAGCCCTGCATAGATGAGGTACTCGACCTGTCTGTCAGCATTCAGATGTGGGGTCATCGTCACCGCAAGATCCAGATACCACCCCTCTTGTGGGCGTATCCTGGTCTCAAAGTGCACGATTTCTCTCCGACTGGCTTGTTCAATCGCTGCGCGTAATTGCTGCTGGACAGGTGGAGCATACGACCACCAGGGAGTGTCGGTGAACGGTTTACCGACCACTTCCTCTCGCCGGAGGTGTGCGTCCTCTAAGGGGCGCTGACTGATGGCCAGGACCATCCCATCAGGGGTCAAGATCACGAGCCGGTCAGAGATAGTCTCCAGGATATCAGCGTAGAGCTGTTCGCTGAGGGGAACCATCTCCTGGCGTCGGGCTAGTGCTCTCACTTCGTGGAACTGCAAGGTGAGTCCCCCAATGGTCGGAGCGAGCTGCACGTGCAGCCTGGTCAGGGTTATGGGAGACCAATACTCCACTTCGGTCGGCTCTTGGGTCTGCCTGGTCTTGAGCACTGCCTGATAGAGTGAGGGGCTCACGAGTTGTGGAGCACTGCGCCAGAAGGGGTTCCCCAGGAATTGCTCTCGTGATGCGCCGAGCATGGTCTGCGCGCTCGCATTGGCATACACAATCGTTGTGGCGTCATCGACGACAAACAACGCATCAGGAAGCGTCTCAAGCGTGCTGAGGAGCGTTTCACGCGATGTGAGCATGCTTGAGACGCTGCTTTGTGGATTGAACATTATGCTGCCTGTCTCCCTTTCACGTATCCCCATCCCTGGTGGCAAAGATGTTTTCCCGCTTTGAATCTCAAGAAATATCATGCAATGGAGATGATCCCTCTTCTGTCACATCGGTTGGAACAAGCGATGAAAAAGTGTGTGTATGCAATACGTGCTTTCCCCGGAGAGGCCAGGAGCAATGAGCATCTGCCTCGGGCCCTTTCAGGGGCGGCTTTTATGACTATCCGTTGCAGCGCTTATTTACAACGGAAAACAGCCTCTCCAAGAAAACAAATGGTGAAGGATGGTTCTGTCGGCATGATGTTATCTCCCTTCGATGCTCTCGAGCAGAGCCAGGGCACCGCGTAGAGCCTTGTCCATCTGCTGTGGATCTTGTAACGCTCGTGCCAAGACCTATCCTCCTTGCACGATGGCGACGAGCGTTGTCGCCACATCGGTCGTGTCGATGGTCTCGCTGAGCGCTCCCGCACGTTAGGCCTGCTCAAGGGCTGCGCTGATTTCCTGTTCGGTAGAGAGAAAGCAGGAGGAGATAGGATGGCGTAATGCTTCTTGGCTGAGGACCTCTTCCTGAGTCATTCTCCCCAGGCGACAACCGCGGGTATTGTTAACGTACATTTTTCTCTTGATGAGCTTTCATCACTGAACCTTCATGTGAGGTCTTTCAGCGGGCTTTCTTCCGAGAAGATTTTGGGCCGGCGCCCACTTTTCTCCAGAATTTCTGGCGATAAACGCAACAATTGTCCTTGAGTTGACAATACATTGGGCAGATACTCACGTGCGCCATGTCACGTAACACGCTATTCCCGCAACGGGTCGGCATTGGAGAGAAATGCCGGAGGTCACGGGACTGACCTTGAGCCGAAAGGCAACGGGGACCATAGCATGTCCTGAAAGCGGAGGGAAGTGGAAACACTCGACGTTCCGCAAGACCTGTCAGTATGGTGAAGGCTAGACTGCTTCCCATCCCAGATACCAGCGGTCCAATCGGCGACCAACCAGCAATGGTTTCAGAATGCGCTTGCGATGTGATGGATGTCATAAGCACTCTCCCATTCTAGAGCGTTGAGTAGTGAACTCAATAAAGGTATCGAACGGGACACCTAACCTGACTACACGTAGTGTGCGAACGGAACATGGGATGACCTAAAAACCGCGAGGTTCACGGTCACAGAGTCTTCATACTAGTCGCAGGAGTCACGACCTGCCGGGAAGGTTGGGAAAGCCAACCATAGGGCGAAGGAAGACAGGAAATACTGAGTCCCACGAGAAACGAGATATGCGAAATGCAAGATGCCAGGGTTTACTTGGAACTCGTTCGGGAACGTGGTCAAAAGGGATTGCCGTTAGAGCGCGTCTATCGTCAACCCTTTAACCGTGAGTTGTACCTCATCGCCTACGGAAAACTCTACCGCAACGATGGTGCGACAACCAAAGGCTTAACGGAAGAAACCGTTGACGGCATGAGTCTGACAAAAATCGATGCCATCATCGCAGTGCTGCGAATGGAACGCTATCGATGGACTCCTGTCCGGCGAGTCTACATCGAGAAGAAACACTCGACGAAGAAACGCGCCCTCGGACTGCCCACCTGGAGCGATAAACTGCTCCAGGAGGTCATCAGGCTGATCCTGGACAGCTACTTTGATGTCCAGTTTAGCGATCACTCTCACGGTTTTCGTCCACAACGAGGATGTCATACCGCGTTACAGGAAATCTATGAAACCTGGGCAGGAACGACGTGGTTCCTGGAAGGCGATATTTCCGCATGCTTCGACAGTTTGTCGCATGATATTGTGCTTGAAACGCTCGCAGAACATATCCACGATGGTCGGTTTCTCCAACTCATACGCGGATTGCTCAAAGCTGGATATTTGGAAGATTGGACCTGGAAACGCACGCTCAGCGGAGCACCGCAAGGTTCGATCATCACGCCCCCTACAATGTTGCAAACTTTGAGAATCTTTTTCTGAGGGAAGCTGTGGTGCTTGAGGAGGAGGGTTCACCCGGAATATCATCCTTACCTGTTCCTGATCGATCTCAACGCGCTTGACGAGTGCCCGAATGATCTCCCGACGCGTCTGCCAATCAGCATCACGCAGCCCAGTTTTCATCCGTGCAGCAAACTCGTCCAGACGACCCAGGATGAGCGTCAGTTCGTGCTCCAGGCTGGCTTCATCTTTGATCTGTTGGGCTTGCTCTTCGATTTGCTTTAAACGTTCTCGCATACGTGCAATCCTGGGTTCAAACTCCCCTTTGTCGATCAGTCCGTCGGCATAGCTGTCAATCAACCTGGCGATCCCTTGGCGCAGTCGCCCCATACATGCTTCAAGATGACTCAACTCATTTGGTGTTTTTTCTTGCTGGACGAGGCGTCGCCGATATTCCTGTTCGAGCCGCTCTGGATGTTCCAGGAGTCGACAGACTTCCTCCCAAACGGCTTCATCAGCCAGATCGGTGCGCAGTTGCTTGTTCCAGCAAAGCCGCACTCCACCAAAGCGATAGGCATCAGCGCCGATGCAGCGGTAATAGGTGTAGGAACGCTCATGATATTTGCGTCCGCTCGGACTAATCCCTTTGCCGTAGTAAGCATACCCACAACAGGCACAGACAATCAAGCCCTGCAACAGATACTTGGCACCTCGCTGAGGAACACGAGCCCGCTCGCGGTTTTCTTGCAATTGTTCGGCTACCGCATCAAACAGCGCAGCATCGACCAGAGCAGGTACAGGAATGCTCATCCACTGATCGGAGGGAAGATCGCGATGGGAGTAAGCGTGCTTGGGTTGCAAACTACTTCCCCGTTGCGCTCTCAGGCGAGGTCGCAGTGGCTCAATCACCGTTTTGCCAAAGGCCGCCTCGCCCTTGTAGGCCGGATTGTGGAGCATACCGCCAATGGTTGCACGGTCCCAAGTTGTTTTGCCGGTTCGGGTCCTCTCCTTGTCTGCTTCCAGACGGCGGCGAACCTCTCCAATGGAGCAGCGATCTCGCCCGACCCACTCGAAGACCTGGTGCACTACGCGGGCCTCTTCCCATACGATCTCAAAGTGAGCCTCGCCATCCCCCTCTTGTTTGGTGACATAGCGATATCCGTAAGGGGCTCCTCCAAGTACACTGATCTTCCCGACTTGCGCCCCATGTCGCTTGCCTCGCCGACTCCGCTCTAAAATCTTCTCTCGCTCATACTCGGCGATCATCCCCTGAACTTGGAGGAGGAGCTGATCTTCCAGTGTCTGTCCCACTTCACGATTGAGGAAAATCACCTCGACTCCTGAGCGCCCGAATTCTTCTAGCAAGAGGACCTGGTGCGCGTAGTTGCGTGCGAGCCGATCAGGGCAATGCATATAGACCTGATCAATGTCCCCAGCAGCTGCGACATCACGCAAACGTTCCAGCGCTGGGCGAATAAGGGTCGCCCCACTGTAACCATTGTCCACAAACTCCAGTTCTGCAGGCAGAGCCACTCCAGTTGCCGCGATACGGGTTCGCAGATCAGCCACCTGGCTTTCAATCGTTCGCGCTTCATTCTGTTGTTCGGAGGAGACACGGGCGTACAAGGCCACTTGGGTCGGCTTCATTGGGCATTCCTTTCTGTAGAGGCTGCTCTGGTTGGCTCGTAGGGGAAGTTGCGTTCAGGCGGCGGCGCACGGTTGGGATGAGACAAGCATAGGCGTCTTGAAGACATTGCTGAGCGAGACGGCTGGGTTCAAACATGGCATGAACCTCTACTACAGGGGACTTCTTGCACAGAGATCGCGAGGGCTTGGGTGACTTGTCCATTGCGTGTTCCAGCATCCAGCGGGAGTACGCCTTCGCCAGACATCTGACACCGTAAGGGTGCGCCTTTAAAACCATCTCCATAGGCTGCGCAAAGGCGGTGATGCGGGATTTCCTCCTGGTACTCGAACTCTACCACTTTTTTTGCCACATTGTAGGAGGCGTGCAGACCCCTCCTTGCGGGGTTCCTTCTTTAGTCGGGAACCAGGCTCCATTTTCGATAACCCCCGCTTTGAGCCAGGTCTTGACGACTCGTCGCAGGAGTGGGAAGGTCTGGAGTTTTGCCAGGAGGGCAGAGTGATTGATGCGATCAAAACATTTTTCGATGTCCGCATCCAACACATATTTGGGCTTCTGGTTAATGTTGATGTAAATGGCGTCAATCGCATCCTGGCAGGAACGTCCTGGTCGAAAGCCATAGCTGTTCGGCTCAAATTTGGCCTCCCATTCAGGCTCAAGGGCCAGTTTGAGCAGCATTTGAGCTGCCCGGTTGAACAGCGTTGGAATGCCTAGTCCACGCTTTTCCGTTGGCGCATTGGGTTTGGGAATCCACACCCTTCGCACTGGTTGCGTTTTGAGATCCACCCGCAGGTTCTGGATAAGATGCATTCGTTGTTGAGGGGACAAGGATTTGATCCCATCAATTCCGGCGGTTTTCTTACCCTGATTATCCTGGGTGACCCGTCGCACAGCAAGACATTTGGCGGACCAGGAGCTGATCAAAAGTCGTTGAAGCTTGTGTACAAGGACATGGTCATTCTTTTGTGAAGCTTGATAGATGCGCTTTTGGAGCTTGAATACCGACCGTTCGATGGTACGCCACGGCAAAGTATTCCATTCATACATCGGGTGTTGTTCCGTGTTCATAACATGTGTACTCCTACTTGTACCTCTATCATCCAAACGCTCGTCCACACGTCAGCCTATCTGAGGTATTACCCTCAGCCTTTGCTTCTTGTGGAATCCCTCCAGCCATTCCATGCGGTTGACACCTTCTCAATCAAAGTTGAGAGGAGATGGCTGGTTCTCTCGTTCCTGAGAATCGTTTTGTGTCGCGGTAGGCTGGTCCTCTGCACCGGGTTTTGTGGGGGTGAACCCTGGTCATCAGATCGTATGCCAGGCCCCTATCCTTTCCCATTTTGGGCAAGCTGATAACCCACGTAAGCTTGGTAGTGATAACGATGCCTCACCGGATCTTCACTTGCGCTAGCCATGACGACCTGCTCCCAAGTGTGGTTCAGGTGGGTTCTGAATGGACTCGGTTCTTCTCCCGCTTCAGGGATTGATGGTCAGTCGCTACCCTGGGGAAAATGCATTTCTCAGTTCACACGAGGTTGGGAATTGCGCCCAACGTCGATTCTCAAGTTGTAAAGGATGTTCTCCTTCCTCTCATCTCCAGGTGATTTCACCTGTTTCGAGGAAACGATTCGCACGGTCTGGCTCACTTTTGGTGGAAAAGCACAGCAAAAGATCACTGCAGAAGCCACCCAAGCTCTTTCTTTTCAATTGTTGATGAGCTTTCCCACCGAAAATGAACAAGAGCCATTTTTGAGGTGAAACATAGGAAATTAGCGTGAAACATAGGAATCGGTCAGGAAGACAATGATGAAGCCGCTTTCCATCTGGATTCATTTATCGCCATTTTGTAAATTGGAGCCGCATTCGGGTCGAAAAAGGTGCTACTCGTTCATCACTGCCCAGATCATTTCGCGTCTAGTCCATCGCGGTTCTGTTGACGTCGAGCGCGTTTTGCGCCGCTTGTGAGGTTTGAATTGCAGGATGCCCTTGTGTGGTGTGAGTGAGCTGGTGCTGGTACTGGTAAATGACTTGAAATGTAGTCACTTTTTGCCTCAAACATGCACAAGTGCCCTAAATTGTGAGCAGCACAGCCATTGGCCGTCTGAGAACCCTTTGAGGATGCCCAGGCTGACCTTTTGGATGTAACTGGGCAGGGCGCATTCGCGGCTCCTGGCCTCCCTCACCCACCCAATGTTTGTGCAACCACATTCATACAGTGAAGGAACTGTTTTATGGCCAGGAGGTCTTCTACACGTCCAGATCTCGCTGCCGTCCCGTTGCTTCCTCATGAGACCCTTTACGTAGGGATTGATGTCGGGAAGTTTCGGCACGTCGCGGGTTTCCTCTCACGTACGTTACTCAAGCGTCATGAGCGGTTTGAGGGTTGTCCAACCTTTGCTTTTGACCAATCGCGAGAGGGATTCCAGGCCCTTGTCGATCGTCTTCGCGAGCTGGTCCCTATCGAGCAAGTAACTGTACTTCTGGAGCACACGGGCCATTACCATCGCTTGCTCGAACAGTATCTGCTCGAACTGGATATCACGGTGTACCGCATCCATGTGCAGGAGCGCCCCAAAGGCATGGTTAAGACGGATAAACGAGATGCGCTAGGCCTGGCAAATCGGCTCTACACGCAACTGGAACTGGGTGCCCAGGTTGAGGATAAAATGCAGCTCGTGCGTCGGGCTCTCCCGCCCACGAAAGCCGCCTCTCAACTCAGAGGATTGATCCAGCACCGCTATGAACTCTCGCATCAATCAACCCAGTTGAGAAACAAGTTAACCGCCATTTGTGACGAGTTGTTCCCTGAACTGGTTCAGATTTTCCACGATCCCAACCGCGAAACAGCTCTCGCTTTTCGAGAAAAGTTCCCGACTCCTCATGCCATTGCGACAGCCAGCCTGCCTGGGAAATCCCCTCCCCATCTGACTTTTCCATCGACATCTTGTACATTCCTCTGGAACTCCCGGATAGCAAGAGCGTTTTGTCGTCTCATCCTCAGTTCCATGCCGGGTGGTGCGGCTGCGACGCATGGTTTCTTGGGAGGAGAAAAAGAAAGGCTCATGTTCGTTCTCTTCTGGGGCTTCCTTGCCAGTTGTAGCCCGTGTGGCTGAGGCGACCAAATGAAGGGGAGTTTCTCCCTCATCATGACTCATGGCAGGCCCTTTCCACGGTATGGAAAGCCGTGTGGAAGGGCCCTTACTTTCTCTGTTGTGCGCTCCCTTTACTTTTTGCGTTCCAGCAGAACAACGGGGACCTGGCGTGTGATCGTCGCGGCAAGTTTAGCGAGAGCCGGTATCTTCTGTACCTGGATGCGCCCGAGTCGCTCCCCCTCCTCGCTATCGACGACGATGGCTCTAGCCTCGAACTTCTCAGTGCCAAGCTCGACAGTCACATCGGGGTGTGCGACCAGATTGTGATACCAGGCAGGATTGGTTGGCGCGCCCCTGTTTCCGGCGAACACGTAGATGCGACCGCCTTCGGACAAGTATACCAGTGGGCGGGTACGAGGTTCGCCACTTTTTGCCCCCGTCGTCGTCAGTAGTAGTAAGGGAGCGTTAGTGAATTGACCACCAACGTTGCCCCCGCTGGCACGGAACTTTTCGATGATCTGGCGATCCCAGTCATTCAAGTCATGTATCTCAGTCATGCGCATCCTCCTTGCGATAGCATTGTATACGTATCCTGGGCCTCCCTTATGAGAGGTGAATATACCAGTCTTTTGACTCGTGTTTTCGGCATCGGCCCGCTACAGGGTCAGATCCGCTCAGGGACAGGCTGGAGTGGGTAGCGGGTCCCGGTGAGTTGCTCGGAAACAGCCCAGAGGCGATGTGCCAGATTGGCGTCCTGCGCGGTGGCAGAGCGTCCGATGAGCTGCGGAGCGCCGCGCATGTGTGCGAAATGGCGGGGCCCGGCGAAGCTGTTGCCAGGGATGTCGACGACAGCGGCGTACAGGGTAGGCAGCGCGCCCATATCGGCGTCCTGCGCCAGCAACCGGATCATGATCGCGGACAGACCGGACGGGCGGCGGCCAGCATGGTTGTAGATGTTCGTTGCGACGAAGCCGGGATGCGCCGCGGTCGCCCGCACTCCCGACCCTGCGGCGTTCAGCCGACGCTGCAGCTCCGCAGTGAACAGCAGGTTCGCCAGTTTCGATTGCGCGTAAGCGCCAAATGATCGGTAAGGTTTGCGCTCCCAGTTGAGGTCGTCAAAGTCGATGCGACCGGACCGCTCAGCCTGCGAGGCAACGGTCACGACCCGTCCGGTGATGTGCTCAAGGAGCAGGTTCGTCAGGGCGAAGTGACCGAGATGGTTGGTGCCGAACTGCATCTCGAATCCATCGGCGGTGCGGGAAAGCTCCGGTCCCCCCACGCCCGCGTTGTTGATTAGCAACTCGATCCCGCCATCCCAACCGGCGGCGAACGCTCGCACGGAGTCCAGGCTGGCGAGGTCGAGTTCGCGGACCTCGGTCACGCCAGTTGTGATAGCCGCAGCCGCCTTGCCCTTTTCGATATTGCGCACCGCGAACACAACGCGTGCGCCGGCCCCTGCCAGCGCACGTGCCGTAGCTAGCCCGATGCCGCTGCTGGCGCCGGTCACGATCACCGTTTTGCCGGTCATGTCAGGAATGTCAGCGACACTGAAAGTACTCATAAGAAATTCCTCCAGTAGATGTAGAGTAGGGAGTTCGATGGTATGATCACCCCATGTTTTGTCTACCGTAACAAGTTGTTACGGTAGACAAAACATGGGGTGATCATACCCAACCAGCCTGGACATCATCTCTCGTGATGGAAGTAGTGCCCTTCTTCGAGGTCCTGGATCAGCGTGGGGTGTACTGGCTGCCACCCCAGCAGCTCGCGGGTCAGCGCGCTCGACGTTACGTTGTCCGTTGAGGAGAAGAGTCCGAGCCAGCTGAAGTGCTTGCCCGCATCCTCAGGAGAGATGGAGACCACCGGGACATCGAGATGCCGACCGATCACCTCGGCGATGGTGCGAATCGGCACACCCTCCTCCGCGACCCTGTGCAGCATTGATCCCGCCGGGGCCTTCTCCAAAGCCAGGCGGAACAGGCGAGCGGCATCGAGCTGGTGTACAGCGGGCCAGCGGTTAGACCCGTCGCCGACGTAGCCGGAGACGCCCTTCTCTCGGGCGATAGAGACCAGGACCTCCGCGAAGCCACCTCTTCTTTTGTCGTGAACCGACGGAGACAGTCGCACGACCGATGAGCGCACGCCGCGCTCAGCCAGCGCGAGCACCGCATTCTCCGACGCGACCCTGGGCCTGGACGCGACCGACCCGGCGTCGGCCACGTCCTTCTCTGTCCCGAGATGCCCCTGCGGGAGGAAGAACGCGAGCATCAATGTTCCCGAGGTGATCACGAACGGCTTGCCGGAGCCTTCGAGCGCTGCTCCGATTGTCTGGACGGCGCGTAGATCCGTTCGCGCGGAGCCCTCGTAGTCCGAGAAGTTGTGGACAAACCCGAGGTGGATGACGCCGTCGGACGAGGCCGCTCCGCTGCGCAGGCTGTCAAGATCATCGAGGGAACCGCGATGCACCTCCGCACTGGCAGAGGCGATTTTTGCAGCGGCAGCATCGGAACGAGCCAGGCCGAGGACCTGGTGCCCTGACTCGATCAAATCGCGGACGACGGCGGAGCCGATGAATCCTGACGCGCCAGTAACGAAAACTTTCATGAGAAATTCCTCCAGTAAATGTAAAGTAGGAGGTTCGATGGTGTAGCCACCCCCATGTTCTGATCTTTCATGGCGACAAGTTGATGCCTTCGCAACAACTTGTTACAATAGACAGTGTAGTCTGGACGGCACCACGGGGCAAGCATCAATGCTTATCTTTTGTTACTTATGCAACACGGAGGGAAAAATGTCGCACGAAGAACAGACCGACTTACGTATCCAGCGCACCCATAAATTCTTGCAAGAAGCGATGATTGAACTGATTACCGAGAAAGGGTTCGATGCCATCACGGTGGGCGACATTGCTGAACGGGCTATGATCAACCGAGCTACGTTCTACCGCCATTATCAGGATAAGTACGATCTGGTAGTCAAGATCTTTGAAGAAGCAGCCAATCACCTGGTGGAGGATATGAAACCCCTCCACAAAGACATTGATCCTGGTGAAAAGGAGGAGAATCTAGTAGGGATCTGGAGCCAGTTATTTGAGCATGTCGCTGAACATGCCAGGCTGTACCGAGCGATGTTGGGGAAAAACGGCAGTCCGTGGTTTGCAGCCAGGATGCGTGAGCACACCATCAAGCTCATGCTTGAGAAGGAGAGACGGTGGAAACACCAGGTGGAACCCAGTCAGCCGATTTATCCAGCCACGCCCCCTGAGCTGCCTATCATGCAACTTTCACATGTTCTGGTTGGCACTATCGTCTGGTGGTTGGAGAGCGAAAAGCGCTACACGCCCAGACAAATGGCAACCTGGTTTTACCGCTTTGCGTTTTATGGCTATCTCTTTGCACGCGGGTATGAGGTTTCTCCTTGAGGGAGCATTTCTTCCTTCTGTATCCGAATTTACAAGTATGTCGCACTGACATACGCTTCTCAGGCGGGTTCTCAGACGGCTAATGGCTGTGCTGCTCACAATTCAGGGCACTTGTGCATGTTTGAGGGCAAAAAGTAACCATATTTCAAGTCATTTACCAGGTACAATCGGGGCATTCAACCAGGGAAACGCCACTGTCCAGAAACTGCTGGAGATCAATGGGAACCACTTCACAGAAGGCGCATTTCGGCTAAAATACCTCTCAAGGCTCATTCAACGTGTCCATTTTGGAGTGAAACCTCAAAGAAAATGGAAGATGGGAAATCCATGACTCTTGCCGACCTTTCGATAGCTCAATCGTCGTCCATCACTCAATCGGAGCGTGGAATCGGGAGCGGGGGACATACGTGAAGGAGACATGGTCTTTCCTTTCCTATACTCTATTTCCATTCAAGAGAAAGGCATCCTGACTTTCAGACCACGAGGGGGAGCCTGGATGAAGCGAGAGAGTCTCCTCGCAATCTCCGTGACGCCAATGACGGTAACGAGCCAGATGCCGCTGGCAAGAAACCCGGCCACAATATCGCTGGGATAATGTGCCCCCAAGTAGATCCGCGAGAGACCAATACCTCCCACGAGCAAGAGCATCACCACGACGACGATGATTCGCAGCCAGGGAAAACGGCGCAATAGATGAAAAAGGAAATAGGCCATCATCCCGTAGAAAACGAGACTCATCATGGCATGACCACTTGGAAAACTATAGCCATCTTCCTGTACCAATGCCCAGGCAACCGTTGGACGTGGGCGATGAAAGACCAATTTTGCCACCTGATTGAGAACCACAGCTTGACTTCTCATTCTCCCTCCAATTGACAAGATGTCGCTGAGAAAAGTCTGACGAGGAGCGGCTTTTCCAGGAAAATGTGTCCCAGTGCTCACATGGGAGGGCAAGTGCTTACGTCGGAGGGCAAAACCTGCCCGCTTCGGACGTCATTTACCAGCAGAGGCAAGCTATCACAGCGCTTTCCTGCTTTATACCTCCCCTGCTTTGGGCCCCTGCGGCTGAGAAAGATGGAAGCTGTCCGGCAGGTTAGTCGGCAATATGCAGCACAATGCGCCCACGCCCATGACCACTCTGGCTCAACTCATGAGCCAGGCTCGCCTCTTGCAAAGAGAAGGTTCGCGCAAGAGTTGGTTTGACGTGTCCCTCACCAATCAACTGAGCAATCGTTCGCAAGAGGCCGCTGGTAGGAATTGTCGCGTTTTGCTTTGCGTGAATGCCACGCTCCTGCGCCACGTCTTGCGCTGGCTGTTCAAGGAGAGTAACCAGCCTTCCACCAGGTTTGACCACTTGCATGGAACGCATCTGGGTCTCTCCTCCTATCGTGTCCAGGACCAGATCCACGTCATGCACCACCTGCTCAAATGGGGTTGAGGTATAATCAATCACGGTTTCTGCACCGAGAGCATGCACAAAGTCCATATTGGCTTTTGAGGTCGTGCCGATCACCTGTGCGCCTTTCCATCTGGCGAACTGAACCGCGAAGGAGCCAACACCACCGGCGGCTCCCTGGATCAGGACGCGTTGACCCGCTTGCAAGGCTCCATCCTCAAAGAGCGCAGTCCAGGCAATCGTGGCTCCGCCTGAGATTGTGGCTGCTTCATCAAAACTGAGCTCCTCTGGCTTGAGGGCTAACAGGCTGAACGTTTCCGGTTGAAGGGCTGGGGGCTCCACTTCAGTCGTAGTATACTCAGCGTAGGTCCCATGCGTGCTTCGACCAAAGACCGCCTGTCCGATCTGGAAGCTGGTCACACCAGGGCCAATCTCTTCTATTACGCCAGCCACAGCAGAGCCGGGGATAGAAGGAAAGATGGCTGGGCGAAAAGCTTGAAAGAAGCCCTGACGGAATTTCCACTCTGCTGGCAAGACGCCTGCTGCATGCACTCGAATAAGCACCTCACCCACCTGTGGTTCTGGACAGGGAATCTGCTCCAGTTTAAGTTGTTCTGGACCTCCGTACTGATGGACACGTATAGCCTGAATCATCTGTTTTGGCATGAATGTAACCCTCTTTTCTCTCTCTGATGAACATGTTCCGTCTCCTGTGTAGGCTCAGGCTCAAACATGTGGCCCGGTATATTCGGAGACAATGTGGTAATAGGCTGGATGAGAGGGGAAAGATAAGAGCGGCTTCCCCTGGCTAGGCGACCGGACTACTGCTTCATAGTGCGCTACTGATGCCCACTCAGCAACCACGATGAAGCGAAAGCTCGCCTTGGAATCGGGGCGCTCCCGAAGTCTGGCGGAAATGCCCGGTACGCGCAGCAAGTGTTCTTCAACTTCCGAGTCTGCCTCGTACAGTCGGACGGAGAGAAGGCCCTCCGCATATCTCAGGCGCTCTACCACTTCAGGCCACTCCTTGCGAAATACTTCTTCTTGACCTTCTGGTATCTCAAATGCATTGATGAACGTGAAAGCTTGCATCGTCTTGGGTTCCTTTCTTTATAAGAACGGCTTCTTTCCATCGCCGCTTCAGTATAGGGGAGCGCGTGTTTTGTCGTCACTGTCCAGAGGGAGGAAGGATTCCTGTACAAAAGGTCAGAATCCGCGTGAGGAGCGCCAAAAGAACGTGCAACGTATTCACACGACAATCGGTGGGATCGTTCTTAACCCCATGGATACAATTTTTAGGTATTGTCAACTTGATAGAGTAGCTGAACACTGTGCTAAAATAGCTTCATGAAAACGAACCCCATTGCTCCCAATTACCAGGGATTCCGTTTCCCACCTGAAATCATCAGCCATGCGGTATGGCTCTATTTTCGCTTTTCGCTTCGTTTTCGTGATGTCGAGGAACTGCTTGCCCAGCGCGGGATTGTCGTCACCTATGAAACGATACGTCAGTGGTGCCTGAAATTTGGGCAAACGTACGCCAATGCATTGCGACATTGCCATTCTCGTTGTGGCGACAAGTGGCATTTGGACGAGGCGTTTCTCACGATTCGTGGCAAAAGACACTATTTGCGGCGAGCAGTGGATCAAAACGGAAATGTACTGGATATCCTGGTGCAGAGCCGACGCAACAAAAGGCGGCCAAACGATTCTTTCGTAAGCTGCTCAAGGGGCTACTCTATGTTCCACGCGTGATCATCACCGATAAACTGAAGAGCTATGGCGCAGCAAAACGCGAGATCTTGCCAAGCGTGGAGCATCGGCAGCACAAAGGACTGAACAATCGAGCGGAGAACTCCCACCAACCCACTCGACTGCGGGAAAAGAAGATGCGGCGCTTCAAATCGTCCAAACACGCCCAACGCTTTCTCTCCGCCTTTGGTCCCATTGCTGGGCATTTCCAGCCGCGACGCCACCGTTTGCGTGCCGGAGAATATCGTACCCTGTTACAGGACCGATTCCAGCAATGGAATGAGGTGACTGGGGTGAAACTGGCCGCATAATCCCAGAGACATTCCCACCTTCCCCGCACTGCAACGCCCCACTTCGTTCTAACTCATCAATATATTTTATCCCTGCGAATAAGTTGACAATATCTTCCGGAGGAATTTGAAGAAAAATGGATCAAAGAAAGGGAGGAAGAGGCTTGCCTTTCGTTGAAGCGGGTAAGAACAGAAAGGGGGCAACACATACAAAGGCGAGAGCGGCACACTACGGTTTGAATGAGCTAACCCCTGGCGGGTAACGGTCGCCTTCCTCTCTGTTGTGCAAATCAGCACCATTATGAGACTAAGAGTCTCCTGGCAGAGCATCTGCAACAAGGGGAAAAGAGGAAGACTGGCATTGTTGCGCAGCTCGCTCGTCTGATTGAAAAGGTGGAAGGTTCGCCCACAAATGGTGAAGTGCATACGCACGCCATGGGCGCCATGCCTCAGCGTGTCTCTTGAGGGTACGTGTATCTACAGGTAGCCCGTGATGTGCGAATGCACGTTGGAGACCGAGATCGCCAGGTGGATACGCATCCGGGTCGCCCAGGGTTTGCATGGCAATGGAGGAGACTGTCCATGGCTCCATCCCCGGAAGACGCAGCAGCCGGGTCACGGTTTGCTCGCGGTCCGCGTCTCGGGATAGGACCAACTTCTCCTCAACGACCTCACGAGCAAGTGCTTGCAGAGCATTCGCCAACTTTCCGGGGAGACCGATCTCTTGCAAGTTGGCTGCTGACACAAGTTGTGGAGATGGAAAGAAGTATGAGAGCGTTCCAACTGGCTTGTCTAGAGGTACCCCAAGCCCCCTTACCAGCCACCTTGACACGGTTTGGGCACTGACGACCGGCATCCACTGATCGATAATCGCACGGGCAGCAAGTTCAAATCCATCTATGGCTCCAGGAAGGCGCAATCCGGGACGAGCATTGACCAGCGGGGCCAGGAGAGAGTCCGTTCCTAACACCTCAGCGATCATCGCGGGGTCGGCATCTAGATCAAAGAACTGCCGACATCGCTGCACAAGCAGACTCAGATCGCTCAAATCAGAGAGTTGGAGGCGAAGCAAGACCACATTGGCTGCTTCTTTCGGCTCCAATTCAATGATCCCGTGGGATTGTGGAAGCACAATGGTTCGTCGGTAGCATCCGTTGGTGACTTCCTCGACTCCCGGCAGCGCCCTGCTCCCCAGATAGGCCAACAGGGTCGCGCTCTCAAAGGGGGGCGATACGACAAACGCAACGTGAGCTTTCCTTCGCCGCTCTGGGGAGGGAAAACCTTGCGACGAAAAGATGAGGGCGGACATCCAAACGCAGCCTGCATGGTCTCGTTAAATTGTCGGATACTGGAGAACCCGGCTGTAAAGGCTATGGTTGTCAGCGACAGATCGGTTTGATCTATCAACAGGCGTGCGGTCTGAGCGCGGCGGGTCCGCGCCAAAGCGAGCGGACCAACGCCTACTGTAGCCAGCAGTTCTCGATGCAAATGGCGCTCGCTCACCGCAAGGTGCCGTGCCAGTCCGGGAACGCCCTCCCCATCCACCACGCCCTCAGCGATCAGGTGCAACGCTCGTGCAACCAGGTCTGCCCGCAGGTTCCATTCGGGAGAGCCCGGACTGGCTTCAGGGTGACATCGACGACACGCTCGAAACCCGGCGGCCTCTGCCGCAGCTGCGCAGGAATAGAAGCGGACATGCTGGGCTGCGGGCATCGGTGCCGGGCAAATGGGCCGACAATAGATCCCAGTTGTGATCACTGCTACGAAAAACTGTCCATCAAAGCGAGTATCACGACTGCGCATAGCTTTATAACAGAGATCGAAGTCAGCGATGAGGTGTGGTGTTTCCATACTGGTATGGTACCCCAGGAGCAGTGAAGAAACTAGCACGTTTCGGACATGCTTGTGCGCAACCCATGGAGAAAGCAGGTGGTTTCTTCGTGCGCAAAAGTTACCCCTACTGAGATCTGGTCGAGAGGTGCGTTTGAAAAGTGAACATGGCTGAAAGTTGCCAGCTCTTCCTCAGTGTTCCATGTAAACTAAGGGGGCTGATCGGCTAATGGCCCTCCAGGAGAGCGGCTTGAGGCCACAGGATCACCAATAACACAATCTCTGGAGGTTCTTCTATGTCACGATGGCAAGTGGAAAACTATCGTACTCTTTTCCAAAACGAGTCTTTTAGCAGGTTTTGGTTTGGTTTTACCTTCTCGGCGGTTGGGGATGCTATGACCCGGATCGCACTGATCTGGTTTGTGTATCAATCAACTGACTCACCCCGGGCGATTGGCATATTGCTCCTCTGTTATACCGGCCCGGTAGTAGTTGGTGGATTATTTGCCGGGGCGCTTTTAGACCGCTTTGACCGGCGGATAGTCATGCTGACCGATAATGTGTTTCGAGGGGTTGTTGTTGCCTCAATTCCCGTTCTCTACTTCTCCGGTCATCTTGCCCTCTGGCACATCTACCTGGTTGCAGGTGTATACGGATGTTTCATGATGATCTCATTGGCCGGCGGACCTTCTCTCATTCCTGGCCTCGTCTCCCAGTCTCAATTAGCGACCGCGAATGCGTTGGAAACCCTGAGCTATACGTTAAGTGGCGTGATTGGCCCACCAGTCGCGGGCTTACTGATTGCCAGATTCGGCGCGCCTTCGGTGGTCGTGATTGATGCACTCTCCTACGTGGTCTTTGCTCTGGCCTTGACGAGAGTGAATGTCAAAGTCGAGCACAACACACGAGCGCAGGCGGCTGATGCAACCTACCGGTTCCGTGATGCCGTCTCCCTCCTGTTGCAAAACCAGGTGCTTCTCTCTACAACCCTGATGTTTATGTTGTTTAATGTAGGAGAAGGCTTTCTCTCGGTGTGGCTTCCGCTCTTTTCAGTTCAGACGATACAAGGTGGGCCTGACCTGTACGGCCTGTTACTGGGTGTGCTGGCAGGCGGTGAGGTCATTGGTTCCATTCTAGCAGGCAGTCTCGTGTTACCTCTCTCCCTGGGCCTGTTGATTTGCCTGGCACAAGTCCTCTCAGGCGTATCTCTCGTCCTCTTGCTTCTCTCACCAGGGATCGGAGGAACCATAGCTGGACTGACCTTTCTTGGTTTTTTCAGCGCACCACTCACCATCTGGGCACAGGCGCTGCGAATGCAGATTATTCCTGAGCGGCTACGCGGACGTACCTTCGCTCTCTTACGCACATTGATGCAAAGCACTGGTCCACTGGCTAGCGGAGGGGCCGGGGTGCTGTTTCCGGTTTTAGGGATACCAGCGATGATAGGCTTCTCGGCAGCCCTGGTAGGGCTTCCTGGCATGTTTGGGTCTGCCATCAAGCAGCTTCGTTCGCCAGCAAGACCATCCTTGGAGGCAGAGGAAGGAAAGCTCTGACCGTTCACGAGAGCGTTCTGGGGATCAACACATCCAAAGCTGAAAGTACCGTTTTTGGGTTTTGATATGCTGATCCCATAAACAGCGACTTCAAGGGAAACAAGTCTTGCTAACGCAGCAGCATACCACAAAAGAAGCCCTCAGAGGAGAGGGAATAGTCGTGCCGTTAGATCTGCCAGAAATGCATGTTCTCAAGCAAGAATGGCAGGAGAATGGGACCATTCGAGTCGAGGTAATCGCCACCACCGCCCAGGCAATCTGCCCACATTGCCAAAAAACGTGCGTGAAGATCCACGATACGCGAGCGAGAAAGAAGCGCGATGTGGCTCTGCGAGACCATCAAGTCGAATTGATCTTGTACAAAAGACGCTTCAGATGCTTCACCTGCCAGAAACATTTTACCGAGCTAGATACCGTTTGTGGGAAGAGACGAAGGGCGACGAAACGCTTGCGAGAGGGTATTGTCAACTTGGCGATAGAGCTGAACACTATGTTAGAATGCCTTTATGAAAACAAACCGTATTTCTCCCAATTACAAAGGTTTTCGTTTCCCGCCCGTCATTATCAGCCACGCAGTTTGGCTGTATTTTCGCTTCTCGCTCAGTTTCCGTGATGTTGAGGAACTTCTGGCACAGCGTGGGATCGTCGTGACCTATGAAACAGTTCGGCAGTGGTGCCTCACATTCGGCCAAACGTATGCCAATGAATTGCGGCGTCGCCGTCCTCGTTGTGGCGAGAAGTGGCAGATGGATGAGGTATTTCTCACAATCCGCAGAAAGAGACACTATTTATGGCGAGCCGTGGATCAGGATGGCAACGTGCTCGACATTCTGGTCCAGAGCCACCGCGATAAGAAAGCGGCGAAAAGATTTTTTCGCAAGCTGCTCAAAGGGCTCCAATATGTTCCGCGAGTCATCATCACTGATAAGCTGAAGAGTTATGGGGCGGCGAAACGCGAAATCCTGCCTGGGGTGGAGCACCGTCAGCACAAAGGGCTGAACAATCGAGCGGAGACCTCGCATCAACCCACACGACTGCGTGAAAAGAAGATGAGGCGGTTCACATCAGCCTGCACCGGCCCAACGCTTCCTCTCCACCTTCAGCCCTATTGCTGGGCATTTCCAGCTGCGACGCCACTATTTGCGTGCCGGAGAATATCGCCCCATGTTACGGGACCGATTCCAGGAATGCAATGAGGTGACCGGGGTGAAACTCGTCGCATAACCACAGAGACATCCCCACCTCTCCTCCCCTTTCAACGTCTCACTTTGTTATAGCTCATCAATATGTTTTATCCCAGCTAATAAGTTGACAATATCGTTAGCAGAGAGCATCGCCTGTCCTGTAACCTCCCCCGTATAAAAGGATCGAGAAAGGAATATAGCCATGAAATATGCTTCAAATCTTGAGGGAGATTACCTACCGATTGAAGATCATGCTATTATTGGCAACCTGCATACCGTCGCACTGGTTGGTATTGATGGAACTATAGACTGGTACTGCCTGCCGCGCTTTGACTCGCCAAGCATTTTCGGAGCGATTCTGGATGCTGATAAGGGGGGGATGTTCCGTCTCACGTCTGATTATGCAAATACTAAGTACCTCCAAATTTACCTGCCGGAAACGAACGTCGTACTGACACGCTTTATTAGCGATTACGGCGGAGGGGAACTGACAGACTTCATGCCTATCAAAAAGAAGCATGCAGACCAGTATCGACATAATCTTGTACGTTCTATTGCCGGTGCAGTCGGCACGTTGCCAATCAAATTGACCTGCCGACCCGCATTTAACTATGCAAGAGACCCACATCACGTTGAATTAGTTGCAGGGGGAGCGATTTTTCACAGCCACGAGTTCGACCTCTATTTGACCTCACCAGTTCCTCTCGAGAGGGACGAGAAAGGAGGAGTAACAGCCACCTTCACATTGCAAAGAGGAGAATCCGCTCATTTTCAACTCATTAGCGACCGCGAACTGGAGTATTTGCCTGGTCCACTCACGGAAGCAGCATACCAGGACCTGTTGTACGAAACGCTACACTACTGGTATCGCTGGCTTTCGAACTGCACCTACCAGGGACGCTGGCGCGAAATGGTACAGCGTTCGGCGCTGGTGCTGAAGCTGCTTACCTATGCACCAACTGGTGCGATTGTTGCCTCTCCGACCACCAGTTTGCCTGAAACACTTGGTGGAAGTCGCAACTGGGATTACCGCTATACCTGGCTACGAGACGCAGCGTTTACGCTTGACAGCTTGCTAAAACTGGGCTTTACAGAAGAGGGGGAGGCTTTCACTGGTTGGCTAAACGAACGCTGCCATGAGTTGAAGGAGAATGGAACGCCGCAACCGATGTATGGCATTACTGGAGAGCAGGATTTGAAGGAATCAACGCTCGATCATCTTGCAGGGTATCGAGGCAGCCGCCCAGTGCGCATTGGCAATGGAGCCTACACGCAAAAACAACTGGACATCTACGGTGAGTTGATGGATGCCATTTATATTTACAATAACTATGATGCGATCTCCTACAACCTGTGGCAAAACCTCTGCCGCTTGCTGAAGTGGCTCAGCAAGCACTGGAAAGAACCGGACAACGGTATCTGGGAAGTAAGAGGAGGAGAAAAACCATTTCTGCATTCACGCCTGATGTGTTGGGTTGCGTTTGACCGTGCTTTGCGTATAGCAAGAGACTGGGGGTGGCCCGCACCACTCTCCACCTGGGAACAAATCAGAGCAGAAAGCTATGAACAGATTATGCAAGAGGGCTGGAATGAGCAGAGAAACTGTTTCACGCAGTACTATGGCAGCGATGCAGTGGACGCAAGCGCTCTGTTACTGCTCTTAAAACACTTTACAGGGCCACATGAGCCACGAGTTGTGGCGACAATAGAGCGCATTAAGGAAGAGCTTACAGTCGGAACAACAACCGTACGGCGTTATGATCAGAAAACTGCAGCAGATGATGGCCTGGGGCGGAGTCCTGAAGGAGCATTCACCGCTTGTTGCTTTTGGATGATAGAAAACCTGGTGCGTATAAATAAATTGGAGGAGGCGCGCATGCGCCTGGAAAAGCTGTTATCAATGAGCAATCATGTGGGGTTGTATGCTGAAGAAATCAGTTCCGGCATAAATGCCGTGGGAAACTTCCCACAGGCTTTTTCTCATCTGGCACTGATTACAGCCTGCTATGCGCTGGACGAGACGTTGAATACGCGAAAAGGATGGTATTGGCGAGAGTAGACAATGCAACACTACCCATCGCTTTGGGAAACAAAGGAATCTCCTTGCTTCAGAGCGGACGATACGAAGAAGCAGTGAAGATGCTGGATCAAGCGCTTCTCCTTGATAGAACATCCAATGCAGTACACGATCGCTGGAGATACAAAGCGTTAGCGCTACAAATACTGGGGCAGCCTACAGAGGCACTCGCGTCGATAGACCGGGCATTAGAGCTTGATTCAAACAATGCTGAAGCTTGGCTGATCAAGAGTGAGACTCTTCCTGCTCTGGGGCGTCTCACGGAAGCCCTGGACGCTTGCGCCTCTTGACCGGATTTGGGGCATAGTGCTTGCTTGTTGAGAACGAAAATTTGATACGTAATGATATAGTCCTTTCCAGAAGAACCTACTAGAAGGGTGTTCCATCGCTGAATGTGAGGTTGTCATGGAAGAGACTTCATTGCTTTCCCTGCCAGAAGGCATGCTGCTTGATCACATCCAGATCACCGAGATCAGCTTAATCATCTCGGTGACCTCAACGCATCCTACATCGTGCTGCCCGCTCTGTTGTGAAGTGTCCTCGTCCATAAAGTGCCATTATCGCCGAAGCTTGCGTGATGCTTCTTGTGGAGGCCGCTGCGTCCAACTTTGTCTCACAGTTCGGAAATTCTACTGCCGCAATCCGCTCTGTGAGCAAAAGGTCTTTACCGAGCGCCTCCCGGCCTTTGTGGAACCCTGGGCACGAATGACAATCCGACTCTGCCAGCAGATCACTTGGATGTGTCAGAACTGAGAACACAGAAGATCACAAGGCGAGCTTCATCTTCAACCTGAATCTGTTTAGGCGACCAGCAACATGGTTTTCAAGGCATCTAATCGTTGGCAGAAGAGATGACGTTGGTCAGCGAGGGAAACATGTTGCTTTCTCGTGGTCCGAAACCGAAAGAACTGGCGTACCTCATCAAATGCCCTGCAGAAGCGAGAGGCTGATGTGAAGTTCCCAAATCCGCGCATTGGGTAATAGCGCTGTTTGATTCCACGATGATCTTGTTCCAGGTGGTTATTCAAGTAGGCATTCCAGCGATGCATGACCTCGCTGCCGAGCATCTCACGAATCGCACGTGGATAGGAGTCATGTCCATCGGTCGTTACCCGCTCCGGGGCGTGACCAACCGTTGCGAGAGCTTGGCGGAAGAACTGCTTTGCTGCCTCCATATCGCGTTTCTCACTCAGGCGTGAACCGACCACATTCCCATCACGATCGAGAGCGCGATAGAGATACCACCACTTTCCTCGCACTTTGATGTACGTTTCATCTACGTACCATGATGTCCCTATTTGTCCCCGCCGCCTGGTACGCAAGTGTTCTGCAAGCAAGGGAGCAAAACGAGCTTCCCAGTCTCGGATCGCCTCATGAGTGAAGACCCAACCGCGCTCGAGAAACATCTCAGCGAGATCCCGCAGACTCAGTGTATAGCGCAGCCGCCAGAGAATGACAAGCAGAACGAGATCGGTTGGATATTCCAAATAGTTGAAAGGCGTGTTGGTGCGCGCATTGAAGATATGGTGGCACCCTCGGCAACGGAATATCCGGTAGCCAAGTGGGGTTTTCCTGTTTTGTTCTCTTGTCGTTACAGACAGGCAGGACGGGCAGTTCATTGGGCACGCCTCCTCACAATGTTTCTGTGCTGATCAGTCTATCACACGCTAGTGGAACTTCGCTTAGAGTCCTGTTCTCAGTTCTGACGCATCCCTCCACCTGACTTCTTTTACCGGAATTTTGTAAATTGGAGGGAGAAAAAGAAAGGCTTGCGTGAGTTCTCGGAAAGCGGGTAGCACTGTAGGGTTGACGAGTAGTATTGCGATTCACCTGTGGTTTGTGAGGTGGTTTGAAAATGCTGTTTCTTGTATCGCTCTCACAAAATGCAGCACACTGTTTGATGGTTTGCGGGGATAAAGCATCCCATATGGAATCGTGTACTCCCAATCGACAGAAAGAGTGACCAGAGAGGGGTGGACATCTTTCCATCCGTCTAACGTCAGCAGAACGGCACAGCCTGCTTCACAGCGGTTGAATACATCAATATCATACTGATGGAGTCCGTCCGTAATCTGGATTTCCTGGTGTTCCGTTCCTAAATATCCCCGTATTGCGTCAATGAGCGGGCTGGTGCCTGATTGTATCATGACTAACCGCTCTCCATAGAGATCGGTCACAGAAAGCCTTTCCTTCCTGGCTAATGGATGTTCCCTTGAGACTGCGACACAAAAGCGATACTCCCCCAACTTGAGAGCCTGAAAAGAGTCAGACTCATTCGCTCTCTCATATGCCCCGACCATGACATCAAAATCCTTCCCAATTGTTCGATAGGCCGTGGGCCAGGATTCAACATCATCATCAAAGGGAACCATCTTCATTTTGAACTGGGGATAGGCATCGCTGATGGTGTTCCATACATCGACAAGGATGGTACATGGGTTTAGCAGTGACGTTCCAATCCGTATACAGTGCGGATTTGTCTTGGCGGCTTGCTGTGCTCGTGCAATGGCTTTTTCTGAATATTGCAGCAGAAACTTTGCATCATGATAAAAGGATCTTCCAGCATCGGTGGCTCGTATACCATGATGTGTTCGGATTAAAAGTTGCACACCAATCTGCGCTTCTAAGACATTCATTTGTTTCATGAGCGCCGTTGAGGAGAGATATAATTTCTCGGCAGCCTTTGAAAAGCTCCCTGCATCTATGACTTCTATGAACGTATGTAATACGTCATTTTCCATACGATTTCCCTTCGTATAAACCACAGGTTCATACCATGATAACCAGGGTAACTTTTTTCTTCTTCCCTGTCAAGCGCGCGGCTACTATACTTACCCTTGCAAGCAGCAATCCACCACCAGAGATGGAGGATGCCATCGAACCACAAGCATCAACGTAGGATACAACAGGAGTTCTATGGCACGTCGTGTGGAATTTTGAATGTTGGGATTTACAGATTCCCCAACCCTAAGTCTAATGGGGGAATTTCCCAAATTGCTATCAGAGAAAGGGATGAGATACATGAGTTCAATACGTGCGATAGTCGTTGATCCTGATGTTCCAGGACGGTTTGCCATCAAAGAGGTCGAAGCGCCCCAGCCTGGCCCGTCGGAAGCGCTTGTTCAGGTTGAGGCCTTTTCTTTGAATCGAGGAGATGCGATCATCCTGGTCGAAGCGGGCAGGCGACCCGGTTGGGATCTGGCCGGAACCGTCATCAAGCAAGCTGCCAATGGGACAGGGCCGAAGGTCGGGAGCCGGGTGGTAGGCCTGGTTAATGCAGGCGCATGGGCTGAGCAGGTGGCGGTTCCGACGAACAGACTGGCCGAAATTCCCGCCAGCGTGACGTTTGCTCAGGCGGCCACCTTACCTACGGCTGGACTCACCGCGCTGCGGGTGCTTGAGAAAGGAGGGCTGCTCCTGCACAAGCGCGTGTTGATTACCGGTTCCACAGGTGGGGTGGGACTCTTCACGCATCAGCTCGCAAGGCTCAGCGGTGCCTCTGTCGTCGGTACGGCTCGAAATGCTCGCCTCGAGGCGGTAGTACGAGAGGCGGGAGCCGATGAGGTGATCGTGGGGGACGATCTTGAGCCAGCGCGTGCCTATGGCCCGTACCACTTGATTATCGAGTCGCTCGGTGGGAAAGCACTGAAGAGCGCACTCTCTCTGCTGGCACCAGGGGCAACCTGCGTCACGCTGGGCTGGTCGGCATCTCCAGAAGTCACCATTGATGTCAGAAATTTCATAGTTGCTGGGGGAATTACCCTCTACAAGCTGGTGATGTTTGCAGAATTAGATCGTCGTGCTGCATCTCGTGACTTGGCCTGGCTCGCACAACTGGTAGCCGAGCAGCAATTGCGGACGCCCATCGAGGTGGAGGCTTCCTGGCACGACATTGGTGAGGTCGCGCAACGCTTGCTGCAAAGACAATTCACTGGCAAAGCTGTTCTGCATCTGGCGTAGAGAGTACTGAAGCTGCCGGAATCTTGCATGAGTCTCAATGCTGAGAGTATCTCTTCCTCTGGAACATGCTCGAAGACGAGAGGTCCAGGAGAGATGCTGTTGGCGCATGGCCAAGTGTTTGCTTCTACACGCCGCGCCGTCAAGCCATTTCCATTTGAGCTTGGAAAATCAATGCGCCAACAGCATCTCTCCTGAGCCTCTCTCCAAATTACAAGATAGCAGTGAAAGAAGCCAGATAAAGAGCGGTTTTCCAGGAAACGTGTGTACCGGTGCTCAAGATTGAGGGCAATTTCTCACATTTGAGGGCCAGATTTGCTCACTTGGTACGGCATTTACCAGGGACAACTATGCGTCAGTACGGCTGAAGAAGGCATTGCGAAGCCAGATGAACCAGAGATGGGTCGGAAAGCAGAAGCAGATGGTGTGTGGTCAGGGGAAGCGTTCCTGTGCGCCGGCGAAGGCGGCAATACATTCGGCAAGATGGATACCTTGCCGCTATCCGTAGGGGGATAGGACTGCGGAGAGTGTTTCTCCTGGGAAGGGATGAGCATGAAGAGATAGGAGTGGCTGTGGGCGTGCGAGTGATAGACGCCGAGCTTGCCATTGAGACCCTCCCACTCTTTCCTCAGAAAATGAAGAACTGAGTTGGGCGGAGAAATGTTAGGCAACCTCTTTGGGAACGAGTGTCACGGTATATCCCAACTGCTCAAGCTGCTGAACGGAACGTCGAGTCAGCCGAGTCGTGTCCCGCTTCTCGAAGTAATCCGCTCCCAGAGGTTGTGTTGCAAGAAATTTCAAGAAGACAAGATGAGGTTATGGAGCAACGCTCCTTGTTCAGTTTAAGCAACCACTCCAAAGAGTTTGGCGACCAGTGCGACCTGCCCTCTCACATCCCCTTTTGCCACGCCCCGCAGTTGTCCTTTGCGTATCAGGTTCATCACCTCGAAGCCTTGTAAGGTTCACCAAGCGGTCTCGAAGGAGAAGAAGCCCATGCCAGGCTTCGTCAGTCGTTTGATAAACCGGTGGTCTTGTTCAACGAGATTATTGAGGTACTTCACTTGTCGGAGCTCACAGCTTTCAGGGATATGTCCTGTCTCTTTCAATTCTGCGAATGCTTTGGGGTAGGCGGCATTTTTGTCGACGTTGATGACTCGTGGCTCACTGCAATGCGAAGCGGTGAGCGTTTTGAGCAAGAATTGCTTGGCTGCTTGCGCATCTCTCGTCGAGCTCAAGAAGAAATCGAGCGTCTTCCCATGTGAATCAACTGCTCGATACAAATACACCCACTCTTTTTTGACCTTGACGTAGGTTTCATCGACCCGCCAGGAGTCCGACGTGGACTTCAAATAGGGACGGCACCGCCGTTCAAGTTCGGGGGCATAGTGTTGAACCCAGCGATAGATCGTGGTATGGTCCACGTGCAAACCACGTTCGAGCATCATCTCTTCCAGATCGCGGTAACTCAAAGCATAGCGTACGTACCACCTGACGCACAAAAGAATGATGTCGGACTGAAAATGACGCCACTTGAATGGATGCTGCTCTGCCATAACGTGTCTCTTTCGCTCGTTTTCCTTGACTGTACCAGATCAGCTTCCTTTTTTGCAACACAACCTGAACGACTAGGATCGTCAGATTATCGAAGAGTTCCGTGCCAACCTGGGCAAAAAGTGGCGAACCTCGCACCCGCCTGACCTCCATACCTGTCGAGGGAGGTCGCATCTACGTTTTCGCTGGCAATAGGGGCGCGCTAACCAATCCAGTAGTGTTGCAAAAAAAAATTAAGCTCATCAAAATAAGGGTGAGATTTGTCGAGCCCGGCCCGGTGGAAGACACGTGCCTGGTGGGTGTCCTCGATGAGGAGTACAAGCAGCAGCAGGTGGCCGCTACCCCTGGGGCGCCTGGCACACCCGGGCGACGTTGCCCAGGAAGAATAGTCATTCTGATCGAGGCTCTCTAACTGGGCAAGAGCCAACTTTTGCACAAATTCCCAAACAGAGCTTGCATCTGTTCTAGACACTCAGAACTAGTTTTCCGCGCAGATGACCTTCTGAGAGGCGCTCGTAGGCTTGACGAGCCTGTTCTAGAGGATACACTTTCTCGATCAGTGGTTTCAGGTGCCCTTCATCGGTGAAGCGAGCAAGCTGTGTAAGATCATCGGCGTTGGCTTCAACGATGAACCAGACCCCCTTCTTCTGGTACTGCTCGGCATATTTACTCACCAGATTGGAGGTACCAGCAATTCCTACATATGTACCCTCTGGTCTGAGCAGTTTGATGCTTGCTTCAATCACCGAGGCTCCGACTACATCGAAGATAAAGTCGATATCACTCACCACTTCAGCAAAGTTGGTGGTGGTGTAATCGATCACTTCATCGGCACCAAGAGAGAGCAGGGTCTCGCGGTGCTGTCCAGAAGCCACGGCGATCACGTATGCGCCTTTGAGATGAGCAAGCTGAACGGCATAGTTCCCCACACCACCAGCGGCACCGTGGATGAGAATACGCTGTCCCGCTTGCAGGTTCCCCTTCTTGAAGAGTGCCTGCCAGGCGGTGAGCGCCGAGAGGGAGAGAGCCGCACACTCTTCATGACTGACTGATCGGGGTCGTAGGGCAATCTGATTGGGAGTGACAATGGCATATTCAGCCCAGGCGCCATCACGATCAGGGCGGGGAAGCCCATAGACTTCATCGCCTACTTGAAACGCTGTCACTCCCCCACCAACTGCTTCAACAATCCCCGAGACCTCGTGGCCGGGGATAATAGGGCGTGGTCGTGGCTGGGCGCTATCCCCATGGATATACCATGTTTCCGACCATGTGAGTTCATCCGGTGTTAAAGCCGCAGCTTTCACCCGCAAGAGCACTTCCCCAGCAGCAGGTACGGGTTTCGCAACCTCTACCACTTCCAAAAGCTCGGGACCACCAATCTTTTCAGAAACAATGCCAATGGCTTTCATTTCTCTCTCCTTTTTTCCTCTTGGATTTTTGTGAACTTGAAGAACCCTCACATCCGCTCGCAAACACCTCGACCGTATCATGTGTACTCTTCCCACCCTCAGAAGAGGTCCCGATCGTGATCGCGAGCTTGGGGAGGCCATTCATAGACGAGAACAACTTTACAAGCTACCTGCGGTCTGTTCAGATGCATGCTTGCGGCAGAAACCGCCTGCGCTGTTATGTTCCAGGCCAGCAAAACGAGCAAAGCACCGCCACACATACAGAGCTATATCCGATGCATCTCTTCCACCTTTTCTGGCAGATACCTCCGTGCAAACAGCAATCGATCCATGTAAAAACGTCATACTTTCCCTCGCATTATGAATCATCGGCGCAAACTGAACAGGAGAATGATTGGCGATGAAATGACTCATCCCACGGGATGCGCAACGAGATAGGGTAGGCCGCTGGCAAGGTATTGTGGCCCAATCCTTTTCCCTCGGCCTCCCTCAGAACCGGATTTGATACGTTAGCATCATCCGGCTCGCCAGTGATTTATGTCCTGATCTTCTGTCCTGTGGGCTTCCCGGTATGGATAGCCCTGTGACAGTTCTGGGATGCATAGCGTTCACTATCATGGCGGCGCTGCTGACTACGCAAATGACATGCCTTCCACGTCAGGCCTTCTTTTCAGGCTTTATATGTGCTTTTTCCTGATAAGGTGCCCGGTACGTATTCACAAACCGCTGGTCGTTCCACCATCACGCCCTGACATCCTGGCCTTCTAAGGGGTAGCCTGCTTGCTCCCACTCGGCCAGCCCACCTGCAAAATGCAACACATGAGCATAGCCCTGGTATTCAAGCAACTTGCCGAAGGCTGCACTGGCAACGCAGGTTCGGTCGGAACAGTAGACAACAATCTCGTCTTCTTTGTGAAGCTCGGTCAGCGCATCCTGGATGGTGGCGAAGTAGAGGGAGCCAGGAATGTGCTTTGTCTGGTACTGCCACTCACTCAGAGCCATCACCAAGCGAAAGGATTCATGGTGGTCCACTTTCTGTTTCAACTCTTGATGGTCAATGATTCTCAATGGTTTCTCCTCCATTCCGTTTTACTTCGCTGCCTGTACCTCAGCCTCGACGAGAAAATCTGGACGAATAAATCCTGACACAATCAACGACATGGCCGCTGGACCATCACCGACCTGAGCAACCTTGATTGCTACTCCTGTATTATGTATTTTATTCATAATGAATCTCCTTCAGTTTTTGCCGCAATGACCTCGAGTTCAACGAGAATTTCCGGGCGAATCAATTCGGTAACCACAGAAAACATGCCTGCTGGACAAACCTCACCCAGGTAACGGCCTCGAACTTGAATATAGGCCGATTTATCCTCCGCGTGAATCAGATATTGGTTGACCTTCACGATATCAGATACCCCCATGCCAGCAGATTCCAGGATGGCCAGAATATTCTTCCAGGCCTGGTCGGCCTGCTCCTTAATCGTCTCTGGCACAGTTCCATCAGGCCTGATGCCAGGCGTTCCAGATGTATGCAGCCAGCGAACCTTGCCTGAAACCTCTACCCCATCACTGTAGCGACCAATCTGTGCCGCCACCCCTATATTGTGGATTGTGTTCATTCTTCGTCTCCTTGGTTATCTCCATCTCAATGTGAGAATGCATGCGAGAAAAGGTGAGAAAAGATGTTTTTTGAAGAATACCTTTCCTCAAACAATATCAGCATACGAGTCATCCCGAGTGAAAAACTAATGGTCTCCCTGGCTACTATCAGCTGCCACGCTGATCTGACGACCTTCTTGAAAGATCCGGCTCCAGGTCTCAAAGTTCTGCGCGATTTGCGTTGTAGCTTCGTCCAGGGAGAGACGCTTTGCCTCAAAGGCAACGACGGCGTTCCACCAACTGGTGCGGCCAACGGCAAAGCCGATAAATCCCGGCACGCTGGCGGCCGCCTGGAGCCAATGCGTCATACGCTCCTGGCTTGCTCCGCGCCCCAACACGATGAGGCCAACGTTCTGCCCGCCATTGCGGTGCGCCACTTCGACTATCCGCTCACAGTCGATGCGTTGATCCAACCCTTCAATTTTCCAGACATCCGGTTCCACGCCCGCCTGCCGCAATTCCTCTATGGCCTGGACCATGAAACGGAGCCGAAGCTGCGTGTCATAAGTACCTTTATAAAGCCCTCGTAGATAATTTGTTTACTCTCAGCTACTCTCAACGCTTGCTCGACGCTGAGCGGCTCTTTCCAGCCAAACAAACCGCTGATATATGAATTGCGATGATCAAACGGCAAAATGGAGAGCTGCTTTGTATATCCTGTGAGCATATGTGTGGGCTCCTTTCGTTCAGAGCGAAACGATACATCGGGAAAGAGCGACGCAGTACGGCATAGACGTCGCTGCCGTCGCTCTTTGCTGTCGTAGCTAAAATCAGGCTGTCACCGCCTCACGTTCCAGGTCGTCAGTAGGCAAGAGTTGGCTGATGATATCGATAGTGCGAACAATTTGTTCTGCTTCCTTCACCAGGAAAGATTGCTCGGCTGCCGAAGGTTCCTGCGACGATCGCGCCGACGTTTCACTCTCGGTCAGAGCATGCAGCGCCGCATCTAAGCCAGCGCACGAGATGGTTTCTGGTTGGGCAGTCGCAAGCGTCTGGGAGAGGCGTTGTAATGTTGTGTCTACCTCTTTCACAAAAAACCTCAGTTGATCTTGCATGGCAGAGGGCAGAACAACGTCATTCAATTGATAGCCTTCAAGGGCCAGAATATTCAATGAGATCGAGTTGAGCGCTTCCAGCAGCCCCTGCGCCCGAACTGTATTGAAATGAAGCGCTGAGGGCTCATGTGTGATGCGCTCTAGCGAGGCTTCGACGTTCGAATAAGCAAGCCTCGCTTCTCGATGGCGAGAAACAACGCGCTCGATATGAGAAGTATCAGGCTGAATATACGCCTCCATGACAGCAAGAAAGTGCTTTCGCAGTGTCTCCACACGCGCCACCATATTGGGAGAGAGCTGCATATGCTCCCAAGTCGGCCAGATCAAAAACATGCCGAACGCCAACGCTCCGCCTATCAGCGTATTGATAGTACGGTCGAAGACATTTGTCAGTGGATGCGGAGTCACCAGGGCAAATAAGCACACTGCCGCAATCGTTATCCAGGCGGAATAGAGTGCATAATTGACAAAAAATGAAGCAAGGGTGATATAGGCTGCAATAGCGACAATGAGGACAAGCATCTCTGGTGTCGGTTTCAATGTCACGAGCAACACCGTTGCGAGGATCACCCCACCCAAGGTTCCCACCAGACGAGACACACTCCGCGTGAGCGTTGTATTAAAGTCTGGCTTGAGAATAGCAAAGGCCGTGAACGATATCCAGTACCCCCCCCCGATAGGCCATCCTGGAAGATGATAGAGAGCGGTTGTGAGCGCCAGCGTCACCCCCAGGCGAATCGCATGGCGAAACGCGGTTGAACGAAACGTGAAATTTGCTCTGAGGATGGCTTGCACATTGTAGAATTCGGCCCATGCTGAATGGTGGTGGAGGGTATATTCCGCAAGAACTACGGGATCAGGGTAGCGCCATGTCTGTGTTAAACACTCGATTCTATACAAGAGACGGATCACACGCTGAACATAGGCAAGGATGTTTTGAAAGAGTGCTTGCGTCTCAGACGAAGTGGCCTGCCATTGTTGCGCCTGGGAGAAAATCATTTCGATGTTCTCGTTTGACCGTAATTGCCCTGCTTCCTCTTCCCTCCGCAAAGCGCCGGGTCCGAGGATAAGGTGCTGGGAGACGCTCTGTAGCTTCCTTGAAAGCTCCTGCAAAAGTTGTTCCAGGGCGGCGATGCCTTCCTTTGACTCGGAGGGTGTTTCTCGTAACTCCTGTCTCAGTCGATGCAAGACAATGAGCAACAGGCGCATCCGTTCGGCCTCGCCATAGAGTGCGAAAAGTGCTCTTCCTCGTGGGCGGTGGTCATCACGATCGAGCAGGATCGCCTGGGACTGGACCAACGCTGCACGTACCATCTTGTTATGCATCTCCAGATTGTCATCGGTCGCTCCGGCCATCTCTGCCAGGCGCTTAAAGAACAGAGACAACATCTTTCGCTCAGCACCAGTACGACGCCAGGGTGAGAGGAGCATTTCGAGCAGAAATGCAAGTAAAGCTCCTGTGAAGACAAGTGCCGTCTGGAAGAACGCGTGCAGAGGATCACGCGCAAAGGACTGAAGGAACAGGATGGCGACCAACGATTGCATGCCAATCATGGCGACAGGTAGACTGGCTACCACTAAGAGGCCTGCTACAAACGCCACGGCACCCACGACCACGATCGGCAAGATCGGGAGCGTGCCGATGACGGAACCGATAAAAGCTCCAACCCCCATACTCACACAGCTCAAAAATAAGACGCGGAGCCGTGCATGATTAGGGTTCGTCATATTCATGACCGTCCAGAGCGCGGTTCCGCCAGCAACCGTTGCACCCTCCACCATATGACCTGTAGCCAATCCCATAGCCAATGGAAGCGCGATCCCTGCAGTTCCACGGAGCGCCTTCAAAACCATTGCTTGCGGCATATTCATACGCAAGGCAGCACGCCAGGATAACGTGAAAGCCTCAAACCAGGATTGGCGGGATGCTTGTAGAGATGACGTATTCCGACGCTTATGAGAACGATATTCTTGCATAAAAAAATGCTCCAAGTACCAATTGATGACAAAGGCCATGATTCAATGAGTATATAAGGTCACTTCTGCGCGGATTTTGAAGCAAACGCGAGAAAATCGGCGCGAAACACATGCCTGCTCATGGTTTTCAGACATCTCATCAGAGTGATCCTGTCTGAAAGCCACCAGCCAATATCACAGAGAGAACGATGCTCAGGTGCTCATGCTTCTTTGAAGCGCCTAAAAGCAATCATCCAGAAACGCAAATGACCTACCTTTGCCAGAGTATTCGTAGCTCCGCGTTAAACTCGGCGGCATGTTCTGCGAGCATATAGAGCCGAGCATGGGGCACATCCGCCCGGAGCTTTGTGCCGGGGATAGTGTTTGCCAACCAGTGTGACCACGTCACGGGAAACAGATTATCGCTCGCTCCCCATATAATCAGCGTAGGAACAGTCAGATTGCGCAGTTTTGCCGGTCGTGTTGCAAAAAAATGTAAAGCTCAGCACATTGGGGAGAGCCATATTACCTGCACCATTTTCTCAGCCCAATTTTTTTGCAACTCGACCATTCATGCTCGCTTCCCTCTGGACATCTCCTTTATCTGCTTCTTGAAAAAACTTTCTTTTCCTGACACGAAAAGCATACTCCAATGATGGGCTTATCAAAAGAGCCATTTTCAGGTAGACGAAAGGGGCCATTTGGGCATACTTCCTACCCACGAGCAATACGTAGGATCCTTGGCAGCGACGTACTGCATCGGACCAATAAATATCTCAACAATTGGTTGGAGCAAGACCATTGAGGAGTGAGACAACGGTACTATCTGATGCGTGGCTTTGGGATTTTCGCATCAGCGGCGCGTTTTTGCCGCGCTTTTGATGAATTGCGTAACTACTTTCGCCCACGTCACACTACGGGAGAAACACTGCCTCTTCGGGAGCAACGACGGTTGTTCACAGAACAACTTGCTTCCCTGCAACTCCTGATGCGAATGGCTTTCATCCCTTTCTGTGGGCTTTTATGCGCTCAGTTCTGATAGAACCGTTCAGGTCACATTTTTCCTAGTGCCAGCGCTAGTGTTTTTACCCCCGCGCGCAGTTCTTCTGGGGAAGCGCTCGCAAAACCAAAAAGAAGACCGTCACGTTGAAAGGGGCGCTGGCTGGGTTGTGAAAGAGGCAGAAGGTGCAGGCCATGCGCTGAAGCTTGCTGGACGACTCTCTGGGCGCTCATCCCTTCAGGGAGCCAAGCGACCAAGTGCATGCCTGCTTCTGGTACGATGATATCTAACATCTCGCCGAATTCCTGTGTAAGTGCCTCTATGAGAGCATTCCGACGTTCTCTGTACAGCCCACGCATTTTTCGCAAGTGTCGCGCAAAATGACCCTCAGCAATAAAGTCGGCCAGGGCCAATTGCTCGAGGAGTGGGAGGTGCCTATCGATAATGCGGCGCGTTGCGATCAAGCCCTTGAGCAGCTCGGTGGGGATGACCAGATAACCCAGGCGCAATGAGGGAAAGAGCACTTTGCTAAAGGTTCCAATATAGATCACGCGTCTGGCGTTATCCAGCCCTTGCAGCGCCTCCAGCGGTCGTCCACTAAAGCGATACTCACTATCATAATCATCCTCGATGATCCAGGCTTGGGTCTCTCTCGCCCATTCTAACAGCGCGAGCCGTCGGCTGAGACTCATGGTGACTCCTGTCGGGAACTGATGCGAAGGGGTAACGATAGCCAGCTGTGCCTTTGGGCAAAGCTGTCGTCCGCTTTCAACATCGATCCCCTCCCGATCTACTGGCACGGGGACCAGTTTTGCCCCGGCGACCAGCAGTGCTCCACGTGCTCCTTCATACCCAGGATCTTCGACCCAGGCCAGATCACCAGGATCAAGCAAGGCGCGCGCGACCAGGTCGAGTGCTCCCTGTGCTCCAGCGGTGAGGATGATCTGTTCAGGCGAGCAGTGGACGCCGCGTGTAATACCGATGTGCGCGGCGATAGCCTCGCGCAGCGGGGCGTAGCCTTGCGCGTCCTGGTAGCATGAGACGGCTTGCAGTGAGTGGCGCGTATGTTTTGCGACCAATCTGGCCCAGACCTCGTACGGAAAGGCTGCCACATCTGGCTGGCCGGAGCGGAACGCGCTTGTGCTTTGGTTGGCCCGGTCGGTAAAGAATTCTTCTGAAGAAGACTCCTTGATGAGCAATTGGCCGCGCCGGGCAAGCACTGCTTGAGGCGTTTCTGAGCTATCCGTTGTGTGCTGATCTCCTCTAAACGACTGCTCTGATTGCAGATGGGCGACCCGCGTACCATCTCCCACCCTGCTCTCGATATATCCTTCCAGTAGCAACATCTCGTAGGCAAGAGCGGTGGTGTTGCGTGATACCCCCAGTTCACTCGAAAGCACGCGCGTCGAAGGCAGGCGCGTACCGGCCTCTAATTGTCCTGTGAGAATCTCCGAGCGCAATCGCTCGTAAAGCTGTTTGTACAACGAAATTGACGCGTTCTGGTCAAGAGAGATTTCTAGCCTTTTGCCAGGTAGTGCTCTTTTAGACATACTGTATCTGCTCTCCTTAAAGCCCCTGTATGAATCAACATCTTTCTTAAATGGCCTCTTTCTTCTACCTGAAAATGGCCCTTTGAACAGATCCTTTATCAGAGTATACTTCTTGGTGTTAGTAAAAGACAAAAGCACGAACGCTGCATTGCAGAAAGGAGACCATCATTGGACCATGGTCAGTTGACGGTTCACCTTGATCAGGTGTTTCCCCTCGCCATGGCCATGCAGGCTCATGAGCGACTGGAGACGCGGCACCATCAAGGAAAAATCGTGCTCAATGTACCAGGATGAAGACCCTCTATGGTCAAGTCCTAAAAAACCATGAGGAGGTATTGTCAACGCAAGGGCAATTATTGAGTTTATCGCCAGAAATTCTGGAGAGAAGTGGGCGCCGGCCCAAAATCTTCTCGGAAGAAAGCCCTCTGAAAGACCTCACATGAAGGTTCAGTGGTGAAAGCTCATCAAGAGAAAAATGTACGTTGACAATACCCGCGGTTGTCACCTGGGGAGAATGACTCAGGAAGAGATCCTCAGCCAAGAAGCATTACGCCATCCTATCTCCTCCTCCGTTGTAAATAAGCGCTGCAACGGATAGCCATAAAAGCCGCCCCTGAAAGGGCCCGGGGCAGATGCTCATTGCTCCTGGCCTCTCCGGGAAACGCACGTATTGCATACACACACTTTTTCATAGCTTGTTCCAACCGATGTGACAGAAGAGGGATCATCTCCATTGCATAATATTTCTTGAGGTTCAAAGCGGGAAAACATCGTTGCCACCAGGGATGGGGAGACGTGAAAGGGAGAGAGACAGTATGATGTTCAATCCACAAAGCAGCGAGTCAAGCCTGCCCACATCGCGTGACACGCTCCTCAGCACGCTTGAGACGCTTCCTGATGCGTTGTTTGTCGTCGATGACGCCACAACGATTGTGTATGCCAATGCCAGCGCGCAGACCATGCTCGGCACCACACAAGAGGCGCTTGTTGGAAACAGCTTCTGGTGCCTCGCTCCTCACCTGGTGAGCACAACGCTCTACCAGGCGGTGCTCAAGGCCAGACAGACGCGGAAACTGACCGACGTGGACTATCGTTCCCCGGTGACCCAGACCTGGTTTCATGCACAGATCTCGCCCACCGGAGTGGGCCTCGCGGTCTTGTTCCAGGAAAACACAGAACCAACGCAGTGCCAGGACGCCCTTCGCCAAAGTGAACAGCGGTATCGGGATCTCCTGGAGCACAGTGCTGAGCGGGTCGCGATGTTGACACCGGAGGGACTGATCCTGGAGATCAGTCAGCGTCCCTTGACGGACGCACAGGTCCAGCTCGAGGAGGTGATTGGCAAACCGCTCACCGCTGTTCCCTGGTGGTCGTCTGTCCCGCATGCCCAAAGGCAATTAGGTGCGGCGATCGAACAGGCCAGACAGGGAGAGACGGTACGTTTTGAAGCCCGCATATACCCACACCCAGAAAGGTATATCGACCTTGCGTTGACGCTGACGCCCCAATGTGCGGCGAATCAGCAGGTCGAGTATCTGATCTGTACGGGATTCGATATTACCCGGTACAAGCACGTGGAAGTGGAACTTCGTACTGTGCTCGATACCGTGCCCCAATTTGTCTGGATCAGGCGGCCTGATGGTTCCATCGCCTACTGTAATCGACGCTCGCACGACTACGCCCACGAGATGGCCGAGCAACCCCCAGAGGATGAATGGTTCCAGCACCTGCCTCCCACTGACCGGCTGTGCATCCAGGGCATGTGGCACACAGCCCCCCGAACAGACATCACGTCTGATGAAGCAGCCTCACTTCAGTTTGTGCATCCTGAGGATCGAGAACGGGTCCTGGCTCTTCAGCGCCAGGCATTAGAGACAGGGGAACCCTATGAGTTTGAATATCGTCTCAGGGAGAGACAGCCGGGCGCCTATCGCTGGTTTTTATCACGGGGTGTGCCGCTGCGGAACGAGGAGAGGCAGGTCGTCCAATGGGTTGACACCTGCACCGATATTCAGAGGCAGAAACAAACCGAGGACGCCTTGCACCAGAGCCAGGAACGCGTGAACCATCTCATGAATTCCAGCGTGATCGGGATCTTTTTCGCCGAAGGCGACGTGGTGGTGGAAGGGAACAACACCTTCCTGAGGATGACGGGCTATAACCGGGACGAGCTGTGCCGGCGGTGTATCAACTGGGGCAGTTTCACCCTGCCAACCTCGAAGCCCTCGCTGTTCCAGCAAGCGCACCAGGAACTGGTCGTGCAGCAAGATACCACGCCCTTTGAAGCCGAACTCGTGTGTAAGGATGGTAGCCGCCTGGACGTGCTCATGGGAGGAGTGGCCTTTCATGGGGAGGTGCTCCAGGGCATCGGCTTTGTGCTGGACAACTCAGCCCGCAAGGAGCTGGAGCAGCGCAAAGATCACTTTCTAGGGATGGTCAGCCATGAACTCAAGACACCGCTCACGTCCTTGAAGCTGCAAACGCAACTATTACGAAAGCAACTGGGAAAGCAAGGCATCGACAACGCGGATCCCGTTCTTTCCCGGATGGAGGCACAACTCAACATGGTTACCCGATTGGTCGGAGAGTTGCTCGACCTCTCCAAAATTCAGGCTGGCACCCTGGAGTATGCCCAAGAAACGGTGAATCTGGACGACGTGCTCCAGGAGGTCGTTGAGATCGTGCAGCAGATGCAGACGACCCATACCATCGTCGTGCATCGTGCCGCGTCCCCCCCGCTTCTGGTCGGGGATAAGGACCGGCTCGAGCAAATGTTGCTGAACCTGATCAGCAACGCGATCAAATATTCCCCAGGAGCCAACACAATAGAGGTGGATATCAAGACATCCGAAAAGGCCGTGACGCTCAGCGTGCATGATCAGGGTATCGGCATTCCACAAGAGCAGCGCGAGAAAATCTTTGAGCGCTTCTATCGGGCGGTTGCTCCACATCAGCGCGCCTTTCCAGGCCTCGGAATGGGCTTGTATATTGTCGCGGAGATTGTGAAATACCATGGAGGATCCATCACGATGGAGAGCGAAATGGGAAAAGGATCGACTTTTCAGGTGACGCTTCCCCTGAAAAGAACATAAGGAGCGCACATGTATACGTCCCAGCCACAAGCATGTAGTGATGTTATAGTTGTCAAGAGTATTCTCATTGTCGAAGATGATCCCATCCTTGGCAATCTCCTGCTGGAAGTGCTCCAGGAGGAGGCAATCTATCAAGGGCATCTTGCTCCGAGCGGCGAGATGGCGCTGATTATGCTGCAAACGATCACGCCTGATTTGTTTCTCCTAGACTATCATCTCCCTGGGATGAATGGGCTGGAACTCGCCGACCAGTTGCAGCGGAGAGAAGGAGGTGAGCACACACCCATCCTCCTGATGAGTGCCGATTTGCCACAAGAAAACGGCGCCCTGGATCATCTCAGAACGCTGCAAAAACCCTTTGATCTGGAGACGCTGCTGCAATTGATCGCACATCTTCTTGCATGAGAAGGACAAGAGTTTTTTAGCAGAAAGAGATGGTGATCATATCATCCCTTTCTGGTAAGGGATGGTGATCCTTGCCGCCATTCCCCTCATTGCAGGTGTATGGCTGCGTTACGTCGGCCTGCTTTGCCTGGTCTTGTGTACTGGAACACTGACCATTTTTGTGATTGCGCCAGCAGTGACCGGATTTCCCGTGTTCACCCTGTATGGTGAGTTTCTCTTAAAGGATGTCTTGCTGGCTGCTGCCACCATGAGCATCATAGCGATGGATGCAGCCAAACAAGCACACAATAATGAGAGCAGTTGACTACCTAACGCTTTATAGATGAGGATGTACCCTCGGGCAATTCGTCTGCGCTCTCCCTGAAACTCATTGCTCCGCTGGATACGCCTCCTGATGCGCCGATCTTTCTAGATCAGAGAGCCATGATCCAGTAGGTTAATACAAGAGCCGCCACCATGCTTGGGGCAAGCAAGCACGAACTGCCTGGCAAGCTGTTTGGCAGTGTGCGCCACGCTCGAAGGATTCCCTGCAAAGATGCGCAGGGGACGATTCCGCATTGGATTTCACATGTACAGACATCGATGTTTAAAGTGGACCGAACAGACTGAAGAGGCCCTGCGCCAGAGCCAGGAACGGGTGCGCACACTGATAAACGCAACGAGTATCGGGATCACCATTGGCGAAGACGATGTGATTGTGGAGGCCACTATGCCTTTTTACGCATGACCGGTTATCCCCGGGAAGATCTCTATCAACGAAAGATCAATTGGATGCAGGTGACCCCTCCAGAATACAAAGCCTCTACCGAGCAGGCACATGAGGGACTCGCACGGCCCTGCTCGATGATCCCTTGTACTCGATAATTCTGCCCACAAAGAGAAGGTAGGTCGACAACCACCATACAACAATACAGCTCGATGTCAGAGGCGAAAAACCTCTTCACCGAGACATGGGCCATATGAAAGGGAGAGAGACAGTATGATGTTCAACCCACAAAGCAGCGAGTCAGGCCTGCTCACATCGCGTGACACGCTCCTCAGTACGCTTGAGACGCTTCCTGATGCGTTGTTTGTCGTCGATGACGCCACAACGATTGTGTATGCCAATGCCAGCGCGCAGACCATGCTCGGCGCATCACGAGAGCAATTCCTGGGGAACCCCTTCTGGCGCAGTGCTCCACAACTCGTGAGCCCCTCACTCTATCAGGCAGTGCTCAAGACCAGGCAGACCCGAGAGCCGACCGAAGTGGAGTATTGGTCTCCCATAACCCTGACCAGGCTGCACGTGCAGCTCGCTCCGACCATGGGGGGACTCACCTTGCAGTTCCACGAAGTGAGAACATCAACGCGACGCCAGGAGATGGTTCCCCTCAGCGAACAGCTCTACGCTGATGTCCTGGAGACTATCTCTGACCGGCTCGTGATCTTGACCCCTGATGGGATGGTCCTGGCCATCAGTCAGCGCCCCTTAGAGGACGCACACCTCCGGCGAGAGGAAGTGATCGGGAAACCGTTCACCGACACTCCCTGGTGGTCGTATGCTCCACCTGTCCAGCAGCAATTACGCGCAGCGATTGAACAAGCCAGTCGGAGAGAAATCGTGCACTTTGAGACCAGGATACGCCCACAAGAGGGGTGGTATCTGGATCTTGCGGTGACGATGACCCCGCATCTGAATGCTGACAGACAGGTCGAGTACCTCATCTATACCGGGCTGGATATCACCGCGCGCAAACGAGCCGAAGAAGGACTCCGTGTCCTGATCGATACCATCCCCCAATTCGTCTGGATCATGCGCCCCGATGGCTCGTGTGAATACTGTAACCAACGCTGGTGTGGCTCTACCAATATGACTTCTGAACAAGCTCAAGGGGATGGTTGGCTCCAGGCCATCCACCCCCTTGACCAACAACGTGTCCTGGAGAGGTGGCAGTGTGCCGTCCAGACCGGCAGGCCCTATGAAGCGGAACAGCGCCTGCGCCATGGCACGACCGGGGAGTATCGCTGGTTCCTTGTTAGAGGAGCGCCACACAGGGATGATCAGGGCACGATCCTGAAATGGTTTGGGACTGCTACCGACATTGACGAGCAGAAACAGGCTGAACAGAGAATCAAAGCCAGTGAGCAGAACTGGCGAGTGCTGGCTGAAACACTGCCGCAACTGGTGTGGACAACGCAGCCCGATGGCCGTGTTGACTACTGTAATCAGCGCTACTGTGACCTGACGCAGGCCGATTTCGAGCAGATACGGGACTATGGATGGCGTCAATTCCTGCATCCCGAAGATGCCGAGCACACGCTTGCGCTTCGGCAGCAATCCCTTGCCACCGGTGAACTCTTTGAGAACGAATGTCGTATCAGAGATGGGCGAACTGGAGAGTATCGCTGGTTTTTAGCCCGCGCGCTGCCGGTGCGCGATGCAACCGGTCAGATCCTCAAATGGTTTGGCACCTGCACTGACATCGAGGAGCAGAAACAGGCTGAGCAGCAGCTCAAAACCAGTGAGCAGAACTTTCGCACGCTCGCCGAAATGGTGCCGCAACTGGTGTGGACCATGTGGCCCGACGGCCGTCTAGACTACACGAATCAGCGTTATCGCGACGTAACGCAGGCCAATCTTACCCTCGAAGGAGACGATATATGGCGTCAGTTCGTGCATCCAGAGGACATTGAGCGGACACTGGCGATCCGGCACCAATTACTCAGAATAGGGGAAATCTACGAGAACGAATATCGTCTTAAGGATGGACGGACTGGAGAGTACCGCTGGTATTTAACCCGTGCGCTCCCAGTCCGCGATGAAGCGGGTCAGATCATCAAGTGGTTCGGCACCAGCACTGATATTGATGACCAGAAACGCATCGAGGAGGCCCTGCGTCAAAGCCAGGAGCGCGCGAATGCCCTGATGAACTCCAACATTATCGGGATCAATATCATCGAAGGTGAGCAGATCGTGGATGCCAACGACACCTATCTGCGCATGACCGGTTATACCCGCGAAGACCTGCGCGCCGGGAACATGAACTGGATGCAGATGACGCCGTCAGAGTATCTGGATCGGACCTTCGAGGCTCATCAGGAACTTGATGCCCAGCAGTCGCTGACGCCCTATGAGAAAGAATACGTGTGTAAAGACGGCAGTCGCCTTCCAGTGGTTGTGGGCGCGGTCCTCTTACAGCATCAGCCACGCCAGGCGATCGCCTTTGTGCTGGATAACTCGGCCCGCAAGGAACTCGAACAACGCAAAGATGACTTTATCAGCATGGCCAGCCATGAACTGAGGAACCCACTTACGGCTCTGAAACTGCACACTACCTTGCTGCACCGGCAACTGACGAAGCAAGGCCTCCAGGCTTCGGCGCTTTCCAGCATGCAAACCCAGATCAACAAACTCACCCGGCTGGTGGAAGACTTGCTGGATGTCTCCAAAATCCAGGCGGGCAGGCTCGAGTATCGGCAGGAATCGGTGGATCTCGATGCCTTGCTGCGGGAGATCGTCGACACCATGCAGCAAACCAACCCGAGCCATACCATCCTGGTGCGGGGTACCGTGCAAGCCATCCTGCTTGGGGATCAAGACCGGCTGGGACAGGTCTTCACCAACCTGCTCAGCAATGCTATCAAGTATGCTCCCGGCGCAGAGACCGTCGAGGTGGATCTCTCCGCTTCCGAAGAGACGATCACGATCCGAATACGCGATCATGGCCTGGGCATCCCACGCGAGCAGCGCGACAAGATTTTTGACCGCTTCTATCGCGTCACTGATCCCAAGCAGAAAGCAATCCCCGGCCTGGGCATGGGGTTATACATTGTCGCGGAGATTGTGAAACACCATGGGGGAACGATCACCGTCGAAAGCGAACCAGGAAAAGGATCGACCTTTCAGGTGACGCTTCCCCACCAAAGAACATGAGGAACGCACATGGAGACTTCCCAACAAAAAGGATGCAGCGAGGGTGGCATTGTCAAGAGTATTCTCATTGTCGAAGATGATCCCGTTCTTGGGAACCTGCTGCTGGAAACGTTCCAGGATGAGACGACCTATCAAGGCTATCTTGCGTCAAGTGGCGAGAGCGCGCTGAATATGCTCTCAACCATCACGCCTGCATTGTTTCTGTTCGACTACCATCTCCCTGGGATGAATGGGCTGGAACTCGCTGACCACCTGCGTCGCCGAGAAAGGGGGAAGCAGTGCCCCATCCTCCTGATGAGTGCTGATTTGCCACAAGGAAACGGTGCCCTGGATCACCTCAGAACACTACAGAAACCCTTTGACCTGGAGGCACTGTTACAACTGATCGCAGAACTGCTTGCACCATAAGGAGAAATGGTTTTCTAAAATATGGTCCAGAGACTGTCATGCTCTCCTGGTATGAGTATGACAGTCTCTAGGGATGCAGAAAACCAGAACAACATACTTGATGCATTCATTTTGTTCTGGTTTTCTGCATCCCCCTTTGAGCACCTGTACACTTCCTATTGTAGTGACAATACCCCCTCTCAATGGTTTGGTAGATGCAAAGGGCTTATTGATGAGTTCGCGACGTTCTTCTGGAGGACACAAGAAATATCACCTTTCGCTTGCTTCCTCCAAAATGCACCGCACACTCCAGTACAAACTCAACTTCACTCCAATGCAAACTCAGCATCACTCCAGTGCAAACTCAGCATCCCTTTGAAAAAGCCCAGGTTTTTCCATCCAGCGCTGAACCATAGACGATGGATGCCACCTGGTAGACCTCCCTGCGCATGCCCCCAATGATCTCAACCGTGCGTCATCCCCACTCCTGCTCTCGTCGCTCTGGTTGAACCGCTGCGGGGTAGCCTTCGACATACTCCGCAATCCAACACAATTTCTGGCCCAGCAAACTCGCACGCAGTTCTTCAACGCCCCGCGTGCGGAACGGCTCCTCAGGAGGAGGACTGAGCACACGATAGTACTGCCGCTCGCGCGCCTGGATCGCCTGCAAGGTCGCATCTATGATTTCCTGGTGCTTTGGGGTCATCTCAGCTCCTTGCTTCGTCACCAGCTCCAGGCGATTCCTGGCTTCTCTGGGGACGTTCTCTGCTGCCACCTCGCGTTTGAGTGGTATAAACATACGCCCCTACGCTTCACACTCGCTTCGCAAGCCGTCTCAGACGTGTCTTTTCTTGTCTGGGACGTGCCCCATCCATCTTCTATCGTAGGCTCTTCCAGAAAACACATCCTCACCCACGTCCACGCTCGCATCCTGTTGTGTCCCTGGACACCATCCTCTTCTGCACATCGTGTGTTCACAGGGAGAAAGGCAATCACCAAAAGGGGTTGTGTTGCAAGAAATGAGAGCGAGAGAAGCACGCAAAGGTATTTCCATCTTGCTGAGTTTAGGCCACTGCCCCAAACAGCCTTGCGATGAACGCTGCTTGACTGAGGCTATCTCCTTTGTCCACCTTTTGCACTTGTCCTTTTCTCATCGTGTGCATCACCTCGTATCCCTGTAGCGTTCGCCACGCGGTCTCGAACGAAAAGAAGCCCATGCCTGGCTTGACTAGGCGTTTGATGAACCGATGATCCTGTTCGACCAGATTATTGAGATATTTGCTCTGCCGGAGTTCACACGAAGCCGGAACAGCCCTTGCTGCATTCAGTTCATTGAGTGCTTTCGGGTAGGCAGCGTTTTTGTCTACCGTGATCACGCGGGGGATGCTTGTGTGGGAAGCATTCAAAGCCTTCCCCAAAAAGCGCTGGGCGGCTTGCGTATCACGAGTAGTGCTCAGATGAAACTCGAGCGTATTCCCCTGGGAGTCCACCGCGCGATACAAGTACATCCAGACGCCCTTGACGTTCACATACGTCTCGTCAACGCGCCAAGAATCGCTCGTGGTCTTCAGATGAGGACGGCAGCGCTTCTCCAACTCGGGAGCGTAGCGCTGGACCCAGCGATAGATGGTGGTATGATCCACCTGCAGACCCCGCTCGCGCATCATCTCTTCCAGATCGCGGTAGCTTAAAGCGTACCTTAAATACCAGCGCACGCACAACAGAATGATCGCTGTTTCGAAGTGGCGCCATTTGAAGAGATGTTGTTCTCTCATGAGAGGTCCTCTTCGGTCCTTCTTTAGGTCCACTCTACCAGATCAGCTTTCTCTTTGCAACACAGCCGTTCTATTCATATAATCTGTATTTATAGCGAAGAAGTTGAGTTGAAACTAAATTCTGCTTTTTTTGTTCTCCATGAAAGATCAGCATTTTTGGGGGTTGTAGACATACGCTCCTGTCTGTTCTTCTTATTGAAACGTTTTGAAGACCTCGCTTGCTCGTAAATGGCCCCCTTATTATAGCTATGAATGGCTCTTTTAAAAAGTCCATTATTGTCAGAAAGACCATAAAATGGTTCTTACGCAGGAGCCATCGGTTATCATATGCTGTCAATCAGCTTGCAAAGAGGATCGACAGCATACCGACGAAAAAATTATGAGTCCGAAAAAACGAAATTTTATTTAACAATCAACACTCACTCTTGGTAATGAAAGACGCTTCTGGAAAGGGCTATATCACCGTTTACCAATGTTGGCCCAGGCAGACGAGCGGTAAGCCCCCGAAGTGGGCATCAGCCGTTTAATCCTGGTATTTACACTTCGGCACATGATATCTTGACAATACCTTCTGGTGTCTTCGACAAAGAGAGCGTTCATGTATAAATACTGATTTTTATGCATATTTAAAGCAAGTTCTGTCAACATATGGTATACTATAAATGGACAGGAGGAGGAAAGGGAGGAAGAAAGAAGCGGGTCCCTTCCGTGAGTGACACGTCAAAAGACTCTTACAATTCTCTGGCAGAAGGACGCAGAGGCGGAACAACCCTCAGGACGTTCTCACTCATGGGAGGAAAGGAAGACCTGCAAGAAAAGAGGTGATAGGATGCATCAACAGAAGAAAGAGGGATAGCTTGCTGATTGAGTGATCCCTCTTTTTTGTGCTGACGAAAAGCAGAATATCTGACATACTTCGTTGCATGAATACACTCACATCTGCTCCCCATTACAAAGGCTACCGCTTCCTCCCTGAAATCATTAGTCACGCTGTCTGGTTGTATTTTCGTTTTTCGCTGAGTTTTCGCGATGTAGAAGAGCTTCTAGCGCAGCGCGGAATCGTCGTGACCTATGAAACAGTCCGGAAATGGTGTCTTATATTTGGTCAATCCTATGCCAATGAATTGCGTCGCAGCCGTCCTCGCGGCGGCGACAAGTGGTACATGGATGAGGTTTTCCTCACGATCCGCGGAGAAAGGCACTATCTGTGGGGAGCAGTAGATCAGGATGGCAATGTGCTCGATATTCTTGTGCAAAGCCGGCGAAACAAAAAAGCTGCCAGGAGATTTTCCTGCAAACTCCTGAAAGGACTCCAATACGTTCCACGCGTCATTCTCACTGATAAGCTGAAGAGTTATGCAGCCGCGAAACGCGAGAGCTTGCCTAGCGTACAGCATCGGCAGCACAAAGGCTTGAACCATCGAGCGGAAAATTCCCACCAACCCACGCGGCTACAAGAGAAGAACATGCGACGCTACAAATCAGCGCGACAGGCCCAACGCTTTCTTTCTGTTTTTGGACCCATCACTGGACATTTCCAGCCGCACAGGCACCGCTTGTGTGCCAGGGAATATCGTGCCATTTTACAGGGCAGATTCCTGGCGTGGAATAAGATAACCACAGGAAAACTGATCGCATAACGATCATTCCTCTCCCCAGTATTTCACTGGCCTCCATATCTTTCCCCTCTTCTCTCAGCACTATTTTTCGTTCCGTATGCATAGGTAGGAGCTTACGCTCTTTCCCCGCATCCACATGAAGTAGGGCACCAGCGAGGTGCTGCCGAAACAACCCTTTTCTGTTGGTCGGGTAAGGAGACGATGTTGCCATCGTCCCCTCCCCTCAGAACTGCTCGTGAGAGTTTCCCCTCAAGCAGCTCAAGCCTTTCAAATGCCCTACTCAGGACACGGCTTCACCTCGGTATTTCCTTGGCTATGGAGTTGTTGATGACACGTTGGGTGGAGCAGCACCCGATTTTCGAGCTGATCCCCGCCTCCTTTTGATCGCCAGATCTGGTGGTGGTTGTGCCACCCTGTCAGTCTGGTGATCCTTTGGTGACAGCGAGGACAAAGCCCTTTCTGGTTTTTCCAGAGCGTAAGTAATTGCCTCTTTCCCCTGAGGGTGCTTTCCATTTTCACGCCGAAACGCTTCTCGAAATACACCTCCCATGCGGGATCGAAGGGATTCGCCTCTCCCTGGATTTTTACATGCCGCTTGATGGGCGTTTGGGCAGCTCGGAACAATCGAACCGTTTCCCACATGCCGCCTCGCCCAATCACCATGCCCGAAAAGACCCAATGCCGCTCTTCATGATCATGGAAATATTTCTCCTTGATCCATCGTCGCGGTTTGTTGTTGTATCTTTTCCTGGCCCATTGCCATACTATCTCAAAGATGGCATTGTCCACATCTTGAAAGATTTCCTTACTAACCACGTGCTGGTGATACCTTGCCCACCCTCGAATGAGGGGATTGAGCAACAGGATTAACTGTCCTGCTGTGGTTCCCTGGTGGTTTTTCACGACCTTCCGGACTTTTTCCAAGAACGCTTTCACGTTCTTCTTTGCTGGCTTGATAATCAACTTGCCATGATACTTCCGCACATGTTGTCCGAGAAAGTCGAAGCCGTCTTCAATAGGCGTCACGAGGGTTTTCTCCTCAGAGAGTCTCAGCCCTCGTTCCCTCAGGAATTGCTCCACGAGAGGTTTGACTTCGTGCTCTAGCAGTTCCTTTGAACTCCCTGTGATCACAAAGTCATCCGCAAACCGTATCAGGTTCACCTTCGCCTTTCGGCTTTGGCGATCTCCTGGATGGAGTGCTCGTAGCTTGCTTTCTAGTCCATCAAGGGCTAGATTTGCCAGCACGGGTGAAATCACGCCTCCTACAATGTTGCAAAAAAAGTGGTAGAGTTCGAATATCAGGAGGAAATCCCGCGCCAGCGCCTTCGTGCTGCCTACGGTGATGGGTTCAAAGGAGCCCCATTACGGTGTCAGATGTCTGGCGAAGGTGCTTTCCCGCAGGATGCTGTAACGTGTGATGGAGCCACCACCCAAGCCCACTCGCCCCTCGAGCAAGAAGCGGAAGACCCTGGAGGTTCATGTCATGTTTGAACCCAGCCGCCTCGAACAGGAGTGTCTTCAGCAAGCGTATGCCCATCTCATCCCTGCTGTGCAGCGGCATCTTGGCCCTGTCCCACCATTCCCACCTTCTCAGAGAGAAAGGAGCGCTCAATGACCATCGTGCAGGTCGGTTTGTATGCTCGCGTCTCTTCCGAGCAACAAAGTGAAGCCAGAACGATTGAAAGCCAGTTGGCAGCCCTGCGGGCGGCGATTGCGGCCCAAGGGTGCGTGCTCTTGCCGGAGTTAGAATTTGTCGACAACGGCTACAGTGGGGCCACCCTCATCCGCCCCGCTCTCGAGCGCCTTCGTGATATCGCAGCCGCTGGCGGCATCGATCGATTGTATGTGCTCTGCCCCGATCGTCTGGCCCGCAACTACGCGCATCAGGTGCTCTTACTCGAGGAGTTTCTGCGGGCAGGAGTGGATGTCGTCTTCCTCAATCGAGAAGTGGGACAAACGCCTGAAGATCAGCTCTTGCTTCAGGTTCAAGGCATGATTGCTGAATATGAACGAGCCAAGATTTTAGAGCGCAGTCGGCGAGGGAAACGACATGCCGCTCAGATGGGTCGAGTGAGTGTGCTCTCGTGCGCTCCTTACGGCTACCGCTATGTCAGTGTCTGGGATGGAGCAGGTGAAGCACGATTTGAGATCGTGTTGGAAGAAGCACGCGTGGTCCGCCTCATCTTCCAGTGGGTGGGCCGAGATCGCTGCAGCATTGGGGAAGTCCAGCGGAGATTGAATGCGGCCAAGGAGCGGACCCGAACAGGCAAAACCATCTGGGATCGGGCGACCATTTGGGGCATCCTCAAAAATCCGGCGTACAAAGGTGAGGCTGCGTTTGGGAAAACGGCCGTCGAGCCGCTTCGCCCGCGTCTGCGAGCCCAACGAGGACGAAGCTTGCAGCCCAAGAAGGCCTATTCGGTGCATGATGTTCCTTCAGATCAATGGTTCCACATTCCCGTTCCTCCTTTGGTAGATGCAGCCTTGTTTGATGCCGTCGCCGACCAATTGCAGGAAAATCGCAAGCGAGCGCGTGTGTCTGAGCGTGGTGCTCGTTATCTTTTGCAAGGCTTGATCGTCTGTGGCTGTTGTGGGTATGCGCGACTTCTGGCAAGCCCATCAGTCCAAGTGCGCGCAAACACCATCCTCGTGAGTACGCCTATTATCGATGCATCGGTTCAGATGCCTATCGATTTGGGGGTGAGCGGCTCTGCTGGAACAAACAAGTGCGAACGGATCTGGTGGATGAAGCGGTCTGGCAAGAAGTCTGCCGTCTCCTTGAGCATCCAGAGCGGCTGGAGCAGGAGTATCGACGGCGCTTGTGCCAGCACACGCAAGCACCTCATGAGCGCTCTGAGATGGAGACGCAGATGGGGCGTGTACACCGAGGGATTGCTCGCTTGATTGATAGCTATGCGGAAGGGGTAATTGACAAAGAGGAGTTTGAACCCCGAGTGACTCGAATGCGAGAGCGATTGCGCACAGCTTGAGGAGCACGTGCAGCAGATGAAAGACGATGAGGGACTGCAACGGGAACTGACCTTGATCTTGAGCCATCTCGATGCCTTTGCAGCGCGGGTGAAGGACGGTTTGCAAGAGGCGGACTGGCAGACACGTCGAGACATCATTCGGGCTCTGGTCAAGCGGGTAGAGGTGGATCAGGAGCAGGTTCGTGTGGTGTTTCGCGTCAACCCGCCACCGCCCTCACCCCATCCGCCTCTCCACAACGAAACCTCAATTTTGCAACATTGTGGGAGGCGTGATTGGACCTCCCTGAGGGGTACCTTCTTCGGTTCGGTGGAAAACCTGCTTATCGATGTAGCCTGCCTTCAGCCACTTGTGGAGGATGCTCTTCTCCATCAGGATGTGAGCTTCTAACCATGCATGGCTGATTCCGTCAAAGCACGCCTTAATGTCCCCTTCGAGCACCCACTGTGCCGAGTAATTGTGACTCAGTACGTTAAAGCACTGTTCAATGGCATCGGCTGTGGATCTCTCTGGTCGGAAACCGTACGAATTCCGATCTCCTGTTGTTTCGGCGATTGGGCTGAGTGCCAACAAGTAAAGTACTTGCATAGCCCTATCCGTCATACACGGAATGGAGAGGGGTCTTTGTTGGTTGTTGCTTTTTGGAATATACACCCGCTTCAGCGGTTGAGGATGATAGCCTCGTTGCTTGAGCGATTGTATGGCTTTTGCCTTCTTTTCTGGAGTATTCCAGATGTCTTTATCTACTCCAGGAGTGCTCTTGCCTTGGTTTTCCGTCACTCGTCTGACAGCAAGCGCTTTGCCGCTGAACGAGTGGGTTAACAAACGTTGCAGGGCTTTTACCTTGCCCCATTTTCCGGCCTGAGTTGCCTTGTATGGTAAGCACCGTGCGCCTTAATGTATTGCTACATCAGGTCTCACTGAACTCCCCTCCGAACCGCCCATACCCCTTTCAGGGTAGACGGCTCTCCCGTTTTCCCTTCGCTTTTTCTTCTCGCTCAACGTTCCTGCGTGTAGCTCGTCATGACACTCAGCGCAGAGTATCATGGTTTTTCGGTGACGCTGAATCATCTGGCGTTCCCACGAGACCTTTCCTTTGAGGTTCCCCAATTTCCTGACATGGTGAACTTCTATCTGTCCGAGCCTTGTTCCACACCATTCGCATTGATGAGCGAGGAGGCGCTTGCCTAGCTCCGTTCGATTTCTGTACATCCATGTGTTGGGCTGGAGGTCAATCTGTCGCGACCTGCTTCCTTCTCGTTTGAGTTGGCGAGTTGAGGAGACCAACTCATATTCTTTCGTTGGCTTCCCTTCCCTTTGCAGCGTCATGACATATCGTCCTGCTCCTCTCTTCAGGCTTTTTGCTACTTTCTTGACACTACTCTGCCGTTTTCCTGCTAGAGTACGGAAGAAGCTGCTCGTAGTGAGCCAGAGCACTTTGTCGGCTACCTCAACAAGATTGTCGGCGAGGGCATAGTATCCCAGAAACCCTCTGATTTCTGCGTTGTACATCATGAGGATTTCCAGTTCACTGAGTCTGAGTAAGCTGTTTCGATGCTTGCCATGCCAGTTCCTTGTGTCTCCATATTGTTTTGCAAACGCCATTGTTTTGTTCCGAGGCATGAGGAACCGGAGTTGATAGGTTCCAGTGCGTTTCGTAATCACCTGGCCCTTTTTTGTTCGGAAGCGATAGATGCGTTCTCCAGCCCAACGTTTGATGTCATATCCCAAGAACCGAACTCGTCGCTTCGAGTTGGTAATCAGCGTCTTTTCCGCTGATAACTCTAGCTGAAGTTCTTCCTTGAGATATGTCTCTAACCATTTCTTGAGGTCCACAGCGTCGGCTTTACTGCCGATGACTCCTGCGAGCCAATCGTCGGCGTACCGCACGAAATGAAGTCGTCGATAGTCTGGGTCTTGAGGATCTTTGGCCTGCGTTTTGAGCATGTCCTTACGGAGTGCTTTGTAGCGCGTCCAATCTCCTGTCTTCCTCGCCTTCTTCTTGGCCCTGGCGACCTTTGCACTGATTTGTTGGTACTCTTTCGTTCTCTTCCTGTCTGCGCCCTGGTTGAACTCGGCGATCTTCTTCGCCATTGTCTGATCCAGCTCATTCAGGTAGATATTGCTGAGTAGAGGTGAGAGATTGCCTCCTTGGGGTACCCCTGAGTACGTCTGGTGATACCTCCAGTCTTCGACGTAACCCGCTTTGAGGAATTGCCCTATGAGGTGAAGGAAACGCTTATCGGTGATACGCTTACTCAGAATGGTAATTAAGGTATCGTGGGAGACGTTGTCGAAGAAACCCTTTATGTCTCCCTCTACCCACCATCTCACACCATACATCTCATTCTTGATTTGCTCCAGAGCTGTATGACAACTTCGTTGTGGTCTAAAACCATGTGACATCTCTGAGAATGTGGGTTCGTAGATGGCTTCCAGGATGAGCTTCACGACTGTTTGAAGCAGTTTTTCCTGAAAACTGGGTATTCCGAGCGGCCTGGGCGTGCCATTCGCTTTTGGGATATATGTCCTACGGACAGGGCGTGGTGTGTACCGCGATGCCTTTAGATCAGCAATCAGATCGGTAATCAACTTGAAACCAGCACCGTCAATGGTCTTCCCATCTATTCCGGCAGTCATGTTCCCAGGCTTGGGAGCGATACTTTCATATGCCAGGAGCCACAATTCAATGTTGTAGAGCTTTTGAAACAGCTTGTCGAATGTGACTGCTGGCTTTTTTGCCATTACGCGAAGTATCGCAAGCAACGTATTCGGTTCTTGCACTGTGTGCTCCTCTCTCGTTCCTTGCCATTGGAAAACCTGCGCCCCTTCGCCCTGCACGCCGCTTTCCGGCGTTCCGTGGATGGGTCGTTCCTCTCCCATCGACTACTACGGACGCTCCGTGATCTGGTCTGATCTTCAGGTCCCTCGACCATAGCGAGGTGTCACCTATGACAGCTCGCTTTCAGACTCGGATCATCCCCGTTTAGCCGTCAATCCAGATGCTTCTGATGTAGGTGTCCTGTTTGAACCTTTCACCCTTTATTGGGGGTGCGTCTCCTGGGTGGGTATCGCAATGTATCGCGCAAATCATCGCGATCCAGGAGAGAATGGGCGTCACCAGCTTCCCATCCGGTACCCGTTGTCCCGCTCGGTTCTGGGTTTAAAGCAGTCTAGCTTTTCACCATGTCAAAATTGCTCTGAGAGACTCGCCCGCTTGCTGGAGCCTGCGTTCTCCCTTCTCATGCCATGCTTTAGTCCTCTTCAGCCTTTCGGCTTCGGAGTAAGGCACTGAGCAACCCCCATTCCCACAGGGGGTAGGGTCTGAGACCCCGCTGAATTGATGGCCTGTTACGGGCGCACGACGATACGCGCTTGGAGCCGACGCACATTGCGGTGAACGGCTGCCCAATTGATCTGGTGCCATTTCGTCACGCTGTGGGAAGCTGCACCAGCAAACGTGTTCGCTGTCATCTGCTTTGCCTCCTATGTCTGTTCGTCAAGTTTTCTCGTCAAGAAAGACCAAACGGAAGTCTGCTCACTTTCGCGCGGGATCATGTTGTCCTTCGACGTCATCCCTATCCACCTCATTACAGGTGGCTTTCGCTTTCTCCGTTTTCCTTTGCCCGCAGTCCCATAGGCCGTCCTCACGGTTGGCTATCCCTTTCGGGAGGACTACGGGGTTACCACGTTCCGTATGCATACCTGGATCGAGTAGGTTCTGTCTCTACGCCGGTGGATACAGCGTCTGCGCCAGAGTAAGGGGACACACCCTGGACCAATCCACACTGCCTTTTGGCTCAAGCCTGTCAGCCTCAGACGTAAGGCATATAGAACTTTCAGAAAAAAAGACCACTACTGCATGTCATGGAGCTTCTTCGTGACATGCTCCACCTTTGCCACCAGCAAGCCGGAGCGCGGACGATGCCGCCCTTGACGGTATCGGCTGACTGGCTCTTGCCGAGAGCGACCGGGTCCTGCATTGATGAGTTTTTACCGCAGCCGGTCGCTCTCGCTCGTGCCGAGTCTAGCCTCTCCGTCAAGGGTCGGGCCTGGCGGCATCGTTTGCCCCGCGTTCCAGCTTGCATGAGCACGCTGGGAGCACTTCGACCGAGCCTCAAGCTCCCAGGATGCTTGATGAGCCTCTGGCTCTCTTTCCCTTTTGTCTTCGGAGAAATTCTACGACTCAACCTGTACGATGCGGTTCTCTCTAGGTCTTCTTTTGAGAGGATGATAGTGACCTGAGCGGTGCTGGTGATGAACTTCGAGGTCATAGAGCATTGGCGCTGGAGGATCAGTACCAGGAGCCAGATGATTCACTACTTCATAGTCATACCGCAGCAATGCATAGGCGAGGGTGATCAGTCGGCCTGCGACATGACCGATTGCTCGCCCTTTTCCTCTGTAAGACTGCGTTCTCTCGTCGTAGGAACATAAGCGAGGAACTAAACGCTTGTAGAGCTTCGACCACTCGGTATCCGTCCGAATGGCTCTCCAGACGATGAGATACATCGCTCTCTTCGCTTCACGTGATCCTCCCTGAGAAAGCCTGGTTCGATCGTAGGAAGTCCCTGTTTGCTCTCGCTTGGGTGCCCAGCCCAGGTACGATTTGAGGTCGCATGCCTTCTCAAAATTGGCAATGGAACCAATGACTGCAATGAGGGTTGCGGCATCTAGCGGGCCGATCGGAGGAATGGAAGTGAGAATTTGCCCTTCGCGGCTTTGCGTGACAATCTGGCACACTTCCCCTTCCAGCCGCTCTAGATGCTCCTGGATGAGTCGTAATTCCTTGATCAGCAAGCTTTGTTCCAGCACCAGACTGCGTTGCCTTGCTACATCTTTAGTGCCGATACTTTGCGTGGCAAGGTGCTGTAAGTGGAGCAAGTCAGCGTCTGATGCTCGCCGCCCCACTCTCACTTCGCTAAGGGCTGTGAAGCTCGCTGTAGCAAGAGCATGAGGTGTAGGAAACCGCTCGCGCAGTGCCAATGCGGTTGCCAGGTTGGGATCTTTCAAGACCTGGGTTAATTCTGGAAAGAGTTCGTCACAAATGGCCGTCAGTTTGTTTTTCCTCTGTGTGGCTTCATTGACCAGTTCGTAGCGATGACGCATTAAGCCTTTGAGTTGGGATGCAGTTGCCGATGGAGGGACAGTACGCCGCACGGCCTGTAATTTGTCTGTCACTTGTGCTCCCAATTCTAGTTGCGTGTAGAGTTGGTTAGCCAGGCTTAATGCATCCCGCTTGTCCGTCTTAATCATGCTTGCTTGCCGGCGTTGAACATGCATCACATACACGGGGATATCCAACTCGAGCAGATACTGCTGTAGCGACCTATGGTAGTGGCCGGTCAGCTCCATGAGCACAAAAATGTGCTCGAGTGGGCAATAGTCACGGATACGCTCAACAAATGATCGAAAACCCTCACGAGATGCTTCAAAGGAGAAGGCCGGACAGTTCTCGAAGTGCTTGTGGCGCTCTAAAAGGGTTTTTGAAACAAAACCAGCAATGTGTTTTTGCTTCCCAATGTCTACCCCAATGTAGATGGACTCATGGGGAAGCATCGGCAATACTTTGAGGTCGGGAGAGGTTTTCTTGTTTGGCATGGGCTGGTCCCCTCACACACGTGTGAAATGAGGCTTCCTTACCCTCTCTATTGGTGGGTGGAGAGGTCAGAACCCGTGGATGTGGCCTGCCCAGATACACACGAAAAGTTGTTCTGGTCCTTCAAAGGCATATGAAGGATTTCGCACACATCCCCCACTTACGTCTTAAAGGTTGACTCATATGGAATCTAAGGTTTGGCGGGTCCATCGCTCAAGGGAGCGACCCCTGAGTACCTCTCCAGAAGTAACACGATGAAACGTGGCCATTATATTCAAGCTCTTGCATGCTAATCTTTTGTGTGTATGGAATCTTACTTTGGTTGAAGCATGATGATACTTGGATGTGGAGATGACTTTAGCGGCTGGTAATGACCCTCTCGGTGTCTGCGATGGAGAGCGGGGTCATACAGGATAGGTGGGGGAGGTTCCTGATCTGGTGGTATTTTACTCAGTATCTCAGCATCTATTTTCAGCAGGGCATACATCGTTTCAATCATCTGTCCAGCTACACGACCCATGACACGAAGCTTTCCTTTTCTCTCCCCAGTATGCTCATCGTAAGGACACTTGGCTTGGACCAAGCGCTTGTAGAGATAAGCCCATTCTGTCTCCTGGCGGGTGACGCTTGCAACAATGAGGAACATCATCTGCCGCATAGTCCGACTTCCCCTGGATGTCAGATGGCTTCGATCAAATGTCGTCCCAGTCTGCTCCCGCATTGGCGCCCAACCGAAATATGATTTGAGCGTTCCCGCATTGGGAAAGTTGAGGATGGAGCCAATTGCTGCAATGATCGTGGCTGCCTGGATTGGTCCAATTCCCATTGAGAGGAGAATTTTCCCTTCACGCGCCTGGTCCACAATGGTTTTGATCTCGCTCTCTAATTGCCCGACATGCTCCTGCAAAAGCCTGAGTTCTTTAATCAATTGGCCTTGTTCAAGCACGAGACCACGTTGGCGTATGACATCCTTCGTGCCAATACTGCCAACGGCAAGTCGCTGCAATTCTAAGAGCTTGCTGTCAGGGAGTGTCCGCGTGTAGCCCCTGGCTTCCTGCAGTGCCATGAGACTTGCTGTGGCAATCGCATGAGGAGTCGGGAACTTCTCACGTAGGGTTAGCGCAGTGGGCAAATTTGGGTCTTTGAGCACAGCGGTTAATTCTGGAAAAATCTCATCACAGATCGCTGTCAGTTTATTCTTTCTTTGTGTACTCTCTCGGACCAATTCGTAGCGATGGCGGATCAGTCCTTTGAGTTGCGCCGATGCTGCTGTTGGGGCTCTGCTCGCCGGACCAAGTGGGTTTTGTCTGCTACCTGGATACCGAGCTGTAACTGGTTGTACAACGTATTCGCAAGACCAAGGGCATCACGCTTATCCGTCTTGAGCATCCCAGCTGGCCTTGTTTGGACATGCATCGTGTAGACTGGGATATCGCATTCTTGCAGGTATTGCTGGAGTGCAAAGTGGTAATGCCCCGTTTTTTCCATCAATATGAAACAGTGTTCAAGAGGCGCGAAGCTTTGTATCCGCTCTAGAAGGGCGCGAAAGCCCTCTCGCGAGTTCTCGAAGGCAAGCGCTGGACACGCCTCAAAGCGTTGATGGCGCTCCAGAAGGGTGGCCGAGACAAAGCCGGCCACATGCTTCGCCTTGCCGACATCGATGCCGATGTACAACGGCTCATGCTTGAGAAGAGGAACAGCATGAAGAGCAGGTCCTTGTTGCACTCGTTTTCTCATCAACGAGATCCTCCTTCCAGGAGGCAAATATATCTTTGTGGGTGAATAGGCGAGAAGCCGTGGAGGCGTCACACCCAAAGACAGACTAGGAGTCCTCTGTGGCCCACAGACGTATCAAGAGTCCTGCTCGCCTCCCCCACTGATGCTGAAGGAGTCCATACCCACTTTGGCTTAAGGAGTCTGCGGCTTCTCCTCTGAGGTAGCTAGCCCCAAGTTGCCTATCCATCTGTAATACTATCTAGCAATGTGAAAGAATGCAAACAGAGGTATATGGGAAAACACTCTCTTCTCCTTCGTCTCTGCAAGCCAGGAGCGCGGGCGATGTCGCCCTTGACCGGGCTGACTGAGCGGCTCTCGCCGAGAGCGACCAGGGTTCTGCATTGAGGAGCACCATCATCACCTGATCGCTCTCGCTCGCGCCGAGTCTGGTCACCCCGGTCAAGGGTCGGGCCTGGCGGCATCGCTTGCTCCGCGCTCCTGGCATGAGCAACATCCTGCCATTCCACCAAGCCTCGAACTCCCCTGGGGTGCTTGATGAGCCTTCGGCTTCCTTCCCTAAAGACCAAGGTACAACATCTCTGCATACGACCAAGCTTCCGTCTGTCTTTGGCTTGTTTTCGGTGACGACGTTTTGGACAGTTCACATCTGTTAACCATACGATCCAACCCTAGTTCCCGACCGCTTTGATGCTAGCAGTCGTAGTGAACTCCTCGCGGGTTCACTACCGCTTTTACAAGCGAGGCATCCATTGTCCCAAGAGCTTCACACCGCCGGATTACTCCAGCCGCATGTCTTGGTAGGGTACCGGGGGCAGAACCCCAGGTGAGATCCTGTTCATGCCAGTCTCACAGCTATTCATACGGCCTCGTGTCGCACGCCCTCCCCCGAACCGTGCTTGCAGGTTTCCTCAGCACACGGCTCTCCAGTTTCTCGCCGTTCTTCCGAGTTGGCTCTCCGCATTACGCGTCCCTTTCCCGACGATACTCCCTGTTCCCCTTCGTCGTGTCCCAGGAATTACCCTGGGCATTTGGCTACTACGGGAACTCCGTCGCCATCGGATTCTCATCCCTTAGGCGATCCCGCATTTGTGCCTGTGAGACGTTCAGTCCGTTTAGGTGCCCATTTCGTCCCCTTCAACCAGTTCACTACTGGTCACTCACTGGAGAAAGCGTTCCCTCTCCGTGAAAGTCTGAGAGGTATTCCAGTGTCATCGCTTCAGATAGGCTGCGATGGATGACCTACACATCGTTGGGAACTTGGGTTCAACTCATTCAAGCTTCACCATGCGGACAGGACTTGCGGCGCACTACACTACCTATCTTCGTGTTCCGCCGCTTTACAAGCATGCTACTTTCCCCTTTGTCTTTCGACGCCAGGTCGGCCAGTCGTCCTCAAGGTCATCTGCTTTCAACCTTGCCATCCTCGAGATGGAATCATCACAAGCGCCGAAGCGGCGCACCTTCACGTAGGTCTCATCTACGCGCCACGAGTTGGTCGTCCCTTTGAGATGAGGGCGACAGCGCTTCTCCAACTCTGGCGCGTAGCGCTGTACCCAGCGGTAAATGGTGGTATGGTCAACGTGCAAACCTCGTTCTGCCATCATTTCTTCCAGATCACGATAGCTTAAAGCATATCTGAGATACCAGCGGACGCACAGCAAAATGATCTCTGCCTCAAAATGACGCCATTTGAATGGGGCTTGCGTTGTCATCATATTTCTCTTCTTCTCTTTTGATCCTATCATATCTGATGAGTTTTATTTTTGCCCTGGGTGAGGTATTGGTGTGTGAGGGAGGGAGAAAGATTGCAGCCAGGCGCATCCGCTCGTGGTGGTGGGTGCAGGGGGAGCAGTCGTCGTCTCGCCATCGTCTACGCCGTGATGTGCGAGGTGCAGTGGAGAGGGTGTGTGCCTCATGGTGCGGTGTGGTGGAGGTGCCCCGTGTCCGCCAGGGGATGAGGGGAGAGACGAGATGAGGTACAATAGAGGCATATTTTTGGCAGAAGGAAGGGTCGCACAAGTCATGCGATTGAGAAAGACCGAAGAGGGGGTGAGGGTGCAGTCGACGTTGCCCTGGGAGGTGGAGCATTTGGCCTCACTTGCCAAGCAGGGAAGCGAGTGGGTGCCTCTTTCGAGTATAGGAGAGCAGGGGCAGGTGCTCGGTGAGATCAACAGCCGGACCTACGCCATTCGGTTGCGTCCTGGTGTGCAGATTGTGGATCGGCAAGTGGTGGTGTTGAGTCCGCCGGAAGCGAGGAGAGGGTAAGCAAAAAGGGGTCAGCAGGAGGGAGAGTCGAGTTCCTGGCGATGTTCTCGATCCCTCCCCTGTTGCGCCTTATTGGGAATACTGACGGGAGTTATGGGACGCGTGAGGCACAGCGCTGTGTTGAGGAGTAGTTGCTGTCTGAGAATGGACGTGTTGAAACGCTGGCCAATAGCCTCGCGCACGTCTATAATGGCGAACAACCGGCAACTAGGCCCAGGGATCTTCGGTTGACTCCTCTGCTCGTGGCATGGCAAATCCAAGGGCGAGTATTGGGGCTCAAGGCATTGTCTGCTGACCGCACGTTTTCTGACCAATGGTGGTGGTCGCTCTGGGTGAATGCTGTGCGTATTTCGTGTTTCGTGTGTATGAAATTGAGAGAGAGAATGGGGCAGTGAATGTCGATGAGGAGCGGAGTGAACGGCTTCACTTCCAAAGGAATGGGTACTATCGCACCGATGGCGAGGAAAAGAAAAGTATGAGCGAGCGGTCGGGATCGCCCACCGCTTGTTTCCTCGCCATCGATGCCACATACCTTGTCAGCATTGCCGATGCATCATCTTACGAAGACGTCCTGAAATCATGTGGCTCGCGTCATTCACCTGGCTTATCTACTGGTGCTCATCGGCTCACCTTTTAAGTCAATAACCAGCATGCGCTCATGAAAATGCAACCCCGTCTCTGTTAACCTTACCCCTCTTGACTGTAGTTGACGTGCTAACGCAGCGCCTAAAGCCTGATTAGGATCAGCCAGTTTCTCACTCACTCTCTGTTTCAGATTGAGAGCTTTCAGGGCAAGCTTTGCTGGCAATGGCGCATCCTCTTTAATATTCGATCCTATTAATTTCAAGTGTTGCGGAACTACATCGTTCTCTAAAGCACAGTCAATGGTAATAGTGGCTTTTATGGGGGCTTCTACACGAACGTTCCCAGAAACGGTACCGACCTCATGCTCAATATGAACTGTTGGTTTAGGAACAACTGCTTTGATTTTTGCTTGTCCTGCCAGCAGACTTCGAACGACACTTTCCATCACCTGAGCAACTTCCTGCTCCGATAGTTCCTTCTGATACCTCTTTTTTTCTCGTAGTGATGCCGCGACTTCATCAAAAAGTGGCAAGTTGGGAATATCTGCCATCTTTTTCGCTCCTTCTCTCTCGGGTATCTTCCGCTTATCATCTGCTAGGAACCATTTTTTTCGAACGAAGAAAAACTGATACAATCAGTATCCTCTCCAAAAAGAGAGATCGACTGACTTGCTCAATTTCTGAAGTCGTATAAAAACAAGCTGTGTTGCAGAAAGAAGGCTGATCTGCCGTGGTGGCGAGAGCGGGTGAGGTCCGCGCGGATTTTCTCTCAAGTGGAGGTGTCGCCGCTGTGGCTGCCCCAGGGGATGAGCAGTGGGAGGCTGCATGTTGAAGAGCAGGTTGAGTTGCGTCCAGCGCGATCGAGGTCACGAGCACGACCACCTACCCTCCGTTTCAGTGCTGTTTGAACAGAGGGATTGCCTGGCTCACGAGATGCGCAATGAGCTACGTGCAAGGAATTGGATGGGAAGCCCCACGACGCGCTGTGAACTGGATGAATCAGTTCGAGGGAGGGGGCATTAGGGAAGGACGGAGTTGTTGCATAGCCTGGCGAATGGAGCGAGCCAGTGAGGCCATTTCCTCATCTGGAATGTCGAGCACCCCTTTTGAGGAGTCAAGAGCAGCGGTTTGCTGAAGTTCATAGGGAACACCTGGAGGCAAGGGAGCAACGTGCCAATGCACATGGCGATTGCCTTGTTGACCGCCAAGCGTTTGTATGGAGAGCCGTTCCGTGGGCACCTCCCGTCTGATCGCTTCAGAGACCTGATAAATGAGCTGCTGAAGCTGGAGGGGTTGTGTTGCAAGAATGAAGAGGCGATGATAAACTCTTCTTTATTTGAAGCAGAGCAGAGGAGTTTTTCCATTATGATCGAACAGAATCCGTTCAAATGGCGTCATTTCCAGACCGACATCATTCTGCTCTGCGTGCGCTGGTACTTGCGGTATGCCTTGAGCTATCGCGATCTTGAAGAGATCATGCTGGAACGGGGTCTGCACGTCGATCACACCACGATCTATCGCTGGGTGCAGGAGTATGCTTCTGAGCTTGAGCGACGGTGTCGTCCTTACGTGAAGCCGACGAACGACTCGTGGCGTGTGGACGAGACCTACATCAAGGTGAAAAAGCAGTGGGTTTACCTCTATCGTGCAGCTGATTCAAAAGGCAACACGCTCGATTTCTTTTTGAGTTCGAGATTTCTTTTTGAGTTCGACACGAGATGCGCACGCCGCAACGCGCTTCTTTCTCAAGATGCTTGCTGCCTCTCATACCACAGAGCCTCGTGTCATCAACGTGGACAAAAACTCAGCCTACCCCAAAGCATTTAATGACCTCAAAGCAGAAGGATATATCCACGCAAGCTGTGAATTACGACAAGTGAAGTACCTCAACAATCTCATCGAGCAAGATCACCGGTTCATCAAGCGATTGACGAAGCCGGGAATGGGCTTTTTTTCCTTCGAGACAGCGTGGCGAACGCTGCAAGGTTTTGAGATGATGAACATGAGACGGAAAGGGCAAGTGCACGGAGTAGCCAAAGGCGATGTGGGAGGGCAGGTCGCACTGGTTGCTAGGCTCTTTGGAAGCGTTGCCTAAGCTCAACAAGGAGAGCCATTCCACGCTCGCTTTGTTTTCTTCGCATTTCTTGCAACACAACCCGCAAAGAGGTATGTCCGCTAAAGCGTTTAAGATCGACTTCGGTATACCCATGGGCTGCGCGAACGCTAATCGCTGTATGGCGCAGTTGATGTAAATCCCACTCAGGGGTATACGCTTTCCAGAGGGTATCAGGGGTAGCGCAACGTAAGGTGTCACCAAATGGTATGATAGCAAATGACAAATTCTGTATGAGCCGTCATGCTCAGCTCCACCTTTCTCATTGGCGCTTGGCACATCATCCGCAATAGAACGTTCTTTGTCCCCTCCTCGTATCTTCTCAACAGAGAAGAAATCATTAGGTATCGTCGTGGAGGGGACTGATGAAGCAGCGCCACTGGAAGTGCCGTCGGCAGGGAGTTGAGCATCTCCGTGCCCTCTCCCGCTGGGATCAGGCCTACCAATGCCTTCTGCGATGGACGAATGCTCCGCAAGACGAATGCTCCGCAACAGGAGTCAGTCATTCAGGAGGAAATTGATGAACATCGCAGTCTATGTTCGTGTTTCGGGTCATCGCCAAGTTCAGACACAGACCATCGAGCAGCAATTGGAACGATTACAGACACATTGCCAGTGTGAGAACTGGTTCTGGGAAGACGTCCAGATTTTTCGAGATGATGGCTACAGCGGAGCCAGTCTCAAACGGCCGGGGTGAGATCGGTTACGAGATCAGGTAGGAAGAGCGACCTTTGATCGGGTTCTCATCACAGCACCCGATCGTCTCGCCCGCAAATATGTGCATCAAGTCCTCCTCGTTGAGGAATTGGAGCGAGGGGGCTGTCAGGTGGAATTTGTTGAGCATCCCATGAGTCAGGATCCTCACGATCAGTTACTGTTGCAAATCCGAGGAGCAGTGGCCGAATATGAACGTACCCTCATTGCTGAACGGATGCGTCGAGGTCGTCTGCAAAAATTCCGGGCAGGGACGATGCTTCCCTGGAGTTGCCCTCCTTATGGGTATCGCTTAGATCCTGATCATCCACGGGATCCATCAGGAGTCCGTCTTCAAGAACCTGAAGCGGTCCATGTGGCAGAAATCTTTGCGTATTATCTGCAAGACGGGCATGGCTTGGAGCAACTCGCCAAGCACTTACATCAGCTCGGGATTCCTACTCCCAAGGGAAAGTCGTATTGGAGCCTGACCACCTTACGTGACGTCTTGAGGAATCCGGTTTACGCCGGGACGGTGTATGCGGGTCGAGAACGTCTTGTCGCGAAACACCGTCGTTTTTCCCCTTTGCAACCAATTGGGCGTCGATCCAGTACGCAAGAAACGTCCTCTGATGAGTGGATTGTGGTGGGGCAGGTGCCAGCGATTGTTTCACAAGAGCAATTTGATCGGGTCCAGGCAAAATTGGCAGACAATGTGCACTTTGCCCGTCGGAACAATACCTCTCATCAGTACCTGTTGCGTGCCTTGGTCAGTTGTGGTCTGTGCCACCTTTCGTGTTTGGCTCGGACGAGTTCTGGACATGCCTACTATGTCTGCCGAGGAAAGCAGGGGCCTATCCATTCTCGACGAGAGGAATGCTGCCATTCTCGTTATATTCCTGCCGGGCAATTGGATACATTGGTCTGGCAAGACCTCTGTGAAGTGCTGCAATACCCGGTCGTCATTGAACAGGCGCTACAGCGCGCACAAGCGGGGGCATGGCTTCCGCAAGAACTTCAAGCTCGCCGGACACAGGTCCGCAAAGCACGTAACACCCTGTGTGGACAATTGGAACGGCTGACTGAGGCTTACCTCGCCGAGGCATTTCCTCTTGGAGAATACAAACGGCGGCGGCAAGACGTGGAACAGCGGTTGGCAGCAGTGGAGGCGCAAGCGAACCAGATTGAAGCGAGTGTCCAACAGTACATGGAATGAGCCAGCATCACTTGCTCGATCAACGAATTTTGTCAGCGTATTCGTTGTGGCCTCTCTCAGGCCACCTTTGAGCAGAAAAGGCAGTTGGTAGAATTGCTCGTCGACCGCGTGGTCGTCACGATGGATGAGGTGGAGATCCGCTATGTGATCCCCACCTCACCGCGCAATGAACAGGTTCGTTTTTGTCATTTGCTTACGGACTATTCAGCCGCAAGGTAGCGGGCGTAAAACAGCAAATGCTGCATAATGGCCTACTACGGAATTGGGAAGCGCTCCATCGCTTGATTGTAAGATGGTTGAGCATGAGGATGGACTAAGATCCTGACAATTTTGTGCAGTAAGGTTTTTTGAGCTTGAATTGCGATAACGGACGTTATTACCTATCCAGTTTGGAATGTCATATGTGTCGTGAGACCGCTACAAATTGTCTATGCCTTGCAAGGATTTAGACGTTAAGAGGATACACACCCCTGTAATAGTTAGAACAAAGGTGCGCTAATGCACCTTTTCGCCAGGATCTTAGCCCTCCCTCATTATCTCATGATTGTCGAAATATTCCGTTGCATCCGTGAAACGACAACGGGCACCTCCTCGTTCCCCGGTGGGGAGGAGGGGGTGCCCGTTGCGTGGTGCGATGTTGCCTCAGGACGTCAGACGGGAGCCTTCAATCCTGTCGGTGACCAGGTCGGCTAGGCCGACTTGATCTCCGCGTTCTCCAGCCGTCCGACCTTGACGATGTCGTGGTCGGTCAACCTGCTCAGGCCGCGGTCGAGCTGCTCGAAGAAGTCGATCGGGATCTCGTTCTCGTCACCGACCAGCAGGAAGGTGATGTTGAACGGGTACCCGTCCTCGTTCTTCTGCTTGCCCGCCTGCGCGCCGACCTCGTTCGCGATGCGGACGATGGTCGCCTGGAGGGCTTTCAGGTCCGTCTCGCCATCGGTGACGACGGTGAGGCGGAACTTCTTGTTGTAGCCGCCGGCCGCCACCTTGCGCTGGTAGAGCTGGTAGCCCCACTCCACCGCGAGGTGGGTCGCCGTGCCGCCGCCGGGACGGTTGCTGTGCAGCGTCTGCGCGATCGCCTCGGACGTCTGGCTCTCGTAGATCCTGATGCCGTGGTTGAAGATCGCGAAGTCGATGCCGTCGTGGTCGAACCGCTCCGCCTGCCGCGCGAGCTCGATGGAGCGCCCGACGGTGTAGGCCCACCGGGTGGTGGTGCCGGAGAGGAAGCGGCCGCCGGTGCGGACGTCCTTCGTGTTCATCGAGCCGGAGCCGTCGTCCGCGAGCGCGTGATCGACATTGTCCTTGGCGAGGATCACGATCTTGGCCTGGATGACCTGGGTCCGGAAGTCGGACATTGCAGATCCTTCCGTTCGGAGTGCTTTTGCACTCGCTGATGGGGCCTTGCAGAACATCGCGTCAGAGTGATGTGAATCACTTGATGACGCATATCGTAGGGATTGCGACGGGTGCGCCACAACTTTTTGCGCGAGGCAGAGTAAAGCTGAAAGAGGTGTAAACTTCTCACCGGATTGGAGGGTTCTTGCGTCCTCTGCTCGCCCACCGCGCTCTTGCTGCGATCTGAGCCAACAGCAGCAACACCTCTCAATGGTCTCCTTCACATGCCGTCTGCTATCTTGCGACGCGAACGTGTGCAGCTGAACGAGACCCTTATGCTGCTAGTATAGCACACCTGGTAAATTACACACAACAGCCTGACACAGACCAGCTTGACAGGCAACCAAGCCTTCTGCGATACTCATTTTGAGGGAGGCACTGAGAGCTCGCTACTCTGAGAAGTGGGAACTGGAGAACCCTTTGGTAAATTTGGAATTCGACTCTTTTCACTTAAGTGGGGAATGTGTTACGATCCTTCATGAACCTATGAGGACGCCAGTGCAGACCTTTTGTGTGTAACTGGGTAGGACACATTCACAGTTCCCGGCCTCTCTCAGCCAACACTCACAGCATAGTGACGTTTCCCAGTTGCGTGTGGGAGGGTTCTTCAGATGGCAGGCGCGAAGAAAGTCCGTCCAGACCTGGCACTCATTCCAATGCTTCCTCATGAAACGCTCTACATCGGGGTCGATGTGGGCAAATTCCGGCATGTGGCAGGCTTTCTTTCACGAACCTTGCTCCAGCGACATGAGCGTTTCGAGGGATGTCCAGTTTTTGCCTTTGAGCAGTCACGCGAAGGCTTTCTTGCCTTTGTAGACCGCATTCGAGAATACGTGCCTCTTGAACAAGCCACGGTCCTGATTGAGCACACGGGGCATTATCACAAAAATCTTGAGCAGTACCTTCTGGAGTGGGATATCACCGTCTACCGCATCCACGTGCAAGAGCGCCCCAAAGGCATGACGAAGACAGATAAGCGCGATGCTCTTGGACTGGCCAATAGGCTCTACACCCAATTAGAACTAGGTGCCCAGGTTGAAGAGAAAATGCAGCTGGTTCGACGGACTCTGCCCCCAACGCAAGCCGCACAGCAATTACGAGGCTTTATGCAACATCGCTATGAACTCTCGCATCAGCGCACACGGCTGAGAAACAAGTTGACCGCCATTTGTGATGAACTCTTTCCTGAGTTTACGCAAATTTTTCACGACCCTAATCTCGAAGTGGCTCTTACCTTTCGAGAAAAGTTCCCAACGCCGCACGACATTGCCACTGCCAGTCTTTCTGCACTCCGAGAAACGCGGGTGAAATATTTTCCTTCAGAAGCTAATCTGCTCCGTCTTCAGCAATTAGCCGAGAAGACAATTGGTATCAACAACAAGGACCGTTTACGTGGGATGAAGCTTGAGCAAGAGTTGTTAATCAAAGAATTGCATCTGGTCCAGGGACACTTAGAACGCCTCGACACGGAGATTACAGACATCGTCAGGACCAGCCGTGAAGGACAAATTTTGCTCTCGATGCCACCCATTGGCCCTGTGCAGGCTGCGACCATCATTGCAACGATAGGACACATTGATAATTTCGAGAAAGCGGGTGAACTCAAATCCTACTTGGGCTGGGCACCGACAAGACATCAAACGGGAGTTACCTTTGATCGAACTAAGCTCTCTCACAGAGGGGTGCGTCCAGTGAAACAGATGCTTTATCTCATGGCTGTGCGGGCAGCAACGCTTGACTGTGAATGGGCACGGATCTACCGCCGTTTGCTCCCTCGTCTGGCGACCTACGACGACCGCATAAAAGATTATCGTGGGAAAAAGAAAGTGATCGGGCGAATCGCTGGACAAATGGTTTCTATGATCTTTGCATTGTTGAAGACCGACCAAGAAACGCTCAGCAGGGTACCATCAGGAGAGAATCCACCGCCACCGATGCTCTACAACCCAGAGGTTCACAGGAGACACCAGGAGGGCTCCTATCGCTCGTTGAAGCCAGGCACTCAGCCCAGGAAGATTCTTCGACTTCCAAGTAAGTCGTGAGGTCCCTCCTCAGATGAGCCTCCTTGTTTTTCCCTCTGATCAGATGGAAGAGGGGAAGAGACGCCTCAAGCTCCCGAAAAGCTTGAGGCGTGGGTGGAGGGGATGCACGCTGCACTTCAGAGGTCAGCTGTTGTCCAAGGTTCATAACATCCAGGCAGGAACTCTGCCAGGGGATTGTTGAAGAGTTCTTGCCTGGATGTTATGAACCTTAAGTGAAAGGCTGACCGATTTTTGACTGAAGGATGGAAATGTACACTGAAGAGTGGAATTTGACGCTGTGATGCCTGGAAAAGCCGCTCCATATCAGGTATACTTTTCACGAAAAGAGGGAATTGCCCTCCTCATCGAGAGTTCCGCCTTTTTTTCTGGAAAGGAACTTGACCCCATTTTGCCTACGAGAAGCATCTGATGTTGTACTCATTGCTGTTCTTCGTTCTATTCATGAAGAAGCCGCGAGTTCCGACTCTCACGATTCAAGGAACTCGCAGTCTCATAAATTGAAAGGAGCTCGAAGAGCGAACGCATGAAGCGACAATGGGAAATTGAAGACTTGATTGAACACTGGATGCTGAGTGCCTGGGACTTAGCCCAGGTTGGGAACAAGACGGGAGCAACACGCTTGGGATTTGCGGTGTTGCTCAAATTTTTTCAGCGTGAGGCGCGCTTTCCTACTTTCAAAAATGATATTCCTGGCAACGTCATTACGTTTGTGGCTGACCAAGTTGATGTACCTGCAGAGATGTATCTGCAATATGCCTGGCAAGGCCGGACCATTGAGTACCACCGGGCAGAGATCCGCAAACTCTTTGATTTCCGAGAATCAACCGTGGCCGATGGTGAAGAGCTGAAACAGTGGTTGGTTGCTGAGGTGCTCCCCCTCGAACATCAGGAGGATGTGCTGAGAGAGGAAGCCTACGTCTGGTTTCGCCGTCACCATCTGGAGGCACCAACATCGGTTCTGTCAGAACTGAGATCACAGAAAAGCTTCTCAGACGAATAGAATGCTCGCCTCTCGCTCGTTAACTTATGAGGTTGCTTGTATCATTCTCTGGAGAGCAGCTAGACGTTGGAGAAAAGCCTGCCGTTGTTCCAGGAGTGAGACCACTTCGCCCATGGTGCGGCGAGGACGGAGATAGTTGCGCAATTTGTCGAAGGCACAACAGAATTGCGCTGCTGATGTGAAGCTTCCGAAACCACGCATGGGAGAGTATCGTTGTTTGATCCCACGATGGTCTTGCTCTAGCCGATTATTGAGGTATGTATTCGTCCGATGTATGACCTCACATCCCATCGTCTCGCGTATGGCACGGGGATAGGACGCATGGCCATCCGTTGTGACCTGATCGGGAACAGAGCCGACTACAGTCACCGCCTGTTTGAAAAACGCCTGAGCTGATTCCATATGTCGCTTCTCGCTCAACATGGAATCAACGAGATGGCCCTCGTGGTCGATCGCTCGATACAAATAGCACCACGTCCCATGCACTTTGACGTACGTCTCATCCATGTACCAGGATTTTCCGGCCTTCCCTTGCCGCTTGACACGTCACTGATCTGTTCTCAAAGGTGCAAAACGCGCTTCCCAGTCTCGGATGGCTTCGTGAGTGAACGAAAATCCACGCGCTAAAAACATCTCAGCAACGTCACGTAGGCTCAATTTGTAGCGTAGTCGCCACAAGACAGCCAGCAGGACGATATCAGTGGGGAATTCGAGATGGTTAAAGGGAGTGCCAGTTCGCTCATTGAACGGAGATTGACAGTGAGGGCAGAAGAACGTGGCATAGCCACATTTGGTTTTCTTTGATCTTTCCCTGGTCTCAGCTGTGGCGCATTTGGGGCAGTTCATCGGTCAACGTTCCTCATTCCGTCAAAATAATAGCACGAGCATATCAGAAGTGTCACCCTCATGCCCAGATGGAGTTTGAGTTCTGACAGAACCACTTTAGCCGCCCCATCACAACAATGTCACACACGAGACGCGCTTGCCTGGTGCACTATTTCACGCATTTGATCCAGATGAGATGCATCGTGGTATAAACCCAGGATAAAGCGGCCAATGGCATTGAGTTCGCCAGCTTGCGGGAAGAATGAATATGTCATTATAGTATCCAGGTGAGGCTCGTCAGGCCACGCGTCGAGCATAGCTTTACGCATACGACGGCTCTCCTCAAGACGCTGGCGCACCTGAGCGATACTTGTCACGCTCTCCCAGGGAGTCTCGTAACGCGAACGACCCTCAACCTGCAGACCGCGGGCCAGCACGAGAGCCAGGGCGGCGGCCTCTTCGGATGAAGCGGTGGCGTGAACCACCACGTGGCCCAGGGTCCACGCCAGGGCGGCCTCTTCAGAATTCCCAAAGGTATCGTTCGCCTGGGGATCTAGCGGCACGAATGTCACGTCCGCATCAACTGTATCAGTAATGATCTCTTGCATTACATTGATCGTTTCATCGGTAAGCTGATAAAGATCGGTCTTTGTCAGACCAGCGGCTATGCCTGCCAGGGTCTGAGAGCCGCTTGTCACTGCACTAAAATCGAGCATAGGGGTCTCCATCAATGAATTTTTGTTAGGAAGTAAAAGGATCTCAGGTTTTTTCAGCGCCTGTTTTCCTTAAGCAAGGCTTGGTAAATAAGGTGACGAGTGATCAGGTTTTAGGGCGAAGAGTGATCAATCGGCGCGAAGAGTGATCAGCTCAACTATTGGCGACGAGGGAAGCCGCTTGAGATGCGGATCGTTCTCAAGCGTTTCTGTCAATTCGCGTGCGAATTTTCCTGTTTTTGCCTGTTATGAGTGGGCTATAGTAGCATGAACCCCAGCGAGACGCGCCTGCTTCAGCCCAAAAAAGGCCGGAACAGGGCAGCAGAAGCTCACAATCCAAGCAATTTTTGCTCATGAATTTACACTATTGAAAGTGGTAAATCTGCTTGTAGAGCCATGTTGCTCATCAGCAATAGATGAGCTGATCACTCTTCGCGCCGATTGATCACTCTTCGCCCTAAAATCTGTCAACTCTTCGCACTTACTACCATCTCGATGGCAGCAGTATACTACGACAATGGAACTGTTAAAAGAGCCATTCATAGCTATAATAAGGGGGCCATTTACGAGCAAGCGAGGTCTTCAAAACGTTTCAATAAGAAGAACAGACAGGAGCGTATGTCTACAACCCCCAAAAATGCTGATCTTTCATGGAGAACAAAAAAGCAGAATTTAGTTTCAACTCAACTTCTTCGCTATAAATACAGATTATATGAATAGAACTGTCTGTCTTTCTGCCACCCTGCGACCTCGTAGAGCGTTTGTGCATCGCTATTATTGACGGCAGTTTTTTAGGTTAAGCCTCTGGCCTGGGTTTCTACGGCAAATTCTCTTGCACGATCTAAGATAGTGTTTGAAAGTGGTCATCTCGCCGAGAGGAAGAAGAAAGGGGTTGATGTAACGAGTCGAAGAAGCAGAAAGAAAGTGCAGAAGGCGTATGAAGGTGACACTGGGGAGGAAAGCCTATCCCTCCGATCTGACGGATGAGCAGTGGGAACTGTTGGAACCCCTGATCCCTCAACCATCCCTGCAGGGCCGCAAGCCGTTTGTCTCGCGACGCGAGGTCGTCAATGCAATTTTGTACGTTTTGCGCAGTGGATGTCCCTGGCGCATGCTGCCCCATGAATTTCCCGCGTGGCAAAGCGTCTATTACAATTTTCACCGCTGGGAGCGCGAAGGCGTTTGGGATCGTATTCTGCAAACCCTACGCATGCGGATGCGCACCAGGCAAGGCCGAGAGGAAGAGCCAAGTGCGGCGATCATCGACAGTCAATCCATCAAAACGAGTGCGGTTCGGGGTCCTGAAAAGGGCTACGACGTCGGAAAAAAAAACGTGGGGCCGCAAGCGTCATGCATTCGTCGATACGCAGGGCAATCTGTTGGCTGTGAAGGTGACAGGAGCCCAGGCCTCTGATCACCAGGGCGGCACTGCCCTGCTCGAGCCACTCAAGAATGCGCTTCCCCGTCTGCAGCTCATTTGGGGCGATAGTCATTACGGCGGAACCTTTCTGACCTGGGTGAAAGAAACGCTGGGCTGGACGATTGAGACCATCCATGCAGTCACGCTCCCCAAACGAGGCCTGCTCGTGCCCGAAGGGGAGGAGGTGGACTGGGACGCATTGTTTCCCACAGGCTTGCGGCCTCAGCCCAAGCGATGGATCATTGAGCGCAGTTTCTCCTGGATCGTGCGCTGGAGGAGGCTTTGCCGCGATCACGAGGGCTCCCACAGAGCAGTGAGGCCTTTATCAAGCTCTCTGCCAGCTACCGTATGCTCACCACGCTCGTGCCAGCTTTCCCATCGCGACCGTTTTAAAACACTATCTGAGTACTACAGCCCCACTTAAAACGTGGGGTGGCTCCACAAGCTCACTGCCACGTTACCAGTTTTCTACAAAGAAGAAGCCTACGAAGCCACTTCGTAACATACATACCTCGCTAAGTGGGGCTGTAGTACTGAGATACTGAATTGACATGTCGAGCCCTGTGATATGTCGAGCCTTCCTGCAGAGCACTTGAGGTGGAAAATCGTGTTTTCTCAAGTGTCTCTCGGGAGGGCTCTTTTGGCAAGCTCATCCCTGAAAAATTTAGGATGACTTATGTTATGCGCTTCTATGGGCACTCGTGAGTACGATTACTGCTCTGCTCATCTTCGCGAAACTGTATGCGCCACCATTGCGCTTGCATCACCAGATACTACACTGAAGCCTCAGCTACCTGCTCCTCCGATGAAGGCTTTCCTCCCTCGCTCGGAAGAGACGCTTGTAACGAAGGGATACGTTTGAGGAACCAGCGCAAAGTAATCCCTTGTATCAGCAAGGTAAAGAAGACCACGGCATAGGTAGAAATCACTAAGACTGAGCGATGAGGAATCTCCATGGGCAGAGCCAGGACCAGTGCCAGGGAAAGGGCTCCCCTGCACGAAAAAATCAGCATGAGCTGTTATCATACATGCGCTGCTTTGTGGCTCGTTTTCTCGCCTAACTGTGCCTCCTCGGCAACCGTCTCTTCCTTATCGCTACATGGACAAACACGTTTAGATTTCCCTTTGTCACACTGGAAGAAACGACCTATATCATCTCTTATATGGAGTCATCGTTGGCTTGACAGGACGAGGTTGGTTGTCCTATACTACAGAAAGGAAAAATGACCAATAGCCCATTTTTTTGATGCATTGTTTGTGAAGCGATGGGGAGAGGAGAGCCCATGCCAAAAGTTGTTGATGAACACATGCGTGAAGCGACCCGCCGCCATATTATTCGCCGGGCTGCAAGCGAATTCGCGCGTCTAGGCTTTGATCAGGCCAATATCAACACCATTGCCGAACAAGCGGGCATTGGCAAGGGAACCATTTATCTCTACTTTGAAAACAAGCGTGAATTATTCCTCTCTATGCTTCGCTATATTGCACAAGATCATATTCTCGCTATCCGTACAGCTATCGCTCTCGATGGAACCTTGCAACAACGGCTGGAGCGTCTTTTCCGCGCCTTTACGCACCTTGCTCAGGAAGAACGCGATAGCTTTAATGTCTATATGAGTGCACTGTATGGAGTCAACCGTGCCTTCCAGGCCGAGGCCACGAAACTTCTACGCGATTACCTCGCGACCATCGCTTTGATGCTTGAGCAAAGCCAGGCGCGCGGTGAAATCCGTTGTCCTCATATTGAAGCAACTGCCCTGATGATACTCTCGCTTATGGAATCCTACGTGCTTTCCGCCAATGTCCTTGGACAGTCTGAACAAGCTATTCTTCAACAGGCAAGCTTGATTGCTGAAACGCTTGTCCAGGGCATTGGATCTGCATAGGATGACAGCCGTTCTCTTTTTTTGCGCTTTTATTGAATGACTGCCCACTCATATTTTGGAGAAAAATGAAAGAATGCTCTTTCAGGAGGAGATTTTGCGTTTATGAATTCATCTGCTATGGTGACCTTTTTGCGCCGTCTTTTTTATATCAGGCGAGGGGCACGCAGCTTTGAAAGCCCCCGATACCTACTAAATTGGGTGTTCATTAGCACGTTGATTGGAGTCGTGGCTGGTATAGGAGCCATTGCCTTTTATGCTGCCATCCACTTTGCAACGGATCTTTTTCTTGGACATCTTATCGGCTATCTTCCTCCCAGCCCTGCTGGGGAGGGAGAACAGACAGCTGTAATGTCCTTCTGGTCTTCCGCGCGCCCCTGGCTTCTCCCCGTCGTGACCACTCTTGGTGCATTGATCTCAGGTATTATCGTCTTTAGCCTGGCACCTGAAGCAGAAGGGCATGGAACTGATGCCGCAATTGGTGCTTTCCATCGGGGGAAGGCGATTAGAGCGCGTATCCCCTTGGTCAAACTGGTGGCCTCAGCGATTACCATTGGAACTGGAGGATCAGCAGGACGTGAAGGCCCGGCGGCCCAGATCAGCGCAGGCTTTGGCTCGATCCTGGCAACGGTTCTCAGACTGGATGCCCAGGATCGCCGTATCGCACTTGCCACTGGGATTGGGGCCGGGATCGGGGCAATCTTCCGCGCCCCTTTGGGTGGAGCAATTCTGGCTGCTGAGATCCTTTATAAAGATGACCTGGAGGTAGAGGCGATCATTCCCGCCCTCATGGCCTCCATTATCGGATACAGTGTCTTTGGGGCCTGGTCTGGGTGGCAACCCATTTTCTCTACACCAGTTAACCTCGCCTTTACTTCACCCCCCCAATTGCTCTACTATGTTGTACTTGGCGTTCTCTGTGGCTTGCTCGGACTGCTCTATGCACGCGGCTTCTATGGGCTCACCCATCTTTTTCATCGTCTCAAGCTTCCCAATTGGCTGAAGCCAGCCATCGGCGGTTTGCTTGTTGGTTTAATTGGCTTGGTGATGCCGCAAGCATTAGGCATGGGCTATGGTTGGGTTCAGGTGAGTATGGGGCAAGGGCTCCTCTCGCTTCCTCTGTGGGTGGTTTTACTCTTGCCGTTTGCGAAGATTGTGACCACAGGCCTCTCGATTGGCTCAGGCGGGTCGGGTGGTATCTTTGGTCCCGGTATGGTCATTGGAGGCATGGTTGGTGCATGCTTCTGGCGTCTTTGTTATCACGTCTTTCCAGGGATACCCGACACGCCAGCTCCGTTTGTGATCGTTGGGATGATGGCGTTGTTTGGGGGAATTGCGCATGCGCCACTCGCGGTCATGCTCATGGTTGCTGAGATGACTGGAAACCTCTCTATGCTGGCTCCTGCGATGATTGCCGTTGGTATTGCTACCATTCTGGTTGGAGGCACTACGATGTATACCAGCCAGGTGCCAACCCGTGCAGATTCACCTGCACACCGGCTCCAGCTTTCTTTCCCGCTTCTTTCGACGCTTGCTGTCAGCAAGGCTATGCAACCACTCATTCTCCAGTTCGCTCCTGGACAGTTCCTCTCGGAGGCAGAAGATCTGCTTACAAAGCATGCTGAAAGCGGTGCGCCAGTAATAGATCAAAACGGCAACCTGGTTGGCGTGTTAACACTTGCAGATATTGAGCGTATCCCGCCAGAAGAACGAGCGCATCAATTTGTCAATGAGGCAATGCAATCGGATATTCTCACCTTTTATCCTGAGGATACCCTTGATGAGGCACTTGAAGGGCTGAGCACACGCCGCGTGAGCTGGGCACCTGTGGTAGATGCGGAGGGGCTCACTGGATCCAGGAATGTACTTGGGTTGATCTCGGTCTCGCATGTCGTTCGTCTCTACCGAGAAACGATAGCCAAGGACGCGCGACGCATGCGAGGGATGGTCGATGGTACGGTCATGATAGAATCAGTGATCGAGCCAGAAATGCTGTTAGCTGGTGTTGCCTTGCGTCATGCACAGTTACCAGCCGAAAGCTTAGTCGTTTCCATTCGACGTGCAGGTGAACTGCTGTTCCCGCGAGGAAGTAGCGTCATTGAGCCTGGAGATATTGTGACCTTTATGGTGAGTATCAGGGGAGAAGAGCGTCTGCAACACTACCTCACCCAACAGAAAGAACCTGTTCTGATAGGGGCTCATTCATAACTGACTGGCATAGTAAAAATATCGGTAAGTGTTTAGCACTACGGCACCATTTCGATGAGCTACATTGTGGTGGCAAAGTGCATAGAGTATCACTGTTGAGAAACCTTCTGAGAGAACTTCCCAAAGAAGCAAACAGAAGGTTTCTTCTTCATATTTCTGCCATGTTGAGCTGAGCTTGCCTCACTTTTGTAGAGTAGTGAAATCTTCGGATATACTCTTCTCGAAGGAGGAACGAGATCATGCAGAAAAAGCAGAAGACCTATCCGCCCGAATTTAAGTGGGAAGCCGTGAGGCTGGCGCAGACGAGTGGAAAACCGATTACGCAGATTGCGCGTTCGCTAGGCATTTCTGATACCTCTATCCACCAATGGCGCAAGGAGTTGGCTGAGCATGGTCCCGAAGCCTTTCCTGGTAGCGGGCATCAAACCGCTTTAGAAGAGGACAGACGAGATCTTTCTCATACACAAAAGAAAGATTCTGCTCTGCGGGCATCCTGAGTGAGTGAGTTGAGGCACCTGGGGTGGTGCAGCAAACTGTACTACCTGGATGCCTGTGATAGGCTTGGCAAACGAGACGAGCGTGTACGAATAACTCTGCGGTATATCCCTCGTTCGCTCGTCTCGGCACGAGTCGTCCATCACAGAGCATCCAGGTGGAGACGGTTTGCTGCAAAGGGGAAGGGTCTTGCTTCCTGAAAGCATCATGCTTTCCGCGTCCTGTCGTTGAGATTGCAGCAGGAATACCATTGAGATACTATGGAGATGGATAGGCAGCTTGAAATTAGCTCCTTCAAGCCGGGAACTGAAGACTCCTTTAGAAGAGGTGGGTAGACCCCTTGGTTTTCAGTGGGGGAGACGATGTGGGACCCCTGATACGTCTGTGGGGCCGTGAAGAACCCCTGGTCTGTCTGTGGGAGCTGCGTCTCCACAGTTCCTTGCCTATCCACCCACGGCCTTTTCTCTGGTTGTATGGGCAGAGTCAACTCGACCAGTCATCTTCTCGCCAATGTGTTTTTCTCCCATAAAGAGGCAATATGATGGCAAAAAAGCTTCTCTCACGGCCGGATCTGAGAACCATTCCTCTCCTGCGACAGGAAGCCGTTTATATTGGTGTTGATGTCGGCAAGTTTCGGCACGTTGCAGGCTTTCTCTCCAGAACACTCCTTGAACGCCACGAGCGTTTTGAGGCATGTCCCGCGCTCGTTTTTGAGAATTCCCGCGAAGGTTTCCACACCTTCATTGAACGCATACGAAGCTACTGTCCTCTTGAGCACTGCTATCTTCTTCTCGAGGCAACTGGGCATTATCATCGACCGCTTCAGCAATATCTTAAGGACTTTGACCAAGTTCTTTTCCATGCGTGCGCCAATTTGCACCCGCTCAACGGGAATAGTCCGTCCATGCTGACTGGCATTTTCTTCAATCTGACCCATCATATTTCTCTCTTTTAGGTGTCGTTACCATGTTATATTGGTACTAATATAACATGGTAACGACAAAGAGTCAATCAGCCGAAAGAGTTCTCGCGGTGTGCCGCCTCGCGCAACTCCACCAATTACATCGAATTGCTCAAAATGATCGAAACGGACAACCCCGCTGGCGACATTTTTCTCATTACCGATAATCTGAGCAGTCATAATAGCCTGCAGATGCACACCTGGCTGGCGGAGCATCCGCGTCTCCAGCATGTCTTCATCCGAAAGGCGCGTGTTGGCTGAACTTGCAAGGAGGCTGGTGGCGTTTGTTCCGCCGTGATGCGCTCGCCGGCCAGAGCTTCGCCAACGCCGATGAGATCGAACAAGCCATGCAGGCGGCCACGACCCAACTCAACAACCGAGCGAGCCTTGGATCTGGGGACGGCCTCCCAAGAGGCGCCGCCACTTGCGTCGCCTCTTTTGTTATCGCCTTTGAGGGATGGAGCACTATAAGCCAATCAGGAAACCGAGCCTGATATCTTCGCCAGAATGCGATCAATCACAGACTGCAATTGAGCAGGATTTGGACCAGCGATGCGCTCAACCACGTTCCCTTTGTAAAAAACGATCAGTGTAGGAATGGCTTGAATGCCGAGAGTCTGAGCAGCATTGGGATTCTCGTCAATATTCATTCTGGCAAAGCGCAGTTTCCCCTGATACTGATCGCTCAAGCGCTCAAAGACAGGAGCGATAGCACGACAGGGCCCACACCAGGGCGCCCAGAAATCTATAATGACGGGCTGATCAGGCTGGTTAATAAACTTTTGGAATGCCTGATCATTTACAGTAAAAAGATTGGAGTGTATGCTCATGAGGTACCCTCCTGTCTGGATATATTATCTCTGCAACCGTTACTTGCTCTGCTTTTATCTGTTCGGGAACCTAGCACAACCAGTGGTAGCTACTTTTATATATTTTCGCTGATGAGAGCAATAGTCAGGGATATACTAAGATTGATAGCAAGATCAGGAGACGTATCTCTGTTACCTGGAAATGCTTTCAGTAAGTGTCCGTTTTCCAGGCGGGATTGATAACTGCTCCTAAGGACAGAGATCAAGGTATACAGTATATTTACAAGAGCAAGATACTTGCTAGAGAACTTGATCCTATGTGGTTTTACGCTGACACTGATGGCGAGGCTAATGTACCGACACCATCCCGATAGTTGGATCTTCCGCAACTTCCGTGCTCAAACTACAACCCTGATTCGTAAAGAAAGATGAAGAACATGTTCAACCCAGTTTCGTTTCAAGGTGGCTCTCTTGTCTCATCTTCCCTTTTCGCTTCCCGGTTTTGAAATCGAGCACGTGCTTGTTGTTGAGAATACGGTGGTCATTCAACCAGTTCAACCGCTCTTTGTCCATCCTGCTAGCACGTAAGTCAGTGCGTGCATAGTTACTACACTCGTTCGCCTCGTGATCTCCCAAGCAGTAGACGGGCCATTCAACCGAAGCTTTTGGTACGGCGTTTTGTTGCCAGAATGCGCAGTGTCCTCGCCTCACGTTCGCTGAGCGACTTCCAGAGGTGGTTGCAGTCTCTGCTCAGCGCACCGTACGGCTCAACGCCATTTTGCGTCGTCAGCGGTTTTTGCTCGCAGCCTAGCAGGAGCACGGAAATTGCGGAAGATCCCAATAATCTGGTCGAACAAGACCATCGTTTCATGAAGCGATTGGTGAAACCAGGCATGGGTTTCTTTTCGTTCGAGACGGCTTGGCAGACTTTACAGAGATATGAAGCAATAAACATGATGAGAAAAGGACAGATGCAAAGCGTAAGCAAAGGAGACAGCTTGAGACAGGTAGCGTTTATCGCAGAACTGTTCGGAGTGGCTATCTAAACACAGCAGAAGAACGGTGAAACTCCGTTCTTGGTGTTCCTCTTCGTGTTTTTGCAACACAGCCAAGCAGGCCGACGTAACGCAGCCATACACCTGCAATGAGGGGAATGGCGGCAAGGATCACCATCCCTTACCAGAAAGGGATGATACGATCACCATCTCTTTCTGCTAAAAAACTCTTGTCCTTCTCATGCAAGAAGATGTGCGATCAATTGCAGCAGCGTCTCCAGATCAAAGGGTTTTTGCAGCGTTCTGAGATGATCCAGGGCGCCGTTTTCTTGTGGCAAATCGGCACTCATCAGGAGGATGGGTGTGTGCTCACCTCCTTCTCTCCGCTGCAACTGGTCGGCGAGTTCCAGCCCATTCATCCCAGGGAGATGATAGTCTAGGAGAAACAAATCAGGCGTGATCGTTTGCAGCATAATCAGCGCCATCTCGCCGCTCGGAGCAAGATGCCCTTGATAGATTGCCTCCTCCTGGAGCACTTCCAGCAGGAGATTGCCAAGGATGGGATCATCTTCGACAATGAGAATACTCTTGACAACTATAACATCACTACATGCCTGTGGCTGGGACGTATACATGTGCGCTCCTTATGTTCTTTTCAGGGGAAGCGTCACCTGAAAAGTCGATCCTTTTCCCATTTCGCTCTCCATCGTGATGGATCCTCCATGGTATTTCACAATCTCCGCGACAATATACAAGCCCATTCCGAGGCCTGGAAAGGCGCGCTGATGTGGAGCAACCGCCCGATAGAAGCGCTCAAAGATTTTCTCGCGCTGCTCTTGTGGAATGCCGATACCCTGATCATGCACGCTGAGCGTCACGGCCTCTTCGGATGTCTTGATATCCACCTCTATTGTGTTGGCTCCTGGGGAATATTTGATCGCGTTGCTGATCAGGTTCAGCAACATTTGCTCGAGCCGGTCCTTATCCCCGACCAGAAGCGGGGGGGACGCGGCACGATGCACGACGATAGTATGGGTCGTCTGCATCTGTTGCACGATCTCAACGACCTCCTGGAGCACGTCGTCCAGATTCACCGTTTCTTGGGCATACTCCAGGGTGCCAGCCTGAATTTTGGAGAGGTCGAGCAACTCTCCGACCAATCGGGTAACCATGTTGAGTTGTGCCTCCATCCGGGAAAGAACGGGATCCGCGTTGTCGATGCCTTGCTTTCCCAGTTGCTTTCGTAATAGTTGCGTTTGCAGCTTCAAGGACGTGAGCGGCGTCTTTGAGTTCATGGCTGACCATCCCCAGAAAGTGATCTTTGCGCTGCTCCAGCTCCTTGCGGGCTGAGTTGTCCAGCACAAAGCCGATGCCCTGGAGCACCTCCCCATGAAAGGCCACTCCTCCCATGAGCATGTCCAGGCGGCTACCATCCTTACAAGTGAGCGGTCCCGGACTGCGCGCACGTGTCATACTCCTCTGGATGCAGGAACTGACGCCAGCCATACCCTCGTAACTGCTCTGGCGTCGCATGGAAATAGTTCGCAACCCGTTGATTCCAGTCTTCCGTCAAGCCGTCCGCTCCTGTGCTCCACACCAACTGCGGCACCATTTCGGCGAGCACGCGCAAGTGCTCCCGGCTTTCTTTGAGTTGCTGCTTGGCCTGTTTCCGGTCCTCGATGTCGGTGTTGGTGCCAAACCATTTGATGATCTGGCCTCTTTCATCACGTACCGGCATGGCGCGGGCTAAGAACCAGCGATGCTCCCCGGTCGTCCCATGACGCAGGCAGTTCCGTTTCATACACCCCGCCGGTCTGGACGGCGCGCTGCTATGTCTCTAGGACGCGTTGCTGGTCCTCAGGATGCGTATACTGCATCCATCCCTCCCCCTCCTGGGCCTCTTCGGTGTTCAGGCCGGTATAGTCGCGCCAGCGTTGATTACACGAGTCCTGAGAGCCGTCCGGCCACCCAGTCCAGACCAGCTGGGGAATGGCATCGATGAGGGCATGGATTTCCGCTTCGGCGCGCTTGCGCGCGGTGATATCGATCCCAACATAGACGAGGTACGCGATGTGGTGATCCGCATCTTTGTGCGGGGTGATCTCGACGTCCTGGTGACGGTCCAGGCCTTCCCTGAACTGAACCAGGGTCTCGAACCGCACGGTTTCTCCCCTGCTAGCTCGCGCGATGGCGGCACACAACTGCTCTTGACTGGCCGGAGCACAGGACCACCACCGGGCTTCGGCCAGCGGCTGGCCAATGACCTCCTCGCGTCGGACGCGCGCTTCCGCCAAGGGGACTTCATTGATCTCGAGGACGATCTCCTCGGGGTCAGCACGCCGATCCTGCTAAACAAGCCATTCAGGCCCTTGATGGAGAGACGCTCGTCCTGGGGAACCGGCGCCTCTCGTCGGGCTGCTGCTCTGTCCTGGTGGACCTGCACCTTCAGCCCTCAATCGTGGGAGCGAGCTGCGCGTGCAGCCAGGTTCGGGTCACGGGAGACACATACTCCGCTTCGCTTGGTGCCTGGGTCTGTCTGGTCGGTATTGTCAACTTAATTAAAATTGTAGAGCTTATAGAAGAGAAACAGGCCTCAACGTGTGGATTGCGCCCTTTTTCTTGCCTTGGTTGCTCGAGAATGCTGGTTGATCTGGCATCGAAGTAGTGAAAGCTCATCAACGAAATTTTTTAAGTTGACAATACCGTTGCTCCAGTTCCTTGCGCGCCGAGTTATCCAGCACAAAGGCGATCCTTTGGGGTGGGGAATGCGGTAAGACGACCTTGCCCACGAGCACGGGCAGGCGACTGCCATCTTGACACACGTACTCTTTCTCATAAGGTGTCAGCGATTGCCGGGTAGCCAGTTCCTGGCCGGCCTCTAAGGTGCGAGCCAGACCTTCCGGAGGGGTCAAGTGCCACCAACTCATGCGTCCTTCACGTAGGTCTTCGCGAGTATAGCCGGTCATGCGCAGAAAGGTGTCTTTGGCGTTCACAATCTGCTCGCCTTCGCTGATATAGATCCCGGTAATGTTGGAGTTCCCAAGGGCGCCCGCGGTCTCCTGGCTCTGGCGTAAGGCTTCCTCCGTCCGTTTCTGTTCATCGATATCGGTGCAGGTGCCAAACCATTTAACGATCTGGCTTGCGTCATCGCGCACCGGCAGCGCGCGGACTAAGAACCAGTGGTACCTCCCTGTTTCGCTGTCCTTGATACGATATTCAATTTCATAGGGGCTCCCCGTTTCGAGCGAGTGTTGTCGAACCGCCAGGGTGCGCTCCAAATCATCCGGGTGCACGAAGTGCTGCCATCCAGAGCCCAAAACGTCTTCCGGGGAGGCACCAACGTAGTCAAGATAGTGCTGATTACAGTAGGTCGCCGAGTTATCTGGCGTCGTTGTCCACACGAACTGTGGCACCGTTTCAGCCAACAGCTGCCAGTTCTCCTGGCTTTCTTTGAGTTGCTGCTCGGCTCGTTTCTGCTCCTCGATATCGGTGCAGGTGGCCAACCACTGGACAATCTGCCCTGCTTCATTGAGCAGTGGCACATGCTGTGATAAGAACCAGCGATACTCGCCCGTGCGTCCATCCCTGAGGCGATACTCAAACTCGTAGGATTCATCCGTTGCCAATGTCTGGCGCTGCAGTTCCAGGACACGCTCTTTATCCTCAGGGTGGAGATTTTGAAGCCAGATCTCTTTCTCAGGGCAGGAGTCCGCGTGGGGCAGCATGGGCTGCTTGTCTTGAACGGGTGGGCAGCCATCGAAAGGCGGATGCTGGCACTCCGTCTGCTCTTCAGCACGTTGGGACAGCAGACGGCGATAGTCGCGCCAACGTTGGTTCGTGTATGCGATAGAGCCATCAGGTCGGATGATCCACACAAATTGGGGGAGCGCATCAATCAACGCACAGTGCTCCTCTTCCACCACTTTCCGCACTCTTTTTTTGGTGAGTAACGACATACGCTGTGCCCCCCTTTCACATACCTCATCATTATCAAGAAGAACGCCCCTGCTTTCTTCAGGAAAAGAATCATCCAGCGAGTCTCACCAGCGTTTTTTCTGGCGGGTGACCTCTGACTCTCGGAGTATACTGGAAGCGCAGAGAGGACGTCATGGGTCGAAAGAGCTATTGGAAGGCGAGAAGTGACAAATGGAACCCAGCACCAAAGTGCTAGTGCGCAACTCGACTTCTCTGGTCAGCCTACTCTATTCGGGTTAGACCTGCCTGATAGACCTGCCTCTGGCAAGCACGCTCTCACTCAAGGGGGGCTGAAGAAAGGAAGCCAAGAGCCTGCGCGCGGGCTACTGCCTGGGTGCGATTGGTAGCTTCAAGTTTGCTGAGGATATTACTAATATGATGCTTCACGGTGCTGGTTGCGACCACCATGGCTTCTGCGATGTCCTGGTTCGAGGCACCACGCGCCAGCAAGCGGAGCACTTCCTGTTCACGCGCGCTTAACGGGTCCAGCAACGGTTGGGGTGGGCTTGGAGATGGCTCGCTTTCCAGATGGGTTGGCTGGGCCGGCAGTTGCTGGTTGAACACACGCAAAAGCGTTTCCAGATACAGGCGATCTTCCTCCTGAAGCTCCTGTTCCCTGAGCTGGGAGAGCAATGCAGCTATGGCCGCTCCCCCAGCCACAAAATGACGGATGTACCCTTCTGGCGCCGCCAGGTGCACCGCCTGGGCCAGCAGAGCCAAGGCTTCTCGCTGCCGCTGAAGCATGTGATACGCCTGGATCTGCAAGAGCCACATTTCCAGCACATGGTTCCACCGCTGCGTGACCGTTGCCCGTTCTACCAGGGGGATGAGCAAGTTTAATGCCTGGTCCGCCTGGGATTCGGCCAGCAGTAAGTACGCAAGGGCAACATTCTGTCGTTCCCGTGCCAGCGGAGAGTCCAGCGGATCTCCCTGCCGCACCTCTCTCGCCCAGCGTCGTGCCTGCTCCAGATCGCCACCTGCCAGCCAAAAACGCATCTGATCGACGCTGCTCCAGATCGCTGTGCGATAGGGGGACGGTGAGTTACGCCAGGTGTATTCCAGTTGCTGAGAGGCATTTGTGGCCTCCTCCAAGCGCCCTTGCGAGAGGGTAATCCGCAACAACAGGGTATAGGCGAGGGGTAAAAATGCCAGAAGTTCGGTCTGTTCACCGAGCTCGATTGCCTGTTCCGCGAGCTGGTGGGCTTCCTCTAATCGGTTCCACTCGTGCAAGATCCTGGCTTGATAGGTATAGGGCCAGCATATCTGCGTTGGCTGAGGTCCCTTAAGAGTTTGGAGTGCATGAATTGCTTGCTGGCTCAATTGCCATGCCTGGTGGAGTTTTCCCGCCATCGTGCTTTCCCAGACGGCCTCGCGCCAGTAGATACTCTCGAGTGTTTGATCGCCCTTCGCTTTGATCCGGCTCCATTCAGCCTGCAGTTGCAGGACACCGCGCTCGACATACCCCTGAGAAACGTTCGCCCGAGCCTGGGCAAACGCCATCTGGACTCGTGCGGCCCATTGCTGCTCCTCAAGATGGGTCAGGGCCTCCTGACAAAAAGCTCGCGTTGCTCCCGCATCCCCATGATAGAACCCCGCAATCGTGGCCTGCAAGGCGGCGATTTCCCCCAGAAGATGGAGTGGAGCCTCTGGTCCGTGTGCATCTCGCGCCGTGGGTGTCTGTTCTTCCCGGAGATGAGCTTGTGTCCAGGCGCGTCTGGCATCGCGCACCCAGCTTTCGGTGACTTCTGGCGGAGCGATCCAGAACAAGCTCTGGGCAGAGGCCAGGCACAAACGAGGCCGCTCACGCAGAACCTCGCGGGGAAGCTGCTCCATCCAGGAAGGGAGCAACGCGTACTCGAGCTGACTCCAGAGGTCCTGACGGGGAATCTGCTCCATCAACAACGCGGCCCAGGACCACTCGTGCGCCTGCAGCGCGTGCTGGATCGCTTTGCCGCGCATCTGCTGCGCTGCATACCACTGACTGGCCCGCAGATGCAGGCCAGGCACCTCTGCGGGAGCGGTCTGCTCCAACTGCGCACGCAGGACCGCGGCCCAGAAGGGGTGGTAGGCATACCACTGGTGTTGATTGTCGAGTGGACTGAGAAAGAGATTGGCCCGTTCTATTTCCTCCAGGAAGTGCTGGCTATCCTGCTGCTCAAGGACAGCATTGCACAGGGAGGTGTGCAAGCAGGATAAGATGGACGTTCGCAGGAGGAAGCTCTGCACCTGCGCTGATTGGCGATGAAGCACCTCCTGCACCAGGTATTCGAAAAGCTCATGCTGCGTTCCCTGGAGCGCTTGCAGCAGGTCGGTAGGGTGCGCCTTCTCCTGCAAGCTAAGCGCTGCCAGCTGCATGCCCGCCCACCAGCCTTGCAGGCGTGCGTCCACTGCCTGGCTGTCTTGCTCGGAAAGCTGAAGATTCATCACCTGGCGCAGAAAGGCGGTCATTTCCTCGCTCGTTGCTCGTAATTGCTCGGTGCGCACTTCCAGAACCTGGGCCTGCGCGCGCAGCCGGGCAAGGGAAAAGGGAGGGTCTGTCCGTGTTGAGAGGACCACACGCAGCGTGGGCGGCAGGTGCTCAAGCAGGAAGGCAAGCTGGGCTTGGATGGTGGGCTCTGTCATCTCCTCATAATTATCCAATACCAGCACCAAGGGTTCGCTTTGCCGGGCTAGGTTATTGACGAGAGCCGTGAGCATAGCTTGCCAGGAAGGTTGTGGCTGTTCGGACAAGGAGGCAACGGGGAGAGGCGAGAGCCCGGGCCGGCACTGTTCCAACGCACTCAAAACATACATCCAAAACTGCAGGGGGGTGTTGTCGCCTGCGTCAAGCGACACCCAGGCCACTGGCGGGTGGTCTGGAGGAAACGTGCGAACCCAGCTTGCCAGCAGCGTGGTTTTCCCAAAGCCTGCGGCGGCGGAGATGAGCATGAGGCGTCGGTGGAGGCCGGCATTGAGCAAGGCCAGGAGACGTGGGCGAACAACGATCTCATGGGTGAATACGGGGGGAAGAAACTTGGTCGCAAGCAGAGGATAAGGGGATGAGCGTAGGACCGGCTCTGGCGCGATGTTGTGAGGTTTATGGTTCTCGTGGCCCATACTCGTTCTTCCTTTCTGCTCCCTGTTGTTTGCCTTTTGGCGATGAGCAGATCAACTCCTTGGAACATGCATGCAGTGCCATTGTCCATGAAAGAGCTCTCTGTTCCTCTCACTGTGGCATGACTCTTCTGATTGGCTGCATTCTTGCTCATTCGCTTCAACTGACCAGGAACGTCAAGTTGCGCACTAGAACTTTCGTGCCAGGTCCCGGCTGTCACTGCTCCCAACAATAGCTCTTTCGACCTATGACGTCCTCTCCGCGCTTCCAGTATACTCCGGGCGTCAGAGGTCATCCGCCAGCAGAAACACTGCTGCGACGCGAGGGATGACACCATTGGCCACATCAAAGCAGGACAGATTCTTCACCAGGGAAGGGTCACAAGTCCACTACATTATTGCTATAAGTAAGGAGAGAGATTTATGCGTTTACAGGGGAAAACGGCTCTGGTCACAGGAGCCACTTCAGGGATTGTACAGGCGATTGCTGAAGCATTTGCTCGCGAAGGGGCCCAGGTAGTGATTACCGGACGCAACGCGCAACGGGGAAGGGCTGTCGTCGAGGCAATCCAGGCTGCTGGTGGGTCAGCAACATTTCTTGCCGCAGATCTGACCTCGAGGGGATATTGTCAACTTATTCGCGTGCGCCCTCTAACGAGCGGAAGTGTTGCCCATGAGGACTCCATTTGGATAGCGATGGAAGGGCGAAGCGGCATGTGTATTGTTTTCCGACTTCAGCTCTTGCAAGAGTACTTGAGATGACAAAAAACAAGCATCTAAGCAACAAGCAAACGAGTAAGCACGAGAGCATGAGCAAGAAGCATGAGGGAAGGGTCAACCAGGGAGAAAAGCAGGCGATCAAGCGATAGAGAGGAAACGAGCAAGCAGAAAAGCGGACAGCAGTCTCCTCGACGAATCAACTCCCGCAAGCAAACACAAAGATTATCGAGCTTGGAGGTGTCGCCGTCGCAGGTGTATCAAGCGTTGTCGTTCCTCTGAACGGGCGCGCTCTTGCATCAAGGCAATGTAGTCATCCAGCGGCATGCGTTGGCCTTGCAGCCCTTTGATGGGAAGCCGCTTGATGATACTCTCATGCTGCAGGACCTCGAAGCAGCGCTCGGCAGCATTGACACACAAGGTGATGAGCTGTCCAGCCAAGGCCTGCTTGATGTAGTAGTCGGCCCCATCAACGCTCACGCGGCCGTCAGACTTCACACGTCGTGCATAGGTCCGCCCGTGAACTGCTTGCAACCAGGCATCCGGATCGACGACGGTTGGAAGCGCGGGTAAGGTGGGCAGCACAGGATGCGCCTGGCTGGGAGGACGATTGTCACAACTGCGCCCCTGATGAGGACGCTGCGTGTTGTAGAAGTGCTCAAAGGTCTCGGTGACATTGCGAACCTCTTCGAGGGTTCCAGGACGATGCACAAACAGACATTCTTCCTTGTAGGTCCGATGATATCTTTCCACATAGCAGTTGAGTTCTGGGTGGCGGGGAGGCAAGACGTTGGGCTGCACGCCAACACACAAGAGAAATTGGCACAGGGCCGAGGGAAAATCGCGTGCCGTTGCACTGCCTACCCAACGAGGATCGCGGTCAAAGGTCAAGATGCTGGGACAGCCGTAGCGACGCAAGAAGGTGACCACCGCCTGGAACGCCGTTTCGGCATGGAAGTCTTCATGAGCTTGAGCGTGCAGGAGGAGAGAGGTGCCAGCGTCGACCCGCATTGCAGACTTCGATCACGTGTTGCCGCGCGGGCATCAGGATCATGCAGATCAACAGGAACGGTGGGAACATCTTTAAAGTCGAGTTGCACTTCTTCCAATGGAGCTCTTGGCAAACGAGGAGAACGCTGGCGAGGAGAGTCGCGCTCAATGGCTCCCGCAGCATCCAGGATGCGCCAGATGGTGCGTGTCGAACGAGGCAAGTGGGCTGTTTTTGCCTGCAAGGCTTCATCGCGTTGCAAGTAATACAGGATAGCCACGGCCCAGGAGTACGCTGCAACGGCTCTGGGGGAGACTGGCGGATCGAAAGCACCCGCTCTTTGACTTCAGTGTCAATGCGAGGCGGGTGGTGATGAGGAGCACGAGAGCGAGAAAAGAAGATGGATGCATCAAGTGTTCCCTGAGCTTGAGCTTCTCGAAACCGCTGTCGCCAGGTACACACCATGCTCTGAGAACAGCCGACCGCATCAGCATATTGTTGGAGGGTCCACTCAGGATGCTGTTGGAGCAGGTGGAAGAGGTGAGCACGCTTTCCAACATATTCGACTTCCATAGCATCGCCTTCCTGAGAAGTGGAGGGCAGAGAAAACGATCACCTATCCTGGAGTATACATGACGAAAAGGAAGAGCATCGAGCAAACGAGCAGGCGCTCGTTTGAATGCTTGGCTAATTGCTTGAAACAAGCGAACAAGAGAACTTACATTGCCTGCTTGCTTTTAGCAAGCAGGCAGAAATATATTCACTGATTGTTTGCTTTCACGATCTGAAGTACTCTCACAAGAGTCAAAGTCGGAAAACAATACAGCATGCGTCCAAGAGCGGCACTCTTGGAGGTGTGAAGCCCGCTGACAATGTATCGATGATCTGGAACCGACCGGAGAAGTCGGGCTAACCCTGCGACCTATGCTGACGCGAGGAACCTCTGTTGGAAGCGTCGTCAGCTGAAAGAAGTGAAATCGGTTGAGACACTTCAGCCAAAAGGCGATGATATTGGTCTCATCTGCTGTAAATTCAGATGGGAGATTATCCCAATGTGGATACGAACTTGCTGTACAAGAGAGTAGGACACAAAACATCCGGCGTCTAGGAGGCAGCTACGGGTTGCTAGAACACTTCTGAACGGAATTGGGGACTTCTGAAACCACTGGACCCGAAAGGCGTGCGAGAAGGTAGTGTTGCAAAAAATTAAAGCTCTGCAAATTGAAGTACACACAAACATACCTCACTAGTAAAAGATGCAAAACGTGCGCCCTTTCTCTAGAATAATGATTCTTGTGCTGTAATTACTGGCTCCATTTTCTCCGCTCAAATTTTTTTGCAACACTACCCCTGATCTTTGGGGGAACCGGTCTCGTCTCCCGTTTTCTTCTTTCGGCTCCGTTTTGGTGGAGTGACAGGGGGTGTCTCTGCTGGTTCAACTTGGATTCGGCTTCCTGGCTCTGCGGCTTCACCAGAAGCTGCCTCGGCCTTCTTGCGCGTGCGGATCTTTTTGATTGGTGGTGGTACAGCCTCACTGTTAGCCGCTCGCGGGACATCCACAGGCTCCGTTCCCTCTGATGGTTGTGTCGTACTCAAAGCCTGCGCCTGCGCCGAGGACCATGTGTCAGACGTCTCACGTGGAGGAAGCGGGGGAACGGGAGCGATCAGTTCACCTCCTTGCAAAAGCTGCCACACATGTTCCCGGTTGACTTCGGTGTGGTTCAGTCGCTGCTCTCCTTCATAGGCATCCAGAGCCATTTGCCGGTAGATATCCACAGGAAGGGCATGGTCCTGGACACAATCCAGGGAAAGCCTACTCACGCCATCATCAAGGGCTGTTGAAACTGCGCGTAGCAGCCAGTCCTTCAAGATCCCAATGCAGCCCACGCTACACTCGTAGAAATAGAGCCAGTGATCTGTGACCCAACGTTCGGCTGAACATTGGGGGGTTGCATATCCCCCGAAACGAGTACACCGTTTCGGGGGGATATGCAACCCCCCAGATAGGTGGGGAGAATTTCATCAGTTGAAGAAACAGGCGAGGAGGGAACGCCTCGGCATTGAGGTGTTCCCTTTTGCTTCGTTAGCAATCAATGAGTTCAGGACTCTGGTTGAGCAGTTGACTTCTAGGCGAAACGAACTCTTGGTAGCTCTCCTGGTCAAGCTGGTCCTTCTGAAAGAGCGCGACACGATGGCAGTTCTGGAACGCCAGTTTGACGCCAAAATGGCTCTCTAAAGCGGTGCGCATGGAGTCACTGGCGAGGACGCGCAGCAGTTGACCGCGTGCCTGCTCGCTGGGAGGTGGCGTCTGATTGTCAACAAAGCTGGCCTCACTCTGATGAAGCTTGCCCGCGAGTCCTTCGATGAGATTCCAGGCATAGGGAAGTGAGTCCTTGATACAGGCCAGAAAATCGTTCTGCGAGACAGTACCCTGTTGGGCTTGCTCCAATAATGTTGGGGAAACCGTGAGAGACATTGTGAAACTCCTTTTTGCTGCTGACGTTCTCTGCTCAAGCGAGGGGAGAACAGTCGTTCTACTTACAACGAGAGAGAGGTGAGCAATGTGCTCAAGGAAAAGTCAGGGGCAATCTGCGTGGTGACATCTTCCCCAGGGTATGTATTCATCCAGGCAAGAGCGTTTCGACGGTGAAACTCGACGGCCTGGTGGTAGAATTTGTCCCAGTCCTGTTGACAGTTATCCACAGCCCGCTTCATGGCTGTAAGCGCGGAATGGGCGCCTGCTTCCAGGGAGGTGAACGGGAGAACATCTCCCTTCTCCATTGCTCGCACATAGTCTGAGCGCCCAAACCAGGTGAGGAGACCATCCTTCACCTGCTCACGCACAAAGGCCAGATCCTCCTCGGTCTCAACCTTGTTCGCGATGACCTGCAATTTCACGTCCTAGCCGCACGCATATTCAGCGTGCTGGCGATAGACACCAAGTGCATTCCTGGTAGATTCAACGACCAGGAACGTCAGATCAAAGCGTGTGAACAAACCAGAAGTGAAGGTATCCACACCAGCCGTCATAACCACGACGACGTACTCATCTGACCCCTCAACACAGTGATTGAGGAGCAGTTCTACCGCACCCACTTTTGAGTGAGAGCATTTGAGTCCCAGATCCTGTTCCTGGAATGGCCCCGTCACCAGGAGCGTGACCCCGTTGGAAAGTGCGACCAAAGTAGGACAGCACGGTATTTTCTTCGCGCACGCGCCAGAGACGGGAGCCACAACAGCGCAATTTTCATACCGCCTCACATCCACCTCTTCTTGCAAATGAGACGAGATCTCATTTATTGCTTAGAGTATGCCATACGCATGAGAGAAAAGCAAGGGTTTTTGGTGCCAATATTGATATTACGCCTTATTTACGAAGAAATTGCTATATACTGTTTGACGGCTATGTAAGATTCCTTTTTGCCGAGCCGCCTTGTGAGCGTTCCTGGCAGAGGCTATGAAGATCAGGAATGGTGTTCTCTTCAGGTACTCATTTTTCACCAAGAGATTGCTAATGATATCGCGTATCATTGACAGAACGTGACCGTATCCAGTATACTTGCTAAAGATCTCGCTATTGATACTTTATATCATTAGCAGACCAAGAGGAAGTTGTGTTATGCCGATGTACGAGTTTGTGTGTCCCACGTGCCGAACTCATTTTGACGAGTTACGACCGGTGCGTGAGGCCGATGATACGGCGTGGTGTCCCGCGTGCGCAACAGTAGCGGTACGTCAGCTTTCGCGCTTTGCCTTTAAGAAGGCTGCCAGAGCCAGGGCGGAGGAGCGTGAGAGCACGCTTCAACGTTCCGGTCCCGTTTCGCATCCTAGCGGGTGTGCCTGCTGCTTCCCATCGCCACCTCGCACACAACGTGCCTGAGTCACTGTACAGAGATACTTTGGACCCTGGAAAGGACCACATGTGATTGTGAACCAACGTTTGCAGGAGATCGGACAAGAACGTCTGCGTCTTGCTCCGGCCACGCGCGATGACTTTGAGGCTGTCGCGACGCTCTTTGCCGCGTTGCATGCCTATAACGCCTCGCTCAATGCACAGTTTGCGCTGGCCGATGGCTGGCAAGCCTTATTGAGGGAGCATTTTCTGCGCACGCATGAGAGCGAGGGCACGTTCTGGCTGTTGGCCTGGAGGGGGCAGCGGCCTGTGGGATTGTTGCTTTTAGAGAACCACCTCGACTCGCCCCTCTTTCGCCATCGCGCCTGGGTGGAACTGGTCGCGCTCTATGTCGATCCAGACTTCCAGGGTGCAGGACTGGCGCAGTGCTTGATGGAGGAGGCGAAGAACTGGACGGCACAGCATGGAGCCTCGCATATGCAGCTCTATGTCACGGCGCAAAACGCGCGGGCAAAGGCCTTTTATCGCCATTGTGGCTGGCAGCCCATCCAGGAGATCTGGAGCCTGGCCCTTTCGGCAGAGCCAAACTCGCCCTCCTTGCTGGTTGACCCCTCGTGTGATGGGGAACTGCTCAACAACGGGCACCATCATCTGGCACTCAAAACACATACACAAGAAGATCAGGCTCGGAGCAATACCTACACTCTTGAGCAGGAAGCACGATGAACAGAAAGGATAGATACGTATGACGATACAAACGCAGGTCCCAGTGACCGTTCTGACAGGTTTTCTGGGTTCCGGGAAGACGACCCTCCTCAACTCTATTTTGACCGTCGAGCATGGCAAGCGCATTGCGGTGATCGAAAACGAGTTTGGTGAGGTCGGCGTCGACCAGGATCTTGTGATTGGGGCGGAGGAAGAGATCTTTGAGATGAATAATGGCTGCATCTGCTGCACGGTCCGCGGAGATCTCATCCGCATTCTGGGCAACCTGCTCAAGCGCAAAGATCGCTTTGACTACATCCTCATTGAGACGACAGGCATGGCTGATCCCGGCCCTGTGGCTCAGACCTTCTTCGTTGATGACGAGATGCAGAGCAAGATGCGTCTGGATGGCATTGTGACACTCGTGGACGCCAAACACGTCTGGGAGCACATTGATGACAGCAGCGAGGTCAAGGAGCAGATCGCCTTCGCCGATGTAATCTTGCTCAATAAGATCGACCTGGTTGCCCCCGAGGATGTGGACCGGCTTGAGGCACGCATCAAGAGCATGAATGCCGCCGCGAAGATCTACCGCACGCACAACGCTGAGATTGATGTTGAGAAGATCCTCCATGTGGGTGGCTTCAACCTGGACCGGGCCATGGAGGTTGATCCCCAGTTCATGGAGCCAGAGTATCCCTTCGAGTGGGGCGGCATCTATGCACTTGAGGCGGGAACGTATCAGCTCGCGCTTCAGCCTGGCCCTGATCCGCAGATCAATGTTGCGCTCCTGCCTGTCCAGAATGCCACGGCTGACGACCTAGCAGCGCGCACGATGGATGCAGTGCTGCTCTTCTCCAATGACGAGCAGGTGCGCCGCCCTGGTGAAGTGCTTGAGCGAACAGATATCCTCTATCAATTGGCGCTGGAGGGCCAGGAACTCAACTATACGCTCGCGATTGCGCAGCCTGGTTTCTATGCCCTCTACACCCAGCACCATCCCACAGAATTTCAGCTCGAACTGCGCGCTGAGCGTGGTCCTCTGACCCCTGTGGTGGCACACGACTACAAGCCAAAGCATGAACACGACGACGAAGTCTCCTCTGTGGGCATTGATGTTCCGGGTGACCTCGATCCACGTAAGCTCAATGAGTGGTTGGGCGAACTGTTGCGCACGCAGGGTCCCGATATCTTCCGTATGAAGGGAGTGCTCAGTATCCAAGGGGCTGAGGAGCGCTATGTCTTCCAGGGCGTTCACATGCTCTTCGATGGCCGTCCTGACCGCCCCTGGGGGAGCACGCCCCGTCGCAACTCACTGATCTTTATTGGGCGCAACCTCAATCGCGAACAGTTGAACAAAGGATTCAAGGCATGCCTGGCATAAAACCTCATTCCAAGCGATTACTGGATCCGACCTCGAGCCAGCGGTGGGTGGCGCACCTGGATGACCATGTCAATTCCCTGGCCTGGTCACCCGATGGGCGCTGGCTAGCGGTAGCTTCGGTCAGTGGTCCTATTACGATCTTCTCCGGCAGCACGGGGCAGGTCGCGCATACCTTAACAGGTCATGGCTTTGGAACCTGTGAGCTGGGCTGGAATGCTAACGGTAGTGTCCTTGCCAGTGTGGGACAGGATGGCAAGGTCAAGCTCTGGAACCCGCAGACGGGCGAGGAGCGCTGCTCGCTGCCTGGTGGCGGTGCCTGGGTGGAGCACCTGGCCTGGAACCATCAGGGGAACCTGCTCGCCACGGCAGCTGGGCGCAAGCTCCGTCTTTGGGACGCGGTGGAGGGGAAACTGCTGCGTGAGTATCCCGATCATCGCAGCACCATCGCCGACATTGGCTGGAAGCCTGCCAGCAATGTACTGACCTCGGCGGCCTATGGGAGCCTCACGTTCTGGAGCATCGACAAAGATGAGCCATTGGAGCGCTTCGAGTGGAAAGGCTCGATCCTGACGATGGCCTGGAGTCCCGATGGCAAGCATATCGCGACCGGCGACCAGGATGCGACCGTGCATTTCTGGATCTTCCAGAGCGGCGAAGACCTGCAAATGTGGGGCTATCCAACCAAGGTACGCGAGTTGTCCTGGAACAGTACCGGGCGCTACCTGGCAACGGGTGGCAGCCAGACGGCGACGGTCTGGGACTGCTCGGGCAAGGGACCAGCTGGAAGTAAGCCCATTGAGCTTGAGGGGCACGCCAACCTGATTACGGCGCTCGCCTTTCAGCACAAAGGCTCACTCATCGCCACCGCCAGCAACGAGGGAAAAGTGATCTTCTGGAATGTTGAGCGTCCACGCCGCCCACTGGTGCAGGCCGACTTCGGCTCCGGTATCAGCCAACTCTCCTGGTCGCCCGACGATCAGTATGTCGCGATTGGCACTGAGGGCGGACTGGTCACTGTGTGTACACCACCACGAGGCAAGTAGAAAGAGAGGACGCATATGAGCATGCTCGCACACAAGCGTACTGATCAGCGCATTCCGGTGTATGTGCTCGTCGGTTTTTTGGGGAGTGGCAAAACCACTGTGCTGGGTGAGATGCTTGGCTGGTGCGTCGAGCAGGGCCTCAAGCCAGGTCTCATTATCAATGAGTTTGGCGATGTCTCCATCGATGGCGAGGCGCTCCGTGACGAGGGACTCGCGATGACCGAGTTGACCGATGGCTGCGTGTGCTGTACGGCGGGCGAGGAACTGGTCCCCGCGATTCTGGAGATGGCACGCCGCCCAGATGTTGACCTGGTCTTCTTGGAGGCAACAGGCCTGGCTGATCCGGCAGATATGCTTGACGAATTGACGGCTCCCTTCCTCTGGCAGAAGGTGGTTGTTGGCGGCATCATTTCGGTGATGGATAGCAAGCGCATCATTGAACTGGCAGGCAATCTGGAGTTGGCGCGTAAGCAGATTGAGTTTGCTGATGTCCTGGTTATGAACAAATGTGACTTAATCGACCCGGAGTGGCGCCAAGCCCTGCTGGAGTGGGTACCACGTTATGCCCCCAAAGCGCAGGTCTTTCCCGCCGTCGAGGGATTACCCGAAGAGGGCGTCGAGGCCTTGCTTCTGCACGCGCTGCATCTGGGAGAGAAGCGTTTGGAGCATATTCCCGCTCCTCAGCATCAGGAGGAGCACGAGCGCACACATGATGCACACGAGCATCATCATGAGCATGAGCATGAACATGACGCACATGAGCATCATCATGAGCATGGACACGCTCATGAATCTCTTCATACCGTGGGCTTGCCCCTTGATCAGCCGGTAGAGCGCGCCAGGTTTGAGCATTTCCTGCGTGAGTTGCCCGAGGAGATCTATCGTGCCAAGGGCTTCGTGACCTTTGTGGATGATCCACAGGCCATTCATGTCTTCCAGTTCACCCCTGGCTTTTTGCGTATTCGCCCCTTCAAGTTGCAGCGGCGCGATTTGTTGCGTGCTGTCTTCATCGGGCAAAATCTTGAGAAAGCCGGGCTTGCGGAACAGCTCCAAACCTGCACGCAGCCAGCTACTCCTGAGCAGACAAAGATACCCTCCAACTAGTTCTTGCTCTTCGTGACTCGTCGTGTGCCGTTGACCTCCCTTGGCACGCGACGAGTTTTTCTCTTTCGTATGTCCAGAAAGGTAACAGATGGAACGTTCAATGCGCGTAACAAGCACGCCAGTTGTGCGAGAAGATGGAAAATTAATCAAAGTAGTGCAGAAACGAGGACAGCTCTTTATCTGTGCACATGGGTGTTGTTGTGGAAAGACCGAGCGCGGTTTCGCTCCCGTCCCCGAGGACCTCTATCACCAGGAGTGGGAGCGACGCAAACTGCGGAACAAGGTCCATCTGACCTTTTCAGCGTGCCTGGGACCATGTTCACTGGCCAATGTGGCCTTGCTCATCTTCGACGGCACCTCCACCTGGTTCCACTCGCTCAACACACATGAGCAGATTCTCGCGCTCTACGAATATATTGAGGCGCGTCTGCTTGGTGATGTTCCTCTCCCCAAAGACTTACAAGAGTGTATCTTCGACGGATTTGCGCCCGTCGAGGGAGACAGGTCTTCTCTTCTCCCGGTCGAGTGACCTGCACTACTGGATGACAGGAAGATCGACCCCTAATTGATGCAGAAGCCCTGCGAGACCGCTTCCTGGTACAGGCTCAATGGCGAACGCTACCAGTTGATCCTGCTCAAAGCGATAGGTGACGTCTTCGGAGGGCAATGCGATACTGCGTCCCTGGAGCGCAACATCTGGGAGTCCGATGTCTTGCAGGGAAAAGCTCTGGCTTTGATAACCGGAGATCCGTAATGTCCCCGTAAGCATCGTCTCGTCCTCCTCCAGAATATTATGCAGGTTGAATATGAGTCCTGGTATCCCCTCTTTCAGGTGCCTGATCAGGCTGAGAAAGCCTGGCTTTCCAAGTGGTTGAGGCGTCCAGCCGGAGAAGGTGAAGGCTTCTGCCAGGTAGCTCTCGACAACCTCTTGATCATTGACCTCAAGCGCATTCATGACGTTGAGGACGATATCAGTATTGCTCTCTCTGCTGTTCATGAGCGGTCCTTTCTCCGTGGAGCATCTTCTCTCATCTCTTCTGGAGGTTCGCCTGGAGAACAGGCCTCTAACTGTGACGAAGGATAGGCTTGGCTTCGGCATTGCGCACAGCGTCCGAAGAGTGTCAAGGTCAGCCCTTCGAGCGAGAAGTCGGTCTGGTGACATGCGGAGACGAACTGCTCAACGGAGACATCCAGATCGACCTCAACAAAGCGCCGACACTGAACACACGTCAGGTGATAATGGGTGTTATCGTGACAGACATGATAACGATGTGTCCCATCGGCATACGCAATTCGATCCAGCAATCCCTGTTTGACCAGGACTTCAATCGAGCGATAGAGTGTCGCACGTCCAAAATGAGGATCTTGTTGACGCAGATCCTGCCATAGATTGTCAATCGAGAAATCTGTGCCGCTGGCAGCCAGCTCCGCCAGGCGATCCGCAATCAAGCGGCGTGGGCGCGTTATGCGTTGTCCGGCCCGGTCAAAGGCGGTCTGAATATTCTTCGCAAGCATAGTCTTACTCTCTCAATCCTGACTGGTTGCCATGTGCAGACGCATCCTCGCTGTCATGCCTGCCATGTCTTCCTTGTTCTTCCTCAAAATTAATGATATAATGTATCATTAATTTTGTCAAGCAGAGTGCCTGGGTACTTGTATGATAAAGAATGCATTCGTGGAGAGAAATCAACATGCAGCGAGACACATTGATTGAGACAAACGATAGGGAGGCTCAGCTTCTGGAGCAAGTGACACGCTGGGTTACTGATCTGCTTGCTCTTGAGGAGGATACGTCTCTCCTGATCAAGCAGATGCGTTGTACCACGCCTGACTGCCCTCCTTTCCGGACGATGATCTATCTCATGAATGAGGGCCGCCCTGTCTATCGATACAAAATCCATAAGACCCTCATGGACATCACGTGCGAGGATGTGGCAGCACTCGTATTTATTGAGCCGAAGAGGGATACGTTTCTGGACATCCACATTACTCAGACTGAAAAGGGATAATAGGCAAGTATGAAGAAAAGGGAGGGCGGGCGGAAGGGAGAATACCTATTCGCTGCCTGCTCTTCTCTCCATTAAAGGGGATGAGACCTTGTGCCTATGAAGTTTGTCATTGGTTTCAGGTTTTACACTCTGCTCTAATGACGAGACAGGTGGTAAAAAGTATAGCGTGGAAGGGCAGCGAGTTATAGACAGCTCATTGTAGAGAGCAATAGGCACTTATTTATTGCCTGCGATGTTGTAGAGCTGAAGTAATTCATTGATCACAGCCTCTTCCCGGCCCTCTTTGATGCCTTCAACAACACACAATTGCAGATGCTCGCTGAGGATCGCTATCTCAAGCTTCTCGATGGCCTTACGCACGGCATATGTCTGGCGCAGTATATCAACACAGTATTTGTCTTCCTTCACCATTTTTCGAATACCTGCGATATGCCCTTCTATATAGTTGAGCCTTTTGAGGATATCGTGCTCTTCGGCTTGCATTCCTGTTCTCCTGTCTCGTGCTCTCCGCAACGTGAGGGTCTGCAATAATGTTATTTTGTGCACTTACATCCATGAAAAATGATTCTGAATCTCATGCGTATACTGCATTTGTAATACCTAATATATCCAAAGGACGCCTGTTTTGTCTACTGGGAGAACATTCTATTGCTATACCTGAGGGACCCCATCATATGGCCTCTCTTTGCTCATAAGGAATGAACATCTTCACATTCGTGGAAGCCTCAAAGTGGGCTTAATCTGTCGGCTGTGTAAGAGTCGCAATATCCTCTTGCGTGATTTCAGCTATGGTCTTATGGATCTTGTACTGGCTGGTTGGATGAGCTGTTTTCAACAGAGCAATGACCGTCTCAATGGGAGGGCATCCAGGTTCGGAACAGCGTAGCTCTGTCACCATGATAGAGGTATCTTCATCTGGATGAAGTGCCTGGTGAACCCAGCTTTTCACCTGTTCGACGAGGCGAGGATCGCTTTGGTGCCTGGGTTCAAAAAAGTTGTTCAGCATGGTCTCTCTCTTCTCCTGGCGACGTGTCGCCGTTGTATTCTGTCAGGGCATAATGGTTCGCTTCATCCTGTGTAGGGATGAGGGGGAAGATTCTGGTAGACGTGATCGGCGTGATACTCAGCCTCGCGAAAAAGGACCGCGAGATGCTCATCGTCGAGCGAATAATAGATAATGTTGCCCGAACGGCATTGCCGGACGAGCCGTCGATCACGTAGCAGCCGCAGCTGATGGGAGACCGCCGACTCCGACACACCAACCAGAATCGCTAAGTCGCGCACACAGAGCGTATGATGCATGAGCGCGTACAGTATTTGAAGCCGGGTGGAGTCGCCCAGGGCCTGAAACATCGTGACCACCAGGGAAAGGAGCTCTTCTGATGGAGCAGAAGAACGCGCACCCTCCAGGGTCTCCGGGTCAATCGGTGTCAAGACAGTAGGCGTGGCACGGCTCGGTTGTGGTATGGGGTTCCTCGGTTCTGTCATAATCTAATGATACATTGTATCTTTAGTGATTGTCAAGCGCCCTGTGAAGGAGCGAGCGATAGTTCTGTGTCCTGTGGCGCGAACAGCGTCTCGTCTCCTGGCTCTTCTAGAGCCTCGCGCTGCGCGCCTCGCTTGCGTAGGAGCATGGGGAGAAGGCGTACCAGGACGTATGTCACAAAGGCAAAGGTGGTAATAAAGAAGCTCACGGGGTAGGGGAGATAATACGAGACCGTCAGTCCCAGCCAGGTGAAGAGGATGGAGAGCACGACGGAGCAGAGAATCGTGAGAGGAGGGCGTGAGGTCAGGCGCTCGGCAATCGCAGCGGGCGTGACCAGGAGGGCGAAGATCATGAGGACGCCGACGACCTGGGTAGCCGCGGTCACTGCCAGGGCCAGCACCACCATAAAGAGCAATGAGAGCAGTTGGGTTGGCACACCTCGCGCCTCGGCGATCTCTTCGTCGAGAGAGGCAAAGAGCAAGGGGCGGTAGATCGCAAACAAGACGACGAGCGTCACAATGGTCGTGATCAAGGTAATGATGACGTCGCGCTGGCTGATCCCGAGCACCTGCCCAAAGAGCACGGCATAGGCCTCGGTCGCATACCCCTTGTAGAGTGAGAGGAAGAGCACCCCCAGGCCCAGCATCCAGGCCAGGACAATCCCTGTGACCACGTCGCGCCCCTGCAAGCGTTTCCCCAGCCATCCCATAATCATGCCACTGCCAATGGTGAAGGCCAGGAGGCCGTAGAGCGAACTCACCCCTACGAGGATCGCCGCAGTCGCACCCGCGAAGCCGATGTGCGAGAGCGAGTGGCCAGCGAAGGAGAGTCCGCGCAGGACCACAAAATAGCCAACAATGCCAGCGACAATCGCCACCAGCGTCCCCGCGAGATACGCATTGCGCATAAAGGCATAGCGAAAGATCTCCCCGAAGTCGGCGAGCAGATTCCAGGACAGGGTCGGGCTACTCGCTACGACCAGGCCGTGTCTTACCTGTAGCTGGGACAGGAATGGGAGAAGCAAATTGATCGTGTGCAGCATCAGTCTGAAGTTCCTTCCTTCTCTCTTCTGTGTCAGTATTCATCTTCCCAACTCTAAACCAGAGACCAGGACGCGCCCCCGGCTATCGCGCATGACCTCAACGGGTGCGCGGTAGAGACGCGAGAGACGCTCAGTCGAAATAATCTCCTCGGGCGTGCCGAGCGCGATTTGCTTCTGTGCGATGTAGAGCACCTGCTGCGTCATTGACAGCAGCGGGTTGATATCGTGAGTGACCAGGAGGACCGTCATCTGACGCTCCTGGGTGACCTTGCCAACCAGCCGAGCGATGGCGTACTGGTTGCGGATATCCAGGCTCGCCAGTGGCTCGTCGAGCAGTAACAGGCGTGGCTGGCCCAGAATGGCCTGAGCCAGGAGCAGGCGCTGCTGCTCACCCCCCGAGAGCTGTCCGACCGGACGATTGATGTACCCGGTCGCTCCGACCGCCTCACACGCCGCCTCCACCAGTTCGCGGCGCGCTTGACGCTGTTGTTGGGTGACAAAAGGCGAGGCAATGCCCCATTTATGCCCATCGAGGCCCAGCATGACAAAATCGCGTGCGCACACTCGCAGGTGCGCGTCCAGGGTGCGCCTCTGCGGGACATAGCCGATCAAGGGATTGCCGCGTCTCGGTTGCGCTCCCAGCACGCGTATCTCCCCTTGCGCTGGTGGCATCAGACCAAGCACCAGGCGCAAGAGGGTGGTTTTGCCTGCGCCATTGGGGCCAAGCGCGCAGACAAACGCACCAGCATGAATGGCGAAGGTGGCGTCGCGCCAGATGGTACGGCTTCCCTGCCGCACCGTCAGGCCATGCGCTTCAAGCACGGGGTTGCGCACATCGCGTTCCTGCGAGAGTGTGGTCGTTGCCTGGCCTTGTGGCGCGCGTTCTGTCTCTGCTGGACCTGTCATGTCATCACTGCCTTTCTCTGGTTAGCCGTTGTGGCTCTGGCTCAGGGCCTGCTCTAGTTTGTCGAGCTGTGCAAGCTGCCAATCCTGGAATTTGCCATTGGCGGGGCGTACCGTCTCGGAGACCTCGACAACAGGAATACCAGCCTTCGCCACCTGTTGTTGCAGGTTCTTGACACTGTTATCGATGGTCTGCACATTGAGAATGAAGACCTTGATCTCGTTCTTCGTAATCTGGTCGTTAAACTCGGCGACCGTGTTCGCAGGAGGTTCAGAACCATTGGCCTCGGCGGTGTAGTAAGCCTCCGGCGTGATCACCTTGAGTCCCAGGGCGTCTGTCATGTAGATAAAGATGGATTCGGAGATACCGATGGGCTTCCCTGCATACTTCGACTTGATCTCGGTGATCTTGTCGAGGTAGGGCTTTAAAGCCACCTCAAAGGCGCTATATTGCTGATCAAAATAGCTGGCATCGGCGCTATCAATCGCCTTATAGTCAGCGGTGATCTGTTTGGCGACCTGTTGCACATACTCCGGGTTATACCAGAGGTGGGGATTATCGCCCTCTTTCTTGCCCACCAGCTTGCCCACATCGAGCAGCTTGCGCGTATCGGAGGGGTTGGCATCCAGCAGCTTGCTACCCCAGGTATCATAGCCCGCGCCATTGAGTATGACGTAATCCGCCTGAGCGATAGCACGCGCATCGTCGTTGGTGCTCTCGTAGTCGTGTGGGTCGCCGGTTGGTGAGCTCACCAGGCTCTTGACGGAAGTGTGTTTGCCACCGATTTGTGTGGCGATACTGCCCCAGAAGTTTTCGCCCGCGACGACGCTTACGACTTTCGATCCGCTGGCGTTGCTGGCCTGGCTCTCTCCTCCACAGGCCGCCAATGGCAGGAGCAGACCAAGGAACAGCAAGATGCCAAAACAGCGACGGCTGACTGACAATCGGCGTTTGGGTTGCAACGCCTTCTCCATACGTGACATATATCCTCCAAAGAGAAAAGGAATTTGCTACGTTAATGATACGCAATATCATTAACTTCCGAGACACTGTACCATCATTCAATAGCCATGTCAAGGGAAAATAAGCCTATTTGCGCAAATTTTCTAGTAAAAGTCACTACTTTATTACATGAACAGATGCTCATATAGGTGGGAGGAGAGAGAGGAGCTGATCGTGCTGAGACTTTCTGGAGGCGAGAAATGTTCTACCTACTCTTCTCAGCTCTGGAGCGTGCTGTATAGGCATCCGCAAGGTGCTGCCATTGAGACACTATCGCCTCAGCGGGACAAGCGACTTCTCCCCAGGCGGCGAGACACTGATAGCTATAGGCCAGGCCTTGCGTTTGAAGCACCCAGGTCTCGTAGGCACTGATCCAGGAGAGTAAAGAAGTGAGGAGAGAATTGACGGCCTGACATTTTCGCGGGCTTGATGGAAGCGAGAGCGCCGGAAGCTGATCCAGTGCCCAGGCGTCCAGAGGCCATTCGACATTGAGAGCCAGGCGAGGCGTGAAGCTATACCGTTTGAGAAAGATGCCCTCAGAGGGGGAATGGGTGTAAAAGAGACCAAATCCCCAGAGGGTAACGGTGTGCTGTTCTTGCGTCTGAAGAACATAGGAACTGCTGCCCACGACCCCTTCTGGCGGTCTCCGACGGGTAAAGCCATATTCGAGTAAGAGATTGCCTTCTGCACGGCGAATATCCTGCCCCCAACACCACATTTGTTGATTGAAAAGCGTGGCTCCCTGCTTCTTGAGGTGTAAAGGGTGTTGAGTGCGTTCGTGATGAAATGGTTGCGTCATATGTTCCTCCTGTGCATAAGGTAAAGCCATATGCGGTTGAAAAAGATCTCAAAGATGCTTGCAATTACTAATGATACAGTATATCATTATTGGGTAGCGGTGTGCCAGCGAAGACTCTTTCCTGGAATAACATGCTCTACAAGGAGATTCTCTGTTGCTGCGGAGAGCGTGAACAGACAGGAGACAAGAAAGCATGAGACTGTATGTAGGAAACTTGTCATATCGGATAACCGACCAGGAATTGGGTGATTTCTTTGCGCAGATTGGTCGAGTGCAGAGGGTCCGTGTGGTCACGGAGCGGGAGACTGGACGGAGCAAAGGTTTTGGCTTTGTGGATATGTTGAATGAGCAAGATGCCAGAGCCGCTATCGAGCAACTGAATGGAAAGAGGCTTGGAGGAAGGGCTCTAACGGTGGCAGAGGCTCGTGAGCGCCCTGAGTCACCAGAACGCTGGCCGATATCGACGCGAGAGCAAGCCAGGTAAAAGCCTCTCTCAAACCGGTGTGGTCCTGGCAAGCGGGGCCAGGACTACACTGATCTCACCTGGAGAAGGATGAGTAGTATGCTGATACGCATATGGCACGGCCGAATTACCAGTGAGAACCTGACGAACTATCTCAGGCATTTGCGGATAGACTGTACTCAACAGTATCGCCAGGCGCGGGGGAATCGTGGCCTTCAGATCTTGTGTAGGCAGGACGGAGATGCGCAGGCGCTAGAAGTACACTCCTTCTGGAATACACAGGCTGACCTGCAAGCCTGTATCGCAACCTATGATCTCTATCAGCCTGAGACACAAAAAGACCTGCTTCTGGAGGCGCCATACGTGGTGCTCTATGAACTGCTTGAGAGCGAACTTGACTTGTTTGGCTAGCCGTCCAAGAACCGGAGACGGTAAGTCGTCCGTATGTAGGTGCCCCGTTCGTCACTTCCTTCGCGCTTCTGGGCTCCACAAATCTGGGTGATGGTCACCTGGTGAGCAAGTCGTTCGAGATAGTTTACTCACCAGGATACTTGTGGGATTTTCGCCATAATACTGTTGGGATTTGTATCATACCCATCGTGTCATTGTCTTGCAAGAAACAGCTCACACATGGTTTCCGTCCGAGAGAGAGCCTACATACATGGTTTCGACCACAATACCATGCAAGTCATCGCGGGCGAAAACATACTGTGGGCTCGCTGGATCGAGCAACTGTTCGAGGGTAGAGATATCCTGGGTCGAAAGCCGGTGCTTATGCTCTGGATCGTGAAGGCAGCCGCTCAACCAGGCCTCTAAATAGTCCTTTTGAGACGCTTCAAGGGGCGAAGCGAACTCGTGCAAAAAACTCTTGGGCATCACCGAGTTCAACCCGACTTCACGCAACATGTGGCTCCAGCCGTAGGGGTAGGCAACCCCCTTCGGCAGCGAACCGCGCCAGTTGGCGAACCGCTGCGCGTGTGAAACCCCTAGCCGTCCCTCCAAGCCTGGATCGCCCAGGCCCACGTCAAAGGGGAGGAACTGCGTGGGCAGTCCGCCCTCGCGCAGCACGACGCGCCCGCCTGGTCGTACGACTCGTGCGAGTTCGCGTACCCCAGCAACTTGATCGCTCAGACCGTGAACAACGCGGCTACACCAGACGAGATCAAACGTGCCATCCGCGAATGGCAGATGCAACACATCGCCCTCCTGAAATTGTATTTGTCCGGCCACGTCTGTCTCTTTTACGTGACGCCGGTCCCACTCGATCAATTGAGGGTTGGCATCCAGCCCGACCACTTCACCACCTGACCCAACCGCCTGGGCCAGGAGCCGGGTCATGCCGCCACCACCACACCCGGCATCCAGCACTCGGCTCCCCGGTGCAAGCTGGAGCCATGCGACAATGTGTTTATCGAGTGGTGCAAAAAAACGGTCGGAGCGATTCAGAAACGCTGACGTTCCCGTATGCTTGTGGTTGTGCGGATCGTCTTGATCTGCTGTGTGTCGATGGGTACTCTCATGGCTCATATCTGATCTATCCTTCCTTGCTTCACAATAGTTCACGTGTACCTGTTCGATGAAAGGAGAACTTTGTTCCATTTCCACCATCGGAGTTCGTCGCCGATGGAAGCAGGTGCTTTTACCTCAACATGTTCTCCGCGCTTGTGGGCTGCCCTGGCGGCTTCGAGCGCGGGATCGCGACCAAGAAAGATGGCCAGGACCGCGCAGATGATGCAGCCGATGAGCGAGAACAGAAAGGTATCGTTCTATCATTCATCGGCTGCATCAGCGAGTGCTGCTCTATGCAGGCGTGGAGCTGGCTCGTTCGCGAGCGCGGAGGGCAGCCACAGCGTGGGCCGTGTCCTCTGCGATCAAGTCGGCGTTGATCGCTGCCCCGGCCTTCAGACCTGTGGCGGCTGCGGTGATAACCGGAGCCATCGGATCGGAGACGTTGCCAGCGACCCACACCCCTGCAACAGAAGTGGCTCCGTTGGCATCGGCGGGAACGTAGCTGCCGAGGACGGAACCGGCGATCTCCAGGTCGGTTGTTAAGAGCCCCAGGGTGCTGAGTATCTCGGCGCGTGCTGTGAAACGGGGCGTGACCGCGACAGCCTGGCGTGGAACGAACTCGCCGGAGCGCAGTCGTATGCCAACGAGCTGGTCGTCGTGGACTTCAAGAGCCGAGACCTCCCCTTCAACGACCGTGATACCACGGGCCGCCAGTTGCTCAGCCTGCTCCTGGGACAGGGCGGGCGAGGTATGCTGAAACAGGATCAGGTTGGCGCTCCACTGCCGAAACAGCAGCGCCCCGTGAACGGCCATCGGCCCGGTGCCAAGGATGCCGAGAGCCTGGTCACGTACTTCCCAGCCGTGACAATACGGGCAGTGCAGCACGTCACGTCCCCACCGCTCGGCTACCCCTGGAATGTCGGGCAACTCGTCTACCAGCCCGGTCGCCACCAGCAGCCGCCGCGCATAGACGCTGTCCCCATTGGCCAGCACCATCCGGAAGCCGACGCGGTCGCTCTGGCTGTCCAAACGCTCGACCGAGGTGACATCACCAGAAATGATCTGCCCGCCGTACCCAGTCACCTCGGCGCGACCAGCGGCCAACAGGTCCGAGGGCGTGGCTCCGTCGCGCGACAGGTAATTGTGAACATGCACTGCCAAAGCGTTGCGGGGCTGGCCGCCATCCACCACCAGCACCGAACGTCGCGCACGCACGAGCGCTAACGCTCCACTCAATCCAGCGGCTCCCCCGCCGACGACGACCACATCGTACCATTCGCCTCGGCCCAAGGCTGTTCCATCAATCATGGTTTTCCCTCTCTTTTGCAATCAAAGACTTTAGAGATCCATAGAGTCCAGAATAAGCGTAAAAAAACACGGAGGCGTATTCACACAAGTGAGGTCACATCACCGACCTGGCCAACCAGTTCAACCAGCTTGCACTCTTTGAGGTAATCTTCCATCTGTTGTTCTGCCTGCGTCATCACCTGCTGAATCAAGCATCCTCGATGATCAAGTTCGTCAGCACAATGAAACAGGGAGGCAGTCCCTTCAATGGCATGAATGACCTCCAGGAAAGAAAGATCGGCTTTGTTTCTTCTCAATCGGTATCCTCCGTTGATCCCAGGAGTAGACTCGATCATGCCTGCCTTCACGAGCCTGGTCAAAATCTTGGAGAGATACGTCGGGGAAAGCCTCTGCAGCTCTGCCAATCGTTGGACACCGATGGTGGTCCCCACCGGGAGAGCCACAAAGTATAGCATCGTATGGAGCGCATAATTGGTCGCCTGTGAATACTTCACTCTTCTCTCCTTTTTATTACAGACTCATTGAGTCCATAATAGAACATTCAGAGGACCCTGTCAAGCTTCTCAATCTCCAAGGGTCTCTTTTTTCGAGAGAGTGCTTGCCATTTTGAGGGTGAGGGCGCAATGTTCGCCTTTTTACACGCTTCTGAAGACTACGAGAGGTCGCATTGCATCACCCAACCAGCGGGATTGCAGCGTCTTCTCACTTGTTTCCTTTACAATGGCTTCTTGTCCCAGGTGAGCAGGGCAGTGTAAATCTGGTGCAAGCCATCAGGTTGCTTGAGTGCTTGCATTCTATGAAAAGTCTCGTGCTTGAAATCCTGGAGGGCAACGGGCGAGAGCGTTTCCAGGATATGGCGCATCCCGTGTGACCACTGAATGTTCCACCACTCTTCCTCATGGGTATACACGAACTCTCGCTCCTCCGTTATGGTATGAAGATCCTGAAATCCAGCCTCTGTCAGAACTCTGTGCACATCTTTCTCATTGTTGAGGGCCTGAAACCGTACCCAGGGGGCAGCGTCCCATGAGATGTTGGAGGCTTTGAGCAGTTCTCCATACCACGACCAGCGTGTGTCGTCTTTTCCCCAGGTCGAGACCGCGATATACCCACCAGGCTTCAGGACACGGTGGCATTCAGCTAAGGCGTCGTTTATGGAAGGAAGAAAAAATAGCGCGAAGCCACAATATACACCATCAAAGGAGGCATCGGGAAAGTTCAATTGCTCCGCGTCCATAAGATGGATCTCGGCATTTCTCAGCTCTCGTCTCATAATCTCGGCGTTCGTTTCCTGCACCATCTGCTCTGACAGGTCGATGCCAACAGCATGTCCCGTAGGTCCAATGTGTTCAGCGACTGGAAACAAAATGGCGCCTTTGCCAGCAGCCACATCAAGTATTCGCATGCCGTTCACAGGTGATGTCAGTGTTACAAGTCTCTGCCCAAAGTAAGAAAAGAAATGCGGTCCGACGCGATCATAAGTAGTAGCCGCGCGGCCAAACCCCGCCGCAATCTGCTGCTTCATCTGTTCGTGTTGGATTCGAGCTTGGTCTTGCATGTATGTTCCCTTCATTTCGTCTCTTCAAAACGTTTGCAAAGGACATATTGAAATGTTGATATTGTCCCGCCTGGATGGAAGGTCTAAAGTATCTATAACAATGGTTTTAGGGTTAACCAGTACATCCAGTTCTTCCAGTTCCTGTGAATGGGGATATTGAGGCTGATTAGCAGCACTTGTTCCTATCATTGTGATGTCTCCTATGAATAAGAAGCACCCAGAATGTTTCTTTTCTTTTTACGTTTTGTCTAATGATATATTGTATCATCAGTAATTGCAAGTGGATATTCTCTGCTTTTAAGCGTATGGCACCACCAGCCTTGCCCTAAAAACAACAAAATGAGGTCACACACATGAACGCTGCTCATTGCCATGCCGCTTTCGCTGGGGAAATACCAATTTTGTTCACTACTAAATGAGATAGAATGAATCACTAAAATCGATACATCATCTCATGTTTTTTTGCTGAGTATTGTATATTGCTAGGTTTTAATATGTACTATATGTGCTAAAATAGACTTATCAAGTGGTATCCACTCGGGAATTCTCAGCGTCTGCGTTGTTCGTCAAGAGAGAACCTGAGTAGTTACTTCAAGTAAAATGTAATCATAAAGGAGAATGCGGTGATACATACAATTCATGATGAGCATACACACCGACATAGCGAGCATTGTGGTCATACTGCAATCTCGCACGCGGGGCATACAGATTACCTGCATGATGGCCATTTGCATCATTTGCATGCTGAACATTATGATGAACATACTATCGAAGTTGACGCCCAGCATCCAGCCACCTGCTCCCCTGTCATATGCGAATGTGGACACAATGCATGCGGGCATGAAAAAGTTCCTCATGGTGACCACTTTGATTATCTCTACAATGGAGTGCTACATCATCCACATGGCGATCACTGTGATCAGCATGGATCGGTACAGGTGCAATAGCAAAAAAGCAAAAACTGAGGCCAGGGAATCTCTTCCCCAGCCTCAGTTTTTTTGTGCACCACTTTACTCTACATGAGTTCAAAAGGTAAATTCTCCCGAGGGGCTTGCGATTTTTATTGATACGTAGTATCATTTGTGTGAAAAGTACCGTTATGCTTTGCTTTAGGAAAGGAAGAGATAGCCATGCCGAAGAAAGGCGAACTTTCAAAAACCGCGCGTGCCTCGCTGGCCAACCGGGAATTCAAAGATCATCTTACAAAGCACATTGATCCCATCACGGGCGAGCCAATCATGCTCTCGAAGTTGCTCCCTGTGAAGGTGCTTCGCGGGGGCAGGAGCGAGATGGTCTATTACAACAAGGACAACTATAAACTCTAGCTATAGTGTTTTGAGGAGAAGGGCCAGGGACTTCTTCTGTTCCTGGCCCTCTTTGAAATGATGAGAAATACCAGATTGTGAATACACACCGCTTTACCTTTGAGCAGGCAGAGATGTCCCCTCAATGGCTCAAAGAAGCTCCAGGCGAGCATACTCCTGAAACCGAGGAGTATGGCATCAGGAGTTTTCTCTACGCTGCACGTCGTCCGTTTCACCCCCAGCGGTTGATGCACATTCTGGAGCAGCGTGACTTTCCTGGTGTGGTACGCTCAAAGGGCTTTATCTGGCTCGCGGCACGCCATCAGTTTGCGAGCGCCTGGTCGCAGGCGGGACCCATCATCAATATCTCCTATGCCGGTGTCTGGTGGGCAACGGTCTCACAGGAAGAATGGCCCGACGACGAGTACTTTCGTGAAGAACTCCAGGCGCTTATGGAACCAGTGTATGGAGATCGCCGCCAGGAAATCGTCTTTATCGGCATACAGATAAAGTGCGAGAAGATCACACACTCTCTGAACGAGGCACTCCTGACGGATGAGGAGATGGCCCTGGGGTGGGAGCAATGGCGTGCCTTCCTCAATCCCTTTGTCGCCTGGGACCTGGCCGTGGAGACGGATCTGGGGCATGACCACGTCGCGCGTCTGGTAAATTAACTGAAGGGTGGACCGATTTGGCACTGAAGGATGGGAATTTGATCTGAATCATGGGAAGCGGTGGTTCGTCTCCAGGCAAGGCCGCTCCCCATCTGGCTTCTTCCCTCGATACCTTGTAAATTGAGAAGAGAGTGATCCCTTTCGCGGGCGAAGATGCCACCCCGGCATCTTCGCCACTGGTTCGATTACATTTCGAGAGATGCCTCTTGTGAAGTGGCAATGGCTTCGCGTGTCACCGCTTGAAACCGCGTCGCATCAGTCGTGGATGAAGCCTGGACCAGTGTTCCCTTCCCATGAACGGTGGTGTACTGAATCGCTTCACCAAAGGCTTCCTGAAGGCGCTCACGCACCTGACCAATAGCTACATCACAGACCATTACGGTTTGCTCGTCTTTGAAGGTACACATCGTTTGTTGTTCCTTTCTCTGATTTCCGTCCTCATCTATTCTCACCTTCGTCATAGCTTACGTCTCTCCAGGCGACACAAAATGACGTATTCGCCCTCGCGCATGAGAGGCTCTGGCCGCACATGAGCGGGAGAGCGTGGTTGTTCTGCGGAGGAAGCTAATACCCCTCAAAACTGTCCGTCTTAATGCGGTTTTTCTCGATCCTTAAAGCGAACAAGTGGTGTTCACAATTCTGAACCATCTGTGGGGAACCTGCGATATAGTACCGAGGAGTGGTGAAATGTTCGATGCCGCTCCTTTCCAGCTCCATTTGTATCTTCTTGCTCGTTAATCTCCCCTCTTCACTCGTGACCACAAAGATTGTTTTGAAGGAAGGAGACGTGTGTTGCCATGCTTCCAATTCTGCCCGGAACGGAAAGTCATTGCGGTGATTAGAAAAAAGCAGCGTTATCGCGAGTGGACGATGAGAATCGATCTGCTCTTTGATCATACTGCGAAAGGGTGCAATGCCAATTCCACCGGCAATGAAGACCGCTGGAGACCTGCGGTCGAGGAGAAAGCCATTGCTCCCATATTGGGTAATCAGCATCGTCTCTCCCGGTTGCACCTTCTCTAGAGCCTTTTTAAAGGGACTCACCCCTTTTGTGAAGGTAATCATCAGGTCAGATTCTGTCGGAGCAGAAGCAAACGAGTAGGTTCTCCCCACGGGGAACTCTGGCACCGGAAAGCGGATATCCAGCCAGTCCCCTGCTTTAAAAGTCAATCCTTGCGGTTTTTCAAACACGATACTCAGACACTCACTCGCTTCGTGTTTCAGTTCTTTCACGCGCAAGACGATGTTCAAATCAGTGCCCACAGGTAGTGCTCCTTGCAACTAGTCGCGCTCACGCAGGCCAATGAGACGAGCAGAATTGGCAATGACGGGGATGGAGGAGAGTTCATGCAAAAGCGCTCCCGTCACTGGTGCCAGGATACCAGGAATAGCCAACCCGACCGCAATGGCGAGCACGCTCAATGAGAAGATCAGGTTTTGCTTGATGGCTCGCATGGCTTGCCGCGAGAGACTCAACAGATGGGGCAGCTTCGTCAGGTCATCGGACAACAGCGCGATCTCTGCGGTTTCAATGGCCACATCGGTGCCTCCTAACCCCATGGCCACGCCCACATTGGCGGTCGCCAGGGCAGGGCCATCATTCACACCGTCCCCGACAAAGGCGACATTGAGTCCCTGAGCCTGCAATTGCTTGACAATTTCCACCTTTTGCGCGGGAAGCACTTCGGCATGGACTTCGCTGATCCCCAGTTCTCCCGCAATGCGTTCCGCTGGCACGGTATTGTCCCCAGTCACCAGTACCGTGCGGATGCCCAACTTCCTGAGCCGGGTAATCACCAAACCAGCTTGTGGTCGGAGGGTATCTTCCAGCACGAGCATGCCCACCACCTGACGGTTGTGCGCCACCAGGATGACGGTGCGCCCTCCTTCTGCCAGATTTCTCGCGCGGGCCACGACCTCTGCCGGAACGTCGATATCCTGTTCAGAGAGGAGTTGTGGGCGACCAACCACGACCTCAGCACCTTCCATGCGTGCCCGTACCCCCAGCCCAGGGAGCACTGTAAACTCCTCTGGATCAGGAACAGTCAACTCGCGCGAGAGAGCCGCCTGCACTACCGCACGTCCCAGAGGGTGCTCACTCAACTTCTCTGCAATGGCCGCCAGGCGTAACAGATCGTTTTCCGTGATCTCTGCAAGTGGCTGGATCGTGGTGAGTTTGGGCCGCCCAAAGGTGAGCGTCCCCGTCTTGTCAAAAGCGACCGCCGTGACCTTTGCCATGGCTTCAATGGTTGCCCCTTTCTTGACCAGGCTGCCACGGAGCGCGGCATTGCCAATGGAAGCGACAAGGGCTGTGGGCGTCGCCAGCACCATCACACAGGGGCAGAAGACAATCAGAATGGTAATCGCGCGCAAGATATCGCCACTCCACCACCAGACCAACGCTCCCAGGATGAGCGCGGCGGGTGTGTAGAATTTGGCGTAACGGTTGAGAATGCGCTCGATGGGTGCCTTCTGGGCCTCCGCTTCCTCAACCATCCGACGGATTTGACCGAGGGTAGTCTCCTCTCCCACTTTCGTCGTGCGTACTTCGAGGGCTCCCAGTTCGTTGAGCGTTCCCGCGAAGACTGGATCTCCAGGACGCTTCTCCACTGCCAGGCTCTCACCAGTGATCGTGGCTTGATTGATCGAAGCGGTTCCCTGAGCAACCACTCCATCAACAGGGATGCGCTCCCCAGAGCGGATGAGGACGAGGTCATCCAGGAGCACCTCCGAGAGCGCCACCACGCGGTCCTCACCCTCGCGTCGGATCGTCACCCGATCTGGGAGCAACTTTGCCAGGGAGTCCAGGGCATTGCCCGCACGTGCAGAGACAAACTCTTCCAGCATCCCGCCCAGCAGCAAGAGCACCGCGACCACCGCTGCCGCAGAATATTGCCCAATGATGAGGGCCGCGATGGTGGCAAACGAGACAGGGATATCCGCCGTAAAATCTTTCTCGCGAATGCCCTGGATGGCCTCCCACCAGATAAAGACGGAACCCGCAAGAGCTGAGGCCAAATAGAGCCAGGTATGGGCATGCTCCGGATTAATCAAGCCATCAGGCGTGACGATGGCGGCAATGACGAGCAGAATCAAGCTTGCCAGGGTAAAAAGCGTGCCGGGGTCGAGCAAAAAGGCGCGATAGCGCCCGACAAAGCGTTTGCCGCCCCGCACACAAGTGGCACAGGCGGCCTGCACACGGGAAAAGCCGGATGCGTTTGATGAAGACGTTGCCATGAAAGGCCTCCCAATATGGTGTACCTGTTCATATGTTCAGATAGATTGTCAAAAAAAGACCGGCTTGCGCAAGCCGGTGCGGAAAGCAATCCTTACGGATACGGATGATCGGGTAAGCCTTGCCGAACATGATCAATGTGGTAATCGGCCTCACGAAAGAGGGCGGCGACATGATGATCATCAATTTCATAGTAGCTGACATTGCCTTCGCGCCGAGATTTGACCAGGCGTCGATCACGTAACGCGCGCAGTTGGTGAGAGACTCCCGACTCAGAAACGCCCGTGAGCAGAGCCAGATCGCGCACACACAGTGGCTGCTGTATGAGCGCGTACAGAATGCGCGCGCGTGTCAAATCGGCGAGCGCGGCAAAGGTTTCCACCATGAGCCGAAGATGTTCCTCCGGGAGGGCGGCTGCACGCGCCGTGGCGAGAGCTTCTGGCTGAATGGGCGATGGAATTGTCTCCTTGGGCATAGTTGTTTCTCCTGAGCATCTGAACACATGCTCATATAGTAGCGGGAAAAGTACCTTCTGTCAAATGGTTCCTTGTCGTTGACAAAGCTGAGTCACGCTCTCCACACCGGTTGAAGCGCCTGCTATCCCTCACCCAGCAGCACACCAGTAATCAGAAGCGCTGCCAGTGGATCAGCCCACTACCAACCCAGGAGGGTATTGACGAGGAGACCCAGGAGGGTAACCGCCGCCAGGCAAGCTCCAACTGCAGTCAGAACACCATCGCCCCGAAGCGCTCCACTGCCTAGTTGAGAAGCGAGAAGGATTTTCCCATAGGCCAACGGGGGAAGAATGCAGACGGAAATGACCGCAATACTCACTCCAACGGTCGATGTCTCCGATGTGGTGTGCGTGAGGAGAGAATGGGCTGCTTGTCCTGCAATGGAGAGCCCTGCTACCAGAAGTGTTATCCCAACGTTGCGTGTCGCTTTCTGTTCGACTTGCACGCTCAGTGAGTTGCCGCGAGCCTCCTGCCAGAAGCGCCAGACGAGAATGAGTGAAGCCAATGAGTCAATTGCTACGTCGAGGCCGAAACCGAGCAGTGCGACGGATGCGGTTGACAGAGCCGTCAGAACCGCCCCAGTTCCCGCAATGGCATTCCAACCGCGCGACAGGTACTCAAGGCGTAACCCTCATTGCAACAGTCTTCCTCTCGTGTTTGTCTCTTTCGTCTGATGAGCTATTTTCATGGGAGGCATCATACCATACATGAGTTGAGCACGATAGAGGGCGAGATCGCGCTGCGCCTAGTGCTCACGCCGGAACCCGCGTTTTCCGACCGAATTATTTCGACAAACAACACCATGGAATGATTCCCAATCACAACAAGCGCCACAGTACCCGAGCCAGGGCGCTCGTCCCCTTTGAGGGGACGATGGGGAATGGCAATTTACAAGGTATCGAGGGAAGAAGCCAGATGGGGAGCGGCCTTGCCTGGAGACAAACCACCGCTTCCCATGATTCAGATCAAATTCCCATCCTTCAGTGCCAAATCGGTCCACCCTTCAGTTAATTTACCAGCATCCTCATACACATGACTAGCTGCCCCCTTTTCTGTTTGCAGACGCATTTTTGCCTGGTCAATACTTTTTGCTGAGATTTTGTCTCAACAAGTATTGACACGGCATCTCAGTAAATGGTACTGTAATGATATATTGATATGAAGTATCGATAGCAAAATAGCGTATAGAACACCTGAACATACTTGTTGGAGCGACTTCTCATGGCTAAATGATGAGAAGACATCTTTACAAACCGTCAACTGCTCTTGCTTACGTGTTGTTTCTGGTGCATATTTTTAAATTTCTTCAAGGAGGATCTATGTCGCTCTCACGTCGTGCAGCGCTTCCGTCTGCACTCATCAGTCTATTTTTCCTGCTGGTCCTTGCGGCCTGTGGCGGGAGCAATGCTCAGGGCTCGTCTACCGGAAGTGGCAGTGGTGGAAAGACGATTGAAGTGGTGGCCGCCGAGAACTTCTGGGGTAGTATCGCCTCCCAGGTTGGCGGGAGTCATGTCCATGTTACCAGCCTGATCGTCGATCCCAATGCCGATCCTCATAGCTATGAACCAACCACCGCCAATGCCAGAGTGGTGGCTGATGCGCAGTATGTCATCTTCAATGGTGCGGGCTATGATCCCTGGATGGACAAGCTGTTGAAGGCCAATCCGGCAAGTGGGCGCAAAGAATTGAATGTGGGCGACTTCAATGGCAAGCACGAGGGTGATAATCCCCACATGTGGTACAACCCCGATTATGTGACAGCCGTGACGAATAAGATTCGCGACGACCTCAAGACGCTCGATCCGGGCGATGCCACTGCCTTTGATCAGTCGGATCAGGCTTTTCTCACGAACGGGTTGAAGCAGTATCATACGCTGATCGCAGACATCAAAGCAAAGTATAGCGATACACCGGTCGGGGCGACAGAGAGCATCTTCTCCTACCTAGCGCCCGCCCTGGGATTGAAGCTGGTCACGCCATATTCCTACCTCAAGGCCGTTTCTGAGGGACAAGATATCGCAGCCGCTGACCAGGCGACCGTCGAGCAGCAGATCAAGCAGAAACAGATCAAAGTCCTGATCTACAACTCGCAGAATACGCCCAATAATATCCAGGCCCTGATCAACCTTGCGAAGGCCAACAACATTCCTGTCGCCACCATCACTGAGACACTGACCCCGGCGAACGCCTCGTTTGAGGAATGGCAGTCAGCGCAACTCCAAGGCATCGAAACCGCCCTCGCCCAAGCGACGGGCAAATAACGCATTGGCACGGCAAGTCTGGGCTTGCCGTGCCAATGGAGGGAACCACAGCATGCATGATATATCCTCTTCTCCTCTGCCTGTTCCCACCTCTACCGCGCTTTCCCCCATTATCCAGGTGGAAGAAGCGGCGGTCATGCTGGGCGGGCGTACTATCTGGCAGCAGGTACACCTGAGCGTTCAGCCAGGCGAGTTTCTGGCGATCCTGGGTCCCAATGGCGCAGGCAAGTCGACGCTGCTCAAAGCCATCCTCGGGCTGCTTCCGCTCGCTGCTGGAAGCATCACGGTCCTTGGGCGTCCCGCGCAACGAGGAAATACCGTCATCGGTTATGTCCCCCAGCGGCGGCATTTTGAGGCCGATGTGCGTGTGCGCGGGCGCAGTATTGTGCACCTCGGGCTGGACGGCGCCCACTGGGGATTACCCCTGCCGCTGCTTCAGCGCCGTAAAGCACGGGAAGTTGCGGCACGCGTGCAGGAGGCCATTGAGCTTGTTGGCGCAAGCGCGTACGCTGATCGGCCCATTGGTGAGCTCTCCGGCGGAGAGCAGCAGCGCTTGCTGATCGCACAGGCGCTGGTCAAGCGTCCGCGTATCCTGGCCTTGGACGAGCCTCTCGACAGCCTGGATCTGCGCAACCAGCAAGGTGTGGCGGGCGTGATCCGCCAGATCAGCCGGGAAACGGGGGCCACAGTACTCCTTGTCGCGCATGATGTCAATCCCATCCTCTCGGCGGTTGATCGCGTGGTGTATGTCGCGCATGGGCAGATTGCTGTCGGGAGGCCAGAAGAGGTGATCACGACGGAGACACTTTCGCGCCTCTACAATACGCCTATTGAGGTTCTGCGTGCCAGCGATGGGCGCATTGTCGTGGTTGGGCAGCCCGAAGAGGAGGTCAGCTATCATGCACATCGTCTTCGCTGATGCCAATCCCTTCTCCTGGGACCTCATCGCAGACCTCCAGCTCCTTTTGCACTATCACTTTATGCAAAACGCCTATCTCGCGGGGACGCTTGTCGCCGTGGTGGCAGGAGTGATGGGCTATTTTATGGTCTTGCGCGACCAGAGCTTCGCGGGACATAGCCTGGCGAACGTCGGCTTTGCCGGAGCGACGGGGGCCGCTCTCTTTGGGATCGCGCCCGTCATCGGCCTCTTTCTCGCGGGCCTGCTCGCAGCGGTGGGCATCCAGACGTTAAATAGTGCGGCTCGCCAGAACCGCCAGAGCGATATCGCGGTCGGGGCCGTTTTTACCGCCTCGCTGGCGCTGGGCTTTCTCTTTATTCACCTCTCCACAGCCGAGTACGCAGGCAGCGTCTACACGGTCCTCTTTGGCAATGTGCTCGGCATTAGCGACACTGATCTGACCATCATTGCCTGCTCAACGCTCCTTTTGCTCGTCATTATGTTCTGTATCGCACGCCCCCTCTTTTTTGCCTCCCTTGATCCCAATGTAGCGGCGGCGCACCGAGTACCAGTGCGTATCCTCTCCCTTGGCTTCCTTGTGCTGCTGGCACTGGAGGTGGCCGTCGCCGTACAGGTCGTTGGGGTGTTGCTCATCTTTGCCCTCCTGGTCACGCCAGCAGCGATTGCGCAATATGTCACGACTCGCCCTGGTGTGGCTGTGCTCGTCGCGATCACCTTAGCACTGCTCTTTACCTGGGTCGGACTCGCCATTGGCTACGCCACTCCCTATCCAGTTGGCTTTTTTATCACCACTTTGGCCTTTGTCACCTATGTCCTGGTCCGTGGCATGCGCTTCATCCAAACGGCTCTTCTACGCCGACGTATCCATTCACGAGAAGGGGGGATCATATGAACGTCATCACTGCAACAGCACTGCCCCCATTCACCCTCAATCTCTGGCAGGATCTCCAGGTGATGCTGAGCTACGACTTTATGCGCCAGGCCCTCCTTGCCGGAACGCTTTTGAGTATCGTTGCCGGGCTGGTTGGCTATTTTGTCGTCCTGCGCCACCAGGCCTTCGCTGGTGAATCGCTTTCGGATGTTGCTTTTACTGGAGCGCTGGGTGGTGCGGCCTTGGGTATCAACCCTTTCCTCAGCCTGATGATCACCACCGTTGTCGTGGCGCTCGCGATGGGTGGATTTGGTGAGCGCTTGCGGGCGCGGGATGTGGCGATTGGAACGGTTCTGGCCTGGGTGCTTGGATTAGGCGTCTTCTTTTTGAGCTTGTTTACCGCGCATGTGAGCGGAACAGGAACGGGCTTTTCAGGGGTCACGGTGCTCTTTGGGAATATTCTGGGGGTATCAGCAGATCAACTGCGAACGATAGCACTTGTGAGTGGTGGGGTAATAGTTGTCCTCTTGCTGCTTGCACGCCCCTTACTCTTTGCATCCCTCGACCCTGATGTCGCAGCTGCTCATGGGGTACCAGTACGTGCGCTTGGTCTGGGGTTTATGGTGCTCCTGGCCATCACGGTGAGTGAAGCAACCCTGGCCGTGGGAGCATTACTGGTATTTGCGCTGTTGCTTTTGCCGGCAGCCATTGCATATCAGGTTGTCAGCCGCCCCTTTGCGGCCCTTGGATTTGCCGCTGTCCTCGCCATCGCTTTCACTTGGATCGGCATTGCCATCGGTTTCTACACAGGATATCCGAGTAGTGTCTGTATTAGTCTACTAGCCTTTGTGAGCTATATTGCAGTAGTCGGGGGAAGCGGTCGCATGGTGAAGATCGCAAGGACAAAGAAAGAGATCTCACATGCATGAAAGGGTAGTGTTGCAAAAATTTTTGAGCCCATCAAAACAAAGCGTAGGACAGCAGCAACAGAAGCGTTTTCAGGAGAAAGAGGTACATCTTTTGCTTGTTTTACCCTAAGACGATTTTCGAATATGCATCATTTTGATGGGCTTAAAAATGATGCAACACTACCAGGGCGTCAGGCCAGGTGCTTGTGGTAGATGGTGTGAAATGCTTTGACCCCTTGCTGTATCCGGAGATCGATCAGTGCCGTCTGTTTCTCCTCCTTTGGTATTTGCATGTGTTCCTCCGCAAAGTACATGCAGATAGGGAACCAGAGGCCTTCAGGCAATGGAGCAAGGACGTGGGCGAGTTCCTGCGAGGCTTGTCTGCCAAAGAAAAGGCCTGGTTCGTGTCCCTCTCGAAACAAGCGGCGAAACAGCGCAGGATCATTCGTTGCGATTGGACTCAGCGCCTGGATTGGGGCGATTGGGGGAAGCGTGTCTGGTGGGTAGTGTGGCATTGCCATGCCGGCCGTTAGCCCACACGCGAATCCGAGCGCTTGGACCTGAGCGGTATGCTCTGGAAGGAGAAAGCGTATCTCTTTTTTCATATCACCTCCACCCATGATGGGTTTGATCTCCTCTGGTTGGTCCTCATGAGGAGTACACATGCCTGAATGACAGCAACCAGGCGATCTGCTCTCCAAGGAACATGATCAGTCTCTTATAAGGAACGGTGAAGGGGGATCGTGTGTCGCTCCCCGACCAACACACGCTTCTGCCATTGTCATAGCACGCGTGACCAACACAGCTATGGTTGATGAGAGGGCGGTCGTCATCAGGGGAGATCGAGGCCAAAGTCCACAATATGAAAGCATCCGTCGAGAGGAGAGCATTCGACGACGCAATAGGGCTCAAGCGGTGGGAGGTCGGGGTCGGGGGAGGGGGGGGACTGCTGCGCGAGCCAGGTCGCGAGTGTCTCTGGCAGATCGGGCATATGGGGAGCGAGCCAGGTAACGAAATCCAGGGCCTGCTCTGGGGTTAAGTCGATGGAGCGGCCATCGGGGAGCTGCATGTGCAAGGTGTTTTGTCCATGGTCATTCGTGTCTCCCAGCGTGTGTATGAGCGTGGTCAGAGGATGTGTGTCATCCACCTCTTATTGAGTATACAGCATTCTTGTTTGGGCACGAGAAGGCTGATGAGGATGAGCAAGACGAGGCAGCGGAGAGCAAGGTCGTACCAGGGGGAGAGGGTGCTTGTTGTGCATGAAAGCGTACGATATCGTATAGAATTGCATGTCGCCAGGGGAGAGTTGCAGGCGAGATGTGGTTGGTAGGGGAGGCACGAGGCTTGTGTATTCCTGAGAGGGATGCTCGTAAAGATCGAATTACTTTTAGCGCTTTTATGCGTTTATATAGATGTATTTGACTTTGGTAACAGGAAGGCCGCTGCGGGGCACCATGCGCAGCGGCCTTCTGTTTTCTGTTGGAGAGGGTTGGGCACCCTCGAGAGAAGCTGAAGATGCTTCTTCCTGAATGCCTTCTCTCGCCCTGCCTCTTATGTTTCAATGAGACGTCGGTACTTGTCCTCATAGTATCCAAGGCTGGCGATAATCCTTTGCACATAGTGCTTTGGATCGGGCTGGGCCAGGAGGAGGGGGGAGTGGCCAGTGCGCTATGTGGTGGGTGAGAGCGTTTCCCCTCTTCTAGGCGCTGGGCAACGGAATGGTGCTCCAGGTGTGAAGGGAGCGCCCGCAGGCGCTGTTCAGCGAGGCTCACCTGCTGCTCACTCATACTGCGCAAGGCTGCCTGGCAAAAGGGGCGCAGGATGCCGATGAAGCCAACGAGGTACTGCATGCGTTGAGGGTCAATTTGGGCTGAAGGGCGCGTCACAGGGGAGTGCCGCTCGGTCTGTGTGAGCGAGAAACGTATGACTTCGGTGATTTCCAGGCCAGTTCGCTCCATGAGTCGCCATAAACGAAGTTTATCCTCTTTCCTCGGACGGAAGTTGACCTGTGGACCAATGGCTCCTTCGGCGCGTTCCTGTTCTGTGGGTTCCCTCTCTGCAAGGTTTGGCTCTCCTTCACTCACGGTGTGCCTCTCTCTCTTTTGCTCTACAAGGAAGGGCATATATGGCATTTGCTATGCATAAAGAGACTATAGTGCATGAATGAGCAAGTTTCAAGAGGGGAGAGGTTGAACAAGCCAGGCTCTATGGGCATTGGTGGAAGGGATGTGCTGGAGACGCTTGATTGATGTTGGTGCGCTATACAAGTGTTTTGAAGTGTTTTATACTACAGATCAAACCCCGCACCTATGGAGGGTGTGATCCATGTTTGAGGTGAAAGAGTGAGTCCTTGTGACTCACTCTTTTTTTCTCAGAGCGCTTTTTTCTGGGGGCAAGCGGATCACTCTTCTTGCGCTCGTTTCCATTGATGATTGCTGTGCTCAATATGCCCCGTTGTAGACGCCATGGAGCCATCCCGCTTCTCTTGTTGGGAGGTCAACCAACTCATCCATCCTGAGCAAATGCACCTCCCCTTTCTAGAGGCCCATTGTGACCTTCTTGTTGTCCAAGAGCCGAAGCAAGAGAGCTTTCAAGGCGGGACGAAGGAACTATTTTCATCAAGGTAAGCACTCGCTTGCTCTGGCTTTTTCGTGTAACCATTTCTTCGTACAGCTTGGTAACGTTGTGATGGTTCTGTCGGGACGCAAGCGCTCCGATACGACTGTAACTGGACATACTTCTTGGCCGCAAAATAGGCCTTGTGACGCAAATCTTGTCCTCCTTATTTCCTGTAATACTTCTTTCATGCGCTCATCCACGACACATAAAACGCCTCAAAGTACAGCCTGCCTGTTCTCTGGCTCAGGCGAACAAAGGGTGCTCTCGATTCAGGTACACAGGCCAGAATTGGCCAGGATAGGGGTCACAATCGTCAGATACCCCCGCACAGGCCAACGTTCGCGTCTGTTCTCATGCGGAGAGCGGCAGACCGATGGCCAAAATGACGCATATACTGACCTCCAGTCCTCGCTCAGTGAGGAAGGACTTTGAGGATCGAGTGACAAAAAAGCGCAGAGAACTCGTGGCCAGGATACGTGTCTCAGAACAAAGGAAGTTCAACAACATAAATCAAGGCGAGATCTAGCTTGAGCATCTCTGCGGCCATTTATACATGTCACTCATTTGGCCAGGAATTATGTCCAGGTACAACGACCTGTGCAAAGCTCTCACAATTACGTACACTAGGTGTAAACATTGTAGAAGTGGAGGCAATATGACGACAGTTGAACCAACCATGATCCAAGGCAAGCCGGCGTATACATTGAAAGATGCGCAAAATATTCCTGGCGTGAGCTATACCAGCCTACAGAACATTCTCAGACGAAACAAGATCGAAAAGTTTGAATGAGGATATGGCCGTAGTGTCTCTGTCTGGAAAGAAGACAGAGACGAGTGACTGCGACCACGCCCGATAGGGGAGGAATCTTGATGTGAGCGAGGAGTGGAATTGATGGAGTTCTTGCCAAGAGGAAAGGCTGGTATGTGCCCTGGCTCTCTCGTCCTAGAAGGCAGCCGATACGTGCACCACCTTGCCATTTCTGACAAGGTGGAGATGGCGGGTGCTTTGGATGTGGTCTATGCCCGGGTGCCTGGTGAGAGTGTGGGAGTGCAGAAGAGAGGGTGGTGGAGATGGGGAGGAGGGGAGTGAGAGGCGAGAAGAATGAAAGGGTGACAGGGAAAAGAGGGCAGTGGCCCCCAGAGTGAGCGTGAACATGCTCATATTCTTGCAATCGCAATTTTGTCCTGATACCATGCCGAGTGGTGTGTCAAGCCTCAGAAGAGATTGATGGCTCTTTACGAGGATGTTCGCTCTGGCATAGAATACCCACGAGGAGAGCTATCGCAAAAATCTCCTATTCAGTGGTATCACGTCTGTCTGCAAGAAGCGAGGCAGGGCCTGTTCTCTTGCCCAGGCCCTGATGGTTGCTCCAGGTGTCTTCCCTCTTGGATCGTGTGTGGCCGCGGCCGAGCCTGGCCCAGGGCCAGAGACACGCGAAAGAGACACGGGCGCGCCGGTCTTGTGCTCCAAAACGATCCCACACGTTCGCCGTTGCTACCGGCGCGCCCAGCAATGCTCTCTGCACTGGCATCAATTGAGGATCGTTCTCGAGGCTTGTCCCTGCCGCTGCCAGCATGAAGGAGCGTGTGTTGGCCTGGGAGGCGCCAGGACGATGGATGGTGGTTTTCTTTTTCCCATGTTTTTCCCATGTTTGTTCTACGCAGCGCCTGCTCTCCTCCTGCCCTCCACGTGTGCTGCTCCCGTGTTTTTCCTCCAACGTCGTGCCAAATTACGATTGCACAAAATTGCGTGTTGTGAGCACGAAAAGGGTGTGTTACACCCCTGTTTTGGTGCATTTTTGGGGAATGGTTGCGTTCCTTGCGATAACGGTGAGGGAGATCGTCAGGCATTGGCAGGTGAGAGGGTGTGGAGAATGGTCTGGGGATGAATGAGAGAGGTGGAGATGGCGACCTGGAGGAGAGCGAGGGCTTCTGCTCTCTCCTCCGGATGAGGAACCAGGCGGTAGCGCCCTGGTTGAACTTTCACGGCCTGAAGGTGATGGCGATAACGATTGGCGGTCATTCGTGAGACCTGGAGCAGGCCTGCGAGTTCGCTGTCTGTGAGTCCATTGGGGTGCGCGTCGTACAGGCGGCGGGCACGCTGTTGTTTCTCATAGGTATGGGCCGGAAGTGGCCTGCGTTCTGATGTGGGGAAGGGGAGAGGGCGCGCATGGTGCTCGATACAGGCGAGGAACTCTGGCCCTGGCCGGAACCACTCGGAAAAGCGCCTGAGATGGTCCTGCCTGATGGTGAAGGTGGCGCTCGGTGTCGCGCGTGCCGTCCATGACGCCCAGGAGCTGGAGCTGCTCCCCGTACTCTTCGCGCAATGGGGCAAGCCTGGTCCGGAGATGGACAGCGCGTGCCAATCTTGATGGAGTGATCCTCGAGATGCTGCAGGAAATAGATCCATAGCCTCAATATATGCGGTTGCTGACACGCCCTCGGGAAGCCTACGATGATGAGTATCTCACACGTTCTCGATGATCCTTCTTCAATTGTCCCATATGTCGTGACAGGAGAAAGCACGTTTGGGTGTGTGACAGGCTCTCTTGACGCCTGTTCCTTTTTGGGATGATGATGGCCTCGATATGGCCTGGCGGTGGCAGCCAAAGCGTGCGCTGTTTGGTGTGGATGGAGATCTGGTTCTGTTTTTTTCATGTTTTTCCCATGTTTGCGCTGCGCCAGGCTTGCCCTCTTCCTGCTGTTGCTGCGTCATATTGTTGCACCTGGAGTTGGATAGTTGGTGGTGGTTGATCTGGTGCTGCAATCAGATGGGCGGCATAGCTTTTGCAGCCGATGAAGAACCACAATTGGAAGTCGGCGATCGTGTGTCCTGCTGAGTTCGAAATTTGTTGGTCCTCCATGATGGTAATTTGCTGATCGAAGCAAGAGCCACTGCCATGCTCTCGGCTCTCTAGCGGGGTGTGAGGGCGGAGTGGAAGGACGCCGTTGCAGGTTGTAGGTGATGGGTGCTGGGCACAAGGACGGGAGTCATAGCTCTGGGGAGTAGTTGCCCCTTGGTGGGTATGGCCTGCATGGGCGAAGGCGTTCGCCGCGTCCATGGTGCTTGTGGGAGCGGGGGGAGGAGTGGTCGCGCGTGGGTGTGTGTCCTGGCTTGTCTTCGCGCGCGGGTGGGCATTCTGGTTTGCCATGGTGTTCATGGTCGACCAGCCTATCCCCAGGATAAGTATTTGGAGGAGGAGGACGAGTGCCAGGAGTCCAGGCAGGAATCGTTTCTTCATGTACTCTATGCTCCTTTCGCGGGGTGTATGTTTTGGGACACTGGAAGGTGTGTATGTGTGTATTCTATGGGCGTGGTGCGCTCTCCAGCGGCGCGGGTACGTGTTGGATGTTCATTCATCGTGTGTTTCGGTGCCTGACCTTTCTGGCGTGCTGGTTGGGCTGGTTGGCGCATGTACGTGGCTCGCTCCTGTGTGATGAGCAGGAACACGCAGGAGCGAGCGGTGCTTAGGAGTTCTGCCCATTGATGGTGGTGGGTTGGCCGTTGGCATAGTAGCCACTGAAGGCGGTAGAGGTCTGCTGGTTGACGTGCAGGATGGCTGATGCCCGGACAGGGGCATCGGGACTGAAAAGCAGGGGAGACCAGATTTCCTGCTCCTGGAGAGGACCAATGGCTTGTGTGGTTGAAGGGAGCAGCTTCTCTTCATCGCCGAGATGCCAGAAGAGCTGGGTAATCCCATTGAGAATACCGCTGCCATCATACTGATCCACCTGGAGTTGGAGCGTTGGCTGTTGCCCATTGGCGTCTGGCCTGGCCAGAAGATGGGCGGCATAGCTTTCGCAGCCGGTGAAGTACCACAACTGCAAGGTGCCGATGCGTTGTCCGGCGGCGTTGGTGAGTTGTTGGTCCTCCAGAATGTGGGGCTGATGGTCAAAGCAGAATCCATTGCCACTATCGCGGTTATCCGGAGAGAAGTGAGGGATCACAGGAAGGACGCCGTTGCAGTTCGTTGGTGATGGGTTTCCAGCGCAAGGGCGAGAATCATAGGGATTGTTGGCCCTGGTTTGCGTGCGTTCTTCTTGCGTGAATGCCTGCGCCAGGTCCAGGATGTGAGGAGCAGGAATGCCCATGCTCCGATGCGCTTGTTGCTTGCCCCCATGAAGACTGTCATGCCAGTAGATACTGGACATGAGTGTTGGCAAGAGGAGTCCTAGCGCCAGGAAGCAGACCAGAGATGGCCGTGTCATGTAGAGTTTTCCTTTCACTAAGGATATGCTATTGTAAGTGAGAGAGGGGGAGAAGAATGAAGGGGGTGAGGGATATGCGCGGCAGGAGCGGGTGATGGACCTGGTGGACGCGATAAATGAGCAGTGGGACCGCAGGACGCTGCGCTTTGGGTCGCAGGGGACGCAACGAACGTGGTTTATGCGATAGGCGCGTCGATCGCAGCGCTTTACCATGAGGTGGGACGAATTGTTACAGGTTGGGGAGATGTGATGAGAGACGAGCGGGTGCAATTTCGTTTGCCGATGTCGGCGAGGGCGATGAGACTGGCGGTAGAGTTGTTTCAGCGGCAGTTGAAGGCCGACCACTGCTATCTCTATGTTCAGGGGCACGTCGTCATTCAAACAGATCAGGTCTGCGAAATTCGTGGGTGGGCCAGCGTTGTTGGCCCAGATACCGAGCGAGATCTGCTGATTTTGGGCGATATGGAGGACGTTTTTGGAGCGAACTGGAACCGGGTGCGCCCAACGACCTCGGCCAGGCTGCTGCTTTCCACCCATCCACTTGGTGAAGAGGGGGAACATCTCCAACGTCGCTGTTGAGAAACGGCTTCTCTCTGTACGTTGGCGGGCGTGGCATATTGGCGTTGAAACCGGCCAGGTTCGCGCTACCCAGAGGTGGACCAGCATGAGCATGGTATCCCCGGACACAAAGGGCCCGCAAGAGAATGTGTTTTCTGGAAGCGCCTACGATAGGTAGAAGGTGGATAGGACACGTCGCAGACAAGAAAAGACATGTCTGCGACGGCTTGTGAAGCGAGCGTGAGGCGTAGGGGGCGTGTGTCTGTTCCACGCAAACACGAGGTGGCAGCAGAGAACGTCTCCAGAGAAGCCAGGAATCGCCTGGAGCAGGTGACGAAGCAAGGAGCTGAGATGACCCCAAAGCACCAAGAGATCATAGATACAACATTGCAGGCGATCCAGGCGCGCGAGCGGCAGTACCACCGTGCGCTCAGTCTTCCTCCTGAGGAGCCGTTTTGCACGCGGAGCGTTGAAGAACTGCGTGCGAGTTTGCTGGGCCAGAAATTGTGTTGGATTGCGGAGTATGTCGAAGGCTACCCCGCAGCGGTTCAACCAGAGCGACGAGAGCAGGAGTGGGGATGACGCACGGTTGAGATCATTGGGGGCATGCGCAGGGAGGTCTACCAGGTGGCATCCATCGTCTATGGTTCAGCGCTGGATGGAAAAACCTGGGCTTTTTCAAAGGGATGCTGAGTTTGCACTGGAGTGATGCTGAGTTTGCATTGGAGTGAAGTTGAGTTTGTACTGGAGTGTGCGGTGCATTTTGGAGGAAGCAAGCGAAAGGTGATATTTCTTGTGTCCTCCAGAAGAACGTCGCGAACTCATCAATAAGCCCTTTGCATCTACCAAACCATTGAGAGGGGGTATTGTCACTACAATAGGAAGTGTACAGGTGCTCAAAGGGGGATGCAGAAAACCAGAACAAAATGAATGCATCAAGTATGTTGTTCTGGTTTTCTGCATCCCCAGAGACTGTCATACTCATACCAGGAGAGTATGACAGTCTCCGGACCATATTTTAGAAAACCATTTCTCCTTATGGTGCAAGCAGTTCTGCGATCAGTTGTAACAGTGCCTCCAGGTCAAAGGGTTTCTGTAGTGTTCTGAGGTGATCCAGGGCACCGTTTCCTTGTGGCAAATCAGCACTCATCAGGAGGATGGGGCACTGCTTCCCCCTTTCTCGGCGACGCAGGTGGTCAGCGAGTTCCAGCCCATTCATCCCAGGGAGATGGTAGTCGAACAGAAACAATGCAGGCGTGATGGTTGAGAGCATATTCAGTGCGCTCTCGCCACTTGACGCAAGATAGCCTTGATAGGTCGTCTCCTCCTGGAACGTTTCCAGCAGCAGGTTCCCAAGAACGGGATCATCTTCGACAATGAGAATACTCTTGACAACTACACTCTCATTACATTCCTGGTATTGGGAAGTCTCCATGTGCGTTCCTCATGTTCTTTTGCGGGGAAGCGTCACCCGAAAGGTCGATCCTTTTCCTGGTTCGCTTTCGACGGTGATCGTTCCCCCATGGTGTTTCACAATCTCCGCGACAATGTATAACCCCATGCCCAGGCCGGGGATTGCTTTCTGCTTGGGATCAGTGACGCGATAGAAGCGGTCAAAAATCTTGTCGCGCTGCTCGCGTGGGATGCCCAGGCCATGATCGCGTATTCGGATCGTGACCGTCTCTTCGGAAGCGGAGAGATCCACCTCGACGGTCTCTGCGCCGGGAGCATACTTGATAGCATTGCTGAGCAGGTTGGTGAAGACCTGTCCCAGCCGGTCGCGATCACCTAGCAGGGTTGTCTGCACGCCTCCCCGCACCAGGATGGTATGGCTGGGATGCGTTTGCTGCATGGTGTCGACGATCTCCCGCAGCAAGGCATCGAGATCCACCGATTCCTGCCGATACTCGAGCCTGCCCGCCTGGATTTTGGAGACATCCAGCAAGTCTTCCACCAGCCGGGTGAGTTTGTTGATCTGGGTTTGCATGCTGGAAAGCGCCGAAGCCTGGAGGCCTTGCTTCGTCAGTTGCCGGTGCAGCAAGGTAGTGTGCAGTTTCAGAGCCGTAAGTGGGTTCCTCAGTTCATGGCTGGCCATGCTGATAAAGTCATCTTTGCGTTGTTCGAGTTCCTTGCGGGCCGAGTTATCCAGCACAAAGGCGATCGCCTGGCGTGGCTGATGCTGTAAGAGGACCGCGCCCACAACCACTGGAAGGCGACTGCCGTCTTTACACACGTATTCTTTCTCATAGGGCGTCAGCGACTGCTGGGCATCAAGTTCCTGATGAGCCTCGAAGGTCCGATCCAGATACTCTGACGGCGTCATCTGCATCCAGTTCATGTTCCCGGCGCGCAGGTCTTCGCGGGTATAACCGGTCATGCGCAGATAGGTGTCGTTGGCATCCACGATCTGCTCACCTTCGATGATATTGATCCCGATAATGTTGGAGTTCATCAGGGCATTCGCGCGCTCCTGGCTTTGACGCAGGGCCTCCTCGATGCGTTTCTGGTCATCAATATCAGTGCTGGTGCCGAACCACTTGATGATCTGACCCGCTTCATCGCGGACTGGGAGCGCACGGGTTAAATACCAGCGATACTCTCCAGTTCGCCCATCTCTGAGACGCTGTTCGTTCTCAAAGAGTTCACCTGTGGCAAGGGATTGCTGCCGAAGCGCAAGCGTGTGCTCGGCATCTTCGGGATGCAGGAATTGACGCCATCTATAGTCCCGTATCTGCTCGAAATCGGCCTGCGTCAGGTCACAGTAGCGCTGATTACAGTAGTCAACACGGCCATCTGGCCGTGCTGTCCACACCAACTGTGGCACCATTTCAGCCAGCACACGGAAGTGCTCCCGGCTTTCTTTGAGCCGCTGCTCAGTCCGTTTCTGGTCCTCGATGTCGGTGCAGGTGCCAAACCACTTGACGATCTGGCCGGTTTCATCGCGCACCGGCATGGCGCGGGCTAAGAACCAGCGATAGCGGCCTGTCTGGCCCTCTCGGAAACGATGTTCGACCTCATAGGGGACGCCTGTGCGAAACGCTCGCTCTCGCACCGCCAGGGTGCGCGTGTAATCCTCCGGGTGCACGAACTGGCTCCATCCATAGCCATACAATTGCTCCCGCGTGGCATGGGTATACGCACAAAACCGTTGATTCCAGTAGTCTGACAAGCCATCGGGTCGTGCCGTCCAAACCAGTTGCGGTACCGTTTCGGCCAGCACGCGCAAGTTCTGCTCGCTTTCTTTGAGCTGCTGCTCCGCTCGTTTCTGCTCGTCGATATCGGTGCTGGTGCCAAACCATTTGACGATCTGACCCACTTCATCACGCACGGGCATGGCGCGGACTAAAAACCAGCGATACTCCCCAGTCTGAGCATTTCTTAGACGCTGTTCGTACTCAAACATGTCTCCTGTGTCCAGGGCATGCAGCCAGTGCGCTCGGTTGCCTTCATGATCATCTGGATGGAGAAACTGGAGGTGAGCCCATTGGTCGCTTTGTAGTTGCTCAAGCGTCGATCCGGTGTAGTCACGCCACCGTTGGTTCGTGTACGCGAACTGGCCATCGGGGCGTTTCGTCCACACCAGTTGTGGCACCATTTCGGCCAGCACCCGCAGGTTTTCCTCGCTGGCTTTGATTTTCTGTTCAGCCTGTTTCTGGTCCTCAATGTCGGTGCAGGTGCCCACCCAGTGCAGGATCGTGCCTTGCGCATTGCGCTGCGGCACGCCTCGGACCAGAAACCAGCGATACCCTCCGCTGGTGCCGTCTTGCACGCGATGTTCTACTTCATAGGGCATGCCGGTCTGGATGGAGGTCTGCCACGCCTCCCGTGTCCGAGGCCGGTCATCAGGATGCAGACCCGCCAGCCAGCCATCCCCTTGGACCTGTTCGAGGGTCATCGCCAGATAGTTGATCAAGCGGTGATTGCTGTAGGTGATTAACCCATCGGGTGCTGCAATCCAGACGAACTGGGGAATCGTATCAACCAGGGCATGGATTTCTGCTTCGGCTCGCTTGCGCTCGGTGATGTCGGTGCAGGTGCCAAACCACTTGACGATCTGGCCTGCTTCATCGCGCATTGGCACCCCGCGAGTGAAAAACCAGCGATACCCCCCGGTCTGGCCATGTCTGATCCGCCCTTCGTGCTCATATATGGCTCCCATGTCCAGGGCATGCTGCCAGCGAGCTTGCCTGTCTTCACGATCATCAGGATGGAAGAACGGGAGCTGAGCCCAGCGGCAGCCTTGGATCTGCTCAAGCGTCAACCCGGTGTAGTCACACCAATGCTGGTTTGTGTACTCGTGTTGGCCGTCGGGTCGTGCCACCCACACCAGGTGGGGCACCGTTTCAGCCAGCAAACGAAATCGTTCTTCACTCTCTTTGAGCTTTTGTTCCGTCCGTTTCTGCTCCTCAATGTCGGTACAGGTGCCAAACCATTTCACGATCTGCCCTGCTTCATCGCGCACTGGCAGGGCGCGAGCTAAAAACCAGCGATATCCTCCAGTCCACCCATCCTTGAGGCGATGTTCGTTCTCAAAGATCTCGCCCGTTGCCAGCGAATGTTGCCGAAGCGTGAGCGCACGCTCCGCATCTTCAGGATGCAGGAATTGACGCCATCCATAGTCCCGTATCTGCTCAAAATCGGCCTGCATCAGGTCACAATAGCGCTGATTACAGTAGTCAACATGGCCATCCGGTCGTGTCGTCCACACGAGTTGGGGCACTGTTTCAGCCAGTACCCGCCAGTGCTACTCGCTTTCCTTGCTTTCCTTGAGTTGTTGCTCGACTCGTTTCTGGTCCTCGATGTCGGTGGCAGTCCCAAACCATTTCAGGATCGTCCCCTGATCATCCCTGTGTGGCACTCCTCTGGCAAGGAACCAGTGATACTCTCCGGTCGTGCCATGGCGCAGGCGCAGTTCTGCTTCATAGGGCCTGCCGGTCTGGACGGCACTCTGCCACCTCTCCAGGACACGCTGTTGGTCATCGGGGTGGATAGCCTGGAGCCAGCCGTCCCCTTGAGCTTGTTCAGAAGTCATATTGGTAGAGTCACACCAGCGTTGGTTACAGTATTCACACGAGCCATCGGGGCGCATCATCCAGACGAATTGGGGAATGGTATCGATCAGGACACGGAGTCCTTCTTCCGTCTCGGCGTCATCAATGCAAAATAACGCATCAAGAAGCGTCTCGAGCATGCTGAGGAGCGTGTCACGCGATGTAAGAGGGCTATACTCGCTGCTTTGTGGATTGAATGTCATACTGTCTGTCTCCCTTTCACATACCCCCATCCCTGGTGATAAAGATGTTTTCCCGCTTTGAACCTCAAGAAATATCATGCAATGGAGATGATCCCTCTTCTGTCACATCGGTTGGAACAAGCTATGAAAAAGTGTGTGTATGCAATACGTGCGTTTCCCGGAGAGGCCAGGAGCAATGAGCATCTGCCCCGGGCCCTTTCAGGGCGGCTTTTAGGGCTATCCGTTGCAGCGCTTATGTACAACGGAAAACCGTCTCTCCAAGAAAACACATGGTGAAGGATGGTTCTGTCGGCATGATGGTATCTCCCTTCGATGCTCTCGAGCAGAGCCAGGACACCGCGTAGAGCCTTGTCCATCTGCTGTGGATCTTGTAACGCTCGTGCCAAGACCTATCCTCCTTGCACGATGGCGACGAGCGTTGTCGCCACATCGGTCGTGTCGATGGTCTCGCTGAGCGCTCCCGCACGTTGGGCCTGCTCAAGGGCTGCGCTGATTTCCTGTTTGGTAGAGCGAAAGGAGGAGGAGATAGGATGGCGTAATGCTTCTTGGCTGATGACCTCTTCCTGAGTCATTCTCCCCAGGCGACAACCGCGGGTAGTGTCAACGTCCATTTTTCTCTTGATGATTTTTTACCACTGAACCTTCATGTGAGGTCTTTCAGATCTGCAATGCAGCGTTCGTGCTCTTGTCTTTTCCTGACACCAAGAAGTATACTCAGATAAAGGGCCTGTTAAAAGGGCCATTTTCAGGTAGACGAAAGGGGCCATTTAAGAAAGATTTTGATTCAGACAGGGGCTTTAAGGAGAGTAGATACAGTATATCTAAAAGAGCAATACCTGGCAAAAGGCCAGGAATCGCTCTTGACCAGTGTTGTCGCTAAGGTGGTAAGGTTAGCCAATTGGCAGAAAATGCTAAAGTGGTAGGGAGGGAGAAGACGGACCCATCAACCAGGGTCTGGATGAGGCGAGCGCTCAGTTGTGGATTGATCGCTCCCTGGGCATTCCCGGACAGTTCCAGTTTTTTGCGAGCACGCTCCTCCCATTGGCAAGATGGCGACCTGATCCACCGGGGCCAGCGTTCTCCGTTCCAGAGAACAGAGACCCCTTGCAGTTGCTCCGCAAGGAGCGGCACGCCTGGCGCTCAGGGGCGTCGTCTCAGGCCTCATCGCATGAGTTTGGAAGCGTCTGTTGCCCAAAATGGGCGCGGCTGGCACCGCGTGCAGATGCATGCGCCTACAGATTCTCTTACCTACCCATCTTTGTTGTTGAGAAATGAAAAGGGGACCAAATGGCTCCGAATGAGAAAAAGAGGGGGCCATGAGGAGAGGGAACCAAGGCGAGTGAGAGGGAAAGGAACCACAGCTACTCTCGTAAGGATATGCTGTTGTAAGTGAGAGAGGGGGAGAAGAGTGAAGGGGGATCATGCCAGTGTGGGCGTGAGGAGAAATGATAAAGGAGGGAGCCACAAGGAGGAATTGAATAGATATATAGAAATGTATGGAAATAGAGAACGTGATAAAAGAGGGTTGCCAAGGAAAAGGAGATCGGGTATCTTAGAAGAGTGATAGGCTTCAATGGATGGAAGGAGCGGAAGGTGTCTCTGTGAAGAGAAGAACGTGGTGAGAGCGCGATCGCGCTTTGGAGAAGAGCCTATGCGAGTGAGCGAGTCGGTGGTGTTGCCGTTGCCTCGTCGGGTGCAGATGATGGTGTTGGCCGCGCTGTTGTTTGTTCAGCAGTATGGGGTTGGGGTCAAGATTGAGATGCGCGGCCAGGCGCAGGGGAAAGGGCAGCGGGTGCATGTCTTGCGTGAGTGGGGGGAGGTGGGAGCGCTGGACATGGAGCTAGACTTGTTGGGGCTGAAAGATCCGGAGTATGCTGCGGGAGAGAATTATGATGAGGAAGAGGATGGGCTGAGGTGGGTTAACCCGACAGGCCCGGGAGAATACCGGCTATCGGAGCGAACATAGCTCATTGGAGAAATGCGGGAGGCCTCTGCTGGCGAGGAAGAGGGCAAAAAGAAAGGACCACATGGGAGTGGCCCTGTGCAAACGATATATATACTGTACCTGATTTTGGGAGAAAAGTCAAGCGTACGGTGAATTAACGAGGTCCTATAGGCACGAGTTGGACGCCCATTGCGTACGTTTGAATGGGGCATGCATCAGGACCACCGTGATCTTTGGACGCCGCAGTGAAGCCATTCACATAAGGCTCCAAATCCCACAAGAGGTTGCCAAATCCATTCCCATATTGTACTTCGGCTCCTCCGCCTGAAAGCACATATCCATCTTCAAGAGCTACAGCCATTCGAGGATGTGAAAGAGTGGAAGAAGTGTCAGTAAAAACTTTGCTTATGATTTGGCCAACATCGATTGGACCGGTGGGTGAGCTACGAGTGAGTGTCCGCTTTATGCTAAGGGCATAGCTTGTCAATACGGCTGGATCAAAAGCACCTGCGTGATCTTTGGATTCTGCCCTCCACGAAGTATAGTTCCTAGTCACGAAATCTGCTACGGGAAAAGAAGCAGTTGCTAAGTTGCCATCTCCAGTAAAATCAACGTGAAATCCCCCCCAAGCAGGATTTCGTCAGCGGGAAAAGTTGCATTTGCGAATGGACGATTAAGTTTGGTGCTTTTTGTCCGGGGGAGTACACTCGAATAGAAGGCATGCTCATTGAGGAGGAATAGAAGGCATGCTCATTGAAGAGGAATAGAACGCTTCTGTGTTTGAGCAGAAAGATTGAGCCCGCAAGTTTGGAAAGAATAGGACGATGAGAGAATCGCAGGAAGAGTTGTTTTACCTGTCCAGTAAACAGTGAGGAACAAGACGTTCTCTCAGTTGAGCACGAGGGAGTTTCCCATCCATGCAAACACTGCACTTTGATACGCTGATCATTGGTTTCGGCAAAGGTGGCAGGACGCTTGCCGCCTTCCTGGGGAACAAAGAACAGAACGTGGCCGTCGTGGAAAAGTCGAAGGAGATGTATGGAGGAACCTGCATCAATATCGCTTGTATCCCTACCAAGTCGCTCGTCTTGTCTGCTGAACATGCCACCAGCCATCATCCCAACACGTATGAAGAGAAGCAGACCTACTACAGGAAGGCGATCGAGGAGAAGCAGCGACTGGTTACCACGTTGCGACAAAAGAGTTACGACAAGCTGCATACCAATCCTCATATCCGTGTCATTGATGGTCTTGCCAGTTTCATTGCTCCGCACGAGGTACAGGTCGTCCTGAGTGACACTCAGGATGTGTTTCAGATACGGGCCGAGAAGATTATCATCAGTACAGGCACAGAGCCTTCTATTCCCCAGATTCCGGGTCTGGAGCAGAGCCGACACGTCTACAATAGTACGACGTTGATGGAATTAAAGCAATTGCCCCGTCACCTGATCGTGATTGGCAGTAGCTACGTCGGTCTGGAGTTCGCCTCTATTTACCGGGCCTTTGGCGCTGAAGTCATCGTCTTAGAACAGCAAGGCGTCTTTCTGCCCGCACAGGATCGCGACATTGCGGCAGCCGTTTACCAGACGATGCAGAACCAGGGGATCACCTTCCACCTTCACGCGAAAGTCCAACAGATTCAAGATGAGGCCAATCAAACCGCTGTTGCATTTATGGACGAACAGGGACAGACCCACACGCTGGTTGGAGAAGCCGTCCTGGTCGCAACGGGGCGCGCAGCCGTGACAGCGGAGCTCCACCTGGAAAAGGTCGGTGTGGAAACCAATGAGCGTGGCTTTGTGAAGGTCGATGAGTATCTGCGGTCCACAGTCCCCAACATCTGGGCCGTTGGAGACGTCAATGGGGGACCGCAATTCACCTATATCTCACTGGACGATTTTCGGATTATCCGCGATCAACTGAATGGAGGGGGAAAACATTCCACACGCACCCGCCAGCACGTGCCGTATTCCATCTTCATCTCGCCTCCACTCTCCCGCGTTGGACTCTCAGAAGCAGAGGCCATCCGTCAGGGATATGAGATCAAAGTGGCCAAACTTCCGGCAGCTGCCAATACGCGGGTGCAGATGATGCGAGAGCCTGCGGGACTGTTGAAGGCGATCGTGGATGCTCGTACTCAGAAGATTCTTGGTTGTACGCTCTATAGTGCTGAATCCAATGAGGTCATCAATACGGTCGCGATGGCCATGCATGCGGATATGGACTATCAGGTACTGCGTGATAACATCTTCACGCATCCAAGCGTCTCCGAAGTCTTGAATGACCTCTTTGGTCTCATTCCATAGCCAATCGCCTCTGCTCTCTCCACGCAAGCAGGCGGTCTGAACGATATTCTTTCGAAAAGGGCGATCACCAGAGATCGCCCTTATGCTGAAAGATCAACAACAGATGGTATTAATCGCGGAAGCAGGCCAAGTGAAAAGAACGCGCGGCAGGTTTACCATCCGGATCGAAAGTATGGACCTGCATCTGGTTCGGGCCCTTTGCCAAGCCAACAGTAATCAGACCCGGCAGGACTGCTTCGTCGGTTGCACTACCAATCGTTGCAGCGAAGTTTGTCTTTACCTTGCCTTGCCCACGCGATGCGCAACGAGGTTGTTGAAGAGCTAATCTCTCATGGGGTAGGCGAGAACCGCGCGGAACCGAACACCTCGTTCCCGAAAGATGGTAGAAACGGAGGTGTGGGAGGCAAAAAGAGCAGAAGATGAGAGAAATCGAGGGAAGCGTCAGAACTGAGAACAGGAGAAGCAACAAAATTGTGGGACGACGTCTCGTCCTCTCTCCTTGGGCTTAGGCTCTCATTCTGAGAGCCTTCAAGCTGTTCAGTCGTTGACAAAACAGAGCGCGTTGTTGGGCAAGAGGCACTAATTGGTTCATTGTCGTGCGGAAGCGGAAGAACTGCCGTAACTCATCAAAAGCGCGACAAAATCGGGCTGCCGAGGCTACGTTTCCGAAACCTCGCATCGGGTAGTAGCGTTGTTTGATCCCACGATGATCTTGTTCCAGTCGGTTGTTGAGATAGGGATTGCAACGATGGTGAACCTGGCTACCAAGTGTCTCACGAATCGCGCGCGGATAGGAATCATGTCCATCGGTCGTCACCTGCTCTGGTCTGTGTCCAACTGTCTCGACTGCCTGCCTGAAAAAGCACTTGGCGGCCTCCATATTCCGTTTCTCGCTCAACATACAGTCAACCAGATTGCCATCACGGTCGATAGCACGATACAAATAACACCACTTCCCATGCACCTTGATGTACGTTTCATCGACAAACCAGGATCGACCTGCTTGCCCACGTCGTTTGGCTCGCAGTTGGTCTGCTAACAACGGCGCAAACCGGGTTTCCCAGTCTCGGACCGCCTCATGGGTGAAGACCCAACCTCGCTCGAGAAACATTTCAGCGAGATCTCGCAGACTCAGTTTATAGCGCAACCGCCAGAGGATGACAAGCAGGACAAGATCGGTCGGATATTCCAGAAAGTTGAAAGGCGTGTTAGTGCGTTCGTTGAAGGTATGGTGGCATCCTCGACAACGGAACATCCGATAGCCAAGTGTGGTTTTCTTGTTCTGTTCTGTGGAGGTCGCTGACATGCAGTATGGGCAGTTCATAGGATACTCCTCATCCAAACGTTCCTGTGCTGATCAGTCTATCACGCCTTGTGGAACTCTGCTTGATGTCCTGTTCTCAGTTCTGACGCATCCGTTTGTACAGTGGGATGGATGCGTTCTGGTCAAGAGTGATTTCCAGCCTTTCGGCATACGGTATCTGCGTTCCTGAACGTCTTGACACGGATTGAAATCTTTCTTCAATGGCCCCTTTCGTCTACCTGAAAATGGCTCTTTTGACAAGACTATTATTGGAGTATGCTTCTCGTGTCAGGAAAAGAAAGTTTCTTGAAGAAGCAGATAAAGGAAATGTCCAGAGGGAGCGAGCATGAATAGTCGTGTTGCAAAAAAAAATGGGCTGAGAAAGTGGTGCAGGTAATGTGGCTCTACCTAATGTGCTGAGCTTTACATTTTTTGCAACACGACCTCATTTGTTCACACTTGTCTCATCATATCCTGGCAGAAAGCAGCGTACGGAGAGAAAGTCTCTCCGTTTGAATGAATCCGCCTGACTTCTCTAGGAGACATATGTAACGTTGGTAGAACGAAAAGAAAAAAAGAATTGTGAAAGGACAAGGGACAACGTATGAAAGCTATCGCCATTACCGCCTTTGGTGGGCCTGATCGTCTCACGCTCATAGACCTACCTGCGCCAACCTGTGGCCCGGATCAGGTCATTATTCACGTTCAGGCAGCAGGTGTTGGAATGTGGGATGTGAAGGCGCGGCAAGGGAGCCTGACGCTGGAAGGACAACAGTTTCCGCTCATTCTTGGTTGGGAATCAGCAGGGATCATTGAACAGGTAGGGGCTACGGTGACCGGGCTGAACGTAGGAACCCGCGTGATCTCTACGACGTATCAGGTCGGCATTGGTCATTATGCCCAGTCTGTCGCTGTTCCTGCGCATCTCGTCGCGCCAGCTCCATCCTCTCTCGATGCCTTGCACGCAGCCGCGCTTCCTATCGGCGGGCTTACCGCTTACCAGGCAATCTATGAAGTGCTGAAGATGCAGAGAGGAGAAACGCTCCTGATTACCGGTGCGGCTGGAGGAACAGGCACGCTTGCCGTTCAGCTTGCTGCTCATTTAGGAGTCCACGTCATTGCCACTGCGAGCAGTAAGAACCATCCATACCTTCAGCAGCTTGGAGCCAGTGAACTCATTGATTACGCACAGACGGACTTCGCGAGCGTGGTCCAGGCGGCTCATCCCAAGGGTATCGATGCAGTTCTGGACTGTGTTGGTGGAGAGACGGCGGCAAGAAGTCTGAAGGTTGTGCGTGATGGTGGGCGGTTCGTCACGATTGTTGATCTTGAGCAGGTAACACCTACCCGTCACATTGATACGCAATTGCTCTACTACCGCCCCGATGGGCAACAATTGGCCGAACTAACGAAGCTCGTCGATGCCGGTCAGTTGACGGTCCACCTCGACCAGGTGTTTCCTTTGGAAAAGGCCAGCCAGGCTCACGAGCGCTTGGAGACACGGCACCACCAGGGAAAAATTGTGCTTAGCCTGGAAGGGTGAACGTAATCTCATCTTCCGGTCTTGTCAACTCAGCCAAAGTTGTAGAGCTTCCATGCCAAAAATGGCCGCAACGTGGAGAGAGCTCTCTATCTCTGACCTGATAGTCAGGAGAACCCTGGCGAAAATAACATCGGAGCTGTGAGAGCTCATCAACAATTTTGGAAGTTGACAAGACCTCTTTGGACGCCTGCGTCTCACGGGATGTGCAACGAGGTTTAGCTCATCAGTGATATGACTTGAGAGCGTTCTTCGTCGCTGTCCCCGGGAATAACTGCTCAGGTGGGTAGTGGTTAGGTGGTAAGTGATGAGATAGAATTGGGGGTATGATTCAAGAAACGATGATACACGTTTGCCGTGTCTGTAGAAGTACAAATATTGTCAAAAATGGAGCCAATCGTTGTGGAAATGCTCAATACCACTGCAAGGACTGTGGCACCTATCGTGTTCTCACGCCAGCAAGCGTCTTCAGAAACTGAGCAACAAACCGTGCTGCAGACTTATCTGGAACGGTATAGCCTACGTGGAGTGGCACGAATCTTTGCCATGGCACGGTCAACCATTGCGGGGTGGCTCAAAGCGCACGTCCAAAACTCGCATGATGTCAAAGAAACCCTTCCGCCTGCGATCCCAGATGATGTGCTCGAACTCGATGAAATGTGGAGTTTTGTGCGCAAAAAAGACCAGGCGCGGTGGTTGTAGACGGCAATGTGCCGCCGAACCCGCCAAATCGTTGCCTTTGCTATTGGAGACCGAAGCAAAGCGACCTGTCTTCGGCTTTGGTAAGCCATCCCGCATGAATACAAACACTGCCATACCTTCAGTGATTTTTGGCATGCCTATCAGTACGTGTTCCCAACGTGTTCCCAACTGAAACTCATCATTGTGTTGGGAAGGAAACTGGGGAGACTGCGCATATGGAACGCTGGAACAACACCTTGCGTCAACGAGTAGACTGCTACGTTCGACAAACGTTGTCCTTTTCCAAATCTGACGAATCTCATGAAATGGTTACCAAGTGGTTTATTGTTCAGTATAATTTGGGCTTATCACTTACCATCTAACCACTACCGTATAGTCGAGGGCGCTCTCAGACTCAAACTTAACAAGAACGGCTACCGGGGCCGATGTATCCTTAGCCCTGGCAGCCTCACCAGAAGGAGATGAGCACAAATGACTTCGACACACTATGATGTAATTGTGATCGGCGCCAGTAAGGGCGGTAGATTCTTTCCAATCGATTTTGCAAAAGCAGGCCGGAAAGTGGCGCTCATCGAGCGCGACCAGATAGGCGGTGTCTGTGTGAACTTCGGCTGTACCCCGACAAAAACGATGGTTGCCAGCGCACGCCTCGCCTATCAGGCACGACGTGGGGCCGAGTACGGTGTTCACGCCGGCCCCATTTCGGTCGATCTGCGGACCGTCCGCCAGCGCAAACAAGGCATAGTCGAGGGTGTTCGCAACAGCCACGAGAGCCGCCTGACAGCGCTGCAAGGACGGGGTCTCGATCTGCTAATGGGCGAGGCCCATTTTATCGCTCCGAAGACGCTTGAGATCTCTCTCAAGGACGGCGAGACGCGAGAGATCACCGCGCCACTGATTTTTATCGATACTGGGGACCGACCAGCACAACTCACGATCAAGGGCGCCGAGCGTATTCCCGTGCTCAATTCCACCACGATCATGGAACTGGATACGCTCCCCGAACACCTGCTCATCACTGGTGGCGGCTATATCGGGCTGGAGTTCGGGCAGATGTTTCGCCGCTTTGGCAGCCAGGTCACGATCATTCAGCCTCGTCCACGCTTACTCATGAACGAGGATGAAGATGTCTCTAACGAAATCACGAAGATGTTTCGCGAGGAAGGGATCACGGTCTTGACCGAAACAATGCCGCAACAGATTGAGCCACTGGACGGTGGACGCATGCGGTTGACAGTGCGCACGCCTCAGGGAGAACAGCAGATTACCGGCTCGCATCTGCTGGCGGCAACCGGTCGTGTCCCCAACACGGAAGCGCTCGCCCCTGAAGCAGCGGGCATCCACCTGGACCAGGAGGGCTACATCCAGGTCAATGAGCGCCTGGAAACGAACGTTCCTGGCATCTACGCGCTGGGAGATGTCAAAGGTGGGCCTGCTTTCACCCACGTCTCTTTAGATGATTTCCGCATTGTGCGTACCAACTTGCTTGAGCAGGGCAACGCCAGCACACGAGGTCGCCTGGTCCCCCATACCATCTTCATCGATCCCCAGCTTGGGCGAGTTGGCCTGACCGAAAACCAGGCCAGAAAACAGGGTCGCAACATCCGGGTGGCCAAATTGCCCATGAACGCCGTGTCCCGTGCCGTAGAAACCGGCGAGACGCGCGGCTTCATGAAGGCCATCGTCGATGCCGATACCCAACAAATTTTGGGCTGTGCCATCCTGGGAGCAGAAGGCGGCGAGATTATGACCATCATCCAGGTAGCGATGATGGGCAAGCTGCCCTACACCACCTTGAGAGATGGCATTTTCACGCATCCCACCCTGGCTGAAGGGCTCAAAGCACTGTTTATGACGCTCGACTCTTAGGGTTACGTTGATACTACCTTTTTGTTATGAGTCATCCCGGATTTTTGAGCTTCCCATAGGACCACCAGAGTGATGAGGAACTTAAAAAAAGTGGATGCTAGGCAAAAAAAGCCTCCTACGCTAAACTGTAGAAAACAAACGAAACAGAGAGCGTAAGGAGGCTTTTCACATCGATGCAGCCCAAGTATGACACACTTCAAACAAACGAACAAGATCCTCAGCAAGTTTCGCAGGCTATAGCGCAAGAACTTGAAATATTCCTTTCACCTCTTTTAACACCCTTGATAAGTTGTTAGATAAGCGTCTTGTACGAACAGTGTTGCAGGTTTGCGTTGCGATCTTGCGATTCAGGGATCAGAAGCAGGGGCTTTTACTGAGTGAATTAGGGTCTTATCTCGTTCATGATGGAGGAAAAACCGGGTCTCCGTCCTTCCGGGGGAAGGATGAGGTAATAACGCGTCATATCGCATCTCCGATCAGGATGCGAAGACGCAGGTTTCCAAGGTTGCGGTAGCCATACGCCTGGCGCATGATGGCCTTGGTCCGATTGTTTTTGCCTTCGACAAATCCGTTGGAGATGCGCGTCGGCAAAAAACGGAAAAACGCCAGGATCTCCTGCTTCCATTTCGTGAAGGGGTTCTGTCAGAACTCAAACCTCATCTTGGCTGAGAAGCTCCTTTTCTGGTATGCTAACCCTGTCAAGAATATGGAATGAGGAACATCGGCGAATGAGCTGTCCCTATTGTGCCGCTGCCACCACCAGGAAGCGTTCGAAGAAAACCAAGCTTGGATATCCGTTTTTTTCTGTCCTGAGTGCCGATCAACGTTTAATGAGCGAACCGGCCCCCTTTTAACTACCTTGAAGTGCCTACTGATGCCGTTTTGCTCGTTGTTCTGTGGCGATTACGCTACAAGTTGAGCTTGCGTGATGTGGCTGAAATGTTTTTGGAGCGTGGCTTCGTTTTTCCTTATGAAACGGTTCGAGATTGGGAAAAGCGGTTTGCTCCCTTGCTTGCAGACCACTTGCGAAGCAAGTGGTGTGGTCAAGCGGGAAAGTCGTGGTACGTCGATGAAACCTCTATCAAAGTCTGCGGAAAGTGGTGCTATCTCTATCGGGCGATTGATGCTGATGGCAATCTGGTTGACTCGAGGCTGAGTGAGAAGCGAGATATGGATGCAGCAAAACAGTTCTTTCAGCAAGCTCTCGCGGTAGTTGGCCGTGCTCCAGAATCTGTTACCACAGATGGGCATCGTTCTTATCCACGCGCCGTACGTGAAACCATGGGAAATGAGGTGACGCATCGGACGAATAAGTATCTCAACCATCGCATAGAACAAGATCATCGTGGCATGAAACAACGCTACTCCCCCATGCGTGGCTTTGGGAACGTTGCGTCAGCAGCTCGTTTCTGTCGTGCTTTTGACGAATTGCGCCAGTATCTCCGTCCTCGCCACATGGAAAAAGAAACGCTGCCACTGATGCAACAGCGGCAACTCTTCTGTGAGCGACTTTTGGCTTTACGAGAGCTGATGGGTGCCGTCTCATAGTTCCACCGATGGGGTTTGAGAAACATTATACCCTGCTGGCTGTTGAGTTCTCAGTTCTGACACTACCATAATTTCGGAGGGAAAACGGAAACCTTTGTAGAGGGAAGATGCTTCATTCTTTTTCATGCGTCGATTGTATCATACCGTCCTGCTTTTTGGAGGCTTTCCGTTTAAGTTGACAGTACCGACGCCAACCATGCCCGCGGCGTACACAAAGATATCCGGGGCAGGTTTCCCGTTGACCACGCACCAGCCATCGGCGATGCCATCAAAGAGCGGAATGAGTCCGAGATGTTCGAGGACGGTATGGCTATTTTTACTGATGGATGCGATAGCCGTCTTGATCCCACGCTGGCCAATCTCCAGTAAAAGTTCGCGTCCGCCAGGGACGACGTCAGCAGGCGTCATGGAGCGAATAAATTGCTGATAATAGCGATTCTTACGCTCCATCATCTCCTGAATGTGTTGCTCCGAATACTGCCGGCCAAGAATAAGATACTCCAGCGACTCGCGTCGTCCTACGCCTCGTAAGTGGGCATCATTCTCCTCGCGAGTAAATGGAATCTTCTCGTCATTGGCCAAATGCTTCCATGCTCAGTAATGATATTCCGAGGTATCAGTTACAACCCCGTCCAGATCAAAGATGATTGCCCGTAGCTGCTGCATTGTTCACCTTTCCGCATACGCAAGCCTCTTCGCCTGTATGCTGGCTTTCTCCTTTTCCTCCGCAATACTGTTGCTTTCCAGTACTAGACCTCTGTGTTGATCTGAAGAACGCGCACTCCCCGCATATCTAGCCAGTAGTGTCCCCTTCCTTGCGCTACGCGAATGAGCACCGTATCACAGGAGGGGCAGCGTATGACCGTCCCCATCCCATGCATGTAGACAGCCAATGCACCGATGGCAGCGGTTGTGCCGCAGCCTGTGCAGGTTGCCTGGACCTGCGTCATTTCAAAGGGGAAGATCTCTTGCAGGATGCCCCCGGCAGCGTTGCCATCAAGCTTGTTCTCCATCATGTTTCTCCTGTGGGTCCGAATCGTTCGGTTTTGATGTGTCCAGGTTCGTATCCCAATGTGACGAGACTCGTGGCGGTTGTTTCGACGAATGGGGTTGGGCCACAGATGAACAGCAACGGGCGTTGATCAACTGGCCATGCCACCTCACGCAGCATCTCGGTATCAATCCGACGATGATACTCTGTCCACCCAGGCGGTTGCTCCCGGGTTAGCGTCTGCACCACCTCAAGCTTCGTGTTGCCCTTGACCAGGCGAGCGAGTTCGTCACGGTAGATCACCTCTGTGTATGATCGCGACGAATACAGCAAACGGATCGGAATTGTGCTCCCTAGAGCAGCCCAATAGCGGATCATCGCCATCAATGGCACGATCCCCGATCCCCCAGCTACCAGCAAGAGAGGGCCACCCATCTGCTCCTCCCAGACGAAGTATCCCCCGATTGGGCCGCGCAGTTCCAGCTGGTCACCGACACGGAGTTCACCCGTGAGGTAGGGCGACACTTCCCCATCATCGAGCCGTTCGACGGTGAGCGTTACACGTGGTTCCTGCTGGGGAGCAGACGCGATCGAATAGCTACGCTCCGCCTGGTAGCCGTCTTCAGCCGTGAGGCGCACATCCACATGCTGTCCTGGTCGATGCCCGTTCCAGTGCGGAACGGCGAGCGTGATGCTCTTCGCTCGCGCTGTTTCTTCCTGCGTCGCCACGACCTCGCCAAGTTGCCAGCTTAGTCGCCCCGGTATCGTTCTTCTTTCCATGGATCACCGTGATTGTTGTAGCCAAGCGACTCCCAGAAGCCCGGTTCATCCTGCGCGACCAACCGCAGACCCCGAACCCACTTGGCGCTCTTCCAGAAGTAGAGATGGGGAACCAGCAGGCGTGCTGGTCCACCATGTTCAGGGGGGAGCGGCTGCCCCTCATACGCATCCACCACCCATGCCTTCCTACCCAACACCTCTTCCAGCGGAAGGTTGGTAGTATAGCCGCCATCGCTAAAGGCGATCACGTACTTGGCATCGTGTGCAACCTGCTCGAGCAGCGTCTCGACAGAGACGCCTTCCCAGTGGGTATCCAGTTTCGACCACTTGGTCACGCAGTGGATGTCTGCGGTCACCATCTCATGTGGCAGGGTGCGAAAGGCATCCCAGGTCCACCGTTTTGGTTGATCGACCTCCCCAAGCAGGGAGAAATCCCAGGTTGCAAGAGGCGTGTGTGGCGTTGGCCCTGCCGAAAGAACGGGGAAGCCACGCTCCAGATATTGTCCTGGCGGGATTCGCCCGCGCTCGTCGCCAGGCTTTTGGCGACCTCGGAATCCCCGCGAGACGAAACCATTGCTCATCTCTTCACTCCTAATCTCTTTCTCATGGTATTTTTGATGAACGAGAGCTTGTCCTACGAATCAAGCGTCATAAACAGCAGATTGAGCCCTTCCGCCAGGAGCGGATGGGTGAAGATGCTTTCCTTTAAAGCGGTGTAGGGCAGCTTCCCCATCATCGCCACCTGGATGATGGTCATGATCTCGCCCCCTTCGATGCTCAGAATGGCGCAGCCCAGGATGTGCTGGGTCTTGGCATCGACGATAGCCTTCATAAACCCACGCGTCTCGCCAGTTTCCAGAGCACGGGGCACAGCAGTCATGGGCAATTTCGCCACCCGGATAGTGCGACCCTGTTTCCTGGCCTCGTTTTCAGTCATGCCAACCCGTCCAAGCTGGGGGTCGATGAAGATGGTATGGGGGACCAGGCGATCCCGCGTGCTGGCGTTACCATGCTCCAGCAGATTGGTGCGCAAAATGCGGAAGTCATCGTACGAGGCGTGGGTAAACGCTGACCCCCCTCTCACATCCCCCATGGCATAGACGCCAGGAACATTCGTTTCCAGGCGCTCATTGACCTGGATATAGCCCTCCTGGTCCAGGTGGATGCCCGCTGCTTCGAGGGTGAGCGCTTCCGTGTTGGGGACACGACCGGTTGCCGCTAGCAGATGCGAGCCGGTCAGCTGTTGTTCGCCTTGAGGCGTGCGCACGGTCAACTGGAGACGCTCATCACTGAGCTGTTCCACCTGTTGCGGTGTGGTGCCAGTCAGGACCGTGATCCCCTCCTCGCGAAACATCTTGGTGATCTCATCGGACACGTCCTCATCCTCACTCATCAGCAAGCGTGGACGGCGCTGGATGATCGTGACCTGGCTGCCAAAGCGGCGAAACATCTGTCCGAACTCCAGCCCGATGTAGCCGCCACCGAGAATGAGCAGATGTTCGGGAAGTGTATCCAGCTCCATGAGCGTGGTGGAATTGAGCACGGGAATACGCTCGGCGCGCTTGATCGCGAGTGGCGCTGGTCGGACGCCGGTATCGATCACAATCAGGGGCGCGGTGATTTCTCGCGTCTCGCCGCCATTAAAAGAGACCTCAAGCGTTTTTGGGGCGGTAAAGTGAGCCTCGCCCCTGAGCAGATCCAGCCCTTGTGCCGCAGTCAGAAGGTTCTCGTGGCCCTTGCGCGCACCCTCAACGATCTCTTGTTTGCGTTGGAGGACATCCTGCAGATCAACCGAGATGGGGCCCGTGTGGACGCCGTACTCAGCGCCACGCCGTGCCAGATAGGCAAGGCGCGCGCTGGCAACCATGGTTTTGGTGGGGGTACAGCCCACATTGACACAGACCCCGCCGATATGGTCTCGCTCAATCACCGCCACGTTTTGGCCTGCCTTCGCCAAGGTGATGGGGAGGAGTCTGCCACCCCGGCTGGTCCCGATCACAATCGCGTCATAGGTGGTGGCTTGGGGCATCTCACTGTTCTCCTTCTGCTTCTCCGTAGACGTAATAGGTGCTTCCCACGAGCAACCTACCTACCTCAATAATGGTGTTCCATCTTCAAGATATATGTTGAGTGCAAGAGAATGACAAGCATATCTCCATCTCTTTATGCAAAAGATTACAGGGATGTCATTTCATGGTACGTGCATGTTTTTCCAGCTAAGTTCCCAAAATGAGAACGGCGTTGTCATGTTCCGTCAGCCGATATTTGCAATAGAAGGCTTTCCCTTGCTCTCTTGAAATCGCTGCGGGGGCATCCATGCTGGTCTGTCCCTATGCGCGCCGATCTTCCCGATCATGGAAGTAGGGCTTGAGCATCATGGCTGTTGGAGAACGCTTTTCCCACGCCAGAGACATCATTTGCTGCTCAGGCCAGCAGTTCCGCGACCAGGAGCAGCAGGGTTTCCAGTTCAAAGGGTTTCTGCAGCGTTCTGAGATGCTTGTTGCCACTGACTTCCTGCGGCATATCCGCGCTCATCAGCAGGATAGGGATATGCTCATATTCCTCCTGGCTTTCCAGCCAACCTGCGAGCTCCAGGCCGTTTATCCCTTACACTTACACACAACTATTGGATCTGGAGAAAAAACGTGGAGGCGATGCGCTGCACAAGCTTTGTTTTTCCCACACGAGAAGTGGCCCGCTTCTCTCAGAAGAAGCCGCGTGTCTCGCCAAGCTTGAAGCACATCATTGCGCATCATTACGCGTTTTTCCTGGCGTCTTTCTCTCGCATGCTCATGCGGATCTTCTACAAACGTTCAAACTTGTGTGTAAGTGTAAGCACATAAAGGCAGGGATCTTACGCTCGGACTGATAAATGTCCCCACGACCTTGAGAGGAAAGAGACTCTTTGGCCTCTACTCATCAATAAATATTGATCTCGTAGTGCGGGATCAGCATGGTTGATGGCCTGGCATTTTCTGTTACGCGTTGTTTGTGTGGTGTGTCGACCGGCAGTTGGCACAGCTACCGCATACGCTCTCCCTCTGGCACTTGGGAGAGAAGAGATCGTTTGTCAGGAAAGACCTGGCTTCCGCAGAAGATATTTCTCTGTTTAAATGCTAAAGGGGATGCAACTTCCAGCCACTTTTTGATTTCTTCGTCGACATAGAGCACGTGATACCAGGGGACGTCCAGATGGACCAGCTCGTCCAGCTCGTGTACCCATTCTGGACAAGGCAAAACGTACTCCTCGCACAGATACTCTACCGAGGCAGCGAGAAAACTGGCCCAGCGGCATTCCTCTCGGGTTGGGGAAAATGGCAAAGAAGGCGCCTCAGCGATAAGAGTCGGTCGCCGATCGGCAGCATAGAGGAACCACTCGTTGGAAAAATTCCCGATGGCCACCCACGGATCCTGGCCTTTTCGAATACGATCGAAGGTATGTGCTATTGTCTGTAATGGGTCATCTGATCGCATTGGCATGAAAGATCACCAGCCTCTTATGCAGGAAAATAGGTGCGCAGCACGGAAGCGTCAGAACTGAGAACAAGGACGGTGTGAAAAAAGTGCTTGTGGTAGACTGACGATCATTGAGCACATCGTGATGAGGAAGGAACTATGAACTGCCCACACTGCACATCCCCAACCACGAAAGAACGGCAGAAAAGCACCATACCTGGCTATCGAACGTTTCGTTGTTTCGCTTGTCAGCGCATCTTCAACGAGCGGACTAGGACTCCCTTCAATTCCCTCGAATATCCTACCGATATCGTCCTGCTCGTCGTTGTGTGGCGGCTCCGGTACAAGTTGCGTCTGCGTGATCTCGCTGAGATGTTCTTAGAGCGTGGCTTTGTGTTCACGCATGAAGCGATCAGAGACTGGGAAGCCCGTTTTGCTCCACTTGTCGCCGATCACCTACGGGCCAAACGACGCGGACAAGCAAAAACATCGTGGGACGTAGATGAAACGTACGTAAAAGGTGCGACAAGAACTTGGCTACTGACACTCTCCGAAGCAAAGGAGATTTCTTCTTTGGTAGGATTTAGGCTTCCCCCAAAAGCCTGATGGCTACAGGCGTAGCTTCCGGTTGAGCAATCGGAGGTGAAAGAGCTGCCTGGACAATGTGGACGAGAGGAGAAAACTCTCTCTCCTCACCCGGTTTGCTAGCCAAAGATGAAACTGGGTGACGTAAGAAAGCTCTGTTTGACGGGTCGTTAAGGTTCACACGGTGAGGGAGAGTCGCCCTCTAAGGGACAACCGTGAGTGGGAGGTATGGTGTACTCTTTTACTACACCAAAACGTTGGGGGTCCCCCCAGCAAGAGACGATGTTATAGGGGAAGAAACGCGCCCCCCTTCTGCGGCAGACGAGACGCGTCTGTATTCGGCCTAAAGGAGCCACCCAAAGGTCATCGTAGAATGTCAGGGTCCAAACTTGTGAGAGGTGATCTCTTCGCCTGGAACGCTTGTGAGACAGGCAAAGATAGCTGCATCCGATGGAGAGATCATCAGTCAGAGCCATCATAGTACCCTTTGAAAGCCAGCTAATGACTGGACTGCGGGGAAGGGTGCGGTGGTTCTCGTTCAAGGAGGGGTGAGAGGTCTGGATACGTAGGACCGTTTGATTACCCTAAGAAAGAACAAAAGACCGTGGAGAGCCCGTTGCAGCGATGAGTTGCACGGCGGGTTTGGTGGAGGGGATGCGGAAACAGGTGCTTCGTAAGAAGCGTACTGCGCCGTGTCCCTATCCAATTCCATGGCACCTGGTGTTATCTGTATCGGGCGATTGATCGAGATGGTAATCTGATCGATTCACGTCTCAGTGAGAAACGCGATATGGAGGCAGCAAAGCGATTCTTCAACCAAGCGGTGACCATGGTTGATCACGCACCTGAGCGAGTGACAACCGATGGGCATGATTCCTCCCCCCGCGCAATCCGCGAGACCCTCGGCGATACTGTCGTGTACCGGACGAATGCCTACCTGAACAATCGATTGGAACAAGATCATCGTGGGATCAAACAACGTTCCTCTCCGATGCACGGGTTTGGAAGCTTCACGTCAGCATCACGCTTTTGCCGGGCGTTCGACGAGGGACGCCAGTTCTTCCGGTTTCGTACTCCCACGAAGCAATCCATTTCTCTTGCCGACCAACGTCGTTTGTTCTGCCAACGCTTAGATGCCTTAAAAGTCATGTTGCTGGTAGCCTAACAGAAGAAGGCTGGAGGATTGAGCACGCCTTGTGATCTTCTGTGTTCTCAGTTCTGACACATCCCTTTATCGCTCTTGTCGCTGGTTTATTCCTTCAACAAAGCGATGGGCAAGCAAGCTCAGGTATTCTTATAAACTCAGCAAGGACTTTTTCAACAGGCTGGTTGGTTTCTTGCGACAAGCTGACTCGTTCAAGAATGTAAAAAAACGGTATGGAGACCTTTACGAAACCTTTCGATTTTGTATGTAGGGGCGAAACCTCGCTGCGGATAGTGGGTCAACCGCTCTTTTGATGACAGGGTCTGGTGCAGGTGTGGTGAAAACGTTTCGGCCACCATATCTGTACCAGACCCTGAGATTGGGGGAAGCTGCATAATGAAATGGGTGGTCTGTTCTTGTCTGAAGAGACAGATACTACGACGCAAGTGACAGTGTTTGGTGCTCTCCAAAATGGGTCTTTTGGTCCATGACTTCTCGTGCATTTCGCTCTACACGAGAAGCAGGTCAAGCGCACCTGTCTTGGCTGAGACGAAGAAAGAAAAAAGAGACAGAAAGAAGGCACAGTTCTATGAGTTTTAACCAAACGCTCCAAACCTCGGAGATCCAGGCGATACCGGCACCATTTCCCAACACCAAAGGGACTGTCACGCTCAAGATTTTAAACGCTGATCAGCCCTTGGGTCCAGCGCTGGCCCTCCTGAGAATGGAGCCGGAGAGCGAGATTGCAAGACACCTGCAGGAGCGAACAACGGAAACCCTGTACGTCCTTGAGGGTGATTTCATAAACGAGGGCATCTCCTATCCGGCGGGCACGGAACTCAATGTCAAGCCGTTGATTGCTCACGGTCCACATACGACGAAGAATGGCTGCTCCGTCCTGGTCATGTTCAGCTATCCGTCTGTTCTCGATGATTTCAAACTGGCCTAGCCGCTTGAGGACGAAAACTGATCCAAACAGGACATGACAGAGAACCCTGGTGAAAACGGCATCTTTCCGAGCAAGAGATGGATGCCCTCACCAGGGAAGGAGTCAATTTGGGGTGAGATGACTCTCCTGCACTTTCTCATCAAAAGTGCGGGAGAGACCGGATAGTTTACAGGTCCGGACAGTGACGCCGGCAGATAGCATCTTAAGAAGCGTCAGGTTGGAATGCGAAGGAACGAACATAGATGAATACCGCATGAAGCGCAATCTGTAACGGCTGCGTCGTCTTGCGGGTCTTCAGGATGCGTCAGAACTGAGAACAGGACTCTAAGCGAAGTTCCGCTAGCGTGTGAGAGACTGATCAGCACAGAGACATTGTGAGGAGGCGTGTCCGATGAATTGCCCGTCCTGCCTGTCTGTAACGACAAGAGAACAAAACAGGAAAACCACACTTGGCTACCGGATATTCCGTTGCCGAGGGTGCCACCATATCTTCAATGAGCGCACCAACACGCCTTTCAACTTGCTGGAATATCCAACCGATCTCGTTCTGCTTGTCGTTCTCTGGCTGCTGCGCTATACACTGAGTCTGCGAGATCTCGCTGAGATGTTTCTCGAGCGCGGTTGGGTCTTCACTCATGAGGCGATCCGAGGCTGGGAAGTTCGTTTTGCTTCCTTACTTGCAGAACACTTGCGTACCAGGCGGCGGGGACACATAGGGACATCATGGTACGTAGATGAAACGTACATCAAAGTGCGAGAAAAGTGGTGGTATCTCTATCGCGCTCTCGATCGTGATGGGAATGTGGTCGATTCACGCCTGAGTGAGAAACGCGATATGGAGGCAGCAAAGCAGTTCTTCCGCCAAGCTCTCGCAACGGCTGGTCACGCCCCGGAGCGGGTAACGACCGATGGACATGACTCCTATCCACGTGCGATTCGTGAGATGCTCGGCAGCGAGGTCATGCATCGTTGGAATGCCTACTTGAATAACCACCTGGAACAAGATCATCGTGGAATCAAACAGCGCTATTACCCGATGCGTGGATTTGGGAACTTCACATCAGCCTCTCGCTTTTGCAGGGTATATGACGAGGGACGCCAGTTCTTTCGGTTTCGGACCACGAGAAAGCAACATGTTTCCCTCGCGGACCAACGCCATCTCTTCTGCCAACGCTTGGATGCCTTGAAAACCATGTTGCTGGTCGCCTAAACAGATTCAGCTTGAAGATGAAGCACGCCTTGTGATCTTCTGTGTTCTCTGTTCTGACACATCCCTAGAAGCAGCTTGTTGCATGCACACGGTGGAAATTCCTGGCAGCGTTTTCTTGTTTTTGTTGAGCGTGATGTTCTGTCACATTTCAGTGCCACTCTTCGTTTCTGCAGCAGAACATCATTGTCATAACAAAGGAGGGAACAACGTGATGCGATGCATGACGCCACTTGGCGCAATCATCCTGGGTGCCATTGCCGGCGCTGTAGGGACCACGGCGATGGACCTCGCACTGTACGCGCGCCACCGTGCCAGCGGCGGTAGCGACCGATTCCTGGCCTGGGAATTCGGCGGCAAGAGCGATTGGGAGAGCGTCTCAGCCCCCGCCCAAGTGGGCCGTCGCCTGTATGAGGGCTTGCTGCAACGTCCACTCGCCGACCGTTGGGCTCGCCTGACGAATAACCTCGCGCATTGGGGGTACGGCATCAACTGTGGCTGCACCTTCGGGGTTGTCGGTGGAACGTTGCGCCGCCTGCCCCTGGCAGCGGGCCCAACGTTCGGAGCCTGTGTGTGGGTGAGCAGCTACGTCACCTTGCCGCTGCTGGGGCTCTACAAGCCGATATGGAAGTACAGCTTCACAGAGCTGGCTCCGGATCTGGCCGCGCATCTCGTCTACGGCACCGTCACCGAACGCACCTTCAGCACACTGGCATGACGAGTCGTCACGTCACTGACGCTCAAAGAAGCGAACATGAGGCGAACCACGTTGCTGTGAATTGACAAAAACGATGTGCAAACGTCCGCTTGTAGCGTGGCTTTTCTCAGACGATGAATGGTCGATTCCCATGTTTCGCGCCGATTGCCTAACATTCACCTTAAAAACGGGTCTTGCTTACTTTCGGTGTTTAAGCTCATCAACAATTGAAAAGAAAGAGCTTGGGTGGCTTCTGCCGTGATCTTTTGCTGTGTTTTTCCACCGAAAGTGACCAAGACCCTTAAAAACCGTCGATCATTCGCACTATTTACCATCTCGCCAAGCTGAAAGCACATCACTGTGCATCAAGGGGCGTTTTTTTCAACACCTTTCCCTCGCATCATGCTGAGGATCTTCTGCAAACGTTCATATTTGTGTATACATGTCAGCCTTTATGTGTGGGGAGTCGTCACAGCATGACTCGCTCCTGCTTGGCCCGCCTCACTAGCTCTAGCGCTGACCTGGCACAGAGTTCGCTCTGTCCTGATGCAGGTCCCAGGCGGTATGTGCCCTCCAGGTGGAAGCGTCAGAACTGAGAACAAGGACGGTGTGAAAAAAGCCCTTGTGGTAGACTGACGATCATTGAGCACATCGTGATGAGGAAGGAACCATGAACTGCTCACACTGCACATCCCCAACCACGAAAGAACGGCAGAAAAGCACCATACCTGGCTATCGAACGTTTCGTTGTTTCGCTTGTCAGCGCATCTTCAACGAGCGGACTAGGACTCCCTTCAATTCCCTCGAATATCCTACCGATATCGTCCTGCTCGTCGTTGTGTGGCGGCTCCGGTACAAGTTGCGTCTGCGTGATCTCGCTGAGATGTTCTTAGAGCGTGGCTTTGTGTTCACGCATGAAGCGATCAGAGACTGGGAAGCCCGTTTTGCTCCACTTGTCGCCGATCACCTACGGGCCAAACGACGCGGACAAGCAAAAACATCGTGGGACGTAGATGAAACGTATGTGAACGTCCATGGCACCAGGTGTATGAATTTGCGTCATCGAGACCCAGAAAGGGCTTGCCCATCGAGGCCAGCTGAGCTGCGATTCCTTGCTTAGTTTCTCCCTCGCTTCTCCTAGGCGCGCTTGTGCGCTAGACTGAGAGGGTAGAGAGACTGTTTGTGAGCCAGGAAGGCTCGTTTCTACGAAGGAGTCTGTCGATGGAAGCCCAATGGATTGCCGATCGGGCTGCCCTGCGCACCTTGGCCGTCCGTCACCCGACCTGGGGTCCTACACAATTAGCCCGTCTGCTTGGCTACTCACGGAGCTGGGTCAAGAAGTGGCTCAAACGCTTGCAGGAGGCCCCACCCCATGATCTGGAGGTCCTGCGTTCCCACTCGCGAGCGCGACATACACCTCCTCCTGCCTACGATCCCAGCGTTGTGCAGCGCATCATAGAGATTCGTGTGCAGCCCCCCGAGGGCTTGCAGCGTCTCCCTGGACCACGTACGATCTTGTACTACTTCCACCGTGATCCCGATCTGCGACGAGAAGGGGCTCGCCTGCCCCGTTCCCCACGAGCTATTTGGCGCCTCTTGCATCAAACGGGGCTGCTTGTGGAGCAGGAAGCTCATGAGCATCACCTCCTGCCACGCCCCGGGCCACTACAGGAAGTGCAGGTCGACTTCAAGGACACTTCCACCGTGCGTCCCGATCCAAGCGAACCCGGCAGCAAGCAGCAGCATGTGGTGGAGATCTGCAATGCCGTGGATGCTGGCACCTCGATCTGGCTCGATGCTCAGGTCCATGCGGACTTTCACGCCGAAACCGCACTGCAGGCCGTCATCAACTTCCTCTTCACCTACGGCTGCCCTCCCATGATGACCTTTGACCATGATCCCAGATGGGTGGGGAGCCGCAGCGGGCGCGATTTTCCCTCTGCGCTGTGCCGCTTTTTGCGGTGCGTGGGAGTTGAGCCACATCTGTGTCCTCCCCATCAACCGAAGAAGAACGCGTTTGTAGAGCGGCTGCATCGCAGCCTCAAAGAGGAGTGTCTGCTGGTCCATCATCCCGGCACGCTGCAGGAGGTGCGCACGGTCACGGCGCAGTATCAGCACCATTACAACCAGAAGCGCCCACACCAGGGGTTCTCCTGCCGCAATCAGCCTCCGCGTGTAGCCTTTCCGACGCTCCCCACCTTGCCACCCTTGCCAGATCCGGTCGATCCGGACGCGTGGCTCCAGGCATTGCATGGGCATGCCCTGGCACGCAAGATCGGTTCGGATGGCTGCGTGACGGTGGATGGGGAGACCTACTCCATCTCGCGGGCTCTCTGCGGGCAACAGGTGACGCTGTTGCTCCATGCCCCCGAGTGGGCCCTGGACGTCTGGCTGGGAGACCAGACGATCAAGCAGTTGCCGCTCAAAGGCCTGATCGGGCATCCACTTCCCCTCTCGCGCTCCATCCAACTGATGCTCGATCAGGCCTTTGAGCGGCAGTTGCGTTTCCGTCGGCAGCGGCTGGTCCAGCACATGTTATGGGCCTAGGTGTCGCGAGGGGACGGGAGAGAACGAGAGTACAAGCCTCTGGCGGATCAGCAATCGTCAGTGCGTGAGGAGGCTTCCCTGCGTCCTGCTCAGGGAACTGCTGATGACGCGCATCTTGCTCGTGGTCCCGCTCTCACCCTCTGCCCGCAGGAGCAGGCCTCTTCCTCTCTCCAAAAACGGTTCGGCTGGGCCGTCTACCATTCCCTTGCTCTGGCTGAGTTGGCCTCGATGAGGGAGCCCTTTCTGGGTCTTGATGACGCAAATTCATACACGCTTCTGCCGGGCGTTCGACGAGGGACGCCAGTTCTTCCGGTTTCGTACTCCCACGAAGCAATGCATTTCTCTTGCCGACCAACGCCGTCTGTTCTGTCAACGCTTGGATGTCTTAAAAGACATGCTGCTGGTAGCCTAAGAAGCACCTCCTCAGAGATTGATTTGCTGAATATTCCGTGCGGCTAGCCCGGCCCTCCCCTCGACAATTTCGAATTGCACTGGAACGCCGGCTCTGATCGTGCGGTAGCCCTGTCCAGGAAGCGCCGTGAAGTGGAAGAAGATCTCCTCGCCTGCTTCTTCTCTCACGATGATACCGATCCCCGCGTTGGGGTCAAACCAGCGGACGACTCCTTGGGCTATCGGCAAGCCGTTCTCCCCCAATGCAGGACTTCCCTTGAGCCACTCCTGCTGGGGAATGCGAATCCGCCGCACCTCTGGCGTGTCATACGCCTCGTAGCGATAATCGGAACGGGTTTCCATGATCGCGCGCAGATCCCGTCGCAGCTCTTCAGTCGTGGGGCGGCCCACGAAGTACCAGCCATTATAGATGGCGTGGATGCGCAAGTCTGGCCGCAGCACAAACGTGTACGGCTGCGCACGATAGGCATACTCGCCTTCCGTCTCGTCGAGAATGTTGATCTGTTTGATGACGACCCGCTGTTCATCCGACAAGAACGTCCACTGCGCCCCCAGGCCCGCTCGGAACGCGGCCTGCACGAGCGGAGGATCCGCGCTTACCGCCGCGAGCTTGCCATAATTCACCGCCAGTTCGCGTTGGAACTCCACGAGTTGCCGCATCTGCTGCTGGTCACGCGGGCAGAAGAACCCGCGAAAGAAGACCAGGATCAGCGGATACCCGTCCTGGAACCCCAGGTGGGTGTCGAGGAAACTGGGCTTGGTGAAGTGGGAGAGTCGCATGGGCTCGTTCTGGTGATTCGGCAGTTCAAAATCGGGGAACTGGTCATTGAGCCGAAGATTGGTGGTCATAACAGTCTACTCCTTTCCCCTCAATACCGGAGCGGTTGGGATGATTTCGTCACTCTCTCGTAAAGCTTCCCTATCATCCTATCTGGTCTTGCGGACGTATGCAAGGTGACAGGGCGTTTGAACCTGTAGCGATCTGAAAAGACTGCGTGTTTTTCTGTTACACACGCATTGCGTCAAAATGATTCTGCTCAGGATCTACTCAGAAAGGGAAAAATCTGAGCAGCTCCTCTCTGAACCTCGGCTTCCCTCCTTCTCGGCGCCGCAGGTGGTCGGCGAGTTCCAGCCTATTCATCCCGGGGAGATGGTAATTGAGCAGAAACAACGCAGGCGTGATCGTTTGCAGCATATTCAGCGCCATCTCGCCACTTGAAGCAAGATAGCCTTGATAGGTCGTCTCCTTCTGGAGCACTTCCAGCAGGAGATTGCCAAGGATGGGATCATCTTCGACAATGAGAATACTCTTGACAGCAAGAACATCATTACATCCTTGGTATTGGAAAGTCTCCATGTGCGCTTCTTATGTTCTTTTCAGGGGAAGCGTCACCTGAAAAGTCGATCCTTTTCCCATTTCGCTCTCCATCGTGATGGATCCTCCATGGTATTTCACAATCTCCGCGACAATATACAAGCCCATTCCGAGGCCTGGAAAGGCGCGCTGATGTGGAGCAACCGCCCGATAGAAGCGCTCAAAGATTTTCTCGCGCTGCTCTCGTGGAATGCCGATACCCTGATCATGCACACTGAGCGTCACGGCCTCTTCGGATGTCTTGATATCCACCTCTATTGTGTTGGCTCCTGGGGAATATTTGATCGCGTTGCTGATCAGGTTCAGCAACATTTGCTCGAGCCGGTCCTTATCCCCGACCAGAAGCGGGGGGGACGCGGCACGATGCACGACGATGGTATGGGTCGTCTGCATCTGTTGCACGATCTCAACGACCTCCTGGAGCACGTCGTCCAGATTCACCGTTTCTTGGGCATACTCCAGGGTGCCAGCCTGAATTTTGGAGAGGTCGAGCAACTCTCCGACCAATCGGGTAACCATGTTGAGTTGTGCCTCCATCCGGGAAAGAACGGTATCCGCGTTGTCGATGCCTTGCTTTCCCAGTTGCTTTCGTAATAGTTGCGTTTGCAGCTTCAAGGACGTGAGCGGTGTCTTGAGTTCATGGCTGACCATCCCTAGAAAGTGATCTTTGCGCTGCTCCAGCTCCTTGCGGGCTGAGTTGTCCAGCACAAAGCCGATGCCCTGGAGCACCTCCCCATGAAAGGCCACTCCTCCCATGAGCACGTCCAGGCGGCTACCATCCTTACACACGAGTTCGGCTTCAAAGGGCGTGGTATCTTGCTGCACGACCAGTTCCTGGTGCGCTTGCTGGAACAGCGAGGGCTTCGAGGTTGGCAGGGTGAAACTGCCCCAGTTGATACACCGCTGGCACAGCTCGTCCCGGTTATAGCCCGTCATCCTCAGGAAGGTGTTGTTCCCTTCCACCACCATGTCGCCTTCGGCGAAAAAGATCCCGATCACGCTGGAACTCATGAGATGGTTCACGCGTTCTTGGCTCTGGTGCAAGGCGTCCTCGGTTTGTTTCTGCCTCTGGATATCGGTGCAGGTGCCAACCCATTGGACAACCTGCCCCTCCTCGTTCCGCAGCGGCACACCCCGTGATAAAAACCAGCGATAGGTGCCCGGCTGTCTCTCCCTGAGGCGATATTCAAACTCATAGGGTTCCCCTGTCTCCAATGCCTGGCGCTGAAGAGCCAGGACCCGCTCTTGATCCTCAGGATGTACAAACTGAAGTGAGACCGCTTCATCATGCGTGATATCCGTTCGGAGGGCTGTGGGCCACATACCCTGGATGCACAGCCGGTCAGTGGGAGGCAGGTGCTGGAGCCATTCATCCTCTGTGCATTGCTCGGCCATCTCGTGGGCATAGTCGTGCGAGCGTCGATTACAGTAGGCGATGGAACCATCAGGCCGCCTGACCCAGACAAATTGGGGCACGGTATCGAGCACAGTACGAAGTTCCTCTTCCACGTGCTTGTACCGGGTAATATCGAATCCCCTACAGATCAGATACTCGACCTGCTGATTTGTCCCGCACTGGGGCGTCAGCGTCAACGCAAGGTCGAGATACCTTCCTGGGTGTGGACAGACGCGGGCTTCAAAGCGTACCGTCTCTCCCTGTCTGGCCTGTTCGATCGCCGCACCTAATTGCCTTTGGGCATGCGGGACAGACGACCACCAGGGAACAGCGGTGAGCGGTTTGCCAATCACCTCCTCGAGCTGGACCTGTGCGTCCGTCAAGGGACGCTGACTGATCTCCAGGATCAGTCCCTCCGGTGTCAACATCGCGACCCGCTCAGCACTGTGCTCCAGGAGATCCCGATACCGCTGTTCACTTTGGCGAAGGGCGTCCTGGCACTGCGTTGGTTCTGTGTTTTCCTGGAACAAGACCGCGAGGCCCACTCCGGTGGGCGAGATCTGTGCATGAAACCAGGTCTGGGTCACCGGGGAACGATAGTCCACGTCGGTCCGTTTCCGCGTCTGCCTGGCCTTGAGCACCGCCTGGTAGAGCGTTGTGCTCACCAGGTGAGGAGCAAGGCACCAGAAGCTGTTTCCAACAAGCGCCTCTTGTGTGGTGCCGAGCATGGTCTGCGCGCTCGCATTGGCATACACAATCGTTGTGGCGTCATCGACGACAAACAACGCACCAGGAAGTGTCTCAAGCGTGCTGAGGAGCGTGTCACGCGATGTGAGCATGCTTGACTCGCTGCTTTGTGGATTGAACATCATACTGTCTCTCTCCCTTTCACGTCTCCCCATCCCTGGTGGCAACGATGTTTTCCCGCTTTGAACCTCAAGAAATATCATGCAATGGCGATGATCCCTCTTCTGTCACATCAGTTGGAACAAGCGATGAAAAGTGTGTGTATGCAATACGTGCTTTTCCCGGAGAGGCCAGGAGCAATGAGCATCTGCCCCGGGCCCTTTCAGGGGCGGCTTTGGTGGGAAGAAAAAGAAAAGCTTGTGTGAGGAGGCCACCTCATAACAGACCAAAATTGCCCTCTCCAACAGCAGAAAGGGCTCGGCTCAAAACCGAGATCAGGAGTCAGCTTTTCGGGGCCAAGACAACACAAAGTGGGTGGTTGGCCCTACCTCTGTTTGCACGGTGAGGCTCCCACGATGGGCATGAGCAATGCGCTCCGCTAAATAGAGCCCCAAGCCCATCCCTAGCGACCGCTCTCCTTTGGCAAATGGTAGAAAGAGGGTGGCGAGCAATTCTCTTGGAATGGGAGGTCCCTGATTGCTGACGGTGACGATCACCCACGGTCCCGCATCATGCTGCTCCTCTTTTACCGTGACGCGGACTGCTGTCCTCCCCGCTGCATGGGTGGTCGCGTTGGACAAGAGATTTTCCAGCACCTGTTGTATCCGGCTCAGATCTGCTGTGACGAGAGATGATCTGGAGCATGCAGCTGGATCGCGTGTTCTGGAGTGCTCCAGATGGAGACCATGTCAGAGAGCATCTCCACCAGATCGAACGCTTGGACATCTAAGGTGAAGAGTCCTTGTCTAAACCGGGCCACATCCAGCAGATCGGTCATCAAGCGCCTTACCCGTACGACGCACTGTTTGATGATCAGCAGTTCTCGCTCGTAGGCCACCTGTCCTTCTCGCCGTGCTCGTCGTTCCAGCAGATCCAACCGCCCTTTGATCGGGGTGAGCATATTCCCCAAATCGTGGGCCATCACGGTCAGGATTTCTTCGGCTGCCAGTCGGTGCGCCTGGACCATCGCTTCGTGCGTTTGTTGTTCGACCAGTTCGGCTCGATGCATGACCACACCGATCCAGTGCGTGACTGCTTCCAGAAAGTGTAGGTCCTCTTCGGTAAAGTGCTGCTCCGCGCTCGAAGAGACCAGCACCACCCCTCGCAGGGTGCCATCGGCTGACAAAGGAACCAGGATCTCTGACTTGATTCCCAAATCCTCTTTCATCCCAGGGAGTTCGGCAGGATCACGTTGGACTTGTCCACTCCAATATGGCTGGCCTGTCTGGTACACTTCAACGGCCCGCCCTCCAAGAGCGAGAGGGAGGCGATCTAAGCCAAGCGCTTGCTGTTTGGCTCCCATTGGGGTCTGGCTCGTTCCGTAAGCCACGAGGCTTTCGGTGGTCGGATCGTAGAGAAACGTATCCACTTTTTCGGCATGCAGAACGGCGGCGACCAGTTGGGCGCTTTGATGGAGCGTGTTACCCACCGAGGTTGCGGGCAGTTCGAGCAACCATTGCAAGGTGCTTAACAGCGATTCGTGTTTCGAGACGTGTTCCGATAACATAGTGCTCCTCCCTTCCTCTTAGCCCTCTCCTCTCTAAATGACCATTTTGGTGCTGGGTGGTGTCCCCAGACATGATGGTCTCCTTTCGGCAATGCAGCGTTCGTGCTCTTGTCTTTTACTGATACCAAGAAGTATACTCTTTTTCGTGTCCAGCCCACGTCACGGATGGCGCGGCTCATAGTCGCCGTACTCACCCGTTGCCATGCTCTTCTTCCATCGCTTTCTGCCCGCTTTTTTCGGTTCGTAACGACATCCGTGGTGTTCCCCTTTCACCTCCCGCATCCCTTATCAAGCATGCTTCTACTTTCTTCAGGAAAAGGAGCATCCATCGCGTCTCCCCAGCGTTTTTCTCGTAGGTGCCCTCTGGCTCTCAAAGTATACAGGAAGAGTAGAGAGGACGTCATGGGTCCAAAGAGCTATTGGAAGGAGAGAGGTGACAAATGGAACCCGGCACCAAAGTTCTAGTGCGCAACTCGATTTCTCTGGTCAGTTGAATATATTCGAGTTAGATCTGCCTGATAGACCTGTCTCTGGCAAGCACGCCCTCAGTCAAGAGGGGCTGAAGAAAGGAGGCCAAGAGCCCGCGCACGGGCTATCACCTGGGTGCGATTGGTGGCTTCAAGTTTACTGAGGATATTACTGGCATGATGCTTCACAGTGCTGGTTGCGACCACCAATGCATCCGCGATGTCCTGGTTCGAGGCCCCACGCGCGAGCGAGCGGTGCTTAGGAGTTCTGCCCATTGATGGTGGTGGGTTGGCCATTGGCATAGTAGCCACTGAAGGCGGTAGAGGTCTGCTGGTTGACGTGCAGGATGGCTGATGCCTGGACAGGGGCAGAACGCTTGCTGTGTTCTCTGGTGCTTTTGGGGGCAAGGTGCGGATCCGGGGAAAGGGCAAAAGGGATGCTCGACATGATCAGTGCTGGCCTGATCAGCCGTGTCTGGTACGGGGCTGACGAGAGAATGCTTCTGCCTCTCTCGTCAGCCCCGTGTCTGTTTGCGGGTCTATATCTGTCCCCTTGGAAAATGGCGCCTGCTTCCTTTGACGCCTGGGGCAGGCATTCGTGCGTCGTGCGAATGCCTCTTTCTCTCTTCACTGTATCATGAAATGCCGCAATGTGCAATCCACGAGAGAAACGCGCGGAAATGTATGGAAGAGCTTGATGAGCATGCGAGTCGACGTGATGCCATGGTGGAAGAGGATGCGAGCGTCCATTCATGGTGGCGTGTCTTGATGCTCTCTTCGCGCCTCTCTTTGCCAACCGGTAGCCACGTTTCTCTCACCCAACTTCATCTGCGTGTAGAGATCAGAGGGAATCGGGTCGTCCTGGCTAGCATCAGAGGAGCAGCAGCTTGATGCCCAACAGGAGAATGATGCTTGAGCCACTGGTGCTGGTTGCGTCTCTGTGGCTGAAGACTGCCCGCAACAACTGGGCCCCGAACCTGGGGAGTACGTGACCAGGCGCTCCCAGGCTCGCCATGTCGTCAGGTTGTGGAGGTCTGGATGCTTCCCTTGAGATTGTACACGAAGCGAGCAAAGGGAGAATCAACCCGAGGGAGCAATTTCTCCTGTCTGTTTTCCAGAGAGAGTGTAGCGAGGAGAGATGGAAGCGTGTTTCTGAGAGAGGTACGCATGGTGGTGTAGGAAGAGTGAGCCTGTTTTGAGAGATCGGGAGAAGATACGCTTTGTGGCAAAGTGGTATCTTCTCCGTTTGTGTGTCTGTTGGTGGAGAAGGAACTGGAGCGTGTCTGAGCGGGTGAAGGGCCTTCTGCTCGCGCTAGGTGGGCGAGAAAAAGGAACCGCTGAGTCTGCGAGAGATCGAGCGCAGGTACGTCCCGCTGGCGCGGGAGTATCTGGCCGCCAACCCCGACGTCTCCATCTCAGAGAAGACCCTCGTCCGCGAGATGAATACGTGGTGGCGCAGGCAAGAAAAATTCGCCGCACAGGAGCGGCTTCAGCCGACGCTCCTGTAACACTCACAAGGGGCTGGCCTGCTTACTCCGAGCAAGCCAGCCGCTGTTCGTTTCAGGCCTCTTCACAGGAGAACACAAAGGCAAACAGTCACTGTCTGCCCTCGGATACTTGGAGGTAGCACTGGTAGAGGTACCTGAGTATCTTCAACGCTTGCTCTAATAGTTCATCCATAGGCATGCTCGCGGTCCCAAGCAATGGAACTTCGCCCGGTGCCATGCGCTCCCAGGCAAAGTGGATAGCCAGAGCCCACCAATACCGCATAGGGAGCACATAGAGCAGTTCTAGCAGCCCTGTCGCACAGGCAAAGAAGCAAAAGCGGTAGCCCTCGACGAATCCTTGACTGTACTGGTCCTGAAACAAGTCCAGATTGTTCGTCTGGATATAGGGGCACCGAACAAACGTGCAGGCTGCTCCTCTCCCAAATGCGAGCTCGTCTTGTCCCGTGAACCTCCCCCGTTGGTGGGTGGAGCGAAACATGCGGGCCAGGGGGTACTGTAATAGGCGAGCTTGGGACCTCACTTGGACAGGCATACGCTCCAAAATCTGATCGAGATAAAGTTCAGCGTACTTATAGAGAGCCCAAGCATATCCAACAGCTTGCGCCTGCGGGTTCTGATCTGGGAGCGTGATCGGCAGTTTCTTCCAGGGTGACCAGAGGGTCATGGCGCTACCTCCAACTCGCTACTACTTCCTCTCTCTTCGCTATACCCTCACTTGCAATCACAACCCTTTGAAAGTGGGTAAAGAGAGGAGCAGATCCGGCGCTGCACTTCAATTCCCTCAATGACGAACACTGCCACTCCCAGGCCCGCTGTCATTTCGCGGATAAAATTATCTGAGAAACAGCCAATTTTATCTGCGAAATGACAGCGGGCCAAAAGGCTCCGAATGATAAAAAAGAGAACCATGAGGAGGAGGGAGTGGCCAGTGCGCTATGTGGTGGGTGCGAACGTTTCCTTTCTACGAGAGCGCTGGGCAACGGAATGGTGCTCCAGGTGTGAAGGGAGCGTGAGGCAGATGGTGTGTGGTCAGGTTGAAAGTTGATCAGCAGTCGAACACCGACCAGCAGATGTCGTTGCGCAACCGCTGATCATCCAGGACCAGCTCGCGGATCGCATCAGGGAGCTGGTCGCGTTGCCATCGGCACTCGAGCCGCCCGGAGCTCTCACCCTCGCCTTCAGGAGCGGCTGCACGCGCAGCCTGATGCCTATCCCTGGAATCGATCCAGATAGCTGATACCAATTCGCCATCTGTCGTAGAAAGAATGGGTCTCCCTCGTTTTTATCTCATCGGCTCGCCCTGTTTTTCCGCAGGCTCCGACCGATGGTGCGACGCATCACGCGAGCATGCGGCTCGCCGTGCTCCCACAGTTCGAGTCGTGTGAGCACGGGCACGACTCGAACTGTGGGAGCACGGCGTTTAACGGGCGGCGGTTCGTCAGTCGTCGAGGACCGCAAGGAGCACCTGGCGCAGGCGTGCAGGATCGGTAATCGTGGTGATCGCGATGATCTTGCCTCCCCTGATCGAGACATCAAAGACGCCGATCAGCCGCCCGTACGGGGCCACCACGACTCCCACGGAGCCATTCACCAGCGCAGTCTGTGTTGCCTGGGCACGTCCCACAAACTGGTTCGCCACAGCCGCTGCACCATGAAGCTCTCCTGCTCCGCCCGCAGGCACGGACATGGGATCGCGCCGGAGCACCACCTCTGGATCGAGCACGGCGAGCAGCGCGTCAAAGTTCCCGACACGCGCGGCGATGAGGAAGGCTTCCACCACTTCTCGGCTGGCGGACAGGTCCGCATCCTGAATATGGGCTCTTCCCCGCACCCGGCGGCGGGCGCGGCTGGCGAGCTGCCTGGCTGCGCCCTCTGAGCGCTCCACGAGAGGCGCGATCTCGTCGAAGGGCACGGCGAAGATGTCGTGCAGCACATAGGCGAGGCGCTCGGCAGGAGTCAGCTGATCGAGCACCACCAGCAGCGCTAGACCCACCGCATCGACCAGTTCGGCTTCTTCCTCGGGGTCGCTTCTGCCAGGCTCTCTCGTGATGGACCCAGCAAAGGACGCTTCCAGGGACTCTTCTCCCCGCGATTTCCGCGCGCGCAGCATATCCAGGCAGATCCGCGTGACCGCCTGCTCAGCCATGCGCCCGGGTTTGAGACGGTGCTTGGGTCCGTGCGGACCAGACGCAGCCAGGACTCCTGAACGGCATCCTGCGCCTCGGGAAGGGAACCCAGCATCCGATAGGCCATCGCCTGCAGTTGGGGACGTTCTGCCTCGAAGCGCTTCACCAGCCAGTCTTGTTCATCCATTCCTTCTCTTCCTTCTTTCTCCATTCGTCATACCACCGACGAAGGAAACCGGGCTGATGTGACAGGCTGCCAGCCCGTCTTGGCGCGGAGCTCGCAAGAGAGCAGGATGTTTCCTTCCAATCGCACACGAGTTTGCCCGAAGCAGCATGCCCCGTGCCGGGACACCACCAGGGATGAAAGAGGATATACTGGAGAGATCGCGGCCAGGTGAGAACGGACGCCCAGTTATGAACATGAGCGTGAGCCCGAAGCTGTCTCCAGGTACCCGTTTGCACCGCCAGTTGTCGCTCTTTTCCAGAAGCACGTAGAGGAATCTAACCTCACAGGCCGGGTACTTCCTGGTCGCTGATCGCTAACCATTGACCACAGCGTATCAGAAGGAGGAACCCTGATGGAAGTCCTGTATCGAAGCTGTTGCGGGATTGATGTCCACAAACAATTTCTGGTGGCATGTTTGCTCGCTGTCGATGAGAAAGGACAGCAACACAAAGAGCTGCGGCGCTTTTCGACGATGACGAGTGAATTACTCTCGTGCGTTGACTGGCTGAAAACAGCGCGGTGCCAGGCCATCGCGATGGAGTCAACCGGGGTGTATTGGAAGTCCCCTTTCAACCTCATGGAAGGGCACTTTGAGCAGGTCATGATTGTCAATGCCGAACATCTCAAACGCGTTCCAGGTCGCAAAACCGATAAAAAGGATGCGGAGTGGATCGCCGAACTCTTGCAGTTTGGGCTCCTCAAACCCAGCTTTATCCCGTCACCCCAACAACGAGAGCTTCGTGATCTGACCCGTCTGCGCACAACTCTGATCGCCGAGCGAACCCGGCTGGTGAATCGGCTCCACAAAACGCTGGAAGATACCAATCTGAAGCTCTCGTCCGTGTTGACGGATATCATGGGGAAATCAGGACAGCAGATTCTCTCGGCTCTCCTTCGCGGAGAGGAAGATCCAGCCGTGTTAGCAGATCTGGCTCTGGGACGTGCGATGAGCAAACGTGACGCGCTGGCACAAGCGCTGCGTGGACGCCTGAGGGACCATCACCGCCTCCTCTTGCAGGAACTGCTCTCCCTGATCGAGCGACATGATCGGGGAATTTCGCGCCTGGACAGGGAGATTGAGGAGCGCTTGCGCCCTCAGGAGGCGTTGATTCAGCGGCTCGATGCTATTCCTGGATGTAGCCGTCGAATCATCGAAGTTCTCCTGGCTGAGATAGGCTCGGATGTGTCTCCTTTTCCGGATGCCGCTCACCTCGCCTCCTGGGTGGGCATTTGTCCTGGCAATAACGAGAGTGGAGGCAAACGCAAAAGTGGACGCATTCGCAAAGGCAATCGCTGGATTAAAGCGATGCTGGTTCAAGCCGCCAATGCCGCCGCTCGAACCAAGCACAGCTATCTCTCGGCACAGTATCATCAGATTGCTGCTCGTCGTGGCAACAAACGTGCTGTCGTGGCGGTGGCTCACAGCATTCTGGTGATCTACTATCACATGCTCACGACTGGTGAGCCCTATCAGGAAAGAGGAGCAAACTACTTTTCGGAATTAGATCGCAAGCATGCTGAGCGACGGGCAACCAGGCAGCTTGAACGGTTGGGATATCAGGTGACGCTGACCCCTACTCAGATCGCTTAATCCTGCTTCCAGCATACGAGCTTGCGGATGAGGTTCTCTTGGGTCACTTGACCCACAGGGGGGTGTTTTTGTCTCTTTCTCCAGCTCTTTCAGAGGAAGAGGAGCAAACTACTTTTCGGAATTAGATCGCAAGCATGCTGAGCGACGGGCAACCAGGCAGCTTGAACGGTTGGGATATCAGGTGACGCTGACCCCTACTCAGATCGCTTAATCCTGCTTCCAGCATACGAGCTTGCGGATGAGGTTCTCTTGGGTCACTTGACCCACAGGGGGTGTTTTTGTCTCTTTCTCCAGCTCTTTCAGAGGAATCAGGGAAGAAACCGGTCACAATCTTTGCGTGTCATACGTCGGGAGGATGACGAGGGAAACCCAGCCAAGGTGAGAGGGAGTCCCACTCCTCTTGACCGCGCTGACTGGGCAATCTCATCACCATCAAGATGCACCTTGGGGGTTGTGTGCACCGCCAGCGGAAAAGCACCACTTTCCCTCGTGGAAAAGTGAAAGGACCTGTTCCATGAAAGTAGCGATTTCCCATACCAAAGTCAAGCCTGACAAGCGCGCCGAAATCGATGCGGCGGGCTGTAGGATCTCATAATTAGTGTCTTTGCCTCAGCTCGCCTCATATGAAAAATCCCACAAATCCTGTCTTTGCTTCCCACAACATGTGTCATTTTCCTACAGAATTCCCACAAAACATGTCTTTACCCTCCAGCGTGTTCCTGGCTTGGTGATGGCGGAGTCGGCTGATAGGCTTCTTTGCGCGCGATAAGTGCGATGGGAGATGGGTCCAAAGACAGGAATTGTGGGAAGAAAGACACGATTGGTGGGATCCTACTTGGCGTCTGTGCAGGAGAGGAGTTTTGTGGGGAATCCCAGAAATAGTGTCCTTGAGGTTCCTGGACTGCGCTCTCTGCTGGGTCATCAGCTGCCAGTTTATCCTATAGTCATTAGGCATATTGAGGTGTTATGGGGAAGAGGAGGAGGCGGTATTGCAGGCGTCGAGGTGTTCTTGGATGCGGTGCTCAAGGGTTTGCAACGAATAGGTTGGTTGATACTGCTGGTAGGCGTGGGAGACGATGGCGAGGGCGTCTTTGGCGAGGTCGCCAAGGAGGAAGTGGTGGGGGAAGTTGTCAAAGGCATGCTTTTTTTTTTGTTTTCCGAGACCAACATGCGAGGACATCGAGAAAGGCGAGGAAATGGTCGGGCCAGGCGCTAAAGATCCAGTGCGTGATGGCGACTTGGAGTGGGGGACCGCGTCTGGATAGGGACGTTGGAACAGCTGGTTGGTGTGAAGGAAGGCGGTGAACGCGTTGGGCAGCAACGATTGAACGTCAGCGGGTTGGAGACGATGGAGGCTGATACAAAAGGCGCGCAGAAGCGCAATATACTGCTGCGGTGGTAAGAGGGTGCGTGGATCATTGAGCTCCAAAGGAATAGATGGATGGTCAAGAGGAGGAAGAACGCCAAGAGCACGGAGGGTCAACTGATCCCCAGAGACCAACCCCATGGCTTCTGGTGCGATGCGCAGCGTTACTGTGGAAGCATAGGAGTGTCGGCAATAGGGACAGGAGGTTGGATCAAGCCGTTGTGAGGGAATGCGCCTGGAGCAGTGTGGGCAATGTCGCAGGAGCAGCAGCCTATGCTTGTGACAGGTCAGCAGGTATCTGGCTTTCCAGTACAGGCGGTCATAGGCGACCTCCTCCTGGAGGCAGAGAGGGCAGATTTGTGTGGTCTGGTTGGGAAGAAAAAAGGTGCGGTGAAGATCTCGTTGAAGCCGCGGTCGCTCAATAGGATCGTGGTGGAGGGCTATTTTCGGTTTGAGATACTCAGTGAGGCCGGAGCGCCAAGAAGGAACTTTGATGACGGGAAAGTATTCGAGGTGCTTAAATGGGGCCGAGAACCGATGTAAGGTCATCTGGTTAGAGCGCTTCCTCACTGAGAAGAAGAAGATCTGAAAGGAACCGATAGTCAGCTCGCTCAGCGAGCAGAGACACCTGAGAAGAGGCAATGCGGAAATGACTCATCTCAGGTTGAATGACCTGATTCACGCGTTCGTAGTGCATCTGTTTGGCGGTACGGGTGAGGAAGGAATGCAGGTCTTCCCAGGGTTGTGGAGGAACGCGCACTGGCAGTGGTGCGATGCTGTGTGTGTGGTGGTGTGCATGTGAACGTGTCTCTCCTGTTTTTCTCGCGCACGTGTGAGCCTATGAGCGGACTGTCCGTGACAGGGTGTGCGCCATCTCGGCGTCGTGAGCGCAGATGGCGCGTTTGTGGCCGGAAAGCCTGGGCATTTAGGTAAAACGCTTGACCGAAAAAGGGTTCATTTTTTTCTCGCCCATCACGGTGCCAGCAATGCAGGCGTTATAAGCATGCTCTAATAAGATGCGATTGAGGGTGGAGCAGCCCTGGGAGATAGCGAGGTGCGCGGCATGGCGAACCAGATGCATAATCCAGCCGAGATATCCATTGGTGGCATAGTGAAAGCGATAGGCCATGTCCAGGCTTCCCAACCTGAAGGATCAAGGGGGAGTTCGAGATCAATGCTTTCCATAAGCGTGCGGAATTCGGCGGTGGTTTTGGATTGGGAGCGGTCCCAGGGAAACGGGGTCATATAGCGAGGTGTCCCGACGCGTCGGCTGAGTTGTGGATTGGTCTGAAGGATAGGTTCTGCTTCCCCTTTTTGCCCGATAAGAATCATCGGGATGTTGCTCTGATTGATAATATCTTTGAGGAAATCCGTGACGGCGTTGAGGACGCGGAGGGTGTCTCGGTCGAGAATGTGCTGGAACTCATCGACGAAGATCATGCGTACCTGGCAGCTTTTGAGCAGCATGTGCAGGCGAGTGACCATATTCCATTGGGTGCCACGTCCCGGTTGGGATCTCCAGGGTGGAGAGAAACGCCGCAGCGGTGCCTTTAATACTGGCCTTAGCGGGAACGGAGACGTAGAGATAGGGGATGATACTCCCTTGCGGTGTTTCGCTGCGCGTATTGTTGTTGCGTGCTAACCATTCCTGGACCAGGGTGGTTTTGCCAGCTCCAGTCTCGCCAAGAATGGCCAAGCAGGGTGATTATGTGTGGAGCTGCTTTGGGTGAAGCGATTGCAGTAGTCGAGTTCTGCAAGCAGGGCGGTAAATCCTTTATGCATGATGAGGATGTGATCAATGATGGCGTAACGTTCAGCATCACTGAGAGTTTGCCATGCGGTGTGGGTGAAGGATCCTGTGTCATGGTTTCTTCGTCTCCTTGGCGCGGTTACGAGCGCCAGTGTGTGGAACGAACGGCAATTCCAAAGGATTGTTGCCGTTCAGTAATGGTGGTTGTGAGTTCTGTTATGGAAGTCAATGGGAGTTCACTTGTGTGTTCCTGCTGACCTGTGTGTAAGGGGGGGATATGTTCTCTGGTTCCTGGGCGGTGGCCGATGATTGGCCCTGTCTCGCTCTCCTGTGTCTTGGGGCTGTGGTCGACTTGCGCGGTGGACGCTGTTTCTTGTCGAAAGGGGTACACTCTTCGAACGAAAGAGGCGGGAATGGCTCGAATGGGGTTTGTCCATTTTGGTCAGGCTGGAGGAAGACCTGCTCCTGTATGTCCCCGAGAGGGCAGAGAGATCGGCAACACGGCGAGTGTTGTGGTGGTTGAGTGGTAATGTGGGTCCATTGCCTCGGCTTCAAGAGAAGATTCCAGCGGTGCATGTTCTTCTGTGACCTCTCTGTTTCCGTCTTGCGATGTGTCCACTGGAGTGTTGATGAACGTCTCGGCAGCCGCATGCGTTGATGCATTGATCCATGTCGTCACTTGTTCATTCCACCAGCGTGTCATGCTCTGGCGGGTGCGAAGCTTGCGTGTCAGACGTATCTCATCCGTAATACATTGCTGCAAGCGCGCTTTGGCGAGCACAAGAGCCTGCTGATTGACCTGGCGCTTGAGTTCCTCCTGAACATAGCGTTTGATGACACGATGTTTCCATAAGGAGAGCTGTTGGGTATAGTCTTTGTCCACGGCTTCCACTTCGAGGTAGCGGTTGGAAAAAGGATCAAGGACCCAGATGCGTGAGAGGTCTCCTGGATAGTATTTGATGTGGACGATGCCTTCTTTGATCTCGTCTTCCCGATGGCGAGCGATGGCGCTGTGCGTTGACCGATATGTTTTGGCACGTGCAAGCTTGCTGCGAAGTGCGGCCAGCTTGGGTCCTGATAGCGTAGCTGTTCAAATTCGATGCCATAGTGATGAATGGTGCGTGTGGCGGTTCTGCTGACCAGGACCAGTAAGTCATTGCGGCTGGGGGAAGACGTGGAACAAAGTGTTCTTCAAGCGCTTGCTCCCAGAGCCTGGCGGGTATTCCTTTCCACGGGGATGGCCTCCCACCCCGCGGTGAACCTCTTGCGTATAGACATCGACAATCAGAGATGAAGCAGTTCCCAGAGTTTGTCGAGCGTGATACAGGCATGGTGCTGAGATTGATAGTCACCGCGTTCGAGAAAGTGAGAGAAGGTGGTGCCAGGCGTGACGTGAATGAGATCGGTATTGAGCGTGCGAAACCACCGTTCAATACTGCCTTTAAACCAGGGTTTGCGTACTGGCATGTGTTGGAGTTCAATGCCCAACTGCAAGCACGCGAGCTCTAAATCTCGATCAAGTTCCATGCCATTATCGACGACGAGCACTTCTGGAATGCCAAAGGCCAGGTAGGCATGTTGGGTGTGAAACTGTGTTTGCACATGCTCTTTTGGCAAAAAGGCATAGAGCATGCACTCCATGGCCACACGATACGAGGGTGGGTCGAAACTGATAAGACCCCAAGAGGGTAGCCGGTGTACTTATCGCGGATAGCTGCGATGGTTGGCCGTCCGATAGGGAGGCGATCATTGGGATCAACAACGAGAAGGTCGAGGCGCGCGAAGTCGAGTTCTGCTCGCTGATTGGGCCGGGTGTGGAGAGGACCGAGTTGGGTCTGATGGTGCTTGCGCTGGGCATGCGCTTTCCCCAATCGAGCCGTGTCAACGTCCAAGGCGTCAAGCCGCTGAATGTAGCGGTAGATCGTCATGTTGCCAGGAGCAAGAAGATGTTCTTCCGCAGGTCGTGTCGCATTCTCAAGAATGATGCGTTTCTTAAAGGCTGTGATCACATGCGTCACTGGAGCGCGAACGTTGGTCAGATATGTTTCTTTGATGGCTTCTTGCAAGAAATGTTCAAGAAGAGGACTGAAGCGGTGGTGGCGAGGACCACGTTGATGATAGGAAGGGACCAGGCTTACGAATGTCTTCGTGACTCTCTTGGTAGCGACGAATCCAACGCGAAACCGTACGAGGGGTGATGTCAAAGAAGGGAGCAAGGTGAGGGGATGATGCAAGCATGGTTTGATGTTCCTCAGGCTCAAGTGGCTGAGGCGTGTGTGGAGCACTGGCCGGATTGAAG
>NZ_BNJG01000007.1 GCF_016587375.1 Ktedonobacter robiniae
ATGATTTCACCGCTTTGAGCACAACCTCATGTGAGAGGTTATTCCCCTCCCGCTCAATGTACTTCAGGCGGGCCTCTATGTGAGCTAGCTGTTCCTGCTCGGCCTGAATATGCTGCTGGAGCTTTGCCTGTCTCAAGCGAAGCATTCCCTGAAGCGCATCTGGAGACAGCTCTTCGTCAAGACACGCAGTAATTTGCGTCAACTCAAAGCCGAGAGCTTTGAGTGCCAGAATACGATTGAGCCGAAGCAATTGATCGATAGCGTAGTACCGATACCCGGTCTCGGCATCAACCCGCATCGGTTTGAAGAGACCAATGTCGTCGTAGTAGCTCGCGTTAAAGTCAGCATGACATTCATAGCGGCAAGAGGAACACAAGAACAGCTTGCCTCCTTTGCCTGCGACCCGTTGCCCTGCCAGGGACTTGAACCTCACGCCTTTACACCCGCAACGAGAACAATACTGTGATGTGCCATGAGGATTGACTTCCACGCTCACGATACCTGATGCATACGCTTTTTCTTTGGCGAGCTGATTGATGTTGCCTTTCAATTGATTGGCTTGTTTGCGATTACGTCGCCGAGATTGGCCTCCTCCTTTGGGCTTGATCTTGCGCAAACGCTCAAAGAGGAGCACACAACCAGGATACTGTTCGCAGACTTCGACAATGGTTCGTGCGGTCTTGTGGGCCGTGTCCAGGTTTTGGCGGCGGATATGTGCCCAAAGGTGGTGATTGCTGTGCTCTCCTTTGACTGCTTGTCTGACTGCCTTTGCTTTTTCGCTACGCGCTTGAGGTGTTGGTAGCGATGCTGATCCAGCCCCTGATCGAAGACAAAACGGGTGTGGAGAATCTGCTCATGCTGTCTCACCGTAATCACGGCCAATTGCTTGACGTTGAGATCCACCGCCACCGTCACCAGATCAGGATCTTGTCTGCTCTCCACAATCTTTTTTGCTGAGATCATCCTGCGTTGGAAGCAATGAATGGCCGCGTCTTTTTTGCTCACAATCAGTTTGGGGCTTTCCATCTCCCAGCTCTCATCGGCTCGCCTCTGTTCAAAATAGCGGTTGTAACGGGTGGGATAGTGCACCCACACCCATGCCGTTCCATCATAGACCTTGAGGCGGATGAAACTCTTGCGCAGATCCAGCTCGTCCAGCTCCAGGCGGTAGGTGCCTGCGTAGAGGGTGGGATAATTGGTCGGGGTAGGACGTCCCGGTTTCCCTTTTGTCTTGCCTGTGGTTTGCCAGTGCGCGAGCGAGGTCAGATAGCCTCTGGCTTTGCCAATCACATCCTTGATGACCGAGCGGCGATACCGGTTCGGAAACGCGGGAAAGGCCGTGCTAAAATTCCAATCTGGCAGAGGATCAGGATGCTCAGTCGTTGCCACGGTTTGCCCCTCGGCCCAGGTGAGCAACTTGTCAGCAGAAATCAGCCCTGCCCGCACCTCATTGGTCTTCTTCGAGATGATGGTGACGCGTTCGGTCAGTTTGTCAGGGTGAGCGAGAAAAAAATCGAGATAGAAGCGACGAGCCGCATCAAGAACCGTAACGGTCTCTTCCAAGTACCGTCGTTTGTCTCGATTGGCTCCCCCTGATCTCGGTCAGAGAAATCCAGCAGGAGTTTGGTGGTTCTCGCCGTTTGTCCCATTGGACCTCCCCTTTTACCGCATCTTTGCGCACGTTTTCTCCAGCATGTTCTCTCTTCCTCTCTGCTCACACGCGTTTTTTCTTACTTTGCGCATTCTATCTCTTCTTATCTCCTTCTGTCAATGCTTTTTGTACGTCCACCAGAAATCTGATACCGTTGGAAAACGCTATCTCTCCAATAGAGAGCTATGATACAATCAAAATAGGCTTTTTTGATGATTGGAGAACATTATGCAGACACATATGAGTGGAAAAATCTGTATCATTACAGGCGCGAACTCAGGGATTGGCAAGGTCGCAGCACGAGAACTGGCAAAGATGGGGGCGACTGTTGTGCTGATCTGCCGCAGCCGCGACAAAGGGGAAGCAGCCCAACAAGAGATCAAGGCAGCGAGCGGTAGTAATGCCGTTGATCTGTTACTGGCCGACCTATCATCACAGCAATCCATCCGTCAGGTGGTGGAGCAGTTCAAGAAAAGATACACTCAGTTACATGTATTACTGAATAACGCAGGCGCGATGTTCCCCAGTCGTCGTGAGAGCGTCGATGGCATCGAAATGTCGCTAGCCGTCAACCATATCGCCCCATTTTTGTTCATCAATCTCTTGTTGGATACCTTACGGGCCAGCGAGCCTGCCCGCATCGTCAATGTGAACTCCGGAGCGCATTTCAGCGGTAAGATTAACTTTGACGATCTGCAATCGCAGAAAAAGTATGGTGGGTTGGACCTGCAGGCATATTCTCAATCGAAGCTGGCTAATTTGCTGGTCACTTACGAACTGGCCCGACGGCTCAAAGACACATCAGTAACCGTCAATGCGCTTCATCCCGGCTTTGTCGCCACCAATATCTCGCAAAATGCCGCACCCGGCCCGTTGAAACCATTCATGAGTGTTGTGGGTAGATTTATGGGTATCAACGTGGATGCGGGCGCGAAAACCTCGATCTACCTGGCCTCTTCACCAGAGGTCGAGGGCGTATCGGGCAAATACTTCGTCAAATGCGCCCCTGTGACTTCCAGCAAGCTCTCCTACGACGAAGCGCTCCAGAAGCGAATGTGGGAGGTCAGCGAGGAACTGACAAAGGCGGCAGTTCACTCATAAGAAAAAAAAGAAAGAACCACGATGTATCACGCATGGTTGAGGATAATGAATGTATCTATTACGTGTAAAAAACATTTACGATGTAGGGAATGATTATTATAGGATCCATATTGAGGATCACGGTATAAATTCACACAATCGAGAAGTTCGCCAATCTGTAAAGAACGCATTTGCTACCTTGCGCAAAGCCATCAATGCCTATCGCCTCCTACCTGAGTATGCTGCGCTCTATCGTACTGATGAACGATATAGTGTCAAGGGGAATTACTGGTGTTTGCACAAGCAATTGCTCTTACACTTTGCAACCTGGCTAGAATTTTCAGCTCCACTTGAAACATTGTTATGGGAGGCCAGGATGCGCGCCGAACAGCAATATTCTAGCTTTCAAGAGCCATATCAGGTCTCTCGGGCTGGTATAGATAATGCATTACGCTTCTTTGGCCTGGATCATACAGCCACGCAAGAGGACCTGAAAAGGCAGTATCGCCAGCTTGTCAAGCGCTATCATCCAGATACAGGCGGTGACGAAGCAAAATTCAAAACACTCCAATATGCCCATACTCTCTTGAAAACGTACATGAAGTCCGGTTCGCTTGTTGGCTAGAAAAAAGATCACTACTCAGGAAGGGCCATCAGGTCCTGTTAATACAGGAGTGAGAAGGCAGGTGAACCCCATGGACAACAAGCGAGGAATACGGTTCTCAGATGGGCGCGCCGTGTATCTTCCCCCAGAACAGGTTCTTGCCTTTCTCACCTGGCTTCACGACCAGATGCCGGACCTGCCTGAGGCCCTCGCCGCTTGGCTCGCACAGCAGCAACCACCCACCCCTAATCTCCCTGCTCTCCAACCCTCCTTCAGCACAGACAACATCAAGTTACGTTATTCTCCTGGCTATTATGCGCCAGGCATATGACTATCGTAACCTTGAAAATCTGCGTCTTCGTATCCTGATTGGCGAGGCTGTGTGAGGCACAATTACCTCATCCTTCCCCCGGAAGGACGGAGACCCACAATTCGAGCAAAACTTGCCTCCTGGATGCAGTTTTGCTTCACAGTTAGGATATTGCATCGAGTGAGCTCCTTCTCTATTAGGAAGATGATGGTAAAGCCCATATTGTCCAGGGATGGATACATTGCAGAGACAAAGAGAAATTATGATCTTCTCATTGAATGAGTGTTTCCCTGGTCGGGGTTCGATAGAACTATGGAGTTGGGGCTTCACCAAAAAGCCTCTCTATTGAATAGATTGCCGATACTATTATACTTGCCTAAGTAGCTTGTATGCAGCTTTCATGGGCATTATTTCTCTCGGCCTTGGTTTTGCTCTACACGCCATTATATAATCCGCAGCTTCTACGATTGCCCAGTGACCGTAGGCTCCGAAGGTATCCCTTGCCGCGTGATCGTGGCGACCTATCCAGCTGACAAAAAGAAGAGCTCCGTTGGCGTCACGCGCCCAGGAGTCATCTATGAACTCTTTCTTTACGGATCTGCCGCAACAGGCGTTCACCGCTTCGGATGTTGTTGAATTGCATCTACATTGTGGGGCCTTCGAGCCTGCACTCTCCGACGAAGATCAGGAAATCAACTCAGATTGCTAGTGCAGCCACTCGGCCTCTTGTTAGATGCACAGAGAACGGCGCACAAAGCGATATTTTTCTTCGTCGTGAATGAGACTGCCACCTTCATGCCCATTGTAAGGATAGACCTTCAGCTCCTTTTCGCAGAGTAAGTGATTATAGACTGCGAAACCGGTCGAGGGGGGGCAAATAGTATCGAGCAAGCCGAGCGAGAGCAGAACACGACAGGTGATGAGTGGTGCGAGGTTCAGGCAGTCAAAATAGCTTAGTGTATGAAAGCTCTCCTCAACGCGCTGAGGGTAGGTCTTCCAGTAATCGACCAGTTCCTGGAGAGGACCGGCACTAAAGACTTCGACTGCGCGCCGTAAGTGGCACAGGTAGGGCACATCGGCGAGAGCCGCAACGATACCTTTCTGTCTGGCAAGCGCCGCGGCCGCTAGCGCCAACCCGCCTCCCTGGCTGCCGCCGTGCAGGATCAGGGGGCCCACCTCCGGAAAGGAGCGTACGGACTCAATCGCGCGTACACAGTCCATATAGACAAAGCGATAGTAGTAGTTTTGTGCCTGAAGGATACCCCTGGTCATACAGCCAAGCACAGACCCGCTGTCGTAGTTATTGTTATCAGGTGTATCGCCATTCTGCCCGCGTACATCAACGGCAAATACACCATACCCCTGTAAGGCCCAGTCGAGATGAAAGCCTGGCAGACGCTTGCTGGCGCTATACCCATGATAACGTACAAGTGTGGGCATTTTTCCATCAACCGTCAGGCGATACTGCTTCTTTGGAAGAAGATACCAGCCCGCCACACGAGTCCCCTGCCCAAATCCATCGTAGGACACTTTATATACTGTCACGCGATCAACGGGGTAATCCTGCTCTTCTCTGGTGATATTGAGGGACTGAGACGAACTTTCCGCCAGGGTTTGTTGCCAGAAACTCATGAAATCATCTGGCCTGGTGAGCGGCGGTCGATAGCGTTCAAGCTGGGCCAGAGGCATGTCAACAAGCATAGTTCTTTTCCCTTATCTAAATATCAATACAATGATGAGAGCTCATGAGAAGAAGGAGAAAGTTAAGCTGGGTGCCGCCCCAGACTTATACCTATGTGTATGAGCCTGGGGCAGCACCCGACAACGATCTGCGCCCTTTTTCATTCGCCGCTGTAGAGCACATCTAAGAGGAGTGATGCCGTCCATGAGAACTGGTCTGTTCCGTGTCCCTGACCACTGAACGGGTTATAGTATTCGAAAAAGCCGTGCTGTTGAGGCAGATCAATTATTGTCTGGCGCAAACGCCGGGCATATTCGTGGTACCCGTAACGGTGTAAGCCATGAGCGAGCAGCCAGTTCATGTTAATCCAGACCGGGCCTCGCCAGTAGCGATTGGGAGAAAATTCAGCTGTCAGCCTGTCATAGCTTGGTACGGCGTATATCGCTTCATGCAAGGGGCTGAAAGCCTCTGAGTTGAGATAAGTATACATCCGCTGAGCGCGAGCCTGGTCAGGGATACTCGCGAAGAGCGGTACAAAGCCAGCAACGCTATAGGCATGGATCTGTTCATTCGCCACAAGGTCGAAATCGAGATAGATCCCGTGTTCGTCATCCCACAGCTTCTGGTTGATGGCCTGGGACGTCAGTTCGGCCCAGGCCTGAAATGGCACCGGGTCCTCGTTCAGGATTTGCGCAATCTCCGCGAGATCTCTATTCGACTGGCAGAGTAGGGCATTAAACAGTACATCTTGCACCAGAAAAGGGCAATCGCGGCGGATCTGTGCTTCATCGTAGTTCCGCGCGGCAAAGAGCTTGACAAGGTAGGCATAGCGGTCGTATTCCATCTTGGTAGGCCGATCCTCGGCATTCACAAGCTGAATATCCACACGCTGATACGCTGGAACCTCCTCAGCTTGAAGCTGCATACGCTGGAGAATAGCATCCCAGACCGGCGAGTTATCCAGTGATTCCCATGGATGCTGGATATACACGAGGCCTTCTCCCTGCGCATCACGTTCCTGATAGAGATACGTGTGCCAGGCTTTCAGGTGGGGAAACATCTCAGCCAGGAAAGCACGTGCCTGCGCAGTGTTCTGCGCGTGACGATACATGTGCAGAATAGCCGTCGCGTGCACCGGTAGCTGGACAAGGCCCGATGTCTCTCGATCACGAGGCGCGTAACGGTAGCGCTCAACCTCCCAGAACTGTAACCTATCCTGGTAGTTGCTCGCCTGGGGATTGAAGATCATGTGCGGGAGCATCCCGTTCGACCATTGGCCCGCAAAGAGGGTGCGCAGTTCTTGTTCGGCACGATCCTGATCATAATGGATATAGCCCATGGCAATAAAGGCAGAATCCCATGACCACTGATGGTGGTAAAGAATGGAGCCAGGTCTTGTAAAGGACCCGGTCCAGTTCCCCTGGAGCACCTTGATTGCCTCCTGGGCGAGTTGTTCATATTCGTGTTTCATAGCAGATGACACCTCCCTTTATCCTTTGAGACCCGTGAGTTGGATGCCTTGAATAATATGCCTTTGAGCGATAATATAGACAAGCAAAATGGGCAAGACAGCAAGCGCTGAACCCGCCATCAGCAACGTCCAGGATGTGGTGTACTCACCTTTGAACAGATTGAGCATTAATGGTACCGTGTACAGATTGGAGTTGCTAAGCATAATGAGCGGAGCAAAAAAGTTGTTCCACTGGCTCAGGAAGGAGATAACACCCAGTGCAGCCAGGGGAGCCTTGAGCAGCGGAAGGATCACACGCCAGAACAACGTCCAGCGATTGGCCCCATCCATGATAGCTGCCTCTTCCAGTTCTATCGGAATCCCCTTGATAAATTGACGCATCAGGAAAACGCCGAAGGCATTCAACAGGGCATAAGGAACGATAATAGAGAGATGCGTGTCGATCCAGCTCAGTTGTTTCATGACGAGAAAGAGCGGGATAATCGTGACTTGCAACGGGATCATCAAGGTAGCTAAAAACAGAATGAAAAGGGGGCCACGCAAGGGAAAACGAATGCGGGCAAAGGCATAGCCTGCCATGGAGCAGGTCAATAATTGAGATGCAACCACAACGAAGCAGATATAGATACTATTGAAGTAGGCAAGACCAAAAGGAAGAGCCTGCAAGGAATCGGGGTAATTCTGCCAGGCAACCGGATTGGGAATCCAGGTCGGCGGAACACTAAAGGCTTGCGTCGCCGTTTTGAGTGAAGTCAGAATCATCCATAAGAATGGCGCCGCCATAAGAATGGCGCCCAGGATTAAGAGGAGATTGATAACGATAGATCCCACCTTAATGGGAGATGTACGCTGAGTACGCGCTTTTGCAGCTTGCAAATCGACGCGCTTGCCGCTAGCATCCTCTTGTATCATGGATTTCCCCTTTCTAATTATTCTATCCCTCATAGTAGACCCAGCGGCGCTGAAGTGTGAACTGGAGCAGGGTGAGAGCCAGCAGAATCGCAAAGAGGACCACTGCCGCTGCGCTGGCACTGCCAAACTCAAACTTTTGGAAAGCAAGCGTGTAAAGGTGATAGACGATAGTATAACTGTCTTTCCCTGGTCCGCCACCTGTCATGACGTAGGTTTGATCAAACACCTCAAACGAATGGATAATAGAAATTACTGTAACAAAAAACAGGGTGGGCGAGAGCAGCGGCAATGTGATATGCCGGAAGAGCTGGAACTTATTGGCTCCATCGATTTTTGCAGCTTCTAGGTAGGATCCGGGAATACCTTGCAGCCCGGCCAGAAAAAGGAGCATGTTGAAACCCAGACCCCACCAGATACTGACAATGGCAATCGAAGGAATTACCAGATGGGCATCAACCAACCATTGGGGACCCTTAATGTGAAACCACTGATCTAAGAGCACATTGATGAGGCCAAAATTGCCATCCAACAACCAGATCCAGATGACTGAGACGGCCACTGAACCGGTAATTACCGGCATGAAATAGATCACGCGATAAATCGTTTTGGCACGGACCTTGTTGACCCCCATGGCGACAAGCAGCGCTAAAAGAAGACCTGCCGGAACTACAAGAATAGTGTAGTAAACAGTATTGATGAGTGCTGTTTGAAAATCCGGATCGGCAAACTGGTTGAAAAAATTCGCCAGGCCGATGAAATGCATGGGGCCTAGCCCATCCCATTTCACCAGGCTGAGAGCGAAGATAGAGACAAGTGGAATGAGCGCAAAGGCAATCAGCCCAATGAATTGGGGAAGCAGAAAGACATACCCCCAAAGAGCTTCCACTCTACGCCTTTTTCGTATCGGGTCTAAAGCTACGCGCTTGCTCAGGCGTAGCTTCATTTTAACGTTGGTCTCCATATGGTACTCCCTTTTCTCATGAAGGGCGACAAAAGTGTATTACTGGCCGGATTTGGCCTCTGTAATACGCTGATTAGCCATGTTGGCAACCTTGTTGAGTGTCTGCTGCACATCTGCACCTTGTAGCCAGACAGGTTCCAACTCTTTCAGAATATCCGTGGTTAATCCAGGAGTGCTATCCTCAGCCTGAAATGATGCATACCCAACGTTGCGCGTATCAATGAAGTATCGAGCGTGCTCAGGAATATTTCCGCTGGTGGCAATCTGGTCAATACCCTGGATTGAGGGTATTGAGCCGCTCGCGCCCTGGATCCTAAATTTTTGTCCCGCAGTAGAGACATACGATGTGAGAAATTGGAAGGCCGCATCGGGGTACTTCGTCTTGCTGTTCACAGACATAGACGTCACTGGCACTCCGGCGGGTTCAAGGCGCTTTCCCGTGTTTGGTGGGAGAGGCACAATGTCATACTGAAGATTACTTGCCTGCCTGAAGGCAGGAAGGTAATATCTCCCCGCACTTACAAAAGCTACCTGGTTGCTGATAAAGGCAAAATCAGCTCCCTGGCCTTTAGGAAGAACTCCAGCATAGACGATCTTTTTTGCACGTATATTATTTGCCAGCCACGTGAAAGCTTCGATGGACCTGGGATCCTGATTGGCGACGAACTTGCCACGACCGTTGTTGTCGTATACCACTCCGCCATTGGTCGTCACCCAACTCCAGAGCATAAGCGTTGCATTGGTGAGAATATAACCAGTTTTGCCTTTCGCAGCCACTTTGTCGAGCATTGATGAGAAGGTCTCTCGGTTCCATTTCCCCTGTTCATACAGGTCGGCTGGCATTTGAGTTATTCCCGCTTCTTGCAAAACCGTCTTGTTATACCAGATGACATACGGATTACAATCCACCGGGACGCCATAGATCTTCCCGTCGGGCGTTCTGGAAACGCCCCACAGTTTATCAATGTAGTCACTTGCCTTCTCCTGACTCTTGGATCCATTTAAGAGCGGAGTCAGATCGGTAATCACCTGGTCCTGGATGTATTGAGTCATTGATGAATTAGGGACATAGAACACATCTGGTGCCACTCCGCCAGTGAGTTGCGTCAGGATCTTGGCCCCATAATCAATGTCGGTTGTGGGAATCGGCTTGAATTGCGCAGCAATGTCAGGATGGCTGGCATTAAACTGGTTTGTATAGTCAAAAAATAACTTTAAGCGCGCGGCATCTCCCCAGGTCGACCAACTGATGTTTGCTTTGCCACCTGCGTTTCCACCGCTTCCGCATGCTTGCAGAACCGCCTCTACCCCACCGAGGGTTATACCCAGCGCGAGCGCTCGGCCGATAAAATTGCGGCGATCGATCTTCCCCTCCAGGAAATCTTTGACAAGCCCATGTTCCTTCTCCATTGAGAACACTCCTCCATCACATAAATAAGCGAGGCGTTGACGACGTAGTCCCAACATAACATTATAACGTTATTTCTAACTCGTTATAATGAGATGATAAGCCATCTTTACGGAATTGTCAAGGAATAAAATATGCACCTTCGCCAGCGCACTGTTGACTTGGTGAAACAAAACAGGGAAGATGAGTAACCAATTTTGCTTCTGATCATGGAGATTTTCTTTAGAATGTGTTTGTTAAAGGAAATCTAGCCAGTCAATTTGGAGAGTCGAGCCAGCATGAATCTACTGAGAGCTACTTTGATGAATGCCTCGCTGGTATCGCAACGACCCTCAAAGTCACGTGAGAAGCGTCGACATCGAGAGATCCAAGAGAACGTTCGCTCCACCACACATCGGCGGGGTTGGACCTGGAAGCGATGGGGCGTGCGCAGTTTAATGACCTGCACGCTCCAGCCAATCGGCTGGTCGGGTTTCGGTCAAAGGCTTGAGCCCCTGGTGCCCAAGCCTTCGACCGAAGGCTTGGGCACCAGGGGCTCAAGAATAGCCCATTGGGCGTCGGTGACATCACTTGGGTATGCTGCTCGGTTCCGGTGGGAACGCTTCACTCTGGCTCCTTCTTCTGGCTCTGTTGCTCGCAACGATCTCCTTTCTTTTCTGTATCGGCAATTTTTCAATTAGCAAACAGTTTCTTAGTTTGATTGTCGCTGTGGCGCAAGGTTACCATTCGTCCTGGTCGGGGGTAAACTCGACTTCGACGCGCGCGCGATCCCCCCGATGGAAGGTCCGCGAATACTCAAAGGCACGACCATCGGCAAGGTAGGCAATGCTGTCGAGCAGGAGCAAGGGACTTCCCAGCGCAATTTCGAGTAAGCGCGCTTCCCATTGCCCGGCGGCAACAGCCTCCAGGCTGCGCACTCCCCGCGCGATCTCCAGATTATAACGCGTGCGCAATACATGATATAGTGAAGTCGAAGCAAGGTCCACAGTATCCAGATCTGGGCAAAGCACTTTGGGAATGTATGTGGTCGAGACAAGAAGTCTCTCATCCTCTACCGAGCGCACACGCACTAGCACCTGTACCTCTTCACCAGGTAATAGGCCCAACATTGAGGCAACCTCTTTTGATGCTGGCTGTGGTTCCTGGCGCATGACTGTTGTTGCCAACTCTACACCCTGACGCCTGAGATCTTCGTAAATACCAAAAGCATGATGCACAAAGCGTTCTGGTAGCTTGGGTTTGGCAACAAAGGTCCCTTTGCCCTGGATTGTAAACAACTTCCCCTCATGCGTGAGTTCGCTGATCGCTCTGCGAACCGTAATACGGCTGACGCTAAATGTGCTCTCCAGCTCGGTTTCCGAAGGAATGAGCATACCCGGAGTCCAGGTTCCGTTAGTGATCTGGCTGGAGATACTTTCCTTAACCTGATAATACTTCGGGACAGGGAAGGCCTGTCGTCGTGTATCCCTCTCCTGCATATTCGCCTCATTCACGACACCTTTTTTCATAAATCCCTTATTCCCTCCTGCCAATAAGTGTTGACAGCGCTCTTTGCGATATGGTATCGTCTTGTTATAACGAGTTGGTTATGTCGTTATTATGATCAATCCGATGGTGTTTGTCAAGCATGAATAACACAAAACACAGCGTGTCCCTAACAGCCGCATCGGGACCGTTGACAAAAACGTCGGCTGTCCTGGCCTTCGATCTTGGTGGCACGCGGATTAAAGCCGGGATTGTGCGCGGAGCTGAGGTCTCCTCTGTCCATGTTAAAGCCCTCCCCCCACAAAGAGATGCAGCCAGTGTGCTCAATGCTCTGGTTAGTTTAGGAAAGCACGTACTACAGAGGCAGACAGTTCACGCAGTTGGTATTAGTTTGAAGGGTATTGTTGATCCCCAACGGGGTACTATCCTGGATGTAAACGAGTCCTTATCTGATCTTATCGGCTTCCCCATCGCGCAAACCCTGGCGGAAACCTTCCACCTACCAACCTTCGTGGAGAATGATGCCCGTTTGTATACGGTGGGTGAGATGGTCTATGGCGCGGGCAGACAGGTCGAGAATCTGCTCTGTTTGACGCTTGGCACCGGAATTGGTTGCGGGGTCGCACTTCAACGCCGGGTCGTGCGGGGCGCGCGTGGGCTCTTCGGATCAATGGGCGGCCATATCACCGTGCAGGTTGATGGGCCACGCTGTACCTGTGGCAACATTGGTTGCCTTGAAGCATTTATCGGGACCGCACCCCTGATGCGCAAGGCTGTAACGCTCTATGCCGGAAGTGGTATCACTCCCCCCGAAATGACCCCTCAAGGCATCTTTGCGGCCGCCCTGGCTGGTGACAAGATTGCGAGTGAAGTTGCTACCTACTTCGCGCATTATCTCAGTGTCGGGATTGTCTCATTAATCCATGCATACGATCCAGACCTCGTCGTGCTCGGTGGAGGGATTGCTGGCTCTTCTCAGCAGTTCCTGCCCAGTGTCCAGCAATACGTAGACGAGCACACATGGACCTTTCCTCGTGGTCGCACACAGATTAAGATAGCAGAACTCGGGGATACCGCTGCATTGGTTGGCGTCTCCGCGCTCGCGAGCGGACTGAACGTCTTGCTATGAAACGTTGGTATCTAAGAGCGAACATTGCCACCACTCGATAGTGAAACAGTGCTCTGGATTGTTAGGGCATATATATAAAGGAAGTACCGGTGTAATGGAAGAATCATCTGCTACGTCAAAGTATCGTACACACCCTGTTCATCGTTTCCCCTGGCTCAGCATTGAAGAAGGACATCTGGCCCTCGCGCGCAAGCTCTCTCACGCTGCTAAGGGCTTAACTGGCCCAGAGGTAGTGGTCATTGATGGTTTTGTTGGCTTGCCCTGGGACAATTTCATAGCGCGACTACGTGTCGCACTGCAAGAGGTAGCGCAAGAGAGAGCGATACGCTGGCTCTCAACCGAAACGTGCTTCCGCTCCACAAGCGAGATCCAGCACTTATTAGCGACATCGCTCACTGATGATCCTGTCTTCGGGCGCGTCTTTCACGGTGATCTACGAGACCTCTGGCAGGCGAAACGCTTGGAGCGACTTCAGCGCACCGTTGAAGAGGTGCATAATGACACGATCACCGTTATTTACGGCTTTGGGGCATCCCTTATCACTGACCAGGGATGGCATATATATGTTGATGTGCCCAAGGACCGGGGGCAGCAGTTAGCGGGGCAAAAGGCAATTACGAACGTGGGTGCGTGCGAGCCAGAAGGCTTTGTCGCAATGTACAAACGCTTCTACTTTGTCGACTGGCCCATGCTCAATCGCATCAAGCGCGCGCAACTGGCAAGAATGGACCTCTTTGTAGATGGTAGCGACCACACCGCGCCGAAACTTGTACACGGCGACGACATCCGGCTCGCCCTGCATGAACTGGCTCGAAGACCGTTTCGTGTCAAGCCCTGGTTCGCCCCTGGTGTCTGGGGAGGACAGTGGATGAAGGAACAGTTCGGATTACCAACTGAGGCTCCCAACTATGCCTGGTCCTTTGAGCTGATAGCCCCTGAGAACGGCCTGTTATTGGGGAATAGGGAAAACTTTTTTGAATGTGCCTTCGACTACTTGCTATGGGCCGAGACGGACGCAGTGCTTGGAGTCCCGGTCGCCGCCCGCTATGGCAGCTATTTCCCTATTCGCTTCGACTACCTGGATACTATGGGTGGAACAAACCTCTCCTGTCAGGTCCACCCGCGTGTCGACTATATCCGTGACCAGTTTGGCGAGCCTTTTACCCAGGATGAAACCTATTATATTGTGACCTGTGAGGAAGACGCACAGGTGTATCTGGGCTTGCGTGAGGACACGGATTGTGGTGCACTCAAGGCGGATGCGCTGGCGGCACGCGATCAAGATCAGCCATTCGAGATTACAGATTATGTGAATAGCTTTCCCAGTAAGCCGCATGATCTTTTCCTCATTCCTAGTGGGACCATCCATTGTAGCGGCGCAAACAACCTGGTGCTGGAGATTAGTGCGACTCCCTATATCTTCACATTCAAGGTCTACGACTATCTGCGGCGCGACCTCTCTGGCAATCTGCGCCACGTTCATCTCGATCATGCGTTCGCCAACCTTGATCCGACACGCACAACCAACTGGGTGCGTCAGAACCTCATTCCCCAACCGGAATTGCTGAGAGATGGCCCTGGCTGGGCTGAATATCGTATTGGGGATATCGGACACCTCTTCTTCGCCATACATCGCCTCGAATTCACTACCGCTATCGATGATGAGACGCATGGAAAGTTTGTGGCGCTTAATCTCGTTGAGGGAACCCGCTGTGAGATCCATAGTCCTGGCAATGAGCCCGTAGAATTGCACTTCGCCGAAAGCATTATTCTTCCTGCGAGCATAGGTCATTATACCCTGCGTAATACTGGAAATGCACCGTGTAAGGTTGTCAAAGCCTTTGTGAAATAGAGACGAAGGATTGTATAGAATGAGTGATCATTATAAAACTCCTAAGCCATCTAATAGCGGTTTTCCTCAATCAAGAGAGCAAAAATTGCTTGAAATGCTGAAGGTAGCTGATCATGCTCTTAAGCATAATCTCTATGTAACTACTCTTAATGAGAAAACATATAAGAGAACCGTTCCTTCCAAAGAGTTCTATGTGCATCAATGGAATTGGGACAGTGCAGCAGTAGCAATGGGGCTTGTCCATCTCAATCCTGAACGTGCTTATGATGAACTTCGTGCGCTAGTTTCAGGCCAATGGAATAATGGCTTAATCGCGCATATAACATATAACCCTGGGGAAACACGATACTATCCGCAAGCAGGGAAATGGCATACAGAACAATTCCGAAGAGGCGAAATTGTTACATCAGGTATTACCCAACCACCTCTCCTGAGTATTGCAGTTGATTACGTGTATAAACATTCTCCAGATGGTGCAGCAGGGGATTTTTTAGATGAAGTGCTTCCTGCTGTGATGAAGTATCATGATTACCTAAAAAGATACCGTGATCCAGAAGATGGTGGGTTACTCACTATCGTACATCCCTGGGAAAGCGGTACTGACAATTCTCCTCGCTGGGATAGCTCTTATACGCATATAAACCTCAACGATGTTCCCCAAGCCGTAAGAGAAGATGTAGATGCTAATCGAACTGATGACAAATTAGGAAAAGCATCGCATCGACCAACACAAGAAGATTACTACCGCTTTATGGGTCTTGTGGCTCTTTTTGCTAAGCTAGGCTGGGATTACGAGAAAATTGTTACTCAATCGCCATTTGCGATTAAAGATATACTGTTTTCATCTCTTTGGGCCAGAGCAAATGAAGCATTAGCGGACACGCTTACTCGTGTCGGGAGGACTGATGAAGCAGCAAAATACCATAAATGGGCACAGCAAACACAAGAGGCTTTAGCCCATACTTGGGATGAGGAACACCAACAATATTGTGACATTGATGTTGCGCAGGGAAGGCGTGAACCAATCATTGAGCCAACAAATGCCATGTTTCTGCCGCTCCTGGCAGGCGCAGTAACAGATGAGCAACTCCCGAAGGTACTTACACGACTTTCTGATCCCGAGCAATTCTGGCCTGCATATCCTGTACCAAGTATCGCACTCAATAGCCCTAAATTTGAACTGACACGTTATTGGAGAGGTCCTACATGGCCGATTACAAATCTTTTGATAATCGAGGGCCTGATGAGATATGCCCCACAAAGCGCTCAGGCTCGACAAATGGGAGAAGAGCTCGTGGATAGAACACTAGATATGATCGCCAAAAATGGATTTTACGAATATTATGATCCAACGAAGGGGGAAGCACGACCTGGGCGAGAAGATAATGCCAGGCAATTCGGATTTGCAACCTTTAGCTGGCCTGCCGCCATTTTCATTCAGCTTGCTGAACAATATAGAAAAGCACGTTAAGTTATGTGTGCGTATCGAGATGATTAACCAGTTTAGGATCGTTGCTTCTACGGGAGCGTGATCAAGGGCGGCGAGAAACCGTGAGAGGGTCGAGCGATGGGGCAAGTGATTCCGAGCAAACAACAGGCTTATCCTGAGTGCGATGTGCTGCACGTGACCCAAAGTGGCGTAGAAGTCATGTGGACTTCTCCCGCAGGCGGCAAGCCGCCTGCATGGGACTTACGCTGTGAGGGCCAAGTGCAACAACTGAATCTATTCGAGGGTGGATAAGCACATTTGATTGGCCGATCTGCGCGAGCGCTTGATCGACGCATCAAAAGTCATGACCCAAGCCAGGTAGAATGCAAAAGAAAGGCGCCGTGATGCGCAGCAAAGCCGCCGGATTCAGGCAGGGCATTCAACGCCGAGTGGGTCCGCAAGAATCTGGTTTGTGATGGCGGCGGCAGTCGTGCCGAAACAGCTTCCGCCATCATCATCTCAGTTGACGCGCACGCCACGCGCGTCAACTGCTCAGGCATCCCTCATTGAGAGGAAGGGTCACCGTAAAGGTCGAGCCTTTCCCAACGGCGCTGTCCACCGTGATGGTTCCCCCTTGATGTTTGACGATTTCGGCCACAATATAGAGCCCCATGCCCAGGCCCGGAATTGCTTTCCGCTTGGGATCAGTGACCCGATAGGACCGCTCAAAAATTTTGTCGCGCAGTTCTCGCGGGATGCCCAGGCCATGATCGCGGACGCGGATCGTGACCGCATCGTCGGAGGCGGAGAGATCCATCTCAACGGTCTGGGCATCGGGCGAATACTTGATGGCATTGCTGAGCAGGTTGGTGAAGACCTGTCCCAGCCGGTCTCGATCCCCGATCAGGCTGGTCTGCACGCTCCTGCGGACCAGGATGGTATGGCTGGGATGGAGGTGGTGGATGGTGGCGGTGACCTCCCGCAACACCTCGTCGAGGTCCACCCGCTCCCGCCGATACTCGAGGCTCCCTGCCTGCATCCTGGAGACATCCAGTAACACTGCGATCAGGCGTTCCAGTTGCTTGACGGGACCCTCCACCCGGGCAAGCGCGGTGGCCGCCTCGGGCTGGGAGTGCTTTTCGAGTTGTTTGCGCACCAGTTGGATCTGCATCTTCAAGGCGGTGAGCGGGTTTCTCAGTTCATGGCTGGCCATGCTGATAAAGTCATCCTTGCGTTGTTCTAGTTCCTTGCGCGCCGAATTATCCAGCAGAAAGACGACCATCTGGCGCGGCTGCTCCTGGAAGATAACGCCTCCCACCAACACGGGCAGACGACTGCCATCTTGACATACCAGTTCGGTCTCAAAGGGCGCGTGCTGTCCGCGTGCGGTGAGCTCCTGGATCGAGCGCTCGAAGAGCGGCGCTTGTTCTGGGGAAGTGATCTTCACCCGGTTCAACGTTCTGCTCTGCACCTCTTCTCGGGTATAACCGGTCATGCGAAGAAACGCCTCATTGGCGTCAGCGAGCACTTCTCCTTCCATCTCGACAGAAGTAATCCCGATAATATTGGATTCGATCAGGACGCGGATACGCTCCTGACTCTGGCGTAAGGCTTCCTCCGTTCGTTTCTGATTCTCAATATCGGTGGCGGTGCCAAACCACTTGACGATTTGGCCTCCTTCATCACGTACCGGTATCCCGCGAGTTAAGAACCAGCGATACTCGCCCGTTTGTCCATCCTTGAGGCGATATTCGATCTCATAGGGTTCACCCGAGGCGCACGCATGATGCCAGATCTTCAGGGTGCGCTGAGAATCGTCAGGGTGTAAAAACTGACTCCATCTATGACCCAATGCTTGTGCGGGGGAGGAACCACTATAGTCATACCACCGTTGATTCCAGTACTCAACCCAGCCATCTGGTGACGTCGTCCACACCAGCTGTGGCACCGTTTCAGCCAGCACACGCAAGTTCTCCCGGCTTTCTTTGAGCTGCTGCTCCGCTCGTTTCTGGTCTTCGATATCGGTGCTGGTGCCAAACCACTTGACGATGTGACCGCCTTCATCGCGCATCGGCATGGCGCGCGTTAAGAACCAGCGATACGCTCCATTCTGGCCATTTCTGAGACGCTCTTCGCGCTCATACATGGTTCCCGTGTCCAGGGCATGCTGCCATTGGGCTCGGGTGCCTTCCTGATCATCAGGGTGGATGAACTGGAGATGGTCCCATCTCTGTCTCTGTTCAGGCGCGAACCCGGTGCAGTCACGCCAGCGCTGGTTCGTGTACTCATGCAAGCCGTCTGGTTGGGCTGTCCACATGAGTTGTGGTACTGTCTCGGCAAGGAGACGAAAGTTCTCCTCGCTGGCTTTGAGTTGCTGCTCAGCTCGCTTCTGCGCAGCAATATGCTTGATGAGCGCCTTCCAGAGTGGAAGAGTGAGATGCCTGACCATGCAGTAGCTATCCCTTTCATATGGTCCCATCCCTGGAAGGAAGTTGCTTCCCTGCTCCGATATCTCGAAACAGAATTGATAGATGTGAGAAGACGCGAACACCCTTCCTCGCAAACACAGGCGGTTCATTTGACGATCTACCGGAGGTATTGAGTTGAAACCTCATCGCTGACCTTTGCAGGAAGCATACTCTAGAAAGAGAGTCCCTTCAAGAGTCATTTTTGCAAATTTCATGGTATCATTTGCTGGAGGCTTCCTTTTCAAGCATGGCAAAAAAACGACACGCACTTCACAACACAGCAGATCTTGCCCTCAATCGCACCTTCACGATGCCATTGCATCGCCAGTTGTATGATCGACTACGTCATGTCAGGGAGAGGCGAGCAAAATAATCGATGACAAATTGGCGGAATTGCTGTGCAGCCATCGAGAGGCGACGATCGGTCAGCCAGGAGAGTCCGATCGTACGCTGACACTTCGGCTCTGAAATCGGTATTTGTATGACGGCTGGATCGACTGTTCCGCGCCAGGAAATCGCCGCCCCAAAAGCGATTCCTTGCTCCGCTCTGATCAATCCTCTGATTGTGGATGGGTCGTCACTTTCAAAAACTATCCTGGGACGAAAGCCAGCCTGTTGGCAGAAACTATCGGTCAGCTCGCGCCAGCTGTGCCCTGGCTTCATGCTGATAAAGGCTTCTTGGGCAGCCTCCTGCAGACGAATTTGGGAGCGCCGGGCCAACAGGTGAATCGAGGGAAAAGCAAGCCAAATATCCTCGGTCAGCAGGGAAATGCTGGTGATACCCGGCTGTTGGAGTGGAGGAGAGGAGATACACAGATCACACGTTCCCCTGGCAAGTTGCTGCACCAGACTGGTGACGGCATTGTGATGCCCCGAGAGCAGAAAATGAACTCCCGGGTGATCTTTGCGAAAGGCGCTGAGCAGGTCTGGAAGCAGGTGGGTTGCCGCATCCATCGCGAGCCCAACCTGCCCTTGCCTGCCATTCGCGAGATCGCTGAGGTCACACCTGCCCTGCTCAAGTTCCTCGAAGATCCGCTCAACGCGCTGGACATAAGCCCGACCGAAGTGATTCAGGTGAATGTTTCGTCCCAGACGATCAAATAAAGGTACGCCCAACTCCTCCTCCAGGCGAGCAATGGTCTGGCTGAGAGGTGGTTGGGCAATCCCCAACTCTTCCGCTGCGCGGGTCATGTGCTCCAATCGTGCAACTGCCAGGAAATATTTGAGCTGCAAGAGTTCCACCGTTTCTCTCCTTTTTTATACCATTCAACATATTATATATATATTATACTATATATTGGACGGTATTAAAACGCGATGGTATAGTTTTCTCAAGAGAAACAAACGATGCATTGTGAAGGGAACATGTTTAATCTCGTGCTCCTGGTTCTATTGAAAGAGGCATATGAATAAATACTATTGCATAACTCCGCTTGTGATTTATGACGGCCTGTGTGATCTCAAGCCTGCGGAGCTGTAACCTATAAAGTGCGCCTGAAAGTGATGATAAATCCTATGCTCTTCTCCTTCTTACAGCCAAATATTGATCGTGCACGGAACGCGACCCATGCACATATTCGCACCATGATCACCCTTGATACCGCTGCCTGGCAGAACGGCGTGCGCATGGCTATTATCAGCGTGGCACCCATTCTCATTGGCGTGCTCACTGCTCATCTCGCGTTGAGCGTTATGGCCTTCCTTGGCGCGCTCGGCGTCGCTTTCGCGGATGTGGGTGGGGAGTATCAGAACCGTGCCCTATCCATGTTCAGCGCAACTGTCTTCATGACCGTTACGGTCCTGGTTGCGACGATCACGGGAGCTAATCCCTGGCTGGTGACGCTCCTCATGTTCGCCTGGGCCTTTTTCGGGAGCATGGCCGGTCTCTATGGCCATCTGGCTGGTAAAGTCGGCTTCTCCACCATTTTCGTCTTCATTCTCGTTATGGGCCAGCCCGCGAGCATCGGTGTGGCCTGGATGCGTATGCTTGCCGTCATCATTGGCGCTGCCTGGTCTTTGGCAATCTCTCTCTGGCTCTGGCCTTTCCGCCCCTTTCTCCCCGCACGCCAGGCGGTGAGCGGATACTATCAGGCGGTGAGTGCTCTGTTACGTAAGGCCTGCCATATAGAACTGGAGCAGCATTGGAATGAGGAGGTCAAGCAGGAACGGGCACGCTTGCAGAGGGCCCACGATAAGGCTCACCAGATCGTTGCGGGCCAGCGCTCTCAACGCTCGGACGCTCATCCTTTCCATTCCCTTCTGTTGATGCTCGTCCTCCAGGCCGATTCTCTCATGGAAGCCGTGATTGCCCTCGTCGAAGAGCTGGCGGTGGCGCGCACGCAGAACTATCATCAAGACGAGCAGTCAGCATTTGTAATGGAAGAGTGTGCGGCGCTCCTTGAACAACTGGCGTACGCTATCGCAGGCAAGAAACAGGGTCTCCGGCTAGAAACCCTGGAGCACTCTCTGTATGCCATCGAAACGCAGGAGTATGTCCTGCGCGCTTCACTTCCACAACTGAAGAAAGAGTATTACACGCTCGCCAACACGCGCATGCTGAAGATCCAACCCGAGCACCAGCACTCATTAATCCATGACTGGCTCTCATTACGTCTCGTCAACACGCGCAATCTGGCAAATCTGCTCAAACGTATGAGCGAGCTTACCCGCGAGGCGCGCGATCTTCTCACGCAATCGGACGGCCAGGAGATCTTGCAGGAAATGCTTCAGGCCGAGGCAACAAGCAAAGGCAAATTCTCCTGGAAGGCGCTCTATGCCGTTGTGCGGGAACGTGTCTCGCTCTTCAAAGACAACCTGACACTGCGCTCGTTTACCTTACGTCATGCCCTGCGCCTGGCGACTATCTCAGCCGTTGCAGTGGCAATCGCCAAACTGCTGCACATCCCCGATGGTAGTTGGATCGCTTTGAACATCCTCTTTATCCTGAGGCCTGATTATGGCGCGACGCGCGAGCAAACAGTTCAAAGGATTCTAGGAACCATCATTGGCGCAATCCTGGGGATGCTGCTGATAACCGTCCTGCACATAAATTTTCTCATTTTTCCAGTGATGATCGTCATGTCTTTCTTCTGCTTTGCGTACCAGGAGAAAAATAATACCCTCTTCATTCTGTTTTTCACGACCTTCATTATCATAATGCTCGACTTGATTATGCCGGGAAACGGGCTGGTGCCCTTCATCCGCATCGCCACAACTCTGGCTGGTGGCAGTATGGGCATCCTGGCTGGCTATCTCTTCTGGCCTCTGTGGGAGCGTGAGCGTCTTCCCCAGCAAATGGGACGCACCATCCTGGCCAACCGGGCATACATTGCCAGCGTTCTCGCGGCCTTTATAGCTGACAGCGACAAGAAGGCCGCGCTGGAAGCGGTGCGGCGGGCAAGCAAAGACGCGCACGTGCAGAACGTGAACGCGGCGGCGGCTTTCCAGCGCCTGCTGAACGAACAAAGGGCCAGTGAGAATGAAATTGAGCGCTTCCACATACTCGTCACGTATAACCAGCGTATCTGTGATAATGCCACCGCGCTCGCGGCTCACATTTCGACCCGGCCCGAGCATGACAAGTTTCATCAACTCGAGCGTTTTAGCCAGCAGATGAAGTGGATGCTGCTCGACGTAGAGGAAGCAGCCCGTACCGGGCAACGCATTGGCGTCAATTCTCCATTCAAGGGGATGCTGCGCGATGTGCTAGCCTCACTCCAATATCTGCTTGCTACTTACCCGGCAAACATAGCCGAACAACAGGAGGGAAAGGGAGAGATGGCGCGACGCGCATATAGCATGTGTGAATAGCAATTTCGCGCTGAATCACTCTCTCTTCTTTCTATTGCTTTTGCTTATCTCATCAAAGAAGGCAGATCGCTGAGGGAGCGCGTGGGGCAGGAGGCCGACCCAGCGGCCGCGGGCGTCTCTGTGTGAACTTCGGCAGCGTCGCCGTCGCTGGGATCCTAGAGTGTGGAAGTTGCGGTGCGGTAGAACTCGGCTGCGGTGACGGTGGCAGGGACGCCGAGTTCGGCGGCGACCGCGGTGATCGCGGTGGCGCCGACGGTGAGGTCGGCTTGGCCGTCGGTGGTGAAATACGGTGCGATGAACGTCTCGTAGTGGGCTCGGGCTTCGTCTGCGGTGTGTCGGCCGAGGAACGTCTGGATGTGCCGCACCGTGGTGTTGGGTTCGTTGTGGATCACCTGCAAGGCGCGCCGGTGGGCTCGTACGACGGCCTGGACCGCGGGGTCGTCCGGGTGGATGTAGGTGGGGTCGACGGCCACGCCTACGGTGGGGATCTGGAAGTAGTCGCCGACCCAGGCCAGCACCTGCCAGCCGTGCTCGGCGGCTATCGCCTCCGGTGCCATGGTGCTGCCAACCAGGGCGGCGTCGATCCTGCCGTCGTGCAGCCAGCGCAGGTCCATGCCGTAGTCGCCGGGCGGGCGGACGATAGTCTGGATGTCGCGGTCCGGGTCGAGGCCGATCTGGCGCAGCACGATCCGGGCGAAGCACCCAGGTGCAGTGTTGGGGGCATGTACCGCCAGCCGTCGGCCGGCCAGGTCAGCCAGGGAGGTCAGGCCGGGGCGGGCGAGGAACCAGAACAGAGGGTGGTGGGTGTTGACATTAAGTGCAACCCAGGGGATGCCATTGGCCAGTCGGGACAGCAGTGCCCGGCCAAGCCCGATGGTGGCGCCGTGGCGCAGCCGCTCCTCGTCCCAGGAGCAGCCGTCGCGCAGTGCGACGTGGACGCCCTCGTCGGCGTAGTAGCCCTGCTGGTCGGCGATGTAGGCGACCAGTTCCTCGTGCAGGCCCCGCCCGACGTAGGCAATATCGATCGTGTACATGAACATTTCCCTTTCTCGTGTCACCGCCATGCGCCCGCGCGTGCCGCAGGCCCGGCTGCTGCGGCCCATGGTGCTGAGGTGACGGTATGCCGGATGCGGTCCGGCCCCGTGTGCGGAGGACAGCGGGGCGTCAGTACATGGACATCCCGCCGTTGACCGCAGCCGTAGTGCCGGTCATGAAGGCATTGTCCTCGCTGGCGTAGAAGGCGACCGCTTGAGCGACGTCGCCCGGGTGTGCCAGGCGGCCCAGGGGAGTAGCAGCCACCTGCCGCTGCTTGTGCTCCTCGTCGAACACATCCGCCGCCATGCGGGTGTCCTCCACCGGGCCGGGCTCGACGACGTTGACCGTGATGCCCCGCGGGCCCAGTTCCTGGGCGAGGTACCGGGCGAACTGCGCCAGTGCGGCCTTGGCCGTGCCCAGTGCGATCATGCCCTCTCGGGGCTGGCGGCTGAGACCGGTACCGAGATAGATGATGCGTCCCCAGCTCTGTTCGGTCATGGCGGGCAGGACGGCTTTGGTGACCGCGAACGCGGCACGCATCTCGTCGTCGAGCTTGTCGCCCAGTTCTTCCCACGTCATGTCCTGGAACGGCTTGATCACATACGGGGTGAGTGCGTTGTGCACGAGCACGTCGATGCCGCCCCATGCCGCCTGGACCTGCTTGATCATGCTCTCGACCGCCGCTGCCTCGCGCACGTCGGCCTGCACGGCCATGGCCTGGCCGCCCGCGGCTTTGATGCTGGCCACGACCTCCTCGGCTGCCGTGCCGTTGCGGAGGTAGTTGACCACCACGCGCATCCCTCGCGCAGCCAGAAGGCGCGCGATGGCCGCACCGATTCCGCTGCTGGCCCCTGTCACCAATGCCACCCTGCCTGTTGTCCCAGTCACGGGCCCACCTCCTGCTCATCATCGCGGGCCGTCGGCATGACCACCCGGAGTTGTTCACCGTCGATGCCGGGATGTGCTGAGCGGATCGCCCCGTAAGGCACGGTGTCGACGGTCGCCCGCAGCAGATCGGTCGCGGCCCAGTCGAGTTCGCGCGGCAACTGCGAGGTGAGCAGCCGCTCCAACGCGCCGCAGGTGATCTCACTCAGTAGTTCAGGCGGCGCCGGCAGCAGTCCAATACATCTCACTTTAGGCTCCATTCTTTTGGTAAGGGGTGAGACAAAGAGGATCGAGCAAATCGACAAAATCGAGAAAGCTTTCATCAGGCTCAAAGGGTTTGGGAGGAGGCTGAGCTCGCTTCTTCGCTTGGTACTTGTTGGGCGCTGGCTTGACCTCAATGAAATTGACATACCATATTTTTTTCTGTAAGTCAATAGTTTGTGATATTCAAGTTGAAAAGCTTATATCTGTAAATCCCAGTATTCTGATATTGGAAATACAACAATTATAAGGAGATTTGAAACATGCCACGCAGATAAATAGCATTCGTCTTCAATTGCTGAGGCAGGTTCAGGCAGAGGAAACGTGGGGATTTGTGACAAAAGAACGCTGTCAGTTGGCAGGCTTGCCAAAGGAGCATTGCTTTGATGCTGTGTGATTGCCACACGAGGTACAATGCCCACTTTTCAGACAACGGTCGTCCTCAAGAAGCGATGCGTCGCCGATGGAGATTATCAGCAAACCCAAGGACGACATAGCGAACAACGAATTACCACTGGCAAGATTGGCGGTTTTCGGAAGTTTGATACGGTGCGTTATCAGGGGCAAGAGTACTTCATTAAAGGCCGAATGTCTACTGGCTATGCAATTCTGATGGGCATTGATGGAAACAAGATCAATATCAAGCCAATTCCGAAGTTTGAGAAGATGAACAGAGTAAGTGCACGATTTGCATGGATTATGAGGCAACAACCCATGCCAAGTATCTCATCCTCGACACACCAATCACTAGAAATCTACTCCCGGCTTTCACTGGCAGACGCTCAACCCTCATACAATCAAGCTATGGAGCGCTTCCCTATTCAGTAGCTTAATGTCCCACCGGGCCGAAAAAAGACACATCTCCGCAATGTGGCCCTCAGTCGCTCCTACGAAGCCAGTCACCGGAAGCATGCGGGCACCCGCAGAGCATTGTCGTGTGCTCTCTCGATCCGCAAGAGCTAGCCAATTCCCTCCACAATAGCTCGGCCTTGTGGATTGGCCGCACTCCATTCCCTCGCAATCAAGCGACGACCGGTGAGCTCTTGCGAAGCGTCGGAGGCGAGAAACACAGCCGGAGCCTGCATGATCTCCGGTTGGAGCAAACGCGCCTGGACATTCGCTGGCGTCGAAGCCGGGACCATACCAGTATTGGTCGCGCCACCCGGCTGCAGAATATTGACCCGAATACGCGCCTCAATCAGCTCCTGTGCCCAGATGGCCGAGGCAGACTCAAGCGCAGCCTTCGACGGTCCATAGGGAGAAAAACCGCGCCGTTTCATCCCTTCATAGTCCATACTGATGTTAATGATGCTCCCCTCACACTGCTGCTCCAGCAGACGTGTCACAACTGCACGAGCCATATAGAATGGTCCATTGACATTCGTGTCTATAATCATATGCCAGGCCGCAGGCTCTGCTTCCCAAAAGCGAGTGGGCTCCATCAGAAAAGAAGCATTGACATACTTCATGCCTCGACCGGCGTTATTGACCAGGATATCGACGTGCCCAAACCGTTGGATGGTCTGGTCCACTACCTGTTCACATGCCTCTGGATTCGTCACATCGGCGAGCAGTGCCAACACACGTTCAGACCCATCCTGCTTCGCGAGTTGATCGAGTTCGGCCTGTTCACGCGCAGCCGTTACGGTCACTGATGCTCCTTCTTGTAAGTATGCCTCCGCGATCGCGCGTCCTATCCCTCGCCCCGCTCCGGTCACGATCGCGACCTTTCCATCAAGCTTTCCCATTTCGGTTTCTCCTTTTTTGTCTTTCCAATACAAATGATCAGCACATTTCAGCCATAAGCCGACCAAAAAACGACCGACGCAGAACATCTTCTTACTTCAGATATGGTGCCATTTTTGCGTCATAGAAAGCCAAAGTTTACATCCTACTCATTTGCAGATAGGTAAACAGCTCTTGTCACCAGCAACGTTCACCATGATTGGTAGAGCAACGCCTTCTAACCCTCGACGAACCTGACCGTCTCGTCGAGCGGTGCCCGACCCAGACGGGCTTGACTCACTGTGACGTCCTCGAACCCGATCGACATGCCGCAGAAGAGGATAAGCTCGTCCGGGGGTGATAGGATCTCCGCGACGGTCTTGTGATACTTCGCCCACGCCATCTGCGTACAGCTGTGCAGCCCTTCGGCGCGGAGCAGCAGCATGACCGTCTGCAGATACATGCCGACGTCGGCCCATTGGGGCGGGCCCATGTCGCGGTCGATGTAGCAGAACAGGGCGGCGGGCGCGCCGAAACAGTCCCAGTTCGCGGCAGCGGCTCTCTGGCGCGCCTCCCAGTCCTCGCTCGAGATACCGAGTGCGCCGTAGCGCTGCTTGCCGAAGCCGGATCGGCGCTCGTGGTACGGGGACTTCAGTGCGGGCGGGTACATCTCGTACTCCTCCTCGTCCCAGGGGTCGCCTGCGGCCACACGCTCGCCAGCGCGCTTCTTGAGCTCGGCCAGCGGCGCGCCGGTCAGCACGTAGGCGTGCCACGGCTGGAGGTTCGATCCGGACGGCGACCAAGCCGCGGCGGACAGCACGCGCTCCAGCACCTCCTTCGGGATAGGCCGGTCGGTAAATGCGCGCACTGCCCGTCGGCTCGTGACCGCCTCATAGACGTCCAAGATCTCCTACCTTCCTAAAAGGCGCGTTCGCCACGTCGACGACCACCTGAGCGCCAACAAGCGCTTGAGCTAACCCCTCGCCAGTGATGGTGTTGGCGCCTGTGCTAGGTGATGCCGCCACGACCTGATGGCCAAATTCACGAAGCGTGTTCACAAGCTTTTTTCCGATGAGTCCACTGCCGCCAATAACCACAATCTTCATACTGAACCTCCTCCTTCGTAGCCCGTAAGTCGGGCTTATGATGTCGAAATATATATTCTGATGTGCGTTGGAAAGCCTTGGAGAAGCATTCTATGGAAATTCAATAGAATATCATCAACGTCTCTGTTACCAATCAAAGGCTCACCAGTTCGATGTGCATATCCTTGCAGAATGCACATGCATTGATGTGCACTCACAATCTCAGCAATCTCTACCTACTAAGAAACCTTGCAGTCAAAACGTGTGCTGACCTTTGCAGGAAGCATAGTCTAGAAAGAGAGCCCCTTCAAGAGTCATTTTTGCAAATTTCATGGTATCATTGCTGGAGGCTTCCTTTTCAAGCATGGCAAAAAGACGACACGCCCTTCAAAACATAGCAGATCTTGCCCTCAATCGCACCTTTACGATGCCATTGCATCGCCAGTTGTATGATCGACTGCGTCATGCCATCCTCAGTGGTCAATTGCAACCAGGTCAGGTCCTCCCATCAACACGGGCTCTGGCAAGCGAATTAGGTATTTCTCTGAATACAGTGAACAATGCCTATGAACAACTCTGTGCCGAAGGCTATATCGAAAGAAGGGTCGGGCAGGGGACCAGGGTGGCGCGCGACCTTCCTGAGACCTTTTCCCTTCCCAAAGGGGCTCCACAGAGAAACACAGCTCCCGACGAAAGCACACACGCCCCTCTCCTCTTGTCTCACCTGGGAGAGGATTTAACGCGCCAGGCACCTGAGTCCTCCATCCAGACCTATCGTCGACCGACGCCCCCACGTGCTTTTCACACGGGCACCCCAGACCTACGTGCATTTCCCTTTCCACAGTGGAACCAGATCGCGGCTCACTGCGCACGATCTATGCCCAGAAACATGGCCAATTATCAGGAGATCGCGGGCTATTACCCGCTCCGTGAAGCGATCGCTATCCATGCGAGCATCACACGAGGCGTACATTGCCAGACCGAGCAGGTCATTATTGTGCCAGGAGCGCAGACAGCATTAGATCTGGCAGCGCGCCTCCTCCTGAACCCAGGTGATCTTGCCTGGATGGAAAATCCAGGCTATCTAGGAGCACAACACGCGCTCCTCAACGCGGGCGCGCAACTGGCTCCTATCCCTGTGACATCGGAAGGGATCAATGTTGAAATTGGGCAAAAGCGCTACCCACAAGCTCGCCTGGCCTTCGTCACTCCATCGCATCAATTCCCTTCGGGTATTACCATGCATCTGTCGCAACGCGTTGCCCTCCTGCAATGGGCGAAGCAAGCCAATGCCTGGATTCTCGAAGATGATTATGACAGCGATTATCGCTTCAGTGGTCGACCACTTGATGCCTTACAGGGGCTTGATCTCGCCCAGCGCGTCATCTACATTGGAACGTTCAGCAAAGTGCTTTTTCCAGCACTTCGCATCGGCTATCTGATCGTCCCGCCCCAACTCATCCCCCCTTTCCTCGCCCTCTGTAGTTATACCCATATTCATGTGCCTATTCTTGACCAATTGACCCTGGAAGCCTGGATGACCAAAGGGTATTTGCTGCGTCATATCCGCCATATGCGCGACCTCTATGCAGCCAGAAGAGCGCTCCTCATCGAGTCGTTGCAGAAGGAACTTGGGGGGAGCATAGACGTGCAGCCTCCTCAAGCCGGTTTACATCTTATGGGGTGGCTTCCGCCGACTCTTGACGATCAGCAGATTACACAACAAGCTGCAAGCTGCGGGCTCGATATCATTCCCCTGTCGGCGTTGACGCTCGGTTCATCACAGCGAGGAGGTCTTGTTCTTGGCTATGGAGCCATCAATGAGCAGGAGATTCAGGCTGGCGTTCGTCAACTGGTGAGCGTTTTTCCCTCATAACATGCTACCTTCACCTCCAAATCAACCAGGAGCGTCCTATAGCGTTGGCCTTTGCGCCATGCCCACTCGTCCACTCCCACTCCTCGTACAGTGGAGAAAGAAGGCAGTGGGGCTTGGCGAACGAGACGCAAGAGAGTCGTGGGACGACACGTCATTGCCAGTCGTCGGCTTAGCCGTGCACCAGCTTCGCCTCCCATCGTCTCGCCAATAATTCGCAACAATTCTTGTGCAGAACTGGTCCGCTGAGCATGAGGAGCAATCAGGAGAGGAAAGGATTATGCAAACGTTTTGCGGCAACAGATGGGATGAGAACAGTGGAATCTTCGCACATGGAGTAGCAGACGAACCGGTTGCCCATTCAAAGGCAGTGCCTTTGGTGGACGGGTATACGTGCTGTGAACCTGAGATGAGATGTGTTGACAATCAGGGCAGGAGGCGTGCGAAGTCGTGGCGCAGGCCGCGATCACAATGGCTTCCTAATTCTACCACATTTTCCTGCACGGAAGATGACGGAGAAACATTTTTCTGGGGCAATTCCACCCCAAAGAGGCGCCACGCACTTCTGATCATTCCATCCCATGAATGATGAAGCAACAGGGAGCGGCCTTCCTCCCATCACACTGCTCCTGGACAGAGGCACCAACAACCTCTGAAAGCATTGTAGCCAGAAGACGACATACTTCTGGATGTCCTGGCACAGCTGCTGCCAATGGACAGCGATAACCACGGATGATGTATGTGTGCTCTCCTCGTTCTAGCTCTGCCAGCCCGCCCAGAGCATCAAGCAGGGCAAGCGCTCGCTCCAGACGAGGTACTGGCTCTCCCTGTGAGGCAGGCCACAAGGCCGCCAGACGCCGACCCGTTGTTCGCATCAATCGGTCGATCTCCTCAGTGGTTAGATGGCCAACGAGCGCCTCTAGAAGCTGATGTAACACCAAACCATAGGCTTTGGGAAAGCGCTCCTCAGCGGCTGGGGTAAGAGCATAGAGCGTTGCAGGCTTACTCCGGCTCCGACGCTGTCCCTGCTGCTGGACGAGCCCATCGCGCTCCAATACCATGAGTTGCGCACGGATTGCGTTGTCCGTAAGACCAAGCTGCTCAGCTAACTCCTCGACGGTATGACTAGATCGACGCAAGAGCCTGACCAGCTTCCCGCGAGTACTGCTCAAAAAGGGAGTCTCCCCTGGCGGCTGCTGCATTTCTTCCTTCCCCTTTTCCTCTCATTTTCCTCTCACTCTATCACGCCATCGATCGCTTAGTCAAGAAAGTCAAATGATTATTTGACTTTCTTTGTGATCTATGGTATAGAGATAGACAAGAACCCATTCAGGTTGTTAACTGACTTCTTGTTATGACGTTATGAGGCACACGAGAGGAGTAAGACATCATGGACGAAACCCCTCCTGCACCACAACCCTTTGTAGAACGGTTGAGTGAGCAATTGCAGCATTTCATCCAGATTCTGGTGGGGGCGCAGCGCACTCCGCCTCGACATCTCAAAAGCTTCCTCACTGGGACCTGGTTGGGGCATCCTCTACATCCAGCGCTCACTGATATTCCTATCACTGCCTGGCTGCTCACAGCTGTCTTTGATGTGCTTTGGGTCTTCGGACCTGATGCTTTTGCCTGGGCGGCTCGTAGTGCGGAGGTCACCGTTCTGCTCGGCCTGCTTGCAGCGTTGGGTGCCATTGTGACTGGATTGACCGATTGGAGTGATACCTATGGAGCTGAACGACGGGTGGGGCTGTATCACGCCATATTCAATGCGACTGCAACCCTTCTCTATCTTGTTTCCTCGGTACTGCGTTTCTTGCAACCTTCAAGTGAAAGCCTTCCTGCAGCGATACTCGGCTTGATTGGGTTAGCCGCCGTCATGTATGCAGCCTATCTGGGAGGTGATCTTGTCTTTGTCAAAGGTACTGGTATCAACCACACTGCCTGGGAAGCGGGAAGTGAACAGTATGAAGCGGTGCTCTCAGCACAAGAGGTCGAAGAAAATAAGCTCTATCGGGTGACAGCGGCAGGTGTCCCAGTCCTCGTGCTTCGGCAGGGAGAACAGTGGTATGCGATCTCTGCAACGTGCCCGCATGCAGGTGCTCCTCTCGACGAAGGGACACTACAAGGAGACATTGTAGAATGCCCCTGGCATGGGTCTCGTTTCTGTCTGCGCGATGGGCGAGTACTCACCGGACCAGCTACCGTCAATGCCCCTCGCTATAATGTGCGAGTCCGTGATGGTCAGGTAGAAATCAGGCGCATAAGTAAGGAGTGATAAACACAAGAGACATTCGCGCAGAATATGTGATTTCTGCAATAGCAATCTTTCAAGCATTTCAAGAACGACCTGCCAAAGACTGTTTCGAGCGGTTGCTCGAAAAGCAAGGTAAGCAATGGAATGCTGCTCATGTATGTGAGAACCAGGAAAAGATTTCATCTGGGATGGGGATCTTCCCTGGTTCAATTCTGGTGAGGCAATGCATACAAGAATCAAGTATAGATAGTGTTTTTATTACCTCTCTATTGAACAATACAGAAAGAGACAATTATGATAGATAGTGATTATCGATGTCGCAATGAACCTCTTTCCCATATGGAAGAACTGCCAAAACGGGTCGATTATCAGAGACTGCTCACGTTAGGTCGTGAGTTATTGATAGCCATTGGAGAAAATCCTGATCGTGAAGGGCTCCGCGAGACGCCTCGACGTTGGGCCGACTCCTGGCGTGAATTTATAGAGTATGATCCTGGTATGACTGAGACGACCTTTTCTTCGACAACGACTGGTCAGATGGTCTGTGTTTCTGGAATACGAGTCTCATCGCTCTGTGAGCATCATCTTCTTCCCTTCTGGTGTGATGTTTGTATTGGCTATATTCCTCACGAAACCGTGTTGGGCCTCTCCAAATTCGCACGTATTGCCCATCAATTTGCCCATCAATTGCAACTCCAGGAGCAATTAGGGCAACAGATCGCTGATGAGGTCAGTCGCATTACACGTACAGAGAACGTGGCTGTAGTACTTAAAGGGGAACATCTCTGTATGGCAACACGTGGCATCCGAACACCTGGACAGATGATCTCATCAGTGATGCGGGGTATTTTTCATGAGCAAGGCGAAGTACGCATGGAGTTTTTGCAACTTCTACGATGAGATATACCCATTTGGGCTCCAAATTCTCTCTTCTCCAGTGCAAATACAATCCAGTTCCCTGCTAATAGGGAACTGAAGCTTTCTTATGAACCTTAAAAGACAGTGTCTGAAGCCAGGGTCCCCGCATGGCACGATTCTTATGATGGAGAGGAACGACTGAAATCATATCGAGAAGCGTAGTGCATACTATGACCTTGCTCAATAGATTGCTGGGAAAGGAACGCCAGTCGGAAGCTCTCATATGCATCTTGCAGCGTTACTGCTGATGTATAGCCTGGTTCCTGAATGGATAGAACAAGGTCAGCCATGCCCTGGCGAATGGCATTTGCATAATCCGCGGTGCGGTCAGGCCGCGTGAGCGTTGCATGCACCAGTTGACCTGCCGTCGCGCCTGTAATCCCTTCTGGCGCAGGCATGGTCTTTATGTCGAGCTCTGTTTGCAGAAGATGTGTCAGAGCAGGGTAATCAGTTGAAGCAAGCGATCCCTCTATCTCCAGGCGATCCGGGATCCAGCCATACGCCGTTGCCGTTCCTTGCTCCATCACCACGCGAAGCACCGTTTTCTCCAGGATAGCCGTACGATCAAACGCATGATAAAAATGAGCAAGCGCGCCGCTGGCATAGGAGACTGACGACATGACCCGGTCTTGCCTGCCATCGGAAGTTGTGCGTGCATTGCCGGATACGAGAACAGGTTTGCTCGCGACAAGCTGGCTACACAGATCAAAGAAGTGGACTCCGTGCTCAATGAAGATGCCACCACTCCGGGAGCGATCCCAAAACCAGTGCTGTGGATGGAGCGCCTCGTTTGAGGCAGTGTTCTCCAGGCGAATATAGGTCACCTCACCCAAGAGCTTACTTCGCACCAGGGCCTGCAGAGTAGTATATAAAGGAACATGGCGGAGGACATAATCGACCTGAATGTGGATACCATGGGTCCTAGCTGCACTTACAAGGGCATCCGCCTCTGTGAGTGTGGTGGCAAGAGGCTTTTCAAGAAAAACATGTTTGCCCACAGAAATCGCTTTCAGCGCTTGAGGAACGTGTAGCCAGGGAGGCGTGGCGATCGTCACAATATCAACATCCGGATCGGCAAGGAGTTGATCAATGTCGGCATATGCCCTGGCATCGAAACGCCTGGCGGCCCCTTCTCTTCGAGAGGCCGCAACATCAGTAATAGCAACAATACGGACCCGAGACATGGTAGCATAAGCTTGCGCGGTAAATTCACCAAAACCCCCATATCCAATAATACCCAGCCCAAGTGGTTTCATCTTAGAATTACCCCATTTCTAGAGAAGTGTGTCAAGAATTTCTTTAATCGAGAAGGTCGCACCACAGACCACCAGGTCGGAAGCGCCGTAGTATACGGTCAGCGTATCCCCATTTTCGATGACACCATTGGCGAAAACAACATTCCCAAAGAAGCCATTAATCTCGTATTCCGCTAGCGGCTCCATAAGTGGTTTCTCGGAACGCGCTATCACTTTTGTGGGATCATCAAGATCAAGCAATACAGCACCCAGGCAGTAACGATTCTGTTCATTCGCGCCATGATAAATTTCGAGCCAACCAGCCTCAGTACGGGTTGGTGCGGCCCCAGCCCCTACTCGTGCTGAATCCCACATGCCAGAGCGTGTTGTCAGCAGGCACGTATGCTCACCCCAATGCAAGAGGTCAGGGGATTGACTGATCCAGATATTATTACCTCCGAGCCCGGTTCCACCCAGTGTCGGGCGATGTAGCGCGAAATAGCGCTCGCCAACTTTCTCTGGGAAGAGGGCGCAATCTTTATTGTTAGGAGGGAAAATCATCCCATGACGTGTAAAGTGCTGCCAGTCCTCCGTACTTATCATGCCAACCCCATACCCCCACTTTGAGACAGCCGTGTAAGTCAAGTAGTAATGTCCTCCAATTTGCGCCACGCGGCAATCTTCGATACCAAAGGTTTCCAGTTCACCCTCACCGATGAGCGTAGGTGTAGGCATGACCTGAAAGTGGATTCCATCATCGCTTGAAGCGAGCCGCAGGTGGGAAAGCGTCGTAAGATAGGTATTTTCCTGATACACAAAGCTACGTGGATCATCCCCGTACGCCAGATCAGGGTCACTTTTCTGGCTGGAAAGAATACGCAAACCATCTTTTGTGGAAGGATCAATGACCAATGCGCTTACGGTATCGTCTGTCTGTTCCGGGCGCTCCGCAACGCGCAGCAACAACCAGGTCTTGCCCTGAAACGTAAATGCCCCCGGATTCAGGAGACATTCGACAACGATTCCATCGAGACTGGGCTTGACATCTTCAGGCCGCAAGAGAGGATTTTGAGAGAAACGTTTCGCTTTATCTGTCATTTTACTTCGCTCCTTAGGTAGTGAGACAGTCGGTAGGAAAGGGAGGGAAAAATTGCCAGGACTACGTTACGCCCTGGCAGGAAGGTCTCCCTCTAGCTCCTCCACTCTCTCATGAAAGAAAGAACCAGTAGGAAAAGCCGTAAGAAGGTTAGTCCCACCCATAGTGATGACCCCATGCCTCAACAATACGGCGGATAAGTATGATGGAGATGAAGGTCGCAACTGCATTGAGCAGCGCAATCGTTGCTCCATACCCCGAGCGGAACTGGTTGAATGCCTGATAATAAATCTCTAACTGCCAGGTCTGGGTTGCCATCTGTGGGCCACCATTTGTCAATGTAAATGGTTCAGTAAAGATGGAGAACATCAAACCAACCGCCAGAATAATAACTGTGTAGAAAGCAGGGTAGAGCATGGGCAGCGTCATACGCCAGAAACGCGTCCAGGCATTGGCACCATCAATAGAGGCCGCTTCATAGACTTCAGCAGGGATACCCTGAAGCCCGGATAAAAAAATGAGCGAATAGTACCCGGCAAATTTCCATACCATCATGAGCACGATGACCAGCGTTGCCAGTGTTCCATTCCCCAGCCAGTCAGGGGATGTGCCAAAAATCGTACGGAGAAAGGAGTTCAGTGGGCTGTCGTAGGAAAGAAAGCCGCGAACAACTAACGAGGTGACGACACCTGAGGCCAGGTACGGTAAGAAAAAGCCAACGGCGAAGAGAGGCTTGAAACGTGGAACAAGATGGATAATCAGCGCAAGCCCGATAGCAGCCGCCAGCACGAGCGGGATAAAGAGTGCCATGAATTTATAGGAAACCAGAAAGGCCTGCCAGACACGTGGACTGGTCAATGCTTCCTGAAAATTTGCCAATCCGACAAATGTTGGGGTAGGCGAGATCAGGTTCCAGTTTTGGAAGACCAGAAAGAGGCTCCATAGCAGTGGAATGAAAAAGAAGATAAGCGTAAAGAGAAGATAGGGACTGGCTAGTAACCACCCCTGAAGCTCCTTTTTGGCTGCTTGCTTTTTCATAGTAACGGGTATTGTGCTCATTGTCATCGCTCCTTTCTTTCTCTGATGCTGTTCTTAGCGCAGGACCAGTTGCACACCCTTGACAAAGTTACGGCTAAACAGAATGAATAAGAGAAGAATCGGGAACGTGAGTAGAGCGGCGGCAGCATAGAGTGGTCCAGGGTACGCGCCATAAGGGCCAAACATGGAGCTGAGTAACACATTGAGTGTTTGTCTGGTTGGCTCTTTGACAACAATGATATCCCACATGAGCTCAGTCCAGCGCTCCATAAAGACGAACAGAAAGATGATCGTGCTAATTGAGCGCGCCATAGGAATCATAATACGAAAAATGATGGAGAAATTGCTTGCACCGTCCAGACGTGCGGCTTCAATCATTTCGAGAGGAGTCGAACGAAAGAAACTGGTATACATAAAAATCGCCCACAAACTGACCAGTTTCGGAATAATCATTGCCCAGTATGTGTTGTATAGACCCGCAAAACGTATAATAAGAAATGTCGGCACAAGAAGAATGATGGCTGGATAGAACATTTGAAAAAGGATAAAGCTATTGATAAAACGCTTTCCTCGAAAGTCAAGGATGGAAAGCGCATACCCAACGACAGCGCCGATAACAACAACGCTGATACTATCGACGATCGTCACCAGGAAGCTATTCAGCAAGGCATTGACTAATGGGAGTGAAGTATAGCCCCCTCCGCTCAAGATCCACTGATACGAGCGCAGGGTAAGCGCGTTGGGGAAAAACGTCTTATTGACCTGGTCCCAGGGAGCAAAAGACTGTAAAAGGAGATACACATAAGGCAAAATCATAATGAGCAGTACTGGTACGGCGATAACATATAACCAGTTGCCCTTTGAACGATGGGTTGATGACGTTTTTGAATTGACTGTACGAACAGTAGTTGCCGATGAAACCGAAGGTATGGCTACTCCCTGTTCGCTTTGCGCATGTGCCATCATAATTCTCCTTCACTTCGACACTGAATAGGTTTAAGTGTTAAAAGGGCACCCAGTGAGTGCAAAAAGAAAGTTGGGAGATACCCTGTCCTGGCTTCAGGAGGGAACAGTGTGGTTGGCGCTATTGCCTTGCCCCGTAGTGATTATCTTCTCGGGGATATCTGTTCCATATGCAGCAGGTATTTCTGTCTGCGGGTAGATATCCAGTAGATACTGGATGCCTACCCGTAGATTGTTTACGCGAACATCACTTCAATCGCAAAGAGGCTCTTACTGGTTCAACATAGGTTGAACAGCGGTTTTCCAGCTATTCCATGCCTGTTGCGGAGTAGCGTCCCCTTTGACCACTGGAATGACCGCCTGGTCCCCCAGTGACACCTGTATATCCGTGTACTTCGATGCAGCGATTGGCGGCACAGCATTTGGAATATTTTCAGCGTACTTGACAAGTTCTGGATTTTTGTCAAAGAACGGTTTGAAGGTTGCGTTTGTGCTCAAATCATCGCGCGCCGAGGGAAGGCTTGTTGTTTGCAGCCATTGCAGATCATGTTGTGGGTCTGAGAGAACCCACTTGACAAATTCCCAGATCGCATTCTGCTGCTCAGAAGAGGCCTGCTTGTAGATCGCAAGACCTTTCGCGTCGGCAAACGTTTTGATGGCCTGGCTATTTGCCATAGCATCAGGAACTGGTGGCGGCGTCAAGACGTAGGTGTCATTGAGTTTGAGATTCGGATACTTCTGCTGCCAGGTAGCAAAACGCCAGGGACCAATAATATCCATGACACTTAGACCTGTTTCAAAGGCATCGGTCTGTGTTTGCGTCAGAAGGAGTTTCTTCTGAGATAGATCCCTCAAGAAGGACAGGGAGCTGACCGCGGCCTGCTCATTGGCGGTAATCTTCCCTCCAGAGATGAAGTTCTGCCCATTACTGGCGGCATCATAGATGCTGAAGAAATCAAACCAACGTTCGTACCAGGTATCTTTTACGAGCGCGTCACGTGCCCAAACAAATTTATCAGGAAATTTTTGCTTGAGCTTTTGACCCATATCGATGACCTGGCTATAGGTGCGGGGCGGTTCATTATAGCCGATCTGCCTGAGAATATCCATACGCCACCCAAAGAGCATGGCATTGGTATACATAGGCAGGATGTAGGTATGGCCATCACTAAATTTCCAGCTCGCAATGGTCTTATCCATGTGGCGAGCCTTAATGACATCATTCCATCCGGGCATCTGGTCGAGAGGTGCGATAGCTTGAGAGCTTTGTAACTGACCTCCAAAGCCAGTAAAAATATTCTCCGAAGCAGTTGGTGCAGTACCGCCTGCTAACGCTGCCTGAATGCTTGCCTCTGACGTGGGGGTTTCCGGAATAGCCTTGACCGAAATTTTGATGTCAGAGTGTTGTGCCATGTACGCTTTCGCCATTTCTGTCCAGAAGGCCTGCTGTGGGGGATTGGCCGCTGACCAGAAAGTAAGGTTTTTCGCATCGCCTGTACTTCCTTCGCCGCAAGCGGCCAAAGGAAGGCACACGATGAGAAGAAGTAACGAACCCCAGAGTAATTTTGTCAGCTTCACTGCTGAGTCCTCCTTGTAGTATATTCACATGCAACAATGCTGCGATAAGGTTTTCCATCGGCGTATGCGATGAAATCAGTAGCCGCGAAAAGTGCATCCACATGAACGGCGCAGTATCAGTTCGGTCGCGAGTTGTGTCTGCACAGTCGGATATGTTTCTTCCTCTTCTTCCAGAACCGTGAGCAGACGGCGAGCCGCAAGCTTTCCCATCTCATGCGTAAAAACTTTCACCGTCGTAAGTGGAGGAGTACTAAGCGCACTAAAATAGGTATCGTCAAAACCTATAAGCGCAACATCTTCTGGCACACGGCGCTGTAATAGCTGCAAAGCATGTAGTGCTCCTAAGGCGACGGCATCATTGACTGCAAAGATCGCTGTAAGGTTGGGAATGGTGTTCAGAGCCTCTTTCAGCAACGCGTGACCAGTCTCTGAAGTGGTATCTTCAGCATGAAAGAGATGAGGGGTGAGACCTGCCGCAACGAGAGCATTGGTGTAACCTTGCCCACGGTGAGCAGAGCTGGCCCAGTTCTCTGGCCCCAGTAATGCGACAATATCTCGATGTCCATGCTCGATGAGGTGCATTGTTGCTTTGTATGCCCCTTGAACATCGTCACTATTGATCGTGTCAATGGAGGTATTCAAGAGCATATTATCGACGAGGACCAGAGGGATTCCCTGCTGTTTCAGTTCCAAAATGAAACGGGGGGGATATCTGGCCCCGCTAAAATCACTCCATCCACCCGATTTTCGGCGATTGGTTTAAATGTTGCGATGCTCTTATGCTCATCACCAATAGTGCTCAGCAGGAGATGGTACCCATGGCGGCTCAACTCTGCTTCAACACCGTGCATGATATTGGGATAAAACGGATCGACATCCAGTGGAGCCCGGCGCTGGTTCACAGCATAACAAATGGTTTCTGTACGCGATGTGGCCAGCACACGCGCTGCCATATTCACCGAATATTCCAGCTCTTTCGCCACGGCAAGGACCCGTTCGCGTGTCTCTGGCTTCACACCACCTTTGCCATTTAGAGCACGAGATGCTGTCGCGAGCGACACACCAGCTTTCGCCGCAATTTCAATCAAACTTACAGACATTTGCAATTCCTTGAAAACTTTTTGGAAACGCTTGCAAAGAGCATACATTTATTTTTCATTCCTGTCAAGGCTCATCAAAAAAACTCATTCAATCTTGCTGAGAAAGCTCAGATCTGTAATAGCAGGGTTTATTAAGCAAATTTTTAGGAATGGTCACTCCAAATTCAACTTACTATGGCACTCTTGTCTGTGAAAGGAGTGTCTATACCAGATGACCGGTTTCGCATATGTTGTGCCTTCTACTTTGCAAGCAACCCTACAAGCTTTGAGTCAGACAGATCTTGCGACGCAACCACTGGCAGGGGGGACGCGCTTGCTTGTCGATTTACGACGGGGTGCAATCCAACCCGATACACTGCTTGACTTACGTTTGCTGATGGAACTGAGGCAGATTTATCTGGATGAGCGGGCAATATACATAGGAGCATTAGCGACATTTTTTATTTGGAGAGTGAATCCATTATTCAGGAACATATCCCTCTCCTGGCGCAAATGGCCCGATCTTTGGGCAATCCTCTCATCCGGCGCGCTGCGACTCTTGGTGGAAATATTGCTTCTGCGCGTACTACGATCACAGACGCAGTGGTTCCACTACTTGCCCTCGACGCACAGCTGATCCTGCAAGTGGGTGCGCCCGCTACTCAGCGCACAGTCAGCGTGGCCGACTACCTGCTCCAGGAGCCAGATTCCCGCGAGTTGACTACCTGGATTCGCGTGCCTGTTTGCTCCCCAGACTCACGATCTTTTTATACAAAAATGAGCAATCGTAAGGCTGGAGCCGCAACGATTGCCAGTGTTGCAACGCATATCGCTTTCCGAGAGAAGCGCATTACCGTAGCTCGCATCGCAGTGGGAGCTTTCGCCTCCTAGCCTTTTCGCCCACGGCGTGTAGAAACTTTGCTCAATGATGAGGCACTGCCTCTGCGAGCAACGGTCATTGATTGTTGCATAAGTCTGCTGCGCGCGGATTTGCCCGAAGCAGCATGCCCCGTGCCGGGACACCACCAGGGATGAAAGAGGATATACTGGAGAGATCGCGGCCAGGTGAGAACGGACGCCCAGTTATGAACATGAGCGTGAGCCCGAAGCTGTCTCCAGGTACCCGTTTGCACCGCCAGTTGTCGCTCTTTTCCAGAAGCACGTAGAGGAATCTAACCTCACAGGCCGGGTACTTCCTGGTCGCTGATCGCTAACCATTGACCACAGCGTATCAGAAGGAGGAACCCTGATGGAAGTCCTGTATCGAAGCTGTTGCGGGATTGATGTCCACAAACAATTTCTGGTGGCATGTTTGCTCGCTGTCGATGAGAAAGGACAGCAACACAAAGAGCTGCGGCGCTTTTCGACGATGACGAGTGAATTACTCTCGTGCGTTGACTGGCTGAAAACAGCGCGGTGCCAGGCCATCGCGATGGAGTCAACCGGGGTGTATTGGAAGTCCCCTTTCAACCTCATGGAAGGGCACTTTGAGCAGGTCATGATTGTCAATGCCGAACATCTCAAACGCGTTCCAGGTCGCAAAACCGATAAAAAGGATGCGGAGTGGATCGCCGAACTCTTGCAGTTTGGGCTCCTCAAACCCAGCTTTATCCCGTCACCCCAACAACGAGAGCTTCGTGATCTGACCCGTCTGCGCACAACTCTGATCGCCGAGCGAACCCGGCTGGTGAATCGGCTCCACAAAACGCTGGAAGATACCAATCTGAAGCTCTCGTCCGTGTTGACGGATATCATGGGGAAATCAGGACAGCAGATTCTCTCGGCTCTCCTTCGCGGAGAGGAAGATCCAGCCGTGTTAGCAGATCTGGCTCTGGGACGTGCGATGAGCAAACGTGACGCGCTGGCACAAGCGCTGCGTGGACGCCTGAGGGACCATCACCGCCTCCTCTTGCAGGAACTGCTCTCCCTGATCGAGCGACATGATCGGGGAATTTCGCGCCTGGACAGGGAGATTGAGGAGCGCTTGCGCCCTCAGGAGGCGTTGATTCAGCGGCTCGATGCTATTCCTGGATGTAGCCGTCGAATCATCGAAGTTCTCCTGGCTGAGATAGGCTCGGATGTGTCTCCTTTTCCGGATGCCGCTCACCTCGCCTCCTGGGTGGGCATTTGTCCTGGCAATAACGAGAGTGGAGGCAAACGCAAAAGTGGACGCATTCGCAAAGGCAATCGCTGGATCAAAGCGATGCTGGTTCAAGCCGCCAATGCCGCCGCTCGAACCAAGCACAGCTATCTCTCGGCACAGTATCATCAGATTGCTGCTCGTCGTGGCAACAAACGTGCTGTCGTGGCGGTGGCTCACAGCATTCTGGTCATCTACTATCACATGCTCACGACTGGTGAGCCCTATCAGGAAAGAGGAGCAAACTACTTTTCGGAATTAGATCGCAAGCATGCTGAGCGACGGGCAACCAGGCAGCTTGAACGGTTGGGATATCAGGTGACGCTGACCCCTACTCAGATCGCTTAATCCTGCTTCCAGCATACGAGCTTGCGGATGAGGTTCTCTTGGGTCACTTGACCCACAGGGGGGTGTTTTTGTCTCTTTCTCCAGCTCTTTCAGAGGAACCTCTCCATGACACAGTGGCCTCTGGCTCTTATCGTTTAGCAATGAGTTGTGTGCTGGTTAAAGGGCGCTTGAGCATATAAAGCATGTTGACAATACGGAGAATGTGATAAATTATTCTGTTCAATAAAACAGACGCAAAAGCATATAATGAGCATACCGTAGATTCCAGAAGAGCACAGGTGCCCGGTTTCTCTTTCAGTGAAGCCGAACTGCGGGATCTGGGCTATCAGATTATTGATGAAATGGCGACCTATCTGGCTGGTATCCAGAATCGCCCGATCTGGCAAGCTATGCCAGACGATGTACGCACGGTTGTTCGTCGCCAGGTCTTACCAGAGCAGGGTCAACCTTTCAAGGAGACGCTGGCTTTTCTGCGCGAAATGCTGCTGCCTTATCCTCAGGGCAATGGGCACCCCAGATTTGCGGGGTGGATTAATTCGGCTCCCGCGCACGCAGGAATTTTGCTGAAACCGCTGGAGGCGGCAATGAATCCCAACTGCGGTATTGGCGAGCATGCTGGCCAGGAACTGGAGCGACGGGCAGTGCAATGGGTGATGGAGCTGTGTGGTTTTCCCATTGAAGGAAGCGCGGGCGTCTTTGTCAGTGGTGGTTCAGAGGCTAATTTCACCTGTCTGCAGGCCGCGCGTCATTGGGCGGCTCAGGCTCAGGGCTGGGATGTGCGGAAGCAGGGTATTCAGGGCCTCCAGCGTCCGTTTGTGCTCTATCAATCGGACCAGGGCCATTTCAGCGTGCGCAAATCCGTTGAGGCCATGGGTCTGGGTAGCGATGCTATTCACATCATTTCCTCCACTTCGACCTGGCAAATGGATGTGGGTCAGCTCTCCAGGCGCATCCGCGCCGATCGCGCTGCCGGTTTTACTCCTTTCTGTGTCGCAGCAACCGCCGGAACGGTTGAAACGGGAGCCATTGATCCTTTGGGCGAAGCTGGTTAACCTCTGTGCTGAGGAAGGTCTCTGGCTGCATGTCGATGGCTCTTATGGAGCCTTTGGCGTACTGGATAAGAAGGTCGCGCCGCTCTACAAGGGGCTGGAACGCGTGGATTCACTCGCGACCGACCAGCACAAATGGCTCTCGGTGCCCATTGATTGCGGATGTGCCCTGGTCCGTAACGGTGCAGCGCTGCACGATACGTTTCGCCTGAATCATACCGAGCCCGATAAGCATGAAGCCTGGATGTCAGAATATACCCTCCAGCGCACGCGCCGCTTTCGCGCCCTGGATGTCTGGGCTGTTGTGCGCACGGCTGGACGCAGCGGGCTGACCAACGCTATCGCCAGTAATATCGGCATGGCTCGACTCTTCGCGCAACTGATCGAAGAAGAACCCGCCCTGGAGCTTCTCGCCGATGGCCCTTTGAGCATTGTGCGTTTTCGCTACGCGCCAGACACGCTGCTTGATCAGCCGCGCCTGCTGGATCGGCTGAACAAAACTCTGGCTCATACAATCCAGGAGCGCGGCAAAGCTTTCTTTACCAGCACCCATTTCGCCGGGAAAGAGACTCTGCGAGCGTGCTTTGTCAATTATATGACCACCGAAACAGATGTACGCGCTATGGTCAATGAAGTACTTCGTACTGCCAAAGCCCTGTCTTCTTTCAGGGGTGAGGTCGAAGCGATTTGATGCCCTAAAAAGGAGTACATTATGTATTATCATAATATCCTGGAAACCATTGGAAATACGCCTCTGATTGAACTCAAAAGCTTCAGCCCGCGTTCTGGAGTACAGATTTTCGCAAAAATGGAAGGCGTCAATCCCTCTGGCAGCATTAAGGATCGAATTGCCAGAAAGATGATCGAACAGGCGGAGGCACAGGGGCTGCTGCACACCGATTCAATCTTGTTGGAGCCGACCAGCGGGAATACGGGCGTGGCCCTGGCTCTGGTAGCTGGCATGAAAGGTTATCAGTTTACTGCTGTCGTCTCCGAAAAAGGCACTCAAGAGAAGTGCAGAATGCTTGAGCTTTACGGAGCCGATATTATTCTTTCACCAGGAGCGGCAGGCAGCAATGGCGCGATCCGGCTCGCTCAGGAACTGGTTCATCAAGAGAAGCGTTATGTGATGCTTTTTCAATATGGCAATCTGGCGAATGCCGCCGCCCATTATGAAACGACTGGCGCAGAGAGTCTGCGTGACTTGCCTGATGTCAGCGTGCTGGTCTCGGGCCTTGGCTCAGGAGGCACTCTCACCGGAATGGGGCAACGTTTGAAAGAGCACAGCCCCGCCATCCGCGTGGTCGCTGCCGAGCCGATGCAGGGCGAAAGCATTCAGGGCTTACGCAGTCTCGCAGATGGTTTTATCTCTCCAGTGCTTGATCAATCGCTGCTCGATGACAAAATGCTGATTACGAGCCAGCAGGCATGGTTGCGCACTCTGCAATTGCGCAAACAAGAAGGCATTTTCGCTGGTCCTTCCAGCGGCGCGGTTCTGGATGTAGCCTTACGTGTAGCGGAACGCATGAAACAGGGAAAGATCGTGATTATCCTGGCTGATGGTGGTTGGAAATACCTCAGCGAACAGAACTGGACTGGACTATACACATGGCGAATCACCCGGTTTCGGCAATCTACCGTTTCATCTCCGGCCATTCGTGACGTTTCAAGCGCTCCAATTGTACAAGAGCGGGAAAGCGGAGAGTAACACTCGTGCCTTTGCCCAGTGTACTGCTGATCTCAATGGTTCCGTGCTGGGCCTCCACCAACTCTTTGGCAATAGCAAGGCCCAGACCGCTCCCACCTGAGTAGACGGAGGAGCGGCTACGTGAGGGATCAGCCCGGTAGAAGCGGTCGAAGACATGTGGCAGGGCTTCAGGCGAAATGCCCTGGCCGGTATCGTTGATGGTGAGAGCTACCGTACGCTGAGATTCTTTCAGAACGTGTAGCTCTATCTGACCCTCTAAAGGAGTATATTTGAGCGCATTATCGACCAGATTCAGCAGAATTTGCTGAAGCCGATCGCGATCTGCGCAGATCGCGGGGAGACCTGGCTCAATCAGGCAGCGAATTTCTTGTCCATGCGCGAGATAGATTGCCTGTTCGCAGACTGTGTGGAGTAAGGTATCCACAGTGACTGTATCTTTGCGCAGCACCAATCTTCCTTCATCCAGACGAGTCAGGGCTAACAAATCTTCAACCATGCGGTGCATACGCCGCACCTCGGCAAACATTCCGCGGGCCAGGTGACGTGTGATTTCACGATCTCCCCGATCCACTCCTAACAATAACATCTCCAGATTTCCGTTTAACACGGTCAGTGGCGTGCGTAGTTCATGCGAGGCATCGCTGACAAAGCGTTTTTGTTTCTGGAAAGCTGTCTCCAGGCGAGCAACCATGGCATTGAATGAACGCGCTAATCGTCCGATCTCGTCATCGGTCGGTGGCTGATCGATGCGTATCGAAAGCTCATCCTGTGCGATCTGCCGGCTGGTACGTTCGATCTCAACCAGCGGACGCAGGGCAATGCTTACGAGCGGAAATATGAGTGCAATGGCTATACCGAATGTACACATAATGCCCAGAAACAAGATCAGGTGGAACGTTGTGAGAAAATCGTCGATAGGTGCGGTCGGCGTGCTGACCTGTAAAATGGCCGTTGTGTGGAAATTTTTGATCAGCGGAATAAATACGACAAGCTGATGCTGTCCCAGATTGTCTTTGGCCAGAAGATAAGGCACATTGCTCTTGATGATTTGTTGCACCTGGTTAGAGGCGATGTTTATACCAGGAGCATCGAATGATGAGGAGGCATTTGTGATCAACGGCGTCCCGGTGGTCGTGAGAATCACCGCACTCGTACCTGGACTGGTCAACGCGTGGAGCAGGGACCTGGCTGTATCGTCAAAGCCAGGGTCTGGAGCAGCCGAAGGGAGAAAATTAATGCCCAGCCCAAAGGGACGTTGTTGCGGTTGGTGAAGGTCTTTGGTAACGCCCTTGAGTGCTACCTGAGCCTCATTATGCAGAACATTGACCTAGTTGGTCACAAGAGCCTGTTCCGCAATAAACGAGACGATGATGCCCAACGCGCTCATGGTAAATGACCTACCAAGTGAGCAGGGTTGGCCCTCAAATGTAAGCATTTGCCCTGAATGTTGAGCAACACAACCATTGACAGCCGGGAAAACGCTCCAGAAGCGGAGCGTTGCGCATCGTTTTTGTAAATTCGGGAGTTCAGCTCGAAGTCGCATTTTGCGCCAAACCTGTAAATCCCATCTTGATCCTGGTAAGTATCTAGCAGTGTCAAAAGAAACCACCCTTGACCCACATGAAGAGAAGCAGTACCATAGCTTCAAAAAACGGATCATCATAGCTCTCCCCGACAAAAAGGTTCCTGATCTTCTCAGTCGGATGCATATGATGCACCAGATACAGGAGTCCTTTTGATGTCTGCTTTGCCCGAAGATTTTCTCCAATTTATGCGCGATGTTTACGGAACAGAGGCGGCCAATGCCTGGTTGCAACGGCTCCCCTCTTTTTTAGAGGAATGCGCGGAGCGCTGGCAACTCACGATCTTGCCCCCGTTTGAAAATCTCTCGCTTCACTATGTGGCACCGGCTGTACGTGCGGATGGCACACCAGTTATTCTGAAGACGTGCGAGTTTTCCGATGAATTTGAACATGGGCTGGCCGCGCTACGTCTTTTCAATGGACGAGGCATCGCTCGTCTCCTGGAGTATGACGAGGAACAAAAGGTGATGCTGTTGGAGCGTTTGCAACCGGGAACCATGCTTGAGTCACTGGTGCCGGAGCAGGATGAGCGAGCTACATCCATTCTGGCCGGGATCATGCGTCAACTTTGGAGACCGGCACCTACAGAGCACACCTTTCCGACGGTCGAGCAATTGGGACAAGGCTTGACGCAGCTCCGCGCACATTACGCTGGCGGCTATGGTCCGTTTCCGCCGCGCCTGGTCGACGAGGCGATGGACCTCTTCGCGATATTAAGCGCCTCAGTTCCTCAGACCATGCTGCTGCACGGCGATCTCCATCACCATAATGTCTTGCGTTCGGGTGATACGTGGCTGGCTATTGATCCGAAAGGTGTAGTTGGTGATCCTGGGTATGAGGTGGGAGCCTCGTTCTATAACCCTATGCCTCGCCTCCTTGAGGTACCCAACCTGGAGCAGATGCTCGCCCGGCGCGTCGCTCAACTAAGCGAGGAACTGGGAATGGAGCGAGCGCGCATACGCGGATGGGGATTGGCACAATGTGTGCGTAATGCGTGGAGCATGGTGGCGAATAACCAGTTGAGCATGGACCCGCACGGAATAATACTTCGATGTGCGGACATTCTTTCGCATCTCACCGTTTGATGCGGGGCGCTCTCAGGTTTGTGCTCCTGTTCGCCGTGAATTTACACACGTTGAGTGCAATGAACCGCTTCTGGAGCGTTTTCCCGGCTGTCAATGGTTGTGCTGCTCAACATTCAGGGCAAATGCTTACATTTGAGGGCCAACCCTGCTCACTTGGTAGGTCATTTCATACAATATTTGATGATAAGCTATCGCTACCTGTTTGTTGATTGTTTTCCATATTTCAGGTACTCTTGCAAATGGAGAGGCACTGAGGAGTAGCTCCCCTCAGAAGAGGACTCGGAGAACCTTCAGGTCATTTTGAGGCACAACCTTTCGGTGGTAATTGGGGGGCGTGCGCGAAATCCTTCATACGCATTTGAAGGCCAGTACAACTTTTCGTATGTAACTGGGCAGGCCACGTCCACGGGTCTTTGCCTCTCTACCCACCAGGAGATATGACAATGACCAGCAGCAAACAGAGACGCGAAGTCCAGGGCCAGCCCACTCTCTCGAATGAGGCCCTTTACATTGGTATTGATATCGGCAAATTCAAGCATGTTGCTGGCTTCCTCTCGAAAACACTTTTAGAACGCCATAAACATTTTGATCATTGTCCTGCCTTCACCTTTGAGCAATCGCGAGAAGGGTTCCGGGCTTTTGTAGAGCGTATCCAAGCCTATTGTCCTCTTGAGCAGTGTTTCATTCTCATGGAACAAACGGGCCATTATCATCAATCGCTCCTCCAGTATTTGTTAGAGCTGGATCTTCCGGTTTTTGTTATCCATATTCAACGCCGTCAGGAGGGCATGGTCAAAACCGATAAACGCGATGCGTTAGGGTTAGCAAACCAGCTCTACACCCAACTTGAACTCGGTGCACAGGTTGCCAACACGCTTCAGGCAATTCGTCGGGCACTTCCTCCCTCTGAGGCCGCAGCCCAACTCAAAGGATTGGTGCGCCACCGCTATGAACTGGTGAACGAAGCCACTCAGCGGAAAAACAAGCTGACAGCCATTTGTGACGAACTTTTTCCCGAATTCACCCAAGTCTTTAAAGACCCGAATGCTGCTCTTGCCTTAGATCTGCGTGAGCATTTTCCTACGCCAAGCGCTATAGCTGCCGCGACTTCAGTAGAACTTCGAACAGTGCGAAGGAGAAATCATCCCTCCGAAGCCCAGTTCGTACAGATCCAGCAGCTCGCCAGGCAGAGTATTGGAACGAAAGACACCGCCCGACAAGACAGCCTGATTGTCGAACAAACCTTGTTGATTCAAGAACTTCGACTCCTTCAAAACCATCTGGAGCAACTTGAAGAGAAAATCGGCCAGATCGTTGAGAAAAGTCGCGAGGGTCAGATTCTGACCTCCATCCCTCCCATTGGTCCGCTCTTTGCAGCGTCGATCATCGCGACTATCGGCTCTATTGGCAATTTTGAAGATGCAGCTCATCTCAAATCCTATTTTGGCTGGGCACCAATCAGAACGCAAACAGGTGTGTCTTTTGATCGCACTCGCCTCACAAGGGCGGGATCACGTGAGATGAAGAAAGTGATGTTCCTTGTGGCCTGGAAAGCGATCCAGATGGACACCGAATGGGCAAAGCTCTACAAGCGTTTGGTTCCTCGACTCTGTTTCTATGATGAGAGGATGCAAGCCTACAAAGGAAAAGGGAAGGCTTTGGGCCATATCATTGGCCGCTTAATTACACTGATCTTTGCGCTCCTCAAGAAGGATTACGAACTCCTCAACAAGCTTTCGCCTGGCGCGGAACCTCCTCCACTGACCCTTTATGACCCTGAACTGCATCACCGTCACCGGACAGGGCACTATTCCCCACTCCGCAAGGAAGGTCCAAAGAATCGGATTGTTCAGCACTCCTCGTGAAGATGGTTATCTCTGTTACGTAGGTATTGAGCACGTTAGAGCGTTTTTCGGGTATTTGCTCCTCACTTCTCATACGCATTACCACCAGACGCGTGACATGATCATATCGCGAGAAAGCGCCTGCCTGGGGTTCATCAGAAAAAATTCGAGAAGATCAAATTCACGCGGCGTTAAATCGATGGGCTGATCATGAAATGTTACCTGGTGCGTTCCCCGGTTCAGGGTGATACCTTGAAAAGTCAGAATATCGGCGATATTGTTGCCGCGCCTCCGGAGCACTGCGCGCGTTCTTGCCATGAGTTCGCGAAAGGCAAATGGTTTGGTGAGATAATCGTCGGCCCCTGTATCTAGCCCGGTTACACGATCGTCTATCTCGTCCCTGGCCGTAAGCATAATGATCGGCAGGTCGCGGCTGCGACGTAGCCGGCGCGTGACCTCCAGCCCGTCATAGCCTGGCAGCATAAGGTCTAAAATAACCACATCGGGCTGCTGCTCCTGCGCAACCTGGGTTGCATCAGGCCCATTTGTGGCGAGAAATACCTGAAATCCTTCATAGGAGAAACACATCTGGAGAAGGTCTTTAACCTGAGGCTCATCATCGACGATCAAGACACTGGGCTATCTGGTTTTATCGAGGGCACTGTCTCTGATAGTTTCTGGCATCTGATTTATAAATCCTTGTTATAAATGTATCCACTACTATTAGTCATAGCGTATCTCTGCGTCATCAAGAAAAGCACATGAAAATGTAAGCATTTTGTAAGTTCAGTTAAGTTCAGTGATGAATGGGAACGTAGACTAATGACGCCATTGGACTGCGTTCCCATTCATCTCCGGGTAAGAGCTTTTTCAGCAAATTTTCTGCCAGTTTTCTTGCATTTTCAACAAGGCGTGGCAAGATGGGGTGGAAATAAGATCAGAAGAGGAAAGTAAAGGGTTGCGGACAGTTGCAGCCGTTGTTGATCTTTCGTATACTTCTGGTATCAAGGTCAACGCATTATTGGCTCGTCAACGGATCGTCTCGCGGTGTCAGAGAAGTGGGCAGATCGGGTCGCCACGCCGAGAGAGATGCTCCTTGCCGGTGAGCCTCCTCTTTGGTATACTTCCTGGTGTTGGGAGGAATGGAAGGGTCGTTGGGAACAATGCAGACACAAGGAAGGTTCGATGTCCAGAGCACCTCTTCACGCCCTGATCTGGTCTAAAGAGCAGCGCTTCTATGAGTTGTACGCCCAGGGCCAGTTTGAGCAACGTTTTCAACCAGCGGAGGAAGCCGCCTGGCTGACCTGGCTCCACGGGGTGTCCTCCTTTGCCTTCCATGGCGCAAGAGGCTCTCTCAATGTCTACCAGGAGCAGAGGCCACGTGGGGAGCGTATTGGTATGCCTACCAGACCAAAGAGGGCCGCACCCGCAAGCGCTATCTCGGACGGACGGAGACCCTCAGGCTCTCGCGGCTAGAGGAGACGGCACAGACGCTCTTGCACACGCAGCAGCCCGCGACCACGACCGAGCAGGGGATGATGCTGCTCTCCAGCCGACTTGCTCCGCCGCGACTGCCGAACGCCCTGGTGGAGCGCGAACGCTTGCTGACCGCCCTCGATGAGGCGCTTTCGACACCGCTGACCTTGCTCTCAGCCTCAGCGGGCTGGGGCAAAACCACGCTGCTCTCGGTGTGGGCGCACCGGCAAAAGATGCAGGTGGCCTGGCTGGAGCTTTCCGAACTGGACAACAGCCCGACACGCTTCTGGGTCGCGCTGATCGCGGCCCTGCGCCGCTGCCCTGATCTTCCAGCGAACGTTGGGGAAAACGTGGTGGCACAGTTGCAATCGCCCCAGCCACCGCCGCTCTCCTCCTGTCTTACCGTGCTTCTCCATGAGCTGGAAAGAGAGCCGCCGCATCCTGCTCCCATCGTCCTCATTGTGGACGATTATCAGGTGATCGAAGAGTCGGTCATTCACCAGGGTATGGCCTTCTTACTGGAGCATCTGCCCGCTCATCTGCATCTGATCCTCTCCAGCCGCGTGGACCCAGACCTGCCCCTTGCGCGTCTACGAGCCCACGGGCAGTTGACCGAGATTCGTGCAGACGAACTGCGCTTCCAGGAGGGCGAAGCGAGTCAGTTTTTGCACAAGATGCTCTCCCCGCCGCTCTCGGAAGAAGAGTTGCAGCTGCTGGTGAGCCGGACGGAAGGCTGGATCGCTGGTCTACACCTGGTCGCGCTCACTATGCAGAAGCGTGAGGATCGCACAGCATACATTGAGACATTGACCGGTAGCCAGCGGTATCTGCTGGACTACGTGCAGGAGGACATCCTGGCACGTCTGTCCCCCGATACGCGCGATTTTTTACTCCATATCGCCATCCTCTCGCGCCTGGACGCTGCTGTGTGCCAGGCCGTCACCGCAGCACCGACGAAGGCGGCCAGTCAGCACATGCTCGTGTTGCTGGAGCGAGCGAACCTCTTCCTGGTGCCGCTTGATGAGGAGCGGCGCACCTATCGGCTGCATGATCTCTTTCGCGAAGCTCTGCTGGCAACGTTGCACACCACTCAACCAGAGTTGGAGCCGGTCTTGCACCACCGGGTTGCCCGCTTTTATGAGGCACAGGAGCAGTGGGCCGAGGCCATTACCCATGCGCTTGCCGGAGCTGACTTCTCCACGGCAGCGCGGCTGATGGAGCAGACCGTCGAGCAGTTCTGGCTCCGTGGGGAAGCAGCGACGATGGCGCGCTGGGTGTTGGCGCTGCCTGAGCAGACAGTGCGTGAGCACACTCCCCTGCTGCTCACGATCGCTCTCTACCTGCTCCACACTGTCGGGCAAACGACCGAGGTGCAGCGGGCCAGGGTCCATCAGCAGGTGCGGCAGATCATGGCGCGGGTCGAGAGCATCTTGCAGCGATCCGTGGCTGGAACCGCCCACCTGACTGCTACCACAGGCACCGGCGCTGGCACCGTCTCTCTCCCCGAGGAAGCCAGGCTTTACCGGCGTTTACGCCTGTTACGTGCGGGCATGGGCGGGCATGAGGCGATAGCAGCCTTAGACTTTGAGCGCTTGAACGCCCTTCATCAGGAGATGCAGGAGCTTGACCAGGACGAGGAGGTTATCTGGCACATCCTCCCGCTTGCTTTCAACTTCATCCTCCACTATAGGGTCTGGGGAGAGGGAGCGAGGCTGGTGCCGCAACTGCTCTCTGCCAAAGAGCAGGTAAGCCTGTCGGGAAGCCTCTTTGCGAACGCCAGAGTGAGGCAATGGTTGGCATTGGCAGCCGTGGAGGCAGGGCAGCTACGCCTGGCCTATCAGGAGAGTTTGGCTGCCCTCGAGCTGATCGAGCAGATGGCAGGCTATGCCCTGCTCAAAGGCTACTTTCAGACCGCGCAGGTCGAGGTGTTGTATCAGTGGAATCGGTTGGAAGAGGCGCGGGGCAGGCTGCAAACGATCATTCAGGATGCCGCCACCTGGCAGCAGAGTGATTTGCTCACGATGGGATACATAGCCTTGATGAAGGTCGAACTGGCAAGTGGAGACCTGTCTGCGGTAGAGCTGTCGCTGCACGAGTTTGAGCTGTTAGAAGAACATCGAGGATATGGCGGCAATTGGCGCTGGCTGCCGGTGATACGAGCGCGTTGGTGGCTGGCACAGGGGCAGGTGAGAGAGGCATCCGCCTGGACAACGGGCCTCATCTTTCCGGAAGCGGCATGGGAAGCCAGCTTGTATGACGCGTTCCCGGTCGTGATGCGGGTGTATTTTGCAGAGCTTCGTTGGACAGAGGCGCTGGAGCTGCTGGAGCGCTTTAGCGGGAATCTAGGTCGTTCGGCCAACAGCAGGATCACCTTCACATATCTGGCCCAGTACATGGTGGCGCTGCACCATGCAGGCCAGAACGAGCAAGCCCACGAGGTCGCGGCGCGCCTGTTTGCCTTGACCGAACCAGAGGGCTACCTGCGCGTGTACCTGGATGAAGGCGAACCGATGCGCCAGGCACTTGAGGCGTTCCTTTTCCCACATTCCCATCAGCACGATCTGGCCGCTTCTACGATGGCCTACATCTCACAGCTGCTGGCCGCGATCGCCCAGGAGCAGCCTGGCGCAAACAGATCTCTGGTGGCGACACCCGCGCTCGCGCCTGGACCCTCCTCAGCCCAGCAGGAGTCCGTTAGTCCATCCGCGCCGGGTGTTTCCCTTACGCAGCGTGAGCAGGATGTCTTGCGCCTGCTGGGCACAGGAGCCTCGAATCAGGACATCGCCCGGACCCTGGTGATCGAGCTCCCCACCGTCAAAAAGCACGTCAGCAATCTGCTCGGTAAACTGGGAGCCACCAGCCGAACCCAGGCGGTTGCCCTGGCGCGGGCTCGCTCCCTGCTCTAACGAGATTCCTCCCAACAGGTGGTCTTTCTCCTCAGGCAACTAATCCCTTTGGCATCCTTTTGGCGACTGTGGAATGCCTCGCGTTCTGCTATTCTTTGTGAAGACGCGGGGAGGCGATCCTGGTGATCTTACTGGTTCGCTTTTCCGAGCACGGCGCGAAGGCCGTGAAACGCGCAGAATGCGGAGGAGGCAGATGTTCTACACGATACGGATCCAAGGACACCTGGACCCGTCCTGGCAAGACCGCTTTGGCGGGCTCTGCATCGAACAGCAGGAGACCGGGACAACGCGGCTCTCGGGGACGTTGCCCGATCAGGCCGCGCTGCATGGAGTGCTCCTACAGATTGTCCGTCTTGGTCTGACGCTGCTCTCACTTGAAACGAGCGAGAGCAAGAAGAATGATGCTTGAGCATGTATGCTCAATTCAAGTTAGGAAATCACTGTTTTACAACAATTGAAAGGTTGTTTATGACAATGGCTGATGAAAAAATCCTGATGGTGATGATGGCAGTCACCGATATGGCGAAGGCCAAAGCGTTCTACGCGGAGCAATTGGGCTGGTCTGTCACCCAAGACTACGGACAAGGCGATTACCACTGGGTCTCGCTTTCGCTCCCAGGAGGAGGTGCCTCTTTGACGCTGTCGACGATGCATGAGCACATGAAACCTGGTACGATGAATCTCTATCTCTCGACTTCAAATATTGAAGCGGCGTACAACGAACTCAAAGCAAAGGACGTCAAGGTCAACGAAGTGAAGGATGACCTGTATGGCCCGGGGTCTGGCGTCAAGTGGTTTGACCTCCGTGATCCCGATGGCAACCGGTGGCTGGTGGTTCAATCCTAGTCGCCTCCGCGATCGCGCTGCGCGATCCTCATTGCCATGATCGCGGTGACCAACCGTGGGAGCCGGCAGCCGCTCCCACCAGACAGGGAGCAGGTCAGAACTGCTCAAACGCGTGCCGCCGGGCACATCGGCGCGAAACTGGATCAGACGAGGCGTCGCGCCGATTGACTCTAAGTGAAGCAGAAACATCAGGAGAACATATGAAACAGTGCTGGCAAGATTTTGCGCTCGCTGAACCAGAACTCTCTGCCTTTGGCGAAGCTCGATTGAAAAGTGGTCCATCCTATCTGGCAACCGTTCGTGCTGACGGAATGCCCCGAGTTCATCCTGTGACGCCAATTATAGGCGAGGGGCATCTTTTCTTGTTTATGGAGCCAACCTCTCCGAAAGGGCATGATTTACAACGTGGTTCTGGCTATTCGTTGCATTGTTGGGTAAGTAGCAATGATGGGGGCGAAGGAGAGTTTTGGCTGGTAGGACATGCTCTTTTCACTGATAGTCCCGCCATGCGGGAGCTTGCTACTACATATGGGTACCAGCCACAGGATCATTACATTTTATTCGAGTTGACTGTAGAAAGCGCGTTTTCAACGATATACTCTGATACCGGTGAGCCAATACGGAAAAGATGGAAGAGCCAGCAAGGCTCTTGAGTAGAAACGGGCCGATGCCTCCAGGGCACTCAATCTGAGAGAGCATACGTGAAGAAATCCCGCCCGTGGCTTCATTGCCACATGAGGCGACACATGACGAGAATAGCATAAGTCCGCAGTCGAACTGCGGTGAGGTTTTAACCTAAGTAAAGGTGAGGAGATTTTTATGAGCCAGTCTGAAAAGAAAGTTACACAGGAATCCGCCAAGAGCGCCGAATCGATCAACAAGAAGTCCAAGGGATTCTCAGACGAGGAACGAGACGCGATGAAGGAGCGTGCTAAAGAGCGGAAGGCGGAAGAGCGCGCTACCAAGAACAGGGAGGAAGGGGAAAGCGACGTGCTCGCGAAGATCGCCGAGATGTCGGAACCGGATCGCGCTATGGCCACGCGGTTCCATGAGATCATCAAAGCGAGCGCGCCAGTCCTCTCGCCGAAAACCTGGTATGGGATGCCTGGGTATGCTAAGGACGGCAAACTCGTCTGCTTCTTCCAACCCGCGCAAAAGTTCAAAACCAGGTACGCGACGATCGGCTTCAACGATAGCGCGAACCTCGACGAAGGCTCCCTGTGGCCGGTCTACTTCGCGCTGAAGGAACTGAATGCTGAAGTAGAGGCGAAAATCATTGCGCTTATGAAGAAAGCGGTGGGCTAAGGACTGAACTCGCCATTGGCGTAAATGTGGACATGACGCTGTCGATTTTCGGGTAAGTATCCTCGCGATTGCATTGCTCCTCTTTTGGCCTCTTCAGGCGATTTCTCAGCAACTGGCCAAGAAAAAGGTTCTCCCATCAGCAGAGGAATTCCCCAAAAATCGACAGCGTCATGTCCACGTTTCCATTCTTGTGTCGTTGGTGCCCGCTCCTTTGCGTCTGATGACACGTTATGTGCGCGCCGTGTCGCGCTTGATGAGATCCCCAGTGCAACCGGGAAAAACTTAGAGGGAGGTTCTTGGAGCACCTAATCACCTGAAATCGAAAGATGGAGAGGAAAAGAGCCTGTTATGGAAAGCGGTGGTCAGCGGAAGGCATGTAAGCTGAGGTGCCGCAAGCTCCGCGTGCTATGGCTAGAGCTGGATTGCCCAAAGCCCAATCTCCAGAGGTGTAGGTGTCCTCCCATCGATACCATGTCTGAAATCGATGCTCTCTTACACCTGGGTTTCTACATAAGAACTGGGTAACCTTTACAAGAGTGGCGATGATCAACGAGATCGTTGAAGGGGATAAGTGAGTGGCCTACAGTGCGCTCGAGACGTACAGTCAGGATGAAACACGGGATCGCCTACCTGCCGAGAGGCACTGGGAACGGGTAGCGGCGTGAACATCCTCCTGCGTGAGATTGGCTTTGATCAGCTTCTATCTTACCTCACGAGAGTTTCATGCCTGGTTCTTTTCCCCAAAATGTATAAATCGCCATGTCCCTGCGGGACACCACCACCGATGAAATGGCTCATCTCAGAGAAAGTCAAGCCAAGTTGGAAATGGGAATATTGTCCACGGATGGCGGGCAAACTGCCTACTTCCTATGCAACAGGAATTGTCTCTGCCTCCAATTTTCGAGCCAGCGTGCGCTGGGGAACATCGATTTCTTTCGCTCGCCCTCCTGCGGTTTCGTGGAAAAGGATGAGGGGTCTGATCGCTTCATACCATTCCTGCTCAGGCCACAACGTCCACTGCTTGATCTGTGCCCATTCGTCGGTGCGTTCGCGGCGATTACGTTTCGGTCCAGGCATCTGCCCTTGCCTTTCCTCAACAATGAAGGACGTTCGAATGCCACTTCAATCAGAGGTACATCTCGTTGCGGACCCGTAGGCTCTTGCATTTCGCACGCGTTTCTGTTTGCCCTTTCTCCCTCCTTTGAGTTGTGTCACAATCAAGATGCTTATGATAACAAGCAGGAACCACGAGCTAATCTTCTCAGGCGAGACAATACGCCATATCTGTACCTGGTCAGGATAAGCCCATGCTCCGAAGAAGGTTGCAATGTTCTCCGCAATCCAGATAAAAAAGCCTATCAAAAAAAATGCTGCGATGAGCGGCATGCGATAGGACTGGTCATCGACTGAATAGAGAACGCCTGTCCGCCAGAAAACGCACGCTAGGAGAACAACTAGCGGCCAGCGCAGGTCAGGAATGAAGTGGTGCGTAAAAAAGTTCAGGTAGATCAGCACTCCCAATGGAACGATCCAGTATGGCGATGGCCAGCGCACCATCTCCAGATGCAGACGATGCCAAGCCTGACAGATATAGCTTGCAACACTGGCATACATAAAGCCGCTATAGAGTGGAACACCGCCCACCTTTGTCCATGCGTCCTCTGGATATGCCCACGAACCCATATGAACTTTGTAGAGTTCCAGGAGGAGTCCCACGAGGTGAAAGACGGCAATCACTTTGATCTCGTCTTTCGTCTCCAACCCACTACGGTACATGATCCATTGCGTTCCTAGACAAACGCCCAAGAGAATATCATAACGATGTGGCAACACAAAGTGTTTTGAGAGCGCCAGTGAGAGGAAGATGACAGCAGGAAACATACATGAGAGCGCTTCTTGTATAGTGAAGTGAAAAATAAAATGTACGATTTTCAATGGATGCTATCTCCTTTATTTTTTGCTACACGATGATGAGGATGTGATGCATGACTCTGTTGAGAACCGCAGGCAGAGCTAAAAGAAGTGTAGAGCTCACGCGGAGAAAACGCGAGTTGTTAGACACCAGATCAACGGTACTCGTGTGAAAGAGATGCAATAGTATTGCAACACCCGAGACCTTCTAGACTGTACTCAGGTGATTGGTTGAAGTGTCGTTACTGTTCTCTATGATCTATAGATGACTCTACGTCCTTGAAATCATGAAAGAGATAGCTATGAAGCGTGACATGCTCTTTAAGTTTCTTTAAGACATTAAAAATGGAGGAAGTGTATCTCAAAGAGTACGAGTCGTTTGCCAATACAGAAACCAATTTAGGGGAATTCATCGAGCAGGTGTACAATACCAAGCGCTTGCATTCTAGCTTGGGGTATCTTCCGCCTGCTGAGTTTGAGGCAGCCTATGCCTCTGTGGCCGGAAGTTGACTTCCTCGTGTGTCCGGCAAAAGGGGCTCACTCCACCTTCTTCTTGTGTCTCTCGTTCTGGGTATCAGATAGAGGCTCCTCGCACATCACAAAAGATCTTTGCCGTCCTTGGGTTAGTTGAGAGCACTCCCTATACTGAAAGTGCAGAGGTCCTTCTTTCTTGTTGGTTTCCTTTGCCATTTATTCATGAGATCCTGTTAAAAAGAAGGGAAAACTTCTTATGACAATATATATGGTGCAATTTACGTACACCTCTGAAGCCTGGGCTGCCATGATCAAGAAGCCGCAAGACCGCACCATCCCTAGTAGAGATTTAGTGCAGAAGTTAGGTGGAAAGTTGCTTGGTTTGTACTACTCCTTGGGGAAGTACGATGGCATGGCGCTCTTTGAGATCCCTGATGACATTTCGGCTTCGGCAGTGGGCCTCGCCGTCAAGGCTTCAGGAGATATGAAGGTGAACGAGATCACCAGGCTTTTTACCATGGATGAGGCCCTGGAGGCAATGCGTAAAGCTGGAAGTAACCCATTCTCAGGCCCAACGAAATAAGAGCATATTATGCCTACATCAGTTTGTACGGAGAACGTTGCTCCCCCCTGGGAAGAGCGGTACCACCACATCCATCGGAGCATCTGATCTGCATCCTCCAGGAACCAGGAGTTGTCTGCTTTCTCGCGTCCCTCACCTCAATCTCATACTCCTGGCTGACAGGATCAAGGCGGCCGCGCAACACATAGGGACCGTTCTCAATCCATTTCGCGAGATTGCTTGCCCAACATCAAACCGACAGGGGCACATGCTCCAGCGAGGCTTCCCCTTCTTCAGCAGAATTCGTTCGAGACGCAGCCTATGCTCGGTAGGTCTTCATCTACCTCGTAGTCCACCTCTGGATCACTTCCCTGAGTGGACGAGGAAACGTTCGACGCTTCAGGTACCAGGCGACGACGATACTGCTCATATTCCCCCGTTTCCAGAACCCGCTCCAAATGACTATACGCAAATCCTCATGTTGCCATCGCCCCGAGGTATAAACTCCACAATAGCCGACCAGGTGTCCGGACCAGGTCAGGAGTCTGTCGAAAAATCCTGTTTATGCAGTTCGTATTCTTCGCCTTTCATATTGCCAGCGCAAGTCGTTTGCCACAAGCGCCTGAATAGCATCTTCGTACGTCTGATCCGTACCAGGAATGAACGCATAAGAGCCACAGATCATTTGTTCTTGCTGTAGATAGCGTATCGCTTGCCTATCCGGCTCATCCTGCTGCCCCTCCCGATTGTCAAACCACATCGCTTTCATGTTGTGAAACCTCCTGAGTATGTGCTACACCTATGGTTTGTGAGGGAAGCATATTCTAGAAAGAGGGCCTCTTCCAGGGTCATTTTTGTAGGGAGTATGGATCCATATTGGGAAAGGTAGCTTCTTTCGTCATGGCGAAGAGACGCCACCGCGTACCGCAAATTGCGGCAGATATTGCACTTAATCGGGCGTTAAGCAAGCCGTTGCATCGACAGTTGTATGATCGATTGTGCCGCGCTATTCTGAATAGACAATTGCCCCCTGGTCAACGCCTGCCATCGACGCGGGATCTGGCCAACGAATTGAGGATTTCGCGCAACACGGCTAGCAATGCCTATGAGCAACTTTGTGCGGAAGGATATATTGAGCGCAGGGTCGGTCATGGAACCTGGGTTGCATGCGAGCTCCCCGAGCCCTTTTTCTTCACCCATGAGTCCCGGCAGGAAAGCGCGTCTCTGCTACGCGAGGCCATCGCCTCTCATGTGAGTATTTCTAGAGGCGTGCATTGCCAGGCCGAGCAAGTTCTTATCGTTCCAGGCGCGCAAACGGCGTTAGATATGGCTGCACGTATCCTCCTCAACCCAGGGGAGCTTGCCTGGATTGAAGATCCGGGATATCCAGGAACGCAACAAGCCCTACGCAATGCTGGCGCACATCATGTGTGGGTCCTGCTGGAGAGATCAGCCTGGGAATACTCTAGAAGAATGAGGAAGAACAAGGAGACATGTAAGAGATGAAAGCTATTCACCTATATGGTCAGAGTGGACCCGATCAATGTGTGTTCGAAGATGCCCCGCAACCTCAGCCAGGAGTAGGAGAAGTCCTGATTCGTGTCTATGCGACAAGTGTGATGTGGCAGGAACCGACCTGGTCGGAAACCTGGAAAACGCCGGCTGGTATCGAACGTCAGCATCCTATACCAGGTCATGATGTTTCTGGTGAGGTCGTTGAAGTAGGACCCGACGTCACCGGTGTGGCTGTAGGAGAAGCCGTCTATGCGCTCACCGAATTTTGGCGGGATGGCGCGGCTGCGGAGTACACTGTTGCGCGTGCGACTGATGTGGCGCCCAAGCCACGAACCCTTGGGCACATCCAGGCAGCCGGAGTCCCCCTGGTTGGACTGACAGCATGGCAAGCGCTTTTTGAGCACGCAGGGCTTACCAGTGGGCAATCGCTTCTCATTCATGGTGCCGCTGGTGGCGTGGGAAGCATGGCGGTTCAAATGGCAAAGTGGGCTGGTGCCACGGTGGTCGCGACAGCCTCTGCACGCAATCATGCATTCCTACGCACGTTGGGAGCCGATGAGATTATTGATTATACCACCACGCGTTTCGAGGATGTGGTGCGTGATGTTGATCTGGTGCTTGATACCGTAGGCGGTGAGACAGTAGCTCGCTCCTGGCGCGTCGTAAAGAAGGGCGGACTGCTCCTGAGTGTGTTTAGCCCCCCATCCCAGGAGCAGGCTGCCGCCTTTGGCGTGCGTGCGTTCTTCTTTGTCGTCAAGCCCAATCGAGAACAGCTCATACACATCGGGAACCTGATAGATGCAGGTCAGCTCCGGCCAATCACCGAGCGAGTATTCCCGCTCTCAGAGACATCACAGGCGTTTGAGCAGGCCCTACAAGGGCACACGCGCGGAAAAATCATTTTGCGCGTAGAGGACGAGGAAGGAAGGGGATGACCTATGATGCTTGTGACAAGCACGACGAGTGCTGTTGGGAATACCGTCCTGAAAGAAATCCTGGCTCGGAAGATTCCAGCAAATGATACCATGAAATTTGCAAAAATGACTCTTGAAGGGGCTCTCTTTCTAGAGTATGCTTCCTGCGAAGGTCAGCGCTAGTGCAAGTTCCAGAGACCTGTAGTGCAATAGAGCCAGGGTTCCTGTGTCAACGAAGATGAGGGACACTCTCTCTTACACATTAGATCTTCTGAGATTGTATTAGTACTTTGTCAAAGTTAATTGGAAAGTTGGGGAGTGCAGAGGGGCGTCAGCCCCTCTGCACTCCCCTTGCCGCCGTAGGCGGCGTGAAAACTTTCGGATGAAGATTGACAGAGCACTAGGTATTTCTCATACGGGAAACAGAGGGTTCACAACCTTGGAGGTGGTTTTCATGATTGTCGTCACCGCACCTACAGGCCAGTTCGGCCATCAAGTTCTGAACAACCTGCTCAATAGTAACGAGCCGATCCGCGTGATCGTACGCGATCCCTCTCGCCTTCCCGCGCACACACGTGAGCGCGTCGAGGTCGTGCAAGGATCGCATGGCGACCTCGACGTCGTCAGCCGGGCGTTCGCAGGTGCAGACTCTGTATTCTGGGTGGTACCCCCGGACCCCCACGCCGCGAGCGTCGAGGCCGCCTACGTGAACTTCAGCAGGCCAGCGTGCGAGGCCTTCAAGAGTCAGAGGGTTAAGCGAGTGGTTGGGATCTCGGCCCTCGGTCGCGGCACGGCGGTGGAAAAAAACTCCGGGCTGGTGGCGGGGCTGCTGGCCAAGGACGACCTGATCGCAAGCACGGGGGTCAGTTACCGGGCACTGACGATAGCCTCCTACATGGATAATCTGCTCCGTCAGATCAGGTCGATCAAGAGCCAGGATATGTTCTTCGACATGATATCCGGGGAGCGCAAGGTCCCAACCTGCGCCACCCGCGACATCGCCTCGGTCGCCACCAGACTGCTACTCGATCACTCCTGGAGTGGACAGGGCAGCGTCCCGGTGCTTGGCCCTGAGGACCTGTCCTTCAACGACATGGCGCAGATCATGTCGGAGGTGCTAGGCAGGCCAGTGCGCTACCAGCAGATCTCCGGCGAGGCCCTGAAGGCCAATCTGACCGGATCCGGGATGTCCGACGCTATGGCGCAGGGCATGGTCGATATGATGGTGGCCAAGGACAACGGTATCGACAACGCTGAGCCGCGCACCCCCGAGTCCACCGCCCCTACCAGCTTTCGCCAGTGGTGTGAGGAAGTGCTCAAGCCAACCGTCTTGGCCTGAGCACCACGGCGACGGAACAGGCGATTATTCTAGGGCTGATGTGCGAAATTAAGAAGCTGCTGCCTGTCGATGCGTTGATGGCGATCTTGAGGATGTTGAAACCTCAAGCATCTTTTTGCTATGGATGTGCTCCACACTCTGGCAGCGGCGTGCGCGGAAGAAGCATGTGATCTCTGCATTCGTTTGGCTTTGGATCCAGAAGAGCACCTCTGGTTACGCGAAATACTGGTAGGTGATTTCCCGAGTTGGAAAGAGCGAGTTTCTGATAAATTACTGCTCACGCTGATGACTGATCCAATACCGGCGGTTTGTACTGCGGTCATGGAGGTGTGGTGCTACCGGTCCTCGCAGATCATTCCTCTTCATCTGATTTTGCCCTATTTGCGTCATGAGGGGAAACATGTACGCGAAACAGCGATTAAAACGTTGATGGCCGCCAAGCAACATGTTCCCATTGAGCAAGTTTCGGCGCGTGGCCACTCGCTACGAGAAGCGTGCGCTCAATTTCCTGGCTATGGTCACGCTTGCCTGTATTCTGCTTTGGTTATGATTTGCAAACAGGCCCGAGTTCATTTAACTGAACACGATTTCATAGACTCGTTTGATGCGTTCGCCTTTCTCCGTACGCCTTTTTTTTCTGGTAATAACGTGTTGCATCTGTGATAGCAGGAAAATACAAATGATACATGTGGAGCAAGTGTTGCGCTCTTTCCTTTAGAGAGAAAGAGATTTCTCACCTTGAAGCATGAGCGATGAACAAAGGAGTTGACCTATTATGAGTCATGAGCACTTCGCTAAAGAAGGAAAGCGAATACGGGTCACGAGTTACGGTCCGTTCCGGGGATTGAAAGGAACGATTGTGCGCGTTAACATTATTGATGGCGAAGAAGATGACCCGTTTTTTGGTTTTTACCTGATTGCTCTGGACTCGCTACGGGAACCAATGTGGTTTGAGCACAACGAGATCGAATTCATAGATGCTCTTTTAGAATTAAGATAAAGCATATGTTGAGAAAATCAGGCGTCATCCTGGCCCTATGGAGCGTTATCGTCCTTCTCCTAGCAGCCTGTGGCACTGCGAGCAATGCGAATCCTGCTTCTCACGCTACAGAGAACACCGTTCATATGAGCAGTATGCAGTTTGTCCAGTCGTCCATCACTATTAAAAAGGGAGAAAGTGTCACATTGGTTGCTGATACGATAACGACGCACATTATCGCTAATGGAACCTGGGAGCAGGGTAAGGCACATCCAGGCGCCGAGCCGGGTGCATCGCAGATCAAGGATTTGCAAGTTGCAGGCAATAGTCCGCAGACGATTGGTCCTTTCACTACGGCAGGAACGTTCAAGCTCTATTGTACGATCCATTCTGGTATGAACCTGACTGTCCAGGTAGTGTAGGAGTACCGAACCGTCAAGCAGGGATGAATGAAATACATACCATCTCTTCCTAAATAAACAAAAAGGTACAAAAGATGAGAGCGCACCAGCCATACATTTTCAGGCGCATGGTGGGCTAGTAAAGGTGAAAGCAATGAATACAACGACTCATCCTCGTATTGAAACTCGACCACTACTAGAAGAATCTGTAAAGCCGCAATCTGACAGACAGTCTCCAGAACGCGTAATTCCGATCGCGAATCTGGCGTTGGTCGGCCTGCAACTGATCGTTGGCTATGCCTGGTTGCTAGCTGGTGTCGATAAGATCCTGCTGGGAACCTTCCCTGATCAGCTCAGTGAGCTTCTTCACACCACTACCAGCAGCGGGCGCTTGCCAGGCCTCTTCGTGGCTCTGCTGCAGGGACTGGTTGTGCCTAACGCTGCACTCTTCGGCTTCCTCATCGAATGGAGTGAGGCACTCGCCGGTCTGGGACTCATTACCGCTGGTCTGGTAACGTTGCTGCGCCCGTTTGCCAAGCGTGCTCTCAGAGGAAGAAGTGCGATCCTGTTCGCCTATGGCGGTCGGCTGCTGGTGATCCTGGGGCTGCTTGCCGCTATCGGTGCAGGACTGCTCGGTCTAAGCTACTTCATGCTGGATGGTATGCCTGCTCCCTGGTTCACTCCCGGTGTCGCCTACGGTGGTGCAATGGACACCGGACTCTTCCTTGCCGCTGCAAGCGTCGTTATCATTGCAGGCCAGCTCAAGCAGGGCGACAAAACCAAGCATAGAGCGTGAGCAGAGGCCAGTACAGGACACAGATGCTCCCATTACCCCAAGATGTGCGGCAACGTACTTGGCATATCTGCAAGGAGAGAGAATGAGCCGTGAACAGCGAGCAGGGGCCGTCGAAAAAGAGACCGGTCGCCTCGAATCCTTCAGCGATGGCGTCTTTGCCGTCGCCATTACGTTGCTGGTGTTCAATTTGCAGGTGCCACACCTGCCGGGAGCGATCTCCATGCCCGTGTTGGGCAGCGCACTGCTTGCACAGTGGCCATCTTACCTCACGTTCATGACGAGTTTTGCCACGATCTTGATCATGTGGGCAAGCCATCATGGCCTTTTCAAATTGGTGTACAAGACCGACACCCCCTTTCTGTTCGCCAATGGCTTGCTACTGTTGTTAGTCACCGTGGTGCCCTTTCCCACCTCTCTGGTGACCCAGTACCTCATCACGCCCGCGGCATCTCTAGCGTGTGCTGTCTATGCTGGGGTCTTTGTTGTGATCAATGTGGCCTACAACCTGCTCTGGTGGGCAGCCACGCATCAGCGCCGTCTGCTGCACCCAGCCGTGACTTCCCGCCAGGTAAAGAGGCTCACACGCAACCAACTGCTGGGATTGCCGCTCTACCTGCTGGCGACCCTGCTGGCCTTCTGGAATCCCTATGTAAGTCTGGGCTTGTGCAGTTGCCTGTGGATCTTCTGGGCCTTCACCTACTATATACACAGCCCGAGTCCACATCGTCTTGCCCTCTTGCAAGACGAGCAGACGGCTCCTGAAAGCGAGGCGTGAGACCGAAGAGCCTGCTGTGCGCTTTCACGCTGCTGCTCTTGTGTGAAGGTGCGTTGCTGCGTTGGTGGCATCGTGCGTGATGGCACTCATGTGTTGGTGCGTTCGTGGTCGGGGTGGCTTGTGGATCAGGCTCGGGCAGGTGCGGCAGGATACTTGCATCCGCCGATTGCTGCCCGGCTTTGTGGCGCCGGTGGAACAAGGGGTCCCGACTTTTTTTACCGGTGTTTTCCCCGCTCAGCGGAATGGGGAAGCGGCGTGAAGCCGCTTCCCCTGATTCAGGTCAATTTTCCACCCTTCGGTTTAAAATCTGCTCACCCTTGAGTGAATTTACCACGAGACGTTCACAGAGGAAAAGAATTATTGACGCAAGCGTAAGGTATAGAGATCTTGCTGCTGAATGGCTTCGGCCTGTCTGACAAGCTCCTGGATATCATTGTAGACGTTGAGAAAGCGGCCCGTGAGCAGGTCCGCTTTTCCGGATGCCAGGAAAACGACCAATTCACCAACTCGCTCCGCCGGGATCTCTGTCTCATCATAGATCGTACGGAATTCCGGCACCCACTTGTTTGCTTCCTCAGAGTTCACCAGATAGTCTGCCATGGCGGTCCGCACCGAACCTGGATGGAGGGCGAAGATAGAGATGTCGTATGGCCTGGCCGAGATGGCTGCGCTCTCTGTGAGGCGTGTGACCGCCGCTTTGGAGCTTGTATAGGCAGTAGAGTGTGGACGTGGCAGATTACCGGCCCCGCTGGAGATATTGATGATTCTGCCCTGACGACGCTCGATCATACCTGGCATGATGGCGTGCATACATAGAAATGTGCTGAAGAGATTGCCTTCCACGTCCTTCAACCACTCATCGGGATCGACCAGCCACAGCGGTCCAAGAGCATAGTGACGCCCTGCGTTATTCACAAGGATATCCACCGGCCCCAGTTGCTGCACAACTTGCTCGGCCATCTGTACGACTGCCTGACGATCACTTACATCTCCAACAATCGCGATTGCCTCGCCCCCCATCTCCCGGATGAGCATGGTTGTTTCTGCCAATTGTTCTTCAGATCGTGCTACTATTGCAACTGAGGCACCTTCTGCGGCCAGGGCCAGCGCAATCGCTCGCCCAATCCCACGGCTGCCGCCAGTGACCACCGCTACCTGACCTATAAGAAGTTGTTTTTGATCATGCGTATTTACCAAAGATATATTCCTTCATTTAAACTTATTCAGACACCTCGCCTCAACCAGCCCTCAACATAAAAAGATAAGCACCAGTCTATTACGACTTGGCACCATTGTCAAACAGTTTTCCCAGCCATTACATCCAACGTCAGCCAGTGAAGAAATTGAAAGCAACAAGAAAAACGAATTGTACGTGCGGGTCTTGCAACCGCTTTTCCCTCCTTACTCGAAAAATTGACAAGAAAGCGATTCGTAGAGATTCGTGGCAAATTGGATGTCTATCAGGAAGAAATCACCGCCCTGCTCTTTCTATTGACGATAAGAAGATCAATGCGGAGGCGATTATGCCTCCGCATTGATCTAAGCTCTAGAGCTCTCAAAACTTACACTGTAGGGGATTGCCATGTTTTGCCGTTCCACCGCCATAAGCTATCATTGAATGTACTCATAGTGATGGAAGTGCCAAAGGCATAGACGGTTTTCTGCTCCGCACTATAGAACAGGTACATCTTTTGTTCTGGAAGATGTTGTATTGACTGTTGAGTCCAGGTTCTTCCATTCCAGGCCCAGGAAACCTGGATTTTCTGTTTGTCAGAATTTTCACCTCCCGCCAGCGTCAGGATCACCTGCTGAGAAGCCTCATCCAGGACCATAGCGCTGGGAGAGGAGTAGGCTCCATATAAGGTCCCATCGTTGGTGAAACGCACCTCGGGAGAGGTGACGGGATGCTGTTGGGTCCACGTCGTGCCATCCCAGGTCCACGTATCGTTCAAGAGGGGAATAGGTGCGCCCATGTCATCTCCCCCGAAAAGCACCACCGTGCGCATGGCAGCATCATAGGCCATGCTTGCATTCAAACGGGCTGAAGGAGAAGTCGCGGGATGCTGTTGGGTCCAGGCCTGCCCATCCCAGGTCCATGTATCGTTCAAGGGAGATTTTGTATCCGTTCCATACCCCCCAAAGAGGACAAGCTGTCTAATCGCTGCATCATACACCAGGGTGGCATCCCTACGTGGTGGTGGGGCGATGCTAGGATGCATCTGGGTCCAGGTGCGGCCATCCCAGGTCCACGTATCGGTCGTAGCTGAACCGAAGATGGGAGAGCCGCCGAAGAGCACGACGAGACCCGTGGCATCATTATAGGCCATACTGGCCCCAAGAATGGGTCCTGGCGAGGTCGCGGGATGCTGTTGCGTCCAGGCTTGCCCATCCCAGGTCCACGTATCCTGTAAATAGCCATTGAAGCTCTTACCACCGAAGAGCACAAGCGTATTGTGCTGCCTATCATAGGCAAATTGCGGCACAGCTCTTGAGCCTGGTCCAGTTTTATCGTCAATAAAAGCCGGGGCGATGTGCGCATCAGGATTCGGCGTCGCGCTTGCCTGTGGTGTCGCTTTAATCTGTGAAACTGCTGCTGGATGCTCTCCACAGGCTGTCAAAAGCAGGACGAGGCCGAGAATACAGAGGCCTGCCATGAGTTGCAGCCAGGTAGACGACCGCGTGCCTTTGCTCATAGGGTAAATCTCTTCTTTCACCAGAAACCTTTGTTACCAGACGATGCCACCATTGCCGTTATCATAGACCATCCCACTCCAAAGCTGATCAATAGTAATGGTGTAAACGCCTGTACCCTGTGTATTGCAAGACTTCTGCCCGCAGGTCTCAGAGTAGGTCATGGTGTTATTGTTGAAATCGTACCCAAGGATGGTGATAAAATGGCTTGTTCCAGGCGAGTTGATCCAATCCGGCAGGACATTGTCATTGACAGAAACAATGAGCGGCTTCTTGCTCAAGGCAATATCTTGCTGCACGTCATTCTTAAAGCTCGCCTTGGTCAAGCTATTTACGCCAACCACTGCGTAGAAATAGTTGAAATAGTTGGAGCTATGGCCCGAGGCTTCCCAGTTTAAAACATCCCTGACATCATCGAAGGTAGCGTAAGCATTTGGATAGCTCTGGTAACTCATCTCACCAGCTGAAGTAAAAGCTGAGGGATAGCTCTGCGTCGCAATATACTGGACATAGGAAGTGTAATTGGTATCATCCCATGTTGTCGTGGTGTAAGGATCACGGTATGTATGCGCCCCCTTTTTGAGATTGACGCCCCAGTACCCCAGCGTGGCTGTTGAGGCGCCTGGTCCACACTCATTCCAGAAATATTTATCTGTATAGCCGCGCCCAGCCGAATCGGTACCGGTATAAGCAGGCTCACTGACATATTGTGCCGGAGAATAGCTCAGGTGAGCCTGTGAAGGCAGTACAACGTGTGGTTTCCACTGATTTTTTTGCTGCAAGAAGGTGGAATTCTGTTTCTGGTGCCCCTTTCCTCCAGTAAATAATTGACCCGGTTGTATACCTTGACCAGGGCCAGTCGAGGCGGGTGCAAGCGAGCTTGCATGGGCAACGGGAACTTGAAGGGAACACATCAACAGTAAAAATAGGGCAAACAGTGCCTGTTTACCGCGTCGAGCAAGGGAAAAAGGGGAATGGCTTTTCACAAAGAATCCTCTCTCTCTCATAAATACATGCAAATGTAACAATGTTAAATACAATCGTTCAGGTTCTTCTCTCCATTGACCCTCTCTGGTAACTTCCCAAGAAGGCCATCTCAACATTTCTGCTTTAGTAGTTTTCCCCTTTCATAAATTGGATGGTGGATGTATTGCTAAGTATAACTAAGATAATTCTTATTGTCGAGACAAAATAAAACAAAGAAAAACACAAATACACTCCTTAAAACAAAAAGATCATAAAAAATCGCTCCCCCTTAATTTGACAAATAAAGCAATAGAAGAAAAAGAAGCGGGCACCTCATCATATTAATGATTATAGAGGAAATTGAGTACAGCGATACACTATGCCGCGAATCTCGACTGGCTGGTATCAACTACGAACCTGATGGTCTTGCCTACTAGCCCTTATGGGGGATAGCTCGTATACGAGGCACACGGTTCCAAGATGATGGTGAGGACTTCGAGGGCGACAATAGCTCCCGAACTGCTACCAAAGACAATCGCCGGTTGGTCCGAAAGATTCTCGATCAAACGCCGGACATCATTGGCATCGTTCTCAAGCTGGTGAACTGAGTTGGTAGGACAGTCGAGGGGCTGCTGGAAAAACCACGCCGGTCGTATAGGCGCTGCGACCTGTTATTGGTTAGCACGAGCTGGGAGGTGAGCCATGATCCGGCCTCCCTCGCTATGAAAGATCAGCAGACTTCTCTGCCGACCCGCGCGCAACGAACTCATTATCGGCTTTCCTGGCAAGAGAGGCTCGCCCGCAATGCGCGGGCTTCAACTGGAGGTTCAGTCAGGGATCAAGCTATTTGGGGCGCCTGAGCAGTTCACGACCTTCCTGGGTCTGCAGGCAGCCTAGCCAATCAGCCTCTCCACATTGTTCTCTGGGACAGGCTTCCTCTCCCAACGCTGCCTCATGATTTCTTTGCCTGGTCATCGAGAGTGCTATGCCCGCCAAACCCGCGATTCTCAATGCGCCCCGCAAAAACGAAAAGATATGGCGTCGGAAACTTGCCAAACATCAGTACGAGGTTCTGCCAGTTTGACTTGCTGCAAATGCGCCATTATACTCCGGGTAGAGAAAGCAACAAGGAGGGCCCTTCATGGCAAACCGGAAACTCGTTGTCTGGCTGAGACAAGGAGTAGCGGGGTGGAACCAATGGCGAGAGCAATATCCAGATGTGATGGTCGATCTGAGTGATGCTGATCTGAGCGGGACAGACCTGCGCGGAGCCAACCTGATCAGTGCCAGGCTGATGAGAGCAAATCTGAGCGAGGCCAACCTGAGTGGGGCAGACCTGCGCTGGGCCAAGCTGAATCAGGCCCGGCTGACCAGTGCCTCGCTAAGGGGGGCCATTCTGGAGTATGCCGATCTGAGTGACGCTGACCTAAGCGGCGCGGACTTGAGCAAGGCTAAGCTGTGTGATGCCAAATTGCGTCGGGCCAAGCTGAACCAGGCTCAGCTGACCAATGCCTCGCTGAACCGGGCCCGGCTGAACCTGTCCAGGTTGACCCGAGCCAACCTGGACGGAGCAGACCTGGGCGGAGCCGTCTTGAGCGGAGCCGTCTTGAGCGGAGCCCGGCTGACCAACGTCGTGCTGAACCGGGCCAAGCTGGACGATACCCAGCTTAACCAGGCGGACCTGAGCGGAGCTGACCTGAGCAACACTTACCTGAGCAATGCCAACCTGCGTGAAGCCAATCTGAGCGGGGCTAACCTCAACGACGCAAAGCTCACCCAAGCCCTCTTGCAGGGAACCAATCTGGAACAGGTCACAGTGAGTGGTGCGGACTTCCAGGAAGCCGACCTGCGCGGCATCCCCTGGCTGATCGTCATGAACCTTACCCTGCAATCGGGTGCAAACTTTTCCGGCATTCAATGGGATCTCTCAACCGACTAAAAAGAGTCTTCAGCAGCATTGAAATGGAGAGCTATCATTTCTGCTCTCTATTTGCCGCTCAGGCAGCTTCAGGAGAGAGAGTGTTCTTACTCATCACTGCCTTGCGGTGTATCAAGCGCTCACCAATGACGCCAATGAGCGCGAGCGCACCAAATCCCACAGCCAGATGGGTTGTCTCAACGAGCCAGTGCAGGTCGCCTATCAGAATCAACTGTTGTGTAACGCCCAACATAGGCATGAGGACTGCGTACACAATCCCTATTGCTCCCAGTCCTCTCAACCCACGAGTGAAGGTTGCTACAAGCGACAGGAGCAACAGAATGAGAGCAACAAGAAGTCCAAAAAGGATATGAATATTGGTGAAATTCGCGTGGGTATATGTACCCATTCCCAAAGCCGCAGTGATCACGGTTGCAATTGTGGCGATAATTCGCACAAGACGTGCTCTCTTCATAGAAGTTTCCTTCCCTTCATTGACGCGTCTATGTTAGACGGTAGGCATTAAACCACCATCGATAACAACGTTACTTCCAGTCATCCATGATGCTCGATCTGACACGAGGAACCCTACCAGCTCCGCAATGTCACGCGGCTGTCCAAAACGACCGAGCGGAATTCGATGCAGAGCAGCCTGACGTGCTGTGGCGATATCAATTCCCCTGGCCTGAGCAATATCATGTTGATCTCGATCAAGCCCAGGAGTCTCGACCATGCCCAGAGTGGCCATATTGACACGCACTCCTCTTGAGGCAACATCAAGCGCGAGGCCTTTGCTATAGGTCGTTAGCGCGGCCTTGGATGCTGCGTAGTGCAACATTGCAGGCATCGGCACGCGTGCCGTCCCCGAAGAAATGTGGATAATAGCACCTGAGCGACGCGCAAGCATGCCTGGCAGGAGCGCCTTGTCGAGTCGAACTGCCGAGAGCAGGTTGACGCTAAGCGCCTGCTCCCAGGCTGTATCTTCGATAGCCATTGACCCGGCGGCGTGGAACAGGTGCTGTGTTGCGGCAACATTGTTGACCAGAATATCGATGGCGCCAAGAGTAGCCAGGGCCTGTTCAGCCAGGCGTTGCGTCCCCTCGATCGTGCTGAGGTCGGCTTGCACAAACAAGACTCCAGGCGGGAGGATCTCTTTGGAGGAGCGGGCACATGTGAGCACAGTTGCACCCTCTTCCTGTAGATACTGCACAATTGCGGCCCCAATACCACTTGTTCCTCCCGTTACTACGGCCTGCTTCCCAATAAGCGTCTTTGTCATGATCGTTCCTTTTCATCTAAAAATGGTTATCTTTGGCTTCTTCACGAGCGCTTTGAAGCCCCCAGGGGCACAAAGTCTGAGGGTCCTGCTTATACAGGGATGAATACTTGGCTGACTGAAAGGTTAGTTCCGGAAGACGGTAGCGTGTTCTATTGCCCATTCCGCGAAGGTGAGAGCAGGGCGGCCCAGGATCTGCTCCACAGTGGGCGAAATGAGCATCTCCTGCTGGCTGCTGAGGCTAGACCAGAAGCCGATGACCCTCTCGGGGACATCCTCAGGCAGCCCCTGGGCGAGCATGGCCTGGCGAAACTGCTGGGGTGAGACCTCCTCCCAGCGCACCTCTTTCTCAATGGCTCGGCTAATCAGATCGACCTTGTCGCGTTGACTCAGCGATTGGGAACCAGTGAGCACATATGTGTGTCCTGCATGGGTAGGATCTACCAACGCTCGTGCGCTGACGGCAGCAATGTCACGCTCATGGATGGTCAAGGTGGCTGCGTCCCCGTAGACTCCACGCACTATGCCAGCCTGACGGACCTGCGGGACCCAGGCCAGGGCATTGGAGGCAAAGTCCGTACAGCGCAGGATGGTCCACGGCAAACCAGAGGCCTTGGCAGCATCCTCAACTGCTTTGAAGGCATCGACAAAGCGCTGATACCCTCCGCCATACTCCACCGTGGCAGCCGATAACACAACCACTCGCGGCTCCCCCTGTTCACTCGCAAGTCTGAGGAGTTCAGCGGTCGCGCTTCCAGCTGTGCTATCGCCCAGGGCGCGAGGACTAATGAGAATCGTCTTAACCTTCTTGAGGGCGGATGTCAGAGTGTGCGGACGAGAGGCATCTCCAAGAAAGACATCAGTACCATTGGGCAAGGCAGCGGTGCTGGGATGACGGGTAACCGCAATCACCTTCTCACCGCTCTCCAGTAATATGTTCACGACCTCGCGCCCGACGTTTCCTGTCGCGCCAGTAATCAGGATCATAGAAAACTCCTTTCATCGAAAGAAAAAAATCTCTATTGGTTGCATATAAACCATTTTTCTGCACGTTCTCTCAGGAGAGGCATGGTTATGAGAACCAATTACATGGCCATCATATCTAAAGAGGGATGAAATGTTCTTTTTGGGACAGCTTTTCAGCCTATTTTTGTCCATACTAGATCACTGACGCACTCCTCGCGATCATCCCAAAAGGTGCTGTACAAGAAATGCACACTGATCAGCCATAGTTTGTTCAAAAATTTCCCCTGCATAAAAATCGTAGTGGTCACAATCATATCGTCGTGCTTCACCGTATGGTGCAGTCTCGGCGACCTTGATAGCGGCTTGAGGCGAGTCAGAGGTGTCGCGGTTGCCCACACAGAGGAGTATGGGACATTGCACATGAGATGCATAGGTAACGGGTCGATAGAGCGGAAGGTGCAAAAGCGCCCGTGCGCTGATGTGATTCTCCCATCGGACGCCTTCAGGCACCAGATAGTGGTAATGTGTTTTCATTTCGCCTGAGACGAACATTGCCTGCTCGCCAGGTTCGCCCATAACTTTTACAAAGGAGGGCGGTTGCCTCAACCAACCCTGAAGCTGATCCCTGAGAGCCATTCCCAGCAGCGGCAGTGTCTCCAAAGGCTTTGCAGAGGCAAGGTTCGTGAAGCCGTCAGTAAAGGGATTTTGGGATACCACGGCGGCCACGCCATGATCACGAGCTGCCGCGACAATCACATGACCGCCACCGAGCGAGATCCCCCATAACGCAATGCGCTGTGCATCAAGTTCCTGATGAGCACGTGTATACGCAATAGCAGCAGCCCAATCTGCAAGCTGATCTGTAATCTTCACCAGGCCCCGTGGCTCTCCTTCGCTTGCTCCAAAGTACCGGTAATCGAAGACGAGGGCCGCCAATCCGGCCTCAACAAAACGCGTGGCATAGGCATCAAGACGCAGTTCGCGAGTCGCACCCAGACCATGCGCAAGAATGACACAAGGGAAAGGGGCTGATCCTGATGGCAGGTAGAGCCAGGCGGCACACCGTTTTCCTTGCGACGTAAATGTGATATCAAGACGCTTCATGCAGGTCTCCTTTGAGAGGAACTGAGAAGAGAATCGCTTCCTCTTGCTGAAGTACACCATACAAGATATACTCTCTCTTGCCAACACTTATTTCTTGCTTATTCACACTAAAACCATACATAATGGCAAAAACGAAAGCGTCACCATTTGTGGTTTTCCCAGGAGGAGATACTCTTAGATATGGAACTGCGTCACCTACGCTATTTTGTCGCCGTCGCCGAAGAGTTGCACTTTGCTCGTGCAGCTGAGCGCTTACATATGACACAACAACCTCTGAGCTTTCAAATCAAACAACTCGAAGAAGAACTGGGGGTAACGCTTTTTCGGCGCACAACACGCCGAGTCGAATTGACTGAGGCGGGGCGAGTCTTACTTCCAGAGGTGTACTCCGCGCTTGCGCATCTACAGATGGGGGTTGAAACAGCCAGGCGTGCAGAGCGAGGAGAAACAGGATCGCTCGTGATTGGTTATGTAAGTATAGCCCTCTATAACCTGATCCCGCCGGCCGTGCGCCTCTTTCGTGAGCGCTTCCCCGATGTGCAAATCACGCTCCGTGAGTTGTGTTCGCCTGATCTCGAAGAGCAACTTTTAGAGGGGGCTTTCGATGTTGGTCTTGTTGTGCGGGGAATGCACGTTCCTGAGCTAGCCAATGAGACAGTCTTGCACGAACAGGCGATAGTCGCCATGCCGAAAAATCATCCCCTCGGAAAGCAAGCACACATTCCGTTGCGTACCCTTGCCTCGGAACCTTTTGTGATGTATGAGCGCAGCCAACGGTCATTGATCCACGACCAGGTCATAGCGATGTGTCTGCAAGCTGGTTTTAGTCCCACCATTATCCAGGAAGCGGCATCCGAGCAGGCGGTCATTGGATTAGTTGCTGCTGGCGTGGGAATCGCATTGGTTCCGACCTGTCTGAGCGGTTTACGCACTGATGAAGTGAGCTATCGGCCACTTATTGACCCAAGAACTTCGGTCGAGTATGCTGTTACTTGGAAACGGGAGCATCCCTCGCCTTTCATCGAGAACTTCCTAAACATTGTCAGAGAAGTCTCCCAACGTATTGAGGCGCAACAAAAGGCGCTTCTCACTTCTTCTAAGTACAGCCAATCATAAATTCGTTCCGGCATTATCCGCCGAGAAGCTTGTCAGAAAACAAGCGTCCGAGTTCGAAGCGGGCTCGTTTATTGACTTCGGGGAACAAATGCAGCGCTGCTTCTTGAAGGAAGAGATAACATTCTGCCACCCATACCGCCAGCCCAGAGCCATGGTCCACCCATACCTGACGCGGCATCAAATCGCTCAACCGTGACGGCATTCGGTCCACCATGCGTTTCCAGAATCGTAGGAAACGGTCCCTCGCCTTCCGAAACACAGAGCCACCCCTGAATCTCCCGGCCATCGGTGGACGAGAACGTAAACGATCGCCAGGGCTGACCTTCTGGAACAGTATCCAAAGATGAAACGAGAGAAACGATATCTCATCTTACCACCACCGCAATAGAGATGTCAGGCGAGTCATGTACCCGCGTTTGTGCCAACTTTTTCTTCTTCCTTTATGCTAGGAACTTCAACAATAAGCCAAAGAGGTATAGTTGCAAGAAACAACCATACCTCTTTGAGTGAATAATTGCTATCGTTAGTGACAACAAAAGTCATATATGTTTTGGCATTCAAGTGCGCCAGCATAAGCAGCCACAGCAGGATCATCATCGTACCATAATCGAAAGTCGCTGAGCCCTTTCCCCAGTCTTGTAGGTGTCAGTTTTTGTACATTTGCGGTCAGTGGCTCTGTTGCTGGTGTGTTTTCTCTGCGAAGATACTTCTGTTTCCCTCCTTGTTGTGACATCGGTGAAAAAACACTTAAATACCAATTGTGCTACCACATTGGGAGTTTATTTGCAAAGTAAGCCAACAACACGCACAGTGAGAGACCGACGCATGTGGTACACTATACCGTCACTCGTGGGTGAGTAGACCCAAAGGAAGGTTTGGCAACCTGTCTTTAAATAAAGACACGACCAAGATTGAAGCGAAAAGAATAGGAGACTCTCTATATGACGTTTGCAAGCATGTGGCGGCGCTGTAGTGCGTTTTTGCTTGATTATCTCATTATTTCGGCCTATCTCATTCTTCTGGTCATTGTGGGCATTAGGCTAGGGTTGGGACCTCTTAAAACTATATTTCAAGCCATGTTCGCTGACCCAAATGTCAGCGAAGTTAGCGCGTTTCTCCTGCTGGTGTTGCCTGTCCTTCTCTATTTCGCGTTATCCGAACATTCGTCCTGGCAGGCAACCTGGGGAAAACGCAAGATGGGCTTGCGTGTGACCAATGCATCTGGTATTCGATTGAGCTTGCCTCGCTCGCTTGTACGCTCGTTGCTCAAACTGGTCCCCTGGGAATTGACGCATGCCTGTCTCTGGCGCATCCCAGGCTGGCCTGTCGCTCCTACTACCCCTTCTCTCATTGTTACCACTGGGCTGGTGCTCGTCTGGGTCTTGGTGGGTGCCAACCTCGTAAGTATGCTTGTGGGGAAAAAGCACCGGACTCTCTACGATTGGATCGTCGGCACCTATGTTGTTGTTGTGCCACGTCATGACCGTCTCTTCGCCTCAGAAAAAAGACAGGTTGAGATGCGGTGAAGAAAGTTAGAGAGCCAATGCTACCATGAGCTGGGCAAGAGGACCCTGCCTTGAGGCTATCTTTTCTACACATGTAACTGAGATTTTAGAAAAGAAAGAAGAATGTGCCAGATCTCCTGGATCCAGAACGCTGGATCTAAAAGACCTTCGGGACGGCACAACTCAAGGATATTCGACGAACAGGACGAGCCGTCAAAGCAACTCGCCGCGCGGCCGAGAATGCTTCGGCCTCCCTGCCAGCCCATATGCAGACCTAGCCAACTCCCACGATCATCCCCTCAAGAAAGCTCTCAGCGCGTTGGCGTCGTTTGTGGCAGCGTTTCATTGCTGGACTCTGCCTTACACAAAAAACTTGCCGCCCCCCCCTGGCCGGCGCGATCTGGAGTGACGATTGCTCCTTTTCGCCCGATCATGACGCAAATGTGGGAAGAGAAACGATCGTTTTCTCTTCCCAGTTTCGTACAAGGATTTATGCCAGAAAAATCCACTTCCTCTCTAGACAGAGACAGACCAGAAGAGTATAGTGATAGTGAATGGAACACTCGTTCCATTCGCTAAAGAAATGATGTGGTGGTCCCTGATTCAGCATAGCTAAGGAATTCTCACGCGAGAATATCCTTTTCCTTGTGATCAGCGAGGCATTGCAGAAGTTGAATCAAGAAGGCGCAGAGCTCGGCGAACAAGGGGTCGCGGCTCTCTCTCCCTATGTTCGTCAGCATATTAATCGTTTTGGCCGCTATCAACCTGCATGCTCTGATCGAGCTCCCACGCCAACACATACCGAGAATACCAATCCAAAATTGCGACAAGATAGAGTCAGCCTTGCCGCAACCGAATAGACGTAATGTCTAACCCTCAGATATGGTTGGAGTAGCTCGCGGTAATATTGGTAAGTAAGTACGGATAGATTGCCGCCTGATGAGCGCGTTTGGAGAGATTAGGACCAGGATAGACTGCGACCAACCCCATCTCATGCATATGCCGGATGACCGCTTTGCGATTGACCTGCATCCCTTCTCGCTTGAGTTCCTCAGCGATTCGGCGCGATCCGTAGTAGGGATGTCTGTGTAAATTCGATCAATCCGATGCTTAAGCGCGACCTCTTCGGCTGAAGGCGGAACCGGCTGGTAGTACAGACTACTTCGATTGAGTCCCAATAATTGAGCCTGCACGCTTAAGGAAAGGTCCGCCTTGGTCCAGTCCCTCAACCCGACCCGCTCATCGCGAGTTAAGCAGGTGACCACATTTTTTTTGATCCAGGCCAGTTGCGTACTCAACGTGCCCAATCTCGGCGTACAATTCCTCTCGTTCTTTTTCCCAGGCCATTTCTTTGGCTGCCTGATCTGTTGCTACCTGGTCATTGAAGGCCCCTGGCAGAGCGGCGAATGCTTGATCCCGCCATCGGGAAATCACATTAGCATGCGTTCCATACTCCGTAGCAATTCGTGAGAGTGTTTTCTCCTCTCGCAGAATCTCCCTCACTACCTTCATTTTAAATTCAGTTGTATATGTTTTTCTGATGACCGACATGCTTCCTCCTTCCACCTTCAGCCACCTCAACATTTTGTCTTAATTATGGGATCCATTATAGCTCCCTTTATCCTGAGAAGGGCAGAGATAGGTCATTTTTCTTTAATAACAGTTCGACTTCTATGGCGATAAGGCTACCATCGCTATATGTCACCACTCCATCAGGAATAGGGCCAAGCTTCCCCTTTCTTCTTCGGTGCCAGCTCTGTTAACCAGCTCCGCTCAGACTTTTGAATAAATAAAGAGTAGATCGAAAAGTTGTCACAAAATGGACCGTTCAACTTACATATGTATGAAGATCACCAGTTGTGATCTTGAAGAAACAGTTTCACATGATGAGAAAGGAAAAACGCATGAGCAATCTATTGAACTGGATCCCTTTCTAAGGACCATAGAGAGATAAGCAGGCTACGTCTCATATATGCGGGGTAGCTACATCTGTCTCAGATAAGCAGAGAAGATTTTTAGAGCACTAATAAAGCCTACAATAGTAGGCCCCCTGTGTTTTCGTAGATCTTTCAAACAGATAAGGGCCTCTAGAAAAACTATACAAGCGGCACATAGATTGAGCCAATGGAAAGAATACAAAGTTAATCGATCTTGAGCAGGTGATCATTGATGATTATGCTAGGCTTCAGCGGAATGCCTTACCCCGATAATTGGGGGCTGGCAGCACCATCTACGGCCGATCTCGCCAATGGGAAGCCCAAGGCATGCTTGATCGCCTCTGCCAAGCTGGCCTACAAATCTACGACGAGTACGATACTTTCCTGCGTTTGGTCTGTGCTCTCTTTTGTTTTCGTCATTGTGAACAGCTTTCAGTTACCCGGGTAAGCTCTAAGGATTGAGATTAGGAATATAAAAGGGAAAGCATGGAAGATTGTACATCAGAAGGCATAGACCCATTAAGCATGGACACATGGGACGCATTTGATTCCATTGAGTACGTCGAGCGCAACTACGGTGGAATGATACTCCCCGAAGATGAAGAAATTATCAGGACGGTCATCACTGGCTTAGAGTTGCTCGGTGTATCACCGACCAGCCTTGAACGGGTGGCAGACATTGGTTCTGGGCCTAACTTCTACCCCGCGATGCTCCTGGCATCCCTACTCAAACCCGATAACAAGATGGATCTGATCGAGTACGCGCAACCCAACATAGACTTTATGCGCGTCCTACTCAGTGAAGGTGATCACATCTACAAAAATATAAACAAAGTAGGGATAGAGCAGTCAATAGATACACATTACCCTTGGGGCAAGTTTGATGCATTGATTGCTGATATAGGCGGAAAAAACTTCCAAGATACATTTAACAGAGCAAGGATAGCTTCCCGCAGCATTAAAGGTAATATTCATGAATTGCCGAAATTCTGGTACGACCTTGTCAGTTCATACTTTGTCGCCGAATCGATCACTACTGACGAAACCGAGTGTGTACAAGCTATATCATCCGTCGTGCAAGCCGTAAGGCCTGGCGGCTGGTTCATATTTGCCGTTATGGTAGGATCAAAAGGTTATCCCGCAGGAGAAAATACGCACTTCCCTGCCGCCAACCTGTCCGTGGAAGACTTTCGGCGCATCTTTACTAGTATATCTGGTATCGAATACGAGTTAATCCCAACAAGCGTTTCCAATGAGAAACTTCGTGAAGGGTACCACGGCATGGCTGTCATTCTAGGTACACGCATCAATAGCCAGAACCCACACCCAGCACAATCCGAGGAATCAATGCACCAGATCCACCATCCGGTGCACCCATCAATTTAAAAACGATGAGGTTCAATCTGAATATATGGGAACAACAAATCAAGTTCATTGTTTGGCAGATACCAAGAGGTCTGTCTCTCCCAACAAACTTCTCAATGCATTGCAGGATACACAACCATCAACGGATCGCAGTCTCGCCCCCCCTACTATATATGATATCTGGCAGGCGTATACACATATCTCTGCGGAAAGAGAGTTGTTTAGCAGCCATACAAAGTTAATAAAAGGCTCTCCTCTGCTGCACAAACTCAGTAACGGAGTGGAAATATTTCTCGCACTCGAAAATAAACAGCCCACTCATTCATTCAAAATACGAGGCGTTTTTGCCGAACTCATGGCTCTTCCCCCAGAGACACTCAACAAAGGCGTTTTCACAGCATCTTCGGGCAATCATGGGACAGCGGTTGCCTACCTCGCAAAAAAGCTAGGCATTCCCTGTGAGGTCGTGGTGCCAACTGCCGTATCAGACATCAAAGCCAGCATGATAGAAGCGCACGGTGGGATTATCATTCGGCATGGATTAACCTACGATGATGCCTACCGCCATGCTAAACAGTTAGCAAAGGAACGCCACTCGACATTTATTGATGTTTCCAGCCGGCTTGCAGTCGCAGGTCAGGGGACACTCGCGCTGGACATATTGACACAGGCTCCCGACGTTGATGCTATCCTTCTGCCGGTCGGTGGGGGCGCACTGCTCGCCGGTGTGGCTATTGCGGCAAAAGAATTTGCTAAGATAAGACAGCGGGAGATCCTAGTCATCGGCGCAGAGCCGGATGGGGCTGCATGTTGCTACGAGTCACTTAAGGCTGGCAAGTTGGTTACCCTGGACTGTTGTGAGACTATAGCTGATGGACTCAGGGTCCAGACTCCCGATGCGCATCTCTTTCCCATCTTACAAAACCAAGTCGATGAGATCGTGAAAGTCCCGGAGAAGAGTATCAGGTGGGGGATGGGGCTGCTAGCTGGCATCTGTGATAGCCTTCTTGAGGGGGCTGCCGTTTTGGGTCCCATGGCCCTCTTGAGCGGTAAAGGGGTATTGAAAGGTGCCAGAGGTAAGGAGATAGATCTGCGCGGCAAAAAGGTTGTCACCCCTCTGACTGGTGGCAACGTCGATCCGTCGACCATGGAAACGTTGATTGTAGATTGACATCGTCCCCAGGCCCTGAGCGTGACCCAGTTCATCCGCAACAAGTGCCTGCGCCTCTGGATGGAGACTCGTGGCATCAACCGCAACGATCTGCAATGCTTTTGCTCCCAGCTTGCCCAAGCCTACGACTTTGCCCAACTCCTCAATTCTCAGGCCCGACAAGCTGCTGCTGATCGCGCCTGGGTCGCAATCTCCCGCTTCTATGACAACTGCCGCACCCAGAAACCCGGCAAGAAAGGCTATCCCCAATTTCAGCATGATTGCCGCAGTGTGGAGTACAAACAGACGGGCTGGCGCCTTGAGCCAGATGGCAGACATCTCACCTTCACTGATGGCTGTGGCATCGGGCGGCTCCGGCTGGTGGGCACACGCGACATGGAAACCTTCCCGCTCAAGCAGATCAAGCGGGTTCGTCTCATCTGGCGTGCCGATGGCTACTATGCTCAAGTTGCCATACAAGCTGAACGGCACATTGAGCATGTCCCAACAGGCAAGCAGACCGGCATTGATCTCGGACTCAAAGCGTTCTTGACCGATGCCCAGGGCAATACCATCGCTCACCCGCGCCATCTGAGAAAGGCCGAGCGTAAGCTCAAGCGGTTGCACCGCCGCCTTTCTCGCACCCAGAAGCAATCTCAGAACCGCAAAAAGGCAAGAAAGAAGCTTGCCAAAGGCTACCTCAAGGTCCAGAGGCAGCGTGAAGATTTCGCCAGAAAGACGGCGAACGCGCTCATCACATCTCACGATCTGATTGCCTATGAACACTTGAGAATCGCCAATCTGGTGAAGAACCGCAAGCTAGCAACGTCGATCAGCGATGCCGCCTGGGGCCGCTTCATTGGGTGGCTCACCTCCTATGGAGTCTTGCATCGCATCCCTGTGATCGCCGTCGAGCCAGCCTTCACGAGCCAGGAGTGTAGCGCCTGTGGGGCACGGGTCAAGAAGTCGCTCAGTGTGAGGACCCACATCTGTCCTTCCTGTGGCCTGGTGCTTGACCGCGACCACAATGCGGCTCTCGTGCGCCGCTTCGGTACATATCAAATTTCTCCCAGAGGGAGATGAGGTTGAGAGTAAGAACCTCAAGGGCGCCCAACTTACCTGGCGTGGAAACACAAAGGGAAAATTAGCATGTCGGGAACGCGGTTAAACAGGAAGGTATGTACTGTGATGCACCGCAAGTCCTGTACGCATGGTGAAACCTGAATTGGCTGAACCCTAGTCTCCAGTGGTCTAAGCGTTGGCTCATCGCAACATACCTGTGGCGATGTCATCGGAATACGCACTTATTGATGGCGAGTGCGGAAGACTCTCTCCGATGAACGACCAGCAATGAGCTGGTTCAAGGAAACGAACGGGGCACCTACACGTACTCAACGTTTGATATGCGCAAATGCGGGATCGTCTACGGGTGCGAGCCTATGACGACGGAGCTTTCATAGTACTCAAATGATCAAGGTAATGCTTGATACAAGGGGAAGGGAAGCAGGGAGTATTGTCGTGAACGGAGCGGTGCGCGAGATGCGCAACGCCTACCTCCACGAAGCGACAAGAAACTGGAGAGCCGGGTGCATCGAAAGGGTGCAAGCCCAGGTTCGGAGAGGGACGGACAGAAAAGGTCTGGAAACAGAACCTCGCTGGCCGTCTACTCTACAACATTTTAGCCAAGGCCTATCGTACTGTCGGGCAGACAGGAATGGGTGAGGCGCAAGCCACACCGAACGCTTCTGGACAGACCGCCTCTACTCGCTCTGGTCGCAAGGCCAGATCGGGCAAGCGGGCTGGATGAAAGAAGAATCCCCCTTGCTTTAGCAGGGGGAGTGTCAAATTCTAGCACTTTTATAATATTTTGTGCAGCAAGGGAATTTCACGAAGAACGTAACCAACTAAGAAGCACGATGGTACAGCGATGAGAACCACCAGCGCAAATTTGAGCAAGGGATACAACGCGATAGTGCGAGCAGCATACGCCAGTGGAACAATGATCAGAGGATGGATCAGGTAGACAGTGTAAGCACTGGCCGATAGCGCCTTTCCCACCCTTCCCTGGGCATTCAAATGCTTGCGAAACAGCACTAACAGCCCTATGCACAACCCCACACAGACAACCGATTCCCACAGCGCATAGAGCAATGCCTGCCAATGCCATCCCCCCTCGAAGAGGTCTGCGTGGCCCACTGCTCCCAGCGCAATGATCATGATGGGAAACGAGAGCATCGCTCCAATGGCTATCCTCAGCCAGACTCTTCCCAATGCATCGGAAAGGCGCAGGAACCAGTTGCGACGATAGGCCAAGAGGCCGATGACAAACAGGCTGATATATTGCGCAAATTCAGCCAATTGGAAGCCGAATATCACGTAGGAATTGAGTGGCCACCAGAAACGCACCACAAAGGTAACGACCGTCAAGGCCAGAACAAACAGGAGAATACCCCGAAAGGTCGGCGGATGGCTCTCGGTCCTGAGCTGGCTTTCCCGCTGCCTGGTGAACCAGCGCCCCAGAACATACAGCACAGCGAAATAGAGCAGTGCTAAGATAAACCAGGAAGGCCCATCACCAATCATCTTCCCCTTGAGCAGGAAGGCACTGTAAAAACTCCAATAGGATTGGTGTATGCCACCGGCCATATAGATGATAAGAGGATCAAGCACCAGATCATAGATCAACAACGGAATGCCCAAACGTAAGAATCTCTCCCACAGAAAGGTGCGCCCGCCTTTGCGATCGTAAGATCCAGGGATAAAGTACCCAGAGAGCAAAAAGAAGAAACCCATGAAAAACGCTTGATCGATTGCAATCAGGATACTCAGGACGACTGTTGCCAGCATATCCTTGTTCGGATCTTGATAATACCACGCCCCAAGAGCACCATAGGTGATCGCCAGATGATGCACAATGACTAGGGCAGTAAGCGACACGCGCAGGTTGTCAACGAAGAAGACGCGCGTCCCCTTGGGTGCTTGAAACTCCGTACTAAGGGCCTGAGATGCCACATTCTCACCGTGAGAAGTCGTTCGTTCAACGTGTGATGACATGTTTGATCCTTTTTTACTCAAAGAGCTGAGGGAGCGAAGAATGGTTTCTGTGGTTCCTCAAACAAGGAGGCAGGGAAGCCATGCTTCATGACGTGCAACACGCGATCTGCCATGAGGTCTGGACCTGGCTCGTCCTGTTCATCCCACCAGCAGTGGAAGGCCCGGTCCATCAGGCCTTCAAGCAGTGCAGCGAGTAAGGGAATCTCCTCTTCAGAGAAAGGAGAAAGGTCGGCAGCCTGCTCAAGGAAACGCGTGAACGTCTCCATAAGTATTCCTGGCCCACTAGATCGTGCCGCTACTCCTTCTCCCGTCCTCTCAATACGGATAATATCGCGTTGCGCGTAAACCTGATGAAAAATGGCACGAACGACCACAGGCAGGGAAGGATTATCCTCGTGTGCTATCTCCTCCCCCACCTGCCGGCGTATGGCTTCGAGTCCTTCTGCCAGAACGGTATTGAAGATCGCCTCTTTATCGCGGAAGTGCAGGTAAAAGGTCCCGACGCCAACCGCAGCAGCTTCGGTAATTTCGGTGATAGTGGCGTCATGATATCCACGGGCTGCAAACACCTTACGGGCTGCAACAAGCAGGCTGTCGCGGGTGCGTGCACGCCTTCTCGCCCCTCTGGGCTGCTTTACTTGCTGATGGCTTTCGCTTTTCTGATTCATAGACACTCCATTTCTGAAAATGAATTCATTTTCAGAAATGGAGTGTACCACACCAACTGATACCCGTCAAGAGGAGAATGAACGTGTTCAATCCTTGAACTCAAATTGAGAGGTAGGAAGAAGGTTGGATTCCCATGCAGGAAGACAATCGGATCGCCGCTCCGGAGCTCTGCGTAGGCCATTTGTAGTCCAAGCACCTCTTGAAACTTTTTAGGATAAGGAAAGGTTGCGTTAATCATAAGAGTTCTCGCTCCTTTCTGCGAACTACTCGTCTCCTGGATGACCGGTAGTAGTGTCGACGGATCTGATAGAAGTTTCTGGACAGCGGGATTCACTTGGTTGAATGCCCCGATTGTACCAGCACTAGCTCACTTTCTCCGCACAATCGAATCCTCCAGTTTAAATCTCACAACCGGCGCAAAAAACGCTCGCTCTCAACAGAACCCCAGTGGGCGAAGCGTGAAATGAACTGGGGAGTGGTTGGCAAGTAACACGAGCAAAAAGGAAGAGCCGTTTATGGCTGATGAAGATTAGCTACTTTGCCTTTGGTTCGTGGCTTTGACGCCATTCAGGTGAGTCCGCGCTCAAGGCCACATGCGATCTCTCGGAAAATTCATCGAGCGCCAGGTAGGGAGCCGTTTGGGGTACCGGACGGAGCAGCGAGATGAGCATTCCGAGCATCAGCCTGAACTGGATGGCGAAGCTCCGCCTAGCTCCCGGGGTGGTGGCCACATAGCGTCTCGCGATGGTCTCAAAATCCTCCGCCTCTCTCCCCGTAATGCGGCGAACCACATCCGTCGGCGCATTGACCGCAAACGCATTCTTCTGGTAATCGATCACGTATTGCGAATACGCGGCAAGGTTGTACAGAGACAAGCGGCCTCTCATCATCTTCAACAGCATCTGCATCTGGGCATGGCGGTACGTGACCTTTCGCCCAAGGACCTTTCCGAGAATGGCCGCGATGTCTTGCGGAGACAGCAGCTGTGGACCCATGGGGCGATACGTCTTTCCGGTGTGTCCTTCTGGCCTTGCGAGAATCTCCGCCACCACACGGGCGATATCTTCGTTGGAAGGGGGCGCGTTCTTGCCTGAGCCATAGGGCAAAGACAAGAGCCCAAATTGCGCGGCAAATGGTAAGACTTGCATCTCATTGTCCGCGAAAAATCCGACGTTGATGAAGGTCACGGCGGTTCCCGGTAGCAACGCAAACAACCGGTCCGCCAGCCAGCTCTCGCGCGTGTGGATGGAGGAGTGCGTGGGATGGGACAGCCACTGGCTCATGGCGACCACACTGTCTAGCTGCTGCTCCGCCGCGACCACCGTAAAGATGGCGGCCGCTTTGAGATATCCTGCTTCGTTGGGAACACAGAAGTAGGCACGCCTGGCTCCTGCCATCGCGGTTCTCATATCGGTGGGATCGGTGAGCGAGCCGACGACGATATCCGCGCCTTTGGCTTTAAGGCGTTCGCTGCGCTGATCGGCGCGATGCACAAAAGCGGTGACGGGAAAGCCTTCGTCCAGCAATTGCAACACAACGGGCATGCCCGTTCGTCCAGCAGCGGCCAGAACAAGCTACGCCTGAGAAGGAGAAGGCACATCAGGATCGGTCTCAGCCTGGAATGTCTTTTTTCTGATGACTTTCCTCAAGCCTTCTCCATTATAAGTGACGATGAGCCTCAAATTTGGGATGACTTACTTTTGCCTAATATCTCAAAGATGCGCGTTCGTGTCTCCAGATGCTCACGTGAAACTGGGTGGAAGAAGTGATCTATCGACATCCAGAAGCTCCGGCTATGATGGAAGAAGAGGAATGGGAGCAAGACCGTCATAGGAATGCCAATGCCCCAGATCCAGAACAGGGATACGGACCGCATAGCCGAGAGGGGCACAGTAAAGGCCACAACAATAAACTCGCTCAGTACAAGATTGATCGCCATAGAACTGGTAAAGTAGCCCTCTTCACCACGCTCATAGGGGAACGCACAGTAAGGGCACTGATCATACATTTTGAAAGGTCGACGGAACAGCCTGCCCTTACCGCAGATAGGACAGCGCAGGATAAAACCACGCCACAGCAATTGCCACAACTTGATATGCATAATACAACCTCATCCATACCCATCGCTTCAAAACACTGAAGCGTCTAAGTCCGTTCTCTATACAATAGCAACAGCACACCAGAGTCACTCCCCCCTCTAAAGGGCGAACCAGGTATGTGCCGAGCGCTCACCAATACGGCAATAGGTAATAACCTCATCCGTAAGACTCGATGCCTTTGCTTTCGTAGATCTCACGGAGCTCATCAGCAGACTTAAAGGTTCCATCAATATTGGCTGCGGTTGACCAGGGAACATTTAATGCTCCAGGAATATGCCCCCCACGTTGAACACCTTTCTACGGATAATAAACCAGATGTATTAATTCACCGCTTTGCTCCCGTGGAGAGCAGGCATCAATTCGGAGCAATCGCTTTCTTTAAAGCAAATGCACCAATACCTATATTGTAATCTGAGAGTATGGCTGTCATCATCGGGCAAAGGGCCCTTTTTTATTCCGTAATCAGGCGGAGTTTCCTTCTCCGTCTTTTGGCGGAGAAGCTTTTTGTTACTCTAAACTTGATGATTTTGAAGCAGGCACATATCTCGTTTTCCTGAACAGGACAGTATGCTACAATGACAGCCAGATGTTCCTGTTTCTGTCAGGCCCCCGCCCTTCAGGCTTTACACATACACACAAGTTTGAAAATTTGTGGAAGTTCCGCGTAACCATGTAAAAAACACCGGAAGAAATGCGCAATGATGTGCTTCAACCCTGGCGAGACAAACGGCTTCTTCCGAGACAAGCAAGCCACCTCTCGTATGGAAAAACGAGGCATATGCAGAGCAACGCTTCCACGTTTTTCGTCTAGGTCCAATAGTTGTGCGTACGCGTAAACCCTCCAGGCATGGGTATCCAGAGGCAGAGGATATGATGATTTACTTCTTTATAATATGGTTTCGTCGCATGGAGATTGGTGGAAGAGTTCCTTGTCACAAGGCGGTAAAGACATGACGATTCGTATCCTGATCGTGGATGACCATAGCGTAGTTCGCCAGGGACTACGTATGTTTCTGGCTTTGGACCCTGAACTAGAGGTAGTAGGGGAAGGGGCGAATGGAGAGGACGCACTACAACTCGCGCGACAACTGCAACCAGATGTGGTAATCATGGATCTGATCATGCCTGGAATGGATGGGGTGAAGGCAACAGAGATACTACGGCGAGAACTTCCCACAATCGAAGTGCTGGCTCTGACCAGTGTCCTGGAAGATGCATTGGTAGTGGAAGTGATACGAGCTGGGGCTATTGGTTATCTGCTGAAAGACACCCAGGCTGATGAGCTCTGTCGAGCAATCAAGGCAGCGGTGGAAGGACAGGTGCAGCTTTCTCCCCAGGCCGCGACACGATTGATGCGTGAAATTCGAGCACCAGAGCCCCACAAAGCACTGACCGAGCGCGAATCTGAGGTATTACAATTGCTGGCGCAAGGGCTCTCAAATAAAGAGATTGCTCGCCAGCTTTCTCTGGGAGAGAAGACCATTAAGACGCATGTAAGTAATATTCTAGGGAAACTCGGAGTACAGAGCCGGACACAGGCGGCCCTCGAAGCGGTACACCTTGGGTTGCTGCATTCCACCTCTTTGAGTCAGAAGAGATGATTGCACAGCAGTACCCGCTTCGATCACGGCAAGGTAGATCGTATGGGCAAGAGCAATGTTCTCATCGCATCTTCCAAAGCGAAAAGGGAAATAAACAAGATGGAGCCAGAATCGTCACAACAGTACATGTGCCAGCAGCAACAAGGAATGTCATCTCAACGCACGCAAGATCTCCACATGTATGAGGAGCGCTTCACTCTCGCTATGCAGACCTCCACTGATGGATGGTGGGAACGCGACCTACGAACGAACATCGCCTATTTTTCTCCTCGTTGGAAGCAAATCTTTGGTTATACCCAGGATGAGCCTCTTAACTGCTTTGAAACCTGGATTGAGCGCGTCCATCCAGATGATAGGGGATGTCTCGAGATGATCTTGCAGCAGCAAATGAATGGTCAGATAGAGACGTATGAGGCCGACCATCGTGTGCGACATCGAGACGGTACCTATCGCTGGATACGAGCACGTGGAAGTGCACAACGCGATACTGAAGGAACCATCTCTCGTATTGCAGGGTGGCACACAGATATCACGGAACGAAAACTGGAGGAACAAACGCAGGCACGCCATGCGCAACACGCCTTCTTCCGTGCTGACGTCAGCATGGCTCTGGCCAAGCGGGCAACGTTGCAAGCTATCTTGCAACACTGTGCAGAGGCAATAGTGTTGCACTTATATGCAGCTTTTGCTCGTATCTGGACGCTGAAGCAGGAGTCATCTGTCCTGGTATTACAAGCAAGTGCAGGTGAATACACCTCTATCACTGGCTCGCGCGCTTGTATTCCTCTGGGAGTTGATAAAATCGGTCAAATTGCCCAGGAGCGTCAAGCATACCTCACAAACGATGCGCTTAACGATCCCCGTATCATCGATAAGGAATGGGTCAGGCGTGAACGCATGGTCGCCTTTGCGGGCTATCCTTTGCTGGTGGAAGATCAGGTTGTCGGAGTCATGGCGATGTTTGCTCATGAACCACTGACAGAGGATACACTTGATGCACTGGCAACCGTCGCGCAAGCAATTGCCCAGGGGATTGGAAGAAAGTGGGCGGAGGAACAGCTGGAAGAGCGTGTGAAGGAGCGAACCAACGAACTCGCATTATTACTTGATGTGTCCCACAACATCGCATCGAAACTTGAATTGAGGCCGTTGCTTGATATCATTCTTACGCAACTCAAGACGGTCGTAGCCTATAGCGAAGTCATCCTGTATACCTTCCGAGATGAACAACTGTCAATTTTGCATTCCCAGGGACCATTGCTACCAGAACAGATGAAGCACCTGCTTCTCCTGATTGAACAAGACATAACACGTGTTATCCAGGGTTATCACCACGATCCTTTCATTATTGACGATATCTACCAGGATACTCGTCTCTCTCCCTTCTCCATGTATACCCATAACGAGAGGAACATTGTCCATCTCCGGTCCTGGATGGGTGTTCCATTAATGGTCAAAGATCGCATTATTGGCCTCTTCGTCCTCTCCCACAATCAACCGCAGTACTATACGCAACACCATGTCAGTGTTGTCCAGGCGCTTGCTAATCAGGCGGCAGTGGCATTAGAGAATGCACATCTCTACGGGCAGGCACGAGATCTCGCAGTGCTTCAAGAGAGGCAGCGTCTTGCCCGTGAGTTACACGACTCAGTATCTCAGGCACTCTACGGCATTGTCTTAGGCACACGTACCGCCCGTACACTGTTAGAGCGTAATCCCAACCAACTGGCTGAACCATTAGACTACATCCTTTCGCTGGCAGAAGATGCTCTGACGGAGATGCGGGCCTTGATCTTCGAGTTACGTCCAGCCTCTCTGGAGACAGAAGGGTTAGTGAATGCTCTCATGAAGCAAGCTCAGGTAGTGCAAAGACGCGAGGGGCTCATGGTCAACATGGAAGCAGGGGAAGAACCCTCCTTGCCATTCAAAGTGAAAGAAACACTCTACCGTGTTGCGCAGGAGGCCATCCATAATAGTGTGAAACATGCCCATGCGAAGAAAATCACAGTGCGACTGTATGAGAATACGACCAGGAGTTTCCTCGAAGTGATCGACGACGGCGTGGGTTTCAATCCCAACCAGTCTTTTCCTCACCACCTGGGATTAATGTCAATGCATGAACGTCTCACCCTTGTGGGAGGAGCATTGGAGATCACCAGTGTGCCAGGAATGGGAACACATATTCACGCCATTATTCCTCGGTGACACTCCACGTCCCGTAGAACGGGACGGGCTTCTAAGCCCGTTCAGAGGGGGGGCCTGTCTCCGGAGAGACCGTCTCCGCGAGACGTGGTTGAGCCTGAGTCTTGCTTAGACAACGTTGGGGCGTGTCTGCCCGACTACTCCTTGACCTGGACGGGCCAGGACGGAGATACGTGAAGGAACGAGGAAACCTCACTTGGGTCCCAAAGGCAAGCCGATGCATATTGATCGAACCCACCAGGTCCCGATGCCCCGAGAACTGGCAGGCGCGACAAGCCCAATTTCTGCCTTTGGGCTTGTGTGTGCCCACATGCAGGACACTGGCTCGAGGTTCCTCGTTCCGAGCCAGTGAAGCTCATGATGTGGACGGCTTTGGCTTTGTGCGTGAGATAGTCTCTGTCTTTGCCATATTCCCACAAGGCCATGCGCTGGTTGTGGTGTCTGCCACTCTTCTTGTCACGCACCCCATGAGGATTGCCAATGAAGAGGGTTCCAACCTGGTGTTGCACACAGAAGTCGATCACCTTGCGAGTGGCTTTGTGCCGCAGGTCTCGAATGCGCCGCTCTGCTCGTCGACACTGCTTGTTCTTCGCACGTTGCGGCCTCTTCCAACGACGAGAAGACTTCTGGCATCGAGATTGCTTCTTGGCAATCTTGCCCAGTTGTTGCTGGCGTTGTCGTTTGAGCGAACGGATGCCGCGCCCAGTGACGATCAAGGCTTCGCTGGTCGTGGTGGTGACAGCTGCAAGGTGGATCTCGCCCAGGTCGACGGTGGCTGCAACCGTGCCGGGAGCTTCTGCTGCCTGTGATCTTTCGACGCACACATGCAACGCAAAACCATGGTTCCAGACCAGGCTGCACGCGCCGCTGTGTTTGGGCAACGCAATGGGCAAGACCAGGGATGGGCGTCCTTTGCCCATGGGCAGGACCACACGCCCATGTTCTTTGCTCACTGCTTGAGCAGGCCACTTGACGGGGTAAAAACGTTTGATCCGCCAGGGATACTTCATCTTCATCTGGGGATGGGTGTGACGAAGCTGGCGTGTGGTCTGGACGTTGGCAAGGAAGGCGGCAACCACCATCTGCACCGATTGGCTGTGCAGCGCAAAACGCCCTTTGGTGGCTTTCTGCAACGCGTCTCGTCCTGGCCAGGGCAGATGGGCCAGACGGGCAGATTTACGTGTTTCCATACAGCAATCCCACACCTGTGCGGCTTCCATCTGAGCAGCTTTAAGGCATTGGAATTGTTTGCGCGACAGGTGATTCAATTGGTAAATTTTCACCATTTGCATGCAGAGCATGATACCAGAAAAGAGCAGGATGTACAAGTGGGGAGAATCGGATATCAGGGCTTTCCAATTCTCAAAAGGGTGATGAAAAAGAAGAGTTTTCCTTGTAGAATACGAAAACCAAATCATCTCTCAAGGAAAACTCTGCATGGACTATACCACATTGACGCTTTCAACACGAGCGAAACATCCCCCAGAAATGGTTCCCGCAGCTTCGCTGTACCACACCTTGCAAGCCCTCTCAGACAAGAGACGCAAACAAGGAAAACGCTACGAATTGGCTCTGGTCCTTTCTCTGATTGTGCTCGCCAAGCTCGCAGGGCAACAGACACTCAGTGGAGCCACCGATTGGATTCGTCATCATGGCGTGCCTTTGGCACAGCGCTTTGGACTTCGTCGCCAGCAAATGCCATGCCAGATGACCTATTGCAATGTCCTGGCGATGGTAGACAGCAAGCATCTCGACGAGCTTCTTTCGGCATTTTTCATCCGTTGGGAAGCTCAGGCTCGATGTGGGGAGCAATCCAGTCGCCTCCTCATTCCAAGCCTACAGACCAATCACGCTCATGTCGCTGTTGATGGCAAAGCTCTACGGGCGACGAGCAACGAGGTCCATCCGGTTCACCAACTCAGTTGCTATGAAATGGCGACTGGCATCGTGCTTTGGCATTGCAATGTGCAGGAGAAGGAAAATGAGATCAGTGCCCTCAAGCCCTTGTTGGCGCCATCATGGGTCAGTGGACGCATTTTGACCCTCGACGCTCTGCATACGCAACGCGACCTCTGTGCGCAGATCCATCGCTTGAGAGGAGACTATCTCCTCATTGCCAAGGACAATCAGCCCACCCTCCAAGAGGATATTGCTGATTTGTTTGAGGACGCTTTCCCTGATCGGCGGCGCTGGAAGCAGGCAGAGACCTGGGACAAAGGACATGGACGATTGGAACATCGCCAGCTTCTCTCTAGCCCTGATCTCAACGATTGGTTTCGCAAGGACTGGGAAGGCATCGAGCAAGTCTTTCGCCTCGAACGAACGACGCGCATCCTGAAAACGGGAAAGCTTCGCCACGAAGTGGTCTATGGGCTCAGCAGTCTCTCGATGAGCAAGGCTCCTCCCCAACGCATGCTCCAACTCGCCAGAGACCACTGGGCCATCGAAAATCGGCTGCATCATCGGCGAGATGTCACTTTGGGGGAAGATCGCTGTCAAACCCGTACAGGATCCGTTCCCAGTTTGCTTGCTCAGCTCAATAGCGCCGTATTGAGTCTGATGGATCGCCTTGGCGTTCGCAATGTTGCTCGCCAGATGCGCTACTTGAACGCCCATGTTGATCAGGCTCTTGATCTTATCCTCCTTGGTCAATGTTCTGTTTATTAGAATTGGAAAGCCCTGAATCGGATATACCTACTCTTCAGTTGTCCCTCAGAACGATCAGGGGCTCCAGAGAAGCGTGTCAGGGGACGTGAGAACAACCTGGGTGGAGTCGGCCCCCACCCAGCCCGAAAGGGACGGCGCTTTCATCCCGTCCCATGAATGGAGACGGGACTTCCCGCGCCGGGTGTTAAAGCACTCACTGTCCAGAAGGATTGCGCTCCATTTAATGGAGTTTCTGATCTCGCAGGGGTTTCAGTAGCGCTGCCCCCAGACGGCCCACCAACAGGAATTTCTAGACGCGCTAGACGCGATTCGCTTAGACTTGCCAGAGGCCTCGCATCGTTATGTCTGGCTTACAGAGGACGCGCATGGGCAAAAAAAGAAGGGCATAACCCTTTACCCACAGTTTCTCAAGCAGTAGCGAAAGGAAGTAGCAAGATGTCACTGCGAAAGTATTCATTGTGGCTTATGCCAGCTGGAGCAACAGCGCAAAAATTTTCGCGACTTATTTCACAACTAGCACAACGCCACTCTTCCCCGACGTTTCTCCCACATGTCACCTTGATTGGAAGTATAGAGGCACAAGAGGAAGAGATCCTTACGAAAGCACAAGAACTAGCGTCATCGCTTCATCCTTATCCTCTTCAATTGACAAATGTCGACTATAATGACCTTTACTACAGGGCACTATTTGTGCGCGTAGAAGCTTCGGCAGAGGTACTGAGCGCCTATCAACAGGCAAGAAGACTCTTTCCAAGCGCAAAAAAAACCGATTATGTGCCCCATCTCAGTCTCCTCTATGGAGATTTTTCTGTTGAGACAAAAAAAGAAATCATACAGAAGATAGGGGATCACTTTACGGATGCATTTGAGGCTACCATTCTCTATCTCTATCTCACTGAAGGCGCTGTGAGTGATTGGCAAAAAATCAGTGCATTTCCTCTCCAAGAATAATGATAGCTTTTTCCTTCACTCTACCTCCATAACATCATGTAGTATCTCAGCCTCAGACCTTGCAATTTACAGAATGTTGGAGGGAGAAATCAAATAAGGAGTGTAAGGATCGAGCAGGCTCTTGGTTCGTAAAGCAGTGGCGCGCTCAGGAAAAGCCCCTGCAGACACAAAATTGCGCACTGTACTGCGGCTCATTCGCAATTGATCAGCAATGCCAAGGATACTCATTCCTTGCTTGTAAAGGGTCACCATTTCTTCATATCGCGCCTGACGCCTCAGGCGAGCAACCTTTGAAGCGGCAATTTCTGTTTGGCTTCGTCGGCGCTTGTATCGGCCCGGAGATGGAGGTGCAGATGAGGGACGCTTTATTCTCTTTTTCCAAGAGAAAGGCCGCTTTTTGAGAAAGTGGAGAAAAACGTGTAACCGCAGCCTCCGCTCACCCGTATTATAGCAGAACATACGTTCCCATACGTAAGAACCGCAGCGCATAAGAAGGGATAGCAGGGTGGATGTTGAGTCCCTCCATCCATCCTGCTATGCTGGCGCTACACGTGCAACAGATGGAGCCTGGCTCTCTGTCTGCACTTCACGAGAAGACAACACATGTCTTGTGTCGACTGGTACATGGTTCCCATCTTCTATGGCAAGCAAGCACCAGCACAAAACAGGGCACAAAAGAGATCACGGAGCACCTCTTCACCGTC
>NZ_BNJG01000008.1 GCF_016587375.1 Ktedonobacter robiniae
TGTTCCCTCGGCGTATGTCTGGCCGCGGCTGCACATCATATTTGAAGAGGATATGCTGGTCGCCCTTGTCTACTCAATTCAGCAATTCCAGGAGGAGGGGAGCGCGCCAGTGCCACCGGAGCGCCTCCTCAAGTTACTGCGCGCGGCGGGCGATATGACGCGCCTGCAAATCCTGCAACTGCTCAGCCAACGCCCGCGTTCCACGCGAGAGATTGCGGGCATCTTGAATTTGACCGAGGCTGGTATCTCAAAACACCTGAAGCTCTTACAGGATGCGGGCTTTGTGTGCCCGGAACGCTCCAGCTACTATGTGTTGTACCAGAGCCAGCGCGAACCGCTGGCCGAGATTACTCGTGGATTAGAGAGGTTGTTCTAAGTATCTAACTGTGCTTTGCCGAAGGCGACGGCGTAGCCGGGAGCGCCGATGGCATAGTCCCAGGTGATATGCTTCATTGAACAACCCGGAAGATTTAGTGTGGTGCCACGTAGCGCCTCCCAGCCAAAGTTCCCGGTACCGTAGGAGTCTCCCATTGGGTTGGATGCCGTGCGGTCGTTGGTACACGATTTGTCATAGAGGTATTGCAGGTGCGCGCGAGCGGGAGCTGGTGCATCAACGGTGATGCGCGGAGCTGTAACGTGAGCGGTAAGCTGGCGATCCTGTGGCACTTGAGGAGAGACCTGGATGTGTAATGTTGGCAAATGGCCTTCCAGCGGGCTTTGAGTAGGCCTGGTCAGGCCATTAGTACCCGTGTCAAACTCTACATAACTCGTCAGGATAATGTTGCCACTCCACTGCAAGACAAAGTATTTATGCACACTCAGCGTTTGTCCAGGGGCAATTTGAAAATGCTGCCCGGCTCCTGGTGGGCAGCTATGGTCCATGGGTGGAAGTTCAAAGGCAGGCTGCAAATCCTCCTTTATGCTAAGGCCGGGAGCATAGCCACAGCCATTTCCAAAGGGAACACCAACCCTCTGTGTCTTTGAAGTGTGATTGGTAAGTACGATGTTAACCTCAAGCATCTCGCTAATAAAGTAGGGGCCAGGGGTGATACCAAGCATCATCTCGAAGCCGCCAGCCTGGACAGATGTGGTGCCGGATGCTCTGACCGGGCCAGCAGGTGGACCGGTCATAATTGTTTTTTGTGGGATGAAGAGCAAGAGCGCTGATGTAATGATCACACCTATCACTAAGATAGCGACGAGGCTGCTGATCAAGCGCACGAGGCGCTGGCGGCGCGTGGCTGGTGGTCCTGAAACAGGAACTATGAGGACCTGGCCTGGCTCATATTCCTTGTCCGGAAGGGTATCAGGCGATGTTTGCAACAGGCGCTCACGTACCTGCCGGGTGATTTGTTCCTGTTCGGTGGGCGTGAGATCGAGAGGTGTGAGATGTTCTTCTTGGAGCAGGTCTACAAGGTCGTTCCCCTCTTCTTCTGGCAGGATGTCCTCAAATGGTTTCATTGCTGTCTCCTTTCTCCTGGTGTTCGTAGAGCGTTCGTAGCTGCTTGAGGGTGCGTGCCAGCATCTTGCGTACCGTCCCATCAGGTTTCTGTAGGCGGGCCGCGATATCTATCAGGCGCAGATTCTCTTGGTAGCGTAGATGGATGAGTTGTTGCTGGAGGGGAGAGAGTTGTGCAATGGCATTGCGCAGAAATACATGGCGTTCCTGGCGTAGGAAGCGCTGTTCGGGTGTGGGTTCCTCGTCCTGGTTGTCCCGCGTCTCCTCCAGGGGGACAATCGTCAGGGCGGTGTGGTGGCGATAGTGATCGATAGCTTTGTTGCGCGCGACGCGGTAGAGCCAGGCACGCTGCTGCTGATGGGTGAGGCGCGCGAAGGCCTGGCTTGTCAGGGCCGCGACAAAGACGTCAAAAAGTACATCCTCAATATCCTGGCGGCTCGTCATAAGCCGGGCCAGATAGGGCAGGAGCGCGGAGATATGGCGATCATAGAGCGCGATATGTATCGCGTCCTGTTCTTTGGTAATTTTGCCCTGGTGCATGGTGTGCCCCTCTCGTTTGTTTGAGATCTCATAGTGCATATCGGATGAGGCACCAAAACGTGGCACGTAAAACGCCCTTTTTAGAACAAGAAATCTCCCCAGAAGGGAATCTGCTGATATCGAGCGAACTTCTCTTGTGTGAGTTGAGAGCCATAAGGGGTAGGAGTGCCGATGAGATCCCCAAACTCTGTGAGCAAGTAGTCACGCAGGTCAACGCTGTAGACAATAATATCCGATTGATAGATGGAGAGGACTGGATTGCCGGCCGCGCATGGTTCTGCCAGCAGATAGCGATGACTATAAAACGGAGGTATGCTCTCTGTCATGCTCTTATCCCCCATGGCTTTTGGCTTTCTCAAACGATTATGGGGGATAAGGCAAAATTTGGCAAATATGCGTCTACGCTAGAGAGATCGGTCCCCAGCGTAGGCGCGTACATCAGTAGCGCATGCCCCCTACTTCAGGGCTGCGAGTGCTTCCTCAGAGGTGATGACGCTGGCCTGGCGTGGAAATACCTTCTGGGTCAGGACGCGATGGACCTCTTCGTCGCCGTCAGCGCAGCAGTCTTCGATGACGACCAGTTCATAGTCCATGTCGGCGGCCCAGCGCACGGTCGAGAGGACGACGCCACTTGTGGCGACACCCATCAAGACCAGTTTCGTGACGTCCTGCGAGCGCAGGATGACTTCGAGGTCGGTGGTGCTAAACGCGCCTACCCGCCGCTTGGTGACGACGCTCTCGCCAGAGAGGGGCGCGACCCGCTCATGAATCTCCGCGCCAGGAGTGCCTTCGAGCAGGCGGCCCGTCTGGCGGATAGCCGAGAAGCCGCGATTGCGCGGGCTGGCCTCTGGATAGCCCTCGCGGAAGCGGACAACCACGTGGATAATCGGGAGATGGGCCTCGCGGGCCGCTTGCAGCACGCCTGTCGCCCGGTCAAGGAGGGGGGCCTTCCTCTCGCCCATGTTGGCCAGGATGTCATTCTGATAGTCCATGATCAGAAGGGCGGTTTTTTCATCTTTTAGCGTTATGTTTGTCATGTTTTTCTCTTTTCTATTTTGTAGTGGTCGCGCTGCTAAAGCACGCGCCTACATATCAAGCTGCGATATGTCCCCTACCTGATATGTAGACGCGTACTTTAGTAGCGTCGGTCGGGAGCACTTTAATCGGCGTCTGCTGTGGCGTGTATAGTGGCCTCTACCTTCTCTTCGCTCATCTCGACCGGGCGAGCGAGCTGTTGCTTGTCGCGCAGTACGGAGGCGAGGGCCGCGACCAGGCACATGGCTGCCGAGAGGTAGAAGACGCTGTGCAGGCCGACCGCAAACGGCGACGAAATCAGATTCGGGAAGAAGGAATGGCCCAGCAGGTTGGCCTTATCGGTGGTAGGCAAGGCGTTGAGTACCTTGCCCGGCACCAGTTGCGCCATAGGGTTATAGCCCAGGAAGGCCGCGAAGAGCGCTGAAGTTGGCGGTAGGTGCGCGATTCGGTCTGCCACGCTCGCTGGAAAGCCCGCCGCTGTCAGGCCGCGTAGTAGCGTCGTCGGCAGGGAGGAGGCCAGACCCAGTATAATCAAGCTGAAGAAGATGCCGATGCTCACAATCGAGCCTGAGTTCTGGTGTCGCCATGAGCATGCCCAGGGTCGTATTCGTCAACGCAATCCATTTATAGCGTGGTGAAACGGGCCTGTTTCTACGTGGAACCCGCTTCTCCTCCTGCCTTGCAATACTTTGAGCCACCTTGCCTTTTCGCTTTCTAGAAGGGTTGTCGCTGAAAACGCCTATCATTGATAACGTTGAATCTTGCCTTGATGAGAATATCATTCTCGTCAAGGGGTGCTATGCCAGAAGATCAAGGTCATGCTTCCAGAGGAGGACTTTCCCACGCAGTTCTTCCACTGGCTCGCTCCCTTTGTTGAAACGGGTGCGATCAAGCGCCTCCCTCAGAAGGTTTACTTCCCGCTCGTCATCGGCCCCAGCCGCGATTTTACGCGCCGCTGGCTCAGGGAGCGCGTCGCCAGCGAAATGCAGGAGGCGCGTGAACCCCTGGCCGAGGCGGCCTGGGTCTCCCTCTCGGCTAGATAACGCCAGGCGCGTACGTCAGTAGTACTTACGCAGGGCGACGGGGAACGAAACAAGAGCATATTCTTCTCCACGTTCTGAGGGATGCCTCTCCCTCTGGTAACGATCATGCCTTCTTGACATATGTCTCCATAAGGGCATATACTTTGCATATTGCATACCCCTCCCCACGGGGTAAGGGTGTAAATAACTTCTAGCAAGAAATGAGAGTGTGATCTATGGCGATAGAGAAAGAGACAACCTTATCTATTCCGGCGATGAGCTGCAATCACTGTGTGCAGACCATCACGAAGACCTTGAGCGATCTAGTTGGTGTCGAAAGTGTAAACGTCGATCTACTAACAAAGACGGTATACCTGGCCTATGACGCTGAGACCTTATCGTTGGCGGAGGCTGAGGCGAAGCTGTCCGAGGCGGGCTATCCCGTCCAGAAGCAGTCATTTGCTAATCGCGGCAAAGCCTTACCATTAAAGTAGGGTCCATGCTGGTATGGACTGTGAGCGAAGCGACTGACCTCGTGTGAGGATATCGGCCTTCAGTCCATACCAGCATGGACCCTACAACGTTGATTGTATGGTGAAAGTGGGGGAGCGATATGTCATTGCTGACAGTAATTGGCCAGGCGTTGCTGACCGCCGTGGGAATGGCCTGGCAGGTCTTATGGAGCCTGGTGCTGGGTTTCCTGGTCTCGGGCATGATCCAGGCCTATGTGAGCCGCGCAGGCATGAGAAAGGTCTTGGGGCGCGCAGGCATGAGAGAGATCGCGCTGGCGGCAGGTTTTGGCGCCGCGAGTTCATCCTGCTCGTATGCCGCCATTGCCGCCGCCAAAAGCATGTTTAAACGTGGTGCGCACCTGATCCCGGCCCTGGCGTTTATGTTTGCCTCTACCAACCTGGTGCTGGAACTGGGCCTGGTCCTCTGGCAGTTGATGGGGTGGCAGTTCGCCCTGGCCGAGTGGCTGGGGGGCGTTATCCTTATAGCCTTGATGACTCTACTGGTGAAGGTAACCTATCCAAGTAAGTTGGTAGAGGAGGGGCGGATACATGAGGAGACGGGGAAGGTGCAGGAGCACGATCACGGCGACGAATTGGCGCCGGGACGCACGCTCTGGCAAAAATTTCGCTCACGCCAGGGCTGGGTCTACGTGGCACACTATGTTGCGATGGATTGGTCGATGATCTGGAAGGATATGCTGATTGGTTTCCTTGTCGCGGGCGTACTGGGGGTGGTCGTACCTAATAGCTTCTGGAATGTCCTCTTTATTCGAGGTGTGCCCGCGCCACTCCAGGTAGTCGAGAACGCCGTAGTTGGTCCGCTGATCGCGGTCATCTCCTTTGTCTGCTCCATTGGTAATGTCCCGCTGGCGGCGATCCTCTTTGCAGGCGGCATCACCTTTGGTGGCGCAATCGCCTTCCTGTATGCCGACCTGATTGTCCTGCCCATCATCGACATCTATCGCAAGTATTACGGCTGGCGACTGGCGGCCTATATCACAGGCGTGCTCTTCACAACTATGGTGGTGACGGCGATCCTAATAGATGCACTCTTCTCAGGCCTAGACCGCCTCTTCCCAGCAGTGCATTTTATCCCCACGGCCAATCCCCACTTCCTGCAACAGGTCACGATGTTCTCCTTCGACTATACCTTTGTACTCAATATCCTGGCGCTGCTGGTTGTTGGTGTGCTGGTGTACCTTAATATCAGGCACCCCATGCGTATGCATGGCCATGGAGAGCACGCGGAGCATGGCGAGCATACGCATATGCCTGCCTGATGGGTGGATGGTTGCGTTGAATATGTCTTGTATGAAAGAAGGCGTAAGTATTATGAAGAGAATGTTCTGGTTGTCCAGCGTACTGACAGTATTATGGATAGCACTGCTAGCTTGCGGTGGAGGCGTGACCTCATCGGGGAGCGCACAAACAGTGCAGGTGAGCGAGAGTGAATTTAGCATCACCTCGTCGATCACACACTTTGAGGTGGGGAAGAGCTATCATTTTACCGTGAAAAATGAGGGAAAGACCAGCCATGAATTTATGATACTGCCTGCCGACGAAGGCAGTATGACTGGTATGTCGATGGATGATATGGACAAGATGGCCTTGGTCTCCCTCGATAACCTTCAGCCTGGCGAGATGAAGACGCTAGATTACACCTTTCCCGCATCGACGCGAGGCTCACATCCCGAGTTTGCCTGTTACCTGACAGGTCATTACGAGGCGGGAATGAAGCAAGAGGTAAGCGTCACTGCTTAAAAAAGCCACATTTTCCCAGCATAGACGCCACGTTCACGGCGTGCCGATTATGCTCATTTGGTGAGTAATTACGGTAAAGAAGCACTTCCAGTTGCCTCCTGCATAGGAGGGCAACTGGAATGGGTGCCTGCAACGTGGCGCCTCTGGGTTAGGACGAGAAGCGAAAGGACTTTACCATGCGCTCGAAGTAATCGTGGGACGTTTTTGCATAGCTGCTGGTGGCGTCCTGGTAAATGATGAAATAGAGTTCTGTTTTGTTGGTACTGATGGAATGATTGATGCCGAGTACCGTTTCTTTGGCCGCGAGGGTTGAGCCGTCGCTCTGCTTGACTTGCTTCTCTATGGACCCCTGGTACCAGCGTTCGCCATTGAGGGTGATGGTGCTCAGGCTGGAGGCTTGCAGGGGGTGTTGTGAAGAGCCAAGAAAGAATTTAAGCATGAGATCGCGCGAGGATACGGTATTGTTTGGGCGTGCGGCATACAAGACGTGGAGTGAGGCTACTGGGTCCTCAACGCTCGTGAAGAGCGTCCCCTGGAGCATTTCGAGTTGGGGAGAGCTGGCCCCGAGGTAGAGGTCCTTGGTTGAGATATTCCAGTTGTTCATATAGTCAATGGAGAAGAGCTGGGTACGCTGGTTTTTCCAGACTGGTGGTGCGCTGACTGCGTTGCTGGCCTCGAAGCAGGCGCTCAGTACGACGAGGAGCGCCAGAAATGAGGCGACAAGGCCAGAAACTCGCGCCAGGCGCGTGATTGCAGTGCTCATCAGAATAGCCTCCTTGCTATCTTTTGACCAGTGTTACTTTTCCATGAGCGGCCCTGGGCGCGGGGGCGCGCAGGATGCTCTTACAACGAGCGAGGTTGAAAGTTCGACATGGTTGGATTCAAGCTGCTGCCCGGCGATGAGGCGTAGCAGCATAGTGGCTGCCATCTTACCCATCTCGGCCAGTGGCTGGCGAATGGTCGTCAGGGGCGGAGACATCTGGGCGCTATACGTCACATCGTCGAAACCGATCACACTCATGGCATTGGGGATGTGAATGTTGCGCTGGTAGAGGGCCTGGTAGACTCCCGCGGCCTGTGCGTCATTCCCCGCGAAGATCGCCGTGGGCGGCTCTGGCTGATCGAGCAGGGCATATGTCTGTTGTATGCCGTCGCCCAGCATATAGTTGCCCTCGCAGATCAGGCCAGGATCAATCGGGATACCCGCGCGCTCAAGTGCTTCGCGATACCCAGCCAGGCGTGCACGCGAGGTGGTGAGATGGAGCGGACCCGTAATAATACCGATGCGACTATGACCCAGAGAAATAAGATATTCGGTTGCGGTATAGCCTCCCAGCCAGATCGTGGACCCGATGGTGGGGAAGGCCGTGGTAGGCTCGTTGCGATCCCCAATGGAGACAAAGGGAATACCCTGCTCCATCAGCGCGTTAGCGATGCCGAGGCGTTCGTAGGGCAGGAGCAATAAGACGCCATCAGTGGAGCGGTCAAGCAGGCGTCGCAACCATAAAATCTCGGTATCTTCGTTCTCATGGGTTGCGAAGATCACAAGCCTATGCCCACTCTCCTCCAGCATATCCTGCACACCATGCATGATGCCAAGGTCATAGCCGCCTTCCAGGCGCATAATTACCAGGTCAATCAGTCCACTCTGCCCCTTGCGAAGATGGCGAGCCGCGTGATTCTGAATATAGTCGTGTTGTTCGATGAGCTGCTGTATACGTGCTCGGGTCTGCGCGCCTACGCCGGGAAGCTGGTTGAGCACCTTAGAAACTGTGGTCGTCGAGACTCCCGCCTCCTTTGCGATTTGCGCCATGGTTGAACGTTTAATCTGTCGCTGCTCCATTACACATGCCTTCCCGTCGATTTAGGTAAACGATAACCTTAATTGGTTGCGCTAATAGTACCTGTTTTTTTCTGGATTGTCAATCGGCGTCAATTAGATAATGGAGAATTGGAGGGTAAAATTTTCCTTTACTTCTACCATTGACATTGGAGATTTTCTATGTTACCTTTTCAGCAAGGAAACAAAAGGTAAACGTTACCCTTGATTTACCTTACTACTTATCCGAAATACTGAGCGCGGATCGCTAGTCACGAGAGTGACGTTGGGTTTCGGAATAAGAACATAGAACACTTACCTGGTGGGCTGCTTATTTTTCGTCAACGGTGGACGAACATACTACCATCGAGGAGGTTCAAAAAGCTATGAGGCTACTACTATCTCCGCGCCACTTCAAAGGGACCAGGCTCCCTTCGGGCTACCAGGCTTCCTGCACGCTACATGCAACTCACAGGTGGTTCTTCGCTCACCCTCACCTCTAGTTGCGACTACCACTGGCTCTCTCAAGGCTCTCTCAATCTAAGCAGTAACTGTTTCTCTTATTCATTTTGTCTATGGTCATGCTGAAGCCATCTTTAATACATGCTTACAACATGACGTAGATATGACATGCTCTTTTTCAAGGAGGTCTCTTCATGGGCACGAAGCTCAACTTCCGCTCCTCTCTCAATCGCAGGAGTTTCTTGCAGGGTTCTGCCGCCGTTGGTGCGGGAGCTCTTGGCCTGGAGTTCCTGGCTTCTTGTGGAACGACAACCTCAAGCGCGGACTCGACGGTGACGGCGACCATCGACACCTTACCCCCTACCGCTAATAAGGGCGCTGTCTACGTATTTAACCAGGGTGTCAAGCAATTTGAGCAGACCCACCCAGGCGAGAAGATCGTTGGCAAGAACGATCCCTACGATCCTACCACCTACTTTGCACGCCTGGCCGCTGGACAGTCGGAGGACGTTAAGGAGAGCTGGTTTACTGAGCCGCCGCTCTTGATTAGCAAGCACGCTGTGGCGGATATTACCAGCCTGGCGAAGGGCTGGCAGTACTGGAGCAGCTATAATCCAGGCATCGCATCTATTGCCACTGATGCCGCCACGGGCAAGATCTATGGCGTGCCCGTCAGTGGGTATGCTCTGGGTATTTACTATAACCGCAAGATGTTTAAAGCCGCCGGACTCGATCCCGATAAGCCCCCCACGACCTGGGAGGAGTTCCGTGGCTACGCCAAGCAGTTGAAGAGCTCATCCGTGGCGGGCTATGCCGAGACGAGCACGAGCAACCAGGGCGGTTGGCACTTTACCAACTGGATGTATACCGCGGGTGGGGACATGCAGTCTGCTGATGGGACGAAGGCCACTTTCAACAGTGACAAGGGTGTAAGTGTACTGCAAATGCTCAAGGACATGCGCTTTACTGATCAGTCCTTGACGAAGCAGCAGCTCTTTACCCAGGCCGATACGCTCCAACTGCTGGCTACAAACAAGGTGGCGATGGTTGTAATGGCGCCCGACCAGCTCAATACCCTGAAGTCGCAGTACCAGGCGAACCTGGATGACTTCGGTATTGGCCCCATGCCACAGAACGGTGGCAATGCGGCCCTGACCGGAGGCAACATCTTCATCTTCAATCCCAAGTCGTCGAAGGAGAAGATTAAGGCTGGCTTCGACTACGTGATCTACAACAATTTTGACCTGAATGTGATGGAGAGCAATCTGGCGACCCAATCGGCCTCTGGACAGGTCGTGGGTGGTCCTGCTAACGTGCTCTTTACCGGCGAATTCCAACAGAAGGTAAACGAGCTTACGACTAAATATGCCAATGCGCCCTTGCAGAACTACCAGTCTTTCAACAAATCGACTGCTACGCTGCGTCCGGAGCCACGCAAAGAGACACAGAAAATGTACGCCGCGCTCGACCCGGTGGTACAAGCTGTGTTGACGAACGCGAGTGCTGACCCACAGAAACTGCTCGACCAGGCTGCGCAGCAGTTCCAGCAGGTTCTCGATCAGTCGGCCTCCTAGTTTGATAGGCGAGAGGAGAGTGTCTCTGCCCTTCGCGGGGTGAGGCGTTTTTCCTCCCGCCTGGTCGCTAAAATCCCGAAAGGAGCTATGTTATGGGGCTGCCATCGTCTTCGCCGTCCCCCTTGTCTCTCCGTAAGCCCGCATTGCCACCGCGCAATATGCTGACACCCAAACGTGCCCCGGCTTCTGGGCAGGAGCGACAGGTGGGACGGAAGTTACTGCTAGTCTTTCGGCGTAATCTCAGCGGCTATCTTTTTCTGCTGCCCGCGCTACTGGTCTTCGCGTTCTTTGTCTGGTATCCCATCGTGCTAGGGTTCGCGATCAGTTTTCAGAGCATCGATATGATCAATCCCCCTGCCTGGGTAGGATGGGCGAACTATCACCATGTGCTCACTGATCCGCTCTTTGCCGTGGCCTGGCGCAATACTGTCGCCTTTACGTTCTACGCGCTACTCTTCGGCTATGTGATTCCCATCGTGCTGGCGCTGCTGATTAACGAGATGCGCCATGGTAAGGGCTTTTTCCGCCTGGCCTTTTACCTGCCGGTGATGCTGCCGCCAATTGTAACAGTCTTTCTCTGGCGCTGGATTTATAATCCCGATTCTGGCCTCTTGAATGCTTTGCTCAGCCTGGTACATCTTCCCGGTGGTCTCTGGCTGGAGACGCCAGGAAGCGCACTCCCGGCCTTGATGGTGATCGCGACCTGGTGTAATGCTGGTTCCACCATGCTGATCTACCTGGCGGCGCTTCAGGGAGTCTCAGCCACGCTCTACGAGGCGTCTGAGATTGATGGCGCGAGCATCTGGCGCCGACTCTGGCATGTGACGTTGCCCGCCATTCGCCCTATTATGCTTCTCATGCTAGTCTTACAGGTCATTGGTACGATGCAGGTCTTTACTGAGCCATTTACAATCACGGGTGGTGGTCCGCAGCACGCGACGGTGAGTGTGCTCCTCTTAATCTATAACTATGCTTTCCAGGACGCCGACTTTGGTAGCGCGAGTGCGTTAGGGGTGCTCCTCTTCCTGGTACTGGCCATCTTCGCAGTGATCTATATGCGGATGACCAATCGTTTGATGCAAGGAGATTAAGCCATGGCCCTGCCTATCCAGAATCCATCATTGACGCCTGCTTCGGCGAAAAAGAGCTGGTTTCGCCGGGAACGCTCCACCGAGGAGATGAGCGAGCGTACGCTGGTCTCGCCGCTTTCTTTGAGGCGCCCGACTGGACGCGCACTCTACTGGCTGATTTTTGTGCTGCTCCTGGGCACGACGGTGATTACGCTGGGTCCGATCTACTGGATGTATACTGGCGCGCTCAAATCAAGCACTGAGATTTTTCAGACCCCGCCCACTCTCTGGCCCGCGCATCCCCTGTGGGATAACTATAGCAATGCCTGGAATGTGCTAAGCTTCCCCCTCTATTTTGGCAATACCCTTGCCCTGGCGGTGGGAGCCGTAATATTGCAGCTCGTGGTATCGGCAACAGCCGCTTACTCGCTCTCCAAGCTGAATCCGGCAGGTAAGGGCATTATCCAGTTTAGCTTCTTCTGCACACTGATGGTTCCCCAGTGGCCTACCTGATCCCGCAGTTCGTCAACATCAGCGACCTTCCCTTGCTGCATATCTCGCTGATGAACAACTGGGCCGGGGTCTGGCTCCCCTCTGCGGCCAGTGCCTTCAATATTCTGGTGCTCAAGAGCTTCTTTGATAGCATTCCCGCCGAGTTGACGGACGCCGCGCGCCTGGATGGTGCCAATGCCTGGCAACTCTTTACGCGCATTATGCTTCCGCTCTCGCGCCCAGCCCTGGCCGTGGTGACAATCTTTACTGTGGTGGCCTCATGGAAGGATTTCCTCTGGCCTCTACTCGTGCTGACTGATAGTAATCTCCAGCCATTAAGTGTGGCTATCTTTCGCCAATCGGGGATCAACTCGAATTTTCCCCTACCTTTTACTTATCTGATGGCTGGCCTGGCGCTGGCAAGCGTCCCGCCAATTATCCTGTTCCTGGTGTTCCAGCGACAGATTATTCGCGGCATCAATCTGACCGGACTGAAGGGATAATCTTCCCACTATAGGTGCCCGATTTATATTCTGCTAAGGTGTGCTGCCTTCGGTAGGGACCCGGTTTACCGCGTTCACAGGCGACTAATCGCCTGTGGGCGCAGCCCAAAGCGTTTTCATGTACCATGTCGCGTAATGGGTTACTCTTTCTTTCACAAAAAGAGGCTTACGCCGCACTGCCATGAATGGCATTTGGACGCGTTAAACCGGGCCCCTACCGAGGGGGCGTTTCCCCCTTGGAGGGGTTAGTTAGTCATTGAAAGGAGGATTGCCCCCGCTAGAAGCAGGCGTCAACACTGCTGTGCTCTTTACCTGTACGCTTGACAGTGAGTCTTGTCAAGAGAAACACAGGCTAGAGGCATTTGTTGACAGGATGTTACATCGTTGTACACAGCCATACCGTCTCTCAGGCTGGCGGTATGTGTGAGCAAGAAGCCTGGAAAGGAATGCGCGCAATGCAGGATGCAAAGCGAAGAAGGCGCACGAAGTTTATAGGGACGTTTACTCTCTGCATTTTATTCCTCAGTACCATGGGGATACTCTCGTCCGCGGCGTACGCCTCAACCTTACAGAGCACGAAGAGCGCAAATAGCGCGGTGCCAAATGCGACTGGAGGCTCGGGTGCCACGCTGCCCTATATCGAGATGGAGGCCCATAGCGCTACCACAAATGGAAGCATTATCGGCCCGGACTTTACGCTGGGGAGCCTGGCCTCGGATGCTGTGGATCGCCAAGCGGTGCGTTTAACTCAGGGACAGTATGTGCAGTTTACCCTGCCCCAGTCGGTCACGGCCAATTCAATCAATCTGCGCTATAGTATCCCTGATGCACCTGGTGGTGGGGGGATCAATGCCTCACTCAGCCTATATATTAATGGTGTTAAGCAGTCGAAAGACCTGCAACTGACCTCAAAGTATACCTGGCTGTATGGTGCCCCCGATTTCTCGAATTGTAATGGCAATGTTTGGTCCAAGAGCCCTGGCGGCACGCCGCACCACATGTTTGATGAGGTGCATGTGCTCTTGCCACAGATGGCGGCTGGCACCAATGTCAAGCTGCAGGTCGACTCCGAGAATACTGCTCCCTGGTATGCCATCGATGTCGCCGACTTCCAGCAGGTGGCGGCTCCGCTGAGCGAGCCTTCGGGCTATATCTCGGTTACCGATGCGCCATATAATGCCGATCCCACGGGCGCGGTGGATGCCACGACGGCCATCCAGAACGCTGTCAATGCTGGCGCGTCCCAGGGCAAAGGCGTCTGGATTCCCCAGGGGACCTTCCTGGTTACCAGCCATATCCTGGTGAATAATGTCACCCTGGCAGGTGCGGGCTCCTGGTACTCGGTCCTGGAGGGGCCACCCAATGGTAGCACTGGCACGGGCGTTGGCGTCTATGGTAACGATGCCTATGACGGCAGTACCAGTTCCAATGTCCACCTCTCGAACTTCGCCGTTGAGGGCCAGATCTCGAACCGCGTCGACTGTGTCCAGGATAATGGCATGGGTGGTTCCCTCAATAATTCTAGTATCGCCAATGTCTGGATCGAGCACACCAAGGTTGGTATGTGGTTCGATGGCCCCTTTAGTGGCCTGACAATCAGTGGTAGTCGCATCGATAGCACGCTTGCCGATGGTATTAATTTCCATCGCAACATTACCAATTCCAGCGTCTCGCAGACCATTATCCGTGGTACGGGCGATGATGGCCTGGCGATGTGGTCGTCCTCGGATAACGTGCCTGCTACTGGTGATAGCAACGATAGCTTCGATCACAACACGATCCAGTCGAACTATGTTGCTAATGGAATCGCCCTCTATGGTGGTGTGAGCAATAGCGTGACCAACAACGTGGTCACTGGCTCACAGTATCGCGGCGGTGGCATCATGCTGGATTACGAAAATTTCGGCAATCCAACCGTGAACTTTAGCGGCACTACCACTGTTTCTAACAATACTATAAACCAGGTCGCGGGTTGGGGCGACCAGGGCATTCAGCAATTTGGTGCGCTGATGTTCTGGGCCGACAATGGGGCGATTAATGCCCCCTTCACGGTCTCAGGAGATGAGATCGATAATAGCAACTTTGCCGCGATCTCCTTTGACGGTGGCAACTCTGTGAGCAACGTTGCCATGTCCAATGTGAATATCAACGGGGCCATGTTTGCCTTCTCCAACAAGGTAAATACCGTCACAGGTTCGGCTACAAACGTCACGGCTAGCAACCTGAGTATCGGCGGTATGGAGAGCTGCGAGAGCTCGGGTTCGTGGAATGTAACTATGGGCACGGGTAACACCGGCTGGAGTCCGACGCCGCAGACCTGTGGTTTCCCTCCGCCAAACGTCACGCCGACCCCGGCGCCCACGAATACGCCCACACCTATTCCGTCGACGCCCACGCCTACCCCAACGCCTATCCCGCCTCCCTCCGGCACTCTGGTGACGGCGATTAACGCGGGCGGCGGTGCCAGCGGCAGCTATGTCTCCGATACTGATTTCAATCAGGGTAATCAGTTCTCAGATACCTCAACCTCTATCGACACCAGTGGTGTCGCCAGTCCCGCGCCGCAGGCGGTCTGGCAGACTGTGCGCTGGTTCAGTTCCTTTACCTATACCATTCCTGGTTTGACGCCCAATGCCTCTTACACTGTCCGGCTGGACTGGGCAGAGCTCTCCTTCCAGGCAGCTGGCCAGCGTAAGTTCAACGTGGCCATCAATGGTAGCCAGGTCTTGAGCGCCTTTGACGTCTACGCTACGGCTGGGTACAAGAAGGCGATTGCCAGGCAGTACGCGGCTACGGCTAATGGCAGCGGACAGATCGTGATTGCCTTCACCCAGGGTGGTGCGGATAATCCCTTTATCAACGGCATCGAGATCTGGAATCCAGGCGGCGGTACACCAACTCCAACGCCGGTTCCGACCAATACGCCAACCCCGGCGCCTACGAATACGCCCACGCCAATTCCGTCGACTCCAACGCCCACGCCGACCCCGCCAACTCTGGTGACGGCGATTAACGCGGGTGGTGGTGCTAGCGGAAGTTACGTGGCCGACACTGACTTTAACCAGGGGAACCAGTTCTCGGATACCTCAACCTCCATCGACACCAGTGGCGTGAGTAACCCCGCGCCGCAGGCGGTCTGGCAGACCTGCCGCTGGAATGGCTCCTTCACCTATACCATTCCTGGTTTGACTGCTGGGAACACGTATACAGTGGAACTGGATTGGGCAGAACTCTCCTTCCAGGCAGCAGGACAGCGCAAGTTTAATGTCGCCATTAATGGCACCCAGGTCTTGAGTAGCTTTGATGTCTACGCCACGGCTGGTTACAAGAAGGCGCTCGTCAGGCAATTCAGCGCCACGGCCAATAGTAGTGGGCAGGTCGTGATCGCCTTTACCCAGGGCGGTGCGGACAACCCCTTCATCAACGGCATTGCTATCTGGAAACCCTCGGGCAACCCGCCTCCCACGGGAACGCTGGTGAGCGCCATTAACGCGGGCGGTTCGGCCTCGGGCAGTTTCGTGGCCGATACCGGTTATGACCAGGGCAATCAGTTCTCGGATACCTCGACCTCGATCAATACCAGTGGTGTGAGCAATGCTGCCCCACAGGCGGTCTGGCAGACTTGCCGCTGGAATAGTTCCTTTACCTATACTCTGAGTGGCCTCACGGCTGGTAAGTCTTATACACTCAAGCTCGATTGGGCGGAACTCTCTTTCCAGGCGGCGGGGCAGCGCAAGTTCAACGTTGCCGTTAATGGCAGCCAGGTTCTCAGTTCCTTTGATGTCTATGCTACGGCGGGCTACAAAACGGCGGTACAGAAGTCGTTTGCAGTCACAGCTAATAGCAGTGGACAGGTCGTGATCGCCTTTACCCAGGGCGGCGCGGACAATCCCTTTATCAACGGTATCGAACTCTACAGCGCCTAGTCACGCGCTGTAGAAAGAGCGCTACTGACGTACGCGCCTACGCTGGGTGCCAGTACTCTGTCCCGGAGGCGTAGGTGCGTACGTCAGTAGCGCTCATCCCACCACAACGTGCTTTGAAAGGAAAACACTTTTATGGAGATGGCAACGCCAGCCACCACAAGCGCTCATCTCATCTCTCTCTCCCCCCTGGGCTATCATGTCCTGGGGACCGCGTCCATGCTCGAAACCACCACCTCGAAGGTGTGCTTGCGCGCTGGCTCAGCAACAGTCGAAGTTACTGCGCTAGCTTCAGACCTGTTTCGCGTGGGCTTCTTCCCGCATGGTCGCCCCGCGAGCTATGGCTCCGAGGCTGTGGTATTTTGGGATTGGGAACCTGGTCCTGTGACGATCAGGGAGGGAGAGGGCGAAGTAACTATCGCTACTTCTGTTGCGACCGCGCATCTCTCGCTAGATCCTCTGCGCATCGGCTTTACCGACCAGGCTGGTCGCACCTTCGCGATCGATGATCCAGAGCTTGGCATGGGCTGGCTGCCCCCCGAGCAGGCGCCATCTCTCGACATGGTCAATCCGCTCGCCATCCTTGGCACACCCACGCGCGTCTATAAGCAGCATCAGCCGGGAGCGCGCTACTTTGGCTGTGGCGAGCGCACAGGCGAATTGGAGAAAACAGGGACCCACCAGCTCTTCTGGAATATTGATCCACCACGTGGTCATACCGCCCTGCAAAATAACCTGTATGTCTCGATTCCTTTTACCATGGTGATGGCCGATGGACAGACCTGGGGACTATTCCTGGATAGCCCGGCACGCGTCGAGTTTGACCTGGCGCATGAGGATTCTCAGCGCTCGTGGTTTGGCACGGAGAACGGCGACCTGGTCTACTATGTCTTCTGTGGACCCACACCGCAGGCCGTTCTGGAGCGTTATACCGAGCTTACAGGCCGCACGCCACTTCCCCCGCTCTGGTCCCTGGGCAATGGGCAGAGCCGCTTTAGCTATGAGACCGCCGAGGAGGTACGCTCCCTGGCGCGCGCCTTCCGTGAGCGCGATATTCCCTGCGATACTCTCTACCTCGACATTGATTGCCTCGATGGCTACCGTGTCTTCACCTGGGATAATACGCGCTTCCCCGATCCCGAGGGCCTGCTCTCTGAGTTGCGTGAGATGGGCTTCCATGTCGTCTGCATTGTCGATGCGGGCGTCAAAGTCGATGAGAACTACGAGGTCTATACCGAGGGCCGCGAGCGTGATCTCTACTGTAAGACCCCCCAGGGAGACGACTACCAGAATGCCGTCTGGCCGGGCGTCTGTGTCTTCCCCGATTTTACTAATCCGCAGGCGCGTGCGTGGTGGGGCGACCTCCACCAGGGCCTGCTCGACGCTGGTATCACGGGTATCTGGTCCGACATGAACGAGCCTGCGCTCTTTATTCCCCTCAACTCAACTATGCCGTCAGATGTGATTCACCCAGGCGGCGGGAAGGCGCGGCTACACACACAGGTGCATAACGCCTATGGCTCCTTGATGGTGCAGGCCGCGCGCGAAGGACTCTTACGCCTGCGACCCCAGCAACGACCCTTTGTTATTTCGCGCTCCGGCTACGCGGGAGTGCAGCGCCACGCCCTGATCTGGACAGGCGATAACTCCTCGACCTGGGAACACCTGGCAATGAGTCTGACGCAGTTGCTGAACCTGGGCCTCTCAGGCGTGGGCTGGGCCGGAGCCGATGTCGGTGGCTTCTATGGCGACACGAGCGGGGAACTGCTGGCACGCTGGACGGAGTTCGGCCTCTTCCAGCCATTCTGCCGCAACCACTCGGAGAAGCAGACGCGCCACCAGGAGCCCTGGGTCTTCGGCGAACCCTACACCTCTACTATTCGTGGTCTCCTCAAGTTACGCCAGCGCCTGCTGCCCTATCTCTACACCCTCTTCGAGGAGTGCCATCGCACAGGCACGCCCTTGCTGCGCCCCCTCTTCTGGTGCTATCCCGAGGACAAGGATGCCTATGGCGCAAGCGATCAGTTCCTCTGCGGCGATGCCCTCCTCGTCGCGCCCATCACGCGTCCCGGCGCCGAGTATCGCCATGTTTATCTCCCCGAAGGCACCTGGTCCCACTACTGGACCGGCGAGCGCTTCGAGGGTCCAACGCATATCCTCGCGCACGCCCCCCTTGGGCAACCCGCCCTCTATGTCCGGGCCAACACCGCCATCCCGCTCTGGCCCGCCATGAACTACGTCGGTCAGGCCCCATCCGACCCTCTGACCCTCATCCTCTATCCCGCACCTGGCAACGGCGACGCCATGCTCTATGAAGATACAGGTGATGGATATGCCTATATCGAAGGCGAATATTCCCGGCGCACCATCCACTGTGAATGTGATGGAAAGCAAATTCGTGTCACCCTGGGAGAACAGGAAGGAACCTTTGCCCCCACGCGCCAGCGCCTGCATCTCGAACTGCGCGAAGTCCCCACCGCGCCAGCAGAGATCAATCTAGGCGATCAGCCTATTGCCTGGTATTACGACCACGAACAGCGCCGAGTCAGCATCAACCTCGCCGCCACCGCTAATGAGCAGACAATCGAAGTGTTGTTTGCGTAACTGATTGTATCCGGGGGCGGGAAATTGGCAGGATCTCCCAAACAAGTGCCCACCTGGAAGACAGGTGGGCACTTGTTTGGGAGATCCTGCCAGGGAAAAACTAGAGGCCTTTGGGACGCGCGGGTTTTCCGCGTTCGACGAGGTACTGATCAAATTCGTTGAGGGTGCGTACCCCATGCTGTAAGACAGCGTCATAGATATCTGTGCTGGCTACCTCGACCCGGTAGGTGGGGAGTTGATACCACACATCCTTGATCCGAAGAATGGTGAGCCGGGTTTCTGGCGTCAGTTGTTGCTCAATAGCGTCATGAAGCGGTTCTGGGCGAATTCCTTCGCCAAGCCAGAAGGAGATATCAAGCTTCCATTCAGCCTGTCCAGGGCGCTCATAGTACACCATAAAAAAATAACGCTCATCTAAGTCAGCGAGCTTGAAGTGATCGCTTTGATGCAAGTAGCGCACTTGCTTGACGTGTGGATGTGTCAACAGTGGATGCATGATCTCGAATGCACGCTCAATGCTCAATCTCGGACTAGAAACTTGCAGGTCGATGTCGCGCCAGACCATCAATCCTAGAACCGTGCTGCCCGTTTGCCTGACGACGCCCTCTGCACTGAGTAATTCGATCAAGTTCAGTTCCTTCAGCACGCTTTGCGCTTCTTCTTGCAAGAGGCGCTGACGTTGCAGTAACAGCTTATCTTGCTCAGGCTGTTGTGCCTCCTGGTGTACAACGGGAGAAGTAAGCTCCTCATTCATTCTGTTATGCCCCTTTGCTTTCTTTTAAAAATATATTCATTTGGTGAAGTTGCTATAGCAAAAGAGCTTACTCAAAATTTTCACGAAAAGCAAGGGCTAAATGAAGACAAGCGTGAGCAAAACGTGATGTATCTGGGATTGGCGCAATGCAATTATGTGAACTAGGGGGGGCATAACTCCCCGAAACGGTGTACTCGGCTTCAACCCGGCATCTCCTTCATCCACATCGAGATGATGGGGTAATGTGCTAAGGCTTCGACGATTTCCTCTATATTGATGGACTCTGACGCTTTTGTAAACTCATACCAACCATAGAAATTAATATGTTGCCAGTCCACCGGGGAGATGTGCGCCATGTCCTGGGTGGCCTCTTGGCGTGCCCACAACTGCGACAAGATGGTCATATTGTAGTAGATGATGCAGTCGGTGACCAATCGGCTACACTCATGCCAGAGATGTTGGTCATCTTCTAACTTAAAGCGCAATTTACCAAAATTGGCGTAGAAAACAGCACGGCGAAGTTGATGGTAGCTTTCGTCCCGATTGAGCGCAGTCTGGACGTTCTTGCGCAGAAGTGGCGAGTCTACAAAATCGAGCAAATAGAGGCTGCTAATAATATTGTCGTATTCCCACAAAGCCTGGCATGTCTTGTTTTTTCGAGAATGGGAAGAGCTGTTTCAAATTTTTGCCCATCGCTACTGGAGTGGACCATGTTGGCAATATCATAGTACCGAAAAATCGTCAGAGCAGCGATGGCATTACTGATGCAATCATTGGCCGCTTTCAGGGTTTCGGGGCGCAGAAAGTTTTCCGAGGTGCTTGCCAGTGTGGCGAAGGTGATATCCGAAATTTTACCCATGCGACCAAGACCCATGTTGGTTGCCCAGGCAATGAGACAGGCGCTTAGAATGCGCTCATCGGCAACCTGTTTGCTGTACCGTCCCAGAACATGCTCGAAGCACGTCATGAAGTGACAGTGGTGATTTACAAAGTGGAGCACACTACTGATGTTCACCTGAGGCAACATCTCAAAGATCGGATGGTTGGTTTGGCTCGGTGCTCGTTGGACACTGTCGCGGCAAAAGAGATCGCCTGCTTCAAGTCGATGGCGCACCAGACGATAGACCAGAAATTCATAGCGGTCGGGGATGATGCGTTTCTGACCGGTTTCATTCCGCTGGTAGAGGTACCGTTTATCTCGGGCGGGAAAGAAATCGGTGGGAAAATCCACCGACGCGATTTGGCGGAGTGAGCGGTCTTCTTGAAAGGCGGTCTTGAGAAAGTGGATGGCTCCTGGATGGGCGCGTTGACTCGGGTGGCAGAGAGATCGATGGCGCGCAAGAGGGGACGGAGATGTTGCTTGAAGCGCTAGGCCATGGAGTCAATATGCTCCCATTCAAAGGCGATTTCATCGCAGCTCGCCTCGTTGACCATATACTCGGCAACACGCGTTAAGCGTTGCCGATTGAGAAGAGCAAAGGCTTGTTCTTGCACGGTACAAAACGGCGTGGTGCGTTCATACTCGGCAGTAAAGAGTTTGAGTCCCTCCCCAGCTTTGGGCAGATCTTGATTTCTGGCCCTACAGTACTCAGACACTGCCTTTTTGGCTGTAGCTTTCGCTTCATCTGAGTACTGCTTTACCAGATGAATGAGGGGGTTGTTACATACGATGAAAGGATGGGTCATACTGGCCTCCGTATGGAATTGTGTGCTGATTTATCAGCGACGGGATGCCGTCTCTTCCTCGCGAGATCGCTGAACACTCCGCTCTTGTGCACATCTGGTCACGCTTTTCGTTTTCCCATCCAGACCGCGCATCGTGGGAGAAACCAATCCTCCCAATCCGGCTAAGACGCAGGCGAGACCAGAAAGGCCAATGACCACGTTGGGCGCGAGGTATTGGAGAAGAAGTCCGCCCACCAATGTGCCAAGTGGAGCCGCGGCAGTCGTTAAGGCAAGACGGATCCCAAACACCTGCCCTCGCATGGAGGGCTCGACCAGCCGCTGCAACAGTGAAGCTTCGATCGGGAGATACGGTGCCCAGGAACACGCGCCTAGGGCCAGACACAGCAGCGCGAGGGATAGCGAATGAAACAGCATCAGTGGGCAAAGGAAGCCTCCCCACAGGATGGCGATCAACGGTTGCGTGATTCCTGGTCGGGCTCGCGCAGCAACCAAACCAGTGCAAAGCGCTCCGACCAGTGCCCCCACCCCGAAACCTGTCCAGAGCAGGCCATATCCCTGGGCCCCTGCATGGAGAATCCGATCACTATAGAGAGGCAACGCTGCTTCCAGAGGGCCATACGAGAAGAAGAACACCACTGATAAGCTCGTGAGCAAACGCAACTCCTTGAAACGCGTGAGGAGAGCAAAGCCACCCAACCAGTTCGTTTTCGTCGCGGGCGCTGCATGGTGCTCAGCACGCGAGATGGAAGGGAGAGAAAAAACGAGGAGTCCCATGAGCAGGAAACTCACTGCGTCCACCAAAAGCGCATATGCCCCTCCAATGTGTGTGACCAGGATACCTGCCAGCACCGGTCCAACCAGAAACGCAAACTGCGAGCTTGTTGAGGTCAGGGCATTCGCCCGCTCAAGTGCATCCTCCTGAACGAGATGCGGCAAAAGAACACGCATGCCCACGCCGGTAGCGGGGGAGAGCGTACCCGCCAAGAATGCCAGGAGAGCGATCTGCCAGAGTTGCAACATTCCTGACCATGCGAGCGCCGGAATGGCTCCGATCAGCAGAGCACGCGCGCAGTTGTCAAATCCCATCACCAGGCGAGGTTGCCAGCGATCCAAGACCGCTCCCAGGAGTGGTCCTGTGACCATGCCCGGGAGTTGAAAACACAGCAGGATCAGGCTGATGGCTACCCCAGACCCGGTGAGTTGTAAGACGAACCAGAGCAAGGCAATGGTGGTAAATTGATCTCCAACATAGGAGATGCTTAACCCCAACCATAATCGCAGAAAGGCACTGGAACGCAATGGGTGACGTTCGATAGTTAATTTGAGGGAATCGAGCACGAACAGGCTCCCTTTTTATCCATTCATTCACAAACTTCTCTCATTCGCCTGCATCGCTTGCCGCGCATGAGAGCCTTCTTCCAAGGGTGAGTTGTAAGCAGTTGTGACGAGAAAAACCGGGTGATTCACAGCCTCGCGCTCAAAATCCTCCAGGGGCGCATCGACAGCGATGCTCAAGTACTTGCTGAGGACGAAATGACGATACATGCTGACAAACAGCGGAGGAATACCATCAGGACCCATGCGCACGGCTTCTCGAAACACCCGCGCAGCTGCGGCTGGTTCCAATTCGACTGCTCGAATGCTTTCTGTCTGTCGTCCCCGCGTCAGGGTCGCTTCTCCGCCCGCCGCGCGAAGATTGCGTACCCAATTGACGATCCCGTACGGAGCAATGAGATACCGCTGGTGATCTTGGACAAAAAGGGAGAGGGGTGTCTCGATCAATTTGCCGCTTTTACGCCCGCGAACGCTCAGCAGCGATGTGCTGCCCATTTGTAGACCTAGGCGCACCAGAAACGCATTCATGGTATTACTGAAACGAACGTATGCCGTGACGCGATAGCTCTTTTCCATACCACGTCTTTTCCTTTCCGTAACGAGAGAAGGCCGAAAATCTCTTGAAGAACCTCTCTCAAGATCTGCCGACAGACCGTTCAGTACGACGCCGCTCATGGTCTGGGTTCGCACCGAGCTATCCGTCTTGCGTTCCCTCACCGATGCTCACCAACCTGTTTGGTGAGCATCGGTGAGGCAGTGGAAGTGGTCGGCAGCGGCGTGAGGGCCGCCAGCCGAGACAGGGCAACTAAGCCTGAACCACCAGCCAGCGATTGCCATCGGGATCACTGATCTCAAACCACTTGACGCCAGAGCCTGGGCCATACAGATCATCCTTCACTTCGTTGACCTTGGCCCCCTTTGCTTTGAGCTCGTTGTACGCCGCTTCAAGATCCGAAGTCGCAAGATAGAGCTTCATCGTCCCAGGCTGCATGTTTTCATGCATGGTGGTCAGATTGAGCGAGGCACCTCCTCCGGGAAGTTCAAGAGAGACCCAGTGCTGATCGCGCTGTCCGAAGTCTTTGGTCACACGGAAGCCTAACTGCTCCGCATAGAATGCTTTGGCCTTTGCCATCTCGGTGACCGCTATCGTCAACATCGAAATTTTCTCGTTTGCCATGGTTATCATCTGCCTTTCACGTATCGTAACAGAACGTGTTCTGTGTTCTTCTTATTGGACTGGAGCCAGCGCGTTTTCGCTAGCGTACCGTCGCATTTTCGTCCTTCACTTCTCTGACGAAACAGCGTGCAGAAATGTGACCGGCTCCCTGAAGTCTGCGAGCCATATGAGAGATCATCCAGAGGATTACTCCAGGTGGGGTATTAGGCCCGCCGGAGAAATTTACAAGCGCTCGTGGGAAATCGCATCTTATCGGCACTGTCTTTTCCTATCGATTATCCTCAAAACCTGCCTCTTATCAGCAGTGTAGAGGCAATTTTAGCGATGTACCGTGCCGATAATGTCACCTATCGGTGATATTCAATCTCATTAGCTCTGCATTGTACTTCCTGATTTCAAGTCAGTTCACGCCTTAAACGTTGTAAACTTCGCGCGTGGGTTTAAAAGGACTGGTAATCCTCCTATCCACTCATACAAGGTCGGTTTTTGATTTTCCATCATCATTGAATGTCCTTTCAAGAGACATGCTTCTCCAATACGGCCTATGAGGCAGAGGCAAGAAATGTCCGAGCGCTTTGGCATGAGAGAGGTTGAGGATCAGGCAGCACATGCTGACCCGCCACCTGCCTGTTTATGCACGTTTCAGGATACTGCCGAAACTATCGGTTAGCTTCCCAAGGGTGCGGCTTTGTGGTCGAAGCGCCCAGGAGGCGACCACGAGCAGAAGCACTGAACCGGTATAGATGAGGTGGAATTTGCTATCGCCAACAATGGCGTGGGAGAGAAACGCGCCAGTCATGTTGAAGAACATGCCAGCATATGCCCATTCCTTGAGCCGAGGAAAGCGCGGCACGACGATAGCTATAACCCCAAGAATCTTCCATGTCCCGATGATATTCAAAAGGAAGAGTGGGTATCCAAGGACCGTGTGCGTTTCCACCGTTCCAAACTGCTGTGTCAACTCTCCCGTAGCGCCTGCGAGCATCACAAACACAAGAGCCGCAGTGACCGTCCAATACGCTATCGCTTTTCCTTTTGCTGATCTGAGAGAAACGTTCATTGATACTGTCTGTTCCACGTTGTTTTTCTCCTCCTGATATGAGAGTGTGTGGTTGTCTCTGGAATGTTATGTACAGAATTTCACACATGGACGCGAGTCTGATCCTGGGACTGAAACCAGTTGAAGGCATCAACACGCGGAGCGGTTTTATGAGAGCCTGTACGAAGCGTTTTCTTTTGTTGGAAGCCAGCCTGTGCATGCTTCGATGAAACTGAACCTTCTCTGCTTCCATTTGCTGCGTTTTCGTCCTCACTCTTCTGACGTAATCTGGCCAGAGGATGTGACCGGGGGAGAGCATTACCCTAAGGCAAAAATCTCTACCGTGTATTCATCACCAAGAGAGAGATAGGGGTGGCTCTGCACCAGGCGAAATGCCTCTGCCCTCTCTTCCGCTTGAATGATGGCATAGCCATTGAGGGGAGTCGCACTCTCATCTGCCGAACCATCCCCATGCAGAGTGTGCCCCTGTTTCATTGGCGATCCCACGTCAAGCAGATGTTCCCCCAACCCGGTAAACCATTGTGGCCACCCGTTGTGTGATGCATCTGGCGATGTGGCTGGCCCTCTATAGAGCAAAAGAAATTTGTTCATGGTCTTCTCCCTTTCTTGCATGATCTCTATGTGTCAGCATATTCGGCTGGTCAGCCGACGTACACCCAGGTGTTGCGAGGATGTACGCCGACTGATCTGCTTCCCATCACCTTACCAACCCTGGCCCGCCATCTGCCTGGTTGTGGCATTCAGGCGATTGAAGAGGTTGGTGGTAGCGATCATGAGAATGATCGCTGCCAGCCCTTTCTCATCGTAATGGCGGGCGGCCTCCTCCCAAATCTCGTCTGAGACCGGGTCAGGCCGGTCGGCGAGGCGGGTGGCGGCTTCGGCGAGCGCGAGGGCGGCGCGCTCAGCATCGGTGAAGTAGGGCGTCTCCCTCCAAGCCGCGACAGCGAAGAGTCGCTCGTCTGTTTCTCCGGCCTTCTTGGCACTACGTGCGCCAAAGTCAACACAATAGCTACAGCCATTGATCTGGCTCACGCGCAAATGGACCAACTCAAGTGTCTTCTGAGGTACTCCGCCCTGTCTGGTGGTCTTGAGCAAGACCTGGATGGGCTGCAGAACGTCAGGAAGGATGGTTGCTGGATTGCTCATTCGTGCTTGCATGATGAATAGTTCTCCTTTAGGTGTTTTCAGTTCTGTCTGTTTCGATGAAGCTGCATCGGGATCGTCTGCATCCCGCCTTCGCTGTTCTTGCGCTTCGGCGGCCTCATATGTCTCAAGGGAGAGCAAGATCAAACCCAAACGGTGGATCTTGAGCAGCACCCCAAAGAGGGCCGCCTGATCAGGCAAGGGGCCGGCGAGCCTCGTGGTTCCAGCTGGCTCATGGACCATCGTGAGTCCATATAACCAGTCCTGCCAGAAAGGATCAAGGTATCCTTTGATCCGAATGTGATAGTGCATCAGCCGCTTCTCCCTTTGTGGTTCTCTCCACACACACACGGATAGCGCATAGGCAGCCTGGAGACAGTCGTCAAAAGTCTACCGCAAGGAGAATATTGCGAGGGGAAAGAGCGGTGTGTTGGGGTTCTCCGTTGGGGAGGAAAATCTCAGTGAATGCCGCCACCACCTGGGACTTCTCCAGAGGTTCCCAGGTGGTGGCGGAAGCTGTTTAGAGGAGAGAGGCGGTACGTGCCTGGGCAATCGCCTGGGTGCGGCTCTCTGCTCCCAGTTTAGCGAGCAGACTGCTGACATGTTTCTTGACAGTGGAAAGCTGGATCACGAGCTCGTTGGCGATCTGCTGGTTGGAGGCACCCTCTGCCAGCAGGCTCAAAACCTCCTGCTCACGCCCAGTCAGCGGCTCGATGATCTGTGGTGAGGCAGATGCAGCGCGTTCTGGAACAGGCACAGCTTGAGATTTTTGGATCAAGGGAGCATGAGGCATGCTCTCTGGCTTTTCCTCTTGCTCAAAGGCAGCCAGCAGGCGCAAGACGTAGGGTCGAGAAACGGCCACAGCCGCACCATCGGGTTCATCATCCTCCGGCTGTGCGTCCAGCAACGCTGCCAGGGCCTGGCGCATCGGTCTCCCTTCATCGAGATAGACGCGCAGATGGCCTTCTGGTTCTGTGAGCGCAAACAGGCGTGCCGCGACGCACATTGTTTGCGCTCCCTTGCCCGCGTGATGCAGGGCCAGCAGGTGCAAGGCGAGAAACTCGATTACCGTGTCAACAGAACCTTCTCGATCAAGGTGGCGGCTGAAGCGTGAGAGCATCTCGCCCGCCTGCTCGTAGTGCTGTTGGGCCACGAGTACCCACACCAGCATTAGCAGCTCCCAGCGGCGTAAGGGATTCCAGGCATCGGGGGAGAAGGTAGTTTGCGCCGCCCATGCTGCTGCCTCCGCCAGCTTCCCCTGAGCCAGCCACAATTTGACATGCAGAACCGTGACCCAGGGAGCATGATAGGCCAGCCCACCTTGCTCAAGCAGGGCTTTTAGCTGGTGCAGAGCCTCTTCTGCTGCTGCCAGATCTCCTCTTGCCAGCCCAAGCTGGGCTGAAAAATCTCGGTAACGGCCAGGAGTTGCATGTGTTGCCAGTTTTGCGCAAGACGTCGCAAACGCTGGAGCCAGTCAGGGGCCTCTTCCAGCCGATTCCAGGCGTAGGAGATCACGAACAGGCAATAATACAGATAGCCTTCCCAGGGAGTATGCGCACCAATCTGTTCAGCCAGGGCGAGGGCTTCCAGACATTCCTGCTGGGCCTGATGTAATTGGATGGCGTAGGTCGAGCGGATTTGAGCTGACCAGCTTAAGATGCGGGTCGCCATCAAGAGATCTCTTTCCTCCAACAACTGCTGCTTCGCCGCGCTGAGCCGGGGAAGCAGGGGAACCCCGTATTCCTGGTACATGGTGGTCAGCCAGAAGGTGAGGTAGAGCGGGATGATATTGCAATGGGTATCCTCATCTGGAGGAAGCGCATCAAGTTCACAAATCAGATCCCGCAAGCGCCCGGCATCGTTCTGCCTGAGGATTCCTCTGAGCTCGATCAAGGCTCGCAATTGGAACAGACGCTGCTCGATCCATACCCCTCGGCTTTGGAGATCTCGCGGTGTGGTTGTTCCTGCCGCAGCCGTGTATGGGGAGTAGGAAGGAGCGCTTCGAGGCGTGTGAAGGTGTGCTCTACCTGGGTAACCATGCCAACATAGATCTCCTGGCTACTCAAATTCACCGCGTCGAAGAAGCGAAATGCGGCACCAAGAGCCAGGTACAAGTGTTCACACAGAACAGCGTCTGGCAGCGAGAAGACCCAGCTATGCAGCGTTTTTGTTTCTCCACGAGACCAGAACGATCCCGCTGCCAGCTCCATCAAGGAGGCGGCATAGACGTGGTCAGAGGCAGCCAACGCGTGGGTAATAGCCTCGCGCCACTCACTTCGAGCCTCATAGAATCTGGCGGCTCGCAGGTGCAAGAGCGGCACCAGCTGGGGATGGCTGGAGTGGAGACGAGCGAGCAGGGCCTCTCGAAAGAGATCATGATAGCGGTACCACCGGCGCTGCTCGTCGAGCGGGACAAGAAAGAGATTGGCCTGCTCCAATGCCTGCAATCTCTGCTGGCTCTCAGACTCACCTGGAGCTTCGGTAACGGCCTGGCAGAGAGCCGCATTCATGCGAGGTAAAATCGCTGTCTGCAGCAAAAAGTTTTGGAGAGACTCAGGCAGCGGCGCGAGAATGTCCTGCTGCACATAATCCAGCAAATGCCGATGGGTACCCGCAAAGTCTTTCACAAAAGCAGCGTGATCTGGCCGTTTGCGCAGGGAGAGCGCGGCCAGATGCAGCCCGGCGATCCAGCCCTCCGTTCGCTGGGAGAGGGTGCTCACGTTGTCTTCCGAGAGAGGCAGGCTCATGGCATCACGCAGAAAGCTGGCGGCCTCAGGCTTGCTAAAGCGCAAATCCTGGTCGCGAATCTCCAGGAGTTGTCCACGCACGCGTAAGCGCGAGAGCGGAAGATCAGGGTCGGTGCGGCTGATCAAGACCAGGTGCAGGCTCGTGGGCAGATGCTCGATCAGAAAGAGCATGGAATCAATGATGGTCTGGTCAGAGATCACATGGTAGTCATCTAGAAGCAGGATGAGGTCTTGCGCGTTCTGTTCCACTTCCTGAAGCAAGGCCGCAAGACAGATCGAGAGCGGAAGAGATTGGGGTGAGTGCAGCAGGGTGAGTGCCGTCTCTCCCAAAGCGGGACGGCATCTGCGCAGGGCTGCAATGACCAGATCCCAGAAGCGGATCGGGTCATCGTCCAGTTCCTCAAGAGAGAGCCAGGCCAACACCTGCTCGCTTGCTTGTGTCCTCCCGCCGCGTTCCTGTCCCCTCTTTGACGCTGCCCATGCCGAGAGCAGGGTGGTCTTGCCACTCCCGGCAGAGGCTGAGATGAGTGTCAACGGATGGCGCTGATGAGATCCAGTTCAGTCAACAAGCGAGCACGCTCTACCAGAAAGCTCGGTGGACGGGGGACCGAGAGCTTGCTGGAGAGGAGCAGGCCCTTCAACTCAGATGATGGCGCATCTGGCCTGGGCGCAGCAGAGGCAGACACAGGTTCTCTGGTCAGGGCCTGTGCCTCCTGCTCTAAGCGAGCGAACGTGACCTGATCCGTGCGTCCGAGATAGCGTTTGCGGGTGCGCTGACCCTGCTTGTGATAGGCGTACCAGTAGCTGCTTCCACGGGGCCGGGCTTCTTTTAGGACTGAGAGCCGTCCAGCCTGCCCCACAAAAGCAAAGGCGGTGTGTATTTCCAACCAGCGAGAGAACGCGGAGTCATCTCCTGAGTGAAACCATTGAACAGATTGTCCCTGGGTTTGGAGTTCATAGCGTTGGGGGTCGTTTGACCAGATGAGCGTGTGTTGCGGCGGTTTGGGCATAGTATCCTTCCCATGATGTTGGGAATCATCTCGTTAATACCCAACAGCAGGGAGTATATCACAGAACCAGGGAAGCGAGCAAAGAGGCGGTAGGAGGCCCGAAATCCTTAAAACAGAGAAACACATACTGAGGAAGAGTGCTTCTCATCCATCTCTTACTCGATGCCTTGCACTTCCTCTCAGCCTTCGTCACGCTCACGCAGCGAGGAAGGAAGGGAAGGGGCGTGACGAACCTGATGGGTTCCACCCAGTGAAATGGCCCATTTTTGTACGAATAGTCATGCTCCAGGGGAACACCAGCATCGATGAAAATGCTTTATCTTACCTCCAAGCAGTCGCCAACACCTGAAGGCCGTCAACGGTCTAGCGTCGCGAGCCAAATCGTCGAAGCCTTAGCCCATCACTCCATCCTCTCGATATGGATGATGGAGGTGCCTGGTTAAAGCCGAGTGCACCGTTTCGGGGAAGTATGTAAAAATCCCCAACTACACACCCTTGACGGGAAAGCTATGCATAGATTATTATATACTTAGATAGGCTAAGTAATAGGAAAGCTAAGTACTAGTATGCCTAAGTAATAGGCATAAGTGTGATCGATGGCAGCTTCTTCTTCTTTTGATGAACTGAATATTGCGGACGAGTTGCTCGATCTGCTGCCAGAGTTATTGCGCCAGTTGCGTGTGGACCTGCCTGCCGAGGGGAGCCCTGAGCAGGAGAGTCCAGAGTGGCGTGATATCTCGGAACTGCGCGCAACCAATGGGCAGGTGCGCCTGCTACGTATCCTGAGTACGCGGCAGCATTGCACGATGCAGGAGTTGGCTGAGCACCTGGGGGTCGCCGCGCCAACCGTAACCGCGATGGTCAAAAGGCTACTGGCCCAGGGCTTTGTTGAGCGTGTGCGTGATGAACAGGACTGGCGCGTGGTCTGGATCTCGCCAACCGAACGCGGGATGAATGCCTTCAGGGCGTATGACCAGTTGCGGCGTGAGAATCTGCGTCGCCGCCTGTCCCTGCTCCAGGTGAATGAGCTTATGCAATTGCGCGCAGCCTTGCCGGTCCTTCGGCGTTTAATCGAGGTGAAGCATGACAATCACGGCTGAGAAACTTTCGCGCTCCTTTGGGGAGATCCACGCGGTCAGGGGTATTGACCTGCATGTTGAGCGTGGCGAGACCTTTGGTTTTCTAGGCCCCAATGGGGCTGGTAAAAGCACCACTATGAAGATGTTCTCGACTCTCTTGCGCCCGACAAGCGGACACGCGGTCATCAATGGCTATGATGTCGAGCGTCAGTCCTCCCAGGTACGCCGGAGTATCGGCATTGTCTTCCAGGACCCTACTCTCGACGAGTATCTGACGGCAGAGCAGAACCTGTATTATCATTGCATGATCTATCACACTCCCCCGAAGACGCGCGAGGCGCGCATAAGCGACGTGTTGCGTCTGGTTGGCCTGGAGGAGCGGCGCAAGGACGTGGTCAAAACCTTTTCTGGAGGCATGAAGCGCCGCCTGGAGGTCGCACGTGGCCTGTTGCATGAACCGCAGACCCTCTTCCTCGATGAACCCACGGTGGGCCTGGACCCCCAGACCCGGCGCAGTGTCTGGGAGCATGTCCTCAAGCTTCGCGAGAGCACGGGGCTGACCATCTTTATGACCACGCACTATATGGAAGAGGCTGAATATTGCGACCGGATCGCCATCATGGATCATGGGCAGATTGTGGCCGTCGACACGCCAGATGCGCTCAAACGGATGGTTGGACGAGATGTCGTGCGCCTTACCGTCTCCTCGCCCGAGCGCTCTGAAGCACTCCTCGCCCAGCAGCCAGCCTATAACGCACACCGAGATGGGGACGACATCATCGTCGAGGGTGATAACGGGCAGACCCTGGCGGCGCGTGTCATCCGTGAACTGACCCTGGCGGATATCGATGTGCTCGATGTGAGCGTTAGCTCGCCTACGCTGGAGGATGTCTTTGTTCATCTGACGGGTCGCGCCATTCGCGAAGAGTTAGCCAGCGCGAAGGACCGCATGGGTTCGCGCCTGCGCAGTCGTGGCCGGTTGCGCCGCTAGAGAGGGAGTGCTGCAATGCTAAAAATGACTGAACCGGTTACCATACCTGAGATTGTCCCCGAGAGTATCTCCGCCAATGCGCGTTTTATCGACCTGGAAGGCATCGCCATGATCTGGCGACGCGACATGGTGCGCCTATGGCGCCAGCGTTCGCGTCTGCTAGGCGCTGTGGCGCGTGCTCTGGTCTGGCTCTTCGCGCTCGGCTTCGGCCTGCGCGGCTCGCTCGGCTCTATCGCGGGCTTTAGCTACGAGCAGTTTGTCTTTCCCGGTGTGATCGCTATGACGGTCATCTTCAGTGGCTTGCAATCAGCGATCTCGATTGTGTATGACCGTGAGTTTGGCTTTCTTAAAGAGGTGCAGGTCGCGCCCACGCCGCGCTCAACCCTCGTCATCGGCAAGTGCCTGGGTGGCGCTTCTAGCTCAACGATCCAGGCCCTGATTATCCTGATCTTCGCGCCCTTTGCCGCCGTTCATCTCACGCCTTTGAACATCCTGGCGACCTTCGTGGCGACCTTCGTTACGGCCCTGGCCATCTCTGGTCTGGGGGTAGTGATCGCCATGTGGATCACCGATTTTGAGAACTTTGGCACGATCCAGAACTTTATCACCCTGCCTCTCTACATGTTCTCGGGCGCCATCTTCCCCACACGCCAAGTACCCGGCTGGCTGCATACCGTACTACTGCTCAACCCCTTGAGCTATGGCGTCAATGCGATTCGTGGATCACTACTTGGATACGAAGCCAGTAGTATCCCCTTTAACCTGGGCATCCTGCTTCTCTTCACCGTCGTTATGGTCGGCATCGCCATCTTTATGTCACGCAAAGAGGTGTGAAAGTCAAAAAGAAGTGAGTCGGTTGGCAAACCTGCCAACCGACTCACTTCTTTTTGACTTCTGCCAGGTGAAGTGTTGGATGATTGGCAGGTGAAGACGTCTATCTCTTTAGGACAGAGAACGCGATGTCTACCAGGCAGTGAGCGGCTACCTGGCTGAAGGCGAAAAGAGAGGGAAGCGTGTCAACATCGTCCTTGCATGTAATCATTATAGGTGGCGGACTTGGAGGCCTGTGCCTCGCCCAAGGATTACGGCGCGTGGAGATAGACGTAGCGCTTTATGAGCGAGATGCCTCGCCATACACGAGGAAGCAGGGCTATCGTCTGCATATTGATCGGCGAGGAATAGATGCCCTGCACTCCTGCCTCCCTCCGCACCTGTTCGATCTGTGTATGGCAACCGCATCTCGCCCAGGAAGCCAGGTCACGATTGTCACAAAGCAGCTTAAGCCAATAAAGGTGATTGGTTTTTCTCGGGAAGACTCGCCCACAATTGTGCCAGTAAGCACTTCAGTCGACCGGCTGACGCTGCGCGAGATTCTTCTTATCGGCCTTGATGACATTGTGCATTTCGGTAAAGAGTTTCTTCGATATGAGTACCTATCGGATGGCAGGGTGCGAGCATTCTTCAGCGATGGGACAGAGGCGTGTGGAGATGTGCTTATCGCGGCTGATGGCGTCAACTCGCGTGTGCGCCAGCAGTTCCTCCCCCACGCTTCCATTGAGGAGACAGATGTACGCTGCATTTATGGCAAGACGCTCCTGACCGAGGCCACACATTCCCTTATCCCAGATTTTCTCTATCGTGGTTTTGCCCAGGTAGTTGGCTTCCGCTTTAGCCTGGCCCTTGGTGTTGTCGACTTTCAGCAATTCCCTGCTGAGGCCGCGCGTAAGTTCGTGCCCGACGCATGTTTCCATACCACTGGCAGCTACTTGATGTGGTCATTGAACGCGAAACGCAGGCATATGGGGATGTCTGATGACAAGCTGTTTGGTCTGGATGGAGCACAGCTGATACAGTTTGTCTTGCAGAAGACGAAGCGCTGGCATCCCACCCTGCGCGCATTGCTTGCTGCTGGCGATCCGGAGGCGACCTTCCCTATTGCTGTGCGGACGGCAGTGCCCTGCCAGCCCTGGAAGAGCACCTCGACCACTTTGCTGGGGGACGCTATTCATGCCATGAGTCCCGCGGGCGGTTCGGGAGCAAACATGGCCTTGCGTGATGCACACACTCTCTGTCAGGCCCTGAAGGCAGCCGCCTATGGCGAACGGCCTCTTATTCCCGTCATCCATGACTATGAAGCATTAATGCTGGAGGAGGGTTTTGAGGCCGTTCGCTTTTCAGCGAGCGGAGGGGTTTTACGCCGGTAAGGGACATTGAGCTGTATGTTGTGCGACGCTACTAAACGCGTCGCACGCCCTTAAAATCTTAAAGGTCTATTCCTCGTTCCACTTCTCATCGAGGTGAGTGGAGTAGTACTCAAGACCGCGCTTAAAGTACAGAAGCTTCTCGTCGGTGGTGGTCTCCAGCAGATTAGTCAAAGCGAGTTCCATCGCCTCTTTATACTGCTGGGAGTTGTAGAGGGACATCGCGAGAAAGATTTGGATGGCCCGGTTCTGCGGAAACTCCCGCATGCCGCGCCGTAGTGTCGCGACCGCTTTCTCATACTCGCCCAACCCACGATAAGTGCTTCCCAGGCCCATCAAGGCACGCTCCAGGCTAGAGCCCGCGAGCCCCTGCTTGAGGGCGCGTAAGTAGAAGGGAACAGACTCATCTTCAAGCCCCAGGTTATCATTCACCACAGCATTCTGGTAGGTGATCTCGGCATCATCGGGGTAGGCCGCGTTCAACTCCATAAGGAGCGCCTTGGCCTGTCTTAGAATGGTCTGATCCTGTTTGGCGCGCCCCTCTTCGCGCAATTGGATGGCTTCAGCTAAACGTTCTCGGTCCATTTTTATCTTCTTCGAATCCTTTCTCTGTCTGTTTGCTTAACCACTCAATAGTATCACACTCTTTGATGCCTGGCATAGGAGTAAGGGGTGTTTAGATTTCGCCCTCAGCCACAATTTTTGGTGAGTTCGCATCATCGCGGGCTGCTCGCCAGGCGGGGCTATCCATAAAGTGGTTGTCGTACAACTCCTGGGATGCTATGAGATCTGCTTGTGTTGCTTCCCCTTTCATAACACGCTCGGCCAATCGGAAGTATCCGAACCGATCCAAGCCTGGGGCCTGGACAATCAGAAAATCCGCAGTATGAGTGGGGGTGGTTGCGAATGCATGGGCCATATTAGGTGGAACGACGACCATATCTCCTTTCCTAGCCATGATCACTTTCTCACCGGCAAGCATTTGTAGTTCTCCATCGATGACGTAGAAGAGTTCAGCCGATTGATTATGAGTATGAGGCTTCGCACCCTCAACGCCCCTCCCCATGGTCGTTCGCATAGCGCTAAGCGCTCCTCCAGTGTCACTGCCATCAGCGAGCAAACGCGTCATGAGTTGCGCGAACCCAAAAGTTTCCGCCTCACTCTCCCGTATAATGAGAGCTTCCGCAAAATTCGGTACAAGCATGGTCATATCTCTCTTGTTCCTTTCCTTTTCTTGACACCCAACAGAGCACATGCTATTATCACAATGTTAAGATAATAAACGAAATAAAAGTCAATGTCAAGTATTTTAACGTTAAGTTATTTGTATGGCTGGGAGGAATACATGGCTGATGCAATTGACAAGGTAATGGATCAATGGCACGGGGAGCGTCCCGACGTTGACCTCTGGTCGATGGGCGTTCTCGGTCGGGTCGCGCGGCTCTCACGTGTGCTGGAAAGGGAGTATAAGAAGTTTTTCAGCGAGCACGGGTTGGAGGCGTTTGAGTTTGATGTGCTCACGACACTGCGTCGATCAGGAGAGCCATATGAACTCACTGCCTCTGCCTTACTCAAGGCGGCATTGGTGACCTCCGGGGCCATCACAAATCGTATTGATCGCATGGAGGCCAGAGGCTTCGTCGAGCGGGTGCGAGATCTTGATGATCGACGTTCCGTCCGTATCCGACTCACACCGCATGGACGCGAAGTTTTGGACAGAATCTTCAGTCTCCATGCCGCGAACATGGAGCGCATACTCCAGCCCTTGGACCGAGAAGAATGTGAACAGCTTGCGAATATGCTCCGCACCTTGCTGGAGTCCTTTGGGGATACCTTCCTGGAGTGAGCGGCAGTGTCCTGCAAGCACCACTGCCTTCTCTTTGTGCTCTGAATACGCTCAAATAGTAGATAGCCTCCTGCGATGCATCGCAGGAGGCGCGCTTCATCTTTGGGGGTATGTCACGTTTTCTTTTCTGCGGTGATATTACTAGCGAAATTTGTGTAGCAAAGGAACACACATGCAGCTAGAACAAAGGGATGAAAACATTCAAGACACACCTCTCCATGCGACGCTCTTTGACCAGCACGGTAAGGCTATTCTTGGCTACCTTCGCCTGCATACGCCCTCGTTAGAGGATGCGGAGGACCTGATGCTAGAAGTATTTATCGCCGCATTGGAAAAGGAGAGTTTACCTATACTTTCGCCGGGCGAGCAACTGGCCTGGTTACGAAAAGTTGCTTAAAACAAGCTGTTCAACAGCTACCGACGAACACAACGACATCCACAAACTTCACTAGACGCAATCTCGGACCTGCTTTTCTCGGAGGAGGGACCAGAGCAGGTTGTTTTGCAACGCGAGGCATATCAACAACTGCGTGCCCATATCAAGCGACTTCCTGTGCTTCAGCAACAAACCCTACAATTGCGTTATCATTATGGGCTGAGTTGTGCTGAAATCGCTGTTTTACTTCAAAAACGCGAAGAAGCAGTACGTAAATTACTTTCACGCACTGTACAGTCTCTGCGACATTTATATAGGCAAGCAGAAGGAGAAAATAAATGCTAGACCGCGAGGATCTATTGCCCGAAGAACAGGCGTCTCCTGAATTGCTCAAGGAATTGCAGGTACTCTATCAAATGCATTCTGACGAAAAGCAACTACTGCTACGAACCAGAGTGCGCCTGGCAAAAATGTCCGTGCCGCTGTCTTCAGATGCTCAGGGACCTTCCGCGAAGATGCAGAGAAAAGCATCGAAACAGGCACGAGGATTTCCCATCCCAGCTACACGACCCTGGTTGCGGAGTCTCAATACGCTGGCTGCAGTTCTTATCGTTACGTTAATCGTTAGCGCGCTTGTGCTTACCTTCTCGCTGGTTCGCAATGCCAGAGTTGCCAAAGACAATACATCGCAAGTGGCTACTTCTCATGAGCCAGCGCCGAAGCTCATAGAGCTTACAGAGGGGGAGCGCTTATGTATGGTGAACGAAAAGGATGGATGGTCTATCGGAATAGGAAGCCAGGATGCCTGGGGCTCTATTTTGCGTACCACTGATGGAGGCAAGAGTTGGAAACTGGTAACACCGCCTGGAATTCATCGTGTCTCCGACCTCTACATTCTCGATAACAATACCGCCTGGTTACCGATATGGGATCAAACAAAAAGCCCGTATCCTGTATGGCTCTACCGCACAATTAATGGCGGCACATCATGGCAACGCTTTACTTTCTCAGGAAGCGATATCCAATCGCTTACATTTACTGATCAGAATCATGGTTGGGCAGTAAAGACTCAACAGCCGCAGCAAAATACGTCACAGTCTCAATCACAGCAGACAATTGGGGGTAGCATCCAGCAAAAACCTACTCTGCCTAAAAACACCCTTCTGCACACACATGATGGAGGCAAGACCTGGCAAAGCGTCGCGCCTTTTCCCGCTGGAATGGGAGGCAGCTTATACTTCATCGATGAGCAAACTGGTTGGACGACAGGCGTTGATAAACCTGGAATCGAGATAATAATGTCAATCTACATCACTCACAATGGAGGCAGGACCTGGCAAAAACAATCCTTGCCCAATACCCCAGGAAAACTCGCTATGGCACAACAACCCATCTTCTTTGACAAGAGTACAGGGTACTTCTTAGCCCGATTTGATACGCCCAACATACAGTGGTATGCCTATACAACACATGATGGCGGTAACTCATGGCAGAGAAGTAACACCGCAGTACCCAGTTCAGTACGTCTACTTGTAGACGACCAACACGCAATAGGAGCCACCCTTGACCAGAAATCCGATCTGAAAGATATCTTCATCCTGAACTTGACAGACAATCGAACGGTTTCTACCTCTCCCAATAGGAATGGAACGCTTATTGATTATAGCTTTCCCACTGTACGCGTGGGCTTTGTTTTTAAACAGACATCAAGCAGTGCTATCGATCTTTATAAGACAATCGATGGTGGCAAGACCTGGTTCAAGGTAAGTACCTTGCCGAAAGCTGCATAACAGGTATCAAAACGCGCCGTAAAACCCCTGTCTTGGACATGTCTTTTCTACACATGTAACAATGGCAAATGAACGGAAAACAGCTGCCTCTCATCGGCAGCTGTTTTCCGTTCATTTGCCATTGCTCACTTCCCATGGATGTGTTCGAGCCATATGAATGCTTCACCTCATCTGGTTTTCCTTTCATTGTATCAATCGGTTTTCAAATAAGCTCTTAGCAAAGATCGCGCGCAATTTCTACACAGCGTTTGATTGCCCATTGAGCGATGTTCCATTCCTGCTGGAGAGCTGTTTCATAGACTTCGGTCAGGCCAATGCGTAATTGATAACAAAGAATCCGTTCCTGATAAGTGGGGAGGCTTGGGAAGTGATTCCCAAAGTAGGTGGCCTGTTCCCTCATACACTCCAGCCAGGGACTCCAGAAATAGGCGGTCGCGACATCAAACAGGGGATCGCCATACTTAGCATTCTCCCAATCGAGTACGGCGGTGATGCGCTCTCCATCAGTGAGTACATTATTCGAGCCGAAATCACCGTGAACCAGGGCGCGCTCCTCCGGACACTGCTTTACGAGAGCGAGAAACGTCTTGAGCACTTCCTGGCACACAGCAAGTTCTTTCGTGGGTAGCGCGCGTTCCCAAGCATAAGTCTGTGGCTCTAGAAGAAACTCCCGCCATGTCACATAGACTCCCTGTCCAGATGCGTCAAAATCGCCAAAGCCCGTGGTATCATCCGGATCAAAATTGCTCAATGCCAGCCAGACATCAGCAGTTGGCTTCAGGAGGCGTTGAAGCGTAGCACTATCGACATCCTGAAGTGTGATGCCTGGCATTTTTTCGCTTATACAGAAGGCATGTTGCGCATCAATATATCCCGTCTGGATGACACGTGGAATAGGGACTTGCTCGGAATGGAAATGGTGATAAGCGTAGGCATCTTTTTGAAAGCCCGCGATGGAGGGGTTGATGCGAATGATGTACTCGGCACTACCACACTTGAAGGAAAAGGCCTGCGACTCTTCGCCTTCAATCATCTGCTGGAGAGTGTCTACCTCACTTCTATAGTGATCACGAAGAAAGGTTTTTATTGCTTCCAGATCTAGTGTCGTCTTCTGTTTACTCATACGCAGAAGTATACACTATGCGTGAGGGGGACGACGCGTGCTTCAGCAGCGTCGTCCCCATTCTCAATCCTACCGCGCTAAGCCTTGACCGCGATCTCTGCCAGGGCTTTGTGGAAGACGCGGCCAAGGCGCGCGATGCCCTCGCGGATCTGCTCAGGGGTGGCGTTGGAGAAGCTCAGGCGCAGGGTGTTGTCGCCACCGCCCTGCGCGTGGAAGGACGTTCCAGGCACAAAGGCTACGTTCTCTTTGACCGCCTCGCGCAGCAGTTCGGTCGAGTTCAGGCCTTCTGGGAGGACGACCCAGAGGAACATGCCACCCTGGGGACGTGTCCAGCGAATGCCTGCCGGGAAGTACTCCTCCATAGCCTGCAACATGATGTTGCGCCGCTCGCCATAGGTGCGGCGAATGAGCGGAATATGTTGCTCGATGAAGCCCTCACGCAGCAATTCATGGACGATCAGCTGGTTAAGCGAGGCCGTATGGAGGTCTGCGCCCTGCTTGGTCTGGACAAGCTTGCGTATTAGTTCTGGAGAGGCGACGACCCAGGCCACGCGCAGGCCAGGCGTCAGTACCTTGGAGAAGGTATTGAGCTGAATGATGTTGCCTCGGTATGGCTCGCCTTCGCTCTTGCGCTGCTGGCTATCCAGCGTGAGCAGGGAAGGGAGGGGCTCGCCCTCGAAGCGCAGTTGTGAGTAGGGATCATCCTCAACGACCGGGACGCCATAGCGGTTGGCCAGCTCGACCAGTTGCTTGCGACGCTCCAGAGAGAGCGTCACGCCCGAGGGGTTCTGGAAATTGGGCAGGACATACATCAGCTTGGGCTTGAGAGCCAGCATCTCCTCCAGGGCATCGGTGCACAAACCATTTTCATCGGAGGGGACCGTGATGTAGTCAGCGCCATAAGGAGCCATCGCCTGCAATGCGCCCATATAGGTTGGGGACTCGACCAGGATGCGGTCACCAGGATTGACCAGCAGGCGCCCGACGAAGTCCAGGCCCTGCTGCGAGCCGGAGACGATAAAGACATTCTCAGGTGTGATCGTTAGCCCATCGCGGGAGGAGGTCTGCGCGATCAGCTCAAGCAGAGGGCGGTAGCCTTCCGAGGGACCATACTGCAGGGCCTGCACACCACGCTCCTGAAGGACCTTCTGTGTGGCGGATGCGACCTTCTCTACCGGAAAGATCTCAGCGGCAGGCAAACCGCCCGCGAAGGAGATCACCTCAGGCTGCTCGGTAAGCTTGAGGAGGTCGCGAATGGCGGAACTCTTCATCAGTTGGATGCGTTGCGCGTAGTGCTGGTCCCAAAAGTCTGGCATGGATAGGCTCCTTTTGTATTTGCTTTTTCTGTATTTTTTACTGGAGATAACGTTCAGTGTAGAGTGTGATGGATAGCATGTCTACAGCCAATGGCAGTCAATGTTGGGTTAAAGTATAGCAATTGGCTCCCTTCGATGCACAAGATATCCCCCTTTTGGGCGGCGCTAGCCTGGTTGTGGTTGTATTGGGTTAAATAAATACTTCTTGCTAAATGAAAGCATAGTGTGCGAATAATAGAACATGAAGCTCTTCTTTGGGCTGGAAAGGATCACAATCAACGCTATGCAACTTGTTATTCTAGGGATACTCCTGCTTGCCATTCCCGTGAGTATTTGGCTTATACTCTGTCTCGAAACTTTGGTAAGTCCTTCCTCTCGAAGAGGATTGGTTGATATGAATCCACTTCTCTTTTTAATTGCATTCTTGGGCGCGTTCACAGGTGAATGGTTATTGCTCGGACTCTGGATTGCTGGACTCTTTCTCCTTGCTTCTGGAATTGCGGAAATCGGGCATTTTTCACTTGAATTTATCCTTTTCAGCGAGGGCCTGGCCTTTCTAGCCAGTATCCTGACACTGGTATGGTGGTTTCGCAGATCACGGCCAAATACGCATACTACCTCTGTTGCTCCAACCATCACATCCTCGACTCCTCCTGTGTCTGCGCAAAAGGTGCCAGTATGTCTGCGGGCATCGGCAGCCCCCGCCGTCTTACACTTAAACACCCCATATAATTCTGGTAACATTACCATCACAGTTCATGAGTACAAAAAGCGTCGCGCGTTTCGCCCTATGCTTAACCGCTTTGAAGCTGGCTGGAAGGAGCAGGGGCAGCCCAAAACATGGTTTGTCGAATTACAATGCACGATACGAAATAACTCTACAGACCAGGTTTATATCTGGGGGCAGCTGGAAGAGATTGTACCCGATGATGTCATGCCCCATCCTCCTCACAAATTACGCCAGTTTCCTCCCATCAACGCTGATGACAGCAACGACATCGTACCTGGCAGCGCGGACCTCACTCATATCAAACATCGTTTCGAGGTCAAAGATCTCATAGAAACAAATGTATTCTTCAAGCTCAATGAAAGCATGAATCTTCAGATGATGGCCTTTTCACTGTACGTTTCGTCTACACAATCCGGAGTATACAGCGAATATCCTCCTCTCTTTAGCATTGATGTATCATAACTATTTTTGCCACAATAAATGGGCTTTGCACAAAAATGGTATTCAGCGTAAGAGCAGATAAGTAGTTTTTTAAATTTGTGTTGAAGTATAGGATCAATTTTGTCCGTTATTCAGGGTATACTGCTCGTGAGGCGAGGATGAACGGGTCTGTGGTGAGTATGAGTGACGAACTTGTATGTACAAGGAAGAGCGTTTCTAGCAAGAAGAGAAGGAGCTAAAGATGAAATTGACCTATATTCCCCTGATCGTTGCCGACTTTCCAGTGGCGCTTCGCTTCTGGCGTGACGTGGCAAAGCTGCCTGTAACATACAGCGATGAGGCGATGGGCTATGCCTCGTTTGACACGGGCAGCACTACCTTGCTGCTTCTAAGTGCAGCACTCGCCAATGCGGGTAAGATTTCGACTTTGGCAGCACCGTCCCAGAACCATTCCATGTATCTCTCTTTCCAGGTGGATAACGTTGATGCCACTTATGCTGATCTGATCGCGGGCGGAGCCACATCAGTCTATGAACCGCGAGATTTTCCAAATATGCAGGCACGCCAGGCCCACATCACTGATCCCGATGGTCATTTGATCGAGCTCTACACACCATTCCCTAAAGCCTAAGAAAGATGTAAGCGTATGACAAACATTTATCTGGAAGTAGGCGAGAAGAAAGTTGCGGCCTGTTCTCTGGAGTGGCCTGGCTGGTGTCGTTTTGCGAAAACGGAGGAGGCGGCGATCCAGGCTCTTATGGCATATGCTCCCCGCTACAACGTGATCGCTCACAAAGCGGGGCTGGAGTTCAATCCAGGTGAAGCTGTGGTTGTCGAGCGTGTAACCGGCGACTCGGGCACGGAGTTCGGTGCTCCCTCAGTCATGGTCGCTAGCGACACGGTACCGCTCGATGCTGCGACAGCCGCACGCTGGGTTGCCTTGTTGCGAGCGGCCTGGGAACTGCTGGACGAGGTGGTTGCTGTCTCGCCCAGCACCCTGCGCAAAGGGCCACGCGGTGGCGGACGTGAGCGCGACGAAGTCTATCGCCACGTTATCGAGGTCGAGCGCACCTACGCGCGCAAAATCGGCGTGCGCCACAAGCCCTTCCCGCCCGGTGACCGCAACGCCCTGGCTGCGCTGCGTGAGGATATGGGCTCTGTCCTGAGCAGGCCCTCCGATGGGGCGCCCCTGGCTCCTGGTGGCTGGTCTAATGCCTATGCCCTCCGGCGCATTGCCTGGCACGTTATCGATCATATCTGGGAGATCGAGGACCGTCGAGATTAAAATGCGTAGTAGATGTAAAGCTGGCTGAGGAAGTAGAGGGCAATCACGACAAGCATGGCGATATGGAGCGCGACGCGTACCCTGGGCGAGAGTGATTGGCCTCGTTTCTCGCTCCATTCTGTAAGCAGGTAGGGGAGAATGAAGAGCGCGGCAAGGATGAAGGGCAACGCGAGCATAGCCAGGGCAAGTGCGCCGTGAGTGAACATAGTGGCAGCATGTAATCTATACAGGGTGAGCGCCAGCAGGAACATGGCCCCGCCCAAGGCAAAGGGGAGCGCTGTCAGCCTGCGCAGGCAGGTAAGAATAGAATGTTTAGGATCGATGAGACTTATCAGCCAGCTTCTGATGATGAACGCCAGTGCGAGAAAGGGAACAAGCAGAACGCAGAGATGCGCAAAGTTAAGGAGCCAGGGCGTGGATAAGTCTGGCAGGAGAAGTGTGATCCATGCGAAATTTATGTCCCAGCCAACCCTCTCCAGGAGAGCCAGGGGAAGCGGGGCCGCTAGCGTCCCCAGTGTGGTCATTACCAGGAAGCGCTCGCGGGGACGCTCGGAGAGGTGAGCGTGCCTGGCAAGGAGAGCGGCGCTGCACCAGCCCAGCGCCGCGAGGAGTAGTATGAGCAGGAGTGTGATCGTTAGCGATACTGGCAAGTTGAGGGCATGCAGCCGATAGAGCAGCCAGGCACGACCCAGCAGTGGTGGGACGAAAAGCAACCAGACCGGATTGCGCAGTGGTGGAAGCGTCGAGCGCAGATAATGCATAGCGTGATTCCTGGCAGGCGCTTGTTTGCTCGCAAACAAGCGCCTTTTTTATTGAGATGCTAGAAACTTTAATGTCGATGTTCGCTGAAGCGTACGCGGAAGGCGGTGCCAAAGGTTGGCGTGGGATCATTCTTCACACGCAGCTTGCTCAGAGGGGAAACCTGTTCCACGCGTGCCAGATGCAGGAGCGTGGCGATTACCAGCACGATCTGGGCCTCGGCGGCACCGGCTCCCAGGCAGAGATGTGTGCCAATGCCGAAGGGGTTATAGGCCCCTCGCTGCTTGTGTTCCTTGCGCTCTTCACTGTAGCGTCCAATATCAAACGTATAGGGATCGGGATAGAATTTGGGCAGGAAATGGCTGACGGTGTTGGCAAGCATGACATTTTGCCCCTCTTTGACCGAATGGCCAGCAAAGGCAAAATCTTTGGCCGCTGTTCGCGTGACAACCGGGGCAATCGAGTGTAGCCGGAGCGTCTCCATCATCGCGTCGTGTAGCACATCACGTGTGCGAATCTGCTCCTGAGCTGGCAGACCTTCGGAGAAGAGCTGATCCGCCACCTCTATGCATTGCGCAAGGACCTCGGGATGATTGAGTAGCTCATACAGCATAAAGGTGCATTCGTTGGCGACAGTATCAAGCCCAGCAACGAAAGGACCCAGCGAGGCAAAGATAATTTGCTCCTCACTGCCTAATATGTCATGATATTCAGGCTTCTGGCTCGCCTCCAGGATATTGTCTACCAGGTCCTTTCTGTCGCGCTCAGTCGCCCGATGCTCCGCCACAATCTCCTTTCCCATTGCGAGATAGTGCTGTTTGGCGCGCTTGTAGGACGGCAGCTTCAGCATAAAAGTGGGCATTTGCTTTGTCATATGCACGTTGAGCCCAACTCTGATCGTGGTAATGATGTTCTGGAGATTGGTGCCAGGTGCATGATTGGCCAGGGCTCGACCCAGTTGTTCAGTGACGATCAAGCGGAAGAGCGTGAGTGCCTCAACTTCTTCGCCAACCTGAAAACGCTTAACGACTGTCTGAGCAATATCAACCAATAAAGGAATATCCGCCAGCAAATTGCCAACCGAATAAGCAGGCTTTAGGAGCTTACGCATCTGCAAGTGAGGCGGGCCATCGATGGCCAACATGCTGTTTTTTGCGCCAAACTCGCAACCAAAGCTGTCCCAGACTTCATGAGACCGAAATTTATCGGCCCCCATTTGCGTAACGAAGGTGTTAGCCTCTGGTCCCGCCAGAATGACAAATTCCTGGTTCAGGGCACGCACGCGAAAAATAGGCCCCAATTGCTGATATTGCTTGACGAGAAAGGCCACGAGATCCTGCTGCATAGCCAATGCGTTCCCTACCACCGGCCATCCTGGTGCCAGTGGTGGGGGAGAGAGTCGCTCGATTTCTGTTACTGTGCTCACTTATCCTCCCTGAAGCGCTTCCTAATATTGGAAGTTAACTTTGCATCAATATGCGATTATATCATATCATTTATTCCCTTCCTGCTCATAGCGTGCGACAACCTCGTCGATGTTGCCTGCCATGTAGAAGAGGCTCTCAGGGATGTCGTCGTGCTTGCCTTCAAGGATTTCGCGCACGCTGCGGACAGTTTCCCGCAGGGACACATAGCGGCCCTCGCGCCCTGTGAAGACCTCCGCAACCGCGAAGGGCTGCGAGAGAAACTGCTTGAGCTTGCGCGCCCGTGAGATGGTGAGCTTATCCTCCTCGCCCAGGTCATCGATGCCCAGGATGGTAATGATGTCCTCAAGTTCGTTATAGCGCTGGAGTGTGCGCTGCACGCCACGGGCTGTGTTATAGTGCTCCTCCCCCACGATCTGAGGGTCCAGGATGCGACTGACCGAGGCCAGCGGGTCCACCGCGGGAAAGAGAGCCTGCTCGGCGATGGCGCGGTCGAGCACCACGGTCGAATCCAGGTGGGCGAAAGTCGTCACAGGCGCGGGATCGGTATAGTCGTCCGCCGGAACGAAGACGGCCTGAAGGGATGTGATCGACCCCTTTTTCGTGGAGGTAATGCGCTCCTGTAACTCACCCATCTCCTCCGCCAGGTTGGGCTGGTAGCCAACGGCTGAGGGCATGCGTCCCAGCAGGGCGGAGACCTCCGCGCCCGCCTGGGTAAAGCGGAAGATATTATCGATGAAGAGCAGTACGTCTTTCCCTTCCTGGTCGCGGAAGTACTCGGCCATGGTCAGGCCGGTCAGAGCCACGCGCAGGCGGGCGCCAGGAGGTTCGTTCATCTGGCCAAAAATCATAGCGACGCGATCGATCACACCGCGCTCGATCATTTCGTGATAGAGATCATTGCCTTCACGTGTGCGCTCGCCCACGCCCGCGAAGACGCTATAGCCACCGTGATTGATGGCGATATTGTTGATCAGCTCCTGGATGATTAGCGTCTTGCCTGTACCCGCGCCACCGAAGGCTCCAACCTTTCCGCCCTTCACAAAGGGGCAGATCAGGTCGATGACCTTAATGCCGGTTTCAAGGATCTCGCTCTCCTTCGTCTGGTCCTCCAGCGAGGGTGCGGGCCGGTGAATGGGCAGCGTCGGCGCGTCCACCACGGCCTCTTTGTTATCGATAGGCTCTCCTAGCACATTGAAGATGCGTCCCAGGGTCTTCTCCCCCACGGGAACCGTGATAGACCGTCCCATATCGCGCGCCTTTATGCCGCGCATCAGGCCCTCCGTTGGCCCCATCGCCACACAGCGCACCCAGTTATTACCAATATGCTGCTCCACCTCGCATGAAAGCTCCTTGCCATTGCTGGGATTGGTCAGTCTTAGCTCATTATAGATCTGTGGCAGATGCTCTGCGGGAAACTCGACATCGATCACAGGTCCCAAGACCTGTACAACCTTGCCTGTGTCTGCCGCCTGGGCGTTCTCTGTCTGTGCATTGCTCGTCGTCTGCGCCATCTTCTCTGGCCTCCTTATAGTGTTTTTCTGTACACCACTACTTTAGGCCAGAAAGCGCCCACGCACCTGACGCAAATAACGTATCTTTAACACAGTTTTGTATGAGGAGAAATCACGCAAGGGTAGGCAATATAACGTAGCCCGAGAGAGCGCTACTCACGTACGCGCCTACGCTGGTGGACATGGGACTAGACCCTTGTCAAGGTAGCGATTTTTGCTCGCACCATTCCTGCGCAAGTAGGGAATAGGTCGCGATGTCGATAAGTTGGCCCTTATACTCCAAACTTTGGCGCCGGATGCCTTCAAAGGTAAAGCCCAGGCGCTCCGCAACGGCACGCGAACGGCTGTTGCGCACATCAGCTTGAAGACCTACACGGTTGACGTGGAGGAGATCAAAGGCATAGTGTAGCATTGCCTTAAGCGCCCGCGTCATCAAACCACGCCCCGTGGCATCTTGACCAAGCCAGTAACCGACCTCAGTTGAGTGGACGCGGGGATCGATGGGAGAAAAGTGAATACCACCAACCATACGCCCGTTGAGCCAGATCCCCACCCAGGGAATGCCGTCATCGCTGAAGCGCGAGAGGCCTCGTTTAATGAAATTTTGTGCATCCTCTAGTGTCTGCATAGTTGTATCCCAACTCATCCATTCACCAAGGTAGGCACGATTCTCATCAACAAATTCAAGGAACTCAGGAGCGTGACGCATCTCAAGAATCTGCAAGGAAGCTCCGTCACCTAAATCATATGTAAACATAAGGCTTCCCTCCTTAAAATAAATATCTGTTTTTACTGCTTGCTTAGTATCGCACATTTTTGATGTGTGAGCGCTATGCCAGTTGTTGCTCGAAGGCCACGCGGGCGGCGGCAGTGCGTGTGGTGACGCCGAGCTTGGCGTAGATGGAGCGCAGGTGCGTGTTGACGGTGCGGCGGCTGAGCACCAGTTCATGGGCGATGCGTGCGTCAGGATGCCCCTGGGCCAGTAGATGCAGTACCTCACACTCGCGGGCCGTGAGATGGAAGGCATTGGCGGCAGGAGGTGTGAGGGATGGCGTTTTCGTGGTGTCTTGCGCGGAAATGGTAATGTTCGAGACGAGGTCAACGACCTGGGCCAGCAGGAGGGCGCAGCCGACATTCCAGGACTCGCTCCATGTCTCCGGGCTGATCTCTTTTTCCAGGTGGGTATAGAGCTGCTGGTGCATTGCCTGGTGAATAGGCGGGAGTGGGGTCTGGAGCTTCTCGCGCAGGCTATGAGCGCTGGCGAGAAGCTGGACTCCCAACTCGGGCTGGCGCGTGTCGAGGCAGAGCTGGGCCACGCTCTCTAGCTCGCCCGCGAGGGCGACATGGTTGCCAGTCTGCCACGCGAGCTGAATACTTTCCTGAAGCAGTGTGCAGGCGAGCTGATATTCCTGTTGTTCAAGAGCCAGCCTCCCTTGCGCGCAAAGGATACGTGTACGTGTGAGCTTATCGTTCATACGTTGGGCCAACTCCAGGCATTGGCTGTAATATGTCTGAGCGCCCTGGCGGTTGCCGTGCAGGCGTTCAACCTCGCCCAGGGCCAGGAGCACGTAGGCTTTGCCGGGCAAATTCTTGAGCTGGTTGGCGAGGTGCAGGCTCTCTTTCAAGGTGGCTGCGATCTCACTCAGTTGCTCCGCCCCTTCCTGCCATTGGTTAAGCCGGGCCATAGCCAGGTAGCTCAGAGCGCTGGCCTGCCCTTCGCGGTCGCGTAATTGCTGGGCAAGCGTGAGTGTTTGCCCCAGGTATTGCTCGGCTTCGGTGTAGGCCCCTTGTGCGCTGTAGGCGGCTCCCATTCCATTGAGACAGCGTACTTGCCCCCAGCGATCCTCCAGGGTTTCAAAGTAGGCCAATCCACGTTGATAGAGGTAATGTGCGCTGCGTAGCTTGCCACGCAGGTGCATGATCGTAGCCAGGCTGATGTAGACCTCGGCTAGCCCGCGTTTCTCTCCTACCTCGCGCAGTAGCATCAGGCTCAGCAGGTAGTGCGTCTGGGCCGCGTCGACATCGCCCTGCTTACTGGCGATATTGCCGTAGATACGGTGCAGGGCGGATTTGCCCCATTTGTCGCTGGTCGTGCTGAGCGCCTGTATACCCTTCATGGCCAGTTCGCGTGCCTGGACGTAATCTCCCCGCTGCATGGCGAGCATGCCCATCTCGCCCAGAGCCAGTGCCTGTGTACGCAGATCGCTAATCTGTTTGGCAAGCTTAAGGCAATCTTCCAGGAGCTGATTGGCGCGAGCAGTGTCTCCTTGTAAGCGCGCCTGGCAGCCCGCGCTATAAAGGATGCGCACCCGGTAGGGGAGTAGCTCCGCACTCACGTCGAGGACCAGGATCTCTTCCAGCCAGTTATGCTGTGTATTCTGTGTATGGCGCAAGAGGAGGTAGTCACTCAGGGCGCTCCCAAGGCGCAGAGCTAACTGCGCATCCTGCCAGGTAAGGACGCGGCGCAGGGTCAGGAGCAAGTTGGGTGACTCCTGATCCAGTTTTGCCAGCCAGCGTTGTTGCCCTAGACCGCGCAGGTTGGAGTCGGCCTCCTCCGCCATCCGCAGATAATAGTTGGCGTGCCTGCGTTCGCTCTCTTCCTGCTCTCCACTCCGCTGGAGGAAGGCAAAAGCGTATTCGTGGAGGGTTTCTAGCAGCATAAAGCGCGGCTCGTCCTCCTCTGACGTCAGGGGGCGTACGAGGCTCTTATCCACCAGGGAGGAGAGCATATCCAGGGCCTCACTCTCTTTGCCTATAGTCATGCATGCCGTCGCTGCCCCCAGGCTCCAGGTGCCGACCAGGCTGCCCAGGCGGCTGAAAGCGCGCTGTTCATCCTCTGTGAGCAGGTCATAGCTCCAGTCAAGGGCATTGCGCAGCGTTTGCTGGCGCTGTGGCAGGTTGCGTGGTCCCCCGATCAGTAGTGTAAGGCGACTGCTCAGGCGGGTGAGGAGGGCCTGGGGACTCAGAATCTTGATGCGGGCCGCTGCCAGCTCAAGCGCCAAAGGCAGGCCATCGAGGCGCTGGCAAATCTCGGCCACGACAGCATAGTTCTCCTCAGTTAGTGTGAAGGAGGGCTTAACGGCCCTCGCCCGCTCAACGAAGAGGTGCAGGGCAGCGCTTTCTTCTCCCGGCACAGATACACTCTCCGATTGGTGTGGTAGTGGCAGTGGAAGTACCTCTATCTCTTGTTCACCATATAGATGGAGCGATTCGCGGCTGGTCACCAGGATTTTAAGTTGGGGAGCCGCAGTCAATAGCGCGGCAACGAGGTCCGCGGCCTCAAGGAGGTGCTCAAAGTTATCGAGGATCAGGAGACAGCGTCGTTCATGCAGGTAGGACTCCAGGCGCTCCGTTAGCGCCTCCTGGCCCCCCTCATGGACGCCAATAGCGCTGGCAATTGCTAGTAGAATCTGTGTGCGCTCGTGGAGAGGGGCGAGCGAGACGAAGAAGATCGCGTCAGGGAAGGCGTGATGCAGGGTGCGCGCAACCTCTAGGCTCAGGCGCGTCTTTCCCACGCCCCCAGGGCCAGTCAGCGTCACCAGGCGTGTGTTCTCCATGCACACCAGGCGGCTGACGGCACAAATTTCTTGCTCCCTGCCAATGGTAACCGTCATTTGCAAAGGCAAGCGTGCAGACGCTATCAATTTGAGGTTGGCGTGGCCATTTCTATCCATATGCGCATATCCCGCATCGTTTTTCGCTTATTGTTCTATACAAATTATAGCTGAGAGAGGTGGGGCATATGCAAGAGGCAGAGGTATGACAAAAATCAATGTAGTTGTATTGTTCGCGAAGAGAAGCATATAATTGTGGTAATAGCAGCAGTGAGCGATGTTTTATTGTTGTGTGACCTGTGCGTTAATGCAGGTACAAGTGAGATGCTGGGTGGAGGATGTATGGCTATCATTCGTGATACGGTGCAATGTAATGGGCAGGAGATTGAGGTCTTCATCGAGGTGGGGGACTCGGTGGATACACAGGCCCTTCTGTCGAGGCATGATGGGGCATTCCCTCCTGATCCATTGGGCGTGGCGCAAGGGGGTGTCCACCAGGTGAAGAATGCCTTTGCCAGTGCCCGGGATTTGATCGGAGCCTGTGCCTCGAATGTAAGCGAGGCCGTATTGAAGATGACGGAGAAAACACGCCCAAGCGAGTGGGAGGTCCAGATTGGTATCAAATTTAACTCGGAGCTCAACGCCATTCTGGCGAAGTCGCAGGGCGAGGCGCAACTTGAGGTCACCCTCAGGTGGCAGCCAGGAATGACGCATGGTGGCGCCTTTTGTAGCGCCATGATGAACTCAATAGTGAACCCGGTGACGAGCCCGAAGGAATAGAGCCTGCCCATTGGGACAGGAGACTGCGTAAGCGCTTTCTGTCCCAATGGACGGAGAGGATATTCCTCGTATGCGTTATACTCAAGGCACTTGCTGGAACTGGCCTAACGTCGACGCTGGCAGGCATATTTTCTACGGGAACGAGGAAAATTACCTTGAGTGAGCAGTGGCCCTCTGATCTATCAGTCATCCGTGTGCGGATGGCGCGTCCAACGGATCGCCTGGACGAGGTAGTCGCTTTCTACCGTGATGGTGTAGGTCTCCCTTTTATCGAGCGCTTTGAAGGTGCAGGTTATACTGGCGTCCTCCTTGGGCCGCCGGGGACGGATTATCACCCGGAGTTTACCCAGCATGTCAGGTACCTCACGTCTAAAGGCGGGGGCTTGTGAAAGCAAGCCTGGACCTGTCCAGACTTAGCCTGCAAACTCCAAAGAGTTTGCAGGCCACGATAGAGGTGAAGTGTTGAAGTTCCTACCTATGGGTGCGTGCCAGCCTGTAGCTCTAGAATCTCTGGGTTAAACAGCAAAACAGGGTGTTTATGCAGTGCTCAGGGAAAAGTACCGCCCTCTATCATTGTCGAGGCAACCATTACCCTGGAAGTGCGCCGTTTCGGTGCTTGATAAATAGCTCTCAAGGAGCAGAAGGTTGAGGGTAAATGACCTTCTAGGACATCCGCTCAACTTGGAGGGGAAACCCAAAGAGGAAAGCAGCATGGCGGAAAAGCGGATAAACATGAAGCTATGTAATGTGATGCGCCGCAAGTCCTGTACGCATGGTTAGGCTGAGATTGCCGAACTCAAGTTTCCAACGGTCTCAAGTGATGGCCCACCGTAACATAGCTGCACTCGGTGACACTGGAATACGCATTCGGTTTCCAGGAATGCACAACATGCGAGAAATTGCTAGACTCGCAGAACACCCTCTCCAGTGAGTACAGAGGAACGACCTCTGGTAAGGAAACGAACGGGAACCTACACGTACTCAACGTTTATCAAGTGCAAATGCGGGATAGCCTACGTGCCGAGAGGCATACGGTTACGGAGTCCCCATAGTAGTCTGCATCAGGGAAAGCCTGGGACATGGCGAAGGGGGACAGGTGATTTCGATAACTAAGAACAGAAGGTACGCGAGATGCGAGATGCCGAAACTGTATTAGGTATCATCCAAGAACGCGGCAGAAAAGGATTGCCGCTGGAAGACATCTATCGATAACTCTACAATCCAGACCTGTACCTACGAGCATACGCAAGATTGTATTCCAACAAAGGAGCGATGACAAAAGGTACAACCAGCGAAACTGTGGATGGCATGTCACTAAAGAAAATCGAGAAGATCATTGACGACCTTTGTCATGAACGCTATCGGTGGACAGCAGTGAGACGGGTCTATATACCGAAGAAAAACGGGAAGATGCGACCCCTTGGCATGCCAACGTGGTCAGATAAACTGCTGCAAGAAGTAATACGCCTCATACTTGAAGCATATTACGAACCGCAGATGAGCAACCACTCTCATGGCTTTCGACCTAAACATGGATGTCATACAGCATTAAATGAGGTGAAACATGTATGGACAGGTACCAAATGGTTCGTCGAAGGAGATATTAAAGGATGTTTCGACAATATTGACCACGAAATCATGATGTCGATACTGAAAGAAAAACTTCATGACAATAGGTTTCTACGATTGATAGAAGGTCTACTCAAGGCAGGGTATTTGGAAGAATGGCATTACCAACGCACCTACAGTGGAACGCCACAAGGTGGGGTGATAAGTCCTATTCTGGCAAATATCTACATGGACAGGCTAGACAAGTATGTCGAGAAAGTGCTCTTACCAGCATACAACCGTAAGGAAAAAAGACGAGTCAATCCTGAGTACAAAAGGATACTCGACAAAGCAAGTAAACTCAGGAAGAGTGGAAAGAAAAAGGAAGCAGCTATGCTCAGAAAGCAACAGCTACAACTTCCTTACTACGATTCTAATGACAGTGAATACCGTCGCCTGAGATACATACGCTATGCCGACGACTTCCTACTAGGCTTTGCGGGGCCAAAGGCAGAAGCGGAAGATATAAAGGAACAACTGAGAATATTCCTTCATGACCATCTCAAGTTGGAATTGAGCCAGGAAAAGACCGTTATCACGCATGCACAAACCAGTGCAGCGCGCTTCCTCGGATACGAGATCGCAACGCAATTTGCAAATGATAAACTGGCCTCCACGACAAGGAGACGAAGTGTCAATGAACGAATTGAATTGCGAGTGCCATGAGATGTCGTGAAAAAGAACCGCGCCGAATACCAAGCAAAAGGAAAACCGATACATCGAATGGAGTTGACCACAGAAAGCGATTACGCAATTGTGGAAAAATACCAGTGGAAGTATCGAGGACTAATGCAATATTATGCGCTAGCGATTAACATCGCACGGCTGCAAACATTACACTGGACAATGCGACTCTCATTGCTAAAAACGCTTGCCAGCAAGCATAAAGCAACCGTCAACCAGATGGCAAAGAAGTATCAGACAGATATGGAAACGCCATATGGAATGATGAAATGCCTAGAGGTAAGAGTAGAAAGAGATGGGAAAAAGCCACTCATAGCGCAATTCGGCGGTATACCCTGGAGACGACAAGGCAAGGCAATCCTACTGGATACTCCCCTATACCGATAGTCACACCACGAAACGAAATTGTCAAACGGCCCCTTCGGGATACGTGCGAAATATGCGGAAGTAAGGAAAACATCAGTGTTCATCACATCCGCGCGTTAAAAGACCTAAAGGTAAAGGGAAGAAGGGAAAAACCCTTATGGATACAAAAGATGGCAGTAATGCACAGGAAAACCCTAGTGGTATGTGGGTACTGCCATTTGGCGATACATATGGGAAAACCCACCAGACAGCCGACACAAGGACAGGAGTCACCGGAGAGCCGTGTGCTAGGAAACCAGCAAGCACGGTTCGGGGGGGAGCGGATGGAAAAGGAGCAAGCAATTGAAACCTCGCCAGCCGTTTACCCCACGCAGGAGGCTCAACTTGAGCAATGTTTTGGTGATTGATAGTGACTATACCCCTTTAAATCCGGTGCATCCAGGAAACGCGAGGCGCTTGCTCAGGCAAGGGAAAGCAGCCGTGTTTCGGAGATATCCCTTCACTCTTGTGCTCAAACGGGTTGTCGAGCAGCCAGAGGTAGAGCCATTGCGCTTGAAACTCGATCCTGGCAGCAAAACCACGGGGATTGCCCTGGTGAATGATGCTAACGGAAAGATTGTTTTTGCGGCTGAACTTGAGCATCGTGGGCACGTGATTAAAGACAGCCTGGATGATAGAAGGGCAGTTCGTCGCAGCCGACGTAACCGCAAAACACGGTATCGTAAGCCAAGATTTAACAATCGAAGAAAAAAGAAGGGATGGTTGCCGCCATCGTTGGAAAGTCGCCTTGCCAACATTCTCACGTGGGTAGCTCGCCTGTGTCGCTCTGCTCCCATTGCTGCTCTGAGCCAGGAATTGGTCAAGTTTGATCTGCAACTGATGGAGAATCCCGACATTGCAGGCGTGGAATACCAGCAAGGGACGCTGCAAGGCTATGAAGTCGGAGAATACTTGCTGGAAAAGTGGGAACGCAGATGTGCCTATCTGTGGCAAACAAAATGTTCCGCTTCAAGTCGAACATATCCACCCACGTGCTCATGGTGGTACCAATCGGATAAGCAATCTTACCCTGGCCTGCGAGCCATGCAATAGTGCCAAAGGGACGCAGGATATTGCGGTGTTTCTTGCGAAGAAGCCTGATGTGCTCAAGCGGATTCTCGCTCAAGTCAAGAAGCCACTCAAGGATGCCAGTGCTGTCAATGTTACGCGCTTTCTGCGATTCGTTTGTTCCAAAACCGCGTAAGTGGGGGAGGAACAGCAACGGGATAGATGCCCGTTGACAACTGATAGTTCGACGATGGGCGCAATTCCCATCCCTCCAGGTGAAAAGAGGAACAGCATTCTCCCCTCGGTAGCGACTGGTCATCAATCCGAGAAGCGGGAGGAAATGGGGCAGAATTGCAAACTCGAGGTGATGAACACCCCTAGCAAGCTGCTATGGCTAGCGCAAGCGAACCTGCACTTTAACCGTCGTTATAGCAAACAAGCCAAAACGAGTCAACGCAAGTATCACTGAGCCAACGCGGGGCTTGGTCCAAAATGGACAAGGATAGGGGCCGACATATGAAGCGGTGATCGGTATTCACCCCCACAAAACCCGGCGGACAGCAGGAGTCCTACGGCAGCGCAAAACGAACTATCGGAACGAAGTAACCAGCAGATGGCTCTCATGCGAGGTCGAAAGCATGAGCAGGTACCAACCGCAAGCATCTGTCTGGTGGGATGGCCTGAGAAGCAAACGCCTGGGGTAATGCCCAGGATACGCTGACGCAGGCCCGATACTGTGGAATGAAGGAGTGCAAGTCGCATGGAAAAAACCAAGGCACCAGACGTAAGTCTGAGTGAGGAATGGGCTGGACTCCCCTGGCGCAAGCTAGAACAGCACCAGTACCGCCTGCAAAAGCGCATCTTCAAAGCCTCTGAACGTGGAGATCTAAAAACAGTTCATCAGTTACAGAAATTGTTAATGAAGTCTCGGTCCGCCCGACTCCTGGCCGTACGACGAGTGACTCAAGACAACCAGGGTAAGAAAACCGCTGGCATAGATGGAGTAAAATCCGTCCAACCAGCAGGTCGATTTGCGATGGTTGAAGCAATTCACCCAAAACGGATTGCTGGGAGGAAGCCACAACCACTCAGACGCATATGGATACCCAAGCCAGGAAAAACTGAGCAAAGGCCATTGGGCATTCCCGTAATGTTTGACCGGGCATGTCAGGCACTAGCCAAAGCGGCCCTAGAACCACAATGGGAAGCCTTGTTTGAGGCCAATAGCTACGGCTTCCGACCGGGACGCGGTGCCCATGATGCTGTAGGAGCAATCTTCAATAATATTCGACTCAAGAGCAAATATGTTCTGGATGCGGATATTAAGGGCTGTTTCGACAACATCAACCATCAAGCGCTCTTAGAGAAACTGCGCACTTATCCAGCAATGAGGCGACTGGTTAAAGGCTGGCTCAAGGCTGGAGTCATGGAAGCATTGGAACTTTCCCCAACCAAGGCGGGAACGCCGCAGGGTGGGGTCGTGTCCCCGTTGCTTGCCAACATTGCCCTCTATGGAATGGAAGAAGCGCTACTAAAAGCCTACATTGGAGAGAACAAGGCCCCCTCCGCACGACGAGGGGCGCCACAACTCATCCGTTATGCAGACGATTTTGTCGTGCTTCATGCCCAGGAAACAGAGGTCATTAAGGCGCAACAAATCATTACAAAATGGTTACGAGGCATCGGACTGGAATTGAAACCGAGTAAAACGCGGCTCTCCCACACCCTGAAAGAATATCAGGGAAATGTAGGATTCGACTTTCTGGGATTTACTATTCGACAATTCCCCGTAGGAAAAACCCATACAAGCAAAGGAAAACCGTCCGGTTTCAAAACGATCATCATGCCGAGTAAAGAAGGCATCCAACGTCATTTGCAAGAACTCAGGAAGATATTGCAAAAAAGTCAATCGCTCCCGCAAGAGGAAATCATTGACCAACTCAACCCGGTTATCCAGGGTTGGGCGCTGTACTATCGAACGGTCGTATCTGCAAAGTCTTTTGCGATATGCGATCATCACCTGGTAAGTATGCTTTGGCAGAAGATGACTCGAAAACACCCGAAGAAAGGTGCGGGATGGGTGAAAGGGAAGTATTGGCGGACAATTGAAGGGAATACCTGGACATATGCCACGCCAGAGGGACCAGAACAGCATGTACTGAGGTGGCATGCAACACCCATCCAACGCCACATAAAGGTAAAAGGCAACGCAAGCCCGTTTGACGGAAACCTTCTTTATTGGGCAAAGCGCTTAAAAGATCACCCATTAACAAAAACGACACTGGGAAAACTGCTACGGAAACAGCAAGGAAAATGCCGTTGGTGTGAACTTTTCTTCAGGGAGGAAGATCAAATAGAGATCGACCACATCACCCCAAGAAGTGAAGGCGGTGGAGAAGATGGACTGCACCCATTTTCCCGGACAGTGATCGAAGTCAACTTCGCGAAAATATTGTACACTGAGAAAGACGCGAAGGAGAAGAAACGATGCACAAGCGACAACACAGCCGAGAATTTAAATTGGATGTTGTCCGTCAGGTGAGTACCGGCCAGAAGCGCCCAGCCCAAGCCTGCCGCGAATATGGGCTGGCTGCAAGTGTGCTCTCTCGATGGCGCAAGGAGTATGAAGAGCGTGGAGAGTCGGCCTTTTTGTCCACCGAGTCAGGATCAACCAAGGAAGACTCACGGATAGCCGAATTAGAACGCTTTTGTGGGCAATTAGCGTTGGAGAATCAGGTGTTAAAAAAAGCCTTGCAGAGCAGAGGGTTGGGGAACGTCACGCCATGATTCTTCAGGCTCATCAAGATCACCCGGACCTCTCGGTGCAGCGGCTGTGCAAAATGTTCTCCGTGAGTCGCAGTTGGTACTATGAAGCGAAGCTCGACCAGGCAGATGAGAGCGAAACGCAGCTGCGCGATGACATTGAGCGCATCATTTTGGAGTTTCCCGGCTATGGGTATCGTCGTGTCACCCGTGCTCTGGCACGAGCAGGTTGGAAGGTCAATCATAAACGCGTCTTGCGGATCATGCGGGAAGAATCCTTGTTGTGTCATCTGAAAAAACGGTTTGTGGTAGCAACGACAGACTCGCGGCATCGGTTCCCGATCTATCCCAATGTGCTGGCCGATCAGGTCCTGACAGCACCTAATCAGGCGTGGGTAGCGGATCTCACCTACATCCGCCTGCGAGGAGCGTTTGTGTACCTGGCTTGTATCCTGGATGCCTTCTCACGCCGGTGCGTGGGGTGGTTCCTCTCGCGAGAGATGACGACACAGTTGACCCTGACCGCCTTGAGCCAAGCTATTGCCCAACGCCACCCTGCTCCTGGCTTGATCCATCACAGTGATCGTGGCGTCCAATATGCTAGTCATGATTATGTGGAGCAGTTACAGGCAATTGGAGCCCACATCAGTATGTCTGCCGTGGGCAATCCGTATGACAATGCCAAAGCCGAAAGTTTCTTTAAGACGTTAAAAATGGAGGAAGTGTATCTCAAAGAGTACGAATCGTTTGCCGATGCAGAAGCCAATTTAGAGGAGTTCATCGAGCAGGTATATAATACCAAGCGCCTGCATTCGAGCTTGGGATATCTTCCGCCTGCTGAGTTTGAGGCAGCCTATGCCTCTGTGGCCGGAAGTTGACTTCCTCGTGTGTCCGGCAAAAGGGGTTCACTCCAAGAATTAAGCAACAAGTTTGCACTTCATCGCCATTGCCATGACCAGAGGCATGCGAAACACGTTATGGAGTGTGTCAATGACAATCGACCGCAGTATTGAGGAGCCGTGTGAGGTGACAAGTCTCACGCACGGTTTTGAAGCCGAGCGGAGAAGGCGACTTCTTCGCTTAGGCAGCGCCTTGCTTGAACGGCTCAAAGCCGTGGGCTTGCCTGTTGAGTGTGGTAGTGGTGGGTTGACGAAGTTTCATCGTACTACACGAGGACTCCCCAAAAACCACTGGTTGGATGTCGCTTGTGTAGGTAAAAGTACTCCCGTTGCGCTTTTGAATAAAGGGATTGTGCCACTGTATATTACAGCCACAGGACATGGCAGAAGGCAAATTTGCTCAACGGATAAGTATGGATTCCCGAAGCAGCACAAAGAGCGCAAAAAGAAATTTCTTGGGTATCAAACGGGTGATATGGTCAAAGCTCTTACTCCCAGGGGTACATTTGAAGGGCGTATTGCCATTCGTCACCGCCCTAGTTTCCGGCTTGGCAAGGCCGATATTCACCCCAAATATATGTGGTGTGTGCATCGGTCTGATGGCTATGAGTATAGGCAGAAAGGAGTGCGCTATGCCCCCATGACTAAAGCCAGGGGCACCCGCATGGCGCGATTTTAAGGGTGGATGGGAGCCCCTGTCCCGCCCCCTCGCGCGATAATTTGCTGGTACTATATATGTATGACAGGGCAGCGATGGACCGAGTCGTGGAGCGGCTGGCTGGAATGGGATATGGCTCTGTTCCGCTAGAGAATCCCTACTGGAGCCCCGACCGCAGTGTAACCGTGGAAGATCCCGACGGCTGGCGCATCGTCTTGATGCAGATCAAACAGCCAACAAATTAATCTTCTTTGTGTGTGAACGAGAGAAAAAGCAACCTGCTGTGAGCATGTCACAGCAGGTTGCTTTTTCTTATAGCAAAATCAGATCATAGTAATAATCTGCAAATCGTCTTCGTCTATGTTGGCCTTGAGGTCTCCGCCGTTTTGATTGGCTATAGTTTTTAATCAAGCAGCTCAGTCTTTTTCGCCGCAAGGCGTGTTCACGAAATTCAGAGAGTGCAAAGGGATGCATTGTATGGGTGGTATACTCGACCTTGGACGGTTTTCTGACCCACCTATTCTGATCCTGGCCAGCCTGGCTGGTGGCTGGCGGGAAAAAGCATGGGTGAGCACCCTATTTAGATTAGAAAGGCAGATCCTTGACTATATCGCCTCTTATTGCCCCACTCTCGCTGGCTGGACTTCGCTCCGGCCAACGAGATTTGCTGGCATTCATCAGTGGAGTATGCGATCGTATCGATGCGCTTGAGCCACAAATTCAGGCGCTTTTGCCTGAGCCTGGGCGCCGTGAACGACTTCTGGCGGAGGCCGCCAGTTTGCAACGGCGTTTTCCCGATCCTGCGTTACGCCCACCATTATATGGCGCCTTGCTGGGAATCAAGGATATCTTTAGGACCGATGGTTTTTTGACGCGGGCGGGATCAGGATTGCCTCCAACTCTCTTTGCAGGCCCGGAGGCAAGTAGTGTCTCCAGACTGCGTGAAGCTGGAGCGCTCGTCCTTGCCAAAACGGTTACAGCGGAGTTCGCTTCCGATGAACCGGGGCCGACGCGTAACCCTCATCATCTAGCGCATACTCCTGGCGGATCGAGTAGCGGTTCTGCCGCCGCCGTCGCCGCTGGCTTCTGCTCACTGGCGTTGGGCACTCAGACTGGAGGCTCCATCATTCGTCCAGCCGCTTTTTGTGGCATTGCTGGTTTTAAGCCTACCTATGGTCGTATTGCCACAGATGGTATTATTCCCTACGCAGCCTCGCTTGATACCATCGGTCTCTTTGCGCAGGACATAGCTGATATAACCATGGCAGCCTCGTTGCTCTGCGATGACTGGAGAGCAACGCTGGAGAACGATATCCTTCCGGTGTTGGCTGTTCCAGATGGTTCTTATCTTACTCAGGCCTCGCCAGAGGCCCTGACATGCTTTGAGCAACACCTGGCGTCGCTGGCGAAGGCCGGGTATACGCTCAAGCGTGTGCCTGTGCTTAACGGTATTCACGTCCTCAACAGAATGTACCGAGAGCTTGCTAGCGCGGAGCTGGCCCAGGTCCATATGAACTGGTTCGCAACCTATGAAGCACTCTATCGTCCACGCACAGCCGCGAAAATTCGCGCCGGACAGCAGGTGGGCCTGGAGCAGGTTGTACAGGCTCGTGAGTACCGAGAGATAATCCGTGCCGAACTGGAGACTTTGATGAGCCAGGAAGGGATCGACCTCTGGGTATGTCCCGCCGCCACTGGGCCTGCGCCAGAAGGTCTCAACAGTACCGGGGATACCGCCATGAATCTCCCCTGGTCATACACGGGCATGCCCGCGTTGGCACTGCCTGCAGGACGAGCCAGGAATGGCCTACCGCTGGCCGTACAGATTGTTGCTCCGGCGATGACTGATGAGCAACTCCTGCTGTGGGCAGCACCACTGGCTAATGTGTTGCTGGAACAGGTTTAGGTAAAGGCGCTTTGGTAAGTAAATAATGCTACCAGCCTACCATTTCTGGCTGCAAAAACTTCTCCTGGCTTACACATTTTCTTGTAAGTGTTAATCCTTATTCAAGCGCAGTGCTTGCGCGGGTAGCAGGTGTAGCACGTGACGCGTGACGAGGAAGATAATGAGTACGCAGACAAGAACAAAGGCCAGGAAGGCAAAGGCCAGCGAAGTGGGCGCCTGAACCTGGACTTGAATGGTACGTTGCAGCATGTAGAAGTCCAGGCTCGTGATGTTACCCAGGGCGTTACTTACTGGTGTACTGCTGATCATGAGCCTGGGAATCAGGGTAAAGGTGAAAAGCAGGCCGAAGACGACCCCGAAGAAGAGCGCGACCAGGTGAATAACTCCCTGTTCCCAGATGAGGATGCGTGCCACCAGGGGCGGCTCTGTCCCCAAGGCCCGCAAGACCGCGAAACTAAGTTGCCGCTCATGAATGCTATTCCAGGTAATTAGTATGTTTCCACACAGGCCCAGCAGGAGCGCGGTAGCCGTGCCAAGTGCGAGGAGCAGCAAGAGATCCAGGGTCAGTGGATCTGTACGGAGCGCCTCAAGGAGCGCGCGCCGATCCTGAAGGTTTGCCAATCCTACTTCATTGGAACCGTTCAATTGCGCACGCAGGCGAGCCAGGAGAGCAGGATTATCGCTGGTTCGCAACCATGCGTGTGTGAGGGGGAGTGGCTGCTTATCTGTATGCGAGTGATAAGCAGCGAGTGTCTGGTAGTCTACCAGGAGCGCTGGCCTCGCAGGCTGATCGGTAGAGGAAGGTGAGTCGTACATCCCTTCAATCATATTGACGCGTGCGAGTGCTTCGTAGGTAGTGGTATAGGCGTGACCAGAATCATACGAAGTCAGCGTAAACGTCTTGCCTGGCGAAAGATGCAACTGCTCCCAGCCCAGAGTATCAACCAGGGCAGGTACCACTTGAGGGTAGCCGGCTGCGGGCCGTCGTCGTGCGAGCTCACGCGTCAGAGCCTCAAGAGGTTGCTCGGAGTTTTGTGTGCTCCAGTAGGTTGCTCGCGCGTAGGTTTTGGCATCGACGGCGCGAATGTGGAAGGAGTGGCTCTTATCCTGAAAACTGACGATCTCGCTACCAAGCGAGACTGAGCTGACTCCTGGAAGCGCGTTGTATGTCTGGTATGTACTTATGATTGATGGCGTGACCTTTCCCACAAAAGAGCCACTGAAGTCAGCGACACTTTCATAGCGGGCAAGCTCCGTGAGCCGTTGCTGCTGTGAATCGTTAAAGATAAGCGTCAGCATGATGAACGAAGATGCGAGTGCGAGCAATAACGTGATCTGCAAGGGCCGGCCTGGCGAACGCGTCATTTGGGCCAGCGCGAGCATGGGTGGAGCAGTTCTCCCGCGATGGGCTAGCCGGGCTAAAAGATTGAGTCCACGAGGCGCGAAGCGCAGGAAACAGAAGAGGATGCTGAGCATGAAAAAGAACGGTGCCAGCAGGGCAACAGGGGTAGCGATGGCGTAAATCGTGTCATCTGAAAGCAAGCCCTGGAGTTGAAAGACATAGTTCGCTATGAGATAGAGTACCAGCGCGATAACTGCGGAGATGGCGTCCAGGTAGAAGCGTTCCCAGTAGGGACGTTGCGTTACGCGTGCGCTCTCGTATCGCTGCGTGAGTACGTTTAAACGCAAGCTTTGTGCCAGGGTGAAAAGCATACTCCCCATCCCCGCGAGCAGCGCGAGGAGCGCATATGGAATGACGCTTTGCAATGTCACCATTGGCTGTCGCCAGAGGATCATTGTGGTGTCTTGAGCCAATGATGGCAAGAGTGGCTGGGTAATCGTGCTTACTACCAGGGGAGCGAGCAGTATCCCAACAATCAGTGCAATAAGTGATACGACCAGGCCTTGTAGTGAAAAGGCACATATGATCTGAAAGGAACTCGCTCCCCGACTGCGAAGAAGGGCGATGCCCGATGATTGGCGCTCAATGAGCAGCGAAATAAGTACGCTCATGAAGAAGAGGTCAAGCAAGATGGTAGGAAGCGAAATAATGAGAACCGGGACGTGAGAAAGCGTTATATGCGTGCTCAACTGGTTGAGTACCGAGGGGCCAGTGCCCACCAGAGGACTACTATAGCTCAAGTCCAGTAGGTAGGGCGATGGCAGATTATATAACGTATAGCTATGTAATGCAACTCCATTGTAGAAGTCCAGGTCCGTGCTTCTCAACGCCTCGCGAAAACTGGTATAGCGATCAATAGACAGGCGCGAAGGATCAATAAACAGGTCCCAGTAAGCGAAGACGGTGGAATCAAAGACAAACGCCTCTGGCGAGGAAGGCTGGGAGTTCGTTGTGTCAGCCGCTTGCGCCTGCAAGAATTGCTCCTGGCACCAGGCGCCCAGCGCATCGCTTGAGAGCAACAGGGGGAAGCTTAAAGGTCTGGTATAGTTGGGGATGAGAGGCGTGGGTAGAAAGCTCGTCCCATGCCAGAAAATGTCGCTTGTATTGGCTGCGATAAGGCCCACGACGCGTAGGGTCAGGCGAGTCGTACGCTTATAAGAAGTATCGCTGAAGGGTGTCTCCTCCTTCGCTTCCACGCTGGTATAGTAGCCTACGCTGGTCGTTATGATTGAGCCAGGCGATACGCGCAAAAGCGCGGCGGACTCCTGAGTCAGAAGGACTTCAATCTCGCCATGCTGCTGACTGGAAGGAAAGCGCCCACTGAGCAGGTGCACATGCGAGCGCATCTGCTGGATGTTGGTAGAGATGAAGCCGAGTTGATCCTCGTGGTCGGGTCCAGTCGGTGTCACGAGTGGAAAACCATTCACCCGGTATTGTGCCGACTGATCCTGTGTCAGGTAGGGGGCAAGATGCTCTTTAAACGGGGCTGTGCTCGCTGATGTCATTGAAGCCAGCAATTGAGGGGAAAGGGCCTGCGCCTCCGCACTGATTGTAATGCGTGTATTTTCGGGCGAGACGCGCAGGGCCTGGCGCAGACTGGCTGTGCCTGTGACCTGTTCAAGGAGCGGAATCGCGCATAGCAAAAGCACCGCCGCGCTCATACCCAGGCACATCGTCAGGAGCAGTAATCTATTTGGGCGCCAGCTCCACCGCGCCAGGCTGAGAGCCAACAGTACACTCTGATACACGGAATAAATAGGAGGCCTGAGCCTGGATGTGAAGCGCATGATAGATAGTCCTTTATCATTTCTCTATGCGTAGTTATTTGACGTCAATAATCTCGCCGCCGGTCATCTCCTTCAAATCCTGGGGTGTGAGACGGAAGACGGCGTTGGGCGTGCCTGCCGCTGCCCAGATCTCTTGATACTGAAAGAGGTCGGCATCGATAAAGGTCTTGAGTGTAGAGGTGTGACCGATAGGCGCAACGCCCCCAATGGCGAACCCTGTGCGCTCGCGTACAAAATCGGCGTTGGGCTTCTCGATATCCTCACCGACAGCGGCTTTGAGACGCTTCTCATTAACGCGATTGGTACCACTGGCAACAACGAGGATTGCCTGGTCGCTCTCCTTGCCCCGGAAAATAAGGGATTTGACGATCTGTCCTACGGTGGTACCAATAGAGTCCGCGGCCTCCTGCGCGGTGCGCGTGGAGCTGGGAAGTTCCAGGACCTGGCAATCAAAGCCACGCTCGCTGAGGATATCCTGTACACGTTGTGCGCTTGCACTCAATGTTTGCGTCATGCGGTGAAACTCTCCTTTATTTCTATTTCAGTAGTTGTAAGTGTGATAGATTCTGGCTGCCAGAATCTATCACACTTACAATCAAAATTATAGGGCCAACTGGTCCTTGGTGGGCTCTGCTCAGCAGAACCAGGATTCGGTCAGGTGGGGGAGGATGTCGCGGGGGCCGTAGGCGCTGAGCGCCTGTGCAGGTGAGAAGTCTTGTCCCAGCATCGCGAGGGCCTGGGCCTTGACTTTAAAGAAGGTCTCGCTAGAATCGGTCTGGCAGTTCTCGCCCTGCGCGACAATGGCGGAGACGCGTTCGTGTAGCTCGTCCATGCGTGGATCGGGATGTTGCCAGCGATAGGTATAGTTCTCGGCATCCAGGTCGCGTAACCAGCTTCGGCTCTCCTCCTGTGCCAGAAGCGCGGACCCCGGCGGGACGAGCAGGCGAATCGAGAGATGTACCGGGTCGAGATGCTCGATGGCGTGCTGCTGCTCAAAAAATTCAAGGAGTTCGATATAGCTCTCCAGCGTCTCCCAGGGGGAGAAGGGGAGCAGCGAGGGACGCAGCACGATATCAGCCTCCCGCGTCAGAGCAAAGGCGCGCCGCACGTCGGCAGCTGTATGTCCCTTATCGAGCCGCAGCAGTGCCGTATCATTGAGCGACTCCACGGCGGAGACGATGAAGGCACAGCCCAGTTCGCGCATCTCAGGCAGCAGTGATGCATGCTTGAGCAGGTGCTCAATCTTGATCGTGGCGTCGAAGGTTACCTCGGGGAACTCAGCGTGGAGTGCGCGAGCGATGCGTAGCGCGTGTGTGGGACCGTTCCAGAAATCGGGATCGCCAAAGGTGATGTGGCGCGCCCCCTGTTCTACTTGGGCGCGGATGTCGGCCAGGACAATTTGCTGGGAGATAGCGAAGAAGCGTCCCTGGTAGACGGGTGTGACGGGGCAGTGCAGGCAGGTATGCTTGCAGCCACGTGTGCTCTCAGTATAGCCTACGATGCGTAGGTCATCTCCCCATTGCAGGCGCGCATAGCGGTCCAGGGTGGGAAGCTGGTGGCGCTGTGGTACCAGGAAGGGTGTGCGCGTAATCCAGGCTCCACTGGCATGTTCTCGTGTGCGTACGCCGGGAATAGCTGTGTCTTGCCCCTGCTCACAGGCCTGCACGAGGCGTAAGAGTGGCTCTTCATATTCGCCACCAATTGCCGCATTGATGGCGCCCTGGAGCAGGTGATCAGCATTGAGCAGGGCATAGAGGCCGTAGAGGCAGATAAATGCCCCTGGATTGGCTGAGCGCACGCGGAGCGCCACGGCCTCGCCCAGGCGCAGCGCCGTGTGCATGGGAACGGATATGGCGATAAAGCGGGCCTGCTGTATGGCCTCGTCGCTGAGCGTATCGATAGCGGTATCCACAGCGTGGGGCGCGAAGCCCTCCTGTTGCAGGATGGCGCTCAGCGAGGCGAGGTGGAAGGGCTGATGCCCCTGCTCATAGCAGGAGAGCAGCAGAATGGCCCCTGGTTGTCGCCAGTTTGATATTGCTGACATTGTTCCCTGTCGCTTCCTTACTTTTTGCGTGCCGCGCCACCGCCGCCGCCCTTACGGCTGGCGCCACCTCCTCCTGCGCCTGCGCCGACCTCTTCAGGTGCCCAGCCCTCGGGCATGCGCGCATCCTTGCCGAAGAAGAAGTCCTCCATCTGCTCGCGCAGGATCTTGCGTGACTCGGGATCGGCCATGTTCAGGCCATAGTGGTTGATGATGAGCGTGCTTTGCGCAGGCCACATATCCCAGGCCTGTTTGGAGATACTCTCATAAATGCGCTGCCCCAAGGGACCAGGGAAGGGTGGCTTATCCAGGCCGGGAAGCTCGCGTTGCAGCTTAGCACAGAAGACGATGTGCGGACCAGACTGCCCCGCTTGAGCGGGTTTGGCCTGCTCACTCTCGCCGAAGAAGAACTTCTCCATCTCCTGGCGCATGGCTTTGCGGGCCTGGGGATCAGCCATATTCAGACCCCGGTCGGCGATAATCTGCATACTGCGGTTGGGCCACATCTGCCATGCCTGCTGCGAGACGTTATCATAGATACGCTGCCCAAGCTCGCCTGGGAAGGGCGCTTTGTCCAGGCCAGGGAGTTCCTGCTTTAGTTTGACACAATAGACCATTCGTGGCATGATGAAAACTCCTGTTACGCACAAACGAGACTGAATGATATTGAGATACTACAAGATGCAATCGACTATGTCAAATAGCTTTGAGCAGGGAACGGCGCCGCGTGTGCTCTTTTTCGGTATGCGCGGAACGTTCTCGGCTCTGGCGCTAAACGCGCTGCTGGAGGCGGGAATCGACGTCTGCGCCGTGGTGCTACCTATCAATGCCGTCCCTGGGAGAGCCACACCCGCCATTACGCGCTATGAAAATCCGCTACCGATACGTACTATGCTGCCGCTCGCGCATACTTCGCTACATACCAATATTGTACAAATAGCAGCGAAACGACACCTACCACTCTGGCAGGTGAGCCGCTTAAATGACTCTACGACCCACGCCATCCTCGCGGACTATGAACCCGACCTGGCCTGTGTCGCCTGCTTCTCTCGCCTGATTCCCGCGCGCATCTTGGACCTGCCCCGCCTTGGCTGCCTCAATGTCCATCCCTCGCTCTTGCCCGCCAACCGGGGACCCGAGCCGCTCTTCTGGACCTTTCGCGAGCACAAGCACGAGACCGGCGTCACCATTCACCTCATGGACAGAGGACTGGATAGTGGTCCCATCGTGCTGCAAGAGCGTATCGCGGTCCCTGATGGTATGAGCTATGGGGAGCTAGAGACGCGCTGCGCTGAGCGTGGCGGCGTTCTCCTCGCCCAGGCCGCCTGGCAGCTCTACCGCGACGAGGCTCAGATCACCGAACAAGACGAGGCACGCAGTAGCTATCACTCCTTCCCAGCATATGAGGATCTCGCCATTCCCGTTGACCAGTGGGATGCGCGGGAGATCTACAACTTCATTCGTGGCGTCGGCCACTGGGAGTCCCCCCTCCATATAGAGGCCCCCGATAGCGAAATGGATATACTCGAAGTGCGCAACTGCTATGAGTATAGCCTCGAACCGCTAGAGGACACGCGCCGTATCATCCACGAAGGCGACAGCTTCATAGTGCGCTGCAAACAGGGCTGGGTAAGCGTCTAATAAGGTGAAGTGGAATGGCTCTGGTCGCCGCAGGCGCGAGAAGTCAAATAGAGAAGGAGCGTAAGAGTGAGCTAGCATGAGGCACATACCTGGAGCTACCTTTGTGGTATGCTTGCTGTAGAGTACAAACAAAGGACGGACCCTTGCATGCGACAATCACTCGCTCTAAAGTCTGGCTGGTTTACTGTTCAGGCTCGCACGACTATACAGGCGCCAGTCGAGCGTGTCTGGTCGATTCTGACCGACCTTGAAAAATATCGCGAATGGAATAGCTTTGTCCCCTCTATGCTATCCGACTTCCAGGTCGGCTCACTGCTGACGATGCGTGTGCAGATGCGCGAAAACTTTATGACCACCAGTGTCGAGACGATTACTGCCATCGAGCCAGAGCACCTCCTGGCCTGGAAGACACGCCCGCCCGCCTGGCTTTTGCATGGTGAACGCTTCCAGGAACTCAAACCCATCGATACCGGGATCACCGAATATTTTACCTATGAAACGTTTACAGGCCTCTTTGCTCCCGTGCTCCAGTTTATGTACGCACGCGACTTACAGCATGGCTTCGACGCCGTGGCACGGGACCTGAAGGTGCGTGCCGAAACAGTAGAGAGACGAAATAGCGTAAATGAGATGTACAGTGGGAGAGCAGATCAAGCAGGACGGATCGGCAAGCCAGGGAAACAATCTCGTTTCCCTGGTATATACTTCAGGCTCAGTATTCCGATGAACTTGCCTGCTGTGCCCGACTGGTAAGGAGGGACTTGAGGGATTCGGCATTCTGCGGCTGTGACTTCTTCATCTCTTGTCGCATGAAGAATTCCGCGACCTTTGGAACATTGCCTACCTCGACCGTGATCGTCAGGCGGCAGCTTCCTGCGGAGAGCGGCTCGATGAGATAGCTCTCGCGGAACGGATTGCTCGCCCCGTCAGGGGTAGTCAGGACCAGCATGCGATCTTGCTCAAACTCAGTGACGCTCATCGTCTTCTCGCTCTTGAAACCAGAGAACTTGCCCACTTCGTAGTAACTGGTTCCCAGGTGAGCGGGACCAGCAGGAGTCACACGGACCTCAATGAGGCCTTGAATCCAGGAGGTCCGTGCCTCCAGATCGGTCAGCAGCGCGAAGACGGAAGCTGGCGCGTAGTCAAATGTATCAATATATTCAAAAGTTACCATGTTATTTTCCTTTTTTCTGTTTGCGATCACTCTTTGCGATGAACGAATTCTTTCTGTATTTGATCAACGAGAGAGAAGCGTGAAGAGAGCCTGAGTCAAGGTCTGCCACGCTTCTTGCGCGTTTTCATTCGCGCCCTTGCTTCGCCACCCAATAAAGCCATCGGGGCGGATGAGTACCGCTCCAGAATTGGTGATCCCATAGGCCTCACAGAACCTGTTCTCCGTGTCGATGAGATCGCCTGCTTCGTCACCAATCTGATAGCAGGAAAGCTCAAGATGGAGAGTCTCTTTTGCGTGCTGAGCAGCCTCTTTCCAATGGTGCCCATTGGGGCCTGCGAGCAGGATAAAGTGGGAATCGATCAGGTCCAGCGTCGAGATCGGCTCGTCCGCTTGTTCGAGCACGAGATGGGCGGCATGAGTTCCTGGCTGTCCTTGCCACTCCTCCGGGCGTCGGGCCAGGGGGAGATGCTCATCACCCTCTTCTCGCGCGAATGCTCCCGTGCCGTAACGATAGCCCGTATTGACATCTCTGATACTCACGGTAATTCCGGCTGAGCCCTCGCCCTGACGCTGCTGGGAAAGGAGCGCCATCTGCTCTGCGGTATAGTCTGCCACCGGGCGGCGCTCCGCGTCATACGATGCGAGCAACGCCTCGCCCGCCTCCCCACGCAGGACGGCCGCCAGTTTCCAGGCCAGATTGTGCGCCTCTGCGATGCCGGTATTCCCTCCCAAACCGCCGCTGGGTGGTTGGGTGCGTGCGGCATCACCTACCAGGAAGATCCGACCCTGCTGCCACTGATCAGCCACAAGCGCGTTCATCTCCCATGTCAACCTGGCTTTGAGCGTGATCTTCAGATCCGGGATTCCGGCCGCCGCCTGAATCAGGTGGAGACAGCGCTCTTCAGGATAGTCGGCAAGCGTCTCTTCCTCCGGGTCATAACCCACATCCAGCCTGAAGAGGTCTCCTCGCCCCGCAGAGCCTGGATAGGGAACAAACGATCCAATCGCGACTTGCTCGTTACTGAGGAAACACATCGCCGCCTGCCGCTCATGGAAGATCTTCATCAGATCCGCTTCAAAGATCAGGCTGACGAAATGCCCCATGCTGCCGGTGCCATGCTGACTGATGCCAAGCTGCTTGCGAATCGCGCTCTGGCTGCCATCAGCGGCCACCAGATACTGTGCGCGAACTGTGCGGATGCGCTGGCTGGCGCGCTCGCGGATTGTAGCAGTGACGCCCTCTTCGTCCTGCTCGAACGCGACCAGTTCGGTTCCAAAGCGCAGATCCCCACCGAGCTGTTCAGCCCGCGTGCGCAGCACTGGCTCTAGCAGATCTTGAGCAATGGCGCTGCCGCGTACGGGGCTGCTGGCATCGATGAACAACGAGTCGACCTCTTCCTGGAAACAGTCAAACTGTTGACCCACCAGGCTCTCGACTAGGAGCACCTGATTGCCCTGAGGGATAGGTGGTTCGACTCGGCGAATAGCCTCCTCAATGCCAAGAGAACGGAACAGTTCCATTGTGCGCGGGGTAAAGCCCATGGCACGCGGATGGATCGCGGTCCCCGGATGGCGTTCGACCAGCATCGAGGAACTGCCGTGCCAGCTCAGGAAGAGGGAGGCTGACAGGCCCACCAGACCACCTCCCACAATCAGCATGGGCGTGGTTTCATCAACGTTGGGATGAGGTGATGGCATATTCATTTCCGCTCCTTCTTTTTGTTTTCACCCAGAAAAAAGAGAGACTCCTCGCCCTGGGACGCTTCATCTGTCTGTAGAGAAAGCAGGCTCAGATTCAAACGGCGCAGGGTCACCAGCACCCCATGTAGCGCTGCCTGGTCGGGCAGCGTGCCAGTGAGCAGGGTTGTACCAGAGGCTTGCTGAAGAATAATTAATCCTCCCAGCCATTCTTGCCAGGACGGGTCCAGATATCCTTTGAGGTGAATGCGACAACGCATCTCTTGTCTCCTCTCTGTTCCGCTTGGTTTTTCTGAGCAAGAGTGTAAAGCACAACAGGGTGATTGGGCATCATTCGATTGGGTGATTGTGAGGAAGGAAGGTTAGAGCAGGTGGAGATCGCGAGCAGCAGTGCTCGCTTCCACACGGTTCGTCACGCCCAGTTTGCGATAGATACTCTGGACCTGCGTCTTCACCGTATTGACGGAGACGACCAGTTCGCGCGCGATCTCCGGGTTGGAGCGCCCGGCAACCAGTAGGCGTAGCACCCGCTGTTCCTGCAGACTCAGTGGTTCGATCAGCAGAGCCTGGGGATGAGGAGAGGCCATTGCTTGTGGGTGGGACAGCACTGCTTGTGCGGACGTGTGGGGCGTGGATGAGGTGGCTATCCTTGGTGAGCGCCGCTGTGCTTCTTGCTCGAAGGCCTCCAGCAAGCTGGAGAGAAATGCGGGGGAATATTCCGTCTCCTCACCTTCCTGCAGCAGCGCCACCTGGAGCTCCTGGAGCGTGCAGTGCATCGGTCCTCCCTCATCCAGGTAGAGGCGAAGGAACCCCTCTGCTTTCGTCAGGGAGAGCAGATGCCTGAGAACCACGCGCGCCTGTTCATTCCTGCCAGCCTGGGCGAACGCGACCACGGAGAGGGCCAGAAAATTCAATGTGCTCTCAAGGGATCCTGGCCGCTCGAAATACTTCTGATAGCTCTCAAGCTGGGCCAATGCCTGCCTGAATTGCCGTTGGGCAAGCAGCACACGAATGGACGCCAGGATGATTTCCTGCTCCCAGGGCTGCCAGTGGAGGGGGGAGAAGCCTCTCCGCGTAGCCCAGTTTGCGGCTGCCTCCAGATTGCCCACAGCCAACCAATACTGGATGCGATGCGCTGCCAGCCAGGACTGATGGAAGTCGCTCTTGAAGCGTTGAACCGCTTCTTCCGCTTGCTGAAGCAGATCCTGCGCAACGTCCAGTTGCCCTGCGGCCAGTTCAATCTGAATCAGCGTCAGCAGGCCAGAGATATACAGGTCGACCTGCTGCCAGCCCGCCGCCTGCTGGACCAAGTGGCGCGCCAGTCCCCGAGCCTCTTCCAGGTGATTCCACTGGTAGGACACATTAGCGAGGCAGAGGGAAAAATACCCGGTTAGCTGGGGGTATTCTCCTATCTGGGAGAGCAGATCAAGGGCGTCCAGGCACACCTGCCGCGCCTGGTGCAGGCATCCTGCATCGAAGGCACTGAAAGCCAGCCATTGCATCGTCTTGATTCTGGCATAACGATTCCCACTCGCGCGGGCGCGCTGCTCCGCCTCCAGAAACTCCGGGAGGAGCAACGCCCCTTCCCGTAGAAAGGACTGATGCAGCACAAAACGAATGGAGAGTGGCACCATCTGCCAGAGGATCTCCTCGTCTTGCACCTCCTGTTGCATTTGTGCGGCGAGCAGGTGCAGTTGCTCTGGATCCCGCTTCGTTATCGCGTCAAACGACGCAATCCACCAGCGCAGCAGGCGCATCCGTCGCTGCACCAAAGCCGTTTCCGCATCCGAGCGCGGTTCTCCAGCTACAGAGGAACCCTCATCCTGGCGTTGCCACATCGCCTCCACTCGCGCCAGCAGACGCTTCCCCTCCTGCATCGTTGGCAGGCGCTCTCCCTCTGCCAGCTGACCCGCGCTATTAAGCAGATAAAGCGCGGTGATTAACACCAGGTGTGGATGCTGGTGCACCACTCGATCAGGCAGCATCATGACCCAACGGGACAGGGCTTTAACTTCTCCTCCAAGCCACAGGCTCTCCGCGACACGCTCCATGAGTACAACTGCCTGCGAGAAGTTCCCTGCTGCAAGCCAGTGTGTCAGCGCCTCGCGCACTTCGGCCCGCTGCTCATACCGGCGGGCCGCACGCTCATGGAGCGTGGGAAGCCGTGCGGGCTGAGTCATCTGGAGGTGGGCGAGCATAACCTCGCGAAAGAGATCATGCAGGCGATACCAGTGCCTCTGGGAGTCTAGCGGAACCAGGAAGAGGTTCTGACGTTCCAACGTCTCCAGCAGTTCCTGGCTGGCTGGCTCCTCGGTCACGGCCTGGCACAGTTCCGCATTCATGCGCGGGAGCACGGCGATCTGGAGCAAGAACTGCTGCAAAGGCACGGGCAGGCGCTTGAGAATCTCCTGCTGGACATAGTCCATCAAATAACGATGGCTGCCGGTAAATGCCTGGAGAAACGCCGCGCGCTCGTTGTGTTTGCGCAGGGCCAGCGCAGCCAGTTGCAAACCAGCAATCCAGCCTTCGGTGCGGCGCTGAAGCAACTGGATCTCATCTATCTGGAAGGGATCGCCGGACACCTGGGTGAGAAAGCACGCTGTCTCCTCCTGACGAAAGGCCAGGTCGGGATCGCGTAGCTCGACCATCTGACCGCGCATGCGCCAGCGAGCCAGCGGCAAATCTGGATCAACACGACTAACCAGCACTAGGTGCAGATTGGCAGGCACATGATCGAGCAGGAAGGTCAGGGATTCATGAACAACCTGATCCTCGATGATGTGATAGTCGTCCAGAACCAGGGTCATCTCGCTGCCCTGCTCCAGAAGTTCATTGATGAGGGTGATCAAGGCTGTTGAGAGTGGGGCGGGCTGCGGGCTCTGGAGCAGATGAAGCGCGGCTGAACCGAGAGCCGGCAGGCGCGTGCGCAGGGCTGCGATGACCGAGGACCAGAAACGGGTGGGATCATTGTCCAGGGCGTCTAACGAGAGCCAGGCCACCTGCCGCCCGGCAGTGTGCGCACTTCTGGCCCAGGTCGAGATCAGCGTCGTTTTCCCACTGCCTGCGGAGGAGGAAAGCAGTACCAATCGATGAGCGGTCATGGTATCCAGCTCCTTGAGCAGCTGCGGACGACTGACGAGCGTCAGAGGAAGCTGAGGCGCAACAAATTTGGTGGCAAGCGGTGGGGCGGGGCTCTGATTTTCCGTCTGTGACATCGATTCCTTCTGTTCTCTTGTGTTTCATATACCCATGATGATGAGCATATCATGAAAGAGTCACGGAAGCAAGATGGGGTCGTTGCAGAGAATGGACCAGCCTGTTAAAAAAAACTGATTGGGTGAGTTTATCTTGCCTTTTTTAACAGTCTGGGACGCTTTTGATACAATCTATGCGCCAAAAATCGCTATACAACGGCGGCCAGCTATTCTAGAGACACTTATCTATCTCGCCAGTTTGCCAGAGCCGCTCGGTTATAGAGAGGATGAGCGCCTAGCTTTGCGAATACGGCCCTATGACGCTCCAGCAATGCATTCAAGCTCCACTGGGATCAGCTGCCGAACACCTGGAGCAACTCCGCGCGGCTCAACAGGCTGCCCGTGCTGAACGCGTGCAGGAGTGAGAGATCTGTTCTCTGCATCCTGCGCGGGAGTCACATCTGGACGCAACACGTGTCACTCCGTCATGGCTGTATTTGCGTCCACCTTCTTTTCCTCCTCCGGTGTCCCAGCCCAGAAAGGTCGCGAAGGGGGTCGGAACACCGAACAATCTGACCTTTACCTGCTCAGCAGTGGCGACGCGAGCATGGCGAGCTAACCGCAGTTGAAACGTCAGGCGATAATGCGCCCGCTGCGCGCAGGACAAGGGAGGAGATGGGACTTCCAGGCGGGCAGAGTGTAGATTTTGGAAATAAACTGGTGATTTCTTGGCAATTATTCTGTTGAATATATCTCTCCTTCTTTCGCCTGTGAAGCCATTCTCTTGGTCCACGGGATGCGCAACGAGCTGCCACTAGTGAACCAATCAGCTCCACAGGTTGCTTCACCACTCTCACTAGTAAGCTGTCAGATTCTTGGACGTGGTTCCAAGATAGAACATTGCAATCCCCTAAAAGTAGGTCCAGAGATCCTTCGTGCTTCGATCAATCTTTCTAAAACCCATGGGATGCACAACGAGTTTTTACTCATCAGTAATCTGGCTTGACAACGTCCTTTATTGGCCTGTCAGTGTTTTTTGACGAAAGGATACCTGGACTTTGCACATTTTAAGCTGAGGAACACACGAGATCGGCAAGGCGAGCGAAATCTGAGCGTGAGAGTAAAATCACATTGGGGTTTTCGGATGATGTTGAAGAACTGAAATGCTTCCAAAGATGCCGTCGCACAGCAACAAGCACATCAATAAAGGTCGCTTGCTGCTTGCGATACCATGCCGTTGGTTGGAAGGGGATATCCCCTGCAGGATAGAGGTGTTGTCCCAGGAAAGCGATAATGCTGTAGAGTCCGAAGAGGCAAGGGGTCGTGCGCTCGATCGCTGTATTGGACCATTGTCGATCCCTAAGTGGGCACGACTCTCCTCAAAGGTGACTTCCGCACACCAGCGTTTTATGAAATCAGTGATGATGGAGAGGCCAGATTGATCTTGATCGGTTGAGAAGTAGGCACGTGCATCTCGTTCCCCTTTCGGATCGCGTGTCAGGACCCATCGGATGGGCAAAGGAGTTTGTCCTCCACGATACCAGAGAGCCGTACCACGACACCACTCAATCTGTCGATTGCCTTGCCCATACCACATGACTCAGGCTTTTTCCCAGATGGTATATGGGCAGGTCAGCACCTGATCCAGCTGCGGTAAGCGTTGTCCAACGATGCGAGGTCACCCCATTTGATGGGGTTGGCGTGCTGGAGGAGGGGTGTAGAGACACGCATCAAAGCGCAGCGGGGAGATGAGGGTCACCTGCTGATTGTGGCAGGCTGTTCCCAACTCAACGACGCTCTATGCCCCATCAGCGATACACTTAATGGATCTATCGGGAAGCCATCGACGAACCAGCTTGACGAGTTGTCTCGTCCACTCTGGAACTGTTTTATGTCGGCGCCCTAAGGTGGTATCCACTTCCTCTAAAGTCAGCAAGACGCACAGAAAAGGCAGTGCCCAGGATCGGATCGTCCAAGGTGGCGTCACGATCAGCATCAGACAGAGCCACTTCAAGCCACGGCTGATCTCAGGTGCTTTTGTGAAGAGCGGACAGGATCATGGTAGTAGCCACACTTGAGAATACGCGGTCCCCATCGCTGCTCTAAGGTGCGCATCAACTACCAGTTCCACACAGGCTCCTGTAGGGAGAAACGTCTGAACGAGGAGCAACAGCAGGAGCCGACTGATCAGAAGAGGAGACCAGCGAGCACGACTTAAGACATGATGGAACCGATTAAAATGCCTTTCCTCTTGCCGTCCTACCGCTCGCAGTGCTGCCGTTACTGTCCTGTGTCCATGCGTCAACAGAGCTCCCTCGACAAGTAATACGACCTTTTGCCAGGTCGGTTTGGTGAAAGCGCATCGGAATGGAGCTAACAGCATTGCTAACAAGGGGCCAAACCTCCTTTTCTCCTGCAAAGGACACAGCTATTCTCCGTATTGTACTGCAAGAGGTCAAAAAGACAGCTTTTGTAAAAATGTGCAAAGTCCAGAATACGACGTACCATATAACTGATAGAAGGCCAATGAGTTCGCTGACTTGACACCACGACCCTTGAGTATGAATGGACCCGACTACAATGGGCATTGTAGTCGGGTCCATTCATACTCAAGTGATTAATCTTCCTTTTGTCCAATGGACAGAAAATGCCTGGTCATCCCGAGTCCTTTAGGTGTCCTCCCTGTTTCTTCAATCTGTGCCCTTCTCGCTTTCTACTCGAAAAAACCGGACTCCGCGATAATTTCCTGAGAGGGGAGGAAGGTGGCTTCGACGACGGATCGACCTGTGCGTTGGAGATATTGCTGGACAACACGGTAGCCGATGGCGTATCCGGCAAAATCAGGAACTCCAGCTTTGGGCCGCCCCGCGCTTGCGGTAATCGTATCGCCGAAGATATAGCCGCTCACAGCATTGAAGCCGCTCACATCAAGCGCGCCGCCGATAACGTGCCGTGCTGTGTCCAGCTCCTCCTCATTAAAATCGGTGACAAAGTAGCCGACCAGTTCCTCTCCAAAGAGCTCGGCCGCGAACGCTTCCGCCAGCCCTTCGGCGATGATATAATCGGCGACTGTGACCTGCATGGGTAGGAAGGGGACGATCTTGAAACGCACGTTATGGTTGAGCTCGTGAACCGACGCGGGTCCTACGCGCGGCAGCGTATAGTCGTCAGTCAGACTGAGCGAGACCATAAGATTGCCCGGGATGCCGCCAAATCCCGCGTATCCTCGACCCGGAAGATTGCTATTGTGCTTGGTGAGGACCACAGCACAGTTGATGGTATCCAGCCCAATGCGGTCAGCATAGGGGGCGAACGCCGCCACACCCCGTTCAAGCGCAGCCGTGTGCCTCTGCCAGGCCCCATCATCGGTCAGGCGATTGACCATTTCCTCAATAAGGGGACGCTGCTCGCCGTCGAAATCTTCTGGTGTATACAGGGCCCACATTTTCGCCCAGGCCAGGAGATCGTCACCTCCGCCATAAATGCGCGCCATACCTTCAAAGGGGGCCAGCAGTTCCTGCCGATACATGGCCTCGCGCTCCTGCACGCTGGTACTGTTGAGTAAACGCTGATAGATGGACTCGACATCTATGATCTGCAATTTCATCTGGTATTCCTTTCGAGCTTTCGCGATATAAGAGTTACTGGGAAGAGTCTAACCCATGACGTAACGTCATAGGCAAGCCCATTTCACGCTTTGTGGGTTCGACTTCTCTCTGTCTGTGAGCAGAGCTTTCGGGATGGGGAAACGATGTCTGGCAGCCGCGCGGTAGCTTATCCATCTCCACATGCAATGCTCACCCAATGATCCTACTGGTCGTCCAGAGTATTGCGTATGACGCTACGTCATACCGTATACTTTCGAATGAAAGGAGAAAACGCGTGGATCGCAAACACTATACGACCAGTCAATTTGCGCAGAAGGCCGCAGTAACAGCACGGACCTTACGTTTTTATGACAAAGTGGGTCTGCTCTCCCCCTCTGAGTATACCGAGGCAGGACACCGACTGTACTCGGATGAGGATCTGTGGAGTTTGCAGCAGATTCTCGCGTTGAAATTTCTGGGTTTCTCTCTCGAAGAGATCAAAGTGTGTCTGCAAAAGAATCCAGAACATTTACAAGAGGCACTTGTGATACAGAAGGCGATGCTGCGGGAGAAGCGCAGCCAACTGGATGCAGTCCTTCGGGCTATCGAGAAAGCTGAAGAATTGTTAAAAAGGAACCAGAGAGATTGGGAATCAATACTTATCGATGTAATCCAGGTGATGCATATGGAACAGGATAAAGCGTGGGTGAAGAAATATCTCACTGAGGAACAACAACAGAAGTTGGCGGAAATCTCTCAGAAATCGTACAGCCCTGAAGCAGCGCAGAAACTGGCAGTATGGGGAGAGAACTGGACCGAGGAGGATCAGCAACGTGCAAGTCAACAATGGGATGCAGTGTTCGCGGAACTGAGGAGGCTGGTTGCGGAGAGGAAAGATCCAACCAGTGTGGAAGGCCAGGCTCTGGCGAAGCAGCACAGTGAGCTGATCAAGCAATTGACCCGGGGTGATGCGGATGTCGAGGCAGGTGTGAAACAATGGTGGAAGAACTATGAGGAGCTTCCCCTGGAGGAGAAGCCGTTCCCAATGTATCACTCCAGTAAGGAGGAAAAAGCGTTTCTGCAGAAAGCGCTGGCGCACTACAAGCTAAGCAATGGGATGCAGTGTTCGCAGAACTAGTGTCATTCTGACAGTTGGGCACCGTAGTACCATATAACCGTTGTTATATGGTACAGTCACCAAAATGGGAAGATGTTCATGCCCGATTTCATGGCTTTCCTGGCCGATGCTTCTGTTGGTGTTACGAAGCGAAAGAGCCGGGTGGGATTGAGCATTTGAAGACCAGATGCATCGGACAAGCTGTTTGCATCTGATTATGGCGGCGATTGCAGCCTGGAATGCGGCCTACCTTTCCCAGGCTGTTGAAGAGTTGAAAAAGCAGGGTGAGGTCATTCCTGAAGAATATCTTCCCCACATCACTCCCTTGGGGTGGGAGCATATTAACCTCATCGGACAATACAGCTTTACGCATCAATCAGGTCGTTCGCTGGACAATCTGCGCCCACTGTGTCTGCCAGAACAGGAAGAACAACCAGAGCGTGAGCTCGCAAAAGCGGAAACACTTGAGGCTTCCGAGGCATAAGGGCGCGTGAGGGAGGCCCCTGCGAGCGCCGGTTTATGAATGAACCAGAGGGCGGGGTAAGCGTTTCAAAATACGTTCGTTTCTTAGGACTGTTCTCTCAAGAGAGACGCATTTCCCTTCGTCGATTGTGAGTCGAGAGGAGGAGCGCGTTCTGCTTCTGCTCGTGTGATCAGAACGTTCTCCTCCTCAAGCGCAGCTCAACTCAATGGAATAATCGAGCGGTACTTGCCACCGGGCGACTGCTGCGGTGGCTCCTCTGCACGCTCAAGCGTGATATGACCAGCCTTGTACTCGGTGAGAACACGCGTTACCTCGGTTTGCACCTGCTGCCACACATGGTCAGGATCTGTACCTGCTGCGTACCGCAGACGTACACGCAGGTTGGTAGGTGTGGTCTGCACGATCTGGAAGAGCGTGATTCCTGGCAAGCTATCAATTAGAGTGCCGAATACTAAGGGGGCGATGCTCACTTGTTCGCCTCTTTCCGTGGGGAAGGTGAGCACATCTGCGACTCGACCCTGGACGCGGACTGCCGGAAATGGGCTGCCACATGGGCAGGGATCGGGCCGTTGCAAGACGCTATCTCCCAGGTCATAGCGCAGAATTGGTTGCACTCGGTTGGCGAGATTAGAGATCAGTACCGTGTACGACTGCGTTCCCGGTGGGACGGGCCGATAGTCGGCATCCACGGGCTCAAACACCACCCAGTCGCTATTGACATGATACCACCCTTCCTTACAGGATACACTCAGAAAAGGGCACTCTGTTGCGGCATAGGCGGTGCTGACCTTCGCTTGAAACGCTCTGGCTATCCGCTCAAATTCGCTTGCGGGTAGCGTCTCTGCGCCAGTTTGCACCATAGCCGGGTGAATGTGCAAGCGGCCCGCCTCTTGCTCTCCAGTCAGCAATATGATCTGGCTCGCGTAGCCGAAGAGGATGGCGGGGCGAAACTGGTTGAGCTGCTCGACCAGTTCGGGCAGAGGGATGTGCACCGAGAAGAGTTTGGCCCTTTTGCGGTACAGTGAGCTTTCCCGGGCTGTCCGGGTGCTCCCGGCGGAACCCATAAAGTGTCCGCCAGTAGCAATCACCAGGGCCAGTCGTCCGTTGAGCGCGAGTATCTTGATGAGGTCGCGAGCCCCCAGCCCAGAGGTATCTCGTGGACTGACGGCGTATGATGCTGCCATGCTCCACTTGTCCTGGAGAAAGATCCCACGTCTCCCGCTGGTGCCTGAGGTGGTAGCCACCAGGTACTTGCCCAGGAACTGCTCTCCAATCAGGTCAGGATTGTCAACGAACTCGCTCACCTGCTCGATGTTCACCTCTCGGTCAGTCACCCAGTCGTCGAAGTGGGGCATCAAGATCTTCTTGCTCGTGGCAGGCAAGAGCGCAGGGTTTTCGATCCGCTCCGGCAGATCCTGATAGAGCTTGTGATAGTAGGGGGAGTTGGCACGTGTGTAGGTCACTATCTCAGCCAGGCGCGTACGCTGCCGCTGCATGATCGCGTCTAAACCTTGCTTCTTGGCGCGACTAGCATCAAGGAGCAAAGGCAAGGTTTGGACGCGATCTGGAGTATGAGCGTGTGACATCTTAAACAACCTCCTTTGTGTCTCTTGCTTGGACGTTCGAGAGCCTCATTTGCTCAATTCGTCCTTTCGTTTCTGCAACAACCTGGCGAATGACCTCCTTGCCCGCCTCGCTGTTGCCTCCATCTTCTGGCAACAGCCAACGATCCATCATGTCGGCAAGCGCTTCCATGACCACAGGAAAGGGGGGAAGCTGATCAGGTGATTTAAAGTCTGCTATCGTTAACTGTCCATACGAGAGCGTTTCGAGGAGGTGCGCTGTAACCTCTGGATCAAGGTCCTGGCGAGCCGCTCCTACCGCCTGGAGCGCTTTGATCAAATCGACGGTGGTCGAACCAGACTCCATCCAGGCAACCTGATTGTCTGGCTTGCGCAGATAATTGCCAAGCACACGCCGATCCCGTCGCATGATGGAGGCCATCAGGGGACGGCTGCCCACGGCATGAAAGATTGCTCGGTAGAACCCTCCAATGGTGCCGCCGCGTGGGTCGGACTCGATGGCTTCCAACCAGATTTGGGAGTACTGCGTCCATTCCCAATACAGGAGGGCTTCAAAGAGTTCCTCCTTTCCTTTGAAATAGAGGTAGACCGTCCCTCGACTGACGCCAGCTTCATCGGCGATATCGCTCATCGTGGTCTTGTCATATCCCTGACGGATAATAACGGCTGTTGCCGCACGGAGAATCTGAGCCTCTCGTTCGTCATGGTCGGGCATTGGCTTCTTTCTCTCATCTTGCTACTAACACTTTGAACAATATGTGATATTCTGTTCAGAATAACCACAAGAGTGATTCCGTGTCAAGGTGCATGATGGGGTCCAGACATTTTTGCCCCCCAAAATCCCCGCTAAGGGGGACACTCCGTCATATGAGTGTTGACAGGGGTGGTCACTCAATTTGAGCAAAAAACGAAAGCTTCTTTGGGCTTATAAAGCCGACTCAGACAGTTGACCTCCTGGTGTTTTTGCTCATTTCGACTGCCCACGGGCGTCAATACTCATGTGACGAGGTATCGAGACGCGCTGCTTAATTGTCTCGAACAGCGTGGGATGATCGTGGCGAATATAGTCATAGAGCTGGGGCTGGCTTTGCGTAAAGTGATAATCAGGAAACTGCTCCATCAGGCGGGCAACCGTGTGGAATGTGCGGCCAGCTTTGCGGCGAGCCTGCCCAAGTGTCCAGAGCCAGGCCACATCGATATGGGCGTGGCCGGTGGCAGTAATATCCACCGCCAGAGGGGGGCCGGCCTGAGCCAGGGCGGAGCGTAGAAGCGCATGGGCTTGCGTAGTGCTGGCATAGAAAGAAGGGCTGCCAGGCTCATACGTATCGAGCGCGATAAAAGCCTCATTGAGCGCATGCAAGATTTTCGCACGGGCGGGAGAGCTTTCTGACAGAACCTCCGCTGAACCCAGAGCAACGCGAGCCGTCGCGATAAAGTCGCGTGTTGGTTGATCAATCTGGACCACCTCACAGGGGCGCATATAGAGCTGCGTTGAGGGCTGACCCGTACCGCAGCCCAGGCCTGTCCAGCCGTGGAGGGCCAGGGAGTGGGAGTGGCCAGAGCGATAAATGTCAGACAGAAGAATTTCCTGGTGATTGCGGTCGCAGGCAGCGTAGGCTGTGCCGTCAATGTAGAGCAGCGCCTCCGGGTGAGGAAAATAATCGCCAGCATCGCCCAGGGGCAGAGAGAGCGCCACCGGCAGCGAAGGGTCCCAGGTAGTAGGGACTTCAAAGCTGCCACGCAGCATAAAGTTGGTCTGCCAGTTGCCCCAGTAGGAATGGGGAGGAATCTGCGTCCACTCCTGCGCATCGATAGGCCCATCAAGCAGAGGAGCCACCTCCGGGCTGGGCCGAGATGTATAGAAAAAAGGAGGCAAAGGGTGACGTTCGCGGTAAACGAATGGCTCGATGAGCTTAAGGCGCTGAGCGATCTTTTGCTGAGTCCAGCGGATTTGATGTGTCACGAGAGAGTCCCTTCTTCTAGTAATGATACGTCTGGTTTCTCCTGCCAGCGAGCATCCGGGTTCGGAGCAGGGACAGAAGAGAGGGGCATGTGTGTATAGGCATGGGATGGATGGAGCCAAACATTATTCACGCTGCCGCCATCCCGGCAGCATCTTCGGCAAGATCGCGGCGCGCCGAGGCGCCGCCTCTGCTGGTAAGATAGCCTTCGTTAAACATCAGGTAGAGGGCTGCCAGTACTTCGCCCAACCGCTCATCGAGGTCCCCATCACGGGGGACGTGGTAGGGAATACCAGCCTGCACAATCTTCTGTCTCGCCCGCACCAGACGCCGCGCGACCGCCGCTTCGGAGGTCAGGAAGGCGTGGGCAATTTCTGCGGTTGTAAAGCCACAGACCGCTCGCAACATCAAGATCGTCTGGGTTTCGCGTTCGCGGAAGACCGCACTGAGCGTGACCTGGATCTCGCCACTGGAAGCAGGTGGGAACAGGGTTCTTGAGGTATCAGACATGGAGATGCTATTCCTCCATCACTGGCCAGATCTCGACCACATTGTAGCCTGGAGCATGAACAGACCACTCCCTGGCAAGGTGCAACGCCTCATCAAGATCCTCCACCTCGATCTCAGCTATGCCTCCGATCACTTCCGTTCCCTCAAGGAACGGGCCATCGGTCACCAGCGGTTGACCGCCCGAGCCAACATGGACACTGGTAACGGTATGGGGCAAATGGAGCCCATAGCTCTTTCGGATCTGGGAGCGGTGTTCGTGTATCCACTGACTGGCCTGTACACGCTTCTGGGCACGATCCTCTTCAGACAGCTCCTGTCATGCTGCCAGGTCCTGCGAGTTGTTACAAAACAAAAGAAGGTATTTCATTGTTTCTTTCCTTTCCGTTCATGAAGTTGCGCTTCACAAGCAATCATCAAGCACCTACCAGCCCACTGGCCCCGGATGGGAAGGTGGGAGGACGACTCCACTGGCTCTCCTGAACGCCGTCAAAGAGGTCGAGGGTCCCGGTCGCCGGATTGGAAATGTAGCAGCTTGCCAGCCGGTCGAGCTTTTCAGCTGGAACGCTGAAGCCGGTGTCCTTCATCCCAAGTGGCTCGAAGATCCGTTCGCGCAGGAACGTCTCCAAAGGCTGACCGGAGACGCGTGCGATCAGCACACCCAACACGTCATACCCTGTACCGTAGAGCCACCGCTCGCCCGATTGGTACATGAGTGGCAGCGTGCCCAGACGACGTATCCACTCATCAGGGCCGGGCTTTGCCTGGGGTTTGGAGGCTGGCATCATCCCGATCTGCAAGGCGTTCGCAGCCGAGAGAATCGGGCACTGGCCCGTCGGCGGAAACAGCACTCCGAAGCCCATGGCAAAGGTGAGCAGGCCGCGCACCGTGATCGGACGGCACGCGGGCACCGTCTCGTCGAGCGGCGCGTGGATGCGCTTAAGCACCTTGCGGTCGGACAGTTCGGGCAGCCACTTCTGGACCGCATCGTCCAGGCGCAGTTTACATTCCTCCGCTAGGATCATGGTCGCCGCCGCCGTGATGGGCTTGCTCATTGAGGCGATGCGGCAGATCGTGTCGCGCCGCATCGGATCAGGACCATCGAGCGACTGGTTACCCACAGCATCGACATGTACCTCGCCATGTCGGCTAATGCCCGTGACGATGCCAGGCACCTCACCGTGCTCAACATAGCCCGTCATGATAGTGCGCAGGCGTAAGAGCCGCGCCCTGGACAAACTTTCAGTTTTCATGGTCTCTTTTCTCCTTATTGGGGTCCCGACATTTTTGCCCCATACGCACCAACTTAAGGACTCAAAGCCCAGTTGGTCGATCTCCGCTGGAGGAGTTGGGCGGAATTGGGATGCTTTTTGCGCTTGTTCATTTGGCACCCTAAACGCATGCGACGTTGGATGGCTTGTAGGGCAGAGAGAAACGAGCGCTCCCCTGCAAAAGCTTCCAGCAGCGAACTGGCGGTATCGCGGACCACCTGTGCCAGTTTGCGGCATTCTGCGCTGCTCATCTTGCCAGGCGAACAGGAGAATGAGCCAGTGTTGCAGGAGCAGTCCAATGAGCTTGGCATACAGTTCACAGAGCACGCGCCAGGGATTCGTGGTGCGCCATTCATCAATCCGCCCGTATTGCTTCCATAACTTGTAAAGCATTTCCATTTGCCATCGTTCCCGCACCAGGACGAGAGCCTCCTGCAAGTTCAGAAGATTCGCAGGGACATCGGTGAGCAAGATGGTCCAGTCGGCCAGTTTCCAGGCTTGCTCCCGCACGGGTTGAGCGCGTCGCTTGGCATCAGCCTCCAAGTTGGCGCGTCGTCGCGAAGCTCCGTCTTGGGGAACTCGCAAGATGAGCAGACGCATCAGATGCCGATGCTCTTTGCCCACACGAACCCAGCGTTCGTGGGTCTGTCCGACCTGCTGTGGGAGCAGCGCATCCAGTTCCAGCGGTTTGCCTTCCGGCGTCCAGTAGTTGGTTCTGGCCTGGGCACGAGTGAGCGTGTAACTGCCAGCCGCTCGTCGAGCAGCAATCGCTCCCCAATCCAGATACCCCAGATCGGCAATATACAGACTTCCCACCGGCAAGCCATCATCTTTGAACGGACTGGATCGATCAATGATCCGTCCGTGCGTGAGCCTTGGGCCTTGCACCTGTCCCCGTTTGAGTTCCCAACGAACATGCAATTTCACCGCAGCTTGCCCCTTTCCAGGAGATCCCCCGCATCCCTGCCACTGCTCTGCCAATTCCTCTGGGAGCGCGATACTGCTACTATCCTCCAGCACGACTGACTGAAAGCGACACAGGAGCTCCAACGGGACATCCTGGCTGGCTTCAACGACCACACTGGCCATCTCCTCAAACACCGCATGCAAGAAGTGGGCACAGGGCTCCGTGAAGCGTTTGTGCAGCGCGGTATCTGTCACTTCCACCTTGCGGATGGTCGCCATGGATGCGAGCCGCTCCAGACTGGCATCCGGATGGCTCAGCCAGCCAAAAACCAGCGTTTGCAGCAGGTCGGCTCCACTGAATTTTCTCTGCCGTTCAATACAGCCCGTTTCGCGGGCCAGGACATTCGCTCGTTCTTCCAGGATGTGCTTCAAAGACTGCTCGACGTGTGCTACATTTGCCATGTCTGTGCTCCCTCTGCTCTCGATATCAGGTTTCTCTTTCTGACATCATCGCAGATGGAGCCTCTTTTTGCCTCTGCCTTGCTTAAGTTGGTGCGTATGGGGTCCCGACATTTTTGCCCCCAAAATCCCCGCTAAGGGGCGAGGTGATTCGGCATACCGAGCCCTTGCCAGTGCAGGAAACGCCCTCGATAAGATAATTTCTTTTGCCCATAGGTCCATCCATTCCTTGAGCTAGGCCCAGGTTACACACAAAAGTTGAGAGTAAATCTAGAATGCCCTCCGTTAAGGAACGATCGTGTTTGCCGCAAAGTAGATAACTGCGGCACAGGTTTTCAGCCTGGCCTTGAAAACCTGGCAGGGTTATCGGTCCAGTTGGAGTACAGGAAAATTTAAGCCTGGGAGAGCGGGCCGGTGAGGCAAACCCTTGACGATTTTTCTGAGCCAGGCATACAATAGCTCCGCATATATCTATACAACAGATAAGGGCGCCCTTGCCTCAAGGAGCGCTATGGAAGGATATCACATGCCCACGGCTATTGATGCTCAGATCGGCCCCTATCGGCTCAAACGCCAGGTTGGTGAAGGCGGCTTTGGCAAGGTTTTTCTCGCGGAACACATTACAGATCACACGCAGGTCGCCCTCAAGCTACTTCATACTTTCGCCGATGACGATGAGGAAGAGAAGGAAGCCTACGCAGAGGCCGCCGTAGCTTTTCAACAGGAATTTCGCGTATTGCAAAGCATGCAGCACACCAATATTGTGCATGTGCTGGATGGTATGCTGGATGGAGAAACGCCGTATGTAGCGATGGAGTACTGCTCCTATGGCGCGTTTGCCAGGCGTTACCCATTGGGGGTGATTCTCCCCCTGAACTTGATTGTCTCACGTGTGCGCCAGGTTGCTTCAGCTCTGCATTATGCCCATCAGCTGGGAGTAATTCATCGCGATGTCAAGCCGCAGAATATGCTCTTCGGGGTCAACGAGGAGATTTTGCTCAGCGACTTTGGGCTGGCGGCACTCACAAACAAGGGTGAAATTGATCCCGCTGACCCTTACCGCTTCACTGGTACGCTCTATTATATGGCGCCGGAGCAGTTTTTTGGGCAACCTGTTCCCAACAGCGATCAATACGCGCTCGCAGTGACTGTCTATAACTGGCTAAGCGGCAGCTTTCCCTTCCCATTGGCTGGACGCAGAAAGCCACTGCCCAGCTTTGGGCCGACCAAGCACTGGCTCTCCATGACGCCAAACGCTACGAGGACGCGATAGAGGCCTGTAGCCGTTCACTTGAAATCAATCCTCGTTTCTATGGGGCCTATGCCCACCGGGCCTTGATCAAATATGAGCTCAAAGACTATACCACCGCACTTAAAGATCTAAACTATGTCATTGAGCAAGCCCCAGAATATGACCGCCCGTATAAATATCGCGCTCTGGTCTATCATAAGCTAAAACTATTTGCACAGTCCATCGCGGATCTGACTCATCTTATAGAACGGGATAATGCTGATGCAGCTAGCTATAATAATCGCGGCTATGCCTATCAAAGGCTGGAGCAGTTCCAGTCAGCGCTAGCCGATTTTGAGCAGGCCATCGCGCTCTTCCCGCGCTTCACCCTGGCGTACGCCAATCGCGGTGGAGTCTATCGCGAGCTTGGTGAATTGCAGAAGGCCCTGGACAATATTCAGCAGGCTCTGGAGCTAGAGCCCACGCTGGTTCTGGCATATAACGAACAGGCGCTCACATTTCATAAGCTGGGAATGGATAAAGAGGCGCTGGCCAGCATTCAACGGGCCCATGAAATTGACCCTCAGGATACACAAAGCTGGGTCGCTCTGGGAGGTATCACCTATGACCTCGAGGATTATGAGCAGGCTCGCGTCGCTTTTACTCGCACGCTCGAATTTGAGCCGACCTCTGCTGATGCCTGGTATCTCCTCGGCTGTATATCCATCAAGCTCAATGATTATCCACGGGCATTAGAAGAATTCGCTCAAGCCTTGAAGGTGCAACCGACCTATACGCGTGCCTATCACCAGCGCGCCCTGCTCTTGTATACAATGGAGCAGTACGAGCAGCCTCTAATAGATTTTGAAAAAACCTTTGAGCTCGATCCCGCCAACGCAGAGTACTGGTCTGAATTCACCTCGCTACTCCTCAAATTAGGAGGAAACGACCTAGTTCGCGACATGCTTAAGCGCGTCATTCAACGCCATCCAACGCTCCCCGAGGCCTGGTTTCAGCTAGCCTCGTGTTCCGCATATAACGACCATTTTGTGGCCGCGCACCAGCAATATAGTCGGGCCATTAAGTTCACCCCCAACAACGCTTTTGCTTACGCCATGCGGGCCCTGTGTGACATGGAGATGAAGCACTTTAATAGCGCGCTTATCGATTGTCGCAGAGCCATCGCGCTTGATCCCGAACACTATCTACCCTGGCAGACGCGCGGCAACATTTTTCTGGAACTCGGTCAGCCTGAGCGAGCCTACCAGGCTTTCACCCAATTAATTGAGCTACGACCAAATAATGCGTCAAGCTGGCAGAAACGCGCCCTGGCCTCCTATCGAGCTCACAACTACGCGCAAGCCATTGACGACTGTACCCGAGCACTCGCGCTGGATGCACAACTCGCCGAGACCTACCTTACCCGAGCGCAAAGCCACAAAGAACTCGCTCACCTTGCCGAATCCGAAGCCGACTATCAAGTCTATCTGAACCTCCAACCTGAAGATGCAAAGCCACTATAAGGCTCTGAGTTAAGGAGCGACCCAATTTGCCGCAGGGTAGATAAGTTCGGTCCAGTTTCGTAAAAAACTGTGCCGCATACATGTATTATCGGTTGAGTTGTATGCAGATCGAGCGAGTTATCGGCTGAGTAAGTCTTGGTATTTCCCAAAAAACTGCGCCGATAATCCAACTGGACCGAACTTATCTACCCTGCGGCAAATTGGGTCGCTCCTTAACTCAGAGCCTTATAGATTTACTCTCAACTTTTGTGTGTATCCTGGGCCTAGCTCAAGGATGGATGGACCTATGGGCAAAAGAAATTATCTTATCGAGGGCGTTTCCTGCACTGGCAAGAGCTCGGTATGCCGAGAGCTCCGTCGGCGCGGCTACGCAGCCGTTGATGGCGACAACGAATTAGCACCCTCAGACGGGCGAGAAAACGGAAGGCCGAAGCCACGAGCATCATATTTGGGATGTCGAGAAGGTACAGGCCCTGGTTTCAAAGAAGGATGACGAGGCGACATTCTTTTGTGGTGGCTCCCGGAACTTTCACCGTTTTCTGGACCTTTTTCATGGAGTTTTTCTCTTAGAGGTTGACGAGGCGACACTCAATGCCCGGCTCGACAGCCGCCCCGATGATGAATGGGGCAAAAGCAAGAGCCAGCGCGCACTCATCCTGCGGCTGCACAAAACCAAAGAAGACATACCCAGCAGCGGCGTGACAATAGACGCCACACGACCACTTGAACACGTGGTGGATGAGATTCTTACGCGCACCCAAGGAGAGTTCTGATAGCATCTTCAGGAGGAACCCTCTACGAGATTGCCGTCTTGAAAGGCGGGTCCCTTCTTCAGTATCAAGTGGGTCCCATTCACGATATGAAAAACATCCATGATGAGAAGGCCATCAAAGAATGTATGATGGGCTTCTTTCTGAGAAGCGAATAGAACA
>NZ_BNJG01000009.1 GCF_016587375.1 Ktedonobacter robiniae
ATGATCTCGCGCCTCGCCGACCAGAAAGGTCTCGATTTGATCTCCCAGATTGTGCATCCACTGCTGGACCAGGGTATTCAGCTTGTGGTCATGGGGATAGGTGATCAGCACTATCATGAGCTCTTCCAGACCCTTGCCGCGCGCTATCCCAACCAGGTTGCGGTCTTCCTGACCTTCAATACTGAGACGGCGCAGCGCATCTATGCCGGTAGCGATATGTTCCTGATGCCCTCACGCTTCGAACCCTGCGGTCTGAACCAGATGATCGCCATGCGCTATGGTTGCGTCCCTATCGTCCGTAACGTTGGTGGCCTCGCCGATACCGTCCAGAACTACGATCCCGCTAGCGATACCGGCAATGGCTTCCTCTTTAACGACTACGACCCCTGGCAGCTCTTCGCCGCCATCATGCGCGCCCTGACCGTCTATCGCTTCAAAGATGTATGGCGTACGCTGCAAATTCGCGGTATGCAGGCGGACCACTCCTGGGGCGCCTCCGCCCGTCGCTACGTCGATATCTACCGCAACGCCCTCGCCTTCCACGACAGCGGCGAATAAGTTTCTCCAGGATACAACCAGGCTCATTGTCAGACACCTGCTCAGGACTTTCGCTCCGAGTAGGTGTCTCTCTCTTCCTTGATAAGGACATTTACACAATATCTACTTCTCTCTCTGGATAAGCACAGCCTTCTCACCTTGATAAATACACTCTCACAACCACTGTCTGCTATGCTCTGATGGAGATCCAGGCAATCGCTATTCCCTGGTGGGAGAATCACCAGGAGGTGACCTTGTGTGTTCCAGGTGAGATCGTTCACATTACCAGATTAGGAGAAAGTAGAATATGCAGCATGTTTTGCCAAGGATGACAAAGCGTGGGTTACGGCTCCTCGTACTTTCAGCGTTCCTGATGGTTACGTTTGCCTTCCTTCCACGCCCGGCGCACGCGGCGCAAACTTATTTCAGCGATGGTTTTGAGAGCGGGAATACAAGCAAATGGACGTTCAGTAACAGCGATCAAAATGGTCAGTCCACGGTACAGTCCCAGGTGACCCATACTGGATCATATGCCCTGGCCTTGACCAATACCTTTAACCCCGGACAGATCAGCTATGTCTATACCGCCCTCTCCAGCGCTCGCACGAGTGCCTATACCCGCTTCTATGTCCGCTACTCCACGTTTGACGGACTCTCCAGCGGCACCGAACTGGCGATTGGACGCAATAACAATGACCGGAGCGTCTGGGGCGTCGACTTCGACCGCGATATTCATGGCCTGGATGTCTACTTCTGGGATGGTCAAGGCAACCTGCATAGCTTTATAAGTCCTTCCAACATCTTTAAGGTCAATACCTGGTATTGTGTCGAGGTGTATGTCAACTCAGTAACTAGCGGACACGGAGAGGTCTGGGTCAATGGCTCCTCTATTGGTTCGGTTGATGCCGATCTCTCGAATGCCAATCCCTATGCGCGCCTGATGTTCTTCGACAAAATCGCGACCACTACCTATATTGACGATGTTGTGGTTGCCGATACCTATAATGGCCCGACTAACGCGGGGCCCGATGTCAACTTTGCTCCTAGCAGCGTTGACTTCAACGAACAGGGCGTCAATAGCACCGCCGCACGTACCGTAACCTTCTCAAATACCGGTGCTTCTGCGCTCGATATTAATAGTATCGGCGTCACTGGTACGAATGCTAGCGACTTCTCCCAAACAAACACCTGTGGCAGTTCGCTTGCCAGCAGCACTTCCTGTAATATCACGGTCAGCTTTACGCCGCCTGTAGCCGGTGATCGTAGCGCCTCTCTTGCTATTGCCACCAGTGCCAGCGTGACCCCCTATTCCATTCCTCTCAACGGTACGGGCGTGACGCAGGTATCCTACTTCCAGGATGACTTTGAGACCGGCAATTTCACCAAGTGGACATTTACTAATGCCGATAGCACAGGACAGGCAAGTGTACAGACGACGGTGGTGCATGGAGGTACGCACGCGGCGGCCTTTATCAATAGCGCCAATCAGTATAGCTACATTTATACAACCATGCCCTCAGGCCCGGTGACCCAGAGCTATACCCGCCTCTACTTCCGCATCAGTGATCTCTCTATCGGAACCGATATCGCGCTTGGTCGCAATAACAATGGCAACAATGCCTGGGAGATTGTCTATAACGCCAATACCAAGGCGCTTGATACCTTCATCTGGGGCAATGGAGGACAGGTCTATATCCTCTCCTCACCCGCCAATGGTATTCAAGCCGATACCTGGTATAGCGTTGAGATTGGCCTGAACCAGGCTACCAGCGGCCACGCAGAACTCTGGTTGAATGGCACCTCTGCCGGGTCAATCGATAACGACCTCTCGACGACAAATCCTTTCTCACGCTTGATGATCCTGAACTCTTCGACCAATCGCGTCTATGTTGACGATATCAACGTCAGCGCCAGCTACAACGGGCCCATCAACTAAACAGCTTTTCTCACCTTAAACCACTAATAGGAGATATGGAAGTGTGGCGTGGGCATTTTGCCCACGCCACACTTCCATATCTCCTATTTATAGGCGAGCCTGCGAGCCGAGACGAAAGCAATTGGAGAGCCTCAATGCTTAGGTCCTCCCATGATTGACAGGTGATACGCGTATGTCTATACTTGAGGGCAGAAGAAATGAGTATAGCATAGGTACGGGATGAGCTATCCTCCATTCCTATGCGCTGTGGGTGTTGGTCGGAGGTTTTGGACGGTGGAATGGACGAGTGTGGCACTTGAGGAGCGGGAGCAGGAGGCGCGGTGGGCACACAGGCGTACTCAACTCAAACAGCACTATGAGACTCTGTCCCTTGATGAGCAGGCAGACAATCAGCAGGAATATCTCTTCTGGCAACGGGTGGAAGCGGCGGAAACCCCCCTTGAAGTCCTGGTGCGCTGTGTGCGTGCCTGCCACTCACCCTCGCAAACGAGCAAACAGCGCCGCCTGATCGAGGTCATTATCAGGCGCACACAGTATGAGAACGAGGCCTGGGCGCGTGGCGTCCTTGCCCATCTCGCGCTCCACGAGGACGAGCGGCGCATGCTGAACGCCGATCTCTGCGCCGATCTGTATGAAGCCATTGTACGCGCCCTGCTCGACCCCGAGCGCCACTTCTGGGAAGAGCACTTCCACCACTGCCTGCGCTACGAACGCCAGCACATCTTCCGCGCCTTTATGATGCGCGAGGGACGCTGGCGCGATCGTGACGTCGAGCGTGGCTCGCGTATTCCACGCGCTGTCTTGCAAAGCCTGGAGCGCCCGGTCCTCCTTGATAACGGCGAGGAGGCGCAGATCGAAGTCGAAGATGCCCGCGCCGAACATATGTTGCGCTCGGTCGAGACCAGCGCCCTGCTTAGCCTGGTACAGATGCTGCCTCGCCACCTGCGCATGATCCTGCTGCTCCTCTTCTGGCAGGAGCAAACCGAGCGAGAGGTCGCATGCACCCTTGGCATTACTGACCGTACCGTGCGCAATCGTAAGCGCCAGGCCCTGGAACAACTACGTCTTTTGTTACAACAGGAGGAGGAGGTTCTAAAAGATGGAGCATGAACGCGAAGAAATTATGCGCATTACCGCGCGCTATGCGGAGGAAGCCCAGGAGGGCAGATCGCCCTCACTCTCTGCCTATCTCGCGCGCTACCCTCAGTATCGTGAGGAACTGCTCGACTTTATCAGCTACTACCAGGCCTTTGAGGCTCCTTTGCCCATGAATACCTCATTGGCCTCGCTCTCAGAGGTCTCGCGTGAAGCCCTTGAGCGCGCCTACACTTCCCAGGCTCAGTTACCTACCCAGGATGTTGCTGTGCGCAGCCTCTTCGAGAGCCGTCAGCAGCAGCCTGTCACACCGCGCCAACTCGCCGACGTACTTGAATTGAGCGAAGATATTGTTCAGTTACTGGAGCGACGTGCCTTGCTTCCGGGGAGCATTCCTGCTACTCTATCTCAGTGCCTAGCAGGCGTGCTTGGATATTCACCCGCGGCCATTGAAGCCTTCTTTGCCAGCCGTGAGCCGTCCAACACCTTCTCTCGCCCAGGCCTGAAGGTCGCCGAGCCGCGTGGCCCCTATGGCGAGAATCAGGAATCGCTCACATTTGCCCAGGCCGTTGCCGCTAGCGCGCATCTTTCATCAGAACGCAAAGCCGCCTGGCTTGAACGCCTATCGTAACCTAGCACTTTGAGGTCTCTTCTATGCAAAACCGGGTTGTGTATCTTGATTGCTATGATGGCATTACCGCCCCTTTGTTTCTTGGGGCGCTCTTTGATATCGGGCTTGACATTGAGGCCCTCAAAAAAGCTATGGCCGCGCTCCCGCTACCAGATCATACTATTACCTCGCAGAGACAGCAGGCCCCGGTTAGCGGGAGGAGCGCCACGCTTACCCTCACCACGTCAGAGACGCTCTCTCCCTGGAAACTGGCTGAAACTCCTGTACTGCTCCCACCTGGGGCGCTCAAAGAGCCTGTGCGCCAACCGATACTGGCTATGGTCCAGCACCTTGCTCAGGCTACCAGCAAGCTACGAAACATCCCTATTGAGGATGTCACCTTACCCGATATTACTCCTCTGCTCTGGCTTATCACCTTGGTGCTGGGGCTTGATATGCTCAACCTGGATGAAATCTATGCCTCTCCGCTTCCCATGTCCGCTGGCTCTCGCCAGGGACCGCATGGCCAGGAACCCTTGCTGCTTCCTGAAGTCCTGGAGATGCTGATTCGTGTTCAGGCTGTTTGGTATAGCACACCTGACAATAAACAAGTCTCTCTGGAAGGGGCAGCTTTCCTGTCCGAACTGGCCAGCTTTGAGCCAGTTAATATCCATGTAACACAAGCCGGCTATGGGTGTTCTTCAGAAAGGAGCGGCAATGTCGCCCGCTCATTGCGTCTCTGCCTTGGCAATCTATTTTTTGCACCCGAGAGGCTCTCTCTGCCTTCTCCTGTCCAAACCACTCTAGAGCAGTCCGAGGCCGAGACCGATTGGGTGACCGTGCTCGAAACCAATATCGATAATATGAGCGGTGAATTGCTGGGCGGCCTGCTCGATCACCTGCTAGAGCTGGGCGCACTTGATGTGAGTTACACTCCCATGCAGATGAAGAAGAATCGACCCGCTACGCTCATTCGCGTCATCGCCCCGCCCGAACTCGGTGAACAGCTTGCCATGAGCCTCCTGCGCGAGACCACTACACTTGGTGTGCGCTTCCAGCATATGCAGCGCCTCAAGGCCCGGCGCGAGCCGCGCACCATCCAGACCCGCTTTGGCCCCATGCTTGTAAAGGTCAAATACCTTGGCGAGCAGCTCATCAGCGCCTCTCCTGAATATGAGGAATGCGCCCGCGTCGCTCGTGAGCGCAACATTCCGCTTGCCGATGTCTACGAGGTTGCACGCAGTGAGGTACAAACGCTTATAATAGGTAATAGAAAAAAAGTATGAACGTAAAAGACTCCATTTTGTAATGGAACCTCAACAAGAACTAACGTAAGAAGAGGTACTTCTATGGATTTTGTTGATTGGCGCAAAGTGCCTGGTAGAGAGAAGAAGCAGGCCGAGCAGCTTCGAGGCAACAGCGGTCGTCTCGGGGGCCGCATGTATCGCGACTACATCGAAGAGATGATCCACGAAGCGCAGCAGCGAGGCGAATTTGATAACCTTCCAGGTGTGGGGAAGCCTCTCAATCTCGATGACAACCCCTATGCTGGAGACAAAAATCTGGCCTATCGCTTGCTCAAAAATAACAACGAGCTGCCGCCCGAAGTGGCCCTCGTCCAGGAGATTGAGAAGCAGCGTGAGCAACTGGCGAAAAAGCTTGACCCTATCACCAACCGCTATCGCGAACTACGGGCACGCCGTCTCTCGCCCAGCCGCCAGGAAAAACGTATCTTCAACGAAAGCCGGGCCAAGGTAGCCGCTGACTACGAGGAGGCCCTGCGCAAACTCAACAAGCGCATCCTCACCCTCAATATCAGCGTTCCCACCGCCATGCACCAGCCCCTCATCCAGGTTGAGAAACTCCTCAACGAGTTCAACACCACCTGCCCACCCTTCGACCTCTAATTAATGAGCTAGCTGGATAACGGGGCGGACGCGAAATCGCTCATATATCTTCACTTCGCGTCCGCCCCGCTTTATATTACGACCTTGTTTTACTGACACCATGCTAGATTCCTTGTAGCCGCTCTCTCAACCGCCCAAGCCCTTTTATAACCTCGCTCCGATTCTTCGCGCTCTTCATCCATGCTGGGAGCCTGCTTGCCAGCGTTCTATTTCGTATCTGGCCTTTAACGTAAGACTTGATGCGTTGCCTGGCTGTCACATACTGCTCCAAAAAACGTATATGCTCTTCATTAAACGCCCAGAGTACCTCTCCACAACAAGGCGTCTGTAGCCACAATGGCAGACCAAAATACCAGTCGTAAGCCCCGCCTCTGTGCTGCATTTTTCCTTGTCAAAGTGCTGTATAGCTACAATGAAGGCAGCTCAACTTCCTGGGACTCCAGCTACTTTGATAACTCCTGCGCACACCACTATCGGAGGTATCAGCGAGAAGCTCCTTTTTATCGTCAGGCATTCTCCTCACCTGCGCACATCTTTGACAACGTGGACACTGCACATAAATGAGCGCAACAAAATCCTCGATTACCTGCCCAAAATCAGTAAATGTAGGGATCATACTGCTTTTTACCTGTTGAAAGATCTGTTTCCCTGGTGCGATGACATATAGCTTGCCACCTCTGGAACATCCATATATGATCACTACGCCTCACGCCTCTTTCTTTTCACAAGTATTTGCCAGTATAATGGGGGCGGAAAACTGGACAGGGAGATGAGATAAAATAGCAGGAGGGAGAGTACATCCACAAGGAGGCAGATTGTGGCAAGTTCGCCGAAGAAGTACAATAGTGACTTTAAAGTGAAAGTGGCCTTAGAAGCCATCAAGGGACAGAAGACCCTCAACGAGATCTCATCTGAGTATGGAGTTCACACCACTCAAATTACGCAATGGAAAAAGCAAGTGCTTGATGAACTGCCACAGATCTTCGCACGCAACGGTCATGAGCGGGCCAAGAGCGAAGAAGCCTTAATCGCCAACTTGTATCAAGAAATCGGTCAGCTCAAAGTCGAGCTCGATTTCCTGAAAAAAAAATCTGGTCTTTCCCGTTGAGCAGAAGCGGCTCCTCATCGAGCCTGAGCATCCTCACTTGTCGATCGTTCGTCAATGTGAGCTGTTGGGGCTGGCCCGTTCAAGTTACTATTATGAGCCTGTCCCTGAGAGCGAGGAAGATCTTCTCTTGATGCGCTTGCTTGATGAACAGTATACCAGGACGCCTTTTTACGGGAAGCGCAAGATGGTCACTTTTCTTGCCGAGCAAGGATATCAGGTAGACCGCAAACGCGTCAGACGACTCATGCAACGAATGGGGCTAGAGACGATCTATCCCAAACCACGGCTGAGCCGACCTGGCGAACCAAGCGTACGTTATCCGTATCTCTTGAGAGGAGTGAGTATCACCAGCCAAGATCACGTCTGGAGTAGCGATATTACCTACATCCGCCTGGCCCGAGGGTTTGTCTACTTGGTGGCCATCATTGATTGGTTTAGCCGCTACGTCCTGGCCTGGGAGCTCTCAACGACGTTGGACACTGGTTTCTGTGTCGATACGCTTGATCGGGCTCTGGGGGCTGGGCAACCCAAGATTTTCAATACTGACCAGGGGGTTCAGTTTACCAGTCACGAGTTTACCACTCGTCTGCTTCGCTCAAACATTCGCATCAGCTGGGATGGGCGAGGGCGAGCCTTAGATAACGTGTTCGTAGAACGTTTGTGGCGCAGTGTGAAGTATGAGGAAGTTTACCTCAAAGACTACCAAACGGTTTCAGAGGCGAGGAGTGGACTGACTCACTACTTCCAGTTTTACAATCATGAGCGATATCACCAGTCGCTGGACTACAAAACACCTTTTGTGGTGTATCGCTCCAAACATTCGTCATGACTTTTCCATAATGCTGAGTTTACTCTCAAAATTGGCCCATTTCTGTCTAGACAAACGGTACCACCATACCAGAGATAATAGATGTTAATGATACAGGCAATGGGAAGAAGAATAATCTCTAGCGTATAGAAAAAGACTTATGAGGTAGGAGACCTATCTGTATGGTAGCAATATATATGCCTGAGAAGAAGAGAAGGTAAAATCCAAGAAATTGCAGGGTGAAGTTTTGCTCTTGTGGCTGGGGATGTTTACGTTGCTGTCATCGCCTCGTTCAGCTGCTAAGCAGAAAGAAAAACAACAGAAAGCCATCTGTGAAGATTCTTCATAGGTGGCTTTCTTCATAGCTACTATTAGTTCGTGTTGAGTTCTTTTCCCAGGTAAGTGCAGTGTGATTGATCGATAGCAACGACTATTTGCTTGAATAGAGCCTATTAGTGAGAAAGCTTTGTCGCAGTATACTGCGCCAGCTCCGCCGTGGTGTTGGCGCTATTCAGATCATGTTGATGGACGAACTGGTTTTGCTGGTTGCGCTCCTCTAGTGACATTTTTCTACGTCTCAATTTGATCAAGAAGAGGACTAGCAAGCCAAGAGCGGGTATAAGTAAGGCACAGATAAGCGCTGCATTCCCATTGCCAATTGGGATCATGCTGCCAACAATAGCGCCAACGAGGAGTCCCAGCAAAATAACCCCGGCTTCAATGTACTTCATATGCCCTCCAGAGCCTATTCGTAATCGCTCACATTTATTTTTCCTGTATATTTATGACAACGCATGAGGATAGCCAATAACAAATAGAACTGCTAATAGTGCTTATGCATCCTCATCGTCCTGGGTGAAGGGATCTAATTCTTGTCCCAGATAATAGAAGAAAGGAGGAAGGTGTTTCATTGGGACGAACTCTTTTTCATAGATTTTATACTCACCAACGGTACCAATTGCATAGAAGCTCTTCCCATCTTTGTTTGCTTCGACAGTATAGAAGCTCGTTCCTCCCTCATCATTATCAAGGGTGAATTGATCTTTTAACAAAAGGTCCTGGTAGCCATCTCTTCTGAGCCGCTCGAAAAACTCCTGCTTTGCTTCTGGGATCGATTCACTCACATAGTTTTCCTGGTGTGAGAGGGTGAATTGTATATACCATCCTGCATAGCAATAGATTAACTCCTCATGGGCGAAACTGGTCCAATTTTTCCAATCAATCGCGATAAAGCTCCATGTGATCGGTCCTGTGAAGCCGATTCCCTTTACACCATTACTCATTTCATATTGAACGAGGAAGATTTTTGTGAAACCTACACTCGGCCATTGAACCTCATTTTCATAGATGACGTGTGCTTCCGTTGGTCTCTCTCCAAATCCCATCGGGTGAGCTAACCAGTCAGCCATCTCATCTACTGCCCATTGCTGGTCTTTGTGTTCAGACATATTATATCTCCTGAAAAGCAAAATACTATTAAAAGTCTCAAACATTCAGTACTTTGTACATGGGTTATTTTCGACGCTTTTGATCAAGATAGAGGCAGAAAAATACTGCGCTGATAATGAAATCGAGGATGCTGCCACGTATAGGATTAGAACTTATGTATATGTTTGCGGCGAAGATGTTAATCATATTGATAAGTCCAAAGATGAGGAATAGGAAGGTCGAAAAGAGATACCATTTGGAAGATTTTGCCATAGAAATCACCTCATACGATGGGTTTGATGCAACTTTGAAAGTCAGCTTATCTCTTTAATGGTGGTGGTTGTTCGTCTTTTTTCTGATTGGCAATGGCGAGTATGAAATATAAAGCTAGAGGTATGTTTGTGGATACCAGTATGAAAATGAGGGGTGTAGCGAAGGAATGATTGGGAATGATATTGGTTGTCTGTGCAAGCATAAGTATGTTTATCAGCGCAAATGATGTAGCTAGACCTGTACCAATAACAGGTGGGCGTTTATACCACAACCAACGTTTTTCTTGACATTGGTGCGATTTTATGTCCCGATAGATGTAGATGCATGCAATAACTAAACAAATGATCATGAGAGATGTAAAAACTATAGCAAACTCTCTCGTTGGTGGGCTGATTTCAACAAGTAAAAGTGCTTGATTGAACATTGCAAGCCTCACACTAAATGTTTGTTTATTTAAACGTTTGATTGACTCAAGTATACAACACTTCCTGTGTTATGTGGATGTTAGAGGAGTCGGCAACGATGAAGCCATTGGGACACGCGTATACACCCAATATGTGTTTATATGACTTATGTTAGTAGCGACGTTTGCTCACAAAATAACTGTATTTCAAGGACGAGCTATATTGGCTTCTTCTTCGCGTATTTCCCACATCTCGCCTGACTCATCGGTTTGTGGGTTCTCGACACGCCTGCGCAGCGTCATACGCCTTCGCGCATCTTTAATGCTACCCATGTAATCTTCAGCTTCCAATTCATTCCAGAATGTACGTATCTCGCCAGTATAAGATGTGTAACTACTCTTATCACCAAGGGAATACTGGCCATTTACCCAATCCAACCAGAAATGGTAAATCTTCACTGGCGTCACTATTGTTCCGCTGCAATCTTCTATTCTCGCATCTTGATATGGTGGGAGCATTCTCCCCTCATCAACCATATCGGTTAATTCATACTGAGTAATGTCTTTTTCCGCAAGCAGATTGTGGATGAGCCGATGGCGGGCGGTTGGAACTTGTGTGTAGCACAATCGATAATATCCATATTCTAATTCAAGGCGATAAGATATTCCCATATTGGCAACAAGGATACGTCCTTGTTGCGAAGCCTGCACTTGTTGTTGGAGCATAGCCTCATCTTCAAGCCTAAATCCCTTGTCTGGATCTGTATTGAAAGGCTGTTTATATGAGCGGGTTAGCCAGCGTTTCTGATCAAACCAGGAAAATTGTATGGCGTGGGGGCGCAAACCACTGCTGGCGAGAAATTTCAAAACACGCACGAGGCTGGAAAATCGTGGGACGAGATTGGCTTTACTTGCTCTGTCATCAGTACTCACCCGCTTGCTTCTTAAAATGAATTGTGTAGATTATTACCGTCATGTAATGGGTTATAATAACTTGCAAGATAATTTATGCTGTTGCAAATATTGTATCATTTATGAAGCTCGATCATTAGCAGACGATGAAGCTTTCATTTGAGCAGGTACTGGATGGTATGCAGCCCTAGGTAGCATTGGGCAATTTTATGAATAACTGGTATGCCTACCACGCTGATCAACGGCCTGCGTTGATAGCCGATCCTCTTCCTGATTATGATATGACAAATCTCTATGCCCATCGATGGGCTGTTTTTTGTGCTACGTCTGTTGAATGGTTTGCTCACAAATATGGTGAGGCTTGTCCCTTCTGGGCGTTTGATGAGAAGTATACGCTGGCTGAACCCTGGTTCTTTCACCCTTAAGGAAGAGGTGAGGGAGTGGGATATTTCGACGACCCCTGATGAGTTTGCGCGTCGAACGATCTATTGCGGTGGCCGCGTCTTCGCTAACAAGTGGGAGCTGGATGAAGAGATTGCCAGGATAAAGTAGTTCCGCCAACGACTTGCCTGACTCAAAGATAAAGAAAGCCCTTTTATGTATGCTATAAAAGGGCATTTTGTTTAAGGGAAAATAGGTGGATATGCTCTATTTTATGAATAATTTGTAACCGTTTTTCTATTGTTTTAGAACATTTTCTGTAATATAATCATTTGTAGCATCTAGATATTGTGATATTCATATTTAACCTGTATAGCAAAAAATGAATGTAATTTGTAGTGTTAATGGGTGGTGGAATATGACTTTTGGGAGCGACGAGGAACACAAGGCTTACTATCGTGCATATAACAAAATCTGGTATCAGAAACATAAAAAGCGGATAATTGAAGGTCGTAATCGTCGTAGAAATGAGCTAAAGGTAAGGTTTAATCAGTACAAAACGACTCTTTGTTGTATTCGGTGTGGCGAAAATCATCCAGCTTGTCTTCATTTTCACCATCGCGACCCAGCAGAAAAAGATTTTGCTATGTGCGATATTATTGGCAGATCATATATATCAGCGAAGCGCCTGGAAAAAGAGATTGCGAAATGCGATGTGCTGTGTGGTAACTGTCATGCCATCCATCACTGGAATGAAAACCACGATTTTGACGATTGGCGAGAAGTTTTATCAAAGGATGAAGAGGGTAGAAAGGGGATGATTGATGCCATATAAAGACCCTGAGAAGCGTGCGCAACATTCAAGAGAGTATGGCAAACAATGGTACCAAAAACACAAAGATGAAGTTATCGCCAGACGGAAGAGGAAGCAACAAGAAATCATTAAATGGTACAGAGAGTATAAAAGTTCCCTTCAATGTATGTATTGTGGTGTCAGCCACCCTGCCGTACTTCAATTTCATCATCGAGACCAATCAAGCAAGAGCTTTAATATGGCAACGATGGCTATAAAACCAACCAGCCAGAAACGACTCGTCGAGGAAATTGCCAAGTGTGATGTGCTTTGTGTGAACTGCCATGCAAAACTGCACTGGGAGGAAAAACACGGAGAGAATGAGGTGGAATAAAGTTTATGGGCATAAAAAAAGAGCCGATGGCCGGAGTCGGCTCAGCTTGTTTGTCGGCATTTGTGTTTGCCCTCTTGGTGCTTAAAATCCAGGTTCTTTGTTTGCTGGTATTGGCAATTTCTTGTATAAATTGGTGGGTGTTGCTACAGTCGTTGCTACAGTTGCTACAGTCTTGCTGCTCTTTATTTCTTCTAAGCTCTTCCTTGTATTAGAATGTGTATTGGACCGTTTGATTGTTTGGATGCGCAACTGGTAGTAAAGCCAGAAGGTACGAGGTGGCTTAAATTGGGATACAATTACAGATATTACTTATATGTCCAGAGGGAAAACGTCTGGAAGATGCTGAGGTCTCTTGTAAAGCTAGCTGGACTGCACCCATTTTCCCGGACAGTGATCGAAGTCAACTTCGCGAAAATATTGTACACTGAGAAAGACGCGAAGGAGAAGAAACGATGCACAAGCGACAACACAGCCGAGAATTTAAATTGGATGTTGTCCGTCAGGTGAGTACCGGCCAGAAGCGCCCAGCCCAAGCCTGCCGCGAATATGGGCTGGCTGCAAGTGTGCTCTCTCGATGGCGCAAGGAGTATGAAGAGCGTGGAGAGTCGGCCTTTTTGTCCACCGAGTCAGGATCAACCAAGGAAGACTCACGGATAGCCGAATTAGAACGCTTTTGTGGGCAATTAGCGTTGGAGAATCAGGTGTTAAAAAAAGCCTTGCAGAGCAGAGGGTTGGGGAACGTCACGCCATGATTCTTCAGGCTCATCAAGATCACCCGGACCTCTCGGTGCAGCGGCTGTGCAAAATGTTCTCCGTGAGTCGCAGTTGGTACTATGAAGCGAAGCTCGACCAGGCAGATGAGAGCGAAACGCAGCTGCGCGATGACATTGAGCGCATCATTTTGGAGTTTCCCGGCTATGGGTATCGTCGTGTCACCCGTGCTCTGGCACGAGCAGGTTGGAAGGTCAATCATAAACGCGTCTTGCGGATCATGCGGGAAGAATCCTTGTTGTGTCATCTGAAAAAACGGTTTGTGGTAGCAACGACAGACTCGCGGCATCGGTTCCCGATCTATCCCAATGTGCTGGCCGATCAGGTCCTGACAGCACCTAATCAGGCGTGGGTAGCGGATCTCACCTACATCCGCCTGCGAGGAGCGTTTGTGTACCTGGCTTGTATCCTGGATGCCTTCTCACGCCGGTGCGTGGGGTGGTTCCTCTCGCGAGAGATGACGACACAGTTGACCCTGACCGCCTTGAGCCAAGCTATTGCCCAACGCCACCCTGCTCCTGGCTTGATCCATCACAGTGATCGTGGCGTCCAATATGCTAGTCATGATTATGTGGAGCAGTTACAGGCAATTGGAGCCCACATCAGTATGTCTGCCGTGGGCAATCCGTATGACAATGCCAAAGCCGAAAGTTTCTTTAAGACGTTAAAAATGGAGGAAGTGTATCTCAAAGAGTACGAATCGTTTGCCGATGCAGAAGCCAATTTAGAGGAGTTCATCGAGCAGGTATATAATACCAAGCGCCTGCATTCGAGCTTGGGATATCTTCCGCCTGCTGAGTTTGAGGCAGCCTATGCCTCTGTGGCCGGAAGTTGACTTCCTCGTGTGTCCGGCAAAAGGGGTTCACTCCAAGCATCTCCTGCTTTTTCTAACCATATGTTTCTGCATGTGCCAGAAGGTGATGTTATTGATGTTCCCTTTGACTCTGAATACAAAACCGACTCCTTGTTTTATAATGAGCAAATACCCGAGCTGCGCTTTGACGTAAGTTTGTGGCTGCAAGTAGATGAGGATGAACGATCGGCGTTTCGGGAGAATGAGTGGGGAGATGAGTTGTTTGTTGTAGACGAGCAGGGATATGTGACCTTCGGTTATTTATATCTCACCATAGATTTCAGACGAGAAAAACCAGGATCTCCAGTGTCATTCCGATTTGTATCGGCCACTGATGACATGAGTGATTTGATGGCTTACTCGCATTCTCTGCGGAGACTCTTTAGCACATTGTTAGTTGACGGCGGAGGTATCTGCGGCTTTCTTGATTTTGAGGGTACACGGGATGAGTCACTGCTCTGGTGGTTGAAGGGACAGAATATGGAGCGATGGATACCTGTACCAGGTGAGGGAGAGGTGAGTGAGAGCGACATGTGGTTTTGTCGAAGGTACGATGGGTTGGTAGTGGAGTGAACCCCTTTTGCCGGACACACGAGGAAGTCAACTTCTGGCCACAGAGGCATAGGCTTCCTCAAACTCAGCAGGCGGAAGATACCCCAAGCTAGAATGCAAGCGCTTGGTATTGTACACCTGCTCGATGAATTCCTGTAAATTGGCTTCTGCATCGGCAAATGACTCGTACTCTTTGAGATACACTTCCTCCATTTTTAACGTCTTAAAGAAACTTTCGGCTTTGGCATTGTCGTACGGATTCCCCACGGCCGACATACTGATGTGCGCGCCAATCGCCTGTAACTGCTCCACATAGTCGTGACTCGCATATTGGACGCCACGATCGCTGTGATGGATCAAGCCGGGAGCTGGGTGGCGTTCGGCAATGGCCTGGTTCAAGGCGGCCAGGGTCAACTGAGTCGTCATCTCCCGTGAGAGGAACCACCCCACGCACCGGCGTGAGAACGCATCCAGGATACAAGCCAGGTACACAAAAGCTCCCCGCAGGCGGATGTACGTGAGATCAGCCACCCACGCCTGATCGGGTGCCGTCAGTACCCGATCGGCTAACACATTGGGATAGACCGGGAACCTATGCCGCGAGTCGGTCGTCGCAACCACAAATCGTTTTTTCAGATGACACAACAAGGATTCTTCCCGCATGATCCGCAAGACGCGTTTATGATTGACCTTCCAACCTGCTCGTGCCAGAGCACGAGTGACGCGACGATAGCCATAGCCGGGAAACTCCAAAATGATTCGCTCAATGTGATCGCGCAGCTCCGTTTCTCTCTCATCTCCCTGTTCGAGCTTGGCTTCATAGTACCAACTGCGACTCACGGAGAACCATTCACACAGCCGTAGCACCGAGAGTTCCGGGTGGTCTTGATGAGCCTGTTGGATCATGGCGTGACGCTCCCCAACCCTCTGCTCTGCAAGGCTTTTTTTAACACCTGATTCTCCAACGCCAATTGTCCACAAAAACGCTCTAATTCGGCTACCCGTGAGGCTTCAGTGGCCGGTCCTGACTCGGTGGACAAAAAGGCCAACTCTCCGCGCTCCTGATACTCCTTGCGCCACCGCGAGAGAACACTTGCAGCCAGTCCATATTCGCGGCAGACTTGGGCTGGTCGCTTCTGGCCGGTACTCACCTGACGGACGACATCCAGTTTAAATTCTCGGCTGTGTTGTCGCTTGTGCATCGTTTCTTCTCCTTCGCGTCTTTCTCAGTGTACGATATTTTCGCGAAGTTGACTTCGATCACTGTCCGGGAAAATGGGTGCAGTCCATAGAGCGTTGGTTGCAAGAGGAGTGAGTAGAATGGTTTTGCTCTCAGTTTTGCTCTCACTTACTATCTGACAACTAATGACAGCAAAAGAAAGCCGCCTGTGAAGAGACTTTACAAGCGGCTTCGTTGGTGGAGATAGGGGAGAGTTGAACTACGCCACGGTTTATTTCTCACTGGCTCTATAGCTACTTTGAGAAGCCTGCAAAGCTATCTTATGTGGTTTTGGCTTGTTGAAGTTTGTCTAAAATTATTGCATGTTATAGGTTGTCTTTGGTGTCTCAATTGGTGTCACAGTTGGATGCTGTTATTGAGGCTGGCAGTATGATATTTTTGTCTTTGTGGCTAAAGACGCTTTTATTATGATACTATCTGTGTATTCCATAGAAATGGAGCATGTGATGGTTCAAGCGAATCAACAAGACGATGATCGTTATAAACATCTTTGTGAGCGTATTGTAGAGCGATGTCGTCTGCAGAACTGGTATGGTCCTGATTATCATAGTTATACCAGTCATAGAGGTTACTTCTATATCAATGGAAAACTACAAATGCGTGAGCCAAGTCATGATCTGGAAACACACTTTGAGTTTCCACTGGCCACTGAAGAGCAACTTCGCCTGAGTGAAGCCGTGATGGGCTTTGAACATCCTCCTCTTCTGCGAACGCTCTATCTTCAGGTTGCTAATGGTGGTTTTGGGCCAGGCAGAGGGCTGACTGGAGCCTTGGGAGGTTTCTGCTATTGGACTCGCCGAGATCCTCGCTACACCGCGATGCAGAAGGAGAGAGTAGTCGAGAAATATGGAGAAGCGTATACTGACTTATTTGACCCTATACCGTTTGATTTAGAGCAACATGAAGAGAGATATGATCACCCTAGAGAGATCAGCCTTTCTGAACGCGAGTGGCCAACCTACTTTTTACACCTCTGTGAGGACGAGGGACAGGATCATATTTATCTCCATGCAAAAAGCGGCCATCTGTATGACGCCTCGGGACCCTACGGTGGAGAACCAACATTGAGAGGCGATGAAGTATATACCCGTCTCTTTCGTATCGATGGATCATTAGAAGATTGGTTTGAGCGTTGGCTTGATGGTATCCCGCCAGTTCAATGGTACCAGAAATAAGCCAAGAGAGGTCTATCAGCATTCGTTTGATGATATGTGCTGAAATGGAGGAAATACCGGAGCAATAAAGAGCGTTCTGTTATGCAAGCGATGTGTTATGCTTATCTCTGAAACAGGTTTTTGACGAGAGAGGCAGGATCTATATGACGACAAGAGCAAAACTGTTTTCAGTGACACCTGCTGATTGGGTTCCAGGTCCAGGTCAAGGGCGGTGGACATATCAGGAATATGCAGCGATACCAGAGGATGGGCATCGTTATGAAGTGGTGAATGGAGTCTTGTATATGGCACCCTCTCCAAGCTCGAATCATCAGGATATTGTTCTCGCAATAGCGTCTTACTTGCGTTTTTATGTGAAGAACACGGGCTTAGGAAAGGCGTACGTGGCTCCTCTAGACGTGGAGTTGAGCTATGGAAATATCGTACAACCTGATGTTTTTGTGCTTCTGAACGAGCATCTTGATCAGGATATTGGTTCTCGTATTGTGGGTGCTCCTGATCTTGTGGTAGAGGTGGCCTCTCCGAGCACTGCACGTCATGATTTGAGTGAAAAGCTTCAGGCATATGCTGCAGCTGGAGTTCCTGAATATTGGGTTGTGACTCCCGATGCTCATGTGGTGGAGATGTTGGTCCTGGATCGTGGAATGTATCGCTCTTTAGGGCTTTTTATTGCTGATGATGTGTTACCTTCTCAGGTTTTGCCTGGGTTGCCTGTGACTGTGGAGCAGTTCTTTATGTAGATGTTATAAGATGGCGTTTTGAATCATAGCCTACCCTTAGAACAAAAAATACCCCTGACAGTTCTAAACTGTCAGGGGTATTTTTACTCTTTCATGCTTTCGCTTAATGCTTCTCGGTAAGCACGTATTATTGGTGCTCCAGACTCCTTTATATCAATGACAAACAACCTTGTGTCTGGCCGGGGGAACATCACTTCACTGAAGCCGAAGTGTTGTAGAAGTCTGATGCCGCTTTTTGTTGCTCCTACTGCTATCATTTTTTCTACGATCGCGCCTCTTCGTCCCAGGTCGACTACCGTGTCCATGAATCTAGAGATGAGCCGAGATCCATACTTACGTCTTAGGTTTTTGTTTAAGCTTGGCTTGATGCCTATTTCTGCTATGTAGAGTTGGACGTGGTTGCCTGTCTTGTACTCTTCTATGTCTTCTGTGGAGATTTTTACATCACCTAGGAGAAAAGAAATGTGGCAGTATTCTGAGTGGTGTGTAAAAAAAAGGTCTGGTATCCTGAACTGGAAAATGTAGTGAAACTGAACCAGGAGGATAGCCATGACCCTTTACGATCACTCTAGCGAAGACATCATCACCCGTCAAGAGGCCTTTGAGCAGCTGGTGAAAGAGCGACTCCAGTACGCCGTTCGCATCGCATTCATCAATGTGCTGGAAGAAGAAGTGACGGCCTTTATTGGAGCCAAGCCGTATGAGCGCAGCCAACACCGTCGAGATCAACGCAACGGACACTACAGCCGTCATCTGGACACCACTGTGGGAGAAATCGCCGATGTGCCCGTTCCTCGCACGCGAGGAGGGTATCACACGCAGTTGTTTGAGCGTTATCATCGCCGCCGCGACGAGCTGGATGGCGCCATGCAAGACATGTTCATCAAAGGAGTGAGCATGGCTCAAGTCGGAGAGATCATCGAGACATTAACCGGTTTGCATCCGAGTGCCTCAACCGTCTCGCGGGTGTTTCATACGCTGCAAGAGGAGTATGAGCAGTGGAAAGCCCGTCCCCTAGCTCAGCGCTATGCCTACGCCTTTGCCGATGGGACCTACTTCACCGTGATCTACCAGAGCGAAGGCTGCAAGATGCCCATCTTGGCGGTGGTGGGCATTGCCATCACCGGAGAGCGAGAAGTGCTGGCTTTTCGCGTGGGGGATCGGGAGAATCAGCAGGCGTGGGAAGATCTCATGGAGGATCTCAAAGCACGAGGAGTCAAGGAAATCGGGCTCTGGATCAGTGATGGCAACCGAGCCATGCTCAATGCCATCACCAAGCACTTCCCGACCGCACAGAGACAACGCTGTGTTCTGCACAAGATGGAGAACGTGCTCAGTTACGTTCCGAGCAAGCAGCGAGAACAGCTTGAACCTGAGCTCAAAGCCCTCTTTTCCCAAGAAAGCCGACAGCAGGCCGATCAAGCCGTGGCTGCTTTCCTTGAGAAGTACCAGAAGGTCTATCCCACCGCGGTAGAGTGCTTGCAGCGGGATCTGGAGGCTTGTCTCACCTTTTACGCCTTTCCGAAGACGCACTGGAAGACCATTCGCATCAACAATGTCAGTGAGCGGCTCTTTGGAGAAGTCAAACGTCGTTCGCACAAGATGGCTGCCGCGTTTCGCAATGAGGGGAGCTGTCTGCTGCTCTTCTATGCCGTCATTCGCGGCTTGACCTTCCACAAGCTCACGATGCCACCAGCATCGCAAGCTCAGCCAGATCTTGTCCTTTTACACAGTACTTGACATACTGCCAAGAAGGCAAATGGCGAGGGTTCTGTGTACAAACGTCAGAGTGATGGCTTGTATATTGCGAGCATCACGCTTGATGGAAAACGTAAAACCTTCGCTTTCAAGAAAAAGGCTGACGCTTATGCGAAACTGCGCGAGGTCCAGCAGAATATACAGCAAGGTACGTTTGTCGAGAGGTCGCAACAGACAATAGAGCAGTTCCTCATGCATTGGCTAGAGTATACAGTAAAGCATACATTGCGTGCTCGTTCATATGAGCGTTATGAGGAGATTGCTCGTCTTCATATTATCCCTCGCCTGGGCAATGTAAAACTACAGGATCTCAAGCCACAACATATACAGGTTCTTCAAGCAGAAAAGCTTGAAGAGGGTTTGTCTGCGTCGACTGTTGGGATCATTCATCAGGTCTTGCATAAATCTCTAGATGATGCAGTAAAGTTAGGCTTGCTCGGGAAAAACGTTTGTAACGCCGTTCCTCCTCCACGTGAAAAGCGCAAGGAAGTGAAGCCTCTCACTCCTGATCAGTCGCGTAAGCTCTTAGAAGCTGCAAAAGATCATCCACTAGAGGCGTTGTTTGTCCTGGCTCTCACTACGGGAATGCGTCGTGGGGAGCTATTTGCTTTGAAGTGGAGCGATATTGATCTTGAACATGGCGTACTCTATGTGCGGCGTACCTTGAGTCGTGTTCCTACGAAGGTGCGAGGTGAGAGCCAGGATGTTCTGGTGGAGGCTGAAACGAAAACACAGAGGAGTAGGCGTAGTATCGTCCTGACTCTCCTGGCGGTGGAGGCTTTGATAGAGCATCGTCTAAAGCAGGATGAGCAACGGCGTATTGCTGGCGATTCCTGGCAGGACAATGATTATGTGTTCTGTGCGCATGATGGCACATACCTGAGTCCTAATCATGTCTCCTCGGTGCATTTAAAGCGACTTTTAAAAGAGGCTGGCCTCCCCGATATTCGTTTCCATGATTTGAGGCATGGAGCTGCCACGTTACTTCTAAGTTTACAGGTTCATCCGAAGGTGGTGCAGGAGATACTTGGGCATAGCGACATTTCTACAACCATGAACATTTACTCTCACGTTTTGCCTTCGATGCAAGCGGATGCAATGAAGCAATTGCACTCAGCGTTTAAACAGGAAGATCTTGATAAAGGGAAGTGAATTTGTGGCAATTTTTGCCGTTGCTACAGTCGTTGCTACAGTTGGCTGTTCAGCTATAAAATTCAAAAAGCCTCGAACGGCTCTAGTAGCCATTCGGGGCTTTTGCTTTGTGTTCGCGAGCATGAAAAAAAGCCGATGGCCGGACTCGAACCGGCGACCAGCTCATTACGAATGAGCTGCTCTACCAACTGAGCTACATCGGCTTGGATGAAGTTTCTTGCGTTGCCTCATCTCTTTGACGGTTATGATTATAACTGCCTCACGCCTCCCTTGTCAAGCACTTTTTTGCAGGAATTTGAGAGGGGGCAAAAATTCCTGCGCCTCGGCTTTCCTCGCCACTCTAATCGACTTCTTCGATGCATTGCCTCGCCTCTTGACAAGCATGGCCCGTGTTGGTTAAGCTTTATACGCATGTTGTGAATTATATATGCTTTGATTTCTTCTATGTGCGGAAAAATGTGGTGGTGGTGCTCCTCGCTTTGACGCCCAGGGCGTTCCGTTGTCTGCGTAATTCTTCTCCTGTTGTCTTGCTTAAGATTCACAAAGGAGATACTCTATGTCTGCTACTTCTCCGTCGAATCAGCTCTTTGTTCGCCCCCTGATGCCCTTTACTTCCTTCTATGACCTGGTTGCTCCCTCTTTTCTGCTGCAGCCGTGGGTGATTCAGAATCTGCTGCCTGTGGGCTTGACGCTGCTCAGTGGTGATCCTCGCTGTGGGAAGACCTCGCAGGCGCAGCAGTTGATGCTTGATATCGCAACCGGTACGACGTCATTTGGGACGCATGATGCCACGCTCGATGATGCCTCGCAGCATCTGCGGCCCAGGCGGGGGAGCATTTTCTACCTCTCTCTAACCAGTTCGACGCCCCATTTGCATGAGATTCGCTCTCGCATCTATGCCTCGCGCCCAGATATACCCGCGCTGAGCAACTTGTTTGTGACCAATGCCTTTAAGCCGCTGACACCTGGCGAGGGACTGCAAGAGCTTTGTGACTGGATTCATTGCTATGCCGATTCATGTCTACTGGTGATCGATGATCTCGCCTCATTGCGCTCGCTCTTCCCTGGCAATGATCGGGAGCTGTTGGCCCTGTTGCGACGCCTGGCGGAGGAGCACCAGATCAGTATTCTCTTGCTGCACTCCTGCAAGCGCTCTTCGCCTCTGGCTGCGCAGGTCGATCATCACCTGCATCTTAAGAGCCTTCCTGTCTCGATGCTCTACACGCTTGAGGTCCATGGTAATCGGCTCTTGCCTACCTCGTACCTTTTGTATTGCCCAGCTGATCGGCTCTCCTTTCGCCTGGCGAGCCTGGAGGAAGAGCGGGCGTTGGATACGTTGAGCGCTCATAAGACGCTGACGCGCGAGCGCCTGGGCCTCCTGCACCTCTTCGATGAGTATGGCCCGATCCTGACGCCCCGGCAGGTTGCCGCTCTTCTTCAGCTTGACTATGACTGTGCACGCCAGCTCTTGAGCAAGATGGTGAAGGCTAATCTCTTGACGGCATCGGCGCGTGGCCGCTATGCCATTCACCCTTTTATTAAGCCGCTTGTGCCCTCTCTTCTCGCACACCATCCCTTCCTCCCCAAATTCGATATCGCTCACATTCCCGCCGATGAAGAGGCGGAAGTAGAAGCGGCACCCGCTACCATAGAGCCAGCCTTACAAGAGGAGAAACTGGATGCGGAGCCGACTGCTGAAATCGCGACCGCTCACGCTGCATCTGATACAACTGCTTCGACTTCCGGCGAGTCTGTCAGTCACCCTGGCCACCAGGGGCCTGAAACGCCAATCGCTCACAACCAGCCTTCTCCTCAGTGGCAGGCTTCAAGCTTAAACGGAAATGTCCCTGGCAGTCCCGGCTACCTCCCTGGTTATCAGGCGAACGCTTCACAAATGCCGCCACCCGCCATCTAACCTGACCTCGCTGACGTTCATAGGCCTCTACGGCTGACTGCACCTTTACAACTTAATTGCCTTGATGCACGATGTTTTATGCTCGACAAGCATTGGCTCTTATGATAAGATGGGACGCGATATTCATTTTTGATCTAGCTGGGAGTTCTGCTATGCGTGCCCTACTGGTGGCTACCACCAATCGTCATAAGCTAGACGAATACCGTGCGATCTTCTCAGATCTACCCTTTCAACTCCTGTCCCTCAAGGATATCCAACTGGATCTGGATGTAGAGGAGACGGGAACGACTTTCGCCGAGAACGCGACGCTCAAAGCCCTGGCCTACGCTCAAGCCTCCAATATGCTGGCCCTCGCCGATGACTCTGGCCTGGAGATTGATGCGCTCAATGGCGAACCAGGCGTGTATTCGGCGCGCTTCGCGGGCGAGCAGACCTCGTATGCGGAACGCTTCCGCATTATCCTGGAGCGCCTGCGCGATGTTCCGGCTGCGCAGCGTACGGCGCGCTTCCGCTGTGTTATTGCCCTGGCTGAGCCATCTGGCCTTTTGCGCCTGGCCGAGGGGACAATGGAGGGCTTGATCGCGGATGCCCCTCGTGGCGAGCATGGCTTTGGCTACGATCCCATTTTCCTGGTTCCAGATCTGCACAAAACAAATGCCGAGCTTTCGGCTGAGCAGAAAAACGCGCTTAGCCATCGTGGAGCGGCCGCCCGCCAGGCACGCCACCTTCTTGCAACCTGGCCCCAGGCGTGATGGGATGTGATAGACGTGATTTAAATAAAGACCCTCGCATGCGTACTGCAATTCGCCACCAGCGTGGCCCGGCGGAGGTAATTGGTTCGAATAGACGAGAGATATATGAGGAACTGCTAAATTATGGCGAAGAAGTCTGCCATCCGTATCGCGTTAGACCTGGAGACAACGGGCCTGCATGCTGAGCAAGATGCCATTCTTGAGGTGGCCGCGATCAAGTTCCAGGGGGGTGAAGTCCTGGATACTTTTGAGACCTTTATTTCACCAGGGCGTTCGATCCCCTATCGCGTGCAGCGTCTGACTGGCATCAAGCCAGAGCTGCTTGTGGGCGCCCCTCCGTTTGACGCCATCTCTCGCCAACTGCATACCTTCCTTGGCGACTATCCAATTGTCGGCCATAGTATTCCCTTTGATGTGGGCTTCCTGCGGCGCTGGGGCCTGGCGCGCTCCAATCCCATGGTCGATACCTTTGAACTGGCGACCGTGCTGTTGCCCTCCCTCTCGAGCTATAACCTGGGCCAGGTTGCGCACTCGCTGGGTATCCAGGTTCCTAGTGATCGCCATCGCGCCATGGTCGATACCGTCCTGGCGATGGAGGTCTTCCTCTCGCTCTATGAGCGCCTGCAAACCGTGGACCTGGCGCTCTTGCAGGACCTGGCTCACCTGGATGGCCCGCGCTCCTGGCCGCTGCTCCACTTCTTCCGTCATGAGCTGCGTCTGCGCCAGGAGCATGATGGCGCGTCTAATTTGAGCCGGGGCATCCTGGGTGATCGCTTCGCCGCGCAACTTGGTATGGATCCTCGTGTCCTCTCCTTCGCCATCGCGCGCAAAGACGATGCGCCTCCTCCCGCGCCAACCGCTCTTCCCGTTGCCACGACCGCTCACATTCAAGAGGCCGAGATATCGGCTGAGGCACCCTTTGGAACGTCGGTGGCTCACGAGGCGGTGTATGAGGCCTTTGAGCAGCGGAAGCCGATTGTGGTTGAGGTGACGATTGGTGATAACGATTATACGCCTGTCCTGCTCTCCGCTCTGCGCTGGCTCAATGAGCCCGAGGGGGAGACGGGCACGCCGCGCCGGCTGGTAATTGCCTGCGCGAACCAGCAGGGGGCGCGGCGCCTGGTGTCCAGGATTCTGCCCACGCTGCAAAATCGCTTAGAGAGCCAGCTCTCCGTGGCCTACCTGGCTGAGCGAGGTGGCTACCTGTGTACCCATCGCTGGTTTGGCGCGGCCCTCCGGCGCACCAGTGGCGAGCTGACCGCTGAGCAGGCGCGTGGCCTGGCAAAGCTCGGCCTCTGGGCGCAACAGACGCTCACGGGCGAGCGCGGCGAGCTGACGCTGCTGCCCCAGGAGTCTGCCGCCTGGGAGCGTATTTCGTCCGGTGTGGAGCGGCTCCCCTCGGCGGACCCGCGCGCTGGCTCGATTTACCAGCGCTGCACCTATCGTCGTAAGGGCCTCTGCTTTGTGAGCCTTGCTGAGGAGCGCGTCAAAAATGCCCGCATCGTGGTGACCACGCACGCCGGTCTTTTTGATGACCTCTCCTCTTCGCACTCGCTCCTCTCCGGGATTGAGCAACGTGTCATCCTGGATAGCGATCTTCTGGATGAGGAGAATGCGCGCTGGAGCGGCGCCGAATTTCGCCAGGAGCACCTGCTGAACCTGCTCAATACGATTGGCGCCGAGCTTCCTACTGGTCGCTATCAGGGGTTGCTGGCCCTGGCCGCGCCCTCGTTGCGCGAAAATGGTCCTGGTGGTATCTCTTCCACGCCCACTGTCGCCAAAGCCGAGCTTGACCAGCGGATGCTGAGCTGGTTCCAGACGCTGCGCCAGGCACGTGCCGCCGTCGAGCAGCTCTTTAAGAGCTTCCAGGCTTTGATTGAGGATGCCGCGCACCAGGGCAATGGGAAAGGGAAGGGCGAGGGCACGGGACGCTCAGCAGGCTCTCGGAGTCATGAACGCCTGGATCAGCCTCTGCGTTTGACCTCTCAGTCGTGCCAGATTGGAGCCTGGAACGAGGTTGAGCAGACCTGGAAGCAGGCCGCGCATCGCTTGCAGTCCGTGATTGATCTCGCGCGCCAGGCCGAGAAAATCATTCTCGCGCCCCAGAAGAACGCGCATAAGGAAAAAGGGAGCGGCGAGGATAGCTCGCTGGCCTCTGAGTTGGCCGCAGCCGCGCACCAGTTGCTGGAGCAGAAACGCCTGGCTGAGCAGGCTCTCTCCCTGGGCGAGAGTGAGTCTGTCTACTGGCTGCGTATGCCGCCGACGCCGGTCTCGCATGCTGGGCATCAGCGCCCAGGTCAGGGGCCTCAGACCCTGGGCGAACCCTTGCCTCCCATCTTGCATACTCAACTAGTACAGACTTCAGCGTTGTTGCGGCGCTTGTTGTTGCGCGAGCAGCGTGGCACGATTTTCGCGGGAACCGCGCTCTCGGTCGATGGTTCCTTCGCTTTTACACAGGGGCGCCTGGGCCTGGAGAGTGAGCAGGGCCTGACCCTCTCGATTGAGCGGCCTCATCATGAGCAGACGCTGCTCTACCTCATGGATGACGTGCCTGAACCCAATGTGCCGCAGTACCAGCGCCATCTGGATGAGACCATCATGCAGATGGCGAGCGCCCTGGAGGGGCAAACGGTCGTGCTCTTTACCTCGCATGCCGCCTTGCGTAGCTCGTATACTGCGATTAAGCCCATGCTAGAGGCGCGTGGCATCCTGGTCCTGGGGCAGGGCATCGATGGCTCGCCGCGTAACCTCTGGCAGATCTATCGCGAGCAAGAGCACGTGGTCCTGCTGGGAACGGGCAGCTTCTGGGACGCGGGCGACGATGTGACCATTTCGCCCACCTGCCTGATCGTCTCGCGCTTGCCGATGCCGGTCCTGCATGACCCTCCAATCGCCGCGCGCGCCGAACTGATCTCCGATCAATTGCATAACCTGACTGTGCCCATGGCGGCCCTGCGCGTCAGGCGCGCCCTGAATAAAATTGCCTGGCATAATGATAAACGCAATGCTGTGATCATGTTTGATAAGCGGGTCGTCTCAAAAGAGTATGGCGCGATGGTCTTGCAGAGCCTGCCGCGTTGCTCCCAGCGACGCGGCGGAGCCTCACGCGCCGCCGAAAGCGTGCTCGATTGGCTGACCGACACCGGCTCGTGGGAGTAGGCATCTCGGGAGCACATCTTTTTGGTAGGGACCCGGTTTACCGCGTCCAAATGTCATTCATGGCATGTTGGCGCCGCCGAAACCGTTTGGGACCGATGTGATGTGTGATGCAACATTATGCAATGGAATTATATGGACTGCGCCTACAGGCGATCAATCGCCTTTGGACGCGGTAAACCGGGTCCCTACCATAGGGGAAGTGTTTGGGGCCTGCTGGGAGAGTACCAGGAAAGGATATATCATATTTATGGCTTTAGATACTACTGCCCCGGTGGAGGGGCCGCGCAAACTACGTGTTGTATATGGTTCGTGCCCGCATGATTGCCCTGACTGCTGCGCCCTGGAGACGCAGGTCGATGAGAATGGGCGGGCCGTAAGCGTGCGTGGGCGCGCCGATCATCCGATTACGCGCGGCTGGCTCTGCGCCAAGGTCAATCGCTACCTGGAGCGCGTCTATCATCCCGAGCGTCTGCTCTATCCCCTGCGCCGCGTCGGGCCCAAGGGCAGCGGCAAGTTTGAGCGTATCTCCTGGGACGAGGCTATTTCTGAGATTACCAGCCGCTGGAAGCAGATTATTGCCGAGCATGGCGGCCAGTCTATTTTGCCATATAGCTATGCGGGTACCCTGGGAACCGTCCAGGGCGGAGTCACCGATGAGCGCCTCTGGAACCGCCTGGGGGCCTCTGGCCTGGAGCGAGCCATCTGTGGGCATGCCGCTGAAGAGGGCGTGCAACTGGTGGTTGGTGGGCGCCTGGCCCCCTCGCCCGAGGTCCTGGTCGAGAGCAAACTGATCCTTATCTGGGGCAGTAATCCCGCCAGTACCGCGCCTCACATCATGCCTTTCCTGCGCCAGGCGCAGAAGAATGGTGCCCAGGTGATTGTAATCGATCCCATTCGCACTCTCACGGCACGCTCGGCGGACCAGCATATTCAGCCCTATCCGGGGACCGATGCCGCCCTGGCTCTGGCGATGATGTATGTCATGGTTCACGAAGGCCTGTACGATCAGCAGTGGCTCGATGCGCATACCGTGGGCTGGGAGCAGTTCCTTGAGCGCATCCATGAGTGGACGCCAGCGCGGGCCGCCCGCGTGACCGGCCTGGCGGAAGAGCTAATCGTGGACCTGGCGCGCCGCTACGCCACGACGAAGCCCGCCATGCTGCGCCTGACTGATGGCATTAACCGCCACACCAATGGTGGGCAGACCGTGCGTACCCTGACCTGTCTCCCTGCTGTGGCTGGACACTATGGCGAGCGCGCTGGCGGTCTGATGTATAGTACCAGCGATTGGCTCAAGTGGGATAAGCAGGCGCGGGGACACGCGCATGAGACCAGTTGTCCCCCCGAGCCGCGAGTGCTGAATATGAACCGCCTGGGCGCAATCCTCACGGGCGAGGCCGATCCCCCTGTGTACTCACTCTTCGTCTATAATGCCAATCCCGTGGCGTCGACGCCTAACGTAGGCAAGATTGTTGAGGGCCTAATGCGCGATGACCTCTTTACGGTCGTACATGAGCTCTTCGAGACCGATACCGCGCGCTATGCCGATATTATCCTGCCCGCGACCAGCCAGCTTGAGCAGCGCGACCTGCATAAGCCTTATGGTCACCTGACACTCCAGTATAATGAGCCGGCGATTGAGCCGCTGGGCGAGGCGCGTAGCAACTGGGATGTTATGCGCGCCCTGGCGAAGGGCATGGGATATGACGAACCCTGGCTCCAGGCCGACGTAGACGAGATTATTGAAGAGCTGCTGGAGGCCTCGCGCCCTCAGAACACCAGCTTACAAGGCATTACCCTGGAGCGCCTGAAGGCGGAGGGCGCGATCCCCTTGACGCTCTCCGAGGAGGAGCAGGTGCCATTCGCCGATGGTGTCTTCCACACCCCGTCCGGAAAGGTTGAGTTCTACTCGGAGCAGGCCCTTGCCAAAGGTTATGATCCTCTGCCGGGCTGGGTCCCCGAGGTGGAGTCGCATGTCCAGGAGCGCGAGATTGTGCCAGTGGATGAGCGCCTGCCCCTGCTCTGCCCGGCAGCGCACCACTTCCTTAGCTCGTCGTTCGGCAATGTCGGGATACTCAAGGAGAAAGAGCGCTTCCCACGCCTCTGGATTCACCCCGTGGACGCGCAGAAGCGGGGCATTCGTAGCGGTCAGCTTGTGCGTGTCAGCAATGAGCGTGGCTGGTGCCGGCTGGTCGCGGATGTCTCTGAGGAAGTGCGCGAGGGCGTCCTGGCTACGACGACCGTCTGGTGGCCTATGTTTAGTCCCGACCAGCGCAACGTGAACTGGACGACCTCTGATCGCCTCGCCGATTTTAATGGCGGTAGTACCTTCTATACCAATCTAGTACTGGTAGAACCGTCTGTCGAGCCATAGGCTGATTTCTGTATGTTATAATCCATTGGGGAAGCTATTTTAGCTCAATACAAAAAAAGTGCCTGGAAGCTATCACGCAAGATGGCTTCCAGGCCGGTCCCTACCGCAGGCAGTGGGTTTTCGCGTTTTCCTGCAGAGTCATAAATTGGGCGCCTATGGAGGATGAATCCAGGCATTATGCATATGCACGTACAGGGAGATCTTGCTAACGTCTATCGCGCTGTTCTGCGTTCCATCTCTGAGATCTGGACCTCGCTTCAGCAGAATCCAGATGTAGATGGGCTGCTTCAGCAAATCGCGGATGCAACCTGCCAGGCTCTGGGCTTTCGCTATAGCGCGCTCTATTTAGAGGACGAGCATCACAATTTTTATGTACGTGCCACCTCGTCGAGTGTTCCAGCTGAACATACTGCCTATCTGCGCCAGCATCCCATGCCCGCGTACGTCGCCTCCCTTCTCACTCAGCCCGCTCTTCGGTGCCGCAACTCCTATTTTATTCCTGGCGAGGCCGATATCTGGCAAGATGAAAGTGTGGCCGCGCATTTTGTCATCGTGCAGGAAGGGGAACCTGTGATGACGACGCTGAGCTATGAAGAACGGGGTGTAGGGGAGGATATGTCGCAATGGCGACCCAATGATCTCTTGCTGGTCCCCCTGTGCAAAGGGGACGGTAGCATTATCGGTTTCCTGACGCCCGATTCTCCCCTCGATGGGCAACGTCCCTCGCCCGAGACGGTGGATGTGCTGGAGGTCTTCGCCAGCCAGGCCACGGGCGTAATTGAATGGGCACATCTCTATGAAGAGGCCCAGCATAGTAGTCAGGAACGGGCGGCCCTGATCGAGATTGGGCGTGCGCTCTCAGCTCCTGAGGCCTTACGCGATCTCAGCACGGTCTACCAGGTGCTCTATGCGCAATTATGTCGTGTGATGCCTGTAGATGGTTTTTTTGTCACGCGCTGCGATTTCGCTAGAGATAAAATGTATGCCGATTACATCATCGATGAGGATATATCCTATCCCTCTCCAGAGCCCCAGTCCCCTATTTCACCCTGGATAGGCTATATGCTTACAGAGCACCTGACCTATTGCTTCTTAACCGCTCAGGAGCATGAAGATTTTGTGCTACAACATACCGATCGCACTAAGGTTATTTTGTTTGGGAGCAAGCGCCGCAGTGAGTCACTGATCTTTGTCCCTGTCCACTATGGGGATGAGGCAATAGGTATGCTCTCGGTGCAGTCCTATCAACCCCATGTTTATACCCAGCGTCATGTGCAGATGATCAAGGAGATCGCTGTCCAGGCGGGAATCGCCATGATGAACGCTCGTCGCTATAGCGAACTGGGGCAGGCCATGCGCCAGGCCCAGGAGTCCGAGCAGCTGAAAAACCAGTTTCTGATGACGGCCTCCCATGAATTACGCACCCCGCTGACAGCCATTCAAGGCTATCTCGAATTGCTCAGCACGCACGGTGCCCACCTGGATGAGGAGCGCAAACAGCGCTTCATTGACAATGCGCGCCGGGCTTGCGATGAGTTGATCCTCCTGTTAGGCAATGTCATGGATACCAGCCGTATTGACCAGGAGTGGGTCTCGGTCAAACGTGATGTCGTGGCTATCTCGCCCGCGGTGGCGCAGATTCTGGAGATCCTCGATCCCACCATTACCCGTGAGCAGCGCCATATCGAGCTTGACCTGGCGGATGACCTCTCCGTCTGGGCGGATGACCTGCGCCTGCGCCAGGTATTGATGAATCTGGTGGGTAACGCGCTGAAATATACGCCACCTGCCACGCAGATCGCTATTGGCGCGCAGCGCCTCTCCTGCAACGAGACACTTCGGCGTATTAAGGAGGCCCAACCTGGAGGTGTAAATATGTTGACGGGGGAACGCTTTGTGCTTATCTGGGTGCGTGACTGGGGGCCTGGCATCAGCCAGAAGGAGCAGGAGAAGCTCTTCGCCAAGTTCTCGCGCCTCTCAACTGAAGCCACGCAGGCGCAGCGGGGCGCAGGCTGGGGCCTCTACCTCTGTCGCAAACTCGTCGAGGCCATGAATGGCTCTATCTGGGTCGAAAGCCAGGGCATCTCTGGCGAAGGCAGCACCTTCCTCATCGCCCTCCCCGAGACCGAAGGGCAATAGTTGTGTGTCTGTGGTGGGAGCTGACTCCATCAGCTCCCACCACAGATACACAAACTCTACAGCTGGGCGGAATAGGTAGGCCGTCGCCCATTATTTGACGCGCTTTGAGGTCTATGCTACCATATTCCTAGCTGACTTTAGAGTTTGCGGGAGGAGAATTCATCATGAACTTATATGAACAATTGCAAGTTGTTCATGAGCGGCTAGAGGGAATTGGCGCGCATGACGATAGCATGGACCTGGTGGAGAAGTTGTTAAAGCGTGCTGAGCCTACGAAGCATGAGAAAACTAGCGTGGCACAGGTTCAGGTAGTGCGTCACATGCTGCGTATGCCAGAGGTGATCGACAACTACAATATCTATAACGATTTGCAGGAACTGTTGAGCGAGCGTGAGGAGAGCGATATCGCAGCCCGTGAAGACGCCGCCCCGGCAGCCTATGTCGACACATCGCACCGTCCCAAACCCAAGTCGTTCTACAAGGCGCAGAAAGATAAAGCCAAGAAGAAGGGCTAGCCTCATCTATCATTCGGGAAAAGAGGTTGGCCCTTCAATTTGTTTTGGCTGCGTATATCGGCCGCCGAGTTGTAGCTGTTCCTTCATGGCCTGCAATTGAAGTTCTACGTTCTGTTGCATGTCGATACGCTGCAACTCGCGGTCAAGCGCATCTCCGGCTCCCAGAGAGCGCTGTTCCCCTATGACTCCTTGCTCAAGCAGCTCTTCGAGCGCGTTAGCCCGCGCCTGCATGGTGAGAATTTTCTCCTGGGCGCGCCGCATAGCGAGGTGAATCTCTCCCATCTCACCAGATATGCCCCCAAGCGATTCCCGCAGTTTTACCTGTGCCTGCGCGGCATGATACTGAACTTTAGCCATTTCCTTCTGGGTGCGGAAGACCTCGATCCGCGTGGCGACATCCTGTTCCATCTGGAGCAGGCGCTCCTCCTGCTCGCGTAGTTGGGCGATCTGGCGCTCATAGTTGTGTAGTTGCGGCACAAATAGCTCTTTGCGTTGCAGAGCCTGGCGCGCCAGGTCTTCGCGTCCCAGGCGCAGAGCCTGCCCTGCCTGACTGGTGAGCTTATCGACATTATTGAGAAGCTGCGTTTGTTGCAGTTCTAGTTGCTTGCGATTGGTCGCGATATCGGCAATAGCCCGGCGCAATTGTTGTATCTGCTCAACCTGTTTGGTATACGCATAATCCAGCACTGCCCCAGGCTCCTCCGCCTTCTCTAGCGCAGCCCTGGTGCGAATACGGAAGAGCAACGCGAGACGAGAGAATAGGCCCATAAATCTTCCTCCAGGTGTATTTGAAATACACTATCTTTTATACGCGCTACCGTGGCGTTCTGTTGCGTTATTACTCTTGACCTTTCGCGCCTGCGCGCTTAGAGGGTAAAGGGATGGGCAATATGGCATGGGCGAATGCCCATGCCATATTGCCCATCCCTTTACCCTCAGACGAACTTGCGAGCCGGAATTGAGAGGAGTGGAAGACGTTTGAGAAAGGCGATAAAAGGATTGACAATCTTTTGAAGATGGGTTATACTAGGCCATGTAAGCGATAAGCAAGCGAGAGTAACTCAGTGGTAGAGTGTCACTTTCCCAAAGTGATGGTCGCGGGTTCGAATCCCGTCTCTCGCTCTTTTTTATGCCCAAAAAGCCCGGCGCTACTGGCGTACGCGCCTACTTCCGGAAGTAGGCGCGTACGCCAGTAGCGCCGGGCTTTTGTATTACACTCGTGCGCGGCGCATGCGTTGTTGCATGGCTTCCATATCTCCAGCGACCGTTTTTAGCCCGAGGAGGCAGATGAGGCCAGCGATAAAGAGGCAGGTGGGCGCGGTGATGAGCAGGGCGGTACCCAGCGAGGTGTGGTCGGCGAGAATGCCGATGATGATGGGCGAGGCCGCGTCCCCCAGCAGGTGCGCCAGTAGCAAGAGCAGCCCGGTGGCGGTGGCGCGCTTATCAGGCTCGATGATATCCTGAATCACGGCGTTAATCGGGCCGAGACAGAGGCTGAGCGTGATAATGGCCAGCGTAAAGAAGGCCACAAAGGGATAGATGTTGTGGAAGGTGAGCGCGATCAGGGTCAGGGGCGCGCCCAGGAGAAACGAGATGGTCGAGATGATGAGGCGTCCCTGCGGCCTGCGCTTCTGCAAGCTATCACCAAGCCAGCCGCCAATGATGGTGCCGATAATGCTGCCAGTGGCGAGGGTGAGGCCGGAGACGAGGCCAGCCTGGGCCTCTGTGAGCTTAAAATCGCGCACAATATAGGTCGTAATCCAACCGGTCGCGGCCCCTACAATGAAGAAGCTGGCGATGAAGGAGCCGAGCAAGATCCAGTAGGTGCGGATGCGTGCGATCTGTTTGAAGGTCTGCCAGACATTCGTGCCCAGACTATGACCCACTATTTCGCCCTCTGAAGCATCCTCGCCTGCCTCATCCTCGACGCGATCATAGGCGCCACGCTCTGGTTCCACTGCGCGCCAGATGAGGAAGGCGGCGATCAGACCAGGGATGCCCACGAAGAAGAAGGCCCAGCGCCAGCCCAGGGTAACAGCGATAATGCCGCCCGCGATCTGGCCAATAGCGGTTCCCACCACGTTGCCGATAGACCAGAGCGAGAGCATGCGTCCGCGCACAGATTTGGGGAAGTAGTCGCCGATCATCGAGAGGGAGGCTGGCGCGTAGCCTGCCTCGCCAACGCCCAGCACCGAACGGGTCAGCAGGAGCTGAATGAAGTTATGCGTAAATCCTGCCAGTGCGGTCGCAACACTCCAGATACCGACGCAGGCCGCGACAATATTTTTGCGCACCCCTTTATCGGCCCAGATGCCTAGTGGGAATGTTGCCAGGCCATAGATGAGTAGAAACGAGGAGATAATAAACCCGAGCTCGGTATCGCTCAGGTGAAACTCGGGCTGAATTTTCGTTTGTACGGCTCCCAGGATAGAGCGGTCGGCATAGTTGAGGATATTGATAACCAGGAGTACGATAAAGGCAAAGCGTGCCTGTCTGCGTGTGATCGGTTTGACGTTTGGTAGTGGATATGTTCGCGGCTTTGTCGTCGTCATAAGTGCAGCAATCAACCTTTCCCCAGATATTTTTAAGCCTCATCAATTGTCACAGGTAATCTAGCTGATAGTAGCATTGATCCAGGTCTCTGTCTACCATACGTACTAAACTCTGCTGGGTTGTAGAGAGGTGCTACAGTGGGAGAAAGGGTATAAAAGCGGGCAGGTGGGAAATGAGGCAAAGCCTCATTTCCCACCTGCCCGCTTTTATTATAAATTGACGACGGTGACGCCGAAGATGTCGCCGGTCTCGCTGAGTTCGCGCAGCGCCCAGTCTGGAATGGCATCGTCGACCGAGATGACCATCAGGGCAGTATCGGTGGTGTTGCCGGAGACGCGGGTGCGGGGCTTGCGCTCCACAGGGCCGACACCCATGTGGCGGATATTGACCTGGGCCTTGCCAAGGAGAGTTCCGGCGCGGCCAATCATGCCTGGCTGGTCGAGGTTGCGGCAGAAGAGGATATAGCCCTCAGGTACAAACTCGGTCCAGTAGCGGCCAACGCGCACGATGCGAGGCTCGTCATAGATGACTGCGCCGCTGATGACATCGAAGTGCTCATCCTCGATGCCGGGCTTGCCGATAAACGAGGATGAGTTGCCATTGGGCGAGAGCACGCGTAGCGTGACCTGGTTGGCGAACTCGGCTGGCGTCGTGGACTTCTGCTCGGTGATCTCCAGGCCCCGTTCTTTGGCGAGCAGCTGGGCGTTAATCATATTGACGTGCGCCTCAGAGACGGACTCGAGCAGGCCCTTGATCAGCGCGGCCTGCAGTGGACGTAGATCATAGCTCGCGATATCGCCATTATAGGTGATCTCGATCTTGCTCAGTGGTCCGGGCTGCAACTGGGTGTAGAGCCGTCCCATCTTTTCGAGCAGGGTCATATATGGCTCAAGCACCTTCAGCGTCTCCGGCAGGATCAGCGGTGCGTTGACCGCGGCCCGGGGGAAGCCGCCATTGAGGACCGAGACGACCTGCTCCGCGACATCGGTGGCCACGCCAACCTGGGCCTCTTCGGTGGAGGCGCCCAGGTGAGGGGTCGCGATCACGCGGTCATGAGCCAGGAGTTGCAGCAGGGTCTCGTCATCGCGGATAGGTTCCTGGCTGAAGACATCGAGTGCCGCGCCTGCCAGGCGCCCCTCGTTGAGGGCGTTGAGTAGGGCTTTCTCGTTGATCAGGCCACCACGAGCGCAGTTGATGAGGCGCGCCCCCGACTTCATGAGCTGAAGCTCATGCTCGCTGATTAATCCACGTGTACCCTGGGGGCCGCTGGTGAGCGAGGTATGCAGCGTCAGGAAGTCCGCGCGGGTCAAGACTTCTTCAAAGGTTGCCATCTCGACCCCGTTTTTACGTGCCTGCTCGGGGGAGACGAAGGGATCATAGGCCACGACCTGCATCTCCAGACCCAGGGCGCGGCGCGCGACCGCCATACCAACTTTACCAAGGCCAATCACACCCAGAACCCTGTTGCGGACCTCGATGCCCATGAAGCGGCTCCTGTCCCATTTCCCTCCTTTGATGCTGGCATTGGCAGCGGGAACGTGGCGGGCCAGGGACATCAGCATGGCGATGGTATGCTCCGCCGCAGCCATGATATTGCCCGTGGGGGAGTTGACCACGATGATGCCCAGGCGGGTGGCGGCATTGGTGTCGATGTTGTCCACACCAACGCCCGCGCGCCCGACGATCTTGAGGTTGGTGCCCGCTGAAAGCACATCGGCGGTGACCTGGGTCTCGCTGCGCACGATCAGAGCGTGATAATCGCCGATGACCTCGGCGAGCTGCTCTGGTGTCAGGCCACGGCGCTCGTCGACCTGTGCCTCAGGCATCTGCTCTTTTAAGAGATCGATACCTTCGCGCGCGATTTTATCGGTAATTAAAATACGAATAGTCTGGGGGGAGTTATCTGCCTGGCTTGTTGGTTCGTGTACCTGTGTCATGCTGTTTTTTTCTCCTCGTTGCCACATATCCCTGGAGGCTAGCCTCCCGAAAGGTACGCTCCCAGGGGACGAAAGGCCTGTGTGAGACGTGATTTGTGCAAATAGCCAAGGTTAAGTTATTGATATCAGTGTTCGTCCTCGAACGCTGTTTGTATCTTCATTGAAGGCGTGATGCGCCAATGCGTGCCATGGATCTGTGCCATGTAATGCTTGCGCGGCGGGCAAGCATTAGCCGGGAAAGCCCCCTGCGGTAGGGACCAGCTTTAGCGCGTCTGAAGGCGATGAATCGCCTGTGGGCGCAACCCAAAATGTTGCATGACACATTGTCGCGCCATGGATCGCCTATTACCCACACAAGGGTTTGGCTAGCGTCGCACTGCTATAAAATGGCGTTCGGACGCGCTAAAGCTGGCCCTTACCGAGGGGAGTGTATTTCCCAATTTTTTAGCAAAGGTGGGCAATGATTGTCTATCTGCCGTGTGTTATCTCTACCTTCAGGATATAGCATGGGGTGCAGCATGTCAAACTCTTTTTGGGGGAGAAGCTGTGAGATAAATAGGGGATGATTGTGCGTATGTATAGTTAGTAACGGAATCAGTTAAGAGGAGGTCTCGTATGTTTTTTATCTTCTCCAAGCGAGGGAAGCGCATGTCATGGCAGGTGCTTGGCATCAGTTGTATGCTTGGTTTGATGATGGTTTTGGCTGCCTGTGGTAGTAGTGGCACGGCCACGGGTAGTAATAGCGGTGGTGATGTAAAGGCCACAGTGGCCGCGCCAAAGGACTTGATCACTGGCGGAACGTTGACGGTTGGCAGCGACACGACATACCCACCCCAGGAGTATGTTGACACGGCCAGCGGCCAGGCGACTGGCTTTGATGTTGACCTGATTACTGAGATGGGCAAGCGGATGGGCCTGAAGGTCGATGTTAAGAAGGCGAACTTTGATACGATCATCGACGATCTTAGCTCCAAACGTTACGATGTCGTGATATCTGCGGTGACGATTAATCCAGATCGCCAGAAGAAGGCGCAGTTCATTCCCTATTTTAACGCGGGTCAGTCGCTCCTGGTGCAGAAGGGAAATCCCGATCATATTAGCAGCGTCAAGGATCTGTGTGGCAAGAAGGTTGGTGTGCAGACAAATACTGTTGAGTTTGATGCCCTGACCGCTGCCAAAAAGGACTGCACAGCGGCGGGCAAGCCGACGATTACGCTGACAGTGCTGGACGCGCAGACCGACGTTATCCAGTTGCTGGCCGACAAGCGCGTCGACGCGACCTATCAGGACTCGCCCGTAACGGACTACTATCTGAAGTTGAACCCGGGTCAGTTTGAGATTGGTGGTGCCATTACCGACCAGGCCCCCGAAGGCATTGTGGTGCGCAAAGACGACACCGAGATGTTTAACGCCCTCAAAGCAGCGTACGATGCGGTCAAGAAGGACGGCACGTACGATAAGCTCTTCGACAAGTGGCAGTTGAACTCCGCCCAGAAGGTAAATTAAGAGTACAAAGAAACAAGAATGGGGGCTTGCCAGCGGCAAGCCCCCATTCTTGTTTCTTTGTACTCTTTTAATAGCAGGAACGGGCCTGTGCTTTTGCGAGTGGGCAAAATATGTTACACTGTATCCGTCTTTATCGATTGATTCTAGGTTTGGAGGCTTTGGGTTAATGCATTTGTATGGGTCCCTGGTTTCTCGGAGAGGTAAGACACCTCTGGTGTTAATTATGTGTCTGCTTCTTAGTTGCGCGTTCTTCGTTGCGGCATGTGGTGGAAGTAGTGATAGTGTCACTTCAAGCTCGGTGAAGCCGTCAGTGACGCCACCCGCTGATTTAATTAGCAAGGGGACGTTGACGGTAGGTACAAACTCGACATATCCGCCCCAGGAGTACAAGGATGTGACAACGGGGAAGGATGTTGGCTTTGATATGGACCTGATCACTGAGATGGCCAAACGCATGGGCTTGCAGGTGGCTGTGAAACAGGGAAACTTCGATACCATCATTGATGACCTGACTTCCAAGCGTTACGACGTTGTCATCTCGGGTGTGACCATTAATGCACCGCGTGAGCAGAAGGCTGATTTTATTCCTTATTTCAATGCCGGGCAGTCATTGCTGGTGCGCAAGGGAAATCCCGAGAAGATTCAGAGTCCTAAGGACCTGTGTGGCAAGGGCGTTGGTGTGCAGAACACAACTGTCGAGCAGGATAGCTTGACGCAGGCCAATAAAGCCTGTCTTGCAGCAGGAAAGCCAGCTATTAAAGTAACGGCGCTTGATAGCCAGAATGATGTGGTGCAGTTGCTGGTGGATGGGCGTGTATCGGCGACCTACCAGGACTCGCCCGTGACAGACTATTATATGAAACTCAATCCAGGACAATTCCAGATAGGTGGTTCCATTACCGATCAGGCTATAGAAGGTATCGCCACACGTAAAGGCGATCAGGAGATGGGGAAAGCCCTTAAGGCCGCCTATGACGCGGTGAAACGCGATGGAACCTACGATAAACTCTTTGAAAAATGGGGCTTAAACGCGCAGCAGGAAGTGCGCTAGATGCGCTTGCAATGGTCACCTGGCGCCGCTAGGAACTGCTTCGTTTAAGGCTCCACCTGGCCTCCCCTACCGCGTAAGGGAGGACCAGGCTTTCTTTCGTATGAGTAGAAAAAATGCCTGGTTGGTCGAATGGTAAGATAGAGTGGGAACGCGGGCTCCTGGTTAGGGCGAGTGATGTGCAATGAGGCACACGATGTACATGGTGTACATACAGCACAATGAGTAAAAGAGACCCATCTGCGAGTGGAGTGTACGCAGAGGAACACCGTGAAAAACCAAAGAGCAAAGATCTTATTCCGAAACCCAACGTCACTTGCGTGCCTAGCGCTCCCCCCATTCGGGGACAAGTGCGCTCAGGGTTTTCGGATAAGAAGTAAGAGGACTGTATGAGACGGACGAAAATCGTGTGTACTATTGGGCCCGCGACGCGCAGCGAAGAGCAGCTAGAGCGCTTGATGCGGGCAGGCATGAATGTAGCGCGCTTAAACTTTTCGCATGGAACGCATGAAGAGCACGCCAAAGTGGTAGCAAGCATTCGCGCTATTTCGAGTCGACTACATCGGCCCATTGCGATCTTGCAGGACCTCCAGGGGCCAAAAATCCGTATCGGCACGCTTCAGGAGCATCGACCAGTGATGCTGGTGAATGGCTCCACCATTACGCTGACCACGCGCCCGCTTGAAGGCACCGCCGAGCTGGTCTCGACCACCTACAAGCAGTTGCCTGAGGACGTGAAGGTAGGAGACCGCATCTTGCTGGATGACGGCCTGTTGGAACTGCGTGTCCTGGACCATAACGAGACCGACGTTAAGTGCCTGGTAGTGCATGGTGGCCTGCTTAAAGAGCACAAGGGCATCAATTTGCCTGAGGTCGCGGTCAGCGTTCCCTCGCTCTCCGACAAGGACCGGGATGACCTGCGTTTTGGCATTGAGCAGGGCGTTGATTATGTCGCGCTGAGTTTTGTGCGTAAGCCAGAGGATATTCGCGAGGCCAAGGAGTATATCAAGCAGATTCAGGCTGACCTGGGCGTAAAGGAGCGTGATTGCTACGTGCCGATCATCGCGAAGCTGGAGAAGCCCGAGGCCATTGAGCGGCTCGACGAGATCTTACAAGAGACCGATGCCGTCATGGTGGCGCGTGGTGATCTGGGCGTCGAGATGGCCCCCGAGAAGGTACCGTTGATCCAGAAGCGAATCATCGCCAAGTGCAATGAACTCTGTCTACCCGTGATTACCGCGACCCAGATGCTGGAATCAATGATTAATAATCCGCGCCCAACGCGTGCCGAAGCCAGCGACGTTGCCAACGCCATCCTCGATGGAACCGATGCCGTCATGTTGAGCGCCGAGACGGCCTCGGGAAGTTATCCCATTGAGGCGGTAGAGATGATGGTGCGTATCGCCGTCGAGACCGAGAATGGGTATCGCGCGAGCATTCAGTCAACGATGCAGCAACGCCTGACGCAGGAGCAGGCAGTCAGTCATGCCGCCCGCGCTTTGAGTGAGCAGACGAGTGTCAAAGCGATTGTAGTATTTACGCGCTCGGGAAGTTCGGCGCATCTTATCTCTAAGGACCGACCACGCACGCCAATCATCGCCTATACACCCTCGGAGCATGTCTATCGGCGCCTGGCACTCTGGTGGGGAGTCTGGCCGCAGAATCTTCCCATGGAGGGCACGACCGAGCGGGTTATCGCCGACGTCGATTGCCACTTACAGGAGGAGAATTTGATCGCGCGTGACGAGCACATCGTTATCATGGGTGGAATGCCCGTGGCGAGCCGCGCGCGGACCAACTTTGTCAAGCTGCATTGCGTGGGCGAGGGGCCACAAGAGCGTTGACATTTTGAGTGGCGCGTGCTATCCTAGTTGGGCCGAAGTTCATGTGGCCCTGTCGGGTGTTAGAGGTGCCGTGTTGTTGCGCGCCGCACCAGGGAACGCGGCGCAGGTAGAAAATACAGCCCCTTTAGTGGGCGAGAGGTGAGAATTTTAAAGCATGAGTGTTAAGATCCGTCTCAAACGTACGGGCATGAAGAAGGCCCCAAGCTATCGTGTAGTGGTTGCTGACTCGCGCTCACCCCGCGATGGTCGCATCATCGAGAATATTGGCTGGTACAATCCTCGTGTTGAGCCTTCCGCTATCAACATCAACGAGGAGAGGGCGCTGGGCTGGTTGAAGAATGGTGCTCAGCCAACCGAGTCGGTTGAGTCGCTGCTGAAGCGCTCTGGTATCCTGGCTCGCTTTGAGGCTGAGAAGTCTTCTACAAGCGCTGAGTAGTATCGATTAGGTTGTGCGGTCCGTTGTGAAGCATCGTGACCAGGTAGCGAGTGAGCAGAGGTAGAATGTATGCGTAAACTGATTGAGTACATCGCTCAGTCGCTGGTAGACGATCCTTCCGCGGTTGAGGTGCGCGAGGTGCGCAATGATCGCAGCGCGCTGGCTCTGGAGTTGCACGTTGCCCAGGATGATTTTGGCAAGGTGATTGGACGCCAGGGGCGTGTTGCGAAGGCTATGCGCACACTGCTGCGCGCCGGTGGGACGCGCGAAGGACGGCATACATCGTTAGAAATTCTCTAGGCACCTACCCGCCGGAGAGCGCGATGGATGCAAGAGCCATCTTGTATGCCTATCCATGATTGTGGTACGCCAGCACATATGTTGGTAGCAATGGGTGGATGGTAGGTATGACCGAGAGGCGATTCGCAAAGGGCGAAACTTATGCCAATGCAAAACAAGACAGAATGGGCTACTATCGGCAAAATAGTGGCCCTTTTTGGTGTGCGCGGTGAACTCAAAGTGTTGCCGCTGACGGATATCCCTGACCGCTTTACATCCCTGAAGGCGGTACACGTGAGCACCGATGGCCACACCTTTAAACGCTGTACTATTACGAGCGTGCGCCCGTATAAGGGCGAGATGCTGTTAGTCAAGCTAGAGGGGATTACCAGCGCGAACGATGCCGAGGCCTTGCGTGATCAGAGCCTCTGGATTCCCGAAAGTGAGCTGGCGCAGTTGCCTCCAGACTCGTACTATCAGCATGACATTCTAGGACTCAAGGTCTATACCCTGAGCAACCAGGAAGTGGGACAGATCGTCGACCTCTTTCCCACGGGTGGAAATGATGTGTATGTCGTGCGGACACCTGAGCGCAAAGAGGTGATGATCCCAGCGATCAAAACGGTTGTGCGCCAGATAGATGTGTTGCGTGGAGTTATGTACATCGATCCGCTTCCGGGGCTGCTCGACGACGAGGCCGTGCTGGACAATTCAAACGAAGAGGACGAAGAGGGGCAAGACGAATTTGGGGTAGAATAGTAACAAAAAGGCCTGAAATTGCCCCCAATATGGCTGTGCATAATGGCGTAGGTGTGGTATTATGTAGGAGGAGATGAAACTCTCCAGGCGTCTGATCCGTAGTATAAACGAGACCTATTGCGCGGCTCGAAGCGAGTTGAGCATCAAGTTTCTGTAGGGAGGTGTCTCGTGTCTGACCAGATCCCAACTCTTGCTGATTTATGTGCGGCGATCTCTGATGGTGTTATTGCCTCGTGTGTCGATGAGAACTCGATGTATCAGGTGAATGCGTTGGAATTGCGTAGATACGTTGCCAAGCGCGACCTGGAACCCACATTTGCTCGTCTGCTCGCATCTCTTCCTGACCCCGGTAACTACGTCTCCCCTACCATAAGCATTATCGGCCAATAAGGCCGTTTTTTTTGTCTTCTGGAAAGCCCTGCCAAAGAGGATAGAAGAGTTGCACGCGTGGTAGGTTAGGACTATAATATGATCCACAGCATTGGACCCTTTCCTGTTAGGAGGGGGTTCGGCGGGATCGCTCGACAAGCCAGGTGCGCCTCCCTGGTTTCAAGAATGTGTGTCACACCACGGCCTGTTAGCGCTATTGAGAGCAGGCTCAGAGGCGAGCTATTCCTACTCGAAGGAAAGGTATTGCATGGAGCAACTCGATACAGATCTAGATTATAGCGTAAGCAAAGCGCGTTCGGATGCGAAGAAGCGTTTTAATACGCTCTACCTCCTCCCTATTTTGGGCGTGCTTGTGATCGCCTTCCTCATATTGGCGGTGATCTTCCAATTGTCAATCGATACAATTGTTAGCTCGTTCATGTCATTCTTCATTGTCCTCTTCTTTATCGTAGCTGGTTTGATGTTCTGGGCCATGCGTCCAGAGACAAGCCGCTAAGAGCACAAAGAGCGTATAAGGTAGAAGAATACAGAAAACAGCGGCGTGGTGCCTGCCACTGGCAGGCACCACGCCGCTGTTTTCTGTATTCTTCTAGAGGAGTATGGAGGCGGATGGGTCGACTGAGAGAGGGAGGCGTTGTTGCCAGATGGCGTGCGCGAGCAGTTCGGCGGACTCGACGAGGCGCGGACCGGAGCGATTGAGATAGTAGTTGCCATCAATGAGAGAGACGCGTCCCTCGCGTACCGCGCGCAAGGTGGACCAGATGGGATGTTTCTGGAGGAGTGGAAGGTCCTGTCGCGTGCGCTCGATAGTAAAGCCACAGGGCGCGAGGATGAGGACGTCAGGATCAAGGTCGCTCAGTTGTTCCCAGGTGAGCCAGGGAGCGTGCCGACCGGTTTCGCCACAGATGTTCTCACCGCCTGCGTAGTCGATGAGTTGCGGCGTCCAGTTGCCAGAACCCATGAGTGGGTCCAGCCACTCCAGAACGGCCACGCGAGGCCTGGGGCCTGACGCAACGAGAGACATGGTTTGGGCCTGTAACTGTTGAAGGCGCTGTTGATAGCCCTGGATACACTCCTGGGCCTGCTGTTCTCTATTGAGGGCTTTGCCGACGCGCAGCATGTCTTCCCAAACGTCCTGGAGGCGGTAGGGGGCCAGTGAGACTATGCGCGGACGCAGTCCAGTGGTTTGCTCTAAGGCCTGGACCACGTCTTGCTCACTGACGGCGCAGACCTCGCACTGGGTCTGGGTAAAGATGATATCTGGCTGGAGGCGTTGCAGTAGTTCGGTATCGATGGTGTAGATACTCAGGGCCTTGAGCGCGTTCTCCTGAGCATCATCTCGGGCGTGGGCGAGCTGTTTGATCTGCGTGTCGATCTGCTTGCTGGACGTGTTGGTATCGATGACTGGACGGCTCAGCAAGGGCAGACGCTGGACCTCTGGTGGGTAGTCGCACTCATGGGAACGCCCAACGAGCTGGCCCAGGCATCCCAGGACGGCAATCATCTCGGTTGCGCTTGCCAGAAGCGAGATAATACGCATGGCTTGTTATCCTTCTGGTTTTGTTAGAGCTCTATGGTTCGATGATAAGTATAGCATAGGGAGTGGGTGACGTATATTGAGGTACAATGTGTTGTGTTGAGCTTTTTTTTAGGTGATGTCCCGGAAATGTCATTGACGCAATTCCTGTGCTATACTTAGATTACTTGAGCGAAATATGTGTGCTGATGTGGGGTTGATGGCGAAGTGGGAAGGGGTGATACTGGCAGGGAAGTCGGAGTGCGTTAAGGGGGATGGGGAAGTGAGGCTTAGATAGCTGGATGGGCAGCTATGATACAGGTTTGATACGCGAGTACTTCGAAACTCGATGCTCCATTGTCGAGGGACGAGTGATGTTCCATGGTGGAATTGTTTAGGAGACTAAAGGAGGCGGACTCGCATGAAAAAGCTCATCAACAGGCCAGAGGATGTGGTTAAAGAGGCGCTTGCAGGTATGGAAGCTCTGCACGCAGAATTGATTCGTGTCGACTACGAGAGCCAGGTAATCGTGCGTGCCGATGCTCCGGTCCAGGGAAAAGTGGGAATTATTTCGGGTGGTGGGAGTGGACATGAGCCGATGCATGGCGGCTTTGTAGGGTGTGGGATGTTGGACGCGGCCTGTCCCGGCGAGATTTTTACCTCGCCTGTCCCTGACCAGATGCTGGCTGCGACGCGGGCCGTGAACGGTGGCGCAGGTGTATTTTACATTATTAAGAACTATACAGGCGACGTACTGAACTTTGAGATGGCGGCGGAACTGGCGGCGGCCGAAGATATCGAAATTGCCTCTGTGGTCACGAATGATGACGTTGCGGTCCAGGATAGCCTCTATACCGCTGGCAGGCGTGGTGTGGGCGTCACCGTGTTGCTGGAGAAAATTGTGGGTGGCCTGGCGGAGACTGGTGCCTCTCTAGAGGCGGTCGCCGAGATGGCGCAGCGCGTCAATGCCAATGGGCGTAGTATGGGCATGGCCCTGACCTCCTGTACCGTGCCAGCCATAGGAAGGCCAACCTTCGACCTGGATGAGAACGAGATGGAGATCGGCATTGGCATTCATGGCGAGCCTGGGTGCAGGCGTGTGCCCCTGGCTTCGGCCGCGGAAGTGACCGAGATGCTGGTCAACCCGATTCTAGAAGATTTGGAACTCAAGGCAGGTGAGCGGGTGATCGCCTTTGTAAATGGGATGGGGGGGACGCCGCAGATCGAACTCTATGTGATGGCAAACGAACTGGCAAAGATCCTGCGTGGAAAGAACATTACTATCGCGCGTTCCCTGGTGGGGAGCTATATCACCTCGCTAGAGATGGCTGGCTGCTCGATTACACTCCTGCGTACGGACGATGAAATATTGAAGTACTGGGACGCACCTGTTCATACTCCTGCGTTGCGCTGGGGCATCTAGCGTTGTCGATAAGGGTACGCCTGTAGTAGCTTCTATGCTGGCAGTTTACAGACGTACTTACGTAGGGAGAGAATGTATGCCGATAACGAGCGAAAAGCTTATTGCCTGGTTGCAGCGGGTAGGGCAGGTATTGCATGAACAGCGAGAATATCTGACGCAGCTAGATGCCGCCATTGGGGATGCTGATCATGGCATCAATATGGACCGGGGCTTTCGGGCTGTAGTTGAGAAATTGCCTGCCCTGGCGAGTGCTGATAGCGGCACCATCCTGAAGACGGTGGGGACCACGCTTGTCTCCACCGTTGGGGGCGCCAGTGGCCCGCTCTATGGCACCGCATTTTTGCGCGCGGGTATCGCGATGGCGGGTAAGCAAGAATTGCAGGAGGCGGACGTAGTCGCGCTACTCGCCGCGATGGTTGAGGGTATCCAGGCGCGAGGCAAGGCCCGACGGGGGGAGAAAACCATGTTAGATGCGCTACTTCCCGCCCTGGAGGCCGCGCGCAAGGCCGAGGGTGAGGGGTTGGAGATGCTTCAAGTGTTGCAAGCGTGTAGTAGCGCAGCGGAAGCGGGTATGAAGAGCACGATTCCTCTGCTGGCGACGAAGGGGCGGGCCAGTTATCTTGGTGCGCGCAGTATTGGTCACCAGGACCCTGGGGCGACATCGAGTACCTTGATGCTACAAGCGCTCGTGGAGACCTATCGATGATGAGAGACCTTACGTACATGCAGAAAGAACGAGGAGCTAAGCCATGGGAGTCGGGTTAGTCATCGTGTCACATAGCGCACGGCTGGCGGAAGGCGTTGTTGAACTGGCTAGCCAGATGGCGCAAGGCAAGGTCTCCATCATCGCGGCGGGTGGCGGGCCGGATGGTTCGTTGGGAACGTCGGTGGAGAAAATTCTGGCCGCGTTGCACACGGTCGAGGGGCGTGATGGTGTCCTGGTCCTGCTTGATTTGGGGAGCGCGGCCATGTCGGTTGAGATGGCTGTAGAGACCTATCGCGCTGAACAGAAGGAGCGGCGGGTGATTGTGAGTTCAGGCGCGCTGGTCGAGGGAGCCGTGGTCGCCGCGGTCGAGTCCTCGATTGGCAATACCCTGGATGCAGTGGCAGCCGCCGCAGCTGAGGCGCATACTCTGCCGAAGGTCCATCCTTAAGCTCGTGGGCGTTCTCCATGTTGTACCTCTCTGTCTAGATTCGCATAGGGAAGGCATCGTCTATGGCAGTGTTAGAAACAACACTCAAAATCACCAATAAAGTTGGCCTTCATGCCCGCCCTGCGCGTCTGCTGGTTCAGACGGCGGCCAGTTTTCGAGCGCACATCTCGCTCCAGGTTGGGGAGAAGGTCGCCAACGCCAAGAGTATCCTGGCCGTCTTGAAGCTAGGGGTGCCGCAGGGGACTGAGATCCTGGTACGAGCCGAAGGCGACGATGCCGAGCCCGCACTCGTGGCTATCGCCGCCCTTGCCAGGCGTAATTTTGATGAAGACGCGTGATCTTATTAGGGCGTATGTGGGCTACGTAGCACTGTGCGCCAACATTTTTTCTGTGCCAGACAAGATGCGATAAATTTGCTTATACTACTTATCCGAAAACCCGAGCGCGAAGCGCTAGTACTTTGTCAAAGTTGATTGGAAAGGTGGGGAGTGCAGAGGGGCGTCAGCCCCTCTGCGTCTCTCCCCTTGCCGCCGCAGGCGGCGTGAAACCTTTCGGATGAAGATTGGCACAGCACTTGTCACGAGAGTGACGTTGGATTTCGGAATAAGAGCGTAGTCAAAGGTGAAACAAGCAAGGAGGCCCATCTTGAAGAGATTGGATTATGCCCCAGGTCTGGACCAGTGGCGGGATGTCTTGTTCAGAACATTGCCGGATTGTACTGCGCAGATAGAGTGCTTTTTCGCGGATCGTGAGTTTGGCTTTCAGCATGCCTGGGAGGTGCTCGACAAAGTGAGCCGCCTGGCGACACAGATTGAGCATCGAGATGGGCGCCTCCTGCATCACGAGGTGATAGAGCACCTGGCACTCTTCCATGATATCGGTAGGTTCTTTCAAGGGACACATGTAGTAGAGCCTATCGTCCTGGCGCAGCAGGTGTACACGCGCTTCGCCCGAGAGCAGGCTGTACGACCTGATAGTGCACGGGCGGTGCTTGATGGAATTGTGAGCACATCATTCTTGAACTACCGCTTGCATCCCTCTAGCCATCCTCCACGTACCCTGGAGGCCGATATCGTGCGTGCAATCGTGATCATGTTGAATACAAGAGGCGCGCGAGTTGACTACCACTATGCATGCAGCCGCGCCCAGCGCGATGCCCCCTTTTTTGACCCCTCACTTACCCAGGAACAGCGCGCTCGCTTCTCCTTAGAGCACTTTTCGGGCGACCATCTCAATGTCTTGCTCTCGCTGCTAGCCATGCGCCCCGGTGATTTCTCGCATCCTGTGCTGCAAGAGGCGTATCGCAGGTGGAGAGGGCCTGTAAAAGAAGAGGTCGTCGCGCACATTCTTGACCTTGCCCGGCGCGTAGGTGAGAGCGAGGAGCATATGAAGAGCATACAGCAAACCATTACCTGGTATCGCAACACATTCGCATGTTAACATATGGGTGGGGGATGAGGTGTGGATGTTGAGTAGTTTTCTACATGGAAAAAGTGTTGTAAAAAGGATGGTGGTATTTCTCTATGCCCATAACTGAACAGGATAAAGAGCGTATTTTGTCCCAGTGTAAGCGCTTTCTAGCCATGCATTATCCCAGATCTCCGCGCGAGGTCTTGCATGATCTGACGGAATTTGCCGATCCAGAGGCGAAGGCGGATCGGTACGGTGGCGGTGAACTGATTACTTCGTTTGAGGAGGAGATTGCCCATTTACTGGGAAAAGAGGCCGCGGTCTTTATGCCCAGCGGGACCATGTGTCAGCCCATCGCGCTGCGTATCTGGTGTGAGCGCAAGGGGCGCAAGCGCGTGGCGTATCATCCTACCTGTCACCTGGAGATTCATGAGCACGATGCCTACCAGCGCTTGCATGGCCTGGAGCGAGTTTTGCTGGGTGCTGAGCAGCATCTCTTCACCCTGGAAGACCTCAAAAGTGTGCCTGAGGCTCTGGGAGCCCTACTCATCGAGTTGCCACAGCGCGAGATTGGTGGACAGCTTCCTTCCTGGGAGGAACTGGTGGAGATCACGTCCTGGGCGCGTGAGCGTGGGATCGCCACACACCTGGATGGGGCGCGTCTCTGGGAGTGCAAGCCCTTCTATCAGCGTGAGTATGCCGAGATTGCGGGCCTGTTCGATAGCGTGTATGTCTCATTCTACAAGGTCCTGGATGGGATCGCGGGCGCGGTACTGGCGGGACCCGCCGATGTCATCGCCGAGGCGCGCATCTGGCAACGGCGGCAGGGAGGCAACCTGATCAGCCTCTATCCTTATGTGCTCTCGGCGCGGCAAGGGATGCAGAAGCACCTCGGGCGCATCGACGAGTATTGCGCGAAGGCGCGCGAGATCGCCGCCGCGCTCTCGGATCTGCCCCAGATAGAGATCCTGCCCAATCCTCCGCAGACCAACATGCTGCACCTCTTCCTGCGTGGCGACCGTGAGCGGCTGGTAGACGCTGCCTGGCGCGTCGCTGAGGAGACACAGACCGTTCTCTTCCGCATGCTGACTCCCACGCTCGTCCCACAGTATAGTAAATTTGAACTCTCCATTGGCTCCGCCAGCCTGGAGATTCCCACGGAAGAGATTGTCCCCCTCTTCCGGCGCGTCTTCGAACTGGCCGAATAAGGCGCAGCCGCAGTAGCCGCGTACGCAAGTAGCGCCCACTACTTGCGTACGCGGCTACTGGTTGTTTGTGCTGGTGCATCCTGGTGGCGTACAATTTCGTGTGTAGATCAGACGTTAGCCCTGGTCGGGCACCCAGGGCGGGCACGAAAAAATTATTGTGCGTTATGCCATACCCTGAAGGGATCAGGAACGATGCAACTGGTAATTCTCGCTATTCCGCTAAGCGTTTGCCGGCTCGATCCGCAGCAGGAGATACCTGCCTGGGCATTGAGCCGACGCGAATTTCTAGCGATAACATATACGCGTGAAGAACTCTCGATTGTCTGTGTCTCTGAAGCCGTGCCAGAGGAGGTCCAGGTAGAGCATGGCTGGCGGGCCTTGCAGGTTAAGGGTCCACTGGACTTCTCGCTGACGGGCATCCTGGCGGGCCTGGCAACCCCGTTATCGGGCGCGGGCATCTCGATCTTTGCCATCTCAACCTATGATACTGACTACCTGCTTGTGAAAGAGGTGCACCTGGACCGGGCGCGGAGGGTGCTGGAGGCGCTGGGATATACCTTTCCGAATTGAATTCCTATAGCCATGAAGTGTGATCTTGCTACGTGCCACGTGTGTTCTGCTTGTATCCATTGATGTAGATCGATCCGTATGTGTAGTGTGACATGGTAGCGTGGGGTAATAGGGCTTGATGATGCTATCGTGCTCACTAGAACATCTGAGAGGCGTTTCGCCGCAGGGAGGATTGAAGCTATGAGTGCAACGGAGCGCACAAGTGGACCGTTTCAGGTAGCGCAAACACGAGCAACGGAGAGCACGCGACACGAGCAGGCACGTGCTCACTGGAAGATAGAGTTAGCATTATGGGTGGTGGGCGTCATCATCTTTCTGCTCACCTGTATAGGCATGCATATGCATCCCCGTCCCTTCTCTTTTGATCTTTCGATCATGCAGACCATTCAGAGTTGGCACCTGGGAAGTGTGCTCGATGCCATTGTACGCTTGCCTAGCGTTCTGGATGATCCCCTCTGGTCAATCGTACTTTTAAGTAGCTGGCTGATCTTCTTATTAGTGGGAGCGATCTGGGCCTGGTTTACGCATCGACGAGCGCTGACCTGGCTACAAAATGCGCTCTTCCTGGTCGCGATTGTCGCCAGCGGGTCGGGGATAAATACGCTTCTGGACATCCTGGTCGGGCGTCCGCGTCCCCTGGCGAAGATGTACCCAATTCATAACTATGAGGCTATTGTTCCCTTCCCCTCTTATCCCTCGGGCCATGTCTCACATGATGTGATCTACTATGGCTTCTTGTTGTACCTCAGCCAGACCGAGCCTGTGCGCCGCTGGAAGTATTATCGCTGGCTCCTACCCTTGCAGATTCTCGCAGTGATCGAGATGCTGCTAATTAGCTACTCACGCATTTTGATGGGTGGGCACTGGCCAACGGATGTCCTGGGTGGGTACTTTGTGGGCGTGCTCTGGCTCGGCCTCTTCATTTTCCTGTATCGCTGGGCGACGCCCTTGCAGGAGAAGTGGCAGCAGCGCCTCGATCAGAAGCGGCGCGCGCGCCATCAACATGCTTAGTTCAGATTCAGGTGCTTGTTGAGGAGAAAGGCGCTAAAGTCCGCAACACTCTCGATTGCGCCTTCGTCGAGCATATTCACCATGCGTTTGACTACGGTCCGACGACTCTGACCGGGAGCCCCAGGGAGAAAGCCAATAACACTGGTAACCTGGGGTTCGCGTTCGCTACGGATCTCTTCCGCGACCATCTCCAACAATTCCGCGACATCCAGCTCCAGAGCGCCCGCCAGGCTTTCTAGCACCTTGGCCGAGGGATATTTCTGTCCCCGCTCGATCTCTCCCACATAAATTTCGGAGAGGCCAGCCTTCTCGCCTAGTTCTTTGATGGTCATATTATGATCCTGGCGTTCGCGACGGATCACGCGACCCAGCAGTTCTTGTAAATCGGCCATATTTGCTTCCTTCCTATGCTCAGAGCATTGCCTATGCTGTAGCTATGCTGACAGCATAGTTTTTCTCTATGAGTATACGCTAATGGCGTGCTATATTCAAGGCAACAGATAAAACCATTGTTATTGTGTGTGGTGTAACTGGGGCGAATGCCCCAGTTACACCACACACAATAACAATGTTGAAATGAGTAAAGGAGCAATAAGATGCATATGCCAAGGATTGGTATGGGTTACCTGGCGGGGAAGATGGAGAAGCCGGAGTCGCAGTCAGGCTCGGTCTTTATTCCTATGGTGTATGAGCAAGCCCAGGCCGCGCGGTGGGAGTATAAGATTCTCACAGTTGATCCAGCCGAGGAGGCTCTGCCTGACGAGGTTCGCCTGAGCGAACTGGGAGCAGAAGGCTGGGTTATGGCCGGTCTTCTTGATGAACGGTCAACAGGAAAAGGCAAAAAGATTCACTACTACTTTCTGCGTCAGGCCTAGAGACAATCGTCTGTAGGGGCCATGCTGGCATGGCCTTGCCGCGAGCGGGAATCGTTCCGGCTGGCGGGAGAAGTCCAAGCTTGCTTGGACCCTACAATATACGCTCAAAGATATCACAACGTATGATAAAAGGAGAGAAACACATGTCGAGTTTACTGGTTCCTACTGTACTGGAGAATACGCCACGCGGGGAGCGCGCCTATGACCTCTTCTCGCGCCTCTTGCGTGACCGCATTATCGTCGTCAATGGACCGATTGATGATGCGATGTCGGGGCTGGTGGTAGCGCAGTTGCTCTACCTGGCGGCCGAGGATAGCAAGCGTGAAATCAACATGTATATCAACTCGCCAGGCGGCTCGATTAACGCGGGCCTGGGTATCTATGACACGATGCGGGTCCTGCCCTGTCCCATCTCGACCACCTGCGTGGGCTATGCGGCCAGCTTTGGCACTATTCTGCTGCTCGCGGGCGAGAAGGGGCGGCGTTTCTCGATGCCGCATGCGCGCATCCACCTGCACCAGCCCTTGATCTCGGGAAGCCTGAGCGGGCAGGCCTCGGATATTGATATTCACGCGCGCGAGATCCTGCACCTGCGCAGCGAGATAAACGACATTATTCAGGAGCATAGCGGGCAGACGCTGGAGCGCATCCAGAAGGATACCAATCGTGATTTCTATATGAGTGCCGTCGAGGCCAAGGAATACGGCATCATCGACGATATCCTGACTTACGCCGAGAAGAAACTGCCGGAGGAGGAGCCCAAAAACAAGTAGGTAGTGTATTGCAAGAAGAACAGCGAGGGCGCATTTGCGCCCTCGCTGTTCTTCTTGCAATACACTCTATTAAAAGCGCTCAATGTGGATAGAATCAATCTCAAACCACTCATCTTCACAGGCGACCGTGCCAAAGCGCAGGATGCCGCGCGGGGTCGCGATGGCGTACTGGTTATCGAGCCAGGCGACAAAGCCGAGGGGGCGGGTGGGAGGATTGGGCGCGCGCAAGACAGGCTCGCCATCGACCCAGAACAGAGCGGCCTCTGGCGTCCATTCAATGACATAGGTATGCCAGGTCGTCATTGGCACTGTGAGCAGCTGCTCCTGGGCGCCACTGAGGCGTTGGAGCCAGCGGCCAGCGGGACGCGTATTGCCGGTGGTCAAGCCCCACCCGGTCGCCAGGGCCGTGGGGAGGGTCGCGAAAAAGGAGCCTGGACGCATGCTATGGATGACCTGGGCCTTCCAGCCCCAGCCGGGAATGCCTGGTACCAGGGCCATATTCGAGGGGGGCGAGGCATAGAAGAACCAGACGGCCTCTGGCAGCATCAGGATATCTCCTCGGACCGAAAAGGGATAGTTCCAGAAGCCAAAGCCTGCTGTCCCGCGCAGAAGGTGTGGACCGCGGCTGGTCGAGGCTGGAGTCGCGGCGGGATGTGATGAGCGGGCGCGTACCTCCATGCGCAGGGGCGGGTGCCAGGGGAAATCACTGCGTGCCAGCGTGCCATAGTCATCTATCTGGGCGTCGGCATAGGTGCCCTGCGCGACAGCGGGAATAGCCATGCGTAGGACCGAATCCTCAAGTGTGAGGACGCCGGCTCCCAGGCAGGTTTGCGTCCAGCGTGAGTGGAGAGTCTGCGTGGTTTGTATAAAATCATCGATCACAGTCGCCACCATCTCCTATGGTCTGCTATGAGCTTAACGCGAGTGTCTATTTCCAGTGTAGTCTCTTCGCGAAAGAGCGTCAAGAAGAAAAAGAGTGTGCAAGGTGTGGTGAGCATTCGCCCACCACACCTTGCACACTCTTTTTTAACCATCGCCGGGGAAGGTATGTTCAATAGCATAGTGCAGCAGTTGTTCTTCTAATTGGGCGCGTACATGTTGCTCGGCCTCGTTCTTATTGGCGGGCTGGTTGCGGCTGGAGGCCTCCATCATCATCCGGCGGGTCAGGTCATTGAAGTGGGCGAAGAGGGGCTTCTGTGCTTTCTGTGGTGGCATAACGTGTAGCGCAATCTGGGCAGGCTCGTAGAACTCTTCAGGTGGGAAGAGCATGGCTGTCAGGTCGGCATATTTTTGTAGCAGGGTGAGACGATTTTGCGCGTTGAAATAGTTGTATTGCGTGCTCGCGGCTGAGAGGACGCCCGCGATACGTCCGGCGTAGAGGATGGGAAAGATGGCGCAGCTTTTCTCGTATTCGGAGTAGGCGACGGGGACGAGCGTATTTTCCGCCGTAAGATCGTTCACGACCTTGTAGTGAAAGACGGTCACGACATGGCCGGCCAGGGATTCGGCGCCCAGGAACATCCCATCGTGTTCCAGGTTCTCCTTCCAGGGAGGCGTACCGATGCCCTCACTCTCATAGAGGCTGCGTACCTGCTGAGAGGGGCCAGCTGGGGGCATGCAGCGAGCAATCCACAGGCTCATGCCCAGGCGGTTAGGATCGAGCTGAGTCAGAGCATTTTGCAGGATCTGGTTACAGAGCGTCCAATAGTACAGGTTCTCGGCCACGGAGGCGCGAGTTTTAAAGAGTTCGATATAGAACTCAGGAGGGATGTTGAGGGGTGTATCATCTTCGATGGGATTGGTAAATTCGCTCATGCCTTTCTCATCGCGCAGTAAAGAGAGAATTTGCTCGCGATATTGGGGATAGAGATTGAGGAATTGATAGAGCTTGTTGGCGCGAGGAAAGGTTTCGCCGCTGAGCCAGCGCGAAAGTGTAATGGATTTGACATTCAGTGTGACGAGGATGTGCTGTCTCTCACTGGGGTCCTGAGTAATTTCTGCTAGAATATCACGCCAGGTTTGTTTCTCTTGCATTTTTTGACCCTATACTTTACATAAAAAGGGCATGCATCATTCTGGCTATAATAGCAGTTTGCAGGCAGAAAGTCAATTTTTCTGATGTTGTGATTGTTGTGGGGATGTGGTCTAAAAAGGCTGCAGACCTTTCCAGACCACATCCCCATTCTCCATAACTCAACCTATTTTTTGATGCCAACCATTTGGAGCCAGTTACGCGGCACCTCTTGTAGCCCCAACTCCTCTCCGGCCTGGTAGACAGCGACTTCAAGCGCACGTGCACCGTAGGCCAGGGGAACTCCGGGAAGGGCGCCATCGATGAAGAGCCAGTACTGACCAAGATCGCGCCAGGCGTCGAGCGAAATAATGGCGGTATCCTGCACCATATCTAGTTTGCCGAAGCCACTCTCCTGGTAGATCTGGACATAGTCGTCGCTCGTTACCCATTGCATGGCCGCGGCCTTGGCCTCGCGTGAGAGGCGCACGTCGGGATGTTCCTGGCGGAGCCAGGCCACGGCGCGGCGAGTCCAGAGGCGATAGAAGCGCTCAGTACCGGGCACATAGGTGCCAGTATAGAACGCGCTATTACAGGCGAAGATGCCCTGGGGAGCGAGAATAGAGGCGACTTGCTTGAATGCAGAGAGTTTATCGGTAAGCAGGTGGATGGCATTGCAGAAGAATGCAGCGTTGGCATTTTGAATTAGCTTGGGGAGATCTTCAGATTCGCCTTGAATAAATTTTACATCAGCGGGTAGACCCATCTGATCTACACCTTTTTGAGCTCTGCGCAGCGCCTCGGCTGAAGGATCGACGCCGATCAGGCGCAACTGCGACAGCTTGCCCTGGCGTTCCATCTCTTCAATGATCAGGCGTGAGACCGCGCCTGTGCCACAGGCCATGTCCACGATGGTCACTGGCGCGCCTGTATCCTGTTGGGACAGGTGTGCCAGTGCCTGGCGTACGAGTCCGCGGTTCACCTCTGTATAAAAGGGGTGTGCTGCGAAAGGCTCGAAGGTAAATTTATTTGTCTCCTCGGTTTCAATTAAGCCCATGAGTATAGCCTCCTTAAAAAACACCAAAAAGGACTGGTTGCTTTATTAAGAAGTTTAGAGTGCTCCCGAGGTGAAAAAGTTTCAGCTTTTAGCGAATGTATTAGATATGCATTGCCATACCGCCATCGACGTTGAGAATCTGGCCCGTGATGAAGCTGGCATCAGGCGAGCAGAGGAAGGCGATTGCCGCGGCAATCTCGTCCGGTGTGCCGAAGCGTCCGAGAGGCGTGGTATCGATCATGAATTTCCGTTGGGCCTCGGTGAGTGTCGAGGTCAGTTCGGTGGGAACGAAGCCCGGGGCGACCACGTTGGCTGTAATATTGCGGCTGGCCATCTCGCGGGCGGTACTGAGTGTAAGGGCAATGATACCAGCCTTGGAGGAACTATAGTTGGCCTGGCCCGCGTTGCCCAGCAGGCCTGAGATGGAGGCGACATTGACGATACGCCCCCAGCGTGCCTTCATCATGGAGCGTAGCACGGCCCTGGTGCAGAGGAAGGTTGAACGCAGGTTGCTATTGATGACATGCTCAAAGTCGGCGGGCGACATCTGAAGGATCAGTTTATCGCGGGTGGTGCCGGCGTTATTCACGAGGATCGTCACAGGACCCAGGGCCTCAGTCGCTTCAGCGAAGAGGCGGGTTACGTCTTCTTCCTGGCTAACATTGGCCTGGATGGCGACGCAGCGACGCCCTAACTCCTCTATACTAGCTTTCGTTTCAGCTGCTGTGCTGGCATTGCTGCGATAGTTCACGATAATGTCGGCACCGGCCTGGGCGAGGCGTAACGCGGTAGCGCGGCCAATACCCTGGCCGCTGCCCGTAACGAGCGCGATTTTTCCGCTGAGGGGGAGTGCTTGTTCGTTTGCCATACTGCTTCTATTCCTCTTTAAAAAAGTGTTGCTATTCGCCATTCACTGCTGTATGCCAGAAGTGGGACGTAACGTTAGCAAGTGTACCACATTTCGTCTATGCATGTGCTTCTCAGGGGTGGGGTCGCAGAAGAGAATAGCAAAAAAAGTGGGGTGAGGCAAGGCCCAGCGCGTATATGCATATACACGTCAGGCCTTGCCTTTTGTGCACGACTAATGTTCGGTGGATTCCTGATTGTCGTTGGTGAGGCGGGAGCCGTGGGCGACAACTTCCTTGGTTTCTGGCTCTGGCTCGGTTTCAGGCAACGCGGCGGCTTGTAGATCCAGCAGGCTGCTGCCGGAGAGGTGAGGTGAGAGCGCTGAAGGCTCGCCTGCCGGGACATAGGAATCGCTGCCCTCTGTCTCTGGTAAAGAGTCTGGAAGCAGAGCGTAGCCGCGTGAGGACTGGCTCAAGAATGAATTATCGGGTGCAGACGCTGTCTCTGGTTGGGCCTGTGCTTCTGCTGGCTGAGTCGAGTCGGTCTCCTGATGCAGTTCCTCGGCTGGCTGTTCAGGTGGGAGAACAGGTGTTGCCGCATCGATGTAGGCCAGCCACTCTGAGGCATCCATGCCTGGGGCGTTGTCTTGCAGGCTCTCTTGCTCTGGTGTGGCCTCTGGGGCAGGCTTCGCGGCAGGCATGGGGGTGATTGGTGGCGTTACCACCGGAATGATCTCGGTCCTATGAGGCATGGACGCCTTCTTGCTGATGGCGCGCATATTGGTCAGGGTGGCGCCGCTATCTCTGAGCTGCTCTTCCTGGGTGGTATTGATGAGATCGCTCAGTGTGCTATCATCATGGATGGCGGTGCGAAGCTGTTCCACGGTGAGGTTGCGAGCGTTGAGCAGGTTGGCGCCGATCAGGTTGGTTTTATAGAGATCGGCGGCCAGAAAGTTAACGCCGTTTAGATTGGCGCCGCGCAGGTCGGTATGAGTCAGATTGGCGCCGGAGAGATCGGACTCCTGGAGATCGGCCTCTTTCAGGTTCGCCCAGGAGAAGTCGGCCATAAAGCACTTGGTGGTGCGCAAGATAGTTTGACTGAGATTAGCGTGTCCCAAATAGCGTGAGGAGAGGTCGCGCCCGGAGAGGTCGGCGCCACTGAGATTGACATGTTGCCAGCGGGGCGTGGATTTGCCTGACTGGTCCTGCTTTACCGGTAGCGGAACATCTTCGATGCGGGGGATGCGGGCCAGTTCGTATTCGGCACGTGCCTGTTTTGTGGAGGTTTCAAAGGCGTGGCGTAGCTCGTCGCGCTGCTGGCGCTCGAATTTCTCCAGGGTGTTCCAGGCGTTCTGTAGCTGCTGTATCTGGGCCTGGATGCGATGTTCCACTTCAGTGAGATGTTTTTCTTGTTCAGCGCGCCAATCTTGCTGACGAGTATTCTGGGCTTTCTCCCAGATTTCTTGTTGTGCCTGTACCTGCTCGGAGGCCTGTCGTAGCTTTTGCTGTGCCCGGTAAGCGAGCACGAGCGCCACGATGGCAATGATGAGGCTCACAACGGCTAACACGATTTCCATATACACCTTGCTCCGTAATTGATACTAGTTTGAAACGATCCCTACGTCAGTTCGCGCTATTTTGTGAGTTGCGCTGGTGCTTGTGAAGCAATAAACCAGGCTGAAAGGCTTTATATGCGAGTTTGCGGTTTACTATGCGCGTGCATGGTGCGCTTTGTTGCCTGTCCTTCAGTATAATATAACCTTCGACCACGTGGTTTCTGGGTCGTAAAGAGTACTATGCGTCGGCATGACTTTCTGTTTTTCGCATATGCTTGAGAAGGGATGAGACGCACCAGGGAAATTGTTTTCTCTGATAGACCAGAGGGGCTGAAAAACATTATAATAAGGCCTGTGTAAAGAGGGAATAAAGTATCCTCCTTTGGGTACTATTGGTTTAGCTCAGAGGTCAATTCTGGCCACTTAAGATCTTATTCCGAACCCCAACGCCACTGGCGTGTCTAGCGCTTCGCGCTCAGGTGTTCAGATAGGAAGACGGAGTGTTTATATGATGAATAACTACCTTGTCCCGGTCTCCTTCTTGCTTGATGAGGAGAAACGGCAATTGATTTTAACCTGGAGTGATGAGCACGAGAGCCTGCATAACTGGGAGACGTTGCGCTGGGCCTGTCCCTGCGCGTGGTGTGCGGGTGAAGGCGGACAGCCTGGAATGCTCCAGAGTCGGCAGAGCCTGACGAGCGAGGAGACCACCCTGGCCAACTTGCAGCCAGTCGGGCGCTATGGCTTGACACCCATATGGGAGGACGGCCATAAAACAGGCATCTACACCTTCGAGAAGCTCCGGGCCATGTGTGAATGCGATGAGTGCAAGAAAAATGCAGCTCAGACAGAACGCTATCCCAGAAAGTAATAGCTACGTTAATAGCGATAAGCCTTCTCGTTGTATGTAATACGCGCACCATTTGCGCGTGTGAAGAAGGATGCTTCTTGCGGAAAGCAGAAAACGTATGCTTAACCGCGAGAAGCGTGGCATGGATGTTGTCATTACATTTGTATGAGGTGCAAGGATGACGATAGGGACTGAAAGTAAACGAGAGGCGGTAGCCGCGATCAGACCCTCGCGGCGTCGCCATCCGTATGTGTCGGGATTGGTGCTTCGTATTTTGATTGCCCTGTTGGTAAGTTGGGCATTGGTGATGCTCTTCTTCGGGGCTGCCGCTATCTCGCACTAGTCATTGAACGTAGAGGCACGGCAGAGGCACTGCCTGCCGTGCTCTGATCGTGGTAGAGAAGAGAAGCGTTTTTTTACCGCGCTTCGCTGCTTGCCTGGTTGGCTTGCTGCTGTTGCTGGTGAAAGGCCATCCCCATTAGCTGTTCAGCTTTGCGTTCGTCGTCCTTCATCAGTTGGAGCGCGAAGGCGATATCCTGGTTAGGTGCCAGGGTGAGATCGGCCTGTCCCTCCTGTACGGCTTTGACGATCTCGGCCGCGACCATGTCGGGTGTCAGTAGGATCTCAATATTCATATTGAAGCCGGCCTCCTGCTGGAGCATCGGGGTATCCACCCAGGCTGGATAGACGGTGGTGACATCAATGCCGCTGCCGAAGAGTTCCGCGCGCAAGGCCGAGGAGAAGCCACGTACCGCCCACTTGCTGGCGACATAGCCGCTGAGCTGTGGTGGTGGTAGCTTGCCCGCGACTGAGCTGATGAGGACATATTGCCCGCTGCCCTGCTGGCGCATAAAGGGGAGCGCGGCGCGTACCGCGTGATAGGTCCCCATGAAATTAATGTCCATCAGGCGCTGCATCTCCGCTCCACTAAATTCATCAACCGGGCCGCCGCGCCCGATGCCTGCGCTTGTCACGACGAGGTCGATACGGCCAGTCACCTGGGCAGCATGCTGCATAAGCGCCTGCACCTGGATTTCATTGGTGACATCGAGCCCCATGGCTACCACTTGCCTGTCGCCAGCCTCCTGGCTAGCGAGTAGCTCCTGCGCCGCCGCCGCCAGGGCTTGCTCATTGATATCGGCGATGACGATATGCGCTCCACGGGTATAGAGGGCGTGCGCCGTTGCTTTGCCAATGCCGCTCGCGCCGCCTGTGACGACCGCGACAGCTCCTGAGAACTCCTTGAGGGTCATTGATCCGCTCCTCTCAATCGTAAGGTACAAAATAGCCAAAAAGAGGTATTACTCTGCTTTGATCTTATCCCCTGGTCTCTCTGCTTGTCAAACAAGGTGCTCTCTTTTATACACTCCTCAGCACCACGCCACAGCATATAAATGGGGGTGTGGAGGGGGCCAAGTATTAATAGGACCAGTTGTTTTTCAAAGATTGGCGAATCGATATATACTAGGGGATGATGTCATTATCTAGAGTTGGAGGAGCAAGAGAATAATGCTTGTTGATTTGCGTAGTGATACCGTTACCCAGCCGACGCAGGAGATGCGCGAGGCGATGTACCGTGCCGAGGTTGGCGATGATGTATATGATGAAGACCCTACCATTCATCGCCTGCAAGAGCTGGCAGCCGAGATGACGGGGAAAGAGGCGGCGCTCTTCGTGCCAACGGGGACGATGGGCAATGCCATTGCTGTGTTGACGCATACCGGGCGCGGGCAGGCGGTGATGGTGGGTGATGAGTCGCATATTTATCACTATGAAGCGGGCGGGGCCTCGACCCTGGGTGGCTCGCCCATGTATGTTGTGCCCACGCATACCTCGGGGATGCTGGACCTGGAGCGGGTACGCGATGGGATCGCGGGGCTTGCGGACCCGCATGTCGCGCCCACAGGGTTGATCTGTGTGGAGAATACACATAACCGTTGTGGTGGGACGGTGCTGACCGTTGAGCAGCTTGCGTCGCTTGCGGACCTCGCTCATGCGCACAATATCCCTGTGCATATGGATGGAGCGCGTCTCTTTAACGCTGCTGTAGCCCTGGACCAGCCAGTGCATGAGCTGGCGCGGCCGGTGGACTCGCTGATGTTCTGTCTCTCCAAGGGGTTGAGCGCGCCTGTGGGATCACTGCTGGTAGGCAGTAAAGATTTTATTCGGCGCGCGCTACGCACGCGCAAACTGCTGGGTGGTGGCATGCGCCAGGCTGGCTTTCTGGCTGCGGCGGGCATTGTGGCTCTGGAGCAGATGGTGGAGCGCCTGGCGGATGACCATACGCGCTGTAAGCGCCTGGCGCTGGCCCTGGCCGATATACCAGAGGTCGAGGTCTTCCCAGAGAAGACGGTGACCAACATGGTCATCTTCCGCCTGCGTGATCAGCAGGGCGCGGCGCTAGATGCCACTGAGACCCAGCGCTTTATCCAGGCTGCGCGTGAGCAGGGCGTGTTGATGGGTCAGTCGGGCGTGGGCCGCGTGCGAGCCGTGACGCATTATGGCATCGAAGACGAGCATATTGAGGCGGCCATCCAGGGCATACGCCAGGCTTTGCGTGATAGCAAAATCGCGAAAATTGGCTAAGAGTCATCCTTTTTTGCTGCGGCCCGTGGATGACTGGAAGCGGGAGAAGTTCGGTGGCTTGCAATATCTACCACGCGAACTCACGGATCGTGGCGAACACAAATGCATCAATAGCGCATCTAATGACTTGGTATTGATGCAAGTTGCACGCGAGCTGCGCCAGGTCGCGGAGGCGATCCAGGCCACGTTTGGATAAAAAATCTTCTAGGTAAAAGAAACTGGGGAACCAGTCCTGCCTGGTTCCCCAGTTTCTTTTACCTAGAACTTATTTTGTGGGGAGCATTGTTTCTTCTGGGTTGACGCTGCCCGCGTAGGCGCATTCAGAGATCAGCGGACAGTGTGGACACTTAGGGCGCTGGGCATGGCAGATGGTGCGCCCGTGGCGGATCAGGTTTACATGCAAAGTGTAGGCCCATTCTGGTGGGAGCGCTTTGAGAAAGATGGTATGGGCCTGGTCGGCGCTGACCTTGGGACCGATCAGGCCCAGGCGATGGGTCAGGCGGTGCAGGTGGGTATCAATGGGCATAAGAGGTCGGCCCATATTAAAGAGAAGCACACAGGCAGCGGTCTTGGGTCCCACGCCTGGCATCTGCTGGAGATAGCGCCAGGCTTCTTCCAGTGGCTGCCCTTTGAGTTCATCTTGCAGAAAGGCAGAAAGTGAGCGCGTATCTCCCTTCGCTTGCTGCCACTCGCTGAGCGTATGTAGCGCACTTTGAATGCGGGGCGCTTTTATATTCGCAAGGCCGCCACTCTTGATGGCCTCGGCCACCTCATGGGTGGGTGCGTCGCGAACCTCCTCCCAGGTGGGAAATTTTTCTATTAACTGGCGGTAGGCACGCCCTGAGTTGATGTCAGAGGTGTGTTGTGACAGAATTGTTCCCACCAGCCCGCCCAGGGGATCATGGTCTGGCTCCCAGGTTGGTTCTCCATAATAGCCAATCAGTAGATCATAAACGCGCTCTAAATGCTCCAGAGCGCCAGGCGTGATACCCATATTCTTACCCCTTCTTCTTTATTTTTTTACTCACTCTACAGACGAGCGACGGGGCTTTTTGGGTCTATGCCAGGGAAAAATGATTGTTCTGTTGTATCTCCTCGGGAATTCTCGCCACTATGTGGCTCACCGGGTCAGGGTCTGTGGTGCCGGGCTGGCAAAGCCAGCCCGGCACCACAGACCCTGACCCGGTGAAGCGTCACAGACGTTGAGAGCAGCCCTACAAAAAGTATTCGCTGACTGCCCTGGCAACTTCCTGAGGGCCGGTTTTGTTGAGTCCGAAGTGGTCGAGGGCTGGAAACTCCCGCGTTTCAACGTGCGGGAAGACCGCTGCGAGTCGCTTCATGCTTGTGTCCGCCTGCGGAATATGCCCTTTGCCACCATACATGAGCAGGACACCCGCAGTTATTTCCCCATAATTTTTATAGCTGTTGTCCAGGCGTGCTACTTCTTTGTGTTCACGTAGATTTTCCTGAAGGAGGCTCAGGATGGTCTTGAGCTGATGAGATTTCAGGAAAAGCGGCAGCATGCGCTTCATGAGCCAGGGTGGTGTTTTGCGCGCGGACTCCGGACCCATGGCGAGGGTAAACTCGACAAAGGCATCCAGTTGCTTGTTCTCGGCCAGCTTCTTTTCATAGCCCGGTATCCAGGCTACCGGGATGGACCCATTGATGGAGACACCAGGATCATAGACTGCTACTCTGGCGAATGCCTGGTTGTTGCGGGCTGATTCCAGGGCGACAAGCCCGCCAAAGCTATGGCCGACGAGAAGATGCGCACCGGTCTGGCGCTGCAGCGCGAGTACATCCTCTCGCTCTTTTTTAATACTGTAATCGCTACCCTGTGGTCCGCTCTGGCCGCGCCCACGCCGTTCCATGGTGTGAACGGTGAAGTGCTCGGCCAGAGCACGCGCGAAGGCCGTATAGTCACGGGCCAACGAGAGCGCGCCGGGCACCACAATCACTGCCGGCCCGCTGCCCACGCTCAGGTAGCTAATCGTGGTTCCATCCTGAGAAAGCACAGTGCTGGTCGTCTCTATCGCAGTGTTCATGATAATGACTCCTTTGGGGTGGCTGGGAAGGCGGTGGCGATGGAGGTGGCTTCCCAGGTTTTCCATTCCTGGGAAACTTCGTCCAGTTTTTTGCGCATCATCTCCAGGGCGTCGGCTCCCAGAGCCAGGCGCAAGGGAGGTTGGGGATGCTCAACCACCTTGAGGATCGCGGCTGCGGCCAGGGCCGGATCACCTGGTTCATGCCCGTGAATGTTCTTCGTGGTGTAGTCAAGCACCATGCCGCTGGTCTGCGCGTAGTCCTCGATTTTGCGCTCCGCCACTTTTAGTGAGCGACCGGTGAAGTCTGTGCGAAACAACCCGGGTTCAATGATAGTCAGATGAATGCCCAGCGGCGCTATTTCCTGGGCCAGCGCGTCGGATAGCCCTTCAACGGCACGTTTACTGGCGTTGTACATGCCCATCCCCATAAAGCTGACAAAACCGCCGATCGAGGACATCATCAGAATATGCCCGCGTCGTTGAGCGCGTAGGATGGGCAGGGCCGCGCGGGTAACATTGAGGAGCCCGAAGACGTTGGTCTCGAACTGCTGGCGTACCTCAAGCGCTGAGGTTTCTTCGATAGCTCCAAAGAGACCATAACCGGCGTTGTTGACTAACACATCGATCTGTCCGAATCGCTCCACAGCCTGCGCAACTGCCTCCTGGCACTGGGCCTCGTTGGTAACATCCAGCGCAAGCGTGAGTAACTGCTCGGGAGAAGGGGTACTCAGGCTCTGGAGTTGTTCCAGATGGCGCGCGGTCGCTACCAGGCGATCCCCATGAGCCAGGACGGCCTCAGCTAGGGCTCGTCCAAAGCCGGTGGAACTTCCGGTGATGAACCATACGCGAGAAGACGAAGAGTTTATCGCTTTATCATGTGTCTGAAACATTGTTTTTCCTCTGCTCTACTAAATTGTCAATTGTCAGATGTGCTTTCGTATCACTGACCAGAGTATAGTGGGCAAAGGAGGAGCCGCGCGCCGCCCGACTGGGTGGTTGGGCGGGTGGTTGTGAGTGGGGATTGTTAGATCAATTTCAGGCGACTGGCGGCCGCGCTAGCTTCGATGCGGCTGTTGACGTAGAGTTTGCGGTAGATGTTTTTGACGTGGCCCTTGACGGTGTTGACGGAGATGATCAGCGCTTCGGCGATTTCGGGATTGCTACGCCCGGTGGCGAGGAGGGCGAGCACCCGCTGTTCCTGCGTGGAGAGTGGTTCGAGCAGCGTGCTGTCCGGGCTGCTGGTTTGGGGAGAGAAGGGGCCAGCAAAGGCGTGGAGGATATTCTGAGTCCAGGCGCGCAGGGGCTTCTCTGTAAGGGAAGGCAGGAGTTCGCGCAGGAGGGTCGCCACTTCTTCGCCTTCATCAAGGAAGAGGCGCAGGAATCCCTCGCCGCGCGCCTGCGCGAGGACAAGGGTGAGTTGCTGGTTACTCTCTGGCACCTGTTTGAGCGAGGCATGGGCGAGCGCGATGAGGAGCTGAATTTCCAGTATTCTCAACATGTGTTGGCCCTCTTGAGCGTGGCTGAGAAGCTGCATAAGCTGAGGTAGAGCGCTCGCTGCCTCGCCCTGGGCCAGATGCAGGCGCGCCGCGAGCAGGTGGATAGATTGTTGTTGTAGAGGGGAGTACTCCTGTTCAGAACGGGAGAGCGCATCTAGCGTGTGTTCTGCGGCCTGGAGAGCACCATCGCGAATCTGTGTGTGCGCTTGCCAGAGGAGGACATCTGGGACGAGTTGACGCGTATGGCTGGCTGCTTGTAGGTGTACGATAAGCGCGGAGAGGGCTGTCTGTGCCTCGGTCTCTTTCCCGCGCACGCGCAGGAGGAAGAGCCGTAAGAGTTCTAGCTGAGTGCGCACGGCTTCCTCTCCCACGGGGAAATCGCCCTGGGAGTGGTGTTGATGAGATGCCTCGCGGGCCAGTTGCTCCGCCCTGTCAAGCTCGTTCCACGCGTAGGCAATGCGAATGCATCCGCACGCAACTTGTATGCGAAAAATATCCTCGCCGGTCTCATTCGGCCAGGGAGGTTCGGCCAATGCTTGCCGGTAATAGGAGTCGGCCTGGCGCAATTCGCCCATTTCGAGAGACACGTCACCCAGCATGCGTCCGATGACGCGGGTGAAGACACGATCCTTGACGCGCAGACTGAGGGTATAGCCTGCCAGGAGATGCTGGCGAGCACTGGCGAAGATGCCCGCCTGCATGGCTTCCATGCCCAGCGTGAGCAGGCAGCCACAGTGCCATTCGATCCACTCATCTGGTCGCTGCTGGTATGCCTGTTCAGGGTTGGCGGGCAGGAGGTAGAGTGCGGAACGCGCATAGGTGGCGGCAGGCGCAACAAAGCCGTGAATGATGGTAAAGGTCGCGCGAAAGGCGTAGAGAATGCCGACTTGGAGCATATCTCCCTGCGTGCGCCAGCCCTTTTCCGCCAGTTGGAGCAGGTCTTCGGCTGGCTCGATGCGCCAGACTCCGCCCGGGTGCTTTTCGGTGAAGATGCGCGCCTGGGCGAGGAGGAAGCAGAGGACAGGGTGCGTGGCCAGAAGGTTTTGTGGTATCTGTTCCAGCCAGCGGCGCATGGTATGGTACTCGTTGGAGTAGGCATGCTCGTTGAGGTGTTCGATCAATCGCCCGGCTCGCTCGAAGTCTTGCGCGAACAGGGCAGCCTCGATGGCTTCCGCGAGCATGGCATGTTCTTCATACCAGGAGCTGGCCTGTGCCGACAGTTCGTGCAGCGTCCCGGTTCCCAAACGGCGCTCCGCCTCGGCTCGCATGGCCTCGGCGAAGAGGGCATGATAGCGATACCACTCGCCCGCACTGTCCAGTGCATCGAGAAAGAAGCCATTGCGCGCTACCATCTCCAGCCACTCGGCGCCATCATGTCTGCCTGTCAGCGCATCACACAGCGAGCCGCTCAGACGACCAGGCAGGCTAGTCTGGAGCAAAAAGAGCTGGAGCGGCTCCGGCTGGGCGGCAAGTACTTCGCTCAGGAAAAACTCCTGGATTGGGCGATGAGCGCGCTCAACTATGGAGTCCGCGCTCAGTTGTTTGAGCGCAGCCTCGATTGCCTGGGGCGTTCTCTGGCTTTGCAAGCTCAAGGCCAGCAGGCGCAAACCAGCAGCCCAACCCTCCAGTTGTGTATAGAGTGTTTGCAGGAACTCCTCGGCGAGTGCTTGTTGGAGGAATTGCTGGAGAAAGAGTGTCGTTTCCTCCAGGGAGAAACGCAGTTGGGAGGTCTGGATCTCCAGCAGGTCGCCACGCGCGCGCCAGCGCACCAGTGGGAGCGGTGGTAGGCTGCGTGTCAGGATGATGACATGGAGAGAGGCTGGCAGGTTTTCGATGAAAAAGGCCAGCGTTTCGTGGATCTGAGCGTGCTCAATCAGATGATAATCCTCTAAAACCACTACGCCCTCCTGGACAAAGCGGCTCAGATCGTTGAGCAGAAACGCGAGCGCCGCCTGCAATGGCGCCTGCGTGAAAGGTTGTCGGGTACTCTGGGAGAGCTGTTCCAGGGCCGTCTGGCCGATTTGCGCGTCAGAAAGCTGGCAGGCGGCGATCAGCGTAGACCAGAAGCGCAGTGGATCGTTATCACTCGCTGCAAGCGAAAGCCAGGCCACAAACAGAGGAGCCTGTGCCTGGCGACGCGCGAGCCAGCGACTGACCAGCGTGGTCTTGCCAAAGCCAACTGGAGCGTGCACGAGGGTTAACTTTTGCTGTCGGCTGCCATCCAACAGTCCCAGCAGAGGATCACGCTCGACCAGTTGGGCTGGTAGGCGCGGAGGCCGTAGCCGTGTCTCCAGCAGCGGGGTGGCCGCCTGATGCGAGCCTTCCCCGCGTGTAGCCAGAGGTTTGGCCCCAGAGGTTTCTTCACTCGCTTTCTTCTCGCTTGCTATCCTTGATGAAAGCGCCTGTGCGATCTCCTGAAGCCGCGCTAGTGTCAGATCCTCCCCTTTGCCCATGTACGCGCGATACAGCTTGCTCTGGTGCTTGCGATACGCCTTCCAGTACCATCCACCGCGCCCGCTGCCAGATCCCTCCTTGCGTGCCGTATAGCTGCCCTCTGGGGCATGAAAAGCAAAGAGCGTTGAGCGCTCTCTTCCCACCCACTCAAACCACGCCGCCGACCCAACAGCAATCTCAAGCACCTGCTCGCCTTCATGAGTCACAAGGGTGTTTTGCTCAATGGTAGGTGTTGATCGCGTCATGCGTCTCTCTCTTATCAACCTTGTTTATTAACTGCTAAACGCAAAGTTCCCTAACAGTATAGCATACTTGTGAGGGAACTTCGTGTTTAGTTGCTGAGCCAGCATAATCTTCTTGCCGATCTTATCGCCCGGCGGCTCCGAAGGGGTCCGGAGGATGGTGTACGAGAGAAAGACCCTAAAAACGATGCTACGTTTTGGCGCTCTCTGCGATGACAATCATAGAGAGTATTCTCCCACTTCTATTGTCAAGGATGAGATTCATGCAGATATCATCGGACGCGGGCGTGGGGCAGATGAGCAGACCGCGCAAAGCAAGCCCTCGTTGAACCAGCCTACGGCAAGTGAACTGCACCAGCTTTCCAGTCTCAAGCTAAACAACAAAACGGTCATCGTTGTCTCGCTTGCCATGCAGAGCGCGCGTGTGTATACCAATGGTTCGCTTGTACGCTCGTTTCATATCGCCTCGAGTTTTACCCGACTGCCAACCATGCCTGGTCACTTCCAGGTTGACTACACGTTCGAACAGGGCACATTAGCATCCGATGCATTGCCACCAGGCCAGGGGCATATCGAGGTATCCTATGAACTGTTTTATCGAACCGGCCCGTAAAACCCCTGGCTTGAGTCATGGGAATACAAGGGCCGTTCCTTTTGGGAGTGGCTTGGGTGGCGGGAAGCGGAGGAAAGCGAGAGCTTGACAACAAAGCGAGGCTTCTGTATACTGCTTCTTGAAATCTTGTTCTATGTCTGTGAAAAACATCTCAGCGTTGAAGTGTCCAGGAATGCTGCAAGAGGAGGAGATGCATGGAAGACGCGAAAGATACACCAGAACCGCAGGCAGCCGAGGCGCCCTTGCCTGTGCGTGTCAAAGCCTATGTCTACCGCTTGTACCCCACGCGCAAACAAGAAGGTACCCTCCTGTGGACGCTTCGTCGCTGTAAAGAGCTCTACAATGCAGGCCTCGAAGAACGCACCCTGGCCTACCAGATGGCTGGCGTCTCGATCTCCTATCGCACACAAGCCGACCAATTGCCCCAGATCAAACAGGAGCGTCCTGAATATCAGGAGATCCATTCCCAGGTCCAGCAAGATGTGCTGCGCCGCCTTGATAAGGCGATGCAAGCCTTCTTTCGTCGCGTGGCTGAGTGAGGGGCAAACCCCAGGCTACCCACGCTACAAATCAGGCAGCCGCTATCACTCCTTCACCTATGTCCAAAGTGGCTTTGAGCTTCTTGGTGCCCTCGCCTCCCACGACACCAAGGGCAAGAAAACCTGTCGGCTCGCGCTCTCTAAGGTTGGACATCTCAAGATGGTGATGCATCGACCCATCCACGGCACCATCAAAACCTGTACCATTAAGCACGATGGCGACCAGTGGTATGCGATTTTGAGCGTGGAGCAGAGGGGTGATCCCACCAAGGCCATCCCCCCCTCTGGTGAGGCTGTGGGCATTGATGTGGGCATCACCTCCTATGCCACGCTCTCCACGGGGGAGCAGATTGCCAACCCTCGCATCTACCGTTGCACCGAGCAGCAGATCAAGGCCGCCCATCGCAAGCTGGCTCGGCGCAAGCGGGGCAGTCATCGACGCAGCCGGGCCAAGCGGGAATTGACACGACTCTACCGCAAGGTGCGCCATCGTCGAGAGGACTTCCTGCACCAAGCATCTCGCCGCCTGGTCAATCAGTATGGGACCCTGGTGTTTGAGGCATTGCAGATCCCCAATATGACGGCAAGACCCAAGCCCGAGAAGGAGAAGGCCCCTGCAACGACAGAGGGAAGCGACGGTGGCACGACAGCAGCGACGGTGACACACTATCTGCCCAATGGAGCGGCTGCCAAGAGCGGCCTGAACAAAAGTATCCTTGACGCGGCCTGGGGCCGTTTCATCACGCTGTGTGCCTGCAAAGCGGAAGAGGCTGGCGGCATGGTGGTGAAGGTGGTGCCCCAGCAGACGAGCCAGAGATGTAGTGGCTGCGGGGTTCTGGTCCCCAAAGGTCTCTCGGTGCGATGGCATTCCTGCCCCACGTGTGGGACCGAGCTGGATCGCGATGAAAATGCCGCGCGAAACATTCTGCGCCGCTATGAACTGCAAGGAGCCATTCCTGATCGCAAGAAAGGCAAACCCAGCAGGAAGGCGGGTCGGGGCGGGAAGCGTCCCACAGCGACTGGTGTCCTCTGAGGAGGGCGCTGGCCACTGTCGAAGCCCCCGCCGCAGGGGCGTGGGGTACTTCACAAAACCATCAAGCAGGCTGAGCATCCAGGGGCGTATTATAGGTCGTTCATCTATTGCAACCCACAGCGTACGGTCTTTGGCCCGAACGCGCAGCTGCCCCATATCGAGGGCGCACATACCGCTGATGGCAGCATCACCAGCGGGATTGAGGCCCCCAGGGAGAACGCACAATGGCTCTATAACTCTCTGCAAAAGGGGAGCGATATCATCATCTATTAGCGTGTGTTTCTGCGATTGCTCACATTTGCTTGATCAGACCAAAAACTATCGTGAACGCCCTCTCTGGAGACAGAGAGGGCGTTGCTTTGTATATTGAACTGTTGTGCGCGCATTATATACTCGCTGCCGGAGAAGGCTTGATGCCCTCGCACATTGCTCTTAACTGGTGGGTATCCTGTGTTGGTATCATGGAGGAAGAGGGGATATAAATGCCCTTATCGACGTACCTCCTATTTTGTGTGCGCTGGGTAGTACTGCCGGGTAGTGGCGTATGGTGGCGAACTGGAGAGCCTGACAGTGGTCATGCGCCCTCGACGGCTTGCGGAACGCGATGCTAGAATGGAGGGTGGAAATTTCCCAGCCCAGCGAGTGTTGAATAAGATATTATATTACCTATGAGGGTAGAACATATGTATTTAGACAAGACACTACAGCAATATTTAGATGACCTGGCCTCCGCGCAGCCTACGCCAGGTGGCGGCTCCGCCTCGGCGCTGACCGGAGCGATGGGCGCGAGCCTCGCGTGTATGGTGGCGCGGCTCACGGTTGGCAAGGCCGACTATACAGTGGTCCAGCAGGAGATTGGCGACCTGATTGAACAGGGTGAGGGCCTGCGCGCCCGCTTCCAGGAGTTGATGTGCCTGGATATCGAGGCCTATGGCAAGCTTTCAAGCTGCTTTAAGATGCCACGCGGGACCAACGAAGAGAAAGAGGCGCGCAAACAGGCCGTACAAGGTGCGCTTGTCGAGGCGGCCCTGGTGCCTCTAGAGATGGTCGAGCGCGCACTTGAGCTTGTGCGCTGCTGCAAACGCGTCGCCGAGATCGGCAACAAAAATGTGCTCAGTGACATCGCCACCGCCACCTCGCTGGCCCTGGCTACCGGGAATGGGGCGGCCTGGATGGTCAATGTCAACATTACCTCTCTGAAGGATGCAGACAAGGCCCAGGAGTTGCAGGGGCGGCTAGATGGCGCGCTGGGACAGATTACGGAAGAGGCGCTAGGGGTTAATCGAGCAATTGAGGAGAGAGGTGCTAAGTAGCATGACGGTAACTGTACTTGATGGAAAGAAACTGAGTGCGGAGATTAAAACTGAACTGAAAGAGGAGGTGCAGCGCTTTCAACAGACCTATCAGCGCGCGCCGGGCCTGGTAGTCGTACGCGTGGAGGGTGATGCCGCCTCGGGCGTCTATACCAAGGCTATCTTGCGTATCGCCAAAGAACTGGGCGTTGAGGCGTCCGTGGAAGCGCTTCCCGCAGAGACGACGACCGAGGAATTGCGTGATGCACTTTTGCGCCTGAATCGTGATCCCGCAGTGCATGGGGTAATCGTCCAGATGCCGCTGCCGGAGCATCTCCCCCAGCGCCTGGTAGCTGAGACGCTTGCGGCTGAGAAGGATATTGATGGTATTAGCCTCCAGAGCGCTGGCAATCTGGCGTTGGGCTTCCCCAGCTTGTATCCCTCGACCGCGGCGGCGGTGGTGGAGATCCTTGAGCGCACTCAGACGCCCATTGAGGGGAAGCGCGTAGTCATACTGGGGCGCAGCAATGTTGTTGGCAAGCCGCTGGCTCTGATGCTCTTGCAGCGCAATGCGACCGTGACGATCTGTCATTCGCGCACGCAGAATTTGAGTGAAGTTATGCGTGAAAGTGATATCCTGATTGCGGCTGTCGGACGCCCTACCATGGTAAAGGCAGAGATGGTTCGGCCTGGAGCAACAGTCATCGACGTTGGCACCAACGCGCGTCCAGAGGGCGGAATTGTGGGTGATGTAGACTATGCCTCGGTGAGCGAGGTGGCTGGTGCGCTGACTCCAGTGCCCGGAGGGGTCGGACCATTGACCAATGTGATGCTGATGAAGCAGTGCATCGAGGCGGCCTGGCGACAGGAGCGTGAGCGAGCGCGAGCCTGATAAGCCAGATCAGCTTTCGTATATGAGGATCGTACTTTTACTCTGAGTTCCCCCTCATGTGGTAGGAGGGCTTTGCAAGGCGGCAAGCCCTCTTACCTTTTTGTTTTGTCGTAATTTTTTGCATATAGGCTGTACTTTCGTCTGCACTAGCGTGGTAAGAGACCATATGCGAGAGCAACGGCTGAGGCACGAGAATCTACATTCAGCTTCGTATAAATGTTGGTCAGGTAAGCCCGCACGGTTCTTTCCGTGATACCCAGACGCACGGCAATTTCTTTACTGCGTTCGCCCTGGGCCACTCCCGCTAGCACCTCCTTTTCACGCTTGGTTAAGGCGATGGAACCTGAGATGCCAGCGCCTTGAGGATGCTGCGATCTGCTCACCGATAGAGCAGGGCTGACTGAAGTTGCATAAGAGAGGAGACGAGCCATCGTCTCTGGCTGGATCAGCATCTCGCCTCGTGCTGCCGAACGGATGGCATCTAGTAAGGTTTCTACTGGCGTTTCTTTGAGGAAATAGCCGCTGGCTCCAGCTTGCAGTCCTTGGATCAATAGTTCATCCTCGTCATAGGTGGTGAGCAGGAGAACAGCGATGTGTGGCCACATGGTTCGGATGCGCTCCAGCGCGGCAAGGCCATTCATACCAGGCATGCGAATATCCATCACTACGACATCTGGTTGCGCCTGTTCTACCATTGCTACTACTGCTGCGCCATCGGCCGCATCGCCGACGAGTTTGATCTCCTCTCCCCCTTCTTCTTCGAGCATCAAACGCAGCCCCTTGCGCACCATTAGATGGTCGTCGGCTATGACAACGCGGATGGGTCGTGGCATATCTCTTTCCCTCCCTTTTAGCTTTCCTGTGGACGTATTGGTATGTGGAAGCAAAGGATGGTTCCCCCACCTTTCGTGCTTATTATCTCCAGTTGCCCCCCGATGAGTCTGGCGCGTTCCCGCATGCCAAGCAGTCCATACTGTCCCATTTCAGCACTGATCGTATCCGGGTCAAAGCCAACCCCGTTATCTCGTACCTGGATAGTCAGGAGGCTCTTATGAGCGATTGCCTGGATCCAGACCGCGCTGGCTTGGGCATGGCGAGCCACATTGGCGAGTCCTTCGGAGATGACCCGTACCACGTGCTCGCAGCAGGGAGTCGGGAGGGTCGAAAGGGCTGCAATATCAGCGTGACAGGAGAGACCTGTGGTGGCCGTGAAACGGCTGATTTCCTCCTGGACTACTTCTACAAGATCATCAGAGCGGGTGCGTCCACTACGCAGATCTCCAATGGCACAGCGGGCATCTGCCAAAGCATCACTGGCTTGCTCCATCACCTGTTCTAACAACGCCTGCGCTCGCTCCACTTTCTGGTGACGCAACTGCGCACGTACTACCCCTAATTGCATCAGCAGTCCAGTGACTCCCTGGACCAGAGTATCATGCAAGTCGCGGGCAATGCGCTGGCGCTCGGCCATCAGCGTCAGTTCTTCGATGCGCAGGGCAAAGGTGGACAATTGTGCATGCGCCTCATCCAGTTCGCGCAAGAGAACCAGGGTGCGCTCGTGGGCCTGTTTGGTCTGTTGGACATAGAGCAGCAGGGTTATCAAGAAGAACAGGCCGAGAAAGCCAACTCCTGGCGCCCATCCCCCACCCCAGATATCACTCCAATCTCGCGTTGGACCAATCATTTCTCCATAGAGGAACAGGAGCAGACAATCACCTCCGATGAAGAGGAGCACGGAATGGATCTGTTTGAACTTCAGGGTGGCAATCAGAAACAGTAAGGGCGAGAGCGCGAGCGCCAGAATGAGCAGGTGGGTCATCTGGGTGAGCAGGAGCAACGTCACCACCAGGTGGAGTGTTGCTGAGGCGGTATATTTCCCTGGTGAGGCAGCATATTTCCATGCCCAGCTATTCCAATAGACTATGATGCTCCCCAGCCAGAAAAGAAAAAACCAGGTGAGTGAACGGACGTGACGAGGCTGCTTCATACGCTCTTCCTTCGCCTCCATAAGGAGTTGTGCTACCAATATCATTTGCCCTGCTCGCAAGCGAGCATGCTGTCTCGATTATAGCACGTCTTGCTCTCCTCACCCCCGTCGCTTCCACCACTGTCGCTTCCGACACTGGTGCCATCGGCGAGAAGAACCGTGTCGTAAAAGACGTAGCAATAGTTCGCGAGAGACGCTATGCTCCCAGATAGATGCGTATCGATCGCTCTTCCAAACGCGTTTTCGCTCACCTTTAGGGAGCTTCTGAGTGATGAGATGCCCATCAAGAATAATAATCTATCCTTGAAAGGATCATCTATGGACAATCCCTATCCTGCGGAAGTCACCCGCCCATCTCCCATAGGCACAATCATGAACATCTTTACTATGCTCTTTCTTCTCCTTACCCTGTGCCTTGGGTCTTTCTGCTGTCTCTCCTATGCCTATTCAGAGGGTGCCTCTGACATGGTAAAAATCATCTCCAATGCTTATACCACTGGCATTCTGACTCTCAACGGGCCCGCCCTCATTGGTATACTGCTCTATATCCCTCTCTCTATCTGGAGTGGGATCGTGCTGACCGCTGCCATCAATGTTGCCAGGAAAGTTCGCCGCCTCACTCCCTCTTTGCTCTGGGCCGCCCTCTTCTATGTGTTCAGCCTTGGGCTGGCTGTCGGTTGTTTCTCCCTCAAATTTGAATGTGTCACCAATGTCTCTTATAACGGCAATGAGGACTGTTCAGTCTTCTTTGGCTCCCTGTTCCCTCCTACTGTCTATGCCACACTCATCCTGGTTGCGCTGGCGATTATCCTGACGACTTTCTTTAGTCTACGCTTGCGGGATAGGTAAGTGTCTCACCTGTGATCTCATTTTCGGGCCGGGCGTTTCGCTTGACGCCGTCGGGCTACGCGCACCATCGACCGGTGCGTATTTATATATTCGAATTACGAATTTCATTTGTCACGACAAGGAGTCGCCATGACTGAGAATGATTCTCCCTCTTCAGAGGCTTTTCATCAGCCAGCCGTGCCTGCGCCGGCTGAAATCATTGTCCCACAGGCACCGCTAGAGCCTGAATCCACCTCTGCCGCTGCTTTCACCCCTCAATGGCCACCTGCACCCATGCCTCAGGTCTCCCCCGATGCCCTACCACCATCTATGCCCTATGCCTTCCCTGTCTCTTCCTCTCGGGGTAAAATCAAGCGGCGCAATATCCTGCTTCGGGCTGGCTCTCTTGTTGCCCTGACTGGCCTGAGCACCCTGATAGGTGGACCGATGGCGCTCCACTGGCTAGTCAGACACCTGCCTCCTCACCCCGCTTTGCGCTATGAGGGACACTGGAATGGGGTCTATGCTCTGGCCTGGTCACCGGATGGCTCCCGTATCGCTTCCGTTGGCAGGGAGGGGCGTTTTCATATCTGGGGTCCTAGAACAGCGCAAACCCTCTTCACGTCACCAGAGATTGAGTACCAATTTTCGGCCTTTAATTATGCTGCTCTGGCCTGGTCACCCGACGCTCGGTTTCTCGCCTTTTCATGGGCTGATCAGCAGATCCAGGTCTGGAATGTCACTGCTCAACACCAGCAATTGTCATACGGGGACTCAGTTATTGTCTCCTGGTCGCCCAATGGCAACTACCTTGCTACCATTTTTCATTTTGGTCAGAGCAGTACTTTTTGTATATGGGAGGCGCTCACCGGGAAAAAGCTGTTTACCCAGGACCGTGTAGAAGTTTGTGCTATCAATGCCCTGACCTGGTCTCCTGATAGCACATATATTGCCTTCGCCAGCGATGACAAATTAAACAGTGTTCAGATCTGGAAGGCGCTGAGTGCAGAGCAATTCCCGGGCTATACCAGGCATCGTGGTAATGTCTCCTCGCTCTCCTGGTCACCTGACGGTACATACATCGTCTCGGCTGAAACTGATCACACAGTACAGGTCTGGCATCCTGTTGCTGGCCATCGCCTCACCTATCGTGGCCACGCAGATCAAGTTTATGTTGCCTCCTGGTCACCCAATGGCAAATACATCGCCTCGGCTAGCGCTGATCGTACTGTGCAGGTCTGGCACCCTGCCACTGGCAAATGTCTCTTTACCTACCAGGGACATCCCTACGACGTAACCTCCATGGTCTGGTCACCTGATAGTAAATCGATCGCCTCCGCCAGCAGTTCGCTCCCCGACGTCCATGTCTGGAACCTACCCACCAATCTCTGAATAGGACCCATGCCCAACTCGCGTAGATTCTGTTTATGACTGCGCACCGGAGTAAGGACCGTGAGTTCATCAAATCTTTGCGGCCATCCAGAAAGGAGAGGTGAAATCATGCAAGACAAGAAGTTGGCAAGCACATCTAAGGCTATCCTAAGCTTTACCCTCTGTTTTGGCATATTTTGCACACTCTGCTCCACTTGTTCAATATTTAGCAATGCTTATATGGGACCAGATGAGTGGCTGAAAGTATTTGCCAATGAGTTTCAACAGGGTCATCTTTATTTTAATGAGGATGGTATTGGACTGTTCATCCTCGGCTTTTTCATTGTTGGCATCATGAGCTTACTTACTTTCGCCTTTGCTTTTAGGGCTTATCGACGCAAGGAAGGAGGCAAGAAATCAATGGTGTGGGCGATGCTTCTCTTTGGCGTAGCGGCTCTTGTAATTGTGGGCGCATTCGCGCTTCGTACGCATTCTTCATGCCATGAGGACCCTGAGGGAAGCGATGACACTGTGTATTGTACGTATGCGTTGCCCGGCAGCCAACCCTTCACGCCAACTCCGTAGGGTAGACGAGTGGTAGATAGATAGAAGGAGCCATCGCAACCCCTCTTTGCATAGCTCTTATGTTTCTTGCTAGAGCGCGTGTGAGGGGTTGCGTTTTTTGTTCGTTGTGGACTCTTCTGGCTGGCGAGCGCGGCGCAGGCGCAGGAAGAGTAGGGCCCCAAGTACCAGGACGATCACAGCGCCCAGGCCGCCCCAGCCAATCAGCTTCACCAGGTGCTCTACCTGGTCAAAATGGTCCTGGAAGAAGATTCCGCTAAGGTAGCCCAGGCTTCCAATCAGGGTAGCCCAGGTGATGCCGCCAAGCGCGTTATAGAACATAAAGGCGCGCCAGGGCATCTGATTCATTCCTGCCAGAAATGCCGCCCAGATGCGCAGGAAGGTAATGAAGCGTCCAAAGAAGACAGTTTTGGCCCCATGACGCGCGAAAAAACGCTCCGCGTACTCCAGGTGGCTGGTCTTCAAGAAAAAGTATTTGCCGAAACGCTCGACAAAGCGCCGTCCACCTGTGCGACCGATATAGTAGCCAATGTTGTCACCAATAATCGCGCCTATGGCTGCGCAGAGTATGATGATGGGGAGCTGAAGCTGATGGCTGGTCGCCGCGTAGAAAGAGGCCAGCAGGACCATACTTTCACCAGGGAGGGGGATGCCCGCGCTCTCCAGCAGGATCAAAAGCGTGACCGCCGGATACCCCAGGATATCCAATAAGCTCTGAAGTGTATGTATGGAGAAAAGCGTTGCCAAATCCATTGATGTGACCCCTTCCAGGTTGTTTTCATTATGGCTTATCGTCACAGTTATGGCTGAAGATGAAGATTTACCAGCCGGATTGTGTTTGCTTTAATAGATGTCAGTTCTATACACTAGTCCGTAGTATACAAGGATAAAGCCTGAAAAGAATCGCAAACCTGTTAAGTATCTGTCGCAAATATGTCGCAAAAGATAAAGCAGGCGTAGGCGGGACACAAGGGAGATGAGAGGATGAATGCTATCCTGGTCAGATTATGGAATTTGCTGAAAATAGGGACGCTACAGTGGTACCTCCTCTGGTTTATGCATCACAAATATATTGTTGGTACCTCAGCTGTGATTTTTAATGAACAGGGAGAGATCTTATTGCTGCGCCATCGTTTTTGGCGCGAGGGGTCCTGGGGCCTGCCAGGAGGTTACGCCGAACATGGCGAGTCGCTTGAGGAGACGGTCTGCCGCGAGGTGCGCGAGGAGACGGGATATGAAGTGGAGATCGAGCGCGCCTTGCGCTTGGTAAGCGGCTACAAATTGCGTCTAGAAGTGAGCTTCGTGGGGCGCCTGGTAGGAGGCGAGCGCAGGCTAGATGCGCGAGAGATCATCGAGGCGCGTTTCTTTGC